>NZ_JANHLC010000009.1 GCF_028682395.1 Pseudomonas putida | reverse complement strand
TGCGCACAACTGGCAGGGCTTGAATCAAAGCGTTTTCTTCAGGCATGACTTCGTCCTTGGCCGCTATAGCGGCTGACTTTGAAGGGGGGTAGCAAGACATCGGTCTTTAGGTTCTAATTCAGTGTGATGCAGACGTATGTGACAACTTACTTAAGGATTGGCAAATGCTCGTAGATTGGAATTTGGTTGCTGCTGTTGCTGTTCCAGTGATTTGCTTATTTTTAGGTGGTTGGGTTAATAGGAAGTATGAAAAAAGGCCGGAGCTTATTTCTTATATTGGGCACATGGCAACTTTTGATATGTCTACCAGCGAAAATTCATTGGTTGTAAATACTCATACTGTAGTAATAAGGAATGCCGGCGGGAAAAGCGCTACAAACGTTAGGATGACCCATGGCACGCTCCCGAAAATCACCATATATCCACCGACGAAAGTAATATATGAGGAGCTTTCTGTTGGTGGCGTGGATTTGGTCTTTCCAGTAGTTGTCCCTAATGCAGTAATTACAATATCCTATCTGTATATAGCTCCTTTGCAGTTTGTAGAGATTAATAAGGGGATTAAACATGATGATGGCTTTGCAAAACAAATCCCGGTAATCCTTCAGCGGCAGTATCCTCGGTGGATGATAAGGATGAGTACTTCTGCAGCAGTTGTAGGCGTTATTGCCATTTTATATCTCTTAATTAAATTTTCTATTAGTGTCTCCCCTGGAGTTCTAGAGTCCCTTCAAGGCTTGGTGCGTTAAGGCTGGCTTGTCCCATTCAATAAGTTCGTGCGCGCTTACAACGGGCATCCCGAGGTGCTGAGCGATCAGCACTTCGAGCTGGGCGCCTTTCGAGTTATCCCAGCCGGGTAGGGTGGCCACGGTGTCGCATTCCATCAGCGCTGCGATGTCACGGCGCATGCATTCGTTCCAGGTGCCCCCGCCTGGGTTGATCTCGGCGGGATTGGTGACGGTGTGGCCGCCGGCGCGCAGGTTGGTGGTCATTGCGTGGAAGGCGGCGAAGTTGAGGCCGGGCAGGCCGGTCATGGGGCCGCTGAGGTAGATGCGCTTCATGCGACCTCCTTGTCATGCCCTGGGCAGCCGCCGCCAGCAAAGTCGAACCCCTCACATGGCCGCCCGAAAGGAAGTACCTCTTTGCCCTGGGCAAGCGCTTCGAGCAGATGATCCTTCGCCTCGTCGGCGGCGCACTCACGCCCATCCACGCGGAACATGCCTTTGAGCTGTCGCTTGCTGAAGTCGCGGATTGCGCCGCGCACGCTTAGGTGAATGTGAAAGGTGCGGCCGTGCGGCCCGAAAGGATCAGCCGGTTTGTTTTCTGTAGGCATGGGGAGTCCTCAATGCTTCACTGAGGTAAACTCAAAAGCATTATTTAGGGAGATGGGTTTATGGGTAAGGCGCTTGCTCTGATAGGGATTGTATTTACTCTGTTATACGGTGTTTTTAGTTGGTGGTTAATCGGAGATCGTGTTCAAACATTGCATTCGATGCCGCTTAATGAGGTCGGAGACTTTCTGGCGGGCGCTTTCGGACCTGTTGCTATTCTCTGGCTTGTCCTTGGGTTTTTTCAACAAGGGATAGAGTTGCGGCAAGGAACAGCCGCTCTAAATTTTCAGGGCGAAGAGTTAAAAAATGCTGTAGAGCAGCAGAGGCTCTTAGCTGACGCCTCATTGAAAACGCTGGAGCATGAACGTGAGGCAAGATTCGAAGATGCTATTCGATATCGTCAAAGCCTAAGCCCGATTCTTCATTTACAGGGTGTGAAAGTTGATTTTAAAGATGGCTGCTGGATTGCTACATGTAGGTTGTTTAATGACGGCGCCCAGATATTTAGTTTGACACTGGTTCTAAATAAAGGTGGAAATTCACATCATTTTGCGACTTTTAGGACTTTAGGCCGAGGCGAAAGCGTCGAGCTGAAGTGTACCTGGCATAAGGATTCTCCGGGAGAAGACATTGCAATTGATGTGCTTTATAAAGAGCGCGATTCAGTAGGAGGATTTTGTAGGTTTGTTCCTGATAGTGATGTTGACTTGGGCGGTATTGGCTTCGTGCGTGAAGACGAACCTCAGTAATAGGTCGACATTTCAGTCACCGCAGAAGCAGTCAATATCCTCTGCGAGATATTCGAAATCGAAGTCGGTCTGCCGGGATCTTTGCTCGGCGGACCAGCCCATCGTCTTGTAGTCGGATCGATCTTTTCGGAACACTTGGCCGAACCGTTCTTCGGTGGCTGACCACCAGATGACCCGGGACGGATCATCCATGATTGTCTTAATCAGCTTGCCTTCGTTCTTCTTCCAGCACATGTCGCAGTTTCCGAAGTCTGAATCCATGCCCAGATCGAATGGCTGGGCCTTCCAGAACTCTGCTACGTCTTCCTTCGTGATGCCGGCGGTGTAAGAGGGGCAAAGATTGTCCCAGCGAGTGCCGCCTCGGCCGTTGGCTGCCATCATGCGGTGGTAGCGCTTCGGCTCGTCATATCTGATCCCGACAACACAGTCCCATTCGATATAGCCGAGAGCGCGCATGTGTTTCTCGCCGATCTTCACCTTCAAATACGCCGTGCACATGTTGTTCGAGAAGTTTGGCAGCACCGGCGCCAGGTTCTTTTCTTCCTTCCGATACGCCGCGTAATACTCGAGCATCATGGTGAAGGGTTCGCCGTTGCGGCTTGCTGTTTCGAAGTCCACCAGCTTGTACCAGGGGGCCTCATCTGGTTGCCCGTATACCCGGCACCACTCCATCCAGACGATGTTCACGTTCCAGCGCTTGGCTATCTGATCGATGAAGACCAGCGTTTCCTCGCGTTCTTTGCCGGTGTTCTGGAAGAACAGGTGCACATCAGGCGGTAGGGTGCCCCCGTGGGCTTCAAGGATCTTGTTGACCATGTGCCCGCTGGTGCGACCACCGCTGATGCCGATCTGGGCCGGTCCGGTGATTAGGTAGGGATTCATAATTGCTCCAGATAGCCGATTGCCTCGCCGGCTGGCGTGATTCGTGAATTGGGTTGATGATCTGCACTCAGCAAAAACCTGACGGTGACTGCGATGAGCACGAAAACCGATGTGGAAGCGATACGCCTGATCGGCGAAGAGGTGGTGCGCCTGTTCAGCCTTTCGGATGAAAAGCTAGAGGAGCAGGCTTTTGATGGGCTTCGACTTATCGCCGATCTTGCGCAGTGGCGGGATATTGCTTATGGGCGGGATTCCGCCCTTCAACAAAATAGATGATGATTTGTCGGATAGTAATGTGCCGCCTTACATCGTTACGCAATTCGCCAAGTTGTTTCCATAGCTTATGTCTAGACGCCTAGGAGTGGTGTTCGTATAGCGCATTCCCAATACCCTAAAGCCGCCTGGGACAGGGAAAATCATCAACTCTCCTGTTTGCTTTCCCTCTGTGAAATATCTATCAGTGAATTCAATATTGGTGACGATGCCGTTCGATCGATTGCGCGTGAGCACGACCTTCCCTTCAAATTGTTCGTCGTTCATTGACACAACTTTTGCTTCTTTTGTTTCTGTATTCCAGCCAACGGATTTAAAAAAGAGTGCATCTTGAATGTTGCAAAGAGTCATGCTGGCCTGGCTGGCCGAGGTAAATCCTAGCAACAAGAAGCTGGCAAATACGGAGGTTTTCATATCCGGTGTCCCAATGAAAACACGGAGCTTATCGGTTTCAACGTGCCCGGGCCAGAAACGCAGAAGAATCAAACGCTGCATATCGTGCCACGCAGTGGAAATTTGGTTTGGGTTGGGGTATGACGGTCATCTGGCATGAGGCCGGATCAAGGAGAGAAAATGAGCCATAAGACGCGCGTGAAGTTCACAATCAAAGAGACCGGTGACGGAACCCCTTACCTCCACATGGAAGCTCTCGACAGTATTCCTAATTTTCCATCAGATCCTCCGGCATTCGATCTACCGCCTGGGACTGACATGAAGAAGGCAAAAGAGATCGCGAATTATTTGAACAGTAATTTGGCGACCTATCGTCCGGAACCGTCTAAGCCATCCGTTGGCTGGCAGCCGATGGGGTAATCGAGTCTTCCGGCGGCAAGATTTCGTCCCCCGGGTCTTTGCGAATTTCACTCAAACTTTGATTGTGAAATTCCCGCGCCACGTTTTCGCTAATTACGATTTCGTGGCGCGGATAATTCAAGAACTCGATCAGCTCGCCGTCGCCCATCAAGTCCATCTTCATGATGGCGATCTGTAGAACCTCGCTGATGATCGGCGTCTTTCCCCTAGCGCAGATCCGCTCCATGGCCTGCTCGATGCCCGGCCTGACCTTGTGCCGCAATTCCTTCTCGGCGACCGCCAGGCGCTTCTGGGCAGCCTTGGCCGATCGTTCCTGCACAGTCTTGGCCATGGCCTACCTCTTCTATTCCGCTGGCCGGCAGTGCGAGCCAGGTTTGACGTTTGCGTTGCTGGGTGCGGGCTATGCGGCGCATGAATCGGCTTTCACCTGGCACCAGGCGCCGACGGCTTCGAAGATGCGCGCGGCGTGTGCCTCGTCCAGCGACATCGCTTCGGGAATGGCGATCCAGCCTGACGCCACCATCTGGCTTTGATTCGCCTCGTCGCGCAGCTTCTTGTAGCAATGCTCGATCACGTCTTCCAAGTGGTCAGAGAGGTAGACCCCATCGGGCGCCACCTCAATCGACTTGCTGTAGCGGTCGCCGCGGGCGTCAATGCAGAGGGCGCTGAGGTAGATCGTCCAGCGGTGAGGAATGCCGCACACTGCTTGGCCAATCTTCCCGGGCGGGATGTTCTTCAGCGACTTGTAGTTGACCATCCCCTGGCGACCGCTTGGATCAATGTTCACTACCGCTACGTGGTTGGTGGACAGTAACGCGCGGCACGATCGGTCAATTCGAGCTTTGAGGTTGTGCGGTTTCCGCTTACTCATAGTGAGTCCGCCATTTTGCGCAGCGCCTGGCGCTCAGCCAGGTTCAGGCCTTTGGGTTTTCGCTTGAGGACCGTTTCAGGGTCTATTTTCTTCGAGCGGGGAGGCGGTAGCGGGTTGCGCGGCGGGCTCTTTAGCTGAGCGATCTTTCCGCCGGCCGCGAGAAACTTGGCCACTTGGGCCGATATCGCATCGGCGCTTTGCCGCTGCTGCTCGACCAGGTTGAGGTGGTTGCTGATCATGCTGCGATCCCCAGGACTTGGTTCATGCGATCGTCGAGGATTTCGTAGAACGTCTTCACTCGCTCTTTCAACTTGCGAATCATCGCTTCGTCCCGGTAGGCGCGCTTCACGAACATTGGCATACCCGGCCAGTAGCAGACGAAGTCGATCCACTCGCGCTCTGATACCCATAGGCCGCCCTGGCACTGGGCAACGTGCTCCTTCGGGATCTCGCCGCCTAGAATCACCTCGACCTGCAGCTTCGGCAGTTTGGTCTTGATCTCGATCAGGCCGTTGTCGCCGATCAGGGAGTCAGGCGAATAGCCGATGCCGTAGTTCAGGATGATCCCAACTTCCTTAACCCGGACATCCTCCCGCTCTTCGTACAGCCCGCGGGCGACCCCTTCGTATTCATGGCCGCGCTCGGTGTGGCGATTGCCTTGGAACGTGTCAGCCGCCTCGCCAGTGATTCGCTCGCCGATGAGAGTGTTCATGTACGTGAACGCGCCGGCGCCGAATCCTGCCTCGCCCTTGCCGTTCACTAGCAGGCTGTCCAGCTCGGAGCAGGTCACGATGCCCAGGCGCAGATCGAGCCAGGCCTGGGTGCCTTGTGCAACATCACTGATGATTTGCATGTTGAGCCTCCGCGTTTGCGGCTGATTTGGTGAGCTGACCCAAGACCCGGTCGAAGTCCGTCTTGGCCACGTCTGCTGTGGTGCCGTACATGCCAGCGAATGCGCCCTTGGCCTTTTCGCTGCACTTGTCGAGCAGCGCCTGTAGCTGGCGTGCCTGGTTTTCGGTGATGGTCGGCGGCACCTCGGCGGCCTGGCCATCGTCGTCCTGATCGCGCGGGTCGCCAGTTGTGATGTTGAGAAGGGCGCACATGACGTAACGCTTGCCGTAGGTAGTTGACGAGCCGACCGCCTGAACCGCGTTGCGGCCTTTGCCGATATCCAGCGGCAGCAGCATGGTGGTCTGTTCGCGATGGCCATCTCGGTGCATCAGGATGCCAGTCACGTTCACCCCGGCGGCGACGTGATCAACCTTGAAGCTGATCGCGAAGCCGTGGGCCTGCATGATCGGCTTGAGCCTCACGTTGATGTCGTCGAGGGTGGCGTAGGTTTTGTCGGTGTGTTCGTTGAGCGCGCCATGGGCGACCGTTGGGATTTCACACTGCATCTGCGCCATCGCTGCGTTGAAGGCAGCTTCTGCTGTCTTGGCTTGCATCCGCTCATGCATCGCCAAGAGCCGCTCCATTTTCTCGATATCGCAGGTTGGGTCGGCGGCGGCCCGGCTGATGACCGCCATGATGCTGTTGTCAGTAGAGATGGTCGCCACTGCCTGGCGGCGTTGCTCGGGCATGATGATCTCGGTGCTCATGACGACCTCAATATTCGATTTTGACGGCAGGGATGAAGTTGCTCGCGATCAGCTTCACAGCCAGGCGGGCACAGTCTTCGGTCATGCCGTGATGCATGAAGGCCTCTTTTGCGGCCTTGTAGATGGCCCCTTTGTGGGCCTTATCGGCTTCCCGCAGCTTCTCCTTTCGAAGGAGCTCGTCAGCGGCTGCTTTCTGGCGAGCCAGTTCATCGAGTCGTGCCTGCTCGACCGCTTTGGCCTGACGCGCCTCTGCATCGATCCGGTTCTGCTCGGCACGTTGCTCCGCAGCGACCTGGTCGGCCTTGGCCTGCGCTGCTTGACGCTCTGCCTGCTCAGCCTGGAGCTGCAGTTGCAGGCGCTGGCGCTCTGCTGCTGCCTCGGCGTCGCGCGCTGCCTGTTCAGTGGCGCGCTGTGCGGCTGCGGCCTGGTCCAGCAGTTCCTGTTCACGCCGTGCGGCAGCTTCGCGTTCTGCCTGGGCCAGCTGTTCGACTTGGAGTCGGGCTTGCTCGGCGGCGACCCGGGCAATTTCTGCATCTCGGTCGCGCTGGGCTTGTGCTTCTGCCTCGGCACGCAGGCGCACCAGCTCGGCCTGTTCGGCTTCGTAGGTGGTTCGCTCGGCAAGCAGGGCGCGCAGCTTTGCAAGAGTCTGATCTTTCACCTGGGCAGCTTCGGCGAGGAACTCTTCCCAGGAATCGTTGATTTCGACCGACTCAAGGTCGGCGATGATTTTGGCCACGTGGTCAGCGGCCGGGGTCGCTTCGAAAACGGCCAGGTCCTTGATGGCCTGAATGCCGTCAACGTGCTTGTCCTTGCGGGCCTGCTCGGCCTCTTCCCACTCCGTCAGAGGCTGGCGGGTGGCATCGCGCAAGCTGTCCATCTTGGTCACGAACTCGCGTAGCTCAGCTTCGACCACCTTTGGCATTTCCTTGAGGCGCTTCAGGTAGTCGCGACCGGGTGTTTCGACTGCCTTTTTTGATTTGCTAACCGTCGCAGCCAGAGAAGCAATGCGCTCGCGGCCCTTGCGGGTGGTCAGATCGGGTACCTCGCCGGTGACTTCGGCCTTCACCGCGTCGAAGAACTGGCTGAGGCCGCCGGCGACGTAGATGGCCGGTGCGTTTTCAGCGCTGATGTCGTCGATCGTGATGACTTGCTGTTGTGCGGACATGGGGAATCCTTGCCGCGATGCTCGCAGCGATTGAAGGTGTTGGTTAAGAGGTGATCTGGCCAGCGAGAGCGCTGATCAGCATCCAGACTGTGAAGATGGAGAGGGCGATTGCAGATCCGCGCCAGTAGGCAGCGCGGCGTAGTTGCTGGCGGCTCATGGCGAGCATATCGACAAGGCGCTGTAGCAGTAGTAGCGGCGCTCCGTGCCGTCGTCGTAGTTCACCTCGCCCTGGGCGTCGCAACCACAGGTTGCCGTCTCATGCTCTTCCGGATCTGTCCGCTCGGCCAACTGGCAGTTGGTGCCGCCGCAGTGCGGGCATTCGGTATGGGTCAAATTACTGAACGGCCCGACCCAGCGAATACCTGTTTGGTTGCAGCTTCCGCAAATCATGCTCATACGCTCACCTTGCACGTCCAGCGACCCGCACACTTGCAGGGCTGCTCGATCCATTTCACGTCTACCAGAAACAAGAAGCCCTGATTCCTCAGGGCCTCGGTGATTCCTTTAAATGAGCCAGCTACGATTGTCATGCCGCCTCCTTGCACTGCCGGCACTGCCTTAGAAGGCGCCGGCAGTAGTGGTTGAACTCCTCAATGGTGATGAGCTCGTCAGTCATCATCCTGGTGATGAGTCGCTGAACCAGAATGCTGTTTCCTGACGGGCTGTCTGGATGCTCAAGGCTGTAGAGGGCCTCATCGATCAGGATGTGCGGGCTCACAGTTCGTTGTCCTCGGCGTCGGCTTCAAGACCGGCCTGGGCGTACTGCCCAAGCATCGTCTCGGCGATCTCGTAGAGCTTCCCGCGAGGGTGATCGCTTGGGCCGACTACATCGTCGATCATGCTCTTCACTGATGCGCCAGAGCTGGCCTGGAGCAGAAGCCTGGCCTGGGCCAGAAGGTCGTCCTTCTCAGCCTCTTGTAGCGACCAAAGGTGTTCGGCGACCTTGGCCTCAAACTGGTTTTGACGAACGCCAACCGGTGCCCCGAAGCGCGGCCTGATCAGCACATCCACGCCGGCGACCAACTGCTCGGCCTTGTCTTCAATCCAGGCTTGAGCCGCCTCATCAGCGGTAGAGGTATCTTCCGGTTCGGCGTTGTCATAACGCCATTGGGCTCTTTGTAGTGCTGACATGGGCGCCTCCAGGGTGGCGGGTTGTTCACCTTTATTCGTCAACACTCATGCCTCCCGCTGGTTGCCGATGGGCGCAGGGTGAGTGCTGACGTAATAGAGGTGGAATAGAGAAAGGCCCGTTGGACGTTCGGGCCTTTCGGATGCAGTGGTTTGAGTTTTTTGGCGGGACCGTCAGCGCCAGAACGCCGCGACCCCGCTGGTACAACGCCAGCGCTCACGATGGCAGCGCAAGGGATCGGTTGGCAGTCCGCTTTCAGATTGCGGTTCTGGCCGCATGTGGCTGAGCGCTGCGCCGATCAGGAATATCTGAAGCATGCGGACTCCAATTGCTTAAGCAGGCGGCTGGCACTACCCAGCGTGTATCAGGACTGGCTGCTCGTACTGTGAGCAGCCCCGCGATTCGCCTGCAAAGCAAAAGCAATTAATGAATTAGCGAATAGGCAATCTGCGGACGGGGCGGACGAAACACTCGTAGAGCTTGCCGTAGTAGCCCTGACCGCCACCTTCGAAGTACATGTAGAATGCGTTGTCGGCAGAGCGCTGCGAGCTGCTGGCATGCCAGGCTTTCTCGAACAGCTCGGGTACGGTCGCCATGCACAGAGCCAGCTCGTCAATGGCCGGCAGGTACAGGTCGTTGTGGCCTTCAATGGTCAGCTCGTTGCACCACTTCGCGGCTGGGTGGTCCTGGCTGGAGCCTTCAACCAAGTGCAGAGTGTTGGCCAGGCCATCACGGCGACTTGCGGCCTCTGGCTCGTCGACTTCGCGGCCGCCGTAGGCCAGCTTCTTACCCTTGACCGACTCATGGATAGGAACGATCAGGCGGTAGTCAGGGCTGCCGTTCTCGCCGCGCATCACGCCGGCATAAACGCCGCCTTCACCGGGCCAGTACTCGCCGATGGATGGAATATCGTTTGCAGCTGGAGCAGGCTTAACGCCAATCGCCAGGGTTGCCAGCTTCAGCACAACAGCTTCGTCAGGGCTGCTGATCATCAGATCGCCGCGGGTATAGGTGGTCAGTTGGATTGGTTGCATGGGGCTTTTCCTTGTCGGGGGAGGGTTGCTGCATTGGGGTGTGATCTGGCTGGTAGCGACTTCCAGCATCAGCGACTCACCCGAGGTCGCCTCGGGCCTTTCAGGTGCGGGTCACCCGTCCAGCCGTGTAGCCCTCGCCACGGGGCATTCAGATCACATCCCGATGCAGCCTGCGCTTCGGCACGCAGGTGCTCGGGCAGTTATCGACAGGCTGTCGTGGCGCTGGTTGATCAGCAGTCGTATGGAGGTTTTTCACCAATGCGCTTTTTGCGCTCAGCCACTAGCGCCTCTGCATAGTCAAATGCGTTCACAGCGACCTCATCAGGGGAAAGAGGTGTCTGATTGGCAAGCAGGCCGAGCATTGCCGCGATGGCGATGCCTTCTGTGTCTTCAAATTCAGCGCGAGTCATAGTGTTGCTCCGTTCGGTGATTTTCCCGCTGCCCACCGCTCTGGATGGGCATCAGTGAAAAGGCCCGTCATGCTGCGAACAAGTCTTGCTGGTGTGGCTGAGGCCGGCAGCGCTGAATTCCGGCCCGTATGGCCGGCTCCAGCAGTTCGGCGTCCTGCTCAACCTCAGGGAAGACCCCGGCGAACTCGCTCACGGCGCGGCGAAGCGCTGTTGCTTCACGCTGCAGAGCTGGAATCACGATGCTGATCATGTTGCCGATCGTGCGCAGATCCAGGCTGCACTCTTGGCAAAGCCGGATGTAGTCGAGCATGTACTTAGGCATTTCACTTCCTCCGGTAATCATCCCAAGCAGCCCTCGCGAGAAGGCTGCTCAGTGATGCTGTCCAATTGAACCCGTGCAAAATTTGCCTTAGTTCGTTTCTCCACCACGCGCATCGCCCGATTCATATCTCTGGCCGGCGTCACACATTTCGTGGACGGTGTTCTTCGCCGACCGGCTTGCGTGGTTTCGCGTACTCACATCTGGTGAGCACGGCCAGTTCCAGAGCTGGCGTGGAGATCGAATTTATTGCTCGCGCTGTGCCCATTACTGGGGATCGATCTGCGAGGTTCCCGTGCTGTTAAAGAGCGGCGGGCTGTGAGGCCCTGGCGAGTCCCTGTTGGGTGACTCGATGGAGTGAACAATACCGTCGGTATTGTTAGCGGTCAATACCGGCGGTCATGTATTTTTCATCAAGCACAAAAAAACCCGCTCAGTGGCGGGCTACGGATTCAGATCGGGGAGGGCAGAAACAATAAGCCCGGCGCTAGGCCGGGCTTATTGGGTTATGAGCATTCGTCGCTAGGCTTCTGAGGTGTCCCAGTCGAACCACTGCGCAGTGGTGCGCTTGAACCAACCTAGCTGGCTGACATTCTTATCTGCTTCTTCTTTTGGATACAAGGCCCGGATTACATCGTTCCTAGCCAATATCTCAAGAGCTGGAAGCGTAGGGGGTTCATCAGCCTCGATTCTTCGAATGCGGCTTTTGTACTCTCGTAGCTTGGTGGCCTGGGAGGCTGGCTCATCTAAAAACATCTCAGCTTCAATATCCAGGTACCGTTTGCGCAAATCGTTATGCAGCCAAGCTCGCTGACCTGTACCAACAACGAGATCAACGGCCGAAGCGACTGTAACCAGAAGCGCTGCAGCACCAGTCACGTATGAGCTAGCCCCGGCGAGTAAAGACGTTATGGCTGCAGAGCCAAAGATGATGCCGATAAAAGCGGTGAACCGACCCCACCGGAGAAAAAATGCCCCTCTTCGCATGTGGTATCGAATATTGCGCTGTACATAAAAACTGAGTTCGTGGAGCTCAATCTTAAGATTATCGGCATCGACCATCATCAGTCCCCTCGGGGTGGGCGTGGAACGGGGCGGCTCTCCGATATGGTATTCGGGCCGCGGCCACTTTCACTTTTCCCCCAGCCATCATTGGTTTTGACTGGCCTGCTTGGCTGCTGGGCGGGTTTTGGCACGGGTGTGTTTTTTGGCTTGTCGCTCATACCAGTATAGCTCCTTTTTATGTTGTTTTTTGCCATGCTGCAGACCTTAGAACAGTGGCCGCTATTACAGCATCCCGCCGCGCCATACCACGCGCCCGATAATGCGAACCTCGTTGATCTCCCCATCACGCAGCGTCTCATCGCCATAGCGCGCCTTGTCCGGGTTATCGCTACGGATGATCCAGCCGTCGAAGTCGGACTTCACTAGCCGTTTCACGATCGTGCCCTTGGACTCGCTCTGCATCGCGAAGATGTGTCCGTCTTTCGGCTCGATCTTCGATTCATCAATCAGCAGGACATCCCTGCTATAGATAGTGGGCTCCATGCTGTGCCCCTCGGCATAGATCACATCCAGATGCTTGGGGTTGAGCCGGTTCGCCCGCAGCCAGTCAGACTTGAATGCCAGGATGCCCCGAATCTCGATGTGGGGATTGTCCTCGCCATCTCCAGTTGATCCGCGCGCGGTCAGTTGCAAGACGCCGGTGTAGCCCGGCTCATTCTTCAGGTCAAAGCTGCGCGGGGGAGCACGGTTATCGGGAGGGTCGGCAGAAATTTTCCCAGGAAGAGCCAGAGTCATTTTTTCTATCTGGGCTGCTAGCGTGGGGCTGATGTCAGAAACCGGGACCCCAAGAGCTCTCGCAAACACGACGACTGCGTTGACACTTAGCGCTGTGCGTCCATTCATGAAATGACTTACGGCACCCTGAGTAACTCCATCTCCCAATTCAGCGGCGAGTTTTTCCTGGGTGAGTTTCAGCTCTCCACGCTTTTCCTGGAACAAGGATTTCAGCCTGGCGCTGTCTTCCAGCTGCCAATCGGATAGCGGAAGTCGTCGGGAGTCTTTTTTCATTCAGCGATGTTATTACCCACGGTATTTACTTAACCAATATCGCCGGTATTGACTACCAACAATACCGGCGGTCATACTTGTAATGAAGACTTTGTAGAGGACGCCGTGATGCGCCGAATCACACTCACCGAATTTGCCAAAGAGCACGGCCACACCAAGGCCGCCCAAATGCTTGGCTGCACGCAGGGCGCCTTGAGTAAGGCGATCCGTGTAGGTCGCGATGTTTTCGTGACCCTTGAAGATGACGGCAGCTTGTCGGCTCAAGAGCAGCGTCCGTTTCCATCCCAAAAAACCGCCGCCTAACAAATTCCAACCACACAAGGAAACACAGATGTCGTATTTCGAGCCTGACCACCTTCACGACAAGCCCACCAAGGTTCGCTTGGACGAGGTGGCCGACGACCTGCTGACAGCGATGGCGCGGTACCAGCGCACTCAGAAAGCAGTACTTGCGCGCGAGATCCTTGAGCGCGGCCTGAACCAGATGATGGAAGAGCTTACCGCGAAGACTGACGTGGCCTGAAGTGGCCGAGGAGGGCCTGTGCCCGAAACAAAAGAGCTGGATGTCCAGCTTGACGGGAGAGGTGCCCGAGAGCTGGAGCTACTGGCCAGAGCAGAAGGTATTTCACCCGAAAAGCTGGCAGCAAGAATCATCCAAGAAGCTCTCACGCGAATGACGAGACCGCCTAAAAGTCGGAGCAACGTTACATCGCTGGGACGTAAGGACTAATAAGCCCCTAAGGGACTCTTGAGGATCTGATGAAAATGAACACCACAAACAGCAGGCGAAAAAAAACCACCTGGCCGGGTGGTTTTTCTACTGCGTACATCAAAAGCATCTGTGAGGTGGATTATGCACCACTCAACTAATACCGGCAACACCAAAGCTATTTACGCGCCACGTTTTTCTATTCCTGAAAACGTGGCGCGCTCCTATTCAGTCCCTATTTCTGGAGGGCACTGATCATGGCCCGCGCAAGAAACATCAAGCCAGCCCTGTTCAAGAACGAAGTTCTCGGTGTGGCTGACCCAATGCTTACCCTGTTGTTCGAAGGTCTGTGGTTGCTCGCTGACAAAGCGGGGCGCCTTGAAGATCGCCCGCTGCGCATCAAGGGCGAGCTGTTTCCCTATCGCGACTGCATCGATACTGAAGGCATGCTGGCGTGGCTCGCGTCAGAAGGCTTCATCACGCGCTACACCGTAAGCGGTAAACGCTTCATCCAGGTAGAGAACTTCGACAAACATCAGAACCCGCATCGTAATGAGCCGGAGTCAGTTATCCCTTCTGTATCAGAGGGTTGTATCACTACCGATTTTGGCGGAACCACTTCTGCCATTACCGGAAGCGCTCCGGCTGATTCTCTGATTCCTGATTCCGGATTCCTGACTGCTGATTCCCTCAACCCGTCAACGCCTCCGGCATTGCCGACTTCGGCGAGCGATGACCTGTTCCCGAAGTTCTGGAAGCTGTACCCGAACAAGAAGGGCAAAGCGAACGCCGAGAAGGCATGGAAGAAACTCAAGGTCACTGACGAGCTGTTCACCCTGATCGCCAGCGGTCTTGCCAAGCAGGTGGTGTGCGCCGAGTGGACCAAAGACGGCGGTCAGTTCATCCCGCACCCAGCGACCTGGCTGAACGGCAAGCGGTGGGAAGACGAGGTCAAATCTGCAAGCAATGTCCACCAGTTCCCGCCATCCCGTCACAACGGGTTTGCTGATCGCGACTACACCGCTGGACTGACCCAGCGGGAGGATGGCACCTATGCGCTCTGAGAGAGTTGTTTCGGTATCGGATGGCGTTCTCCCGATCCGAACCCAGCCAGCTGATTGCGAGAAACACGGAAAATTCGACCAGAAGGTCACCGTGATCCTGGGGCGTGAGCTGAAGGGCGGCTGCCCCGAGTGTCTGCGTGCCATTGCCATCGAGCGCGAGGAAAGTGCCAGGGCCGAGAAGGCTTACGAACTACGTCTCTCGCTGGCCCGCAAGCTTGGAGACGCTCTCATCCCGAAACGCTTCCTGAACCGCACGCTGGACAACTACCAGGTCGAGCATGACGAGCAGCGCCGGGCATTGAAGTTCTGCCGCCACTACGTCGCGACCTTTGACCAAATCCGCGAAGTCGGTCGCTGCATGGTGCTGATCGGCAAGCCCGGTACCGGGAAAACGCATCTCGGTGTGGCGATGGCCAACGAGTTGCTTCACAAGACGTCTCGCACGGCCGTGTATCGCACTGTTGGGGCGGTCCTGCAGGCCATCAAGGCAACCTTCGACCGGAAAAGCGAACGATCCGAATCCGACATCCTAGCCAGCCTGATCAATCCCGACCTGTTGGTGCTGGATGAGATCGGCGTGAGCAAGGAGCAGCCCAGCGACTTCGAACTGACCACCCTGTTCGCAATCATCAACGGCCGGTACGAGCGTGAAGCGCCGACGGTGATCATTTCGAACTTGGGCGCCGGCGAACTTGGGCGTGCGATGGGTGACCGTTGTGTCGATCGTTTGCGGGAGGGCGGTTTGATCGTTGTTCCGTTTGAGTGGGAATCGCAGCGCGGCAAGGAGGGTTTCTGATGGCTGACTACACCGAACTGAAGCGGCTGGCCGAGACTGCAAACGCAGTGACCAGCGATACACGTGTCGAAATGACAATTTCCAGCGAGCCCGGGCCAAACCAAGCAGAAATTGATGCAGTGACGGCGTTCATGGGCGCTGCTACACCCGCCGCAGTCCTAGCCCTGATCGCCGAGAACAATCGGCTGAATACGTTGCGCAGCAAAACCGAGCGAGAGCTTGAGCAAGAACTTGAGGTTTGGCGGAACGGCCCTTCCTGCTGGAGCTGCGGAGACACTGGTGACGTGCATGACATCCTCGGCGAATGGCGCGGCCAATGTGACTGCAACGCAGCCAAGTTGATTGACGTTTCCAGCGAGCGCGACCAGCTTAAGGCAGAGAACGAGTCGCTGCGCAAGGCGCTCGGTGACTGTGCCGATGAGTTGTCTGCTGAGGTCATTTGCAAGCATGGCGGCCAAAAGCTCGAAGACATGCACCCGGTGACTCGCCGCCTGTACGAGCGTGACATGGCTTCTGTGATCGTGGCTCGCGCCGCCATGGGTAAGGAAGAGCAGTCATGACCGAGCTCTATTTCATGCTGGCCTGCGGAATATGCGGGCTGAACATTGGATTGACGCGGCGTGAGGATCTGAAGCCCTTCACGGTTGCCGTTCTTTGGGTCGCTTCGATGATTTGGCCGATCTATCTCGCAGTTTGGGCTTATCACCGGTACTTCAAGAAGGTGAAGCCATGACCAACCTGCAGATCCGCAACGAATCGGACCGCAACAGGGCCATGGGCCACCTTGCCGCCCTGGACCTGACCAAGCCCAAGAAGCTTGCCATCACCGAAGTCGACCGCAGCGGGGAGCAGAACAAGGCCCTGCACGCGGCGCTGGCAGATATCGCCGGCCAGGTCGAGCACGCCGGGAAGAAGTGGGATGTCCTGATCTGGAAGCGCCTGCTGACGGCCGCCTGGCTGCGTGAGTCTGGCGACCAGCCGCAGATGATCCCAGCGGTAGATGGCAACGGCTTCGATGTCATCTACGAGCGCACAAGCAAGCTCACCGTGAAGCAGTGCGGCGAGTTGATCGAGTGGGTGCACGCCTTCGGCGCCGAGCACCAAGTGCGTTGGACACAAAAGGACAATTGGGGAGGGCGCTACTGATGAGCCAGAAATTCACTATGCGTCATATCGCCTGGCAGGCTGCCACAGGCATTTTTGACCCCGATATGTACCGGGAGGCCTGGAAAGGCCTCTACCGTCTCGGATTCGCAATAACCGCGTTCGTGATTCGACTGCTGATGCTTGTCACTTTTCCGATATCGGTCCCGTTCCTGTGGGGATTCCTGCGAATTATTGGGCCGATCAACCAGAAGCGCAGAAAGGCGCGCTTCGACAAGATCGTGAAAGCTCATTGCCAGCGCTTGGAGGAGGCCGAATGACCATCAAACGGAAGCCAGCCAAGCCGAAGAAATGCCGCGTCGAGACATGTAGGGCCTCTTTCGTCCCTTCGCGGATCGGGCAGGCGGTGTGCAGTCCGGCCTGCGCAATGATCGATGCGCCACGCCACCAGGAAAAGGCGCGCAAGTCGCTTGGCCAGGTCGAGCGATCCGAGATCCGGGTCCGCAAGGAGAAGCTGAAGAGCAGGGCGGATCACCTCAAGGACACGCAACAGGCCTTTAACGCCTGGGTGCGCGCCCGTGACGCTGAGCTGCCGTGCATCAGCTGCGGCCGCCACCACCAGGGTAAGTATGACGCCGGCCATTACCGGACCGTGGGGAGCAATCCGGCGTTGCGCTTCGAGCCGATGAACTGCCACCGCCAGTGCTCGCCGTGCAATACCCGGCTTTCCGGGAACATCGTGAACTACCGCATTGAGCTGGTGAGGCGGATCGGTATCGAGGCGGTTGAGTGGCTGGAAGGCCCTCATGAGGCCAAGAAGTACACCGTGGATGAGCTGAAGGCGATGACCGCCGACTACCGGGTAAAGACCAGAGAACTGAAGAGGGCTGCAGCATGAACTATCACAACGTGGTTTCGGCAGTGGTCCGCGCTCTGGCAGCGGAAACGATCAACAGCGCCGGTGGGTGCAACGTCGAGCCGCGAGTGCAGACCAGCAAGTTGAAGGGGGAGATCACCGGTAAGGATGCGGCACTGCTCGTCGACTGCATCGTACATAAGCTGCTGCATGCCCAGCTCAGCCCTCGCCACTGGAATGCGCTGGTAGCCAAGTACAGCACCCACCGCGGGCGCAAGATCGATTCCATTGGGCGCCTTGTAGCTGTTGTGCCTTCGCCGGCGCCCAAGCGCTTCACTCAGCAGGCGGTTCTGGTCTGGGCGGTTCCGCAGCAGTCGAAGGGCATTCAGCGCGCCGTTGTCGAGGTGAAGGCGCCAAAGCATCGGGAAAACAAGGAGGATGGCCAGTGGGATTGGCGCAACAAGGCGGCTGATGCAGACGTGGCGCGTGCCAACAAGCATGCCAGGGCGATCGCCGAGTCGAAGCCGGGCGAGATGATCGTCCTCGCCGAGTCGAACTACGACATGACGAACTGGGATTCCCAGGGCCTGACGGAGCGCACCTATCAGCGCTGGAACAAGAGCATCAGGGGGGCTCTGGAGTCGATGGTTGACGAAGCTTTGGTCGATGCACAGCACATGCTTGAGGCCGTAGGGGTTTTGGCAGGGGAGGCCGCGTGAAAATAGCCCCTCAAAAGGGCTTGCAGTTTTATGTCGCCATGTCGCATTATTCCCCCATCCTGTCATTCCTGCGCGTTTAGGAGTGAATCGAAAAGCCTCGCCAGAGAAATCTGCCGGGGCTTTGTCGTCTTCGGCTTAGGAGAACGACATGTCGAGAGCTCAACGACGACACGATACGCGCCGCATCAAGGCTCGATTCGAAAGAAACCAAAAAACCAAGGATTGGGACGCTACAACTCGTGACGCGGGCGTTTTTGCCAATCATGGCAAAGTTTGCTCTTGCTGGATGTGTGGAAATCCGCGCAGACAGGGAGAACTCACTGTGCAAGAGAAGCGAGCAAAAAAGCGCCACATTGAAGATGAAAAAGCCCCAGGCTGCTGCTTCGAGCTTTTACATCCTAGCGATTGAATATTTCGACGTTAGTGGCACCAAAGGCTTTCAATCGTGCATCCATGATGTCTTCGAAAGTAGCGCCGGCCGGTAGGCTATTCGCATCAAGCGCGGGGGCGCCCAACTGGTCAGCGACCAGTTTTTTCAGTTGTGCAGGATCGTGCGGAACAGAGCCACTCATAACGAAGCAACGGATCTCTTCTCCAATAGATACATTCACTACCTTGCCCATGCGTCACCTCATTCTGTTGTCTTCGAAATGTATCCCAAGGCCTCGCTATCGTGCGGGGCTTTTTTTATTCCAGCTCCCCGAAAGGGAGGACACCGGATGCCAAACATGCCAGACAAACCAGACACCTGGGCGATTGCGCTTGCGTGGTTGAGCCAGCATGCACCAATTCTCTATGCGGCCGGGCTCTCCTGCGCGATGGCGGTCCTGCGCATCACCTATGGTGGTGGGTCGAGGCGGCAGATGCTGGTCGAGGGAACCATCTGCGGCGGGGTGACCCTGACCATCATCAGCGGGTTCGAGTTCTTCGGTCTGCCCCAGAGCATGGCCGCATTCGTTGGTGGCTGGGTCGGTCTCCTGGGTGTCGAGAAGGTGCGGGCAATTGCTGATCGAGTGACCGACTTCAAGCTTCCAAGTCGAAATCCATAACGGCCGCGCCACGATTTGGCGCATTCGAAAACGTGGCGCGGAGATAGAGGTTAATGGATAGGCCATACCCTTCATCGTCACTACTTGAGCTGTCTGACCTCTCCGACTTCGGTATCCGCCTCACGCCTGCGCCCGAAGTGTGGGAATGGCTCCAAGCCGAGATCCTCGCCAACACGGGCAGCATTCACAACGAAGACCATGCTCACCTGTTGGATGCAGACATCCGGATCATGTGGGCGTCGTCGAGCTTCACCAAGCAGGGTAGGACAGTCCTGGGCCAGGCCGAGCAGGTGGCATTCCGCGCCGGCGGTTGGCAGAAAGCCCGTATGGAACAGCAGATGCGTGATTGGTTCGGCGACGTGCCGGCCTTCATCATCACCTTGGCAGCTGACTACTGCGCGCACTGCAGCGACACCGACTTCTGCGCCCTGGTAGAGCATGAGCTCTATCACATCGCACACGCCATGGATAAGTACGGCCAGCCTGCCTTTACCAAGGACGGCGCTCCCAAGCTTGAGATGCGCTCACACGACGTAGAAGAGTTCGTCGGTGTCGTCCGCCGCTACGGTGCAAGCCCTGATGTCCAAGCGTTGGTGGATGCTGCAAACAGTCCTGCTGAAGTGGGGAAATTGAACATTGCGAGGGCCTGCGGAACCTGTCTGCTCAAGCTGGCCTGATTCTGGACAGGCATGGGACGGGTGAGAATCTATGGCAGTCCTTCAAAATGAGGTGAAGGCCTTTATCGTGCAGGCCCTGGCGTGCTTCGACACACCCTCGCAGGTGGTTGAGTCTGTCCAGAAAGAATACGGGGTGACAATCACCCGCCAGCAGGTTGAGACGCACGACCCTACAAAGACTTCCGGGAAGTGCCTGGCCAAGCGCTGGGTGACGCTGTTCGAGGATACCCGCAAGCGTTTCCGTGAAGACACGGCAGACATACCGATTGCCAACCGTGCATTCCGCCTTCGTGCCCTTGGCCGAATGGCAGAGCGTGCCGAGAGCGTGAAAAACCTTGCGCTTGCAGCCCAGCTATTGGAGCAGGCCGCAAAGGAAACCGGCGGCACCTACACCAACAAGCAGCAGGTAGATCTCAGCTCGACTGACGGGACGATGACTCCCGCAAAGGCCCGCCCGATTGACGCCGAGCTGGTTAAAGCCCTGGTAGACAAGCTGGTGGACTGATGGCTATCAAACCGATCGAGTGGGACGCGCTGAGCCACGCTGAGCGCTCCGTCTTGGTCGCGGCGGGCGAGCATAGCCCTTTGGCCTTCACCAGCCTGTGGTTCAACATCACCCAGGGCGACAGCTTCAGGACGAACTGGCACCACCACTACTTCGACTATGCCGCCCGCAAGATGCTTGCCGGTGACGCGCAGAACATCGTCGTGAACATCCCGCCAGGCGGCACCAAGACCGAGTTTTGGTCTGTTCACCTGCCGGTCTACACGATGGTGAAGCACCGCCGGGTGCGAATCCTCAACACCAGCTATTCCAAGAGCCTGGTAGACGAGAACAGCGAGCGCAGTCGCTCCCTTGTCAAATCGACCGAGTTCCGCGAGTTCTATCCCTTCGATATCGAGAAGGACAAGGTAGACGACTGGACGCTCGCCAAGGATGGGAAGCGCGTACACCAACTGTTCAGCCGTTCAAGCGGTGGGCAGATCACAGGTGTCCGTGGCGGCTACATGGGCGACGAGTACAGCGGTCACATCCAGGCGGATGACTGGGACAAGATCGACGACCTCTTCAGTGAGGCGAAGCGCCGCAAGTCGCACACGCGCCTGGTGAACACCCTGCGCAGCCGGAAAGCGCACAGCGGCACGCCGTTCGTTGCCATCCAGCAGCGAGGCCACATCGATGACTCGACCGCGTTCCTGCTGTCGGGCGGCATGGGCCTGAAGATCGATCTGCACATCAAGATCCCGGCCCTGGTCAATCAGGAGTACATAGACTCACTGCCTGACGGCATCCGCGAGCGCTGCATCAAGAGCGTGTGCGGGTCGGAGCAGGTGGACGGCTATTGGTCCTACTGGCCAGCCAAGGAAATCGTTCACGACCTGATCGCGCTCCGCACGGCTCACCCGTACACCTTCAGCAGTCAGTACATGCAAGACCCCGATACGCTCGACGGCGGGATCTTCTCGGCTGATGACTTCCAGTACTACGGCGACGTGGATGCTGGTGCTGATCTGCCGGTGCCAGAGAAGTTCGACTACCGCTTCATCACCGCCGACACCGCCCAGAAGACCAACACCTGGAACGACTGGACTGTGTTCGCGGAGTGGGGCGTTGCCGAGGGGCGCATCTACCGGCTGAGCATGAAGCGCGGGCGGATGGACGCCAAGACGCTGCGTCGTGAGTTCGAGGCGTTCGTCAAAGGTGCCTGGGCCAAGAATGGGAAGGCCAACGGCATCCTGCGCCGGGTCTACGTCGAGGACAAATCCAGCGGTACCGGCCTGATCCAGGAGATGGAGAAGCGCCTACCGCTCAAGGTGACGCCAGTCCCTCGGGACCGCGACAAGCTGACTCGGGCGCTCGACGTTCAAGGCTTCCATGCCGCCAAGCTGGTGTGCCTGCCATACGACGACAGCCAAAACTACGAGTTCGTGTGTGAGGTCGCATCCTTCACCGCCGACGACAGCCACAAGTACGACGACCAGACGGACGTGATGATCGACGCCTTGTCCGAGGTTTACATCAAGGGCAAGCGATCGATACGCGACCTCCTATAACCCAATCGGTGACCCCATGAGCAAGAAGGGCTTAGTGCCAGCAGACAAGAAGCTGGGCAAGGCCCTTGTGCGGGCCGCCCAGAAGTACGAGGCCCAGATCAAGTCGTCGAGTGATGGCCTGGTGAACGTCGTGTCCGGCCTGGGCACGCAGAAGGCCAAGCGCTCACATAATCAGTTCCAATACGGGTTCCTGAACGACTTCCAGCAGCTTGACGCGGCATACCAGACAAGCTGGCTTGCCCGGGCAATCGTGGATTACCCCGCCGAGGATATGACCCGCGAGTGGCGCACCCTCAAGTGCGACGACGCGGACGTGATCCGGGCCGAGGAAGACCGCCTGCAACTGCCGGCCATGGTGAGCGAGGCCACAAGCTGGGCGCGCCTGTATGGTGGCGCCGGCATCCTCATGCTGACCAACCAGGACCTGACCAAGCCGCTCAAGCCGGAGAAGATCAAGAAGGGCGACCTGTACCGCCTGCTGGTGATCGACCGCTTCGACATGACGGCGATGGACCTGAACCAAACCAACATCCTGGCTGCGAACTACCTGCAGCCGGAGTTCTACACCATTTCGGCCGGCGCCCAGCAGATCCACTGGACGCACTTCGCCCGGTTCGCTGGTGCCAAGTTGCCACGTCGCCAGCGCGCGCAAACACAGGGCTGGGGCGACTCAGAGCTGCGCAAGTGCCTCGACGACGTGATGGACATCGTAGCCAGCAAGGACGGCATCGCCGAACTGATGCAGGAAGCGAACGTCGACATCATCAAGCGCGAAGGCCTCTCGGATGAGCTGGCAAGCGATCAGGACGACGCCATCACGGCGCGTTACGCCCTGTTCAGCATGATGAAGTCCTCGATCAACCTGGCGCTGCTGGATGGCGAAGAGACCTACGACCGCAAGACCCTGGACCTTTCCGGGGTGGCGCCTGTGCTTGACCTGCTCATGACCTGGATCGCCGGTGCCGCTGGCATCCCGGTGACGCGCCTGTTCGGAGAGTCTGCCAAGGGCCTGGGCAATGATGGACAGGGCGACGACACCAACTACTACAACCACCTCTCATCGAAGCGACTGACGCAGATCGACCCCGGCCTTCGTCAACTCGACGAAGTGATGGTGCGGTCGGCGACCGGTCGCTGGCTGGATGACTTCAACTACGTCTGGAACCCGTACAAGCAGCCAGACGCTGTGCAGATTTCCGCTGCCAACAAGGCCAAGGCCGAAACCGACCTGCTCTACAAGGACGGCGGGATCGTCACCACCAGTCAGATTCAGCGCCGCCTTCAGGCCGAAGAGCTCTACCAGTTCGACGACGAGAAGATCGAAGCGCTGGAGGCTGATGAGGATCTGACGATGTTCAACGATCCGGTGGATGACGACGGCAAGGTTGAATGACCATGGACATGATCGGCATCCAGTACAACGCCAAGCTGCAGCGGCTGGTGAAGCAGGTCAAGGCGTCAATCAGTAAGGAGATCATGCCGCTGGTTCGCCAGTTGGCGCCGGAGTACACGCAGGACGCAGTGGTCACGACTGACGCTTGGTCTGATCTGATCCTCAACGCCATTTCCACGCTGGTGAGTCGCTGGTCATCTCCGGCGGTGCAGGCTGCAGGTGCGCGCATCGCTGGAGAGTTCGTTCAATCGTCGCTCAAGAAGTCCGAGCGCGACCTGAAGAAGTCGGCCGGCATCGATGTGTACAGCGGCAACACCGCCATGCAGGACTACCTGAAGGCCTCGGCCCAGCAGAACGCCCAACTGATCAAGTCCATCCCCGCCAAGTGCCTGGAAGAGGTGCAGACGCTGGTGATGGCGAACATGCGTTCCGGCATGCGGCCTGGCTACATCGAGAAGGCGTTGCAGGAGCAGTTCGGCGTGACCCAGCGCCGCGCCAAGATGATTGCCCGCGACCAGACATCGAAGATCAACGGCGAACTGGCTGAGAAGCAGCAGAAGGGCGCCGGCTTCGAGTACTTCCAGTGGGTCGACTCCGACGACAGCCGTGTCCGGCACCGCCACTCGGAGATTGCCAACAAGGTCACCGCCTACGGCAAAGGGATCTACCGCTGGGACGACCTGCCGTTGAGTTCTGACGGTGTTCCGATCAAGCCAGGCTCCGACTATCAGTGCCGATGCATCGCGCGCCCAGTGAGCGCCCGCGAGGTCAAGGCCAACCAAGACGCAGGCCGCACAGCGCCGGGCGTCTACCGCTAATTCATTCCAGCGACGAGAACGATCATGAAAATCAAGGTTAAGTGCATCGAGACCGGCGCCGAGTCGGAATTCGACACCGACGGCTTCCACATTTCCGTGCAGATGACACCGGGCGACCTGGCCAACATCAAGTCTCTACCGGATACCGAAGACGGCCGAAGCCTCGACGGTAACGAGCATCGCACCTACGCGTGCGTGCGCCCGGTTGACGACGATCATTCCGACGCACTCTTCGCATGGGCGAAGCAGTAATGACCACCTGTACGGTCTTCGACCGTGTCAGCCACCGCATCACCCACCGGGAATATACCGGCGAGGGCTTCCTCAAGGTGCCGGGCCGGGTGGCGCGCACCGGCATTCAGGAATACCTGGCCCGAGAGCTTGGCCTCGACGGCGATCCGAACCGAATCGTTCGTGTGTACCGCCCAGAAGACGAGGTGTTCAACGACTCGTCACTGGGCACGTACGACGGCGCGACGGTAACCAATGACCACCCCAAGGACCTGGTAACCGCGAAGAACTACAAGGCGGTGGCGGTTGGCGAGGTGCGAGGTGCGGGCCGGCGCGATGGCGATTTCGTTGTCTGCGATCTGATCATCAAGGATCAGAAGACCATCGACGACATCAACGCGGGCAAGTGCGAGCTGTCCGCCGGATACACCGCTGAATACGTCCACGGGCCCGGCGTGACCGCCGACGGGCAAGAGTACGAGTACACCCAGCGCAACATCATCATCAACCACCAAGCGGTGGTAACCAAAGCGAGGGCAGGCGGCATCGCTCGCGTCTTCGACCACAACCCAGGAGGCAACACAATGCCTGTAATTATCACCACCGATAGCGGGCGCAGCGTTGATGTTGCTGATCCTGCGAACGCCCAAGTGGTCGCCGACTCGTTCGACCGATTGCTGAAGCGTGCCACCGATGCGGAAACCAAGGCTGATAAGGCCCAGGCAACCGCTGACAAGGCTGCCGAAGACCTGGCCGAGGCCCGCAAGGCTTCGAGCGATGTCGCAATTGGCGAGCGCGTCAAGGCAATCAGCGCTACCCAGGCCCTGGCCCGCAAGGTCGCCGGCGACGGTTTCACCTGTGACAGCCTCGACGTGATCGAGATCAAGCGTGCCGCACTGGCCGTTGCGCTGCCGAAGCGTGATTGGTCGGACAAGTCCGCCGACTACGTTGAGGCCGCCTTCGACGCTGAGTCCGATAAGGACGAGGAAGAAGAGGAGGACGACGGCAAGGGTGGCAAGAAGCCGAAAATGCCAACCGGTGACACCGCTGCGCTCTTCGCTCAGTTCATGCAGCTGGCCAAGGACGGTGCAAGCACCCCTGCGACCACGGACGCCGCGCCGACCCCATACCAGGCCCACAAGCAAAGCTTGTCCGGCGCCCACAAACAGAAAGGAGCCTAACCATGCCAGTTCAAGGTGGTAACGCAATCAACCACGGCGTCGCGTACGCGGGCATGGTCGCTGATGGCGAAGTGTCCAACGGCGTCTCCAAGGTCAACAAGGGCACCGTCAACATCGCCTACGGCCTGGGCGTGGTGACCGACGGTGACGACGGCGCCAAGCTGCCGGTCGCCGCTTCGACCGCCGCCCAGTTCATCGGTGTGGTTCGTCGCGAACTGAACCGCGCCTACACCTCGACCGATGTATTCGGCGCTGTCGCCAAGCGCGACATGACCGTCGAGACCATGGCGCCTATCTGGGTAACCGCCCGCGTGGCGGTCGCCAAGGATGACCCGGTCTACCTGGTAGTCGGCGACGGCACCGGTACCAACCAGGGGCAGTTCTCCAACGTGGTCGGCGCCGCCGCCACTCTGGCAGTCCTGATCCCGAACGCCAAATGGGTCAGCACCGCCGGCGCCGGCGCACTGGCTAAAATTTCTCTGAAGGTCGGGGGCTAATCGACATGACTCAGCTTAAGAAAATCGTCGTAGCCATCGATGCTGCAATCGCGCAACAGATCGGCCGTGACGCTCACCAAGTGACCTTCAACGACGGTCTACCGACCCTCGACGACGGCCTGGCGTTCTACATCAGCCAGCTGGCAAGCCTGGAAGCTCGTATCTACGAGGCCAAATACGCCGCGATCAACTACATGGAGCTGATCCCCGTCGACACCTCTCTGCCTGAATGGGTAGATCAGTGGGACTACATCAGCTACGACGGTGTGACCCTCGGCAAATTCATCGGCGCCAGCGCTGACGACCTGCCAGACGTGACGCTGAACGCCAACAAGTCGACCGTGCCAATCGGCTACGCCGGCAACAAGTACAGCTACAGCCTGGACGAACTGCGCAAGTCTCAGCAGTTGCGCATCCCGCTGGATACCACCAAGGCGAAACTGGCCTTCCGTGGCGCCCAGGAGCACACCCAGCGCGTGGCCTACTTCGGCGACGCGGCGCGCGGTATGACCGGCCTGTTCAACAACGCTAACTTGGCGCTGTCGAACTCCACCCTGGATTGGTACAACGCTGCCACCACCGGTGACCAGATCGTCGCTGACCTGAACAAGATCCTGGTTGATGTCTACATCAACTCGGCTACCGTTCACGTCCCCGACACGATCATCCTGGATGCTGCCCGCTTCGCGTTCATCTCGAACAAGCGCATGGGCACCATCACCGACAAGACGATCCTCGAGTACTTCCGCACCAACAACCAGTTCACCGCGCTGACCGGTCGCCCGATCAACATCTTCAGCCGCCTGCAACTGTCTGCTGCCCAGCTGGCCGCCGCCGGCGTGTCCAACGGCAACAAGGACCGCATCGTCGCTTACGAACTGAACGACGAGAACCTGGGCATGCAGGTGCCGATCCCGTGGCGCTCCCTGGCCCCGCAGATGTGGAACCTCAAGGTCAACGTGCCGTGCGAGTACAAGATCAGCGGTGTTGAATTCCGCTACCCGTTCTCTGGCGCGTACCGCGACCAGTTCTAACCAGCCGATCCTTGGCCGCCTCCGCTATGCCCGGGGCGGCGGCCAATGATTCCGGGCGAGGATTCGACATGTTCTTGAAGAACGAAGCAGCACGACTGATCACCATCAACCACCTGGTGGATGGCGCGGACACCAGCTACCCGATCCTGCCGGGTGAAAACCCAGCCGTGGAAGTGCCGGATGCGGTGGCCAAGATCGATTTCGTCAAAGCCCTGCTGAAGAACGGCGACCTGCGCCGCGTTGGCGCTGATGAGCTGGAAAGCGACGACGATGATGAAGGCGGAGACGACATCGAAGCCCTGCGTGAACAGGCAGGCCGAGCCGGCGTAAAGGTCAACAAGACCTGGGGCAAGGCTCGCTTGCTGGAAGAAATCGCCAAGGCCTCGAAGGCCGAGTAACACCCGGGCGCCTGGCGCCCACCCATTCAAGGTGAACGCATGCAAATCACTCCGGAAATGATCGCGGCCTTTCGCGAGGACCCGCTGATGAAGGCGTTCATCGACCCGGTCAAATGGCCTGACGCCATGGTTACCGAAGCCTTGTGCGAGGCTGACACCGAGACAGGATCGTCCCGCTGGGGCGCGCTTGAGCTGACCTGCTGCAACTTCAAGTGGCGCGGTATGAAGTATTACGCCGCTCACTGGCTGTCGACGAACTTTGGCGCGCTCGGCGCCGGCGGCACACCGAACTCGGAAGCCCGGCTGAACGTGGCCCAAAAGTCAGTCGGCGATGAATCAATCGCCTACCGCGTGCCGCAGATGATGGACGCCGGCACCGACTGGCTGACCTACACCAACTACGGCCAGCAGTTCTACAGGCTCAAGAAGCGCGCCGGGATGGGTGCCAAGGCGGTTTGAATGATCGAACTCGATATCCAGGGCTTCCAGGAACTGCAGGACGAGCTGGCGAAAGAGCTGAATGCGCTCAAGTCGAACAAGGTCGTCACCGTAGGCATCCATGAGGAGGCCGGCGACGTTGAGTCGGGTGACCTGACGATGGCCAGTCTTGGCGCTATCAACGAGTTCGGCGCAGACATCAAGCACCCGGGCGGAACATCGTACGGCTACGCCAGCAAAGCTGCTGCCGACCGCGATGAGGTTCGCTTCCTCAAGACTGGCAAGGGATACATGGAACTTGGCGTGACCCAGGCGCACACCATCAACATCCCGGCCAGGCCATGGCTTGAGCCGGGGGTTGCGAGCGCGACGCCAGAAGTGTTGCTGACAATCCAGGACGGCACGGAGGCCGGTAAGTCGATGGACCAGATCCTCGAGGCTGTTGGTGTGGTGGCAGCAGGCAAGGTAAAGATGTACATGAACGACCTGAAGACGCCACCCAACGCAGCGTCGACCATTCGCAAGAAGGGCAGCAGCAATCCGCTGATCGATACCGGCGCCATGCGCCAGTCGGTCACCCACCAAGTTTCCATTGGTCCCGCATCGGAGGGTCTCGAATGAGCCTGAATATGGAGGGCCAGATCGATGGCGTGTTCGAGAGCGTCGAGGCATCCCGCACGGTTGACACTGGGGGCGCCTGGGTAGATGGAATCTGGACGCCGGGCACGCCGAGCACCACACCTTACGTCGTGAACATTCAACCCGCCAGCGACAGGGAAGTCGATTTCCTGCGCCAGGGCGGCGAGCGGATCACCGACGCGCGCCGGATCTACATAAACCAGGGCGACATGCAACTGATCGACCAGACAGGTATCTGGACGTTCCTGGGCCAGCAGTGGAAGGCCGTCAAGGTCGACAACCGCTACTGGCGGAACTACTGCAAGGTCATTGTCATGCGCATTGACGATCAGTCAGGTGGCCCAGCATGACCAACCAAGAGCTATTCGCAAAGCTGCGCCCGATTGTGATGCTGGCGACCGGCGTGCCTGAGTGCATCCTTGCCGACCAGTCAGGCCCCGGCAGCATGCCTGCGCCGAAGGGCGCCTACGCGACGATCACGCCAAGGCAGTCTGTCAGTGAGCGCGGCCAGGCCAACATCATTTCGCGCGACGTGCCGGGCGAGCTCGTTGAGGTCGATGTGCGAGCGCAGATCATGTGCGCGGCTAGCGTCAACTTCTACCGAGGCGAGGCCCTGATGTACGCAGAGCGCCTGAAGCAGGCCAACAAGAGGCCCGACGTGAGCATGATGCTGTTCAAGGCCAAGATCGGTTGGAACAGCACCGACGCCGTCAACAATCTCACAAGCCTGCAGTCGGCCAACTTTGAGCAGCGGGCGCAGATCACCATCCGCCTGATGTATGAAACCAGCAGCTTGCCGGTGGTGAACAACATCCTGAGCGTCGAAGTGGCGCTTCAGAACGAGAAGGCCAGGGTGCTTGACACCTTCACCGTGGAATTCGACCCCACATAACCCATTGGAGCTAGCACAGTGAGCTATCCAGCTACCAACATCATCCGGATTAATGCCCGGATCAGCCCGGCCGGCCTGGGCAATGCGAACTTTGCCAGCGCCATGCTGTTCGCTCCTCAGCTTGAGCTGCCGGTTGGCTTTGCGCCTGATACATACCGCACGTATTTCAGCTTGCCCGCGCTGTCTGAAGACTTCGCCGACACCACTGAGACCTACAAGGCGGCCCAGCGCTGGCTTGGCGGCACTCCGGCCACTCGACAGATTCAGGTATGGGGCGCAGCAACGGCTGACGCTACCCGCGCTGCCACGCTCAACAAGGCCCGGAATATCACCTGGTGGTACTGGACCATGTGGACAGCTCCAGTTCTGGCAGTCAAGGCGGACGTGCTGGCGATCGCCCAGTGGTGCGAAGACAACACCAGCATGTTCATCGACAACCAGACCGGCGCCTCGGCTACTGAGATCCGCGACCCGTCTGATGTGGACGATATTGCCACTCAGCTGACTTCTGCAGGCTTCCGTCACGTCTACACCGCCGCGCACGCCACCGACCCATATTCTGGTTCGGCGCTTGCCAAGCACTTCGCGGCCGTCAACTACAGCGCGGACAACTCGACCATCACAGGCGAGTTCAAGAAATCGCCGGGGGTTCCTGCCGAATCCCTAACTGGCACAGCGTATTCCGCAATGCAGAGCGCTACTAAGAAAGCGATCTTCTATACCGTCGTCGACAATCAAGGCTCCGTCGATTCTGGACGCTGGATCAACACCGTAACGCACAGCACCTACGGCGAATTCATCGACGATGTGGTCAACTTGGATGCGTACATCAACGGTCTGACCACGGCGCTCTACAACGCCAACGCCAACCAGCCCACCAAGCTTCGGCAAACGCCAGCAGGAGAGGCTGTGTTGATTGGTGCTGCGAGATCGTTTTCGCAGGGCTATATCGGAAACGGCTATTTGGGCCCGCGCAACTACATCGACCCAGATGACGGCCTTGAGAAGTACACCGCCGGCTTCGAGATCCTGACCAAGCCCGAGGACATCCTCGATCTGTCGGACGCCGACCGTAATGCCCGCAAGGCAGCACCGCTGCGCATCCGCCTGTTCCGCGCCGGCGCCATCCACATTGTCGATGTCGACCTCGACGTTTATTGATAGGTGATCCATGAGCCTGAATAACTTCTCTACAGACCTGTGCGTCATCACCGTAAACGGTCGACAGCTGCAAGATTTTGGCGAAGCCGCTACGCCTGTCACCGATGCTCCGATAGACGCAAAAAGCCAACTGCGAAGGGGGCAAGGCGGAAACGCAGTGCGCCTCGACCGAATCAATCCAGGTCGCGAAGTAAACGTCTACCTGAATCCGGGGTCGGCTGACTCGGCGTATATGCAGGGTCTGTTCAACTCGAATGCAAACATCACGTACACCTATACCCAGATTGGCACCCTGGAGACGGCCCTTGGCGCCGAAGGTGTGATCGTGAACGACGGCCAGCGCGGGCGGGCCGGTTCGACCATCACGGACGACCAGTTCACGATGCAGTTCAACATCTGGGAAGCGACAAGGGGCTGATAGATGAGCGTGAAACCATTCACCATTGGCGGCGTGCAGTACAACGCCGCCATGGCCAGCGCCGTCGATCAAGACCGGCTGATGTCCCTCCTGTCCGGCGCCGTGCTGGAGCGATTCGCCACGGCCGCGCAGGCGGGCATTGAGGTCGATGACCAGGTTCTTTGCTCGATGTTCATGTCGATGCGCCAGGACGTGAAGGCCCAGGTCGTGCAGATCCTCATGACCCGGGTGTTCATCAACGGCACCGAGCGAGCGGTCACCGTCGCCGACTTCGGCGGCAAGATGGTGCAGTACAACCAGCTGCTGGCCGAGCTGCTGCGCTGGAACCTCTCCGATTTTTTCGAATGGCTGCCAAGCGGCGCAAAAAGCCCAAGGCAGCCAGGCACGGAAAGCGCAGCGCAGTAAATTGGTTCCTGATGCGCCCCTGTGTCGGGATTGTTGGCGTGTGCCCGCCGCTCTGCACCTGGGCGCAACTTGAAGACGGAACCCACTCCCTAGCCAGCGTCGAGCGCTTCAACCAAGCCATGGACGAACTGTGGGATCAATACGAGGCTGCGAAGAATGGCAACTAAGGTTCTGAAGTCATTCCTGATCGGCATCGGCTATGACACCAAGGCCCTGGAGGCGGGCGACAAGAAGATTGGCGCAAGCCTCAATGGGATCAAGTCGAATGCACTGGGCATCTCGGCGGCCCTCGTTGGAGCCTTCGGCGCGGGCGCCAGCGCCATCGTCGGCGTGGCAAACCGCGTAGATAAGCTGGCAATGTCCACGCAGAACCTGCGTACCTCCCAAGCGGCTGTGTACAGCTACGGGAATGCCCTGAAGCTTATGGGTGGAGATGCGGCAGACGCCGTAGAAACCCTGGCCCACTTCGAAGAGATTCAGAACAACCTGCGGCTAAAGGGCGATGCCGGTCCGATTGGTGACTTAGCTACCGCCGGCATTGATGTCAGTTCGCTGTACCAAACGAATACTGGCGAGGAATTCATGCGCGCGCTCGCGGATATGATCCCCAAGCTGGATGAGGGGCAGCGCGCTCAGGTTCAAAGCTCGCTTGGGCTATCTGATGGTGTGTTCCGTTCGCTTTCTGGTGGAGCTCAAAAGCTCGACGAGACCATGAAGCGAGCCAGTGCGCTGACTGGAAGTGTCGACCAGCTCACCGAGAACAGCCGAAAGCTAGCCGATAATTCGGCGCAACTCGGTCTGATCATCGAAGGCGTCAAGAACGAACTGGCTGAGAAGTTTTTACCAAGCCTGATCGGAGCCACCGAGGGGGTGAACAACTTCCTCAAGGAATATCGGCCGGAAATTAGCAAGAGCATCGATGCGTTGGCGGAAAATCCGCAGGCAACGGCTGGTATCGGCATCGGCGCTGCAACCGCGGTCGCCGGCGCCGGACTTTCCAAGATCGGGCTGAGCAGCATCGGCGGCGCGCTTAAAGGCGCTGGCCAGATCGGTATGGCAGTCAGCCTTGCCGACCTCATGACGCCCTACATTGATCCGATGTTCGACAAACTCTTTGGCGTGGATCGGGCCGATCCCGAGGTGTATTCGGGACGGATCGAACGCTCTCCCGGGGCAATTGACTACCTTGGTCACCGAGATCGATCGGCCGCAGACAGTATGCCGCCAGCCGGGTCAAGCCGAGATGAAGATATCCGCGACAGCGCAGAAGCCATCGGCGATGTTCTTAGCAGGACTCCGATCAGGGTAAGTAGTACCCAGAACTTCAACTTCGAGCTTGACGGCCAGAAACTCGACGCGCGCATCATCCAAGTCAACGAGCGCCAGAACTACGAGGCGACCGAGGACCTCAAGTCAACCACGGAGCGATAGCCTTGAGCATTGTCAACATATTCACCCGGCAAGCTCCGACCCTTGCTAGCTACTCGTTCGACGCTGTACTGGAAGATACCTTTGAGTCCAGCGTTACCATCACGACGTTCCCGATTGAGAGTGGCGTAAGGGTCGCAGATCATCGAATCCTTAACCCTTTCAAATGGACCATGACCGGAGCTATCAGCAACAACCCGGTCAAAGTTCAGCTGACTGATTTTCTCGGCGGCGCGCTTTCTAATCTGACCGACAACCCGTTGGTGGCGGGGGTTGCGGGGCTTTCTGCTGGTTTTTTGGCTGGCAGCGACGAGACGAGGGCAAGTTCTACACTGGGGCTTCTTGTTGAACTGATGACTGTGGGCGACCCGTTCGACGTTGATATTGGTGAGGTAATCCTCAGGAACATGGCGATCACTCGCCTGTCACGAACCAAGGAGCCGCGCAACGAGGGCGGACTAGAGTTCGTGGCTGAGTTGCAGGAGGTTATTCAGCTTGATCGACTCGCCGCTGGAAACGACCGATGGCCCCACCAGCTAAGATCCGGCGACCCGTCTCAGAGCGCCCTGACAAGAGCCGTAAACAAGGGGCAACTGATAGCCAAGGATGCCGCCGCAAGCGTGACAAATGCGGTGAATAACATTCTCGACGGAGTTATCTGATGCTCACAATCCCTTTAGCAGCTGGCGTAGGCAATGCTCACCAGAGATTCGTCGTTCAGCTTGGCGATAACCTGATTGCTTTTGAAATCGACTTCATTTCGTACCTGGATGCGCCGGCTTGGTCCATGAGCCTGGCACGTGGCGGCGCGAGACTTGCGTCCGGCGTCATGCTTGAGCCGGGCAGCGACATCATCCAGAGCTACCGGACGGGCATTGGGCAAATGGTGTTCACCGGCAAGGACGTGACCCTGGACAACCTGGGTATCGACAACTCCCTCGTCTGGATACCCCCGCTGGTGGAAATATGAGATCAAGAGCCTGGTCCGTTGACATCAATGGCGCCCCTTACATCAGCTTGCAATCTGGGTCTACGCAGTTTCGAATCCAGTTCAGTATTGACGTGTCGCCTGGCAGCGCTGTGGCCTATGCCGACATTCGCCTCTACAACCTGAACAAAGAGTCGGGGATTGCGAGCGGGGCAAGCATCATCCTGAAGGCCGGTTACACCGACAACATCGACGCAATCTTCACCGGGACCGTGACCAACGTGCTGCGCGAGCGCGAACCAGGATCGCCCGAAATTATCACGAGGCTTATCTGCAAATCAGGGTTCGCCGTGGTGGATCGAGGCTCAACGCAGGTGTGCCTCGGCCCAGGTGCCAGGGTTGAAGAGGTTATTCGAGCGCTCGCCCGTGAGTGGCCTATCCCCATCGACATCGACAACGAACAGTTCGCCGACGATCAGCCTATGGCGCGTGGATGCCTGGCCGATGGAGACATTCCAAAGGCGATGGACAATCTGGCTTATGACTACAAATTCATCTGGCTCCAGCACATGGGGCGCATGTACGTCACCAAGCCGGAGATGAAACGGAATTCTACGGCGATCAAGATCAACCAACTCACCGGGATGATCGGAATTCCAGAGATCACACGCGGCCCTAGCGGCCTTGGCGTGTCAGTGTCAGCGCAGCTCAACCCTTCGATCATGATCAACAGTGTCATTGATCTGAAAAGCGAGTTTGCTACCTACAACACAGGCAACCTGTATCTCTCCGAGGTTGAGCCTGATGCGGTCCCGGTCGGCGAATATAACGTGTTTGCTCTGAGATACTCGGGGGACTCGCACAGCGATACATGGCGGGTGGATATAGACGGTATCCGCTGGGGAACCAAGCCAAATCTGAAGTCATTATCCACTCCTCAGAATGGCAAGCTGATTTGGGGCGCGCGCGTGCAAGAGGCATTCAGGGCGAAGGTTACAGCCATTTCGAAGAATCTTTCTTTGCAGCCTAACTGGTTGATGGCTGTGATGGGGTTCGAGACCGGGTATACGTTCAGTCCGACAGCGCGAAATCCTGGAAGCTCCGCAACAGGCTTGATCCAGTTCTTGAGGAGCACAGCGGAAAAGCTCGGAACCACTACCGACCGGCTTGCGCGCATGACAGCAGTTCAGCAGCTTGATTATGTTGAGAGATATTATAAGGGCATCCCTGCGAGCCGCATCCACAACCTTGGAGATGCGTACCTTGCTGTGTTGTGGCCCGCCGCAATCGGACAGCCTGATAGCTACGTCATGTGGGTGAGGGGGGATAAGAACTACGGGCCAAACTCTGGGCTGGACAAGGATAAAAAAGGCTTTATCACGCGAGGGGATGCCGTTGCCGTAGTTAACGAGTCTTACAAGGAGGGCGAGAAATTTGCCAAGTAGGTGAATGGCTGATCCCGGCGCCCTGGGTTTGAGGTCGTCCACCTGCTACATTTGGAGCTTGTTAATGTGCGACGGGGAGGCGCTTATGGCGATGAGCAAAAGTAGGGTCGCATTGTTGCTCGCGGCTATTTTTCTGCCGGTTTGCGCCTTTGCGGAGCGGGTTGCTGTTCGGGATGGTTATGGCCCTATTGTGGGTTACAATCAGAAAGACCTCATTAGGTCAATGAAGTGGGATTCCGATACTCAGATTTTGGTCTCTAATCATGTTTACAGAGATGGCACGGTCGGACTTGGTCAGTTTGATCTTAATGAGTACGCTGGCCGATTTGGTTGCAAGTTAATTAAGGAGTCAGAAGATCTTCAAACTTTCTTCGTGTACCTTGATCGCCCATATGAATCAAGAGAAAATGACTGGTCTCTATTTATTCTCTATCCTGAAAATTATAAGTGCAACCCGACTCGGCATGAAATTGAAGCTGTCCTTAATGACAAAATTAAGGACGTGAAAAAGTGGAATGCTTATGCAGAAAGCGACGAGGCGAAAGAGAATGCACGACAATTTCAGCTGGAGCAGGAAAACAAGCTAAACCCTAAAGTTGAGTTTGGCGGGTATGTTGCTACCAGGAAAAACCTGCTTGGCTCGATAGTTCTTGCCTGCTACACGGGCAGCCTGGACAGCGGCGGGTGGCCATCCATCTCTACACAAGAGCGAACCAATAGATACAAAGCTTTGCTAAGTCTGTACGACGACAACCCCGCGAGCATGCAAAGAATAACCAATGCTTATAACTTTGCCCTCAACAACCTCAGTGATCGCTATCCTCTTGATACGATGGCCAAATATCGCGGTAGCGTCTGCGACCAGATGGTTATGAAAGGCAGGCTCTGAAAAACGAACAATCACAAACCCGCCGAGGCGGGTTTTTTAATGCCCGAAAAAAGGTGTGAGGTGGCTACATGCTTGAGACAGAAGGCCGGGCTCGCAATGAAAAGCTGATCCGAAGTGCTTTTGGTGAGCTGATGAAGGATGTGTGCACCTCAGTTCCAGGCCACGTGCTGACGTTTGACTCATTGACCCAGCGGGCGCAGGTGCAGATCGGAATCCTCAGGGTTGATGTCAATGACGCCACCTTCACGATACCTCCGATTGTCGAGGTTCCGGTCCACTTCCCAGGCGGCGACTACTGCGTCGAGTACCAAATTGATTCGGGGTGCGAGGGCGACATTCTGTTCTCCCAGCGCTGCATTGATGGCTGGGTGCAGAGTGGCGGGGTGGCGACCAACCCAAGAGGCCGGTTCCATAGCATGCAGGACGCCATGTTCCTGCCTGGGTTCAGGTCGCAACCCAATGTGCTGCCTGACTTCCAGAATAACGGAGTGCGAATGCGCAACCGCGCAGGTACACAATTCGTTTGGCTGAAGAGCGACAACAGCATCTCAATGGATAACGGGGTGGCCAGGTTCAACGTTCTGCCAGATGGAACAACCCTGATGCAGAACGGCGCCGGCAGCTTTCAGCTTCTGGCTGACGGCTCATTTCTGATTAACGGACTGAAGATCACACCTGACGGTAACGTCATCACCGCCGCCGGCACAAACCTCAATACGCATCGCCATAGCGGCGTAACCCCGGGCTCCGGGACAAGCGGAGTTCCAGTTATATGACCGTACGCAGACTGGATGACGAGACGGGTGACATCGTGACACGCGGCCAGCAGTTCATAACTGGCCAGTCCGAAGTTGCTCAGACGGTGCTGACCCGGCTCCGCCTGTTCCTGGGCGAGTACTTCCGCGACATCACCGACGGCACGCCCTGGTACGAGCAGATCCTTGGGAAGTTCACCAATCTCTCCACTGCTGAGGCGGCTCTGCGGGCCAGGATTGCCAACACGCCAGGCGTGATACGTCTTACCAGCTTCTCCGCTGACTTCAACATCAACAACCGAACCTACAGCGTCACTGCTGGGATTCTCACCGAGTTCGGCCTGGAAGAGGTAACACTGAATGGCTAGCCTGACTTCGACCGGCTACGTGCTGCAGACGCAAAACGAATGGTTCGCCCAGGAGCGCCAGTTCTACTTGGACATTGATCCTCTTTGGAACCTGGATCCGTCGACGCCCGACGGTCTGAAAATGGCGCACGACTCCGAGATCTTCTACGCGCTCGACGAGACGCTGCAGCAGGCATACAACTCGAAAGACCCGAACAAGGCCAAGGGCAACGACCTGGATATTGTCTGCTCGTTGACTGGCACCATCCGCTCAGGCGGATCGCGCTCCAGCGTGCAGCTGACCATCACCGCAACTCCCGGAACGCTAATCCCGTCGGGTAACCGCTTTGAGTCGGTCACCACTGGTAGCCGTTGGACGACAGACCAGGCTGTGACCGCGAATACGCTGGGGTCGGTGACCGTTAATGCGACGTGCACAGTAGTCGGACCCACCCAGGCCGACGAAGGCACGATTACCCGAATCGTCGACGTGGTAGCTGGGCTTGCTGGCGTGACAAACGCCGATCCAGCAACGCCAGGTACAGATGGCCAGCGCGACGAGCAACTGCGCGTCACCAGAGCTACAGCTGTCGGTAAGCCGGGCAACAACCAGATTGACTCCATGATTGGCGAGTTGTTCGGCGTGGACGGCGTGCGCCGGGTGAAGGTTTATGAGAACGACACCGGCAGCAACGCTGTTTCTATTGATAACCCGCACGGGCTGCCAAAGAACTCCATTGCGCCAATCATCGATGGCGGTACCGACGGCGATGTGGCGATGGCGATCTACCTGAAGAAGAACCCGGGCGCCTCTCTGTACCAGGCCGGAACACCTTTCGAGGTCGAGGTCACTTCGCCAAAGTATCCGACCAACAAAAAGTTGATCAGGGCGAGCCGCCCTGTATATGTCGACATGTTCGCCGTAATTCATGTCGTCAATGACGGCACGCTCCCGCCCAACGCTGACCAGCTTATTAAGGAGGCGATGATGGAGTACGCCGCCGGCGACCTGATACCCGCGGATGTCGGTTTCAAGATCGATGGGTTCGATATCGGCGAGGGAGTGCCATTCAGCACGATCTTCACGCCGGTGAACAAGGTTATTGGTTCGTACGGCGACAGCTATGTCGACTTGCCCTCCTCCAGCCTCAACGGAGGCCAGTCCAATGTCGCCATCGCCTACAACCAAATGTCTAGGTGGACGGAGAGCAACATCACCGTAGTGATCACGTGATGAACATCCCAGACCGAATTTACGCGCAGTACCGCGACAAGCCAAAGGCTGTGGCTTGGTACGCAATCGCTAGGGAGCTTGGCGGGAGCATTGAGGCGGCGGCCGAGGCTGTGCGCAAGAGCTATGACATTGATGCGGCAGTCGGCGAGCAACTGAACGTCATCGGCCGGATTGTAGTGGCGCCACGCAGTTTCGTCGGCTCTATACCATTGAGCCCAGGGCTTTTCGATATCACGGACGGAGATGAGTTTGGCGATGACGAGGCAATGTTCAGCGCACTGACGATCGATCAGGACGGACAGCTTTCGGATGAGCTTTACCGTTTGGTCATCAGATCCAAGATCATTAAGAACAACGGTGATGCAACGATAGAGAACATCCTGGACGGAATGAACTTCCTACTTCCAAGGGCTGATGTTCTTCGCGTAACGGATGGCGAGGATATGTCGTTCAGCATCGAGTTCTACGGCCAGATCACTAACCTTGAGCGGTTCGCGCTGCTCAATGCAGGTCTGGTGCCGAAGCCCCAAACGGTTAGATTTAACGGATTCCTTGAGGGATTCAACATGGTCGAGTTCGGCGATATGGATACCGAGTTCGGTGACGAAGACGCAGAATTTGCTGGATATATAGGAGCTTAGGATGTCACTAAAACTTAATGAGCGGTATCCCGGTCGGTTTAACAACCCTTCCGCCGAATACCCATTGGGGTCGTTCAAAAACAGAACAGCCCCCGATGCAAAGGACGGGTCTTATCTCGAAAAGGATTGGGCCAACGATAAAGAGGCTTTCTTCCAATCCGTTCTCAGTAGCGCCGGTATTACACCTAATGGCAGCGTAGATAAGGTTGGAAGTTCTCAATTCTTCGATGCCATGCTTTGCCTGAGCCAAAATCAGACGGGCGTCGCTTTCCCTGCTGCTGGGACTGCCACTGCGGTGACGTTAGCGCCGTCACCGCCGATCGCTGGTTACTTGGAAAATCAGCGTTTCAGGGTTAAATTCGGCATAGCGTCTGGGGCAAACCCTACCATTAACGTGTCCGCAAAGGGGGCGAAGAACCTAAAGCAGTACGATTCCAGCGGGGCAAAAGTTGCCGCCGTGTTCGCTTCCGGTCAAATTTCGGATATCGACTATGACGGCACTGATTTTATTTTGCTTGATACACTCCCGACTGCTGCAAGTAACTTGGTCAGCATTCAGGGGGCATTTAAAAAACTTGCCGGGTCCACCACTGGACTGAGCGCAACCGTTACTTATTCGGCGGATGAGATAATCGTCGAAAACTCGGCTAATCAATACCAAACACTGAGAGCTGTAAATATCACGCCCTCCATCGCACTGTCCGGGGCAAATGGCCTCGACACCGGAGCATCTGCGGCGTCCACTTGGTACAGCGTTTGGGTAATCTGGAACGGCAGCACAACAGCAGGGCTTTTGTCGCTTAGCGCAACATCCCCGACGATGCCGGCGGGATATACACACAAGGCACGAATCGGCTGGATTCGAACGGATGCCACGGCGAACAAGTATCCGCTAGGTATGACGCAGGCTGGTAACATAGTTAGATATAAGATCTCATCTGGCACCAACGTTACCGCCACCCCGGTGATGGCCGCTGGAACAGCGGGCTCTGTGTCTGGCGGTACGTATGTGGCAGTCAGCACGTCGACATTCGTACCTCCAACCGCTCAAATCATATCCATAACAATGGTCAGCGGGGGCGGATCGGCTGCAGCCGCACAAAGCCTTGGCTTTGGTCCTACTACTACCAGCGTCAACCCGCCCCCGATCAACAGTTCATCAAGCGGCAATAACGCATCTATGGGGAGCCTTCTCTTGGAGAGTTCCAATATTTATTGGGTGGCTGACACTAGTGGCGGAAGGCTGCTGTGTACTGGATGGGAGGATAATTTATGAGCTATGCAGTTCGCAACGATGGGCAGGGCTGGCGTGCCGTTTCTGGCCCCGACGATGTAGGCACTGATGAGCGATATAGCGCTGACATCCCGTCTGATCCGGTGCCTTTGCTCTATCTGGAAACGCAGGAACGGACTTGGCGCGACGGTGTACTATCCGCTGCGGTATGGTTGCGCGATCGCCATCGCGATCAGTTGGAGTTACAAGCTCCAACGAGTATTGGCAGTGAGCAATTCACTGAGTTGCTGGTGTACATGCAGTCGCTGCGCGACTGGCCGCAGTCGCCTGAGTTCCCGGAAAGCGAGCGCCGTCCAATAGCGCCGTCCTGGATCGATGCTCAGGCCAAGTAGTCCATTCGCATTCGTCGCAATCCGTACCCGCCATCGAGCGGGTTTATTTTTGCCTGGAGAAAAGCAATGCCGATCACCCAGCAGCAGTTGCTGCAGATCCTCCCGCGCGCCGGCCCTCGAGCCGGTATTTTTTTGCCTGCGCTAAACCGGGCCATGGCCCGCTACAAGATCGATAGTCGCGTGCGCCAGGCTGCGTTCCTAGCCCAGATCGGGCATGAGTCGGGCCAACTGCTCTACACCCGCGAGCTGGGCGGCAATGCCTACCTGGCCAAGTACGACACGGGCACCCTGGCCAAGCGCCTGGGCAATACGCCTGAAGCGGATGGCGACGGCCAGAAGTACCGCGGGCGCGGGCTGATCCAGATCACCGGCCGGGCGAACTATGCCCAGGCCGCCAAGGCTCTGGACCTGCCGCTGCTGGAACAGCCCGAGCTGCTCGAGCAACCGGAATGGGCGGCGATCTCTGCCGCCTGGTGGTGGTCGGCCCATGGCCTGAATGAGCTGGCCGACGCCGGTAAGTTTGAGGCCATCACCCGGAAAATCAACGGCGGGATCAACGGCCTGGCGGATCGTGAAGAGCTTTATGCCCGGGCCTTGAAGGTGCTGGTGTGAATCCGCTAGCGCTTCGCCTGGCGGTCCTGGCTGCGATCCTGTTTCTGTGTGGCTCTGCCCTGTTCGGCGCCTACCAGCACGGGGTAGCCGTCACGGATGTGCGCTGGGAAAAGAAGCACGCCGACGAGCGCGAGTTGGGGGCGAAGGTGCTCGCGGCTGCAACGACCGCCAATCGAACCGAAGAACAACGGCGCCAGGCGGCGTCCAACCAGGTGGGAAGTGATGCAAGAGAACAGATCAAGGCTGCTGGTGTTGACGCTCATGGGGCTGATGTTGCTGGTGAGCGGTTGCATGTCGAGGCCGGAAAGCTGGCCGTCAGCTCGAGTTGCACCCCCGGCGATTCCGGAACTGCCGAGCGAGGCCAGGCAGCAACCCGCGCCGCCATGGTGCTCTCCGACCTGTTCCGGCGGGCTGACCAAAGAGCGGGAGAGCTGGCAAAGGCGCTTGATCAATCCCGGGTAGCGGGCCTTGCTTGTGAGCGCGCCTATGATTCTTTGTTTTCGGCAAACCTATAGGCGTTCGCAAATACCCCTTGGCTGCGCTCTGTGTTTTTGATCTGGGAAAGCTCCAGGTTTGCAGCTGACAACTGCCCGAGCCGGTGGCTCAGGTCGGCGCGGGCCTTTCTCAGGTCGGCCGATACCTCGGCGTTGATGTCGACCAGCTTTGCGATGTTCGCCCGGGCCTGGGCGAGTTGACGGTGCATGTCCTCGACCTCCAGCTCTAGCAGGAGGCAGTGCTGTCGCAGTATTTCTTCTTCGGTGGGCACGCCAAGGCATCCGAAGCCGTCGTCATCGGTGATCATCTGAATCTCGCTGAATTTTATCTGTATGGATATACAGTAATCGAGGCGGTGTGCCTGCGCGAGTGGCGGGCGACGAGTTGCAGGTTTGGGGTGGTGTTCGTTCGGCAGGACGCCGGGTGAGGAGGGGGGATTTCTCGTACCACTTTTTGTACCACTTGTAGTTCCTTGCAGGGGGTTTCAGGTCTTTTGTGTAGCCCTGAACCCCCTTGTTTGGCGCATCTAGGTTACTCCAGCTAATCCGCACATAAGTCCTTACCGGGTTTCCGTTGGGGAGGGCGGCCGGTCAGTACCGGGCGCTAGAGAAACTGACCCGGCTCAAACTCTGGAGTTTTAGATCGATCCGTTATAAGCCGTTGCCCTCTTTCTGGCCGCAGGCGCGATTGGCGGGGACCGCGACGTCCATCATGTCGGGCAGTGGCAGGTGCAGGTTCTCCATCAGGGCGGCATAAGCCTGGGCGTTGGGCACCTGCAGGCGGGGGTTGTGGCGGCGCTCTTCGGCCAGGGTCGAGCTTGTCCAGCCCTTGTAGTCATGGGCCGGAAAAACCTGGGTGTTATCGGGCAGCGCGAGCAGGCGTTGCAGACTGGCCCATTGCTGATATGGGTCGCCATTCTGGAAGTCGGTACGTCCTGTGCCGCGAATCAGCAGGGTATCGCCACTGAACAACTGCCAGGGTTCCTCGCCCTCGGGTGGCAGGAGAAAACAGTAGGAGTCGTCGGTATGCCCGGGGGTGTGCCAGGCCAGCAGGTGGCGGTTGCCAAAGGGTAATAGCTGGCCATCCTTGAAGGTGAAGCTGGCGCAGTGGGCGAGGCAGGGTTCGCCAAAGCCGCTGGCGCAACCGGTGGCTGCACGCAGGTCGCCCAGGGCGGTGATGTGGTCGGCGTGGGTATGGCTGTCGATCGCCATGCACAGGCTCAGGTCCAGCTCGGTGAGCAGGCGCAGGTAGTCGTCGAGTTTGTGCTTGACCGGGTCGATCAGCACGGCCTGATCCTGGTCGGCCAGGAGGTAGGTATAGGTCGAGCTGGTGCTGTCGAAAAGCTGGCGAATCAGCATGGCGGCTCCAGTGAGAAGGTGAACGGACGCTCAGTATGGGGCGAAGTGTTCGCGGCGCAATGTAGGTCCTACAGCCTGGACTCAGGGCTTGTTGCGAATCAGGCTGCGCAAGGCGAAGCGATTCGGGTGGCAGGCCTCGGCCACGTTTCTGGGCAGGGGCAGCGGTTCATTATCCAGCCAGGCCGCCAGCAATTCAGCACACAGCGGTGCACTGATCAGGCCGCGCGAGCCATGGCCGCTGTTGATGTACACGCCTTCCAGCCAGGGACAGGGAACAGCGGGCACTTGGCGGGCATCCTTGCTCAAGGCGGCATAAGCCTGGGTAAAGGCGGTGGTATCGGCCAGGGGGCCGACAATGGGCAGGTAGTCCGGGCTGGTACAACGGAAGGCGGCGCGGCCTTGCAGTTGTTGAACATCGAGGCTGTCGACCTGTAATCGTCTGGCGAGATCAGGGGAGATTTCGTTCAACAATTGCAGATTGCTTTGGTGCTCGCCTGCCGTGGGAGCGAGGTCCTCGCTCTGGAAGTCGAAGCTGGCACCCAGGGTGTGCTCGCCCAGGCGAGGCGGTGCAACATAGCCATCGGCACAGACCACGGTCGCGAGCTGGCGACTGGGTTCGGTCGCGGGCAAACGGGTGATCTGCCCGCGAATCCGCTTGAGCGGCAGGCCATGGCTGAAGGTGAAGCGTTGGATCTCCGCCGCACCGGCGAGAACCACCACCGGTGCGCTGGCCAGTAGCTGTTCGCCGCCCCAGGCCTGCCATTGCCCGTCGACTCTGCGCAGTTGCACCACATCACTGTGCAACAGGCGTTGGATGCGAGGATGAGCGGCTTGCTGGCGGCACAGGGCGGGCGGGTGGACCCAGCCGCCTTCGGGAAAGAACAAACCGCCGTGCTCCAGCGCGACGCCGGCCCGGGTGGAGGCTTGTTGCCTGTCGAGCAGGTGCAGCAGGTCGACGGGGAAGGCGCCGGCCAACTGGCCCTGACGCTTGGCTTCCTGGGCATTGAAGGCCAGTTGCAGGACACCGCAGGCGTCCCAGTCAACCCCGCGTTGCAACTGTTCCAGTTGGCGGCGGGTATGGCCGAAACCACTGAGAATCAGCTGCGAGAGCGCGGTGCCATGGGCTGAAAGCTTGAGGTACAGCACGCCCTGTGGGTTGCCCGAGGCTTCCTGGGCCAGCTCGCCATGACGTTCCAGCAGGCTGACCTGCCAGCCACGGGCGGCCAGGCTGGCCGCGGTGGTGCAACCGGCCAGCCCGGCGCCGATCACCAGAGCGTGGCGTTCACCCTGCGGCCGGCCAGGGCGGGCAAACCACGGCTTGGCGGCGACTGGCGCCGGCAGCGTTTCGGGCCAGCCGATAAAGTCGCCGCGCAGCACCTCCCATTTATGGCCGATCCCGGGCGTGCGGCGCATCTTGAAGCCGGCGGCGTTCAAGGCTCGGCGAACCCAGCCGGTGCTGGTAAAGGTGCTGATGGTCGAGCCGGGTGCCGCCAGGCGTGCCAGTTCGGCGAACAGCTCGGGCGTCCACATGTCGGGGTTCTTCGCCGGGGCGAAGCCATCGAGAAACCATGCATCGATCTGGGCATCCAGCTGTGGCAGTTGCTCCAGTACGTCACCGATCAGCAGCGTCAGCATGACCCGGCCGCCGTCCAGGACCAGGCGCTGGAAGCCCGGATGAATCGCCACGTACTGGGCCAGCAGGGGCTCGGCAAAAGGTGCCAGTTGCGGCCACAGGGACAGGGCGCGTTGCAGGTCGGCGTGACTGAGCGGGTACTTTTCGACACTGACAAACTGCAGCTGGGCACCTGCTGGCGCGCACTGCTCGAACAACTGCCAGGTGCAGAGAAAATTCAGGCCGGTGCCGAAACCGGTTTCGCCAATCACCAGGCGTTCGCCCGGCTTTAACTGGCTGAAGCGGGCTTCGAGGCGGTTCTGTGCAATAAAAACATGATGGGTTTCCTCCAGGCCTGACTGGTCGGAGAAATACACATCGCCAAAGACCCTGGAGTGGGGGCGCCCCTGCTCATCCCAATCGATCTGGGCGTGGCTCGTGTCCTGGTCGGATGGGCGGTTGTGTTCAACGGTCATGTTCGGCTCGGCATCGGCAAGCTGGCCATTCTAGCCGATCGGCAGATGGCAGATTGATCCATGACAAAGGCCAACGGCTAATCAATACAAAATAATGACCAATCCGCTAGTCTTGCTGAATCTTGGAAGGGAGCCGCTCATGTTTGAATCAGCTGAAATCGGACACGCCATCGACAAGGAAACCTACGAGGCCGAGGTTCCGGCGTTGCGTGAGGCCCTGCTCGAGGCGCAGTTCGAGCTTGCGCAGCAGAAACGTTTTCCGGTGATCGTCCTGATCAACGGCATTGAAGGTGCAGGCAAGGGCGAGACGGTCAAACTGCTCAACGAGTGGATGGACCCCCGGCTGATCGAAGTGCGCACCTTCGACCAGCAGACCGACGAAGAACTGGCCCGCCCACCTGCATGGCGCTACTGGCGGCAATTGCCGGCCAAGGGGCGGATGGGGGTGTTTTTCGGCAACTGGTACAGCCAGATGCTGCAGGGGCGGGTCCATGGCCGGTTCAAGGATGCGGTGCTCGACCAGGCAATCAACGGTGCCGAGCGCCTGGAGCAGATGCTCTGCAACGAAGGTGCGCTGATCTTCAAGTTCTGGTTCCACCTGTCCAAAAAACAAATGAAGGCACGACTCAAGGCGTTGCAGGACGACCCACTGCATAGTTGGCGGATCAGCCCGCTGGACTGGCAGCAGTCGCAAACCTATGACCGCTTTGTGCACTTTGGCGAACGGGTACTGCGCCGTACCAGCCGCGACTATGCGCCTTGGCATGTGATCGAGGGCGTCGACCCGAACTACCGCAGCCTGACCGTTGGCAAGATTCTGCTGGAAGGTTTGCAGGCTGCGCTCAAGGCCCCGAAACTCATGGCGCGCGCCACTCATCCTGCGCCGCTGACCAGCGGTGTCGATCAACTGAGCCTGCTCGACAGCCTGGATATGAGCGTGAATCTGAGCAAGAGCGACTATGGCGAGCAACTGATTGCCGAGCAGGCGCGCCTGGCCGGCCTGCTGCGGGACAAACGCATGCGCAGTCATGCCTTGGTGGCGGTGTTCGAGGGCAACGATGCGGCGGGCAAGGGCGGGGCGATTCGTCGGGTCGCTGCGGCGCTCGATCCTCGTCAATACAACATTGTGCCAATTGCCGCGCCTTCGGAAGACGAGCGTGCGCAGCCCTATCTATGGCGGTTCTGGCGCCAGATTCCGGCGCGGAGCAAGTTCACGGTGTTCGACCGTTCCTGGTATGGCCGGGTGCTGGTGGAGCGTATCGAGGGCTTTTGCAGCCAGGCCGACTGGATGCGGGCCTATGGGGAAATCAACGATTTCGAGGAGCAATTGAGCGACGCCGGGGTGATCGTGGTGAAGTTCTGGCTAGCCATCGACAAGCAGACCCAGCTGGAGCGATTCCAGGAGCGTGAGACCATTCCCTTCAAGCGTTTCAAGATCACTGAAGAAGATTGGCGCAACCGTGAAAAATGGGATCTGTATCGCGCGGCTGTTGGCGATATGGTCGATCGCACCAGTACAGAAGTCTCGCCCTGGACGCTGGTCGAAGCCAATGACAAGCGCTGGGCGCGGGTCAAGGTACTGCGCACGCTGAACCAGGCGATTGAAGACGCGTTCGCCAAGCGTGAAAAGTACGACAAGAAGAGCAAGAAATCCAAGTAGGTAATCGCCACGCACATTGAGCCCGGCAATGTGCGTGCTGCCCCGACACTATCGGGTAAGGGGCGGGCCTGGACTTGCGCCGGGCTCAGTGCCGAGCGGCGGGTGTGCGACGTAGATAGGCGTCGATCTCCCGCTGGGTTTCGGAGCGGCTCAGGAACGGGCCTTCCAGGGTGTTTTCCCGCGTCGTGAAGTAGTACTGCCCGTTGACCGAGCTGATTCGATCGCTGCGAAAATGCGTCGCTGGGGCGGTGTCTGATGAGCGCATGCCAAACATGGCCGACCTCCGTTTTCAATGAGCCTGGATGAAGGCTAGCTTAAATCTTGGCGGTTTCTGGCGAGCAATCTTCGGATCGACGGTCGCGCGCCAAGTAACCGGCGCCGGGAAACGCCAACTATCTGCAAACTGTAGCTGTGTGCGCCCGGTATGCGTGCCTAGAATGGCGGCTTTGCGAACCAGGCTGCAGAGGCTACTTATGCATATTTCATCGGGCCGCAGAGGCTATGGGTTGTTTCTGGCGCTGCTCACGTGCCTGCTATGGGGCATTCTGCCGATCAAGCTCAAACAGGTCCTGGAGGTCATGGACCCGATTACGGTCACCTGGTTTCGCTTGCTGGTGTCGGGCAGCCTGTTGCTGCTCTATCTGGTCGTGGCCCGGCGTCTGCCCAACCCGCGCAAGCTCGGCAAGCGCGGCGGCTGGCTGGTGTTGCTCGCGGCCGGCGGCCTGATGGGCAACTACGTGCTGTATCTGATGGGGCTGCGCCTGCTCAGTGCCGGCACGGCGCAACTGGTGGTGCAGATCGGCCCGATCCTGTTGCTGATCGCCAGTCTGTTTGTCTTCAAGGAGCGTTTCAGCCTAGGACAGGGCCTCGGCTTGCTGGTACTGGTGTTGGGGTTCGGGTTGTTCTTCAACCAGCGTCTGGTCGAGTTGCTGACATCCCTGAGTGACTACACCGCGGGCGTGTTGACGATCTTGCTGGCAACGACCATCTGGACCTTCTATGCCCTGGGCCAGAAGCAACTGCTGACGATCTGGAATTCCCTGCAGATCATGATGGTGATCTACCTGTTGTGTGCCCTGTTTCTTATGCCCTGGGTCCAGCCGCTGGAGGTCTTGCAGTTGAGCCCGGTGCAGCGCTGGCTGCTGCTGGCTTGCTGCCTGAATACCCTGGTGGCCTACGGTGCCTTCGCCGAGTCGCTGGCGCACTGGGAGGCGTCGCGGGTCAGCGCGACCCTGGCGATCACGCCATTGGTCACCTTTGTCGCCGTCGCCCTGGCGTCCTGGGTATGGCCGGACTATGTGCAGGCCGAGGACATCAATCTGCTCGGCTATGCCGGTGCGGTGCTGGTGGTACTGGGGTCGGTGCTGACCGCGCTGGGCCCGTCGCTGGTGGCCGGGCTCCAGGCCCGGCGCGAACGAAAGGTGACCCATTGAGCGCGGCTTAGCCGTGCTTGCCCGATTCGAGCATGTTTTGCGGACGAACCCAGCTGTCGAACTCCTCGTTGCTCAGATAGCCCAGTTGCAAGGCGGCGTCGCGCAGGCTGAGGCCTTCTTCGTAGGCTTTCTTGGCAATTTTGGCAGCTTTGTCGTAGCCGATATGCGGGTTGAGCGCCGTCACCAGCATCAACCCACGCTCCAGATGGGCGGCCATCTGCGCTGCGTCCGGCTCCAGGCCGCTGATGCAATGGGCCTGGAAGTTGTTGCAGCCATCGGCCAGCAACTGGATCGACTGCAGCAGGTTATGGATCAGCACGGGTTTGTAGACATTGAGCTGCAAATGCCCCTGGCTGGCAGCGAAGCCGATGGTGACATCATTGCCCATGACCTGGCAGGCAATCATCGACAGCGCTTCGCACTGGGTCGGATTGACTTTGCCGGGCATGATCGAGCTTCCCGGCTCGTTGGCCGGCAAGCGCACTTCGGCAAGGCCGGCGCGGGGGCCTGAGCCGAGCAGACGCAGGTCGTTGGCGATTTTCATCAAGGCGACGGCGAGGGTTTTCAGCGCCCCCGACAATGAGGTCAGCGGTTCGTGGCCGGCGAGGGCGGCAAACTTGTTCGGTGCCGTGACAAACGGCAGGCCGCAGAGCGCAGCCAGCTCGGCGGCGACCGCTTCGGCAAAACCATGGGGCGCATTGAGCCCGGTGCCGACAGCCGTGCCACCCTGGGCCAGCTCGCAGACCGCAGGCAGGGCCGCGCGGATCGCGCGCTCGGCATAATCGAGCTGGGCGATGTAGGCCGAGACTTCCTGGCCAAAGGTGATCGGCGTGGCATCCATCATATGGGTGCGCCCGGTCTTGACCAGTTTCATATGCCGCGCTGCCAGTTCGGCCAAGCCGCCGCTCAGCTCGGCGATGGCCGGCAGCAGATCCTGATTCACCGCCTGGACAGTGGCGATGTGCATGGCTGTGGGGAAGCAATCATTGGAGCTTTGGGAGCGATTGACATGGTCATTGGGGTGAACCGGTGATTTGCCGCCACGGCCCTTGCCCGCCAGTTCGTTGGCACGGCCGGCAATCACTTCGTTGACGTTCATATTGCTCTGCGTGCCGCTGCCGGTTTGCCACACCACCAGGGGGAATTGGTCGTCGTGCTGGCCATCGAGTACCTCATCGGCCGCCTGTTCGATCAGCCGGGCGACGTCCGCTGGCAAATCGCCATTGCGGTTATTGACCCGGGCGGCGGCTTTCTTGATCTGTGCCAGGGCATGTAGCACAGGCAGCGGCATGCGCTCGCTGCCGATGGCGAAGTTGATCAGCGAACGCTGGGTTTGTGCGCCCCAGTACACGTCCTCAGGGACGTCGATCTGGCCCAGGCTGTCGGTTTCGATACGGCTCATCGCGTTGGTGCCTCCATGGTGGATAAGTCAGTTTAGGCCTGTTGCGCCGAGTAGGGTTCCGTCCTTCGTCGTACGACCGGGGTCGGGCTTGAGCCGTACGCTTCGTTAGGCGCAGAATGGGCGCCCTTGGGGTACTACCTCGCCTGCTAGAAAAGGAAACTCGATGACCCGTTTTCGTGCCATCTGCACCGCGGTTGCTCTGGTCTGTGCCAGCGGCCAGGTTTTTGCCGATACCGCCAGCCATAATGCCAGTGCCGAAAGCTTCCTGAAGCTGGCGCATGCCGACAAGCTCGGCACCCCGGTCTACCGGCAGGTGCAGCAAATGTTCGCCCAGCGTTTCGAGGAAGTTAAAGCGCCGGAATCCAAGAAAGCCCTGCTGGAAACCTATCAGGCCAAGGCCAATACCGCGCTGAACCAGGCCATTGGCTGGGACAAGCTCAAGCCCGACATGGTCAAGCTCTACACCAGCAACTTCAGCGAGGCCGAGCTCAAGGAACTGATGGCGTTCTATCAGTCGCCACTGGGCAAGAAAGTTCTGGAAAAAATGCCACAACTGACCCAGCAATCGGCCCAGTTGACCCAGGCCAAGCTGGAAAGCGCTGTGCCAGTGGTGAACAAGCTGCTGGATGACATGACTGCCGAACTGCAACCGAAAGCCGCCACCCCGGCGAAGAAAAAGCCGTAAGCGGAGCCCGCGATGACCATGCAACAGCGTATCGAAACCGCCCTGGCGGCCTTGCAGCCGGAACACTTGCAGGTGCTGGATGAAAGCCATATGCATAGCCGCGGGTTGCAGACCCACTACAAGGCCGTGCTGGTCAGCGAGCAGTTCGCCGGGCTGAACAGCGTCAAGCGCCACCAGAAGGTCTACGCCACGCTGGGCGACCTGATGGGCCAGTTCCATGCGTTGGCGCTGCACACCTATACGCCGCAGGAATGGGCAACGATCGGTGCCGCGCCAGCGTCGCCGACCTGTGCCGGGGGGCACTAGCTGACACGGGGGCATGGGCGGCAATCCGCTCGGTTGCTATCCCAATGCCCCTCGGGTTTTTGCTAGAATCCGCCACGCGCCGCTGAGTCGGCGCGTTTTTTTTGCATCCGGTTCGCCCTTTACGAGGGTGGCCACCTGGAGAGAATCACCCATGACTCAACCTATTGTCGTGGCGGCACTGTACAAGTTCGTCACGCTTGAAGATTACGTCGCCCTGCGCGAGCCACTGCTGCAGGCGATGCTCGACAACGGCATCAAGGGCACCCTGTTGATCGCCGAGGAAGGCATCAACGGTACGGTTTCCGGTACCCGCGAAGGGATCGACGGGCTGCTGGCCTGGCTGCGCAACGACCCGCGCATGGTCGATATCGACCACAAGGAATCCTACTGCGACGACCAGCCGTTCTATCGGACCAAGGTCAAGCTGAAAAAGGAAATCGTCACCCTGGGTGTGGAAGGCGTCGACCCCAACAAGCAGGTCGGCACCTATGTCGACCCGCAGAACTGGAATGCGTTGATTGCCGACCCGCAAGTGCTGCTGATCGATACCCGTAATGACTACGAAGTCGCGATCGGGACCTTCGAAGGCGCCATCGACCCCAAGACCACCAGCTTTCGCGAGTTTCCCGACTACATCAAGGCGCACTTCGATCCGGCCAAACACAAGAAGGTCGCGATGTTCTGCACCGGCGGCATCCGCTGCGAGAAAGCCTCGAGCTATATGCTCAGCCAGGGCTTCGATGAGGTGTATCACCTCAAGGGCGGGATCCTGAAATATCTGGAAGAAATTCCTCAAGAGCAGAGCCAATGGCGTGGTGACTGCTTTGTGTTCGATAACCGTGTGACCGTGCGCCACGATCTCAGTGAAGGCGACTACGATCAATGTCATGCTTGCCGTACGCCGATCAGTGTCGAGGAGCGGGCGTCGGAGCACTATGTCGCCGGTATCAGCTGCCCTCATTGCTGGGATACGTTGAGCGAGAAAACCCGGCGCAGTGCCATCGACCGGCAGAAGCAGATCGAGTTGGCCAAGGCGCGCAATCAACCGCATCCGATCGGCTTCAACTACCGCCAACCTTCCGAGGGCTGAACCATGTCCGCACGCCTGCTCTATGTCATGGACCCGATGTGTTCCTGGTGCTGGGGCTTCGCTCCGGTGGCCCGGGCTCTGGTCACGCAGGCGCAGGCGGCGGGGGTTGAGTTGCACCTGGTGATGGGCGGCTTGCGCACCGGGAGTGGGGCGGCGCTGGAGCCGACCACCCGGCGCTACATCCTCGATCACTGGCAGGCGGTCAGCGCGGCCACCGGCCAGCCGTTCAAGTTTGAAGGCGCCTTGCCGGACGGTTTTGTCTACGACACCGAGCCGGCCTGTCGTGCCGTGGTCACGGCACGTGGCCTGGCGCCAGACTGTGCCTGGGTGCTGGTCGGTCTGATTCAACAGGCCTTTTATGTCGACGGACGCGACGTTACCCAGGCCGGGGTGCTGGTGGAACTGGCCGAGCGCGCCGGGCTGCCGCGCATCGAGTTCGCCGCGGCCTTCGACAGGTCCGAGCAACACGCGGCCACGGCTGCCGACTTCAGTTGGGTGCAGGACCTGGGCATCGCCGGCTTCCCGACGTTGCTGGCCGAGCGCAATGGCCAGCTGGCGTTGCTCACCAACGGTTACCAGCCACTGGCAGAGCTTTCCAGCCTGCTGGCGCGCTGGCTGGAGCGTGCGGCCCGTGTCTGATCCTGGGGATCGTCCAGCACACAAGCCTCAAGCCGACAAACTGAGTTGGGCGCAGATTCGCCGCCTCGTCCTGCAACACAAGAAAGCCCTGTGGATCGCCAACGGTGTTGCCGTTCTGGCGACGCTGTGCAGTGTGCCCATCCCCTTGCTGCTGCCGTTGCTGGTAGACGAAGTGCTGCTGGGCAATGGCGATGCCGCCCTGAAAGTCATGGATCACCTGCTGCCGGGGCCTTGGCAAAAGGCGGCGGGCTATATCGGCCTGATGCTGCTGTTGACCCTGGTGCTGCGTGCTGGGGCCTTGCTTTTCAACGTGGTGCAGGCCCGGCTGTTTGCCGGGTTGGCCAAGGATATCGTCTACCGCATTCGCCTGCGTCTGATTGAGCGGCTCAAGCGTATCTCGCTGGGCGAGTACGAAAGCCTGGGCAGCGGTACGGTGACCACCCACCTGGTCACTGACCTGGACACCCTCGACAAATTTATCGGTGAAACCCTCAGCCGGTTCCTGGTCGCCCTGCTGACGCTGGTCGGTACGGCGGCGATCCTGATGTGGATGCATTGGCAACTGGCGTTGCTGATCCTGCTGTTCAACCCGTTGGTGATCTATGCCACGGTGCAGTTGGGCAAGCGCGTCAAGCACCTGAAAAAACTGGAGAACGACAGCACCGGGCGCTTTACCCAGGCACTGGCTGAAACCCTGGATGCGATCCAGGAAATACGTGCAAGCAATCGCCAGGGATTTTTCCTCGGCCGTCTGGGGCGACGGGCGCAGGAGGTGCGTGACTATGCGGTGGCGTCGCAGTGGAAGAGCGATGCCTCCAGCCGGGCCAGTGGCCTGTTGTTCCAGTTCGGAATCGATATCTTCCGGGCGGCGGCCATGCTTACGGTGCTGTTTTCCGACCTGTCCATCGGCCATATGCTCGCAGTCTTCAGCTACCTGTGGTTCATGATCAGCCCGGTGGAGCAATTGCTTAACCTGCAGTACGCCTACTATGCCGCCGGAGGGGCGCTGACACGGATCAACGAGCTGCTGGCGCGGGCTGACGAGCCGCAATATCCGGGGGGAAGCAACCCGTTCCAGTCCCGCGACACCGTGGGTATCGAGGTGCGCGCACTGAGCTTTGCCTATGGCGATGAGTGGGTACTCGATCAGCTCGATCTGTCCATTGCCCCTGGAGAAAAGGTGGCGATTGTCGGGGCCAGTGGCGGTGGCAAAAGTACCCTGGTGCAACTGTTGCTCGGGTTGTACACGCCACAGAGCGGGACCATCCGCTATGGTGGCGCCAGCTTGCAGGACATCGGCCTGGAGACGGTGCGCGAGCATGTGGCGGTGGTCCTGCAGCACCCGGCGCTGTTCAACGACAGTGTCCGGGCCAACCTGACCATGGGTCGTGAGCTTAGTGACGAGGCGTGCTGGCAGGCGTTGGAAATTGCCCAGCTCGACGGCACCATCCGGGCGTTGCCCAGGGGGCTGGACAGTATTGTCGGGCGCTCCGGGGTGCGTCTGTCCGGTGGGCAGCGCCAGCGCATGGCGATTGCCCGGATGGTCCTGGCCGATCCGCGGGTGGTGATCCTCGACGAAGCCACGTCAGCCCTTGACGCGGCCACGGAATACAATCTACATCACGCCCTGGCACGCTTTCTCAAAGGGCGTACCACCTTGATCATTGCCCATCGGTTGTCCGCGGTGAAGCAGGCTGACCGGGTGCTGGTGTTCGATGGCGGCTGCATTGCCGAAGAAGGCGACCATCAGCAATTGATCGCCGACGGTGGTTTGTATGCCCGGCTGTACGGTCACTTGCAGCAGATGTGAGCCGTGAATCGCTTCTGAAGGACACTTCTTGCTTCTTGCTGTAGGAATCCAGTCTTATGAATCCTCAGATTTGGCCTAGTCTGACTTCCTAGGAGCGGATTTTACGCCAGTACCCATCGAACGGTGCGTATGTAGGGAAGCCCATGAAGCAAGAGCGTGCCTTCGGTTCACCCCGTTTGTTGGGGATTGTCTGGCCCTTTATCGCGGTCGTATTGTTTCAGGCGCTATTGGGCTGTTTCAGCCTATATATGCTATCGGCCGTGCGTGGTTATGTCGGTGGCGAAAGTCTGTGGTCCAAGGGGCAGAAGGACGCGATCTACTACCTGACGCTCTATGCGGACAATCGCGACGAGGCCACATTTCTCAAATACCGCGAGGCGCTAGCCGTGCCTTTGGGCGGACATGACCTGCGGGTCGCCCTGGATCTGCCGGAACCGGATCTGGCGGCGGCGCGGCGCGGCATTCTGCAAGGCGGCAATCACCCGGACGATGTCGACAGCCTGATCTGGCTGTACCGCAATTTTCGCCATTTCGGTTACCTGGAAAAGGCCGTTGTTCTGTGGACCATTGGTGATGGCTATCTGATGCAACTCGATAGCCTTGCCGAGCAGATGCACCAGCACGTGGCAGCCGGGCAGGTCAGCGCGGAGGATGTCCAGCGCTGGAAGCAGCAGATTCAGGTGATCAACGAGGGGGTGACCCCGCCGGCCAAGGCCTTCAGCGACGCGCTGGGGGAAGGGTCGCGGTTTATCTTGCGCCTGCTGCTGCTCGTCAATCTGGTGACAGCCCTGGGGCTGATCGTGCTGGCCTTGCTGCGTACCCACAAGCTGCTGGCCCAGCGCCATGCCTTTGCCGAGGCATTGGAATTGGAGAAGGAGCGTGCGCAAATTACCCTGGAGTCGATTGGCGATGGGGTTATTACTACGGATGTCTGTGGGGCAATTGCCTATATGAACCCCGCCGCCGAGCAATTGACTCACTGGAGCGCCAGCCAGGCTATAGGTCTGCCGCTGTCGGCATTGTTCAGCCTGCTGGATGAGGAAGCCCAGGCCGAGGGGGCCACCCTGATCGAGCATATCCTCAGTGGCCGACTCAGCAGTGCGAATGAGCATTCCAAATTGATCCAGCGGCTCGATGGCAGCACGGTCGCGGTGAACCTAGTGGGCGCGCCGATTCGCAGCGCCGGCAGGATCAGTGGTTCGGTGCTGGTGCTCCATGACATGACGCAAGAGCGCCAGTACATCGCTAACTTGTCCTGGCAGGCGACTCACGATGCCCTGACCGGCTTGGCCAATCGTCGCGAGTTCGAGTATCGCCTCGAACAAGCCCTGCACCAGTTGGAGCGCCAGAGCGCGCGGCATTCGCTGATGTTTCTCGACCTCGATCAGTTCAAGCTGGTCAATGATACCTGCGGGCATGCGGCGGGCGATGAGCTGCTCAGGCATATCTGTACCTTGCTGCAATCCGGGTTGCGCGAGGGCGACACACTGGCCCGGCTGGGGGGCGACGAGTTCGGAATCCTGCTGGAAAACTGCTCGGACGAGGCGGCCGAACGGGTTGCCGAAGGGTTGCGTCGGACCGTGCAGAATCTGCATTTCGTCTGGAAGGGACGACCTTTCGTCACCACCGTCAGCATCGGCCTGGTACACCTCGGTCAGGTCACGATGACGCTGGAAGCCTCCCTGCGCGCGGCGGACATGGCCTGCTACATGGCCAAGGAAAAGGGGCGCAATCGCGTACAGGTCTATCATGCCGACGACTCGGAACTGTCCATGCGCTTTGGCGAAATGGCCTGGGTCCAGCGCTTGCACATGGCACTGGAAGAGAACCGTTTCTGCCTGTACTCCCAGGAAATTGCCGCCCTGGGCCAGGGCGAGCATGAGCAGGGGCATGTCGAGATTCTCTTGCGCCTGCACGACGAAGCCGGGCGGATGATCCTGCCGGACAGCTTTATTCCCGCCGCCGAGCGCTATGGCTTGATGACCTCACTGGACCGTTGGGTGGTGCAGAACGTATTCAAGGTGATTGCCCAGACCCTGGCGCAGGGGCGCGAAGAGCCTTTGGCTATGTGTGCGATCAATCTTTCCGGAATTTCCATAGGTGATGATGAATTTCTCGCATTCTTGCGTGAGCAATTCGCTCTCCACGATGTCCCCCCGCGGCTGATCTGTTTTGAAATTACCGAAACCAGCGCGATTGCCAACCTGGGAAGCGCGATTCGCTTTATCAATGAGCTGAAAACCCTGGGCTGTCGTTTCTCGCTGGATGACTTTTGTGCCGGCATGTCGTCGTTCGCGTACCTAAAACATTTGCCTGTAGACTTTTTGAAGATCGACGGGAGCTTTGTAAAGGACATGCTGGACGACCCGATCAATCGGGCCATGGTCGAGGTGATCAACCATATTGGCCATGTCATGGGTAAGCGCACGATTGCAGAGTTCGTCGAGAACACCAGTATCGAGCAGGCCTTGCTTGAGATCGGTGTGGATTTTGCTCAGGGCTATGTGATCGAGCGTCCGCAGTTGTTCACATGCGATAGCCTGCGTTTTCGCCCTGTGCGGGCACAGACCCTGTTGTTGAGGGCGCCCGGCACGTTCCGCTGAAGCTTGCGTTGTATTGTCCATCACATTGAAAAGGAACCGATCGTGATCAATACATTCACTAGAACCGGCCCACTTATGGAAGCTGCAAGTTACCCAGGCTGGGCTCAGCAGTTGCTGCTTGACTGTGCCGCGAGCAAACGGCGCGTGGTCGAGCACGAGCTCTACCAGCGCATGCGCGATGGTCACCTGAGCCCTCGAACCATGCGTCAGTACCTGATTGGTGGCTGGCCGGTGGTCGAACAGTTCTCCCTGTACATGGGCTTGAACATGGCCAAGACCCGGTTCGCCCGCCATCCGGGCGAAGACATGGCGCGGCGCTGGCTGATGCGCAATATCCGCGTCGAACTCAACCATGCCGACTACTGGGTGAACTGGAGCCAGGCCCACGGCGTCAGCCTCGAGGATTTGCAGGCGCAAAAAGTCCCGGTCGAGTTGCACGCGCTCAGTCATTGGTGCTGGCACACCAGTTCGGCGGATTCGCTGATCGTGGCCATGGCGGCCACCAACTACGCCATTGAAGGTGCGACGGGCGAATGGTCGGCGCTGGTCTGCTCGACAGGCATTTATGCCCAGGGCTTTGCCGAGGAGGAGCGCAAACGGGCGATGAAGTGGTTGAAGATGCACGCCCAGTACGATGATGCTCACCCTTGGGAGGCGCTGGAAATCATTTGCACATTGGCTGGGACAAACGCCAGCCCGGCGTTGCAAGCCGAGTTGCGGCATGCCATCTGCAAGAGCTACGACTATATGTACCTGTTCCTGGAGCGCTGCATGCAACTGGAAAAGGCTCCCCAAGTGCATGAGCGCAGGGAGGCGTGTGTAGCCAGTTGATAGGTTGGCTTATCCGGCCATAGCCAGACGGTTGCGCCCTTCACGTTTAGCGACGTAAAGGGCGCCGTCCGCACGTTTTATCAGGCTTTCAGCGGACTCGCCCGGCAATAGGGTCGAGCAGCCCAGGCTCACGGTCATTTCAATGGCCTGACCCTCTACCCCGTAATCCTGCGCCTGCAAGGCCATCCGCAAACGCTCGCCAATCATTGCCGCCGGCTCGCGGGCAGTGTCTGACAGCAGCACGATAAATTCCTCACCTCCGAAACGAAAAACCCTATCGATATTGCGCAGCTGGTTTTTGATGCCGCGAGCGACGGCCTTGAGCACCTCGTCGCCGGCACTGTGCCCGTGGGTATCATTGACCGTCTTGAAATGGTCGATATCGAGCATCAACAGTGACAGGGGGTGTTGGGTGCGCCGAGCCAGTTCGATTTCCCGATTCAGGGCCTGGTCTAGGGCAATCCGGTTACCGGTGTCGGTCAAGGGATCGCGCAGGGCGCTGCGGGTGGCGGTGCGATAGAGCAGGGCATTGCGCAGCGGGTACAGCAGGCAGGAGAGCAGGGATTCGAGTTGTGCCTGTTCGTGCTCCGTGAAGCGTTGCAGGCGCTTGAAGTTCAGTTCGCCCAGGTGCTCGCCCGTATGGCTGAGGCGATAGCTGACCGAATGATGCCCGCGTTGGCCAAATTCCATGCGCAGATCGCTGGCCTGATGGGTATAGGTCAGTGAGTCGAGGGGAATGACACGCTGGATCTCGCGAAAGAAAATCCCCAGGATCCGCTCCACCTCCAGGCTGACCTGCAATTGCAGGCTCAGTTGTTGGCGCAGTTGGGCAACGCTGGCAGGGCGTGGGGGCTGGGTCGAGCGCTGGCCAAACCCCAAGCGCTGCAACTTGGCGCTATCGAAATCAATGGCGTTGGTCTGGGTCGGCGTTTTCATGGTGTAAGCCCCTGGGCACAAGGTCAGTCCGGCGAGCAGCGGAGAAGGCGGTTGGCGGCGACGCTTCATGGGGCTGCACTGCCTGCGCCTGACTAAAAGCAGTTTAGTGCGCGGGGAGGGCGTATGGCGTGCGGTCTGTGCCCTGCCTGCCGCGCTGTCGCAATGCCTGCATTGACTAAGACAGAGCGAAACTCGTGCCAGTTCCTGCGACTTCGAAAAAGCCGTTCCAATTCAGAGTGTTGGAGATTTTCAGGGATGGAGGGCAGATCGGTGGTGACAGTCTGTTGACTGCTTCTGCGGGCTTTTGGAGCGTAAAAGTAACCGGCGACGGTATTCCGTCACCGGTACGGGCATAGCGCTCTACTGGGCGTCGAACGCCTGGCCATTGATGCCTGTGCTGTCAGGGCCCATCAGGTAGAGGTAGACCGGCATGATTTCTTCGGGCGTGGGGTTATTCAGCGGGTTTTCCCCGGGGTAAGCCTGGGCACGCATGCTGGTGCGTGTGGCGCCGGGGTTGATGCTGTTGGAGCGCACGGGGGCGACATTTTCCACTTCGTCGGCCAGGGTCTGCATCAGGCCCTCGGTAGCGAACTTGGAAACGCCATAGGCACCCCAGTAGGCGCGGCCCTTACGGCCCACGCTGCTGGACGTGAAAACTACCGACGCATCGCTGGACAGTTTGAGCAGCGGCAGCAGGGTGCTGGTGAGCATGAACATCGCATTCACGTTCACTTGCATCACGCGCATAAAGTTTTCGCCCGACAGCTGTTCCAGCGGAGTGCGCGGGCCGATGATCGAGGCGTTGTGGAGCAGGCCGTCGAGGTGGCCGAATTCGGTCTCGATCATGGCCGCCAGTTCGTCGTACTGATGGGGCAGGGCGGTTTCCAGATTGAATGGGATCACCACGGGTTGCGGGTGACCAGCGGCTTCGATTTCGTCATAGACCTGGCTCAGATTGGCCTCGGTCTTACCCAGCAACAGCACGGTGGCACCGTGGGCGGCAAAGGTCTTGGCGGCAGCGGCGCCGATGCTACGTCCGGCGCCGGTGACCAGGATGACCCGGTCTTTGAGCAGTTCGGGGCGGGCGGAATAATCAAACATGCTTGAACCTCAACAAAATAAATAGCGGGTCAATCGTGAGCGAGCGCCGTGTGCGGCTCAGCAACTGCAGAGCGCGTGGTCGAGCGCCTTGCGTAGATCCAGCGGGTGATCGACGACGATGTCGGCACCCCAATGGTCGGCATTGTCGTCCGGGTGGATGTAGCCATAGCGCACGGCGGCGGTCTTGGTCCCGGCGTCGCGGCCGGACTCAATGTCGCGCAGGTCGTCGCCGACGAACAGGACACTGGCCGGGTCCAGGTCGAGCATCCGGCACGCCAGGATCAGTGGCTCGGGGTCGGGCTTGCTGTTTTTCACATGGTCGGGGCAGATCAGCAGGGCAGAACGCTCTGCCAGGCCGAGCTGCTGCATGATCGGTTCGGCGAACCGCAGCGGCTTGTTAGTGACCACGCCCCAGATCAGATGGGCTTTCTCGATATCGGCCAGCAGCTCGGCCATACCGTCGAAGAGCTTGCTGTGGACCGCGCAGGCCTGCTGGTAGCGTTCCAGGAACTCCAGGCGCAGGGCTTCGAAGCCCGGGGATTCGGGGTCCATCATAAAGGTCACGGCGACCATCGCCCGCGCACCGCCGGAAATCTCATCGCGGATCAGCTTGTCGTCGATAGCGGGTAGCCCGCGATCGGCGAGCATGGCCTGGCAGATGGCGATAAAGTCCGGCGCGGTATCGAGCAGCGTGCCGTCCATGTCGAAAAGAACCGCTCTTAAACGCATGTCTTACTCCTCGCGCAGGGTCTGGATCATGTAGTTGACGTCAACGTCGCTGGCCAGCTTGTAGTGCTTGGTCAGTGGGTTGTAGGTCAGGCCGATGATGTCCTTGACCTGCAGGCCGGCGTCACGGCTCCAGGCGCCAAGTTCGGAAGGGCGGATAAACTTCTTGAAGTCGTGGGTGCCGCGCGGCAGCAGGCCCATGATGTATTCGGCGCCGACAATGGCGAACAGATAGGCCTTGGGGTTGCGGTTGATGGTGGAGAAGAACACCTGGCCGCCCGGCTTGACCATGCGGTAGCAGGCGCGGATTACCGAAGAGGGGTCGGGTACGTGTTCGAGCATCTCCAGGCAGGTCACGACATCGAACTGCCCGGGCATTTCCTCGGCCAGGTCTTCGGCGGTGATCTGGCGGTACTCGACGCTGACGCCGGACTCCAGTTGGTGCAACTGGGCCACGGCCAGGGGCGCTTCACCCATGTCGATGCCCATCACCGTTGCGCCGCGCTGGGCCATGGCTTCGCTGAGGATGCCGCCGCCGCAGCCGACGTCGAGGACTTTCTTGCCGGCGAGCTTGACGCGCTCATCGATCCAGTTGACCCGCAGCGGGTTGATGTCGTGCAGGGGTTTGAATTCGCTTTCGCGGTCCCACCAGCGATGGGCCAGGGCTTCGAATTTGGCGATTTCAGCGTGGTCGACGTTGCTCATGGGTCAGTCCTCTAAAGCTTGAAAATTCGGTGTTCGCCGCCGATCCGGCGACGCATGTTCATTCCGGTCAGTGGTTGCCATGACCGCTGATACGCTGGCCCCAGGCCTGGGCCATGGCGCACAGCTGCTGTTCGTCGAATCGGGTCAGGCGACGGTCGTCGAGCAAAGGCTTGCCGCCGACCCAAACATGCCTGACGCAGTCACGGCCGCTGGCATAGATAAGCTGCGAGACCGGGTCGTAGATCGGCTGCTGGGCCAGCCCACTCAGGTCGAAGGCGACGATATCGGCCAGCTTGCCCACTTCCAGCGAGCCGATCTCGGCTTCCAGTCCCAGGGCCCGGGCACCATTGAGGGTCGCCATGCGCAGCGCACGATGGGCATCCAGCGCCGTCGCCGAACCGGCAACCGCCTTGGCCAACAGGGCCGCAGTACGGGTCTCGCCGAGCAGGTCCAGGTCATTGTTGCTGGCGGCGCCGTCGGTGCCCACCGCAACGTTGACGCCGGCCTGCCACAGCCGCTCCACGGGGCAAAAGCCACTGGCCAGCTTCAGGTTCGATTCCGGGCAGTGAATCACGCTGCTGTTGCTTTCTACCAGCAACGCCAGGTCGTCATCGCTGATCTGGGTCATGTGTACCGCCTGGAAGCGCGGTCCGAGCAGGCCCAGGCGCGCGAGGCGGGCGAGAGGGCGTTCACCGTGGCGCTCGCACGCCTGCTGGACTTCGCCGGCGGTTTCGTGGAGATGCATATGGATCGGCGCGTCGAGTTCTTCGGCGATCACCCGGATTTTTTCCAGGTTGTCGTCAGACACCGTATAGGGCGCGTGAGGGCCGAACGCGACTTTGATGCGTGGGTGATGCTTGAGGTCGCCGAACAGCTCGATGGCCTGGCGCAGCGCCTCGTCGGCACTGGCGGCCCCGGGGATCGGAAAGTCGAGGATGGGTGCGCTGATTTGTGCACGAATACCGCTGATATGCACGCGCTCGCTGGCGATCTTCGGGAAAAAGTACATGTCACAGAAGCAGGTGATGCCGCCCTTTAGCTGCTCGGCGATGGCCAGGTCGGTGCCATCGCGGACAAAGGCTTCGTCGACCCAGCGGGCTTCGGCGGGCCAGATGTGCTTTTCCAGCCAGGTCATCAGCGGCTGGTCGTCGGCCAGGCCACGGAACAGCGTCATTGCGGCATGCCCGTGGGCATTGACCAGGCCGGGGCTGAGCAGCATGCCCGGCAGTTCCCGGACTTCCTGGCTGGCCAGTTTGAGCGCGGTGGCGCGTGGTCCGATAAAGACGATACGCCCGTCGCGGATGCCCAGCCCGTGCTCCTTGAGGACCACGCCGGCCGGTTCGACAGGCACCAGCCAGGTCGGCAGCAGGAGGAGGTCGAGCGGGGCGACGGCGGTCGGCATGGAGAGCGGTTTCCGGAGCGTGTGTAAAAGGAAGCGAAGTATACCCGAGCGTCCCGGCGGGGGGATGGCTATAATCGGCGGCTTTTGTCGTGGGGCTAGGGGTGGAACATGCGTGACCGACTGTTGGCTGCAGAAAAGGTAAAGGCCATTGAATGGCGTGATGGCACCCTGTATCTGCTCGATCAGCGCGTCCTGCCCCGCGAGGAAAACTGGCTGGCCTACACCACCGTCGCCGGTGTCGCCGAGGCCATTCGCACAATGGTGGTGCGGGGGGCGTCGGCTATCGGTATCAGCGCCGCGTATGGCGTGGTTTTGGCCGCGCGCGCGCGTATTGCCGCTGGCGGTGACTGGCAGGCCGCGCTGGAGGAGGACTTCAGCCTTCTGGCGGATGCTCGCCCGACGGCGGCCAGTCTGTGTTGGGCGCTCAATGGCATGCGTGAGCGCCTGCGCCGAATCAAGGCACCAGGCGATCCGCTGGCGGTGCTGGAAGCCGAAGCTATTGCCATCCACGACAGCGACCGTGAAGCCAATCTGACGATCGCCCAATTGGGCGTTGAAATGATCCGCAGGCACCAGGGCAATGCCCAGGCCTTCCTGACCCATGGCAATAGCGGTGCCTTGGCCTCTGGTGGTGTCGGCACGGCCCAGGGGGTGCTCCGCGCCGCGTGGCTGGAAGGAATGGTCGAGCGTGTTTACGTCGACGAAACCCGGCCCTGGTTGCAAGGAGCGCGACTGACCGCCTGGGAGCTGGCAGGTGACGGGATCCCGATGACCCTCAACACCGACGCGGCGGCAGCCCATATCCTGAAAACCAAAGGCGTGACCTGGGTGATCGTGGGGGCCGATCGTATTGCGGCCAATGGCGACGTGGCGAGCAAGATCGGCACTTATCAACTGGCGGTCAATGCCATGCACCACGGCGTGCGCTTTATGGTGGTGGCCGCGAGTTCAAGCATTGATATGAGCCTGGCCAGTGGCGAGGACATTGTGCTTGAGGAGCGTGATGGCCTTGAGTTGCTCGCGTTCGATGGCCAGGGTCCGGGTGCTGGTGTCGAGGTATTCAATCCGGTGTTCGACGTGACCCCGGCCGACCTGATTGACGTGATCGTCACCGAAAAAGGCATCGTCGAGCGTCCCGATAGCGCACGCATGACCCAATTGATGTGCCGCAAGCGTCTGCACTGATCCGGTTGTTCGGGGTGCCGAGGTGGTTTTTGCGACGTTTGGCCGCGGTGCTTTGGCTTTTAAGCGCCTCTCGTCGCGCTCTCGGCCGGTTTCGTTGGTCGCCTGTCTACTTCCTTATGGGTCTGGGGATAGGTGCGTGGCGGCGATTGTGATAACATCCGGCGGTTTCCAGGGTAGTCGCGAGCGACTGCCTTTACTGCGCAGATCCTTGGCTTAACTCGTTGATTTGTCGTAAGTCGTTGCAGGGCATCTGGCCTGTAGCGGCGAGCTTCGTTCGTCCCATATGGATGTGACGAAGTTTCACCAGAAAAAGGAATCAGGCTTCTCATGGGCGAACTGGCCAAAGAAATCCTCCCGGTCAATATCGAAGACGAGCTGAAACAGTCCTACCTCGACTACGCGATGAGCGTTATTGTCGGACGGGCACTGCCTGATGCGCGCGATGGCTTGAAGCCCGTGCACCGGCGCGTGCTGTTCGCGATGAGCGAGCTGGGTAACGATTGGAACAAGCCGTACAAGAAATCTGCCCGTGTGGTCGGTGACGTGATCGGTAAGTATCACCCGCACGGTGATACTGCGGTTTACGACACCATTGTTCGGATGGCTCAGCCATTCTCCCTGCGCTACCTGCTGGTAGACGGCCAGGGCAACTTCGGTTCGGTGGACGGCGACAACGCTGCGGCCATGCGATACACCGAAGTACGCATGACCAAGCTGGCGCACGAGCTGCTGGCCGACCTGCACAAGGAAACCGTGGACTGGGTGCCGAACTACGACGGTACCGAGATGATCCCGGCTGTCATGCCGACCAGGATCCCCAACCTGCTGGTCAACGGTTCCAGTGGTATTGCCGTGGGCATGGCGACCAATATTCCGCCGCACAACCTCGGTGAAGTCATCGACGGTTGCCTGGCGCTGATCGACAACCCCGAGCTGACCGTCGATGAGCTGATGCAGTTCATCCCCGGCCCGGACTTCCCGACTGCCGCGATCATCAACGGTCGTGCTGGCATCATCGAAGCCTATCGCACAGGGCGCGGCCGCATTTATATGCGTGCCCGCTCGATCATCGAAGATATCGACAAGGTTGGCGGCCGCCAGCAGATCGTTATCACCGAGCTGCCGTACCAGTTGAACAAGGCGCGTCTGATCGAAAAGATCGCCGAATTGGTCAAGGAGAAGAAGCTCGAAGGCATTACCGAACTGCGCGACGAGTCCGACAAGGACGGTATGCGCGTGGTTATCGAGCTGCGCCGTGGCGAAGTGCCAGAGGTGATTCTCAACAACCTCTACGCCCAAACCCAGTTGCAGAGCGTGTTCGGGATCAACATCGTTGCCCTGATCGACGGTCGCCCTCGCATCCTCAATCTCAAGGACCTGCTGGAAGCCTTCGTGCGTCACCGCCGCGAAGTCGTGACCCGCCGGACCGTGTTCGAGCTGCGCAAGGCGCGTGAGCGCGGGCATATCCTGGAAGGCCAGGCCGTGGCCCTGTCGAATATCGACCCGGTCATCGCCTTGATCAAAGCCTCGCCTACGCCATCGGAAGCCAAGGAAGCGCTGGTCAGCACGCCGTGGGAGTCGAGCGCGGTAGTGGCGATGGTCGAGCGCGCAGGCGCCGATTCGTGCCGCCCGGAAAACCTCGATCCGCAGTACGGCTTGCGTGAAGGCAAGTACTTCCTGTCGCCGGAGCAGGCCCAGGCCATTCTCGAGCTGCGCCTGCACCGCCTGACCGGTCTGGAGCATGAAAAGCTGCTGGCCGAGTACCAGGAAATTCTCAACCAGATCGGCGAGCTGATCCGCATCCTCAACAGCGCCGTGCGCCTGATGGAAGTGATCCGCGAAGAGCTGGAAGTCATTCGTGCCGAATACGGCGACGTTCGCCGCACCGAGATTCTCGATGCGCGCCTGGACCTGACCCTGGGTGACCTGATCACCGAGGAAGAGCGCGTGGTCACCATTTCCCACGGTGGCTATGCCAAGACCCAGCCGTTGGCGGCGTATCAGGCCCAACGTCGTGGCGGTAAAGGCAAGTCGGCCACTGGCGTCAAGGATGAGGACTACATTGCTCACCTGCTGGTAGCCAACAGCCACACCACGCTGCTGCTGTTCTCCAGCAAGGGCAAGGTGTACTGGCTCAAGACCTATGAAATCCCTGAAGCCTCCCGTGCTGCGCGCGGTCGGCCGCTGGTCAACCTGTTGCCGCTGGGTGAGGGTGAATACATCACCACCATGCTGCCGGTCGAGGAATACACCGAAGGTCACTTCATCTTCATGGCTACCGCTGACGGCACCGTGAAGAAGACTCCGCTGGAAGCCTTCAGCCGCCAGCGTAGCGTGGGTCTGATCGCACTGGAGCTGGACGAAGGCGACGTACTGATCAGCGCGGCCATCACCGATGGCGAGCGCGAAGTCATGCTGTTCTCCGACGCCGGCAAGGTCACGCGCTTCAAGGAATCCGACGTGCGTGCCATGGGCCGTACCGCCCGCGGTGTACGCGGCATGCGCCTGGCCGAAGGCCAGAAGCTGATTTCGATGATTATCCCGGAAGAAGGCAGCCAGATCCTTACCGCCTCCGAGCGTGGCTACGGCAAGCGCACGGCCATTACCGAGTTCCCTGAGTACAAGCGTGGCGGCCAGGGCGTTATCGCCATGGTCAGCAACGAGCGTAACGGCCGTCTGGTCGGTGCGGTTCAGGTGCTCGACGGCGAGGAAATCATGCTGATTTCCGACCAGGGCACGCTGGTGCGTACCCGGGTCGACGAAGTCTCCAGCCTGGGTCGTAACACCCAGGGCGTGACGCTGATCAAGCTGGCCAGCGACGAAACGCTGGTAGGCCTGGAGCGTGTCCAGGAGCCATCCGAAGTCGAAGGCGAGGAGCTTGAGGGAGAGTTCGAAGGTGAAGACGGTGGCGAATTCGCTGCTGACGTCGCCGACGATCAAGCCGATGCTGCGCCGGACGCTGAAGAAACGCAGGACCAATGAAACGTAGAACCCTGTAGGGGCGGGCTGGCCCGCGATCCAGCACTCGATGCTCGCCTGGCGGGCATCGAGTGTCATGCCAAGGAGTCATGAGAAAGGCCGGCAGTGCCTTTTATCGTGAGCCCGCTCGCTCCTGCAGACGTGTGTACTCCCAATGCATAGCGAGAGTGGATGTGAGCAAACGAGCCTATAACTTCTGCGCGGGTCCCGCTGCGCTGCCTGAAGCTGTCCTGTTGCGTGCCCAGTCGGAGTTGCTGGACTGGCATGGCAAGGGCCTTTCGGTCATGGAAATGAGCCATCGCAGTGATGAGTTCGTGTCCATCGCGACCAAGGCCGAGCAGGATCTGCGTGATCTGCTGGATATCCCCTCGAACTATAAAGTGCTGTTTCTGCAAGGCGGCGCCAGCCAGCAATTTGCCCAGATTCCGCTGAACCTGCTGCCCGAAAGCGGCAAGGCCGACTATATCGACACCGGTATCTGGTCGCAGAAAGCCATTGAAGAGGCCTCGCGTTTCGGCACCGTCAATGTCGCTGCCAGCGCCAAGCCTTACGACTATTTCGCCATTCCCGGCCAGAACGAATGGACGCTCTCCAAGGACGCGGCCTATGTGCACTACGCGCCGAACGAGACCATTGGCGGCCTGGAATTCAACTGGATCCCGGAAACCGGCGACGTACCGCTGGTCGCGGACATGTCTTCGGACATCCTGTCGCGTCCGGTGGATATCTCCCGTTTCGGCATGATCTACGCCGGTGCCCAGAAGAACATCGGCCCGAGCGGAATCCTGGTCAACATCATTCGCGAAGACCTGCTCGGGCGTGCCCGTTCGATCTGCCCGACCATGCTCGACTATAAGGTCGCGGCCGATAACGGCTCCATGTACAACACGCCGCCAACCCTGGCCTGGTATCTGTCCGGCCTGGTGTTCGAGTGGCTGAAGGAGCAGGGCGGCGTCGAGGCCATTGGCAAGCTCAATGAAGTCAAGCAGCGCACGCTGTATGACTTTATCGATGCGAGCGGCCTGTACAGCAACCCGATCAACAAATCCGATCGCTCGTGGATGAACGTGCCGTTCCGTCTGGCCGATGATCGCCTGGATAAGCCGTTCCTCGTGGGTGCCGAAGCCCGTGGGCTGCTCAACCTCAAAGGCCATCGCTCGGTTGGCGGCATGCGTGCATCCATCTATAACGCCGTCGATATCAACGCAGTCAATGCGTTGGTGGCGTACATGGCAGAGTTCGAGAAGGAACACGGCTAATGTCCGAACAAGAGCTCAAGGCGCTGCGCCTGCGCATCGACAGCCTCGATGAGAAGGTGCTCGAGCTGATCAGCGAGCGCGCACGCTGTGCCCAGGAAGTCGCGCGGGTCAAGATGGCCTCGCTGGCGGAGGGCGAGGTTCCGGTGTTCTATCGCCCCGAGCGTGAGGCACAGGTGCTCAAGCGTGTCATGGAGCGTAACCAGGGGCCGCTAGGCAACGAAGAGATGGCGCGGTTGTTTCGCGAGATCATGTCTTCCTGCCTGGCCCTGGAACAGCCGCTGAAAGTGGCGTATCTGGGCCCTGAAGGGACCTTTACCCAGGCCGCGGCGATGAAGCATTTTGGCCATGCGGTGATCAGCAAGCCGATGGCGGCGATCGACGAAGTGTTCCGCGAAGTGGCGGCCGGAGCGGTGAACTTTGGCGTGGTGCCGGTGGAGAACTCCACCGAAGGTGCGGTCAACCATACCCTCGACAGCTTCCTTGAGCACGATATGGTGATCTGCGGTGAAGTCGAGCTGCGCATTCACCACCACCTGCTGGTGGGTGAGAACACCAAGACCGACAGCATCAGCCGGATCTATTCCCACGCCCAGTCGCTGGCACAGTGCCGCAAGTGGCTCGACGCACATTACCCCAACGTTGAGCGTATTGCGGTTTCCAGCAATGCCGAAGCGGCGAAGCGGGTCAAAGGTGAGTGGAATTCGGCGGCGATTGCCGGTGATATGGCGGCGGGCCTCTATGGGCTGACGCGTCTGGCCGAGAAAATCGAGGATCGCCCGGACAACTCCACACGCTTCCTGATGATCGGTAACCAGGAAGTGCCGCCAACCGGCGATGACAAGACCTCGATCATCGTCTCCATGAGCAACAAGCCGGGTGCGTTGCATGAGTTGCTGGTGCCTTTTCATGATAATGGCATCGACCTGACGAGGATTGAGACGCGACCTTCGCGTAGCGGTAAATGGACCTACGTGTTCTTTATCGATTTCGTGGGGCATCACCGCGACCCGCTGGTCAAAGGCGTGCTCGAAAAAATCAGTCAGGAAGCGGTGGCACTCAAGGTGCTGGGTTCCTATCCGAAAGCGGTTCTCTAAAGGCGTTAACAATGAGCGGCGACTTCCTCGCCCTGGCACAGCCGGGCGTGCAACAACTTTCGCCTTACGTTCCAGGCAAGCCTGTGGACGAACTGGCACGCGAGCTGGACCTGGATCCGGCCAATATCGTCAAGCTGGCCAGTAACGAAAACCCATTGGGTGCCGGTCCCAAGGCGTTGGCGGCGATTCGCGAAGCCGTGGGCGAGCTGACCCGCTATCCCGATGGCAACGGTTTTGCGCTGAAAAGCCTGCTGGCCGAGCGCTGTGGCGTTGAAATCGATCAGGTCACCCTGGGTAATGGTTCCAACGATATTCTCGAGCTGGTCGCTCGTGCTTATCTCGCTCCGGGCCTGAATGCGGTGTTTAGCGAGCATGCCTTTGCCGTCTATCCAATCGTGACCCAGGCCGTGGGCGCCGAAGCGCGTGTGGTGCCGGCCAAGGATTGGGGGCACGACTTGCCCGCGATGCTGCAGGTCATCGACGCCAATACCCGTGTGGTGTTTATCGCCAACCCGAATAATCCGACCGGTACCTGGTTCGGTGCCGAAGCGCTGAGCGATTTCCTTCAGGACGTACCCGCCCATGTGTTGGTGGTGCTCGACGAGGCGTATATCGAATATGCCGAAGGTGACGACCTGCCGGATGGCCTGGATTTTCTTGCCGCCTATCCAAACCTGCTGGTGTCGCGCACGTTTTCAAAGGCCTATGGCCTGGCGGCGCTGCGCGTAGGCTACGGCTTGTCGACCGCCGTGGTGGCCGACGTCCTGAACCGTGTGCGGCAGCCCTTCAACGTCAACAGCCTGGCGTTGGCTGCGGCTTGTGCCGCGTTGCAGGATACCGAGTACCTGGAGCAGAGCCGTCGCTTGAACGAAGCCGGCATGCAGCAGTTGCAGGAGGGTGCGCGCGCCCTGGGGTTGAGCTGGATTGCGTCCAAGGGCAACTTTATCGCCATCGACCTGGGGCGCTTGGCGGCGCCGGTGTTCCAGGGGTTGTTGCGTGAGGGCGTGATTGTGCGTCCGGTGGCCAATTACGGCATGCCGAACCACTTGCGTATCACCATCGGCCTGCCTGCGGAAAACGCGCGCTTCCTGGAGGCGCTGGCCAAGGTTCTGGCTCGTGGTTGATGTCATGCCGGTGCAACCTGTTGCGCCTATGATCGGCCGCTTGGTGGTGGTCGGTCTGGGGTTGATCGGCGGGTCCTTTGCCAAGGGCTTGCGTGAAAGCGGTCTGTGCCGCGAAGTGGTGGGTGTCGATCTCGATCCGCAGTCGCGCGCGCTGGCAGTGGAGTTGGGCGTGGTCGACCGTTGCGAGGATGATCTTGCGGCGGCCTGTAAAGGTGCGGACGTTATCCAGCTGGCGGTGCCCATTCTGGCCATGGAGAAACTGCTCGGCTTGTTGGCGGGCATGGACCTGGGCTCGGCGGTGTTGACCGATGTCGGCAGTGCCAAAGGTAATGTGGTGCGGGCCGCGCGCCAGGTGTTTGGTGGCATGCCGACACGCTTCGTGCCGGGTCATCCGATTGCCGGTTCCGAGCAGAGCGGGGTAGAAGCGTCGAATGCGCAGCTATTCCGTCGGCACAAGGTCATTCTGACGCCGCTGGCCGAAACGGACCCGGCGGCGCTGGCCCTGGTCGACAGTTTGTGGAGTGCGTTGGGGGCGAGTGTCGAGCATATGCAGGTCGAGCGCCACGATGAAGTGCTGGCGGCGACCAGTCATTTGCCGCATCTGCTGGCGTTCGGCCTGGTCGACTCGCTGGCCAAGCGCAGTGAAAACCTGGACATCTTCCGTTACGCTGCGGGCGGTTTCCGCGATTTCACGAGAATCGCCGGCAGCGACCCAGTGATGTGGCACGACATCTTCCTCGCCAATCGCGAAGCTGTTTTGCGCACACTCGATACATTTCGCAGCGATCTCGACGCTTTACGCGACGCGGTCGATGCAGGGGATGGGCACCAACTGTTGGGCGTCTTTACGCGCGCCCGGGTTGCCCGCGAGCATTTCAGTAAAATCCTGGCCCGTCGGGCCTATGTGGACGCTATGAACGCCAATGATCTGATTTTCCTGGGTACTCCTGGTGGCCGTCTGAGTGGACGGATTCGTGTGCCAGGTGACAAGTCGATTTCCCACCGTTCGATCATGCTCGGCTCCCTGGCCGAGGGCACTACCGAGGTCGAAGGGTTCCTGGAGGGTGAAGACGCCCTGGCGACGCTGCAGGCCTTTCGCGACATGGGGGTGGTGATCGAGGGGCCGCACCATGGCCGCGTGACCATCCATGGTGTCGGCCTGCATGGTTTGAAAGCGCCGCCAGGCCCGATCTACCTGGGTAATTCGGGTACGTCGATGCGCCTGCTGTCCGGCCTGCTGGCGGCGCAGAGCTTTGATACCACGTTGACCGGCGATGCATCGCTGACCAAGCGTCCGATGAATCGCGTGGCCAACCCGTTGCGTGAAATGGGCGCTGTGATCGAGACGGCAGCCGAAGGGCGCCCGCCGATGACCATTCGCGGTGGGCACAAGCTCAAAGGCTTGAACTACAGCATGCCGATGGCCAGTGCCCAGGTTAAGTCCTGCCTGCTGCTGGCGGGTCTCTATGCCGAGGGGCGGACCACGGTCACCGAGCCTGCGCCAACCCGTGACCATACCGAGCGTATGCTGCGTGGCTTCGGCTATCCGGTGACGGTTGAGGGCGCTACGGCGACCGTTGAGTCCGGCCACAAGCTGGTCGCGACGCATATCGAGGTTCCGGGGGATATCTCCTCTTCGGCGTTCTTCCTGGTGGCCGCCTCTATTGCCGAGGGCTCCGAGCTGGTGCTCGAGCATGTCGGTATTAACCCGACGCGTACTGGCGTGATCGATATCCTGCGCTTGATGGGTGCTGATATCAGCCTGGAAAACCAGCGTGAAGTGGGCGGCGAGCCGGTGGCCGACCTGCGTGTGCGGGCGGCCAAGCTCAAAGGCATCGAAATTCCTGAAGAGCTGGTGCCCCTGGCGATCGATGAGTTTCCGGTGCTGTTCGTGGCGGCCGCGTGCGCCGAAGGGCGGACAATACTGCGCGGTGCCGAAGAGCTGCGCGTCAAGGAATCCGACCGGATTCAGGTCATGGCTGATGGCTTGCTGGCACTTGGGGTCAAGTGCGAGCCGACCCCGGACGGCATCATTATCGATGGCGGCCCGATTGGCGGGGGTGAAGTGCATGGTCATGGCGACCATCGAATCTCCATGGCCTTCAGTGTTGCCTCTCTGCGGGCAACTGCGCCGATCCGTATTCACGATTGCGCCAACGTCGCGACCTCCTTCCCGAACTTCCTGGCGTTGTGCGCACAGACGGGTATTCGTGTCGCGCAAGAGGTTCAGTCGTGAGTCCGCAGGCGCCCGTCATCACGATCGATGGGCCTAGCGGTTCGGGTAAGGGCACGATTGCTGGCTTGCTGGCACATCGCTTGGGTTGGTCTTTGCTGGATTCCGGTGCCTTGTATCGGTTGCTGGCATTCGCTGCGCGCAACCATGGCGTCGACCTGACAAATGAAGAGTCGCTGAAGTTGCTTGCGGCACATCTTGATGTGCAATTCGTCGGCGCAACACCGGGGCAGGCGCCGCGGATCATCCTTGAGGGCGATGATGTCACTCAGGATATCCGTAATGAAACGGTCGGGGCCTGGGCTTCCCAGGTCGCGGCTTTGCCGGCGGTTCGCGAGGCGCTGTTGCAGCGCCAGCGGGCTTTTCAGGAGGCGCCAGGACTCGTGGCCGATGGTCGGGACATGGGGACGGTGGTCTTTCCCGATGCACCGCTGAAGGTTTTTCTGACCGCCAGCGCCGAGGAGCGTGCCCGTCGCCGCTACTTGCAGTTGAAGGCCAAGGGCGATGATGTTAGTCTGTCGAGTCTGCTAGATGAGATACGTGTGCGTGATGAGCGCGACACCCAGCGAGCGGTAGCCCCGCTCAAGCCGGCGGCTGACGCCATACAGCTGGATTCCACGGAATTGTCCATCGAGCAGGTGTTGGAACGCATCATGAGCGAGATCGCCATCCGCGACATCGCCTGATGACCAAGGAAGTGTGCGGGGGACCAGTCATAGTCCCGCGCACTTTCTTTTATATGAACGTAACCCTCACCGTCTGGGGTGTGGCAGATGGGCGTATTCTTCGCCCTTATCAACAGGAATTAAAATGAGCGAAAGCTTTGCGGAACTCTTTGAAGAAAGCCTAAAGACCCTGAATCTTCAGGCTGGTTCGATCATCACCGGCGTTATCGTTGATATCGATTACCAAGCTCGCTGGGTTACTGTTCACGCCGGTTTGAAGTCTGAAGCTTTGATCCCGCTGGAGCAGTTCTACAACGATGCTGGCGAACTGAACATCAACGTCGGTGACGAAGTTCACGTGGCGCTGGATTCGGTTGAAGATGGCTTTGGTGAAACCAAGCTGTCCCGTGAAAAAGCCAAGCGCGCTGAATGCTGGATTGTTCTGGAAGCAGCCTTCGCAGCTGAGGAAGTGGTCAAGGGCGTTATCAACGGTAAGGTTAAAGGCGGCTTCACAGTCGACGTTAACGGCATCCGTGCGTTCCTGCCAGGTTCCCTGGTTGACGTCCGTCCAGTGCGCGACACCACGCACCTGGAAGGCAAAGAGCTCGAGTTCAAGGTCATCAAGCTCGACCAGAAACGCAACAACGTTGTCGTTTCCCGCCGTAGCGTCCTCGAAGCCGAGAACTCCGCTGAGCGTGAAGCTCTGCTGGAATCCCTGCAGGAAGGTCAGCAAGTCAAAGGTATCGTCAAAAACCTCACCGATTACGGCGCATTCGTCGATCTGGGTGGCGTCGATGGCCTGCTGCACATTACCGACATGGCTTGGAAGCGCATCAAGCATCCTTCCGAAATCGTCAACGTTGGCGACGAGATCGATGTCAAGGTTCTGAAGTACGATCGCGAGCGCAATCGTGTTTCCCTGGGCCTGAAGCAACTGGGCGAAGATCCATGGGTTGCTATCAAAGCCCGTTACCCAGAAAGCACTCGCGTTACCGCTCGTGTAACCAACCTGACCGACTACGGCTGCTTTGCTGAGCTGGAAGAAGGCGTTGAAGGTCTGGTACACGTTTCCGAAATGGACTGGACCAACAAGAACATCCACCCTTCGAAAGTCGTACAAGTCGGCGACGAAGTGGAAGTTATGGTTCTGGACATCGACGAAGAGCGTCGTCGTATCTCCCTGGGCATCAAGCAGTGCAAATCTAACCCATGGGAAGATTTCTCTGGCCAGTTCAACAAGGGCGATAAAATCTCCGGCACCATCAAGTCGATCACCGATTTCGGTATCTTCATTGGTCTGGACGGCGGCATCGACGGTCTGGTTCACCTGTCCGACATCTCCTGGAACGAAGTGGGCGAAGAAGCCGTGCGTCGTTTCAAGAAGGGCGACGAGCTGGACACCGTTATCCTGTCGGTTGACCCAGAGCGCGAGCGTATCTCCCTGGGTATCAAGCAGCTGGAAAGCGATCCGTTCTCCGAGTACGTCTCGGTTAACGACAAAGGCGCCATCGTTAAGGGTGTTGTAAAAGAAGTTGACGCCAAAGGCGCCATCATCACCCTGGCCGACGATATCGAAGCGACCCTGAAAGCCTCCGAAATCAGCCGTGACCGCGTTGAAGACGCGCGCAACGTTCTGAAAGAAGGCGAAGAAGTAGAAGCCAAGATCATCAGCGTTGATCGTAAGAGCCGCGTGATTCAGCTGTCCATCAAGTCGAAGGACGTTGAAGACGAGAAAGAAGCCATCCAAAGCCTGCGCGACAAGCCAGTAGCTACGGATGCTCCAGTAGCCACCACTCTGGGTGACCTGCTGCGTGCTGCACAAGCGGAAAAACAGAACTAAGTTCTGATTGACCGTAAAAAGAGGGCGACTTAGGTCGCCCTTTTTTGTGCCTGTGTGTTTTTCAAGGTCTGCTGCTAGTACAGTGAAAAGGCCCAGTTAGACTGCGGGCCGTGCGGTGCTCGCTATGGTGCATTTGGCAGCGAAGTTTGCAGAATTTTGTCATGGGGTTGATCTGCCCACATAAGTCAATATATAAGCTGTTCAAATCCTCTTGACCATGCTAAAACCTTTGGAGCACTGATCTAGCTGCTTGAAAAAGAAGGGAAAAATATGACGAAGTCGGAGTTGATCGAACGAATTGTCACCCATCAAGGGCTACTCTCATCCAAGGATGTCGAGTTGGCCATCAAGACTATGCTTGAGCAAATGTCCCAGTGCCTGGCAACTGGAGACCGTATTGAAATTCGCGGGTTTGGTAGCTTCTCGCTGCACTATCGTGCGCCCCGTGTAGGACGTAATCCCAAGACTGGCCAGTCCGTTAGTCTGGATGGAAAGTTTGTTCCCCATTTCAAGCCCGGCAAAGAATTGCGCGATCGGGTGAATGAGGACGAAGAAGATGACGTCTGAGCTTTGAGGGATTGATTGATGCGTAATCTTTCTAGGATCGTGTTTGGCGTTTTTGTCTTGGCGATTCTTTTAGTGACTCTGGTCTTTATTCTGGAGAACCAGCAGCCGACCTCCATGATGTTCCTGGGGTGGGCGACACCTCCGCTCCCATTATCCGTATTTGTGGTCGCCGCATTGCTGCTCGGTCTGATCATTGCACCGGCCCTGGCTTGGTTGGTCACTCGTCGAGCGCGTCGGTAAGCTGTTCGTTCAATCAGCAGGCAGCAGGGGCCTGAGTGGGGGTTGATGATCTGCGTTGAGTCAATCGTATCGAACGATTGGCGTAGCCGCTGGCGGTAGGGTTAAAGCCCCTGCGCTTTAGGCTTATTGGCGTAGCGGTCTATCGGTACATATCCGGTAACTTCACGCTTTTTGACAGTATGCTTGGATGGCCTAGGTTTGAAAGACAGCTTTGGAAAGCTGTTTTCATTCAATCAAGGAGCGTCCCCGATGCGTATAGCCATAATCCCTTCTCTTGTTTTTTTCCTGCTGAGCTCTATCTCTGTTGCGGCCTATGCAGTACCTGCGAGCAAGGCTGGCGATCCGAGTCTTTCGGCCAATGTTTCCGAGCAAGCATTAGCTGATGTGCAGGTCGACAAGGTCAATATCAATACGGCTGATGCACTGGCTCTTCAGAAGGCACTGTTGGGTGTGGGCGCAGCAAAGGCTCAGGCTATTGTTGCTCATCGCGAGGAGTTTGGTGCCTTTGCCTCGGTCGATGAACTGCTTGAGGTGAAAGGTATCGGTAAGTCTATTCTTGAGCAGAACAGGCTCCGTCTTGCAACGGAGTAAGTTTCTTCTGTCCTTTCTGTGGGCCGGTCAATGACCGGCCTTTTTCAATTCTGTCTTCAGATACCGGCGTGTCGTACTTAATATATTGATCGCCAGGTCCTGGTCTTTGGCGCTGCGTGACAAAATCAGTGCTCCGACCAAGGTAGCCAGGATGACAAGGCTTTTCGTGCTGTCCTTTGGTCCCAGTACCTCCGATATTTGCTCAAGACGAGTGTTGATGATGTTGTCAGTAATTGCGCAGGGTGTGCGACGTTGGCCTAGCTCGCAGGACATCGTCGTGAGTGGGCAACCCTGTTCGGGTGTTGAACGGTGCCATTCCGAGAGGTAACTATCGATGAAGGTCGGTAAGGGCTCTGAGCCGCTGAACAAATCCTCGCAGTGGCTGTTCAGTTCGTCGGCTGCTTCCTGCAGGGCTCTTTCAACCAGCTCATTCTTGGACCTGAAATGGGCATAAAAGCCGCCATGGGTCAGCCCCAGGGCCCTCATCAATGGTTGCAGGCCCGTTGCTCCGATGCCGTCACGTCTAAAGCGAGAAGCTGCCTCCTTGATGATGCGCTGGTGAGTTCGGGCTTTATGTTCTTGTGAATAGCGCATGAGGGCCTCCAATGGCAATGCCCTCATGTTACCCAGGCAAAAGTTAAATGCCGGTTGTCATTTATTCCTTGCCAAGTAACTTTGCGATATTTCATACAAGAGGCTTCCCCTTTTATCCGTAGGTAAAATCCATGTTTGGCGTAGGTCATGCCCATGAAGAATACCCATGTAAAAATCCCCTCGATCCTAGGTGGATGAGGGGATTGGGGGGGGTTAGCGGTCTTTAGCTTCCTTGGCATCCATTTGCGCGTTGCGCTCATGGATGCGCTTGAGCTGCTCTTCGGTGAGCGGGAGTTTTTTGGCCGTGTCGCGCAGCATCATCAGGCCTCCGACGATCGAACCGATAGCGATCGCCATAATCAGCCAGGCATACCAGGGCATAGGGCTCTCCTTGAAATGGCAGGCGCCGGGCAAAGGATTTGCTTCGGCTACCTACCTACCACTTAGAGTCAATATCATCTCTGGGTTTCAATTATAGGTCCCTTCTGCCCGAATAGCCTTATAGACCTGTCAGCATCGCATCGACGGGGGCCGCCGCGCGCAAACGCGCCGTGAGGGAGAAGTAGACAAAGCCGGCGGCAATGAAGCCAAGGAAAATCAATCCGATCAGGCCGTTGAACCAGATCATCGCAGCCAGGCACACCACGGCCAATAGCAGTGCAATTGCCGGGACAAACGGGTATCCCGGGGCACGGAAGGTACGTTCCAGCAGCGGTTCACTCTGCCGCAGCTTGAACAGGCTGAGCATGCTCATGATGTACATCACGATTGCGCCAAACACGGCCATGGTAATCATCGCGGCAGTCAGGCTCATCCCTCCCAGGTTGATCAGGCCATCGCTGTAGATGGCTGCGATGCCAATCAGGCCGCCAGCGATGATTGCCCGGTGGGGTGTCTGGTAGCGTGACAGTTTGGCCAGGGAGGCTGGCAGGTAGCCGGCGCGCGCGAGGGCGAAGAACTGGCGAGAGTAGCCAAGAATAATCCCGTGAAAGCTGGCGACCAGACCAAACAAGCCGATCCAGACCAGCATGTGCAGCCAGCCGGAGCTTTCGCCAACCACGGCTTTCATGGCTTGAGGCAATGGGTCGTTGATATTTGATAGGGTACGCCAATCCCCCACGCCGCCCGCGAAGAACATGACGCCCATGGCCAGCAGTACAAGGGTGAGGATTCCGCTGATATAGGCCTTGGGGATCGTCCGCTTGGGGTCTTTGGCCTCTTCGGCCGCCATGGCCGCACCCTCGATGGCGAGAAAGAACCAGATGGCGAAGGGGATGGCCGCGAACATGCCGGCAATGGCTGGTGCGCCAAAGGTGTCCGCGCCGGCCCAACCATTCAGGGCAAAGTTGCTGAAGCTGAAGGCAGGCGCGACCACGCCCATAAATACCAGCAGTTCACCCACCGCGAGTACGCAGACGATCAGCTCAAAGGTGGCGGCCAGTTTTACGCCAAGTATGTTCAGGCCCATAAATACGATATAGGCGCCGACGGCGGCGTGCTTGGGGTCGAGCGCCGGAAATTGCACATTCAAGTAGGCACCAATGGCCAAGGCAATCGCCGGTGGAGCGAAGACAAATTCGATCAGTGTTGCCAGCCCGGCAATGAGCCCGCCTTTTTCGCCAAATGCCCTACGGCTGTAGGCGAATGGCCCGCCGGCATGAGGAATCGCTGTGGTCAGCTCGGTGAAACTGAAAATAAAGCAGCTGTACATGGTCGCGACCATGATTGAGGTCACCAGAAACCCCAGGGTTCCGGCCACGCCCCAGCCGTAGCTCCAGCCGAAGTACTCGCCGGAAATGACCAGGCCCACGGCAATGCCCCACAGGTGCAGCGTACCCAGGGTGGGTTTGAGTTGCGTATTCATGACGGACGACTCCCTAGCCATTTGAGGAAAGCTCGCCGGTGGGGCTGCAGCGGGCGTGCCAGTACGTGCACAGAGGTCGTAAAAGGCGCAAAAGGGGTCGTGGCGAGGATATTTTGTCGTTCTGCGACAACGACTCCGGTTCTATTGGGTGCAAAGGTGGGCACTTTTGGCGCGTGGCAGGACATTTACCGATCATCGGGTCCCGGACTGCCCCAGGTTCCGCTACAATGCGCGCCGATTTCGACCTGCCTGAGAGCCCGCCCATGTCCGTCTGCCAGACTCCTATCATCGTCGCCCTGGATTACCCCACCCGTGACGCCGCCCTGAAGTTGGCCGATCAACTGGACCCCAAGCTGTGTCGGGTCAAGGTCGGCAAGGAGTTGTTCACCAGCTGCGCCGCAGAAATCGTCGGCACCTTGCGCGACAAGGGGTTCGAGGTGTTTCTCGACCTGAAATTCCACGACATTCCCAACACCACGGCGATGGCGGTCAAGGCTGCGGCGGAAATGGGTGTGTGGATGGTCAATGTTCACTGCTCGGGTGGATTGCGCATGATGGCTGCGTGCCGTGACGTGCTGGACCAGCGCAGCGGGCCGAAGCCGTTGTTGATCGGGGTTACCGTGCTGACCAGCATGGAGCGTGAGGATCTGGCAGGTATCGGTCTGGACGTCGAGCCTCAGGTTCAGGTGTTGCGCCTGGCGGCATTGGCCGAGAAGGCCGGTCTGGACGGTTTGGTCTGTTCGGCCCTGGAGGCCCAGGCGTTGAAGGCCGCGCACCCGTCGCTGCAACTGGTGACACCAGGGATCCGCCCAGCCGGTAGCGCCCAGGATGACCAGCGGCGGATTCTGACGCCACGTCAGGCCCTGGATGCCGGTTCGGATTACCTGGTGATTGGTCGCCCGATCAGCCAGGCTGCCGATCCGGCCCAGGCCCTGGCGTCGGTCGTCGCCGAACTGGCCTAAGCCTGAAGCCAGCGTCTACAGACCTGTAGGCGCTGGCTTGCTTGGCAAATCTGCGGTCAAACCTTCAGCACCAGCTTGCCGAAATTCTCCCCGCTGAACAATTTCATCAGCATCTCGGGGAAGTTTTCCAGCCCTTCGACGATATCTTCCTTGCTCTTGAGCTGGCCCTTGGCTAGCCAGCCGGCTATTTCCTGCCCGGCCGCCGGGTACTGGGCGATGTAGTCCATCACCACAAAGCCTTCCATTCGGGCGCGGTTGACCAGCAGCGCCAGGTAATTGGCCGGACCCTTGACTGCTTCCTTGTTGTTGTACTGGCTGATTGCCCCGCAGATCACCACCCGCGCTTTCAGTGCCAGGCGGCTGAGCACGGCGTCGAGGATCTCGCCGCCGACATTATCGAAATACACATCGACGCCTTTGGGGCATTCGCGCTTGAGCCCGGCCTGGACATCTTCGCTCTTGTAGTCGATGGCGCCGTCGAAGCCCAGTTCTTCGATCAGGAAGCGGCATTTTTCCTGGCCGCCCGCGATGCCGACCACGCGGCAGCCTTTGAGCTTGGCAATCTGCCCGGCGATGCTGCCCACCGCACCTGCGGCGCCGGAAACTACCACGGTGTCCCCCGGCTTGGGCGCGCCGATGTCGAGTAACGCGAAGTAGGCGGTCATTCCCGTCATGCCCAGCACTGAAAGGTAGCGCGGCAGTGGCGCCAGTTGCGGATCTACCTTGTAGAAACCGTGTGGCGCGCCGAGGTAGTAATCCTGGACGCCCAGGGCGCCGTTCACGTAGTCGCCGACAGCGTACCCGGGATGGTTCGAAGCGATGACCTGGCCCACACCGAGGGCGCGCATCACATCGCCAATGCCGACGGGCGGTATATAGGACTTGCCTTCGTTCATCCAGCCACGCATGGCGGGGTCGAGGGAAAGGAACTGGTTCTTCACCAGGATTTGCCCGTCCGCCGGCTCACCCACGGCGACTTCCTGATAGGTAAAGGTGTCGCGGGTCGCAGGTCCCACAGGGCGTTTGGCAAGCAGGAACTGGCGGTTGGTCTGGGTGGTCATGGCTGGCACTCGGGTGGTGGCAAAGCTTAGTTGATAGACCCTTGCAGGCATTCCGGCAAGCGGCGCAAGGCTGGCGAATAAAGTCGGATCGATTGTGGTGATGGTCACTCCGGGCCCTTTATCACCTGGGTGCATAAGCCCCTAACCGGCTCTTGGATAGTGCTGCCGGGAGGACGGTGGCTCTGGCTAGACTGCGGCCAGGCGATAAGCACGCAACCTTTGAGGACTGAATCATGAGCATGGTGTTTTCCGGCCAGGTGGCCTTGGTAACGGGCGCGGCGGCAGGTATTGGGCGCGCCACGGCCCTGGCGTTCGCCGCCGAAGGTTTGAAGGTGGTGGTGGCCGACTTGGATGTGGCGGGTGGCGAAGGTACGGCGATGTTGATTCGTGAAGCGGGAGGCGATGCGCTTTTCGTACCGTGCAACGTCACTCGTGAGGCCGACGTCCAGCAGTTGATGGCGCGCACGCTCGAGGCATACGGACGCCTGGACTATGCCTTCAACAATGCCGGGATCGAAATCGAACAGGGTCGGCTGGCCGAGGGCAGTGTCGATGAGTTTGACGCCATCATGGGCGTCAACGTCAAGGGCGTCTGGCTGTGCATGAAGTATCAATTGCCGCTGCTGCTGGCCCAGGGTGGCGGGGCCATCGTCAATACCGCTTCCGTGGCCGGCCTGGGCGCGGCACCGAAGATGAGTATCTACAGTGCGTCCAAGCATGCAGTGATCGGCCTGACCAAATCGGCGGCTATCGAGTACGCGAAGAAGAAAATTCGCGTCAATGCGGTATGCCCGGCAGTGATCGATACCGATATGTTCCGACGCGCCTATGAGGCTGATCCGAAAAAGGCCGAGTATGCCGCCGCCATGCACCCTGTCGGACGCATCGGCAAGGTCGAGGAGATTGCCAGTGCCGTGCTCTATCTGTGCAGCGATGGGGCCGCGTTCACGACCGGCCATGCACTGGCGGTGGATGGTGGGGTCACGGCGATCTAGGTCGCGGCCCGGCGGTCCGTCGTGGCTGGGGCTGGAGGATCGACCTTGACCGTTCTGAAAGCGACCTCAACGTAGCTTTTTGCCATTATTGGCGCCACCCAGGCTTGTGCTGTGGGGGATGGCATTGCGACTCTGCACCAATATTGAATGGCCTTTACTGGCATATGGCATTCGGATAGGGGCGCAGTGCAATGATATCGGCCATGCAAGGACGTTTCGCCAACCTCGGTATGGCGAAGAAGCTGGGTGTCGGGTTTGCCCTGGTGTTGCTGTTGACGCTCTGGGTGGCGGCCATCGGGGTCTGGTCGCTGCAGACCATCAGCCAGCGTGTCGACGGCCTCAAGCAGATGTCCACACTGAATGGCGGCCTGCTCAAGCTGCGCCTGATAGAAAAGGACTACGCCCTGCATGGCGATACTGAAAGCGCCGATGCCCTGCGCCAAGGGGTTGCGGGCTTGCAGGTGCTGGCAGTGGAGCTCAAGGCGCAGTCAGTGGAAAATGCGCCGATCATGGTCGATGTCGAGCAGGCGCTGGGGGCTTATCGGCAAGCCTTCGACGAATTCGTCGAACTGAGTCAGACCAAGGAGCTGGCGCTGGAGATGGCCAGTTGGTCGGTGTCCAGCGTGGCCAATAATCTCGATGTATTGCAAGCCGGCCTGGCAGATGATGGTGCCTATACGCTCAAGGACAGTCAGGGGCGCGAAGGGGCCGAGTTTATCGAGCAGGCCAACCAGGTCAGCCAGGTTTCACGCTTGATGCTCCAGGCTATGAACGAGGCGCGGGTGCGCCTGGATCAGAGCCGCAAGGGCGATGACAGCCAGAGTCAGGGGCGGATCGAGCAGGCGGCGCAGGCCCTGGCCCAGGCGGAGCAATTGAAAACGACGATCAAGGATGCCGGGTACCAGACGGTGCTTAACGAGGTTACCGGCCATATCGCCAGCTTCAGTGAAAAGCTCGCCGAGTACACCGATCTGCTTGAGCGGGAGAAACAGGTCTATCGGCAGTTGCATGAGCGTGCTAACCAGGTGACTGAGCGTGTCGATCAGGCCTATGCCGCCGAAGATGCTGCCATGCAGGCGGAACTCAAGCACAACGCCCTATTGATTCTCGGCTCTTCGGCCCTGGCCTTGCTGGTCGGTCTGATTGCCGCCTGGTTGATTACCCGATTGATCGTCGGCCCGTTGCGCAGCGTGATTCGCGTAGCCGAGCAGATCGCCGCTGGCGACTTGACCGGGCGGGTGGAGGTTGAGCGGCGTGATGAGATCGGCCAACTGATGCGCGCCATGCAGCAGATGAGTTCGGGACTGAGCGGGATCGTCAGTGGTTTGCAGGCGAGCATCGAGCAGTTGGCGAGCTCGGCTCATTCGTTGTCGGCAGTGACCGAACAGACCCATAAAGAGGTCAGCAGCCAGAAGGAGGAGACCGAGCAGGTTGCGACCGCAATGAACCAGATGACCGCGACTGTGCACGACGTTGCGCGCAATGCCGAGGAAGCTGCCCAGGCGGCCCAGGCCGCTGATGGCAAGGTTGACAGCGGTCAGGTGGTGGTGCGCCAGAGCATGCAGCGTATCGAGCTGCTGGCGGACTCGGCGCAGTCGGCCAGCCAGAGTATCGGCAGCCTCAGCACACAGATCCAGAACATTGGTTCGGTGCTGGAGGTGATCAAGAGTGTGGCGGAGCAGACCAATCTGCTGGCGCTCAATGCGGCCATCGAAGCAGCGCGGGCTGGTGAGCAGGGGCGTGGTTTTGCCGTGGTCGCCGACGAGGTGCGGGCGTTGGCCCGACGTACCCAGCAGTCGACCGGAGAGATCGAGCAACTGGTCAGCGCATTGCGCCTGGCCGCGCAGTCGTCGGTGCGGCAGATCCAGGACAGTGGCGAGTTGGTCAAGCTGGCGGTCAGCGATGCGCTACAGACCGAAAGTGCGCTGGGCAGCATTGCCGTAGCGGTGTCGCAGATCCAGCAGATGAATCAGCAGATCGCTGCGGCAGCGGAGCAGCAGAGCTCGGTGGCCGAGGAAATCAATCGCAGTGTGACCAGCATCCGTGCCAGTGCCGATCAATCAGCGTTGGCGATGCAGGGCAATACCAGGTCCAGTCTGGAACTGGCGCAGTTGGGGGCGCAGTTGAAAGGGATGGTGGGGCATTTTCGCTTGAATTGATCCGGCTGGCCCAAAGCGTTCGGTAGGCGGGGGGCGCGCCTACCGAACAGCGGGTGTTAAAGGTCAGCCTTTACGCCAGTTGAGGATCATCAACGTCAGCACACCCGCGACAATTCCCCAGAAGGCCGAGCCCACCGAGAACAGGGTGAAGCCTGAAGCTGTGACCATGAACGTGATCAACGCCGCTTCGCGCTCCTTGGGTTCGTTCATCGCCACGCTCAGGCCGTTGATGATCGAGCCGAACAAGGCCAGGGCGGCAATCGACAGCACCAGCTCCTTGGGCAGTGCGGCAAACAAGGCGGCCAGGGTCGCGCCAAAGGTCCCGGCAATCAGATAGAAGATTCCGCACCAGACGGCTGCGGTGTAGCGCTTGGCCGGGTCTTCGTGGGCATGCGACCCGGTGCAGATGGCGGCACTGATTGCCGCCAGGTTGATGCCGTGGGAGCCGAACGGTGCCAGCAGCAGCGAGGCGATCCCCGTGGTGCTGATCAGCGGCGAGGCCGGGACGTTATAGCCGTCGGCGCGCAACACGGCGATGCCGGGCATGTTCTGCGAGGTCATGGCGACCACGAACAGCGGAATGCCGATACTGATGGTGGCGGCCAGGGAAAACGACGGTGTGGTCCAGACCGGTGTTGCCACTTCCAGGCTGAAACTGCTGAAGTCGAGCAGGCCCAGCATGCCGGACAGCGCGGTGCCGATCAGCAGCGCGCCGAGCACCGCATAGCGGGGCGAGAGGCGCTTGACGATCAGGTAGGTGAAAAACATCCCGAGTACCAGCCCGGTGCGATGCTGCGCGGCGACGAAAATTTCGCTGCCGATCTTGAACAGGATCCCGGCCAGCAGAGCGGCCGCCAGGGAGGAGGGCAAGCGCTTGACCAGGCGTTCGAAGCTGCCGGTCAGGCCGCAGATGGTCACCAGGACAGCGCAGGTGATGTAGGCACCAATGGCTTCGCCGTAACTCACGCCGGCCAGGCTGGTAATCAGCAGGGCTGCGCCAGGGGTCGACCAGGCGATGGTAATGGGGGTGCGATAGCGCAGCGACAAACCGATGCTGCAGATGCCCATGCCGATCGACAGGGCCCAGATCCACGATGAAATCTGACCGCTGGTCAGTCCGGCGGCCTGGCCAGCCTGGAACATCAGGACGAGGGAACTGGTGTAGCCGGTCATCATCGCGATAAAACCGGCGACGACAGCGGCAGGCGAGGTGTCGGCCAACGGGCGCAGGCGCGTTTGGGTGGCGTGGGTCATAGGGCTTCCTTGTTCTGGGTGCAGGCGGGGCAGCCATCAAGATTAATCGCAAAATACCCTGTTTATTGCGGTACAGCCGGCGCAGCAATTGACCGTACAGTCGTTTCGCCATCAAGCTTTGTGTACAATGTGTGCTGTTTTTTTGCGATATTTGCTTGCGGCCGGCCCGGCCGTACTAAAGTTACGGTCTCTTCGCCGCCGTCCTTCGACCCGAGTGCCCATGAACGAACAGCTGCAACCCCTCAAGAAACAACCGCGAGCAGGCAAAGCCGGCCGCAGCGGAACCCAGGACGATATGGTCTATGCGCATATCTTCGAGGCCATCCTCGAACAACGCCTGGCCCCCGGTACCAAGTTGAGTGAGGAAGCGCTGGGCGAAATCTTCGGTGTCAGCCGTACGATCATTCGGCGCGCCTTGTCCCGCCTGGCCCATGAAAGCGTGGTGCTGCTACGACCCAACCGCGGCGCAGTAGTGGCCAGCCCGAGTGTCGAAGAGGCGCGTCAGGTGTTTTTCTCCCGGCGTCTGGTCGAAAAGGCAATCACCGAACTGGCGGTCGAGCATGCCACGGCCGAGCAACTGGCCGAGTTGCGGCAGATGGTCAACGAGGAACGCGAGAGCTTTTCCCGAGGGGATCGCGGGGCGGGTATCCGGCTTTCCGGCGAGTTCCACCTGAAGTTGGCCGAAGCGGCCAAAAATGCCCCGCTGATCAATTTCCAGCGCAGCCTGGTGTCGCAGACTTCGCTGATCATCGCCCAGTACGAAAGCGGTAACCGCTCGCACTGTTCCTACGATGAGCATACCCAACTGATCGATGCTATCGAGGCTCGCAATGCCCCTCTGGCCGTCAGCCTGATGATGCACCACATGGACCATATCGACAGCAAGCTCAACCTCGAAGAGGAAGGGGCTTCCGACGATCTGCATGCAGTCTTTTCACATCTGCTGCAGACCAAGAAGCCTGGACGTTCCAGCGCCAAGCTCTAAGCCGTCCAGACAAAGCCCGCAGCCCGTCGATCGAGGGGCTGCGGGCTTTTTTTATCGCTGGTGGACGAGGTTGCCGGCGGCATAGGTTTGCAGCACGGTCCGGTCATCGCCCAGGGTCATCAGGACAAACAGGACCTCGGCAATATGCTTGGCCTGTTGCAGGCGATAGCTGAGCAGTGGCGTGGCGTGATAATCGAGTACCAGGAAGTCGGCATCGCTGCCCGGACGCAGGTCGCCGATCCGTTCTTCCAGGCGCAACGCCCGGGCGCCGCCCAGGGTCGCCAGGTACAACGACTTGAACGGGCTTAGCCGTGCGCCCTGCAACTGCATGACCTTGTACGCCTCGTTCAGCGTTTGCAGGATCGAGAAGCTGGTGCCGCCACCGACATCCGTGCCCACGCCCACATTCAACTTGTGCTTCTCGGCCATGGGCAGATTGAACAGGCCGCTGCCAAGGAAGAAGTTCGAGGTCGGACAGAACGACACCGCCGAGCCGGTTTCGGCCAGGCGCGCGCATTCGTCGTCGCACAGGTGCACGCCGTGGGCGAAGACCGAGCGCTCGCCCAGCAACTGATAGTGATCGTAGACGTCCAGGTAGCCCTTGCGCTCCGGGAACAGCTCCTTGACCCAGGCGATTTCCTGCAGGTTCTCGCTGATATGGGTCTGCATGTACAGGTCCGGGTATTCGCCCAGCAATTGCCCGGCCAGGGTCAGTTGTTCCGGGGTACTGGTCGGCGCGAAACGCGGGGTGACCGCATAGTGCAGGCGACCCTTGCCGTGCCAGCGCTCGATCAGCGCCTTGCTCTCGGCGTAGCCCGATTGCGCGGTGTCGGTCAGGTAGTCCGGGGCGTTGCGGTCCATCATCACCTTGCCGGCGATCATGCGCAGGTCAAGGCGCTCGGCCACTTCGAAAAACGCATTGACCGACTGTGGGTGCACGCTGCCAAAGACCAGCGCGGTGGTGGTGCCGTTGCGCAGCAGCTCCTTGACGAAAATATCGGCGACCTCGGCCGCATGCTCCGGGTCGGCGAACTGGCTTTCGCAGGGGAAGGTGTAGGTGTTGAGCCAGTCCAGCAGTTGCTCGCCATAGGCGCCGACCATGCCGGTCTGTGGCAGGTGGATATGGGTGTCGATAAAGCCTGGGGTAATCAGTGCATCCGGGTAATGGAGGATGTCGATATCGGCCGCCAGGGTCGGTAGCAGTTCGCTGGCATGGCCCAGGGCGCTGATTTTGCCCTGGTCGACGACCAGAAGGCCGTCCTCGAAGTATTCATAGGAGGCGTCGATACCGACTTCGGCCGGGTCGGCGACGCTGTGCAGAATGGCGGCACGGTAGGCTTTGCGGGTTGATGGCATGGTGTCCTCAAGGAGTGGCTTGGCTGCGACGCGAGGCCGGCAGCAGTTTGGCAATGGGTTCGGCGCGGTGGGTGGCCTGGCCGAAATGGGCGTTGTAGGTGGCGATGATTTCGCCGGCAATGGAGATGGCGATTTCCACGGGCAGCTTGCCCTTGACCTCGGCCAGCCCCATCGGGCAACGCATGCGTTGCAGTACGCTATTGTCGACGCCGCGATCACGCAGGCGATGGTCGAATTTCATGCGCTTGGTCTTCGAACCGATCAGGCCGAAGTAGGCGAAGTCGTTACGCTTGAGGATCGCCGCACTGAGTTCCAGATCCAGGGGGTGATTATGGGTCATGACGATGTAATAACACCCTGTCGGCAGGTGATCGATTTCCTCCACCGGTTCTTCGCTGACAATCCGGCGTACGCCCCGGGGGATCCGGCTGGGGAATTCCTGCTCGCGTGAGTCGATCCAACTGATCCGGCACGGCAGGCTGGCCAGCAGGGGCACCAGTGCCCGGCCGACATGCCCGGCGCCGAACACGGCGATATGCGCCTGGACCTGGCCCATGGGTTCGAACAGCAGGACCGTCGCCCCGCCACAGCACTGGCCGAGGCTGGCCCCCAGGCTGAAACGCTCCAGATGAGTGTCCTGGCGCCCGCTGACGAGCATCTCCCGGGCGATCTGCATGGCCTTGAATTCCAGATGCCCGCCACCGATGGTGTCGTAGCTATGGCTCGCGCTGACGACCATTTTCGAACCGGCATTGCGCGGTGTGGAGCCGAGCTCTTCGATGATGGTCACCAGTACGCAGGGTTCGCCCTGGTCCTGCAGGTCGGCGAGGGCGCTGATCCAGTTGTTCATATGCGGTCTCCGGATAAAACTCGCGAGCAGGCTCGCTCCTACAGGTCAGGATGACGCCAGTTCCTGGGCGGCAACAGCGGACGTGGCGGCCTTGGCCTGGCGCATCTGTTCGCAACCCCAGAGCACCCGCTCCGGCGTGGCCGGGGCATCGATGTGCGGTTGCAGCCGATAGTCGGCCAGGCTCGCCACGGCATCCTTGATGGCGCACCAGGCGGCAATGCCCAGCATAAAGGGGGGTTCGCCAACGGCCTTGGAATGGAACACCGTGTCCTCGGGGTTCTTGCGGTTTTCCACCAGCCGGACCCGCAGATCCAGGGGCATATCAGCCACTGCCGGAATCTTGTAGCTGGCCGGGCCGTTGGTCATCAGCTTGCCCTTGGCGTTCCATACCAGTTCTTCCATGGTCAGCCAGCCCATGCCCTGGATAAAGCCGCCCTCCACCTGGCCGATATCGATGGCCGGGTTCAGCGAGGCGCCGACGTCATGGAGGATATCGGTGCGCAGCATTTTGTATTCGCCGGTCAGGGTGTCGACCAGCACTTCGGCGCAGGCGGCTCCGAAGGCGAAGTAGTAGAACGGCCGGCCCCGGGCCTGGCTGCGGTCGTAATAGATTTTCGGGGTTTTGTAGAAGCCGGTGCTCGACAGCGAGACCTGGGCGAAATAGGCCTGCTGGATCAGCGCCTCGAATGTCAGGATCTGCTCGCGGACGCGCACGTGGCCGCTGCGAAACTCAACGTCTTCCTCGCTGACCCGGTACTGCTTCGCGGCAAACTCGACCAGGCGCTGCTTGATGATCTCGGCGGCGTTCTGCGCCGCCTTGCCATTGAGGTCCGCACCGCTGGAAGCCGCGGTGGGCGAGGTGTTGGGCACTTTGTCGGTGTTGGTCGCGGTGATCTGTACCCGGTCGATCTCGACCTGGAACACCTCGGCGACCACTTGCGCGACCTTGGTGTTCAGACCCTGGCCCATTTCGGTGCCGCCGTGGTTGAGGTGGATGCTGCCGTCGGTATAGACATGCACCAGCGCGCCGGCCTGATTGAGAAAGCTGGCGGTAAAGGAGATGCCGAATTTCACCGGCGTCAGGGCCAGGCCCTTTTTCAGCACCGGGCTGTGGGCGTTGTAGAGCCGGATGCTTTCGCGTCGCTCGGCATACTGGCTGCTGGCTTCGAGCTCGGCGGTCATTTCCTCGAGCATGTTGTGCTCGACCGTCTGGTGGTAGTGAGTGACGTTGCGCTCGGTCTTGCCGTAGTAGTTGGCCTTGCGCACGGCCAGCGGATCGAGGCCCAGGTGGCGGGCAATGCTGTCCATCACCTCTTCGATGGCGACCATGCCCTGGGGGCCGCCGAAGCCGCGATAGGCGGTATTGGACGCGGTGTTGGTCTTGCAGCGATGGCCATTGATGGTGGCATCGCCCAGGTAATAGGCGTTGTCGGCGTGGAACATCGCGCGGTCGACGATGGAGGCCGACAGATCAGGTGAGCACCCGCAGTTGCCCGCCAGTTCCAACTGGATCCCGTGCAGGCGGCCGCGGTCATCGAAACCGACGTCGTACTCGATGTAGAACGGATGGCGCTTGCCGGTCATCAGCATGTCTTCGACCCGTGGCAGGCGCATCTTGGTCGGTTGGCCGGTCAGGCACGCGACCACCGCGCACAGGCAGGCCGGGCTGGCAGCCTGGGTTTCCTTGCCGCCAAAGCCGCCGCCCATGCGGCGCATATCGACGACGATCTTGTTCATCGAGACGTCGAGTACTTCGGCCACCAGTTTCTGCACTTCGGTGGGGTTCTGGGTCGAGCAGTAGACAATCATACCGCCGTCTTCGGTGGGCATCACCGAGGAGATCTGGGTTTCCAGGTAAAAGTGCTCCTGGCCGCCGATATGCAGCGTTCCTTGGAGGCGATGTGCAGCACCGGCCAGGGCGCTGGCCGAGTCGCCGCGCTGATGGGTATGGCTGTCGAGCACGAAATGGCGTTTGCGCAGGGCTTCGACCACATCCAGTACCGGTTCCAGATCCTCGTACTCGATCACGGCCGCCATCGCCGCCAGGCGTGCGGTCGCCAGGTCGCGGGCCGCCACTGCCAGTACCGGCTGGCCGACAAATTCGACTGTATCGATGGCCAGCAACGGATCGCCAGGCAGCAGGGGGCCGATGTCCTTGAGGCCGGGAATGTCTTCATGGGTGATGGCAATGCGGACGCCCTCGAAGGCGTAGCACGGTGCGGTATCGATGCGGATGATCCGCGCATGAGCCCGGTCGGACATTCGCGCATAGACGTGCAACTGATTGGGGAATTCCAGGCGATCATCGATGTACACCGCCTCGCCGGCCACATGCTTGTCGGCACTGTCGTGCCTGACGCTGCGTCCTACCCCGGTGGTCAGGCCCTGGGCGAACAGTACGGCCAGCTCTGCCTGGGTTTTCTCGACGTGATAATGGTTAGACATAAGCGGTCACCCGAGTCTCGATATGCGGTGTTTGCAGCTCGATAAAGTATTTGCGCAGCAGGTTCTGTGCGCTGAGCAAGCGGTATTCCTTGCTGGCCCGAAAATCCGAGAGCGGGGTGAAGTCCTGTGCCAGGGCCTGGCACGCGCGCTCGACCGTGGCCAGGTTCCAGGTGGCGCCCTTGAGTACCTGTTCACAGGTCGAGGCTCGCTTGGGAATGGCTGCCATGCCGCCAAAGGCGATGCGTGCGTCGAGGATCACGCCGTTGTCGAGGCGCAGGTTGAAGGCTGCGCAGACCGCCGAGATATCGTCATCCAGGCGCTTGGAGACCTTGTAGGCGCGGAAGGTCTGCTGGTCGCTGGCGCGGGGCACGATGATTTTTTCAATGAATTCGCTGTCCTGGCGGGCGGTGACCCGGTAGTCGATAAAGTAGTCTTCCAGGGCCAGCAGGCGGGTGGTGTCGCCTTTGCGCAGCAGCAGTTGCGCACCCAGGGCAATCAGCAGCGGTGGTGAGTCACCGATGGGCGAGGCATTGCCGATGTTGCCGCCCAGGGTGCCCTGGTTGCGGATTTGCAGGGAGGCGAACCGCTGCAGCAGTTCGCCAAAGTCCGGGTATTGCGCCTTGAGCACGTCGTAGCAGTCGGAGAGGGGCACCGCCGCGCCGATTTCCAGGCGGTCGTCGAAGTGTTCGATGCGTTTGAGTTCGGCGATATTGCCGACATAAATCATCACCGGCAGGCTGCGGTGCAACTGTGTGACTTCCAGTGCCAGATCGGTGCCGCCAGCCAGCAGCCGGGCCTCTGGATGGGAGCCGTAAAGGTCGGCCAGGTCGGCCACGGTCAGCGGCACCAGGCAACGTTTGTCGCCCGAATTCAACTCGCCGGTTTCCGTGGGGGCAATGGCCTTGAGGCGCGCAATGGTTGCCGCTTCTCCACGGTCAAACTGGTCGGGCGCCGGGTTGCAACACGCCTGCTTGGCGGCGGTGAGGATCGGCCGGTAGCCGGTGCAACGGCATAGATTGCCGGCCAGGGCTTCGTGGGCCTTGTGCGGATCGGCGGTGTCGTCGTTTTTCTGCAGGGCGAACAGCGACATCACAAAGCCTGGGGTGCAGAAGCCGCATTGCGAGCCATGGCATTCGACCATGGCCTGCTGCACGCTGTGCAATTGGCCCTGGTGCTTGAGGTCTTCGACGCTGATCAACTGCTTGCCGTGTAGCGAAGCCACGAAGGTCAGGCAGGAGTTGAGGCTGCGATAACGCAGTTGCGCATGGTCGCTGTCGTCGTGGTGCAACTCGGCGACGACCACCGTGCAGGCGCCGCAGTCACCACTGGCGCAGCCCTCCTTGGTCCCGGGTTTACCCAGGTGCTCGCGCAGGTACTCGAGCACCGTCAGATTGGGGTCCAGGGCGTGCTCGCTACGGAGTTCCTGGTTGAGTAGAAACTGGATCACGGAAGGCCTCGCAGACTCATTATTGTTGTTGGGCGATAAGCGCAGAATCTAGAGCGGTCTGACTTTTTGGTCAATAAAATTCTGACTTGAAAGTCAGAAAATTCTGAGGCTCTTGGAAAGGCTGGCTTGGACGCCGTGTTTCGCTGTAAAAAAGGTGCCGTTATCCATGGGCAACCTGCCCTTTCATTCAGCCTAGCTGCTGATTTGAAAGCTCAAGGCGTGCCATATTCCGCGCATTGGCCTCTGCGCGAGGCCTGGTCAAGTGCGCTACACTGCGCGGCTTGCACCGTTCGAAGATTTTTCAAGGAAAACCATGACGTTCAAGGCGCCAGACAGCCTCTCCGAGCAGATCGCTCACCACCTTGCCGAGCGCATCATTCGTGGCGAATTGCGGCCTGGGGAGCGTATTCAGGAGCAGAAGGTCACCCTGGCACTGAATGTCAGCCGAGGGTCGGTGCGTGAAGCGTTGCTGATTCTCGAGCGCCGCCATTTGGTCGCGATCCTGCCTCGTCGTGGTGCGCATGTGACCGAACTCAGTGCGCACAAGGTGCAGAGCCTGTGCACCCTGATGAGTGAGCTATATATCCTGCTGGGCAACGCGGTCGCGCAACGCTGGCAGGTGCCGACGGACCTGGCGGCATTCCTGCAGATCCAGCAGCGCCTCAATGACAGTTGCTCACGCCAGGATATCCGCGGCTTCGTCGAAGACTGTTTCAACGTGATGCGCGCCGCCTATCCTTTCGCCGACAACCCGTACCTGCAGGAGACCGTCGAGAACCTGCAGCCGGCCATGAGCCGCGCCTATTTCCTGTCGCTGGAGCAGCGCAAGGCGCAAATGAGCGACTACCTGGCCATTTTGAGCCAGCTGCTCGAAGCCGTGGTCGCCCGGGACCTGGTGCGTATCCGCGAAGTCCTGACTGACTACGCCCGGCGCAGTTGCGAGTCGATTCTCTCTGCCCTGGCGGTCGATTAAACGTGCGGCTCAAGTGCATCAAGCTGGCGGGATTCAAGTCCTTCGTCGATCCGACCACGGTGAACTTCCCCAGTAACATGGCGGCGGTCGTCGGGCCGAATGGGTGCGGCAAGTCGAATATTATCGACGCCGTACGCTGGGTCATGGGCGAAAGTTCGGCGAAAAACCTGCGTGGCGAGTCGATGACCGACGTCATCTTCAACGGCTCCACCAGTCGCAAGCCGGTCAGCCAGGCGAGCATCGAGCTGGTCTTCGACAACTCCGACGGTACGCTGGTCGGCGAGTACGCGGCCTATGCGGAAATCTCGATCCGGCGCAAGGTCACCCGCGACAGCCAGAACACCTACTTTCTCAATGGCGCGAAATGCCGCCGGCGCGACATTACCGATATCTTCCTGGGCACCGGCCTGGGCCCGCGCAGCTACTCGATTATCGAGCAGGGGATGATTTCCAAGCTGATCGAGGCCAAGCCCGAAGAGCTGCGCAACTTTATCGAAGAGGCGGCGGGCATCTCCAAGTACAAGGAGCGTCGCCGCGAAACCGAGAACCGTATTCGCCGTACCCATGAGAATCTGGCGCGCCTGACCGACTTGCGCGATGAGCTGGAGCGCCAGTTGGAGCGCTTGCATCGCCAGGCCCAGGCTGCGGAGAAGTATCAGGAACACAAAGCCGAGGAGCGTCAGCTGAAGGCACAGTTGTCGGCCTTGCGTTGGCAGGCACTGAACGAGCAGGTCGGTCAGCGCGAAGCGATTATCGGCAATCAGGAAGTCAGCTTCGAGGCCCTGGTGGCCGAGCAGCGCAATGCCGATGCGAGCATCGAGCGCCTGCGCGACGGTCATCACGAGTTGTCCGAGCGCTTCAATCTGGTTCAGGGGCGTTTTTACTCGGTGGGCGGCGATATTGCCCGGGTCGAGCAAAGTATTCAGCATGGCCAGCAGCGATTGCGCCAGTTGCAGGACGACTTGCGCGAGGCCGAGCGCTCACGCCTGGAAACCGAATCCCATTTGGGCCACGACCGTACCTTGCTGGCCACGCTGGGCGAGGAGCTGGAGATGCTCGCTCCCGAGCAGGAACTGAGTAGCGCTGCGGCTGAAGAGGCCGCCGCCGCCCTGGAAGAGTCGGAAACGACCATGCACGGCTGGCAGGAGCAGTGGGATGCGTTCAACCAGCGTTCGGCCGAGCCGCGCCAGCAGGCGGAAATCCAGCAGGCGCGCATCCAGCAACTGGAAACCAGTATGGAGCGTCTGGCCGAGCGCCAGCGTCGGCTCAGTGAAGAACGCGCCTTGCTCGCGGCCGACCCGGAAGATGCGGCGATCCTGGAGCTGAACGAGGCACTGGCTGCCAGTGAAATGACCCTTGAAGAACTGCAGGCCAGCGAGGAAGGGCAGGTCGAGCGACTGGAGCAACTGCGCCAGGATCTGCACCAGGCGACGCAGAACCAGCAGCAGGCCCAGGGCGACTTGCAGCGTCTGCTCGGGCGCCTGGCTTCTCTGGAAGCCTTGCAGCAGGCAGCTCTTGATCCTGGCACCGGAACCGCCGAATGGCTGCGCGAGCAGCACTTGAGCGAGCGTCCTCGGTTGGCTGAAGGGTTGAAGGTCGAGGCAGGCTGGGAGCTGGCGGTGGAAACCGTGCTCGGGGCGGACTTGCAGGCCGTGTTGGTCGATGATTTTTCCGATCTTGACCTGGCAGGGTTCGAACAGGGCGACCTGCGCCTGGTCAGTGCGACCCGTGATGGCGAACGGGTGCCCGGCAGCCTCCTGGACAAGGTCGACAGCCCTGTGGACCTGGCGCCCTGGCTGGCGCGGGTGATTCCGGTCGATAATCTGGAGCAGGCCCTGGCGCGTCGTGGTCAGTTGGCGGCCGATCAAAGCCTGATCAGTCGCGATGGGTATTGGGTTGGCCGGCAGTTTTTGCGGGTGCGTCGGGCTAGCGAGGCGCAAAGTGGTGTTTTGGCCCGTGGCCAGGAAATCCAGCGCCTGGGTGCTGAGCGCGAAGAGCGTGAAGAGGCACTGGTGGCGCTGGAAAGCCTATTGCAGACCCTGCGGGCGCAACAGCGCCAGCAGGAGTCCGGCCGCGAGCATTTGCGTCGGCTGCTGCAAGATGAAGCCCGCCAGCAGGGCGAACTGAAGGCACTGTTGTCGGCCAGTAAGGCCAAGGCCGAGCAATTGACCCTGCGCCGCGCTCGTCTCGATGAAGAGGTCGGCGAGTTGGGCGAGCAGCGCGCCGTTGAGCATGAACAGATTGGTGAGGCGCGCCTGCAGTTGCAGGACGCGCTCGACAGCATGGCGCTCGACACCGAGCAGCGCGAGTTGCTGCTGGCCCAGCGCGACAGCTTGCGCGAGCGGCTTGACCGCGTGCGTCAGGAGGCTCGCCAGCACAAGGATCATACCCATCAGTTGGCCGTTCGCCTGGGCTCCCTGCGGGCCCAGTACGACTCCACGCGCCAGGCGCTGGAGCGCCTCGAACTGCAGGCCGAGCGTCTCAGCGAAAAGCGCGAGCAATTGAGCCTGAACCTGGAGGAAGGCGAAGCGCCGCTGGAAGAGTTGCGGCTCAAGCTGGAGGAATTGCTCGAGAAGCGTTTGAGCGTCGATGTGGAGCTCAAGACCGCGCAAATCGCCCTGGAAGATGCTGATCGCGAGTTGCGCGACGCCGAGAAGCGGCGCAACCAGGCCGAGCAGCAATCGCAGTTGATCCGTGGCCAGATGGAGCAGCAGCGGATGGAATGGCAGGCCCTGACGGTACGACGCAAGGCCTTGCAGGACCAGTTGCTGGAGGATGGCTACGATCTGCATGGCGTGCTCGCGACCCTGAGCGGCGAGGCGAACGAACGTGAGGCCGAGGAGGAACTGGAGCGCATTGCTGCGCGGATTCAGCGCCTGGGAGCGATCAACCTGGCGGCCATCGACGAGTATCGCCAGCAATCGGAGCGCAAACGCTATCTGGACGCCCAGGATGCCGATCTGGTCGAGGCCCTCGAGACCCTGGAAAACGTCATTCGCAAGATCGACAAGGAAACCCGTAATCGCTTCAAGGATACCTTTGATCAGATCAATGGCGGTTTACAGGCACTTTTTCCAAAAGTTTTCGGCGGTGGCAGCGCTTATTTGGAACTGACGGGCGAAGATCTACTCGATACAGGGGTAACGATCATGGCGCGTCCACCTGGCAAGAAAAACAGCACGATCCATTTGCTGTCGGGTGGTGAAAAAGCGCTGACGGCATTGGCCCTGGTCTTTGCGATTTTCAAGTTGAACCCGGCCCCGTTCTGCATGCTCGATGAAGTTGATGCGCCGCTGGACGATGCCAACGTCGGACGCTATGCGCGGCTGGTCAAGGAGATGTCGCAGACGGTGCAGTTCATCTACATCACCCACAACAAGATCGCCATGGAAATGGCCGATCAACTGATGGGCGTGACCATGCATGAGCCCGGCTGTTCGCGCTTGGTGGCGGTGGATGTGGAAGAAGCCATGGCAATGGTCGACGCTTGAGCTATAAGCCTGTAGGGGGATGAAGTTTAATTGGTGAGATGTTTCCCGGCTGTATGGCGAAAGAGTGCTGCTGGCACTGTAGGATATTGCTGCAACACTATGCGACAGACGGTGTAAAGTTCTCTTTGGTCGTGCTAATTTAATGTCCAATTTTCTTGTACGTGGCTAAAACGCCAGCCAGAACATAGAGTTGGCGCCACGTTTTAAAGGGCTTTAGGCCCTTCTTCACAGAACCATTTATTAGAGGCACGGGATTACATGGAAATCGGTCTGCGCGAGTGGCTGATCGTCATCGGCATTATTGTCATTGCCGGTATTCTTTTTGACGGCTGGCGCCGGATGCGCGGTGGCAAAGGCAAGTTGAAATTTCGTCTTGATCGCAGCCTTTCCAACCTCCCGGATGAAGAAACCAGTGCCGAGCTCTTGGGCCCGGCGCGGGTCTTGGATACCCATAAGGAACCGCAACTGGACGAGCATGATCTGCCGTCGGTCAGCATGCCTGCCCGGGAAAAGCCGGCCAAGCGTGGCAAGCGGACTGCCGAGCCGGCCCAGGGTGATATGAACCTGAGCCTGGACCTGGACGATGACGGGCCAAGCTTCAGCAGCCGTGACGATGACTTCCCGGACGAAACCAAGGTCTCCAGCCCGCACGCTGAAAAGGATCAGCCGCAGGCCGAGGAAGTGCTGGTGATCAGCGTGATCTGCCGCGACGGCGCAGGGTTCAAGGGCCCGGCTCTGCTGCAAAATATTCTTGAAAGCGGCCTGCGTTTTGGCGAGATGGATATTTTCCATCGCCACGAGAGCATGGCCGGTAATGGCGAAGTGCTGTTTTCCATGGCCAACGCGGTCAAGCCGGGGGTGTTCGATCTCGACGATATCGACCACTTCAGCACGCCTGCCGTCAGTTTCTTCCTCGGCCTGCCGGGGCCGCGTTATCCCAAGCAGGCGTTCGATGTGATGGTCGCGGCGGCGCGCAAGTTGTCCCAGGAGCTCAATGGCGAGCTCAAAGATGATCAGCGCAGTGTCTTGACCGCCCAGACCATCGAGCATTACCGCCAGCGTATCGTCGAGTTCGAGCGTCGCGCCCTGACCCAGAAGCGTTAACGGAGCGCCTTGATATTGCAGTCCTGAGGGCTGCAGGTGTTGAGGCGAGCCGGGGCGCGATGAGAGACACCCCGATTGGAAATAGGAGCAGCTTCGGCTGCTCTTTTGCTTTACGAGAGAAATGCCCATGACTGCCGCCGAAACCCGAATCCTGGCGCTACGTGCCGAACTGGATCAGCACAACTACCGCTATCACGTCCTCGACCAGCCGAGTATTCCGGATGCCGAGTACGACCGGCTGTTCCACGAGCTCAAGGCGCTGGAAGCCGCGCATCCAGAGTTAGTGACGAGCGATTCACCGACCCAGCGCGTGGGCAGCGCGGCCCTTTCGAGTTTTACCCAGGTGCGCCATGAAGTGCCGATGCTCAGTCTGGGCAACGCTTTCGAAGAAACCGACATGCGCGAGTTCGATCGTCGGGTGATCGAAGGTCTCGACCTGCCGGCGGGTGATCTGTTCGGCGCGGGGGCCGAGATCGAATACAGTTGCGAGCCCAAGCTCGATGGCCTGGCGGTCAGCCTGCTGTATCAGGACGGTGTGCTGGTACGCGGTGCGACCCGGGGTGACGGCACCACGGGGGAGGACATCAGTGTCAATGTGCGCACCGTGCGCAATGTACCCCTCAAGCTGCAAGGCAGTGGCTGGCCTTCGACGCTGGAAGTGCGCGGCGAGGTCTTTATGTCCAAGGCCGGTTTCGAGCAACTCAACGCCACGCAACTGGAAGCTGGCGGCAAGACCTTTGCCAACCCGCGCAATGCCGCCGCGGGCAGCTTGCGTCAGTTGGATTCGAAGATCACGGCCAGCCGCCCGCTGGAATTCTGCTGCTATGGCCTGGGCCAGGTTTCGGCGCAGATAGCCGATACCCATATTGGTAATCTACAGCAGCTCAAGCAGTGGGGCATACCGATCAGTCGCGAGTTGAAGCTGGCCCGGGGGATCGACGAGTGCCTGGCGTATTACCGCGAGATCGGTGAGCGTCGCGAGGCTTTGCCCTACGAGATCGATGGCGTCGTCTTCAAGGTCAACAGCCTGGCCTCTCAGCGCGAGCTGGGCTTTCGCGCACGTGAGCCGCGTTGGGCGATTGCCCACAAGTTTCCGGCGATGGAAGAGCTGACCGAATTGCTCGATGTGGAGTTCCAGGTCGGCCGTACCGGCGCGGTCACGCCAGTGGCGCGCTTGAAGCCGGTCAAGGTGGCCGGGGTCACAGTCTCCAATGCCACCTTGCACAATATGGACGAGGTGGCGCGCCTGGGCCTGATGATTGGCGACACGGTGATTATCCGTCGCGCCGGCGATGTCATTCCGCAGGTGGTACAGGTTGTGGTCGAACGGCGTCCGGCCGATGCCCGCCCGGTCGATATCCCGCAGCATTGCCCGGTATGCGGCTCGCATGTTGAGCGTACGCAGTTGGTCAAGCGCAGCAAGGGGCGCGAGACCCTGAGCGAAGGTGCGGTATACCGCTGTGTCGGGCGGCTGGCCTGCGGGGCGCAGTTGAAGCAGGCGATTATCCATTTCGTTTCACGCCGGGCCATGGATATCGAAGGCCTGGGCGAGAAGAGCGTCGAGCAACTGGTGGATGAAGGGCTGGTTACCTCGCCGGCGGATCTGTACACGCTGGCGTTCGACCAGATCGTCGATCTGGAGGGTTTTGCCGAGCTGTCCAGCAAGAAGCTGCTGGCGGCCATTGCCGATAGCCGCCGACCAAGCCTGGCCCGCTTCATCTATGCCTTGGGTATCCCGGATGTGGGCGAGGAAACGGCCAAGGTGCTGGCTCGCTCGCTGGCGAGCCTGGAGCGGGTCCAGCAGGCCCTGCCGCAGGTCCTGACCTACCTGCCGGAGGTGGGGCTGGAAGTGGCTCACGAGATCCATAGCTTCTTCCAGGACGCGCATAACGCCAAGGTCATCCAGCAACTGCTCGAGCGCGGGGTTGAACCGCAGGACCAGGGCGAGCTGGGGGCGGAATTCGCGGCCAGCGCGACGCTGAGCGGCTTGATCGACAAGTTGGACATTCCTTCCGTAGGCCCGGGGGGCGCACAAAAACTGGCGGATAAATTCGGCTCGTTGCAGGGCGTTATTGCGGCTGACTGGCTGGATATGCGCCAGGCCCTGGCGGAAAAGCAGGCCAAGGCTGTGCGCGACTTTTTTGATCAGCCGGGGCGAGCCGAGGAAGCGCTGGCAATCGAGGCGCAACTCAAGGCCTTTGGCATGCATTGGCAGAGCGAGCGCAAGGTGGTCGAGGGTCTCCCGCTGGCGGGGCAGACCTGGGTGCTGACCGGCTCCCTGGAACTGATGAGTCGTGATATCGCCAAGGCCAAGCTCGAAGGCCTGGGCGCCAAGGTGGCCGGTTCGGTGTCGGCGAAGACGCATTGCGTGGTCGCGGGGCCCAAGGCCGGTTCGAAGCTGACCAAGGCCAATGAGCTGGGGCTCAAGGTGCTGGATGAGGAGGCCTTCGTGGCGTTCCTGGCTCAGCACGGTCTGGGCGTCTAGGCGCAGATGCTGGCGGCAGCGGGGGAAAGGAACCACTGGCGCACGAGGATGATCTAGTCTTGGCAATCCTTGGGAGAGATCGCCATGCACTTTTTCTTCGAACAGTTGGCTTCACGGATCGCTGCGCCGTTTGTCAGTGAGCGGTCGCGCAATGGCAAGCTGTGGCAGTGCCGGTGCGGCCAGCCGGTATTCTTTCGCAACAGTCAGTGCCTGGCCTGCCTGGCAGCGCTGGGCTATGAGCCGGAGCAGGGGCAGCTATCGTCCTTGCAGCCAGGACCGCTGGCCGCCACCTGGATACTTGATGCGGCGCCGCAGGCCGGGCTCTGGCGTCGTTGTGCCAACCTCGATACGCCAGCGGCCTGCAACTGGCTGCTGGCCGATGATGGCCAGGCCAGCCACTGTATCGCCTGTCGGCTGAACAACACCATTCCCGACTTATCGATCACCGAGAATCATGAGCGCTGGCGCAAGGTCGAAACTGCTAAGCGCCGCTTGATCGCCCAATTGCTTAACCTGGGCTTGCCCGTGATTGCTAAGGCCGACGATGAGGAGCAGGGGCTGGCCTTCGATTTTCTGGGCGTTGACCAAAAGGGCCGAGCGCCTGTCACGGGGCATGCCAACGGCCTGGTCACACTGGATATCAAGGAAGCCGACGATGCCTATCGCGAAACGGTTCGCGTGCAGATGCGCGAACCGTATCGCACGTTGCTGGGGCACTTTCGCCATGAGGTCGGGCATTACTACTGGGATCGCCTCATTGCCGAGAGCCACTGGCTGGAGCCTTTTCGCCAGCTGTTCGGCGACGAGCGGGTCAGCTACGCCGAGGCGCTGGAGCGGCATTACGCACAGGGCGCTCCCGATGACTGGTCACAGCGCTGCGTTAGCGCCTACGCGACCATGCACCCCTGGGAGGATTGGGCCGAAACCTGGGCTCACTACCTGCACATGATGGATGCAGTGGACACGGCGTTGGGGTTTGGCATGAGTGCCCGTGAGATGGAACTGGACTATCGGCCGTTTCCCCTGGACAGCCTGTATGACCCCGGCCATCCAGGCGCCCCGGCATTTCTGGCATTTATCAATGCCTGGATCGAGCTGGCAGGGATGCTCAATGAATTGTCGCGCAGCATGGGCCAGCCGGATTTCTACCCGTTTGTCCTGTCGCCGGCAGTGATTACCAAGTTGCACTTCGTACACCTGGTCATCGAGATGAAAGGTGGTCAGGCAAACGCGGCCGTGCAGATCCAGGCGTCGGGGTTGTGATCGCGCTGGCGTTTATGCACAAGTGCTTGAAGCTTCTCGAATTTTAATCCGCGGTCGGCGGTTGTAACTTAGCGTTATATAGGTACAATGGCGCGGCTCGTCGACTGGTGAGCATCGTTATGGTGACCCCATCGGTCCCCTCGCAACGATTACCCGTGAACCTGGTCAGATCCGGAAGGAAGCAGCCACAGCGGGAACATTGTGTGCCGAGGTGTGGCTGGTGGGGTTGCCTCCATAACGTGACTTGTCGAATCTCGACAAGCGTTTCTCGAGCGGTATCCCCCTCCTTTATTTGAAATGTTTAGCGCTGATCCAACGGTCCGGCGTGGCCTTTGCTTGTGCGCCACATAAAGATGTGAGCGACTGATCCACCTGCCCGGTGGTTGCCCGTGCCGGGTTGTTTGGCATGAATGGGATTTACCTGAGAGTTGCTGTTTTCCTAGGAGGAGCCAGGCCTTTCGACTAATGCTAATGGAGTTTCATCGTGCGTCTCAATTTGCCGGTTTACGATGTCGAACAGACATTTCCGGCGCTGCAGCGTCTTATTTCCGCGACCGATATCCACAGCAAGATCACCTACTGCAACGCCGAGTTCGCCACCATGAGTGGGTTCAGCCAGGCGGAGCTGATCGGCAGCTCGCACAATCTGGTGCGTCACCCGGACATGCCGGAGGCGGTGTTCCAGTTGATGTGGCAATACCTCAAGGCTGGCCATAGCTGGATGGGCGTGGTCAAGAACCGCTGCAAGAACGGCAATTTCTATTGGGTCAGCGCCTACGTCACGCCGGTGCTCGAAAAGGGCGCGCTGGTCGGCTATGAGTCGGTCAGGGTCAAGCCGACTCGCGAGCAAGTCGAGCGGGCCGAGGCCCTCTATGCCCGGTTGCGCGAGCAGCGTTCGCCGGTCCCCCTGCGTCGACGTGCCGCTGCCCTGGCCCGGGCACTGGCATTACCCCTCTGCGCGACAGTACTGGCCATCGGCGCAACGCAAGCTTTCCCGGCGCCGTTGGCGCAAGCGGCTATCGCCCTGTTGTTCGTCTCGTTGGGGCTGTGGGAGCGGGCCCGGCTGGGGCGTGAACTCAAGCGCCTGGTGGCAAGTACGCCCCATACTTTTTCCGACCCTGTCAGTGCTCTGACCTACAGCGATGAGCTGGGCGCCACCGGCCAATTGCAGATGATCCTGATCAGTGAGGAGGCGCGGCTCAAGACGGCGTTGACTCGGCTCAGCGACCTGGCTGTGCAGATGGCCGAGGCGGCGGTGGACTCCAGCCATTTGTCGCGCCGGACCGAATCGGCATTGCTCGAACAGCGTGGCGAAACCGATATGACCGCTGCGGCCATGACCGAGATGGCGGCCTCTATCGGCGAAGTGGCCGCTCACGTTCAGCAGACCGCAGGTGAAGCGGCCATTGCCAATCAGTTGGCGGAACAGGGGAGTCTGGTCGCCGGAGCCTCCCGCGAGGCGATTCAGTTGCTGGCCGGCACCGTTACCCAGATCAATCAGGCGGTCGGCAGCCTGGCCGCGCAGACTCAGGACATCATGCTGGCCTCGAACGTGATTCGCGCAATTGCCGAGCAAACCAATCTGCTGGCCTTGAATGCCGCCATTGAAGCTGCGCGGGCGGGCGAGCAGGGCCGTGGGTTTGCCGTGGTGGCCGATGAGGTCCGCGCACTGGCGGGCAAGACCCGGGAGTCGACCGAGCAGATCCAGGGCATTATCGAAAGCCTGCAGGCGGGCGCCCAGGATGCGGTCAGCATCGCCAGCCTGGGGATCGAGGAGGCCGAGCAGGGCGTGGCCCGGGTGCTGCAGGCCCAACAGGCGTTGCAGGGGATTCGCGAGGCGGTGGAGCGCATTAGCGCGATGAGCCGGCAAATGGCCGCGGCCTCCCAGGCGCAGTCCGGCGTGGCCGAGGAGGTCTCGCAGCAGATCAATACGGTGGCGGGCACGGTGCAGCGTACGGCGAGCAACGCCAATGCGGCGGCTGTTCGGGGTGCTGAACTGGAAAGTATCTCCGCCGGCCTGCGGGCCCTGGTCGAACGCTTTAATCGATAGCCCGTCGTTGGCAGAGCAACTAATGAACGAGAATTACCGCGCGGCGGTGGATGCGGCTGCGATTTTTTCCGAAACCGACCCCGCTGGACGCATTACATACGTCAATGAGCAGTTTTGTCTGATCTCCGGTTACAGCCGCGAAGAGCTGCTGGGCAGCAATCACCGGATCCTCAATTCGGGCATGCATGCGCCCGAGTTCTTCGAGGGCATGTGGCGGGCCCTGGCGCAGGGTCGGGTGTGGAAGGGTGAGATTTGCAATCGGGCCAAGGGTGGGGCGCTGTACTGGGTCGACAGCACCATGGTGCCGTTGTTCGACAGCGAGACGGGGCAGGTGCGCAAGTACGTCTCCATTCGTTTCGATATCAGTGAAAAGCGCCAGTTGCTGCACACCTTGCAGTGGCGCGTAGGCCATGACGTGCTGACCGGATTGCCCAATCGGGCGTTTTTGTCCGATCTGTTGAACCAGGCGCTGGAGTGCTCGCGGCTGGAGAATAGGCCGCTGGCGGTGTGCATGCTCGACCTGGATGGGTTCAAGGCCGTCAATGACGGCTACGGGCATGCCTGTGGCGATCTGCTGCTGGTTGAGGTCTCGGCCCGCCTCAAGTCGGTACTGCGCAGTACCGATGCGGTGGCGCGGCTCTCCGGCGACGAGTTCGTGCTGATCCTGCGCCAGGTGCGCGATCAGGCGCAGCTGCAGGTGGCACTGGAGCGAATACTGGCCCTGATTGCCACGCCTTACCGGGTCCGCGGCCAGGATCTGCGGGTCAGTGCGAGCATGGGGGTCACCTTGTTCCCGCTCGACAATGAAGATGCCGATACCCTGGTACGTCACGCCGATCAGGCGATGTACGTGGCCAAGCAGAGCGGGCGCAATCGTTTTCATCTGTTCGATGTGTCGCTGGACAAGGAGGTCAAGGCCACCCACCAGACGGTCGAGCGCGTGCGCCAGGCTCTGGGCAATGGCGAGTTGTGTCTGCATTACCAGCCCAAGGTCAACATGCGCACCGGCGCGATACTGGGCTTTGAAGCGTTGTTGCGCTGGCAGCACCCCAGGCGCGGGCTGATTGCGCCGGGCGAGTTTCTGCCGCTGGTGGAGCAGACCGATCTGATCGTCGATATCGGCGAATGGGTCATCGATCAGGCCCTGTTCCAGATGCGCCGCTGGCAGGACGCCGGGCAGGCTTGGGTGGTCAGCGTGAACATTGCGGCCCGGCACTTTCAGCGCAGCGATTTCGTCGAACGCCTGCGTTTGCTGCTGGCGTGTCATCCTTCGGTGCCGCCACGGATGCTGGATCTGGAAATCGTCGAGTCAGTGGCCATCGAGAATATCCAGCGGGTCAGCGACTGCCTGGTGGCCTGCCAGGAGATGGGCGTGCAATTTTCGCTGGATGATTTCGGTACGGGTTATTCCTCCCTGAGCTACCTCAAGCGGCTGCCGACGCAAACCATCAAGATCGATCAGTCCTTTGTGCGCGATATTCTTCATGATCACGACGACCTGGCGTTGACCCGAGCCGTGATAGGCCTGGCCGGGGCCTTTGGTCGGCAGGTAGTGGCCGAGGGGTTGGAGACGCTGGAGCACGGGACGCTGTTGATGGCCCTGGGCTGCGATCTGGCGCAGGGCTACTGCATCTCGCGGCCCATGCCGGCGGCACAGGTCATCGACTGGGCGGCGGGCTATCGTCAGCCCCGGGAATGGCGTGATCAGGCTGGGCAGTAGGCGGGAGGGGCGGTAGAGCGTCCGGCGGGCCATTATCATAATGGCCAATGTAGCGGCGGACGATATCATCTATTTCGCCGGACATTTTCATGCGCAGCAGCGTGCGCAGGATGGGTTGCGCCGGCAGGCTCGGATCGTTACGAACATAGCAGCCCACGCCCTGTTCCTGGAGCACCGCCACGGCGTGCAGGCGCCGTTCGGGCGGCTGGCGCTGGTTGAACCACTCCAGCGACCATTGATTGCTGACGCCGTAATGGGAGCGCTCGATGGTGAGTTTCTCCAGGACCTGTTCCTGGCTGCGAGCGTCGTCGCGCTGGAGTTGGCCGCTGTCGAACAGCGGCTGCAGGGTCGGATAGGTGTAGCTGAGGACCGTGCCGATACTTTGCGTGGGCAACTGCCGTGGATCGACCGGGGCAGTGCGCTTCGGGTTGCCGACCAGCAGGTCACGCTGGATGAACAACGGGATGCTCCACAGATAGTTGCCGGACGGGCTGTCGACCCACGACTGGGCGCTGTAGCAGCGGACGTCGATCTCGCCATGCTCAATGGCGCTTTGCACGCGTGCGCGGGCCAGCACATGGAACTCGGCCGTCCGCCCGAGGTGCTGGGCCAGGCGGGACATCATGTCGTAGAGAATGCCCTGGCGCGGTTGGTTGTCTTCGATCTGCACTAGAGGCATCGCCCAGCTGTCGGCAATCGAGAAGCGCAATGGCGCTTGTGCGGCAAAAGCCTGGCTGGCGACCAGCAGCAGGGCGCACAGGATCACTCGCATCAAACTCTCCGGCGGGTGTGACAGAACCGTGAATGTTCATCGCAATGAGCAGCTTAGCCAGATTAGACGAGAGCGCCGGATGCAATTTGCCCCCTGCTCCGCTAGCATTAGCGGTCTTCCGCTTTCCAGATGCGACGGTTATCGATGAGTTATCAGGTTCTTGCACGTAAATGGCGTCCGCGCTCGTTCCGCGAAATGGTCGGCCAGACCCATGTGCTCAAGGCTCTGATCAATGCCCTGGACAGTCAGCGGCTGCATCATGCCTACCTTTTTACCGGGACCCGCGGAGTCGGCAAGACCACCATTGCGCGGATCATTGCCAAGTGCCTGAATTGTGAAACAGGCATCACTTCAACGCCGTGCGGCAGCTGTTCGGTCTGCCGGGAGATCGACGAGGGGCGCTTTGTCGACCTGATCGAGATCGACGCCGCGAGCCGGACCAAGGTCGAGGACACCCGCGAGCTGCTCGACAACGTGCAATACGCGCCAAGCCGCGGGCGCTTCAAGGTCTACCTGATCGACGAAGTGCACATGCTTTCCACGCACTCTTTCAACGCGCTGTTGAAGACCCTCGAAGAGCCGCCGCCCTACGTCAAATTCATCCTGGCGACGACCGATCCTCAGAAACTTCCAGCAACAATTTTGTCGCGTTGCCTGCAGTTTTCTCTCAAGAATATGACCCCCGAGCGGGTGGTCGAGCACCTGAGCCACGTGCTCGGGGTCGAGAACGTGCCGTTCGAGGACGATGCACTGTGGTTGCTGGGGCGGGCTGCCGATGGCTCGATGCGCGATGCCATGAGCCTGACCGACCAGGCGATTGCCTTCGGTGAAGGCAAAGTCATGGCGGCGGATGTGCGGGCGATGCTCGGCACCCTCGACCATGGCCAGGTCTTCGATGTGCTGCATGCGTTGATCGATGGCGATGCCAAGGGGTTGCTCGAGGCTGTGCGCCACCTGGCGGAGCAGGGGCCGGACTGGAATGGTGTCCTGTCGGAAATACTCAATGTGCTGCACCGCGTCGCTATCGCCCAGGCGCTGCCTGAAGGGGTCGATAACGGTCATGGCGATCGCGAGCGCGTGCTGGCCTTGGCCCAGGCATTGCCGGCCGAGGATGTGCAGTTCTATTACCAGATGGGCCTGATTGGACGCCGCGACCTGCCATTGGCGCCGGACCCGCGCGGCGGCTTTGAAATGGTCTTGCTACGGATGCTTGCGTTCCGTCCGGCCGATAGCGCCGACTCACCGAGGCAGCCGCTAAAGCCCGTGGGGATCAGCCAGGCCACAGTTGATTCCACCCCAACCGTGGCGCCGGCAGCGGTTGTTGCCGCGCCGCCTGTTGCAACGGCACCTGCGCCAGTCGCGGTGCCAGAGCCGGTGAAGGTGCCCGAGATCGCGGCGGTGGTGCAGGCCGTGCCCGAGCCGAGCGTCGCTCCCGCAGTGGCGGCAGGGGTTGAGGACGTCGATCTGCCGTGGAACGAGCCTGTGGCGAGGGATCCGGAACCTGCGGCGCAGCGTGCGCCGGAACCCGAGCAGGAACCGCTTGAAGAACCGATCCTGGAGACCGCTGGCGAGCCGCCGTCGTTGCCGCCAATGCCGGTGCCCGTGCCGGACAGCGTTGTGCCGGATGCGCCCGAGTGGGCGGCGGCAACAATTCCGGAGCCTTCCGTGGCGCTGGTTGCGGCGGCGACGGGCGGGGTTGATCTGGATGACGAACCACCGCTGGACGAAGACTATATCGAGCCGGACATGGATTCGGCCTATAGCTATCTGGATGAGTTGGCCAGCGAGCATGCCAGTGATCCAGCGCCCGAACCGGAGCCGCTGCCGGCCGCCGAGCCGGCGACCGGGCTGGCCCTGGAATGGCTGGAATTGTTTGGCAAGCTGCCGATTTCCGGCATGACCGCGAGTATCGCGGCCAACTGCACGCTGATTGCCGTCGATGGCGATGACTGGCTGCTGCACCTGGATCCCGCGCACAGTGCGCTGTTCAATGCCACGCAGCAGCGCCGGCTCAATGACGCGCTGAACCAGTACCACCAGCGTACGCTGAAGCTGTCGATTGAGTTGATCAAGCCCGAACAGGAGACACCGGCCCAGGCAGCGTCGCGGCGCCGTGCAGAGCGTCAGCGCGAGGCTGAAGCGTCGATCCACGGTGATCCGTTTATCCAGCAAATGATGCAACAGTTCGGCGCGGTGATCCGTGACGATACTATTGAACCTGTCGATACCCTGGAAGCTCAGGGTCAGTAAATGAAGTGCCCGAGCCCCGTGTGGGCTCGGGTTCAATGTCCAAGCAACTTTGAGGTGATTCCCATGATGAAGGGTGGCATGGCCGGCCTGATGAAGCAGGCGCAGCAGATGCAGGAAAAAATGGCCAAGATGCAGGAAGAACTGGCCAATGCCGAAGTGACCGGGCAATCCGGTGCCGGTCTGGTCTCGGTGGTGATGACCGGTCGTCACGACGTCAAGCGCGTGACGCTCGACGACAGCCTGATGCAGGAAGACAAGGACGTGCTGGAGGACCTGATCGCCGCGGCGTTCAACGACGCGACCCGCAAGATCGAAGCCAATAGCCAGGACAAGATGTCCGGCATGACCTCGGGCATGCAGTTGCCGCCAGGCTTCAAGATGCCGTTCTGATCGGTATCGCGACCCCTTGAATGCCAGGCCTGTGCCTGGCATTTGTTTTTGTGAGTCAAAAACTCGCGAGTAAACTCGGGCCCGCAAGGGGGCGGTGGGCTGAAAAAAGTGGATGACACCCTTTCGGGGCGCAGGTATAAACCGCCTCTTGTTGTTTTTGTAGGACCTTTTTCATGAGCTTCAGCCCCCTGATTCGCCAATTGATCGATGCCCTGCGTACGCTGCCGGGTGTGGGTCAGAAGACCGCCCAGCGCATGGCCCTGCAACTGCTTGAGCGTGACCGCAGCGGTGGTTTGCGCCTGGCTCAGGCCATGAGCCAGGCCATGGAAGGTGTCGGACATTGCCGGCAATGTCGCACGCTGACCGAGGACGATCTGTGCCCGCAGTGCGCTGACACGCGCCGCGATGACAGTTTGTTGTGTGTGGTCGAGGGGCCGATGGATGTGTACGCGGTGGAGCAGACCGGTTATCGCGGTCGCTACTTTGTGCTCAAGGGGCACCTGTCGCCGCTCGATGGCCTGGGGCCTGAAGCCATCGGGATTCCGCAGTTGCTGGCGCGGATCGAAGAACAGGGCAGCTTCACCGAAATCATCCTGGCCACCAACCCGACGGTAGAAGGCGAGGCCACTGCCCATTACATCGCCCAGCTGTTGGCCGGCAAGGGCCTGATCACCTCGCGCATCGCCCATGGCGTGCCCTTGGGTGGCGAGCTGGAACTGGTGGATGGCGGAACCCTGGCCCACTCATTCGCCGGGCGCAAACCCATCTCCCTGTAAGGGACATGAGCGGCAAGCTTTAAGCGGCCAATCGCAAGCTTGGAGCCTGCCGTTAAGAGCTATTGTTCGCTGAGGCTGAACTGGGTCAGGCAGAACGTCGGGATGCCCATGTCTTCCAGGCGCTGCGAGCCACCGAGTTCCGGCAAATCGATGATTGCCGCGGCTTCAAAGATCGACGCGCCCATGCGGCGCACCAGATTGGCAGCGGCGATCAGGGTGCCGCCGGTGGCGATCAGGTCATCGAACATCAGCACCGAGTCGCCTTCGCAAAGACTGTCAGCATGGACTTCGAGAAACGCTTCGCCGTACTCGGTCTGATAGCCTTCGGCAAGCACGTCGGCAGGTAGTTTGCCCTGTTTGCGGAACAGGATCAGGGGTTTGTTCAGTTGGTAGGCAATGATCGAGCCGATCAGAAAGCCTCGGGCATCCATGGCGCCGATATGGCTGAATTCTGCTTCGACATAGCGCTGGGCAAACGTATCGGCGACCAGGCGCAAGGCCCGTGGCGATTGGAAGAGTGGCGTGATATCGCGGAAGATCACTCCCGGTTTGGGGAAGTCCACTACGGGGCGGATCAGGGATTTGATGCAGAAGGAGTCGGTGATCATGGGCGAGGAGTCCGCGCTTGCTGTAAGCGCGCCAGTATAACCCGGCAAGTGTGGGCTTGCCGGGTTGCACCTTGTTCAGTTGTCCAGTGAACCACCTGCGAGGGCGCAGAGCTGGATCGGATTAAGGATCTGGATTTCCTTGCCTTCTGCCGCAATCAGTTCATTGGTTTGGAAGCGAGTGAAAACCCGCGAAACGGTTTCTACCGCCAGGCCAAGGTAATTGCCGATTTCATTGCGCGACATGCTTAGGCGGAACTGGTTGGCCGAGAAGCCACGGGCGCGGAAGCGGGCCGAGAGGTTGACCAGGAAGGTTGCAATGCGTTCGTCGGCGGTTTTCTTGGAGAGCAGCAGCATCATTTGCTGATCGTCGCGGATCTCGCGGCTCATGACGCGCATCAGTTGGCGGCGCAACTGCGGTAGTTGCAGGGCCAATTCATCCAGGCGCTCGAAGGGGATTTCACACACCGACGTGGTTTCCAGGGCCTGGGCCGAAACCGGGTAGGTTTCCGTGTCCATGCCGGACAGGCCGACCAATTCGCTGGGCAGGTGGAAGCCGGTAATCTGCTCTTCGCCACTGTCGCTCAGGCTAAAGGTTTTCAGGGCGCCGGAGCGTACTGCATAGACGGAGGCAAACGCATCGCCCTGGCGAAACAGGAACTCGCCTTTCTTCAGCGGGCGACCACGTTTAACGATTTCGTCCAGCGCATCCATGTCTTCCAGATTCAACGAAAGTGGCAGGCAGAGAGGGGCCAAGCTGCAATCCTTGCAATGAGCCTGGCTATGAGCGCGCAGTTTTACTGGCTCGGACATTACGTAAATCCTTGTGAGAAAACACACATAAGCGATAAGGGTAACCCAGCAAGGGGATTAGAGGCCAGCCTGCTCCAAAATGGCGCATTGCTATTAAAGTAAACGAATTATGGCCGATAGCCTTGGATAAGGGATATTCAGAGGAGTACCTGTTACATGCCATCCATTTTTGGTTCGCTTGTCAGCAACGGTATGTTGACGCCGTCGATGACGCCTCAAGCCAAGGACGCTGAAACCGATGCCGAGGCTATCGCAGCCAATGGGGCGGGTGCACAGGCCGAAAAAGCGCCTCCGGCCACGGGGGTGCAAGTCACGCTATCTGAGATCGGTTTGAAGATATCGGCAGGCGGGACGCAAAAGAGTTCGAACAGTGATATCGACGACAGTAGCTTGCCCGATAACGTCAAGAATCTATTGAAAATGATTCGCAAGTTGCAACAGGAGTTGGCGGAAAAAAGGGCCGAGCTACAGGCGGTGATGTCCGACAGGCGCATGAGTCCCGAGCAAATGCAGGCCAGGCTGAGTGCCCTGCAGAGCGAGATTGCCAGCCTCAGCGCCGGCCTTATCAGTGCAAACGGTGCACTGACCAAGGCCTTGAAGGATCTGACCAGCGATCAGGTGATGGACGTGGCCAAGCTGCTGTCCAGCGGTTAAATGACCCGAGAGAATCGCTGGCGGTTCTGCTCTTCCAGGTAAACGTCAAACACCATGCACACCGAACGAACCAGCAGGCGCCCGGCGGGAAGAACGCTGAGGGCGTTGCTGTCGAGCGTGATCAGGCCGTCCCGGGCCATGGCTTCGAGTTGTGGCCAGGCGGCGCTGAAGTAGCCGCGAAAATCGATATTGAACGCCTGCTCGATGGCCTCGAAGTCGAGGTGGAAGTTGCAGATGATCTGCTGGATCACTTCTCGGCGCAGGCGGTCATCCTGATTGCATACCAGGCCGCGGCTGGTCGCCAACTGCGCGCCGGCCAGGGTGTTCTGGTACTGGTTCAGGTCACTGCTGTTCTGGCAGTACAAATCCCCGATCTGGCTGATGGCCGAAACGCCGAGGCCGATCAGGTCGCAATGGCCGTGGGTGGTATAGCCCTGGAAGTTGCGCTGCAGGGTCGACTCTTCCTGGGCAATGGCCAGCTCATCGTCTGGCAGGGCGAAGTGGTCCATGCCAATGTAGCGGTAACCGGCACGGGTCAGTTGTTCGATGGTGCGATGCAGCATTTCCAGCTTGTCGGCCGGTGCGGGCAGATCCGCGCCGTTGATCCGCCGTTGGGGCATGAAACGCTCGGGCAGATGGGCGTAGTTGAACACCGAAAGGCGGTCCGGTTGCAGGCTGATCACTTCGTCCACGGTGCGGGCGAAGTTGTCCGGGGTCTGTTTGGGCAGGCCATAGATCAGGTCGATATTGATCGAGCGAAACTGCAGGGTGCGCGCCGCCTCGATCACTGCGCGGGTCTCATCGAGGCTTTGCAGGCGGTTGACCGCCCGCTGTACGTTAGGATCCAGGTCCTGCAAGCCGATGCTGACGCGGTTGAAGCCCAGTTCGCGGAGCAGGCCCATGGTCGACCAGTCGGCCTCGCGGGGGTCGATTTCGATCCCGTAGTCACCCGAGTCGTCGTCCAGCAGGTTGAAGTGCTTGCGCAGGTGGGCCATCAACTGGCGCAGTTCGTCATGGCTGAGAAAAGTGGGCGTGCCGCCGCCGAAATGCAGTTGCTCGACCTTCTGGTTCGGGTCCAGATGGCAGGCGATCAACTGGATTTCCTGTTCCAGGCGTTGGAGATAGGGCAGGGCGCGTCCGCGGTCCTTGGTGATGACTTTGTTGCAGGCGCAGTAGTAGCAGATGTTGGCGCAAAAAGGCACGTGCACATAGAGCGAGAGAGGGCGCAGTGCTTTGCGGCTGTCGCGTAGTGCATGGAGCAGGTCGAAGGTTCCGACCTGGCTGTGGAATTGTACGGCGGTCGGGTAGGAGGTGTAGCGCGGTCCCGCCAGGTCGTAGCGGTGGATCAGGTCTGGGTCCCAACGAATGGCGTCGAGCATGCGGGCGTTCCCCCGGATTGGCTGCAATGTCCGGAGTCTAGGCAGTTCGCGAAAGCTTCATCTTGACTTGTATCAAAGCCTCTAGGCTGCGTGGGCCGTGCCTTTGAGCATTTTCGACCAATGTACCGCCAGGGTTGTTGCAGGCGGTTACCGGGACCCAGGTCGCCGGCTTTTCCGGGGGGCCGAGCCTGGTTAGTGGCCCATCAGCCAATGCTGGTGGGGGCCGGGCAGCGTCCACAGGCCAAAGAGCATCACCAGCAAGCCGCCGGCCATGCGCACACTGCGCTTGCGCAGCAAGGCGGTGACCCGTTCGGCGGCCAGGCCAGTGGCCAGTAGTACTGGCCAGGTGCCAAGGCCGAATGCCAGCATCAGTAACGCGCTGTCGAGCGCATTGCCCTGGCTGGCCGACCACAGCAGCGTGCTGTAGACCAGGCCGCACGGCAGCCAGCCCCAGAGCGCGCCCAGCAGCAACGCCCGTGGCAGGCTGGACACCGGCAGCAAGCGATTGGCAACGGGCTGGATATGCCGCCACAGGCCGCGCCCAAGGCCCTCGATGCGGGTCAGCCCGCTCCACCAGCCCGCCAGGTATAGGCCCATGGCGATCAGCAGCAGGCCGGCGAGGATGCGCATAAACATGGCGACCGGGCTATTGGCCACGGCCCAGCCGGCCAGGCCGATCAGCAGGCCGGCGCTGGCGTAACTGAGGATGCGCCCTAGGTTGTAGGCCAGCAGCAGGCGAAAGCGCCGGCTGCGCTGTTCTTTGGGGATGGCCAGTGTCAGGGCGCCCATCAGGCCGCCGCACATGCCCAGGCAATGACCGCCGCCCAGTAGGCCGAGAATCACTGCCGAGACCAGCAGCGGGGCGAGCTCAAGCATGGGGCGGGGCCGGATCGTGAGGGTTGGACTGGGCCTCGGGTGTGCCGTTGGCGGCCTCATCGACGGCCGCAGTATGGTTCGGGTCCTGGTCGTCGAACAGAATGCTGTGGGCCGGACCGTCGAGGTCGTCGTACTGGCCGCTGTCCACGGCCCAGAAGAAGATGTAGATGGCGATGGCGACGATAAGCAGCGCCGCCGGGATCATCACGTAGAGAGCTGGCATGTGAACTCCGTGCCCGCCGGCTTCAGGCCGGTAGAGGGCGGGTTTCTGGCGTGGGGCCGGCCGGTGTCTGATCGGGCAGGCGAGTCAGGCGCAAGGCATTGAGCACCACGGTCAATGAACTGATGGACATGCCCACCGCGGCCCAGATGGGCGTGATCCAGCCCAGGGCGGCGAAGGGCAGCATAAGGCCATTGTACAGGCCAGCCCAGAGCAGGTTCTCGATAATGACCCGGCGGGTCCGTCGCGCCAGAGAAAAGGCCTGTACCAGTGCATCGAGGCGGTTGGACAACAGCACTGCGTCGGCGCTGGTTTTGGCCAGGTCAGTGGCCGAGCCCATGGCCACGCTGATATCAGCGGCCGCCAGTACGGGGACGTCATTGACGCCGTCGCCGAGCATCAGCACCTTGCGGCCCTGGCGGTGCAGCAACTGCAATACTTGCAGCTTGTCGTCGGGGCGCAGGCCACCCCGGGCCTCGTCGATGCCCAGTTCGGCCGCCACGCTGGCGACCATCGGCGAGCTGTCGCCGGACAGCAGCAGGGTTTTCCAGCCGCGCGCCTTGCAGGCGGCGAGCAGGGCCGGGGCATCGCTGCGCAGGCGGTCGTCGAGGACGAACCAGGCCAGCGGGCCCTCTTCATTGCCCAGCAGTAACCACTGCCCGGCCTCGCTGGGCATGGTCGGCAGTGGGCTGGCACTGAGGGCGCAGACAAACGCCGGCTGGCCGATACGCAAGCGCTGTTCGCCGATCAAGCCCTCCAGGCCAAGGCCGGGACGGCTGTGGACTTCGTCAGCGGCCCGTGGCGCTCGGCCGAAGGCTCGGGCGATCGGGTGTTCGGAGCGGTTTTCCAGGGCGGCGGCCAGGCTCAGGCATTCGTCGCTGTCCAGGCTGCCCAGAGGACGAATGGCGCGCAGGGCCAGGCGTCCTTCGGTCAGGGTGCCGGTCTTGTCGAAAATCACCGTATCGATCTGGTTCAGGCCCTCGATCACATGTCCGCGGGTCAGCAGCAAGCCGAGTTTGTGCAGGGTGCCGGTTGCGGCGGTCAGCGCGGTTGGCGTGGCCAGGGAGAGCGCACACGGGCAGGTGGCGACGAGCATGGCCAGGACAATCCAGAAGGCTCGCGAAGGATCGAGCTGCCACCACAGCAGCCCGATGACGGCGGCTGCGATCAGTGACAGCAGCAGGAACCATTGGGCGGCGCGGTCGGCAATTTCCGCCAGGCGCGGTTTTTCACTCTGGGCGCGCTCCAGCAGCCGAACGATGGCCGACAGGCGTGTGTCCTGGCCGAGGGCAAGCACTTCGACAGTCAGCGCGCCCTCGACGTTCAGGGTGCCAGCGGTGACCGCGTCGCCCACCTGCCGGGCTTGAGGCAGGTATTCGCCCGTCAGCAGGGATTCATCGATGCTCGACTGACCGTCGAGGATCTTGCCGTCGGCCGGCAGGACTGCCCCAGGATGCACCAGTACCCGATCGCCAAGGCGCAGTTCACTGAGCAGGATCCGCTCGCTCTGGCCTTCGCCATCCAGGCGCAGGCACGAGGCGGGCAGTAGATTGACCAACTGCGCGGTGGCGGCGGCGGTCCGCTCGCGTGCGCGCCGTTCTAGATAGCGCCCGGCCAGCAGGAACAAGGCGAACATGCCCACGGCATCGAAGTACAGCTCGCCAACGCCAGTGATCGAGGTCCAGATCCCGGCGAGATAGGCCCCGCCGATGGCCAGCGAGACCGAGACATCCATGGTCAGGTGGCGCGTGCGCAAGTCGCGCATGGCGCCGCGAAAGAACGGCGCGCAGCTGTAGAACACGATGGGCGTTGTCAGGAACAGCGCGACCCAGCGCAGGATAGTGTGCAGCTCGGGGCTGAGGTCGATATTGAATTCCGGCCAGGTGGCCATGGTTGCCATCATGGCCTGGAACCACAACAGGCCAGCGACGCCCAATTGGCGCAGGGCCTTGCGGTTTTCTGCCGCCAGTTGCTCCGACGCGCGGTCGGCTTGATAGGGGTGGGCCGCATAGCCGATATGGCGCAGCTCGCTTAGCACCTGGCTCAGGGGCAGTTGACTGTCGGTCCAGCGCACATGCAGGCGATGATTGGACAGGTTGAGCCGGGCTTCGGCCACGGCTGGCAGGGTCCGCAGGTGCTTCTCGATCAGCCAGCCACAGGCGGCGCAACTGATGCCTTCGATCAGCAGGGTCGCTTCGGCGAGCTCGCCTTCGTGACGGACAAAGGGTTTTTGTACGTCAGCACGGTCGTACAGGGCCAGTTCGTCAAGCAGCTGGACCGGCAGGGCCTGGGGGTTGGCTGAAGCTTCGCTACGATGGCTGTAATAGTTTTCCAGGCCGCCAGCGACAATGGCTTCGGCCACGGCCTGGCAGCCTGGGCAACAGAATTCGCGGGGTTGGCCGAGAACGGTCGCCGTGAAGCGGCTACCGGTCGGAACGGGCAGGGCGCAGTGATAACAGGGTGTTGGAGTGGTCATGTGCCTTGGGTACGCGGTCCGTGTGGCAGCAGGCCCGGCGACGCCTTGAGGGCGTGGTCGGGCCTGCTGCTACGGGCTTGAGGAGGGCCGGTTAGTTGTCCAGGTGTTCAGCGCCTTGCAGCGGCTCGTCACCCAGCAGCAGCTTCTGGTCGTGGCTGACCTGTTCTTCCTCGAACAGACGCCAGGTCTTGTCGTGGTCGGTGCCGAGCAGTTCGACGAAGCGGCGGCCTTCGACCTTGTCGGTCAATTGACCGATATAGCGCCCCGGTTCGCTCTCGCTGCGGGCCAGGGTGATCTTGCGATCCTTCTCCGGCTGGGTCGGGGAGATCAGGTTCAGTTCAAGTGTCTGCGGCTGGCTCTTGCCGCTCAGGAGCAACTCGACTTCGCCGGTCAGTTCGTCTAGCTGCACGCTGGCCCGCACTTGCAGGGTCTGGGCCAGCAGTTCGCGGTCCAGTGAGCGGTTGATCCCTTTGCCGGCCTCGTAGTAGTTGTCGTTGACCAGGTTGTCCGGATTGTTCACCGCAATGGTGACCATGGACAGGGTCAGCGTCACCGAGCAGGCCAGGATGCCGATGATGATCCACGGCCAGAGGTGCTTGTACCAGGGGCTGGAGGCAGTTACTGCAGGCATGTCAGGCTCTCTTTAACGAATTTGTGGGCCGATGAAGCGGCTCTTGGCTTCAACTTGGACATCGTTGTCGTCGGCATCTCTGAGGATGAAGAACACCTCGTTGGTGCTCGACGGCAGTTTTTCTGGGGCAATCGACAGTTCGACCGGCATGCTGACGATATCCCCGGCACCCACCTTGATCTCGCGTTTGCCTTGCAGGCGCAGATCCGGCAATCCCTTGGCGTCGAGTACGTAGGTGTGGTCGTGCTGGTCCTTGTTCATGATCTTCAGGCTGTAGACGTTTTCGATCCGCCCTTCGGCGTTCTCGCGATACAGCACGCGGTCCTTGCTGACGTCGAAGCCGACCAGCGAGCGCATGAAGAAGGCCGTGACGAGCAGGCTGATCATGGCTAGCAGCACCAGCGCATAACCGATCAGGCGTGGCCGCAGTTTATGGGTTTTTTGCCCGGACAGGTTGTGTTCGGTGGTGTAGCTGATCAGGCCGCGTGGATAATTCATCTTGTCCATGATGCTGTCGCAGGCGTCGATGCATGCGGCGCAGCCGATGCACTCGATCTGCAGGCCATCACGGATGTCGATGCCGGTCGGGCAGACCTGAACGCACATGGTGCAATCAATGCAGTCACCCAGGCCCATGGCCTTGTAGTCGGCTTCCTTCTTACGCGGGCCACGGACTTCGCCGCGACGCGGATCGTAGGAAACGATCAGGGTGTCCTTGTCGAACATCACGCTCTGGAAGCGTGCGTACGGGCACATGTAAATGCACACCTGCTCGCGCAGCCAGCCGGCGTTGCCGTAGGTGGCCAGGGTGAAGAAGCCGATCCAGAAATACGACCAGCCATCGGCCTGGCCGGTAAAGAAGTCCACGACGAGTTCGCGGATCGGCGAGAAGTAGCCGACGAAGGTCAGGCCGGTCACGAAGCCGATTAACAGCCATAGGCTGTGCTTGGCGAGTTTACGCACGAACTTGTTGGCGCTCATGGGCGCCTTGTCGAGCTTGATGCGCTGGTTACGGTCGCCTTCGGTGACCTTTTCGCACCACATGAAAATCCAGGTCCAGACACTTTGCGGGCAGGTATAGCCGCACCAGACGCGTCCGGCGTAAACCGTGATAAAGAACAGGCCAAAGGCACTGATGATCAACAGGCCCGAGAGCAGGATGAAGTCCTGGGGCCAGAAGGTCGCACCAAAAATAAAGAACTTGCGTTCCGGCAGGTTCCACCAGACCGCCTGATGGCCGCCCCAGTTTAGCCAGACGGTACCGAAGTAGAGCAGGAACAAACCGGCGCCACCGATCATCCGCAGGTTGCGGAACAGTCCGGTGAAGGCGCGGGTATAGATTTTTTCTCGTGACGCGTAGAGGTCGATAGTGGTCGTCGAGTTTTTGGCAGGCGGGGTTACATCGTGTACCGGAATCTGGTTAGTCATCTTTGCGTCCCACGGCAGTGGAAAATGCCTCGGTCAGTACATGCCAACCGCGGTCAGAAAGGGTCTTGCAGTGGCGCAATGATACGCCTGTAGCTCTAGCTCAAGGGTGCGACCTTTGGTCGCGTTGGGCGAACTCGATTGTTCGTGTAGTGACTTGAATCAATTGACTTGTGGATTATGGACGCTTTTCCCGCTGCCGGGTATGTGCCCTGATCAGCCCCACGGATCGAGCGGCGGGGCGCCGGTGGCGTGGAAATCATCGATATTACGGCTGACCACTGTCAGTCCATGAACCAATGCGGTCGCGGCATTCAAGGCGCAGGATACCGGTTTCCAGTTTCAGCAGACTGACGGCGCAGAGAAACGGGCTGGCGGGAGACACGCTTCGGGCGCAGCTTGCCCGCTGGGTGTGGAGATCGAAGTCAGCCAGTTCGGCCATGGCCAGTATTTCGACAATGCTGGTGCCAGGGCCGGTGAGTTTTTCGTGCGCCTTCCTGCTTAGCCGTACGTGGGCTGGCTTGCCACGGTCGGTGATGATGACCGGTGCCAGGCGCGAGGCTTTTTTGGCTCCACTTGTGTCTTGTTTAAGCTTCCGGCTGGAAATGGCCGTGGTACTCATGGTGAGACCTGCGCACGGAACATGAATGTAGAGGCGCTGCTACTGCGGGGGCCGAGGTTGCAATCGCGAAAGTGGGTTGGGCGATGCAAGGTTGTGTGGCCTCAAACAAAACGGCCCCGCCAAGGGTGATTGGCGGGGCCGTTGGGTGTTGCTCAGACGCTGGGCTTATTGGGCTTCGGTCTGATTGTCACCGTGGGACAGGCTGTACACATAGGCCGCCAGCAGGTGAACCTTGTCGTTGCCTTGCAGGTCTGCCTGGGCAGGCATCACACCCTGGCGACCATGGCGAATGGTCTGCTGCAGCTGTGCGAAGCTCGAGCCGTAGATGAAAGCGCCCGGGTGAGTCAGGTTAGGCGCGCCCATTGCTGGCGTACCTTTGCCTTCCGGACCGTGGCAGACCGCGCAGTTGGTTGCAAACAGCTTCTGGCCGTTTTGCGGGTCAGCTTTTGCGCCTTCCGGAAGCTTGCGGCCGTCGAGCTGGGTCAGCACGTAGGCCGACACATCGCTCACGCCTTGCTCGCCAATCACTTCGCCCCAGGCTGGCATCACGGCATGACGGCCGCCCATGATGGTGGCCTTGATGCTTTGCGGATCGCCGCCCCAGCGCCAGTCGGCGTCGGTCAGGTTAGGGAAGCCATAGGCACCCTTGGCGTCGGAACCGTGGCAAACCGAGCAGTTGGAGGCGAACAGGCGGCCCCCCATCTTCAGTGCTTGCGGATCCTTGGCGACTTCTTCGATCGGCATGGATGCGAATTTGGCGAAGATCGGCCCAAACTTGGCGTCCGATTTAGCCATTTCCTTTTCCCACTCGTGCACACCGGTCCAGCCAGACTGGCCGTTGGCGAAAGGGGTCTGCTTCTCATTGTCCAGGTAGGTGTAGCCTGGCAGGAGGCCTTTCCAGTTACCCAGGCCTGGGTAGAGCACCAGGTAGCCAAGGGCGAAAACGATGGTGCCGACAAACAGCATGAACCACCATTTTGGCAGTGGGTTGTCGTACTCCTCGATCCCGTCGTAGGAGTGACCCACGGTTTCGTCCGTCTGCCCGGTGCGCTGGCCCTTGCGGGTCGACAGCAGCAGCCAGGTCAGGGCGAAGATGGTACCCAGACTGAGGACTGTGACGTACAGACTCCAGAACGTAGTCATTCTTTGTTACTCCTAGAAGCTTGCTCGACGTGCTTGATGGCTTCGGGATCATCCGCGAAAGGCAGCAAGGTCGCTTCGTCAAACTCTGACTTGCGCCGCGAGCTGAAAACCCACAGCGCCAGGCCGATAAAGGCCACCATCACGACGACGGTGCCCAGGCCGCGAATCATCCCGATATCCATTTAGATCACCGTTTGCTTTTGATGATGGTGCCCAGGCCTTGCAGGTAGGCCACCAGCGCGTCCATTTCGGTCTTGCCCTTCACGGCATCCTTGGCACCGGCGATATCTTCGTCGGTGTAAGGCACGCCCAGAGTGCGCAGGACTTCCATTTTTTTCGCAGTGTCTTTGCCGTCGAGCTTGTTTTCTACCAGGAACGGGTAGGCTGGCATTTTCGACTCAGGCACCACGTTGCGCGGGTTGTACAAGTGCGCACGCTGCCAGTCATCGGAGTAACGACCGCCGACACGGGCCAGGTCCGGACCGGTACGTTTGGAACCCCACAGGAACGGGTGGTCCCAGACGCTTTCACCGGCGACCGAGTAGTGGCCGTAGCGTTCGGTCTCGGCGCGGAACGGACGGATCATCTGCGAGTGGCAGCCGACACAGCCGTTGGCGATGTAGATGTCGCGGCCTTCCAGTTCCAGCGCGGTACGTGGCTTCATGCCCTCGACCGGCTTGTTGGTAACGTCCTGGAAGAACAGCGGAACGATCTGGGTCAGACCGCCGATGCTCACGGCGATGACCATGAAGAAGGCCAGCAGGCCGATATTCTTCTCGACTACTTCATGCTTCATCAGTGAGCTCCAACTACAACGATCTTGGCGGCGGCTTCAGCTTCCACCGGGTCCGCGGCGCGTACGGTACGGAACACGTTGTACGCCATCAGCAGCATGCCGCTGGCGAAGAACGCACCGCCGAGGGCACGAACGATGAAACCTGGGTGGCTGGCTTGCAGCGCTTCGACGAACGAGTAGGTCAGGGTGCCGTCATCGTTGATTGCACGCCACATCAGACCCTGGGTGATGCCGTTGACCCACATCGAGGCGATGTAGAGCACGGTGCCGATAGTGGCCAGCCAGAAGTGCGCGTTGATCAGGCCCGTGCTGTGCATTTGCGCACGGCCGTAGACTTTCGGGATCAGGTGGTACAGGGCGCCGATGGAGATCATCGCTACCCAGCCCAAGGCGCCGGCGTGTACGTGGCCAATGGTCCAGTCGGTGTAGTGCGACAGCGAGTTGACGGTCTTGATGGCCATCATCGGGCCTTCAAAGGTCGACATACCGTAGAACGCCAGGGACACCACCAGGAAGCGCAGGATCGGGTCGGTGCGCAGCTTATGCCAGGCGCCCGACAGGGTCATCATGCCGTTGATCATGCCGCCCCAGCTTGGCGCGAGCAGGATGATCGACATCGCCATGCCCAGGGACTGAGCCCAGTCCGGCAGTGCGGTGTAGTGCAGGTGGTGCGGACCGGCCCAGATGTACAGGGTGATCAGCGCCCAGAAGTGCACGATCGACAGGCGATAGGAGTAGATCGGACGCTCGGCCTGCTTCGGAACGAAGTAGTACATCATGCCGAGGAAGCCGGTGGTCAGGAAGAAGCCCACGGCGTTGTGACCGTACCACCACTGGATCATTGCATCGGTCGCACCGGCATAGGCCGAGTAGGACTTGAAGAAGCTGACCGGCAGGGAAGCGTGGTTGACGATGTGCAGCATCGCGGTGACCACGATGAACGCACCGTAGAACCAGTTGCCCACGTAGATGTGGGTGGTTTTGCGCTTGACGATGGTGCCGAAGAACACCAGGCCGTAGGTGACCCACACGATCGCGAGCAGGATAGCCAGAGGCCATTCCAGTTCAGCGTATTCCTTGGTGGTGGTGTAGCCCATCGGCAGAGTGATGAGCGCACCGACGATCACCGCTTGCCAACCCCAGAAGGTGAAGGCCGCGAGACTGTCGGAAATCAGTCGCGTTTGGCAGGTTCGCTGCACGACGTAGTAGGAAGTGGCAAACAACGCACAACCACCGAAGGCGAAAATCACCAGGTTGGTGTGCAGCGGGCGTAGGCGTCCAAAAGTCGTCCACGGCAGATCGAAGTTCAACTCCGGCCATACCAGTTGTGAGGCGATGAAGACACCAAGCCCCATGCCAAGGATCCCCCAGACCACCGTCATGATGGCGAACTGGCGGACTACCTTATAGTTATAAGCAGTCGGACTGATTGCTGTGCTCATTCTAAGGTTCCACGGTTTGGGTGTTTTATTAGGGATAAAAATCGGCCGCAAGTATGGAGAAAGCGGGGGGTCATTGCAACGCAGCATGACCTGGGTCAAGGCGTTCCGACGCTGATTCTGCGCCCTTTCCATGTGCTGAGTAGGGACAAAATCGGTCGCCAGAAAATGTTCCCGCAAGAGGAACCGGCGAGGGGCATGGGGTGGATGTGACCGCGTGTGTGTCAGTGAGGGGGCAGGACATCAGGCATCGAACGGGACGTTAGCCGGTATAAACCCGCCGTTCAGGCCTGTTATCGAGCTTTATCAGCAAACGCGCGCCGTCCGTTTTCGCCCATGACCGACAGGTGCCAGTCCTCGAAAGAAAAAGCTTAGTCGCGATTGCCGGGAGTGTGAAGAAGGACTTTGGAAGGGTGCGACACTTGGTCGCGTGAGAGCGGGGGAACTGCCGCACCGGAGTCGATGCGGCAGTTGTGTCATTCGAGGCGCGAAACCTCTAAGGACGGTGTTACTCGGATTGGCTTGCTGCAGCGTTGTCATGGGACAGGCTGTACACGTAGGCCGCCAGCAACTGCACCTTGTCGTTACCCAGCAGTTCGTTCTGCGCCGGCATGTGGCCCTGGCGACCATGACGAATGGTCTGTTGCAACTGGGTCAGGCTGGTGCCGTAGATGAAACCGCCCGGTTGGGTCAGGTTCGGCGCACCCATCATCTCCATGCCCTTGCCGTCCGGGCCATGGCAGGCGACGCAGGTGGTGCTGAACGCTTGCTGACCGGCTGCCAGGTCGGCTTTGTCGCCTTCAGGCAGCGGCAAGCCCGCCAGGTTGTGACGCACGTAGGCGGCGACGTTTTTCACGCCGTCTTCGCCCAGTACTTCACCCCAGGCCGGCATGGCGGCAACACGACCGGCCATGATGGTGGTCTTGATCGTGTCGGCATTGCCGCCCCAGCGCCAGTTGCTGTCGGCGAGGTTAGGGAAGCCGAAGGCGCCCTTGGCGTCGGAGCCGTGGCAGACCGAGCAGTTGGACGCGAACAGGCGGCCGCCCATCTTCAGTGCTTGTGGGTCCTTGGCGACTTCTTCCACGGGCATGGCTGCAAATTTGGCGAAGATCGGCCCGAACTTGGCGTCTGCCTTGTCCATTTCCTTCTGCCATTCATTGACGCCGGTCCAGCCATTTTCATAGCCGGGCAGGATGCCTTTCCAGTTGCCCAGACCCGGGTAGAGGATCAGGTAGCCGACCGCAAACACCAGGGTGCCGGCGAACAGCATGAACCACCATTGCGGCAGCGGGTTGTCGTATTCCTCGATCCCGTCGAAGCTGTGGCCCATGGTCTGGTCGGTGCTGCCTTTGGTTTCACCCTTGCGCGTGCCGATCAACAGCCAGGTCAGGCCGATCAGGCTGCCAATGGTCAGTACGCAGATGTACGTACTCCAGAACGTGGTCATGGCCGGAGGCTCCTTGTCGCGATTACTTCGTTGTTGGTGTCGGGCAGCGGCTCATCGGCAAAGGGCAGCAGGCGTGCTTCGGCGAATTCCGGGTTGCGCTTGCCGTTGAACACCCAGATCGACAGGCCGATAAAGGCGATCAGCACGATCAGGGTGCCGAGTCCGCGGATCATTCCGCTATCGAGTTCAAAGCCCATGGCTCACCTCTTGCTCTTGATCGCAGTGCCGAGCACTTGCAGGTAGGCGACCAATGCGTCCATTTCGGTCTTGCCCTTGAGCGTCTCGGTGGCACCGGCGATGTCTTCTTCGGTGTACGGCACGCCCAGGGTGCGCATGACTTTGAGCTTGGTCTCGGTATGGCTGCTGTCGACCGGCTGGGTGACCAGCCAAGGGTAGGCGGGCATCTTCGACTCAGGCACGACGTTGCGCGGGTTGTACAGGTGAGCGCGGTGCCAGTCGTCCGAGTAGCGTGCGCCGACACGGGCCAGGTCCGGACCGGTACGCTTGGAGCCCCACAGGAACGGGTGGTCCCAGACGCTTTCACCGGCAACCGAGTAGTGGCCATAGCGCTCGGTCTCGGCACGGAACGGCCGGATCATCTGCGAGTGGCACTGCACGCAGCCTTCGCGGATGTAGATATCGCGACCTTCCAGCTGCAGCGCGGTGTAGGGCTTCATGCCCTCGACCGGCTTGTTGGTGACGTCCTGGAAGAACAGCGGGACGATCTGGGTCAGACCGCCGATGCTCACGGCTAGCACCATCAACAGCAGGAGCAGGCCGACGTTTTTTTCAATCGTTTCGTGTTTCATGGCGAACTCCTCAGGCCATCTGCGCGGCGGCGGTGACTTGTGCTGGCTCGGCATCGCGCACGGTGCGCCAGGTGTTGTAGGCCATCAGCAACATGCCGCTGAAGAAGATCGCGCCGCCGACCAGGCGTACGACGAAGCCTGGGTGGCTGGCCACCAGGGTTTCGACGAAGGAGTAGGTCAGGGTGCCGTCATCGTTCACTGCGCGCCACATCAGGCCCTGGGCGATACCGTTGACCCACATCGAGGCGATGTAGAGCACGGTGCCGATAGTGGCCAGCCAGAAGTGGGCGTTGATCAGGCCGACGCTGTGCATCTGCGTGCGACCGAAGACTTTCGGGATCATGTGGTACAGGGCGCCGATTGAGATCATCGCTACCCAGCCCAGAGCGCCGGCGTGTACGTGGCCGATGGTCCAGTCGGTGTAGTGGGAGAGGGCGTTGACGGTCTTGATAGCCATCATCGGGCCTTCGAAGGTCGACATGCCGTAGAACGCCAGGGAGACGACCAGGAAGCGCAGGATCGGGTCGCTGCGCAGCTTATGCCAGGCGCCCGATAGGGTCATCATGCCGTTGATCATGCCGCCCCAGCTTGGCGCGAGCAGTACCAGCGACATCACCATGCCCAGGGACTGGGCCCAGTCTGGCAGTGCGGTGTAGTGCAGGTGGTGCGGGCCGGCCCAGATGTACAGGGTGATCAGTGCCCAGAAGTGCACGATCGACAGGCGATAGGAATACACCGGGCGCTCGGCCTGCTTGGGTACGAAGTAGTACATCATCCCCAGGAAACCAGCAGTCAGGAAGAAACCTACGGCGTTGTGGCCGTACCACCACTGAACCATGGCGTCAGTTGCACCGGCATATAGCGAGTAGGACTTGGTCAGGCTGACAGGGATTTCCAGGTTGTTGACGATGTGCAGGATCGCCACGGTGACGATAAACGCACCGAAGAACCAGTTACCCACGTAGATGTGCTTGGTCTTGCGCTTGAGCAGCGTGCCGAAGAACACAATGGCGTAGGCGACCCAGACGATGGTGATCAGGATATCGATCGGCCATTCCAGTTCGGCGTATTCCTTGGAACTGGTATAACCCAGCGGCAGGCTGATGGCCGCCAGCAGGATGACCAGTTGCCAGCCCCAGAATGTGAACGCAGCGATTTTCGGTGCGAACAGCTGGGTCTGGCAGGTGCGTTGGACCGCGTAGAACGAACTGGCGAACAGGGCGCAGCCGCCGAACGCGAAGATCACGGCGTTGGTGTGCAGTGGGCGCAAGCGCCCGAAGCTGGTCCATGGCAGGTCGAAGTTGAGTGCTGGCCAGACCAATTGTGCTGCGAGGAAAACCCCGAGCCCCATTCCGACGATGCCCCACACCACCGTCATAATGGCGAATTGGCGGACCACCTTGTAGTTGTAGGCGGTGCTAGTTGAAGTGTTCATGGTTCCCCATCCACGGTTCGGACAAAGCGAGAGCGATTGCGCACGGCATGGCTCTGGTTCTCGCTGATCCGGAGTTATAGGCAGACTAAAAAGCGAGGCAAGCATGGACAAAGGGCATCAGGTCGGTATTGACGCTGATCAATGGGCGCAGTGCGTGGCCAAACACGGTTGGCGATGGGACCCCGCGCCAGCCGGGCCGGGCCGGGCCCCGGTGACGCTGATCCTCGCCCACGGAGCAGGGGCGCCCATGGACAGCAACTTTATGGCGGATATGGCTGCACGCCTTGTTGCGAGCGGTATCAGCGTCCTGCGTTTCGAGTTTCCCTACATGGCCCAGCGCCGTCTGGAGGGCGGTCGTCGTCCACCGAATCCGATGCCTCGGCTACTGGACTGCTGGCGCGAGGTGTATGCCGTGGTGCGACTTCATGTCGCTGGGCCGCTGGCGATTGGCGGCAAGTCCATGGGGGGGCGCATGGCCAGTTTGCTGGCCGATGAACTGGGCGCCGCAGGGCTGGTGTGCCTGGGATATCCGTTCTATGCCGCCGGCAAGCCCGAGAAACCGCGTGTGGCGCACCTGGCCGAGCTGCGCACGCCGACCCTGATTGTCCAAGGCGAACGCGATGCCCTGGGCAATCGCGCGACCGTAGAGGGCTACAGCCTGGCTCCCGCCATTGAGGTGCACTGGCTCAGCGCGGGCGATCACGATCTCAAGCCGCTTAAATCCTCGGGATTGACCCATGAACAGCATCTGCAGGCTGCCGCCGCACGTGTAGCCGGGTTCCTGCACGGCTTGTCCCGCTAGGCGCGGGCGGTTGCCCACGGATGTACGGCGGGCAATAAAAAACCGAAAGGCGGGCCTTTCGGTTTTTTGTACAGCGCTCACGGCTTCAACGGTTGAAACGTTCTACCAGCGAATACTGGGTGGTGGCCGTGAGGGTCAGTTCCTCGCTGAGTAGCGCCGAGTGTTGGGCCTGCTCGGACGTCTGATCCGCCAGTTGGGCAATGGTGCTGATATTGCGGCTGATTTCCTCGGCCACCGCATTCTGCTCTTCGGTGGCGGCGGCGATCTGGGTGGTCATATCGGTGATATTGGCCACTGCCTCGCTGATTCCGATCAGCGCCTGGTCGGCCTCCAGTACCCGCGCCACCCCTTCTTCGGCCTGGCGATGGCCGGCGTCCATGGTTTGCACGGCGGTATTGGCGGTTTGCTGCAGCTTGGCGATCAGGCTGTGGATCTGCCCGGTCGACTCGCTGGTCCGTTGCGCCAACTGGCGGACTTCATCGGCAACCACGGCGAAGCCGCGGCCCATTTCCCCGGCGCGCGCCGCTTCGATGGCGGCGTTCAGGGCCAGCAGGTTGGTCTGGTCAGCGATGCCCTTGATCACGTCGACGACGCCGCCGATCTCGTCACTGTCCTTGGCCAGTTGGGTCACGGTGGCACCGGTCTCGCCCACCACCACCGATAGGCGCTGGATGGCCTCGCGGGTTTCGCCAGCGATATCGCGGCCACGGCTGGTCAGCCGATTGGCTTCCTGGGTGGCGTCGGCCGTGCGCTGCACGTGGCTGGCGACTTCCTGGGTGGTCGCGGCCATCTGGTTGACGGCGGTAGCGACTTGCTCGGTCTCGACCCGCTGACGCTCCAGACCACTGGAGCTCTTATGGGCCAGCACATCGGACTGACGGGCTTGCTCGTTAAGGTGCTCGGCGGTGTCCTGCAGACGGGTCAGGCAGGTTTTCAAACGGGCTTCCTGGCTGAGGATGGACATCTCCAGGCGCGCTTGCGGGCCACGGCTGTCGGTGTACATCTGCGCGATCAGCGGATCGGAGGTGGTTTGTTCGGCCAGGCGCAGCAGGCGCTTGAGCCCACGTTGCTGCCAGCTCAGGCCCAACAGGCCGAGCGGTACCGACAAGGCGGCGGCCAAGGCGAAGCCCCAATGGGAGTTGAGCCAGGCGCCAATCATAAAGCTCAATTGGCTGACGAGGATAAACGGCAGCCAGTCCTGCAGGACCGGCAGCCACTTGTCGCGCTTTGGAATGGCCGACTTGCCCTGGTTCAGACGCTGGTACAGCGCCTCGGCGCGCCGTACCTGCTCAGCGGAGGGCTTGACCCGGACCGACTCGTAGCCCACCACCTGGCTGCCTTCGAATATCGGCGTGACATAGGCATTGACCCAGTAATGGTCGCCCGTCTTGCAGCGGTTCTTGACGATGCCCATCCAGGGCAGGCCTTGCTTGAGCGTATTCCACATGTGCGCGAACACAGCCGCCGGCACATCCGGGTGACGTACCAGGTTGTGCGGTGCGCGAATCAGTTCCTCGCGGGAAAACCCACTGATCTCGACGAAAGCGTCGTTGCAGTAGGTGATCACCCCCTTGGCGTCGGTGGTGGAGATCAAACGTTGCTGAGCGGGGAAGGTACGTTCGCGTTGTGTTATCGGTTGGTTGTTACGCATGTTTTTTTCGATCCGCAAGGCTTTACAGGCTATCGGCAGGAGGCTTTTTTTTATGAATTTAGTTTTTACAAATACATATAAGTGTCCATTGTTGTATGCGCGGGCTTCATAAGGGAAGCGAGAGCTGCGCTAAAAGTGCAATTTCCCCGATCGGCTGATCAGGCGGGCACTGGGTCGTGGGGCTTTCGACACGCTGGAAACGCCCAGAATAGATGCTTCTAGGCGCTCGCCAGAGGGGGATTTAGTCCTTTGGTAGTAAAGGTTCATTACTGCGGGTCATGGGGGGCCTTAGTTCAGCCGAGTTGTTGGCTTGGTAATAAAAAGTTACTTATCCGGAAATCAACTAGTTCATTCGGAGTAGGGGCGGGCCCCGACACCGCCTGGGCGGGATCGGGGTGTGCTGGTTAGGAAGCGATCAGTTGGCGCAGGACGTAGTGCAGGATGCCACCGGCCTTGAAGTACTCGACTTCATTGAGGGTATCGATGCGGCAGAGCACCTCGACTTTCTCGCGGCGGCCGTCCTCACGGACGATGGTCAGGCCGAGGTTCATCCGCGGTTGCAGTTCGGCGCCGCTCAGGCCGCTGATTTCCAGGGTTTCGCGGCCCGTCAGTTGCAGGCTCTTGCGGTCCTGGTCAAGCTTGAACTGCAGCGGTAGCACACCCATGCCGACCAGGTTGGAGCGGTGGATGCGTTCAAAGCTTTGCGCAATCACCGCCTTGACGCCCAGCAGGTTGGTGCCCTTGGCTGCCCAGTCGCGGCTCGACCCGGTGCCGTATTCCTGCCCGGCAATCACCACCAGTGGCGTGCCTTCGGCCTGATAGCGCATGGCCGCGTCATAGATCGCCAGCTTTTCTCCGCTGGGAATGTGCAGGGTATTGCCGCCTTCTTCGCCGCCAAGCATTTCATTGCGTATGCGGATATTGGCAAAGGTGCCGCGCATCATCACTTCATGGTTGCCGCGGCGCGAACCGTAGGAATTGAAGTCCCGCGGTTCCACGCCTTTCTCCCGCAGATAACGACCGGCCGGGCTGTCCGCCTTGATATTGCCAGCGGGCGAGATATGGTCGGTGGTCACCGAGTCACCCAGCAGGGCCAGGATCCGGGCCCCGCGGATGTCCTCGATCACGGGCAAGGGCCCGGTGATGTTGTCGAAGAACGGCGGATGCTGGATATACGTCGAGTCCGGCTGCCAGACATAGGTGGCGGCCTGCGGTACTGCAATGGCCTGCCACTGGGCGTCGCCGGCAAAGACTTCGGCGTATTCCTTGTGGAACATCGCCGTATCGACCTGGGCGACCGCGTCGGCAATTTCCTTTTGGCTCGGCCAGATATCGCGCAGGTAAACCGGCTGGCCATCCTTGCCTTCACCCAGTGGCTCGCGGCTGATATCGATGCGGACATTGCCGGCCAGGGCATAGGCGACGACGAGGGGCGGCGAGGCCAGCCAGTTGGTCTTGACCAGCGGGTGGACGCGCCCTTCGAAGTTGCGATTGCCCGACAGCACCGAGGCGACGGTCAGGTCCGATTGCTGGATCGCCTTTTCGATGGGCTCCGGCAGTGGGCCGGAGTTGCCGATGCAGGTGGTGCAGCCATAGCCGACCAGGGCAAAGCCCAGTTGGTCGAGGTAAGGCGTCAGGCCGGCCGCCTTATAGTAGTCGGTGACGACCTTGGAGCCGGGGGCCAGGGAACTCTTGACCCAGGCTTTGCGAGTCAGGCCCTTTTCCACGGCTTTTTTTGCCACGAGCCCGGCGGCCATCATCACGCTCGGGTTGGAGGTGTTGGTGCAGGAGGTGATGGCGGCAATCACCACGGCGCCATTTTTCAGGCGATAGGTCTGTCCTTCATAGCTGTAGTCGGCTTCGCCCACCAGGTCGGCGTTGCCGACCGCAACACCGCCACCGCCTTCACTTTCCAGGCGGCCTTCTTCTTTGTTGGTCGGCTTGAACTGCAGGCTGAGGAAATCATCGAAGGCCTGGCCGACATCGGCCAGTGCCACGCGGTCTTGTGGGCGCTTGGGGCCGGCCAGGCTGGCTTCGACGCTGCCCATGTCCAGGGCGAGGGTGTCGCTGAACACCGGTTCCTGGCCCGCCAGGCGCCACAGGCCCTGGGCTTTGCAGTACGCCTCGACCAGTTTCACGGTGGCGGCGGGGCGGCCGGACAGGCGCAGGTAATCCAGGGTGATGTCATCTACCGGGAAGAAACCGCAGGTCGCACCGTATTCCGGGGCCATATTGGCGATGGTCGCGCGATCGGCGAGGGGCAGGTCGGCCAGGCCGTCACCATAGAACTCGACGAATTTGCCGACCACGCCTTTCTTGCGCAGCATCTGGGTGACGGTCAGCACCAGGTCGGTGGCGGTGATGCCTTCCTTGAGCTTGCCGGTCAGCTTGAAGCCGATCACTTGCGGGATCAGCATCGATACCGGCTGGCCGAGCATCGCCGCTTCGGCTTCGATCCCGCCGACGCCCCAGCCCAGCACGCCGAGGCCGTTGATCATGGTGGTGTGTGAGTCCGTGCCGACCAGGGTATCGGGGAAAGCGTAGGTGCGTCCGTCATCGTCCTGTCGGGTCCAGACCGTGCGGCCCAGGTATTCCAGATTGACCTGGTGGCAGATTCCGGTGCCCGGCGGCACGACGCTGAAATTGTCGAAGGCGTTCTGGCCCCAGCGCAAAAAGGCATAGCGCTCGCCGTTGCGTTGCATTTCGATCTCAACGTTCTGTTCGAAGGCCTGGTGGCTGGCGAATTTATCGACCATCACCGAGTGGTCGATTACCAGGTCCACCGGCGACAGCGGGTTGATGCGCTGTGGATCGCCACCGGCCTTGGCCACGGCGGCGCGCATGGCGGCCAGGTCGACGACGGCGGGAACCCCGGTGAAGTCCTGCATCAGCACGCGGGCCGGGCGGTACTGGATCTCGCGGTCCGAGCTGCGGTTTTTCAACCAGGCGGCGAGTGCCTTGAGGTCGGCGCCGGTGACGGTCTTGGCGTCCTCCCAGCGCAGCAGGTTCTCCAGCAGGACCTTGAGTGACATCGGCAGGCGGTCGAGGTTGCCCAGGCTTTTGGCGGCCTCAGCGAGGCTGAAGTAGTGATAGGTCTGGTCGTCGACTTCTAGGGTTTTAAGGGTTTTCAGGCTATCGAGGGATGGCATTGAATCACTCCTTTTGATCCGCACGGCTACGGATCTGACGGGACTTACAGAACGTTAACGCTAGCTCTGTTTGGCAGGACTGCTTGATCACTGGACTGTGCGGCGAAGTCCAAGGTTCCTAACTCGGTTATGATGCGCGGGTTTTCGTGACAGGCTTTGCTTCAGGGCAAGTTTGAGCATTTCGCAGTCGCCGACTGCCCAGGAGTATTGATGAAGAGCCTTTTTATGCACTGCCGGCCGGGTTTCGAGGGCGAAGTCTGCTCCGAAGTGGCTGAAATCGCCGCGCGGCTGGATGTGGCCGGTTATGCCAAGGCGAAGCCCGGCACGGCCTGCGCCGAGTTTGTCTGCATGGACGACGACGGTGCCGAGCGCCTGATGCATGGCCAGCGTTTTGCCGAGTTGATCTTTCCACGCCAGTGGGCCCGTGGCCAATTCCTGCAGTTGCCGGAAACCGACCGGATCAGTGTGATCCTTGAGGCGTTGGCGGATTTTCCGGTGTGCGGCAGCCTGTGGCTGGAAGTCGTCGACACCAACGATGGTAAGGAGCTGTCGAACTTCTGCAAAAAGTTCGAAGCGCCGTTGCGCAAAGCGCTGGTCCAGGCGGGTAAATTGCAGGATGACCCGGGCAAGCCGCGTCTGCTGCTGACCTTCAAGAGTGGGCGCGAGGTCTTCCTGGGGTTGGCCGAGGCCGATAACTCGGCCATGTGGCCTATGGGCATCCCCCGCTTGAAGTTTCCCCGCGAGGCTCCCAGCCGGTCGACGCTTAAGCTGGAGGAGGCCTGGCACCACTTTATCCCCCGTGATCAATGGGATGAACGGTTGTCCGGCGAGATGACCGGTGTCGATCTTGGCGCTTCACCGGGTGGCTGGACCTGGCAGTTGGTCAACCGCGGCATGCTGGTAACGGCCATCGACAATGGCCCGATGGCCGAGAGCCTGATGGACACCGGGTTGGTTCAGCACCTGATGGCCGATGGTTTTACTTACACGCCGCGGCAGCCGGTGGACTGGATGGTCTGCGATATCGTCGAGAAGCCGGCGCGCAATGCGGCGCTGTTGGAAACCTGGATCGGCGAGGGCCATTGCCGCGAGGCGGTGGTCAATCTGAAGTTGCCGATGAAACAGCGTTATGCCGAAGTGCGGCGTTTGCTGGAGCGCATCGAAGACGGCTTCAAGGCGCGTGGGATCAAGGTGGCGATTGGCTGCAAGCAGCTGTACCACGACCGTGAGGAAGTGACTTGCCACCTGCGTCGCCTGGACACCAAGGCGCCGAAAAAGCGCCATTGAGCCGTAGCCGTCGGGCGGCGGCTGTTGTGGCCTAAAGGCCGTTTCCAGGCCGCTGACGCATCGAGGCGGTGGCCGCACGCGGTGCTTTACGCGACAATGCCGGCCAGTTTTTGGAGTGAATCATGAGTCAAACCATCGAACAGCCGGTCGATGGCGTCCTGGACGCCAGCGGCCTGAATTGCCCGGAACCGGTGATGATGCTGCACCAGCATGTGCGCGACCTGCCGGCCGGTGGCCTGCTCAAGGTGATCGCGACCGACCCTTCGACCCGTCGCGATATTCCCAAGTTCTGCGTCTTCCTCGGCCATGAACTGGTCGATCAGCAGGAGCAGGCTGGCACTTACCTGTACTGGATCCGCAAGAAGCTCGATTAGCGGCGGGAAGCACTGATCCGGATCCGCTGGCGCGCGCTGCGCGTCAGGCGGATCGAGAGCATCAGGGCGGCGCAACTCAGGCCGACGATCAAGCCCTGCCACAATCCGCTCGGACCACTCGGTTCACCGAACCAGTCGGTCAGGCCCAGAAGGTAGCCCACCGGCAGGCCGATCCCCCAGTAGGCGAACAGCGTCAGGATCATGGTCACCCGTGTGTCCTGGTAACCGCGCAGTGCCCCGGCAGCGGTGACCTGGATCACGTCCGAGAGCTGGAACAACGCCGAATACACAATTAGCATGGTCGCCACCTGGATCACCACCGGGTCGGTGGTGTAGACGGTCGCCAGGTGTTCGCGAAACAGCAGCATCAGGCTCGCGGACACGCAGCCGTAGACCAGCGCCGTCGCGATGCCGACCCCGGCGGCGAAACGTGCCTCGCGCGGCTGCTCGCGGCCCAGGGCCTGGCCGACGCGCACGGTGATGGCCATGCCGAGGGAGTAGGGCACCATAAACACCAGGGAGCTGATATTCAGGGCAATCTGGTGCCCGGCCACCACGGTCGCGCCCAGGCTGCCGATCAGCAGGGCGATCACGGCAAAGATGCTCGATTCGGCAAAGACTGCGATCCCGATGGGCAGGCCGACGCTCAGCAGACGCTTGATCACCGCCCACTTTGGCCATTCGAAGTGGCTGAACACCTGGCTCGGCTGATAGACCTTGGCCCAGCGCACCCAGCCGGCCATCCCCAGCATCATCACCCACATGGCAATGGCCGTGGCCCAGCCGCAGCCGGGACCGCCCATGGCCGGCACGCCAAAGTGGCCGTAGATGAAGATGTAGTTCAGCGGAATATTCAATGCCAACCCGCAGATGCCCAATACCATGCTCGGTCGGGTGCGACCCAGGCCATCGCTGAAGCAGCGCAACACATGGTAGAAGGCCACGGTCGGCAGGCCGATGCCAATCCCGCGCAGGTATTGCATGCACGGCTCGATCAGTTCGGGATCAACCTTCATCAGGTGCAGGACCGGCTCGGCATTGAACAGCAGCGCGCTGGCGCCGATCCCCACCACGAGGGCCAGCCACAGAGCCTGACGCACGATCGGCCCGATCTCGCCGTGGGCGCCGGCGCCGTAGCGTTGGGCGACCTTGGGCGTGGTGGCCAGCAGAATACCGGTCATCAGTAGGAACACCGGCACCCAGATCGAGTTACCCAGCGCCACGGCTGCCAGGTCCCGCGGGCCGACTCGCCCGGCCATCACTGCGTCGACAAAGCCCATGGCCGTGTGGGCCAGTTGCGCAATGATGATCGGCAGGGCCAGGCCGAGCAGGTTGCGCAGTTCAAGGCGCGTCCGGGCTGAACGGCCCAGTGGTGGGGAAGCGGGTGCAGCGGGTGTGGCGTTCACCGGTCAGGGCTCCTAGGGTGCAGGCAGATAACGTACAAGGGCGGGGGATTCTACGCGTTGACGCCGCGGTCAGGAAACGCTCGCGTGTAGGCCTTTTGTAATCGTCTGGGCTCGGACCGCAAGCCCGGCTGGCCCGGGCCTGCCAAGTGCGCCTACACTGCGCCTTCGCGAGAGGAGCTTGTCCATGTTGATTGTTGCCGATGAAAATATTCCGTTGCTCGATGCCTTCTTTGCCAGCTTCGGTGAAATCCGCCGTTTGCCCGGTCGAGCCATCGACGCCCAAGCGGTACGCGATGCCGATGTCCTGTTGGTGCGTTCGGTCACGCGGGTCGACCGGGCCCTGCTCGACGGCAGTTCGGTGCGCTTTGTCGGCACCTGCACCATTGGCACCGATCACCTGGACCTGGACTACTTCGAGCAAAACGCCATCGATTGGTCCAGTGCGCCCGGCTGCAATGCCCGGGGCGTGGTCGACTATGTGCTGGGCAGCCTGCTGACCCTGGCCGAAATTGAAGGTGTGGAGCTGTCTTCGCGGACCTACGGTGTGGTCGGTGCCGGCGAAGTCGGCGGGCGTCTGGTCGAGGTACTGCGGGGGCTGGGCTGGAAGGTGCTGGTCTGTGATCCGCCCCGTCAGGCCGTCGAGGGCGGCGACTTTGTCAGCCTGGAGCAGGTGCTCAAGGAATGCGATGTCATCAGCCTGCACACGCCCTTGAGCAAGACCGGCGAGAGGCCGACCTGGCACTTGTTCGACCATGCGCGCCTGAACCGGCTGCGCCCCGGTGCCTGGCTGATCAACGCCAGTCGCGGGGCCGTGGTGGACAACAACGCGCTGCGCGAAGTCCTGCTCGAACGTGAAGACCTGCAGGCCGTGCTGGATGTCTGGGAAGGTGAGCCCCAGGTCGATATTGCCCTGGCCGAGCTTTGTGTATTGGCGACCCCGCACATTGCCGGTTACAGCCTGGATGGCAAGCAGCGTGGGACGGCGCAGATTTATGCGGCCTATTGCGCGGTGCGCGGCGAGGAACCCCGGGTTGTTCTGGCCGACTTGCTGCCCGAGCCCTGGCTGGCCGACGTCACGCTCAATGCCGCAACCGACCCCGACTGGGCGCTGGCGATGCTGTGCCGGGGCGTCTATGACCCGCGCCGCGATGATGCGGATTTCCGCCGCAGTCTGGTGGTCAGTGGCGAAGAACAGCGTCGGGCGTTCGATGTGCTGCGCAAGCAGTACCCGGCGCGCCGTGAGGTCGACGGCTTGCGCGTGCGTATTGATGGTGAGTCGCCGGCGTTGCGGCGCATCGTCCAGGCCCTGGGGGCTCAGGTACTTTAACGGGCGGGCAGAAAAAACCCGGCCTTGGCCGGGTTAATGGGAGTTCGGGCTATCAGCCTTGCTTGGCAGGCTTGACCAGGCGTTGTTCCAGTTCGCGGCACGCTTGCTGGATCATCTCTTCGGTAATCGAGATTTCATTGCCCTGTTCGTCGATAACGGCGCAGCCCAGTTGCTGTGGGCAGGGACGGATCACCGGAACTGCTTGGTGGGTGCTGTTTTGCAAGTCCATGGCCTGTCTCCTCATCAGGTTGTGTGGCTACTCTAGAACCGCTTGATGACCAGGCTATGACAGTGCACTCGTGGGTCTCAGGTCGGCTCTGATAGTCCACCAGAAACCACCGGCCACGGCCAGCCCGACTTTAGATCAATACTTTCTAGGGGCTAGTGTCAGCGGTCATATTTAACCAGACTGATTCGGGTTTACCGAGTTCCCCTGCACGTGGGGCCTGCACTGGGTGTAGTCTCATGGCGACGCCCTATTGGATCGCCCCCTATGTTCTCTTCCCGCCAACGCCAGGCCATTCGCCTGGCCAGTCGTTTTATCGCCCCGTATCGTTGGCACGCCCTGGGGGCCTTGCTCGCGCTGATCGTGACCGCTGGCATTACCTTGTCCATGGGCCAGGGTATCCGCCTGCTGGTCGACCAGGGTTTCATGACCCAGTCACCCCATCTTCTCAACCAGTCCATTGCGCTGTTCATGCTGCTGGTGCTGGGCTTGGCGGTGGGCACCTTTGCCCGTTTCTACCTGGTGTCGTGGATTGGCGAGCGGGTGGTCGCCGATATTCGCCGGCAGGTGTTCAACCATCTGATCTACCTGCATCCAGGCTTCTATGAAAACAACCGCAGCTCGGAAATCCAGTCGCGCCTGACCGCCGACACGACCCTGTTGCAGTCGGTGATCGGTTCGTCGCTGTCGTTGTTTCTGCGCAATGCGTTGATGGTGTTGGGCGGGGTTATCCTGCTGTTCGTCACCAATCCCAAACTCACCAGCATCGTGGTGATAGCGCTGCCGCTGGTGCTGGCGCCGATCCTGATCTTTGGTCGGCGCGTGCGCAGCCTCTCGCGCCTGAGCCAGGACCGTATCGCCGATGTGGGCAGTTATGTCGCCGAAACCCTGGGCCAGATCAAGACCGTGCAGGCCTACAACCACCAACGCGAGGACGAGCGACGCTTTGCCCGCACCGTGGAACAGGCCTTCGAGACCGCACGCAAACGTATTGCCCAGCGGGCCTGGTTGATTACCCTGGTGATCGTGCTGGTGCTCGGCGCCGTGGGGGCCATGCTCTGGGTTGGCGGCATGGATGTGATTGCCGGGCGGATTTCCGGAGGCGAGTTGGCGGCCTTTGTGTTCTACAGCCTGATCGTCGGCAGCGCATTCGGCACCCTGAGCGAGGTGATTGGTGAGTTGCAGCGCGCAGCGGGAGCGGCCGAGCGGATTGGCGAACTGTTGCGCTCGCGCAATGAAATCCAGGCGCCGACCCCGGAGGTGGAGCGCCTGCCGGGGCGAGTCAGTGGGCGCCTGGTGCTGGAAGATCTGCATTTCAGCTACCCGTCGCGACCCGACAGCCAGGCCATCGCTGGCCTGAGCCTGAGGATCGAGGCAGGGGAGACCCTGGCATTGGTCGGGCCGTCAGGCGCGGGGAAGTCGACCTTGTTCGATCTGCTGCTGCGTTTCTACGATCCACAGCAAGGGCGGATTCTGCTCGAAGGCCGGCCACTCACTGAGCTTGATCCCCAGGACCTGCGCCGCTGCTTCGCCCTGGTTGCGCAAAGCCCGGCGCTGTTTTTCGGGAGCGTCGAAGACAATATCCGCTACGGCAACCCGTCTGCGACCTTGGAACAGGTCCACGAGGCGGCACGGATAGCCCATGCCCATGACTTTATTCTGCAGATGCCCGAGGGCTATCAGACCCATCTGGGGGACGGTGGCCTGGGGCTGTCGGGCGGCCAGCGCCAGCGCCTGGCAATTGCCCGGGCCTTGCTGGTGGATGCGCCGATCCTGCTGCTGGACGAAGCCACCAGTGCCCTCGATGCCATGAGCGAACACCTGATCCAGCAAGCCTTGCCACGGCTGATGCAGGGTCGCACCACCCTGGTGATTGCCCACCGGCTGGCGACCGTGCAGAACGCTGATCGTATTGCTGTCATGGATCAAGGACGCCTGGTCGCCGTGGGCACCCATGCCGAGCTGATTGCCGGCAACTCGCTGTATGCACGGCTGGCGGCCCTGCAGTTCAATACGGCCGAGCAGCACGAAATATCATAAAAAACGGCGCCTCTTGGGGCGCCGTTTGGGCTGCGATGAACGGCTTAGCGGTACTGGCACAGATAAGCGGTTTCTTCAGCCACCTTGAGTTGGAACTTGCTGTTGGCGGGCACATTGAACTGGCTGCCGGCCGGGAAGGTTTCCCAGTCGCTGCTATCGGGCAGCTTGACGGTCAGGGCGCCGGACACCACATGCATGATTTCGCGCTGGGCGGTGCCGAATTCGTATTCGCCCGGGGCCATGACGCCGATGGTAGCCGGGCCTTCAGCCGGGGCGAAGGCGATCGACTTGACGGTGCCGTCGAAGTACTCGTTGACTTTGAACATGGGCGATTCCTTAAATAGGGCGAAAAAAGGGCTGGCCAGTATGCCCAAGCCAATTTGCGCCGTCACTCCCCCACACTGGGGCCCTGTAAGGTTGGAGCGGGTCAGGCCGGCAGGATCAATGGCAGCAGGCGCGCGGTGTTGCGCGCATCTTCCAGGGCCCGGTGCTGCTGGCCGCTGAACTGCAGGCCGGCCAGCTGCAGGGCGCTGTTCAGACCCAGCGGGCGCTGCAGCTGGCGGGCCTTGGCAAAGTGTTGCTTGAGGTTGGTATGGGGCAGGTCCTGCAAGACACTGCGCAGTTGCAGGGCCTGCCATTGTTGCTCCAGCTGGCGGCGGTCGTAGTCACCCCAACTGGCCCAGCCCTCCAGGCGGGGCAGATGCTGGCCGAGCCAGCGCTCGAACAGCGGCCAGACAACGCTCAATGGGGCGGCACCGTCGATCTGGGGCTGGCTGATATGGGTCAGTTGGCGGCAGAACGGCGTCAGCAACGGCCGGCGCTGGGGCCGCACGAAGCGCTGGAAGTGATCCAGTTCGCGGCCTTCGCGATTGACCAGCGTGGCGCCGATTTCGATGATTTCCATGTCCGTCACGGGCCAGCCGCCATCATCCGTGGTGGCTTCCAGGTCGATCACCAGCCAGTGCGGCATCTCAAGCTCCATCTACAGCGTTCCAATGTGCGCTAGAGCGTAGCCAATGCCGCCGATTGCGCCTAGTGGGGAGCGTCCAGCGGTGCTTCGATTTCCAGCAGGACCTGATGCCCCCTGACCTGGTCGCCTGGATTGACCTGCAGTCGACGGATCACACCCGCGATGCCGGCCTTGAGCGGGTGCTCCATTTTCATCGCTTCAAGCACCAGCAATAGCTGGCCCTGGCAGACTTCTGTCCCTTCACCGACCCGTACCTCGACAATGGCCCCGTCCATCGGCGCCTTGAGCAGGCCCGAGCCGGCGCTGGCCGTCGCCTGGGTCAATGCGCGGGTACGGTCTTCAATCAGCAGGCTGCCGGGGCGGGTAAACAGCCACAGTTGCCCGCCTGCCAACTGATAGGCGTGGCGAGCGCGTACGCCATCTATCTCCAGGCTGGCCCAGCGGCCATCGGTGCTGTGCAGTTCGACAACGTGCGTGTGCTGGTCAACCCCGACGCTGAAGGCCTGATTCCCCAAGGGTTGCACGCTGACCACCCGCGGTGCGCCGGCGTCGCCCGAAGCGAGCCGATAGTGCTGCGTGCGGCCGCGCTGGTTGCTCCAACCGCTGAGGCTCGCGGCATGCTGACCGGACGCGTGCTGATAGAACAGCACGGCGGCAATCGCCAGCGCCTGGGTTGTGGCGGTGATGGGGTGCAGGCTGGGATCGTCGGCAAAGTGCTCGGCGATAAAGGCGGTGTTCGTCTGCCCGGCGATAAAACCGGGGTGGGTCAGCAGGTTGCGCAGCAGCAACTGATTGCTGGGCACGCCGAGCAGTACGCTGTCTTCCAGCGCACAGAGCAAACGCCGCCGCGCTTCTTCGCGGGTGGCGCCGTGGGCGATCAATTTGCCCAGCAGCGGATCGTAGAACGGCGTAATGCGCTGGCCTTCGACCAGGCCATGGTCGATGCGCACGCCACTGCCGGTCGCGGGCTCCCAGCGCCGTATATCCCCGGTCTGCGGCAGGAAGCCGTGGGCCGGGTCCTCGGCATAGAGGCGCACCTCGATGGCATGTCCCTTGAGTTCCACCTGGTCCTGACGCAACGGCAATGGCTGGCCCGCGGCGATATCCAGTTGCCAGGCCACCAGGTCCACACCGGCAATCAGCTCGGTGACGGGGTGCTCGACCTGCAATCGGGTGTTCATTTCCAGAAAGTAGAAACGCCCCTGGGCGTCGAGCATGAATTCCACGGTACCGGCGCCGACATACTGCACCGCGCGCCCGGCCTTGAGCGCCGCTTCGCCCATGGCCTGGCGCAATTCGGCGGTCATGACCGGGCAGGGCGCTTCTTCGATGACTTTTTGATGGCGCCGCTGGATCGAGCAATCGCGTTCGCCCAGGTGGATCAGTTGGCCGTGCTGGTCGCCAAATATCTGGATTTCCACATGCCGTGGCGCTTGCAGCGCCTGTTCGAGAATCAGTTCGTCACTGCCAAACGCATGCAGGGCCTCCGAGCGGGCGGTGCGCAGTTGTTCGACCAGGGATTCGGGCGCGTGCACCAGGCGCATGCCGCGTCCGCCACCGCCAGCACTGGCCTTGATCATCAGTGGGTAGCCGATACGCGTAGCTTCGCGAATCAGGCTCGCGTCATCCTGGGCCGCCCCCTGGTAGCCGGCGATGCAGGGTACGCCGGCTTCGAGCATGGCGATCTTCGACAGGCGCTTGCTGCCCATCAACTCGATGGCCTCGGCGCTCGGGCCGATAAAGGTCAGGGCCGCCGCGGCGCAGGCGCGGGCGAAGTCGGGGTTTTCCGAGAGAAAGCCATAGCCAGGGTGCACGGCGTCGGCGCCACTGCGACGGGCCGCCTCGATAATCGCCCCAGCATCAAGGTAGGAGCGGGCGACCTGGGCCGGGCCGATGCACACCGCCTCGTCGGCCAGTTGCACATGCAGGGCCTGGGCATCGGCCTGGCTGTAGACCGCGACGGTGCGATAACCCATCGCCCGGGCCGTGCGGATGATCCGGCAGGCGATTTCACCGCGGTTGGCGATCAGGATCTTGCTGAAGGCGGGCATGGGCAGGTCCTTGAGGCATGTCTTGGGAGGCGAGGGTGGGAGCGGTTCAGCGAGCCCAGTTCGGTGGACGCTTTTGCATAAACGCCAGGGTGCCTTCGCTGCCTTCCGGGCCGGTCACCGCGGCGGCGAACGCCTGGGCGGCCTCATCCAGCAGCGGGCTCAGGGGCTGTTCCAGGCTGGCGAGCAAGAGCGCCTTGGTCGCGGCATTCGCCCCGGGGGCGCAGCGCAGGACCTGCCTGAGCACTTCATCCACGCGTTCGGCCAAGGCCTGGGTATCGCGCTCGACAAACTGCACCAGCCCCAGGCGCTGGGCCTCATGGCCGTCGAAGCGGGCGGCGGTCAGGGCCAGGCGGCGCGCTTGGGTCAGGCCGATCCGCTGGACGACAAAGGGGGCGATTTGGGCCGGCAAGAGGCCCAGGCTGGTTTCCGGCAGGCCGAACTGCGCAGTGTCAGCGCTGATGGCGATATCGCTGACACAGACCAGGCCCAGGCCACCGCCCAGCACGGCCCCCTGCAGCACGGTTATCACCACCTGGGGGGCGCGCTGGGATTCTTCGAGCAGCGCGCCAAAGGCGCGGTTCAACGCTTGATAGGCTGGAGCGCCGGCGGCACGGGCGCTGGCCATGTCCTTGAGATCGGCTCCGGCGCAGAAGTGCCCATGGGCACCGCTCAGAACCAGCGCCCGAACCTCGCGGTCTTCGTGCACGGCGGCGAGCACCGCACGCAGTTCATGGACCATCTGCAGGCTCATGGCATTGCGGCTGTCGTGTCGGTCGAGGGTGATATGCAGCACTCCCGGGTGCTGCTCCAGGCGCAGGGTGGTGCAGCTTGGCAGGGTGCTCATGGTTTCTTTTTCCCCGGCAGGATGCCCATCAGCTTGCAGATAATGCCCAGCATGATTTCATCGGCGCCGCCGCCAATAGACACCAGCCGCACATCGCGATAGGCGCGGGCCACCGGGTTGTCCCACATAAAGCCCATGCCACCCCAGTACTGCAGGCAGCTGTCGCTGACCTCGCGGCCCAGGCGGCCGGCCTTGAGCTTGGCCATGGAGGCCAGGCGCGTCACATCCTGGCCGCGTACATACTGCTCGGTGGCCTGGTAGACCAGAGCCCGCAGGCATTCGATTTCGGTTTGCAGTTCGGCCAGGCGGAAGTGGATGACCTGGTTGTCGATCAACCGGGTACCAAAGGTCTGGCGTTCGCGGCAGTACTCGATAGTGCTGTCGATGCAGTGCTCCAGCCCCTTGAGCATATTGGCCGCGCCAAACAGACGTTCTTCCTGGAACTGCAGCATTTGCATCATAAAGCCCGCGCCTTCATGGCCGATGCGGTTGCGCTGGGGCACGCGTACGTCGTCGAAAAACACCTGGGCAGTTTCTGAACTGCGCATGCCCAGTTTGTCCAGCGGCGCGCTCAGGCTGATACCGGGGCTGTTCATCGGCACCATGATCAGCGATTTGTTGATATGGGGCTTGTCGTCCGAGGTGTTGGCCAGCAGGCAGATAAAGTCGGCGCTGGGCGAGTTGGTGATCCACATCTTGCTGCCGTTGATCACATAGTCATCGCCGTCCTTGCGCGCATGGGTCTTGAGCCCCGCCACATCGGAGCCGGCGCCGACCTCGGAAACCCCGATGCAGCCAACCTGTTCGCCGCTGATGGCCGGGCGCAGAAACTCCTCGCGCAGGCTGTCCGAGCCGAAGCGCGCCAGGGCCGGCGTACACATATCGGTTTGCACGCCAATGGCCATGGGAATCCCGCCGCAATGGATGCGCCCGAACTCCTCGGCGGCCACCACCGAGTAGCTGTAGTCCAGGCCCATGCCGCCAAACTGTTCTGGCTTGGAGATCCCCAGCAGGCCCAGTTCGCCGGCCTGGCGAAAGAGGGCGTGGATCGGAAAACGCCCGGCTTTTTCCCATGCATCGACATGGGGATTGATCTCGCGCTCGACAAAGGCGCGTACGGTCTGGCGCAGTGCTTCATGTTCCGGGGTGAAAATCATGCTTGTTCTCCTGGTTGAGCACCGATCAAAAACGCGCGACGCCGAAGCTGTTGCCCTTGAGCTGCCGCTGCTCGGCCTCGGCGCAGGTGTCGAGCAAAAAACCGAGCAGGGTACGGCTGTCCCGCGGGTCGATCAGGCCGTCGTCCCACAGGCTGGCGGTGCCATAGAGGGCGCTGGACTGGCTGTCGAGCTTGTGCGCGGCGGCCTGCTCAAGCATCGCCAGCATCTGTGGGTCCGGTGTCAGGCCTGCCTTGAGCTGCTTGGCCTCGGTGACGATACGTAGCACCTTGCCGGCCTGGGCGGCGCCCATCACTGCCGTGCGGCTATTGGGCCAGGCAAAGATAAACCGCGGGTCCAGGCCACGCCCGCACATGGCGTAGTTGCCTGCGCCGTAGGAGCCGCCGACCACCAGGGTGAGTTTGGGGACGCGGGCATTGGCCACCGCCTGGATCAGCTTGGCGCCGTGCTTGATGACGCCTTGCTGTTCGGCTTCTGTACCGACCATGAAACCGGTGGTGTTATGAAAAAACAGCAGCGGCGTACCGCTCTGATCGCACAGCTGGATAAATTGCGCGGCTTTGGCCGCGCCCTTTGGCGTGATCGGGCCGTTATTGCCGATCAGCCCGCAGGCCCGTCCCTGAATGCGCAGATGGCCGCAGACGGTGAGGCTGTCGAACTCGGCCTTGAATTCGAGAAAATTCGAGCCATCGGCCAGACGGGCGACGATCTCACGCACGTCATAGGGTTTTTTCGGATCGTCGGGAATCAACCCCAGCAGTTCCTCGATAGGGTAGAGCGGCTCGGCATAGGCCGGCGGTGTGCGCTCGGGCAGCCGGTCATTCCAGGGCAGCAGGCTGACAATCTCGCGCACGATGCGCAGCCCGTCGGCATCGTCTTCTGCCAGGTACTCGGCGGTGCCGGCGACCTGGGCGTGCATCCGGGCGCCACCGAGTTCTTCATCGGTCGCGACTTCGCCCGTGGCGGCCTTGAGCAGTGGCGGGCCGGCGAGAAACAGCTTGGCCTTGTCGCGCACCACCACCACGTAATCCGACAGCCCGGGCTGATAGGCACCACCGGCGGTGGACGAGCCGTGGACCACGGTGATCTGCGGCAACCCCATGGCCGACATCCGCGCCTGATTGGCAAAGCCACGCGCGCCCTCGACAAAGATCTCGGCGGCGTAGTTAAGGTTGGCCCCGCCGCTTTCGGTCAGGGTCAGCACTGGCAGCCGGTTTTCTATGGCGATCTGCTGTAGGCGCAGGGTTTTTTTCAGGCCGCTGGGGGAAATGGTCCCGCCCTTGATGGCGCTGTTGTTGGCCACCACCAGCACCCGCACGCCGGACACAAAACTAATTCCGGCGATCAGGCCGCCGCCGGCCTGGCTGCCGTCCTTATCGTCGTGCAGCTTGTAACCGGCCAGGCCGGCCAGCTCAAGAAACGGCGCCCCTGGGTCGAGCAGCAATTCCAGGCGTTCCCGGGGCAGCAGTTGCCCGCGCTGTTCGAACTTGGCTTTGGCCTGGGCGGCCTTGAGCAACAGGTTGTCCTCCAGTTGGCGCCAGTGCTCGATGCTGGAAAGCATTGCCGCGCGATGGCGAGCGTAATCGGCGCTCTGGGGATCGAGTTGGGAGGCAATGAGCGGCATGGTTCAGTCCTCGTCCTTGAGCACATCCGGCAGACAGGCACGGTGGAAGCCATTGAAGGCTTCGCCGTGCTGCGCCGGGTGCAGTGGCCAGGCCCGCCCGCCAAGGCTGGCGGCGCCGTCGATGCGCAAGGTGCTGCCGCTGATAAAGGCCGCCGCCGGGCTCAGCAGAAATACAATCGCGGCGCTGACTTCCGACTCGGTGCCGATGCGTTTGAGTGGCACCTGCTCGCGCAGGGTCGGGATCACTTTCTGGAACGCCCCTTCGTAGGTGTCCATGCCGCTGGAGGCAATCCAGCCCGGCGCGACGGCGTTGACCCGCACACCGGCATAGCCCCATTCGACGGCTGCGGTCTTGGTGAAGTTATCCATGCCTGAGCGCGCAGCGCCGGAGTGGCCCATACCGGGCATGCCCCCCCACATGTCGGCGAGCATATTGACGATACTGCCGCCGTGCTGGCTCATGGACTGGTTGAAGACCTCGCGGGCCATCAGGAAGCCGCCGACCAGGTTGGTGCGCAGCACCGTTTCAAAGCCTTTCTGATTGATCGTCGCCAGGGGCGCGGGGTATTGGCCGCCGGCATTATTGACCAGCCCGTGGATCGGTCCGTGTTGGGCAATCCATTCGGCGACCAGGGCGCGAACGGCCTCTTCGTCGCGAATATCGCAAGCACGCCAGTTGGCCTGGCCGCCGTCTTCGCGGATTTCCCCGGCGACCTTTGCCAGCTTTTCCGGTGTGCGTCCCACCAGCAGTACATGGGCGCCCAGGGCGGCCAGTTCATGGGCGGTGCAGCGGCCGATGCCGCTGCCACCGCCGGTGACGATCAGGGTCTGGCCGCGAAACAGCTCGGCTTTGAACACGCTAGCGTAGGCCACGGTGACGTTCCCTCAGGCAAGTTGATCGGCGATATGACGAGGCACGGGAATCTGGATTTCCAGCAGTTGCTGGGCAAATGCCTTGCCCTGGGGGTCGATGCGCAGGCTGGCCACGCCGCCGCCTCCGAGGGCGTTCTCCAGCAGAAAATTGAGGCTGTGGGTACCCGGCAAGTACCAGCGTTCGACCCGACCCTGTACGGGGTCGAGCACATGGCTCATCCAGTCGACGACTACGGCGGGTGTCAGGGCTTCGGCGATCCAGGGCAGGTACTCGGGCCGTCGGGCCATGACTCCGATATTGCTGTGATTGCCCTTGTCGCCGGAGCGCGCCACGGCCAGACGCACCAATGGCACGTTGGCGTCGGCGCGGCCTTCAGGGCGCGGTGGCCGCGGGTGGGCGGGCAGGTGGTCGCTGCCGGTGGCGTCTATCGACGGCAAGGCGCATGGGTGCGGCTGGCCCTCGAGCAGGACCTGCAACGGGCAGGCAGCGCGCTCCAACAGAAATGAAAACAGTCGGATCAGCGGGTACACCGTAGGCCGCCCGCCGACGATCCCGGTCAACCCCGGCGCCATGCCGGTGGCGGCCTGGGCGATCTCCCGGGAAAACAGGATCAGGGCCTGTTTGAGGGGATGGCGCACGGCCAGTTTGATGACCACTTCGCGACTGTCGCGGCGCTGGCCGTGAGGCCCGTAAGTGGCCTCGCTGCCGAGCAGTTCGATATTGACTTCGGTGTAGGGCGGCCAGCCGCGGGCAACGAACATTTCGGCGGTTTTGTCGATAATCGCCTGGCTGACGCGCTCGGCCTTGGCCACCGCATCGATGCCGGCGATCAGGCAACTGGCGGTGCAGCGAAAGCCGTCCGGGTAGGTGGCGCTGACCTTGTACAGACCGCTGGGCGGCAGGCCGAGGGCGCCGCTGACGTGCACCTGGTCAGGGCCTTGTTGGCGCAGTTTGACCTGGGTGAAGTCGCAGACCACATCCGGCAGCAGGTAGGCGCCGGGGTCGCCGATTTCATAGAGCAGTTGTTCGCCCACGGTCAGTGGGGTTACCCGTCCGCCGGTGCCGGGTGGCTTGGTCAGGGTGAATTGTCCGTCGCTGCCGGCTTCGATAATCGGGAAGCCGATATGGGCGTAGTCCGGTACTTCGCGCCAGTCGGTGAAATTACCGCCGGTGCATTGAGCGCCGCACTCGATCAAATGCCCGGCGAGGGCGGCCTGGGCCAGCTTGTCATAATCCTGCCAGGACCAACCGAACTCGTGGACCAGTGCTGCGCTGACCACCGCGCTGTCGACGACGCGTCCACTGATCACGATATCGGCGCCCAGGCGCAGGGCTTCGACAAGCGCCGGAGCGCCCAGGTAGGCGTTGGTCGATACGCACAACGGGGGCAGCGGTGCGCCGCTGAACATTTCATGAATGCCCTGGCTCGCTAGTTGCTTGAACTGGGGTTGCAGGTCGTCGCCCAGCACCACGGCGATTTTCAGCGCGACGCCGGCCCTATCGCAGGCGGCCTGCAGGGCGGCGGCGCAGGCCTGGGGATTGACCCCGCCGGCATTGCTGATCACGCGAATACCCTGGCGGGCGATCTCGCCCAGCAAGGGTTCGAGCACTTCGACAAAATCCGTGGCGTAACCGGCCTGGGGGTTTTTCATCCGTGCGCCGGCCAGCAGCGACATGGTGATCTCCGCCAGGTAATCGAACACCAGGTAATCCAGCCGGCCGCCTTCGACCAGTTGGGCGGCGGCGGTCGAGGTGTCGCCCCAGAATGCACTGGCGCAACCGATGCGAACGGTTCCTGTCATGTCAGCCTCCGAAATAAGCTGTAGCGAGACTACCAAGCAAGCGCTTGGTTTGTAAATCCTTCTGCCCGAGCGCTTGCTTGGGTGCCCCCGGAGGCTTAAATTGCGCGCGCAGCTCCCGGTTTCCGGGGCTGCGACTAGCATAGGTCGAGCTGAGGAGAGCGCCGTGGACGAGCAAAAAGCCCTGCGAGTGATGCATGAGTTGATCGACAACGGGCAATTGACCGATCCGCAGAGTGCGCGCGGCAAGCTGCTGCAAGTGGCAGCCCACCTGTTTCGCAACAAGGGCTATGAACGCACCACAGTGCGCGACCTTGCGGGCGCGGTGGGGATCCAGTCCGGCAGCATTTTTCATCACTTCAAGAGCAAGGACGATATCCTGCGTGCGGTGATGGAGGAGACCATCCGCTACAACACTGCGCTGATGGAAGCGGCCCTGAGCGAAGCCGACAGTGTGCGCGAGCGGGTGCTGGCGCTGATCCGTTGCGAGTTGCAGTCGATCATGGGCGGCAGTGGCGAGGCGATGGCGGTGTTGGTCTACGAATGGCGCTCGTTGTCGGCCGAGGCCCAAGTGCGGGTGCTGGCCCTGCGTGATATCTACGAAAACCTGTGGATGCAGGTGCTGGGTGAAGCGAAGGCGGCGGGGTATATCCGTGGCGATCTGTTTGTGACGCGCCGATTTCTCACTGGGGCCCTGTCCTGGACCATCACCTGGTTCCGTGCCGATGGCAGCATGAGCCTGGAGCAACTGGCCGAGGAAGCGCTGCTGCTGGTGCTCAAGGACTGTCCCGCGGATTTGCCTGCTTGATGGCGGACCTGCGTGGAAGTTGTCTAAGACGACAAAAACGCCTAGCTTAGCCGGATCGAGTCTCAAGCTGAGGTGGGTTGCCTTGAAGTCTTCGCCAATTTGGATGGCCTATGGATTTCTCGTGTCGGTCATGATGCTGCTGGTTTCCCTGTCGGCGGCGGCCGGGCAACTGGTCAGGGTCGGTGCCGCGCATTTTCCGCCTTACACCATTCGTCCGGAGCAGGGTGCTGACACGGGTATCCTGCCGCAACTGATCGAATCTCTGAACCGTGCGCAGAGCGATTTCCAGTTTGTGCTGGTGCCAACCTCGATTCCACGACGGTTCCGCGACTTCGAACAGAGCCGGATCGATATGGCGATCTTCGAGAACCCCCAGTGGGGCTGGCAGGACATTCCCCATGGCACCGTCGACATGGGCCTGGAAGATGCCGAAGTGTTTGTCGCCCAGCGCATGGACGGGCGCCAGCAGCCGTACTTTGATGACCTGCGCGACAAGCGCCTGGCGCTGTTTAGCGGCTATCACTATGCCTTTGCCGATTTCAATCCGGACCCGCGTTACCTCGCCAATCACTACAACGCGACCCTGACCTACTCCCACGACAGCAACCTGCTGATGGTGTTGCGCGGGCGTGCGGACATGGCACTCATCACCCGTTCCTACCTAAGTGACTACCTGGTGCGTAACCCAGCGGTTGCCGGGCAACTGCTGATCTCCGTACGCACGGATCAGGTCTATCACCACTACGCCTTGATCCGCCCGAAGGCCGCGATCAGCCCGGCTGAATTTGCCCGGATGCTGGCCCATCTGCGGGAGCTGGGCGAGCTGCAACGCATCTTCCGCCCTTACCGAATCGACGTACTGCCGGTCGCTCCATAAGCGCGTTCTCATGTGCTGCGCGGCCCACCGGCTAAATTCCGGCGTTCGGGCCACGTCCTACAGATAACTCCACGACCCGTGTCCCGCGCTGTCATGTCCAGTTGCAGTGACGATGCTCTACCGCTCAAGACCGCCTGCTGGTTTTCGGCCTTGGCGCACCATGACCTGCCCGCGCGGATCGGCGGCCAACCCCCGGGCAGCGAGCGACATAACCGCTGTATGCACTGCGCCGGGGAGTTCGATTTCGCGCACAAGCGCGCCGCGCTGCTGATGCTGGGCCGGGGCGCTACGAAGCGCTAGGGCTCGGACGCTGGGCAAAGGTGTCGGCCTTGGCGCCGGAGACCTTGCGGCAATGCACCAGCGCATCGCGAATCATGAAGTTGACCAGGGTCGGCGAGACGCCCAACTCCTTGGCGATGTCCTTCTGCGGCACGCCATGCAGGCGGTACATCTCGAACGCATAGCGAGTGCGCTTGGGCAGTTCGTTCAGCGCGTCGGCGATATGTTCCAGGGTCGAGAAATTGATATGGGAGGTTTCCGGCGAGGCACCATGGATGACCACATTCAGCCCTTCCTCTTCGGTGCCGGAATACTTCTGCTCCAACGCCTGCTTGCGATAGTGATCGATCGCCAGGTTGCGCACGATCTGGAACAGGTAGCTGAGCTGGGCCTTGAACGAGGAGGTGATCTGGGGAGCCGATTGCAGGCGGAAAAAGGCGTCCTGCACCACATCCTCGGCCCTTGAGCGGCAGCCGGTGATACGCGCCGCGATCTTGACCAGGATCAGGCGGTTGTCGACGAAGGCCTGGAGTAACGGTGAATCGCACTTGCTTGTGGATACGTGTTCCGTCATGGAAATCACCTTGTTACAGAGTGGTTAGCGGGCGGGCTTTTCACTGGGCGCCGTCCTACATATCGGGCAACAAATTAGGTCTGATGATAATTATTGTCAAATGCGAAATGTAATTATTTGAGCATTGAAAGATGCCATCAGTGCTGCCATCACGGCCCCTGAAACAAACCGGATGCAGAGCACAGTGGCGACTAATTATTTCAATCCTTCATCCGTTTTCATGGTGGACAGGCCGGGTTTAGGCATCGGCTTGCAATGTGCATCCACGGGAGAACGAGATGGTCATGGCGCAGCACAAACGGCGAGAGGGCGAAGGGTTACGCCCGGTCTGGCGGGGTGCATTCCTGCTCTTGGGAGGCGTGCAATGACCGGCGTGCGTCTGTTCTGTCTACCGTATTCAGGGGCCAGCGCCATGGTCTACAGCCGTTGGCGGCGGCATGTGCCGCAGTGGCTGCACGTGCGTCCCATCGAGTTGCCCGGACGTGGCATGCGTATGGACGAACCGCTGCAACGGGACATCGCGCGCCTGGCCGGGCAGTTGGCCGATGAAATTCGCGCCGAGCTGGATCGCCCCTATGCCTTGTTCGGCCATAGCCTGGGCGGCCTGCTGGCCTTCGAACTGGCCCATGCCCTGCGTGAGCGCGGCCTGCCGGCGCCGCTGGCGCTGTTTGTTTCGGCGACCGCTGGCCCGGCACGCCGCGATGTGAGCGATTACGCCGTCGAGAAGACCGACGCCCAGTTGCTGGCGCGTTTGCGCGAGCTGGGCGGCACGGCAGAAGAAGCGCTGGCTAACCGCGAACTGATGGCTTTGATGTTGCCGATCCTGCGCGCCGATTTTCTGTTGTGCGGCAGCTTCCGCTACGGCGTACGCGAGCCCCTGGCGATCCCGTTGCATGTGTTTGGCGGCAAGCAGGACAGTGTCCGTGCCGACGAGCTGCTCGACTGGCAGGAGGAAACCAGCATCGGGTTTTCCCTGGATATGTTCGAGGGCCATCACTTCTACCTCCACGCCGAAGAGGCGCAGCTACTGCGCTATCTGCGGCGCTATACCGATGAACACTTGGCCCGCTGGCGCAATGGCGCAGCGCGACAGGCCGTGCGTGTGGCCAGCTGACTAGCTGCGTCACCCGCTCGCGTTTTTACGACCCCTATTGGCAAGCCGAATCCAGGCAGGAATCCCACGATGGACGCATTCGAACTCCCCAGCACCCTGGCCCATGCTCTTCAACGCCGCGCGGCACTGACGCCGGACCGGTTGGCCCTGCGGTTTCTCAGCGATGAGCAGGAAGCGGGGGTGGTGCTGACCTACCGTGACCTGGACCAGCGCGCGCGGACCATCGCCGCTGCCCTGCAGGCCGAGGTCGAGGTGGGTGAGCGGGCGGTGCTGCTGTTTCCAAGTGGCCCGGACTATGTCGCGGCGTTCTTCGGTTGCCTGTACGCCGGGGTGATCGCCGTGCCGGCGTATCCGCCGGAGTCGACCCGGCGTCATCATCAGGAGCGATTGCTGTCGATCCTGGCCGATGCCGAGCCCCGCCTGCTGCTGACCAGCGCGGCTTTGCGCGAGCCCCTGCTGCAACTCGATGCCCTGCACGCCGTCGGTGCGCCGCTGCTGCTGTGCGTCGACAGCCTTGATCCGGTCCAGGCCGAGCGCTGGCAGGCCCCAGTGTTGCACGCCGACGATATCGCCTTCCTGCAATACACCTCCGGTTCCACCTCGTTGCCCAAGGGCGTGGAGGTCAGCCATGGCAACCTTGTGGCCAATGAGCGGTTGATCCGTGAGGGGTTTGGCATCGATCTCAATCCTGACGATGTGATCGTCAGCTGGTTGCCGCTCTATCACGACATGGGGCTGATCGGTGGCTTGTTGCAGCCGATCTTCAGTGGCGTGCCCTGCGTGTTGATGGCCCCGGCGTACTTCCTGGCGCGTCCGCTGCGCTGGCTGGAGGCGATCAGCCAATACGGCGGCACCATCAGTGGCGGGCCGGACTTTGCCTACCGCCTGTGCAGCGAGCGGGTCAGCGAGGCCGCGCTGGCACGGCTCGACCTGAGCCACTGGCGCGTGGCCTATTCGGGCTCCGAGCCGATTCGCCAGGACAGCCTGGAGCATTTCGCGCAGAAATTTGCTGGCTGCGGTTTCAGCGACAGCAGTTTTTTTGCGTCCTATGGCCTGGCCGAAGCGACACTGTTCGTGGCCGGTGGGCGCCGGGGCGAGGGCATCCCCGCGTTGCGCCTGGATGAGCGCGCGCTGGCCGACAATCGCGTCGAGCCGGGCCAGGGCAGTCCGGTCATGAGCTGTGGCACCGCGCAGCCGGGCCATGGTGTATTGATCGCCGATCCCGTCAGCCTGGTGCCGCTGGCGCAAAACCAGGTCGGGGAAGTCTGGGCCACGGGCCCGAGCATTGCCCGGGGTTACTGGCGCGATCCCACGGCCTCGGCCAGCACTTTTGTCGAACATGCCGGGGGGACCTGGTTGCGTACCGGCGACCTGGGCTTCCTGCGCGAAGGCCAGTTGTACATCACCGGCCGCCTGAAAGACCTGCTGATTGTGCGCGGTCATAACCTCTACCCCCAGGACATCGAGCAAACCGTCGAACGCGAGGTGGAGGTGGTGCGCAAGGGCCGGGTCGCGGCATTTGCGGTGAGTGCCCAGGGCCAGGAAGGCATTGGCATTGCTGCGGAAATCAGCCGCAGCGTGCAAAAAATCCTGCCGCCGGAGGCATTGATCAAGGCGATTCGCGAGGCTGTCGCCGAGGCGTACCAGGAGGCGCCCAGCGTCGTGGTGCTGCTTAATCCCGGCGCCTTGCCCAAGACCTCCAGCGGTAAGTTGCAACGCTCGGCCTGTCGCACTCGTCTGGCCGATGGCAGCCTGGACAGCTATGCGCTGTTTCCCGCGTTACCGGTGGCGTCCGGCGAAGCGGTCGAGGCGGTCGAGGCCGACGCCGATCTGCAAGCGCTGATCGCGCGCTGCTGGAGCGAACAGTTGCAGGGCCAGCATGTGGCCGGCGATGGGCATTTTTTCCTGTTGGGCGGTAACTCCATCAGCGCCACCCAGGTGATTGCGCGCCTGCGTGACGAATTGGACATCGACCTGAACCTGCGACTGCTGTTCGAATCACCGACGCTGGCGGGGTTTACCGCGCAGGTTGCGGCACTGCGCAGTGCCGGCCGGCAACGCCAGAGCGCCATTGTCCAGCTGGACCGTGATCAGGGCCTGGCGCAATCCCTCGCGCAGAACCGTTTGTGGTTTCTCTGGCAGTTGGATCCCCAAAGCAGCGCCTACACCATTCCCGGCGCATTGCGCTTGCGCGGCGAACTGGATGAAACGGCGCTGCGCCAAAGCTTCGAGCACCTGATCGAGCGCCACGAAGCCTTGCGCACGCGTTTTTACGAGCACGGCGGGCAAGCCCTGCAACGGGTCGAGCCGACCCAGGCCTTCGAACTGCAGTGCATCGACCTCAGCCATCTCCCGGCGTCGGAGCGTGAAGCCCGCGCCGCGCAGATTCGCGAGGACAAGGCCCGGACCGCCTTCGATCTGCAACACGACCCGTTGCTGGCGGTGAGCCTGGTCCGGCTCGATGCGCAGGAGCATCAGTTGTTGGTGACCTTGCACCACATCATCGCCGATGGCTGGTCGCTCAATATTCTGCTCGATGAATTCGCCTGCCTCTACGCGGCCGCGACCCAGGGCGTTCGTGCCGAGCTGGCGCCGCTGCCGCTGGGCTATGCCGACTTCGCTGCCTGGCAGCGTCATTGGCTGGGCGCCGGCGAGGCCGCGCGCCAGCTTGCCTATTGGCAGCAGCAACTGGCCGGCGAGCAGCCGGCCCTGGCCCTGGCCACCGATCATCCGCGTTCGGCGCGCCAGGCCCACAGTGCGGCGCGCTACAGCCTGCGCCTGGAGGCCGGGCTCAGTGCCCAGGTACGCGCTGTGGCCCAGACCTTCGACGCCACGCCATTTATGCTGCTGCTCGCGGTCTACCAGGCGGTGCTGCACCGCTACAGCGGCCAGCGTGATATCCGTGTCGGGGTGCCCGGTGCCAACCGCCCGCGCCTGGAGACCCAGGGCTTGATCGGATTCTTTATCAACACCCTGGTGCTGCGCGCGCAGCTCGATCCGCGCCAGCCATTCAGTGCCTTGCTGGCCCAGGTGCGTGACGCCACGCTGGGCGCCCAGGCCCATCAGGACCTGCCGTTCGAGCAGTTGCTCGAGGCTTTTCCCGAGGCGCGCGAGACGGGGCTGTTCCAGGTCATGTTCAACCACCAGCAGCGCGACCTGGGCGCGTTGCAGCGTCTGCCCGGGTTAGTGGCCGAAGAGCTGCCGTGGCACAGCCGCGAAGCCAAGTTCGACCTGCAACTGCACACTGAGGAAGACCGCCATGGGCACTTGAGCCTGGCCTTCGACTACGCCGACGAGTTGTTCGAGCGTGAGACCATCGAGCGCCTGGCCGGGCATTTTGTCGAACTGCTGCAACAGGCCTGCGCCCAGCCCCATGCCGCCCTTGGCGATCTGCCGCTGTTCAGTGCGACCGATCAGCGCGAGCAACTGGCCTGGGGCGCGGCGGCCTGCGCGCCGGCCACGGTCTGGTTGGCCGAGGCTCTCGATCGCCAGGCGCTGCTGAGCCCCGAACGCCCGGCATTGCTGTGGGAAGGCGGGGAGCTGAGTGTGGCGCAACTGCATGCCCAGGCCAATCGCCTGGCCCACTACCTGCGCGACAAGGGCGTCGGCCCGGATGTGCCAGTGGCGATTGCCCTCGAACGTTCGCCGCAACTGCTGGTGGGCCTGCTGGCGATCATCAAGGCCGGTGGCGCCTATGTGCCCCTGGACCCGGAGTATCCGGCCGAGCGCCTGGCCTACATGCTGGCCGACAGTGGCGTGGAACTGCTGCTGACGCACAGCTCACTGCTCGACAGCCTGCCGACCGCTACCGGTGTCAGCGCCATCGCCATGGACCTGCTCAACCTCGACAGTTGGCCCAGCCACGCGCCGGGCCTGCACCTGGAAGGCGATAACCTGGCCTATGTGATCTACACCTCCGGTTCCACCGGCCAACCCAAGGGCGTCGGTATTACCCATGGCGCCCTGGCCGAGCGGCTGCAATGGATGCAGGCCACCTATGGGTTGCAGGCCGATGATGTGCTGATGCAGAAGGCCCCCATCAGTTTTGATGTTTCGGTATGGGAGTGTTTCTGGCCACTGGTGACGGGCTGCCGTCTGGTGCTGGCCGGGCCGGGCGAACACCGTGATCCACGGCGGATCGCGCAGTTGGTCCAGGCTTTTGGCGTGACTACGCTGCACTTTGTCCCACCGCTGTTGCAGGTGTTTATCGAGGAGCCGCTCAGCGCCGGTTGCAGCAGCCTGCGCCGGCTGTTTTCGGGTGGCGAGGCCTTGTCGGCGGCCCTGCGCGACCGGGTATTGGCCCAGTTGCTGGCGGTGCGTCTGCACAACCGTTACGGACCGACCGAAACGGCCATCAACGTGACCCACTGGGCGTGCTCGCGCGAGGACGGCGAGCAATCACCCATCGGCCGGCCCCTGGGCAATGTGTTGTGCCGGGTCCTGGACGCCGAACTGAACCCGCTGCCCAGTGGCGTACCGGGGGAGCTGTGGATTGGTGGCATCGGCCTGGCCCGTGGTTATCTGGGCCGTCCGGGGCTGAGCGCCGAGCGCTTTGTCGCGGACCCGCTCGGCACGGCGGGTGAGCGTTTGTACCGCACCGGCGACCGTGTGCGCTGGGGTGCCGATGGTGCGTTGCACTACCTGGGGCGGCTCGATCAGCAGGTCAAATTGCGCGGCTTTCGCCTGGAACCCCAGGAGATCGAGGCACGCCTGCTGGCGCAGCCGGAGGTTACCCAGGCGGTGATCGTGGTGCGCGAGACGGCGGCCGGCGGGCAGTTGATCGGCTACTACACCAGCAGCCTCGACGAAGGCGATGCAAGCCTGCACAGCCAGCAGCTCAAGGCCGCGTTGGCCGAGGAACTGCCGGACTATATGGTCCCGGCACAGTTGATCCGTCTGGACAGCATGCCCCTGGGCCCCAGTGGCAAGCTCGACCGCACGGCCCTGCCGGCGCCGCACTGGCAACTGCGCGAGCATGTGCCGCCGCAAAGCCCGTTGCAGCACCAGATCGCCGAGATCTGGTGCACCGTCCTCGGCCTGGAGCGGGTCGGCTTACAGGATGATTTCTTTGCCCTGGGCGGGCATTCCCTGTTGGCCACCCAAATTATTTCCCGCACCCGTCAGGCCTGTGATGTCGAGCTGGCGCTGCGCGTGCTGTTCGAGGCCAGCGAACTGGGGGCCTTTGTCGAGCAGGTGCAGGCCTTGCGCAGCGCCGGCTTGCATAACGAGCAGCCGCCGATTGCCCGGGTCGACCGCCGTCAGGCGGTAGCGCTGTCCTACTCCCAGCAGCGCATGTGGTTTCTGTGGCAGTTGGAGCCGGACAGCCCGGCCTATAACGTCGGCGGCATGGCGCGGTTGCGCGGGTCGCTCGATATCGGCCGCTTCGAGGCGGCTTTGCAGGCGCTGATTCTGCGCCATGAAACCCTGCGTACGACTTTCCCAAGCCGCGATGGCGTGGCCTGTCAGCGTGTGGCGCCACAATCGTGCGTGCGGATGCACTGGCAGGATTACTCCGCGCTGCCGGCCGCCGAGCGTGAGCAACGTCTACAGGCCTTCGCGGACGAGCAGGCGCACCAGCCCTTCGACCTGGAAACCGGGCCGCTGTTGCGTGCCTGCCTGGTCAAGGCCGACGCCCAGGAGCACTACTTTGTCCTGACCCTGCACCATATCGTCACTGAAGGCTGGGCCATGGATATCTTCGCCCGGGAGCTGGGGGTGCTCTATGAGGCGTTCCTGGACGACCGCGAGTCGCCACTTGAACCGCTGGCCGTGCAGTACCTGGACTACAGCGCCTGGCAGCGCGAATGGCTGGAGGCCGGTGAGCGCCAGCGTCAGCTCGATTACTGGGTCGCCCAACTGGGTCACGAACACCCGCTGCTGGAGCTGCCGAGCGACCGACCGCGGCCGCCGGTGCAGAGCCATCGCGGTGGGCTCTATCGCTTCGACCTCAGCGAGACGCTGGCCGAGCGAGTGCGCTTGTTCAATGCCGAGCACGGGCTGACGCTGTTCATGACCATGACCGCCGCACTCGCGGTGCTGCTCTACCGCTACAGTGGGCAGAACGATCTGCGCATCGGTGCGCCGGTGGCTAACCGCATCCGTCCGGAGAGTGAAGGGCTGATCGGCGCCTTTCTCAATACCCAGGTACTGCGCTGCCGGATCGACGGGCAGATGAGCGTCGGCCAGTTGTTCGAACAGGTCCGCCAGACCGTGATCGAAGGCCAGTCCCATCAGGACCTACCGTTCGACCATCTGGTCGAGGCCCTGCAACCGCCGCGCAGCGCCGCCTACAATCCGTTGTTCCAGGTGATGTGCAATGTCCAGCGCTGGGAGTTCCAGCAAAGCCGCACGCTGGCGGGCCTGCAGGTCGAGTACCTGGTCAACGATGCGCGGGCGACCAAGTTCGACCTCAACCTGGAGGTTACTGACCTCGACCATCGCCTTGGCTGCTGCCTGACCTACAGCTGCGATCTGTTCGACGAGCCGCGCATCGCGCGGATGGCCGCGCACTGGACCACGCTGCTGCAAGCGCTGCTGGGCGATCCGGCCCAGCGCGTGGGCGAGTTGCCGTTGCTGCAGCGCGAAGAGCAACGTCGCCTGTATCTGGGCGAACCGACCGGAACGGCCGACGGGCGCTGCCTGCATGAGCTGTTTGCCGAGCAGGCCCGCCTGCGGCCCGAGGCGCCGGCCCTGACCTTTGCCGAGCAGACCCTGAGCTATGCCGAACTGGACCGTCAGGCCAATCGCCTGGCCTGGCTGCTGCGCGAGCGCGGCGTTGGCCCGCAGGTACGGGTCGGCCTGGCGCTGGAGCGGTCGCTGGAAATGGTGATCGGCCTGCTGGCGATTCTCAAGGCCGGAGGGGCCTATGTGCCGCTTGATCCCGAGTACCCGCTGGAACGTCTGCGCTATATGGTCGAAGACAGCGGTGTCGCGCTGCTGTTGGGCAATGCGCCGTTGTTGGCGGCCCTGGGCGAACTGCCTGAAGGTGTCGGCCAATGGTGCCTGGAGACCGACGTTTCGGCGCTGGCCGGCTATCCATCGAGTGCGCCTGTATCGCTGACCCTGGCCGAGCATCAGGCCTACCTGATCTACACCTCGGGTTCCACCGGTCTGCCCAAGGGGGTGGTGGTCGGCCAGGCGGAAATCGCCATGCACTGCCAAGCGGTGATCGAACGCTTCGGCATGCGCGCTGATGATTGCGAGCTGCATTTCTATTCGATCAACTTCGATGCCGCCACCGAACGCTTGTTGGTACCGCTGCTCTGCGGTGCCCGCGTGGTCCTGCGGGCCCAGGGGCAATGGGATGCCGAACAGATCTGCCAATTGATCCGCGAGCAGCGGGTCAGCATTCTCGGTTTCACCCCCAGCTACGGCAGCCAGCTGGCGCAGTGGCTGGCCAGCCAGGGGCAACGCCTGCCGGTGCGGATGTGTATCACCGGCGGTGAAGCCCTGACCGGCGAGCACCTGCAACGGATTCGCCAGGCCTTCGCGCCGGCGCTGTTCTTCAATGCCTACGGCCCCACTGAAACCGTGGTCATGCCATTGGCCAGCCTGGCGCCTGAAGCCCTCGAGGAGGGCGCCGCCAGTGTGCCGATTGGCCGCCTGGTGGGTGACCGCCGAGGCTATGTGCTCGATGCCGACCTGGCGCTGGTGCCCCAGGGTGGCAGTGGCGAGCTGTATATCGGCGGTGCCGGTCTGGCCCAGGGTTATCACGAGCGTGCAGGGCTGACGGGCGAACGGTTTGTCGCCGACCCCTTTGCCCTCGACGGCGGTCGTTTGTACCGCACCGGCGACCGGGTGCGCCAACGCGCCGATGGCCTGCTGGAGTTCCTCGGGCGGATTGACCAGCAAGTGAAAATCCGCGGTTTCAGGATCGAGCTGGGCGAGATCGAGATGCGTCTGGCGGAGCAGCCCCAGGTCCTGGAAGCGGTGGTGCTGGCTCTCGATATGCCGGGCGGCAAACAGCTGGCGGCGTATCTGGTCAGTCCGCTGTTCGCGGCGGATGACGAGCAGCAGGCGCAGTGGCGCGAGTCCCTCAAGGCTGCGTTGCGCCGCCAGTTGCCGGACTACATGGTGCCGACTCACCTGGTACTGCTCGAACGCCTGCCGTTGACCACCAACGGCAAGCTCGATCGGCGGGCCTTGCCGGCCCCGGACCTGGAACTCAATCGCCAGCGCTATGTGGCGCCGAGCAACGCGTTGCAAGCGCAGTTGGCGACGATCTGGGGCGAGGTCCTGAACCTGGCGCAGGTCGGGCTGGACGACAACTTCTTTGAGCTGGGCGGCGACTCGATTCTGTCGATCCAGGTCGTCAGCCGGGCACGCCAGCTGGGCATCCATTTCAGCCCGCGTGACCTGTTCCAGCACCAGAGCATCCAGGCCCTCGCGGCGGTGGCGACCCGCAGTGAACAGGTGGTCGCCGAGCAGGGCCTGTTGAGCGGTGCCACTGCGTTGACGCCGATCCAGCACTGGTTCTTCGAGCAACCCATGGGCGTGCGTCAGCACTGGAACCAGGCGTTGTTGCTGGAGCCGCTGATGCCCCTTGAAGGCCGGCGCCTGGAACAGGCGCTGCTGGCGCTGCTCGAACACCACGATGCCCTGCGCCTGGGCTTTGCCCAACAGGCCGGGCAATGGCGTGGCGAGTACCGGGCGCCGGGTGGGCCGGCCGTGCTCTGGTCGGTACGGGTACTCGATCTGCAGGACTGCGTGGCGTTGTTCGAGCAAGCCCAGCGCAGCCTCGATATCGAACAGGGGCCACTGGTGCGTGCGGTATTGGCCGAAGATCCCCAGGGCCGCCAGCGTTTGTTGTTGGCGATCCATCACCTGGCGGTCGACGGGGTGTCCTGGCGGGTGCTGCTCGAAGACCTGCAGCACCTCTATGGTCAACAGGGCAGCTCCCAGCCCCAAGCCCTGGCGGCGAAAACCAGTGCCCTGCGGGACTGGGCGAACCGCCTGCACGCCTATGCGGGCAGTGAATCGCTGCGTGAAGAATCGGCCTGGTGGCAGGCGCAACTGGCCGGTGCGCCGATGCTATTGCCGGGCACCGATGCGGCGGGTGGCAACCTGCAACGGCATGCACAGACCGTTAGCGTGCGCCTGGATGCCGAGCGCACCCGCCAGCTGTTGCAACAGGCCCCCAGTGCCTATCGCACCCAGGTCAACGATCTGCTGCTAACGGCTCTGGCCCGTGTGCTGTGTCGCTGGAATGGGCAACCGTCGGCGCTGATCCAGCTCGAAGGGCATGGCCGCGAAGCGCTGTTCGACGAAATCGACCTGACTCGCACGGTGGGCTGGTTTACCAGTGCCTATCCGTTGCGCCTGACCCCGCTGCTGATCGAAGAAGCGGCCGGGCAGGGCGCGTCGATCAAGGCCATCAAGGAGCAATTGCGCAGCGTTCCGCACAAGGGCCTGGGCTATGGCGTGTTGCGCTACCTGGCGGACAGCGCCAGCCGGGCGAGCCTGGCCGAATTGCCCGTGGCCCCGGTGACCTTCAACTACCTGGGGCAGTTCGACCAGAGTTTTGGCACCGAGGCGCTATGGCGTCCATTGGATGAACCGCTGGGCAGTGCCCATGATCCCGACGCCCCGTTGCCCAACGAGTTGAGCATCGACAGCCAGGTCTATGGCGGTGAGCTGCTGCTGCGCTGGACCTTCAGCGGCCAGCGGCACGCGGTGCACACGATCGAGGAACTGGCGCAGGCCTACTGCAACGAACTGCACAGCCTGATCGACCATTGCCTGTGCGACGGTACGGGGGGCCTGACGCCGTCGGACTTCCCCCTGGCCCGGCTCGACCAGGCGCAACTCGATGGCCTACCGGTAATGGCAGCGCAGATCGAGGACGTCTACCCGCTGACGCCGATGCAGGAAGGCATGCTGCTGCACACCCTGCTGGAGCCAGGCACCGGTCTGTACTACATGCAGGACCGCTACCGGATCAACAGCGAGCTGGACCCCGAGCGCTTTGCCCGGGCCTGGCAGGCGGTGATCGCGCGTCATGAAGCCCTGCGGGCGTCGTTCTGCTGGAGCGTTGGCGAGCAGATGTTGCAGGTGGTGCATAAGCCCGGCGCGGTGCCGTTCGACTACCAGGACTGGAGCCACATGGCCGAGCCGGAGCAGGAACCGCGCTTGCAGGCCTTGCTCAAGGCGGAGCGCGAGGCCGGGTTCGATCTGCTGCACCAGGCGCCGTTCCATCTGCGCCTGATCAAAGTCGGCGCAGCGCGCTACTGGTTCCTGATGAGCAATCACCACATCCTGATCGATGCCTGGTGCCGCTCGCTGCTGATGAGTGATTTCTTCACCTTGTACACCGCCGAGGACGGCGCCCAATTGGAGCGTGCGCCGCGTTATCGCGACTATATCGCCTGGTTGCAGCGCCAGGATCTGCAGGCCGCCAGGCAGTGGTGGCAGCACAATCTGCAAGGTTTCGAGCGCGCGACCCCTATCCCCAGCGATCGACCCTTTCTGCGCGAGCATGCCGGTGACAGCGGCGGCATGCTGGTCGGCGACTGCTATACCCGGCTCGAGCCGCGTGACGGTGTGCGTCTGCGCGAACTGGCCCAGGCCCATCAACTGACGGTCAATACCTTCGCCCAGGCGGCCTGGGCCCTAGTGCTGCGCCGCTTCAGCGGCGAGCGGGACGTGCTGTTCGGCGTCACCGTGGCTGGTCGACCGGTAGAGATGCCGCAGATGCAGCGCACCGTCGGGCTGTTCATCAACAGCGTCGCCCTGCGCGTGCAGGTCCCCGAGGACGGCCAGGGGGGCAGCGTGCGCCACTGGCTGGGGGAACTGCTCGAACGCAATATGGAACTGCGCGAGTATGAATACTTGCCGCTGGTAACGATTCAGGAACTCAGCGAACTGCCCAAGGGCCAGCCGTTGTTCGACAGCCTGTTCGTGTTCGAGAACGCCCCGGTGGAAGTCGCGGTGCTCGACCGCGCGCAGAGTCTCAATGCCACCTCCGACTCGGGCCGTACCCACACCAACTTCCCGCTGACGGCGGTCTGTTATCCGGGCGATGACCTGGGCCTGCACCTGTCCTATGACCGGCGCTATTTCGAGGCCGCCAGCGTCGAGCGCCTGCTGGGCGAGTTCAAGCGCCTGCTGCTGGCGTTGGTTGACGGTTTCCACGGACAGATGGCCGATTTGCCGCTGCTGGGTGCGGTGGAGCGTGAGTTTCTGCTCGAGGGCTGCAACCAAAGCGCGCGCGAATATCCGCTGGAGCGCAGTTACGCCGAGCTGTTCGAGGCCCGGGTGGCCGCACACCCCGAGCGGGTGGTCGCCAGTTGCCTGGAGCAGCACTGGAGTTATGCCGAGTTGAACCAGCGGGCCAACCGCCTGGGCCAGGCCCTGGTGGCGGCCGGGGTGGGCTTCGATCAACCGGTGGCGCTACTGGCCGAACGGGGCCTGGAGTTGCTGGGGATGATGGTCGGCAGCTTCAAGGCGGGCTCAGGTTATCTGCCCTTGGACCCGGCGCTGCCGGCCCAGCGCCTGGAACGCATTCTCGAACTGAGTCGCGCGCCGGTGCTGGTCTGCAGCCAGGCGTGCCAGGAGCAGGCCCGAACCCTGATCGATGCCAGTGGCTGTGCCGTCCGGCCACGGCTACTGGTGTGGGAGGCGGTGCAGGTGCAGTCCTGGGCGCAGGACAATCCCGCCCGCTACAGCGGCCCGGACCATCTGGCCTATGTGATCTTTACTTCGGGCTCCACCGGCTTGCCCAAGGGCGTGATGGTGGAGCAACGCGGCATGCTCAATAACCAATTGAGCAAGGTGCCCTATCTGCAACTGGACGAGCACGACGTGATCGCCCAGACGGCCTCGCAGAGCTTCGATATTTCGGTCTGGCAGTTCCTCGCCGCGCCCCTGTTCGGCGCGCGCGTGGCGATTGTGCCGAATGTGATTGCCCATGATCCGCAAGGCTTGCTCGAACATATCGAGCAGCAGGGCATCAGCGTGCTGGAAAGCGTGCCGTCGCTGATCCAGGGCTTGCTGGCGCAGGACGCGCGGCCGCTGGCGGGCCTGCGCTGGCTGTTGCCGACCGGAGAAGCGATGCCGCCGGAACTGGCCCATCAATGGTTGCTGCGTTATCCACAGGTCGGGCTGGTCAATGCCTACGGCCCGGCTGAGTGCTCGGACGATGTGGCGTTTTTCCGGGTCGACCTGGCGTCGACTCGTGGCAGCTACCTGCCCATTGGTACCCCGACTGACAACAATCGCCTGTACTTGCTCGATGCCGAGCTGGAGCTGGTGCCGCTGGGGGCCGTGGGCGAGTTGTGCATCGCTGGCGCGGGGGTGGGTCGCGGCTATGTGGGGGATGCGCGGCGCACGGTGCCAGTCTTTGTGCCGAATCCGTTCGGGGCGGCGGGCGAGCGGCTGTACCGCAGTGGCGATTTGGCACGGCGTCGGGTCGATGGGGTGCTGGAGTATGTTGGCCGGGTCGACCATCAGGTGAAACTGCGCGGTTACCGGATCGAACTGGGCGAGATCGAAGCGCGCCTGCATGAGCAGCCGCAGATTCGCGAAGCGGCGGTCAGCCTTCAGGAAGGGCCGAACGGCAAGTACCTGGTGGGCTACCTGGTGGCGCAGGGTGTCCAGGACGAGGCTGTGCAACTGGAACAGATCAAGCAGCGCCTGCGCAGTGAGTTGCCGGAATACATGGTGCCGTTGCACTGGCTGTGGCTGGCGCGGTTGCCACTCAATGTCAATGGCAAGCTCGATCGCAAGGCCCTGCCGGCGCTGGAGATCGGCCAGTTGCAGGGGCAGGACTACCTGGCGCCGCGCAATGAACTGGAGACCACGTTGGCCGGGATCTGGGGGGCGGTGCTCAAGGTCGAGCGGGTGGGCGTGCGTGACAACTTCTTCGAACTCGGCGGGCACTCGTTGCTGGCCACCCAAATCGCCTCAAGGGTGCAAAAGACCCTGCAGCGCAATGTGCCGCTACGGGCGATGTTCGAGTGCAGCACAGTGGAGGAACTGGCGGGCTATATCGATGGCTTGCAGGCCAGTGACATCGACAGTGCCAAGGTCGATCGCCTGAGCGATCTGATGGCGGCGCTGGAGGATCTATAGGGTGCGTCGCTCGTTGATTTCAACGGGCTCCGTAGCCCCTGGCAGCAGACTGCGATAGGGCCGCAGGCCCGTGGCGGGTTGAATAACGCCGCGGGCCCGGCGGGTTTATTTCGGGCCGAGGATCTTGCTCAGTTTGTCCGGGCTCGGGGCGCCCTGCTGTTGTTGCAGGCGTCCCTGGTCGTCGAGGTAGAAAATCGCCGGTGTGGCGGCCGCCCCCATTTCATCCATCAACTGGCTATTGGCATCGAGCTTGGCCTGGATGGCCGGCGGGATGCTTGCCAGCGGCTTGAGGGTGCTCGCCTTGCCAGCCTGTTCGTGTTCGAGCAGGGCCTGCTGCGGGTCCTTGGCGGCCAGCAACGCGGCGGATTTGGCCGGGCTGTCGGCACGGATAATCCCTACCATGATATGGCGCAACTGCACCTTGCCCGCCTTGACCCAGGGCCGTGCCTGTTCCCAGAACATATTGCAGTACGGGCAGTTCGGGTCGCTGAAGAGGTAGACGATACGCGGCGCATCGGCGCGGCCATCGGCAATCCAGTCGCTTTTCTCCATCTTCGCCCAGGCCTGCTTGGCCATCGGCCCATACACCAGTATTTCCAGGGGCGCCTGGCTCAGGTCCTTGCCATCGGCATCGTAGAGACTGCCGGCGATCACGTATTTGCCATCGGCGGTGAGGTACAGCGCCAGCCCTTGATTCTGATACTGCGCGGCATACCCGCGCAGCCCGCCGGGAGCCTCGAAGCTGCCGACGATCTTGGCGCCCTTGGCTTCGATTTTCTTTACGGCAGCCGGCCATTCCTCGGCCTGTGACAGCGGTGCCTGCAACCAGGTGGCCGCCACCAACAGGGGCAGGGTCAGCAGATAGCGTTGGCGGGACATGGTGTTTTCCTTGTGGGAGCGACCGCAGGGGCCGTGGATGAGTCGAAATTTTCCAGGGCGCGGGCCAGGCTGGCCTGGGACAGTTCGCCCAGGTGGCTGGCAAGCAGACGCCCGTCGTTGCTGTAGAACAGCGTTGTCGGCAGGGCCATGGAGCCGACTTTCTGCGCCAGCTGGCCGCCGTTGTCGAACAGCACATTGTTCAGGTTGAGGCCCTGGGTGGCGAGGTAGGTCGCCACGCTTTGCATGCTTTCGGCCTGGTTGACGAACAGGAAGGTCACGTCCTCGTGTTCATGCTGGGCTTGTTGCAGCACCGGCATTTCCCGTCGGCACGGCGGGCACCAGGTGGCCCAGAGATTGATCACCAGCGGGCCGCCCTTGTAGTCGCTCAGTTGCACCGGCTCACCGGCGGCATTGCGCAGGGCGATCTCCGGCAGGCGGGTGCCTTGCTCGTAGAGGTTCGAGGACAGGCTGGCCAGCAGCCAGAAGGCCAGGCCGCTGCCCAGGCCCAGCCCGAGGGGACGGCGCAGGGGCGGGCGGCGCCAGCTCCAGAGCAAGGCGCCACACAGGATTGCCAGCACCCCCGGCCAGATCAGGAAGCCGCCGTCGCGCAGGTCGACAATCTGCAGCAGGTCGCCTGCGAAGTACTTCCAGTAGGCGATGACGAAACCGATTCGTGCGGCCAGCAGGCCCAGCAGAAACAAGCTGAAGAGTACCGACTCGGGGTTCTCGCCGCCCCGCTTGGCCACGCGCCAGCCGACCAGGGTGGCGATGGCCAGGGCCAGTATCAGCAGCAGGTGGTTCAACGCCAGGGCGAAGGAACCAAGGGTCAGTGTCAGCATTAGCGGGCTTCCCGGGTGCTGTTCCAGTGAGTGAGAAAGGCCTGGGCATTCACCTCGCCGGTGATGCGCCGGGCCCGGCGCTCCAGGCCGTCGGGGCCGAGCCAGACAAACGTCGGTGGCCCCGGGACCTGGTAGCGCGAGAGCAATTGGCGGCTGGCGTCGTTGTCGGCGGTGACGTCCAGGCGCAGCAGATGCACCGCGCCCAGGGCTTGCAGCACCTCGGCGCGGGCGAATACCTGTTTCTCCATGACTTTGCAGGACACGCACCAATCGGCATAGTAATCGAGCAATACCCACTGTCCGCGTGCCTTGGCCGCGTCCAGTTCGCGCTGCAAACTAGCCGGATCCTTGACCGTGGTAAAGGCCTCGTGGGCCGTGGACACGCTGCTATTGCCCGAACCGCCGGCGTAGACCTGCAACGGTTGCAGTGGGTCGTTGCCACCGCCGGCCGCACCGATCAGCATCAGGGCGCCCCAGAGCCCACTCAGGCCGGCCAGGATCAGCGCAAGCAGAGCACCACGCGCGGCCCGAGCGACCTGCATCGCAGTCCCCGCCGCCAGGCTGAGCAACAGTGCGCCGCCCAGGCCCAGCCACAGGGCTTCATCGAGCAGCGGACGGATCAGCCACAGCGCGGTGCCGAGGAACAGAAAGCCGAACAGGCCCTTGACCAGATTCATCCAGGCGCCGGGCTTGGGCAGGAAGCGATTGCCGACCGTGACCAACAGCAACAGCGGCAGGCCCATGCCCAGGCCCAGGGTGAACAGCACCAGTGCTCCCTGGACGGCATTGCCACTTTGGGCGATGTACAACAGAACCCCGGCCAGGGGTGCGGTCATGCAGGGGCCAACCAGCAGGCCGGACAGCGCCCCGAGTACGCCGGCACCGGCCAGGCTGCCGCCGCGCCGGCCCTGGCTGGCGGCGGTCAGGCGATCACGCAGGGCGGCCGGCAACTGCAATTCAAAGGCACCGAACATCGGCAGGGCGAGCAAGACGAACAGCGCGGCAAAGCTGCCCAGTACCCAGGGTTGCTGCAGCAAGGCAGCCAGATTGCCGCCCAGCAATGCGGCCAATACGCCCATGGCGGCATAGACAAGTGCCATGCTCAGCACATAGCTGCCGGCCAGGGCCAGGCCGCGGCGGGGGCTGGCGCCACTGCCGACGACCATGCCGGCGAGAATCGGCAGCATCGGCAGGGAGCAGGGGGTGAAGGCCAGCAACAAGCCCAGTCCGAAGAACAGCAGCAGGCTCCAGCCCAGCGCCTGCTGTTGCAGGTTGGCGGCCAGGCTCTGGTCCGGGGCTTGTTCGGTGCTGTTCGCTGCGCTCGCCGAGCCGCCCAGGTCCAGGGCCAGGGTTTGCGGCGGATAGCACAGGCCGGCGTCGGCGCAACCCTGCCAGCCCAGTTTGACTGTGCCGGTGGCGCCGGCCGGCAGGCGCAGTTCCAGGCTGTGCCGATAGACCTGCTGGGCGCCAAAGAACTCGTCGCTATGGGCTTCGCCTTCCGGCAGGGCGGGTTTTTGGGCCTCGGGCAGCCCCTCGAACTTCAGACGTTGCTGGTACAGGTAGTAGCCGTCGGCGATGCGCCAATGCAGCAGGGTTTCACCTGAATCGAGGGGGGTGGAGGTAAAAACAAAGGCCTTGGCGACCGGCAGGAACTCTTCCTTTTGGAACGGGTTGCCCGGCAGGGCCTGGGTCAGGCCCGACGCGAGTAAAAAAAACAGCACCCACAAACGACGCATTGGAGTTTTCCCGGCAGTCAGCAATAGCCAGGCAGGATGGGCACGGGCGATTAACCGATCATTAACCGTGCACCCAGGCGCGGCTGGCGGGATAATCCTGCCTTAACCACACGGGTGTTGACTGCGACGTCTTGCCCCTTTCACGCCTTATACGGGTATTGCCATGCATGTACTGGTCTGCGAAGACGATGAACTGATTGCCAGCGGCATCGTTGCCGGCCTCACGGCCCAGGGCCTGACTGTCGAGCACGTGGCCACGGCCGCCGCCGCCCGGGCGATGCTGCGTGCGGCGTTGTTCGATGTCATGGTGCTCGACCTTGGCCTGCCCGATGAGGATGGCCTCAAGTTGTTGCAGCAATTGCGCCAGCAAGGCGTGGACCTGCCGGTGTTGATCCTGACCGCGCGCGACTCGGTGACCGACCGGGTCGACGGCCTGCAGGCTGGCGCCGACGATTACCTGCTCAAACCTTTCGATCTGCGCGAGCTCTGCGCGCGCCTGCATACGCTGTTGCGCCGGGTCGCCGGACGCAGCGTCAATCTGATCGAGCACGGCCCGCTGAGCTACGACCCGAGCAGCCGCGAAACCCTGCTCGATGGCCAGCCGGTGGATCTGTCCCGCCGCGAACAGGCGCTGCTCCAGGCCCTGCTGCACAACCGCGGCCGGGTGCTGTCCAGCGAGCAGCTCAAGGACAGCGTCTACGGCTTTAGCGACGAAGTCGAAAGCAACGCCCTCAACGTGCATATCCACCACTTGCGCCGCAAGCTGGGCAACGGCATCGTCGAGACGGTCCGCGGCCTGGGCTATCGCCTGGGGCCGGCGGGTGATGGGCAAGCGTCCCGATGATGAGCCTGCGCCTGCGACTCAGCCTGACCATCGGTACGGCCTTTGTGCTGATCTGGGCCCTGGCGGCGGCCTGGATGCTCAGCGATCTGCGCAACCAGATGATGTTTTCCCTCGACCAGCGCTTGGTGGCTTCGGCGCGCATGGTGGCCGGTTTACTCGAACAGTTGCCGCCTTTGCCGAGCAAGGGTGAGGGCACCCATTTCAGTGCCGAGCAATTGAACATTCCCGGCGGGATGGCTTGCCAGGTCAGTTCGCTGCGCGGCGAGATCCTGGCTCGCAGCCATGGCACGCCGGACCAGGCCATGGAAGATGAGCGCGTGGGTTTCCATGACCAGATGATCGACGGGGCGCCCTGGCGAACCTTTACCCTGGCGCGGGGCGACCTGCGCATTACCACTGCTGACCGGCAGGTCGAGCGCGAGGCGCTCAATCTGTCCGTGTTGCTGGCGGCCTCGGTGCCGGTGGGCATGGCCTTGATGGGCTGCCTGTGCCTGTTGTGGCTGGGGATCGGCCAGGGCCTGGCGCCGCTCAATCGCATCCGCGATGCCTTGATGCGCCGCAGCGCCGACTCGCTGGAACCGTTGCAGGTGCAGCCGCTGCCCAGTGAACTGCAGCCATTGCTCGACACCCAGAACCAGCTGTTCCAGCGCATCGGCAAGACCATTGAGCGCGAGCGGCGCTTGACCGGCGACGCAGCCCACGAGCTACGCAGCCCGCTGACGGCGATCAAGACCCACCTGCAGGTCGCGCGCATGACCGAAGGCGCAGCCCGTGACCAGTCCCTGGCCCATGCCGAGGCGGGCGCCGACCGCTTGCATCGGACCCTGGAACAGTTGCTGCTGCTGGCGCGGGTCGAGGGCAGCCTGTCCTTCGATGACGGTGTGCAGTGTTCGGCCGAGCAAGTCGCGCGCCTGGCGATCCAGGATGCCAGCGGCGCGCGCCAGCGTATCCGCCTGCACCTGCCCGACGGGTTGACCACGGCACCGCTGGACATGCCTTCGACACTGGCCATTGCCGCCCTGCGCAATCTACTGGACAACGCCTTGCGTCACACCCGGGACGAGGCGCCGGTCGACCTGACGGTGGAGGTAATCGGCAGTCGCGTGCGCTTCCAGGTTCGTGACCACGGCACAGGCATCGCCGAGGAGGATCTGCAGCATCTGACCCAGCGCTTCTGGCGCGACGGCAAGAGCAATGGTTGCGGCCTGGGCCTGGCGATTGTCCAGGCGATTGTCCAGCGTTGCGCCGGCCTGCTGCATTTCGACAACCGCCCGGACGGCCTGCGCGCCGAACTGAGCCTGCCGTTGCGGCAGGTCTGAGACGCTTCGCACGTCCCGTGTCACCTTTGCCCCATCGTCACGGCTCCGGCCGTGGCGCTATGGTTTGCGCGCTGTCACTCAATGGATTGAGGAACCCGCGCCATGGCCATCGCCCTAACCGTCTGCCCCGCGGCCTGTGCCGACGCGGGTATTATCAGCCGCATACTGATCCACTCCATTGAGCGAGGCTGCGCCCTCGATCACCGCAATGCGCCCTTGATCGTCCAAGCCTGGACCCGCCACAAAAGCACCGCCGATGTGCTGGCCTGGCTGGCGCAATCGCGGCTGTACCTCAATCTCGCCCTGCTGGACGACAAGCCGGTCGGCATCGGCATGGCCCGTGCCGACGGCCGTATTGCCCTGTGCTACGTACAGCCGGAATGGTTTCGCCGTGGCGCGGGACGGGCGCTGATGGCCGACCTCGAAGCTTGGTTGCAACGCCGCCTGTGCCGCCGGGCATGCCTGAACAGCACCCGTACTGCCGTTGATTTCTACCGGCGCCTGGGGTATCGACCCTGCGCCCCCCGCTTTGGGATTGCCGGGCTGATGGCGACGCCCATGGAAAAACTTCTCCCGCAAAGCCCGGCCGGGGAGTAAATCCGGGAGGTGCTGGTGCGTTTTCAGAACAGGCCCACCCGCGCTGCAGGTTCACTGCCCAGCGGCGCGATGCTGGCACCATGATCCGTGAATCGAGGGTTCGAGAGATGTCAGTCGCTACCAGCCTTATCGAAGACCTGCCAGACCGGCTCAGCCCCGGCACGGCAGAAACACTCTATGAGTTCGGCGAGTCACCGTTGCTGGCGCGCCAGAGTCGCCAGGAGTCCAATGCGCGCAGCTATCCCCGGCGTATTCCCCTGGCCCTCAAGCGGGCTAATGGCATCCATGTCGAGGATGTCGAGGGCCGGCGGTTTATCGACTGCCTGGCGGGTGCCGGCACTCTGGCGCTGGGGCATAACCATCCGGTGGTGGTCGAAGCCATTCGCCAGGTGTTGAGTGATGAGTTGCCGCTGCACACCCTTGACCTGACCACGCCGGTCAAGGATCGCTTTGTCCAGGACCTGTTCGGCGTGCTGCCGACGGCCCTGGCCCGGGAAGCGAAGATCCAGTTCTGCGGCCCGACCGGCACCGATGCGGTGGAGGCGGCACTCAAGCTGGTGCGCACCGCCACCGGGCGCAGCACGGTGTTGTCTTTCCAGGGCGGTTACCACGGCATGAGCCAGGGCGCCCTCAGCCTGATGGGCAGCCTGGGGCCGAAGCAGCCCCTGGCCGGGCTGCTGAGCAATGGCGTGCAGTTCCTGCCCTATCCCTACGACTACCGTTGTCCGTTCGGGCTGGGCGGCGAGCAGGGCGTGAAGGTCAACCTGCATTACCTGGAAAACCTGTTGAACGACCCGGAGGCCGGCGTTGCACTCCCCGCCGCGGTGATTGTCGAGGCCGTGCAAGGGGAGGGCGGGGTCATCCCGGCGGACCTCGAATGGCTGCGCGGCGTACGGCGGATTACCGAGCAGGCGGGTGTCGCCCTGATCGTCGACGAAATCCAGAGCGGCTTTGCCCGCACGGGCAGGATGTTTGCCTTCGAGCATGCGGGCATCGTCCCGGATGTGGTGGTGTTGTCCAAGGCCATTGGCGGCAGCCTGCCCCTGGCGGTGGTGGTCTATCGCGAGTGGCTCGACACCTGGCTGCCGGGCGCCCATGCCGGGACGTTTCGCGGTAATCAAATGGCCATGGCTGCCGGTTCAGCCGTGATCCGTTTTCTCCAGGAACATCGGGTGGCCGAGCATGCGGCGGCCATGGGCGAGCGCCTGGGCGAGCATCTGCGGATCCTGCAGCGCGACTTCCCGCAGCTGGGCGATATCCGTGGACGTGGGCTGATGCTGGGGGTCGAGCTGGTCGATCCGAGCGGTACGCCGGACAGCCTGGGCCATCCGCCGGCCTTTGCCCGGCTGGCGCCGCGGGTGCAGCGCGAATGCCTCAGGCGCGGGTTGATTCTTGAACTGGGCGGGCGCCATGGCGCGGTGGTGCGTTTTCTGCCGCCGCTGATCATCAGCGCCGCGCAGGTCGATCAGGTCGCCGAGATCTTTGGCCGGGCACTGGCGGCAGCGGTGGCCAGCCTCTAATTTTTTTGCGGCGTCAGCCGTTTCTATCACCAACGGCTGCGTCTTAACGGCAAGCTGCATGACTTACACGGAGAACCGCAATGACATCAGTATTCGATCGCGACGACATCGTCTTTCAAGTGGTAGTCAACCATGAGGAGCAGTACTCCATCTGGCCGGACTACAAAGCGATCCCCGGCGGCTGGCGTGCCGTCGGCAAAAGCGGTCTGAAAAAGGACTGCCTGGCCTATATCGAAGAGGTCTGGACCGATATGCGGCCGCTGAGCCTGCGCCAGAAGATGGAGGCCCAGGCCCGTACCGCAAGTTGACTCAACGTACAGCGAGGGGCATCCCGGGATGCCCTTTTTCATGCCGCTGACCCTCTCGGGACGCGGCTAGACCCGCAAGACCCGAGCACTTGCCGCCACGCCCAGCAGTAGCAACGCCACTAGCATAAACGCCAGGTTCAGGCTGCTGCCGTGGGCGATAAACCCGATCAAGGCCGGCCCGGCCAGGATGCCGGCGTAACCCAGGGTCGTAATCGCCGGTATGGCGATGCTTTCCGGCATCAGGGTCTGTTTGCCAACCGCGGTGTACAGCACGGGCACGATATTCGAACACCCCGCGCCCACCAGCGCATAGCCGATCAGCGCGGCCTCCCAGGCGGGCACCAGGGTCGCGAGGGCCAGGCCGGCGGCAGCTGTCAGGCCACCCCAGACAATCACCCGTTTCGCCCCGACTCGCCGCACGATGGCGTCGCCAGTCAGGCGGCCCACCGTCATGGTCAGGGCAAAGGCGGCATACCCCAGCCCCGCGTAGGCAGTGTCGAGGCCGCGTTCGGCAGTGAGGTACACCGCACTCCAGTCAAGCATGGCGCCTTCGGCCAGAAACACGATAAAGCACAACACCCCGATGAACAGGACGACGCCATGGGGCACGGCAAAGGCGGGTCCCGGGCTTTGCATCCGTTGGGTCAGCAGGTGGGGGGCGGCCTTGATCAGGGCCGCCAGTATCAGCACGACGACTGCCAGGGTTGCCCCCAGCGGCGAGAGACCCAGGCCGAGCAAGGCGGCGACACCCGCGGCACCCAGGATTCCACCCAGGCTGAACAGGCCATGAAAGCCCGACATCATGGTTTTACCGCTGGCCCGCTCGACGATGACCGCTTGCAGATTGGCGGTCGAATCCACGGCGCCCAGCCCGGCGCCAAAGACAAAGAGGGTCGCCACCAGCGCCGCCATGCCACTGACCGTGGCGAGCAGGGGGAGGCTCAGAGCAATCAGCAGGGTGCCGACGGTCAATACCCGTCGACAACCAAAGCGTGCAGCCAGGGCACCGGCCACCGGCATGGCGATAATCGAACCGACCCCCAGACACAGCAGCAGTAAACCCAGGGTACCGTCATCCAATCCGGCGCGGGCCTTGGCATAGGGCACCAGCGGCGCCCACGCCGCCACGCCGACCCCGGCAATAAAAAAGGCGAGGCGCGTAGACCGCTGTTCGAGCCGTCCGGGCAGAACGACAGGCGGGGAGGTAAGGGCAGTCATGGACAATCCTGGGCAATGCGGCGGCAGCCGTGCAAGCGGCACATCCTTGCATATCGCCACGGCCCAGGCGAGCGTCCACTACCGTACGCAGACCCGGGGTCAGCGTGGCGAATACAGCGTCAGGGCACTGACCCGCTGCTCTTCGACCTGGATTCGCACGATGCCTTGGACCTGGGCCTGGCCGCGGCGATAGCACTCCACCAGCACCGTGTCGGTGGTGCTTTGGGTGGCTTCGACGCGTTGCGAGCACAGCAGTAGGTCGAGCGCCGGGCCGGCCAGTGTTTCATCCGGATTACGGCAGAAAGCCAGGGCGATTTCACAGGGGGTGGGGAGCGGCGGGGGATAAAGCGTCCGTTCGGTCGCGCACGTGCGGTTCGAGCCTGGTTGCAGTGAGCGGGCAAACGCTGAGGGGTGTTGGGTAGCCATTGTGCGCAACCTCGATAAAGAGGGACGGCGCATGGCTCTGGAAATAACCTGGGTGTCGCCAGCCTGACTGAGGGGAGCCAACGCCTGCCAGAAGTGTAGAGGCATAAGGCCGGGTTTTATCGACCCGGTTATATCGAAAGGCGATAAGCGCAGGGCCCGTTGCCTAGCTTTGCTTCTGTTGCGTGGGGCCGGTGCACTGACTCAGGAGGGTGTCAGGCCGGGGGCAGTGCGCAGGATAAAATGGTCGAGGTTTTCGATTTGCGCGCTGAAAACGCTGAAAGTCCGCTGCGGATCCGTTTTGCCCGGCACCTCCTTGCGCTGCGGCGTCACACCATAGAAGAAGCAATAGAGGTCTTCAGTCTGGTCCATGGCGTGCTCGATCTCTTCGAGAAAGACTCGGCGCTGGCGGTAGTTCTCGATCAGGCTTTTGCTCAGGTAGACATTGACCGGGTAGCGCTTCTTGTCGAGCCATAGCGGGTTGGCAAACTGGATGCTGAAGCTGGTCTTGTAGGACTTGATGGCCTTGACCTTGCCCCAATAGATCAACCCTGGCTTGTCCTGGCAGTACTCGATTTTCTTGAAGAAGCTCCAGTAATTGAGCGCCTGGTCGGCGATCTTCAAGGGATGGGACTTGAGGCGTTCCTTGTCCGCGTAGTTGGAAACGAAGCATTCCACCGGGTGGGCGAAGATCGTGGTGCGGTTGAGCGGGGCGGGCGACGCTGCCGGGCGGCGGGCTGCAGTCGGCGCCGATACGGCTTTGGCGAGGACTGGCCCACCGAGTTGGGGCGCGGGCGCTGCGCCAACTGCAACAGCGGGGGCGCGCTGGTAGGTGCGCCGGGTCAGCAGCAGTTCACTGGGGAAATTGTCTTCGCGGCCGTCGCTGCCGTCTGGCGCGGCAGCCGCTTTCTCGGCGCTGAAATAGCGGCACTCGGGCAGGTGCCGGGTACTGGGGCGGTCCTTGAAATGTGGGGTCTTCTTGAAGCGCACATTCTTGGCGTTGTAGGTGCCCAGCCGGCTGTCCGGGCCTAGGGCCGCGCGACAGGCATCGTCGGGGCAGAGAAAGTGCTCTTGCTCGGAGTCGAAGGCCTGGGTCTCGTCGAAATTCAGATCGCGGACATCGTAGATCGAGAGCTTCTCGTCGAGGCTCAGGCAATAGGCGTTATCGAATTTCATTGGCGGGCCACTGGCGAGTCAGAGGGTTTTATAGCGCAAATCACCCGCGGTGGGGTGGGCCACCGCGGGTGTTCCGGCGATCAGACGGTGAGCAGGCGCTCGCGCAGCTTGCCGATCTCGTCGCGCAGTTGCGCCGCTGCCTCGAACTCCAGGTCGCGGGCCAACTGGTACATCTTCTCTTCCAGCTGGCGGATGCGCTTGGTGATCTCGCTGGGTGAGCGCAGTTCGTTTTCGTAGCGCGCGCTTTCCTCGGCGGCCTTGGCCATGCCTTTGCGCTTCTTGCTGCGCGAGCCTGGCACGGTGGCGCCTTCCATGATGTCGGCGACATCCTTGAACACGCCCTTGGGGGTAATGCCGTGGGCCAGGTTAAAGGCGATCTGCTTATCGCGGCGGCGCTCAGTCTCGCCAATCGCCCGCTCCATGGATCCGGTGATCCGGTCGGCATAGAGGATCGCCCGGCCATTGAGGTTACGCGCCGCCCGGCCGATGGTCTGGATCAGCGAGCGCTCGGAGCGCAGGAAGCCTTCCTTGTCGGCATCGAGAATGGCCACCAGGGACACCTCGGGCATGTCCAGGCCTTCGCGCAGCAGGTTGATGCCCACCAGCACATCGAAGGTGCCCAGGCGCAGGTCGCGGATAATCTCGACGCGTTCCACGGTGTCGATATCCGAGTGCAGGTAGCGCACCCGCACGCCATGGTCGGCCAGGTAATCGGTCAGGTCTTCGGCCATGCGCTTGGTCAGGGTGGTGACCAGCACGCGTTCTTCCAGGGCCACGCGTTTGTTGATTTCCGAGAGCAGGTCGTCGACCTGGGTCAGGGCCGGGCGGATTTCGATTTGCGGGTCGACCAGGCCGGTCGGGCGGACCAGTTGCTCGACCACGCGACCGGCGTGCTCGGCTTCATAGTTGCCGGGGGTGGCCGAGACAAAAATGGTCTGCGGGCTGATGGATTCCCACTCATCAAAGCGCATTGGCCGGTTGTCCAGTGCCGAGGGCATGCGGAAGCCGTATTCCACCAGGGTTTCCTTGCGCGAGCGGTCGCCTTTGTACATGGCCCCGACCTGGGGCACGCTGACGTGGGACTCGTCGATCACCAGCAGGGCGTCGGCCGGCAGGTAGTCGTAGAGGGTCGGCGGCGCGGCGCCTGGCTCGCGGCCGGAGAGGTAGCGCGAGTAGTTTTCGATGCCGTTGCAGTAGCCCAGCTCGAGGATCATCTCCAGGTCGAAGCGGGTGCGTTGCTCCAGGCGCTGGGCTTCCACCAGCTTGTTGTTGCTACGCAGGTAGTCGAGGCGTTCCTTGAGTTCGGCCTTGATCCCTTCCACGGCGTCGAGCAGGGTTTCGCGCGGGGTCACGTAGTGACTCTTGGGGTAGAAGGTAAAGCGCGGCAGCTTGCGGATCACTTCGCCGGTCAGTGGGTCGAAGGCCGAGAGGCTTTCCACTTCATCGTCGAACAACTCGATGCGGATCGCTTCAAGGTCGGATTCGGCCGGGTAGATGTCGATCACATCGCCGCGCACGCGAAAGGTCGCACGGGCAAAGTCCATGTCGTTGCGCGTGTATTGCAGGTCGGCCAGGCGGCGCAGCAGGGCGCGCTGGTCGAGTTTGTCGCCACGGTCCACGTGCAGGACCATCTTCAGATAGGTTTCCGGACTGCCCAGGCCGTAGATGCACGACACGGTGGTGACGATGATCGCGTCCTTGCGTTCGAGCAGGGCCTTGGTCGCCGAAAGACGCATCTGTTCGATATGGTCGTTCACCGAGGCGTCCTTCTCGATAAAGGTATCGGAGGAGGGCACATAGGCTTCGGGCTGGTAGTAGTCGTAGTAGGAAACGAAGTACTCCACCGCGTTGTTCGGGAAAAAGCTCTTGAACTCACCGTACAACTGCGCGGCCAGGGTCTTGTTCGGGGCCAGGACCAGGGTCGGGCGCTGCACCTGGGCGATCACGTTGGCAATGGTGAAGGTCTTGCCCGAGCCGGTCACCCCGAGCAGGGTCTGGTGCGCCAGGCCGGCGTCGATGCCTTCGACCAGTTGGCGGATCGCCTCCGGTTGGTCGCCGGCAGGCGCGAAGCGGGTGACGAGTTGGAATTCGGACATAACGGACCTCTGGGGTTCATGGCGGGCGCGCGGGCCGCGCACGAACGGGAAAGACGGGTTGGCCGCGATATCGTCGGCATCGATCGGGATATTTCAAGATGTTGTGGCGAACGCTGCCAGTTTCAAGGCAGCCCCGGATCGTGGGTGCTACCGACCGAGGTGTAACCGGGTGCAACCCGCTGTCGACACGTTTGCAAAATAAACCGAAAAATAGCCTCGAAAGCGCTAATCGGCTGTCGCTCTCGCCGATGATGGCCTCTATACTAGCTCCCCGTTTGTGCACCGCTCTAGTGCAATCGGCTGGAGCGTTGTCACCCCCTCCAATCCCATTCAGAGCTGCCGTAAAAATGAGCCTGTTCTCCGCTGTCGAAATGGCACCACGCGATCCTATCCTGGGCCTTAACGAAGCATTCAACGCTGATACCCGTACCCACAAGGTCAATCTGGGCGTCGGCGTGTACTGCAACGAGGAGGGGCGGATCCCTCTCCTGCGTGCCGTTGTCGAAGCCGAAACCATTCGCGTAGCTCAACACGCGTCCCGTGGCTACCTGCCGATCGACGGTATTGCCGCGTATGACCAGGCTGTGCAGAAGCTGCTGTTCGGCGCTGATTCGCCGTTGCTGGCCGCGGGCCGGGTGATCACGACCCAGGCCGTGGGCGGGACCGGCGCACTGAAGATCGGTGCCGACTTCCTCAAGCAACTGCTGCCTGACGCCGTTGTGGCCATCAGCGACCCCAGCTGGGAAAACCATCGCGCGCTGTTCGAGACCGCCGGTTTCCCTGTGCAGAACTATCGCTACTACGACGCGGCCACCCACGATGTGAATCGCAGCGGCCTGCTGGAAGACCTCAACGCGCTGCCGGCCAAATCCATCGTCGTATTGCACGCCTGCTGCCACAACCCGACCGGCGTCGACATGAGCCCGGCCGACTGGCAGAACGTGCTCGACGTCGTGCGTGCCAAGGACCTAGTGCCGTTCCTCGACATGGCCTACCAGGGCTTTGGCGACGGCATCGATGAAGATGCGGCGGCCGTGCGGTTGTTCGCCGAGTCGGGCTTGACCTTCTTTGTGTCCAGCTCGTTCTCCAAATCCTTCTCGCTGTACGGCGAGCGCGTCGGTGCGTTGTCCATCGTCAGCGAATCCAAGGAAGAGAGCGCTCGCGTGCTGTCCCAGGTCAAGCGCGTGATCCGTACCAACTACTCCAACCCGCCGACCCATGGCGCCAGCATCGTCGCGGCCGTGCTTAACAGCCCCGAGCTGCGTGCTCAATGGGAAGCCGAGTTGGCCGAGATGCGCCTGCGTATCCGTGGCATGCGCATGCAGATGGTCGATCTGCTGGCCAAGCATGGCGCCAAGCGCGACTTCAGCTTTGTCGGTCGTCAGCGCGGCATGTTCTCGTACTCCGGCCTGACCGTTGAGCAAGTGGCCCGCCTGAAGAACGAATTCGGCATCTACGCGCTGGACACCGGTCGTATCTGCGTGGCTTCGTTGAACCAGAGCAATATCGACGTGGTGACCAAGGCTATCGTCGAAGTGTTGTAAGCGGGCTTGAGGAGAAGTCAGCCAGGGGTTGACTTCTCTTTTTAGATCAGTAACATACGCATCAATTCCGCAATAGCTCAGTTGGTAGAGCAAGTGACTGTTAATCACTGGGTCCCTGGTTCGAGTCCAGGTTGTGGAGCCAGACAAGGATTCAGAGCGTGCTGCACAGCGCTTTGAATCATTCGAAGAAACCCGCCTTCTGGCGGGTTTTTTCGTTTTGGCGTTCCTTCGAGCTCGGCCAAGCCCATAGGCCGCTTCTTAAAAGCCCTTCAGTCGCTATCTTTTGCTCGTACCGAACAAATCCACTTGAGCGTTGGCTATTGACTACACCGACTGGAAAGACCAGCAGGCCAGTGTGCAGGACCCCAGCACCCGATTCATCACCGACGGCACCTACAAGGGCTTTGTCACGGGCGATGGCCGGGACATAAGCGGTGAGTCGTTTCTTTGCGCACCCAAGTAAAAAATGTCGGTGGGCGGCACCTATTGTCGGGACGATCGCCTGACCTTCAGCAGCGAATACAAGGTTACCCGCCACATCGCGGTATCCGGCTTCGTGAAAAACGCCTTCGACAAGCACTACATCACCAACAATCGTGATGACGCCATCATTGATGCCGGGGCGCCCCGCACCGTCGGGCTGGTGCTGCGTTACGACATGTAGGCGGGTGTGAGAGGCAAGCCTGCAGACCTTGGTCTGCGCGCTGTGTTTGCCCCCGCTTGTTGACCGCGTCGCCTCGGCCATGGATTGGCCTGTCGGGGGCGGGCGAAGTGGTCGGTTACTCATGGATTCAAGCACTTACACTTTCGGGTAGTCCTTATCCGTCCCTGGATATCCCTCGAGGAGCGTGCAATGAACGATGCCAGCAACCCCCTGATCATCAGAGCCATCGAGCCTGCGGATTACCCGCAATGGCTGCCACTTTGGCAGGCTTACCAGACGTTCTACGAAGTGGCCCTGAGCGAGGAGGTGGGTCGCACGACCTTCAAGCGTTTCCTCGATACGGCGGAGCCGGTGTTTGCCGCCGTGGCGGTTCAGGATGGCCAACTGGTGGGTTTTGTCCACGCGGTGCTCCACCGTTCGACCTGGGCGCTCAATGATTTCTGCTATCTGGAAGACCTGTATGTCGCGCCCGACATTCGCGGTGCTGGCACTGGCAAGGCATTGATCGAGTGGGTGCGCGACGTGGCCCGCGAGCAGGAATGCGCTCGGCTGTACTGGCATACCCACCGCACCAATGAGCGGGCGCAGAAGCTCTACAACTGGATCGCCGACAACTCCGGTTGCATCGAGTACCGGATGGCCTTGTAGGCTGGGGCGATCCATCAACGCTGACGTCATGGACATCCTTCGGTCGCTCGGCAAATATGGTCGGCTGAACAAGGCAGGAGCACCTCTCCATGACGGACCGCATGAGCCTCAATTTCGAACTGGACACGCTCCGGATCCGCCTGGCCGACCCCCGGCTGGCGGCGCTGGAGTTGCGTGTGCGGGTGCAGCGCGCATTGCGTCAGTTGATTCTGGAGGGCGTGCTGCTTCCGGGCAGTCGCTTGCCGGCTACGCGGGCCTTGTCCCGCTCCCTGGGCATGTCTCGCGACACGGTGGAAATGGCCTATGTGCAGTTGCAACTCGATGGCTATCTGCAACGCCGCGCGGGCTCCGGCAGCTTTGTCTCGGACCGGATCGGCGCGAACCTGCTGGGCGCTCAGGCAAGCTCGGGAAGGCCGCCTGTCCTGGCGGCTACCGAGGCGCTCAGTGCCCGGGGCCGGGACATCCTCGCCAGTGGCGGCGTCACTGACCAGCAGGTGGTCAAGGCCTTTGCCACCGGCCTGCCGGAAACCCGGACCTTTCCCGTCGCGACCTGGGAGCGCCTGCAGCGCCAGGCCTTGAAGGACCATCGCAGCCGTGCGCTGTTGCATGGTGATCCTCAGGGCGCGGAACCGCTGCGCCAGGCCATTGCCCATTACCTGAACCAGGAACGTGGCGCCAGGGTGACGGCGGACCAGGTACTGGTGCTGAGTAGCACGCGCCAGGCGTTGTTCCTCTGCGCCCAGGTGCTGGTCGATGCCGGCCGGCCGATCCTGATGGAAGACCCCGGTTACTTTGGCGCACGCAAGGCCTTTGAGCTGGCCGAACTGGAGGTCGTGCCGGTGAGGGTGGATGCCAAGGGCCTGCGCACGGACGACCTGTGGGCCGATCGAAGTGGTGCCAATACGATTTACGTCACGCCGTCGCACCAGTATCCGACGGGCGTGACCCTGGCCCTGGAGCGCCGTCTGGAGCTGACGGCCTGGGCCGCTGAGCGCCAGGGCTGGATCATCGAAGACGACTACGACAGCCAGTTCCATTACGAAGGCTTGCCCACCGCCTGTGTCCAGGGCCTGGACAGTGCGCAGCGCACGCTTTACCTGGGCACGTTCAGCAAGTCGCTATACCCCGGCTTGCGGATGGGCTACATGGTGCTGCCGCCGTCCCTGGTCAAGCCGATGACGTATGCCCGCAGCATTCTCGACGGTCATACGCCACAGCTGGCGCAGTTGACCCTGGCGCGTTTTATCGAGGGCGGGCACTTCGGCGCCCATATCCGCGCCATGCGCAAGATCTACGCGGTGCGGCGCGAGGCCATGGCCACGGCGGTGGCGCGCCATTTGGCCGATGTGGTCACGGCCCGTCTGCCGCCGGGTGGCCTGCAGATGCCTTGCCTGCTTGCGCCGGGCCGATCGGAGGCGCAGACGATTCTCCAGGGCGCGCGCGCAGGCATCCAGGTGCCCGGGCTCAGCCGGTTGTATGCCACGCCCCCGGCGCAGGGCGGCTGGCTGCTGGGTTTTGCCGCACTCACCCCTTACGAGATCGATAGCGCGATCCAGCGCTTGGCCAAGGCCATTTCCTGACGCGTGACTGGTCTGCCGTTCTTGCGAAAAGTGGACTGAAGCAGCCAGCCATAGCGCCCTAAGCTGGGGCCTGGTCCATTTTCAAGGCAGGTCTCGCGTGAATCCCACAAGCTCTCGGCTACGCCCCAGCGATTTTATCGCCCCGGCTATGGCTGCGTTGATTTCTGTGATCGTCAACTATGGCGGCACCTTTGTGCTGGTGTTCCAGGCCGCGCAGGCAGGGCGGCTCAGCCCCGAGCAGACGGCGTCCTGGGTCTGGTCGGTGAGTATCGGCGTCGGCATTACCGGTGCCTGGCTGAGTTACCGTTATCGCGAGCCGATCATCACCGCTTGGTCCACACCAGGGGCGGCGTTTCTGGCGACGGTCATGCCGTTTACCGCCTACGGGGAAGTGATTGGTGCGTACATGCTCAGCGCCATCGGCTTTATTCTGCTGGGGCTGTCGGGATGGTTCGAGCGCCTGGTGCGATGGATCCCGAGCGGTATTGCCGCCGGCTTGCTGGCGGGGATTCTGCTGCAGTTCGGGGTCAATGCCTTTGGCGGCGCCAGTGCGGATCCGCTGCTGGTGTGTCTGTTGGTATTGTCCTACGCCTTGCTGCGCCGCTTCACGTCGCGTTTTGCGGTGGTCGGGATGCTGCTGGTGGGGGTGATTTTGCTGGTGGCCCAGGACCGCCTGGACCTGCGCGACGTCCACTTGAGCCTGGCCGCCCCGGTGTTTGAAACCCCGCAGTTTTCCTGGGGCGCGCTGCTGGGTGTGGCCGTGCCGTTGTTTGTGATTACCCTGACCGGCCAGTACATGCCCGGGATGCTGGTGCTGCGCAATGACGGCTTCAAGACCAGCGCCAATCCGATTTTGACCGTGACCGGCCTGGGGTCGCTGCTGATGGCGCCGTTCGGCGCCCATGCCTTCAATGTCGCGGCCATTACCGCGGCCATTTGCACCGGCCGGGATGCCCACGCAGACCCGCGCAAACGCTACATCGCCGGGCTGGTCTGTGCCGTGTTGTATATCACCGTGGGGCTGTTCGGGGTCACGCTGGCTTCGCTGTTCATGGTGCTGCCGCGCGCCTTTATCACCACCCTGGCCGGCTTGGCGCTGCTCGGTGCGATTGGCGGCAGCCTGGCCAACGCCATGGCTGAGGCGCGCACGCGGGAGACGGCGCTGATCACCTTTCTTGCCACGGCCGCGAATGTGACCCTGCTGGGCATTGGCGGGGCTTTCTGGGGCTTGTTGGCCGGGCTGTTGGCGCATTGGCTGATGCATGGTGGGCGTCAGGCGGTAGGTGTGCCAGGAGTCAAGCCTTAGGTGCGGAGCGCCCTGCCGGTTGGGCTTTCAAACATTCTCTGCACGCATTGGCCTAGGCGTCGCGCAGCAGGTCGTTGGCGTTGAGCAGCTCGTAGGCAATTTCTGGGCGTTTTTCCAGGGCGCGGCGGATGGCGGCCGGAATCGCCTGGCGGGTCTTGCGGCACAGGCCCGGCTGGGCTTGCAACTGAATGCCGATGCCGCGCATGGTGCGCACCTCATTGAAGCCCGGAGCGACCGTGACGCGGATGCCCAACTGCTCGTACAACCGTTGTTGCAGGTGTTCGAGATCGGCCAGGCTCCGCACATCTTCCAGTCGCGCGAGCAAACGCAATTCTTCCTGGCGGGTCAGGGCCAGGATGCGGCGGTCGGCCGTGGGCGTTGCCAGCAACTGCTCGCGTTGGCAGTCGCAGGCGCCGGGCGGGCAGGGCTGGCGGATCGGCAGAGAGGTGCTCATAGGGTGCCAGCATAGCCCAGCTGGATTTTTTCTACTGCTGGCCAGCCTGCGGGTGATTGGTGGGGCTGTGGCGCGATTATTCAGTCATGGCACAGGCTGACGAATTCTTCGAACTTGCCGCCCGGACCGAGAGGCAGGCGCTCGGCAAAGTAGCGAAAGTCCAGGACGAAAGGATGGCCCAGGGCCTGAGTGATGATCTCGCCGAGTGCCCGCTGTTCGCACGGTTGCAGGGGGCGCTCGACCACCAGCCGCACTTCGAGCTGCTCGCGCGAATGCTGGATCAACTGGTATTGCTGGACTGGCGCGACTTCGCGGTAGCGGTCGAAGCCGACGCGGGGCCAGCGTCGGCTGCCATCGGGGTAGAGGAGCATATTGCGGCTGCGTCCGAGAATGCGCCGCAAGGTCGGCAACGAGCGTGCGCAAGGGCAGGCGGGGCCGACTTCGGCATGGTCACCGATGGCGTAGCGGATCAATGGCGTGGCGAAATTGTGCAGGTCCGTCACTACCACCTCGCCGCATTCCCCGGGGCCGCAGGGCTGGCCATCGGCGTCGAGGACTTCGACGAGCACGTGCTCGGCCATAACGTGGTACAGCCCGCTGACCGGGCACTGTAGGGCAATGACGCCGAGTTCTTGGGAGCTGTAGCTGTCGAACAGCTCCACGGCGAAGAACGCGCTGGCCTCGTGGCGCAGGTCGTCGCTGAGCGTTTCACCCAGGGTGCGAATCTGTTTGAGCGAGGGCAGGCTGCCGCCGTGCTGGCGAAAGTGGCGCAGGAGATCACGCAGGGCGGTGGGGTAGATCAGCAAGTACTGCGGGGCGGCGGCGCTCAGTTCGGCGGCGAGCGTCGCAGTATCCAGGCTCATGGAAAACCCGTGCAGCGGGCCGGTCGCATAGAGCAGGCTGAGCGGTGCGCCCCAGTTTTCCTGGTGGATGTGGGGCTGGGGCAGGTTGGCTCGGACTACCGCCAGGCAGTCGCTCGCATGGCTGCGCCACCAATGATGCCCGCGCAGGGTGCAGGCCAACCAGAACAGCTGATTGACCTGGGTTCGGTGGACCACCACCGGCTCGCCGCTGGAACCCGATGTGCGGGTCTCGCCCAGGGGCAGGTGCGAGGGCGGCACGAACTGGCTGAAGAGGTCGGGCCCGGCGGCCTGCACGTGGCGGCGCGTCAGCGGTGGCAGTTGCCGCAGACGGGCCAGGGTCAGCGGTTGATCGGGGGCGATACCGGCACTCAGCAAGCGACGGCGATGAAAGTCGCAATGTTGGCCCAGATGTCGGCCCAGCGCTTCCAGTTGTTGCGCCTGGCCGGCCTGCAGGTGCGCCGCGTCGGCGTACTCCCAGTGGCACAACTGTTGGTGCAGGTCCGCCAGCGGGTGCCGGTCGCCGAGGGTGATGGCGGGCCAGCAGATGCCGGCCAGAGGCTGCTCGCCGCTCATGGATGACGCGGCCTGAGCGCGAGCAGCGGGCAGCGTTCGCCGAGTTCGTAGCGGGGCAGGTGCAGGTCGAGCAGGTCGAAGTGCGTGGCGAGGGTTTGCTGCAGTTCGTCCAGGGTCGGAAAGTAGTAGGTGGCCTGGGCCTCCCGGTAGCTGTCGATCGTGGCGATCTGTGCGGCCGGCCAGCCTGTGGCGGCGGCCAGGGCCATGGGGTCCGGGCCTTGGGTTTGCCAGGTCTGCCAGACAGTCGCCGGGCGTACGCCTTCGAGCAGGGACGGGTGCAGGGCCATCGCTAGGCGCCATTTGTAGGCATGAAAGCTGCCAATCTCTCCGGCAGCCAGGGCGTCATGCACCTGTTCGGGACTTTCCGGCCGGTCCGGGCGGATGAACACGCGCATCAGCCAGCGCCCGTCGCGGCGCAGCAGGCGATGGATTTCCTGCATCAGGCGCTGCATACCGTGGGGGAAGGAAAACAGCCCGAGTACACCGTCGCCGACAATGCAGTCGATCGAGCTGTCGGCCAGGGGCATGCGCTCCCAATCGGCGTTCAGCACCTGGGCGCCAACTGGCGGGTTGGGCTGCCACTGCTGGCGGATCATGTCGGCGCATTGGTCGACGGCCACCAGCCGGGTGCCTGAAGGCCAGGTCATATGGGCCAGTTCGGGGGTCACGCCCATCAGGATGCCACGCTGGTGCAGGGGCACCAGTTCGCTCAGGGTCCGCTCCATCCACTGCACATCTTCGCTGCAGGGCCGCAACGGCGAGCCGAAATGCTGCCACGCATGGGCATGTTTCTCCCAGTGATTGGTCGGGGGCGAAAGATCGGGAGGTCGAGGCATGGAGACGTCCTTGGCGGCGCTCACCAGCCGGGGCTGGTGCGCAGAATAAGGGAAGGCGCACAAGCGCAAAGGCCACGAACAGAGTCGTGGCCAGTGCGCGTGCGTGGGTAGTGCTTAGAAGTTCCAGCGCGCCTTGACTGACGCACCCTGATTGAGGAAGTCGCTACGGGACTCGGCGTCATAGCGCACGCTGAGTTCGGTACCGTTGTTCAGGGTGTGGCTCAGGCCCAGGCCGGCACGGCCCAGCCATGGCTCGGGGTCCAGGCCTCGGGTGCTGAAGGCCGCGCCGGGAGCGCCGGCATAGGTCGAAGTGATTGAGGCGCGCTCGTTGATCACGTCGTAGCCGACACCCAGGTTGGCGCTTAGCACTGTGCTTGGGCCAAGGTTGTAGTTGAGCTTGCCGTCGGCGCCCAAAATCAGCTCTTCGGCATTACGGCTATCGACCCCCAGATCCAGCGCACCGGCACCTTTCTCGTGGTACGACTCTTCGCCGATCCAGGTGTAGTCGGCGCGTACCGACGGGACGAAGGTCAACTGCTCGCTAAAGCGCAGGGTATGCCCCAGGCCAACGCCAGCATGGGCGCTGTAGCTGTCATAGTCGGACTTGGCGGTGGCGTTGGCGAACGGCATGTGCCGCTTGCCCTGGTTTTTGTTCTGCCCGGCATCGACCTGGAAGTTCAGCTCGGTATCGGGGCTCAGGGCATAGCTGCCGTAGCCGATGAGCTGGAAGGTGTCGATCTCGGAGTCCTGCGGTGCGATCTTCGAGTCGCTGTCGACCTTGGTCTTGGCGTAGGCGAAGGCCACACCCAGGCGGGTGCTGTCGGAGACTGCGGTGTCGGCACCGATAGCCAGGCCCTTGGTGTTGGCGTCATAGCCGGAGACACCGCTGCGCTCGCTTTGGTCGGCCCAGGAACCGAAGGACTTGATCCACAGATTCTTCTCGGCGGCAGGAACATCACCCGACGATAGCCCGCTGTTGCTCTCCTGGCGAGCCTGGATCACCCGGTTGATGCCGGAGAGGGTGTTGCTGGTTGCCCCGGTGGACGCGCCAGCCAACAGCGGCAAGGTCTGGGTGACTGCCTCGGAGACCTGTTGATGGGTGCTCAGACCGACGAAGTGGCCGGCCAGCTCGCTGGTCGAGTCGCTCGCGAAGCTCTGGTCCAGTACCTGGGCAGCACCGGCCGCAGGCGTGTTACCGGCGCCGCGCACAATGCTTTCGACCGCGGAGCCAGCATGGGCGGCCGCCGACGCGGTGAGGGTCAGGTCGACGGTATTGCCGTCCTTGCGGGCGCCGAAGTCGAACAGCACGGAGTTGTCACTGACGGCGAAGCTGCCGTTGCTGTTCAGGTGCGTCGCGCTGAGGATGTCCTGCATGCTCGCGACGTTGAACTTGTAGTTCGGGTTGGCAACGTCGACCACTATCTTGGCGTTGTTGGCCAGGGTCGCGTTACCGTCGACCACCAGTTTGCCGAAGGTCGTGTTGTTGTTAACGCCCACCTTCAGCACGCCAGTGCTGTCCTGGGTGTAGTTGCCGTGGAGGGTGCCGACCGTGGTTGCGCCCAGCGCCAGGGTGCCGCTGTTGTTGAAGCCGGCGCTACCGACGGTGATGCCGTCTTTGGCGATGCTGGAGTCGAGGTCCTCACCCTTGGTCTTGCTGGTCCCCACACCCATCAGCAGGGTTGCGCCCTGGGCGATATCGAAGCGAGCCACATCAATGGCGCCCTCGTTGGTGAAGGTGCTGCCGGTGGTCAGGGTGAAGGTGCTGTCCGTGGCTTTTACGTCGCCAATAAAGCGCGCTTGTGTACCGCTGACGGTGATGGCGGTGTTCTGGGTGCCATCCAGCCAGAGTGCCAGCTTCTCGCCCTGGATCACGCCGCTGTTGTTGATTTGGTCAATGTCGCCATCAAAGGCTGCGACACCAATGACGCCACTGATCAGGCCGGTGTTGGTCAGGTTAGTGATGGCGTTGTTAAGCTCGACGCCGTTGTCTGCGGTGGAAACAATGGTGCCGTCGTTACGGATGCCGCCGGTGATGGTGCTGTCGATCACGCGTAAGCCTTCATCGACGCCGTTGATGATACCGGTGCTGGTGTTGTGTACCTGCCCGCTGACCGTAGACTCGGAGAGCCGGATGCCTGAGCTTTGCGCCACGATCTGGCCCTGGTTGACGAGGTCGCCGCCCAGTGTCAGTTCATCCAGGTCGAAGCCGTCGTCGTCCGACTCGATGCGCCCTAGGTTGCTCAGGCTGCCGGCGATGGAGGTGTCGTTGATGTCGATGGCATCTTCACGGGAGACAATGCGCCCGTCGTTGATCAGGTCGGCCATCAATGTGGAGCCGCTGATGTAGATGGCATCCCCACCCGCATTGATCAGGCCACTGTTGAACAGGTTGCCTTTGAGCGTGCTGTCACGCAGCGTGATGCCGTCGGTGGCGGCCGAGATCAGGCCGGTGTTGGACAGTTCTTGCTCGACGGTGAGGTCACTCAGTTGGATACCGTGTCCTTCACTGCTGTTCAGGGTGCCTTGGTTGCGCAGCGCGTTGAGCGTGCCGCCGTAAGCGTTGATGGCGCCTTCGCCGCCTTCGATGATTGCACCGTTGCCGTTGATCAGGTTGCCAAGACTGGTTCCGGCCAGTTGCAGTCCCCACTCCGCGCCGGAGAGGGTGCCGTTGTTGAGCAAGTCGCCGGTGATGGACGAGTCACGGGCCAGGATGGCCGTGTCGCCGGAGATGATCTTGCCGTCGTTGCTGAGATTGCCGATGATCTGTGCACCATTGCCCAGGTAAATGGCGATATTGGCGTTACCGATGCTGCCGTTTGCCAGGTTGCTCAGACCGCCCAGGGTGGACTCGGTCACGTAGACGCTGCTGATGGAGCCGGCGTTGCTCAGGCCGCCGTTGACACTGGCGCCTTGGCTCAGGGAGAGGCCGGCACCGCTGTAGTCGTCGGTGGTGCTGATCACTCCGCCCTGGCGGTTGATGATTTTGCCCTGCACCTGGGTGCCTTTGAGGTCGATGCCAGTGCCGTAATAGCCATTGCCGTTGATCAACCCGCTGTTGTCGATATTGCCGCGTATGGTGACGTCGCCCTCGGCACGGATCGCGGCGCTTCTCTGGCCATTGCTCTGGATCGTACCCGCGTTGTTCAGGCTGCCGATGCTGACATTGGCGCCGGTGCCGTTGATGTCAATGGCGTGGGTGTTGGCGCCGGACAGGTTTTGGGTCGCACTGATGGTGGCGCCGGTCGCGTTGTCGATAGCGTCGACACGCAGGTCCATGCCTTCGCCAGCGTAAAGCGACAGTGCGCTGGCATCGGTGGCGGTGATCTTGCCGCTGTTGTCGATACCCACGTTGGTCAGCGCCGTCGCGGCGTTTATCGTATTGATGGTCACTGCGCTCACACCGGGCAGTCCCAGGATCTCGCCGCCGGTGCCGACCTCGACGGGCTGGCCGCTGGCGCTAATCACGCAACTGGCGCCTGTTTGCCCGGCGCCGACGACACAATCGCTGGCCGCCCAGCTCATGGGGGCGGCGCCCAATACGCCAGTCAGGGCCAGCAGCAGACCGGCAACCTTAGTGGACTTGCCGCGGGCCTTGGCATTTTCATGGGCGACTACATAGGCCTGGCGGCTAGCCGACCAGACAAGACGGTAAGATTTATTCATCGCTCAGGACTCCATTGATGGGCGTATTGGTTTAGAGGCGCATAAGTTAACGAGATGGCCTTGTGCCAGAACCGAGCAAATCTGAGCGATATCCAAGTGTTGCAGTCGGGTACTTTTTCTCGGGTGAGTCTGGGGCGGGGCACGCGGGGTGATTGCATTGTTTGGCGTGGCGCCTTTATATTCGCGGCCGGCGTTATCCACGCCACCCGTCCGCGGAAAGGGCTGCGCCCAGGTGTTTCAACGACCCATTCCTGTTACGACTCCCGGCCTGATAGCGGACACGGCCAGACAAGGAGCTCGTATGCCTGCTTTTCGCCCTTCGCTGTCCCATGACGGCCGGATTAACCTGGAACAACAGCGCAAGCGCGCCAAGGCGCTGCTCAAGCTGATCAATGCCGGGGCGGCGCCGGAGTATCTGGCGCGGTTGGCGCGTCCGGTGCCGGTACGCCTGGCGGATGCCCAGTGGCTGGTGGCCCGTGACCTGGGATTCGACAGTTGGCCGGCGCTCAAGACCCATGTCGACGCCTTGGCCTTTGCGGCGCGCCATCCCGATTTTGCCGCGAGTGATGAGCCGCGCACCCAGCACTGGCGCTGCGGTAATGACATTGCCCACAGCCTGCAACTGGCCGGCTTCAAGGGCCGCTTGCATATGCTGGCCGATCCGCTGTGCATGGGCCCGGTGCAGGACTTGCCGGCTGCGGCCTATCAGGCGCTGCGCAGTGAGTTCATCAGTACGGCTTTCGCCCTGAACCCCGCCGAAATCGCGCGCCGCACCGCTCAGGAATACGCCGACCTGCAGACTCTGGGTGTGGATGGGCCTGCTGTTCTATGGTGTGAGGCCGACGCCTATGATCAGTTGTTTCTGGTGCGGGTGCTGGCCGGTTTGGAATGTTTGCCGCCGCAGCTCGAATTGATCGAAGTCGACCGGGTCCCCGGGGTGGTGCGCTTTATCGGGATCGGTCAGTTGGCCCCCGATGTACTGGCCTGGCTCTGGCCACGACGGCGGCGAGTCGATGCCGCCGCGGTGCAACTCGCGCGCCAGGCCTGGGCCGCCTATTGCGCGGCCGACCCCTCGGCCTGGGCCCGTTTGGCCCACGGCCAGACGCCGGAACTGCCGTTGCTGGCGCCGGCGCTGCTGCGTCAGTTGCAGGAGCTGCCGTGGTTACGTGATGGTTTGTCCTTGACCGAGCGCCTGTCGCTACAGATCCTCACCGATTTTGGCCAGGTTGCCTGCGCACGGGTGTTTGCCGAGCTGATGGCCAAGCGCGAGCCATTGCCCTACCTGGGCGACATGATGTTTTACGCCTTGCTGCGCCCGCTGATTGAGGGGCCGCAGCCACTGATTGTCGAAAGTGATCCGCACCTCGATTGGCCTCAACGTTCTCTGGCCCTGACGGCTCTGGGGCAGGCGGTGCTGGCCGGCCAGGCCTACTGGCCGGACCATAGCGGCGCAGAGCGCTGGATTGGCGGTGTGTGCATTCGCGGCGGTGAAGCCCATTGGGCGCTGGGCGAGCAGATGTTGCCGGTCTGGCGCGAATAGTTGGGAAGGGCTTCGGGTTGCGAGCCGCGAGACCTGTGGTTAATATGCGAAACATATCTGTTTCGTATATTAAAGGTCTCCCATGGGAATCGTAAAAATCTCCGAAGCCATGCATGAGCATTTGCGCATCGCCAGCGATGCGCTGAGCCGCTCGATCAATGCCCAGGCCGAACACTGGATGCGGATTGGCATGTTGGCCGAGCTACATCCCGAACTCGATCATCGGGCACTGTCCCGGTTGTTGGTCAGGGCGCAATTGACCGGGAGGCTGGACCTGAACGATCTGAGCAGCATTCTCGATCTCGAACCAGCGGCCAGGGGCACTGTTCAATGAAAGCCAAAGTGAAACTCAAGAGCCGGGCCGAAGTCGCCCAGGCGCGTATTGCCGGCAAGCTGGCGGCCGAGGTGTTGGCGATGATCACGCCGCACGTCAAGGCGGGGGTGACCACCAACCAGCTCGATAAAATCTGCCATGACTATATTGTCGATGTGCAGCACACCATCGCGGCCAATATCGGCTATCACGGCTTTCCCAAGACCGTCTGTACGTCGGTTAACCATGTGGTTTGCCATGGCATTCCCTCGGATACGCCGTTGAAGGATGGCGATATCGTCAATATCGATATCGCGGTGATCAAGGATGGTTGGTACGGCGATACCAGTCGTATGTATTTTGTCGGCGAGCCCAGTCCCGAAGCGCGCCGGCTGGTGGCGACCACCTATGAAGCGATGTGCGCGGGCATCCGTGCCGTGCGTCCCGGCGCGACCCTGGGCGATGTGGGGCATGCGATCCAGAGTGTGGCCCAGCGCGATGGATACAGCGTCGTGCGCGAGTACTGTGGTCACGGTATCGGCCAGGTCTATCACGACGAACCGCAGGTCCTGCATTACGGCCGTCCGGGCGAAGGCCTGAAGCTGGCGACCGGTATGGTCTTTACCATTGAGCCGATGCTCAACGCGGGCCGGGCCTCGGTGCAGACCCTGGGCGATGGCTGGACGGTGGTCACGCGCGATCGCTCGCTGTCGGCACAGTGGGAACACATGGTCGCGGTGACCGACGATGGCTTCGAAGTGCTTAGCCCGTGGCCGGATCACGATGCGGCTTACCCGGCGATTGTCTGAGACGGCCTTAACGCGCGTTGGCCTGCTCCCAGGCGCGGGTCATGATCTGCCAGGTCTGCGGGTCGGCAGGGATCAGGTGCTCGATACGCAGCGACTCCACGGTGATATCCAGCGGCATGCCAAAGGTGGTGAAGGTCGAGAGAAAACTCAGTTCGCCGGCCGCGCACGCCAGGCGCGTCAGTAGGACGGGCGGGATCTGGCACTGCGGGTCGTCCGCCGCCAGCCCTTCGGGCCTGGGCAGGCCGGCGAGCCGCTGGGCCAGGGCCGGGTTGCTGTGCGCTTCACGGGATGCGCGCAGCCATGCCACGCCGCGAATCTGCTCGGCATTGAGCAGGTAGTCACCCAGGCCGCCGGGTTCGAGCAAGGTGGTGAGCAGATTGAGCCCGCCCGAGGCCGCGTCGCCGGGCAAGCCGAGCAGATCAAACAGCAGTGCTGTCGAGTCATTGGCCGCCAGTACCTGCCATTGGCTGTCGATCACAATGGCGGGGGCCGGGTTATTGGCCTTGAGCACATGCATGATCGCTTCGCGGACCATCTCCAGGCTCGGGTCCGTCAGGGGCAGGGCATCATGGGGCGGTGCGTAGCCGGCCGCCAGAAACAGCGCATTACGTGCCGACAGCGGGGTGTCGAGGGCGCCGAGCAGGGTGTGCAGCAGGGCCGGGCTGGGGCGCGCGCGGCCCGTCTCGACACAGCTGAGATGACGCTGCGAGGTATCAGTCTGCAACGCCAGGTCGAGTTGGCTGAGCCGGGCTTGCCGGCGCAGCGCGCGTAACAGGCTGCCAACGGGCGTTGGCGGTTCGAGGGAGTTAGGCATGGCGCGACTCTGGCGGTGGGGCGGCGCAGTGTCGATTATCCAGAGGCTTATCTGGAGGGCGTCACTACCGGAAAGTCACTGGTTGGCTATGGGTTTGTTGTCGATTGTGAGTTGTCGTACAAGTTTGCGGATCTTGCAGCGGGTGATTCGGCTTGTCAATCGGGATGGCGGGATTTGACCGCTCGTCACTGGCGTGGGCAATTGGCAGCAGGTTGCAGTGGGGGTCGGCTTCACTGATATTGAAGGTCGCCGATTCCGGGTCGTGAAGGCCCTGGCGTAACCCATGCCATGCAACGACAGCAGTGACGGAGGTTCGACTATGCCGGTACCCCATGATCTCTATCAGGACTTGAGCTGCACCAAGGAAGAAATCCAGCAGCGCCGCGCGCAGGACGCCAGGCTCGATAGCCTGCTCGATGACTACCGCGAGATCGACAAGCATGTGCTGGATATTGAATCGATGAAGGCCGGCAATGTCAGTGATGACGAGTTGCGCAAGTTCAAGGAGCGTCGCCTGCTGATCAAGGACAAGATCCTGCAGCGGCTGAAGGCGCAGGGCTGATAGCCGTCCTTCTTGGTGGCTTTGTTGGACTGAGCTTGCTCGCGTGCAAGCTCAGTCCCAGGAGCGGGTTGCCGGGATTTCGTGTGCCGGCAGCCTTATTGATTTTATGAATATTTGTTCATCACGCCCGGGATAGGCGCGCCACGGGCTCCGGGAAATGACCGCGAAGTCGCGTTTTTATCGCTGTTTCGGGCAATTGACAATTGCCTGGAATTCCGTGAAGGTAGCCACACCCAAATCAAACGGGCGTATGAATTGAGCGTTTGTATCAGCAAGCGGCTCTAGCAGAATCCCGACTATCGCGACGGCGGGTGTGCCTGACGATTTGGCGTCAGCATCGACAGGAAATGTCGTTGCCGTGCCACGAGTCAGCGTCCGACGCGTACTGTTCAGCTTCCATATCGTGGAGATCAGTTGATGATTTACGAAGGTAAAGCCATCACGGTGAAGGCCCTTGAAAGTGGCATCGTCGAACTCAAGTTCGACCTCAAGGGCGAGTCCGTCAACAAGTTCAACCGTCTTACCCTGAACGAATTGCGTCAGGCTGTAGACGCCATCAAGGCAGACGCTTCGGTCAAGGGTGTCATCGTCACCAGCGGCAAGGACGTCTTTATCGTCGGCGCCGACATCACCGAATTCGTCGACAACTTCAAGCTGCCTGATGCAGAGCTCGTGGCCGGCAACCTCGAAGCCAACAAGATTTTCAGCGATTTCGAAGACCTGGCCGTGCCAACCGTTGCCGCGATCAATGGCATCGCCCTGGGTGGCGGTCTGGAAATGTGCCTGGCCGCGGACTACCGCGTGATGTCCAGCAACGCCAAGATTGGCCTGCCGGAAGTCAAGCTCGGCATCTACCCGGGCTTCGGCGGTACTGTTCGCCTGCCACGCCTGATCGGCGCGGATAACGCCATCGAGTGGATTGCCGCCGGCAAGGAAAACCGTGCCGAAGACGCGCTGAAAGTTGGCGCCGTCGATGCGGTCGTTGCGGCCGACAAGCTGCAGGATGCCGCTCTGGAGCTGATCAAGCGCGCCATTTCCGGCGAGTTCGATTACAAGGCCAAGCGCCAGCCAAAACTCGACAAGCTCAAACTCAATGCCATCGAACAGATGATGGCATTCGAAACCGCCAAGGGTTTCGTGGCCGGTCAAGCGGGCCCGAACTACCCGGCGCCGGTCGAAGCCATCAAGACCATCCAGAAAGCCGCCAACTTCGGTCGCGACAAGGCCCTGGAAATCGAAGCTGCGGGTTTCGTCAAGCTGGCCAAGACCTCGGCTGCGCAAAGCCTGATCGGTCTGTTCCTGAATGATCAGGAGCTCAAGCGCAAAGCCAAGGCCTACGACGAAATCGCCCACGACGTGAAGCAGGCTGCCGTTCTCGGCGCCGGTATCATGGGTGGCGGCATTGCCTATCAGTCGGCGTCCAAAGGCACGCCGATCCTGATGAAGGACATCAACGAGCACGGCATCGAGCAGGGCTTGAAAGAAGCCGCCGGCCTGCTGGTCAAGCGCGTTGAAAAAGGCCGCATGACCGCCGCGAAGATGGCTGAAGTGCTCAACGGCATTCGTCCTACTCTGTCCTACGGCGATTTCGGCCATGTCGACCTGGTGGTCGAAGCGGTCGTCGAGAACCCGAAGGTCAAGCAGGCGGTACTGGCGGAAGTCGAAACCCAGGTCAAAGAGGACACCATCCTCGCGTCCAACACCTCGACCATTTCCATCAGCCTGTTGGCCAAGGCCCTCAAGCGTCCGGAAAATTTCGTCGGCATGCACTTCTTCAACCCGGTGCACATGATGCCGTTGGTGGAAGTGATTCGTGGCGAGAAGTCCAGCGAGCAGGCAATTGCCACCACCGTTGCCTACGCCAAGAAAATGGGCAAGACCCCGATCGTCGTCAACGATTGCCCGGGCTTCCTGGTCAACCGCGTGCTGTTCCCGTACTTCGGCGGTTTCGCCAAGCTGGTCAGTGCCGGTGTCGACTTCGTGCGCATCGACAAGATCATGGAGAAATTCGGCTGGCCGATGGGCCCGGCGTACCTGATGGACGTGGTCGGTATCGACACTGGCCACCACGGTCGCGATGTAATGGCTGAAGGTTTTCCGGATCGCATGAAAGATGACCGCCGCTCGGCGATCGACGTGCTCTACGAAGCCAAGCGCCTGGGCCAGAAAAATGGCAAGGGCTTCTACGCCTACGAAACCGACAAGCGCGGCAAGCAGAAGAAAGTCGCCGATCCGTCGGTACTCGAAGTGCTCAAGCCTATCGTTTACGAGCAGCGTGAAGTCAGCGACGAAGACATCCTCAACTGGATGATGATCCCGCTCTGCCTGGAAACCGTGCGTTGCCTGGAAGACGGCATCGTCGAAACGGCTGCCGAAGCGGATATGGGCCTGGTCTACGGCATTGGCTTCCCTCCATTCCGTGGTGGTGCATTGCGTTACATCGACTCGATCGGTGTGGCCCAATTCGTTGCCCTGGCCGACCAGTACGCCGATCTTGGCGCGCTGTACCACCCGACCGCGAAGCTGCGTGAGATGGCCAAGAACGGCCAGAGCTTCTTCGGTTAAGCGCCCAACACTAGAGCGAGAGTGAAATTTTATGAGCTTGAATCCTAGAGACGTCGTGATTGTCGACTTCGGTCGTACTCCGATGGGCCGCTCCAAGGGCGGCATGCACCGCAATACCCGTGCCGAGGACATGTCGGCACACCTGATCAGCAAGCTGCTGGAACGCAACGTCAAGGTCGACCCGAGCGAAGTCGAGGACGTGATCTGGGGCTGTGTGAACCAGACCCTGGAGCAGGGCTGGAACATCGCCCGCATGGCGTCGCTGATGACCCAGATCCCGCACACCGCTGCCGGCCAGACCGTCAGCCGTCTGTGTGGCTCCTCGATGAGCGCACTGCACACGGCCGCCCAGGCGATCATGACCGGTAACGGTGATGTCTTCGTGGTCGGTGGTGTCGAGCACATGGGGCACGTCAGCATGATGCACGGTGTCGATCCGAACCCGCATATGTCCCTGTACGCGGCGAAAGCCTCGGGCATGATGGGCCTGACCGCGGAAATGCTGGGCAAGATGCACGGCATTACCCGTGAGCAGCAGGACGCCTTTGGCGTGCGCTCCCACCAACTCGCCCACAAGGCGACTGTGGAAGGCAAGTTCAAGGACGAAATCATCCCGATGCAGGGTTACGATGAGAACGGTTTCCTGAAACTGTTCGACTACGATGAAACCATTCGTCCGGAAACTACCCTGGAAAGCCTGGCTGCACTGAAGCCGGCCTTCAATCCCAAGGGCGGTACCGTGACGGCCGGTACTTCCTCGCAGATCACTGACGGCGCTTCCTGCATGATCGTGATGTCGGCCCAGCGTGCCCAGGACCTGGGTATCCAGCCAATGGCCGTGATCCGTTCGATGGCGGTTGCCGGTGTGGATCCGGCGATCATGGGCTATGGTCCAGTACCAGCAACACAAAAAGCGCTGAAGCGCGCGGGCCTCGGCATTGCCGATATCGACTTCTTCGAGCTCAACGAAGCCTTTGCCGCACAGGCCCTGCCAGTGCTCAAAGATTTGAAAGTGCTCGACAAGATGAACGAGAAGGTTAACCTGCACGGCGGCGCCATCGCCCTGGGTCACCCGTTCGGTTGCTCTGGTGCGCGGATTTCCGGCACCTTGCTCAATGTCATGAAGCAGAATGGCGGCACCTTCGGTGTGTCCACCATGTGCATTGGCCTCGGCCAGGGCATTGCCACCGTCTTCGAACGCGTTTAAGCGTTTCGTCGATGTAAGCCGGGGCCATGTGCCCCGGTTTTTGTTTTTGGTTTTTTTTATTTTTATTTTTTGTGAGTGGCTGAAACATGAATGTGGAACCTGGGCTCTACCAGCATTACAAAGGCCCGCATTACCGCGTCTTTAATGTGGCGCGGCATTCCGAAACCGAAGAGCAAGTGGTGTTTTACCAAGCCCTGTATGGTGATTTCGGCTTCTGGGTGCGTCCGCTCAGCATGTTTGTCGAGTCGGTCGAGGTTGACGGCGAGCAGGTGCCACGCTTTGCTTTGATCCAGGCCGAACCTAGTCTTTTCTCTCGGCCATAAGCGCTGGTCGCGTGGAACCCTGCGCTTGACCTCACCTTGTAGCCACTATATATAGCGGTGCCGCGTCAGGCGCCAACCGCCTTTCACTTCTAGAATTCAGGAATTTTCTGATCCATGGGCAAATCGCTGGTCATTGTGGAATCCCCGGCTAAGGCCAAGACCATCAACAAGTATCTGGGCAACCAATACGTGGTGAAGTCGAGTATCGGCCATATCCGAGACCTGCCCACCAGCGGTTCGGCTAGCGCCAGCAAAGAACCTGCTGCCAAGCGCGGCAAGGCCGCTGCGGGCGAAGCGCCGGCCCTGTCGCCGAAAGAGAAAGCGCGCAAGCAGCTGGTTTCGCGCATGGGCGTCGATCCCGAACATGGCTGGAAGGCCAAGTACGAGATCCTGCCTGGCAAGGAAAAGGTCATCGAAGAGCTGCGCCGGCTCGCCAAAGATGCCGACACCATCTATCTCGCGACGGACTTGGACCGCGAAGGGGAAGCCATTGCCTGGCACCTGCGCGAAGCCATCGGTGGCGATGACAGCCGCTACAAGCGCGTGGTGTTCAACGAAATCACCAAGAAAGCCATTCAGGAAGCCTTCTCCAAGCCGGGCGAGCTGGATATCAATCGTGTCAACGCCCAGCAGGCCAGGCGTTTTCTTGATCGGGTCGTGGGCTACATGGTTTCGCCGCTGCTCTGGGCGAAAATCGCCCGTGGGTTGTCCGCCGGTCGCGTGCAATCGGTAGCGGTCAAGTTGGTGGCGGAGCGTGAGCGCGAGATTCGTGCATTCAACCCCGAAGAATACTGGGAAGTTCATGCCGATCTGGGGACCACCAAGGGTGCTCAGGTTCGCTTTGAGGTCGCCCGGGAAAACGGTGAGGCATTCAAGCCGCTTAACGAAGCCCAGGCCATGGCGGCGCTGGAGAAGCTCAAGGCTTCCAGCTACACCATCGCCAAGCGCGAAGACAAGCCGACCAGCAGCAAGCCGTCGGCACCTTTTATCACCTCGACCCTGCAACAGGCTGCCAGCAATCGCCTGGGCTTCGGCGTGAAGAAAACCATGATGATGGCGCAGCGCTTGTACGAAGCGGGCTACATCACCTATATGCGTACCGACTCCACCAACCTCTCGGCTGATGCCGTGACAATGGCGCGGACCTATATCGAGGACGAGTTCGGCGGCAAGTACCTGCCGGAGAAGCCCAACGTCTACAGCAGCAAGGAAGGTGCCCAGGAGGCGCACGAAGCGATTCGTCCTTCTGATGTCAATACTGATCCGAGCAAGCTGTCGGGCATGGAACGTGACGCTGAGCGTCTCTACGAGCTGATCTGGCGTCAGTTCGTCGCTTGCCAGATGCTGCCGGCCCAATACCTGTCGACCACCGTCACAGTGGCCGCAGGGGGCTTCGAGCTGCGCGCCAAGGGCCGTATCCTCAAGTTCGACGGCTACACCCGTGTCATGCCGCAAATCACCAAGCCGGGCGATGACGACGTGCTGCCGGATATGGCGCAGGGCGATGCGATGAAGCTGATCAAGCTCGATCCGAGCCAGCATTTCACCAAGCCGCCACCGCGCTACTCCGAAGCCAGCTTGGTCAAGGAAATGGAAAAACGCGGTATCGGTCGTCCATCGACCTATGCGGCGATTATTTCGACCATCCAGGACCGGGGCTATGTGACGCTGCACAACCGTCGTTTCTATTCGGAAAAGATGGGCGATATCGTTACCGAGCGCTTGTCGGAAAGCTTCTCCAACCTGATGGACTACGGCTTTACCGCCGCCATGGAAGAGAACCTGGATGACGTGGCCCAGGGCGAGCGTGATTGGAAAAACGTGCTCGACGAGTTCTACAGCGATTTTCGCAAGAAGCTGGAACTGGCCGAGGGTGCCGAGAACGGCATGCGTGCTAACCAGCCGGTGATGACCGACATCCCGTGCCGCGAATGCGGTCGGCCGATGCAGATTCGTACCGCGTCCACCGGTGTGTTCCTGGGATGCTCGGGCTACAGCCTGCCGCCTAAAGAGCGGTGCAAAGCCACGGTCAACCTGGTGCCGGGCGATGAGATCGCCGCGGATGACGAGGGTGAGTCGGAGTCCCTGGTGTTGCGTGGCAAGCATCGCTGCCCGATCTGCAGCACGGCGATGGACGCTTACCTGCTCGACGAGAAGCGCAAGCTGCATATCTGCGGTAACAATCCGGATTGTGCGGGCTATGAAATCGAGGAAGGCAGCTACCGGATCAAGGGCTACGAAGGTCCGAGCCTGGAATGCGACAAGTGCGGCAGTGAAATGCAGCTCAAGACCGGTCGCTTCGGCAAGTTCTTCGGGTGCACCAACGCGACCTGCAAGAACACTCGCAAGCTGCTCAAGAGTGGTGAGGCCGCGCCGCCGAAGATGGATCCGGTGAAGATGCCGGAGCTCAAGTGCGAGAAGGTCAACGATACTTATATCCTGCGCGACGGTGCTTCGGGCCTGTTCTTGGCTGCCAGCCAGTTCCCGAAAAACCGCGAGACCCGAGCGCCGCTGGTGCTCGAAATCGTGCCGCACAAGGATGAGATCGATCCCAAGTACCATTTCCTTTGTGAAGCGCCGCAGAAGGACCCGGACGGTCGCCCGGCCGTGATCCGTTACAGCCGCAAGACCAAGGAGCAGTACGTCCAGACCGAAGTCGATGGCAAGCCTACCGGCTGGCGCGCGTTCTACACGGGCGGCAAGTGGGTGGTTGAAGACAAGCGCTGAGGCGCCGTGTTTCGCTTGAAACGCTGATGCACACGTGAGAAGGCCGGATGAGAACGCATGTTTTCATCCGGCCTTTGTCGTTTTGGCTTGCGGTAGGATCCTCGGTTCCTTGAAACTGTGCGGCCTGCCGTGATCCTTCTTTAGTCAGTGGAGCGTGCCGTTTATGGCTCACGAACTCTATACCCGTACCAATCAGAAAATGTTCTATGCAGGCCTCGCCCTCGAAGCGCTGGGCAAGGCCGAGCAGAGTCGCGCCATGAACGCCCTGGCGCTGGTTCAGGCCGAGCGTGAGGCGGCGCTGTTCCATCTATATGGCGCTTTGCTTGGGCTCTGCCATGAGATCGCGGGCTTCTACCGATTGCCCCAGGCCAATGCGCCGCGCGCCGAGATGTTGCTGACGCGTGAGGTGCTGGAAGCGATTGCCATCCCGGAAATGGCCGAGTTGGTGGAGTTGGCGCAGCAGCCGAATACCTGGCTGGCCCAATTGATCAGCGCCCATGCTGCGCTCTACCAGCCGCCGCAGGCACCCAGAAAGGTCAAGGGTGATGTCACTCAGCCGTTGATCGTGGCGGTTAGCCTGGATGAAGAGTCGCCTGTTCCATTGAGTGGCGAAGAATTGGAAAGCTGGCGCCAGAACCTGAAGAGCCTGGCTCTGCGTTTTCGAGAGGGCCTTAGTGAGTGCTGAGCCCCAATTGATGCTGTGTGGTGAGTGACTGGTAGGCGTAAGGAAGCGGTATGGGATTGGACTCACATAACAAGCGTCTGCAGACGTTGATAGAAGACTCTGATGCGCTCATCGATCAGTCAGAGTCAACGCATGACCTGCTTCAGGTCATCGGCCAGGTACGTGATTTTGGTGCGCCGCTGGCGTTCAATAACACCACTCCCAAGGTATTGATTACGCTGGGTGTGCTATTTCTTCTGGCCGCCATTCTATTTATCCCTCTGGTACTGGTAGGGATCATCCTGATTGTTATCGGCTGGCGGAAAATAAGTAAGCGCAGTGGGTTGTTGGAGGCGCTGTCCGCAAAAATCTTGGCCAATTGTGCATTGTTTACCAACGATTTGCAGGATATGACGGGGCTTGCCCCGATCACCCTGGTAAATTTTCTGAGTGAGTTTCGCGATTTTAATCGAGGCACTTATCAGCGCAATATCGTCGAGTTGGTACAAGGGGTTTACCCAGGTGATACGCATGCCATCCCTTTTATCTATAGCCACTTCCACTTTGTGGATGAGCGTACTGAAACCTATCGAGTCTCTGATGGAAAGGGTGGCAGCACCACCAAAACGCGAAAGGTCTACGACCACTATCACCGTTATAGCCTGGTGGTCGACTTTGCTTGGGTCAGGGATGTGACTGTACGTGGCAATGGTGGCGGATCGATAGATCGCGAGTATGACTGGGACAGCACCTCGGTTGACTTCAATCGTGCCTTTAAGCTGACAGGGGACAGTGAGATGGCCTGCGCCAAGTTCTCTAAACCCGCGACCATCTTGCACTTGTTGCATATGCAGAACGAACTTAAGTCGCCGAACTTTGAATTTTCAGCCAATGGCAGGCTTTGTTTAAGTTTCGATAATGCGGACTTGATGCATTGTGAGGCCGACGGAAGCCTTAAGGAACCTGCAGTTTTCTATGATTCGATCGCCCAGGGGGTGGCCCTCCCGCGATTGTTTTCAGCGCTGGCGTTGGTCCATAAACTGGCCGAATTGCATGATGATAATTTCAATCTCCCAAAAAACAATCGACGGACCCAGGAGTCGCAGTAAATGGAAGTGATCATTATCCTGATCGTGGTGGGTGTGACTGCCCTGATCTATTACAACAAGATTGTGAGGGGCCATAACCGCGCTCAACGGGCTTGGTCAGATGTGCTGGTGTATGAGCGGCAGAAGGCCAAGGTGCTTGATGCGCTTGAGGTACAGGCCAGCAGCTTCAAGGAGTATGAGAGCGATGTCCTGCAGAAGGTCGTGGCGCTGCGCTCGGCAATTGGTCGGTTGCCGCAAGACGCGAATGGCGAGGCGCTGAAGGATGTCGAGTCACAAACCCGTGGTCTGATTGGTGGCGTGAATATAGCGTTTGAAGCTTACCCCGACCTGAAAGCCGCTGGCATTGTGAATAACCTGATGCGAGAAATTGTCGAGCAGCAGGAAAACGTCGGCGCTGCCGTGACGATTTTCAACGGCAGTGTGGAGGCATTCAACAACCTCGTTCAGATGTTCCCGGGCTCGCTGGTTAATCGCTGGATCAACAAGAAGGCGGTTATTACACCGTTCTCTGATGCCGTCGCCTCGGCAGGTTTTGACTACAAGCCGAATTTCTAGGAATCGGATGCTCTGGCGGTCAGCCCTCGCTCGGCCGCCCATTCATTCGTGTGAGATATCCCTACAGCGGTCGTTCATCAGTCTGCAAAGAAACCGTCGTACATCCCAAGCGATTTCACATGGATGGCTGATATAATGCGCGCCTTTCGTGGAGAACAGACCTAATGCCAACGTCCTTTCTAGAAATTGTCGAGTTACCTGACGGCCGAATCGAGCTGCGCAGGGCTGAGGACGAGGGTTCTCTGGTCACGCTGGATTTTTCCGAAGATGCCAAAGCATTTTTGCAGGGGCAACACGTCGAGGTGGCCAAGGCCATGCTTAGCGTGGGGGTGCAGATGGCTGGGCGCTTGGTTGAGGGCGAAATCGAAAAAGACGACGGCCCTCGAGTTCTCCACTAAGACCGTTGGTCTTTTTTTACTGTCGTTTATTTCTGCATGATGGCTTCTCTGTTCTGGAGAAGCCCTGCGTTTGCCGCGCAGATAGATTTTTTCTTGACGCTTACACCGATCAGCCCAAACGAATGTTCAGGCTCTGGCCTTCGCCTGTCTTCGCGGCACTAATCAGTTGCTGGCGCGCCGAGGCGCTGAGGGGATTGATCCAGCTGACCACGGTATGGCTGCGGCCCAGGCGCAGTGCTTCGCAGGTGAGCTGAAAAGCACTCTGTTTGCCGCTCGGGTGCAGTAGCAGGATGCGTTCGCGATTCAGGCCGGCTTCGCGTAACCAGGTCTGGGTAAGGCTGGTGGGAGGCGCAATCAGGGTGAGCCAGCGCGCGCCCTGGTCTTCGCTCAGTTCGCGCAGTATCGGCGCAAGCAGGCTCAGGCAGTTCCCCGTGGCACCCCGTAGCGATAGCTCGCTGAAGACTTCAGGTTCTGCAATCCAGGGCGAGTCGACGACCTCTTTGAGGATTGGTGCCAAGGGCTGAGCCATAAAGGCTTCGAACAACGGAAGTTGGGCGTGCTGGGGTGCCTGGGGGAACTGCATGACATCTCCTTTAGCGGCGAATGACGCCGACACTCAAGCCTTCGATAACCAGGTCCTGGTCTTTCAGGTCGACCTCGATCGGGGCGAACTCGGGGTTCTCGGCAATTAGCCAGACCTTGCTGCCTTCACGTTTGAAGCGCTTTACCGTGACTTCGTCACCGATGCGCGCAACCACGATCTGGCCATTGCGTGCTTCGCGGCAAGTGTGCACGGCCAGCAGGTCGCCATCGAAGATGCCGATATCCTTCATGCTCATCCCGTGGACGCGCAGCAGGTAATCTGCCCGGGGATTGAAGAAGGAGGGGTTGATGTTGCAGGACTCTTCGACGTGCTGCTGGGCCAGAATGGGAGCGCCTGCGGCGACGCGACCAATGATCGGCAGCGTGGATTCGTCAGCCTTGGCTTCGAAGCCGGGGATGCGAATGCCGCGCGAGGCGCCGGGAGTCATCTCGATGGCGCCCTTGCGAGCCAGGGCCTTGAGGTGTTCTTCCGCGGCATTGGGTGACTTGAAGCCGAGTTCGAGGGCGATTTCCGCACGGGTGGGCGGGTAGCCGTTGTCTTCGAGGCAGCGTTTGATGAAAGCCAGAATCTCTGCTTGGCGTGGCGTCAGTTTTAGCATCTCGATCGCTCTGTCTTTTTATACAGTGACTGGGATTATATACAGTGAATCGGCCTTGGCAATCATCCTTTTGGGTCGCGCGGCGAATGGTCGTCGCGAGACGGGCGAGAAGGCTGGCTACAGGCCCCGGGTTGTATGCTTAAATACTTGACCGTACGGCCGCGAAGCGGATGGTCAGACTTGACAATGACAGGGCTGAAACGTATGTTTCAAACAAGTGTTTGTCAGGCGGAATAATCATGGCCCAGTCGGAAACCGTAGAGCGCATTCTCGATGCCGCCGAACAGCTGTTCGCGGAGAAGGGTTTTGCCGAGACGTCGTTGCGTTTGATCACCAGCAAGGCGGGGGTCAATCTGGCAGCGGTGAACTATCACTTCGGTTCGAAGAAGGCCCTTATTCAGGCGGTGTTCTCGCGCTTCCTGGGGCCATTCTGCACCAGCCTGGACCGCGAACTGGAGCGTCGCCAGGCCAAGCCCGACAGCAAGCCCAGCCTGGAAGAACTGCTGGAGATCCTGGTTGAGCAAGCCTTGGTGGTGCAGCCACGCAGCGGCAACGATCTGTCCATTTTCATGCGCCTGCTAGGCTTGGCATTCAGCCAGAGCCAGGGGCACTTGCGGCGTTACCTGGAAGACATGTACGGCAAGGTTTTCCGTCGGTACATGTTGCTGGTCAACGATGCCGCTCCGCGTATTCCCCCTATCGAATTGTTCTGGCGCGTGCATTTTATGCTGGGTGCGGCGGCGTTCAGCATGTCCGGTATCAAGGCGTTGCGCGCTATTGCCGAGACCGATTTCGGCGTCAATACGTCCATCGAGCAGGTGATGCGCCTCATGGTGCCGTTCCTCGCCGCAGGTATGCGGGCCGAGTCGGGCGTTACCGATCCGGCCATGGCCAGCGCGCAGTTGCGCCCACGTATCAAGTCAACTCCGGCGCTGGCCAAGGCCTGACGCACGGCTGGGCGCCGCGGCCGCGATCCGCTAAGCTTGCGGCCCATGCTGAATCTTTCTTTACCCATTCCATTCGGTATTTTCCCCGCTCGGTGTTGGCTGGCCTTTTTTCGCGGTCACACGCTGGCGCTGTGTACAGCCGTCTTGCGTTTTTCTTCTTGCCCAATGCGCTGGGCCCTGGCCCTTTGGGGAGGGCTATTGCCTTTCGCCCGTGGCAACGCCGTGCGCGCTTACTTTAAGGATTTTCCATGACTTCAGCCTTGCAAGGCTCCTTGATGGTGGACGTCGCCGGTACCTGGCTGACGGCCGAAGACCGCCACCTGCTCCGTCAGCCGCAAGTGGGCGGGTTGATTATTTTTGCCCGCAATATTGAACACCCGCGCCAGGTTCGCGAGTTGAGCGCGGCCATCCGCGCCGTGCGTCCGGACCTGCTGCTGGCGGTAGACCAGGAGGGTGGGCGGGTCCAGCGTTTGCGCCAGGGCTTTGTGCGTCTGCCGGCAATGCGGGCCATTGCTGACAATCCCAATGCCGAGTACCTGGCCGAACAATGCGGCTGGCTGATGGCGACCGAAGTCCTGGCGGTTGGCCTGGACCTGAGCTTTGCCCCGGTGTTGGACCTGGACTTCCAGCGTAGTGCCGTGGTCGGCAGCCGTTCTTTCGAGGGCGACCCCGAGCGGGCAGCGCAACTGGCGGGTGCGTTTATTCGCGGCATGAACGCGGCTGGCATGGCGGCCACCGGCAAGCACTTTCCCGGCCATGGCTGGGCGGAGGCTGACTCCCATGTAGCGATTCCCGTGGATGAGCGCAGCCTGGATGACATTCGCGCCAATGACCTGGTGCCATTTGCCCGGCTGAGCCGTCAACTGGGTGCGGTCATGCCGGCCCATGTGATCTATCCGCAGGTCGACAGCCAGCCAGCCGGCTTCTCCCGACGCTGGTTGCAGGACATCTTGCGCGGCGAGCTGCAGTTTGATGGGGTTATTTTCAGTGATGACCTGTCCATGGCCGGCGCCCATGTGGTCGGCGACGCCGCCAGCCGGATCGAGGCCGCGCTCTCCGCCGGCTGCGATATGGGGCTGGTCTGCAATGACCGGGCGGCGGCAGAGCTGGCCCTGAGTGCGGCGCAGCGGCTCAAGGTCACGCCGTCCGCGCGGATCGCGCGCATGCGCGGCCAGGCATTCGCTTCCACGGACTACCGCCAGGCGCCTCGTTGGCTGGCGGCCATCGGCGCGCTGAAGGATGCCCAGTTGCTTGACTGAGCCGGCGACGATCGCCGGTTTTTCGCTCAGTGAAAATGGCGAGCAGGCTTTGGCCTGTTCGTTTTTTTTTTTGCAGGTCAGCGGCTGTGCTTCTGCTTGGGCAGCGGTTCGAAGAGGGCTTCGATGTCCTCGTTCTGCAGTTTCCAGTCGCCATCCATGCGGCCATCCAGGACCCCGGCGGCCAGTTCGGATTTGTCTTTTTGCAGGAGCTGGATCTTTTCTTCCACAGTGCCGCGGGCAATCATTTTGTAGACAAAGACCGGTTTGTGCTGACCGATGCGATAGGCGCGGTCGGTGGCCTGGTTTTCGGCGGCCGGGTTCCACCAGGGGTCGTAGTGAATCACCGTATCGGCTTCGGTCAGGTTCAGGCCAACGCCGCCGGCCTTGAGGCTGATCAGGAAGATTTGCAGCTTGGCGCTCTGGAAGTCCTTGACCGGCGTGCGTCGGTCGCGGGTCTGGCCGGTGAGCAGGGCGTAGGCAATCCCGCGCTTTTTCAGCTCGATTTCGATCAGGCCGAGCATCGAGGTGAATTGGGAAAACAGCAAGATGCGGCGGTTTTCCGCAAACAGCTCTTCGAGCATTTCCATCAGGCTGTCGAGTTTACCCGAAGTACTCCCGCGTGCAGGCAGCGTGGCCTCGTTGACCAGGCGCAGGTCGCAGCAAACCTGGCGCAGCTTGAGCAGCGCTTCGAGAATGATGATCTGGCTACGGGCCACGCCTTTGCGGGTGATTTCGTCGCGCACCTTCTTGTCCATGGCCAGGCGCATGGTTTCGTAGACATCGCGTTGCGCTTCATTGAGTTCGACCCAATGGATGATTTCGGTCTTGGGTGGCAGTTCGGTGGCAACCTGTTCCTTGGTCCGGCGCAGCAGAAAGGGTTTTATCCGCGCATTCAGGTGTTGCAGTCGCTGTTCGCTGCCGTGTCGTTCGATAGGCACCCGATAGTCGCGATTGAACGCCTTGGCATCGCCCAGCCAGCCGGGCAACAGGAAGTGGAACAGCGACCACAGTTCGCCCAGGTGGTTTTCCAGCGGTGTGCCGCTCAGGCACAGGCGCTGGCGCGCATTCAGTTCGCGAGCGGCCTGGGCGGCCTTGCTGTTGGGGTTCTTGATGTACTGCGCCTCGTCCAGCACCAGGATGTGCAGGGGCAGGGCGGTCAGGCGCTCGATATCCTTGGGCAGCAGGGCATACGTGGTGAGGATCAGGTCGGCGTCGGCCAATTGCTCGAACAGTTTTTTGCGGCCCGCCCCATACAGCGCCACGACCCTGAGTTGAGGGGTGAAGTGCATGGCTTCGTCGAGCCAGTTGGGAATCAGGCTGGTGGGCATGACCACCATGCATGGGCGATCCAGGCGCCCGGCGTTTTTTTCGCAGAGGATATGCGCCAGGGTCTGCAGGGTCTTGCCCAGGCCCATGTCATCGGCCAGGATGCCGCCGACTTCCAGTTGGCGCAGCGACTGCATCCAGCTCAGTCCTTCGAGTTGGTAGGGCCGCAGGGTGGCATTGAGGCCATCAGGCGCGCTGACGCTGAAATCACGAATATCGCGCAGGCGTTGGGCGAAGCCGCGGATATGTTCGCCGCCTTCCCACAAAAGCGGCAGGCCTTCCAATGGGTTGAGTCGGATCGCATCGGCGCTGCTCAGGCGCAGGCGGGTTTCCCCGGGCTCCTGCGCAAAGAACTCGCCCAGTGTCGCCAGGACTGGCTTCAGTCGGCCATAAGGCAGGGCCACCTGCAGCGGGCCATGGCTGCCATTGGGCGCGGCGGGAATATTCACCAGGATCAGTTCGTCGTCGCGGCGCCTGGCCAGGCGCTCGGGGTTGAGCAGGTCGGTATGGGAGCGCACCAGGTTGAGCAGAATCGGCAGCAGGCTCAAGCGTTCGCCATTGACGATAATCCCCAGTTCCAGGTCGAACCAGTCGCGTTCGGGCGCTTCCTCGACGGTGGCATACCAGTCCTCGACGCTGCTCAGGTCGAAGCCGAAATCGTCGTCGATCTGCAACTCCCAACCCTGCTCGCGCAGGCTGGGCAGGACATTGAGAGTGAAATTCAGCCAGGCGCTGTCATTGACCATCTCGAACAGCTCGCCGGCAGTCTCCGGCAGGGCCTTGCTCTGGCGGGTGGCGATTTTGAAACCCAGTTCGCGCAGTTGTTCGCGGTACTGTTGTTCGACCTGGGGGTGACGCTTGATGCGCAGGGTCTGCTGCTCCTGGCGCAACAGGATATCGCTGTTTTTCTGGCCGCTGGCGTACTCGCCCAGGTAATTGAACGAGAGTGCGGCGCGGTGCTGGATATAGCGTTGCATGCGGCCGTTGCGTGGCTCGAAGGCGCTGAACTCGACACTGGCCAGCCACAGTCGGGGCTTGGGCAGTACGTCTTCAACCAGGTGTTGCGGCAAGGCCGGCGGGTGGCGGGCGTCAAGCACTGCCTGGAGTTTCTCCAGCAATTGCGCATCCTTTTCCGCGGCCGGGTAAGCCAGTGCCTCCTGGACCTTGAGCAGCACCGCCGCCACGTGCTTGCAGTGGTTGCGGACCGGGCAGGTGCAACTGGCGTCCACCAGCAGCAAGGTGCCCTTGGCCGATTCACGCAGGTGAATGGTCTGGCGGTAAACGCTGTCGCTGGAGCCCTGGCAACTGGCGGTGATGGTGCTGTCGCCGGCCTGGACGATCCTGACACGATTCTCCAGGGCGTAGCGTCGGCCGCGCTCCAGGCTTTGTTCCTTGAACCGGCTGACCCAGGACGGTGCGAGCGGTTTGGTCAGGGCGAGCGCGGGCGGCGATGGCATGGCAGCGCGGTTCAGTCCGGAAGGCCGAGCGGCGCTGCGGTTTTGGGCGGCGCGTTCAGGGGGGTGACCTTGAGCAGCAGGGCCAGGTGACCATTGTCGATAAAGTTAAGCTCGCCGTTCTTGGTGCGGCTGCTTTGCTTCAGGCGCTCGCTGGCGACAATCATGCCATTGCCGTCGAACTGGTTGACCCAGAACTGCGCGTCGACATCGGTAAAGCGCCCAAGCGCCAGGCCCAGGGTGCCTTCGATGGGGTGCTGGCCGAACTGCTCCTGGCCGCTGCTGATCGCAATCGTAGTGGGCTCGCTGCCCAGCGCCTGCTGCCAAGCCTTGTGCAGCAGCACGCTGTAATCCGGGCTGGCGGCCAGCTTGTTGGCGATGTCGTCGAGGCTGGTGCGACGCTCGTCCTGCGGGCTAAGGCGCGCCGCGCCGGCTGCCCAGTTTTCCGGGGCCGGCTGGGTGTTGAACGACGGTACCGCGTTCTGTCGGATCAGGATCATCTCGACCTGGTACAGGTCATCGGCACGGGCCACCGAGGAGAGCTGCAGCGCCAGCAGGGACAGCAGCAGGGTCAGTGAACGAATAAGGCGCATCGGGCGTCCTTCAGGCTGTTTTCGGAGTGAGGCGCTCAAACAGCGCCTCCAGTGTATTAAAGCGCTCTTCGGCGCGTTCCATCGGCACCATGAACTTGAACAGCGTGGCCCCTTCGAACTTGTAGCGGTTGGGCTGGCCCTGGATCAGCTTGATCAGCACCAGCGGGTCTACCGGAGTGTCCGAGGCAAATTCGATACGGCCACCCTGCGGGCCGGCGTCGACCTTCTTGATCCCCAGTTGCTCGGCCTGCAATTTGAGCAGGGTCAGGCGGACCAGGTTCTTCGTCGGTTCGGGCAGCAGGCCGAAGCGGTCGATCATTTCCACTTGCAGGTCCTTGAGCCCCTCTTCATCGGCCGCCGAGGCGATACGTTTGTAGAGGATCAGGCGCGCGTGCACATCGGGCAGATAATCTTCGGGAATCAGCGCCGGCAGACGCAGGTTGATTTCCGGGCCACCACCCAGCGGCTGGTCGAGGTTGGGCTGCTCGCCCTTGCGGATGGCTTTGACGGCCCGCTCGAGCATTTCCATATAAAGGGTGAAGCCGACGGCTTGGATCTGTCCGCTCTGACCATCGCCCAGCAACTCGCCAGCGCCGCGGATTTCCAGGTCGTTGGTGGCGAGTACAAAGCCCGCGCCCAGGTCCTGGGTATTGGCGATGGCTTCCAGGCGCTTTTCCGCGTCCGGGGTGATTTGCTGGCGCGGCGGGGTCAGCAGGTAGGCATAAGCCTGGTGGTGACTGCGCCCGACTCGGCCGCGCAACTGGTGCAACTGGGCCAGGCCGAACTTGTCGGCCCGCTCGATGATGATGGTGTTGGCGCTCGGCACGTCGATGCCGGTCTCGATAATGGTCGAGGCGATCAGCACGTTGAAGCGCTTGTGATAGAAGTCGCTCATCACCTGCTCAAGTTCGCGTTCGCGCATCTGCCCGTGGCCGATGCCGATACGTGCCTCGGGCACCAGTTCAGCCAGGTCGGCGGCGCATTTTTCGATGGTCTTGACGTCGTTGTGCAGGTAATAGACCTGGCCGCCGCGCAACAACTCGCGCAGCAGGGCTTCCTTGACCGTGCTTTTGTTCTGCTCCATGACGAACGTGCGCACCGACAGCCGGCGGGCCGGCGGTGTGGCGATGATCGACAGGTCGCGCATGCCCGAGACCGCCATGTTCAGCGTGCGCGGGATCGGTGTGGCGGTCAGGGTCAGGATGTCGACTTCGCTGCGCAGGGCCTTGAGCTGTTCCTTCTGGCGCACGCCAAAGCGGTGCTCTTCGTCGATGATGACCAGGCCCAGGTTCTTGATCTTCACATCGTCCTGCAGCAGCTTGTGGGTGCCGATCACGATATCGATCTTGCCTTCGGCCAGGTCGGCGACCGCGGCATTGATTTCCTTGGCCGACTTGAAGCGGCTCATCACCTCCACGGTCACCGGCCAGTCGGCGAAGCGGTCGCGGAAGCTGTTGTAGTGCTGTTGGGCGAGCAGGGTCGTCGGCACGAGGATGGCAACCTGGCGGCCGCCATGTACCGCGATAAAGGCTGCACGCATGGCCACTTCGGTCTTGCCGAAGCCCACGTCGCCGCAGACCAGGCGGTCCATCGGCTTGGGCGCGAGCATATCGGCGCGCACCGCTTCGATGGCCGTTTGCTGGTCCGGGGTTTCCTCGAACGGGAAGCCGGCACTGAAGGTTGCATAGTCGGCCTTCGGATCGGCAAACGCATAGCCTTCGCGGGCGGCGCGGCGGGCGTAGATATCCAGCAATTCGGCGGCCACATCGCGAACCTGCTCGGCGGCTTTACGCTTGGCTTTCTGCCAGGTTTCCGAGCCCAGGCGGTGCAGCGGGGCGAGGGCGTCGTCGCTGCCGGTGTACCGGGCGATCAAATGCAGGTTGGCTACCGGCACATAGAGCTTGGCGCCTTCGGCGTACTCCAGGGTGAGGAATTCGGCGGCCTGGTTGTCGATCTCCAGTGTCGCCAGGCCCAGGTAGCGGCCGACGCCATGGTCGATATGCACCACCGGCGCGCCTTCGCGCAGCTCGGTCAGGTTCTTGATGACGGCATCGTTGTTGGCGTCGGCACGTTTTTCCCGGCGCCGGCGTTGCATGACTCGCTGGCCGAACAACGGGCTCTCGGCGACCAGCGCCAGGGCCGGGTCGTCGAGCAGCAGGCCTTCGTCCAGCGGGGCGATGGTGATCGCCAGGCGCTCACGGCTGGCGACGAAATCGGGCCAGCTGTCGACGGTCTTTGGCCGTAGCTTCAGGCGTTCGAGCAGTTCCAGCAGGACCTCACGGCGCCCGGCCGACTCGGCGGTAAACAGTACGCGTCCAGGGAACTGGTCGAGGAAGTCGGCAAGCGCCGCCAGGGGCTGGTTGGCCTTGGCTTCAATGGCCAGGTTGGGCAGCGGCTGGGCCGGGAAGCGTTCGCGACCGCCGCCGGCGTCGATGTCTTGCTGGCTGGCGACCACGCGCGGCCAGCTTTTAAGGCGAGCGAAGCAGTCTTCCACCGGCAGGAACAGCTCGGCGGGCGGCAGCAATGGCCGTGCGGGGTCGATGCGGCGCTCTTCATAGCGATTGCGCACATCGGACCAGAAGTTCTCGGCGGCCTGTTCGATGCCGGGCAGGGAAAACACCTGGGTGTCCTGGGGCAGGTAGTCGAACAGGGTCGAGGTATCGTCGAAGAACAGCGGCAGGTAGTACTCGATACCGGCCGGGGTAATCCCGCTGCTCAGGTCCTGGAAGATCGGGCAGCGCCGGAAGTCGACGTCGAAACGTTCGCGAAAGCGCGCTTTAAAGCGGGTTACGGCGTCCTTTTGCAGCGGAAACTCCCTGGCGGGCAGCAGGCGTACCGATTCGACCTTGTCGATGGAGCGCTGGTTTTCCGGGTCAAAGGTGCGCAGGGTCTCGATTTCATCGTCGAACAGATCGATCCGATAAGGCAGCTTGCTGCCCATCGGGAACAGATCGATCAGTGCGCCGCGTACTGCGAATTCGCCATGCTCGTAGACCGTGTCGACGCAGCGGTAGCCACTGGCTTCCAGGCGCGTACGCATCTGCTCGACATCCAGTTTCTGGCCGATATCCAGGACCAGGCTGCTGCCGAGCAGAAACTGCGTCGGTGCCAGGCGATGTAGGGCCGTGGTGATCGGCACTACCAAAACGCCATGGGTCAGCTCCGGCAGCCGGTACAGGCTGGCGATGCGCTGGGAGATGATGTCCTGGTGCGGCGAGAACAGGTCGTAGGGCAGGGTTTCCCAGTCCGGGAAATGCAGCACCGGCAAATCCGGGGCGAAGAAACCCAGCTCCTGTTCCAGTCGCTCGGCACTTTGGCTGTCGGCGGTCAGGAGCAGGGTGAAGCGCTTCGCGGCGCTGGCAGCCTCGGCGATGGCCAGGCTGAGGGCGGCACCGGGCAAATTGCCCCAGTGCTGTTTACCTGCGGCGGCAGGGAGTAGCGGTAGACGCAGAACGGGCACGGAAGGTTGAGCTCCAGCGTTGCGACAAAGTCGGCAATTGTAGCGGGCGCAGACCCCGGCTGTCAGTTGCAGACTGCCCTGGCAGCCATGCAATGTATCTCGCGACAGGCGCGCATTGCTCCGCAGACCACTCGGCGGCATAATGTAGCCCCTTTTTTCAGCCCCTACATGTGGAAGGTTCCCGTGACTCAGAAGCCCGACCAGTGTCTTGGTGAATGGATCGACCGTGAAGCACTCGCAGAAGCGATGATTCCGCTTATCGGTCAGCTTTACCGCAATAACAATGTGGTTAGCTCGATCTATGGCCGCAGCCTGATCAACCAGTCTGTCATCGCGATTCTCAAAGCTCACCGCTTTGCTCGCCATCGCCAATCCGACGATGTCGAACTGTCCGTCCACGAGACTTTCCCGCTCCTGAAGGCGATGAGCGAGCTCAAGCTCGGTGCCGCTTCGGTGGACCTGGGCAAGCTGGCCGTCAAATTCAAGGCTCAAGGCAACGGCCGCAGCGCCGAGCAGTTCGTGCGTGAAGAACTGGCCGACGTCGTGGGTCAGCAAAACGCTGCGGCGCGCAAGGGCACTGATGTTGTGCTGTACGGCTTCGGTCGTATCGGCCGCCTGCTGGCGCGCATCCTGATCGAGAAAACCGGTGGTGGCGACGGCCTGCGTCTGCGTGCCATCGTGGTGCGCAAGGGCGCCGAGAATGACCTGACCAAACGCGCCAGCCTGCTGCGCCGCGACTCGGTCCATGGTTCGTTCAACGGCACCATCACCATCGACGAAGTCAACAACACCATCACCGCCAATGGCAACCTGATCCAGGTTATCTACGCGAAGAGCCCGACTGAGGTCGACTACACCCAGTACGGCATCAAAGACGCACTGCTGGTGGACAACACCGGTGTGTGGCGTGACGCCGACGGCCTGGGCCAGCACCTGGCTTGCCCGGGTATCGACCGTGTGGTCCTGACCGCACCGGGCAAGGGCAAACTGAAGAACATCGTTCACGGCATCAACCATGCCGAGATCACCGCTGACGACAAGATCGTGTCCGCCGCTTCCTGTACCACCAACGCCATCGTGCCGGTGCTCAAGGCTGTGAATGACAAGTTCGGCATCGTCAACGGTCACGTTGAAACGGTTCACTCGTACACCAACGACCAGAACCTGATCGACAACTTCCACAAGGGCGATCGCCGTGGCCGCAGTGCTGCGCTGAACATGGTGATCACCGAGACCGGTGCTGCCACCGCTGCTGCCAAGGCCCTGCCTGAGCTGGCCGGCAAGCTGACCGGTAACGCGATCCGTGTGCCGACGCCGAACGTGTCGATGGCCATTCTCAACCTCAACCTTGAGAAAGCCGCCACCCGTGAAGAGATGAACGAGTACCTGCGCTACATGGCGCTGCACTCCGACCTGCACAAGCAGATCGACTTCGTCAATTCCCAGGAAGTGGTTTCCACCGACTTCGTGGGCTCGCGCCACGCTGGCGTTGTGGACGCTGAAGCGACCATCTGCCAAGACAACCGCGTTGTCCTGTACGTTTGGTACGACAACGAATTCGGTTACAGCTGCCAGGTTGTTCGCGTGATGGAAGACATGGCCGGGGTCAACCCGCCTGCGTTCCCACGCTAAGCAGCCAGGCCGCTCGCGAGTTCGCTTGCTCCTGCAAAAAAACGCCCCGACTGGTTCGGGGCGTTTTTTTTTGTCGCTGCTCAGGCGTTGGCGGCGGCCTGCGCCGCGCGCCGTTCGTGACGGTTGCCGCCGCACAGCACCAGGGGCGCGCCCCCAGCACTGTCGCAGCACTGAGGCGGATGCCCGCTGCTGCCTGCGCGGTGGCAGGCTAGGGCGGGCCGAGCAAGGCTTCGCGTAGCGTCGGCGAGAGACCGTCGGGCCCGAGCCAGATGGCCAGGTAGGCGGTGGCCAGTTCCGGGTTTGCGCTACTGAAAATCACCTGGCCGTTGCGTTCCAGATCCAGCCCGCGACCATTGCGATAGTCGAGGGCGTAGCGATCGCCGACGCGGATGTTCTGCAGGCTGGTGTGCAGGCGCTGCACGTCGTTCTGCAGGCGCGCCAGGCGGGCCGGTTCCTGCTGGCGTTGCAGGGTGGTGTTGGCCGCCTTGATCACATCGCGCCGGTCGATGGCATGCAGGTAATACAGTTCCAGGCGCTGGTCGCGCATTTGTGCAACCGCTTGTCGGGCACTGATGGCGGGTGGCGCATAGAAAGCGGCGGCGTAGACATCGATCCAGAGATAGGTGAGCACGCTCTGGCTCTTGCGCTCCAGCTGTTCATTGCCGTTGTCGCGCTGGCTGGCGAAGCGCGCCAGCTCGAGCGGGGCCGCTGCGGCCGTCAAGGCGCAGGCGTTGCACGCGAGCAGAAGGGAGAAGGCGATGTGGCGCATAATGGCTGGCCCTGGGTGGTGTCTGCTTTCAGGTTAGGCGTCTTAGTGGAGGTTCAGGGTTTTGTTGCAGCGATTTGTATTGTCGGTGATCGGGGTGGGGCTGTTGTCGAGCCTCTTGACGGCCTGTGGTCCGCGCGATCAGGTGCAGACCATTGGCGGTCCAACCATGGGCAGCACCTATACCATCCAGTATCTGCGCCATGCCGATGGCCCACCACCGGCGCAGGTCCAGGCTGAAGTCGAGGCGATTCTGGCCCAGGTTGACCAGCAGTTGTCGACTTACCGCAGTGACTCGGATATCGAGCGCTTCAACGCCTTGCCGGCCAATACCTGCCAGGCCATGCCCCCGGCGGTGTTGCAGTTGGTCGCCATGGGCGATCGCTTGTCCCGCGAAAGCGCCGGCGCATTCGACCTGACCGTGGAGCCCTTGCTCGATCTATGGGGCTTCGGCCCCCAGGGGCGCGAAGAGCAGGTGCCGGATGCCCAGGCCCTCGCGCAAGCGATGCGGCGGGTCGGATACACCCATCTGCGCATCGAGGGTGAGTTGCTGTGCAAGGACGCGCCGGTGCAGGTGGATTTCAACAGCATTGCCGCCGGCTATGCGGTCGACCGGATCAGTGCGCGGCTGGGCGAGCTGGGGATCGACAGTTTTCTCGCCGAAGCCACGGGCGAGCTCAAGGCTATCGGTAAAAAGCCCGATGGCTCGCCCTGGCGCGTGGCGCTGGAAGAGCCACGGGATGACCGCCAGGTGGCGCAGCGCATCCTGGCCATCGACGGTTATGGGGTTTCCACCTCGGGTGACTATCGTCATTACTTCGAGCAGGACGGCCGGCGTTACTCCCATACGCTCGATGCGCGCACCGGTGCGCCGATCACCCATGGCCTGGCGGCGGTGACGGTGATTCATGCTTCGGCATTGATGGCCGATGGCCTGTCGAGCTTGCTGTTGATCCTCGGGCCAGAGCAGGGCGAGGCCTATGCCCGGCGCCACGGTATTGCAGCGGTTTTTGTGGTGCGCGCAGAGGGTGGATTTGTCAGTCGCACCAGTGCGGACTTCGACAAGTTGTTTGCCGGTTCGACGGCGCAAGTGAAAGACCGATGAATCTGGTAGGGATTTGATTATGTAGCGCAGCAAAAAATAGCCTACGACGCGACCAAGGGTTAATGTGCGCGGCGTTGACGCTTCTATAGACTGTGTCCCGAGTTTTTTCGTCATGTCCGCTGGCCGCGGCATGATTTAGCCAAGGGTGCCAAAAGGGGTGCCTTGGCCTGTTCTGAGGAGTACGCATGGCTGTCTACAACTACGACGTAGTGGTACTGGGTTCCGGCCCGGCTGGAGAAGGTGCGGCGATGAACGCCGCGAAAGCAGGACGCAAGGTGGCGATGGTCGATAGCCGTCGCCAGGTCGGCGGCAACTGCACTCACCTGGGCACCATCCCGTCCAAGGCCCTGCGTCACTCAGTGCGCCAGATCATGCAGTTCAACACCAACCCGATGTTCCGGGCCATTGGTGAGCCGCGCTGGTTCTCGTTCCCGGATGTGCTCAAGAGCGCGGAAAAGGTCATTGCCAAGCAGGTTGCCTCGCGCACGGGTTATTACGCCCGTAACCGGGTTGATGTGTTCTTTGGCACCGGCAGTTTCGCCGACGAGCAGACCATCGAAGTGGTGTGCGCCAACGGCGTGGTCGAGAAGCTGGTCGCCAAGCACATCATTATCGCCACCGGCTCGCGCCCGTATCGTCCGGCCGATATCGATTTCCACCACCCGCGTATCTACGATAGCGACACGATCCTGAGCCTGGGTCACACCCCACGTAAACTGATCGTCTATGGCGCCGGGGTGATCGGCTGCGAATATGCGTCGATCTTCAGCGGCCTGGGGGTATTGGTCGAGCTGGTGGACAACCGTGGCCAGTTGCTCAGCTTCCTCGATTCGGAAATTTCCCAGGCGCTGAGCTACCACTTCAGCAACCACAACATCACCGTGCGCCATAACGAAGACTACGAGCGTGTCGAGGGCGTCGACAACGGCGTGATCCTGCACCTCAAGTCGGGTAAAAAGATCAAGGCCGACGCCTTGCTCTGGTGCAATGGCCGCACCGGCAACACCGACAAGCTGGGCCTGGAAAATATCGGGGTCAAGGTCAACAGCCGTGGCCAGATCGAGGTGGATGAGAACTACCGCACCTGCGTGCCGAACATCTACGGCGCCGGCGATGTGATCGGCTGGCCAAGCCTGGCCAGCGCCGCCCATGACCAGGGCCGCTCGGCTGCGGGCAGCATTGTCGACAACGGCAGCTGGCGCTTCGTCAACGACGTGCCGACCGGGATCTACACGATTCCCGAGATCAGTTCGATTGGCAAGAACGAGCAGGAGCTGACCCAGGCCAAGGTGCCGTACGAAGTCGGCAAGGCGTTCTTCAAGGGGATGGCCCGTGCCCAGATCGCCGGCGAGCCCCAGGGCATGCTGAAGATCCTGTTCCATCGGGAAACCCTGGAGATCCTCGGGGTACACTGCTTCGGCTATCAGGCTTCGGAAATCGTCCATATCGGCCAGGCGATCATGAACCAGAAGGGCGAAGCCAATACGCTCAAGTACTTCGTCAACACCACGTTCAACTACCCGACCATGGCCGAAGCCTATCGGGTAGCGGCCTATGACGGTCTAAACCGGCTTTTTTGAGCGGCTCCGGCCGGTGGCCTGAGCCGGCCGGGGAGACCGATTTCAGCTATTCCCAAGGGTGGCAGTGGCCAAACCGGGAAAGTCTGTAATCAGGCTATCTACGCCGAAGTCGGCGAGTCTGCGCATCAGCGCAGGCTCGTTGACTGTCCAGACCGACACATGCAAGCCCTGACGCTGCGCCTTGAGCAGCCGCTCCGGGGTGCAGAGTGTCCAGTTCAACGCCAGCATCTCGCAGCCATAGCTCTGGGCGACCTTCAATGGGTCGAGCCAGGCATACTCGGCTACCAGGCCGCGTGACAGGTCGGGTGTCAGGTCCAGGGCCGCCTTGAGCACTTCCCGGGAGCTGGAAGTGACCGTGACCTTGTCCAGCAGGCCGTATTGCTGGGCCAGTTCGCGGATTGCCAGAACCGTGGTGGCCGCGCGCGTGCGCGAAGCGCTCTTGACCTCTAGCTGCCAGTGTTCGAAGGCGCATTGCTTGAACAAGTCTTCCAGGCGTGGGATCGGGCAGGGCGTCAACCAGCCCGGGCCGCCCTTGCGTGCGTCGTAGGTCACCAGTTCGGCGGCGGTGTATTCGACCACCTTGCCGCGCCGGTCCGTAGTGCGCTTGAGGGTCGGGTCGTGGATGACCATCAACTCGCCGTCCTTGGACAGGTGCAAATCCAGTTCGCAGCGTTTCACCCCATGCTGGAGGCATTGCTCAAAGCTGGTCAGGGTGTTTTCCGGTGCTTCGCCTTTGGCGCCACGATGGCCATAAATCAGGGTCACGACTGCTCCTTCACGCAAATGAATCCTTCAGATAATCGGGGGGCCGGCTCAAGTGGCGTCGGGCTCGCTCTGTTCGCGGGCCAGGCGCCGCTGTTGTGCCTGCTTTTGCAGGATATAGCGCGCCAGCAACTGGCGTTGGGCATCGGTCAAGGATTCGAACTCGGTGCCGATCTCGAAAGTGCCAAAGCTCTGGGGTTCGCAGTGGGTGACCTTGGCGCGTAGCAACAGGCCCAGGGCCTGGGGCATCAGAACCAGCTTGATTGCCAGGTGACTGCCGGCCGGATACGCCAGGTGATGGCTGAACTCGATGCCGCCTTCGGAGATCCTGACCGGCTGCGGCTCGCCGAACTGGCCAAGCACGCTCTGGGCCATAACCTGGCCCAGCAGGTCGATGCGCTTGTTCATGACCTTCAGGTAGCTGGCCATGGTGCGGTCGCGCTCGCTGATCTGGCGCAGCAAAAGCTGGGACTCGAACTCGCTCAGGTGCAGTTCGCTCAGCAGATTGAAGAGTGGCGACGCATCCTGCAGCACATCCTTGCCTGCGGCTTCCGGGGCGGACAGGGGGCTAATTTCCAGTGCGATCATATCCTCGATACGATAGTATTCGCGGCGATCTTCTTCATCTAATGTCGACATGGTGAACCCATGGTAGCGGCGGTGTTCTGAGTGTAAAGCTGGTTACCGGACCCCGCCACAAGGACGTTCCTCTTTCCTTCGAACAAGCCCCGACATGTTCAGACCTCTCTTCGTATTTATTGGCACGCGTTATACCCGTGCAAAGCGCCGCAGCCATTTTGTGTCGTTTATCTCCCTGACCTCGATGATCGGCCTCGCCCTGGGCGTGGTGGTGATGATCGTGGTGCTATCGGTGATGAATGGCTTCGATCATGAGATGCGCACCCGTGTACTGGGCATGGTGCCCCACGCGACCATCGAATCCGGTGAGCCGATCAACGACTGGAAAAGCCTGGCCGCCAAGGTCAAGCAGAACCCCAAAGTGTTGGCGGTGGCGCCGTTCACCCAGATGCAGGGGTTGTTGACCAACAACGGCCAGGTGCAGAAAGTCCTGCTCAATGCCATCGATCCGGCCCAGGAGCATTCGGTCTCGATCATCGACCAGTTTATGCAGCAGGGTCAGCTCGATGCACTGGCGCCGGGCAGCTTCGGCATCATTATCGGCGACAAGGCGGCGACCAAGCTGGGCGTTGGCCTCGGCGACAAATTGACCTTTGTAGCGCCGGAGGTCAGCGTGACCCCGGCCGGCATGTTCCCGCGCATGAAGCGCTTTACCGTGGTCGGCATCTTCCATGTCGGTGCCGGCGAGCTGGATGGCTACCTGGGGTTGACCAATCTGGATGATCTGGCGCGCCTGCATCGCTGGAAGCCGGATCAGGTCCAGGGCCTGCGCCTCAAGTTCGACGACCTGTTCCAGGCGCCGCGCACCGCCTGGGAAATCGCCCAGCAGTTGGGTGAGAGCCACTTCTATGCGCGCGACTGGACCCGTACCCACGGCAACCTGTACCAGGCCATCCGCATGGAAAAAGCCATGATCGGCCTGCTGTTGCTGCTGATCGTCGCGGTGGCGGCATTCAATATCATTTCCACCCTGGTGATGGTGGTGAACGACAAGAAGGGCGATATCGCCATTTTGCGCACCCTGGGCGCCACGCCCGGGCAGATCATGGCGATCTTCATGGTCCAGGGCACCGTGATCGGTGTGGTCGGTACGCTGATCGGCGCCTTGGTCGGGATGTTCGCGGCCCTGAATGTCAGCGCCGCCATTGCCGGGCTCGAAAGCCTGATCGGGCATAAATTCCTCAACGCTGACGTGTACTTCATCGACTACCTGCCCTCGCAACTGATGGCCGAGGACGTCGTGATGGTCTGTGGCGCTGCGTTGGTCCTGAGTTTTCTCGCCACCTTGTATCCTGCCTGGCGTGCCGCGCGCACCCAGCCTGCGGAGGCGCTACGTTATGAGTGAGTTGGGCATGAGTGATAAAGCAGTGCTGAGTTGCCGCGACCTGGGCAAGTCCTACGAGGAAGGCCCGGAGTCGGTGGTGGTGCTGTCCGGCCTGCAGTTGGAGCTGCAGGCGGGTGAGCGCGTGGCGATTGTCGGCAGCTCCGGTTCCGGCAAGAGCACCTTGCTCAACCTGTTGGGCGGTCTCGATACCCCGTCAAAGGGCAGCGTCTGGTTGGCGGGCGAAGAGCTCTCGGCCCTGGGTGAAAAAGCCCGTGGGCAACTGCGCAACCGTGCGCTGGGCTTCGTCTATCAGTTCCATCACCTGCTGGCCGAGTTCACCGCGCTGGAAAACGTCTGCATGCCGCTGTTGATTGGCCGCACCGCGATTCCCGAGGCGCGCGAGCGCGCCACCGCGCTGCTGGAGCGCGTCGGTCTGGGCCATCGCCTGGAGCACAAGCCGGCCGAGCTGTCCGGTGGTGAGCGCCAGCGCGTGGCCATTGCCCGGGCCCTGGTCAATCGCCCCGGGCTGGTGATGCTCGACGAGCCCACCGGCAACCTCGACCACAACACCGCCCAGGGGATTCAGGACCTGATGCTGGAGCTCAGCACCTCGATGCGTACCGCGTTCCTGGTGGTGACCCACGATATGAGCCTGGCGCGCCAGATGGACCGTGTCCTGCATCTGGAAAACGGCCGCCTGGTCGCTATCTGATTTGCCAGGACCCGCTCCTCGCCGAGCGGGTCCCTCACTTTTTACGGTGGCCTGCGAATGTTCAGACCGTTATCCATTTTTATCGGCACGCGCTATACCCGCGCCAAGCGCCGTAATCGCTTTGTGTCCTTTATTTCGATGACCTCGATGATCGGCCTCGCCCTGGGCGTATTGGCGATGATCGTGGTGTTGTCGGTGATGAACGGCTTCCAGCGTGAAATGAGCTCGCGCATCCTCGGCATGGTGCCCCACGCGACCCTCGTCGGCGTGCAGCCCATCGACGACTGGCAGCCGGTGGCCGCCGCCGCGTTGAAGAACCCCGAAGTGACGGCCGCCGTGCCGTTTACCGAGATGGAGGGGATGTTGTCCTATAAGGGCGCCATGCAGCCGATTCAGATCAGCGGGGTTGATCCGGCCCAGGAAGGCAAGGTCTCGATTGTGGCCCAGCATATTGTCCAGGGGCGCCTGGAAGACCTGAAGCCGGGCGAATTCGGCGTGGTGATCGGTGAGATCACCGCGCGGCGCTTCCGCCTGAATGTCGGCGACAAGCTGACCCTGATCGTTCCCGAAATCAGCACGGCACCCGGCGGCATCACCCCGCGTTTGCAGCGCTTGAATGTGGTGGGGGTGTTCAAGGTCGGCGCCGAGCTCGATGGCTCCATGGCGCTGATTCATGTCGGCGATGCGGCCGCCATGTTGCACTGGCAGCCCAATCAGGTGCAAAGCGTGCGCCTGGCGGTCAAGGACCTCTATGCGGCGCCGCAGGTGTCCACGGCCATTGCGGCGTCCCTGGGCGAAGGCTTCAAGGCCGATGACTGGACCCATACCCAGGGCAGCCTGTTCAGCGCGATGAAGATGGAAAAGACCATGATCGGCCTGTTGTTGCTGATGATCGTCGCAGTGGCGGCGTTCAATATCATCGCGACGCTGATCATGGTGGTGAACGACAAGGGCGCGGATATCGCCATCCTGCGTACCATTGGCGCCACGCCCCGGCAGATCATGGCGATCTTTATGGTCCAGGGCACGGTGATCGGGATTGTCGGGACGCTGGTCGGTGGCGTGCTCGGCGTCATTGCCGCGTTGAATGTCAGTGAACTGGTGGGATGGTTGGAGCGCATCAGCGGCCAGCATATCTTCAGTTCGGATGTGTATTACGTCAGCAACCTGCCTTCCGAGTTGCAGGGCGGTGACGTGCTGCTGATCTGCTCGGCCGGTTTTATCCTGAGCTTTCTGGCGACGGTGTACCCGGCTTATCGTGCGGCGAAGATCGAGCCAGCCCAAGCCCTGCGGTACTCCTGAGTCTCGCCCCCTGGGGGCGAGCTCCTAGCGGGGTGGCAGCTCGATTATAAAGCGTGTCCAGCCCTGGGCCGATTCGCAATGAATCTGCCCACCGTGGGCACGAATGATCGAACGGGTAATCGCCAGGCCCAACCCCGCATGCTCGCTGCTTTCCTGGCGGGCTGGGTCGACGCGATAGAAGCGGTCGAACAGGCGCGGCAATTGCTGCGCATCGATACCCTCGCCACTGTTTTCCACGCACAGGCGTAGCCCTGATTTCAACGGCTCTATGCGTACCCGCACTTCGCCGCCGGGTGGGGTATAGCGCAGTGCGTTATCCAGCAGATTCGACAGCGCGCGGCGCAACATACCGCGATCACCGGCCAATTGCGCCTGGCCCTCACGGGTGAGCCGGACTTCGGCATCCTCGGCCAGCGGGGCGAAATATTCCAGCAACGCATCGACTTCATCGGCCAGTTTAAGCGGCTCGCGCGTCGGCATCAGCAGGCCGTGGTCGGCCTTGGCCAGGTAGAGCATGTCGTTGACCAGTTGGGCCATCCATTGCAGCTCTTCGAGATTGCTGTGCAGGGCTTCGCGGTAGTCCTCCAGCGCGCGCGGTCGCGTCAGGGTGACCTGGGTGTGGGTCAGCAGATTGGAGAGGGGCGTGCGCAGTTCATGGGCGATATCGGCAGAGAAGGCCGAGAGCCGTTGGAAGGAGTCGTCCAGCCGTCCGAGCATGGCATTGAACGCCTGGGCCAGCTCGGCCAGTTCGGCGGGCAGCTGGGCTTCGGGCAGGCGGGCGTTGAGCGAGTGGGCGCTGATACTGCGGGCCGTGCTGCTGATTTGGCGCAAGGGGCGCAAGCCACTGCGTACCGCCCAGGCGCCCAGCAGTGCGGTGGCCAGCGCCGATAGGCCGACGGTCAGCCAGATCAGGCGTTGCATACGTTGCAGGAAGTGTTGGTGGTGGGTGATATCCAGCAGCAGGCTCAGACGCGGCCCATTGGGCAGGTCGGGCTCCAGGGGGGCATTGAGTAGCCGATAGTCAGTGCCGGCGTGGTTCAGGGTGGCCAGTCCCTGGCCGGTGGGCAGGGTATCGTGCAGTTGCGGTGCGCGGTCGAACCAGATCCGGCCATCGGGGCCCTGGATCCGCAGGGTGAGGTCGGCCTGATGGGCGAGTTCTTCTTCCAGGCGATTTTGGCGCAAGGCCAGGCCCGCCGGATCGCGAGTGCCCTGGAGCGTGCTGCGCAGCACGGCCAGGCGGCTGTCGAGCAATTGCTGGTCGAGCTCGATAAAGTGCGCTTCGCTGGCGCGGCTGAACAGGACGCCGGCCAACAGTGAAACCACCGCCGTGCAGCCGGCGAACAGCAGCGCCAGGCGGCTGCCCAGGGACAGGCGGCGCATCAGGCGGGGCGCTCTTCGAGTACGTAGCCCATGCCGCGCACGGTGTGCACCAGCTTGTTCGGGTAGGGATCGTCGATCTTCAGGCGCAAGCGGCGGATGGCGACTTCGATCACATTGGTGTCGCTGTCGAAATTCATGTCCCAGACCTGGGAGGCTATCAGCGACTTGGGCAACACTTCGCCCTGGCGGCGCAGCAGCAGTTCGAGCAGGGCGAACTCCTTGGCGGTGAGGTCAATGCGCTGGCCGTCCCGTTCGACCCGGCGACGAATCAGGTCCAGGCGCAGATCGGCCACCTGCAGGCTGGTCTCCTGGGGCGTGCTGTTGCCACGGCGGAGCAGGCTGCGGACCCGGGCCAGCAGCTCGGAGAAGGCGAAGGGCTTGACCAGGTAATCGTCGGCGCCCAGTTCCAGGCCATGCACCCGGTCCTCGATTGCGTCGCGTGCCGTGAGAAACAGCACCGGCATCTCCAAACCGGCGCTGCGCACCGCTTGCAGGATCTGCCAGCCATCGCGACCGGGTAGCATCACATCCAGGATCAGCAGCGCGTAATCGCCGGTCAGGGCCAGGTGCTGGCCGGTGCTGCCATCGGCGACCAACTCGACATTGAAGCCGGCTTCGCTCAGCCCCTGGCGCAGGTATTGCCCGGTCTTGGCCTGGTCTTCGACGATCAGCAGTTTCATGGGGTCGCTCGCGGCAAGTGCAAAGCAGCTTTATACCTTGGGTCGCCTGGCGCCGGGTCAAGCTGACAAAGTTGTAATCTTACGGTCAGCTCGTTGGCAGCGGTGTTTTTTTAAGGTGGGTGGCACGCTGATTTGGCTTTCTGCAGGAGTATCAATATGTCCATTCGTCTTCGCTTGTTACTGGCCGGTTGCTTGATGGTCTTGAGTACGCCGCTTTGGGCGTCACCCGCGACCGGCTTCGCGTTCGGCCAGCCGGCACCGGCGGCCCAGGCCACGCGTACGGTGGAGCTGGTGATGGGCGATATGAGCTTCAGCCCGGCCTCGGTGGAGGTGAAGGCGGGGGAGACCGTACGTTTCGTGCTGATCAACAAGGGCCAACTGCTGCACGAGTTCAACCTGGGCGATGCGGCGATGCATGCCCATCACCAGCAGGAAATGCTCGACATGCTCAAAAGTGGCCAATTGACCCCGACAGCGCTGAAGCCGATGCCCATGGATCACGGGGCGATGGGCCACGGTGCCATGGCGGGCATGAAGCATGATGACCCTAATAGTGTGCTGGTCGAGCCAGGCAAGACCGGCGAGCTGACCTGGACCTTCAGTGCGGCCGACAAGCTGGAGTTTGCTTGCAATATTCCCGGGCACTACCAGGCTGGCATGGTGGGCACGTTGAAAATTGACCGCTGAGACAAGGTGATCGTCGCCGGGCGCTGAAAGCAGTGAATAAACCCGATAGACTGCTCGGGTTTATTCAGTCAGGTTTTTGTCATGCATCCCGCAGCCGAACATTCGCCGCTGGGCAAGTCCAGTGAGTACATTTCTACCTACACCCCTTCCTTGCTGTTCCCGATCCCGCGTGCGGCGAAATGGGCGGAGCTGGGCCTGAGCGCCGAGACCCTGCCTTACACCGGCGTGGATTTCTGGAACTGTTTCGAGTTGTCCTGGTTGCTGCCTTCCGGCAAGCCGGTGGTGGCCATCGGTGAGTTCAGCATCCCGGCCGACTCGCCGAATATCATCGAGTCCAAGTCCTTCAAGCTTTATCTGAACTCGCTGAACCAGACTCCCTTCGCCGATCGACAGGCGCTTGAAGCCGTCCTGCAGGCGGATTTGTCGGCGGCAGCGGGCAAGCCGGTGGGCGTGCGGGTGCGCAGTCTCAATGAGGTTCAGGCTGACGGTGTGGTGGCCTTGCCGGGCACTTGCATCGATGATCTGGATATTACGGTCAGCGACTACGCGCAGCCGCGGCCTGAATTGCTGCAGTGCGACGCGAGCCGGGTGGTAGAGGAGAGCGTCTACAGTCATTTGCTCAAGTCCAATTGCCCGGTTACCAGCCAGCCGGACTGGGGCAGCGTGGTGGTGGAGTATCGCGGTGCGGCGCTGGATCACGCGAGCCTGCTGGCGTATCTGGTGAGCTTTCGCCAGCATTCGGATTTCCACGAGCAATGCGTGGAGCGGATCTTTCTCGATCTGCAACGCCTGCTCAAGCCGGAAAAGCTGACGGTGTACGCGCGCTACGTGCGCCGCGGCGGCCTGGATATCAATCCGTACCGCAGTACCGAGGTCGTGGCCTTCCAGAACCAACGGCTGGTTCGTCAGTAATCAGCCCGCAGGTACGCCGGATGGCGCTTAAACGCCAGGTATAAAAAAGCCCCGAACTAGTCGGGGCTTTTTCTATTGCGCGTGATGCTTAGGCTTGAACGACCGGGATATTGGCGTTCGCTGCGGCTTCACGGAACTCGGCGATCTGGTCGAAACTCAGGTAGCGATAGATATCGCCTGCCATGGTGTCGATTTCCTTCGCGTAGGCCATGTACTCCTCGACGGTCGGCAGGCGACCCAGGATCGAAGCCACCGACGCCAGCTCGGCCGAAGCCAGGTAGACGTTGGCGCCATCGCCCAGACGGTTCGGGAAGTTACGGGTCGAAGTCGACACGACGGTGGAGTTCGGTTCTACGCGTGCCTGGTTACCCATGCACAGCGAGCAGCCCGGCATTTCCATGCGCGCGCCAGCCTTGCCGTAGATGCCGTAGTAGCCTTCTTCGGTCAGTTGGTGAGCGTCCATCTTGGTCGGCGGCGAGAGCCACAGACGGGTAGGCAGCTGACCCTTGACCTTGTCCAGCAACTTGCCGGCAGCGCGGAAGTGACCAATGTTGGTCATGCAGGAACCGATAAACACTTCGTCGATCTTCTGGCCAGCAACGCTGGACAGCAGGCGAGCGTCGTCCGGGTCGTTCGGCGCGCAGAGCACAGGCTCTTTGACGTCGGCCAGGTCGATCTCGATGATTTCGGCGTATTCGGCGTCCTTGTCCGCTTCCAGCAGCTCAGGGTTGGCCACCCAGGCTTCCATCGCTTGGGCGCGACGTTCCAGGGTGCGTGCATCGCCGTAGCCTTCGCCGATCATCCAGCGCAGCAGGGTGATGTTGGACTTCAGGTACTCGGCGATCGACTCTTTGGACAGCTTGATGGTGCAGCCGGCCGCAGAGCGCTCGGCCGAAGCGTCGGACAGTTCGAAGGCTTGTTCGACGGTCAGGGTTTCCAGACCTTCGATCTCCAGGATGCGGCCGGAGAAGGCGTTCTTCTTGCCTTTCTTCTCTACGGTCAGCAGGCCAGCCTGGATCGCGTAGTAAGGAATGGCGTGAACCAGGTCACGCAGGGTGACGCCGGGTTGCAGTTTGCCTTTGAAGCGCACCAGGATCGACTCGGGCATGTCCAGTGGCATAACACCAGTGGCTGCGGCGAAGGCGACCAGGCCGGAACCGGCTGGGAACGAGATGCCGATCGGGAAGCGGGTGTGCGAGTCGCCACCGGTGCCGACGGTATCCGGCAGCAGCATGCGGTTCAGCCAGCTGTGGATGATGCCGTCGCCCGGACGCAGGGATACGCCGCCACGGGTCATGATGAAGTCAGGCAGGGTGTGGTGCGTGGTCACGTCGATCGGCTTTGGATAAGCCGCGGTGTGGCAGAACGACTGCATGACCAGGTCGGTGGAGAAGCCCAGGCAAGCCAGGTCCTTCAGCTCGTCGCGGGTCATCGGGCCAGTAGTGTCCTGGGAGCCGACGGTGGTCATTTTCGGTTCGCAGTAGGTGCCCGGGCGAACACCGGTCACGCCGCAAGCCTTGCCGACCATTTTCTGCGCCAGGGTGAAGCCCTTGGTGCTTTCAGCCGGGGCTTCGGGTTTCTTGAACAGGTCGGACGGTGGCAAGCCCAGCTCGTTACGAGCCTTCTCGGTCAGGCCGCGGCCGATGATCAGCGGGATACGGCCGCCAGCGCGGACTTCGTCGAGCAGAACCGGGGTCTTCATTTCGAAGGTGGCCAGGACTTCGTCGCTGTTGTGCTTGGTGACTTTGCCAGCGTGCGGATACAGGTCGATCACGTCGCCCATGTTCAGCTTGGAAACGTCGAATTCGATTGGCAGGGCGCCGGCATCTTCCATGGTGTTGTAGAAGATCGGAGCGATCTTGCTGCCGAAGCAGAAACCGCCAGCACGCTTGTTCGGCACATAGGGAACGTCGTCGCCGAAGAACCACAGCACCGAGTTGGTGGCGGATTTACGCGAAGAACCGGTACCGACGACGTCGCCGACGTAGGCGATCGGGAAGCCTTCGTTGCGCATCTGCTCGATTTGTTTCATCGGGCCGATGGCGCCTTGCTGGTCCGGAACGATACCGTCACGGGCCATTTTCAGCATGGCCAGGGCGTGCAGCGGGATGTCGGGACGCGACCAGGCGTCAGGTGCTGGCGACAGGTCGTCGGTGTTGGTTTCGCCGGTGACCTTGAAGACGCGCAGGCTGATCTTGTCGGCCAGGGTCGGGCGGTTCTTGAACCACTCGCCGTCAGCCCAGGACTGGATCACACCTTTGGCGTGGACGTTGCCGTTCTTGGCTTTTTCCGCGACGTCGTGGAACGCATCGAACATCAGCAGGGTGTGCTTGAGTTGCTCGGCGGCAACCGGAGCCAGCTCGGCGTCGTCCAGCAGATTGACCAGGGTCACGATGTTGTAGCCGCCTTGCATGGTGCCGAGCAGTTCAACAGCGCGTTTCTTGTCGATCAGGGGGGATTTGGCTTCGCCGGTCGCCAATGCGGAGAGGAAGCCTGCCTTGACGTAGGCTGCTTCATCGACTCCTGGCGGAACACGGTTGGTGATCAAGTCAACGAGGAAAGCTTCTTCGCCAGCCGGTGGGTTCTTCAGCAGCTCGACCAGGCCTGCTGTTTGTTCGGCGTTTAGCGGCTGGGGCACGATACCCAGTGCTGCACGCTCTTCGATATGTTTGCGGTAGGCTTCAAGCACAGTTATTACCCTCATCAGTGGTCCCAAATGGGTGTCCGGGACGCTCATCCAGAAATGCTCAGCTCTCATGCGCTGCGGGGCTTTATGAGCCGCTTAGCCAGAGTTTCGGAGATTTCCAACAGAAGCTGTTTTCAAAGTTTTACGCCTGCAGAACGGGAGCTGATGAGGGTTGGCGCGGGAGCTTCCGGGGAGGATGCGACCAGCGCCAACGCCGTTCTTTAGGATTAACTGTGCTCGTGACGCTTTGAAAACAGCTTCCAACGGACATTGGCGCCTAAAAAGGCAGGCCGATTCTACGGCAAAACTTTGATAAAGGTAAGGTAAGCCCTACAGGTTCAGGGGTGACCCTTGTTAGACAAAGGGCTAACATGCGGGCCTGTTTCGCCTCTGTACGTTGTTGATCCCCATGCCCAATCAGACCATCAAGACCCCCTGCATCGGCCTTTGCTCCACTGTTTACGGTGATCTGGTGTGCCGTGGTTGCAAGCGTTTCCACCATGAAGTGATTCATTGGAATGGCTACAACGAAGAAGAAAAGCGGGCGGTCTGGATGCGCCTGGAGCAACTGCTGGTGCAGGTGATGGTGGCCAAGCTGGAAGTATTCGACGCCGTTCGACTGCGCCAGCAGCTTGAGGCGCGCAAGATCCGCTTCGTGCCCCATCAGTCCGCGTATTGCTGGGCCTATCAGTTGATTGCACGCGGTGCCCGGGTCATCAGCCAGTTGGACGCCTACGGGATGGTCCTGCTGCCGGAGTTTCGCGAATGGGCATTGCCGGATTTGCGCGATGCCATCGATCGGGAGTTCTTCCTGCTCTCCGAGGCACATTACCAGCGCTATATCGCGCCAGGCTTCCTCAGGGATGCGCTGGGCGGCCAGGGCATGCTGTAGCTGTAGCTGTAGCTGTAGCTGTTGCGGGGCTGGGGCCGAGTGCTTGGCGCCCGTCGTCCTGTGTAGGACGTTCGCGAGCGCCAAGCAGGGCGGCGGCTGTTAAGCCTGTATTCAGTGCTGGCTCACCAGCTCCTCCAGATGGCCCATGATATCGGCGGGCTTGAGTACCAATACATCGCTTTCCAGGGCGTCGAGCACCACTTCGGCAGTATTGCCAATCAGTGCGCCGGTGATGCCGGTACGGGCGACGGTGCCGATCACGGTCACCACGGCTTGCAGCTTGTGGGCCATATGCGGGATCAGCACATCTGCCGGACCTTCCTCGATATGCAGGTGTTCATCGTCGATATCGAACTCGGCCTGGAACGCTGTGCATTGTTCGCGATAGCGCGCCTCGATGGTTTCCTTGAGCTGAAAAATCGGGTCGGCGGCCGACAGCATTGGTGACGGATGGGCGGTGATCACGTGCAGTTCTGCACGGGCCAGGCTGGCAATGTCGAAGCCGTGGTCGACGATGCAGTTGTGCAGCACGCGGTGCTCGGCGTCGCTATTGCCGACATCCACGGCCGCCAGGATGACGCCGCCGGTCCAGGGCTTGGCGGTCTTGACCAACAGGACGGGCGTCGGGCAGTAGCGCAGCAGTTTCCAGTCGGCAGGGGTGAGCACGAGCTTTTTCAGTGGGTTGTCTTCGTAGTGCTGTTTGATCACCAGGCCGCAGCCTTCGGCCTGCTGCACGTCGATAATGGTTTCGTGTAGCGTCTGGTTCCAGGCCTGTTCGGTGGTGACGCTGTAACCTTCGCTTAGCAGCGCGCTCTTGAGCACGCTGAGCAGGGCGGAGTGTTCATGCTTTTTATCGCAGATCAGCAGGTGCAGGTGCGCCTGGGTTACGCCGGCGATCAGCTTGGCCCGTTTGAGCGCGAGGCTTTCCATGTGCTCGGGCTCGATGACCACCAGAATACTGCGGATGGCTTGCATGATCAGAATCTCCATAAAGGTCATAAAAGACGAGGTTAGACCACTATAGTTGCAGTCTTGTCATTCGGGTCTTGATGCATATCAAGCCCCGCCGCTGGTGCTCCGTGTCCGGGCCGGTATAATCGGCGCCCCGCGTTGCCCGACGTCCGTTCTCGTGAAGCTCATGTCCTCGATTCCGTTGTTCACAATCCTTGCCCCTCAAGCCGCAGGTGGCCGGCGATGATGTCGCACATCCATGCTTTTCTCGGCTGCCGTACGCCTGACGCTTGGGTCGCCGCGGCGCTGGCCGACCAGGAAACCCTGCTGATCGACCACAAGAATTGCGAGTTCAAGGCCGCGAGTACTGCCTTGAGCCTGATTGCCAAGTATCACTCCCATGTGGATCTGATCAGCATGATGTCGCGTCTGGCCCGTGAGGAGTTGGTGCATCACGAGCAGGTGATGCGCCTGATGAAGCGGCGCAAGATCGAGCTGCGGCAGTTGTCCGCCGGCCGTTATGCATCCGGCCTGCGCAAGGCGGTGCGTAATCACGAGCCGGTGAAGTTGGTCGATACGCTGGTGGTCGGCGCCTTTATCGAAGCGCGCAGCTGCGAGCGCTTCGAAGCCCTGGTGCCCCATCTGGATGAAGAGCTGGGCAAGTTCTACTTCGGCCTGCTCAAGAGCGAGGCGCGGCATTACCAGGGTTACCTCAAGCTGGCATACCAGTATGGCGAGGCCAAGGATGTCGACCAGGCGGTCGTGCGAGTCCGAGAGGCAGAGCGCGAACTGATCGAATCGCCGGATATCGAGTTCCGCTTCCACAGCGGCGTGCCCGCTTTCAGCTAATCCCCCCCTCAGTACCTGCCTGTAGCGAGCCTGCTCGCGATCTTTCGTGCGTTTTATGGCGCAGAGGATCGTGAGTGAGCGGGCTTCAGCCTGTTCTCGTGCCCGGTTGGTAGTCGGCTAAATACAAAGCTTGCTAATTAATGCTTTGATATTGGCTGCCTAGGCAGTAATATTTCGAAATATCTGCCTAGGCAGCTTTTCTTTGGTGGCCTGATGAAGCATTTCACTCCTGAGACATTCCACACCTGCGCCCTGGGTCTGCTGCTGGGGCGTGCTGCACTGCTCAAGGACCGGATTATCGATGTCCGGATGGAGCCCTATGGTGTGACGGCGGCGCAGTTCAAGGTGCTGATCATCATGGCCCAGTTCGGCGTGGACACGCCCGCCGAGCTTTGCCGGCACCTGTCCCTGGACAGCGGTTCGATGACGCGCATGCTCGACCGCCTCGAACAAAAGGATTTGCTTGCTCGCCAGCGCAATGAAGCTGACCGGCGCCAGGTTCGTCTGGTCCTGACCGAGGCCGGACAGAAGCTCGCCGACCTGCTGCCGCAGATTGGCGCCGACGCCATGAATGAGCTGACTCGCGCCATTTCGGCGCAAGAGCTGAGCAGCCTGGAACAGATCCTCAAGAAAATATTGCTGGCGGCCGGTGACCCCATCACGGTGCTGCGGGTAGGTGATAAATGAGCAACAAAACCTTGCGTAGTGGTGTGAGCCTGGTGTTTCTGGCCATGGTCATGGCCGGTTGTGCCAGTTACCACGGCCTGGATACCGAGGGCGTCAGCCTTGAGGCCCGTGACCTCAAGGTCGAGCAGTCGCTCAAGGGCGTGACCCTGTCGCCGGCGGCCTGGCCGCAAAGCGATTGGTGGAAGAGCCTGGGCGACCCACAACTGGACGGCCTGATTCGTGAAGCCCTGCGTGACAGCCCCGATATGCAGATCGCCAGTGCGCGGGCGCACCAGGCCAGTGCCGCCGCACTGGCGGCCGATGCCGCGCGCATGCCGGAGTTGGATGCCAGTGGCAGTGTCAGCCGTTCGCGTCTGGCGCGCGACCAGGATCCGAGCGGAGCAGGGGGCACCTACAGCACTGTGCGTAGCCTGGGTGTGGACTTCAGCTACACCTTCGACCTCTGGGGTGGCCAACGCGATGCCTGGGAAGCGGCGCTGGGCCAGGCCCGGGCGGCGGAGGTCGACCGCCAGGCGGCGCAGTTGACCCTTGCGGTCGATGTGGCGCGTGCCTATAGCAACCTGGGGCAGGCGCATATTGTCTATGACCTGGCCCATGATGACCTCAAGCGCACTCGTCAGATGCTGGACCTGGGGCGTCGTCGGCTCGATTCCGGGATCGACAGCGATTATCAGTTCCAGCAGACCGAAAGCCTGGCCGCCAGCTCCGAAGAGCAGCTGATCAACGCCGAGAAAAAGCTGCAGAGCGCCAAGGTCGCCATGGCTGTTCTGTTGGGCAAGGGGCCGGATCGGGGTAACGAAATTGCCCGCCCCAAAGTGCTCCAGCCAGGTGCCGTGGCCTTGCCATCGAGCCTGCCGGCCGAGTTGCTGGGGCGGCGTCCTGACCTGGTGGCGGCACGCTGGCGGGTGGAGGCGGCGAGCAAGGATATTGCGGCCAGCAAGACCCGCTTCTACCCCAATCTCAATCTGAGCGCGGCGGCGGGCACCCAGGCATTGCTCGGCGATGCGCTGTTTGGCGCGCCCAGTCGCTTTTTCAATATTGCACCGACGATTTCCCTGCCGATCTTCGATGGCGGTCGCTTGCGTGCCGGTCTCGATGCCAAGGATGCCGATTACGATCTTGCCGTCGCGCAGTACAACAAGCGCCTGATCCAGGCCCTGGGCGATGTCAGTGACACCCTTGACCAACTGCGCGCCGTGGGGCGGCAGATTGTGGCCAAGCAGCGTGCTACCGATATTGCCCAGGCTTCCTACGACACCGTGGTCCAGCGCTTCGGTTCGGGCATCGGCAACTACCTGGATGTGCTGAGCATCGAGCAGCAACTGCTGCAGTCCCAGCGCCAATTGGCCAGCTTGAATGCCGAGCAGATCGACTTGTCCATCCAACTGATGCAGGCCCTGGGCGGCGGTTTCAACGCTGACCAACTGGCTGCCACTCCTTCCACCCCAGCTGCGCAGGCTGAATAATTCAAGGTATTTGTCATGGCCATTGCCGATACAAACTCCAACGCTCCTTCGGCCCAAGAGGCAAGCCACTCGCGCAAGCGCAAAACCTGGCTGACGATCCTGGCTGTGCTGGTGATTGTCGGTGGCCTGGGTGTCTGGGCCTGGCACGAACTCTATGGGCGCTGGAGCGAAAGCACCGATGACGCCTACGTCAATGGCAACGTGGTGGAAATCACCCCGCTGACCACCGGCACCGTGGTCAGCATCGGCGCCGATGATGGTGATCTGGTGCATGAAGGCCAGGTCCTGCTGAACTTCGACCCAAGCGATGCCGAGGTCGGCCTGCAAAGCGCCGAGGCCAATCTGGCGCGCACCGTGCGCCAGGTCCGTGGCCTGTACAGCAATGTCGATGGCATGAAGGCGCAGGTTGCGGCGCAGAAGGCTGAAGTGCAGAAGGCCCAGGAGAATTTCAGTCGTCGTAGAAATCTGGCGGCGGGCGGGGCGATTTCCCAGGAAGAGCTGTCCCATGCGCGCGATGACCTGGCTTCCGCCCAGAGCGCGCTGAACAGCGCCCAGCAGCAGCTCGCCAGCAGCAGTGCGCTGGTCGACGATACGGTGGTGTCCTCCCACCCTGAGGTCCAGGCTGCGGCGGCGCAATTGCGTCAGGCTTACCTGGCCCATGCGCGCACGACCCTGATCGCGCCCGTGACCGGTTATGTGGCCAAGCGCACCGTCCAACTGGGGCAGCGTGTGCAGCCGGGGACGGCGTTGATGGCGGTGATCCCCTTGAACCAGTTGTGGATTGACGCCAACTTCAAGGAAACCCAGCTGCGGCAGATGCGTATCGGCCAGCCGGTGGACATCGAGACCGACCTCTATGGCAGCTCGGTCAAGTTCAGTGGCACGGTCGATAGCCTTGGCGCCGGGACCGGTAGCGCCTTTGCACTGCTGCCGGCGCAGAACGCCACTGGCAACTGGATCAAGATTGTCCAGCGGGTACCGGTGCGTATCCATATCAATGCCGAAGAGTTGGCGCAGCACCCATTGCGCATTGGCCTGTCGACGCTGGTCGAGGTCAATCTGCACGACCAGTCCGGCCCGGTACTGGCCCAGCAACCGCCGCAGAAAGCCTCGTTCACCACCAGCGTCTACGAGCGGCAACTGGCTGATGCGGATGCCTTGATCGAGCAACTGGTCCATGCCAATAGCGCCGCGGCCGCTAAGACGGTTCAGCGCTGATTCGTCGATCCACCCGTCGCGCCCGTCTGGGCGCGTCTGCTATGTTCCAAAGGATTCGCGATGAGCTCGAACGCGTCTTTTACACCGCCCAGCCTGTTGTTGTGCACCATCGGCCTGTCGCTGGCGACCTTTATGCAGGTGCTCGACACCACGATTGCTAACGTCGCCTTGCCGACTATTTCCGGCAACCTGGGCGTCAGCTCCGAACAGGGCACCTGGGTCATTACCTCGTTTGCGGTCAGCAACGCTATTGCGTTGCCGCTGACCGGCTGGCTGAGCCGGCGTTTTGGCGAGGTGAAGCTGTTCCTTTGGGCGACGGTCCTGTTTGTCCTGGCCTCGTTCCTGTGTGGCATTGCCACCTCGATGCCCGAGCTGGTGGGCTTTCGCGTGATACAAGGGCTGGTAGCCGGGCCTCTGTACCCGATGACCCAGACGCTCCTGATTGCCGTCTATCCACCGGCCAAGCGAGGGATGGCCTTGGCGTTGCTGGCGATGGTCACGGTGGTCGCGCCGATTGCCGGGCCGATCCTGGGCGGCTGGATTACCGACAGCTATAGCTGGCCCTGGATCTTCTTTATCAATATCCCCATTGGCCTGTTCGCCGTATGGGTGGTCCGCCAACAGATGCGGGCACGCCCTGTGGTCACCAGTCGGCAGCCCATTGATTATGTGGGGCTGCTGACGCTGATTATCGGCGTCGGTGCCTTGCAGATCGTCCTGGATAAGGGCAACGACCTGGATTGGTTCGAGTCGAACTTTATTGTGGTGGGGGCGTTGATTTCGGCGGTGGCGCTGGCGGTCTTTATCATCTGGGAAATGACCGATCGCCATCCCATCGTCAATCTGCGTTTGTTCGCCCATCGCAATTTCCGCATTGGTACGCTGGTGCTGGTGTTTGGCTATGCCGGCTTTTTCGGGATCAACCTGATCCTGCCGCAATGGCTGCAGACGCAGATGGGTTATACCGCCACCTGGGCCGGGCTGGCGGTGGCGCCGATCGGTATCCTGCCGGTGTTGATGTCGCCTTTCGTCGGTAAATACGCGCACAAATTCGACTTGCGCGTACTGGCCGGGCTGGCGTTCCTGGCGATCGGGATGAGCTGCTTCATGCGGGCCGGGTTCACCAACGAGGTGGACTTCCAGCATATCGCCCTGGTCCAACTGTTCATGGGGATCGGTGTGGCGCTGTTCTTTATGCCGACGCTGAGCATTCTGTTGTCGGACCTGCCGCCGGACCAGATCGCCGATGGTTCGGGCCTGGCGACTTTTCTGCGGACCCTGGGCGGTAGTTTCGCCGCGTCGTTGACGACCTGGATCTGGATTCGGCGTGCAGACCAGCATCATGCGTATCTGAGCGAAAACCTCAGCACCTTTGAGCCGGCGACCCGCGAGGCCTTGAAGAATCTAGGGGGCGCGGGTAATCCGGCCTACGCTCAGCTCGATCATATGCTGACCAGCCAGGCGTATATGATGTCGACCGTGGACTACTTCACGCTGCTGGGTTGGGTGTTTATGGGGCTGATTCTATTGGTATGGCTGGCCAAGCCGCCCTTTGCGGCCAAGGCCGGGCCGGCAGCGGCCGGGCATTGACTGCCGGCAAGCTCGGCCCTGTGGGTATTACCCTGCGTTGGCGGGGTGGGGCGAGCTTGTGGGTGATCCACTAGAAATCAAACGCTGCCAGTTGGAACCCCTGCTCATCCACTTGCAGTGCCCAGCCCTGGCGATCCCAGTCCCCCAGCACAATGCGCTTGGCGGCCTGGTCGCCGATCTGCAGTTTGTGGATCGCCGGTCGATGGGTGTGGCCGTGAACCAGTGTGCGCACGCCGTACTGCTGCATGATCTGCGGCACGATGTCGGGTGTCACGTCGACAATATCGTTGGCTTTCATCCGCGTTTGCGCGCGGCTTTCGCTGCGCAGCTTGCGTGCCAGTTTGTGGCGAGTACCCAGCGGCAGGTGGCGCAATATCCACAGGGTGAGCGGATTGCGCAGGTAGCGACGCATGCGCATATAGGCTTCGTCACGGGTGCACAGGCTGTCGCCATGCATCAGCAGCACCGGCTCGCCGTTGAGCTGGACCACGCTGGGGTCCTTGAGCAGGGTGCAGCCAGCGGCCTTGCAGAACGCCTGGCCGAGCATGAAATCGCGATTGCCGTGCATCAGGAAGATGCGGGTGCCGTGATCGCTCAGGGTGCGCAGCGCCTGGCAAATCGAACGCTGGTAGGGAGTCATGGCGTCGTCGCCGATCCATGCCTCGAAAAAGTCGCCCAGGATGTACAGTGCTTGTGCCGAACGGGCGCGCCCGGCGAGGAAATCCAGAAACGCCCGGGTAATGTCCGGGCGCTCCTCTTCCAGATGCAAATCTGAAATCAGTAATATCACTCAATGATCTCGGCTTTCTCGATGATCACGTCGTCTGTCGGTACGTCCTGGTGGCCGGACTTCGAGCTGGTGGAGACGCCTTTGATCTTGTCGACCACGTCGGTGCCTTCAACCACTTTGCCGAACACGGCGTAGCCCCAGCCCTGAACATTCTTGCCGCTGTGGTTCAGGAAGCTGTTGTCGGCCACGTTGATGAAGAACTGGGCGGAAGCCGAATGCGGCTCCATGGTGCGCGCCATGGCCACGGTGTACTTGTCGTTGGAAAGGCCGTTGTCAGCTTCGTTCTGGATGCTGGGGCGCTTATCTTTCTTTTCTTTCATGCCTGGCTCGAAACCGCCGCCCTGGATCATGAAGTTGCCGATGACACGGTGGAACACGGTGTTTTCGTAATGACCGGCTTTAACGTATTCGATGAAGTTGGCCACGGTGATCGGGGCTTTCTCGGCGTTCAGTTCCAGGACGATGTCGCCGTGGTTGGTGGTCAGTTTGACTTGGGTCATGATCGGTACTCTTTTGGAGAGGTGCGTGATTCAGGGAATTCGTGGGCTTTGGGGGCGCAAATGCGACCTGCGGGCCCGGGCCCGTCTGACATAAAAACCGCCAGGGGCGCAGTTTAGCGTGCCGGACGTGAATTTCGAGGCGGTTTTTTCATTTGAGCGCCATTAATAGCCGCAGATTTAAAGGCTGCTCTGTCAGGGGCTTGACCGCATCGGCTATGATATCCGTTTTGATTTACCAGGCCGCACCGGCCGCGCACTTGTACGTTCAAGGATCCTATGAGCAAGCCCACTGTCGACCCTACCTCGAATTCCAAGACCGGACCTGCCGTGCCGGTCAATTTCCTGCGCCCGATCATCCAGGCGGACCTGGACTCGGGTAAGCACACACAGATCGTGACCCGCTTTCCACCGGAGCCCAACGGTTACCTGCATATCGGTCACGCCAAGTCGATCTGCGTGAACTTTGGTCTGGCCCAGGAATTCGGTGGCGTGACGCACCTGCGTTTCGACGACACCAACCCTGCCAAGGAAGACCAGGAATACATCGACGCCATCGAAAGCGACGTCAAGTGGCTGGGCTTCCAGTGGTCGGGCGAAGTGCGCTATGCCTCGCATTACTTCGATCAGTTGCATGACTGGGCAATCGAGCTGATCAAGGCCGGCAAGGCCTATGTGTGCGACCTGACGCCCGAACAAGCCAAGGAATACCGTGGCAGCTTGACTGAGCCGGGCAAGAACAGCCCGTTTCGCGAGCGTAGCGTCGAGGAGAGTCTGGACCTGTTCGCCCGCATGAAGGCTGGCGAGTTCCCGGATGGCGCCCGCGTGCTGCGGGCCAAGATCGATATGGCGTCGCCGAACATGAACCTGCGCGACCCGATCCTCTATCGCATCCGCCATGCCCATCACCACCAGACCGGTGATAAATGGTGCATTTACCCCAACTACGACTTTACCCACGGCCAGTCGGATGCGATTGAAGGCATCACGCATTCGATCTGCACCCTGGAGTTCGAGTCGCACCGTCCGTTGTACGAGTGGTTCCTGGATAACCTGCCGGTGCCGAGCAAGCCGCGCCAGTACGAGTTCTCCCGGCTGAACCTGAACTACACGATCACCAGCAAGCGCAAACTCAAGCAACTGGTCGACGAACAGCACGTCAATGGCTGGGACGACCCGCGGATGTCGACGCTTTCGGGCTTCCGTCGTCGCGGTTATACCCCGAAGTCGATTCGCAACTTCTGCGACATGATCGGCACCAACCGTTCCGACGGTGTGGTCGATTTTGGCATGTTGGAGTTCAGTATCCGTGACGATCTCGATCAGAGCGCGCCGCGCGCCATGTGCGTACTGCGCCCGCTGAAAGTGATTATCACCAACTACCCGGACGGCCAGGTCGAGAATCTCGAACTGCCATGCCATCCGAAGGAAGACATGGGTGTGCGGGTTCTGCCATTCGCCCGTGAGATCTACATCGATCGTGACGATTTCATGGAAGAGCCGCCCAAGGGCTACAAGCGCCTGGAGCCTAATGGCGAAGTGCGACTGCGCGGCAGCTATGTGATCCGTGCCGATGAGGCGATCAAGGATGCGCACGGCAATATCGTCGAACTGCATTGCTCCTATGATCCGGACACCCTGGGCAAGAACCCCGAAGGCCGCAAGGTCAAGGGCGTGGTTCATTGGGTGCCGGCTGCCGCGAGTGTCGAGTGTGAAGTGCGTTTGTATGACCGTCTGTTCCGTTCGCCGAATCCTGAAAAGGCCGATGACAGCGCGAGCTTCCTGGACAACATCAACCCTGACTCCCTGCAGGTACTCACCGGTTGTCGTGCAGAACCCTCGCTGGGCAATGCACAGCCTGAAGACCGTTTCCAGTTCGAGCGCGAAGGTTATTTCTGCGCGGATATCAAGGACTCGAAGCCCGGTCGTCCGGTATTCAACCGTACTGTGACCCTGCGCGATTCCTGGGGTCAGTGATCAAGCGTTAAGGAACCTTCGTGCTTACGATCTACAACACGCTCACCAAGAGCAAAGAAGTCTTCAAGCCGCTGGATGGCAACAAGGTGCGCATGTATGTCTGCGGGATGACCGTGTATGACTACTGCCACCTGGGTCACGGGCGCAGCATGGTCGCGTTCGACCTGGTTACGCGTTGGCTGCGCTTCAGTGGTTATGATCTGACTTATGTGCGCAATATCACCGATATTGACGACAAGATCATCAATCGGGCCAATGAGAACGGTGAGTCCTTCGAGGCGCTGACCGAGCGCATGATTGCGGCGATGCATGAGGATGAGGCGCGCCTCAACATTCTCAAGCCGGACATGGAGCCTCGCGCCACGGATCATATCGCCGGTATGCACGCGATGATCCAGACGCTGATTGACAAGGGCTATGCCTATGCGCCGGGAAATGGCGACGTGTACTACCGCGTCGGTAAATTCCTCGGTTATGGCAAGTTGTCCCGCAAGAAAATCGAGGATCTGCGCATCGGTGCGCGGATCGAGGTCGATGAGTCCAAGCAGGATCCATTGGATTTCGTCCTCTGGAAGGCGGCCAAGCCGGGCGAGCCAAGCTGGGAATCGCCTTGGGGCGCCGGGCGTCCGGGTTGGCATATCGAATGCTCGGTCATGTCGACCTGCTGCCTGGGCGATACCTTCGATATTCATGGTGGCGGTAGCGATCTCGAATTTCCCCATCATGAAAACGAAATTGCCCAGAGCGAAGCGGCGACGGGGCAGACCTACGCCAATGCCTGGATGCATTGCGGGATGATTCGCATCAATGGCGAGAAGATGTCCAAGTCGTTGAACAACTTCTTCACCATTCGCGATGTGCTGGACAAGTACCACCCTGAGGTTGTGCGTTATCTGTTGGTTTCCAGTCACTACCGCAGTGCGATCAATTATTCGGAGGACAACCTCAAGGATGCCAAGGGCGCGCTTGAGCGCTTCTACCATGCGCTGAAAGGGCTGCCGGTCGTCGCTGCGTCGGGAGGCGAGGCTTTTGCCGAGCGTTTTACCCAGGTCATGAACGACGATTTCGGTACGCCGGAGGCATGTGCGGTGCTGTTCGAGATGGTGCGCGAGATCAATCGCCTGCGTGATTCCGATCTACTGGCTGCTGCAGGTTTGGCTGCGCGTTTGAAACAGTTGGCCGGTGTCCTGGGCGTGCTGCAGCTGGAGGCGGATGAGTTTCTTCAGGCGGGCGCGGCAGGCCGAGTGGACGGGGCTGAGGTCGAAGCGCTGATTCAGGCGCGTCTTGCGGCGCGTGCGGGTAAGGATTGGGCCGAGTCCGATCGCATTCGCGAGCAACTGACGGCGATGGGGGTTGTGCTGGAAGACGGCAAGGGGGGGACGACCTGGCGTCTGGCTGATTGATCCAGTGTGTTTGCGCTGAAAGCCCGCCTTGCGCGGGCTTTTTTCTGACGCTTGGGTTGATTGCAGGCAATAAAAAAGGCACCCGAGGGTGCCTTTGTCGTCTGCGCGCTTATTTAAGTGTGCAGGGATTCTGCGGCATACAAAGTGTTTTCCAGCAGGCAGGCGCGAGTCATTGGGCCAACACCGCCAGGAACGGGGGTGATCCAGCCGGCGCGGGGCAGGGCGGTCTCGTAGACCACGTCGCCGACCAGCTTGCCGTCTTCCTGGCGATTGATGCCGACGTCGATAACGATGGCGCCTTCCTTGACCCACTCGCCCTTGACCAGCCCAGGCTTGCCCGCGGCGACGACGACCAGATCGGCACGGCCGACGTGGCCCGCCAGATCCTTGGTGAAGCGGTGGGTTACGGTCACGGTGCAGCCGGCCAGCAGCAGCTCCATGGCCATGGGACGTCCCACAATATTGGAGGCGCCTACGACCACGGCTTCCATTCCGTACAGGTCGGCACCGGTGCTTTCCAGCAGGGTCATGATCCCTTTAGGGGTGCATGGACGCAGCAACGGGATGCGTTGGGCCAGGCGGCCGACGTTATAAGGGTGGAAACCATCCACGTCCTTGTCGGGGCGAATGCGCTCGAGCAGCTTGGACGAGTCCAGGTGCTGGGGCAGCGGCAATTGGAGAAGAATGCCGTCGATTGCCGGGTCGTCGTTCAGGCGGTCGATCAGGTCGGTCAGCGCCTGTTGAGTGGTTTGCGCAGGTAGGTCATAGGCTTGCGAGATAAAGCCCACCTCTTCGCAGTCTTTACGCTTGTGCGAAACATAGACCTGGGACGCAGGATCGCTGCCGACCAGAATCACTGCGAGGCCTGGTGTGCGCAGGCCCTGCTGGCGACGCTCGTCGACACGTTTGGCGATCTGCTTGCGCAGGCTGGCGGCGATCGCTTTGCCGTCGATTAGTTGTGCAGTCATGACGCGTGATTAACCATCGAGAGGGATTGGAAAAGAGCGCGCATTCTCGCATGTCGCGGCGCGAGGGCAAAGGCGCTTGGTCAGCATATTCCCCTAACCCCTTTATATTTCTGAATTTTTTTCAAAAAAGAGTTGACGACTTTCTGACTCACCTATAACATTCGTCGCACTTGTCGGGCACAGCCTAGCACTGGTTAAGAAGGTTGAGTGAAGCGGTTGTTTAGCTTGGCGAGACTGGAAAACAATTAGTTTGTAATCGTCCAAGAATACAGATTAATAAGGCGCCCGTAGCTCAGCTGGATAGAGCATCCGCCTTCTAAGCGGATGGTCGCAGGTTCGAGTCCTGCCGGGTGCGCCATTAGGCATATTTGGCACAAGTAAGGCAATATGGTGGGCGTAGCTCAGTTGGTAGAGCACGGGATTGTGACTCCCGTTGTCGAGGGTTCGATCCCCTTCGTCCACCCCATATTCTAAAAGACGCCAGACTAACCGTCTGGCGTCTTTGTATCAAAAGCTTGTACGCGGACGTGGTGGAATTGGTAGACACACTGGATTTAGGTTCCAGCGCCGCAAGGTGTAAGAGTTCGAGTCTCTTCGTCCGCACCATCTTATAGATCAAGGGGTTACGAGCTTTAAGCGACCCCCTGATAGATGCACTGGAACATCGGCGTGAACAGATCGTGAACTCGGTTGTTCACGCAGCCCATCCAGAACCCTCACTGCATCCCTCACCCTGGCCGGCGCCAAGTGCGCGTACCTCTCTGTCATCATGACCGTAGAGTGGCCCAGCAAATCCCTGACTTCCGCCAACGCTACCCCAGCACTGATCAAGTGCGCCGCGCAGGTATGCCGCAAGTCGTGAATCGTGAAGTCAACAATCCCTGCCTTCTTGCATGCATCAATGAACCCATTGCGCACGCTCAGTACACGCTCGCCATTCCCTCGCATGAAAACCCAAGGCGATGCCGGAGCCTTTTCCGCGCGAAACGCTGCCATTACCTTCAGCGCCGACAGCGCACCCTCATTCAGCGGTATGCTTCGACGCTTGCCTGCCTTCGTGTGAACCCCTTCCAGATAGATCAATCCGTTGATCAGATCCACCCGGCGCCACTCCAGCCCTAGCATTTCCTCTTTCCGGCAGCCGGTGTTCACTGCCAGGCGAATGAAGCTTTCGAGGATCAAGCCAAACTTCTGGCCCCGCGCCGCCCGGCAGAGTGATTCCACCTCGGCCCTGGTCAACCATCTGACCCGCCCCTCTGGCTCTTTCATCGTCCGGCCCTTCACAGGGTTAGGCAGAGCCCATTCAAATTCGACGTTGCACCAGTTGATCGCAGCAGAAAGAGCGGCGAGCTCCCGGTTCACTGTCGCCGGCGAAGCGCCTGACTCCAAGCGTGCCGTCGTATACTCTCGAATCCTCAAACCTGTTAGATCATTCATCACAACCCCTGTAAAATGGGGCCGCAAAGCTTTTACTCTGTGGGTAGTCGTTTCGTAGCTGCGCTGGTGCTGGCTGGCGTTACGCAGATACGGAAGCATGACTTCTTCGAAGGTACGGGGCGGATTCACGCCCCATTCCTTTTCCTTCCAGGCGTCCGCCCGGGACTGCTGCTCTAATGCTTTGGCTGCCGCGAAGTCGGTCGTGCCAGAAGAGCGTCGAGTTCTTTTGCCATCTGATTGTTTGACAAAGATCCACCAATAGGGCGAATCGTTTCTTTTGTAGGGCATACGGTTTCTCCCGATATGCCGCCCGCAGCGTGGATACTAGCAGCGGCTTCGGCATCAATCATCTCTTGGAGCTGCTCGCGGTGAATGCGTACACCGCGCTTCAGCATGCGTACCGTGGGGATCAAGTGGTCTTGAGCCATGCGGTAAGCCGTCGACCGGCTCACGCCCAGCATCCCGGCGGCCTGCTCAACTGAAATCAAGGACATGGCTACCTCTTCCCCATGTGGGGAGGTCAATTGAGTGTTGTCATGCCGCCCTATGGCGGCAGAAGGTGGGTTATTTGGTGGCTTTCTTGATCGCAGCGCGCGCGTCGAACATGGCGTAGTACAGGCGGTGGAAGATCGCGCAGCTCGGGTCTTCGTGATCATCGCCGCCGTGTTCGAAGATGCCGTCGATGGTTCCGCTATAGCTGCTGGCGATCTGCTCGCACTCGCCAGCTATCTGGGCGAGTGCCTCCAGTGCTTTCAGCAGGTGCTCGCTGCTGGCGCGTTCTTCCCGGCCTATATCCCAGAAGCGCTGACCCCAGTGATCCGCCGGCGGCGGGTTGACGTTCTGAGCGCCAAAAGCCATGGCGCCGACAATCGAGTCGCAAAGGTCGCGCTTGTAGGCGTTGTCGCCGTCGATGCTCAGT
>NZ_JANHLC010000008.1 GCF_028682395.1 Pseudomonas putida | reverse complement strand
TATCCGGAAAAATAACCAGGCATAAACGCCAGCGACGAGACAATTTTGCACAGTTATTTTTGAGCCAGAACACTAGAATGGCCCCTGTCCTTTTTGAGTCAGAGCTTCCATTTATGCCGGATTCGGTTAATACCTCCGTGCTGTCGGAGTTACCGCTGGAGGAGTTGGTGGCCTGCCATGAGTGCGATCTGTTGATGCGCAAGCCACAGCTCAGCGTCGGTGAGAAAGCTCAGTGCCCGCGTTGTGGTTACGAGCTCTACGCCCACCGGCATAATGTCGTCGAGCGCAGCCTGGCGTTGGTAGTCGCCGCGCTCCTGCTGTATGTCCCTGCGAACTTTCTCCCCATCATGCAGCTCAATCTATTGGGCCGTACTTCTGACGACACCGTTTGGAGTGGCGTGCTGGGGTTGTTCAATACCGGCATGCCGTGGATCGCAGTGGTGGTCTTCCTGTGCAGCATGGGTATTCCCTTGCTCAAGTTGCTTTGCCAGCTCGCGGTCCTGCTGAGCATTCGTTGGAATATCGGGCGAAGTTACGGCCTGCTGCTCTATCGCATTTATCACCACATGCGCGACTGGGGCATGCTTGAGGTCTATCTGATGGGGGTGCTGGTGGCGATTGTTAAGTTGGCAGACTTGGCCGAGCTCAGCCTTGGTCTCGGATTGGCCTGTTTTGTCAGCCTGCTGCTGGTCCAGATATGGCTGGAGGTGGTCATGTCACCGCACCAGATCTGGCAGGCGCTGTCAGGGGAGGATTGTCATGCGGGCGATTGATGCCGGGATCCTGATCTGTACGGAATGCCATGAGCTGAACCGACAGGAGGCCGATAGCGATGAGCAGGTATGCACCCGTTGCGGAGCGTTGGTGCATGCGCGGCGTCCCAACAGCCTTATGCGCACCTGGGCTCTGCTGGTCACTGCGGCGATTCTCTATATCCCGGCGAATATGCTGCCCATCATGACGGTCAGTTCGTTGGGGCAGGGTGAGCCTGACACCATCATGTCTGGTGTGATCACGCTGATGCAGCACGGGATGTACCCGATTGCCGCCGTGGTGTTTATCGCCAGTATCCTGGTTCCGACTTTCAAGTTGGTAGGCATTGGCCTGCTGTTGTTTTCGGTGCAGCGCCATCAACCGCTTTCTGCTCGTCAGCGGATTGTCATGTACCGCTTTATCGAATTTATCGGCCGCTGGTCGATGCTGGATATTTTCGTAATCGCCATCCTGGTGGCGATTGTCAATTTCGGCAGGATCGCCAGCGTCGAGGCCAACTTAGGCGCCGTCGCTTTTGCCAGTGTGGTGATTCTGACGATGCTTGCTGCAATCACTTTCGATCCCCGACTGATTTGGGATAACACGGAGTCGGACGACGACCATGACTGATTTGCCAACTGCTAGAACCCGCCCGGCCTCCAATTGGTCGGCTATATGGGTATTGCCGCTGATTGCCCTGATTATCGGTGGCTGGCTGGGGTGGCGTGCCTACAACCAGGCCGGCATCGAAGTGCAGATTCGTTTCGAAAGCGGCGAAGGCATCCAGGCCAACAAGACCGAGGTGTTCTACAAGGGCATGCCGATCGGCAAGGTCAAGACACTGACGTTGGATGATAAAGGTGATAACATGGGCGTCATCGCTAGCGTTGAGATCAACAAGGATGTCGAGTCCACGTTGCGCACCAATACTCGCTTCTGGCTGGTCAAGCCGAGCATCTCGCTCGTGGGGATTACCGGTCTGGAGACCCTGGTATCCGGCAACTACATTGCGGTCAGTCCTGGTGATGGCGAACCGACTCGCAAGTTCAAGGCCTTGTCCGAAGAGCCCCCGCTGTCCGACAGCAAGCCGGGGCTGCACCTGACGGTCAAGGCTGACCGTCTCGGTTCGCTGAACCGTGGTAGCCCGGTGTTCTACAAGCAGATCCAGGTGGGGGAGGTCAAAAGCTACCTGCTGTCCGAAGATCAGAACACCGTTGAGATCAAAGTCTTTATCGAGCCGGCCTATGCCAAGCTGGTGCGCAAGTACACCCGTTTCTGGAACGCCAGCGGTATCAGCATCGATGCGAACCTGTCGGGCGTGAAGGTGCGCAGCGAATCGCTGGCCAGCATCGTCGCCGGTGGTATCGCGTTCGCGACGCCGGAGAACCGCAAGGACAGCCCGCCCACCGACCCAAGCCTGCCTTTTCGCCTGTACGAAGACTTCGATGCCGCCCAGGCCGGGATTCGCATCAAGGTCAAACTCAGTGATTTCGAAGGCCTGCAGGCTGGCCGTACACCCGTCATGTACAAGGGCATTCAGGTCGGTAGCCTCAAGGCCCTCAAGGTTGACTCCGATCTTTCCAGTGCCAGCGCCGAGCTGACCCTCGATCCCCTGGCCGAAGACTATCTGGTCGAAGGCACCCAGTTCTGGGTGGTCAAGCCGTCGATTTCCCTGGCAGGCATCACCGGCCTGGAAGCTCTGGTCAAGGGTAACTACATCGCGATTCGCCCAGGCGACAAGGGCGCAGCGCCCAAGCGCGAGTTCGAGGCACGGGCCAAGGCGCCGCCGTTGGACCTGCGCGCCCCCGGCCTGCACCTGGTGCTGTTCACCGATAACCTGGGCTCCCTGGAAGTCGGTAGTCCAATCCTCTACAAGCAGGTCAAGGTGGGGTCGGTGCAGAGCTACCAGTTCTCGCGCACGCGCAAGCAACTGGTGATCGGTGTCCATATCGAGAAAGAGTACGAGGGCCTCGTCAATGGCTCGAGCCGTTTCTGGAACGCCAGCGGGATTACCCTGACGGGTGGCCTGACCGGTGGCATCCAGGTCAAGAGTGAGTCCCTGCAGAGCCTGATGGCTGGGGGGATTGCCTTCGAAACGCCGGAAGAAAAGGCCCCGCTGAAAAAACGCATCCCACGTTTCCGCTTGTACGCCAATCATGATGAAGCCAATCAACAGGGCGTACCGATCACCATCAAGGTCGATCGCGCCGATGGCTTGCGCAGCGGCACGCCGATCCGCTTCAAGGGCCTGGATGTCGGCAAGGTGGAAAGCGTCGACCTGAGCGATGACCTGCAATCGGTATTGCTCAGCGCGCGTATTACTGAAGTGCCGGAACGAATCGCCCGGGTAGGCAGCCAGTTCTGGGTGGTCAAGCCTGAACTGGGCTTGATGAAGACCTCGAACCTGGAAACCCTGGTGACCGGCCAGTACCTGGAGGTCCAGCCAGCCCTGAAGAACCAGGGCCCGCAGAAAAGCTTCGTGGCCCTCAAAGAGGCGCCGGATGCGGCGATCCCCGAAAGCGGCCTGAGCCTGACCCTCAGCGCTGCCCGTCGCGGTTCCTTGAAGGAGGGCGTGCCGGTCACCTACCGTGAAGTGACGGTCGGCAAGGTGACGGGCTACGAGCTGGGCGCCACGGCGGATCGGGTACTGATTCATATCCTGATCGAACCCCGTTATGCCCCGCTTGTGCGCACTGGCAGTCGGTTCTGGAACACCAGCGGTTTCGGGTTCGACTTTGGCTTGTTCAAGGGCGCGACGGTACGCACCGAATCGCTTGAAACCCTGGTCCAGGGCGGAATCGCCTTTGCCACGCCGGAGGGTGAGCGGATGGGCAACCAGGCCCGTGCGCAGCAGACCTTTGCGCTGTTCGACAAGTTTGAAGACGAGTGGCTGACCTGGGCGCCGAAGATCCCGCTCGGTAAATAGCGCCACTGCTGCAGAAAACCAAAAGGCCGCGATCGTGAGATCGCGGCCTTTTGGTTTTAGCCGGTGGGCATCAGACTTCGTCCAGCTCCGGCTCGTTTGCTTCGTGCAACAAGGGCTTCTTCAGCTCATCGTGTCGGCGGATGTATTTCCAGTCCGCTTCGTCGATATAGATGCCGTTCGGCCCGCTGCCGCCTTCCAGGTCGATGGCCACATGGGCCGAGACCTGGGGCTTGACGCTGGCCAGGATCGGCACAAAGCCCAGTTGCAGGCTGGTTTCCAGCAGGGCCGCCTGGTTCTTCTCATCGATATCGGCGGCTTCGTCGAGGTAGTAAGGCAACCGCACGCGTCCGGCCTGGTCGCGGTCCATCAGGTGCAGCAACAGGTACATGTTGGTCAGTGCCTTGATGGTCATGGTCGTGCCATTGGACGCCGCGCCATCGATATCCGTATGGATCACCGGTTGGCCGTTGACCTTGGTGATCTCGAATGCCAACTCGAACAGATCCTTGAGGCCCAACTGGTTGTGATTCGCCGCTACGAGGCGGGCCAGGTACTCCTTGGCTTCCTCGTTGCGGTTGTCCTGCTCGGCACTCTGGCTCAGATCGAACACCGACAGGGTCTCGCCTTCTTCGTATTGCCCGGCGCTGTGGATAATCTGGTCGATGTGCTTGAGGGCCTCCTTGTTCGGCGCCAGCACAATGCGAAAGCTTTGCAGGTTGGAGACCTGGCGCTTGTTGATTTCGCGGTTGAACAGGGCCAACTGGTGCTCAAGGCTGTCGTAGTCGCTGCGGATATTGCGCAGGGTCCGCGCGATGTCGGTGACCGCCGCACGACGTGCCTTGCCCAGCGTCAGGGCTTCATCGGTACGGTGTGCATAAGCGTTGATCAGCAGTTGCAGGCGTCGCTCGACATCGTCTTCGCTGTCGAACTTGGCCACGCCCTTGAGGCGGACCTGGGCATACAGCGCTTCGATCTGGCCGTCGTTGCGTTGCAGTGCCTGCCAGCTGTCCTGGTAGTCGTTGAGCAGCGGCAGCAGGTTATCCATGGAGTCGTCGACCGACTCCATAAAGGGCGTGCCGAATGGCAGGTCGGCCGGCAGCAGTTGGCGGCGGCGCAGGGCGTCGTCGAGGGTACGCTGCTTGGCTTCCATATCGCCCAGCTGGCGCGCGACCAGTTGCAGCTTCGCCGACAGTTGCTGGACGCGTTCGGTAAAGGCATCGCTGGAGCGCTTGAGTTCGTCCTGGGCCGCTTCCATCTGGGCGAGCTGTTCGAGCTTGTCGCCTTCCTCGGCCGCCAGGGTCTGGCTGCGACGGAAATCTTCCAGGGCCTTCTGGGCATCCAGCACCTGCTGGTAAAGCGCCTCGGTCTGGGTTTTGCTCGCCGCCCGGTCCGCCGCCACGGCTTGCTGGGTCTTGAGCTGCTTGAGTTCCTTTTCCAGGCGTTCCTTCTGGTCGCGCAGGGCGGCACGGTCGGCCAGGGCCTGCAACGCCGGTGGCTCGATATGTGACAGGTCGATGGACAGCCCGGGCACTTCAAAGCGCTCGCCCTTGAAGCCGTCGAGGATCAGTTCCATGGATTTTACCCACTCGCCTTCCTCGTCCAGGGCAATCCCGTGCTCGCCCAACGGCAGGCTGAACAGGGCGCTGTTGAACAGGCGCATCAGGCGTTCGACATCCTGCTGGGAAAACTCTTCGCGCAGGCGTGCATAGCTATTGTTGTCGGCGTGATCGAGCTGCTGTTTCACCGACTTCAGGCGCTTCTCCAGATCGCGCAGGCGCTCTTCCAGGTCTTCAGCGCTGAACTGGCGGGATTGGGCCAGGGCACCGGCCAGTTCGTCATGCGCGTCCTTGGCGGCCAGCAGTTGCTGCTCCAGGACCTTGACGTCCTCGACCAGGGCAAAGCGATGCTTGAGCACCGACAGCTCGCCGAGCCAACGCTGCAGCCCGCTGATTTCGCGCTCCAGGCGCATCAGCTCCTGGGTGCCGCCGCGCTGGTCGTTCTGCAGAGCATCCTGTTCATTGCGGTAGTGCTCGGACTGGATCAGCAACTCCTCTTTGCGGGCACCGGCGTAGTCCGACCAGGTGCCGAGCAGGGAATCCAGCAGGGGCGAAATACGGTGCAGCTTGCCACGCAGGATGTCGCGTTGCTGTACACCCGAGGCCAGGGCCTCGACCAGTGGGCCGGCGGCGACCAGCGAGTTGTAGTCTTGCTCCATGCGTCGTACATCGCGGAAGGCTTCTTCGCAGGCGGCGATATAGTCGACGCTGCCCGAGCGCAGGCTGTGTTCGAAAGCATCGAGGAACAGCTGCTTGAGTTTGGCTGCGGTGATCTCGCGCATGTGCAGCAGGTTGATAAACAGCGCGCGGAAGGTCTTCAGGCTTTGCTCGCTGGTGGAGCGCAGCGGGATCAGCGTCAGGTCCAGGGGGATCGAGGTGTGGCCGCCGACCAGCAAGCGTCGCAGCTCGTCAGGTTTGAGCTCGTAGGCCTTCAACCCTTGGCGCTCGAGGTTATTGAACAGCTCTTTTTGACGCAGGCAGGTGTCATCTTTCTGGTAGTGCGCCAGGTCGAGCTCGCCGGCATAGGCGAAGAACTGGTGGCCGAAACCGCCGCCCGGGCCGCGTCCGACCACGCCAATCACATGGGGGCCGTGGGGCAGGGCGACTTCGACGAGGATGTAGCTGGTGTCACTGGCGAAGTAGAAACGCCGCGACTGCTCGAGGCTGTACTTGCCGAAGCTCATGTCTGACATACGTGCCAGAATCGGGAATTGCAGCGCGTTGATCGAGGCCGATTTACCGAGGTTGTTCGCCCCGTACACCGACAGTGGATGCTCCAGCGGAAACAGGCCCAGGCTGTAGCCGGCCGTGTTCAGTAGGGCGAAGCGGCGAATACCGTAGCGTTCCTGGCTCATGCGTCGATCTCCTGTTGCTCGGCGGCAATCGCCCGGGCCAGGGCGTCTTCTTCACTTTCTTCGCTGGCGGATTCGAACTCGCTCAGGTCCAGCGGATCGTCGGTTTGCAGCAGTTTCTCGTCGCTGTCGTCGTCGATCAGCACGGGTGTCGGCAACGGCAGCACGCTGTGCAGGCTGGCGGCCAGATCGCGGTCCTGTTGGACCGACAGGCAGACATCGAGGAAGCGGTGCATCGGCGGCAGGAAGCGGTACACGCCATTGTCTTCGCCGGCGAACCCGAGCTGGGTCATGCGGCGCATGATTTTTTCTTCCAGTTCGTCCTGGGTGGTGACTTCGGCCTGGACGAACAGGTCGCGGTACTTGTCCAGCAGGGAGGGCAACTCATCGCGGCCCAGGCTGCCGCCGTCGAGTACGGCAATCGGGTCGCGGCCCTGGTCGGCCAGGTGCTCGACCAGGATAAAGGTGAACAGGGCCAGGCGCTGGGCGGTCTTGTTCACCTGGGCGGCGGCGTTGTCCGGGACAAAGTAGTAAAAGCCGCGGGTATCGCAGACCAGTTCAAACCCCAGGGCCTTGAACAGCGTGCGGTACTGGTCCTGGAAGTTCGACAGCTGGGCATAGAGCTCGGGATCGCGACGGCTGACGTGGTAACCCTTGAACAGCTCGCGAAAGATCGGCGCCAGCTGGGTCAGTTCGGAAAGATCAAGATGCATGGGCAGTGCTCGCGGAATTCTCGGGCGCAGGTTCTGTGCGCGAGAGCAGGGCGAAGGAGCACAGGCTGACCTGGTGCTCATGGGTGTGATAGTCGCGGCGTTCGAGACGCTCGCGCTGGAAACGTTTTTCCCGCGACAGGCGCGAGAACCAGTAGAGCAATTCGTCGGTGGCGCCATCCGGCTCCTGTTCCAGCAGCCAGCTCATCAGGTCCGGCATCGGCAGGGCGTCGGTGCAGCGTTCGAGCATTTCCTTGACCGTGCGCGGCGCCCGTGGGGTTTCGCCCCTGTGGGTCTTGTGCGCTTTGGGGAAGCGCGACGGCTTGGCCTCGAACCGCGCCAAGGCATAGACATAAGCCTCGACCTGGCCGGAGCTGCCGAGAAAGGTGCTTTGCGGGCGGGTGAACATCGGCATCGCCGCCTGTGGCACGGCATCGATGCCCTTGCGGCGGATCACCGACAGGGCCAGCGCGGCGCCGCGGGTCACGGCATTGTGCCGGCGGGCTTCTTCGCGCAGGGGCAGCAGCAATTCGCGGGCATGGCGCAGGGTCAATTGGGCGCTGGTCTGCATTTCGAGGATGCGCGCGTGGGTGCGCAGCAGCATGTCATCGTCCACCAGATGGCCCAGGCGCTGCTGCTCGCTGAGCATGCGCAGCAGGACATTCTCGACCTTGCGCACGCCCTGTTCGAAGGCGCCGTCGGCGTTGACCAGTTGGATCATCGGCTCGACGTATTCGTCCCAAGTCGCCAGGACCTCGGCGTAGCGCTGGCGCAGTGGAATCTGCCGGTCGCTGGTCTTGGCCCGTTCGGCCACGGCGACCAGGGCCTGCTCGTCGTTGGCGAGCTTTTTCAGCACATCGCGCACGCGCATATCGAGCAGGCGCAACTGGCGGGCCAGATCATTGCCATCACGAATGTCGAAGGCGTCCTGGATATACCCGGCCAGGCGTTCGAGGTGGCGCAGGTAGGCTTCGATTTCCAGGCAGAGGCCGAGGCGGTGCTCGCGACGCAGGTAGGCCAGGAAGTCGTGGATCTGTGCATTGAGCTCGAAGCGATTCGGGCTTTTCGCCACCGGTACGAGAATATCCAGGCGGATCCACACGTCGAGCAGGCTGGTGATGTCCTGGGGCGTGCTGTCCAGTTGCTGGGCCGCCAGCTGTTGGCGCAGCTCGCTGAGGCTCAGGGTGCCCTGGTCGAAGTGTTCGCACAGTGGTTCGAGTAATGCCCAGTGTTCGGCGAGGGCGCGCAAGACGCGCTTGGGTTCGATCATGGAGAAGGCCGGCTGGTTGGCGATTAAAAGCAGCGATTGTACTGCATGAAACGTAGGATTGAGCGGCATGGGTCAGTGCGAAAGGTTTCAGCCGATCAACTGCGGGCGCGAATCGGCGAAGGACGGTAGAATCGCTACCTTCAACTTATCCACAGATGGCCGCCCCTTGCTGATCGAGTCCCGCCGCCGTGCTTATCTGACCGCCATGCAGGTGGTTACCTGGCTTCCGCGTACCGAGTTGCCGTTCGCCGCGCCTTCGCGTCCGGAGTTGCTGGCCGCGCCCGAGCCATGGGTCGAGGTCCCGGTGGAGGCCACGCCGGCCCCTGCGTCGCCGCAAGCCCAGCCCGTGACCAAGCCGGTCGAGCGGGCGAAGATCGAGATCCCGCGGCCGTCAGTTCAACCCAAGGCGGCCGTAAAATCGGCGCCGCAGACTCCGGCCGAACCTGCGCCGGCCAAGGTGGTGCAGGCGCCACCGCCGCGTTTCGCTCTGCAACTGCTGCGGGCCGGGCGCTGCCTGGTGCTGGTGGAGTTACCCACAGGCGAAGGCTTTCAGACCCGCGACCCGGCCTATCTGTTGCTCAAGGACATGCTGCGCGCCGCCGGCCTGCCCGACAGCCCGCAGCTGGTCGGCGAGCCCGTGCGTTGGCCACTGCTGGTGCGCGGCACGCTTGACCAGGGCCCAGAGGCGGCCCGCGAGTTTGTCCAGGGCTTTGTCCAGGCGCGCCTGGAAGAAGGCGAGTGCGCCTGTCTGTGGTTGATCGGCCTACCGGCGGTGCGTTTTGCCGGCGAGGCCAATGCCGAATCCTACAACCGAGAGCTGCAGGTCGAAGGCCTGGGCTCGGCCTGGGCATTGCCGGGCCTGGAACTATTAATGGAAGAGCCACAGCGTAAGGCTGATGTCTGGCAAGCCATGCGTCGGCTGATGGCGCGCTGGAAAAGTATTGATGAGTGATGCAATAACCTTTCGCCTGATGACCGAGGCGGACCTGGATGCGGTACTGAAAATCGAATACGCAGCCTTCAGCCATCCCTGGACCCGGGGCATCTTTCTCGATGCCTTGAAGTCCTACAAGGTCTGGCTGATGTTCGACGGTGGCCAGCAGGTCGGCCACGGCGTGATCCAGGTGATCCTCGATGAGGCGCATCTGCTCAATATCACCGTCAAGCCGGAGAACCAGGGGCGTGGCCTGGGCATGCGGTTGCTGGAAGAGTTAATGGCGCGGGCCTATGAAATGGGCGGGCGCGAATGTTTTCTCGAAGTGCGGGCGAGCAATCCGGCGTATCGCCTGTATGAGCGCTACGGCTTCAATGAAGTGGGCCGCCGCCGCGACTATTACCCGGCAGTCGGCGGGCGCGAAGATGCGCTGGTCATGGCCTGTACCCTGGTCGACTAGTTTTCCGCGGCGGGCGCCTGTTCTGGCAACAGCCTCTAGCGTTTGCCATCGAGAGGATCGCGACGGGCCAGTTCGGCCTCATCCAGACCGTCGCCACCGCCAATGGCGTCAGCCTCGACTATGCTCAGGTCCCAGTCGGCCGGTTCGTTTTCTCCCGCTTCCCAGGCATCGCGCGCGCCGTCTTCGGGGATCAGCATTTCAGGATCGAGGTCGTCGCTGTTGGCTTCTTCCTCATCGCCGAGCGCACGTTTGTGTACCGGGGCCGCAGGTGGCTGCTGCCGGGCGCCGGGTTCCTGGGCATCGAAGTCCAGCTCGCGCAGGGAGCCCATGCGGTCTTCATTGTCATCGATCGGCTCGGGTTGGCGGGCCGAATAGGGGCGTCGTGATTCAGTCATGGCGATACCTCATCATCCAGGGAGGGGCTAATAGGGTGGACTGCGATCACCGCCGAAGATTCAGCGCATTTAAAGGCGTGACCCCGACCGGTGGTCGGTTGTCAAAGCTGCGCATCATTGACGAGGCTTCACAGCATGAGCGAACTACAAGAGCTGATTGATAACAACGAGCGTTGGGCTGATGCGATCAAGCAGGAAGATCCGGAGTTCTTTGCCAAGCTGGCGCGCCAGCAGACACCGGAATACCTGTGGATCGGTTGTTCCGATGCCCGGGTCCCGGCCAATGAGATCGTCGGCATGCTGCCGGGCGATCTGTTCGTCCACCGTAATGTGGCCAATGTGGTGCTGCACACCGACCTCAATTGCCTGTCGGTGATTCAGTACGCGGTCGATGTACTCAAGGTCAAACATATCCTGGTCACCGGCCACTATGGCTGTGGCGGCGTGCGTGCTTCGATGCAGGATCGCCAACTGGGGCTGATCGACGGCTGGCTGCGTTCGATCCGCGACCTTTACTACGAGCACCGCGAAGCACTGGGCCTGTTGCCTACCGAGGAGGAGCAGGTCGACCGGCTTTGCGAACTCAATGTGATCCAGCAGGTGGCCAACGTCGGCCATACCAGCATCGTGCAGAACGCCTGGCACCGTGGGCAGAGCCTGTCGATCCATGGCTGCATCTACGGGATCAAGGACGGTCGCTGGAAGAGCCTCAACGCGACCATCAGCGGTTTCGAGCAACTGCCGCCGCAGTATCGCTTGCGTCCTGCCGGCGCGCTTTGAGAGAAGTGATTCAATCGCGAGCCAGCTCGCTCCTATGGGTTGCTGACCCACTGTAGGAGCGCACTGGCTCGCGAGCCGTTACAGCCGCGGCAGCGCAGTTGTCGGTAGCGGTGCCGGCGCCTGCAATTGCTGGAGCCGCGCCTTGATCGGCGCCGTCGTGCACTGCTTGGCGGCCTCGTCCGGGGTCAACCCGCGAATCGAGACATAGAACAGCTCGCAGGTTTTCTCCTTGTGAGTGACCTGCCATTGCCCCATGCAGCTTTTCAGCCGCACACCCGGGTCCTGCTCAGGGCTCTGGCCCATCGCGGCCTGCCAGCAGGCGGCACTCAAATCCTCCCCCATCACTTTCAAGCCCGCGGCATCCGCCTTTTCCTCGCTGCCGTCGTAGTTGGCCGGGTCCGCCGCGTACCAGATATAGCTGGGATGGTTGGCGCCCAGCACCGCCACGCTTTGCCCTGCGCCCGGGTTGATCTGCGCCAGCCCGAGCACCGCGACCGTTGCCCCGTACTGCTGCTTGATCCAGCTGCGCACCGGTGCACCGAACGCGACCATTGGCAGGGCGGTACCCCGACTGGTGGTACTGACCTGCTCGACCATATGCCGCTGGTATTCAGTGAAGTAGCCGTAGACGCCCTCCAGCGCCTGGCCCGCATTGGACGGTGCAGCAATGGGCGCGATATCGATAATGGTCTGGTAGGCCGGGGTTTGCTCCAGGGCGATCCCGTTATCGTTGAGCAATTGCGCCCAGCGGTCGGTGGTGTTGGACTTCAGGTAGTCCTGGGCCTGGGTCAACGAATAGTCCGGGGGGAAGTGCAGCAGTTCGACGCTCTTGCGATTCTCCAGGGCCATGCCCAGTGGCAGGAACAGGTACCAGTTAAAGGCCCATTTCCCATCGGCGTTGAGCTGATGCGCCCCGGTATAGGCCAGATCACCGCTGTCGAGCAGTTGCAGCAGCGGTTTGCCGTAGCCAGCGGGCACACCGCTGATATGGGCGGCGACCTTGTTCTCCTTGATGCGCACGCTGACCTTGGCATCCGCATAGCCATCGCGCTGCACGCTTTGTTGCAGGTAGTGTTCGACCGTCCGTTCGAGCGTCCAGTCGCGGTAGCAGATGACGTTGCAGTTGTTGGGGTAGGCGAAGAGCCGCGTGACCCGTTCGCGATCGCCCAGTTGCAGTTGGCTATCGGCATGGGCAACGGCGCTGAAGGTGAGGGCGGCGAGGGCAACGGTGATGGTCAGTCGTATCGACATGCTGGGTTCCTTGTCAGCAGCTAAGGGGGAGTTGCAACCTTAGCGCTTGTCAGGCAAATGGCCAGTCAGGTTGGCGTTGGCGAGGCTCGGGACGTTGAAAACATGCAACAATGCCCGCCCTTTCAATGGTGACAAAGGATTGCCCCATGCCGTTTCCTCCCGATGAACGCCAGGCCCTGCTGGCCGTAAAAGGTGTCGGCCCTACCGTGGTGGGCCGGCTTGAGCAGATGGGGTTCGACTCGCTGGCTCAGTTGAGCGAGGCCGATGCCCTGGATATCGTGACTCAGGCCTCGGCGCTGGTGGGTTCCAGTTGCTGGAAAAATAGCCCCCAGGCCCGTGCCGCGATTCAGGCGGCCATTGCCCTGGCCAAATCCCGTTGAGCGATCGTGTCCGGTGAGTGGCCCGCCGAACTATGCCTACCAGGCGGCCTACCGCTATCTGCGTGGGCTGGTCGATTCGGCGCCCGCTGGGCATAAATTGCCGTCCTTGCGCCAGCTGGCGCGGCGCCTGGACGTCTCGGTGTCGACCACCAAGTACGCCTATGCCCTGCTTGAAGACGAGGGCCGGGTCGTGGCCAGGGCGAAATTCGGTTATTTCACCCGGGGGGCGGTCAGCGTGCCGCTTGAGCCAGGTTCAGGCGCATTGCTCGACCGGGTGTTCAGCAGCGCCCGCCAGCCGGGCATGCTCGCCTTGAGCAGCGATGCCCCCGCGCTGTTGTTATCCCTGGATAAACCCCTGCTGGCGCTGGAGCGGGAACTGCTGCGCCAGTATCCGCACGCCGCCATGCCGCTCTACCAGCCCTTGGGCGAGCCACCGCTGCGTGCGGCATTGGCCGAGCGCTATACCCGCTCCCTGGCCAATGCCTGGCAGGCTGAAGACGTGTATGTCGGCGCCGATCTGCGCACTGTTCTGGGGTTGGCACTCAAGGCCCTGGCGTTGGGCGATAGCGTGGCCGTAGTGGAGTCGCCCTGTTCCTGGGCGGTGTTGCGACAGTTGCAGGCCGCGCAGATCCGGGTGGTCGAGATCCCCCTGCACGCCTGCGGCCGTGTCGACCTGGCGCGCTTGCAACGCATCCTGCAGGATGAACCGGTGCGTCTCGCAGTGTTTTCCTCAACCTGGAGCAGTCCCCATGGCAGCGCGATGCCGGACGCCGACAAGCGTCAGATTGCGGCCTGGCTGACGCAGCGCGCGATCTGGCTGTTTGAAAATGACAGCTATGGCGAATTGGGTTTTAGCGCCGCCGGGCTGCGCTTCAGGGACTGTGTCGAACCCGCACGTGTGCTGGTGTTCGGCGCCTTCGACAAGCTGATCGGCGCCGAGGCGCCTTATGGCTATGTGCTGTGCCGAGGCCAGAATGTCGCGTTGCAGCGGGTGTTTCTCGAACAGGCGGCGCGCCTGTCGCCCAGCCGCCAGCGGGCCATTGCCCGGTTGTTCGGCTCGCTCCGATTCGAGGCCCATCTCAAGCAATTGCGCAGTCTGTTGCAGGCCCGTATGCAGCGCATGGGCGAGCTGCTAGCGCAACACTGTGCGCGGCAATTGCGGGTGGTTGCGCCGGTGGGCGGGGCTACTTTCTGGGCCGAGGCCATTGCGCCCGTGGAGATGCGCCAGGTATGCGAGCGGCTGCTGGCCCAGGGCATCGTGATTGCCCCGGGCGAATTGTTCAGTGCCCAGGGGCAGTGGCCCCGGCATCTGCGCCTGAGCTACACCCTCGACTGGCAGCAGGACATTGGCCAGGCCCTGGAATGCCTGGCGCGAGCCATCGATGCCGAGGCTCAACTCACCCCGTAGCAATGCTCCGATTGCGGAAAGTGGCCGTCGCGCACCTCGCGGGCAAAGGCGGCGCAGGCCTGGCTGATCAGGGCGCCGGCATCGGCGTATTGTTTGACGAAGCGAGGGACACACGCGCCGCCCAGGCCCAGGGCATCTTCGGTCACCAGGACCTGGCCGTCGCAGGCGGGCGAAGCGCCGATGCCGATGGTTGGCATGGGCGACAGCTCGGTGATCCGTCGGCCTAGCGCTTCGGCGACGCCTTCGAGCAGCAGGCTGAAGGCGCCCGCTTCCAGGTGCGCGCGGGCGTCCGCGACAATCCGGTCGGCCGTCGCGGGGTTCAAGCCCTGGGCCTTGAAGCCGCCCATCACATTCACGTACTGCGGCATCAGGCCAATATGGGCCATGACCGGAATGCCCCGGGCCACCAGAAACTCCACCGTGGGCGCCAGGGCCTGGCCACCTTCGAGCTTGATGGCGTCACAGCCGGTGCGGGCAAGCACTTGGGCACAGTGCCGGTACGCCAGTTCGGGAGATTCCTGATAGGTGCCAAACGGCATGTCGGCGATCACGCAGGCCAGACGGCTGCTGGCAACGACCGCGCGGGTATGGGCGATGGTTTCGGCCAGGCTCATATCCAGGGTCGAGGCGCGGCCATAGCCGACCATGGCGGTGGAGTCGCCGACCAGAATAAAGTCGACATGGGGATCGATCAGCCGTGCCATAAAGCTGGAGTAGGCAGTCAGTGACACGATCTTGTGTTGGCCTTTCATGGCCACCAGTTGTGGGATCGTCAAGCGGCGAGTGCGGGTGTGCAGGCTCATGGTGGTCTTCCTGGAGTGGGACGACCGTCGATTATTGGCATCCCGGCCGCAGACTCAATGCACAGATGGCCCGTTAAAACCAACCCAGAGCCTGGGGGGGGAGCGCCAGGAGCACGGCCTGCCAGCCTGGGCGAAAATACCGCTGAAATAATTGTGACTGAACCTTTCTCCTGGACCTTCAGAAAAGGTCGGCGGTGCCGATCTCAATGGCTGATTGCCGCAATCCTCCCTGCCCCCCGGTGCCACCATGTTCAACAAACGCTTGAAGCAGGAGCTGTCGGCTCTGCGCGAAGAACTGTCCAGCCTTCAGCAAGTGAAAGAAAGCCTGGAAAGCGAAATGCTCTCGATCACCCTCGATACCGATGGGCGTATTGAGTCGGTGAACGCCAATTTCACCCGCGAGATGCAGTACCAGGGCAGCGAGTTGATGGGCCGGCATCTCGATGAGTTCGTCCCAAGCTACCTGCGTCATTCCGACTTCCATCAGCGTTTCAAGCATGCCCTGGCCCGTGGCGAGCATTTTAGCGGGGCGATCCGCCTGCTGCGCAAGAATGGCCACGAGGCCTGGCTGCGTTCGATCCTGCAACCGATCCGCAACTCGGCCGGGCAGATCCTCAACTATTCGATCTACGCCGACGATCTGACCCGAACCATCGAGACCTCTCGTGAACACGAGAACCTGATCGGCGCGCTGTTGCGTTCGACCGCGGTGATCGAGTTCAACCTCAAGGGCGAAGTGCTGACGGCCAACGACCGTTTTCTCAATGGCATGGGCTACAGCCTGGCGCAGATTCAGGGCAAGCATCACCGCATGTTCTGTGAGCCGGCCGAGTACAACAGCGAGGCTTATCAAAACTTCTGGCGTCGGCTCAATAATGGCGAGTTTGTGGCTGAGCGCTTCAAGCGGATCGACAGCCACGGTCGTGCGGTCTGGCTGGAGGCGTCTTACAACCCGGTGCTCGACGCCAACGAAAAACTCTACAAGATCGTCAAGTTCGCCACCGTGATTACCGAGCAGGTCAATCAGGAAATGGCCGTCGCCGAAGCCGCGAATATTGCCTATAGCACCTCGTTGCAGACTGACAGCACCGCCCAGCGCGGTACCAGTGTGGTGACCCAGGCGGTGAACGTGATGCGCGACCTGGCCACGCACATGCAGCATGCCGGCCAGGGCATCGAGGCCCTCAACGAGCAGTCCCAGGTGATCGGCACCATCGTCAAGACCATCAGCGGGATTGCCGAACAGACCAACCTGCTGGCGCTCAACGCCGCCATCGAAGCCGCTCGGGCCGGTGAGCAGGGCCGCGGTTTTGCCGTGGTCGCCGATGAAGTCCGCCAACTGGCCTCGCGTACCAGCAAGGCCACTGAGGAGATTGTCGGTGTGGTCCGCCAGAACCAGGACATGGCCCGCGATGCCGTGGCGCTGATGACCGATGGCCAGATCCAGGCCGAACAGGGGCTGGCGCTGGCCGCGGAAGCGGGCACGGTGATTGTCGAGATCCAGGACGGGGCGAAAAAAGTCGTCAGCGCGGTCGGGCAATTCGCCAACCAATTGTCGAGCTGAGTCAGACATGCCCGGGCGGCGCCTGGACGCCATGGCCGGGCCGTCTTCGCGAAAGCGCCATTACCCGCGCAGTGCGCCGACGCAGCGGGTAAACTCCACACTTTTCACGAGGTATTTTCATGAGCCACTACCAGCCCGGCATCCTTGCCGCTCCCGTACCTGTGCAGGCCCGTCATCTGTTTTTCGACCTGGTCAGCAGCGAAGCCCTGCCGGCGGCGCTCGATGCGCTGACGCAGTGGCTGGATGGACAGAATGCTGTGGTCGGGTTTGGCGAGTCGCTGGTCACTGCCCTGGGCGCTCGGATCGAAGGCCTGCGTGCCTTCCCGATCATTACCGGGCCGGGTGTGGATAACCCGTCGACCCAGCATGCGCTTTGGTGCTGGTTGCACGGTGATGACCGTGGCGAGTTGCTGCTGCGTAGCCGCGCGCTGGAACTGGCGCTGGCACCGGCTTTGCGCCTGGTCCAGATGACCGAGGCGTTCCGGCACAAGAGCGGTTTCGACCTGACCGGCTACGAAGACGGCACCGAGAATCCGCACGACGAAGCGGCCATCGAGGCGGCCATTGTCGCTCAGGCTTTGCCGGGCCTGCAGGGCGGCAGCTTTGCCGCCCTGCAGCAATGGAAGCACGATCTGGACGGCTTTGCCGACATGCCCCAGCACGAGCAGGACAACATCATGGGCCGGCGCAAAAGCGACAACGAAGAGCTGGATGATGCTCCCGAGTCTGCCCACGTCAAGCGTACTGCCCAGGAAAGCTTCGAGCCCGAAGCCTTTGTGGTGCGCCGCTCCATGCCTTGGTCGAACGAGCAGGGCGCCGGTCTGTTCTTCCTGGCCTTCGGTCATTCCCTCGATGCCTTCGAGATGCAGCTGCGGCGCATGAGCGGCCAGGAAGACGGTATTGTCGATGGCCTGTATCGCTTTAGCCGGCCGCTGACCGGTGGCTACTACTGGTGCCCACCATTGCTGGACGGTCGCCTCGACCTGCGGGCGCTGTCGCACTGATCGCCCGCGTCTTTGTGCAGGGACGAGTACGCTCGCTCCTGCACAAGGGCTATGCCAGAATCCAGGCGACCATCACTCGTCAGGAGGACGACCATGACCCTGAGTTCACGCCCCGTGGCGCAGCAGGATATTGCCCGTATCTGTGGCTTTGCCCGCCATGAAGATGAATTGTATTTCTTCTTTCCCAAGGCCTCCTGGCCGCTGACCCCCGAGCAGTTGCAAGACTCCATTGCCCAGCGCGCCAACTCGACGGTGGTCGAGCGTGAGGGCGAAGTGGTGGGTTTTGCCAATTTCTATCAATGGGAAGAGGGCGGTGTCTGTTCGATCGGCAACGTGATCGTCGCGCCCGAACAGCGTGGACAGGGCATTGCCCGGTACCTGGTGCGCCAGATGATCCGCCAGGCCGTTGAGCATTACCGCGCCCGCGAGGTGTGCTTGTCGTGTTTCAACGAGAACGTCGCCGGGCTGCTGCTGTATCCGCAGCTGGGTTTTGTGCCCTACGCCATTGAAGCTCGCGTCGGACCGCAGGGGCAGCGGGTCGCACTGATCCAGATGCGCCTGGATGACCCGGCTGCCGCGGTCAGCGTCTTGGCGGCAGCGTCTTGAGTTCAACTGAAAAACTGCCAGCCCGGCGCAATGCCGGCTGGCGATCTGGCCGGGGAATTCGCACCTGAAGTCGCCGTCAACGAGGTGAAGGCGTGGCGCGCCGCCCAGGGTAAACCAGGCTTGAAACGGGTTCTTCCCGCCATCCCGGGCAACCCAGAAACAACAACGCCGATTGGATTGATGATGTGCGTGCGAACGCCCGTTCGCCAACGAAGTGGCTGACGTTGCGCGAGATTGCCCGGGTGAGGAACGACGCGCTCGTCGCGGCGGGTGGAATGATTGGCGCGGCCGGTGGTCGATCCTTCAAGGCCCGTTCGCGAGCCGTCGGCCCCTGCGACCGCTTGTCGTGCTGAAAGGGGCATCCATAGGCTTCGTTCTCAGGGCTCGAACATGCGCCTTCTTACCGTTTTGAGTTTCACGCTGTTAATGGCCGGTCACGCTGCGGCTGCCGATCCGCAACCAGCGGTGCAGGAACAGGCCCAGGAAAAGGCCGAAGTCCTGGAGCAAAAGGCGGCGGACAAGGAAAGCCCTCGGGCTGCGCCCCAGGCCGCCCCGATCAGCAAGACCGAGGTGCAGGCCGTTGACCCGGCTGGCCAAGCGCCGGTGGATGATGCGATCACCTGCCTGTCACGCACGATCTATTGGGAGGCCAAGGGCGGTGAGACCCGGGATATGGAAGCGGTGGCCAATGTGGTGATCAACCGATTGGGCCATGAAGGCTTTCCGGGCACCGTCTGCGAAGTGGTCAAGCAGGGCGCGGAGAAAAGCCCCTGCCAGTTCTCCTGGTGGTGCGATGGGCGCCCCGATCAGGTCGAGGAGGCGGACCGCTACACCATTGCCAAGGAAGTGGCGCGCAAGGCGCTGAATCAACAGCTGCCGGATCGCACCGACGGGGCCCTGTATTTCCATGATCGCAGTGTGGCGCCGGCGTGGGCCCGGGCGTATATCAAGACCACCCAGATCGGTGATTTTCTCTTTTACAAACCCAGGGATGTCGCGGCCCGCTAAGGCGTGAGCGTGGCGTTCCTGGCCGGTCGCACGCCAATCGCATCCGGCGTTATCTGGCATCGCCAAGTGCGATACCAGGTAGCTGGATTTATCGTTTGAATTGTGAGCACCGTTGCGGCAGCGCTGTATCCAGGCGCGGACTAGCTCACCTGGATGCGTGTGGTCAGTGCCATCAGATCCCGAGCCGAGCCCAGCAGGGTTTCGCTGTGCTGTTCAAGTGCCTGGGCGTAGTGGTAGTTGCTCTGCGCGATGGACTGGACGCCCAACACATGGCCGCCAATTTCGCTGCTGACCGCGCTCTGTTCGTGGGTGGCGGTGGCGATCAACTGGTTCATCTGGGTAATGGTCTCGATGCCGGCCGCCATGCGTGCCAATAGCTGCGCGGTGCGCTGGTTGCTGGTGACGCACTGCTCGACGCTGCTGCGACTGCTGTGCATGGCGCTTGCGGCCTCGCGGCTACCTTGTTGCAGGCGGTCGATAATGGCGCGGATATCCTCGGTTGAAGCTGCGGTTTTCCTCGATAGGTTGCGTACCTCATCCGCGACCACGGCAAACCCGCGACCGGCTTCGCCGGCGCGTGCTGCTTCAATGGCGGCATTGAGCGCCAGCAGGTTGGTTTGCCCGGCAATGCCTTGGATCACATCCAGGACCTGTCCGATTTGTTCAGCCTGTTCAGCCAAGGCCTGGACTTGATGGTCGCTGCGGTCGATCTGCGCCGCCAGGCGTGCGGTTTCTTCCAGGCCACCCTGGACCGCGTGGCTGCCGTCGCGGGCCTCGTCATTGAGCTGGCGTGCGCTTTGGGCGGCTGCTTCGGCGTGTGTCGCGACGTCCTCGATGGCGCTGCCCATCTGCTGCATGGCGTCGGTCATATAGCGGGTTTCGTCCAACTGCTGGTGCGAGCCCGTGCGCAAATACTGGGTGGTCTGCGCCAGCTCCTGACCCAGCGTGTTCAAACCCTGGGTATCGCGCGACACCACGGCCACCAGGCTGTCGAGTTGCTCGACAAAACGGTTGAAGCGCCGGCTCACCGGGCCCAGGTCCTGGCTGCGCTGGCTGAGGTCGACACGCTCCTCGTCGGTCATCTGGTTCACGGCCAGGAGCAGACTCTGCGCCTCGCAGGCTTCACGGTGGGCCTGGATGGCGAGATAGATCAGGATGACGGTTTCCAATACCACGTAGAAGGCATGCAGGAAAATGATCGGCCAGTTGCCCTCCGCATGGGTGATATGCACCCCGAAGCCGGCTTGCTGAAGGGCAAAGAAGGTCAGGTGATGCACGGCGATAAAGGCGGCGGCGACCAGGATCGGCAGCCAGTCCCGGTAGTAGACCAACACGGCCAACAGTACAAAAATGCCGAAGTGCATTTCGGTAGTGCCACCGGCCTGATTGATATGCAAGGCCGAGAACATCATGAAGGCCATGCCGACACAGCAGCGCAGAAGCCGGCGACCGGGTATCAGCGCATTGAGCATGTGCAGAACCAGCAGGGTGCCGCCACCCACCAGGAGCGCCTGGCCCCATGTGCCATTCCAGGCAGCCAGACCCAGGGAGTAAATGAACATCAGCCAGAGCACACCCAGCATGATGCGGTCAGCCTTGCGATAGTGGCGGTCGAGGCTGAAGGTTGAAGACGACATGGAATGAAATCCTGCGGGTGTTTATGTTGCTGTAGATCGACCGAGGCGAAGGCTCCCAGGGCGCTGGGCGTCACCTGGGGACGGTCGGCGAGAAGGGCAAGGATAGGGGGGATGGACATAGATAGCCACTCACAAAAAGCCCGCGCGGGGCGGGCTTTTTAAGGTGATTCAAGACCTGCGATAACACTCTTCTTTGGATCGATAGGGGCAGCGATGGGCCGTTGCGAAGACGCTCCCCTTGTCCGGCGCCATGGCCTGGAAATCGAGGACTGCATATTGGGCACAACGATGCTGCACAGCGTGCTCTGGCTATTGAGTCCAAGGGCTATCAATGCAGTGCAAGGACCACAGTGCGCGGTGCTTGCTTGGCAGTAAACCCATTTTGGCTGACGGTAGCTGGCGGGCGCTGCATTTTTTAATTTGTGCGCCAGAGCGTTAACGGTTGCGCGCTGGTGATAACTGTCTCGCGGTGTTGGCAAGAATACTGGCCCTCTACAACAACTATAAAAAAGGTAGAGGCGCCATGACTTCACTTCCTTGCAGATACCTCAAAGCCGCCCCGCTGATTGGCCTGATATTGCCCTGGGCAGCGCAAGCCGAATGGCTTGACGACAGCCATCTGAACCTGGGGATGCGCAACTTTTTTGTCGACCGAGACTGGCAGGGCAACCATCCACGCGTCTCGCGCGACGGCAGTTGGAGCCAGGGTTTCGACCTGCGCTTCACCTCGGGCTACACCGAAGGGCCGCTGCAGTTTGGCCTCGATGCCGACCTGCAATATGCCGTGCGCCTGGATGGCGGTGGTGGTCGCGGGCCGGACAGTGTGCTGCCGTTCGACCGCTCCAGCGGCGAGCCGGTGCACGACTACGGACGTGCAGGCTTGACCGCAAAACTCAAGTACGCGAAAACCGAACTGAAAATCGGCGAGCTACGGCCCCTGTTGCCGGTGGTCTCGCTGGATGATTCACGGCAACTGGTGACCACCTTTCAAGGTGCGCTGGTGACCTCCAACGAGGTCGACAAACTGACCCTGACTGCCGGACGGCTGAGCGAGATCAGCACTCGCGAATCCTCCAATCGCGAAAAGCTCTATCTGTTCACCGGGCCCAACGGGCCGCGTCGTCCCAGCGATGGGATGAACCTGGGTGGGGCCACCTACGCCTTCACACCTGATATCTCGGCCAGCTACTTCCAGGCGCAACTCGAAGACATTTATCAGCAGCGCTACCTGGGGCTGGCGTTCAACACGGCGTTGGGCAATGGCTACAGCCTGCGCACCGATGTGCGCTATTTCGACAACCGCGAGGACGGTCGGGCGCTGTATGGCGACATCGACAACCGCGCCTATGGAGCATTGGCCACCCTGCGCAAGGGCCCTCATGCCGTTGCCGTGGGGTATCAGCGAATGCTGGGCGACAGTGCGTTTCCCACGCTGAACGGCTTTACGCCGCAGCCCTTTTTGTTGAGCTGGTCGGCGGTGGCGTTTATCAAGCCGGACGAACGTACCTGGCAGGCGCGCTACGACTATGACTTTGCGGCCATGGGCCTGCCGGGCCTGAGGCTCTTGACGCGCTATCAGCGCGGCACCGGCATCGACCGCGGTGGCGAACTGAGTGACAGCCACGAGAGCGAGCGCGACCTGTTTCTCTCCTATGTGGTGCAAAACGGTCCGCTCAAGGGCCTGGGCGTGGAGTGGCGCAATATCGAGGCCAAATTCCAGCATGCCAATGACTATACGGAGAATCGCTTGATCACCACCTACACCTGGATCATTTGGTAAGGCTCAGCGCGGCCGGGCCAGGGTTTGTGAGGGAAGTTCGTTGAAGGCCTGCTTGTAGGCCGAGGTGAAATGGCTGGGCTGGGCAAACCCCCATTGGAGCGCCAACTCGCTGATCTGCAACTCGGCGGGTTGGTGCTGCTGGAGGATTTCGCGGATGGCTTGCAGCCTGCAACCCTGGATATAGCGTTGCAGGCTGGTGCCCATATTCTTGCGAAAGGCTTGCTCCAGGCTGCGCCTGCTGGCACCGCTGACATTGACCAGCTCAGTGATCAGCAGCGGTGTGTGCAGGTGTGCCTGGATGTAATCCACAACCCGTTTGACGGTCCCGGGCAGCAGACAGCGTTGGGGCAGGCGGTCGAGCGTCGGCACCAGACTCAGCAGGTTCTCGCAGAACAGGTGCTGGATATGCGCCTGGCCGATGGGCGAAGCCAGCAGTCCGGACGGGTTGCTGCCCTCCATGTCGACCAGCCTCAGCAGATTGCCCAGGGTCAGCAGCGCTGGGTGACACTGTTCGATCAAGAGGGCCTGTGGCGGCAGACGAGGCACCTGGTTCTGGTGATGACGCTCCAGATGCTGGCGCAGCAGGGCGGTATCCAGGGCGACCACCACCGCCTGGGTGCTCTCGTGCCAGACCACATCCACCTCATGCCCCGGAGTGAAGACCAGGAGCTGGCCGGGCACGGCCTGCAGCCCTTGCCCAGGGCTGGAAATCGCCCCTTGCAGAGGCAGGATCGCGTGCCAGGAGTGGAGCGGGCTGGAACTCACCCGCACTTCACGGCCCCAACTGGCGCCGAACAGCTTCAATTGTGGCAGGGCCTGGAGGGTGAAATTGATCTCCAGGGGCGCCTGGCTCTTGAGGTGAATCCGTCGTTCTTCGATCTGTTGGTTCAGGTACGCCTGGGCCTGTTCGGCGCAGTGGGTTCGCAGTAACGGGCTGGCTGCAAAGGGCAATCCGGCGAGCGGTGGCCGTTCTTCGCCTCGATCCAGCGCAAGGGAGCGGGCGGGCCATTGGGACGTAGCAGTTGTGTTCATGACAGCGACCTTTCTTATTATTGAGCCGGCCTGGCCGGCATAGCCGTGTGTCGGTAGGTGGCGGATGACGATTAACCGTGTTTTTGCACGTAGGCCAGCAGGCGCTGTGCCTCGGCATGTTCGGGTTGTTGCGCGAGCACCTGTTCAAGGTAGCCCCGGGCCAGGTCCAGTTGGCCGGATCGAACACTCAGGTAGGCGGCCACATAGGACAGATCGATATCCCGTGGCGCCTGTTCAAGGCCCGACAGCACCACCCGCCGGGCCTGTTCGGGTTGCTTGAGCTGACTGTAGAGCAATGCCAGGTTGTAATACAGCCGGGGGTTGCGCGGTTGCCCGGCGCGGGCCTTCTCCAGCCAGTGCACGGCTTGTTGCGGCTGCTTGCGCTCGGCTTGCAGCAAGCCGAGCGCGTAGGCCAGGTCGCTGAAACCACCCGACTGCGCGCCACGACGGGCGCCGGTGTCCAGCACGTCCAGGGCGGCATCCGGTTGCCCGTGATTGAGCAGCAAGCGCGCTAGCGCGATCCGTGCAGGGGTGAAGTCGAGATCCTGGCGTAGCACTTGGCGGTACTGGGCAATGGCTTGCTCGTGTTGCCCCTGGCGTTCCAGCAGGCTGGCCAGGTTGAAGCGAATACCCGGCAGGTCGGCGTTGGCACGCAAGCGTGCGCGGTGATCGTCAAGCAGGGCTTGCAGGCGTTGACGCTGTTCGACGGGCAGCTGCGCCTGTACATCTGCCAGGCCACGGGCGACCTGGTCACGCACGGCCAGGACCGGGTCCGTGAGCAGTGCAGGTAGCCGTTGCAAACGTTGCTCGGCCGACCAGCCGGCCATGGCCCGCACGGCGCTGCTGCGTATCAGGGCCTGGGGATCGGCCAGGGCCTGGCTCAAGCCCTCAATGGCGGGCGCGCCATATTCGGCCAATGCCTCGATGGCTGTGGCGCGGATGATGGCCGGGCGGGTGGTATCGGTAATCAGTTGTGTGGTCAGGGCCAGCGCTTCGGGATCGTGCGCGCGGGCCTGCTGTAGGATTGGACCGTAGTGCGCCGGCCGCTCGGGCCCGAAACGCTGGCTGATCTGCTCGCTGGCCCACTGCGCGGTGCGGTCGGTATGACAACCGGTGCAGGCATCCGGAGCACCGGTGCTGGCGGACAGATCGGGCCGTGGCAGACGGAAACTATGGTCCCGGCGCGCGTCGATCAGCATGTAGTTACGGCTCGGTGCGTGGCAGTTGGTGCACTGTGCGCCCGGGCTGCCTGCCGGGTGGAAATGGTGGGCCGGGCTGTCGTAGCGCTTTTTTTCCAGCGTGGCAAAGCGTGGGTTGCCCTGGGGGTTGTGGCAGGCGGTGCACAAGGTATTGCCTTGCGCATACAGTTTGCCGCTGTGCGGGTTGTGACAATCACTGCAGGTTACGCCAGCTGCGTACATCCGGCTTTGCACAAAGGAGCCGTACTCGAACACTTCGCCTTGCTGCTGGCCGTCGGCGAAATAGGCCCCCGCAGACAATAAGGTCGGGTGCGCACTATCGAGCAAGGGCATACCTGGCCGGGGGCCGCCGCCCAGGCTTTCCTGCTGGGCATGGCAACGGGCACATTGTTCGACCTCGTAGCCCTTGACCCGGGGGCTGAAACTCACCGCCAGGCCACGCTCGGCGGCGGTACGGGCGTGCGCTTGCCGTGCCTTGGGCTGTGTGGCCCATGCCAGGTGCGCGGCGCCGGGACCGTGGCAGGACTGGCAGCCGACGGCCAACTCGCTCCAGGTGGTGGCAAAGCTGTCCTGCTGCTCGTCGTAGGCCTTTTGCAAATCCGTGGAGTGGCACTGCGCGCACATACCATTCCAGTTCTGCGAACGGCCGGTCCAGTGCAGCGCGTCGTCCGGGGTGAAGCGCTGGCCGGGGTATAGGGAAAACCAGCGCTGGCCACCGTCTTCCCTGGCCCGGCTGTCCCAGGCCACGGTCAGCGATTGCAGGCGGCCACCCGGGCGCTCGATCAGGTATTGCTGGAGCGGGAATACGCCAAAGGTATAGGCCACTGGAAAGTCCCGACGCTGGCCCTGTTCGTCCTGGGCATTGATAAAGAAGCGCTCGCCACGGCGAGTGAACCTCACCTCGACGCCAGCGTCGTCGCTAAAGGTCTGGTTGGCGAAATTGCCGAGTACGTTCTGCGCCTCGGGTAGCCGCATCGACCAACTGTGATGGGACTGCGTCCACTGCTCGGCCTGGCGCCTGTGACAAGCCTGGCACTGGCCTGAATCGACATAGCCCTCGCTGGTTTTTTGCATCGGTGCCTGGGCGCTCGCGAACACGAGTCCGGGCAGCCACATGCCGAGCATGAGCAGCGCTCGCCAGAACGGGGACGGCCAGGACCACGGGCAGGACTGAGACATCGACGCGCACCTCGCCAAGGTTGTTGGCGGGTACCTGGGTACCCGGGGACCCCCATGATGACGGGGGTTCGAGCGCCTCCCCAGAGCTCGGGAAAAAGAATGGCGCGCATGGATAAGCACTTGCGCTCTCGCGTTATCGGCGTCGGCGGCAGGCTCCACATACTGGTACCTCGACCCATAAAAATAACGAAGAGGTGCCACACGATGACCTGGATAAAGAAGCTCTGGCTGAGCCTACTGCTCGGTTCTGTCTGCCATGGGGCCATGGCCGCGGACGAGCGTCCCAACTTTCTGATTATCGTTGCCGACGACCTGGGCTACAGCGACCTGGGCAGCTATGGCGGCGAGATCGATACGCCGAATATCGATTCCCTGGCCACTCAGGGCATGCAGTTGACTAACTTCCACACCGCGCCGGTGTGCTCGCCGACACGGGCGATGCTGCTCTCGGGGGCCGATAGCCATGTCGCGGGATTGGGCAATATGGGTGAGCTGCTGCAACCGTTCCAACAGGGCCAGCCAGGTTATGAAGGCTTTCTCAACGACCGCATGGTGACGGTGGCCCAGGTACTCAAGGAGGCGGGCTACCACACCTACACCACAGGCAAGTGGCACCTGGGCCGGACCGAGGAGACCAGCCCGAAGGCCCGGGGCTTCGAGCGTTCGTTTATTCTGGTCCAGGGTGGGGCCAGTCACTTCGATGACCAGCACGCTATTATCGCGGCTGACCCCAAGGCCATCTACCGTGAAGACGGCAAGCAGGTCGAGGTGCCCAAGGGGTTCTATTCGAGCGAGTTCTATACTGATCGCCTGATCAGTTACCTGGAAGCCGACAAGGGTAGCGATAAGCCCTTTATGGCCATGCTTTCCTATACCGCGCCCCACTGGCCGCTGCATGCGCCGGATGAGTGGCTGGACAAGTACAAGGGGCGCTACGACGGCGGCTACGAGCAGATCCGCGCGGCACGCCTGGAACGCCAGAAGGCGCTCGGCATCGTCAGTGCCGATACGCAAGCGAACACGCCCATGGCCAAAGGACTTCCGCGCTGGGAGCAGTTGAGCCCGCAACAGCGCGAGCGCGAAGCGCGCAATATGGAAATCTACGCGGCAATGGTGTCCAACATGGACTTCCATATCGGGCGCCTGCTCAAGTACCTGGAAGACCAGGGCAAGCTGGACAACACCTTTATCGTTTTCATCTCCGACAACGGTGCCGATGGCAACAGCCCGGTGGACTTGCCGGGCAACAAGGCATGGCTCGCCCGCGACTTTGACAACAGCCTGAAAAACCTCGGCCACAAAGGTTCGTATGCCGACTATGGCGCGCAATGGGCCCAGGTCAGCTCGACGCCCTATCCGCTGTTCAAGGGCTTTGTCACCGAAGGCGGGATCCGTGCGCCGGCCATCATCAGCGCCAGGATGCTCAAAGAGGCTCATCTGCAAGGCACCCGGCGCGACGATGTGGTCCATGTAATGGACCTGATGCCGACGCTGCTCGACCTGGCCGCTGTACCGCCCCTGGGCAAGACTTTCCAGGGCCGGCCGGTTCAGACCATCGCGGGCAAAAGCATGCTGCCCCTGCTGGAAGGGCAGGCCATGGGGGAGCGCCAGATCGGCTGGGAGCTGTTCGGGCGCAAGGCGTTGCGCAAGGGCGACTGGAAAATCAGTTGGGTGAATCAACCCTACGGTGATTCCGCCTGGCGTCTGTTCAACCTCAAGGACGACCCGACTGAAAGCCGCAACCTGGCCCACCGCGAGCCGGCCAAGCTCCAGGAAATGCAGGTGGCGTGGGAGCAGTACGTCAAGGAGAACAACGTGCTGGAAGGCGAGTTCGAATTGAAGTACGGCTTCCAGACGTGCCTCTACGAGTACTGCTTCAAGTAGGCCGCTGAGCAGGCTGGCTGGCACCTTCGAAAGCCCCGGTTTGCCTGAGCCGGGGCTTTTTGTTTTGGCCCGGCCGTCGAATCGGCACGGGCGCGCTCCCTCTCCCCGGTCCTGCGTGCAAGGACCCCGGGAACAAAGTGTCTAAAGCCAAGTCATAGCGATGTGCCATCCTGGCGCGCACAAGGAATTCAAGTGATGTCCAGCCGTAACCGCTCCCGTGTCGTTTCCATGCCTTGCCTGCCTGCGTTGATGCTGGGCACGATGTTGGTCTGTGGATCGGCGCTGGCCGATATTGAGGTCAGCAACATGAGCGCCAGCTCCTATGACAATGTGGCGGTGACCCACCTCGAACCCGGTGGCCGATATACGCTGCGCAGCAGTGGTTTCGACGTGGATGACCTGAAGAAAATGCAGGCAACGCTCGATGGCCTGCAACGCAGCAAGGATGAGCAGGCACGCCAGCTCGCGGACCTCAAACGCAACACCAGTTCGAGTGTGAGCAGCGGCGAGCTGTCCGACCTCAAGCGCACGGTCAAGGACCAGCAGGGCGAGATTGGCAACCTGCGCAAACAGGTTGAGGAGCTCAAGCGCAGCAGCGGTTCCAGTTCAAGTTCCAGCGAGCTGTCGAGCCTCAAGCGTACGGTCAGCGATCAGGACCGCGAACTGCAGAACCTCAAGCGCAGCCTGGATGACCTGAGCCGCAAGGTTAAGTAGGCCGACACCGCAGCGCTCCCTGTGAAAGCCGGGCTTTCCCGGGGAGCGTGCGACCATCGGCGGGGCAGGGGGGCGTGTCTCAGAAGTCCCAGCGCGTGGTCACCATCAAGTGTCTTGGGGTGCCGTAGATCGCGGAATTGTAGAACCCGACATTGGTGTAGTAGGACTTGTCGAAGATGTTGTTGACGTTCAGCGTGGTCGACAGGTTTTCGGTGAACTGGTAGCGGGTCATCAAGTCCACCACCCAGTAGGACTCCTGTGAAAAGTCTTCGTAGGCGTCCTTGCGGCTGTTGTAGATGTTCTGCCAGACCGTGTTCTGCCAGCGTACACCGCCGCCGATGGAGACCTTGTCCAGGTCGCCCTTGAGTTTGTAGATGGTAAACACGCTGACCTGATCCTCGGGCTCGAAGGTCGAGATCTTTTTGCCGGTGTCGTCGCGCACCACTTTGTGGGTATAGCCGCCCTGCAACTGCCAGCCAGGGCTCAGCTCGCCGGACACCTCGAATTCATAGCCCTTGGTTCTCGCGTTGGTGCCCTTGAAGGCGAAGTTGTCAGGTCGGGGTGTCTGGTTGTTGTAGGCGTCGTCGGGGAGGGAGCGGTTGCTTTCCTTGACCTCAAAGTACGCCAGGCTGGCATTCAGGCGGCCGTCGAAATACTCGCCCTTGAGGCCCACCTCATAGTTTTCGCCTTCGTCGGGGTCGATCAGCTTACTGTCGCGATCCAGGTTGTAGCTTTCCTGGGGCATGAACACGTCGGTGTAGCTGACATAGGCCGTCAGGTTCTCGGTCAGGTCATAGAGGGCGCCGGCGTAGGGAATAAAACGTCCGGTTTCGCGGTAGGTATCGGTGGTGCCGGTCAGCGTGTAGTCCACCACGCGACCGCCCAGAATGATGTTCAGATCATCGGTGATGTTCAGGCGGGTGGTCAGGTACATGCCGGTCTGGCGGATGGTGTCGTCGGTGACTTGCGAGGCCATGCCCCAGTCCGGCTTGGGCAGGTTGCCGTGCCAGTTGAAGTAGTCGACAAGGTTGGGCACCGGGAAGGTTTCGTCCCAGTAGCCCTTGCCCTTCCAGTGTGCGGTGCTGATCGAACCGCCGACCACCAACTCATGCTCGCGGCCCAGGAAGTCGAATGGCCCGCTGATATAGAGGTCGGCCGAGTCGCTGGTGGTTTCGCCCTTGTAGCGCTGGGCGTTGATTTCGGCGCTGCCATCCTGAGCCGGCCAATAGAACTGGATAGCCCCCATCTGGGCATCGTAGCCATTGAGCTTGTGGTCGAGTTGCAGCTTGGTCACCCAGCCATCGCCGAGCTCCTGCTCCAGGGTGGCGAACAGGGTCCGGGTGTACTGCTGCCAACTGCTCCAGTCGGTGGCGTTGCTGAATGAGCGCTTGGCGCTGTTGAGTTCGCCCGCCGAGTTGAACAACGGGAAACTGCCGGACCAGGTGGAGCCCTTGGGCTTGTTGTCCTGATAGTCGGCGCCCACGGTCAGCAAGGTATCGGGCGACAGGTCGAATTCGAGGATGCCGTAGAACACCGAGCTTTTGTTGGAGTAGCGGTCGATGTACGAGCGGCTGTCCTGATAGGCCGTCACCGCCCGCCCGCGCACATTGCCGGTTTCGGTCAGCGGCCCGCTGAGGTCGACCTCCGTGCGGTAGTTGTCCCAGGTGCCTGCGGCGGCAGTGATATGGCCGAGCGCTTCGGCGGTGGGTTTCTTGCGGACCAGGTTGATGGTGCCTCCCAACGAACCTGCGCCGCTGAGCAGGCCGGAAGCGCCCTTGAGCACCTCGACACGGTCATAGATGGCCATGTCGCTCAAGGTGTTGCCCGCCGAATAGGCCACGTTGCGGACGGCGGAGGGGATGCCGTCGTACTGGAAGTTGTTGATCGAGAAGCCCCGGGAGTAGTAGTTCGTCCGGTCGGTGTCGTAGGCCGATACGGTAATCCCCGGGGTGTGGCGCATCACGTCGTCGACGTTATCGAGCGCGAAATCATCCATGTGCTGACGGGTGACGACGCTGATCGATTGCGGCGTTTCCCGGGGCTTGAGCACCAGGCGCGTGGCCGTGGCCAGGGTGCCCGGCGAGTAGGAGCCGGTGCCCTCGGTCACGGTCCCCAACTGGTTGCTGATGACAGTGGTGGCACCCAGCTCCAGGGTGTCTGCGGAACCTGTCTCCTCGGGCTTGAGCGTGAGCATGACGGCGTTGGGGCCGTTGCGCTCGAAGCTCAGCGCGGTGCCCCGCAGCAGTTGGGTCAATGCCTGTTCGGTGCTCATCTGGCCGCTGACGCCCGGGGATTCAAGGCCTTGGGCCATATTGGATGAATAGGCGATCTGCAGCCCGCTCTGCACACTCAATTGATCGAGGGCATCGCCCAGGGGCTGGCGGGCAATGGCGAATGTCCGGACGGGCGCCGTCTCACTGCTGGCCAGGGTGCCCGTGCGCTCGACGGCAACGGCACTGCCACAGGCCAGGCAAATGGCGAGCGCCAGAATGCTGTGGGCATAAGGCGAATTGAGTGCTGAAAAGTGCATGCTAACCCCGCAACGAATAAGAATTATTTGCAAAAGCAAAATCCTTGACGGGTTGAGCGCTGTAAAGCCGTAAAACATTTTTCCACGGCTTGAGCGGGCGCTGGCGTCTAGCGGATCACCAGGGTTCCGCCGGGCAGGCGATTCAGGCGGGTGGCCGTCACTTTGCTCAAGGCCTGCACGATGGCCTGCGGGTTATCCACCTGGTAGTTGCCGCTGACGCGTTGCGTGGCGGCGCTCTCGTTGAGCAGCAGGATGGGCGCCGGGTAGTAGCGGCGCACGGCGTCCAGCACTTGCGCCAGCGGCGCATCCTGGAAAGACAGGCGGCCATTGAGCCAGGCCATCTGCCGTTCGCTGCCCTCCTGCGACAAGGCTTGCAGGTGCCCGTCCCTGAGCTGCTGCCAGTTGCCAGCCTGCAACAGACTCTCTTCACCCGTGCGGTTGGCAAACCGCACCACCCCTTCGCGCACGGCGACGAGCACGTCGCTGTCCTGTTGGCTGACACTGAATCGGGTGCCGACCACGGTGACGGTAGCCTCGTCGGTCTCGATGCTCAGCGGGCGGCTTGGGTCATGGGCGGCCTGGACATACAACTCGCCACGCAGCAGCCGGATACGTCGATGGGTGCCGTCGAAGGCGGTGCTGATTGCGCTGTGGCTGCCCAGCACAATGTGCGAGCCGTCCTCCAGGTCAAAGGGCGCGACCTGGGCGATATCGGTCATGTGATCGGCTTGTAGGCGCAGCGGCACGTCGGCCATCCAGCCAACGCCCAGTGCGACCAGTAGCGCGGCTGCATAGGCGAGACGTCGGGTCGGCGGTCGCGAAACCTTGACGGGCACGGGCGGCAACGGCAGGTCGATGGCCAGGTTTTGCAGGGCTTGCTCGAACGCGCGAGTGTTCCACATCGCCTCCAACTGCGCATAGGCGGTGGCGTGCTGCGGGTCGGCATCGCGCCATTGGGCGAAGCGGTGGGCGGTCAGGAGGTTGCCGGCAACTTCCTCGCGCCGGGCGAACCAGTCGGCCGCCTGCGCTTTGGCAGTGTCGCTCGGGATAAGGCTAGGGCTCGGTTCGGTCATGGATAGTCGATAACGTTGGCACAGGCATTGAGGGCCGTTCGCAGGTCTTTTTCCACCGTACTCAGGGACACTTGCAGGCGCTGGGCAATATCGCCCTGGGACATGCCCTGCAGTTTATGCAGTACCAGGATTTGTTGCTGGCGTATCGGCAAGGTCGCCAGGACCCGTTGAAACTGCTGCAGTTGCTGCTGGTTCTCGGCCTGAATTTCGGGACCGGGGGCCGACGTCGGCACTTCGACGACCAGGGTTTCGTCCAGCTGGCACTCGAAGCGTTTTTTGCTGCGCACACTGCGCAGGTGATCAAAGGCCAGGTACTGCGCGGTCTGGTAGAGAAACGGATGCAGGTGCTCGATCGGTCGGCTACCCAGCGCCTTCGCCACTTTCAGGTAGCTCTCCTGGGCCAGGTCTTCGGCCTGGCTGGCACAGCCGACCACGCGCGATAGCATACGGATCAGCGCGCTGCGCTGCCCGATAAAGAGTGTGCTGAGTTTCTGTAGATCGCTTTGCGTCTCCATGGCCCCTGCTACCTGTGCTGAGCGACTGCGCGAATAGCCGGCATACTAATGAGATTTCATCTCATTTGTAAGGGCGCGTCAGCGCTTTATCCGGCGGGGGCACCCGCCACTGATTTTTCGCCCAGACGGATAGCCAGTGCCGCCATCGCGCCATGGCTTGCCACAGGGGCATGGCCCGGGAACAATACATACGCAGCGTATGAATGGGCCTGTATAGTCGTCCGAATGAAATGTTAGGGAGAAGATAATGGTTCGCCGCACCCGCAGCGAGATGGAAGAAACCCGCGCCACCCTGCTGGTCACGGCCCGTCGGGTCTTCAGCGAACTGGGCTATGCCGACACTTCGATGGACGACCTCACCGCCCAGGCGGGCCTGACCCGTGGCGCGCTCTATCATCATTTTGGCGACAAGAAAGGCCTGCTGGCGGCGGTGGTCGAGCAGCTCGACGCCGAGATGGATCAGCGCCTGCAAGCGATCAGTGACACTGCCACGAACGAGTGGGAAGGCTTTTGTGCTCGCTGCCGGGCTTATCTGCAGATGGCCCAGGAGCCGCAGATCCAGCGCATCGTATTACGCGATGCCAGGGCGGTGCTGGGCGGTGCTTCGCCGGACTCACAGCGTGATTGCGTGGCGTCGATGCAGCGTCTGCTGGAGCGCCTGATGGACAGTGGTGTCGTCGCCCGGACCGATCCCCAGGCCCTGGCTTCGCTGATCTACGGCAGCCTGGCCGAAGCCGCGTTCTGGATCGCCGAAGGGGAGGATGGCAATACCCGGCTGGCCCAGGCCGTAGGGGCGCTGGAGCTGTTGCTGCGTGGGTTGTTGGCCAAGCGCTGAGCGCCCGGGCGAGCAAGGCGCTGTACGCTTACTCGAGCCGCCGCGGTGAGCCCATGAGGCTGCGGCTCACCGCCGAAAGCGCAGGGTGGCCGACGGCAACTCCCCATATCGCTTGCGGTACTCCTGGGAAAACCGCCCGAGGTGGGCAAAGCCCCACTTCAGCGCAATATCCGTGACCGAGTCATTCCCCGGCTGGCGTAACTCCAGGTGTACCTGCTCCAGGCGTACGTCCCGCAAAAACGCCATCGGGCTGGTGTCGCGAAATTCGCGGAACCCCGAGAACAGCGTACGCACACTTACACCGGCATGCTCGGCCAGTTGCTCGATGGACAGCGGATCATGGACGTGGGCGAGGATGAACTCCTCGGTGCGCCTGACAAAGTAAGGGGAAATCCTGCGCGAGGCCTGCACGCTGTGCAAAGGCGATTGCAGGTTGTTCGGCTGGCCATAGATCAGTGCATTGATCAGCGTGGCCTCGAACTGCTTGAGCACCAAGGGGTTGTGGATCGGGTGGGCGTCGAAGGCGAGGGCGTCCATCAAGGTCGCGAGCAGTTGCAGGAAATACGCCGCGCCCGGTGTGTCCAGGGCAAAGGTCGGCGTGAAGCGCAGCGGTGTGTCGAGCCGATGGCCCAGGTGGTGAGCACAGTGTTTTTCCACCTCCTCGCGGTCCAGGCGCAAGGCCAGTTGCGGTGCATCGGCCTCCCAGCACATGGACACCGGTGTGTCGGGAGAAATGATCGACGCGCACAGGGTCGACGAGGTGAACCTGACTCCGTCGCAGTTAATCTGCGCGCAGCCGTGGGTCGGGATCTGGATCAGGAAAAAGTTTTCCAGGCGCCCCGGGTCGATGGTGACCGGCGCCCCGTATTCCAGCCGGCTCAATGACAGCCGGCCATGGCGCACATGGTGCATCGAGGCGCTGACTTCACGGGCCGCTGCCGACACCTTTAAATCATGGGGCTTGAACACATCACCGACCTGATCTCGGATGCGTTCTCGGTCATGCAGCAGGAACAGGCGGTTCTGCGGCGTGAACAATGGCGTATCCGCAAAGCGCGCTCCACCGATCTCGGCGTTCATATCGACCTCACTCGTGCACGGTTTCAAGGCAAGGTGTGCCATAACGTTACGTGGCGTTTTCGCTCTGTGGATAACGTTTGCAGTATCTGGATACTGCGGCACCTAGGCTGTTTCTTTTTGGCCACTTTGGTCTGGCCTGATCCACTGCATAGCAATCGCCGCGCCAGTTCCGCGCCCGTGTTTTGGGGGCGGTGCGCTGGAAAAACCGCTTTTTCAACTTTATGCAGCACCCGGACAGCCGCTGCGCTAGCCGGATAGTGAGTCCAGGCCGCGGCTCGCAAGATGGCTCCAACTTCACACGACGTTGGAGATCCACACATGAACGGTCGCTATGTCAGCGTCACAGCGCACGATTCACGGCAGTTCCAGGCCTACCTCGCCCCGGCCATTGGCGGCAGCGGTCCGGGGGTGGTGCTGTGCCAGGAAATATTCGGGGTCAACCAGGCGATGCGCGACATCGCCGACCTGCTGGCCGAGGAGGGCTACAGTGTCCTGGTGCCCGACCTTTACTGGCGCCAGGCACCGGACATCGAGCTGGGTTACAGCGAAGCCGACTTTACCCAGGCCTATGGCCTTTACCAGGCTTTCGACGAGGCGGCGGGCGTCGACGATATCCGCGCCAGCCTGGCAGCCCTGCGCCAGTTGCCGGAGTGCACGGGCTCGGCCCAAGGTGTGGTGGGTTACTGCCTGGGTGGCAAGCTGGCGTACCTGGCGGGCTGCCGTTTGCCAGAAGTGGCCTGCGCGGTGGGTTATTACGGAGTCGGCATCGAGAAGGCCCTGGGCGAACTGGAAGGCTTGCAGGGGCGGCGGCTGGTGCTTCACGCCGCCGAGCTGGATCAGTTCTGCCCCGCCCAGGCCCGTGCCGAGATCTTCGCGGCGGCCCAGGCCACCCGCGGCGTCGAAGCCTATCTGTACCCCGGTGTCGAGCACGCGTTTGCCCGTCCCAACGGCTATCACTTCAACAAGCCCGCTGCGCTGATGGCCCATGAGCGTACGGTCGCCGCGTTGCGTCGTACCCTGGGCCCCGAGTACGACCTGTCGGCGTTGTGGGAGGAGCATATTCGTCACGAGTTCGACACCCGCGACGTGCCCGCGACCATGGCAACCATGGTCGCCGAACCCTACGTCAACCATATCCCGACCATGACCGGCGGGGTTGGCTACGTGCAGTTGAGCCGCTTCTATCAGCATCATTTCGTCCACGGCAATCCGCAGGACATGGGGCTGACGCCGATCTCGCGCACGGTCGGTGCGACCCAGATCGTCGACGAATTCATCATGAGCTTCACCCACGACTGTGAGATCGACTGGCTGCTGCCGGGCGTTGCGCCCACCGGGCGGGCGGTGCAGATCCCGATGCTTGGCGTGGTCAAGTTCCGTGGCCCCAAGCTGTGCCACGAACATATCTATTGGGACCAGGCCAGCGTGCTGGTGCAGGTCGGGCTGCTCAGCCCGCAAGGCCTGCCCATCGCGGGGGTGGAAACCGCCCGCAAGTTGCTCGACGAAAGCCTGCCCTCCAACACCCTGATGCCCAACTGGGCGACCAGCGCCGACAAGAGCGCCTGAGGAGAATTGCCATGACCCCCTTTTTGAATCCGGATGCGTTGAACGGCAAAGTTGCGCTGATCAGCGGCGGTGCGACGCTGATCGGCCTGGCGGTGGCCCAAGGCCTGATCGATGCTGGCGCGCGCGTGGCGCTGCTGGACATCGACGCGGCGGCCGGGCAACAGGCTGTCGAATGCCTGGGGGCGTCGGCCCGGTTTTTCCAGGCCGATATCACCCAGGACGGGCAAATCAATGAAGCCGTGATGGGCGTGCGCCAGGCCCTGGGCCCGGTGGACCTGCTGATTAACCTGGCATGCAGTTACCAGGACGACGGTTTTGCTTCAAACCGTGCGCACTGGCTGCAGGCGCTGGACGTCAACCTGGTCTCGGCCATCGCCCTGACGCAGGCGGTGCACAGCGACCTGAAGGCCCGTGGCGGCGCCATCGTCAATTTCTCCTCGATCTCCGCCGATGTCGCGCAGACCGGACGCTGGCTGTACCCGGTGTCGAAAGCGGCGATCAAGCAACTGACCCGCAGCATGGCCATGGACCTGGCACCGGATGGCATTCGCGTCAATTCGGTATCGCCGGGCTGGACCTGGTCACGGGTTATCGCCGAAGTCAGTGGCGGCAACCGTGCCAGGGCCGATCAGGTGGCGGCGTCCTATCACCTGCTGGGGCGGCTGGGCGAGCCCCGGGAAGTGGCCAATGTGGTGACCTTTCTTTGCTCGTCTGCCGCGAGCTTTGTCACCGGCGCCGACTACGCAGTCGACGGCGGCTACTCGACCATGGGCCCGGAACAGAACCAGCCGGCCATCCCGCGGCTGGCCCAATAGGGCACGCGCCGTGAGCACGCTGCTGTCGCGACAGATGAAGCGGGGCGCTTCGCCCCTAACCGCCACCCGTAACAGGAAAACCACCATGCCTCGTATCGCTATCGTCGGGGCCGGCCAGGCCGGTCTGCAACTCGCCCTCGGGCTGCTCGCCCAGGGTTACCCCGTGACCCTGACCACCAACCGCACCGGCGAGCAGATTCGCAGCGGCAAGGTCATGTCCAGTCAGTGCATGTTCAACACGTCGCTGCAAACCGAGCGTGACCTGGGGCTCAATTTCTGGGAGCAACAATGCCCGGCAGTCGAGGGCATTGGCCTGACCGTGCCCCATCCAGAGCTGCCGGGTGAGCAACTGTTCAGTTGGAGCGCACGCCTGGATCGCTATGCGCAGTCGGTGGACCAGCGCCTGAAAATGCCGGTCTGGATGGACGAGTTCGTCAAGCGCGGTGGCGAGCTGGTGATTGCCGACGTGGGCATCGCCGAGCTGGAGAGCCTGACCCAGAGCCATGATCTGGTGCTGTTGGCGGCGGGCAAGGGCGAGGTGGTCAATCAGTTCGCCAAGGACACCGAGCGCAGCCAGTTCAGCCAACCCCAGCGCGCCTTGGCCCTGACCTACGTCCAGGGTATGCGCCCGATGTCGCCGTTCTCGCGGGTCGCGTTCAACCTGATTCCGGGTGTGGGCGAGTACTTCGTGTTCCCCGCACTGACCACCAATGGGCCCTGCGAAATCATGGTATTTGAAGGCGTGCCCAGCGGTCCGATGGACTGCTGGCAGGACATCAAAACCCCCGAGGCCCACCTGGCCAAGAGCCTGGAACTGGTGCGCCAGTACCTGCCATGGGAGGCCGAGCGTTGTCAGCACCTCACGCTGACCGATGACCAGGGTTTTCTCTCCGGGCGATTTACGCCGATGGTCCGCCAGCCGGTGCTGACCCTGCCGTCCGGTCGCCAGGTCCTGGGCATGGCTGATGCGCTGGTGGTCAACGACCCGATCACCGGCCAGGGCTCGAACAACGCCGCCAAGTGCAGCAAGGTTTACCTGCAAGCCATCCTCGAGCATGGCGACCAGGCCTTTGGCCAGGACTGGATGGAACAGACCTTCGAGCAGTACTGGGACTACGCCCGCCATGTGGTGGCCTGGACCAACAGCATGCTGCTGCCCCCGCCGCAACACCTGCTGGAACTGCTCGGCGCGGCCAGCCAGTCGCTGCCCCTGGCCTCGGCGATCAGCAATGGCTTCGACGACCCACGCCAGTTCTCGCCGTGGTGGTTCGACGCCCAGCAGTGCCAGGCCTTTATCCAGGAAAAACGCCACGCCCGCGGTCTGAGCGCGCAACCCGACCACGCTGCCTGAGAGAGCCTCGGCCATGAACACTGAACTCGACACCACCCAGACGCTGCGCGATGCCAAAGGCTGCGATCCGCGTGACCTGCGCGGCGTGCTGGGGCAGTTCGCTACCGGCGTAACGGTGATCACCACCTGCACCGCCGACGGGCGCAACGTCGGCATGACCGCCAACTCGTTTTCCTCGCTCTCGTTGGAACCGGCGCTGGTGCTCTGGAGCCTGGCGCGCACGGCGCCGAGCCTCGATGACTTCTGCCGCGCCAGCCACTTCGCGATCAATGTGCTGGGGGCGGATCAGCACGGCCTGTCGCGGCACTTCTCGCGTCCCGCCAGCGACAAGTTTGCCGGCGTGGCCCATGCCGCCGGCACCGCTGGCGTGCCGTTGCTCGATGACGTGGTCGCCACCCTGGTGTGCCGCAACGTCAAGCAGTACGAGGGCGGCGATCACCTGATCTTCATTGGCGAAATCGAGCACTACCGGTACAGCGGCGCAGAACCGCTGGTCTTTCACGCAGGCCAGTACCGGATCGCCGCAGAGCATCCAGGGCTGGCCGGGTAATCCTGCCGTACACCTGACAACAACGGGGAGAGACACGCATGAGAAAGCAGTGGATGTACGTGTGCGGGGCCGGCTTGATGATTGCCCAGGGGGCGAATGCCTATGACCTGCCGGTGGTCAACCTGGGGCTGACCAGCTTTCTGGACGGCGGCTTGCCCGCCGGCCCAGGCTGGTATTTGCAGGAATATTTCCAGAACTACAGCGCAGATAAACTGCGCGACAAGGACGGCAAGGCTCTCGGGTTGCCCAAGCAGGATCTGGACTATCAAGTCGCAGTCACCCAGCTCAGCTACCTGTCGAATCTGCGCCTGGGGAATGCCAGCCTGGGGCTCAATATGGTGCTGCCGGTGGTGACCCGGATGAAGGTCGACGACGGGCTAAACAATGCCGCGCTCAGGGGCCAGACCGGTATGGGCGACCTGCTGATCGGGCCGTTTATTCAGTTCGACCCGATCATGGGCCCCGATGGGCCGCGCTTTGTGCACCGCATCGAGCTGCAGGTCAATCTGCCGACGGGCGAGTACGACGACAAACACGCGATCAACCCCGGCAACAATGCCTGGTCATTCAACCCTTACTGGGCGGGCACGTACTGGTTCACCCCGAAGTGGACCGCCTCGTTCCGTGCCCACTACCTGTACAACGGCAAAAACAACGACCCGGCGCAGTCCTTCGGTGACGTTGGCGATATCCAGGCCGGGCAGGCACTGCACAGCAACTTCGCCAGCGAATATGCGGTCACGGATCAGTTGCGCCTCGGGATCAACGGCTACTGGCTCAAGCAGATCAGCGACACCCGGATCGACGGCCATGAGGCGTCCGGGCGCCGGGAAAAGGTCTGGGCCATCGGCCCGGGCGGCATGTACAGCTTCTCGCCCAACGACCATGTGTTCGTGAATGCCTACTTCGAACAGGACGTGGAAAATCGCCCCGACGGCAGCTGGGTGCAAGTGCGCTACGTCCACCATTTCTAGACCGACGCCTGGGGTGCGCCAAAGAACAGTTGCAGTCTTTACCTGCCTTATGGGCAGGTTTTTTTTGTTGCGCGCGGCAGATCGCGAACGCCGATTTGCCGGAGCCAATGCCGTAGGAGCCGGGTGAATGCTGGAAAGGGATGTTTATGGTTGTTCCAGCGGCTCAGGTATGAACCCTTGCTCCCTGAGTGACTTGATCACACCTCGAATTAGATAATTGTTAGAAAATCCGATGGTGTACTGCCTCGCGCCTGCGCTCAGCGGTAAAAGCATCCCTTGGTTTACCAGTTTCTTGATCAGGTAAGTCCGTTGATTGCTCGACTGTTGAGGGAGCACGGCTGCTACATCAGCAGATTTTACGACCTTCAATTTTATTGCGGCCGACAGCACTGCCTCTTCCGTTTCAGTGATCCATTCTCGTTCCCGTGCGAAGGCCACAGCTGGGACGAGTATGCATTTGGTCAGGTATGCGTAGTCCGTAAGGCGATCGACTTTCTCCAGCTCAGTACGAATGCCTTCCAGCACATATGTACACCACTCCTCTAGTCCTTCCTTCGTTCCTTTGTCGGCGGTGGCCAGCATTGCGTAATAGCGCTCACGATCATTACAGAATACGGCCGTAGGATTTAGGACGCGGCCTCCTGTGCTGACGTTGAAACCATATTTCATCAGGAGTGCGTAGGTCAGCAGCCTGACCACGCGTCCATTGCCATTGCTGAATGGATGTATCCATCCAAATCTATGGTGAGCAAGGGCGACTTTCATGAGGTCATATTTCGGGGAGTCTTCGTGATTCACGAATTCGACAAGCTCCTGCATATACGCCTGAACTTGGATGAAATCGGGTGGCAGGTGATCAGACTGGGATATTCTGACACCCCCGCTGCGATAGGCTCCTGGCGTCTTGTCGCCTTCACGAACCAGATCGTCTACGGTCATCGCGTGTAGCTCTCGAATCGTCTGCTCGGTAAGCGCAGCGCCCGGCGTCATGATCTGCTCAATGTAATCCATTGCCTTTTCAATATTGGCAACCTCGCGCAACTGATCAGTGTCCTGGGCCTTACCTTCTACCTTGCTATCTATGTAGTCCGCCAACGTCGTGTGGTTGCCTTCTATCCGCGCAGAGCCGAGGCTTTCCAGCGTATGGAAAAGCGACTTGAGTTGGTAGAACACCTGCGGCGGCGTATCGCCTTCAAGCCTTAGACGACGCAGATGCTCCAGCTCGCTCAGTACATCGACTAGGTCCGAGTCGAAGGAGGGATTGAGAAGCTCAAGATCGTGGTGGGTAAAGGTAGGCATATAGAAAAATATCTCAAGCCGGCCGACAAATTATCTTGAAAAAAGCCAGGGAGGGCCCCGTAATTAAGGGTGTGCGCTTAGCATACGCTAAACACTATCTGGAATTCAGCCTTAAGCTAACTCAAAAATGAGTAATGATTATGTGAGAAACCTCGGTCGTTAGCGGGGCTTCTGCGGCTAGGACGCGCTTTCAGCACGTCGGGATGATGACGCCTCTGATCGGCGTCAGCCTTCAAGGCAGACAGTAATGGCTGAGCTCCCATTTCGGTAGGGCAGGTATTTGAAGTTCCCTCGGAAACATCACCTTGTCGGCTGGTAGGTAATCACAGTCCATGCAGAAATAAAGGCCGCTCCTGCCCAGCCCGCGATACCCGTTGGCCTCAGGCTCCAGGCCCGCCAATGCGGTATCAGAAAGAGGGCGGCGTTTTATCTCGGGTCGTTTCAATTTGGCTTGCATCCCCTCGGTTCAATTGTTTTTCGAGGATGCGCAGGGGGATATACGGAGGGAAGGTATAGGCGGATACAAGGAGAGACAGCCAGAAACAAGAAAGCCCGCACTAGGCGGGCTTCTTGAGGTTGTTTAGAGACTCATGGAGACATCTGTAAACAGGTACTTGGTGGCTACACAGGGACTTGAACCCCGGACCCCAGCATTATGAATGCTATGCTCTAACCAACTGAGCTATGTAGCCAAGTGGCGCGCATTATTCGCTTGGGACGGTAATGTGTCAAGCAATTATCTGAAAATTTTCTCTACGCTATCAACCGCTTAACAGCCCGCCCCGGAAAAACGGGAGTCGGGCTGTTTTCATTTGTGCCTCCGCAGGGCCGATAGGCGACTTTAAAGGATCGTTAGCTCAACAAGTATCTGGCTTCGGGGTCGTAAAAAATGGCACATTGGCGACCCCCGCCTGTGTGCACCCACTGTCGTTTGGAATTTCCATGGCTTCCAGCAACTCCGTAACGTCTGCGCCCGCCGCTCCGGCTGCGGCGCAAAGCAGCCCCCTGGTCATGCGTGTGATTGGCGCGGTCGCGCTGGCGCATTTGATCAATGACCTGATCCAGTCGGTGTTGCCGTCGATCTACCCCCTGCTCAAGGCCAACTACGGCCTGACCTTTACCCAGGTCGGGCTGATTACCCTGACTTTCCAGATCACGGCATCGCTGCTGCAACCCTGGGTCGGTTTCTATACCGATCGCCATCCCAAGCCGTTGTTGTTGCCAGCGGGGATGATCTGCACCTTGATCGGCATCCTGATGCTGTCCCAGGTCGGCAGCTTCGCCATGATCCTGCTGGCCTCGGCGTTGATCGGTGTCGGCTCATCGACCTTCCACCCGGAAGCTTCGCGTGTCGCGCGGCTGGCCTCGGGCGGGCGTTTCGGCCTGGCGCAGTCGACCTTCCAGGTGGGCGGCAATGCCGGCTCGGCCCTGGGGCCGTTGCTGGCGGCGGCGATCATCATTCCATTCGGCCAGGCCCATGTGGCCTGGTTCGGGCTGTTCGCGGTCTTTGCCTTGGGTGTGCTCTATGGCATCAGCCGCTGGTATCGCAATCACCTGGCCCTGTTCAAGCTCAAGCAGGGGCAACAGGCGACCCACGGGCTGTCGAAAAACCGGGTGATAGGTGCGCTGGTGGTGCTGGGGCTGTTGGTGTTTTCCAAGTACTTCTACATGGCCAGCTTCACCAGTTACTTCACGTTCTATCTGATCGAGCGGTTCCAGCTGTCGGTGGCCAGCTCCCAATTGCACCTGTTTCTGTTTCTCGGCGCGGTGGCGGCAGGGACCTTTGCCGGCGGGCCGATTGGTGACCGGATCGGCCGCAAGGCGGTGATCTGGTTTTCGATCCTGGGCGTGGCGCCGTTTACCTTGCTGCTGCCTTATGTGGACCTGTTCTGGACTACGGTGCTCAGCGTGGTGATCGGCTTTATCCTGGCCTCGGCGTTCTCGGCGATTGTGGTGTATGCCCAGGAGCTGGTGCCAGGTAACGTCGGGATGATTGCCGGGGTGTTCTTTGGCCTGATGTTTGGTTTTGGCGGGATTGGCGCGGCGTTGCTGGGGCACCTCGCCGATATCCATGGCATCGAGTATGTGTATCTGCTGTGCTCGTATCTGCCATTGTTTGGGGTGCTGGCAGTGTTGTTGCCGCGTACGCGCAAGGCCCGCTAGGCTGCGGTCGCCCGCTTGTAGAGGGGGCTGCCGGCGGCGCGGCGCCAGGCAACGACACTTGTAAATAGGAAGTGTTCTCTTTATTGTCTGGCGCCTGCCCCTGGAACCTGGCTGTCGCGCATGTCGAGCATGACCACTGAAGAGTTGGAGTTGGCCTTCAAGGCCCACGGGCGCGAGTTGCGCACGTTTCTCTATCGCCAGCTCAAGAGCAGCGAGACGGCCGCCGACCTGGCTCAGGAAACCTATTTGCGGATGCTGCGCCAGCCGCCGCGCAAACCAGTGTTGAACCTGCGCGGGTTTATCTTTCGGATCGCCCGCAACCTGGCCATCGACCATGCACGTAGCCGCGGCACCCGGGACCAGCATGACCAAGGCATGGCCTACCTCTACGAGGTGACCGGGGAAAGCCCGGAGCTGTTCGACGTGGTGGCCGCTCGGGAAGAACTGGCCCTGCTGGCCGGGGTGCTCGAACGGTTGCCGGCCCAGGCCCAACGCATTTTCCTGCTCTGCCGCCTGGAAGGGCAGCCTCACAAGGCCGTCGCGGCCGAACTGGGGATTTCCGTCAGCAGTGTGGAAAAGCAGTTGGCCATGGCCCTCGACTTTCTTCGCCAATGCCTGCAACGTTGAACGTTATGCACACCCCTGATTTGCCTCAAGGCCAACCTGATCCGGACCTCCAGCACACTGCCCACGCCTGGGTGGTGCGCCTGACGTCGGGCGCGGCGGTGCCCGAGGATGTGGCAGCGGCCAAGGCCTGGTGTGACGAAGCTCCGGCCCATCGCCAGGCCTTTGTCGAGGCCCGCCGGCTCTGGCAGCTCAGCGGGCACCTGGCCGTGGCCCCGGTGCGCCGGACCTACAAACAGTACTGGCCGTTGGCGAGTGCCGCGGTGCTGGTGTTGGCGGTCGCTGTGCTGCTGGTCCGCCAGAATGCCTGGGACGCCGATTACGTCACCGCCCGGGGTGAGCAACAGCGCATCGAGCTGGCCGACGGCTCGCGCATCCTGCTCGATTCCGGCTCGGCGCTGGATGTGCAGTTGACTGCCAACGGACGGCGGATCGAACTGCGCAAGGGCGAGGCCTTGTTCGAGGTCGCTCATGATCCGCAGCGACCGTTCACCGTCCAGTCCGGCGATTTGAGTGCCACCGCTTTGGGCACCGTGTATTCGGTACGGCGCGAAGCGCACGGCAGCGCGGTGATTGTCGCCCGGGGCCGGGTGGCCGTGCGCGATCCGTCGGGTGATGCCGTGCTGGAAGCGGGCGAGGGGGTCAGCCAGGAACGTGGCGTGATCAGCGCCAAATACCCGCTCAACACCGACAAGGCCCTGGCCTGGCAGCATGGGCGCCTGGTCTTCGAGATGGCGCCGCTGGCCGAGGTGCTCGCGGCGGTGGAGCGCTATCGTCCGGGGTTGATCCTGATCGGCGATGAAAGCCTGCGCTCGCTCACGGTCAGCGGCACCTTTCAACTGGATCGCCTCGATGAAGGCCTGGTGACGCTGGAACAGGTTTTCCCCCTCAGAATCCAGCGTTATAGCCCTTATCTGCTGATTTTTGAGCCGCGTACCTGAAGGTCTTTAAGACGCCGCCGCCAACTATTTTTACGGGTCTTGGGCGTTCGCCCGTCTTTCTCTTCTAAAACGATAATGCTTCGCATTCGACAGGGGAAAGACACTGATGCATCGCCCAGCTTCCAAAACCTTTATGCCCAAGCCGCTGCCCGTGGCCCTGCGCCGCGTCACCGGCGTGCTGGCCTTGATGCCGGCCCTGGTCCTGGCCCAGCCGCTGGCATTCGATATCGGCGCGCAGCCGTTGGGTAGCGCGCTCAATCGCCTGGCCGAACAGAGTGGGTTGCAGGTGATTTACGACGGCGAAATGGTGCTGGGCAAGTCGAGCCAGGGTGTGCGCGGTTTGCAGGAACCCGAAGCGGCCTTGCAGCAATTGTTGCAAGGCAGTGGCCTGACCTGGCGTCCGACCGGCAGCGGCAGCGTGATGCTCGAGAAACTGCCGGAGCAGGGCAGTGCGTTGCAACTGGGCGCGACCACCATCAGCGGCCAGCAGATGGGCCAGACCACCGAAGGCACCGGCTCCTACACCACTGGGGCGATGCAGACCGCGACCAAACTGGCGCTGTCGGCCCGTGAGACACCGCAATCGGTCAGCATCATTACGCGCCAGCGCATGGACGACCAGAATATGCGCACCCTGGAGGATGTGCTCAAGAGCACGCCTGGCGTCTCGATGACCAAGGACGGCCCCCAGCGCCCAATCTTCTACTCCCGCGGCTTTGCCATCGAAAACCTGATGACCGATGGCTTGCCCAATGACATGTCCCACTACCTGAGCCGGGACATGAACTCGGCGCCGGATATGGCGATCTACGACCGCGTCGAAGTGGTCCGTGGCGCGGCCGGGCTGATGCAGGGCACCGGCAGCCCTTCAGCGGCGATCAACCTGGTGCGCAAGCGTCCGACCAGCGACCCGCGCCTGAGCATGACCGCGAGTGCCGGCAGTTGGGACAACCACCGCACCGAGGTGGATGCCAGCGGCCCGCTCAACGACAGTGGCAGCTTGCGCGGGCGGGTGGTCAGCGCCTACCAGACCAAGGACAGTTTCCAGGATGTCGCCGACAGTGACCGCAGCGTGTTCTATGCCATTGGCGAGGCAGATCTGAACGAGGACAGCACGCTCACCTTCGGTCTGTCGAACCAGAAGGCCCATAACACCACGACCTGGGGCGGCCTGCCGGTGGCCATCAATGGCAGCGACCTGCACCTCTCGCGCTCCAGCTACCTGGGCAGCGACTGGGAATACTGGGATCAGGACAACACCACGGCGTTCAGCCGCCTCGACTATCGATTTGCCAATGCCTGGAAACTGCAACTGGCGGCGAGCCGTTCCTGGTCCGAGGTGAAGATGCTTGGCAGCATGACCGAGCGCTTCGGCCCCGATGATGCGGAGTTTGGCCAGTACGTCGGGCAGTACCAGTACAAGGACCGGCAGAGCAGCTACGACGCCAATGCCAGCGGGCCTTTCGAACTGTTCGGTCGTACCCACGAGCTGGTGCTCGGGGCCAGCCGTCGGGAGTTGACGTTCGATGGCAAAGGGCACTATCGCGACGATCCAACCAACACCAATATCTACAACCCGGACCCGCACAGCGTGCCCAAGCCCTATCTGAACCTGGATCGCTGGACTCAGGACCGCAGTTCCGAGCTGGACAGCACCTATGTCACCTCGCGTTTCAACGTTACCGATAGCTTGAAGCTGATTCTCGGCAGCCGGCTGGACTGGTACGACTACGACGTGGACACCCGCAATGATGGCAAGCGTTCAGCGTCCAGTGGCAGCTATAAAGTCACGCGCAATGTCACCCGCTATGCCGGCGCGATCTACGACCTGGACGCCCATCACTCCGTCTATGTCAGCTATACTGATATCTTTGCCCCGCAAGGCGCGCTGGATGCGGGCGGCAATGCGATCAAGCCGGTCGTGGGCAAGAACTACGAGTTGGGCATCAAGGGCGAGTACTTCGATGGCGGCCTGAATGCCAGCGCGGCGATTTTCCGGGTCGACCAGGAAAACAAGGCCAAGGAGCTGAGCCCCAATGCGTGCCCGGGAACGACCTGCTACGAAGCGGCAGGCAAGGTGCGCAGCGAAGGTCTGGACCTGGAAATCAACGGCACATTGGCCACCGGCTGGGAGCTGGGGGCGGGCTATACCTTTGCCCAGGTGAAGTACGTCAAGGACGCCAACCCGGAAAATGTCGGCCGCCTGTTCGACACCGATATCCCCCGGCATGTCTTCAAGGCCTTCACCACCTATCAGCTCCCGGGCGATCTGCATCGCTGGACCATCGGTGGCGGGTTGTACCGCCAGAACACCATCTATAACCAGGACACCAACTTCTACGGCGATGAGTCGCCGTTTCGCACCGAGCAAAAGGCCTACACGCTGGTCGACCTGATGACCCGCTTCCAGGCCACGGACAATCTGGAAGTGCGGCTGAACCTGAACAATGTCTTCGACAAAAAGTACTACCAGGCCATCAGCACCAACACCTACTACGGCGGCAGCATCTACGGCGAACCGCGCAATGCGATGCTGACGGTACGTTGGTCGCTGTGATGGGGGGGCGGCTAGGTGCCCGCACCCGCCTGGATACACACTCCAAAGCCTCGTTCTCGGGGCCTTGGGGTATTGCGGGGACTGACCGGTCTGAGTGTTTCCCGTTATCTGAGTGATGAGCTGGCGTTGTACTGATCGCGCAGTTGGCGAACCAGGGCTCAGGGTAGTGGGTTCTGGCGGGGGGGATGTCGAGAGGAGAGGTGGCCTGGGGCCGCAACTCCCTACCTGCCCCCGCTCGGTGTCTGCAGCGGGTTCAGGTAGGTGAGCGTCGAGCGGCTTAGACGTTGAAGCGGAAGTGCATCACGTCGCCGTCCTTGACGATGTAGTCCTTGCCTTCCAGACGCCATTTACCGGCTTCCTTCGCGCCAGCTTCACCCTTGTACTGGATGAAGTCGTCGTAGGCGATCACTTCGGCGCGGATAAAGCCTTTCTCGAAGTCGGTGTGGATCACGGCCGCAGCCTGTGGCGCGGTGGCACCGACACGCACGGTCCAGGCCCGCACTTCCTTCACGCCAGCGGTGAAGTAGGTCTGCAGGTTGAGCATCTCGTAACCGGCGCGGATCACGCGGTTCAGGCCCGGCTCTTCTAGGCCCAGGGCTTCGAGGAACATGTCTTTCTCTTCACCGTCGTCGAGTTCGGCGATCTCGGCTTCGATCTTGTTGCAGACCGGTACCACGATTGCGCCTTCTTCGGCCGCAATAGCCTTGACCACGTCCAGCAGCGGGTTGTTCTCGAAGCCGTCTTCGGCGACGTTGGCGATGTACATCACCGGCTTCGTGGTCAGCAGGTGGAAGCCACGGATCACGGCCTTCTCGTCGTTACCCATGTCCTTCATCAGGCTGCGCGCCGGCTTGCCTTCGGTGAAGTGGGCGATCAGTTGTTCGAGCAGGCCCTTCTGGACCACGGCATCCTTGTCGCCACCCTTGGCGTTGCGCGCGACTTTCTGCAGTTGCTTCTCGCAGCTGTCGAGGTCGGCGAAGATCAGTTCCAGGTCGATGATCTCGATATCGCGTTTCGGGTCGACACTGTTGGAGACGTGGATCACGTTGTCGTCTTCAAAGCAGCGGACCACGTGGGCGATGGCATCGGTTTCGCGGATGTTGGCCAGGAACTTGTTGCCCAGGCCTTCACCTTTCGAGGCGCCCGCCACCAGGCCAGCGATGTCGACGAATTCCATGGTGGTCGGCAGCACGCGCTCGGGCACCACAATGGCGGCCAGTGCATCCAGGCGTGGATCGGGCATCGGCACGATGCCGCTGTTCGGCTCGATGGTGCAGAAGGGGAAGTTCTCGGCCGCGATCCCGGATTTGGTCAGGGCGTTGAACAGGGTGGATTTGCCGACGTTGGGCAGGCCGACGATGCCGCAATTGAATCCCATGGTGTTTCCCCTCGGATAAGAGTCAGGCCTTCTGGCTGTGCAGGTTTTTCATCGCGCGGTTCCATTCACCGGCGAAGATATCCGGCAGCACGCCGAGGGCAAAATCGATGCTGGCGTCGATCTTTTCCTGTTCGGCGCGTGGCGCGCGACCCAGGACAAAATTCGACACCATGCTGGCGACGCCCGGGTGGCCAATGCCGATCCGCAGACGGTGAAAGGTATTCTGATTGCCAAGCTGCGCGATGATGTCCCGCAGCCCGTTGTGACCGCCGTGCCCGCCGCCCTGCTTGAGCTTGGCGACGCCGGGTGGCAGATCGAGTTCGTCGTGGGCCACCAGTATTTCTTGCGGCTGGATACGGAAAAAGCCGGCAAGCGCCGCGACGGCCTGGCCGCTGCGGTTCATGTAAGTGGTGGGAATCAGCAGACGAATGTCCTGACCCTGGTGACTGAAGCGCCCGGTCAGGCCGAAATATTTGCGATCGGCGACAAGGTTGATCCCTTGTGCGTGCGCGATGCGCTCAACAAAAAGGGCCCCCGCGTTATGCCGAGTCTGTTCGTATTCGGTGCCTGGATTTCCCAGGCCAACGATCAGTTTGATGGCAGTCACGTCAGGGGCCCTTCCTTTGGAGTTGTGGATAACATCGCCGCCAGTCGTGGGTCAGCGGCGAAGACGAACGAAATTGGCTGATTTACCAGAATGTAAACTTCGCGATCTCGTCCGCTTAACTCGCTGTACGCCAGCTCGCGATGTTTCCACAGCTCCGGCTACAGAGTAATGAATTACTCGGCAGCGCCTTCAGCAGCTTCTGGAGCAACACGTGGAGCGTGAACGTTGGCTACTGCCAGGTCGTTACCGTGTGCCAGGGCTACGAACTCAACGCCTTTAGGGGCTTTGAGGTCGGACAGGTGAATGATCGAACCGACTTCGGCGTTGGCCAGGTCGACTTCGATGAACTCAGGCAGGTCCTTAGGCAGGCAGCTCACTTCGATTTCAGCCACAACGTGGGAGATCTCGCCGCCTTTTTTCACTGGCGCAGCTTCGTTGATGAAGTGCACAGGAACGTGAGCGGTCAGTTTCTGGCCAGCGACAACGCGAACGAAGTCAGCGTGCATCACGTGGCCTTTGGCCGGGTGACGCTGCAGGGCTTTGATGATCACGTTTTGCTTGGTGCCGCCAACGTTCAGTTCGATAACGTGGCTGAAAGCCGCTTCGTTTTCGAGCAGTTTGGCAACTTCTTTAGCCAGCATGCTGATGGATTCAGGGGCTTTGTCGCCACCGTAAACTACAGCTGGAACCAGGCTTGCGAGACGACGCAGGCGGCGGCTCGCACCTTTCCCCAGGTCGGAACGCACTTCAGCATTCAGGGTAAAATTGTTCATGTTGACTCTCCAAATTAACCACATTCGCCCGAGCGTTTGCGACCAGCGCTAGAGGCGGTATGGGCAAAAAAGCCCCGCCCCAACAGGTGTTGGGGCGGGGCGCTTTTCGTCGACGAGACATTCGCGTAGGGCGGGGCCCTTAGCGGAACATCGCGCTGATCGATTCTTCGTTGCTGATGCGGCGAACCGCTTCGGCAACTACCGGTGCGATATCCAGTTGACGGATACGTGCACAGGCTTGTGCGGCAGCGGACAGCGGGATGGTGTTGGTCACCACCAGCTCGTCCAGCACGGAATTTTCAATGTTCTCGATCGCGCGACCCGACAGCACAGGGTGTGTGCAGTAGGCAAAGACCTTGGCAGCGCCATGTTCTTTGAGGGCTTTCGCCGCGTGGCACAGGGTGCCGGCGGTGTCGACCATGTCATCGACCAGAATGCAGGTGCGGCCTTCGACATCACCGATGATGTGCATCACTTCGGAGTGGTTGGCCTTCTCACGACGTTTGTCGATGATGCCCAGATCCACGCCCAGGGACTTGGCTACGGCACGTGCACGCACGACGCCACCAATGTCCGGAGAGACGATCATCAGATTTTCGAAGCGTTGATCTTCGATGTCATCCACCAGAACGGGGGAGCCGTAGATGTTATCTACCGGAATATCGAAGAAACCCTGGATTTGGTCAGCGTGCAGATCAACCGTGAGTACACGATCGATGCCGACTACGGTAAGCATGTCAGCTACGACTTTCGCGCTGATAGCCACACGTGCGGAGCGCGGACGGCGATCCTGACGGGCATAACCAAAGTAGGGGATCACCGCAGTGATTCGAGTCGCTGAGGAACGGCGGAAGGCATCAGCCATCACGACGAGTTCCATCAGGTTATCGTTGGTCGGAGCGCAAGTCGGCTGAATAATGAAGACGTCTTTACCGCGAACGTTTTCATTGATCTCGGCAGTAATTTCGCCGTCGGAGAACTTACCGACAGAGATGTCACCGAGAGGGATATGCAGCTGACGTACGACACGCCGAGCCAGATCGGGGTTAGCGTTCCCCGTAAAGACCATCATCTTGGACACGCGCAGTACCTGAAGGCTGAGGGTATACCTGGATGAGTATAGGAAAATGGCAGGGGCGGCTGGATTCGAACCAACGCATGGCAGGATCAAAACCTGCTGCCTTACCGCTTGGCGACGCCCCTGTATCTGTTGCAACGAGTGCCCAGCACTCGGTTCCTTTTAGAGCAAGCTTTGTAGTTTGCGATGCAACATCGAGACGTTGCTACCTTTGGCTACAAACCCTGTAAGGGTCTCTGTAAGAAGGGCCGAGACTTTATCAGCTTCAGCTTTGTTTGGGAAGGCCCCAAACACACAACTTCCAGTTCCGGTTAATTTTGCTTCGGTAAATTTACCTAGCAAATTCAAAGCGTTACGAACATCTGGGTAGCGCCTTGAGACAACCGGTAAGCAGTCATTTCGACTGTTTCCCTTGGGAACGGGGCGCACTTTAATGGGCGATGAGTCACGTGTCAACAGCGGATCTGAAAAAATTTCTGCTGTACTTACAGAGACTTGCGGCACAAGCACGAGATACCAGGGTTCTTCCGGGTCAACCGGGGTAAGTTTTTCCCCCACGCCCTCGGCAAAGGCCGCGTGTCCGCGGACGAAAACCGGCACGTCCGCACCCAGTGTCAGGCCCAGTGCGGCGAGGCGATCTTCGTCCCAGCCCAGTTGCCAGAGATGGTTGAGACCGAGCAGGGTGGTTGCCGCATTGGAGCTGCCGCCGCCGATGCCGCCGCCCATGGGGAGTTTTTTCTCGATCCAGATATCCATGCCCTGCTTGCAGCCGGATTGCTCCTGGAGTTTTTTCGCCGCCCGCACGATCAGATTGCTGTCGTGGGGCACACCTGGCATTTCGGTGTGCAACTGGATCACGCCGTCATCGCGAACGGCAAAGCTCAGTTCGTCGGCGTAGTCGAGAAATTGAAACAGGGTCTGCAGCTCGTGATAACCATCCGGGCGGCGCCCAAGGATGTGGAGCATGAGATTGAGTTTGGCAGGCGCAGGCAGCACCAGGCGATTGGCACTCATCTCACTGCCCCAGCTGGCGCGGTTGCCAGTCCTTGATCACCAGGGTGACGTCGAGGTCGCGGCCATGCAGCTTGATACGTTCCGGTAGCCAGAACCCGTTCTGCTCGCTATAGCTCAGGTATTCGACCTGCCAACCGTCCTGGTCCAGGTTGGCCAGGCGACTGTCGCCGTCGAGTGTCAGGCGGCTCTTGCTATCCGGCGCGGGCAAGCCCCGTACCCACCAGACCAGATGGGACACCGGTAATTTCCAGCCCAGTTGATCCTGCAGCAGGGTTTCCGGGTCCGGCGCTTCATAGCGCCCCTGGTTGGCGACCTCCAGCGCGACTTGGCCCGGGCGCCCGGTCAGGCGTGCAGCACCACGGCCCAGCGGGCCCGAGAGGCGAATGTCGTAATAGTCCTGGCGCTGCAGCCAGAAAAGCGTACCGCTGCCCGAGTCTTTGGGCGCACGGATGCCGACCTTGCCACTGATCTGCCAGCCGTCGAGGTGGCTCAATTGCTGTTTGTGCTGGTTCCACTGGGCGGCGTTGCCCTGGCCTTGGACCGACTCACGGGGCCCCAGGCCGGCGCAACCGGCCAGCAGGGCAATCAGGCTGAAAACGATGAGGTGGCGCGCGAACATAGCGTTAAAGGTTCTCGGATCCGGTCAGGCGCTTGATGGTGCTGCGCAGAATGGTGCTGTCAGGTTGTTCCTTGAGGAACTGGCTCCAGACTTGTTTGGCTTCGCGTTGTTTGCCGTTGGCCCAGAGGACTTCGCCCAGGTGGGCGGCGACTTCTGCGTCGGGGAGACGCTCCAGGGCTTGGCGTAGCAGGCGCTCGGCTTCATCGAGATTGCCTTGGCGATAGTTGACCCAGCCCAGGCTGTCGAGCACCGCCGGATCTTCCGGATTCAGCTGGTGGGCTTGCTCGATCAGCGCCTTGGCTTCGGCGTAGCGCGTGGTGCGATCCGACAGGGTGTAGCCCAAGGCGTTGAGTGCCATGGCGTTGTCGGGTTCGCGCTTGATGATCGCGCGCAGGTCTTTTTCCATCTGCGCCAGGTCATTGCGCTTTTCCGCCTGCATGGCACGGGTGTAAAGCAAATTCAGGTCATCCGGGTACTGCAGCAATGCCTGCTGGAGCACTGTCCAGGCCGGTTCGACCTGATCATTGGCCGAGAGGGTCTCGATTTCGATCAGGTACAACTGGATGGCGTAGTCGGGCTGGGCTTCGCGGGCCGTGGCCAGGCGGCTGCGGGCTTCGCTGGCGCGGCCATTGGCAATCAGGATATCGGCCTGGCGCAGTTGCGCTGGGAGATAGTCGGTGCCGGGACCGACCTGGGCGTACTCGATCAGCGCGCCCTGGGGGTCGTTGAGTTCTTCGGCGATGCGCCCCAGGTTCAGGTGGGCTGAGTCGACATGGCTGTCGCGGGCCACCAGGTCTTCGAGGTAACCCTTGGCTTCGACCCAGGCCTTGGCTTCGAGGCTGACCAGGGCCAGGGAGAAACGCAGTTCGTCATCGTCCGGGTATTGCTGGACCAGGCTGGCGAACTCGACCTTGGCGTCGTCGACGCGGTTCTGTTCCACCAGCATGCGGGCATAGGTCAGGCGCAGACGTTTGTCGTCGGGGTACTGGCGGATGCTTTTCTGCAACAGCGGCAGGGCTTCCTTGCCGCGATTGAGGCCTTGCAGAATGCGGGCTCGCAGCAGGATGGGCGCCACTTCGCCGGCTTCCGGCGGGTTGTCTTCGAGCAGGGTCAGTGCTTCTTCGGCCCTGTCGTCCTGTTGCAGCAACAGGGCCTTGCCGAAAATCAGCTGGCCGTTGTTGGGGTGCCGGACGAGCAGGCGATCGAAACTTTTCAACAGGCCGTTGCGGGTGTCCTGATCGGTGTCGGCCGCCGCGAGGGCGAGGAAATCGAAATGAGTGTCGCCCTTGCCCTGCAGGACTTTCTCCATATAGACCATGGAGTCGTCATAGCGACCGCTGCGCGCCAGCTGGATGGCGGCGGCGCGTTGCGCTTCCAGATCGTCAGGGGCATTGCGGGCCCAGATCAGCGCGGTATCGAGGGCTGCCTGGTCGGCGCCCAGGTATTCGGCGATGCGAAAGGCCCGCTCGGAGATGCCCGGGTCCTGGGTGTTGATCGCCTGGGTCACATAGTTGTCCAGGGCCATGTCGAACCGATTGCGCTGGCCAGCCAGCTCTGCACTCAACAGGCTGAACACCGTTTCCTGGCTGAAGGAGCTGTAGACCTTGGGTTTTTCCGGGGCAGGGCTGCTGTCTTCTACGGGCGGCGTGCCGTCCGTCGACACCGGGGCCAAGGCCTGGCAGCCACTGAGGAAAACTACGGCGAGGAGCAACGCGGAGGATCTATTCATATAGGAGAAGGACGACTTACCTGCGGTCGGATCATCATGACACAAGCGATGGCGCAAACCCTAACCGTGGCGCCTATCGATGCGGACTGTTCGGACAATAGATTAGGACAATAGTCAGCAGTGGTTGTTCTCAATCTGGCGAAGTAGGACAATTGTCGGCTTCTTGACATCATCAGCGACCTTGAATGGCCTTCCTCGCACTCGGTATCAACCACAAGACTGCTTCAGTAGACGTCCGCGAGCGCGTGGCTTTTACCCCCGAGCAGTTGGTCGAGGCCTTGCAGCAGCTCTGCCGACTCACCGACAGCCGCGAAGCTGCGATCCTCTCCACCTGCAACCGCAGTGAACTGTATATAGAACAGGATCACCTGGCGGCGGACACGGTATTGCGCTGGCTGGCGGACTATCACCGCCTGAGCCTCGACGATTTGCGCGCCTGCGCCTACGTCCACGAGGACGACGCGGCGGTGCGGCACATGATGCGGGTGGCTTCGGGCCTGGACTCGCTGGTGTTGGGCGAGCCACAGATCCTCGGTCAGATGAAGTCTGCCTACGCTGTCGCCCGGGAGGCCGGCACCGTCGGCCCGCTGTTGGGCCGGCTGTTCCAGGCCACGTTCAATGCCGCCAAGCAGGTACGCACCGACACCGCCATTGGCGAGAACCCGGTGTCCGTGGCGTTTGCCGCCGTCAGCCTGGCCAAGCAGATTTTCAGTGACTTGCAGCGCAGCACCGCACTGCTGATCGGCGCCGGCGAAACCATTACCCTGGTTGCCCGCCACCTGCACGACCTGGGGGTCAAGCGCATCGTTGTCGCGAACCGGACCCTGGAGCGCGCCAGTATCCTGGCCGAACAGTTCGGCGCCCATGCGGTACTGCTGTCGGATATTCCCCAGGAGCTGGTGCACAGCGATATCGTGATCAGCTCCACAGCCAGCCAGTTGCCGATTCTGGGCAAGGGCGCGGTGGAAAGCGCGCTGAAGCTGCGCAAGCACAAGCCGATTTTCATGGTGGATATTGCTGTTCCCCGGGATATCGAACCGGAAGTCGGCGAGTTGGACGACGTTTACCTCTATACCGTCGACGATCTGCACGAAGTGGTCGCCGAGAACCTCAAGAGTCGCCAGGGGGCAGCCCAGGCCGCCGAAGAGCTGGTCAATATCGGCGCCAGCGACTTTATGGTGCGCCTGCGCGAGCTGGCCGCGGTGGATGTGCTCAAGGCTTACCGGCAACAGAGCGAACGGCTGCGTGACGAAGAACTGCAAAAGGCCCAGCGATTGCTGGCCAACGGGGCCAACGCCGAAGATGTGCTGGTGCAATTGGCGCGCGGCCTGACCAATAAACTGCTGCACGCCCCTAGTGTGCAGTTGAAGAAGCTTTCCGCCGAAGGCCGCCTCGATGCGCTGGCCATGGCCCAGGAACTCTTTGCCCTCGGTGAGGGCTCATCGGATAGCTTTTCGGATAAAAAACCGCAATGAAAGCGTCACTGCTCAATAAGCTGGATATTCTCCAGGACCGTTTCGAAGAACTGACCGCCTTGCTCGGCGATGGCGAAGTCATTTCCGATCAGACCAAGTTCCGTGCCTATTCCAAGGAGTACGCCGAAGTCGAGCCGATTGTCGCCTGCTACCAGCAGGTGCTCAAAGTCCAGGCCGACCTCGAGGGTGCCCAGGCGCTGCTCAAGGACAGTGACCCCGAAATGCGTGAGCTGGCCGTCGAGGAAGTGCGCGAGGCCAAGGAGCAGTTGCTCGAACTGGAAGCCAACCTGCAGCGCATGCTGCTGCCGCGCGACCCCAACGATGGGCGCAACGTCTTCCTGGAAATCCGTGCTGGCACCGGCGGTGACGAGGCGGCGATTTTCTCCGGCGACCTGTTCCGCATGTATTCGCGTTATGCCGAGCGTCGTGGCTGGCGCCTGGAGATTCTCTCGGAGAACGAAGGTGAGCACGGCGGCTATAAAGAGATCATTGCCCGGGTCGAAGGCGAGAATGTCTACGGCAAGCTGAAGTTCGAGTCCGGCGCCCACCGTGTCCAGCGCGTGCCGGCCACCGAGTCCCAGGGCCGGATCCATACCTCGGCCTGCACGGTCGCGGTACTGCCCGAGCCGGATGAGCAGGAAGCCATCGAGATCAACCCGGCGGACCTGCGCGTCGACACCTACCGCTCCTCCGGTGCGGGCGGCCAGCACGTCAACAAGACCGATTCGGCGATCCGCATCACTCACATTCCGTCGGGGATCGTGGTCGAGTGCCAGGAAGAACGCTCCCAGCACAAGAACCGCGCCCGGGCCATGTCGTGGTTGTCGGCCAAGCTCAATGACCAGCAGACCAGCGCCGCAGCCAATGCCATTGCCAGCGAGCGCAAGCTGCTGGTGGGCTCCGGCGATCGCTCCGAACGAATCCGCACCTATAACTTCCCCCAGGGGCGGGTCACCGATCACCGGATCAACCTGACGCTGTACTGCCTGGACGAAGTCATGGCCGGTGGTGTCGAGGCGGTGATCGAGCCGTTGCTGGCCGAGTACCAGGCTGACCAACTTGCGGCATTGGGTGATTGAATGACCATTATCGCCAGCCTGTTGCGCGCGGCTGAACTGCCCGACTCGCCGACGGCCCGCCTGGATGCCGAGCTGCTGCTGGCCGCCGCCCTGGGCAAGTCGCGCAGCTATCTGCATACCTGGCCGGAAAAAATCGTCAGCAGCGAGGCCGCGCAGCTGTTTGCCAGCTACTTGCAGCGCCGTCGCAGCGGCGAGCCGGTGGCCTATATTCTCGGCCAGCAGGGGTTCTGGAAGTTCGATCTGGAAGTTGCGCCCCATACGCTGATCCCGCGCCCCGATACCGAACTGTTGGTCGAGGCGGCGCTGGAGCTGCTGCCCGCGGTCCCTGCCCAGGTGCTCGACCTGGGCACTGGCAGCGGCGCGATTGCCCTGGCCCTGGCCAGCGAGCGGCCGGCCTGGCAGGTCACGGCGGTGGACCGGGTCCTGGAAGCGGTGGCGCTGGCTGAACGCAATCGTCAGCGCCTCGACCTGGGCAATGTCAGGGTGCTGAATAGCCATTGGTTCAGTGCCCTGGTCGGTCAGCGGTTCCAGCTGATTATCAGCAACCCGCCGTATATTGCCGCCACCGATCCCCATCTGGTCGCGGGCGATGTGCGTTTCGAACCGGCCAGTGCGCTGGTCGCTGGCGTCGACGGGCTTGACGATCTGCGTCTGATCGTCGCCCAGGCGCCGGCCCACCTGGAGGCCGGCGGCTGGTTGATGCTCGAACACGGTTATGACCAGGCCGAAGCGGTGCGCGATCTGCTCTCGGGCCAGGGTTTCGAACAGGTCCATAGCCGCACCGACCTGGGCGGCCATCAACGGATCAGCCTGGGGCACCTGCCGTGCTAAGCGATCAGGAGTTACTGCGCTACAGCCGCCAAATCCTGCTGCAACAGGTGGATATCGACGGTCAGCTACGGCTTAAACACAGCCGTGTGCTGATTGTCGGCCTGGGCGGGTTGGGTTCGCCGGTCGCCTTGTATCTGGCGGCGGCAGGGGTGGGTGAGTTGCACCTGGCCGACTTCGATACGGTCGACCTGACCAATCTGCAACGCCAGGTCCTGCATGACACCCCCTCGGTAGGCTTGAGCAAAGTGGACTCGGCGCTGGCCCGGCTGACCGCTCTCAATCCCGATATCCGCCTGATTGCCCATCGCGCGGCACTGGATGTCGACTCCCTGGCCGCGGCCGTGGCGGCGGTCGACCTGGTGCTCGACTGCTCGGACAATTTCGCCACGCGCGAGGCGGTCAACGCCGCCTGCGTGGCCCAGGGCAAGCCGCTGGTCAGTGGCGCAGCGATTCGCCTTGAAGGGCAGTTGTCGGTGTTCGATCCGCGCCGCCCCGAGAGCCCCTGTTACCACTGCCTTTATGGCCATGGCAGCGAAGCCGAGCTGACGTGCAGCGAGGCCGGCGTGATCGGGCCGCTGGTGGGCTTGGTTGGCAGCTTGCAAGCGTTGGAGGCGCTGAAATTGCTCGCCGGTTTTGGCGAGCCCCTGGTCGGGCGCCTGCTGCTGATCGATGCCGTGGGCACGCGTTTTCGAGAGCTGCGGGTCAAGCGTGACCCCCATTGCAGTGTCTGCCGCGATGCGTGAAGCGCCCATCGGCGTGTTCGACTCCGGTGTCGGCGGACTGTCGGTGCTTCAGGAAATCCAGCAACTGCTGCCCCGGGAATCGCTGCTCTATGTCGGCGATTGCGGGCATATTCCCTATGGCGAGAAAACCCCCGAATTTATCCGCCAGCGCTGCGAAGTCATGGCCGGGTTCTTCCGTGAACAAGGCGCCAAGGCCCTGGTGATCGCGTGTAATACCGCGACGGTGGCTGGGGTCGCCGACCTGCGTCAGCGCTACCCGGATTGGCCCATGGTTGGCATGGAACCGGCGGTCAAGCCGGCTGCCGCCGCGACCCGCACGGGCGTGGTTGGGGTCCTGGCCACCACGGGCACTCTGCAAAGCGCCAAGTTCGCCGCCTTGCTCGACCGTTTCGCCAGCGATGTTCGCGTGGTGACCCAACCCTGCCCGGGGTTGGTCGAACGGATCGAGGCCGGCGACCTGCAAAGCCCGGCCTTGCGCCAGTTGCTGGCCGGCTATGTCGAACCGCTGCTGGCGGCCGGTTGCGACACGATTATCCTTGGCTGTACCCATTACCCCTTCCTCAAACCCTTGCTGCGCGACATGATCGGCCCTTCGATCAGCCTGATCGACACGGGCGCCGCGGTGGCCCGCCAACTCCAGCGCCTGCTGGGCGAACGCGACCTGCTCGCGACCGGGCCGGCCCGCGACGCGCGGTTCTGGACCAGCGCCAGCCCCGAACACCTGCAAGCCATCCTGCCGTTGCTGTGGAATCGTGCTGGCCTTGTGAAAAGCTTCGATTTGTAAAAAAATCGTGAAATAGCGCTGATTCAGGCTGAACTTCTGTTTGGCGCTAGGCTTCTATACCGGGGTCTGATGACGATGATTCTTAGAAATCACTAACGAAAATAGGAAGTTTCTGATGAAGCAACTGTTCTGTTTGGCTGCGCTTGCAGCCGCGTTGATGGGGCACGCTGTGACCGCGCAAGCGGCCGGGGTCGAATTGGCCGTGGGACAATCCGGCGAGTCGACCATGACGTACCGTCTGGGGTTGCGTTCGGACTGGGATAAAAGCTGGCTGCAAAGCGCGACCGGACGCCTGACCGGTTACTGGGACGGGGCCTACACCTATTGGGAGGGCGACAAGCGTTCGGCCAACCACAGCCTGTCGTTTTCACCGGTACTGGTCTATGAGTTCAACGGCGAGACGGTCAAGCCCTATGTCGAGCTGGGCGTCGGCGTGGCAGGGTTTTCCAATACCTATGTGGAAGACAACAACCTGGGGTCATCCTTCCAGTTCGAGGACCGCATTGGTTTCGGCCTGCGTTTTGCCGGTGGGCATGAAGTGGGCATTCGCGCTACCCACTACTCCAATGCCGGGATCAAGAGTCCCAACGACGGCATAGAGAGCTATGCCCTGCACTACACCCTGGCGTTGTAACGCCGCCAGATCGCCAGCCGGGAGCCCGGCTCCCGGCTAGCGATTGTTTCAGCGATACGCCGTGGCAATGCCCCGGCGTTCTTCCAGGCACTCCGCCTCCCCGGTGGCGAACTCCCGACAGATCAATGGCCGTCGCTCATAGATAGTGCAGCGCATCGTGTCGCGATCCAGTGCCGCACACCAACCATCGTCCAGACGCAGCATGACTTCGCCGCCCCAGTCATCGGTGTCGATAAAGCGCTCGGGCACGCCGGTATCGGTGATCAGCAGCACTTCGAGCTGGCAGCAACAGGCGGCACAGGTCGAGCAGGTGATCGCCGGCTCGGCGATGTCGGTCAGGGGGATTGTGGTGGTCATAGGCGCGCAGTGTAAGGCAGTGGCTGGAACAGATGTGAAAGCACTGACAGGCGTTCAGGTATTTGCCCGTATAGGCCGAGCACGTGCCAGGCGGTGCAGCAGCGGGAGCAAGGCTGCCCAGAGCAGGCCGATCACGCCCATGGCCGGCCAAAGGCCCAGGGGAAAACTAACCCCGGCCAGTTGCGCGCCGGCGTAATACGCCAGCGGCCCGGCGAGCGCGCCCAGCAGGCTGGCGCGCCACCAGGGACGAGCGGTCCAGGCCAGGCAATGGCGCAGGGTCGTGGCCAGCAGCGGCCACAACAGCATCAGCCAGAGCGGGATCAGCACGGCCGGTTCCTGAAAGGCCAGGACCCCGGCCTGACGCAGCAAGGTGTCGACCAGGGTGCCCAGGAGCAGGACCCGGATCAGCAGGCGCGCTTCCTCACGCCAGTGCGGTGCCCACAGCAGGTGCAACGCCAGGATCGCAGCTACCACGAGCAGCCAGCGGCTGTCGCCGCCCAGTACGGCGGTGAACCACCCGAGCTGGAACAGCAGCGCATTGCCCAAGTTTCTAAGCATCGAATTTCTAAGCATCGAAGCGCCCGAGCAGGGGCTGCGCCACGGCGGCCGGCTTGGCCAGCAGCAATTGGGCGGTGCCGATCGTGCGCTCCAGAAAACCGCCCTCGCAATAACACAGGTAGAACTCCCACAAGCGCAGGAAATAGTCGTCATAACCCAGCTCGGTCAATCGCCCGTGGGCGCGGCGAAAGTTCTCGTGCCACAGGCGCAGGGTCCGGGCGTAATGCAGGCCGAAGTCCTCCATGTGCAGCAGGTTCATATCGGTGTCGCGGCCGACGATTTCCAGCATCTTGTGCACCGATGGCAGCGCGCCGCCGGGGAAGATGTAGCGTTGGATAAAGTCCACACTGCGCTTGGCCTGCTCGTAGCGCTGTTCGCGAATGGTGATGGCCTGCAGCAGCATCAAGCCGTTGTCGTTGAGCAGGCGCGCGCATTGCTGGAAATAGGTCGGCAGAAAGCGATGGCCGACGGCTTCGATCATTTCAATGGACACCAGTTTGTCGTATTGGCCACTGAGATCGCGGTAGTCCTCCAGCAGCAGGGTGACGCGGTCCTGCAGGCCGAGGGCGTCGATCCGCTCGCGGGTGTAGGCGAATTGCTCGCGCGACAGGGTCGTGGTGGTGACTCGGCAGCCATAATGCTGCGCCGCATAGAGCGCCATGCTGCCCCAGCCGGTGCCGATTTCCAGCAGGTGGTCTTCGGGGCGCAGGGCGAGTTTCTGGCAGATGCGTTCCAGCTTGTTCAACTGGGCCTGCTCCAGGCTGTCGTCGGCGCTGCGAAACTGCGCGGCGGAGTACATCATGGTCGGGTCGAGAAACTGCTCGAACAGTTCGTTGCCCAGGTCGTAGTGGGCTGCGATGTTTTTCTGCGAACCTTTACGGGTATTGCGATTGAGCCAGTGCAGGCCCTGTACCAGTGGCCGACCCAGGCGTGCCAGGCCGCGCTCCATGCCGTCGAGTACCTCCAGATTGCTGACAAACACGCGGACTACCGCCGTCAGGTCCGGCGAGCTCCAATAACCGTGGATAAAGGCCTCGCCCGCGCCGATGGAGCCATTGCCGGCGACCATGCCCCAGACCGCCGGGTCGTGGATATGGATTTCCCCCAACAAGCTCGCGCCGCTGCTGCCGTACAGCTGGCGCTGGCCGTCCTCGATGATCAGCAACTGGCCTGCGCGCAACTGTTCGAGCTGGCGCAGTACGCCCCGGCGCAGCAAGTGGCTGGTCAGGTTGTGGGTATTGAGCAGGCGGCCTCTATTCACCAGGCTAGCGCTTTTCATGGGGCTGTTCCTCGGGTGGCATGGCCGCGACGCGAAATGTTCCGTCGGCAGCCTGATGGGGGAAAATCGGCAGGCGTTTGAGCAGCAGGCGCAAGGCTTGCCAGTAGATTGCCAGGCAAGTCTTGGCGGTCATCCAGGGAAACTGCCACAGGTGGCGATGCAGGCTGCGGCGGCTCAGCGACTGGCGTTGCAGGTTGAGGGTGGCGTCAAATACCTTGGTCTCACCCTGCCAGTCGGCCATATGCACACCGAGGCGCTCGGCGGCGGGGCTGAAGCTCATGCGGTATTCCAGATCCCGGGGCAGAAAGGGCGAGACATGGAAGGCCTTGGCGACGGCAAAATGCTGATGGTTGTCGCCCTGGGCGGGCAGTACATAGTGATAGCGCTCGCGCCAGGGCGTATTGGTGACTTCGCAGAGAATCGCCGCCAGGCGTCCGTCGGCTTCATGGCAGTAGAAGAAACTCACCGGGTTGAAGGCCAGCCCCCAACTGCGCACCTGGGTCAGCAAGCACACCGATCCCTGGGGAATATGGCCCAGGGCCAGGCCGACCTGCTGGCGCACGGCGTCGATCAGGGGCATGCCCTGGCTCGTGAAGGTTTGCAGGTAGTCGCGCTCTCGCAGGGAAAACGCGGCCAGGCGGTGGCTGCCGGCGAGGGGTGAAAGGGCGAACACTTGCGCCTGCTCCTCCAGGTCGAGGTAGAGCAGGCCAATCCGATAGCGGAAGGCATGGGCCCGTGGTGCAAAGCGCCGATGGACGATCCAGCCGCTGTACAGGGCGCTGTTCACAAGGTTTCCCCGAAGGCCTGGGCGACCCGCAGGGCGCTGACGACGCCGTCTTCGTGAAAGCCGTTGGCCCAATAGGCGCCGCAATAGTAGCTGTGGTGCTGGCCATGCAGTTCCTGCCAGCGTTGCTGCGCGGCGACGGCGGCCAGGCTGTATTGCGGATGGGCATAGCGCCAGCGCCCGAGAATGGCATGGGGGGCGATGGCCGCGGTTTGGTTGAGGCTGACGCAGAAGGTGGTCGGGCTCTCGATGCCCTGCAGGATGTTCATGTCGTAGGTCACGGCGGCCGGGGCCTGGCCGGGAGCGCCGAGCCGGTAGTTCCAGCTGGCCCAGGCCAGGCGTCGCGAGGGCAGCAGCGTGGTATCGGTGTGCAGCACCACTTCGTTGTCGGCATAGGGCAAGGCGCTCAGTACTTCGCGTTCGGCCTGGCTGGGTTCGGCCAGCAGCTTCAGGGCCTGGTCGCTATGGCAGGCGAAGACCACCCGGTCAAAGTGCTCGCGGCCGGCGGCGCTGTGGATAACTACGCCGAATTTGTCCCGCTCGACCTGTGTCACTGGGCAGTCGAGGCGAATGCGCTGGCGGAAACTGGCGCTCAGCGGTTCGATGTAGCGGCTCGAACCGCCTTCGATCACGCACCACTGCGGCCGATTGCTGACCGAAAGCAGGCCGTGATTTTTGAAAAAACGTACAAAGAATTGCAGGGGGAAATCGAGCATCTGTGCCAGTGACATCGACCAGATCGCCGCGCCCATGGGCACGATGTAATGTTCGATAAAGCGTTCGCCGTAGCCGCGTGCCTGCAAATAGGCGCCCAGGCGCATATCGGCGGCGATGCGCTGCTGCTCCAGATCGTCCTGGGCCTGGCGGTTGAACCGCAGGATATCGCGCAGCATGCCCCAGAAACCGGGGGACAGCAGGTTGCGCCGCTGGGCAAACAGGCTGTTGAGGTTATTACCGTTGTACTCCAGCCCGGACGCCGGATCGCACACGGAAAAGCTCATCTCGGTGGGTTTGAAGGCCACACCCAGTTGCCCGAGCAGGCGGATGAAGTTGGGGTAGGTCCAGTCGTTGAACACGATAAAGCCGGTATCGATGGCCAGCGTCTGGCCGTTGGCCGTGACCTCGACCGTATGGGTATGGCCGCCCAGTCGCGCGTCGGCTTCGAACAGGCAGATATCGTGGCGCCGGTTCAGTAGATAGGCGCAGGTCAGGCCGGAGATACCACTGCCGATAATGGCGACTTTCATTGCGTACCTCCATCGCGGGCCAGGCGTTTGCCGATGCCGACCTGCCAGCGCCTCGGCAGAAGGGCGAGCAGGCGCAATACACGGGTAAACAGGGCGGGGAAGGTGATGTCGCGGGGGTGTTTGTCCAGGCGCGCGCAGATGAACTGCGCGGCCTGTTCGGCGGACCAGCGCTGGGGCATGGGGAAGTCGTTGGCGGCCGTCAGCGGGGTGTCGACAAAACCCGGGTTGATGACCGTGACATCGATGCCTTCGCGCGCCAGGTCCAGGCGCAGGGATTCGAGCAGGTAGCGCAGCCCGGCCTTGGAGGCGCCATAGGCACCGGCCCGCGGCAAGGGCAGGTAGGTGACCGCGCTGGCAACGCCTACCAGATGCGGGCGGTTGCCGCAGCGCAGTAAAGGGAGGGCGGCTTCGATGCAGTAGCTGGTGCCGAGCAGATTGACCCGCAGGACCCGCTCGATCAGCGTCGCATCAAAGGCTACGGCGTCGATGTATTCGCAGGTGCCGGCGTTGAGCAGGGCCATATCCAGGGCCCCCCACGCCTGTTTGATGCGTTTGCCGATCTCGCGCACTTCCAGGCGCTCGCCCAGATCGCCCGCCACCACCAGCACTTGCCCGGGAAAGCGCTCGGACAGGGCTTCCAGGGGCTCGGCATGACGAGCGCTAAGTGCCAGGTGGTCGCCGTTTTTCAACAGGTTCTCAGCCAGTGCCGCGCCTATACCGCTGCTGGCGCCGGTGAGCCAGATACGTCGTGGGGTACTCATGCCAATCTCCTTTTCAGCCAGGCAATAACGCGGCCCATCATGGGTAAGTGTTCGTAGAGCAGGGCACCGGCATCGAAGTAGTCGCGATGGCGGTAGACCCGGTCGTGCCAGAGCAGGTGGGAGCAGCCCTCGACACTGATGGCCCGGCCGCCGGCCAGGCGTGGATGGCTGTAGCGCATGTTCCAGCGCAGATAGCCTTCGCCTTCGGCCACCTGATCGAAGCCGTGAAAGGTGAAGCGCAACTCGTCGACGTTGCTGTACAGCTCGGCGAAATACCGGCGCAGCTCGGCCAGGCCCTGCACTTCATGCAAGGGGTCGGTAAAGCGCACATCGACGCTGTACAGCTCGTCCAGGCGTTGCAGGTTGTGCCTGTCGAGTTCGCTAAAGGCCTGGGCGAAGCGGCGCAGGAAGTCACTCATCGAAGGCCAGCTCCAGGCGTGAGGGCAGGGCCTTGAACGCCGCCAGCGCACGGGCGCGGGTGCTGCTCAGGTCGACCATGGGCGGCGGGTAGCCGGGCACCCCGAACAGGCCGCCGAGGGCGGCAGGGTTGTGGACATCCTTGTGATTGAGCGACGCCAGTTCGGGCAGCCAGCGCTTGATAAAACGCCCTTGGCTGTCGAATTTGGCCGACTGGCTCAGCGGATTGAAAATGCGGAAGTACGGCGCCGCATCGGTGCCGGTCGAGGCGCTCCACTGCCAGCCGCCATTGTTGGCCGCCAGGTCGCCGTCGATCAGGTGGCGCATGAAAAAGCGCTCGCCTTCACGCCAGTCGATCAACAGGTTCTTGGTCAGGAACATCGCCACCACCATGCGCAGGCGGTTGTGCATCCAGCCGGTTTCCAGCAGTTGGCGCATGGCCGCATCGATAATCGGCAGGCCGGTGCGCGCTTCCTGCCAGGCGGCCAGCTCTTCGGGAGCGTGGCGCCAGGCCAGGGCTTCGGTTTCCGGGCGAAACGCGCGATGGCGGGAGACGTGCGGATAACCGACCAGGATATGTTTGTAGAACTCGCGCCAGAGCAGTTCGTTGATCCAGGTGACAACGCCGGGCCGGCCGCTGTCGAATTCGCCCTGGTTGGTGCGCAGGGCAGCGTGCAGGCATTGGCGCGGCGAGATCACCCCGGCCGCCAGATAGGCCGATAGTTGGCTGGTGCCGGGCTGTGCCGGCAGGTCGCGAGCGTCCTGGTAGTGTTCGATCGGCTCGTCGGCAAAGTCGGCCAGGCGCCGCTGGGCTTCGGCTTCGCCGGCGGGCCAGAGGGCGCGCAGGCTGGCGCTGGGTGTGGCGAAACCCGCGACGGCAGACGGAATCGGGTCGCTGCCCAGCCCCAGCGGTGCCTGCTGGGCGGGTCGGGTGACCAGCGGTGGTAGTGCGCTGTGCAGGCGTGCGTAGCAGACCTTGCGGAACTGGCTGAAGACCTGGAAGTAGCCGCCGCTTTTGGTCAGTACACTGCCGGGTTTGAACAGCAATTGATCGAGGTAGCTGCGCACGTGGATGCCCTGGTCTTCCAGAACCTGGGTCACGGCCTGGTCGCGGCGGCTTTCATGCACGCCGTATTCTTCATTCAGGTGCACGCCCTGAATGTTCAGGTGCTGGCAGAGTTCGAGCAGTGCCTGCGGGACATCGGCCCAGGTCGGCGCCGTGCGGATCAGCAGGGGGATATTCAGGGCGCCAAGGGCCTGGCTCAGTTCGGCCAGGTTGCGCAGCCAGAAGTCGACCTTGCAGGGCGCGTCGTCATGGGCAAGCCACTGCTGCGGGGTGAGCAGGTAGACCGCGACCGTTGGCCCCTGCTGGGTCGCGGCGCTCAGGGCGGTGTTGTCATGTAGGCGCAGGTCGCTGCGCAGCCAGATCAGTTGCATGGTTGTTCCTTGGGGCGTGAAGCGGGGTTAGATGAGCCCGAGTCGAGTCAGCGTGCCAATGGCCGCGAGCGGGTTTTCGGCCAGGGACACATCAGCCACCTGCTCAGTCAATACGAGCAATTCGCTCGAATGGATGCATACCGCTGGTCCGCTTATCAGCACCGGGCACCCGCAGCCGGCCAGCAACCTGGGCAGTGCTGAGACGTTGAGGGTGGTGCTGGCATACAGCACGACGGCGCGGGGCTTGAGGTGTTCGACCGCCAGGGCCAGTTCGCCGGCCGGCAGCGGCCAGTCGAAGACCTCTACCGGGCAATCGGCGCTGCTGGCCAGCCAGGCGCTCAGCCACAGGTGCGGTTCGAAGGCGAGCGTCGAGTGGTTGACCAGCAGCAGGGGCGGGCCACTTAACTGGCGGTTGTTGTGGTAGATCCGGGCGCCCAGCTTGCTACGCAGCCAGGAGTGGAAAAATACCCGCTCCAACTGGGCTCCGAACTGGCCCTGCCAGCGCTGTTCAAGCTCGGCTAGCAGGGGCAGCAGCAGTTGCTCGCAGACGGTGCGCGGCGGATAGAGAGAGATCGCCTGGTTGATGCTGTCGTCCAGCTGGCGTTCGGCCTGGGCGGCGATGGCCTGCACGATGTTCCCGTGTAGGCGCTGCCAGTCACTATCGGGCGTGACCGACAGGGCCGTTGGGGTGTCCAGCAGCAGGGCGACCTGGCTGACGGCGACGCCACGGTTGAGCCAGGTCAGGATCGTCAGGATCCGTTGCACATGCTCGTGCGAATACAGCCGGTGCCCCTTGGCCGTACGGTGCGGCACGATGAGCCCGTAGCGCCGTTCCCAGGCACGCAGGGTGACCGCATTGACTCCGGTCAGGCGCGAGACTTCGCGAATGGGCAACCAGTCGGTGTCCTGTGGCGGCTCAGCCTGGGGGACAGACGTTAGATGATCCAGGGAAGAGTGGTCCATGGTCACAGGGCGTTTCTGAGGCTGAGGTTTTCCGGGTGCGGCTGCAGATACACCTGCCGGGCAATATAGGGATCGGGGTGTAGACGAAAGTGGTGCTTGAGCAGTGTCAGCGGTACCACCAGCGGGACGATGCCATGGCGGTACTGGCCAATCAGGTGCTGGACTTCGCGTTTGTCCTCGGCACTGAGGTTTTGCTTGAGGTAGCCGCTGATGTGCAGCAGGACATTGGTGTGGGTGCGGCGGGTCGCGCATTTTTTCAGCGCGGCCATCAGCTCGCTGAAATACCGGGGGGCAATCTGTTGCGGATCGACGCGGCCCATGCTGCCAAGCAGATTGCCCAGCACTTTGTATTGCACAGGATTGTGGGCCATCAGCAGGTATTTGTAGCGTGAGTGGAAGTCGGTCAGGCCGCGGCGCGTGATGCCCTGGGCGATCAGCTGTTGCCAGGCGGCATAGGCGAAGACCCGGGTCAGGAAGTTTTCGCGCAGCACCGGGTCGTTGAGGCGGCCGTCTTCTTCCACCGGCAGGTCGGGGTGGCGGCTACAGAAGGCCTGGGCATAGATGCCGCGCCCACGGGGTTCGGCCGGCCGGCCCTGGGGTTGATAGACCTTGACCCGCTCCAGCCCGCAGGACGGTGATTGCTGCATAAAGATATAGCCGCAGATTCCGTCCAGATCCCCGGCCATACGTTCACCGTAGGCGGCCAGGGCGCTGGTGACGTTAAGGTTCGGGTCGAGGCTGCCGACGGCGCTGGGTTGTTGTGGGTCGCCGACCAGGCGAATCGGCGCGCGGGGCGTGCCCATGCCAATGGCGACTTCGGGGCAGACCGTAATGAAGTCGAAGTATTCGCTCAGGGTCTGGCTGCACAACCGGGATTCCTTGTGCCCACCGTTGTAGCGAACCTCCAGCCCCATCAGGCAGGCGCTGACGGCGATTTTTGGCTTTGCGGCAGTGGAAAGTGAACTGGCCATGGCGATTCCTTGAGTGTTTCTTGTACATGATTATTTTCATGTACAGGTTTTACTCATCATAGGAACTGCCATGTACAAGTCAATTATTTTGTATAGGTTTTTTTGCGAGCATGCTCGTTCTTGCCGAGGCGTGGGCGCCGATGGTTACTTCCAGCCGGCTTGCCAGGCATCGCCGTCTTTCAGCACTTGCCAGGGAAGGCGCTGGTTGCGCTTGCTGAGGACGGCCTGCAATTCGATTTCAAGCACGGTGCCGTCTTCGGCACAGAACACTTCAGTCACCAGGAAATGCTTTTCCCGGTGCTGAATCACGGCGGCTGTCCATTTCGACAGCAGCAGTTTGCGTGGGTTGAGGCGATTCATTCGAGGTGTTCGAGCAGTCGGCGCGCCGCTTCCTGGCCACTGAGCCAGGCGCCTTCGACACGTCCGGACAGGCACCAGTCGCCACAGACATAGAGACCCAGGTCGGCATCGGCCAGGGTGCCCCATTCGTGGGCGCTGGCCGGGCGGGCATAAAGCCAGCGATGGGCGAGGGTAAAGGTCGGTGCGGGAATGGTGATATGCAGCAGCTCGGCGAAGGCGCCGTGCAGGTGCTCGATCACGGCTTCCTTGGACAGGTCCAGGTGCTGTTTGCTCCAGGCGCTGGTGGCGTGCAGCACCCAGGTATCGAGCTGGCTGTCACGCCCCGGTTTGCTGCGATTGCGCGCGAGCCAGTCAAGGGCGCTGTCCTGGACGAAGCAGCCTTCCATGGGCGTATCCAGTGGCGTGTCGAAGGCCAGGGCGATGGCCCAGGTCGGCTCCATCTGCACGCCGGCGGCGGCGCTGGCGAGTTTCGGTGCGGCAGCCAGCAGGGCGGTGGCCTGGGGCGCCGGGGTGGCGATCACGACATGGCTGTAGGGGCCATGGCTAACGCCTTCGGCGTCGAGTAGGTGCCAGTGCTGTTCGCCGCGAAAGACTTCGGTGATCCGGCAGGCGAAATGGGCCGTCAAACTGCCCAGCAAGCCGCGGGTGATCGCACTCATGTGAGGGGTGCCCACCCAGCGGGTCTGCTCGTCGGGAGAGGAACCCAACTGGCCACCCTGATAGGTATAGAGCAGCGGGTCCCACTCCGCGACCCAACCCAGGGCCTGCCAGCGCTGGACTTCGTTGCCGAAACGGCGGTCACGGGTGGTGAAGTACTGCGCTCCCAGGTCCAGCGCGCCGGCGTCGCTGCGCTTGCTGGACATGCGTCCGCCGCTGCCGCGGCTCTTGTCGAACAACTCCACGGTTTGCCCGGCCTCGTGCAGGGCCTGGGCGGCCGAGAGTCCGGCAATGCCGGTACCGATTATTGCGATGGGTACAGTCATGGGGGGCCTCGTTACCTGTTTGTAAGGCACAGCCTACGCTGTCGTTAAAACCTGTACAGAATTATTTTTTGGTATAAGTTAGGGCCAAGTGGTCCGTCCAGTCTGTCCTACTGTTAAAGGTGCAGCCTCTTCAATAGGGAGTCTGTGGGGCTGAAAAGATTACTGGGTATAAAAATAGACTAGCGCTGCGGGAAAAACGCCACGGGAGGAAAAAAGTCATGCACATTTTGCTGACCGGCGGTACAGGTCTCATCGGTCGCCAGCTTTGCCACTACTGGCTGGCGCAAGGGCATCGCTTGAGTGTGCTGAGCCGGCGGCCCGAGCAGGTTGCCCGGCTGTGCGGTGCGCCGGTGCGCGGCGTGGCCACACTCGAAGAACTCGATGGCGAAGCGCTGGACGCGGTGGTCAATCTGGCAGGTGCGCCCATTGCCGACCGACCCTGGACCCATAAGCGCAAGGCTTTGCTGTGGAGCAGCCGGGTCACCCTGACCGAGTCGCTGCTGGCCTGGCTGGAGCGGCGCGAGCAACGTCCCGAAGTACTGATTTGCGGATCGGCGGTCGGCTGGTACGGCGACGGTGGCGAGCGGGAGTTGGACGAGACGTCGACGCCAGTCAGCGAGGATTTTGCCAGCCAGTTGTGCATTGCCTGGGAAGAGACTGCGCAGCGGGCCGAGGATCTGGGCATCCGTGTGGTCCTGGTGCGCACCGGCCTGGTGCTGGCGCCGGGGGGCGGCTTTTTGTCACGCCTGCTGCTGCCATTCAAGCTGGGGCTCGGTGGGCCTATTGGCACTGGGCGACAATGGATGCCGTGGATACATATCGACGATGAAATTGCCCTGATAGATTTTCTTCTGCATCGCCGCGACGCCTCAGGTCCTTATAATGCCTGCGCGCCCAATCCGGTACGCAACCGCGAATTTGCCAAGGCGCTGGGTGCGGCGCTGCATCGCCCGGCGTGTGTGCCGCTGCCGGCCTTTGTCCTGCGCCTGGGGCTGGGTGAGTTGGCCGTGCTGCTGCTCGGCGGCCAGCGCGCTCTGCCCAGCCGTTTGCTGGCGGCAGGTTTCACTTTTCAGTTCACCGATTTGCCTGCGGCCCTCGACAATGTGTCCGCTCGCCTCGAAAAATAGGATGTTGCATGACCGATCACGCGCTGTTGCTGGTCAATCTGGGTTCGCCGGCCTCCACTTCGGTGGCCGACGTTCGCCGCTATCTCAACCAGTTTCTGATGGACCCGTATGTGATCGACCTGCCGTGGCCGGTGCGGCGTTTGCTGGTGTCGCTGATCCTGGTCAAGCGCCCCGAGCAGTCGGCCCACGCCTATGCCTCGATCTGGTGGGATGAAGGTTCGCCGCTGGTGGTGCTGAGCCGTCGTCTGCAACAGGCGATGACCACGCAGTGGCGCCACGGCCCGGTAGAACTGGCCATGCGTTATGGCGAACCGTCGATCGAGCGTGTGCTGACCCGCCTGGCGGGCCAGGGCATCAAGAAAGTGACGCTGGCGCCACTGTATCCACAGTTTGCCGACAGCACCGTAACCACAGTGATCGAAGAAGCCCGGCGCGTGGTCCGCGAGAAAAAACTCGCGATCAGCTTCGCGATTCTCCAGCCGTTCTACGACCAGCCGGAATACGTGGATGCGCTGGTGGCCAGTGCCAAGCCCCATCTGGCCCAGGACCACGATCACCTGCTGCTCAGCTTCCATGGTTTGCCCGAGCGGCATTTGAAAAAACTCAACCCGGGGCACTGCTTCGAGGGTGGCGGGGAATGCTGTGCCAGGGCCCCGGCCGCAGTGGTCGCGACCTGTTATCGCGCCCAGTGCCTGCGCACTGCGCAAGCCTTTGCCGAGCGACTGGGGTTGGAGGAGGGCAAGTGGTCGGTGTCGTTCCAGTCGCGGTTGGGCCGCGCTAAGTGGATCGAACCCTATACCGAGGCGCGCCTGGATGAGCTGGCCAAACAGGGGGCGAAGAAGATTCTGGTGATGTGCCCGGCGTTTGTGGCCGATTGCATCGAGACCCTCGAAGAGATCGGTGACCGCGGGCGCGAGCAGTTTATCGAGGCGGGAGGCGAGGAGTTGGTACTGGTGCCGTGTCTCAATGACGAGCCGCAGTGGGCGGAGGCCTTGAATACATTGTGCGAGCGGGCGCAGGTAGAGGCTTGAAACATCGCGACCCCGAGCTCGCCTACCGCCTGATGGGGTAGGTACGAGCGGGGCCGCGAGCTGTTCCTTAGAGCAGTGGCTCGTCCGGCTTCTTGTTTTTCCAGCCGTCATTGCCCGGCAGGATCAGGTTCAGCGCAATGGCCACCACGGCGCACAGCGCGATGCCCTTGAGGCCGAAGTCGTCCGGTCCGGTGCCTGTACCAACCAGCACGCCACCAATGCCGAAGACCAGCGTGACCGAGACGATCACCAGGTTGCGCGCCTCGCCCAGATCGATCTTGTGGCGGATCAGGGTGTTCATCCCCACCGCGGCAATCGAGCCGAACAGCAGGCAGAGGATCCCGCCCATCACGGGCACTGGAATGCTCTGCAGCAGCGCGCCGAACTTACCGATAAAGGCCAGGCTGATGGCAAAGATTGCCGCCCAGGTCATGATCTTCGGGTTGTAGTTCTTGGTCAGCATTACCGCGCCCGTCACCTCGGCATAGGTGGTGTTGGGCGGGCCGCCAAACATGCCGGCCGCGGTGGTGGCGATGCCGTCGCCGAGCAGCGTGCGGTGCAGGCCGGGCTTCTTCAGGTAGTCGCGACCGGTCACGCTGCCGACCGCAATCACCCCGCCGATATGCTCGATGGCCGGTGCCAGGGCCACGGGAACGATAAACAGGATGGCCTGCCAGTTGAACTCCGGAGCCGTGAAGTGCGGCAGGGCGAACCAGGGGGCGGCGGCGATCTTGGCGGTGTCGACGACGCCAAAGTAGAACGACATGGCAAAGCCCACCAGCACACCGGAAATAATCGGCACCAGGCGGAAAATACCCTTGCCGAACACCGCCACGATCAGGGTGGTCAGCAGCGCGGGCATGGAAATCAGCATGGCGGTCTGATAGTGAATCAGCTCGCTGCCGTCGCCAGCCTTGCCCATGGCCATGTTGGCGGCAATCGGGGCCATGGCCAGGCCGATGGAGATAATCACCGGGCCGATGACCACGGGCGGCAGCAGGCGGTCGATAAAGCCGGTGCCCTTGATCTTCACGGCCAGGCCGAGAAAGGTGTAGACGAAGCCCGCCGCCATCACGCCGCCCATGGTCGCGGCGAGGCCGAACTGGCCCTTGGCGAGAATGATCGGGGTGATAAAGGCAAAGCTCGATGCCAGGAAGACCGGCACCTGACGTCCGGTGACCAGTTGGAACAGCAGAGTCCCCAGACCCGCGGTAAACAGCGCGACGTTAGGGTCGAGGCCGGTGATCAGAGGCATCAGGACCAGCGCGCCAAAGGCCACGAAAAGCATCTGCGCGCCGGAGAGCACCTGGCGCCAAAGCGGGTCGTTGAACTCATCCTGCATGCTTAGGCGTCCTTCTGCTTGGTACCGAAGATCTTGTCGCCGGCATCGCCCAGGCCCGGGATGATGTAACCGTGCTCGTTCAGGCACTGGTCAACGGAAGCGGTGTAAATCGTCACGTCCGGGTGCGCCTTCTCGACCACGGCGATCCCTTCGGGCGCGGCGACCAGCACCATGGCGCAGATCTCCTTGCAGCCGGCTTTTTTCAACAGGTCGATGGTGGCAACCATCGAGCCGCCGGTGGCGAGCATCGGGTCGATGATCATGGCCAGGCGTTCGTCGATTTCCGGAACCAGTTTTTCCAGGTAGGTATGGGCTTCGAGGGTTTCCTCGTTGCGGGCCACGCCGACGGCGCTGACCTTGGCACCCGGGATCAGGCTGAGGACGCCTTCGAGCATGCCGATACCGGCGCGCAAGATCGGCACCACGGTGATCTTCTTGCCGGCGATCTTCTCGACCTGCACGGTGCCGCACCAGCCCTGAATGTCGTAGGTTTCCAGCGGCAGGTCCTTGGTCGCTTCGTAAGTCAACAAAGCGCCGACTTCCTGGGCAAGTTCACGAAAGTTCTTCGTGCTAATGTCGGCGCGGCGCATAAGGCCGAGCTTGTGGCGGATCAGCGGATGGCGGATCTCACGAATGGGCATGGGGATGACTCCGGGGCGGGCAAAAAAACCCGGCTAGATTAATCTATCCGGGGTTTATGTCCTATAGACAAGCTGTACGTTAGTCCATAAACGCTTGATCTGACCCCGCCGGATGCGTACCTTTGCCGGCTTTTCTTGCACAGCCCCCCTTGGAGAGCGACATGTCCGCTGATCTCGAGCATATCCGTCAAGTCAAGCGCGAAGCTGACTGCCTGTACACCAATGCCGAAGTCGAAGCGGCCATCGCCGAAGTCGGCGCGCGGATCAACGCCGATCTGGCCGAGCGCAACCCAGTGGTGTTCTGCGTGATGAATGGCGGGCTGATTTTCGCCGGCAAGCTGCTGACCCACCTCGATTTCCCACTGGAAGCCTCGTACTTGCACGCCACGCGCTATCGCAATGAAACCAGCGGCGGCGATCTGTTCTGGAAGGCCAAGCCGGAAGTCTCGTTTATCGACCGCGACGTGTTGATCATCGATGACATCCTCGATGAAGGGCATACCCTCGGCGCCATTATCGATTTCTGCAAACATGCCGGCGCCCGTGCCGTGCATACCGCGGTACTGATCGACAAGGACCATGACCGCAAGGCCCGTCCCGATCTGAAGGCCGACTACGTCGGGCTGCCGTGCATCGATCGCTACATCTTTGGCTACGGCATGGACTACAAGGGCTACTGGCGCAACGCCGCAGGCATCTTCGCGGTCAAGGGCCTGTAACCATGGGCCAGGCCAGTTTCCTCGATCAGTCATTGTTCAGCGAGCTGGCCGCCCAGGCCGCGGCCAATCCCCGCGGCCGTCAGCACCACAACTTCCACCAGATGGAAGAACCCTGCCATCGCATGGCCGTGGCGCTGCAACCTTCTACCTACGTACCTCCCCATCGCCATTTAAGTGCCGACAAGGCCGAGACCTTGCTGGTCCTCAAGGGACGTCTGGGCGTGCTGATCTTCGACGAGTCCGGTGCCGTTCTGGCCAGGCGCGTGTTGCAGGCCGGTGGCGAATGCCTGGGCGTCGATCTGCCGGCCGGGGTGTTCCACGGCCTGGTGGCGCTGGAAGCCGACAGCTTGATGTTCGAGTGCAAGGCCGGGCCGTATCGGCCGGTCGGTGATGGCGAGTTGGCGCCCTGGGCGCCACGTGAAGGCGACGCCGGTGTGGCCGAATACCAGGCGTGGATGCGCCGCCAGTTCGATTGAATGGCGCACCAGGCCCTGAAGTAGAGGCTTTGGCGCGGCTGCTGGCTTATCATTCGCTGCCTAACGATAACCATCGGGTTCGATCGGCATGCTGGCCATTTTCCTGCAGACACTCAATATCACCGCCCCGGTGTTCGCCATGCTGTTTCTGGGGGTGGTGCTCAAGCGATTGGCGCTGATCAACGACAGCTTTATCCACACCGCGTCGGCGCTGGTCTTCAATGTCAGCATGCCGGCGTTGTTGTTTCTGGGGATCATCCACGCGGATCTGCATTCGGCCTGGCAGCCTCGCCTGCTCGGTTACTTCACCGTGGCGACCCTGGTCTGCTTTGCCGGCGCTTGGGGTTGGGCGCTCTGGCGTTGTCCGCGTGAGGATCGGGGGATCTATACCCAGGGCGCCTTTCGTGGCAACAACGCGATTATCGGCCTGGCGTTGGCGGCCATGCTCTATGGCAGCTACGGCATCTCCCTCGGGGCGATCCTCGCCGGCCTGGTGATTCTGCTCTACAACACGCTGTCGACCGTGGTGTTGGCGGTGTATAGCCCGAACATCAAGTCCGACCCCTGGAGCATCTGCAAAAGCGTGGTGAAGAACCCGTTGATCATTGCGGTGCTCACGGCCATCCCTTTCGCCGTGTTCCAGATTGGCCTGCCGGGCTGGTTGCAGACCAGCGGTGAGTACCTGGCGCAGTTGACCTTGCCACTGGCGCTGATCTGTATCGGCGGCACCTTGTCGCTGGCTTCGTTGCGCACCAGCGGCCGGTTGGCGCTCAGTGCCAGCCTGCTGAAGATGATCACCTTGCCGTTGCTTGCGACCCTGGGCGCGTGGCTGTTCGGCTTTCGCGGGCCGGAGTTGGGGATCCTGTTCCTGTACTTTGCCAGCCCGACCGCTGCGGCGAGCTTTGTGATGGCGCGAGCGGCCAACGGCAACCACGACCTGGCGGCGGCGATTATCGTGATGACCACGCTGATGGCGGCGATCACCACTAATATCGGGATCTTCGTGCTGCAACTGGGCGGCTGGATGTAACCGCCGCCACGGGGTATCAGCTGGGTGGCTGGTAGGTGTCGATCACTTCCTGGGCGGCGCGGAAGGCATCGATGGCCGCCGGTACGCCGGCATAGACCGCGCAATGCAGCAGCGCTTCGCGAATCTCCTCCACCGTGCAGCCATTGTTCAACGCGCCGCGTACATGGCCCTTGAGTTCCTGCGGGCACTTGAGGGCGGTCAGGGCGGCGAGGGTGATCAGGCTGCGGGTCTTGAGTGGCAGGCCTTCGCGGTTCCAGACCCCGCCCCAGGCATGCTCATTGACAAAGTCCTGCAGGGGTTGGGTGAACTCGGTGGCATTACCCAGCGCTCTGTCGACAAAGGCATCGCCCATGACCTGGCGACGCATTTCAACGCCGGACGCTTTGGGGTGATCGCTCATGGTGTCTCCTTGTGATGTTGACGACGCCAGGCCCGCAGCGAAGAGAACAGCAGAAACGCCACGAGCGCCGGCAGGATGTAAAACAGCATCAGGTTTTCCAGGCGCGCCGCCAGCGGCATGCCGGTGGTGAACGTCACCACATGCAGCCCGTACACCAGGTACAGGCCGAGAAAGACCAACCCTTCGGCCCGGGTGACCCGATAGCCGCTATAGAACACCGGCAGGCAGAGCGCGGCGACGCCGAGCATCACCGGTAGGTCGAAATCCAGGGCATTGGGCGAGACCGACAGCGGGGTCGGTGCGACGAGGGCGGTAATCCCGAGCACGCCCAGTAGATTGAAGAGATTGCTGCCAATCACGTTGCCCACGGCGATATCGCGCTGGCCGCGCAGGGCCGCGATCAGCGAGGTGGCCAGGCCCGGAAGCGAGGTGCTGACGGCGACCACGGTCAAGCCGATGATGCGCTCCGACAAGCCCAGGTCGGTGGCCACTTCCACGGCCGCGTCGAGCAGCAGGTGGCCGGCGCCGATCAACAGCAGCAAGCCGCACAGCATCAGGGCCAGGCTACTGAGCCAGGGCGCGCGCCGCGGCGGTGCTGGGTGGTGGCTGGAGGCGCGCGCGGAGTGACGGGACTGGCGTAGCAACAGGCCGAGGTACAGCGCCAGCAAGGCCAGCAGCAGTACGCCGTCGAGTCGGCTGAAGGCCTCGTCCAGCGCCAGGATAAAGACCAGGGAACTGGCGAGGATCATGCCGGGAATATCCAGGCGGATCAGCTGGCGCGCCACGCGCAGGGGGATGATCAGTGCCGATAGGCCGATCACCACCAGGCTATTGAAAATATTACTGCCGATCACGCTGCCGACCGCGATATCGCTGCTTTGGGCAAAGGCTGCCTGCAGGCTGACGGCCATCTGCGGGGCACTGCTGCCCAGGGCCACGATGCTCAGGCCGATCAGCAACGGGCGTACATGCAGCCGTGCCGCCAGGCGCACAGCCGCGCGTACCAGCAGTTCCGCACCGGCAATCAACAGGATCAGGCCGCCGATCAGTTGCAGCAGGCTAAAGGGGGAAACAGCGCTCAATCCAAAAATGATCGGGCTCCAGGTCAGTCGTCGAGGCTTTGCACGCGCACGCGGGCGGTGCCGCTGCGCAGCATACCCAATTGCTCGGCGGCCTGGTGTGAAAGGTCGATCAATCGTCCGCGGGTATGGGGGCCGCGATCATTGATACGCACCACGACGCTGCGGTCATTACTCAGGTTGGTCACCCGCACGCGCGTGCCAAACGGCAGTTGCCGATGGGCGGCAGTCAGGGCGTGCTGGTCGAAGGGTTCGCCGCTGGCGGTACGTTTGCCGTGATGGCGAGCGCCGTAGTAAGAGGCGATGCCCTCGGCGTCATAGCCATGGGGATCGACACGCTGGCTGGAGCAGCCGGCGAGGAGGCAGAGCAGGACGCTGAAAAGAAACAGGCGTTTCATGGCGCGGTTCCGGACAAGGGACTGGCGGCACCCTTGCGGATGCCACCAGCGAACCCGCTCCCGAGGGGGCGGAGAGTGCCTAGCCTTCGAGCTTGCTCTTGAGCAGTTCGTTCACTTGCTGCGGGTTGGCCTTGCCTTTGGAGGCTTTCATGGCCTGGCCGACGAAGAAACCGAACATCTTGCCGCGCTTGGCTTCATCGGCGGCGCGGTACTGTTCGACCTGCTCGGCGTTGGCCGCGAGCACTTCGTCCAGGACCTTCTCGATCGCCCCACTGTCGGTGACCTGCTTGAGGCCGCGTTTCTCGATGATCTCGTCGGCACTGCCTTCGCCGTTGGCCATGGCTTCAAAGACCATCTTGGCGATCTTGCCGGAGATGGTGTTGTCCTTGATGCGCAACAGCATGCCGCCTAGTTGCTCGGCGCTGACCGGCGATTGCTCGATTTCGATCCCCAGCTTGTTCAGCAGGCTGCCCAGCTCGACCATGACCCAGTTGGCCGCCAGCTTGGCGTCGCCGCCGATGCTGACCACCTGCTCGAAGTAATCAGCCTGCTCGCGGCTCGAAGCCAGCACGCTGGCGTCGTAGACCGACAGCCCGAACTGCGACTGGAAGCGTTCGCGCTTCTGCGGCGGCAGCTCGGGCAGGGTGGCGCGGACTTCGTTGAGGAACGCGTCCTCGAGCACCACAGGCAGCAGGTCAGGATCGGGGAAGTAACGATAGTCGTTGGCTTCTTCCTTGCTGCGCATTGGACGGGTTTCGTCCTTGTTCGGATCGTACAGGCGGGTCTGCTGGATGACCTTGCCGCCGTCTTCGATCAGCTCGATCTGGCGCCGGACTTCGGTGTTGATCGCCTTCTCGATAAAGCGGAACGAGTTGACGTTCTTGATCTCGCAGCGGGTGCCGAATTCGGCCTGGCCCTTGGGGCGCACCGACACGTTGCAGTCGCAACGCAGCGAGCCTTCGGCCATGTTGCCGTCGCAGATACCCAGGTAACGCACCATGGCGTGGATCGCCTTGACGTAGGCCACGGCTTCCTTGGCATTGCGCATATCCGGCTCGGACACGATTTCCAGCAGCGGTGTGCCCGCGCGGTTCAGGTCGATGCCGCTGGCGCCGTTGAACTCTTCGTGCAGGCTCTTGCCCGCATCTTCTTCCAGGTGCGCGCGCGTGATGCCGACGCGCTTGACGGTGCCGTCTTCCAGCGGGATATCCAGGTAGCCCTTGCCGACGATCGGCAATTCCATCTGGCTGATCTGGTAGCCCTTGGGCAGGTCCGGGTAGAAGTAGTTCTTGCGGGCGAACACGTTGTGCTGGCCGATCTCGGCGTCGATGGCCAGGCCGAACATCACGGCCATGCGCACGGCTTCCTGGTTCAGGACCGGCAGTACGCCGGGCATGCCCAGGTCGACCAGGCTGGCCTGGGTATTGGGCTCGGCACCGAAGGTGGTGGCGCTACCGGAGAAAATCTTCGATTGGGTGGCGAGCTGGGTGTGAATCTCCAGCCCGATGACGACTTCCCATTGCATATGTGTCTCCTCAGAAGCCGGTAGGTGTGCGCGTGTGCCAGTCGCTATTCAGCTGGTACTGGTGCGCAACGTTGAGCAGGCGGCCTTCCTGGAAGTACGGGGCCAGCAATTGCACGCCGACCGGCAGGCCGTCGACGAAACCGGCCGGCATCGACAGGCCCGGCAGGCCTGCGAGGTTGGCGGTGATGGTGTAGACGTCTTCCAGGTAGGCGGCGATCGGGTCGCTGCTCTTGTCGCCAATCTTCCAGGCCGGGTTGGGCGTGGTCGGGCCGAGGATGATGTCGACCTCGGTGAAGGCGCTCATGAAGTCGTTCTTGATCAGGCGGCGGATCTTCTGCGCCTTGAGGTAGTAGGCGTCGTAGTAGCCGGCGGACAGCGCATAGGCGCCGACCATGATCCGGCGCTGGACTTCGGCGCCGAACGCTTCGCCACGCGAACGCTTGTAGAGGTCTTCCAGGTCCTTGGGGGCCGCGCAGCGATAGCCGAAGCGCACGCCGTCGAAACGCGACAGGTTGGAGGAGGCCTCGGCCGGGGCGATCACGTAGTACGCGGGAATGGCGTGCTGCATGTTCGGCAGGCTGATTTCCTTGATGACCGCGCCGAGTTTTTCCAGGGCCTTGACGCTGTCCTGGATCAGGGTGGCGATGCGCGGGTCGAGACCGGCGCTGAAGTATTCCTTCGGCACACCGATGCGCAGGCCCTGCAACGAATCGCCGAGGTTGGCGCTGTAGTTCGGTACGGGTTCGTCGATGCTGGTGGAGTCTTTGGGGTCGAAGCCGGCCATGCCTTGCAGCAGCAGCGCGCAGTCTTCGGCCGTGCGCGCAAGCGGGCCGCCCTGGTCGAGGCTGGAGGCGTAGGCAATCATGCCCCAGCGTGAAACGCGCCCATAGGTCGGTTTCAGGCCGGTGAGGTTGGTCAGCGCCGCGGGCTGGCGGATCGAACCGCCGGTGTCGGTGCCGGTGGCCGCCGGCAACAGGCGGGCCGCCACTGCCGCCGCGGAGCCGCCGGAGGAACCGCCGGGCACGCGTTCCAGGTCCCAAGGGTTTTTGGCTGCGCCGTAGTAGCTCGATTCGTTGCCCGAGCCCATGGCGAATTCGTCCATGTTGGTCTTGCCCAGGCTCACGGCCCCGGCTTCGGCCAGTTTGGCGACCACGGTGGCGTCGTACGGGGCCTTGAAGTTGTCGAGCATCTTCGAGCCGCAACTGGTGCGGATGCCCTGGGTGCAGAACAGGTCTTTGTGGGCGATGGGCGCACCGAGCAGGGCGCCGCTTTCACCCTTGGCACGGCGTACGTCGGCGGCGCGGGCCTGGGCGAGCGCGGACTCTTCGGTAAGGCTGATAAAGCTGTTGAGCTGGGGATCTAGCTGGGTAATGCGCGCCAGCAGGGTCTGGGTCAGCTCCTCGGAGGAGAATTTCTTGTCGGCGAGTCCGCGTGCGATCTCGGCCAGAGTCAATTGATGCATTGCAGGCTCTTTCCCTTTAGTCGATGACTTTCGGAACCAGGTACAGGCCGTTTTCGACCGCTGGGGCGATGGCCTGGTAGGCCTCGCGCTGATTGTGCTCGGTGACGATGTCGGCACGCAGGCGCTGGCTGGCTTCCAGTGGGTGGGCCAGGGGCTCGATACCGTCGGTATCGACCGCTTGCATTGCATCGACCAGCCCGAGAATGCTGTTCAGGGCCGAAGTGATGTGTGGAAGATCGGCATCATTGAGGCCAAGGCAGGCCAGATGTGCGATTTTTTCCACGTCGGAGCGTTCAAGCGCCATGGGAATCTCCAGTGGAAGGTCGAACGGACAACGTCCGTATGTAGGTGCATGTGTTAGATTGTCGGAACACTACCGCATTTCTACGGTCTATGGCCGCGATTGTGGGGTTTGGGGCACAGAAAAACGGCTAATTTAACATATTGGCGCCTTGCCCAAAATCCCTGTCGTTGTTAGAGTTTGCCGCACTTTTTTACCCACGCGTTGCCTAGGGTCCCTTTCCCATGTTCAAGAAACTGCGTGGCATGTTTTCCAGTGATCTTTCCATTGACCTGGGCACTGCCAACACCCTTATTTACGTGCGTGAGCGCGGTATCGTCCTGAATGAGCCATCGGTTGTGGCCATTCGTACCCATGGCAATCAGAAAAGTGTCGTTGCCGTCGGCACCGAAGCCAAGCGTATGCTCGGCCGTACACCTGGCAATATTGCTGCCATTCGTCCGATGAAAGACGGCGTGATCGCCGACTTCAGCGTTTGCGAGAAAATGCTGCAGTACTTCATCAACAAGGTGCATGAAAACAGTTTCCTGCAGCCCAGCCCGCGAGTGCTGATCTGCGTGCCTTGCAAATCGACCCAGGTCGAGCGCCGGGCCATCCGTGAATCGGCCCTGGGTGCCGGTGCACGTGAGGTGTTCCTGATCGAAGAACCCATGGCCGCCGCTATCGGTGCCGGTCTGCCGGTCGAAGAAGCCCGCGGTTCGATGGTCGTCGATATCGGGGGTGGTACCACCGAAATCGCACTGATCTCCCTGAACGGTGTGGTGTATGCCGAATCCGTACGGGTGGGTGGCGACCGTTTCGACGAAGCAATCATTACCTATGTACGCCGCAACTACGGCAGTCTGATCGGCGAATCGACTGCCGAGCGGATCAAGCAGGAAATCGGCACCGCTTACCCGGGTGGCGAAGTCCGTGAAGTGGATGTCCGCGGCCGTAACCTGGCCGAAGGTGTTCCACGTGCCTTCACCCTGAACTCCAACGAAGTGCTGGAGGCTCTGCAAGAGTCCCTGGCGACCATCGTTCAGGCGGTGAAAAGCGCCCTGGAGCAATCGCCGCCGGAACTGGCTTCGGATATCGCCGAGCGTGGCCTGGTGCTGACCGGTGGTGGCGCCTTGCTGCGCGACCTCGACAAGCTGCTGGCCCAGGAAACCGGCCTGCCGGTGATCGTTGCCGAAGATCCACTGACCTGCGTGGCTCGCGGTGGCGGTCGTGCATTGGAAATGATGGATAAACACACCATGGATCTGCTTTCCAGCGAATAAGTCGCGCCGGATGCCCATGGGTTACCGCCAGCAGGTAGCACTTTGCAGTGCTGCCTGTTGTCGTTTGTATTCAATCAATCTTTATCCAGGCCGGTTTGAAGCTGTATGAACACATTGAATATCCAGCTCGAAGGAGCGGCTTATTAAACCGCTTTTCACCAAAGGGCCCTCACTGGGCGTGCGCCTGCTGGTGCTGGCGGTGCTATCGGTCGCGTTAATGGTGGTCGATGCCCGCTTTACCGTTCTCAAGCCGGTTCGCAGCCAGATCTCCCTTGTACTGATGCAGTCCTATTGGATTACCGATCTGCCCCAGCGTCTGTGGCAGGGTGTGGCCAGCCAGTTTGGCAGCCGTACCGAGTTGGTCGCCGAGAACGAAAAACTACGTACCGAAGCCTTGCTGTTGCAGGGGCGTCTGCAGAAGCTGGCGGCCTTGACCGAGCAGAACGTCCGCCTGCGCGAGTTGCTCAACTCCTCCGAGCTGGTCAACGAGAAGGTCGAAGTGGCCGAGCTGATCGGCATGGACCCCAATCCCTTTACCCATCGCATCATCATCAACAAGGGTGAGCGCAATGGCGTGGTCCTCGGCCAGCCGGTGCTCGATGCCCGCGGCCTGATGGGCCAGGTGGTCGAGCTGATGCCGTACACCTCCCGTGTATTGTTGCTGACCGACACCACCCACAGTATTCCCGTACAGGTCAATCGCAATGGCCTGCGTGCCATTGCCAGCGGCACCGGAAACCCGGAGCGCCTGGAACTGCGCCATGTCGCCGATACCGCCGATATCAAGGAAGGCGACCTGTTGGTCAGCTCCGGCCTGGGCCAGCGCTTCCCGGCGGGTTATCCGGTGGCGACGGTCAAGGAAGTGATCCACGATTCCGGGCAACCGTTCGCCATTGTGCGGGCCGTGCCGACGGCTGCGCTCAATCGCAGCCGCTACCTGTTGTTGGTGTTCAGCGACAGTCGCACTCCCGAAGAGCGTGCCAATGACGCCGCGCGAGCCCAGGAGGCCGAGCGCAATGGCGAAAACGGTCCGGTGCTGCCGCCAGCCAGCGTCACCCCGCCGGCGGCCGCGCCGGTCGTCGCTCCTGCGGCACCGGCCGCTGTCGTCAAACCGCCGGTCAAACCCGTCAAGCCAGCAGCTGCGGCGCCGGCCAGCCCCCGGAGGCAGGAATAATGGTCGCCACCCACTCGCGTAATGGCTGGATCGTTTGGCTGACATTTGCCATTGGCCTGTTGCTCAGTGTTTCGCCGCTGCCGCAGTTCATGGAAGTGCTCCGTCCACTGTGGCTGGCATTGTTGCTGGCATTCTGGGCGTTGGCCTTGCCGCACAAGGTCGGCATGGTCACGGCCTGGATGCTGGGTCTGGCTGAGGACGTGCTCTACGGCACGTTGCTGGGGCAGAACGCCCTGATCCTGACCCTGATCACGTTCCTGGTCCTGTCCCTGCAGCAGCGACTGCGGATGTTCCCGATGTGGCAGCAAAGCCTGGTGATCCTGGTGGTGTTCGGTCTGGCACAGCTGGTCCAGCTCTGGCTCAGCGCCTTGACGGGCAACCGCCAGCCAACCCTGGCGCTGGTGCTGCCGGCCCTGGTCAGTGCCCTGTTGTGGCCATGGATCAGTTTTGGCCTGCGTGGCCTGAGCCGTCGCTACAAAATCAATTGAGTGGATTGCGAGCCATGTTCTGGTCGCCCATCCCGGCATGGAGCTGTCTTGATGAACGCGCTCTACCTGGCTTCCGGCTCACCCCGTCGCCGTGAATTGCTGACCCAGATCGGCGTGCCGTTCACCCAAGTGAACGCCGCCATCGATGAAACCCCATTGCCCCATGAATCCCCTGCTGCCTATGTCGAGCGCTTGGCGCTCGGCAAGGCGGCGGCGGGATATGCGTGCCTGGCGAACAACGAGCAGCCCTCCACGCCGTTCTGCGTGCTGGGGGCGGATACGGCCGTGGTGCTCGATGGGCGCATCCTCGGCAAGCCATTGCATGAGGCGGACGCCGTAGAAATGCTACTGGCTTTGTCTGGGCGCGAGCATGAGGTCCTGACTGCCATTGCCTTGCTCGACAGTCGTCGTCGGGAAACCCGGGTGGTCAGTAGTCGCGTGCGTTTTCGGCCGATTTCACAGGACGAAGCCAAGGCCTACTGGGCCAGCGGTGAACCCCGGGACAAGGCCGGTGGATACGGGATCCAGGGGCTGGGCGGGGTGTTCGTCGCCGGCCTGAATGGCAGTTATTCTGCCGTGGTGGGCCTGCCCGTATGCGAAACCGCAGAACTGCTTGGCCATTTCGGCATACCCTGTTGGCAAAAACCGAGCGAGCGCTGATTGCCGACCGGCACATCGTGTGAACATGCCAGAACGAGACCCAGCCATGAGTGAAGAGATTCTGATCAACATTACGCCGATGGAATCGCGCGTGGCGGTGGTCGAAAACGGTGTCCTGCAGGAAGTACATGTCGAGCGCACCCTGCGCCGCGGGATCGTTGGCAATATCTATAAAGGCAAGGTGGTCCGGGTTCTGCCGGGCATGCAGGCGGCATTCATCGATATCGGCCTGGATCGCGCGGCGTTCATCCATGCCTCGGAAATTTCCATGCGCGAAGGCCCGGCCGTGGAAAGCATCAGCGCGTTGGTCCATGAAGGGCAGAGCCTGGTGGTCCAGGTCACCAAGGACCCCATTGGCACCAAGGGTGCGCGCCTGACCACGCAGCTGTCGATTCCTTCGCGCTACCTGGTGTACATGCCCAAGACTGCCCACGTCGGCATCTCCCTGAAAATCGAGGATGAAAGCGAACGCGAGCGCTTGAAGAAGGTGGTCAGCGATTGTGTCGCCGCCGAAGGTATCAAGGAAGCGGGCGGATTTATCCTGCGCACCGCCGCCGAAGGCGCCGGGGCCGACGAGATCCTGATGGATATCCGCTATCTGCGGCGCCTGTGGGATCAGATCGGCGCGCAGATCCAGACCATCGGCGCGCCCAGCGTGATCTATGAGGACCTGGGCCTGGCCCTGCGCACCCTGCGCGATCTGGTCAGCCCGAAGATCGAGAAGATCCGGATCGACTCTCGGGAAACCTTCCAGAAAACCACGCAGTTTGTTGCCGAATTGATGCCGGAAATCGCCGATCGCCTCGAACATTATCCGGGCGAGCGGCCGATCTTTGACCTGTATGGGGTCGAGGATGAAATCCAGAAGGCCCTTGAGCGCAAGGTGCCGCTCAAGTCCGGTGGCTACCTGGTCGTCGATCCGGCGGAAGCCATGAGCACCATCGACGTCAATACCGGGGCGTTCGTCGGGCATCGCAACCTCGAAGAAACCATTTTCAAGACCAACCTCGAAGCGGCTACCGCGATTGCTCGTCAACTGCGGCTGCGCAATCTGGGCGGGATCATCATTATCGACTTCATCGATATGGAGGACGAGGAGCACCAGCGTCAGGTACTGCGGACCCTGGAAAAGCAACTGGAACGCGATCACGCCAAGACCAATATCATCGGGATCACCGAGCTGGGCCTGGTGCAAATGACCCGCAAGCGCACCCGCGAGAGCCTTGAGCAGGTGCTGTGCGAGCCGTGCAGCAGTTGCCAGGGCCGCGGCAAACTGAAGACCCCGGAAACCATTTGTTATGAGATTTTCCGGGAGATCCTGCGCGAGGCGCGGGCCTATCAGGCCGAGGGGTATCGGGTGCTCGCCAACCAGAAGGTGGTTGACCGGCTGCTCGATGAAGAGTCAGGGAATGTAGCGGAACTGGAGAGCTTTATCGGTAGGACCATTCGTTTTCAGGTCGAAACCATGTATTCCCAGGAACAATACGACGTGGTGCTGCTCTGATTCCCTGCTCTGCGCTATTACTTCTAACGCGGGTCGCTTTCGGCCCTTCACCTGACCATTGCCTGAGGGGGCCACTGACATGAAGCGTCTACCACGCTTTGTTGCCGCACTGACCCGCTGGGCCCTTGGGCTGTGTGCGTTGCTGCTGGTTTTGATTGCCCTGTATGTCAGCCTGGGACGCGAGCTGCTGCCCTTGGTGGCGGAGTACCGTGCCGAGATCGAGACCCGGGCCCGCGATACCTTGGGAATGCCGTTGCACATCGGTCGCCTGGAAGGGCGCTGGAATGGCCTGGCGCCGGTCTTGTTGGCCCACGATGTGATGGTCGGTGAGGGCGCCAGTGCTTTGCACCTGGACCAGGTCCAGGTGATTCCCGATCTTTGGGCCAGCCTGCGCAATCGCGAGGTGCGCATCGCTCATTTGCAGCTCAACGGGTTGCAGTTGAGCCTCAGGGAAAACCAGGCCGGCCAATGGCATCTGGAAGGGTTGCCGGTGCGCGATGATCAGCCCTTGGATCCCGAACAACTGCTCACGCAATTGCAAATGGTCAAGAAGCTCTCCGTGCTCGATAGCCAGGTCACACTCGAACCGTTCGACGAAGCGCCGCTGACCCTGACTTATGTCGGCCTCAGCCTGCAGACCGGTGTGACTCGCCAGCGCCTGGATGTGCGCCTGACCCTGCCTGATGGTCAGCCCATGGCCCTGAGCCTGACTGCGCGGGTGAAGGCGTCGGCCTGGCGCGATGGCAGCGCGCAGTTGTATGCGAGCTTGCCACAGAGTGATTGGGCGCGCTGGCTGCCGGCCCGCGTGAGCCAGCAATGGAAAATCAATGAACTCAAGGCCGGCGGTGAACTATGGCTGACCTGGGCCAAGGGCACGGTGCAAAGCGCCGTGGCGCGCCTCAATGCCCCACGCTTCAATGGCGCTTATGCCGAGCGCAAGGCCGTGACCCTCGAAAACCTGGCGTTGAATGCCTACTTGCAGCGTAGCGAGGACGGTCTCCAGGTGGTTTTCGACTCCCTGGCCATGAACATCGGGACGACCCGCTGGGAGTCCCATCTGCAGCTCAAGCAGACGCTGGCCAAAGGCGAGACGCAGGAGCTTTGGCAGTTGCAGGCCGATCACCTCGACCTGACGCCCGTCACGCCCCTGCTCGACGGGTTGGCTCCGTTGCCGCCGACTTTGGCGCAAGTCATCGATCACCTCAAGGTCACCGGCGCGTTGCGCAATGCCCTGGTGGAGTACCGCCCGGCTGAAACCGGTGACCGACGTGTGAGTTTCGCGGCCAATCTGGACCGTGTCGGTTTTGACGCCTACCACGGTGCGCCGGCGGCTCGAAATGTCAGCGGCAGTATCAGCGGCGACCTCGGCCAGGGTGAGCTGCGTATGGACAGCAAGGATTTTTCCCTGCACCTGGACCCGATTTTTGCCAAACCCTGGCAGTACTTGCAGGCCAATGCCCAGCTCACCTGGCGGCTCGACAAGGAAGGTTTCACGCTGATCGCGCCTTATCTCAAGGTGCTGGGCGAGGAGGGCAAGATCGCCGGGGACTTCCTGATTCGCCTGCACTTCGATCATAGCCAGGAAGACTATATGGACCTGCGCGTCGGCCTCCTCGAGGGCGACGGGCGTTATACCGCCAAGTACTTGCCGGCAGTGCTCAGCCCGACGTTGGATGAATGGCTGCGCACCGCGATTTTAAAAGGCGCAGTGGATGAAGGGTTCTTCCAGTACCAGGGGGCGCTGAACCACGATGCGATCGAGGCCGCGCGCAGCATCAGCCTGTTTTTCAAGGTTCACGATGCCGAACTGGCCTTCCAGCCTGGCTGGCCCCATGTGAGCAAGGTGCGCGGCGATGTGTTTATCGAAGACAGCGGTGTGCGGATCAAGGCTCGCGAAGGGCGCCTGCTCGACACGCAGGTGCGCAATGTAAAGGTCGATATTCCCCATGCCGAGGCCGGCAAGAACAGCCATCTGCACCTCGATGGCGAGTTCGCCGGAGGCCTGGAAGACGGCCTGAAAATTCTGCAGGACGCGCCCATCGGCACCGCGAGTACCTTTGCCGGCTGGCAGGGGGAAGGTGACCTGCAGGGCCGGGTAAAGCTCGATATCCCGCTGGGCAAGGGCGAGGAACCAAAGATTCAGGTCGACTTCCAGACCGACAAGGCCCGATTGAAACTGGCAGAGCCTGCGTTGGAACTGACCCAGCTCAAGGGCGATTTCCGTTTTGACAGTGCCAAGGGCCTGAGTGGCCAGGGCATCAGCGCCCAGGCTTTCGACCGGCCAATCAGTGCACAGATCGTTGCCGATGGCCGGCCGGGCCGAATCAGTACTCGGGTGATTGCCAAGGGGCAGGTCACGGTGAAGAAGCTCAGCGAATGGTTGCAGGTCAGCCAGCCGCTACCGGTTTCTGGCGATCTGCCTTACCAGTTGCAGTTGAGCCTCGATGGTGCTGACAGCCAGTTGATGATCAGTTCCAGCCTCAAAGGCGTGGCCGTGGATCTGCCGGCGCCCTTTGGCCTGGCGACCAGCACCGGACGCGACACGGTGTTTCGCATGACCCTGCAAGGGGCTGAACGGCGCTACTGGTTTGACTACGGCAACCTGGCCAACCTGACATTCGCTGCGCCCGCAGGCAAGTTGGGCGATGGTCGTGGCGAACTGTTCCTGGGCGATGGCGATGCCTTGCTGCCGACCAGCAAAGGCCTGCGCATACGGGGTGTGCTTTCCGAACTGGATCTGCAGCCGTGGCAGGCCGTGGTCGAGCGCTATGCGGGGCAGGATCCGAGTGGCAGCGCCAAGCAATTGCTGAGCAGTGCGGATTTTCGTATCGGTAAGCTGACCGCCTTTGGCACCCAGCTCGATCAGCTCAACCTCAAGCTTAATCGCGGGCCGTCGGCCTGGAACCTGCGTTTCGACAGCCGTCAGGCCAATGGTTCTGTTGGGCTGCCGGATGCCAAGTCCGCGCCGATTGCCATCAGCCTGCAAACGTTGCGTCTGCCGGCGCCGGACCCGGCGGCGGTGACCGATGAGAACGCGCCTGATCCGCTGGCTTCGGTGGACCCGCGGCAGATACCGGCGCTCGATATCGTGATCGATCGGCTCTACCAGGGCGACGATCTGCTCGGTGCCTGGCGCCTGAAAGTGCAGCCAACGACCAAGGGTTTGCGCTTCAGTGGGCTCGACCTGGGCCTCAAGGGCCTGCATCTGGTTGGCGATGGCGGCTGGGAAGGCGCTCCGGGTGCCAGTTCCAGTTGGTATCGCGGGCGGCTGGAAGGCAAGGACCTGGGCCAGGTGTTGCAGGCGTGGAAGTTTGCCCCGACCGTGACCAGTGAGAACTTCCACCTGGATGTCGATGGTCGCTGGCCAGGTTCGCCGGCCTGGGTGGGCCTGAACCGTTTCTCCGGCAGCCTCGATGCGACCCTGCGCAAAGGCCAGTTCGTTGAAGTCGACGGCAGCGCCCAGGCCCTGCGCGTGTTCGGCCTGCTCAACTTCAACTCAATTGGTCGGCGTCTGCGCCTGGACTTCTCGGACCTGCTGGGCAAGGGCTTGAGCTATGACCGGGTCAAGGGCCTGCTGGTCGCCAGCGAAGGCGTCTACGTGACACGCAATCCGATCACCCTGACCGGGCCATCGAGTAACCTGGAGCTCAACGGTACGCTGGATATGGTGAGTGATCGGATCGATGCCAAGCTGCTGGTGACCTTGCCGGTGACCAACAACCTGCCGATTGCCGCCTTGATCGTCGGGGCGCCGGCGGTGGGCGGTGCGCTGTTTCTGATCGACAAGCTGATCGGGGATCGGGTCTCGCGTTTCGCCAGCGTGCAGTACAAGGTCGAAGGGCCGTGGAAAGAGCCGAAAATCTCCTTCGACAAGCCATTTGAAAGCCCGCGCTAGGAGGCCATGGAGTAGCATGGCGGCAGGCTTTTATTGGAGAGCACCATGACGGTCGCAGTCATTCAAATGGTCAGCCAGAGCGATGTGCTGGCCAATCTTGCCGCCGCCCGGCGCCTGCTGGAGCAGGCTGCTGCCGGTGGTGCCCGGTTGGCCGTCCTGCCGGAAAATTTCGCCGCCATGGGCCGTCGCGATATTGCCGATATCGGCCGCGCCGAGGCGTTGGGCGAAGGGCCGATCCTGCCGTGGTTGAAACAGGCCGCTCGTGACCTCAACTTATGGATAGTGGCCGGTACATTGCCGTTGCCGCCCGTGGATCGTCCGACGGCCAAGGTCAATGCCTGTTCGTTGTTGATCGATGCCCAGGGCCAGCAAGCGGCGCGTTACGACAAGCTGCATCTGTTCGATGTGGATGTGGCGGACAATCGCGGTCGTTATCGTGAATCCGATGACTATGCTCATGGTGAGCAGGTGGTGGTCGCCGACACGCCGGTAGGCCGCCTGGGGCTGACGGTGTGCTATGACCTGCGCTTTCCCGAGCTGTACAGCGAGTTACGCAAGGCCGGCGCGCAGTTGATTACCGCCCCGTCGGCCTTTACCGCCGTGACCGGCGCGGCGCACTGGGAAGTGCTGATCCGCGCCCGGGCCATCGAGACCCAGTGCTATGTGCTGGCGGCAGCCCAGGGCGGCGTGCATCCAGGCCCACGGGAAACCCATGGGCATGCGGCGATCGTCGATCCCTGGGGCCGGATACTGGCCGAGCAGGCCCGGGGCGAAGCGGTGCTGCTGGCCGAGCGCGATGTCCAGGAACAGGCGTCCATCCGGGCGCGCATGCCGGTGGCGAGTCACCGGCGCTTTTTCTCGCAGGGCGCGCAGCGACCTGCATCCGATCTCTAGCTGTCGAAGCATGAATTAAGGCGTAAAGCATATGAGCGAGTTGTTGGCCTCAGTCAGTGAACACCTGTTAGCGCCAGGTGGCGTGACCATCGAAAGCCTGCAGACCGTGCTGGGCGATCTTGCCGGGCCGGGCATCGATGCCGCCGATCTGTATTTCCAGGGCCAGATCTCCGAGTCCTGGGCCTTGGAAGACGGCATCGTCAAGGAAGGCAGCTTCAACCTCGACCAGGGCGTGGGCGTGCGCGCCCAGTCCGGCGAGAAAACCGGATTTGCCTACAGCAATGCCATTACGCTCGAAGCCCTGGGCTCGGCGGCCCGTGCGGCCCGTTCGATTTCCCGCGCCGGGCAGAACGGCAGCGTGCAGGCGTTCAGCACCCAGGATGTGGCACGGCTGTATGCGCCGGACAACCCGCTGGATGTACTGAGCCGTGCCGAGAAAGTCGAATTGCTCAAGCGTGTCGATGTTGCCACCCGTGCGCTGGACCCGCGTATCCAGCAGGTCAGCGTCAGCATGGCCGGGGTTTGGGAGCGTATTCTCGTGGCCTCCACCGATGGTGGCCTGGCCGCCGATGTGCGCCCGCTGGTGCGTTTCAATGTCAGCGTGATCGTCGAGCAGAACGGTCGCCGCGAGCGCGGTGGCCATGGCGGCGGCGGGCGTACCGACTACCGCTATTTCCTCTCCGAAGACCGTGCCATGGGCTACGCCCGCGAAGCGTTGCGCCAGGCTCTGGTCAATCTGGAAGCCATCCCGGCACCGGCTGGCACCTTGCCGGTCGTGCTGGGCTCCGGTTGGTCCGGCGTGCTGTTGCACGAAGCGGTGGGGCATGGCCTGGAAGGCGATTTCAATCGCAAGGGCAGTTCGGCCTATAGCGGTCGGATGGGGGAAATGGTCGCTTCGAAACTCTGCACCATCGTCGATGACGGCACCCTGGCCGGGCGCCGGGGCTCGCTGAGCATCGATGACGAAGGCACGCCGACCCAGTGCACCACGCTGATCGAAAACGGCGTGCTGACCGGTTATATGCAGGACAAGCTCAATGCTCGCCTGATGGGCGTGGCGCGCACCGGCAACGGTCGGCGCGAGTCCTATGCGCACCTGCCGATGCCACGGATGACCAACACTTACATGCTCGGCGGCGAAAGCGATCCGGCGGAAATCATCGCTTCGGTGAAGAAAGGCATCTACTGCGCCAACCTAGGTGGTGGGCAGGTCGACATCACCAGCGGCAAGTTCGTGTTTTCCACCAGCGAGGCGTACCTGATCGAAGACGGCAAGATCACGGCACCCGTCAAGGGCGCGACGTTGATCGGCAACGGTCCGGAAGCGATGAGCAAGGTGTCGATGGTCGGCAATGACCTGTCGCTGGACAGCGGCGTGGGTACGTGCGGCAAGGATGGGCAATCGGTGCCGGTAGGCGTCGGCCAGCCGACCCTGAAGATCGACGCGATCACCGTGGGTGGCACAGGCGCTTGAAGAGGATGGAGCGACGGGTGGGCGAACCCACCCGCGGACAGGACTCAGCGCAGGCCGCGTTGAGTCTCGTCCAGCTCTCGGATGTACTTGAAGATTTTCCGGGTCGCCGCCGGCGGCTTGTTGTGCGCCAGCTCATGCTGGGCCTGGCGAATCAGCGAGCGCAGTTGCTGGCGGTCCGCCTCGGGGTAGTCGCCGACAAACTTTTCCAGCACGTCGTCGGCGCCTGCGATCAGGCGATCACGCCAGCGTTCAAGGTTGTGAAAGCGTTCGTTGTATTGCCGGGTCGAGGCGTCGAGCTGGTCCAGCAACACCAGAATGGCGTCGATGTCCTGGTCGCGCATCAGCCTGCCGATAAACAGGATATGTCGTTTACGGGCGATGTTGGCCGTGTGCTTGGGCGCTTCGGCCAGCGCGCGGCGCAAACCGTCGGTCAGTGGCAGTTTTGCCACCACGTCAGGCTTGAGTGTGGTCAGGCGCTCGCCCAGGTCTACCAGCGCATGCAGCTCGCGTTTGATCTGGGTTTTGCTTTTTTCTCCCCCGTCGAGGGAGTCGTCGTAAGAATCAACCATGGTGGCAGTCCGCAAAGAAACGCCGCCATGATAACCAGTCGAGGGCCGCTTGTCCGGCTCGGTCGCTCGCCGGCCCTCGGCGAAAGCAGAATTTGAGTGGAGAACACCATGAGTGCAGCACAAAGCGTCGGCCCGCAGGCCTTGCCGGCTCTGCAGGAGCAGGTCGAGCAGATCATTGCCGAGGCCAAGCGTCAGGGCGCCAGCGCCTGCGAGGTCGCGGTGTCGCTCGAGCAGGGGCTGTCGACGTCGGTGCGCCAGCGGGAAGTGGAGACGGTGGAGTTCAACCGCGACCAGGGTTTTGGCATCACCCTGTACGTCGGCCAGCGCAAGGGCTCGGCGAGCACCTCGGCTACCGGCGAGCAGGCCATCCGGGAGACGGTCGCGGCGGCCCTGGCGATTGCCCAGCACACCTCTGAAGACGAATGCGCCGGCCTGGCCGATGCCGCGCTGATGGCGCGTGATCTGCAGGATTTTGACCTGTACCACGCCTGGGATATCAGCCCCGAGCAGGCTATCGAGCGGGCGCTGGCCTGTGAGGCGGCGGCGTTCGAGGCCGATAGCCGGATCAAGAATGCCGACGGCACCACCCTCAACACTCACCAGGGCTGCCGTGTCTATGGCAACAGTCATGGCTTTATCGGCGGTTCGGCGTCGACGCGCCATAGCCTTAGTTGCGTGATGATCGCTGAGGCGGACGGACAGATGCAGCGCGACTACTGGTATGACGTCAGTCGCCAGGGCGAGTTGCTGGCTGATCCGGCCAGCATCGGGCGCAAAGCTGCACAGCGTGCCGCCAGTCGTCTGGGCGCGCGTCCGGTGCCGACCTGCGAAGTGCCGGTGTTGTTTGCGGCGGAGTTGGCGGGCGGGTTGTTTGGCAGCTTTCTGTCGGCCATTTCCGGCGGCAACCTGTATCGCAAGTCATCGTTCCTGGAAGGGGCGCTCGGGCAGCGGGTGTTCCCCGAGTGGCTGACCCTCGATGAGCGTCCGCACTTGATGCGTGCCATGGGCAGTTCGGCATTTGACGGCGACGGCCTGGCGACCTACGCCAAGCCCTTTGTCGAAAATGGCCAACTGGTGTCCTACGTGCTGGGCACTTACTCGGGGCGCAAGCTGGGCCTGCCGAGCACGGCCAACGCCGGTGGCGTGCATAACCTGTTCGTGACCCATGGGGTCGAGGATCAGGATGCCCTGATCCGTCGCATGGGGCGTGGCCTGATGGTGACCGAGCTGATGGGCCATGGCTTGAATATGGTCACGGGCGATTACTCGCGTGGCGCGGCCGGCTTCTGGGTCGAGAACGGCGAGATCCAGTTCCCGGTTCAGGAAGTGACCATTGCCGGCAATATGCGCGACATGTTCAAGCAAATCGTCGCCATTGGCAGCGATCTTGAACTACGCAGCAACATCCGCACCGGCTCGGTGCTGATCGAACGCATGACGGTGGCCGGCAGTTGATCCTTCGCCTGCGGTGATCAAGGGCGTGTCGCTTCAGGCGACACGCCCTTTTTTATGCGCGCGGATCTGGCGCGCTCCTCAGGATAGCGCGGGGTATTGGCTATCGGGCCGATGTAAATCAACTATTGTGTTGATTCTCAATATCATTCAATAATAAATCTCATTATCGAATGAGCCCGAGTCATGAGTTCTGCCTTGCACGAGCAGCCCTACTTGGAAAGTTGGCGCTGGATGAGCCGCCAGATTCGCTGCGCCCTCGCGCCGGACGAACCCCGGCTGATCGAACACTACCTCGCCGAAGGCCGCTACCTGGCCTGCTGTACTGCCACGTCGCCGTGGATGATCGCTGAAACCTCCCTACGCCTGCTACTCGACACCGCCACCGACACCGCGTTGCCGTGGCATTGGCGCGGGCTGTGCCTGGACCAGACCTGGCGCCCGCTGCGTGATCTCAAACGCTTGAGTCACTGCACCTGCCGTCTACGCCGCTGGCAGGCTCTGGCCTGGGAGCTGGCGAGCTGCTCGCTGTTGCCTTCCATTTCCCTGAATGAACTGATGCAAGGATTCCACGATGAGTAATACCCGTATCGAACGCGACAGCATGGGTGAGTTGCAGGTCCCGGAAGCGGCCTTGTACGGCGCCCAGACCCAACGTGCGGTGAATAATTTCCCGATCAGCCACCAGCGTATGCCGACCCAGTTTATCCGCGCCCTGATCCTGGCCAAGGCCGCAGCAGCGCGGGCCAATATCGAACTGGGGCAACTGAGCGCGGCGCAGGGCAAGGCGATTGTCGATGCGTGCCAGGGGCTGCTGGAAGGCGATTTCATGCAGCACTTCCCGGTGGATATCTTCCAGACCGGCTCGGGCACCAGCTCCAACATGAACGCCAACGAGGTGATCGCGACTTTGGCCAGCCGCCTGCTCGGCGAGCCGGTCAATCCCAATGACCACGTCAACTGCGGGCAGAGCAGCAACGACATCATTCCGACCACCATCCATGTCAGTGCCGCGCTGGCCTTGCATGAGCAACTGCTGCCGGCATTGGCCCACCTGGTCGACGTGATCGAGCGCAAGGCGGTGGAGGTCCACCCGTTTATCAAGACCGGGCGGACCCACTTGATGGATGCGATGCCCGTGCGCATGAGCCAGGTGCTCAATGGCTGGGCCCAACAGCTCAAGGCCAATGTCGGTCATCTGCAGGACCTGTTGCCCAGCCTGCAGTCCCTGGCGCAGGGCGGCACGGCCGTCGGCACAGGAATCAACGCTCACCCGCGTTTCGCCGCGTTGTTCAATCAGCAGCTCAGTGCCCTGACCCGGGTGGAGTTCAAGCCGGGCCAGGATCTGTTCGCGTTGATTGGCTCCCAGGATACGGCGGTGGCGGTGTCCGGCCAGTTGAAAGGCACGGCGGTCTCGCTGATGAAAATCGCCAACGATCTGCGCTGGATGAACTCCGGTCCGTTGGCTGGCTTGGGCGAAATCGAATTGGAGGGCTTGCAGCCAGGTTCCTCGATCATGCCGGGCAAGGTCAATCCGGTGATCCCGGAAGCCACGGCCATGGTCGCGGCACAGGTCATCGGCAACGACACGGTGATCGCGGTGGCCGGGCAGTCCGGTAACTTCGAGCTGAATGTGATGCTACCGATCATCGCCCAGAACCTGCTGAGCAGCATCGAACTGCTGGCCAATTCCAGCCGGCTGCTGGCGGACAAGGCTATCGCCAGCTTCAAGGTCAACGAGGCCAAGCTCAAGGAAGCCCTGTCGCGCAACCCGATCCTGGTGACCGCGCTCAACCCGATTATCGGCTATCAGAAGGCCGCCGAAATCGCCAAGACAGCCTATCAGCAAGGGCGTCCGGTGATCGATGTGGCACTGGAACATACCGATCTGTCACGTAGCCAGCTGGAAGTGCTGCTGGATCCGGAAAAACTGACCGCGGGCGGCGTCTAAGCCGTACCACCGCTTTGGAGGTGTTCCATGGAACATTGGAAGCGCACGATCGAAAGGGCGAATCGCTGTTTCAATCTCGGTGAATGGGTCGATGCCCGCGAGCTCTACTTGCAGGCATTGGCCCTGGCCCAGGTACTGTTCGAGCGCTGGCCGGATGCCGACGAAGCGGTTGCTGCCTGTGTCATTTCCCACCACAACCTGGCCGACCTGCATTTGCGTCTGAACCAGCCGGAGGAGAGCGCCCAGTACCTGTGTGCGATCCATCAACGGTTGCTCAAGACCCTGCAGGACGTCCGCCTGGCGCCCGCGCTGCGTGAGGCCGCCTTGCGCCAGAGCAGCATGACCTATGCCGAGCTGCTGAGTTTTATCAGTGAGTACGGCGAATACCCGCGCACCAGTCTCTTGCTGAACAGCACAGCGCCGCCGGCGAGCGCGGTCGTGTCCCATGAAATCCCGCCGCCGCGCCGCCATCAATATGGAGTTCATTGAAATGCCCCATGTCTTGCCTGTCTTGCCCTACGCCTACGACGCCCTGGAACCGCATATCGATGCGCAGACCATGGAGATCCACTACACCAAGCACCACCAGACCTACGTGACCAATCTCAATGCAGCCGTGGAAGGCACCGAATGGGCCCAATGGCCGGTGGAACGCCTGGTTGGCGCGGTGCAACAGTTGCCGGAGAACCTGCGTGGTGCCGTGATCAACCACGGTGGCGGACACGCCAACCATTCGTTGTTCTGGGCGGTGATGAGCCCTCAGGGTGGCGGTTTGCCCGAGGGTGAACTGGGCGATGCGATGACTGCACAGCTGGGTGGCTTCGAGCGTTTCAAAGAGGCCTTTACCAAGGCTGCGCTGACCCGATTCGGCAGTGGCTGGGCCTGGCTGAGTGTCACCCCGGACAAGACCCTGGTGGTTGAAAGCAGCGGCAACCAGGACAGCCCACTGATGCACGGCAATACGCCAATCCTCGGCCTGGATGTCTGGGAGCACGCTTACTACCTGCGCTATCAGAACCGCCGCCCGGAATACATCAACGCGTTCTACAACGTGATCAATTGGCCTGAAGTCGCTGCTCGTTATCAGGCCGCTCTGGTTCAACCCTAACAAGACTTAAGGCCAATCATGGGCAGTGAAACCTTGGCGATCGGCAGCGGACGAATGTTTCGCTATGCATTGGGTTCGCTCTTGCTATTGGCGGGTGCGGCGTTGCTGGTGGCCAAGGGACTGGCCTGGCTCGATCTTGAACCGCGGATGCTGCGTGCACTGCAAGGCGGTGCGTTGTGTGCGCTGGGTACGGCGCTCGGCGCAGTACCGGTGCTGGTTATCCGGCGGATGCCGGTGGCGCTTAGCGATACATTGCTGGGGTTTGGCGCGGGGGTGATGCTGGCGGCGACCGCCTTTTCACTGATCGTGCCGGGCATTGCCGCTGCCGAAAACCTGGGATTGACGCCCTGGGGCGCGAGCGGATTGATCAGCTTCGGCATCCTGCTGGGGGCTTTCGGTCTGTTTTTGGTCGACCGCAAGATATCCGGCGTGACACCGCAGATCCTGATCAGCCCCGGCGCTCAGCCGGCGATTGCGCCACGGATCTGGCTGTTTGTCTTTGCGATCATCGCCCATAACATCCCGGAAGGTATGGCGGTAGGCGTGTCTGCCGGCGGAGGCATGGCTGATGCGGACAGCCTGGCGATGGGAATTGCCCTGCAGGATGTGCCCGAGGGACTGGTGATTGCTTTGGTGTTGGCGGGAGCGGGGATGTCGCGGGTCAGGGCGTTTCTGATTGGCGCTGCGTCCGGCTTGGTCGAACCGGTCTTTGCCCTACTGTGCGCCTGGCTGGTGACGTTGGCCGAGCTGCTGTTGCCGTTGGGGCTGGCCCTGGCCGCTGGCGCGATGCTGCTGGTAGTGACTCACGAGGTGATCCCCGAGTCGCGTCGCAACGGTCATGAGAAGCTGGCGAGCCTGGGGCTGTGCCTGGGGTTTTGCCTGATGATGGTGATGGATACGGCCCTCGGCTGAGGGCCAGGGGAGGGCGGGCGGTTATGCAACCGGCCGTTACTCGCCTTCGTCGAAGAAGTTGTTGATCAGCTTTGCCAGGGCGTCCAGGGCTTCCTGCTCTTGCTCGCCTTCGGTCTTGAGGTGAATGCGCGTGCCCTTGCCGGCCGCAAGCATCATCATCGCCATGATGCTCTTGCCGTCGACCATGCTTTCCAGGGTGCGTCCAACGCGGATCTGGCAGGGGTACTGACCGGCGATTCCGACGAACTTGGCTGATGCGCGGGCGTGCAGCCCCAGCTTGTTGATGATTTCAATTTCCAGAACAGGCATCGCGGTGTGGATCCTTAGCTTAGGTCGCGGTGGCGGACCTGGACGTTCTTCAGGGATTGCTGCAGGGCCAGGCCCAGGCGTTCGGTCAGGTAGACAGAGCGGTGATGCCCGCCGGTGCAGCCAATGGCGATGGTGACATAGGCCCGGTTGCTGGCCGCGAAGCGGGGAAGCCACTTGTGCAGATAGCTTGAGATGTCCTGGTACATCTCTTCGACGTCGGGTTGCGCGGCCAGGTATTCGGCCACCGGCTGGTCGAGCCCGGACTGCTCGCGCAGCTCGGGTTTCCAGTAGGGGTTGGGCAGGCAGCGGACATCGAACACCAGGTCGGCATCCACCGGCATGCCGCGCTTGAAGCCAAATGACTCGATCAAAAATGCGGTGCCGGGCTCCGGCTGGTTCAGCAGGCGGAGCTTGATGGTGTCACGCAACTGGTACAGGTTCAGATTGGTGGTATTGACCTTGAGGTCCGCGAGGTCGGCGATAGGGCCCAGCAGCGCGGTCTCATCGCGGATGGCCTCGGCCAGCGAACGATTGGCCGTGCTGAGCGGGTGGCGGCGACGGGTCTCGGAGAAACGCTTTAGCAGAGTTTCCTCGTCGGCATCCAGGTACAGCACATCGCACTGGATATGCCGGCTGCGGACTTCCTCGAGCAACTGTGGGAAGCGCGACAGGTGGCTCGGCAGGTTGCGTGCGTCAATCGACACGGCGACCAGTGGCTGGGCCAACTCGGTATGGATCAAAGCGCGTTCGGCAAGCTCCGGCAGCAATCCTGCCGGCAGGTTGTCAATGCAGTAGTAGCCGTGGTCCTCGAGTACATCGAGGGCGGTGCTTTTACCTGAGCCGGACCGGCCGCTGACGATGATCAAGCGCATGATTACTGACCGTTTTGGGCGTTCAGGACAACCTGATACAGGGCTTCGTTGCTGGACGCGCTGCGCAGTTGGTCGCGAACGTCCTTGCGATCAAGCATGCTGGCGATTTGCCTTAGCAGTTCCAGGTGAGCATCGGTGGCGGCTTCCGGGACCAACAACACGAACAGCAGGTCGACCGGCGCACCGTCGATGGCGTCGAAATCAATGGGGGCATCCAGGTGCAGCAAGGCGCTGATCGGCGCTTCGCAGCCCTTGAGGCGGCAGTGGGGAATGGCGATGCCGTTGCCGAAACCGGTCGAACCGAGTTTCTCGCGGGCAATCAGGCTCTCGTAGACATCTTGCGTGGCCAGATCCGGCACTTCTCGGCCGATCAGGTTGGCAATCTGTTCAAGTACGCGCTTTTTACTGCCGCCCGGCACGTTCACGAGGGAACGGCCGGGGGTCAGGATGTTTTCAAGTCGGATCATGAGTGGGGAGTGTTAGCGACCTGTGCCCTGGAGCAGGTGGAGGTGCTTTTCCTTATGCTTTTTCAGTTGGCGGTCAAGCTTGTCAGTGAGCAGGTCAATCGCGGCATACATGTCATCATGTTCGGCATTTGCGACCACCTCTCCACCGTGGATATGCAGCGTGGCTTCGATTTTCTGCTTCAGTTTCTCGACAGCCATCGTTACCTGCACATTGGTAATCTTGTCAAAATGCCCTTCGAGCTTCTTCAGTTTGAGCTCGATGTATTCGCGCAGGGGCTTGGTCACTTCCAGTTGGTGTCCACTGATGTTGACTTGCATACAGCTTCTCCTTCGTTGCCAGTGCATAAAGCGGCAGGCTGGGTTGCCTGCCACTGGAACGCTGTGGCTCGCCCTTGCGGTTACATCAACCGCTTGCGTTCGCTTGAAGGCGCGATCCCAAGGGATTCGCGGTACTTAGCGACGGTACGACGGGCGACCTGAATGCCTTGTGCCTCCAGTAAACCAGCGATCTTGCTGTCACTCAACGGCTTTTTCTGATTTTCCGCGGCAACCAGTTTTTTGATGATCGCGCGGATCGCCGTGGACGAACATTCGCCCCCTTCGGAGGTGCTGACGTGGCTCGAGAAAAAGTACTTGAGCTCGTAGATGCCCCGTGGTGTGTGCATGTACTTCTGGGTGGTGACCCGGGAAATGGTCGACTCATGCATGCCCACCGCTTCGGCGATATCGTGCAGGACCAACGGCTTCATCGCTTCGTCGCCATATTCGAGAAAGCCGCGCTGGTGCTCGACGATCTGGGTGGCGACTTTCATCAGGGTTTCGTTGCGGCTTTGCAGGCTCTTGATAAACCAGCGCGCTTCCTGCAACTGGTTGCGCATAAAGGTGTTGTCGGCGCTGGTGTCGGCGCGCCGAACGAAGCCTGCGTACTGCGGATTGACGCGCAGGCGCGGCACGGACTCCTGATTGAGCTCGACCAGCCAGCGCTCGTTGTCCTTGCGTACGATCACATCCGGGACAACGTATTCGGCTTCGCTCGATTCGATTTGTGAGCCGGGTCGCGGGTTGAGGCTCTGGACCAGTTCGATGACCTGGCGCAGTTCGTCTTCCTTGAGCTTCATGCGCCGCATCAGCTGGCTGTAGTCGCGACTGCCGAGCAGGTCGATGTAGTCGCTGACCAGGCGCTGGGCTTCGACAAGCCATGGCGTCTTGGCGGGCAGTTGGCGCAGTTGCAGCAGCAGGCATTCACCCAGGTTGCGCGCGGCGATGCCTGCGGGCTCGAATTGCTGGATGCGGTGCAGCACCGCTTCGATTTCATCCAGTTCGATATCCAGTTCCGGATCGAAAGCTTCGAGGATCTCTTCCAGTGACTCGTCAAGGTAGCCCTGGTTGTTGATGCAATCGATCAAGGTCACGGCGATCAGCCGATCGGTGTCGGACATCGGGGCCAGGTTCAATTGCCAGAGCAGGTGGCTTTGCAGGCTCTCGCCGACGGAGGTGCGGGTCGTGAAGTCCCACTCATCGTCATCGCTGCTGGGCAGGCTGCTGGCGCTGGTCTGGTACACGTCTTCCCAGGCGGTGTCGACGGGCAGCTCGTTGGGGATGCGTTCGTTCCATTCGCCTTCCTCGAGGTTATCCACCGTGGGGGTGGTTTCCTGATAGGAGGGTTCCTGGGGTTCGGTATTGGGGGTGTGCTCGAGGTTGTCGGCGAGGGGATCCGTGTTATCGAAGTCGTCGCCTTCTTCCTGGCGTTCGAGCATCGGATTGGATTCCAGCGCCTCCTGGATTTCCTGTTGCAGGTCCAGGGTCGACAATTGGAGCAGGCGGATGGCCTGTTGCAGCTGAGGTGTCATCGTCAGCTGCTGGCCCATTCTCAAGACTAGCGATGGTTTCATGGCAGGGGCTTAACACCTTATTCGCCGGCGCGCATGCGCCATCCACTACAAGGGCGCCGGAGCGCCAAAATTAAGCAAATTATATGCCTGAAATCGTCGCGTTTGCCTAGGTCGCCCGCGTAATAAAAAAATTCATATTTTTACTGCGCGAGCGTGGGGCCCTGTATGGCGATGTTTACAGGCGGAACTCGTGGCCCAGATAAACTTCTTTCACCAGCTCGTTGGCAAGGATGGTTTCAGCGTCGCCTTCGGCGATCAGTTGGCCATCGTTGACGATATAGGCCGTTTCACAGATATCCAGGGTCTCGCGGACGTTGTGGTCGGTGATCAGTACGCCGATGCCCTTGGCCTTGAGGTGATGGATGATCTGCTTGATGTCGCCGACCGAGATCGGGTCGACACCGGCAAAGGGTTCATCGAGCAGGATGAACTTGGGCGCGGTGGCCAGCGCACGGGCAATTTCCACGCGACGGCGCTCACCACCGGACAGGCTCATGCCGAGGTTGTCGCGGATATGGCTGATGTGGAACTCCTGCAACAGGCTTTCCAGCTCTTTCTTGCGGCCCGTACGGTCCAGTTCCTTGCGTGTCTCCAGGATCGCCATGATGTTGTCGGCGACCGAGAGCTTGCGAAAGATCGACGCTTCCTGCGGCAGGTAGCCGATGCCGGCGCGTGCGCGACCATGCATCGGTTGATGGCTGACGTCCTGGTCGTCGATCAGGACGCGGCCCTGATCGGCCTGGACCAGGCCGACAATCATGTAGAAGCAGGTGGTCTTGCCTGCTCCGTTGGGGCCGAGCAGGCCGACGATCTGCCCGCTGTCGATCGACAGGCTGACATCACGCACCACCTGGCGACTCTTGTAGCTCTTGGCCAGATGCTGGGCTTTCAGAGTTGCCATTACTGGGCCTTCTGCTGGTCGGTTTTCTTCTTCGGCTGGATCACCATGTCAATCCGTGGGCGCGGTGCCGAGATGCTGGTCCCGGTGGCGCGGCCGGCATTGGCGACCTGCTTGACGGTGTCGTAGACGATCTTCTCGCCTTCGGTGGTATTGCCGTCGTTGATGACCTTGGCCTTGTCGATCAGCACGATGCGGTTCTGCGCGGCATGGTACTGGATGGTCACGGCGTAGGCCTGGACCTTGTCCGGCTTGGCAGCGGATTGCTGTTGCTCGAAATACGCCAGGTTGCCAACCGAGGTCACGACGTCGATATCGCCGCCAGCGGTACGGGTGATGGTCACGGTGTTGCCGGTGATCTTCATCGAACCCTGGGTGATGATCACATCGCCCTTGTAGGTGGCTACGCCTTGCTTGTCATCGAGTTGTGCATCGTCGGCCTGAATGCGGATGGGCTGATCGCGGTCAGTCGGCAGAGCCCAGGCGCACACGCTTCCCAGTGCTGCGCTCAGGCTGAGCAATAAAGGGAGGGTTTTAACGAGCCTCATACTGTCCTCTTACGTTTGATAGCAGGTTCATCCGGCCATCGTTCAAATACGCTTTCATTCCCTTGGCCGTCGTCACACCGCCAGCGCCGTCGATTCTAACGGCTTGCTGGGTTTGCGCATATTGCTTCTGCGGGAATACGGTCATGCGGCTAGTGGTGATCAGCGTCTTGCGGTTCTTTTCATCGGTGCGGGCAATGCGCACGGAGTCGATCAGCTCGACCTCGGTGCCGCCGGGATTGACTTCGCCGCGCTCGCTCTGGACGTGCCAGGGGAATGCGGTGCCGCGATACATCTGCAGGTCCGGCTGGGTCAGGAGGGTAATGTCGCTGGCCTTGACGTGCTCGACCTTGTCCGCGGTCATCTCGTACTGCAGTTTGCCGTCTTCCAGGTATTGCACGCTGTGGGCGTTGATCGCGTAGTAATCGATCTCGGCTTCATTGATCTCGACCTGAGGTTTGTCCAGGAAGCGCTCAGGGCTGATGTTCCAGTAGCCAACCGCTGCGAACAGGGCGGCTATTGCGGCAAATAGCAGGATGCTGCGAATTTTCTTGATCGGCATAAAAGGCTCTACAGGTAGGCGGCGTGGGCCGCTTCGAGGTGGCCCTGGGCGCGCAGGATCAATTCGCAGAACTCACGCGCGGCGCCTTCGCCGCCGCGGGCCTGGGTCACGCCATGGGCATGCTCGCGAACGAAACCGGCGGCATTGGCAACTGCCATGCCCAGGCCGACGCGGCGGATCACCGGCAGATCAGGCAGATCATCGCCCAGGTAGGCGACCTGTTCATAGCTTAGGTTGAGTTGGCCAAGAAGCTCGTCAAGTACGACCAATTTATCTTCACGGCCTTGATAAAGGTGGGGAATGCCGAGGTTCTTGGCGCGGCGTTCAACCACCGGGGTCTTGCGGCCGCTGATAATGGCGGTCTGCACGCCGGCGGCCATCAGCATCTTGATGCCCTGGCCATCGAGCGTGTTGAAGGTCTTGAATTCGCTGCCGTCTTCCAGGAAATACAGGCGCCCGTCGGTCAGTACGCCGTCGACGTCAAATACCGCCAGCTTGATGGCTTTGCCGCGTTGCAGCAGATCTTCGCTCATTTACATCACTCCTGCGCGCAGCAAGTCGTGCATGTTCAGGGCCCCGACCGGGTGGTCGTGCTGGTCGACCACGACCAGGGCGCTGATTTTATGGTCTTCCATGATCTTCAGCGCTTCGGCCGCGAGCATCTCGGCGCGGGCCGTGCGGCCATGGGGGGTCATTACGTCATCGATGGTTGCGGTGCGCACATCGATACTGCGGTCCAGGGCGCGACGCAGGTCGCCGTCGGTGAAAATCCCTGCCAGCCGCCCGTCGGTTTCCAGTACCACGGTCATGCCCAGGCCCTTGTGGGTCATTTCCATCAGGGCGTCCTTCAACAGGGTGCCGCGCAGGACTTGCGGCAGTTCGTCGCCGGCATGCATGACGTTCTCGACCTTGAGCAACAGGCGTCGACCCAGTGCGCCGCCGGGGTGGGAAAAGGCGAAATCTTCGGCAGTAAAACCGCGGGCCTCGAGCAGCGCAACGGCCAGGGCATCGCCCATGACCAGTGCGGCGGTGGTCGAAGAGGTCGGTGCAAGGTTCAGCGGGCAGGCTTCCTGGGCGACTCGCGCATTCAGGTTGACCTCGGCGGCCTTGGCCAGCGGCGAGTCGGGGTTGCCGGTCAGGCTGATCAGCTGGATACCGAGGCGCTTGATCAGCGGCAGCAGTGTCACGATTTCCGCGGTGCTACCGGAGTTGGAGAGCGCGAGAATAATGTCGTCACGGGTAATCATGCCCATGTCGCCGTGGCTGGCTTCGGCCGGATGGACAAAAAACGAAGGGGTGCCCGTGCTGGCCAGGGTCGCGGCGATCTTGTTGCCGACGTGCCCGGATTTACCCATGCCTACTACAACCACTCGGCCTTTACTGGTCAGAATCATCTCGCAAGCGCGTACGAAATCAGCGTCGATGTGGGGCAGCAAGCCTTCTACGGCTTCGATTTCGAGGCGAATGGTGCGTTGTGCCGATTGAATCAGGTCGCTGGACTGGCTCATGTGTGGAATCGGTTAGCCTGATGAAAAGCTGGTGATTATAACTGTAATAAGGCGTCTGCTTACACTAGTACGTCGGTTTGTTTGGTGCGCTTCTACGCGGCTCTTGGGTTTTGCACCCGTTAATATCACGCCTGCCTGTCGTGTTGCTGTCCGGCGCCTGCTTCGGCCTTGGGCGCTCCGTATCAGCAATGATATAGTTCGCCGCCTGTTCGGCCCGCTGCGAGAGTGTGTGCCTTGTTTCCTGAGCCGCGCGTTCGAACAAGAGGCTGCATCACAAGGAGTTTTGATGAGTGCCGATAACGCTTACGCGGTCGAGCTGAAGGGAGTGACCTTCAAGCGCGGTACGCGCAGCATCTTCAATAATGTCGACATACGCATTCCACGCGGCAAGGTTACCGGCATCATGGGGCCTTCCGGGTGTGGCAAGACCACGCTGCTGCGCCTGATGGGCGCGCAACTGCGTCCGAACGGCGGCGAAGTCTGGGTCAACGGCCAGAATTTGCCGTCCCTGTCGCGCAGCGACCTGTTCGATGCCCGCAAGCATATGGGCGTGCTGTTCCAGAGCGGGGCGCTGTTCACCGACCTGGATGTCTTCGAGAACGTGGCGTTTCCGCTGCGTGTGCATACTGAACTGCCGGAAGAAATGATCCGCGATATCGTCCTGCTCAAGTTGCAGGCGGTCGGGTTGCGGGGCGCGATCGGGCTGATGCCCGACGAACTGTCCGGCGGCATGAAGCGCCGGGTCGCGCTGGCCCGGGCAATTGCCCTCGATCCGCAGATCCTGATGTATGACGAGCCCTTTGTCGGCCAGGATCCCATTGCCATGGGCGTGCTGGTGCGTTTGATCCGCCTGCTCAACGACGCGCTGGGGATCACCAGCATCGTTGTTTCCCATGATCTGGCCGAAACCGCGAGTATTGCCGACTACCTCTATGTGGTCGGTGATGGCCAGGTGTTGGGGCAGGGTACGCCTGAAGAGCTGATGAATGCCGACAATCCACGTATCCGGCAGTTTATGACCGGTGATCCGGATGGCCCGGTGCCGTTCCATTTTCCGGCGACGGACTACCGTACCGATCTTCTGGGGAAGCGCTGATGCGCAAGCAATCATTAATAGAGCGCGTACGCTTGTTCGGGCGCTCGGGGATCGATCTGCTCGCCGTGCTCGGGCGCTCATCAATCTTCCTGTTTCATGTACTGATCGGTCGCGGCGGGATCGGCGGCGGTTTCGGCCTGCTGGTTCGCCAGCTGCATTCGGTCGGTGTGATGTCCCTGGTGATCATTGTGGTCTCCGGGGTCTTTATCGGCATGGTGTTGGCGCTGCAGGGGTTCAACATCCTTTCCAGCTATGGTTCGGAGCAGGCGGTCGGGCAGATGGTTGCGCTGACGCTGTTGCGCGAGCTCGGGCCGGTGGTGACCGCGCTGCTATTCGCGGGGCGCGCCGGTTCGGCGTTGACCGCCGAAATCGGCAATATGAAGTCCACCGAGCAGCTTTCCAGTCTGGAAATGATCGGTGTCGATCCGCTCAAGTACATCGTCGCTCCCCGCTTGTGGGCCGGTTTTATTTCCCTGCCGTTGCTGGCGATGATCTTCAGCGTCGTCGGGATCTGGGGCGGCTCGTGGGTCGCCGTCGACTGGCTGGGTGTTTATGAAGGATCCTACTGGGCGAACATGCAGAACAGCGTGTCGTTCACTGGTGACGTACTCAATGGTGTCATCAAGAGCGTCGTCTTTGCTTTCGTTGTGACCTGGATTGCCGTGTTTCAGGGGTATGACTGCGAGCCCACTTCAGAAGGGATCAGCCGTGCCACAACCAAGACCGTGGTGTATGCCTCGCTGGCAGTCCTCGGCCTGGACTTTATTCTGACCGCCTTGATGTTTGGAGATTTCTGATGCAAAACCGCACCCTGGAAATCGGTGTCGGCCTGTTCATGCTGGCTGGCATCCTTGCTGTGCTGCTGCTGGCTCTTCGCGTCAGCGGCCTGTCGCCGAGCGCGAGCAACGACACTTACAAGCTGTATGCCTATTTCGACAATATTGCCGGTTTGACCGTCCGGGCCAAGGTCACCATGGCTGGCGTGACGATCGGCAAGGTCACGGCCATCGACCTGGATCGCGACAGCTTCACCGGGCGGGTGACCCTGCAGGTGGAAAAACGTGTGGATAATCTGCCAACCGACTCCACGGCTTCTATTCTTACCGCTGGGCTGCTCGGCGAGAAATACATCGGCATCAGCGTGGGCGGGGAAGACAGCCTGCTCAAGGATGGCGGGACCATCCATGACACCCAGTCATCGCTGGTACTTGAGGACCTGATCGGCAAATTCCTGCTCAATACCGTTAGCAAAGACGCCAAATGAGGAGTTTTTCCATGATCTCGATCCTGCGACGCAGTCTGCTGGTCTTGCTTGCAGCGCTGCCGTTGATCGGCAATGCGGTGGCCGCTCCCTCGGCCCACGAGCTGGTACAGGACACCACGAGCCGCCTGCTCAGCGATCTGGCGGCGAACAAGGAAAAATACAAGCAGAGCCCAAGTGCCTTCTATGAAGCGCTCAATGGCATTGTTGGTCCGGTGGTCGATGCGGACGGCATTTCGCGCAGCATCATGACCGTCAAGTATTCGCGCAAGGCTACGCCTGCGCAGATGGCGCGCTTCCAGGAAAACTTCAAGCGCAGCCTGATGCAGTTCTATGGCAATGCCCTGCTCGAATACAACAACCAGGGCATTACTGTGTCCCCGGCCAAGGATGAAAGCGGCGACCGCACCAGCGTCGATATGCAGGTCAAGGGCAACAACGGCTCGATCTATCCCGTGTCCTACACCCTTGAACGTATCAACGGTGAGTGGAAGGTCCGCAACGTGATTATCAACGGGATCAATATCGGCAAGCTGTTCCGCGATCAGTTTGCCGACGCGATGCAGCGCAATGGCAATGATCTGGACAAAACCATCGACGGCTGGGCCGGCGAAGTGGCCAAGGCCAAGGAAGTGACCGAGGGCGCTGCACAGAAGACCGGCAATGAGTGAGGCGGCGGTGGCAGTGGGCGATGCGGGCGTGCTGCAACTGAGTGGCGTGCTCGACTACCGTACCGGACCGGCGTTGCGCAAGCAGGGGCAGGCGCTGATCAAGGCCAGCCCGGCCCCGGCGCTGGTGATCGACTGCTCGGCGGTACAGAAGTCCAGCAGCGTGGGGTTGTCGTTGTTGCTGGCATTTATGCGTGACGCTGACGCGGCGGGCAAGCCGGTCAGCATTCACGCCATGCCGCAGGATATGCGGGAGATCGCTGATGTTTGCGGTCTGACCGAACTGCTGGCGAATCAATAATCGCCATCTATCGTAGAAGCCCCCCGTCAGAGTCCTGCAATGCGGGGTTCGCAGGCGCGGGGCTTTTTTGTATGATGGCCGACCCGCGCGCGTAGGGCGCCGATTGAGGTTGAGCATGCAGGCCGTAGAAGTGAAGAGCTTCCTTGAAGGAAAGCTGCCAGGAACTCAGATAGAAGTTGAAGGCGAAGGCTGCAACTTTCAGTTGAACGTGATCAGTGACGAACTGGCGGCCCTGAGCCCGGTTAAACGTCAACAAAGCATCTATGCCCATTTGAACCCGTGGATTGCCGATGGCAGCATCCATGCGATCACTATGAAATTCTTCAGCAGCGCGGCCTGGGCCGAGCGCACCTGAGCCTAAATAGGCGTCGAGATTCCTATGGATAAACTGATTATTACCGGCGGCGTTCGTCTTGATGGCGAAATCCGCATCTCCGGGGCAAAGAACTCTGCCCTGCCGATTCTGGCTGCAACCCTGCTGGCCGATGGCCCGGTCACGGTCGCCAACCTGCCGCACCTGCATGACATCACCACCATGATCGAGCTGTTCGGGCGCATGGGCATCGAGCCGGTGATCGACGAAAAGCTGAGCGTGGAAATCGATCCGCGCACCATCAAGACGCTGATCGCCCCCTACGAGCTGGTGAAAACCATGCGCGCCTCGATCCTGGTACTGGGGCCGATGGTTGCACGTTTCGGTGAGGCCGAAGTCGCGCTGCCAGGCGGTTGCGCCATTGGTTCGCGTCCGGTGGACTTGCATATCCGTGGCCTTGAAGCCATGGGTGCAACCATCGATGTGGAAGGCGGCTACATCAAGGCCAAGGCGCCGGAAGGTGGTTTGCGCGGTGCCAACTTCTTCTTCGATACCGTCTCCGTGACCGGTACCGAGAACATCATGATGGCTGCAGCCCTGGCCAACGGTCGCAGCGTGCTGCAAAACGCCGCGCGCGAGCCGGAAGTGGTCGACCTGGCCAACTTCATCAATGCCATGGGCGGTAATGTCCAGGGCGCCGGCACCGACACCATCATCATCGAAGGCGTCAAGCGCCTGCATTCGGCCACTTATAAAGTGATGCCGGACCGTATCGAAACCGGCACCTACCTGGTGGCGGCGGCGGCCACGGGCGGCCGGGTGAAGGTCAAGGACACCGATCCGACCATCCTTGAAGCCGTCCTGGAGAAACTCAAGGAAGCGGGCGCCGAGATCACCACCGGCGAGGACTGGATCGAGCTGAACATGCACGGCAAGCGGCCGAAGGCCGTCAATGTGCGGACCGCACCGTACCCGGCGTTCCCGACCGACATGCAGGCCCAGTTCATCTCCCTCAACGCCATTGCCGAAGGCACGGGCGCAGTGATCGAGACGATCTTCGAAAACCGCTTCATGCACGTCTACGAGCTGCACCGCATGGGCGCCAAGATCCAGGTCGAAGGCAATACGGCCATCGTGACCGGTACCGAAAAGCTCAAGGGCGCGCCTGTGATGGCTACCGACTTGCGGGCTTCGGCCAGCCTGGTGATTTCGGCACTGGTTGCCGAAGGTGACACCCTGATCGATCGCATCTACCACATCGACCGTGGTTATGAGTGCATCGAAGAGAAGCTGCAGATGCTCGGCGCCAAGATCCGCCGCGTTCCGGGCTAGTACCGGGAGCAGGGCACAGGGATAGTGCCCAATGAATCGACGAATCGAGCCTGTTGCCAGGCTCGATGTGTGCCCGGCGCCGTTTGCGTGCGGGCATGAGTTTCCTGACTAAGGGCTTACGTTTCCCATGTTGACCATCGCACTGTCCAAGGGCCGTATCCTCGATGACACCCTGCCGCTTCTGGCTGAAGCGGGCATCGTGCCCACCGAGAATCCGGACAAGAGCCGCAAGCTGATCATCCCCACGACCCAGGCCGACGTCCGTCTGTTGATCGTGCGGGCGACCGATGTGCCGACCTATGTCGAGCATGGTGCCGCCGACCTCGGTGTCGCGGGCAAGGATGTGCTGATGGAGTACAGCGGCCAGGGCCTGTACGAGCCACTGGACCTGCAGATTGCCCAGTGCAAGCTGATGACCGCTGGCGCTATCGGTGCCGTCGAGCCCAAGGGGCGCCTGCGCGTGGCGACCAAGTTCGTCAATGTTGCCAAGCGCTACTACGCCGAACAGGGCCGTCAGGTCGACATCATCAAGCTCTACGGCTCGATGGAGCTGGCCCCGCTGATTGGCCTGGCCGACAAGATCATCGATGTGGTCGACACCGGCAACACCCTGCGTGCCAACGGCCTCGAACCCCAGGAACTGATCGCCACCATCAGTTCACGACTGGTGGTCAACAAGGCGTCCATGAAGATGCAGCACGCGCGCATCCAGGCGCTGATCGACACCCTGCGCAAGGCAGTGGAGTCGCGACACCGCGGTTGATGCACCTGCGCGACCTTGAGTCGCGCCCATCTATCCGTGTCATAGCCAGAATTCTCAGGTGCCCACGCGGATGGCTTGGTAGTCTTGCGGCGCCTGAGCTCTTATAGATAAGTTCCTGCAACCCAATCTGCATACGCAAGCTTTGCCCCTTTGAGCATTCGCCAATTATCGAGGCCCTCGCTATGACCACGTCCACTGCAATTCGCCGACTCAATGCTGCCGATCCGGATTTTGCACATCATCTGGATCATCTGCTGAGCTGGGAAAGTGTGTCCGACGATTCGGTCAACCAGCGGGTGCTGGATATCATCAGGGCCGTGCGCGAGCGCGGCGATGCTGCCGTGGTGGAATTCACCCAGCGCTTCGACGGCCTGGAAGTGGCCTCCATGGCCGACCTGATCCTGCCGCGCGAGCGCCTGGAGCTGGCATTGACCCGCATTACCGCACCGCAGCGCGAAGCCCTCGAAAAGGCCGCTGAGCGGGTGCGCCTGTACCACGAAAAACAGAAGCAGGACTCCTGGACCTACACCGAGGCCGACGGCACGGTACTGGGCCAGAAAGTCACGCCGCTGGATCGTGCCGGGCTCTACGTGCCGGGCGGCAAGGCTTCCTACCCGTCGTCGGTGTTGATGAACGCGATTCCGGCCAAGGTCGCCGGTGTGACTGAAGTGGTCATGGTCGTGCCGACCCCGCGCGGTGAGGTCAACGAGCTGGTGCTGGCGGCTGCCTGCATCGCCGGTGTCGATCGGGTATTCACCATCGGTGGCGCCCAGGCCGTGGCTGCGCTGGCCTATGGCACCGAAAGCGTGCCCCAGGTCGACAAGGTGGTCGGCCCAGGCAACATCTATGTGGCCACGGCCAAGCGCCATGTCTTTGGCCAGGTCGGTATCGACATGATTGCCGGTCCTTCGGAGATCCTGGTGGTCTGCGATGGCCAGACCGATCCGGACTGGATCGCCATGGACCTGTTTTCCCAGGCCGAGCACGACGAAGATGCCCAGGCGATCCTGGTCAGCCCGGACGCCGAGTTCCTCGACAAGGTCGCGGCAAGTATCGACAAGCTGCTGCCGACCATGGAGCGTGCCGAAATCATCGAGACCTCGATCAATGGCCGTGGCGCCCTGATCCAGGTGCGCGATATGCAGCAGGCGATTGAAGTCGCCAACCGCATTGCCCCGGAGCACCTGGAGCTGTCGGTCGCCGACCCGCAGGCCTGGTTGCCGCAGATCCGCCACGCCGGTGCGATCTTTATGGGCCGGCACACCAGCGAGGCCCTGGGTGACTACTGCGCGGGCCCCAACCATGTGCTGCCGACGTCCGGTACCGCGCGTTTCTCTTCGCCGCTGGGGGTGTATGACTTCCAGAAGCGTTCGTCGATCATTTTCTGCTCGCCGCAAGGCGCGTCCGAGTTGGGCAAGACCGCATCGGTACTGGCCCGTGGCGAGTCGCTGACCGCCCACGCTCGCAGCGCGGAATACCGCATCGACGCCGATAAAGAACAGGGGCAGTAAGCATGAGTCAATTCTGGAGTGCGTTCGTCAAGGACCTGGTGCCTTATGTGCCGGGTGAGCAGCCGAAACTGACCAACCTGGTCAAGCTCAATACCAATGAAAACCCCTACGGGCCTTCGCCCAAGGCATTGGCCGCCATGCAAAGCCAGGTCAATGACGACCTGCGCCTGTACCCGGACCCCAACGGTGACCTGCTCAAGCAGGCCGTGGCCCGGTTCTACGGCGTCACGGCCGCGCAGGTGTTTGTTGGCAATGGTTCCGATGAAGTACTGGCCCATATCTTCCACGGCCTGCTCCAACACGATAAGCCGTTGCTGTTCCCGGATATCAGTTACAGCTTCTATCCGGTCTACTGCGGTTTGTATCGGATTGCCTTCGAGCCGGTGGCGCTCGATGAGCAGTTCCAGATCCGCCCGGCAGATTACGCACGGCCCAATGGTGGGATCATTTTCCCCAACCCCAATGCGCCGACCGGTTGCCTGTTGGCGCTGGAGGCGATCGAGCAGATCCTGCAGGCCAGCCCGGACAGCGTGGTGGTGGTCGATGAGGCGTATATCGATTTTGGCGGCGAGAGTGCCATCAGCCTGGTCGATCGCTACCCCAACCTGCTCGTCACCCAGACCCTCTCCAAGTCGCGCTCGCTAGCGGGCCTGCGGGTCGGCCTGGCGGTCGGCCATCCGGACCTGATCGAGGCGCTGGAGCGGATCAAGAACAGCTTCAACTCCTACCCGCTGGACCGCATTGCCATTGCCGGCGCGGCGGCGGCCTTCGAGGATCGCGAGTACTTCGAGCAGACGTGCCAGGCGGTGAGCGAGAGCCGCGACTGGGTGGTTGCGCAGTTGCAGGCCAAGGGGTTCGAGGTGCTGCCGTCGGCGGCGAACTTTATCTTCGCCCGTCACCCGCAGCATGATGCGGCAGGGCTGGCAGCCAAGTTGCGTGAGACGGGGGTGATCGTGCGGCACTTCAAGCAGGAGCGGATTGCACAGTTCCTGCGAATCACCATCGGCACACCGGAGCAGAACCGCGCGCTGATCGAGGGCTTGGGCGCGCTGTAAACGGCGCCCGAGCAGGGTTCGCGCCTACCCGGGGAGGGTAGGCGCGAATGCTTACGGTTCTTCCTGGGGGACAGTCGCCGGAGGTGGCCGTAGACCAACCTCGGCATTGAGCGTCAGCTCCTTGCCATTGCGCATCACCTGGATCTTCACCTTGTCAGTCGGCTTGATCCGCGCCACCTGATTCATCGAGCGACGACCATCGGCCGCCACCTCGCCATTGATGCTGAGGATGACGTCGCCCAACTGCAGGCCGGCTTTTTGCGCCGGACCGTCGCGGAAAATCCCCGCCACCACGATACCCGGACGTCCGGACAGGCCGAACGAGTCCGCCAGTTCCGGGCCCATGGCCTGGACCTCGATGCCGAGCCAGCCGCGAATGACCTGGCCGTGCTCGATAATCGACTTCATTACTTCCATGGCCAGCTTGACCGGGATGGCGAAGCCGATGCCCTGGGAACCGCCGGACTTGGAAAAGATCGCCGTGTTGATCCCGGTCAGGTTGCCATTGGCGTCCACCAGCGCGCCGCCGGAGTTGCCCGGGTTGATGGCTGCGTCGGTCTGGATAAAATCTTCGTAGTTGTTGAGCCCCAGCTGGTTGCGCCCGGTGGCGCTGATAATGCCCATGGTCACGGTCTGGCCGACACCGAAGGGGTTGCCGATGGCCAGGGCCACATCACCGATGCGAATATTGTCGGAGCGCCCCAGGGTGATCGACGGCAGGTTCTTGAGATCGATCTTGAGCACGGCCAGGTCGGTTTCCGGGTCACTGCCGATTACTCGGGCCAGGGTTTCCCGGCCATCCTTGAGGGCTACGACAATCTGGTCGGCGCCGCTGGTGACATGGTTATTGGTCAGCAGGTAGCCCTGGGGGCTCATGATCACTGCCGAACCGAGGCTGGACTCCATGCGCCGCTGCTTGGGCAGGTTGTCCCCGAAGAAACGGCGAAACTGTGGATCCTCGAACAGCGGGTGGGCGCTTTTGTTGACCACCTTGGTGGTGTAGAGGTTGGCCACGGCAGGGGCGGCGAGGGTCACGGCATCGGCGTAGGACACCGGGCCCAACTGGCTATTGGTAGTCTGCGGGGCCTGTTGCAGATTGACGTCGAGGTCGGGCAGCCCGACCCACTGCGGATAGCGTTGGATAATCAACAGTGCGATCAGCACGCCGGCCAGCAGGGGCCAGCCGAAAAAACGCAGAGCCTTGAGCATTGAGCAGGATCCTGGAGGTTGCGGGCTGTGTGGCACGGCCCATAATGGCGGCCATTATACGAGGGCCGCGAGGCTCTGATCTGGATATTTAGGAGACTTTTATGGCCGTTGCCCTGAGCACCCTGGTAGAGGAAGCGGACCGTTATCTGGGCAGTTCGCGCATCGCCGACTATTGCCCCAACGGTCTGCAGGTTGAAGGTCGGCCGCAGGTCAGTCGGATCGTCAGTGGGGTGACGGCCAGCCAGGCGCTGCTCGATGCAGCGGTGGAAGCGGACGCCGACCTGGTGCTGGTCCACCACGGCTATTTCTGGAAAGGCGAGGACCCGTGTGTCACGGGCATGAAGCAGCGTCGGCTCAGGACCCTGCTCAAGCACGACATCAGCCTCCTGGCCTACCATCTGCCCCTGGACCTGCATCCTGAGGTGGGCAACAACGTGCAATTGGCTCGCCAATTGGAGATCACCGTGGAAGGTCCGCTGGACCCAGACAACCCCAAGATCGTCGGCCTCGTGGGCTCCCTTGGCGAGCCGATGACCGCCCGCGATTTTGCGCGCAAGGTGCAGGGCGCCCTGGGGCGCGAGCCGCTCTTGATCGAAGGCAGCGAGATGATCCGCCGTGTGGGCTGGTGCACCGGTGGTGGTCAGGGCTATATCGACCAGGCGGTGCTGGCCGGCGTAGACCTGTACCTGAGCGGCGAAGCCAGCGAGCAGACCTTTCACAGTGCCCGGGAGAACGACATCAGTTTTATTGCCGCCGGACACCACGCCACAGAACGCTACGGCGTGCAGGCCCTGGGGGATTACCTGGCGCGGCGCTTTGCGCTGGAGCACCTGTTTATCGATTGCCCCAACCCGATCTAAAGGAACACCTGCGGCCGCTGCCGCCAGGCGGCGGTAGGGCGCAGGCCCTTTGGGGATTCAACGGTGTGCGCGGGCCCTCGCGGTTCGATCATCGTCTGGCGGCAGCAGCTACTGGGAAGCGCTGACCGCTGCGTTTAACCGCGAATCAATGCCCATGTTCACCACGATGCCGGCCATGTAGAAACTGCAAACCGGCGGGTATATTCATATACCGTTTCGATCTAGTTGGCTCCCTGATTAGAAGCATGTTGCTGTGCTAGCATGCCCCGCTCGAACACGGCCCGCTGGCCGTTCATAAGAAAGCTTTCGTGAGTAGCCATGGTCGACAAACTGACGCATCTGAAACAGCTGGAGGCGGAAAGCATCCACATCATCCGCGAGGTGGCCGCCGAGTTCGATAACCCGGTGATGCTCTACTCCATCGGCAAAGACTCCGCCGTGATGCTGCATCTGGCACGCAAGGCGTTCTTCCCGGGCAAGCTGCCGTTTCCGGTGATGCACGTCGACACCCAGTGGAAATTCCAGGAGATGTACCGCTTTCGCGACAAGATGGTCGAAGAGCTGGGCCTGGAACTGATCACCCACGTCAACCCGGATGGCGTGGCGCAGGGTATCAACCCTTTCACCCACGGCAGCGCCAAGCACACCGATATCATGAAGACCGAGGGCCTCAAGCAGGCTTTGGACAAGTATGGTTTCGATGCGGCCTTTGGCGGCGCCCGTCGCGATGAAGAAAAGTCCCGCGCCAAGGAGCGGGTCTATTCGTTCCGCGACAGCAAGCACCGTTGGGACCCGAAGAACCAGCGCCCCGAGCTGTGGAATGTGTACAACGGCAAGGTCAACAAGGGCGAGTCGATCCGGGTCTTCCCGCTGTCGAACTGGACCGAACTGGATATCTGGCAATACATCTACCTCGAAGGCATCCCGATCGTGCCGCTGTACTTCGCCGCCGAGCGTGAAGTGATCGAGAAGAATGGCACCCTGATCATGATTGACGACGAGCGCATCCTCGAGCACCTGAGCGATGAAGACAAAGCCCGCATCGTCAAAAAGAAAGTGCGTTTCCGTACCCTCGGCTGCTACCCGTTGACGGGCGCGGTGGAGTCCGAGGCCGAAAGCCTGACGGACATCATCCAGGAGATGCTCCTGACGCGAACTTCCGAGCGCCAGGGCCGGGTCATCGACCACGATGGCGCCGGTTCGATGGAAGACAAGAAACGTCAGGGTTATTTCTAAGGGGTTGTCATGTCGCACCAATCTGAATTGATCAGCGAGGACATCCTCGCCTACCTGGCCCAGCACGAACGCAAAGAGCTGTTGCGTTTCCTGACCTGCGGCAACGTCGACGACGGCAAGAGCACCCTGATCGGGCGCCTGCTGCACGACTCCAAGATGATCTACGAAGACCATCTGGAAGCCATTACCCGCGACTCGAAGAAGGTCGGCACCACCGGTGACGATATCGACCTGGCGTTGCTGGTCGACGGCTTGCAGGCCGAGCGTGAGCAGGGCATCACCATCGATGTCGCCTACCGCTACTTCTCCACCGCCAAACGCAAATTCATCATTGCCGACACCCCCGGCCATGAGCAGTACACCCGCAATATGGCCACGGGCGCTTCGACCTGCGACCTGGCGATTATCCTGGTCGATGCCCGCTACGGCGTGCAAACCCAGACCCGCCGCCACAGCTTTATTGCGTCCCTGCTGGGTATCAAGCATATCGTCGTCGCCATCAACAAGATGGACCTCAAGGGGTTTGACGAAGGTGTGTTCGAGTCGATCAAGGCCGATTACCTGAAGTTCGCCGAAGGCCTGGCCTCCCAGCCGAGCAGCCTGCACTTCGTGCCGATGTCTGCGCTCAAGGGCGACAACGTGGTCAACCGCAGCGAGCGTTCGCCGTGGTACACCGGCCAGTCGCTGATGGAAATCCTGGAAACCGTCGAGGTGGCCGGCGACCGCAATTTCACCGACCTGCGTTTCCCCGTGCAGTACGTCAACCGGCCGAACCTGAATTTCCGCGGCTTTGCTGGCACCCTGGCGAGCGGCGTGGTCAAGAAGGGCGACGAGATCGTCGTACTGCCATCGGGCAAGAGCAGCCGGGTGAAATCCATCGTCACGTTTGAGGGCGAGTTGGAACATGCAGGCCCAGGTCAGGCCGTGACCTTGACCATGGAAGACGAGATCGATATCTCCCGTGGCGACCTGTTGGTGCATGCCGACAACGTGCCACCGGTGACCGACAGTTTCGAGGCCATGCTGGTCTGGATGGCTGAGGAGCCTATGCTCCCGGGCAAGAAGTACGACATCAAGCGCGCCACCAGCTATGTACCGGGTTCGATTGCCAGCATCCTGCACAAGGTGGACGTCAACACCCTGGAAGAAGGTCCGGCCAGCGCCCTGCAGCTGAACGAGATCGGCAAGGTCAAGCTCAGCCTGGATGCGCCGATTGCCCTGGATGGCTACGACAGCAACCGCACGACGGGCGCCTTTATCATTATCGACCGCCTGACCAATGGCACCGTGGGCGCGGGCATGATCGTCGCCCAGCCGGTGGCCCATGGCAGTGCGACAGCCCATGGCAAGCTGGCCCATGTGTCCACCGAGGAGCGTGCCCAGCGCTTCGGCCAACGCCCGGCGACCGTGTTGTTCAGCGGTCTGTCGGGTGCAGGCAAGAGCACCCTGGCCTATGCCGTCGAGCGCAAGCTCTTCGATATGGGGCGTGCGGTGTTTGTACTCGATGGCCAGAACCTGCGCCATGACCTGAACAAGGGCTTGCCGCAGGATCGTGCCGGGCGTACCGAGAACTGGCGGCGTGCCGCCCATGTGGCGCGCCAGTTCAACGAAGCCGGCCTGCTGACCCTGGCCGCGTTTGTCGCCCCGGATGCCGAAGGCCGTGAGCAGGCCAAGGTGCTGGTCGGTCGCGAGCGTTTGCTGACGGTCTATGTCCAGGCGTCGCCGCAGGTGTGCCAGGCGCGTGATCCGCAGGGGCTGTATGCGGCGGGTGGGGACAATATCCCGGGTGAGTCCTTCCCGTACGATGTGCCACTGGATGCCGACCTGGTGGTCGATACCCAGAGCCTGTCGCTGGATGAAAGCGTCAAGCTGGTGCTGGAACTGTTGCGTAGCCGTGGGGCGATTTAAGCCTTAACGACAGCCTGAGTTTCAAGCGTCAGGGGTTAGTAAAAGCCCGTAGTCGAGTGATCGGCTACGGGCTTTTTGTTGTCTGCCGATAGGCGGCGTCTTTCGCTGCACGCGGTGCATCAGGCCTGCCCACGGGCTGGCGTTTTGCGAGCGCTGTGTACGTGAATGTCAGCTGACGGCAATCGCTACAGGGGGCGGTGTTCAGCCCTGTTCGGGGTATTGGCGATGCAGCTGTTCCAGCAGCGTGTCTTTGTCTTCCCACAAACGGTTGATCCATTGCTGGAAGGCCAGCCGATACGGGTCGTCCTGGTCGTAGTTCTTGCCGATGAATTCGGCGGGGATCATCAGCTTTTCGACATGCACCACCACCTCGCGGACATTGCCGCACAGCAGGTCCCAGTAGCCCGGTCGCCCGGCCGGGTAGTGGATGGTCACATTGACGATGGCTTCGAGTTGCTCGCCCATGGCATCCAGCACAAAGGCAATTCCGCCCGCCTTGGGCTTGAGCAGGTAGCGAAACGGTGACTGCTGCTGAGCATGCTTGGCTTCGGTAAAGCGCGTGCCTTCGACGAAATTGAAAATGCCGACCGGGTTGTGGCGAAACTTCGCGCAGGTCTTGCGCGTGGTTTCCAGGTCCTTGCCTTTCTTTTCCGGGTGCTTGGCCAGGTAGGCCTTGGAGTAGCGCTTCATAAAGGGAAAGCCCAGCGCCCACCAGGCCAGGCCAATCACCGGCACCCAGATCAGTTCCTGCTTGAGAAAGAACTTGAGTGGGCGAATCCGGCGATTGAACACGTACTGCAGCACCATGATGTCGACCCAGCTCTGGTGGTTGCTGGTGATCAGGTAGGAATGCTGGTAATCGAGCCCCTGCATCCCCTCGAGGTGCCAACGGGTGCGCCGCAGCAGGTTCATCCAGGCCTTGTTGTTGCTGATCCAGGCTTCGTGGATATGGCTCATCAGCCAGTCGGTACAGCGCTGCGCCGCCGGGAACGGCAGGCACAGCTTGAAGATCGCCACGATAAACAGCGGGGTGCAGCAGACGATCGTATTGAGCGCCAGTAACAGGGAGGCAATGACCCCGCGCAGGGGGGCAGGCAGGAAGTCCAGCATCTAGATATCCACAGGTCGGTTGGCGGCTTGGATGGCAGTCAGGGCGATGGTGTAGACAATATCGTCGACCTGGGCGCCGCGTGGCAGATCATTGACCGGCTTGCGCAGGCCTTGCAGCATCGGCCCGAGGCTGACGCAGTCGGCGCTGCGTTGCACGGCCTTATGGGTGGTGTTGCCGGTGTTGAGGTCCGGGAACACAAACACCGTCGCGCGGCCGGCGACCTGGCTGTTGGGCGCCAGTTGCCGGGCCACCGTGTCGTTGGCGGCCGCATCGTATTGCAGTGGGCCGTCGATCAGCAGCGCGTTCTGCGCCTCATGGGCCAGCAGAGTGGCCTCGCGGACCTTCTCGACCTCTTCGCCGCTGGCCGAGTCACCGCTGGAATAGCTGATCATCGCCACGCGCGGTGTAATGCCGAAGGCCGCCGCGGAGTCGGCGCTTTGCAGCGCGATTTCTGCCAGTTCGGTGGCTGACGGGTGCGGGTTCATCACGCAGTCGCCATAGACCAGCACCTGCTCGGGGAACAGCATGAAAAACACCGACGAAACCAAGGTGCAGCCCGGCGCGGTCTTGATCAGTTGCAGGGCCGGGCGAATGGTATTGGCGGTGGAGTGGATCACCCCCGAGACCAGGCCGTCGACTTCATCCAGCGCGAGCATCATGGTGCCGATCACGACCGTGTCTTCCAACTGCTGCTCGGCCATGGGCGCATTGAGGCTTTTGCTCTTGCGCAGGGCGACCATGGGTTCGACATAGCGTTCGCGGATCAGGTCGGGATCAAGAATTTCCAGACCTTGCGGCAACTCGAAACCGTGGGCCTTGGCGACGGCCTCGACATCCGCCGGCTTGGCCAGCAACACGCAGCGGGCAATGCCCCGGGCCTGGCAGATGGCGGCGGCCTGCACAGTCAGCGGCTCGCTGCCTTCGGGCAGGACAATGCGTTTGTTGGCCTGCTGCGCCCGCTGGATCAACTGATAGCGGAACACGGCCGGGGTCAGGCGCATTTCCCGAGGAGTGCCACAGCGCTGGTGCAGCCACTGGGCATCGAGATAGCCAGCGACGAAATCGGTGATGATTTCCGCGCGCTCGCGGTCATCGATGGGGATTTCCTTGTTCAGGCCATTGAGGCGGTTGGCCGTGTCATAGGAGCCGGTACTGACCGACAACACAGGCAGGCCGGCCTGCAAGGCGCCCCGGCAGAGCTCCATGATCCGCGGGTCGGGCAGGGTGTCGCTGGTCAGCAGGAGGCCGGCCAGCGGTACGCCGTTCATGGCGGCGAGGCTGACCGCGAGAATAATGTCGTCGCGGTCGCCGGGGGTGACCACCAAGACGCCGGGCTTGAGCAGTTGCACGGTGTTGAGCACGGTGCGGGCGCAAATGATGATCTTGTTCATGCGCCGGGTTTCATAGTCACCGGCATTGAGTACCTGGGCGCCCAGCAGGTCGGCGACGTCACGGGTGCGCGGGGCGTTCAGTTCCGGCTGGAACGGAATGCAGCCCAGCAGGCGGAAATCCCCACTGCGCAGCAGCGGCGAATGCTCCTTCAGGCGGGCGGCGAAGGTTTCCATGCTCTCTTCGGTGCGCACCTTGTTGAGGATCACGCCGAGGACTTTCGGGTCTTTCGGCCCGCCAAACAGTTGGGCCTGCAATTCAACGCGTCCGGACAGCTCGGTCAGCACTTCGTTTTCCGGTGCCGATACCAGGATGACCTCGGCGTCCAGGCTCTTGGCCAGGTGCAGATTGACCCGGGCGGCATAGCTGGCGCTGCGGGTGGGGACCATGCCTTCGACGATCAGCACGTCCTTGCCGACGGCGGCCTGCTGGTAAAGGGTGATGATTTCTTCGAGCAGCTCATCCAGTTGGCCATCGCCGAGCATCCGTTCGACATGGGCCAGGCCCAGGGGCTGCGGGGGCTTGAGGCCGTGGGTGCGGGCGACGAGTTCAGTCGAGCGTTCCGGGCCGAGGTCGCCGGGATGGGGCTGGGCGATTGGTTTGAAGAAACCAACCTTCAGGCCGGCGCGTTCCAGGGTGCGTACCAGCCCGAGGCTGATAGAGGTCAGACCCACGCCAAAGTCGGTGGGTGCAATAAAGAAAGTCTGCATGTGGGCTTCTCGAAATGAGCCTGTGGCAAGGGGTCGTGGCGCCCTGTGCCTGAATCAATCGGTAAGATTATCGTTAACCGAGGCCTGAGCGCACCAACCGCAGGCAAAGGGCTGGCCGATTTTTTCCTGGCGTTGCCGTGGATCAAGGACCCAGGCCCGTGACTGCCAGGGCGGCAAGTGGCGCAGGTGCTGGGTATGACCGCAGGAGAGCACGGCCACCCAGTGCGCGTCCTCGTCCTGACGAAAACCGAGGATTCGCGAGGTTAATGTCGTCTCCCGTCCGTCCGGGTTCCGTTCGCTTTCGGACGAATCCTTGTTTAGACTTGTCCGCTCTTCATTCTTATGCAAAAGGTCTCGCCCCATGCTGATCGCCGCCAATAAGGCTGTCTCCATTGACTATACCCTGACCAACGACGCTGGTGAGGTCATCGACAGCTCTGCCGGCGGCGCGCCGCTGGTCTACCTGCAAGGTGCAGGGAACATCATTCCAGGTCTGGAAAAGGCCCTGGAAGGCAAAGCAGTCGGCGACGAGCTGACCGTAGCCGTTGAACCCGAAGATGCCTATGGCGAATACACTGCCGAGCTGGTCAGCACCCTCAGCCGCAGCATGTTCGAAGGCGTCGACGAGCTGGAAGTGGGCATGCAGTTCCACGCTTCCGCTCCGGACGGCCAGATGCAGATCGTCACCATTCGTGACCTGGACGGCGACGACGTTACCGTCGACGGCAACCACCCACTGGCTGGCCAGCGCCTGAACTTCCAGGTCAAGATCGTTGCCATCCGTGATGCCAGCGAAGAAGAAGTCGCCCATGGTCACGTCCATGGCGAAGGTGGTCATCACCACTGATTTCTGCTGCTAAGCTCAAAGTGTAGGAAGGCGCCCACGGGCGCCTTTTTCAATCGAGCATGGTTTTGCCGGCTTGCGAGCCGGGCAACGATGTCGAGACGCGACACGGGAATTTGGGGGTTCGTCATGAGTGCTTTTCACGACCTTACATTGAAAGCTCTGGATGGCCAGGAACTGCCACTCGCGCCCTTCAAGGGACAGGTAGTACTGGTTGTCAACGTCGCTTCCAAGTGCGGCCTGACGCCGCAGTACGCAGCGTTGGAAAATCTCTACCAGCAGTTCAAGGGCCAGGGTTTCAGTGTCCTGGGCTTGCCGTGCAATCAGTTCGCCGGGCAGGAGCCGGGCAGCGAGCAGGAAATCGCGGAGTTCTGCAGCCTCAACTACGGGGTGAGTTTTCCACTGAGCAGCAAGCTCGAAGTCAACGGCCCTGAGCGGCATCAGTTGTACCGCCTGCTGGCGGGCGAGGGGGCCGAGTTTCCTGGGGATATCACCTGGAATTTCGAGAAATTCCTCGTGGGCCAGGATGGTCGGGTGCTGGCGCGCTTCTCGCCGCGCACGGCGCCGGATGATCCCAGCGTGGTCCAGGCCATCGAAAAAGCGCTCGCCTGATCCACTCGTGCCTGTAGCCGCTGCCGTCAGGCTGCGATCGAGCGCCCAACGCTCGCTACGGGCACCCGTTTCGGCTTCGCCGCCTATCTGCCAATTCCCGCCTTCTACAGCTTAATCACTCAGATCAATAGTGCTGTGCGCTACCTGGCGGGCGAAATATTATCCTGATCATAATTTCCCGTCTTCCGTGGAGCCTTGCCATGTCCGTTGCAGCCTTGTTCAAACCTTTCCACCTTGGCGCCCTGGAGTTGCCGACCCGGGTGGTCATGGCGCCCATGACCCGTTCGTTCTCTCCGGGTGGTGTACCGAATTCGAAAGTCATCGAGTACTACCGTCGTCGCGCGGCGGCCGGTGTCGGACTGATCATCACCGAGGGCACCACGGTTGGCCATCAGGCGGCCAATGGCTATCCCAATGTGCCGCACTTCTATGGCGAGGCCGCGCTGGCCGGCTGGAAAAAAGTCGTTGATGCCGTACACGCCGAGGGCGGCAGGATCGTGCCGCAGCTTTGGCATGTCGGCAATGTGCGCCGCAAGGGCACCGAGCCGGATGCCAGTGTCCCGGGCTATGGACCGATGGAAAAGCTCAAGGACGGCCAGGTGGTGGTCCATGGCATGACCCTCCAGGATATCCAGGACGTGATTGCCGCATTCGCCCAGGCCGCGCTCGACGCCCAGCGGATCGGCATGGATGGCGTGGAGATCCATGGGGCCCATGGCTATCTGATCGACCAGTTTTTTTGGGAGGGCACCAATCAACGCACCGATGAATACGGCGGCAGCCTGGCCAACCGCTCGCGCTTTGCCATTGAGCTGATTCAGGCCGTGCGTGCGGCAGTCGGCCCGCAGTTTCCGATTATTTTCCGGTTTTCCCAGTGGAAGCAGCAGGACTACAGCGCGCGCCTGGTCCAGGATGCACAGGCGCTGGGAGAGTTCCTGCAACCGCTGGCCGACGCCGGTGTGGATATCTTCCACTGCTCGACGCGGCGCTTCTGGGAACCGGAGTTCCAGGGTTCGGACCTCAACCTGGCCGGCTGGACGCGCAAGTTGACCGGCAAGCCGACCATCACCGTCGGCAGCGTCGGGCTGGATGGCGAGTTCCTGCAGTTTATGGTCAACACCGACAAGGTCGCCCAGCCGGCCAGTCTGGAAAAGCTGCTCGAGCGTCTGAACAACAACGAGTTTGACCTGGTGGCGGTCGGTCGTGCCTTACTGGTCGATCCGGATTGGGCGACCAAGGTGCGTGAAGGGCGTGAGCAGGACATCCTGCCATTCAGCCGCGAAGCCCTGATGAGCCTGGTCTGACTCCTGGCCTAGTTGCGGTCGCTGGGCTGGGTGCCTGCTGCGCTTCAGGCTGGAGGGATCGCACCGGGGAGGGGGGCGTCTACGGTACAGGCGCCGCGCAATTGTCCCTCGAACTGCTCGATAATGGCTGCCCAGCCCTGGCGTCGAGCATGTTGACGGGCGTTCAGGCGGATGTTGCGCAGGGTCTCGCGCTCTTCCAGCAGCCAGCAGGCGGCATCGCAGAACGCCGCCTCGTCGCCGGGCATGGCGAGTACCCCGTTGTAGCCGTGGCGGATATGCTGGCCGGCAGCGGCCTCATCGTAGGCCACTACGGCCAGGCCCGAGGCCAGGGCTTCGAGCACCACATTGCCGAACGTCTCTGTCAGGCTTGGGAACAGGAACAGGTCGCCCGAGGCATAGTGGCAAGCCAGGGCCTCACCGCGTTGCGTGCCGCAGAAAATCGCTTCCGGTAGTTGCTGTTCCAGCGCGTGGCGCTGGGGGCCGTCGCCCACCACGATCAGTTTCAGGCGCCGCTGTGGATAACTGGCTTGCAGATGGCGAAAGCTGTGGGCGAGCAAGCCCAGGTTTTTTTCCAGGGCCAGCCGGCCAACATGCATCACCGCGATATCGTCACTGCCCAGGCCCCAGCTTTCGCGCAGGGCCGTCAGCCGCTTGGCCGGATGAAACAGTTGGCTGTCCACGCCCCTGGCGAGCAGATCCAGGCGCTCGAAGCTGCGCCGTTGCAGTTCCAGGCGCTGGCTGGGGCTGGGGACCAGGGTCAGGCTCGAACGGTTGTGGAACCAGCGCAGGTAGTGGGTCAGCAGCCGGCTCAGCAGGCCCAGGCCATACTGGCTGGAATACTGCTGGAAGTTGGTGTGGAAGCCGCTGACAACCCGGATGCCCAGCCGCCGAGCGGCGCGCAGGGCCGACAATCCCAACGGCCCTTCGGTGGCGATGTACAGCACGTCGGGGCGCTGGCGCTTCCAGCGTCGCAGCAGCTTGTGCATCGAGGACTGCCCCCATTGCAGGCCGGGATAACCCGGTAGTGGCCAGCCGCGGCAGAGCAGCAGGCCATCGTCGCTGCTGCGGCTCTGGTCGCAGCCCTGGCGTGGACGAATCAACTCGATACGATGGCCGCGCTCACGCAAGCCTTCGCAAAGGCGGCCAAGGGTATTGGCCACCCCATTGATTTCCGGGGGGAAGGTTTCGGTGATCAGGGTGATATGCAGAGGGGAGGTCATGTTCACAGTGTCGCCCACTGGCGTGTCGTCACTGTGGCAGTTACATGATGGATTGGTGACGGTGGGCAAGGCCCTGCAGGCCTGGCTGGCTATCCCGAGGTTAGGAGCCCTGTTCCCTCGGGATAAGCGCCAGTCGCTCAGGTTTTTTGCACAGGTGTTGCCTCGGTGCGTTCACGAACCCAGAACAGGGTCGCGCCCGCTACGGCGGCGGGCATCATCAGCAGGTTGACGAAGGGAATCAGCAGCACCAGATAGACAATGCCGCCAAAGCTCATGCTCTGCCAGCGCTTGCTGCGCAGCCAGGCGAGCATGTCCTGCCAGCTCATCTTGTGGTTGTCTGCCGGGTAGTCGATATATTGGATTGCCATCATCCAGATCCCGAACAGCAGCCACAGCGGGGCGGCGATCAGGTTGACCACCGGGATAAAGGACAGGATCAGCAGGGCGATGGCGCGGGGCAGGAAATAGCCCAGCTTGCGCATTTCCCGGGCCAGCGTGCGCGGGATCATCGCAATCAGCTCTGTCCAGCTGAAGGCCGGGAAATCATCGGTGCCCCGCACGACCACTTCGACCTTTTCCGCGAGAAAACCATTGAAGGGCGCCGCGATGATATTGGCGAACATCGTGAAGGTGAAAAACACCATCAGCCCCACCAGTACCACGAACAATGGCCAGAGCACATAGCTCAGAAAGCTCAACCACTGGGGCAGGCTGGGCATCAAGGCATCGACCCACAGGCTGAACTGGTGCCCGGCAAAGTAGATCAGACCGACGAACAGGACCAGGTTGACGGCCAGCGGCAGGAGGACAAACAGGCGCAGGCCGGGGCTGAGAATGAGTTTCAGGCCTTCGCGCAGGTATTGCGGGCCGGATAGGACAGGGGCGGGCATGCAGTGCTCCGAACAAAAAGGGAAAACGCGCCGACCTTACCGGCTTTGCCCGGTGGGCGAAAGCGCACGGCCAGCGCTGACATTCACTGTAACAAAGGCTTGGGTGCGGCGTACCGTTAGGGATAGAAACCGGCTATGAGCTGGATTGTTATTCGGTATTTCCTTACTCTTCGCCCCCTCTATACGCTGCACCCATTATTTTCAGGACCGCCGGATTAAAGCCCTGCCCTGGGCTTTGTCGGTCCCTTTTATTCCAGCCGGCACGCCGGCGCCCCGGCCCAGCGATTGCACGGGGCGGTCGATAGGAGTGAGTCATGTCTGAAGTACGCCATTCGCGAGTGATTATTCTCGGTTCCGGTCCTGCCGGTTACAGCGCCGCGGTCTATGCGGCCCGGGCCAACCTCAAGCCATTGCTGATTACCGGCATGCAGGCGGGCGGTCAGTTGACCACCACCACCGAAGTCGACAACTGGCCGGGCGACGTCCATGGCCTGACCGGCCCGGCGCTGATGGAGCGGATGAAAGAGCACGCCGAGCGTTTCGAGACGGAAATCGTTTTTGATCATATCAACGCGGTCGACCTGTCGAAAAAGCCGTTTACCCTGGTCGGCGACAGCGGCACTTTCACCTGCGACGCCCTGATCATCGCCACCGGCGCCAGTGCGCGCTACTTGGGGCTGCCTTCGGAAGAGACCTTCATGGGCAAGGGCGTTTCGGCCTGCGCCACCTGCGATGGCTTCTTCTACCGCAACCGTGAAGTGGCGGTCGTCGGCGGTGGCAACACGGCCGTTGAAGAAGCCTTGTACCTGGCCAATATCGCCAGCAAGGTGACCCTGATCCACCGTCGCGAGACTTTCCGCGCCGAGAAAATCCTGATCGACAAGCTGCATGCCCGCGTGGCTGAGGGCAAGATCGTACTCAAGCTCAACTCGACCCTGGACGAAGTGCTGGGCGACAACATGGGCGTGACCGGTGCTCGCTTGAAAAACAACGACGGCAGCTTTGACGAACTGAAAGTCGACGGCGTGTTTATCGCCATCGGCCACACGCCAAACACCTCGTTGTTCGAGGGCCAACTTGAGCTTAAGGACGGTTATCTGGTCGTCCAGGGCGGTCGTGAAGGCAATGCCACGGCGACCAGCGTTGAAGGCGTGTTTGCGGCCGGCGACGTGGCCGACCATATCTACCGCCAGGCCATTACCTCGGCCGGTGCCGGCTGCATGGCAGCGCTGGATACCGAGCGTTACCTGGATGGGCTGCAGAACGCAGCGCTGTGATTACATGGCAGTAAAAAAAACCGGCCTCGGCCGGTTTTTTTGCGCCAGTGTCGGCGTCGAGCCTGGGGGCGCGACTCAGGCTTTGCGAGTCAACGGCTGCGCGGCAAATTTCACCCCGCCCAGGCCGTGGGCAATCAGGGCGCGGATATTGCCGTGATCGCTGCCCTCGGGTGTCGCGAGCACCGAGCGATAGTGTTCGCCGAAAGCCAGCAAGGCTTCCTGGTCGCTCAGACCTTCCAACAGGGCCAGCCCCAGCGTCTTGCAGGAACCTTCGTTCTGCCCGGCGGCATTTTCCACGCCACCATTGACGAAGGCCTGGGGCTGATAATCGTAGCCGGCGGCGATAAAGGCCAGGGTGTCGGCGAAGGCATGTTCGCCGCTGTTGAGGCTGGCGCGCAGGGTGTTCAGATCAGTCATGGGGTTTTCCTTGGGCGAACGCTGCCAGTTGCTCGGCGCTGGCTTCTTTCTGATATTGGGCTTTCCACTCGGCATACGGCATGCCGTAGACCACTTCGCGGGCGTCATCGAGGCTCACCTCGATCTGGCGTTGGTCCGCCTCGGCCTTGTACCACTTGGAGAGGCAGTTGCGGCAGAAGCCGGCCAGGTTCATCAGGTCGATATTCTGGACATCCTTGCGGCTGTCCAGATGGGCGACCAGCCGACGAAAGGCGGCGGCTTCCAGTTCGAGGCGTTGTGGGTCGGTCATGGAGACTCTCACGGGTAAAGCAGCTTCAAGCTGCAAGAGGATAGGTGGCGGCCCGGCTTTGAGCTTGTCGCCTGCTGTTAGCGGCTTGCAGCCAAGGTAATCGATACGGATTCGGCGAATCGCAGGGCGTGGGGTTTGTCGACTTCGACCTCGGCGTAGAGCACCGCTGCGTTGGCCATGACCAGGTCCAGCACTTCCTGGGTCAGGCGCTCAAGCAGGGCGAAGCGATTGCCTTCGACGTGCTGGATGATGGCCTTGGTGATGGTCCGGTAGTTCAGTGCATGGTCGATATCGTTGTCACGCACGGCCTCCTGGGCCGCGTAAAGAATGCTCAGGTTGATCAGGACATCCTGCTTGTTGAGGATCTCGTCTTCATTGATCCCGATAAAGGTGCGCAGGCACAGGTCCTTGACCCGAATACGGGCCATCCCTGGTTGAAGTTGTGGCATTTACTTGCTCCGTCCGATCAGTTGCAGGAACTCCATGCGGGTGGTGCTCGAGTCGCGGAACGCGCCGAGCATGACCGAGGTGTTCATGGTCGAATTCTGTTTCTCGACGCCGCGCATCATCATGCACATGTGCTTGGCTTCGATCACCACGGCCACGCCAGCGGCCTGGGTGATCTGCTGGATCGCCTCGGCGATCTCGCGGGTGAGGTTCTCCTGGATCTGCAGGCGGCGGGCGTACATGTCGACGATCCTGGCGATCTTCGACAGGCCCAGCACCTTGCCGGTCGGAATATAGGCCACATGGGCCTTGCCGATAAAGGGCAGCAGGTGGTGCTCGCATAGCGAATAAAGTTCGATGTCCTGGACGATCACCATTTCGTCGTTGTCGGAGGCGAACAGCGCGCCATTGACGATTTCATCCAGGCTCTGGGTGTAGCCATGACACAAGTACTGCATGGCCTTGGCTGCTCGCTTGGGGGTGTCGAGCAGGCCTTCGCGATTCGGGTCTTCACCGAGGCCGACCAGGATCTCGCGGTAATGCTTGGGCAGTGACGTGCTCATCGATAGGGTTCCTCGCGGGGCGGCTTACTTGAGATGCCGGCCGCCGTTGACGGTCAAGGTTGTGCCGGTCAGGTAGGGATTGTCCAGCAGATAGCGCAGGCTCTGGTAGATCACCTCGGCACCGGGTTCGATGCCCAGGGCGGATTTGGCCAGCGCTTTGGCGCGGTACGCCGCGTCGTCGTCGGGGTTGAACAGCAGCAGGGCGGGGGCAATGCCGTTGACCTTGATGCGTGGCGCGTACTTGGCCGCGAACGACAGCGTCAGGCTATCGAGCCCGGCCTTGCTGGCGCAGTAGGCAATATGGTTGCTGCTGCCCTTGCGGGTCACGTCGTCGCTGATATGCACGATATCGGCCGGGCTCGAGTGTTCGAGCAGCTCGGCGCAATGCAGGTTGATCAGGTACGGCGCCAGCATGTGCACGCTGAACATCTGGATAAAGGCATCCGCCTCCTGGCCGCTGGATTCGGCGAGCCAGGCCGAGGCGTTGTGAACGATCGCCCGCAGGCAGGAGGTGTGGTGTTTGAGATCGGCGATAAACGACAGGATGCCGGCTTCGCTGGAAAAATCGGCGAACAGTACCGTCGCGCCCAGATCACGCAGCTGCTGGACACCGGGCCGCTCGCTGCGGTAGCTGACAATCACCGACTGTCCCTCGGCCAGCAAGCGCTGGGCACAATGCAGGCCGACGCGCTGGCTGGCGCCAGTGATCAGGATCGGGGCGGAAGAAGTGGTCATCGAGGGCTCGCGGCAAGCACAGGTGGATAGGGCAAAACTATACCAGCCTCGGCCGCCCATGGCTCACCGCTTCAGCCTCAGTGGGGCTGCGTATGCAGCGCCTTGCCGGGAACGCTATTGAGCCAGCCGGCGAGCAGGCGGGTCGAGAGCGGTATGAATATATAGACCATCAAGGGCGTTAGCCCCAGGGTGCTGAGTAGCACCCGTGGCGCCAGGCTCAATTCGCCGAGCAACGGGCTGAAGACAAAGTTGAAGAGCAGCGATACAGGAAAGAACGCCAGCCAGATCGCCACGGCCTGCTTCCAGCGTGGTGGTCGCTGCCCGGCGCTGGCGAACCAGCCATCGATACCGCTGACGCGGTGCTCCGAAGGGTTGGCGAACAGGTCGCTACCGCGCAGCAACCAGGCCTTGCGCGACGCCGAGTGTTCCCAGGCGTGCATCGTGGCGCTGTCGGTAAAACGGAAAATAATCTGGAATTCATGCTCGCCCGGCGGCGGGGCAAGTACGCCTGAACCGAGATAACCGGGGAAGTCGGTGGCCAGTTGCTCGCCTTCGCGTAGCCAGGCGATCAATTCTTCATAGCGTCCGTCGGCAACGCGACGGGCCACCATCAGGGTGACGGGTGAGGTAGACATTGTGTATCTCCGGTGCAGGCGCTGTCCGGGTAGGACGTGCGCAAATACGGCCCGGGGTGTTGGGCCGTATGGGCAATCAAGCAAGGATTATTCCTGATTCTGTGAAATACGCCACAGCCATCGTGCGGGTGCGCGCGCGCCTGTCTGAAAAACTGATGGGCGAGCGTAGAATAGGCAGATTCCTTTCTTGGCCGTTTTTCCGCCTATGCCCGTTATCACTGAACACGCAGCTACTCCGTCCAGCCTGAGCGAGGATGAACTCTTTCCCATTCGGGAGGTGTCGCGCCTTACCGGGATCAACCCGGTGACATTGCGGGCCTGGGAGCGGCGCTATGGGTTGATCCAGCCGACGCGCACCGAAAGTGGGCATCGGCTGTACAGTGCGCGCGATATTGAGACCGTCCGCCAGATTCTGGCCTGGGTCGAGCGAGGCGTTGCCGTGAGCAAGGTCGGCACGTTACTGGCGCGTGCGCCGACGGTCGTCGCGCAGATCGCCGGCCAGGGCTTGCGGGCCCAATGGCAAGTGCCTCTGACCGAGGCCATCAGCGCGTTCGACGAGGCGCGGCTGGAGCGCTTGTACGGTCAGATTTTTTCCAGTTACCCGCTCAACCAGGTGTTCGAAGACATCCTGATGCCGCTCTGGCGGGAGCTGGCCTTGCAGGATGAATTCGGCCAGGTCAGCGAATGGCTGTTCTATGACGCGTTTCTGCGGGCGAGGACCTTGCAGCGCCTGCAACTCAATCGCCTCGATCAGCCGCGCCATGTGCTGTTGGCCGGTTTGCCCGGGCAGTGCCGTGAGCTGGAGTTGTGGGTGACGGCGCTGTTGCTGGGCAGTGCCGATACCCGCGTCAGCGTGCTGGCGGTAGGGCAGCCTTTTGCCGAGTTGACGCTGATCTGCGAGAAAATTCGGCCCCAGGCCCTGGTGCTGTTTTCCAGCGGTTCGGCGCCGGTGGAGTTGCCGCGGCGCCTGGAGCGGCTGGCGCAGGCGACGGAATGTCCGGTACTGCTGGCAGGCGAAGCGTCGGATCTGGCCGAGGAGCGCCTGGCTGGCTCGACGGTCGGTTGCCTGGGGCGAGAAGGTCTGAAGATGCAGGCGCGCTTGCAGGGCTTTCTCGCGGCGACGCTGGATACCTAGCCGCTTACTGATGCAGGTCGGGGTGAACGCGACGGTGCTGGGCCAGGATAAATTGGCGCAGCCGTTCGGTCTGCAGGGCGTCGCGCTGGCTTAGGCGATAGGCATAGCGGCCGGTATCGGTCTTGCGTTCGAGCGTTGCACGCAGGGCGATTCGTTCCTGGCCATCGGCGGGGTTGAGCCAGCGCTGGAACTGCCTGGGCGGGCTACTGCCATCGGAGCTTTCAAGCAGCAGTCCTTTGAACGAAAGCTCGAGAACCCGCAGCGTTCCCGCCTGGCCGCGAAGGTTTTCCAGCGCCATCGGCGCGTCCAGTGTCAGGCGCCACGGACGGGTCGTCGGGCCATCCTCGAAAATACTGGGCGTGCCCAGGCGTAGGTGCAGGGCGTGAAACTCGTCCTCGACCAGTTGCAGCGGAAACGTCATCTGCTGGTTCTCGAACCGCGCTTCAAGGGTCACTTGTTCGTTGGCCGCCAGGCGGGTCAGCAGGTCGCGGACCTGCGTGCCGCCATTGACCAGCAGGCTCGATGAAGCATCCCGCAGATTGAGGTGCGGGGCATGTTGCAGGGTTTGAATGAAGTCCAGTTCATCCCGGGTTAGTAGGGCATCGGGTTGCATGATCAAGCTCAAAGGGATGGATACAAATGGACATGTACCTGCATCAATGACCGTTTTTAGCGGCGTTAGTTTCTGCCGCTGGTCATCTGCAGCGCCGCCAGCTGTGCTTCGACTTCGGCCAGTCGTTGCTGAAGCTGGGTGACTTTCTGCTGGGCCTGGACTTGTTCGGTGACATCCTTTTGCACGCCGATAAAGTAGGTCAGTTGATCGCTGTCGTTGAACACCGGGGTGATCGAGAGTTCGTTCCAGAAATGCGTGCCGTCCTTGCGATAGTTGCGCAGGACCTGGCGGCAGGGCTTGCCGTCGGCCAGGGCCTGGCGGATCGCTTGCAGCCCGGGCTGGTCACGGTCGCCGGATTGCAGGAAGCGGCAATCCTGGTAAAGGATTTCATCGGTGCTGTAGCCGGTCAGGCGTTCGAAGGCCCTGTTGGCATAGATCACGATATTGTCCTCGCCCTCTTGTTCGGCCACCACGATTCCGTCGTTGGAGGCGTCGATAACCCGTTGTAGCAGCTTGGCATTGATCATGTCGGGGCGGGGTCCATTGGCAAAAAGAGACATTCTAGGTGAGTTGTCCGCCTCCAGGTTCCTTCTGCGTGGGCGGCACCTGTTAATATCCCAGGTTTTCACTCAAGTACAGGAACAGATTGATGAAAGTCGCCATCCTTTCCGGTTCGGTCTACGGCACGGCCGAAGAAGTCGCCCGGCATGCTGCCAACCTCCTTCGCGCTGCCGGTTTCGAGACCTGGCACAACCCGCGAGCCAGCCTGGATGAGATCAAGGCTTTCGGCCCCGAGGCGTTTCTGGCCGTGACGGCGACGACGGGCATGGGCGAACTGCCGGACAATATCCAGCCGCTCTACCATGGGATTCGCGATCAGTTGCCCAGCGACTGGCGCGGCCTTCCGGGCGCCGTGATCGGCCTGGGCGACTCCAGTTATGGCGACACCTTTTGCGGGGCCGGCGAGCAGTTTGTCGAGTTGTTCGCCGAACTGGGTCTGCGCCAAGTCCAGCCCATGCTGCGCCTCGATTCCAGTGAAAGCGTGACCCCGGAAACCGACGCCGAGCCCTGGCTGGAGCAGTTCGGTGCGGCATTGCGTGGCTGAAGGCAATCAGGGCAATCAGGGCAATCAGGGCAAGCGGTTCATGCGCCACTCGCGCAGCAGTTCCAACCAGGCCTGGGCTGCCCGGGACAGATAGGCGCCCTGGCGCCAGATAAAGGCGATATCCCAACGCAGTTCGCCGGGGGCGATCAGCGCCAGGCGCACCACTCCCGGGCGGATCAGGCCGCGTGCGACCACGCTGGGCAGCAACACCACGCCCTGGCCGGCGGCGACCAGGGCCGCCAGAAAGTCCGCCTGGCCGCTGCGCCCGCTTTCGCGCGGAGTGAAACCTAACTGCTGGCAGGCCTGAAGCAGGCGGTGATTGAGCACGAAGCTGCGCTGATACATCAGAAAGGGCGTATCGGCCAATTGCTCCAGGCGGATCGCGGCACTACTGGCCAGGGGGTGGTCGGCGGGCAGCAGTACATCCAGCGGCTCGTCGCAAAAGGGCTGGAAGGCAAACGCCGGATCACTGGGGGTCAGGCTGCCGCCCAGTTCCAGTTCGCCGCTGAGCACCGCCTGTTCGATATTGAGGCTACCGCCTTCCAGTAGCTGGATGCTGATGTTGGGATAGCGGCGTCGGTATTCGGCGAACAGGCCGGCAAACAGAGTATCACCGCCCAATTGTGGCAAGCCCAGGCGCAATTCGCCCCGGGCCAGATGGTCCAGGTCATCCAGCTCGCTCAGCAGCTCCTGATGCTGGCGTAGCATTTCTTCGGCCCGTTGCAACACCACGCTGCCAGCGGCCGTCAGGTGAACCTGCGAGCCGTGGCGGTCAAGCAACGAGCGGCCCAGGCTTTGTTCCAACTGGGCCACCTGCTTGCTGACGGCTGACTGGCTGATATGCAGCACACGGGCTGCTGGAGTGAAGCCTCCCTGTCGGATGACTTCGACAAAACTGCGTAGCTGTTTGAATTCCATTGCTCGATTCCAAATTGGAATGTGTTCCAGTCTAACAATTCGTTTTTAGGATGGTAGCCCGCTATTTACACTAAGGGCCAGTGAGGACTACCACCATGAAACGCTTTGCTCTACACCCTCCATTAGTGCTCAAGGGCGCCCGGTTGATGGGCGAGTTGGCGGTGCTGCTGGCTCTTTACCTGCTGGGTTGCCAGATCGCGGCCTGGGGCCACTGGCCGATACCCGGCGGGGTGATCGGCCTGGCGCTGCTGCTACTCGGGTTTGCCTGTGGCTGGGTAAAGCCGCAGGCGTTGCAGCTAGGTGCCGGGTTACTGATGGCCGAGATGCTGTTGTTCTTTATCCCGGCCCTGATGAGCCTGCTCGATTACGGGCAGTTGATGCGTGACGAGGGCTGGCGAATTCTGCTGGTCATCGGCGTCAGCACCCTGCTGGTGATGCTGGTCACCGCGTTTACGGTCGAAGCGGTCTGCCGTTGGAAAACCCGCCATGAAATTTGAAGCGATGCCCATGTTTTGGCTGGCGTTGACCCTGGGCGCCTACCTGCTCAGCCGCTGGCTCTACCGGCGCAGCGGACGCTACTGGCTGTCGCCGCTGATTCTGGTGCCGGCATTGTTGCTGGCGGTGGCAGTGCCGCTGCATACGGCCTATGCCGAATACTCGGCCAATACCCATTGGCTGATGCTGGTCCTGGGGCCGGCAACGGTGGCCTTTGCGGTGCCAATCTGGCAGCAGCGGCAGTTGCTGATGCGCCACTGGTCGGCTTTGCTGCTGGGCATGTTGGCGGGCAGTACGGTATCGATTGGCAGCTCCTGGTGGCTGGCCCGGGCGTTGTCCCTGGACAGCTCGCTGACGCTTTCGCTGCTGCCGCGTTCCATCACCACGCCGTTCGCCATGCCGCTGGCCCAGGACCTGGGCGGCGTCCCGGAGCTGACCGCGGTGTTCGTGATGTGCACGGGGGTGTTTGGCGCCCTGCTCGGGGGCGTGCTGCTCAAGTGGTTGCCACTGCGCAGTACCCTGGCTCGCGGTGCCTTGTTCGGAGTCGGGGCCCATGGTGCGGGCGTGAGCCGGGCGCATGAGGTGGGCGCAGAGGAGGGTTCGGTGGCCGGGTTGGTGATGGTGTTGACCGGGCTTTTGAACCTGTTTGCCGCACCATTGCTGGCGTCGCTGCTTTGACGTCAACAACGGTGCTAGCAACCTGACTCCCAGGGCCAGCAAGCTGGCTGGCAAGGCAACTAACACGCGGTGGATGCTTGGCTAGACTCAGAGCCTGCTGACCTTGGCATATGCGCGGGTCGACGCCGAGGTCTGCGCCTTGAGCCCACTATTTGTTCCCGCTTTTTCGAGTGCCCAGAGCCCGCTGTCCGAAATCCCGCTCTGCGTGTGGCGCAAGCGTGGACGCAGCTTTCAGTTTGCTGGCCAGAACATTCGTTACTGGGTGGCCGGGCGGGGCGAACCGCTGTTACTGATCCATGGATTTCCTACTGCCAGTTGGGACTGGCACTACCTCTGGGAACCCCTGGCCCAGCATTACCAAGTGATTGCCTGCGACATGCTCGGTTTTGGCGATTCGGCCAAGCCCCGGGAACATGCCTACAGCCTGTTGGAGCAGGCCGACCTGCAACACGCGTTGCTTGCCCAGCTCGGGGTCGCCCGGCCGATCCATGTGCTGGCCCATGACTATGGCGACAGCGTGGCCCAGGAACTGCTCGCCCGGCATTACGAGCGGCGTTTCGACATGGCCAGTTGCGTGTTTCTCAATGGCGGGCTGTTTCCCGAAACCCACCGCGCGCTGCTGATGCAGAAACTGCTGCTCAGCCCGCTGGGCTGGATAGTCGGACGTGCCTTTAGCCGCGACGCGCTGGTCAAAAGTTTTCGCCGTATCTTCGGGCCTGCCACGCAGCCCAGCGAAAGTGCCCTGGATGACTTCTGGAGCCTGGTTGCCAGCAACCAGGGGCCGCGGATCCTGCACCACTTGATCGGTTACATTCCGGAGCGCGTCGAACAGCGCGAGCGCTGGGTCGCCGCCATGCGCAAGGGCGAAGTGCCTTTGCGGCTGATCAATGGCGAGTTCGATCCGGTCTCCGGCGCGCATATGGTTCGACGCTACTGCGAGCTGATCGCCAATGCGGATGTGGTGCGCTTGCCTGCGATTGGGCACTACCCCCAGACCGAGGCGCCGGTGCTGGTGCTCAAGCATTACCTGGCTTTTCGCCGGTGCCTGGCATTGCCGGCGCGACGGGCAGCCTACTGCTAAGGTCGGCGGCAATCATCCCCCGGCCTTATCGGCCGTTATTCAGGCTCGCCTGTTTTGTTGTGAGCGACCTGCGGCTGCCTGACACTCGGGGCTTTGCTTCCCTTGGCCTTGGTAGGAGTCGGTGATGAGTGAGTCGATACGCTTCGAAGATAAAGTCGTGATTGTCACCGGGGCCGGTGGCGGCCTGGGCCGGGCCCACGCCTTGCTGTTCGCCCGGCACGGCGCCCGGGTGGTGGTCAACGACCTGGGTGGCTCCGCCCAGGGCGAGGGGGCCAATGCGTCGGCGGCCGACCGGGTTGTCGCCGAGATTCGCGACGCCGGTGGCACGGCAGTGGCCAATCACGACTCGGTGACCGATGGCGACAAGATCGTCCAGCACGCGCTCGACGCCTTCGGTCGGGTCGATGTGGTCGTCAACAATGCGGGTATCTTGCGCGACAAGAGCTTCGTGAAAATGGACGACGCCGACTGGGATCTGGTCTACCGGGTGCATGTTGAAGGTGCCTACAAAGTGACCCACGCCGCCTGGCCACATCTGCGTGAACAAAACTATGGACGCGTGATTTTCACCGCGTCCACGTCCGGGATCTACGGCAACTTCGGTCAGGCCAACTACGGCATGGCCAAGCTGGGGTTGTATGGTTTGACGCGCACGTTGGCGATCGAGGGGCGCAAGAGCAACATCCTGGTCAATGCCATTGCGCCCACGGGGGGCACGCGGATGACCGAAGGCCTGATCCCGCCCCAGGTGTTCGAGCAGCTCAAACCCGAACTCATCAGCCCGTTGGTGGTGTTTCTGGGGAGCGAGCAGTGCAACGAAACGGCCGGCCTGTTTGAAGTTGGTGGCGGCTGGATGGGCAAGGTTCGCTGGGAGCGCAGCCTGGGGGTTGGTTTCGATCCTCATGCGGGGATTGCGGTCGAGGACGTAGCGGCCAACTGGCAACAGCTCTGCGATTTCGAGGGCGCTGTTCATCCGCGTGATACGGGGGAAGCGCTCAGGGAAATGATGGCCAATTTGCAGAAGTACGGCGTCTAGCGTTGCCGCGTACTTTTGCCGGGGCATAAAAAAGGCCGCTGTAGCAACAGCGGCCAAACAAGACGTGTGATCAAGGAGCTGTAAATCAACGTCGGTGTACCCGGGTGACGCCCGACCGTTGCAGGACTGGCCTCTAATCTGATGCCGACCACTGGGGGCGGCATGGCTGTGAGCGGATCCGGCCCCGTGGAGGCCTCGCTCAAAGCCCGGCAAGAATAGGCGGCAAGCAGCAGAGGAAACAGTCTGATTTACGACAATCACTGTTGCGTTACCGGCAACAAACCAACGAATTCTGCTTGTTCCCTGCAGGCGCGAGCTTTTGCGGGACACACCGCTCGCTCTTAGCGGGCGTGCTCAGCGTGTTGATAGCCCATCCGCCAACTGATGGCCTCGCTAGCCGCCAGTAGGCGTTTGGCTGCCGGGCCGTGCTCATCGGCATCGAACATTGAGGTCGGGCCCACCACCGTCAGCACCGCCGCAATCTGTCCGAGGGCGTTGAACACCGGTGCCGACAAGGCGTCGACCCCTGGCATCAGCAAACCGTGGACGAAATGCAAACCGCGCTTGCGAATCTGCTCGCTCAGGCTGGCCAGTGCCTGCGGGTCGGCCAGGGGATGGGCGGAGGCGGCCTCGAACTCGCGGCTGCGCAGTTCCAGGGTTTCTCGGTCCGCCAGGTAGGCGTTGAACACCAGCCCGGTGGAGGAACTGAGCAGCGGCAGCACCGAACCCCGTTGCGTGACCACGGTGATGGCCCGGACTGCCGGTTCGATATGCACCACGGTCGCGCCCAGATTGCCCCACACGGCGAGGAAGCAGGACTCGTTCAGATCGTCGCGCAGCTGCGCCAGGGGGAGTGCCGATACCTGCAGCACATCCAGGCTATTGAGGGCTGCCAGGCCAACCCGCAAGGCTTCGCGGCCTAGACCATAATGATTGGTGGCCGCATTTTGCTCGGCAAACCCGCTGGCGATCAGCGCCTGGAGATAGCGGTGGACCTTACTCGCGGGCATCTGCACATGCTCGGCCAGGCGCGACAGCGAGGTACTGGGCGCGAGCTCGGCGAGTGCCTTGAGAATGTCGGTGCCGACCTCGGCCGAGCGGACTTTCTGTTTGGCGCTGCTGTCGCTGGTGCTGCGGGGCTTTTCCATGAACGCGGTCATATCCCAAGACGAGTGGGCGTCTTTATAGCTTGACGCTCTTTACCAATCAAATTACGTTATGCGTAATCGAATTACGATAAAAATAATGCAGAGTTCATGCACGCCAAATCGCCGCGCATGTGCCAACTGCCCACTTCCTTCTGGAGGCTCGATGAAACTCGATTGCGCAGTGCCAGCCCTCGATTACCAATCGGGTTTTGGCAATGAATTCTGCAGCGAAGCCTTGCCTGGCGCGCTGCCGATTGGCCAGAACTCCCCGCAGCAAGCGCCCTACGGCCTATATGCCGAACTGCTCTCCGGGACCGCCTTCACCATGGCGCGCAGCGAATCGCGGCGTACCTGGATGTATCGCATCCAGCCCTCTGCCAAGCACCCGGCGTTTCGCAAGCTCGATCGGCAATTGGCGGGCGGTCCGCTGGGCGCGGTAACGCCAAACCGCCTGCGCTGGAATCCGTTGGCAATACCCGAGACGCCAACCGACTTTATCGACGGCCTGGTTGCCATGGCGGCCAATGCGCCCGCGCAGAATCCGGCGGGTATCAGCCTGTACGGCTACAGCGCCAATACCTCGATGGAGCGAGTGTTCTTCAATGCCGATGGCGAGTTGTTGCTGGTCCCCCAACTCGGGCGCCTGCGCCTGGTCACTGAACTGGGCGTGCTGGTGATCGAGCCGCTGGAGATTGCCGTCTTGCCGCGCGGCGTGAAATTTCGGGTCGAGTTGCTCGATGGCCAAGCCCGCGGGTATGTCGCCGAGAACCATGGTGCACCGCTGCGCCTACCCGATCTGGGCCCTATCGGCAGCAATGGCCTGGCCAACCCCCGGGACTTCCTGGCGCCGGTTGCCCACTATGAAGACCGCCGCGAGCCGGTCACCCTGGTGCAGAAGTTCCTCGGTGAGCTCTGGGGCTGCGAGCTCGATCACTCGCCGCTGGACGTCGTTGCCTGGCATGGCAATAACGTGCCGTATAAATACGATCTGCGGCGTTTCAATACCATTGGCACCGTCAGCTACGACCACCCCGATCCGTCGATCTTCACCGTATTGACCTCGCCGACCAGTGTGCCTGGCCTGGCCAATCTCGATTTCGTGATTTTCCCACCCCGCTGGATGGTGGCCGAGAAGACCTTCCGGCCACCCTGGTTCCACCGCAACCTGATGAATGAATTCATGGGCCTCATCCAGGGGGCCTACGACGCCAAGGCCGAAGGCTTTGTACCGGGCGGGGCCTCGCTGCACAGCTGCATGAGTGCCCATGGTCCGGATGGCGAGACCTGCACCAAAGCTATCGCTGCCGACCTGGCACCGAGCAAGATTGAAGACACCATGGCCTTTATGTTCGAGACCAGCGCAGTGTTGCGCCCGAGCCGCCTTGCCCTCGACGGTGCACAGTTGCAGGCCGACTACGACGCATGCTGGGCATCGTTGCCCGTCACTTTCAACCCGAACCGGAGATAACCGATGAACCAGCCCACCCTTGCCCGTAGCTGGATTGCCTCGGCCAACGATCACCCGGACTTCCCGTTGCAGAACCTGCCGCTGGGGGTATTCAGCCGCGCCGATGGCGGCCTGCGCAGCGGTGTGGCCATCGGTGAACATATTTTCGACCTGGAAGCCGCGCTGGCGGCTGGCCTGTTCGAGGGGCCGGCGCGCGCAGCGGTTGAAGCGTGCCGTGGCGGTAGCCTCAATGGTTTTTTTGCCCTCGGTCGCCCGGCCCGGGTTGCCCTGCGTCAGCGCCTGCTGGAACTGTTGAGTGAAGGCAGTACCCTGCATGGCAAGATCCAGGCCCAGGGCGCCAGACTGCTGCCGCTGGCGGCCGATTGCACTCTGCATCTGCCGGCCCGGATCAGTGATTACACCGACTTCTATGTCGGGATCGAGCATGCGCTGAATGTCGGCAAACTGTTCCGTCCGGATAACCCGCTGCTGCCCAACTACAAATACGTGCCCATCGGTTATCACGGCCGTGCCTCTACCGTGCGCGCGTCGGGCACCGATGTGCGCCGGCCCAGGGGCCAAACCCTGCCGGCCGGGCAGAGCGAGCCAAGCTTCGGGCCCTGCGCGCGGCTGGATTTCGAATTGGAGCTGGGGATCTGGATCGGTCCGGGCAATGCCCTGGGAGAATCCATTGCGATTGGCGATGCGCCAGAGCATATCGCCGGTTTCTGCCTGCTCAATGACTGGTCGGCCCGCGATATCCAGGCCTGGGAATACCAGCCGCTGGGGCCGTTTCTGTCCAAGAGTTTTCTGACCAGCGTGTCGCCCTGGGTGGTGACGGCCGAGGCGCTGGAGCCGTTTCGCCGTGCCCAGCCGCCACGGGCCAGTGGTGATCCACAGCCACTGCCGTACCTGTTCGATCCGCGGGACCAGGCCGCCGGGGCCTTTGATATCGAGCTGGAAGTGCTGCTGCTGACCGAGGCGATGCGGGCGCAGAACCTGCCGGCCCAGCGCCTGACGCTGAGCAATACCCTGAACATGTATTGGAGCGTGGCCCAGATGGTCGCGCACCACAGCGTCAATGGTTGCCAGTTGCAGCCCGGTGATCTGTTCGGTTCGGGCACCTTGTCCGGGCCTCAGCCGGGGCAGTTGGGCAGCCTGTTGGAAATCACCGGCGGCGGTAAGCAGGCGATCGAACTGGCTTCGGGCGAAGTGCGTAAATTCCTTGAGGACGGCGACGAAATCATCCTGCGGGCCCGTTGCCGGGGCGACGGGCAGGTGTCCATCGGCTTTGGTGAATGCCGCGGCAAAGTGCTCGCGGCACATTGAGGGAGCGGTGTATGCAGCTCTATACCTATTACCGTTCGACCTCGTCCTACCGGGTACGCCTGGCGCTGGCGCTCAAGGGCCTGGATTACCAGGCCATGGCGGTCAACCTGGTCGCTCCCCAGGGGGGCGAGCAGCGCCAGCCGGCCTATCTGGCGCTCAACCCCCAGGGCCGGGTGCCGGCGCTGCGCACGGACGAGGGCGCGCTGCTGACGCAATCGTCGGCGATCATCGAGTATCTGGAAGAACGTTATCCACAGCCGGCCCTGCTTTCGGCGGACGTGACGACCCGCGCCCATGAGCGGGCCGTCGGGGCCTTGATCGGCAGTGACATCCATCCGCTGCACAATGTCAGCGTGCTCAATCTGCTGCGCCAATGGGGTCATGACGAAGTTCAGGTGCAGCAGTGGATTGCCCACTGGATTGGCCAGGGGCTGAGCGCGGTAGAACAACTGATTGGCGAGCAGGGCTACTGCTTCGGCCCACAGCCCGGTTTGGCGGATGTCTATCTGGCCCCCCAATGCTATGCGGCGCAGCGCTTCAATGTGTCGTTGCAGGCCCTGCCGCGTATCCGTCGGGTCATGGCGCTGGCCGAGCAGCATCCGGCTTTTCAGCTAGCCCATCCGGTGAACCAGCCGGATACCCCCGCCTGACGACGCATCGACCAGGGGGGCTCAATGTACGGCGCTGTTGGGCGGCAACTGCCCCAGGCGTTCGGTCAGGCGCAGGCGCTGGATCGGATCCTCGCTGAGCAGTAGCGCCCGCTCCACATCGAAGCGTTCCCCGCGTGGGCAGTCGAGCCGCTGGAACAGGCTGGCGCGGGCCAGGTAGTCGCTGCTGCTGGCCTGGCCGAATTGCAGCACGCGCTCGGCGTCCTTCAGGGCGGCCAGCGGTTCGTCATGGCTCAGGTGCAGTTGGCGCAGGTTGCGTGACAGGCGCTGGAGCATCTCCAGCGGTTCGGCTTCGCGCAGGTGTTCGGCGCGCAGTTCCATTTGTGCACCGTACTGACGGTTGAGCAGTTCGCGGCAGTCCTTGGGGTACAGGCGACGCCCGCCGCAAGGATCGAGCAGGTGGTCGGCACCAGGGACGCGCAGCAGGAAATGTCCGGGGAAGTTGACGCCTGTCAGGGGGATTGCAAGACGCTGTGCCAGCTCCAAGGCAATCAAGGCCAGCACCAGTGGTTGTCCGCGGCGGTGTTGCAGCACCTTGTCGAGCAGCGCTGCCTGGGGGCGCAGGGGCAGGTGCTCATCCTGCTGGAAGCCCAGGTCATTGAGGCGGCGCAACAGTGGTTGGGCGAGTTCGTGGCGGGGCAGGATCGGCAGGCTTTGCCCGACCTGCTGCTGCAGATCCTCGACGCTGCGCAGGACGGCCTGGGGATCGAGCGCGCCATCATGTTCGGCGGCAATCCACAGTGCGGCTTCGAAGACCTTGAGTGGAGCGCGCTCCAGGCAGGCAAGAAAGGCTTGGCGGGGGTCCATGGGTATCTCCGGCAGATGCTTCGTTTTAGCCCCGTGGCCGCTGTTCGTCCAGTGCATGAAAGGTTATGTCGCAACACATGGTATGGCGGGTGGCTTATTCCCTAGCGTTTCTGCGATCTCTCCTACGACGCCTATACTGCTCGCTACAAGAAGTGGTTCGAGAGGGCTCTACGATGTTTGCTCTCATGCAAAGTGCTCGCCTGGAATCGCTGCACCTGAGTGTCGATCCGGTCAGCGGCTTGAAGGCCGTCATTGCCATACATAACAGCCGTCTCGGCCCGGCGCTGGGCGGTTGCCGCTATCTCGCCTACCCGAACGACGAAAGTGCTGTGGCCGATGCCATTCGCCTGGCCCAGGGCATGAGCTACAAGGCGGCCTTGGCGGGCCTGGCCTTGGGTGGCGGCAAGGCGGTGATTATCCGGCCGGCCCATGTGGAAAGCCGCGCGGCGCTGTTCGAGGCATTTGGGCGCTGCGTGGAGCAACTCGATGGCCGCTATATCACCGCCATTGAAAGCGGGACCTCGACCGCCGATATGGACTGCATCGCCCAGTACACCCAGCATGTCACCAGCACCACGGCCGGCGGCGATCCGTCGCCACACACCGCCATGGGCGTGTTTTCCGGTATTCGCACCACGGCTATGGCGCGTTTGGGCAGTGACAACCTGGAAGGCCTGCGAGTGGCGGTCCAGGGCTTGGGCAATGTCGGCTTTGCGCTGGCCGAGCAGTTGCATGCGGCCGGTGCCGAATTGCTGGTCAGCGATAACGACCCCGGCAAGGTGCAACTGGCGATGGAACAGTTGGGCGCGCACCCGATTGCCAACGAGGCTTTGCTCAGTACGCCGTGCGATATCCTCGCCCCCTGCGGCCTGGGCGGTGTCCTCAACAGCTACAGCGTGGCGCAGTTGCGTTGCGCGGCAGTGGCCGGTTCGGCCAATAACCAGTTGAGCAACCTGCAGGTCGCCGACCAATTGGAGAAACGCGGCATCCTCTATGCACCCGACTACGTGATCAACGCCGGCGGACTGATCTACGTGGCCCTGCAACATCGTGGTGAAACCCTGGGGACGATCACCGCGCACCTGTCGCGTATCGGCACGCGCCTGACCGAAGTGTTCGCCCATGCCCAAGCGGAAAAGCGCTCCCCGGCGCGGGTCGCCGATGAACTGGCTGAGCGCTTGTTGTACCGCTGATCCCTTTCTCCCGCGATGCTGGCTAATTGTCAGCATTGCTCAGTTTTAACCCCAATTCGCACTTTTATACTCGCCGCTATCCATTCCCACCGTCGGCACCTTATACGCGCCGCCCAGGTAGAGCTTTGCCGTGGCGATACGCGTGGTGACCTTACGCATCAAGGATCGCGCGCATGAACCACGTCTATCGCACCATCTGGAACCACGCCAAAGGTGTCTGGCAAGTCGTTGGTGAAAACACCAATCGCCAGGGCAAGACCAAGTCCAGCAAATCGGCCAGCGGTGCCGGATTACTGACCGTCGGCGCACTGCTCGCCAGTCCGGGGCTATATGCCCAGAGCATTGTCATCGATGGCCGGACCGACACGTCGTTGGTGCACAACGGCAACGTCACGGATGTCTTTACCGCGACAATCAAGAACGGCAACGGCTTTAACTCGTTTTCGCGCTTCAATGTCGACGCTGGTGATATTGCCAACCTGCACGTGCCTGACTCGGCCAAGGCCCTAATCAATATCGTTCGCGACCAGCGTACGGAGATCAACGGCATCCTCAATGGCTACAAGAATGGCCAGATTGGCGGGGATATCTACTTTGCCAACCCCCATGGGATGGTGGTCGGCGAGTCGGGGGTGATCAACGTCGGCAGCCTGACCGTGACCACCCCCACCAGCGCGGCCCTGGAGCGCCTGCTCGGGCCCGATGGCCAGATCGATGACGTTGCGGTGGCCCAGCTCAAGGCCGGCAATCTGCCGTTGTCGGCGTCGGGCCTGGTTTCGGTACGCGGCCAGGTCAACGCCCGTGGGGCAATTACCCTCAGTGCCGAGGATGTCGGTATCACGGCGAGCGGGCAGTTGGTCAGTGGCCAGCAGGCTCTGCCGCGGATCGAGCAACTGGTCAATATCGACGGTTTACAGAGCGGGGTGCAGATCGCGGCGCTCGACGGTCAGATCCACATCACCGCCGGGCGTGACGTCACCATTGCCGGTCAGGTGATTGCCGACGGTGCCGCCGGCAAGGCGGCCGGCGATATCGAGATTCGTGCCGACCGTACTATCGCCATTGGCGACGGTGCGCGCGTCTCGGCTTCCGGCCGGGGCCAGGGTTCCGACGGCGGCTCGGTCGTGGTCAAGGCCAAGGAGCAGACGACCCTGGCTCAGGGGGGCGTGATCGCGGCCAATGCCGGGGCCAGCGGTAATGGTGGTTCGGTCGAGCTGTCTGCGGACAAGGCCGTGACGTGGGGCGGGAGTCTGCAAGCCAGCGCTGGCCAGGGCGGCAAGGCCGGACATGTGTTGATCGATCCGGAAAATATCGAGGTTACTCACGATCAGCGCCTGGGCGGTGCCAGCTATACGCTGCAGGCTTCGAATGCGATCAAGGTCGCCGACGGGGTGATGATTTCCACCCGCAATATCGCCAATTACCAGAGCGCCACCCAGGAGCAGCATCGCGACGGCGTCTCCCTTGGCGATTCGGGGGATATCAGCCTGCAGGCGCCGAGCATCGTCCTGGGCGCCAACGCCAAGTTGTATGCGCAGACCAACAGCGCGACCTACAAAGCCGGTGATATCAGCCTCAAGGCTCAGGCCACCGACGGTGCCTTGATTACCCCGGGCATCCAGGTTGGTGTTGGTAGCAACAAGACCGAAATCACCCTGGGCCAGGGGGTCGAGCTACGTGGTGGCAAGGTTTCGATTACCGCCGAGTCCTCCACGGCCCTGACCGATAGCCTCTCTGAACAAGGCCTTTACAACAGTTATGACGCGGACGGTAACCCGATTGCCGAAGTGTTGACCGACGCGCAGATGGCCAAGCAACGCGAGTCCCTGCTGGCTTCCGGGGCCCTAACCCAAGGCCAGGCCGCCAGCGGCCAGAAAGGCGTGTTCGAGGGGCTGATCGACACCCTGGTCAGCAACGGCCTGCTGGCCGGAGTCCAGGTGCTCGATGCCCAGGCCAAGGTAAATATTGGTGATCGCGTAGTTATCGTCGGCGATAACGAGGTAAGTATCGCCTCCCATGCCAGTACCAATGCCCAGGCTACGGTCACCGGGTTGCATATTGGCGCCGTGGTATCGGTGACCCACAGTGACGCCCAGCTCAATATCGGCCAGAACGCGCTTATCGAATCCCGGACCGGTGACGTCAAGCTCAAGAGCCAGTCCGACAGCACGGTGCAAAGCAGTGTCAAAGCCATGCAGGTATCGTCCAAGCTACCGGCGACCCTGACGGCCAACGTGTCCTACACCCAGGGCGATGCCACGACGGCGGTGGGTAGCGGCACACTGATCAAGGCTGGGCGCGATGCCAGTGTCAGTGCCGAGCAGAACAAGAACTTCAAGGTCGCGGCGTTGGCGGGGGACAGTGAGGGTTCCATCGGGATCGCGGTACTGGTGGCGATCTCGGACCTGAACGCCAGCACCGATTTCAATGGCACCCTCCAGGCCGGGCGAGACGCGAAACTCAATGCCTCGGTCAACACCCTGAGCAACCAGCACAATGCTGCCGTCCTGTTGGGCGACAACCTTGGCACGCGGGTCGCCAAGTTCAAGACCGACGCCACCAAAAAGATGTTCGACGGGGTCAAATCCTTTGTCGGTAAAACCACTGAGAAAGGCGGTGAGCAGAGCGACAACAAAGAGACTGATGGCTTTCTCAAGGAGTTGGGTGTCGCGGGGGCGATCGCCTATGTTGACCACGACAACCAGGCCAGCCTTAACCTCGGCAGCCAGGCTCAGGTCAAGGCCGGGCATGATGCGAGCCTGACGGCCACGGTCACCGATGCGCTCAATTCCAGTGTGTCCACCGAGATTTCGGACAAGAAAACCACCAGCAAACCCTTCAGCTTCGACACCGAAAGCAGCGGCAAGAAAAATGGCGCCGCGGTAGCCATCCTGATCAGTTCGCAGAACAACAGTGCGGTGCTGACCGTGCGCCCGGGGGCGGAGCTGGACGCTTTGCGTGCCTTGAATCTGTCTGCCAAGGCCAGCCTGCCGTGGCTGGACCAGAGCCGGCTGTCGAACCTGATCAAGTCCTTTGGCAGTGACAACCTGGATGATTTTATCCAGACCGTCAGCGCCGGCGACCAGATATTCAGCACCTGGGTCGATTCCTCGGCGGCGGTCTCGGGGGAAAAGGCCAAGGATGACGGCAGCACCTTGAGTGGCATGGTCGATATCAACAAGGTTGGGCTCAATGCCAAGGTTGATGTCGGCGATGGCGTGAACATTAACCAGGACGCGGCGTATCGCGGCCAGGCGCAGACCGTGGATATCAATGCCCGGGTCGAGTCGCAGATGGTCAACGTCGCCGCCGATCCGGGTGTGTTCAACAGCAGTGGCGGCAAGAATGGCATGGGTGCGGGCGTGATTGTCGGCAACTACAGCAACCATGCCGAGGCCAGCGTGGGTGCGGTTAATCTGTATGCCAACCAGTTGAAGGTCGAGGCGGTTACCGACGTTGACATGATCAACTACGCGGTGTCCGGCTCCGATGGCGGAACCAATTCGTTGAGTGGCTCGGTCGCCGTGTCCATGCTGGAGAACACCACCCGTGCGGGTATCGATGATGGTGCGCACCTCGATGTCGTCGCCGCCCATGGCGCCAGTGGCGATCTGCGTATCTCTGCTCGCGACGACACCGATAGCCTGACCGTGACAGGCGGTGTGGTGAAGTCTTCCTCCCGGGCGGCCGGTGCGGCCGCTGGTGTACATGATTTCGAGCGTACCACCGAGGCCTGGCTGGGCAGTCGCGACACGCAACACACTGCCGGTCACACCTCGGCCGAAGGTGCCCTGGTGGTTGACGCCAGCAGCGACGGCATGATCGGCAACTACGCGCTGTCGGTGGCGCTGACCGCACCACCTACGCCGTCCACGTCCGGCGCGGCACAATCGCGGGCCGGGAGCGGAGCCTTTGGCATTAATGTGTCCGGTTCGGCAGCGGTCAACCTGATCGATAACACCGTGCGTGCACGCATCACCGACGATCTCGATATCGACGCCGCGAGCGTCAACGTCAGCGCCCGCGACGATACTGCCCAGCACGCCATTGCTGGCGGCGCGGCGGTGTCGCGCAATACCGGCAAGGGCGTTGGCCTGGCCGGCGCCTATTCCCAGAACACGCTCGATACGCACGTTGAAGCCGAACTGGCGGCCACCGGCAAGGTCTCCGCCAATACGGTCAAGGTCCGTGCGGACAATGAAGGCAGCGCCTTGTCGGTCTCCGCGGGTGTCTCCGCCAGCGCATCGGCCAGTAGCTATCAGGTGGCGGGTTCGGTCAGCGTCAACGCCATCGATAGCGTCACGCGTGCCCGTCTGGCCGATGGCGATATCGATGCGGCCGGGGGCGTGCAGGTCAGCGCCGACGATCGTTCGAGCATCCATGCCGTGGCCGGTGCGGTCACTTATGGCGGCAAGGCCGGGGTGGGCGCGGGCTTGTCGATCAACCATATCGACGGCAGCACCGAAGCCCTCGCTGAAAACCTGCAGGGTCTGTCCAGTCATGGCGACTTCTCGCTGGCCGCCACCAGTGCCGCCGACCTGGTGTCCGTGGCCGCGGCCATGGGCTTTTCCAACCAGTATGCGTTCGATGGCGCTGTAGCGATCAATGAGCTGGACCACGACACCGTGGCGGCGCTGCGTGCCAGCCAGGGTATCGAGTTGGGCGGCGCACTGACCCTGGATGCGAATAACGCCAGCACGATCTGGACGGCATCGGGCTCGGCGGCGATTGGTGGCGACGGCGCGGTGGGCGCGAGCTTTGGCTACAACACCATCAGTGATCGGGTCAGCGCCGAGATTCTCGCCAGCCAGGCCGAGGCCCGGCGCATGGCGCTGCAAGCCCAGCAGAACAGTGAAATCAGCGCGCTGGTGGCCGGTGGCGCGGTGGCGGCGCGCTCCTCAGCCGTCGCTGGGTCTGTCGCGATCAATACCATCGACAACCAGGCCAGCGCGCGCGCGGTCGACAGCAACCTGGTCAGCGTTGGCGAAATAACCCTCGATGCCCGCGATCACTCCAGTGTGCGCAGTCTCACCGGGGCCCTGGCCTACGGCGGTAGTGGCGCCGGGGTTGGCTTGGCGGGCTCCTACAACACGATTCTCGGCCGTGTCTATGCCGGTATTCTGGGCGGTAACCTGCAGGCCGGTGGCCTGCTGCGTGTCGGCGCCCTGCGCGACCAGCAGTTGCAGTCGCTGGCGGCCGGGCTCGGCGTGGGCGGTAGCAATGGCGCGGCGGGATCGGTCGCGGTGAACAGGGTCGGTGGCAGCACCCTGGCCGAGATTGGCAAGGGTACCCAGTTCGACGGCGATGGCAGCCTGCTGCTGACGGCCCGCTCCGACAGCGATATCGAGACCGTGGCCGGTGCCCTGGGCGTTGGCCTGTCCAGCGTTGGCATGTCTGGTGCGGTCGCGGTCAACCAGCTTGAAGGCACTACCACAGCACGTATTTCCGGCAGTGGCACGAAGTTGACCGCGCGCGGCCAGGGGCCGGCCCAGTCGGTCGATAACGGCGCCCTGAGCAGCGACACCAGCCTGGAACTGAGCGAGCGTACGGGGCATCAGAGCCTCAATGGCATCGCCGTGGTCGCCAGCAGCACCGATGAGCTGGACAGCGTTGCGGCCAGTGTCGGCGCGGGCGCCAATGTCGGGGTCGCTGGCGCGGTCACCGTCAACCAGGTGAGTGGCGAGACCCGGGCCGAGGTGACGGGCGGGACGCTTGAGAGCCAGGGCGCCGTGCAGGTCTGCGCCTACCATCACACCCGCGTGACCGCCGGCAATGGCGCGGCGGGCGGTGGCAGCAGTGCCGGGGTGGGTGCGTCGGTGACGACCACGATTCTGGATCACAGCACCCAGGCCAATGTCAGCAGGGCCAGCCTCGTTGCTGGCGGGGCCATTGGCGTCAACGCCCGCAGCACCCATGATCTCAATGCCGTGGTCGTTGGCGCTGCCGTGGGTGGCACGGCGGGGGTCAGCGGTTCGGTGGCCGTCACGACCCTGGAAGGCACCGTGCGCAGCAGCGTCGAGAACGCGACCTTGCGCAGTTCGGGCGCGGGTATCGAGATTGCCGCCGATGCCGACAATGACCTCGATATCGTTGCCGGTGGCGTGGCGGCTGGCGGTGTCGCCGGAGTCGGCGCGACCGTCATCGTCACCGACCTGGATCAGCGGACCGAAGCCTATACCCGTGGCACTACGAAGCTGGACGCTGCCGGCCTCACCGCCATCGACGCGAGTGCCAGCCAGGACTTGACCACCGTGGGCTTTACCGGCGCCGGTGGTGGTACGGCCGGTGTCGCGGGCACGGTCAATGTGTTGACGGCTACCGGCCAGACATCGGCCGCTGTCGGTGCCGGTAGCCGCATCAATACCGGCCTTGATGGTGTCCAGCAGGACGTGCGTGTGCATGCCCGGGACTCCCTGAGCACCAGTAGCGTACTGGGCACCGCCGGGGTGGGCGGGACCGCCGGAATCGGCGCCGGCGCCGATGTGCAAGTGGTGCGCAGCGGTGCAGTGGCGAGTGTCGGGGATGGGGCAGTCGTCAACGCCGACCGCGATATCAGTATCAAGGCCGAGAACCAGCGTGATATCGACTCGTTGTCGGTGGCCGCGGCCGGTGGTGGCTTTGTTGGGGCCGGAGCCGGGGTTTCGGTGGTCAGCGTGGCCGCGGGTGCCTCTTCCCAGGCAACCTCCAGTCTGGACAGCAGTGTGTCCAACGCGCAGAACGTTGCCCGCGACTCGGGCCTCAAGGGGCAGATGGGCAGCAGCTTTTCCGGTGCCGCAAGCTTGCAGGCCGGTATCAATACCCGCCAGAAGACCATCAACCCGAACGACACCTTCCTGGCCAGCCCGGCAACTACTCAGTATTCGGCTGCCGCACGAGTCGGCAACGCGACCCTGGATGCCGGGCGCAATGTCAGCATCAGCGCGCAGAACCGTACCGATGCCTCCAGTCAGGCGGTCGGGGTTGCGGGTGGCCTGGTGGGCGCCGGTGCCGGTGTTGCCGTCATCAATGTCGGCGACCGCAGCCTGGCAGAACTGGCTGGCCACTTAACGGCCGGCGGCAAGGTGGAAATCAGTGCCGATGACGGCCAGGACGGTGTCACCGAAGCCAAGGCCTACGCCGGTGGCGGTGGTCTTGTCGGCCTTGGGGCGGCAGTGGCGGTAAGTGAAAAAAGCAGCCAGGTCACTGCGCGGGTCCTGGATGGCAGCTCGATAACCAGCGGCGGTGCATTGAGCGTCGATGCCAAGCTTGATCATGCGCTGCAAGCCAAGACCCTGGGCGTCAGTGTCGGTGGCGTGGCGGTAGGTGCGTCTATCGCCACCGCCAGCAGCACCGGCCAGGCCGAGGCGCTGCTGGGCAAAAACGTGCAGGTGCGTGCCGCCAGCGTTGCCATCGACGCCCTGGCGCGTTCGAGCAACCGTGTGGACGCGGCAGGCGCGAGTGGCGGTATCCTCGCCGGCAACGCGGTAGTGGCCAATGCTTCGGACAAGACCCGGGCCCGCGCCTGGGTCGGGGACGGCAGCTTGCTGATGGCCCAGGGGGCCATTGGCATTCGCGCCAGCACCGATCCGCTGGCCCAGGCTTTCTCGCTCGGTGCAGCCATTGGGGCGGGGGCGATTGGCGCCAGTGTGGCCAATGCCAGTGTCGATAACCTGGCCGAGGCCGGCGCCGGCGCGGTGAACCTCGGCGGCGCGTCGCTGGAGGTCAATGCCGCCGCCTTGCGCAGCCGTGACCAGAGTGTCGAGGCGCGCGCGGTCGGCGCCAGCGGCGGGATGCTGCTTGGGGTCAACGCGACAGTGGCCGATGCCGATATCACCACGCAGGTCCGGGCCGAGATCGGCCAGGGCGCGCGTCTGGCCATTGGCGGCAATGCCACGGTCAAGGCCACGGACCAGACCCGGGCCAAGACCGATGCTACCGGTATCGCCGTCGGCGGCCTGCTGGCGGTCGGCGCCAACGTCGGCAATGTCGATGTTGCGGCTAGCCAGACGGTACGCTTTGGCGCGACCGGGGTAGTCGGCGGCCTGCTCGACCTGTCCGCCACCGGCCGCAATGGCGTGACCGGTGAAGCGATGGCCGGTAGCGGCGGGGTGATTGCCGGCAGTGCTTCGACCCTGAACCTGGATGCCAGCAGCAACACCGCGGTCGAGGTGCTGGGCAGCAGCAATGTGCTGACCGGACGTACTCAGGTACTGGCCGAACACCAGCTCGATTACGCCGGCTCCAGCGATTCGCTGCAGGCGGCGATGGTTGGCGCTTCCGGGACCTTTATCAATGTCGATCTGGGCGCCAACACCCGGGTCGATATCCGTGACGGTGCCAAACTGGCCGCCAGCGAGGGGCTTGATATTGAAGCCCACAGCCTCACGCAAGGCGGCGCACAGGCCTATTCCGGCTCCGGTGGCGTTGTCAGCGGCAGTGCCGTGCTGGTTGATAACCAGATCCGTGACAGCAGCCGCATTCTGGTGGGCAATGGCGTAGACCTCTCCACCGTCGGTAGCCCGTTGGTCATCGACAAAGGCCATCTGCGCATGACCGCCCACAACACCTTGCGGGTGGCGGACACCGGTCGCCTGTCGGCCGGGGGCGGGATCGTGATGCCCTACGCGGGCACCGAAATGGATGTCGATCTGAGCAACCAGGTGCTGTTCGGCAACGACGTCAAACTCAAGAGCAGCGGCCTGTTGCAGGTCGGGGCCTATAGCGATAGCCGGGCCGCGACCAATGCCCGGGTCGATGTCTATGGCTTGGTCGGTGCCGGCGGCGGCGATTCGAAGATCGACCTGACCGCTCACCAATTGGTCCGTTTCGGTAACAACGCCAACCTGCTGGCCTACGGCAACCTGGGCCTGCGTGCCGGACAAAGCGCCGACGGCAACCTGGCCAACGATATCCGTGCAGTGGCCAATACCGCAGTGGTGAACAACACACTGATCCCGGTGACCGCGAGCCTGGGGGCCGACGCGGTGGTCAATACCACCAACGACCTGGTCTTTGGCACGGGCGCCCTGGTGCGCTCGGTGCGTAATGTTGAGCTGACAGCCACCAATGGCGCGGTGAGCGCCGACGGCTACGGTGTTGGCAAAAACCCATATCTGTCGCTGTTTTCCAGCGAGCAGACCACCCGTTCGAACAAGGTCAACCGCCTGGCCAGTCTCAATCTGGGCAATAGTAAGGTGATTGCGGGCGTTTCCAACCGCCAGGAAATCTACTGGGACGGCACCACCCTGCGCACCGTCTCGGTACTCGGTGATATCGCCGCCAGCTTCAAGCCTGCCGGCAGCACCGACGCGTTCCGCCCGCTGGCCGAAATCGATGCGACCCTGGCCAGCCTGATCCAGCAGCGCGCCGGCTTATCGCCGAGCTCCAGCGAATACGCCCGCCTGGGTGAGCAGATCAGCCTGTACAACCAGATGCGCGTCAGTACCGCCCAGGCCCTTGGCGCGGGGGCTGATGGCACCACTGCGGTGGACAGCCTCGTGGTCGGTGACATCATTGCCGGGGCCGGCGATATCCGGGTCGGCGCTGATCGTATCCAGCAGTCCGGCGCCGATCTGACGGCCTATGGCGCGCCGACGGTGATTATCCACAACAGCTCCGACGACTATCTGGTGACCAACGGCATCCTGGTCTCGGCGGCCGGCACCGGTTCGATTCTCTCGACCGGTGCTGCCAAGTTGAATGCCAGTGGTGCGCGGCTGACCGAGGTCAAGCGCTCGCAGTCCGACTACTACGATGCCAACCAGCGCCCGAGCGTGCCCTCGGTCGTGATCGCCAACACCTACGATACCAAGGTCCCGGGCCACACCAGCCGGGCGCCCGGGATTCTGGTGCTGGGCGATATCGAAAACCTCAAGGGGAATACCTCGCTGCGCAACGAGTCGGGCAACGTCTCGCAGTTCGCCCGCATCGAGAGTTACCAGTTGAGCATGGACGTGCCCCATGGCGACTTGTTCGTCAACCTGCCGGGGCGCACCTGGAACCTGGCCTCGGTACAGGCTGAATGGGCCAGTGTTATCAGCCGGCTGTCACCTGAAGGCCTGGGCTTGCTCAATGGGCGCAACCTGGCCGACGCGATTGCCGAATACGCTGCCAACGTGACGTACAACACCAATGCCGACGGTTCGCTCAAGCACACCGACAGCGACGCCTTTATCGATTACCTGATTCGCGAGTATGGGCGCGGCGACGGCAAGGAGCAGCAGATCATTCTGTCCGGCCTGGACCGTGACTACTGGGAAAGCTCGAGCAGTGATACCTCCGGGAGAACCTGGTTCAAGGACGGCCTGTACGAGTACAGCGGCAACCTTTCGGCCAGCGACCATAACTGGTTAGGCAATACGGGGGTCTGGGACTGGACCTACACCGCTCTGAACGCGATCAAAACCCGCAACAGCGTGGCGCTGTCCAGTGCCGATACCGGTGGTTCGAGCCAGAGCGCACTGACCGTCGGCGGCGCGTTGATGGTCAATGCGCGCAATATCAACATCAACGCCGGTATCGAGGTGGGTAGCCGCACCGATTGGTCTCTGGACCTGAACAGCGCTGCGGCGGCCGAGATTGCCGCGATTGTGCCGGGCAGTGGGTTGGTGCGCCTGAACCATGTCACGGCGATTGCCGACGGCAACGGCACCGACGAAGTGCCGCAGGTCTACTGGGATTCGGACAAACAGCGTATCCAGGTACAACGCATTGATGCTGCGGGCGGCGGCTCGGTGTCGCTGACCGGCAATATCATCAACACCAACACCCTGGGCAATATCACCGTCAACTCCGGCTATGGTGATGTGCAGATCAACAACAGCACCGGTTACGACCTGCTGCTGACGGATATCAATCTGGGCAGCGGCGGTCAGAGCGTGGTGCGTATCACCGATACGCTCAAGACCTGGGGCAGCGGTGCCGCTGCCGGGCGCGCGCAGACCTGGTGGTATGTCAACCAGGCGGGTCAGGACAGCGTGTCGGTCTACAACGATGCCAACGGCGCTACCAGCCTGGCCGACGCCAGCCTGGGCAGCGTGATCGGCCGTGACTTCACTTACAACCCGCAGAGCGGTGCGCGTTACGAGTGGACGCACAGCTATCACGTCACTCGCGATTACGCCGGAGCGACCGGTGTTGACGGTGAGAGTACCGAGGTCTACGACAAACTGGGCAATTGGGTATCCGCGACGGCGACCTCGGATGGCAAGAGCTATCTGGTCGGCGATGGCAGTGTGGTGGTCCGTGATCCGACCGGCGATGACCAGACCTTTATGCAGTGGGCCGATGCCAGTTTCAAGTACACCCAGGTCAACGTCACCTCCGATGGCGGTGATTGGGGCGGCTATGTCAGTGGCACCCGGTTCGATGTCGCGACCGATGCGACCCTGACCCTGACCAACAGCGTCAAGGCCGACTACGCCATTCCGATCCGCTTTGTCGGCAACAGCCAGTCGCGCCTGCAGGTCGATGCGACGTCCAACGTGCTGGTCGGCGGCGAGATCCGCAACGATGTCGGCACCAGCCGATTCGATATCACCGGCGGTGCGCTGTTGCAGGCCGGCGGTTCTCTACAGGGTCTGGACCTGCAACTCAATGCCAGCGCGGGTATCGGTCGTGCCGGCGAAGGCTTGAATATCATCGATGGCCGGGTCGCTGGCGCCTCCCTGAGTGCCCAAAGCCAGGGCGATATCTTCCTCAACAGCACGGGGGACATGTACGCCAAGGCGATTCACACCCAGGGCGATGTCACCCTCGATGCAGTCGGCGGTATCTACCAGCACGCCGGTGCCACGGGCGCGTCGATATCCGGTGACGTACTGACCCTGCGCTCAGGCTCGGGCAGCTCCATCGGCGCCAGTGATCGCGCCCTGGTGACCCAGAGCCACGAGATCAATGCCTCGGCACCCGGCAGCGTGACGCTGACCCAGGCCAGCGGCAACATGAACGTCGGCTTTATCGAGTCGCTGCTGGGCAATGTCGAGCTCAATACCCCCAGCGGGCAGATTCTGGGCGCACCGCCCAAGGCCGATGACCATGACGCCAAGTTGCAAGAGAAAATCGCGCTCTGGGAAAGCATGGGCCTGACCGATGCCAACCACGCGGCCAGTACCATCAAGGGCTACGAGAATCTGGTCGCGCGCTATTACAGCGATTACTGGAACATCCGCGAACTGGCGCAGAACCCGGATAGCGCCTTCAGCCTGAGCAGCACCGGCCTGGGCCTGTTCCGCGAGCAGGTTGCGGCCAGCCTTGGCCATGGGGCGAGCGATGCCCAGATCAATGCGGCGATCAAGGCCCGCTACCTGGAAGCGAAAACCTTCCTGGCCAGCGCTCCCGGCGTTGACCAGGGGTTGTTGCAGACCCGTGCCAGCGACTTCCAATACAACCTCGACAGCGGCTCGGCGCTCTATGCGCAGATGACCCATGGCGCGGTGTGGGACAAGGCCATGCTTGGTACGGTCATCAATGCGGGCGCGGAGGCGGGCACTCGACCGTCCACCGGCGCGTTGCCCAATGTGGCGGCAAACCAGGGCGCCATTCGCCTGAACAATGATCCGACGCAACCGCTGCCGCAGTCCGAGACACTGGTCTTCACGGTCAAGGCGACCGATGGTTACCACTCGATCGTCAATCAGCTGTCGTCATCGGCGGGTAACCAGTATTCGTCCAGTCAGTTGCTGGCGTTCCTCGCCGAGGCCAAGCCCGGCACCATGAAGGCCGAGAAAGGTAGCGACGGCACCCTGCGGGTGACCCTCAATCCGCGCAACGACCTGGTGGTGGAAGCCAAGGAGCCGGTGGTAATTGATGCCAAGGGCGACTACCACGTCGGCACCTCTCAGGATGTGATCCTCAAGGACATTACCGTGGGCGGCACGTTGTATGTGTATGCCGGGCGCGATGTGATCAACCAGACCGCCACCGGGGTGGCAGGGGCGATCACGGGCGGCTTGTATATCGACGCGGGGCGCAATATCGGTTCGCCGGACAACCCGATCCAGGTCACCAACCACGGGAATGATCCGGTCACGATCTATCGTCTGGTGGCGCCGGGTACCGCCAATGTGGTGGTCCTCAATGGCGATGTGGTTGTCGGTAGCCTGGAAGTCGAAGGCGAGACCAACCTCACCGCCAACCACGGCAACTTCTACTCGCTGGGCGGCTCCACTCTGCTCGATGGCGGTCTGGTCAACCTGCGCGCCATCGACGCCAGCGGCAAGACCTCTGGCTATATCGGCACGTCGGCCAACCCGTTTGCCGTCATCCAGCAACGGGGCGCGTTGGGGCTGTTCGGGCTTGGCGCTAACGTGCTGGCCGGGCAGAACAACCTGGTCATGGCCAACAGCGTGCTCGATGGGCAGGTGGCCTTGACGGCCAGCCAGGGCGCCATTCGCATGGTGGACGACGAGGCGCTGATCCGCACCACCGACGAGGCGCAGGGGCAGGTCGACCTAGTCGCCGCCAGCGGTATCGGCGAGGCTCAGCGTGCGGTGCGCCTGGACACCGGACGTTTCAATGCTCAGACGCCGGTTGGCGACATCAACCTGCATGTGCTGCGCGACGCCACCGCCGAGCGCGTGCACGCCCTGACCGGCTCAGCCCGGGTGGTGGCCGAGGGTGACGGCCAACGTGCCACCACCGACCTGGACATTGCCGATGTGCGGGTGGCCCACAACCTGGAGTTGCGCGCCGAAACTCTGCGCGCCGGTGTGACCCAGACCCAGCAGGCTTCTCCATTGCGGGTCTGGGCCACGGGTGTGGACGGGGCGATGGCCGAGCGTGTCGACCTGACTGTCGCTGCCGCGCCTCATGTACGCCTCGAACGGCTCAGTGCGCGGCAGGCCGATATCCGCGCCGATGCCGGGCGGCTCAATGTGGTCAGCGGTTATATCGGTGAGCAGATGCGTCTGGGCACGGCCTATGTTTCTGCCCTGATGGACAACACGACGCCAGCCCTGCGCTATGACGCCGACTATCAGTACTACGTGCCGGGCAAGGCGTTCAGCCTCGATCTGGAAGGGCGCGGCGCCACTGGTTCGCACGCGCCGATGTGGTTCAACGCCGCTCGCGGGGTGTTTACCCGCAACTTCGTAACGGCCGGTTATGCGGCATTCGATCTGGCCCGCCCGCAGTTCAACCAGGATTACCGCACGGCCAATGGTTCCGATCTCCCGGCGGTGTTCAACGCAGCCAATTCCACCCCGCCAGCCCTGGATTGGCTGGCCAATGTCAGCAGTCCGGCCGTGGCCGTGAACCTGGGTACCGAGACCTACCATGAAAAGTAATGCCGTTCCTTTTGCCAGGCTTCGACTTGCCGGGGCCTGCCTGCCTTACGTGATCTGCGCCACCGGCTGGTTTGCCGGCCCGGCCCAGGCTGCCCAGCCATTGCCACCGCCGGCCGGTGCCATCAGCTCGGAGCTGCTGCGCCAACAGCAACGCAGCCTCGAGCGTCTTGATGGGGTGCCTCAGGACTCAGGTCCGGCCCTTGAAGTCCCCGCGGTGGGCGACCAGGCCCTGCCGGCCAATGCCGATCTGGCTTTTACACTGGATGCCGTGGTGTTCAGCCAATCGTCGATCTTTTCTTCGGCGGAGTTGGAGGCGGTGGTCAAACCCTATCTGGGCCAGACAGTACACTTTGCCGAGTTGCAGCGGATTCTCTCGGCCGTCAATCGGCTGTACGACCAGAAGGGCTATGTCACCGCGCGAGCCATTCTGCCGCCGCAGAATATTGAGCAGGGACGCGTACGTATCCAACTGGTAGAGGGCCGGGTTGGCGACCTGGTACTTGAAGGCAATACGTACATGAGCCCGGCCTTTTTGCGCGAACGCCTGAGCGTCGAGTCCGGGCAATTGGTCGATCCCCAACGCCTGGAAGCCGAACTCTCGCGGTTCAATCGGCTGAGCAGCGGCGTGTTGTCGGCTTCACTGCAGCCGGGCAAGGGCTATGGCCTGACCGATGTGTTTGTCTCGGTTACCGAGCCGCCGCGCAATAGCCTCGATGTGTTTGCCAACAACCACGGCTATGAGTCCACTGGCGAGGAGTCCGGTGGTTTGATGTACCGCCATTACGGCGCGCTGGGCCGTGATGACGTGCTGTCGTTTTTCGGCGCCGGTTCGCGTGGCTCGACAGTCGGCAGCCTGGCCTATGACGCACCGTTCAACCGTTACGGCGGGCGAATGGGCGCACGTCTGGGCAAGAGCAAGGCGAAGGTGATTTATGGGGCGTTCAGTGACCTGGATTCCGAAAGCGACTCGCAGAACGCCGCGCTGTTTATCAATCATCCACTCTGGAGCAACCGCGATTGGCTCCTGACCGGGCAGTTGACCTACGGCGAGCAGCGTACCGAGAACCATATCGCTGGCGTTTTTCTCAATGAAAATCGGGTCAAATCGACTCAGGCCGATCTTACGGCACTGTACCTGGCGCCCGGCCGTTCGCTGCGCGTGGGCGTGGCGTACCAGGATGCCCACAGCCAGCTGCAGGGCACCCCGCTCAAGGATCGCTTCGACATCTGGAGCGGTTTCTTGCAGTTCTATCAAGTGCTCGATGCCAACTGGTACCTCAACGCCAACGGCGCATGGCAGTACTCGCGCAAGGAAGGGGTGCCTTCCAGTCTGTTGTTCCAGATAGGAGGGGCCTCGACGGTGCGCGGCTATCGCCAGGGTGAACTGGCCGGCGATGGCGGGTTCTACACCAACCTGCAGGCCAATTATCGAGTGACGCCTCGGGTGACCGGTTTCGGTTTCTACGACTATGGCCGGATCGATGCGTCGTTTCGCCAACCGGAAAAAATCGACAGTACGGGTGCCGGGGTGAACTGGCAGGTCACGCCGCGTCTGGCCGGCGAATTGCTGGTGGGCGTGCCTTTGACCAATGTGCGTCCCGATCAGGAATCGGCTTACGTGAACCTGCAACTGGTGTTCAAGCTGCTTTAAGGGAGGGCCTGCCGTGTGTCAGTTGCTGCAGGACAGCGGCTCGGTGAATTTGTAACCCTGGGTCCGCAGGCCACGCAACGGTGCGGGGCTGCCCAGGGCATCGCTGAGTTTGCGCCGCAGGCGGCTGACAATCGCCTCCAGGCGTCGTTCGTCGTAGCTCAGGTATTCCGCGCCGAGGGCTTCGATCAGGGCCTTGCGGCTGGCCTGATGCAGTGGCGAGCATTGCAGGCATTCGAGTAGGCGCCGCTCGCTGCGACTCAAGGCCAGAGGCGTGCCGTGGGGAGTGTGCAGGATCTGCCGGGAGGCGGCGAGGCGCCAGCAGGTGGGCGCCGTGGTGGTGCTGGGTTTGGGGGGCCGGCCGAGGCGGCGCATCAACGCGCCGGCCAGGGCAAGCAGTTCGCCTTCGGCCAGGGGCCTATTGAGGCAGTAATCGGCGCCGAGTTCATAGCCGCGTAGGCGGTGTTCGGGTTTTTGCCGCTCGGTCAGCAGCATCAGGCCCATGGCCGGCCATAGCTGGCGGATATGACCGGCCAGTTCGAGGCTGGCAGCGCTATTTTCCGGTATGTCGAGCAGGATGATATGGGGGGCGAACGCGGCGATGTCGCCGTCGCTCAAGGTCGCTCCCTGGCAGTGATGCACCCGGTGGGCCTGGCGTTGCAGGTTGCAGCCAAGCTCGTTCAGGCTTTTGGGCGCCGACTCGACCAGCAGCAAACGCAGGGTGTTCGCAGGCATTGGCAGTGCTCCCGCATGGCCCTAGTGATAGGGCGATGCTAGCCAAAAGCCCGCAAGCCTGCCTGAGCAAATCTGAGCGTGTCGCCCAGGCCTCAGCTGTCCTTGGTGGCCGGCTGGCTGAGTTCGCTCAGGGCACTGGCCGTGTTTTTAAAGGCGGCGGCGAAGATCGCGCGGTTTTTCGCCATGTAGATACTGGCGTCTTCGGCAAGTTGTTCGGACAGCCCCGGTACGTTCTTTATCAGCACCTCGGTCAGGAGCTCAGCCAGTTCGAGCATTTGGTCATGGGCATCGGCGAGTTTGCGGTCCACGAACGTAGTCTCCAAATCGCGGGTACTGCGGTAAAGGGTTTCAACAGCCATGTGCTTGGCCTCGTCGTCATAGGCAGTGTTGAAGGGACAAGCCCTCGGTTAGGGTCAAAGCGCTCTGGGTGCCCGGCGTGCCGGAGGGTGGGAGCCCAGAAGCGACTAATTTCCTTTTGCTACTACTGTGTTTATATACAGCAACGAGGATAAGGCAATCGCTGCATTTTGGATAGCGGCTTTTTAATGTAGTCGGGTTTCGCTGTTTTTCATCCGCAAGTAGCCTGGCGAGGGGCGCGGGATCATGGCAGCTTGTGTCGAAAGCCGGATAGCCATCATCTCAAGGGCAGCCTGGCCTTTTTTCTGCATGCAGGGAAACAGTCATGTCCAAACCGCATCATGCGATCGAGTCGATCTAAGGAAGTGCAGCGTGAAAATCAACTGGGCCGAGAACCTGCGTAAAAACGTCCATGAGCTGGCCGAGTCACTGGGCAACCTGTTCGTCGAGTCGTTCCACTACCTGGCGTTGTTCGCCATTGGTGCGGTGACGGCGTGGGCGGCGGTGATGGCGTTTCTGGGGATGATCGAGAAGGGCCATATCACGGTCGATGACATCCTGCTGCTGTTCATCTACCTGGAACTGGGGGCGATGGTCGGGATTTATTTCAAGACCAACCATATGCCGGTGCGCTTTCTGATCTATGTGGCGATCACGGCGCTGACCCGTCTGCTGATTTCCGATGTGTCGCACCATAATCCACCGGATATGGGGGTGGTTTACCTTTCCGGGGCAATTTTGCTGCTGGCGTTCGCCATCCTGGTGGTGCGCTATGCCTCGTCCCAGTTCCCTTCGGTCAAGGTCGAAAACCCACACCGCAAGAGCACGGTCGCCGGCGACGCGATAGAAGTGGAAAAGGGCGAAATCTAGCTAGATCGCTACCTGGTGGGGCTGGCGACGCCAGTCCGGCCGGGAGGGGCGGGTTAAGCCGGGATGGTCGTCAGCGGTCATGGCGGCGAGGATTTCCATGGCGCTGTGGCCCTGTTCGATGGCAATACCGAATTGAACGCTTTCGATCAGGCGCTTCAGGCGCCGTGGGTCGTTGCGCTGGGCGGCGCTGATCAGGCGTTTGGCGACGATCCCGTGGGCGTTGGACAGGGTCAGCACAATGCTGCCATCGAGCCCCTGGATGCTCAGGTTGACCCGGTATTCGGGTTGGAAAGCATCCGTGATGAGTTGAAAGGGATTGTCCATGGTGCGTCACCGGTTGATGGAAAACATGCAGTCATTGACCGGCAGCACAGGGCATTGGTTCGCGCGTTCAGATCGGCGGCCGGCCCGTTTGACTTAGCAAGGCCCATGCCGCCATTTGCCGATGCTCTGCAGGAGCGAGTGTTACGCGATGCAAAGCTCGCGCCTGCAGGTCCCCGGTCAGGCGGTGAAGGAGAACAGGATCGCCGACAGGGCTATCAGCCCGATCACCACCACGAACACATTCGACAGTTTGCCCGAGTACTGGCGCAGCGCGGGCACTCGGCGAATCGCGTACATCGGCATCAGGAACAACAGGCAGGCAATCACCGGGCCGCCAAGGGATTCGATCAGCTTGAGGATGCTCGGGTTGAGGGTCGCGACCAGCCAGCAGGCCAGCACCATAAACAGCGCCGTCAGGCGTTCCAGCCAGACCGCTGAAATCTGTCGGTCGCGCGAGCGCAGGCTCTTGATGATCAGCCCCTGGAAACCTTCGCTGGCGCCGATGTAGTGGCCCAGAAACGACTTGGTAATGGCGACCAGTGCGATCAGTGGCGCCGCATAGGCGATCACCGGTGTCTGGAAGTGATTGGCCAGGTACGACAGGATCGAGATGTTCTGCTCCTTGGCGGCAGCCAGGTCGGCAGGCGACAGTGCGAGGATGCAACTGAAGCAGAAGAACATCACCGTGACCACCATCATCACGTGGGCCGCCGCCAGGATCCGGCTGCTCTTGGCTTCGGCCTGGTCGCCGTAGCGGTGTTTCTGCTCGACCGCAAAGGCGGAAATGATCGGTGAGTGGTTGAAGGAGAAGACCATCACCGGAATGGCCAGCCACAGGGTTTTAAGAAAGGTCGACCATTCCATGCCCTGGGAGGCGGTGGCGAAGAAGGCGCCGTTCCAGTTCGGGATCAGGCTCAAGGCCAGCAGCAAGAGGGCGGCGACAAAGGGATAGACCAGAACGCTCATGGCCTTGACGATCACGCCCTGGCCGCAGCGGACAATCGCCATCACGCCGAGGATCAACAGGAGCGACAACACGACTCGCGGCGGTGGGTCCATGTGCAGCTGGCGTTCCATAAAGCTGCTCAGGGTGTTGGTCAGCGCCACGCTATAGACCAGCAGGATCGGGAAGATGGCGAAGAAGTACAGCAGCGTGATCAGCTTGCCGGCGCCAGCGCCGAAGTGTTCTTCGACAACTTCGGTAATATCTTCGTTGGCCCCGGCCCGACCGGACAGCACGAAGCGCGTCAGGCCACGGTGGGCGAAGAAGGTCATGGGGAACGCCAGCAGCGTCAGCACCAGAAGTGGCCAGAAGCCACCTATCCCGGCATTGATCGGCAGGAACAAGGTTCCGGCGCCAATCGCAGTGCCAAAAAGGCCCAGCATCCAGGTGGTGTCGTGCTTGCTCCAGGCCTGCGAAGTCGCGGAGGCGGGAGCGGTGGCGCATACGTTTTCTACGGCGGAGTTGGCATTGGTCATTGGCATCCGCGGATTTTAGGGTTTTTGCTCGATGAAGAACAGCAACGCCAGTCGGAACGCCTGATCAAGGCGCGCGCCGGTGCCATGCCTGGCAGGGGAAAAGGAGGGCTTGGAAGCGGGTTGCAAGGTGGCTCAACTCCCGACCATAACAGCGCTTTTGCCCTTTGTCCGGCTTTATTTGCGATGCAGGCATTATCTTTTTTTAGGGGTTGAATTGTTCAGCCAACTGCCCAATTCTGTAGGTAAGAGGTCTGGTTTTACACACCGCGAAGGTGTGTCGGGATCCTCTCGCGAGCTAGCTGAAATAAGGGATGAACTATGCAAATCCAGGTCAATAGCGATAACCATATTCAAAGCAGCATCCGACTGGAGGAGTGGGTACGTACTACCGTTGAAAGCACGCTGGAACGCTACGAAGAAGATCTGACCCGTGTCGAGGTCCACCTGCGGGACGAGAACGGCGACAAGCCCGGTCCCCACGATATGCGCTGCCAGATGGAGGCGCGGCCAAAAGGCCATCAACCGATTTCGGTCACCCATAAAGCCGATACGCTGGAACAGGCGATCGATGGGGCGGCCACCAAGCTCGAGCATGCGCTGGAGCACCTGTTTGGCAAGTTGCGCGGCAAACGTGCCGTCGCGGCGCCGACCGAACGCCGGGACCTGGGCGATGCCCTGCTCGAAGAGGAGTTTCTGGAAACCCAACAGGCAGCACTCAATAGCTGACGCCTGACCCCGACAAAAAGGGCCTGCATTGCAGGCCCTTTTTTTTTCTTTGTCGCGCGAGTTTGAAAAACGGCTCGCAGTTCGCAACATCACTTCAGGCCCGTGCACACCAACCGTTGGTGCCTATTCAACTGAACGCTGTTGTTGCTCCGGCTGCCGTCGGCGGGCAGCTGACGTTGATCCCGGGCGCGGGTCATTAGCAGTGAGCTTCGCTGGGGCAATTGCAGTACGCAATCAGTGCGGGCCGACGACGAAGAACCCGGTCGGTCAGAGTGCTTTGCACATGAGAATATTTATCATTAATATTGGCGCCCTGTTCGCGGGCTGTGAATTCATGGCCCGCGCTATCCTTTTTCATCCCAGGGTTCACGCATGAAGCGCAACGCCGGCTCGCCCCCCATTGCCTATCGCCTGGCCGTCACCTCCCGGGTGCTGGCGGCGGTTGTGGGGGGGTATGTGCTGGCGGCGCTGGTCAGCGTCTGCATGGCACTGCTGTTGCCCATGGCGCCGGCCGAGGCCGTGGTCAGCGGAATGCTGAGCTCGTTTGTGGTCTATCTGCTGGCTGTGCTCTGGTGTTTTGCCTGCCGCACGCCGCGTCTGGCGTGGCTCGGGTTGATGCTGCCAGCGTCCGTGCTGGCGACGCTCGCCGCGTTGGCCTATTGGCTGGGGCGCCTATGAAAGAGGGCTTTCGACAGTCCATGGCCTGGCTCCACACCTGGAGCGGGCTGGTCTTTGGCTGGTTGCTGTTCGCGATTTTCCTGACCGGCACCCTGGCGTACTTCAACGATGAGATAACGCGCTGGATGCAGCCGGAAATCCACACCGGCCCCAGTGAGCCCGCCGCGTCCCTGCGCTTGGCCCAAGACTACCTGCAAGAGCATGCCGACGGTTCCGCGCGCTGGTTTATCGGCATGCCGTCGGCCCAGTCGCCAGCCCTCTCGCTGGATTGGCAAAAGCCCGGCACCCCGGGGCGCCGTGGCGATTTCGAGGGGGTCAAGCTCGACCCGCAGACCGGCGCCCGGTTGCAGGGCCGCGAGACTGCCGGCGGCAATTTCTTCTACCGCTTCCACTTCGAATTGCAGATGCCCAGGCCTTGGGGCCGCTGGCTCTCGACGGCGGCGGCAATGATGATGTTGGTCGCACTGGTCACCGGGATCATCACCCACAAGAAAATCTTCAAGGACTTCTTCACCTTTCGTCCGCGCAAGGGGCAACGCTCCTGGCTGGACGGGCACAACGTCCTGGGTGTGCTGGTGTTGCCGTTCCATTTGATGATCACCTTCAGCAGCCTGGTGATTTTTATGCACATGGTGATGCCGGCCGGGATCGCGGCGGTGTATGGCAATGACAGTCGGGCATTTTTTGATGAGGTCTTTCCCGCGAGCAATGCGCCTGCCGCGCAGGGGCAACCGGCGCCGCTGGTGGCATTGGACTCATTGCTCGAGCGCACACAGGCCCGCTGGGGCGGCGAGGTGCCGGGACGGATCACGGTCAGCAACCCCGGTGATAGCAATGCCCATATAACGATCCAGCGCTCTCGGGCCGCCAGCATCGCCCGTGACCCGTATGACCGGCTTGAATTCAGTGGTGCCAGCGGCGAGCTGCGCACGGTGAGCGCCGGGGCGACCCCGACGCCCATGCTGATTGCCGCGACCTTCTATGGCCTGCATATGGGCCAGTTCGCCGGGCCGTTGATGCGCTGGCTGTATTTTCTGGTCGGCCTGGCCGGCACGGCGATGATTGGCACCGGGCTGGTGATCTGGCTGGGCAAGCGCCAGCTCAAGCACGCCAAAAGTGCGGTGATGCCTGTCGAGCTGCGGCTGGTGGAGGTGCTGAATATCGCCAGCATGGCCGGGTTGGTGCTGGCGGTCGCTGGCTACTTCTGGGCCAATCGCCTGTTGCCGGTGGACCTGGTTGCTCGGGCAGATTGGGAGATCAACAGCTTCTTCGGCCTCTGGGGCCTGAGCGTGGTGCACGCCTGCTGGCGTCGCGGGCGGCAGGCGTGGGTCGAGCAGTTGGGCCTGGGCGCGTTGCTGTTCGCGACGATCCCGTTGCTCAATGCCCTGACCACTTCGGCACATCTTGGGCGGTACGTGGCGCAAGGCGACTGGACGCGGGCGGGCTTCGACCTGACCTGTCTGGCGAGCGGGTTGCTACTGGGATGGGCGGCGTGGCAGATGCAGCACCGGGTGTCGCCGGTAACGACGAAGGCAGCCCGCGCCACGCGGGGCACCGTATCGAGTGAGGTGGGTTGATGCTGCTGGCGACCTTGTTGAGCTACGCCGGTTTTAGCGCGTTGTGCCTGTCGCGGGATCGGCACCATAGCGAGGTGTTCGCTGGCAAACCTGGCGTGCTTCGCCGCCTGGCGCTGCGTCTGGGCGGCTGGCTGCTATTGGGCCTGTCTTTGCCCGCCGCGATCCTGGCCAGCGGCTGGAGTTTCGGCCTGGTCGAATGGACGGCTGGATTGATGGCCAGTGCGTCGCTGCTGGTCTGGCTGTTGCCTTATCGACCCCGTGCGGCCGTGGGCCTGGCGGCGCTGGGGTTGCTCGCCTGCCCGTGGGCGGTGCTGTCATGAGCGAGCGGCCGGTCGAGCCGGCTGGCGCCGAGGGCGGCGAGCCACAAGCCGGGCGTGCGCATTTTCTCCGGGTGTTCCTGGCCCAGCGCTCGCAGATGGAGGCCCTGGTCAGCCGGCGTGTGGGTTGTCGGGCGACCGCCGCCGACCTGGTGCAGGACCTGTTTGTGCGGTTCTGGCGCCGGCCCCTGGTGCAGGTCGAAGAATTGAGTACCTACCTGTTGCGCTGCGCGGGCAACATCGCCATCGATCATTTGCGCAGTGAAGGCGCGCGGGTGCGCAGCAGCGAAGGCTGGTTGCCCGAGCAGCAGAGTCACGCCGCCAGCGAACCCCAGGCCGCGCTGGAAGCCGGCAATGATCTGCGTTCCATCGAGGCGGCGTTGCGTGGCTTGCCCGAGCGCACGCGGCAGATTTTCCTGCTCAACCGCATCCATGGCCGCACCTATGCCGAGATCGCCAGGGCCATGGGGCTGACCCAAAGCGCGGTAGAAAAACATATGATGCGCGCCCTCGGGGCCTGCAAGGCGAGCCTGCGGGAACCGACGATCGTACGCCAGCCAGGGACAGCGCCTAGATGAAGCACTCGGATTGCACGATTACACCGGCCCAGGAAGAGGCCGCGCTGGCCTGGATGAGCCTGTTGAACGACTACCCTAGCAGCGGCGATCAGGCCACGTTCAGGCGCTGGTTGCAGGCGGACCCGGCCCATGTCCAGGCCTACGCCCAGGCCCAGGTGCTGTGGGTATTGAGCGAAGGACCGGCGCGCAGGCTGGCCCGGGAAGAGGCGGGTGCGCTGCAAGGCTATCTGGAGGCCATGGACCGTGCGCCTCGATCTTCCCTGCGGCGTTGGTCGGGCGCTCTGGCGATGGCCGCGAGCCTGGTGTTAATGGTCGCCCTGGGCGGTGGCTGGCAACCACTGCGCTGGTTCGATGATCTGGGCGCGGACCATGTTTCCGCACCGGGGCAGATCCGCACCGTGACTCTGGCCGATAACAGCCAGGTCACCCTGGATGCCGACAGCGCTATCGCGGTGAATTTCAGCGCCGGCGAACGTCATGTGCAGCTGCGTCGTGGCGTGGCGTTTTTCAGCGTGGAGCATACCGGCGAGCCGTTTGTAGTCGATGCCGGCGGCGGTGAGGCGCGTGTGCTGGGCACCCAGTTTGAAGTGCGGCTGCAACCCCAGGGGGCGCAAGTGACGGTGTTGTCAGGGCGGGTCGCGGTCACGGCGCGGGCGGGCGAGCCGCGCCAGGTACTGGCGGCCGGCGAGCAGGTGGCCTACGCACAAGGTCGGGCCGATGTGCTACACGCGGTGGATAGCCAGGCCCAATTGGCCTGGCGCCAGGGCTGGCTGAACTACTACAAGACCCCGTTGGCCGAGGTCATCGCCGATCTGGGGCGCTACTACCCGGGGCGGATCGTCTTGCTGAACCGCGAACTGGCCGAACGACGCATCAGCGGCAGCTTTCCCAATAGCGATCCACAGGCGGTGCTGAACTCACTCAGTGGCGTTCTGGGTTTTGAGCAGCACAAGGTGCTGGGACGATTGATCGTCCTGCGCTAAGCGGCTGGGCGAGGGCGGGCTTGGGGCGAGAGTGCTCGCCCCGGTAGGCAGCCTGAATTTTTTTTTGAAAAAAATGTGAGGTATTCCCCGGGTTGTTCCGTGTAGTGAGTGAAAGTGCGATTCATTCGTATCTAAAGCTCCTTAACTCACGAGTCATCAGCATGAAGTCCAGGGCAATATCGGCGACAGGCGGTTTGGTTAAACAATGGTTCGGTGCCTCGGTACTGGTGGTTTCGGGCCTGGCCCTGTTGCCCCTGGCTGTGGCTCAGGCGACAGAAGATCCCAGCCCGCAGCACAGCGCCGTGTTTAGCTTTGCCATCGCTGCCAAGCCCTTGCCCCAGGCACTGAGCGAGTTCAGCCGGGTGACCGGATTGAGCGTGGTCTACACCGACGAAGCGCCCTACGGCCAGCAGGCCCCGGCGCTCAATGGCCAGTTCAGTGCCGAACAGGCGTTGCAGCGTTTACTGGCGCGCTCCGGGCTGACTTTCCGGCGCACCGATGCGCGGACCCTGGCCCTTGAGCCGCTGCCCAGCGAAGGGACGCTGAACCTGGGCGCCACCACCATCAATGCCACGGCCCAGACCTCGGCGACCAGCTATCAGCCGCCGCCCACCTCGTCGATCATGCGTTCCGGCGCAACGCTGCAGGAGACCCCGCAGACCGTCAATATCGTGCCGGCCCAGGTGTTGCGCGACCAGGCCCCGCGCAATCTCGATGACGCCCTGGCCAATGTCAGCGGCATCACCCAGGGCAATACCCTGGGCAGCACCCAGGACTCGGTGATGAAGCGTGGTTTTGGCGACAACCGCGACGGCTCGATCATGCGCGACGGCATGCCGGTGGTGCAGGGCCGTGCGTTGAATGCCACGGCCGAGCGGGTCGAAGTGCTCAAGGGCCCGGCTTCGCTGCTTTATGGCATCCAGGACCCGGGCGGCGTGGTCAATGTGGTCAGCAAGAAGCCTGAGCTACAGGCCTACAACGCCTTGACGCTGCGCGGCTCGACCTACGGCGATGGCAAGAATGGCAGCGGTGGCGGTCTGGACAGTACCGGTGCGCTGGGCGATTCCGCCCTGGCTTACCGCCTGATCCTCGATCATGACGACGAAGACTACTGGCGCAACTTCGGCAAGCATCGCGAGACCCTGATCGCGCCTTCCCTGGCCTGGTACGGCGAGGACACCCAGGTCCAGGTGGCCTACGAACATCGTGAGTTTCTCTCGCCGTTCGACCGTGGCACGGCCATCAACCCGGACACCCTGCGTCCGCTGAATATCCCCCGCGAACGTCGCCTGGATGAGCCGTTCAACAATATGCAGGGGCGCTCGGACCTGTACCGCTTCGAGGTCGACCACGCGCTCAACGACGATTGGAAGGTCCACTTTGGCCTGAGCTACAACCGCGAAACCTACGACGCCAGCCAGGTTCGCGTCACCGGGATCAATACCAAGACCGGCACGTTGACGCGCAAGATGGACGGCACCCAGGGCGCCTTGAGCAATGATCGGTTTGCTACTGTCAGCTTCGAGGGCAAGCTCAATCTGGCCGGCCTGCAGCATGATGTGGTGGTCGGCATGGACGATGAGCATCGCAAGATCTATCGGGCCAAGCTGATTCGCCAGAACAGCCTGACCAGCTTCAGCTACCTCGATCCGGTGTATGGCCGCGAGGTGGCCGGCACCACGGTCGGCCTGCCGGACAGTGCCCAGACCGACAAGCTGCGCAGCGATTCGCTGTTTATGCAGGACTCGATCCACCTGAACGATCAGTGGATCCTGGTGGTCGGTGGGCGCTTCCAGGCCTACGATCAGTACGCCGGCAAAGGCATACCGTTCAAGGCCAATACCGACAACAGCGGGCAAAAATGGGTGCCGCGCGCGGGCCTGGTGTACCGCTACACCGACGAGCTGTCGTTCTACGGCAGCTACACCGAGTCGTTCAAACCCAACTCGACCATTGCCCCGCTGAGTGGCAGCACCATGATCCTTGACTCGGCGGTGGCGCCGGAAGAGGCCAAGTCGTGGGAGTTGGGCGTGCGCTTCGACCGTCCCGGTAGCCTGACCGGGAACATCGCCCTGTTCGATATCACCAAGCGCAATGTGCTGGTGGCCAATGCCGAGGGCCCGGTCACCTTGTACAGCGCGGCCGGGGAAGTGCGCTCGCGCGGGTTGGAAGTGGACATGACCGGGCAGTTGAGCGAGCGCTGGAGCGTGATCGGCAACTATGCCTATACCGATGCCGAGGTGACGAAGGACATCACGTACCAGGACAAGCGCCTGGCGAACGTCGCGAAGAACAGTGGCGCGTTGTCGGCGGTCTATGACGTTGGCAGCCTGTTGGGCGGCGACCAGTTGCGGATCGGTGCCGGGGCGCGCTATGTCGGGGAGCGGGCGGGCAATGCGATCAACGATTTCGACCTGCCGGGCTACACCGTTGCCGATGCCTTTGCCACGTACGACACGCAACTGGACGGGCAGAAGGTCAAGTTCCAGCTCAATGTGAAGAACCTGTTCGACCGCACGTATTACACCTCCAGCGTCAGCCGCTACTTTGTGTCCATGGGCGATGCGCGACAGGTGTCGTTGTCGAGCACGCTGGAGTTCTAGGGCGAGCCTGCTGCCAGGGCGCTGTTAGCGCCACACCGCCAGGCGATATTCTCCCGGCGTGCCACCCAATGCCTGTTTGAAGCGGTTGGCAAAGTGGCTGGCGCTGGCAAACCCGCAGGCCAAGGCAACCTCGCCCAATGGCTGTCGGCTATTGCGCAACAGCTCGCGGGCCCGGGCCAGGCGCCGCGCCAGCAAGTACTGATGGGGCGGCAGGCCAAAGCTTTCGCGGAACATCCGCGCAAAGTGGTACTCCGACAACGCGCATTGCCCGGCCAGTTCGCCGAGGCTGATCGGCTGCTCCAGGTGTTGCTCGATATAGTCGACCAGATGCCGGCGCTGGTGTGCTGCCAGGCCGCCCTTGAGCCGCAGCCCTTGGCGCAGGCCCACCTGGCTGAGCAGGGTATGGCTGAGCAGGGAATGGGCCAGGCTGCTGGTGAGCAAGCGTTCGCCCGGTTCGTCCCAGTTCAGCTCGATCAGTTGGCGAAAGCGCTGGGCCTGCTGCGGGTCTTCGAGGAAGGTGCTTTCGCGCAATTGCATTTCCCGCGGCTCGCGATCGAGCAGGGTGATGCAGCCCAGGGCGAACTGTTCCTGGCTGAAGTACAGGTGCGCCAGGCGAATCTGGCCATTGATGACCCAGGCCGATTGATGACCGGCGGGCAGGATGCAGAGTTTGTCCGGGGCCCCCTTGGCGTCGGGCTGCTCGCGCCTGAACGTGCCCGTGCCACCGGCGATATAGCAGGACAGCGTGTGGTGGCTGGGGCCTTCGTATTCCTGGGCGTCGTGATGGTTGCTCCACAGGGCTGCGGCCATGCCGTCACCGAGTTCGGCGCTGTGCTCCAGGCGAGCATTGGGCGAACGGTTGAGGGCTTGGAACACTTGCAGGGTTTCGAGTGCGGGCATGATCACGTCTCCAACGCTTCGCATCCTACGCCCAGATGGGCCATGTGCCAGCCCTGTTCGCGATAAAAGCGCAAGTTTATGCAAGCGTGCGTTCAGCCCAGGCGCGAGACTTGAGCCAAGCACACTTGCAGTTGGGTCTGGAGCCGTAGCATGAACCTCTCGTTGTATCTGTTGACCGTACTGATCTGGGGCACCACCTGGATCGCCCTGAAACTGCAACTGGGCGTGGTCGCGATCCCCGTCTCCATCGTTTACCGTTTTGCCCTGGCCGCGCTGGTGTTGTTTGCCCTGCTGTTGCTCAGTCGCAAGCTGCAACCGATGAATCGCCGTGGCCACGGTATTTGCCTGGCTCAGGGGGTGTGCCTGTTCTGTATCAACTTCCTGTGTTTTCTCACCGCCAGCCAGTGGATCCCCAGCGGGCTGATCGCCGTGGTGTTTTCCACGGCGACCTTGTGGAATGCCTTGAATGCACGGGTGTTCTTTGGCCAGAAGGTGGCCCGCAATGTACTGCTGGGGGGGGGCTTGGGGCTGTTGGGGTTGGGCCTGTTGTTCTGGCCGGAACTATCCGGGCACAGCGCCAGTCCAGAAACCTTGCTCGGCCTGGGCTTGGCGCTGTTCGGCACGCTGTGCTTCTCGGCGGGTAATCTGCTTTCCAGTCTGCAACAGAAGGCCGGGCTGAAGCCGCTGACCACTAATGCCTGGGGCATGGCCTATGGCGCGGCGATGTTGGCCGGCTATTGCCTGGTTCAGGGGATCCCGTTCGACATGGAGTGGAACAGTCGCTATATCGGCTCGCTGCTGTACTTGGTGATACCCGGCTCAGTGATTGGCTTTACCGCCTATCTGACCCTGGTCGGACGCATGGGACCGGAGCGCGCGGCGTACTGCACGGTGTTGTTCCCGGTGGTGGCGTTGAACGTTTCCGCCTATGCCGAAGGTTACCAGTGGACCCTGCCCGCGTTGTTCGGGCTGGTCCTGGTGATGCTGGGCAATGTGCTGGTGTTTCGCAAACCCAAGCCACTGAACAATGCGCCGGGGCCGGCCAAGCTGGCCTGAGGACTGGGTGATGGCGGCGCTTGGGGCGCCATCACCCAGCAGCGGATCGCTTCAGCCTTTCCAGACCTGGGGATTGACCAGGTCCTGCGGGCGTTCGCCCAGCAGGGCGCTGCGCAGGTTATCCACAGCCCGGTTGGCCATGGCCTCGCGGGTTTCGTGGGTGGCCGAGCCGATATGGGGCAGGGTCACGGCGTTCTTCAACTGGAACAACGGCGACTCGGGCAGTGGCTCCTTCTCGTACACATCCAGTCCGGCGCCGCGCAGGGTGCCGTTTTGCAAGGCCGCGATCAGGGCCGGTTCGTCGACCACCGGGCCGCGGGAGATGTTGATCAGAATCGCGCTGGGTTTCATCAACGCCAATTCGCGTTCGCTGATCAAGTGGTGGGTCTTGTCGCTGAGCGGTACCACCAGGCAGACGAAGTCAGCTTCGGCCAGCAGTGCGTCGAGGCTGCGCATTTGCGCGCCGAGTTCCTGCTCCAGCTCGGTCTTGCGACTGTTGCCGCTGTAGATCACCGGCATATTGAAGCCCAGGCGGCCACGGCGCGCGATGGCGGCGCCGATATTGCCCATGCCGACGATACCCAATGTCTTGCCATGTACATCACTGCCGAAATGGGCGGGTTGCACGGTGGCTTGCCACTGCCCGGCCTTGGTCCAGGCATCCAGCTCCGTGGCGCGGCGGGCGCTGCACATCAACAGGGTGAAGGCCAGGTCGGCGGTGCTTTCGGTCAGCACATCAGGGGTGTTGGTCAGCATCAGCCCGCGTTCATTGAAGTAGGCCAGATCATAGTTGTCGTAGCCCACCGAAACGCTGGACACCACCTCCAGTTGGGCGGCGTTTTCCAGTTGCGCGCGGCCCAGCTTGCGGCCGACGCCGATCAGCCCGTGGCTCTCGGGCAGGGCTTCATTGAACTGTGCATTCATATCGCCGAGCTTGGGGTTCGGCACGATCACGTTGAAGTCCTGCTGGAGGCGCTCAACCATGGCGGGCGTGATACGGCTGAAGGCAAGTACGGTCTTTTTCATTGTTAGGCTGGCTCGTCGGTCGCAGGAGAAAGCAAGCAAGCTAACATTCTCGCTGGTTTTTTGCAGCGTTGGCTTGTACTGGGTCGTGGTTGGAGCTGACAAGCCTGATCGGAGCTTCCAGGCCAAACAGATCTTTGGTTGGGCAGGTCGCAAAGACGGAGTGATGCGTGAGCTGAAACGCCCGCACCGTTCAGGCATGGCACGAAGGCTATATGAATGTGGATAAAAGGCTGCTGGCCGAACTGTTCGCAGCGGTCGGGGAAATTCTGCCGTGTGCGCGGCATACCCTGAGTAGCAGCCGATTTTTTGCCTAGCGGCTTGCCCTCTGCTTTCGCAAAGGGCAAGCCGGTGGCTCAGTTGGCCAGCCGCAGGCTGCTCACGTCATAGGTTGCCAGCTCGGCTTGATGGGCGGCCAGAATCTCCGGCAGCGAGCCGCGCAGGTATTCGACCCAGGTCTTGATCTTGGCATCCAGGTACTGGCGCGACGGGTAGATGGCGTACAGGTTCAGCTCCTGGGAGCGGTAGCTGGGCATCATGCGCACCAGGCTGCCGTTGCGCAGGCTTTCGATGGCGGCATACACCGGTAGCACCCCCACGCCCATGCCGCTGATGATCGCGGTTTTCATCGCGTCGGCGGAGTTCACCAGGAAGGGGGAGCTGTTGATCACCACCTGCTCCTGGCCCTCGGGGCCGTCGAACTGCCATTTTTCCAGAGCAATCACCGGGCTGACCAGGCGCAGGCACGCGTGGTTGAGCAGATCGCTGGGCTTGTTGACGGCGCCGTTGGCTTTTACATAGGCCGGCGAGGCACACACGATGCTGTAGGTGATGCCCAGGCGCTGGGACACAAAGCCTGAATCCGGCAGTTCGCTGGCCAGGACAATGGAAACGTCGTAGCCCTCGTCCAGCAGGTCCGGCATGCGGTTGCTCAGGGTCAGGTCGAAAGTCACGTCCGGGTGGGTCTTGCGATAGCGGGCAATGGCATCGACCACGAAGTGCTGGCCGACGCCGGTCATGGTGTGCATTTTCAACTGTCCGGACGGCCGGGCATGGGCGTCGCTGGCCTCGGCTTCGGCTTCTTCGACATACGCCAGGATCTGTTCGCAGCGCAGCAGGTAGCGCTTGCCGGCTTCGGTCAGGGCAATGCGGCGGGTGGTGCGGTTGAGCAAGCGGGTTTGCAGATGGGCCTCCAGGTTGGAGACCGCGCGCGAAACGTTGGCCGTGGTGGTATCCAGCTGCACCGCAGCGGCAGTGAAGCTGCCAGCCTGGGCGACGGTGCTGAAGGCGCGCATGTTTTGCAAAGTGTCCATGGAGTGCTCTCGGGGGTGATAGCAAATTGTGACATGAAGTAACGGGCGAGTGGGTACTCGACCAAGGGATTATCGCGTTAACGGTAATAAAGATTCACAGGAACGCCAGCTTATCGCCTTGTTGGCCGACGCCTAGAATTGCCCACGTTGTAGGCGCTGACGAAGGCTGCGAAGAACCCACCCGCCGGCGGTATGGCCATCAGCGCGGGAGCTCGCCAAGCATGGGTCCGCACGACGACTGCTGTGCAGCCGGTCGCAGCCTTCGCCAGCGCCTATGGGTCAGCCTCCTTTATCCATGTCGGGAATTTGCAGCAGTGCCGCGTCGCATCAGCAGGGAGTTGAAGACTCTCAGTGTATGGGCTTTATCGTTAGCAATCGGCGGCTGCATTGGAACCGGAGGTATTGCCCCACAGGGCAAGACGCTCCCCGCCAACTCCTTGGCCACTGACGCCGCGATCCAGAGCGCGGCGCAGGATGCCCATTGGCCCACCAGCCAGTGGTGGCGAGCCTATGGCGACCCACAGCTCGATCGCTGGGTCGACCTGTCTGTACAGGGCAGCCCGAGCATGGCCATGGCCGCCGCCCGGGTGCGCCAGGCCCGCGCCCTGGCCGGGCTCGCCGAGTCCGCCGAGTCGTTGCAGGTCAATGGCACGGCTAACCTCAAGCGGCATGGCTGGCCGACGGACCAGTTCTACGGTCCCGGCGCCCTGGCCGACAGCAACACCTGGGATAACAACGCCGCCCTGGGTTTCAGCTATGCCCTCGATCTGTGGGGCAAGGAAAAGAACGCCACCGAACGTGCCGTTGACCTGGCCCATATGAGTGTGGCCGAAGGGCGCATGGCCCAGCTGGAACTGCAGAACAACGTGGTGCGCGTGTATATCCAACTGTCGTTGCACTACGCCCAGCGCGATATCGTCAAGGCCACGCTTGAGCAGCAGACGCAGATTCTCGACCTGGCGCAAAAGCGCCTGGATGGCGGGATCGGCACTCATTTCGAAGTCAGCCAAGCCGAAACGCCACTGCCCGAAACCCATCGTCAGCTCGATGCCCTCGACGAGGAGATCGCTCTGGCCCGTAACCAACTGGCGGCCCTGGCTGGCAAAGGTCCGGGGGACGGTGCGCAGTTGCAGCGCCCCACGCTATCCCTGCAGGCCGAGCTGAAATTGCCGTCGACGCTGCCTGCGCAATTGCTCGGGCAGCGCCCGGATGTGGTTGCCAGCCGCTGGCAGGTCGCGGCTCAGGCCCGGGGCATCGATGTCGCCCATGCCGGTTTCTACCCCAATGTCGACCTGGTCGGCAGCCTGGGTTTTATGGCCACCGGCGGGAGTGCCCTGGGGTTTCTGACCGGCAGGAAATTCAATTACAACGTCGGCCCGGCCATCAGCCTGCCGATCTTTGACGGTGGCCGCTTGCGTGCCGAACTGGGCGAGGCATCGGCGGGTTACGACCTGGCCGTGGCCCATTACAACCAGACCCTGATCGTGGCCCTCAAAGGCATCTCCGATCAATTGATCCGCCGCGAGTCGATGGCCAAGCAGCAGGTGTTCGCCGCCGAGTCCGTGGCCGCCGCGCGCAAGACCTATGACATCGCGATGATCGCCTATCAGCGCGGCCTGACCGACTACCTCAATGTGCTCAATGCCCAGACGCTGTTGTTCCACCAGCAGCAGATCGAGCAACAGGTCCGGGCCGCCGGCCTGAGCGCCCATGCCGAGTTGGTCACGGCCCTGGGTGGTGGCCTGGGCGCGGGCCACGATGTGCCGGCCGAGCAGCAGATCCAACCGAGCAAGACCCCGGCGGCGCTGGCCGTCTTCGATCACTGAGAAGGCCGCAATGACTCCCTTGCCCGCACCGTTGCGCTGGCTGTATTCCCTGGAATGGCGCCGCGGTTTCTTTGACTGGGCACGCAGTGACGGCGTGACCTGGGTGTACATCTTCAAGGTGTTGATTGCCGCGTTTCTGACCTTGTGGCTGGCGATGCGCCTGGAGTTGCCGCAACCACGCACAGCGATGATCACGGTATTTATCGTCATGCAGCCGCAAAGCGGCCAGGTGTTTGCCAAGAGCTTCTATCGCTTTCTCGGCACATTGGCCGGCTCCTCGGTGATGGTTGCGCTGATTGCCCTGTTCGCGCAGAACACCGAGCTGTTTCTCGGTTCGCTGGCGATCTGGGTCGGTATCTGCTCGGCCGGTGCCGCGCGCTGCCGTAACTTTCGGGCCTATGGTTTTGTCTTGGCGGGCTACACCGCGGCGATGGTCGGCCTGCCGGCCCTGGCTCATCCGGAAGGTGCCTTTATGGCGGCGGTCTGGCGGGTGCTGGAGATCTCCCTGGGGATTCTCTGCGCCACCCTGGTCAGCGCGGCGATCCTGCCGCAGACCGCCAGTGCGGCAATGCGCAATGCGCTGTACCAGCGCTTTGGGGTGTTTGCGCTGTTTGTCACCGACGGCCTGCGCGGGCGCAGCCGGCGGGATAATTTCGAGGCGAGCAATGTGCGCTTTATCGCCGAGGCGGTCGGCCTGGAGGGGCTGCGCAGCGTGACGGTATTCGAAGACCCGCACATGCGGCGACGCAACGGTCGGTTGAGTCGCCTGAACAGCGAATTCATGGCCCTGACCACGCGCTTCAATGCCCTGCACCAATTGCTCGAACGCCTGCACGGCAGCGGCTCTGATGCGGTGGTGGCGGCGATTCGCCCGGGCTTGCAGGACCTGGCCGAACTGCTCGACGGTTTTTCCGGGCGGGCCCTGACCGACGCCGATGCGGCGCGCCTGGCGACGGAGTTGGCGGCCTATAAACAGGGGCTTCCCGAGCGAGTGCGCAGCTTGCGTACGCAGTTCCAGGAGAGCAGTCCCAGCGCGGGCGAACAGCTGGATTTTCATACCGCCTATGAACTGCTCTATCGCTTTGTCGATGAGATGCATGGCTATGCCCAGACCCATGCGTCCCTGGCCGATCACAGCCATGCGCGCGAGCAGTGGGACGAGCCCTTCACGCCCCAGACCAATTGGCTGGCGGCCACGGCTTCGGGCGTGCGCGCGGCCTTTATCCTGATTGTGCTGGGCAGTTACTGGGTGGCCACGGCCTGGCCGAGCGGGGCGACCATGACCCTGATTGCCGCGGCGACTGTCGGCCTCTCGGCCGCCACGCCGAACCCCAAGCGCATGGCCTTCCAGATGGCTTGCGGGACGTTTCTCGGGGCCCTGATCGGGTTTGTCGAAATGTTCTTCGTGTTCCCCTTTATCGATGGCTTCCCGCTGCTGTGCGTGATGCTCGCGCCGGTCATCGTGCTGGGCGCGTTCCTGTCTTCGCGGCCGCGCTTTGCCGGGGTCGGCCTGGGGCTGCTGATCTTTTTCAGCACCGGTTCGGTGCCGGACAACCTGACGATCTACAACCCCTACACCTTTATCAATGACTACATCGCCATGGTCATGGGCATGCTGGTGTGTGCCGCAGCCGGGGCGATCATCCTGCCGCCCAACAGCCGCTGGCTGTGGCGCCGGCTGGAAGCCGACCTGCGCGAGCAGGTGGTCTATGCCATCAGCGGCAAGCTGCGCGGCTTGGGTTCGAGCTTCGAGAGCCGCACTCGCGACCTGCTGCACCAGGCCTACGGCCTGGCGGCCGGCCAGCCGAAGGTACAGAGCGAGCTGCTGCGCTGGATGTTCGTGGTGCTGGAGGTCGGCCACGCGATTATCGAATTGCGCAAGGAGCAGGCGATCCTGCCGGTGCACCCGGCCTATGCCGAGTCGCAGCCCTGGCGTCAGGCGATCCGCGTGATGGGGCGGTCCCTGGTGCGGCTGTTCCTGCAACCGAGCGCGAGCAATCTGGAGCGCGGGCTGATCGCTGTCGACCACGCCATCAGCCGCGTACAGGCCACCGACGAACCCTTTGCCCGGCACTTCGACACCTCGGCCCTGCGTCGGGTACAGAGCTACCTGCATTTTATCCGCACCTCGCTACTCGACCCGCAATCGCCCCTGGCCGCCTACGCCAAGCCCCAAGGACTGCCCCATGCCCCGTGAGATCGCCTTTCATGGCGTGTATATGCCGACCATGACCTTGATGTTCCTGATCGCTGCCGGCGTGGCCTGGGCGCTGGACCGTTTTATCGCCGGGTATGACGGCTACCGGTTTTTCTGGCACCCGGCGTTGCTGCGCCTGAGCCTGTTCTGCTGCATTTTCGGCGCCATGGCGCTCACTGTTTACCGTTGAGAACGACCTGATGAAAAAGCTGTTCAGCCTGATCGCCACCCTGTTGGTCCTGGCCCTCGCGATCTGGATCGGCCACACGCTCTGGGAGCATTACATGCACACGCCCTGGACCCGTGATGGGCGGGTACGTGCGGACATTATCAACGTGGCGGCGGATGTCACCGGCGAGGTGGTCGACGTGCCCGTGCGCGATAACCAGTTGGTGAAAAAGGGTGACCTGCTGATGCAGATCGATCCTGAGCACTACCGCATCGCGGTCAAGCAGGCCCAGGCGCTGGTGGCCTCGAAGAAAGCCACCTGGGAAATGCGCAAGGTCAATGCCCATCGCCGGGCGGATCTGGACAACCTGGTGATCTCGCGCGAGAACCGTGACGACGCGAGCAATATCGCCGACTCGGCCCTGGCCGATTACCAGCATGCCCAGGCACAACTGGAGGCTGCCGAACTGAATTTGAAGCGCACCCAGGTGCTGGCGGCGGTGGACGGTTATGTGACCAACCTGAACGTGCACCGTGGCGATTACGCGCGGATTGGCGAGCCGAAAATGGCCGTGGTCGATATGAATTCGTTCTGGGTCTATGGGTTTTTCGAAGAGACCAAGCTGCCCCATGTGCGGGTCGGTGACCAGGCTGAAATGCAACTGATGAGCGGCCAGGTGATGACCGGCCATGTGGAGAGCATTTCCCGCGGTATCTACGACCGTGACAACCCCGAGAGTCGCGAGCTGATTGCCGACGTCAACCCGACGTTCAACTGGGTGCGGCTGGCCCAGCGGGTGCCGGTGCGCATCCATCTCGACGGAGTGCCGGACGACGTGCTGCTCGCCGCGGGGATTACCTGCACCGTGGTGGTGAAGCCTGCGGCCGAGGCCGAGTAAGTACAGCGCTACGGTCGCAGGATCCGCCTGGAGTAGCCCTGTAGCTGCTGCCGCAGGCGCCGTTCTGCTGGCCCTGCCGGCTACAGATGTTTGTTCAAGCCAAAGCGCTTCATCAGCACTTTTTCCAGCAACCCCTTGGGCAGCAGGCTGGCCAGCAGCGGTAGCGCCCGGCTGCCATTGCCCAGGCGCAGCAGGCGGGGCGGGTGCGTTTGCCCCACGGCCTTGAGCACATCGGCGGCAAACTCGCCGGCCGGGGTCGGCTGGTCCTGGGACGCCTTGGCCCGGGCGCGGATACCCTCGCGCAGCGGCCACCAGGGTGACTGCTCATTGAGCAGTTGTTCGGCGGCATGCCCGGCATGCTTGGCGAAGCTGGAGGCGATGGCGCCCGGCTGCACCTCCATCACCTGAATGCCAAAGGGCGCCAGCTCCATGCGCAAGGCGTCGCTCAGCGCATGGACGGCAGCCTTGGAGGCGCAGTAGGCACCGGCGAACGGCGTGACCAGCACCCCGGACACGCTGCCGATATTGACCACCAACCCACGGCTGCGCCGCAACACAGGGAACATCGCACGGGTTACGCCGACCACAGAAAACACATTGGTTTCGAATTGGCGCCGCATCGAATCGACGCCGCCATCGAGCAGCGGGCCCATGGCGCCATAGCCGGCATTGTTGATCAGCACATCAAGGCCGCCGAATTGCTGATTGATCCACTCACTCAGGGCCTCCAGGGCCGGGCCGTCATTGACATCCAGGGGCAGCGCCACCAGGCCCTCGGCCTCCAGCGCGGCGAGGTCTTCAGGTTTGCGGGCGGTGGCCAGGACGTTATAGCCGGCGGCCTTGAAGGCCTGAGCCAATGCGCGGCCAATGCCGCTGGAACAACCGGTGATCAGTGCAACGGGCATGGCGCGGTCCTTGTGCTGAAGCTGAAAAGGCGAGTGGATCAATCGGAGAAACTACCCTGTAAGCGCTCGGCACGAAACTCCAGGGTTTGCGGGCGGTAACCGGGCCGCAGCGGTGGCATGGGCAGGCAGTCTTCCCAGGTCGCCCCGGCCTGCAACTGGCCGGGGCCCCGATAGCGCGGCGCCGCGTAGAGGTTTTCCGCAAGGTTGACCGTGTCGCCCGGGGCATAGGCCGCGATGCGCCAGCGCAATTCTACCAGGGGGACCGGATTGTCGTTCTTCATGACCAGGTGCAGCGGCCGGTCGGCCGGGCAGTGCTGCGGGGCGTAGCGGATCAGCATATCCAGGCGAGCCAGTTGCTGCGCTTCGCGGCTGTCGAGCCAGGACACCCAGAGGGCCACCAGGCCCAGCCCGCAGAGGGCGGCGAGGGAAACCGGCAGGGCCTTGGACGGGTAGCGCAACAGCAGCACCAGCCAGGTGATGATCAGCGCAACGCCTATAAACATGGGTAAACCTCGACGCGAGTAGACGGGCATCCTAACCAAGGGTGGGGGTCGCTGGCCATGGGCGGGCAGCACCTGGACATTTCAGCGTAATCCTAGGGTTTTGGTCCTACAGCTCTGCTAGCGTGCGCACGGTGTAAATGCACCCGGCACCTACCAGAAGTCTAGCTGGCCTGGCGAGAGGAGCATTGTCCAGAACTGTCGCAGGAGTTGCAGATGACCAGTATCAACGGGTACCAAGGCCCGGAGCCCATAAGCCTCTCCGGGGGGCGATCTAACGAACCAGGCAGAGGCCAGTCGACCTTGCAGGTTGGCACACGTGGGTATCAAATCGATCCTGATGTAGACAAGATCGTGCGTGAACATTGCCGGGGCGATGTGTTTGCCAGATTCTGTACGGCACTTGGCAACCGGTTCAGCGAAGTCCGCATGAAATCGGACACCAGCCAGCTGACCCGCGCGCAGTTCTGTGCCCCAACAGACCGCCAAAAGCAGTTACAGGGTTCTTCAAGTCCCTCCCGCAAACTGTAGGCGCGCAAAGGGAAAAGCCCCCGGACCTTCACCTGCGGATAGGGGACGCAGGTACAGGCTCGGGGGCTTTTCGTTTTGCTCTTGTCGCCGGTTACTGGGCGATGGTTTTTACCGATACCCCGCGTTCGATGGGCGTCGAGCGCCCGTAGATATCCTCGAAACGCTCGATATCGTCTTCGCCCAGGTAGCTGCCCGACTGTACCTCGATAATCTCCAGGGGAATCTTGCCCGGGTTGCGCAGGCGGTGCACCGAGGCAATGGGGATATAGGTCGACTGGTTTTCGGTGAGCAGGAACACGTTTTCGTCACAGGTCACTTCGGCGGTACCCGAGACGACAATCCAGTGTTCGGCGCGGTGGTGGTGCATCTGCAATGACAGGCAGGCCCCCGGTTTGACCGAGATGTGCTTGACCTGGAAACGCCCGCCCATGTCCACCGAGTCATAGGAACCCCACGGCCGGTAAACTTCGCAATGGTTCTGGGTTTCGCTGCGGCCCTGCTCGTTCAGGGTGTTGACCATCTGCTTGACGCCCTGCACCTTGTCCTTGTGGGCGATCATCATGGCGTCCTTGGTTTCCACCACCACGATATTCTCCAGGCCGATCACCGACACCAGTTTGCCGTTGCCGTGGATCATGCAGTTGTGGCTGTCCTGGACGACCACGTCGCCCTTGGTCACGTTGCCGTTGTCGTCCTTCTCGTTGACGTCCCACAGCGAAGACCAGCAGCCGACATCGCTCCAGCCGGCGCTGAGCGGTACGACGCAGGCGCGCTGGGTCTTTTCCATCACCGCATAGTCGATGGAGTTGTCGGGGCAGCAGGCAAAGGTGGCTTCGTCGATGCTGATGGTGTCGTCTTCGCGCTCGCTGCGTTCGAGGGTCAACAGGCAGGTGTCGTAGATATCCGGGTCGTGTTTTTTCAACTCCTCCAGATAACGGCTGGCGCGGAACAGGAACATCCCGCTGTTCCAGAAGTAACCGCCGGCACGGACAAATTCGCTGGCGCGCTTTTCATCGGGCTTCTCGACAAACTGTGCCACCCGGCTGACGCCTTTGGGCAGCAGCGCATCGTTGCTCGACTTGATATAGCCGTAGCCGGTTTCCGGCTTGGTTGCCGGCACGCCAAACAGCACCATTTCGCCGCGCTCGGCGGCCACGGTGGCGAGGGCCAAGGCGCGTTGCAGGGCTTTCTGGTCGTCGATCACATGGTCGGCCGGCAGTACCAGCATTAACTCGTCGCGGCCTTCATTGAGCAACAGCATCGCGGTCAAGGCCACGGCCGGGGCGGTGTTGCGCCCGAACGGCTCCATCACGATGGCCTGGGTGGCGAGTTTGCGGCTGCTCAACTGCTCGTTGACGATAAAGCGGTGGTCCTTGTTGCAGACCACAATCGGCGCCTGCATGCCGTCGAAGACCAGGCGTTCGAGGGTTTGCTGGAACAAGGTGTGCTCGCCGGTCAGGGCGAGGAATTGCTTGGGGAACTGTTTGCGCGAAAGCGGCCAAAGACGTGAGCCGCTACCACCTGACAAAATTACCGGAATCATGTTGTTACTCCTTCATATAGCGTATGGGGTCAGAGCTACTGCGTTCTGTCGTTTCACTCTCTTGTTCTTGTCCGGGAAGCTGCGACAAGCCGGGTTTTGGCTTGCAACTGCGGTTATCGCGTCGAGACCGGGCGCTTGACCCAGACGGGTGCCAGGTTGCTGCCGCTGCCGGTGACGTAGAGCACGGCCGCTTCACCGCGCTCGAGGGCCACGGGCTTGAGGTCGCTGACTTTCTTGTCGCCGTCGAACAGGGCTAGGCTGACTTTCACCGGGTTGATTTCGCGTTCGCCCCGGCCCTTGGCGGCGACGGTCTTGACCACATCGGTCTTGCCATCGGCGGTCTTGAGGGTCAGCGCCTGGTCGCTCAGGTTTTGCACGCGCACCAGGGATTTCTGCTTGTTCTTGAACGGCGGCTCTTCGATCAGTTGCGGCTGGCCGCTGCTGGTGTTGACCAGGGTGTAGTAGTGATCGGCGGCGAGCTTGACCGGGGTGGTCTGGCTGCCGACCTTGGCGCTGTAGTCGCCCTGGGGCATAAAGCCGAAATCGCTGCTGGCCAGGGGCGCCACATCGCCGAGGGCGGTATTGCCGACGCTGGCGTTGACTTCCTGATTGCCGGCGTTGAACAAGCGCACAAAGCTCGACCCTTTTGGAGCCACCGGGCCATAGAGCGCGGCATCGCCGCCGGCCCAGGCCTGCAACGAACAGAGGCTGAGGCCGGCCGCGAGGGCCAGGGTTTTTACGTGGCGGTTGCGGGCGAAGGTGCGAGTGGTCATGAAGGTCATGGTAGGTACCTCTTCTTCAGTTTCGCGCCGAATTCGGCGCCTCGGATGGCGTGCCATTGCTGGCGAGGTTCGGTTGGCGGCTGCCGTTGGCCTTGAGTTCGGCGACCCATTGCGGATCGGCATCGCCGATTTCGTTGGCGACGGGCAGGTAGCGCTCGGGGAACTCCCAGATCAGCACCTGGGGTGGAGCATGTTTGAACGCGTCGCTGCGCAGGTAGCCGAGCATCGGCAGGATTGGCCCGTGACCGTCCTCGGAGTAGTTGACGACATCGCTGTGCAGGGCCTGTTTCAAGGCGCCGACAAAGTTCCAGTTGGGGTTGGCGCTGTAGCTGGTGCCGACCAGCGCCACCGGTATTTCGCGTTCGCTGAACAGGGCGTCGTCGCCGGCTTCCTCGGCGCTGCGGGTCGCACGTTGCTGCAGGGGTTCCTCGGGGGGCAGCAGGTTGCTGAACAGCGGGTCCAGCGGCAGGAAACGCGTCAGGTCGCCTTTGTAGGGCGCGGTCTGCTGGGCTTGGGTAATGAAGCGCTGGGGCTCGCCGCTCAGGGGCGCGTGGCGGGCAATCGCCTGGCCCAATTGGCGTGCGGCGACTTCGGCGCCGGCCGGGGTCCAGTGGGTGTCGGTGCGCAGGAACACCTGGCGGCCGTCCTGCTTGGCCGCTTGCAGGGGGGCCAGTAGATCGGGGGCGAGGATTTTGTCGGCGGCAACCCGGGCATGGAAGTCGTGGTACAGCGCGTCATGCAGCTCGGCCGGTTGGACCTCGCCAATATGCTCGGGATAGAGGCGCACCTTGGCCGGCACGATCGCCATGACCAACTGCACGCCTCGGGCCTTGAGGGTTTGGCGCACGCCTTCGACCAGCGCGTAGTTGTCCTGCAGGTTCTGCTCGGCATTGGCGGTGGGCTTGAACTCCTCGTCGCTGTACAGCCATTGGTCGCGGCCGAGCACCACGCCCGGACGGCCTTCATTGAACAGGGTGAAATCCAGCGCGGCCCAGAGATTGGTGCCCAGGCGCTTGATCGGGAACTCGTCGTCGTAATGGCTCTCGACGGCCTTGGTCCAGCGCCCGTCCAGGACGGTGTCGCCAGGCTGGGTGCTGAAGCCGCGGAAGCTGCCCAGTGACCACAGGCCCAGGCCCAGCAGCAGGGCGAGAAACAGCGCGCTGTAGAGGATGCGTAGTGAACGGTTCATGGTCGGCCCCCTCAGAACTGGAAGTAGAGGAACGGCGAGAAGCTTTGCGCCGAAAGTTTCAGGATCGAAGCGACAAACAGCAGCAGTACGAGGGCGCGCATGGCGTAGCGTGGCCAGTCGGCAACCCAGTAGGCTGGCTGTACCTGGGCGGCCTGGCCGACGCTGTAGCCGGGCTCACAAACACTGCCCGGAACATCACCCGGCACAGCCTTGATCAGCCCTGGTTGAGCGGTGGCCGGGCCATCACTGGTGGTCTTATCCACAGGGCGGTCACGGTAGAAATCGCGCAGGCCGAAGAACGCCAGGGTGGCGTAGGCCACTACCAGGGTCGCCACTTGCAGGCCGGTGAGGTTGGCGCGGTTGAGTTCCGACAGCGACCATTCGCCAAAGCTGAACATGGCGCCGTACATCCGGGCGGCCACGTGCAGGTTTTCCGCGCGAAAGATCACCCAGCCCATCACCACCAGCAGGAAGGTCAGCGCCCAGCGGACCGGGTTGAAACGTCGTGGCGTGGTGTTGAGGCCCAGGGCCTTTTCAATTGCCAGCCAGATCCCGTGCCAGGCGCCCCAGATGATGTAGGTGATATTGGCGCCGTGCCACAGGCCGCCGAGCAGCATGGTCAGGAACAGGTTGCGGTAGGTGGCGAACCGGCTGCCACGGTTGCCGCCCAGGGTGATGTACAGGTAGTCGCGCAGCCAGGTGGACAGGCTGATATGCCAGCGCCGCCAGAATTCGGTGATCGATTGGCTGATGTAGGGCTGCTTGAAGTTCTCCATAAAGCGAAAGCCCATCATCAGCCCCAGGCCGATGGCCATGTCGCTGTAGCCGGAGAAGTCGAAGTACAGCTGGGCGGTGTAGGCCAGTGCGCCGAGCCAGGCATCGCCGGTGCTGGGGTTTTGCAGGGCGAAGCAGTGGTCGGCCACCACCGCCAGGGTGTCGGCGATAAAGACCTTCTTGATAAAGCCCTGCATGAAGCGCGTGGCGCCCTCGGAGAACTTGTCGAGGGTATGGGTGCGGTTGTTGAACTGGTCGGCCAGGTCGCGAAAACGCAGGACCGGGCCGGCGATCAGGTGGGGGAAGATGGCGACAAAGGCGGCGAAGTCGATCAGGTTGCGGGTTGCCGGCGTGTCGCCGCGATAGACGTCGATGATGTAGCTGATGGACTCGAAGATATAGAACGAGATCCCGATCGGCAGCAGCACGTGGGTCAGGATAAAGGGCTCCAGGCCCATGGACGTCATGATGGCGTTGAGGCTGTCGACCCCGAAATTGGCGTACTTGAAGTAGCCCAGGATGCACAGGTCGACGCCCACGCCGAGCAATAGCCAGCGCTGGGCCGGCTGGGTGCGCACCCCGGCGGCCCCGACTTTGAGGCCGATCCAGTAGTTCCACAGGGTGACGGCAGCGAACAGCGCGAGGAAGTCCACCCGCCACCAGGCATAGAACACGTAACTGGCGATCAGCAGCAGTAGATTGCGATAGCGTTGCCCGCTCAGGTAATACAAGCCGAGGAAAATCGGCAGGAACAGGAACAAGAACACGTTGGACGAGAAAACCATCCTGATCTCTCCGTTTGACTCAAGTAGACAGGGGCACAGCCCCCCCAAACCCCCCGCAAAATCGAGGGCCGCATGCCTGTTATCGCTGTAGGCGCGAACGGCTTCGCGCCTACAGCGCAGGTGCGGGTGTATCAGCCGCCTTTTTTGCTTGTTTCATGGGCCGGGTCATAGACCCTGGTCAGGTCGCCACCCAGGCGAAAACTCTTGAACGGTTGCATGCCGTGTTTGCGCTCCAGCACCTGCGCATCGCAGGTGTAGAGGCTGCAATAGGGTTCGAGCCAGGCGAATTTGCTGTCGACCTTGAGGTCGCTCATGTCCTGTTTCTGGCCGCTCTTGCGTTCGAATGCCTCGGGTGTCTTGACCCCGGCCAGTACCCGCTCGCCCAGGCGTTGCAGGGCGCCGTGGTTTTCCGGGCGCAGATCGACACCGTTGACCTGGGCAAAGCTGGCGATCATCGCCAGCGGTGGCAGGGCATAGTTGTGATAGGCGAGGGCGCGCTGTTGGCGCTTGATTTCGTTGGGCAGGAAGCCCTGGTCGTCGACCTGGCTGGCGGCCATCTTGTATTCCTTGACGGCCCAGTCGAACAGGTCGCGGCGGTCAGTCGCCACGGCAGTGGCCATGACCGACCAGGCGGCCCAGTAGGAATGGTTGTTGGTTTTTTCCAGGGGCAGGTTGTCCCAGTCGCTGATCACCTGCTCGGCCAGTTTGGCGAACCAGGCTTCGATCTGCCGGGCCTCTGCCGGATGCGTGGCGAGCGGATGGGAGTCGGAGAACTTCAGGCGCAGGTACGCTGAAGACAGGCTGCCCAAGGCCCATTTGCGCATGGACTTGCCGGTATGGTTGAAGTCCCGGGACAGCAGGGCGTCGGCCTGGGCCCAGCGGGTGAGCCAGTTCAGGGTGCAGTCCAGTTGTTGCGGGCGGCCGTCGCGCATGTACTGCATCACCTGCTTGCTGATGCCGCGCTCCAGCGTGGTGATATCGGCCGTGGCCTCGCGAAAGGCTTTTTCGGACTGCAGATTGAGCGTCGCGCGGGCTTTGTCGGAGCCCTCGTATTTGCTGCGAAATTGCAGCTTGTCGGTGTAAGGCGTGGGCACGGCTTCGCAGCGTCCGGTGTAATCGCCGGTCTTGAAGGCCTCCACGGCGCTGAAGTAGCCCTGGGGTGGGCGCAGTGGCGCTGCGGCCTGGGCGGTCCCGGCAACGATCGCCAGGCCCAGGAGTGTCGGGGCGAGCAGGGTGCGGATGGGCATGGCTGGCGTCCTCATAACCCGGCCTGGGCATTGCGCTGCCCGGTGCCTGGAAACACGTTGCGTTTACACAGTTTCGCTTCGACCTGCTGGGCCTCGGCGCCCGGTTGCGGGCCCTGGATTTCCACGGCCAGCAGGTTCTGCGAGGCCCAGTCTTCGTCGGTGCGCAGTTCGAAGGCGAAGCGCCCGTCGGTGTCGGCGGTCTGCGGTTTGTCGATCTTGATGTCCTCGTGGCGGCCGTTCATGTACCAGAGGGTGGCTTGCAGGGTCTTCACCGATGGGTCGGCGAAACGGATATCGAGCTGATGGCTGGCATTGCGCAGGTCGCGGTTCTGGCTGTTGATCAGCAGTTCGTTCTTGCCCGGTTGCAGCTTGGCGCTGGCGCTCAATTGGCTGGGTTTGCCTTCGCAGCCGTTGTCGAGCAGGGCCATCATCTGGCGGTAGATGGTTTCCTGGTCGAGGCGATACAGCGGCGAGAACTCCCAGATCAGCACCTTGGGCGGGTGCTTCTGGAAGTCCTCGCTGCCCAGGTACTGCAGCATCGAGCCTTCCAGGCCACCGCCGGGGAAGGCGACATTGAGCACATCGGCGCCGATGTACTGTTCCAGGAACCCGGAGAAGTTGTAGTTCTTGCCGCTATGGCTGGTACCGACCAGGGTGATCTCGGGGTTGGCGCTGTCGCCGAACAGATCGCCGTCGCCGGCCTCGCCCTTGGGCTCGGTGCTGAACTGGTCCATGTACTGGATCGCGTAGCTGCTGCCGCACAGTTGCCCGGCCATGTTGTGCAGGGTGCCGGTCTTGCCCATGCGCCCGGAGACCTTGGTTTCGAACTCGCGGCGGGGAATGTCGGCGAAGGCGGGGATTTTCTTCACGGTCTCGGCGACGATCTTCGCGGTGCGCTCGGCGCCATACGGTGTCCAGTGCTGGTCGCCACGAAAGTAGAAATCGTGGGCCTGCTGCTCGTTGGTCAATGGCGAGAGGTCGGGCACGAAGTAGCCCATCTTCGCGAAGCGCATGAGCATCGCCTGGTAGTTCTTCAGGGCCTTGTCGTAGTCATAGCGCTCGCGCTCGGCGGGCAGCAGTTTGTTGCGGTTGACCAGGCCCCGGGTCGGTTGGTAGACCACCACCAACTCCACGCCCTTGCTCTTGAAGGCATCGTGCAGTTGCTGCATGCGCCGGTAGCCGGCGGGGCTGGTGTCGAATTCGGTGCGCAGGTCTTCCTGGGTACGGAACAGCCAGTCGCCCTCGGCCTGGACCAGGGTGGTGAAATTGCGCTGGTAGCGTGTGGTGTAGTTCTTGGCGTCATGGGCCGCAGGGCACAGGTTGCAGCACGGTTCGGCATGGAAGGCCGGGGCCTGGACCTCGGCGGCGCGGGCTCCACCGGCCAGGGCCAGCAGGGCGGCGGCCAGGCTCGAGAGGCCGAGCCGTTTGATGGTATGTGGTTGCATGGTGGTCATCCTCAGTCCTGCAATTCGGTCTGGCGTTCGACAGGGTCGATCAGCACGGCTTTGCGCTGGCGTACCAGCAGGTCGAGAATCTCTTCCTGGCGTTCGCCAAGGATTCCGGAAAAGCTGATACCGCTGGCCTTGGTCGGTGCGAGCAGCGAGACCCGATACAGCTCGACGCTCAGGGGCGAGTCGATGGACAGTGGCCCGCTGCCGTTGCCGGCTAGCTCGCCGCCGACCACGATCAGCGAAACCTCGGCATCGAAAGGGTCGAGTTCGATATCGCGGTCGGTGTCGGTCAGGTCCTTGATATGGCCATAGAGGCCGGTCAGGCCGTTGCCCATGGCGATATTTTCGTAGAGGCGGATGTTCACGCTGTTGCGCACGCGAATACCGTGGCGGCGGTTGGCCATGACCTTGTTGCCCCACAGCAGGTTGTCACCGCTCTCGTAGAGGGTGATGCCGTCGGTGTGGTTGCGGTAGATCTCGTTGTCGGCGATCAGGTTGTTGACGCTGTTGCGGTCGATCACCAGGCCCGAAAGCTTGTTGTCGTAGCTGCGGTTGTTGAAGATAAAGCTGTCGTTCACTTCCCGGGAAATGATGATGCCGTGCTTTTTCTTCGTCCCGTGCACGGTGTTGTCGGCGATGATCAGGCCATGGGAGCGGTCGTGGGGGTCGATGCCGTAGACGATGTTGTCGCGGTAGGTGTTGCCCTTGACCACGAAGTCGCGGGTTTCGTAGCAGTAGAAGCCGTACCACATGTCCGAGAACTCGGAGCCGATGATCCAGCCGGTCGGCTCGTCGCGCTTGAGCACCTTGGCCATGTTCGGCGTGTACTGGGAAATGCTCACGCCATAGGACTTGCTGTTGGCGTAGCCGAAGCTGGCCATGCGGCTGTTGACGATATAGGTCTGGGTGCCGCCCCAGCCCAGCAGGAACGGGCGGAACTCAGTGGGCGAGCGGAAGGTGGCCGGACCATTGTCCTTCTCGCGCCAGCCGGTGACTTGAGTGTCACGGACAAACAGCTGGCCATCGTTGATCAAAAACGAGCCGCCTTCCTGGGACAGGCGCAGCTCGCGGGTCTGCTGGTCGATGTCCAGGATGCCGTGACGGCCGACCACGATGGGCAGGCGGGCCAGGTAGACGCCGGGTGCGGTCTCGCGCAGGTATTTATTGGGGACCTGGCGGGCCAGTTCCTTGAGGTTGACGTAGCCGTCGTCGACGAAAATGGCCTGGGGGATACCGCCCTGGCGCACCACCCACTCGGCCATCTTGTTGTCGCCACCGATAAAGTCCTTGAGCGCGTCTTCCTGCATCATCCGGCGCACGCTGACCTTGCCGGCTTTGCTGCGCACGATCTTCGCCGCGACCGCTTCGGCGGTGTAGCCGTCGAGATCGGGCAGGGCTGGCTTGGGTATTTCCAGGGGCGCGGTGGGCGCGCTGTTGACGGTGTAGGTCTTGGCCTGTTGCAGCTCCTTGGCCAGGGTCGGCGGCTTGGCCGCTTCGAGATTGGCCAGGGCCGGGCCGCTGGCCAGCAGCAGCGCAGCGGCCAGCAGGTTCACGCGGCCGTGTCGGCTTGGATAGAACATGGGCACTCCTTTTTCGGCTCGCATCAGAAGCGCCAGATCACGTCGATAAAGGCGCGGTGCATGTACGAGTCGACGTCCTTGCCGTAGGCGTCGCCGGGCTTGAATACACCGCCACGAAAGCGCACCAGGGCGGCCGGCTCGTCGATGGATTGGCTGAGCGCGGCGGGCAGCAGGCCCTGTTTGAAGTATTTGGTGACGACCAGGTCCATCTCCTGGCCCAGGTCTTTCTTGCCGTCGCGCAAGGGCAGCGAGGTGCTGGAGAGCAGGGCGCCGGTGACATCGTCGTAGTCGTTGTCCACGGCGTTGATGCCATTGCTGCCGACATCTTTCTTGCCGTCCACGCGCCAGAACTTGTGGTAGACCAGGCTGGCGTCGTAGTCCTCGCGCAGTTGCCAGGAGCCGAACAGGGTGGCGGTCTGCATATTGTTCATTTCGCCGCGAAAGGCTTCGCCGAAGCGATGGACCCGCGAGCGGGTGCCGGTGTAGTTCGAGCGGTTGCTTTGCAGGCCGTTCTGTTCGTACTCGGCGCTGGCCCGGGCATAGGCGGCGCCGACCTGCCACTGCGGGTCGAGGCGCAGGCGCACGCCCAGGTCGGTGGCCCAGCCGCTGAGACTGTCATTGCGCTTGGCTTCGAGCGGGCGATTGCCGTCGCCGTCCAGCGGGTTGACGCGATCACGCTCGCCGCGCATGCCGGTGACGCTGGCCCAGTAGTTGACCGGATTGGTATTGCGCCAGTTGTAGGCGTCGCTGTTGGCTTGCAGGCCCAGCCAGGTCAGGTCGCCATTCTGCTTTTTATCCAGCGGGTCGCTGGCTACGCCTGGCTGTGGGACATCGAGCTTGCCATCGTCATGGGTATGGTGGGCGCGCACGCCAACCCAGTGTCCTGGCGTCCATTGCCCGGAGACATCGGCGAACAGGTGCAGGCGGTCCTTGTCCTCGGGCGCCAGCTCCTTGAGGTCGGTGCGGTATTCGCTGAAGCGTTCGGCCACGCCGATATCGGCGCGCAACAGGGTGGTGTCGAAGGTCCAGTCCAGGGCCTCGATGTTGGTGTCGCGCCATTGGCCGTCGTCATTGCGCAGGCGTTGGCGGCCGAACTTGAGGAGCTCGCCGGGGTAGGGCGTAAAGCCGCTGTAGCCGACCCAGAATTCGCGCAGTGCCAGGTAGTTCTTCTTGGTCTTACGGTCATCGTTGGCCGTGGCCTGGGTGTCATCGCCGGCCTGCTGCAGGGTGTCGGTCTCGATAATATCGGTGGCCGTCACGGCCTGGCCCATGGCGTAGGCGCTCCAGTGGCCGCGCTCGCCGTAGACCCAGGGGCGCAGGTCCAGGCCGAGGCCGTTGACGTCGCCGCCGGACAGGGTACCCAGGTCGCGGTCGTCTTCGGACTGGCCGGTGATCTTGACCTCCAGGCCGAAGTGCTTGCTGTCGGTCATCGCGGCCAGGCTCGGGCAGGACCAGATCAGTGCCAGGCCCAGGCTCAGGCCCAGTTGGCTGAGACTGAAGCGTCGGGTGGCGTTGGGGTGCGGGATGACGTCGTGGCTGGCGTTCATAGGGCTTCCTCGCCTTCGTCGGCTTGCAGGGCCTGCAGGCGCAGGGTGTTCTGGCTCAGGCTGGTGCGCAGTTGCTGTTCCTGTTGCAGCAGGCTGCGGGCCTGTGCCTGGCGCTCGACGGGTAGTTGGGCTTGCAGTTGCGCGGCCAGTTCATTGGCCTGCGGGGTGTTCTGCACCTTGGCCAGTTGGCTGAAGACATAGGCGTTGACGGGGTCGACACGGGTGCCCTTGCCCTGGGAGAACAGTTGGGCAATGGCGAAGTCGGCGCTGTTCTGGCCGTTGCGGGCGGCAGTCAGCAGATGGTCGAGGGCTTTCTGCGGCTCGACCTGGCCCAGGTAGCCACGGCGATAGATCTGCCCAAGGTAGTAATCGGCAGCCACCTCCTGGCCCAGCGCCTGCTTGAAGTGCGCCTCGGCCTGGCGGGCGTCGGCCGGTACCCATTTGCCTTCGTAGTAGAGCTTGCCCAGCAGCAGTTCGGCACGCGGCTGGTCGGCGGCACGGCCGTTGTCCAGGTATTCGAGCATCGTGTCGACATCGCCCAGGTCGGGGAAGTCATAGAGCAGTTGCGCCAGGCTGACCCATGCGGCCGGGTAGCCGGGGGCGATCTGCTCCAGCATCTGCTGGGCGGTTTTCGCGTCCGGCGCGCCCAGCGTCGCGTCGCCCAGGACTCGGGCCACGCTGTCCATCCGCTGGGCACTGACGGTACCGCGACTGTAGGCGCCTTGCAGTTGCTTGAGCAGCTCGGCCTGACGGTCCGGCTGTTGGCGTTTCTGGTAGACGGTCGCCAGCTCGACGTAGCAGATATCCGTGCTGGCCAGTGCGCTGCGGCAGATGCTTTCCACTGCGTCCAGATGCTGGTCGTAAGTACCCTGGGTGCGGTACAGCAGGACCTGGGCCAGGCCGGCCTCGGGGTAGCCGTTGGCGCGCCACTGGCTGATCTTCTGCTGGGCGTCGACGTTGGGAAAGCTGTTGGGGTGTTGCAGGTACAGCATGGCCAGGGGAATCAGGGTGTTGCCTTCGCCCTGGGCAAAGGCGCGCTTGAGCAGGCCTTCGGCTTCATGCTGTTCCTCGGGGCTGGCGCCAGGCTTGGCCGCAAGCAGGCGACCGAGGCGGGCCTGGGCCCGGGGCGAGGTATCGGCCGCGGCGCGATAGGTGGCCTCGGCCTGGCGGACTTGGGCCGGATCGCGGCTTTGCACCTGGATATCGGCGAGGCCGACCTGGGCCTCGCTGTAGCCCAGTTCGGCGAGCTTGCGGTAGTTCTGTTCGGCCAGGGCGGTGTCGCCGCGCTTGAGTGCTTCATTGGCCAGGCGCTGGTCGGGCAGGCCGGCACAGCCGGCCAGGGCCATCGCTGCGGCCAGGGGCAGCAGCAGCCTTGGGGTGAGGTGGACCGAGGGGCGCATCATGGTCACAGACCTGCGGCCATGGCTTTGTCGATCAGCCAGTCGAGGGATGGGCCGCGATCGCTGTGCACTTCCACCGGCCGTCCGGCCAGGGCGCTGTCCAGCGGCTCGTCGGGCTGGATGCGCACGCGGATATCCGCCGACAGATCGTCACTGTTGAGGCTGTTGCTGCTGACGATGCGGCCCTGGCGGAATTCGTCGTCGCCGGCGACCTGGAAGTTGACGCGGGTGCCGGGGCGTACATCGGCGAATTGGCGATAGGTGAAGCGTGCGTCGATATTGGCCTCGCTGTTGCGCGGCACCAGTTGGAAGATCACATCGCCCTTGCTGGCGTACTGGCCGTCGGCCACGCGTTGCTGGACCACGGTGCAGTCGCAGGGCGAGGTGAGGGTGCCGGTCATCTGCTTGCCGAATAGCTCCTCGACCTTGGCGGGGGCCAGTTGGTCTTCGTCCAGATGGCCCTTGAGCACATCAAGCATGCTGGTGCTGAACGTCGCCAGCGGTGCGCCCTTGGCCGCCACGCCATCGGCCTTGATCAGGCTTTGCACGGTGCCGTCGCGGGGCATGGTGACGTTCATTCCGGGCACGCTGACCAGGGCGGCCTGGGCGTGGCTGACAAAGTACATGCCGTACACCGATTTGAAGATAAAACCGAAGGCGGCCAGGCCGACGACAAAGATCCCCAGGCTGAAGGTCACGGCCCGTAGACGGCCGAAGGGGGTCATGCCGCTGCCGCCGTCCTTGACCTTGCGCGCCTTGGTGAAGTTGTCACGCTGCAGGGTCGCCAGGACATCGCCCATGCTGACGATATCGCCGCTCAGGTGGGAGGTGATGAGATGGCGCAGGGTGGCGATATCCTGCTGCTCCAGGTTCTGGAACTGGCAACCGACGCGACCGCTCTGGCGGTCGTAGGAACGCACCTGCAACTCCACGTCCATGGCCAGGCCCAGGTTATCGATCACAAACTGCAGGCGACCTTTGTGCACCTCACCCACGGTCAGCGGCTGGCCTGGGGCGTTGAAGCTCAGGCCGCCGGCGGACAGGTCTTGGACCCGAACTTCCAGCGGCTGGCCGGCGCTGGCGAAGAAGCGCAGTTTGGCCGGGATCTTGACCCGGGCATGCTGGCGCTGGGCTTCGGATTCGTGCACCACATTGGCGTTGATGGCCGGGTTGGTGTGAGTGTTCATCGTGTGTCGTTCCTCGTGTGTTCAGGCAAGTCGGCGCATGTCGTCGGTCGGCTTCAGACCATCAGCAGCAGTACGGCGACAAACACGCTGCCGGCAGAAAAGGTCATGGTTCGTGACGACCAGGTGTTGAACCAGCGCTGGAAGCTGGCCAGGTCACGGGTCAATTTGGTGTCCTGGCGGGTCCAGGACTGTTGGTCGAGGCGGAAGAACACGTAGATCTTCACCAGTGCGCCGACGATCTGGTTGTAATAGAGAATCGCCGGGTAGGCGGGGCCGATCCGGTGGCCGGAGCAGGCAAGCAGAAGGGTCAGGATCAGGCGGGTGATACCGATCCACAGCAGGTAGACCAGGATAAAAGCGCTGCCGTACTTGAAGGTCGCGAGCAGGGCCACGGTCAGGCCCAGCAGCGAGGTCCACATCGAGACGCGCTGGTCGAACAACACCACGCTGGTGAACAGGCCCAGGCGTTTGACCCCAAGGCCGAGAGCCCGCGAATTCTGGCGCAGGTTATTGCCGTACCAGCGGAACATCAGTTTGCGGCTGGCCTTGAGAAAGCTCTTCTCCGGCGGGTGTTCGACCGTATTGATCGCGGCATCGGGCACGTAGAACGTGTCGTAGCCCAGGCGCATCAGGCTGAACCAACTGGACTTGTCATCGCCGGTGAGAAACTTGAAGCGGCCCAGGCGCCAGTGTTGCAGCGAATCGCTTTCCACATCGGCGATAAAGGCCGGGTCGGTGACCACGGTGGCGCGAAACACCGACATGCGCCCGGTCATGGTCAGCACGCGCTTGGACAGGGCCATGGAGCACATGTTGATGTGGCGCTGGGCGAAGCGCAGCTTGTGCCACTGGCTCATGATGTAGCTGCCGCGCACTTCGCAGAATTCGTTGGTGGTCAAGCCGCCGACATTGCCGAACAGCTGGAACCAGGGCACGGTCTTGCGTACCACGCCTTCGCCGAGCACGGTGTCGCCGTCGATCACCGCCACCACGGCGCGCTCGTCCGGCAGGTGGCGCGAAATCGCCCGGAAGCCAAAGGCCAGGCCATCGCGCTTGCCGGTGCCGGCGATGCGCACAAAGTCCAGTTTGACCCGCTCCGGCGGATTCAGGCGGGCCCAGAGACTCTTGACCAGCAGCTCATCGGACATTTCGACCAGGGAGCAGACCACCGTGGTGGGGTAGCCACAGTCGATGGCTTCACGGATGACCGAGCTGTAGACCTGGGCGGTGGTCAGGGCATCGATACGAAAACTGGTGACCATCAAAAAAACATGGGACGGGTCTGCCGTCTTGCCCAGCTTGCGTACCTTGCGGCGCAGGTGCGGATACACGACATAGAGAAACAGCATGCCACGCACAAAGTGCATGGCGCCCATGGAGTAGCGCCAGATACCGACGGCGCCGATCAGAAAAATAAACTGCTTCGATTCGGAGTCGAAGACGGACGGGGGCAAGGCCAGGGCGAGGCCCATCAACAGGCTCAGATAGAACAGCCAGCCGGCGGCTTGAAGAAGACTGTGTTTGAGGCTTTGCATAAATGAATTCCAGTTCCAGACGGCAGCGACAAGCGGCAAGTGGGTAGCGCTTGCCGCTGCCTTTTGTCTTACCAGCAGATTCCTTCGGTACGTCCGCTCACGCTGGTCGCCCGGGCCATGAAACCGACCAGGTCGATTACCTGCTTGCCTTGGGGGGCGCTTTCGGCCAAGGCACGGAAGCGCTCGTCGCGGTTGCCGAGCACGATGATGTCGCTGCGCTCGATCACGTCCTCGAAGTCGGCGTTGAGCAGGGACGAGACATGGGGAATCTTCGATTCGATGTAGTCCCGATTCGCCCCGTGGACACGGGCGTACTCGACATTCTTGTCGTAGATGCTCAGGTCGAAGCCCTTGCCGATCAGCATTTCCGCCAGTTCCACCAGCGGGCTTTCGCGCAGATCGTCGGTGCCGGACTTGAAACTCAGGCCCAGTAGGGCGACTTTGCGTTTGTCATGGCTGTCGATGATGTCGAAAGCGTTTTGCACCTGGGACTCGTTGCTGCGCATCAGCGAGTTGAGCAGCGGCGCCTCGACGTCCAGGGAACCGGCGCGGTAGGTCAGGGCGCGCACATCCTTGGGCAGGCATGAGCCGCCAAAGGCAAAGCCTGGACGCATGTAGTACTGGGAGAGATTGAGGGTCTTGTCCTGGCAGACCACGTCCATCACTTCACGGCCATCAACGCCGACGGCCTTGGCGATATTGCCGATCTCGTTGGCAAAGGTGACCTTGGTCGCGTGCCAGACATTGCAGGTGTACTTGATCATTTCGGCGACTTCGATGTCCTTGCGGATAATCGGCGCTTCCAGTTCTTCGTAGAGGGCTTGCAGGACATCGCCGCTGGCTGCGTCCAGTTGGCCGATCACGGTCATGGGTGGGAAGTCGTAGTCCTTGATCGCGGTGCTTTCGCGCAGGAACTCCGGGTTCACCGCAACGCCGAAATCGATACCAGCCTTTTTCCCCGAGCAGTCTTCGAGAATCGGGATGACCACGTTCTTCACGGTGCCCGGCAATACGGTGCTACGGACCACGATGGTGTGGCGGGTGGTTTTGTCACGCAGGACAAAACCGATCTCGCGGCACACCGATTCGATGTAGTTGAGTTCCAGGTCGCCGTTCTTCTTGCTCGGCGTGCCGACGCACAACATGGACAGGTCGGTGTCGCGAATCGCCGCGGCGAAATCCGTGGTGCCCCGCAAGCGGCCAGTGGCGATGCCCTGGGCCAGCAGTGCTTCTAGGCCAGGTTCGACAATCGGCGATTTGCCGCTGTTGATCAGGTCGATCTTGTCTTTGGAGATATCCACGCCCACCACGTCATGGCCCCGTGCGGACAGGCAACCTGCGCAGACCGCGCCGACATAACCCAAACCAAATATGCTGATGCGCATCGTGTTCACCTCTATATTAATCACGCCAATAGTTGGCCGAAGTTAATTAAAAAACTTTGTTTTCGAGCGCTCGTAAGTTTGACTAATTAAGGTCAAGGCTTTGCGAGCAGGCATATACGTACCGAGCGCTTAAATAAGTGCGCTCAAGTTGTGCGGCAACTTGGCCAGTCAGTGGGGGCATGCCCCAGATTGTTGCCAGCCTTCATCGCGAAGCGGCATTTACGGCTGCTAGCGGGCTCTTTTGCCAGGGCTATCAGCTTGTTTTAGAACACAAAACTCATTTAAAAAGACGATTTTCAGGTCGGGTTTTGTCCGATCTTCAGGGATGGATTTTGGTACCGATGCCCCGTCCTTGTTTGATTGAGTTGAGCCGGTGGCGAATTCAGCCTGTGGCACATGGGCTATTGGCTAAATCGTCCTGCCTCTATGTAAGTAATTTCTCACATGCTCTGTAGGAATCGTTACCGGTTGTATGAGCAACCGATTTGGGCATAGTTCCTGACGGTTGATCAGGTGTTTTGAAAAAATTCGAAATTATTTCAAAGATGGCAATGCTTTCATATTGATAGCACTTGAAGATTCGCCCTGTATTAACGGGGAGTTAACAGCGCTAGATAGTTAAGTGCCACTACGGTGTAAAAAAGTAAGTGCCACTATGAAAAAAAGTCACATTTTTCTTGCGACGAAAAACCTGGGACTTGATACGTCTCTATTTTGGCGTCAATTAGTTGGCTTTTTTGCGACTGGTAAGGCGGGGAGGTGCTGCGGCATGCACCGGGTCAGGGCAACCCGGTGCGTACGGGGAGGGGTCATTCAGGGGCGTGATCGCGCAGAAACACCAGGCTGTCAGGTTTCGATTGCTCGGCGCTGAAGCGATAGCCCTGCTCGTCGAACTGCTTGAGGGCCGCCGGGTCGTTGAGGCGTTCGCGAATCACGAAGCGGCTCATCATGCCCCGGGCCTTTTTGGCATAAAAGCTGATGATCTTGTACTGGCCGTTTTTCAGGTCCTTGAACTCGGTATTGATGATCCGTGCGTTCAGGGTCGAGCGCTTGACCGCCGAGAAGTACTCGTTGGAGGCCAGGTTGAGCAGTACGTCGTCGCCCTGCTCGGCCAGGGCCTCGTTCAGCCATTCGCTGATGCGTGTGCCCCAGAAGGCGTAAAGATCCTTGCCCCGGGCATTGGCCAGTTTGGTGCCCATTTCCAGACGATAGGGTTGCATCAGGTCCAGCGGACGGAGCAGGCCATAGAGGCCGGAGAGCATGCGCAGATGGTTCTGGGCGAACTCGAAATCGGCTTCGTTGAAGTCCTCGGCGTTCAGCCCGGTATAGACGTCACCCTTGAAGGCGAGCAAGGCCTGCTTGGCGTTCTCGGGGGTGAAGGCCGGCGTCCAGCTACCGAAACGCGCGGCATTGAGGCCGCCGATCTTGTCGGAAACATGCATCAGCTCGCTGATCTGGGTGGGGCTGAGCTCGCGCAGTTGCTGAATCAGTTCCTGCGAATGGTCGAGGTACTGCGGCTGGGTGAAGCGCTCGGTCACCGGCGGTGTTTCGAAATCGAGGGTCTTGGCGGGGGAAATCACCATCAGCATGCAGTCGTCTCCTTTGATCGTCGGGGGATTCTAGGGGTTGGCGCGCTTTGACTCCACCTATGATGCCGATAGCCGGACCGACGTTCTGTGTCACAAAGGCGATGGGCGGGCCGTAGCGGCGGCGGGCGGCGATCAAGGTATAGTGCGCCGCGGGTTAGGTTATGGAGGTGGTTACCGTGCGCATTGCTCTTTTCTTCTGTGCCTGGCTATGGAGCTTCGCCAGCCTGGCGGCACCTGGCGAGCCAGCGACCCTGGACCGCAGCACCTGGCCAGAGGCCCTGGACACGCCGGCGCTGTTCGATGTCGCGTCGCGGGCGGAGATCTTGATGTTTGCCCGGGCCCTGCTCGCCAGCGAAGCCCTGGATGAGACCGAGCTCAAACAGCGTCTTGGCCTCAAGAGCATCAACCTGCCCTCCATCAGCCACCTGCGTCAGCGCTGGTGGGCGCGCCTGCTGGCCAACTATGACCTGGCCCAGCAGAGCTGTGAGCAGGACGCCTCGTTCTGCTATTACGTCGAGGACATCAACACCCTGCGTGAGCAGGCCGGCAAGTTCGAAGTGGGCGCCGACTCCTTCTATTTCAACTGGGCCGAGCCAAGCCGCCTGTTTCACGAACGCTACCTGGATGAGCAACTGCGCCAGGCTGCGCTGTTTCCCCAGGTCAGCAGCGAGATCGAACGCTACGGCGACTATGAGCGCAATGGCACCGACTTGAACGACCGGCTCTTTGTACTGACCTTCGATGGCGGCCCCGGGCCGATGCTGGGCAATACAGACTGGATGGTCGATTACCTGCGCAAGCAGAAGCTCAGCGCGACCTTCTTTGTGTTGGGCGACGCCTTGCAGAATCGCGTGGACAAAAGCTCGGTGGGCGCGGTGCGTGAACTGTATGCGCACCAGTGCGTGGGCGTGCAGGGCTGGCAGTATCGTTCCCACAGCCATTGGCAGGACTGGGAGGCCTCGATTCTGCGCAGTGTGGCGCTGGCGCGCAGTGTCGTGCCGGACAGCTATGTCCCGCTGTTCCGGCCACCCTATGGCCAGCGCCGTAGCGATGCCGAAGGTTTTTTCCAGTCCCAGGGCGTGCAGGTGGCCTTGTGGAACATCGATTCGCAGGATGCTTCCGGCAAACTCAGTGCCGAGCAGGCCGGGCAACGGGTGTTGACCCTGATGCTGTTGTGGCGGCATGGCGTGGTGGTTTTCCATGACGGCCAGGAGCGCGCGCGCGGTGCCTTGCCCTGGTTGCTCAAGAGCACCGCCCAGAGTGGTATCGGCTGGCAGAAGTGTACGGCGGGTTTTTAACCGGGTTGTGAGCCAGGGCCCGCTTTTGCTGGGTGCAGGGCTATTTCGGGGGGATTTTTTCGGATATTTCGATGCTGGCGGACTTCTGACTTTAACGGTGCTGGCCGGGCTCGCCAAGGGCTATTCGTCAGCCTGAAAAATAAACTTCAAAAAAGCGTCAAAGTGCTTATTCCTGTCATCTGTTTTGCGGTATTACGGAGTCAGACCGCCGAAACCTGCGACACAGGTGGCGTCTTTCAAGACCCACTTTGTGTGCAGCTCACCTGACCCCTCCAGGTGGTTTCGACGGTCACTTCGCGGCGCAGCACCGTTCAGGTATTGCGTCGACCTGGCTCCCACAAAGGTGACCGAGTATGGATGATCACGGACGCGCCCCTTCTTCCAACCAGCCAATCCTTTATGTGCTCGATACCAATGTATTGATTCACGATCCAAACGCGCTGCTGAACTTCGAAGAACACCACGTTGCCATCCCGATGACGGTCCTTGAGGAACTCGACAAGCTCAAGAGTGGCCATCACAGCGTTGCCGCCGAATGCCGCCAGGCGATCCGCCTGATCGACAAGACCCTGGGGGACGCCTCGCCCGAGGACGTCGAACTGGGCGTGCCGATCCAGCGCGGAAAAAGCGGTCCCAAGGGGCTGCTGTCGATCCTGATGAGTAAGCGCGGCGACCCCAATACGCTGTTGCCCGAGCACCTGAACGACAACATCATCATCAATCAGTTGATCGACCTGCACGCGCGCGAGAAGGACCTGCCGCTGGTGCTGGTGACCAAAGACATCAATATGCGCCTGAAGGCGCGTGCCTGCGGGATTGCCGCCGAGGACTACAGCACCGACCAACTGGTCGATGATGTCTCCCTGCTGCCCAATGGCTATCACACCATGAGCGGTTCCTTCTGGGATCGTGTCAGCAAGGTCGAGACCCGCCAGGATCACGGGCGGACCTGGCACCAGGTGCAGTTGATCGACAACCTGCCGGCGGTGCATATCAATGAGTTCATTATCGACGAGCAGGGTTTTGTCGGCTGGATCAAGGAAATCCGCGCGGACCACCTGCTGATTCTCGACCTGCACCAGGAACCCCTGATGCACCAGGAAGCCTGGGGCCTGAAACCGCGTGATATCTACCAGGCGCTGGCGCTGTATGCCTTGCTTGATCCGGATATCCACCTGGTCAACCTGTCCGGCGCCGCGGGCTCGGGCAAGACCATCCTGGCGCTGGCAGCGGCCATCGAGCAGACCATGGTCACTAAGCGCTACCGGCGCATTATCGCGACCCGTAGTGTGCAGGGCCTGGATCAGGAAATCGGCTTTCTACCCGGCACCGAGGCGGAGAAAATGGAGCCCTGGCTGGGGGCCATTACCGACAACCTCGAAGCCCTGCATATGGAAGATGAAAACACCCATGGCAGCGTCGACTACATCCTGAGCAAGGTGCCGTTGCAGTTCAAATCCCTTAACTACATCCGTGGGCGCAGCTTCCAGCAAAGCCTGATCCTGATCGACGAATGCCAGAACCTCACCCCGCACCAGATGAAAACCATCATCACCCGTGCGGGCGCCGGTTCCAAAGTGGTGTGCCTGGGTAACCTGGCGCAGATCGACACCCCTTACCTGTCCGCGACGAGTTCGGGCCTGACCTACCTGACCGAACGTTTCAAGGACTTCCCCAACGGCGTGCATATCACTCTGCAAGGGGTGCCGCGGTCGATCCTGGCCGAATACGCCGAATCACATCTATAAGCAGCAACCAGCGGTAAGCGGCAGGCGGCAAGTGAAGGGCGGACACGCGCTTCGCTTGCCGCTTGCCCTTGCCCTTGCTTAAATGTTTCTCCTATCTGGAGGAACAACCGTGCTGACCCATCTCGATTCCCAAGGCCGCGCCAACATGGTCGATGTCACCGATAAAGCGGTGACGTCCCGCGAGGCGGTGGCGCAAGCCCTGGTGCGAATGCAGCCGCAAACCCTGCAAATGATTGTCAGCGGCGGTCACCCCAAGGGGGATGTCTTTGCCGTGGCGCGCATTGCCGGGATCCAGGCCGCGAAGAAGACCTCCGATCTGATCCCCCTGTGCCATCCGCTGATGCTGACCAGCGTCAAGGTCGAGCTGAGCGCCGAAGGCGTCGATGCCGTCCGGATCATCGCGCGCTGCAAGCTCGCCGGGCAGACGGGCGTGGAAATGGAGGCGCTGACCGCCGCCAGTGTCGCCGCGTTGACGATCTACGATATGTGCAAGGCCGTGGACCGGGGCATGACCATCGAGTCGGTCTGCCTGCTGGAAAAACGCGGCGGCAAAAGTGGTCACTACCAGGTGACGCCGGCATGAAGCTCGATGTGCAGTATTTCGCTCGCTATCGCGAAACCCTTGGCCTGGACAGTGAGTCGGTGGTCGGGGCGTTTACGACCATTGACGATGTTCGCCAGGCCCTGTTGCAGCGTGGCGGGGTCTGGGCGGTATTGGCCGAGCAGAACCTGATGTGTGCCCGCAATCAGGAGCTGTGCGCGCTGGACGAGCCGTTGGGGGATGGTGATGAAGTGGCGTTTTTTCCGACCGTGACCGGAGGCTGAAATGGTGATCCGGGTACAGGCGGTGCCGTTCGATCCGGGGACCGAGGTCAATGCGTTGCATGCGGCCAACCTGGGGATTGGCGCGGTGGTGAGTTTTGTCGGCTATGTGCGCGACTTCAACGATGGCCAGGACGTTGCCGGGTTGTTCCTCGAACATTATCCGGGGATGACCGAGAAAGCCCTTGGCAAGATTGCCGAGGAAGCGGAGCAGCGCTGGCCGCTGCTGCGCCTGGAGATTGTGCACCGTATCGGCGGCCTGGAGCCGGGTGAGCCGATTGTCTTTGTCGGCGTGGCCAGTGCCCATCGCCAGGCGGCTTTCGACGCCTGCAACTTCATCATGGATTACCTCAAGACTCGCGCCCCGTTCTGGAAAAAGGAAACCGGCGCCCAAGGCCCGCGCTGGGTCGAGGGGCGCGCGAGCGATCAGGCGGCGCAGCAGCGCTGGGAAAAATAAGCCCAATCTCTAAGACTTACCGCTCCCTCTAGACGCCCGCGTGCTGGCGGGCGTTGCGGGCCGCTTGAAGTGTTCGCCTGGATGCTGGCGCCGACGGGATCCGGGGCGACGGGTGTGCGTTGACGGTTTGTACGTAAAAGTCCAATATGGATTTATAAGTACAAAAAAGAGTTTTCTCTTCTTTCTTCTGTCTAGCCACACACCTCCAATAACGAGCGGGAGCCCCAGCATGAAGAAGTTCACCCTGATCAGCGGCCTGGCCCTGAGTCTGTTCGCCAGTACGAACCTGTTGGCCGCCGAACAGACCCTGCGCCTCGGCATCGAGGCGGCCTATCCGCCCTTCGCGTTCAAGACCCCGGAAGGCAAGATTGCCGGTTTTGACTACGACATCGGCAATGCCCTCTGCGCGCAGATGCAGGTCAAGTGCGTCTGGACCGAGCAGGAGTTCGACGGGCTGATTCCGTCGCTCAAGGTCAAGAAAATCGACGCGGCCCTGTCCTCGATCACCATCACCGAGGAGCGCAAGAAATCCGTCGACTTCACCCACAAGTACTACTTCACCTCGGCCCGGCTGGCGATGAAGAAGGGCGCGGTGGTGGACAACGACTACGCCAACCTCAAGGGCAAGCGCATCGGCGTACAGCGTGCCACGACCACCGATCGTTATGTCACCGAAGTACTGGTGCCCAAGGGGATCGAGGCGGTGCGCTACAGCAGTAATGAAGAGATCTTTATGGACCTGGCTTCCGGCCGACTGGATGGCGTGTTCGCCGATACCATTCCGCTGGAGCAGGGTTTCCTGGAAACGCCGCGTGGCCAGGACTTCGCCTTTGTCGGTCCGGAACTCAAGGATCCGCATTATGTGGGCGAAGGTTCCGGAATCGCGGTACGCAAGGGTAATACCGAGCTGGTCGGCCAGTTGAACAAGGCCATCGACGATCTCCGCGCCAATGGCGAGTATCAGAAGATCCAGGCCAAGTACTTCAAGTCCGATATCTACGGCGACTGATAGCTCGCCGCCATGGGCAGGCCCGCGAGGGGTTGCCCATGATCAGTCTTGGGCCTTCAATTCCTTCAGGTGTTTGTACACCGTTGCCCGGCCCATCCCCAGTACGTTCGCCACATAGTTGGCCGCGCTCTTGCCCTTGAATGCGCCTTCGGCATGCAGGGCTAGTACCAGCTCGCGCTTATGGTCGCGGGTCAGCAGGTTCAGGCTGATCTGGCGCTGACGCAGCCAGCTGTTGAGAAAGGTATTGATCCGCTCCTGCCAGTCATCGCGAAACAGCGCGTCGGGTTGGGGGATCAGTTTGCTGGGCGAAAGAAACAGGTCCAGCGCCGCCTTGGCGCTTTCAAACAGCGAGATGTTCAGGTTCAGGCAAAGCACCGCCTGCGGCGTGCCCTGGCTGTCACGCAGCACGGTGCTGACGCTGCGAATCTTCTGGCCGTCCCAGTTGAGCTTTTCGTAGGGGCCGATATTCCGGTCGCTGATGTCCTCGCTGAGCATATCGTCGAGGGCCGCGTCGTCGCCGATTTCCCGTTTGGAAATATTGTTGGCGATGTAGTCGACCTTTTGCGTGCGCAGGTCGTGCAGCACCACTTCGGCGTGGGGAAAAAACAGCGTGGCGATGGCATCGGCAATCGCGCGGAAGTTATCCAGGGCAGGGTCTTGTCCAGGGGGCATGGCGGTTTCTCCGGGCGATATCAGCGCCCTTTGGACAAGGGCGCCGCCAGTGTGCCGCAAGCGCGGCGACACGTCATCCGCGCAGGCGGGCGGGGCCGAGCATCTGGGCGTTCAGGCCGAATTCACGCAGTGACTCGGGCAGCGGTTCGCCCCGCACCAGCGCGGCACTGGCCTGACCCATGGCTGGCGAGGTCTGGATGCCATAGCCGCCCTGGCCCACGACCCAATACAGCCCCGGGACGTGCGGATCGAAACCGCTCACCAGATTGCCGTCCTCGACAAAGCTGCGCAGCCCGGCCCAGGTGCGGGTCGGCCGGCGAATGGTCAGGGTGGTCGCTTCTTCGATCTGGTAGATGCCCATGGCGATGTCCAGCTCTTCGGGCTGCACGTCGTGGGGCTCGACCGGGTCGGCATTGGCTGGCGAGCCGAGGAACATCCCCGCGTCGGGCTTCATGTAGAAGGACTCGTCGAGGCTGACCAGCATCGGCCAGTCATGGCATTCCAGGCCTTCAGGTGGCGCAAAAATGAAGGCTGCCCGGCGTTTGGGTTGCAGCCCCAGAGGTTGGGCCCCGGCCAGGGCCCCGATCTGGTCGGCCCAGGCACCGGCGGCGTTGATCACCACCGGGGCGCTAAACACCTGTTCGGCGGTACGCACCTGCCACAGGCCTTCGGCATCCCGCGTCAGGCCCAGGACTTCACAGTCGGTGTGCACTTCGCCCTGTTGGCGGCGGATGCCGCGCAGGTAGCCCTGGTGCAGGGCGTCGGTGTCGATATCGCTGGCACTGGGGTCATAGATCGCACCATGGACCTTGTCCCGCCGCAGGATCGGCAGGCGTGCACAGGCTTCGTCGGCGCTGAGCAACTGCATCTGCGGCACGCTGGCCCTGGCACTCAAGTACTGGCTGTTCAGCTCGACCGGGTCGCCGCTGAAGTCCACGGTCATTTCACCGCGCGGGCTCAACAGCGGGTGCTCACTGAAACCTGCTGGTGGCTGATCGAAGAACGCCCGGCTGGCCAGGGTCAGGGAGCGAACCTGCGGGGTGCCATAGGCGGCGGTGTAGAGTGCGGCCGACCGGCCGGTGGAGTGATAGCCCGGATGAGACTCGCGCTCCAGCACGATGACCCGCCCGTGGGGGGCCAGCCAGTAGCCGGTGGAGGCGCCGGCAATACCGCCGCCGATAATGATGAAGTCTGCCTGGCTCATGCCAAATCTCCTGGGGTGTTCAATGGCAACCGGCTTCAGGCTTGCAGGCGATAGAGGGCATTGGCCAGGGCGATGTCTTCCAGGCCCAGGCCGATGGAGCGGAAGAACACCGAGCGGCTGTACTGCGGCCGTGGCGTTTGTCCGCTGAGCAGTTCGGCCAGGTCGCCCTGGATGGCGCTGCTGTCCCAGCCATGTTCGGCGCTGGCGATCAGCATTTCGCCGGCCGAACCCGGGGTGGTCTTGCGGTAGTCGCAGTAGACCTGCATGTCGCCCAGGCTCACGGGTGGCACCTCATGGGCGCGCGGGGCGTTGGTGCTGATGGAGGTGATCAGCGCTGGCTTGCTCAGCTGGCGTGGGTCGAGCACCGGCCCGGCCGACGAGGTGCAGAGCATGATGACGTCGGCGTCGAGCACGGCAGCCTCAAGGCTGGCGGCGATTTCCAGGCGTGGATCCAGCGCGCTTAGACGAGCCCGTTCTTCGCTGCCTTTGCCCGCCAGGCTGGGCGAGTAGAGATGGATCGACTGCCAGTCGCGCTGGCTTTTTACATAGTGCAGGTGGGCCAGGGCGACCGGGCCGCTGCCGATAATCGCCAAGCGCGTGGCCGTTGCCGGCGCCAGCGCATCGACCGCGACCGCGGTGGTTGCGGCGGTGCGCGCGGTGGTCAGTTCGCCGGCATCGCAGAGCAGCAATGGCTGGCCGGTTTCCATGGACATCAGCAGGGTCCAGGCGGTTACCAGCGGCCCTTGGGCACGCACGATGTAAGGCGAGGTCTTGACCCCATAGACGCGCTCTTCGGCCAGCACGCCCAGGTAGTTGATAAAGTCGCCGCCACCCTGGGGGAATTCCACCAGTTGCTGGGCCGGCTGCACGGCGCTGCCGGCGGCCAGGTCGCGGAACAGCTTGCGCAGAATCTGCGGCACGTCGATCTGCTGCAGGTGCTGGCTGGCTTGCTGGCGGTCAATCACGAGGGGCGTGGACATGAGGGGCTCCAGTCGATGGATTATAAACTAATTTGTCCATTATGGACTTTTTGTTCTGTCTCGCAATCGACAGGCGAAAAAAAACGCCACCTGGAGACGGGTGGCGTTCTTTCGTGGATCACGACCGGCGTCGTGAGTCCCGGTCAGTGCTGGGCGGGCTTGCGCACAACCGGACGCAGCAGCTCGGCTGGCGGTGTCTCGCAGCTGATCTTGCGCCCCAACAGTTCTTCGATAGAGGGCAACTGGTAGGAGTCGTCCTCACCGGCGAAGCTGATGGACACACCGCTGGCGCCGGCCCGACCGGTACGGCCGATCCGGTGCACGTAGTCATCCGGCACTTCGGGCAGGGTGAAGTTGATCACGTGGCTGATGCCGTCGATATGGATGCCGCGCCCGGCCACGTCGGTGGCGACCAGAACGCGGATCTTGCCTTCGCGAAAGCCCTCCAGAGTCTTGATGCGCTTGTGCTGCGGCACATCGCCGGACAGTTGGGCGGCATTGACGCCGTCGCGCACCAGGCGCTCTTCGATACGGCGCACTTCGTCCTTGCGGTTGGCGAAGACCATGACCCGTTCCCAACCGTTGTCGGTGACCAGGTTATAGAGCAGCTTGTACTTGTCGGCACCGGCCACGGCATAGATATGTTGCTCGACGGAAGCGTTGGCAACGTTCTCGGCCTCGATCTCGACGATGGCCGGGTCGGTGGTCCATTGCTTGGCCAGGTTCATCACGTCGTCGGTGAAGGTCGCGGAGAACAGCAGCGTCTGGCGCTCGTTCTTCGGCGGGGTCTGGCGAATGATCTGGCGTACTTGCGGGATAAAACCCATGTCGAGCATGCGGTCAGCTTCGTCCAGCACCATCACTTCGACCATGTCCAGGTGGACTTCGCCGCGCTGGGCGAAGTCCAGCAGACGGCCTGGTGTGGCGACGAGGATGTCGCAGTGGCGGGCTTCGAGTTGCTTGAGCTGTTTGTCGAAGTCCATGCCACCGACAAAGCTCATCACATTAAGGCCGGTGTATTGGGTCAGGCTGGCGGCGTCCTTGGCGATCTGCACCACCAGTTCACGGGTCGGCGCGATGATCAGCGCCCGTGGCTCACCCATGTAGCGTTCTTTGGGCGGCGGGGTCTGCTGCAGCTGGGTGATGATCGAGATCAGGAAGGCGGCGGTCTTGCCGGTGCCGGTCTGGGCCCGGCCAATGGCGTCCTGGCCACGCAGGGTGAAACCCAGTACCTGGGCCTGGATCGGCGTGCAGTATGGGAAGCCCAAGTCGTGGATGGCATGCATCAATTCGGGTGAGAGCTTGAAGTCGTGGAAGCGGGTCTTGCCCTCTTGCGGTTCGACCACGAAGTCTTCGAGTTTCCATGGCTTGGCCACGGGCTTGGGCGCGCGTTCGCGACGAGGCTGTTCTGCCTTGGCGATGGGCGCCGGGGCGGATTCGACCGCGGCCGGCGGGGTAGCCGTCGGCGACTTCGGCTGGCGGACAGGCGCGGCGCGCTCGGGCTGCGACGCATCGTTGCGGCTGCCGGAGGAAGAAGAAGGGGCGCTGGAACCTGACGCGAGCTGCTCAGCCTCGCTTTTACCGAACATTTTCTTGAGTGCTTTGAGCACGGTCATCTCATCAATTGGTTAAGGAATGTACGCCGGCCAGTGTAATGCAAGAAACGGGCGCGGCGTAGTGCGTTACTGCTATCAGCGCAAACGAGCGGCCAGCCAGGTGCCGATGTCGCGTATTTCCTCAGGTAACACTTCATGACCCATTGGGTATTCCTGCCATGTCACGGTGACATCAAGGCGCTTCAAATGCTCGTAGGCCGTGCGCCCCATGGTGTTCTGCACGACTTCGTCGTAGTGCCCGTGCAGGCAGTAGGCCGGGATTCGTTGCTGGCTGGCGGATAACTGCATCGCGTCGCTGAAGCTGGGGGCGTAGGTCGAGAGGGCAAGTACGCCACCCAGCGGACCCTGCCATTTCAGGTAGGCGGTGTGCAGGACTACGGCGCCGCCCTGGGAAAACCCGGCGAGAAAAATCCGCGAAGGGTCTATTCCGTTGGTGCGCTGCTGTTCGATCAGGTCGATGACGCTCTGGGCGGAGGCGTCGAGTTGCTCGCGGTCGATCGCCCGGGCCGGGCTCATGGCGAGAATGTCGTACCAACTTGGCATGGCATAGCCGCCATTGATGGTGACCGCCCGGGTCGGTGCCTGGGGCAGCACGAAGCGGGTGCTGAGCAGGCTTTGCTGCAGGGCTTCGGCCACCGGCAGGAAATCATAGCGGTCGGCGCCCAGGCCGTGGAGCCAGATGACGCAGGCGTCGGCGGTCTTGGCGGGCTCTAGGGTCAGTGTTTCGGTCATGGCTGCTCCATTGTTGGGCGCGCGCCCCGCATTCGGGCGGGGTACAGGTGCACGCTGGGTCGATGGGTGAAGAAGATGTCGCCAATCTGTACGTTCGCGCCTTTAACGGTGGCTGAAACGCTTTAGCGATCGAAATGGTACGGGCCTTGCTATGGATAAAACCGCAATCGATGCATTCACCCCGGCGGTAACACTAACAGGCATCCGCCGGCTGTGGGATAGCAGAGGAACCGGGTGACCGGTTTCGATTCAGGTTCGCCGGTGGCCGAAAGGGCTTAGCGAACAGCGCAAGGGCTGATGCCCGTTCGGCCGATTGGTGAGAGGTGAGTTTTTCATCCGGGAAATTTTCCCCAACTAAACTCATAGCTCAGGTCCTACGCTGCTTGACCCCCACAACACGCCAACACGGGTCAATAGCGCCTCACAAGGGTGCGGCAGGACTCAAGCTCCGACACAACAAGAGCAAACTGGAGGTTTGAATGAAGATGCTGAAATCCACCCTGGCTATCGTGACCGCCGCCGCGGCTCTCGGGGTCAGCGGTTTCGCCCAGGCGGGCGCGACCCTCGACGCGGTACAGAAGAAAGGCTTTGTGCAATGCGGGGTCAGTGATGGCCTGCCGGGCTTTTCGGTCCCTGATGCCCAGGGCAAGATTGTCGGCATCGATGCCGATGTGTGCCGCGCCATCGCGGCGGCGGTCTTCGGCGATGCGACCAAGGTCAAGTTCAGCCAGTTGAATGCCAAGGAGCGCTTCACCGCGCTGCAGTCCGGCGAAATCGATGTGCTGTCGCGCAACACCACCTGGACCAGTTCCCGTGACTCGGGCATGGGCCTGGTCTTTACCGGCGTGACCTATTACGACGGCATCGGCTTCCTAGTGAACAATAAGCTGGGCGTTAAAAGCGCCAAGGAGCTCGACGGCGCCACCATCTGCATTCAGGCGGGCACCACCACCGAGCTGAACGTCTCCGACTACTTCCGTGGCAACGGCCTGAAGTACACCCCGATCACTTTCGACACATCCGATGAGAGCGCCAAGTCGCTGGAATCCGGCCGTTGCGACGTGCTGACCTCGGACAAGTCCCAGCTTTACGCACAGCGCAGCAAGCTGGCTGCGCCGGGTGACTACGTGGTGTTGCCGGAAACCATTTCCAAGGAGCCCCTGGGCCCGGTCGTGCGCAAGGGCGACGAGGAGTGGTTCAGCATCGTCAAGTGGACCCTGTTCGCCATGCTCAATGCCGAAGAGGCAGGCGTGACCTCCAAGAATGTGGCCGAAGAAGCCAAGTCGACCAAGAACCCGGACGTTGCGCGTCTGCTCGGTGGCGACGGCGAGTACGGCAAGGACCTGAAATTGCCGAAGGACTGGGTCGTGAAGATCGTCGGCCAGGTCGGCAACTACGGCGAAGTGTTCGAGCGCAACCTGGGCAAGAGCACGCCGCTGGCCATCGACCGCGGCCTCAATGCGCTGTGGAACAACGGCGGCATCCAATACGCACCACCTGTGCGCTGATGGTTCTGTCACCCGGTGGGCCAACCACCGGGTGACGTTCTGTTCCATGACTCCTGGGGCACTTCATGCAAAATCAAATCGGCGCGCCCAAGCAGAGGTTCTCCCTCAGCGATCCGCGGGTGCGCGCTTGGCTGTTTCAGATCATCACGATTGTCGCGGTGGTCTCGATGGGCTGGTACTTGTTCCATAACACCCAGACCAATCTGCAACACCGGGGCATCACCTCGGGTTTCGATTTCCTCGAGCGCAGTGCCGGCTTCGGCATCGCGCAACACCTGATCGACTACACCGAATCGGACAGCTACGCGCGGGTCTTTGTGATCGGCCTGCTCAATACGCTGCTGGTGACAGTGATCGGGGTGGTCCTGGCGACGCTGCTGGGTTTTGTCATCGGCGTTGCGCGGCTTTCGCCCAACTGGATCGTCAGCAAGCTGGCCACGGTTTATGTCGAGATCTTTCGCAATATCCCGCCATTGCTGCAAATCCTCTTTTGGTACTTCGCGGTGTTCCTGACCATGCCGGGACCGCGCAACAGCCACAATTTCGGCGATACGTTCTTTATCAGCAGCCGCGGTATCAATATGCCAGCAGCGATTGCGGCCGACGGCTTCTGGCCGTTCGTGGTCAGCGTGGTGCTGGCAATTGTCGCGATCGTGGCCATGTCGCGCTGGGCCAAGCGACGCTTTGAAGCCAGCGGCGTGCCTTTCCACAGTGTCTGGGCGGGGCTGGCGCTGTTGCTGGTGATTCCCGCGCTCAGCGTGCTGCTGTTCGGTGCGCCGGTGCATTGGGAGCTGCCCGAGCTCAAGGGCTTCAACTTTGTCGGTGGCTGGGTGCTGATCCCCGAGCTGTTGGCCCTGACCCTGGCGTTGACGGTGTATACCGCGGCCTTCATTGCCGAGATCGTGCGGTCGGGGATCAAGTCGGTCAGCCATGGCCAGACCGAGGCGGCCCGCTCCCTGGGGCTGCGCAACGGGCCGACGCTGCGCAAGGTCATCATTCCCCAGGCGCTGCGGGTGATTATCCCGCCGTTGACCAGCCAGTACCTGAACCTGGCGAAGAATTCCTCGCTGGCGGCCGGTATCGGCTATCCGGAAATGGTCTCGCTGTTTGCTGGCACGGTGCTCAACCAGACCGGGCAGGCCATTGAGGTCATTGCCATCACCATGAGCGTGTACCTGGCGATCAGCATCAGCATTTCCCTGCTGATGAACTGGTACAACAAGCGCATTGCGCTGATCGAACGCTGAGGAGAGGCGCATGACGACACATACCTTCAAGCCCGACATGCCACCGCCTAGCAGCAGCATCGGCATCGTGGCCTGGATGCGGGCCAACCTGTTCTCCAACTGGCTCAACACCCTGTTGACGCTGCTGGCGTTCTACCTGATCTGGCTGGTGGTCCCGCCGATCATCAGCTGGGCCTTTGTCGACGCCAACTGGGTCGGCACCACGCGCGCCGATTGCACCAAGGAAGGCGCCTGCTGGGTGTTTATCCAGCAGCGGTTCGGCCAGTTCATGTACGGCTATTACCCGAGCGAGCTGCGCTGGCGGGTCGACCTGACCGTCTGGCTGGCGGTGATCGGTGCCGCGCCGCTGTTTATCGCGCGCTTCCCGCGCAAGGCGGTCTACGGTCTGAGCTTTCTGGTGATCTATCCGATCGTGGCCTACAGCCTGCTGCACGGCGGGGTGTTCGGCCTGAGCAACGTCGCCACCAGCCAGTGGGGCGGCCTGATGCTGACCCTGGTGATCGCTACCGTGGGCATTGCCGGGGCCTTGCCGCTGGGGATTATCCTGGCCCTGGGCCGGCGCTCGAAGATGCCGGCGATTCGCGTGGTCTGCGTGACCTTTATCGAGTTCTGGCGGGGTGTGCCGTTGATCACCGTGCTGTTCATGTCCTCGGTGATGCTGCCGCTGTTCCTGCCCGAGGGCATGAATTTCGACAAGCTGCTGCGAGCGCTGATCGGGGTGATCCTGTTCCAGTCGGCTTATGTTGCCGAGGTGGTGCGCGGTGGTCTGCAGGCCATTCCCAAGGGGCAGTACGAAGCCGCCGCGGCCATGGGCCTGGGGTACTGGCGTAGCATGGGGCTGGTGATTCTGCCGCAAGCCCTCAAGCTGGTGATCCCGGGGATCGTCAATACCTTTATCGCGCTGTTCAAGGACACCAGCCTGGTCATCATCATTGGCCTGTTCGACCTGCTCAACAGTGTCAAACAGGCTGCCGCCGATCCGAAATGGCTGGGTATGGCCACCGAAGGCTATGTCTTCGCCGCCCTGGTGTTCTGGATTTTCTGTTTTGGTATGTCCCGCTACTCCATGCATCTGGAGCGCAAGCTGGACACAGGCCACAAGCGTTAGGAGTTGAGTGATGAGTGAAGCGAACAAACAGCCTGTGAGCCCGCAAGGCATTATCCAGATGCAGGGCGTAAACAAGTGGTACGGGCAATTCCACGTCCTCAAGGACATCAATCTGAACGTCCAGCAGGGCGAACGCATTGTGCTCTGCGGGCCGTCGGGGTCCGGCAAGTCGACCACGATCCGTTGCCTCAATCGCCTGGAAGAACACCAGCAGGGGCGCATTGTGGTCGATGGCGTGGAGCTGACCAACGACCTCAAGCAGATCGAGGCGATCCGCCGTGAAGTCGGCATGGTGTTCCAGCATTTCAACCTGTTCCCGCACCTGACCATCCTGCAGAACTGCACACTGGCGCCGATGTGGGTGCGCAAGTTGCCCAAGCGCAAGGCCGAGGAGATCGCCATGCATTACCTGGAGCGTGTGCGTATCCCCGAGCAGGCGCACAAGTACCCGGGGCAGTTGTCCGGGGGGCAGCAGCAGCGCGTGGCGATTGCCCGGGCGCTGTGCATGAAACCGAAGATCATGCTGTTCGACGAACCGACTTCGGCCCTTGACCCGGAAATGGTCAAGGAAGTGCTCGACACCATGATCGGTCTGGCCGAAGACGGCATGACCATGCTCTGCGTGACCCATGAAATGGGGTTTGCCCGCACGGTGGCGAACCGGGTGATCTTTATGGACAAGGGCGAGATCGTCGAGCAGGCCGCACCGAACGATTTCTTCGACCACCCGCAGAACGACCGCACCCGGCTGTTCCTGAGCCAGATCCTGCATTGATGCACTGAGCTCCTGTTGAAGTCCTGTAGGCGCGAGCCTTGCGCCTACAGGGCTGGGGTTTTTGCTGGCGGTTAGCGAGGCATGTGATTAAGCTGCGTCAATTCGTCCGATGATTGGATGTTAAGGCGAGCCCCATGTCGAACACGCTTCCCCTGATAAAGCGTTCCCTGGTCGATCAGGCCCTGGAACAGTTGCGCAAACGCATCAACAGCGGCACCTGGGCGATTGGCGAACGCCTGCCCACCGAGCCCGAACTGGCGGCCGAGCTGGGTATCAGTCGCAATACCGTGCGCGAGGCCATGCGTGTGCTGGCGTTTTCCGGGCTGATCGAGATCCGCCAAGGCGACGGCAGCTACCTGCGTGCCCTGGTCGACCCGCTGGCGACCCTGCAGGCCTTGTCCCGCTGCTCGCTGGACCAGGCCCGGGAAACACGGCATATCCTTGAGGTCGAGGCCATCGGCCTGGCCGCCCTGCGCCGTACCGAGGAAGACCTGGCGGGCCTGCGCGAGGCGCTGTCGGTCAGTGGCAATCACTACCACGGTGATCTGGACAGCTACATCGCCTGCGACCTGATTTTCCACCGACGCCTGGTGGATGCCGCGCACAACCCGATGCTCAGCGAGCTGTACCGCTATTTCTCCAACGTGATCGGCGGCGCGCTGCGCCAGACCCTTACGCTCACCCCACGTCGCCAATCGGTGTTCGACCTGCATGTCGAGCTGCTGGCGGCGGTCGAGCAGCAAGATCCCGAACGAGCCAAAGCCCTCTGCCGGACCTTGATCAATGAACCCTGAATCCGAGATGCCAATGCCCACACCCTCCAGCCAGGGCGCTATCAATGCGCCTGCGAGTACCGCGGTCGAACTCGACCAACTGTTGATCGACGCCGAGGCCGATGATGAGCAGGTCCAGCACAGCCATCCGCTGGTACGCCGGCCCTGGCTCCTGCTGCTCGGGCTGGTTCTGGTGGCGTTGAACCTGCGCCCGGCCCTGTCGAGTGTCGCGCCGCTGCTCGGCGACGTGTCGGCGAGCTTGGGCCTGTCGGCGGCCCAGGCCGGCCTGCTGACCACATTACCGGTGCTGTGCCTGGGACTGTTCGCGCCGTTGGCGCCGATGCTGGCGCGACGCTTTGGCAGCGAGCGAGTGGTGCTGGGGATTCTGTTGACCCTGGCGGGCGGGATTATCCTGCGCAGCTCGTTTGGCGAGGTCGGGCTGTTTGCCGGGAGCATTCTGGCCGGTGCCAGTATTGGCGTGATTGGGGTGTTGCTGCCGGGTATCGTCAAACGGGATTTCGCCCGGCACGCAGGCAGCATGACCGGCGTCTACACCATGGCGTTGTGCTTGGGGGCGGCGCTGGCGGCGGGCTCGACGGTGCCGCTGAGTGAGTATTTTTCGGGTAGCTGGGCCATGGGGCTGGGCTTCTGGATGGTGCCGGCGTTGATCGCAGCGGTGTTCTGGTTACCGCAGGTCGGCCCGAAGCAGGGCGCTCATCAAGTGGCTTATCGGGTTCGCGGTTTGTTGCGCGATCCGCTGGCCTGGCAGGTGACCCTGTATATGGGCCTGCAATCTTCACTGGCCTATATCGTCTTTGGCTGGTTGCCGTCGGTCCTGATCGGCCGCGGGCTAACGCCGACCCAGGCAGGGCTCGTGCTCTCGGGTTCGATAGTTATCCAGTTGGGCAGCTCGCTGGCGGCGCCCTGGCTGGCCACGCGCGGCAAGGATCAGCGGCTGGCGATCCTGGTGGTGATGCTGCTGACCCTGGCCGGTCTGTTCGGGTGCCTGTATGCCCCGCTCGACGGGCTGTGGGGCTGGGCGATTCTGCTGGGCCTGGGGCAGGGCGGTACGTTCAGCCTGGCGTTGACCTTGATTGTGCTGCGTTCACGCGATGCCCATGTGGCGGCGAACCTATCGGGCATGGCTCAGGGCATTGGTTACACCCTGGCGTCCATCGGGCCGTTTGCCGTCGGGCTGGTGCATGACCTGACCGGCAGTTGGGAGGCTCTGGGTTGGATCTTCGCGGTCATTGGCACGGGGGCGATCATCGCCGGGATGGGCGCCGGGCGAGCACAATACGTGCAGGTCAAGGCCGAGAAGCTCTAAGCGATGCGTACTACGGGCATTCGGCCAGCGAATGCCCGTAGTCAGCCAGGCCATTGCGGACTATCGTGCAGGCACCTTTTGCCTTCTCGGAGCCTGCCCATGAGTGACGCCCACACTGCCCTGATCACGCAGTTCTACACAGCCTTCCAGCGGCTCGATGCCGAGGCGATGAGCGCTTGCTACACCGATGACGTGGTCTTCAGCGATCCGGCCTTCGGCGAGTTGCGTGGGCGTGATGCCGGCGATATGTGGCGCATGCTCACCACCCGGGCCAAGGATTTTTCGCTGACGTTCGACCTGGTGCGGGCCGATGAACGCAGCGGCAGCGCTCACTGGGTCGCCACCTATCTGTTCAGCCAGACCGGCAATACAGTGGTCAACGATATCCAGGCGCGCTTTGTCTTTCGAGACGGCAAGATCTGCGAGCACCACGATCACTTTGACCTCTGGCGCTGGGCACGCCAGGCCCTGGGTACCAAGGGCCTGCTGCTGGGCTGGACGCCGCTGGTGAAGAATGCCGTGCGCGCCCAGGCCCTCAAAGGGCTCAAGGCCTTCCAGGCCGGGCGTTAGGTTCTGGTACTATCGCCGCCCGTTTCCTGTCAGCCTCAAGTGCCCGTGAACAGCCGCGAACCAGCCCCTGCGAGTGTCGAACCGCCTAGCAAACGCTGGTTTGTCTATCTGGTGCGCGCGGCTAATGGTTCGCTCTACTGCGGGATCAGCGACGACCCGCAGCGGCGCTTTGCTTTGCACCAAAGCGGCAAGGGCGCGCGGTTTTTCCATTCCAGCCCGGCGGTGGCGTTGGTGTATGTCGAGGCCTGCCGCGACAAGGGCGAGGCGTTGCGCCAGGAGCGGTTGATCAAGAAGCTCAGAAAAAGCGCCAAGGAATGCCTGGTGGCGAGCATGGCGGTGACCCTAAGCTGACTGATGGGTTCTTATAGGCCGCCCGGGGATTGCGCGCTAAGCTGCGGAATTCCCTATAAGATCGGTGGAACCAGCATGTCAGATTTGATTCTTCATCATTATCCGGCTTCCCCCTTTGCCGAGAAGGCCCGGCTGCTGCTGGGGTTCAAGAGCCTGTCCTGGCGTTCGGTGAAGATCTCGCCGGTGATGCCAAAACCCGATCTGACCGCCTTGACTGGCGGCTACCGCAAGACCCCGGTGTTGCAGATAGGGGCCGATATCTATTGCGACACAGCCTTGATTGCGCGGCGCCTGGAGCAGGCCAAAGCCGGCCCGGCGCTGTTTCCCGAGGGCCAGGAAGTGATCGTGGCGAGTTTTGCCGCCTGGGCCGATACGGTGATCTTCCAGCATGCCGTCAGCCTGGTGTTCCAGCCCGAGTCGGTGGCGGCGCGTTTTGCCGCGTTGCCGCCCGAAGCAATCAAGGCGTTTCTCGCGGACCGGGCTGCCCTGTTCAAGGGCGGCAGCACTACCCGCCTGAGCCCTGAACTGGCGCGGCACCAATGGCCGGCGTTGATGGCCCGGCTGGAACAGCAGCTGCAGCGTGAGGAAGGCGATTTCCTGTTTGGTGCGCCGTCCATCGCTGACTTTGCCCTGGCTCACCCATTGTGGTTTCTCAAGGGCACGCCCGTCACTGCACCGCTGGTCGATGCTTATCCGGCGGTGGCCACGTGGCTGGCCAGGGTCCTGGCGTTTGGTCATGGTGCGTCGAGTGCGCTGGGGGCCGAGGAAGCCCTGGAGATTGCTCGCCTGGCCACGCCCGCCGCGCTGCCCACTGAAGCCTTTAGCGACCCCAACGGTTTTGCGGCCGGTCAGCGGGTACGTATTGCCGCGACCGACTATGGCGTCGATCCGGTGGAGGGGGAGTTGGTGTTTGTCGGTGGGGAAGAGCTGATTCTGCGGCGCGAGGACCCCAGGGCGGGTGTGGTGCATGTGCACTTCCCGCGCCTGGGTTTTCAGCTTGAGGCGATCTAACACCTGCTGCTGGCGGGCTGGCGGCTACTCGAGCGCTGCCAGTATCGCCTCCGGGCTGTAGCCACGGATCAGCGTGCCATTGACGTCCAGCAGTGGAATGCCCCGCCCGCCTAGTGCTTCGTAGGCCTTGCGCCCTTCGGCCGATTTTTCGATATCGAACTCGCTGAAGGGGATCCCCTTCTGGTCGAGAAAACGTCGCGTCAGCTTGCAGTAGCCGCACCAGTCGGTGGCATACAGCACGACCCGGGCATTGGCCTGGGTCTGTTGCGACACCTGGCCGGCCGGGTTGAACAGCCGCTCGATCTTGCCCCAGTGCTGGTAGACCACGACCACCAGCAGGATCAGCAGGAATTTCTTGAGCACTCGGTTGAGCATCAGTTACGCCGCTTCAACTGGTCGGTCAGTTGGGTGGGCAATCCCTTGATAATCAGGGTGCCCGCTTCCTCGTCATACTCGATCTTCGAACCCAGCAGATGGGCTTCGAAGCTGATGGACAGGCCTTCGGCGCGGCCGGTGAAGCGGCGGAACTGGTTGAGGGTGCGTTTGTCCGCCGGGATCTCTGGCGACAGGCCGTAGTCCTTGTTGCGGATATGGTCGTAGAAGGCCCGCGGGCGCTCTTCGTCAATCAGCCCGGAAAGCTCCTCCAGGCCCATGGGCTCGCCCATTTTGGCCTGGCTGCTGGCGTAGTCGACCAGGGTCTTGGTTTTTTCCCGGGCGTCATCTTCAGGCAGGTCTTCGCTCTCGACAAAGTCGCTGAACGCCTTGAGCAAGGTGCGGGTCTCGCCCGGGCCGTCGACGCCTTCCTGGCAGCCGATAAAGTCGCGAAAGTACTCGGAGACCTTTTTGCCGTTCTTGCCCTTGATAAAGGAAATGTACTGCTTGGATTGGCGATTGTTCTGCCACTCGGAAATATTGATCCGTGCGGCCAGGTGCAATTGGCCTAGGTCCAGATGGCGCGAGGGCGTCACATCCAGTTCGGCATTCACTGCCACCCCTTCGCTGTGGTGCAGCAGGGCGATGGCCAGGTAGTCGGTCATGCCTTGCTGGTAATGGGCAAACAGCACGTGGCCGCCAGTGGATAGGTTGGATTCTTCCATCAGCTTTTGCAGGTGCTCGACGGCGACCCGGCTGAATGCGGTGAAGTCCTTGCCGTCGTCCAGGTATTCCTTCAGCCAGCCGCTGAAAGGGTGTGCCCCGGACTCGGCATGGAAGAACCCCCAGGCCTTGCCCTGTTTGGCGTTGTAGCTCTCGTTGAGGTCGGCGAGCAGGTTCTCGATGGCGGCTGATTCAGCCAGTTCGCGGTCGCGGGCGTGGAGAACTGCAGGAGTGCCGTCGGGTTTTTTGTCGATCAGGTGGACAATGCAATGACGGATCGGCATGGGCTTCTCGGCTGGTGGGCGGGAGCAGGACAGACTCCCCGAAAAAGTGCCCAGTGTACCGCACCCATTGGTTTTGGCGCTGTTCGAAGGCGCTTTGACAGAGGTGTCATACTGCACTTTGGCTTTTTTTCCCGGTTTAGAGCGATAAAGCTGACCAAATGGCTAGGTAGAGGCGGATATTTCCCCGTCTCTGTGCTAGTTTTGCCCCGTCTTGCGCTCTAGACGGCGCAAAGCGTGCATTCAGCAGTTGTCAGGTCGAACCAAACCCCGATTTCGGTATCTACACTTGGCGATTCTTCGAGCAAGGAGAGCCGGGGGTGCCTGGTCATGACGATCCGGCTCGATGGCTGACACTGCACTCTGCAAACCAAATGAATTTGATAGGGAAGGAACACACATGGCTATTACTAAAGACCAACTGATCGCCGATATTGCCGAAGCTATCGACGCGCCGAAAACCACTGCGCGTAACGCTCTGGACCAACTGGCTCAGATCGTTGCTGATCAATTGGAAAATGGCGGCGAAATCACTCTGCCAGGTATCGGCAAACTGAAAGTGACCGAGCGTCCTGCCCGTACTGGCCGTAACCCTTCGACTGGCGCTGCCATCGAAATCGCAGCTAAGAAAGTTATCAAGCTCGTTGTGGCCAAAGGCCTGACTGACGCTGTTAACAAGTAAGACGCTGTAGAAACCGTGTCCCGGAGTGATCCGGGCACGGTTTTTTTTCGCCTGGAGAAAAGCGGCCCTGGCTTCAGCTCCAGCGGGCCTGGCGCCAGGCGGCTTGCTGGGCTTGATCCTGAAAGGTCCAGGCGACGAAGCGGCTCTGCTTTTGTCCCTGGGACATTTCCACCACCTGGCTGTGCAAGGCGCCGGCTTTTTTCAACGCGCTCTCGATGGCCGGCAGGTTGGAGGCCTTGGACACCAGGCTGCTGAACCACAGCACCTGGTGCGCCACTTGGGCGCTCTCGGCGATCAACTGGGTGACGAAGCGCACTTCGCCGCCTTCGCACCACAACTCCGCCGCCTGCCCGCCAAAATTCAGCACCGGCAGCTTGCGCTTGGGGTCGGCCTTGCCCAGGGCTCGCCACTTGCGCTGGCTGCCACGCTGAGCTTCGTCCAGCGAGGCGTGGAAGGGCGGGTTGCACATTGTCAGGTCGAAGCGTTCATCACTCTTGAGCAGGCCGAGCAGGATCTGCCGCGGATTGCCCTGCTGGCGCAGGCTTATGCTCTTGCCCAGGCCGTTCGCCTGGACAATGGCCTGGGCGGCGGCGATGGCGGTCTTGTCGATATCCGAGCCGAGAAAATGCCAGCGATAGTCGCCATGGCCGATCAACGGGTACACGCAGTTGGCGCCGGTGCCGATATCCAGCACCCGCACCGCTGCACCCCGGGGGATGACGCCGGCATTGTGCTCGGCCAGCAGGTCGGCGAGAAAGTGCAGGTAATCGGCGCGCCCGGGAATGGGCGGGCACAGGTAGTCAGCCGGGATATCCCAATGGGCGATGCCATAGAAGGCCTTGAGCAGGGCACGGTTGAAGACGCGAACCGCTGCGGGATTGGCGAAGTCGATGCTCTCCTTGCCATAGGGGTTGATGATCACGAAGGCGCCCAGTTCGGGGGTGCTCTTGATCAACTGCGGGAAATCGTAACGCCCCTGATGGCGATTGCGCGGATGCAGGCTGGCCTTTTCCCGGGGCGCGGCCGGCTGGGATGCGGTGGCAGGCTTGGGCTGTTTGCGCGGGGCTTTGGGAGTGCGGGGGGTGGTCATGGGCAGCGTCGATTCGGGTATGGCTCAAAGTGACGGGCATTGTCCCATATCTGGCGCTCGAACCTTGCGGACAAATCGCCGGGCGTGACTTGCCGCTCCCTGCTGTCTGTTTAGACGCAAGGCGGTTGCAGCGTTTGGCGTGGTTACAGGAAAGGGGGGGAAGGGGGGACCTGCCGGAGCGAGCACGCTCGCCCCGGCAGGGGGGGGCAGCCTTTACAGGCTGGCGATCCGGGCGTGCTGCTCGGCCAGCTTGCCCAGGGCCTGTTCGGCCTCGGCCAGCTTGGCGCGTTCCTTGTCGATGACTTCGGCAGGGGCCTTGTCGACGAATGCCGCATTGGACAGTTTGCCACCAACGCGCTGGACTTCACCCTGCAGACGCTGGATTTCCTTGTCCAGGCGCGCCAGTTCGGCGCCCTTGTCGATCAAGCCGGCCATAGGCACCAGCACTTCCATCTCGCCGACTAGGGCGGTGGCGGACAGCGGTGCTTCGTCGCCTTCGGCCAGTACGGTGATCGATTCGAGCTTGGCCAGTTTCCTGAGCAGGGTCTCGTTTTCGCTCAGGCGGCGCTGGTCTTGGGCACTGACATTTTTCAGGAACAGGGCCAGAGGCTTGCCCGGGCCGATGTTCATTTCGGCACGGATATTACGGGTGCCGAGCATCAGGCCCTTGAGCCATTCGATATCGTCTTCGGCCGCCTGGTCGATGCGTGCCTCGTTGGCCACCGGCCAAGGCTGCAGCATGATCGTCTTGCCTTCGACACCGGCCAGCGGCGCGAGACGCTGCCAGATTTCTTCGGTGATAAACGGCATGAACGGGTGAGCCAGACGCAGGGCGACTTCCAGGACCCGGACCAGGGTCCGACGGGTGCCACGCTGGCGTTCGACCGGCGCATTTTCATCCCACAGAACCGGCTTGGACAGCTCCAGGTACCAGTCGCAGTACTGGTTCCAGATAAATTCGTACAACGCCTGGGCGGCGAGGTCGAAACGGAACTGGTCGAGTTGGCGAGTCACTTCGGCTTCGGTGCGCTGCAACTGCGAAATGATCCAGCGGTCAGCGAGGGACAGTTCGTAGGCTTCGCCGTTCTGGCCGCAGTCTTCGCCCTTGTCCAGCACATAGCGTGCGGCGTTCCAGATCTTGTTGCAGAAGTTGCGGTAGCCTTCGACGCGGCCCATGTCGAACTTGATGTCGCGACCGGTGGAGGCCAGCGAGCAGAACGTGAAGCGCAGGGCGTCGGTGCCGTAGCTGGCGATACCGTCGGCAAATTCCTGGCGGGTCTGCTTCTCGATTTTCTTCGCCAGTTGCGGTTGCATCATGCCGGTGGTGCGTTTTTGCACCAGGTCTTCCAGCTCGATGCCGTCGATGATGTCCAGCGGATCCAGGACGTTGCCCTTGGACTTGGACATCTTCTGGCCCTGGCCATCGCGGACGAGGCCGTGGACATAGACGGTCTTGAACGGAACCTGCGGGGTGCCGTCCTCGTTCTTCACCAGGTGCATGGTGAGCATGATCATCCGGGCGACCCAGAAGAAAATGATGTCGAAGCCGGTGACCAGTACGTCGGTCGGGTGGAAGGTCTTGAGGTAGTCGGTCTGCTCCGGCCAACCCAGGGTGGAGAACGTCCACAGGCCCGAACTGAACCAGGTGTCGAGTACGTCGTTGTCCTGCTGCAGGGCTACATCCGGCCCCAGGTTGTGCTTGGCACGCACTTCGGCTTCATCGCGGCCGACATAGACTTTGCCCGACTCGTCATACCAGGCCGGGATCCGGTGGCCCCACCAAAGCTGACGGCTGATGCACCAGTCCTGGATATCACGCATCCAGGAGAAGTACATGTTCTCGTACTGCTTGGGTATGAAGGCGATACGGCCGTCTTCGACTGCGGCAATGGCCGGTTCGGCCAGGGGCTTGGTCGATACATACCATTGGTCGGTCAGCCACGGCTCGATCACGGTGCCGGAGCGGTCGCCTTTGGGGACTTTCAGGGCGTGGTCGTCGACGCTGACCAGCAACCCGGCGGCATCGAAGGCGGCAACGATGCGCTTGCGCGCTTCGAAGCGGTCGAGGCCGGCGTATTCGGCCGGGATCGCGCCGTCGATGCTGTCGTTGAGCGTGCCGTCCAGGTTGAACACCTGGCAGGCCGGCAGCACGGCGGCATTTTTGTCAAAGATGTTGAGCAACGGCAGGTTGTGGCGCTTGCCGACTTCATAGTCGTTGAAGTCGTGGGCCGGGGTGATTTTCACGCAGCCTGTGCCGAACTCGGGGTCGCAGTAGTCGTCGGCGATGATCGGGATGCGACGGCCGACCAGGGGCAGCTCGACGAATTTGCCGATCAGGGCTTTGTAGCGCTCGTCCTCAGGGTTTACCGCGACGGCGGAGTCGCCGAGCATGGTTTCCGGGCGCGTGGTCGCGACCACCAGGTAGTCCAGGCCTTCGGCGGTCTTGGCGCCATCGGCCAGCGGGTAGCGCAGGTTCCACAGGAAGCCTTTCTCGTCGTGGTTTTCCACTTCGAGGTCGGAGATCGCCGTGTGCAGCTTGGTGTCCCAGTTGACCAGGCGCTTGCCGCGATAGATCAGGCCGTCTTCGTGCAGGCGGACGAACGCTTCTTTAACCGCTTCCGAGAGGCCGTCGTCCATGGTGAAGCGCTCGCGGCTCCAGTCCACGGACGAGCCGAGGCGCCGGATCTGCCGGCTGATATTGCCGCCGGACTGTTCCTTCCACTCCCAGACCTTGTCGAGAAACTTCTCGCGACCCAAGTCGTGGCGGTTCAGGCCCTGGGCTTCGATCTGGCGCTCCACCAGCATCTGGGTCGCGATGCCGGCGTGGTCGGTGCCCGGCTGCCACAGGGTGTTGCGACCCTGCATGCGGCGGAAACGGATCAGGGCGTCCATGATCGCGTTGTTGAAACCGTGGCCCATGTGCAGGCTGCCAGTGACGTTCGGCGGCGGGATCATGATGGTGTACGAGTCGCCGGCGCCTTGCGGGGCGAAATAGTTCTCGGACTCCCAGGTCTGGTACCAGGAAGTTTCAATGGCGTGCGGCTGGTAGGTCTTATCCATGCGCGGCGGGACCCTATTGGCATTAATTCAGGAAAGCCGGCAAGTATAACGGAGCGAAGGGGAACGGAGCTACAAGCGACTAAGCGCTAAGCTACAGGCACATAAGTGCTGAGCTAAAAGCCCCGCGTGTGGCGGGGCTTTGGCGTTCGGGAGGTTGCTTGTCGCTTAGGGCTTGCCGCTGGTCGCCGTGGCGAGCAGCCGCTCCAGTCTTACATCGAGGCGCCGCTTGATCTCGGTCTCGATATGCGGGGCAAAATCGTCGATCACATCCTGCATGATCAATTGGGCGGCGGCCCGCAATTCGCTGTCCAGGTGCAGCAGGGCATCCGCGCCGCTACGCTCGGCAGCTGGAGCTGGAGCTGGAGCTGGAGCTGGAGCTGGAGCTGGAGCTGTTGCGGCAGCGACGGGAGTCGTGATGACAGGCGCTGCTGCAGGTGTTGGGGGTGGGGCAGCTGCAGCCGTTGGTGCGGCGGCTGGACGAGGCGCGGCGGGCGGGCTGGCGATCACATCGAACAGCAGGGGGATCTGGACTTCGGCAGGCTCGACGGTGTCGGTCAGGAGCGGCGGCTGCAGGTTGTCATCGCCCAGCAGTTGGCGGATCGATTCGAGATCGTCCAGCAGGTGTGCGGACTTTTGTTGTGGTTTGGGTGTGTCCATCATCGTTTTACTCAAAGGCGCTGTAGACGGTGATCCTGCAGAGGATAGCCCTGTTCGCGGTAGTAACGGAAACTCTCCCGGGCGGCCTGGCGAATGGCCGGGTCCTCGACCACCACTTCCGCCACACGGGCGAAACGCGAGGCAAAGGCCGGTACGCGCAGGTCCAGGTTCACCAGCAGATCCTGGTGCTCGCCGGGGTCTTCTCCCAGGCCAAGGACGATGCAACCGTCGGGCTGTTCCTCCCGTGCACTGTGGGGCACGAAGCTTTCGCCCTTGAAGCTCCACAGGCGGGCATCGAGTGCCTCGCGCTGGGCGCTATCGCTGCAGTGCAGGTAGACCTGATGGCCGAGGCGCCAGGCTTTTTCCGTGAGCTTGCAGGCAAAGTCCAGCCGCGCCATGGGGTCGGCGCTGGGCAGGATATAGAAGTCGACTTTGGTCATAGGGATTCCCGAGCCAGCGGCCACCCCATGGGAGGCGACCGCGGGTCTCAGCTTCAGGCCTTGGCGCGGTCGAGCAGGTACTGGGTCAGCAGGGGCACAGGCCGGCCGGTGGCGCCCTTGTCCTTGCCGCCGCTGGTCCAGGCGGTCCCGGCGATGTCCAGGTGAGCCCAGTGGTATTGCTTGGCAAAGCGCGAGAGGAAGCAGCCGGCCGTGATGGCGCCGCCTTTCGGGCCGCCAATGTTGGCGATATCGGCGAACGGGCTGTCCAGTTGCTCCTGGTACTCATCGAACAGTGGCAACTGCCAAGCGCGGTCATCGGCCAGCTGGCCGGCGTTGAGCAACTGACCGATCAGTTCGTCGTTATTGCCCATCAGGCCGGTGGTGTGGGAGCCCAACGCGACCATGCAGGCGCCGGTCAGGGTGGCGATATCAATCACCGCCTGGGGCTTGAAGCGTTCGGCGTAGGTCAGGGCATCGCACAGCACCAGGCGGCCTTCGGCGTCGGTGTTGAGGATCTCCACGGTCTGGCCGCTCATGGTCGTGACGATATCGCCAGGGCGGCAGGCGCCACCGCTCGGCATGTTCTCGGCACAGGCCAGCAGGCACACCAGGTTGACCGGCAGCTTGAGTTCGAGCACCGCGCGCAGGGTGCCGAACACGCTGGCCGCGCCCCCCATGTCGTATTTCATCTCGTCCATGCCGGCGCCCGGTTTGAGGCTGATGCCACCGGTGTCGAAGGTAATGCCCTTGCCGACCAGCACATAGGGCTTCTCGGACTTCTTGGCGCCTTGATAGCTCATGACGATCAGGCGTGGCGGCTGGTCGCTGCCCTGGCCCACGGCATAGAACGCGCCCATGCCCAGTTCCTTGATCTTCTTCTCGTCGAGGATCTCGACTTTCAGGCCCTTGTGCTCCTTGCCCAGGTTCTTGGCCTGTTCGGCCAGGTAAGTCGGGTGGCAGATATTGGGCGGCAGATTGCCCAGGTCGCGGGTCAGGGCCATACCGCTGGCGATGGCCCGGGCGTGGCTGACGGCGCGTTCGACTTCGGCCTGGGCGGCCTTGATGGTCAGCAGGGTGACTTTTTTCAGGGCGCGGGGTTCGGCTTTCTGGCTTTTGAAGCGATCGAAGCTGTACTCGCCATCGAACAGGCTTTCAGCCAGCAGGCGGGTCTTGCCATAGCTGTCGCGACCCTTGACCACCAGTTCATCCAGGGCCAGCACCGCATCGCTGCCGCCCAGGCCCTTGAGGGTGTTGAGGAGGCCGGCGACAATCTTGCGAAACGGCCGGTCGCCCAGTTCAGCGTCCTTGCCTGTGCCGACCAGCAGCACGCGTTCGGCCTTGAGGTTGGGCAGGCTGTGCAGCAACAGGCTCTGGCCGACCTTGCCGGCCAGGTCGCCGCGCTTGAGTACGGCACTGATCGCGCCACCGCTAAGTTCATCGAGGGTCTTGGCCACGGCGCCGAGCTTGCGGTCTTCGCCAACGGCGACGACCAGGGTGGCGGTCTTCAACGATTCTGGGTTGACGCTTTTTACAACCAATTCCATGTCCGGATCCCTGAATGAGTAGTCGATGCGCCGGGGTGGGCCGTGCGCTGGAAAAAGGCCTGGCGGCAGGCTCGCCCGCCCATGGCAAAGGCCGCAGTTTGAACCTCGCCGCAGGCCACTGACAACCCTGGATTACAGCTTTGCCGCGTCGTTGGAGCAAGCGCAGTGACAGGCGCGGCCAATCGCAGGATAATGCCCCATCTTTTTTCGGTGGCCCGTCTCCACGGGCCGACTCGATATGCTTGAGTGTCCGGCCATTCGCGCTTGGCAACCCTGGAGTGTCCGGTTTGATTGTCTTTCGTTATTTATCCCGTGAAGTTCTGGTGACCTTGAGTGCAGTGAGTGCTGTGCTGCTGGTCATCATCATGAGTGGGCGCTTCATCAAGTACCTGGCGCAAGCCGCCTCGGGGATGCTCGATCCCAGCTCGCTGTTCCTGATCATGGGCTTTCGTCTGCCAGGCTTCTTGCAGGTCATCCTGCCTTTGGGCCTGTTCCTGGGGATTTTGCTGGCCTATGGCCGGCTCTACCTGGAAAGCGAGATGACCGTGCTTTCGGCTACCGGCATGAGCCAGCAGCGTTTGCTGGGCATGACCTTGGTGCCGGCGACACTGGTTGCGCTGGTGGTCGCCTGGTTGAGCTTCAGCCTGGCGCCGCAGGGGGCGACGCAATTCTCCCTGCTGATCAACAAGCAGGACGCGCTGACCGAGTTCGACACCCTGGTGCCGGGGCGCTTCCAGTCATTGCGCGATGGCACTCGGGTGACCTACACCGAGGAGTTGTCCGAAGACCGGACCCGCCTGGCCGGCGTGTTCATTTCCGAAAAACGTATTTCCCAGGACAAGAGCAAGGATCGCGGGATTTCCGTGCTGGTGGCCGAAAAAGGTCGTCAGGAGATACGCCCCGATGGCAATCGCTACCTGATTCTGGAAAACGGCTACCGCTATGACGGTAACCCGGGCCAGGCCGATTACCGTGCCATCAAGTACGAGACCTATGGCGTGCTGCTGCCCAAGCCGGATGTCAGCGATGAAGTCACCGACCGTGACGCCATTCCGACCCTGGACCTGATCGGCAAGGACGACAACCGCTCGCGGGCCGAGCTGCAATGGCGGGTGTCGCTGCCGATCCTGGTGTTTATCGTGACCCTGATGGCCGTGCCACTGTCGCGCGTCAATCCGCGCCAGGGGCGCTTCCTCAAACTGCTGCCGGCGATTCTTCTTTATATGGGTTACCTGACCATTCTGATTTCCGTACGTGGCGCCATGGAGAAGGGCAAGGCCTTCGGCGCCCTGGGTGTGTGGTGGGTGCACGCGCTGTTCCTGCTGGTCGGCCTGGGGCTGCTGTACTGGGAGCCATGGCGCTTGAAGCTGGCGAGTCGTCGTAGCGCGCGGGAGATGGCCCATGGTTAAGCTCGATCGCTACATTGGCCGCAGCGTGCTGTTTGGCATCGTCGCGGTGCTGGGGATTATTTTCGGCCTGGCCTCGTTGTTCGCCTTTATCGATGAAATGAGCGACATCAGCGACACCTATACCTTTATGGATGCCCTGGCCTACGTGATGCTCACGGCGCCGCGGCGTATCTACGACATGCTGCCGATGGCTGCGCTGATCGGCTGCCTGATCGGCCTGGGCAATCTGGCCAGCAACAGCGAACTGACCATCATGCGCGCCGCTGGCGTGTCCATCGGTCGGATCGTCTGGGCGGTCATGAAACCGATGCTGGTACTGATGGTGGTCGGTGTGCTGATGGGCGAGTACGTGGCGCCAGTCACGGAAACCCTGGCCCAGGCCAATCGCTCCCTGGCCCAGGGCGGCGGTTCGGCGCAGAGTTCCAAGCACGGTCTGTGGCATCGCCAGGGCGAGGAGTTCATTCACGTCAACTCGGTCCAACCCAGTGGCATGCTCTTGGGCGTGACCCGTTATCGGTTTGACGAGCAGCGCCATATGCTCTCTTCGAGCTTCGCCAAGGAAGCGCGTTTCGAGCAGGATCACTGGCAACTGAGCGATGTGGCGACCACCGTGTTCCACCAGGACAGGACCGAGGTCATCAGGACGCCGCAGGAGCGCTGGGATATTGCCCTGAGCCCACAGCTGTTGAGTACGGTGGTGATGGCCCCGGAGTCGTTGTCCATTACCGGATTGTGGGGCTATATCCACTACCTGGCGGATCAGGGGCTGAATAACGGCCGCTACTGGCTGGCGTTCTGGGTCAAGGTCCTGCAACCACTGGTCACGGCAGCCCTGGTGCTGATGGCGATCTCGTTTATTTTTGGTCCGCTGCGCTCGGTAACCCTGGGGCAGCGCCTGTTTACCGGCGTGCTGGTCGGTTTCAGTTTCCGTATCGCCCAGGATCTGCTGGGGCCATCGAGCCTGGTATTCGGTTTCTCGCCGCTGTTTGCGGTGCTGGTGCCGGCCGGTATCTGTGCGCTGGCCGGGTTCTGGCTGTTGCGTCGGGCCGGCTGATCGCCCGGGAAACACAGGCTGTACAGGCTAAAAAGCCCTGGTCCGATGACCGGGGCTTTTTACGTCCGGGCGGGGCCGGCTTGCAAACGTGACGCCCGGCACGGGTATCAGGTACAATTCCCGGCTATTTTTCGGCGGGCAGTCTGCCCGCAGCCTTTTTGAGTGTTGACCCGTGAGTGATTTGAGTCATATCCGCAATTTCTCCATCATCGCCCACATTGACCATGGCAAGTCGACTCTGGCCGATCGGTTTATCCAGATGTGCGGCGGCCTGGCCGAGCGCGAAATGGAAGCCCAGGTGCTGGACTCCATGGACCTCGAGCGCGAGCGCGGGATCACCATCAAGGCTCACAGCGTTACCCTGTATTACAAAGCCAAAGATGGCGTGACCTACCAGCTGAACTTCATCGATACCCCGGGCCACGTCGACTTCACCTATGAAGTCAGCCGTTCCCTGGCGGCCTGTGAAGGCGCGCTGCTGGTGGTCGATGCCGGCCAGGGCGTAGAAGCCCAATCCGTTGCCAACTGCTACACCGCCATCGAGCAAGGCCTCGAAGTGATGCCGGTGCTGAACAAGATCGACCTGCCTCAGGCCGATCCGGAGCGGGTCAAGGAAGAGATCGAGAAGATCATCGGTATCGACGCCACTGACGCCGTGACCTGTAGCGCCAAGACCGGCCTGGGTGTCGATGAGGTGCTCGAGCGCCTGGTCACGACCATTCCGGCGCCGACCGGCAATATCGAAGATCCGCTGCAAGCGTTGATCATCGACTCCTGGTTCGACAACTACCTGGGCGTTGTTTCCCTGGTTCGCGTGCGCCACGGCCGCGTGAAAAAAGGCGACAAGATCCTGGTCAAGTCCACTGGCAAGGTGCACTTGGTCGACAGCGTGGGTGTCTTCAATCCGAAGCACACCGCCACCGCCGACCTGAAAGCCGGTGAAGTAGGCTTTATCATCGCCGGCATCAAGGACATTCACGGTGCGCCGGTCGGCGACACCCTGACGTTGAACTCGACGCCCGACGTCGATGTTCTGCCGGGCTTCAAGCGTATTCAGCCGCAAGTGTATGCCGGCCTGTTTCCGGTCAGCTCCGATGACTTCGAGGATTTCCGCGAAGCCCTGCAGAAGCTGACCCTGAACGACTCGTCGCTGCAGTACACCCCGGAAAGCTCCGACGCGCTGGGCTTCGGCTTCCGCTGCGGCTTCCTCGGCATGCTGCACATGGAGATCATCCAGGAGCGCCTGGAGCGCGAGTACGACCTGGACCTGATCACCACGGCGCCGACAGTAATCTTCGAGCTTCTGCTCAAGACCGGCGAGACCATCTACGTCGATAACCCGTCCAAGCTGCCGGACCTGTCGTCGATCGAAGACATGCGCGAGCCGATCGTGCGCGCCAATATCCTTGTGCCTCAAGAGCACCTGGGTAACGTCATTACCCTGTGCATCGAGAAACGGGGCGTGCAGCATGACATGCTGTTCCTCGGCTCCCAGGTGCAAGTGACCTACGACCTGCCGATGAACGAAGTGGTCCTGGACTTCTTCGATCGCCTGAAGTCGACCAGCCGTGGTTATGCCTCGCTGGATTACCATTTCGATCGCTATCAGTCGGCTAATCTGGTCAAGCTGGACGTGCTGATCAACGGCGAGAAGGTCGATGCCCTGGCCTTGATCGTGCATCGTGACAACGCACACTACAAAGGCCGTGCGCTGACCGAGAAGATGAAGGAACTGATCCCACGGCAAATGTTCGACGTGGCAATCCAGGCCGCCATTGGCGGGCAGATTGTGGCGCGTACAACCGTCAAGGCTCTCAGAAAGAACGTACTGGCCAAATGCTACGGTGGTGACGTTAGCCGTAAGCGCAAGCTGTTGGAAAAGCAGAAGGCCGGTAAAAAACGCATGAAGCAAGTGGGTAACGTGGAGATTCCACAGGAAGCCTTCCTTGCAGTGCTCAGGTTGGATAGTTAGGTCCTATGTCACTAAATTTCCCGCTGTTGCTGGTTATCGCCGTTGCCCTGTGCGGTCTGTTGGCGCTGCTTGATCTGGTCTTCCTGGCGCCGCGCCGGCGCGCGGCCATTGCCCAGTATCAGGGCAGCGTCAGCGAGCCTGATATTGAGACGGTCGAAAAGCTCAACAAAGAGCCACTGCTGGTTGAATACGGCAAGTCGTTCTTTCCGGTGCTGTTTATCGTGTTGGTGCTGCGCTCGTTTCTGGTCGAGCCGTTCCAGATTCCATCGGGTTCGATGAAGCCGACCCTGGAAGTGGGTGACTTCATTCTGGTCAGCAAGTTTTCCTACGGGATCCGCTTGCCAGTGATCGACAAAAAAATCATCGATATCGGCGAGCCTGCGCGCGGCGATGTCATGGTGTTTCGCTATCCAAGTGATCCGAACGTCAACTACATCAAGCGTGTAGTCGGCCTGCCGGGTGACGAAGTGCGCTACACCAGCGACAAGAAGCTGTTCGTCAACGGCCAGCCGATTGCCGAGCAGTTGGTCGGCTCCGAGCCCGGTGCGCTGGGGACTGCCGAGCTCTACCAGGAGAAGCTGGGTGAAGCCGAGCACATGATCCGCAAGGAAATGAGCCGCTACCGCTCGCCGCCGGACAGCCAGTGGGTCGTACCGGCAGGTCACTACTTCATGATGGGTGACAACCGCGACAACTCCAACGATAGCCGCTACTGGGATGACCCAAGTATTCCCAAGGCGCTGCACGGCATGGTTCCCGACAAAAACATCGTCGGCAAGGCCTTCGCGGTCTGGATGAGCTGGCCGGAACCCAAACTCAGCCACCTGCCTAATTTCTCGCGGGTTGGCCTGATCAAGTAACCCATGACGGCGCTGTGAACACAGCGCCGAATGCGTTTCTGGGACTTGGCAATAGAGATCGACTATGACATTTACCCGTAACGAGAAAGGCCTTTCTTTTGTTGGCTGGCTACTGGTCCTGGCATTGCTTGGCTTGAGCGTCAATCTGGCGATGAAGCTGGTGCCGCACTATCTCGATTACCTGTCGATGAAGAAAATCATCGCTTCGGTCGGTACCGACCGAGCGACGGGCGTCAGTACCGTCGACGACTTCTATCAGTATGTCGCCCGAGGCATGAAGCTCAACAATATTCAGGATGTGGATTTGAACAAAGCGTTAAGCGTGACATTGGAGAACAATCGGTTTCTCGCGCACTTGAGCTACGAGGCGCGTGAACCCTTGATCAAGAACATCGACCTGCTGGTCAAATTCGACCAAGACTTCAGCGTGGTCAAACCGTGAGCGTCTCTTTAAGCCGTCTCGAGCGTCAGCTCGGCTATACCTTCAAGGATCAGGAACTGATGATCCTGGCCCTGACCCACCGCAGTTTCGCCGGGCGCAACAACGAGCGCCTGGAGTTCCTCGGTGATGCCATCCTCAATTTTGTCGCCGGTGAAGCCTTGTTCGATCGCTTCCCGCAGGCCCGTGAAGGGCAGCTGTCGCGCTTGCGTGCGCGGTTGGTGAAAGGCGAAACCCTGGCGGTGTTGGCCCGTGGCTTCGATCTGGGTGAATACCTGCGCCTGGGCTCCGGTGAGCTGAAAAGTGGCGGTTTTCGCCGCGAGTCGATCCTTGCCGATGCTCTGGAGGCGTTGATTGGCGCCATCTACCTGGACTCGGGCATGGACGTGGCACGTGAGCGCGTCCTGGCCTGGTTGACGTCCGAGTTCGAGAGCCTGACGCTGGTCGACACCAATAAAGACCCCAAGACCCGCCTGCAGGAATTTCTGCAATCGCGTGGTTGCGAGCTGCCGCGTTACGAAGTGGTGGATATCCAGGGTGAACCGCATTGCCGGACCTTCTTCGTCGAATGCGAGATCACCTTACTGAATGAAAAAAGCCGAGGTCAGGGTGTGAGCCGTCGTATTGCCGAACAGGTAGCGGCCGCTGCAGCACTGATTGCCCTGGGCGTGGAGAATGGCCATGACTGATTCAACTGCAACTCGCTGTGGCTATGTCGCCATTGTCGGCCGCCCGAACGTGGGCAAGTCGACGCTGCTCAACCATATCCTCGGGCAAAAGCTTGCGATCACTTCGCGCAAGCCCCAGACCACTCGCCACAATATGCTGGGCATCAAGACCGAGGGCGCGATCCAGGCGATCTACGTCGATACCCCCGGTATGCACAAGGGCGGCGAGAAGGCCCTGAACCGCTACATGAACAAAACCGCCTCGGCTGCCTTGAAGGACGTTGATGTGGTGATCTTCGTGGTCGATCGTACGCGCTGGACCGAAGAGGACCAGATGGTCCTCGAGCGTGTGCAGTACGTCGAAGGGCCGCTGATCGTGGCCTTGAACAAGACTGACCGGATCGAAGACAAGGCCGAACTGATGCCGCACCTGACCTGGTTGCAGGAGCAGTTGCCCAATGCCCAGATCGTGCCGATTTCCGCACAGCACGGCCATAACCTCGACGCGCTGGAAGGGCTGATCGCCCAGCATCTGCCGGAGAACGAGCACTTTTTCCCGGAAGACCAGATCACCGACCGCAGCAGTCGCTTCCTGGCTGCCGAACTGGTGCGCGAGAAAATCATGCGTCAGTTGGGTGCGGAATTGCCGTACCAGATCACCGTGGAAATCGAAGAGTTCAAGCAGCAGGGCAAGACGCTGCATATCCATGCGCTGATCCTGGTCGAACGTGATGGCCAGAAGAAAATCATCATTGGCGACAAGGGCGAGCGCATCAAGCGTATCGGCACCGAAGCGCGCAAGGATATGGAGCTGTTGTTCGACTCCAAGATCATGCTCAACCTGTGGGTCAAGGTTAAGGGCGGCTGGTCCGATGACGAACGCGCCCTGCGTTCGCTCGGTTACGGCGACCTCTAACCCGTTCAGGGTTGCCGGCGTGTCTCGCCTGGCAACCCTCTGGTTGCGGCCATCGGTAGGTCCCTCGGCACTTCCAGCAGGCCGCGGCCGTGCTGACAGGTCCAGGTTTCGATTTCGCCAGAGAATGCCTGATGTCCAGTTCCGCGCCTCCCGGTCAACTCGCCTATGTGCTGCACAGCCGTGCCTATCGGGAAAGCAGTGCGCTGGTGGATTTCCTTACGCCCCAGGGCCGCCTGCGCGCGGTCTTGCGCAGTGCGCGCGGCAAAGCCGGGACCCTGGCGCGGCCGTTTGTGCCGTTGGAAGTCGAGTTTCGCGGACGCGGGGAATTGAAAAACGTCGGGCGCATGGAAAGCGCTGGGCTATCGACCTGGCTCAATGGCGAAGCGCTGTTTAGCGGCCTCTATCTCAATGAATTGCTGATTCGCCTACTGCCGGCCGAAGACCCGCATCCCGCCGTCTTCGAGCACTATGCGGCGACCCTGTTGGCCTTGGCCGAAGGGCGTGCCCTGGAGCCCTTGCTGCGTTCGTTCGAGTGGCGCCTGCTGGATGACCTGGGCTACGGTTTTGCCCTGAGCCAGGATATCCATGGCGACCCGGTCGCTGCGGATGGCATGTATCGCCTGCAGGTCGATGCTGGGTTGGAGCGGGTCTATCTGTTGCAACCCGGCTTGTTTCAGGGGGTGGAACTGCTGGCCATGGCCGAGGCGGACTGGAGCGCCGCCGGCGCGCTGTCGGCGGCCAAGCGCTTGATGCGTCAGGCCCTGGCGGTGCATCTGGGCGGTCGGCCGCTGGTCAGTCGCGAGTTGTTTCGAAAGCCCTGAATTCCCCGTGTATGCTGTGCGCCGAATCCTCAACTCTTCAGGAGAGTGTCCGTGACCAGCTGCAATCGTATTCTTCTCGGCGTCAACATCGACCACGTCGCCACCCTGCGTCAGGCCCGGGGGACGCGTTATCCCGATCCGGTCAAGGCCGCGCTGGATGCCGAAGAAGCGGGCGCTGACGGCATTACCGTGCACTTGCGCGAAGATCGCCGGCATATTCAGGAGCGCGATGTCCTGCTGCTCAAGGATGTGCTGCAAACGCGGATGAACTTCGAGATGGGCGTGACCGAGGAGATGCTGGCCTTTGCCGAGCGTATTCGTCCGGCCCATGTCTGCCTGGTACCGGAAACCCGCCAGGAATTGACCACCGAAGGCGGCCTGGATGTGGCCGGCCAGGAAGCGCGGATCAAGGCGGCCGTCGAGCGGCTGGCGCTGCTGGGTTGCGAGGTTTCGCTGTTTATCGATGCCGATGAGCGGCAGATCGAAGCGTCCAGGCGAGTCGGTGCGCCAGCCATCGAGCTGCACACCGGGCGTTATGCCGATGCCCAGACCCCGACCGAAGTGGCCGATGAGTTGCAGCGCATTGTCACGGGCGTGGCCTGTGGCCTCGACCAGGGGCTGATCGTCAATGCCGGCCACGGCTTGCACTACCACAACGTCGAAGCGGTTGCGGCGATCAAGGGAATCAATGAGCTGAATATTGGCCATGCCCTGGTCGCGCACGCACTGTTCGTAGGCTTCAAGGCCGCGGTGGCAGAGATGAAGTCATTGATTCTGGCAGCCGCCAGGTCCGCTTGAGCTGCTTATAGGGGCGAGCCTGCTCGCTCCTATAGCAAGATGGGTATTGCGAGGGCTTAGAGCTTGGACGGGTCTTCGGAGGGCTTGGTCTTGTCCACGCCTGGCACATGCAGTTTGCCTTCGATCGCCTGGCTGCCTTCGAGCTGCGGTTGGGTCACCCAGGTGAGAATGTCGTAGTAGCGGCGGATGTTGGCGACAAAGTGCACCGGCTCGCCGCCCCGGGCGTAGCCGTAGCGGGTCTTGCTGTACCACTGCTTCTGGGCCAGGCGTGGCAGCATCTTCTTCACGTCGAGCCATTTATTCGGGTTCAACCCTTCTTTTTGCGCCAGCTTGCGGGCGTCATCCAGGTGCCCGCCGCCTACGTTGTAGGCTGCCAGTGCAAACCAGGTGCGATCCGGCTCTTCGATCTTGTCGTCGAGTTGGCTCTTGATCAGTGCCAGGTACTTGGCGCCGCCCTTGATGCTTTGCTTGGGGTCCAGGCGGTTGGACACACCCATGGCCTGGGCGGTGTTCTGAGTCAGCATCATCAGCCCGCGCACGCCGGTCTTGGAGGTGACCGCGGGTTGCCACAGGGATTCCTGGTAGCCGACGGCGGCCAGCAAGCGCCAGTCGAGCTTTTCTTCCTTGGCGGCGTCCTTGAAGAACTTTTCGTACTTGGGCAGGCGCTGCTGCAGATGCTGGGCGAAGGTGTAGGCGCCGACATAGCCAAGTACATCCACATGCCCGTAATAGCGGTCTTTGAGGCGCTGCAGGGTGCCATTCTTCTCGACCTTGTCGAGGAAGTCGTTGATTTCGTTGAGCAGGCTGTTGTCTTCCCCGGCGGCGACGGCCCAACGCTGGTTGCGCGCATTGCCGAGGTCGAAGGCGACCCGCACATTGGGGAAATACACCTGGTTCATCGCCACTTCATTGGAGTCGACCAGGGTCAGGTCAATCTGTCCTTCGTCGACCATACGCAGCAGGTCTACCACCTCTACGGCGTCGGACTCTTCGTATTCGATGCCGGGGTACTGCAACTTGAGCTCGGCGAGCTGATCCGCGTGGCTGCTGCCTTTGAGCACGGTAATGCGCTTGCCCACCAGATCGGCCGCAGTGGTCGGGCGCGATTGGCCATTGCGATAGATGATCTGTGGGGTGACTTCCAGATAGGGGTGGGAAAAGCGCGCTTCTTGTCTGCGCTTCTCGCTCTCGACCAGGCCGGCGGCAGCGAGTACCGGGCCGTTGGGCTTGCCTAACTGGGTAAAGAGGTCATCGAGATTGTCGGCGGTTTCGATCTTCAGCTCGACGCCCAGGTCATCGGCAAAGCGCTTGACCAGCTCGTATTCGAAGCCGGTTTCGCCATTGCGATCCTGGAAGTAGGTGGCCGGGCTGTTACGGGTAATCACCCGCAGCACGCCATCCTCCTTTACGCGCTCGAGTGTGCTGGGTTTTTCAACGCAGGCACCGAGCATCAGGAAGAGTCCGGTAGCGATAAGCCATTTGGCGCAGCGCGGACGTAAAGCCGTATGGGAAAACATCCGCGCAGTATACGCAAAGGACCACGACCGCCATATCTCGACAGATGAAGGCCGCTCTGCTAGGAATTGCCCATTGTGTGCAGAAGCCTCTGCAACGGGCTTTTTAGAGGGCCTGCAAGCCCCTAAATAACCGGGGGTAAAGGCCTTGATGGCAATTTAGAATAAGACGCCGTCCGTCGGGCGATATGTGGCGCATGCGTTACATACCGTTTCGGATGCCCTGGCGGGCGGTTTAGGCTAGAATGCACGGCCTCAAAGCACACCCCCTCCGAGGCTGTCCCGAAGATGTTGATCCTGCGCGGCGCTCCTGCCCTTTCCGCCTTTCGCCACAGCAAACTACTTGAGCAACTGAGCCAGAAGGTTCCAGCTGTCAGTGGCTTGTATGCCGAGTTCGCCCACTTCGCCGAAGTTACCGGCGTCCTGACCGGCGACGAACAGCAGGTGCTGGCCCGCCTCCTGAAATACGGCCCGAGCGTGCCGGTTCAGGAGCCGAGTGGCCGACTGTTCCTGGTATTGCCGCGTTTCGGCACTATCTCTCCCTGGTCGAGCAAGGCCAGTGATATCGCCCGCAACTGCGGCCTGGAAAAAATCCAGCGCCTGGAGCGTGGTATTGCGTTTTATGTGGCCGGGCAATTCAGTGAAGCCGACGCCGAGCTGATCGCCGCTAGCCTGCATGACCGCATGACCCAGATCGTACTGGGCGCCCTGGAGCAGGCCGCCGGTCTGTTCAGTCACGCCGAGCCCAAGCCGCTGACCGCCATCGACGTGCTGGGCGGCGGTCGCGCTGCACTGGAAAAAGCCAACGTCGAGCTGGGCCTGGCCCTGGCTGAAGACGAGGTGGACTATCTGGTCAACGCCTTTATCGGGCTCAAGCGCAATCCCCATGACATCGAACTGATGATGTTCGCCCAGGCCAACTCCGAGCACTGCCGCCACAAGATCTTCAACGCCAGTTGGGATATCGACGGCCAGAGCCAGGAAAAAAGCTTGTTTGGCATGATCAAGAACACCTACCAGATGCACAGTGAAGGTGTTCTGTCGGCCTACAAAGACAACGCCTCGGTCATCGTCGGCAGTGTGGCGGGGCGTTTCTTCCCGGACCCTGAAACCCGCCAGTACGGCGCGGTGCAGGAGCCGGTGCATATCCTGATGAAGGTCGAGACGCACAACCATCCGACCGCGATTGCCCCGTTCCCGGGCGCGTCCACAGGCTCGGGCGGCGAGATCCGCGACGAAGGTGCTACCGGCCGGGGTGCCAAGCCAAAGGCCGGGCTGACCGGTTTCACCGTGTCGAACCTGCAGATTCCGGGCTTTGAACAGCCCTGGGAAGTGCCTTACGGCAAGCCCGAGCGCATCGTCACGGCGCTGGATATCATGATTGAAGGCCCTTTGGGCGGCGCTGCATTCAACAACGAATTCGGCCGTCCTGCGCTGACCGGCTATTTCCGTACTTTCGAGCAGTCCATCACCACCCCGCGTGGCGATGAAGTGCGCGGTTATCACAAGCCGATCATGCTGGCCGGCGGGATGGGCAACATCCGCGCCGAACACGTGCAGAAAGGCGAGATCACCGTGGGTGCCAAGCTGATCGTGCTGGGTGGCCCGGCGATGCTGATCGGCCTGGGCGGCGGCGCCGCTTCCTCCATGGCGACCGGCACCAGTTCGGCCGACCTCGATTTCGCTTCCGTGCAACGGGAAAACCCGGAAATGGAGCGCCGTTGCCAGGAAGTCATTGACCGCTGCTGGCAGTTGGGCGACAAGAACCCGATTGCCTTTATCCACGACGTGGGGGCGGGTGGTTTGTCCAACGCCTTCCCGGAGCTGGTCAACGACGGCAACCGTGGTGGTCGTTTCGAGCTGCGCAATATTCCCAACGACGAGCCGGGCATGGCCCCGCACGAGATCTGGAGCAACGAATCCCAAGAGCGCTACGTACTGGCGGTTAGCGCCGTCGATTTCGAGCGCTTCCAGGCGATCTGCGAACGTGAGCGCTGCCCGTTTGCCGTCGTTGGCGAAGCCACGGCCGAGCCGCAATTGACCGTTACCGACAGCCATTTCGGCAACAGCCCCGTCGACATGCCCCTTGAAGTGCTGCTGGGCAAAGCCCCGCGGATGCACCGTTCGGCCGTTCGCGAGGCTGAGCTGGGCGACGACTTCGATCCAAGCACCCTGGCGATTGCCGATTGCGTCGAGCGTGTGCTGCATCACCCGGCCGTGGCCAGCAAGAGCTTCCTGATCACCATTGGCGACCGGACCATTACAGGTCTGGTCGCACGGGATCAGATGGTCGGCCCGTGGCAGGTCCCGGTGGCTGACGTTGCCGTCACCGCGACCAGCTTCGACGTCTACACCGGTGAAGCCATGGCGATGGGCGAACGTACTCCCCTGGCCCTGCTGGATGCTCCGGCATCCGGGCGCATGGCCATCGGTGAAACCCTGACCAACATCGCCGCTTCGCGCATTGGCAAGATCTCCGACATCAAGCTGTCGGCGAACTGGATGTCGGCAGCCGGCCACCCGGGTGAAGATGCCCGCCTGTACGACACCGTCAAGGCCGTCGGCATGGAGCTGTGCCCGGAGCTGGGCATTACCATCCCCGTGGGCAAGGACTCCATGTCCATGGCCACGCGCTGGAGCGACGAGGGTGTCGACAAGAGCGTGACCTCGCCGCTGTCCCTGATCGTGACCGGTTTCGCGCCAGTGACTGACATTCGTCAGACCCTGACCCCGGAACTGCGCATGGACAAGGGCGTTACCGACCTGATCCTGATCGACCTGGGTCGTGGCCAGAACCGTATGGGCGCGTCGATCCTGGCCCAGGTACACGGCAAGCTCGGCAAGCAGGCACCGGACGTCGACGACGCCGAAGACCTCAAGGCCTTCTTTGCCGTGATCCAGGGCCTGAACGCCGACGGCCACCTGCTGGCTTACCACGACCGTTCCGACGGTGGTGTGCTGGTCAGCACCGTGGAAATGGCATTCGCCGGTCACTGTGGCCTGAGCCTGAACCTCGATGGCCTGGCGGAAACCTCTGCCGATATCGCGGCCATCCTGTTCAACGAAGAGTTGGGTGCAGTGATCCAGGTGCGCCAGGATTCCACGGCCGATGTACTGGCGCAATTCAGCGCAGCGGGCCTCGGCGACTGCGTCTCCGTGATCGGCCAGCCGCTGAACAACGGCGATATCAGCATCAGCTTCAACGGCGAGACCGTGTTCAGTGGCGAGCGTCGCCTGCTGCAGCGCCAGTGGGCGCAGACCAGCTACCAGATCCAGCGCCTGCGTGACAACGCCGACTGCGCAGACCAGGAGTTCGATGTCCTGCTCGAAGAAGAGAACCCGGGTCTGAGCGTCAAACTGAGCTTCGACGTCAATCAGGACATCGCCGCGCCGTACATCAAGAAAGGCATTCGTCCGCAAGTGGCGGTTCTGCGCGAGCAGGGCGTCAACGGTCAGGTGGAAATGGCTGCGGCCTTCGACCGCGCCGGCTTCAATGCCGTCGACGTGCACATGAGCGACATCCTCGCCGGCCGTGTCGACCTGAACGAATTCAAGGGCCTGGTTGCCTGTGGCGGCTTCTCCTACGGTGACGTATTGGGTGCCGGCGAAGGCTGGGCCAAGTCGGCGCTGTTCAACGCCCGTGCCCGGGATGCGTTCCAGGGCTTCTTCGAGCGTACCGACAGCTTCACCCTGGGGGTGTGCAACGGGTGCCAGATGATGTCCAACCTGCACGAGTTGATCCCGGGCAGCGAGTACTGGCCGCACTTTGTGCGCAACCGTTCCGAGCAGTTCGAGGCGCGGGTGGCGATGGTTCAGGTGCAGGAGTCGAACTCGATCTTCCTGCAGGGCATGGCCGGTTCGCGCATGCCGATCGCCATTGCCCATGGCGAAGGCCATGCCGAGTTCGAAAGCGAAGAGGCCCTGCTGCAAGCCGACCTGTCGGGATGCGTGGCCATGCGGTTTGTCGATAACCACGGCAAGGTCACCGAGCGTTACCCGGCCAACCCGAACGGCTCGCCGCGCGGGATCACCGGGCTGACCAGCCGCGACGGTCGCGTCACCATCATGATGCCGCACCCTGAGCGGGTCTTCCGCGCAGTGCAGAACTCCTGGCGTGCCGAAGAGTGGAACGAAGATGCGCCATGGATGCGCATGTTCCGCAACGCTCGCGTCTGGGTGAACTGATCCAGGCCATGTACAAGCTCAGCTTCTTCGTGCCGCCCAGTCATGTGGAAGCTGTCAAGAGCGCCGTATTCGCCGCCGGTGGCGGACGGATCGGCGCTTATGACAGCTGCGCCTGGCAGGTACTCGGCCAGGGCCAGTTCCGCCCGCTGGACGGTAGCCAGCCGTTTCTCGGGCAGCGCGGGGTCGTTGAGCAGGTGCAGGAGTGGAAGGTGGAACTGGTGGTCGCCGACACGTTGATCGAGTCGGTGGTCGCGGCCCTCAAGCAGAGCCATCCCTACGAAACGCCGGCCTACGAGGTCTGGCGTCTCGCTGATTTCTGATGCCGCTGGCGGCACTTCTGTGCGGCCAGCCGGCAATCAGGGACGGATTTCGATCATCGTCCCGTCTTTGACCAATCCCCAGACTTCTCGCATATCGACGTTGCGCATGGCAATGCAGCCATCGGTCCAGTCGAGGGTGTGGAAGAAGTTTTCCGGGTAATCCTCTGAATCGGGCGTGCCGTGGATCATGATCATGCTCCCGGGCGAGACGCCTTCGCGGCGCGAGCGGGCTGCGTCGGAGATGTTCGGATAGGAGATATGCATGGCCAGGTTGAACTTCTCGCTGGTCTTGCGCCAGTCAAGCCAGTAAAAGCCCTCCGGCGTGCGCTTGTCGCCTTCCATCAGCTTCTGTCCCACGGGCTTTTTGCCGAGGGAGATGCGATAGGTCTTGAGAGGCTTGTCGTGGCTGATCAATTGCAGTTGGCGAGCGGACTTGAGTACCAGCACCTTGTCGATCACCTTGCCGTTGAATGTTTCAGTCACTGTGGCATGGGATACAGCGGCGAACGAGAAGCAGAGCAGAGCGAGCAACCAACGCATTGAAACGATATCCCTGAGGTGAGGCGGATCTGATTATTGTGGGCGTTTGGCCGGCGGCACGAACGGCTGGACCGCTTCGCTGCGCACGGGAAACTCCTGTTTGCGCCGGTCAGCGAAAAAGCATTCTAAGGTACGGGCGACAGTCCTGAAAGCCAGCTCTGACCAAGGGATCTGCGCTTCTTCAAATAGTTGCACTTCAAGGCTTTCTTCACCGGCACGGAAATCCAGATCGATCAACTCGGCCCGGTAGAACACATGCACCTGGTTGATATGCGGCACATCTATCAGGGTGTAGATCTGCAGGTCGCGCACCCTTGCGCAGGCTTCTTCGGCGGTTTCCCGGCTGGCGGCCTGCGCGACGGTCTCGCCGTTTTCCATAAAACCGGCGGGAAGTGTCCAGAAACCCAGGCGTGGCTCGATTGCACGGCGACACAGCAGTATCTGGCTGCCCCAGACCGGCAGGCAGCCGGCGACGATATTGGGGTTCTGATAATGGATGGTCTGGCAGTGGTCGCAGACGAATCGAGGGCGTGAATCGCCCTGGGGAATACGCTGGCTGACGGTGTGGCCGCATTGGCTGCAGAATTTCATGGCGGGATCTCTGGAGGCTGTGCCTATCTTCGCGTGCGCGCCCGTCTGGCGGCAAGTTGTGCTTTCGCGACATGCGATGGCGCGGGGCTTGGGCGGCCCGCGACTTTGGTGCATCATGCCGGTTACGTGAAAAATCGAGATACCCCATGCTGGACGAGCTAGTTCGCCGTGTAAGCAGTCATGTGCCGCGCACCCTGGAGACCGATCGACGTTTTCCGGAGGCCGCTGTGCTGGTGCCCGTCACGCGTAGCGATGAGCCGGAACTGATCCTGACCCTGCGCGCGAGTGGGTTGTCGACCCACGGCGGCGAAGTGGCTTTCCCCGGCGGACGTCGTGACCCCGAAGACCCTGATCTGGTATTTACCGCCCTGCGCGAAGCCGAAGAGGAAATCGGTCTGCCGCCCGGCCTGGTCGAAGTGATTGGCCCGCTCAGCCCGCTGATTTCCCTGCATGGAATCCGGGTTACTCCCTATGTCGGGGTAGTCCCCGATTTCGTCGAATACCAGGCCAACGACGCTGAAATTGCGGCGGTCTTCAGCGTTCCGCTGGAGTTCTTCCGCCAGGACCCGCGCGAACATACCCACCGTATCGACTATCAGGGGCGCAGTTGGTATGTGCCCAGCTATCGGTATGGCGAGTACAAGATCTGGGGGCTGACGGCGATCATGATCGTCGAGTTGGTCAATGTGCTCTATGACGCTCGCATCAGCCTGCACCAGCCGCCGGAACGCTTTATCAACATCTAATTGCAGCCAAGCCATCGTCAGTATGGCGCCGTACCGTGAGTCTTGAGGGCAACACCATGAACTACCGCCTGGGCGATTTTTGCGTCGAAACCCACCCCGACAGTTGGGTTGCACCCAATGCAACACTGGTTGGCAAGGTCCGCCTGGAGGAGGGCGCCAGTGTCTGGTTCAACGCCGTCCTGCGCGGCGACAACGAGCTGATTCTGGTGGGTAAGCACAGTAACGTCCAGGACGGTACGGTGATGCACACCGATATGGGCTACCCCCTGACGCTGGGCACCGGCGTGACCATCGGCCATAACGCCATGCTCCATGGCTGCACGGTGGGCGACTACAGCCTGATCGGCATCAACGCGGTGATCCTCAACGGGGCGAAGATCGGCAAGCATTGCATCATTGGCGCCAATGCCCTGATCGGCGAAGGCAAGGAAATTCCCGACGGTTCGCTGGTCATGGGCTCGCCGGGCAAGATCGTGCGTGAGCTGACCGAGGCACAGAAGAAAATGCTTGAAGCCAGCGCCGCCCACTATGTGCATAACGCCCAGCGCTATCGGCGCGAACTGGCAGTGCAGGAGGCATGACCGGCCTCGAACGGCCCGTGGCGTCTCCTTGCGTGAATATCTGCGCGCTGGACGATGACGATATCTGCACCGGCTGCCAGCGCAATGTCGACGAGATCACCCGCTGGAGCCGCATGGACAACCCCGAGCGCCGCGAGGTGCTGCTGCGTTGTCATGAGCGGGCGAAAAGTAGCGGGCTGGTCTGGCTGATCGGTGCGCAGAAGGATCCGTCGAATCCCAGTTGACGTCAGGCTGCGATAGGGCCGAGAGGCCCTTCGGTCCTTTGGCAGCCGGCCATGGCGTTGGCAACGGTGTTGTGCCTGTGTGGCGCAGCCTTCCCGGCAGCTGCGACAACAGGGCCTTATGCAGTACCCTGTGCGCCTTATCGACAGGTATCGCGCGTCCCATGCTCTTTCTTATCGCTTATATCGCCAGCGTTGTGCTGATCAACTTCGCGTTCTCCAGTGCGCCGCACCTGGATATTATCTGGTCGGCCTGGGGCGGCCTGGTGTTTGTCCTGCGCGATATGGTGCAGACCCGATTCGGCCATGGTGCGATTATCGCTATGCTGGTGGCGCTGGTCCTGTCCTATGTCACCTCCGATCCCACCATTGCCCTGGCCAGTGCAACGGCCTTCGCGGTCTCCGAGTGCATCGACTGGCTGGTGTTCAGCATCACTAAGCGGCCTCTGCATGACCGTCTGTGGATCAGCTCGGCGCTGAGTATTCCCCTCGATACCTTTATCTTCTTCGGCATGATCGATGCCCTGACACCGGGCGTGGTCCTGACCGCGCTGGCCTCGAAGTTTGCCGGTGTGACCTGTGTCTGGCTGGCCATGGCCTGGCGACTGCGCAAGTCGAGCTGCGCGAGCTGAAGCCAAGCCTGTAAGTTCATGTAAAATGCCGGCCTTTGCTCCCGGCAGGTGCTTGGTTTGCGAGTGCCTTCGATGATCTGCTTCCTTGAGGACCTGAAATGACCCGTATCGGAACTCCACTGTCGCCGACTGCGACCCGCGTACTGCTGTGTGGCTGCGGCGAACTGGGCAAGGAAGTGGTGATCGAGCTGCAACGCCTGGGTGTCGAGGTGATCGCGGTCGATCGCTATGCCGATGCGCCGGCGATGCAGGTTGCCCACCGCAGTCACGTTATCAACATGCTCGACGGCGCCGCCTTGCGGGCAGTGATCGAGGCCGAAAAGCCGCACTTTATCGTGCCGGAAATCGAAGCCATCGCCACGGCGACGCTGGTCGAGTTGGAAGCCGAAGGCTTCACCGTGATTCCGACGGCGCGCGCCACCCAGTTGACCATGAACCGCGAAGGTATTCGCCGCCTGGCCGCCGAAGAGCTGGACCTGCCAACCTCGCCGTATCATTTCGCCGATACCTTTGAAGACTACCGCCTGGCGGTCGAAGACCTGGGTTTCCCGTGCGTGGTCAAACCGGTGATGAGTTCTTCGGGCAAGGGCCAGAGCCTGCTGCGCAGTGCCGATGATGTCCAGCAGGCCTGGGATTACGCCCAGGAAGGCGGACGTGCAGGCAAGGGCCGGGTCATTGTCGAAGGCTTTATCGATTTCGATTATGAAATCACCCTGCTGACGGTGCGGCATATCGGCGGTACCACCTTCTGTGCGCCGGTGGGTCACCGTCAGGAAAAAGGTGATTACCAGGAGTCCTGGCAGCCCCAGGCCATGAGCCCGATTGCCCTGGCCGAGTCCGAGCGCGTGGCCAAGGCGGTGACTGAGGCCCTGGGCGGCCGCGGTCTGTTTGGCGTGGAATTGTTTATCAAGGGTGATCAGGTCTGGTTCAGCGAAGTGTCGCCGCGCCCGCACGACACCGGCTTGGTAACGCTGATTTCCCAGGACCTGTCGCAGTTCGCCCTGCATGCGCGGGCCATTCTGGGCTTGCCGATCCCGTTGATTCGCCAGTTCGGACCTTCGGCTTCGGCGGTGATCCTGGTTGAAGGCCAGTCGACCCAGACCGCATTCGCCAATCTGGGCGCGGCCCTGAGTGAACCGGATACGGCTTTGCGCCTGTTCGGCAAGCCCGAGGTCAATGGCCAGCGCCGCATGGGCGTGTGCCTGGCTCGGGATGAGTCGATCGAGGCCGCACGGGCCAAGGCGACCCGCGCCTCCAAGGCGGTCAGCGTCGAGCTGTAATCTGCCCCCGCCAGTCAGCGCAGTACCGTTGCGCTGACTGGCGAGCGCCTATCGACCGATCTGGTCGAGATCGTTATGGCGCGTTTCTTTCAGGCACAACACGGCCATCAGGCTGAGCAGTGCCGCCACCGACACATACCCGCCCACCCAGCTCAAGCCGCCCATCGCTACCAGTTTCTGGGCGAAGAAGGGGGCGGCGGATGCTCCGACGATTCCGCCCAGATTGTAGGCCGCCGATGCACCGGTATAGCGGACATGGGTGGGAAACAGCTCGGGCAGCAGGGCGCCCATCGGGGCGAACGTCACGCCCATCAGAAACAGCTCGATGCACAGGAACAGGGCCACGCCCCAGGTCGAGCCCTGGGTCAGCAAGGGCTCCATGGTGAAGCCGGACAGGATTGCCAGCACGCCGCCGACAATCAGCACCGGCTTGCGTCCGTATCGATCACTGGCCCAGGCCGATAGCGGCGTCGCGGCCGCCATGAACAGGACGGCGAAGCACAGCAGGCCAAGGAAGGTCTCGCGACTGTAGCCCAGGGTCGAGACGCCATAGCTGAGTGAAAACACCGTCGAGATATAGAACAGTGCATAGCACACCACCATGGCGGCGGCGCCCAGCAGCATCGGTGCCCAGTACTGGCTGAACAGTTCGACGACCGGCATTTTCACGCGCTCGTGGCGTGCCACCGCCTTGGCGAACACCGGGGTCTCCTCCAGTTTGAGGCGTACATACAGGCCGACCATGACCAGGGCGGCACTGAGCAGGAACGGGATGCGCCAGCCCCAGGAGCGGAACTGTTCGTCGTTCAGCAGCATGGCCAGGCTCAGGAACAGCCCGTTGGCTGCCAGAAACCCAATGGATGGGCCCAGTTGCGGGAACATGCCGAACCAGGCGCGCTTGCCCTTGGGCGCGTTCTCCGTGGCCAGCAGGGCGGCGCCGCCCCATTCGCCACCCAGTCCCAGGCCCTGGCCGAAGCGCAGCACGCAGAGCAGGATCGGGGCCCAGGCGCCAATGCTGTCGTAGCCCGGCAGGACCCCGATCAAGGTGGTGCAGACGCCCATCAGCAGCAGGGATGCGACCAGGGTCGACTTGCGCCCGATGCGATCGCCGAAATGGCCAAACAGTGCCGAGCCCAGCGGGCGGGCGAGGAACGCGATGCCAAAGGTCAGAAAGGCGGACAGCATCTGGGCGGTGCCGGAGGTCTGGGGAAAGAACACCGGGCCAATCACCAGGGCTGCCGCAGTGGCGTAGACGTAGAAATCGTAGAACTCGATGGCCGTACCGATAAAGCTCGCCGTGGCCACGCGGGTCGTGGAATTGACGGGTTTTGCGCTGGCGGCTTCGCTAAGGGTGCTCATGTGGGTATCCCTGACGGTCTGTGCTCCAGTGGAGCCAATTATTGTGGTCAAGCGTGGGGCGAGTGCGGGCGGGACTCGGGATGGAAGTCGCCGCCGCGAAAGCGTGGGTATAGCGAGGGCCGGTTCTTGCGGGGTGCGGGTAGCACGCGAAGCGGCGGAGCTGGGTAAGCCAGGGGGATTATAGGAAGCGTGCTATCTATCGAGCAAGGGGCAGGATCAGGATCAGACGGCGCTGGGCAGGGTGCTGGTGTGCCAGATCAGAACGCGGCTGACACGATTTTCCTCGGTGGCAAGGATTTCCAGGCGGTAGCGGCCGATCTTCAGGCATACGGCGCTTTCGGGGATGCTTTCCAGCGCCTCGGTCACCAGGCCGTTGAGGGTCTTCGGGCCGTCGCTGGGCAGGTGCCAACCCAGGCTTTTGTTCAGCTCGCGAATCGAGGCGGCGCCATCGATGATAAAACGACCGTCGACCTGGGGATGGATATGGGGGTTGTCGAGGCGGTGTTCCTCTTCGAACTCGCCGACGATTTCTTCGAGGATATCTTCCAGGGTGACGATGCCAAGCACTTCGCCGTACTCGTCGACGACCATGCCCAGGCGACGCTGCTGCTTGTGGAAATTCAGCAACTGCAAGTGCAGGGGCGTGCTTTCCGGGACGAAATAGGGTTCATGGCAGGCGGCGAGCAGGGCGGCCTTGGTCAGGCTGGCATCGGTTAGCAGGTGGCGGATCTGCCGGGTGTTGAGTACGGCTTCGACCTGGTTGATGTCGCTGTGGAAGACTGGCAGTCGGGTACGTTTGGACGTACGGAGTTGCTCGATGATCTGTTCGATCGGGTCATCGAGATTGATTCCGTCGACTTCACTGCGGGGCACCAGGATGTCGTTGACCGTGATGTTATCCAGGGCGTGGATGCCACTCAGGCTGTGGGGAGAATTGCCCGCGCCTTCCTGATCGTCGTCCTCGGCCTGGTTGTCCAGGGTTTGCTGATCACTCTGGCGAACGACGCCGGCTTTGGGCAGCAGTGGGCGAATCAGTTGACGCGCCAGGCCGTCGAGCAGCCAGGCCAGGGGGAACAGTACTTTCAGCGGGATCGCCAGCAGGGCATTGCCCAGGCTGATAACGGTTTGTGGATAGCGATTGGCCAGGGCCCTGGGCAGGTACTCGGCAAGCAGCAGCAAGGCCAGTGTGCTCGCCAGGCAGGCCAGGAATGGGCCGTTTTCACCCCAGTGGGCCAGGCTCAACAGGGTGGCGATAATCACCGCCAATACCCGGCACAGGGTATTGCACAGAATCAGGCTTTCCTTGGGGAAACCCAGGCGTGCAGGGGCTTTGTCGCGGGTACGAGAAGCGGGACGTTGCCCGATCAATTGCAACTGGGCGGCTTCGATGGCCGTGAACAGCCCCGACCAGACGATCAGCAGGGCCAATACGGCGAGCATCGGCCCGGTGGGCAAGCTATCCATGTTCTCGGGCCTTTAGATGTGCAGGATGTATTCGCGAACCAGCTTGCTGCCGAAATAGGCCAGCATCAGCAGGCAGAAGCCGGCGAGGGTCCAGCGGATCGCCTTGTGTCCGCGCCAGCCGAGGCGGCTACGCCCCCACAGCAGCACGCTGAAGACGAACCAGGCCAGGCAGGCCAGCAGGGTCTTGTGGACAAGGTGCTGGGCGAACAGGTTCTCGACGAACAGCCAGCCGGAGATCAGCGACAGCGACAGCAGCGTCCAGCCGGCCCAGAGGAAGCCGAACAGCAGGCTTTCCATGGTTTGCAGGGGCGGGAAGTTGCGGATCAGTCCCGAGGGGTGCTTGTGCTTGAGTTGATGGTCTTGCAAAAGCAGTAGCAGCGCCTGGAACACCGCAATGGTGAACATACCGTAGGCCAGGATCGACAACAGGATATGGGCCAGGATGCCGGGGGCTTCATCGATGATCTGCACGGTGCCGGCCGGGGCGAACTGCGCCAGCAGCACGGTCAGTAGCCCGAGCGGGAACAGGAGCAGGAGCAGATTCTCCACCGGGATGCGCGCGCAGGCCAGCAGGGTCAGGGCAATGACCGCCGCCGCGATCAGGCTGGCCGCGCTGAAAAAGTCCATTGCCAGGCCAAGTGGCGTGATCAGGTGGGTATAAAGGCTGGCGGCATGGATCAGCACGGCACCGATGCCCAGCCCGACCAGCAGGCGTTTGTTGGCCTTGGTGCCCAGGCGTAGGCGCGAGCCTTGATAAAGGGTCGCGGCGGCGTAAAGGCAGGCGGCGACGAGACTGATAAGCAGGCTGGGTGACAAGGGGAGCATAAATCCTGTTAGGCGGACCCGAAAGGCCCTGAGTTTGGCATACAACCGCCGTTCCACGAAAGGCCATGGCACCAGACAGCCGAGGTGGGCGCGACGCGCAGTCTTCGCTATAATCCGCGACCTGCCCACGCCGCAGGCTCGCCGGGCGCTGTTTTTTTCGCCGCCGGGCGGCCCCTACCTCGGTCAATTCAGGGCCTTAAAGGATCGCGCATGTTTGAAAACCTAACCGACCGTCTCTCGCAGACGCTGCGCCATGTCACCGGCAAGGCCAAGCTGACCGAAGACAATATCAAAGACACCCTGCGCGAAGTGCGCATGGCGTTGCTCGAGGCTGACGTCGCCCTGCCGGTGGTGAAAGACTTCGTCAATGCGGTCAAGGAGCGCGCTGTCGGCACCGAGGTGTCGCGCAGCCTGACGCCGGGCCAGGCCTTCGTGAAGATCGTCCAGGCCGAGCTCGAGAGCCTGATGGGCGCGGCCAACGAAGACCTCAATCTGAGTGCCGTTCCGCCTGCCGTGGTGTTGATGGCCGGTCTGCAAGGTGCGGGCAAGACCACCACCGCCGGCAAGCTGGCGCGCTTCCTTAAAGAGCGCAAGAAGAAAAGCGTGATGGTGGTTTCGGCGGACGTTTACCGTCCGGCCGCCATCAAGCAGCTGGAAACCCTGGCGAACGACATCGGCGTGACGTTCTTCCCGTCCGATATCAGCCAGAAGCCGGTGGCGATCGCCGAAGCGGCTATTAAAGAAGCCAAGCTCAAGTTTATCGACGTGGTCATCGTCGACACCGCCGGTCGTCTGCATATCGATGCCGAGATGATGGGCGAGATCCAGCAGTTGCACGCGGCGATCAAGCCGGTGGAAACGCTGTTCGTGGTCGATGCCATGACCGGCCAGGATGCCGCCAATACGGCCAAGGCTTTTGGCGATGCGCTGCCATTGACCGGGGTGATCCTGACCAAGGTCGACGGCGATGCCCGTGGCGGTGCCGCGCTGTCGGTACGCGCGATCACCGGCAAGCCGATCAAGTTCATCGGTATGGGCGAGAAGACCGAAGCCCTCGAGCCTTTCCACCCTGAGCGAATTGCTTCGCGGATCCTGGGTATGGGGGACGTGCTCAGCCTGATCGAACAGGCCGAGCAGACCCTCGACAAGGAAAAGGCCGACAAACTGGCCAAGAAGCTCAAGAAGGGCAAGGGCTTCGACCTCGAGGACTTCCGCGACCAGTTGCAGCAGATGAAAAACATGGGCGGCCTTGGCGGCCTGATGGACAAACTGCCCAATATCGGTGGTGTGAACCTGGCGCAGATGGGCAATGCCCAGGGTGCGGCAGAGAAGCAGTTCAAGCAGATGGAAGCCATCATCAACTCCATGACCCCGGCCGAGCGGCGTGACCCTGAGCTGATCAGCGGTTCGCGCAAGCGTCGGATCGCCATGGGCTCCGGCACCCAGGTGCAGGACATCGGACGCTTGATTAAGCAGCACAAGCAGATGCAGAAGATGATGAAGAAATTCTCCGCCAAGGGCGGAATGGCCAAAATGATGCGCGGCATGGGCGGAATGTTGCCCGGCGGCGGTATGCCAAAGATGTAAGGAATTCAGGCGATAGAAGGTTATCGCCTTGCCCACAGGGACGTGGGATCTCCAGCAAACCCGCATTGCGTGGGAGCTGACTGGCCGTTTTGAACGACGGCTCTATAGCAAGTCTCGATGATATGGCGCCAGGCGCCGGAAAAAGGCATTTGCAAAAGTCCGGATATTCCTTAGAATATGCGGCCTTTCGGGCACCCATGCCCGCTGTGCATTTAGATTTGCAGCACCGACTACAGGAACGATGTTCACATGCTAACAATCCGTCTTGCCCTTGGCGGCTCCAAAAAGCGCCCGTTTTACCACTTGACCGTGACCGACAGCCGCAACCCACGCGACGGTTCGCACAAAGAACAAGTTGGCTTCTTCAACCCGATCGCTCGTGGTCAAGAAGTCCGCCTGTCCGTGAACCAAGAGCGCGTAGCCTACTGGCTGAGCGTTGGTGCACAGCCTTCTGAGCGCGTTGCTCAGTTGCTGAAGGAATCGGCTAAGGCTGCAGCCTGAAGCCTATGAACGCGACGCCTGCTCCTGCTGATGATTTGATCGTTATCGGCAAAATCTACTCTGTTCACGGCGTTCGCGGCGAAGTGAAGGTTTATTCCTTTACTGATCCAATTAAAAACCTGTTGGACTACAAAACCTGGACGCTCAAGCGCGAAGGTAGCGTGAAACAGGTTGAGCTGGTCAGCGGACGCGGGAATGACAAATTCCTGGTCGCAAAGCTCAAGGGTCTCGATGATCGTGAAGAAGCTCGTCTTCTGGCCGGTTATGAGATCTGCGTGCCGCGCAACCTGTTCCCTGAATTGACCGACGGCGAGTACTACTGGTACCAGCTTGAAGGTCTGAAGGTTATTGACCAACTCGGGCAATTGCTCGGGAAGATCGATCATCTTCTGGAAACCGGCGCCAATGATGTAATGGTGGTCAAGCCTTGCGCTGGCAGCCTGGATGATCGCGAACGCCTGTTGCCGTATACCGAGCAATGCGTGTTGGCTGTCGACCTGGCCGCAGGCGAGATGAAGGTGGAATGGGATGCGGACTTCTAAGCGTGGCTAATTTGCGCGTAGAAGTGATCAGTTTGTTTCCCGAGATGTTTTCCGCCATCAGCGAGTACGGCATCACCAGTCGGGCGGTGAAACAGGGGCTCTTGCAGCTCACCTGTTGGAACCCGCGAGACTACACGACGGATCGACATCACACTGTGGATGATCGCCCATTTGGCGGTGGTCCGGGCATGGTGATGAAGATCAAGCCCCTGGAAGATGCATTGGTTCAGGCCAAGGCAGCCGCCGGGGAGAAGGCGAAGGTAATTTACCTGTCCCCTCAAGGCCGTCAGCTGAATCAGTCGGCGGTACGCGAGTTGGCGAATCTGGAAGCATTAATCCTGATTGCCGGTCGCTATGAAGGCATTGACGAGCGTTTTATTGATGCTCATGTCGATGAAGAGTGGTCGATTGGGGACTATGTCCTGTCTGGCGGCGAGCTGCCGGCGATGGTCCTGATAGATGCGGTTACACGACTGCTGCCCGGAGCTTTAGGGCATGCGGACTCCGCGGAGGAAGATTCCTTTACGGATGGTTTGCTGGATTGCCCGCACTACACCCGACCGGAGGTGTATGCGGATCAGCGTGTTCCCGACGTATTGCTAAGCGGCAATCACGCACACATCCGGCGTTGGCGTTTACAGCAGTCCCTCGGGCGGACCTATGAACGACGCGCCGATCTTCTGGAAAGCCGCTCGCTTTCTGGAGAAGAGAAGAAGCTGCTCGAGGAATACATCCGCGAGCGGGACGATAGTTAACAACGTATCGATGGTAAGTCAGACGATTTACCTTAGGAGCACAGCATGACCAACAAAATCATCCTTGCACTCGAAGCAGAGCAGATGACCAAAGAGATCCCTCCCTTTGCCCCGGGCGACACCATTGTCGTTCAGGTGAAAGTGAAGGAAGGCGACCGTTCGCGTCTGCAGGCGTTTGAAGGCGTGGTAATTGCCAAGCGTAACCGTGGTGTGAACAGTGCTTTCACTGTTCGTAAAATCTCCAACGGCGTTGGCGTAGAGCGTACTTTCCAGACCTACAGCCCGCAAATCGACAGCATGGCCGTTAAGCGCCGTGGTGACGTGCGTAAAGCCAAGCTGTACTACCTGCGCGACCTGTCGGGTAAAGCAGCTCGCATCAAAGAAAAACTGTCTTAAGTTCAGTTTTTACGATGCAGAAAAAAGCAGCCTACGGGCTGCTTTTTTGTTTCCGTCATTTTTGTATGTAACGTTTCAGGCAATCGATTCCCATGAGTTCCCGCGAGCAAGAAATCCAGCGTCGTACCGAGTTATCGGTGACCCGCGTCACCAAGGCGGTCTTCCCGCCGACCACCAACCATCACAACACCCTGTTCGGCGGCACGGCCCTGGCCTGGATGGATGAAGTGTCCTTTATCACGGCCACCCGGTTTTGCCGTCTGCCCCTGGTCACGGTCTCGACCGACCGTATCGACTTCAACCACCCGATCCCGGCCGGCTCGATCGTCGAGCTGGTAGGGCGAGTGGTTAAAGTGGGCCGGACCAGCCTCAAGGTCGAAGTCGAGGTCTTCGTCGAAAGCATGAGCCAGGATGGTCGGGACAAGGCCATCCATGGCCTGTTCAGTTTTGTGGCCATCGACGATGACAAGCGTCCGGTCCCGGTGCTGCCGGGCTACGACGCCTAGAGTGGCGGTTCGCCGGACTCGGGGGCTTGCTGAATCAGCGCCAGTACAGTCCATCCGGCCTGGGGCGTCAGCTCCGTTTCCGGGGTGATCACATGCACCCAGCCTTGCAGATCCCGGGCAAACAGCAGTATTGCCCGTTCGCCATGCAGTGCCTGGTAGTCCTCCCAATTGAAGTTCTCGGTGAGCGTGGTGCTGTACAGCTCGGCGCCTTTATTGAGCAGGCCGGCCAGTTGGGCATAGGTCAAGGCCTGCTTGCCCAGGGGCCGACCACGGTGCTCGTGGCTGGCGCGGTGTTTGTCCGAGCGCCTTTTCTCCAGGCCGCTGGCCAGGGTGAACAGCCGTTTCTGGCCGAAATCATGGCGAAAACGTATGCACGCCAGCGTGTTGAGTTCGCCGGCGGGCGACAGTGCCAGTAGATGGCCGAGCCCGACGAGGTCGAGGTGGACCTCGGCGTGTTGCGAGGCCGGGTTGCCAAAGTAGGTCGGCAGGCCGTCCATGCGGGCGGCGCGAATATTTTCCCAGTTGGAGTCGGTGAGCAGGACGCGACTGCCCAGCTGTTGCAGGGCTTTGCCCAGTGTGCGGGCCAGGCCGTTGGCACCGACGATCAGAAAGCCACTGGGCGCCGGTTCCGCGACTTTCAACAGCCGCGCAAGGGGGCGAGCGGTCGCGCTTTGCAGGACAACGGTGCCGATAATCACCGCGAAGGTCAGCGGCACCAGCAGCAGCGCGCCTTCATGACCGGCTTCGTGCAGGCGCAGGGCGAAAATGGCCGAGACCGCCGCTGCGACAATCCCCCGTGGGGCTACCCAGGCCAGCAGGGTCCGCTCGCGCCAGTTCAGATTCGAACCAAAGGTTGAAAGGGCCACGGTCAATGGCCGGGCAATCAGTTGGATGATCAACAGCAAGAGCAGCACCACCGGTCCCAGGCCGATCAGGGCGTCCAGGTCGAGCCGCGCTGCAAGCAGGATAAACAGCCCGGAAATCAGCAGGACGCTGAGGTTTTCCTTGAAGTTGAGGATGTCGCGGACATCGACTCCCGGCATATTGGCCAACCACATACCCATCAGGGTCACGGCCAGGAGTCCTGATTCATGCATGACCTGGTTGGACAGGACAAAGATCCCCAGCACCGCCGCCAGCGTCGCCAGGTTGTGCAGGTACTCGGGCAGCCATTGATGGCGTATCACCTGGCCCAGCAGCCAGCCGCCGGCGATCCCGAAGCCGCTGCCGCAGACAATCACCCCGGCGAAGGTCAGCAGGCTGTGGCTCAAGCCGGCGCCCGAGGCGTTGGCGATGATAAAGCTGTAGACCACCACCGCGAGCAGGGCGCCAATCGGGTCGATGACAATGCCCTCCCAGCGCAGGATAGTGGCGATGGACGCGCGGGGGCGTACGACCCGCAGCATCGGCGCAATGACCGTGGGCCCGGTGACCAGGGTCAGCGTGCCGAAAAGCAGGGCGAGCATCCAATCGAAGTCCAGCAGCCAGTGGGTGGCCAGGGTAATCACCGCCCAGGTCGAGAGGGCGCCGAGGGTGACCAGGCGTTTGACCACGCTGCCGATTTCCTGCCATTCGGACAGTTGCAGGGTCAGGCTGCCCTCGAACAGGATCAGTGCGACCGCCAGCGAAACCAGGGGCATCAGCAACGGCCCGAACATTTCCTGGGGGTCGAGCCAGCCCAGTACGGGGCCCAGCACGATGCCGCTGAGCAGCAGAAAGAGAATGGCGGGCAGCTTGATACGCCAGGCCAGCCACTGGCAGGCGAGGGCGACCAGGCCGATGCCACCCAGGGTCAGCAGTATCTGTTGTTCGCTCATGGGGTTTCCTGTTCCTTGAAGGGGCCGGCTATGAAAGACTAGCGGCCACGCTTGGCGATGATGTTATTTATTGTGCAGCGCCCAAGCACTGCGCCTACCCAGTTTTCAGAGCTTTTCATGCCTGCCATCGACCATCCCCTGATTGATCAATTTCTCGATGCCCTGTGGCTGGAAAAAGGTTTGTCGGATAATACCCGAGCGGCCTATCGCAGTGACCTGGCACTCTTTAACGGCTGGTTACGGGAGCTGGGGCTGGAGCTGGACCAGGCCGGTCGCGAGTTGATCCTTGACCATCTGGCCTGGCGGTTGGAGCAGGGTTATAAACCGCGCTCCACTGCGCGCTTTCTCTCTGGTGTGCGTGGGTTCTATCGGCATTTGCTGAGAGAAAAACTGATCGTCGTGGACCCAACACTGCAAGTCGATATGCCTCAGTTGGGCAGGCCGTTGCCCAAATCCCTATCGCAAGCCGATGTGGAGGCCTTGCTGGCCGCGCCGGACCTGAGCGAAGCCATTGGCCAGCGCGACCGGGCCATGCTTGAAGTCTTGTATGCCTGCGGCCTGCGGGTCACCGAACTGGTCAGCCTGACCCTGGAACAGGTCAATCTGCGCCAGGGTGTGTTGCGGGTGATGGGCAAGGGGAGCAAGGAGCGGTTGGTGCCCATGGGGGAAGAGGCGATTGTCTGGGTTGAACGCTATATACGCGATGGGCGTAACGAGATGCTCAACGGCCGTCCAAGCGATGTGCTGTTTCCCAGCCAGCGCGGCGAGCAGATGACGCGCCAGACCTTCTGGCACCGCATCAAGCACCAGGCCGGCGTTGCCGGGATTGCCAAATCATTGTCGCCCCATACATTGCGCCATGCCTTTGCCACGCACCTGCTCAATCATGGTGCGGACCTGCGGGTCGTGCAGATGCTGCTGGGGCACAGTGACCTGTCCACGACCCAGATCTACACCCATGTTGCCCGTGCCCGATTGCAGGATTTACATGCTCGCCACCATCCGCGAGGTTGATCGCGATTTACCTGTACGGAGTGTTGTAAGCGGATTGCAGAAATATGGGCTCCCATTGATCGGGAGTCCGCCCCAGCGGCCTTATGTGATAGGCTTTGTCGGTTTATACAATGGGCCTTCACCGCCTTCCCGTCCGGAACTGCGTGTTACCTTGCGGCCCATTTTTCCGCCCTCAGGAGTTCCCATGCGCTTGACCCAGATTTTTGCCGCTGCCTTGGCGTTGTTCAGCACCGTCGCCCTGGCCGATAACGCCGCCGAGCAAGCCATTCGCAAGAGCCTCGAAGGCCTGCAACTGGAAGTACCGGTCGAGAGTATCAGCGCCAGCCCGCTGGCCGGTCTGTACGAAGTCAAACTGCAGGGCAGCCGCGTACTCTACGCCAGCGCTGACGGCCAGTTCGTGGTCCAGGGCTACCTGTTCCAACTCAAGGACGGCAAGCCGGTCAACCTGACCGAGAAGACCGAGCGCCTGGGCATTTCCAAGCTGATCAATGGCATTCCGGTTGCCGAAACCGTGGTTTATCCGGCCATTGGCGAAACCAAATCCCATATCACCGTATTTACCGACACCACCTGCCCGTACTGCCACAAGCTGCACGCCGAAATCCCCGAGCTCAATCGTCAGGGCATCGAAGTGCGTTATGTCGCGTTCCCGCGTCAGGGCCTCGGCTCGGCAGGCGACGAACAACTGCAGGCGGTCTGGTGCTCCAAGGACAAGAAAGGCGCGATGGACAAGATGGTCGATGGCAAGGAAATCAAGGCGGCCAAGTGCGCCAACCCGGTTTCCAAGCAGTTCGCCCTGGGCCAGTCGATTGGCGTAAACGGTACGCCGGCCATTGTTTTGGCTGACGGTCAGGTGATTCCGGGTTATCAGCCTGCGCCGCAACTGGCCAAACTGATCCTCGGTGCGAAATAATCCAGCATCGTCACGCTAAGCCTTTGACGATCATGCCCGGCGGGCTTGCACCGCCCGGGCATCAATAGAGAGCCGCAGGGTACCTGCGGCTGTTTTCCACGGCCGACCTCGCGTCGGCCGTTTCATGGGGAGTTCTTCAGTGAAACCGGTCAAAGTAGGCATCTGTGGGCTAGGTACCGTCGGTGGCGGCACCTTCAACGTACTCAAGCGTAACGCCGAGGAGATTGCCCGCCGTGCCGGGCGTGGAATCGAAGTGGCACAAATTGCCATGCGTACGCCAAACCCGCAGTGCGAGATTACCGGTACCCCCATTACCAACGATGTATTCGCCGTGGCGACCAATCCGGACATCGATATCGTCATCGAGCTGATCGGCGGCTACACCATCGCCCGTGAGCTGGTGCTCAAGGCCATCGACAACGGCAAGCACGTGGTCACCGCCAACAAGGCGCTGATTGCCGTGCACGGTAACGAGATCTTTGCCCGCGCCCAGGAGAAGGGCGTGATCGTCGCCTTCGAAGCGGCCGTGGCCGGTGGCATCCCGGTGATCAAGGCGATTCGCGAAGGGCTCTCGGCCAACCGCATCAACTGGGTGGCGGGGATCATCAACGGGACCGGCAACTTCATCCTGACCGAAATGCGCGAGAAGGGCCGTACCTTCGAAGACGTGCTGGCCGAAGCCCAGGCCCTGGGCTATGCCGAAGCCGATCCTACCTTCGACGTCGAAGGTATCGATGCAGCGCACAAACTGACCATTCTGGCGTCGATTGCCTTCGGCATCCCGCTGCAATTTGACAAGGCCTATACCGAAGGCATCACCCGCCTGACCACTGCCGACGTGAACTACGCCGAGGCCCTGGGCTATCGCATCAAGCATCTTGGCGTGGCCCGCAGCACCCCGGCCGGCATCGAGTTGCGGGTGCACCCGACGCTGATTCCGGCTGACCGCCTGATCGCCAACGTCAATGGTGTGATGAATGCCGTGATGGTCAATGGCGATGCTGCCGGTTCGAGCCTGTTCTACGGCGCTGGCGCCGGTATGGAGCCTACGGCATCCTCGGTGATCGCAGACCTGGTCGACGTGGTTCGCGCCATGACCAGCGACCCGGAGAACCGTGTACCGCACCTGGCCTTCCAGCCGGACTCGCTGTCGGCTCATCCAATCCTGCCGATCGAAGCCTGTGAAAGCTCCTACTACCTGCGTATTCAGGCCAAGGATCATCCAGGCGTTTTGGCCCAGGTGGCGAGCATCCTGTCGGAGCGCGGCATCAATATCGAATCGATCATGCAGAAAGAAGTCGAAGAACAGGATGGCCTGGTGCCGATGATTCTGCTGACCCACCGCGTGCAGGAGCAGCGCATGAACGATGCCATCAATGCGCTTGAAGCGTTGCAGGGCGTCGTTGGGCCGGTCGTGCGTATCCGCGTCGAACACCTGAATTGATCATTTAAGCGCCAAGCTGTGAGCGGCAAGCTGCAAGTCAGAGCCGATGTGTTTCTACTTGCAGCTTTTAGCTTTGAGCTTGGAGCTCCAACCCAAAGGTTTGCACCCATGCGCTATATCAGTACCCGTGGCCAGGCACCGGCCCTGAATTTCGAAGATGTGCTGCTGGCCGGCCTGGCCAGTGATGGCGGCCTGTATGTGCCGGAAAACCTGCCACGTTTTACCCAGGAAGAGATCGCTTCCTGGGCGGGCCTGCCGTACCACGAGCTGGCTTTCCGGGTGATGCGCCCGTTTGTCAGCGGCAGCATCCCCGACGCCGATTTCAAGAAGATCCTCGAAGAGACCTATGGCGCGTTCGCCCACAGTGCCGTGGCGCCGCTGCGTCAGTTGAACGGCAATGAATGGGTGCTGGAACTGTTCCACGGTCCAACCCTGGCGTTCAAGGATTTCGCCCTGCAACTGCTCGGTCGCCTGCTCGACTACGTGCTGGAAAAGCGCGGCGAGCGCGTGGTGATCATCGGTGCCACCTCCGGCGATACCGGCTCCGCGGCAATCGAAGGCTGCCGTCGTTGCGACAACGTCGATATCTTTATCCTGCATCCGCACAACCGGGTATCCGAAGTGCAGCGCCGGCAGATGACGACCATTTTCGGCGACAACATCCATAACATTGCCATCGAAGGCAACTTCGATGACTGCCAGGAAATGGTCAAGGCAAGCTTCGCCGACCAGAGCTTCCTCAAGGGCACCCGCCTGGTCGCCGTGAACTCGATCAACTGGGCGCGGATCATGGCCCAGATCGTTTACTACTTCCACGCGGCCCTGCAACTGGGCGGCCCGGCCCGCTCGGTGGCGTTCTCGGTGCCGACCGGCAACTTCGGCGATATCTTCGCCGGATACCTGGCGCGCAACATGGGCCTGCCGATCAGCCAACTGATCGTCGCGACCAATCGCAACGACATCCTGCACCGCTTTATGAGCGGTAATCAGTACGTCAAGGAAACCCTGCACGCGACCCTGTCGCCGTCGATGGACATCATGGTCTCCTCGAACTTCGAGCGCCTGCTGTTCGACCTGCACGGGCGCAATGGCGCTGCGATCGCCGAACTGATGGAGAACTTCAAGCAGGGTGGTGGTTTCAGCGTCGATCAGGACCGCTGGACCGAAGCCCGCAGACTGTTTGACTCCCTGGCCGTAGACGACGCCCAGACCTGCGAGACCATCGCCGAAGTCTTCGCCCAGAGCGGTGAGCTGCTGGATCCGCACACCGCCATTGGCGTCAAGGCGGCGCGCGAGTGCCGGCGCAGCCTGGATACCCCGATGGTGATCCTGGGGACCGCCCACCCGGTCAAGTTCCCCGAAGCGGTCGAGAAGGCGGGTGTCGGCAAGGCTCTGGAGCTGCCGCCGCACCTGGCGGACCTGTTCGAGCGCGAGGAGCGTTGCACGGTATTGACCAATGATCTGCAGACCGTTCAGCGCTTTGTCAGCGAGCGTGGCAATCGCGGCAAACCGTTGTAAGCCGCTAGCGCCGATCTGGAAAAGCCCGTCTTGTGACGGGCTTTTTCGTTTCTGCCCGGGTGGCGCAGCACGGCGGCGCACTTCCATTTGGGAGCCATCCTATACGGGGCTTTGCCGAGTTTCCTTAAGGTACTCAGCGTGGAACCAGAGGCTGTTTAGGAGAGGCATATGCGCGCGCTCAAGGTACTGATTCTCGAAGACCATTCGTTCCAATTGATGGCCTTGCACCAGATGCTCAATTGTCAGGAAGTCTTCGATGTGCTGACGGCCGAGAATGTCGAGGCGGCGCAACGCTCCCTCGGTAACCGCGGCAGTATCGACATTGCCATTTGCGACCTGCACATGGCTGGCGATGACGGGTTCGAGATGATCCGCTATCTGGGCCGACACCATGCAGCTCAGGCCATCATTATTCTGAGCAGCGCCGAACAGGCGGTCATCGATCACGCGGTCTGTCTGGCGGAACAGCAAGGGCTGTGGGTGCTGGGAGGGGTACAAAAGCCGCTCACGCCGAATGCTTTACGCGCGTTGCTGGCGCGTTACCACGAACTCGAGGAGCAACGTCATGGTTTGGTGGAGCGTCAGCAGGTGCCTGCCTGTGCGTTGCTGGCATCACCGCTCCAATACTGTGTCGCCTACTACCAACCCGTACTGTCCCCAGGTGGGGATTTGCTCAGGGTGGATGCTCTGCCGCGCTGGCGCTATTGCGCGGGAGTGACGGTCGCGCCGCAAAGCATGCTGGCCAGTATCGAGTCCGCCGCCCTGTCCTGGCATCTGTTGGAGCTGGCGTTCACGGCCTCTGCACGTTTTTCGGCACAGTCCGGCAGGGCGCTGCCGGTGGGCGTCAGCGTAAGCCCGGCCTGGCTAAAGGAGCCCAGACTTATCGAGCGGCTCTGCGAACTGCTTGAGCGCACCGGGATCCCTGCGGACCTGGTCACGCTGCAGGTTCGAGATATCGCCCTGCTGAGCGCGCAGCAGCGCCGCGAGAGCCTGGAGCGCTTGCATCGGCTGGGATGCCGGCTGGCACTGGGCGATTTCGGCTGTACCGCCATCAGCCTGCAAGGGCTGCTGGAGTTGCCTTTCAGCGAGCTGATCATCGCCGCACCGGCAGACGATGCGTGCCAGGCGGCGGTCCTTGCGGCTGGGACGGCGGTGGCTGCGCAGATGGGCATGAGCGTGGTGACGTCGAACGTCCAGCGATTTCCCGACCGCCTTATGGCCTGCCCCCAGGGAGCTATTTGCGGCGAGCCGATGAGCTATGCGCTCTTGCAAACCTGGATCAGTGAGCGCGGCGCGGCTTGAGGCGCCCATGCGGTTTGATCTGTCATCTTTATCGTACAGGCTGGGGGCGACGGGCTTTCTTTCTACGTCGTGCCTGTACGAACTTTCTGTTTGTAATGCGGGTCAGTACTACAGGCACTTGGTTTTCCGTGGTCGGTCTTGTGCACCGACAGTGTCGAATGAGTGAGGAGTGAGCGAGATGGAAAGTACCCGCCTGTTGTTGAATGACGCGCTGGCCCCCTATCGGGTTGCCTTGTCGCCTTGCGGTGCCCACGGCGAATGCCTGGTGAGCGTGAGCAATGTCGAGGGAGTGGTTCTGGTGGAACGCGAGATCAATCAGGCCCAGCTCACCGACAAGCCGTTGCTGATCGACGTGGTGGACGGCCTGCACCGTGATGTACTAATTGCCGAAGGGCGGCTGGAGCCCAGCATGATTGCCACGCTACGCGGGGTTGAACAACGCCGCTCGTTCGCGCTGTTCAACTGACGGGCCAAGAAAATCGATTTTTCGGGAACCTTGGGCCGCTGAAAAAGTCATATTTTGTAACGGCAAGGTCAGGCATTTCGCTCCTTTGCTTGTAACCTGCCGTTCTGGTCTCCCCAGACCACGTTTAACCCCGAGTCGACTCCCCACTTCTCGGGGTTTCTTTTGCCTGCAATTTGGCCGTTTGACTACTGGTCCTGCGGGTTCTGGAAAAACCCCTTGGCATCTTCCAGGTACTCGCCATGCATCTTCGGGTCGAGCCAGGCGGCGTAGAACCCCGGCAGGCGTTCATGGCGCAAGTTGCGCAGGGTTTCATTGATGCGGCTGATGGCCGCGTGTCCCTGGGCGGTGTTGGAGCAGGCGACGTGAATAAACTGGTACTTGGCATTGCCTTCGACGGGATAAAACCGCAGTTCCTGTAACGCAATACCCTGCTGGCTGGCCTGGTAGCGGACTTCCGGCCAATAGCCGAGCAGCAGCTTCAGGCGATCCAGGCGCTGCATCTGCAACAGGCTGCCCAAGGCATCGTTGCCATAGTGGGCGGTCAGGTGCTCGGCGGGTGCGTGCTTGAGCACGCTGTCGATCTGGGGGCCATAGCTGCGTTCGGCAATGATCCCCAGTTTCAAATCGCCCTTGGTCAGCAGCGCTCCCAGGTCCACCTCGCCTTGGTGGGTGAAGGGGTTGAGCAGGGCGCTGTCTTGGTCTCGAACGATCAGACCGTTGCTGTTCATGCCCATGCTGGGGATGGAGTAGGTGATGGTCTTGGCCCGCTCGGCAGTCCACAACAGTGCCGGATCGCAGGCAAAGCCCGGTTCGTGGAGCATTTGCATGGCCCGCGCGCGGTTGACGCGCAAAATGCTGTGTTCGTACTCGGGCAGGCTGGCCATCAACAGTGGCAGCAGTTGGTCAACCGCGCCCTGGCCCTTTTGCGGGCCCTCGAAGATGGTCAGTGGCGGCAGGTCTCGCAGCAGCCAGACCAGGGTTTCCCTGGCATGGGCCTGGGGTGCAAGCAGGCAGGCTGCGCTCAGTAGAACGCAGGCCAGTTTGCGCGACCAGAAGCGATAATCCATGACCCTGTTCACCTCACCCAATAGATGGCTCCTGCCTAAATGGCCCCGGTTTCGCGCAGGCGGGCAATGCTCGCTGCGTCGTAGCCCAGTTCGCTTAGAACCGGTTCATTGTGCTCACCCAGTTGCGGCCCGACCCACTGCGCGCTGCCGGGTGTCTCGGAGAGTTTCGGCACGATGCCGGGCATCTTGAAGGCTTTGCCGTCGGGCAGTTTGGCGTGGAGGAACATTTCCCGGGCGAGAAACTGCGGGTCGGTGAGCATGTCCTCGGCGCTGAAAATCCGGCTGGCCGGGACTTCGGCGCGGTTCAGCACGTCGAGGACCGCATCGAGGGGTAAGGATGCAACCCAGCGATCGATGACCCCGTAAAGTTCGTCACGGCGTGTGTCGCGGCCATCGTTGCTCGCCAGCACCGGGTCGTTGGCCAGGTCATCACGGCCGATGGCGCTCATAAAGCGCTTGAAGATCGCATCGCCATTGGCGCCGATTTGTACATGCCGGCCGTCCTGGCTGGTGTGAATGGAGGAGGGGGTGATACCGGGCATGATATTGCCGGTGCGCTCGCGGATAAAACCGAACACGTCGAACTCCGGGATCATGCTTTCCATCATCGCGAAAATGGCTTCGTACAGGGCGACATCGACCACCTGGCCCTGGCCACCATTCACTTCGCGATGACGCAAAGCCATCAAGGCGCCAATCACGCCCCAAAGGGCTGCAATGGAGTCACCGATGGAAATGCCGGTGCGCACCGGCGGGCGGTCTTCGAAGCCGGTGATATAGCGCAGGCCCCCCATGGATTCGCCAACGGCGCCAAAGCCTGGCTGATCCTTCATGGGGCCGGTCTGGCCAAACCCGGAGAGGCGCACCATCACCAGCTTGGGATTGAGCGCATGCAGGGTGTCCCAGCCCAGCCCGAGTTTTTCCAACACACCGGGGCGGAAGTTCTCGATCAGAATGTCGGCGTCGGCCAGCAGTTGCTTGAGGATGGCCAGGCCCTCGGGGTGCTTGAGGTTAAGCGTCAGCGATTGTTTGTTACGCGCCTGGACAAACCACCACAGCGACGTGCCCTCATAGAGCTTGCGCCACTTGCGCAGGGGGTCGCCACCCTCCGGAGACTCGACCTTGATCACATTGGCCCCGAATTCGGCACAGATACGTGCGGCGAAAGGTCCGGCGATCAAGGTGCCGAGCTCGATGACTTTGAGTCCGGCAAGGGGTTGGGCGGTGGTCGGCATAACGAATCCTGTAGGACGAGAGGCTAGGCAGTAGAGCGTTTTAACATGGCTCGGCCAGGGCGGGTCAAATCATCATGCGCCGGGGTCTGGCCGTATCGGTTAGACTTGCCGCCTTTCCTCGCCTTTAGAAGCCCCGTTCATGGCACAGCCGTCTACTACCTACAAATTCAACCTGAACCTGACCGACCTTGATCGCGGGGTCTACGAGAGCGTCAACCAGACCATCGCCCGTCACCCTTCGGAAACCGAAGAGCGCATGACCGTACGTCTGCTGGCCTACGCCTTCTGGTACAACGAGCATCTGTCGTTCGGGCGCGGTTTGTCGGATGTGGATGAACCGGCGCTCTGGGAACGCAGCCTGGATGATCGTGTCCTGCACTGGATCGAAGTCGGCCAGCCGGACGCCGATCGCCTGACCTGGTGTTCGCGCCGCACCGAACGCACCAGCCTGCTGGCCTACGGCAGCCTGCGGGTTTGGCAGACTAAGGTGGTCGATGCGGTGAAGAACCTGAAAAACCTGCATATCGCTGCCGTTCCCCAGGAAGTCCTCGAGACCCTGGCCAAGGACATGCCGCGGGTCATCAAATGGGATGTGATGATCAGCGAAGGCACGATGTTCGTTACCGACGATCGCGGCCAGCATGAAGTCCAGCTGGAGTGGCTGCTCGGCGAGCGCGGCTGAAGCCGAGCACGTCCCCCTCTTTTTCCGATTATCCAGAGACCTACCGCCAGCCCATGCGTATCGAACCTCGTCCACTGCCCGCCACCCTGCCGTTTCTCGGTGATCTGCCACCCCTGTTGACCCGGCTGTACGCGGCCAGGGGCGTGGCGTCGGTGGAGGAGCTGGACAAGAGCCTGGCACGGTTGATTCCGTTCCAGCAGCTCAAGGGGATCGACGCTGCCGTGGACCTGCTGGTGGTGGCGCTGGAGCAGCGTGAACGCATCTTGATCGTGGGTGACTTCGATGCCGATGGCGCCACGGCCAGTACCGTCGGCCTGCTGGGTTTGCGCCTGCTGGGCGCGGCCCATGTCGATTACCTGGTGCCCAATCGCTTTGAATACGGCTACGGGCTGACCCCGGAAATCGTGGCCGTGGCCCTGGAGCGCCAGCCGCAGTTACTGATTACCGTGGACAATGGCATTTCCAGCGTCGACGGCGTGGCGGCGGCCAAGGCGGCGGGCTTGAAGGTGCTGGTCACCGACCACCACTTGCCGGGTGTCGAGTTGCCGGCGGCCGATGCCATCGTCAATCCGAACCAGCCTGGCTGCGAGTTCCCGAGCAAGTCGCTGGCCGGGGTCGGGGTGATTTTTTATGTGCTGATGGCCCTGCGCGCACGCTTGCGCAGCCTGGGCTGTTACGCCAGTCAGCCGCAACCCAATATCGGCGAATTGCTCGATCTGGTCGCCCTGGGCAGCGTCGCCGACGTGGTGCCGCTGGACGCCAATAACCGCATTCTGGTCCATCAGGGCCTTGAGCGGATTCGTGCCGGGCGGGCGCGGCCCGGCTTGAAGGCCATTCTGGAAGTCGCCAAGCGTGATCATTCGCGCATTACCTCCACCGACCTCGGCTTTATCCTAGGCCCGCGGCTGAATGCGGCGGGGCGTCTGGACGACATGAGCCTGGGGATCGAATGCCTGTTGACCGAAGATGTCGCCCAGGCCCGCGAGATGGCGGCGCAGCTTGATGGCATGAACCAGGACCGCAAATCCATCGAGCAAGGCATGCAGCGTGAAGCCCTGGCGCAGCTCAAGGACCTGACGGTGGAGTCCCTGCCATTTGGTCTGTGCCTGTTCGACCCCGAGTGGCACCAGGGGGTGATCGGTATCCTGGCGTCGCGGCTCAAGGAGCGCTATTTCCGCCCGACCTTCGCCTTTGCCGATGCGGGCGACGGCTTGCTCAAGGGCTCCGGGCGCTCAGTGCCGGGCTTTCACATTCGCGACGCGCTGAGCGTGGTGGCGACTCAATATCCCGAGCTGATCACCAAGTACGGCGGTCACGCCATGGCGGCGGGCCTGACGTTGCCCGAGGCCAACTTCCCGCTGTTTGCCGAGGCCTTCGATGCCGAGGTGCGGCGCCAGCTTAATGAGGATGATCTGACGGGGCGGTTGTTGTCCGATGGCACCCTGGCGGTCGAGGAGTTCCACCTGGAACTGGCCCGCGCTCTGCGCAATGCCGGGCCCTGGGGCCAGCACTTTCCGGAGCCGTTGTTCCATGGTGTCTTCCAGCTGGTGGAGCAACGGGTGGTGGGCGAGCGCCATTTGAAGGTGGTGCTCAAGAGTGAGTGTGGTTCGGTAAAGCTTGACGGGATTGCCTTTGGCATCGACCGTGAGATCTGGCCCAATCCGACCATTCGCTGGGTTGAATTGGCCTACAAGCTTGACGTCAATGAGTACCGGGGCAATGAAACGGTGCAATTGATGATCGCCCATATCGAACCGCGCTAGCCCCGCGTGCCGTTGCGCGGCCTTCCCGTTCGGTGGCGTGTGCTGGAGGGGGAGTGCAGTGCCCGCGGTCGCCCTCGGGCGGTAGCGGCGACCAACGCGCTGCGCAATTGCATCGCAACCCTGCTCGATTCGCCGATGTCGACTAGTCTCTAAGCACTGTCCGATAGAGCGTGTGCCGTTTTCACTATTACCCGCCGGGGGGCGGATCTCTTTCCATCTGGCCACTCAGCGCCTTCGAACAGCACCCTGGAGCCGTCCACTGGAATTGAGAGGTGCCCCATGAGCCTGTTGCTAGAACCCTATACCCTGCGCGGGTTGACCCTGCTCAACCGTATCGCCGTTTCCCCCATGTGCCAGTATTCCAGCGTCGATGGCCTGGCCAATGACTGGCACCTGGTTCACCTCGGCAGCCGTGCCATTGGCGGGGCCGGCTTGGTCTTTACCGAAGCCACGGCCGTCACTGCCGATGGACGGATCACCGCCCAGGACCTGGGGCTGTGGAACGACGCGCAAATCGAACCGCTGCAACGCATTACCCGGTTTATCAGCGCCCAGGGTGCGGTCGCCGGTATCCAGCTGGCTCACGCCGGGCGCAAGGCCAGTACCTACCGGCCGTGGCTGGGCAAGCATGGCAGCCTCAAGCCCGCAGACGGCGGATGGATCCCGGTCGGTCCGTCACCCATCGCCTTCGATCCGCAGCACAGCGCCCCGACCCAGCTTGACGAGGCCCAGATCGGCGCCGTGATCCAGGCGTTTGTCGCCGCCGCCAGGCGGGCTTTGGAAGCCGGCTTCAAGGTGGTCGAGGTGCACGCCGCCCACGGTTATCTGTTGCACCAGTTCCTTTCGCCCTTGAGCAATCAGCGCCGCGATCAGTACGGCGGCTCGTTCGAGAACCGGATTCGCCTGGTGTTGCAGGTCACCGAAGCGGTGCGTGAAGTCTGGCCCCAGGAGCTGCCGCTGTTTGTGCGGGTGTCGGCGACAGATTGGGTGGAGGACGGCTGGAACCCCGATGAGACGGTAGAGCTGGCGCGGCGTCTGAAGGCGTTGGGGGTGGACCTGATCGATGTGTCGTCGGGCGGCACTGCGGCCAATGCGGAAATTCCTACCGGCCCGGGCTACCAGACCCGCTTTGCCGAACGCGTGCGCAAGGAAGCGGCCATCGCGACCGGCACCGTTGGCCTGATTACTGAGCCGGCCCAGGCCGAACATATCCTGCGCACCGGCCAGGCCGATCTGATCCTGCTGGCCCGGGAGCTGTTGCGTGATCCGTACTGGCCCCTGCATGCCGACGACGACCTGGGTGGCCGCAAGGCCACCTGGCCGGCGCAATATCAGCGAGCCACGCACCGTGACCAGCCCATCCATGAGTCGGACCTGCGCGATTGATGGCCGCCCATCAGGCCCGGCCATCCACGCCGGGCCTGATGGTTACCGGGTTTAACCCACTTCCCCCACGGCTCTCCAGGCTTCGTCGATTGCCGCATGGGCGTAAGCGCTCCAGGCCGCATCGGAGTTGGCGATGCTGACCCGACCGACAGGCTTGCGGGCCAGGTTCATCCAGGCTTCGCATTCGTCGGCATCATCGAACAGGCTGTTGGCAAAGCACGCATAACCGTGGGACCAGCGGTTGACGGTGATGGCGAGGATATCGGTCTGGTGATTGAAACCACCCGGGCCGAGCATGCGCTGGAGCTGGTCACGCAACTGCGCTTCCAGGTGTTCGAAGCTCTCGCCAAACAGCCGACCGCGTCCTGCTCGGGCCTGGTCGCGGGCATTCATGCCGCTGTTCGGGCTGGTGGGCACATAGACCATGTGCAGGCCAATGGGTTGGTTTGGATCCCTGGGGTGTTCATAGCCCCCCATGCTCACCGGGTAATCCAGCTTGATCCGGCTGTAGGGCTGGGTGGCCGCATAGATCTCGTGAACGCCGAGCTTCTGGAAGGATTTCCAGTTGCGGATCACCACCTTGGTGTAAACCAGCGGGAACTTCACGTTCTGGCTCAGAGCATGGGCTTGTTCGGTCGACAGATCGCGCAACAGGTAAGGGATCATCATGTTGTAGCAGGCCATGATGCAGTGCTTGCCGCGCACCTGGACGAGCTGGTCGCCGCGCTTGTAGCCGATATTCACCCCGTCGCCGACGTTGCGCACGCTGACGGCCGTGCTGTTGAGGCGCAGGCGCACCGGTGCCTTGGGCTGGTCGAGCTTGGCGTAGTCAAAGGTGGCCAGGACGATATCGTCCATGGTGTTGCCCGGTGCCACGCTCGGGATCAGGCTGCGCACCAGCAGGCGGGCCAGCGAGGCGTTGCCATCGGGGAAGTGGTAGATGTAGGGATCTTCCATCTCCACCTTGGCTTCTTCGCTGATCGGCGGCAGGTTGAGCGCGGCGAAACCGGGGAAGCCGACGTTGTAGGCATCGTATGCCGCGACGACGTCGATGCTCAGGGCCATGAAGTCGTTGGTTCGGCTCTGGAAATATTTCACCGCACCGGCCGAGATACCCGCGTCCTTGAGCAGGAAGTCACGGTAGCTAGTGGCTTCCAGGTAGGCGATTTTTTCGTCGACGGTTTTCCCGCTCAGATAATCCTTGGGCGTTTCGTGCAGCGCGATCAGTGCCGTGCGGTCCGCCTGCGGCAGTGGGAAGTCGTTGATAAAGGCCTTGATCGGGCGCGCGTGCAGTTGGTCGGGCGCGATATCGTCGGCCACCATCGGCGTCGGGTCGCCGGTGACCAGCTTGTCTTCGCCGAAGTTTTCCTTGTCGAAGAACACCGCACGCGACAAGCCCAGATTAGGGTAGAACTGGCGATCGAAAGCGGTTTCGAAGCGCTTGATGTTGACCCCGAGCTTTTGCAGCAGGCCATTCACTTCCTGGCTGTACAGGTGGCTGGGCGACTGGAAGGATTCGCTGCCGCCATAACCGAGAATCATGCGTCCACCGGCCGAGAATTCGTTGCGCTTGGCATGGCCGCCGAAGTCGTCATGGTTCTCGAGAATCAGGATGCGTGCGTTTGGGTGCTTGTCCCGATAGAACCAGGCCGCCGACAAGCCGCTCAGGCCGCCACCGACGACCACCAGGTCGTATTCTTCGTGGATGGGCAGTGCATCGGTATTGAAGACCTTTTTTTCCCAGCCCATCTGGTGGGCCACTTCAAACGAGCCAACGTGGCTGCCGCGCAGGCCGGTCAGGGCGGGCGGGTAATAACGGCCGTCCGGAGCGGCCTGCAGGATTTGCAGCGGGGTCATGCCGGCGGCAACGGTGATCGCGACGCCATTGAGGAAGTCGCGGCGAGTGATGTCCATGGTGAATCCTTGCTGAATAGGGGAGAGCTGTCCCCGGCTCGACACACGAACCGGGGAGCGTGGCGTTAGCGGCTGATTTTCCAGGCATCACCGGCCGGGGCGGTGCCACGGTCGTACGGTTTGCCCAGCCACATGTAGAGAAGCCCCAAAGCAATGACGATGGCGGTGCTCAGGAGCATCGAGTAATTGATGTACCAGGGCGCGTCCGGCGTCCGTGGCCAGGCCATATTGACGATGGCGCACAGCCCATAGACCAGCGCGCCGATATTGACCGGCAGCCCCCAGGCGCCCAGCGTGAACTTGCCGCTGGGCTTCCAGCCGCGTGCCCGGGCGAACAGCGCCGCGAGGACAATCATCTGGAAGGCCAGGTAAATGCCGATGGCGGCAAAGCTGACGATGGTCGCGACCGCGTCCTGCAGGAAGAACCCCAGGATAATGATCAGCGCCGGCAGCACGCCGGAGACAAACAGCGCGGCCACCGGCACCTGGGTGTTGGGCGAAATGCGCTTGAGCAGGCTGCTGCCAACGACCATTTCGTCCCGCGCGTAGGAGTACAGCAGGCGGCTGGCGGCGGCTTGCAGGCTGATCACGCAGGAGATGAACGAGACCATCACCACGCCCATCACCACTTTCGAACCGATACTGCCAAAGGCATTGTCGAGGATGGTAGTGACCGGGTCCTTGTCGGTGCCATCGATCACGGCCTGCATATCCGGCACCGCGAGAATCAGTGCCAGGCAGGCAAACATCGCTGCCAGGCCACCGATATAGATGGTCATGCGCATGGCCACCGGGATCTGCTTGCTCGGGTTGGGCGTTTCCTCGGCAACGTCGCCACAGGCTTCGAAGCCGTAGTAGAGAAACATCCCCGCCAGCGAGGCGGTCAGGAAGGCCGGCAGGTACGAGCCGTCGATGCTGATATCGAAGGTATTGAACAGCACGCTGATTGGCTGATGTCGCTCAAAGACCAGCAGGTAGACGCCGACGATGACCGCGCCGACCAGCTCGCACAGAAAACCGAACATGGCGATCCGTGCCAGCACCTTGGTGCCGCTCAGGTTGACCAGGGTGGCGAACAGCGTCAGGACCAGGGCAATGACGATATTGGTATTGCTGTTGGGCTCGAAACCGAGCATGGCGGCCAGGTACGGGCCGGCGCCGACCGCGACGGCGGCGATGGTCACGCACAGGGCGATGGAATACACCCAGCCGACCATCCACGCCCAGCGCTTGCCCACCAGGCGTCGGGCCCAGGGATAGACCCCGCCGGAGATCGGGAATTGGGACACCACTTCACCGAAGATCAGGCACACCAGCAACTGGCCGCAGCCAACCAGCAGATAGGCCCAGAACATCGGCGGGCCTCCCGCAGCCAGGCACAGACCGAAGAGCGTGTAGACCCCGACCACGGGCGAGAGGTAGGTAAAGCCCAGGGCGAAGTTTTCCCAGAGGCTCATGCTACGGTTGAAGTTCGAGGTATAGCCCAGTTGGCGCAGTTGCTCGGCATCGCTGTCGGCAGAGAGTTCTTGACGGGCACTCATGGCGTTTGTTCTCCGGCAAATCGATAGATTTCGGATACCCGCTGTCGTGATCGAGCTCTTGAGAGCCGACCCGCGCGGTGGTTTTTGTGGTGGTTACTGCGGTTTTGCGGTGTGGCCATCGCCAGCGAGCGGGCCCCTATAGACAGGTGTCCGCTGGCTGGCCATGTTGTTTCTT
>NZ_JANHLC010000007.1 GCF_028682395.1 Pseudomonas putida | reverse complement strand
GACGGAGCAAACACCGTAGCCGCTGCGGCAAGCAACGCGCCGCAGCCGGCCACAGGTAGAACGCGCCCCCACCATGGCGATAGGGGCTGTTCTGTTGGCACCTACAGGCAGGTCGCTACCGCCGCCAGGCGCCGGGGCGCGGTCTTGTCGCTCTTGGCCACGTAGTAGCTGACCGCCGTCGCCCCGCCTTCGCTGCGGATATCGACGAAGTAATCCGCGCCACGGGTCAACACCGTGGTGCCCTTTATTGCGCTTGAGGACTCCAGGTAGGCCGCGGCATCGACATCGAACACGGCCTCATCCTGCCAGGAAAACTGGATGCACTGCGCAACCACCTGCTCGGCCTTGGCCGAGACAAAGGTCTTGGTCGGCCCCACGGCGCGCGCCTGATTCAACGCCTGCCCGGCACAACCCGCCAGGGCAACCAGTGCTACTACTGCAACGACTCCACGCATGCCCTTCGATTCCCTGCAAAAAAGAGCCGACTTTAGCACCGGCTCCAGGCAATACGAATAGGCAATACCCGCGATCAGCCCGGGCGCTTAACCCGCCAACTCGCGCAACCGCTCCACTTCGCTCGCGGCCAGGGGAATACCGGTGCTGTGGGAGGCTTCACGGGTGCGGTAACGGCGGTCGCCGGGCAGACGCTCCAGCCCGACATCGTGCATCTGGCGCACCAGCTCTTCACTGCGACGCGCAAAATCATTGCCGGCCGACTTGGCCGGATCAATCACGATCAACAACTGCCCGGTCCAGGGGGTCTGCGCGCCGGGGTGTTGCGACCAGTCGAAACCAAAGGAGAAGTTACCGCCCGTCAGGCCCGCCGCCAGCAGCTCGACCATCATCGACAGCGCCGAGCCCTTGTGCCCGCCAAACGGCAGCAAGGCGCCGCCATCGAGAATCGCCTTGGGGTCGGTGGTCGGCTGGCCGGCGCGATCCACGCCCATGCCCGCCGGCAACGACTCGCCCTTGCGCGCGGCAATCTGCACGTCGCCATGGGCAATAGCGCTGGTGGCCAGGTCAAAGACAATGGGCTCGCCCCCGGCACGCGGTGCGGCAAAGGCAATCGGGTTGGTGCCGAACAACGGGCGCTGGGCGCCATGGGGCACCACGCAGGTCATGCTGTTGACCACGCTCAGGGCGATCAGACCTTCATTGGCAAAAGGCTCGACATCCGGCCACAACGCCGCGAAGTGATGGGAATTGCGGATCGCCAGCACCGCGATACCGGCGCTGCGGGCCTTTTCCAGCAACAAGGGCCGGGCGGCAGCCAGGGCCGGCTGGGCAAACCCGCCCGCGGCATCGACCCGGACAAAGCCCGACGCCACATCCTCGACCACCGGGACTGCCTGGCCATCGACCCAGCCACTGGCCAGGGATGACAGGTAGCCGGCGATGCGAAACACGCCGTGGCTGTGGGAACCGTCGCGTTCGGCCCTGGCGCAGTTGTCGGCCAGTACCCGGGCGACCGTTTCGCTGGTGCCGTGACGCTGGAAGATCTGTTGCAACAGCTGGCTCAGCTCGGCCAGGGTCAGGTATTGGGTCGGCGTGCTCGCGGGCATTCTGGGGCTCCGTGGAATTGTTATTAGTGAAAAGCGACAGATTCGACTATCCCGCCATGCAAGTTATCTGTCAAATATTGACTTGATGACAGAAAACATTCACCTTCTCGCCAAGCGCTGAATAACAACAGGAACAACAGCCTTGAGCCAGCCGATCAAACAACGCCTTGAAAGCAGTCTGTCGACCGCCTCCGCCTCGGGCCGGACGATCGCCCAGTACATGCTGGCCAATCTCTATGAATTGCCATTCCAGACCGCCGCCGATATCGCCGGCAAACTGGGGGTCAGCGAGTCCACCGTCGGGCGCTTCTGCCGCTCCATCGGCTACAGCCACTTCAAGGACCTGAAGAACGACCTCAAGGTCGATCTCGGTGATGGTCCGTGGCTGGTTGGCGACCGCCTGCAAGAGTTCCGCCAACAGGCCAGTCACGCCCCCCAAGGATTGCCGCGCAGCTTCGAGCTGGAGGTCGGTGCCCTGGTCAAAGTCTACGAATACAGCCTGACCCCAGCCTGGCAAGTGGTCAGCCAGCGCCTGGCAACGCGCCCCAGAGTGTTTATCGCCGGCTTCCAGACCGAGCGCGGCATCGCCGCCTCCATGGCCCATCTGCTGCAATACCTGCGCGATGGCGTGCAATGGGTCGATGGCGCCGCCGGGCACTATGCCGATGTCCTGCTGGCGGTGCCCGCCGACTGCGCCCTGGTGGTCTTCGAAGCACGCCGCTATTCGCGCCATGCCCTGCTGCTATGCCGCAAGGCACGCGAAGCCGGTATCCCGGTGACCCTGGTCACCGACGTGTTCAACGACTGGGCCGAACAGAACGCCGACGAAGTGTTCCGCGTGCCCACCGAGTTCAATCTGTTCTGGGAATCCACAGCGGCCATGCTGTCGCTGGTGCACCTGCTGGTCAATGAGGTGTGTAAACAACTGGGTCCCGATGTCGAAAAACGTCTTGAAGCAACTGCCGCGCTACACAACGAGTTCGTTGGCTACACATCCTCACCCGCTCCCAAACAATAATTCGAGGTGCTGAATGAAAAACGTCGTTCGCTTTGCAAGTGCATGTGCAATGGTTCTCGCCGGGGCCAGCGCAGCCCAGGCCGAAGTCCTGAAAATCGCCACCGAGGGCGCTTACCCTCCCTTCAACTATGTTGATTCGGACAACAAGCTCCACGGCTTCGATATCGATATCGCCAATGCCCTGTGCGTGCAGATGAAGGTCGAATGCCAGATCGTCGCCCAGGACTGGGAAGGCATTATTCCCGCACTGATGGCGAAGAAATTCGACGCCGTGGTCGCGTCGATGATCGCCACCGACGAACGCAAGAAAAAGATCGCCTTCACCAACCACTACTACCGCACGCCGCTGTCGGTTGCCGTGGCCAAGGACTCGCCGATCACCGATGCCCAGAGCAAGTTCAAGGGCCTGACCGTCGGCGCCCAGGCCTCTTCGACCCAGGCCATCTATGCCGAAGACCACTACGCGCCGGCCGGTGCCGACGTGAAGTTCTACCCAACGCTGGATGAAGCCAACGGTGACCTCGCCGCCGGTCGCGTCGATGTGGTGGTGGCCGACAAGTTCCCGCTGCTGGGTTGGCTGGACACCGCCGGCAAGGACTGCTGCAAGATACTCGGCGATATCGACGGCACCACCGCCGATGCCTCGATTGCCGTGCGCAAGGAAGACAACGCCCTGCGTGAGCGCCTGAACCAGGCCCTGGATGCCATCGTCGCCGACGGCACTTACCAGAAGATCTCCCGCCGTTACTTCGCCTTCGATATTTATTGATCCCCCCGGTCCCCGGCTAGCGCCGGGGGCTCTCCCAGCAGACACGCCACGCCACGCTCTCCGGGAGCGTGACGGCGACGTGCGGGCTTTATTTCACCAAAGGGTTCGGTCATGTTCGATCATCTCTCCCTGTTATCTTTCGCCAGCGGCGGCTGGGGCTCGGCACTGCTCGCCGGCGCGCTGGTCACCATTGCCCTGGCCCTGAGCTGCCTGCCGATCGGCCTGCCCCTGGGCCTGGCCGTCGCGCTGGCCTCACGGTCCAAGAAGCGCTGGCTGCGGGCCTTGGCCACGGTGTTTTCCACGGTATTTCGTGGCCTGCCCGAGCTGCTGACCCTGCTGATCATTTACTACGGCTGCCAGATCGCCGCGCAGAAAATTCTTGCGGCCCTCGGCTACCAGGGCGAAGTGGCGATCAATACCTTTGTCGCCGCCATGGCCGCGTTCAGCCTGGTCTTTGCCGCCTTCTCCAGCCAGATCTGGCTGGCGGCATTCAAGACCCTGCCCAAGGGCCAGTACGAAGCGGCCTCGGCGCTGAGCCTGTCCAAACCCACCGCTTTTCGCAAAGTGGTGTTCCCCCAGTTGCTGCGTATCGCCTTGCCAGGCCTGTCGAACAACTGGCTGTCGCTGCTCAAGGACACCTCGCTGGTCTCGACCATCTCCCTGGTCGACCTGATGCGCCAGACCAACCTGGCGGTGAGCGTGACCAAGGAACCGATGCTGTTCTATAGCGTGGCGTGCTTCGGCTACTTGTTCTTTTCGGCCATCTCGGGGCGCCTGTTCCACTACCTCGAACAGTACTTCAGCCGCCATCAACGGAGCGTGCGCCCATGAGCCTGGCCGAATTGCAGGAACTGTTCCTCAGCCCCGAGTTGCTGGAGCGCTATGGCCCGCGTTTTATCGACGGGTTGCTGGTCACCGGCAAATTGGTGGCAATTTCCTTCACCCTCGGGGCCGTGCTCGGCATGTTGCTGGCCCTGGCGCGCCTGTCCAACAGCCGCGTGCTGCGGCATTTCAGCGGCGCCTACGTGTACTTCTTCCGGGGCTCGCCGCTGCTGGCCCAGCTGTTCATGCTCTATTACGGGCTGGGCTCGTTCAAAAGCTTCTGGCAGGACGTCGGCCTCTGGTGGTTCTTTCGCGATGCGTGGTTCTGCACGTTGCTGGCCTTCACCCTCAATACCGCCGCGTACCAGGCCGAGATTTTCCGCAGCAGCCTGCTGGCCATCGCCCAGGGCCAGCGTGAAGCCTCGAGCGCCCTGAGCCTGTCGCGCTGGACCACCTTTCGCAAGGTCATCCTGCCGCAGTCGCTGCTGGTAGCGGTCGGGCCGCTGGGCAATGAGCTGATACTGATGATCAAGGCCAGCGCCATCGCCTCCCTGGTGACCATCTACGACTTGATGGGCGTGACCAAGCTGGCCTTCTCGCGCAGCTTCGATTTCCAGATCTACCTGTGGGCCGCCGTGCTGTACCTGCTGATCGTCGAAGTGGTGCGCCGCAGCCTGAAACTGATCGAGGGCCGCCTCGGCCGTCACCTGAACTGAACCGTTTGCCCCGGCACGCCCCCAGGTGTGCCGCGCTACCCTAGGATCCGCCATGCAATTGGATACCATCGTTCTCGGCGCCGGGATTGTCGGCGTCAGCACCGCCCTGCATTTGCAGGCACGCGGGCGCAAGGTCGTGCTACTGGACCGCCAACCACCGGGTAATGGCACCAGCCACGGCAATGCCGGCCTGATCGAACGCGCCAGCGTTATTCCCTACTCCTTTCCCCGGCAGTTGAGTAGCCTGCTGCGCTACGGCCTCAACCAGCAGTCCGATGTGCGCTACAGCCTCAGCCATCTGCCCAAGGCCGGCCCGTGGCTGCTGCAATACTGGCGTCACTCCAGCCCCAAGGGCCTGGCGGCGGCAACCCGGGCCATGCTGCCCCTGGTCGAACGTTGCGTCAGCGAACATGACCTGTTGGCCGAACCGGCCGGCATGACCGGGCTGATCCAGGGTGACGGCTGGGTCGAGGCGTTTCGCGACCCCGAGGCCTTTGCCAAGGCCCAGCAGGACGCCCTCGGCCTGGCCCAGTACCAGCTCAACTACCGGGTGCTCGACCGCGACCAGATCCACGCCCTCGAACCCGGCCTGCACGCCGATGTGGTCGGCGGCCTGCATTGGCTCGACCCCAAGACCGTCAGCGACCCGGGCGGACTGACCCGTGGCTATGCCGAATTGTTCAAGCAGCGCGGCGGCACCTTTGTGCTCGGCGACGCCCTGAGCCTGCGCCAGCATGCCGACGGTTGGCAGGTCGACAGCGAACAGGGGCCGCTGATTGCCCGTGAAGCGGTGGTGGCCCTCGGCCCGCAGGCGCGCGGCGTTTTCGAACCGCTGGGCTATCGCATTCCCCTGGCACTCAAGCGTGGCTATCACATGCACTTTGCCGCACCGACCGGCACGCCGATGCACCATCCGATCCTCGATCCGATTGGCGGCTATGTCCTGGCGCCGATGGTCGGGGGGATTCGTCTGACCACCGGAATCGAGTTCGCCGACAGCGACGACCCGATCAATGAAATTCAGCTGCGCCGCTGCGAAGAACTGGCCCGCCACTTCTATCCGCTGGGCAAGCGCCTGGACGCCGAGCCCTGGCTGGGTCGCCGACCGTGCCTACCGGACATGTGCCCGGTGATCGGCCCGGCGCCGCGTCACCCCGGCCTGTGGTTCAACTTCGGCCATGCCCACCACGGCCTGACCCTGGGCCCAGTGTGCGGGCGCCTGCTGGCGGAAATGCTCACCGGCGCCACCCCCTTTACCGATCCAGCGCCTTATAGCGCCGACCGTTTCAACTGATCGCGGAGACTGATCCATGCAAACCCCAGCATCCCTGCGCGACACTTCGCCGCTGACCCAGCCCGACACCCGCAAGGTGGTGGTCGATATCGCCGGCCTGAACAAGTTCTATGCCGCTTTCCATGTCCTGCACGACATCGACCTGCAAGTACGCGAGGGCCAGCGCATTGTCCTGTGCGGGCCTTCGGGCTCGGGCAAGTCGACACTGATCCGCTGCATCAATCGCCTGGAAATCGCCCAACAGGGCAGCATCCTGGTCGACGGCACCGACCTGTCGCAAAACACCCGCGAAGCGGCCAAAGTGCGCAGTGAAGTCGGCATGGTGTTCCAGCACTTCAACCTGTTTCCCCATATGAGCGTGCTCGACAACTGCACCCTGGCACCTATGTCGGTGCGCGGTCTGAGCCGCAAGAAGGCCGAAGACCTGGCGCGCTATTTCCTCAACAAGGTCGGCATTGAAAGCCAGTCGGGCAAGTACCCCAGCCAGCTTTCCGGCGGCCAGCAACAGCGGGTGGCGATTGCCCGCGCGCTGTGCATGGAACCGAAGATCATGCTGTTCGACGAACCGACTTCGGCGCTCGACCCGGAAATGGTCAGCGAAGTGCTGGACGTGATGGTCAACCTGGCCGGCAGCGGCATGACCATGCTCTGTGTGACCCATGAAATGGGCTTTGCCCGCCAGGTCGCCGAGCGCGTGCTGTTTCTCGATGGCGGCCGGATTGTCGAGGATGCGCCGCCTGAAGAGTTTTTCGGGGCACCGAAAAGCCCGCGGGCCAAGTCTTTCCTGGCCCAGATCGTACACTGAGTCAGCCCTGTGCCCGGCCGCGTGGGCTCTCCCCTGCGCGGTCGAACAAAGCTGAGGGTGACGCAGGGTAAAAGCGCTAGACTACCGCCGGCGCCCCCGCCTCCCGACCTGTGAAAGGAACGCCCGTGTCAGCCCAGATTCTGCTTTGCGCCAGTGCCGCGATCGTTTTCCTGCTCGGCACCCTGCACCTTGTCTACACCTTTGCCACCCATAAATTCCTGCCCCGTGATGCCGCGCTGGCGCAACGCATGCGCGAGGTCGCTCCAGTGATCAGCGGGCAGACCAGCATGTGGCGCGCCTGGGTTGGCTTCAATGCCAGCCATAGCCTGGGCGCCATGCTGTTCGGCCTGGTCTACGGCTACCTCGCCATCGCCCATGCCGCACTGCTGCTCAGCGACCCCTATCTCCTGAGCCTGGGCGGGCTGTTCCTTGCCAGCTTGCTGATCCTGGCTCGGCGCTACTGGTTCCGTATTCCCTTTATCGGCATCGCCCTGGCCCTGGCGCTGTACCTGGCTGGCGCCCTGCCGGTTTAACCCGCTGCAGCTGTCACACGCCCGGGGCGCTTGGCGTACGCAAAATGCTCATGCCGGCCCTGGCTGCGACTGCACAAACTCCCACGCGGCACCATCCAGTGCTGGAAACGAAACCTGGCAGTCACCCGCCGCCGTTAACGTCTCAACCCTTGCCCGGCCAGACGTGTCGAGCTGCCCTTGGATCAGTTCGCCGTCCATCGTCTTCAGCGTGTAAGCCTCACCGGCAATCGGTTTGCCATCCTCACCGACCAGCTCTATCTCGATCCAGTACCGAGCCTCAACTGGACTCACCGGGCTCACCGGGCTCACCGGGCGATTTTGCACCCGGGGCGCACCTATGGCAGTGGGCAATGGCAACGGAACAGCCTCAACCGGACACAGAGGAATGGGTCCTGGAGGAGGTCTAGACACAAACGCATAGAGCTCCGCGCGCTGAAAGCGCTTGGCCAGGAGCCGCAGCATTGCCTCCTCGTCCAGCCGATGCACAAGCGGCCAGTGGGCGCTTATTAGCCCGCGAACGCGGTGCAGGTTGCCTGCGTCACGAAAGTGCCGACGAACAAACCGCTGGGCTTGCCATGCCTCATGCAACTCGACTCTTTCGGCCGGCGGGTCGGCTGGCGACTGACAATCGAGCGAGGGGCTGTCACAAATCTCAATACGATCCTGCCCGTCAAAAAAACACCAGCGCATCGGTTTATGCCCCCCAACCCACAGACGGATCAATACGTGATCGGTGTTGCGCCTGGCGTTGCACGCTATCCACCATGGGCGTTGAGGAGCGCGTCACGCAAGGCATCGTCCAGCGCCCCCGAAGGTGCCAGGCCCAGGCTCTGCTGGAAACGCTGGATGCTGAAGGCCAGCGCTTGGGTGTATAGGCCGTCTTGCGGCCCCGTGTAGAAGCCCAGGTTCTGTAAACGCCCCTGGATACCCGACGTCTCGCTGATCGGGTCCAACTGACGCATGCCCAGTGCAAACCGCAGGTTCCGGCCTTCAGGATCGACGAGCAGTTCGCCGCCCGGCACATCGGGCATCACCGGCACGCTCAATGTGCCGTCTGCGTCGACTATCCCTTTGATCGTGGCCGTACCCAGACGCAACTCAAATGGCAGATTTGCCAGCTCTCGGGCATTCGCCAGAACAATGACTACACGTGCCGGCACTTCCTTGCGCCGAAAACGGTGCACGTTGTCGGTGGCGCACGCCTGGGTTTTTGGTCGAATTGCCGGTACGAACAGCGTGTCGCCTGGCAGCAGCGTATGAGGATTCTTGCGTAACGTTTTCAACGCCGCGTTCTGCGGATGGTCCCAGACCGTGCCCAGTACATGCCCGGCCTGATAGGCCAGGCTTTCAACACACTCGCCCTGTTTGACGGTAATCCACTGGTCATCCATGAGCGCGGCCTTAGAGGGAGATTTTCGCAGGCCATTTCTGGCCGTTGAAATGATCGTCAATGGTGAAGGGCTTTACACCTGGAACAGAAACAGGATCCAAGCCGGTATGGACATCCTCCAGCCAAGACCTGAACTGGTTCATCGCCCTCTCCAGCGCATGACTACGCGCCTGACGCTGACTCGCACTGGCGCCCACCCGCTGGTAGGAACCCAGCACTGCGCCAAGGTCCCAAAGCAGGCCTGCCAGGTCGTCGTCATGCGCATCAATAAGCTCGCCCGCAGCCTCCCTTGCCGAGAGTTTTGCACTGAACTGCTGATTGATCGGTGAAATTCGCTCTTCCAGGCCTTTGAGTGTTACATCGTCCTGCGCCTTCGCGCCTGCACTCCACTGGCGTGCTTTAGCAATCAGCGGCGCACGGTCAGCAGGGGGCATCTCGTGAATTCGCCTAAGTGTCCCGGCTTGGATGACTGTGTAGCCTTGCCATAAGTCATTCGAGAAACCGGACTGCGAATAACGGTGGTAGTCCAAGTACGCATTATGTTGCTCTGCGCTTAAAAGCAGGTCGTCACGTTGCGCTTCCAGTGGCGCCAACGATTGCCTCAAGGGCTCAAGTTCGTTGTTGATCTGGGCCATAGCCTGCTGAGCGGCCGCTATGTTCGTCCGATCCGCGTACATCAAACCGACCCTGAGTTTGTACTGCTGCAAGATCGTGTTGTAGCGCTCGTCGAGTGCGCGCGTATCGGGCGAGGCCTCAATCTCAGAAGCGACCGCATGGGCGCTGAGCAACGAGGCGTGTAGCTCATTCTGAATATTCAGGCGCAAGAGCACCGTGTTCATTCTTACGGTATTGGTCTCGTGCAGCGATACCTGCACCGCTCGCGACTCCAACTTCAACTCCCGGTTCCATTGCGTGATGGCATCCCTGGCCAACCCCGAGAACTCGGCGGACGCCTCAATGGCCTGCCGCAACGCCAGCACGGCATCCGCTCCAGCGCCCTCGGCCGGCGTGTATTCAAAGGCGAGGATATCCGGCTCGCCATCGTCCACTCCCGCGTTGTCCTCATCCATCCGCGCGTCATCACGCTTCTGTGCGCCGCCCGAGTTGGCAGCAAGCACAAACAGGCTGCGCAACTTCACCAAGTGTGCAGCACGCGCTTGCAGCAAGCGGGGTCGGTTCAGCCCCGCCACCTTGATCGTATAGTGGGCACGAGCCTTATTGGTCTGCGCATTGCCGGCGCCGCCTTCGATGGCATACGCCCGGGCGGTCGCGGGGTCGAAACGCAGTACCTCCCGAGGGTCCAGATCCGCATCGCACGGATACAGCAACCCCGGCTGCTCAGTGGCGGCACCGCCCGGCTGGTCGCGGACACCCGGGGGCAGCACCTCGAACAGGGTGCCCTTGTAGGCACCGTTGCATTGTCGGCAGGACAGAAACAGGTTTCCCCAGGTCTGCGAGCACCAGAAGTATCCGGGGTGATCATCGACTGTCGTGCGTTCACTCGGCACGTCGTAGTCGTGAATGGAAACCTGTGACTTGGGTTTGAAATGTTCTACGTCTCCGGCATCGCCGTGCATGATGAACATCTCGCAGAACACGCACTTGCCAAACTGTTCGGTAATCAGTTGTTGCTTGACCGTGACGTGCTTGTAAAAGTCGTACTCCGAGAACAACGCGCTGCTAAAACCCTGGAAATGAAGGCCCGTGCTGTCGAACTTGCCAAACTTCTCAAAGTTCGCCTGGTAAGCCGCGTCATACAACGCACCGTTGGCGTACAGCACCGCATTGTCCTGGAACGCAGCCCCTTGTGTGGCCAGGATCGCGGGCGTCGCACCTTTGTTCACCTTGATCATTGATTCAGCCCGTCCTTGCCGTTTCCTGCGTCCATGTCGAGCGCCATTACAGCTTGTACTGCCGTCCTCCCGCAACCGGTTTACCGCGACTTACAGGCTGGCTACAACCACCAGCGCAACAGGTAGAAGACCACCATGCTCAACAGCATGCTGAGCAAGGTGTTGCGGGTGGAGAGCACCAGGCCGATGGCGACCAGGGAGCTGAGCAGGTAAGGGTTGGCGTAGTCCAGGTTCAACTGCTGCTCGGGAAAGAAAATGATCGGGCCGCAAATCGCCGTCAACATACCGGGCACGGCAAAACCGAGAAATTGCCGGGCGTTGCTGCTCAAGCGCACGGGCAAACGGGGTTCGAGAAACACATAGCGATTAAGGAAAATCAGCAGGCCCATCCCGAAAATCACTGCCCAGACCATCATGCCCGCTCCCCCGTGAACTTATTGCAGATAAAGCCCGCGGCCATCCCGGTCAGCCCCGCCAGCACCAATGCCGAGCCCCAGTGCCAATAGCTGAACAGCACCGAGCAAAACAGCGAGACCGCGACGCAGACCACCGTCGGCACATTGCGCACCAGGGGGGTGATCAGCGCGATAAAGGTCGCGGCGATGGAGAAATCCAGGCCCATATGTTCAAGCCCGGGGATGCTGCGCCCCAGCACAATGCCGGCCAGGGTGAACAGGTTCCAGGCCAGGTAGAACGTCAGCCCAACGCCGAGGGCATACCAGCGATTGAACTGCTGGCGGTCATGCTGGCTGACCAGGGCGAACAGTTCATCGGTCAGCAAGAACCCCAGGCCTGCACGCCAACGCCCCGGTAACGGCGAAATCACCGAGCGCAGGCTCATGCCGTACAGCAGATGCTGGGAAGTCAGCAGCAAGGTGGTCAGCAGGATCGAGAAGATCCCCGCCCCGCCCTTGAGCATGCCAATGGCGACTAACTGCGCGGCGCCGGCAAAGGCAATGCCCGACAGCCCCTGGCCCTGCAAAGGCGTCAGCCCAGCTTCGATGGCCATGGACCCGGCCAACAGGCCCCAGGGCGCGGTAGCCAGCGACAGCGGGATAATGGCGATGGCGCCGCGCAAAAAGGCGCGGCGCGGCAGGTCATGGTTTTCCATACGCTCGACAACAAACAGAAGAAAGGTTGCTGACTGTGCCAGCCAGCCGCTCACCTGTCTTGAATGATCTTGCGCAGGGCAGCACTCAACCGAGAAACAGCTGGTAGGCCGGGTTATCGCTTTCGTCCGAATAGGCAAAGCCCAAAGCATCCAAAGCCGGCAACACCAGGGCCCGTTCGTCGTCCGGCACCTGCAACGCCGCCAGGACCCGGCCATGGGCTGCACCATGGTTGCGGTAGTGAAACAGGCTGATATTCCAGCGGCTGCCCAGGCGCTGCAAAAACTGCAGCAAGGCCCCTGGACGCTCCGGAAACTCGAAGCGAAACACCAGTTCATTGCCCCGTTCCAGCGCCAGGCCGCCCACGGTATGCCGCACATGCAGCTTGGCCAGCTCGTTGTCACTCAAGTCCAGCACTTCGTAACCCTGGCCACGCAGGTCGCTGAGCACGCGGGCCGCCGGATCATTCTGCGGATGGGTCTGGACCCCGACAAACACCCGCGCCGGGCCGTGGCTCTGGCGGTAATTGAATTCACTGATCGGGCGTTTGCCCAGGGCCAGGCAGAAGGCGCGCAAGGCTCCCGGCTGCTCGTCCAGGGTCACCGCCAGCAACGCCTCGCGGCCACTGCCCAGGTCGGCCCGTTCGGCCACATGGCGCAGGCGATCAAAGTTGATATTGGCCCCGGAGTCGATCGCCACCAGGGTTTTACCCTGCCATTGGTGCTGGGCGACATACCGCTTGATCCCGGCCACGGCCAGGGCCCCGGCTGGCTCGGTGATGGAGCGGGTGTCGTCGTAGATGTCCTTGATCGCATCGCAGATTTCGTCGGTGCTGACCGTGATGACTTCGTCCACATAATGGCGACAGATTTCGAAATTGTGCGCGCCAATCTGGGCGACCGCGACGCCATCGGCAAACAAGCCGACCTGGGGCAACACCACGCGCTCGCCAGCGGCCAGGGCGGCCTGCAGGCAATTGGAGTCGGCCGGCTCGACGCCGATGACCTTGATTTCCGGACGCAGGTATTTGACATAGGCCGCCACGCCGGCGATCAGGCTGCCACCGCCCACGGGCACGAAGATCGCGTCCAGCGGCCCGCTCTGCTGGTTGAGGATTTCCACGGCAACCGTGGCCTGGCCGGCGATGACATCGGGGTCGTCATAAGGCGCGATAAAAGCCAGTTGCTGCTCCCGAGCCAGTTCCAGGGCATAGGCCAAGGCTTCGGGAAAGCTGTCGCCATGCAGCAACACCGTGCCGCCGTAGGCTTGGACGCCGAGGATCTTCAGTTCCGGTGCCGTGCGGGGCATCACGATGGTTGCGGCGACGCCCAGGTACTGCGCGGCCAGGGCCAGGCCCTGGGCATGGTTGCCGGCCGAGGCGGAGATCACGCCCCGGGCCTTCTGTTCGGCGCTGATCTGGGAAACCTTGTTGTAGGCGCCGCGGATCTTGAAAGAATGCACCGGCTGCAGGTCTTCACGCTTGAGCAGGACCTGATTGCCCAGGCGTGCAGACAAGGCGCGGGCGGGCTGCAAGGGGGTCTGGATGGCCACGGCATAGACCGAGCTACGCAGAATGCGCCGCGCGTAGTCCTGCAACAGGTCAGGGCAAGGGCCGGTGGCGGGAGACGGTGTGGACATGAAAACTCCTGGTCTTGATCGAGGCCCAGGAGACAGAAAGTAAAAACCCGCCTCTAGGGCGGGTTTGGGGTTAAGCCATGAGCTAGCCCGCCATTGCCGGAATGACGGTAATAATAATGCTTGGCAGTGACAGGTAGGCTGGGCTCATGGGCATAGAAACTACCGGCTCGGCCCCTGGGCTGTCAACGGACAAATCGCTGGCGCCTTAGCGCAAAAATATTGCGGCCTGGCGCGTTGTCGGGGTCAGCGGGTTTTCGCCGCCTCCTTAACCGAAACCAGCCAGGCTGGATCAAGGCGCTTTTGATCGGTATCCAGGCCCAGGCTTTCCATGCGCTCGCGGTGTTCGTCGATCTCGCGAACCATTTGGCTCAGCGCACTGGAATTGGCGTCCAGCTGGTGCATCTGGGTCAGGCCCAGGTGGTAGAAGCGCAACAGCTTCATAGCCGTTGGATCCCCCGCCTGCACCCCGGCGGTGACGTGTTGCATGATATTGGTGATGCGCATCAGGTTGCGCTTGAGCTGCCAGCCATAGGCCGAAGCAGCCATCCACGGCTGCGACCAGAACCGCAGGCGCACCAGCGCGGCCATCACCAGCACGGCCGCGATGACGCCACCCAGGTTAAAACGGAAATTATCGCCGCCGGGCTCACCGAACAGCATTACCGCCAGGCCCGACAGCAACATGGCCAAGGCGATAAAGATCACCGTGACGATCAACGTGCTGCGGCGTGTTTCGCTGCGATAGACCAGTGGGTCCATCGGTTTGATTTCAAACATCGTTCACCCGGCCTTTTAACAAAATTGGCCGGCATTATCCCCGAGCGGGATGCCGCTGGCGATGTCTCGATGATGGGCGCCTGCCAAGCCCAGTGCCAAGCAGACGCGCACGGCAAGAACCTCCTCCGGTGATAAATGACTTTTTGTCGGCTCCGCCCTCAGACGGTGCCGACAAAAAGCCCCAGGGCTCAGCCTTTCTACACAGCGTGAGCTGACGGTTGGCGGCTTACGCCGAAAAGTGCCAACCGACCTGCGCCAGCGCAGCCGCCAAGGCGGCGATATCGGCCTGGCTGCGCGCTTCGCACGCCGGCATGTAGGCCAGCGGATCAGCCAGACTCGATGGCCGCCCTATAAACCCCTCGGTTGCAGCATGCAGGCAATACGCGCTGTAGGCCGGGTTGTAGCCACCTTCCTGGACCACCAGCAAACGCCCTGCGCAGAGCTCGTCGGCCAGACGCCGAGCCTGGCGGGCCAGGTGATTGAAGCCGGCCATGGTCAGCAACTGCCGGCCATTGGGGTCGAACTGCGAGGCGTCCAGGCCATTGGCGATAATCAGCAGTTGCGGCTGGAAAGCGCGCAAAGCCGGCTCGACAAACCGTTCGAACGCCAGGGCATAGGTGCGGTCATCCGAGCCCATGGGCAGCGGCAGATTGAGGTTGCTGCCCTCACCCGCCGCCACGCCACGCTCATCGACTCCCCCGGTCTGCGGATGGCTGGGCCCCCAGGCGCCGTGATCCATGTGCAGCGATACGGTCAGCACGCTCGGATCACCATAGAAACCCTCCTGCGTGCCATTGCCGTGATGCACATCCCAGTCGATGATCGCCACTCGCTCAAGCCCGGCCGCCCGCGCGGCTTGCGCCGCCAGCGCGACGTTGTTGAAAAAGCAGTAACCGTCGGCCATCGCGGGCGCGGCATGGTGCCCGGGCGGGCGCACCAGGGCCATGGCCGGGCGCTGGCTGGCCAGCGTGCTGTCGAGGGCCGCAATGCTGGTCCCCGCCGCTGCCAGCAAGCCGGCCAGGCTGCCGGGTTGCATCAACGTGGTGCTGCTGAACCGCCGACCTTCACGCTCTGCCGCTTCCAGGGACTGCAGGTAGTCCTGGGTATGAAAACGCAGCAACTCGCCGCGATTGGCATGGCGCCCGGCATGCCAGGCCAGCGCCCCGGCCACCGGGCCGTTGTGCAGGATCGCGCGCATATTGACCAAACGCGGGCTGCTTTCCGGGTGCTGCGTCTGCTGCTCCAGCAAGGTGTCGGGCGGTGCCTCGAACACCCCATAGCCGGTGTCGTGGCGCAACACGTCGTCGTGCCAGAACACATCCATGGATGGATTCATAACCCGCTCCTCAATCAATCACCACCAGCTCGGGCGGCAGTTCGGACAGACTGCGCGAGCCATCCTTGTCGCACAGGACGGTGTCGCCCAGCTTGATCCCGAAACCCTCGGAGTACAGCGACAGGTTCGGTTCGATGGAGAACGACATATTCGGCTGGAACACATGGTCATCAGCCTCGTCGACCATCATCGCTTCCAGCCAGGTCGGCGGGTACGCCAGGCCCAGGCTGTAGCCGATGCGGTGCACGCGGGTACGCGACAGGTCGATACGGTCCAGGATCTGGTTACACACGCGGTTGGCCTCGCCCACCGGCGTACCCGGCTTGGCGATATCGACGGCGGCATTGAAGGCTTCGGTCAGCAAGGTCGAGACTTCGCGGACCCGTGCGGTCGGTTTGCCGATCACCGCCGTACGCATCAGGATCGCGTGATAGCGGTTGCAGACGCCGGCATGCTCGAGGATCACCACATCGCCGGGGCTGATCGTCAGGCGATGGGGCATGGCGTGGGTCATGGTGCTGCGCCGGCCGGTCGCGCACATCGGGCTGATCGCCGAGTACTCACTGCCCGCCTCGCCCAAGGCATTGGCGACGATCCCGGCGATCTGCACTTCGGACATCCCCGGACGCAATGCCTCGAATGCCGCCCGCATGCCGTGGTCGGCCATGCGCGCTGCACTGCGCTGGTACTCGATTTCCTCGGCCGTCTTGATCAGGCGCTCTTCGGCTACGACCACCGAAGCATCCTCGAAGTGTGCGCGCGGCATGTGTTCCAGCAAACGGGTGTATTGCAGCGGGCTGAAGGTCGAGGCCTGCATTTCCAGGCCGATACGGCCCTGGCCCAACCCCAGGCCTTCCAGGGTGTCGGCGACAATGCGCAGGGGGTCCTGCTTGGCAATGTCGTAGAAAATCCCCTCTTCCATGCACGACAGTTCGTAGGTGCACGGTTCTTCGCTGGTGCGGGTCAGGAACACCGGATCCTTCAGTTTCGGCGAGATGATCAGCGCCTGGTACCAGAGGAAACCCAGGCTGTCGAAGCCGGTCAGGTAGTTGATGTTGTCCGGGTAGTTGACGACCAGGGCATCGAGGCCACGCTCGCTCATGCGGCGTTTGACCGCCTCGATGCGTTGACGATAGGTGCGCAGTGGGAAAGCAGTCATCATGGGGTGTCCCTCCTTAGGGAAAAGGTGCACAGGTTCAGCGCAGGAAAAGGTTGTCGGGTGGGTCGGCTAGCGACCCGGTGGGGCGGCGTTTCGGTGATGCCAATACATCCGGCCGAGCAGGACGATCAGCGTGATCAGGACCATCAGGGTGGACACGGCGGCAATCGCCGGGTCGAGGTTGTAGCGCAGGCCGTCCCAGATCCGCTTGGGCAAGGTGATCACGTGGAGCCCACTGGTAAACAGGGTCACCACCACCTCCTCCCACGACATGATGAAGGCCATGAAAAAGCTCCCCGCCAGGCCGCCACGCACATTGGGCATCAGCACCAGGACCAGGCTGCTGCCCAGGCCCGCCCCCAGGGAACGCGAGGCCTTGTACAGGTTGGTGTCTAACCGGCTGTAGGCCACCAGCATGGCGATCAGCGAGTACGGCAAGGCCATCATCAGGTGGCCGAAGCCAACCCCGATCAGGCTATCGAGCATCTGCACCCGGGCGCCCAGGTAGTAGATCGACATGGCCGAGACCACCTGCGGCACGATCATCGGCAACAGCACAATCGAGGTCAGCAGCACGCGGTGACGCGGCTCCAGCCAGATACCGGTGGCGAACAGGAACGCCAGCACCGTGCTGAGCGCCCCGACCACGACCGCCAGGCCCAGGCTTTGCAGGATCGAACTCAGCCAGGCGGTGTCGAGCAGCGCCGCGTAATGCCGCAGCGACCAGGCACCGTCAGGAAAGGCCAGGTAGCGCTGGTCGCCAAACGACAGCGGCACGATGACCAGCACCGGCAGCAGCAGGAACACTGCCGCCAAGAGCAGGCCAAGCATCGATAGCAGCCGTGGCGCATTGAAGCGCGGCTGACCGCCAACCCGCAGGGGCGCCGCCAGTGCGGCGCGGCTCGAGACGCTAGATTGCAGGCTCATGCGGTTCTCCCGGTAAAACGTCCAAACCCGACCAGCTTGCCAAAAACCACCGCGCAAACCGCCACCATCAACATCAGCACAATGCTCAGTGCCGCCCCCAGGCCCCAGTTGGAGAGCTGGAACATCTGGATATAGATGCTTTCGGCCAACATCGCCGCCTTGCCGCCCCCCAGCAGCGCCGGGGTCACGAAGCAGCCGAGGCTGAACACGAACACCGTGGCCGCCGAAGCCGCCACCCCGGGCATCGTCAACGGCAGGAACACATTGCGCAGGGTCAACCAGCGCCCGGCACCCAGGCTGCTGGAGGCCTTGAGCAGGCTGTCATCGACCTGGCGCATGGACGACAGCAGCGGCAGCACCGCATACGGCACCATGAAATGCACCATGCCGATCAGCGCGCCGATCTCGTTGCGCACCAGTGCCAGAGGCTCGTCGACGATGCCGATGGCCAGCAGGCTCTGGTTGACCAGGCCGTCGTTGCGCAGCAGCACCAGCCAGGCAAAGGCGCGGATCAGCATCGACAGCCAGAACGGCAGCAGCACGAACAACTCGATCAGCAACCGTCCGCGCGCCGTGGCGAAGCGCCAGCGGAACGCGATCAGGTAGGCCAGGGCCACGCTGATCAGCGTGGTCAGCAGGCAGATCCGCAGGGTCCGCCAGATAATCGCCTGCAGGTTGCTGCTGTCGACGATGCTCGCGTAGTTCTGCAACCCCGGTTCCGGCAGGCTGAGGCTCCAGCCCAGGACCCCGAGCGTGGGCAACAGGTAGCCCACCAGGATCAACACCGGCAGCGGCAGAATCAGCAGCGCATAAATGCGCAGCGTGCCTTGAGAACTGCTTCGCATATCAGCCACCGATCAGCGCCAGGTAACGGTCGAGGGTTTCGCCGTAATGGTCGGCGTACCAGCGATTGTTCATCGAGACCTGGCGCGACAGGTTGTCCGGCGCGGTCGGGTTGATCCGCTGCAGCTCGGGCGACAGCAGGCTGTTCACCTTGGAATCGACCGGGCCCATGTTGTAGACCTCCATCAGCCGCGCCTGGACTTCGGGACGCAGGGCGTAGGCAATGAACTGCATGGCATTGGCCGCGCCGGCCGGGTTGTTCTTGGGCACGATCCACACCGAAGGGGCGACAATCGCGTTGTCGAAGGTCCAGTCCACCGCGCCGCCGGTATCGTGCTTGATCAGCTCGGCCCGGGTATGCCAGACCTGGCCCATGGTCACTTCGCCATCGCGCAGCAACTGCTGGGACTCGGCACCGGTGGACCAGTGCGTGAGGATATGGGGCATCAACTCTTCGATCTTGCGCAGCGCCCGGTCCACGTCCAGCGGGTAGAGCTGGTCGGCCGGCACGCCATCGGCAAGCAAGGCGCATTCGAGGTTGGCGCTCATCCATTTGTAGAGCGTGCGCTTGCCCGGGTACTTCTTCACATCCCAGAAGTCCGCCCAGCTCTTGGGTGGGTTCTTGCCAAAGCGCTTGGCGTCGTAGCCGATCACGTAGCTGTAGGTGTAGTTGGCCAGGCCGAATTCGTGCACATCGCCATAGCCGATCAGCGACTTGTCGACGATTGTGTAATCGATGGGCGCCAACACCCCTTCCTTGCCCAGGCGATAGGAGGAATACATCTCGCCGTCGCAGACGTCCCAGCGCACCGCACCGCTGTTGACCTGGGTCTTGATCGCGCCCTCGGTGGGCCCGCTGCCATCGACCATCAGCTTCAGGCCGCTGGCGGCATTGAAGCCCTGGTAGCTTTTTTCGAACGCCGGCACCGCATCGCCGCCCCAGTTCGACACGACCAGCGAACCGCTGGCGGCAAGCGCACTGCGCATCGGTCCCATGCCCACCGCGGCGGCCATCACCAGCAAGGCCTGGTTGAAGCTGCGGCGGCTGATCTGGCCAGCTTCAAGCCGCTCGCGGGCAATGTCCACGGCATCATCGATAAAGCGCTGTTGGTCTTTCATCTCGCTGTTCCCTCTGAAGGTTGGGCAGGCTAGTGATCGAAATATTGTTATTAGTTGGAAATCAGATGACCGTGCTGCCGGGACCAGGTGCACCAGTAGGGCTGGCCGCGCTCCAGGCTGCTCAACAGGGGGTGACTGACCGGAATGCGCAACGCCAGGCTTTGCGCGTCGGCCAGACGCATATCGAGGCTGACGTGGGTCCCCAGATACGTCAGGTTTTCCATGCGGGCGACCACACCATTGCCGCTGCCGGCGCTGGCCAGGGGCTGGAGGTCGACATGTTCGGGGCGGATCGCCAGCCAGTTGTCGCGGTCCTGGGCCCGCGAGACCGCCGTCGCCCCCACGGTGACCGCCAGTGACTGACCCTGGTAGTCGCAGAACAGATCATCGCCCTGGCGGGTGATGCCCTTGATCGCCAGTAGATTGGTATCGCCGAGGAAGTTCGCGACAAAGCGGCTGGCCGGCCGCTCGTAGACCTCCTGGGGCGTGCCCAGTTGCTCCAGGCGGCCATGGTTGAACACCGCCACCCGGTCGGACAGCGCCAGGGCTTCCTCCTGGTCGTGGGTGACAAAGACGAAGGTAGTACCGAATTCTTTGTGCATGCGCGCCAGCTCGACCTGCATCTCCTGGCGCAAACGCCGGTCGAGGGCCGAGAGCGGCTCGTCGAGCAGCAACAGCGGCGGTTCGAACACCAGCGCCCGGGCCAGGGCCACACGCTGTTGCTGCCCCCCGGAAAGCTGGCTGATGCCACGCTTGCCCTTGCCTTCAAGGCCGACCCGTTCGAGCATCTGCCCGACCCGCGTGGCGATCTCGGCGGGTGGCACCTTGCGGATCTTCAAGGGGTAGGCAATGTTCTGTTCCACGCTCATATGGGGGAACAGCGCATAGCCCTGGAAGACCACGCCAAAGTCGCGCTGGTCGGCGGGCAACGCCGTGATGTCAAGGCCCTCGCGCTCGATCCGGCCCTCCGAGGGCTGCTCGAAACCGGCCAGCATCATCAGCGTGGTGCTCTTGCCGGAGCCCGACGGCCCCAACAGGGTCAGAAATTCACCGCGCTTGATATGCAGCGTCAGATCGCTCAGCGCACGGGTTTCACCGTAGCGCTTGCCCAAGCGCAGCAGGTCGACGAAATGCTCTGGCGTGTCTGACATCGGATCTTCCTCGTGCGGTATTGGATTAATTGTCACGGGTTGGGCCCTATCTTTAGTTCAAACCAAATTGACATCAACTGATTTGTTTTCTAGCTTTCATGTGAATTCAACTAACATCAGAGCCTTCTAAAATGGCCCTCAAAGCGACCCGCCGCTTGCCCTCCCTGATCGCCCTGCGCGCTTTCGAAGCCCTGGTCAGGCAAGGCAGTACCGGCGCCGCGGCGCTGGAACTGCATGTCACCCACAGCGCCGTCAGCCATCAGATCAAGAAACTCGAGGAAGAACTCGAGGTTGCCTTGATCGACCGCCAGGGCAAGGGCCTGCATCTGACCTCCGCCGGCCGCAAGCTTAGTCAGTTGGTCAGCGGTGCGTTCGAACAACTGCGCGATATCCAGGGCGTCCTGCCCCTTGCCACCCCCTCGGGGGACCTGCGCGTGGCGTGTGCGCCGGCACTCTTGGCGCGAATCTCGACCCTCCTCGGGCGCTTCCTGGAAAATTATCCGGATGTTTCCCTGCATCTTTTATCCATCGACCAGGCCCATCAGGGCGTGGATATGGTCATCTCCTTCGGCGACAGCGAAATCGAAGGCCAGCGCATCGCGGCGCTGGGGAACCTCACCTACTTCCCGGTCTGCAGCCCGCGCCTGCTCAATGCTGGCGAACCCCTGCGCAAGCCTCGCGACTTGACCCGCCAGGTCCTGCTGCACGAAGACAACGGCCATGACTGGAGCCGCTACTTCCTCGCCGCCGGCATCCCCAGCCTGCAGGGCCGACAGAATATTTTCCTGCCCGACGCCGCGTTGACCATCGGCGTCGCCATTGCCGGTGGCGGCGTGGCCATCAGCGACCTGATCCTGGCCGGCGAACAACTGGCCCAGGGCACCCTGATCCGTCTGTTCGATGTCGAGTTCCCCGCGCCCTGCCCCTACGTCCTGATCCTCCCGCCGCGCGGCGCTCAGGAGTTGGCGAAGGCCTTCTCCGACTGGCTGGTCGGCGAACTGGAGTCGATTGCCAGCCTCAGTTGACCGGCTCGCCACGCAGGATCATGAAGACCTTGCGTACCGGCGTCAGGTTTTCCCAGGTGCCCTTGAACCCCGCCGCCACGACAAAAGTGTCGCCGGGACCAAATTCACGGCCCTGGCCCTGGCTGTCGGTCAGGCGCACCCGACCTTCAAGCAGGTGGCACAGTTCGTCGTAGTCACAGTCGCAGCGCTCCAGATGCTCGGGCGCCTCCCAGATACCGGCCGTGGCGCGTTTGTTCGGCGCCACGAAATGGCGAAAACTGCGGCTCTGGTATGGCTGGTCGACCAGCGCCGGATCGCGGGTCTCGAACGTCAGGGCAAGGACCTCGGGATTGGCAAAGTCGATCACGTGGTCAGGCAAGGCGCGCAGCATGAAGTTACTCCCGTTCAAGAATCAAAGCCGATGCCCAGGGCGTCGAAGCCCTTGAGCAGCCAGTTACGCCGTCCGTTCAGATCCTCACGGGCCAAGGCCCGCTGGGCCATGGCCACGCCGATATAGCGCAAGGGCTCGGGGGGAAAGGCAAAGGGTTTGGTCGCCGTCATGGCCAGGCGAGTCCGTTCGGTATCCTCGCAGTCAAGCAGATCGAGCAGGGTCAGGGCGGCGAAACGGCTGGCCGAGACGCCCTGGCCGGTAAAGCCCTGGGCATAGGCGACGCGCCCGCCGGCCGAAACGCCGCAGAACATGGTGGTGCGCGCCGAGGTGTCGATGATCCCGCCCCAGGCATGGCTGAACGAAAGCCCGGCCAGGCTGGGAAACACCGCCTGGAACTGTTCGGCCAGGCGTACAAAACTTTCCGGGCGCTGGGTCAGGGCTTCGTCACGGCGACTGCCATAGTGGTAGATCGCATCGTAGCCGCCCCAGAGCATGCGGTTGTCGGCGGTCTTGCGCACGTAATGGAACTGGTTGCCGCTGTCGGCGATGCCATAGCGTTCGGTCCAGCCAATGCTTTGCCACTGCGCCTCGCTGATGGGCGCGCTGACCAGGGCATAGTCGTAGATCGGGATGACCGCCGACTTCAATTCACTCAGCAACGGCGGTGCGATATTGGTCGCCAGGACCGCTTTGCCCGCCTTGACCTCGCCCAGCCCGGTGTCCAGCCAGACACCCGTGGCCTCAGGCCGCAGGCCCCGCACCGGCGAATGCTCGAACACCTCCACCTGCTGCTCCAGGCAAACCCGCCGCAGCTCGGCGATCATCAAGGCCGGGTTGAGCAGCGCATAGTTGGGCTCGAACAGGCCGGCAACATAACCCGGTGAATCCAGGCGCTTCGCCAGGGCCGGGCCTTCGAGCAGCTCGCAGGCAATGCCGAAGCGCTGGTAATTGGCCTGCATCGAACGCAGCCCCGCTACCTGCCACGGCATGGCGGCGACATTGAGTTTGCCCGAGCGCTCGAACTCGACCTGCATGCCGTAGTGCAGCACATCCTGTTCGAACTCATCCAGGTTGGCCCGGCCCAGGCGTACCAACTGCTCGGCCTCCTGGGGCCAGCGCTTGAGCGCATTGGAAACACCGTGGGAAATGCTCGGGGCGCAGAAGCCGCCATTGCGGCCACTGGCCTGATCGCCGCACTGCCCGGCCTCCAACACCACGATACGGGCCTGGGGCCAGCGCCGCCGGGCCAGCAAGGCGGTCCAGAGACCGACAAAGCCGCCGCCGATCACCGCCAGGTCACAGGCCAGCTCGCCGGTCTGGCGCGGCGCCGGGGCCACGTTCGGGCGACTGTGCTGCCAGAACGGATACGGCAGGGCCGAGGCCAGGGCCTGGTGGGCGGTGTGAAGCGTCATGGGTGCAAGCTCCGTCGCGAATTCATGGAATGACGTTCTAAAGGATTCGCTGCGCCATTGACAGGCGCCGGCCTCGCAGCGGGCACGGGCGGAAAATTCGCGGTTCTGGAATACTCGTCACTGGGCGACCCTCTGGCGCCTGCTTTTTTTGACCTTGGAGAGCGTCGTGAACACCGTTGACCTGCCCACCACCGCGCACTATCAGAGCGACCCGGCGAGCGCGGCCACCCACGCGGTGATCCTGCGTTACCACCAGGCCTGGAAAAGCCGCGACCTCGACGCCGTGCTGGCGCTCTATCACCCGGACCTGGTGTACCGCGACTTTCTGCAGAACCGCCGGATCGAGCGCACGCAACTGCGCGCCTACCTGGCCAGTAGCCTGCCGGTGGGCGCCGAGGAGTTGCAGGAATACACCGACCGCCTGCGCATCGATGGCGACACCGCCATCCTGCAGTACCGCGTCACGCTCAAGGGCAGCGATGGCCTGGTCTCATTCAGCGCCATCGAGGCGTTGACCGTGCGCGATGGCCTGATCGCCCAGGTCAATGAATACGCGGTGCTGGTCAACAGCGCGCCGACACCGCCCCAGGACCGACCGGGCGCCGCGACCATCAGCCGCCTGGGCCTCTCGGCCCGTCAACTGGGCACCCTGGCCAATGACCTGCAGCACTACTTCGACAGCCGCCAGGCCTACCTCGACCCGGCACTGGACCTGGCCCAGGTCGCGGCTTCGACGGGCTACACGCGCAATCAGATTTCGTTTTTCCTCAATCAGGTCCGTGGGCAGACGTTCTACGCCTTTCTCAATCAACTGCGCCTGGGCGAAGTGCTGACCCGCCTGCATGGCGAAACCAATGCCACGCGCATCGACGAGATCGCCCGCGCCGCCGGGTTCAACTCCCTGTCGACCTTCTACCGCTGCTTCAAGCAGCACACCGGTCATTCGCCCAGGACCTACCTGCTGCAACGCCAGGCGCAGGACGCACCTGACTCCCAGCGGACCCGCTGAGAAACCGCACCCTTTCCCGCCCCGGGCGCCATCGCTAGGCTGGCGCCAGGTCGCGTGCCGGGCGCACGGGGCAGTCTTTTTTCGGAGAAACAGCATGCGCGAGCAGCTCTACATCGATGGTCAATGGCTCGACGCCGACAGTGGCGAGCGTTTTGCGGTACACAACCCGGCCACGGGCGAGGTGATCCACCAGGTTGCTGCCGGCGCCGCGAGCGATATCGACAAGGCCGTCGCGGCCGCGCGGCACGCCTTCGACCAGGGCCCCTGGCCAACCCTCAGTGGCGCCCAACGCGCCGGTTATCTGCGGGCCATCGCCGCCGAACTGGCATCGCGCAAGGACGCGCTGGCCGCACTGGAAGTGCTCGACAACGGCAAGCCACTGGCCGAAGCGCAATGGGATGTGCTCGATGCCATTGGCTGCTTCGAGTTCTATGCCGGTCTGGCTGAACAACTGGAACCCGACTGCACCCCCTTGGCCCTGCCGGACGAGCGTTTCAGTTGCTACACCCGCCGCGAGCCGGTGGGCGTGGCCGGGCTGGTGACCCCCTGGAACTACCCGCTGCTGATGGCTGCCTGGAAAGTCGCTCCGGCCCTCGCCGCCGGCTGCACCGCCGTGCTCAAACCTTCGGAAATCACCCCGCTGAGCGCCCTGGAACTGGCCGCCGCCGCTCATGCCGCAGGCTTGCCGAACGGCGTGTTAAACGTGGTGACTGGATTGGGCGTGGCCTGTGGCGCACCGCTCAGCGAACACCCCGGCGTCGACAAGCTGGCCTTTACCGGCAGTGTGCCAACGGGTCGCAGGATCATGCAGGCCGCGGCCCAGGACCTGAAAAACCTCAGCCTGGAACTGGGCGGCAAATCGGCGATTATCGTCTTCGATGACAGCGACCTGGACGCCGCCGTGGAATGGGTGCTGATGGGGATCTTCTTCAATCAGGGCCAAGTCTGCTCCGCCACCTCGCGCCTGCTGGTACAGGAAAGCCTGTATCCGCGCCTGATCGAGCGCCTGGTCGCCCAGGCCGCGCAGATTCGCGTCGGCGCCGGCCACCTCCCCGACACCCAGCTCGGCCCGTTGGTCAGCGAAGGCCAGTACCACAAGGTCCTCGATGCCATCGCCCGCGCGGAGCGCGAAGGCGCACGCCTGCGTAGCGGCGGCAAGCGCCCGGCGCATCTGGCCCAGGGCTGGTTTGTCGAACCGACGATCTTCGATCAGGTGCCCGAGGACAGCGCCCTGTGGTGCGAGGAAATCTTTGGCCCGGTGCTGGCGGTGCGTACCTTCAGCGACGAGGCCGATGCCATCGCCCAGGCCAATCGCAGTGTGTTTGGCCTGGCGGCGGCAGTGATGTCCCGCGACAGCGAACGCTGCCAGCGCGTGGCGCGGGCCTTGCGGGTTGGGATCGTGTGGATCAACTGCTCCCAGCCGACCTTTGTCCAGGCGCCCTGGGGCGGCTACAAACACAGTGGGATCGGCCGCGAACTGGGCGTCTGGGGCTTGAGCAATTACCTGGAAACCAAACAGATCACCGAGTACACCAGCGATGAGCCGTGGGGCTGGTACCTGCGCGATTGAGTGCGGCAACGCTGGCCGGGCCCGCAGGGCCCGGACCGGTGGCTTAGAACGCCAGCTTGTAGCCGATCAGTAACAGCATCGTGGCCAGGCACGGCCGCAGGATTTCATCGGAAACGCGACCGGCCAGGTGACTGCCGACGTAGATCCCCGGCAGCGACCCCATCAGCAGGAAGCCAAGCAGTTCCCAATCCATATTACCCATGCTCGCATGACCCAGGCCGGCGACCAGGGTCAGCGGCACGGCGTGGGCAATCTCGGTGCCCACCAGGCGTCGGGTCGGCAGAAAGGGATAGAGGATAAACAGCGCCACGGTGCCCAGGGCGCCAGCGCCAATGGATGTCAGCGCGACCATGGTGCCGAGGATCAGCCCGGTGATAACGGTCAGCGTGTTCAGGCTCGAACCGCTGAAAACCGAACTGTGCTCGCCCCGGCGATGGGCGAAGGCCAGCAGGCGTTTCTTGAACAATACCGCCAGGGCCGTCAGCACCAGCACAAAGCCCAGGGCCTGCTTGATAATCGCGTTCAGCGCATCGGGGGCCGAATCCAGGCTGCCGAGAAACCACAGGGTCAGCAACACCGCCGGGACGCTGCCCAGGGTCAGCCAGCCGGTGATCTTCCAGTCGATATTGTTGTTCTTGCGATGGACCAGCACGCCGCCGGACTTGGTGATGGCCGCGTAGAGCAGATCAGTGCCCACGGCCGTGGCCGGATTGATGCCGAACCACAAGAGAATCGGGGTCATCAGCGACCCGCCGCCGATGCCGGTCATGCCGACGATAAAACCGACCAACAAGCCCGCTACAACAAAACCAAAATTGCCTACATCCATCGCAACATCCTGTGAATCAGCGCGGCCCGGTCGTTAGCGACCCGGTTGGAACCTGGCGCGCAGCATAGCGACAAACGTTATGAGCGTTTAGAAAAATATAATCTAAGGTTATAACCGGTTAGGCAGCAGCCAGCGCCAGCCCAGTCGCTGCGGGTACGGCTGGCGTAGCTCATTGCTTGAGGCCTGGCCAGATCAGAGCATTCTGATTCAGCGTCTAGCCGTTGGCCACGACGGTCGCCACGGGCACGCGATTCCTTTACCATGCCGCCCGCCGGTTTCCGAGAGGAACTAACAGGGAATCCGAAAACCTCGCCTCGAGTGTTTAAACGGAACTGCCCCCGCAACTGTAGGCGCCGAGTCCGCTCCATTAGCCAAGGCCACTGGGTTAACCCCCGGGAAGGCCGGAGCCGGGCCATGACGCGCCAGTCAGGAGACCTGCCGGCCCATGCAATTCAACTGACCGGCGGGGTGTCCGGGAGGGACATCCGCGTGCCGTTTTAGCGGCGCGCCGCGCTCTGCCCGCCTCCCATGGCGGCGTTCCAGGATGTGCTTTCCATTTCAGCGGCCCTGCCCCTGCACCTGCTCGAATGGAGATCGTCTTTGATGTCACTGCCCCGCCTTGTCGCACTGGCCGCCAGCCTCGGATTCAGCGCCCTGACGCTCGCCTCCAGCCACTATCCGCTGACCGTGGAAAACTGCGGCACTGCGCTGACCTTCGCCAAGGCTCCGGTCAGTACCGTCAGCATCGGCCAGGCCAGCACCGAGTTGCTCTACAGCCTGGGCCTGGGTGACAAACTGGTCGGGACTTCCCTGTGGTTCAACGAGGTCCTCCCCGAGTTCAAGGCACAGAACGCCAAGGTCGAGCGCCTAGCCGACAACGACCCCAGTTTCGAGGCCGTACTCGGCAAACGCCCGGACCTGGTGGCGGTCGACCTGGAATGGATGGTCGGCCCCCAGGGTGTGGTCGCTACCCGCGAGCAGTTCCATGAACTGCACATCCCCACCTACCTGCTGCCCTCCGACTGCGAAGGCAAGGACAACCTGGTCGGTGCCGACGGCACGCGCCTGGAGCCCTTTCGCATTGACAGCATCTACAAGAGCATCGAACAGCTCGCGGCGATCTTCGATGTCCAGGCCCGTGGCGAGGCCCTGATCGCACAGTCCAAGGCACGCCTGGCGGCAGCTGTCGCCAAGACCAAGACTGGTACTACGCCGGGCAAGGCGATTTCCGCGGCAGTCTGGTTCTCCAGCGCCGACCTGGATATCGACCCTTACATGGCCGGGCGTAAAGGCATTCCCGATTTCATGCTGAGCACCCTGGGTTTGCGCAATGTGATCGAGTCCGATGAAGAGTGGCCCACCGTCGGTTGGGAAACCATCGCCAAGGCCAACCCGACCGTCCTGGTGATCGCGCGCATGGACCGCCGCCGCTTCCCCGCCGACGATTACCGGAAAAAACTGGCGTTCCTCAAGTCCGATCCGGTCACACGCAATATGGACGCGGTCAAGCATGACCGCATCATCATCCTCGACGCCCACGCCATGCACGCCAGCACCCGCCTGTTCAGCGGCATCGAGGAACTGGCCAGTGCCGTCGAGCGCTTCAACCTCACGCCATGAATGCGCTGCGCATGCTTGCCAATGCTGTGTGGGTCAGCCTGATCCTGCTCGCGGCCATCACCGCCGGCGTGGCCATCGGCGAAACCTCGATCAGCCTGCCCGTGGTGTTCCAGGTGCTGGCGAACAAGCTCTGGGCCGCCGGCTATGTGCTCGATCCCATCGATGAAGGCATTGTCTGGAACTACCGCCTGACCCGCGCCATCGTCGCCGCAGCCTGTGGTGCCGGGCTGGCGATGGCCGGGGTGATTCTGCAGGCGTTGCTGCGCAATCCCCTGGCCGACCCCTATCTGCTGGGCATCTCGGCCGGGGCTTCGACCGGGGCCGTGCTGGTGGCGATTATCGGTGTGGGTGCCGGGGCGATCTCCCTGTCGGCCGGGGCGTTTATGGGCGCCATCAGCGCCTTTACCCTGGTCGCCCTGCTGGCCCGCAGTTCGAGCAATGCCGGGCAGATCATCCTCGCCGGGATCGCCGGCTCGCAGCTGTTCAACGCGCTCTCGGCCTTTCTGATTACCCAGTCGGCCAGCGCTGAACAGGCACGCGGCATCATGTTCTGGCTGCTCGGCAACTTGAGTGGCGTGCGCTGGCCGGCGGTCGCCCTGAGCGTGCCGGTGGTCCTGGCGGGCCTGGCCGTCTGCCTGTGGCATCGGCGGGCGCTGGATGCCTTTACCTTTGGCAGCCAGAGCGCCGCCGCCTCGGGTATCCCGGTACGGCGCGTGCAGATGGTGCTGATTGCCAGTGCCGCGCTGATGACCGCCGTACTGGTGTCGATCGTCGGCTCAATCGGTTTTGTCGGGCTGGTGATTCCCCATGCCGTACGCCTGCTGAGCGGGGTACGCCATGCCCGTTTGGTGCCCATCAGCGCCCTGAGCGGCGCGCTGTTTCTGATCGGAGCCGATGTCTTGTCGCGCACGCTGATCAAGGGCCAGGTACTGCCCATTGGGGTGATCACGGCCTTGGTCGGCGCGCCGGTGTTTGCGCTGATTCTGCTACGGGGGAAAAGGTCGCGATGAATAGCGCGTTAACGGTCGGCACGCCAGTGCTCAGCTGTCACGACCTGGGTTACCGGATACGCGGCACCTCCCTGCTGAGCGCGGTCGAATTGAGCGTCGAAGCCGGGGAAACCCTGGGCATTGTCGGCCCGAACGGTTCAGGCAAATCGACCCTGCTGCAACTGCTGGCCGGGATCAAGCCACCCTCCAGCGGTGAAGTCTGGCTCAAGGGCCAGGCCCTGGCCCGCCTGCCGCGGCGCGAGATCGCCCGCCAACTGGCGGTGGTCGAGCAGCACGCCGATACCGACGATGCCCTCTGCGTGCTCGACGCTGTGGAACTGGGCCGCACGCCCTGGCTCTCGGTCCTGCAGCCCTGGAGCGCCGAAGACGACAGGATTGTCGGCGAGGCCTTGGCTGCGGTGGATATGGCCCACAGGGCCGCCCGCACCTGGCACAGCCTGTCGGGCGGTGAGCGCCAGCGCGTGCATATTGCCCGCGCCCTGGCCCAGCGGCCGCAGATTCTGCTGCTGGACGAACCGACCAACCACCTCGATATTCATCACCAACTCAGCATCCTGAAGCTGATACGTACCCTACCGGTGACCACGGTGATCGCCCTGCATGACCTCAATCAGGCGCTCGCGTGTGATCGCCTGGCGGTGATGGAGCAGGGTCGGCTGGTGGCGCTTGGTCGCCCCGAAGCGGTACTGACCACGCAACGTCTGCTGGACACCTTCGGGGTCCACGGGCACTACCTGACCGACCCCGCCGATGGCGCGCGGGTCCTGCGCTTTCGCGCCCATTGATCAACCGTCTGGAGAAATCCCCGTGCGCTATTTCCCCCGCGCAGCCCTGATTGCGCTGCTGCTCTGCCCCCTGGCGCAGGCCGAAGTCCACGAGATAAAGATGCTCAATCGCGGCACTCAAGGAAGCATGGTCTACGAGCCGGATTTCCTGCGTATCGCCCCCGGCGATACGGTGCGTTTTGTGCCCACCCAGAGCGGCCACAACGCCGCCTCGATCCCCGGCCTGCTGCCCGCAGGCGTCGAGCCCTTCAAGAGTAAGATCAACCAGCCGCTGGAACTGACCCTCGAGCGGCCCGGACTCTATGGCATCCAGTGCAGTCCTCATGTGGCCATGGGCATGGTGATGCTGATCCAGGTCGGCGAGCCCATAGAGAAGACGCCCGCCCTCCCCGCCGAACTGGCCAAGCGGGCTGGCGAGCGCTTCAACACCATCGTCCAGCGCGAGCTATCAGCCCGCTGAGGGACGCTGCACGTCAATGCTTTGCAAGGAGCTTCACTGTGATCAGCCTCACTCGCCTGGCCCTGCCCCTGGCGCTATTGGCACCGGCGACCGCCGCCGTGGCGCAATCGGCCCAGGAACAAAGCCAGGGTTTTATCGAAGACAGCACCTGGAACCTGCTCAACCGCAGCGTCTATGACCAGCGCGACTATCGCCACGGGGCCCGCAACAGTGGCGCCCGCAATACCTACAAACCCCGCGCCGAGCGCAATGGCTACGCCGAAGAATGGGCCTACGGCCTGATGGGCACCTTCCAATCCGGCTTTACCCAGGGCCTGATCGGCGTGGGCCTCGACGCCCACACCTACTACGCCCGGCAACTCGACAGTGGTGGCGGCCGGGCCGGCAAGGCGCGCTTGCTCGGGCTCGACAACAGCGGCCACCCCAAGGATGAATTCGCCCGGGGCGGCGCTGCCATCAAGCTGCGACTGTCCTCGACCACGCTGACCTATGGCGAGCAACGGGTAAAAACCCCGGTGTTCAGTTCATCCGATAGCCGCCTGCTGCCGGAAACCGCCACCGGGCTGTTTCTCACCAGCCAGCAATGGTCCGGCGTGAAGCTCGTCGGCGGGCATTTTACCGAAAGCACCGACCGCAACGCCTCCAGCCATGACCAGGGGTTCGTGGTGAACTACTCCAACAGCCGCAAGGGCAATGCCTTCGACCTGGCCGGCGTGGTCTTCGACGGCATCCCCGGGCTGTCCACCAGCCTCTACACCTCGCGCTACGAAGACACCTGGAGCCAGCATTATCTGGGCAGCACCTGGCGCCATGAATTCAGCGGCACCCAGGCGCTGTCCCTCAACCTCAACCTGTACCGCACCACCGACTATGGCCAGGCATTGTCCGGGCAGATCGACAACACCACCTGGAGCCTGATGCCCACCTACACCCAGGGTGCCCATAGCTTCAGCCTGGGTTATCAAAAAGTGCATGGCAACACGCCGTTTGACTACGTGACACGGGGCGCGATCTTTATTACCAACGCCGTGCAGCTTTCAGACTTCAACGCCCCCAACGAACACTCCTGGCAAGCTCGCTACGACCTGGCCATGCAGAGCTTCGGAATGCCGGGACTGGTGCTGAGCGCCGCCTATGTGCGCGGTGCGGGGATCGACGGTAGCCATGTCGACCCGCGCGGTGGCTATGCCGACCTGGGTTACGGTAAAGGTGGCAAACATTGGGAGCGCGACCTGGAAGCCCGCTATGTGCTGCAGAGTGGTCCGGCCCGGGGCCTGGCGCTGTCGCTGCGGCACAACGTACACCGGGGCAATGCCGCCCAGGCCGAACTGGACACCGACCAGCTCCGCCTGGCCGTCGAATACCCATTGAGCGGGCGCTTCTAGCCGCCTGGCCTAGGCCTCGGCAACGCCCAGGGCGCGCTCCATATGGGTGGTTCGCCACACCGGATCATCTTCCACATCGACAATGGCAAAGCCCTGGCGGCGCCAGAATTCGATGGCGCCGGGCAGAAACGGATGGGTGTGCAGATACAACACCTGCACACCGGCACATTGCGCCTGTGCGGCCAGGGCCCGATACAACGCACGGGCCAGACCGATACCACGGCACCGGGGCAGGACAAACAGCCGAATGATTTCCACCACGTTGCGCCCGTCGTAGTCCAACTGGGCAAAGCGTTGGTCATAAGGCAGATAAGCAATGCTGGCGACTACTTCTCCCGCCTGGCGCGCCACCAGAAACCGCCCACCACCGTCTTGCAGGTACACCGCCGAAAACGCGGCCAGGTCAGGTGGCAATACCGATGCATCGAGCATCGGGAAAATCTGCGCGCGGCTGCGCATCACAAAGTCGACGGCGGCGCCGACTTCGGCGTGCCGAACCTCGCCGATCTCGATGCCCGCGAGCATCCTAGTGCCCGCCACCGGCTGGCGCTCCGACCACTGGCGCGGGTACGCCATAACGATAGGTGGTCAGCGCACACAGCAGCAACCCGGCCAGCGCCAACCCGCCACCCACATAGCCGATCTGGCCCAGGCCCATGCCCACCGTGACCACGCTGCCCAGCAAGGCGCCGCCACCGATGCCGATGTTGTAGATCGCCGAGAAGAGCGACATCGCCACGTCCGTGGCATCCGGCGCCAATGCCAGCACCCGGGACTGCAACACCAGACCAAAGCACATGATCGCCATGCCCCAGAACACGCTGATCACACCCAGGTAGCCAAACTGCCGGGCAAACGGCGCCAGCAGCAACAGGCACAGCGCCAGGACACTAATGGCGACCAGCAATAGCGCCCGGGGAAAGCGGTTGTTGAACAGGCTGAAGACAATCGACCCAAAGATCCCGGCACCACCGAACAGCAACAGCAGGATGGTCGTGGTCTCGCCGCTCAGCTCACCGATCACCTGGGTAAAGGGTTCGATATAGCTGTAGGCGGTGAACTGGGCCGTGATCACCAGCGCCGTCAGGCAATAGCACGCCACCAGTGCCGGACGTTTGAACAGCACCGGCAGGCTGCGCAGGGAACCGGAGTTCTGGCTCGGCAGCAGCGGCAGAGTGCGATAGAGGCACAGCAGCGTCGCCATGGCGGTCAGGCCGATGGCCAGGAAGGTGGTACGCCAGCCCAGCGCCTCGCCCAGCACCCGGCCCAGGGGAATCCCCAGCACCATCGCCAGCGATGTACCGGTGGCCAACAGGCCGAGGGCCTGGACTTGCTTGCCCGGCGGCGCGACCCGCACCGCCAGGGACGCCGTGATCGACCAGAACACCGCATGGGCCAGGGCAATGCCCACGCGGCTCGCCAGCAACATGCCGAAGCTGCTGGCCACGGATGAAACCAGATGGCTGACGACAAACAGCCCGAAGACAAAGATCAGCAATTTGCGCCGCTCGATATTGCGCGTCAGCAGCATCATCGGCAGTGACGTCAGCGAGACGATCCAGGCGTAGATCGTCAGCATCAGGCCGACCTGGGCCGTCGACAGCTCAAAGCTGTGGCCAATCGAACTGAGCAGGCCCACCGGTACAAACTCGGTGGTATTGAAGATAAAGGCGCCCAGCGCCAGGGCAATCACGCTGAGCCAACTGCCAGTGCCAGCATTGGGGTGGGGCATATTCGGGGCACTATTCATTCGACGGCAACGACACTCGAGGAGCCTGGCGGACACGGCGCAGACCAGCCAATACAAACAAAGGCCTGGCACCGGCACACAGGGCTCGGGATTGGGGCCCAGACACAAATAACCGCCGCACACTCACCCAGCGCTCGATGCTGCACCGGGCGCCGTGGACGTACGTCGATTATTGTGAGTATGGGGGACGACCAGCTGGGCCGGATTCTACGTGGCACCGGGCAGCGCCACAACCAAGCCGAGACTGCGCGTGTACCGGCTCAGGTAACGGCAAGGCTCACTCCGCGCGCCATTAGAACCTCGCGGGCAATGGCCTGATCAATCCTTGGCAGGCACTGCAGGGACCGACTTGACCGAGTTTTCACACTGTCTGGGCACACCCTTTGCCAATGCGGGGGTAATACCCGTCGCATATTTATTATTGTGAGTCACCAGATATAGCTGCCCATCGATACAGACCTTATCGATATCGAGTCTTGGAAAATACCCGGTTTTTATCGTCCCCCAGTTGTTGACCTCCTCTCTCTCCACGACCTTATCTGTCTCCACAACCTGCGCGGCCTGCACCTGAACCACCACCAGCAACAAACCCGCAAATAGCGCCTTCATCCATTGACTCCACGGCCTGAAATAATTGAGGGCACGTTCTATCGGCTTCCCCATTGGTTGTCCAGCGCCTGGGGAACTGGCAGAGGCCACACCGGCAGCCAGGGCCGCCGGGATCAGAGGGTTTCAGTCATCCAGTTGTTGCGGCTGCTTGCCCGGCTTGGCGGGTTTCTTGCCCGGTGCAACCGGGCTCGCCGGCTCGGTAGCCACCGGCGCTGCGGCGGCTTTTTCGCTGTCGGGGAACTGGTCGATGGCGCTGAACAGATCCTTCGGATCGATCGGCCCGGAATGTTCGAGGCGCTTCTCGCCGTCCTTGCCCACCACAATCACCTTGGTGTCAGCGCTGGCCCCCAGCTTGAGCTGGCGAATCAGTGCCATGGTGGTTTGCGGCTCCAGGTATTTGCCATCGCGCTGGCCAATGGTGTTGACCACGGTGTAGAGCACCATGTTGCGCTCATCGAAAGCCTGGCGATTGGCGGGCTCTTCCAGGGCTTTCTGCAACTTCACCAGGGTCGGGTCCAGGGTGCTGGGGGCTATCACGATCACCGGGCGATGCTGCCCCAGTTCCTTGGCCAGTGGGGCATCACTGTCGGCGGCCTGCAACGGGCCGGCAACCAAGAGCATGCCGAGGATCAGCGAGCGAATCTGCATGGGCGCCTCCTAGGGGCTGGTTCACAACGTCGAAATCAGTATAGGCAGCATCGAACCGGCCATCTGCCAGGCACGACCCTAACGTGGCAGATTGCCCGCTGAAACCTACGAATTTTCAACTAAATATGTCAGAACCCTTCGTACCCTCGATCCCTCGCAAGTTCCCGACAGCCCCGCCGTTCACTCCTCGAAGATCGCCACCGCACGGATAAAGCCGGCCGAAGCATGGCGGATCTTGTAGGGGAAACAGGAAACCAGAAAGCCATTGGCCGGCAGGCTCTCCAGATTCGCGAGCTTCTCCATCTGGCCATAGCCGATGTCGCGCCCGGCCTTGTGCCCTTCCCAGATAATTGAGGCATCGCCAGTGGCGGCAAAACGCTCACGGGTGTACTTGAACGGAGCATCCCAGCTCCAGGCATCGGTACCCACCACACGCACGCCGCGCTCCAGCAGGTACAGCGTCGCCTCCCGACCCATGCCCACCCCAGCCTCCAGATAACCCGGCTGGCCAAACAGGGCACCGGCACGGGTGTTGACCAGCACGATATCCAGCGGCTGCAACGTGTGGCCGATGCGCGCCAACTCAGCCTCGACCTGCGCCGCACTGACTACATCGCCATCGGGCAGGTGCCGAAAGTCCAGCTTCACCCCCGGTTGCAGGCACCACTCCAGCGGCAACTCGTCGATCCCGAAGGCTGGCTTGCCGCCATCGGTGGTCGAAGCGTAATGCCAGGGTGCATCCATATGGGTGCCGCTATGGGTGGTGATAAACAGCCGCTCGGCCGCCCACGATTCATCACCCGGCAACTGGGACTTCTCCAGGCCCGGGAACATCGCCTGCATCTCCGGCCAGCCTTGCTGGTGGTCGGTGTATTCGATGCGCGGCAACAAGGGTGGCGGGTCGCTGTAGGGGTTGTTTTCCAGGGTCACGGACAGATCTACCAGGCGGCGTCGGGTCAGGCTCATGGGGTGGTTACTCCAGCAGATTGATTGCGCACGCGAGCACTGCGCGCGGTGGGCGAAGGGCCGAGGGCATTGCGGATCAGCGCGGCGGCGGAGCCGTCATGGCGAAATCCCAGCGCCCGGGACTGGGGCGTGCTCATGGGCGGGTAGCGCCCGAACAACGCTTCCAGGGCCGGCTCCGGGGCAAACTCGATCAAGGCGCGCCGTTCCTGCCCGTAGGCCGTCGCCAGGGCGTCGATCACTTGCGCAATGGACAAGCGCAGCAACGGCAATTGCCAGATCCGTGGCGCCCCCGGTGCGACGCTGTCGAGTTCAGCGGCGTGCAGCAGGTTGTCGACGCAACAAGCCAGCGACATCCACCAGGCCTGGGCCTGGGCCGAGACCGGGCAGCTGTAGGCCTGGCCGGCGGCAAAGGCCTGCATCAAGTCGCTCATAAAGGCCGAGCGCAGGCCATTGGGCTCGCGTGGCCGCGCGACGATGCCAGGCAAGCGCACGGCGCGGCCATCGATCTCGCCGCGCCGTGTCAGGTCCACCAGCGCCAACTCGACCATGCGTTTATGCGCCGCATAGGACAAGACCGGGCTGGGCACCGCGCTTTCGCTCATGCGCGCCGGCAGCTCGCTGCCGTAGACCGCCACGCTGCTGGCGTACACCAGCAGCGGCCGGCGCGCCAGGCCGCGCAGTTGGTCGAGCAACTCCAGGCTGGCCTGTAGATTGACCTGATACCCCAGCGTGTAGCGCTCTTCGGCGGCGCCGCCAGGAATACTGACCAGGTGGAACACCACGTCGACCCCATCGGCCAAGGCCCGACGCAGTGCGGCAGCATCGGTGACACTGGCACGGTGCCGGCGCAAGCGCGGGTCCTCGGGCAGGCCCTGCAATTCCATATCCAGCGCCAGTACCGCGCTGATGGTCTGCCCACGCAACTGCCCAGTCTCCAGCAGGCGCCGGACCAGGGCCCGCCCGACAAAGCCATTGGCTCCCGTCACCATCACACGCATGGCGCGACTCCCTGTGGAGTGGCCGGGACCACACGCTGGTCGATAGCCCCGAAAATCGCCTGGCCGCCAGCGTCCAGCACTTGCATGCGCACCCGGTCGCCAAACTGCATAAAGCGGCTGCGCGGCGCACCGTGCTCGATCATCTCGATGGCGCGGCGCTCGGAAATACACGCCGAGCCCACGCTGCGATCACGGTTGGACACGGTGCCGGAGCCGATCAAGGTGCCGGCGCCCAAGCGCCGCGTCAGCGCGGCATGGGCGACCAACTGGTGAAAACCGAAATGCATGGCCGAGCCATGGGGGTGGCCAAACCACTGGCCATTCCACTCGACCTTGAGCGGCAAGTGCACCCGGCCGTCGCGCCAGGCGTCGCCCAGTTCATCCGGGGTCACTGCCACGGCGGCAAAGCTGGTGGACGGCTTGGCCTGGATAAAACCGAAGCCGCTGCGCATCTCCCTCGGCCCCAGGGCCCGCAGGCTGACATCGTTGACCTGCAACACCAGCTTGATATGCCCCAACGCGTCCTCGGCCGTGCAGCCCATCGGCACGCCATCGAGCAGCACCGCGAACTCGCCTTCGAAGTCGATGCCATACTGCTCGCCCGGCAGGGGAATGTCCTCGCGCCCGCCGAGAAAATCATCGCCGGCGCCCTGGTACATCAACGGGATCTGTTCGACATCGTCTATCGGGTCGAGCCCAAAGGCCTTCTGCATCAACTCGCCATGGCTCAGATACGCCGAGCCGTCGAGCCATTGATAGGCACGGGGCAAGGGCGCCATCGCCATGATCGGGTCAAAGGCAAAGGCATCAGCCGCCTCACCCCGCTCCAGAGCATCGGCCAGGTGTTGCAACAACGGCTCGACCCGGGCCCAGTCTTCGATGGCCTGTTGCAGGGTCGCGGCGATGGCTGCCGCCGACACGGCCCGTTGCAGGTCACGGGACACCAACAGCAGGCGCCCGTCGCGGCTGCCATCTCGATACGTAGCGAGCTTCATGGTTCGATCCCCTGCAACTCGGCGGAAAAGCGCCCGTCGAGCAGGATAAAGACCATGCGCGCCATCGCTTCGGTGCGGTTGCTCCAGGCATGGTTGGTGCCGCGCTGCACCACGATATCGCCGCGCTTGAGGTGCACTTCGTCTTCGTCCAGCACCAGCCAGACCTCGCCCTCGGTGACAATGCCGTAGTCCAGGGTCTCGGTGCGGTGCATCAGTTTGTGCCGTGAGTCGGCGTGGCCGGTGCCGGCATGGGCCTGGCCGATTTCGGCAAAGGTCGCCGCCGCCTGCGCGTCACTGACCTGGTTCTGCACGCTGTCAGGCGGGATATCCACCACCCGAATCAGACTGCCCAGGGGCTCCGGGCTCAGTTGCAGGGGTTTGTCGGTCGGGTCGGCGGCGTTATCCAACAATGCCGGGCTGGCACCACTGTTCCAGATTTCATGGAACACGGTGCCGGGCACTGCCTTGAGCGGGAAGCTGTTGGGGGTTGTGCCACTGGACGCGACCCAGGCCTGGCCCTGACGGTTGTGGCCGGTGACCACGCGCTTGAATTCGGGGAGTAGTTGCATCGTTTGTTCCTCGCTTAATTGCCGTCGCCGATGGTCGTGCCACCGTCGACGATAAGATTCTGTCCGCTGATAAACGCCCCGCCCGGAGCCGCCAGCAGCAACGCCAGGGCCGCCACTTCGGCAGGCTGGCCAACCCGGCGCAAGGGCGTCAGGGCCAGTCGGCGTTGCAACACCTCGGGCGCATCGGTGAGCGGACGGGCGAATTCGGTCTGGATCACGCCGGGGCTGATGGCATTGACGCGGATGTTCGCCGGCCCCCACTCCACCGCCAGGTTGCGTGCCAGCTGGGCCAAGGCCGCCTTGGATAAGCCGTACAGGCCCAGGCCGCGATTGCCGCGCACCCCGGCGATGCTTGCCATCAGCACCACGCTACCTCCGCCGTGCGCGGCCATGCCCGGTAGCAGGGCATTGGTCAGCCAGACCGCGCTGCGCAAATTGACCGTCATGGTCAGGTCCCACTGCGCCGCGCTGGCACTGGCCAGTGGGCCCATATGGGGGGCCACGCCGGCATTGCAGACCAGCACATCGAGGCGGCCAAATCGCGCGAGCACGGCGGCGGCCAGCGTCTCGACGGCCTCGGGATCACTCAGGTCGGCGGGCAAGGCACTGGCGAGCAGCCCGGCATCGGCCAGCTCGGTGACGACGCGCTGGCAATCCATGGCGCTCTCGCTGCTGATCAGCAGATGCGCCCCGGCGCGGGCATATTCGCGGGCAATGGCCAGGCCAATGCCACGGGTCGCGCCGGTCACCAGCGCGACCTTGCCGGCCAGGGAAAACAGCGGATTCAAGCCTGAATCGGCCGGTGAATGGATCATGGCTGCCCTCCCGCCTCAGAGCACGTGACAAGCAGTGGCGAAATCCAGACGCGGGCCCGCAGGGCGCAACCGACTGACATCGCCATAGCCCAGGCTGCAGAGAAAGTTGCTCTGCCAGCGGCCATCCGCAAAGAACTCGCGGTCGACCTGGGCCGGATCAAAGCCCGACATCGGTCCGCAATCGAGCCCCAGCGCCCGCGCGGCCAGCATCAGATAGGCGCCTTGCAGGCTGCCATTGCGCAAGGCCGCCACCCGTGCCGCCTGAGGGTTGTCGCGATACGGTGCGCCGGCGTCATAGATCGGGAACAGCTCGGGCAAGTGTTCGTAGAAGCGGCTGTCGTAAGCGACGATCACCGTGACTGGGGCCTGGAGCATTTTTTCGCCGTTATGGCCCTTGAGCGCCGGCAATAGGCGCTGCTTGGCGGCGGCGCTGCGCACAAACACAAAACGCGCCGGGCAGCAGTTGTTGCTGGTGGGCCCGTGTTTAAGCAGGTCGTAGAGTTGTTCCAGTTGCTCGACGCTGATATCGCGGTCAAGCCAGCCATTGTGCGAGCGCGCGGTGCGAAACAGTTGGTCGAGCACTTGTGTGGAGAGTTCGGTGTTCATGATGGTTCTCTTGAAGGTCCAGGCTCGTCAGCGATTTTCGGGAAGACCAACGCCTGGACATAAATAAGCTGGCGCACCCGTTCACCAGTGCTAAACAAACCGTGTGCGAATGCCCTACCCCTTCACGGCATGTTCCAGCGATCAGCCGCTCGGCGACGCGATGGGCGCGATGGAACATCTGTGCCGGCAGGGCAACCTCCACGGTTATTCGTTGGCCACAGCCAGGCGCGGCGTGGCCGGCACCGCCAGGCAGGCGAACGCCACCAGCAGTTGCAGACCGCCCAGCACCGTCAGCGCCAGAGGCAAGGCGGCACTGGCGCCACCGGTCATGGCGAGCACCACCAGCGGGCTGGCGAACTCGCCAGCGAAGATCGCCGCAGTAAATCCTCCCGCCGCCCGGCCCCGTTGGTTGAAGTCGACCTGGGCCATGATCGAGGTGATCAGGGTCGGCAACATCAGCCCGATGCCCAGGCCATTGACGGTGACCGCGACCACCACTGCGCCATGGCTTTGGGCCGAAGCCATCAACAAGCCACCGCCGCCGGCCAGGACAAAGGCCAGCCACAGCAACCGCGCGGTCCGCCACCTTGCCAGCAGGCGAAACCCCAGGGCGCCGGCCAGGACGCCGAGCTGGTTGGCGCCCATGGTCATGCCGATCTGCTGCGGTGCATCGATCTGCAGCAGGTTCAACAGATAACCGGCCTGCACTGGCACCACGAACAGACTGAGGCCGGCCAGCACCGCCAGGCCGTAGAGCGGGGCCAGGCCGCGCCAGGGAAAAGCCCGCGCCGCCGTGGCCTGTACCGCGGTGGTTGCAGCCACGGGTTCCCAGAGCCAGCGGGCCATCAGCGGCAAAAACAGCAGCCCCACCGCGTACAACGCAAACGGCGTGCGCCAGCCGTGTTCGCCCAGTGCCCCACCCACGGCCATGAAAATCGCCGCCGACAACGACGTCGCCACCATTTGCAAGGCAAACAGCCGCTCCCGGCGCGCCCCCTGGTAGTAGTCGCCCATCAGGGTGGTGCAACAGGTCATGATCGCCGCCTCCGCCAAACCGATACCGGCACGGCTGAGGACAATCGCCGGCAGCGACTCCAGCCACAGCGGTAACAGCCCGCACAGGCTGTAGAGCAGCATGGCGCCCAGCAGCAGCGGCTTGCGCCCGAGGCGGTCGGCAATCACCCCGGCAAACGGGGCCAGCAATGCAATCACCAAGGCTGGCAACGTCAGCGCAATGGGCACCAGCACCGTGGCACCGGGGGTCTCGATAAAGTGCGCCTGCATGCGTGGCAACACCGGCGCCAGCAACACGGCCCCGAGTACCGGCAGACAACTGCCGAACAGCAGCAACAACGATTGCGGCAGGCCCGCCTGGCGATTAGCGTCCATTGAGCATCTCCAGGGTCAGGTTGTGCGCCTCGCGACGCGTCGGGACAGGCGGCGGTGTGGCACGTGCCCCGCTCGCCTCATCGGCCGGGACTTCGGCGGTTTCGCGCGGGCGGCTCGGCAACAGGAAGTACGCCAGCGCCGGCAGCAGGATCAGCGCACCGACCATGTTCCAGACGAACATAAAGGCCAGCAGAATGCCCATATCGGCCTGGAACTTGATGGGCGATAGCACCCAGGTGCCGACGCCGATGGCCAGGGTCACGCCGGTCAGCATCACCACTTTCCCGGTGAACAGCAGCGCGTGGTAATAGGCCTCAGACAGGCTTTCGCCCTGGCGCAGGCGCGCCAGCACAATGCTCATCACATACAGCGCGTAGTCGACGCCGATGCCCACGCCCAGGGCGATCACTGGCAGGGTGGCGACCTTGACGCCAATGCCCAGGGCCACCATCAATGCTTCGCAGAGGATCGAGGTCAGGATCAGCGGTAACACCGCGCAGAGCACCGCGCGCCACGAATGGAACGTCACCAGGCACAGCAGGATCACCGCGCCATAGACCCACCAGAGCATCTCGTGGCTGGCCTGCTTGACCACGATGTTGGTGGCCGCCTCGATCCCGGCATTGCCGGCGGCCAGCAGGAACTGCGCCTTGTCGCTGTCGTTCTCGGCGGCAAAGGCCTGCACCGTATCGACCACCCGCGTCAGGGTGTCGGCCTTGTGGTCGGCCAGGTAGGTGTAGAGCGTGAGCAGGCTGCAATCCTCGTTGTAGAGCCCACGCGGCGCACCGGCGGTGATCATGTTCAGGGTCGCCTGGTTATTGAGTAGCTCGTACCACTTGGGGTTGCCTTCGCTCAGGCCGACCAGCACCCGGCGATTGAGCAATGCCAGGGAGTTGGTCGAGTCGACGCCCTCCAGGGCGCGCAGTTGCCAGTCCAGGCGGTCGACCCGGCGCAAGGTGTCGTAGTCCGAGCAGGCGCCGACCGGGGTCTTGACCATCACCGCGAAGACATCGCTGCTGGCGCCGTAGTGCCCGGTCATAAAGGCGTTGTCGAGGTTGTAGCGCGAATCGGCGCGCAGCTCCGGGGCCCCGGGATCAAGGTCGCCGACCTTCAATTGCAGGCTGACCAGGTAGCCGCCCACCGCCAGCACAGCGGCCACGGCCACGCTCAGGGTTGCCCACTTGCGCTGGGTGAACAGGTCGAGAAAACGCCACATCGGGTGCTTGGCCCCACCCGCCTCATCGCGTTGTTCGCTCTTGAGGCTGCGCAGGGCCGCACGCGGGCTGACGCCCAGATAGGACAGCAGGATCGGCAGCAGGATCAGGTTGGTGAAGATCAGCACGGCCACCCCGATGCTGGCGATGATCGCCAGGTCCTGGATCACCTGGATATTGATGATCATCAGCACCGCAAACCCCACCGCATCGCAGAGCAGCGCCGTGAGGCCGGCGAGAAACAGCCGGCGGAAGGTGTAGCGGGCCGCAACCTGCTTGTGCACGCCGCGACCGATGTCCTGCATGATGCCGTTCATCTTCTGCGCGCCATGGCTCATGCCGATGGCGAACACCAGGAACGGCACCAACACCGAGTACGGGTCCAGTTCATAGCCGAGCATGGGCAACAGGCCCAGTTGCCAGATCACCGCCACCATGGAGCAACTGACCACCAGCAAGGTGCTGCGCACGCAGCGGGTGTACCAGAACAGCACGACGGTGGTGATCAATAGTGCGGCGGCGAAGAACAGCAAGATCTGCTCCAGCCCCTCGATCAGGTCGCCGACCACCTTGGCGAACCCGGTGATGTGGATCCCCAGGCTATCGCTCTGGTATTGCTGGCGCAGGTCTTCCAGTTGCCGGGACAGGCGCGTGTAATCCAGCGGCGTGCCGTCGGGCGCGGTGGCCAGCAACGGTACATAGATCATGCTGGACTGCTGGTCGAAGGCCACCAGTTGGCCGATCTCGTTGGACCGCTCGACGTTGCGCTGCAACGCCGCCAGGCTCGCGGCATCGCCGTTGTAGCCATCGGGAATTACCGGGCCGCCTTCGAGCCCTTCCTCCGTGACGCCGACCCAGCGGGTCGCGGGCGTCCAGAGTGACTTCATAAAGGCCCGGTCGACACCCGGCAGCAGGTAAACCTGGTCGTTGAGCTTTTGCAGTTGCGCCAGGTACTGCGCGTCGTAGATCGAGCCCGTCTTGTTCTCCACGGCAATGCGCACCGCATTGCCCAGGCCGGCCAACTGCTGGCGGTGTTCCTGGTAGTTGAGGATGTAGGGATGATCGCCGGGGATCATTTTTTCGAAGCTGGCATTGAGCTGCAGCCGGGTCGCTTGCCACCCCAGCAACAGGGTCACCGCCAGGCAGATCAACAGGACCAGGCCACGATGGTTGAACAGGGCCCGTTCAAGCAGCGAACCTGATCGAGGGTCGAAGTCGCTCAACCGGCTGAGCACCGGCTGGGGCTGGGTAGGGTTCGGGGCTTTCATGGTCTTACTCCACTGCAACGTGCGCAGGACTGCGGGATAAAGCGTTGGCCACCGGCATGGACAAGCGCGCGGTACCAGCGAAGCCGACGCCAACCAGGGCGCCGTCCGCGGCGGGCGCCACGGCAATTAATGGAGGGCCGGGCGGGCTCGGCAACGGCTGCAGCCGGGCACTGCCCTCCTCACTGCGCAGCAGGCCGCCCGCCTGGTTGAGCCAGTACACCTGCGAGCCGACACGGGCGGCGGCCCCCAGGGAAACCGGCACCGGATTGTCCAGCGCCTCGAAGTGCTCGCCCTGGTCGCGCGAACGAAACAGCTTGCCGCGCAACCCACCCACCAACAGCGCACCGTCGGCCTCGAGTGCGAGACTGAAGTAGCTGCCTTCATAGGGGCTCGCCAAGGTCTCGAACGACTCGCCGCCATCGCGCGAACGCAGCAGCAGGCCCTGCTCACCCGCCAGGTAGAACGTCGCGCCAGCCTGGCCCACGGCATACAGGTGCAGACCCTGGGCATTGGGAATGCGGCCCATCCAGGACTGCCACGTCTGCCCGCCATCGCGGGTCGCCAGTGCCAGGCCATAGGCACCGACCACCAGGCCGTGGCGTGCATCGCTGAACTGCAAGGCCAGCCAGGGTTTGTCCGGGCCATCGGCGACCAGGCGCTCGGCACTGGCCAGGCGCCGCTGCGCACCCTCGGTGGAAGCCGCGAGAGCCGCCTGGGCGGCCGCCAACTCCAGGGCGGCGGCCTGGCGGCCATCGAGTTGCAGCGTCCAGCTTTCACCGCCATCGGTGGAGTGCAGGACCACCCCGGAGTGGCCGATAGCCCAGCCTTGACGCGCATCGACAAACTGCACGGCGGTCAGGGTCACGCTGACCGGCACCTGGACCTGGCGCCACTGGCCTCCGTTGTCATCGGACAGCAGCAACACGCCCCGCTCGCCCACCGCCACCAGCCGGTCGCCGGCACGGGTCACGGCCAGCAACACCGCGTGACTGGCCTGGCGGGTCATGGCGCTCGGTTGCGCCAGTACATCGGTCGCCGACGTCGCGTCGGCGGTAAAAACAGGCAACAGCAAGGTAAACAACAGCCCGCTTGCAAATCGGGTCTTGGGGTTGAAACGACGGGCCATCACGCCTCTCCTCGATTGGAAGCGCCCGTACCCACGGGCGCAGTTGGCGGTGGGCTCTAGCGCACGCCCTCGGCCGCCATGGCGTCACCGGTGAAGACCGAGTCCTTGTAGGCCGGCATCACGCGGTACTGGTCGTTTTTGCCGGCGAAGATATCGCCGGTAAACCAGGAACCGGAGATCAGGTCGTAGAAGCCGTTGGTCACGGTCACCACACCCGGCAGGTCGGGCAGCACCACGGGCGTGGTCCAGAGCACCTTGGCCAGTTGGCCCTGGGCGTCATAGCGTTCGCCAAGTACCGCGGCCCAGGTGTCCTCGTCCAGGTAGTAGGTGCTTTTTGGCAGCACATGGCGCTTGCCGGCGGTCAGGTTCGCCTCGACCACCCAGACCCGGTGCAACTCCCAGCGGATCGACTCGGGATTGAGGTGGTGCTTGCCGAGCAGATCGGTGGCCGATGCGGCGGTAAAGACCTTGTTGGAGTTGTAGGGGATGTACAGCTCCTTCTTGCCCACCAGCTTCCAGTCGAAACGGTCGATGCGACCGTTGAACACATAGAGTTCGTCAAAGCTCATCACCCCGGCCGTGGCCGGTGTCGGGGTGTCGCAGCAGCCATTGGGCAGACGCCGGACCCGCCGCTGTCCCGGCAGGTAGGTCCAGACCGCGGCCTTGTCGGCATCGATGTTTTCCCGCCCGGTAATGGCCTCGCCGGCGCGCAGCGGGGGGCCGTCGTTGACCATGCGGATCATCCAGAACACCCCGTCCTTGCTGGTGCCACCCGGTAGGTACCAGGGCATCTGGTAATCGGCGCGGGAGTCGTTGGTCAGCACCGGCTTGCCGTCGGCGGTGACCAGGTACTGGCTGAAATTGGCCTGCCAGGATGCTGCGCGCCAGCGGGTCAGGTGGTTCCAGATGGCCTCGGCGCCGCTCTGGGGAATCGGGAAGGGAATCCCCCCGGCCGCGTTCTGCGGTTGCGGGCCGCTGGCGCTGTCGACCAGCTTGCCCTCGGTGGCGTTTTTCAGGGTGCTGTCGTACACCGCTTGCGGCGCGGCAGCGGTGCGGTGGGTCGGGTAGACGTCCAGGCGGTAAGTGTCCGGGTACTTCTTGAGCATCGCCTTGACGCCCTCGGACAGCTGGTCGGCGTACTGCGCCATGTTCTGCGCGGTGATGGTGTAGAGCGGCTTTTCACTGGCGAACGGATCGCCGCGCTTGCCGCCCGGGGTGTAGCCCGGGTCGACCCGGGTGTAGCCGCCATCCCAGGCCGGGATGGTGCCGGCGCTGTTACCGGCACGCTCGGCGCCCAGGGGCGTGAGGGTGGTCTTGAGCTTGGCGGCCTCGTCGGCCGACACGGCAGCCCAGGCACCCTGGGCGATCAACAGCGAAGCGGCCAGCGCGGTCAGCATGGCGGCCATGGGTGTACGCATAGACATAGTGTGATCCTCTGGCTCAGAAAGTTCGGCTGACGGAGAACGCGACGAAATCCCGGTCTTTAAGCGCCTGTTCGAAGGTGTAGTTGTTGTTTTGATCGAGGAAGGTATTGGTCGGGCCGTAGTAGTGGGTGTACGTCAGGCCCAGGTTCCAGGCATTGAGGTAGTTGCCCTTGATGCCGATGTTCAGATCACCGCCACGATTGGCGCCAAAACCGGTGCCCAGTGCCGAAGAGGCCCCGTGGGTGTAGCTCGCGCCCATGGGAATGCTCAGGTCGAGGCCGGAGAACGCCTGGCGGTACATCGGTTCGTAGACCATCCGCAGGCTCCAGGCATCGCGGTCGGCATTGGGGTCGACGGCGTCCGGGTTGCGGGTCACGCTGAGCGTACGGTTCCAGGCAATCTCGCCAAGGAAGCTGGCTTCCTGGGCGACCACCGAGGGCTCGAGGCTGGCCAGCCACGAGAAGTTGGCGTGCAGAGTGTGGCCGGTGGCGTAGAGCGGGTCATCGGCGTTGTTTAGCGCCTCGCCGACCGCCAACGCATGCTGGCTGGTGGAAGCCAGTGGCTGATGCCAGCGGGTCGACACTTCACCGGCCAGGTTGTAGTTGCCCACGGTGGTGGAGAAGCTACCACCCACCGCTTCGATGCCTTCGGGATACAGCCAGTAGTACTCGCCGGCCTTGCCCGAGAGCGGGTCCAGATGGGCAAAGTCAGGGCGCACATTGAGCTGCGGCGACTTGTCGTGGAAGCGGATCGCATACAGGCCCCAGTCCACGGTATTGCCACGGATGCGCAGTTGCACACCGCCCTGCCCCGAGTCTTTCGCGTCCTTGTCCTTGCCGTGGTAGAACGCCAGCGGCTGCGCACCCGGGAACAGCGGCGCACCGATAAACATCCGCTCGTTGCCATCGCCAAACGTGTCGGAGCTGGAGAAGTAGCTGCCGGCCGCCGGCAGGCGGTTGGCTTCCCACTCGAACTGGTAGTAGGCACCGAACGAAATATCGTCGGTCAGTTGCACCTGCCCGGAAATTTGCTGGACCGGACGAATCAGCTCCTTGAACTGGGTATTGGGCACGGAGAGCCCCTTGACCACATCAATCGGGGCCATCCCGCCGGCGATGCCGTTCATCCCGTAAAACAGGCTTTCGCCCCACTGCATGGCATAGCGGCCCACGCGCCCGGAAATGGCGTGGTCGCCAATTTCGCCACGGCCGTAGACAAAGGCATCCATCAGCTCGCCCTTGCGCCCGTGCAGTGTGCGGGTGTCGTCGGTGAAGTGGTCGGCGTCGACCGAGTAGCTGTTGACCCGCCCCGCCGAGTCATTGTCATTGCGTTTGTTGTAGACATCGTCGTACCAGGCGGCACCACTGATGCGGGCGCCGACGTTCTGATAGCTCAGGTCGAACTCCGAGAACAGATCGAGGCGATTGGAAATCAGCCCCTTGTCGAAATTGCGGTCACCATCGTCCTGGTTCAGCGCGGTCTGGCCTTCGGTCAGCTTGTCGTCCTGGCCGTGGACACGCCAGCCGGCGCTGTATTTGAGGGTGTTGTCCCAACGCAGGCGCAGGTCAGGGTTGCCGGAGTCGAACTCGAACGCCTGGGCTGTGGAGCCCAGCATGCCGAGCATCGCGGCCATTAAACCGAGGGCAAAGGGAGGGCGTCCGCCGCGCAAGGCGGCAGAGTCGATACGTGCCATGGAGAAACCTCTCTGTTGTTCTTGTTGTCAGTTTCGTTACGCCGTCCCCAAGGCACTCGGGGCGGCGCAAGCGTGTCGCACAGCGCGCAAAGCGCTGCTATCGAACCGTGCTCGCAAGGAACAGCGCAGGGTTCAGATCGGCTCGGCGGTGACGGCGAGCATCTTGCGCACGAGGGCGATTCGGTCAAAATCGTGGTCCTTGGCAATCTCCCGATCACCGGCCAGCACTGAACTCTCGCTAATGAATTTGCAGCGCTCGTAGCGACGCGCCATAAAGCGCTGCAACTGTTGCTCCAGGCTCACGCCCGAGGTCAGCTCTTCGCCCAGCACCACGGCATCCTCGATGGCCATGCCGGCGCCCTGGCCCAGGTGCGGGGTGGTGGCATGGGCCGCGTCCCCGATCAGCAGGACACGACCGCAGTACCAGGGCTCGTCGACAAACAGCACTTCCATCGGCTTGTAGACCACCTGGGCGCTGTCCTGGATCTGCTCGCGCAGCTCGCCGATCAGCCCGCCGAAACCGGCCAGGCGTGCACGCATCTGCTCGGCCAGGGTGTTGGCGTCCATCCACGGATTGCCTGGCTCGTAGGAGGTGAGGAACATGTACATCAGGTCATCGGCCAACGGGCACAGGCCGGCATTGCCGTCGGCGCCCTGGAAGCTAGCCAGGTGGTCGATCTGCGGGGCGCGGGCAAAGTTGTAGCGCCACACCGCCTGGCCGGTGAAGCGCGGCTGGTAACGGTCGCCAAACAACAGGCCACGGACCTTGGAGTACAAGCCATCGGCACCGACCACCAGGTCATAGCGCTCGCGGCGGCCATCGGTAAACACCACGTCGACGCCATCGGCGTCCTGGTCCAATTGCTCCACCGACAGGCCCAGGCGCACCACCGAGCCCAGGGCGATGGCCGATTCACTGAGGACCTTGTGCAGCGCCAGGCGCGAGATACCGACATTGGCCGGGTACTCGGGGCCGGCCAGACGTTGGCCGGGAATCCGGGCCAGGGGGTTGCCGTTGCGGTCGTAGATACCGACGTCCTCGAAGGCATAGGCCGCCTCCAGGTAGTCGTCCAGCAGGCCGAGGCGGGCCATTTCACGCACCACGTTGCTCTGCTGGATGATGCCGACGCCGTAGACCGTCCACTCGGACTTGAGCTCGACCAGGTCGACCTCCAGGCCCTTGCGACGCAGGGCAATCGCGGCGCACAGCCCGCCGATGCCACCGCCGACGATCAATACCTTGCTGACTGAATTCATGTCCTTCCTCACTTGTTGTTGTTATGTGCGAGAGGCGTTCGCAAGCTTGCAGGCTTAGCGCTTGCCAACAGCTTCCCGACAAATGATGGATTTGACTAATCGCATGACCGGATGCGACCTATCGCCAAACGCAATACCTCGTTCACGCTTGCCACAGCGCCAATTGCGCCTTGGGCAACAGCAGCCAACCGTCCTCTTCCACCCAGGCCAGTGCCGTCAGCGACTGCCCCCGGCACGGGCCGTGGACGCACTCGCCGGAGTCCGGCAGGAACTGCGCGCCATGGGCATAGCAGATGATTCGCTGGCCATCGGCGCTCAGAAAACGGTCCTTGCGATACTCCAGCGGCACGGCCAGATGGGGGCAGCTGTTGCGGTACACCCGCACCGTTTGCCGATGGCGCAGGGCAAAGACGCTGTCACGGCCCTCGTGCAGCGGATCGAACCCCAGGGCCCGCCCCTCCAGCAGCGCATCGAGTCGACACAGCCTGAGCGCGACCACCGCGAGCGCCCCTCAACCCTGCTTGGGCGGCGGGCCACCGGGGGCCCACTTGTCCCGCGAAGTGAACAGGAACAGCTGCGAGTTATCGGCTGACATCGGCGCCTCGCGGGCCGCCCAGTGGTCATCGTTCTTGTCCATATCGGCGTCGTATTCGATATGGCAGCCCAGCGGGCTGTTGAAGTACCAGAACCAGTTGGAACCGAACAGATGACGACCCGGGCCCCAGAAGCTGGTCCAGCCGCCCTGCTCGAAGCGCCGGCCGGCCAGCAGCACTTCGGTGCCGCTGCCCATATGGAAGGTGAAGTGTTCGCAGCCCTGCATATGGGGCGGGGTCTGGATCATGAAAAGGCTGTGGTGGTCGTCCATCCCGGCGGGGCGCATAAAGGGCCCGACACCGACAAAACGGTCAGTGGTACGAAAGCCCAGGCGCTGGGCATAGAACGCTTCGGCCTTGGCCGCATCGGGCACGAAGTACACCACATGGGACAGCGTGCGCGGCACCGCCGGCATATCCAGGCTGATGCCCGGCTGGTTGAGCGGGCGCTGCGGCTCGCTGCCGGGAGCGTTGGTCAGGTCGGCCGGAGCGTTGAAGGCACGGCGCACAGTGAGCTGGAAGGCAATGGCAAAGCCACTGTCATCGACGCTGTGCAGAACGCCGGCCGCGTCGACCCGCACGTCGCGATCACGGGACAGTTCCCGGCCGATGGCGTCGAGGTCGGCGGCACTGGCCACCCCGTACACGGTTTCGCGCAACGACGGCGTCGGGCCGATGGCTGGCGGCAGGCTCGGGTCATTACCGTCGCGAATCACGATGGCCGTGCCGTCGAGGGCCTCAAAGCGCCCTCCCTGGGCATCCACGCCGACCGGGGTCAGGCCGTAGTCGCGCAGGCAGTCGCTGCAGGCCTGGATGTCATCGACGCCAAATACCAGGGCGTCAAGGCCAATGATGTTCATGGCATACCACTCCATTGAAATTATGATACGGATCGCGCGGCGCAGGGCCCGGCGAGCCGGTGGTGGTGCCGGTGGTCGTTGACCGGCCCCGGCTGGCTGCAGAGATTGCCCAGACCGGTCCAGGCTGACCAATCGCATGTAGGGATGCGACGTATCGGCAAACGCGATACCCATGCGGAGTGGCCGGGTTGTACGGCGATGGCTGGCCCGGGGCGGGTCGTGATGGCCGATGGGCTTGACGGAATGATGGCTAGGCCGGATGGTATCGATACAAAAAATACAACAGCCGATGACACTGCCATGCGTTTCAACCATCTCGACCTGAACCTATTGGTCGCGCTCGATGTGCTGCTCGAAGAACAGAACATCACCCGCACCGCCGAACGCCTGCACATGACCCAGTCCGCCACCAGCGGCGTGCTGGGGCGCCTGCGCACCTATTTCGAAGACGAACTGCTGGTGCAGGTCGGGCGCAAGATGCAGCCCACGCCCTATGCCCTGGAACTCGCCGGACCGGTGCGCGAAGTGCTGCTGACCATCCAGTCCTCGATCACCGCCAAGCCGGTGTTCGACCCGGCCACCAGCAAGCGGCATTTCCGCCTGATCACCTCCGACTACCTGATCAGCGTGCTGTTTGCCCGGGTGATCCAACAGATCCACGAGCACGCGCCGTTCATTACGTTCGAGATGCTCGGCCCGGGGGACAATGCCAGTGAGTTGCTGGTGCGCGGCGAGGTCGACCTGATGATCGTGCCCGAGCGCTACATCATCGACGGACACCCGGCGCAGTTGCTGTTCGAGGAAGAACATGTCTGCGTGGTCTGGAAGGACAACCCCCTGGTCGGCAACAGCCTGACCCTGGAGCAGTACATGGAAATGGGCCATATCTCGGTGGGCTTCGGGCGCAACCGGCACCTGAGCATCGAGGACTGGTTCATGAACCAGTACGGCTTCAACCGTCGCCTGGAAGTCATCACCAATGACTTCAACACCCTGCCCCAATTGATCGTCGGCACCCGCCGCGTCGCCACCATGCACCGGCGCCTGGCCGAGCTGTATGCCGAGCACCTGCCCCTGCGGCTGCTAGCGCCGCCGGTGCAGATTCCGGTGATGCGCGAACATATGCTCTGGCACCGCAGCATGGATGGCGACCCGATGCATGGCTGGCTGCGCGAGCGCATCAGCGAATTTACCCGCGGCCTGGATCGCCAGGCCGCCTAAGCGGTGCCTGGCGCTCGTCCCTAGGCGACGCTACGGGTGCCGTGGAACGAGACGATCTGCCAGCCCTGCGCGCCACGCACCCAGACCTGGGTGGCAAAGCCTTCGGCGCGCACGGCCTGCTCGCCGTCACGCTTGCGCAGGGTGTTGCACTGCGGGCCGGTCATCAGTGCCAGGTCGTTGCCATACAGGCGCACCTGCAACTCGCCCCGTTCGATGGCCAGGTAACGCACCGCCTCGCGGGCGTACTCCAGGTACGCCGCCTTGTCCTGTACCAGGCCGGTGGTGTGGACATAGACCAGGTCATCGGCAAACAACTGCGCGACCCGCCCGTGGTCCTCCTCGACCAGGGCGCGCACGCGCTCCTGCTCCAGGCCCAGCAACTGTGCTTCGATGGATAGGGGGTTCATGGCTCGCTCCTGTTCAGTAGGCCGCCAGACTGGCGGCCAGGCACCCTAGGCAAATCCACCGGTTGGCAAAAATCGTCTCTGGCGATACCTCGCATCGCCCATCGCGATGCCTGCCGGGCCACACCGCGCGCACCCGCCGAGCCCACCAGGACGGGCGCCGAACCAAGTATCGAAGGCATCGATACCTGGCCATCGACGCAATCTGTTGGTCCGCGCCATCGCCTGCCCCCTAGCCTCCCGGGAACGTTTTTTTACCCAGGAGAACCTACGCCCATGCAAACCCTGCACCTGCACTGCCAGACCCTGTTCGACGGCACTGGCCTCGACACCCGCCAGCAGCAGACCCTGGTGATCGACGACGGCGTGTTGCGCTATGTCGGTCCCCGGGCCCAGGCGCCCGCCCCGCAGCCCGGCGAGCGAGTCCTGGACAGCGGCGACGCGTTCGTCATGCCTGGCCTGGTGGATGTGCATACCCATCTGGCCTTCGGCAACGCCCAGAGCGAAGAGGACATCGACCTGTGGACCAGCGATGAATTTCGCGCCCTGCGCGGCATGTTCTTCGCCCGCCATGTACTGGCCGCCGGCGTGACCAGCATGGTCTGCCCCGGCGACAGCGGCCAGCTCAGCATTTCGGTGCGCAACGCCATTGCCGCCGGCATGTTCGACGGCCCGCGCGTGGCCGCCAGCAGTCGAGTGATCACCAATCGCCAGAGCCTCAACGACTGGTTTCCGAGCCGGGTCGGCACCCCGGAGTATTTCACTGCACGCCTGGTCACCAGCCGCAGCGAAGCCCTGGCGGAAATCCGCACCCAGGCCAAGGACGGCGTCGACCTGATCAAGATCGCCATGGACGGCACCCATCGCCGGCCCAATGGCGAAATCATCGCCGCCTTCACCGCCGATGAAACCCGCGAGATGGTCGAGGAAGCCCACCGCCTGGGCTGCAAGGTCGCGACCCACGCCTACGGCCGCGAAGCCGTGATGTATGCGGCACGGGCCGGTGTCGACCTGGTGTTCCATGCCTTCTACATGGACGACGACTGCATCGAGGCGCTGCTGGAGGCCGGCAGTATCCTGGCGCCGACCATGACGTTCCCGCAGAACACGGTGGACTTCTGCCAGCCCCACGACCCGGCCATCGCCACCGGCTATGCCGGCTATTGCGCCAGGACCCTGGAACTGGGCACGCCGGTGCTCAAGCGCGCCAAGGCCGCCGGGATTCCGTTTGCCTGCGGCAGCGACAGCGGCTTTGCCGTGACCCCCTATGGCGAATGGCATGCCCGCGAGCCCGAACTGTTGGTCAAGCACCTCGGCTTTACCCCCGCCGAAGCCCTGCTTGCCGCCACGGCCGTCGGGGCGCGCTGTATGCCGCGGGGCGAAACCCTAGGCACCTTGGAGGCTGGCAAACAGGCCGACTTCCTGGTGCTCGATGGCTCACCGCTGGACGACATCCGCCTGCTCCAGGACCGCAGCAAATTCATGGCGGTGTACAAGGGCGGGCAACCCGTTGACCTTACACGCAGCCGCTACAACCCCAAGCAGGTTTCGGACTTCAACAGCCTGAAATGGACCGATCTCTATACCCGCGACCGCGTCGCCGAACTTGGCAAATGGAGCCTGTGACCATGACTCTGCACACCCTTGAATTGGACCTGGCGTGCCGCCTCGCACGCGGCGCCATCGACCACGCACGCCAACTGGGCATGCGCCCGTTGGCCGCTGCCGTACTCGATACCGCCGGCCACCCGTTGGCGGTCCTGCGCGATCCCCAGGCCAGCTTCCTGCGTCCGCAGATCGCCACCGGCAAGGCCCGTGGCTGCCTGGGCATGGGCCTGGGCGGCCGCGAACTGGCCCGCCGCAGCCAGGCGATGCCGGGCTTTTTTGCGGCCATCAACAGCCTGACCGCCGGCGAAGTGATCCCGGTGGCCGGTGGCGTGCTGCTGCGCAATGAGCTGGGCGTACTGCTGGGGGCCATCGGCATCAGTGGCGACACCTCGGATAACGACGAACGCTGCGCCCTGCTGGCCATCGCCGACTGCGGCCTGCTCGCCGATACCGGCGACCCTCAGCCGTCGCTCTGACCCAGCGCTGCCGCCTGCTCCTGCAACAGCGCGCGAAACCAGACCAGGGCCGGATCAAGGTCCTGGTACGGGTGCCATTGCAGGACCTGGGGCGCCAGCGGAAACGCCAGCGGCGCCGGCAGGATGCGCAGCCGATAGGCACAGGCGAACTGCTCGGCCTGGCGGCGAAACACCGTGGCGATCCGTGCGGTACCGACAATGAATGACGGGATCAGCGCAAAGCTCTCCAGGCTAACCCCAACCCGCCGCTCGATGCCCAGTTCGTGCAGGTGCGCGGCATCCATCGCCAAGTTGCGGCCATCACTGAATTCGCGCACCACATGCTCGCCCTGGCAGTAGTCAGCCAGGCTCAGGCCCTGGGCATAGCGTGGCTGATCGAGGCAGACGATGCAGCTCAGTTCGTCGCTCAGCAGCGGCACTTGGGGATACACCGGGTTGAGCCGACGCTGGGGCACAATCACGCAATCGCTGCGCCGGTATTCCAGCGCTTCGCTGACCACATCCGCATCGCGCGGCAACGGTAGGTCGCGCAGGCTCAGGCTGACGCCGGGGGCCTGGCTTGCCAACGCACGGCTGAGCGCCGGCATCAGCACCGCCGCAATGTAATCCGAGGCCACCAAGGTGAAACGCCGCTGGCACGACGCAGGGTCGAAACGCACCGGGGCGTCGACAATCTCGCGAGTCAGGGCCAGCGCAGCGCGCACCTTGGGCAGTAGCGCCTGGCCGAGGGCCGTGGGCTGGAACTGGCGGCCGACCGCGACCAGCAGTGGATCGTCGAAATGTTCGCGCAAGCGCCCCAATGCCGCACTGGTGGCCGACTGGCCAAGGTGCAGGCGCTCGGCCGCACGGCTGACGTTGCAGTCGCTCAGCAGCGCTTCGAGGGCGACCAGCAGGTTCAGATCAAGACGGCGATAACGCATAGCCTGGCCTCCGCTTCAGGTCCGAAAATGCCCGACGGCAGCACTGAGCTCCTCGCCCACGCCTTGCAGGGTCTGCGTCGAGGCTCGCAGGCGCCGACTCTCCAGGGAACCGTCGGCAGCGATTTCACGGACCCGGCGCATGTTCTGGCTGACCTCGCCGGCCACCGCACTCTGCTGCTGGGCGGCGCTGGCCATCTGCTGATTCATCTGCTCCAGGCTCGACACCGCCGCCGTGATCTGGCCCAGGGCCGCCGAGGCCCGGGTGGCCAGCACCACGCTTTCTTCGGTCAAGACCTGGCTGCCCTGCAAGCGCGCACTGGCGGTCTGCACGACCTGGCGCAGGCGCTCGATCAGGCCTTCGATTTCGGCCGTCGAGCGCTGGGTACGGCGCGCCAGCCCGCGGACTTCATCGGCCACCACGGCAAAGCCGCGGCCCTGCTCGCCAGCCCGCGCCGCCTCGATGGCCGCATTCAAGGCCAGCAGGTTGGTTTGCTCGGCCACAGCCTTGATCACATCGAGCACACCGCCAATCGCCGCGCTTTCGCTGAGCATGGCCTGCATGGCATCGGTGCAACCGGCCATTTCCCGCGCCAGGCGGTCGATCCGGCCACCGGCCTGGCGCACCAACGCGTCGCCTTCGCGGGCCTGGCTATCGGCCTCGATCACAGCCTGGCTGGCAGCGTGGGCGTTGCGCGCCACCTCATCGGCACTCGCGCTCATCTGTTCCATGGCCGTGGCCGCCTGCTCGGTCTGCTCGCGCTGGCTCTCCACGCCCAGGCTATTGCGACGAATGCTCTCGGCCAGGCTGCCGGCGCTCTCGTTCAGCCGTCCAACACCGTGGCCAATCCCGCCCACCAGGCCACGCAGGCCGACCAACATGCCTTCGACCGTGTCCAGTAGCTGGCCGAGTTCATCACGCCGGGCCGGGAATCGGGCGCCATCGCTTAAATCTCCGGCCGCCACCCGCTGCACCCGCCGCACCACCTCGCGCAGGGGCGGCACGATGGAGTGGCGGATCAGCAGGCTCGCCGACAGTCCCAGGCCCAGTGCGAGCAAGGTGATCAAGCCCAGTTGTCGGTAGGCGTGACGCCCGTCCGCGCGCATCGCTTCGGTCTGTTCACGATGGGTCTCGGCCAGTCGCTGGCTGATGGCTTCGCTTTGCTGGGTCATGGCAATACTGGCCAGGCTGGCGCGCTGGTGACCGGCGACAAAGCCCTCAAAGGCCTTGCGGTAATCGGCCAGCGCCGCCTGCGCGGCGCCGATAGCCGTACGCCCCGGCTCGCCCAGGTTCTGCGCCAGGGTCTGCATGGCCGAGTGCAGGTCGCTGCTGCGCATCTCCCAGTCATTGCGTGCGCGCTCTGCGCCGTCCAGGGCATAGGCCTGTTCGCTGTCGCGCAAGCGCGCCAGTTTATCGCTGAGCGCGGCGGCCTGTTCGAGCAGCACCAGGTCGTCGGCACTGGGCGCGCGGACCTGTTCCAGCTGCCCATTGAGCCCATCGAGCTGGTCGAGAAACAGCAGGTTGAAACGCTCGCCGGCGGTACTGGCCAGCGTCTGCATATACACCCGTGCGCTACGCACCTCCTGCAGCGCCTGGGCATAGCGCTCGAACTGCTGCAGATAGGCGTTGGCCGCACTGCGTGTAGCGACCGCGCCGGAGCGCAACAACTGCGCTTCGAGCTGGCCAATGGCGGCGCGCACCTGCTCGGCCTGTTCAGGGGCAAAGCTCTGGGCAAAGGCTTTTTCGGCCATGCGTGCCTGAAGCACCAGCGCCTGGCTGGCGGCTTCGTCACGCAGGCGCTCGCTGCGTTGTTGCAACACGCCCAGCGCATAGAAAGCCGTAATGGCCACGCCCAGGGTGAACACCAACACCAGCCCAAAGCCCAGGGACAACTTGCTCCCCACCGACCGATTGCCCAGCACCCGCGCCAGCCATCCCATCCTTTCGCTCCTTATCCCGTCGCTGTGGCCGCACTTTACGGGCGCGCGAAAGCGCCTGACCAATCGTCCCTGGCACTGGCAGGTATCGCGCCGGGCCATGACTGGGCGCGGCCATCGTGTTTGGCGATACCTGGCATCCCCAGTTGCGATTGGCGAACCGCCGACGCCCTCGCCTACTGTGCCCCCAGCCTGTCCAGGGCATGCCCGGGACACTGACCTTCTGCACCCGAACAAGGATAAGAACCACTATGTTCCGCTACTTCCCCACTAACTATGTCTGGAACCTGTCCGTGGATCTCGCGATCGAGATGGGCGCCAAGATGGGCGAGATCGAAGAGATGTGCGCCCCGTTGCAGGAAGCCGCCAAGCAACCCGACGCAGCGGGCAGCCTGGCTTTTCGCGAAACCTGGGCAAACATGGCCGACAAGCTCTGCGGCCTGGCCGAAGAAGACGAGGCCCATGGGCGACTGCTCTCGGCCGGGGAAAAATACAACCGTGCCGCCACCTATTACCTGACCTGCGAGCGTCTGCAGGCCCACGGCGCGCCGGGGCGCCAAGCGCTCTACCAGCGTTTTCTCGAGGTGTTCGCCCGGGGCATCGCGCTATCCGGGGAAAATTGCGAACGGGTGGAAATTCCTTATGAGGGCAAGGTGCTCGCCGGGCTTTATATCCGTGCCGAAGGGGTCGATGGCCCGGCGCCGATCCTGGTCCAGGTCAATGGCCTGGATTCGACCAAGGAAATGAAATACCGCGTCGGCCTGCCGATGTGGCTGGCCAAGCGCGGTGTGTCATCGCTGGTCATCGATCAACCGGGCACCGGCGAAGCGTTGCGCCTGCACGACCTGATCGCCCGCTACGACAGCGAGCACTGGGCAAGCCGCGTGGTCGACTGGCTGCAGGACCGCGCCGAGATCGATGCACAGCGCATCGGCTTGGAAGGCGTGTCCCTGGGTGGCTACTACTGCCCGCGAGCGGTGGCATTCGAGCCGCGCTTTGCCTGCGGCGTGGTCTGGGGCGCCAACCATGACTGGCGCGATGTACAAAAGCGCCGCCTGGAAAAGGAAGGCAGCTTCCCGGTACCGCACTACTGGTCCCACGTCAGTTGGGTATGGGGCGCGAAGGACATCGATGACTTTATGCGCATCGCCGAGAACGTCCACCTGGACGGCGTGCTGGACCGGATCAAGGTGCCGTTCCTGGTGACCCATGGCGAAAAAGACTCACAGATCCCGTTGAAATGGGCGCACCGCACCTATGAGCAGCTGGTCAATAGCCCCCGGCGCGAATTGAAAATCTTCACCGAGCGTGAGGGTGGCGTGCAGCATTCGAGCTTCGACAACAGCATCAACGCCGGGCATTACATCGCCGATTGGGTAGCGTCGGTGCTGGGCGGGCGGATTGCCTGACGCGCTGTAGTCGTTGAAGCCCAAGGCCTGCTCGTAGCCGCTGCCACCTGGCGGCAATCGAGCAGGCCGGGGCGCTGAACGACCGAGAGCCTGCAGCGCTATCGCAACCAATCGGCAGCGGCTGCGGGCCTATTGCCGGGCGACGCGCTGCTTGCTTGCCAGCACCAGGCCCACGCCTCCCAACACCGCCACCGAACACAGCGCCAGGCGCCAGGTCAGCGGTTCATCGAGGAGCACGATGCCCGCCAGGGTCGCCAGAATCGGCACGCTGAGCTGCACCGTCGCCGCCTTGAGCGCCGGCAATTGGCGCACCGCGCTGTACCAGATCGCGTACCCCACGCCCGAGGCCAGCGCCCCGGACACCAGCGCATACCCCGCCCCTCGTCCATCCCAGTGCAGGCTTGGCGCATACGGCAGACACGCCAGGATCACCAGGGGGATGGCCCGCATGAAATTCCCCGCCGTCGCCGCCAGCGGATCGGCCCCACCACGCCCCAGCAGGCTGTAAACACCCCAGGCCACACCTGACGCCAACATCAAGCTCGCGGGCATCCAGGCCGGCGCTGTGGCACCCGGCAACAGCATCGCCAGCAATCCGGCCAACGCCACGGCCAGCCCGGCCCCGGCAACCAGGCCCAGGCGCTCCGCACGCAAAAAACCATACAACAGCATGCTGACTTGCACCGCGCCAAACAGCAGCAGCGCGCCGGTCCCGGCATCGATAGCCCGGTACGCCAGGGAGAACGCGAAGGCATAGACAAACAGCGCCGCCGCCCCCCGCCAGCTGCCGCCCATCCGGCGGCGCGGGTGCCGTAACACCACCAGCAGCCACAACATCAAGGCGCCGCTGATCAGGCGCAGCGCGGTGAAACTGGCGGCATCCAGGCTGGTGGTCTTGAGCGCCAGTCGGCAGAGAATGGAGTTACCGGCAAAGGCCAACATGGCCAGGGCAGTCAACATCAACACCCGAGGTGCGACGCCCGGGCTTGCAGCGGTGGTATCCAATGCCATGGCGAGGCTCTCAGAAAGCTGCCCGGGTACACGGGCAGTGGCGACGATCAGCACGTTATAAAAATTATGTACCGATCGGTCAATACTACTTTCAACCCCCGACCATGGCCGCCAGCCCGGCCAGCCGTTAAGCTCTGGCGCAGACCCACAGGAGCGCAGCATGGGACGTAAAGCCGGGCAAGGCGAAGGGGCTGCCACCAGGGAAAGAATCTTGCGGGTCGCCGCCCAGTTGTTCGCCACGCAAGGCTTCCATGCCACCGGCCTCGCCGATTTGGAAAAAGCCACCGGCCTGGGCCGTGGGGCCTTGTACTACCACATCATCAGCAAGGAAGAATTGCTCTTCGAGATCACCAGCCGCTATCTGCGCATCCTGATCGCCGAAGGCACGCCGCTGCTCGAACAGCCACTGGAGCCCGAAGCCAGGCTACGGGCGTTTTCCCGACGGGTGATGCGCACCCTGGTCGAGCATCTGGCAGAGATGACCGTGTGTTTTCGCGAGGTGCATGCGGTAGTCGGCGAGCGCAAGGCCGAACTGCAGGCGCTACATCGTGAGTATGAAAGGATCTGGGCGCGGATACTCGAACAGGGCGTCGAGCAAGGGGTTTTCAGCGATGCCGGATTCCTGGCGGTGAAAAGCCTCCTGGCCCTGCACCACTACAGCTACCTGTGGATCCGACCGGACAAAGGCCTGACGGCCGAAGAAACGGCCGACTACTTCTGCAACCTGTATGTGAAAAAGCCGCTTTAAACAGTTAGCGACAAGCGTAAAACCTTTAGCTTGTCACTAACCGCTTGCCGCGGTTTAGCCCTTGATGTCCGCCGGGAAAAACTGCGGCAATACGCAGCCGGTTTCTCCGGCGATGCACAGCGGGCTGTCGGGGTCCATGTAGTCCTTGTGCGTCCCCATGCCGATAAAGACGCTGGCGTCGCCCCGGCAGTTGGCGCCATCTTCACCTTCATCCGCGCAATAGGCCGGCTTGCCATCGAACTGGAAGATCACGATCTGGCTGGGCGACGGATTGCCCGCCACGGTCACGCTGTCGATTTCCCGGGGTTCGCTGGGCGCGGCCTGGACCGGCGCCGCAGTGGGTTCAGGCTGGGCCTTGAGCTCGCGCTCACGCAGCGCGGTAAAGCGCTGCTCCAACGGCACCAGCGATAGTCCGGCCTGTTTTTCATCCTTGAGGAACAAACCGTAGAGGTGGTTTTGCAGATCGTTCTGCGCTTCGATGGCCAGGGTCTTCTGGCCATCGGTTACCCGCAGTTGATACAGGCCCTCGACCTGGGTGGTATTGCGCAGGAAATGCTTGTTCAACACCCCGAAGACTACCTCCACCGCCAGGTCGTTTTCCAACTCGGCGCGGGCCACCACAAAACTCAGGCCGGTAGACAGGCTGAGCTGCTTGAATTCGTTGCCTTCGGCATAACCGATGCTGTAGTCGAGCACCCTGGGATTGGCGTCCAGCGCATCGTCCAGGGACAGATCGGTGTCGACCCCCATGCCACGCAGGTTGTTTTCCATCCGTTCAACATCGACCCCGCGAATGGAAATATAGGGGATCAACTCGGCGGCGGTGAGGTCTTCGATGGCATCGACGGCATTATCGGAAAAGAAATAGATGGGCGTGTAGAAGGTCAGCGAAACAACCGTCGCCACCAGCCAGATTTTGAAGAGAGTACGCATGATCATCCTTGAGTGGAGGGTGAGCCGCGAGGATACACAAACGTAGTGGCCTTTAGACATACCCGTAGCGAACAAAACCGTTCAACGCGACGCCCGGCCCTCGATATCCAGGCCAGCCGCCTGCCACTCCTCGAATCCGCTGACCAGCCTGCGCACCTTGAAGCCATGGCCCTGTAGGGCGGTGGCGGCCTCGTGGGACAGCACGCAGTAAGCGCCCCGGCAATAGGCAACGATCTCCTGCTCGACCGGCAACTCGCCCAGCCGGCGCTCCAGTTCGGCTAGCGGGATATTGATCGCCCCCGGTAAATGCCCCTGGGCGAACTCCGCCGGCGAGCGCACATCGAGCAAGGTCACGGCGTCATCGTGCAGACGTTCGAGCAAGGCGGCCCGGGTGATGGCTTCCAGGTCCGCTGGCGGCACCCGGCTGTCCTCGATCAAGGTGTACATGGCGTGGCGATTGAACAACGCATAGTCGCGCAGCGCCCCCAACACGCCGAGCACGGGCCCGGCGCCCAGCCGGTAGAGCACACGTTTGCCATCACGGCGGGTCTGGACAAATCCGGCCCGACGCAGATGCTGCAGATGTTGCGAGGCGTTGGCCACCGACAACCCGGCCCGTTCGGCCAACTGCTCTACCGAGGTTTCAGCCCGGGCAATATGTTCCAGCAGGTGCAGGCGATGGGCATGGCCCAGGGTACGGGCCAGATCGGCGAGTTCGTCATAAGGCGGGTGTGCAGGCGTGATATCGGTCATGCCAGGCAAGCTAACACCGATCTATCATTCAATCAATCTATTGAATGTTGTTAAAATAGCCACTATGGTTTGCCTATCTCATCGAACCGGAATCCCGCCCATGACCGCCCTCTTTCAACTCACGCTGTACGGCATCCTGCTGGGATTTGGCGCCACGGCCCTGAGCGACCTCTGGGCGCTATTCCAGCAACGGGTGCTGGGCATGCAGGTGCCCAACTGGGCCTTGGTGGGCCGCTGGTTCGCCTACCTGCCTCGCGGGCAATGGCTCCACCCGAGCATCGCGAAGACGCCGCCGGTGCCGGGCGAAGGGCTGATCGGCTGGACTGCCCATTATCTGATCGGCATGGGCTACGGTGTACTGCTGCTGGCCTTCACCGGCCTTGCCTGGCTCGACCAGCCAACGCTGCTGCCGGCGCTGGCGGTGGGCATCGCCACCTTGCTGGCGCCGTTCCTGATCCTGCAACCCGGCATGGGCGCCGGCCTGGCGGCCCGCAAGACACCGAGCCCGACCAAGGCCCGCTTGCGCAGCCTGCTCAATCACTGCGTCTTCGGTCTCTGCCTGTATCTGGCGGCACGGGTCTGGCACTTGCTGGGCTGATTGAAGTCAGCACCCTGACGTTTTTCCAGTGGTGCAGTGGCGCTTTCGGCATGTTCCCCACAGACTCTGGCTATGATGCTGTAACCGGCCGCACACGGCCCCACGACCCGCACTGGAGAGACTTATGAAAACCGTCGCGCAGTTGCTCAAGCTCAAGGCTCAGCAACACCAGCAAGTCCATACCATTTCGCCCGACAGCATGGTGCTCGATGCCCTGCGCCTGATGGCCGAGAAAAATATCGGCGCCCTGCCGGTGGTCGAGAACGGTCGGGTGGTCGGCGTCGTCAGTGAACGCGACTACGCGCGCAAGATGGTGCTCAAGGGCCGCTCTTCGGTGGGCACGCCGGTCAGCGCGATCATGAGCGCGCCGGTGATCACGGTGAGCTCCCAGCAAAGCGTCGAGGCCTGCATGGGCATCATGACCGACAGCCACCTGCGCCACCTGCCCGTGGTCGAGGACGGCCAGTTACTGGGCCTGCTGTCGATTGGTGACCTGGTCAAGGAAGCCATTGCCGAGCAGGCCGACCTGATCCGCCAGTTGGAGCAGTACATTCGCGGCGAGTAACGTGCCGGCTCAGAACAACCCGAGCTGACCGCCGACCAGGGTGGCGAAGTCATCCTGCACAAACGGCAGAATTGCGTCGGCCACCGGTTGCAGCTGGCGGCTCAGGTAATGCTCGTAGTCGATGGGTGCCGTGCGCACCTCCAGCGGTTCGGGGCCGGCCAGGGTGATCACGTAGCTGATCCAGCCACCATTGTGATACTGGCGCGGGCGCCCCTGGCGGTCGTTGTACTCATCGGCCAGGCGGGCCGCACGCACATGGGGCGGGACATTGCGTTCATAGTCGCCCAACTGGCGGCGCAGGCGCTTGCGGTACACTAGACGCTCGTCGAACTCGCCCGCTAGGGTCCGTTGCACATAATCACGTACATAGTCTTGATACGGCTGGCGCTGGAAGATCCGCTCATAGAGCTCCTGCTGGAACTGGCGGGCCAGTGGCGACCAGTCGGTACGCACCGTCTCCAGGCCCTTGTAGACCATTTCCTCGCGGCCATCGGAGTGCACGACCAGGCCGGCATAACGCTTCTTGCTGCCCTCCTCCGCACCACGAATGGTCGGCATCAGAAAACGCCGAAAATGCGTCTCGAACTGCAGCTCCAGCGCACTCTCCAGCCCGTACTCATCGCGCAGATGGGCCTGCCACCACTGATTGACCTGCATCACCAGCGCCTGACCGATAAGCGCCGCCTCCTCCTGGCCATGGGGCCGTCCCAGCCAGACGAAGGTCGAATCGGTATCGCCGTAGATCACCTTATAGCCCGCCGCCTCGATCAACTCGCGCGTACGGCGCATGATCTCGTGCCCGCGCAGGGTGATGGACGAGGCCAGGCGCGTATCGAAAAACCGGCAGCCACTGGAACCGAGCACGCCATAGAAGGCATTCATGATGATTTTCAGTGCCTGGGACAACGGCGCGTTGTGTTCGCGCTTGGCCGTCTCACGCCCTTGCCAGACACTCTCGACAATGGCTGGCAGGCAATGGCGTGTACGCGAAAAGCGCGCACCGCGAAACCCCGGCACCGACAACGCGTCGCTAGGCTGGGACAACCCTTCCACCAACCCCACCGGGTCAATCAGAAAGCTGCGGATAATCGAGGGGTAGAGACTCTTGTAGTCCAGCACCAGGACTGACTCGTACAGCCCCGGCCGCGATTCCATGACAAAACCGCCTGGGCTGGCCTGGGGTGCCAGCTCGCCGAGGTTGGGCGCGACAAAGCCCTGGCGATGCATCAGCGGCATATACAAATGGGTGAAGGCCGCCACCGAGCCCCCACTCCGATCGGCCGGCAGGCCGGTAACCGTCGCGCGCTCCAGCAGAAAGGTCAGCAAATCGGTCTTGGCGAAAATCCGCGTCACCAGTTCGCAATCCCTGAGGTTGTAGGTGGCCAGCGCCGGTTTGTCCTGCGCGAACATCCGGTCGATAGCATCCATGCGGTCGTAGGGATTGTCGATGGCCTTGCCTTCGCCCAGCAGACTTTGCGCCACCGACTCGAGACTGAACGAGGGGAAACTCCAGGTCGCCGAACGCAGCGCCTCGATCCCGTCGATCAACAGGCGCCCGGCGGCACTGGCGAAATAATGCTGCTTGCGTGCGCCATGCTCGCGCCATTCCATCTCGGCGCCGCCACGTCCCAGGCGCAGGGGAATCCCCAGGCGGCGCGCGTGTTCATGCAGGACACGCAAGTCAAACTGCACCAGGTTCCAGCCAATGATCGCATCGGGATCATGGCAGGCCAGCCATTGGTTCAGCCGCTCCAGCAATTGCCCCCGGCTCTCGCAGTATTCCAGCTGGAAATCCAGCGTCGGAGCAGTGCCGGGCGCACGCCCGAGCATATACACCTGGCGTTCGCCGCAGCCTTGCAGGGCAATCGAATACAACTCGCCCTGGGCATTGGTTTCGATGTCCAGCGAGGCCAGGCGTAGTGTCGGGCGATAAGCAGGGGCCGGTTTCATCTGCGCGTCAAGCAGCAGGCCCGAGGCATCGGCGGTGCCGGTGAAGCTCACGGGCGCGGTGATAAAGCGCTCCATCATAAAGCGCTCGGGGGGGCGGATATCGGCTTCATAGACATCGACCCCGGCCCGGCGCAAGGTCTTGTCGAGGTGGATCAGTTGCTGGTGTTGGGGGCAATACAGGCCCACGACCGGGCGCTGGTGGAAGTCACGCAGTGCCAGCGGCCGCCACTCGACCCCAGGCTCGCCGTGCAGCAGCGCCTGGGCGCGCTCGCGCTGCTCGGCCGGCACAAACGCCACCGAGCTCTGGTAAGGCAAGCGCAGGTGCCGCGGGCCCTGGTCAGTGGCCAGCCAGAATTCGACCTGGGTGCCGGCCGGGGTGTCGCGCCAATGCCGGGTCAGGACAAAACCCTGCTGTAAATCCACCACTGCGACCTCAAGAACCTGTTCGGGTGGCGATTCTACCCCTCAGCCGTCTTCAATGCTGGCCTTTAGCCGGATCATTGCACCGGCAGGAAATTCATCAACAACAGGCTCTGGGCGTAATTGAGCCCGACACGTCGGTAGCGTTCATCGAGCATCTGGGTGAGCAGGTCCAGGCGCGCGACGATCTTGCCGAACTCCACGGCGAAGCTCAGGTTGCTGCCGGCCTCGGAGATTTCATTGGAAAACAGCAACAGCACGCCATTGGCATCCTGGCGCTGGCTGAGCATCCAGGTGGCCTTTTCGATATTACGCGCGGCGTTGCTGACAAATCGCGGGTCGATAGTGTCGGTCATGTAAAACGCCTGCCGTCCGCCATGGGCGGTAATCAGCATGCTGCCAATCGCGTAGATAAACGCCCCGACCCGGTCGCCCTGGAATTGCGGGCTCAGGGCGTAACTCAACGCCTCCAGGTCACGGCGCTCACCCAGGGCCGGCAGCGCACGGCGCTGCTCGATGGCATTGCGCACTTCCCGAGCGGCCGTGGTCGCGTCCGGGTAGCCGGATTGGCGCCACTGCGCGGGGTTGCGCAGATAGAGCTTGTTCATCAACAGGTAGAGGCCCTGGAGGTTGTCCTTCATGGCCAAGGTGGCCATGCGGTCCACGCTGGTCTGGAAAAACTCGTCAGGCTTGCCCTGGCTGAACTGGGCCGCGATATCACGCCCCTGCTGCTGGCTGCAACCAGTGGCACAGAGCAGGGCCAGGCATCCTGGGAGCAGCTTTTTTCGAAAGGAATGCGCAAACGCTAAGGGTAAAGCCTGATCCATTGGCGACCGCCTTCAACACAACGGGCCCGCGGAGTGTCGTGGAACCCTGGCCATGCATAGAGCGGCAAAGCGCAAAAAAGTGCCCGGCACAGGCACGATCAAGCCACGGCGAGACGCATCGGCAAACGCTGTGGCTGGTCTTGACGCAGTGAATCGGCGAGGATAACGCCGTTATTTCTCCCCCACCTGCCAAGGATTGCTTGCATGAAATTCGGCTACACCATCGTCTACGTACCCGATGTAGCGTCGTCACTGGACTTTTTTGAACAGGCCTTCGGCTTCGCCCGACGCTTCCTGCATGAGTCCGGCACGTATGGCGAACTGCAAAGTGGTGAAACCACGCTGTCCTTTGCGGCCCACGAGTTGGGTGAGATGAATTTCAGCGGCGGCCATATCGCCGCGCATACGTCGCCGCGTCCATTGGGGATGGAGATCGGCCTGGTCACCGACGACGTCATCGCAGCCCATGCCCGCGCCCTGGCCGCCGGGGCACTGGAGCTGACAGCACCGACCACCAAGCCTTGGGGCCAGACGGTCTCCTATGTGCGCAGCCCGGACGGCACGCTGATCGAGTTGTGCACGCCGATGGGCTGATGGCAGGGCCAAAGGCTTTGCCGGCAAGACGCTAGAGCGGCGCATGGTCCTGCAATTGCGCCAGCTCGCGCCTGACCATGGCGGCGTACTCGGCCGGGCGCAGGCTATAGAGCTCCCCAGCGACCCAGTTCAGCCAGGCTCCCTGGCGCTCGGTCCGGGCGGCGAACAGGCGCGCGGCCTCGGCCTGCGCCTGCTCTCGATGCTCGGCGTGAAAGGCCTGACGGGTAACCCCCGTCACTCACTGGCCTTGAAGGTCAGCTCGCCCTTGCGCCACTTCGCCGCCTTCTTGCTGACGTCCTTCAGGGTCTTGCTCAGCGCGCCTTGCAATTGCTCATGGGCGGCGAAGACCATGACCACCGTCTGGCCTTCCTTGAGCAAGATGCCACTGCCTTCGGCCGACTCGACAAAGGCATAGTCGCCCAGGCCATAAACGGTCAGCTTGATTTCGCGAAACTTCAATTCCAGCTTGCCGCCTTCACGGCTGGGCAGGACCGCGGCGCGGAAATGATCGCCGACCTTGAGCTCCAGGCGCTGCTTGTCATCGACCACCAGGGCTTCCTGGGTATCTATTTCGGCAATGTAGATGCCTTCGGCCGTTTGCTCGGTGATATAGACGAAACGCCCTTGAAACTGCTTGACCAACTTGGCGCGTAAATCGCCAAGTACGAACAGTGCATGCATATCCAGATTACTGACTGCCAACGAAAAACCCTCGAATTACACTACTGACTCCACGCGAGCACACCCGCCTGCAGAAAACACCCACGGATTTACCGCCATGCAACCGGCCGAACGCATCGCGTTCGCGGTTGGCGGAGGATCACGCCACAAATAGTAGAAGAGAACGAACGTGCAACCGCTTCATCAATGCCTAGAAAGCTGAGAGAAACGGCAACAATCACGACCCCGCGCCATTTGCCAGGCAACAGCTGGGGTCTGTAAAAAAAACCTAACGACACGGTCACGTGAATAAATCCCGGCCTGCTGGAGAGCCGTCGACCCGGTCAGGGGAGATTCTAGAGCAGTCATCGCCTCTGGAGCTATTCAAATGAAGGGGGAAAACCCTTAAAAAATCAACAAAACCTCGGATTGACCGGGCTTTTCAGCAAAAAAACCGGTTCTGCACGGCCTACCGAGCATAATGCGTGGTCAATCCATCGACCTGACACCATTTGACTAGCTCGGCAGTTGCCAACTACTGCCATACTGGCGCCACAACAGGGAGGCCGCCCAAGGGCAAGGCCTCCAGCCCAGCCTTACCTTCAGGGAATGCAAGACGTGACGGAATTTGATATCGGCGAATTTTTCATCCACGGAGAAGCCAGGGAGATCGATGGCGAATTCCAGGCGGTGATTGTGATGCGCAGTAAAACGGCCAGAAACGCCATTACCTATCACCAGGTCGAAAAGGACCGCTGGTTCAAGACCTCCGACACCGCGGCTCGCGCCGCCCGGGACGCTGCACTGGCCCTGAAGGCCGCCGTCGATGGCGGCGCGCTGAACGCCTAAAGCACTCACCCCGGCTGATCGGGCCGCAATAGCCCAAGCGACAACGCGTGATGTAACAGGATAGAACGCCATGAAGCGGGGAAACACCCCGCTTGCCAAGGCGCTGTCTTACACCTGCTGCAACAATCGGCGCGAACCGATCGCCCAATGCTAGCGCCGCGACCCCTTCGGCGCCTCTTCGGGTCTATAACCCAGGCGCAAGCCACCCCAATGCCGCCCCTGCACCATGATCGGTACGGACAGGTCGTGCATCAACTCCCCGGTATCACGGGTGTAGGTCTGCAGCAGCACTGCCTGTTCGTGACTGCCGCAACGAATGCCGGTGCGGTCATCGAACTTGCGCTTGGTGCGGTTGTTCACGGTATCGACCTGGGCATCGCCAGTCAGCGGTTGGGAAAACACTTTGTTGTGCGTCGGTACATAGCCTTGCGGGGTGCAGGCAATGGCAAAGACCAGGCCTTCATGGCGGCTGAGCAAAGGTTCCTGGATCGCCGGCAGCACCTGGTCGGTGTAACGGTCAAAACGGGTCTGAAACTTGGCCGGCGAGGTATTGGGGATCGCCTGGTAATGCCGGTCGAACAAGTCATCGAGGCCGATACGGCTTTGTTCGATATCACGCTCGAACTGCGCGGCGATCTGGCTCGCCCCTTCACGGGCCAGGTCATAGACACGCTGGTGATAGTCGTCCAGACCCACTTCGGCCAAGCGTTCGCTGATGGTTTCGGCCTGCCCCTCCATCTGCACGGCCGCCTCGGCCAGACGCCGGGTCTGCTGGTCACTGACCGCCAGATCGCTGCGCATCTGCTCCACCGCCCCGAACAGGCTGCCCAATTGCACGCGGTTGGTCTCCGCGCCCTGGGCGATTTCACTGACCTGCTGCTCGACGCCCGCAGCCAGGCGCGCGATATTTTCCAGGTGCTGGCCTGTGTGCTCGACCTGCTGCACGCCGATCCCCAGATCGCTCGACAACTGGCGGATCTGCTCCACCACCTGAGCCGTGCGCTGCTGGATATCGGCAACCATGACCCCCACCTCATCAGTCGCCTGGGCCGTCCGCCCGGCTAGCCCACGAACCTCGTCGGCCACCACGGCAAAACCGCGGCCGTGCTCGCCGGCGCGAGCCGCTTCAATGGCCGCATTCAGGGCCAGCAGGTTGGTCTGGCTGGCAATCGACTGGATCACCAGGGTCACACGCTGGATTTCCTCGCTGCGCTGGCTGAGGGCCTCGATCAGCTCCCGGCTGTCGTTGGCCCGCTGGCTGAGCTGGTGCATGCGGTTGATCGACTCGGCGAGCACCGTGCGGCCTTCGGCACTGCTGCGATGGGCTTCGCTGGCGGCACCCAGGGCCTGGCGGCTGAGTTGGGAGGTGGCTTGCTCGGTCTCGATCATCACCTCGGCGCTGCTGACAATCTGCGCGGCGGCATCGAGTTGCGATTGCAACTTGCCGGCCAACTGCTTGACGGAAAACGCCACACCAGCGGCCGACAAGGCGTTATGGCTGGTGGTATAGGAAAGATCACGCGTCAGATCGCCCATGGCGATCGCTGCTGGCGCCTGGGTCGGCTCAACCTTGGGGCGACGACGCAGCCTCGGCAGCCAGACCAGCAGCAACGCCAGCACCAGGCCCACGGTCAGGGGCACAACTTCCTGGGCCATCCCCCAGAACAGCGTCAACAAGGCAGCACTCTGCAACAGGGGCGTCAACCAGTGCGACAGCGCGCGAGGCGGCGGGACGATCAGGGTAGATGGCGGCATAGCGCCGTAAATAGATCCGTCTCTCGCCATGTTGGTCACCCTCTGCGGCTTATCATTATTTGGTTCACATTAAACGCCACTACTGGGCCATTCACTATGGTCCCTTAGTTGTAGTGGTCGACAGTGTCCATGAAATAAGCAGGGGTATTCTTGTCGTCGATCAGCTCTGCAGGCATGGCAGGGCTCTGGAGGTGTGCAGGGAGCGGGTCGCAGCGAAAAGATCGCAAACCGACTCGCTCCGGCAGGAGCGAGCGCCGGCTTAGATGCCGTCGCGGGCCAGGTCCATGGCGAAGTAGCTGAAGATCAGGTCCGCGCCGGCGCGCTTGATCGAACCCAGGCTCTCACGCACCACCCGTGCCTCATCAATGGCGCCGGCCTGGGCGGCGAACTTGATCATCGCGTATTCGCCACTGACCTGGTACGCCGCCAGCGGCAGGCGCGAGGCTTCGCGGATATCACGAATGATGTCCAGATAGGCGCCGGCCGGCTTGACCATCAGCACATCAGCGCCTTCGGCGGCGTCGAGCAGGGACTCGCGCACCGCTTCGCGGCGATTCATCGGGTTCATCTGGTAGCTCTTGCGGTCGCCCTTGAGGGCACTGCCGCCAGCTTCGCGAAACGGCCCGTAGAGCGCCGAGGCAAACTTGGTCGAATAGGCCATGATCGAGGTGTCGGCAAAACCGGCTTCGTCCAACGCCCGGCGAATCGCCTGGACCTGCCCATCCATGGCCGCCGACGGCGAGATAAAATCGGCACCGGCACGCGCGGCCACCACCGCCTGGCGCCCCAGGTTGGCCAGGGTCGCATCATTGTCGACCGCGTCGCCGTGCATCACGCCGCAATGGCCGTGGGCGGTGTACTCGCAGAAACAGGTATCGGACATCACCACCATTTCCGGCACCGCGTCCTTGCAGATCCGTGCCATGCGCGCCACCAGGCCCTGGTCGTTCCAGGTGTCGCTGCCGGTGTCATCCAGATGGTGGGAAACGCCGAACGTCATCACCGCCTTGATGCCCGCCCGGGCATAACGTTCGATCTCGCCGGCCAGCTTCGACTCGGGAATACGCATCACGCCGGGCATGCTGGTGATCGGCACAAAATCGCTGATCTCTTCCTCGACAAAGATTGGCAGCACCAGGTCATTGAGGCTGAACTCGGTTTCCTGGAACAGGCTGCGAAGCGTGTCATTGCGCCGCTGACGGCGCAGACGCGTGATCGGGAAGTGCTCGGACATGATTTTTCCTACAGGGGCAGCATCAGAGGCTGCCGAGCTTAGGGCACGCTCTGGAGCCCGGACAATTCCAGATTCGCAAAAGGTCTTTTACCGATCAGGTAACAATCACCGTCCGGGGCGTACTGAAAAGCAAAGCGCAGACGGCAAAAAACCCGCCTAAGCGGGTTTTTTTCAGACCATTTCAACATCCTGTCGATAGCCATCCTGGCAATGGTCGATCGTCCCTGATCCTCAAGGCATCCTGCGCTTGAGTGATGGGTTTAGATTACGAGCCTGTATCAAAATGAAACAGAGGTGTTCGCCGGCAGACGCTGTAAGCATTTCGCCATTACTGCGGAGCGCCCCTTGCCACGCTAACGGGGTGCCAGGCGGCGTAACCCCAAGTTCCAACCCTGCTGCATGCCCGCGGCAGCCAGCAATATGGCGAGCACGCCCAGCCACTGGGCCAGCCCGAGGCGATGGCCAAAGGCCAGCCAATCGACGAAGATCGCCGCAATAGGATAGATAAAGGACAAGGCGCCTGTCAGGGCACTCGGCAATTTCTGGATGGCGCCATAGAGCAGCACATACATGACCCCGGTGTGCACCACCCCCAGCGTCAGCAGGCTGGACCAGGCGGACGCCTGATCGGGCAGTGCCGTGAAACTCACCCAGGGCGCCAGCAACAAGGCCCCCGTCGTGACCTGGATCAGCGCAATCAGGTGCGGCGGCGTCCCGGCCAGGCCTTTGATAATCAGCGCGGCGATGGCATAGAGCAAGGCCGCCCCCAGTGCCAGGCCGATACCCAGTAGGTAGTCGCTGCCCGCCCCGCCTTCCCCGCCATGGGCGCTGACAATCGCCAGCATGCCGAGAAACGATAAGCCCAACCAACCGAGCTTCTGGGCGGTGAGCTTTTCTCCGAGCAACAAGGCCGCCAGAAAGACCAGCATAAACGGCTGGACGTTATAGACCGCCGTGGCGATGGCAATCGAGGCTTTCGAATAGGAGGCGAACAGCAACAGCCAGTTGCCGACAATCGCCAGCCCGCTGAGCACCGCCAGGGCAAAGCGCCGCAGGGTCAGGCTGCCGCGCCGCAGGAAACCCAGGGCCGCGCAGATCGCCAGCAACGTCAGCGCGCCGAACGCACAGCGCCAGAACACCACTTCCAGCACCGCTTGCCCGGACACCAGTACAAACCAGCCAATGGTCCCGGAAATCAGCATGGCGGCGATCATTTCCAGGGAACCACGGCGCAGTGAATCGTTCATCTTCCAGCCCTCCTCAAGCGAGGCTAGAGTATGCCGAACCGCAACCCCGGCTCTCCAGTCGATAGCCAAGGCAAAAAACCATCCTGGCCTTTTTTATCAAGGCTAATCGTCAAATACACTTAAGAGACCAGCATGACCGACGACATTGACCGCGTACTGATCGGCGCCCTGATGCAGGACTCCCGCCGCTCGCTCAAGGCCCTGGCCCAGTTGAGCGGCCTGTCCTCGCCCAGCGTTGCCGAGCGCCTGCGCCGCCTGGAAGAACGCGGCGTGCTCAAGGGCTATACGGTGGAGGTCGATCCCAAGGCGTTTGGCTATCAACTGCAGGCGATTGTCCGGGTGCGTCCGCTGCCGGGACGCTTGCAGGAGGTGGAGCGCGAGATCCAGACCATTCCCGAATTCACCGAGTGCGACAAGGTCACCGGGGAAGACTGTTTTATCGCGCGCCTGCATGTGCGCTCGATGGAGCAACTGGACAGCCTGCTCGACCGCCTCAACCTCTATGCCGAGACCAATACCGCCATCGTCAAGAAAACCCCGGTAAAACGCCGGCTCCCGCCCATGGCCTAGGCCCCGCCACCTCCCGGATCAAGACAGCACTCGATAATCGCTGCCCAGAACGATCCCGTCATGGGGCCCTTCCACCAGGTGGATGTAACGCCCATCGACCCGATCGATCGGCAGGCAGTCGTCGACATCCACTACCCCGTCGGTGTGGGCCTGGGTCCAGGCCCGGGGCAGCCGCGCCTTGCCTTTGGCCTTCGCCTCACGCTTGTCCCGGGCAACCACCAGGCAATAGTGATGAGCTTCGCCAAAGGCGCTCGCCTCATACCCGCCCAGATTGATGAAATACAGTCGCGGCGCACCCGCTGCCGGCGCCAGGGCGCTCAACTCGACCTTCCAGCCGTCGACGCCGTCGACCGCCATCCACGAGTCGACATGTACGCCCTGCGGGCTGCCGAACCAGCCTTCGCGCAATTGGCCATAGGTGTCGGCCAGGGTCTCGCCGACGACGAACAGCACATCATGCACTTCAATTTTTGCCCGGGGATGCTTTCCCCCCAGCATGACCACAAACAACATAGGCACTCCTTGAAAGAAAACCGCCCAGGCCTGCGACCCACTTGCAAGGCATCATCGGTACGGGTAAAGCTGAGACACGTTACCGCGACACCCCGCCCACCTGCGAGCCCACTCGCCTTGAAGGAACCGCGCCATGCAACTGATCGGAATGCTCGACTCGCCCTACGTTCGCCGCGTCGCCATCAGCCTCAAATGTCTGGATATTCCCTTTGAACACCAGGCCATTTCGGTCTTTGGCGGCTTCGAGCGCTTCCAGGCGATCAACCCGGTGGTCAAGGCCCCGACCCTGGTCTGCGACAACGGCGAGGTGCTGATGGATTCCGGCCTGATCCTCGAATACCTCGCGGCCCTGGCCGGCCCCAAGCGTTCGCTGATGCCCGCGAGCCTGGCCGATAAAGTGCAGGCACTCAAGCTGATCGGCCTCGCCCTCGCCGCCAGCGAAAAATCCGTACAGATCGTTTACGAGCAAAAACTACGTCCCGCCGATAAACAGCACGGCCCATGGCTGGAGCGCGTCAGGGGACAATTGGAAGCGGCCTACGGTGCACTGGAACAGGAACTGGCCCGCCGCCCGCTGGCCACCGACGGCACGCTCGACCAGGCAGGCATCACCGTTGCGGTGGCCTGGGACTTCAGCAAACTGGTATTGGGGGAGCAACTGGCAGTTTCCCGCTATCCGCAGCTTGAAACCTACAGCCGCTACGCCGAAAGCCTGCCGGTGTTTATCGACACGCCCACGAACTGAGGAGAACGCCTGCCCCTGACGGGCAGGCTGGCCATAGGTTCATCGGCGCCCGACAAACCTAGGTATCGATCAAGCCTGACGCTGGTGCTTGTCGATCTGCTCGTGGCGCTCTTGGGCCTCGATGCAGTATTTGGTGGTCGGGCTGATCAGCAGGCGCTTGAGGCCGATGGCCTCGCCGCTGTCATCGCACCAACCGAAGGAGTCGTCGCCAATACGGCCCAGGGCCTGCTCCAGTTGCGGCAGCATGCGCTGGTCGCGATCGATGGCATTGACCAGCCAGGTCCGCTCTTCTTCCACGGAAGCGGCGTCGGCCGGGTCGGCCGGCGTGTCCAGGCTCTCGATGGCGATGCGATTCTGCTCGATCCGCTCATGAGTCTGGACTTTCATGGACTGCAACAGCTCGGTAAAAAAAGCCAGTTGCTCGGCGTTCATGTAATCGTCCGCCGGCATGGCCAGCAACTTTTCCTTGGTCATTAATTTCTCTATAAAAAATACGTGCATTAAGGCGAATCAGAGAGCTTCATGATCAACCGCTCGGGTCATCAAAAAGGCGCCGTTCATTCCAAGCGCCACCCGGCACTCAATTTACGAGGGGCGGCAGTCTACGGCCGAGTTATCGAGTCAGCAACTGAAATGACGTTGAATATGTCGGACAACATTCACAAAACATGAAGGCCGCGGCGTATCTCGCCTCGATTCGCGCGCCGATTGCGCATAAAACCCTTGGTCCAGAGCGCTTCAGCCTACGGGCTCCTGAGCAAACAACTGGCTCAATACCGCACGCAGCTTGCCAGGCTTCACCGGTTTGTTCAGCAGCGGCGCACCGAGTGCCTGCAATTGCCTGCGACACTGGTCGCTGCGATCAGCGGTAATCATCACCGCCGGGATGGCCAGGGCGAAATGCTCGCGCAATGAGCGCACCACCTCACAACCGGTCACGCCATGGTCCAGGTGGAAGTCCGCCAGAATCAGCTCCGGCGCCACGCCGTCAAGCACCTTCAATGCCGCGCTCTCGTCGGTGGCCGTCAACACCAGGCAACCCCACTGCCCCAACAACGCCGCCATGCTCTGCAAAATGCTCAATTCATTGTCGATCACCAGCAGGCGCCGTCCCGGCAATGGATTACCGGTGCCCGGCTGCTGTTGCAGGACCAGGGCGACCGGCTCGGGCATGTTGCGCGACAACGGCACGTCAATACTGAACACCGAGCCGCGTCCCGGCCGCGAGCGGACCAGCACCCGGTAGCCGAGGATCTTGGCGATCCGCTCGACAATCGCCAGCCCCAGGCCCACGCCCTTGCGGTCCGCCGCCCGCCCGACATCCAGCTGATTGAACTCGAGGAAAATCGAGTCCATGCGCTCGGCAGCGATCCCGCGTCCGGTGTCCCAGACCTCCAGGCGCAACATCGAGCCGCGTCGCCGTGCCCCCAGCAGGATGTTGCCCTGCTCGGTGTAACGGCAGGCATTGCTCAGGAAGTTGCGCAGGATGCGCGTCAGTAAACGCAAATCCGTGCTGATCGCCCAGGGACCAATTCGCGTGCGCAGATTGAGCCCCGCCGCGCTGGCCACCGACTGGAACTCGGAAGCCAGCGGCGCCAGCAACTCCTCCAGGCGATAGACCTCGATGTCGGGCTTGATCGCCACCTGGTCGAGGCGCGAGATATCCAGCAGATCGGTCAGCAGATCCTCGGCCCCTTCCAGCGCCTGGTGCGTGCGTTCCACCAGCAGTTTTTCCGCCGGCGGCAGCACCCGTTCGCGCAAGGTCGAAATCAGCAGGCGTGCGGCATTGAGCGGCTGCAGCAAATCGTGACTCGCCGCCGCCAGGTATTTGTCCTTGCTACGGTTGGCAGCCTCGGCGGCATCGCGCGCCTCAAGCAATTCGTCGGTGCGCGCCGCGACACGCAGCTCAAGCTGCTCATTCATCTGCTGCAAATGGGCCTGAGCCTGCTTGCGCTCGGTGATGTCAGCGACAAAACCTTCGACCAGGCGCTCCTCGTCCGGCTTGAGCAACAGATTGACCAGCACATGGATACTGCTGCCATCCTTGCGGCGCAACTGCGTTTCGTAGCCGTGCAACGCGCCGTCACGCTCCAGCGCCTCACGGATATGCAACAGCTCCGCCGCCCCGCCGACAAACAGGTTCTGGGCCAGATCATTGTTGGAAAACAGCACATCTTCCGGATCGCTGTAGCCGAGCATCCGCGCCAGCGCGGGGTTGGCGGCACGCAGGCCGTCGTAGAGGCCGCCCTGGAAAATCCCGTAGACGGCGTGCTCGAACAGCCATTTATAGCGGTTGCGTTCCGCTTCCAGCTCTTCCAGGCGCGCGGCCAGTTCCGGGTAATGGCTTTTGCGCGCCGACTGGCTGCCTAGCCCCAGCAGGCCGGCCAGGGCCTGCTGTTGCTCGTCAGAGGGCCTCGCCATAAACGACCTCGACATCCCGCTGGCTCGACGCCCGCGGGTTGGTCAGGATGCACGGATCGTCCATCGCATGCTGCGACAGGAACGGAATATCCGACAGCCCGACCCCATGCAGGCCGAGGGTTTCATGGAAGCCGACACTGTGCTTGAGGGCAATCAGGTGCTCGACCAGGCGCTTGCACACCTGTTTATGGGTCAGCCCGCGACAGTCGATGCCAAAGGTCTCGGCAATCACCTTGAAGCGCTCCGGCGCCGAGTTGTAGTTGAACGCCACGACGTGTTCGACCAGGACCGCATTGCACAACCCGTGGGGCAGGTCGAGAAAGCCGCCCAGGCTGTGGGACATGGCATGCACGGCCCCCAGGATCGCGTTGGAGAAGGCCAGGCCGGCCTGCATGCTGCCCAGCATGATTTTTTCGCGCAGGGCGATATCGCCGGGCGAGGCAATCATCTGCACCAGATTGCCATTGATCAGGCGCATGGCTTCCAGCGCATGGGGATCGGTCAACGGGCCATGGCCGGTGGACACAAATGCCTCGATGGCATGGACCAGCGCATCGATGCCGGTACAAGCCGAGAGAAACGGGTCCATGCTCAGGGTGGTTTGCGGGTCGATCAGCGACACATCCGGCACCACCGCCTTGCTGACGATGGAGAACTTCATGCGTTCCTGCTGGTTGGAGATGATCACGAACTGCGAGACATCCGCCGAGGTACCGGCCGTGGTCGGAATCAGGATCAGCGGCGGGCTGGGCACGCGAATGGTGTCCACGCCTTCGAATTCGAGGATATTGCGCCCGTGGGCGACCGCGATGCCGATCCCCTTGGCGCAATCCATCGGGCTGCCGCCGCCCACGGCGACGATCACATCGCAATGCTGTTCGCGGTAGAGGTCGGCGCCCAGCATGACCTCTTCGACGCGCGGATTGGGCGATACCGCGCTATACAGGCAGTAGTCGATGTCCAGCGCCTGCAGGCTGGCCTCGATATCGGCGGCCCAGCCGGCGGCGATCACACCGGGGTCAGTGACCACCAGGACCTTGCGCGCGCCGAAGGTTTTCGCGTAGTTACCGACATTGTGCCGGCAGCCGGCGCCGAAGATGATTTCCGGTGAAACGAATTTGCGCAGTTGGCTGAGACTCTGGCTCATGGGAAGCCCGTTTCTTATTATTCTGGAAGGTCGCGCCAGCCTAAAGCATCTTGTTACGAATGCAATAAGACCAAATGGCAGAAACATCGCAATCGCCCCCACCCAGAGCAGCGGTGCGAGCTGTTCGCTGAACGGCGAGGCGCGATCAGGTGCGCTGATCAGGCGCCAACACCCTCGCCTATAACAGTTTCAAACGCTTGTTTGCCACTCACCCCGGGATTAGATTAGCCATTGATCTACGGCCCTCAAAATAGGCAGAAGGGATACGCATGACGCTGACTGACCAATCCACCCGCATCCGCGCTGGCGAGGAACTGGACGCCAACCTGATCGACCCCTACCTCAAGGCACAGATCCCCGGCCTGAGCGGGCAGCCGACCATCAGCCAGTTCCCCGGGGGCGCCTCGAACCTGACCTACCTGATCCAGTACCCCGAACAGGAATTTGTCCTGCGCCGGCCGCCCTTTGGCCACAAGGCCAAATCCGCCCACGACATGGGCCGCGAGTACCGCATCCTCAACCAGCTCAAGGATGCCTTCCCTTACTGCCCCAAGGCCTATGTGCACTGCACTGACGAGTCCGTGATCGGCGCCGAGTTCTATGTCATGGAGCGGGTCAAGGGCATTATCCTGCGCTCCAAGCTGCCGCCGGAGCTGGGCCTGGATGCCGCCAGCACCGAAGCCCTGTGCAAGAGCTTTATCGACCGCCTGGTCGAGCTGCACCGCGTTGACTACAACGCCTGCGGCCTGGCCGACCTGGGCAAGCCCCAGGGCTATGTACAGCGCCAGATCAGCGGCTGGAGCGACCGCTACACCAAGGCCCTGACGCCCGACGCCCCCAGCTGGGAAGCGGTCCAGGCCTGGCTCGTCGACAAGATGCCGGCCGATCATCCGACCTCCAGCATCGTGCACAACGACTATCGCTTCGACAATGTGATCCTCGACCCGCAGAACCCGATGCAGATCATCGGCGTGCTCGACTGGGAACTGACCACCCTGGGCGATCCATTGATGGACCTGGGCAACACCCTTGCCTACTGGATCGAAGCGAGCGACCCCGAGCCGGTCCAGCGCATGCGCCGCCAGCCCAGCCATGCGCCCGGCATGCTGACGCGCCGCGCGTTTGTCGACTACTACGCCGAGCGCTCGGGCATTCCCATCGCCAACTTCGACTTCTACTACACCTACGGCCTGTTCCGCCTGGCCGGCATCGTGCAGCAGATCTACTACCGCTATTACCACGGCCAGACCCAGGACCCGCGCTTCGCGCCCTTTATCGAGATGAACAAGCAGCTGGAACAGATGAGCCTGCAGGTCATCGCCCGCTCCAGCCTCTGATCGCGCCCCGGCGCCTTGAAAACAACAAGGAAACTCCATGTCCAAGACCCAGTTGTTCGACCTCGACGGCAAGATTGCATTCGTCTCCGGCGCCAGCCGGGGCATCGGTGAAGCCATTGCCAAACTGCTCGCCCAGCAAGGTGCCCATGTCATCGTCTCGAGCCGCAAGCTCGAGGGCTGCCAACATGTGGCCGACGCGATCATCGCCGAAGGCGGCAAGGCCACCGCCGTGGCCTGCCATATCGGTGAAATGGAGCAGATCAGCCAGGTATTCGCCGGGATTCGCGAACAGTTCGGGCGCCTGGATATCCTGGTCAATAACGCCGCCACCAACCCGCAATTCTGCAATGTGCTGGACACCGACCTGGGGGCCTTCCAGAAAACCGTCGATGTGAACATCCGCGGCTACTTCTTCATGTCGGTGGAAGCCGGCCGCTTGATGCGCGAAAACGGCGGCGGCAGCATCATCAACGTCGCGTCGATCAACGGAGTTTCGCCAGGACTGTTCCAGGGCATCTATTCGGTGACCAAGGCCGCCGTGATCAATATGACCAAGGTCTTCGCCAAGGAATGCGCCCAGTTCGGCATCCGTTGCAACGCGTTGCTGCCGGGCCTGACCGACACCAAGTTCGCCTCGGCGCTGGTCAAGAACGACGCGATCCTCAATGCCGCCCTGCAGCAGATCCCGCTCAAGCGCGTGGCCGCGCCCAGTGAAATGGCCGGCGCCGTGCTGTACCTGGCCAGTGACGCCTCCAGCTACACCACCGGCGTCTCGTTGAATGTGGACGGTGGCTTCCTGTCCTGAGCCCGGCAGTTGCCTTGAATGCAGGAGCGAGCCGGCTCGCGCCTACAGGGACGCCGCGCGGGCCCGCTCGATGTAGTGGGCCACCGCCGGCGACTTTTCGAAACGCCGATGAATCAACGACAACCACGACGCAGCGTCGAAACCACTGATCTGCCGGTACAGGACATTGGGCATCCGGATGTTGCCCACCACTGACTCCGGCACCACCGCCACACCCTGCCCCAGGGACACCAGCGCCACCACCGCCACCAGCCCGCCGGGTTGCGGCCCCAGCCGGGGGGAGAAACCACCCTGGGCGGCGACCTGCAGGGTGCCGTTGATCTGTTCGGGCAGGATAAACGTCTCGTTCTGCAAATGTTCGGGGGTGATCCGTCTCAACTCGTCCAGCCGCGAATCGCCGCTCAGGGCCAGGACATAGCCCTCTTCTTTCAGGGCTATGGCACTCAGGCCCGGCGGCAGCGCCATGGGCGAGCGCACGTAGCCAATATCGAAATCGCCATCGACCACCAACCCGGGCAGTGCATCCATGGCACTTTCGCGCACGCTGAGCTGGATATCGCCGAACGCCTGGCTGAACGCGCGCACCTGGCCCTGCAATACCCCCGAGTAAACGGCCGAAGCCACATAGCCCAAGGCGATCTGCCCGACTTCCCCACGCCCGGCACGCTGGGCATTGCGCTGGGCCACTTCGAACTGGCGGACCGTCGCTTCCGCCTCGGGAAACAGTGCCGCCCCAGCCTCGGTCAGTTGCACATCGCGTTGCAGACGTAAAAACAACGGAGTGCCCAGTTCGCTTTCCAGGTCCTGGATTTGCCGGCTCAGGGTCGGCGGCGCGATCCCCAATTGCTCAGCCGCGCGGGTGAAATTGCGTTGGCGTGCCACCGCCAGGAAGTAACGAAAATGCCTGAGTTCCATAACGTGATGAGCTCAAAGGTAATTAAAATGCACTCCCTCGCTAATAAGACCAGCGTTCGACCGGGATAAGCTACCGGCGAACACATTAGAGAGCCCGAATCATGGCCGTCAATCCCCGTAATGCCTTAGCGAACCATTGCCCCTGCTTTTTTACCTTTAAAGCAATGAAGGTGGCCTCGTGAGCCGCGTCAATCCGCATATGGCCCTGCTCAGTGCCTGCGGCGTGTGCTCGTTGATCGTACTCGACACCAATATCGTGGCCGTCACCCTACCGACCATTGCCCGGGACCTGGGGGCCAACTTCGCCGATATCGAGTGGGTCGTCAGTGCCTATATGCTGGCGTTTGCCGCCCTGTTGCTACCCGCCGGCAACCTGGCCGACCGGTTTGGCCGCAAGAAAGTCATGCTCTGGGGCCTGACGCTGTTCATTGCCGCCTCCATCGGCTGCGGGGCAGCGCCTACCGCGCTGTTTCTCGATATCGCCCGCGCCATCAAGGGCGTCGGGGCCGCCTTGCTGCTGACCTCGGCCCTGGCAACCATCGGCCATACCTTCCACGACGATGCCGAGCGCGCCAAAGCCTGGGCGTTCTGGGGCATGTGCATGGGCGTGGCCATGACCGCCGCCCCGACCCTCGGCGGGCTGGTGACCGAATACATCGGCTGGCGCTGGATCTTCTACCTCAACCTGCCCGTGGGCCTGGCGCTGATGGCCATGGTCTGGCGCCATGTCGAGGAGTCGCGCGACACCCAGGCCGCACGCCTGGACCCCTGGGGCAGCCTGGCCTTCAGCGCCAGCCTGACGTGCCTGATGTGGGGCCTGATCGAAGCCAACCGCATCGGCTGGGATCATCCACTCACCGATATCCGCTTGCTGGCCGGCGTGATGCTGCTCGGGGTGTTTGTCCTGGTCGAGGCGGTGCAGAAGCGCCCGATGATCGATCTGCAACTGTTCCGCCATCCGCGCTTTATCGGCGCGCTGCTGGGGATGTTCGCCTATGCCGGCTGCGCCCAGGTGATGATGACGCTGCTGCCCTTCTACCTGCAGAACGGCCTGGGCTTCAGCGCCATTGTCTCGGGCCTGGGCATGCTGCCGTTTGCCCTGACCATGGTGATCTGCCCACGGGTCGGCGCGCGCCTGGCCGCCCGCCTGGCCCCGGCGACGCTGATGGGCCTTGGGTTGTTGCTGGTCGGCAGCGGCAACCTGCTCAGTGCCTGGGCGGTCGACACCGGCGGCTACCTGCCCTTTGCCCTCGCCATCGCGGTGACCGGCGCCGGCGCGGGCCTGCTCAACGGCGACACGCAGAAAAACATCATGGCCTGCGTGCCGCGCGAGCGCACCGGCATGGCCTCGGGCATGAGCACCACCATGCGTTTCAGCGCAATCACCCTGGCTATCGGCGTCTATGGCGCCCTGCTCGCCAGCCAGACCCAGCAACTGCTGCAAACCGACCTGGGCCCGGCCTGGAGCGAGCAGGTGCCGGCGATTGCCTCGAAAGTGGTCGCGGGGGATATGCCAGCAGCCCTCGCCGGCCTGCCAACGGCGACACGCCAACTGATCCAGCCCATGGCCCGGGAGGCCTTTGTCGGCGGGTTCAGCCGCGTGCTGTGGGTCGCCGGCTGGCTGGCGCTGCTCGCCGCCCTGGTGGTCGGCACCCTGATGCGCAAACCGATCCCGGGAACCCGACCCGCCGTGGCGCCGCTCCCGCCCGTGACGGATGCCACCTGAGCGATTGCGCCGGGAAATCGCCAGCAGGTGAGTAACAACGTGTTTCGGCAGGCATAATCCTTGGTTTACACCGCCACGGATCGCCCATGAACGACACCGACCACCTCAAGGACTACCAGCGAGTCCGCCTTCTGGCGATCCGTTCGCTGTTCGAGATTATCGAGCAGTCCAGTGAAGGCACGGTCATCGTCGACCGTGACGGACGGATTGTCTGGATGAACGAGCGCTATGCCCGGCGCTTTGGCTTGGCCAGCGCTGCCGAGGCCATCGGCCAACCCTGCGAAAGCGTGATTCCGGGCAGCCTGCTGCGCGATGTGCTGGGCAACGGCCGGCCGATCCTGCTGGATATGCTCGATACCCCGAAAGAACCGTTGGTGGTCATGCGCCTGCCCATCCATGACGCCGCCGGCACGGTGATCGGCGCCATCGGCTTTGCCCTGTTCGACGAATTGCGCAGCCTGTCGCCGCTGCTGATGCGCTACCAGAGCATGCAGGCCGAATTGGCCACGACCCGCTCGTTGCTGCGCGCCCGCCAGAGCAAGTACACCTTTGCCCATTTTATCGGCACCAGTGCCGCCAGCCTGGAGGTCAAGCGCCGTGCCCGACGCAGTGCCAGCACCGACTCGCCGGTGTTGCTGCTGGGGGAAACCGGCACGGGCAAAGAACTGCTGGCCCAAGCCATTCATGGCGCGTCGCCGCGGGCCCACAAGGCCTTTGTCAGTATCAACAGCGCGGCGATTCCCGAAGCGCTGCTCGAAGCCGAATTCTTTGGCACCGCCCCGGGGGCCTTTACCGGGGCCGATCGCAAGGGCCGCCCGGGCAAGCTGCAGATCGCCCAGGGCGGCACACTGTTTCTCGACGAGATCGGCGATATGCCGCTGGCCCTGCAAAGCAAGCTCCTGCGGGTCCTGCAGGAGAAAGAGTTCGAGCCAGTGGGCTCCAATGAAATGCTGCGCAGCGATGTGCGGGTGATTGCCGCGACGTCCATCGACCTGGAAGCGGCGATCGCCCGGGGCGAGTTTCGCGCCGACCTCTATTACCGCCTCAATGTCCTGCCGCTGCAGGTGCCGCCGCTGCGCGAGCGTCTCGATGACCTGCCGGCGCTGAGCGAAGGCATTCTGGAAGAACTGCGTAGCCAGCACGAGCTGGATAGCCCGGCCATGGACCTGCTGGGCCAGCACGCCTGGCCCGGCAATATCCGCGAGCTGCGCAATGTGCTGGAGCGCGCCGCATTGCTCAGTGATGCGCGAGTGCTCGGGGCCGCGGATATTCGCACGGCCATCGGCACACTGCTGCCATTGCCCCGCGCCCAGGCACAAAGCATCGCACCCGCGAGCCAGGAAACCTTTAGCGCCGCACGCGAGCGCTTCGATCGCGACTTGATCCGCACGACCCTGGCCCAATGCGCCGGTAGCGTGCCCCAGGCCGCCGAACGGCTGGGGCTGGGCCGTTCGACGCTGTACAAGAAGATGGTGGCACTGGGGATTGGCGAGTCTCCATAAAGAGATAACTGTCTCTTCTTTTAGAAACCCGCGAATAAGCCAGCCTCTACAGGGGTTATGCCGCCTGAGGGGACACGATCCGGCTTGCGAGACGTCTCCTCATAGAGAAACTTTCATTCATTTGCGCCAAGCAGAGACAATAAACCCTTTAAAATCAACACCTTAAACTTTGGCATGAAACTCGCTTAGTGCTCCAGAGATCCATCCCCTACAAAAACAACAACCGGAGACACTCAGATGAGCGTGCTTATTGCCCTCGCGGCCCTCGCGCTACTGATGCTGGCCGCCTACCGCGGCTACAGCGTTATCCTCTTTGCCCCGATCGCCGCCCTGGGCGCGGTCCTGCTGACCGATCCGGCCGCCGTGGCACCCGCCTTTACCGGGGTGTTCATGGAGAAAATGGTCGGTTTCATCAAACTCTACTTCCCGGTTTTCCTGCTGGGTGCGGTATTTGGCAAGCTGATCGAACTGTCCGGCTTCTCGCGCTCCATCGTTGCCGCCGCGATCCGCCTGCTCGGTACGCGCCAGGCCATGCTGGTAATCGTGCTGGTCTGCGCACTGCTGACCTATGGCGGCGTATCGCTGTTCGTGGTGGTCTTCGCGGTCTATCCCTTTGCCGCCGAGATGTTTCGCCAGAGCAATATTCCCAAGCGCCTGATCCCGGCCACCATCGCCCTGGGCGCGTTTTCCTTCACCATGGACGCCCTGCCCGGCACTCCGCAGATCCAGAACATCATTCCCAGCACCTTCTTCAACACCACCGCATGGGCCGCGCCCTGGCTGGGGCTGATCGGTACTGTGTTCGTGTTCTGTGCCGGCATGCTGTTTCTCCAGCGCCAACGCAACAAGGCCCAACGCGCCGGCGAAGGCTACGGCAGCAACCTGCGTAACGAACCGGACACCCCGGACGACCTGCCCCTGCCCAACCCGTGGATCGCCCTGTCGCCCCTGGTGCTGGTGGGGCTGATGAACCTGCTCTTCACCCACTGGATTCCCCTGTGGTACGGCAAGACCCATACCCTGAGCCTGCCCGGCATGAGCGCGCCGGTACAGACCGAAATCGCCAAGCTCACCGCCATCTGGGCCGTCCAGGCTGCGCTGCTGGTCGGCATCCTGATGGTGCTGGTCTTCGGCTTCAAGGCGATCCGCAAGCACCTGGCCGAAGGTAGCAAGAGCGCGGTCAGTGGCGCCTTGCTGGCGGCCATGAACACCGCTTCGGAATATGGCTTCGGCGCCGTGATCGCGTCGCTGCCAGGCTTTCTGGTGCTGGCCGACTGGCTCAAGGGCATTCCCAACCCGCTGGTCAATGAAGCGGTGACCGTTACCCTGCTCGCGGGCATTACCGGCTCGGCGTCGGGGGGCATGAGCATCGCCCTCGCGGCGATGTCGGACACCTTTATCAGTGCCGCCAACGCGGCGAATATTCCCATGGATGTTCTGCATCGGGTCGCGGCCATGGCCAGCGGCGGCATGGACACCCTGCCGCACAACGGCGCGGTCATCACGCTGCTGGCCGTTACCGGCCTGACCCACCGCGAAGCCTACAAGGACATTTTCGGCATCACGCTCATCAAGACCCTGGCGGTCTTCGTCGTGATCGCTACCTTCTATGCCACCGGCATCGTTTAAGGAGTCGCCCATGAATCTGCACGGTAAAACCGCCCTGGTCACCGGATCCACCAGCGGTATTGGCCTGGGGATCGCCCTGGGCCTGGCCCGGGCCGGCGCACAGTTGATCCTCAACGGCTTTGGCGATGCCCAGGCGGCGATCGCCGAAGTCGAAGCGGCCCGCACCGACACCACGGCCAGAGTCGGTTATCACCCGGCCGACCTGAGTGACCCGACGCACATCGCTGACTTGTTCGACTATGCGGCCCGCGAGTTCGGCGGCGTCGATATCCTGGTCAACAACGCCGGCATCCAGCATGTCGCCCCCGTGGAGGCGTTCCCGGTGGAGCGCTGGGACGCGATCATGGCGCTCAACCTGTCGTCGGTGTTCCATACCAGCCGCCTGGCCCTGCCGGCCATGCGCGAACGCAACTGGGGGCGAATCGTCAATATCGCTTCGGTCCACGGCCAGGTCGGCTCAGTAGGCAAGGCCGCCTATGTCGCGGCCAAGCATGGGGTGATTGGCCTGACCAAGGTGATCGGCCTGGAAACCGCCACCAGCAACGTGACCTGCAATGCCATCTGCCCGGGCTGGGTGCTGACGCCCCTGGTGCAGAAGCAGATCGACGAACGCATCGCCAATGGCGTGGACCCGCAACAGGCGCAACACGACCTGCTTGCGGAAAAACAGCCCTCGCTGGCATTTGTCACGCCCGAGCAGCTCGGCGAACTGGTACTGTTTCTGTGCAGCGAAGGTGCGAGCCAGGTGCGCGGCGCCGCCTGGAATATCGACGGGGGCTGGCTGGCCCAGTAACCGGACACACCGGCTTCCTGCCAGCCTTCGAGCGCAGGAAGCACCGCTGGCGCGAACAGTAATAATCAAGGGAGGCCAACCCTATGTCAGACATCCTCTGGCGCCCGAGTGCCGAGCGCATTGCCAGGACCCGCTTGCAAGCCTTCCAGCGCTTTGTCGAATACCGCCACGGACTATCGTTCGCCGACTACCCGAGCCTGCACGCCTGGAGCATCGAGCAGCGCGAAGCCTTTTGGCAGGCCATTGCCGACTTTTTCGATCTCCAGTGGCACACCCCGCCCAGCAGCGTATTACGCGAAGGGCCGACGATGCCCGACGCCGACTGGTTTCCCGGCGCTCGCCTGAACTTTGCCGAACACCTGCTGCGCCGCCGCGACCAGGCCTGCGCGGTGGTTGCCATACGCGAAGACGGCCAGCGTGAGACCCTGAGCTACGCCGAACTGGCCGCCCATGTCGCCGGCTTGCAGCGCAGCCTGCGTGCGGCCGGCGTCGGCCTTGGCGACCGGGTGGCCGCCTGCCTGCCCAACACCTGGCAGACCCTGGTCGCGATGCTGGCCACGACCAGCCTGGGCGCCATCTGGTCCAGCTCTTCACCGGACTTCGGCACCCAGGGCGTGATCGACCGTTTCGGCCAGATCGAACCCAAGGTCCTGATCACCTGCGCCGGCTATCACTACGCCGGCAAGGCCATCGACCAGGGCGCCAAGCTCAATGAAATACTGCCCGGCCTACCGTCGCTCGAATTGTTGCTGATCGTGCCATTTACCGGCCCTGCGGCCCGCGCCGAAGACATGCGGACCGCCGCCCGGGTCGTGCTCTGGGACGATTTCTACCAGCCCGGCGGTGAACCGGAGTTTGTCCCGGTTCCGTTCGCCCACCCGCTGTATATCCTCTATTCGAGCGGCACCACCGGGGTGCCCAAGTGCATCGTCCATGGCACCGGCGGCGTGCTGTTGCAGCATCTGAAGGAACATGGCCTGCACACCGACCTGGGGCGTGACGACTGCCTGTTCTACTACACCACCTGCGGCTGGATGATGTGGAACTGGCTGGTCTCGGCCCTGGCGGTCGGCAGCCGGATCGTGCTGTACGACGGCTCGCCCCTGCACCCTCAGCCCACCCGTCTGCTCGACCTGATCGATCAGGAGCGCATCAGCGTCTTTGGCACCAGCCCCAAATACCTGGCCGCCCTGGAAAGCGCCGGCGCGCAGCCCCGCCTGAGCCATTCGCTGGCCAGCCTCAAGGGGCTGCTGTCCACCGGCTCGCCGCTGTCGCCTCACAGCTACGACTACGTCTATCGGGAGATCAAGGCCGACCTGCATCTGGGCTCGATGTCCGGCGGCACCGATATTGTTTCCTGCTTCGCCATCGGCAATCCGACACTGGCCGTGCGCCGCGGCGAAATGCAGGGCAAGGCCCTGGGCATGGCGGTTGAAGTCTGGGATGACGCGGGGCGGCGCCTGATCGAGGCCAAGGGGGAACTGGTCTGCACCCGGCATTTTCCGAGCATACCGGTCGGTTTCTGGCACGACCCCCATCGGGAAAAACTGCGGGCCGCCTACTTCAGCCAGTATCCCGGGGTCTGGGCCCAGGGCGACTACGCCGAGGAAACGGCCAGCGGCGGGCTGCTGATTCATGGCCGTTCGGATGCCGTGCTCAACCCCGGCGGCGTGCGAATCGGCACGGCGGAGATCTATCGCCAGGTGGAAAAGGTCGAGCAGGTGCTGGAAAGCATCGCCATTGGCCAGGCCTGGAACGCCGATGTGCGGGTCGTGCTATTTGTTCGCCTGCGCGAAGGTTGCGTGCTCGATGCCGCGCTGGAGCAGCAGATCCGCCAGGTGATTCGCGCCAACACCACGCCGCGCCACGTCCCGGCCAAGATTCTCGCGGTCACGGATATCCCACGCACCATCAGCGGCAAAATCGTCGAATTGGCCGTGCGCAATGTGGTCCACGGGCAAGCGGTGAAGAATACCGATGCCCTGGCCAACCCCGAAGCGCTGGAACTCTTCAGAAAACGCCCCGAGCTGCAGCAGGACTGATCCGCAACCACCGACACTCCCAGGAAATGCGCTTTAACATCAAAATAAATGCATCAAAGCAGCATTATTATTAATTTGTCAGGGCCTTGAGGGCTCGGCACACTGTGTCGGTTCCTCCCCCAAATGTAGGAACCTTCAAGGGCTTGCTGGTCTACCAGCCGAGCCCTTTTTTTTACCGTCAAATAGCTCTGGATCGCCTTTGCCCATGCCTGCTCGCTGGCTCACCCGCCTTACGCCCACCCCCACTAACACCCGTCCCGCCGAATGGGCCCGCGCCGCCATCGGTGGTGCCCTGGCAACATTCCTGAGTGTCTGGCTCTGCGCACAAGTCTTTGATATGCCCCTGGCCCTGCACCTGGTCGGGCCGCTGGGCGCTTCGGCGGTACTGCTGTTCGCGGTGTCATCGGGCAATCTGGCGCAACCCTGGTCGATCCTTGGCAGCTACCTGTGTGCGACGCTGGTCTCGCTGCTGCTGGTCAGCCTGCTCGGTCATTCCCTGGCCACGGCGTGCCTGGCCATTGCCATTGCCCTGCCACTGATGTGCCTGCTGCGCTGCCTGCATCCACCCGCCGCCGCGCTAACCCTGATCCTGGTGATGGGCGAACCCTCGCTACTCGGCATGGGTTGGCTGGCCGTGGCGCCGGTGATGCTCGCGGCGCTGATCATGCTGCTCTGTGCGCTGGCCTACAACAACCTGACACGCGTGCCCTACCCCAAGGTCCACCTCGAACCGGCCGCGACCTTTATCAGCGACCCAGCACCTGGCGATCCCGCTGGCATCACCGCCCAGGACCTGGAAAAGGCCCTGGCGCAGATGCCCGAGTTCATCGATATCACCCAGGAAAACCTGGAGCAGTTGATCCGCGCCAGTGAACTGCATGCGCGGCGGCGTAGCATCGGCGACGTGTTGTCGCGCCAGCCTTGAGCGCGCCGGGCCTTACTCGCAGTTGACCATCCACGAAACGCCGAAACGATCGACACACATGCCAAAACGCTGGGCCCAAAAGGTCTTGTCCAGCGGCATGCGCACTTCGCCACCTTCGGACAGCGCGGCAAACACCCGGTCGGCCTCGGCCACGCTGGCAACATTGACCGAAATCGAGCAGCCCTGCATCGGGCCGGTAGGCACCCCCGGCGGGCAGTCCGAGCCCATCAGCGCCTGGTCGCCCAGGCTCAGGTGTACGTGCATGATCTTGTCGCGATAGTGCGCAGGGATATCGGCGCAGGCCGGGCTTTCGCCAAAGGTCTTCAGCAGATCGAGCTTGCCACCCAGGGCCTCGGCATAAAGACGAAAAGCGGCTTCACAGTCGCCGCTGAAGACCAAGTAGGGGTTGATTTTCATGGCATGACTCCTCGGCAGGCGGTCAGGGTTTTGCGGCCAGGCCGGCACGCAGGCGGGCTTCCTGTTCACGCAGTTCAGGGGTCAGGTGCTCGCCGAAATCCTCGGCTTCGAATAGCGGCCGAATCTCGATTTCGGCATCGCCGACCATCGGATTCGGGCAGCGCAGCACCCAGTCGATGGCTTCCTGCAACGAAGCCACGTTAAAGATCCAGAACCCCGCGACCAAGGTGCCGGCATTGCTGAAGGGGCCGTGAGTGACATGGCGTCGACTCCCGGAAAAATGCACTCGCGCGCCCCGCGAGCTGGGCTGCAAGCCTTCGCCTGCCAGGATCACTCCCGCCTTGGCGAGTTCCTCGTTATAGGCCCCCATGGCGCTCAGCAACGCCTGGCTGGGTAATTGCCCGGCCTCGGACTCCGGGCTGGCCTTGATGATGATCATGAAGCGCACGGTGTTGTCTCCTGGCGGCCAGTGAATAACCAGGCCGTGCGAGATCGCGCACGGCCGGTGTATTCAAAGGTTTAGCCCAGGGCCGGCGGTCGCGCCTGCACCGCCCGTCATCACGGCACCAGGATGACCTTGGCGCTGGCACCGCGGTCGACTTCGGCATAACGCGCTGGACCGTCGGCCAGAGGCGACTCCACCAGGCCGTTCGGCAGCGGCAGCAGGCCACGGTCAAAATAGCCGCCGAACTGCTCCAACATCCGCGCACACGCGGCGCAGTTGTACAGCAGCGTATTGGTGCCGATCAACGCGCCGCCCTTACGGTAGAGACCCAGGGCCGGCAACTGCACATGACCGTCCAGGGGCGCTGCAATGATCGCGATCCGCCCAAACACCGCCAGGGCCGAGACCGCTGCCGGCAGCCAGTGCCCCGTGGTATCGAACACCACCTGCGCCCCACCGGGGAACACGCTCGACACCTGCTCGCCCAGCGCCTCGGGGGCCTGCAACTCGATCACCGAGTACCCGCAGGCTTGCAAGGCCTGCGCCTGTTCAGGGCGACGCACCGCCGCCAGTACCCGCGCCCCGCGGATCTGCGCCAGGGCCAGGGCCGCCCGGCCCACCGCGCCATTGGCGCCAATCACCAGCAAGGTGGTGCCGGGACCAACCTGGCTACGCTCCAGCGCATCCCAGGCGGTGGTATAGGGCACCCCCAGGCTCGCGGCCTGGGCAAAGCTCAGCGACGCCGGCTTGAGCGCGACGCCGTCGGCCGGCAACGTCAGGTAGGCCGCATGGGAGCCGTCACCGGTAAAACCCAGGTCGCTGCCGGTGCCCCAAACCGCCTGGCCCAGCAGATGCTCGGGGCCCTGGACGACGACTCCGGCAAAATCCCGACCAGGAATACGCGGCAGCGTGGTGTAGGGAAAACGCCCGAGCACATTCTTGACATCGCTGGGGTTGAGGCCGGCGGCCTTGACGGCCACCAGCACCTGGCCGGCAGCCGCCTCCGGCTGGGGCACTTCAACATAGTTCAAGGCCGCCAGGTCGCCGGTCCGGGAGAATTGCAGGGCTTTCATCAACAGGGCACTCCATCGAAGGTTTCAGCAGAGAGCGCCAGTCTATGGCCGAGCATCCAGGGGCATCGGCCAAAGACTTCAGCCTATCGGCCAACCCTGTGCGCTGCGCCCGGATACTCCAGGTAGTACGAGGGCGAATGGCCCAGTTCACGGCGGAACATGTCGCTGAAACTGCTTGGCGAGTAGCCCAGGTCGTGGGCGATAGCACTGACGGCCCGCCCCTCGATCAACCCGCCCAGGGCCATGGCCAGTTGCACCTGCCGACTCCACTGGGCGAAGCCCATCCCCAATTGGCTCTGGAACAGCCGCGTCAGGGTCCGCACGCTGGCCCCGGCATCGAGCGCGTGCTGCTCGAAGGCGATCGCCAGCGAGGGCTGGGCCATCACCGCACGGCACAGGCTGAGTAGCCGCCGGTCCGAGCCATCGGGCAACGGCACCCGCAGTTGGCTGCGGGGCGCGCGACGCAGTTGCAGCACGGTCAATTCGGCCAGGGCCTGGTAATACGCGGGATCGGCGTCCTGCTCTTGCGCCACCAGGGCCACAATCAGTTCGCGCAACAGGCCATCGACCTCGATCACCTGGACCTGCGATTGCAGAGTCGCTGCCAGCGCCGGGCGCAGGTAGATATTGCGCATCTGCAATTCGGCAATCACCCGGATGCCATGCTCGACCCCCGGCGGCAGCCAGACCGCCCGCTGCGGCGGCACCACCCAGGCTTGCTGCGGCGTCTCGACCCACATCACCCCGCTGATGCCGTAGAGCAACTGCCCCCAGTCATGCTGATGGGGTTCGATCAGCCAGCCGCGCGGGTAAGTCCGCGCCAGTGGCTGCACAGGCACGACAAGCGCGGCAAAGTCGGGCGGAGCGGCGTGAGCCATGGCAGCGGGTTATTCCTTAAGTCGGGCTGTCGCCATCGTCAACCAGCCCCCAGTCCTTCATATCGACTTCACTGGCCGCCACCGGTGCGGCAGGTGCAACCGTTGGCTGGGCGGTGATGGCGCCGTCATGGTGCAGCTTGAGGCGCAAGCGCAGGTTGTTGACCGAATCGGCGTTCTTCAGGGCTTCCTCTTCGTCGATCGCGCCCTCGACCACCAGGTCGTACAGGGCGCTGTCGAAGGTCTGCATGCCCTGGCTGACGGATTTCTCCATGATGCCCTTGAGCTCGTCGAACTCGTTGCGCTTGATGAAGTCACGAATGGTCGGCGTGCCCATCATCACTTCCACGGCGGCCCGGCGCTTGCCGTCCAGGCTCTTGACCAGCCGCTGGGAGACAAAGGCCTGGAGGTTGTTACCCAGGTCATTGAGCAACTGCGCACGCCGCTCCTCCGGGAAAAAGTTGATGATCCGGTCCAGCGCCTGGTTCGCGTTGTTCGCGTGCAGGGTCGAAATGGCCAGGTGCCCGGTGTCGGCAAAGGCCAGGGCATGCTCCATGGTCTCGCGGTCGCGGATCTCGCCGATCAGGATCACGTCCGGGGCCTGGCGCAGCGTGTTTTTCAGCGCGGCGTGGAAGCTACGGGTGTCGACCCCCACTTCTCGCTGGTTGATGATCGATTTCTTGTGCCGGTGAATGTACTCAACCGGGTCCTCGATGGTGATGATATGCCCGCTGCTGTGGCGGTTGCGGTAGTCGATCAGCGCCGCCAGGGAGGTCGACTTGCCCGAGGCGGTGGCGCCGATAAAGAGGATCAGGCCGCGCTTTTCCATCACCACGTCGAGCAGGACCGGCGGCAGCTTGAGGTCCTCGAAACGGGGAATTTCCAGCTTGATATTGCGCGCGACGATGGACACTTCATTGCGCTGTTTGAAGATATTGATCCGGAACCGCCCGACCCCGGACAAGGAAATCGCCAGGTTCATTTCCAGGTCACGTTCGAACTGCAGACGCTGTTCGTTGTCCATGATGCCCTCGGCAATGGCCGCTACCTCGCCGATCTTCAGGGCTTCGCTGCCCAGGGGCTTGAGCACGCCATTGAACTTGGCACAGGGCGGCGCGCCGGTCGACAGGTACAGATCCGAACCGTCCTGGCTGGCCAGGATCCTCAATAGCGCATGAATTTCCATAGAAAAAAACGTCCGTAAAACAGTCGAATGGGATAACCGGGCATGGCTACGGCTGTGCTGGGTCCCGCAAGCCTCTATGATATTGAACCCAGGCGCAATTCAAAGCTTCACGCTCAGGACCGCTAGATGACTCTACCTCCCGCCGGCGACAGCACCGCCAGCCTGCTTGCCCGCCGAGCCTGGGCCAATGGCCCCCTGGGCGCTGCCACCCAATGGCCGCAAAGCCTGCGCACGGCGGTGGACATCGTGATCCACTCGCCCATGCCGATGCTCCTGCTCTGGGGCCCGCAGCTGACCCAACTCTATAACGACGGCTTTGCCCGCCTGATCGGCGACAAGCATCCCCACGCCTTTGGCCAGGACGCGGACCTGAGCTGGCCGGAACTCAAGGCCTTCACCGACCCGATCTACCAGGCGGTGTTCCAGGGCCAGGTGCGCAGCTACAGCGAACAGCGCTTTATCCTGCAACGCGACGGGCAAACCTACGAGCTGTTCCTGGACCTGACCTACAGCCCGGTCCGCGACGAAAGCGCGCAGGTGGCCGGCGTGCTGGTCACCGCCATCGAAACCAACGAACGCCGGCGCATCACCTCGGAACTGCAACAGCGCTCCGACGCCAGCGCCAAGGCCCGACACGCCATCGAGGAACGCCTGCAACTAGCGGTCGCAGCCACCGGTTCCATGGGCACCTGGGACTGGGACATTATCGAAGACCGCTTTATCGCCGATGCCAGCTTTGCCCAGATGCACGGGATCGACCCGCTGCAGGCCGAGGCCCTGCCCATCAGCGACTACTTGCTGGGGATCCACCCGGATGATCGCGGCATGGTCGCGCGCAGCATCAGAGATTGCATCACCCACGGCCGCGAATACGCCGAGGAATATCGTCTGCAGCGCCCCGACGGCCAGGTGCGCTGGATGTTCGCGCGCGGTCGCTGCTACAAGAACGCCCACGGCAAACCCTCGCGCTTCCTCGGCGCGGCGCTGGATATCAGCGAGCGCAAAACCACCGAGCAGGCCCTGCGCCAGAGCCAGACCGAGCTGCAACTGATCATCAACGCCATGCCGGTGCTGATCGGCTATGTCGATCACGAGGAGCGGTTTCGCCTGAACAACAGCGCCTATCTCGACTGGTACGGCAAGACGCCCCAGGAGCTGTACGGCAAAAGCATTCGCGAAGTCCTCGGCGATGCGGCCTACGCCACCCGGGCCGACTACATCGCCGCCGCCCTGGCCGGCAAGCCCTGCACCTTTGCACTGGACTCGGCCCATCGCGACGGCCGTACCCGCCACGCGCTGATGAAATACCTGCCGCGCTACGGCCCGGATGGCTCGGCCAATGGTTTCTATATCTTCGTCAACGATGAAACCGAGCGCCGCCAGACCGAGCAGGCCCTGCTCAATCTCAATGAGACCCTGGAGGAACGGGTCGGCGAACGGACCCATGCCCTGGCCGAAGCCAACCTGCGCCTGCAAAGCGAAATGCAGGAACGCGCGCGCGCCGAAGACGCCCTGCGCCATGCCCAGAAGATGGAGGCGGTCGGCCAGCTCACCGGCGGCATCGCCCACGACTTCAACAACATGCTCACCGGCATCATCGGCAGCCTGGACCTGATGCAGCGCTATATCGCCGCCGGGCGCAGCGCCGAGATCGGCCGTTTCACCGATGCGGCCGTGGCCTCCGCCCAACGTGCCGCCGCCCTGACCCACCGCCTGCTGGCCTTTTCCCGCCGCCAATCGCTGGACCGCAAGCGCCTGGAGCCCAATCAGCTGGTGCAGTCGCTCGAAGAACTGTTCAGCCGCACCAAGGGCGAACATATCGAGCTCAAGGTCTGCCTGGGCAAGGACGTCTGGCCGGTCAACAGCGATGCCAGCCAACTGGAGAACGCCCTGCTCAACCTGGTCATCAATGCCCGCGATGCCATGCCCCATGGCGGCGTGCTGCGGGTGGAAACGGCCAACAGCTACCTCAACGGCAGTGATATCAATACCCTGGAGCCGGTCAAGGCCGGCGACTACGTGATGCTGTCGGTCAGCGACAACGGCACCGGCATGAGCCCCCTGATCCTGGCCAAGGCCTTCGACCCGTTTTTCACCACCAAGCCCATCGGCCAGGGCACCGGCCTGGGGCTGTCGATGATCTACGGCTTTGCCCAGCAGTCCGGCGGCCATGTGACCATCGAGAGCCAGCCGGGCCAGGGCACCCGGGTGTGCCTGTACCTGCCACGCCATCACGCGGCAGACCCGCACAGAACGCCCCTGCCCAGCGACGTCGAGGCGCCCTATGCCCAGGCCGGCGAGAGCGTTTTGCTGGTGGAGGATGATCCGGCCGTGCGCATGCTGGTCCTCGATGTGCTCGAGGAACTGGGCTATCACGCCCATCAGGCCGGCGATGCAAAAAGCGCCCTGGCCCTGCTTGAATCCGAGCGACGCATCGACCTGCTGGTGACCGATGTCGGATTGCCGGGCATGAATGGCCGGCAACTGGCGGAAATCGCCCGCGAACAGCGGCCCGGGCTCAAGGTGCTGTTTATGACGGGCTACGCGCAGATGGCGGCTGAGCGCCAGGGGTTTCTCGACACCGGCATGGACATGATCGCCAAGCCGTTTTCCATCGATCTCCTGGCCAACAAGATTCGGCAGATGATCGGCCAACCGCGCTGATCTTCAGGCATAATCGCGCGCCCCGCCGCCTGCAGCAACGTCTCAAGGTACCGTGTCAATGAAAGCTCAAGCCCGTCATATCCTGGTGAAAACCGCCGAAGAAGCCGAGCAACTCAAGCAACGCATCGCCAAGGGCGAGGCCTTCGATGTACTGGCTAAGAAATATTCCACCTGCCCGTCCGGCAAGCGCGGCGGCGACTTGGGCGAGGTGCGCCCGGGGCAGATGGTCGGGGCCATCGACCAGGTGATCTTCAAAAAACCGCTGCGCACCGTACACGGCCCGATCAAGAGCAAGTTCGGCTATCACCTGGTCCAGGTGTTCTACCGCGACTAGGCCTTAAACGCCCCACCAGGCCGGCAGCAAGCGCCGCACCCGGGCCTCGGTGAAACGGTCGTCGATCAGCACCACCACGCCGCGATCCTCGGGCCCACGAATCACCCGCCCGGCGGCCTGCACGACTTTCTGCAAGCCCGGATACAGGTAGGTGTAATCGTAGCCCGCGCCGAAAATCGCGCCCATGCGCACCTTCAACTGCTCATTGACCGGGTTCAGCTGTGCCAGCCCCAGGGTCGCGATAAAGGCCCCAATCAGGCGCTCTCCCGGCAAGTCGATCCCTTCGCCAAAGGCCCCGCCCAGTACCGCGAAGCCAATCCCGCAGCCGCCCACCTGGAAACGCTCGAGAAAGGCCTGGCGCTCGCCTTCGTCCATCCCCCGCGATTGCTGCCAAATCGGCACCTGAGGATGCCGCTCCGCCAGCAACGCAGCCACCTGCTGCAGATAATCGAAGCTGCTGAAAAACGCCAGGTAGTTGCCGGCCTGTTGCGCGTATTGCTCGGCGAGCAGCTCGACAATGGGCTTCAGGGACGCCTGCCGATAGGCGTAACGCGTGGAAATATGACTGACGATCCGCAGGTCCAACTGCTCGCGCTGGAACGGCGACTCGATATCGACCCAGGCGGTATCGCCGGGCAGCCCCAGCAGATCGGCGTAGTAGTGCCGGGGGTTGAGCGTGGCCGAAAACAGCACGCAACTGCGCGCCGCGCTCAGGCGCGGGCGCAGAAAATCGGCCGGCACCACATTGCGCAGGCACAAGCGTGAACGACTGCGCCGCCCGCCCGCCTCGCGCTTGCTGATATCGAAGAGAAAATGCTCGTTGAACGCCTCGGCCACCCGGGAAAACTGCAAGGCTTCGAAATAGAAGCTCTGCAAATCGCCTTGCAATGCCTGGGGCTGTTCGTTGAGGTAGTCGCCAATCGCCGAGAGGCACTGGGTCAGGGCCAGCAACCACTTGCCCGGGGCTTCGGGATAGGCCTGATAGGCGCTGTCCTGCGCCTTGTGCAGGGCGTTCCATTCACGGTGCAGCCGCTGCAAGGCCTTGGCCAGCGGGGCGGGTGCGGCCTGGCGCACGGCGTCCAGGCGCTGCTGATCGAGACTGGCGCTGTACATCTGCCGGCCCCGCTCCACCAGGTTGTGCGCTTCATCCACCAGCACCGCGACCCGCCACTGGCTGGCCTGGGCCAGGCTGAACAGCAAGGCGCCAAAGTCGAAGTAATAGTTGTAGTCGGCAATCACCAGATCGCTCCAGCGTGCCATCTCCTGGCTCAGGTAATACGGGCACACCTGGTGGGCCAGGGCAATCTCGCGCAGGCCGGCCTGATCGAGCAGCGCTACCTGGCTGGCGGCCTGGCGCGCGGCCGGCAGGCGCGTGTAGAAACCCCGCGCCAGTGGGCAGGAGTCGCCATGGCAGGCCAGCTGCGGATGTTCACAGGCCTTGTCGCGGGCGACCATTTCCAGCACCCGCAGCGGCAATTGCGGATTTTGCCGAAACAGGACATGCGCCGCGTCCAGGGCCAACTGGCGACCAGGGGTCTTGGCCGTCAGGAAAAACAGCTTGTCCAGTTGCTGCGGCACCAGGGCCTTGAGTAGCGGAAACAGCGTGCCCAGGGTTTTGCCAATGCCGGTGGGCGCCTGAGCCAACAGGCAACGGCCGGTGCTGACCGCCTTGTACACCGACTCGGCCAGGGCCCGCTGGCCCGGGCGAAAATCGGCATGGGGGAACACCAGGGCCTGGGCCGCCCGGTCACGCGCCTCGCGATGGGCCAGCTCCTGCTGCGCCCAGGCGAGAAACGCCGTGCACTGGGCGACGAAAAAGGCCTCCAGTTCGACCGCGTGGCACTGCTCTTCGAGACGGGTCTCGCGCTCGCTGACAATATCGAAATACACCAGCGCCAGCCGCACTTCAGTGCACTGCAGCTCCCGACACAGCAGCGCGCCATAGACCCATAACTGCGCGCGATGCAGCTGCCGATGGTTGGCCGGCTGTTTCGCCAGGTCGCCCCGATGGGTCTTGATCTCTTCCAGGCAGTGACTCTGCGGGTCATAGCCATCCGCACGGCCACGGACCTGCAACTGCTCGAACACCCCCTCAAGCAACCGCTCGCTCTGGTAGTCGGCACTGCGCCGGGCCGCCACCGTGCGGTGCCCGCTAATGCCTTCCTGGGCCGTTGGGGCCGGCGTAAAGCGCAGGTCCAGGTCACCGGTCTTGGCGGTGAACTCGCACAACGCCCGTACAGCGATCTGATAACTCACGGACATGGCGGCGTCCAGCGCACATAGCAGACCGTGACCGGCATGCCGTGGGTGGCGCAGAACTCCAGCCAGCGCAGTTGATTGTCCTGCAGGCGATCGCCCGGGCCCTTTACCTCGATCATCCGGTAGCGATGCTGGCCGGGCCAGAACTGGATCAAGTCGGGCATACCCGCGCGATTGGCCTTGATATCTTCCAGCAGGCGCAGGAACCACAGCTGCAAGTGCGCCGCGGGCAGGCAATCGAGGGCCTGTTCCAGCAACTCGTCGCTCAGCAGGCGCCAGAACACAAAGGGCGATTGCAGCCCGTACTTGCTTTTGAAGCGCTCGCTGATGGTCTGCCGATAACGCCCGTCGGCCAGCTCAGCCAGGCAGTTGGCGAACAATTCGGCCCGTTGCGGGTAGAAATCATCGCTCAGCAAGTCCACCGGGGCGCTCTGGAACGGATGGAAAAAAGCCCCTGGCAAGGGTGCAAAGATCGCCGGCCAGCACAACAGGCCGAACAGCGAATTGATCAAGCCGTTCTCGACGTAATGCACCGGCCCGCACGCCTCGTCCAGATGCTGCTGCACCCGCTGCTCCACCGACAATGGCAACTCGCAGAGGACCAGCTCCAGATCGAGACGCTCGACCGGCCGGACCGCCGACCGGGCCCGTGGCATCTGGCCCAGCTTGCGTTGCAGACGCGGCAGTTGGCGCTGGACCTGCTGGTATTCAGCGGCATTATGCGGTGCCTGTTCTGCCTGCTCCGCCAGGGCCAATGCGGCGCCATACTCCCCTTCGCGCTCAAGCACCCGAATCAACCGCACCCGTGCTTCGCGGTACACACAGGCGCTATAGATCGCCCGCGCTGTCGGCCAGTCGGCCTGGCGCTCGCAGTGCTGGCCCAGCTGGAACAGCAGTTTGTCGCGCCGTCGCTCCAGCCAGGGGTTGTCGCTGCCAAACGACTCGATCAGGCGCAACACCTCAGCCACCGGCACAGCGCTTTCAAAGGCCTCGCGGCACGCCTGCAGGTAGAGATAAGCGTCGATATCGGCGCGACTGCGCAACCCACGGGACTGGGCCGAGAACTCGACTTTCTCATAGCTCAGCACGCCCAGATCGGCGAGTACGAACTCCGACCAGTCCTGGTACAGATTGCCGAAATACATCAGCCGCAGCCGATCGCACAACGGCCTGAGGGTCAGCGTCAATAGTTGCTCGACCAGAGCCGGGCACCACTGATCGAACCGCTGCGCCTGCGGGAACAGGGGCGCCAGCGCCTCGAACAAGGCGGTTTTCTTCAGCGTCGCGTGCGGGATCGAGGCCTTGAAGACCTGCACGATCTCGGCCTTTTGCAGCAGCGCAAACAGTGCATCCAGCGTCAGTGGCGCGTGGCAGTCAAGCCAACCCAGGTCTATCAGCGGGGCCGCGGCCTCGGCCACCTCGGGGATCTCCACGTAGCTCAACTTGCCCTGACGAAAGTGCACGCCCTTGCGCATGATCAATCGCACCAGCAAGGCCCGGGACGGCTTGGGCAACTGGCCAAAGGCGCAGATAAAGTCCAGCTCCTCGGCCACCAACAAATCGCCATAGCGCTCGGCCAGCCAGGCGAGCGCCTGCTCGAAATTAGTCAGGTAGTAGAAGGGATCATCGAAAGGATTGAGCGTCACGAGAGCAGCGGACCATGGCAAATTAATACTGTTCATGCGTACAGATATCAGTTCGCTTGCATCCCGGCAAACAGTATTGGATAGGCGGGCGCCTAGCCGTGCGTTTCGCTACGCACGGCATCGGCCAGCAGCTTGATTGCCCGCTCGAGGTTCTCGGGGCCATCCAGTGTGCCACTGAGGCGCACATACTGCCGATACCTGCCCTCCAGGCTAAACAATTCACCCGGTGCAATCACGATGCGCTGCCCCAGCAATCGCTCGAAGACCTGGCGTACATCCACCTGCTCGGCCAGGCGCAGCCAGATCGTCGCCCCGACCTGGCTGACATGGAGTTCGAGGCAAGCGTCCAGATGCACCTCCAACCATCGGGTCATGACGTTCATGCGCTCGCGTAACACCTGGCGCAATTGCGCCAAGTGCTGATCGACCTGTCCGCTGCGGTACAGACGCGCAATCGCTTTCTGACGGGTTGGCGAGAGGCGAAACGCGCGCAACAGAAAATGGCGCTGGAGCTCAGCGCGGAAATGGCGCGACAGCAGATATCCGAACGGCGCCTCCGAGCCCATGACCTTCTCCAGGCTGGAGAACACCAGCAATCGATCCGGATTGACCAGTTCACGCAGGCGAACCACTGGCTGCTGGTGACACAGACCGCCATGGCAGTCGTTTTCCAGAAGCCAGATCTCACGCTGATGCAGCAGCTCGGCCAGTTGGCAGCGTGCCTCCAGCGTCGGCATCACCCACTGAGCCATACCGGCGGTAGAAGACATCAGCAACAGGCGAACCGGCTCACGATCAAGAATCTGCTTCAGGACGCTCAGCTCGCGATGCCCATCTGCATTCAGCGGCCACTCGATCACTCTGACACCGCCGGCCTTCAGCAGACGTAGGAGCACCCAGTCGCAAGGCGACTCGACCACCACCGTACTGCCTTCCAGCGCCAGCGCGGCCACCAGGATTTCCAGCACGCTGCGCAGATCCGCGCCAATATAGACGTCCTCCGCATGCCAATAGCGCTGGGGCGAAGAGGTATAGCGTACAGCCAGCGCCGTGCGCAGTTCAGGTTCGCCAAATGGCTGAAAGTACGACAGCGAACGGCGCGGATACTGGCGCGCCAGTTCACGCTCCAACATCCGCAACGGGTCATCCAGGGGCAGCAGCGCGCCGGGTTCGTCGCAACAAAGCAGCACCATCCTGGGTCGTCGCGAATACACGTAGAGGCGCTCAAGCACATCCTGGACCCCGTTGCACAAGGGGCCACCATGCACTGGCAAGGCGTAGTAGCCGGACTTGGCCACTGAATAGATGCGCCCTTCCTTCTCCAGCAGCGAATAGGCGTACTGGATGGTCGAGATCGACACATTCAGCCGCTCGGCCAAACGGCGCAAGGACGGTAGCTTGACCCGGACATGGCTGTCCGTGGCATTGATCAGGCTGACCAGATAGCGGTAGACCGCCTGGTAAGCAAAGTCACTGCGTTTCTTGCCACTCGCTCGGGACACCCTCAACGCCCCGACAACAGAACTTTGGCCGAGTCGCCAGTGGCACAATCGATCACGGTGACACGGTGCTTGTCAGGGTCGCTACAGCGAATGCGCGCGATCAGGTTGTCAGGGTCATTGAAATTCACACGTTGCATGCGGTACAGGCTCTGCAGAGAGAGCAGGGACAGTCCACTGATCCGAGTCAGCCACCGTATCGCTTGCTCGGACGCCGATTGAGCCATCAGCGCCCGGTGCAGTTCGGCCAAGGCCACGAGCATGCCGGGATGCACCTGCCGCAGGTAGTTTTCCAGCCCTTTGCCGCGGTCGACAAAAGGGCTGAACAACAGGCACACCAAGCTATGCTCGTTAAGCCCGAAGGCATCCTGTGCGTAGGCAGCTGCCAGGCCACGGCGGGCTTTGATCTTCTGCGCCGAATCATAGGCACTCAGCGCCTGCTCGATCAGAAACGCTGGCATCCGTTTTTTCCGCATGAGTGCTTCGGCCAGTTGCAGGTACTCGCCGATGCCCACGGAGTAGCTCAGCCCCCTGACCTGCTCGGCCTGCAATCCGCGCAGATGGGCCATCAGCAGAGGGTTGGCGCAGTCGGATTCGCTGAAATGGAAGGACAGGTCATCGAAACGAAACCCGAGAAACTCCTGCAGCAACGACCAGCGTAACTCCAGCGGCGCGCCGATCAGGTCATGCAGGCCCATAAACAGTGTCGGCCGCACCGCCGCCGGCAGAGCAGCGACCGGAACGGCTTCGGGGTCGCCTAACTGCCGCTGATAGTCGTGGCGCAATTGGGCACAGGTCTGCCCGAATGAAGCCAGGTCCATGACCCTGGCCCGCCGTGGTTCGCCAGGTGTCCGCGCGACCCGCGAGAGCCAAGCCAGATAGCGCTTTTGCTCTCGCACTGAATCGCCACTGACCAACAAATCGACCCCGCCCTCCCACCGACTGGCGCGCAGGTACAGATCGCTCATTGTCAGGTAACAGTGATTGCAGAAGCTGGAACGACCGTCCCCCGCCGTCAGGTGGGCATTGATCAGCAGGGTGCTGCGATGCCGGTCCCGGCTGGCCACGTCGATTGCGCTCTGATGTGAAAAGGGCTGCACCTGATCGTGATCGATCATCAGCAACTCGACCCGCGGATCGTCGTGGAGAAACAGCGCGCTGTATCCGCGCTGGATATTGCTCATGACCACAGAGGTCACTCCCGGATGGCGCAACGTGGCGACGCGCAAAGCAAATGTCGCAGGCGAACGGGCAGCAATGCTCAATTGTGCCGCTCGCAACAGGGCCAGGGTATAGCTGCTGTCCTTGCCACCGCCGTGGGCCAGCAGAACCTTATAATCGGCTATACGGTCCAGCCCGCCTGCCGTAACAATCAAACGCTGGCACAAGAGTTGAAGTGCCGCCCGTTCAGAACGTCCGAGATAACTAAGCAAGCGCTGCAGTACTTGTTTATAAACATAGGTCATGGCTTGCTGATGAATGGAGTTCATAACATCCTTATCGATACTGAGCCTCCATGTAGCGTCATGAAGACTCGACACACCGGCCAACTCCCGACCCCTGCTAATTTCAAATGAGAAGATACCTTTGAAGACAGGGCCAGACGGTAAACACAATGTTGTGTAAAAGTGCGTAGCGGTGCACCATCTGCAACCCGCAGCCGCCTTTTCTGGTACCTTCAAGCGGGGCCAACAGCTTGACCAAGAATCAGAGAGCTCGAGCAAAAGATGGCGATTGCCCCAAGCACTCCGAACCGAACAACAACTAAGAATTTATACGTAGGCGTTTCGCCACAACTAAAAACTTACTAGCGATTATCGGCGCCAAATGCATAATTAAAAGATACAGATCTGCGGAATAAACCCACTCAGTTAAGCAAACCGAAGCCACTGTAAAGTTGACTAATCCAACAACAAGCCGCTATCAGACAGACTGAGTCGCGCCCATAAAAAAACACCTCGCCAGTACGGCAAGGTGTTCTCAGTTATCCAGCAGCGAACATTGACGAGGTCTAAAAGCGAAACCAAGAATCGACCTACAAAAACAAGCTAAAAGACCTACTCAACAGTTCCAACCGTGAGCACCGCCCTTTCGCGGCATGGGCAGCCATCCATGTAGCGGTGCGCTTCGACAAACTGCTCGAAGGCAAACACCTTGCTCGGCAGTGGCAGCAACACCCGGTCGGCGGTCAACTGGTTGATTTCACGCAGGGCCCGCTGGAGTGCCGCCTGATCCTGGGCAATGCCCAGTTCCGGCTTGCCGGTAAAATTGCCGATACAGTGCACAAAGAACTGGATGTTCTTCTGGAACGCTGCACAAGCCGGGAACGGGGTTTGATTACCACCCTGCAGGCCATACAACACCAGGCTGCCACGAGGAGCCAGCACATCACCGAGCAACGACATCTGCGGGCCGCCCAGGCCGTCGAATACGGCATCGACCCCGCGGCCGTCGGTGAACTTCTGGACCTGCATCAGCAGATCCTGCTCCTCGGTCACAATCACTTGGTCGGCGCCCAGCGCCAGCAGGCAATCACGCTCGCTGGCCAGCTTGGTCGCCGCCAACACCTTGAGCCCCAAGGCCCTGCCCAACTGCACAAAACAGGGACCGGCGCAGTGGCTCGCATCGGTGACCAAAACGCTTTGCCCCGGCTTGACCCGTGCCAGATCAACCAACGCGAAGTAGGCAATCAACAATGGCGTGTAGTGCACGGCGGCTTCCACCGGGCTCAACACATCCGGATAACGGGTCAACGCCGTACGCGGCAAGATCACCTGCTCGCCATAGACGGGGTAATCATTGGCGCTCTGCGCCGGGAAACTGGCGACCTTGTCGCCGATCTTCAAATCCTCGACACCGGCGCCCAGCGCCGTGACCACGCCGGCCATCTCATGGCCGATACCGGCAGGCAGGCGAACCTGGGACGAAGCCAGGTTTTGCCGCCAAAGCACGTCGTACCAGCTGATGCCGATGGCTTCGACGCCCACTTGCACTTCACCGGGCCCCGGCGCAACGACGCCGTGCTCTTCGCACTTGAGCACCTCGGCCGGACCAAACTTGTGAAAACGGATCATGCGGGACATCGCAAACCTCGTCAGAAAGAACCTCAATGCCCTGAACTCTATCCGGGCTTTGCAAGCAAAACTATCAGTGGCCGTTAATAGTCGACATGCCTGGCATTGATGCCGGGGCCACCGGTAAAAGTGAATTAGCCGGTGCAGAGTACCAGCCTTTGCCCGTAAGATTCACCCCGACCTTCCATTGCCCGGGGTCGCTCTCATCAAGTTTAAGTGACTCAGCCAGGACTCAAGATGAACCGGAACGACCTGCGTCGCGTCGACCTGAACCTGTTGATCGTATTCGAAACCCTGATGCATGAACGCAGCGTGACCCGTGCCGCCGAGAAGCTGTTCCTCGGCCAGCCGGCGATCAGCGCCGCGCTCTCGCGCTTGCGCGGACTGTTCGACGACCCACTGTTCGTGCGCACCGGACGCAGCATGGAACCCACTGCCCGGGCGGTGGAGATCTTCGAACTGCTGTCGCCGGCCCTGGACTCGATTTCCACCGCCGTCAGCCGCGCAGCCGACTTCGACCCGGCAACCAGTACCGCCGTTTTTCGCATCGGCCTGTCCGACGATGTCGAATTTGCCCTGCTGCCGATGCTGCTCAAGCGCCTGCGCGCCGAAGCCCCTGGCATCGTGCTGGTGGTGCGTCGCGTCAACTACATCCTGATGCCGGCGCTGCTCACTTCCGGGGAAATCTCCGTGGGCGTCAGCTACACCACCGACTTGCCGGCCAACGCCAAGCGCAAAGTCCTGCGCCGCAGCCAGCCCAAATTATTGCGGGCCGACAGCATGCCCGGCGCCCTGAGCCTGGACGACTTCTGCGCGCGCCCCCATGCACTGGTGTCGTTCGCCGGCGACTTGAGCGGCTTTATCGACGAAGAACTGGAAAAGCTCGGCCGCAAGCGCCATGTTGTGCTCGCCGTGCCCCAGTTCAATGGCCTGGGCACCTTGCTGGCGGGCACCGATATCCTGGCCACGGTACCCGACTACACCGCCGAGGCCCTGACCGCCGCCGGCGGCATCCGCGCCGAAGACCCACCCTTGCCGATGCGCACGTTCGAGCTGCATATGGCCTGGCGCGGCTCCCAGGACAATGACCCGAGCGAACGCTGGTTGCGGTCGCGGATTCAGATGTTCTTTGGGGATCCTGAGAGTCTTTAGGGGTCGTCTAACAGGCTGTTCAGCTGATCATTTTTGCCTTTCCACAAACCATGGAGCTCCATTCACTTCCAGTGGATTGCTACATTGGGGGCATATTTGAGGGCATGCTTTGGATGGTTTGAAAAGGATGCCCCCAGCCTGAGGCCAAGCAGGCTATTGATGAGGATGGGTGGACTGAGGGAGATATGAACCCTCGGCCCTACCCCGTATCAATGGCCGAGCCGTAGTGAGCGCACCACCCACCACGCTGGACAAATGCGTGCAAATGCAAAAAATTATGATGGCATAATGCCTAAGCAACCTGCAAAATCCACACGTTTCCAGCGGATTTGAAGGAGCGGTTCCGATGACATGGCCAGTCACGCTGAAACTCGACAGCGCAGCCTACCCGCTCAGCGTGGTGCAACGCGCCGCTTATTCCCTGGCCGACACTGTCGCGATCCAGGTCGGTATTGAAACCAATCAGATAAGCCTCACGGCCCACCCCGCTGAAGCAAGGCTAACGCTTTCCCCGGAGCAGGCTCACTCGCTGATCCTCCAGCATCTGAACGACTTCGCCCTACGCGACCACATCAACCGCGAAACAGCAGGGTTGCGCGAAGTCCTGGCCCGAGCCGCGCTCGCTGGATGTGGGGTTTCGCAGTGACACTGATTGCGACAGACGCCAAGCACTACCGCTTGCTGCCTTTTCGATTCATGCGCATGAACTCGGGAAATGACCGTGACATCCTGCTCACCTCCGATACCGGTGAGTACATGCACGTGAACGACGCGCAATTACGAGCCCTCAGTTACTTCGACGTTCAAGCAAGTACGCCTTTCTACAAGGACCTGCTGGCCCGCCACTTCATCTACGAACCAGGCCGCCACGACCCGTTTCCAGAAATGGCCGCGCAGTATCGCAGCCGCAAGGACTTCCTCTTCCATGGCCCTGCACTGCACTTGTTCGTGGTTACATTGCGCTGCAACCACACCTGCCAGTACTGCCAGGTGTCGCGGGCCCCTCTGGGAGGATCCGGCCACGACCTATCGGAAGCGGATGCGCAGGCGGCGGTCGATCGCCTGTTCGAATCGAACGCTCCCGCCTTGACTGTGGAGTTTCAGGGTGGCGAGCCGCTTCTGGCCTTCGAGCGCGTCCGCCAGATTGTCGAATGGGTCGTCGAGCGGAACGTGGTCGAACAACGGGATATCCAGTTCGTTATCACCACGACGCTGCACCACCTGACGGAGAAAATACTCGACTTCGCAGAACAAAATCGCATCCAGTTTTCGACCTCGCTCGATGGGCCGGCGCCCTTACACAATGCCAACCGCCCTACCCCGTCACGAGACTCCTACGAACGCACTGTAAAAGGCATCCAGTGGGTCCGTGAGCGCCTTGGCCATAATGCAGTTTCCGCGCTGACCACGCTGACTTCAAGAAGCCTCGAGCAGCCTGAAGCGATCATCGATGAGTATGTAAACCAGGGCTTCTCCAGCATCTCGCTTCGACCTCTGAGCCCTTATGGGTTTGCCACCAAGAGTGCCCATCGACTTGATTACCCTATTGAGCGATACCTGGCCTTCTACAAGAAGGCACTGGCCTATTTGCTGCATATCAACCAACAGGGCGTATACCTCTCAGAGAGTTATACGAGCCTGTTGCTGAAGAATATCCTGACACCCTTCTCCTCCGGATATGTAGACCTGCGCTCCCCTGCGGGCGCAGGCACTGCGGCGCTGGTTTACAACTATGACGGTTACGTCTATCCCTCGGACGAAGCCCGAATGTTACTGGAGATGGGTGAAGACGGCTTGAGGCTCGGCACAGTGCAGCAACCATTGCCTGAATTACTCGCATCGCCCGTTATGAATGCGTTGCTCGCCAGTGGCGTAGCAGAGGCGCTGCCGGGCTGCTCCGACTGCGCACTTGTTCCGTACTGTGGTGCTGACCCCGTCGAACACTATGCCCGCCAATCTGACCCGATCGGACACCGAGTGTTCAGCAGCTTCTGCAAGAAGAACATGGGGCTGCTGAAGCATCTTTTCGTCCTGCTTTGCGATGGCGACGACAACGTGCAAAGGGTGCTGCTGTCTTGGTTGAACAGGCGCTCTTACGACGATGTCCGGTTCCCGGGTTACAGGGGCTGATGGCGATGCTGCGCAAAGATACCCACTTCGAAATCCATCACCTGAATGAGCCGAAACTGCTCAAGGTCATCACTCTGGATGAGTTCATCGAACAAGGCCTGGCTGTTTGTGCCGGAAGCGCTGAGTTCGGTGACCTGCTGCTTTGGCTGCCAAACGAAGAACGGCTACGGAGCCCTCACCTGCTCTCTTTACCAGTGGGTGGATTCCTGATCCCGGAGCCATTGATCGGCGACTTCGACAGCGCGCGGCCACACCTGCACACCCCTAAAGATGCGGATGTCGTGCAGCCCGGCGATGTCATTGCCATCACACCAGGCAACGCGATGGTGCGAGTGCTCTATCGACGAGGCTCAGACAGCAACCTGCTGTTCATGACTGATCGTTGCAACAGCCTCTGTCTGATGTGCTCGCAGCCGCCCAAAGATATCGATGACCGTTGGCACATCGAGGAGAACCTACGGCTGATCGACCTGATGGACCCGGGCGAGGAAAATCTGGGAATCAGCGGCGGAGAACCAACGCTTTATCGCGACGGCCTGCTCGAAATCCTGGCCAAGTGCAAAGCCGTTTTGCCGCAGAAATCCATTCATGTGCTCAGCAACGGGCGTCTGTTCCAAGACCCTAGCTGGATCGCAGCGCTCTCTGCAATCGGCCACCCTCAGTTGAGCTGGGGCATCCCGATGTATGCCGACAATGCCGAAGACCATGACCATGTGGTGCAGGCTCCAGGCGCGTTCAGCGAAACCCTGCAAGGTCTTTACAACCTGGCGCGCGCCAACCAGATCATCGAGATACGCGTGGTGCTCAATCGCCTGACCACTCCACGCTTGCCCGAACTCACCCACTACGTGTTCAGGAACCTGCCCTTCGTGCGGCATGTTGCGCTGATGGGTATCGAAAGTACCGGCCTGGCCAGGAAGAACTACGAAGAACTGTGGGTTGACCCGCTGGACTATCAAGAGTCGTTGAGCCAGGCCGTTTATTTCCTGTTCAACCGCGGAGTGCCGGTTTCGATCTACAACTTGCCCCTGTGCCTGATCCCGGCCCACCTCTCGCGCTTCGCCCGCCAGAGCATCTCGGACTGGAAGAACCTGTTCATCGATACCTGCCAGCAATGCGCTGCCGTCAAACATTGCTCTGGCTTCTTCAGATCCCACACCGACCGCTGGCAGAGCCGCGGCGTACAACTACTATCGACCGAGGCCTTTAGCGCCTATGCAAGGAGTGCACAGTGAAATTGCTCGACCGCTGGAAAGTCCTGATCAGTGGGATCAGCTTGCTGCCAATGGCAGGTACCACCCTGGCACAGGCGGGCCATCTGTCGCTCGCCGATGCGAACTGGCAACCCAACGACAAGCTACAGCCCCCGGTATTTGCCGATACGCTCAATGCGTCAGACACCGTCAACATCTATGCGGCACATCGATCGCACAGTTCGCACCGATCCCACAGTTCGCACAGTTCTCACTACAGCGGCTCGGGTGGCTATAGCGCACCTCGCTACTACAGCCCACCCGCTACCAGTACCCGAAGCTACAGCGCGCCGAGTGCTTCGAGCAGTACGTCAAGCAGCAACAGCCTTTATCAGTCGTCTGGCACTACCAGCGGGACAAGTTCGAGCACTTCAAAGAGCCGCGCGACCAATGAGCAGAAAAGCAACCTGGTCACCCGTGTGCAGACCGCGCTGATGGTGCGCCAGTATTACCAAGGCACCATTGATGGGGTGATGGGCAAGGCGACACGAGGTGCGTTGATGGCCTTTCAGATGGACAGTGGGCTGACCGTGAATGGCCGGATGGATACGCCATCGCTGAATGCGTTGGGTATCAAGATTCCATAAATCGCTTCAGGTTAAAGCTAGCGTCCGTTCAGTAACGAAGGAAATTATCCCATGCAGCACATCATTCAAGTCGACAACACTCTCTGGGCATTGATCAGCCGCCTGCAAGGCAAGGAACTGCAAACACCGTCGCGTAGCGCCCGTTTCCGAATCACGACCGTGATGCAAATCGCGTTGTGATTGAGACCGGGTCGGAAGACTCGCAGTTGGCGCTGACTCGAGCAGCTTTCCAGCAAACGTTGGACTACCTCGCCGATAACAGTCATTTCGGCCAAGCACAAGCGGTGGAAATCAACTCCAACCATACGTACGAAAAAGCCGGCCCACTTTGCCAGGCGGCTCGTTACAGAGCAGAAGGCAAGCCGGGCCGCACCAATATCACTTACATTCTGCCGATTCTGGAGCAGTGCCAGGCAGTCGGCATCCGGTCCACCACCCCAAACAGCACTTGGCTGCTGCCCTGAACAGCTCCTGATATCTTTACAAGGACGCCAACATGTACGCCAAAATGGACACCTTCCGCCCCAGCAGTGCCGCGTCGTTTGATCAACCCTGCAAGGTTACGATCGACATCGAGTTTATCACCGTCTCCTATGACGACGCGGGGCAGACCTGGCAATACCGAGGCCAGGCAAAAGGCCTGGGGCATTACGAACTGCAAGCAGAAGGCTTCGACGGCAGAGCAACGCTGCACCGCTTCGAAGGCTCGAATGTGCTGGAAGGCACTTGGGTCGAAGACGGCGTACGCGGGATGTGGCGAATTGTCTGCCAGCCGATTGATTCGTCATTCGTGCCCACATAAATAAGCTGAACTCGTGTGGGTTTGATGGGCCGCCACGAGGTCATCCGCCTCAACTGGCAGAACAAGACGTACATCAAGGCGGCCAAGCATTGCTATCCGCATGGATTTAGAAGCACTGAAAAGAAGTTCAAGGATGAAAAATGATAGCTCTGAAAGCAAAACTGCTCGCCAAATTCCAGCAATATTCCGTATCCCAACGGTTCTATCTCGCCTCGGTAGTTACGTACCTCATCACGATTGCAGCTTCCCAATATACGGGCATATCCGCGCTAACCATCGGGACGACGGTCGCGGCTGCATTGATAATCTGCGGATTCATTGCCTGGTGCATCCCTTTCGCCCGCTGGCTCCATACAGCATGGGATAAGCCATTCGCCAAAACGCCCATCATCATTATGCATCTGCTTGCACTGCTGATATCCACAGCATGCGCGCGTTTCGCGGTTGCCGAGACGTTAGGGCTGCCCCCTCAAAGTTTTGATCTGACAGTCGGCTTTCTCGCGTTGCTGTTTTACATTCCATCGTGGCTGCTTGTGGTGGCAATACTCCTTGGTCTGACAGCAATGCTGATCATGGTCATCGCGATGATCAGCCTGCCATTCGAAGCAGCCTGGCAACATATGACCCGCTTGACCGCGCTCCTCGGCTTTCAGGCTAAATTCAAGCAATCTCGCAGTATGATCATGTTCCATGGTGCAGGGGCTCTTATCATTAGCGTGCTATTTGCCATGAGCTACGACTACCTTACCGACAACTTCAGCCCGGCCTTCAAGGCCGTGACCAAAGTCATTGCACTACGAAGTGATTTCCACAAGGCCCCAAACTATCCCGACGTGCGGACTGGAGAATATGTGCATCCGTTGGAGAATGGCTTTATTGCCTACGCCCGCGAACAAGAAGACAAAAGTGTCATCATTGGCGTTCGTTTACAGCCTGCCGAGAATTACGATGTCGTGGTGTCGACTATTCCGCCTCTCAAGGTTGCAATGACAACCATGGCAGAACACGTCAAGCAATCCCCTGCGCTGATTTGGCTGCTCAGCAGCGCTGCTTCAGAGACTAAGTCTGACTCGATACTGCGTTAAACCTGGTTGCCGAGCCAGCAGGACAGAAGTTTGAGACATCAGTGGATGAGTCAAGGTCGCACAATCGTCTCTGAAAAAATACGGCATAGCTGTCTGACCCACGACACTGAAACAATCATGGAGGAAACATGCAGATCACATTACGAGGTGAGGACGACCTGGAACAGGCACTTCGCGAGATACATCGACGAGCTTGCACGTATGAGGGACCATTGGTGCACCAGTTCATGGAGCTGGCGAAGCTCAGCGCGCCAGTCGAGCCTGATGAGCCCCTTGGAGAGGAGCCACAGCGTAATAGGTCAAGCAGCGGCTACGCGGAAGCCGCAAGGCGCAGCGAGACCAAAGAGCGATTTGAAGAGGCCCTGTCGTTACTGATGGTGCTGGCTTTTCCGGTGAACAGCGGAACCGAACAGGCAGTTCGCCGGGAACTCAACGAGTTGCTCGCACGCGACCAGCAGGTCGAGTCAATGCATATGCGCGTCGGCAACCGAAAAACCAACCTACGACATAACCTTGGACGGCGCCCGACGAAGCAGCAAATTGCGTTACGGGAAGCGTTGCTCAAATTTCTCCCACGAGAGACCAACGAGGATTTATGAGTACCACTCCATCACCCCTGGCGGCAAGCACCAAGAAAAATAAGAAGAACCAACCGGCAGCACCTGACTTGGTCAAAGCCGTGGGCGCGCTCTTCGATATTGCCGCGAAAGCGCCTCCCCCTCTGCAACTACAAGCGGTGACCCGCGATAAGCTGTACGAAATGCTGGTTCTAGCTCGCTTGCTGAGGGTATTTCGGCGTGCACACCCTAAAGGGTCAATCATTCATCGGCCACCTTCCAAAGGAGGTAAAGCGTCTGAGGTGATTGTGGCGAGTAAACCAGCTCTAGCTGATCGCCAGAGATTCTCACACTTTGATCTGCTCGATGCCGCTGGCCGACCAGTAGGGGAAGCTTGGACATCGGTCGAGTTTGAGTCGCTGAGCTGGGCGCATTACGGCGGATATCCGGGAAACGCCCCCCGCAAGGCCCGACACGAGCTTGACGTCTGTGTACTTGAACCTGGTGCGGGAGAGCGTCCGTCTCACTTGCAGGTCTTTGCGGGGATCAGTTGCAAAGACGTGCGCAGTTCCTCGAAGGAGAACGTACGTGAGGCACTGGGGCTACGGCGCGAAACAGCATTCCTACACCGGCCTGTGCAAAGCCTCGCCCCTTGGTTAGTCACTGAGGTCCCCGCGAAACCGAGTGCACCGATCCTTCTAATCAGCTCCGACGTCGGGGTAAGGAAATACTCATCACCAGTTGACGCCCTGGGGGTCTATGTCCGATTCGTGCGTCGCCCCTGGGAAGCAGAGGTTTAAGCCCTTATTGATCAAACAGCCAAGCCTGGAAATCTAAACGGCATGTTCCTACTTTCGCCGCCACTGACGTTTCGGTGGTGAGCAGCCAGCCTGTCTCTCCCCGTACCGGCATCGTTTGCCCAGGGCCAACATATACCCTGAACAGCTGCATTGGGCGATTGCTACGAGAGCGGATTAGCTTGTCCTTGATGAGCCCTGCACCCTACCTCCAGATCCAATGAGGGATTATACCGAAAGCCATCAACTGCCATACTGGAGTCCGTGAGAAGTCGCCGGTTGCGACGGCTCTCGTACCCCGTGTATCTGGGGGCAAAACTGAGGGCATTATCTGTTTTTATGGTCTTAAACCACCGTCCTAGAGCCATGTCAAAATGTTCTTCGGCGCCTCTGAGAGTCTTTGGGCGTCGTCGGGCAGGCTGTTCATCTGATTATTTCTGCCTTCTCATAGACCATGGAGATCCATTTAATTCCAGAGGATTGCACATTCGAGGTCATATCCAAGGGCATGTATTGGATGTTCTGAGAAAGATGCCCCCAGCCTAACGATCAACAATCTTATTTTTGAACAATCACTCGCTGCTCGCCGTCGAACGCTGTGCAATTGACCTAAGCTCTGTTAGAAAAGTTTTGTGGGAGCAGCTTGCCCCGCGATGGGGTGCGAAGCGCTCCTTTACCCGATATCAAACAGTGTCAAACATGCCGCAAATTCAGGCTTTGCTGCCGCGCTGCGGCAGATCGCGGGGCAAGCACGCCACCATAATTTTCGATGACCATACTTCTCGTACAAAACCTAGCACTACATCGCCAGCACGATAAATCGGGCTCAATGACTTATTGAATTTTCGTTAAAAACCAGAATAATCAACACGCAAGAGAGTACGGATCGCCATATTTTAAAGCAAACAAGCCATCCATACACTCAGTATAGATACTAAACTCCGCATTGCTATACTTCTCATAAAGATCCTGACCCTCGACATCAGAAAGACTGTATCGCCCCGCCACTATGTACATTTGCACACGACTGTCTGTTAATTTATCGATGCCAGAGTACCTATTCCCTGATATCGGCACATGTCCATATTTATTCAACTCAAAAGCAAGACCAAAATATTCACAAACGTCTTCCAATCTCACTTTGCACGAGTTGACCCCAAAGTTAACCAGCGAATATTTGATATCTATAACACAAACCACATTAGGCCCCAAAGGAATCTTCCCTTCAAGAAACTCAACAAATATCCTTTTCAGCCTTGCCCGAAATCCAACAAACGAGTCGAGCAGCCCATCACGGCGAAGTGCATCCACCATGACCCGATGAATTCTACACGCCTGAAAGAAATCATCCGAACACAAATCGTCCGGAAGTGGAATGGCCCAGCCTCGTCCATAGCCACCACACTCAAATTCTATGTCCCTAACAATCTTTTCAGCGATTAGAGGATCACCTTCGACCATAATTTGGACAAGCTTCCCATGCACTTCCTCGATAACATCCAGCGCAGAACAAGCCTTGCCTTTTAACTCTCTGAACCCTGAAGGTATATCACCCCACCAATTGTCAATTGGCTCTAAAAAAACAGGCACTATTGCATTTGAAACCTCAACAACTGGTGGGAGCGCCCAAGAAACAAATTGGCGATTCCTGTCAAAGTCGACTTGCTGCAAGATAGATTCCATTCGATTCAAAGCCAATCTTTTGTTAGCAACCAACAAGTCCTTTCTGGATTTTAGATACCTGTATGATACTCGATACTTAAGAGCACCATTGACATCTACCAAATCGAATGACTCAAAGATCTCCACCCCTGTCACAAGATGAACGGCCGGTGAATCTTCATCACCTGACATACAGAGGAGGAAAAATTCCAATCGCGGTTTATTATCCTCCCCTACCACGTAAGCCTGACTGACGTAATGGGTGGTACTGGAATGCGCAAAAAATTTAACTTGAACAACCCCAAGCGCCGGCGCCCTCCTGTCAAACAAACTTCGACCCATAAGACGGCGCTGGATTATTAGATCTGCCCCTTCAATATCGACGGACCGCTCAAGCACCCAAAAGCGATCTAGTAAAAACGCCCTCGCCCTAGCCTCGCCCAACTCGCCATTTTGCATTGCTTTCAACCATGGCTGGGATTCCATATTAATCTAAGCCCTTCCTTAATAAATATCCACCGCAAAAAAGACAGCGCACTAATTTAGCCAGTCAATTTAAGCACTCGTAATCACTTTCACATCCGAGCCAGATACACTTTTTATGTACGAGTAACTAGTACCGAGCACTGCAAGCTGATCAGACGATATTTTAGCTGCCGAAATGGCGGGTTGAACAATCACAAACCGGAACACCACCTCATGGTCATGGCACTTGTTGCGCAGTAGCTCCAGATCCATGGGTTCCCCCTTGAGGATCCTGTCGAAGCCTTTGGGCAACGATTGCTGGTAGCGGTGCAACAATCGATTGAAGAACTTTTCTTCCGTGTGCAACCACTTCACCGAGCGTGATGCCTGGCCGCAGACCTCGTAGACGTCGGAAACGCGCGCGCCCGGCCGCGCCTCGCCATCTTGCTGAGGGCAATACTTGCAGTGATACAGGTCGACAAAGATGGCGTCCTTGCTTTCCTTGATCGCCACCAGATCGGCGATCTCACCGGCGCCATCATCGTTGAAAATGAACGTGTAATCGTCCTCGATTCGGCTATAGGTGAATCCTTGAACGGTATCCGGGTTGCGGTCCGCCCGCATCGACTCGCTGTGGATCTGAGTCGTGCCCCAATCCCAGGCTTCAATCAGGGCGACCGGCAGCTTCAGGTCCAAACTGTTGGGGGAGAAGTAGCGATAATTACCTTCGACCATCGAACCGTCGACGGCCAGCAACACCAACGGGTTAGTATCCAGATACTGCTCGAACGAGCCCTCTTCAGCGAAGACGATCTTGACCCCCGGGCAGGAGAATTTGTAGCCGTCATCCAACAGCCGGATCGTGATATCAGGCAGTTGGCGCTCCGTGCCATCGACTGCCGTTGCGCTGATGGGCACCTCCAGCGTCAGTGCATCGATTCGCCGAGGCTTGCCCAGTTCGACATCCAGCAAGTTGAACACCTCCGCCAGGTACGCCAGCGAGATCTTCTGCTCATTTTCGATCAGGATCGACGCAGGCCAATCGGAATAGAACAGGCCCTCGGGCCACGCCCGCTCGATCTTTTCCGAGCGAATCACATCCTTTAAAACGTCAGAGGGGTTGATCGTCGCGTCGTTGAGCTTCTGCGAGGCACGCTTGCACCACTCGATCCAGTCGTTGATGCTTGACGCGTTCATCTCCCAGATCTTGCCCTTGTGCGAACAGCCAACGGTGGTGCGCTGGCCATCCTCGTAGCCGGTTGCGAAGATGTTGGACTTCCTCGCCGTGCCGTTCTCGATTTCACTGATGACGGTATTGATGTCGCGCCCGACATGCATGGTGAAGCGCAGATCCTTGCGCATGCGCGACAGGCCCACGTTCTGCAGCTTCATAAGTTTGATGCCGTGCAAGGTGCGGAAGGTCGGCTCGCCGCTGATGCGTCGGGCATCCTTGGCGATCAGGCTCAGGAACCGGTTGGTTTGCGATTCATCCCCGGAAGAGTGGACGAACAGCGTCTTGTCGGGCGCATGATAGTAGGCCAGGTAGAGGATCCAGTTGGTGTCCACAATTGTCGACGTTTGCGCCCAGCCGACAGGCGTTTCGCGCCGCGTTACCATGACGATGGTGTCGGCCTCGTCGTTGATGGACAGGAGCTGCAGCGGCTCTTTCTTTTGCGAGAAGTGCTTGGCCTTCTCGGGTCGCCAGTCGTCACGCTCCAAGTGGTAGGCGATCGCACTGATTTTGGGGTTAGGGTTCAAGCCGAAAATGTCCTCGGCATCGGCATCCTCAGGAAACTGTTCGGTGAACGTTTCTTTTTCGACCTCGCGAGCGATCTTGTCCTGGCTGACATCGCGGATCACCGCACTCCAGTCGGCACTTTCCTTGTACAGCACCGCCATCTGGTAGTCGACTTTCTGGTTGGCTATGTTCGAGACGAACTTGGCGTCACCGAGCGTATCATCGACTCGTGTCAGGCGACCGATAAACTGCAGGGTGACGGCGGGACTGCGGTGCTGGTCGTGGATAGCCGCAATCTTCAGCTCCGGCAAGTCGAAGCCTTCCCCCAGCATGTCCACACAGACAATGATCTTGTATTTCTTTTCGACGATTTCACCCAGTAGTTTGGCCCGATTCGGTACCTTGCTGTGGATGAGAATGGGCGAAAGATCCTCATGCTGTTTGTACAATTCAAACAGTGCGGCGGCACGTTTCTGTGACCGTGCACGCACCATCAGCAGGTGGTTGAACCCTTGCGCGCGGTCGTTTCGCAACAGCTCGACTGCCTTATCAGCCACCACCTGGTCAGCCAGTTCCAAGTTGTACTCGCGCACCGGATGGAACTCGATTGCCTTGAAGTAGCCATCGATCTGGGCATCCTTCAGCGGGTAGTTGTAGATGATCTTGCCATCCAGCGGCTGGTTGTCCTCACGGAACGGCGTGGCCGTGAACTGGAGACAGGGCTTATCCTTGAACGCGGTTTTCACCCGGTCCCAGGTCAGGGCGGCCACGTGGTGCGCCTCATCAATGATCAGGTGGCTGCACGACGCGGCCAAGGCCTCCAAGGCCGGCTGGTCGAAGCGTTGCAGCGCTTGCGGCGTGGCAACGATGACGTTGGCCTCGGCTAGCTGTTGGACCCCGTCAGCCGAAAGGCCTGAACCGATCGCCTGCACCACTGGGTTGAGTGCGGTGACCGAAACGGCACCAATCTCCCGTAGCTTCTTCAGCTCAAGGCATTTCTCAACCAGCTGCGAACGCAACGGGTCGGAAGGCACCAGAACCAGGGTCCTGGGCAACCGCCCGGCGACCAGCAGCCCGAGCATGGTGTCGGTTTTCCCGGTACCGGTCGGCATGACGATCGTGGCGGTCGTGGCGGGTGCCATCACCAGATGCCCCAGCGCGGCGTACAGCGCGGCCAGTTGCGGCTTGCGCAAACCCGGCGTCTGGGTATCCCGAACGGCTAGATTGAAATTGAACAGATGCTGCTGCCAACTGCGATAGACGTCTGCGTACTTCCCTGCTTCAACGGCCATTACGGATACCCGAGTGGTGGATGAGGATTAGCCTTGCCTAGCTACTGGCCACATGCTACCAGCGAAGCTCTGGCGCGGTGTAGCCCTGCCAGCCGCCATCCCCCGCCTTGAGTAACCAATCATCCAGCTCTCAGCCATACACGCCGAGACTGCCATACACTAAGAACCATCGACGACCACCCTGGTCCGTATCAAAAATCGCCAATCGCGATCGCTCCCACATCCGGTACAAATGGGGGCAAAACTGGGGGCACACTTCGATTTTTTCAGGCTGCAACTACCGCCCTAGAGCCTAGTCAAAATGTTTTTTGGCGACCCTGACAGTCTTTAGGCGTTGTCGGGCGGGCTGTTTAGCTGATCAATTCTCCCTTTTTTCCTAGCCTCGAAGAGCCATTTACTTCCAGCCAATGCCTACATTTTGAGCATATTTGAGGGCATGTTTTGAATGGTTTGAAAAGGATGCCCCCAGTCTGAGGCCAAGCAGGCTATTGATACGGATGAATGGACTGAGGGAGATACGAGCCCTACCCGGTATGAATGGCCGAGTCGTAGTGAGCGCGCCTCATACCACGCTGAACAAATGCGTGCAAATGTAAACAATCATGATGGCATAATGCCTCGTCAATCGGCAAAATCCACACACGCCCATAAAGGATTTTAAGGACCGGTTCCAATGACATGGCCAGTCACGCTGAAACTCGACAGCGCAGCCTACCCGCTCAACGTGGTGCAACGCACCGCTTATTCCCTTGCCGATACGTTCACGATCCAGGTCGGCATCGAAGCCAATCAGATAAGCCTCATGGTCCACCCCGCGCAAGCAAGGTTGATGCTTTCCCCGGAGCAGGCCCACTCGCAGATCCTTCAACATCTGAACGACTTCGCCCTACGGGACCATATCAACCGCGAAACAGCAGGGTTGCGCGAAGTCTTGGCTCGAGCCGCGCTCGCTGGATGTGGGATTTCCCAGCATTGATTGCGACAGACGCCAAACACTACTGCTTGCTGCCTTTTCGATTCATGCGCATGAACACGGGACATGACCGTGACATCCTGCTCACCTCAGATACCGGTGAGTACATGCACGTGAGTGACGCGCAATTACGAGCCCTGAGTTCCTTCGACCTTCCAGCCAGTACGCCTCTTTACAAGGACCTGCTGGCCCGCCACTTCATCTACGAACCAGGCCGCGACGATCCGCTCCCGGAAATCGCTCGCACAGTTCGCACAGTTCTCACTACAGCGGCTCGGGTGGCTATAGCGCGCCTCGCTACTACAGCCCACCCGCTGCCAGTACACGAAGCTACAGCGCGCCGACATCAAGCAGCAACAGCCTCTACCAGTCGTCTGGCACTACCAGCGGGACAAGTTCGAGCACTTCAAAGAGCCGCGCGACCAATGAACAGAAAAGCAACCTGGTCACCCGTGTGCAGACCGCGCTGATCATGCGCCAGTATTACCAAGGCACCATTGATGGGGTGATGGGCAAGGCGACACGGGGTGCGTTGATGGCCTTTCAGATGGACAGTGGGCTGACCGTGAATGGCCGGATGGATACGCCATCGCTGAATGCGTTGGGCATCAAGATTCCATAAATCGCTTCAGGTTAAAGCTAGCGTCCATTCAGCAACGAAGAAATTATCCCATGCAGCACATCATTCAAGTCGACCAAACTCTCTGGGCATAGATCAGCGACCTGCAAGATCGTGTCCCTGTAAGTGGTGTAACTCACCCTGCGGCGCTATTAAGCGTCCTCCCCGCCCATGCTTGATCAGCAGAAAACCAGGATTGACCACGTAAGGATTATTCCTTACCATCCCCTCAATAGATCCGGGAGAACGCTCATGCCTGCCATCCACGAAATCGCCACGTTGACCTCGAAGGGGCAGGTCACACTGCCCAAATCCGTTCGCCAGCTACTGGGCATTGACACAGGTGGCAAAATTGCATTCGACATACGCGGCGGAGAAATCGTGGTCAGCCGCGTAGAAACTACCCACGAAGACCCTGCCATCGGTGCGTTCCTGGGTTTGCTGGAGGCTGATATCCGAGGCGGCCGCAACCTCACCACTCTGCCGGAGGACTTGGCGCAAACCATGCTCGCCAACGCAAACCACTGCGTAAACCTGGACGAGGATATCGATGGCGAGGTCGCGATTTGATGCTGCGACATGGCTGGACACTGTTGTTCCATGAAGGTGTGATTTTACAGCTACGCAAATTGCAAGAAGCCGCCGCCCGGGCCGAGCAGAACGACCCGCAAGGTTTTGAAAGCAACGCTAACGTGAAGCTGTTTCGGGCATTGAGCCATCTGATCATGGAGGCTGTGCCTGCCGACCCAGGCCGTGATGAGTTCCGCCAAGGCAACACGCTGGGCACCGCCTACAGGCATTGGCGCCGCGCAAAAATCGGCAGGCGCTTTCGGCTGTTCTTTCGCTACGACTCAAGGTCGAAGGTCATCGTCTATGCATGGGTCAACGACGAAAACACCCTACGCTCCGCAGGTAGCAAATCCGATCCCTACGCGGTATTTGAGAAGATGCTGGGCCGCGGCAACCCTCCTGATGACTGGGATGCGCTGACTGCTGCGACGCGTAGCGACTGGGACGAGCCCAAAGCATAAATTGCGCGAGTGGGTGAGGAATTGCACGTTTGAAACCGATCCCTCCTCGTTGCGTCCACTGGAATCCACTCGTAGCTGCTGTTGAAAGGGGTACATCTGGGGGTACAAATCCAATTTCCCGTTCATAACCTTTTGATTTTTATGAATGCCAGAATGTTTTTTGGCGATCCTGAGAGTCTCTAGGCGTCGTCGGGCAGGCTGTTCACCTGATCATTTCTGCCCATTGACAGCCCCTAAAGATCCATCTCCCAAACCATGCGGAGTGGAGAAGTAAACCGCCCCAGGCTTCTTAGAGACTAAGCGACCACTTCTGGTCAATTGCTCTCACCCATTCCCAACCAGCTCGTGCACGTACACCGCGCCTGACTTTTGTACGCCAGCCCGGATTAGCAGTCGATTCGACGCAAAGAATAAGAGCTCGTACGCCACAGTTCGTCAGACTCATATCCCGAACCATGTGCTCGCAGACGCAATGGCATAATATGCCAATGGTCGAAAGAAACTGTTTGCCGAAGGCTAGAGCTCATTATGGCGACGCGAAACGTTGTGCTCACCCCTCACCAGGAACAGGTTATCCATGACTTGGTGCAGTCCGGCCGTTATCAGAATGCCAGCGAAGTGATGCGAGAAGGTTTACGTTTATTGGAGCGACGCGTCGCCGAAGACACCGCCAAAATTGAGGCCCTGCGTCAGGCGACCTCGATCGGCATCATGGATCTTGAGCACGGGCGCTTTACTCAGGTGAACGAAGGGGATCTGGAGCACTACCTCGAGGACTTGAGCCTGGAGGCAACCCTCCCCGCGAGAGAGAAAGACTGAGCAGGCCGTAGTATTGGATTTCCCACCCGGCGCGCGCCGACATTGTCGACATCCTTAGGCTCTCCCAGACGCAGTTCAGCGATCAAGCACGCCAGCGCTACCAGGCGCTGACCCTCGCGGCGTTGCAAGCGCTTGCCGACACGCCTTATCGCATCGCGATGAGCTTGCACCGGGCCTTCGCAGCTATCACCTCATCTATTCACGCCAGCAGGCCAAACAACCCCGTGGAACGGTCAAAAGCCCACGCCCTATCGTGTTCTATCGTGTGGCAAACGACGACGTGATCGAGGTCGTCAGACTCCTTCATGACGTCATGGAATTGCAGTTGCACTTGCCTAACGACTGATCCGCGACCAGCGGATGAACTTGGGTTTTGTCGAGCACACCAAGCCGCCCCGGGGCAAATCCAGCCGCCCATTCAGGCGCAAAATCGCCGATTTGTTACGCCATAGACGACAGGAATAACTTATACATATATTTTATACTGTATAAGTATTGGTGATTTACAACGTCCATTGACTACGCCCTGATTTGCGCTCAGGCGCTGCGCCCTGCTGCTCTTGCCCCCTCCGAGGATCTACTTGATGAGCACACATCACCGATTATGTCTCATCCTGGGTGATCAACTATCGTTCGACCTCGCATCCCTGCAGGCGCTCAATAAAGCGAGCGATACTGTGCTCCTCGTGGAAGTCATGGAAGAAGCCAGTCACGTGCCTCACCATCCGCAGAAGATCGCCCTGATTTTCAGTGCCATGCGCCATTTCGCCGAGGCTCTTCGACAGCGTGGGTTCAAAGTGCAATACGTGACGCTCGATGACCCGAAAAACAGCGGTTCGGTGCCGAGCGAACTACAGCGCTGGCACGGGTCGTTACAGCCTGATGAAATCCATCTTACGGAGTGCGGCGACTGGCGACTGGAGCGATCAATCAGGGACTGTGGCTTAGCGATACAGTGGCATTCCGACAGTCGTTTTTTGTGCACACGCGAAGCGTTTTGCGCTTGGGCGAACGGCAAAAAGCAGCTGCGTATGGAGTTCTTCTACCGCGAAATGCGGCGCAAGAGCAGACTGCTACTAAATGGCGACGGCAGCCCGTTCGGAGGCGCCTGGAACTTTGATGCAGAAAATCGCAAGGCGTTGCCCAAGGGCGTAAGACCTCCTTCACCGGCCAGGTTTGCTCCAGACGCGATCACCCAGGGCGTACTTGCGCTGGTGGCCAAACACTTCAGCAATCACTATGGCGCGCTCGACACGTTCGACTACCCCGTCACCCACGCCCAAGCTCAGGCGCTATGGGACTACTTCCTCGAATGGGGTCTAGCCGCCTTCGGGGACTATCAAGACGCCATGGCCAGCGACGAGCCATTTCTATTTCATGCGCGTATCAGTGCTGCGCTGAACATCGGACTGCTGGATCTTCGCCAGCTCTGCAGTGATGTGGAGTCTGCATACTTGTCGGGTTACGTTGCGCTCAATGCCGCCGAAGGCTTTATTCGTCAGTTGATCGGCTGGCGGGAATACGTGCGCGGCGTCTATTGGCTGAAGATGCCGGACTATGCCAAAGGTAATGTGTTCGGTAACACCCGGTCACTGCCAGAGTTCTACTGGACAGGCGATACGAAGATGAACTGCATGCGCCAAGCCATCAGCCAAAGCCTGGAGCACGCCTATGCGCACCACATTCAAAGGCTGATGGTGACCGGCAATTTCGCCCTCCTTGCGGGCATCGCCCCCAGTCAAATATGCGAGTGGTATCTGGCGATCTACATGGATGCTTTTGACTGGGTCGAGCTGCCGAACACATTGGGCATGGTCATGCATGCCGATGGCGGGTATCTCGGCTCGAAGCCTTACTGCGCCAGTGGCCAATACATAAAACGCATGTCTGACTATTGTCGTAACTGTGCCTACAAGGTGAGCGAAAGCACCACCGATGACGCCTGCCCTTTCAACTCGCTTTACTGGCACTTCCTGATGCGTCACGGCGATCTTCTGCGCGGCAACCAGCGTATGGGCATGATTTATAAAAACCTTGACCGTATGCCTGAGGCCAAACAGACGGCACTTTGGCAGCGTGGCCAGTTGTTGCTCGCCCGGCTGGATGATGGTGGGACATTTTGAAAAAGGCTGAGCTGCCCGTCAAAATCTGCGCGAACAGCAGGCTGCCGTAACCTCAATAACCTGTTCGACCAGCACGACTACTTGGACAACAGTGTCTGTCCATCAACGATATTGATAGCCCCCTAACGAAAGCCCCATGCTAGAGGGCTTACTGCACGCTCCCATCATTCCGAATGATAGTTACCTTCGCTTCGTTCGATTCGTGCCATCACCCTGCCCCGCCCCATCATCCGCCCAACTTCATACATTGGCGGACTCCCCATGGAACAGTCACTCAAACATTTGCGTTTCCCCCTGGCCGCCCTGGCGGTTCTGGTGATGAGCGCCTGCGGCAAGACGCCGGAAACCAGCGCGGCCATGCCCGCCGCCCAAGTCAGCGTGGCCAAGGTCCTGGAGCAACCCGTCAATGAATGGGATGAGTTCACCGGCCGCCTGGAAGCGCCGGAAACCGTGGAAGTGCGTCCGCGCGTGTCCGGGCAGATCGATCAGGTCGGCTTCACCGAGGGCGCCCTGGTCAAGAAGGGCGACCTGCTTTTTCAAATCGACCCACGGCCCTTCCAGGCTGAAGTCCGTCGCCTCGAAGCTCAACTGCAGCAAGCCCGCGCCAACGCGACCCGCAGCGGCAACGAAGCCGAACGGGGCCGCCGGCTGCTGACCAGCAACGCGATCTCCGCCGAACTCGCCGACTCGCGCACCAGCGCCGCCCTGGAAGCCCGGGCCGGGGTCGATGCAATCCAGGCCCAATTGGACCTGGCCAAGCTCAACCTCAGCTTTACCCGCGTCACGGCGCCGATCAGCGGCCGCGTCAGCCGCGCACTGATCACCGCCGGCAATATCGTCACCGCCGACGTCACGCCGCTGACCAGCCTGGTTTCCACCGACAAGGTCTACGCCTACTTCGACGCCGATGAGCGCGTGTTCCTCAAGTACAGCCAGCTGGCGCGCCAGGGCCAACGCGGCCAGACCACACCGGTATACCTGGGCCTGTCCAACGAAGACGGCAACCCGCACCTGGGCCAGATGAACTTCGTCGACAATCAGGTCAACCCCAAGACCGGCACCATCCGGGGCCGCGCCGTGTTCGACAACCGTGACGGCAGTTTCACCCCGGGGCTGTATGCGCGCCTGAAACTGGTCGGCAGCGGCACCTACTCGGCGGTCCTGATTACCGACGATGCGGTCGGCACCGACCTGGGCAAGAAGTTTGTCCTGGTGATGGACGCCAATAACACCTCGGCCTACCGCGCCGTGGAGTTGGGGCCGAAAATCGAAGGCCTGCGCATTGTGCGCAATGGCCTGAACAAGGACGACACCATTATCGTCAAGGGTCTGCAACGCGTGCGCCCCGGCGCGCCGGTTGCCCCGCAAACCGTGCCCATGGCCAGCCCGGCCACCCTCGCCGCCCTCGCTCAACAACGCCAAGCCCTGGAAGCCAGCAACCTGCCTCAAGTCGCCCCCGCGAAACCCGCGAACGGTACGACGGTGAAGCTGGCGGCTGCGACGCCACGCGGTTAAGGGATACAGACGATGAATTTTTCCCAGTTTTTTATCAAACGGCCGATCTTCGCCGCGGTACTGTCGCTGCTGATCCTGATCGCCGGCAGCATCGCGCTGTTCCAACTGCCTATCAGCGAATACCCGGAAGTCGTGCCGCCCACCGTGGTGGTCCGGGCCAACTTCCCCGGCGCCAACCCCAAGGTCATCGGCGAAACCGTCGCGGCCCCGCTGGAACAAGCCATTACCGGCGTAGAGAACATGCTCTACATGTCCTCGCAGTCGACGGCTGACGGCAAAATCACCCTGACCATCACCTTTGCCCTGGGCACCGACCTGGACAATGCCCAGGTCCAGGTGCAGAACCGCGTGACCCGCACCGAGCCGAAGTTGCCCGAAGAAGTCACCCGGATCGGCATCACCGTCGACAAGGCCTCGCCCGACCTGACAATGGTCGTGCACTTGACCTCGCCGGACCAGCGCTACGACATGCTCTACCTGTCCAACTACGCGCTGCTCAACATCAAGGATGAGCTGGCGCGCTTGGGCGGCGTCGGCGACGTGCAACTGTTCGGCATGGGCGACTACTCGCTGCGGGTCTGGCTCGATCCGAACAAAACCGCCTCGCGCAACCTGACCGCCACTGACGTGGTCAACGCCATTCGCGAGCAGAACCGCCAGGTCGCCGCCGGGGCCCTTGGCGCGCCGCCAGCACCGACAGCCACCAGCTTCCAGCTCTCGATCAACGCCCAGGGCCGCCTGGTGTCTGAGGAAGAGTTCGAGAACATCATTATTCGCGTCGGCGACGACGGCGAGATCACCCGCCTCAAGGACATCGCCCGGGTGGAGCTGGGCTCCAGCCAGTACGCCCTGCGCTCCCTGCTGAACAACCAGCCGGCGGTGGCGATTCCGATCTTCCAGCGCCCGGGCTCCAACGCCATCCAGATCTCCAATGAAGTGCGGGACAAAATGGCGGAGTTGAAGAAGAACTTCCCCGAAGGCATGGACTTCAGCATCGTCTACGACCCGACCATCTTCGTCCGCGGCTCCATCGAAGCGGTGGTGCACACCCTGTTCGAAGCACTGATCCTGGTCGTGCTGGTGGTGATCCTGTTCCTGCAGACCTGGCGCGCCTCGATCATTCCCCTGGCAGCCGTGCCGGTGTCGCTGATCGGCACCTTTGCCGTGATGCACATGTTCGGCTTCTCGCTCAACGCCCTGTCGCTGTTCGGCCTGGTCCTGGCCATCGGGATCGTGGTCGACGATGCGATCGTGGTGGTGGAAAACGTCGAGCGTAATATCGGCCTGGGCCTGGAACCGGTGGAAGCCACCCAGCGCGCCATGCGCGAAGTGACCGGCCCCATCGTCGCCACCGCCCTGGTGCTGTGCGCGGTGTTTATCCCGGCAGCGTTTATCTCCGGGCTGACAGGCCAGTTCTATAAGCAGTTCGCCCTGACCATTGCGATCTCCACGGTGATCTCGGCCTTTAACTCCCTGACCCTGTCGCCTGCGCTGGCGGCGGTCCTGCTCAAAAGCCATGACACGCCCAAGGACCGCTTCTCGAAGATCCTTGACCGGCTGCTGGGCGGCTGGCTGTTCCGTCCGTTCAACCGCTTTTTCGACCGGGCCAGCCATGGCTATGTCAGCACCGTGACCCGGGTCATCCGCAGCAGCGGGATTGCCCTGCTGCTCTACGCCGGCTTGATGGTCCTGACCTGGTTCGGTTTCTCCAGCACCCCGACCGGCTTCGTGCCTGCCCAGGACAAACAGTACCTGGTGGCCTTTGCCCAACTGCCGGATGCCGCGAGCCTGGACCGCACCGAAGACGTGATCAAGCGCATGTCCGACCTGGCCCTCAAGCAACCAGGCGTGGAAAGCGCGGTGGCCTTCCCCGGCCTGTCGATCAACGGCTTCACCAATAGCCCCAACAGCGGCATCGTGTTTGTCACGCTCAAGCCCTTCAACGAGCGCAAGGACCCGAGCCAGTCGGCCGGCGCCATTGCCGGTGCGTTGAACGGCCAGTACGCCGGGATCCAGGAAGCCTATATGGCGATCTTCCCGCCACCACCGGTCCAGGGCCTGGGCACCATCGGCGGTTTCCGCCTGCAGATCGAAGACCGGGGCAACCTGGGCTATGACGAGCTGTACAAGGAAACCATGAACATCATCAACAAGAGCCACAACGTGCCGGAGCTGGCCGGGCTGTTTACCAGCTACACGGTCAACGTGCCCCAGGTCGATGCCGCCATCGACCGGGAAAAAGCCAAGACCCACGGCGTGGCCGTCAGCGACATCTTCGACACCCTGCAGGTCTACCTGGGTTCACTGTATGCCAACGACTTCAACCGTTTCGGCCGTACCTACCAGGTCAATGTCCAGGCCGAGCAGCAGTTCCGCCTCGAGCCCGAGCAGATCGGCCAGCTCAAGGTGCGCAACGACAAGGGCGAGATGATCCCGCTGGCGACCTTTATCAAGGTCACCGACACCTCGGGGCCGGATCGGGTCATGCACTACAACGGCTTTATCACTGCGGAAATCAACGGCAACGCCGCACCGGGCTACAGCTCCGGCCAGGCCGAGCAGGCGATCGAGAGACTGCTCAAGGCCGAGCTGCCCAACGGCATGACCTACGAGTGGACCGACCTGACGTACCAGCAGATTCTCTCCGGCAACACCGCGCTGTTCGTCTTCCCGCTCTGCGTGCTGCTGGCGTTCCTGGTGCTCGCCGCGCAGTACGAAAGCTGGAGCCTGCCGCTGGCGGTGATCCTGATCGTACCGATGACCCTGCTCTCAGCCATCGTCGGGGTGATTGCCTCGGGCGGTGACAACAATATCTTCACCCAGATCGGGCTGATCGTATTGGTGGGCCTGGCGTGCAAGAACGCGATCCTGATCGTCGAGTTCGCCAAGGACAAACAGGAAGAAGGCCTCGACCCGCTCAGCGCGGTACTCGAAGCCTGCCGCCTGCGGCTGCGGCCGATCCTGATGACGTCCTTCGCGTTCATCATGGGGGTGGTCCCGCTGGTGTTCTCCAGTGGCGCCGGGGCCGAGATGCGCCATGCCATGGGTGTGGCGGTGTTCTCCGGGATGCTGGGCGTCACCTTCTTCGGCCTGCTGTTGACGCCGGTGTTCTATGTCCTGATCCGCCGGTTCGTCGAACGCGGTGAAGCACGCAAGGCGGCTCGGGCACTCTCTCTGGAGGCACGACCATGAGTATCAAGGCCTTTCTGCCGAGCCTGCTGGTCCTGGCCCTGAGCGCCTGCGCCGTGGGCCCGGACTACGCCACGGCACCGCTGGCACCGGCGCACGTCGACGCCTCGGGCAACGACGCCAGCAGCCAGAAAAACTTCGACCGGGCGCGCTTCGAGCGGATCTGGTGGCAGCAGTTCGACGACCCGACCCTCAACCAGTTGGTCAGCCAGTCGCTGCAGGGCAACCGTGAACTGCGCGTGGCCTTTGCCCGTTTGCGCGCAGCCCGGGCGATCCGCGACGACGCCAGCAACGACGCCATGCCGACCATCACCAGCCGCGTCAGCAGCGACCTGGGCAAAGGCCAGATTCCCGGCCAGACCGAAAAAAGGGTCAATAGCGAGCGCTATGACCTAGGCCTGGACATGGCCTGGGAGCTGGACCTGTTCGGCCGGATCCAGCGCACCCTGGAAGCCAGCGAGGCCGACCAGCAAGCCGCCGAAGCCGACCTGTACCAGCTGCAGGTCAGCCTGATCGCCGAACTGGTCGATGCCTACGGGCAACTGCGCGGTGCCCAGTTGCGGGAAAAGATCGCCCTGGCCAACCTGAAGAACCAGCAGGATTCGCGCACCATCACCGAAAGCCTGCGCGACGCCGGCGTCGGCGATCAGCTCGATGTGGTCCGCGCCGATGCACGCCTGGCCGCCGTCGAAGCCAGCGTGCCGCAATTGCAGGCCGAACAGGCCCGCCAGCGCAATCGCATCGCCACCTTGCTCGGTGAACGAGCGGACACGCTGAGCGTCAACCTCAGCCCGGCCGAACTGCCGGCCATTGCCAAGGCCCTGCCCATCGGCGATCCGGGGGAGCTGCTGCAACGCCGACCGGATATCCGCAGCGCCGAACGCAAGCTCGCCGCCGCCACCGCGCGCATCGGCGTGGCCAAGGCCGACCTGTTCCCGCGGGTCAGCCTCAGTGGCTTCCTCGGCTTTACCGCCGGACGCGGTTCGCAGATCGGCTCCTCGGCCGCCAATGCCTGGGCGCTGGGCCCAAGCATCACCTGGGCGGCCTTCGACCTGGGCAGTGTGCGGGCACGCCTGCGCGGGGCCGATGCCGAGGCCGATGGCGCCCTGGCCAGCTATGAACAGCAGGTGCTGCTAGCCCTGGAAGAGTCTGGAAATGCCTTTAGCGACTACGCCAAGCGCCAGCAACGCCTGGTTTCGCTGATCCGCCAGAGCGAATCGAGCCGCACCGCCGCCGACCTGGCGGCCATTCGGTATCGCGAAGGCACCGTGGACTTCCTGGTTCTGCTCGACGCCCAGCGCGAGCGCCTGGCCGCCGAAGACAGCCAGGCCCAGGCCGAGGTCGAGCTGTACCGCGGCATCGTCGCCATCTACAAGGCCCTGGGTGGCGGCTGGCAGCCGGAGCAGGTCGCCAGCATGCGCTGATTCACCGTCTCCTTTGGTTGGTCGCATCCAACCGTTTAGCCCCGCGTTCATTCGGTCGCGGGGCTTTTTTTTGCCCCGTATCAAACCGCCGTCCGCACTTTGTGTGACTATGGCCCGCTTCGTCGAAAGCCACGGTGGCCGACTATAGGCCTGACAGGCAGCCGGGCATGACAGGAGTCAACGGATGGCGCTCAAACTCTTCACCTTGTTCCCTGCCCATCGCCTGGCCGACCTGGCCAGCGCCGGGTCACTACGGGCCATGCGCGAGGGGCTGTTGTGGGTGTTGCCCTGTCTGCTGCTGGCCGCCGCCTTCCTGATCAGCGGCGAACTCGCCCGTGTCCTCGGCCTGCCCGAGCCACTGGTGGAATTACTCGTCAGCCTGTATCAGCACCTCAGTGCGACCATGCCACTGCTGATCGCGGCCTCCATCGGCTATATGCTCGCCATCCGCCATCGCCTGCCCCAGGTGCCGGTGGCGTTTCTGTGCCTGAGCCAGGTAGTGATCGCTGCTCATCTGCTTGCAGACTCGCCCCGGGCCGCCGCCACCCTGGTGCTGTTCATCGCCATTGTCCTGCCCCTGGTCAACGTACCGCTACTGGCCCACCTGCACCGCCAGCGCTGGACCTGGCTGGTACGCCATGACCTGGTGGGGTTCAACGTCAAGGACACCATCAATATGGTGATCCCCGGGCTGCTCAGCGCTGGCCTGCTGGTGGCACTGCTCTGGCTGATGCTGCAGCTGGGGGCCACCGCCGAGTTGCACGTCCCCTTCGACCTGCATTCGCTGGACAGCCCCTACCTGAGCGGCATGCTGGTCAGCGCCCTGAACTCGGTGCTGTGGTTTTTCGGTATCCACGGCTACCACGCCATGCAGCCCTTTTTCGCCGTGCTGGACCAGGCCGTGGTGGTCAACGCCGGGTTGCTGAGCCATGGCCAGCCTGCAGCCTATGCCCTCAACAGCGGCCTGCTCGGCTGCTTTGCCTTTATCGGCGGCTCCGGCGGCACACTGTCGCTGGTCCTGGCCATCCTGGTGTTTTCGCGCAGCCGTTCCCTGCGGCTGCTGGCCATCGCCGGGGCGCCCCTGGCACTGCTCAATGTCAACGAAGTGCTGCTGTTTGGCTTGCCGATCATCCTCAACCCGCGCCTGTGCGTGCCGTTTGTGCTGGTGCCGGTGCTCAATACCCTGCTGGCGGTCAGCGCGGTGCAACTGGGCTGGGTCGCACCCGCCGTCGCCAGCCTGCCCCTGACCTCGCCCATGCTGCTCAATGCCTACCTGAGCAGTGGCGGCGACTTCGCGGCCGTGGCCCTGCAACTGGGCCTGGCCGGCTTCGGCACCCTGGTCTACGCGCCCTTCGTCCTGGCCCTCCATCGGCGCAACCAGGGCAAACGGAGCGTCTACCTCAAGACCTTCGACGCGACCTTTCGCGGGCTCGAAGAAAAAGGCCGCTTCCATGAACAGGACCCGGTCACCCAGGCCTACACGCACGCGGCGGCTCAGGCGCTGCAACTGGAGCGAATCCGCCGGATCAGCCAGTACGACTTCCACCTGGAATACCAGCCGCAGTTCTCCCGGACCACCGGCCATTGCACCGGCTGCGAGGCGCTGATCCGCGCCCGCGATCACGATGGCAACGCCCACGAGCCCTGGGAGTTTCTCAAGTGGCTGGACGAGGCCGGGATGATGGCCGAGGTCGACCTGTGGGTCGCCAGGCAGGCGCTGGAGCAGCAGCACCGCTGGCAGCAGGTCGATTTCGCGCTGCCAATCACCATCAATGTCACCGCCGCGACGTTAAGCGATGAACAACACAGCGAGCGCCTGCTGGAGATCCTCGCCGAAGCCGGCGGCAATATTTCTCTGGAACTGACCGAGAGCGCGCTGGTGGGCGACGTCCCGGCAACCCACCGGCTGATCGAGCGCCTGCACCGCATTGGCGCCAAGCTGTCTATCGACGACTTCGGGACCGGCTACTCGGCGCTCAGTTACCTGCACCAGTTCAAGGTCGACGTGGTCAAGATCGACCGCAGCTTTGTCGTGGCCCAGCGCGACGCCCATGGCGAAAGGCTGCTCAATGGCCTGCTGCGCTTTTGCGAAGTGCTCGAACTGGGCATCGTGGTCGAAGGGGTGGAAACCCGCGAGCAACTCGACGCCCTGCAATCGTCCACCGAGCTGATTATCCAGGGCTGGTACTTCAGCCCGGCGCTGGAGGGCGAGCAATTGCCCGCGCGGGTTCGCGAGATCAACCAGCGCGGCCTCGCGTGGGCGCCATAGAGCGAGTCGATCAAGCGGTCAGTCGAGGTGATTGGACACGGCAGGGCACGGCTTCTAGTCTTTGTGCGCCGCGAAAGCCCCTGAAGAACGACTCCCGCCGATGATCGTGCGTCCCAAGCCCAACCTGTTTGCCATCCTGTTCTCCCTCAAGGGCTCGATCGCCCGGCGCATTGCCTGGCGCTGCCTGCTGGTGACCCTCCTGGCCGCGGCCATCGTGCTGGTGGAAACCTTGCACCCGGCCTACTTTTCCAAGGTCAATGCCACCCCATTCACCCTGCTCGGGCTGTCGCTGTCGATCTTCATGAGTTTTCGCAACAACGCTTGCTACGACCGCTGGTGGGAAGGTCGCAAGCAGCTGGGCCAATTGATCGTCGAAGTCCGCTCGCTGATTCGCGAGACCCAGGTGCTGCACGACAGCGCCGAGCGCCAGTTGCTGTTGCGCGAGTTGTGCGGTTACGCCCATGGCCTGATCGCCCGCCTGCGCGGCGAAAATGAAGTCAGCGCCAGTGCCGCCTGGCTCGACCGGCCGCTGGACATCCACCACCCCAACCCCACCGACAGCCTGCTCCAGCGCATTGGCGCGCGCTGTTCGACATTGACCGAAACCGGCTCGTTCAGCGAGTGGCGCTACACCGTCCTGGCCGCCCGGCTGGCCAGCCTGAGCCAGGTCCAGGCCGCCTGCGAGCGGATCAAGAGCACGCCGCTGCCCTTCCCCTATACCCTGCTGCTGCACCGGACCATCTACCTGTTCTGCCTGCTGCTGCCCTTTGCCATGGCCGAGCCGCTGGGCTGGATGACCCCGCTGTTCACCGCCATCGTCAGCTACACCTTCCTGGGCCTGGATGAGATCGGCAATGACCTGGAAGACCCGTTCGGCTTCGATGAAAACGACCTGCCCTGCAACGCCCTGGTCCGCACCATTGAACGGGAGATCCTCGCCGCACTGGGCGAGACCGCGCTACCCGAGCCCTTGCAGCCCGTCGAATACGTACTGGATTGAGCCCGGTTTGACTCCCGGGCCCCACTGACCGAAGCTGGCGACCTCGAAAAAGCTCGCCAGTTGCGGATTTGTCCATGCTTACGCCCCGCCGTTACCTGCTTTGTGGCTTCGCCCTGCTCCTGGCCATCGGCCTGGTCGGCCTATGGCTGCGCCCCCCTGCCAGCCCGACCGCACCGGCGCTGCAACACAGCTATGCCAAGGCCCTGGCCCAAGCCCACAACGGCCAGCCCGGCGCCGCGCGCGTGCTGTACCAGCAGTTGGCTCGCGAGGATTTGTCGGAGATCCGCCGTGCCAGCCTGTATGCCGAACTGCCCAACTACCCCAGCCCCCTGGCCCTGAAACTGGCGAGCCAAGACCTCAAGCACCCGGCACCGCTGGTCCGCCAGGCAGCCATCGCGGCCATCGTCGGCCTGGTGCCTGGCGGGCAGCGCAGCCTGCTGCTCGGGCCGCTGCTCGATGACAGCGAACAGAGCGTGCGCTTTGCCGCCGCCAACGCCTTGCTCGGCCTATCGCCGGATGAAATCGGCTTGTACTTCGGCCCGTTGCAGCAGGTGCTGGAGGAATACGAGCAGGCGCTCAAGCAGCAGCCGGACGATGCCCAGGCGCTATTCCAGCTGGCTCGCCTGTACCTGCACGAAGGCCAACTGCCCGCCGCCGAAGCCAGCCTGGAACAGGTCCTGAGCCTGGAGCCGCAGTACCTGCAGGCCGTGGTCGCCCAGGCCGAACTGCTGGAAAAACAGGGCCAGGACGCCCGCGCCAGGCAGCTGCTGGCCAGCCAGTTGCAGCGCCAGCCCGACTCGGCCTACCTGCAACATGCCCTGGGCCTCTGGCTGCTGCGCCATGACCAGGACGAATACGCCCTGCTGGCACTGGCCAAGGCGGTCGAACTGGAGCCGGACAACCCCGACTTTCGCTATGACCTGGCCATCGCCCTGCACGACCTGGATCAGTTGGAAGCCGCCCAGCGCCAGCTCGAAGAAATCCTCAAGCGCCAACCCGCCCAGCGCAAGGCGCGGATCTTGCTGATCGGCTACTGGAAGGAAAGCGGCCAACTGCAGAATGTCCAGGTGCTGTTGGCCCAACTGGAACAGCAGAACCCCGACGACCCAGCCCTGCAACAAGGGCTCTAGGCGCCTAGACGCGCCCGCCGAGCAAATGGCTCATGGCCATTTTCAGTTTCATCGGCCGCACCGGCTTGTGCATCAGGGTGTGGCCCAGCTCGCGCATCTGCAGCTTGAGTTCATTGCTGTAGTTGGCCGTGATCATCAGGGCCGGCAAGGGCGAGCTGCGCCGGGCATTGATCGCCGCCACCGCATCGACGCCGTTTTTGTCGTCGTCCAGATGGTAGTCGGCAATCAGCAGGTCGCCTTCGCCATGGAAGTTCTCCACCTGGCGCGCCAAGTCCTCCTCGGACAACGCCGTGACCACCTCGCAGCCCCAGCTTTCCAACAGCGTGCGCATGCCCGCGCAGATTGCGGCATCGTTATCCAGCACCCACACATTCGCACCTCGCAGGCGTTCGAGCAGCGGCTCGGCCATAGCCGGCTGGACCAGTGCCTTGGGCGCGCTCTGGGCCAAAGGCACCTCGATCGCAAACACCGAACCACGCCCGGGCCGGGAACGCACGCTGATGCGATGGCCGAGCATCCCGGCGATCTTGTCGACAATGGCCAGGCCCAGGCCCAGGCCACGGTCCTGGTTGGGCCGCTGGGTATCGCCGCGCTTGAACTCCTGGAAAATCTCCTCGAGCTTGTTTTCGGCAATGCCGATCCCGGTGTCCCAGACCTCGATGGACAGGCGCTGGCGCCGCCGCCGGCAGCCCAGCAGGATGCGCCCTTGGGGGGTATAGCGAATGGCATTGCTGAGCAGGTTGCGCAGGATGCGCGCCAGTAGCTGGATATCGCTGCGTACCAGCGCCGAACACGCGACAAAGTCCAGGGCCAGGCCTTCGCTGCCGGCGATCTGGCGGTATTCCACCGCGAGGTTTTCCAACAGCTCGCTCAGGGCAAACGGCGCGATATCGGGTTTGATCACCCCGGCATCAAGCTTGGAAATATCCACCAGGGTGCCCAGCAGGTTTTCCACGTCTTCCAGGGAGTTGCTGACGTTGCGCACCAATAGCGCATTGGCCACCGGCTCGCGACGTTCGAGCAGTGCGCTGGTAAACAGCCGGGCAGCGTTGAGCGGTTGCAGCAGGTCATGGCTGACCGCGGCGAGAAACTTGGTCTTCGACAGGTTGGCCTGCTCGGCTTCCAGCTTGGCCTCGCGCAGGCGCGATTCAACCCGGCTGCGCTCATCGATCTCGCGCAGCAACTGGCTGTTGAGGGTGGTCAGTTCGGCGGTGCGTTCGCGCACCCGCAACTCCAGGTTCTGGTAGGCCTGGTGCAGGGCTTCGGCGGTGCGCCGGCGCTCGGTGATATCGCGGATCAGCACGAAAATCCCCACCACCTCGCCATTGGCCAGGCGATTGGGTACATAGGAGCGCAACATATAGCGCTCCTGGCCGTTGATATTGGTTTCGGGGAATTCGAAGGTCACGCTTTCCCCCGACAACGCCCGCTCGACATAGGTTTCCAGGCGCCGGTAATGCTCCTCGCTGTGCACTTCGCGCAGGCTCTGGCCGAGCATCACGCCCCGTGGCCAGCAGTACCATTCCTCATAGACCTTGTTGGTGAATTCGTAGACCAGGTCGGCATTGAGGTAGGCGATCAGCGCCGGCACATGGTCGGTGATCAGGCGGATCCAGCGCTCGCTTTCGCTCAAGGCCTCGGCGTGCTGATAGCGCTCGGTGATGTCGGTGAAGGTATTGACGAAGCCGCCCATGGGCAGCGGGTGGGTGCGAATCTCCAGGACCCGGCCGTCATACAGGCGTTGTTCCAGCTCATGGATGATCCGCCCGTTGCGATCGCGAGTGCCCGGCGTCAGCAATTGCAGCTCGCTGTCACCGATCACTTCGGCAAAGGCCCGGTGCGCGGCAATCGGCGCCAGGCCGCTGAGTTCCAGGAAACGCCGGTTCCACAACTCCAGGGTGCCCTCGGCATTGACCATCGCCACGCCCTGGGACAGGTTGTCCACGGCCCGTTGCAGCAGGTGGGACTTCTGCGCCACCGCCTGTTCGCGACGCAGGGTTTCGCTGAGCTTGACCTCGGTCACATCGGTAAACAGGATCACCCGCCCGCCTTCACGGGTCGGCCGCTCGCTGACCTGGACCCAGCGGCCGTTCTGCAGGCGATAGAGCAAGTGTTCATCGGCCGGGTTGCGCGCTTCCTCGATAAACAGCCCGGTGCTGGCCATCAGGCGCTTGACCTCGGACAGGCGCATGCCGCCGATGATGCGGATCCGGCTATTGGCCCAGAAGGCCTTGAAGCGGCTGTTGAACAGCACGATGCGCTGGTCTTCGTCGAACAAGACAAAGGCATCGGAAATGCTCTCGATGGCGTCCACCAGATGCTGGTGCGCCGTCTCGGCGCGCAGGCGCGCATCGCTGAGCAGGTTGTTGCTGGCCTTGAGTTCGGCCATCGCCTGGTTCAGGGCATCGGTGCGTTCACGCACCTGCTCGGCCAGCACGACCGAATGCTGGAACGCGGCATAGGAGTCGTCACGCCGCGAGGCGCCGGACTCGACACGCTCGATCAGCGCGTCATTGATGCGCCGCAGCTTGTGGTTTTCCCGTTGCAGCCGGGCAACTTCCTCAGCGAGCGCCTGGCGTTCGAGGTCGTCCGATGGCAACGCCAGTGAAGGTCTGGTTGATATGCATGCCATTGAACTGTTCTCCGTAGGTGTTGAACCCAATCACCTGTTGTTCGCGCAGGTACGCACCTATCGGCTCGAGGCTGCCGTCAGCCTCCAGCTCCAAACGGCGCAAAAAGCAGTCGCAGCCGATGGTCAGCAGCGGCGCGCCGAGGCGCTCCTGCAAGCCGGTGAACAGGCTGTGCAGATTGGGCAGCAGTGGCCCGGGCTTCATCGCGGTCAGCACGATGCCGTTTTCCACCGCGCAGTAGAAACTCAGGCTCAGGTCATCGTGGACCTGCTGGATCGCCCGCACGTAGTACTGGCCGTTGATCCGGACCGCCAGCGGATGCGCGGCGAAAGTCTGGTGATCGAGTTCGGCCACCGGCACGCCGATAATCTGCGCGTACTCCTCGGCCGCCGGCTCGGCGTTGAGCTCGTAGACCCGGCGCAGCGTGCTGTCGGCCCGGGTGACCACCAGTTTTTCCTCACGCGGCTGGATGTGGTGGGTGGTAAACACCTCGAAATCCAGCCAGGTATTGACCAGCAGCACCACCGCCGCGCCGCTGTGGAAGGCGCCGCCGTAGTAGACGTGGGTGTGGGTCAGGTAGTTGTCATCGCCGGCCGAACCGCCGAAATGAGGGATATCGCCCAACGCGGCACTCAGGGCCGCCAGGACCATTTCCTCGCGGCTCGACAGGCCGTCGAGCAGGGTCAGCGCAAAGCTGTTGCCCTTGATCGGCGCCAGCGTATTGCTGCGGCAATCGCCAACCAGGCGCTCGACCATCTGCTGGGCGTCGATCAGGCTGAAGTGCTCCATCTCGTCGATCAACTCGGCCGCGATGGAGAAATGCCGATGATCGAAGCCCACCGCACTCACGCAACCGCGGCCATAGCCCAAGGGCGTGATTTCCCCGGCGCTGGTGCAGCCGACCAGGCGGATCCCGCCAAAGCTTTGCTGCAAGGCATCGCCCAGGGCGTGCAGATCGTATTCGGCGGAACAGAAAAACAGCACAAAGCCCAGGTGCGGATGCAGCAACTGTCGCGCCAGCTCCTGGGCCACGATCTGGGCGTCGGTGGCCTGCGACATCGCGGTCACCACCCCATCGGTCTGTGAGTGCTCCATGGCGCCTCCATGGGCGTACTGACTGAGGGTGAATTCTACGAACTGCCCGGCCCGGGCCGAATGCTACTTGCGGAGTAGGCCGTGGGGGTCCGACGGATGAGAGCCCTCCGGGTTTTCGGCGCTGACGATAAACTGAAACAGCCTCGGCCGATCCTGATAGATCGACTCCCGGCCCGTGCCTAGGCTGCCGGCTCGATTAACAGCCTGGCGAGACTTCATTATGAGCATGCCCATCCCCTGCTCCCAATTTACGGAGCACACTGTCGACCATAGCCTGGCGCCCCAAACCCTCCCCGCCCGTGCAATTTGCATAGAGAAGGATTTCGTCGACCACCAACTGGCCAAGCGTCGCGAACTCAGTCCGCCCTTGAATACTCCATGGGGGCCGCAACGCACGAGCGAGCAAAGTTTGATCTGTCCCGAGAGCCTGGCGCGCAATCTAGCAGAGCAATCTGGCGAACCGCACAAACGATGGAGCGAAATCCTGGCGGAGCAAATTAGCAGCCCGCCCTACACACAAGGCGAGAGCCAGGCAGAACAATCTAGCGAACCGCGCAAACGAGGGAGCGAAATCCTAGCGGAGCAAACTAGCAGCCCGCCCTACACACAAGGCGAGAGCCAGGCAGAGCAATCTAGCGAACCGCGCAAACGAGGGAGCGAAATCCTAGCGGAGCAAACTAGCAGCCCGTCCTACACACAAGGCGAGAGCCAGGCAGAGCAATCTAGCGAACCGCGCAAACGATGGAGCGAAATCCTGGCGGAGCAAATTAGCAGCCCGCCCTACACACAAGGCGAGAGCCAGGCAGAGCAATCTAGCGAACCGCGCAAACGAGGGAGCGAAATCCTAGCGGAGCAAACTAGCAGCCCGCCCTACACACAAGGCGAGAGCCAGGCAGAGCAATCTAGCGAACCGCGCAAACGTGGGAGCGAAATCCTAGCGGAGCAAACTAGCAGCCCGCCCTACACACAAGGCGAGAGCCAGGCAGAGCAAACTGGCGCGCGTAAACAACTACGCAGTAAAAAACTTCTAGTTAACGAGGGTCTGAAAGAAAAAATAAATCATTTTTGCCCCGACGATCATCTGCGCAAATCCTTATTCACACGTATCGACACGCTCAACAGAGACATCCTGAAAAATCACTCACAGCTCCAACAACAGGCCCAAAGCGAAGGCATCGAACTGGCGCCTCTGGACCGAACGCCAACGCTGGCCCAGGCCTTGGCCCGAATCCACCCCGTGCAGGGCCGCAAAGACCAGGCGCTCGATCGTTTTCTCGATGCCCTGCTGCGCATGACCAACGACATGCCCAGGCACTACGGTCCCGCCCGGCAAAATATGGCACTCCAGAGGCTGCTCAAAACCCAGGTCGAGGGCTTGAGCACCGTCCAGACGCAACGAGTGCTCAAGCATCTGCGCAACGGCCTCGCTGCCAGCGCTTCAGCCATCGCCGACGACGCCCGCCAGCGCCTGGCCCAAAGCAGCGGCACCGCACCCGAGCAACAACACCTGTCTGGCTTGGCACTGGCCGACCAGTTGGCGAACAGCTTGTTCAAGGCGCTGAACCACAAACTCAAGATCTCCATTACCGAGTCACGTCCCAGCAACACGCTGGCGAGCAAACCTTCGCGGCTCTCGGCCGAAGATAAGCAAGCCCTCGCACGCCTGGCAGCCGGACAGGCAGCACCCGCGGGCTAAAGCTGTCGATGGGAGCGGGCAGTCGCACGCCGGCTAAAACAGGCGCGGACTGCTCGCAACCATGACATCACGCCGCGCCCTCCAGGCAAAGAACCGGGAGCGCGCCCTGGCGAAAAACAGCGCAGTGTCGGCACCGAGTGCCGGCCTCGCCCCAACAACTCGATTGAAGGAACACCTGATGCGTATTACTGCTATGTCGACCAACGACATCTCCCCTGCTTTCACCCCGCCACACGTCCATCGCGGCACTCTGGGCGATTTGGCCGTGACCAAGGCCAAGACTTCAGACGACGTCAAGCATCTGGCGCACCGGCATGATGCGGCGCGTTCCTTCATGGGCAATAAATTCAATGAATGGGCCAGTCAACTGCCCGATGGCGCAGGAACATCGATAGAACTCTTGACCCGCTTCTTCGACACTGACTCCAACACCCGCAGTACCTCCACACAGGCCGCTGTTCCCCATCCATCCGCACGCCCGGTATCGATCCTGGCCCAGTCCGAGCTTTCTGCGGCCGGCCCGGCCCCCGGCAAGCGAACGGATATGAGCCTGCCTGAACTCCCGCGCCTTGGCGCGGGCAGCCCACTGCAGATCACCGACCTGCTGCTCGCCCTGTCATCCAAGAATGCCTCCATCGCCCAGTCCCTTCCGGCGTTGCTGTGCAGTTTGACCTGTTTTATCAAGGACACCGAGGAGCGCCTAGAAGAGTCCCAACGTCCGGGTGTTCACACCATGGCCAAGCAACTGGGCCTTTGCCTGGGCCATCTGGAGCAGGCGCAAGCCCGCAGTGTGCTGACGAAACTCGAAGGCGAGCTGGGGAGTAGCGCTCATTCGGTTATCCAGTTCGCCGGACACAGGGTCAGGTGCGAACGCAAATCGGCAACCCCGGCACTTGTACGCCTCAGCCAATGCGAATACCTGCTCAAAGGGCTAATGCAGGGCTTGCGTAACCATCTGCATGACGTCGGCGCGCGTACAAACCTGCAAACGCCCGTCGTGAAAGACTTTAACGAGCTCTCGCCCCTGGAGCGCACTGCGTACAGCGAGGCCCTGAGCGTTTAAGCAGTTCAAGACCACGCAAAAGGGGCAGTGCCGCTCCCACGGCACTGCCCCTCTGGGGTTCAACGCATTACCAGGTCAGTACGGCACCGACCGCAAAGGTCTTGGTGTCTTCGTTCTGGTCACTGGTGTCGTGGCCGTCGAGTTTGAAGATGTTGTACTCGGCCACCAGCTTGAGGTTGTCATTGATATCGTGGAACAGCGCAATGCCACGGGTGCTGTAGTCGGCACCGGTGCCGACCACGCCGTTGCCATCATCCTTGGTCTTGCCATAGGACAGCGCCAGACGGTTCTTGCCCAGTTTGTACGAGCCTTGCAACAGGTAGCCATCGCTGTCCACGTTGCGCAGCGAAGGTTCACCCGCGTTGTTGGTGTAGAACGGGTTGATACCCTTGGCCTGGAAGCCGGAGCCGGTCAGCGACAGGCCGCCCATCTTGGCTTGCACACCGTAGCCCAGGCCTTTGGAGGTCACGGTCTTGACGGTCGAATCGGTGTTTTCCGAAGTCTGGTAGCTGCCGTTCAGCCAGCTGTAGATCTTGGCGCCGCCCAGGTCGAACTGGTAGGTGACTTCACTCTCGGTCCGTGGGTTCTTCTGGTAGGCCTTGCCCAGCGCGCTGCTGTCATTGGTGTCGACGGGGTCCATGATGCCCACGGCGATCCGCAGGCCATCCATCACCGGCGTGCGGTAGGTGATCTGCGAGGTCGGGAACGGGTACGGGTAGCCGCTGCCGATGTTGCCGAACGATACGCCGCCACCATCCACCAGGCCCAGGGTGTCGCTGACCTGGCCATAGCCGGCGAGCAATTCGTCGAGCAGGATGTTGGAGCGGGCAAACAGACCGAAGTCCTTACCGATCAGCACTTCACCCCATTCCTTGTTGGCCACGGTGCCGTAGAACTGCCGCACGTCGATCGCGGTGTCAGTGCCGTTGGTTTCGCTGTCGTTGATGGTCACCCAGAACGAAGCGCGGCCGCCCAGTTTCAAGTCATCGACCTGCTTGGTCATGTTGAAACCCAGGTAGTTGGGCAGAAAGCCCATTTTTACCCGAGCCTGGCTGCGGTCAAACTGGTCGCCGGCACGGTCGACCTTGCTGTTGACGTAGAAGGCGTTGACGTAACCGTCGGTGGAGAACGTGGTGTCGTCCTTGTCATACAGCATGATCTCGGCCTGAGCCGTCGAACCCAGGCCAGCGACGGCCAGGCCCAGCAGCAGCGATGGCAGGAATCGGCTAGGGGCGTTGTTATTGTTGTGCATGGCGCTCTCCGCGGCAGAATGACGACTGATGCGCAGTCGTGGTGCCGTGAATTATCGAAAGCCCCGGGGCAGGACCCCATGCTGCATTGGCGGCAAAATGCCACTGCTTTGGCCCAGTCTTATCCACGCCGCAAATACGGCGTACGACCCCAAGCCCCACCGGACCACGCCCAAGGTCGTGGGACCGACCTCCTCCCAAGGTCCGGCTTGCCATGCATAAATGCACACTTGCCCTGCAGTTATTCGGGTTGCCAGGGGTAATTGTGCACACTAGGATCAACCCAGCCCTTTTCAAGAAAGCATCCATAAAGACAATAAAAGCAGGGAGTTACCGATGACCGCCGAGCGCTCACACGCCACCGCGCACGCTTACGAAGCCCCCCAAGACGACGTGTTGGTCGACGTTCGCAACCATATCGGCCACCTGACCCTCAACCGCCCTGCCGGCCTCAATGCCCTCAACCTGTCCATGGTGCGCCGCCTGCGCAGCCAACTCGATGCCTGGGCCGAAGACCCAGACATCCATGCCGTAGTCCTGCGCGGCGCTGGCGAGAAGGCCTTCTGCGCCGGCGGCGATATCCGCTCGCTGTACGACAGCTTCAAGACCGGTGGCAGCCTGCACCGCGACTTTTTTGTCGAGGAGTACGCCCTCGACCTGGTGCTCCATCACTACCGCAAGCCGGTCTTGGCGCTGATGGACGGTTTTGTCCTCGGCGGCGGCATGGGCCTGGTGCAGGGAGCCGACCTGCGCGTGGTCACCGAACGCAGCCGCCTGGCCATGCCGGAAACTGCCATCGGCTATTTCCCGGATGTAGGGGGCAGCTACTTCCTCTCGCGCGTACCCGGTGAGCTGGGCATCTACCTGGGCGTCAGCGGCGTGCAGATCGGCGCCGCCGACGCGCTTTACTGCGGGTTGGCTGACTGGTACCTGAGCAGTGACAAACTGACCCTGCTCGACCAGCGCCTCGATCAACTGAAATGGCAGGACACGGCGCTCAAGGACCTGCAGGGCCTGCTGGCCAGGCTCGCGGTGCAGACGCTGCCTGATCCGCCGCTCGATGCCCTGCGCCCGGCCATCGACCACTTCTTCGCCGCGGCCAACGTGCCGAGCATGGTCGAGCAACTGCGCCAGGTGACGGTCGCCGACAGTCACGAATGGGCGCTGCAAACCGCCGACCTGCTGGACAAGCGCTCGCCCCTGGGCATGGCCGTGACCCTGGAACTGCTGCGCCGTGGCCGTCACCTGAGCCTGGAACAGTGCTTTGCCCTGGAACTGCATCTGGATCGCCAGTGGTTCGAGCACGGCGACCTGATCGAGGGCGTGCGCGCCCTGCTGATCGACAAGGACAAGACCCCGCGCTGGAACCCAGCCACCTTGCAGGGCCTGGTGCCCGAGCAGGTCGAGCGTTTCTTCCGAGACTTTGACCCGAGCGGGAACTGAGCCATGCACGATATCGAGCTGAGCGAAGAGCAAGTGATGATCCGCGACATGGCCCGGGATTTTGCCCGCGGCGAAATCGCGCCCCATGCCCAAGCCTGGGAAAAGGCCGGCTGGATCGACGACGCCCTGGTGGCGAAGATGGGCGAGTTGGGCTTGCTGGGCATGGTGGTCCCCGAGGAATGGGGCGGCACCTATGTCGACTACGTGGCCTATGCCCTGGCCGTCGAAGAGATTTCCGCCGGCGATGGCGCCACCGGCGCGCTGATGAGCATCCACAATTCAGTGGGCTGCGGGCCGCTCCTCAAGTACGGCAGCCCCGAACAGCAGCAGACCTGGCTCGCCCGTCTGGCCAGCGGCCAGGCCATTGGCTGCTTTTGCCTGACCGAACCCCAGGCCGGTTCCGAGGCCCATAACCTGCGCACTCGCGCCGAGCTGCGCGACGGCCAGTGGGTCATCAACGGGGCCAAGCAGTTTGTCAGCAACGGCAAGCGCGCCAGCCTGGCGATTGTCTTTGCGGTCACCGACCCGGACCTGGGCAAAAAGGGGCTCTCGGCCTTTTTGGTGCCCACTGACACACCGGGTTTTACCGTCGACCGCATGGAGCACAAGATGGGCATCCGGGCCTCCGACACCTGTGCCGTCACGCTCAACCAGTGCACAGTGCCGGCCGAAAACCTGCTGGGTGAGCGTGGCAAAGGCCTGGCGATTGCCCTGTCTAATCTCGAGGGCGGACGCATCGGTATCGCCGCCCAGGCGCTGGGGATTGCCCGGGCCGCCTTTGACGCCGCCCTGGCCTACGCCCGCGAACGCGTGCAGTTCGACAAGCCGATTATCGAGCACCAGAGCATCGCCAATATGCTGGCCGATATGCACACCCGCATCAATGCGACGCGCTTGCTGATTCTGCATGCTGCGCGCCTGCGCAGCGCTGGGCAGCCGTGCTTGTCAGAAGCCTCCCAGGCCAAGCTGTTTGCTTCGGAGATGGCCGAGAAGGTCTGTTCCCAGGCGATGCAGATCCATGGCGGCTATGGCTACCTGGAGGACTACCCGGTGGAGCGCTATTACCGCGACGCGCGGATTACACAGATCTATGAGGGGTCAAGCGAGATTCAGCGGATGCTGATTGCCCGGGAGCTGAAGCATTACCTGATTTAAGCGCACCCGGCGGCTACCGATCCTGTAGCCGCTGCTGCCAGGCTGCGTAGCGTTCGTAAAATCCGGCTGCGCGCCACTGCGAGCGCTGCGCACTCGGGCGCAGCCTCGCGGCAGCCACAGCAGGTCTTAGCGGTGCTTGAACTGCGCCTCGCGCTTGCCGATAAACGCCGCCATCCCTTCTTTCTGATCCTGGGTGGCAAACGCGGCATGAAACACCCGGCGCTCGAAACGCACGCCTTCGTTCAGGTTCACTTCAAACGCGCGGTTCACGCTTTCCTTGACCATCATCACCATCGGCAGGGACTTGGCCGCGATCACCGCCGCGACTTTCAAGGCTTCTTCGAGTAGCTCATCGGCCGGCACGATACGCGCGACAATCCCCGAGCGCTCGGCTTCCACGGCATCGATCAGGCGCCCGCTCAGGCACATTTCCATGGCCTTGGCCTTGCCCACCGCGCGGGTCAGGCGCTGGGTGCCGCCCATGCCCGGCAAGACGCCGAGGTTGATTTCCGGCTGGCCAAACTTGGCGTTGTCGCCGGCCAGGATAAAGTCGCACATCAGCGCCAGCTCGCAACCGCCGCCCAGGGCAAAGCCGGACACCGCGGCAATGATCGGCTTGCGGCGATTGGCCACGCGATCGCTGTCGCTGAACAGGTCGTCGAGGTAGATCTGCGGGTAGGTCAGCTCAGCCATTTCCTTGATATCGGCGCCGGCGGCAAAGGCTTTCTTCGATCCTGTGAGGACGATGCACCCGATGGCACTGTCAGCTTCCAGCACATCCAGGGCCTGGTTCAATTCGCCGATCAACTGGGCATTGAGGGCGTTGAGCGCCTGGGGCCGGTTCAGGGTAATCAGCCCGACCCGGCCGTGGATTTCCAACAGAATCGTTTCATAACTCATCGCTAACTCCTCGATCAAAGATTGCGCGAAATAACCATGCGCTGAATATCGCTGGTGCCTTCATAGATCTGGCAGACCCGCACATCGCGGTAGATCCGCTCCAGCGGAAAGTCGCTCAAATAGCCATAGCCGCCCAGGGTTTGCAAGGCCGACGAACAGACTTTCTCGGCCATCTCCGAAGCAAACAGCTTGGCCATCGAGGCTTCCACCAGCGCCGGCTTGCCGCTGTCACGCAGCGCCGCAGCGTAGTGCACCATCTGCCGCGCCACGGCAATCTGCGTGGCCATATCCGCCAAGCGAAAGGCCACCGCCTGGTGCTCGATCAGTGCCTTGCCAAAGCTTTCACGCTCGCGGGCATAGTCGCGTGCCGCCTCGAAGGCCGCCCGGGCCATGCCCACCGACTGCGCGGCAATGCCGATGCGCCCGCCCTCCAGGTTGGCCAGGGCAATGCGATAGCCCTCACCCTCCTCGCCCAGTCGATTGGCCACCGGCACCCGCACGTCTTCGAACAGGATCTGGCAGGTATCGGAGGCATGCTGGCCGAGCTTGTCTTCGACCCGGGCGACCTGGTAGCCCGCCGAGTCGGTGGGCACGATAAAGGCGCTGATCCCGCGCTTGCCGGCCGCCGGATCGGTCACGGCAAACACAATCACCACCCCGGCGTTCTGCCCGGAGGTGATGAACTGCTTACAGCCGTTGAGCACATAATGCTCGCCATCCAGCCGGGCGCGGGTCTTCAGGCCGCTGGCATCGGAGCCGGCCTGGGGTTCGGTCAGGGCAAAGGCACCGAGCATTTCGCCGCTGGCCAGGGCAGGCAAAAAGCGCGCTTTCTGTTGGTCATTGCCGAACTTGAGGATCGGCACGCAGCCCACGGAGTTGTGCACGCTCATGATGGTCGAGCAGGCACCATCGCCGGCGGCGATTTCCTCCAGGGCCATGGCATACGCCAGGTAGCCGGTATCGCAACCGCCCCACTGCTCCGGCACCAGCATGCCGAAAAAGCCCAGCGCGGCCATTTCACCCAGGGCCTCGCGGGGAAAACGGTGCTCGCGGTCCCATTCGGCCGCGAACGGCTTGAGGCGTTCCTGGGCAAAGTCGCGGGCGGCCTGGCTGATCTGGTGTTGTTCATCTGTCGGGAGCATGACGATTCCTTAGTAAAGACATTCGACGGCCATGGCCGTGGCTTCGCCGCCGCCAATGCAAATGGCCGCAACCCCGCGCTTGAGACCCTGCTGGCGCAAGGCCGAGAGCAGGGTCACCAGGATCCGCGCACCGGAAGCACCGATGGGATGGCCCAGGGCGCAAGCGCCGCCATGGACGTTGACCTTGGCATGGGGAATATCCAGCTTGGCCATGGCGACCAGGCTGACCACGGCAAAGGCTTCGTTGATTTCGAACAAATCGACCTCGCCCAGTTGCCAGCCGGTCTTGGCCAGCAACCGCTGGATCGCCCCCACCGGCGCCACCGGGAACAACCCCGGCGTGTCGGCAAAGGCCGCGTGCCCATGGATCACCGCCAGCGGTGTGAGACCACGTTTCTCCGCCTGGGAGCGGCGCATCAGCACCAGCGCGGCAGCACCGTCGGAGATCGAACTGGCGTTGGCGGCCGTCACCGTGCCGCCTTCGCGGAACGCCGGCTTCAGGCTGGCGATCTTGTCCAGCCGGGCCTTGGGCGGCTGTTCGTCATCGAGGACCTGGCGTTGCTCCTTGCCCACGGTCACCGTGAGCGGGACGATCTCGGCGCGGAAACGCCCGTCGGCAATCGCCTGCTGGGCGCGCGTCAGCGAGGCCACGGCAAAGGCATCCTGGGCTTCACGGCTAAACCCATTGGCCTCGGCGCAGTCCTCGGCAAAGGTGCCCATCAGGCGGCCTTTGTCGTAGGCGTCTTCCAGGCCATCGAGAAACATATGGTCGAGCACCCGGCCATGGCCCATGCGGTAACCGCTGCGGGCACGGTCAAGCAGGTACGGGGCGTTGGACATGCTCTCCATGCCGCCAGCGACAATCACCTCGGCGCTGCCGGCCAGCAGACGGTCGTGGGCGATGATGGTGGCCTCCATACCCGAGCCGCACATCTTGTTCAACGTGGTGCAGCGGGTGCCCTTGTCCAGGCCGGCGCCCAGGGCCGCCTGCCGGGCCGGCGCCTGGCCGAGGCCGGCCGGCAGTACGCAACCGAACAGCACTTCTTCTACCGCATCGCTGGCCAACGCCGCGCGTTCGACCGCCGCGCGAATCGCCGCGGCGCCCAGCTGGGGCGCGGTGAGGCTGCGCAGGTCACCCTGAAAACCGCCCATGGGGGTGCGCACGGCACTGACAATAACGATGGGATCGTGGGCTAGGGTCATCTTCGGGTCCTCTTATTTGGCGGCCATGCGCAAGGCACCGTCGAGACGGATCACCTCGCCGTTGAGCATGCTGTTTTCAATGATATGCCGCACCAGCGCGGCGTATTCGGCGGGCTTGCCCAGGCGTGGCGGAAACGGCACACCGGCGGCCAGGGACGCGCGCACCTCGTCGCTCATCCCAGCCATCATCGGCGTTTCGAAAATCCCCGGGGCAATCGTCATCACGCGGATGCCAAAGCGCGCCAATTCGCGGGCGGCCGGCAGAGTCAGGCTGACAATCGCCCCCTTGGACGCCGCATAGGCGGCCTGGCCGATCTGGCCATCGAAGGCCGCCGCCGAGGCCGTGTTGATGATCACGCCGCGCTCGCCATCGGCATTGGGCGCCGTCTCGGCCATGGCGGCGGCCGCCAGACGCAGCAGGTTGAAACTGCCGAGCAGATTGACATTGATTACCTGGCTAAAGCTGTCCAGGCCATGGGGCCCTTGCTTGCCGAGGATCTTTTCCCCACGCACGACCCCGGCGCAGTTGACCAGCCCGTGCAGGCTCCCCCACGCCTTGACCGCCGCCTGGACCGCCGCCTCGGCGGCCTGTTCGTCGACAATATTGGCCACCACACTGCGCGCCTGTGGCCCCAGACGCTCGGCCTGGGCCGCCACGGCCTCGGCATTGAGGTCCACCAGCATCACTCGGGCACCGGCGGCCACCAGCATCTCGGCGGTCGCGGCGCCCAGCCCGGAGGCCGCGCCGCTGACCAGAAAAACCTTGTGTTCGATATTCATGGCACTGTTCCTGAAAGTATCCTGGCCTTAAGCCGTGGTCGCCTGTGCCGCCTGGGCCTTGGCAATTTCCTGGTTGCGCAGGATAAAGCGCTGCAATTTGCCGCTCGGGGTCTTGGGCAGCTCGCTGACAAATTCGATTTCGCGCGGATAGGCATGAGCCGCCAGGCGCTTGCGCACATGCTGGCGCAACTCCTCGGCCAGTTGCGGATCGGCGCGGTACTGCTCGTTGAGCACCACAAAGGCCTTCACCAGCTCGGTGCGCTCCGGGTCGGGCTTGCCGACCACCGCCGCCTCGACCACGGCCGGATGCTCGATCAACGCGCTCTCCACATCGAACGGCCCGACCCGATAGCCGGAGGTGGTAATCACATCGTCGCTGCGCCCGACAAAGCTGATGCTACCGTCCGGGTTCAGCTCCACGGTGTCACCGCTCAGGTAGTAGTCGCCGACAAAAGCCTTGGTGGCAAAGCCCTGGTAACCGGCAAACCAGCACATGGGCGACTGGGCCCGGTCCACCGCCAGGATGCCGGGCTGGCCGGCGGGGAGTTCCTGATGATGTTCATCCAGCACCACAATACGGTGACCCGGCGAGGCAAAGCCGGCCGCGCCCAAGTGGACCGGATGTGCCAGGCCATGGTGATTGCACAGCACCATGCCCAGTTCGGTCTGGCCGTAATGGTCGTGGATGGTCACATCCAGCTCTTCGGCGAACCAGCGGATCACCTCCGGGTTCAACGGCTCGCCCGCACTGCTGACCGCCCGCAGGCGGCCCTTGACCTTGCGCGAGAACGCCGCGCCGGCGGCGATCAACAGCCGGTAGGCGGTGGGCGAGCCGGTCAGGTTGGTAATCTGGTATTTCTCGATCACCCGGCAGGTGCTTTCCACGGTGAACGGACCGTCGTAGAAAGTGATCGGGTGGCCCAGGCCCAGCGGGCCGGTCACACCAAAGTAAATCCCGTAGGCCCAGCCCGGGTCGGCCAGGTTCCAGAACGCATCTTCGGGGCGCAGGTCCACCGCGTCTTCGGTATAGCGTTGAAAGGCGACCACGGCCTTGAGCGGCACTTGCAGGGGCTTGGCCGGGCCGGTGGTGCCGGAGGTGAACATCAGCAGGAACGGGTCTTCGCCGGTGAGCATCAGCGGCTCGCACACGGCGTCGTACTGCTCCAGTTCGGCCCAGAAGCTGAAGTCACCACGGACAATGCCCTGGCCCCTGGCGCCACCGACCGTGACGATGGTCGGGCAGTCGTTGACCTCGGCCAGCTTGGGCCGGTTGACCGCATCCGTGACCACTAGCTTGGCCCCGGAGCTGTTCACCCGATGCTCGATGGCCTTGGGGCCGAAGGCGGTAAACAGCGGTTGGTAGACAGCGCCGATCCGCCAGGTGGCCAGCACCGTGATCAGCAACTCGGCATTGCGCGGCAGCAGGCCAGCCACCCGATCGCCCCGGCCAATGCCCTGGGCCTGGAAAAAGTTGGCCAGGCGTGCGGCCTTGTCCTGCAGTTCGCTGAAGGTCCAGGTCGCGCTCGTGCCGTCGCGTCCCTCCCAAAACAGCGCGACGCGCCCGGGTAAGGCGTGGCGGTCACAGCATTCGACGCAGGCATTCATCGCCGCCAGGCTGCCGGCCAGGGCTGCCTCGACGGTGTGCTGATAATTGAAGTGAGCAGTGGCTGTCAGATAATCGCGCATCGACCTCATTCCTCGGTTCTTATTGTTGGAGGCACCGTAGAAAAATCAGTTCGATGGTCGCCGCGCGAGGGCTCTGGGGCAATGGTCAAAGCCCTCAATATGGCTGACTGTTTTGGCCAAGACTGGCCGCCAGGGCCGTACGCCCACGCGCCGCTGAACGGTTGCGCCGCCCCAAGGCGGTGGCGCTCAATAAAAAGCCAGCCGCCACCCTGAAAAGGGCCGCGGCTGGCGGTTCAGGCCAGTGGCCGCAAGGCGTTACGCTAACTCCTTGCGCAGCTGACGGGCCGCACTGACCATATGCACCAGCGCCGCTTCGGTTTCAGGCCAGCCGCGGGTTTTCAGGCCGCAGTCCGGGTTGACCCACAACCGCTCGGCCGGAATACGCTGGGCCGCCTTGCGCAGCAGGTTGGCCATCTCCGAGGCATCCGGGACGCGTGGCGAGTGGATATCGTAGACCCCCGGGCCGATCTCGTTCGGGTAGGCGAAGGCTTCGAACGCGTCCAGCAGCTCCATATCCGAACGCGATGTCTCGATGGTGATCACATCCGCATCCATCGCGGCGATGGACTCGATCACATCGTTGAATTCGCTGTAGCACATATGGGTGTGGATCTGGGTTTCATCGCGCACGCCCGAGGCGCACAGGCGGAACACTTCGGTCGCCCAGTCCAGGTAGTGCTGCCACTGCGCGCGGCGCAACGGCAGGCCCTCGCGAAATGCCGCTTCGTCGATCTGCACCACCTTGATACCGGCCGCTTCGAGGTCCAGCACTTCGTCGCGAATGGCCAGGGCCAATTGCCGGGCCTGCACTTCGCGGCTCACGTCTTCACGGGGGAAGGACCACATCAGCATGGTCACCGGGCCGGTCAGCATGCCCTTCATCACCTTGTCGGTCAGGCCTTGGGCGTAGCGGATCCACGCCACGGTCATGGCTTTCGGACGGCTCAGGTCACCAAAGATCACCGCCGGCTTCACGCACCGCGAACCGTAGCTCTGGACCCAGCCAAAACGGCTGAAGACATAGCCATCGAGCTGCTCAGCAAAGTACTCGACCATGTCATTGCGCTCGGCCTCGCCGTGCACCAGCACATCCAGGCCCAGGCGTTCCTGCACCTGCACCGCATGGCGGATTTCGCTGTGCATGGCTTCGGTGTATTCGGCTTCGCTCAACTTGCCCTGCTTGAACGACTGGCGCGCCAGGCGGATGGCCGCCGTCTGCGGGAACGAACCGATGGTGGTCGTTGGGAAAGCCGGTAATTGCAGGCGCGCCCGCTGGGCTTCGATGCGCTGGGCAAACGGTGCCTGGCGCTGGCTGTCGGCGGCGGTCACAGCGGCGACGCGGGCCTGCACGGCCGGCTTGTGAATCCGTGGCGAAGCCGCACGGCTGGCCTGTATGGCGCGGCTTTGCGCCAGGGCCTGGCGTAAGTCTGCCGCTTGCGGTTGGTTGACGGCCTTGGCCAGGATCGCCACTTCTTCGCACTTTTGCACGGCAAAAGCCAGCCAGCTTTTCAACTCGGCATCGAGCTGGTCTTCACGGCCCAGGTCCACCGGGCTGTGCAGCAGCGAGCAGGACGGCGCGACCCACAGCCGCTCGCCCAGGCGCTCGTTGGCATGTTGCAACGTCGCCAGGGCCTTCTCCAGGTCGCAGCGCCAGACATTACGGCCATTGACCACGCCCAGGGACAGCACTTTATACGCCGGCAGGCGGTCGAGAATGATCGGGTACTGCTCCGGCGCACGCACCAGGTCGATATGCAGGCCATCGACCGGCAGATTGGCGGCCAGGCCGAGGTTCTCTTCCAAACCGCCAAAGTAGGTGGCGACCAACTTTTTCAGCGGCTCGCGCTGGATATGGTTATAGGCGCGTTCAAACGCGGTCCGCCACTCCTGGGGCAGGTCGAGCACCAGGATCGGCTCGTCGATCTGCACCCACTCGACACCCTGGGCGGCCAGGCGCTGGAAGATCTGCCCATAGAGCGGCAGCAGGCGCTCCAGCAGGTCCAGTTTGTCGAACTCGCCGCCCTTGGCCTTGCCCAGCCACAGATAGGTCAGCGGCCCGATCACCACCGGCTTGACGTTATGCCCCAGGGCCTTGGCCTCGGCCACCTCTTCGAACAACTGCTCCCAGCCCAGCTGGAACTGTTGGTCGGCGCTGAATTCCGGGACCAGGTAGTGGTAGTTGGTGTCGAACCACTTGGTCATTTCCTGGGCGTGGGCCCCGCCGCAGCAACTGGCGCTGACGCCACGGGCCATGCCGAACAGGGTCTGCAGAGTGGCCTTGCCATCGTGCGGGCGGAAACGCTCGGGGATCACCCCGAACATCAGCGAGTGGGTCAGCACCTGGTCGTACCAGGCAAAGTCGCCGACCGGCAGCAGCTCGATCCCGGCGTTTTTCTGCAGCTCCCAGTGGGTCTTGCGCAGCTCGGCGCCGACGGCGCGCAGGCCGGCTTCATTCAGTTCGCCCTTCCAGAACGCTTCCTGGGCCTTCTTCAGTTCGCGGTCGCGACCAATGCGCGGAAATCCTAGGGAATGGGCCAAAGCCATGACAAATAACTCCAATGTGTTTGATGGCGGCCATTGTCGACATTTGCTCCATAGTGAGACAAACTCATTTTCCTCCTGATCAACACAAGTTTCTTTCATTAAACATGATCGATATTCGTCACCTCAAAACCGTGCAGGCCATGCGCGACACCAGCAGCCTGGTCGAGACCGCCGAACGTCTGCACCTGACCCAGTCGGCCATCTCCCACCAGCTCAAGGAGCTGGAAGAGCGCTTGGGCATGACCCTCTTCATGCGTAAATCCAAACCCATGCGCTTTACCAGCGCGGGCCTGCGCATGCTCAAGCTGGCGGATGACGTGCTGCCGCTGCTGCGTGAAGCCGAGCGCGATTTCGGCCGGCTGGCGGGCGGCACGGCGGGTCGCCTGCACATGGCCATTGAATGCCACAGCTGCTTTCAGTGGTTGATGCCGACCATCGACGAATTTCGCAGCGCCTGGCCGGAAGTGGAACTGGACCTGGCCTCGGGCTTCTCCTTCGACCCCCTGCCCGCCCTGGCGCGTGGCAGCCTGGACCTGGTGGTGAGCTCCGACCCGCTGCCCATCAGCGGCATCACCTATGTCCCGCTGTTCACCTATGAAGCCCTGCTGGCGATAGACAACCAGCATGCCCTGGCCGCCCAGAGCGTGATCAACCCCATCGACCTGCAGCCCCTGACACTGATCACCTACCCGGTAGAGCGCAATCGGCTGGATATCTTCAGCCGTTTTCTCGACCCGGCGGATATCGAACCGGCACAGATCCGCACCTCGGAACTGACCGTGATGATGATGCAATGGGTGGCCTCGGGCCGTGGGGTATGTTGCCTGCCCAACTGGGCGCTTCATGAATACAGCTCGCGCGGCTATGTCACCGCCCGCCGCCTGGGCGACAAAGGCCTGTTCGCGACCCTGTATGCAGCGGTGCGCAGCGATATGCTCGACACGCCCTACATGAAGGATTTTCTGCTGACGGCCAAGGACACCTCGTTTACCACGCTGGAAGGCGTCAGCAGCGCGCGCGACTAAGCCGCTGCGCACCGATGCTTTAGACCCAGCCCTATTGCAGCACTGGGCCGCTGCCGGGCCTCGCCAGATCAGCTACGTCGGGCGGAATTCGACCGTCAGATGGCTGATTTCATGAACCGGCTTAAGCCGCTCACGGATGCTCTCGGCGCTCGCCGAGGCGCTACCGATCACACTGACAATCGCCGCATGCGCCTGCGGACCGACCCGCCAGACATGCAAGTCGGTGATGGTCGCATCGCCTGGCGTCTCGACCAACTCGCGGATTTCCCCGGCAACGTGCTCATCCGTTTGATCCAGCAGCACCCCCGAGGTCACCCGCAGCAGGCTCCACGCCCAACGCGCAATGACCACGGCCCCGACAATCCCCATGACTGGGTCCAGCCAGACCCATCCCAGGTAACGGCCCGCCAGCAAAGCCACAATGGCCAGTACGGAGGTCAGCGCGTCTGCGATCACATGGACATAGGCCGACCTCAGGTTGTTATCGCTGCCATGCTGGGCATGGGCATGACTATGACCGTGTTGATCATGCTGATCAGCGTGGCGGTGACTGTGCCCATGGCCCAGCAGCACGGCGCTGATGATATTGACGAGCAAGCCGACCACGGCGATCAACGTGGCGGTGCCGAATTGCACTGCGCTCGGCTGCAGCAGGCGCATCACCGACTCGACGCCGATGGCCAGGGCCACCAGGCCCAGGATAAGCGCAGAGGCAAACCCGCCCAGGTCCCCTACCTTGCCGGTGCCGAAGCTGTAGCGCTGGCTGGTGGCATGGCGCCTGGCGTAGCCATAGGCCGCCGCCGCGATACCCAGGGCGCCGGCATGGGTCGCCATATGGAATCCATCGGCCAGTAGGGCCATCGAGCCGGTGATGTAGCCGGCGGCGATCTCGCCCACCATCATCACCACCGTGAGTGCCACGACCCACAGGGTGCGCCGGGCATTTTCCTCGTGCGCTGCGCCGAGAAAGACGTGGTCGTGTACGTGTGCATGGCTGATCGGGGCGTGATTCATGGCGGGGCACCTGTCACTTGGAATAACGGCGAATGGCTTCAAGCAGCTCTTCCACGCCCTTGTTACGCGCCTCTGCGCTGAGCGCCGGGTTCGCGACGTGTTCACGGGCATGCTCCTCGATGATTTCCTCCATCAGCCCATTGATGGCCCCGCGAGTGGCCGCCACCAGGTGCAGCGTCTTGGCGCAATCGCTATCGGACTCCAGGGCACGTTCAACGGCCTGGATCTGCCCGGCAATACGTTTGACCCGCTTGAGAAGATCATCTTTGTTGGCCGCAATATGGCTCATGGTATACCCCCCCCTATAGAGACGCCATGATAGGCATACCCCCTATACCTATACAAGCCGGGTGAGTGACCAATACGCTTGGCCTTGCGCGCGGAACAATCCGCTGACTCACGCCCCCGCCGACGAGGCCAGCGCGCGGATCAGGAAGTTTCTCAGGCTATCCACCGCCTTGGAGCCCTGCGACGCCTTGCTGCGATAGACCGCCACATCCATGGAGTCCAAGGGCCCCAGATCCTGTTCACGCCCCAGAATCTGCAAGTGAGGCGGCACGGTGCAACGGGTCAGCACGGCCACGGCGATGCCGCTCTCGACGGCGGCGATCTGCCCGGCCAGGCTCGAACTGTTGTACACCACCGTGTAGCGCCGCCCTTGCAGGGCCAGGCTGTTGACGGCGCAGCGCCGGGCCAGGCTGGCCGCCTCGTAGACGGCAATTGGCAAGGGGTCGCGCCGCCATAGATCGAACTGCGCAGACCCGACCCAGACCATGGGCTCCTGGAACAGAAAAGCGCCACGACGGGGGTTGTCCCGCGACACCAGCGCCAGGTCCAGGTCACCGCTGAGCACCCGTGGAATCAGTGTGGTGGACTGCTCGCAGGTCAGCTCGATTTCAACGCCGCCATGACGCGGGGCAAACCGCTTCAACACCGGGGTCAGATAGTGCGCCACATAGTCTTCCGCGACGCCCAGACGGATTCGCCCGGTCAACCCCTCCCCCCAAAACGCGGCCTGCGTTTCGGCATGCAACGCCAGCAGGCGCCGCGCATAGCCGAGCAGCGTTTGCCCCTCCTCGGTCAAGTGCAGGTGCCGTGGGCCGCGGCTCAGCACCTGCCGGCCGAGCGCCGCTTCGAGTTTCTTGAGCTGCATGCTGACCGCCGATTGCGACCGGTGCACCTCACTGGCGGCATTGGACAACGAGCCGGTATCAACCACGGCGACAAAGCACTTAAGCCAATCGATCTGTAAATCGCGAGGCGACATCGATGCCACTCCATTATTCGAAAAACAAATAGCTGATTGCCATAATCTGCGCTTTTCGTCCAGTCCCAGACTTTGCATGATCCATCGGCGCGCCACGGGCAGCGTTTATTCTGGAGACCCCATGCCATTCGAAATCTGGCTGCTGTATCTGCTGACCTGCTTTGGCATCGCTGTCGTGCCCGGCCCCAATGCGCTGCTCGTACTGACCCACGGTGCGTTGCATGGCAACCGCAAGACCCTGTTCACGATTAGCGGCGGCGTGCTGGGCTTTATCGCCATGATCGCGCTGTGCGTGCTCGGCCTGGGCGCTCTGCTGAAAACCTCGCTGGTCTGGCTGACGGCGCTGAAGATCGTCGGCGGGCTCTACCTGATCTGGCTCGGCATCAATCTGTGGCGAGCAGAACCGGTGACCCTGGCCCTGGGCGACCTTTCCAGCTCCAACGACTGGTCGCTGTTTCGCCAGGGCCTGCTGTCCGCCATTTCCAACCCCAAGGCGCTGCTGCTCTTCACCGCGTTCATCACACCCTTTATCGATCCGCACCAGAACCTGTGGCTCCAGACCCTGGTCATGACGCTGACCTATGCCGTGGTCGAGTTTGCGGTGGAGTTTGGGGTGGCCAGCGCCGCCAACCGCGTGCGCCCCTGGCTGGCGCGCACGGGCCGACGCTTCAATCGCGTCTGCGGCGGTTTTTTCGTCGCCTTTGGCGCGCTGCTGCCGATTCGCTAGTGATCGGGGCAGCGCCTCTGAGTGAGGGCCTGGCGGCACAAGACCCGCGAAAAAATCCTCCCTAGGCACTGCCGTAGGCGGCTACGCGCTTGAAACGTAGCCGCCAGGCGGCGACACGCCGGCGTTCACCCGCACTCAAGGCTTGGGCAGATACCCGGGCAACGCCTCGATCCGCTTCACCCAGCGTGCCACATGCGCATAGGGCGTCAGGTCCACACCGCCTTCCGGGGCGAGCACCACATAGGGGTAGACCGCGCAATCGGCGATGGTCGGGCGGCCGATCGCCAGCCAGTCGTGCTGGGCCAGATGCCGGTCCAGGATGCCCAGCACCCCGGGCGCCTTGGCCAGTGCCTCGGCCTGGTTCAGGGCATAACCGAACTTCTGCACCAGGCGCGCCGCACTCAGGCTGTGCTGGACTTCATTGGCGGCAAACGACAGCCACTGGACAATCTGCGCCTGGCCCAGGGCCTCGGCCGGCCACCACGCCAGGCCACCGTACTCACCGGCCAGGTACACCAGAATGGCCTGGGAGTCACGCAGCACCACCTGACCATCTTCCAGAATCGGTAACTGGCCCAGCGGGTTGAGCGTCAGCAGCGGTGGCTGCTTATGGGCACCGCCCAGAAAATCCACGGCCTCCACCTCCAGCTCGATATTGGCCAGCGCGGCAAACAGCCTTACCTTGTAGCAGTTGCCCGATGGCAGCAAATCGTACAGTTTCATCGCCCTTCTCCCTCGACCAGTTGATTGAATTCAAGAACATTGCCATCCGGATCGCGGATAAACAGCGCAATCCTGCGTGGGCCGATGGCATGGGGCCCTTCGGTAATCGCGATGCCCTGTGCGTCCAGCCAATGTGCGAAGGCCGGCAGATCATCGACAATAAACGCCGGGTGCGTCATCCCCGGCAGCTTGACCGGCGCATCGAGCAGCACATTGTGCGCGTGCGGCCGGCGGGCGCCATTGAAGATCAGGTTGATCCGTACGCCATCCGGGCTCAGCATCTCGTTGGCTTCATGGCGGGCAAAACGCGCACTCTCGCGAAAGCCCAGCGCCTGGTAGAACGCCAAGGCGCGAGCCTGGTCGCTGACCCGGATGCCGATATGGTCGTAGGCAAGAATCCGTGCAGGGTTAGGGAATAGGCTCATGGGGGATTGCTCCAAGTAACGGCAGTGGCCACAGTGTCCCTGAACCGTCGGCGTTGACCTATGGCGCAAACCTGACAAGACCTATGCAGCAATCGCACAAATCCCAGGGTGACAATGGACAGACTCAAGGCCATGGCCAACTTCGTTCGGATCGTCGACAGCGGTAGCCTCAGTGCCGCCGCCGAGAGCAGCGGGCAATCGGTGGCATCGCTGGTGCGCTCGCTGGCGGCCCTGGAACGCCATCTGGGCGTGCGACTGCTGAACCGCAGCACCCGGCGCATGGCCTTGACCGATGAGGGCAGCGAATACCTGGCCTGGTGCCGGCGCATGCTGGCCGATTTCGATGAGATGGAGCAGCGCCTGCAAGCCAGTGATGAGCAGATGCACGGCCTGCTACGCATCACCGCCCCGGTAGAGTTCGGGCAGCGCCATATGGCGCCCATCGTCAATGCCTTTCTCAAGGCCCATGGGCAAATGCGCGTCGAGTTGATCCTGCATGACCAGATCGTCCCCTTGCTCGATGAGCGCCTGGACCTGGCCCTGCGTATCGGCCACCTGCCCGACTCAAACCTGGTCGCGCGCCAGGTCGGCGTCACCCGCCTGGTCACCTGCGCCAGCCCCGAATATCTGCGCGACGCCCCGGCCATCGAGCAGCCGGGCGCGCTGCATGAGCACGGCTGCATCACGATCGCCTCCCTGGGGCGGCAGTGGTACTACCGCTACCCGGAAAAGGAACGGGCCGAGGAGATCAGCCCGCGACTGGTCTGTAACCAGGTGCGCAGCGCCAGCCTGGCGTGCGTCCAGGGCGTGGGCATTACCCGCCTGATGCATTACCAGGTGGCGGACGAACTGGCCGACGGGCGCTTGATCCGGCTACTGACGGACTACGAGCCCCTCGACCTGCCGGTCCAACTGGTCTCCCCCCATGCCCTGCACCTGTCACCCCGGGTGCGCGCCTTTGTCGAATGGGCCAGCCCCCTGCTGGAGCAACGTATTCCCAATCCCGCGACCCGCGAGCGCTAGGCGACCGCGCCGCCGAGACCGGGTCGGCACAGCACAAGGAACGCAACCAATGCCCTATCTGATTCGACCCGCCACCCCCGAGGATGCCGTGGCCATCAGCCGGGTGGTGATCAACGCCCTGCGCCAATCCAACGCCCAAGACTACTCGGCCGAGATCATCGCGCAAGTAGCGCGCAACTTCTCACCCGAGGCCATCCTGCAACGGCTGGCCCAGCGTCAGGTCTTCGTGGCGATAGGCGCAGGCCAGGTGCTGGCAACGGCCAGCCTGGACCAGGACGTGGTGCGCAGCGTGTTTGTCGAACCCAGCCAGCAAGGCCTGGGTATCGGCAAGCAACTGATGGCGCACCTCCAGCGCATCGCGCTCGACCAGGGCTGCGACCGCTTGCGCGTGCCGTCGTCGCTGACGGCCCAGGGGTTTTATGCCGCACTGGGCTACGACGTAGTTCGTGATGAGTTCCATGGCGCCGAACGCACGATCATCATGGAAAAGGTGTTGCTGCGTTATCCACCTGGCCCCCAGCACCCACGGTGCCAGGGGCCATCTGCCTAGCCCGGCAAACCCGCCACCTTGGCCCGTGCCGCGTGCAGTTTCTTGTAGCTGTCGATCAGGCGCAGATGCCGGTCAAGGCCTTCCAGTTGCAGGCTGGTCGGCGTCAAGCCATGGAAACGCACATCGCCGAGCACCGAGCCAATCGCCGCGTCCATTCGCTCATTGCCAAACATTCGGCGGAAGTTGGCCTCGTAGTCTTCCAACACCAGGTCCTCGTCCAACTGCATTTCCAGCACCACATTGACGGCCTGGTAGAACAGCCCGCGCTCGACCGTGTTGTCGTTGTACTGCAAGAACATCTCCACCGCCTCCTTGGCCTCCTCGAACTGACGCAGGACTAGGTAGATCAGCAACTTGAGTTCCAGAATCGTCAACTGGCCCCAGGCGGTGTTGTCGTCGAACTCAATGCCGATCAGCGTCTTGATATCGGTGTAATCATCCAGCTCGCTTTCTTCCAGGCGCTTGACCAGGGCCTTGAGGCCGGCCTTGTCCAGGCTGTGCAGATTGAGAATATCTTCACGGAAGAACAGGGCCTTGTTGGTGTTGTCCCAGATCAGGTCGTCCAGCGGGTAGATTTCCGAATAACCCGGCACCAGGATGCGGCAGGCCGGCGCGCCCAGATGCTCGTACACCGCCATATAGGCTTCTTTGCCCATGCCTTCGAGAATGCCGAACAGCGTCGCGGCCTCCTCGGCATTGGAGTCTTCGCCCTGGCCGGAGAAGTCCCACTCGACAAATTCATAGTCCGACTTGGCACAGAAAAAGCGCCACGAGACCACGCCACTCGAATCGATAAAGTGCTCGACAAAGTTATTCGGCTCGGTCACCGCATGGCCTTCGAAGGTCGGCTGCGGCAGGTCGTTCAGGCCCTCGAAACTGCGGCCCTGGAGCAACTCCGTCAGGCTGCGCTCCAGCGCCACTTCCAGGCTTGGGTGCGCGCCAAATGAGGCGAAGACCCCACCGGTACGCGGGTTCATCAGGGTCACGCACATCACCGGGAACTCACCGCCCAGGGATGCATCCTTGACCAGCACCGGGAAGCCCTGCTCTTCCAGCGCCTGGATACCGGCCAGGATCCCCGGGTACTTGGCCAGCACTGCTGCCGGCACATCCGGCAGGGCCATTTCGCCTTCGATAATCTCGCGCTTGACCGCCCGCTCGAAAATCTCCGACAGGCACTGCACCTGGGCTTCGGCCAGGGTATTGCCGGCGCTCATGCCATTGCTGAGGAACAGGTTCTCGACCAGGTTGGAGGGAAAATACACCACCTCGCCGTCGGACTGGCGCACATAAGGCAGCGAGCAGATACCGCGCTCGATATTGCCCGAGTTGGTGTCGTACAGATGGGAGCCGCGCAGCTCGCCGTCGCGGTTGTAGATCTTCAGGCAATAGGCATCGAGTATCTCGCCCGGCAACTCATCCTTGCGCCCCGGCTGGAACCAGCGCTCATTGGGGTAATGGACAAAGGCCGCGTTGGCGATCTCCTCGCCCCAGAACTGATCGTTGTAGAAGAAGTTGCAGTTGAGCCGCTCGATAAACTCGCCCAAGGCCGACGCCAGCGCGCCTTCCTTGGTCGCGCCCTTGCCATTGGTAAAGCACATGGGCGAATGGGCATCGCGGATATGAAGCGACCAGACATTGGGCACGATATTGCGCCACGAGGCGATCTCGATCTTCATCCCCAGCCCGGCCATGATCGCCGACATATTGGCGATGGTCTGCTCCAGCGGCAGGTCCTTGCCAGCGATAAAAGTGCCCGCCCCTGCCTCAGCATGGGGCATCAACAATGCCTGGGCATCGGCGTCGAGATTGTCGACTTCCTCGATGATGAACTCGGGCCCGGTCTGCACCACCTTCTTCACCGTGCAGCGATCAATGGAACGCAGAATGCCCTGGCGGTCCTTGGCGGAAATATCCGCCGGCAACTCGACCTGAATCTTGAAAATCTGGTTGTAGCGGTTTTCCGGGTCGACAATATTGTTCTGCGAAAGGCGAATATTCTCGGTGGGGATACTGCGGGTATCGCAGTACAGCTTCACAAAGTAGGCGGCACACAAGGCCGACGAAGCCAGAAAATAATCGAAAGGCCCCGGCGCCGAGCCATCGCCCTTGTAGCGGATCGGCTGATCAGCGATCACCGTGAAATCATCGAACTTGGCTTCAAGTCGAAGGTTATCGAGAAAATTGACCTTAATTTCCATGCGGAATTACCATAAATAACGAGCCATACGATTTGGCGGCCATTATCTGTTTTTTTCGACTGGGAAGTCTTGTGCTTATCGGCCCTCACCGCCGACCGGCCCGACAAAGGTCGGTATCCATGCGCCGAATAGCAGAAAAAAGGCGAAGCTGCGGGGCTTCGCCTGAGCCATTTCATAACACCGCCCGCCTGCGGCCTTGACCCTCAAGGCCGGGCATCGAGCAGCAACGCCCTATCGCCCTACCCCCGCAATATATCGAACAGCTCAATGGCCTCGTGGATATGGGTGATATCCCGAGGTTCCACCGCACAATCGAGGATTCCCACCAGATTGCGCGCCGCACCAGGTGCTGTTGGGTGCAGGTGTAGGGCGCAAGAAGCGATGCGTTGATCCAGATACAGCGCCGGTATGCGGAGGGCGTGCATGTCGAGCGGACGGATTTTGGGGTGCCGGGTTGAATACACCGACCAGCCCAAGCAAATCCGTCGCGAAAAACGAGAGATAATCTGGCAGCTCACCGAGCGACACAGCATTTATTGCGCACGAAGCAAATTCAGCCTGTCTATTAAGGCCAAGCGCAAAGTCGAGTACGGCAACGCGCAGGCGCAAGCCACGATTGAATCAATCATGGCGCTCGACCCAGTTCCTGCTCGCAGTTGAAGTGTGTAGTGTTGAGGCCTATCGCACCTCTTTAGGTGCAGGCAAAAAATTGAAGTCTGTGAGTAACTTGAATTTTATTTACGGGGCGCATCTTGAGCAATAACCACCAACTTTTTTCGCAACCACTGACGATTGCTCAAGCCTTAGAGCAGGCCAATGCTCATTGGCATGCTGGGCAAGCGCCCCAGGCAGAACAGCTCTGCTTACGAATACTGCAAGTGGCGCCCTTACAAGCGGATGCCCTGAACCTTTTAGGGATGATGATGCTTGCCTACGGCAAGCTGGATACAGCGCTCGACTATATACATAAAGCCAGCCAGTCACCTGATGCGCCGGCAGCCATTCATAGCAATTTGGCCGAGCTTTACCGGCAAAAAGGTTTGTTGATCAACGCCGAACAAGCCGCGCGACGAGCCATAGAGCAAGACCCAACATTTGTTGCAGCATGGACCAATCTAGGGATTATCTTGCAAGAGGCCGGAAAATTCGACGCCAGCCTAGAGTGCCTTAACTGCGTGACATCCTTGCAGCCGGACAATGCTGAGGCGCACAACAATCTGGCCAACACCTACAAGCTCTTGGGGGATCTGAGCAACGCTAAACATAGCTATCAACGCGCTTTAGAGTTGCGTCCAGACTACGCTGTGGTGCACAGCAATCTCGCGGTTCTGCTCAACGACTTGGGCCAAATTGATGAAGCGGTGGCTTCTGCCAAGCGAGCGATCGATCTCAACCCACAACTGGCAGATGCCTACTTGAACCTGGCTCAGATCGAGTTGTCACGCATGCGTTATGCCGATGCCCAGCACTGGGTCAATTCAATCTTGGGATTTTCGCCACAGCATGTCGGCGCGCTCACGGCACAAGCTCATCTAATGGTAGTCAGTCAGCGTTATCAGGAAGCCGTCACCTGTGCCCGCCAGGCCTTGGCCATTGCCCCAGACAGCGCCAATACACATAAGACGCTGGGCAGCGCATTGCATGCGTTAGGGCAGCATGCAGAGGCCGAGCAAGCGTACCTGCGAGCAGCCGAGTTACCCGGCACGGTCGCCGAGGAGGCCTTGGTTGCACGCGCCATTTTACTCTTGGAAATCGGTGATAAGGACGCCGCAACGGCTGCTTTTGAGCAAGCATTGGCGCGCTTTCCTGGCTCGCTTCGGGTGATTGCTTCCCGGGGCGACAGCAAATTCTATCAAGCAGCAGACCCCGATATTGCAATCATGGAAGCTGGGTTGGCGGGCGAACCTACACTACCGTCGGCTGAACAAATAATGCTGCACTTCTCGCTTGGCAAAGCGTATCTGGATAGTGGTGATTCGGATCGCGCTTTTGCCCATCTGAACCGTGGCAATGCGCTTAAGCGGGCTTCGCTCAGTTACGATGCAGCACAAACCAGTACATGGATGCGGGATATTGCCGCGACTTTCACCCCTGCCGTGATGGATCGGTTCAAGGGTGCGGGGGTGGCCTCTCAACGACCGATCTTCGTTATCGGCATGCCACGCTCTGGCACCACATTGATTGAACAGATTTTAGCCTCACATCCCGACGTTTATGGCGCCGGGGAGTTACAAGCACTTAACCAAGCAGTGACGCGTGCGGGCAGTTTCCCCTATGACCTCGCGAACTGGAGCAATAGCAACCTTGCGCAAGTCGCCAGTGATTACCTTGAGCGGATCAATCGTTTAGCACCGAATGCCTTGCGGGTCATTGACAAGCTACCGGGAAACTTCCTCTATGCCGGATTGATTCCCCTGTTGTTGCCCGGCGCACGCATAATCCACTGCCGCCGCGATCCGATTGATACGTGCTTGTCTTGCTACAGCAAGCATTTTGCCGGCGAACAGTTATTTGCTTATCAGCTGGATGAGCTGGTCCAGTTCTACCGTGACTATCAGATGCTGATGGCGCAGCTACGCCCAATACTGCCGCCGGATCAGTTTATCGAGGTTGACTATGAAACGGTGGTGGACGACCTTGAAGGCCAAGCACGGCGGCTGATCGACTTCATCGACTTGCCTTGGAACGACGCCTGCCTAGCCTTCCACGAAACCCGCCGCATGATACGCACAGCCAGCGTCGCTCAGGTGCGCCAGCCAATCTACACCTCATCTAAAGGCCGCTGGCACCAGCACGCAGCGCACCTCGCTCCCTTATTGATCGAACTGGGCATGGAGCAGGTATGAACCCAGCCACCCAAGATCTCGAAGCCATTCACCAGCAAGTTAACCTGCTCTTGCAAGCCGAACGCTGGCCCGAGGCCGAAGTAATGTTACGCCAGGCAATGGCCTTCGGCTCGGGGCCCATTCCGTTGTGGCGCCAGTTGTATGTTGCGTTCCGCCAGCAAGGAAAAATCCTTGAGGCGACGCAGGTGCTGGACATGATCGCTCAGGCCACGCCAGGCGACTTAGGCGCGCGCTTCGATCTCTCCGAGATGCTGTTGCTACAGGGAGAATTCACCCGGGGTTGGAGCGAATACCGCTTCCGCTACCGGCTTGAGCACACCCGCATGCTCGAACGCCATATCCAAAAGCCGCGCTGGGAAGGCCAGCAAATAGAAGGTAAGACCCTGCTGATACATAGCGAGCAAGGTTTTGGGGACACCTTTCAGTTCTTGCGGCTGGTAGAGCGCGCGCGCCAGCAAAGCGGCGCACAGATTATTCTGGAAGTGAATCCTGAGTGTTATCACCTAGCCCGCAGGCTTCTTGGCCATGATCATCTGCTGGAACAAGGCACACTCCTGCCGCCCTTCGACTTCCATTGCGCACTTATGAGCCTGCCGGCAGCACTCGGTTTGCAGCTGGAGCAACTGCCGGGAAAGATGCCCTACCTGTTTGCCGCTCCAGAGCGACTGGAAAAATGGCGGGCACGTTTGGCCGACCTACCGCGCCCATTGGTAGGTTTGGTCTGGGCTGGCAGACCTGAAAACGGCAACGACAAACGCCGCTCGATGACGCTTGCCGATCTTGCGCCGCTGGCGCAAGAGGGCATTACCTTCTTGGCATTGCAAAAGGGCCCCGCAGCAGAACAAGCTGCCACACCGCCACCGGGAATGTCGCTGCTGTCTCTGAGCGATGAAATCCAAGATTTTGATGACACCGCCGCCATTCTGAGCTTAATCGACACGCTCATTTCGGTGGATTCCTCGCCGGTCCATTTGGCCGGGGCGCTTGGCCGCCCAGCTTGGGTTTTACTGCCTTTCATGCCTTGCTGGCGCTGGCTACTACAGCGCGACGACTCGCCGTGGTATCCCAGCCTGCGCTTGTTCCGCCAACCTGCTTATGGGCAATGGCAAGCCGTCATACAAAATGTTGCCTTGGCATTGAAAGCGTTGAAGGACCAGGCTTGATGCGCCCACCGCACGCCCAGGTAGTGATTGAGTCCTGGCGACCGGAATACAACGAAGAGCGACCCAAGAAAAGGCTTGGTGGATTAACCCCATTCGCCAATGCCGAGCAACTGGCCTCGAAAGCCGTTACGTTGACCCAGGGCTCTAAACCCAGCTGCTAGTGAAGACGCGGAGACGTTGCTGGCTATGTGCCATTTTACATTTGTCTGTTACATAAATTTCCGGCAAGCTAGCACATACGCATGCTAGGCCTCAAAAAAGGCCAATCGCTAGTTGGTTTGATCGCGGTTATGCCAATGACTTGGCTAGCCACTTAAAAATTTAGATTACCGGCTTTCGGTGCATAGCGCAGAGAGTGTTTAAAGCGTAGCCCTGTGATTGAACATGCGGGTGAGTGTTTCGACTACAGGTGTTTTGTCTAGGCCAATAGCATATGCAGATGCGACGGGCTAAGTAAAAATATCAGAGGCCAGGATGTCAAAAAAAATAAAATCAACTGCACTTTCAGCAAATAAGCAGAACATTCTGGGCTTATCGGTAGGGGCGGCGATTTCGTTGCTAACCACTACGGATATCTACGCAGCTTGTATTCACCTTAGTACCAACTCAACCGTGACCGGGACGACAGATTGTGTAACTTGGACAGGCGGAGATCTGACTCTGACCAGTGCTGGAACACTCTCATCAACCGGTTCTGCGCCCGTAACGGCACTTAACTCTGCAGCTATCTTGACCAACAACGGCCTGCTTGAGGGCACAGACGCGCCAGCCTTGCTAAACAGTGCAAGCTCACTGGTGGTTGTGAATAACAATAGGATTATCAGTAACACAGAGGGAATCAGTAACAACGGCACTATCACATCACTGACCAATAATACCGCCGGAACTATTTCCGGAACAGTGGTGGGCATTCAGAACAATAACTTAATCACAGCGCTGACTAACAGCAATCTAATCTCTGGCGGAATCGGCATTAGCAATGCTGGCACTGTATCGACGCTGACCAACAGCAACACAGGCCGCATCACTGGCGCGCATATTGGCATCAAGAACACTGGCACTATTGCAAGCCTTACGAATAGCGGGGCTATTACCGGCACCAGTTATGGCGTTCAGTCCGATAACAACAGTAGCATCACAACATTTGAGAACACCCACACCGGCACCATTGCAGGTGGCACCGCCATCCTGCTTGGTAACCTGGCTCCCACTGGCACGGTGAGCGTTAACACCTTGACCAATGCTGGCAGCATCACAGGAACGACCAACGTCGGTGTCGGCACCAGTACTAATGGCACCATAGGCAGCCTGATCAATACCGGCCTCATCACTGGAGCTACAGGTGGTATCGGCAACGCCGGCACTATAAGTGCGGTGGATAACAGCGGGACCATATCCAGTAGCGGTTATGCGGTTTACAACGCGGCCAGTGGCACACTAGGCCCGATTGCCAACAGTGGCTTGATTGCTGGCACGATCTATAACGGCAGTAGCAGAGATTTAATCATCAATGGCGGCAGTGGCTCGACATTTGGTATTCTGACCAATGTTAGTGGCAATATTGACAGCGCCAGCGTCGGGAATATCTCCAGTAACAATGCCAGCGTGCACTTCAACTCCGGCAACCTGTTGCTCAATGACAACGTCAGCGTTGGTTCCAATACTGTCAGCAATGCCGGTGCGACGCTGCAAGTTAATAATCAGATTAATATCACTGGCAATTACGCTCAGGCGGCGCCGGCAACATTGTTGATCGGTGTTGGCGACTCGGCTGTGAGTAACGGGGCGACTTCAGATACCGGCTACGGCCGTCTGGTTGTGAGTGGTGCAGCAACTATTGCGAGTGGTTCGAGCGTCTCGCTCAAGGCGCTCAATAGCTACGGTTTTGCTGTCGGGCAGCGCTATGTGGTGGTGCAGGCCGCTACCAACGGTACAAACTACAATGCTTCCGATTTGCTCTATTCGGCTTTCGGCTATGGCGGCAGCGTCACAGGCAGCACGCTGATCGAGGGTAACACCAGCAATCTGTTGCTGACCCTTGGGTCAGGCGGTAGCACTTCACCAGCAATTCAGGCAACCACGCCGAACGCTATCTCGGCGATTTCCGGACTGTTTAACTACAACGGCACCGACGCTAGTCTGCTCAACGTTTTCAACGCGTCTGCTGCGCTCGGCTCGACTGCCGAAGCCAACCGCGCCGGTGCGCAGTTAAGCCCGGCCTGGGGCGCGATGGCGGCGAGCCAAGCGTCGACGGCCCCCACACAGATGGTGCTCAATGTGTCTAGCGCACGCCTGGATGGCATGCGAACTGCGCAGGCGCTAGGGGGTAGCGGTGTGGCTACTGGCGAAAGCGCCAGCGATACTGCGTTGTGGGGCCAGGCATTCGGGGGTAAAGCCACTCAGGATCAGCATGACGGCACCTCCGGCTATAGCGCCGACTACAACGGCATGCTGTTCGGCAGTGACCACCAGATCAATGATGCGTGGCGTATCGGTGGCCTGATCAGTTATGCCAATACGTCTGTCGACAGCAGGGATGACAATGCTGGCAGTTCGGTCAAAGTGAAGTCCTATGGTCTGATTCCTTATGCCAGCTACACGGCCGACGACTGGTATCTGAATCTATCGGGCGGTGTGGTACAGCACAAATACAACACCCGGCGCCTGATTAACTTCACCGGGGTCAATGGCGTCGCCAATGGCGATTTCAACGGCTTGCAATCGGTGTTAGCGACGCAGGTCGGTTATCCGATCCGACTGGATGAGCAAACCGTGCTGACGCCGATTGTCGGCCTCAATTACAGTAGGCTCAAGCAGGATGGCTACACCGAAAGCGGTGGCGCGGGTGCTGCGCTGTCAGTGAAATCAAGCAAGAGCTATTCATTGACCAGCGATCTAGGGGCTAAGTTGGAACGGTCGTTTGACACATCCTATGGCCGCATAGAACCGTCTGTACAACTGACTTGGCGTCATGAAAACAGGGATACGCGACTGCGTTCGGTTGCCAATTACGCAATCGACACCAGCGGCAGCACCAGCTTTACGACGCGCAGTTCAATCCCGAACAGCGATACGGGCATCATGGCACTGGCGGCAACCCTCACGAGCAAGGACAACCTTTCAGTTGCCGCGCGATACACCGTCGAGGCGGCTTCCGGTTATACGGCGCAGATGGCGGAATTACGTTTGCGTTATGAGTTTTAGATGCTCAGTCCCGGCGCTGGCTGGGGGCAATCGGAAATCCCATAGGCTTGGATACGATTGTTTGCAGATTGATGCTTAGGAGTTCAGGCCGTTAAGGGTGTTGAGCCTGCGGCCTAAGCTGTAAGCGTCGATGTAGGCACGGTGAACCTCGTCATAATTGAGGTGGACATGACTGACTTCGACCAGCGTGTAGCGCCACATCACGTGAGTGCCGTGAGCCGTGATCGCATCGATGTCATAGTGCTCGCCAGCGTCTTTGCCGTGCAGTGGACAACGGCGCGTAGCCAGTGACTGGGGTCGCACCTGGCCCCTTTCCTGTGCTTGCGCTACAGGCGTGGATACACGCCGGCGCTGAGGGCTGAGGGCTGAGGGCTGAGGGCTGAGCGTTTACAAGGCCCGCCCCAAGCGCCAATGCCCCAGCACCGCCATCCACAGCACCACCAGCGCCCCGGCCAAGGCCACGTTAAATCCGGCCGATGCGCCCCATTGGTCGACCACCTGGCCCGACACCAACGCGCCTAGCGCCACGCCGATATTCAAGCCGGCCAGCAGCCAGGTCATGCCTTCGGTCAATTGCCGCTCCGGCACGCGCTGCTCCACCAGGGACATGGCCACGATCATGGTCGGCGCAAAGAACAGCCCGGCCACAAACACCGCCGCCGCCAGTGCCGGAATGCTGCTGACCAGCACCAGCGGCACCGTGGTCGCCGCCGTGGCCAAGCCCCCCACCAGCAACAGCTGCGGCAACGGCGTCGCCAGCTTGAGCCCGCCAAACAGCAGGCCCGCCAGGCAGGAGCCGACGGCATAAGCCGATAGAATCAGACTGGCGCTGGCCGGGGTCCCGGCCTGGCCCGCGACGGCCACGCTGGCGATATCGACGCAACCGACAATTACGCCCATGGCAACCATCAACAGGGTCAGCAGGCGCACCTGGGCCAGCCGCAGCAGCGAGGGGCTGCGCGCTGCGCCGGGTTCGCGCGGCGCCAGCGGCGGCTCACTGCCGCGCTGGAGCCACAGCCCGAGCACGCCGACGCCAAGCAGGAACGCCGCCACGAGCAGGCCGGCCTGGGGAAACAGCAGCACACTCGCGCCCACCGACAGCGGTGGGCCGAGCACAAAGCTCAGTTCATCGAGCACGGTTTCCAAGGAGAAGGCCGTTTGCAGGCTCGGCTGGCCGCGATAGATCGCCGTCCAGCGCGCCCGCACCATCGCCGACACACTGGGCATGGCGCCCGCCAGCGCGGCGCCGATAAACAGCGTCCAGTCCGGCGCCTGCAGGCCACTGCCCAACAGCACGATCAGCAGGCCCGCCAGGCCAAGCAGCGTTGCCCCCGGCAGGATCCGCCGTTGCCCGTAGCGGTCGACCAGCCGCGAGATTTGCGGCGAGAGCAAGGCATAAGTCAGCACAAAGGTCGCGGCGACCGCACCGGCCAGGACAAAGCCCTTCGCCCCCGGGACAGTAAACAATGCTCGATAGGGATTTTGCATGGTTAGCCTCGACAGCCAGGGCGGGAAATCCCGTCATGATTATTTACATACGCAATGTATGAATAAAAGCATAAATTGATACGCTGCGTATGTAAATGACCATGGGCTCGCAATCTCAGCAGCACGACCCGCTTCGCCAGATACAGCTATTGCCAGTAGCTCTGCCTCGAAGCGGCGTGACGTTGCGCGCCCCCAGTGACGCGTCGCGCCAGACATTGCGAAAGTAAGGATGGCTATCGTGTGAGTTGCTGCGCCGGGTCTTTTCAATCACCGACCTGCAACTCGCCGTAGCAAGATCGCTGATGGACCGGTATCTGCCCCGGGTCTATACGGCTTGCCTAGTGGGCCAGCGACTTGAGAGCGCACCAACTGCACGGCGTCGGCGCCTTGGTGGAACGCCTGCAAGGCCCAATCAAGGCCCTGCGCGCGCCCTGAATGGTCCACTAGTCTTTGGATTTTTCTTCGTCGTCGGTTTCACCCGTTTGCCTTTTCAATCTATTGGTCTCGCTGGTCAGCGTCGTCAACAGCACCGTACTCGCGTCACCAAATGAGGGTGTAAAGGCAACTTTCATTTTTTTGGCCCGGTGCAAGTACTTCTCGTAACGCTCCACGGCATACTTTCGCCAAGCCTCCCCATTCGTTTCCCAAGGGGCAAAATCTTCTCTGAGCGACTTATAGAAAATCACTCTGTTGTGCAGGCGGTCCCAATTTCTGAACAGATAGCGCATTTCCGAAATCGTAATGGCGACACGGCCGTCAAATTTTTTCTTATTGATGACATCGCTGTCACTTGCCATTTGGTCCAGTACGAAATGAATCTTGGCATTTGTCTCCAGAATGGAAGCCACGTATTCCAATCCAAATTTGCAACTGCGGCGAATCATCTTGAAATTGTGCGAGTCACCATTTCGACCCAACTTGCGGGCATCCAATTGCTTTACTTGGGAGGGTGGATACTTCTTGTAAAGCTCCGTGACAAAGGGCGTTCCTTCCGCTGCTTTGCCGACCCTATCCAGATGCTCCGAAAGCGCTTGAATCTGCTTATCTTGAGCCGTGTCAGGGGTATTAGGAGTGTAATAGTCGGAAAAACTGAGGATTGAGTTGTTGTTGAAGCTGTTGGCCGTTACCCATCGCCCCTCCAGTACTGCAACCGCCAGGGTCGCCGAGTTTTTCAGGTAAAAATCACGCCCGGCCTCCATCCCGTATATAAGGTCGCCACGACCTGGTTTGAAATTCCTATCGATGTCGAATGGCATGCAAGGATCCCTCCTGATAAGCGAGCTTGAATACTAGCAGCGTATAAATTGTATGAGCGAAAGCCTTGCATGCGCCCCCCTTCGCGCCACTCAGGCGTGGATTCAAATATGGCTCAAGTTGCTCACTAAGCTCCTTGAAACCGAAGCCTGCCCGAACCGTCACTTAACGGGTAAGGCCTTACCTCACCTTGACTCACCGTTTTTGCGCAAAGGCTGGTTTTTCCACAACTAATCGCTGGAAAAACTGCACTTCTTACCCCCAAGGCTGGTGACTGGTCACGCAATGAATACCGCCGCCGCCCGCCGCAATCGCGTCGATATTGAGTTGCACCACCTCGCGGTCCGGATAGAGTGTGGACAGCAGCGCCAAGGCCCGGGCGTCGGCGCTTGGGTCACCGAATTCGGGAGCGATCACCGCGCCATTGATCACAAAATAATTGATATAGCCCGCGGCAAAATCCGGGTTGCCGCGATTGAATTTGCTTTTGCGCGGGTTGAGCGGTGGCGACAGGGTATGCACCTGCAATGCGCGGCCATCGGCGTCCGTGGCGTTTTGCAGGATTTCCAGGTGCCGGCGCGTGACCCTGGCATCGTAGGATTCGGGGTCAGTATCGAGGTTGGCAATCACCACCCCCGGCCGGACAAAGCGCGCGTAGAAATCCACATGGGCATCGGTGATGTCCCGGCCCTTGATCCCCGGCAGCCAGATGATTTTGCGCAGGCCCAGGCGTTCCTTGAGTTCCTCTTCGACCTCGGCCTTGCTCCAGTCGGGGTTGCGGTTGGCGTTGACCCAGCTGCTTTCAGTCATGATCCCGGTGCCATGGCCATCGACCTCGATGCCGCCGCCCTCGCCCAGCAGTTCGCTGCGGATGTGCCGGGCATTGGCGTCAGCGGCCACCCGGGCCGCGACCCGGGCATCGTGCTGATGCTGCTGTTTGTCGCCCCAGCCATTGAAGTTGAAATCCACGGCGCCCAGCGTGCCCTCCTCGTCAATCACAAAGTTGGCGCCGATATCGCGCATCCAGATATCGTCCAGCTCGGTATGGATAAAGCGGGTATTACGTGTCCCGCACAGTTGCTCGGCCAGTTGGCGCTCACGTTCGCGGCACAGCACCGTGACCGGCTCATACCGGGCGATGGTGCGGGCGATCAGGCCAATGGCCGCCTGCACATCGGCGGTGAAGTCCGCCCAGATCGCCGGCTGGGCACCAAAGGCCACAAAGGCCCGGCGATGGCGGTCGCCCTCATCCGGCATCCACCCAGCGCCACCACTGGCCGCTTGCACACGAGTAGGCGTCAGCCCCAGGCCAACGGACAGGGCTGCGCCCAGACCGGCAACGGCCGAGACCTGTTGGATAAATTGACGACGCGTCGACATGGGGAATTTCCTGAAAAGATGAGCGCAAGGATCGGGGCCCACCATGAGTCTAGGCTCCGCACAACGGCGCGGTGGCGGAGCTTGCTCCGCCCCATGACAATGCCTTCGAGTTAAGCCATTGTGTTCAGCAGAATCCGCCCTCACCGCGCCGACCTGCATGCTACGGCTAGGGTTGGCGGCGAACAAACGATGGATTTTGCCCAGAACTGATTAGAGGTGCTTATCGATATGCTCAAACACTGGCCACCGCTCAACACGTTGCGCGGCTTTGAAGCCGCGGCTCGCCTGGGCAGCTTTCACAAGGCCGCCGAAGAGCTGCACCTGACCCAGTCGGCCATCAGCCAGCAGATTCGCAGCCTGGAAGCCTACCTTGAACAGCCGCTGTTCTTTCGCAGCGGGCGCAGCGTCAGCCTGACCGATGCAGGGCACGACCTACTCAGCACCACCCAGGCCCTGCTCCAGCAACTGGCCGTGGGCATTCGTCGCCTGGGGCAATACCAGAAACCCAACCAACTGGTGCTCAACACGACGCCGGCCTTTGCCCGCCATTGGCTATTGCCACGTCTGGGGGATTTTCGCCAACGACATCCAGAGGTGGATCTATGGATCTACAGCACCGATGAAGTACCGGACATGACCACCCAGACCATCGATATCGCCCTGCGTGACGACATCAGCTCCCAGGCCGAGTGCAGCTTCAGGGTACTGCATGCCGACCGCCTCTACCCGGCATGCCACCCAAGCCTGCTGACCGTACCCGCGGCCCAGCGCGCCACCTTGCATGGCGAGCGGGAAATGGACTGGAATCATTGGGCGGTGCAAACCGGTATCGCGGTCGGCCAGCAGGCTCAGGGGCTGAACTTCTCCGACCCGGGCCTGCTGCTGGATGCCGCCTGCGCCGGGCTCGGCATCGCCCTGGTCAGCCAGTTGTTGAGCCAGCAGGCCCGCGCCAATGGGCTGCTGCAGCCGTTGGTGGAGCAGACCGTGCGCGGTCCGAACTGGGCCCTGTTGACCCACCGCGACAGCGAGGAGAGTGCCCGCAGTTTTTGCGCGTGGCTGCTTGAACACTTGCCGTCCAGCGGGGCGCCAGGCGAGTCCGTCGCCCGGCCCGGGGCGTCGCTCAGAACGCCCTGACCAGCGCCGCCGCGACAATACCGGCAGCAATCGCTGGCAACGGCTTTTTCACCAGCAACATCACCACTGCCGTACTGAGCAGGGCCAGGCGCGCGCCATTGTCGCCCGCCACAGCCAGGGGCGTGAGCAGCGCAACCAGCACCGAGCCGGACATCGCGCTGATAAACAACTGCACGCGATACCCGATGGGCACGAACGACATGATAAAGACGCCGCCCCAACGCGTGGCCAGGGTCACCAGGGCCATGACGGCAACAATGATCAGCGGGCCGTGCCCCGTGGTTTCAATGTTCAATTTTCTTCTCCACCCAGAACGCGCCCAGAATGCCGCCCGCCAATGCCCCGACCACCACATGGCTGTTCTCTGGCAAGTACCAGTAGGCCAGCAGGGACGAAGCGGCGGCCACGCACCAGATCACCAGAATGCGCAGATTCTTCTGCCCGCCAATCACCATGGCCAGCAGAAAACAGCCCATCACCATATCCAGCCCCAGGCTCACCGGGTCGCGGATGGCGCTGCCAAAGTACAGGCCCAGCCAGGTGCCCAGGATCCAGGTCGACCACAGCGCCAATCCGCCCCCCAGGACCAGTCCCAAGCCCGCCTCGCCACGGGCAAAGGCCTGCATGGCCATGGCCCAGTTGGCGTCGGACACCACCAGCATCACGCCATAGCGCTTGGCCCGGGGCAGCTCGCGCAACCAGGGATAGAGCGTCGCGCCCATCAGCAAATGGCGGGCATTGACCGCAAAGACCGTCACCATCAGCGGCACCAGGGGCACCTGCGTGCCCCACAGCTTGAGCACGGCAAACTGCGACGCACCGGCAAACACCAGGGTGCTCATGGACAGGATCGACACTTCGTCCAGGCCGGTCTGTACCGCCGCCAGGCCGAAGGCCACGCCAAAAATCACCACAAAAACAGAAATGGGCAGCAGCTTCTTGAAGCCCGCCAGCACATCATCGCGTTGCAGCCTGGCCGCACCCTTTTCAATCGATAACAAAACACAACCTCCGTCACAGGGTAGCTGTCGTCCCGGGGGTAAACCGAGTCCGAAATGCCAGATTGCCTACCGACACCGCCCCACTTGCGTGGATGCGGCGGGCCGATACTATCGCCCGGGCGCAAGCATCAGCAAAGCGCATTATTCGCGACATATAAATTCGCTAAGCGAATACATCCTCGACCAATAAAACGCAGCAGGGCCAGCGTGACGAGCTGGCTCGAGCAACCGCTGGTTCGGGGCGGTTCGCGGTTGTTCGTCATTGTGTGAAACCGTGGTTGCTCTAGCGCAAAACCGAAAAGGCTCGACAGCCTGTCGAGCCTTTTTATCAAGGCCAAAGAAGACGGTTTCTCCCCTCAGGCTCGCCATTTGCCTATTCACCGCGCGGCTTCCATACTGGCCCATTTATAGCTCTTATCATAAGAGCCTTGAAGGAGTACGCGGAGATGCGCTCAAAGGGTTTTGACGGGATGGTGTGCTCGATCGCCGGCGCGCTCGCGGCCATGGGCGATCGCTGGGGGCTGCTGATCCTGCGCGACCTCACCTTGGGCATCAGCCGCTACGAAGACTTCCGGCGCTCCACGGGCATCACCAATGCCACGCTGAGCGATCGGCTCAAGCACCTGGAAGCCAGCGGCCTGGTGACCCGGCGCCGCTACCAGGTCAAACCGGAGCGCTATGAATACCTGCTGACCGCCAAGGGTACTCAGGTCGCGGCGCTGATGCCGGTCCTTGCCCAGCTGGGCGACGCCCTCGGCGTCTGCGGCACAGCCCAGCCGCCGCTGGTGTTTGTCAACCGCAAGACCGGCGCGCCAGTGCGCAGCCGCTTTGTCGACCAGCACACCGGCGAACTGCTGTCGGCTGCCGATGTGGCGGTCACTGCCGGGCCGGGCGCTGACGATCTGGTGCGCTGGCGCCTGTCCCATCTTGAGCGCGCCCCTCTCGACACTGACGACGCAGCCCCTCCGCCCACGCTTGCGCCTGGCGAATAGCGCGCAACACGGCGCAGGTGCGCAAAGCACTTCTACGCCGCGCCCAAGTCGGTCTGCCCCGAGAAACCCGAATCAGCCACTCACGCGACTTCAGGCTTGCCCATGGGAACCCTATGTGCCGTGAACTCGAGCCTGGCCCACCCGACTTCGCTTGCCCTGCCCCCCTCCAGACCTATCAGCCGGCCCTTCGCCGTTCGCTGACGATCAAACCGCTGCAATCACTCCACGTCCCTCGGCCCCGTACGAGCCAACAGCTACGGCGTCCTTCGCGATCAAACGCTTGCCAGCCAATCACTACAATGATAAGAGTATGTTACTTCAGTAATTAGAGTTACTGATTTTACTGGCGTTAAACAGCGCTTTCGCCGATATCTCGTTGAGTAATGGAGTGAGTCATGTCGTTCAGCACCCGCAAAATTTTTGTGATCGGCGCCACCGGCGCCCAGGGAACCCCGGTTGTACGCGGCCTGGTCGCGGACGGGAAATACGAGGTGCTCGCCCTGAGCCGAGACGCCAGTTCCACGCGAGCACAGGCGTTGCTGGCGCTGGGGAATGTGGCGATTCTCGAAGGCACATTTGCCGATGAAGCCGTACTTCGCGAAGGCTTTCGTCAATGTGACGGCGCCTATATCAATATCGACGGGTTCAACACCGGGGAAAAAACCGAGATGTTCTGGGCGATCCGCGCCTATGAAATCGCCATTGAGGAAGGCATCAAATTCTTCGTCTACGGCAACCTCGACTACGTGCTGAAAAAGTCCGGCTACGATTCGAAATTTCGCACGGGTCATTACGACGGCAAGGGTCGGATCGGCGAATGGATCCTGGCGCAGAACCCGGCCAATGAGCGGGTGATGGGCGCGGCGGTCTTCACGACTGGGCCATATATGGAAATGGCGTTTTCCCCCATGACCCCAATGACACCCGCAATCGAAGACGGCGTACTGACCTGGCGAACGCCGCTTGGCGAAGGCGCGGTGGCGCATGTCGCGCTGGAGGATTGTGCTTATTACGTGCGCTGGCTGTTCGATAACCCCGAGCGGGCCAACGGGATGAATCTGGAAGTGGCCATCGAGCCGGTTCGCTATGCCGACCTGGCTGCGGCCTTTACCCAGGTCACCGGGCACCCTGCGCAATACATCGACACCGCCCTCGATCAGTATTTCGAAGGGCCGCTCAAGCCCATGGTGGACCGCCCTGCCGGTTACAACGCCGACCCGCAAGACAAGAGCACGATGAGCTTTCGCGACAACTTCACTGGCTTCTGGAACATGTGGAAATACGACATTATCCGCCGCGACTACGCCCTGCTGGACGAGATCCACCCCAACCGGATTAAGACCGTCGAGCAGTGGCTGATTCGCCAGGACGCGCTGGGTCGCGAACAGGGCATTGGCGGGCTGTGGGAACGCTTGCAACCGGCCAGTTTCTACCAGTCCAGCTCCGTCCTGAAAAACAGTGATGACATGCGTCGCGGTATACGCGGACGGCTGTAACACGTTTCAAGCCAGGTGCCTGCGTTATCACTGAGCGGCACGGGCCAGGCGCTGGCCCGTATCGCGAGACTCAATCAGCGTTGACCTGCAGCGCCTGCAACAAAAACTCCAGTGAATCCGGCGCGCCACCATAGCGCTTGTCCGTGTGCGGCTCATCCCAGGGCATGCAGTCATCCGTACAGAAGTCCCCGATGCACGCCATGCTCCGCTCACCTTCGAGCAGCCCAAGGGGAATCCAGAAATACGGCGACTCGCGCAGCACATTGGGCACGGTCGAGCCGCACTGCGAGCAGAAATCGTTCCGATAGCCACTGGGTTTGCGCCAACTGGTAATCGCCGCCTGCCCCGCCGTCCATTGAAAGTCGTGAGCCCTGACCAGCGTGGCGAGATTATGGCCAACCCCGGTTTGCAGGCGGCACAAGCTGCAATGGCAGCGATAGAAAAAGCGCGGTTCAACCGCAATGGAAAACTGAACCGCGCCGCACAGACAGTGCCCTGATGCCATGATGGCTCCTTGGAGGAAAAAATCGACTGTTTCGCGGGTGGGTGGCGCAAGGGAAGTGGCCGGCGCCATCATAATCGTCGCGCTCGCCTGGTGCGTCAACAATGCCCGCAGTCGCGACAGTTATCCCAAATACAGGCTGTGAGCCAGCTCTGCACCGCGATAAACGCCCAGGCACGACGACCTGACGGAACGGCGAAATAAACCTGACCCTTCATTCCAGACACGGACGATTGCCATGCAGATACGCACACTCACCCACGACGAATTACCCAGCGCTAGCGCCCTGTGCCTGAGCGCGTTCACCCAGGCCGTTGCGCCCTCGCTTTCCACGCAAGGGGTGGAAACCTTCGCCAAGGTAGCCACGGCGCAGGCGTTTGCCGAGCGCATGAAGGGCGACAATCTGATGCTGATCTGCGTCGCGGATGACGAGATAGTCGGGCTGATCGAGCTCAAGGAGGGGCGCCATGTGGCGATGCTCTTTGTCGCACCGGGCTGGCAGCGCAGAGGCATTGGCTTGCGCCTAATCAACGCGGCACTCGCCCAGGCGGCGAGTGAGGTGGTGACGGTACGGGCTTCGTTATCGTCGGTCGCGGCCTACCAACGCTACGGCTTCGTCATAAAAGGGGACGTGGGCGAGTACGCCGGGCTGGTCTATCAGCCCATGGAAAAGCAGCTCGATTGATTCGCAAACGTAAAAGGGGCCGATTTAGTCTACGTCCCCCTTTTTTCGTTGCGACGCTGCGCCTGTGACGCGCGTCGAAAACATCCGCGGTGAAGGGCTGTTTCAGGGCAAACACAGCCTCTCACCCAAGGCCACGACTGGCCCACAATGGACGCGCATCGGCGTCCTCGAGTCGTAGGGCGCCCCTCTTTCCCGCTGCTCCAGCCGTGTTCCCAGACAACTGAGGGGACGCCACCCCACTACTCAACCATCAGCCCGCGACGCACCCTGCCCGCTCTTTTGTAAGCTCTAACCACCGTGTTGGTCTCACAGGAAATAATCCCCTCCAGCGCCCCCATCCGCGCCGTCGAGACGCTCCACAGATCATGAATATCGCGACAGAGCACGTGCCAAAACAGCTGCGAACGTCCGCTGGTACCAAACAGGCAACGGGTGTGTTCATCCTTGGCCAGCTCCAGAGCAATGCTGTCCGCCGCACCCGGTCGCGTGTGCAGCGATAGAATCGCTTCGACCCCATAACCGACCAACTGGGGCTCGAGTTCCACACGAAAGGTCAGTGCATTACTGTCGACCAGCGCGCTGAGCATGCGCTGAACCTTCGGCTCGCTGACGCCACAGGTTTCAGCCAGCACACCGAGGCTCGCCCTGCCATCGAGCAGCAACGCCCCCAGTAGCCGCTGCTCATCAGCATTGAGGCTCATGGCCCCGGTAAGCACCGACTCAGGCTCAGTCGGCACCGAACCGTCAATGCGCCAGCGACTGGCGCGTCGGAACGACCTCAGTACCACCTGCGATTGAACCTGCTTTACCCCCGGCACCAGCGGCAACTCTCGCACCACCATGTCAGAAAGCGCTTCGACACTCTGCAGGTTGAGCTCGGTGAAGATGTCGAACTCACCCGTGGTCGCCATGACCACCCGCGCCTGTGCCAACTGCGCCAAGTGTTCCGCCACTTCCATCTGGCGCCCGTCAGCCACCCGAATCCACGCATGCAGCACCGGACCGCCACCGACGACAACCGGGTCAAGCTCTCCGATCACCCGGATATATCCGCTGTCCATCAACCGTTGAAGGCGACGCGAAAGGGTTCGCTCCGCCACATCGCAGCACGCACTCAGATCCCGCCAGGTGCCGCGAGGGTTGGCTTGCAGCGCTATCAGGCAGGCCAAATCCGTATCATCCAGCACGAAATGTCTTTTTTCATCAATATCATCGATTGACGAGACCATATTCTTACAATACCTTCCATTTGATGGCCAAAATACAACAAAACAAGGCTGCGCATGTCCAAATATAACTACAATTCAAAACCAAAGGCAGAAGCCAATGAATTATGCGACTCAAACTTCCCAGGCGGCAAAGCCGCAGGTCTCAATCGCGCGCAAAATTGCTGCAGGGAGCATTGGTAATGCCGTGGAGTGGTTCGATTGGACGATCTATGCGTCGTTCGCGATCTTCTTTTCAACGCAATTTTTTCCGAAAACTGACGAAACGGCATCATTGCTGGCGACTTTCGCTATTTTCGCCGTCGGCTTCTTCATGCGCCCCATCGGTGGCTGGGCGCTAGGGATCTACTCTGATCGCTATGGCCGCAAATCCGCGCTAGGGGTCACCATCCTGCTGATGGCCGGCGGGTCACTGATGATCGGCATTACCCCCACCTACGACCATATCGGTCTGCTAGCGCCGGTTTTGCTGGTGATCGCGCGACTGATGCAAGGCCTCTCGTTAGGCGGTGAATACGCGTCAGCCTCAACGTACCTGGCCGAACTGGCGCCAGACCATCGGCGCGGCTTCTTTTCGAGCTTTGTCTTCTTTAGCTCCGCCGCCGGCATTCTGACCGCATCGGCGATCGGCTGGTCACTGACCACGATCCTCACCGATGAGCAGATGCGCGAGTTCGGCTGGCGCATTCCGTTCCTGCTCGGCGCCTTGGGCGGTGTCGCAGGCATTTGGCTGCGTATGTCGGTACCTGAAACTGAAGCCTCCACGCCGCAACCTACCAAGAAAGTCGAGAAACAACCGCTGCGCACCCTGCTGCGCGATTATCCGCGCGAGACCCTGCGGATTGTCGGCTTTTCGATCCTCAGCACCTTTGCCTTTTACCTCTTCGTGATCTACATCCCAACCTATGCCATCCGTGCTCTGCACGTCGATTCCTCGACAGCGTTTGCCGCGAACACGGTGGCAATGGTCGTGTTCATGCTCGTACACCCACTCTTCGGCATGCTCTCTGACAAGTTCGGACGCAAGCCGCAGTTGATTGCTTTCGCCCTGGGCTACCTGCTGTTCTTCTACCCGATCATCACCCATATGCAGCCGACGTTTTCTTCGATCCTGCTGGTGGAGTTGTTCGGCCTGTTGCTCTATGCGCTGTATACCTCGATTGCCCCCGCAATCATGTCTGAGCAATTCCCGAGCAGCGTCCGCGCCGTCGGTATTGGTGCGCCCTACAATCTGATGGTGGCCCTGCTGGGCGGTACCACGCCCTACCTGCTGACCTGGTTGCAGAGCAACGGTCAGGAAAGCTGGTTCTTCTATTACGTGCTCGCCGGCGCCGCATTGACGCTCCTGACCTTTATCAAGATGCCAGAGACCGCCGGAAAGCCCCTGAAATAGTCACCCGCTTACACAACGCTATGTGATCCCCGTCAACGATCTTCGAGCACGGGGATACCGACTTACACATTTTAGAACCTAGAGATTATGCTCGAACGATCCGAAGCCCTTTGTTTCCAGACCGCCCTACAGATTGCCCATCTGATCGCGACCCGGCAGATCACTTCGCGCGCCGTCACGCAGTACTTTCTGGAGCGCATTGCGCGCAGCAGTGCGCTTAACGCCTTTACGCTGGTGTTCGCCGAGCAAGCCCTGGCGGCAGCCGATGCCGCCGATCAGGCGCTCGTGAGCGGTCAGCCCTTGAGTCCGTTGCATGGCGTGCCGGTGGCCATCAAGGACAGTATCGAAATGGCCAACACCGCCGCATCGGCAGGCTCGTTAAGCCGCCTGACGACTATCAGTTGCGTAACCGCCACCGTCGTCGAACGCTTGCAGGCGGCCGGCATGGTGATCCTGGGCAAGACCCAGATGACCGAATTCGCCTTCGGATTATCCGGACAGAACCCGACCCGGGGCACCCCCTGGAACCCCTGGGACGCCACGCTGCATCGCGCCCCGGGTGGCTCTTCTTCAGGCGCGGCGGTCGCCGTCGCGGCAGGGCTGGTCCCTATTGCAGTGGGTGGCGATACCGGCGGCTCGATACGGGCTCCCGCATCGCTCAATCATTTGGTCGGTTTCAAGCCGTCCAGCGGGCTCATTAGCGTGGACGGTGTGGTCCCACTCGCGCCGAGCCTGGATGTGCTGGGCCCCATCGCGCGCAACGTGTGCGACGCACAGGCGCTCACCGCAATCATGGCCAGCCCGTGTACCCACATTGGGTTGAACGTTCAGTCTGAACTGGACGATGAACAGGTGCTAGCCAAGCCAGGCAGCGTGTTCGTACTGGATCAGCGGGCGTTCCCCTGCGCACTGTCCAATGGCACCCGTCGCGTTTGGGAGCAGGTATTGACCAACCTGCACACGGCCGGTTGGACGCTCGAATACTGGGCCCCGGAGGATGAGCTATATATCGGTCGGTTGTCCGAGTACAACTCGTTGATCATTGCTTATGAGGGTTATCGCGAGTTTGGACATCTGGCACATGACCCTGCGCAGCCACTCTGGGAGGTCGTACGCAATCGAATCCTGGCGGGCGCGGATATCAGCCGAGACGCCTACGAAAAGGCCATCGCCCACCGTGCAAGCACAGCCGAGGCCTTCACACACGCGATCGGTTTATCCGGTGTGTTGATGATGCCTGTCAGCGGTCATGGTGCCCTGCCCCTTGATGACGCGGATACTCATCACGCCAGCATTGGCACCTTCAGCCGAGCCGGTAATTACCTCGGCACGCCCGCAATCGCCCTGCCCGCCGGCTTCGATGAAGCACAGATGCCGATAGGCGTGCAGCTTCTCTCCCCGGTCGGTACCGATAGGCACTTGCTGAACATGGCGAGCGCGCTGGCACCGTCACTGTTACTTGACCCGCGCACGCCTGCACTTGAGCGATGGGGGCTGTAATCCAGAGCTATAGCCGACCAGGACCTGGGCGATTGAATACGCGCCCAGGAACTATTCAGGCGCACCAACACCGGGTGCTGCAAGCTCTGCCGCAGCTGGGGTTTCTGCTAATCCCCGACCCTTATTACCAGCTTGCCAAATGACCCACGCTCCAGACGCTTGAATGCAGCCCGAGCCTGCTCGAACGAAAACACCTCGTCGATCACCGGCTTGATACGGTGTTGGTCGATAGCCCGGCTCATGTCTTCGAAGGCTCGCCGGTGCCCCACCGACACACCCCGCAATGTGGCGCGCCGCAGCATCAGGGCGAGGGCCGGCAGGCGAATGTCGGTGTCGTCCATAAAACCAATCTGCAAGATGTTCCCGGAGGCCGTCAGAGCATCCACGGACTGGCGCAGGTTATCCCCGCCCACCAACTCCAACACATGATCGACCCCTTCGTCTGCGGTCAACTCACGTACCACGGCTGCCCACGCCGGTGTGCGAGCGGTGTTGATGCCAGCCCAGGCCCCCAAGGCGCTTGCGCGCTCCAGCTTGTCGTCGTGCCGTGAGGTGACAATCACCCGCGCGCCCAGCGCCTGGGCGAACTGCAGGCCGAACAACGCTACCCCTCCCGTGCCCTGCACCAGCACCGTCTGGCCTGGGCGCAGTTGCCCGGCTTCGACCAGGGCAAACCAGGCCGTGAGGGCCGCCACCGGCAAGGTGCAGGCCTGTTCGTCTGATAGGGACACGGGCGACGCGACAGCCACTGACTCGTGAAGCACAACATACTCAGCCAACATCCCCGGGAGCGGACCGCCAAGCGACAGGCCGTGCTGGAGCATCTCCCGAGGCGGCTCGCCGTCCAGCCACTGGCTCCAGAAATGGCCCATCACGCGGTCCCCCACTTTCCAGCGAGTGACCTGCGGCCCCACGTCGACCACCTCCCCGGCCATGTCGGAAACCGGAACGAAAGGCATGGCAGGCGGGTCTTGCAGCAGCCCGCCGTTGATGACCAGCTTGTCCCGATAATTCAGCGATACCGCGGCGACTTTGATCAGCACTTCATTGGGGCCAACGCGTGGAAGAGGCCGCCGCACTTGTTCCAGGTTCGCCAGACCAAAAGTCGATAATTGCCAGCTGTTCATGAGTTCGCTCGCCATGTTTCAAAGCTCCTTCGCCTTAGGCGTGATCGAGCGCTTTAGCTTATTGACGATTAATTCGCTTATGTTGTGAATAATTCGACCTAAACTAGCCACTTTGATTCTTCAATGAGCCTTTCAATGTCGACCTACAGCGCCACCCGCCTGCAAGGCATTACCGCATTTGTCCATGCCGTAGAAGCCGGCAGCTTCACGGCGGCCGCCAGTAAAATCGGGCTCTCCAAGTCAGCGATAGGCAAGAGCGTGGCAACCCTGGAACAGCGTTTGGGCGTCAAGCTGCTGAACCGCACGACTCGCCGCCTGTCGCTTACGGCCGAAGGCCTTGATTTCCACCAAAGCTGCCTGCGGGTGCTCGCCGAGCTGGAGGAAGCCGAAGCGCGGGCAGCCGCCCGCCGTACCGAGGTGTCGGGAACGCTGCGGATCAATCTGCCAGTGGCATTCGGCCGGTTATGGGTCATGCCCGTTCTTTGTGAGCTGGCCCATACGCATCCGAAGCTGGCGTTGGACGTAAGGTTTTCCGACCGTGCGGTGGATCTTTTGGAAGAGCACATCGACCTGGTGGTGCGTTTGGGCACCCTGGACGACAGCGCTTCGCTTTGCGCACGCTACCTGGGGCAGCAACGCGTGGTCACCTGCGGTTCACCGGTCTACCTGGCCGCTCATGGGCAGCCCACCGGCATTGACGATCTGGCGCAACACGCCTGCCTCACCTTTGCCCAAGGCAGCTACGTACATCCCTGGCAATTGCTGGATCACCAGGGCCAACTCGTGAACCGTAAAATCGACGGGCGACATACCATCAGCGACGGCGAAGCGTTGCGAGCCGCCGTGCTCAACGGTTTGGGCCTCGGACAATTTCCGACCTGGCTGGTGGCGGATCAATTGCGCAACGGAACACTGGTCTCAGTGCTGGCGCCCGCAGGCGTTGAGGGCACGCCGATCCATGCGCTCTGGCCGGTAAACCGCGACCTGGCCCCCAAGATCCGGGCGACGGTCGACGCGCTCCTGCACGCCTTTACGCCCACGGCTCCCTGGGACCGACTTCAGGCTTGAGACCCAGGCGCAAAACGTACCGGATGGGCCAAGTTGGGTTGCACGCAATACTTCTAGTGGTTGGCGCGGTAGCTCCTGAGCATCAGGAACACGACGATGGCCAGACAACCAATCAGCACTGCAGATGTCATCAAAAGGGTCGAGTGGGTGGTCGAAAAGGCATCTTTTGCCGCCCTGATCAATTCGGCGGCCTGGGGCCCGTTCAGGCTTTGGGCGACAACGTAGCTGTCCCCTATCGACCTGGCTGCCTGGGCAGCGAAGGTCGGCTCAAGACCGACCGGTAGTGCGATGGTCCGGGCAAACACGCTGGACATGAACACGCCAAAAAAAGTGATGCCCAGCCCGGTGCCCAGCTCATAGGCCGTCGCCTCCAACGAACCCGCGACACCGCCTTTACTGGCATCGACCGAGCCCATGATCGCGATGGACGACGCCGTGAGGCCGATACTCAACGCCAGGCCCAGCACCGCAAGCTGGATTGGAACAGCCAGGCCCGGAATATGGAAATCGGCGAGTGCCAGAAAAGCCAGGGCGCCCGCGGAAATGGCCAGCGATAGACTGGCGACCCAGCGCAGTCCGAAGCGGTTGGACAGATAGCCCGCCACCGGTCCCCCCACCGCAGCGGCAGCCATGATCGGAATCATGAAGACCCCGGCCTGCAGCGGCGTCTTGTCCAGCACGAACTGCAACTCCAACGCGAGCGTCAGCTCGACCCCCGCCAGCGCCCCCGTGGCGACCACCGCCATGATCATGCCGGCCACAACCGCCGGGTGCGAAAACAGCGAAAGATCCAGCATCGGCGTCTGCGAGCGCAGTTGCTGGCTCACGAAGATCGCCAACAAGGCCAGGCCCAGCAGTAACACCATGACCACGACCCACAGCGGCTGCGTCGCACCGATACCGGCCTTTATGCTGTAAACAACGCAAATGATGCCGGCGATAAGCCCCAGCGCCTGGCCGAACGCCCACCGACCTGGCGTCATGATCTCCACGCGCGGTAGCCACATGAACGCGACCGGAATGACCACCGCCATGATCGGCACATTGATCAGGAAGACCGATCCCCACCAGAAGTGCTCGAGCAGCGCACCACCGATCAACGGCCCCACCGCAGCACCGGCAGCGCCGACCGTGCCCCATAACCCAAGGGCCACAGCCCGCTCGCGTTCGTCCTCGAAGTTTCGGCGGATGATGCCCAGCACACAGGGCATGATCATCGCACCGCCAAGCGCGAGCAGCACCCGGGCACCGATCAGCATGGCCGGCGTCTGGGCGAAGGCGGCCAGCAACGAGGCGACGCCAAACACGCTCAGGCCACCGAGCAGAATGCGCCGATTGCCCATACGGTCGGCCAATGTGCCCATGGGCACCAGCAAGCCGGCCATGAGCAGTGGGTAGATATCGATGATCCAGAGAATCTCTGTTCCCGATGCGCCGAGCGCGAGCGCCAGTGACGGCACCGCGATATGCAGGATCGTCATGTCGATCACGATTGGCAGAAACGCCAGCATCACGGCGATAAGAATCAACCAACGCCTGGGCGGGATAAAAGGCATGCCTAAAGCTCTCGAAGATGGGATGGCCGTCTAAATCCTACCCCACTGTCCGGCAGCACCGGCACCGTTCGAACACTCACTTATCCTATCGGCATATTTCAACTGCCACGCAACACTGCCGGTTTGGGTTCGCCAGGCACACAGTCAAGAGACTGCAATCGGCCAGAAGCGGACATTTAGCATCGACTGATATGGACCAGCAACGGCCAATTGAACGTGCCCTGATTTCGCTAATCTCGAAATCGCTTATAAACCGTGGACCATGGGCCATATCGCTCAGGCATGTCTCGCCAGGTTGCGCCGGAGCAAAGCCCCCAGAACACGCCGTTAAGCATCAATCGATCATCGGCACGTGGGCGTCCCGTGCGACGCGGCGTATTGAAGAGGTCTGCGACTAGCTCCCAGTCGGCGTCGGAGATTTCGTATCGCTGTTTGGGCATGGCAGAGTTCCGCGCTGAAAAGGCTAGAACTCTACGGAAACTCAGGTGGGCTGGGGCGGTGGCGGAATTTCAAAGGTTTTCATACAGAGCCTAGAGCGAGTGGCTCTATCACAGGCCTTTGAATCGCGAGCATCCACAGCAATACCTTCGTAGTGTCCAGGCGCTCATCCATTTGCAGGCATCGGCTAATAAGTGATAAGGCGGAGACATCCCTTCCGGTGCCATCATTATGCTAGTCTGCGCAAGGGGCAGCGAATCGTTCGGTGCCCCTCGCCAGGGAGTGGGTACTAGATGGGAAGTCAGGAGCGGCAGTTGCAGTTTCGCCAGGCCGTGATGAAGTTCGAGCTTTACGTTATTTCGCTCTGGCTTTTGTTCGTTTTGATGATCGTAGTCAAAGTTGATGTCCCTGTCTGCTTTGGACCTAATTGTAATTATATCGGTACCTGGGTACTGGTCAGTACCAACGTCCTCCCTATAATTTCTCTAGTGCTTATTGGTGTTGTGGCGATTTGCTACACTCGTTTCAAATATAGAATCGAGTCAAATGTCGGTCTGCCCGTTGTGGCTAAAAAGGTGGAAGACTTAAGCTACGAGCACCTTACCTTTCTAACAACCTACATTGTCCCTCTCATCTGTTTTAACCTAGATAACATCCGTTACATTATTGCTCTGTTCATTCTATTGTTTGTAATTGGGCAGATTTACGTAAAGACCGATAAGTTTTATGCCAACCCGACATTGGCAATACTCGGCTTCAGGCTTTATAAGCTGGAGGTCGATGGGGCTAGCAAAGTAATGATTACCACTCAGCGAATCAGCGAGCTAGACAAGGTTGTATTTACCAATATTGACGAGAAATTCGTATCTGGAAGGAAGGCATGAGCATTGATGCATTGCGGTTGACCGCAGAAAACCTGGCAGGTGATGATCACACCGTAGGTATTATGTTCTTCATTTTGAAAGATCAAAATACATTCATCGTTCGTAAGGTAGAGCTTTCAGCTGATGCCCAGCGCGCCTTAACAGCGGAAGTTAAACTTGAGCTGAGTGAGTTCTTTGAAGATAATTACGTTTTAAGAGATCTTACTGCAGTTGATCTGCGCCAAGATGCTATCTTTCGCTATGATCTTGTAGACTATCCACCCCAACTGAATGCGTTCATTGAAACGCTTGATTCACCTGGCACCATCCCAGATTTCAATCATGCGAATGACCAAGTGACTGCTTTGAAGGCTATCGTGGTCGTATTGGGAAATGGGAATGAGAGCTTATCTATCTACAAGCATCACTACCCCACTAATACTTATCGCAGAAATGGCTTTAGCTTGCTCCGTGCAGGTATCGCACAGGATCGCTTTGAGAAACTTGATCAAGACATCATTCGGATGGGCCACACCGTTGATTTTATTTATGATGGTGCTGATGTGTTTGTGACGAACTTCAAGGTTCTTGAGAAGTTTTTTGGCTTCAAAGAGGCGGTGAAGGCTGATGCCTGTGTAAAACTTGCCACGCTTACTGCCAGAAATATTATTGAGGATGTTGCCGCATTGGAGGTTAGGATTACTACCCAAGGGGATGTGACGTTCGCTCGAAAGGTAATCAGAGCAATTTCCCATTCTCGGGTTCTTGAAACCGTCGTAAATGATCAGATTATTCAGTTTATTAAGCAGCATCATAGTTTGAGTAAGAAGATAAAGATAAATGCCGCGGAGACGCAGATTGTCTTGGATACCAAAACATCTCAAAACTTCTTTATGAAGCTGCTTAATGATGACTACCTAAAGTCTGAGTTGACGCAATTTGAATATGACGCGGATAGCAAGGACTTAGTGGAGCCAGTGCCCTAACCTGTGGAACATAGGCTGGTAAAGGCAGGACGGGCTACATCGGCACCTGAATTCTTGAGTATGTTCTCGCGGTATCACTACGCGCATATCCGAAAGTAGGAGTAGCGTGTCTTGGCACAGGGCGGCACGGGCCTCAAGCAAACAGCTGCGGCAATCCTTTACAGTTTGTCGCCATTAGTTGCGTAAACTCTCCTGGGCCTCATTTTGAAGTTACATGAACGAGTGCCCTTGTCTGAATACGCATTCCATCAGCAGCTGCTTCTGGCCGAAAGCAGACGTTGGTAGTCAAGGCTTGTCTCAGGCCGAATGGTACAGAATTGGTACGATTAAGGAGGATGTGGCTGGTGAGGCCTATGAATGCTGGCCTTAGATGACCCATTTAAGGTGGAACTGCTTTCGGTGATAATGTCTTATGAAATCCAGAAACGGCCCAAACGGGGTGCATCTTTTCGATAGAGTTTCAGGCCTGAATCTCCTGCTGGACGAGCTGCGCCCGGAAGAGGCAGTTTGGTCGACATCCCCCCGTCAGGTATCCGTTGCACTCACCAATGTCTGCGACCTTCACTGTGCATACTGCTACGCGCCGAAGCACAAGGCGTCACTGCATATCGATCAGGTGGTCGGCTGGTTGAAAGAACTGGATATTGAGGGATGCCTCGGCGTCGGATTTGGCGGCGGCGAGCCTACGCTGCACCCTGACTTCGCCGACATATGCAAACAGGTTGCGGGGGAGACTCAGCTCGCGGTCACATTCACGACTCACGGTCATCGCCTGACGCCACGGCTGGTCGAGCGCCTCAAGGGCTCGATCCACTTCGCACGTATCAGCGTCGACGGGATCGGTCGCACCTATGAAGAACAGCGCGGGAAGCAGTTTTCCAGCCTGCTCAGAGGCATAGAGTCGGTTGCGACCTTGTCGCCCTTTGGGCTCAACGTCGTGGTCAACGAGCGCACTGTTGCAGAACTTGACGCGATGAGTGAGCTCGCGCAAAACGTTGGAGCTAGCGAATTGCTGTTGCTTCCTCAGCAAGCATCAGCCGCGGTCGCAAGCATGAATGGAGTAGTCGGCCGAGACCTTCAGGACTGGGTCTCTAACTACAGAGGTAAGGTTCGTCTAGCGGTCAGTGAGGCGGGGGCTTCAGGACTGCCTACCTGCGACCCGCTTCCCGATGAACGAGGCCTTCAGGCCTATGCGCACATTGATGCATCCGGCATGCTTCGCGCGAGTTCTTACTCGCCCATCGGTGCGACGATTGCAGACGTAGGTGTTCTGTCAGCGCTTCAGCGACTCAAAAATACCTTCGAGGTCCAAGGAAAAACGCAATCATGAAGATTTGGAACGGATACGGGTCTGAGCATTCGATGAACCTGGTTCTCATCGGCAAGTTCAAGCGAGCCCAAGACGCCGAGAAGGTCGAGAGGGACATTGGCAAGCTCAGTGCTCAATCTGCTAAAGACGACAGCTACTCCATCCCTTTTGCTAAACCTGAGAATCAGAGATTTTCAGATGACATGCTCTCGTTGCTGTGCAGTCTGAACCTCAACACGTTAGGTCCGGCTGATCTCGGCCAGTTGGTATCCGATCATCACCTCTCGCGTGAAGGCGATAGAATCACTGTCACAACTGACGAGGCGGAGGTGTCTGCGTTCGTGAAGCTCTTCATTGAGGCTGGGGCTAAGGTCGAGGTCTTCTCTGCGCACGACTACCCGTCCGATTCTGCCGATGCCAGCTGACAGGGAAAACGCCAATGCCTGCAGCAAATTGGGATGTATTCAGCGAGCTACCTGGAGCCGCGGACGAAAACTTCGAGAAGCTTTGCCGCTCTCTGGTGCGCCGACACTACGGACACTACGGTCGCTTCAAGCAACTCGCAAACCAGCCTGGTGTGGAGTTTCATCTTCAACTGACGGAGTCTTGTGATCTCGGATCGCCGCCTCGCTGGATTGGCTGGCAATGCAAATGGTATGAGCTGGCAAACGGACAAGGCTTGGGGGCCACACGCAAACAAAAGATCATCGAGGGCATGGAGAAGACGCGCCAGCATGTCCCAGGTGTGACCGATTGGAAGCTTTGGACGCACCACACGCTTACAAAGGGGGACCAAGAGTGGTTCTTCGCGCTTGAGAAAGACCGCTTCCCCGAGTTGAAGTTGGAGCTGCTGACGGCAACGGACATCGAAGACCTCCTGGTGGGGCCGGGAGCACTACTTCGAGAAACCTACTTCGGCGAGCTCGTTCTGACGCCTGCGCTACTTGCTGAGCAGCATAGGCTCGCTGCAGCTCCATTCAAGCGCCGATACCAGCAGGAAGTTCATGTTGTCGTTGGAGCAGAACAGAAGGTGCTCAGGAATCTGGGCGGCCAGGGTGCGTGGGACTCACTGGAGAAACTCTCAAGTGCCCTCAAAACGAATTGCGCGGACATCGCTTCGCTCACGGGGCAACTCAAAGCCGAACTCAAGGCCGAAGTCGACTCGCTCTTGGCTAGAGCCATCGGATTGGCTGGCCTGCTAGATGACCTGCATACAGCGCTCGGCAAGGGCGACTTCGACGCTGTACATCAAATGCTGGCGGCGAACTCGCCGCAACCGGTGCGCTACGACAGGCTTCTCTCGAAGCTGCGTGGGGCTCGTTCAGGTGGGGCTCCATTAACCGCGAATCTGGTCGCGGACTTCCACGCAGTTTCGTCGGCGCAGCTCAGTCTGGAGAGATCGATCGGTGTTCGAGCCGTGGCTGTGCTTGCAGCTGCGGGTGAAGGAAAATCCGAGCTTGCCGTCAAGGTGACACAGCCAGACGGAGACCTCCCCGGTGGTGTCTTGCTGCTGGGCAAGAATCTTCATGCAGGTCAGGGGCTTGACGATCTTGTGTCTGCTTTCAAAATTTCTGGCAGGCCAGCGGAGAGCTTCGACCGGCTGGTTGAGGCCGTTGATGCGGCGGGGCAGCGCGCGGGCAAGCGCATCCCAATTGTCATCGACGGTCTGAATGAGGCAGAAGACCCGAGAAACTGGAGGGATGAACTCTTCCGGGCGGATGAGCTCCTGAAGGACTTTCCGTACGTTATGCTGGTTGTCACTCTGCGCAATGAGTTCGCACAGATGTGTCTGCCGGAGGAGTTTCCTCAAGTTGAGCACAACGGGTTCCAGGAAGACCCGCAGATGGCAATCGACAAGTACTTTGAGTACTACAAGATCGACGCCACCGACGCGGATCTGCCAATCGAGTTCTTGCAGCACCCGTTGACGCTGAGAGTTTTCTGCGAGGTGGCGAACCCTCGGCGCCAGCACGTTGTCGGGGTGGAGGCGCTGCCCAGTTCGCTTGCAAGCCTGTTTGAAGCGCACTTCAACAAGGTTGCCGAACGAGTTGCTGAGCTTTCACCAACGGCGCATCGTATCTATCAAGATGAAGTCCAAGATGCGCTGCTGACGATCGCGGGTCTCCTCTGGGAGGGCAACGCGAGAAGCGTGGAGTTCAAAGCTGCTCGGACGGCAGTTCAAGACGTGGGCCGTTGGGACGTCAGCGTCATTCGCGCGCTGGAGTCCGAAGGCGTGCTTGTTCGAACGACCTCAGGAGAAGGCGGCCAAGGAATCGCGTTTTCATACGACCTGATGGCCGGACATATGATAGCGCGCCACCTGCTTGCCAGGCCGGCCTTGGCGCAGTGGCTGCAAAGCGATGAAGGACGCGCGCACTTTCAATTCGGTGAGCGTGGTTCGCATACCTTCGCCTATGACGTGTTCCAGGCTCTGGTTGGCCTGTATCCGCAACGCCTTGACAGGCGCCAGCTTTGGCAAGACTTGTCGGATGAGAACCTAATCATGAGCGCTCTGTTGTTGACGGCGCAATCAGACCCAAGGCACATCGGGCGGGAGACGGTCGAACGGTTCGCGCTCGCAATGCAGGAATCGAAGCAGTTTGCACGGATTGCCTTCACGAGACTTCGAAGTACCAGGGCAGCGAGAGCGCATCCGTTTGACATGGACTTCTTGCACGGCGTGCTGTTGGCCATGCCGAATACGCAGCGCGATCTTTTCTGGTCGGAGTGGGTTCGCGAGAGATCTGAGGAAGTTGAAGACGACTTCGAATTCCTGTCGACCAGGTGGAAGTTGGGGGACCTGGACGAGCGAGAGATCCGGCGGGCGCGCTGGGTAATGTGGACGCTGACGTCGACGTCCAGAAGCCTGCGCGACGTGGCCACCAAGACCTTATACGAATTCGCAGCCAAGCGGCCTGGGGAGTTTTTCCAGTTGGCAGTGGAATCAATTACCGTTTCAGACCCATACATCCCCGAGCGGATGTTTGCCGCAGCCTACGGTGCAGCGTTGACCACTTGGTCGGATATCAATGCTGTGGAGATGCGTGAGGCACTGCCTAGAGTCGCGCGTGAGATTTATCGAGCGATGTTCGCGCCTAGCGCGACGCATCCTACTTGGCACGCTCTCTATCAGCAGTATTGTTTGGGAATCATTGCCATCGCGAGGATGGTAGGTCCGACTTGCATGTCTGAGGACGAGGCAGATCATCTCCTTCCGCCGTTTAGTCATCTACCCAGTCCGTTTGCGAATATGCCGCAGTACGCTCCGGAGGTGGTCGAACGTGCGAAACGCGCGGCGATTCGAATGGACTTCGGCAACTACACGATTGGGAGACTGATTCCAAGTCGGTCGAACTACGACGACCTCAACCCAGAGTACCAGCAGGTGCTGCCAGCAATCGTTTCGCGAATGCTGGTGCTTGGCTATGACCCTGAGCAGTTCGAAGCTGTTGACCGGCAAATGAACTCCGACTCTCGTATGGGAAATGACAAGCATAAGGTCGACAGGTACGGGAAGAAGTACGGCTGGATCGCTTACTTCGAGATGTGGGGTGTCCGGTACGCGCAGGGCCTCCTTGCCGAGGAACGCGACGCTCGTCCCTCAGATGCGGACATCGACCCGACGTTCCCGCTCGAGTCCGCGAGCATCGACCTGCCGCTCCCAGTCTTGTTCAGTGGTCAGCCTACGGATGCTGGTGACTGGATGGTGAGAGGGCCGCAACCAGACTACCGCAGCATCCTCGAGATCGCGGAGATTGATGGCCTGACGGGGCCGTGGGTCGTCCTTGACGGATTCCTCGAACAAAACGCTCCCGCTGATGACCGACAGGTCTTCACCTTCCTCCGCGGTGTATTCGTGGACAGTGGAGCAGTCGACCGTCTGTGCACGTTGTTCACTAGTCTCGAATATCCCGGCAATGATGCTATTCCGGAGGAGCCAGGCTACTACTACACCTATGCGGGTGAGATGCCTTTCTCCTCGATTCCGGGACTACCTAATGCTGATGTGCAGAAGGGCGACCGCGCCGAATACATGGTGTCCGCTGATCGGTGGTCAGATAATGGCGTCGCGGTCGACATCCCAGTGCAGAAGTACAACTGGGAGAGCTACCACAGCGTGGTGAATCAGAACAGCGGTGCAAGCCTGCCCTCTAAACTACTCTGTGAGGCTTTGAATCTCAGGTACCTCGCCAACAAATGGGACTTGCACGATGATTCAGGGGTGGCGTCCCTGTACCGCGAAGTCGGCGAGTATGGCTCGCAGGTCAGTGGCTCTTTCAGCTATCTGCGTCGTGACCTTCTTGAAAGCTACTTGACGCAGTCCGGTAAGGCGCTGGTGTGGCTCATGTGGGGAGAGCGTGGCTTTCATCACCGATCGGCCGAGGCGCACAACCTGCACGAGTACTACGAAGACCACCAGCATATTCACAAGTGTGCTCACGTCTATCAGCCTGCTTCGAGCCCTCAATCGTAGGTCGAATCAGGCGAGGGGACGCCGTCACTCTTGGGCGCAGTAGCCGTTTATGCAGGGCGTGGAAGCGGCGGCGGATTCAGTATTCGTTATGGATTCGCCGTTAGACGGCCTGACCAAGTCGCGTTCCGATTGCGGCCCTTTAGCCATCACATGGTCATCGCCGCCAACCGTTAGCTTTGTTCTTTTCCCGCAGTAGGCCGAAAGGATGTTCGTCGGCCTCTCGGCGTCGCCTCATCGTCGTTGGATCATTTCCAGCCATATGGGTAGTGAGCGGGAAACGTCTGCTTTTGGCCGACTGCGGCCCCTCGCGACAGGCAGCTAATGGCCGATTCTGTTGAAAAAGTCGGTCTGCCCAAACTGCCTGACCATTGACTGGTAAAAACACCTTTTTTGCACGCAGGCCGTCGATACCTTACTAAGTTCAAACGATCAGGGAATGACGACATGAGCCTTTCTTTCAACGCTACATTGGCGACATCAGAACGCCCATCAATCGTTGAAGTTTTCCTTCGAAGCATTTCAGTCAGCCCTGATCCACACCGACCCCGATCTTGCCGAGAAGAAATTCGGCTTCACCCTTGCAGCAGATAACCGCCTCAAGGCCCTCGACAGTGCAGGCCAGCTCAGTGCTTCCGAGCTGGATCGACTGAACAAACTGCTCAATGCGTCCAGTGCATTGCAGTCGGCGGCGAGCGATTACCGCGCGGCTTCTTTTGACCTGGTCGCCGCCGACGCCCCCTGGGGCGGAAACTTCACAGGTGGGTACATCCTGAACCCGCACAACTTTGCCACGACCATCGATCTGGGCGCCCTGTTCCTCAAACAAGGTTCAGTGCCAAATGCCCAGACCCTGAACGGCTTCTTCTCCTCTCAGTTGTGGAGCAAAGGCGAGCGGATGGTGCATGAAACCGTCACGCAGCGGTTACCTGAGCCCAGTGCCAAAGAAGTCGATATAACCGTCTGATGCCGTCACGAGTCAGCCTCAAAGCAGTTGCCGGAGGCTGAATCAGCGCAACACTGCTTACCGCTTGGGAGGCCTCCCCAGGGGCCGCACCTAGGTTTTAGCGGTCAGGCTCTCGCACAACGCCAGCAACTGCGCCTGCAATAGCTGGCCCGCGTGGCCGAGACCGTTCTGGCCATAGAGCGCCAGAAACACTCCCTGGATATCAGGCAGGCCGCTGCCGGTACCCAACACCTGATGCTCTGGCGTGACCACCCGCTCCGGCAACAGGCTGATACCCAGCCCTGCGGCGACGGCAGCGCACACGCTCGCCAGGCTGGCACTCGAGTAATTGATGCGCCAGCGCCATCCGCACACCTCCAGATGATGAAGCATTTCATTGCGGTACAGGCCGCCCACCGGAAATGCCACCAGCGGCAAGGGATCACGCCCCAGGGCCGGTAACGAACAGCTGTCCACCCAGCACATCGGCTCGGGCCAGGACGCCAGGCAGTCATCGCCCGGCCCCATCTGCTTGACCAGCAGCAGGTCGAATTCCCCCTGGCGATAGAGCTGCAAGAGCTGCGGGCCCAAGCCGCTGGTGACTTCCAGGCGGACGCCCGGATGCTCCAGGCCGAATCGCGCCAGAATCGGCATCAGGCGCTCGGCGGCAAAATCCTCGGGGACGCCAAGGCGCAGCACGCCTTCACTTTGCTGGTTGAGCAGGACTTCCCGGGCTTCCTCGTGAAGCGCCAGGATCCGTCGGGCATACGCCAGCAATCGTTCACCTTCGACGGTGGCGGTCACACGGCGCTGTTCGCGGTCGAGCAGCTTGCATCCCAGGTTGTCCTCCAGGCGGCGGATCTGTTGGCTGACGGTAGACTGCGTCAGGTGCAGGCGTTGCGCCGCGCGGGTGAAATTGGCGCAGTCCACGACCGCGACAAAACTGCGCAACAACAGCGGATCGAACATCGGTACCACCATTCATCCTGCCACTGATAGGCATGGGTATATTTAATTTCAGAATACCTAGGGCGCTGACCATACTGGCTTTTTCCGGAATGTCCAGACGGGGGCAAGCATGGTCGGCCTGGCAGGTAAATCCGCACTCTTGGCAGTCGGGCTGTTGATGCTGGGCGGGGTGATGGCCAGCGACACGGCACTGCTCGACGCCGTGCGCAACAACGAGCTGGCGCAGGTCCAAGCGCTGATCGCCCAAGGCGCCGACCTCAACGTGCCGGCGCCTGATGGCAACAGCGCGCTGCTACTGGCCACTCGGGCCAACCAGATCGAAATAGCAAGGGCATTGATCGAAGCCGGTGCCGACGTTAACCAGCAAAACCTGATCCACGACAGCGCCTACCTGCTGGCAGGTGCCAGTGGGCGCAATGAAATCCTCACATTGACCCTGGCCCATGGCGCCAACCTCAAGAGCACCAACCGCTATGGCGGCACCGCGCTGATCCCGGCGTGCGAGCGCGGTCATGGGGAAACCGTGCGCCTGCTGATCGCCGCCGGCATCGAGCTCAATCATGTCAATCGCCTGGGTTGGACCTGCCTGATGGAAGCCATCGTGCTCGCCGACGGTGGCCCGGCGCACCAACAGATTGTCAGCCAACTGATCGCCGCCGGTGCCGATCTCAACCTGCCGGACAGCCAGGGGCTGACCCCGTTACAACAGGCGCAGCAACGTGGCCAGCACGCCATCGCGACCTTGCTGCGCGATGCCGGCGCCCACTGATCAATCACTTGGAAGACCTATGTCCAGTCCTGCTGCGTACACCGATGAACATTACCTGCAACGTGCCGTGGCGTTGGCGGCCCGCAACGTGGCGGACGGCGGCCGGCCGTATGGCGCGATCCTGGTGAAAGACGGGCAAGTGATCGCCGAGGCGGTCAATGAAATCCACCAGCACCAAGACCCCACCGCCCACGCCGAGCTGTTGGCGATCCGCCGGGCCAGCCAGCAATTGGGCGCGCGCCTGGAAGGCTGCGTGATCTACGCCAGTGGCCAGCCCTGCCCCATGTGCCTGAGCGCCATGCACCTGTGCGGTGTGACTCGGGTGGTGTATGGCGCCAACAATCAGCAGGGCGAGCCTTTCGGCCTGTCCACCGCGGCGATCTACCAGCAACTGGCCCTACCCCTGGGCGAACAGCGACTGGATGTGCAGCATCTACCGCAACCGGCGATGGACGAGGTCTATCGCGACTGGAACAGCCGTCATGCGCCCCGATAAATCCGCGTTGGCACGGTTCGCCCAGTGGGCCTTGCTGATCATTCTGGGGCTGAACCTGCGCCCGATCCTCAGTTCCATCAGCCCGCTGTTACTGGCGATTCGCGACAGCACGGGCATGAGCTTTCAAAGCAGCGCCTGGTTGACCAGCCTGCCAGTGATTTGCATGGGCCTGGTGGCGTTACTCGGGGTGCGCCTGCACACCCGGTTGGGCGAGCGTCCCGGCGTGGCCCTGGGCCTGGCGATGATTACCGGCGCGTGCCTGTGGCGTTTGTCCGCTGCCAGCGCCACGGCCCTGCTGCTCACGGCCTTGCTGGGCGGCGCGGGCGTGGCGCTGATCCAGGCCCTGGTCCCGGCGCTGATCAAGCGCCAGTTCCAGCAGCGCGTAGCGTTGGCATTGGGCGTGTATTCCGCCTCGCTGATGGCCGGTGGTGGCCTGGCGGCCTGGTTCAGCCCTTGGGTGGCCGGGCGCTTTGCCCATTGGCAGAGCGGGCTCGGGATCTGGGCAGTGCCGGCCCTGGTCGCGTTGCTGCTGTGGTGGTGGCTCCCCTTTACCAGCGCCGCGCCAACCCAGGGGCTGGAGGCTGCGTCCATCCGCCCATGGCGCAACCGCCGGGCATGGCTGCTGGCGCTGTATTTTGGCCTGGTCAACTGTGGCTATATGAGCATGGTCGCGTGGCTGCCGGCCTATTACCTGCAAATGAACTGGAGCGCGATACACAGCGGCGCGCTGCTCGCCTTTATGACGATATTCCAGGTCATCGGCGCGCTGCTGATGCCAGCCCTGGCCCAGCGCAGCAGCGACCGGCGTCCGTTGCTGGCCGTCAGCCTGGCGGCCCAGGCACTGGGGTTGGTCAGTTTGGTGCTGTGGCCGTTGCAGGCGCCACACCTGTGGGTGGCCATGATCGGTTTCGGCCTGGGCGCCTGCTTTGCCCTGAGCCTGATCCTGACCCTCGACCATTGCCGCCAGCCCCGCGAAGCCGGGCAACTGGCGGCGTTTGTCCAGGGGGTCGGGTTTCTGATCAATGCACTGTCGCCGTGGATGACCGGCGGGTTGCGCGAGCTGACCGGCAGCTTTACCAGTGCCTGGTGGGTGCTGGTGATCGCCGTGATGGCGATGCTGCTGTTGACCTGGATCTTCAAGCCGATGCGCGAGGGTCGGATTGTCAGGGAGTGACGGTCGCGGCTTTCACTCAGGTACGAGGGCTGATCCGCGCCTGTAGCGGTAACGCCCTCTATTGAACACTGGCAACTGAGCCGGTTGTGCCATCCGACCCGCACCAGGCATGCAGTGCGATCAATAAGAACAATCTCCCGTATACAGTAATAAGTAATTCTGTTTACATTTGTCCGCGCCTACGACACCGGTAATCGCCGATGCGTATTGCGATGGTCATCGCCATGCAACAACCCTTTCAGCTTGCTCCCGCCAAGCGCCCTCTGCGGACATCGTTCATCGCTCCCCCCCCCTGCGTGCCTGAGCAATCACTTGGGCAATGCCCTCCTCTGTATTCCGCCGCCCCGAAACACACCTGTACACCTGCACTGAGCGAACCGGCTGGCCGGGCCGTGCGTCTTCGCGCAGCGCCTGGCCGCCAGGCTTTCGCTCACACCTTGCAAACGGCTGCCTGAACGAGCATCCAGCTGAACCACACGCCAAACGGAGCGGAGTACGTATGCCCAAAACCCTACTGGTCAAGAACGCTGAACGGCTAGTGACCCTGGACGATGCACGGCGCGAGATCAAACACGGCGGCCTGTACATCGAGGACAACCTGATCAAACAGGTCGGCCCTAGCGACACCCTGCCCCAGCACGCCGATGTAGTACTGGACATGAGCGGGAAAGTGGTGATTCCCGGCTTGATCAACACCCACCACCACATGTACCAGAGCCTCACCCGCGTGGTGCCGGCGGCCCAGAACGGCGAGCTGTTCAATTGGCTGAACAACCTGTACCCGATCTGGGCACGGATGACCCCGGACATGATCGCCGTCTCGACCCAGACCGCAATGGCCGAGCTGATCCTCTCCGGCTGTACGACCTCCAGCGACCATCTGTACATCTACCCCAATGGTTGCAAGCTTGACGACAGCATTCATGCTGCCGAAGCCATCGGCATGCGTTTTCATGCCGCGCGCGGCAGCATGAGCGTAGGCCGCAGCCAGGGCGGCCTGCCGCCTGACTCGGTGGTGGAGAAGGAAAGCGACATCCTCAAAGAATCCCAGCGCCTGATCGAGGATTACCACGATGCCCGCCATGGCTCGATGTTGCGTATCGTGGTGGCGCCCTGCTCGCCCTTCTCGGTGAGCAGGGAATTGATGCGCGAAGCCGCGGTGCTGGCGCGCCAGTATGGGGTGTCGCTGCATACGCACCTTGCGGAAAACCTCAACGACGTCGCCTACAGCCGGGAAAAATTCGGCATGAGCCCGGCCGAATACGCCGAAGACCTCGGTTGGGTTGGCCCGGATGTCTGGCACGCACACTGCGTACAGCTGGACCAGCACGGTATTGAGCTGTTCGCCCGTACCGGTACCGGCGTCGCCCACTGCCCGTGCTCGAACATGCGCCTGGCGTCAGGAATCGCCCCGATCCGCACGATGCGTGACCACGGTGTGCCGGTGGGCCTGGGCGTCGACGGCTCGGCCTCCAACGATGGTGCCAGCATGATCGGTGAGGTACGCCAGGCGTTGCTGTTGCAGCGCGTCGGGTTTGGCCCCGATGCAATGACTGCACGCGAGGCCCTGGAGATCGCCACGCTGGGCAGCGCCAAGGTGCTCAACCGCACGGATATTGGCGCCCTGGCGCCTGGCATGGTGGCCGACTTCGTGGCGTTCGATCTTGGCCATGTGGCTTACGCCGGAGCCCATCACGACCCACTGGCCGCCCTGGTGTTTTGCACGCCCACCCACGTCGACACCAGTGTGATCAATGGTCGTGTCGTGGTCAGGGACGGCCGCCTCACCACTGTCGACTTGCCCCTGGTCCTGGAACGCCACAATCGGTTGGCCCGCCAGTTGGTCAGCGGCGAGTGACCCGCCCGAACCGTTGCACGGCGCAATCAGTGCAACGGCCGGGCAGTTGCAAATGGCCGACACCGCCCTTCGCAGTGGGCAGCCATCCGCCAGGCTCAGGCGCTCGCCACTCTAGAACCAACGCCTGACCTGGCGGCAGTATTGCGCGAACGCTTCACCGAAGAGGCTGGTAAGGGCCCGCTCCTCCGGGCCGATCTGGAAGAGGTTCATGTACAGCACAAAGCCGAGCACGCCGAGCAGTGCCGGTGGCCAGGCGAGGAAGATTGACCAGGCGATCAGGACCGTGGCGAAGCCGAGGTACATCGGGTTGCGGGTATATCGGTAGACGCCCGACCTGACCAGAGCCGACGCGGCTTGCGGTTTCAACGGATTGACCGTGGTGCGGGCGCGGCTGAAAGACAGCACGCCGGCCAGACAAATCCCCAGGCCGGCCAACGACACCAGCAGCGCCAGGCCGATGCGCCACTCGATCGCCAGCTCCAGCGCCCCTGGCAGATACCGGGCAGCGAACCCCATCAACAGGCCAAACAAGGTGGCGACCAGCGGCGGCGGGATACGATTGTCCATGATGAACCCTAGGGGATATGAATGTGCCACTAAGGTAAAGCTTGTAGTCGCTACAGGGTCAAGCGCTGCCGCCGACACAGATCACGCTCAAGACCCACGCGGATAAAGCACGGCTCATGGTTTGCGCGGGCGACGTCTTGCACACCGCGCCGTTACGTCCAGCCTTCCAGGCGCATGGTCGCGCGGACCAGGCGTTGTTCTTCCTGTTCAATCTCGCGCAGGTTGTCGCGAATGCTATGAATATGCTCGCGGGCGGCGCGCTGCGCCTGCTCGGGCAAGCGCTCGATCACCGCGTGGTAGAGACGGGTGTGCTGGCGATCGATCTGGCGCTTTTGCACGGGCCGGTGGTAGAGGTTGTTGACCGAGGCAAACACGGTGCTGAGCATCAGGTCGGTCAGGGACTGCAGCGTGTGCAGCAGCACCGGGTTGTGCGAGGCCTCCCAGACCGCCAGGTGGAACGCGTGGTCGAGCCGGGCATGCGCCTGGGGCTCGACCGGGTCAGCCTGGCTGTGGGAAGCGAGCATGTCTTCGTAGCGCCGAGTCAGCAGGACAAAGTCTGCCTCGGTCCCGCGCAAAGCGGCCAGGCGTGCGGACTCGGCTTCCAGCAGCGCACGGACTTCCAGCAGGTCGAACAAGGTGCGCGGCTGGGAGTTGAACAGGTGCATCAACGGGCTGGCATCGCGAGCGCCGTTAAGCGTGGCCACCCGCGAGTCGCGCCCCTGGGCAGTCTCGATAATGCCACGTCCGCGCAGCACCTTGAGCCCTTCGCGCAGGGCCGAGCGCGATATCCCCAGTTTCTCGCACAAACGCCGCTCCGACGGCAGTGCCTGGCCGACCTTGAGCACCCCGTCGACGATCAATAGCTCAATGCGTTCAGCGACCACATCGCTGACCTGACGCCGCGCAACAGAGGGCTCTTTAAGCATACCAACGGCCTTTTAATGACTGGTAGGACCAATTTTTAGCGGTTAGTGACACGCGGCCCAATATAGGCGAGTAGCCCTTTATTTGTAAGGCCTTTACCGGATTTTGCCGCAATGACGGTTGATAGAAACTGGTCATACCAGCGTCTTAAGCATTGGACGTCGGCACCACATGCCTCTACACATGGCCCATAACAAGCGGACCGGGTCGCTACCGGTGCAGCCATAACAACACCCAGCGAGAAAGCCTGCCATGAGTATTCTGTACGACGAGCGCGTTGATGGGGTATTGCCCAAGGTCGACACCTCAGCCCTGCTGGCCGAGCTGCGTGAGCAACTGCCGGATATGCAAGTGCTGCACACCCGCGAGGACCTCAAGCCCTATGAGTGCGACGGGCTCAGCGCCTACACCACCACGCCGATGCTGGTCGTGCTGCCCGAACGGATCGAGCAGGTCGAGCGCCTGCTCAAACTCTGTTATCAACGCGGTGTCCCCGTAGTGGCGCGCGGCGCCGGAACCGGTCTGTCGGGCGGGGCGCTGCCGCTGGTCCAGGGCATCCTGCTGGTGATGGCGCGCTTCAAGCATATCCTCGAAATCAACCCCGAAGGGCGCTTTGCCCGGGTCCAGCCAGGTGTGCGCAACCTGGCCATTTCCCAGGCTGCCGCGCCTTACGACCTGTACTACGCCCCCGACCCCTCTTCCCAGATCGCCTGTTCGATTGGCGGCAATGTCGCGGAAAATGCCGGCGGCGTGCACTGCCTCAAATACGGCCTGACCGTGCACAACCTGCTCAAGGTCGACATCCTCACCGTCGAAGGCGAGCGCATGACCCTGGGCAGCGATGCCCTGGACTCGCCGGGCTTTGACCTGCTCGCCCTATTTACCGGCTCCGAAGGCATGCTGGGGATCATCACCGAAGTCACGGTCAAGCTGCTGCCCAAGCCGCAGGTGGCCAAAGTCCTGCTGGCCAGTTTTGACTCTGTGGAGAAAGCCGGGCGCGCGGTCGGTGAAATCATTGCCGCCGGCATCATTCCCGGCGGCCTGGAAATGATGGACAACCTGGCCATTCGTGCCGCCGAGGACTTTATCCACGCCGGCTACCCGGTGGACGCCGAAGCCATCCTGCTGTGCGAGCTGGACGGCGTGGAAGCGGACGTACACGACGAGTGCGAGCGCGTCAGCGCAGTCCTGGCCATGGCCGGCGCCACTGAAGTGCGCATGGCCCGCGACGAAGCCGAGCGCGTCAAGTTCTGGGCCGGGCGCAAGAACGCCTTCCCTGCCGTCGGGCGCATCTCGCCGGACTACTACTGCATGGATGGCACCATCCCGCGCCGCGAGTTGCCCGGTGTACTACGGGGCATCAGCGAGCTGTCCGAGGCATTCGGCCTGCGTGTGGCCAACGTGTTTCATGCAGGCGACGGCAATATGCACCCGCTGATCCTGTTCGACGCCAACCAGCCCGGCGAGCTGGAGCGGGCCGAATCCCTGGGCGGCAAGATCCTCGAACTCTGCGTCAAGGTCGGCGGCAGCATCACCGGCGAACACGGCGTGGGCCGCGAAAAGATCAACCAGATGTGCGCGCAGTTCAACAGCGACGAGTTGACCCTGTTCCACGCCGTCAAGGCCGCCTTCGACCCGAGAGGCCTGCTCAACCCCGGCAAGAACATCCCCACGCTGCACCGCTGCGCCGAATTCGGCGCCATGCACGTGCACCACGGCCAGCTGCCGTTTCCCGAACTGGAGCGTTTCTAATGGTTATGCAGCATGACTGCGACGCCAGTGCGGCGCTGCTGGAACAAGTCAATCACGCCCTCAATACCTCGACCGCCCTGCGTATTCAGGGCGGCAACAGTAAGGCATTTCTCGGGCGCAAGGTCGTCGGCGAAGTGCTCGATACCCGCTCCCATCGGGGCATCGTCAGCTACGACCCGACCGAACTGGTGATCACCGCGCGTGCTGGTACACCGCTGGCTGAACTGCAAGCGGCGCTGGATGCCGCCGGGCAAATGCTGACCTGCGAACCGGCGCAAGCCAATGGCGCGGCGACCCTTGGCGGCATGGTCGCGGCCGGGTTGTCCGGCCCTCGGCGGCCCTGGTCCGGCGCAGTACGCGACCTGGTCCTGGGCACCCGCCTGATTACCGGAACGGGCAAGCACCTGCGCTTTGGTGGCGAGGTGATGAAGAATGTCGCCGGCTACGATCTGTCACGCCTGCTGGCCGGCAGCCTGGGTTGCCTGGGGGTGATCACCGAAGTCTCGCTCAAGGTACTGCCCAAGCCGCGCCAGTGCCTCAGCCTGCGCCTGGAAATGGACACCGCCCTGGCCCTGCGCAAACTGGCCGAATGGGGCCAGCAACCGATTCCACTCAGTGCCGCCAGCCACGATGGCCAGGCCCTGCACCTACGTTTGGAAGGCGGCGAAGGCTCGGTGGCCGCCGCCCGCGAGCGCCTCGGTGGTGAGCAACTGGACAGCGACTACTGGACGGAGCTGCGTGAACAGCGCCTGGACTTTTTCGCCGACCCACGTCCGCTGTGGCGTTTGTCGGTCCCCAGCCACACCGGTGTACTCGCCCTGCCCGGCGAGCAATTGATCGACTGGGGCGGCGCACAGCGCTGGCTGAAATCCGAGGCCGAGGCCGAGCTGATCCGCCTGGCCGCCAGCGAAGTCGGCGGGCATGCCACCTGTTTTACCGCCGGCCATTGCGATAGCCCCTTCCAGCCCCTGCCGGCACCGTTGCTGCGCTACCACCGCCAACTGAAAAACCAGCTCGACCCCCAGGGCATCTTCAACCCTGGCCGCCTGTTTAGTGAGGTGTAACCGTGCAGACCCATCTGAGTGAACAGGCCCGGCAACTGCCTCGCGCCGAAGAAGCCGAGCGGATCCTGCGCAGTTGCGTGCATTGCGGTTTCTGCAACGCCACCTGCCCGACCTACCAACTGCTCGGCGACGAGCTGGACGGCCCGCGCGGGCGCATCTACCTGATCAAGCAAGTGCTCGAAGGCCAGGAGGTCAGCGCCAAGACCCAACTGCACCTGGACCGCTGCCTGAGCTGCCGCAACTGTGAAACCACCTGCCCGTCGGGGGTGCAGTACCACAACCTGCTGGATATCGGCCGCGCCGTGGTCGACGCCGCCGTGCCCCGCCCGCTCGCGCAACGGGTGCTGCGCCAAAGCCTGCGCGCGGTGGTCCCCCATGCCGCGCTGTTCAAAGGGCTCACCCAGGCCGGCCAGGTGTTCCGGCCCCTGTTGCCGGCCAGCCTCAACAGCAAATTGCCGCGCAGCGCCGCGACGGCCAAGCCACGCCCCGCGCCACGGCATGCCCGGCGGGTGCTGATGCTTGAAGGCTGCGTGCAGCCAGGCCTGGCCCCCAACACCAACGCTGCCACCGCACGGGTGCTTGACCGCCTGGGCATCAGCGTCACGCCGATCCAGGAAGCCGGCTGCTGCGGCGCAGTGGACTACCACCTCGACGCCCAGGCGCAAGGCTTGCAACGCGCCCGACAGAATATCGATGCCTGGTGGCCGGCCATCGAGCAAGGTGCCGAAGCCATTGTGCAGACCGCCAGCGGCTGCGGCGCCTTTGTCAAGGAGTACGGCCATCTCCTGGCCCATGACCCGGCCTATGCCGACAAGGCCCGGCGCGTCAGCAGCCTGGCCAAGGACCTGGTGGAGGTGTTCAGCGCCGAGCCCCTGGAGCAACTCGGTGTACACGCCGACATGCGCCTGGCCTTCCATTGCCCTTGTACCCTGCAACACGCCCAGAAGCTCGGTGGCGCGGTGGAAAGCGTCCTGACCCGCCTCGGCTTCGGCCTCACGGCTGTGCCCGACAGCCACCTGTGCTGCGGCTCGGCCGGCACCTATTCACTGACCCAGCCCGAACTGTCCAAACAGTTGCGCGACAACAAACTCAATGCCCTGGAAAGCGGCAAGCCCCAGGTCATCGTCACCGCCAATATCGGCTGCCAGACCCATCTCGACGGCGCCGGCCGCACCCCTGTGCGGCACTGGATCGAACTCGTCGAAGAAGCCCTGAACTAACGGAGATCACCATGCTTAGCAAAGCCGTCTTGAGCCAGACCGAAGTCAGCAAAATCCTCGCCGCTGCCCGTGGTGAAGCCGAGAAAAACCAGTGGGCCGTGACCATCAGCGTGGTCGACGACGGCGGTCATCCACTGGCCCTGGAACGCCTGGACGGCTGCGCGCCGGCCGGCGCCTACATTGCCGGCGAGAAAGCCCGTAGCGCCGCCATCGGCCGCCGCGAAACCAAGGGCTATGAAGACATGGTCAATGGCGGGCGCACGGCATTCCTGTCCGCGCCGCTGCTGACCTCCCTCGAAGGCGGCGTGCCGGTGATCGTCGCCGGCCAAGTGATTGGCGCGGTGGGCGTCTCCGGGGTCAAGGCCGACCAGGACGCCCAGGTGGCCAGGGCCGGTGTCGCGGCACTGGGCTGAGTTGTTTATTGAAGCGGGTCCCGAGTGATCCGCCCGGCGCCTGACGCCGTACACGTACTGTTTTTGGGAGAGTGAAAAATGACTGATCGCGTGAACTGCCAGGGCCTGCAAGTGGCCGCCAAGCTGCAACGTTTCGTCGACGAAGAAGTGCTGCCGGGCAGCGGCATCGAGCGCGAGGCGTTCTGGACCGGCTTTGCCGCCCTGGTTCATGAACTGGCGCCGCAGAACCGTAAGCTGCTGGCCGAGCGCGATGCACTGCAGGTCAAGCTGGACACCTGGCACCGCGAGCACCCGGGCCCGATTACCGATATGCCGGCCTACCGCGGCTTCCTCGAATCCATCGGCTATCTGCTGTCCCAGCCAAACCAGGTGCAGGCCAGCACCGCCCAGGTCGACAGCGAAATCACCCACCAGGCCGGCCCGCAACTGGTGGTACCGGTGATGAATGCGCGCTACGCGCTGAACGCCGCCAACGCCCGCTGGGGCTCGCTGTACGACGCGCTCTACGGCACCGATGCAATCAGCGAGGCCGATGGCGCGCAAAAGGGTCAGGGCTACAACCCGGTACGGGGCAACAAGGTGATCGCCTTTGCCCGCGCCTTTCTCGACCAGGCGGCACCGCTCGCCACGGGCTCCCATGTCGATTCGCTCAACTACCAGATCAAAGACCGCCAACTCCAGGTCAGCCTGGCCAACGGCACATTGACCGGCTTGGCCCAGCCCGAAAAACTGGTCGGTTATCAGGGTGATACCAGCGCGCCAACGGCCGTGCTGCTCAAGAACAACGGCCTGCATGTGGAAATCCAGATCGATGCCGCCAGCCAGATCGGCGCTACCGATGCGGCCGGGGTCAAGGACCTGTTGATCGAGTCCGCATTGTCGACCATTCTCGACTGCGAAGACTCCGTGGCCGCAGTCGATGCCGATGATAAGGTGCTGATCTACCGCAACTGGCTGGGCCTGATGAAGGGCGACCTCAGCGAGGCGCTGGAGAAAGGCGGCAAGCAGATCGTACGCCGCCTCAACCCGGACCGCGAATACACCGCAGCGGACGGCGGCACGCTGAAGCTGCACGGCCGCTCGCTGCTGTTTGTGCGCAATGTCGGCCATTTGATGAGCAACCCGGCGATTCTCGACGGCGACGGCCGCGAGATCCCCGAAGGCATACTCGACGGCGTAATGACCAGCCTGATCGCCCTCCATGACCTGCAGCGCCAGGGCAACTCGCGCACCGCCAGCGTCTACATCGTCAAGCCGAAGATGCACGGCCCGGCCGAAGTGGCCTTTGCCGACCTGCTGTTCGCCCGTATCGAGGACCTGCTGAAGCTGGCGCGCAACACCCTGAAAATGGGCATCATGGACGAAGAGCGGCGCACCAGTATCAACCTCAAGGCCTGCATCGCCAGCGCGGCGGCACGGGTGGCCTTTATCAACACCGGTTTCCTCGACCGCACCGGCGATGAAATGCACACCGCTATGGAAGCCGGCCCCATGCTACGCAAGGGCGATATGAAAAGCAGTGCCTGGATCCAGGCCTACGAGCGCAACAACGTATTGGTCGGCCTGAGCTGCGGCCTGCGTGGCCGGGCGCAGATTGGCAAGGGCATGTGGGCCATGCCGGACCTAATGGCCGCCATGCTCGAACAAAAAATCGCCCACCCCAAGGCCGGCGCCAATACCGCCTGGGTGCCCTCGCCGACTGCCGCCACCCTGCACGCCCTGCACTACCACCAGGTCGATGTCCAGGCCGTGCAGCGCGAGCTGGAAGCCATCGACCTAAACAGCCAGCGCGAGGCCCTGCTCAATGGCCTGCTCAGTGTGCCGGTCGCCGCCGAACCCGACTGGAGCGCCAGCCAGATCCAGGAAGAGCTGGACAACAACTGCCAGGGCATCCTCGGTTATGTGGTGCGCTGGGTCGAGCAAGGCGTCGGCTGCTCCAAGGTGCCGGACATCCACAATATCGGCCTGATGGAAGACCGCGCGACCCTGCGCATCTCCAGCCAACACATCGCCAACTGGCTGCATCACCAAGTCATCAGCGCAGCTCAAGTAAAAGAGAGCCTGGAACGCATGGCCAAGGTGGTCGACCAGCAGAACGCCGGCGATGCGCTGTACCAGCCGATGGCCCGCGACTACAGCGCCTCGATGGCCTTCCAGGCTGCCTGCGACCTGGTGTTCAAGGGCCGCGAGCAACCGAGCGGCTACACCGAACCGTTGCTGCATGCCTGGCGCTTGCGCTTCAAGCAGCAGGCCTGAGGAGGCATGCGCGACCGCCAAGGTCGCTCGCCGCCGAGGCTTGCGAACCGGCGCAGCCCAGGCTTTCCCATCCACTCAATGCCCCGCAGTGATTCGGGGTAAAGACCAATAAAGCCCCGACCGCCCATGGCTGCCGGGGCTCTCGAGCATGAGTGGCCACGTCAGGTAATCCCTGGCGAAGCGGCTCAAGCCGCGCGCAAGCGCGCGAAGCGTGGCACCGGGTATCCCCGGGAAAACTGTGGTTCACAAAAAAAACAAGGAACCAAACCATGAGTCAAACACTGCTGTCCATTCTGGCATTCGTGCCCCTGGTACTGGCGGGCGTGCTACTGATCGGCTTTCGCTGGCCAGCCAAGTACGCCATGCCGGTGGTCTTCCTGCTCACGGCACTGATCGGCCTCGGTGCCTGGGACATGTCGTTCAATCGGGTCCTGGCGTCCTCACTCCAGGGCCTTATCCTCACGGCGGCGATCCTGTGGATTGTCTTCGGCGCCATCCTGCTCCTCAACACGCTCAAGCACTCCGGCGGCATCAGCTCGATTCGCCGAGGTTTCGCCAATATCAGCCCTGACCGACGGGTCCAGGCGCTGATCGTGGCCTGGCTGTTCGGCTGTTTTATCGAGGGCGCCTCCGGTTTCGGCACACCGGCGGCGGTGGTCGCACCATTGATGGTTGCCCTGGGCTTTCCCGCCATGGCGGCGGTGGTGCTTGGCATGCTGGTGCAGTCCACGCCGGTGTCGTTTGGCGCGGTCGGTGCGCCCATGGTCGTCGGGGTCGCCGGGGGGCTTGACCAGGCGGGCATCGGCGCGCAACTGGCAGCGGTCGGCAGCAGTTGGGACGTGTTCTTCCACCTGATTTTCTCGCGGGTGGCGATCATCCACGCCCTGTGCGGGATCCTGATGCCGCTGATCATGGTCTGCATCATGACCCGCTTCTTCGGCAAGAACCAATCCTGGCGCGAAGGCCTGGAAATGACCCCGTTTGCGATTTTCACCGGGCTCGCCTTCGTGATTCCCTACGCTGCGGCCGGGGTGTTCCTCGGTCCGGAATTTCCCTCGATGATCGGTGCCCTGGTTGGCCTGAGCATCGTGATTCCAGCGGCCAAGGCTGGCTTCCTGCTGCCCAAGGCCACCTGGGACTTTGCCCCCGCCAGTGAGTGGCCAGCCGAGTGGATGGGTAAGATCGAGATGAAACTCGATGATATGGCCGGTAAAAAAGCCATTCCCGTCGCACTGGCGTGGGCCCCTTATGTGCTGTTGGCGGTGCTGCTGGTGCTGTCGCGCAATATCGCGGCGCTCAAGGCCTGGATGCTGTCCCTGAGCTTTGGCGCCAAGGATATTCTCGGCGAGACCGGCGTCTCCGCCAGCCTGGAGATGCTCTACCTGCCCGGCGGCCTGCTCTGCGTGGTATCGCTGGCGACCTTCTTCCTGCACCGCATGCGCGTCAGCGAACTGATGGCGGCCGTCAGCGAATCGAGCAAGACCCTGCTCGGTGCCGGCTTTGTACTGATTTTCACCATCCCCATGGTGCGGATCCTGATCAACTCGGGGGTCAACGCTTCGGACCTGGTGTCGATGCCCGTGGCGATGGCGCGGCTGGTCGCCGACAGTGTCGGTGACGTGTATCCCATCTTCGCCCCGGCCGTGGGCGCCTTGGGCGCTTTTATTGCCGGTTCCAACACCGTGTCCAACCTGATGCTGTCGCAGTTCCAATTCAATACCGCGGAAATTCTCGGCCTCTCCGGCGCGCTGATGGTGGCGTTGCAATCAGTGGGCGCGGCGGCCGGCAATATGATCGCGATTCACAACGTAGTGGCAGCCTCCGCCACGGTAGGCCTGCTGGGGCGCGAAGGGATCACCCTGCGCAAAACCATCGTCCCGACCCTGTACTACATCCTCCTGGCAGGGACCCTGGGCATGATCGGCTTCTACCTGCTGGGGATCAGCGATCCACTGCAAATGGCCCCCTGATTCCCGATGACTGCCGCCCCCCCCGCGGGCAGTCCTGCTCAGGTCCCACTCGCCCCCTCGGCAGCGGGGGCATCCTCACCAAGCCTACAAACACGCCGGCGAAAGCCGGCGTTTTTTTATCTCCACGCAACTCGTCATCGCATACGCGGCAAGCCGCTGGAGCATTCTGCAAACTGATATCATTGCGCGTCTGACCCGCCGAGTAGAACGCATGAATCGTCAAAAGAAACTGCAGCAGCTATTCAAAGCCAAGGCCAAGAAGGCCAATGCCAAACTGGCGCCGAAAAACAAGAACACCTACATCAGTAAAGCGGATCGTTTGAAACTGGCGGCCGAGGCCGCTGACAGCCCGATCATTACTGCCGAGAGCTGATGAAGAGAGCGGCTGCTTGAAGCACGGGATGGCCTGAGCAAAGGCGAACATGCCCTGCTCGTTCGCAGTAGCAAGGCCCATGGCCGCCGAGCGTTGTTTTCCCGGGGCATTTAGCGGCAAACGCCCCATCGCCAAGATGATGTCAATAAGCCATAATCTCGCCCGTCAGTGACCGGGCCCCAGTGCCAGGGCACTGATTGCCCAACTCACAAGAAAAGGACTTCCGATGCCAAGCCGCATCAAGCTGTTTGCAACCGCCCTGGCCATTGCCGTACTGAGCGGTTGCGCCTCTGTCCCCATGGACAGCCCCGAAATCGATGCCACGCTGAAAACCTTCCCAGCACCGCCTCCCCATCAGGCCGGGCTGTACATCTACCGCGACAGCCTCGGCGGCCAGAGCCTGAAGAAGACCGTTAAGGTTGACGGATCCGTGATCGGTGAAACGGCCAACCGGGTGTACTTCTACCGCGTGATCGCTCCAGGCCCACATGTTATCGCGACCGAATCCGAATTCAGCGACAACACCCTTGACCTGATCGCCGTGGCCGGGCAGAACCATTACGTACGCCAGTCGATCAAAATGGGCGTATTTGTCGGCGGAGCGAACCTGAAAATAGTGCCCGCCAGCATCGCTCAGAATCATCTGCAGAAATGCGAATTGGCCAAGTAAGCGGGATGTATAACAAAGGGCGAACGGGGATCCGATCGCCCTTTGTTGTTTTTATGGAGGGGGGGATGGTGGGGACTGGCAAGTCCAAGAGCTGGCATAACGATTGTCGCAGCATTAACGCGAAGAACGTTGACTACTCGACCTTACTATCTGGCAGTGGTGCCGTATGAATCTCGTCATACATTGCGACTGCCACTGAAGCCGCATAAACGATGTATTTCACATCACTCGCGCCACTCTTGACTTCATAAATCTCACAAAGAAGACTTCTTTTGTTCTTCGGCAATTCGACAGGCGACCACGACGAAGGGCTCTTAAAGTTGTATTCAGGACCTTTGTACGTTAAAGACTTTATACCGACAACCATACGCTTGTATTGTTGCCGATCAGATCTTTTGGAGTTTTCATAGCTACCTCTGAATGAGCCCAGAGAACCCGAAACAACATCTACGCACGCTTCATCCAGTGCAGACTCATAATCAGCCGCCGCATAGGTTCCAACACTCCCATGATTAGAGTAGAATTTTTCACGTGGCGACAATTTTTCTTCTGGATATTTAGGGGTGTACTTATCACCCTCGAAGTAATATTCGATATACCCTCGCGAAATGTCTACCCTGTCATATCTATCCCTCTTCTCTATCACCTCATCGAAAGAATACCAGCGCCGCTCAATTAATTTATGCTCTACGTCTAAGGCACTGGCAAAGACATTTAAAGAAAGCGTAGAACCAAACAAGATAGACACCATCAAAAAAACTTTCATCGACTCACCCTATGACATGGCTTTTTAATTTTACGTTGATTCAATCAGCACGCGATAGAACTAAAAATCCAGCTCATCGCCACGCCAGCTTTATCCATGAGTGGAACTGTCCACAATACTGTAAATAGCGCATCGATATTGACTGACGAATGCAAAATAGCGGCGCCCGTAATCCATGACATGGCGACCACGGAGCTCTTGCCGCAGCTTGAAACACCGAAAGCAGCAGGCGACTTGATCGTTTTCGTCAAGTCGCCACTTCAAAATAGTCGAGGGTTGAAGTTGGCCAAAAATACATGCCAACTTCGAATCCTCACGAGAACAGATCACAGATTAACGAATGGTGGTATCTCTACCAAAATAGCCCTCAGCATCATATTTCTCAATCACTTGCTCCAAGCTCTCATCGTTATTATCCATGACCAACTTGTGCGAAATGGCGCTGAGTGCAATCAAGATATCTTTACATTCCATACGCGCCTGCATCACTGAATTTGATGAACTTGCGAGAACCTGAGAAAGCAACTCGTGATTCTTTTTAATCAAGGACAAAATAAAATTGGTTATTACATCAGAATACAGCTTCATATCCTCAATTTTATTCGGAACGACAACCTTCTCTAGAAAGCGCTCTTCTTCACCAGTAGGAGTAAAGGCTTGAACCCAATAAAAATAGGACTTATCAAAAATGATAGAGTTGATTGCCTTTATTATTTTTTCATTGGCCGTTATTTTATTAAACAGAGCACCTATGAGTTCATCGGGCAGATCAATCAATTCATCGCCGTACTCATCATTGAGCAAGACAATCACTTCGTTAAGCTCTTTTAGCAGCGATAAATTATCAGATCCCATTTTATTGTATGCTTCGCCAACCTCATCAATATTGCGCTTGAACACACCAATATATTTATCACCGTCTTTAATAGCATCAAGCAGAGGGAGCAAGCTATAACGCCTAACCTGAATAAGCTCATAAAACTGGCCTAACTCCTCGCGAATATCTCGCAAGCGATCCGCCGACACCACTAAAAAACCACTGTCATTTTTTATCGTTTGATTTAGGCGAGTAAAATCCAACATACCATTAGTTCTACGCACTCGCAGATCAATATTTTTCTCAAAGGCTTGGGTCTTGCTAATCAGTATTGAGTACTTATCTTCTATTTCAAAAAGGACATCCTGGACTTTTTTGAGGCCTGTTGATCTTGCGTGCTGATTGATTCCGCGAATTTTTTCAGCTTCGGCTTGTTTCTTCTGGCCGATAATCCAAGTGACTGCCGCACCTACAATTGTCAAGCTTGTTGCCATATCAAAGCCAAGTTGGATACTGCTGAACCATGTGCTCATTTCATTTCCTTAAATACCATTTTTTAGGCGCATACACCGGAACAGCTAATTTCAAATCAAACTTCACGCCGCCTAGGCGGCGCTGTCAGGTTTTTTGATGGTGCTTAGGCTCTACGTGGCCAGGCCGACGGCAACGCTCTACGTCATGTACCACGTAGATCAACCGCAATCAATTGTTAGTGCCCCCTTGAGTCGGTGTACTACTCGCCTGAAACACTGCAAGAGTGAATCAACAAATGCCCGCCCGATGTCATCAGCGCGTAACAATCTGGCAGCCACTCACTTAGAGATTGTGCCTGCCCGAGCGACATCATTATGCTATCACCCTTGGCTTTTTCACTCAGTTGGTGCCTTTCGTGATGCTCCCTATCGTTCGAGTCCCCCTGCTTGCTCGTATCGTGCTGCTCGTGCTGGTGTGTGGTGTTACCACACCCGCATTCGCCATGCAGATATTCGTCAAGACCCTCACTGGCAAGACTATTGCGCTGGAGGTGGAAGCGAATGACACGATCGAAAATGTCAAAGCCAAGATTCAGGATAAGGAAGGCATTCCTCCCGACCAGCAGGCCCTGAAGTTTGCCGGTAGAGCGCTGGAGGAAGGTCGTACGCTTGCGGATTACAACATTCAAAAAGAGTCAACGCTGCACCTTGAGAGGGTGCAGATCGTGTTGCAACCAAGTGGGTTGGAGGGGCTGGTTCGACAGGCCAGTGACGTATCCAAGCTTGCGGTCGGCTCCGCTGTTTTAGTACTGAGTGGGAACCACGGGCACCCGTTGGATTTTCGCGTTGCCGCCGGTAAGCAGAATTGCGCCTGGCTGGCCGGAGATTGGGGTGGCGATGACCTGGGCGGTGCGGGCAGCTCGGTTGGGGTTGCCGAGGTCGGAGGGTGCCAGCGTCTTACGGAAAACGGCGCACAATTGGGGCTTGCTGTGGGTAAGAGCCGTGTACGCGATAGCTTTGGAGGGGTGAATACCATCAAAGAGCAAGGAACCTACCTGTTACTGGAGTTCATCGCGCCGGTGACTGCGGTGTCGCCCAATCTTTGGTCGACCCTGACCGCCTATTACAACCATGGCGAGGCTGACATGCGTCGTGGTTATTCGACGCCGTCAGGAAACGAGAGCTCCAGCGCGACGCCGGGGGTCGATACCGTGGCGCTGCGCACCCGATTGGACTGGGAAGCGCTATGGCGGCCCATGGGGATGGAACTCTCACCCTATGTAGACTTGAACTATGTGCAAACCCGCGTTTCCTCCTATGACGAGACGGGTGGCAGCCAGGCCATGTCGCTGGGTGAACGCAATCACAGTATTTCTGAACTTCGGTTCGGCATGAATGGCAAATACCTGTTAGCGGATCACCTTGAGTTGCTCGCAGGCATTGAAGGGGTTCGCCGGGTTCATGATGATGCTGACCCGATAGATGCCTATTGGGGGTCGCAGCATATGCGTCTGGACGCAGAGCAAAGCGACCGCACGTGGATGCGCGGCCAGCTCGGGATCGCATGGTTGATGCTGGATAGCCGCTTGATGCTCTTGCTCAATGGCACCCACGAGGGACAGCAGCCCGCACGCTGGGTGGCAATGAGCTGGACTGGTTCGTTCTGACAATGCTTAGGGGCTTTCGAAACCACAGTCAAAGCGGCATCAGGCCATAGCGTCGCCAATATCGGCCACCGCCTGAATGGCTACACCGGCACATATTCAACCCGATTACGCCCTGCCGCCTTGCCTCGGTAAAGAGCGGCATCCGCCTGCTCCATCGCCTCGTCAAAGGCTTGCGAGCCGGTCAGGGCCGCCGACACGCTGATGGTGACAGTGCAGCGAATCGGGCGCCCCGTGCGGCTACCCGTCACTTGACTCTGTTCAATCGCCACGCGAATACGCTCGGCCAATTGCTGGGCGCCGAGCCTGTCGGTATTCAGGCAGACGACCGTAAACTCCTCGCCGCCCAGCCGGCACACCAGGTCGCCTTGGCGGGCGTTAGCCTTAAGGGTGGCGGCAACATGGCACAGCACCTCATCGCCGACTTTATGCCCGTGGCTATCGTTGATACGTTTGAAATGGTCGATATCCATCACCAGCAGATAGGCCGGCTGGGCGGTTCGGGAGCGGAAATAGATGTCCAGTTGCTCCGTCAACCCGCGCCGGTTCAATAGGCGCGTGAGCGGATCATGCGCCGCCATGGCACGTAGTTCATCGGTGAGGCGGTGCAGCACCAGCCAGATCACGCTAGGCGGAATCACCGTACCCAGGAATGACATGTAGATGTAGAAGATCTTGTGAAAGTTGCCGCTCAACTCCAGGGCCGCCATTCCCCCCGCGACAATCAGCACAAACTTCACCGCATTCAGGGCGCAAATGCCGCCCAGTAAAACGGCGAGCACCGCCATTTCGACATGCAGATGCTTGGCCAAGGTTCGTCTGGCATAGAGCACCGCCACAATCATGCCCAGAAACAGCAATGCACACGAACCGGCCAACAGCGCATAGCGGCCCTCGGTGCCGAGCGCCCACTGCACCAGCAACTGCGCCGCCGTGTAGCCAGCCGCCAGCGCCAGCAGCGGACGCCATACGGTGGTGGGCAGGTTAAAGAAACGCATAATGCCCAGCGCATAAGCTGCGGGCGCGCAGATCGTTAACGTATGGTTGACCACACTCATCAACCCCCAACCTGCCGGGCCGCCGAACAACTGCATGATGTACGCAAGCCCGAGCATAAAATTGCCCAAGGCAAAAACGTCCATACCCATTTTATTGTTGTGCAGCCGCGTGCTGATCAATAGAAACATCAAGCCAAAACACAGCAGGTGCACGCAAAGCATGCCGATAAGGACGGTGGTAACCATAAATCCGCGCAGGTGAAGAGATTAAAATAGGAGCCGAACACTGAAGCCATGGCAGAAGCCCCTGGCGTTTGCAGGCGCTTCTTATCCATTCGGTAGGGTATCTAAAATACGTGAAGCGTAGAGGTATTCAATGCGCCAAGGCAATCGGCCGGCCAGGCGGCTTGAATGCCGTGCTACTTCTTTGCCTTATATCAACGAGTTCGGGATGACTGATTGCTGTCAGCGATGGGCACCCTTCAGCGTTCGCAAGGCAGGTAACGGCTCACTCTCTCCCGTAGTCAGCTCGCGCCCTTTGCGGGTAGCAGCGCGATCATTTGATCGAAGGCCGTTAATGAATACCGTTGCGCCTGGTTGTCCACGGCGGGCAGGGTTGCCGGCAAGCCGAACTGCACTCGGCCGGGCAGCACTTTCGCCAACGCCGAATACCAGGTCAGCAGAGCGGGTTGCAGGCGGACATGCTGTTCAAAGCCTCGACGGCGACGGGTCATATCGCCCCTGGCTCGCTCACGGGCCAGTTGTGGTTCTATTTGACCGACACAGTAACGATCAGCGAAGCCAATCCGGCCTTGGGCGATTGTTGCGCGCGTGGCATCCAACTCCATTTCCCAGTCATTTTCACTCGCGACGCCGATCTGCCACAGGCTCCAGATGTAGTGGAGCTTGAGCGGATCGCTATCACAGAGCGCCAAGGAAGCATGGTTTTCCATGCTCAACGCTTGCTGCCAGCGCTCGACATTTCGCTCGGCCCAAAAGGCTGCAGTACCAAGCGGATCCTGGAGCCGATCCGGCACGCTTTCAAGACGGCCGTGTTCAGCAATGACCTGTTGCCCTCCGTGCCGGGTGCACCAGGTGGTTTTTCCGCAGGCACTGATGCCTTCAACCACCACAATCATCGTGTTGAGCACTGCGCAGTGGCTGCATCACCATACGCCCCGGCACCGTCCAGCAACGCGCTGATCCAGCGTACCTGGCGAGCCAGGTCCTGCATCTTGTCTTCAGGCACGGCTTGCCGTGCCCGCGTGAACTGCTCCAGGGTCTGCTGTTTGAGGCGTAACAAGCGCTGCCACTTGCGCAAGAATGCCGGGCTGCGCGCCTGCATCTGCACAGGGCCGAAATACAGTTGCTCGGCGCTATAACGCACTGGCCCCGTACGCTCGGCGACGATAATTTCGTAATCGAAACGATTTTCGCGCAGCACTTCTTCCCAAACGATGACGTAACCATTGTCCATCAGCCATTGGCGCAATGGTTGCTCTCCACCGTTGGGCTGCAGGATCAGGCACTCCCGACCATTTAACTGGGCCTTGCCGCTGTCGAGGATGTCGCGAATGGTCTCACCGCCCATGCCACACAGGCTGATTGCCGTGATGCCGTCAGCCGGGTCGATGGCCGCCAGGCCATTGGCCTGGCGCACGGTGATCCGGGCGTCCAGACCGTTCTCGCGCACGGTACGCCGAGCGGCGTGAAAAGGCGTTAATGCCACCTCGCCCGCCACCGCCGCCGCAATGGCGCCACGGTGCAGCAACGCCACCGGCAGGTAGGCGTGGTCCGAGCCGATATCGGCCAGGCGCGCGCCCATCGGCACCTGCGCCGCCACCCGCTCCAGGCGCATGGATAAAGTCTGCTGGTTCAATCAATGCCCCCTGTTTTCCCCATCACCTACGCCACGTTTGGCCGGGGGGCGCGATTGTGTCGGGCAAAGCCGGGGATTTCAAATCTATCTGTCCTGCACACCCAGAGCCTGTTGAACAACGGTGATCTGCCGTCATCCCCGTCAAATCGACCCGAAAAGAGCTGCACCCGGGCGCCCTCGGCAGTGCGTAGAACCCCGTACTGGGGCGGGCAACAGTATCCACAAGGCGCGCCCAAATACCTCAAATAAAATAGATTGGTATTTATGCCGCTGGCCAATGACGTCCTTTCCTGGCTCTTGCCCCTTCTTCGTGCAGGTCATCGTGCCGTGAGCCCGCAACTTGCACGCATTGACACAGCCCACAGTATTCGTTGTATGAGACGCCCCAGAGCACTGGCTGGCTGAACAGCCAGGCGCGAGATCCGCCCGCGGCTCCACGCGCGCGCCCACCAGGCTCTGCTGCCTAGCAGCATCGAGCCCCTAGTGCGAATAGACGATGCTGGCATTGACCCGTCGGCCCAGAGTTTCTTCATCTATTCACCCACACCGTCGTTGCCGCGAAACTGCCGGTAGGAGTCATCACCATGGGAAAGCTTGAAGGTCGAGTCGCCATTGTTACCGGTGGCGCCGCGGGTATTGGTCGAGGCATTTCAGAAGCCTTTGTCCGCGCCGGCGCTTCGGTGCTAGTGGCGGATATCAACGCGGCCGCCGCCGATAAGTGGCGCAGCGAGTTGCCCGCCGACCTTGGGCAGCGGGTCAGTTTCCTCGCGGTGGATGTGACGGACAAGGCACAGGTGCAGGCCTTGGTGGCCCAGGCAATCAGCCAATGGGGGCGCCTGGATATCCTGGTCAATAACGCGTGGCGTGGTTCGGGCTTTGCACGCCTGGAGGACTTGAGCGACGAAACCATCCGCGGTGCCTTCGATATGGCCATGATGGCGGCGTTCTGGGCCATGCAGGCCGCACTGCCGGAGTTTCGCCGTTTAGGGGCGGGGCGTGTGATCAACCTGTGTTCGCTCAACGGCGTCAATGCCCATCGTTATAGCGCCGACTACAACACCGCCAAAGAGGCGCTACGCACGCTGACCCGCACGGCCGCGCGAGAATGGGCCGAATATCAAGTGTGCTGTAATGTGATCTGCCCGGGGGCGGCCAGCGATGCCTATCAACGCTTTGCCCGCGCCAACCCTGAGAATGCCGCCGCGATGGCCAGCGCCAACCCGATGGGCCGGGTCGGCGATCCGCTGGACGATATCGCCCCCGTGGCCCTGTTTCTTGCCAGCGATGACAGCCGCTACCTCACCGGCAACACTCTGTTTGTCGATGGTGGCGCGCACATCAACGGTGTTCACTGGGCGCCCCAGCTGCCTTGATACGCAGCGAACGCTGTCGGTCGGCCGGCAGGACAAATCGCGGACGCATCACGCCGGGTAGTTGGCCCGCAAAGCCGCCAGCCCACCGTTATAGACAGCGGCAAACAGCTCCTCGGCTTCCTGGTCGCTGACACCTTTGGCGGTGAAGCGTCCGGACCAGCTGACTCGCGAGCCCTGCCCGTGGGCTTCGACGCTCAGGGTCGACAGGTAGTCGGTCACCGGGAATGGCGCCAGGCTGATGGAATAGTTGTAGGTCTTGCCAGCATTATCGAAGAACTCCAGGCGCTCGACGATCACCTGGCCATCCTGGGTTTCCAGACGTCGCACGCGCCCGCCTTCACTTAATTCGCTCTTGGCAATCAGCGGCAGCCAATCCGGTAGCGAGTTGAAACCACCGATCAATTGCCATACCTGCTCAGACGACGCCGGGATATCGATAAATGCGGATGCAGTTGCCATATCAATTGCTCTCTCTACGAGTAAGGTTCAGATAGCCATGCTGGCGACGCCGCCGTCGATGCGCAAACCCGCACCGACCGTGATGAAGTGCAACGACGAGCGATGTAGGTCACGAGGTTAGCGACTTGCGCCATATCCGCCACCCGACGAATGATGAACTGGGCCAGGCCTTTAGTACAAAGCTGTCGGCCTCTTCCCGGACAGCCCGCCCTCCTGTGTCCGCCAGGCGCCTGGCCAGGCCGTGCAACATCATCAGATTGCCACCCGATCAATCCGCGCCCGTTGCCGCAGCTTTTCACAACGCGGCTGCCCGCGCCCGAACCGATAGCAGAGCGCGCATAGAGACGCCGCCTCGCAGTGGCCGTAAAGCTTCTGCTGCCCTGGCACGGGGGCGACCCAGTGCGCCAGCGACGGGTAAAAAAAGACCCGGTTTTAGCGCTGGCACGCGCTGCGAAAAACCGCCTTGAGCGCTTACAATCGCCGCTCTATCCCGGCAATCAGACAGGCCCCCCAGGCTATGGCCCTCGATCCCTCCACGATGTTGGTGCTCACCATCGCCCTCGCCGCCGCTGCGGCGCTGTATCTGGCCATTGAATGGCGTACCGTGCGCGAGCCTTCGCTGCTGTTCTGGAGCGCGGGCTTTGCCACGATCTGCGTCGGCTCGACCCTGGCCCTGCTGCGTGGCAGCGGCATTCTGTTTGTCGGCATCTGGTTCGCCAACGGCCTGCTGGTGGTCGCGCACTGGTTTTTCCTGCTGGGGGTCACGCGCTTTACCCTGGCGCGGCTGTCCCGGGCCTGGTACCTGGTATTCGTCGCCTGGCTAGCCCTGCTGTTATTACCCGGCGAGCCGCCGTGGTCGAAGGTCTATCTACTGGTCAATTCGCTGCTGGTCGCGGGACTGACCCTCAAGGCCAGTTTCCTGCTGCGCCCCCATGGCAGCTCCCTGAGCGTGGGGGCGGTCCAGTTGCGTTATGTGTTGCTGCTCCACGGGCTGTTCTATCTGGTCAAGGCACTCACGGCGGTGGTGCCCGGTACGCTGATCGACCTGGCGGCCTTTCGGGGCGAGATCATCCAGATCTCCCTGGTCGAGGGGGCGATGGCCATAATGCTGATCGCGTTGTCGATGACCGGCACCGAGCGCTATCGCCGGGAAAAGCGTATCGCCCGGCTGGCGGCGCGCGATCCGCTGACGGCCCTGTACAACCGGCGCGCCCTCGAAGTGCGGGCCACACGAGTACTCGAGGACGTCTCGCCCAGCCGCCCCGGCGCGCTGCTACTGATCGATATCGACAACTTCAAGCTGGTCAACGACCTTTATGGACATACCGCCGGCGACCGCCTGCTGGTCAGCCTGAGCGAGATGATTCGCGCGTTGCTGCCCGAAGGCGCGCTGGCCGCCCGACTGGGCGGTGACGAGTTTGTCATCCTGCTGAGCAACACCGGCGACGCGCCCGTCGCCGCGTTGGGCAGTGCCCTGCGCGAGCAATTTCACCAGGCCACCACCCAGGCCTTCAGCACCCCGGCAGCCGTGACGCTGAGCATTGGCGCCAGCCTGTTCGACCAGCCGCCGGCCAGCCTGGCGGCATTGATCGAACAAGGGGATGCGGCGCTCTACGAATCCAAGCGTGGCGGCCGTGATCGCCTGCGCGTGGTGGATCGAACCCGGGCAAGTGACGAACCACAGCCGGCCAACCGGCCCCCGCTACCTTAAGGACACCTGATGCCGCACTTCACCTGGCTCGATCCAAGCATGGAGCATTGCGCCGCCTTTGCCGAACGCGTGTATCGCCAGTTCGCCTATGAATATGCCCAGCAATCGCTGGCCGACTGGCAACGTGAATTTGCCGAGGGCCAACGCAATGGCGAGTGGCGATGCCTGATCGCAACCGAGCATGGGCAGCTGCTCGGCGGCGCAGCCCTGGCGCGCGACGACCTGCCCGAGCGGCCGGACCTGGGGCCGTGGCTGGCCTGTGTACTGGTCGCCCCCGAGGCGCGCGGCCAGGGGTTGGCGGAGCAGCTGATCGAGGGCGTCTGCGACCAGGCCCGGGAGCGTGGGATCAGCACGTTATACCTGCACACCCACGACCAGAGTGCCTATTACGCCAAGCGTGGCTGGACCGCGCTGGAGCGGTTCGAAGCGTGGGGCAAGGCGCAGCACCTGATGTCCCGCGCCCTCTGACGCCCGGTCAGTGCTGGGGACGCGCTTGCTCGCCTGGCGCCGCACAACGGCTTGCACGCACGCGTCAACAACCGTTGATCCAGATCAGCGATCAGCCCTTGCGCCCGTCAATTTGAAACACTGGCCCGGCATTCTCTACTGACAGCCCTTTCGATCTGCACCGAGTGTGGGCACAATGCGTGTCCTTTTTTTGGCTGGCCTTGCCGGGGGCCTCGAAATGATCAAAACGCCGTACTACCTCATCGACAAACAGAAGCTGCTGGTCAATCTGAAAAAGATTGCCTATGTCCGCGAACAGTCCGGAGCCAAGGCTCTGCTGGCCCTCAAGTGCTTCGCCACCTGGTCGGTGTTCGACCTGATGGAGCAGTACATGGACGGCACCACATCGTCTTCGCTTTACGAGCTCAAGCTCGGCCGCCAGAAATTCGCCGGCGAAACCCACGCCTATAGCGTGGCCTGGGCCGACGACGAGATCGAGGAGATGCTCGAGAACTGCGACAAGATCATCTTCAACTCCATCGGCCAGTTGCAGCGCTTCGCCGAGGCGTCTGCGGGCAAGGTCCGCGGCCTGCGTGTGAACCCGCAGGTGAGCAGCTCGGATTACCTGCTGGCCGACCCGGCACGGCCTTACAGCCGCCTGGGCGAATGGGACCCGGTCAAGATCGAAGCCGTGATTGAGCAGATCTCCGGCTTTATGTTCCACAACAACTGCGAGAACGGTGACTTCAACCTGTTCGACCAGATGCTGGGCACCATCGAAGAACGCTTCGGCGCTCTGCTGCACAAGGTCGAGTGGGTCAGCCTGGGTGGCGGTATCCACTTCACCGGCGAAGGCTATGCACTGGACGCCTTCTGCGCACGCCTCAAGGCGTTCTCCCAGAAGTACGGCGTGCAGGTTTACCTGGAACCGGGCGAAGCGGCGATCACCCAGAGCGCGTCCCTGGAAGTCACCGTGCTCGACACCCTCTACAACGGCAAGCACCTGGCCGTCGTGGACAGCTCCATCGAGGCTCATATGCTCGACCTGCTGATCTATCGCCTCAATGCCAAGCTGGCGCCCTGCGACGGCGAACACACCTATATGGTGTGCGGCAAGTCCTGCCTGGCGGGCGATATCTTCGGCGAGTATCCATTCGATCGTCCGCTGACCATCGGCGATCGGCTGTCGTTTATCGACGCCGCGGGTTACACCATGGTCAAGAAAAACTGGTTCAACGGCCTGAAAATGCCGTCCATCGTAGTGAAGCAACTCGACGGCAGTGTCGAGGTGGTTCGCGAATTCGGCTTTGACGATTACCTGTCCAGCCTCTCGTAGGCTGGTACAAAGGAGAGATAAAGAAATTGAAGAAAAACGTCCTTATCATTGGTGCAGGAGGTGTTGCCAAGGTGGTGGCCCACAAGTGCGCGCAGCACAACGACGAACTCGGTCGTATTGCCATCGCGTCGCGTAACATCTCCAAATGCCAGGCCATCATCGACAGCGTCAAAGCCAAGGGTAGCCTCAAGCAACCCGCCGACATCCAGGCCTTCGCACTGAACGCCCTGGACATCGAGGCGACCAAGACGCTGATCCGCGAAACCGAATCACAGATCGTGATCAACGTCGGTTCCGCTTTCCTCAATATGTCGGTGCTGCGTGCCTGCATCGATACCGGCGTGGCCTACCTGGACACCGCCATTCACGAAGAACCGGGCAAGGTCTGCGAAACGCCGCCCTGGTATGGCAACTACGAGTGGAATCACCTCGAGGAATGCCAGGCCAAGAACATCACCGCCATTCTGGGCGTGGGCTTCGATCCGGGCGTGGTCAACGCGTATGCCGCCCTGGCGCAGCAACAGTATTTCGACCGCATTGATTCGATCGATATTCTCGACGTCAATGCCGGTTCCCACGGCAAATATTTCGCCACCAATTTCGATCCGGAAATCAATTTCCGCGAATTCACCGGACAGGTGTGGAGCTGGCAGAACAGCCAGTGGACCAGCAACACCATGTTCGAGGTCAAGCGCACCGACGACCTGCCGGTCGTGGGCGAACAGAACCTGTACCTGACCGGCCACGATGAAGTGCACTCGCTGTCCAAGAACCTTGACGTGCCCAACGTGCGTTTCTGGATGAGCTTCGGCGAGCACTACATCAATGTGTTCACCGTGCTGAAGAACCTCGGCCTGCTCTCCGAGAAACCGGTGCGCACCGCCGAGGGCCTGGAAGTCGTACCGCTCAAGGTGGTCAAGGCCGTGCTGCCCGATCCAGCCTCGCTGGCACCGGGTTACACCGGCAAGACCTGCATCGGCGATCTGGTCAAGGGCACCAAGGATGGCCAGCCGCGCGAGGTCTTTATCTATAACGTGGCTGACCACGAAGAGGCCTATGCCGAGACCGACAGCCAGGGTATTTCCTATACCGCCGGCGTGCCACCGGTCGCAGCGGCCCTGCTGGTCGCCCGTGGCGTCTGGGATGTGCAGCACATGGCCAACGTCGAAGAGTTGCCTGCCGCGCCGTTCCTCAAGGCGCTGGATGCCATGGGTCTGCCGACCCGAATCAAGGACGAACAGGGCGACCGTCCCTGGGATGCCCTCGGCTGATACGCCGTCAAACAGAGAGCGCCGCTAGGGGCGCTCTCTGCCTGTTACGCCCTTCGCGCTGCACCTGGCGCGCTCTAGATCCACCGATCATTCTGCGCCGTACGCTCGCCACCTTCCTGGCCGGTATTGAGCACGCCACACGGCTCGACCAGCATCAATTTGACCTCGTGTTCGGCATAGGGTTTGCCGCCGGGTATTCGAATGCCTGGCGCCCGCGAGCCTTACCTGCCAGCGCCTTGAGGGCCTGGGCCAGGCCGTAGATGCGTCTTCTTCCTCCAGCACTTCGAGCGGGCAATCCATGGCCTGCACAAACGCGGCGCTGGCGCGGTACAGGCGACCGCGCGATCAGCCTGGGGGTTTCAAAGACCGGTCCAGGGATCCTCCTTGCAATCGATGCAGATTCGAGCGACTCGCGGCTATCGATCAAGGGATGAAAAAGTACCATACCCCAGGGGTATGGCGTGGCACCCAAATGATATTAGACGCAGCCCCCCGACCTACCTAGCCTGCGCCTTTCAACTATAAAAATGCCTTGCTGCGCGGAGCTGCCATGCCTCCTTCAATCTCCATCCCCGAACTGCTCGATCGAACGCGCCTGAGCGCCTTTCAGTGGCGGGTGTTCGTGCTGTGTTTTCTGGTGGCCATTCTCGATGGCTTCGATACCCAGGCCATAGCCTTTACCGGCCCGTCCATTACCCAGGCCTTCGGGCTCGGCGCCGGCGCCCTGGCGCCGATCCTGACCGCAGGGATCGTCGGCATGGTGATCGGCGCCATGGGCCTGGGCCTGCTGGGCGACAAGTTCGGCCGGCGACCGACCATTATCGGCTCGGTGGCCTTGTTTGGCCTGGCATCGCTGGCGACCGCCTTTGCCCAGACCACTGAACAGATCCTGGTCCTGCGCTTTATCGCCGGGCTCGGCATGGGCGGCGCGACCCCGGTCGTGCTGTCCCTGGCCGCCGAGTACGGCTCGGCTCGCCATCGCGGGACCATCATGACCACCGTGCTGCTGGGGCTGCCCGCCGGCGCCATCCTGGGTGGTCTGCTGGCCGCCAAGATGCTCCCGGTGATTGGCTGGCAAGGCATCTTTGCCGTCGGCGGTATCGTGCCGCTGCTCCTGCTGGTCGTACTACTGACCAGCCTGCCGGAGTCGCTGCACGTTCTGGCGCGCCGGAACACCGACAACGGCAGGCGCCAGATCGAACAGATCGTCGCGCGGATCACTCAGCAGCCAGTGATATCCGGCAGCCACTTCAGCGTGCCGGAACAAGCGCTGAGAACCCGCGTCAGCTCGCTGTTCAGCGCCGGCCTGGCCCGCAATACCCTGGGAATCTGGACCGTCTACCTGTTCAACTGGGTCGCGTGGTTTATGTTCCTGTCGTGGCTGCCGACCGTGCTCAAGGCCAGTGGGCTGCCCGTGGAGCAAGCGCCCATGGGCACCGTGGCGGTGAATACGGTGTTTGTGCTCTGCGCGATTCCGCTGTCGATCATATTGCCGAAAATCAACACCCGCCTCCTGCTGCTGGCGCTGTTCGTGTTTGGCATCGTCCTGTGCCTGGGGCTGGCCAACAGCGGCCAGAACTGGACGCTGGTGTTTATCCTGGCGGGCCTGGCCGGCCTGGGGATTGGTGGCCAGCAGATCGTGCTCAACTATATGGTGGCCCAGGCCTATCCCACGGCCCTGCGCGCCACCGCCACCGGCTGGGCGATTGCCCTGGGCCGGGTGGGCGCGATTATCGGCTCGGCCAGCGGCGGCTGGTTTCTTGAACAAGGCGGTCCTGCCGGGTATTACCTGGCCTTGGTCGCTCCACTGGCGATTGCCGCCGCCGGGCTGATGATCATTCGCCCGCGTAAGGATGCCGAAGGCCTGGAAGCCGTGGCGGCCCACTGACCTTGACACTCGCGAGCGTTGGCGATTGGTGTGGCGCCAGAGCTCGCACCGACAGGGCCGAGGTCTAGGGCTCGCTCCCGGCCTCTTCCAGTATCCACTGGACAAAGGCCCGGACCTCGGGCCGCTGCCGCGCTCCGGCGCGCGTGACCACGTAATAGGCAAAACGCGCCGGCCAGGGCTTATCCAGCACCTGGACCAGGCGTCCCGAAGCGATTTCCTCTCTGGCATATTCGTGCGGCACCAGCGCCAACCCCTGGCCGGCCTGCGCCGCGCGCATCAGCAGGTAATCATCCTCGAATGCCGTACCCCGCGCCGCCCGCGAATCTTCATCAACCCCATGGGCCGCCAGCCAGAGCGCCCAGTCAGCGCGATCGCTGTCATGCAGCAAGGCGTAGTCCAGGCAATCCTGGGGTGTATCAAGGGCGTCAGCGGCGATCAGCCCCGGGCGGGCCACCGGCACCAGAACTGGCGCCATCAGCCGTGTGACTTCCAGCCCGGGGTAGACCCCCAAGCCATGGCGCAAGGCAATATCGACGCGATCGCGACGCATATCGGTGAGTGCCGAGGTGGCCTCGACCCGCACTTCGATCTCCGGGTAGCGCTGATTGAACCGGCCCAGGCGCGGCACCAGCCAGGACGCGGCAAACGTCGCCACGGTGCTGACGGTCAGGGTCGGCCCGCGACTGATTTCGGCCAGCGTCCGGGTGGCCCGTTCAATCTGCTCGAAGGCCTGCAGCAGCATCGGGTGGACCCTAAGGCCTGCCTCGGTCAGGCGCAGCCCTCGCGGGTCACGCTCAAAGAGCGCCAGGCCGATCCGCTCCTCCAGCAAGCGTATCTGCTGGCTGACCGCGCCACTCGTGACATGCAGGGCCTGGGCAGCGGCCTTGATGCTGCCACGCTGGCCCACTTCGACAAACGCCCGCAGGGCCTGCAACGAAAGCGCAGGGAACATTGATTTAGTTTTCCTAAAGCCAACCAGCAGAAAGGATCGTTTCCACGAATCCGGTTCAATGCGGATCATAACGCAGCCCAAGGCACCTTCAATTGCTTTAGAAAAACTATATAGAGACTCCCATGCCGTTCGATCTTTTGGCCCACGCTCGACCTGCCTTTCGGCCTGCCCGTCATGACGAGGCAACCTGCCGATGATTCACCTCTATAGCGACAGTTCACCCAACGGCTTCAAGATCAGCATTGCCCTGGAAGAACTCGGGCTGCCGTATCGACTGCACCCTGTGCGGATCGACGACGGCGAGCACCGTCAACCGGGGTTTCTGCGCCTCAATCCCCATGGCCGTATTCCGGTGCTGGTGGATGACAGCCAAGGCATCACGCTGTTCGAGTCGGCCGCCATTTTGCTGTACCTCGCCGAGCAGGCGGACCGGCTGCTGCCCTCCGCGCCCCAGGCACGCTGGCAAGCCATTCAATGGCTGATGTTCCACGCCGCGAGCGTTGGCCCGCTGCTGGGCCAGCGGGTGCATTTCGAGCTGTTTGCCAAAACCGCGCAGCCCGAGGCCATCGAGCATTTTCGACGGCTGAACCACGCGGCCTTCAGCACCCTGGATGCCCATTTGGCCACGCGGCCCTACCTGGCCGGCGAGGAATACTCCATTGCCGATATCGCCCAGTTTGGCTGGAGCCATATCGCCCGAATCGTCGGCTTCGACACCCTCACCTACCCCCACTTGCACGCCTGGCACGAACGCGTGGCCGCGCGCCCCGCCGTACAACGCGGCATTTGTCTGCCAGCCCCGGCCACCGGCGCCTGAAGCGTCTACGAGAGCGATCCCCCATGACCTTTTCTACCTCCCCATCGAGCGGCGCCTCGGCGCCGGCCTTTGCCCAGCACCCGGGTTATTGTCGGATGTTCGCCCGCGATGCCTTGACCCTGGGCATCTTCCTCCCCCTGCGCGCCTACCAGGGCGACCTGCAGGTACTGGCCGGCCAGGCACGCATGGTCCGCGACATCGACCGATACCGCTTTGCCGCCGTGTGGGAACGCGACATCCACTGTTCGACCCCGGCTTCGGCGATGCCGGGCAGGTGTTCGATCCCTTTACCTACCTGGTCTTCCTCGCCGCCCAGACCCGTGATAGTGCCCTGGCCACCGGCAACGCGATTTTCACCCTGCGCCACCCCATCGACCTGGCCAAGGCCGCAACCACCCTAGACCGGCTGTCCGGTGGCCGGCTGGTGACACCGACCCGCTAGACCCCAAGCCCGAATCGCTCCCGCAAGCCTTCGAGCACCGTCCTGATCGAAGGCGCCTCATCGGCAGCGATAAGCGGCATCACGGCGCCGAGAACGTTTGCAGGTAGGCCAGCAGATTATCGACCTTCTCTGCATCACTGAGCCCCCAGAAAATCATCCGGGTCCCCGGCACCACGGCCTTGGGGTCGTCCAGGTAGGCGACCAGTTGATCCCGGGTCCAGACCACGCCCGAGCGCTTCATGGCATCCGAGTACTGGTAGTCCGCCGTGCTCCCGGCCGGGCGCCCGACAATCGCGTTGAGCTGCGGCCCAAAGGCCGCACGGGCCGACTCGCCCACCTGATGGCAACCACCGCAAAGCCGGGTAAACAGCTTGCCACCCGCCTCGACATCGCCCGCGGCCAGTGCCGGCCGGCTCAAGGCTGCAACATTCAGGATCAGGGCAAGACTGACGACAACCGCGCGCTTCATCATGGCTTCCAGTACACATTGACGGGTTTCGCGCTACCGGGTCGGGGCGCGCAAGGCGTGCACGATAAAGGGCAGCCGGCGCCTTGTTCAAGCGTTAAACCGCCGGCCCAGCCTCAACCCGACAGGGCGCGCAAGCCCCCGCTTGCGCCGTAACTTCACTTCCTTGATCAGGCCCATTGCCGGGCCTGATAGGAAGCCTCTAGAATAAGAGCGATTCCCACTTACGAAATTTTCTCATGAAACCCACTCTGCCCGCCGAGGCCCCGACGCTCGACGCGCTCTATCGCGGCTACCATGGCTGGCTGCTGAGCTGTCTGCGGCGGCGCGTGCAGTGCTCGCACCAGGCAGCGGATGTGGCGCAGGACACCTTTATTCGCCTGCTGGCCGCCGGCACCTATGTGGCCCCCAGCGAACCCCAGGCTTATCTGGCCACCATCGCGCGCCGCCTGTTGATGGACGGCACCCGACGCCGGCGCCTGGAACAGGCCTATCGCGAAGAGCTCGAACGCTGCGCCGCCTACCTTGAACAGGCGCCCTCGCCGGAGCAGATTCTCCAGGCCCTGCAGGTTATCGAGGCCATCGATCGCGCCTTGAGCCAGATGAAGCCACGCATACGCCAGACCTTTGTCCTGCGCTACCTCGAAGGTCTGGATCAGGCGCAGATCGCCGCGCGCCTGGGGGTCACGGTGCGAACCGTGCAACACGACCTGGTCGACGCCGTGCTGGCCTGCGACGCGTGCGCCCAGGCATGAGCCAGACACTCTCACCCGCCCTGCTGCGCGAAGCGGCCCAATGGCTGGTCCGCCTGGATCACCAACCTGACGAGCACAGCAAGCAGGCATTTCGTACCTGGATGGCCGCCGACCCGCGCCATCCCCAGGCCATGGCTCGCCTGCAAGGCCACCTTGCGCCACTCGACCAGGCACCGACCCGCGCCGCACTGCGCCATGGACGCCAGCCGCGTCCGGGCGCGAAAGCCCTCAAGGGCCTCGCACTCGCGGTCTTGCTCGGCCTGGCTGGGGTGCCGGCCTACCAGTATGGGCAGCAGGGCTATCTGTTCGCCGACCTGAGCACCGCCAATGGTCAGTGGCACCGCGAGCCGCTACTCGATGGCAGTGATCTGCAGCTCGAAGGTCGCTCCGCCGTGGACCTGCATTTCGATGCCGGGCAACGTCGCGTGCAGCTTTTGCAGGGCGAGATCCTGGTCAACGTGGCCAAGGACGCCCAGCGTCCGTTCTATGTCGACACCCCGCACGGCAGTATCCGGGCCCTGGGCACGCGCTTTATCGTCGAGCTCGGCGCCGATGCCACGGTGGTCACCATGCTCGAGTCCTCCACCCGCATCGACAGTGCCGGGCAAACCGTGATCCTCGCTCCAGGCCAGCGCCTGCGTTTCGACGGCCAGGGCCCGGGCGCAGTGGAGCGCATCGACAGCGCAGCGCTGGAGCAGGCCTGGAATACCCATCAGTTGTTGGCCAGCGACAAACCGCTGGCCGAGGTCCTCGAACGCCTGGCGCGCCATCGCCCGGGGATGCTGCTGTTCGACCGCAAGGCGCTACAGGACCTGCGCGTCACCGTGATGCTGCCGGCCGACGACAGCGACAGCGCCCTGCGGCTGCTGGAGCGCACGCTGCCGATCGAAGTCAGCCGCTACTCGCCATGGCTGACGCGAGTGACGCTGAAAAAACAAATGGAATAATTGTCATCCGCATTTTCGTGTTTGCCGTTTTACCGCGTCCTTCCCTTGGCCAACATCCAAAGGAGCACCGAAAAATGCGTTCAAAACCGTCCAACCGCAGCGGTCTGCTGCTGGCCAGCCGCCTGTTGCTGGGCTGCCTGCCGCTGGCGCTGCCGGCCTTGTCCTACGCGCAACAGCAGGCCCAGTCATTCGATATCGCCGCCGGGCCGCTCAATGATGTGCTGAGTCGCTTCGCCCAGGCCGCCGGCACGCCGATTTCCTTCCAGTCGAGCCAGGTCAGTGGCCTGACCAGCCCCGGCGTTCACGGCACCTACAGCATTGCCGAAGGGTTTGCCCAGGTCCTGGATGGCACCGGTCTGACGGCCAGGCCCAGTGCCGACGGCTACCAGTTGGAAGACAGCAGCGCGTCGGGCGGCGCGCTCGCCCTGCAGGCGACGCAGATCACCAGTAACCAGTTGGGCACTATTACCGAGGGCAGTGGTTCCTATACCCCGGGCACCATCGCGACCGCCACCCGCCTGGTGCTCTCGCCCAGGGAAACGCCCCAGTCGATCACCGTCGTCACGCGCCAGCATATGGACGACTTCGGGCTCAACTCCATCGACGACGTGATGCGCCATTCCCCGGGCATCACCGTGTCGACCTATGACAGCGAGCGCACCAACTATTACGCCCGGGGGTTCTCCATCGAGAACTTCCAGTACGACGGCATCCCCAGCCTGCGCAACTCGGCCTATTCGTCCGGGCAAACCCTGACCGACATGGCGATCTACGACCGCGTGGAAATCCTCAAGGGCGCCACCGGCCTGCTGACCGGCGCCGGCGCCCCGGGGGCCACGCTTAACCTGATCCGCAAAAAACCGACCCGCGACTTCAAGGCCAGCATTGAGCTGGGGGCCGGCAGTTGGGACAACTACCGCTCCCAGATCGATGTCAGCGGCCCCCTGACCGACAGTGGCAACCTGCGCGGCCGCGCCGTGGTGGCGTACCAGGACAAGCACTCGTTCATGGATCGCTATGAGCGCAAGACCAGCGTCTATTTTGCCACCCTGGAAGCGGACCTGAGCGACGACACCCTGCTGACCGTTGGCGTCGACTGGCAGAACAACGACCCGCGCGGCTCGGGCTGGTCGGGCAGCCGCCCACTGTTCGACCGTAACGGTGATCGCATCGACGTCAAGCGCTCGTACAACAACGGCGCCAAGTGGAGCCGCTGGGAGCAGTACACCCGCAGCGTGTTTTCCAGCCTGGAACACAGCTTTGCCAATGGCTGGGTGGCCAAGGCCCAGTTGACCCACCAGATCAGCGGCTACGACGCGCCACTGGGCTCGATCCAGCTCGGCCCCTTCACGGTCACCGGCCTGTCGACGATCTACGCCAACAAATTCACCGGCAACACCCGCGCCGATTCCGCCGACGTCTACGTGAGCGGGCCCTTCAGCCTGCTGGGCCGCGAGCATGAAGTGGTGATCGGCGCCTCGGCCTCCAATTCCCACTGGAAAGGCAAGGACTATGGCGACCCGCTGTTTCCCAACGGCAACAACAAGGTGGTCGATTTCTGGGACTTCGACGGCAATATCCCCGAGCCTGACTGGCGCAACTTCACCCGTAATGACCAGACCACCCGGCAAACCGCCGGCTATATCGCCAGCCGTTTCAACCTGACGGACGACCTGAACCTGCTGCTCGGTACCCGTGTCGCCAACTACTACCTGACCGGCGACGATCACTCCACGGAAACCGGACGGCTCGTGCCCTATGCTGGCGTCACCTACGATCTGGACGACCATTTCACCGCCTACGCCAGCTACACCAGCATCTTTATGCCGCAGGCCTACAACCGCGATCGCAACAACAAACTGCTGGAGCCCAATGAGGGCGAAAACTACGAAGTGGGGCTCAAGGGCGAGTTCTTCGGCGGTCGCCTGAACACCAGCCTGGCTTATTTCGAAGTGCGCGAGAACAACCGCAACGAGCCGGATGCCGAGTACAACGCCAATCCGACCAATCCATCGGTGGGCTATGCCACGATCGGCACCGCCGCCCGCACCAAGGGCTGGGAAGCGGAAATGTCCGGCGAACTGGCTCCCGGCTGGCAAGCCCAGGCCGGTTACACCCACAAGGTCATCCGTGATCACAATGACGCCAAGATCTCGACCTGGGAACCCGAAGACCAACTCAGCGTCTACACCACCTACAAACTCAGGGGCGCCCTGGACGACCTGACTGTGGGCGGCGGCGCACGTTGGCAGAGCCGTGGCTGGCAGGTGTTGAACAACCGGTTCAAGAACCGTAAAGAGGAGTTCTCCCAAGAGGCCTACTGGCTGGTTGACCTGATGGCGCGCTACCAGGTCACCGAGCAGCTTTCGGCCACGCTCAACCTAAACAATGCCTTGGACAAGCGTTACTACACCAACATCGGCTTCTACAACACGTCCTATTACGGCGAGCCGCGCAATGTGATGCTCACCACACGCTGGGATTTCTAACCCACCGCACCACGCAATCCCGGACGGCCGCTGCCGCCTGCGACCACAACGGCTGTCTCCCGGAAGATGGCCGTTGTGCTATCAGCTCCCGCACATGGAAATATCTTGAAGCAATACCTGGATTGAAGTCGCCTCGCCAGCCTGATGGCATGCCCAGCCTGTTCAGCCTATGGCGCAAGGAGACAATTGATGAACATCATGGTGGTAGGGGCAAGTAAAGGACTGGGCCGTGCCCTGGTCGAAGGGCTTGGCGAGCCGGGCGATCAACTGATCGGGGTCTCGCGCAACCGTCCCGACCACCTGCAAAACCGCCAGGGCGCCCGAGTGCAGTGGGTGGAGGCCGATCTGGGCCAGCCAGCCCAGGCTGCCCGGCTGCTCGAACAGGCGGTGAGCGAAGACGGATTGGACACGCTGATCTACAACCTGGGGATCTGGGAGGAACGGGCCTTCGATCCGCAATATGCGTTTATGCAGGACCGCGACGATCAGGTCGAGGCCATCGTCAACTGCAATATCACCGCGCCCATTGTGTTGATCAAACGCCTGCTGCCAGTGCTGCTCAAGAGCGCCCGGCCCCGGATTATCCTCACCGGCTCCACCTCGGGCCTGCCCCAGAGCGGCCGCCCGGAGGTTTCCTTCGGCGCCTCGAAATTCGCCCTGCGCGGCATTGCCGACGCCCTGCGCGAAGGCTACCGGGAGCAGCGTCTGGGCGTGACCTGCCTGAACCTCGGGTATCTGAATACCGACGATCCGCTCAGCACACCCCGCGAGCAGGCCGAGCAACGGGGCGAAGGCCAGTTGATCCCCCTGCACGATGTGGTGCAGGTGGTGCGCATGGCCTTGAGTCTGTCGGCCGCGAGCTACGTCAGGGATATCACCCTGCCGGCGATGCTCGACGAGCGCTTCTGATCCCGGGCTACAGCGGCAGCAAGCGATTCTCGATCACGCGTTTCATCACCAGGGTCGAGATCAGCCGCTGGGCATTGGGCAACGTCGACAGGCGCTCGTCATACAGGCGCTGGAACGCTGGCAGGTCTTCAGTGATCACTTGCAGCAGGTAATCCGGCTCGCCGAACAGGCGCTGGGCGTCGACGATCTGGGGAATCTCGATCAATGCCGCCTCGAAAGCCTCGACGGCGCGCCGGTCGCCTTCGCGCAGGGTGACAAACACCATCGCACTGAAATTCAGCCCCAGGGCACAGGGGTCCAGTTGCGCCCGATATCCCAGCAACACCCCGGACTCTTCCAGGGCCCGCACCCGTCGATGACAAGGCGACAGGCTCAAGCCCACGCGCTCCGCCAACTCAGTGACCGAGAGTCGACCGTCTTTTTGCAGCTCGGAAAGAATCTTCCGGTCAATCCTGTCCATTTGGAAGATTCTCCCTCTCTATTGAGCCTTAAAGGCAATCATTGGAAGCAAATTCTAGCAACATTTCCCTATTCTTCCTTCCATCAATCCACTGCCACGCCCCTTTGACTTCAGCAGGGCGGGCTTCGATATGCAGGAAGACGCGATGCCAGCACACCGCCTACCCATAGCCCCCGAGATCACCGCACGGGCCCACGACGCTGCACGGACAGAAGGACGCGCGCCATGACCCTCAGCGTGCTGGCCGCCTTCTGGGCGGTGTCGTTTCTCTTTGTGATCACCCCGGGGGCCGACTGGGCCTATGCCATCTCGGCGGGGCTGCGCGGCAAGGTCGTGGTGCCAGCGGTCAGCGGGCTATTGCTGGGCCATCTGCTGGCGACCGTGATCGTGGCCGGCGGTATTGGCGCGTTGATGGCCAGTAACCCCATGGCGCTGTCGATGTTGACCGTGGCCGGTGCAGGCTATCTGCTCTGGCTGGGCATCAACCTGCTGCTGCACCCCGCCGTTCCCCATGCCGACGACACCCGCCCGGCACTGAGCGGCACGCGCTGGGCGCTCAAGGGCCTGTGCATCAGCGCCCTGAACCCGAAAGTGTTCCTGCTGTTCCTCGCACTGCTGCCGCAGTTCACCGACGCTACGGCGCCCTGGCCCGTCCCGCTACAGATCATTGCACTGGGGTTGGTGCACGCCGTCAGTTGCGCGCTGATCTACCTGCTGGTCGGGTTTGGCTCGCAGGCCGTGCTGGGCGCCCGTCCGGCCGCTGCCCGAGCGGTCAGCCGGCTGTCCGGCGCGATCATGATCCTGATAGCGACCCTGCTGCTGATCGGCCAGCTAGCGGCCTGAACCATTCCCGCCCGGGACGCCGGGCTCAAGCGCTAGTCGGGCAGTGGAATCATGCGCAGCGGCTTGACCGACTTGAATGAAAAGCTCGAGTAGATTTCCTTCACCGCCGGCAGGGTCTGCAGTACTTCGCGGGCGAACTCGCCGAAGGATTCCAGGTCCCTGGCGACCACCTCCAGCAGAAAATCGTAGCGCCCGGACACGTTATGGCAGGCGACAATTTCCGGGATCGCCAGCAGCCGCTGCTCAAAGGCCCTGGCGGTGTCCTGGGTGTGGGAATCCATCATCACGCTGACAAACGCGGTGACCCCATAACCCAACGCCTTGGGCGAGAGAATCGCCTGGTAGCCGGTGATCATCGCGCTTTCTTCCAACTGCTTGACCCGTCGCCAGCACGGCGACGTCGTCAGGGCGACGCTATCGGCCAGTTCGGCGACAGTCAGCCGGGCATTGACCTGCAGGGCGCTCAGCAGGGCTTTATCAGTACGGTCCAGGCCTGAAGGCATGTTTTGCCTCATATTGTTGTTTTTATGGATTTTTATGCCAAAACGACGAACTTTCAGGTGTCATTTTGGAAACTTTCTTACCCAAATCGAGCATAGCATTGTAGGAAATCAGGAAGCGTTCGCCATGAACAATAAAAACAACGATCTGGGCTTTTCCACCCGCGCCATCCACCACGGCTACCTGCCACAGGAGCATCAGGGCGCATTGATTCCACCGATCTACCTGACGTCGACCTTTACCTTTCCCACGGCTGAATATGGCGCCGCCTGCTTTGCCGGCGAAGCCGCCGGGCATTTCTACACGCGTATTTCCAACCCGACCCTGGCCCTGCTGGAATCGCGCATGGCCACCCTGGAAAACGGCGAAGCGGCCGTGGCCTTCAGTTCTGGCATGGGCGCCATTGCCGCAACGTTCTGGACCCTGCTGCGCCCTGGCGACGAGATCATCGTCAACCGCACCCTCTACGGCTGCACCTTTGCCCTGCTGCACCACGGTATCGGCGAGTTCGGGGTCAAGGTCCGCCATGTCGACATGAGCAACCCGGCCCAACTGCGCGAGGCCATCGGCCCGAGCACGCGCCTGGTCTATTTCGAAACCCCGGCCAACCCGAATATGCAACTGGTCGACATCGCGGCCATGGCGGCGATTACCCGTGAACACCCCGCGATCACTCTGGTGGTCGACAACACCTACTGCACGCCCTACCTGCAGCGACCGCTGGAACTGGGCGCCGATGTGGTGGTGCACTCGGCGACCAAATACCTGAGCGGTCACGGTGATATCACCGCCGGTATCGTGGTCACCCGCCAGGCGCTGGCCGAGCGCATCCGCCTGCAAGGGCTCAAGGACCTGACCGGCGCAGTGCTGTCGCCCCAGGATGCCTTTTTGCTGATGCGCGGCCTCAAGACCCTGGCCCTGCGCATGGAGCGCCATTGCAGCAATGCCCTGGCCGTCGCGCAGCTCCTCCAGGCGCATCCGGCAGTCGCATGGGTGGCCTACCCTGGCCTGCCCGCTTTCCCCCAATACGAACTGGCCACCCGGCAAATGAAGCTGGCGGGCGGCATGCTTGCCTTTGAACTCACGGGCGGGCTGGCCACCGGCCGGCGTTTTATGAATGCCCTGCAACTGTTCAGCCGCGCCGTCAGCCTGGGCGATGCCGAATCACTGGCTCAGCACCCGGCAAGCATGACCCATTCCAGCTACACCGCCGAAGAGCGCGCCCGCCACGCTATCGGCGAGGGGCTGGTGCGCCTGTCGGTGGGGCTGGAGGATTGTGCCGACCTGCTGACGGATATCACCCAGGCCCTGGCGGCCGCCACGCAAGACGAAGCGCCCGCCCGAGATATTGCCCTCAACCATCGCTGAATAGCGGCCCCCCATTCGCATCAATCACCACAGGAGTGGAACACCCATGAGTCGCACCCATCAAAAAGCCACCCAACTGCTCAGCGCCATGATCCTCGCCGGGCTGGCCAGCCATACCCTGGCAGCCGACAGCATCAAGATCGGCATCGCCGGCCCCAAGACCGGCCCGGTGGCGCAGTACGGCGATATGCAATTCAGTGGCGCGCGCATGGCCATCGAACAGATCAACGCCCGGGGCGGCGTCGACGGCAAGCAACTGGTGGCCGTGGAGTACGACGACGCCTGCGATCCCAAGCAGGCCGTGGCCGTGGCCAACAAAGTGGTGAATGACGGCGTCAAGTTTGTGGTCGGTCACCTGTGCTCCAGCTCGACCCAGCCAGCGTCGGATATCTACGAAGACGAACGCATCGTCATGATCACCCCGGCCGCCACCAGCCCCGAACTGACGGCACGGGGCTACACGATGATTTTTCGCACCATTGGCCTGGACAATGCCCAGGGCCCTGCCGCTGCGCGCTACATCGTCGGTCTCAAACCGCGCAATGTCGCGGTGCTGCACGACAAGCAGCAGTACGGCGAAGGCATCGCCACCTCCGTCAAGGAGATTCTGAGTAAAGAAGGTATCCCGGTGGCGATGTTCGAAGGCATCAATGCCGGCGAGCGCGACTATGCCTCGATCCTGTCCCGGCTCAAGCAAGCCAACGTCGACTTTGTCTACTTCGGTGGCTACCACCCGGAAATGGGCCTGCTGCTACGCCAGGCCAAGGAAAAAGGCCTGACCGCCCGTTTTATGGGTCCTGAAGGCGTGGGCAACGACTCCATCTCGCAGATCGCCAAGGATGCCTCCGAAGGCATGCTGGTAACCCTGCCCATGTCTTTCGATCAGGTTCCGGCCAACCAGGCACTGGTCGCGGCCTTCGCCGCGAAGCAGGAAAATCCCAGCGGCCCCTTCGTGCTGCCGACCTATTCGGCAGTGGAAGTGATTGCCGGTGGCATTGCCGCGGCCAAGAGCGAGGACCCGGAAAAAGTCGCCGAGGCGATCCATGCCGGCACCTTCAAGACCCCCACCGGCGATCTGAGTTTCGATGAAAAAGGCGATCTGAAGGACTTCAAATTCGTCGTCTACGAATGGCACTACGGCCAGCCGAAAACCCCTGCCCAAGACAGCGCCAGCCGCTAGGCCGGTGAGTCTGCGCTCCCCGGCCTACGGTTCGCCCGTGGACCGGGAAGCACTGCTGGCGCCGCGAGATAGCAGACCCGCACCGACACACCAGGCCCCGTACCCACCTGGCGACCGCTTAGGTGTCGCGCAACCGTTTAGAAACCGGCCTTGACCGACAGCGTGAAGTTGCGCGGTTCGCCGTAGAAATTGCCGAAGCCTTCCGTACCGATCGTGGCGTAGTAGCGCTTGTCGAACAGGTTGTTGCCATTGAGCGCCACGGACCAGGTATCGTCGATGCGATAGCCGATGCGCCCGTTCCAGATAGCATAGCCGGCCTGGCTGATGTGCTTGCCGCTGGTGGGCGAGGTGCGGAAGTTGGCGCTTTGCGCATTGACCCCGGCGCCAACACTGAAGCGCTCAAGCGCACCGTCCAGGGCGTAGTCGCCCCACACACGCAGCAAATGACGCGGCACGTAGCTGTTGAACGGCTGGCCGGTGGCGCTGCTGTCGGCATCTTCCAGGGTCTTGGTCTGGGTGTAGGTATAGCCGGCGAGCAGTTGCAGGCGCTTGATCACTTCACCGCTGACCTCGGCTTCGAAGCCCTGGGCGCGCACTTTGCCCGAGTTCTGCGAGCAGCTGTCGTCCGGGCACGCCGGGTCGGTCTGGGCCGCGTCCTTCTGCACCGTGCGAAACAGGTTGAACGAGCTGTTCAGCCGCCCTTCATACCATTCGCCCTTGATCCCCAGCTCATAACTCTCGCCAACCAACGGGCGCAGCGCGGCGCCGGTCAGGGTGCGGTAGTTGCCTTGGGGGGTGAAGATATCGGAGTAGCTGGCGTAGGCTGTCAGATGGTCATTGAGTTCGTAGAGCACCCCGGCAAAGGGCGTGACTTCCCCGGTCTCCGTGGCCTGGACATGGCTGGGAGTGCGGGTGGCGAACCAGTAGGCCGTGGAATCGGTATCGGACTTGTACCAACTGACGCGGCTGCCCAGCACCAGGGTCAGCGGGTCGGTAATATTCAAGCGCAAGGTCGAGTAACCACCGTACTGCTGCACCCGCGAATCCACCGGGCCACCCCGGCTGGCGTTATTGAGAAAGAAGCTCTCGTCGGGCTTGGGGATGAACTTGTTCGGATCCAGCACATTCTGGCGCTGCGGCAGTACCGCGACCGCAAAGAAATCATCTTTGTGCGAGCGGCTGGCATTGGCCCCCACGGTCAATTCGTGCTGGCGGCCAAAGGCCTCGAAATGCCCGTCGACATAAGCGTCGAAGCCATAATCGACCTGGTCATAGTCATAGATGCTGCCCAGCATGATCGTACTGGAACTGCTGCTGCCCACCGGCACCGCGCCGCTGGGGAAGGCGTACTCGATATCCTGGGTGTTGCGGCTGTAGACCCCCGCGACCTTCAGGGCCCAAGCGTCGTTGAGCTGGTGCTTGAGATCGGCGAAATAGGTGGCCCGCTTGCTGCGGGAATTGTTCCAGGCGGTGTTCAGGCAAGTCGAGCGGCTGAGCTTGAGATCACTGCCATCGCTGTAGCGCGGCAGACCGCCCCAGCAGGGCCGCGCGTCGACATCCTCGAAGGCCGCGCCCAGGCCCAGCGTGGTGTCAGGGTCCAGGTCAAAATCCAGGGCCGCGTAATAGACCTGGTCCTTGCGGTCGGCAATGTCATAGAAGTACTGGCGGGTCTGCTGGGTGACCACCGCACGACCGCGTACTGTGCCCGCGTCATTGAGCGGACCACCGGTGTCCACCTGGGCGCGATAGTTGTCCCAGCTACCGGCCGACAGCGACAGCTGCGTCTGGGGCGTGGCCTGGCCACGCTTGCGCACGAAATTGACCGAACCGGCCGTGCCACCCGCCCCCTTGAGCATCCCGGCGGCGCCGCGCAGCACTTCGACCCGGTCATAGAAGGCCATGTCGCTACTGAAGCTGTCGGCCTGCACATAGCTGCTGCCCATATCCAGCGGCACACCGTCGTACTGGTACTGGCCGGTCATGCGAAAGCCACGGGAATAGAAGTACTTGCCGCCCATGGGGGAGTCATACAGGGTGATGCCCGGGGTGCGCTCCATGACCTGGTCGATGGTATTGAGGTTCTGGTCGTCGAGCATCTTGCGGGTGATGACCGTCACCGACTGCGGAGTTTCGCGCAGCGAATGGCTGCCCTTGCCAATGGTCACCGCGCCCGTGGTGTAAGAGCCGGAGTTTTCGGTGGTGGCACCGAGGGCCTGGGCCTGGACACTGGTCACGCCCAGTTCCAGGGCCGAGGACGACGCGGCCTTGGGCAAGGCCCGCAACACATAGCTGCCATTGCCCTGGCGTTCGGCCTGCAGGCCGCTGCCGGCCAGGATGCGGGCAAAGCCTTCGAGCACCCCGTAGTGACCCTGCAAGCCAGCGGAGCGCAGGCCATCGGTCTGGCTGGCGTCGAAGGAAATCGCCGCGCCGGCAGCATGGGCAAAGCGCCCCAGCACCTCGGTCAGATTGCCGCCGGCAATCTCGAAGTGCTGCACCGCCGTCTGCTCGTTGGCCGCCATCGCGACCTGCGCCAGCCCCAGCGAGCCACTGACCAGCGCCGCGCCCCACAACCCGGCCCTGATCGCCACGGCCAATTTCGACTGATAAACCTCGGACATGCTTTCCCTTCCCCACTGACAAAAATGAACTCAATGGGTGCTAAGCCGAAGCAGCGCCGAAAAAAGTGCAAAGACGAATGATTATTTTTTGAAAGTCATTCATCAGGCCCGGGAAACCGTAACCCAGTACGGCGTGACGCGGCTGATGCGCAGGGCAAAACCAGTCTCCAGCGCGCCCAGCGCCAGGTCGATATTGTCGACGGGGAACACGCCCGAAATCTGCAGCCCGGCAATATCCGCGCTACAACGCAAGACGCCATGGCGATAGCGCGACAGCTCAGCGAGCAACTCGCCCAGGGGGCGGCGAATGGCAATGATGCTGCCCTGCTGCCAGGCGCCCAGGGTCTCATCGCTGGCCAGTACCGGCCCCAGCTCCCGAGCGCCGAAGTCCAGCGACTGGCCGGCATGCAACACCCTGGAAGCCCCGCTGCCCAGGCTGACCTGGGCTGCCTGCTGCAACACGGCGACCTGATCCTGCGCACCGGTCGACCGCACCCAGAGCTGGGCGCCCTGGGTCTGCACCCGACCAAAGCGGGTGTCGATCCGCAGGGGGCGCTGCAAGGAATCGAAGGCGGCGTTGAAAAGCATTTCCCCGGCGAGCAGCTCAAGGACCCGCTGCTGACCGTCGAAACGCACATTCACCGAGGTCGCGGTATTGAGCAGCAGCGAACTGCCGTCGGCCAAGGGCACTTCGCGACGTTCACCGACACCGGTACGGTAGTCGGCCAACAGGTGCTGCGCGGTCTCGCTGCGCCAACCCAGCGCGCCCAGGGAGCCGGCGCCGGCCAGCAGCGCCAAGCCACGCAGCACCTGGCGGCGCGATTGTCCGGCCCCGCGCAGCACCGGCCCGGCAAGGCGCCCGGGAATCGCGGCCATCTGCTCGCTCACCCCTTGCATGCGCGTCCAGGCCAGGCGATGCAGAGGGTCGGCCTGCAACCAGTGCTGCCAATCGCTGCGTTCCTGCTCGGTGGCACTGCCGGACAACAACCGGGCGTACCAACGGGCGGCGGCGCTGATCGCCTGGCGCTCCCCATCGCTGAGCTGCACGCCGGAGAAGCTCATGAGGACTGCAACCGCAACTGCATCAGGCAATAGTGCTCCATCGCTTTGGCCATGTAGTTGTTCACGCTGCGCACGGATATCTGCAAGCGCTCGGCAATCTGCTCGTAGGTCAGGCCGTCGCACTGGGACAGGATAAAGGTCTGCTTGACCTTACTGCCCAGGCCGTCGAGGAGCCGATCGATCTCCAGCAGCGCCTGCAGCAGAATCGCCTGGTCTTCCGGCGACGGGTGTTCCTCTTCCGGCACCCAGAGCATGGCTTCCAGATAGGCCTGTTCCAGGGAGCGACGACGAAACAGATCCGTCAGCAGTCCACGGGCCACCCGCGACAGATAGGGTCGCGGCTCGCGAATCTCCAGCGCGTTGCGTGCCCGGATAATCCGTACGAACGTGTCCTGCACCAGGTCCGCCGCATCGCAGGCATTGCCCAGGCGCTGGCGCAACCAGCCATGGAGCCAGCTGTGGTGATCGGCATAAAGATCGTTGACGGCGCAGCGCAGGGACGGATCGTCGGCGGGCATGACAATATAAATTCACATTTGATAATTAGTCGCATTGTCATGCAGAAAATAAGCACTTGGCAATAGCACGCAGACATCATCGATGCCGCTACAGGGACGCAGGAAATGCCTCTAGCCTCGGGGTGCCGGGGACCCGCCATTGGACAGCAGGTCAACCCGGCGCTATTTGAACAACCGCACTTCCCGGGACGGGCCATAGCCGAAGTAAGCGCTGTAGCATTTGCTGAAGTGGCTCGGCGAGACAAAACCGCAGGCCACCGAGACATCGACCATCGACAGCGCCGTATGCTGGAGCAGGCGACGGGCCTCGGTGATGCGCAGGTCCATGTAATAGCGCTGCGGCGTGGTGCCCAGTTGTTCCTTGAACAGACGTTCGATCTGCCGCCGCGAACGGCCAGCGTAGGCACACAACTGGTCCAGCGCCAGGGGCTCTTCCAGATTGGCGTCCATCAGGTTGACCATCTCGCGCAGTGGGCCGCTGACCGACAGGCTCAATGACGGCTTGATCCGTCGATAGCGCGACACTTCGAAGGCCAGGATATCTTCCACCGCATCGGTGAGGGCCTTGTCATGCAAGCTGCGGATCCATTCCAGGGCCATATAGAACGCGCCATTGGGACTGGATGCCGTCAACCGGTCACGGTCGACCACATAGCCCTCGCTGGTGACATGGGCCACCCGGGCGATTTCTGCCAGCGCCGGACGGTGTTCCGGGTGAATGGCGCAGCGATAGCCATCGAGCAGCCCGGCACGTCCGAGAAACCAGGCGCCATTCCACAATCCGGCCAGCGCCATGCCTTGCTCGGCCGCCTGGCGCAGCAGGCTGATCAATTCATCGCTGGCCTTGAGCTCCGTACGATAACCGCCACAGACCACCAGCAGGTCCAGCTCGCGCAAGGCCGTTGAATCGAGCTGGCCGTCGGGGCGGATCACCAGACCCAGATCGCTCACCACCTCCCCCGGCGTCAGGGCGAAGGTACAGGTCGAGAACAGCGCCGGGCGCAGCAGATTGGTGGTGATAATCGTGTCCAGCGCCTGGGTAAAGGCCGGCAGCGAGAAATGCTCCAGCAGCAGGAAGCCGGCGCGACTGCGCCTGGGCGCATCAGCGACGGGCTCGCCCAGATAACGCAGATTCTTGCCCTTCATCGCCCCACTGAACTGACGGCGCTCAACCATTGCTCACCTCGCGCTGCAAGCTATGGCGCATAGCGCAATGGCAGGCTGGTGGAGTACTTGATCTGCTCCATGGCAAAGCTGGAGCTGATATCGGAAAGCCCGGGCACGCGGATCAGTTGTTTGTAGACGCCGTCGTAGGCCGCTACATCCGGCACCACCACCCGCAGCAGGTAGTCGGTGTCGCCAGCCATGCGGTAGACCTCCATCACTTCCTCGATGGAGGACACGGCGCGGTGAAAACCTTCCAGCCAATCGGAGTTGTGCTGGGTGGTCTTGATCGAGACAAAGACAATCACCCCGACATTGAGCTTCTTGGCATCGAGCAGCGCGACCCGCGCGCGGATCACCCCCGACTCCTCCAGCTTCTGGATACGACGCCAACAGGCGGTGTTGCCCAGGCCGATCTGCTCGGCGATCTCGCCGACCGGACGTGTGCTGTCGGCCTGGAGAATGCCCAGTATTGCCCTGTCAAGCTTGTCCATGGAGTGTCCCGGCCCTGTTCCTGGAAAAAAGCGGGTCAGTGACGACCCGCGAGCATTTTCCAATAGCCGGGCGCCGGGCGCCACCGGACTTTGCACGGGGGAACGCCCAGAGCCCTGGCGCTCAATCCAGCTCGATCTGTAATGTCTCCAGCAAATCGGTGACCGCGCTGACCAGCGAGGCTTCGCTGCGCTGGTAGTACGTCCACTTGCCGACCTTGCTCGCCTTCACGAAACCGATATCGAGCAAGGCCTTCAAGCACAACGAGGTCGCGGGCTGGGACAGGCCGGCCCGCTCCTGGATCAGGCTGGCGCAAACACCATAGACAGCAAAATCGTAGAGCTGGGTCAGGCCCGCGAACGATTGGTCGGGATCCTTCAGCAACGCGAGTATCTCTCGGCGATTGGGGCTGGAGAGAACCTTCAGCGCTTCATTCAACTCGGTCATTGCGGTCCCTAATCTGCTTCGACGGCCCTGCGCGCCATCAAGGCCGACATGTTATGCCGGACTGAACGGATAGTCGATGTAGCCCCGCTCTGTGCCGCCATAGAGGGTCGCACCATCCACCGGGTTCAAGGCCAGGCCGTGTTCGAGGCGCCGCACCAGGTCGGGGTTGGCAATAAAGGTCCGGCCAAAGCCGAACAGATCGCCGTAACCTTCGGCCAGCATCCGCCGCGCCTTCTCCTCGGTGTAGCACCCCGAGTACATGATCGGGCCAGGAAAGGTTGTTCGCAGGGCCTGGCGAAAGGACGCCGGCAGATCCGGGGCGTTGTCCCAGTCCGCCTCGGCAATCGACAGATAGCCGACGCCCAGGCCTGCCAGCATCTCGGCCGCCTGGATATAGGTGGCGTGAGGATCACTTTCCACCAGCCCCAGGTACACCCGCATCTCCTGGGTCGACTCGAACAGCGGCGCAAAGCGCACACCCACGCGCTCGGCGCCAAATACGCCGATCACCGCGCTCACCACTTCCTGCAAGAAACGCAGCCGATTGGCCAGCGAGCCGCCGTACTCGTCGGTCCGCAGGTTGGTGTGCTCGGAAATAAACTGGTTGAGCAGATAACCATTGGCCGAGTGCAGTTCCACGCCGTCGAAACCGGCGCTCTTGGCGTTCACCGCGGCCTGGCGATACAACTCGACCAGCTCGCGCACCTCAGCGGTGGATAGCGCGCGGGGGAGCGAAGGCTCGGTCAGCATGCCGGTCTGCGGGCCGGTCTCGACAAACACCTTGACCGCCGTCGCGATCAGCGCAGAAGGCGCCACGGGCGGCTGCGCGTCGGGTTGCAGGCTGGTATGGGAAATCGCCCCAACGTGCCACAGCTGGCAGAAAATCACCCCGCCCTCCTCGTGCACCGCCTCCGTCACCTGACGCCAGCCGGCGATCTGTTCGGCGCTATGGATCCCCGGCGTCCAGGCGTAGCCCTGCCCACGCGGTTCGATCTGCGTACCTTCGGTGACCATAAAGCCGGCGGCGGCGCGCTGGCGGTAGTAGGCGGCCATCAAGGCATTCGGCACATTGCCCGGCTGCGAGCTTCGCGAGCGAGTCAGCGCCGGCAGTGCAATTCGATTACGCAGTGTCAGCTCACCGAGCTGCAGCGGTTGAAACAGGTTGGAACGGCTCATGGATTTTCCATTGTGGGACTGAATTGACGAACACATTAACACATTCGAATGTATTCATATGTATGCACTTTCGTCGCCCGACCACCGGATAATCCTTTGCTGATGGCAATCAATGGATCCACTAAGTCAAAAAGAAAGTCCAGAAGACCGATAATCGCCCAAAATAAGCCAACAAAAACTGAGCACGCGTTGACTCGGCCACACGCCAACCCCTCTAATGGATCCATTAAATAAAAACAACGACTCGCCTGGAGAACCGCCATGTACCCCAAGAACACTTGGTACGTTGCCTGCACCCCCGATGAAATCGCTGAAAAGCCCCTGGGCCGACAGATTTGCGGGGAAAAAATCGTCTTCTATCGCGGCCACGAAGGCACAGTCGCCGCCACCGAGGACTTTTGCCCCCACCGTGGCGCGCCGCTGTCCCTGGGTTATGTGGAAAACGGCAATCTCGTCTGCGGGTACCACGGCCTGGTGATGGGTTGCGACGGCAAGACCGTGGCCATGCCCGGGCAACGGGTGCGCGGCTTCCCCTGCATCAAGACCTTTGCCGTGGTCGAGCGCTATGGCTTTATCTGGGTCTGGCCCGGTGACCAGGCACTGGCAGACCCGACGCTGATCCATCATCTGGAATGGGCGGTCAATGATGAATGGGCCTACGGTGGCGGCCTGTTCCATATCCATTGCGACTACCGCCTGATGATCGACAACCTGATGGACCTGACTCACGAGACCTATGTCCATGCCTCCAGCATCGGCCAGAAGGAAATCGACAAAGCCGCGCCGGTGACCACCGTTGAAGGCGACGAAGTCATCACCGCCCGGCATATGGAAAACATCATGGCCCCGCCGTTCTGGCGCATGGCGCTGCGTGGCAACAACCTGGCCGACGATGTGCCGGTGGACCGCTGGCAGATCTGCCGCTTCACCCCGCCCAGCCATGTGCTGATCGAAGTGGGCGTGGCCCATGCCGGCAAGGGTGGCTATCACGCCGAGCCACAGCACAAGGCCGCCAGCATCGTGGTCGACTTCATCACCCCCGAGACCGAGACCTCGATCTGGTATTTCTGGGGCATGGCGCGCAACTTCAATCCTCAGGATGAAGCCTTGACCGCGACCATCCGCGAAGGCCAGGGCAAGATCTTCAGCGAAGACCTGGAGATGCTCCAGCGCCAGCAGCAGAACCTGCTCGATCACCCCCAGCGCAATCTGCTCAAGCTCAATATCGACGCCGGTGGCGTGCAGTCGCGCAAGATCCTCGAACGTCTGATTGCCAAGGAACGCAGCGCCGAGCCCCAGTTGATCGCCACCGCCAGCCTGGCATGAAGCACCGGCGGCACGCGAACGCGTGCCGCCCTCCCCTCTATTACCCCCTACCTTGCCTGCAAACAGCCAGAAGCGCCCGAGCGCTCCGAGGACCGAACATGATCGATGTGCTGGTGGTATCGCGAATCAATGAGGCGCAGGACATCTGCAGCTTCGAGCTGGCCAGTGTCGACGCCAGCCCGTTGCCGGCCTTCAGTGCCGGCGCGCATATCGACGTACACTTGCCCGATGGGCTGATCCGCCAGTACTCGCTGTGCAACCACCCTGAAGAGCGCCATCGCTACCTCATTGGCGTGCTCAACGACCCGGCGTCCCGGGGCGGTTCACGCAACCTGCACGAACAGATCCAGGTGGGCAGCCGCTTGCGCATCAGCGCGCCGCGCAACCTGTTTGCGCTGGTGCACGGCGCCCGCCGCAGCCTGCTGTTTGCCGGCGGCATCGGCATTACCCCGATCCTGAGCATGGCCGAGCGCCTGGCCCATGACGCCAGCGAGTTCGAGCTGCACTACTGCGCCCGTTCCAACGCGCGCGCGGCCTTTGTCGAACGGCTGCACAACGCGCCGTTTGCCGAGCGAGTCTTCCTGCATTTCGATGAACAGCCGCAAACCGCCCTGGATGCCGCCAGCGTCCTGGCCCACCCCGAAGACAATGTCCATCTGTATGTCTGCGGCCCCGCCGGCTTTATGCAGCATGTGCTGGACAGCGCCAGGGCCCAGGGCTGGCCGGAAGATCAGCTGCACCGCGAATACTTCGCCGCCGCGCCGCTGGACAACAGCCATGACGGGCGCTTCGCGGTCAAGCTCGCCAGCACCGGCCAGGTGATCGAGGTCGGCGCCGAGCAAACGGTGGCCCAGGCCCTGGAAAGCCAGGGCATTGAAATCGCCATGTCCTGCGAACAGGGGATTTGCGGCACCTGCCTGACACGGGTATTGGAGGGCGTGCCGGAGCATCGCGACCTGTTCCTGAGCGAGGATGAACAGGCCCTCAACGATCAGTTCACACCCTGCTGCTCACGCTCGAAAACCCCGCTGCTGGTGCTGGATATCTAGCCTGCCTCACTCGCTGCGCAGGATGACCTTCATGCGCGCGTCGGCAGTCGCCGAGCCGAAGGTCTCGGCATAGCGCAAGGTGGCGTTGGCATGCTCGCGCATGATCGCCTCGGCACGCGCGCCCTGGCGATTGACCAGCGCATCGAACACCGCATGATGCTGCATATGGGCAAAGTTGAAACGCCGGTACTCGCGCACCAGGTCATGGCGATCCACCGCCAGCGCGGTCACCGAGGCAAAGGGCAGATGATCGTTGCGTGCCAGCGCATCGGCAATCGCCGGGTTGTGGCTACCCTCGATGATCACCTGGTGAAAACGCATATTGAGGTCGTGATACACCTCAAGATCGTCCTGGGTCACAAAGCCCTTGTCGAACAACTGGTCGCCTTGCAACAGGCACCGCTGCAGGGCCTCGAACGCGGACGGGGACAGCCCCCGCTCGGCCGCCTGGCGCGCCGCCAGGCCCTCGAGCACACCCCGTACTTCGACTGCCCCGGCAATATCGTCGGCACTGACCGAGCGGACCTGGAAACCCCGGCCGCCAGACCGTACCAACAACCCTTCCTGCTCCAGCGTGCGAAACGCCATGCGTACCGGCATGCGCGAAACGCCGAACAGCTCGGCCGTGGGGACTTCCATCAAGCGCTCGCCCGCTGCCAACTCGCCCGAGGCGATCATCTTGCGCAGCGTCACCAGCACCAATTGACCGGGCTTGCTCATCCAGGCGACTTCCAGAAAACGTGGGCTGCCATAGTACCCCATGAAGGCCCTGCGTCGTGGCGGGCAATCGCTTGAAACCATGGCGCCTACGAAGCATTTCCCAGGGCCGTTCGCAGCCCTGGAAAACCCCTTGAGGCGCCATCAGCAGGACACCGGGCAACTGAGGATCAGTTGCGCCCGGTCCACATCAAGTTACTGCCAGCGTAAACGCTCGCCGCGACGATTATCGGCGGCCAGCCCTAGGCTCCGGCCAACACTGGCTGCACCTTGGCCGGCGACGGCTTGAGCAGCAACAGGCAGCCGGCGGCGATCACAAAGACGCCGGCAAACACCCCGTACAGATGCAGTGGCTGCCAGCCGCCATCGAGCAGGAAACCGGCGACAATCGGCGACAGAATCGCGCCGATGCGACCGATACCAATGCCCCAACCCACCCCGGTCGCACGCACCGAAGCGTCATAGACCACCGGCGACAGCGCATAGAGCCCGGCCACGCAACCGTTGACAAACAGCCCGATCAGCAGCCCCAACCCCAGGGCAGCGGTAATCGTCGAGCCGCTGCCAACAAACACCACCAACAGCGCAGCGGTGGTCAGCATAAACAGCGCGAGGACCCGGGTCAGCGACCAGCGCGACGCCAGGGCGCCAATCAGCGCGGCGCCGAAAATCCCGCCGACACTCAGCAGCACCCCGCCGGTAATCCCCTGCTGCGCCGAAAGGCCGGCAGCCACCAGCAACTTCGGCGTCCAACTCATCACGAAGTAGAAACCGAACATCACCAGGAAAAACAGTAACCAGATCACCAGCGTGGTACGACGCATCGCCGGCACCAGCAGTTGCCGGAAACCCGTGGCGGCACCGGCCTCCCTCAGCACGGGTACAGGCAATTCGGACAGTGCCGGCAGCCCCAGGCGCCCGGCCAGGCGATTGACCCGCACCAGAGCGTTGGCCGGACGACGGGCCAGGAGAAAATCCAGGGATTCGGGCAACCACAGCAGCACCAGTGGAATCACCAGCAGGGTCGCGGCGCCGCCAAAGAGAAAGACCGAGCGCCAGCCCCAATGGCTCAACAACCAGACCGCCAGCAAGCCGCCCAACGTGGCGCCCAGGGCATAGCCGGTGGATTGCAGGCTCACCGCCAGGCCACGCCAGCGCTTGCTCGCGTATTCACTGGCAATCACGTTGCTGCTAGCCAGGATGCCACCGATGCCCAGCCCGGTCAGGCCGCGTAGCAGCGCCAGTTGCAGCGGGCTCTGGCTGAGGGCCGAGAGCAACATGCCGATGCCCGATAGCGTTAGGCAAAACAGAATCAGCGGACGGCGACCGAAACGATCGGCCCAGGGCGCGATAAACAGCGAACCGGCAGCCATGCCGAACAGCCCGGCGCTGAGCAGAAAACCGATCTGCGCACCATTGAGCCCCCACTCCGCCGACACCGAGGCGGCGGTAAAGGCCATCACCAGCACATCGAAGCCATCGATCATATTCAGAACAATGCAGATACCGATGGCCAGGCACTGAAAACGCCCCATCGGGCCGCTGTCCACACGGTGCTTGAGATCGACGTTCATGGGCACACCTGCCAGCCGACCACGGCCCCAGGCGAAGAAAGTGGCACCCGCGTGCACACCGACAGCAGACACACACCACCCAGGCAGTGGCGCACGCTTGATAGGCCATTCATGACTAAAACCCTTTTTTGTAGTTGTTTTCGCCGACAGTCAGGAGGGCTCCCGCCGTCGCCAGGATGCTAATCAATCAGCTAATGGATCCACAGACAAGCCACCCTCTTGCTCGCCAGGCGTATAAACAGGCTTTTTTCACTCATACCTTCTTAATAAAACCCAATATTATCAATATCTTATAGCCATTCTCCGGCCTTCATTATTAGCGTTCGATTATCGGCCAGTTCAGCCCGCAAAGGATCCCTGGAGTGTTATCGGTTCGAACCTCGTCACTTGCGTGATCATGGGACCCATTCAGCGCACAGACACGCCCGTGCCCCATCGCCCTGTCACCGAGGACGCCGCGAAAACTGCAGCGCCGCGCCCTACTCTGCAAACCCAGGCTGGGTACGCAGCAACTGGCGCTTGACGCTTTCCAGGTGCAGGCGCGCGCTCTCGGCATTGCCGATCAGCATTTGCCGACACGCCGCACTGGCGATAGCGTGGGGCACCCGCTGCAACGGTCGGCCGCTGGCCATGGCCTTGAGCTGAACCTCGGCGGCCCGCTCCAGGTAGTACAGATCATCCCAGGCCTCGGCAATGCTCGGCCCCAGGACCAGCGGGCCATGATTTTTCAGCATGACCACATCGGCTGTACCCGCCGCCCGGGCAATGCGCTCGCCTTCGGCAGTGTCCAGAGCCAGGCCGTTGTAGTGCTCGTCCACTGCCAGGCGCTCGTAGAACTTGAGCGCGGTCTGCCCGGCCCAGATAAAGGGTTCGCCTTCCAGCATGCACAACGCCGTGGCGTGGGGCATATGGGTATGGAACGCAGCGGTGGCCCGGGGGTTGAGGCGATGCAGTTGGGCATGGATAAAGAATGCCGTGGCTTCGGGCTGGCCCACGCCCGCGACGACCCGTCCGTGGAAATCGCAGATCAGCAGTGACGAGGCAGTGACTTCGGCGAAGGCTAGGCCGAACGGATTGACCAGAAACAGCTCAGGGTGCCCTGGCAATACACAGGAAAAATGATTGCAGATGCCCTCGCCCATCCCCAGCCTTGCGGCCATGCGAAAGCAGGCCGCCAGGTCGATCCGTGCCTGGCGAATCAGCGGGCTGTCCAGCGTGCCCACCGGGGCCTGTGGATCGGGGGCGCGATTGACTTCAAAGGTGTGGGCCATGGGCAAGGTTCCTGAGTGAGTAAGGCGTGCTTGCAAGACTAGCCAGATTCCCTGCTCCGCCAAGGGACAGTTGGGCCCATTGCTCGGGCCAGACAGCCACCCGGCCGCTGACCCGGCGGTTCTGCCCATCTGGCCCTACGACTGCGCCGGCATTTGTTTCTATCGTGCGGCCAGGCCCCGTGAACCCACGGCCCTCCCATCGCCCGTCGAGAGGTCGAATATGAACAAGCCGGTTTCCAACGAATACGTCCACGCCCTGGATCGCCAATTCGTCTTCCATTCCTGGTCCACCCAAGGCCATCTCAACCCGCTGGTGATCGCCGGTGGCGAAGGCTGCACGCTGTGGGACTACGACGGGCGCCAGTACCTGGACTTCAGCAGCCAACTGGTCAACACCAATATCGGCCACCAGCATCCCAGGGTCATTGCCGCCATCCAGGAACAAGCCGCGACGTTGGTCACCGTGGCCCCCGCCACGGCCAACCTGATGCGCGGCGAAGCAGCCAAGCGCATCCTCTCCCACGCCCCCGCCAACTTCAGCAAGGTGTTCTTCACCAACGCCGGGGCCGATGCCAACGAAAACGCCATGCGCATGGCGCGGATCTTCACCGGCCGCGACAAGATCCTCTCGGCCTACCGCTCCTATCACGGCAGCACCGGCGCAGCGATTGTCGCCACCGGCGATCCCCGGCGGGTGCCCAACGAATTCGCCCGCGGCCATGTGCACTTCTTCAACCCGTACCTGTTTCGCAGCGAATTCCACGCCGCCAACGAAGAGGAGGAATGCCAGCGGGCGCTGCAACACCTGCGCCGCGTCATCGAGTGCGAAGGCCCCAATGCCATTGCCGCCATCCTTCTGGAAACCGTGCCGGGCACCGCTGGCATCCTGGTTCCGCCCACAGGCTATCTGGCGGGAGTGCGCGCCCTGGCCGACGAGTTCGGCATGCTGCTGATTCTCGATGAAGTGATGGCCGGTTTCGGCCGCACCGGCAGTTGGCTGGCCCTGGATCACTTTGCCGTGGAGCCCGACCTGATCTGCTTTGCCAAGGGCGTCAATTCCGGCTACGTACCCGCCGGCGGGGTGATGATTTCCCGGCCCGTGGCCGAGTACTTCGACACCCATTTCTTCCCCGGCGGCCTGACCTATTCCGGGCACCCGCTGGCCATGGCCGCGATTGTCGCGACCCTGGATGTCATGGCCGAGGAAGGCATCGTCGACAATGCCCGGCGGATCGGCCAGGAGCTGCTCGGCCCGGGCCTGCAAGCCCTGGCAGCCAAGTACCCGCTGATCGGCGAGGCGCGCGGCATCGGCCTGTTCTGGGCGCTGGAGTTCGTCAGCGACGAGCGCCTCAAGACCCCGTTGGCCGCCCCGGTCATGGCCCAGATGAAAGCCGCTTTCCAGGCCCGCGGCCTACTGACCTTTATCGTCGAAAACCGCCTGCATGTCGTCCCGCCATGCATCGTCAGCCCGGCGCAAGTCGCCCAGGCCCTGGGGATCTTCGACGAAGTAATTGGCGAGTTCTCGGCGCGCCATGCCCATTGAGACGCCATCACGTTGCCGGCCAGGTCCTGGCCGGCAATGCCTTCAGAACCCGTCCAGCACCTGTGCCAGTTGGCGAATACCCGGGCGAATCAGCTCGGCATCGATGGCGTGAAAGCCCAGGCGCATAAAGTTCGGCGGCGGCGCCGCGTCAAAGAAAAACTGCGCCCCTGATTCAATCAGCACACTGCGCTGCGCTGCGGCCCAAGCCACTTTCTGCGTATCCACGCCGCTCGGCGCCGCCAGCCAGAAGGCACTGGAACCTTCACTACCCAGGTGCTGGCAACCCCCCAGCGCCTGATCGACCACCGTGCGCAGGATCTCGCGACGGCGCCCATGCTCGTCGCGAAAGCGCCGCAGGTGCGCATCGTAATGCCCCTGGGCGAGAAATTCGGCGAGCATGCGCTGGTTGTTCAGTGGCGGATGGCGGTACATCAACCGGCGCAAGGCGCGCAGTTCATCGATCAATTCGGCGTCGGCGACCATATAGCCCATGCGCAGCCCCGGCGAAAAAGCCTTGGACAAGCTACTCAGATAGATTACCCGGCCACTGCTGTCGCTGGCCTTGAGGGCCGGCTGGGGATGATTGTCGAGGTTGAGCTCGGCATCGTAGTCATCCTCGATCAGCACCTGGTCATGACGGCGAATCTGGCGCAGCAGTTCGCCCCGGCGCTGGGCGCTCATGGCGATGCCGGTCGGCACCTGGTGGCCGGGAGTGACATACAGGTACTCGCAGTCATCCAGGCGGCTATCGACCAGCAGCCCCTGCTCATCAATCGGCTGCAACTGCACTTCGGCGCCCTGCAGGTCGAAGATACTCAGCGCATCGCGAAAGCCGGGGTTCTCGATGGCCACTTTGACCCCGTTGCTCATCAACAGGGTTGCCAACAGGTACAGGGCATTCTGCGAGCCCAGGGTCACCAGGATTTCCTCGGGCCGTGCCCAAATACCGCGCTTGGGCAAGACCCGGGTGCGCAACTGCTCGATCAGCATTTCATCGTCGCGATCGAAGCGGTCGCGCATCCAGCCCTGGTCGCGCTCGCTGCGCAGGGTATTGCGCGACACTTCCCGCCAGCGCTCCAGGGGAAACAGGTCCTGGATCGGCTGGCCGTAGACAAAGGGGTAGGTAAAGCTCGACCAGTTGCCGGGGCGCAACACCCCGTGCTTCAAACTGGGGAGCACCTTGAAGCGCACGGACCAATCCGGTGCACGCTCGTCGCTGCCGTCGTCGCAATAGCCCGGTTTGCGCGCCGGGGTAAAGCGCAGCAAGGCTTCGTCGAATTCGGCGCCGCAATAGTCCGGGTGCAGGTAATAGCCACTGCGCGGACGGCTGACCAGGTAGCCGTTGTCCAGCAGGCTTTCATAGACCAGCGCCACGGTATTGCGCGAGATGGACAGTTGCTGGGACAGCTTGCGGCACGACGGCAGCGGCTCGTCCGCCGGGAAGCCGCCGCCCAGGATGGTCGACACCAGGGACTCGCGGAGCTGCTCCTGAAGGCCGCGTTGATGGTCAAAATCCAGGTGAAACAGATGATCGATCATGGGCTTTCCACTCGCAGGCCGACCCCTGGTCAAAGCAAATAGCGCGCCATGCTTTTTGGCCGGTTCGACTGGCCAGTCGAATGCTGCGAACTGCCCCTATCGCAGCGTCCGGACGCCTCACTATGGTTGAGTCCAGGCCCGCACAAGACCTGCGACGCAAGCGGTCAGGCTGATCCCCTTATGACATTTGGAGCCGCACCATGAAGCATTCACGCCAGGATTCGATGCCCGCCAAATCCCTCGGTCTGTTGCGCAAGCTGACCCTCGCCACCCTGATGCTCTCGGCCTCGTTCGGCGCCCATGCCGACCTCGCGGACGTCAAGAGCAAAGGCGTGCTCAGTGTTGCCACCGAGGACGACTACGCGCCCTTCAACTTTATCGTCGACGGCAAGCCCGAAGGCTTTCACAAGGATTTGCTCGAAGACCTCAAGGCCTACGCCAAGGCGCAGAAGTTCGACGTCAAGCAGGACATCCTGCCCTGGACCGGCCTGCTGGCTTCGGTCTCCGCGGGCCAATACGACCTGGCCTTCACCGGTGCGCTGGTCACGGATGATCGCCTGCGTGTGTTCAATTTCGCTCCGCCGTTCGCCTCGGCCCAGCACTTCTACGTCAAACGCGCCAATGACCAGAGCCTGAGTGACATCGCCAGCCTATGCGGCAAGACCGTCGGCCTGCAGGCCGGCAGCGCCTTGCTGGCACGCTTGCCGGAACTGAAGAAAATGATGCAAGCCCAGGGCTGCAAGATGGGCAAAGTGGTGGAGTATCCGTCCTATCCCGAGGTCTACGCCGACCTGGCCAACGGCCGGCTGGACTACGCGATCAACGCACTGATTTCGGTCAATGACCTGGTGAAGACCCGCGGCGATACCTTTGCCAAGGGCATCGCCGTCTCGGGGGCCGGCTTCGCCGCCTGGCCCGTGCCCAAGGGCAGCCCCGAGCTGCTGACCTTCCTCAGCGGTTTCATGGACCATATCCGCGCCAATGGCCGCCTGGCGGCGCTGCAAACCCAGTGGTTCGGCGAAGCGTTCCCCGACATGCCCAACACACCGATCACCAGCGTCGAGCAGTTCCACAGCCTGGCCGGCATGGACTGATTCAACCTGTAACCCTCAGCAGGCGTGCGACCGCGCAGCGTCGCACGCCAAACCTGGCCCCGGCTTTGCTTGGGCTATTGACCGAGGGGACGCGCTAGCGCCGTTCCCGGTTCCCCTGCGGTGCTCAAGCACCGTCAGTCCCCCCGCACCTCCCCATGATTCAAGGACCCGAGGTATGAACGGACAAGCCTGGTTACTGCTTCTCGAAGGCGCCTGGACGACCCTCTGGATCTCCGGTATCGCCATTGCCATCGGTGTCGTGCTCGGCCTGGGCATCGCCCTGGTGCGCATGGCCAAGATCCCCTTTGTCGACCAACTGCTGGTGCTCTACATCAGCCTGGCCCGGGCCACGCCACTGGTGACGTTTGTGTTGTTCCTGTTTCTCTCGGCGCCGACCTTCGGCATCAACATGAACCGCACCACTGCCGCCATCGTCGCCATGACCCTGAATACCGCGGCCTTCAATGCGGAGATCTGGCGAGCGGCCTTTCTCAGTTTCTCCCGCGAGCAGAAGGAGGCAGCCCTGGCCTGCGGCATGACCAGCGGCGTGTTCTTTCGGCGCATCATGCTGCCGCAGATGATCACCACCAGCCTGCCCGGCCTGGTCAACGAGATGTCGTTCCTGATCAAGGGCAGCCCGGCCATCGCCGTGATCGGCATCGTCGACCTGACGCGAGTGACCAACCGGATCTCGGCCGTGACCTACGAACCGCTGCCGCCCATTCTCGCCGCCGCGCTGCTGTACATGCTGATCATCAGCGTCCTGCTCAAGCTGCAGGCCCTGGCCGAAAAGAAAGCCAACCGCCTGGCTATGTAAGGAGCCATCGACATGACTGAATGGACCATTCTCTGGGAAGCCCGCGCGGTGTTCTTCGACGGCCTGCTCGCGACGCTGGGGCTGTTCGGCCTCTCGATCATCTGCGCCTTTGTGCTCGGTTGCGTACTGGTCTACCTGCTGGAAGAAGGCAATCGCCTGTCCAAGGCCCTGCGCCTGCTGATCAACCTGATGCGCACCTTGCCCTTCCTGATCCTGGCGTACCTGCTGTACTACGGGCTGCCGCAACTGGGCCTGCGCCTGAGCGCCTGGAACGCCGGGCTGCTGGCGCTGATCGTCTACCACGCGGCGTACTTCGCCGAGATCCTGCGGGGCAGCCGCCTGGTGATGCCCGAGGGCTATATCGAGGCCGCCAAAGCCCACGGCTTCACCCCGCTGCGCCTGTACCTGCGCATCGTTCTGCCGCAGCTGGTGATCAAGACCCGTCCGCTGCTGGGCAACCAGTTAATCATTGCCCTCAAGGACACCGCCTTCCTGACCATCATCACCGTGCAGGAACTCACGGCCGCGGCCAACTCGGTGCAGTCGACCTATTTCATTCCCACCCAGGCCTTTGTCGTTGCGATCGTGCTGTATTGGCTGGTCAGCATCTGCCTGGAACTGGCACTCAAACGCGCCGCCCGCTTCGGCGCCAAACGAGGGTTCGACTATGTCTGAACATCTATCCACCTGCGAACACCGATCCGCCGCCGACGTCCCGGCCGTCAGCATCAGGCGAATGTCCAAGAGCTTTGGCGACATCGAGGTGCTGCGCGATATCGACCTGGTGGTCAACAAGGGCGAAGTGGTCAGCGTGCTGGGCTCTTCGGGCTCGGGCAAGTCGACCATGCTGCGCTGCATCAACTGGCTGGAGGAGCCCGACCGCGGCACCATCCATATCGCCGGCCAACGCATCGGCGTGAATGAACAGGCCGGGCGCAAGATGACCAGCAAAGAGCTGGCCACCCTGCGGGCCAGGACCGGCATGGTGTTCCAAGGCTTTAACCTGTGGCCGCACCTGAGTGTGATCCAGAACGTGATGGAGGCGCCGATCTACGTCAAGGGCATGCCTCGCGAGCAAGCCCGTGCGATTGCTGTCGAGTTGCTGGAAAAGGTCGGCCTGGCCGACAAGCACGAGGCCTTTCCCTTCACCCTGTCCGGCGGACAGAAGCAGCGCGTCGCCATTGCCCGCGCCCTGGCCATGAGCCCGGAAGTGATCCTGTTCGACGAGCCAACCTCGGCCCTCGACCCCGAGCGGGTCGGCGAAGTACTGACGGTGATGAAAAACCTCTCCAGCGAGGGCTACACCATGATCGTGGTCACCCACGAAATGGAATTCGCCCGGGCCGTATCCGATCAGGTGGTGTTTCTCGAAAAGGGCCTGATCATCGAAAAGGCCCCACCGGCCAAATTCTTCAGCAACCCGGAGACCGAACGGGTGCGCAAATTTCTCGAACTCGCGAACTGACTCCCTTCCCCCACCCTATTGGCCAATGCACGGCACACCAACGCATTCAACGAGGTAGCACATGAACAAGGTCGCATTTATCACGGGCGCAACCTCGGGCTTTGGCCGGGCCACGGCGCGGCGCTTTGCCCAGGCCGGTTGGTCGCTGGTCCTCAGTGGCCGACGCCTGGAACGCCTACAGGCATTGCAGGACGAACTGGCCAGTCAGGTCGCGGTGCATATCGCCGCCCTGGATGTGCGTGACGCCCAGGCGGTGCAGCAGATGGTCGCCGCGCTGCCCGAAGGCTTTCAGCGCATCCACAGCCTGATCAACAACGCCGGGCTGGCCCTGGCGCCGGAACCGGCACAGAACGTCGCGCTGCAGGACTGGCACACCATGATCGACACCAATATCACCGGCCTGGTCAACGTGACCCACGCGGTGCTGCCCAAATTGCTGGAAACCGGCCAGGGAGCCAGCATCGTCAACATCGGCTCGGTGGCCGGTGAGTGGCCGTATCCCGGCGGCCACGTGTATGGCGCGAGCAAAGCCTTCGTCAAACAGTTCAGCTTCAACCTGCGTTGCGACCTGATCGCCACCGGCGTGCGGGTCACCGATATCGCCCCGGGTATGGCCGAGACCGAGTTCACCCTGGTGCGCACCAAGGGCAACCAGGCCGCTTCGGATGCCCTGTATGGCAGCACCACACCACTGACCGCCGAGGACATTGCCGAGCAGATTTTCTACGTCTGCACCCTGCCCGACCATATCAATATCAACCGCCTGGAAATCATGCCTAGCCGCCAGGCCTGGTCACCCTTTGCGATTGATCGCGACAAGTAAAAGCGCACCCAGGACAGGTCGCCAAAAAAAAACGCACCTTGGGGCAACTCCCGGTGCGTTTTGCATGAGTGGGCAACAAGATCAGGCAAGCAGGCTATTGACCAGGGTCGCAGCGGACAGCAACACCAGCAGCACGCCAATCACACGCTGCAGGGACAGGGGCTTGCGGCGAAACAGCCACTGCCCCAACAGATTGCCTGCCAGCGCCGGCAGCAACAGGGTCGCGGCCAGGCTTAACTGGTCACGATTGAGCGCCTGCAAGCACCACAGGCTGAGCAGTGCACTGGCACTGCTCGCGGCAAAAAACACAATGGCCGTGCCACGTACACGAGCGGATGGCAAGCCGCTGCGCAGCAGGTAGACCACCAGCGGCGGGCCGCCGGCCGAAGCCATGGCCGTGGCCAGTCCCGAAGCCAGGCCAGCCGGCAAAGCCCAGCGACTCGCCAGCAACCTGGACACTGCCGGCCGAGCCAGCACCAGCACGCCGCCCAGCAGGCACAGGCCGGCCGCCACCGGCGCCATCCATTGTTCGGGCAGCCTGGCCAGGGCCAGGGCGCCCAGTGGCACGGCCAACAGCATCCCCACGATCAACTGGCCGCCGATGCGCGGATGAAAGGTCTTCAGCGCACCCGGCCACAGGCTGACGCTGCACACCAGGTCGAGCATCAGCACCACGGGAATCACCTGGGCCGGAGCCAGGCTCGCCAGCAGGCCCAGGGTCAGAATCATGGCAAAACCAAACCCGCTGTAGCCACGCACCACGCCGGCGGCAAACGCGAAAAACATAAACATGCTGGCCGATCCCCTGGAAGTCACCGTCGGCACTCTAAGGGGCGCGTCCACCGCCCGACAGGGCCAGTTGTCGCCAGTTATCGAGCCAAGGGCCCGACCGAATCAGCGCAGATGCACGGGAGGAATCGAATACGTGCCCACCACATGGGCCACGGGTTCGTCGTCACCTTCGGAGTACAGCGATACCTCGCCCATGGCGAGGCTCTTGCCAACCTTCAGCAGGCGGCATTCGCCGATGATGCGCCTGCGGGCATCGGGTCTTCGTAGGAAATTGGTGGTCAGGCTGGTGGTCACCGCCAACGGGACGATGCCGATAACACCGAGGATGGCGATATACAGCGCAACGTCCGCCACTGCCATCAAGGTCGGCCCCGAAACCGTGCCGCCCGGACGCAGATCCGCGTCACTGACCTGCAGCGACACCGTGGCCGCGCGATCACCCACCGCCTCGATCACTACCCGCGTCTGTGGAAACTCCCGGGCGATAAAATCGGCAATTTCTTCTCGGCAAGCCACATCGATTTTCCTTGTTCTTAGAAGGGGAACCCGCTCGAACCCAAGCCCCCTGCTCCAGCGAAGCGCCGAAGGATGGTCCGATGATTGACCATCGGACCGCGCTCGGCAACCACGCTGTCGCTAGCGCTTGGCAGCGCAACCGATACCCGCTACCGCTTAGCCGATATCGATCACCTGCTTGAGCATGCGCTTGAAGGTGTCGATCTGCTCCGGCGAGAATTCGGTGAAGACCCGACCTTGCTGCTCGGACGCGATGGTCCAGAGGGCTTCCGTCTGCTCGATACCCTGGGCGGTCAGGCCAAAGCAGCCGGCCGGCCGATCCTCGACCAGCCCCTTGCGCTTGAGGATGTCCACGGACTGTTCGATCTCGCGCATCGGCATCGCCACCTCCCGCTGCAGCCCGTTCATGTCCAGGCCCGCGTCGCTCTCCAGGACCATCAGCATGCGCGCCTCGCTGGTGCGCAGGCCGCTGGACAACTGGCGCGGCTGGTAGTCGGCCTGGTAGCTGCGCACGGCCTGGGTCATCAAGTAATACAGGTTGTGGCTCAGGCGGCCCTGGAATGCACTGGCCAACGCGCCCTGGGCACGTGGTGCCTGACGCGGGTGCGGCAGCACCGAAGAGTAGGCACCCTGATGGTAGAGCAGCGGCGAACGGCCGAAATCATCAAAGGCCACGACCTTGCCGATCAGGATCCAGTGATCGCCACCGTCGACCTGCTGGTGCATTGCACATTGAAAGCGCGCTGCGCAATCGCTGAGCAACGGTGCACCACCCGCCCCCGCCTCCCAGGCGACCCCGGCGAACTTGTCGTCGCGGGGCCGGGCGAACTGGTTGGACAGGTCGATCTGGTCGGCCGCCAGGATGTTCACCGCAAAGTGGCTGGCGTCGTTGAACACGTCATAGCTGGTGGAGCGCTTGTCGATGCTCCAGAGAATCAGCGCCGGGTCCAACGAAACCGAGTTGAAACTATTGGCCGTGACGCCGACCTGACGGCCGCCGACGGCCGCGGTCATGATGGTCACGCCTGTTGCGAAATTGCCCAAGGCACGGCGAAAGGCGCGCGGATCGAGGCCCGCGTCTAATGGTTCGGTCATGGTGTCCTCAAGGCCGGGCGAACCCGGCAGGTCGATACGTGAAAAAAGCATGGGCGCCCCTGAACAGGCGGGGGCTAGCGCGTGGCGCCGTCAGACCATGCTCGGATCGGGTTCGAGCCCCATCAATTCACGTCCGAGAATCTGTGCACAGACGTCGTAGTCGGTGTAGGCATGAGCGGCGGTCATATGGGAGTCGCGCCACAGGCGTTGCAGCTCGTTGGTTTCCATCCAGGCGGTGCCGCCGGCGGCTTCGAACAAGCGATCCACCGCGCTCACGCACATTTTCACCGCGTAAGCCTGGTTGGTGCGCCAGAACGCCAGGGTCTCGCGGCTCGGGTATTCATGGCGCTCGCCATGGGCGGCATGGTCCTGCCAGGTCTTTTCCAGGAATGCGCGGGCCGCGGCCACCTGGTGGGTCGACTCGGCCAGACGCATCAACGCAGGTGTGGCGGCGCCGACATTGACCCCGGTGTAGGCGCGTACGCGGTTGCGGGTCTTGTCCTTGAACGCTTCGAGCATGCGCTCGGCAATGCCCAGGCTGATGGTCGCAAAGCCGCTGGCAAAGTACGGGCGGTAAGGGCCGTAGAAAATCTTGCTGTCGGGGTACAGGCCAAAACCGGCGGACTTGCCTTCCATCATGTCCTTGGCTTTCTGGATACGGTGCTCGGGGACAAACACCGGGTCGATGGACAGGGTCTTGGTGCCACTGCCCCGCATGCCCATGGCAAACCAGTCGTCGACGATCCGGTAGTCGCTGCGCGGCAGCACGGCGAAGCAGTAGTCCTGCGTGCCCTCGGCATTCGCCCGGCGGCAACCGACAATCGCCCACTCGGCGTGATCACTGCCGCTGCTCCAGCCCATCTGGCCGCTGAACATCACGCCACCGTCGACTTCCTCGACCTTGCCAAACGGCGCAATCGAACTGCTTGCGGTGGCATGGGGGTTGTCACCCCAGACCTCATCCTGCAACTGCCTGGAAAACATCGCCAACTGATGGCTATGGGTGCACAGCAGGCTCATGGCCCAGGCGGTACTGGCACACGCGCCGGCCAGCAGGGCCACACAGTCGCAGAAGTCCGGCAGGGACATTTCCAGGCCGCCGAAGGCCTTGGGCTGAAACGCGCGGTGCAGGCCGATGCCCTTGAGCATGGCAATGTTCTCGGCCGGGACCATGCGGTCCTTTTCGGCCTGGGCAGCATTGGCGGCAATAGCTGGCAGGATTTCCTTGAGGGCCTCAAGGAGTGGGGTTGGCTTTTTCATTGTTAGCGACCTTGTTTTTAGATATTCGCCGGTCCGGCGGGCGTCGTCGGTAGGCGGCCCGTCAGTCGCCCGGATACGGGAGTCTGGAGATCCCGCCGAGCGTTCAAGGCTCAATTATGCGCAGGCCGCCCCCCGGCCAAAATGGACATTCCAAACTCCCCATTGCACTTTCCATGGTGCCCGATCACCCACCCCGTGCAGCCCAGCCGCCCAGGCGCCTTGCACGCCGAAAAAATTGTTAACAAGACAACGAAACCTTTACCATAGTGCCCTCTTTCGGCCCCGGAGCCCCGCACCCTCATGCGTCACTGGCCCAGTTCCCTGCGCGCCCTGCGCCACCGCAATTTCCGCCTGTACTTTATCGGTCATGCCATTTCCACCCTGGGCACCTGGATCCAGCAGGTGGCGCTGTCCTGGTTGATCTACCGGCTGACCGACTCGGTCGCCCTGCTCGGCCTGACCACCTTTGCCGCGCTGATCCCCCAACTGCTGGTAGGACCGTTTGCCGGGGCCTGGATCGACCGGCATGATAAGCGCCGGCTGCTGATCCTGGTCGAGGCTGCCCTGGCCCTGCTGGCACTGACCCTGGCCGGTTTGACCGCCGCCGAACAGATCGGACCTACGCTGATCGTGATCATGGCCGCCCTGCTCGGCGTGCTGAATGCCGTGGACACGCCGCTGCGCCAGTCGCTGCTCAGCCAGTTTGTCGACGACCGCCAGGACCTGCCCAATGCCCTGGCCCTCAATGCCATGCTGTTCACCTCCTCGCGCTTTATCGGCCCGCCCCTGGCCGGGCTGTTGCTGGCCGTGGTCAGCGAGGCCGTGTGCTTTGCGCTAAATGGCGCCTCTTACCTGGCCCTGGTCATTGGCCTGCTCTGCATCCAGCTGCCCGCCTCGCCGCGCGCCAGCGGCTCGTTCGGCAATGTCTTGCGCGAAGGCCTGCGCTATGTGCGCAACGACCGGCAGGTCAAACAGTTGATGCTCAGCGTGCTGATGATCAACCTCACCGCCTCCAGCTATGTGGTGCTGCTGCCGGTGTTTGCCCGCGATATCTTCGCCGGCGATGCCACCACCCTGGGCTGGTTGTGGGGGGCGGCCGGGCTTGGTTCACTGGCGTCCAGCGTGGTGCTGGCCGGGAATCGCCACACCGCGCCGCTGCGTGCGTTCATTCTGGCCAGTGCCGCCGTCAGCGGGCTGGCCATGCTGCTGTTGGCCCTCAGTAGCCAGTTCTGGTTGTCGTTGATCGCCATGGCGCTGCTCGGGTTCGGCATCACGATCTGCAATGTCGGCACCAATATCCTGCTGCAAAGCGACGCCCCCGAAGCGCTCAGGGGCCGGGTGGTGTCGCTGTACACCTCGACCCGCTTCGGCTTCGACGCCATCGGTGGCCTGCTGGCCGGCCTGCTGGCGGTGCACCTGGGCGCGCCAGGGGTACTGCTCGGCGCAGGCGCGCTGTTGCTGGCCTACACCGCCTGGGCCGCGCGCCAGGCGAGCGTCAAAGCCGGGTAAGGCGAAACGCCAGGAAGGCGCCGCAGCCGGCCACCCCGACCACCAGGCCCATGGGCCAGGGCGTACCGTCATATAAGGCACTCACCAAGGCGCTGGCCAGGGTACCCAGACCGAACTGCATGGCCACCGCCAGCCCGGCTGCGGCCCCAGCCTGGCGGGCAAAAATCGCCATCAAGCTGGCCAGGCAGTTGGCTGCAATCAATCCCGTCACGCTGACAAACAGCAGCACACACAGCACCAGCGCTGGCAGGCCGCCCACGGCGAAACCGGCACACAGCAGCAGCGCCAGCCCCGCGCACGCCGCCGTCAGGGCACCCAACCCGAGCAGACGCTGGGAACCGAGCCGCCCGACCCAACGCGCATTGAGAAAACTCACGCCCATGATCCCGCCGATATTCAGGGCGAACAGCCAAGCATAGTGCTGCGGGGCGACGCCGAAGTACTGGATATAGATAAAGGGCGAGGCCGTGATAAAGGCGAACATGCCGGCGAAGGTCAGGCCCATGCACAGGATATAGCCCAGTGCCCGGGGTGAGCGGACGATAACGCCATAGGCCTTGAAGGCGCTGGCCAGCGAGGTGCCGCGTGCGGCGACAGGATGGGTCTCCGGAATCGCGCGCAGCACCCACACCAGGCATAGCCCGGCCAGGACCAGCAGCACCACGAACAGCGCGCGCCAGCCACTGAACAGCATCAGGTAGCCGCCCAGCACCGGAGCGATCAGGGTCGCGATCAAGGTCACCTGCTGCATCAGCGACAGGACCCGCGCCGCATCATCGAGCGGGAACAGATCGCGCACAATCACCCGGGCCAGCACCGAGGCAGCGGCACCGCCCAAGGCCTGCACCAGGCGCCAGCCGATCAACTGCCCCGGTGCGCTGGCCAGCGCGCAACCCAGGGTGGCCAACAGGTACAGCACGATACCGGCGAGCAGCAGGCGACGCCGACCGAAGCGATCGGACAGCGGTCCGTAGAACAGCATGCCCAGGCTGAACCCGGCGAGAAAAACCCCGATAGTCAGTTGGACCTGCTGCTCGCTGGCCCCCAAGTCGGCGGCAATCAGTGGCAGGCTTGGCAGGTACATGTCAATCGACAACGGCCCAAAGGCCACCAGCGCGGCGAGCAGGACAATCAAGCGTCGGGGTGTATGAACGAGGGGCGTATGGACTAAGGACATGCCATCTCCGGTTTATCGGACGAAAAAAAGCCGCCCGAAGGCGGCCCAAAGGAGCGTGTTCACATTTAGAACGCCAGCAGCCACAGGCTCAGCCCGGGGAAGGCAACCAGCAGGGCAATGCGTATCAGGTCCGAGCACAGGAACGGCACGATCCCCTTGGCAGTCTCGCCATAGGGAACGTCACCCGCACTGCGCTGGACGATAAACAGGTTCATGCCCAACGGCGGATGGATCAAGCCGATCTCCACCACCATCAAGGCCAGGATGCCGAACCAGATCGACTTGTCGGTCTCGCTCATGCCGAAGAAATCCAGGCCCATGATCATCGGATAGAAAATCGGGATGGTCAGCAGGATCATGGCCAGCGAATCCATGACGCAACCCAGCAGCAGGTACAGGCCAAGGATAATCAGCAGCACCAGCATCGGCGCCAGGCCACTGCCGATCACCCATGCGGCCAGCTCGCCCGGCATCTGGGTCAGCGCCAGGCCCGAGTTGAGCAGGTCGGCGCCCAGCAGCACGAGGAAGATCATCGCCGTGGTTTCGGCGGTGCCGAGCATGCTGGCGCGAAACCCGCTCCAGCGCATGCCGCCCTGCCAGACCGCGAGGATCCCGCACGCCGCCGCACCGATGGAGGCCGCTTCGGTCGGATTGGCCCAGCCGCCGTAGATACCGACGATCACCACCAGGAACACACCAATTACCGGCGACACGCTGATCAGGGCCTTGGCCCGTTCCAGCGGCGTGGCCTTGACCGAAACGGTCGCTTGGCTTTCGCGGGCGACCATGATTCTCAGTACGATCATGTAACCGATGATCGCCACCACGCCAGGCACAATGGCCGCGACAAACAGCTTGGCAATCGATTCCTGGGTCAGCACCGCATAGATGATCAACGGGACCGACGGCGGAATCAGAATCCCCAGCGTGCCCCCCGCCGCCACCGTGGCCGTGGCCAGGCGCCCGGAGTAGTTGTGCCGACGCAGCTCCGGCAGCGCCACATGGCTCATGGTCGCGGCCGTGGCCAGGGACGAGCCGCAGATCGCGCCGAAACCGGCACAGGCACCGATGGCCGACAGGCCCATGCCGCCTTTCCAGTGGCCGATAAACGCCGCGGCGCAGCGGAAAATCGCCCGGGACAAACCGCCATGGGTCGCAAACTGGCCCATCATCACAAACAGCGGGATCACCGCCAGGTCGTAGTTGGACAACCGCGAGTAAGCCAGGGAGTTAAGGGTGAACATCAGGCTCGACAGATCGCCGTCGTTGAGCGCCCAAAAGCAGGCTGCCCCACCGATCAGCATGGTCACGCCGATATGCACCCGCAGCAACAGCAGCCCCGTGGTGATGCCCAGGGCAATGAGCCCCAATACCAAACCGCTCATGCACGCCTCCCGGCTTTACGACAGACATCCTGCACCCGTGCCAGGGCGCACACGCCCAGAAGCACCAGGCTCGGTACGATAAACAGCAAGGGAATCCACAGCGGAAAGGACAGCAGCGTGGTGGTTTCGCCAAACTCGTGGCTTTCGAGCATCTGCAGCCATGTGCGCCAGGCCAGGATCCAGGCCGCGGCGCAGCACAGCAGATGCCCGAGGCAATCGAGCGTGTCGCGGGCCATGGCCGGCAGCCAGGAGGTCAGTGCGTCGACCTTGATATGGGTGCCGCGCAGCTCGCACAGCGGCAGGAAGGCGGCGATAGCCATCGCCGCCCCTACTTCCACCAACTCCATATCGCCGCGCACCGGTATGGAAAACAGCTTGCGCCCGACGATGGACACCAGGGACATGGCGATCAACGCGATCAGCAGCATGCCACCGGCCATGGCAAAGCCCTGGGTCAACCACAACAGGCCGCCCCGTAGCCAGCCACGATGCTGCTGGGCATCGAACTCTATGGTCAGAGATTCCTGCATGACGATTACTGCGCCAGGCCGGACAGGCTGCGAACGTCCTGGACCAGCGCCTTGCCGTCAAGGCCCTTGTCATTGGCTTCCTTGACCCACTGCTCTACGGCAACGGCCGAAGCGGCCTGCATTTCGCCATAGGCTTTGGCATCGATGGTGACCAACCCGCTGGCCGGCGTGGCAGCCAGGGCACTATCGCTTGCCTTGTCCCACGCGGTGGCGAAACGTTCGGACAGCGCCTTGCCGCTGTTGCGCTCGATGATCGCTTGCAGATCCGCCGGCAGGCTGTCGAATTTCTTCTGGTTCATCAGCATGGCCAAAACGGTGTAGCCAAAGGCCGGCTGCCCGGCAGGCGTCACGCTGTGGTACTGGGTGACTTCATCAAGCTTGGTCGCCGGAACCACTTCCCAGGCAGCCAGTGCGCCGTCGACCACGCCCTTGGAAATCGCTTCGGTCATCTGCGCCGGCGGCATGCTCACCGGGGTCGCGCTCAGGCTCTCCACGGTTTTCGCTGCAGTGCGGCTCGAAGCACGCAGCTTCAGCCCCTTGAGGTCGGCCAGGGTTTGCACGGCTTTACCTCGGGTGTGCAGGCTCATCCCGCCGTCACCGTGCACCACCAGCACCTTGTAGCCCTTGAAGTCGTCCTTGGCGTACTGCTCGTAGAAATTCCAGATGATCGCGTTACCCGCCTTGCCACCGTAGGGCAGCACGAACGGCAGCTCCAGCGCCTCGACACGGGGGAACTTGCCCGCCGAGTAGGCCGGAGCGGTCCAGACGATATCGGCTACGCCGTTGCGCGCCATATCGGCCAGCTTGGCCGGGGTGCCGCCCAACTGCATCGACGGATAGAGCTGGCACTTGATGCGATCGTCCGACTCCTGGCGCAACTGCTCGCACCATGGCTCGATGATGTTGGCCTGGGCGTTGGAAGTGGAAGGCAGGAAGTGAGCGATCTTGAGGGTTACGGTTTCAGCCTGGGCCGATGCGGCGCCCGCCATGGCCAGACACAAGGCAGTAATTCTGATTGTTTTCATGGTGTTAGCTCCGTGTTGTTGTTGTGGCCACGCTGGCGCGATAGCTCTAAGGAAGCGCAATCCGTTAATAAGTTAATTTTTTCCCTGAAATTGTCAACCTCTCGGCAAACATTCTCTCGCGCTCCGGCAGGTTTTCAAGGCCGTCAAAAATACCTTCAAATCCTTTATATTCAAATAGATACAAGTCAAAACAGCGCAAAATGAAGATCGTTTATTTTTTCAAAGGCTGAAAAATACTATTGTTAATAACTTAACAATATGACTACATTATTTTCACGCGGCCCCAGGCTCCACCGCCGTGTCGACACGCCAACACCTATCCTAGAGATAACAACAATGATCAGGATTTCACGCTCCACCCCGGCACTGGCCTGCCTGTTCGGCACTGCCTGTGGTTTCAGCCACATGGCGAATGCCGATTTCATCAGCGACACCAAAGCCAGTATCGAAGCCCGCAACATGTACATGAATCGCGATTTCCGCCAAAGCGGCGCGCCCCAGAACAAGGCCGAGGAATGGGCGCAGGGCTTTACGGCGCGCATTGAGTCGGGCTTCACCGAAGGCACCATCGGCTTTGGCCTCGACGCCATTGCCCAGACAGGCATCAAGCTCGACTCCAGCCGTGACCGGCGCGGCACCGGGCTGCTGCCCTACGGCCCCAACAGCCTGGAGCCGGACGACAACTACAGCGAACTGGGCGTCGCCGCCAAGCTGCGGTTGTCCAAGACCGTGCTCAAGGTCGGCACCCTGCAACCGCAGTTGCCGGTCGCCGCCTACAACGACACGCGCCTGCTCTCCTCCACCTACACCGGTGGCCTGGTGACCTCTCAGGAAATCGAGGGCTTGACCCTCAACGCCGGGCGCCTGGAGAAGATCAACCTGCGCGATTCGTCCAGCAACGACGAGATGAACTACGCCGGCGTCGAGAGTGCCCACCTGGACCTGGCCGGCGGCAGCTACGCCATCAACCCGGCCCTGGTGGTGAGCTACTACTACGCCAAGATGGACAACATCTATCAGCAGCACTATGCCGGGCTGGTGCACAACGCCACGCTGGCACAGGGCGTGACCCTCAAGACCGACCTGCGCTACTTCGACACCGGTGAGCAAGGCGACCACCGTTATCGCAGCGCCGCGCGCGTCGATGGCGGGCGTATCGACAACCGGTTCTTCAACGGCATGCTGACCTTGGGCGTGGGCGCCCATAAGTTCGGCGCGGGCTACCAGAACCTCTCCGGCGACGGCGACTTCGCCTACCCGGGCCTGGACCCCTACTCGGTCAACCTGGTGACGATCAACGTCTTCACCAAAGCCAATACCGATGCCTGGCAAGCGCGCTACGACTATGACTTCGCCGCCCTGGGTGTGCCCGGCCTGACGTTCATGACCCGCTACGTCAACGGCCGCAATATCGACACGGCCAAGATCAGCGGCGGCCGGGAATGGGAACGTGACACCGACCTGGTCTACACCTTCCAGTCCGGTACCGTCAAAGGCCTGAATATCCGCCTGCGCAACGCCAGCCTGCGTTCCAGCAATGGGCTGACCTCGGATATCGACGAAAACCGCATCATCATCGGCTACACCCTGCCACTGCTGTAAAACACAACGGCCCCGGTGCAGACCGGGGCCGTTTTCTATTTCTTCATGGCTCAGCCTTCAGCGCTGGCCCGGCTGCGCAGCCGGTACTCGCCCGGGGTCACGCCGGCGTGGCGGGTGAAGAACCGGCTGAAATACGCTGGATCCTTGAACCCCAGCCAATAACAGATCTCGTTCACCGTACTGCCGGTGAATAGCAGCAGGCGCTTGGCCTCCTGCATCAATCGCTCGAACACCAGCTGCTTGGACGGCCGGTCGGCAACCCGTCGGCAGGCATCGTTGAGCCGCGCCTCCGCCACCCCAACCAACTGGGCATAGCGACTCAGGGACAGGTGCTCAAGGTAGTGCGCCTCGATTTGCGTGGTGAAGCGCTGGAAGATATGCAGGTCTTCGCTGCGTGACGGCTGTGCGGACAGCGAGGGCGCGGACAGGCGCAGCACGCTGATCAAAATCAACCGCGTCAGCGCTTCCAGGGTAATGGCCCGCCCCGGCTGCTGGGCCGCGAACTCGCTGCGTAATTGATCGAGCAACAGGGTCAGGCGCTGCGCCTCCCCTTCATACAGCGCATCAAGCTCGCCGACCGCCACGCAAATTGGCGCAATCCGCGCCCCACCGGCCAACCCCACGCTGTCCTCCAGCAACGGCCAGACCAGTTGCTGGCTGACGGTCAGCACATGGCCGTCGCTCTGGGCATCGGTAACAAAGGCATGGGCAATGGTCGGCGGCGTCAGGAAAAACATCGGTCCTTCCTGCAGGTAATGCCGGTCATCCAGATACACCCGCACCGTGCCGCTCTTGACGTAGTGCAGTTGGAAAAACCGGTCATGGCGATGCACATGCATATCGCGGCCGAAGAAATCCGCCAGCTTGCCCAGGGCATCGTAATGCACCTCGGCGTCGGCATAGCGCTGGTCGTAGGCCTGGCCGATGTGGATGTTGGGAATCGAAGGGAGAGCCGCCATCAACACTACTCGATGAGTCGGACCGGACCGGCCCGGAGCTAGAGCTTGACCTGTTTCAACTCTTCGAGCAGGCCCAGCAGCAGGTGCAGTTTCTCCTCGCCGAACTGTTCGAGGATGCGCTGGTAATTACGCTCCATGTCTTCGCTCATCGAGACAAAGCACTGCTGGCCCTTCTCGGTCAGCCCCACATGCACGCGACGCTGATCCTGAGGCGAGCGCCAGCGGCGAACCAGGCCGTCACGCTCCATGCGCGACAACACACCGGTCATGCTCGGCTTGAGGATGCAGGCCTGCTCGGCCAGTTGATAGCTCTCCAGCTCACCGTTCTGGCGAAGAATGCGGATGATCCGCCATTGCTGTTCGGTCAGCCCGTGCTGGTTGAGCGAGGGGCGAAAAAAGCCCATGGCCGCTTCACGCGCTTGCAAGAGGGTCAGTGTCAGTGAGGGACGAGGTGCAGACATAGGGAAAGTGGCTCTCCGGCCAAAAAAATGAAGACAGTGAGTGATTTAAGCAACAACCCAGGGCCGACGCAAACCGCTGATGGCGATCCGGCCCGCCCTGGCAGCTCAGGTCAAAAGCCATGGCAGGCCAGGACAATCCCTGGGACCAAAAGCCTTTTCTAATAGACCCGGATCGAGCCTCGGGAGCATCCACGGCTTGACCATCGTTAACATATTAATTATAACATTAGCATGTTAACAATCTACCGGCGAAAGCCTTCCCTATAGAGCCACTACCCACTGGGGACCGCCCAGCCCGATCCAGGAGTGAAGCATGCGTCGCGCCACTAGCGAAATCGCCACAGGCACCCTGTTTGGCATTGCCTTGAACTACCAGGGCTTGCTGCAAAGCCGCCTGGACGAGTTCAACCAACCGCCCTATCAGAAGCCACCGGTCAAGCCCGTACTGTTTATCAAGACCCCCAATACCCGCAACGGCGACGGCCAGCCCGTGGTCATGCCGACCGGCGAGCGCCTGCAGCCCGGCCCCGCCCTCGGCGTGGTGATCGGCAAGGACGCCAGCCGCGTCAACGCCGAGCAGGCGCTGGAATATGTCGCCGGCTATGTGATCGTCAATGAATTCAGCCTGCCGGAAGACAGCTACTACCGCCCTGCGGTCAAGGCTAAGTGCCGCGACGGCTTCTGCTCACTGAGCGGCGAAGTGGTCCCGGTCAGCGACATCGCCGATCCCCATGACCTGACCCTGACGCTGCGGGTCAACGGTGAAGTCCGCCAGGAAAACAGCACCGCCCACTTCGTGCGCAACATCGGCCAGTTGATTGCCGAGCTCAGCGAATTCATGACCCTGCACGCCGGCGATGTCCTGATTACCGGCACCCCCGAAGGCCGCGTCGATGTCCAGCCGGGCGACCAGGTGGTCGTCGAAATCAGCGGCCTGGGCCGCCTGTCCAACACCGTTGTGGTGGAGTAAGGAGACCTTTTATGAAACACGCCCGAATCCGCTACGAAGACCAGGTCTACAACGTCACCGTTGAAGCCGAGAATGCCGTGCGCCTGCCCGATGGCCGCCTGCTTGCCGAACAGGCCGTGCAATGGCTGCCGCCCGCCGAGGGCAGCATGTTCGCCCTGGGCCTGAACTACGCCGACCATGCCGCCGAACTGGCCTTCGCCCCGCCGACCGAGCCGCTGGCGTTTATCAAGTCGCCAGGCACCTACACCGGCCACAACCAGGTCACCTGGCGCCCAGACAACGTCAAATACATGCACTACGAGTGCGAACTGGTCGCAGTGATCGGCAAGCCGGCGCGCAACGTCAAGCGCGAGGATGCCCTGGCGTACGTGGCCGGCTACACCGTGTGCAATGACTATGCGATCCGCGACTACCTGGAAAACTACTACCGACCCAACCTGCGCGTGAAAAACCGCGACGCCACCACCCCGGTCGGCCCGTGGATCGTCGATGTGGCCGATGTACCGGACCCGTCCAGGCTGACCCTGCGGACCTGGATCAATGGCGAGTTGAAGCAGCAAGGCAGCACCGCCGACATGATCTTCGACATCCCCCACCTGATCGAATACTTCTCCAGCTTCATGACCCTGCAACCCGGCGACATGATCGCCACCGGCACGCCCGAAGGCCTGGCCGACGTGGTGCCTGGCGATGAAGTGGTGGTGGAAGTCGAGGGCGTTGGCCGCCTGGTCAACCGCATCGTCAGCGAAAGCGAATTCTTTGCCGCGCGCGGCTAACCCAGAACAAAAGAGAGACAAACCATGATCAAGCACTGGATCAACGGCAAGGAAGTCGAGAGCCGCGACACCTTTACCAATTACAACCCGGCCACCGGCGAGGCCATCGGCGAAGTCGCCAGCGGCGGTGCAGAGGAAATCAACCTGGCGGTCGCGGCCGCCAAGGAAGCCTTCCCGAAGTGGGCCAACACCCCGGCCAAGGAGCGCGCCAGGCTGATGCGCAAGCTCGGTGAGCTGATCGAGCAGAACGTGCCCCACCTTGCCGAACTGGAAACCCTGGATACCGGCCTGCCGATCCACCAGACCAAGAACGTGCTGATTCCCCGGGCCTCGCACAACTTCGACTTCTTCGCCGAAGTCTGCACACGCATGGACGGCCACAGCTATCCGGTCGACGACCAGATGCTCAACTACACCCTGTACCAGCCGGTCGGCGTATGCGGCCTGGTCTCGCCGTGGAACGTGCCGTTTATGACGGCCACCTGGAAGACCGCGCCCTGCCTGGCCCTGGGCAACACCGCCGTACTGAAAATGAGTGAATTGTCGCCCCTGACCGCCAACGAGCTGGGCCGTCTGGCCCTGGAAGCCGGCATTCCGCCTGGCGTGCTCAACGTGGTCCAGGGCTATGGCGCGACGGCTGGCGACGCGCTGGTGCGTCACGCCGATGTACGGGCCATCTCGTTTACCGGCGGCACCGCCACCGGGCGCAAGATCATGCAGACCGCCGGCCTGAAAAAGTACTCCATGGAACTGGGCGGCAAGTCGCCGGTGCTGATCTTCGACGATGCCGACCTCGATCGTGCCCTGGATGCTGCCCTGTTCACCATCTTCTCCCTGAACGGCGAGCGCTGCACCGCCGGCAGCCGGATTTTTATCCAGGAAACCGTCTACGACCAGTTTGTCGCCGAGTTCGCCGCCCGTGCCAAGCGCCTGATCGTGGGTGATCCAACCGACCCGAAAACCCAGGTCGGCTCCATGATTACCCAGGCCCACTACGACAAGGTCACCGGCTATATCAAGATTGGCATCGAAGAAGGCGCCACCCTGTTGGCCGGTGGCCTCGAACGCCCGGCCAACCTGCCGGCGCACCTGGCCAAGGGGCAGTTTATCCAGCCGACCGTGTTCGCCGACGTCGACAACCGGATGCGCATCGCCCAGGAAGAAATCTTCGGCCCGGTGGTCTGCCTGATCAAGTTCAAGGACGAAGCCGAGGCCCTGCGCCTGGCCAACGACACCGAGTACGGCCTGGCGTCCTATATCTGGACCCAGGACATCGGCAAGGCCCATCGCCTGGCCCGTGGCATCGAGGCCGGCATGGTCTTTATCAACAGCCAGAACGTGCGGGACCTGCGCCAGCCATTCGGCGGTGTGAAAGGCTCGGGCACCGGCCGTGAAGGCGGCCAGTACAGCTTTGAAGTGTTCGCGGAAATCAAGAACGTGTGCATTTCCATGGGCAGCCACCACATCCCGCGCTGGGGCGTGTGACGTTCGGCTCGCATGAGTGACCCGACCGGGTTTATAAACCCGGTCCGGGTCGCCAGTTTCCTGCGTGCAGACCAATCACAAGAACCCAGGCCCCCCGGGGCCACGCTAGGAGAAAGACCATGGGCACACTCGCTCTGGCTGCCAAAGTCACCCACGTTCCATCGATGTACCTGTCCGAACTGCCCGGCCCGCGCCAGGGCTTTCGCAAGGCGGCCATCGACGGTCATCTCGAAATCAGCCGGCGTTGCCGCGAACTGGGCGTCGACACCATCGTGGTGTTCGATACCCACTGGCTGGTGAATGCCAACTACCACATCAACAGCAGCCCGCACTTCAAGGGGCTGTACACCAGTAACGAACTGCCGCACTTCATCAGCAACATGGAGTATGAGTTCCCCGGCAACCCGGCCCTGGGCAAGATCCTCAGCGATGCCTGCAACGCCTTCGGCGTGGAAACCATGGCCCACGACGCCACGACCCTGGCGCCGGAATACGGCACCCTGGTGCCGATGCGCTACATGAACGCCGATCAGCATTTCAAAGTGATTTCGGTCTCGGCGCTGTGCACCTCGCACTTTCTGAACGACAGCGCCCGCCTCGGCTGGGCCATGCGCCAGGCGGTAGAAGAACACTACGACGGCACCGTGGCGTTCCTGGCCAGCGGCTCGCTGTCCCACCGGTTTGCCCAGAACGGCCAGGCCCCCGAGTTCGCCACCAAGATCTGGAGCCCGTTCCTCGAAAGCCTCGACGAGCGGGTGATCCAGATGTGGGAAAACGCCGAGTGGGAAACCTTCTGCGCCATGTTGCCGGAGTACGCGGCCAAGGGCCACGGCGAAGGCTTCATGCATGACACCGCCATGCTGCTGGGTGCCCTCGGCTGGTCGAAGTACGACGCCAGGGCCGAGGTCCTGACACCCTACTTCGCCGCCTCCGGCACCGGGCAAATCAACGCCGTGTTCCCGGTCACGCCCCAGGATGGCAGCAGCCTTCCTCCGGCCCAGGCCTCCAACCCGACAGGCGTCGCCTACGCCGGCCGAATCTGACCCACGCCCGACACCGACGCGGCGCCCTTGCCCGGCCCGCGCCGGTACCGGACACCCAGCAGGATAGCCACCATGCCTCACCTGGTACTGCTCTACACCCCGGAACTGGAACAACAGGCCGATATGACCGGCCTGTGCCGTGCCCTGGCCGACACCATGCTGGCGCAGCGCGACGAGAGCGGCAAAGCCGTGTTCCCCACCGGCGGCACCCGTGTCCTGGCCTACCCCGCGGCGCACAGTGCCGTGGCCGATGGCCAGGGCGACTACCGGTTTCTCTACGCCAACCTGCGCATGGGCGCAGGCCGTAGCGCCGCCGTGCACAAGGCCGTCGGCGACAACCTGCTGGCCGTCTTGCGCAGTCGGCTCGACGGGCTGGTCCAACAGCACCCCACAGGCATCACCCTGCAGATCGACGAAGCGCCCGGCCAGGTCTACGACGGCAAACACAGCAGCCTGCACCCCCTTTTCAACAAGACTTCCTGAGGTTTCACATGCTTGACGCCGCTTTTATCCAGCAGGCCGCCGCCCGCCTCGACGCCGCCGAACGTTCGCGGATCCAGGTGCGCCAGTTCTCCCTCGACCACCCTGAAATCACCATCGAGGACGCCTACGCCATCCAGCGCGCCTGGGTCGCACAGAAGATCCGGGACGGGCGCCGGCTGGTCGGCCACAAAATCGGCCTGACCTCCCGCGCCATGCAGGTCTCCTCCAATATCAGCGAGCCGGACTACGGCGCCCTGCTCGACGACATGTTTTTCGACGAAGGCACCGATATTCCCTTCGAGCGCTTTATCGTGCCGCGGGTGGAAGTGGAACTGGCCTTTATCCTCGGCAAACCGCTCAGGGGCCCCAACGTCACGGTGTTCGATGTGCTCGATGCCACCGAATGGGTGATCCCGGCCCTGGAAATCATCGACGCACGCATCCAGCAGGTCGACCCGGACACCAAGGCCACCCGCAAGGTGTTCGACACCATTTCCGACAACGCCGCCAATGCCGGCGTGGTCATGGGCGGGCGGGCCGTGCGCCCGACCGAGATCGACCTGCGCAAGGTCCCGGCCGTGCTCTACCGCAACGGCGTGATCGAGGAGTCCGGGGTATCCGCCGCCGTCCTCAACCACCCGGCCAAAGGCGTGGCCTGGCTGGCCAACAAGCTGGCGCCCTACGGCGTCACGCTGGAACCCGGGCAAATCATCCTGGGCGGCTCGTTTACCCGTCCGGTCGCGGCCAACCCCGGCGACACCTTCCACGTCGACTACGACATGCTCGGCAGCATCGCCTGCCGTTTCGTCTAGGCCCGCCCGAACACGCCACGTGATGCCCGGGTGCCGGGCTGAAAAACGCCCGCACCCGGCCGAGGAGCTTCCCATGCAAATGCCCATCAACACCTTCAAGCAACGCCTCAAGTCCGACCAGGCGCAGATCGGCCTGTGGCTGGGTCTGGCCGACGCCTACTGCGCCGAACTGGCAGCCAATGCCGGTTTCGACTGGCTGCTGATCGATGGCGAGCACGCGCCCAATGACCTGCGCGGCCTGCTGGGCCAATTGCAGGCCGTGGCGCCCTACGCCTCACAGCCGGTGATCCGCCCGGTGATCGGCGATACCGCGCTGATCAAGCAGGTCCTCGATATCGGCGCCCAGACCCTGCTGGTGCCCATGGTCGAAAGCGCCGAACAGGCCCGTGAGCTGGTGCGTGCCATCCACTATCCGCCGCGCGGTATCCGTGGGGTCGGCAGCGCCCTGGCCCGCGCGTCGCGCTGGAACAGCATTCCCGGCTACCTCGACCAGGCCGATGAGCAGATGTGCCTGCTGGTGCAGATCGAAAACCTCGACGGCCTGGCCAAGCTCGATGAAATCGTCGCGGTGGAAGGCGTCGACGGGGTGTTTATCGGCCCGGCCGACCTGAGCGCCTCCATGGGTCATCGCGGTAACCCGGGTCACCCTGACGTTCAGGCCGCCATCGAGGAGGCCATTGTGCGGATCACCCAGGCCGGCAAGGCCGCCGGGATTCTCAGTGCCGACCAGAGCCTGGCCCGACGCTATATCGAACTGGGCGCGCGGTTCGTCGCCGTGGGCGTCGACACCACCGTGCTGATGCGCGGCCTGCAGACCCTGGTCGGGGCCTTCAAGGACACCCCGGCGCCGGCCAGCTCAGGTGGCGGGGTTTACTGACCCCCGTGGGTCCATCGCACGTCCCCCCCCTTATCTGCCGAGAACCTTATGAAGCTCACCGATCTCCACCTGCTGCGCCAACAGGCCTATATCGACGGTCGCTGGGTCGATGCGGATAATGGCGCGCGCTTTGCCGTGACCAACCCGGCCAATGACCAGCTCATCACCCACGTCGCCGCCCTGGGCCAGGCGGAAACCGCCCGGGCCATTGCCGCCGCCAAGGCCGCCCTGCCCGCGTGGCGCGCGAAGACCGCCAAGGAACGCAGCCAGATCCTGCGCACCTGGTACGACCTGATCCTGGCCAATCAGGAAGACCTCGCTCGCCTGCTCAGTTGGGAACAGGGCAAGCCCCTGGCCGAGAGCCGTGGCGAAATCGCCTACGGCGCCAGCTTTATCGAGTGGTTCGCCGAAGAAGCCAAGCGCGTCTATGGCGACGTGATTCCCCACGACAAGCCAGGCCGGCGTCTGCTGGTGACCAAGCAAGCGATTGGCGTGGTGGCGGCCATCACCCCGTGGAACTTCCCCAACGCGATGATTACCCGCAAGGTCGGCCCAGCCCTGGCCGCCGGTTGCACGGTGGTACTCAAGCCCGCAGCGGAAACCCCGCTGTCGGCCCTGGCCCTGGCCGTACTCGGCGAGCAGGCCGGCCTGGCACCCGGGGTCTTGAATATCGTCACAGGGGACGACGCCCCGGCCATAGGTGGCGAGCTAACCAGCAACCCGGACGTGCAGAAGCTGTCGTTTACCGGCTCGACCGGCATCGGCAAATTGCTGATGGCCCAATGTGCCCAGACCATCAAGAAAGTCAGCCTGGAACTGGGCGGCAACGCGCCCTTTATTGTGTTTGACGACGCCGACCTGGACGCTGCCGTGGAAGGCGCCCTGGGCTCCAAGTTTCGCAACAGCGGGCAAACCTGCGTCTGCACCAACCGCCTGCTGGTGCAGAACGGCATCTACGACGCATTCAGCCGCCGCCTAGCGGCGGCGGTCAATGCCCTGAAAGTTGCCCCGGCGGACGACGAAGGCGCGCAACAGGGCCCGCTGATCAATGCCAAGGCCGTGGCCAAGGTGCAGGAGCATATCCGCGATGCGGTAAGCAAGGGCGCCAGGATCCTGGCCGGGGGCAAGCCCCATGCCCTGGGCGGCGGCTTTTTCGAGCCGACCGTGCTCGGCGATGTCACCTCGCTCATGCAGGTCGCCCGCGAGGAAACGTTCGGCCCGCTGGCACCGATCTTTCGCTTCGACACCGAAGAACAGGCCATTGCCATGGCCAATGACACCGAGTTCGGCCTGGCATCCTATCTCTATACCCGCGACCTGAGCCGCGCCTGGCGCGTCAGTGAAGCCCTGGAGTACGGCATGGTCGGGGTCAATGAAGGGCTGATCTCCACCGAGGTCGCGCCCTTTGGCGGGATCAAGCAGTCCGGCCTGGGCCGCGAAGGCTCCAAGTACGGTATCGACGACTATATCGAGCAAAAATACCTGTGCCTGGGCATCCAGTGACCACCGCCCCCTCCCCCGGATTATCTGGCCCCTGAACGGGGCCTTTTTTATGGGCCGTACACCCTCTCCACCGCTCGGCCGTGGCCAGCAAGACAGCTAAAGGGTAGAGGGATAACCGAGCGTAGCCCGGCCAACCGCAAGGGGCGGCCCGGTATGCGCTGCACGCTCGGCTCAGAGGGTCTGCAGAATCCGTTGCAAGGCGCTCAACGACTGGAGCAAGCCATCGCGCTGCCGATCGTCGAGGCGAATGTAGCGACGGAAACTGGGCATGCGATTGACCACTTCACTGGCCCCCATATGCTCCAGGCTGACGGTCCAGCCGCCCGCCTCGCCACGCTCGATGACCAGGCGCTTGAAGTCCAGCGGCATCAGCGCCGTGCACAAGGGTTGGTCATGCAGCAACGCGGCTTCCAGCGCCGCCAGCGCGGCCGCCTCACCTGCGCGGCGCTTGCAGGTCAGCCCCGTGCGCCGGACCGCGCCGGTATGGCGCAACTCTATCTGCAACGCCCCCACCTCACGCGACGGCACCTGCAACACGAAATCGGTCAGTACCAGGTGCATCAGCAGTTCACTGTGCGTGCGCTCCTGCGCCTCGAAGAACAGCCCGTCGGCGGCAGCGAACCGCCCCCGGGTAGGCTCCAGGGCCTCGAAACTCAGCCCCCCGAAATTGCGCCGCACATGCGCCAGGGTTTCCCCCGGGCGATAGCCCGAGGGTTGGCGTTGGCGGATGAACCGATCAGACAGGCTTCGAAGCACTGTAATAGGCGTCATGGCTATGGATACCCGGTTCGTGACTGAATTCGTTGGCCAGGATCTCCTCGGCCGGCACCGGCCGGAAAGGATTGACCTTCTGAACCACCAGGGTCCAGAACAGCGCATAGGCGGCGGTCAGGCCAAGCATGATCGCAAACGGTATGTAGATCTCGCTGCGTTCCATGCCCGGCGGGGCGATAAACCACATGCCGGTCAGGATGCCGGCGCTGGAAACGATTTGCGGCAGCGGGAAAAACGGCGATTTATAGGCCCGTTGCAGGTCCGGACGGCGAATGCGCAGCAGCACCACCGACAAGGTCACCAGCAGATAGGCCGTACCCCATGCGCAGACCGCCGCCAGGATCAGCGGCACGATATGGTCGGCGTTGCCGCCCAGGTACGCCGCATGCAGGCAGGGAATCAGCATGGCGACCGCAATGCACACCAGCGGCGTCTTGTAGCGTGGATGCAGGTAGGTAAAGATTTTCGGCAACGCACCGTCCACGGCCATGCCGTACATGATGCGAGGTACACCCGCCATCAGCGTGTTGATGGTCGCCGCGCCGGCGAACAGGAAACCGATACCCAGCCAGAGCGGACCGATATCACCCATCACTTGCTGGGCGAAGTGCGGGATGGCCATCGGCGTGTCCAGCAGATGCACACCCGTGGCTTCGTCGAGCAACACGTTTTCGACCTGGCGGCTCATCGCCGCGCCATAGATGAACATGCACGACGCTACGCCGACCAGGCCCAGGGCCATGGCCCGCGGCATGGTTTTGTGGGAGTTGCGCAGATCCGGTGCCAGCGGCGTGACGAACTCGCAGCCGACAAACATGAACATCGCCATCCCGACCAGCGACAAGGTCGTGACCAGGTCAGTGCCGACCAGGGACTCGCCAAACCAGCCCTGCAACTCCACCGCAGGCGCCGCCAGCAAACCCAGGACGCCGAAGACCATCAGGGTCGTCCACATACCGAAGGTCAGGATCACCTCGGCCTTGCCGAACACGCTCACGCCAAAGGAGTTGAGGATCCCGAAGACAATCACGAACCCGACGCCGAGCAACCACGAACCGCCAGCGGATTCGGCCAGGGTATTGAGGTGTTCGAAGTTCACCAGGGCCATGACACCCGACAGGATGGTCTCGGCCGTACCGGCAAAGACATGCACGATCAGGTAGGCGGAAATGGTCCCGGTAATCGCAAAGAAACGCCCCATGCCGCAGGAGATGTAGTCATACACCGAGCCCGTAGTCGGCAGCATCGAGGCGGCCTCGGCGAACGTGGTCGACTGCGCCAGCATCATCACCAGGGCAATCAGCATGGCGATGGCAAAGGCGCTGCCGCCAATGCCAAACCCCATGGTCGCGGTGAGAATCACCGGGCTGGCCATGATCAGGCCAATGGTGCTGGCGAGCGCCGTGGGAAACCCCACCGACCCGCGGGTCAGGTGCGCGTTGAGCCTATCGTTGATCGACATTGTCGTGGACCTCGAAAGCAGATTTTTAGTTATTAGAACTCTCGGCACTCTGGCGGCGCCGTGAGCGGGATCTCGGGGCCGGTCACCAGCCCCCACTCTATCCGATCACGCACAGGCGTACTGACGGACAGCCAGGCAACAGTGCGCTTACCCCGACGGAGCGTCTTGCCCCTCCCTGCCAGCCCAGTTGCATGTCCCTGACAGACGCACAAAAGCACGTACCGCCCCAAGCAAGCAGGGTCAAGTCGCCCTGGCAGGCACAGTCAAGCAGGCCGCTGACGCGCTCCCTATGCTGAAGAACTCTCGCCCCGGCGACCTTTCAACCTGCCCAGTTTCAGGAGCTGCCCGTGACGTCCTCCCTGACCACGACACTGCCAAACGTCGAAGCCTTCATCTCGCGAACCCATGCCTCGTTTATCGAGGGGACACAGCACCTGCCCGCCCATGGCAGCCGCTTCGAACTGCGCAATCCGGCGGATGACCGCGTACTGAGCACGACCGTCCACGCCGATACCGCCCAGGTAGAGGCCATTGTCCAGTGCGCCCAACGGGCCTTCAAATCAGGTATCTGGAGCCGCCTGGCCCCGGCCGAGCGCGAGCGGATCCTGCTGCGCTTCGCCGACCGCGTCGAAGCCCACGGCGAAGAGCTGGCCCAGCTGGAAACCCTCAACCAGGGCAAATCGATCCACCTGGCCCGGGCGGTGGAAGTCGGGGCCTCGCTCAGCTACATGCGCTACATGGCCGGCTGGGCGACCAAGATCGAGGGCCAGACCCTGGATGTGTCGATTCCCATGCCGGCCGGGGCGCGTTTCAATGCCTATACCCGCCGTGAACCGGCCGGGGTGATCGCCGGTATCGTGCCGTGGAACTTCCCGATGATGATCGCCTTGTGGAAGATCATGCCGGCGCTGGCCTGCGGCAACACCATTATCATCAAGCCGGCCGATGAAACCCCGCTGACCGCGCTGCGCCTGGCCGAATTGGCCATCGAGGCCGGCGTGCCGGCCGGGGTGTTCAACGTACTGATCGGCAACGGCGCGCAGGCCGGTGCCGCCCTGGTCGCGCACCCGCTGGTGAACAAGGTCTCGTTCACCGGTTCCACCGCTGTCGGCAAGCAGGTCGGCGTGGCGGCGCTGCACAATATGACCCGCTTCACCCTGGAGCTCGGCGGCAAGAACCCGATGCTGGTGCTCGCCGATGCCGATCTGGAAAAAGCTGTGGCGGGCGCCATCGGCGGTGGCTTGCTCAACCAGGGCCAGGTCTGCGCCGCCGCCTCGCGCCTGTACGTTCATGCCAGCCGCTACCAGGACTTTGTCGAAGCCCTGAGCAGCCAGGTCGCCAGCCTCAGCATTGGCGCCGGCATGGATCCCCAGGCGCAGATCAACCCCCTGGTTTCACGCAAGCAACAGGACAGCGTACTGCGCTACCTGCAGATTGCCCGCCAGGAAGGCGCAACGTTCTGCACCGGCGGCGGCAAACCCGACCTGGCGGGCTATTTCGTCCAGCCGACGGTGCTGAGCCATGTCGAGCAGAGCATGACCTCGGTGCGCGAGGAAATCTTTGGTCCGGTGCTCTCGGTGCTCTCGTTCGACGACGTCGAACAGGCCCTGGAAATGGTCAACGACAGCCGCTACGGCCTGACCGCGAGTATCTGGAGCAACGACCTGGGCCGGGTAATGGACCTGATTCCGCGCATCGAAGCCGGCACCGTCTGGGTCAACAACCATGTGCCGGTCGACCCGAACATGCCGTTCGGTGGCTACAAGCAATCAGGCATGGGCCGCGAGTTCGGCAAGGCCGCCATCGAAGGCTTCACCGAAACCAAATCGGTGTGCATCACCTATTGAGGCGTCTGGGTGCGCGGGCATTGGCCGCGCACCTTGTCATGCTGTACACCAGGCCCTGCGACGCAGCACCAGGCGGGCCTCACTTTTTCGGGTGCTGATGCAGCATGCCCTGGATCTGCTCGGTGGCCTGGCGGGTGCTGGCGGCCAGCTTTTTGACCTCATCGGCGACCACCGAAAATCCGCGCCCGACCTCCCCGGCCCGCGCCGCCTCGATGGCCGCATTGAGCGCCAGCAGATTGGTCTGCTCGGCAATGGTCTTGATCACTGCGACCACCGTAGCGATCTGCGCGTAGGTTTCCTCGCTGCGCTGCACGGCCTGCTCATGGCTCTGCAAGGCGGATCGTTCATCACTGATATCGCGCACGGCCCCCAGCACCCGCGTCAGTTGCCCCCGCTCGTTGCGCAAGGCTCGCCCGCGTTCGCGACACCAGATATAGCCGCGTTGCTTGTGGCGCATCCGGTACTCGAAGGCATATTCGCCACTGCCGCCTGCGCTGCCGATCTCACGGTCGAATACCGCCATGATGCCCGCCAGGTCGTCGGGGTGAGTGATGCTCACCTGCGCGTCCCAGCCGTCCGGCAACTCCTGCTGGCTGTAGCCCATCAGCGTCCGGAACTGGTTGGAGATACGCATCCGGCTGCCCGGGTTCTGGATCTCACCCTGCACCACACTGATATCCCAGACGCCCTCGGTCAGCGTCGACTGGATCAACTCCCAGATGTGCGCTTCCCGGGCATGCTCGGCGGCGGTGCAACCCTGGCGCTCGATCTCGGCTTGCAGCGCCGCGTTGTGCTGGAGCGCCCCCTGGTGACGCGCCTGCAGCTCGCCCAACTGCCCCTGCTGTCGCTCGCCCGCCTGCAATAGCTCGGCAACGCGCTCCTGCGCTTCGTCCAGGCGCTGCGCTTGCCGCTGGTTCTCCTGCAGCAAGGCTTCCAGCGCTGCCACCAGCGCAGGGTGGCGCTTGAGTACCGCAGACTGGCCGGCACCCGAGTCAACGCCCTGGCGGATTCGCGCCAGGATCGCGGTCAACTCTGGGGCCCATTCCCTACGATTCAGAAACATGTGCGCACCGTTTGGCTATCAAATCGATGCCCGGATATGACGCTAAATGGCGCCCGATCGCTTGCACACGACTGCCAAGGGCCTTGTCTGTGCATGCCGCACCCGGCACGGCGCGGCCGTATTGCAGGCACTCATTAACTTATTCATTATCTGCCGTTCTATCTCCCAGGAACCTTGCGCCCATGAACGCCCTGCTCAGGCAACAAACCAGCCTTTCCCTGGAACTCGCGATGCAGGCCTTGCAGGCAGCGCTGGCACGGGCCAAGGCCGAGCCCGTGACGGTGAGCATCGCCCTGGTCGATGCCGCTGGCCAGTTGGTGCATATGGCCCATATGGACGGTGCGCCCCTGCAGAGTCGCGATATCGCCTTGAACAAGGCCCGCACCGCCGTTGGCTTCGGCATCGCCACCAGCGCCTGGCAAGCCCGCCTGGAGCAGTGTTCACCCGCCGTCCGCCAGGGCCTGGCGTTGCAACCGGGCATGGCCCTGTTTGGTGGGGGCGAACCACTACGCCATGAGCACACGGTGATTGGCGCCATCGGCATTTCCGGCGCCAGCGAAGCCCTCGATGGCGCATGCGCCCTGGCCGCTGTCGCGCGGGTGGCGCAGCTGCTGGGCGCGGACTGAAGACCTCTGCCCTGGGCCTGTCAGCCCGGGTCAAGAGCCTCGGCAGACAGGGACAAGACTGTGCCCACCGTACCGGGGCTAATATCCGTCATCCGCAGGTCTTCCTCACTTTGATGCCAGGCTGCATTTATGATCAATATCGAGACACCCACCTACTACACGGCCACCAAGAAGTACGATCTCAGCTTCCCCTCGTTGCATGAGGACCTGGAAGCCGATGTCGTGGTGATTGGCGGTGGTTTCTCTGGTATCAACACCGCGCTGGAGCTGGCTGAAAAGGGCATCACCAACATTGTCGTACTGGAAGCCCGCTACCTGGGCTTCGGTGGGACCGGGCGCAACGGTGGGCAGATCATGGCCGGCATCGGCCACGACCTGCAGAAGATCAAGAAAGACGTCGGCGAGGACGGCCTGCGGCAGATCTTCGAAATCAGCGACATGGGCGCCGATATCATCAAGGGCCGTATCGCCAAATACGCCATCGATGCCGACTTCTGCCACGGCTACGGCTACATGGGCTTCAACGCCCGCCAGGAAAAAACCCTGCGCAGTTGGGAAAAAGAGTTCAAGTCCCTGGGCTCGCCCCATGAAATCCGCTTTCTCGGCGGCTCCGACGTGCAGCAGATCATCGGCTCCAATGCCTACAGCAGCGCCCTGCTGCACATGGGCGGCGGGCATGTGCACTCGCTCAACCTGCTGCTCGGCGAAGCCAAGGCGCTGGCCGGCCTGGGCGTCAAGATCTTCGAATACAGCCCCGCGCTTGAAGTGCAGTACGGCGAGCGCATCACCGTGCGCACCGGCAAGGGCTCGGTCAAGGCCAGCAAGCTGCTGTGGGCCTGCGACAGCTTCCTCAACAAGCTGGAGCCGGAACTGCACCGCTCCACCATCAACACCTATGCGTTCCAGATGATGACCGAGCCGTTGTCGGACGAAATGATCCAGCGCATCAGCCCGATCCGCGGCGCCTACAGCGATATCCGCCCGGTCATCGACTACTACCGGGTCACAAACGAGAACCGCCTGCTGTTCGGCGCGGCCACACCGTTTATCGAGCACATTCCCAGCGACCTCAAGGCCTGGAACCGCAACCTGATGCTCAAGATCTTCCCGTACCTCAAGGACGTGAAGATCGACCTGGCCTGGGGCGGCCCCATGGCGACGAGCGCCAACCTGTTCCCGCAGATCGGCAGCCTGCCCGGACGGCCCAACGCCTTCTTCGTGCAAGGTTACTCAGGCTTTGGCGTCACTCCCAGCCACATCATCTGCAAGGTCCTGGCCGAGGGCATGAGCGAGGGCTCGGCCCGCTACGACCTGGTCAGTTCGGTCAAGCGCGGCACCATCATCGGCAAGGATCACATCGCGCCCCTGCTGCTCACCGGCGGCAAGAGCTGGCACCAGTTGTCCGGCTATTGGTCCGGGCGCCGCTGAACATAGGCCTTACCGCCCTCTTCCACCCGTTCACTTTTCCACTCATCAGGAGTCACTGCCATGTCCCTTACCGCCATCAAGAACGGCATCACCCTCGACCAGCTGGATGCCTGGGGCACCGTTGCCGACCTCGGCTCCGAGATCCTCGAAGGCGAAGTCAAATGCTTCGGCAAAATGACCGCCGGCGCCCCGACCGATCCGGTCAGCGCCGCCTACTTTGGCACCACCCAGGGCAAGTTCCGCATGGTCTACCCCTTCAACGAGCAAGCTACAGTGGTCACCGGCGAAGTCGTGCTGACCGACGAGTCGAGCGGCCAGACCAGCCGTTTCAAGGCCGGCGACAGCTGGTTCGTGACCAAAGGCACGCCGGTGCTGTGGGAAGTCGTCAGCGACAGCTTCGTCAAGCACTACTACGCCGTAGCCTGATGGACACGGGCAGCGGTTCGCGCCGTTGCCCAACCTTCGCGGAGCCTGCCATGCACGAGCTTTCGCCAATCGGTGCCTTCGGCCAACAATGTCTGCGCACCTTCAGCCATTTCGTCCCCGCCTCGCTGGCCGTCTTCTACCGTATCGACCCACAGTTGCAGGCCGTCGACTTCCAGTTGCTTGGCATGCAGGCACCGATGCACACCGCCTACCTCACGCACTATCGCCACCTGGACCCGCTGACGCCAGCCGCCTGCCTGGACAGCGGATTGCCGGTGGTGTCGCTGCACGCGGCCATGGCGCGTCAGGCAGACAGCAGTCATCGCGAATACCGCAGGTTTCTGCGCCGGCATTCGGTGGTCGACGTGGTGGAAATCATTGCCCTGGTGGACCGCCAACCCGCTGCCGGGATCTCCCTGCTGCGCCACGGCGAACTCGGCCCATTCAGCCGCCAGGACCTGGCCAATCTGCTGCCCCTGCACGGGCTGATGCAACTGGCCGTGCCCAGGATCGGCAGCCCCCCGGCGCAAACCTTCGACCGCCTGACCCAACGTGAACGGGAGATCGCCCTGCTGCTGCGTGACGGTGCCAGCAACAAGCTGCTGGCACGGCACCTCGATCTCGGCCTGCCCACCATCAAGACCCACCTGCTCAACCTGTTTCGCAAGGTCGGCGTCAGCAATCGCACCGAACTGGTGACGGCGCTGTTTCTCCACCCGCGCTAAGGCTGGGCAATGCTTCGCGGCAGGCCGTGACGACAGACAAGCTCCCCCCGGTGCTGACTCACCTTCGCGCCTCAACCATCCGGTTGATACCCGTGGTGTTTGCGTCGCCACACACTGAGTCTTCCGTTAACCCACGAGAAGCCCCCCATGAGCACCTCCTCCGACTGGATCACCGTAGGCGCCCTCGCCGAGGGTTTCACACCCCACGCGTTTATCCTGCCCAACCTGGCCGAGCTGGACGGCAAGCAGTTCAGCCTGCGCTTTGAGAACGGCTGGGAAATCGCCCACCGCTTCGACGCCGAACAGGTGCACTGGCTGGCCGCCGATGGCCACTCCAGCGGCAGCGCAGCGTACCGCGCGACGTCGGTACGCCCAGGCATCTACCTGGTCGACTTTATCAAGCACGAAGACGGCCAGGCCTGGTCGATCAGCCTGGTGCTGGACACCCTCAGCCAATCCTTCACCGCCGTGATCGGCACGCTGCCGAGCGCCGCCGACCTCGACGAAGGCCTGTACCGCCGTGCGCTGGCGGGCAAGGCACTGACCGGCGTACAGGCGCGGTTTCTGCAGGGCAGCCTGGACCGGCCATGGCACGACGGCGCCTGCCCCCATGCCCCGACCCGCGAACTGGTCGGCATGCGCAACCGTTACCGCTACAGCCCCACCGAGGTCTATGAACATATCTACCTCAACGACCAGTACTACAGCTGGCAATGCCTCAAGGGCGTCGAGCAGGGCCTGTGCGACACCGACCGCTGCCACTACTACAAGATCGCCGACGCGCTGTACCTGTTTGTCTGGCGCGAGAAAATCGTCCCGACCCTCGGCCTGGTGATGATCGACCTGCAGCAGCATCGCAGCGACGGCAAGATCTTCGGCTATGCCGGCGAAGGCTTCGAGGCCTTGTCCAACTTCGCGGTGTCGTCCTACTGCGACCTGCTCAATCGCACGGAGCACGGCGATGAGTAAAACCGTGGTCATTACCGGCGCCGGCACGGGTATCGGCGAGGCCTGCGCCCGGCAACTGGCCGCTGAAGGTGCCAATCTGGTACTGATCGGCCGTCGCGCCGAACCTCTGCAACGCGTCGCCGCCGAGACCGGTGGCCTGGTCCTGGTCGGCGACGCCGCCGACAGCGCGACCTGGGTCGGCTTTATCGAACGGATCAAGGCCCGCTTCGGCGGCATCGATGCCCTGCTCGCCTGCGCGGGCGGGCATGGCCTGGGCAGTGCCACCCAGACCTGCGACGAGACCTGGCAGGCGGCGCTGCGCAGCAACCTCGACAGCGCGTTCCAGAGTGCCCGCGCCTGCCTGCCGATGCTGATCGAACGGCGCGGCAGCGTGGTTTTGCTGGGCTCCATCGCCTCGCTGGCGGCAGGGCCGCAGGTGTGTGCTTACACCACCGCCAAGCACGCCCTGCTCGGCCTCAATCGTTCACTGGCCCGCGACTATGGCCCGCAAGGTGTCAGGGTCAATTGCGTGTGTCCGGGCTGGGTGCGCACACCGATGGCCGATGCAGAAATGCGCCCGCTCATGGAGCACTACGGCGGCGACCTCGACGCCGCCTATGCCCGGGTCTGTGCCGACGTACCGCTGCGCCGCCCGGCCAGCGCCGTGGAAATCGCCAGTGTCTGCCGCTTTCTGATCAGCGCACAGGCAGCAATCATCACCGGCGCGGCCATCGTCGCCGATGGCGGGTCGAGCATTGTCGATGTGCCTACCCTGGCATACAGCGCCCTGGGGAGCAGTTGATGGACACAGGCCTGGATTTCATCGACAAGACCGTGCTGGTCACCGGCGGCGCCCAAGGCATCGGCCGGGCCATTGCCGAAGGCTTCGCCACCCGGGGGGCACAGGTGGTGATCGTCGACCTCAACCTGGCCCCGGCCCAGGCCCTGGTCGACGAGTTGCGTGCCCGGGGTTGCCAGGCCAGGGCCGTGACCCTGGACCTGGCTGACCACGAGGCGATCTTCGCGCTGCTCGCAGCAATGGAGCGCCTCGATATCCTGGTGCACAACGCCGCCTATTTTCCGCTCACGCCCTTTACCGCCATCAGCCCGCCCCTGCTGGAGCGCACCCTGGCGGTCAATCTGGCGGCGCTGTTCTGGCTGGCCCAGGGCGCCTTGCCGCTGTTCCAGCGCCAGGGCGCGGGTGTCCTGCTGGTGACCTCCTCGGTCACCGGGCCGCGCGTCGCGTATCCGGGGTTAAGCCACTACGCGGCCTCCAAGGCCGGGGTCAATGGCTTTATCCGCAGCGCGGCCCTGGAGCTGGCGCCCTATGGCGTACGGGTCAACGGCGTCGAACCCGGGATGATTGCCACCCCGGCCATGGCCAACCTCGGCGATCCCGCGCTCACTGCCCGCATCGCCAGCGCCGTGCCCCTGGGGCGCTTGGGTGAGCCCCGGGACATTGCCGAAGCGATGCTGTTTCTGGCCTCGGACAAGGCACGCTACATCACCGGCCAGACCCTGATCGTCGATGGCGGGGTCACCCTGCCGGAAACCCTGGCCACGCTGCAGGGCTGAACGTAACGGCGACCTGTCCTGCGTCTGAAGAAGGACAGGTCGCCGCGCCTAGGCCGTTTGCCCCAGGGCATTGGCGCGGTAGTCCTTGGGCGAACGCTCGAAGTGCTTCTTGAACGCGCGACTGAAATGCGCCGAGTCAGTAAAGCCCCATTTGTAGGCGATGGAGGTGATCGACTCACTGCGGTGGAAAGGATTGGCCAGGTCATCCGCGCTGCGTTGCAGGCGCGTGCGCTGGATGTAACGGCACACGCTGTCATCCTGCTCTTCGAACAGACGGTAGAGGTGTCGTACGGAAATATTCAGGCGTGTCGCCAGGCCCACGGGCGTGAGGTTAGGCTGGGCCAGGGACTCTTCAATGACCTGCTGCACATAGCTGCGCAGGTTGCTGCCCTGCATCAACTCAGCCTTGGGCTGCTCCCTGGACGCGTCCGTCAAGGCCGGTGCCAATAGGGCGATAAAGGCGCTGCGCAACGCTTCGCTTTCCTCACCATCGTCATGAGCGCCCTGGGGTTCGCGGCACAGTTGATCGACCAGCACATGCAGCATCTTGCCGCTGGAGCTGGTGGCGCTGACCTTGCCGAACTTGCCGCGCTTGAGCACGCGGTCCACTTCATTGCGGGGCAGGGACAGCGAGGCATGCTCGATCAGCCCGAACGGCGTGATCTCGCAGGAGCCCACTGAGTCCATCAGCAGCAGCTCGCCAGGGGCCAGTTGGATCGTCGTTCCGTTTTGGCTGATCTGCGAGCAGCCACTGCGCTGGCTGACCAGAAAACAGCTCTGGTCATTGTCGTGATCCGGCTTGATCGACTCGCGGGCAATCAGCCCGGCATTGGTGCGCAGGTGTGCCATCGGCAGACCAGCATGGCATTGCAGCGAAATCTCTCCGATAAACAGGGATCGATTGAACGCCATCTGGGTCTCGAACTGACCACAAATGGCCTGTAGGGAAGCACGCCATCCTTCCAGACCGTCATGTGCCACGCTTTGAGCATTCATATGCACCTCCGTGGATGCAGTTTGTTTTTGTCGCTAGATAGTTAACATGTTATCCATATAGGCGCAACAATGACTCCAAGGCGTGCAGTACTGCAATTTGGATACCAGCATTTAATTCGAGAATATATTCACGGTTTAGCCAGCATCGCTGTCGGGCACGGGACGCTCTCGACCGCCGCTTCGCGCCCTCTCGGTGCACTTCCCCGCACCGGGCACCGGAACAAGGCGACCGACACCTTTGCCCCTGCCTGCCACCGTCCTTGTCACTGGCTGACATCGGCGCCCCATAGGCCATTTCTGGCTGCGCCGATCAAGGCAGTGGCAGCCATCGACAAGACGTGCCCCGCCCGCCGATGTGACTAATACCGCCACGCCCTGCGCAAGCGTTGCGCATTGCCTGCGGCGTTGTCCCGGAGCCACAGAAGTTCCGGCTTTCCACTATCTGCAACAGGGAGCGATCTTTCATGGGGCCATCCACCCGTGTTCTAGCACTATCCCAGGCCATCGGCCTGAGCATCGCCATGCTGGTCACCAGCCAAGCCGCCAGCGCCTACGAACTCTATGCCGACGATGACACCCACCTGAACGCCGATCTGCTCGCGGTGTTCGGCGCGATGAACAGCCGCAAGAACTACGACGGCACACCGGGCGGATCGAGCTGGCGCGAAGGCTTTATCAAGTACGGCATCAGCGGCGACCAGGGCCTGGCGGGCGCGGGTACGGCCTATGGCACGTTCAACCTAGTCAGTTCGGCCACCTGGGGCGATGGCGATGCAGGCGGCAATACCGACGGCTCGGAGCGCACGACCAAGATCGAGGACGCGTTCCTGGGCTGGCGCTCTGGCGACCTGTTCCCGGTGCTGGGCAAAGATGGCGTGGATGCCTCCTTTGGCCGCCAGGTGATCAAAGTCGGCAGTGGTTTCCTGATCAACGACGACGGCCCCAACCTCGGCAAGGGCCCGGCCGATGGCGCGCTCAATCGGGGCGGTGCCTATTACATTGCCGCACGCCATGCCTTCGACCGCACCGCGCTGCTGCGCCTGGGCGGCCAGGACGGCCTCCATGGCAGCGTGTTCTGGCTCAAGTCCGACAACCGCGCCCAGGCCGAAACCGAACTGGCCGCCGGGACCCTGGACTACACCGGGACAGCAGGCACCCTGGGCCTGACCTGGATTCACGGGCTGGGCGTCACCGAGCAATGGGCCAGTGACTTCCAGAAGGAACGTGACGGCATGAATGTCTACAGCCTGCGCGGTGAAGGCGATGCGGGCATTGAAAATGCCAGTTTCGGTTTCGAATACGCCTGGGAAGACAAGGACGCTGGCACTGAAAAAGCCTGGTACGGCGAGGCCGGCTATACCTTCGCCGATGCCCCTTGGTCACCCAAGGTCACCTACCGCTACAGCCGCTACTCCCAAGGCTGGGACTCGCTGTTCAACGGTTTCAGCTCGGGCTACGGCACCTGGTTCCAGGGTGAAGTCGCCTCCAACTACGCCGGGCCGTTCAACAGCAACACGGCCATCCACCATGTCGGCCTCAAGGCCACGCCCCTGGAAAACCTGACCCTCGGCGCGCTGTACTTCGACTTCAATACCCTGCACAAGCGCAGCACATTGAACCTCGATGCCCGCGAGCTGGACCTGTACGCCGAATGGGCCGTTAGCGAGCACCTGATCATCAGCCCGCTGGTCGGCCTCTACCAACCGAAAAAGGATGAAAACACCGGTGGCAACCAGGTCGGTGGCCATGGCACCAACGTCTACAGCCAACTGACCGTGGCAGTGCCCTTCTAACCCCTGACTCGACCCCCACGACGCAGCTCGCTGCGTCGTTTTTTACCGCCAACGGCAGGCCTCGACCTGCCCGCCTGCCCCCAGCGGCAATGGCAGCCTGCTCGCAACGGGCAAGGCAAGACGCCAAATGCCTGCAACGCTCCGTTATCAGTCGCCTCTTCTTATACCTATTAGTTACTTAAATATTTCTAGTTAGTATTTTTAGAAATATTAAAACTTACTTATAACTGTCCAACAGCTGCCCGAATGGCCAGTGACCACTGCCGTGCTGTTGGCGCCCGAACATTCGCGCCAGTGACCGCAGAGCAACAGCGAATCAGCAGAGCGCCCGGACATCAACAGCTGAAGACGCCATTAAAAACACTCAAGCAATTGATTTATAACGATTTAAATCATAGGCACAACAATTGCTCAGAGACCTGTACTCCTTGCACCAAACAACAGGACTACCTGAAATGAGCACACCTTTGAACGTCGTCGCCCTTTCCGGCGGCACGGGTCGCCCCTCACGCACCCTGGCGCTGACCGAATCGATCCTGGCCGAGCTGGGCAACCTCCTGCCAGCCAGGACCCACCTGATCGAGTTGGGCGATATCGCCCGCCCTCTGGGGGCCGCGCTCTGGCGCTCGGAGCTGCCGGCCGAAGTCGAGCAGCAGCTGCAACGCATTGAAAGCGCCGATCTGCTGGTGGTGACGTCGCCGGTGTATCGCGGCAGCTTTCCCGGTCACTTCAAGCATCTGTTCGACCTGATCGGACAGGACGCATTGGTCGATACGCCCGTGCTGCTGGCGGCCACCGGCGGCAGTGAGCGCCATGCGCTGGTGCTCGATCACCAGTTGCGCCCCCTGTTCAGCTTTCTCCAGGCGCTGACGCTGCCCATCGGCGTCTACGCCAGCCAGGGCGACTTCCTCGACTACCGCATCCATAGCGAGGCGCTGAACACGCGCATCCGCCTGGCCGCAGAGCGTGCTGCCGCGCTATTCGCCGACTCCGCCCGCGCCCTGCGCAAGACCGCCTGACGAGCAAGGAAGCCCCCATGAGTGTTCATCTTCATCCCGCCCAGGCGACACCGCTCCAGACCGCCCGCCTGTTGGCGCAGACCTTCGCCGAAACGGCCGTCGAGCGCGACGCCCGCGGCGGCACGCCCAAGGCCGAGCGTGATGCCCTGCGCGCCAGCGGCCTGCTGGCCTTGACCATCCCGCGCCAGTACGGCGGCCTGGGCGCCAGCTGGAGCGAGACCTTCGAGGTGATTCGCGAATTCGCCCGCGTCGACAGCTCCATCGCCCACGTGTTTGGCTTTCACCACCTGATGCTCGCCACCGTACGCCTGTTCTCACGCCCCGAGCAGTGGCAACCCTGGTTCGAACAGACGGCCCGCAAGAACTGGTTCTGGGGCAATGCGCTGAACCCGCTGGACACCCGCACCGTGATGCGCACGTTCGAGGGCTGGTACGAATTCTCCGGGCAAAAGAGCTTCTGTTCCGGCGCCAGCGACTCGCAGATGCTGATCGCTTCGGCCATCGACGAACGCGCCGGCGGCAAGCTGTTGATCGCCGCCATTCCCAGCGGCCGCTCCGGCATCACTCTGCACGGTGACTGGAACAATATCGGCCAGCGCCAGACCGACAGCGGCAGCGCCACCTTCGAGCGGGTGCGCGTGGAGCACAGCGAGCTGCTGCTCGACCCCGGCCCGCTGAGCACGCCGTTCGCCGGCTTGCGCCCGCTGATCGCACAACTGCACTTCTCCAATATGTTCCTCGGCATCGCCGAAGGGGCCTTCGAGGAGGCACGCAATTACACGCTCAAGGAGAGCCGTCCGTGGTTCCGTTCCGGCGCCAGCCAGAGCAGTGAAGACCCCTATGTGCTGCGTCACTACGGCGAGTTCTGGGTCGGCCTGGAAAGCGTGCGCCTGCTGATCGACCGGGCCACTGCCCAGCTCGATGCGGCCTGGGCCAAGGCCGAGGAATTGAGCAGTGAAGAGCGCGCGCAACTGGCGCTGTCCATCGGCACGGCCAAGGTTGCGGCCACCCGTCATGGCCTGGATATCTGCAACCGGCTCTTCGAGGTCACCGGCGCCCGCGCCACCCACGCTTCACTGCGTTTCGACCGCCACTGGCGCAACCTGAGAACCCAGACCCTGCATGATCCGGTGGACTACCGCATCCATGAACTGGGCGAGTGGGCGCTCAATGGCAAGCGCCCTACCCCGTCTTTCTACTCCTAAGGCACGCCCATGCAACTGCTGACCCTGCCCCCGTCACCCACACTCGCCACCTCGATCCGGGCCACCGCCCAGGTCTTCGAAGACCCGCGATCCCAGGCGCTGCTCGCCCACGTGCAACAGGTCGCGCCCAGCGAAGCCAGCGTGCTGATCATCGGCGAGACTGGCACGGGCAAGGAGCTGGTGGCACGCCATATCCACAATCTGAGCGGGCGACGCAACGGGCCATTTATGGCCGTCAACTGCGGCGCCTTCTCGGAAACCCTGGTGGAGGCCGAGCTGTTTGGCCATGAAAAAGGCGCCTTTACCGGAGCCCTGGCGGCCAAGGCCGGGTGGTTTGAGGAAGCCAATGGCGGCACGCTGTTTCTCGACGAGATCGGTGACCTGCCGATGCCGATCCAGGTCAAGCTGCTACGCGTGTTGCAGGAGCGCGAAGTGGTCCGCCTGGGCTCGCGCAAAAGCATCCCGATCAATGTACGGGTGTTGGCGGCGACCAATGTGCACCTGGAAAAAGCGATCAATGCCGGGCACTTTCGCGAAGACCTCTACTACCGCCTGAACGTGGTCAGCCTGCAGTTGCACCCGTTGCGCGACCGCCCGGGCGATATCCTGCCGCTGGCCCGTCACTTCATCAACGAGTACAGCCGCCGGCTCGGCTACCAGGATGTCAGCCTCGACGAGGGCGCCACCCAGCGCCTCGCGCGCTACGACTGGCCGGGCAATATCCGCGAGCTGGAAAACGTTATTCACCACACCCTGCTGATCTGCCGCGACCGCCTGATCCGGGCGGAAAACCTGCACCTGTCCAACCTGCGCATCGCCCGCGAAAACGACGAGCGGCCCCGCGAGGAAACCGCCGAAGCGTTGCTGCAACGCGCCTTCGACAAGTTGTTCGAGGAACAGAGCGGCGCGCTGCACGAGAAGGTCCAGGACACCCTGCTGCGTGCGGCGTATCAGTTCTGCCATCACAACCAGGTACACACCGCCAGCCTGCTCGGGCTGTCGCGCAACATCACCCGGGCGCACCTGATCCGTATCGGCGAGCTGATGGTCAACAAGCGCCGTCCGGGACAAAGCGCCCAGGGGCATCGGGTGATCAACCTGTCGATTTGAACACTGCCTCGCGTGCACCCACGGGCGCCAACGAGCGCCCTCGACGAAGGCTTTTGAGGAAAACACTGTGAGTCTCGATATTTTCTGGTTCCTGCCTACCTCCGGCGACACCCGCTACCTGGGCCATTCGGCCAGCGGTCGTCCGGCGACCAATGCCTATATGCGCCAGATCGCCGTGGCCGCCGAGCAACTGGGCTACGACGGCCTGCTGATTCCCACCGGTGCCAGCTGCCTGGACCCCTGGGTCACCGCCGCTAGCCTGGTGCCGGTGACCCAGCGCATCAAGCTGCTGGTGGCCCTGCGCACGTCCCTGGGCAACCCCACCGCCTCTGCGCGCCAGGCCGCCAGCCTGGACCAGGCCAGCGGCGGGCGCCTGCTGCTCAATGTGGTCCCCGGCGGCGATGCCACGGAGCTAGAAGCTGATGGCGTGTTCCTCAAGCATGACGAGCGCTACCAGGCGTCCGACGAATTTCTCGGGATCTGGCGTCGCCTGCTGCAGGGCGAAACCGTCGACTTCGAAGGCGAGCACCTCAAGGTGCGGGGCGCGCAGAACTTCTTCCCCCCGGTGCAGAAACCCTATCCGCCACTGTATTTCGGCGGTTCCTCGCCCGCGGCCCACGACCTGGCCGCCAAGCACGTCGATGCCTACCTGACCTGGGGCGAGCCGCCAGCCGCCGTGGCGCAGAAGATTGCCGATGTCCGCGCGCGTGCCGCCACCTATGGGCGTACCGTGCGCTTCGGCGTGCGCCTGCACGTGATTGTGCGCGAAACCAACGAAGCGGCCTGGGCCGCCGCCGACGAACTGATCAGCCACCTGGATGACGCCACTATCGCGGCCGCCCAGGCCAACTACGCCAGCATGGATTCCGAAGGGCAGCGGCGCATGGCCGCCCTGCATGGCGGGCGCCGCGACCAACTGGAAGTCGCCCCCAATCTGTGGGCCGGGGTGGGCCTGGTGCGCGGCGGCGCCGGTACGGCACTGGTCGGCGATCCGCAAACCGTGGCCGCACGCCTGCTCGAATACGCCGCGCTGGGCGTGGACAGCTTCGTGCTCTCCGGCTACCCGCATCTGGAAGAGGCCTACCGCTTTGCCGAGCTGGTGTTTCCGCTTCTGCCCGGCAAGGGCAAGGTCACCGTGGATGGTTCCTTCACCGGCGGCGCCTTCGATATCCGCGCCGGACGCACCACGGAGAGCGCCGCATGAAGGTGATCGATATGCGCTGCCGTCCAGCCTTTCTGCACCCGTTTTTCGGGGCCGAACCAGGCTCGCCGGAGCATGCCACCGCGCGCTGGCTCAATCGCCGGGTCGGCACGCGCGGGCCGGACAATCACTTCGAGCGCTCGCTGGATCTGCCGGGTTTTCTCAGCGAAGTGCGCGAGGCCGGTTTGCACAAGGCGGTGGTGGTCGGCCGCCATACACCGGGCCAGCACCTGCCCAATGAGCAGATTCACAGCATCGTCGACGGCTATGACGAGTTGCTCGGTATCGGCGCTGTCGATCCGGCGTTGCAAGGCGTCGAGGCCGCACTGCAGCAAATCGACCACGCGGTGGACGAGCTCGGGCTCGTCGGGATCGACCTGGAACCGGGCTTTGCCGAACCGGCGCGGCATCCCGACGACGCCCTGTACTGGCCGATCTATGAGCACCTGCAACGGCGACGCATCCCGCTGTTCCTGATGAGCGGGCCGACTACGCCCAATCCGCATTACAACGACCCGGCTCCCCTGGCTGCCGTGGCGCGGGCCTTTCCCGACTTGCAGATTGTCGTCTACCACGGCTACTGGCCCAATGTGCAGCAGGCGCTGGGCGTGGCGTTCCGCTACGCGAACATCCACCTGGTGCCGGATATGTACCTGTTCCTGCCCGGCAGCGAGGGCTATGTGCAGGCGGCCAACAGCTACCTGGGCGAGCAGTTGCTGTTTGGTTCGTCCTATACCTTCCGCCCGATCCGCCAAAGCATCGAGGATGCCCAGCGCCTCGGCTTCAATGATGCCGTCGTGGAGAAGTTTTTCCATGGCAATGCCGCACGCCTGTTCGGCCTGGGCTGAAACGCAGTCATCGCTCAAGCAGTAGCACAGCCAACAAAGGCGCCTCCG
>NZ_JANHLC010000006.1 GCF_028682395.1 Pseudomonas putida | reverse complement strand
CGCGCACAACTGGCAGGGCTTGAATCAAAGCGTTTTCTTCAGGCATGACTTCGTCCTTGGCCGCTATAGCGGCTGACTTTGAAGGTGGTGCTAGGTTCCCGGTGGCGGCGGAATTGGTATGAATGTTAGTCTTCCTCCGTCACCAGCTTCATGGATTAATCTAGTATTGAATTAAGGCTGGCATCATCGGCGTGGGCTTAAGCGTTTATATAAGTACGGCTCTGTCGTCTAATGGATATTCCTACTATTAGGTTTAAAATGCGCAATTGGATTCGTAGTCGCAGCAGTGCTTTTGGGGCTTTATTTGATATTCTGCTACCCACTATGATGGGAGTGGCATTCTCTATTTTATGCATCTTGTTTGTGTGGGGCGGTGCTCTTAAGATTCAGGCGTTGACTCTCGCGGACTGCATACAAGTGGTTATTATGCTTTTTATTGCCGGCACTATGTTTGTCGGAATACGATCCCATAATCATGGGAAGGAGTACTCTCAGTCTGCTACAAACTTAGAAAGCGCCTTGTCCTTGATTGAGAGGGCGGCGGATGTTCTCGTGGTGGACGGTAAATTAACAAATGATAGAGTTGCCTGGGTAACTTGTGCGCGTTTGATAACTAGAGTTAATACGTTGAGTCGGAAAATAACTACCGAAACTCACAGTTTGATTTTCGAAGCTGAGCATGATTTACAAAGGCACAAATTTAGTGATCTGCTGAAAGTCGGCGGTGAGGAGCTCAGTGGTGCATTTTTCTGCGGGGGCGATCAAGGACAGACTATTGGTGAAGTTGTCAGTAGTTCCGATCATCCTAAGGACGGACGAAGCTGGATTCCTACCAGAATAATTAATGTGATATACACCTTCGTCAGCTTCCCTGATGATTATGAAGATCCACTGCGATTTTCTGAGGACTTCGGAGCGAAAGAGCGCAATCGTTTGTTTCGGTTAGGGCATGATGGCGTTAGAGAGTATCTAGCTTTTAGAAAAAGCTTTTTGATAATCGGGAAAAAAGTTCTAAGAAAAAGTGATTTTAAGGGGGCGCATCTGAGCGCGAGTGAAATTGATGATGCAATATCTGCTGATCTACTAATGCTCGAACTTGAAGAATGACGTGATATGTTTAGCTGCGACGCACGCTCCAGTGCTATATCCACCAATAGCCGCAAATAACTCGATTCCTGTAGGTGTCGGGAGTCCTTGCCGGGCCTGGCCCAAGCGGTGGGTGCTACGATGGCACCTCACTCAAACGAGCAAGCCCATGACAAAGCACGATATTTATGACGAGCACGAAGGCTTTCAGCTCTGGAACTACATGGAGTGTGAGAAGGACGAGGAAGGCCGGGAGACCTGGCGGATCAACGTCGAGGTGAAGCGGGGCGAAGATGTGGTGATTCCGGTTGTTGCTGGTGACCGAACCTTTCCCGATCGTGGGCTGGCGCAGATGGCTGGCCGGGAGCTGGGAGCGAAACTGGTGGCTGAGCGTCTTCAATAAGCTTTCATGCTGGGGGCGAGGCGCTTTACTTATTGCAGTCAAGGAGCAGTGAAAAGAAATGGAAGCTGACCAAGCAAAATTAAGTACAGATGCTGATCTTAAAAAAGATCGTGTCGAGGTTCTTGCGTTAGAGATTCTGGCTCTTATAGCAGTTATTGCGTGTGCAATTGCGGTATGTATGTATGCGTTAAATATAGGGGGCTCACTATCCTCTAAATCTAGTGACTGGTCAGATTTTGGCGGTTATATAGGTGGCGTTCTGGGGCCGCTGATCTCATTTCTAACGCTCCTTGCTATCTTGATTACTATAAGGCTTCAGCGAAAAATGCTGTTGCTTCAAGAAAAGGAGTTTGATGCGATTTACAGGTTGCAAGTCGATACTTTTAACTCTCAGAAGCAGCAGGCGCTAGATATTAGTAATTCAGCAGAAGATGCGAGGCGTGCAGACCGAAAAAATAGCTTGCTTAAGAGTATCGAGAGGCTAAATTCAAGTACTGTTCGTGATATTCAAAAATTGGAGGCTACAAGAGCGCTTAGTATGGCGTCTCTAAAGTTTTTGAAGACGCATCAGGAGCTCGATCAGGCGGGTGAGGGTATTAGTAAGTTATCCAGTCGTATCGAGGAGCTTGAAAAAAGAAAGTTGAGTCTGGAGAGTCTTATGCTTGAATTTTCGCTAGATGAACTCTCAAGTATTGATCAGATGCAATCGAAGTTTCACGCAAGAATAATCGATATTTATAAACCCTAGGCAGCTTGGAGGCCTATAAGAATCTCAAATACTGCTTTCGAGTGGCTTGTAATTGCCGGGCGGCTTTTTAGCCCCGCGGATGCCAGGCCATGGTCGCGGCCTCGATGCCTGAGCAGACCGAGCCATAGGTAATATCGGGCATAGGGGATCCTCGCCGGCTGGCGTGATTCGTTGAAGTGGGGTATTACGGGTGACCGGCATGGAGCCGGATCAAGGAGAACGAAGTGGATGCAGCTGTTGCGGGTTTACTCGGCGCGTTAGTAGGCGCGGTCGGATCAGTAGGTGCTATATGGGTGCAGAGCCATTTTCTTGCCAAGCGTGAGCGTGCCAAAGCAGCTATGGAGTTTGCCACGCAAAATAGGGCTCAGGATATTCAGTTGGCGCTCGCGAATAATGGGATTCCAAATGTCGCACCAGCTGCTGCTTACGTTCATCACCACTGAGTCATGCTTGACCTTTTGGAAGGGAAGTCACTAGCCCCCGAGAAGCTCGAGCAAGCATTCGCCAGGAATGTCAGATTTTCTGATCGGCTAAAGGGTCTCAATTCGAAATGGGTGACACACGGTGAGCTGGACGAGGCTGCAAAGGATAAGCCGGAATAGGAAAGGGCGAGTCAGGCGGTCAGGCGCTCGCCAATCACCGTGGTGGTGAACTGCACAGCGTACTCGACGACCATCTCGAACTCACCGCCACAGGTATCGCAGGCCATCGTCTTGTCGCCGTAGTCTTCCGACTCAACGTGGATGACAGTGGCGCAATGCGGGCATTTGCATTCATCCTGGCTGCGATAATCCCACTCGTCGTATTCGCTCTCGGCTACCTTGGCCAGCGCCGCGGCTTTCGCAACGGCATCCTCTGCGTCCTGACAAGGCTTGCAGGTGAAGCCGTCCGGGTGACCCCATGGGGTTTCCGTGAGTTTAGAGCGGTGAGTGCCGCACAGGCGGCAAGCGTTGTGCTTGTCGCACACCGAGTAGCTGTACTTATCGCCGGTTCCGTTGCACTTGGCGCAACCAGAAACCCAGTACCAGGCGCCATCGATTCGCTCGGCGTACAGGCCGTTTTCCGGGGGCCGCAGGCTGACTTCAGGCAGGTCAGTAGTGGTACGGTGAAATCTGTGATGATCCGCCCCGTTCCACACGTTGAGGCTGCCGTTACGCTGGCGCTGGATCCACTCACCCGGGATCTCCGTGATCAGGATCTTGGTGTTTTTGTCCATGGATTATCTCCAGTCAGGCGCCGCCCTCCAGGCTGGATGCGGCGTCGCGGTTGTTGTCAGGCTGCTGCGCGCTTGAGCTGCTCGGTAAGTTGAGTTGGCAGCCCGCGCAGCGTCAGCGTTCCGCCGGCTTCGTCGAAATCAATCTTGTGGCCCAGCAGGTGCGCTTCGAAGCTGATTGACATGCCTTCGGCTCGGCCGGTGAAGCGGCGGAATTTGTTGAGGGTCTTCTTGTCCGGCGGGAGGGTTTCGGAAATCCCGTAGTCCTTCGCCTTGATGAAGTCGTAAAAGCTCTTCGGCCGGTCTTCGTCGATCAGACCCGAGAGTTCGTCGAGGGTGATCGGCTCACCCAGTTTGGCCTGGGCCATGGAGTAGCTGACCAGGGTGTGGGTCTTCTCGCGGGCCGACTCTTCGCCCAGGTCTTCGCTTTCCACGAAGTCGCTGAACGCCTTCAGCAGCGTGCGGGTTTCGCCAGGGCCGTCGATACCTTCCTGGCAGCCGATGAAGTCGCGGAAATACTCAGTAGATTTGCGCCCGTTCTTGCCCTTGATCAGGGAGATGTATTGCTTCGACTTCGGGTTGCTCTGCCACTCGCTGAGGTTGATGCGCGCGGCCAGGTGCAACTGGCTCAGGTCCAGGTAGCGGATCGGCGCAACGCCCAGGTCTTCGCCAACGGCCACGCCTTCGCTGTGATGCAGCAGGGCGATCACCAGGTAGTCGGTCAGGCCCTGCTGGTAGTGGGCAAACATGGCGTGGCCGCCGACGCTGAGATTGGATTCCTCCATCAGCATCTGCAGGTGCTCCACGGCGACCCGACTGAAAGCTGTGAAGTCGGTGCTGCCTGCCAGAAACTCTTTCAGCCAGCCGGAGAGGGGGTGAGCCCCAGATTCAGCATGGAAGAAGCCCCAGACCTTGCCGGTCTTGGCGTTGTAGGCCTCGTTCAGGTCACCCAGCAGGTTGTCGGTAGCCGACGACTCGGTCAGTGCCTGGCCCAGGTGCAGGATGGCCGGGTTGCCATCAGGCTTCTTGTCCAGGTGGTGGATGATGCAGTTGCGGATTGGCATAGGGGAAAACCTCAGGCAGGTGCCGCCCTCCAGGGATGGATGCGGCGGCGGTTAAATTTTGGTGAAGAGGCGTGGTGATGGCTCTATGATTCGCCATCACTCATGCAGGGAGCGCTACAGATGCGGTATTTGCTGGTTCCAACGCTTGCTCTAATTCTCGTCGGATGCTCAGGCCCGGGTGTTGTGCCTATGGGGCGAGATACTTACATGATTGCCAAGGATGGCAGCTTCACTACCTTCGGCGGCGGGGCTGTAAAAGCCGAGCTATATCAGGAGGCAGATGCATTTTGTGGTAAGAAGGGCAAGCAGTTGATGCCTGTTAAAGAAGCGTCCAGGGATTCAGGTTATGGCCGCTACGCTAATGCTGAACTGCAGTTCCGATGCCTTGATGCAAGCGATCCTGAGTTGCGGCGCCCAACTATGGAGTCCGAGCCGAATGTGAGGATAAAAGTCGAGTAGACACCGCCCTCCGATGTCTGGATCCAGCGGGTAGACTTGGCTACTCGGGCTTGATGATCTCGTCGCCCGGGTCTTTGCGGATTTCGGCAAGGCTTTGATTGTGAAATTCGCGCGACACCTTTTCGGTAACGATAAAAGGTGTCGCGACACACTTGAGCATCTGCGCTGCTGTTTCGAAGTCGGCGGCGATCACGTTGCGCAGCAGGTTCTGGTGTACCTCCTGCTGACTGTTGAAGCCGTGCTGCTTCATCAGGCGCTTGAGGTCTTTCTTGAAGATGCCGGCGCATTCAATCGTAAATTTCTCGACGCCCAATGCAGCATCTTTTGCTGCCGCCTTCTCGCGCTTTCGGCGCTGTTTCAGGGCTTCCGCCGTGGGTGGTGCTTGCTCGGCCATGGCGGCTCTCCAGTTTTTCTGGTTGCAGTTCGATGAACATCCGCCGGCGGGCGTTGGCGATCTTCCCTGGGCGCCTCATGCGGGCTCGGCGAATTTGATGCCGTTCTCCTGGGCTATCAGCTTCACGCGCTTGATGTGCATGCCGATCGCCTTTGCGGCTTCGGCGGCGGTTTTGCCTGACTTGGCCAGGGCCTGGACCTGCGGGGCGATCTTGTCGCGCTCGGCTCGCAGGCGGTCATGGTGCGGGCTGGGGCCGATGAAGCGCTTATCGCCGCTGGCGCCGGCTTCGACTTCCTGCACCTTGCCGCCGGCGCCGAAGAAGCGGTCCATCTGGGCGTTGAGGTCGGCAATCACGGCGTCTCGCGGATCCGGCATGGGCACGCCGATCATCGCGTGGCACCGTAGAGCGCGAAGACAGCCATCGTTGCGGCCAGGGCGAGAGTCCAGCGGGCCATACGCCACCCGAAGCCCTTGATCGCTGATTTACCCGCGGCAAGCAGCCTGGCTCGCTGCTCGAACTCTTCGGCAAGCGCGCACGCCGGGCCATGGCCGGTGCATTCGCCCTTGGGGTTTCCGGTGGCGCGCTCGATGACCACGAAGGCGTTGTCGCCGCGAGGTACAACCTGGAAGCGCCGTGCCGGGGCTGGCTCATCGCGCCCGATCAATTGGTACATTTCACTGGTAGCCAGCGTGGCCCGGAGCCGCAACCCATTGAGGATTGCCTGGCTCTGCTTGATGGTTTGGTTCATGACGATCCCTCTGGTTGGGTTGCGGGTATTCGTCAGCGCTCTGACCGCCTGCTGGTTGCCGATGGGCGCAGGGGAGAGGGCTGACGGATATCGGCAGGCATGAAAAAGCCCGAGCGAGCCCGGGCTTTTGTTGGCGTCACACAGACCTCCCCATGTGATCGCGGGCGCCCTCGGCTGAGGGTCTTGCTCTTGGCTACTTCATGGCGGTAATCCTCCTGGGCGCGCCGTTGGCATCTTGGCGGGCGCTCGCCGGTCTGTGGTGTTGCTGTATGCAGGTGGCCGGCGCTGGGCCGGGTGTGCGTCCGCATCCGTCTGCCCATTCATGGAATGGGCAGAGGTGATGCCTACGACTCCTGACTGCCGGCCTTCAACACCACCAGGAGCAGAGCCACCAGAACCAGGTCGCCGACCATTGAGAGAATGCGACTCGCCGAATCGACGAAGACAACACCGCCGGCGAGCCCGTAGGCTGCCAGCGAGCGTGCTTTGTTGCTGAGTCTGCCCAGCATGGTTACAGGTGGTCTTTGAGGTTCAAGCCGAGCAGCTTTGCGCTCCGTTCGAGTGCCGTCAGCTCAGCCGGCTCGATCTCGCCGTCAGCTTCTGCCACTGTCAGCATGACGTTGAGGACGGTCAGGGCTTCTGCCGGCGAGTGGGCCAGGTCGCCCAGCTCTTTCTCGGCGTTTTGCCGCAGGATGCGAGTGCCCGACTTGAAGTCGGTCTTGGCGCGGTCGATGGTGTTGGACAGCTCAGCGCCGAAGCCCTGGAGCGCCGGATTGTTGCTGAGGATGGTTTCGATCTTCGACAGTTCGCTTTCTTCCAACTCGCCGTCGGCAGCGGCAACGTAGATCGAGCCGTACACGACCGCTTCCATCAGATCGCGATTTGCCAGCTTGGCGACACTGGCGCGGGCTTGGCCTGCTTTCTTGCCGAACAATTTGCCTAACATGGTGATTCCTCTGGGTTGGGTTACATCCCGATGCACCCTGTCGACAAGGTGCAGCAGTGATGCGTTACCGTTTCCCGAGTACTGCGGCGGCCAGCTCGAGGGCGCGAACTGTTCCGGCTGCGGCGAGGCACATGGCCCGGCCGGTGACCTGGTGCAGAACAAATCCCCCCTTGAAGCCGATAGACCGGCAGGCCTGAAGGTTCTTTTTGGTTGGCATGGTCAGACGCTCCAGTTGCTGCCGGTCAGGCTGCCGAGTCAGTGACCTTCTCGGCCTGGATGCGCTGGTAGATCTCTTCGCGGTGCACCGCAACGCTTTCTGGCGCGGTGATCCCGATTCGCACTTGCTGACCGCTGACGGAGATCACCGTGATGGAGATATCGTCATTGATGCGGATGGTTTCGTTTGCCTTGCGGGTGAGAATCAACATGGGCCTGCTCCTTGGTTGGTTTCCCGTCAGGCCCTGGTTTCAAGGCCTGTCGGTGAAACCCCCGGCCTCGCTACTGGCGACAGGCCGGGTTGTTACGTCAGCGGTGTTGGCCAGGCGCCCGCTGCTGATTGCAGGGCTGGCCGGTCGTCTTCGGTGTGGGCTTCGAGCTTCCTACTCACGGCGTCAAAACAGCATCTGTTCGCCGTGGATCACAGGTCCTTACAACATGCACGCTACAGCTCTGAATGCCCTGGCTGAGTGGGGCAGGGTGCATGAGGTCCGGCGCTCTCAGCCGAGGCTATCGAGAGCGCTAATTTTTGAATCGGGTCTTACTGGCCGGTGTTACTCGCCACCTCCGGCTGGGCGATGACTTTTTTCCATACGTTTACTGGTTTGGCTGCTGGGACCGTGCAATACGGCGTATCGAGGTGGGAGTCGCCCACGCCTGGTACGTCAATGCCCGGCTGATCCAGAAGCTTTCTGCGGTTGGGTTGTTAAAGAGCGGCGGGCCCTGAAGCCCTTCGCTGCATCTTTTGCTGCGATGAATTAAGTTAACCATCGGTATAAATTGACGTCAATACCGATGGTTAATTTATTTTTGATGGGAAATGGCTACTATTGCGGTTTGCTGTATGGATATACAGTTATCTGGGGGAGCCAATGAGCAAGCAGAACAAGCAGAAAAAAGCAGTGGAGAGCCAGGTGATGACCGGTCTGGAGCACCTCGGCCTGAGGGTTTCGGCAATGATCAATTCACCAGTCGCCCAGATTCAGCGCTGGGTGACGATCCATCGTTTGGATAGGGATGGTGATCGGGAGTGGGATGAGGTGATGGGCCTGCTATCCGAGACGGACGAGCTGGAAATGACTTTCAACGATGATGAGTCGGTGACATTGAGATGGGAGCGGCTGACCGATAATGATCTGGCCGTGGAGGCGGAGGATTTTGAAGTGGTGGAGGAGCCAGCTCCTTTCTAGCTGGCTCATAAGCCGGCCTTCAGATTGAGGTCTAGGGCGTAACGCCGGATTGGTAGCTGGATTTTACGCAGCCGCTTCTGTCGTAATTCACGCTCACCAGCTCTCGGTAGCCCTTGCGCCAGTAAGTGCTTGTGCCGCCGCCCTGGGCGGCTTTTTCTGTGGGGTTTCCGTATATCGAGGCGATTTCTTTTCTGGTCATCCCTGGAACGATCTCGCCACGTACCTTGGCTGTACGCAGGTCCTGATCGCTCAACCCCGTTGAGCACCCGCGCGCTATCGCTGGCGCCTGGGCCTGCCTGGCCTCGTTGGCTCGATACGTTGGTTGGGAATAGATTCTGGCTGCGGGCTCCGCCATGCGTACATCGCTACCCGAGCCACTAATCCTTGGGTTGTACGCGGTAACAACGTCATCAAGGTTGTGATTGGCTGGGCAATTCGAGTCGGTGAATGTCACCTTTCCGGAAGCGTCGACACACTTGTAAAAAGTGGCGGCATTTACACTGGCAGAGAGCGCCATGCTGGCGAAAATCAAAACTGTGGCTTTCATGGGTGAGGGCGGACTCCGTTCCTGCAGCCTTGGGGGCTCAATTCAAGAGCTCCACTCTATCATTAGTGGCCTGGCGCCACTATTGGCAGGGTAAAGATCTCGCGATTCTGCTTTCGGCGGCCCTCGTTTACCTTATATTTCCTTTTTAGACGGAAGGAGTCTCAAAGGGATTCACATTACCTATACTCATAGCCCGGCATTCAAAGTGAGCCGCCCTATAAAATCAGAAGGCCACTAAAATGCTATCCCACCTAGAGTTGAGGCAGGTAATCGAGTCCGCATTCCTGCCAGTGTTGTGTGTTTGTTCGATACGAGCTGATAACTCAATGATTGTTCAGTTAATTGACCCTTTAACAAAATTGGAGCAATTAACAGTCATTGGTGGAGACTCCACCACTCTTACCTCGAGTCGAGCAATCTCTGTGTTTGTGAATGAGGTCAAGGATGAGGCTCGTCTGGGCTTACATGCACCCGAGAAGCTGCGCCGTCTGGCTTGAGGTTGCAGAAGGTACAAGACCCGATATCTTCTCGGGTCTTGTAAAAGGTGCTGATCCTAAAGGGGGGGGCAGCTTATGCGGCGAGTTTCCCTGCGCTGAGATTTTTTTTCATTTCGGCTTTCATCGCCAGCATTTGCTCGCCAAGTTCATCCAGCTTTTTATTCCCTAGCAGCTTCCTTGCCTTAGGAAACATTTCTGTTTCTTCTTCTTCGATGTGGTGTTCGAGTAGCTCTTTTACTACCTTGGCCCTGCCGGCAAACTCAGGTTTAGTCGGATCTGTAGATTTGAGGTCGGGGAGGACGAGCGAGTCGACAGTCCGATGCTCCTCCTTTGCCTCGTAGTACATTTCATCTTCTTCTTTACCACCTGCCTCTTTGAAGGCCGGGTAAAGGATCTGTTCTTCGAGCTGGGTGTGGATAGTAATTTCCATTTCGAGTTTCGCCACAAGGTCAGTGCGCTTCTTGACCGCGCGATCTGTCGATTCGCTCAGTTGCGCGAGAATGGCTTTTACTCGTTCGTGGTCTGTTTCCAGAAGATCAATAGCGTTCATTTTTTGCCTCACTAACACGGGTTGAGATAACTGCTGCTCTTTGTCGGCAGAATTTCGGTATCCGTATAGGTGTCGCATTAGTTGTGCCACAACCGGGGTTTAAAACATTGGCGTATTTTCAACTGCTTAGCTGCGATGCTGGCCATAAGGGCTCATGCAGCCTGCACGAAGGGGAGATTCGGGCGATGCAGATAGCAGGATGGGTTACGCGGTCGACAACCAAAAGGGCCGCATATAGTGGATTGGCTGCCGAAGGAGCACTAAGCCGCTCTTGGCCAGAGCAGTAGCCCGGGGCTGGAGGCGTCAAGGCAGGGAAGGGCAGATACAAGAAGCCCGGCCCTGGGCCGGGCTTGGGTGTCGTAGGAGTCAGAGCTTAACGGTGCTTGTTCTTGTGTTTATGCTTGTTGTTGCCTTTGTGCTTCTTGCCGTCTGATCGATGATTACTCTGATCATCCGCCAGGTTATTACCCAGCGCGCCGCCTGCTGCACCACCGAGACCAGCACCAATAGTCGAGCCGGTTGAGCCACCGAGGCGATTACCTATGAGTGATCCGCCAGCAGAACCGACTCCTCCGCCAATCGCGGCCTCTGCTCTATTGCCCTTTTGAGCACCCACTGCTCCACCGGCGGCACCACCTACGCCTGCGCCTATCGCTGCGCCAGTTGAGCCGCCAAGCTGTTGACCTACGATATTGCCAAGTGCACCACCAACTCCGCCGCCAAGAGCGGCCGTGCCATCCCCAGCGGCCATAGCACCTTGCGAAATCAGGACACCCAAAGCCAGGGCGGGTAGTGTCATTTTCATTTTGTGAACCTCTATGGGTTGTCAGCAGGCGCTCATGGTTTAAAGCACGCCTAGCATTAGGATTAGAACAAAAGCTCGAAGTTCTATACGGGCGGTGCCCAGAGGCGAATGGTTGTTACAAGGTCTGCCGTGATGGATTCGACTGCGGAATACCTCGATTCCGACAATCACCCTATCCAAACAAGGTAAAGGGAGCGCATAGGGCATCCTCCTGGTGGCTTCCGGGCGGAGGCTATGTGCTGCGCAAGAGGATTTAAATTGATTGCAAGGGGAGCAGCAGTGCGGTGCGAGGGTATACGGAAAGCCCACACATCGGCGGGCCTAGCTGGCTTGAAAGGGTCAATCCATTTCTGCGCAGCAGTGCTTACAAATGGTCGCTGCTTTTTTGATGTTCTCTGCGCAATAGTGGCATTTCTTGTGCGTCAACCGCTCGGTTATGAAGCCAAGCAACCAAATAAATGGGGACAGGGTGATGAAAATCCCGGGCAGCATCTGGGAAACTCCAGGCAAATGCGCAGCGTCATATAACCCGTAAGCTAAAGCAGCAATCGCCATTCCGTAGAGGACTTTGTACATGGCTTCTTCCTTGTGAATTGAGCCCGCACCTTAACATCCGTGGCGTACAGCCACCATTGGCGGGACGGCGAAGGGTAGAATGCCTTTTTATCCAGAGTATGAGAGATGGAACCTAATGAGGTGATTGACGCGCTCGCCGAGCAGGTGGAAGACGCAAAAAGCAGAGGCCTTAAAGAGGTATCCATCGAAAGCCTGGAAATGTACATGGCTGCTTTACGGGCTCGCGTTGAAAAGCTATCTCCGCTGACCGAGGCTAATACCGAATTCCAGAGGCAGGCCACTGAGCACGCGTTCCAAGATCGACAGACAATGTTCAGGACGGTTATAGATTCTGGTCAGGCAGCGCTGAAATCGAGCATTCTTGTAGGGGGAGGCGCAGCAGCGGCGCTATTGGCATTCGCGAGTTCGGCCTGGAAGTCACTCAGCCATGCCGGCCTTGAGTTGTTGGGGATGAGCGTGTTTGCGCTGGCTTCCGGTGTGGTTTTGGCTGTTGTTGCTAGCGGCGCCACTTATCTCTCTCAAGGGCTATATCACGATGGATTGGGGAAGCCACACAACTGCTGGGAAGATCGTGCAGGCAATGCCATGCGCTACGCGTCTCTGGTCTTTGTTGCCATTTCCTACGGACTGTATGGATGGGCATGCTGGAATGTTTATAAGGTGATGGGAAGCTTTTCCGTCGAGAGCTACATCCCTGTCGGCTGATCAGAAACGACAAGCCCGGCGCTGGGCCGGGCTTATGTCATCAGGCGAGTACGGCCTATTTGTCCCAGCCAGTTTTGAAGTCTAGCGCCCGCATCATGCTGAAGACATCGCAGCACTGAGCGCCTAGCGTTTTGCAGACGTCGGGGACTTTTCGATTTTGCCGTTGCGCTGAAGGTTTAGACGTCTCAAGAGAGACAACGCATCGATCTACTGGGCTTGATAATGCATAGGAGATCAAAAATGGGTCCCGCCCAATGTAGGCGAGTTCGTTTTCATTCAGATCGACTGCATATCCGTTAAAGGTAACATGAGCAACAGCGGCCGGGTCTGCCCCTTCTTTAAGTATGAGACTTTCTTTTACCTCTGGTTTTTTTAGCCATCCAGTTAAAATGTCCTCTTTTCCCGCCAAAATTTCTTCATATATTTCAATGGGCATCTTTATTCGGTCATTTTGGCTCTGATGTAGAAGCCATGACCAAAGTTCTGGCACCATTGTTTGTGGATAATAAACGCCATTAGAAGTAATTAGCGTGTTTGCATCCAGCAAGTAAATCTTCCTATCAAGCGCCATTATAATGTGCCAACCAAGTTATAGACATTGGCGGGCTTTACGCCCAATACTCTTCCGGCTTTCGTCGCCGTTAACGCACCTTCACGCATGGTTCGCTGAACCAAGTTTACGATGGCTCCTCCTAGCTTATGTCTTTTAACTACGTAATAGCTTGGTCCGCTAGAACCATTGCGCCCTTCTTTCTCGGCTGCTTTTTGGGCCGCCCATAGCTCTCTGAATTTCTGAGAAAGAGTATTCCATGTCTCCTGCTGAATCGCTCCAGACATGAAGAGCCGGTAAGCTACCAAGGAGCTGCTGACGTTTATACTTCTTGCAAAACCAGAAATTTTTTGCGTAAGAACATCAATGTTTTCCGCGTGCCAGTTCTGCTTAGCCAAATCATCTGCTGGGAGCAATAGAACGCTCGCTATATCGTTGCAATACCGTTCAATTTTTTGCTCTGCGCGACTACCACTTAAACCAGTGACTCCGATCAAAATGTGGGCAAATTCGTGAAGTAGGGTGAAGGACCTGGCTGGCGGCGCATCCTGATCGTTGATTACGATGAATGGGGCTACCTTGTCAGATAGGGCAAACCCCCTGAAAGCTTCGACAGGTATATTTGTGTGATGACTGCCAAGATTTCCAATAAGCAAAACGAATGTTCCCATCTCCTCAATTAACTTTCGGAGATAAGAAAAGGCTTCTTCGGATTTTCCGTGGCGTCGAAACTCGTTGATGTCGAATCCGATAAGCCTTCCAAGATAATCAGAAACGGAAGAGGGCTCCAAATCAACTTTAACGCTGCCGACGTAATCTCGAGGGAATGCCTCCTCAACATCCTGTAGGACATTTTTTACGAGATCTTGCCGAACATAAATATCACGCACTAGCGCATCGAGTGGTCCTTTACTTTCGATGCGGAGCTCTTCGGGAAGCGTACGGAAATCTTCTCCTCTAGCTGCTTGGGCTGGCGGGGCTGGAAGATAAAAAACAAGAAGTGGGCGACGATACACCCCTGCCATCTTCACAATAAGTGTTCTGGAGGCCTCTTTTTCGCCGTCTTCATAGCGACGGAGCATTTCAGGGCCAGAAACCTTGTTCCCCCCGATAGCCAGAGCTTTGGCAGCCTTTTCTCTGCTAAGACCGGCAGTCTCTCGTGCCCACACGAGCACTTCTGGGTTAATTCCCGGCATACATCACCGCTTCAGCTCCGTCTTCATTTGCGCATCATCCATTATCACAGTAGCGGGTTTTGCAGGATACTGAACTTCTCTACCGTCCATCGCAAGTGGGACGTGACTACGTGATGTTGACCTGCCGTCCTCGCACAATCCTTCCAGCCTTCACCTCATCCGCATACCCGGCCAGCCGATCCTCACCATCATGAAACACGGTGCACATCTTCAGCACGGCCTGGGCGTCTGCCTCATTGCCTGCAAGGCTGAGCCGCTCTGCAATCCTCATCAGCTCTACTGCTGACCACTTGAGGTCTGAGGCGATGCCTTGCAGGTCGCGCTTAAGGTCTTGGTTTGGCTTGGTGAGGGGCATGCGATGCTCCAGCGGGTATGGATGTACCCGTGATCAGTGGCAGTGACGAGTTCCAGCCTTCTTGTCGTTGTGGCATCCCTGCTTATCGGTACGGCCGCCGTGAGCGACTGCAGAAACGGAGGTGATGGCGAGGAGGGCTGCAAAAACTAGGGTGATGATTTTCATTGTTCACTTCCTGTGCTTGATGAGTTGCTGATTCATTCCGTTATATTTGGCCAGGAGCCCAGGGCCTAATCCCTGCGATCACTGCGCCATGATCGCCTTGTACCTACGCTGGTACTCCTCATACGAGACTTTCTCTTGCATGAGGTTTTGGATCTGCAGCTCTTTGCTATCGGATTCCAGCGGCAGGGTTTGCGTAGTATGGGTTTGTTGCTTGCCAAGCTCGCCGCGCGCACTTGCATCGCGCAGGTAAAGCAGGGCGTCAGCGAACTCTCCGGCCCTTTGCTCGGACCGGAAATACACATTGCGCGCGGTCACGCCCTCAGCCAGGCGAATCGTCACTGCGTAGCGTCCGTCCCGCAAGTTGCGTTTAGAGAGTATCGGCGTGCCTAGTGAGCGGAAGTAGATACGCTGATTGATCTCTTCAGTTCTCAAGAATGTCGAGCCAAGACCAACGGCCACACCGTTATGAATTGATGCCGTGCCGAGAGTGAGCCCTCGCGTAACGGACCCGTTCGATAGGGCAATGAACTCCTCAGTGACCATGGCTGATTGTGGCTTTTGCTGGCTGTAGTCTTCGTAGAAGCCCTGCTCAACAATCGAAGCAGCCTGGTGCTGTGTCATGTTCTGGTGCTGACTTGGGGTGTAATTGATTTGGGAGTGACCACAGCCAGCCAGCGTCGCCAAAAACATCGATGTGAGTAGGGCTCGCAAATATCGTTTTTGAGCTTTCATACCCATGAATCCACTCCTTTGGATTGTAAGACGGGCGCTTGTCAGAGCTTGCGCGCATTCCATACCAGCAGGACCTTGGCATGGATCGTCACATCGTCGATCCGGGCCTCTTGGTCCTTATTGTTCTTGTTGTCCGAGATCAGCCAAAGGTGATCTTCATCCTTCATCTGCAGGCGCTTGATGTAGAGAAGGCCATGCCAGGTGACGACGTAGACGCCTTCCCCGACAAACTCAGTTACCCCGCGATCGACGATCACTGGGTCTTTGTCGTTGATCGTTCCTTCCATGCTCTGGCCCCAGCCGGTAATCATGGCCAGGGCTGATGTCGAGGTGTAGGTGACACCTTTTTCGCGAAGCACGTCCTCGCGCACGATCAGATTGCGGATCGCTTCGTTGTAGTCGGCCGGCACCTGGCCGTGGCCCATCGCGCCGCGCACATCGTATTGCGGAATCAGAACCTCACCGTTTCGCGGCCGTAGGCCTGAGAAATCAGCCTCAATCACGTTGCTAGGCGCCGTCAGTTGAACTGTGTCCATAACTGCTTGCGCCAATTTCTCCTGCGCCGATTCATCAAGGCCTTTCCCTGCGTGCTTGCGGATCATTTCAAGCACTTTCTGTGCGGCGCCCGTGTCACCAGACGGACGGATTGAAGACGCGGTCATCGAGCGGATTTCTTCTGCCAGCCTTGGGCTAAAGCTCTCAACGGGCTCTTGCAGCATTCGCGATAGCACTGACGCGAACTGTGCATTGAGGGGATTGATGCCCTTGAAGTAGAGATTGACTGCAGCCGGAGTCATTCCAGCAGCATCCGCAATTTTTTTCTGACTGAGTTTCAGATCGTTCTTTTTCGACAAGAACAGGGCGTGCGCTGCTAGGCATTCAGCGATGCGATCTGGAGGCAGGATTCGTTTTTTCGTCATCGCAGGAATTTAAACCAATGGTTAAAAAATAGAAGAAACCATCGGTATTGATTAAAAATTAACAGATGGTTAATATTTGGTCTGTCTATCCCCGAGGCCAGATCATGAAAGAGACCCCCCTCGTCAAATTTGTTGCTGAAAAAGGGCAGTCAGAAGCCGCGAGGCTTCTTTGCGTGACTGCTCCGGCGATTCACAAGGCCTTGGCTGCAAAGAGGGATATTCGGGTGCTCGAGCTTGCCGATGGCTCTTACCTGGCGAATGAGTTGCGGCCGTTTCCATCCCAAAGATCCGCAGCCTGACTTGGCGAGCAAATGATCCCCCGCGAGCCCGGTAGGGCGCCACGGAAACAAACCTGAGGTTTTACGAATGGAAGACTTTCTGAGGGCATGCCAAGCGGCCGTGCTGGATAACGAGGCGAAGTCCCTGGCGGCAAAGATGGGTGTGGCCCACGTCAGCCTGCTGCAGCGTGCCAACCCGGACAACGATGCTCACCACCTGACAATCGAGCATCTGTTCGGGATCTTGCTGCACACCGGCGATATGCGCCCGCTGATGGCGCTGGCCAACGAGTTTGGGTTTGACCTGGCTGCCAAGGTCAGACCCGCACCAAGGGCGCTCACGACATCGCTGATCAATCTGGGCAAAGAGGTCGCCGATCTGACCATCGCAGTGCATGAAGCCCTGGACGACAACCACGTCTCGCCAATGGAGAAGGCGTCGATCCGTAAAGAGCTCGGGCACGTTCGGCAAAGCCTGGATGTGATGGAGGCATCGGTGAAGGTGGCCTGAATCGCAGGCATAAAAAAACCGCCTGGCAGGGCGGTTCTTCCAACAACTTGTAAAACACTGTGGGGGCATTATGAATACGATTGCTGCTCCAGGCAATACGGTCACCATGTCGAACCGCGAAATCGCGGAGCTGACCGGGAAGCAGCACAAGGATGTGATCCGGGATACGCGCGTCATGTTGATCGGCCTTTATGGCGATGAGTTTCTTGAACGAACCGTGCCCGAGCAATACCGCAACCGTCACTCAGAGTACGTTCGAGAAAATGCGGACAGCATTCTGGAGGGGCTTTTTGGTGATGGCGCCAAACGGCTCCATCAGCCTGAGAAAGGTTTTTCCTGGTCCAGGGATAATCGTGGGTACATCTCTGAGTTCAGGCTGGACAAGGAGCATGCCTACACCCTGGCATCTGGCTACAACGTAAAGCTTCGGCATCGGGTTGTGACACGCTGGCTGGAGCTCGAGAAAGTGTCACGACACATTGTCACGCTGCCTTCGAATTTCGCGGAGGCGCTTCAGCTTGCGGCCGATCAGGCGCGTGAGAACGCCTCTTTGCAGCAGGTCATCCAGCAGCAGGCGCCGAAGGTGCTTGCTCTTGAACGACTCAGCCAGACCGCCGGATCCGTCTGCATCACCAGCGCTGCCAAGCAGCTCGGTATCGGCCCGCTGAAGCTGTTTGGGTGGATGAGTGCCAACCGCTGGATCTATCGCCGCGCGAGTTTCGCCCCATGGTCGGCCTTCCAGCCTCGACTTTCTGCTGGCCTGCTTGAGCATAAGCTGGTTCAGGTAGGGAAGGGCGACCAAGAAGACCTGAAGGTAGTAGAGCAGGTCATGGTCACTCGCAAAGGCCTTGCCCACCTCGCAACAGCCATGCAGACGGCTGGGAATCCCTAACATGCAGTTCACCGTCACGATCAACCAGGTGAAGGCGCTTGAGTGGGGATTGAACTCCCAGCAGGCCCTGCTATTCGCCTTTGTCTATGGCTGCCCCAGTTGGACCAAGCCGGTGAAGACCGACGCCGGCATTTTCTTCGCGCTGAGCAAGGCGAAGATCATTGAGGAGCTGCCGCTGCTCACCGATAAGCCGGACACTGCCTACCGCATGCTCAAGGCCTTGGATGAGGCCGGATTGATAGAGCTGTCGAGCACGTCAAACATCACTTTGTTTCGACTGACCGACAAGGCGAAGGAGTGGAATCAGAAGGTTGATGGGTCGGAAAAATATCCGACCCCAGCGCAGAGCCAGGGTCGGAAAAAAATCCGATCTACCTCGGAAAAAAATCCGAGCAAGGTCGGAAATAAATCCGATCCAGGGTCGGATAAATCTCCGACAAATCAGGATACCAATCATCAGGGTACCAATCAGGATACCAGTCAGGTCTTGCAGGACGACCCGGCAGAGCCGGCCCAGTCCGGCGTCCTGGTGCTGGTTGATCAGATTGAAACGCCGAAGGTCGAGATTCCCGCTGACATGCCAGGGCCCAAGGACCCGGCCTGCAAAACCTTCAAGGTCTGGGCCAACTACGCCATGGCCTACCGCAAGCGCTACGGCGCCTGGCCGGTCTGGAACGGCAAGGTAGGTGGCCAGCTAGGGCAGATCGTCGACCGCCTCGGCGCTGATGTAGCCCACCACGTCGCCGCGCATTACTTGAAAACCAGTGATGCCGCGATCCTTCGCAAGTGCCACAGCCTCAACGAGCTGCTGGCAAATGCCGAGAGCTATCACACCCAGTGGGTGACCGGTCAGCGCATCAACGGCACAACGGCCCGCCAGATGGAACGCACCGAAGCGAACCTTTCCGCGGCGCAGCAGGCCGCCCAGATGGTCCTGGATAGACGCCAGGCAGGAGAGCGCAATGAATACCTGTGAAATGAACGACGCCCAGGTGTCGGGCTTGGCAGCGGCTATCTGCGCTACGGCTGAGGCGATGGGGCAGGAGATGAATCCCGGTACGGCGGCGATGATGGCCGAAGATCTGTCCGCGTACCCGGTGCCAGTCGTTCGTGCAGCACTGAAGGCCTGTCGCATGGAGGTGAAAGGGAAGCTGGCGATGGCTGACATTCTTTCGCGCGTCCAGGCTGTTGATGGCCGACCAGAGAAGGACGAGGCCTGGTCATTGGCGCTGGTTGCCAGTGATGAGCGGGAGAGTGTGGTGCTAACCAACGAGATCCAGCTTGCGCTGACTGTTGCCCGGCCTGCACTGAACCGGGGTGACAAGTTCGGGGCGCGTCTGGCGTTCATCAGCGCGTATGAGCGCTTCGTCGCAATTGCTCGTGAACAGAAAGCGCCAGCAAATTGGACCCTATCCATTGGCTTTGACGCCTCGAGGCGAGAGGTTGCCATCAATGCCGCGGTGCAGATGCAGCGTATTCCGCAAGAGCATGGGCAGGCGCTGCTGGCCGACCTGCGCGTCGAGCCTATCTCTGAAAATGGGCGCGCCATCGCAGGTTTGCTCACGGGCGCTGTGACGCGGCCTTCATCTGCCATTCGTGAGCGATTGAAGGCGGTCAAGGACGCAATGGTCGAGCTGAGCCAGGCCAGCGCTGAGCGTCGTCAGCAGGTACGGGCCGACGCGGAAATGGCTTTTGCCGCGCGCCGCGCGCTGCTTTCGGAGCAGGCGACCAAGGCACAAGAAGATAGGGGGTTCCATGCTTGATGCGCGTCTGGCTCCAACCGATCCGGAGGACTACCGCTTCGCCGTGCACTGCTGTGGCTACAAATGGGAGCTGTCCGACAAGCCCGATCGTGCCATCGCACTGTTCGAGCATTCGTCGGCGGCGCTGAAGTTCGGCCAGATGATGTGGCCATCCACCTACGAAGTTATCGATCGCACGACAGGGGAAAGGGTATGCGCGTGACCTCGAAGAAACTCCGAGCCTCGGCCAACGGCCAGGACTGCACTGTCCGCCTCCCGGGCATCTGCAACTTCGACCCGGCGACAACCGTCCTTGCGCACATCCCGTGCGGGCAAAAAGGCATGGGCACGAAGGGCTTCGATACCGTGGCGGTTTTCGCGTGCAGCGCCTGCCACGACGTGATCGATGGCCGGGCTCAGGGCGAAATCGACTGGTCGGATATCCCGCGCGCCATTGCGGAAACCCATGAGGTGCTGATTCGCACCAGGATCATGACCGTGAAGGGGGTGCTCGCGTGAATAGCCAGAAGCCTCCATTCCGCAATCCACCGCCGCTGTTCCAGGTGAAGCGGGCCCGGGCCAAACCAATCGACCGTGAGGGCATGGAGCAGGCCGCCCTGATGCTGGAGATCGCCTTCCGGTACCCAGCCGCCTCGAAGCTGATCTACCACGTTCCGAACGGCGGGCACCGTCACAAGTCGGTCGCGATCAAATTGAAGGAGCAGGGCGTCAAGGCCGGTGTCCCCGATTTGGTATTGCCGATGGCCCGCGGCGGTTATTTCGGCCTGTACATCGAGTTCAAGGCCCAGCCGCCGTTCGACGCTGCAGTATCGCCTGCACAGGACGCCTATCTCCAGGCACTGACCGGGCAGGGCTACCTGGCCATCGTCTGCCGCGGGCATATCGACGCCATTGAGGCGATCCGGGCGTATCTGCTCCAGCCACAAACGAGGGTCGCGGCATGACCAAGACCGTGGCTGTGAAGGTTTCCGACGCCGAGATCACCCGCCAGGCCGCCAACGCTGACGTGTATAGCCTGCGCGACCTGGGCAATCGCGGGCTGTACCTGCGCTTTGCCACGGATCGCGCGCGTGGCTCCTGGTACCTGCTGGTCAAGCGCCAGTGGCACAAGATCGGCGAGTACCCGGGCCTCAACACCAAGCAGGTAGCGGCGGCGTTGCCTGAGGTTCGCTTGCGGGTTGCGGCCAAGGCCGGGGCGGCGGTTTCCGAGTGGGGCACGGTCGGCGAACTGCTGGACTGGTTTGGTGAGCGGATGGCCAGGGACCGTAGCCTGTCGGACAAGCGCAAGAAGACTGCCGCCTCGGCCATCAAGTGCCACTTGAAAGCGCGCCTGGGCGACGTTCGGCTGGCTGACCTGGACAAGCCCACGCTCGACACCCTGCTGATGTGGCCAATGCAGGAGACGTTGACCATCGACTTCGTGCGGCTGGTGTTCCAGTTGCTGGCCCTGGCCTTCAGGCAGGCCAAGCGCCTGGGGCAGATCGCCAGGAACCCCATGGACGGCATCCGGTTCAGCGACTTCTCCAAGGCGAAGGTCCGGGTCAAGCCGGCGCGCCTGCGCGGTGTCCAGTTGCAGGACCTGCTGGACGGCCTGCGCTTGGAGTTCGACGCCAAGCCGAGTGACGCCATGCTGGCCCTGTTGATGCTGTGCCACGGCACGCGCATCGGTGAAACCCGCCAGGCCCGCTGGGCGCACATCAGCCTGGCCGAGCGGTTGTGGTTCATCCCGGCCGACAACGCCAAGACGCGGGCCGAGCATCACCTACCGCTGACGGACCAGGTCTGCAGCCTCCTTTCCAATCACCGGCGCCACCAGCAGGCGGCCGGGTATCAGGGCGAGTTCCTGTTTCCTTCGCGCAACGGCAAACCACTCAGCGAGAGCCAGGCCAGTGCCGTGTTCCAGCACCTGGGCCAGGGCGAGTGGACGAGTCACGACCTGCGCAAGTTGGCCCGTACCGGCTGGGCTGACCTGGGTGTCGACCACCTGATCGGCGAGCTGCTGCTCAATCACGCCATGGGCCATAACGTGAAGGTGTACATCCAGTCGGACGTGATGAGCCGCAAGCGTGCAGCGTTGGAGCAGTGGAACGCCCATCTAGACAGCAAGGGTTTTGCCCTAATTCACGGGTACACAGGTGCTACATCTGGTGATTCAGGTAATTCGCTACAGGCCACGGCTGGTAAGGCTTACAGCGCTGTTTGCGCATCAACCATAGGCGAGGATTGAAAATGATGGTTTTGCTTGAAAGACGCACCGGTCTCGCCGTGAATTCCGTCGACGTCAGCTCGGTAGTGATCCGCAGCTCGAACGGCTGGCAAGTGCTCGACGTGAAGATGTCGACGGGTGAGCGGCACCAGGTCCGGCACACTGGCCACTGTTTCGACGGTGACGACATCTATGCCGTGCACAAGCGGCTGCTGGAGGCCAAATGAAGAAGTCACACGGCCCGGCATTCCGTGCCGCCCTGCTGGACCTGGCCAAGTGCCCGGCATGCCGGGGTAGGGCGGTGATCAAGGGCGTGTTCCATGATCTGGCCTGCACTCAATGCAATGCCTCGGGCTGGGTGTCGGCCGACACGGGCGTCGAGCTGCCGCTTGAGGTGCTGGTCACCCAGCTCAGCATTCGCCTGCAGGCCGCCGACCAGGTGATTGAAGAATTGAAGCGCGGCCAGGACAGCACCGGCCCGGGCGCGCAGTACCAGGACAACAACCGCCGCGGGGCAGGCGGCACGAATTTCACAGGGGATTGAGCCATGGCAATTTATAAAGACGTGATGGGTACCCTGGTGCGGGTGCTGGCAGCAGACAACATCGACAACAGCACCAAGCAGTCCTGGCAGAAGCTGATCGACGCCGACATGCGCCATGGCGGTACCGGCAGCACGCTATCGGCACGGGACAAGTTCGACTACGACTGCTGCCTGTACGCACTGCTGCATCGCCAGCTTGATCCTGTGCAGTGGGACGTACTGGTCGCCAAGTACTCGACTCACAAGGCCAACAAGGTAAGCGCCATTGGGCGACTAGTAGCTCGCATGGTCTCTCCTGCGCCTCAGCTGTTTATCTACAAGGCGCTCACTGCCTGGGCGATCCCGAAGCTGAAGGGGGTACAGGTCGGCAAGCGCTCCACCGACATGATCGTGCTGCCTGCTGAGTTCTACGACATGAACACATGGGATCTGGATGCATCTCCGGAGCGCACTCGTCGCAACTGGCGAGGCGGGATACACAAGCGTCTGGAGTTGCTCGAGGAGCAGGCCGTGATTCATGCCACCCATATCTTCGATCATGAGCAAATCTTTGTTGAGGCCGCTTGACCTCTTGGCCGCCTGGCCGTAAATTTAACCCATCATGTCGATCTTGCGCGTTATGAGATACGACCATTAAAGAGCCTCGCCATTCAAGCGGGGCTTTTTGCTTTCTACGACTCCTCGAGCCTCGGCATTTGCCGGGGCTTTTTCGTTTCTTGCTCCCTGGTAGGGGAGGACACCGGATGCCGAACATGCCAGACAAACCGGACACTTGGGCGATAGCGCTTGCGTGGTTGAGCCAGCATGCACCAATCCTCTATGCGGCCGGGCTTTCCTGTGCGATGGCGGTCCTGCGCATTACCTATGGTGGTGGGTCGAGACGGCAGATGCTGGTCGAGGGCGCTATCTGCGGCGGGCTGACCCTGACCATCATCAGCGGGCTCGAGTTCTTCGGTCTGCCCCAGAGCATGGCCACCTTCGTTGGTGGCTGGGTCGGTTTCCTGGGTGTCGAGAAGGTGCGGGCAATTGCAGATCGGGTGACAGACTTCAAGTTGCCAGGTCGGACGCCAGAGTAATGGCTTGCAGTGGATGCGCTGCCAGGCGCGAGTGGATCAACAAGTGGAGCAAGGTGGCATATGAGCGAGCCAAAGAACTCTTTGAACGTGGTGACGATCCTGCCCCCACTGAACCAGAAGCCAGGCAGCGTCCAGTTGGCCCAAGGCACCAGGGTGATGCTGAGTGATGGTAGTGAGCTGGCTCGCGTTCAGTCAGTTGAGCTGAAGGCTGAGGCAGGCGGGCTGTGGGTAGCAGTGATCACGGTCTATCCCGAGATCATCCAGCCAGTGATCGCTGAGGCGCACATCGTCGAGGTTGAGGTCACTGACCTGCAGTCGCAGTCGTGTGCCTACGCAAAGGGTGAGGCATGAGCACGCTCATTGCCAAAGGGCTCCAGGCCATCCTTGAAGAGCAGAAGAAGCAGACTGCGATCCTTGAGTTGATGGCCGAGCAGCAGGCCCTGCTGATCCAGGCCATGGCTGAGGATCAAGACCCTGACGCACAAGCATTCACTTACATGGATGGGAGCAAGGTGACCTAATGGCTCGACTCAAAACCCTCAAGTCAAGGGTGCAGGAGGCGGCCTCGCGGCAGTTCGCTAATCCGGTCGCTGAAGGTGCGGATAGCTGGGGCTCCGGCCGTGGCGGGCGACCTTGGCGCCGCAAGCGTGATGCCATCTTGTTGCGGGACAAGTACACCTGTCAGGTGTGCGGCGTGACGACGAACCACCTTGAGGTCGATCACGTCGTCAATCTAGCCCAGGGCGGCACTGATGAAGACGATAACCTCCAGGCTATCTGTGTTCCTTGCCACAAGCTGAAGACTGCTGCTGAGTCCGTGCAAGGGCGAGGCTGAGGCGGCAGAGCGAATGCTTCGTGCTGAAAACGGGATCTGCACCAAATGGGGGCCCCGACCGGGCGAACCATGGGGGGGCGGGTCGAAACCTTGGGGCCTTTCGCTCCGGACACCGCACCCCAACTCACGGACAGATTTTTTCCCTCTCACAGGTTTTTTGTTAATGGCGTTAACAACCAAACAGCGCGCTTTTGTCGAGGCTGTTAGGGGAGGTGCGTCCAATCGAGACGCAGCGATCGCCGCTGGCTATGCGGCTTCAAGCGCTTCGGTCGCCGGATCACGACTCGCCAAACACCCCAACGTCATTGCTGCTCTTGCCGAGTTGCCCGTTAACAAAAATGTTAAAGGCCTTCCGCCTGCGAAGGCGCGCAAGCAACAGTCAGTTGAGGTCATGCCTGAAGAGGAAGACTTCTCGTTCGACGTCACTAAGGCGCTGTCATTCGCCGACCCCAAGGACTTTCTCCTGGCCACGATGAACGACTTCAGCACTGAGCCGAAGTTAAGGGTTGATGCTGCGAAGGCACTGATGCCGTTCATCCATCAGCGCAAAGGCGAAGGCGGCAAGAAGGAAGAAAAAGAGCTCGCCGCCAAAGTGGCGGGCAAGGGCAAATTCGGAGCTGCAGCTCCCCCCCAATTGAGATCGGTGAAATAAGTGAACGAGCCCATTTGGGACACCAGTTGTCCCGACTGGGAGTCGAGAATCCTAAGCCGTCAGTCACTGGTTCCCTTTGCGCCGCTGTACCCTACAGAGGCCGAAGCTTGCCTGCAGGTGATGAAAGACCTGCGCATTGTTGATGCGCCAGGTAGTCCGCTCATTGGTGAATCCTGTGCGCCGTGGATCATTGACCTGGCCGGCGCGATCTTTGGTGCCTACAACCCAGACACCGGCGAGCGGCTTATTCAGGAGTTCCTCCTGCTGATCAGTAAGAAGAACGCCAAAAGCACCATCGCTGCGGCGATCATGCTCACCGTGCTTATTCGTAATTGGCGGCAGTCAGCCGAGTTCATCATCCTGGCCCCGACAATCGAAGTGGCCAACAACGCTTACGCGCCAGCTCGCGACATGATCAAGCACGACGAGGAACTGACGGCGCTGCTACATGTTCAGGATCACATCCGCACAATCACTCACCGTGAGTCAGGGGCAACCTTGAAGGTGGTCGCCGCCGACCAGAACACTGTTGGCGGCAAGAAAGCCGCAGTCGTATTGGTGGACGAGCTTCACTTGTTCGGAAAAAACCCACATGCCGCGAACATGCTGCGGGAGGCAACGGGAGGCCTGGCATCCAGGCCCGAGGGGTTTGTTATCTACCTCACGACGCAGTCAGACCAGCCGCCGGCCGGGGTCTTTCGCGAAAAGCTGCAGTATGCGCGGGGCGTTCGGGACGGGACGATCGTCGATCCCAACTTCCTCCCGGTGATCTACGAATTTCCCAAGCATTTGCTGGACGCCGGCGATCATCGCAAGTCGGAAAACTTCTACGTTACCAACCCGAACATGGGCTATTCGGTCAGCGAGAAGTTCCTGATTCGGGAAATGAAGAAGGCCGAAGAGGCGGGCGAGGCCGAGATACTCGGCTTTATGTCCAAGCACCTCAATGTCGAGATTGGTCTTGCGTTGCGCTCGGATCGCTGGGCAGGTGCTGACTTCTGGGCCGCTGCCGCTGAGCCCTTGCTCACATTGGATTCGTTGATCGAGCGTTCCGAGGTGATAGATATCGGTATCGATGGCGGGGGTTTGGATGACTTGCTGGGATTCGCGGCGGTGGGTCGTGATAAGCGCACCCGGGACTGGCTCATCTGGACCCATGCCTGGGCCCACCCGTCGGTTCTGGAGCGCAGGAAGGCCGAGGCGCCACGATTCCATGACTTTGAAAAGGACGGCAACCTGACGCTTTCCCTGCGCATTGGTGACGACGTGCTGGAGGTGGCCGACCTGGTGGAACAGGTTGAGGATTCTGGCCTGCTGGACAAGGTGGGCGTCGACCCAGTGGGGATTGGGGCGATCTACGATGCCATGGTCGAGCGCGATATCCCAGCCGAGAAAATCGTTGCCATCAGTCAGGGCTGGAAACTGGGCGGGGCAATCAAAACCGCCGAGCGCAAGCTGGCCGAAGGCGGCATGAAGCATGGCGGGCAACCGATGATGGCGTGGTGCGTGGGCAACGCCAAGGTCGAGCCCAGGGCCAACTCAATCCTGATCACCAAACAGGCCAGTGGGACAGCAAAAATTGACCCCTTGATGGCTCTTTTCAACGCAGTGACCTTGATCGCTCTGAACCCTGAAGGTCGGGGCAACGACGATTTTATGGCCGCCATTCGGAATCCGATCATCGTATGAACCCATTGCTCGTTTACATCCTCACGGCCTTGTGCGGATTCGCCTTGGCTGTGGCGGGGATCTACGTCCTGTTCGGATTGGGCTGGTCGCTGCTGGCAGGGTCCGGCTCGTTTCTTCTCATCGCGGGCTTTGTGCGAAAGGGGCTGACAGATGGCTAAAACACTATCGTCGGTCATTCACCGGGCCGCGCGAAAGCCAAGTGCGTCGATCAGTGATTGGTTTGGCAAGACCATAGGATTGAGCGACGGGGGCTTCTGGGGGCAGTTCCTGGGTGGGCAGTCCAGCTCCGGCAAGACAGTCACCGTGGACAACGCCATGCAGCTTTCTGCTGTCTGGGCCTGCGTGCGGATCATCTCCACTTCAGTGGCGGGTCTGCCACTGGGCGTCTATCAGCGTGATGCTGAAGGTGGCAGAAAAGATGCCCGGGACTTTGGTCTGTATGACGTGATCCACAACAGCCCCAATGAGGATATGACGGCTTTCCAGTTCTGGCAGGCCATGGTGGCGGCGATGTTGCTGCGCGGTAATGCGTTCGCAGAGATCCACCGCATTGGCTCTCGGGTCGTGGCGCTGGACTTTCTGCTGCCGTCGCGAGTGGATATTGAAGTGGATGGTGAGGGCCGGATTGAATACTGGTTTCGGCCCCGCAAGGGCGCTCCTCGAAAGATTGAGCGTGCGGACATGCTGCATATCCCGGCCTTCAGCCTTGACGGTCGGGTAGGGTTGTCGGCGATTCGCTACGGCGCCGATGTCTTTGGCTCGGCCATGTCCGCGGACGACGCGGCGAACGGTACCTTCAAGAACGGCTTGCTACCTGCGGTGGCCTTCAAAATCGATCGCACCTTGAAACCGGAGCAGCGCGAAGAGTTTCGCGACTACGTCAAGCAGGTGTCTGGCGCGCTGAATGCCGGGCGCTCCCCCGTCCTTGAGCAAGGGATCACGCCAGAAAGCATCGGTATCAACCCGGTCGATGCGCAGTTGCTGGAGTCCCGGGCGTACAGCACCGAGGAAGTCTGCCGCTGGTTTGGTGTTCCACCCTGGATGGTGGGTAAAACGGACGCGGGCAGTAACTGGGGCACCGGCCTTGAGCAGCAGATGATTGCCTTCCTGACCTTCTGCATCAGCTCCATAACCAGCCAGATTCAGCAATGCGTGAACAAGCGCCTGCTGACCCCGGTCGAGCGTCGCACCTACTACGCAGAGTTTGCCCTGGAAGCTTTCCTGAAGGCTGATAGCGTCGGGCGTGCGGAGTGGTACAGCAAGATGACCCAGAACGGGATCATGACCCGCGACGAGTGCAGGGTGAAAGAGAACCTGCCACGCCATGGCGGCAACGCTGCAGTGCTGACCGTACAAACCAATCTGGCGCCGATAGATCAACTCGGGCAGTCAACCGATGGGCAGGCCGCGCAGGCGGCTTTGAAAAACTGGCTCGGCCAGCATCAGGAGTAACTATGCCGCGGAACAATAAGGCTGGCAGCTTTCACTGCGAGCTGAGCCCTCGTGCGCTTGAAATGTGGAATCCGGACATTCGGGCTGCCACGGAAGCGGGCACCGATACCATCACCATGTACGGCATCATCGGCGAAGATTGGTGGGGCGAGGGGGTCACCGTTAAGCGTGTGGATGCCGCGCTGCGCTCTATTGGCGACAAGCCCGTAACGGTTTACATCAACTCGCCGGGCGGTGACATGTTCGAGGGTATCGCTATCTACAACCGCCTTCGTGAACACTCCCAAGAGATCACCGTCAAAGTTTTGGGCCTTGCCGCGTCGGCGGCGTCGGTGATCGCCATGGCCGGTGCGAAGCGGGAAGTTGCCAAGACGGCCTTCCTGATGATCCACAACTGCTGGACGTACTTCGCCGGCAACCGCCACGCCATTCGTGAACTGGCAGACACCATGGAGGAGTTCGATCGCGCGATGATAAGCCTCTATGCCGACACCAGCAGCCAGGATGAAAAGGCCGTCGAGGCCATGCTGGACGCCGAGACGTACATGAATGGCGCAAGTGCCGTAGAGAAGGGGTTTGCCACTGGGCTGATACCTGCAGACGAGGTTAAGGAGGCCCCTGATCAGGACCAGGCCCAGGCGCATGCCGCCCGGCGCCTGGATGCAGCCTTGGCAAAGTCCGGGATGCCCAGGACAGAACGACGAAAATTACTATCCGAAATCAAGACCGGCACGCCTTGCGCTGCTGGCGGCGACACGCTTCGCGCTGTCGTGCCGGGTATGCCTCGCGCTGCCCTTGATCTATCCGCGTTTGAAGAAACTGCATACCAGGCGTCGGCGCTCAGGAGCCTTATTCCAGTCCGCTGATCGACTGTACACACCATCGATTATCAACCGCCCGAGTGGCGGTTTTTTCATTTCTGAAAGGAACACACCATGCCAGTCGATCTCTCCCAGATTGAAGCTTCCCAGAAGCAAACCCAGGCCGACCTGAAAGCTGTCGGCGACCAGATCAAGACCTATGCCGAAAAAACCGAAAAGGAGATCAAGGCCTCCGGTGAAATGCAGGCGGAAACCCGCGGCAAGGTGGACGAGCTTCTGCTCAAGCAGGGCGAGCTTCAGGCGCGGATGCAGGAAGCGGAACAGAAGTTGGTAAACGCCAACAAAAAACAGGATCCGGAAGTCCAGCAGTCCGCCGGGCATCTGGTGGCGGCGAAGATGCAAGAAGAAGGCGTCGGTAGTTCGTTCCGCGGCTCCCGGCGTGTAGAAGTTCCTCGAGCAGCGATTACCTCGGCACCTGCTTCTGGCGGCGCCCTGGTACCGGCCGAGCGGGTGGGGGTGATTTTGGCTCCCGAGCGGCGCCTGACCATTCGTGACCTGGTTGCCCCCGGTACCACGGGCAGCAACGCTGTCGAGTACGTGCGCGAAACTGGCTTCACCAACAATGCAGCCATTGTCGGTGAAGGCCTGGCCAAGCCTTACAGTGAGCTGAAGTTCGCACTGGAAAACGCGAACGTGCGGACCATCGCGCACCTGTTCAAGGGTAGCCGTCAGATCCTCGACGACGCGGCAGCTTTGCAAAGCTACATCGACGCCCGGGCGCGTTACGGCCTTCTGCTCGCCGAGGAAGCGCAGTTGCTCTATGGCAACGGGACTGGCAACAATCTGCACGGCATCATTCCGCAGGCCCAGGCCTATTCGGCTCCATCGGGTGTTGTTGTAGCGGCCGAGCAACGTATTGACCGCATCCGCCTTGCATTGCTGCAAGCCACGCTTGCTGAGTTCCCGTCGACCGGCATTGTCCTCAATCCGATCGACTGGGCGGCTATCGAGCTGCTCAAGGATGGCGAGAATCGCTACCTCATCGGCAAGCCACAGGAAGGCACCTCTCCGCGGCTGTGGAACCTGCCAGTCGTTGAAACCCAGGCCATCGTCCAGAACCAGTTTCTGACCGGCGCCTTCAGCCTGGCAGCGCAGATCTTCGACCGCATGGGTATCGAAATTCTGGTTTCGACCGAGAACGACAAAGATTTCGAAAACAACATGGTCACGATTCGTGCCGAAGAGCGCCTGGCGTTCGCAGTCTATCGCCCCGAAGCGTTTGTCACTGGCCCTCTGGTTGTAGCCCCTTAACTCAATGACTTGAACCTGGGTCGCCCTTTGGCGGCCCTCTTTTTCTGGAGAGATGAAATGGCTCGTGGAAACCAGGGCAAGGCACAGTCACCTGTAGGCGAACCCGATGCTGGAAGTGTTCAGGCGATGGCTTTTGGTGTGGCGAGCGCCACTGATAGTGACGGTGATCGGGCTCCAGCAGGCGAACTGATTGTTGCATCGGATGTGACCGGCCCCGCAGCCTCTGACGCTGCTGACGCTGCTGACGCTGCTGACGCTGCTGACGCTGCTGACGCTGCTGACGCTGCTGACGCTGCTGACGCTGCTGACGCTGCTGACGCTGCTGACGCTGCTGACGCTGCTGACGTAGATGTCGAGGCAGGTGGCGCAGCTATCACTATCTACCCGCTGCGCAGCTACTTGGACGGCAAAGAAATTCGCCAGGCCGGTGGCCAAGGCTACAAATCTCCGCGACACGAGGCTGGCCTTCTGATTTCTAAAGGTCTCGCAACCGACAAGAACCCGAAGGCCTGATATGAACGTGATTCCGACGGATGAGGCTATGAGGCACTTGCGGGCGGAAGAGGAAGATCGGGCAGGTGTTGAGTTGTACCTGGCAGCCGCCGAAGACAGCGCCGCTCAGTTTATGAATCGACGGTTCTTTGTGGATGATGCAGCGATGGCTGCTGCTGTACTCGGCGGATCGGCAGGTGAACGTCCAATCCTGATCAATCAATCGATTCGTGCGGCGTGCCTTTTGATTTTGGGGAGTCTTTTTGAAAATCGAGAGGATGTGGTGATAGGTGGGGGGGTGTCGGAGCTCCCGCTGGGGTCTAGAACTCTGCTGACGCCGTATCGAATCGGCTGGGGGATCTGATGCGATCTGGAAAACTGCGCCACCGAGTTGATATTCAAAAGCCTCAGTTTGCCCAGGATGATGTCACGGGGGAGGTAGTCAAATCCTGGGCAACTGCCTGGTCCAAGGTCCCAGCTAGCATCGAGCCAGTTTCTGCCCGGGAGTTTATTGCGGCAGCGGCTGTTCAATCCAAGGTATCTACTCGAATTGTCATTCGGTACCGCGCGGGCGTCGACTCGACCATGCGCATTCTTCATCGCGACAAAATCTACTGTATTGAGGGCGTGTTGGCTGATAAGGCCAGCGGCTTGGAGTATCTGACTCTACCTTGCAGCGAGGGGCTTAAGGATGGCTGAGACAATCGAATTCAAATTGCTCGGCCTTGACTCGCTGCTTGGAAAGCTGGAGGCAATCAACTCGGAAACGAAAAGAAAGGGTGGTCGAGCAGCATTACGAAAAGCCGCCCGGATGGTTTCTGCTGCAGCAAAGGCAAATGCTCAGTTACTTGACGATCCACAGACTTCGACGGATATCTCCAAAAACATAGCTGTTCGATGGAACAGCAGTTTGTTTCGGCGGACAGGCGACCTTGGATTTCGCGTGGGTATTTTGGGTGGCGCCAAGGAAAAAAAGAACTACTACACCCGCCGAGGGCGCAAGGGTGGAACCTATGAGATTGGTGGTGATTCCGGGAACCCTGGGGGCGACACCTTTTATTGGCGCTTCCTTGAGTTTGGAACCTCGAAAATGCGAGCCCAGCCTTTCCTGCGCAAAGCGCTCGCGGACAACATCGAACTTGCAACGAGTACCTTTATCAGTGAGTACGAAAGAGCCATTGATAGAGCAATCAAGCGCGCAGAGAAAAAGGCCTGACAATGAAATACCCGCCCATTTTCCAGGTCGCCACGGCTGATCCAGAGGTTCTATCGCTTCTTGGGGCTAGTCCGGTAAGGCTCTATATGTTCGGCCTGGCGCCAGATAAGCCTGTAGGCACGTACGCAGTCTGGCAAGTCGTGCGCGGATCTCCGGATAACTTTCTGGCTGGTCGCCCTGATGTTGAGGCCTATGGTCTGCAGGTTGATGTGTATGCACCAACTGCAGCACTGGCACGCGCCGCTGGGCATGCCATTGAATACGCTATCGAGCTTTCCGCCAGAGTAACCGGTTACAACGGGGAGTCTCTCGAAACCGAAACAGGGCTCTATCGCTACAGCTTTGAGGTCGACTGGGTAGTCCAGCGATAACTCAACACCGCAACCAAACCCGCCCTGTGCGGGTTTTTTATTGTCTGAAAACCCGCAGGAGAACCACATGTCTATTCTGACCCAGGGCACGCAGGTGTTTGCCCTTGCGCCTACCGTCGCCAATCCATCCGTTTTCGAAGTGCTCGAGATCGAGTGCGCGACCGCATTCACGCCCGGCGGCAACCCGGCCGACCAGATCGAAACGACTTGCCTCAGCGAGACGGTGCGCAGCTACATGCGCGGCCTGCGGACCCCGGGCCAGGCATCGCTGACCCTCAACGCTGACCCGCGCAACGCCTCGCACGTTCGCCTGCACCAGCTCTCCGAAGACGACAGTATCGAGAGCATCCGCTGGGTGGTGGGTTGGTCTGATGGCAAGGGCGTGTTGCCCACTGTTGGCAGTACCGGCTCGATTGCTGCGATCAGCCTCACCAGTGGCGGCTCTGGCTATACCAGCGCGCCGACGGTTGCCCTGACGGGCGGTGGCGGGACTGGCGCGGCTGCTACAGCGATTGTCTCGGGGGGCGAAGTGACCGGTTTCACCATTACCAATGCTGGGGCCGGTTACACCGCGGAGCCGACGGTTGCGTTGACTGGCGGTGGCGGGGGAACTGGGGCAGTGGCTTCCGCCGTCCTGGGTGATGGCGCCGACTTTGTTCTTCCCAAGACTCGCACCTGGTTCCTGTTCGACGGCTATGTTTCGGACTTCCCGTTCGACTTCGCAGCCAATACTGTCGTGACTACTGCGGCAACCATTCAACGCTCGGGCGGCAGCGCCTGGATTCGTAAAAGCGCCTAAGGGGTAGTCATGAAGCTGAATCTTAACGAGCTCACCAAGGCCGGCGCATTCACCGGCCGACCGGTTGAAAGGGAAATCACCTGGAAACAGGGCGAGCAAGAACTAACGGCTACCGTGTTTGTCCGGCCGCTTGGCTACCAGACGGCGGTTAACGATGTGTTGTCGGCCACCGGAAAAGTAGACAGCTATGCGGGCCGTATCGCTGCGAGTATCTGCGACGAGAACGGCAATCAGGTATTTACTGTGACCGACATCACTGACGGCCCGCTCGATCCAGTAGAGCTGGCCAAGGATCCTGAGACCACTAAGCGGCTTGGCGCACTAGATGGCGGCCTAACAGTCGCGCTGATGATGGTTATTGCCCAGGTGAATAACCTGGGAAAGACGCTGCCCTCACCGACGAAGATGAGCTCTGGCATGAGCTCGTCCTCTGCGGAGTAGGAGGCCGCACCATTGCCGAGGCTCAAGAAAACCTGAGTCTGATTGAGTTTAGGTCCTGGGTGAAGTACCGGACGCTTCGCGGATCTTTGAATGTCGGGATGCGGGTGGAGCGGGGTGTGGCGCTGCTGGCGACGATCTACGCCAACGCAAACACCAAGGATGGTGGATATAAGATTTCCGACTTCATGCCGCATGATGCGGAGAAGCCGCTTACGCTGGAGCAGGCGATGGCAGCGTGGGCCTGACGCTGATAGAGTCTTGGTTTGATCTGAGGACGGAACCATGAAACCAGTAGTTACGGAGCAGACTTCCAAGCGATACAAGGGCCTTATGCTGTTGGGCGGAGCTCTTTGTTGTGTCGGTGTAATTTCTATGATCGGCTCGGAAAGTCCAGGTTTTGGGCTAGGTTCGACGGTGGTTGGATTGGGCCTGTATGCGTTTGGCAGATTCTCTGCCTGGTGGAATCACGGCTGATTTTTTTCATAACCTCTGACCCGCTTCTGCGGGTTTTTTTTCGCCCGGAGAAATTGAATGGCTTCGAAGTCACTGGGCACTCTGACCCTGGATCTGGTTGCAAGGATCGGGGCTTTCACTGGTCCTCTCGATAAGGCCAGTCAGGCTGCGAAGCAGCGCAACGCCGAGATGGCGAAGTCGTTCGACAGCTTGGCCAAGGGTGTGGGCGTTGCTATCGGAAGCATCCCCGCCATTTTGAGTGCTATGGTCGTTTCTTCAGTCGGCGCAGCCAAAGAGATATCCAACCAAGCGGCGCTGGCAGGGCTCGGCACTACTGAATTCCAAAAGTATGCGGCGGGCGCCCGTAGTGTTGGGGTTGAGCAGGACAAACTTTCCGACATCCTAAAAGATACCAACGACAAGCTTGGTGATTTCGCCAGCACTGGCGGCGGCGCGCTGAAGGACTTCTTTGACAACATAGCGCCGAAAGTCGGCGTGACGGCTGACAGCTTCAAAAAACTGAACAGTAAAGAGGCGCTTTCGCTGTATGTGACAAGCCTGGAAAAGGCCAATGTCAATCAGAAGGAAATGACCTTCTATATGGAGGCCATCGCCAACGACTCCACGGCTCTTGTCCCATTGCTGAGGAATGGAGGCAAGGCTTTTGATGAGCTAGGCCAGGCGGCACTGGACACCGGCGTCGTACTGGATGAGAAAACCATCGCTGCGGCAAAGCAGTTTGGGATAGAGCTGTCTGGCCTTCAGCAGTACATTTCTTCAGCCAGGACAATGCTGGCCGCAGAGTTTTTGCCGGTCCTGGCCCAGTTCACTAAAGATGTGAACAGCTCAGCGAAGGAGGCTGGCGGGCTCAAGGGCCAGGTCGGCGAGCTAGGCCAAAGCATCCTGAATGCAGCGGCATTTGTTGTTAGCGCCGGTGATGGCGTGACCAGAGTATTCAAGATCATCGCAAATACCCTGGTCGGGACATTTTCGACTGCGGCGGGGTATATCCAGAAGCTGGGCTCTAGCGGCTCCGCAGCTCTTTCCCAGCTATCGTTCGGGGATACCTCCAAAAAGTTCAAGGAAGATGCAGCCCAGATGGCTGCGTCCGCGAAGATCAGCTTCGATGTGGCTGGTCAGGCTGCAGAAGAAATAAAGCACAACCTTGAAGCCCCGCTCGCCGGGGATCGCTTCAAGGAATATGTCGCAAAGGCCAAAGAGGCTGCCGCAGAGATCGCGGAGACAACGCAGACCACAACTCTCGGGACTGGCGCAAACGTTGATCCTGAAGCCGCCAAAAAGAAGCTTGCTGCGGAGAAGAAGGCAGCCTCCGAAGCTGTGGCTGCCGCTAAGAAAATCCAAAGTGCTTTCAGTTCAACTGAGACGGACCTGCAACGTCAGATTGAATTGATTAATACCAGCACCGACGCCCGGAAGAACGCCACCGAGGCCGCAAAGCTTCAGTTCGAATTCGAGTCGGGCAAGCTGATCGGGCTGAGCGAGCAACAGAAGGACCGTCTGCGCGAGCTGGCCGCCGAGCTGGATGTGCGCAAGAAGCTGAAGCAGGCCAACGAGGACGCTGCAAAGCTCGCTTCTTTCGGTGCCAGCCTCGACGAGAGCAACAACACTGCCAAGGATGGGTTTGATCTTGCTCTGGCAGGCGCCGGTAGTGGTGATAAGTACAAGGAGCGCCTTAAAGAGTTTCTCGCAATACGTCAGGACTTCAACAGCCAGATGTCGGAGCTGCAAAAGCAACTCAACTCAGGCGATATCAGCGAAGAGCTATACAACAGCGAAACTGAGCTGCTGAAAGAGTCTCTTGATGAGCGCTTGGAGATCCAGCAGGAGTATTACGAGCAACTGGACGAGGCGCAGAACGATTGGCTGGACGGTGTTAGTTCGGCCTGGGAAAACTATCGCGATACCGCGCTGGACTATCAGCAGCAGGCCGCTGACTTCACTAGCTCAATGCTTCAGGACGTGACCGCAAACTTCGGTGACAACATCGCAGCCATGGCGCTTGAAGGCCAGACGCTCGGCGAGACACTGGAAAACGTCGCAGTCGGTTTTGGTAGGAGCATGGTGAATGCGCTTGCTCAGGTTGCCGCTCAGTGGCTTATCACTCAGGCGATTCAACTGGTGACCGGCAAGGCCACGCAGGCTAGCGCCGCAACCGCTATGGCAGCCAACGCTCAGGCCACTTCCTTACAGGCTGGGCTGGCTGCGTTTGCTTCGACAGCGGCCATTCCAATCGTCGGACCCGTTGCGGCGCCAGGCGCAATGGCCGCTGCTCTCGCAGTGACCACGCCGCTTGCGGCGGCTGTCGGGGTTACCGCTATGACGGGTATGGCGCATGACGGTATCGACTCTGTTCCGCAGACCGGCACATGGTTGCTCGAGAAGGGAGAACGGGTAACAACGTCCCAGACAAGCGCCAAGCTTGACGCCACTCTGGCTAACATTCAGCGAGATCAGGCAGGCGGCACGGGTTCCGCGCGGCGCGACGGCCGTTTGATTAGCCAAACCATCAATGTCTCCGGTCTTCCGGACAACCGAACCGCGAATCAAATCGCGGCGGCCTCTTCACGCAAACAGCGACAGGCATCGAGGCTCAAATAATGTTCAACGAGACCCGTCTCCTGGACTGCGTGTCGTATGGCTCGCAGTTCGGGCAGGAGTTCAACACCCGCGTTGTCACGCTGAGATCGGGCCATGAGCGGCGCAATGCCAACTGGACGCGGCCCCTGGGTCGCTACAGCGTGTCCTATGACGCCATCAGGCCCGAGCATCACCAGGATGTGCGTCGGGCTCACATGGCGTGCCTGGGCAGCTTGATTGCCTTTCGCTTCAAGGACTGGACGGATTTTCAGGCCGAGGGCGAGGTGCTTGGCCTGGGCACGGGGGCGCCGCACCAGTATCAACTGGTCAAGCATTACCCCTTTGGCCCGGTGAGTCTGGCGCGGCCGATCTCCAAGCCGGTCGCCGGAACGGTGGTGGTTTATGAGGACGGCCAGCCGATCCAGGCCACGGTGGATTACGCGACCGGGATCGTTACGGCGACGGCACCGCCGGGGGAGCCGATCACCTGGTCGGGCGAGTTCGATATCCCAGTGCGGTTTGAGTCTGATCGGCTTGATGTCGATCCGATCGCACGGACCAGCCAGGGCTTTGTGCTGACAGCTGATGTCGACCTGGTGGAGGTGCGCCTGTGAGGAATATCCCTCCCGCGCTGCAGGCGCACCTGAAACAGCCAGTGACCACGACGTGCCGCCTGCTGCGGCTCACGCTGCGCAGTGGCCAGGTCTTCGGCCTGACGACCCTGGATCGAAACGTCGACTACGACGGCGTGCTGTACATCGCGGCCAATGGCTTTGACACGTCGGTGATCGCCACCGATACCGGGCTGTCGGTGGATAACGCCGAGGCCACGGCCTTGTTGTCGGTCGATGTGCCGGGCGTCTCCCTGGAAATGGCCCTGGCGGGCGATCTGGATGACGCCGAATGGGAGTTGCGCCTGGTCAACTGGGCGGACCTGTCCATGGGGCATATGGTCATGGATGCCGGCGACATCGGCGAAGTGAACGTGGTGGGGGAGTCGGTCTACATCCCCGAGCTGCTGAGCTACGCCATGCGCCTCAAGCAGAGCATTGGCCATGTCTGGTCGCGGCGCTGCCGGGCGACGTTCGGCACGCCGGCCAACACGCAAACCGGGTGCGGGGTCCGCGCGGAGTCGATGTGGCGAAGCGGGGCGGTCACCGCGGTGGGCAGCGAGCCCAAGGTGGTGTTCGCGGCATCCGGCCTGGTGCTGGATCAAGAGCCGGTGCCCGGGCGTCTGCGCTGGCTGAGCGGACCCAACCGTTCGACCCGCCTGTACCAGGTCGAGGCCTACAGCGCCGCGAGCCACACCATTGCGCTGCTGGAGCCTTCGCCGTTCGTGATCGAGCCGGGCCATCAGTTCGAGATCCGCCGCGACTGCAACAAGTCGCCGAGCTACTGCACGCTCTACGGCAACTTAATCAACTACAAGGGCGAGCCATACATCCCGGTCGGTGACGGCCTGGAGACGATGACGCCTAGCTCACAGGTCTTTGGAGGTTTGAGTGGATCAGCCATTGTCGATTGATGCGGCGATTGCCGAGGCTCGCACCTTCCTGGGGTGCAAGTGGCGGCACCGCGGCCGCAATGCCTATGGTATCGATTGCATCGGCCTGGTGGTGCTGGCCATGGCCGCCGGCGGGGTTGTGATGCGCGACCGGATTGACTACAGCCGCACGCCGCACATGGATGGCCTGGAGCGCGAAATGCTCGAGCACTTCGGCGAACCGGTGGAGGACCTGCAGGCCGGCGACGTGGTGCTGATGGCCTGGGACGGCGATACAGAGCCTTCCCATGTCGGGTTGATCGGCTACAACGACTTGGGCCTGACGCTGATTCACAGCTACAGCCAGATCAGCGTCACCGAACACGGCATCGACCCGGCCTGGCGCCGGCGCATTATCCGCATCTTCAGGCCCTGGCCATGAGTAGCTCACTGATCTTCGGTAGCAACTCGGTCTTCGGCAAGATCGATCGGTTCACCAGCTTTGGCATGGACGTCAAGCTCGACAAGATGCTTGGCCTAACCACCAAGCCTCTTGAGGCGCAGTACCAATCAATCGGCGAGCTAAGCCAGCAGACGGCAAAGGAGTCAGAACCGAGAGCGATTATCTGGGGGCGAGTCAGGCCAATCGGCGGCAACTTGATCCACTGCCAGGCGCCGGTCCTGATCTGGGTCTCTAGCTTTAGCGAAGGGGCGTCCACGGGAAAGGGGGGCGGCAAAAAGAAACAAACTCAGGAGACCCGTACCCAGCACGCCTATCGAACTTACGCTATTGGCGTGTGCGAGGGGCCGATTACTGCTTTTGCACGAATCTGGCGTAATAACAAGTTGGTCTACGACGGTCGCGGTACCGCCTGGGGAGCCGCGAACAATGGCGTGTTTTTGAAGGCATTCCGTCTGTACCTGGGTGGCTGGGACCAGATGCCATCACCCGACCTGCAAGCCATTTGGGGAATGGACAACGTGCCGGCCTATCGCGGCACGGCCTACATGGTCGCGCTCAATGAAGACCTGACGGACCAGGGAGCGGCGGTACCGCAATGGCTGTTCGAGGTCGAGCGGGCCGAGGGGTATGTGCTGACCTCCAAGCCGTATGCGGCCGAAGAGATCACTGCGGTTGGCATCACTGGCCTAGGGCTTAGACCTGGGCCGGCAGCGCTGATCGAGGAACGCGCTGAATTCGGTGGGCCAACGGTGGTAAGCGGCAGTTTGCGCGAGCTGTTGGTGACCACCTCTCTATCCGAGAGCGTTTCAGCCATGGGTGCCGACCTCACTGCGGGCAGCCTGCGAACTATCCAACACGGCTATTCATCGCCAGCCGAAGCGGCAGATGTCGGGGGGGCCGACCTGCGTAGCGCAAGCCTGGATATCAAATTGATCAACTATCAGAAGTATCCCCTGGAAGGCGTTGATGCCGCCGGGGCAATGCTTGTTGGCGGGAGCCTGGCATGATTGAAATTGTTGAAGAAGTAGAAGGCTGGTACAGCATCGAGATCGCGAAGGTGGACGCCCAGGGTAACGAAATTCCTGGAACGCGCCGCCAGGCACTGCCGCCGTTTCGCAACTTGATCACCAATGCCGGCTTGAACCGCATGGCGTCCGCCGATGACTGGCTGGCCATCTGCCAGGTGGGGACCTCAAGCGCTTCGCCGCTGCCGACTGATACTGCACTGGGTGCGCGCAAGGCCAGCAGCCCTGACGTGATTAGCAGGAGAACCGCTGCGCAATCGGCAGCCCCCTATTACTGCTCCAACACGGCAACCTTTCGGTTTTCTGCTGGGTCGGCAACAGGAAACCTGACCGAAGTAGGCGTGGGATGGGCTTCGACGGGCGGCCTGTTCAGTCGAGCGCTGATCGTCGATACCGCTGGGGCGCCTACCACTCTGACAGTTCTGGCAGATGAAGTGCTCGATGTCACCTACCAGTTTCGCGCGTACCCACCGCTCATCGACAAGACCGGGGTCATTACGCTGGCGGGCGACAACTATGAGTGGGTGGGCCGCGCCTGCAATGTGTCTTTTGTCTCGGCAAGCGAGGGCTGGACGGCTCCAGAGGCCGCGCTGCTATCGACCGTTGGGGCGGGCGGGATCGCTTATAACGGCACCATTGGTGCAATCACCACGTTTCCCAGCGGCTCGCCAGCGCACGGTGCGACCTCCGCTAATCTGCCCTATTCGAACGACTCCTTTACGCGAGAGGGCACGCTGACTTTCGGCCTGACACAGGGGAACCTGTCAGGCGGTATCGGCGCGGTGCACTACAAGCAGGGCATGGGAGCCTACCAAATTGGCTTCACGCCGAATATTCCCAAGGATGGCACCAAGGTCCTGACCTTGACGGTGCGCACGACCTGGGCGCGCAAAGCTCTATGATGCCGAGCAACTCGCTTTCATCGGCGGCGGTCGCTTCACGCTTTGCCGGTGCGCGAGCCAAAAGCATCACGAAGCTGCTGGACTACGAAGATGGCGGGATTGCCATTCAAGACCCTTCTGCGGGTCTCCTGTACCAGGCCTGGCGGGCGCGCCTGATCAATGACAAGGTCTGGGTCGATGCGCCGAACACCGACGAGTTTGTGATGTTCTCGGCGCCGGGCATGACGGAAATCAGCCTGACCTTCGATCAGAGCATGCGCCCGGCCCTGGCCTATGTGCAGGACGGTGTATCGAAGATCTGGTGGTACGACTCTGGCGTCGACCGCATGGTGATCACCGAGATCGGCACCGGCATCATTACCCCGCGTATCACCCTCGACGACAAGCGGGTCATTGCCAGCGGCAACAACCAGAACAACGACATCATCCTGGCTTACGTGCGGGACGAGAAACTGTGCTATCGCCAGCAGCGCGAGCGCTTTCTCGTCGAGCGCGTGCTGGCCGGCGGCATCAAGACCGGCCTGATTAAGGTCGGCCTCAATCGGCAGCTTCGCCTGCAGTTCATGTTCGAGGTCCCTAAATGAGTCAGCCCGACGAGCCGCTGCTGTGCGGCTGGACGTTGCCGTCGATCATCGCGGATATCTGCGAGCGGGCGGGCCTGCCATTCGAGCTTATTGATGTTGGCCAATTGGACGGCTACATCGATGGGTTCTCGACGAACAGTGCCCACTCTGCGGCGATCGCTATCGAAACCCTGTCCTCGGTCATTCCCTTTGATCCGACGAGTTACGACGGCAAGCTTCATTTCATTCCCCGTGGCGGCAAGCCGGTGGCCTCTATCCGTCGTGATGAGTTGGTGGATGACGGCAAGGAGATCGAGAAGCTCAGCCGTCGCGACAGCATCACTATCCCGCGCGTGGTCAACCTGGAGTATTACGACACTGAAGGTGGTCTGACCACCGACAAGCAAACGTCCGAGCGCAGTATTGATAGTCGCACCAAGGGCGAGAGCAGCACTGAGTCCACGGTCATCATGCGAGCCGACGATGCTGCGCGCGCCGTAGTGATCGCTCATAAAATCAGTGTCGAAGAGCAGTACGGAGAGGTGGAGTTTTCCCTGGGGGATAACTGGCTTGAGCTGGTCGCTGGCGATGTGATCATGTTGGACGATGATCGGTTTCGCATCACCGACATCGAGATCGACGATGGCCAGCAGCACTATAAGGCCACCCACGATCGGGCCTCAGCCTACACCTCGAACATCAAGGGCGTGCCGGCAGCGGTGCCGTCAGAACCGCCGGGGCTGGTGGTTAGCGATTCGGTGATGGAATTCATCGACTCGCACATCCTGCGCTCGGCTGACGATGATCTGGGCTACTACGTCGCGGTGTCGAGCTACTCGATGAGCTGGTCCGGCGCCGTGGTGGAGCTAAGCAAGGACGGTGGCGCGAACTGGATTTCCTCTTCGGGCATTGAGTCGAATGCCACGATGGGCAAGCTGTTGTCCCCGTGCACCGCGCACACTGCTGCTTACCGCGATGACCGCAACGTCATCACCGTTGAGCTACTGCGCGGCGACATGGAGCTGATCGCGGCCACGCAGACCGAAATGCAAAACCGAACCAACCTGGCCCTGATCGGCGATGAGCTGATCAACTTCTCAACGGTCGAGCAGATCGGCGAAAAGACTTGGGAGCTGGGTGGCCTGCTGCGCGGGCGTAAAGGCTCGGGCGCGGTGGAGCATGCCGCCGGCGAGCGCTTCATCCTAATGGACCGGGTCGACCTGGCTTTTGTCGAGGCCGAGCTGTTCGAGCTGGGCCGGCCGCTGACCTTTCGCGTTACCTCCTACGGCCTGACCAGCGGCCCTACGATGACGGTCACCTTCGCCGGCGAATCGCAGCAGGAGCGCGAGCCGGCCTATCTCAAGGCCCGCCGGGTCGGTGCCGAGCTGCTGCTGTCCTGGCAGGGCGTCGGCCGCACGGGCGGCGGGGCCAGTGTCGGTATGGGCCGCTACTTCACCGGCTACCGGGTATCGCTGGGCAGCAACACTTACGAAACCACGAACCTCTCCCTGAGCATTCCGTATGCCTCGGGTGATGTGATCGTGCGCCAAATCAATTCCATCACGGGCGAAGGCCCGGCCATTACGGTGACCGTATGAGTGCCAGCGCGAACAACAGCATTCCGTTTGTTCCGGAGAACACCATTGACCCGGCCGCGGGGCTGAACGAGTCGATCAACACGATCGATGCCCTGTTGCAGCTTGCCGTGCTGACGGTCAACACGGACACTGCTCCGGCCAGTCCAGCCGAGGGTGATCGGCACATTGTCGGCATTGCCCCCAGCGGGGCCTGGGCCGGCAAGGCGGGCAAGCTGGCCCGGTTCCTCGATGGCTACTGGTCGTTTTATGACGCCCGCCTGGCCCTGGACCTGGCCAGCGGCATTCTGTACACCCGCAGCGGGGCAGCGTGGCTGCCCATCCAGGCCGAGGCAAGCGTGGCGGTGAATGGCACGCCGGCATCGGCCATGGACTTTGAAGGGGCGGGCGTCACCGTTGCGGACAATGGCGACGGTACGGTGACTATCACCATTCCAGGTGGTGGAGGCGGCGGGGGCGGGATGGCCAACCCCATGACCGCGGCGAATCAGATGATCATTGGTGGCCCTGCCGGTGCACCGGTGGCACTGCCCGCTCCAGCGACAGCCGGGTATGTGCTCAGTTACCTGGCGGGCTCCATCCAATGGGCTGCCGGGCTACTCAACCCGATGACGAGCAAAGGCGACCTGATCATCGGTGGCGACTCGGGCGCCGCTCTGCGCCTGGCCGGGGGAACGAATGGCTACGTCCTGACCATGATCGGCGGTGTGCCGGCCTGGGCATCGGCCTCCGGTGGTGGCGGGGCGTCGACCTGGGGCGCAATCGGCGGCGATATCGCTGATCAGCTTGACCTGGCGACCGCTCTAAACAACAAGGTCGATACCGCCAAGGTCGGTGCTGCGAACGGTGTTGCCGGCCTGGATGCCGGCGGCAAGGTTCCAGCCTCGCAGCTTCCAGCCATGGGCGGACCGGCTAGCACGGATGATCTGTCGGAGGGCACCAGCAACCTCTATTTCACGGCGGCCCGGGTGCGCGCTGTGGCACTGGCAGGCCTGTCAGTGGCGACTGACGCCGCCATCTCGGCGACGGATACGGTGCTGTCCGGCCTGGGCAAGCTCCAAGCCCAGATCACAGCCCTGGGCACGGCACTGGCTGAAAAGCTCTCGCTGTCTGGTGGCACCCTGACCGGCGCGCTAAACAACGCCCCGGCGGTTACCCTGGCCAGCGCATCGACCGTCAACATCGGCGCAGCCGCGGCCAACACGATCAACATCGCCGGCACCACAACGATCACCGGTCTTGGCACGATCGCGGCGGGCGCCCGGCGAACGCTGATCTTCGGCGGTGCACTGACCCTGACGCACAGCGCGACAAAGCTGATCTTGCCCGGAGCGGCCAACATCGTGACCGCAGTGGGTGACGTGGCCGGGTTTGAGTCGCTGGGCGCCGGTAACTGGAAGTGCGTGGGCTATGTGCGCGCCAATGGCAGGGCGCTGGTAACTGATGCTAGCAGCCTGGTTTGGGGTGGTATAGGCGGCACCCTGTCGAACCAGGCCGACATACAGGCGGCGCTAGATACAAAACTCAACATCACCGATGCCAGCACCTTCAAGTCTTACGTGTCCCCAGAGCAGGTCATAACCCCGGGCGGCCCTTTGGACCTACTTCACCTAATGGGAGCAGAGCCGTCGAGCCTTTCGGTCTGGATCGTCTGCAAGGAGGCTGATGCAGAGTACGCGGTTGGGGATGCCGTCTTGGTTCCCCACTTCGCAGTGGACTATGCCTACAACTACGGTATTTCCATTCGCGCCACGGCCACTGCCTTGAACTGTCGGTTCGGAAATGCGGCGGGTGCTTTCTTCGTTCTGCGAAAGAACTCAGCGACTACCGTGGCTATTACCCCCGCCAAGTGGCGACTGATCCTGAAGGCCAGAACATGAAAACTCACTATTTTATCGACAAGACAGGCAAATACCTCGGCGCGGTGGGTGAGGGCGCTGAGTTTCCAGCGGACGCCATCGAGATCGAGAGCCCGCCGCCAATCCATGCTGACCAACAATGGCTGTTCCCCGGCTGGGGGCCGAGCGCCACGGTCACCCGTCAGATTGAAGACGCATGGCGCGACACTGAAATGCCCCTTGCCCGGGAAAACCGAATCGCCATTGCCGAGATGGGCGACACCTCCATCCCCGGCACCGCCAAGCAATGGCAGGACTACTGGCTAGCCCTGCGCGACTGGAAGGACGGCAACCCTGACTTCCCCGACATGAGCAAGCGGCCGATCCGCCCAAGCTGACGCCCCGCGCCGAACACCGCACCCGCCATCGAGCGGGTTTATTTTTGCCTGGAGAAAAGCAATGCCGATCACCCAGCAGCAGTTGCTGCAGATCCTCCCGCACGCCGGCCCTCGAGCCGGTATTTTTTTGCCTGCGCTAAACCGGGCCATGGCCCGCTACAAGATCGATAGTCGCGTGCGCCAGGCTGCGTTCCTGGCCCAGATCGGGCATGAGTCGGGGCAGCTGCTCTATACCCGCGAGCTGGGCGGCAATGCCTACCTGGCCAAATACGACACCGGCCCCCTGGCCAAACGCCTGGGCAACACGCCCGAGGCCGACGGCGACGGGCAGAAGTACCGCGGGCGCGGCCTGATCCAGATCACCGGCCGGGCGAACTATGCCCAGGCCGCCAAGGCTCTGGACCTGCCGCTGCTGGAACAGCCCGAGCTGCTCGAGCAACCGGAATGGGCAGCGATCTCTGCCGCCTGGTGGTGGTCGGCCCATGGCCTGAATGAGCTGGCCGATGCCGGCAAGTTCGAGGCTATCACCCGGACAATCAATGGTGGGATCAACGGCCTGGCGGACCGGGAAGCGCTGTACGCCAAAGCCCTGAAGGTGCTGGTGTGATCGCCCGGGGCTGGCTGGCGCTCGCCGGCGTGCTGATCCTGCTCGGCCTGGGCGCCGGTGGCGGGGCCTGGCTGGCGGCGGGGCACTATCGGCCGCAACTCGACACCGCCAACCAGGGGCTGACCGTGTGCCGTGCTGCTCGGGGCAACCTGGAGGCGCTGGCCACCGAGCAGGGCGTCAAACTTGGACAACTGATCCAGGCCGGAAACGAACGCCAGGCCAGGGCCGAGCAGGCGGTGAAGGATGCGCAGGCCCTGGCCCAGGATGACTACGCCGCGGCGAATCGCCTGCAGCAGGAGCATACCGGCGGCGACCAGTGTTCGGCCGCCATGTCGGTCATCGATCAGGAGTTGGGGTTATGAGTCAGATGTCCGGCTTTACACCTGGCGTAATGGTGGCCGTTTTGTGTTTGCTGCTGGCCGGTTGCGCTGGCCATGTCGAGCCGGAGATTCGCACCGTCCGGGTGGAAGTCCCGGTACCGGTGCCGTGCCGCGCGCCCGAAGTGGCTGTGCCGCCGTGGGCAGCTTCTGGCCTGAGAAAGACCGATAGCCTGGAGGTGAAGGTGAGGGCGCTGCTGGCTGAACGCCGGCAGCGGATCGGGTACGAGCGGCAGCTTGTGGCTGCTGCTGAGGTGTGTCGCTGAAGCGGCATGCTAATTTTTTGCACCTGCGATGTAGGTGCAACCGACGAGGTGCTCTGCGACCTGTTCCAGCGACTGACCAAAGAGCGGGAGAGCTGACAAAGGCGCTTGATCAATCCAGAGCGCCGGGATTTCAATACGTTGCGCGCTCAATGAGCGCTTCGTTCATCCCGTACGGCATGGCATGCATCCAGGATCATTAGTTTGCGTTGAGCAACACAACCGTCATCTTAAATCCCCTTGTTCCTTAACAGCGGCAAAGTCTTCCTCTGGCAGTGAGTTGAGGTGTTCGGTGTCACTATGCCACTATCATATTATCAACGCATCTGCATAGCTGAGTCAGTTATTTGACGACAGAAATTAAACAAGGATTTTGTATTTGCCCGCTCTTGCTTCCTGATGGATAAGCACGCGATGTGTTGGGTCAAGACAATGTATTGCTGATTTAACAGGGTTTTCTCATGGATTATGTGCCAAAAATGCAAATAAAAAATACAAGTGTTGCTGCGCGTCGTAAGACAATTCTGGCCATTGCAGTTGCCTCGACACTGGTCAATGGAGTCGCGTCTGCCGCTGACACGGTGATTGACAGCAATGTGTCTGGGGCTACCTGGAGCGAAGACAACATAACGGTCAATCCGAACGTTGTCGTGGGCGACATTTCTGGGATCTTCGGCATCTCCGGCGTCGGGCTAGTCAGTACAGCCGACACCCTGCTCAACCACGGCACGATACGGAGTGGCCTGTTTGGCTATTACAGCTCCGGCCTCTCGATCAACGCCCTGAATAATGCTGTCGACGGCACCATCCAGGCTGGCTCTATAGCGGTGTTCAATACGGATGCCGGAATCGGCACGCTGAGTAATAGTGGATTGATCCATGGCGACGGCATTGGTATCAGTAACGGCAGTAACGGCAGTGACGGCAACATCGCCACCCTGATCAACAATGCCGGCGGCACTATCAGCAGCAGCAGTATGGCTATTTCCAATAGTGGCACCATTGGTGCACTCAACAACAGCGGGCTGATCCGCAGCAATGACGTGGCCATCCGGAACAACGGCGTGCTGGGTTCCATCACCAACTCGGGGACCATTGCCGGCAAGATCATCAACGAGACAAGCGATGATCTGATCATCAATGGCGCCAGCGGTTCGATCGCCGGTGTGTTGACTGGGTCCAATGGTTCGATTTCCGGACAGGATGTTGGCCTTATCCAAAACCGTAATGGCAATGTGTTGTTCAACAACGGCACGCTACTGCTCAACGACAATATCGAGGTGGTCGACACCAACGCCGGCAGCCTCGGCACCCTCTACTCTGTGATGAACAACGGCGCCACGCTGCAGATCAACAATGACATTTTCATCGCCGGCAACTACACCCAGGCCGCCGGTGCCGGCCTGGTGTTCGGTGTCGCCGACAACGCGCAAGCCACGGCCAACCCTGCCACCGATACGGGCTATGGACGCCTGTATGTCAATGGGGCGGTAACGCTCGCCTCGGGCACCAGTGTCGGCCTGACCAAGACCGGCAGCGCCTACACCTTTGCCCAGGGCCAGCGCTATCTGGTCATCGGAGCCACTGATGGCGCTAACTCCGAGTTCAACGAAAACACGCTCAACTACACCCCGGTCACCAACGGCCTGGGCCTGGCCGGTGAGAACATTGCCCTTTCCGGCGCCGTTGGCGCCAATGGCCTGGTGCTGACTGTCGTCGGCAGCAACGGTTCAAGCAATGCCATCAATGGCGCAACCACCCGCGATGCTCGCTCCTCCCTGGGCGGCCTGTTCCAGTACCAGGGCACCGACGAACAACTGATGAACCTCGCTCGCGCCGGTGCGGCCCTGGGTGCGTCCGGCAACAACGGCGGTGCCCAGTTGAGCCCGACGTCGACCACTTCCGCCGCAGCCACGGCGTCCGTCGGTTCGACCCAGCGAGTGTTTGAAGTCGCCAGCAGCCATATGGACAGCCTGCGTACCGCCCAGGCCGGCAACGGTTCCAGCGGTATCGCCACCGGTGAAGGCGCCAACGGCGGCGGCCTGTGGGGCCAGGCCTTTGGTGGTTCCTCGCGCCAGGATGAGCGCGAAGACATCGCCGGCTACCACGCCAACTACCACGGCATGCTGATCGGCGCCGATGCCGAGTTGAATGACAGCTGGCGTGCCGGCGGTCTGTTCAGCTACGCCACCACCTCGGTGAACAACGATGGCGCGAACAAGCACAACTCGGCCGACATCGACTCCTATGGCCTGATCGCCTACGCCACTTACACCGCCAACCCGTGGTACCTAAACCTGTCGGCCGGTGCCGTGCAGCATCAGTACGACACCAAGCGCCAGATCAGCATCACCGGCTTCGACGGCACCGCCAAGGGCAACTACGACGGCATGCAGTACCTGGCCGCCGTCCAGGCCGGCTACCCGATCGACCTGGGGTCGAAAACCACCCTGACGCCGATTGCGGGGCTGACCTACAGCACCCTGAAGCAGGACAGCTACACCGAGAAAGGCGGTAATGGCGCGGCACTGCACGTCAACTCCGACGATATCAATTCGCTGAAAAGCGACCTGGGCACCAAGCTGGAGCGTTCGTTCGCCACCTCTTATGGCGAGTTGATCCCGGCGGCCCAACTGACCTGGCGTCATGAGTTCCGTGACAAAGGCCTGCGCTCGGTGGCCAACTACTCGGCGGATGTCGCCGGGGAAACCAGCTTCGCCAGCAACGGTCCGTCGGCGATCAACGACACCGGCGTGTTGAACCTGGGCGTGACCCTGGTACGCAGCAATCGCTTGAGCCTGTCGGCCAAGTACACGCTGGAAGCGGGCAGCGGCTATACCGCCAACACCGGTAATATCCAGGCGCGTTGGGATTTCTAACGAGCTGCCTATCCCGCAACACCGACGCCCGTTTCTCCGTGAGGATTAACGGGCGTTTTGTTAATAGCGTTCTGGCCGGTCTCGATAGCGTGGTTCATGGCGCCACGCGCGCCCAGCTTGCCCCAGCGTATGCTCACCGAGTGATCGAAATCACCTGCGACGGCGATCAAGGACTAATCGCGCTGGCTGCGTGCCAGGCATATGTGATGGAGTTACAGAAATAGGGGGTGGTGTTCGTTCGGCAGGACGCCAGGGGAGGGGGTGTGTCGCGGCGCGTGAACAAAACGTGAGTCACACGCAAATACAGTGTGTACACTGTGCGGCTTTCTGGGACAGCGTGACCGTTTGCGGGCGGCGTAAGCTGTTGATTATGTTAGGTTTGCCTTCGCCTGATATGATTTAGGTTCCAGCGCCGCAAGGTGTAAGAGTTCGAGTCTCTTCGTCCGCACCAAACAGTAGCATTAAAAGGCGCAGCACCTGAGAAGGTCTGCGCCTTTTTTGTTTTGGCGCTCCGCTCGTGTGGCGGGGCAGGCGGCAGTGGGCTTGAGGTCAGGCGGCTTGTCGTTTTGTTGCTGAATAATGCCTGTTTGTCGGTTTTGTGCTGGAGAGATCTGGCGGTTGGGAGTGGGTTTGTTTTGTCCTTCTATATATAGAAGGGCTCGGGGTCTGCTTTTGGTGTAGTTGAATGTATTTGCTCTCGGGGTTTGGAGGTCTTTGCTCGCCAATCCCTGATAAATTTCCAGCTGTTCTTTAACCCGGTTTCAGTAGGGTGACTTCTTGGGTTTGACCCACTAGAATGCATGCCCTTGATTCTGGGGTCGGAAACGGCCGGCTAACGTCTGTGCAACGAGGAATATCCATGCAAGTTTCTGTTGAAAATACTTCTGCTCTTGAGCGCCGCATGAGCATCACCGTGCCGGCTGAGCGCATTGAGACCCAGGTCAACAAGCGTCTGCAGCAGACCGCCCAAAAGGCCAAGATCCCAGGCTTCCGCCCTGGCAAGGTGCCAATGAGCGTTATCCGTCAGCGTTATGAAGCTGACGCTCGTCAGGAAGCCGTAGGTGACGTGATTCAATCGTCCTTCTACGAAGCTGTCGTTGAGCAGAAGCTCAACCCAGCCGGTGCCCCATCCGTTGAGCCTAAGGTTCTGGAAAAAGGTAAGGATCTGGAATACGTCGCTACTTTCGAAGTGTTCCCTGAGTTCACCGTTGCGGGTTTCGACTCCATCGCGATCGAGCGTCTGAGCGCTGACGTGACAGATGCCGACCTGGACAAGATGCTCGACATCCTGCGCAAGCAGAACACCCGTTTCGAAGTGACCGAGCGTGCTGCTCAGAACGAAGATCAACTGAACATCGACTTCGTCGGCAAGGTTGACGGCGAAGCATTCGCCGGCGGCTCCGCCAAGGGCACCCAGCTGGTTCTGGGTTCCGGCCGCATGATTCCTGGCTTCGAAGACGGCCTGGTAGGCGCTAAAGCAGGTGAAGAGCGGGTTCTGAACCTGACGTTCCCTGCGGACTACCAGAACCTTGATCTGGCCGGTAAAACTGCCGAATTCACCGTGACCGTCAACTCGGTATCCGAGCCTAAGCTGCCTGAGCTGAACGAAGAGTTCTTCGCGCAGTTCGGCATCAAGGAAAGCGGTCTGGAAGGCTTCCGCACCGAAGTTCGCAAGAACATGGAGCGCGAGCTGCGTCAGGCGATCAAATCCAAGGTCAAGAATCAGGTAATGGACGGCCTGCTGGCTGCCAACCCGATTGAAGTGCCTAAGGCTTTGCTGGAAAACGAAGTGAACCGCCTGCGCGTTCAAGCCGTTCAGCAGTTCGGTGGCAACATCAAGCCTGATCAACTGCCGGCCGAGCTGTTCGAAGAACAAGCCAAGCGCCGCGTTGTTTTGGGTCTGATCGTGGCTGAAGTGGTCAAGCAATTCGACCTCAAGCCTGACGAAGATCGCGTTCGCGAAATGATTCAGGAAATGGCTTCCGCCTACCAGGAGCCAGAGCAGGTTGTGTCTTGGTACTACAAGAACGACCAGCAACTGAACGAAGTCCGTTCGGTTGTGCTGGAAGAGCAAGTTGTAGATACTGTTCTGCAGAAGGCGAATGTGACCGATAAATCGGTCTCCTACGAAGAAGCTGTCAAGCCGGTGGAAGCTCCACAAGCCGACTGATTTTCTGCTTCGCTGGAAAATACAGACCATAAGCCAGCCTCGAGCTGGCTTATGCGTATTCAAGACATGACTATTTGGGAGTGACTGCAGGACATGTCCCGCAATTCTTATATTCAGCAGAGCTCTGACATCCAGGCCGCAGGCGGCCTGGTCCCTATGGTTATCGAGCAGTCCGCCCGTGGCGAACGCGCCTACGACATCTACTCGCGTCTGCTCAAAGAGCGGATCATCTTCCTGATCGGCCCCGTAGAAGACTACATGGCCAACCTGGTCGCGGCGCAGCTGCTGTTCCTTGAAGCGGAAAACCCGGACAAGGATATCCATCTCTACATCAACTCGCCGGGCGGCTCGGTCACTGCTGGTATGTCGATCTACGACACCATGCAGTTCATTCGCCCTGATGTTTCCACGACTTGTATTGGCCAGGCCTGCAGCATGGGGGCTTTCCTGCTCGCCGGCGGTGCTCCGGGCAAGCGTCATTGCCTGCCGAACTCGCGCATGATGATCCACCAGCCACTGGGCGGTTTCCAGGGCCAGGCTTCGGATATCGATATTCATGCCAAGGAAATTCTGTCCATTCGTCATCGCCTGAATACGCTGCTGGCCCATCACACCGGGCAAAGCCTCGAAACCATTGAGCGTGACACTGAGCGTGACAATTTCATGAGTGCCGAGCGGGCAGCTGAGTATGGCCTGATCGACTCTGTCATGACGAAGCGTCACATGCCTGCTTAAGCAGCACAAATGCACGTGGCTAGGGTTGCGGGCTTGAAAAAGCCCGCAATTGCCTTCATCTTGTGCTGCAAGCCTATCGGATTTGGATCGATCGAATGACTGACACCCGCAACGGCGAGGACAACGGCAAACTGCTCTATTGCTCCTTCTGTGGCAAAAGCCAGCATGAAGTACGCAAATTGATTGCCGGCCCCTCGGTCTTTATCTGCGACGAGTGCGTCGACCTGTGCAATGACATCATCCGTGAGGAGGTGCAGGAAGCCCAGGCCGAGAGCAGCGCGCATAAATTGCCTTCGCCAAAAGAAATCAGCGGCATCCTTGATCAGTATGTGATTGGTCAGGAACGCGCGAAAAAGGTGCTGGCAGTAGCGGTGTACAACCACTACAAACGCCTTAACCAGCGCGACAAGAAAAATGACGACGTTGAACTCGGCAAAAGTAACATTTTGCTGATCGGGCCAACCGGTTCGGGTAAAACCCTGCTGGCTGAAACCCTGGCGCGTCTCTTGAATGTACCGTTCACCATCGCTGACGCAACCACGCTGACAGAGGCTGGTTATGTGGGCGAAGATGTGGAAAACATCATTCAGAAACTGTTGCAGAAGTGCGACTACGATGTCGAGAAAGCCCAGATGGGCATTGTCTACATCGATGAAATCGACAAGATCTCCCGTAAGTCCGACAACCCCTCGATCACTCGAGATGTGTCTGGCGAGGGTGTGCAGCAGGCCTTGCTGAAGCTGATTGAAGGCACGGTTGCCTCGGTTCCGCCTCAGGGCGGCCGCAAGCACCCGCAGCAAGAGTTTTTGCAGGTCGATACGCGCAATATCCTGTTTATCTGCGGTGGTGCGTTCTCGGGGCTGGAGAAGGTTATCCAGAATCGTTCGACGCGCGGCGGTATCGGTTTCGGTGCTGAAGTTCGCAGCAAGGAAGAAGGCAAGAAGGTCGGCGAGTCTCTGCGTGAAGTGGAGCCGGACGATCTGGTCAAGTTTGGCCTGATCCCTGAGTTCGTCGGACGTCTGCCGGTGCTTGCGACATTGGACGAGCTGGATGAGGCTGCATTGATGCAGATCCTCACTGAGCCGAAAAATGCGCTAACCAAACAGTACGCCAAGCTTTTCGAGATGGAAGGTGTCGACCTGGAGTTCCGTACCGATGCCCTGAAGTCCGTGGCCAAGCGTGCGCTGGAGCGTAAGACCGGTGCCCGTGGGTTGCGTTCTATCCTGGAAGGCGTGTTGCTCGACACCATGTATGAAATCCCCTCGCAAACCGAGGTGAGCAAAGTGGTGATCGACGAAAGCGTTATCGAAGGGAAGTCCAAGCCACTGTATATCTATGAGAACAGTGAGCCTGCTGCCAAGGCTGCTCCCGACGCTTAACAAGCGTTGGATGACGTTGTAAAAGAGGGGGCCTTCGGGCCCCTTTTCTTTTCCTGTCCCGGATCCTGCCCCCAGAGCTTGTTTTTTTCCTGGGCAGCCCCCATCTTGCTTTCAAGCTTACATTCATCTTTTTACGGCCCTATGGCCGTCGCAGAGGCGAACTCATGAAGACCACCATCGAATTGCCTCTCTTGCCATTGCGTGATGTGGTTGTGTATCCGCACATGGTTATCCCGCTGTTCGTGGGGCGTGAGAAATCCATCGAGGCCCTCGAGGCTGCGATGACTGGCGACAAGCAGATCCTGCTGCTTGCGCAGAAGAATCCCGTTGATGACGATCCAGGCGAAGACGCCCTGTATCGCGTCGGTACTATCGCTACCGTCCTGCAATTGCTGAAGCTGCCAGACGGCACTGTAAAGGTGCTGGTCGAGGGTGAGCAGCGCGGTGCGGTTGAGCGTTTCAGTGAGGTCGACGGCCATTGCCGGGCCGAAGTGTCGCTGATCGAAGAAATCGATGCTCCCGAGCGTGAATCCGAAGTTTTTGTGCGTAGCCTGCTCGCACAGTTCGAACAGTATGTTCAGTTGGGCAAAAAGGTGCCGCCAGAGGTCCTGTCGTCCCTTAACAGCATCGACGAGCCCAGCCGCCTGGTAGATACCATGGCGGCCCATATGGCGTTGAAGATCGAGCAGAAGCAGGACATCCTCGAAATTATCGATCTGTCTGCCCGTGTTGAGCACGTGCTGGCCTTGTTGGATGCCGAAATCGATCTGTTGCAGGTTGAAAAGCGCATCCGCGGTCGTGTGAAGAAACAGATGGAGCGCAGCCAGCGTGAGTACTACCTGAATGAGCAGATGAAGGCCATTCAGAAGGAACTCGGTGATGGCGACGAAGGCCACAATGAAATCGAAGAGCTGAAAAAGCGCATCGATGCCGCCGGTCTGCCCAAAGATGCCATGACCAAGGCCCTGGCCGAGTTGAACAAGCTCAAGCAGATGTCGCCGATGTCGGCCGAGGCAACGGTCGTACGTTCCTATATCGACTGGCTGGTGCAGGTGCCGTGGAAGGCGCAGACCAAGGTGCGCCTGGATCTGGCGCGGGCTGAAGATATCCTCGATGCCGACCACTACGGTCTGGAAGAAGTCAAAGAACGCATTCTTGAGTACCTCGCCGTACAGAAACGCGTGAAGAAAATTCGCGGCCCGGTTTTGTGCCTGGTGGGGCCTCCTGGCGTGGGCAAGACCTCGCTGGCTGAGTCCATTGCCAACGCTACCAATCGCAAATTCGTACGCATGGCCTTGGGTGGCGTGCGCGATGAAGCCGAAATTCGTGGTCATCGACGCACCTACATCGGTTCGATGCCGGGTCGTTTGATTCAAAAGATGACAAAGGTAGGCGTGCGTAACCCGCTGTTCCTGCTCGATGAAATCGACAAGATGGGCAGCGATATGCGCGGCGATCCGGCATCGGCCCTGCTGGAAGTGCTGGATCCGGAGCAAAACCACAATTTCAACGATCACTATCTGGAGGTCGACTACGACCTGTCCGATGTGATGTTTCTGTGCACCTCCAACTCGATGAATATTCCGCCAGCGTTGTTGGACCGGATGGAGGTGATTCGTCTGCCGGGTTACACCGAAGACGAGAAGATCAATATTGCGGTCAAGTACCTGTCTCCCAAGCAGATCCAGGCCAACGGTCTGAAGAAGGGCGAGCTTGAGTTCGAAAACGACGCCATTCGCGACATTATCCGTTACTACACCCGTGAAGCGGGCGTGCGTGGTCTGGAGCGCCAGATTGCTAAGGTGTGCCGTAAGGTCGTGAAGGAGCATGCCACCGAGAAGCGTTTTGCGGTCAAGGTCAGTGCTGACCTGCTCGAGCATTTCCTGGGCGTGCGTAAATTCAGCTACGGCTTGGCCGAACAGCAGGATCAGGTCGGCCAGGTGACCGGTCTGGCGTGGACGCAGGTGGGTGGCGAACTGCTGACGATCGAAGCGGTCGTTGTGCCCGGCAAGGGGCAGTTGATCAAGACCGGCTCGCTGGGCGATGTCATGGTCGAGTCGATCACGGCGGCCCAGACCGTGGTGCGTAGCCGGGCGAAGAGCCTGGGCATTCCCCTGGACTTCCATGAGAAGCACGACACCCATATCCATATGCCCGAAGGCGCGACGCCGAAGGACGGCCCTAGCGCCGGCGTAGGCATGTGCACGGCATTGGTGTCGGCGTTGACCGGCATCCCTGTACGAGCAGATGTTGCGATGACCGGTGAAATTACCCTGCGGGGTCAGGTGCTGGCTATCGGCGGTCTCAAGGAGAAGTTGCTGGCCGCACACCGCGGTGGCATCAAGACCGTGATCATTCCTGAAGAGAATGTTCGCGATTTGAAAGAAATTCCTGACAATATCAAGCAGGATCTTCAGATTAAACCGGTTAAATGGATTGACGAGGTCCTGCAAATTGCGCTGCAATACGCGCCGGAGCCCTTGCCAGATGTGGCCCCGGAGATAGTCGCGAAGGATGAGAAACGCGATTCGGATTCTAAGGAAAGAATCAGCACTCATTAGTACGCATTAAGCCTGGGGGGCTTCCTTGACAGCTTTTTAGAGCCCTTGTTATAAAGCGGCTCTTAAGTGTCTGCAGGCCATTCAGCACACGTTTTTGTATCGACCAAAAAACTTAGAATTATTCTTAAATTGATATAAGGGGACTTAGAGTGAACAAGTCGGAACTGATTGATGCTATCGCTGCATCCGCTGACATCCCGAAAGCTGCTGCTGGCCGTGCGCTGGACGCAGTGATCGAATCCGTCACTGGCGCTCTGAAGGCTGGTGACTCCGTAGTTCTGGTTGGTTTCGGTACGTTCTCCGTCACTGATCGTCCTGCGCGTATCGGTCGTAACCCACAAACCGGTAAGACACTGGAAATCGCCGCCGCCAAGAAGCCAGGCTTCAAGGCCGGTAAAGCTCTGAAAGAAGCGGTTAACTAAGCTTCTCGGGTCTTTCCCATCCGGGTCGGGTCTACGCCTGACCTGGCAGCGGGGCGGTGGTTCGGGGCTGGCAGCGCGCCAGGCTTGAATACCGGGAGTTGCCGTTCGAACTCTTCCGCTCCGCCAGTTACGAGAAGGCGCATCCTCGGATGCGCCTTTCTTCTATCCGGACTCTACCCACGCTCCACGGTTGCTTAATCTGAAGTGCAACCGTTTCTGGGGGACGCATGCTGCAAAATATCAGGGACAATTCACAAGGCTGGATTGCCAAGACCATCATTGGTGTCATCGTCGCTTTGATGGCGTTGACCGGTTTCGATGCCATTTTCCAAGCCACTTCCACGAGTCAGGACGCGGCCAAGGTCAACGGCGAGGAAATCACCCAGAACGAATTGAGCCAGGCGGTCGACATGCAACGTCGCCAGCTCATGCAGCAACTGGGCAAGGATTTCGACGCGTCGTTGCTCGACGAAAAAATGCTGCGCGAGTCATCGCTCAAGGGGCTGATCGATCGCAAGCTGCTGCTGCAAGGCGCAGAGCAATCGAAGTTCGCTTTCTCCGAGGCGGCTCTGGACCAGGTCATCCTGCAAACGCCTGAGTTTCAGGTTGATGGCAAGTTCAGTGCCGATCGTTTCGACCAGGTGATTCGTCAACTGGGCTACGGTCGGATGCAGTTCCGCCAGATGCTGGCCCAGGAAATGCTCATCGGCCAATTGCGCGCCGGTCTGGCTGGCAGTGGGTTTGTCACCGATGCCCAGGTTCTGGCGTTTGCCCGACTGGAGAAGCAGACGCGTGATTTCTCTTCGCTGACCATCAAGGCTGATCCATCGGCGGTCAAATTGACGGACGAAGAGGTCAAGGCCTACTACGACGAGCACGCCAAAGAGTTCATGACGCCTGATCAGGTCGTGATCGACTACATCGAGCTGAAGAAATCGGCGTTCTTTGATCAGGTCAACGTCAAGGACGAAGAGCTTCAGGCGCTTTATCAGAAAGAAACCGCCAACCTGGCCGAACAACGTCGGGCGGCGCACATCCTGATTGAAGTGAACGACAAGCTCAACGATGCCCAGGCTAAGGCCAAGATCGAAGAGATCCAGCAGCGCCTGGCCAAAGGCGAGGACTTTGCCGCGCTGGCCAAGGAGTTCTCCCAGGACCCAGGTTCGGCGAACAACGGCGGCGACCTCGGTTTTGCCGGTCCGGGTGTCTACGATCCGACGTTCGAAGAGGCGCTCTACGCGTTGGCTAAAGACCAGGTCTCGGCACCGGTACGTACCGAGTTCGGTTACCACCTGATCAAGCTGTTGGGTGTTGAAGCGCCGGAAGTTCCAAGCTTTGCCAGCCTGAAAGACAAGCTGACCCGCGAGCTGAAAACCCAGCAAGTGGAGCAGCGTTTTGTCGAGGCCACCAAGCAGCTCGAGGACTCTTCGTTCGAGGCTTCCGATCTGGCCCAGCCAGCTCAGGACCTTAATCTCAAAGTGCACACCTCCGCCGCATTCGGGCGTGAAGGTGGCGAAGGCGTGACCGCCAACCGTGCAGTGATCCAGGCTGCGTTCAGCCCGGAAGTGCTGGATGAGGGCGCCAACAGCACCGCCATCGAGCTTGATCCGGAAACCGTGATCGTGCTGCGTGCCAAGGAGCACCGCAAGCCTGAGCAATTGCCTCTGGAAAGCGTTGCAAGCAGTATTCGCGCCCAACTGGCCAAGGAACACGCTACGGCTGACGCCAAGGCCCAGGCCGAGGCGCTGATCGCTAAGCTGCGCGAAGGGAAAGCCGAGCCGACGCTGACCTGGAAAACCCAGGAAGCCGTGGCACGTGGTCAGGAAGGTATTGATCCGGCCGTACTGCAGGCTGTGTTCCGCATGCCCAAGCCGCAAGGCAAGGACAAGCCGACCTTTACCAGCGTGACCCAGGCCGATGGCAGCGTCGTGGTGGTGCGTCTGAACGGTGTCAATGAAGCCGCTGCGCCGACCGAGGAAGAAAAAGCCTCTTATCGTCGTTTCCTGGCTTCTCGTGCCGGTCAGCAGGACTTTGCTGCCTACCGCAAACAGCTGGAAAGCGAGGCGGATATCAAGCGCTTCTAAACGCTTGCTCCCCTGCGTTTCGGCAAAGAGAAAGGCCGCTCATATGAGCGGCCTTTTTTTGTGCGGGCGATTTGTGTGTGGAGAAGCTCGCGATCAAGCGGGTTCGGTGGCCTGCGGGACCATAAAGGCCGCTTCGAGCAGCTGTTGGGTGTAGGGGTGCTGTGGCGCGGCAAAGATGCCTTGAGCGTCGCCCTGTTCGACGACCTGGCCATGCTTGACCACCATCAATTGATGGCTGATCGCCTTGACCACCGCCAGGTCGTGGCTGATAAACAGGTACGTCAGGTTGTACTTGCGTTGTAGCGAGCGCAGCAGGTCGACCACCTGGCGTTGCACCGTACGATCCAGGGCCGAAGTCGGCTCGTCGAGGAGGATCAAGGCGGGCTTGAGCACCAGGGCCCGGGCGATGGCGATTCGTTGGCGCTGCCCGCCGGAGAACTCGTGGGGGTAGCGATCACGGGTCTGTGGGTCCAGTCCGACTTCCTGCAAGGCTTCGATAATCGCCTGTTCCTGCTCCGCTTCGGTGCCGATTCGGTGGATGCGCAGGCCCTCACCGACAATCTGGCTAACGCTCATTCGCGGGCTCAGGCTGCCAAAGGGGTCCTGGAACACCACCTGCATCTCGCGGCGCAAAGGGCGGACCTGTTGCTGGGTCATTTCATCCAGGCGCCGGCCCTCGAAGTGAATCGCGCCTTGGCTGGCGATCAATCGCAGGATCGCCAGGCCCAGGGTCGATTTGCCCGAGCCGCTCTCGCCGACAATGCCCAGGGTCTGGCCCTGGGGCAGGCTGAAATTGATGCCGTCGACGGCTTTGACGTGATCGACGGTGTGACGCAGAAATCCTTTCTTGATCGGGAACCAGACTTTCAGGTCATTAACCTCAAGCAGCGGAGCGCCAGGCGGATTGGCGGCGGGTTCGCCCCGGGGCTCGGCGCTGAGCAGCTCGCAGGTATAGGGATGCTGGGGCGCGCGGAACAGTGCTTCGCACGAGGCCTGCTCGACAATCTGCCCGCGTTGCATCACGCACACCCGATGGGCAATGCGCTTGACCAGGTTGAGATCATGGCTGATCAACAGCATGGCCATGCCCAGGCGTGCCTGGAGTTCCTTGAGCAGTTCAAGGATTTTCAACTGCACGGTGACATCGAGGGCCGTGGTGGGCTCATCGGCAATTAACAGTTCCGGTTCGTTGGCCAGGGCCATGGCAATCATCACACGTTGCCGCTGGCCGCCTGAGAGCTCGTGGGGCAGGGCCTTGAGGCGTTTGTGCGGCTCGGGTATGCCCACCAGCTCCAATAGCTCCAGGGTGCGCCGAGAGGCGGCTTTACCCCGGAGCCCCTTGTGGATCAGCAGTACCTCGTTGATCTGCTTCTCGATGGAATGCAGCGGGTTCAGCGATGTCATGGGCTCCTGGAAAATCATTGCGATCCGGTTACCGCGGATATGGCGAATGCTTTTCTCTGGCAGGGTCAGCAGATCCTGCCCGGCATAGTGAATGCTCCCGCTGGGGTGGCGGGCGAGCGGGTAAGGCAGCAGGCGCAGGATCGAGTGCGCGGTGACCGACTTTCCGGAGCCACTCTCACCAACCAGCGCCAGGGTTTCGCCACGCCGGATATCGAAGCTGATGTGCTCGACCACGCGCTGGCAGCGTTCAGCGCCGACAAATTCGACGGCGAGGTCGCGGATTTCGATCAGATTGTCCTGATTCATCTCATTTTCTCGGGTCGAAGGCATCGCGGGCGGACTCGCCGATAAACACCAGCAGGCTCAGCATGATCGCCAGGACGGCGAAGGCGCTGATGCCCAGCCAGGGCGCTTGCAGATTGGATTTGCCCTGGGCGACCAGTTCGCCCAGGGACGGCGCGCCCGGGGGCAGGCCAAAGCCAAGGAAGTCCAGGGCCGTCAGGGTGCCGATGGCGCCGGTGAGGATAAAAGGCATGAAGGTCATGGTGGAGACCATGGCATTGGGCAGGATATGACGGAACATGATGGCCCCGTTCTGCATGCCCAGGGCCCGTGCTGCGCGCACGTACTCCAGGTTGCGGCCGCGCAGGAACTCGGCGCGCACCACATCCACCAGGCTCATCCAGGAGAACAGCAGCATGATGCCCAGCAGCCACCAGAAGTTGGGCTGCACGAAGCTGGCCAGGATGATCAGCAGGTACAGCACCGGCAGCCCTGACCAGATTTCCAGGAAGCGTTGCCCGGCCAGGTCGACCCAGCCGCCGTAGAAACCCTGCAGCGCGCCGGCGATGACCCCGATGATCGAGCTGAGAATGGTCAGCGTCAGGGCGAACAGCACCGAGATCCGAAAGCCGTAGATCACCCGGGCGAGTACATCGCGGCCCTGGTCGTCGGTACCCAGCCAGTTGTCCCGCGACGGCGGGGCCGGCGCCGGGACCTTGAGGTCATAGTTGATGCTTTGGTAGCTGAACGGGATCGGCGCCCAGAGTGTCCAGGCGTCCTTGGCGGCCAGCAGCTCGCGGATATAGGGGCTCTTGTAGTTGGCTTCCAGGGGGAATTCGCCGCCAAAGGTGGTCTCCGGGTAGCGCTTGAGCGCCGGGAAGTACCAACCGCCGTCATAGTGGATAGCCAGGGGTTTGTCGTTGGCGATCAGTTCAGCGCCCAGGCTGGCGACAAACAGCAGCAGGAACAGCCACAGCGACCACCAGCCCCGTTTGTTGGCCTTGAACAGTTCGAAGCGGCGGCGATTGAGGGGGGATAGTTTCATCTCAATGCTCCCGGCTTTCGAAGTCGATACGCGGGTCGACCAGGGTGTAGGTGAGGTCGCCGATCAGTTTCACCACCAGGCCGAGCAAGGTGAAGATAAACAGCGTGCCGAAGACCACCGGGTAATCACGGTTGATCGCCGCTTCAAAACTCATCAGGCCCAGGCCGTCGAGGGAGAAGATCACCTCGACCAGCAGCGAGCCGGTGAAGAAGATCCCGATAAAGGCCGATGGGAAGCCGGCGATCACCAGCAACATCGCATTGCGAAACACGTGGCCGTACAGCACGCGGTTGCGGGTCAGGCCCTTGGCCTTGGCGGTGACCACGTACTGCTTGTTGATCTCGTCCAGAAAGCTGTTCTTGGTCAGGAGTGTCATGGTTGCGAAGTTGCCGATCACCAAGGCGGTGACAGGCAGCGCCAGGTGCCAGAAGTAATCGAGGATCTTGCCGCCCAGGCTCATCTGGTCGAAGTCATTGGAGGTCAGCCCGCGCAGCGGGAACCAGTCGAAATAACTGCCGCCGGCAAAGACCACGATCAACAGGATGGCGAAGAGGAAGGCGGGGATGGCGTAGCCGACAATGATCGCCGAACTGGTCCAGACATCGAAGTGACTGCCATGGCGCGTAGCCTTGGCGATCCCCAGCGGGATTGATACGAGGTACATGATCAGCGTGCTCCAGAGCCCCAGGGAAATGGACACCGGCATTTTTTCCTTGATCAGGTCGATCACCTTGGCGTCGCGAAAAAAGCTCTCGCCGAAGTCCAGGCGGGCATAGTTCTTGATCATGATCCACAAGCGTTCCGGCGCCGATTTGTCGAAGCCGTACATCTTCTCGATTTCCTTGACCAGTGCCGGGTCCAGGCCCTGGGCGCCGCGGTAGCTGGAGCCGGCGACCGAAACCTCGGCACCGCCGCCGCCGATCCGGCTGGTCGCGCCCTCGAAGCCTTCGAGCTTGGCGATCATCTGTTCCACCGGACCGCCGGGGGCGGCCTGGATGATCAGAAAGTTGATCAGCAGAATGCCGAACAGCGTGGGAATGATCAGCAGTAAACGCCGAAAGATATACGCCAGCATCTTATTGCTCCACGGCCGGTGCTTCGGTGGCCTGAACTTCCGCTGCCGGCTTGGCTTCGGGTTTTATCCACCAGGTGCTGGTGCCGACATCGTAGCGCGGTGACACCTTTGGATGGCCGATATGGTTCCAGTACGCCACGCGCCAGGTCTTGATGTGCCAGTTGGGGATGACGTAGAAGCCCCATTGCAGTGCGCGGTCGAGGGCGCGGGCATGGGTGACCAGGCTTTGCCGTGAGTCGGCATTGATCAGGCCTTCGACCAGGCTGTCGATGGCCGGGTCCTTGAGGCCGATATAGTTGCGGCTGCCGGGATTGTCGGCGCTGGAGGACTTCCAGTACTCGCGTTGCTCGTTGCCCGGCGACGTCGACTGGGGGAAGCTGCCCACGACCATGTCGAAGTCGCGCGAGCGCAGGCGATTGATGTACTGAGAGACATCGACACGGCGGATTTCCAGGTCGATACCCAGGTCGGCGAGGTTGCGTTTGAAGGGCAGCAGCACCCGTTCGAATTCGGTCTGGGCCAGCAAAAACTCGATCTTCACCGGTTTGCCGTTGCTGTCCACCATCTTGTCATCGACGATGCGCCAGCCGGCTTCCTGCAGTAACTGATAGGCCCGACGTTGCTGGTCGCGGATCATGCCGCTGCCGTCGCATAGCGATGGCTGGAAGGCGTCGGTAAAGACCTCGTCGGGAATCTTGCCGCGCAGGGGCTCGAGGATCGCCAGCTCATCGGCATCCGGCAGGCCGGTAGCGGCCATTTCGGAGTTCTCGAAATAGCTGCGGGTGCGGGTATAGGCACCGTTGAACAGTTGCTTGTTGGTCCACTCGAAGTCGAGCAGTAGGCTGAGGGCATGGCGTACGCGCACATCCTGGAAAATCGGCTTGCGGGTATTGAACACAAAGCCCTGCATGCCGGTCGGGTTGCCGTTGGGGAGTTCTTCCTTGATCAACCGGCCCTGGGCCACGGCGGGGGTGTTGTAGGCGTTTGCCCAGTTCTTCGCGCTGATCTCCAGCCAGTAGTCGAACTGGCCGGCCTTGAGGGCTTCGAGCGCCACGGTGTTGTCGCGGTAGTAGTCGATGGTCATCACATCGAAGTTGTAGAACCCGCGGTTGATCGGCAAATCCTTGCCCCAATAGTCCTTGACCCGCTCATAGCGTACCGAGCGCCCTGGTTTGACTTCGGTGACCTTGTACGGCCCGCTGCCGAGGGGGAACTCCAGATTGCCCTTGGTAAAGTCACGGTGCTCCCACCAGTGCTTGGGCAGCACCGGCAGTTGGCCGAGGATCAGCGGCAGCTCGCGATTGTTGGCGTGCTTGAATTTGAACAGCACACGCAGCGGGTCTTCGGCGATGACCTCGGCGACATCTGCGTAGTAATTGCGGTAGATCGGAGCGCCGTCCTTGATCAGGGTCTGGAAGGTAAAGACCACGTCCTCGGCGCGCACCGGGTGACCGTCGTGAAAGCGCGCTTCGGGACGCAGGTAGAAACGTACCCAGGTGTTGTCCGGGGCTTTTTCGATGCGGCTGGCGAGCAGGCCGTACTCGGTGACCGGCTCATCGAGGCTCTGGCGGGCGAGGGTGTCGTAGATCAGGCCGATTTCGTCGGCGGGCACGCCTTTGCTGACGAAGGGGTTGAGGCTGTCGAAGCTACCGAAGGCGGCCTGGCGGAAGGTCCCGCCTTTGGGCGCATCCGGGTTGACGTAGTCGAAATGCTTGAAGTTGGCCGGGTACTTGGGCGGGTCGCTGTAGAGGGTGATCGCGTGATCCGGCGCCGCCTGGGCGACGGTACCAAGGGCGGCGAACAGCAGGCCGCAAGCGGGTGCGAGCAAGGCACGCAAAGGCATCATGGGGCTTTCTCCGAAGTCTTCAGCCACCAGGCACTCAACCCCAGGGTGTAGGGCGGCGTGGTGACCATGGCAAACCTGTTGCGGTAGGCCAGGCGATGATAATTGAGGTACCAGTTGGGAATGCTGTAGTGCTGCCACAGCAGCACGCGATCCAGGGCCCGGCCGGCCGCCAGTTGTTCGTCACGGGTCTGGGCGGCAAGCAGCAGTTCCAGCAGGTGGTCGACCACCGGGTTGGCGACGCCAGCGTAGTTTTTGCTGCCCTTGACGCCGACCTGGCTGGAATGAAAGTACTGCCACTGTTCCAGGCCCGGGCTGAGGGTCTGGTCGAGCGTCATCAGGATCATGTCGAAGTCGAACTGGTCCAGGCGCTGTTTGTACTGGGCGCGGTCGACAGTGCGCAGGCGGGCATCGATGCCGATGCTGGCGAGGTTCTCCACGTAGGGCTGCAGGATTCGCTCCAGATTGGGGTTGACCAGCAGAATCTCGAACCGCAACGGTTGGCCGTTGCTGTTGACCAGGCGCTGGCCCGACAGCTTCCAGCCGGCCTCACCCAGCAACCCGAGAGCGCGGCGCAGGGTTTCGCGGGGGATGCCGCGGCCATCGGTCTGGGCCAGGGTAAAGGGCTGGGTGAAAAGCTTGGCCGGCAGTTGCTCGCGGTAAGGCGACAGCATCAGCCATTCCCGGCCCTGGGGCAGGCCCGTGGCGGAGAACTCGCTGTTGGGGTAGTAGCTGCTGGCTCGCTGGTAGGCGCCGCTGAAGAGCGTGCGGTTGGTCCACTCGAAATCGAACATCAGGCCCAGCGCTTCACGCAGTTGCGCATTGGCAAAGGTGGCGCGGCGGCTGTTCATGAACAGCCCCTGGGTCTGGGTAGGAATCTGGTGGGGGATCTGCGCCTTGATCACATCGCCACGGCGCACTGCCGGAAAGCTATAGCCATTGGCCCAGTTCTTGGCCTGGTGCTCGATATAGATATCGAACTCGCCCGCCTTGAAGGCTTCGAAGGCGACGTCGCTGTCGCGGTAGAACTCGACCTCGACCCGGTCGAAATTGTACTTGCCGCGATTGACCGGCAACGCTGCGCCCCACCAGTCCTTGACGCGCTCGAAGATCACTTGGCGGCCCGGCTGGACCTGGCTGATGCGGTACGGCCCGCTGCCCAGGGGCGCCTCGAAGGTGGTGGCCTTGAAGTCGCGGTTTTTCCAGTAGTGCTGGGGCAGCACTGGCAACTCGCCCAGGCGCAGGATCAGCAGTGGGTTGCCGGAGCGCTTGAAGACAAACCGGATGCGCTGCGGACCGAGTACATCAACGCGCTGCACTTCCTGCAGGTTGGTCCGGTATTGCGGGTGACCTTCCTTCAACAGCAGGCGATAGGAGAATGCCACGTCGTAGGCTGTGATGGGGCTGCCATCGTGAAAGCGGGCTTCGGGACGCAGGTTGAACACCACCCAACTGCGGTCCTCGCTGAACTCCACGGTGCGGGCAATCAGGCCATAGCTGGCGGTCGGCTCATCGCCCGAGGGGGCGTACTGGCCGGTACCGACCATCAGGGTTTCATTGAGCTCGTTGACGCCGTATTGCAGAAAGTTCGGCGTCGCGACCGGGCTGGTGCCCTTGAACGTGTAGGGGTTGAGCGTATCGAAGGTGCCAAATGCCATGACCCGCAATGTCCCGCCTTTCGGCGCATCGGGGTTGACCCAGTCGAAGTGGGTGAATTTGGCTGGGTACTTGAGCGTGCCGAACTGCGCATAACCATGGCTTTCGCTGATTGTCGCGCTTGCGGGAAAGCTCAAGGCCAGGCTGATGAAGAGCGTGAGGAGGGGACGCATCAAGTCAGAGATCCGATCCAGGCGGCTTGGGCTATAGGCCTCGGAGAGTAACAGCTTGTCTGGACAGGAAAAAGGCCGCGCGCAGTGGTGTGGCAGATACCGTTGTTCGCGCCCGGCGGGCAAGGGCTGCCCGGGGCGTGGATAATAGGGGGGAAGGTGCTTGCGCCCGGCAGATATTGGCCGGGCATGGGTTTAGTGCGGCTGGTAAACGGTCAGGATCTGGCCCGGCTTGAGTGCCTGGCCGGTACGCGGATTCCAGCGCTTGAGGTGCTGCATCTCGACATTGAAGCGCTTGGCCACGATGTACAGCGAGTCACCCTTGCGCACTTTGTACTGGGTGGATTTCTTGGTGGCGGGACGGTTGTCCTGCATCACCAGGGTCTGGCCGACCTTGAGGTTGTGCCCGGTCAGATTGTTCCAGCGCTGCAGGTCATGCACCTGGACCTTGTTGGCTTTGGCGATGACGGTCAGGTTGTCGCCATTCTTGACCCGGTAACTGCGGTTGAGCTTGCCCTCGGAGCCTTCGAACACCGCTTTGCGCGGGCGCTGGCTGATCAGCTCTTCAGGGCGCATAGTCGAGAGGCTGCTGGTCAGCAGTTGTGCTTTGGAGGTGGGCACCAAGAGATGCTGCGGGCCATCAATGGTGGTGCGCTGCTTGAATGCCGGGTTGAGCTGGAACAGCTCGTCTTCGTCGATCTCGGCAATGGCGGCGACCTTGGACAGGTCCATCGGCATCTTGAGTTCGACGACTTCGAAGTAGGGCTCGTTGGCGATCGGGTTGAGGTTCACGCCATAGGCGGCCGGGGCCAGCACCACCTGGGACAGGGCCAGCAACTTGGGCACGTAGTCGCGGGTTTCCTGGGGCAGCGGCAGGTTCCAGTAGTCGGTCGGCAGGCCGAGCTTTTCATTGCGCTCGATGGCCCGGCTGACGGTGCCTTCGCCGGCATTGTAAGCGGCAAGTGCCAGCAGCCAGTCGCCGTTGAACATATCGTGTAGGCGCGTCAGGTAATTCATCGCTGCCAGGGTGGACGCCGTGATGTCCTTGCGTCCGTCGTAGAAGCGCGTTTGACGCAGGTTGAAGTAGCGCCCGGTGGACGGAATAAACTGCCAGAGGCCGACCGCTTTGGCTGGCGAATAAGCCATCGGGTTGTAGGAGCTTTCAATGACCGGCAGGAGCGCAAGCTCCAACGGCATATTGCGCTCTTCGAGTCGCTCGACGATGTAGTGGATGTAGAGGCTGCCGCGCTCGCCGGCGTTTTCCAGAAACGAAGGGTTGCTAGCGAACCACAGGCGTTGTTGCTCAATGCGCGGATTGACGCCCAGGCCTTCCTGCAATTGGAAGCCCTGGCGCATGCGCTCCCAGACGTCCTGCGGAACTTGCGGGCTGGGTTTTTCGCTGAGCCAGATAGGCTTTTGCTTGATTCGGGTATTGATACTGGGCGTCGACGCAACGGTTTCCTGCGTCGAGTGATCCATGCTCTGGCAGCCCGCCAAAGTGGCGGACACAGCCACTGCGATGGCTTGAGCCAACCGCGTCAATGTGTCTGATGAAAAGGTTCTACGTATAGATGACGACATTGGCTGGAAGTAAGTTCCGGGCAAAAATGTCGGCCGATTCTAGAAACCGAGTGGGACATGGTCAACCATTCAAAATTTCCGAGTCTATTGCTAGGAATTATTAAAAGCTGTCTTTCCACGTCCGCAAAGTAGCAAAAACCTCGCTTGGGGACTGATTGTCGAGGCCATTCCGTTCGTCCGCTTTTTCTTTAACAGATGTTTCGGTGGTCCGCAAAAAGGGGTTGGTGAGCTTTTCCAGGGCCAGGTTGGAGGGCAGGCTGATGCGCCCCTCGGCACGCCAGCCGGCGACCTGCGCCAGGCGTTCGCTGATATGTGCATTTTCCGGCTCGACGGCTAGGGCAAAGCGCAGGTTGCTCAGGGTGTATTCATGGGTGCAATACACCTGTGTCGAGGCCGGTAGGCTGGCCAGGCGGCTGAGGGAGGCGTACATCTGCTGCGGCGTGCCTTCGAACAGGCGACCGCAGCCGGCGGCAAACAGGGTATCGCCGCAAAACAGCAGCTCGCCGTGATAGTAGGCGATATGCCCCAGGGTATGGCCGGGAACACCAATGATCGAAAAATCCAGGCCAAGTACCTGGACCTGGTCGCCATCGCCCAGTGCCAGGTCGCGGCCAGGGATGTTTTCCGTGGCCGGCCCCATGACCCGGGCGCCGGTGAGTTGCTTGAGTTGCTCCACGCCACCGACATGATCGAAGTGGTGGTGAGTGATCAGGATGTCCTCCAACTGCCAGCCCGGATTTGCCTCGAGCCAGGCCAGCACGGGGCCCGCGTCACCGGGATCGACCACGGCGCAGCGCTGGCGGGCCGGGTCGCGCAACAACCAGATGTAGTTGTCGGTAAAGGCGGGGAGGGCATCGATCTGTATCATCAGGGAATTCGCCAAGCGGATAACAATGGCGCATCTTAGAGCCTGTGATCGATCTAGGCGAGTTGGAGAATTTCATGACCGACAAGGCTTTCGCCCAAGCCGACCCCGAGTGGCTGGCGCTGATTAGCGCGGCGCGAGATTGGCTGTCCAGTCCCATCGGGCAGCTGTTGCTGGAGGAAGAGCGGCGCATGCTCGAGGATGAGCTCGGGCGTTTTTTCGGCGGGTATCTGGTGCATTACGGGCCGGGCGCGCAAAAGCCGCCGAGCGCGCCGCAGGTGCAACGTAATGTTCGCCTCGGGGCGCCGCTGCCGGGGGTCGAGATCGTTTGTGAAGAGCAGGCCTGGCCGCTCAGTGAGCATGCCGCCGACGTGGTGGTGTTGCAGCATGGCCTGGATTTTTGCCTGTCGCCCCATGGTCTGCTGCGTGAGGCCGCCAGTAGCGTGCGCCCGGGCGGGCACCTGGTGATCCTGGGCATCAATCCCTGGAGCAGTTGGGGGCTGCGGCATCTGTTCGCCCACGATGCCCTGGCGCAGGCGCGGTGCATTGCTCCTTCACGCGTGGCCGACTGGCTGAACCTGCTGGGCTTTGCGCTGGAGAAACGCCGCTTCGGGTGCTATCGTCCGCCGCTGGCTTCGCCTGTCTGGCAGACGCGCCTGGCCGGCTGGGAACGGTTGGCCGGAGGCTGGCAATTGGCCGGCGGCGGCTTCTATCTCCTGATCGCGCGCAAGATCGCCGTGGGCCTGCGGCCCGTGCGCCAGGCCCGGCGCGAGTCGATGGGCAAGCTGCTGCCGTTGCCGATGGCCAAGGTCAATCGCCGCCGCAGCGAGCCGTAATCCACAGATGCTTCAGTTTCGGCCGGTTTCCGGCCCTGGGTTCTGCCGAGCGATTGCCGGCGGGGCACCTGGCAATTTTCGATGGAAAGGTAGTAATGAGCGATAGCGTTGAACTCTTCACCGATGGCGCCTGCAAAGGCAACCCCGGCCCGGGTGGCTGGGGGGCATTGCTGGTGTGCAAGGGCGTAGAGAAAGAACTCTGGGGCGGCGAAGCCAACACGACCAACAACCGTATGGAGTTGCTCGGCGCGATTCGCGGCCTGGAGGAGCTCAAGCGGCCTTGCGACGTGCTGCTGGTGACCGATTCGCAGTATGTGATGAAAGGCATCACCGAGTGGATGGTCAACTGGAAGAAGCGTGGCTGGAAGACGGCCGCCAAGGAACCGGTGAAGAACGCTGATCTGTGGCAACTGCTCGACGAGCAGGTCCAGCGCCACAACGTGAAGTGGCAATGGGTACGCGGTCATGTCGGCCATTACGGCAACGAGCGGGCCGATCAGTTGGCCAACCGTGGTGTGGACGAAGTGCGGGGGATCAAGCATGCGTAGTGTGGTACTCGATACCGAAACCACCGGTATGCCGGTGACCGACGGTCACCGGATCGTCGAGATCGGCTGCGTGGAACTGATGGGCCGGCGCCTGACCGGCCGGCATTTTCACGTTTACCTGCAACCCGACCGCGAAAGTGATGAGGGCGCCATTGCGGTGCACGGCATCACCAATGAGTTTCTGGTCGGCAAGCCGCGATTTGCCGAAGTGGCCGATGAATTCTTCGAGTTCATCAAGGGCGCGCAGTTGATTATCCATAACGCGGCGTTCGACATCGGTTTTATCAACAACGAGTTTGCCCTGCTCGGGCAGGCCGATCGCGCCGATATCACCCGGCATTGCACGGTGCTCGACACCTTGATGATGGCTAGGGAACGTCACCCCGGCCAGCGCAACAGCCTCGATGCCTTGTGCAAGCGCTACGGCGTTGACAACTCCGGCCGTGAATTGCACGGCGCCTTGCTTGACTCGGAAATTCTGGCTGACGTCTACCTGACCATGACTGGCGGCCAGACCAGCCTGTCACTGGCGGGCAATGCCTCCGACGGTAATGGTTCCGGTGATGGTTCGGGCAGCCAGGCCAGTGAAATCCGCCGACTGCCGGCCGACCGCCAGCCTGCACGGATTATCCGGGCCAGCGAGAGCGAATTGGCCGAGCATCTCGCCAGGCTGGAAGCCATCGGCAAATCGGCCGGTGCTCCGGCGCTCTGGACCCAGTTGGCCGAGGCCAAGGGATCACTGCACTGATTGGGCCTGTAACTCACATTTACTTTTGAGGACAGCCTTGAGCATGCCTGCCCATCCCGAAGCACCCCCTGGCGACGTCAGGGTCCAAGTGGCGGACGAAGGCTTTGCCGACTATATCGCTGCCAGTGACTTCAGTTTCGAGGTGTGCGGCTACTTGCAGCCGGAACTCGACAGGCCCTTTGAACAATGGGCCGTGCAGGCGGTAGCACCCTACCGCAAATGCTATGGCATCGATGCCCAGGAATTTCTCGGCTACCGCGGCCGTGCCGAGAGTGAAGTGCTGATGGCTTATCTGGGGGCACGTGCGGTCGGACATCTGGTAGTCAGCACCAACTGGAACGGTTTTGCCCATGTCGATGAGCTGGCGGTGGATGCGTCGGCGCGGCGCGCGGGGGTGGCCAGGGTCTTGCTGAACGTGGCCCAGTTCTGGGCGCGCAAAAAAAACCTGCAGGGCGTCATGCTCGAAACCCAAAGCAATAATCAGGCGGCCTGTCGGCTGTATCGCCAGTGCGGTTATGAAGTTGGCGGCATCGACCGCCTGCGTTATCGCGGGATTGATGCGCATAGCGGCGAGGTGGCGATCTTCTGGTATCTGCTGTTTATCGGCTAGGCCAGCATGCTTGTGGCTTTTTCGCTGACGATTTCCAGCAGGGCGGTCAGTGCTGCGCAAGGTGCCTGGTCCTTCAGGGTCAGGGCATGCAGGTTGACCATGATCGCCGGTGACAACGGGCAGCAATCGAGGCCAGCCTCGCGGGCACCAAAGGCGGTAAACGGGTCGACGATGGCCAGGCCTTCCCCGGCTTCGACCATGCTGCGCATCATCTGGTAGGTCTGGACTCGGGTTTGCACCTGTGGCGCCGGGCGCAGCGCCTGGAGCTTGGTGTCCAGCAACAGGCTGAGCGGGTCCTGGCCTTCGAGACCGATCAGGGGCTGGCCCGCCAGCTCGTTCAGGGCAATGTACTTCTGTTTCGGCTGCAGCCAGCCACGGGGCGCAAGCAGTTGCAGCTTGCCCTGGGCCAAGGGTGTGCTCGCGATCTGCGGATGCTCGGCCTCGTGCAGGCTCAGGCCCAACTGGTTCTCGTGCAGCAGCAGGCTCTTGACGATATCGCGGGTCGATTCACTGGCGAGTGTGCAGGGGGTCTCACGAAAGCGTCGGCGCAGGGCGGCGATGCTTTGGGGCAGCAGTTGCTGGGCGAGGGTCGGCGTGCAGGTGATCCGCAGAGGTGGGTCCAGGTGCTGGCGCAGGCTGCTGGCCAGGCGCCGGATCGGATCGAGTTCGCCGTACAGCCGGTTGATTTCAGCTTGCAGCGCCAGGCATTCGCGGGTCGGCTGGAGCCGTGCCCGAACGCTTGCAAACAGCATAAACCCGAGGGACTGCTCGGCATCGCGCAGGAAGCCGTCGAGGATCTCGGGCGGCAATTGCAGCAATTGCGCGGCGCTGTTGAGTTGGCCGGTCTGCAGGATGGCCTGGATTACCTCTATATCGCGTAAACGCATGCTTGAAGTCCGTGTCCGGCAGGGTGGGATCAACGCTGATCCTACCCCAACTCAGGCACCGTGACTGTGCTTATAACCCGAGGTTATTGAGCATCGTTGCCACTCTCGGGTTCACGGGTGATGGTGATGCCGGACTGCACCAGTTCGAACTGGTTGTCGTCGAGCTTATTGACGCGATCACCAATCGCCAGTTTGTAGCTGGTAACGGGCCCCTGGCCGGCCAGGCCTTCTTCGCTCGGCATTGATTCCTGGAACTCATGCACGGAGTAAATCCGTCCTTCGGCATCCCTTGCATGAAACTGCCCGACGAGAACTGCTGCCATTTTCTAGAACCTCTGGGGATAAACACTCGATTTGCGGTGCTGTAGACCGGGTTGGACGGAGGTAAGTTTTACCCAGCAAAAAAAATACCGCAGAAGGCGCCATGGGCGACGCGGGCGGTTTCCAGAAAAAACCGTTAAACACGGCACTGGCCAGGGACGAACTGTCTTCGGTCATCTATACCTATGACTTCCTTCAGTCAGATACCCGGGAGTTCCCATGAGCCATGTCTATACGGTCGCCGTCCTGGTCGGCAGCCTGAGAAAGGACTCGATCAACCGAAAGATCGCCCACGCCCTGAGTGAACTGGCACCGGCCAATCTCAAGCTGAAGATTGTCGAGATCGGCGACTTGCCGCTGTACAACGAAGATATCGATGTAACGCCTCCGGCCACCTACAGGGCCTTTCGCGAGCAGATTGGCGCGGCTGACGCGGTATTGTTCGTGACCCCCGAATACAACCGTTCGGTGCCCGGTGCCTTGAAGAACGCCATCGATGTGGGGTCGCGGCCGTATGGCAAAAGCGCCTGGGGTGGCAAGCCTGGGGCCGTGATCAGTGCCTCGCCCGGGGCCATCGGCGGGTTTGGTGCCAATCATCATCTGCGCCAATCCCTGGTGTTTCTCGATGTGCCCTGCATGCAGCAGCCGGAAGCCTATTTCGGTGGCGCGGGCAATGCCTTCGATGCGGCGGGGAAATTATCGGAGCAGAGTCGGCCGTTTCTACAGGGGTTTATCACGGCCTATGCCAAGTGGGTCGAGCAGAACGCCAAGCGCTGATGGCGGAGTCAGGCGGGCAGCCGGGGAACTGCGCCATTTAGGACGCGGCTCCCCGGGCACAGTCAACTGGCCTGAGGCATTTCCCCCAGGGCCAGGCGTCGGTTGATATCGGCCACCACGGCGGGCAACTCGACAAGGGTATCGATCAGGTAATGGGGGCGCGATCCGGCGAACAGCGCGTGGATCCGCGTGCGCTCGGTGGCCAGTGTTGCGGCATCCAGCGCCAGGTACGCGGCATGGTCCAGGCCCAGGGCATTGCCCGAGCAGACGAGGGCGACGGTCCACATCCCGGCGCGCCGGCCTTCGAGGATACCGGGTACGGTGTCGTCGACCTTCACGCATGCCGCCACATCATCAATCCCCAGGGCAATCACGTTGGCCAACGCTTGGGCCGGCCATGGGCGCCCATTGGGGACTTCGTCGGTGGCCACTACATGGTCGGCGACATAGCCATTACGGGCCGCCAGTTCGACCACCTTGGTCATGACCTGTGCCGGATAACCCGAGCAGGAGCCGATTTTCAGGCCCATGGCGCGCAGTTCGGCGATGGCGGGCAGGGCGCCGGGGATCAGCGCCGAGTGTGCGGCGATTTTCTCGATCTGCAACGGCATAAAGCGCTCATAGATCGCGGTGACGTCGGCGTCGCTGGGCAGGCGGCCAAACACTTCGCGGTAGCGCTCGCCGATCTGCGGCTGGTTGCACAGTGTGCGGATATGGTCCCATTTGCCCATGCCCATGGGGCCGCGGGCTTCTTCGATGGAGACCTGGATGCCGAATTCGCCAAAGGCTTCGACAAAAATCTGCGTGGGGGCGAAGGAGCCGAAGTCGACGACGGTGCCCGCCCAGTCAAGGATGGCGGCCTGGAGGGTATTGGGGTGGCTGTAGTTCATGGCAGTGTTCTCTTGGCAAAAGGGATAGGGCGCTTTAATCAGTGTTCCAGGACCGCCATGTCCCGGAGCACCTGGGCAATGGCGTTGACGGCGGCTTGCATCTGGTCCGGGCCGACATGGCCGATGCAGCCGACTCGAAAGGTTTCGACCTGGGTCAGCTTGCCCGGATAGAGGATGAAACCCTTGGCCTTGACTCGCTCGTAGAAGGCCTTGAACTGGTAGTTCGGGTGCTGTGGGGCGTGAAAGGTGACGATAATCGGCGCCTGGATCGCGGCCGGCAGAAAGCTGCGCAGGCCCAGGTTGGCCATTTCGCGGAGCAGGACCTGGCAGTTGTCCTGATAGCGGCGATAGCGGGCCGGCTGGCCGCCTTCTTCGTGATATTGCTGCAAGGCCTCGTGCAGTGCGGCTACCACATGGGTCGGCGGGGTAAAACGCCATTGTCCGGTACTGGCCATATAGTTGTGCTGGTCGTGCAGGTCGAGGGCAAGGGAGTGGGCGTTGCCTGGGGCGCTGGCCAGGGACTGTTTGGCGGCCAGCACAAAGCCCATCCCCGGGACGCCCTCCAGGCATTTGCCGGAAGCGGCGATCAGGGCGTCGAAGGGGATATATCGGGCATCAATGGCCAGGGCACCAAACGAGCTCATGGCATCGATCAGCAGGCGTTTGCCATGGCGCGCGACGGTGGTGGCGATCTCCGGCAGCGGGTTGAGAATCCCGGTGCTGGTTTCGCAGTGGATCAGTGCCACATGGCTGATGGTCGGGTCGGCCAGCAATAGCCGTTCAACATCGGCGGCGGTCGTGGGTTGGTCCTCGGCGGTTTCAAAGGTGCTGAAGTCGCGTCCCAGCACGGCGCAGATCTTCGCCAGCCGCTGGCCGTAGGCGCCATTTATCAGCACCAGGACCTTGCCGTCGCGAGGCACCAGTGTGCCGATCGCGGCCTCTACGGCAAAGGTCCCGCTGCCTTGCAGGGGAATGCAGTGATGGCTGTCCGCGCCATCAACCATGCCCAGCAGTTGCTCGCAGACACTGGCCGTCATCTGGTTGAAACGTTCGTCCCATGAGCCCCAGTCGGCCAGCATGGCCTGGCGGGTGCGTGCCGAGGTGGTCAGCGGGCCGGGAGTGAGCAGGATCGGGGCGGCGGTACTCATGTCAGGTGTCCTTGCAGGGGGCGGGTCTGGTTGAACGGGATACGCGACATAAATTGCAGTTTGCGGTTATATCAATCAAATTGTTTGTTGTGATGCCAGTGATAAGTGAGGCTTATGAATGAACCTGTTCCAACTTCGCGCCTTCGACGCGGTGGCCCGTGAAGGGAGTTTTACGCGCGCGGCGGCCCGGCTGTTTATCAGCCAGCCGGCCGTGACCGGGCATATCAAGGCGCTGGAGGAGCACTACCAGATCTCGTTGTTGCGACGTACGGCCCGACGTGTCGAATTGACCGAGGAAGGGTTGCGCCTGGCGGCGATTACCCGGGCGCTGTTCGGCCTGGTCGATGAGGCTGAAGCGCTGCTCGACGCCAATCGGCAACTGCTCAGTGGTCGGCTGGAGGTGGCGGCTGACGGACCGCACCTGGTGATGCCCATGCTGGCGCGTTTGCGTGAGCGCTACCCGGGCATCACCGTCAATCTGCGGCTGGGCAATGCCCAGGAAACCCTGGCGGCGTTGCTGTCCGAGCATGTCGACGTCGCCCTGTTGACCGAGGTCCAAGCGCGCCAAGGTTTGCACCTGCAGGGCATTGGCCAGTCGCGCATCTGTGCGCTGGTGCCATTGGGGCATCCCTGGGCCGCCCGCTCTGGCGATTTGCCTCTTGAGCAACTGGACCAGGTGATCATGGTGCTGCGCGAGCCAACGTCCACCACGCGCCGGACATTCGACGCCGCGTGCCGTGCGGCTGGGGTGAACCCGCGGGTGCTGCTCGAACTCGACAGCCGCGAGGCCGTTACCGAGGCCGTTGCAGCCGAACTGGGGATTGGCATCGTGTCCTCCCTGGAGGTCGGCCATGATCCGCGTGTCGTGGCCCTGCCGATCACGGGCCACGGCTTGGATAACCAGCACCTGCTGGGCTGCCTTGAGCGGCGGCGGGAGTTGCGCATGATCCGGGCCTTTTTCGAACTGGCCGCAGGCTGAGCTGGCGGTTCAGTCCAGAGGTGCCTGCAACCACCGGTACAGGGGCTCGAGCCCGGCGCCACGGTCTTCGAGGGCCTGGCCGCAGCGCGCGAATGCCTGGCGCTGGGCGTGGCTCCAATGTTGCTGGAAGTACTCGTGCAGCTCGATACAGCGGCCAGGGTAAAGCAGGTTCAGTTGTCCCGGCGTCAGGGCGTACTCCCTGGCCAATCGGCGCTGCTGCTCGCGGTTCAGGCGCAGGCGCCCCGTCGAATCGCTGCGGCCTTCGAGCAGGATGTTGGCGTATTCGAGCCGCTTCAGTTCCTCCAGCCCGGGCCTGGGCATGCGCACGATGTACCAGTCGAGTTCGGGTAGGCACCGCTCCTGGTCGTGCGGGTGTTCGAACAGGTAGATCTCGCCCGTGCACTCTGTTTCCGGCGACGTTGTTTCGGCCTGCGACTGGAGGTCCGGACTGGCTTGCGATAGACCTTGCTGCCGGCCCTGAAAAACGATGCTGTCTGCGCGCACCTGGATCAGATTTCCATTGCTGTGCAAGGTCATGCGTGCGCCGGCAGTGACGTCGAGTACCTGACCAGTGCTTAGGTTCAGCATGGACTCCGCTGGGTTCCAGGCCTGGCCGTCGAGTTCAATGTGGGGCGGCGGTGTGCCGGACGCGTCCGGCTGACCCGAGGGCGGTGGCTCATCCCGTGGGGCAAGACAGCCGCTGATCACGGGTTGCTCAAGGTCCGCGTCGATAAATTCGAGCAGCACCCGGGAGCCGGCCACGGGCGGCGCCTGCGTCGTGCCGCCGAGCCAGGGGACCCAGAGGCCGAGGGGTTGGGCATTGGGTAGATGGTGAGATTCGAGCACCACCTCAAGCCGTCCCGCAGAGTCGCAGGCTACGGCTTGCCCCTGAACGCCGGCGACCCGAGCCAGCAGATGACCAAAGGCTGCTGGGCGACCAGTGGTGAGCGCCGGCCTGAATGGGGTGGCTTGGGGGATGGCCTTGAAATCGTTGTAATAGCTCGCCTCGGGGCCAGCGGTGGAGGGATGATCGCTGTCGGCGTGATGCGTGATTTCAGTGAGTAGCCAATGCTTGTTGTAGGTTACCTGCGGATGGGCTTTGACCTCGAACGTCCGGCCACTGCGCAACAGCGCTTGATTGCTCGCACCCTCGAGCTGACGCCGCCGACAGCGCATGCGCTCCAACTGGCGACGGCCGCGCTGGTCGCCGCGTGCCTGTCCCGCCAGTTCCGGCTCAAGAGGTGTCTGGTTAGCGGCGCCATCGGTCAGGTTCACGGCGCAACGGCTGGCGGCCTCGCCCTGGCTGATGGCGGGAGACTCGAGGCTGACGTCCAGTGACTGGCACTCATTGAGGCGATGGATCTTCGGCTCCAGCGGGTTCGCTGATGGGCCGTTCTGATAAGGGAGTGGCGGTGCCAGCTCGACAAAGCTCTGCCCATCGTCGGCCAATACCAGCACGTGGCGTTGCGGGGTGTGTTCGAAGTGGTAATGGATGCCTTCTTCGGCACACAGGCGCTGGAACAGCTGCAGATCGGTTTCGCCGTACTGGATGCACAGCGGCCGCGGCGGATAGACGCCACGCGCCAGCTCGAAACGGTAGTCGCGCGCGAGGAGCCCATGCTCGTGCAACAACTGGTGCAGTATCGTGGGGACGTCGAGGTCGTGAAATGCCCGCAGGCGTGGCTGGCGTCCCAATGACAGCAGTCGCGGACCGAAGGTCAGGTGATAGTGGTACTGCTGAGCGTCCAGGTGACGCTCGGTCACGGTCTGGACGCTGCCATGCAGGCCCTCTCCAGCCGGGCCGAAGGCCAAAAAGGCGGGGCATTGCAGCAGGGTTTCCAGGGCGGGTGCAAGCTGCTCGCCGAGCAGGTCTACCGCGATGCTGAAGGGTTCGTTCAGGGCTTCGCGCGCACTGAAACCGGTAATGCGCAGGTTCACGGGGTGCTGGTCGAGGGTCAGGGTAAACAGTCGCTGCTGTGCCGGCATATCGTGCCCTCCGATGGCGGTTTTTTAGGTCGGGAGTCAGAGGTTACGTAAAGCCGTGAGGCCTGGGCACTGCAACGCGGATTTTGGGAGTTTGCCTACGAGGCGCGGGTTGGGATCGGGCAATTCCCAGAGTTTTTGGTCGATTGGTGACGGTCAGCCGTATAAACTGGCGCCCATGCGCCGGCCGAGAAGTGGCCCGGCGCCCCAGATCGAGAGAGCAAGCAATGGGCGCACAGTGGAAGGTTAAACACAAAGAGGCAGCAGCCAACGCCAAGGGCAAGATTTTCGGCAAGCTGTCCAAGGAAATCATGATCGCGGCGCGCTCGGGTGCCGATCCAGACATGAATTCACGCCTGCGCCTGGTTGTCGAGCAAGCGAAAAAGGCGTCGATGCCCCGTGAAACCTTGGAACGTGCCATCAAGAAAGGCGCGGGCCTGCTGGGTGAAACCGTTCAGTACCATCACGTCACCTATGAAGGCTTTGCCCCTCACCGGGTGCCGGTCATCGTCGAGTGCCTGACCGACAATATCAACCGTACCGTCGCGGAGATCCGCGTGCTGTTCCGCAAGGGGCAACTGGGTGAAAAGGGCTCGATCACCTGGGACTTCAACCACCTCGGGATGATCGAGGCCCAGCCGGATTCGGCCGACGTTGATCCGGAAGTGGCGGCGATCGAGGCCGGTGCCCAGGATTTCGAGCCGGGTGAAGACGGCACCACCCTGTTCCTGACCGACCCGGTGGATCTGGATGCCGTGCAAAAGGCCCTGCCCGAGTTCGGTTTTACCGTACTGTCGGCCAAGCTGGGGTACCAGGCCAAGACCCCGGTCAGCGGCTTGAGTGATGAGCAGATGGCTGAAGTCGAAGCGTTCCTTGAAGCGCTCGACAACCATGACGATGTGCAGGATATGTTCGTCGGCCTGGCGGGCTGATCCAGCTACCCGCTACTGTCGCAAGCGCCGGCCAGAGGGCAACCTCTGGCCGGCGCTTGTCGTTTAGGCGTGAGGGTTAGCGAACTGCTGAAGGATGTGCCCAAAGTCTGGGCGAGCGTGGATATCGGCTTGAACACAACGTTGCTGCAGGGCGTGCCAGGGTCTGAGTTCATCCGCTGAAGGCGCATTGTCCAGCCGCTCCAGCAGTTCTCCAAACAGGATGCCGAACGCCCTTACCTCGATTTTTTGCAGGGCGCGGCTGCGAGCGCTGTCATCCACAGGATGAAACGAGGCGGCACCAAAATCTCCCAGCAGGCAGTCACCTTGGCGGTTGACCAGAACATTGTGTGCATAGAAATCCCCGTGGCAGATGCCGCGTGCATGCAGATGGGCACCGGCGGATGCCAGAGCCGCAGCGATGTTCAAGGCGCTGGCGACGCTGAAGCGGCGGTGCGGGGCATAGCTGTCGCGTGTGCAGCTCGCCAGGCTCGGGGGCTCTGCAAGGTTACTGAACGCTTGGTCGATCAGCGCCATGACCAGGCCGTCGCTCTCCTCGGGGTGTCCCTTGAGACGACCCTGGATGCGGATCAGATTGGGGTGATGGCCTGCGGCAATGCTAGCCGCCATTTCATGTTGCGGCGAACCGTCGCTGGTGATTGCGCCTTTGTAGAGTTTGAGCGCAACCGGGAGTGGCGGTTGGTGCGAGCGGTGCCAATCGGCCTGGCGGATAACCCCGGAGGCACCTTCCCCCAACTGGTGGGTGACACGCAGCTGGCTCCAGTCGATGTCTGCCAGAGGCTCGTTGTCGAATGATGCCGTGGGCTGGGCGCAAGGATTACCGGCATATCCCAGCCACGCCAGGCTGGGAAGCTCAAACAGCCAGTCGGGCAGTTCGCTCAGGTGATTGCTGGCAATACGCAGCAGCTCAAGACGCTGGCAGCTCGCCAGGCTGGAGGGCAGGTTGCGCAGCCGATTTCCCGCGAGTAACAGTTTTTGCAGATCGCGGCACTCCCCCAGGGCCTCGGGCAAGGTTTCGATACGGTTATCGGTCAGGGTCAGCCAGCGCAGGTTGGGGGGCAAAGCGGCCGCTGGGATCTGCTCGATGCGGTTGGTCTTGAAGACCACCATGCTCAGTTGCTGACATTCGCCAAGGCTTGTCGGCAGCTCGGTAAACCGGTTGTTCGAGCAGAACAGCGCGCGAAGGTGCTTCAGGCGATGCAGGTCGGGGGGCAGTTCGCTCAGGGCATTATCGCTGAGATTGAGGATTTCCAGAGAATCTGCCAGTTGGAAGATTTCCCGGGGGAACTCGGCCAGTGCCTCGCTCAGGTCGAGACGCTTGAGGCCGGCGAGTTCACCGCTGCGGAGTTGGGCAAGTGTGTGCATGAATGTGCGTGACCTTGGAGGGCGGCCTAACGAGGCATGATAGCGATGCTGGTGGCAGGATGGCCGATGTTTGGGGATGAGTTGCGCGCGATCACTGCGGCCCAACTTCAAGCAGTTGTCCCAGGCGGCTACGGGTTCGGGCCAGATCGCTGGCATCGCCGAGCAGGCTGTCACGCAGCGGTTGCCGGCCGATCAGCGTCAGGTGCTTATCCTGATCGTAGAGTACGTCGATCAGATTGATAAACCGCTGCTGTACGGCGCTCGGCAGCGCTTCCAGGCTGGGCAGTTCGTCGATGATCCAGTGGTCGTAGCGTCGACTCAGTTCCAGGTAGTCCATCACGGCGGTGGGCTGCTCGCACAGATCGCTGAAATGGACGCTCAGTGTCCGTTCGTTCGCGTGGCGTATCTGCAAGTGGCGAGTGCCGACCAGCAAGGCCTCGGGCGCACTCTGGCGCTGGGGCAGTTGCAGGGCCTGGCGCTGGGCTGGTGAGCCCGGCCACAGGTAGCGACCGAGGGTAAAAACCTGCTGGGAATGCTGGCGCGCCAGGCTGCGATAGTCGTGGGGGCCGCCGACCTCCATGACCTGCATCCGCGTTTCGATCAGCTCGATAACCGGCTTGAAGCGCTGGTGGTGCAGGGGGTTGGGCAACAATCCGGCGGGCGGATAGTTGGACGTGACGACCAGCAGGATGTCGCGTTGGAACAAGGCCTTGAACAGCCGAGAGATCAGCATCGCATCGCCGATATCGTGCACATGGAACTCATCGAAGCAGAGCAGGCGGCAGTCCTGGAGCAGTTCGTCGAGGGTCGTCGCCAGGGCATCCGGCTGCTGGCGGTGGGCAAACATGCCTTGGTGCAATTGGGCGAAAAAGTCGTGGAAGTGCAGGCGGCGCTTTTCTTCCAGCGCGGCGGCCTGGAAAAAACCATCCAGCAGCCAGCTTTTGCCTCGGCCCACGGCTCCGTGCAGGTACAGGCCGGGTGCCCGCGAAGCGCGATGGCTTGTCGGTTGGACCAGTTCCCGGGCCTGGACGGCCATGTTTTCGATCACCCGCAACTGGCTATGGCTCAGGGTATATCCCTGTTGGCTGGCTTTATTGCGCAGGTGTTCGCGTACGCGATGGCCGGGGTCCTGCGCCGATGGCACTGGCGCCGGGCGTCTGCCCAGTAGGCGCGCCAGTGTTTGCCAGCGGCTGGGCGGGGAAGGGCGATCAGGTGGTGAAGCAGACAATGGCAGTTACCCCGTGCGCCCGAGGTCCCGTCGGGGTTGGTGGCGGCGCCTCAGCCGGGCGCCATCGGGCGCTAATTTAACCAATCGCCGATACGCCTTCAATATGTCGAGAGCCAGTGCGTACTGGCGGCTCAGCGCAAGCGGTTGACGGTGGCGGCAATGCTGCTCAGCACATCCTTGGCCAACTGCCTGGAGCGCTTGGCGGACCAGCCGGTTAACGGGTCAGGTGCATCGTTATGATCCTTGAAGGGCATTTCCAGGGTCAGTGAAAGACAGTCGAAGCGCTGGCCGACGCTATTGCAGGCCAGGGTCATATTGGCCTGGCCCGGCAGGTCGCGTGTATAGCCGTGGAGCGTCTGGAAGTCGCGGGTCTGGTGGCACAGGTGCTCGCGGAACCCGGCTTCCAGTGCCGCGATCCGCGACGTGTAGCCCGGGTTGCCTTCGCACCCTGCGGTAAATACGTAGGGGATTTCTTCATCGCCGTGGATGTCGAGAAAGAGGTCTACACCGTACTTGTCCATTTGTTCCTGCGCAAACAGGACCTCCGGGCTGTGCTCACGACTGGGGTTTTGCCAGGCTCGATTGAGGTCCTGGCCCAGGGCATTGGTGCGCAAATGACCGTGGAAGGCGCCATCCGGGTTCATATTGGGGATCAGGTACAGGTCAGCGCTGGCCAGCAGTTCAGCCAACTGCGGGTCATCGACCTGCTGCAGGCGCTCGATCACGCCTTCCATAAACCATTCGGCCATATGCTCGCCGGGGTGTTGCTGGGCAATGATCCAGATCTTGCGTTGGCTGCTCGCGCCTTGGCCTCGACGTAGCAACGGGATCTCGCGCCCTTCGGCGCTAAGCCCCGTGGCCAGTAGCTCGCAGCCGGCATGGTCCAAGGCTTGCTCGATCAGCCAGTCATGGCGCTGGCGGCTGTAGGGTTCGAAGTAGGCAAACCAGGCATGGTCGTGCTGGGCGTCGAGGCTGAAGCTCAGCGTCTGGCCGTCAAAGTGACTGGGTAGGCGAAACCAATCGACTTGGTTGTAGGAGGCGACCGCCTGGTAACCACTCCAGGCCAGGGGATAGGAAGACTGGGCAGCGTTACTCAGGTTGAAGACATGACGCTGCCCGTGTTGCAGGCCCTCGGCCTTGAAATGAAACCACTGGAAATGTGCGCTGCGGGTGTCCGGCTTGATTGCCAGCAGGACATTGCACGGATCGCGACTATCGAGCATGGCAATATTGGCACTGTCGAAATCGCTGCGAATAATCAGGGGAGAGCTGGGAGTATTCATGGGGTGAGGCCTGCACAGTCACGGTATGCGGGCTACTGTACACCGGCTGGGCGGCGAATCCTGGAGGGAGTTTGCAGGAGGGGGCGTCTTCCTTGACGCGGAGCCAGCTTAGTGGCCATGCGATTGATTCTCAAGTGCTAAAGTCCAAAGCCTCGACCTGTAGGGCGTGCTTGGTCTTCCGTGCTGCAACATTCTTTTGCTATCATCCGCGCCATCGAAAGAAACAGTCTTCATTAGCCTGAAGCCAAGCCAGAAAAACTGGCAAAAAAAGAACCCGGCAAAAAGCCGGGTCAAATAACCGTGATTAGCCTGATGAGGAGATAATCGAGAGTCCGACCTAAGGTCTCCAGATTATCCGCCAGTCTTGCGACCAGCTGCGTTCAATAATAATCATTATCATTTGCAAGTCAAATGAATTTCCACGCTTTCTGAAATTTTTTTACCTCCCCCCTTTCTCCGACACTTTCAAGCAACTGAGCCGACTGGCTGATAGGTGCTTGCTGGCGCATGAGGCAATGTTCAGGCGTTGCTGCGGTGTGTTCAGCTCGGCCCAGGCCCAAGTAGCCGTGCGCGTGTCATGGAGCGCTCCATCAGGGAACGTGCCAGTTCCAGCATATGGACTACCGAGAACGCGAGATCGCGCTTGGCTCCCTGCAAGTCGACAGCTGACTCGTAGGCAATGGCTGAAGCGCAGCGCATCAGATCAGCGGCGTGAATCAGCGCTTCTTCTTCGCCGATACTCTCGTTGACCTTGAACAGTTGTTCCTTCACTTCCTGCTCTGAAACGCCCGGTTTCAAATAGTAATCCAGTGCACGCTGTGCCGCAGCGCAGTTCTTGAGGGAGGAGTAAGGCGCTTCCTCGTTCTCTTCGGGAGCGTCCTTGAGTAGAAAAACCATGGCTCTCGTTCCTTTATGACGATTTGTGCAAAAAGTCTGCTTGATCTTAGTACGTATCGTATTCATTTCTTTGTTTTAAATACTACAATATGTGTGTTGAGAGCTGGAGGACGGTCCGTATTGTTCCGCCGATGGATAAATGGATCGCCTTGGTCAAAGCCAAGATGGCTGAGTTGAAGCTCACCCAAGAAAAGCTCGCAGAACGTATCGATAAATCTCAGGGCGCTGTTGGTCACTGGCTGAACAAGCGCCGCACGCCTGAGCTGAAGATCATGAATGCGATTCTCGAAGCCCTGGAACTCGGCCACTTGGAGGTGGTGCTGAGTGTTCGTGAACGAGGTCCTGGCGCAAGGGAAATCGACGCGGCCAACGATGAGGGCCTGGCAGTGGCTTTGCGCCAGAAACTCTCGTTTCGTTATCCGATCAGCGATTGGGCCCAGGCCGGTGAGATTTGTGAGCCGGGGCAGGTGACCTATCCGCCGGGCCGTTTCGAGGCCACCGATTATCGGGCTCAGGGGCAGGCGTTCTGGTTGCAGGTCACGGGCGATGCGATGACCGCACCGATGGGTATCAGTGTGCCCGAAGGGATGATGGTGTTGGTCGACCCGGATTTGCCGGTCGAGCCCGGGGTCATGGTGGTTGCGCGGTGGCCGGGCAGTTGCGAGGCGATGTTCAGGCAATTGATCGAGGAGGGCGGCCAACGTTACTTGAAGCCGCTGAACCCGACTTACCCCAAAGTGCTGTACAGCGACGAGTGCCGAATTGTCGGTGTGGTGGTTCAGGCCACCATCAAATTTATCTGAGCATCATGCGTCCAAGGCCCCCTAGCCGGGGAGCAGGTCAAAAAAGGAGAGCCGGGGCTCTCCTTTTTTGGGGCTTACTCCAGCTCGACCAGGGCACTGCCTTCGCTCACCATTTCACCCTCCAGGCAGTAGAGTGCCTTGATCACGCCAGCGTGGGGCGCCCGGATGCTGTGCTCCATCTTCATCGCTTCGAGCACGACCAACTGGGTGCCCGCTTCGACGCTTTGCCCGACTTCGACCAGGACCCGGACGATGCTGCCGTTCATCGGTGCGCCAAGACCACCCTGCTGGCCGTGGCTGGCGTCGACCGCCGCAATGGGGTCGTAGGCCTCGATCTTGTGCAGTTCACCCCTCCAGTGCAGATAGAGGCCGTTGGGCCGAGACAGGGCCAGGTGTTGGCGCCGCATGCCGGCGTCTTCACAGGTCAAGCGTTCGTCCTGCCAGTGGTGGCGGGCCAACGTCGAGGCTTGCAGGCGTAAGGCCCGATGCTCGCTACCGCAGTTGAGGTGCAGGGTGGTCTCGGCGGGCAGCCCCAGGCGCAGGCCGGTGCCGATGGCCCACGGCGAGCCTGGGTCATCCTGGCGTTGGCGGGCTGGTTGGCTCTGGATAAACGCGCAGCCTGCGGCTTGCCAGAAGTCGTCCGGCAAGGCTTGCTGTGCGGGTAAAAGTTGCTCCTGATAGCGTGGGATAAAGCCGGTATCGAGTTCGGCCCGGGCGAAGGCCGGATGGGCGACGATACGGCGCAGGAAGCCCAGGTTGGTCTTCACGCCGCCGACCGCGAATTCATCGAGCATACTGAGCAGGCGCAGGCGCGCTTGCTCGCGGTTTTCGCCCCAGGCAATCAGCTTGCCCAGCATCGGGTCGTAGAAGGGCGAGACGACATCGCCTTCGGCCACGCCGCTGTCGACGCGCCTTCCGGGGCCAGCGGCCGACTCGCGGTAGACCTCCAGGCGACCGGTGGCGGGCAGGAAGTCATTGCCCGGATCTTCGGCATATAGCCGCACTTCCATGGCATGACCCAGCAAGGGGACCTGTTCCTGCGTGAGCGGCAGGGGTTCGCCCTGCGCCACACGAATCTGCCAGGCCACCAGGTCCAGCCCGGTGATCGCCTCGGTCACCGGGTGCTCGACTTGCAGGCGGGTGTTCATTTCCATAAAGAAGAACTGGCCCCGGGCGTCGAGTAGAAACTCCACGGTACCGGCCCCCACATAGCCAATGGCCTGGGCTGCGCGTACGGCAGCCTCGCCCATGGCTTGGCGCAGCTCGACGCCAAGGCCGGGGGCGGGCGCCTCTTCGACGACTTTCTGGTGGCGGCGTTGAATCGAACAGTCGCGTTCGTTGAGGTACAGGCAGTGCCCGTGCTGGTCGGCGAACACCTGGATTTCCACATGCCGGGGCTTGAGCAGGTATTTCTCCACCAGCATGCGCGAGTCGCCGAACGACGATTGCGCCTCGCGCTGGGCAGAGGCCAGGGCTTCGGCCAGTTGACTGTCGTCCTCCACCACTTTCATGCCCTTGCCGCCACCGCCGGCGGTGGCCTTGAGCAATACCGGGTAGCCAATCTGCTGGGCGGCGGTACGGAAGGTTTCCAGATCCTGGGCGTCGCCGTGATAGCCGGGAACCAGCGGCACGCCGGCGGTCTCCATCAGCGCCTTGGCCGCCGATTTGCTGCCCATGGCATCGATGGCGCTGGCAGGTGGCCCGAGGAAGATCAGACCGGCGGCTTCGATGGCGCGGGCGAACGCGGCGTTTTCCGAGAGAAAGCCGTAGCCGGGATGGATCGCCTGGGCGCCACTGGTTCGGGCGGCGGCAATCAGCTTGTCGATTTGCAGATAGCTCTCGGCGGCCTTGCTGCCGCCCAGGTCGACGCGAACATCAGCCTCGCGGCAATGGCGTGCGTCACGGTCGACGGCACTGTGGACGGCGACCGTGGTCAGGCCGAGGGCCTTGGCGGTGCGCATGACGCGACAGGCGATTTCGCCGCGGTTGGCGACCATCAGGGTAGTGATTTCGGGGGCGCTCATCAGCGGGACTCCTGAGTGTCGGACGCAACCTGCCACTGGGGCGGACGTTTTTCCAGAAAGGCGCGCAGGCCTTCCTGGCCCTCGGGGCTGACCCGAAGGCGGGCGATGGCCTGTTCGCAATAACCGCGCAACGCGGGGGTCAAGGCGCCATTGCCGACTTCACGTAGCAGTGTCTTGCTGGCGCGCAAGGCCTGGGGGCTATTGAGCAACAGGTTGTCGATCCATGCGCTGACATGGGTGTCGAGTTCGCTGCCCGGGTAGCTTTCGGCCAGCAGTCCGAGTTCGCGGGCGCGCTCGCCGCTGAAGCGTTCGGCCGTCAGGGCATAGCGACGCGTGGCGCGTTCGCCGATGGCCTGGACCACAAAGGGGCTGATCACGGCGGGGGCCAGGCCAATACGTACTTCCGAGAGGCAGAACTGCGCCTCGTCGCTGCCGATGGCCATGTCACAGCAACTGATCAGGCCCAGGGCGCCGCCAAAGGCCGCGCCCTGAACTACGGCCAGGGTCGGGACTGGCAGTTCCGCGAGGCGGTACATCAGCTCGGCCAGTTGATGGGCATCGTCCAGGTTACTTTGCAGGTCCAGTTCGGCCGATTGCTGCATCCAGGCCAGGTCGGCGCCGGCACTGAAATGCTTGCCGCGCGCACGCAGCAGGACAAAACGCAGGTCCGGATCGGCCTGGAGCTGCTGCAGCGCCGCAATCAGTTCGCCAATCATCTGGGCATTGAAGGCGTTGTTCTTGTCTTCGCGGCTTAGCCACAGGGTGGTGAAGCCGCGGGGGTCGCGTTGCAACTCAAGGGTGGTAAAAGCACTCATGGGGCAGGGCTCCGGTAACAGGGGGGCGCGACGCGCGATCACATGCGGAACACGCCAAAGCGGCTCGGCTCGATGGGCGCGTTCATGGCGGCGGACAGGGCCAGGGCGAGCACGTCGCGGGTCTGTGCCGGATCGATCACACCGTCGTCCCACAAGCGTGCGCTGGAGTAGTAGGGGTGCCCCTGATGCTCGTACTGGTCGAGGATCGGCTGCTTGATCTCGGCTTCCTCGGCGCTGCCAAAGGGCTGGCCGGTGCGTTCACTCTGCTCGCGCTTGACCTGGACCAGCACCCCGGCGGCCTGTTCGGCGCCCATCACGCCGATTCGGGCGTTGGGCCACATCCACAGGAACCGCGGGTCGTAGGCCCGGCCGCACATGCCGTAGTTACCGGCGCCGAAACTGCCGCCGATGATGACCGTGAATTTCGGCACCCGGGCACAGGCCACCGCGGTGACGAGCTTGGCGCCGTGCTTGGCAATGCCGCCGGCCTCGTACTTCTGGCCGACCATGAAACCGGTGATGTTTTGCAGGAACAGCAAGGGAATGTCGCGCTGGCAGGCAAGCTCGATAAAATGCGCGCCTTTTTGCGCGGCCTCGGCGAACAAAATGCCGTTGTTCGCCAGAATCGCAATCGGGTAACCGTGCAGATGGGCGAAGCCACAGACCAGGGTGGTGCCGAACAACGCCTTGAACTCATCGAATTGCGAGTCATCGACCAGGCGCGCGATGACTTCGCGTACATCGAAGGGGCGCTTGGCATCGCTCGGGATCACGCCATACAACTCGTCAGTGGCGTAGCGCGGGGCGAGGTTGGGGCGTACCTGCAACTGGCCCTGCTTGCGCCAGTTGAGGTTGGCCACGCTGCGTCGGGCAAGGGCGAGGGCGTGTTCATCGTTTTCGGCGTAATGGTCGGCTACGCCGGAGACCTTGCAGTGGACATCGGCCCCGCCCAGGTCCTCGGCGCTGACCACCTCGCCCGTGGCGGCTTTTACCAGGGGCGGGCCAGCGAGGAAGATGGTTGCCTGCTGGCGGACCATGATCGCTTCGTCGGCCATCGCCGGCACATACGCACCACCGGCAGTGCAGGAGCCCATGACCACGGCGATCTGCGGGATGCCGCGTGCGCTCATGTTGGCCTGGTTGAAGAAGATCCGCCCGAAGTGCTCGCGGTCCGGGAACACTTCGTCCTGGCGTGGCAGGTTGGCGCCCCCGGAGTCCACCAGGTAAATGCAGGGCAGGCGATTCTGCTCGGCGATCGTCTGGGCGCGCAGGTGTTTTTTAACCGTGAGCGGGTAATAGGAACCACCTTTGACCGTGGCGTCGTTGGCCACGATCATGCATTCCACGCCTTCGACCCGGCCGATCCCGGCAATGACCCCGGCGGCGGGCACGTCTTCGCCATACACTCCATGGGCCGCCAGCTGGCTGAGTTCAAGAAAGGCCGAGCCCGGATCGAGCAGCCGATTGATGCGCTCGCGCGGCAGCAGTTTGCCCCGCGAAGTGTGCCGCTCCTGGGCCTTGCTGCCGCCGCCCTGGCTGATGGTCGCCAGCAGGGTGCGCAAGGCCTCGACCTGCTCGAGCATCGCCGCACTGTTGTCGGCGAACTCCGCTGAACGCGTATTGATTTGTGAATGCAGAATCATGGCTTACTCCGTAAGCACTGAAAGAAATAGCCGTCGAGCGCAATGCTCTGGTTGCTTGCTGCTTGAAGCTCGCCGCTACCGTCTATTTCGTTTCGTTGAACAGCTCACGCCCGATCAGCATCCGGCGGATTTCGCTGGTACCTGCGCCGATTTCATACAGCTTGGCGTCGCGCAGCAGGCGGCCGGCTGGAAATTCGTTGATGTAGCCATTGCCCCCGAGGATCTGGATGGCATCGAGGGCCATCTGTGTGGCGCGTTCGGCGCTGTAGAGGATGACGCCGGCGGCGTCCTTGCGGGTGGTCTCGCCGCGCTCGCAGGCCTGGGCCACGGCGTACAGGTAGGCGCGGCTGGCATTGAGCTGGGTGTACATGTCGGCCACCTTGCCCTGGATCAGTTGGAACTCGCCGATACTCTGGCCGAACTGTTTACGGTCGTGGATGTAGGGGACGACCAGGTCCATGCAGGCCTGCATGATGCCGGTCGGTCCGCCGGAGAGCACCACGCGCTCGTAGTCCAGGCCGCTCATCAGCACTTTTACCCCGCCGTTGAGGCTGCCCAGCAGGTTTTCCTCGGGGACCTGGACATCATCGAAAAACAGCTCGCAGGTGTTGGAGCCGCGCATGCCGAGCTTGTCGAACTTGTTGCTGCGCGAGAAGCCTTTCCAGTCGCGTTCGACGATAAAGGCGCTGATGCCATGGGCGCCCTTTTCCAGGTCGGTCTTGGCATAGATCACGTAGGTGTTGGCATCCGGACCGTTGGTGATCCAGGTCTTGCTGCCGTTGAGGACAAAGTGGTCGCCGCGCTTGTCGGCCCGCAACTTCATCGACACGACGTCGGAGCCAGCATTGGGCTCGCTCATGGCCAGGGCGCCGACATGTTCGCCGCTGATCAGTTTGGGCAGGTACTGGCTTTTCTGGGCGTGGCTGCCGTTGCGATTGATCTGATTGACGCACAGGTTGGAGTGCGCGCCGTAGGACAGGGCTACGGACGCCGATCCGCGGCTGATTTCTTCCATCGCCACCACATGGGCCAGGTAGCCTAGGCCGGCGCCGCCGTATTCTTCCGGCACGGTAATGCCGAGCAGGCCCATATCACCGAACTTGCGCCACATATCGGCGGGGAACAGGTTGTCGACATCGATCTGCGCGGCTCTGGGGGCCAGTTCCTTGGCGACGAACGCCTGGACCTGGTCGCGCAGCATGTCGATGGTCTCGCCGAGGGCGAAGTTCAGGGTGGGATAGCTCATGGGGATACCTTTGCCATTTATTGTTGTGAAGGTGGCGAGCGGGGCCGGCTCGTTGCTTGACGTTAACGTAAAGGCTGGTCGCGGTGGTTGTCAATGACCTTTACGTTAACGTAAGGGTGGCGTTCGACGGCAAGCTGCGAGGCAACTATAGATCCCGTTGCGTTCAGGTGTGGGGGGGGGCGTCTCTGCCAGGGAGGTGGGGGAGCAAGAGGGGGAGCGAGGAAACACAAAGGGGAGCCGAAGCTCCCCTTTAATTGTGTTGTTGCCTGCTCTTTTTATTATGAAGGGGGCGGTCTATTGTTGTTTTTGGCAACCGTGATCCCTTTACTGCGTATCGTGCGACCCCCATCCGGGGTCAAGAGCAAACGTATTTTTTTGAGCGCTGATCTGCTTATCCGCAAGTGATCCAACCAGTTCGGGAGCTACCTGAAGGTAGTTTTATTGTTCTCTGCCCGGTCGCGGGTGACTCCGAAGAGTTCCCTGTAAGCACACCTTCTCCAAAAAAATCTGTTAGCTGCGTCTCTGCCGTGTTGTTTTTGTTATGTCAGAGTCGTTTCGTCTTATTTTTATTGGTTTGCCGCTTTTTATTATTGTTGTGCGATAGAGATAGCAGAAGCCGTGCCAACTTTTAAAATACCTTGTAAATCAATGAGTTATAAATTGTGCGTGTTTTCGGGGCGGGCACAATGCTGGAAAACTGTTTCCGTGTTACTCGTCTGAGGGTGGACAAAACGTGCGCGGTAACACCACGACACATTTTCTCTCCCTCACTGTGCGCTGCGTGCCCTGGCGACCCGTGACCCGCTTGGACGTCCCAGCACGTTGCAGATCTGCTGCCCGGCCAGGATCAGGCGCGACATATCGATGCCGGTGCTGATACCGAGTCCTTCAAGCAGGTAGAGCACGTCCTCGGTGGCCACATTGCCGCTGGCGCCCTTGGCGTACGGGCAGCCGCCCAGCCCGGCGATTGAGCTGTCGAAGACCTGGATGCCTTCCAGCAGGCTGGCGTAGATATTGGCCATGGCCTGGCCATAGGTATCGTGGAAATGCCCGGCCAGCTTGTCCCGTGGCACGTGGGCCGAGACCGCTTCGAACAGGCGGCGGGTGGCGCCCGGGGTGCCAGTGCCAATGGTGTCGCCCAGGGACACTTCGTAGCAGCCCATGGCGTAGAGTTCCCGGGCGACCTGAGCCACCTGCTCGGGCGCAACCTCGCCCTCGTAGGGACAGCCCAGTACACAGGACACGTAACCGCGCACGCTGATGCCCTGTGCGCGGGCGGCCTCCATGATGGGCGCGAAACGCGCCAGGCTTTCACTGATCGAGCAATTGATATTGCGCTGGGAGAAGGCTTCGGAGGCGGCGGCAAACACCGCGACCTCCTTGACCCCGGCCGCCACGGCATCCTCGAAACCGCGCAGATTGGGGGCGAGTGCAGCGTAGGTGACCCCCGGCTTGCGCTGGATCTGCGCGAAGACGTCGGCCGACCCGGCCATTTGCGGCACCCACTTGGGCGACACGAAACTGCCCACTTCAATGTAGCCCAGGCCGGCGTCGGTCAGGGCGTCGACCAGGCGGACCTTGTCGGCCACGCTGATCGGTTGGGCTTCGTTCTGCAGGCCGTCGCGGGGGCCGACTTCGATCAGGCGAACATGGGTAGGCAGTGACATGGTTGTTACCTTTGTTGGGCGGCTCGCTTGCGGCGACCGATGGGGCAGGGCTCAGGACGCGGTCTGATTGCGGATAGTCTGTTCGAGCGCCTGGGTGCAGCGCTCTTCGGCGGTGTCGAGTTCGAGTTTCATCTGCTCGATATCGAGCATCTGCTGTTCGAGTTGGGCACGGCGTTCGGCGATTTTGGCCAGCATGCTGTTGAGCTGTTTCTGGTTGCCGCTGGTGGGGTCGTAGAGTTCGATCAGCTCGCGGCATTCGGCCAGGGAAAAACCGATGCGCTTGCCGCGCAGGATCAGTTTCAGGCTGACCTTGTCCCGTGCCGAATAGATCCGTTCCAGGCCACGGCGCTCGGGCGCGAGCAGGCCTTGTTCTTCATAGAAGCGGATGGCACGGGTGGTGATGTCGAGCTCGCGGGCGAGGTCGGAAATGCTGTAGGTCTGGCTGCTCATATGCACGCTCGGATTCGTCGTGGCGCTACGCTAATGTCTGCTTGACGTATACGTCAAGCAGATTGCCGCGCTTTCCATGCATGCGTCGAGGGACCGATGTCGGGATCAGGCGCTCTTGTCGAGCTTCTTTTCCTGGGCCGCGACCTGCTGGCACAACTCGATGATCTGCTCGCGCATCCAGCGGTTGGCCGGGTCCTGGTCGGTACTTTCATGCCAGTACAGATGGGTTTCCACGGCGGGCACATCATTGACCGGCAGGGAGAAGTACTGCAGTTCGTGGCGACGGGCAAAGCGCTCCGGCACGGTCATGACCATATCGGTCTGTTGCAGGACCTGGGAGGCCATCAGGTAGTGTTGGGAGCGCAGGGCGATCTTGCGCTGGATGCCCATCTTGCCCAGCGCCAGGTCGACATGGCCCAGGCCGTTGCGGCGGCTGGAGATATGGATATGGGTCAGGCCCAGGTAATCGTCCAGGCTGAACTTGTCCTTGCCCGCCAGCGGGTGGCCTTTGCGCATGGCGCACACATAACGATCTTCCATCAGCTTGACGTGGCGTACCTGCGGGTCGGTATTGAGCGGTGCGTCGACGGCAAAATCGATACGCCCGGCCGCCAGTTCCTTGGTGGTCTCGCGGCGCTTGGTCAGGAAGCTTTCTATCACCACGGCTGGCGCCAGGCGGCGCAAGCGCTGGAACAGCGGTGGCAGGATCACGGCTTCAGTCAGGTCGGTCATGCTGATGCGGTAGGTCTTGTTCGCCTGCAACGGGTTGAAGATGCGGCTTTCCTGCACCGAGACCCGCAGCAACGAGAGGGCATTGCGCACCGGGCCGATAATGTTCTGCGCCATGGGCGTGGGCACCATGCCCTGGGCGGTACGCACGAACAACGGGTCGTTGAAGGTCTCGCGCAAGCGGGCCAAGGCGTTGGAAACCGCCGGCTGGGTGATGCCCACAATTTGCCCGGCGCGGGTCAGGTTGGCTTCGGTATAGATGGCGTCGAAGACGATGAAGAGATTGAGGTCAACCTTGCTCAGATTCATTGCGCGGCGCTCTTATTATGGGTGGCTCTATGGGCCGATCATATATCGGTGATGAATGTTAATACACGCCGAGAATAGGTTAGGTAAATTTTCGTAGCTGCTCTAGCATCGACTTCATGACCTAAACAACCTCTCTCCAGAAGGTATCTGCCCATGGATTTCGCTTACTCGCCGAAGGTTCAGGAACTGCGTGAGCGCGTCACCGCGTTTATGGACGCCTATGTCTATCCGGCTGAACCGGTGTTCGAACGTCAGGTCGGCGAAGGCGATCGCTGGCAGCCCACGGCAATCATGGAAGAGCTCAAGGCCAAGGCCAAAGCCGAAGGCCTGTGGAACCTGTTTCTGCCCGAGTCCGAGCTGGGTGCCGGCCTGACCAATCTGGAATACGCGCCCCTGGCGGAAATCATGGGCCGCTCGCTGCTCGGCCCGGAGCCGTTCAACTGTTCGGCGCCGGACACCGGCAATATGGAAGTGCTGGTGCGCTACGCCAACGAAGCGCAGAAGCGCCAATGGCTGGAGCCCTTGCTGCGCGGCGAGATCCGTTCGGCGTTTGCCATGACCGAGCCGGATGTGGCCTCATCCGACGCCACCAATATGGCGGCGCGTGCGGTGCGTGACGGCGATGAGTGGGTGATCAACGGCAAGAAATGGTGGACCTCCGGCGCCTGTGACCCGCGTTGCAAGATCCTGATCTTCATGGGCCTGAGCAACCCCGATGCGCCGCGCCACCAGCAGCATTCGATGATCCTGGTGCCGGTGGATGCCCCAGGGGTGAAGATTGTCCGGCCGCTGCCGGTCTTCGGTTATGACGATGCCCCCCATGGCCACGCCGAAGTGCTCTTCGATAATGTGCGTGTGCCCTACGAAAACGTCCTGCTGGGCGAAGGGCGCGGCTTCGAGATTGCCCAGGGGCGCCTTGGTCCTGGCCGTATCCACCACTGCATGCGCTCGATCGGCATGGCCGAGCGCGCGCTGGAGTTGATGTGCAAGCGCGCCGTTGAGCGCACCGCCTTTGGCAAGCCGCTGGCGCGCCTGGGCGGCAATATCGACAAGATCGCCGACTCACGGATGGAGATCGACATGGCCCGCCTGCTGACCCTGAAGGCGGCGTACATGATGGACACCGTGGGCAATAAGGTGGCCAAGAGCGAAATCGCCCAGATCAAGGTGGTCGCGCCGAACGTCGCCCTCAAGGTGATCGACCGCGCCATCCAGATCCACGGGGGGGCCGGCGTCTCCAACGATTTCCCGCTGGCCTATATGTATGCCATGCAACGGACCCTGCGCCTGGCCGATGGCCCGGACGAGGTGCACCGTGCGGCCATCGGCAAGTTCGAGATCGGCAAGCACGTGCCTCGCGAGCTGTTGCGCGGCGGGCATTGATTCGCCGCTGGCCGTGACCAACGCCCGATGGCGATCAGGATTGATCGCCATCGGGCGTTGATGTTTCTAGTACACCCAAACCTCGACCCGGCGATTTCTGAAGCGGCCTTCATCCAGGTTGTTTGCGGCCACCGGCATCTGCGCCCCGACGGCCTGGATATCGCGCAGCACCACGCCGCCCTTGATCAATTCCCGGCGCAACGCCATGGCCCGTAGCTTGGACAGCAAAGCTGCTCGCTGTGGATCGCTCTTGGCATCGCCAAACCCCACCAGCGTGACCCGCCGGTCCAGCTTGTTGTGCTGGCGCAGATAGTCGACCACTCGGCGCAGGTCCTCGCGGGCCTTGTTGTCCAGGCTGGCGCTGCCTTCCTCGAAGCGAAAATTCACGGTCAGCCGTTGTGCCTGGCGAGCCAGGCTACGGTAGGCCTCGGGCATCTGCGGGTTGGCGGGGACGCTGATGGCGTGGACGGTCTGGGCGATAAAACCGCTGCGCGCAACGATGGCCTGGCCTTCGGGGCTCTGGGTGAATTGCACCAGTTGTTCGGCCCAGGGGTTGCGCCGGGTTTCGGGCAGGTAGAAGTACAGCCGGCGCGAGAGCGGGTAGTCCTCGGTGGCGATCAGGCTATTGACCGGCAGCATCGGCGCGGAAGCGCCATCGACAATGGCCATGGCCTTGCCCCGGCGCACAGAGGGGAGGCCGATAAAGCCAATGCCCTGTGGGTCGGCGCTGACTGCATCGGACAGCCGTTCGCTGGACTCGAAGCGCCTGGCCTGGCTGGCCAGGGCTTTGCCGCGCCCGGCCAGGACCAGCTCCCTGAAGGTGTCATAGGTGCCCGACTGATCGTCACGGGCATACAGGTGGATCGGCCCGCCCAGCCCGCCGAGTTCTTCCCAGGTCTTGATCTCGCCGGCGAACACCCGGGCCAGTTGTTCGGTGTTCAGCCGCTCCAGCGGGTTGTCTGGATGCACAATGATCGCCAGGCCATCGATGGCGATAATCTGCTCGGCGCCGGGGTGTTTCAGGTCGCCCAGGCTTTGCAGTTCGGCTCGCTCGCTGTCCTTGATCGGCCGCGAGGCGGCAGCAAGGTCGGCCTGCCCGGCCATGAGTGCGGTAAAACCGGTCCCCGAGCCATGGGCGGCGACTTCCATCACCACGCGGCGTCCGTCGGCAGTTGTGCCGACGATGCGCTGTTCATTGTCGCGGCCGGTGTTTTCGTTGTGAATATCGTGCAAGCCACGGGCGTGAAGCAGGCCCTTGACCAGGGCCGGGCCGAGTTCGGCGCCAATGGTGTTGGAGCCCTGGATGCGCAGGGCCGGGCCGTGCTCTGGCGGTTCGGCCAGCGCCGCGAAGGCAGGGGGCGCCAGGGGGCAGAGGAGCAGCAGGAAGACAGCGCGCAGCATCGGGCCGGCACCTTCAATAAGGGAAAGTGCGGCAAGAATGAGTCGAAATGATGACAGGCAGATGACGGGCGCCCCTGGGTAGGGGCGCTGGTGGTGTCAGCTCAGTTCGAGCCAGATCGGAGCGTGGTCGGAGGGTTTTTCCATGGCGCGTAGTTCGTAGTCAACGCCGGCGTCCTTGATCCGCGGCACCAGGCCGTTGGACGTCATGATCAGGTCGATCCGCAGGCCGCGCTTGGGCTCGTCCTCGAAGCCACGGCTGCGGTAGTCGAACCAGCTGAAGCGATCATCGACCTCGGGGTTCAGGTGCCGGAAGCTGTCGACCAGCCCCCAGTTCTTGAGGCGCTCCATCCATTCACGCTCTTCAGGCAGGAAGCTGCACTTGCCGCTCTTGAGCCAGCGCTTGGCATTGTCCGGGCCGATGCCGATGTCCTTGTCCTGAGGCGAAATATTCACATCGCCCATGACGATCAGGGGCTGGTCGTTGCTGAACCGGCTTTCGAGCAGGGTCTGCAGGTCGTTGTAGAAACGCTGCTTGGCCGGGAATTTGGTGGGGTGGTCGCGGCTTTCGCCCTGGGGGAAGTAGCCGTTCATGATGGTGATCGGGTTGCCATGGCTGTCGGCATAAGTGCCCCAGATAAAGCGGCGCTGTGCGTCTTCCTCGTCGCTGGCGAAGCTTTTGTGCAGGGCCAGGGGCGCCTGGCGAGACAGCAGAGCAACACCGTAATGACCTTTCTGCCCGTGAAAATGCACGTGATAGCCCAGGGCTTCGATCTCGGCGTGGGGGAACTGTTCGTCGCTGACCTTGGTTTCCTGCAGGCCGATCACGTCCGGCTGGTGTTTCTCGATCAGCGCCGCCAGTTGATGGGGGCGGGCGCGCAGCCCGTTGATATTGAACGAAACGATCTTCATGGGCGCCAGTCCTGATAAAACCAGCGATGCTAGCCGACAAGCCCGGACACGGCCAGCATGGCGGCAGAGCAAATGCGCTGCTAACGTCCTAGAGAGTCATCCGGTCGCCACACGGTTGGCGACGAGAACGAGAAACACCGCCCGTGCAGCGGTGTCCAGGGGGAGAACCAGCCTGATGCCAGATACTTCGACCGCCCTCGCAGAAGTCCGCCTGCTCGACAGCGGCTACTCGCGTGAAGCCCGCTCCATGCTGTACCACGCCTATCGGCACGAGCCGACCTTTGCCTACCTGTTCGAGTCCGAGCGCCCTGGTTACGACCAGCGCGTGCGCGCCACGGTACGGGAACTGGTCAAGCAGCACTTCTTGCAGGACCTGCCTGCCATTGGCCTGTTTATCGATGATCGGCTGGTTGGTATCGCCCTGATCGCGCCGCCGCAGCGGCGCCTGGGGATCACCGAGAGCTGGGCCTGGCGCCTGCGGATGCTGCTCAGTACGGGCCTGCGGTGTACCCGGCGATATCTGGAATACCACCAGGCGGTGCTGGCCTGCCTGCCTACGGACGCGGTGCATGTCTTGCCATTGCTGGGCATTCACCCGCAATTCCAGGGTCGGCACCTGGGTGAGCAGTTGTTGCAGGCGGTACATAACTGGTGCGCCGAGGACCCGCACTCCGAGGGCGTGGTCCTGGATACCGGCAACCCGCGTTACCTGGAGTTCTACACGCGTCAGGGCTATCAGGATATCGGCGAGGTGGCGGTGGGGCCGATCCGCGAGCACGTGTTTTTCCATCCCAACCCGCAGGTCGTGGATAAAGCCGGTAATCACTAGCGAACTTTTTGCGCCGTGGTGCGCTCTATGACGGTCCCTCGCTCGTGGTAGCATCCGCGCCTATGACGTTTCCAGGAAAATTAGCCAGCGCATTGCTGGTGCTGCTCTGCAGCTGCGCCGCGCTTGCCGAGAGCGAGTTGCAGGTCAAGATCAAGCCGGCCAATGCCGAGCTCAAGGCCAATATCGAGGGCTATATCGGCAGCCTTGGTGATCGTGACGAAGAGGCTCTGCTGCGTTTCAGTCGCGGCGCCGAGGAGCAGGCGCGCAAGGCCGCCCAGGCCTTGGGCTACTACCAGGCGCGAGTGACGAGCGAGGTCAAGACCGTCAAGGTGCCGCGCCTGGTCCTGACGGTCGACCCGGGTGAGCCGGTGCATTTGCGCAATGTCACCGTGCGGATCGAAGGCCCGGCGGCTGAACTCAAGTCTTTTCGCGTGCCCCGTAGCGATGCGTTGCAGCCCGGCGCGGTGCTCAATCACGGCCACTATGAAGATGCCAAGCGACTGATCCAGAACCAGGCGTCGCGCTACGGTTTTTTCAGCGGGCACTTTACCCAGCAGACCTTGAAGGTCGACCCCCTGGCCGGTGTGGCCGATATCGATCTGGTCTATGAAAGCGGCCCGCGTTACCGCCTGGGCCAGGTGCACTTTGCTGGCGATACGCCCTTTGATGAAGAGTTGCTGCAGCGCATGGTGCCGTTCAAGGCCGACACCCCCTACGACTCCGAATTGATCGCCGAATTGAACCAGGCACTGCAAGGCAGTGGCTATTTCGAGGGGGTGCGTGTCGACACTACGCCAGCCAATGCGGTGGCCCAGGTGATTCCGGTCGATGTCCAGCTGCAGACCCGCAAGCCCCGGACCATGGGCCTGGGCCTGGGCTTCTCGACCGACGTCGGGCCGCGCGGCAAGGCCAACTGGACCCGGCACTGGGCCAACCCGCAGGGGCATAGCTACGGTTTCGAGTCGGAACTGTCGGCACCGCGGCAGAACATCGGCCTCTGGTATGACGTGCCACTTGATCCGCCGCTGACCGACAAGCTGCGCTTTGCCGGCGGTTATCAGTATGAAGAGCTGTCCAATACCGACACCCTGAGCAAGCTGCTCACCGTCGGCCCCGAATGGCACAGCAAGTTGGCCAGTGGCTGGCAGCGGGTGATTTCGCTGAAATGGCAGCACGAAGAGTACCGGCTTGGCGACGACTCGGGGCTCAGCACCTTGTTGATGCCCGGGGTTAGCTATTCCTACCTGCGTAGCGACAACCGTATTGACCCGCACAATGGCTACCGGCTGCAGTTCGATGCCCAGGTGGCCAAGGAAGGCCTGCTCGCCGATACCAACCTGCTGCATGGCACGGTGCTACTCAAGGGCTTGACGACCCTGTGGGATCGTCATCGTTTTCTCGGGCGGGTGCAGTTGGGGGGCAGCGCGACCAACGGCTACAAATCGGTGCCACCGTCCCTGCGCTTCTTTGCCGGTGGCGATCAGAGCGTGCGCGGTTACGATTATCAAAGCCTGTCTCCGGAAAACGCCGACGGCGACCGGGTCGGTGGGCGCTACATGGTGGCGGCGAGTGCCGAGTACCAGTATTCGGTGGCCGAGAAATGGCGGGTGGCGACCTTTGTCGACCAGGGTAACTCGTTCAACTCCCTCGAACTGCCGAGCCTCAAGACCGGGGTCGGGATCGGCGTGCGCTGGGTCTCGCCGGTCGGTCCGCTGCGGCTGGACCTGGCGCGGGCGCTGAATGATGACGGCGGTATTCGTTTGCACTTTTCCATGGGGCCGGAGCTGTGACGCGTGGTGTGAAGATTCTGGTGGCCGTGTTGGCGCCGCTGCTCCTGCTGGTCGTGGCGATTGGATTGCTGCTGGGTACCCAAGCCGGCGGCCGCTGGCTGCTGGGCCAGGTCCCGGGTTTACAGGTCGAGGCTTATCAGGGCCGCTTGGCCGGGCAATGGCAGGCCGACCGGGTGCTCTGGGAGCAGGGTGGCGACCGGGTCGAGCTGGATCAGGTGCGGTTCGACTGGTCACCGCTGTGTCTGGCGCGCCTGACGCTGTGCATTGACCGGCTGGTGGTGGAGCAGATCGACCTGCAACTGGCGCCTGCCCAGGATACGTCCAGCAGTGGCCCCATGACCTTGCCGGACCTGCACCTGCCATTGACGATCCGCCTGGGCGACGTGCGCCTCGGCAGTCTGCGGCTCGATGGCGGTGAACAGCTCAAGGACCTGCAGTTGGCCGCAGCCTGGACGGATGAAGGGCTGCGTATCGAGGCCCTGCAACTGCAGCGCGAGGGGCTTGCCCTGGACCTGAGCGGCTTGCTCCAGCCCGCGGGGGACTGGCCGTTGAGCGCCAGCGGCAGCCTGAAGCTGCCGGCCCCGGATGGGCAACCCTGGGATCTGGCGCTGACGATCCAGGGTAACCTGCTCAAGACCCTCAACCTCAAGGCCGACAGCCGGGGTTACCTGGCCGGGCAACTGAATGCGCAGTTGCAGCCGCTGGCCGAGAACCTGCCGGCCCAGATACGGATCAGCGCCGATGGCTTCAGGGCCAGTGCCGACTTGCCCGATACCCTATTGCTCAATCAACTTGAGCTGAGCGGTGCCGGCGATCTGCAACATGGCTATGCCCTGCAGGGCCAGGCCAGCCTGCCCGCCGAACAGGGGCCGGTGGCGTTGCGCCTGCAGGGGCGGGTCGATGCCAAGGGCGCGCAGCTCGCCGGCCTGGACCTGACGGCCGGTACGCAGCAGCACCTCAAGCTCAGTGGCCAGGTGGATTGGCAACAAGGTCTCACGGCCGAGGCCAAGGTCGCCTGGCGTGACTTCCCCTGGCATCGGCTGTACGCCGAAATCGATGAGCCGGCGGTCACGCTCAAGACCTTTACCGCCGAGGTGCAGTACCGCGACGGCAACTACCTGGGCAACTTCCAGGCGGCCCTCGATGGACCGGCAGGCGCCTTTAGCCTGGGCAGCCCCTTCAGCGGTGATATGCAGCAGATCTTCTTGCCCCAGCTGCAACTGGTGGCGGGGCAGGGCAAGGCTGACGGTCATCTGAAGCTGCGCTTTGCCGATGGCATTGCCTGGGACACCGCGCTGCAGTTCAGCGCGCTGAATCCGGCCTACTGGGTGGCGGAACTGCCGGGCACGCTCGCCGGGCCGTTGCGTAGCCAGGGCGAAATCAAGGATCAGCGCCTGAGCCTCAATGCCGACCTGGACCTCAAGGGCCGGCTGCGCGGCCAGCCGGCGGTTTTCCAGGCCAAGGCCCAAGGTGCGGGGGAGCAATGGAGCCTTTCGACCCTGCACATCCAGTTGGGCGACAACCGTATCACCGGCAGCGCGAGCCTGCAGCAGCGCCTGGCTGGGCAGGTTGATCTCAATTTGCCGCGCCTGGGCCAGCTCTGGCCCGAGTTGCGTGGACAACTGAACGGGCGACTGGCCCTGGCCGGTACACCCAAGGCGCCCCAGGGCTCACTTACCCTGCAAGGCCAGCAACTGGCGTTTGCCGACAATCGCCTGCAAAGCCTCGCCCTGGATGCCAGCCTCGACAATGGGCAACGGGGCCGACTGACGTTCAAGGGCAGCGGCATTCAGGCCGGCGAAACAGCACTGGGGACGCTGACCGCCAGCGGCCAGGGCGATATCAAGCGCCAGCAGTTGCAAGTGGCTTTGCAGGGGCCGCAGTTGAAACTGGATCTGGGCCTGGATGGCGCGTTGGATCGCGGCAACTGGCGCGGTCGCCTGGCCAGTGGCGAAATCCAGGCCGGTGGCCAGGACTGGTTGTTGCAAGGCCCGGCCAAGCTCGAGCGCCTCGCCGATGGCCGGCTGAACTTTGGGGCGCATTGCTGGCGTTCCGGCGATGCCAGCCTGTGCGGCGAAGACCAGCGGCTGATGCCGGACCCGCGCCTGCGTTTTCACCTCAAACAGTTCCCCATCGAAAGCCTCGCGCAATGGTTGCCCAAGGACTTCGGCTGGCAGGGCCGACTGAGCGCCGACCTGCAACTCGACTTGCCGGCCAGCGGTCCGAAAGGCCGGATCATGGTCGATGCCAGCGGCGGTACGCTGCGGGTGCGGGAGAAGAATCAGTGGTTGGACTTCCCTTACGACACCTTGCGTTTTGACAGCCTCCTCAATCCGCGTCGCATCGATAGCGAGCTGACCTTTCGGGGTGGGCAACTGGGTGAGTTGAGCGTCAAGACCCAGCTTAACCCCGTGGCACGCAATAAGCCTCTGAGTGGCGAGTTTCGCCTCAGCGGCCTCGACCTGGCCGTGGCGCGACCCTTTGTGCCCATGGTGGAAAAACTCAATGGCCGGCTCAACGGAAGCGGGCGTATCTCTGGTGGATTGCTGATGCCCCAGGTCAACGGCAGCCTGGTGTTGAGCGGCGGCGAGATTGCCGGTGCCGAGCTGCCGACCCATCTACGTGATCTCCAGGTACAGGCGCTGATTGCCGGGGAAAACCTGCAGATCACTGGCAGTTGGAACAGTGGCGAAGCGGGCCAGGGGCATTTGAGCGGGCAGGTCGCCTGGGCCAAAGGGCTGGCAGTGGACCTGAGCCTGCGCGGTACGCGCCTGCCGATCAGTGTCGAACCCTATGCCCAGTTGGAAGTGGCGCCGGATTTGAAGTTGAGCCTGCATGATGAGCACCTGGCGATTTCCGGCAAGGTGCTGGTGCCCAAGGGCGCGATTGTTGTGCGCGAGCTGCCGCCCTCGACCGTCAAAGTGTCGGATGACACCATCATCGTCGGCCAGCAGACCACGCAGGCCAATGCACCGCTGGCGATGGCCATGGATATTGATGTCGAGGTCGGCCAGGAAAAACTCAGTTTCACTGGCTTCGGCCTCACGGCCACCTTGCAGGGGCAGGTGCATATTGGCGACAACCTGGATACCCGCGGCGAGCTGCGCCTCAATGACGGACGCTATCGGGCCTACGGCCAGCGCCTGACCATTCGCCGTGCGCGGTTGCTGTTTGCCGGGCCGATTGACCAGCCTTACCTGGATATCGAAGCGATTCGCCAGACCGGCGATGTGATTGCCGGGATTCGCCTGAGCGGCAACGCCGAACAGCCGACCACCCAGGTGTTTTCCGAGCCGGCCATGAGCCAGGAGCAGGCGCTTTCCTATCTGGTCCTGGGACGTCCGCTGAGTACCACGGGCGAAGACAACAATATGCTGGCCCAGGCGGCATTGGGGCTGGGTTTGATGGGGAGTTCGTCGATTACCGGCGATTTGGCGAAAAACCTCGGCATCCAGGATTTCGAACTGGATACCGAAGGCAGTGGCAACAACACGGCGGTGGTCGCCAGCGGCAAGATTACCGAGCGGCTGAGCCTGCGTTATGGGGTCGGGGTTTTCGAACCGGCGAACACCATTGCCTTGCGTTATATGTTGAGCAAAAAGGTGTATCTGGAGGCGGCGAGTGGTATCGCCAGTTCGCTGGATATCTTCTACAAGCGTGATTTTTGATACCGGCAGCCTTGTCGCGGTTGTTGCGCCCAGCGCCGTAACGCGTTTATCCAGGCCGATTGAGCGGCCTGGATGGCGAACGCAGCCTGGCGGCTATCGATTCAACTGGCCCATCACGGCCTCGGGATAACGCAGGCCTGCAGCGGCATTCTCGCTAAAGATCGCCTCCAGTGCCTGCAACTCCGCAGGCAGCAGGCGGATCTCCAGCGCCGCGACATTCTCTTCCAGGTATTTGCGCTGTTTGGTCCCGGGAATCGGGATCAGATAGTCGCCTTGGGCCAGTACCCAGGCCAGGGCCAACTGGCCGGCGCTCACGCCTTTGTCCGCCGCCAGCTGCTGGACCTGCGTCACCAGGCGCAGGTTGCGTTTGAAATTCTCGCCCTGGAACCGCGGGCTGAAGCGGCGATAGTCATCGGCGGCAAAGTCATCCGGGCTTTGCAGGGCACCGGTCAGAAACCCCCGTCCCAGTGGGCTATAAGGCACAAAGGCGACGCCCAGGTGCTGGCAGGCGGCCAGGCAGCCGTTCTCTTGCGGGTCGCGACTCCACAGCGAGTATTCACTTTGCAGGGCGCTGATGGGGTGGATCCGGTGGGCCCGCTCCAGGGTCGCCGCCGATGCCTCGCTGAGCCCCAAGTAGCGCACCTTGCCGGCCTTGACCAGGTCGGCCATGGCGCCGACGGTCTCTTCGATGGCCACATCCGGGTCGACGCGATGCTGGTAATAAAGGTCCAGCGTCTCGATCCCCAGGCGTTGCAGCGTGCCTTCGAGGGCCGCCTGGACATACTCGGGGCGGCCGTTGACCCCACGCCGTTCGGGGTGCGCCGGGTCGCGCAGGATGCCGAACTTGCTGGCCAGAAAGACCTGCTCGCGCTTGCCGCGCAAGGCCTGGCCCAACAGGGCTTCGTTGGTGTGGGGACCATAGATGTCGGCCGTATCGAAGAAGTTGATCCCCAGTTCGAGGGCGCGATGCAGGGTCGCAGTGGCTTCGCGGGTATCGCTGCCGGTGGTGTAGAAGTCAGTCATGCCCATGCAGCCAAGGCCGATGGCCGAGACCTGCGGCCCCTGTGTTCCCAGTTGACGTGTGTACATTGTGGGCAGCTCCTGAGTGAGAGAGCCTATTGTTGTCCTCGACAAACCCTGGATAAACCGGCTAGAACCGCTAACACTGTTTGTAAATTCTAAATAATGGGGCTGCCAATGGACCGATTCCACGCCATGCGCGTTTTTACCCGCATCGTCGAGCTCGGCGGTTTCGCCAAGGCAGCCGACAGCCTGCAATTGCCGCGGGCATCAGTGACCATCGTGATCAAACAGCTGGAGGCGCACCTGGGCGTGCAGCTGTTGCAGCGGACCACCCGGCAAGTCTCGCCGACCCTCGATGGCGCGGCTTACTACCAGCGCTGTGTGGGTCTGCTGGCGGATCTGGAGGAGGTTGAGACGCAGTTTTCCAGTACGCGGCAGAATCCGCGCGGCACCCTGCGGGTCGATATGCCATCAGGCATCGGCCAGCTCATCGTGATCCCGGCCCTGGCGCAGTTTACCGAGCGTTACCCGCATATCGAGCTGGAGATCGGTTTGAACGATCGGCCGGTCGATCTGATCCGCGAGGGCGTCGATTGTGTGCTGCGTGCCGGCCTGCCGCTGGATGACTCGCTGGTAGCCCGGCCCCTGGCCCTGATGGACCAACTGACGTGTGCCAGCCCCGGGTATCTGCAGGCGCACGGTACCCCTCTGACCATCGAGGCGCTGGAAGGGCATCGCATGGTCGAGTACTTCTCCACCACCAGCGGTAAACGCTACGGCCTGGAGTTTGAACGGGGTGACAGGATTTGGCCGGTGGACCTGCCTCGACGGATTTCGGTCAACAGCGCGGCGGGGTACCTGGCCGCGTGTACGGCAGGGTACGGCCTGGTGCAGGTGCCGTACTACCATGCGCGGGCTCATTTGTGCGAAGGGCACTTATGTGAAGTGTTGCGCGATTGCCCGCCGCCCGGGCTGCCATTGACGGCGCTGTATCCGCCCCATCGGCAGTTGTCGCAGCGCGTGCGGGTGTTTGTCGATTGGTTGGTGACGTTGTGCGCGCGGCCGGACAGCGGTTTGCAGCGTCCGGCCTGAGAGGTGGGGGAGTGGGCGGATCAGCGATGGTAGTAGCCCGGGCCAGGACCCGCGTTGTAGTAACGCGGGCCGTGATCATGCCAGCCACCGCCGCGCGGGAAGACGATGCAACCGCTTAGGGCCAGGACCAACAACAGGGGAATCAGCCGGGTGATTCGACGTAACATGGATCAATCCTCATGGTTAACGCCTGGCAGCGAAAACGCTGATCGGGCTGTAATATGAGACTGTGCATGTGTCGTCTTATTCGTCCGGCTTTGTAGGTTGTTGGCATGTATCTCGATACAAAGCCGATACACTGCGCCATCCTTTTCTACTTCTATTCCAAGAGCCCGCAATGACTCAATCCCAACGCTTGAAATACTCGCTCCTGATTGCCCTGGCGGTACTGGGCATCATGCTTGGTTTGTCCTACCTGCAGAATGCCGGGACGATCAGCGAGAAAACCTTCCAGTACATCGCCATTGGCGTTGCGGTGCTGGTGGTGGTGATCAACGGCGTTATGCGGCGCAAGGTGAAGCCCTAGGCTTCACCTCCAAGCCCCCACTCTGTTCTTGCCGCTTAGAGCTGCTTCAGAACAGCGGTGGCCTGCTGATTCAGCCCATAGCTTTTATCGGCATTGAGGGTGATGACGCCTTCGCTGCTGAGCCGCTTGAGCACTTCGCGCACGCTGAGAAAGGACAAGGGAATGTCCAGCTCGACCAGGTGGCTGTGTACGCCGCGCACGCCGAGCTTGCGATTGTCGGCGGCGGCGGTCAGTAGCGCATCGATCACTTTCAGCCGGATCAGGCTGGTGCGCAGGCCGAAGTGCTTGAGCAGGCAACGGATGCGCTCGTTGCTCCTGCGTTCGCTGTGTTTATCGAGAAACGGCTCGCCTGCGCTGAATGACGTCTCGCGGGAGAGGTTGCGGCCTTCCATTGGCGCTTGCTGGTCGTACATGCAAAAACTCCTTTTCAGAGCGTGAAACAGGAAGTCAATGATTGCTCTCATTAGATAAGACGAACGAGAGCGCAAAATCATGAAGCCGTCGGTGTGTAAATTTTGTCAGTAGCGGGTTTGAGAGCGATTTTGCTGGGCCTGAGGCTTAAATTTTTTGTCGGGGCTTCGTCTTAACGGGGGTAGCCAACTTCCGGCTGTGCGTTTTTGCTCAGGAGCCCGCGTGACTTATTCCAGGTTGTTACCCCGTATTGGCCTCGCCGGGCTGTTCTTCGGACTGATCCTGGCCGCCCAGGCCCGCGTATCGCCCACCGATACCGAAGCCGAAATCCGGCGCACCACCTTCGGTGTTCCCCATATCAGCGCACAGAACGAGCGAGGTCTTGGCTACGGGATCGGGTACGCCTATGCCCAGGACAATCTCTGCCTGCTGGCCAATGAAATCGTTACGGTCAATGGCGAGCGAGCGAAATATTTCGGCGCCGAGCAGCGAACACTGGAGCAGCGCCCGAACCTGGCCAGCGATGTGTTCTTTCAGTGGCTCAACGGCTCGAAAGCCGTTGCGGCGTTCTGGCGCGCGCAGCCGGACGAGGTTCGCCAACTGATGGATGGCTATGTGGCCGGCTACAACCGTCAGTTGGCCGAGCGCGGCAGCGCCGGCTTGCCGGTTGAGTGCCAGGCGGCGTGGGTGCGGCCGATCACCACTGACGATCTGGTCAAGCTCACCCGCCGGTTGCTGGCGGAAGGCGGCGCGGGGCAGTTTGTCGAAGCCCTGGCGGGTGCGACGCCACCCCAGGCGACGGCGCAGCGTGTGTCGGCGCCGGCGGATTTCCAACTGGCCGCCGAGCGCCAGCAGCGGTTTGCCCTGGATCGTGGCAGCAATGCCGTGGCGGTCGGCGGCGAGCGTTCATTCAATGGGCGTGGCCTGCTCCTGGCCAATCCGCATTTCCCTTGGGACGGTGGCCTGCGTTTCTATCAGATGCACCTGAGCATTCCCGGCAAGCTCGATGTCATGGGCGCCTCGTTGCCCGGCCTGCCGCTGATCAATATCGGTTTCAGCCAGCACCTGGCCTGGACCCATACGGTCGACAGCTCCAAGCACTTCACCCTGTACCGGCTGACACTCGATCCGAAGGATCCGACCCGTTATCTGCTCGATGGCCGCTCCCGCCCGCTGACCCGCCAGACCGTGGTGGTCGAGAGCCTGCAGCCTGATGGCTCCCTGGCCCGGGTCGAGCGCGTGGTCTATAGCTCGCCGTTTGGCCCCGTGGTGCAATGGCCCGGCCGGCTCGATTGGAGCCCACAGTTTGCCTACAGTCTGCGCGACGCCAACCTGGACAATGATCGGGTTCTGCAGCAGTGGTATGCGATGAACCAGGCCGCCAGCCTGGAAGAATTGCAGGCGTCGGTGCATCGCCTGCAGGGGATTCCCTGGGTCAACACGCTGGCGGTGGATGATCGTGGCCAGGCGCTGTACATGAACCAGTCGGTGGTGCCCCATGTTGACGCGGCCCAGATGGCGCAGTGCAGCGATCCTCGGGCCGGCTTGCAACTGATCGTGCTGGACGGTTCGCGAAGCGCCTGTGCCTGGGGCAGCGATCCAAAGGCAGCGCAGAAAGGTATTTTCGCCGCCGAGCGGCTGCCTCAGTTGCAACGTGGCGACTTTGTCCAGCACTCCAATGACTCGGCCTGGCTGGCGAATCCGGCAGCCCCGCTGACGGGCTTCTCGCCGCTGATCAGCCAGGACGGCCAGCCGCTGGGGCTGCGCGCGCGGTTTGCCCTCGACCGCCTGGGCCGGCTGGATCGCCCGGGAGCGGTGGGGGTCAGTGACTTGCAGCAGATGGTCATGGACGACCAGGTGTACCTGGCCGACCTGTTGCTGGCGGATGTCCTGCAGTTCTGCGCGGCACAGCAAGGCAGCGCCGCTACCGCCGTGGAGCCGGCCTGCAGCCAGCTGAAGCGCTGGGACCGTGGCGCCAATCTGCACAGCGGGTTGGGCTTTGTGTACTTCCAGAAGCTGGTCGAAGCCCTCCAGCCGCTCGATGGTCACTGGCGTGTGGCGTTCGATCCTCGTGCCCCTCGGCATACGCCAAATGGCCTGGCTATCGAGCGTCCACCCGTGGCTGAAGCATTGCGTGGGGCACTGGTCACGGTCACCCAGGCACTGGCCGAGAGCGGCCTGCCGGCCGATACCCGCTGGGGTGATTTGCAGCAGGTCAGCGCGGGCGGCCAGGCTGTGCCGATTCATGGCGGGCCGCAGGCGCTGGGCGTGTACAACGCCATGCAGAGCGTGGCGGGCACCGGCGGCAAGCGGGAAGTGGTGAGCGGCACCAGCTACCTGCAGGTGGTCAGTTTCGAAGAGTCGGGGCCGAAGGCCCTGGGGGTATTGGCGTTTTCGCTGTCCAGCGATCCGTCGTCCCCGCATTTCCGCGACCAGACACAAGCGTTCTCGGATAAACAGTGGCATACCATGCCCTTCACCCGCGCGCAGATCGAGGCCGATCCGGCCTACCGCCTGCAACGGATCGCCGAGCGCGACGGGCAGCACGCGAGCACGGCTTCACATTAAAGGGGTTTTGTCAGGTATGCAGAAAGGCCGTGTGCGACCGGGAGGCGTACGCGGCCTTTCAGCTTTCGGGCGGAACGCGAGGGATCGAGTTGAGCACCGGGTTGCCGTCCCGGTTGCGGGTCAGGTAGACCGGCAGCACCTTGGGCAGGGAGCCGATCAGCCCGGCGACTTCCTGGGTGTTGTAGATGCCGCCGATACGGATGCGGCCGGTCGTATGGTCGGCGAGCATGACTGGGTTCTTCAGGTAGCGGTTGATCAAGGGCAGGGCGTCGGTCAGGGCCAGGTTGTCCAGGATCAACTTGCCATTGCGCCAGGCCAGGTTCGGGTCGTTGGCCGCGCTCTGGCTCAGCCGTGGCTCGAAGTCGCCAGAGTGGTAGCTGGCCTGCATGCCGGGCTCCAGGCGAAAGCCGTCGGTTTGCAGATTGCGGTTACTGCTGACCAGCACCGAACCTTCGAGCAGGGTCACGCGGACCTGGTCTTCGTACATCCACACATTGAAGCGCGTGCCGGTCACCCGGATTCGCCCCTCGCCGGCGCGGACCACGAATGGGTGCTCGGCATCGTGACTGACGTCGAAAAACGCTTCGCCCTTGCTTAACGTGACCCGGCGCTGATCCTTGTAGTTGCTGTAGGTCAGTTGGCTGCCCAGGTTCAGTTCGACGGTGCTGCCGTCGGCAAGGGTGACGTGGCGCACGCTTGCCCCGGATTCGAAGGTTTCGTAGGTGTTGGGCAACAAGCCCAGGTTCCAGCCGCTATAGGCCACGAGCGGCAATGCCAACAGGCTGATAGCCGCGGCCAGCCCATAAGTGCGGCGGCGCGAACGGCGTGGACGTGCTGGCAGGACGGGCGCCGCAGCGGGCGTGATGTGCTCGGTGTGCGGGCGAGGCAGGTGGTCGGCGATATCCCAGACTTCCTGGATGGCCTCGTACTCGAAGGCGTGCATCGGATGCGCGGCCAGCCAGCGGGCAAATGCCTCGCGTTCCGCCGGGGTGCAATCCGCCGCGTGCAGGCGCATGCACCAATGCGCAGCGGCATCGGTGATGGCGTCGTGTTCGGCTTCGCTGAGGATCGGCTCGGTCATAGACTCATCCAGGTTTCGCGCATTCTACTCTGGCAGGGAGGTGAGGCGAACAACCACATGGCAAATGCACATCAATGTGCGGTTCTTTTTTTGTAAATGGGACCTGGAATCATACAGACCTCGGCATTTTTCGAAGAAATGCAGCGAAACCCTGTCCGCAATGCTGTGGTCGGTGCGCGGGTGATTGGTGCAGTGATTCTGGCCCTGGGTGCATTAACGGCGGATGAAGGACGGTGTGCTGCCCTCGGTTTGTCTGGCGCGCCACTCTTCACGGGTGATTTCCCAGGTTTCACAGGGTAAGCGTCCGCTGACGAAGTCCTGCTCCTGACAGTGAATCAGACGCATGCCGCTGCGTTCACTGAGCCGGCGCGAGGCCTGGTTCGGCGCGGCCTTGGGCACGCGCAGGCAGTCGCGATCCAGCACCTCGAACCAGTAGGCGGTCACCGCTGCGCTCGCCTCGCTGGCCAGGCCGCGGCCTTGCCAGGGCGGTGCGAGCCAGAAGCCACGGTTGTTGTCCGTTTCATTCATCAAGCTGACGCTGCCGATCACTTGTTCCGGCGCGGTCTGCAGGCGCAGGGTCCAGTGCCATTCCTGGCCGCGATCCATAGCCGGCAAGGCGAGGTCGCGCACGTAGGTCAGCGCACCGTCGTCAGGGTAGGGCCAGGGTACGGCGGCATTCAGGTAGCGCACCACGGCCCATTGCGGGAACAGGCGCTGGATCGCGTCGGCATCGGCCAGCACCAGTGGTTGCAGGATCAGGCGTTCGGTCAGCAGTCGCGGTGTGTGGGGCATGGATGATGTGCCTTGGGGTGGGTTGCCGGGTCGATCATAACCTGCGGGTCGGGTCGGGCAAGCCCTTTGGCCCGGCCCCGCGCGCGGTCGCGCCGAGCGCTGCTAGACTGCGCGCTTTTGCTCAGGATCTCGCTTGGATGTTGCCTCCCGCCGATTGGTCTGCCCAGGCCCCGCTCGAACGCTTGCAGTTGGACTGGCTGCAACGTGCCGGCGTCGAAGTGGCGGTGCTGCGCCTGGATTGCATCGACCCGCTGATCAGCGGCAATAAATGGTTCAAGCTCAGCGAGCACCTGGCCGAGGCTCGGCGGGTCGGTGCCCGGGGGCTGATCAGCCTCGGGGGGGCGCACTCCAATCACCTGCATGCCCTGGCGGCGGCGGGGCAGCGCTTTGGCTTTGCCACTGTCGGCCTGTTACGAGGCCAGCCGCTGGACACGCCCACCGTCGCCGACCTGCTGGCCTGGGGCATGACCTTGCATTGGCTCGGCTATGCCGGCTACCGCGAGCGCCACGCAGCCGGTTTCTGGACGCCCTGGCAAGCGCGCTATCCCACGCTGCTGGGCGTGCCCGAGGGCGGTGGTGGCCTGCCGGGTGCCCGCGGGTGTGCGGTGCTTCTGGAGCAAGTGCGCGGGCAATTGGCGGCCCTGGGCTGGGGCGATCACGATGGCTGGTGGCTGGCCTGCGGGACTGGCACCACACTGGCGGGATTGGTCCTGGCCGAAGGCGGGAGGCACCGGGTTTACGGAGCGCTGGCGGTGCCATCGGATCATGGTGTGGCACCGCAGGTGGCGGCGATACTGGCCGAAGCCGGTTTTGCCGGGGCGAACTACGAGCTGATCGAGGCCTGCCGTGGCGGATTCGCCAGGGTCGATGACGCGTTGCGAGCGTTTATGGCCGAGACGGAACGGGCCTGCGCCCTGCCCCTGGAACCGCTGTACACCGCCAAGGCGCTGCTGGCCTTGCGTCAGGCGGTAGAGGGTGGGCGCTTTGGCGCGGGGACGCGCCTGGTGTTTGTGCACACCGGCGGCCTGCAGGGCCGCCGGGCATTGCTGGCGCGCTAGCCGCGCTTGGGCAGCATGCGCAGCAGGGTGTTATCGCGCTGCACGTAGTGGTGATAGATCGCGGCCAGGGCATGCAGGCCGATCAGCCAGTAGCCGAGGGTGCCGCCCAGCACGTGCCAGTCTTCGATCTGCTTGGCCAGTTCCTTGTTCTCGCCGATCAGCGGCGGCAGTTCGATGCCGTAGAACAGCACGGAATGGCCTTCGGCGCTGACGATCAGCCAGCCGAAAATCGGCATGCCGATCATAAACAGGTACAAGGCCCAGTGCGTCAGCCTGGACAGCAGGATCTGCCAGTTGGGCAGGGCTGGCACAATCTTTGGCGCCACCCCCAGGGAGCGTGCGAACAGGCGCAGCCAGACCAGCACGAACACGGTCAGGCCGAGCATGAAGTGGGCTTCCTTGATCAAGGTGCGCCCGCCGCTGCCTTTGGGGAAGATGCCGCGAAACTCGATGGTCGCGTAGACCAGTATCAGCAGCACCACCATCAACCAGTGCAGGGCAATGGAAACCGTACTGTAGCGTGACTCGGTGTTTTTCCAGGGCATTTCGATTCCTCGGTTAATCAGGTCTGAATCCCCCGTTCTAGTGCGACGGAGTCCTTTTACTCTAATCCTCTTTTCAGCGTTTCGCCCGAGTCAGATCAGTGGTTGGCGGGTTTGGCTTTCCCGGGGCGTCGGGGAACCGTATATTGCCCACGCCTATCGATCCACGCCCTGTTCAAGGTCTTTTGTCATGCTGCTAGCCGTCGCCATTTTCCTGCTGACCATCACCCTGGTGATCTGGCAACCCCGGGGGCTGGGCGTCGGTTGGAGCGCCACGCTCGGCGCGGTGCTGGCGCTGCTCGCCGGCGTGGTGCAATTGAGCGATATCCCGCTGGTCTGGCAGATCATCTGGAATGCCACGGCCACCTTCATCGCCCTGATCGTGATCAGCCTGCTGCTCGACGAGGCGGGCTTCTTCGCCTGGTCGGCGCTGCATGTAGCGCGCTGGGGACGGGGCCGTGGGCGGCGGCTGTTTGCCTTTATCGTGCTGCTGGGCGCACTGGTTTCGGCCTTGTTCGCCAATGACGGCGCGGCGCTGATTCTGACGCCCATTGTGATTTCCATGCTGCTGGCCTTGCGGTTTTCGCCCGCTGCGACCCTGGCCTTTGTCATGGCCGCCGGCTTTATTGCGGACACCGCGAGCCTGCCGCTGGTGGTGTCGAACCTGGTCAACATCGTCTCGGCCGACTTTTTCGGCATCAGTTTCAACCGCTATGCGGCGGTGATGGTGCCGGTCAACCTGGTCAGCGTGGCCGCGACACTGGGCGTGCTGCTCTGGTATTTCCGGCGGGACATCCCGGATGACTATGCGCTGGAGCAACTGGCCGATCCGGCCAGCGCGATCCATGACCGGGCGACGTTTATTGCCGGTTGGTGGGTGCTGGGGATCCTGCTGGCGGGCTGCTTTGCCCTGGAGCCGCTGGGGATTCCGGTCAGTGCCATCTCCGCGACTTGCGCCGTGTTGCTGTTGGGGGTTGCGGCCAAGGGGCACAGGATCTCCACGCGCAAGGTGTTAAAGGAGGCGCCCTGGCAGATCGTGATTTTCTCCCTGGGCATGTACCTAGTGGTCTATGGCCTGCGCAATGCTGGCCTGACGGCGCAGCTGGCCGGCTGGCTCGATGGCTTTGCACAGGGCGGGATCTGGGGCGCCGCATTGGGCACCGGCCTGCTGACGGCGGGGTTGTCGTCGGTGATGAACAACCTGCCGACGGTGTTGATCGGCGCGCTGTCCATCGATGCCAGCCAGGCAACGGGGGTGGTGAAGGAAGCGATGATCTACGCCAATGTGATCGGCAGCGACCTGGGGCCCAAGATCACCCCGATTGGCAGCCTGGCGACGCTGCTCTGGCTGCATGTGCTGGAGCGCAAGAGTATCCGGATCGGCTGGGGCTACTACTTCAGGGTCGGGATCGTGCTAACCGTTCCGGTGCTGCTGGTGACTCTGGCCGCGCTGGCTCTGCGGCTGAGCCTGTAGCCGCACGGGTTCCGGCGGCGTCAGGTTAAACACCGGGTACATTGGGCCAGAGATCGGCCACCAGAAACAGCCGCTCGACTTCTTCCCAGTCGCCTTGGGCGTTCTGTTTCAAGCGCACCAGCAGTTGCGCCGGTGCCTGGGGGTCGAGTTCGGCCAGCCAGGCGTCCAGTTGCCAGGGGTGCCAGGTGTCCTGTTCGCCATAACACGCCGGTGCCAGCCAGGCATGCCGGGGCAGGGGTTGCCAGCGCCCCGCCGGGCTCTGGGCGAGAAAGGCCGGCCAGTCACGCTGGTGCAGCCAGCGTCCGCGCAGATGCCGTGGGTGCGCGCCCTGGGGCGGCGCAGCCAGGCCCGGCCAGGGGTACAACAGGTAGCCGCCCATCCAGAAGTGAGCGCTGAACGCCTGGATATCCAGCTCGGCCAGCAGCTCGCGACTCTCCGGACGGGCGGAAATCGGCAGTTGATGGGTGTGCAAATGCTCCAGCTTGCGGTCCAGGCGGTCATGACACCCCGGGCCCAGCCACTGTGAAGGATCGTCGCCATCGCCCTGTTGCGGTCCCAGATAGAGCTTAATCGCCAGTTCCAGGTGGTGCACGCCGTCGCGGTCGCGCAACAGCAGGTCGAGCTCGCCCAGGGTATGCCCCGCGCGACGGATCGGCAGGTTGGCGGCGATAAAATCGATGCCCGGCGCCTGCTGCACTGCAAACTGCCACAACCGTTCGTAGTACAGCCCCAGGCGGCGGGTGGCGCCCAGGGCCAGCCAGTCGAGCAGGGCACTGCAATCGCGGTCGAGTTGGTGCAGCCAGCGCTCCAGTCGGTCCGGCGCGGCCACCCAGTCACTGCCGGCCAGGGGGTGACGCTGGGGCCAGGGCGTGCGTTCGAGCATCGGCGGGGCGAGGATCACCCACGCCAGGTCGCGTACCGGCGGCTGGCGCAGTTGGCGGGGGAGGTCGAGTAGTTCGGGGAACAGGATCATTCTGCGAGCATAGTCTCCCGGCAGCGGCCTGAAAGGATTTTGTCTATCGGCGCCTTTCGCCCATAATCGCTGTTTTAGCCCGTCCGAACCCCCGCAGGAGCCCCATGGAGCAATTTCGCAATATCGGCATCATTGGCCGCCTGGGCAGTTCGCAGGTGCTGGATACCGTCCGCCGCCTCAAGCGCTTCCTGCTCGAACGCCACCTGCATGTGATCCTCGAAGACACCATCGCCGAAGTCCTGCCGGGCCACGGCTTGCAAACCTCGTCGCGCAAAATGCTCGGTGAAGTCTGCGACATGGTGATCGTCGTCGGCGGCGACGGCAGCCTGTTGGGCGCCGCCCGGGCGCTGGCACGGCACAATATCCCGGTGCTGGGCATCAACCGTGGCAACCTGGGCTTCCTGACCGATATCAGCCCCGACGAACTGGAAGTGAAGGTGGCCGAGGTGCTCGACGGTCATTACCTGGTCGAGAACCGTTTTTTACTTCAGGCCGAAGTGCGCCGCCATGCCGAAGCCATCGGCCAGGGCGATGCCCTCAATGATGTGGTGCTGCACCCTGGCAAATCGACCCGGATGATCGAGTTCGAACTGTATATCGATGGCCAGTTCGTCTGCAGCCAGAAGGCCGACGGCCTGATCGTCGCGACCCCGACCGGCTCCACGGCCTATGCGATGTCCGCGGGGGGGCCGATCATGCACCCCAAGCTCGACGCCATTGTCATCGTGCCGATGTACCCCCATACCTTGTCCAGCCGGCCCATCGTGGTCGATGGCAACAGTGAGCTGAAAATCGTCGTCTCGAAGAATATGCAGATCTATCCGCAAGTCTCCTGCGATGGGCAGAACCATTTCACCTGCGCGCCGGGCGATACGGTCACGATCAGCAAGAAACCGCAGAAACTGCGCCTGATTCACCCCCTGGACCATAACTACTACGAGGTCTGCCGGACCAAGTTGGGTTGGGGCAGCCGACTCGGCGCTGGAGGCGACTGATGCTCGATCCCGCGCGTAGCTACGATCTGATCGGTGACGTGCACGGTTGCGCCCACACCCTCGAACACCTGCTCGACCGGCTGGGTTACCGCAAACATGCCGGGGTCTGGTGCCATCCTTCGCGCATGGCGTTGTTCCTGGGCGATATCATCGACCGCGGGCCACGGATTCGGGAGGCGCTGCATATCGTCCACGATATGGTCGAGGCCGGGCAGGCGTTGTGCATCATGGGCAACCATGAGTTCAACGCGCTGGGCTGGAGCACACCGGCGCCGCCGGGCAGTGGCAAGCAGTTCGTGCGCGAGCACACGCCGCGCCATGCCCGGCTGATCGACGAGACCTTGCAGCAGTTCGCCCAGCATCCGCGGGACTGGCATGACTTTCTCGGTTGGTTCTACGAGTTGCCCCTGTTTGTCGATGCCGGACGCTTTCGCCTGGTCCACGCCTGCTGGGATGCCGAGTTGATCGCCCAATTGCGGGTGCAATATGGCGATGGCCGGGTCGATGAGCATTTTGTCCAGGCCGCGGCCGTACCGGGCAGCTTTGCCTGCAATGCCTTCGACCGCTTGCTGCGCGGCACCGATATGCGCCTGCCTGATGGCTTGACGCTGACCGGGGGCGATGGCCTGACCCGCTCGTTCTTCCGTACCAAATTCTGGGAAGACGATCCACAGACCTACGGTGATATCGTCTTCCAGCCCGATGCCCTGCCTGAACGGGTTGCGCGTACGCCGCTGTCTTCGAGCCAGAAAAACACCTTGCTGCGCTATGGCATCGACGAGCCGCTGTTGTTTGTCGGGCATTACTGGCGTAGCGGCCGGCCGGCCCCGATTCGGCCGAACCTGGCCTGCCTGGATTACAGCGCCGTGCTCTACGGCAAGCTGGTCGCCTATCGGCTGGACCAGGAAACCCTTCTCGACCCGCGCAAGTTCGTCTGGGTCGATGTCGAACGCCCGGAGGCGCCTCGATGAGTGCAATTGCCGTACTACGCCTGCCGCTGGAGCGCGATCTCAGCGGCTTTGTCCATTTGCTGCAGCGCATGCAGGTGCCGCATCGGGTCAGCGAGGAGGCGGGCGAACAGGTGCTCTGGGTGCCCGAGGCCATCAGTGCCGATGTCCTTTCGTTGTACCAGCGTTTCCCCGAGGGCGATCCCGAGCATCAACTGCCCTTGCCCGAGACCACGACCACGCGCTTGCGCCCGGGGTTTGCCCAGCAGTTGCGCGATGGCCCGGTGACCGCCGCCGTGCTGTTGGCGGCCCTGATCGTTGGGGCGCTGACATTGCTGGGCGACAACCTGGCGTCGATGCACTGGCTGACCTTTCTCGATTTCCGCATCCAGGGCGACTACATCCAGTTCCGCCCCTTGGCCGAGAGCCTGGCGGCGGGGCAATGGTGGCGCCTGGTCACGCCGATGCTGCTGCACTTCGGCATCCTGCACATCGCCATGAACGGCATGTGGTACTGGGAGCTGGGCCGGCGTATCGAGCGGCTGCAGGGCGGGATCAATCTGCTTGGCCTGACATTGCTCTTCAGCCTGGTGTCCAACTACGCCCAGTACTACTGGAGCGGGCCGAGCCTGTTTGGCGGTTTGTCCGGCGTGCTGTACGGGTTGTTGGGGCATTGCTGGATCTATCAATGGCTCGCCCCGAACCCGGTCTATCGCCTGCCCCGCGGGGTGCTGGTGATGATGCTGGTCTGGCTGCTGGTCTGCATGTCGGGGCTGGTGTCGATGATCGGCTTCGGCCAGATCGCCAATGCCGCGCACCTGGGCGGGTTACTCATCGGATGCCTGACGGGCCTGTTGGGCGGTGCGCTGGCGCGCCGTAGACTGGCCGCCTGAATTTATTCATCCAACGCGTGGAGCGCTTGTATGTCCTCTTTTAATGAAATGATCGAAAACATCACCCCCGAGATCTACCAGAGCCTGAAGCTGGCGGTGGAAATCGGCAAATGGTCCGATGGTCGCAAACTCAGTGCCGAACAGCGCGAGCTGTCGCTGCAGGCCATGATCGCCTGGGAAGTGCAGAACTTGCCCGAAGACCAGCGCACCGGCTATATGGGCCCGCAGGAATGCGCGTCGAAGTCGATCACCGTGCCGAATATCCTGTTCAAGTCGGATGCCATCCATTGATCGAGATTGGCCGCGGTGCAATCAGCAAGATGTCCGCTCGCCTCGAGGGCGAGGACGTCCAGTACGCGTTTCGTCTGGGTGACAGTGAGGTGCCGGTCAATCCGTTGATCGGCACTTTCCTGCGCCTGGAGTACCTGGGGGCGATCCACTGCTCCCATTGCGGGCGCAAGACCAAGACCAGCTTCAGCCAGGGCTACTGTTACCCCTGCATGACCAAGCTGGCCCAGTGCGACCTGTGCATCATGAGCCCCGAGCGCTGCCATTACGACGCCGGCACCTGCCGCGAGCCGAGCTGGGGCGAGCAGTTCTGCATGACCGACCATGTGGTCTACCTGGCCAACTCGTCGGGGATCAAGGTCGGGATTACCCGCGCGACCCAACTGCCGACCCGTTGGCTCGACCAGGGCGCCAGCCAGGCCCTGCCGATCATGCGTGTGGCGACTCGCCAGCAGTCGGGCTTCGTCGAAGACCTGTTCCGCTCCCAGGTGGCCGACAAGACCAACTGGCGCGCGCTGCTCAAGGGCGATGCCCCCGCCGTGGACCTGGCGGCGGTACGCGAGCAACTGTTTGCCAGTTGCGCCGAAGGGCTGCAGGCGCTCCAGGCGCGTTTCGGCCTGCAGGCGATCCAGCCGGTGCATGACCTGGAACCGCTGGGCATCCGCTATCCGATCGAGCAGTACCCGACCAAGATCGTCAGCTTCAACCTGGACAAGAACCCGATTGCCGAAGGCACGCTGATGGGGATCAAGGGCCAGTACCTGATCTTCGACACCGGCGTCATCAATATCCGCAAGTACACGGCCTACCAGCTCGCCGTGCATCAGTAGAAGGACTCCAGCATGCGCACAGAACAACCGCAGATGATCTACCTGAAGGACTACCAGGCGCCCGAGTACCTGATCGACGAGACGCACCTGACCTTCGAGTTGTTCGAGGACCACAGCCTGGTCCATGCGCAACTGGTGATGCGCCGTAACCCGGCCCGTGGCGCCGGCCTGCCGCCGCTGGTGCTCGATGGCCAGCAACTGGAACTGCTGTCGGTCAAGCTCGATGACCGCGAACTCGGCGCCGGTGACTACCAGCTCAGTGACAGCCACCTGACGTTGCAGCCGACCCGGGACAGCTTCACGATCGACACCAGTGTGAAGATCCACCCGGAAACCAACACGGCCCTCGAAGGCCTGTACAAGTCCGGCAGCATGTTCTGCACCCAGTGCGAGGCCGAAGGTTTTCGCAAGATCACCTATTACCTCGACCGTCCGGATGTGATGAGCCGCTTCACCACCACCGTCAGCGCCGAGCAGCATCGCTACCCGGTGCTGTTGTCCAACGGCAACCCGCTGGCCAGCGGGCCGGAAGACGGCGGACGGCACTGGGCGACCTGGGAAGACCCGTTCATGAAGCCGGCCTACCTGTTCGCCCTGGTGGCGGGTGACCTGTGGTGCGTCGAGGACAGTTTCCGCACGATGTCCGATCGCAATGTGGCGCTGCGCATTTATGTCGAGCCGGAGAATATCGACAAGTGCCAGCACGCCATGAACAGCCTGAAGAAATCCATGGCCTGGGACGAGCAGACCTACGGGCGCGAGTACGACCTGGACATCTTCATGATTGTCGCGGTCAACGACTTCAACATGGGCGCCATGGAAAACAAGGGCCTGAACATCTTCAACTCCAGCTGCGTGCTGGCTCGGGCCGAAACCGCCACCGATGCCGCCCACCAGCGTGTCGAGGCGGTCGTCGCCCACGAGTATTTCCATAACTGGTCGGGCAACCGCGTGACCTGCCGCGACTGGTTCCAGCTGTCGCTCAAGGAAGGGTTCACGGTGTTTCGCGATGCCGAGTTCTCCGCCGACATGAACTCGCGCACGGTCAAGCGGATCGAGGACGTGGCCTACCTGCGCACTCATCAGTTCGCCGAAGATGCCGGGCCAATGGCCCACGCCGTGCGCCCGGAAAGCTTTATCGAGATTTCCAACTTCTACACCCTGACCGTCTACGAGAAGGGTTCGGAAGTGGTGCGCATGATCCGCACGCTGCTGGGCAACGAGGGTTTCCGTAAGGGCAGCGACCTGTATTTCGAGCGCCATGATGGCCAGGCGGTCACCTGCGATGACTTTATCCAGGCCATGGAAGACGCTACTGGCGCCGACCTGACTCAGTTCAAGCGCTGGTACAGCCAGGCCGGCACGCCGCGCCTGGCGGTGAGCGAGGCCTACGACAGCGCCGCGCAGACCTACAGCCTGACCTTCCGCCAGAGCTGCCCGCCGACGCCGGACAAAGTCGAGAAGCTGCCGTTTGTCATCCCTGTCGAGCTGGGCCTGCTGGACAGCCAGGGTGGCGAGCTTGCCCTGCAACTGGCTGGCGAAGCACAGGCTGGGGCGACCAGCCGCGTACTGTCGGTGACCGAGGCCGAGCAGACCTTTACCTTTACCGGGATTGCCGCCAAGCCGCTGCCGTCGCTGCTGCGCGGTTTCTCGGCGCCGGTCAAGCTGAGCTTCCCCTATGATCGCGACCAACTGATGTTCCTGATGCAGCACGACAGCGATGGCTTCAATCGTTGGGAAGCGGGGCAGCAACTGGCGGTGCAGGTGTTGCAGGAGTTGATTGCCCAGCATCAACAGGGCCAGGCGCTGGTGCTCGATCAACGGCTGGTCAGTGCCTTGGGCACGGTACTGGCCGATACCACGCTGGATCAGGCCATGGTGGCCGAGATGCTCTCGCTGCCGAGCGAGGCGTACCTCACCGAAATCAGCGAAGTGGCCGATGTCGACGCCATCCATGCCGCGCGCGATTTCGCTCGCCAGCAACTGGCCGACCAGTTGTTCGAGGCTTTGTGGCAGCGTTACCAGACCAACCGCGCCGTGTCGAAGCAGACGGCCTATGTGGCCGAGGCCGAGCACTTTGCGCGGCGCAGCCTGCAGAACATTGCGCTGTCCTACCTGATGCTGAGCGGCAAGCCTGAGGTGTTGGCAGCCACGCTGGAGCAGTTCGAGGCGTGCGACAACATGACCGAACGCCTGACGGCCCTGGCGGTGCTGGTCAATTCGCCGTTTGCCGAGGAGAAAGCCCAGGCACTGACCAGCTTCGCCGAGCACTTCAAGGACAATCCGCTGGTCATGGACCAATGGTTCAGTGTCCAGGCCGCCAGTGCATTGCCGGGCGCGCTGGAGCGGGTCAGGGCGTTGATGCAGCACCCGGCCTTTACCCTGAAGAACCCGAACAAGGTGCGTGCCCTGATCGGCGCGTTCGCCGGGCAGAACCTGGTCAACTTCCATGCGGCGGATGGCTCCGGCTACCGTTTCCTGGCCGACCTGGTGATCGAGTTGAACGGCTTCAACCCGCAGATTGCCTCGCGCCAGTTGGCGCCACTGACCCGCTGGCGCAAATACGACAGCGCCCGCCAGGCGCTGATGAAGGCCGAACTGGAGCGCATTCGCGGCTCGGGCGAGCTGTCCAGCGATGTGTTCGAGGTGGTCAACAAGAGCCTGGCCTGATCCCCCAGGCCCCGCTTTTCCTGCCGCAGCACGTTCGCTGCGGCGGGATAAGGGCGGTGGCGGTCATTTCTTTCAAGGCCACGATAGTGGCCTTTTTTCATCATGGGCCGGAATGCACTACCATTCAGGAGGCTGCCCGACGCCTGCGGGTTAACAAAACATAACGTCGTATCGATTGTCAGACGTTTCCAAAGCTGGCTAGGATAGCCCAGCTTCCAAGGGGCTCTAGATTGCAGGTTTCAGGACATCGGTCCGCTATCCGGCAACCAGGGCAATGCCCGCTACGGGGCCCTGAGTGACCTAACAATAATAAATGGGGGAAAGGTCTATGAGTGAGCCTGTCATGGGTGTGAGGGCCTATCGCCCGCCGGCGCTGCGCAAGGTCGCGTTGCTGACCACAGCGTTCTCGCTGTTGGGTGTCGCGGTCCTGTCGGCACCGGTCCAGGCTGCGGCTACGCCAGCTGCCGATACGGTCTATGCGATTGAAACGCCCCGGGCCGTCAAGAGCCTGCTGCTGGACGTGGTCCATGCCGGCAAGCGCCTGGTGGTGGTCGGCGATCGCGGGCATATCCTCTATTCCGACGACCAGGGCCAGTCCTGGACCCAGGCCAAGGTGCCGACCCGGCAGATGCTCACGTCCGTGTTCTTTGTCGACGACCAGCATGGCTGGGCCGTTGGCCATGATGCGCAGATCCTCGCCAGCAGCGATGGCGGCGTGACCTGGACCCGGCAGTTCGAAGACCTCAAGCGCGAAGCGCCCCTGCTCGATGTCTGGTTCAAGGACACCACCCACGGTTTTGCCGTGGGTGCCTACGGCGCGTTGCTGGAAACCCTGGACGGCGGCAAGACCTGGGAAGACATCAGCGAGCGCCTGCACAACGACGACCAATACCATCTCAACGCGATCAATGCGGTCACGGATGCCGGACTGTTTATCGTCGGCGAGCAGGGCAGCATGTTCCGCTCCACCGACTGGGGCCAGACCTGGGAACGCCTCGAAGGCCCTTATGAAGGCTCGCTATTCGGCGTGATCGGCACCGGCCAGGCCAATACCCTGTTGGCCTATGGCTTGCGCGGCAACCTGTTCCGCTCCACCGATTTCGGCAGCACCTGGACCCCGATCGAGCTCAAGGCGGTGCGCGGTGCACTGGAATTCGGCCTGTCCGGTGCAACGCTGGAAAGCGACGGGGCACTGGTGATCGTCGGCAACGGCGGCAGCGTGGTGCGCAGTACCGATAACGGCCTGACCTTCACGGTGTTCAACCGCCCGGACCGGATTTCCCTGTCGGCGGTCACCGATGCCGGCAATGGCAACCTGATTCTGGTCGGACAGGGTGGCGTACGCGCTGCTTCGCCAACAGGCGCCGAGCTGGGCAAATAATAAGAAGGCGGGGAGTTTTCCATGAGTGACCATCATCAGGACAAGGCGACGTTTCTCGAACGCCTGATTTTCAACAACCGCCCGGCAGTGATCGTGATCTGCCTGCTGGTCAGTGCCTTTCTGTTCTGGCAGGCGACGCTGATCCGCCCGTCCACCAGCTTTGAAAAAATGATCCCGCTCAAGCATCCCTTTATCGAAAAGATGCTCGAGCACCGCAATGACCTGGCGAACCTGGGCAACACCGTACGTATTTCGGTGGAGGCCAAGGACGGCGACATCTTCACCAAGGAGTACATGGAGACCCTGCGTCAGATCAACGACGAGGTGTTCTACATTCCCGGTGTCGACCGCTCGGGCCTCAAGTCCCTGTGGAGCCCCAGCGTTCGCTGGACCGAAGTGACCGAGGAAGGCTTTGCCGGTGGTGAAGTGATCCCGCAGAGCTACGACGGCTCGCCCGACAGTCTCGACGAGTTGCGCAACAACGTGCTCAAGTCCGGCCAGGTCGGGCGGCTGGTCGCCAACGACTTCAAGTCGAGCATCGTTGATATCCCGCTGCTGGAGGCGTACCCGGACCCTGAAGACCAGGGCAAGCTAGTGGCGCTGGACTATCAGAAATTCTCCCATCAGCTTGAAGAGAAGATCCGCGACAAGTTCGAGGCACAGAACCCCAATGTGAAGATCCATATCGTCGGTTTCGCCAAGAAAGTCGGCGATCTGATCGATGGTCTGATCATGGTGGTGATGTTCTTCGGCATCGCCTTCGTGATCACCTGGATCCTGCTCTACTGGTTTACCTGGTGCATCCGCAGCACCATTGCGGTACTGATCACCACGCTGGTGGCGGTGATCTGGCAACTGGGGCTGATGCATTTCTTCGGTTTCGGCCTGGATCCGTATTCGATGCTGGTGCCGTTCCTGATTTTCGCCATCGGTATTTCCCACGGTGTGCAAAAAATCAACGGGATCGCCCTGCAATCGAGTGATGCCGACAACGCCCTGACGGCGGCGCGGCGGACCTTCCGGCAACTGTTCTTGCCGGGGATGATTGCGATCCTGGCCGACGCCGTGGGGTTCATCACCCTGCTGATCATCGATATCGGCGTGATCCGTGAGTTGGCCATTGGTGCTTCCATCGGTGTGGCCGTGATTGTGTTCACCAACCTGATCCTGCTGCCGGTGGCGATTTCCTATGTCGGTATCAGCAAAAAGGCCATCGAGCGGAGCAAGAAGGACGCGACCCGCGAGCACCCGTTCTGGCGCCTGCTGTCCAATTTCGCCAGCCCCAAGGTGGCACCGGTCTCCATCGCCCTGGCGATAGTGGCCTTCGGTGGCGGCCTCTGGTACAGCCAGAACCTGAAAATCGGCGACCTCGACCAGGGCGCGCCGGAGCTGCGTCCGGACTCGCGCTACAACAAGGACAACGCCTTTATCATCAACAACTACTCGACCAGCTCCGATGTGCTGGTGGTGATGGTCAAGACCGCGTCCGAGGGTTGCTCGCGCTACGAAGCCATGGCGCCGATTGACGAGCTGATGTGGAAGATGCAGAACACCGAGGGCGTGCAGTCGGCGATTTCTCTGGTGACTGTGTCCAAACAGATGATCAAGGGGATGAACGAGGGCAACCTGAAGTGGGAAACCCTCTCGCGTAACCCGGATGTGCTGAACAACTCCATCGCCCGGGCCGATGGCCTGTACAACAATAACTGTTCCCTGGCGCCGGTCCTGATCTTCCTCAATGACCACAAGGCCGAGACACTCGACCGCGCGGTGCATGCGGTGCAGGAGTTCGCCAAGGAACACAACCGTGACGGTCTGGAATTTATTCTGGCGGCCGGCAACGCGGGGATCGAAGCGGCGACCAACGAAGTGATCAAGGAATCGGAACTGACCATCCTGATCCTCGTGTACATCTGCGTGGCGGCCATGTGCATGATCACCTTCCGCTCCTGGGCGGCGACGCTGTGCATCGTGCTGCCGCTGGTCCTGACGTCGGTGTTGGGCAATGCCCTGATGGCCTTTATGGGGATTGGCGTCAAGGTCGCGACCCTGCCGGTGGTGGCGTTGGGTGTGGGGATCGGCGTGGACTACGGCATCTACATCTACAGCCGCCTGGAAAGTTTCCTGCGTGCCGGTCTGCCGCTGCAAGAAGCCTATTACCAGACGCTGAAGTCCACGGGTAAGGCGGTGCTGTTTACCGGTCTGTGCCTGGCGATTGGCGTGTGTACCTGGATCTTCTCGGCGATCAAGTTCCAGGCGGACATGGGCCTGATGCTGACCTTTATGCTGTTGTGGAACATGTTTGGCGCCCTGTGGCTGCTGCCAGCCCTGGCGCGGTTCCTGATCAAGCCCGAAAAACTGGCGGGCAAGGTGGGTGGGTCGCTGTTCTCCCACTAAGGATGGAGGCTTGAACAAAGACACCCCGGACCGTAAGGCCGGGGTGTTTTTGTTGGCGTGTGGCGTTACGAAGGCTGGCTGGCAGCCGTGGGTGTCTAGGCGGGTTGCGAGTCCCACCGTTGGGACCAGTCGCGCTCGGTCTTGACCAGCTCGCGCAGGATCGTGAAGGCTTTTTGCAGGGTCGCCGAATCACGGTCGCGGGAATAGACCAGGTAGGTCGGGTAGCTGAACTCCGGCGCCTTGGGCACCCGTTCCAGCACACCACTGTCCAGGTAGCTTTGCACCACCCGCGTGCGGAAGTAGCCGGCCCCGCCATTGCCGAGAATGTATTGCAGGGCCATGGGCCCAAGATTGAAGCTTACGGCGGCCCGGGCCCTTTCCGGTAATGCGGCATCGTGCTGGCGGCGAAAACTCTCCCCCCAATCGATGTACACATAGGGTTCGGGGCGTTCGGGCAGGCGCACCTGGATCAGTTTCTCCTCCAGCAACTGTTCGACCTGCATCCCCGGCCAGTAAACCGGTTGATAGACCAGGGCGGCATCGAGCAGGCCCAGTTCGAGCTGGCGCAGCAGATGGTCGCCCTGGCTGACTTCGGTGCGCAGGGCGTGGCTGGGGATCTGGTCGCGCAGTTCGCGAATCCAGCCCAGCATCAGCGGGTTGTACAGGCTGACCTCGCTACCCAGGTGCAGCACGGTGTGGAAGCCGTCGGGCAATGGCAAGTCGCGGCGGGCGGCTTCCCAGGTTTGCAGCAGCTGGTTGGCGTAGACCACAAAGGCCTCGCCATCGGCGGTCAAGCGGGCGCCGGCGCGGTTGCGTACAAACAACCGCGCATCGAGCAGGCTCTCGAGTTTGTGCACGCGGGCGGTAATGGCGGTCTGGGTGACATGCAGTTTCTCGGCCGCCGCCGCCAGGCTGCCACAGCGGACGATTTCGAGAAAGGTGCGGGCGAGGTCCAGGTCCATGCTCAGGCTCGGAAGGGGAAAGCAGGCATTGTAGGCGCCTGGACGGGAGGGGCAAATGTTCCGGTCTTGCCTGGGGCGAGATGGTTCCGGCCGGATAAGCCATCAGTTGCCCAGGAACCCCTGGCCGATCAACCAGAGATTGGCGCTGCTGATCAGCGTGAACAGCATCCAGGCCCGGCCGGGATGGCCGCGGCGAGCATCATCGGCGTTTGCCGAACACCGATTTGGGCGATTTGCCAAAGAAGCGGGTGAACGCCGCGCTGAAGTTGTTCGCAAACGCATAGCCGACCTGATAGCCGGCCTGCGCCACCTGACAGCCGTTTTCCAGCAGGGTATGGGCCTTGCGCATGCGCAGTTCGGTCAGCAGGCGATAGGGGCTGGTCTTGTAGTGATGGCGAAAGCCTTCCTTGAGCTTGCATTCGTTGAACCCGACGCTGGCGGCCAGGTACGCCAGGGTCAGCGGTTGGTCGAGTTGTTCGAGCATCAATTGACGGACCCGTTCGAGCTTTTCGATATCGGCCAGGGAAAACTTTGCCTGTGGCGCGGTGGGCGCCGGGCTCAACCGTTCGAGTTGCTCGGCCAGCAGGCCAAGGCTGCGCATATGCAGGCGCAGGCGGTCGCCGCCCAGGCTGAGTTCGCGGGCCAGGGCCTGGCTGGCGGGGGAGGTCCGGGAAAACTGCAGATGGTGCAACTGGCCGCTGCCGAGCAGGGCTGCCGTGCGCGGCTCGCCAATATAGCTGCGCAGGAGTTGCGGGCCGATCAGCAGGCGCAGTTGGCGGGTCTCGGTGTCGGCGGTATAGCAGCGTTCGCCATCGCTGGCCTGGAACGCGGTGATGGTGGTGTGCCCGGCCTCGAAGGCGACCGCCGAACCATCGGCACCGCGATAGCCGGAGGCGCCGCTCAGGCCGAAAGTCATCACCAACATTTGCCGTGCATGGGGGCTGGCCGTGGCTTCGCGCAGGGGATGGTTGGGGCGGTAATGGGAACGCACCAGCAGCAGGTCGGGCGCCAGGCTCAGGTGTTCCGAATAGCAGTCGCCCAGGGTCGTCGGCAGTTGCTGGCGACTCCAGCCGTCGGCGCCCTGGCTGATCTGGCGCACGTCGCTGGTGGCGACCCGACACGTTTGGGAGGCTTTCGCTGAAGCAGGCAACACGGGCTCCTTCCTTTGTCCGGCGGATTGCATAGCAATGGCTACTCAATGCATATGAAGATGCATGATAAGCGTTCTCATTAATGAATAGCATGGTTGCCGGTCGACTGTCATCCGGTCGGCGCATATTCATCAGGGGGAGAACGATGTCCAGAAATACGCGGACCTTTGGCGGTTGTACGTTGCTTGCCGGCTGCTGGCTGGCGGGTGCGGCGCAGGCGGCGCCCACCGAGTTGCCGGAACTGCGGGTCACGGCCAACAAGCTTGAACAGAGCCAGGAGCAGGTGGCGGGCAGCCTGTCGGTGATCGACGGTCAAACGCTGCGCGATGGCGGGATCGATGATCTGGAAAAGCTGGCCCGGTTGACGCCCGGTTTTACCTTCCAGCCTTTTGGCCAGTCCGGCACCCAGTTGCCGGTGATGCGTGGCCTGACGTCCAGTGCTACCGGATTCTCCTCCTCGGTGCTGATGCTGGTCGACGGGGTGCCGACGGTGATGGGCCAGGGGTTCGACCACAATCTGCAGGGGGTCGAGCGTGTCGAGATCCTGCGCGGCCCGCAATCGACCCTCTATGGGCGCAATGCCGAGGCCGGCGTGTTGAGCCTGCACACCCGGCCCCTGGACGCCACGCCCGTGGCTCGTGCCGACCTTGGCCTGGGCAGCCGCGAGCGGCGTGACCTGGGCCTGGAATTGAGCCAGGCACTGATTGACGACACCCTTTACGCAGGCGTTTCCGGTCAATGGCATGGGCAGGATGGCTACATCGAGAATACCTATCGCGGTGGCCAGGCCGACGACCGTGAGCGCCACACGGGGCGGGTGCATCTGCGCTGGACCCCGGGCCTAAACACGGACATCAGCCTGCGCTACAGCCGTCAGGACTATCGCGATGGCGGTTCGCTCTGGGGCGCAGTGGATCGCTCGCGGCGCGAGGTGCAATCGGGTACGTCGAGCTGGAACCATTCCAGTGCGCGTAGCCTGTCGCTGGATCTGCAGCACGTGCTCGACTCCGGTTTGACGTTGCGCTCAATCACTGCGCGCAACGACTTCTATGATCGGGTCCGCCAGGACAGCGACTTCAAACCCGCCGACCTGTTCCATGTGGCCCGGGACTACCATATGAACACCCTGTCCCAGGAGTTTCGCCTGGAGGGCCAGTGGCGCCAGAGCCAGTGGCTGCTGGGGGCCTATGCCGACCGTGACGACCACGACCTGGCCTTCGAGCAGAAGCTGCCGCTGCGCCTGAGCCGCACCGAAGTCAATCTGGGCGGTAATACCCGCGCGTTGTTTGGCCAGTGGATCGAGCCGCTGGCCGAGCACTGGACGCTGACCCTGGGCGCCCGTATGGAGCAGGACAAGGTGCGTGTGGCCCCGCGCTCGGGCCAGAGCCGCAGCGAGCAGTGGAAACGCTTCACGCCCAAGCTGGCGCTGCAATATGAATGGCAGGCCGACTCCACGCTGTATGCCAGCTACAGCGAAGGTTTCCGCGCCGGAGGGTTCAACGCATTTTCCGCGGCCGCCGGCTATCCCGGCTACGACCCCGAGAAGGTCCGGTCCTGGGAAATCGGGGCCAAGGGCTGGCTGGCGGACAAGCGCCTGCGCTACTCGGCGGCGCTGTACTGGATGGACGTCAAGGACATGCAGGTCCAGCAACTGGTGCAGCCGGGCGTGGTGTATATCACCAATGCGGCAGCGGCCCGCTCCACGGGACTGGAGCTGGAGGCCGACTATCTGCTGGGCGAGCACTGGCGTATCCAGTCGGCACTGGGGCTCAATCGCACCCGTTTCCAGCGCTTCAGCGAAGGCGCCAATGACTATCAGGGCAACCGCAACCCCTTTGCCCCGGACCTGACGGGCCGCCTGGGACTGCGCTATGACGCCGACGCGGGTTGGTACGCCCAGGGCGGTGTCAGTGCCGTGGGCAAGACCTACCTCGATTCGGCCAATCAATATCAGCGCGGCGGCTACGGGCTGATCGATCTGGCGGCAGGCTACGATTTTTCCCACTATCAAGTGGCAGCCTATGTCGACAACGCCGCCGACAAACGCTACGACGCGGTGGGGTATTTGAGCGGCACGGCGCGGGTCTACAGCCCGCCCCGCGAGTTTGGCCTGCGCGTGAGTGTCGAGCTATGAGCGCGCTCCGGGTGATGACCGAACATGCCTTGCAGCCCTATTGGGACCTGACCCTGGCCACGGTACGGGCCGATGCACTGCGGGTAGCATTGGAATGGCGGTTGTTCGACCGCCTGTGCCAGCCTCTCGGCGCCACTGAACTGGCCAGGCAGTTGGAAAGCGATCCAGCCAATACCGGCTACCTGCTGGAATTGCTGTGGAGTATGCAACTGCTCGACCGCGACGACGCATTGCGTTATTGCAATAGTGCGGTGGCACAGGAGTATTTCTGTACCTGCGCGGCACGTTACTGCGGTGATGCCTGGGGGTTCCGCCTGGCCAACCTGCGCCGGTTTGGCGGGCAGTTGGCCGAGCAGGTCAGCAGCGGCCAGCCATTGACCGCCGGGTTTGCCCCCGGGGGTTGGGCCAGTGCGGCGAAAGTGCAGATTGCCCAGGAGCAGCGTGCCGTGACGGCCGACCTGGCCGTCGCGCTGCTGGCGCAACTGCCGGAGTTTGCCGGCGCCCGGCGCCTGCTCGACCTGGGGGGTGGCCCGGGCCTGGTGGCGATTGCCCTGGCCACGGCCCATCCGCAGTTGCAGGGTGAGGTATTTGACTTCGCCGATACCGTTGCCATTGCCGCCGACAACATTCGCCAGGCCGGCTTGCAGCAGCGACTGGGGGTCCGCGCTGGCGACCTGGATCAGGATCCATTGGGCGAAGGTTTCGACCTGATCTGGTGTTCCTCGGTGCTGCATTTTGTCCAGGACCCGTTGGCCAGCCTGGGCCGGATCCGGGCGGCCCTGCGTCCCGGCGGGGTGCTGGTCTGCGCCCAGGCGCAGATCCCGGACGATCCGTCTGCCGCCGCGCGGGTGTTGCCGTATTACCTGTCGATGCGCATGCAAGGGCGGCATGTCACGGGGGCCGGCGGCTTGCAGGCGCTGGCGCGCGAAGCCGGTTTTGTCGGTATTGAATGCCACGCCGAGGTGCCGTTTGCGGTGGCGCCGGTAGCGGTGCTGGTGGCTCGGCGGGGTGAATCGTGAGTCCGCTGGGCAGGGTCTTCTGGTTGCAGGCCGTGTTTGGCTGGCTGAATTTTGTCGTGGCGGTGCCCAGCCTCTATTTGCTGATGGGCTTGCCTCTGGTGATGCGTGAGCACGGTTGGTCGGGCACCGATATCGGCCTGTTTCAGTTGGCCGGGCTGCCGGCGTTGTTCAAGTTCGCCCTGGCCTGGCCGGTGCAGCGTTGGCGTGTTGCCGCTGGCCAATTTCAGGGGTGGGCGATGCTGTTGTGCCTAGCCCTGGCGGTGTTGCTCTGGCTGACCGGCCAACAGGCGCTGCTGGACAACCCCCTGCAATTGTTTGCCCTGGCACTGCTGGCCGGAGTCCTCGCCACCTGGGCGGATATCCCGGTCAATGCCCTGGCCATTAAGTTACTGCCGCCTGAGCAGCAGATGCGCGCGGGCAGCGTGCGCGCGGCGGCGTTGTTTCTCGGGGCGATTGTGGGGGCCGGGGTGATGCTGCTGGTGCAGAGTCGCTGGGGCTGGCAGGCGCCGTTTCTGGTGATGGGCGCCGGCTTGTTGCTGGCGGTTGTGGCCTTGGCCTGTGTGCAGGAGGGCAAGGCGCACGCGCTGCCGCCTGTAGCGCCGCTTAGCGAGGGGCAAGGCGGGCCGGGGTTTTTCCGGCAACCCGGCGCATGGCTCTGGACCAGCCTGCTGTTGGGCGGTTTTCCCTTTATCGGCGCGGCCTGGCTGTACCTCAAGCCGCTGCTGCTGGATCAGGGCATGGCGGTCAATCAGGTCGCGGCCATTGCCGGGATCGGGGGTGGCGTGGTCGGCGCCCTGGCCAGCCTGCTCTGTGGGCGTTGGTGGCCCAGGCTGGGCGTGGACCGGGCGATTGCCCTGAGCCTGGGCGCGGCCTTGTTGGCGCTGTGTGGCTTGACCCTGGCGGTCTGGCTGAAGACGGGAGCGCTGGGTTTGCTGTTGGCGGCCTTGCTGCTGGCCGTGGCCATGGGGGCGATGTCGGCCCTGGTGTTCGGGCTGATGATGGGGTTTACCCGCCAGCATCGGCAGGCCAGCGACTATGGCTTGCAGGCCAGCCTGTTTGTGGCGAGTCGTTTGCTGGTGCCGATAGGTGCAGGTGTTTTGCTCGACCACTTTGGTCATCTGGGCATGTTGCTTGGGTTGAGCCTGGCGATGTTGGCGGTGTGTTTGCTGGTGCTGGGCCTGAGTGGCCGGTTGGGTGCCCTGGCGCGGGCCTGATACATCGTTCAATCGTGCAGTTGCAGGCCATCGCGAATCTGCCGGACTTCGGCTTCGGTGGCCGTGTAGCCTTCGGTCGACCCGGCATAGGACAGCGACCAGGCGGTTTGTGGCGAGACGGCGGCGACCAGGGTCTGCTTCATGACCGGCACGCCGTTCTGGGTGATGGTGCAGGTCGATTCGACGGCGTCCAGATTGCCCAGCGTGCTGGGCCGGATCGAGTTGCACACGCTCATGAAGCCGTTGCGGATAAAGTCAATCTGGATGGTCTTGCGCATTTGCAGCAACACACTGGGCAGGTTGACGACATGGCCCGGCTGCAAGGGCGAACGGGTCAGTTCCAGGACCATCTGTGGCTCGCCGCTTGCATCGTTCTTGACCGCACGCTGGCGCTGGCTGCGCTCGTCAGTCGGCACCGGCTGTGCCTGCCAACCGCTCGGCAGAACCAGCGAGGGTTGGTCGGCGAAGGCTGCGGGCAGGGCGAACACGGCTAGCAGGGCGAGGCGGCGGGGCAAGGGCTTCATGGTCGGTTCTGTGGCGGCAGTAGCGTTACAGTGTATCAATGGTTTCGTTGGGCTGTCTCTGTAGGCGCAAACCCGTGCAGGGTCACGATCATGAGCAGGCTCGCCCCTACAATAGCGGCGTAATGACAGGGGCGAGCGCCTCGGGCTGCGGATCGGCATCGCTCAACTGGTTGAAGTATTGGCTCTTGTCGGGGGTAAAGGTGACGATCATCGCGGTACGCGCGCACGTCAGAACCTGTTCGCGAGCGGTATCGACGGCCAGGTCTTCGCCGCGCAGACCCTGCCATTGCGCGAGGTATTTCAGTGAGCCGAATTTCTCCAGCTTCTTCAGCGCCCGGGCCACACCGCCTTTCCAGCCCAGTACCGGCAGTTCGCCAGCCAGGCAGCGTGCGGCGAGTTCGGGATGTTGGCGGGCCCGCTCACGGCCGACTTCCCAGCATTTGATCAGCCCCTGGTCGACGTCTTCCCAGGTCTGGCGCCAATCCAGGCCGGTGCGAACGTTTGTTTCGATACTGCGTCGGATCAATGTGCTCATACGATTCCCTGCGTTCGTGATGGCGCTAACAGCACCGATCATAACCGCAGTTTTTACCCGTGCGACATACTGCGTGGCGCACCCCGCAGCATAGGGTGCGGCGAATAGGAGCTATCGGAGTGCTTTTTTAGATGCATATCATAAAAGCGCTCTTTAGAGTATGGCATGATGCCACTACTTATTTCCTGGACGAGAGCGGTGGCATGGACGCACGAGCGATGACGAGCCTCGGCATCGACGACGTTTTATTTACGGCGAGAGATCAATGTCGGTAATCCCACTGCTGGTCTGTGACGACTCGAATATGGCGCGCAAGCAGGTCTTGCGGGCCTTGCCTAGCGACTGGGCGGTCAGCGTCAGCGAAGCCGCCGATGGCCGCCAGGGCCTGGAGGCCATTCGCCAGGGCCTGGGCCGGGTGGTGCTGCTCGATTTGACGATGCCGGTCATGGATGGCTATCAGGTCCTGACGGCCATTCGTGAAGAAGGGCTGGACGCCAAGGTCATCGTGATCTCCGGTGACGTTCAGGAAGAGGCCGTGCGCCGGGTACTGGGCCTGGGTGCACTGGCCTTTCTGAAAAAACCCTTCGATACCGACGAACTGACCGCGACCCTCGAACGCCTGGGCCTGATGGGCGCGCCTGGCCAGATGAGGTTCGCCAACGCGCAGGCTGACTTGCCGGCGGTCAGCTTCCGTGATGCCCTGCGTGAAACCATCAACGTCGCCATCGGACGCGCCGCCGCGCTGATCGCCCAGGTGCTCGGGGTGTTCGTGCAGTTGCCGGTGCCCAACGTCAATCTGCTGGAGGTCGGCGAGCTGCATATGGCCCTGGCTGATCTGTGCAGTGGCAATCAACTGACGGCCATCTGCCAGGGCTATATCGGCAGTGGTATCGCCGGCGAGGCGCTGTTGATTTTCCATGATTCGGACGTCGCCGATATGGCGCAGCTGATGCAGCGCACCTCGCCTGACTACGGCGATATGGAAATGCTCCTGGATCTGTCCAGTGTCCTGATCGGAGCTTGCCTGAGCAGCATCGCCGAGCAGATCGACGTGGTGTTTTCCCAGGGCCATCCGCAGTTGCTGGGTGAACATGCGGCTATCGACGAACTGATCCGGGTCAACCACCAGCACTGGAAGAAAACCCTGGCCGTGGAAATCAGCTACAGCCTGGAAGGGCACAACATCCACTTCGACCTGTTGCTGCTGTTCACCGAGGACTCGGTCGAACGCCTCAATCAGAAACTTGCCTACCTGATGAATTGAGCCATGAACGAGCCTATCGATCTGAATGAATTCCATTGGTTGCTTGCGATTGCCCAGAGCATCGATGTCGGGGTCGTGGTGTTGGACCGCGATTACTGTGTCCAGGTGTGGAATACCTTTATGGAGAATCGCTCCGGTGTGCAGCCCAAGGAGGCCTACAACCGTTCGTTCTTCGACCTGTTCCCGGAAGTCGACCGCAGCTGGTTCAGCCGCAAGGTCGAAAGCGTGGTGACCCTCGGTACGCCGGCGTTCACCATCTGGGAGCAGCGGCCCTACGTGGTGCGGTTCAAGAGCTACCAGCCTATTACCGGGCAGGAAGCGTTTATGTACCAGAACACGACCCTGTTGCCGTTGCGCTCGACCGACAGCGAGATCCGCCATATCTGCCTGGTGATCTACGATGTCACCGATGTCGCGACCAACCGCCATCAACTCCAGGCAGCCAACGTGCAATTACAGAAGCTGTCCAGCACCGATCGCCTGACCGGGCTGTACAACCGTGGGCATTGGGAAGAAAGCCTGAAAGTCGAGTACGCGCGCTTTCGTCGCCATGGCACCAAGGTGACCCTGGTGATGTTCGATATCGACCACTTCAAGCAGGTCAACGATACCTATGGCCACCAGGCCGGAGACCGGGTGATCGAGCGGGTGGCGAACGTGGTGCGCGACCATGTGCGTGACAGCGATATCGCCGGGCGCTACGGCGGTGAGGAGTTTGCAGTCTTGCTCTCCGATACCGACAAGGCCGGCGGCCAGGTGTTTGCCGAGCGCCTGCGCAAGGCGGTCGAGGCCGAGGAGGTCTTGCACGACGGTCAGACCATTCGTTTTACCATCAGCCTGGGCGTGGCGGATTTGAGCCGTTACTCCACTGAGTACAAGGAACTGATCGAGTGGGCCGACCAGGCGTTGTACGTCTCGAAGAAGGCCGGGCGCAACCAGGTCAGCGTGGCGCCCTGAGCGTTCACACTCTAGAGCACCGTGAGCCCCAGGCCGGCCAGCAGCATGCTGGCCTGTGACCTGGAGATGATTGCGCCCTTGAACAGGTTGGCATCGACCAGGCGCAGCCCGTGCAGGCTGGCCTCGCGCAGGTCGGCTTCGTCGAAGCGGGCATTGTTGACGCGGGCCAGGGACAGGCTGCCGCCGTCGACAAAGACCGCCTTGCGAAAGTCGCAGTAGGTGAGGTCGGCTTCGGTGAAGTCCAGGTTGTGCAGTTGCGATTTAAAAAAGGAAATGCCCGACAGGCAGGCGCTGCGCAGCAGGCAGTCGGAGAAGCTCAGGCCCAGGGAGGCGACATCGATAAAGCTCGCCCCGGTCAGCTTGCATCCCTGGAAGTGGACATGGGCCAGTTTGCTGCGGTGCCATTGGCTGTTGTTCAGGTCGCAGCGCTCGAAGCGCGCGTCGGTCAGTACTGCATTGCGAAACACCGCGTGTGCGCCACGGCAGGCAATCCAGTGGCTGGCACTCAGATCTGCCGCCGTGAGATTGCTCGCGGAAAACTGACAACGTTCGAAGCGCACACCCTGCAGGTTGATCCGCGACAGGTCCTGCTCGCTGAAATCCATATCCGTGCAATGCAATGGGCGTTCATGCTGGGCGACCAGTTGCGCCAGTGTGCAGCCTGCCATATCGGCGGGGCCGACCGGAACAAAGTCATCGAGTGCCTGCATTGAACTCTCCCGAGTCGAGGGGGCGGATACACCCGTTGCCGGAGGGCGGCGGGGATGGGAAGGGGCGGATAATCTGGTGATGAGGCCCGACAAGTCAAGATTGACCTGGGCCCGCGTTATGTGAGCAAGAAGGCATTTCTCCCGCAGAAAGAGCGCCAGTCGATTAGCACTTTTTAACCTGATTCGTATCGGTTTTCATGGGGCCCTTCGACAGAACAAGCGCACTGAAAATACAGGTCTACACCGCCGCCAGGCTTACCGTAGAATCCCCTTCCACCTCATTCGGTCGAGCCGTCTATGTCCACTTCCGCCCAGCCTCCGTTGTGGAAAATCTATCTGATTTTTCTCGCACCCATGGTGCTCTCCAATTTCCTGCAATCGATGTCCGGCACGCTCAATGGCATCTACATCGGCCAGATGCTCGGCACCCAGGCGTTGGCGGCGGTGTCGGGGATGTTTCCCATTGTGTTCTTCTTTATCGCGCTGGTGATCGGCCTGGGCGCGGGGGCCGGGGTATTGATTGGCCAGGCCTGGGGGGCCAAAGAGCTGGGCAAGGTCAAGGCCATTGCCGGTACGACGCTGTTGCTGGGCGCGATCATCGGGCTGGTGGCGGCGGTGCTCGGGAGCATTTTCGCGCGCCAGGCCCTGCTGGGGCTGGGCACGCCGGCCGATGTGCTGGAGGATGCGGTGGCCTATGCCCGGGTGATGATGCTGATCATGCCGATCCTGCTGGTGTTCGTGCTGTTTACCCAGTTGCTGCGCGGGGTCAGCGATACGCTGTCGCCGCTACTGGCACTGTTGGTGTCGACCGGCGTCGGACTGCTGCTGACACCGGCGCTGATTCGAGGCTGGTTCGGCTTGCCGGTGATGGGCATTCAGAGCGCGGCCATCGCCGGGCTGCTGGGGAATGCCTTGGCCCTGGGCCTGCTGTCGTGGCGGCTGCTGTCGAAAAACCATGTGCTGGCGCCGGACCGGGCGCTGTTCGCCGCCATGCGCCTGGACCGGGCGATCCTGGCCAAGGTCCTGCGTATCGGCCTGCCCACGGGGGTCCAGATGGTGGTGATTTCGCTGTCGGAGCTGGTGATCCTGGCCCTGGTCAATCAGCATGGCTCCCAGGCGACGGCGGCTTATGGTGCGGTCACGCAGATCGTCAACTATGTGCAGTTCCCGGCCCTGTCGATTGCCATTACCGCCTCAATCCTCGGCGCGCAAGCCATTGGTGCCGGGCGCCTCGAACGCCTGGGGCCGATCCTGCGCACGGGGTTGTCGATCAATATCTGGCTGACCGGCAGCCTGGTGCTGCTGGGCTACGTGTTGTCGAACTGGTTGCTGGGGCTGTTTATCACTGACCCCAGTGCGCTGGTCCAGGCCGAACACCTGCTGCATATCATGCTCTGGAGCATGCTGGTCTTCGGCTTCCAGGCGGTGATCGGCGGCCTGATGCGCGCCAGCGGCACGGTGATGGTGCCGGTGCTGATCTCGGTGTTCTGTATCGTTGGGGTGGAGTTGCCGGTGGCGTATCTGCTGGACGTCAAGTACGGTCTGCAGGGCGTGTGGATGGCGTTTCCGGTGGCTTATCTGAGTATGTTGGTGCTGCAAAGCCTGTATTACAAGCTGGTCTGGCGGCATCAGAAGATCGAGCGATTGGTATAGGGCAACCCCAACAACAAAAAGGCGACGTGGAATCACGTCGCCTTTTTTGTTCCTGTTGCGCGGGGCTGCCGGTTTAGAGCTTGAACTGCACCACCATCTGGTTCAGCTCAACGGCCAGTCGCGACAGGTCGCGGCTGGCGGCATTGCTTTCATTGGCGATGGCCGAGGTCTCGGCAGACAGGTCGCGGATATTGATCAGGTTGCGGTCCACTTCGCGTGCGACCTGGGCCTGTTCTTCACTGGCACTGGCAATGACCAGGTTGCGTTCGTTGATCGCGGTAATGGCGTCGGTGATCTGGTCCAGGGCCAGGCCGGAAGCATGGGCGGCGTCGAGGGTGGCGTGGGCCCGCTCGTTGCTGTTGCGCATGGCACTGACCGCGCCCTCGGTACCTTGCTCGATGGTCCCGATCATGGTGGCGATTTCCTGGGTCGACTGCTGGGTCCGGTGGGCCAGGGCGCGCACTTCGTCAGCCACCACCGCAAAGCCACGTCCGGCATCGCCGGCCCGGGCGGCTTCGATAGCCGCGTTCAGGGCCAGCAGATTGGTCTGCTCGGCAATCGAGCGGATCACTTCCACCACCTGGCCGATATTGCGTACATCGCCTGCCAGGTGCTCGACCTGCTCGCAGGTGCGGGTCACGTCTTCAGCCAGCAGGCCAATGGAGTCGACGGTGTGCTGGACCTGCTGGCGACCGTGATGGGCGGTTTCGTCGGTGGTGTTCGAGGCCTCGGACGTGCTGACGGCGTTGCGCGCCACTTCTTCCACGGCGGCGGTCATTTCATTGACCGCAGTGGCCGCCTGTTCGACTTCGGCGCTTTGTTGCAGCAGGGTCTGGCTGGAATGGTCGGTCACCGCATGCAGTTGTTCGGCGGAGGCGGCCAGTTGGCCGGAAGAGTCGCTGATTTTTTGCAGGGTATTGCGTAGGCTGGCCTGCATCACTTGCAACGCGTGGAGCAAGCGGGCGGGTTCGTCATTGCCGACCACCCGGATCTCATGGCACAGATCGCCTTCGGCAATGGTTTCGGCCACGCGCACAGCCTGGCTAAGCGGTTGGACGATGCTGCGGGTCAGGATCACGGCCAGGGCGATGGTCAGGGCGACCACCAGGAGCAGAATGCCCAGCACCATGGTGATCGCGCGCTGGAACACCTGGTTGCTTTGCGCGGCGGCGATTTCGCCACCGCGGGTGTTGGTGTCGATGATCACCAGCAGGTCCTTGAGCATGGCGTCGGCATTGGCCAGGAAGGGGCCGGCATCGATAATGGCGGCGGCCTCGTCCTTGCGGCCTTCGCGCATCAAGTCGAGGACCTGCTGCTGGTCCTGGCGGTACAGGGCCTTGGCCTTGACGAAGCGGTCATAGGCCGAGCGCTCTTCGGGCAGGGTGATCAGTTTTTCGTAGGTGCTTTGCTGGGCGTCCAGGCGATTGAACAACTGGTCGATACGCCCGAGCAGTTCCTTGACATCGTTGCTGTCGCGCACCAGCAACAGGCGCAGGGTCAGGGTACGGATCTGGGTGCTGGTCAGGGCCACGCCGTTGGCGGCGACAATCGAGGGGAGCCAGTTTTTATCGACGTCCAGGGACTGCTGGTTCATCTGGCGCATCTCCATCAGGGAGAACCCGCCCAGTGCGATCGCCAGCAGGGCGATCAGGGCAAAGGCCAGGCCCGCGCGCCGGGAGATATTCATCGATCTTAAAAACATGACTCAAGTCCTTGTGGCAGCAAAAGGCACAACCGGCGCAGTCATGGGCCGATTGGCGTCACGGGGCGCGTTAGCGGAGCGGGCTCCGACGCACCATCAGGTGTTTGCAGGCAAGGCAGGCGGGCAGCGCATCAGGTGCGCTTTTTTTAGGCGTGGGACAGCGGCTGAACCGCTGGCCAACGCATTATCGAGCAATGATATCACGGTGATAGCGCTGCGTAGAGAGGGCGACCCTCCGCAGATCCGGGCCTTGCTGGTGCTGATCAACGAGGCGCCGGTGCTGTTGCTCGATAATCGGGCGATGGCACCCGTTGGCCAGGGACAGGGCTTGGGGCGCCACAGGCTGGCGTTTGTCGAGCCGATCGCGCGGGACACGGGATGCAGCCGTCTGCGTCTCTATACCCACGAAGCCATGACGGAAAATATCGCGCTCTACACCCGCGCCGGTTACCGGGAAACCCACCGCACGCACGCGGACGGCTGGCGGCGGGTGCATAGGAGCAAGGACCTGACAGGCCGGTAAATTATTTTTACGGCGCACTGCATCCAAAGGCCTCGGTGGTGGGTAGTCAGAGTAGTAGTCGTTGCTACTGAGCCGATCCCAACCTCTGGAGTACGTGCCATGAATACCCAATCCCTGTTGAGCCTGACCCGTAATGCCCTCGCTGGCGCCTGCCTGCTGGCGCTCGCGCCCCTGGCCTCTGCGGCGCTGGCCGTGCCCGACAGCATCAAGGTGCCGGACGGCCACAAGGTCGCCCTGGAAACCGTCGGCGTCGGCGAGATCACTTATGAATGCCGTGACAAGGCCGGGGCTGCCGGGCAGACCGAATGGACCTTTGTCGGGCCCAAGGCGGTGCTCAATGATCGCAGTGGCAAACAGGTCGGCAGCTACTTTGGCCCGCCCGCCACCTGGCAAGCCCAGGACGGCTCCAAGGTAACGGGCACCCAACTGGCCGTTGCACCCTCCAGCGCCGGCAATCTGCCTTATCAACTGGTCAAGGCCAACCCTGCCGAAGGTCAGGGCTTGATGAGTGGCGTCACCTATATCCAGCGGGTGGCGCTCAAGGGCGGTGTGGCGCCGGCCAGCGCCTGCACGGCCGCCAACAAAGGCGCCATGGAACAGGTGAAATACCAGGCCGATTATCTGTTCTGGGCCGCCAACTAAGCGGCACCAGGCGGATTTCACGGGCCGCCTGGCAAACTGGTCTAAGCTGCCAGACGCCGACCCCGACCTTTTGGTTGGGGTTCCCTTTTTCTGCCGGTGCCTGAATCCCTTGTCTTTGCCCGAGCCCGCTCCATTCGACTACGAAGCCCACCTGCTGGCCTGTGCCCGCGGCGAGCGCCAGGCCCTGCACCGCCTTTATCAGCACGAAGGCGCGCGGCTGCTGGGCGTGGCCCGGCGCCTGGTGCGCGACACGGCGTTGGCGGAGGATATCGTGCATGACGCGTTTATCCGGATCTGGACCGGCGCAGGCGGCTTCGATCCCGTGCGCGGTTCGGCCCGCGGCTGGATGTTCAGCGTGACCCGGCACCTAGCGCTCAATGTGCTGCGCCGCCAGGGCCGTGAAGTGCTGGTCGACGGGACGCAGGAGGCGGGCTTCGACGCATGGCTCGCTGCCGGCGCGGCGGATGAACGGGACGCCGGCCTGGATGGCCTGCTTCAGGCCGGGCGGTTACAGGGGTGTCTGGAAGGGCTTGAGCCACAACGACGCGCATGCATCATGCTGGCCTATGTCGACGGTTGCTCCCACGCCGACATCGCCCGACGCCAGGGCACGCCGCTGGGTACGGTCAAGGCCTGGATCAAACGGAGCCTGACGGCATTGCGCGAGTGCATGGGATGACGAGCGAATTCGAAGACAACGAAGCAGAACTGGACCAACTGGCGGGCGAGTATGTGCTGGGCACATTGTCGGCCGCCCGCCGCGCCGAAGTGATCGAGCGGCTGCCCCATGACCGCGAGTTGCGCGACGCTGTGGACGCCTGGGAGCGTCGCCTGTTGCCGTTGGCCGGGCTGGCGCCGGCGCAGACGCCTGCGCCGTCTCTCTGGGCGCGTATTGAGCGCAGTCTCGGTCAACTGGACCCGCGTACGCGGACTGGCGAGGCGGCGAGCCTGTGGCAACACCTGGCCTTCTGGCGAGGCCTGGCGGGTGCGGGGCTGGCGGCGAGCCTGGTACTGGGCGCGGTGTTGTTGCTGCGGCCGGTGCCCGTGGCGACGCCCAGTTATCTGGTGGTGCTGGTCGCGCCCCAGGACAAGGCGCCCGGCTGGGTGATCCAGGCCGGCTCACGGCAGGAGATCGAATTGATTCCGCTGGCGACCTATGCCGTCCCGGCCGACAAGGCGCTGGAATTCTGGACCAAGGCAGATGGCTGGCAGGGCCCGGTGTCGCTGGGACTGGTCAAGCCGGGTGAAACCCTGCGCGTTGCGCTGGACCGCCTGCCGCCGCTGGAGCCCAACCAGTTGTTCGAGCTGACCCTGGAGGGCCGCAATGGCTCGCCGAGCGGCAAGCCGACGGGGCCGATCCAGTTTATCGGGCGGGCAGTGAAGGTGATCTAAGCGCCGAGCTTGCCGCTCAGGTTACTATGCGGCCTGCCTGATGCCGTTCCGGAGTCCGTTGTTCATGTTTACCCTGTACCAGAGCCCACCCCCCGAGGCGATCAAAAGCCAGATTCTGCAGATGGTGGTCGACTACCTCAGCGATATCAGCCTGGTCGCGCTGACGCCTAGTAATCCGCTGTTTCAGCTGTATCAATACGGCGTTGGCTTCGAAGTGCATCTGTATCTGCAGGCGCTGGGCGAGGGCCAGGACATTCCGGTCGAATTGCTGGTCGCCAGTGATCCGCAGGATCCCGACAGCGTGCTTGGCTTTACCCTGTACCAGCCGCTGAAGGGGGATGCCCAGGCGTGCGCCGTGGCGTTTATGGCGGTGCGGGAAAACCAGCGGCGCCAGGGCATTGCGCGGGGAATGCTGGGTGAAATGCTGGCACGCTATCCCCATGGCGAACTGGCCTGCAGCGTGGCCAGGGTGCCGTGCTTCGAGGCGCTGGGGTTCCAGGTAGTGGGTGCCCGGGGGCCACAGGTGCTGATGAGTACCCGCGACCATGCGAGTGATGGTCTGCGGGCGGTGGTGGATGTGGCGCCGATCTACCGGACCCTGGAAGTGCAGCAGATCCACGCTTACCTGCTTAAACAGCATGGCAAGAAGGCCATGGCCGAGGCCGAGAAAAAGCGCGACCGCCACCTGGATCAACTGACTTACCAGGCCCGGGTCTTTGTCGAGCAGCGTCTGGGTGGCGAGGCGAGCCTGTAAACGCTGCGTCAATTCAGTGATGGCGGCAGCGGCGATCAAAAAGTGGCGTGTCGTTCAGCCATTGTGCTGCAGGTAGTTGCGCAGCGCCTGGCGGGTCAGGTCGTTGAGCGTGACGTTCTGCCGCGCCGCCGCGAGCACTGCCGCCAGGTGCAGATCGTGTCCCACCCGCACATTGAACGAACCCTTGCAGGGCACCTGGGGAGCGCTGCCCTGCTGCTGGCAGGTCGCCAGATATTCATCCACCGCGGCGTGGAACGCGGCTTGCAACGCTGCCACGGTGCGGCCTTCGTAGCTCACCAGCGGGCGGATATACAGGAGCTTGCCGTAAAGGCGGTTATCCGCGGTACTGGCCTCGATCGAGCCGTAATAGCCCTGGTACTGCATCTGCTTGCTCACGGAATCCGTCCTCTTGAGATCAGGTGATCGACCACCTGGCGACTGGCATAAGCCCTCAGCACGTTGCCGGTTGAGAGCATGGTTGCCGCGACGGCTGGAAGCCATCAATGGAGTAAGGCCAAGACATCCCCTGCCGGCTGCATCCTGGCCCAATGCCCACATCCCTTAGGCAACCCCCCCGCTGGCCGCTTGCAGCGGGCCACTGACCTCTGCCCCAGCAGGCCTGAGCTGCTGGCGATAGCGTGGTAACGCCAGCCCGAGAAACACCGCCGCCAGCACCAATACCGACACTGAAGCCGCGAGGGCATAGCGCAACGACTCACTGCCCAGGGTTGGCAGGAACAGGTCACTGAGCATGCCGATCAGCAGCGGGCCGATACCGACGCCGAGCAGGGTCATCGACATCACGAAAATCGCCGTCGCCTGGGCCAGTCGCGTGGCCGGAAACAGGTGGGTAATCGCGCCCAGGCAGGGTGTTGCCCACCAGACCCCGAAGAAGCCGAAGGCGCTGTAAAAGAGAAAGGCCTGGGGCACCGCGATGGTGCCGATATGGAAGGCCGTACCCTGGGGCCAGAGAAAGTAGGCCAGGGCCAATGGGATGCTGAGCAGTGTGCCTAGCAGCGGTACGCCAATCTGCCAACCCACATCGCGGCGCGCCAGCCGATCGGTCAGTACGCCACAGACCAGCGTGCCCAGGGCCGAGCCAGTACCACCGACCACACCGACCAGAAAGCCGGCTTCCTGCAGGTTCAAACCATGGGAGCGGATCAGGAAGCTCGGGCTCCAGGTGCCGATGGCGTAGCCGGCAATGGCTGCTGCGCCGCCGGTCAACACCAACCACAGGAACGAGGGAGTCTTGAGCAGATCGGCCAGGGTCCTGGCCCAGCCGTCGTGCAACGGCGCGGCTGTGGCCAGGCGAACCGGCGACGCGGCCATTTTGGGCGCTCGCACGGTGAGCAGGAGCAGCAGGCCGAGGAAAATCCCCGGCGCACCAATCAGCAAGAACGCATAGCGCCAGCCATGATGCTGGGCAATCCAGCCGCCCAGCCCAAGGCCCACCACCGCGCCCAGGCTTGACCCGAGCATCAGCACGGACAGGGCCGTGGAGCGCCGCCGCGCCGGGTACAGGTCGGACACCATGGCCACCGAAGGCGCCGTGCCGCCGGCTTCGCCGATGGCCACGCCGATACGTGCCAGCACCAGCGTCAGAAAGCTGTTGGCCATGCCGCAGAACATGGTCATCACGCTCCAGGCGATGCAGCTCATGGCGATCACCGGCTTGCGGCCGATACGGTCGGACAGGCGCCCCAGCGGGAAGCCGAAAACGGTGTAGAACAACGCGAACGTCACCCCGGACAACAGCCCGATGGCGGTGTCGGAAATCCCGAATTCGAGTTTGACGGGCTCGATCAGAATCGCCATCAACTGGCGGTCCACATAGTTGAAGACATAGATGGCTGTCAGCACGAAAAGCGCGTAGTGCGTACGCCATGTCACTGGCTTGGATGAGTTCACAACGGGTGCTCCCGGTCTTGTTCTAGTGGCTGGATGCTCGACGCATCGTGCCGGTTTTTCATCGTCCGTTCAGACCAGTTTTTCCCCTCTGGCCAATCGTCTTGGCGCAAGCAAAACCTAGTCTTGACGGACGATGTTTCGAGCGCGCTCACGGTCAATCATTTGGCCCATATCCGGCTCTGCGCAATCGATTGCCGTCAGGCGGCGAAGATTGTGGCACGGCGTGAAATCCCTGTAGTGAAGGAACTGACATGAGCATTCTGTTCGAGCCTGTGTGCCTCGGTGAGCTGCAACTGGCCAATCGTATTGTCATGGCGCCGATGACCCGCAGCCGGGCCGATGCGCGTGCGGTGCCGACGGCCGAGATGGTCGACTACTACCGCCAGCGCGCCAGTGCCGGACTGATCGTGGCCGAAGGAACGGCACCCTCGGCCAGCGGCCTGGGCTATTGCCGGACCCCGGCGATTTACACCGGCGAGCAGATTGCAGCGTGGCGGCGCGTCACCCGTGCGGTGCATGACGCCGGCGGGCGGATCGTGCTGCAGTTGATGCATGTGGGCCGGGCCGCAAGTCAGCACAACAAGCCGCTCGGTGCGCCGACGGTGGCGCCCTCCGCGTTGCGTGCGCAGACCCAGGTGTTCAGTGACACCGCCGGGCTGGTCGATACCGAGCAGCCCGAGGCGCTGAGCCTGGAGGGGATTGCCCAGGTGATCGGCGAGTACCGCCAGGCGGCCCTGAACGCCCGCGAAGCCGGGTTCGATGGTGTCGAACTGCACTGCACCAGCGGCTATCTGCCCATGCAATTCATGGCCTCGGGCAGCAATCTGCGCGCTGACGCCTACGGCGGCAGCGTGGCCAATCGGGTGCGTTTTCCCGCTGAGGTGCTACAGGCCATGGCCGCTGCGATTGGCGCCGGTCGGGTCGGTTTTCGCCTGTGCCCCGGCAACAGCTACAACGATATCCAGGACGCCGATCCGCTGGCCACGGCCACGGCCCTTTGCTCGGCAGTCGAGCCGTTGGGCCTGGCCTACCTGCATATCATGCGTTCGCCGCTGGGCGAGCTGGACGCCTTTGCCCTGGCGCGCCAGCATCACCCCAGCGGGCTGATTCTCAACGATGGTTTCGATGGCGCTTCTGCCGCCGCAGCGCTGGTTGCCGGGGAGGGCGATGCGGTCTCGTTCGGCCGTCATTTCATTGCCAACCCGGACCTGGTCGAGCGCTTGCAGCGTGGCTTGCCCCTGGCCGGCTTTGACCGCAAGACCCTCTACACCCCGGGTCCTCGCGGCTACACGGATTACCCTGTCCAGGCGAGCCAGGCCCTGGAGGTGACGCCATGAACCAGGCTCTTGCGGCTCGCGTGTCGAGCAGCGTCGTGGTGCCCCGCGAGCAGACCCAGGCGTTGCTCGACCAGCGTGCCGTTGCCAGTGGGCAGATCAAGCCCGGCGACCGCTACACCCTGGCCGATCGTCTGGAGCAGCAGGCTCAGCGCTTTGGCGAACGGCCTTTTCTGATCTATGCCGAGCAGACCCTGAGCTACGCCGAAGTCGACGCCCGCGCCAATCAGATGGCCCATACCTTCTATGCCAAGGGCCTGCGCGCCGGCGATGTCTGCGCAATTGCCATGGAAAACCGCCCGGCGTTTTTCTGCACCTGGTTTGGCCTGGTCAAACTGGGTGTGGTGGTGGCGTTTATCAATACCCAGGTCCACGGCCGCGCGTTGTTGCATGCTTTGGAAACCACCGCCGCCAAGGCCGTGGTGATCGGCGAGGAGTGCCTGGGCAATCTGCAGGCCACCGAAGGCCTGCCGTCGGTGCCGTTCTGGTTGGTCCCGGACCCTGAGTACCCGGCCGGCGAGCCACTGCCCAAGGGCGTCGACCGCCAGTTTGCGGCACGCCTGGACAGCGCCCCACGCACGGCCTTCCCCCGGGATATTCGTGCCGATATCCGGGCCGAAGAACCGACACTGCTGATCTTTACCTCGGGCACCACGGGTTTACCCAAGGCTGCGCGCTACAGCCATATGCGCTGGATGTCCTCGGGCGATGTGATGGAAGTAACCCTGCAGGCGACCTGCGAGGACGTGTTCTATTGCTGCCTGCCGTTGTACCACGGCGCTGCTGCGACCTCGGTCACCTCGACGGCGCTGCGGGTGGGCGCCAGTATCGTGGTCCGGCGCAAGTTCAGCGTCCGCGAATTCTGGAAGGATGTCGCCCGCCACCACATCAGCGTGTTCCAGTACATCGGCGAAATCTGTCGCTACCTGCTCAACCAGCCAGTGGTCGCGGGGGAGCGCGAGCACAGCCTGCGCTGCATGTTGGGCGCCGGCCTGACTCCGGAGTCCTGGCAGCGCTGGCTCGAACGCTTTGGCCCGATCCAGGTCTTCGAGGGCTGGGGCGCCACCGAAGCCAACGCCAATCTGATCAATGTCGACAACTACGTCGGCTCCTGCGGGCGTGTGCCGGACTGGGCCAAAACCAATCTGCGGCTGGTACGTTTCGACGTGGAAAACGATTGCCATCCCCGGGATGAACACGGCTTTTACCAACTTTGTGAAGTCGGTGAGGTCGGCGAGGCGATGGGGTTTATCGTCGACCATCCGCAGATCGGCGGCGGTCGCTTCGAGGGCTATACCAACCCCGAGGCCAGTGAAAGCAAGATCCGCCGTAATGTCTTTCGCGAAGGCGATGCTTACTGGAGTTCCGGCGATCTTTTGCGCTATGACGCCGATGGCTACTGCTATTTCGTCGACCGGATCGGCGACACCTTTCGCTGGAAAAGCGAGAACGTCTCCACCCTGGAAGTGGCCGATGCCCTGAGCGAATTGCCGGGCCTGGAACTGATCAATATCTATGGCGTACAGGTGCCGGGCAACGAAGGCCGGGCCGGGATGGCGGCGGTGCTGATGCAGCCGGGTCGGGCATTCGATCCCGCGGCCCTGTTCGCCCTTGGCGAAGCCAGCCTGCCGCGCTATGCCGCGCCGGTCTTTGTCCGTGTTACCCAGGCGGCTGACCTGACCAGCACCTTCAAGCTGCGCAAGGTCGACCTGCAACGCCAGGGCTATTGCCCCCAGGCGTGCGGCGATCCGCTGTTTATCCGCGATGAGGCGGCGCGCACCTATCGGCCGTACTCCGCACAGGCCCTGGCCGACGCCGGGCTGGCGCCCTTTGGTGGCGCCCATGGCTGACCTCGAAGCCTTGGGCCATGAGGTGCGCAGCGGCCTGCGCTATCCCTGGCGCGAGGCGCCTGCCAGTGGTGCGGTGCTTGAGGTTGCTGCGGGGGTGTTCTGGTTGCGCATGCCGCTGCCGTTTCGTCTCGACCATATCAACCTCTACCTGCTGCGCCATGAAACCGGCTGGGTGATTGTCGATACCGGAATGAACACGGCGCAAACCCGTGAAGTCTGGGATCAGGTGCTGATCGAGGTCTGCGATGGCCTGCCGGTGCTGGCAGTGGTCTGCACGCATTTTCACTCCGACCATGCCGGCGTGGCCGGCTGGCTCGCCGAGCGTTTTCGCTGCCCGATCTTCATGACCGCCGGCGAGTTCCAGTGGTTGCACCTCAATGCGCCGAGCGAGGCGCGGCCAGCCTGGGCCTTCCTGGACTTTTACCTCAAGGCCGGTTTCAGCCGCGAAGACGCGACCCAGATGCTCTCGGTCATCCAGAACGGCAGTTTTCGGCCCCTGCCTTGCAGCGGCTTTCGTCGCCTGGTCGCGGGCAGTCGGTTGCGCATTGGCGGGCGGACCTGGCAGGTGGTGATCGGCAACGGCCATTCGCCCGAGCATGCGTGCCTTTATGCAGAGGATGACGGCCTGCTGATTTCCGGCGACCAGGTGCTGCCACGCATCACGTCCACCGTTGGCGTGCAGGTCACCGAGCCCGAGGCCAATCCGCTGCGCGACTGGCTGGACTCGATCGAACACCTGCGCTCATTGCCCGACAGCGTGCTGGTACTGCCGGCCCACGAGCGACCGTTCTTCAATTTGCATCAACGCCTGGACCAGTTGCAGGCCCATCACCAGGCCCACCTGGCGTCGCTGCTGACCCTCTGCGAGGCGCCGCGCAGCGCGCGCGAGCTGATGGTCGAATTGTTCCCCAAACTATCGGGTCGTTTCGACGAACTGATGGCCCTGGGTGAAACGTTGGCCCATGCCAACTACCTCATCGCCGAGGGGGCGCTCGTGCGGGAGGAATACGGGGGGCTCTATCGGTATCGACGCTCCCCGGCGGGGACGCTGGCACCGGATCCGCTCGTGGTGTTTTGAGTGGGCCGGCGCACGGTGAAGTTGAACATTCCAGGCGACCAGTCGGTCGTCACTCAGGAGAGTCAGTGTGATCAATAAGAACAACAATAATTGTACTGGTCTTGGCCCGCACGGAGTCCAGGTAGCCTGCCTGGCGGCGGCCATCGCTGTGGTTTCGCTACCGGCCTGGTCGGGTGAAACCATCGAGTTCGACGACGGCACCACTGTCGACTGGTCGGTGACCACCAGCTACGGCATGGGCGTACGTTTGGGCAATCCGAGCGACCGGCTGTTGGTCCCCGCTGGGCGTAACGCCGACGATGCCAACCGCAACTTCGATAAGGGTAGCCTGACCACCAACCGTATCGGCGCCCTGGGCGAGATGATCGTGCGCAAGGACAACTACGGCGCGGTGGTACGAGCCAGTACCTTCTACGACGATGTCTACCACCAGAAAAACGACAACGACTCCCCCGGCACCGTCAACAAAAACGGGCGCAACGACGAGTTCACCAGCGACACCAAGTACTACAGCGGCGGCCGCACGCGCCTGCTCGACGCCTATGTGTTCAGTGGCTGGCGCTTTGCCAATGACACCATGCTCGACGTCAAGGCCGGGCGGCACATCGAGTCCTGGGGCGAGAGCCTGTTCTATCCCGGCGTCAACGGGGTACAGAACCCGTCCGATGCGGTCAAGGCCGCGCAGCCGGGGGTTGAGGTCAAGGAAATCCTGCTGCCGGTGGGCCAGTTCTCCGCGTCCTACCGCTTGAATCCCCAGCTCACCTTTGGCGCCTATGTGCAGTACGAATGGAAAGGCACCGAGTTGCCGCCGGTAGGCAGCTACCTGTCGGGCAGCGATGTGACCGGGCCGGGCCGCGAATTCATTCTTAACGCCGACGGCTCGCGGATCAACTACCGCGGCACTGACGAGCCACGCGATGGCGGGCAATGGGGGGTGCAGGTTCGCTACCGGCCGGTACCGGCGCTGGAGCTGTCGTTGTTCCATGTCAACTACCACGACAAGAACCCGGCGACCGCGCTGGTCGGCTATGACCCGGTCGCCTTGGGCGGTGGCCTGTATATGGGCAGCCCCAATGGTTACCGGGTCAAGTACTTCGAAGACATCAAGCTGACCGGTGTCAGCGCCTCGACCAAGATCGGCGATGTGCAACTGGGCGCCGAGTGGTCCTACCGCGATGGCGCGCCGGTGATGGTGCTGACCAACCTGGGCCCGGTACCGGCCAAGGGCAAGGGGCAGCAGTTCCAACTGTCGGCCATTCGCATCCTAGGCGATCGGCCGTGGGCCAGCCAGACCTCGCTGACGGCCGAGCTCGTACGGGTTCAGGTCGACAGTGTCCAGAGTGCGTCCGGCGCGAGCAATCTGCAGGGCTACAACCTGATACCGGTGTACGCCAACCTGGTCAAGGACTCCGACAACTACACCTATCGGAACGCGGGCGGCTGGCGTGACAAGTCCTCGATGGCTTACACCGTCGGCGCCTCGTTCAGCTATCCGGGAGTGTTCGAAGGTTGGGACCTGGAAGTGCCGGTGAATTTTTCCAACGTGTTCACCGGTGCCGCGCCGATGGCCGGGACCATTGCCGGTGTGCAGGGCGACCGTCGCCTGGGCATCGGGACCACCTTCAAGTACCTGGGCAACCTGGAAGTGGCGCTCAAGTACACCGGTTACCTGGGTGAAGCGAACCTGCGAGACCGGCCGATGGCTGACCGTGACTACGCCACCTTCTCGATGAAATACACCTTCTGATCCCGGGCTCGCGCCTCTAACCGTGCGGTGCGCAGCGGGCGTTCCTGCCGCTTGCGCGCCGGCATTCATGCATAGACGACTGTTCGCGGCGCTGGCCGCGCAGTGGGAGGAAACATGGGTCTTAAAGGTCACGCGGCCATTGTCGGTACCGCGCAGTACAAGCCAGAGAAATACGCCACTGCGCCGAAGATGTTCCATCTTGAACAGGTCGCCGACCTGGCGGCCCAGGCCTTGCGCGATGCGGGTCTGCGGGCCGAGGATCTCGACGGGCTGGTGATCAATGGCCCGCAGTTTCATGAAGCCTCGGTATTTGTCCCGGCCATGGCCGCCGAATACCTGGGCCTGCGTCTCAATTTTGCCGAAGTGGTCGACCTGGGTGGCTGCACCTCGGTGGGCATGGTCTGGCGCGCGGCTGCGGCCATCGAGCTGGGCCTGTGCCAGGCGGTCTTGTGCGTGCTGCCGGCACGCATGGCGCCGTTTGGCCCCGATGAAGACCCGAGCTGGATGGCCCGGGCCATGCGTTTTGGCGGCCACAGTACGGCGTTTGGCGCACCCGAAGCGGAGTTTGACCTGCCGTATGGGCATATGGGCCAGAACACCGGCTACGCAATGATCGCCCAGCGCTATGCCGCGCAGTATGGCTACGACCCGCGGGCCATGGCGAAGATCGCCGTGGATCAGCGCACCAATGCCCAGGCCAACCCCCAGGCGATGTTCTACGGCCAGCCACTGACCATCGAACAGGTGCTGGCGAGCAAGAAAGTCGCCGACCCGCTGCATGTCCTGGAAATCGTCATGCCGGTGGCCGGCGGCGCGGCGATGATCATCGCCTCGCGGGAAGTCGCGGCCCGTGCGCGCAAGCGTCCGGCGTTTATCAAGGGCTTTGGCGAGCACCTGGCCTTCAAGTCGCCGTCCTATGCCGCGGACATGCTTCACACGCCCATCGGGCCGGCTTCCGAGCGTGCGTTTGCGATGGCCGGCTTGAAACCCGCCGATGTCGATGCCGCACAAATCTACGACTGCTACACCATCACCGCGTTGCTGACCCTGGAAGATGCCGGGTTCTGTGCCAAGGGCGAGGGCATGGCATTTGTTCGCGAGCATGACCTGACCTGGCGCGGCGACTTCCCGATGAACACCCATGGTGGGCAGCTCAGTTTTGGCCAGGCCGGGTCTGCCGGTGGTATGTCCCAGGTCATCGAAGCGGTGACGCAGATCGCCGGCCAGGCTGGCGAGCGGCAACTCCAGCGTTGCGACAACGTCTACGTCTCCGGCACCGGTGGCGTGATGAGCGAGCAGGGCGCATTGATACTTCAGGGAGCATAAGAGCATGTCCAACAACAAACCGATGCCGGTGCCGACTGAAATCTCCGCACCGTTCTGGGAAGGCCTCAAGGCCGAGCGCCTGTTGATCCAGCAGTGCAATGCCTGTGAGCACTGGATTTTCTACCCGCGCCGACATTGCCCGGTCTGCCTGGCCCACGACCTGGCCTGGCGCGAAGTCAGCGGCGGCGCGACCCTCTACAGCTTTACCCTGACGCGTATTGCCACCTTGCCCGACTTTATCGACGAAATGCCGCAGAAACTGGCGGTGGTCGAGCTGGACGAAGGCGTGCGGATCAACACCAATCTGGTGGGCCTGGAAGAGGACGAGATCCGCATCGGCATGCGCCTGCAGCCGGTGTTTGCCGAGGTCGATGCCAAGGGCAACCGACTGCTGCGCTTTACCGGCCTGGACAAGGATGCGGCGCGCCTCAAGGGCTTGCCGTCGGCGGCAGAAACGCCGGTCGTTGCGCCTGCGCCCACGGTACGCAAGATCGACCTGAACGACACCGCCAGCCTGCAGGCCCTGGTGGGTGAAACCTTCAGCGAGTGGAGCAACAGCGTGGTGGTCGACCAGGCGTTGATTGATGCCTTTGCCGTGTTGTCTGGGGATGACTACTGGATCCACACCGACCCCGAGCGCGCGCGTAAGGAAAGCCCGTTTGGCGGCACCATCGCCCACGGCGCGCTGGTCCAGGTGCTGCAGTCGCGGATGAAGCTGGCGCTGGACTTCGAGATCAGCGGGTTCAGTACCATGATCAATTATGGCTCTGACCGCCTGCGCTTCCCGGCGCCGGTCTCGGCCGGCTCGCGGATCCATTCCCGGGCGCGGGTCAAGCGGGTCGAGCAATTGCCACGAGGCACCCAGTTGACCCTGGAACTCAATACCCACGTGGTGGGCAATGAGCGACCGTCGGTCATCAACGACCTGGTCATTCTCTACCAGCCATAACGCCCACGGTAACCACCTTGCAGGAGCGAGTTGACTCGCTCCTGCAGTCGTTTGTGCCCATGGATTTTGCGACGTTGACCCGCCGGTCATCCCTGGCGAATTTTTAAGCCATATGGACGATGTTTCCCAACGCGCTTGCCCTGAGTATCCCCCTAGGCAATGCCCATCTCACTCGCCGCGCCCTGCGCGGATCCTGACAAGAACAAGAGGATTGGCCGCATGACCCCCTTTGCGTGTATCAGTCTCGAACCGGAGTGCCGTCCATGCGTTCAGTAGTCGGCTACTTGGTCTGTCTGGTGGTCGCCCTGACCATCGCCTTCACCTTCACCCCCAAGCCCGCGCCGGTCCAAACCGAGCTGGCGCTGCGTTCCGATCGCGTGCAAATCAACGGGCTGCTGACTCTGGGCCCGCGGGTGATTGCGGTGGGTGAGCGCGGCAGCATTCTGCTAAGCGACGACCAGGGCGTGAGCTGGCGTCAGGCTGACGTGACGCCGCAACGGGACGTAGCGCTCACCGCCCTGGTGGCCTTGAGCGAGCAGCGTCTGCTCGCCGTTGGCCATGACGGCTGGATCCTGCGCTCCGACGATGGTGGCAACCACTGGCAGGAGGTGCGCCATGACGCCCAGTTGGGCGAGCCGTTGCTGGGCATCTGGTCCGCCGGCAATGACCAGGCGCTGGCCTTTGGCAGTTTCGGCAAGTTCTACCAGTCCGCCGATGGCGGGACGCACTGGCAGCCGCTCGCGCTGCCCGTCGACAGTGCCCATCTCAACGGCATGGATGGTGACCGCGACGGCCGGCGCATGCTCGTGGGCGAGCAGGGCCTGGTCCTGCGCTCGGCCGACGGCGGCCAGCACTGGCAGACCCTCCCGGCGTTCTACAACGGTTCGCTGTTCGGCATCGTCCGTCTGAGCGCCGACCACTGGGTGACTTATGGCATGCGCGGGCATGTGTTTGTCAGCCGCGATTTTGGTGACAGCTGGACCCAGGTGAAGCTGGGCAACCAGTTGCCGCTCTATGGCCATGTGCTGTTGCCCGATCATTCCGGGCTGTTGATCGTCGGCGCCGGGAGCGCGCTGGTGCGCCTAGATGCCCAGGGTGGGCTGGTCGGGGTCGGACGGATGCCCGGGCTGGGCACGCTGACGTCTGCCGTGCTGGTCGGCGAGCGGCTGCTGGTGGGCGGCGAGCGTGGCGTATTCCAGGGTTCCAGTGGCAGCGTTGCTGCCCTCGGCAAGTGAGAGGCGGGTCATGAATCAAGGTAATAACTGGGTGACACAGGCGGTCCATGCCTGCGCCGATCGGCTGATGGCCTGGCGCAACGGTTTGTTGCTGGTGTTTGTCCTGCTCACCCTGGGGCTGGGCTATAGCGCCACCCACACGCAACTGGATCCGGGCTTTAACAAGCAAATCCCGGTGCGCCATGAATACATGGTCAACTTCCTCAAGTTCAGCCAGTACTTCACCGGGGCCAACCGCTTTTTGGTCAGCGTGCACTGGAAGGGCGAGGGCGATATCTACAACCGCGAATTCCTCGACACCCTGAAAAAGGTCACGGATGAGGTGTTCTTTATCTCCGGGGTCAATCGCGCCAGTGTGACCTCGCTGTTTACCGCCAATGTGCGCTACATCGAGATCACTGAAGCGGGCTTTTTCGGCGACGTAGTAGTTCCGCCACGTTTTGGCGGCAGCGCCGAGGACCTGGCCCAGGTGCGCAGCAATACCGCCGCTTCCGGGCAGATTGGTCGCCTGGTGGCCAATGACCAAAAGTCGGCCATGGTCCGTGCCGACCTGCAGGACCTCGACCCACAGACCGGCCAGCCGGTGAATTACGCCGAGGTGGCCCAGCGTCTGGAGGACATCCGCGCCAAGTATGCCAACGCGCAGATCGAGATCAATATCGTTGGCTTCGCCAAGCTGGTCGGCGATGTGGTCGAGGGCCTGAACACGGTGATCGGCTTCTTTGTCGTGGCCTTCCTGATTACCGCCGTGCTGCTCTGGATGTACTCGCGCTCGCTGCGCCTGACGGTGGTCGCGCTGGTCGTCGCGTTGCTGCCGGTGGTCTGGCTGCTGGGCCTGTTGCCCCTTTTGGGGCTGGGTATCGACCCAATGTCGATCCTGGTGCCCTTTCTGATTTTCTCCATCGGCGTGTCCCATGCGGTGCAGATGACCAACGCCTGGAAGCAGGACGTACTGGCCGGCAGCGATTCGGTGAGCGCGGCCCGGGCGGCGTTCTGCAAGATCTTTATTCCCGGTTCGCTGGCACTGCTGATGAATGCCTTGGGCTTTGCGGTGATCATGCTGATCGATATTCCCATCGTCCATGAGCTGGGTGTCACGGCGTGCATCGGCGTGATGCTGATGATCGTCACCAACAAACTGATGCTGCCGATCATCATTTCCCACCTGCGCCTGGAGCCGAGTGTGATCCGCCGGGCCCAGCGCAAGTCGGCCGGCCGGCACCGCCTGTGGTGGCGGCTGTCGGCCCTGGCCGAGCCGCGCCCGGCGCTGGCGGTGTTTGCCATCAGCCTGTTGCTGCTGGCGGCAGGCGCCTACAAGGCCCGCGACCTGGCGACAGGGGACATCGGCGCCGGGGCGCCGGAGCTGCGTGCCGATTCGCGCTACAACCTGGACAACCAGAAAATCATCAGCAGTTACTCCATTGGCCTGGATGTGATGTCGGTCTTTGTCCAGGTCCAGAATGTCGAGGAGGGCTGCCTGTCACCGGAAGTGATGCGCGCGGTCGAGGCGTTTGATTTTCGCATGCGTGCCGTCACGGGTGTGCAGTCGGTGCAAAGCGTCGCGGGCATGAGCAAGGTGGTGATTGCCGGCAACAACGAAGGTAACCCGCGCTGGGCCGCCATTCCGGGCTCGGCCCGGGGCTTGAGCCAGGGCGCGCGGGCTTATCTGCCGGATGATGGGCTGGTCACCGATGGCTGCCAGCAGATGCAGATCCTGGTGTTCCTGACCGACCACGAAGGTGCGACCCTGGGCCATGTGCTGGCTGAAGCGCAGCGGATCATCGCCCAGGTGGCCACGCCCCAGGTCGAGTTCCTGCTGGCGGGGGGCAATGTCGGGGTCATGGCGGCGTCCAACGAGGCGGTCAAACGGGCGGAAATCGTCATGCTCGCGGCGTTGTTCGGTTCGGTGGCGCTGTTCTGCTGGCTGACCTTTCGCTCGATCCGCGCCGTGCTGTGCATTCTGGTGCCGCTGGCCATTGTGGCGATTCTGTGCAACGCGCTGATGGCCCTGCTCGGCATCGGCCTCAAGGTCGCGACCCTGCCGGTGATGGCCCTGGGGGTGGGCGTGGGGGTCGACTACGGGATCTACCTGTACGAGCGGATCCAGCATGAAATGGCGGCCGGGGCGGACCTGCGCGAAGCGTTCTATCAGGCCATGTGCCAACGCGGCACGGCAGCGGTGTTCACCGCCCTGACCATGTCCATCGGGGTCTGTACCTGGGCGTTTGCTCCGCTCAAGTTTCAGGCGGATATGGGCGTGCTGCTCTCGTTCATGTTCCTGGTCAACGTGCTCGGGGCGATTTTCCTGCTGCCGGCGCTGGCGGCCTGGTTCAACCGCGGACGCCGTCTGGTGGCGCTCGAACCGGGCGTTCGGCGTGCCCCGAGCGGGCATTACCCGCTGCGCCAGCAGACCGCCGCCAAGGACATTTGAGGGCCGAAAATATTCTTGTTACGGCTCTTGTGGAGTGATTGAGGGCGCGGGAGACTGTGGCGCGCGGCCTTGCTTCAGCGCCGCGCCAAGCGTGCAGCAGCCATCGGGGGAAACGCCTCCCCGGGCCGAAAAAATAAAAATAAAAAGGGAAGGCGTCAGGCCTTACCCGTGCGAAGGAGAAGACTGTGGAAAATGCTGTCTTGACCCATCAAGCCCTGGCCAGTGTCGGCCTTGATCTGGCTGGCTACGACCGGCTGATCGGCGAGTTCTACGACGGTGCCCTCGACCCCAAGTTGATGGCGCAGATCCTCAAGAATCTTCGCGTTCTCTATGGAGCCAATTACGTGACCCTGATCCTGCGGGTGCCGGATCAACCGGACATGGGGCTGATGATCGTCGCGGGCGATATCGAAGGCGAGGGCGAGGTGATCTGCCATTGCTACCCGCAAACCAATACGCCCTTTGCCAATCAACCCCTGGATTATGTGTTTACCGTCGATGACGTGATGACGGCCAGCGAGTGGGAGCACTGCGCCTACTTCAAGATGTTCTGCGGCCCGCAAGGGGTTTACCACGTGATGGGCGCCGATATCTCCACGCCCGACGGCGGCAAGCTGCGGTTTCGCATTACCCGGCCCAAGTCGGCGCCTGGCTTCAATGCCAATGAGCGCGCGCTGTGCGCCATGTTTCTGCCGCACCTGCGCCGCGCCCTGCATATGCATAACCTGCTGGACCGCAGCGAATCGTTGAGCGAGCGCTATTCCCAGGCTATTGGCCGCCTGTCGGTGGCGACCCTGGTGCTGGACGAGAGTGGCAGCGTGCTGCGGGTCAATCCGGTGGCCCAAGAGATTCTGGCCAGCGCTGACGGCCTGAAGCTGGTGGGCGGGCGCCTGGAAGCGACGTATCCCAGTGACAACCGTGAGCTGCAACGGCTGATCCGCCACGCCTTCTCCGATCAGGCCCGCGCCAGCGTGACCAGCGCAGAGGCGATGTCGGTGACGCGGCCCTCGGGGCTGGTCAACCTGGGGTTGGTGGTCGAGTCGATTCCGTCCCTGGAGTGGGCCGATGAAAAGGGCAAGCCGGCGGCGCTGGTGTATATCCGTGATGCGGCGAGCAAATCGCTGGCCAGTGAAGTGGTGACCAAGCAGCTGTTCAACCTGACCAAGTCCGAGACGGCCCTGGCCATGGAGCTGGCCAATGGCTTGTCCCTGGAAGAAGCTGCCGAGGTCCTCAATATCCGTCGCAATACCGCCCGTGCGCACTTGCGCTCGATCTTCTCCAAGACCGGTGTGCGGCGTCAGACCGAACTGGTGCGCATCCTGCTCAACAGCGTGGTGGCCTTGGGAAAGCCAAAGCTGGCGCTAAAGCCAGCTGAACGGCTCAAGGTGCCGCCGCCGCAATTGGCTACCGTGGTCCGCCGTCAGGCCTGAACCCGCTCCGCAGGGTGGAGCCCGCTGGCTTCACCCTGGATGTAATCCCGGTTTTTTTAGTCCGCCCGGACGATGTCGCGCCGTGGGCGGCGTTCCCATACTGCTCGGACCCTTTACGGAGAAAAACTATGCCAGTTACAGCTATCAGCGGTTCCGCCTCGGGTATCGGTGCGGCGGTCAGTGCTGCCTTGCGCGCGGCCGGGCACCAGGTGATCGGGATCGACCGGGCGAATGCCGAAGTCGAGGCCGATCTGTCCACCCCCCAAGGCCGCCAGGCGGCCATTGCCCAAGTGCTGGAACTGAGCGGCGGTGTACTGGATGGCCTGGTCTGCTGTGCGGGCGTTGGGGTGACCGCACCGTCCGTTGGCCTGGTGCTGGCGGTCAACTACTTTGGCGTCAGTCAGTTGCTCGACGGCCTGGCCTCGGCCCTGGCCAAGGGGCAGCAACCGGCGGCCTTGGTGATCGGCTCGGTGGCCGCGACCCATGGCGGTGCCGAGCAACAACCCATGGTCGAGGCGATGCTCGCCGGTGACGAGCTGCGGGCCCTGGAATTGGCCAGCGCCCTGGGCCAGCCCCATGTGGCCTACGCCTGTTCCAAGTATGCGGTGACCAGCCTGGCCCGCCGCCTGGCGGTGGATTGGGCAGCCCAGGGCATTCGCTTGAACGTGGTCGCCCCGGGCGCGGTGCAGACCCCATTGCACCAGGCGTCGCTCGACGATGCGCGGTTTGGCCAGGCGGTGCGTGAGTTCGTCGCGCCACTGGGCCGGGCCGGCACGCCCGAGGAAATCGCCGCGGTGGTGGCATTTTTGCAGTCCGCCCAAGCCAGCTTCGTGCATGGCAGCGTGATCTTCGTCGATGGCGGCATGGACGCCATGGTCCGCCCACAGCGTTTCTAAGAAAAGGAACTGCAATGAACAAGGTGGCATTCATTACCGGCGCCAGCCGCGGTATTGGTCGGGCAACTGCGCTGGCCTTTGCGCGCGCCGGGTTCGACCTGGCGATCAGCGCCCGCACGATCGATGAAGGCGAAACGCATCCGCACGCCTTGCGCGATAACAGCGGTGCGCCGTTGTCCGGCAGCCTCAACAGCACGGCCCAGGCGATTCGCGACCTGGGGCGCCGAGCGCTGGTGGTGCCCATGGACTTGCTCGACAGTGCCTCGGTGCTGGATGCCTGTGGGGCGGTGTTCGCCGAGTACGGGCGGGTCGATGTACTGATCAACAACGCGATCTACCAGGGCAGCGACCTGAATGCCGGGTTTCTCGACCTGCAACCGCAGACCCTCGAACGGGTGTTCCAGGGTTATGTGCTGACGCCCTTTCTCCTCACGCGTGCGGTGGTGGAAAAGATGCTGGAGCAGGGCGGCGGCGTGGTGATCAATGTCACCTCCGGTGCCGGTGAATGCGATCCGCCGATTGCTGCCAGCCAGGGCGGCTGGGGCTATGCCTATGGTGCGGGCAAGGCCGCGGTCTCGCGGTTGGCCGGGGTGTTGGCCGTGGAGTTGGGGGAACAGGGGATTTGTGCGTACACGGTCAATCCGGGGGTGGTGACCACCGATGCGCTCAAGGCCACCATCGGCGACCAGGGCCTGATTGCCCTGCGCGCCGGCAGTGCGCCGCCCGAGGTGCCAGCAGCCGTGATGCTCTGGCTGGCGACATCCGCAGAGGCCCCGCGTTTCCAGCGCCGTACCCTTGCAGTACAAGCCTTTGCGCGGGAGCAGAATATCGTTGCCGACTGGCGTTGATCGCGGCCCTTCGGGAGGTTGGGTCCCGAAGGGCAGGGCGCGGTCTTAGAGTTCTGCCGCCAGTCGCGAGCCCTGGTTGATCGCGCGCTTGGCATCCAGCTCGGCGGCGACGTCCGCGCCGCCGATCAGGTGTACGTTCTGTCCGGCGGCCACCAGGCCGTCGTGCAGTTCGCGCAGCGGATCCTGGCCGGCACAGATCACCACGTTGTCCACCGGGAGCAGTTGTGGCGCGCCTTCGCCGATGCGGATATGCAGGCCGGCATCGTCGATCTGCAGGTACTCGACGCTATTGAGCATCTGCACCTGTTTGTTTTTCAGGCCGGTGCGGTGGATCCAGCCGGTGGTCTTGCCCAGGCCGTCGCCGACCTTGGATTTCTTGCGTTGCAGCAGGAAGACCTGGCGCGCCGGGGCATGGGGCTGGGGCTTGACGCCGGCGACGCCGCCACGGGCCTGCAACTGGGTGTCGATGCCCCATTCCTTCCAGAAGGCCTCGCGGTCCTGGCTGGTCGAGACGCCCTGGTGGACCAGGAATTCCGACACGTCGAAGCCGATGCCGCCGGCGCCGATCACGGCGACCGAATGGCCCACCGGCTTGCGCTCCAACAACACGTCCAGGTAGCTCAGGACCTTGGGGTGTTCGATGCCGGGAATCGCCGGTAGGCGCGGGGCAATGCCAGTGGCGAGGATCACTTCGTCGTAGCCGCCGGCGACCAGTTGGGCGACGTCCACGCGGGTGTCGAGGCAAACCTCGACGTGGCTGGTCTGCAGTTTGCGCTTGAAGTAGCGCAGGGTTTCGTAGAACTCCTCTTTGCCCGGCACGCGCTTGGCCACATTGAATTGGCCGCCGATCTCGCTGGCCGAATCGAACAGGGTGACTTGATGCCCGCGTTCGGCGGCCACGGTGGCGGCCGCCAGACCGGCGGGGCCGGCACCGACCACGGCGATTTTCTTCACCTGGGTGACGGGCAGGTAATTGAGCTCGGTTTCGTGGCAGGCCCGTGGGTTGACCAGGCAGGTGGTCAGCTTGCCGCCAAAGGTGTGGTCCAGGCAGGCCTGGTTGCAGCCAATGCAGGTGTTGATTTCGTCGCTGCGCCCTTCGGCGGCCTTGTTGACGAAATCGGCGTCGGCCAGGAATGGCCGGGCCATGGAGACCATGTCGGCATCGCCTTCGGCGAGTACCTGTTCAGCGATTTCTGGGGTATTGATGCGGTTGGTAGTGACCAGCGGGATCTGCACCGAGCCGCGCAGCTTGGCCGTGACCTTGCTGAAGGCCGCGCGCGGCACCTTGGTGGCGATGGTCGGGATACGCGCTTCGTGCCAACCGATCCCGGTGTTGATAATCGTCGCGCCGGCCTGCTCGATGGCCTGGGCCAACTGCACGATCTCTTCCCAGGTGCTGCCGCCTTCCACCAGGTCGAGCATCGACAGACGGAAGATAATGATGAAATTCGGTCCAACGGCTTCGCGGACCCGGCGCACGATTTCGACCGCCAGGCGCATGCGGTTCTCGTAGCTGCCGCCCCAGCGGTCGGTACGGTGGTTGGTATGGGCCGCGAGGAACTGGTTGATGAAGTAGCCTTCGGAACCCATGATCTCGACGCCATCGTACTCGGCGTTTTGCGCCAGGCTGGCGCAGGTGACGAAATCGGCGATCTGCTTCTCGATGCCGTCTTCGTCCAGTTCCCGGGGCTTGAATGGGTTGATTGGCGCTTGGATCGCACTCGGTGCCACCTGTCGTGGGCTGTAGGCATAGCGTCCGGCGTGGAGGATCTGCATGCAGATCTTGCCACCGGCTTCGCGTACGGCCTGGGTAACGATGCGGTGCTTATCGGCTTCTTCCTGGGTTGTCAGCTTGGCCGCCCCGGAATACACGCCACCTTCATCGTTGGGCGCGATCCCGCCGGTGACCATCAGGCCGACGCCGCCACGGGCACGCTCGGCGAAAAACGCTGCCATGCGCTCGAAGCCGCCCGGCTTTTCTTCCAGGCCGGTGTGCATCGAACCCATCAGGGTACGGTTGCGCAGGGTGGTAAAGCCCAGGTCGAGCGGGGCCAGCAGATGAGGGTAGTGAGCGGCGGCCATAAATGACTCCACAACAAGCAGGTTCACGGAATGCGGGAGGCTTCTTGGCCCCACGTCGGTTATGTCTGGCACCTTAAAGAGAGGTGCCAGCGGCCTCAATGACCGAAACTGACAAGTTATTGATCCAAATGCGCAGCACCTCTTGGCAAGCGTGCGCCATCGTCCTACCCTAGCCGACGAATCCCGCCAATGACTGCCTGCTTGACTTCCCATGCGCAAAATCGTTCTGCTGACACTGGGCCTGGCCCTGATTGCCATTGGCACCGCCTACGGGCTGTGGGCCGAGAAACGCCCGGTCGCTCACTACCTGTCGGACCTGCGCAGCGAGCTGGTGACCAACCAGGGCACGCCCAGCGAGCGTGGCAATCTACTGGGTATCCAGCCCCAACTGTTTCCCGGTGATTACCAGAGCCCGGCGCGCCTGCGCCTCAAGCTCGCCGCGTACCTGAGACATGCCCGTGAACTGGGCCTGCTCAATGACAAGACCATCGCGGTGTTGCCGGAACATATCGGCACCTGGCTGATGCTGGTGGGGGAGAAGCCCGAGCTGTACCAGGCGGCGACGACCAGTGAAGCCATGCATTGGCTGGCGATCAGCAACCCGTTGCTGTTTGTGCAGGCCATGGCTCGGGCCGAGGGTGACAAACGTCTCGATGATGCGCGCCTGCGCATGAAGGCGGCGAGCATGGCCCAGGACTATCAAGCGTTGTTTGGCGGCCTGGCCCGCGAGTTCGGTGTGACCCTGGTGGCCGGCTCCATCGTGCTGCCCGAGCCGAGCGTCGAACAGGGCAACCTGCATATTGGTCGCGGCCCGTTGTACAACAGTGCCCTGGTGTTTGGCCGCGACGGCCGGATTATCGGGCAGCCGCAGCGCCAACGGCTGTCGGACTTCCCCGGCCGTGGCCCACAGGCCCTGGCGGCCCGGCAACCCTTGCAGGTGTTCCAGACCCCCGCCGGCCCGCTGGGCGTATTGATTGGCCGTGACAGCTGGTACCCGGCCAACTACCAGCAACTGCGCCAGATGGGCGCGCAGATGATCGTCGTCAGTGCGGCGCTGTCCGGCAAGGATCGCTGGCAGCAACCGTGGCGCGGCTACCGGCGTCTGCCGTGGCCGGCCCAGGTCACCCTGGCGCCCGGCTCGCTGAGCGAGGCCCAGGCCTGGCAGCAGTTGGCACGCCTGGACGGCCTCCACCCGGGCATCAGCGTTTTTCTGCGCGGGCGCTTTTGGGACAATGATCAGGACGGGCAAAGCTTTGCCCATGGCAGCGTGCTTGCAGACCAGCCGGCCGCCGCACCGGCCGCGCAGTTGCTCAATGTCTGGCTCTAGCCGATGAAGCCGCAGCCGGTGCGTCTGGGCGATCTATCCGTCGGCTTTGTGCATGCCCTGGCGGCCGCGGTCGAACAGCTGGACCAGGACCCTGAGCCGCTGTTGGCGCAATACGGCCTGGATGCCGCCCGCCTGGCCGAACCGGGCGGGCGTTTGTCGATTCCCCGCTACATGCGCCTGGGCCATGGGGCCATCCAACTGACGGGGGAGGCGGCCCTGGGGTTGCGCATGGGCGCTTTGAGCCGCTTCAACCAATTGGGGCTGGCCGGTGTCACGGCGGCCCAGGCGCCCACGGTGCGCGAGGCGGCCCGGACGCTGATCCGCTTCGAGGCGCTCTATGGTTCCAACTACCGTGGGCAGTCGAGCTTCCATGAGGACAGCGCAGGCGCCTGGCTGCGTTTCTACTCCATCAGTCCCTACAACGCCTATAACCGCTTTGTGGTGGATTCAATCCTCGCCAGCTGGTTGCAACTGCTCTCTAGCCTGGTCGGCAGCCCAGTACGCGCGCAGCGCATCGAGATCGAGTTTGCCCCACCGGCCTACGCCCCGGCCTATGCCCAGTTGGGTGAGTGCCCGATTGGTTTTGAGGCGGCGCACAACCAGCTGCGTCTCGACCAGGCCAGCCTCGGCTTGCGTAATCCGCAGCATTGCCCCAGCACCTGGCGCCATCTGCTGCAGTTGTGCGAACGCGAACTGGAGCAGTTGACCCGCACCCGCAGCCTGCGCGAACGCATCACGCAATTGCTGGGGCCGTTGCTCAATGGGGGGCGCGAACCCGACCTGGAAGAAGTGGCGGCGCGCCTCAAACTGCCGACCTGGACCCTGCGGCGCAAATTGGCCGAAGAGGGCACGCAGTTTCGCGCCATTCTCAACGACACCCGCCGCGACCTGGCCATGACCTATATTCGCGATACCGAACTGGCCTTTGGTGAAATCGCCTATCTGCTCGGCTTTGCCTCGGCCGAAGCCTTTCAGCGCGCCTTCAAGCGCTGGAGCGGCCAGACACCGGGTGAGTTCCGGCGCAGCCAGCGGCATTCGGCCTGAGTTACAGCTCCGTCGCGTCGTCCGCCGGCTCCGGTGGATCGAGTTCGATGGCCTGGTACTCCAGCAATTCTTCCTGATACTCATCCATGCGTTGAACCCTCGTGTGGTACGCAAGTGGTGACGGTCAAGCTGACCGTCGGGGCAGCATAGAACGGCCAGATGAAGGAACAGTGACGCGTTTTCCTCTTGATACAAACGTAGCAGCGCCTGACGGATTTACAGGGGCGTGCGATCAGCTCGGTCCGGGCCCGTTTGCTACGATGGAGAGGCATCAACGGATAGTTGGCTGACGTACTCGCTGGGAAAAATACGACCAATGTGAATAGATGACGGGGCTGCCAATGCCAGAGTATTGATTCTCAATTGCGCGATAGGCCGAGGGGGATATATGAGGGATGTTGGTATGCAGGCCCCGCAGGATGCGCAGTGCGTTGACATACGCCGGTCGGAGCCCTTGGGGAGAGGCAGGAGTTGCCCGGTGGCCGCTCTGCCTGCTGATGCAGCGTTGGGCGCTCGGCGTGAGACTCTGTGCTCTAGCGCGTTGGGTCATTTGAAAACCGTATGGGTGCATTTTTCCCGGCTCCCCAAGGCAATAATTGCGTGGGTTAAAGGGCTGCTGGAAGATAACACGCTGAAAAAACAGGAAAAGGTTTTGAACGCCTGTTCTATGGATTTGCTCAACGCAGCCGCCTTGAACGCCTGTTCTATGGATTTGCTCAACGCAGCCGCCTTGAACGCCTGTTCTATGGATTTGCTCAGCGCAGCCGCCTTGAACGCCCTCAATCCTATGTCATGGCGGACTCAGTACCTTGCGGTGTTCGAAGGCAAGAATGAACTAGCCCGGCTGATCAATGGCCTGCGTGCCACTAAAGAACACGCTGACAGTGCTGCCTTAGAACACGATGTCAGTGCTGCCTTAAAACACGCTGTCAGTGCTGCCTTAGAACACTATGTCAGTGCTGCCTTACAACACGATGTCAGTGCTGCCTTAGAACACGCTGTCAGTGCTGCCTTAGAACACGCTGTCAGTGCTGCCTCAGGACACGCTGTCAGTGCTGCCTTAGAACACGCTGTCAGTGCTGCCTTAGAACACGATGTCAGTGCTGCCTTAGAACACGCTGTCAGTGCTGCCTCAGAACACGCTGTCAGTGCTGCCTTAGAACACGATGTCAGTGCTGCCTTAGAATACGCTGTCAGTGCTGCCTTGCGTAACGAAGCCGAGCGACTGCTGGAGTGCGTTTTCAGTCGCTCCATCCAGGACATGTTGCATCAGTGCCATCGAGTCACCGAGGCAGAGGTGGCGCAGTCAAAATTGGCCGATTTGGATTACTGGCGTGATCTGGCAATTTCCGTTCAAAAGGTGCCAATAGAGGTACTTAGGCTCAGGAAGCAAATGCTTTTGTTCAGTATGTCGTTTGGTCGCGGAGCTGTTGATATGACGCCTAGCAATGTCGATGGATTACCTGCGTTATGTGCATTTGCCTGAGGCAAATATTCGCGCAGCAAATCGCCAAGCAGGCAGCAAAGGCTTGCTTGGCGAGCGATACTGAGCCGCTTCTCTGGGCCGTTGGCTGCTGATCATGATCGTTGACTCACCACTGGCTGCCTGGCAACAGGCGGTCGAACAACAGGGGTTTGTGCATGACCCCTCGCAATGGCAGGCCGTGCAGGCCCTGCAACGTTGCCACGAGGCCCTGCATCAGGGCCATACCCCCCAGGGTGTTTACCTCTGGGGGCCGGTGGGGCGTGGCAAGACCTGGTTGATGGACCAGTTCCATCGCACCTTGCGCGTGCCGTCGCGCCGCCAGCATTTCCACCACTTCATGGGCTGGGTGCATCAGCGCTCCTTTCAGTTGACGGGCACCGCCGATCCGCTGCAGGCCCTGGCCCGCGAGCTGAGCCAGGAAGTGCGGGTGCTGTGTTTCGACGAGCTGTTTGTCAACGATATCGGCGATGCGATCATTCTTGGCCGGCTGTTCCAGGTCATGTTCGAGCAGGGCGTGGTGCTGGTCTGTACATCCAATCAGCCGCCTGAGCAGCTGTATGCCGACGGTTTCAATCGCGAGCGCTTTATGCCGGCGATTGCCGCGATCGAACGGCATATGCAGGTGGTCTGCGTCGACGGTGGCGAGGACCACCGCCTGCATCCTGGCCAGGCCGAGCCACGTTATTGGGTCTGCGAGCCGGGGCAGCCAAGTGCCCTGGCCGAGGTCTTCGCCCGGCTGACGCAGGGTGAGGTGGTTTCTTCGGCGCCTATCGAGGTGGGCTATCGCCGCTTGTCAGTGGTGCAGGCCGGCGCGACGGTGCTCTGGTGCCGCTATGGCGAACTGTGCGAGCAGCCGCTGGCGGCCATGGATTTCATGGCGCTGTGCGACCGCTTCAGGGCGATTCTGTTGAGCGAGGTGCCGGCCCTGGGTGCGCCCCAGCGCCCGGGACGTATCGCCCGCGGTACCGAGGATGGCGCTCAGAGGGTCGAGGCCGGGGATCGCGAGTTGCCGCAGTTATCCATCCATGATGACAGCGTGCGGCGTTTTATCGCTCTGGTGGACGAGTGCTATGACCGCAAGGTGCCCCTGTATATCGAAGCCAGGGTGGCGATGGATCAGCTCTATACCGAGGGCTATCTGGCCTTTGCCTTTCGCCGAACCTACAGCCGGCTGCAGGAGATGCAGTTGCATCGATTTGGCCAGCAGAATGAGGGCGAGAGGGCTGTTGCGGTATCGGATCAGGGTTGAGTCGACGAGGGCTTGGCGTGAGAACGCTCTTGAAGGCCCTGCTTTCCCGGATCGCCATGGGTTGTTCAATAAACTCGACTGGAACTGATAGTGGGTCAGTACGGGGGGACTAAATTCGGCACTCCATCCTGCTGCCGGAGTAACGTCCGGCGGCAGGGAAATTGAGCGTTTGAGCCAGGGAAGCGCGGTGTTTTGCCGAGCTTCCGGCAGGCTTTAATTCCCAAGTGAAAAAGGAGATTGATATGAAAGTTGACAACTCTTGCCAAGTAGGAGGCTTGGTATTTTACGGTGCTCCCTTAGACGGCGATGCTGTTTCCGGGCGCGTTGCGGCTGTCCCGGGCTCGTTAAGTGATAAAGAACTTTCGATGATCAACGATCAGGGCGGTGCAGCTCAGCTGGCACGGCGCAGGGAGGACGTTTCGCCAGAGGCTCTTTCTAGTGAGAATGCCGTTCTGGTGAATGATGGGGGCGAATCTCTGTCGGGTCAGACGGTAACGCTGCCCGCTGCTGGATCTGTTGTCCCGGCCATATTTAGTTCCCGACCAGCGAAGCCGCTTCCGCCATTGCCTGTTTTCCAGCCTCGAGCTAGCGCGGCTGAGCACATCTATGCCGAGGCTATCTATGCCGACTCCACCCAGGATAAGGCGGCAACTCTGTCCGGTGCTGGGCCTGCGGTGATGCGCGATAATAGTGTCTACGTCGGAGCATCGAATGCTCGGCCTGCGCAGCCGCTTCCGCAAGTGTCTGGTTCTCAGTCTGGGCGGGCAGAGCCTATTTATGACGTACTTGAAGCAGAGCCCATTTATGACGTACTTGAAGCAGAGCCCATTTATGACGTACTTGAAGCAGAGCCTATTTATGACGTACTTGAAGCAGAGCCTATTTATGACGTACTTGAAGAAGAGCCTATTTATGACGTACTTGAAGCAGAGCCTATTTATGACGCACTTGAAGCAGAGCCTATTTATGACGTACTTGAAGCAGAACCCATTTATGACGTACTTGAAGCAGAACCCATTTATGACGTACTTGAAGCAGAGCCTATTTATGACGTACTTGAAAATGTCGAATCTATCGATGACGGGCCTAGCGAGGAGAGCGGTAAGAGCACAGCCTTGCTTTGAGAGTGGCTGACAGCCTTGTTTTGAGCATCGTAATTATCGGCCGTAGCTGGGTGCGGACGATTGGGGTATTGAGATGGTTTTGATGCCGGAGGCTTGGTCAAACTCTTGGCTCTCCTGCTTACCTTGCTTGGCCGAGGATCTTCCGCAAAAAAATATGCCTGCCCCGTTTGTTCGGGGCAGGCACTGTTAGCACTGTTACAGCGTGGGTAGTCAGTTTGCTGGTGTGCTCAGGCGTTCGGCCGCCTCGATCAGCATTTCCAGCTGGTGGTGAATCATCGCTCGATCCATCTGCAGCAGGGACTGGCGGTTCCATAGCACCTGGGTATCGGTCTCGGCATCCAGGCCCAGCGTGGGCTTGCACAATTCCTGGCTAAACAGGTTCTGTTCCTGGGCTTGCTGCCCATCGCTCGGTTCGATACGTGTAAAGATCAGCAGATGGTCCGTCGGATGTTCGGTCAAATGGCAGACATGCTCGCCGACCTGCAGGCTGGTGACCTCGTCAAATTCCTGCGGCTCCGGCATATCCAGGGCCATGCACAGTTGTTTCAATACGTACTGATACGCCACGCTCATAAGATCCACCTTGGCAAAAACACAAGGGTAGGGCGCCTTGCCTGTAGGCGGCTATTGAGTGGCGTCGCGGTTTTGTACTTTCCCGACGCAGAAAAGGCGGGCATAAAAAAGGCGTCCGGGGAGGGACGCCAAGGGAGAACACCTCGTCCAAAGGAGCCAACGGGCTGCTGAGATGTACTTCGATAGGAAGGGAGTCTGGTGGCAGGGGATTAAGGGCGGGTTAACGCGATGCAAGGGGTTTCGCCGGCCCAGGGGATTTGGCCTATCATGCAGGCTTTCCTTTTGGTGACTGAATGTTATGACCGGCTCTACCGACACCCTGCTCAATGCTCTGGACACCTGCGACATGCTTGAAATCGACGGTCTGCATGCCTTTGATTTCACGCTGGACGACGCCCAGTTGAAGATCGAATGCATGGATGGTCGCGCCGCCAAGCAGTGGTCGTTCAGTCTGGCCCAGGTCCAGGCCGCGACCTTCGACACGGCCCTGCAGAGCTGGACCCTGCTGGGCGAAAACGGGGAGCATCGGCTGGTGTGCCTGAGTGCGCACTCGGGCAACAATACTGACGACGATAGCGACGAAACCCTCTGATGATCCGCCGCCGCTGGTCGTCGTTACTGGCCAGCGGTGTGCTCGTCCTGCTCCTGCCTGCGGCTGAAACCCCAGCCGGGGAACTGTTGGTGGGGACTTATACCCAGGGCGCCAGCGAAGGCATCTATCGCTTTCGCTTCGATAGCGCGACTGGCCACCTCGATCCTCGGCCACGGCAGGTGCTCAAGACCGCCAATCCCTCCTGGCTGGTGCTGTCCGCCGATCAGCGACGCGTGTATGCGGTCAATGAAAATGGTCCGGGCCAGGTCGATCCGGTGGGCCGGGTCAGCAGTTTTGCCATCGATCCGCAGAGCCGCTGGCTAAGCCCGCTCAACCAGGTTCCCAGCCAGGGCGATGAACCGACCCATGCCAGCCTGAGTCGCGATGAGCGCTATCTGTTTGTCGCTAACTACGCTGTACAGCCCCAGCCGGGCGGCAATCTTGCGGTGCTCAAGCTGGCTGATGACGGGCGCCTGGCGGCGGTTATGCAACGCGAACGGCAGGCTGCCCAGCACCAGGCTTCGTCTCACCCGCATTCGGTCGTGTCTTCTGCCGATGGGCGTTATGTGTTTGTCAGCGATCTGGGGGCCGACCGGGTCTTTGTCTATCGTTATCGGGCCGAGCACCCCATACCGCTGGAGGCCGCCGCGGCGGTGGTGCTGCCGACGGGCAGCGGGCCGCGGCATCTGTGGTTCGGGGTTGGGGGGCGGCATGTCTACCTGACCCTGGAACTCAGTGCGCAGGTGGCCGTGTTCGACTACCGCGAGGGCCGGCTGGAGCGCCGCCAGTTGCTGGACCTGGCCGCAGGTCGGCCGGCCTCCGACAAGGCTGCCGGCGCCTTGCACGGCTCGGCGGATGGGCGCTTTCTATATGTCAGCAATCGCGGGACGGCCAACCAGCTGCTGGTGTTTGCCATCGACCCTGATAGCGGCCAGCTTGACGAAATCCAGCGGCGCTCAGTGGAAGGCATCGAGCCGCGCGAATTCAGCCTCGATCCCACGGGCCGGTTTGTGCTGGTGGCCAACCAGCGCAGCAACCAGGTGGTGGTCCTGGCCCGCGACCCGGCCACGGGCCTGTTGGGCGAGGTGATACAGCGCCTGGCAATCGATTCGCCTGCCGCTCTGCAGTTCCTGTCGCATTAGGGCTTCTATCGATGGCGCTGATAGTGGCTACTGCTGCAATGAATTTCAGCCGTGCCCGCCCTCGGAGTAGTTTTGGACCACGGCCTCAAAGGTCAACCAAGCAGCTCAACCGAGGGTTAGTGCCATGAACTTCAATCTCTTTGCCGTGATCGCCGCTTCCGCTATTTCCGCATCCGTTGCCCTGCCTGCCAGCGCCAGTGTGGAAGCCCGCGAGAAAAAAACGTCCAGCCATTCCTACACCCAGAAGTACCTGCAACAAAGCGCCAATTTCTATGCCGCCCTGGATCACAAAAGCCACTCGTAAACAGCCTGAGCTGCGCATAAGCGCCCTCTGATCCAGCGAACACCAAGGCGCCTCCTAGGGCACCTTGGCCATGCTCTCGATGAAGAGCCTGGATTCCAGGTGTCGCGCCAGCCAGGCCTGCAGATGCCCATAGGGCGTCTGCGCAAACCAGTCACGGTCGACATGGGCAAACTGGCGCACAAAAGGCAGCAGGGCGAAATCCGCCAGGCTCAGCGTCGGCGCGACCAACCCGGCCTGCTCTTGCAGGCGGCGATCCAGGCACGCGATAAAGGCACTGGCCGCTTCACGGTGGGCCGGCATCGATTGCTGTGGATGGCGCTCCGGGTATTTGTAGGCATCGAGCAAGTGCTTGAACTGCGTGTCGTTGGCGGCAATCAGGCGCAAGCCCGCTTGCCGGGCGTCTGGCTGATCCAGCAACTGCCAGTTATCCGGATCATTGTGCGTCAGTGCCCACTGCATGATCTCCAGGCTCTGCTCGATCACCTGGCCATCGGCACAGGCCAGCACCGGTACCGTGGCCTTGGGCGACAGCTCGAGCAGGCGCGCCGGCTTGGCCTTCAGGCTGACTTCCTCGATGTGCACCGGCACGCCGCTGTAGCGCAGGGCCAGACGCGCCCGAATGGCATAGGGGCAGCGTCGGAACGAGTACAGGACCGCCGTGCTCATATCACCTCCAGCGTGCTCAGGCCGTTGCCCTGGCGCCGCACCTGAATCTGCACCGGGATGCGCTCATGCATTTCCTGCACGTGGGAAATCACCGCGACCTTGCGGCCCTGAGCCTGCAAGCCATCCAGGGCGTCCATGGCCAGTTGCAGCGATTGTGGGTCGAGGCTGCCGAACCCTTCGTCGATAAACAGCGATTCGATCTTCAAGGTACTCGAGGCCATGGACGCCAAGCCCAGGGCCAGCGCCAGGGACACCAGGAAGGTTTCGCCGCCGGACAGCGAATGCACCGAGCGCAGTTCATCGCCCATTTCCGTATCCAGTACCAGTAGCCCGAGCATGCTGCCACCTCGTTTGAGGCGATAGCGGCGAGCCAGTTGCTGCAACTGGGCGTTGGCGTGGTGGACCAGCAGGTCGAGGTTGTAGGCCTGGGCGATCTTGCGGAACCGATCGCCGGTGGCCGAGCCGATCAGCTCGCTCAGGCGCGCCCAGCGGCGGTACTCGGCGTTGGCGGCAGCGCTTTGTGCCTGCAGGGCCTGGTTGGCGTGCTGGCGGCGCTGGTCTTCGGCCTGTTGTGCGCGCAGTTCGGCGCATTGCTGTTCGCTCTGGGTCAACTGGCCTTGTCGTTCGTTTAGCGCCTGGAGCAGTGCCTCGGCGTCATGTTGGCCGTTGCGTTGGGCCAGATGCTGGTGCAGGGTTTGCTCACGTTCCTGGACCCGTACTTGGGCCTGTTCAATGGCGGTTTCCCCCAGTTGCAGGTGCTGGCGCAGGGCGCTGATGGCGCCGTCGTCGAAGCTCAGTAGCTGTCCCAGGCTGGCTTCGTCGAGGTCCGGATGCTGGCGGCGCCACTCATCCAGGGTGTTGCTCAGGTCCCGGTACTCTTGCTCCAGGCTGGCAAGTCGCTCCTGGCGGGCCTTGAGGTCGCTGTCGAGCTGGATCAACTGGTCACGCACCGCCTGCAAGGCTTGGGCGCTATCGGTTTCGGTCTGGCGCGCCTGGTCGAGCGCTTGCTCCAGTTGCAATTGCCACTGTGCGGCGCTGGGTTGCCCGGCCAGCAAGTGTTCAAGTTGCTGCTGAGCCTCACGGGCCTGGCTTTCAAGCAGGGCGCAACGTTGTTGCCGTTCACCCAGCAAGTGCTCGCGATTGAGCTGCTCGACCTGTTGCAGATCGAGGGTTTTCTGCCGCTCGCTTTGCTCTTGCTGTTCATCGCGCTGCTGTTCCAGATACGCCAGGTGCTGGCTGACCTGGCGATCCAACTGCATAAAGGTGGTCGTCGGCTCATCACGCAGGCGCTGGAGGGTGGCGGCGCAGAGCAGGCTGCTGAAACCGTCGAGCTCTTCGTCCAGGCGCTGGCGGTCGGCCGTCAGTTGGCGGGTCTGTTCGACCCATTGCTGGCTGGCCGTCTGGCTGGCCTGTTCACTGGCGCGCAGTTGTTGTTGTAGGCGTGCGGCGTCCTTTTGCAGGGCCAGCAGCGCCCCCTGGCGTTGCTCGTCCTGGGCGATGCGTTGTTGTAGCTGGCCAAGGCGCAGCGTGAGCCAGGCCGCGCGCTGGTCGACGGCCTGATCGGCCAGTTGCGGGTACAGCGGATGGGCTTCCAGGCTGGGCGCCAGGGTTTGCCGTTCCTGGTTGAGGGTGTCCTGCTGGCCCAGCTGCTCTTTTTGCCGGGCAATCAGGCCACCGGCTTTTTCACGCAACTGGGCAAGGGTTTCCTTGAGTGCTTCGACCTGCGCGCGGGCCTGGGCCTCTTCACTTTCATCATGGCGCCCGAGGCTCTGCAACAGGGCCTCGGGTTGATGGTAGGGGTGTTCCTGGCTGCCACAGACCGGACACGGCTGGTCGTCCTGCAACTGGGCGCGCAATTCTTCGACGCTGGCGCTGCGGGCCAGGCGCTGGCGTTCGAGCACTTCGCGGGTAATGGTCAGGGTCTGCTCGGCGACCTTGAGCTGCTCCTTGGCCTCAAGGCCTTCGCGATTGAGCTGCTCGCGCTGCTGCTGAGCCTCGTGCAGGCGCTGTTGCAGTTCCGCGAGCCGTTGGTCGAGGCTGTGCTGGGCCTGCCAGAGGCGTTGCAGCTCCTGCAGGCTGTGCTGCTGGCGATGACTGTCCTGCAGCAGGCTGGCGAGGGTTTGCACCTGTTCGCCGACGGCCTCGGGTTCGGCCCCGGCTTCACGGTAGAGGATTTCCAGGCTGGCGCGCTGTTCGCCCAGTGCCTGTTCGGCGCTGGCGGCGCGTTGCTGCAAGGCGGGGAGTTCGCCCTGGCCGGTGTGCAGCCGGCTGGCAATCTTGAGCACCTGCTGCAAGCGTTCGCGGTGAAGGGGCCAGGCTTCGGCCAGTGACGCCCACTCGACACTTTCGGCCAGCTGTTCAGCGATGCCGGCCAGGCGTGTGCTGCTTTGCTCTTGGCGGGCGCGCAACCCCTGGAGCGCTTCGCGCCCCAGTTGCAGGGCCTGTTCGGCTTCTTGTCGCAGGCTGTTGGCCTGCTGCGTCTGGTCGCGCAGCAGGGCCAGGCCGTGTTCGGTTTCCATGGCCTGGCGCAAGCCAGGGGCGGCTTCGCTGCGGCGCTGCTGGGCGGCGGCGCGCTGGGCCTGGGCGGTTTGCAGCTGTTGTTCAAGCTGGTCGGCGCGCGTGCGCGCGGATTCGAGTTGCTGGCGCTGCTCGCCCATTTGTGCCGCCAGGGGGCTCAGTTGGGTCTGCAACTCGGTGTGCCGGACAAAGAGATGGCGCTGGGGCGTCAGTTGTTCCAGGCGACTCAGTTGCAGGCGTTGGGCCTGTTGGTCGGCGCGTTGCTGCTGGGCCTGGAGCAACTGTTCAGCGGCGCTGGACTGCAGGTCCTGCAAGCGTTGCAGCTCGTTGAGCCATTGCTGTTGCTGTTCGAGCTGACGCAGTTGGCCCTGGTGCAACTTCAGCTGGGCCTGAGCCTGTTCGAGGCTCAGGTCGAGGGCGGCGCGGGCTTCGGGTTCCAGTGCGGCGCTGCCTTCGGCCTTGAGTGCCAGTTGCTTGCAGACGTCCTCGGCTTCTTTGCTCCGGGTGAACGCACGACGACCCAATTGGCTATAGATCGCGGTATTGGTGAGTTTTTCCAGCAGCTCGCTGCGGTCCTTGTCGTCGGCCTTGAGGAAGGCGCTGAACTCGCTCTGGGCCAGCATCACGGCGCGGGTGAACTGCTCGAAGTTCAGGCCCAGCTTGGCTTCGATCAGTTGCTTGTATTCGCTGCGGCTCTGGTTGCTCAGCAGTTGCTGCTGGTCCAGGTCATAGAGGCTCTGGCGACTGCCCTGTAATTTGCCATTGGGCTTCTCGCGGGCGCGATTGGTGTCCCAGCGGGCGCGGTAGCGGTGGCCATCGATGCCGACAAAGTCGACTTCGGCAAAGCCGCTGCCGGTGCCTCGGCGCAGCAGGGTGCGTGGGTCGCTGGTGCTGATTTCGCCGTCGACTTCCGGGACCTTGGTTTCCCGACCGATATTATTGAGCCGCGGTACGGCACCGAACAACGCGAGGCACAGGGCGTCGAGCAGGGTGCTTTTGCCGGCGCCGGTGGGCCCGGTAATCGCGAACAGGCCGGCGCTGGCCAGCGGTTCGGCGGTGAAGTCGAGTTCGAAAGGCCCGGCCAGCGAGGCAAGGTTCTTCAGGCGAATCGCCAGGATTTTCATGCCTGTTCCTCCTGCTGGACGTCCTGCAACAGCACGGCGAAATCTTCCAGGGTTGCCTGGTCGACCTCGCTGGCGTACTGGTCCTGCCAGGCGCGCTTGAACAACTCCTGGGGGCTGAGCTGGTCAAGTTCAATCAACTGTTCCTCGCGCTCGCTGCCATCCGTGTTGCGCCCGGCATACTCGGCGGCGATCCGTACCAGGCGCACGGCCTTGCCCTGCAGCGCGGTTTCGATTTGCTGACGCAGGTCCGGTTGCGGTTCGTCAAGGCGCGCGCGCACCTCCAGCCAGGGTTGGCGGCGGGTTTCGGCGAGCAGGTCGATATCCGGCAGGTCGGCCAGTTGGGCGAGGATTTCGTTCAGTGGTGCCGGCCCCAGGCGCTGCAGGTTGACTGCCCGAGGGATCAGGCGGGGCTCGACGCTGAGCAGGGTCTCGCCTTCGAGCTGGATATCGAGAATCTGATGGGGGTAGCTGATTTCGGAAAACGACAGCGGAATCGGCGAGCCGCTGTAACGAATACGGCTTTCGCCATTGACCTGCTGCGGCTTGTGCAGATGGCCGAGGGCGACGTAGCTGACGCTGGGGTCGAACAAGCTGGCGGGCAGGGCCTCGGCATTGCCGATGATCAGGCTGCGCTCGGAGTCCTCGGAAATCGAGCCTCCGGCCATATGGGCGTGGCTGATGGCGACCAGTGCCTGGCCTGGCTGACGGCGGGCGTTGGCGGCGGCAATCAGCCGCTCGTGGACTTGACCGATCCCGCGCAGATAGTCGTCACCCAATTGCGCGCCAGTGACTTCGGCCGGGCGCAGAAACGGCAGGGCCAGGCACCAGGCGGCAATGTTGCCATCGGCGTCGGGCAGGGGAATCAGCAGGCGCTCGGCGTCCAGCTCGCCGTCGTCGAGCCAGAGGATCCGGCCGATGGCGTGGGTACGGAGGCGGCGCATCAAGGGCGCCGGCAACTCGATGCGTGAGCCGGAATCGTGGTTGCCAGCAATCATGACGATGCTGAGCTGGGGCTGCTGTTCGTGGGCGCTGACGATAAAGTCGTAGAGCCGTTCCTGGGCTTTGAGTGGTGGGTTGGCGGTGTCGAAGATGTCGCCGGCGATCAGCAAGGCATCGGGTCGCTGGCTGGCCAGTTGGGCAAGCAGCCAGTCGAGAAAGCACAGGTGTTCGTAGTCACGTTCCTGGCCATGGAGGTTCTGGCCCAGGTGCCAGTCGGAGGTATGAAACAGACGCAAGGCAGACTCCGCGAGAGCGAGGGGCGGCAAACAATAATCGCCCAGTCTACTGGCAAACGCGCACCGGGGCATCAAGGGGCCTGTCGCGGCCCCGGGCTACTTGGGGTAGAGCGGCGGCAGGCTGGTGTCGCCGGCTGGCGCCTGGACACCTTCTGCGGCCGGGATCAAGCGGATGGCCCGCCACAGTTCCTCACCTTGCCAATGCTGGCCGGTCTCGCTGTAGAGGGCGCCGTTGAGGCCGTCGAGGGCATCGGACAACGGCACGAAGCGCGCGGCCATATCCGCCAGGGTTTCCGGTTGCTGACGAGCCCAGGCGTCGAGGGCCTGGCGGGTGGCCTGGGGGTCATTGGCCAGGCAACTGCGCTTGAGGTCGTCGAGCAGGGTGCGCGGGCTTGGCCCGGTCTGCGCTGCGCGGTGGATTGCCGGCTGCCAGCGCGCACGCCACCACAGGCCGAAGCCAAGCAGGGTGGTGCAGGCCAGGACCAGGGTGCTGAGCTGCCAGCGCCAGAGGTCTTCGCTGCGTGGCTGCGGGTCGCTGATGCCGACGTTGCTCGGGGTGTCGACCACCAGGCTCGGGTTACTGGCCACCCGCAGCGTGCGTGCCGGCAGGCTGCTGCGTTCCAGATGATCCTCGTGGGTGTTCCACCAGACCACTTCGACCGCCGGTAGCTCGAAATCGCCGCTGTGCCCGGGCACCAGCGCCTCGCGCTCTTCACGGCTGCCGATCAGGCCGCGCTCGCTGGTCTGATTGTCCAGTTGAGGCTGGTCCGGGTAGCGCCGCAGGCCACTGACCTCGGTCGCCGGCAACGCCGGTAACTGGGCACTGGACAGGCCTTCGGCCTTGAGGGTGAGGGTGCGGGTCAGCGAATCGCCAACCTGGCTGTGGTCGGGTTCCGGGTTCCAGCTTTCGCTCAGGCTCAGGCTGCGTGCCGGCAGCCAGGGCGTATCGGCCGGGTAGTCGGCGGGTCGCGGTTTGACGGTGAGAGGGACTTGTGCCGAGCTGACGCGCAGCAGCTTGCCCGGTCTCTGGCCCTGGGCCGCAGTGCCTGGCTGGGCATCGACCTGGGTCGCGCTGAAGACCAGTGCCGGGATGATCAACGGGCCACTGTGCTGGGGATAGATGGCGTAGCGCAGCTCGATCACGCCATGGCGCAGGCCGTTGATCAGCTTTTCATAGGTGCGCGACTCCCCCAGTTGCTCGATGCGCGCATCGGGGATCTGCAGGGGCGCGAGGTTGCTGTCGTCATACAGGGAGACCGAGTGGTAGATACGCAGGGTCAGGATGGCCTGGGCTTGCACATAGACACTGTCCTGGTCGAGGCTGGCATCGATAAATACCGGCGCCAGCTTGCCACTGTCTTTCTGGCTGCTGTTCTCGAGCACTTGCAGGGGGATGGGCGCAGTCGTGAACTCCCCAACCTTGAGCGGCGGGATCACCACGGTGCCACTGTGGCGGGGGACCAGCGTGACGATCCAGCGGGTGGTGGCTCTTCTGTCGCCGTCCAGAGTGGTCAGTTGGTTGACCTGGCGCGTACCGCGTACCTCGAACAGGGCGTCCAGCGGTGCCAGGTCAGGCTTGCCAAACAGGGTGACGTCGTTGGATTCCAGGGTCAGTTCCACCGACTCGCCGACGGTCAGTCGTGCCCGGTCGACACTGGCGAGCAGGCCTGTCGCCTGGGCGTGTACGGCCCAGAAAAAGGCGACGAGCAAGAGGGCGCTAAGGCGATTCATCGAGTCTTTTCCTGATGCAGCTGCTGTTCGTACCAGAATTTGCGGCGCAGCAGTTCGGCGGGATCGTCCGGGATCTGTTGCAGCCATTGTTCCAGTGCTTGGCGGTGCTCGCCGTCGAGGGCATCGGCGCCCAACTGTGAGGGCGGCCGCGTGGTGCTTTCATCGCCGAGTTCGCTGCCGGGCACGTCATTGCCGCCGGGCTCGGGCGTTTTTTCCGCCGGCTCGCCGCTGTCACCCGGTTGGGGCTGCGGGCTGCCGTTGGGGTCCTGATTGCCGCCGGCGGCTGGCGTCTCGGTCGGCGGCGCGGGTGTCGAAGTGTCGCCTTCCTCGGCATCGCGGTCGTTGTCCGTCTCGTCCTCGGCTGTGGCGTTGCGCTGCTCCAGCAATTCCTCCACCAGGGCCTTGTTGTGCAGGGCCGGTTGCAGGTCCGGTTGCAGTTCGAGGGCCTGTTCATAGGCATCCAGTGCCGCTTCCAGCTCGCCGCTGCGCGCCAGGGCATTACCGCGATTGTAGTGCGCGCTGGCCGTGCTGCCTTCGGCGAAGCGCCGGGCCGCTGCACTGTAGTCGCCGGCCTCGTAGAGGGCCAGGCCCTGCCATTGCGGGTCTTCGAAGCGTTTGGCGGCGTCACCGGGACGTTGCTGGCGCAGCAGCGCCTGGCCCTGTTGATCGGGGCGTAGCCACAGGTCGCGGAATTCGAAGGCCTGGCTGGTCTGGGGCGGCAGTAGCAACAGGAATGGCAGGCAGAACAACCAGCCCCGGCGTCCGGCGCAGGCGGCCAACAGCAGCAGGGGTAGCAATAGCCAATAGCCCTGGTCGGCCCAGCTGTCCAACTGCTGGATCTGGCCGGTGGCGCGCATCTGCCGTGGGCCACCCAGCAGGCCCAGGCCGCGCAGGTCATTGTCATCCAGGCGGGCCTGGCGATAACGTCCGCCGACGTCGCTGGCAAAGGCCTTGAAGCTGGGGCTGTCCAGGCGCGGTAGCAGGATGGCGCCCTGATCGTCCTTGAGCAGGCTGCCATCTTCTTGGACCACCGGCGCGCCGTCGCGGCTGCCGACACCGAGGATCAGCAGTGGCGTCGACTGCCCCTTGAGTGCCTGTTCGATGCCGGTGCGTTCCTGCTCGCTCAGCGAGGAGGCAATCAGGAGCAGTCGACCCTGGCCTAGGGCACCCTGTTTGAGCAGCGCCAGGCCCTTGTCCACGGCCAGGTCGGCACGCTGCCCGGCCTGAGGCATGATAGACGGCTTGAGCGCTTCAAGCAGGTTGCGGCTGGTCGCCAGGTCGTCGGACAGCGGCACCAGGGTATGGGCGCTGCCGGCATAGACGACAATCGCGGTCTGGGCATCGCTGCGCGCCTGCAGCAGATCGAAGAGTTTGCGCCGTGCCTGTTCGAGGCGGTTGGGCTGGGTGTCGGTGGCGAGCATCTGCGGCGTGAGTTCAAGCAGCACGACCAGAGGGTCGGCGGGTTTCTGGCTGAGCTGCTCGACCCGCTGCCAGCTCGGTCCGAGCAGCGCCAGCAGGGCGAGCAGCCAGGCCAGCCCGAGGGCGATCCAAGGCAGTTTGCTGTCATTGCCATTGCCGCCGCTGAGCAAGACGCGATGAAAGGCTGAAGGCAGGATCATCTGCCAGCGTCCGGCGCGTTTCTGGCGATGCCAGACCTGCCAGAGCAGCCAGCCCATCAGGGGCGCGAGCAACAGCCAGGCGGGCCGCAGGCCATGGGGCCAGAATTCGCTCATCGACGCCTCCGCAGGCGCAGACGCTTGAGTCGTTCGCGCCAGTCACTGGGCTGCAGCTTGAAACGCTCGGGGTTGAACAGCTGTTGCAGCGGATGGTTCGGCCAGCGTTCCCGCGCGACCAGCAGCAGGCTCAGCAGTACCGCCAGGGCCAATGGCCAGCTATACAAAGCCTGTGCCGGCCGCGCGCGGGTCGGCTGCTGGGTCACCGGCTCCAGTTCGTCGAGGGTTTCCTGGATTGCCTGGAGTTCTTCGCCATTGCGTGCGCGAAAGTAGCGGCCGTGGGTGATTTCGGCGATCTGCTTGAGCGCCGGTTCATCGAGGTCCAGGCTCGGGTTCAGGCCGAGAAAGCCCAGGGTGCCGGTTTGCTCCGGGTCGGCGCCGATGCCGATGGGGTAGATGCGCACGCCTTCCTCGGCGGCCAGGCGGGCGGCGGTCAGCGGGTCGATCTCGCCCCCGTTGTTGGCGCCGTCGGTGACCAGGATCAGTACCCGGCTCTGGGCGGGTCGCTGGCGCAGGCGCTTGAGCGCCAGGCCGATGGCGTCGCCAATGGCGGTGTTCTTCCCAGCAATGCCGATGCGTGCCTCGTCGAGCCAGACCCGCACGGTATGCCGGTCGAACGTCAGCGGGGCCTGTAGATAGGCCTGGCTGCCGAACAGGATCAGGCCCACGCGGTCACCCTCGCGGTTTTGCAGAAAGTCGCCGAGCAGATGCTTGACCAGGCTGAGCCGGCTGATGTCATCGCCTTGCCACTGCATATCGGGAAAGTCCATGGAGCCGGACACATCCACCGCCACCAGCAGGTCGCGGCCGCTGGCGGCCACTGGCAGTGGTTCGCCGAGCCATTGCGGGCGCGCCGCGGCGATCAGCAACAGCAGCCAGAGCAGGACAAACGGACTCTGCTGGCGCCAGGCCGGCAGGTTGGCACGGGCGCGGCGTCGGGCGAGGCCTTCCAGCTCGCCGAGAAAGCTGACCTTGAGCGCCGCCTCGCCACTGTCGGCCGCCGGCAGCATTACCCGCAGTAGCCAGGGCAGCGGCAGCAGGGCGAAAATCCACGGCCAGGCGAATTCAAACATGTTTGCGGATCCAGATTTCGACGGCCTGGTTCAGTCCGGCGATGGCCTTGTCATCCAGTGTGCACTCTGGCTTGTAGGCCCCCTCGACCAATACCATCCAGCGGGTCAGCCCCGCGGCCGGGCAGCGATTGTCGAGAAAGGCCAGCCACTTGCGACCATTGAGGGTGTGGCTCTGGCTGTAAGGATAGTGGTTGCGGCACAGGCGCTTGAGCAGGGCGTTGAGCTGTTGTAGCCAGGCGCCGGCGGGAGCACCGTCGTAGGGCTTGGTCAGTTGCGCCAGTTCAGCCAGGGCGGCCAGGCGTACCGGGTCCAGGGGTTGTTCGGCACGGCTGACGGCACGGCGCACCGGCAGGAACCGGCGCAGCCACCACAGGCCCCAGCCGAGGGCAGGCACCAGTACGATCAACAGCCACCAGCCCGGGGCCGGTGGCCAGAAACCGATGGCCGGTGGCGCGATCAGTGGCTGTAACTGGTCGAGGCTGCTCACGAGGATTTACCCGGGCGTTGTGGGTTGAGGTACTCGCGCAACTGCTCGACCATCGGGCTCTGGGTGCTGAGGGGCATCAGCAGCACGCGCAGTTTCTGCGCGAGCAGCTCCCAGCGGGCGATTCGGGTTTCGGCCTGGGCACGATAGGCCTGGCGCAACTCGACGTTCAGGGTGTCGAGCTCCAACTGCGCGCCGCGCTCGGCAAAACGCAGCAGCCCGGCAGCGGGGAGGGCATGATCCAGCGGATCGGACAGCGGCAGCATCAGCAGGTCGCAATGGCGCGACAGCAGGCTCAGTTGCTGTTCGGCCGCCTCGCTCAAGGCCCGCTCGTCGCAGATCAGGATCACCAGGCTGCCCGGGCGCAGCACTTCGCGGGCGCGAATCAGGGCCAGGCCGAGGGCGTTGGGGTCGGGCTGGATTTCGGTGTGCAGCGACTGGTTGACCCGCACCAGGCGATTGAGCAGCTGCAGCAGGCTCTGCTTGCTGCGCCGGGGCTTGATTTCATAGTGTTCGTTATCGCCGAAGACCAGGCCGCCGACCCGGTCGTTGTGTCCTAGGGCAGCCCAGCCGATCAGGCTTGCCGCCTGGGCCGCGAGCACTGACTTGAACATCAGGCCGGAGCCGAAAAACAGCGGTCGGCTCTGCTCCACCAGAATAAAGATCGGTCGCTCGCGCTCTTCATGAAACAGCTTGGTGTGCGGCTCCTGGGTGCGGGCGGTGACGCGCCAGTCGATGGTGCGCACATCGTCACCGGGCTGATAGACGCGCACCTGGTCGAAATCCACACCGCGCCCGCGCAGTTTCGAGTGATGCAGGCCGATCAACGGGCTGCGCTGGCTGGGCGTCGAGAACAGTTGCACTTCGCGCACGCGATGGCGCATCTCGATCAGCTCGGCCAGGGTCACTCGGATGCCGGGTTCGGCGGGCAGGGGGTGGGTCATGATTCAGGCGACGGCCACGACATCGAGAATCCGCTGGACCACGCGGTCCTGGTCGATCCCTGCCGCTTCGGCTTCGAACGACAGGATGATGCGGTGGCGCAGGACATCGAAGAGCACCGCCTGGATATCTTCCGGGCTGACAAAATCGCGTCCCGCGAGCCAGGCATGCGCCCGGGCGCAGCGGTCCAGGGCGATGGAACCGCGGGGGCTGGCGCCGTAGGCGATCCATTCGGCCATCTCCGGGTCGAATTTGCCCGGGGTGCGGGTCGCCATCACCAGTTGCACCAGGTATTCCTCTACGGCGTCGGCCATATAGAGGCCGAGAATCTCTTTGCGCGCGGCGAAGATCGCCTGCTGGCTCACCCGGCGCTCCGGTTTGGTTTCGCCGTTCAGGGCTTCGCCCCGGGCCTGCTGAAGAATCCGCCGCTCGACGGCCGCGTCGGGGAAACCGATCTTCACATGCATCAGAAAGCGGTCGAGTTGGGCTTCGGGCAGCGGGTAGGTGCCTTCCTGCTCGATGGGGTTCTGGGTTGCCATCACCAAAAACAGTGGCGACAGCTCATAGGTGCTGCGCCCAACGCTGACCTGGCGCTCGGCCATGGCTTCGAGCAACGCCGACTGGACCTTGGCCGGGGCGCGGTTGATTTCATCGGCCAGCACCAGATTGTGGAAGATCGGCCCTTGCTGGAAGACGAAGCTGCCGGTTTCCGGGCGATAGATCTCGGTGCCGGTGATGTCGGCGGGCAGCAGGTCGGGGGTGAACTGGATACGATGGAACTGGGCTTCGATGCCTTCGGCCAGTTCTTTGATGGCCTTGGTCTTGGCCAGGCCGGGTGCGCCTTCGACCAGCATGTGACCGTCCGCGAGGAGGGCGATCAGCAGGCGCTCGATCAGTTTTTCCTGGCCGAGAATCTGTGCTGAAAGAAAGGTTCGCAACGCGAGCAGCGCTTCACGATGTTCCATCGATGACGGTTCCTGGAAGGAGTGGCGGTGGCAATCGATAAAACGCCACGGCTGGGGGCGTTACTTTAATCCATCGCGAGGGGCGGCGACTAACGGCGTTGGGGACAATTGCAAGTTTTTGCGCAAATCAGCGATTGGAGTGGGCCAAGGGGCCGCCTGGCTATTGTGCTTTGGTCGTTTATTGATCCATCGTTTCGTCAGGTGTCGATTTGTATCGCGTGATGCCGACGTAGTCGTTGGCGCCACGCCGTCATCGGATACAGGACATTCGTAAAGCGCCCTCGATGCGGTTTTACACGGCGCTGGCGAAGCGTGGGACGCCGCGATCGGACGCCGCGTGGGCGTGTCGGCGTATGAGGTCGCTCAGCCTGGTCTCAGTTATCCAGCTCGCTGATATAGGTGCCGGTCCCGTCCAGAATGATGCGCAACGTCGCTTCGACCTCCGCCAGATCGCCTGCAGGCGTCGCATGGCGGATCTCTAGATGGTCGATGCCATTGAAGTCGGCGGCATCGTTGGCGCTCAACTCGATCAGCAGGCGCTCGGGGCCGAAGGTGATTTTCAGGTCCTGCCACGCATAGGCGTCGTCCCCCAGGCTGAGCGCCACGTCTTCGTCGTCCGGGAAACGCGACAGCAGCAGGGTTTCCTGCTCCACGGTTTCGCAGAAGATCAGCGCCATGTTGTCTTCTTCTTCATCACACGGATTGGCAAACAGCTGGGCGGTGGTCAGTTGCATTATCGGGTTCCTGTCGAGGCGATACGGGCTAATGGAGGTGATTTTGCCAGTATCGCTGATGGCGTGCAGCGGCTTCGGCGGCTTTTTCGGACGACGCTGGGTGACTCGGTCAATTCCTGCGCCCTCTTTACGGAGGTTTGGGTGTTTTGAGAGCGCTCTTATAGGTCGCATTCGGGGGCTGTGTTTTTCTCTCGCGGTCCAAGGCTTGGGCAATCTGCCATTTGCCTGATTTGGATATGGTTTTTTCTTTAAGCAGTGTAGGAGAACGATGTTGAGCGTCGCAGCGACGTCAGGCCTGCCCCGGTCCCCCAGGCGGTTGCCTCTGTTCTTTATGCGGGTACTGGGCTTGAGCCTGGCACTGTGCTGGCTTGGCGGCGCAGCCTATTGGTTTATCGAGTATCGACATCCGCAGGTTGAGCTGCATGTACAGCCCGCTTCGCGCAGCGACCTGGATGGACTGAACCGCCCAGGGGTGTTCAGTTTGACGCCGGACGAAGCCATTACGCGGTTGGCCATTGCCTTTGAGTCGCTCCAGGAGCGCCAGGCCTTTATTGCCAGCCCGGCATTGGAGGGCGTGACGCCGCAGGCCTTCGGCGAGGGCACCTTGCGGGTCACGCGGATCGAAGGGGCCAAGCCCGTGCAGGCTCCGCATTCGCTGCGTCTGGTTTACCACTACAGCGACGACCGGCAGGGCGCGGCATTGCTCGAGGCTTTTGCCGCGTTTGTCATCGCTCGCGAAGGTGAACGTATTGCCGAGGAATTGAAGGTGATCGTCGGCAATCGTGTCGCTGAGCTGGAAGCCAGGCTATTTGCCGCACGACTTAACTACGAGGTCCGCAAGAAAGCCCGGATTGCCAGCTTGCTTGAGGCCGATACGGTGTTGCGTGCGCAATTGCAGGATGAACTGCAGGCCTGGCAGGCCGCGCGCCTGGGCGAGGAGGGCCAGCGCCGGGTGGCTCAGATCAACAGGCAGTTGCATCAGTTGCAGTTCAATCGCCAGGCCGAGGCCATGGCCCAGCGTGAGGACGAAGACCTTCGGGTGCCGGGGGTCGATGCGCTGCGCGCCAGTGCCCAGCACCTGCGTGACTATCAACAGCGGCTTCAGGAGGTGCGCCCCGCGCGGGTGGAGCCGGCGGTCGTGCGCCCTTTGGCGCAGACCTGGTGGCCAATGGCGGCGATTCTGGGGCTAACTCTGGTGAGCGCGACTATTCTGGTGTGGGCGCTGATGTTGCGTCGCCGCCGATTGTCTGCGTGCCGATGACCGAATATGTCGCAGCGTCGCAAGAGCAGCCTTCCAGCAGTGGTTAAGCTGCGCAACGGATAGTCATCTCTAAAGACACAGCCCGCAGGCTCGGCAGTCGTTTTTGTAGATGCCCATTCTGTGAACGTGCAGGCGGTGCCTTGCTCCTGCGCGCTCGCTCTGCACCACCCGGTCGCTCCTGCACCGCGATGCAGGCTCCCGGGGCTACACGCGACGCTTTTCTATTTATAACAAGCCCAAGCGGAGTACCACAGATGGCGTTCTTCACCGCAGCCAGCAAGGCCGACTTCCAGCACCAACTGCAAGCGGCACTGGCGCAGCACATCAGCGAGCAGGCACTGCCACAAGTGGCGCTGTTCGCCGAGCAATTCTTCGGCATTATTTCCCTCGACGAACTGACCCAGCGCCGGCTTTCCGACCTGGCCGGCTGTACGCTGTCGGCCTGGCGCCTGCTTGAGCGCTTCGACCACGCCCAGCCCCAGGTGCGCGTGTACAACCCGGACTATGAACGCCATGGCTGGCAGTCGACCCACACCGCCGTCGAGGTGCTGCACCACGATCTGCCGTTCCTGGTGGATTCGGTCCGTACCGAACTCAATCGCCGCGGCTACAGCATCCATACCCTGCAGACCACTGTGCTCAGCGTGCGCCGTGGGGCCAAGGGCGAATTGCTGGAAATCCTGCCCAAGGGCACCCAGGGCGAAGGGATTCTCCATGAATCGCTGATGTACCTGGAGATCGATCGCTGTGCCAATGTCGCTGAGTTGAGCGTGCTGGCCAAGGAGCTGGAGCAGGTGCTGGCCGAAGTGCGGGTCGCGGTAGCCGACTTCGAGCCGATGAAAGCCAAGGTCCAGGACCTGCTGGTTGGCCTGGATAACAGCCAGTACGCCGTGGATCCGGATGAAAAGGCCGAGATCAAGAGCTTTCTGGAGTGGCTGGTGGGCAACCACTTCACGTTCCTCGGCTATGAAGAATTCGTGGTGCGCGAAGAGCAGGACGGCGGGCATATCGAATATGACCCGAACTCCTTCCTCGGCCTGGCCAAGCTGTTGCGCGTCGGCCTGACCGCCGAAGACCTGCGCATCGAAGACTACGCCGTCAACTACCTGCGCGAGCCGGTCCTGCTGTCGTTTGCCAAGGCGGCGCACCCTAGCCGTGTGCATCGCCCGGCCTACCCGGACTACGTGTCGATTCGCGAGATCGATGCCGACGGTAATGTCATCAAGGAATGCCGCTTCATGGGCCTCTACACCTCGTCGGTGTATGGCGAAAGCGTGCGCGTGATCCCGTATATCCGCCGCAAGGTCGCGGAAATCGAGCGCCGCTCCGGCTTCCAGGCCAAGGCGCATCTGGGCAAAGAACTGGCCCAGGTGGTCGAAGTGCTGCCACGCGACGATCTGTTCCAGACGCCGGTGGACGAACTGTTCAGTACCGTGATGTCGATTGTGCAGATCCAGGAACGCAACAAGATTCGCGTGTTCCTGCGTAAAGACCCCTACGGACGTTTCTGCTACTGCCTGGCCTATGTGCCGCGCGATATCTATTCCACCGAGGTGCGCCAGAAGATCCAGCAGGTTCTGATGGATCGCCTGAAGGCCAGCGACTGTGAGTTCTGGACGTTCTTCTCCGAGTCCGTGCTGGCGCGGGTGCAATTGATTCTGCGGGTGGATCCGAAGAACCGTATCGATATCGACCCGTTGCTGCTGGAGAAGGAAGTGGTCCAGGCCTGCCGCAGTTGGCAGGACGATTACGCGAGCCTGGTGGTCGAGAGCTTTGGCGAAGCCCAGGGTACAGCTGTGCTGACGGACTTCCCCAAGGGCTTCCCGGCCGGCTATCGTGAGCGGTTTGCCGCGCATTCGGCGGTGGTCGATATGCAGCACCTGCTCAGTCTGGGTGAAGCCAATCCACTGGTCATGAGCTTCTACCAGCCGCTGGGCCAGAGTGCCGGCCCGCAGCAACTGCATTGCAAGCTGTACCACGCCGATACGCCACTGGCGCTGTCGGACGTGCTGCCGATCCTGGAAAACCTTGGCCTGCGCGTACTGGGTGAGTTCCCGTATCGCCTGCGCCACAGCAATGGTCGCGAGTTCTGGATCCATGACTTCGCCTTTACGGCGGCCGAAGGCTTGAACCTGGATATCCAGCAGCTCAACGACACGTTGCAGGATGCTTTTGTGCATATCGTGCGTGGCGATGCCGAGAACGATGCCTTTAACCGCCTGGTGCTGACCGCCGGTTTGCCGTGGCGCGATGTGGCGCTGCTGCGTGCCTATGCCCGTTACCTGAAGCAGATTCGCCTGGGCTTCGACCTTGGCTACATCGCCAGCACGCTGAACAACCACACCGATATCGCCCGGGAACTGACCCGGTTGTTCAAGACCCGTTTTTACCTGGCCCGCAAACTGAGCAGCGAGGACCTGGATGACAAGCAGCAGCGTCTTGAACAGGCGATCCTGACGGCGCTGGACGATGTCCAGGTGCTTAACGAAGATCGCATCCTGCGACGCTACCTGGACCTGATCAAGGCTACCCTGCGGACCAACTTCTACCAGGCCGACGCCAATGGCCAGAACAAGTCCTACTTCAGCTTCAAGTTCAACCCGCACTTGATTCCCGAGCTGCCCAAGCCCGTCCCCAAGTTTGAGATCTTCGTCTACTCGCCCCGGGTCGAAGGCGTACATCTGCGCTTTGGCAATGTAGCGCGCGGCGGTCTGCGCTGGTCCGACCGGGAGGAGGATTTCCGTACCGAAGTCCTGGGCCTGGTAAAAGCCCAGCAGGTGAAGAACTCGGTCATTGTCCCGGTCGGTGCCAAAGGTGGCTTCCTGCCACGGCGCCTGCCACTGGGCGGTAGCCGCGATGAAATCGCCGCCGAGGGGATCGCCTGCTACCGGATCTTTATTTCCGGCCTGCTGGATATTACCGACAACCTCAAGGATGGTGCCCTGGTGCCGCCGGCCAACGTGGTGCGCCACGACGATGACGACCCCTACCTGGTGGTTGCAGCGGACAAGGGCACGGCGACCTTCTCCGATATCGCCAACGGCATTGCCATCGACTACGGCTTCTGGCTGGGCGATGCCTTTGCTTCCGGTGGCTCGGCCGGCTATGACCACAAGAAGATGGGGATCACGGCCCGTGGCGCCTGGGTTGGTGTGCAGCGGCACTTCCGTGAGCGCGGTATTAATGTCCAGGAAGACAGCATCACGGTGGTCGGTGTCGGCGACATGGCCGGCGACGTATTTGGCAACGGTCTGTTGATGTCGGACAAACTGCAGCTGGTGGCCGCGTTCAACCACCTGCATATCTTTGTCGATCCCAATCCGCAGCCGGCCAACAGCTTTGCCGAACGCCAGCGCCTGTTCGATCTGCCGCGTTCGGCCTGGTCTGACTACGACACCAGCATCATGTCCGAAGGTGGCGGGATCTTCTCGCGCAGCGCGAAAAGTATCGCCATCTCTGCGCAGATGAAGGAGCGCTTCGCGATCCAGGCCGACAAGCTGACGCCGACCGAGCTGCTCAACGCGCTGCTCAAGGCGCCGGTGGACTTGCTGTGGAACGGCGGTATCGGGACCTACGTCAAGGCCAGCACCGAGAGCCACGCCGATGTGGGCGACAAGGCCAACGATGCATTGCGCGTCAATGGCAACGAGCTGCGCTGCAAGGTTGTCGGCGAAGGTGGCAACCTGGGCATGACCCAGTTGGGCCGGGTCGAGTTCGGCCTCAATGGTGGCGCGACCAACACCGACTTTATCGACAACGCCGGTGGTGTGGACTGTTCCGACCATGAAGTGAATATCAAGATCCTGCTCAATGAAGTGGTGCAGGCCGGGGATATGACCGGCAAGCAGCGCAACCAGTTGCTTGGCAGCATGACCGAGGAAGTCGGCGGCCTGGTGCTGGGCAACAACTATAAGCAAACCCAGGCACTGTCCCTGGCGGCCCGCCGTGCCTACGAGCGGATTGCCGAGTACAAGCGCCTGATGAGCGACCTGGAAGGGCGCGGCAAGCTGGACCGGGTGATCGAGTTCCTGCCGTCGGAAGAACAACTGACCGAACGCGTCGCGGCGGGCCATGGCCTGACCCGTGCCGAGCTGTCGGTGCTGATCTCCTACAGCAAGATCGATCTCAAGGAGGCGCTGCTCAATTCCCAGGTGCCGGATGACGATTACCTGACCCGTGATATGGAAACGGCTTTCCCACCGATGCTGGTGAGCAAGTTTGCCGAGGCCATGCGCCGTCATCGTCTCAAGCGCGAAATCGTCAGCACCCAGATCGCCAACGACCTGGTGAACCATATGGGTATCACCTTCGTTCAGCGGCTTAAGGAATCGACGGGCATGAGCCCGGCGAACGTGGCGGGCGCCTATGTGATCGTGCGCGATATCTTCCACCTCCCGCATTGGTTCCGGCAGATCGAGGCGCTGGACTACAAGGTCAGCGCTGAAACCCAGTTGGCATTGATGGATGAGCTGATGCGCCTGGGCCGGCGCGCGACGCGTTGGTTCCTGCGCAGCCGCCGCAACGAGCAGGATGCGGCGCGGGATGTGGCGCACTTCGGCCCGCACCTGGCGGCGTTGGGTCTCAAGCTGGACGAGCTGCTGGAAGGGCCGACCCGCGAGATGTGGCAGACGCGCTACCAGGCCTATGTCGAAGCCGGTGTGCCGGAATTGCTGGCGCGCATGGTGGCGGGCACTACGCATCTGTACACCTTGCTGCCGATTATCGAGGCGGCGGATGTCACTGGGCAGAATGCGGCGGATGTGGCCAAGGCCTACTTTGCCGTGGGCAGCGAGTTGGACCTGACCTGGTACCTGCAGGAAATCAGCGGCTTGCCGGTGGAGAACAACTGGCAGGCGCAGGCCCGTGAAGCGTTCCGCGATGATGTCGACTGGCAGCAGCGGGCAATCACCATCTCGGTCCTGCAAATGGCCGATGCCCCGCAGGAAGTCGAAGCGCGCCTGGCGTTGTGGCTTGAGCAGAACCAGGCGATGGTTGAACGCTGGCGGGCCATGCTGGTGGAGATCCGTGCCGCCAGTGGCACTGACTACGCCATGTATGCAGTGGCCAACCGTGAGTTGCTCGACCTGGCCATGAGTGGTCAGTCGGGGCTGTAACAGGCCCGGGCAATCTCTGAATAAAAAAACGCCCCGGCTCGTGAGAGTCGGGGCGTTTTTTATGGGGCGGGCTTATGACCTAGGGAGCGTTTAAATGCCGATATTGCCCAGGGTCTGGACAATATTGCGCAGGGTGCCGGCCAGGGCCGGATGCTCCAGTTCGAAACGTTCGACGGCCAGGTTGACGCCATCGGCGAGGCTGCTGTCTGGCGCTGCGGTTTCCAGCTGGATCTGTGCTTCGATTTTCTGCGCCAGTTCGTGCAGATGTTCGCGTTCTTCCAGCGAAAGCGGCGGATTTTGCTCCAGTTGCTCGCGCAGGGTGTCGAGTTGTTGCTGTAGTTCGCGGGCAGGCATGGCGTTTCCTCTCTGAATAGTCTCTGGCATAGACCGTCTAACGGCGCCAAAGGTCGGTGTCTGGCTTTCAGAGTAATCCACCTGCGCGGCCCTTGCATGATCTTGATCAAAGCGTCCGTCAGGGCTTCTCGCCCTTGAGGCGGCGCAGGCCGATATCGGCCAGGCAGGTGTGCAGTTCGCCCAGGGTGTCGATCACCGAATGCACGCCGAGGGCGAACAGCTGCAGGGTGGCCCGGGCGCGCCGCTGTTCGCACTCTTGCGGGCTGAGGTCCTGCCAGTCGCTGGCGGCCGGCGGGCAGGCGGCGAGGCCGATGGTCCAGAGCCCGGCATTGAGCCCTGCTTGCAGCAGTGTCGGCTGGTTGCTGATCAAGATGCAGCCATCGAGGCGGTTGACATTGAGGCCCATCAAGGCCTGCCAGCAGGCGTCCGGCGCTGGCCAGGCGGCGCATTGCGGATGGGCGTTGGCCTGCGGCAGCCAGTCCGGTAGCGCGCAGGTGCTGCTGGCACTTGAAGTGGTGTCGAGCCAGGCGCAGGGAATGCCCAGGTGCCGGACATGGCCAAGGGCGTCGTGGGGCGGCTGGGTGAGGGTGTGGCGTGGATCGCCGAGGCCAAAGAGCAGCGCGGTCGGCTCGGGAATCGTCTGGCTGGCGAGCGGGGGCATGGAAACATCTCTGAAATACCCAGAGGCTAGTAGCCTGAGATGACGATTACGTGACATTTGACGCGTGCTGCGAGGTAAAACTGCGCGGTGCGCTGCCTAAATAGCGGGATGCGTTTATACTCCGCGTTTGGCTAGGGCATAGCGCCCGCTTGTTCAGTATCCTCAAGGAGTTCCTGCTATGCGTTGGATTGACCGCCTAGCTCAATTGTCTTTGTGCGCCACCGTGGTGATGCTGCCAATCGCCGCTCAGGCTGCGGAAGATGACCCGTGGGAAAGCATCAACCGTCCCATCTTCAAATTCAACGATGTGCTGGATACCTACGCGCTGAAGCCTCTGGCGCAGGGTTACCAGTTCATTACGCCGTCCTTTCTCGAGGATGGCATTCACAACATCTTCAGAAACATCGGCGATGTGCGCAACCTGGCCAACGACGTTCTGCAGGCCAAGCCGCGTGCGGCGGGTGTCGACACTGCGCGGCTGATTTTCAATACCACGTTCGGCCTGCTCGGATTCTTCGACGTGGGGACGAAAATGGGCCTGCAGCGCAACGATGAAGACTTCGGCCAGACCCTCGGTTATTGGGGCGTTCCCAGCGGGCCCTACGTGATGCTGCCGTTCTTCGGCCCGAGCACAGTACGTGATGCACCGTCCCTGTACGTCGACAGCTACACTGACCCCTATCGCTACATGGACCACATTCCGACGCGCAACATGGCGATCGGTGTGGACGTGATCGATACCCGGGCCAGCCTCTTGTCAGCCGAGAAACTGATCAACGGCGACAAATACACCTTTATCCGCAATGCCTACCTGCAGAACCGCGAATTCAGGGTCAAGGATGGCCAGGTCGAAGACGACTTCTAGGTCTCGGCCTCTGCCAATAAAAAGGCGACCTGCGGGTCGCCTTTTTTGTACCTGCCGATCTTCAATGCATTTTCAGGATCGACAGGCCAAGCTTCTGGCTGCCGCCGTCCTGGTCATTGGCCCAGACCACCTCGGTCTCGGCCTCAAGGCCTTTGAGGGCGCTGTGGTCGGAGTCGATACGCACACTCAGGCGGTCGCCGACCTTGAATGCGCGAGGCGCCTGAACCTGCATGCCGCTGCTGGAAAGGTCCACGCAGACCGCTGCAATCACCTGGCCAGCATGGATTAGCGTGATGTCGGCATCGACGCGCATCCGGATGTAATCCCGCTTTTCACTGTAGTCGCGATCACTTTGACTCATGGGGCCGTCCTACGATTGAGTTGTGGTTCTGCGTGTTCTTATAACTCCCGGTGATTTGCACTGTAAAGAGCATGAGCCGACCCTGTGCATGAGCTTGAAACCCCCAGCGGATGGGAGTACCGTCTGCGCCTTAGAAGGGCACCTCTGATCCGTGAATTTGGATCCAGGGTGGCTAGAAAGCGAATCCAGTAGAGTGCGCCAGGGCTAAGCCCGGCCGTCTACGCCAACCTAATTCTGGCGCCGTTTGCCCACATGCAGAAAACCAGTGCCACGCTGCTGATAATTGACGACGACGAAGTAGTGCGCGCCAGCCTTGCGGCCTACTTGGAAGACAGCGGTTTCAGCGTTCTTCAGGCCAGCAATGGCGTGCAGGGACTTGAGGTGTTCGAGCAAGCGAAGCCTGATTTGGTGATCTGCGATTTGCGGATGCCCCAAATGGGCGGTCTTGAGCTGATCCGTCAGGTTTCCGAGCTTGCCCCCCAGACCCCGATGATTGTCGTATCCGGCGCCGGCGTGATGAACGACGCGGTCGAGGCCTTGCGCCTGGGCGCTGCCGATTACCTGATCAAGCCGTTGGAAGACCTGGCGGTGCTGGAGCATTCGGTGCGCCGGGCGCTGGATCGAGCGCGCCTGCTGCTGGAAAACCAGCGTTATCGCGAAAAACTCGAGACTGCCAACCGTGAGCTGGAGGCCAGCCTGCATTTGCTGCAGGAGGACCAGAATGCCGGGCGCCAGGTGCAGATGAATATGCTGCCGGTCAGCCCCTGGAGCATCGACGAGTTCCAGTTCGCGCACCAGATTATTCCGTCGCTCTATCTGTCCGGTGATTTTGTCGATTATTTCCGGGTCGATGAGCGGCGTGTCGCATTCTACCTGGCTGATGTCTCCGGCCATGGTGCGTCTTCGGCCTTTGTCACCGTGCTGTTGAAGTTCATGACCACGCGGCTATTGTTCGAGTCCAAGCGTAATGGCACCTTGCCCGAGTTCAAGCCTTCGGAAGTGCTCGGCCATATCAACCGCGGGTTGATCAACTGCAAGTTGGGCAAACACGTGACGATGGTCGGTGGCGTGATTGACGAAGAAACCGGGCAATTGACCTACAGCATTGGTGGGCACTTGCCGCTGCCAGTGCTGTACACGCCCGATAGCGTGCGCTATCTCGAAGGGCGTGGTTTGCCGGTGGGGCTGTTCAATGAGGCCACCTATGAAGACCAGGTGCTTGATCTGCCGGAAAGCTTCAGCCTGACGCTGATGTCTGACGGGATCCTGGACCTTTTGACTGAACAGACACTCAAAGAAAAAGAGGCTGCCTTGCCCCAACGGGTCAAGGCAGCAGGCGGTAGCCTGGATGGCTTGCGCCGGGTTTTTGGATTGGCCACGCTAGGGGAGATGCCGGATGATATCGCCCTGATGGTGTTGAGCAGGAATCTTTGATGAGTACCGGTAGAATCCAGTTCGCCGAGCAGGATGGCACCTTCGTCCTGAAGTTTGTCGGTGAAGTGCGCCTGACCTTGTGTTCCGCGCTGGACGCGACGATTGAGCGGATCTTCACGGCCTTGAATTTCTCGGCGATCGTGATCGACCTGACCGAAACGCGCAGTATCGACAGCACCACGCTGGGCTTGCTGGCCAAGCTGTCGATCCTCTCGCGGCAGAAGGTGGGCCTGCTGCCGACCGTGGTGACGACCCATGAGGACATCACTCGCCTGTTGCAGTCGATGGGTTTCGATCAGGTGTTCAACATCGTTGATCGGCCGATTCCCTGCCCTGAATGCCTGACGGACCTGCCGTCCCAGGATCAGTCTGAAGAAGTGGTGCGGGTCAAGGTGCTCGAAGCGCACAAGATCCTGATGGGGCTCAATGACTCCAACCGCGAGGCCTTTCACGACCTGGTCAACGCGCTGGAACGCAGCTGAGCCAAGGCTGACACCCGCGCATAAAAAAGGGCGACCCTACCGGGTCGCCCTTTTTGCATTTGGCGTAGTGCTTAGCGCTTGGCTGCGAGCAAGGCCTCGAGCTTTTCCTGGTCGCGGGCAAACTGGCGAATACCTTCGGCGAGCTTTTCGGTCGCCATGGCATCTTCGTTCGATGCCCAGCGGAAAGCGCTTTCGCTCAGGCTCTGGCGTGCTTCACCAGCGTTGCCAGGGGCCAGGCGGCGTTGCAGGGTGCCTTTGTCCTCGGCCAGTTGCTTGAGCAATTCAGGGCTGATGGTCAGGCGGTCGCAGCCGGCCAGTTGCTCGATCTGGCTCAGATTGCGGAAGCTGGCACCCATGACCACAGTCTTGTAGTCATTGGCTTTGTAGTAGTTGTAGATGCGCGTTACCGACTGTACGCCCGGGTCTTCGGCGCCAACAAACTCATTGCCGGTGGCCTTTTTATGCCAGTCGTAGATACGGCCGACAAAGGGCGAGATCAGAAACACCCCGGCGTCGGCGCACGCCACCGCCTGGGCGAAGGAGAACAGCAGGGTCAGGTTGGTCTGGATGCCCTTGCTCTCCAGCTGCTCTGCCGCACGGATACCTTCCCAGGTGGACGCGATCTTGATCAGTACGCGGTCGCGGCCAATGCCGGCCTGTTCGTACAGATCGATCAGGCGTTCTCCGCGCTCGAGCATGGCGGGGGTGTCGAACGACAGGCGGGCATCGACTTCAGTGGAAATGCGCCCGGGAATGACCTTGAGGATTTCCTGCCCCACCGAGACGCCGAAGCGATCGCAAGCCAGGCCCAGGTCGCCGCCGGACTCGTTCATCGCGGCATTCAGCAGCTCGGCGTAGCGGGGCATGGAGGCCGCCTTGAGCAGCAGCGAAGGGTTGGTCGTGGCATCCACGGGCTTGACCTGAGTGATCGCATCGATATCGCCGGTATCGGCAACCACGGTGGTGAACTGCTTGAGTTGATCCAGCTTGGAAGTCATGAGTCTGCTCTGTCCTGTGCGATGCGGTGACATTACTTGAGCTGTGCCAAGGCCTCAAGGGCGCCTCTGAAATGCGCGTGAAGATTCGATTGGCAATTGCCCCCTGGGTTCCATGCGGGGGGGGCGGCTAGCGACCTTCGAGCAATAGCCCGGCCTGGTCGAGCAGGGCCAGTGGGTCCTGGGTCTTGTGAATATCCACCGACAACAACTGGCGGAAGCGTCGCGCCCCGGGGAAACCCTGGCCCAGGCCCAGCATATGGCGGGTGATATGGTGCATGGCGCCGCCAGCCGCGATATGCGCGGCGATATAGGGCCGCATGCGCGCGAGGGCTTCGGCCCGGGAAATCACCGCAGCGGTACTGGCGAACAATTGCTGGTCGACTTCGGCCAGCAGATAGGGATTGTGATAGGCCTCGCGGCCCAGCATGACCCCATCGAAGGTCTGCAGATGCGCGTGGCACTGTTCCAGGGTCTTGATCCCGCCGTTGAGAATGATCTCCAGCTCGCTGAAATCCTGCTTCAACTGCGCCGCCACGTCATAGCGTAGAGGCGGGATATCGCGATTCTCTTTAGGGGACAGCCCCTCCAGAATCGCGATGCGCGCGTGAACGGTGAAGCTGGTGCAACCCGCATCGCGCACGGTGCCGACAAAATCGCAGAGCTGGGCATAACTGTCCCGCCCATTGATCCCGATGCGATGCTTGACCGTGACCGGAATCGCCACCGCATCGCGCATCGCTTTTACACAATCGGCGACCAGTTGCGGATGGCCCATCAGGCAGGCGCCGATCATATTGTTCTGCACCCGATCGCTGGGGCAGCCGACATTCAGATTGACCTCGTCGTATCCAGCGGCTTCGGCCATGCGCGCGCAGGCCGCCAGATCCGCGGGAACACTGCCGCCCAGTTGCAAGGCCAGCGGATGCTCAGCCTCGTCATGACGCAGAAAGCGCTCATGATCGCCATTGAGCAGCGCCCCGGTGGTGACCATTTCGGTATAGAGCAGGGCATTGCTGGAGAGCAGGCGCAGGAAGTAGCGGCAGTGGCGATCGGTCCAATCCATCATCGGCGCAACGCTGAAGCGGCGGGATGGCTCGGGGCGTGTCTGCGCGGGCTTTGCAGTGGGTTTTGGGGGGCTTTCGTTCAAAGTGTCTTGCACCGTTTCTCGGGTGTTTTTGGCGTGATGTACCACCCTGGAGTCGACTCGTACCATTTTCCCATGGCAACGATCAGAGTGCGTAAAAGGGGGCGAAGGTGCTGTAAATGGCAGTGTTCGGGCCCACATCAGTCGTGATAGGCCGCTATTCTATCAAGAGCCTCGCAAATTCGCCTGCCTGTAGGGTGCGCTGATTTTCCTCAAGTGGGGGAGGCTGAGTCGAGGGCCAGGGCCCGCCGGTTGCTACCGGCGGGTGTGGTTGTGCGGGATGTCATCGAAAAGCCAGGTGGGAGCCGGGTGGCTTCACTTGGCTTCCTGGTTGATTTTTTCTCGAAGAGAAATGGCGCGTCCTAAGAAGGCGGAGCCTGTGTAGGAAAGATGGCCAGCGTCTCGGTAAAGCGGGGCGTTGTTGATGTGTGTGGTGCAAAATGCCGAATTGCACAGGTACGAGTCGAAACGGATAACCCCAACATTGTTTTTTAGTGAGGCTTCTGTCAGGAGTGCTTTCGTTTCTTTACTTCTCGCGTTGTAGTCTTTGACTGCGATATTGCAGTTGTCCGTGCCCAGAGAAAATAGATTATTTGCGAACCTTTCCAGACAAATCGAGGTGTCTCGTCCGTTGGAGGGGGGCGGGGCGATAATTACGACTTTTTTTCCTGACGCCCTGATTGCATCAATGGTTTTCGTCAGTCCTTCTAATGTTTCCGCTTTTCCAGTGCTGATGAGTTGGTATGAATTGTTGTTGTAGTTCTTTTTGAGTAACTCGTATTCGTCGGATAGGTAAGAAGCGAAAGGGCTGGCCAGTACCACGGTGTGTATTGATGTCGATTTGTTCAGGTAATCAACGACGGAGTCGTTGAATGCGATGCAGGTTTCGGCCCAAGATTGTGTAAGGCTGGCCTCGACTCGTTTGTTCGCCAATCCGAGTAAGGGGGCGCACGAAGATTTGGTCGCTTGAATAATGAGTGGCTTTGTTTCTTCGCTTTGAATTATTCCAGGTACGATGTGCATGGCAAATGAGTCGCCCCATACCAGGATCTCTGGAGCTTCAGCGTTCGTGCATTCGGGCTGTGCTTTAAAGGTGCCTTTGAAGTTGCATGACTCTGCGAGCCCATAATTGGGGCGGGCCAAGTATGTATAGTTGAGGTCGCTTTTGAATAGTTGCGGCAGTGCAGATGCGATCACAATCAGCGTCAATGTGCTGGTCGCGATATAGAGCAGTGAAGCCTTTGTCGGGAGTGTGCTCTTGTGCCGCAGGGGCTCTTCAATGAAACGGTGCAAAAGCCAGGCTAATAGCAGTGAAAGTGCAATGAGCCCAATACGGATGAAAAGAGCGCGATGATCATCAGCGTCACCAATCCAGATATTGTTGAAAAACGCAAAAATTGGCCAGTGCACTAAATAGAGTGAATAGGATATATCGCCAATTTTGCTGGTGGCTTTTATTGCCACGCCTTGTGATAAACGCGGGTGGTTTCGTAGCAGGACGACTAAGGTGGCCGCGCAAATAATCAGTGCGCCAGGGCCGGGGTGAAGGCTGCTGTAAGGGATGAAGGGGAGTGAAACCAGGGCAATGAGTGCGGGCCAGAATGCAAGCTTCAGGAAGGCCTTGAGGTGGTCGCCCTGTATGATAAGCGCTCCCAGGGCCCCGATAATCAACTCCCAAGCTCGAAAGGGGAGTAAGTAGAAAGCCGCAGTGGGTTTGAGTTGCACCATTAAGAAGCACAGTAACAGGCTTGTCAGCAGTGCGAGCACAGCCGCTTTTAACCAAAAGCGTCGAGGTATGAAGAACAACATGGCGGGAAGAACCAGATAAAATTGTTCTTCGATGGCCAGTGACCAGGTGTGCAGCAATGGCTTGAGCTCTGCACCTGCTGCAAAATAGCCACTTTGACGCCAGAGTACGATGTTGGACGTGAAGGTGACGGCTCCAAGCACCTGCGTACGCAAGTCATTCAGGGCAGCGCTGGTCAGAATAAAAGGAGCCAGAATCAGCGTGAAGAAAAAAGTAACGTAGGCGGCGGGCAACAGTCGCTTGGCACGACGCCAGTAGAATTTCGAAAATTGAAAACTTCCTCTTTCAATTTCGCTTTTTATAAGTTGTGTGATCAGGAAGCCTGATATCACGAAGAAGATATCAACTCCGAGATACCCATTTGCCAAAACTCCAAGCTTGGCGTGATACAACAGAACTATTAATACTGCGAATCCTCGGAGCGCCTGTATATCTATTCGCAGAGGGCGTGGGCTGGGTAATGTATTATTCATTGCTCGACTATTATGGGTGGTGTGAAATTATTTGAGTGGTTAGACGGTACAGGTTACTGCGGCGTGGATTACGTTGATGGGGATTGCCTTTGGTCAGCGAAGAGTTGACTGCGCAATAGATCGATCGCACTTAAGGTAAAGAGGGGTGCGTATTCAGCCTTCAGCCGTCTCGCCAGGCGCATTGATGCGGATCTGGCTGGCGGATTCTACCATCACGACCTGCGCTGAGCGTCGAGATGTTTCGATGTATAGGGTCGGCGAAAAGCTTCGTCATCGCTCCTGTGGCCCGGCCCTTTAGGGGCGACCTGCTAGGGGCGACCGGCTAGGGCGAGCCGCTGCCACATCTGTCCCGCCCCTGTAGCGCTCGGTGCAACACCTGTAGCGTTCGCCAGAAGTCCAATCAAGCTCCCCATATCTCGCCAGGCCCTGCAGATCAAGGCTTTCAGCTTTATCTGCCGAGGCTGGCATGGCCGTTGCTCTGTCTCTGTTGCGCAGCGAAAAGACCGCGCCACTAATAAGAACAGGACAAACCCCATGAGACAGATTGGCCTTGCCTCGCTTTCCGGCGCTCGTTCCACGGTCGCCGGTATCCCTCTCAAATCCCTGGCTGGTGCTTTGTTGTTGAGCCTGGCCGGCACTTGTGTCCAGGCCGTCGAGCTACCGGCCAATGTCGACAGCAAGCGCTTGATTGCCGCCGACCAGGAACCCGGCAACTGGATGAGCACCGGGCGCACTTATGACGAGCAGCGCTACAGCCCGCTCAAGCAGATTAGCGACCGGAACGTCGGCCAGTTGGGCCTCGCCTGGAGCTACAAACTGGACTTGGATCGTGGCGTGGAGGCCACGCCTATTGTGGTCGATGGCGTGATGTACACCACCGGGCCGTTCTCGGTGGTCTATGCGCTGGATGCACGTGACGGCAAGCTGATCTGGAAGTACGACCCACAGTCCGACCGCAACCGTGCCGGCGAGGCTTGCTGCGATGCGGTCAACCGTGGCGTGGCGGTGTGGAAGGGCAAGGTCTATGTGGGCGTGCTCGACGGCCGCCTGGAGGCTATCGACGCCAAGACCGGCCAGCGTGCCTGGTCGGTCGACACCCGGGCCGACCATAAGCGCAGCTACACCATTACCGGCGCGCCCCGGGTGGTCAACGGCAAGGTGGTGATCGGCAATGGCGGCGCCGAGTTCGGCGTGCGCGGTTATGTCACTGCCTATGATGCCGAAACGGGCCAGGAGGCCTGGCGTTTCTACACCGTGCCGGGCGATCCGAAATTGCCGCCGGAAGGCAAGGGGATGGAGATCGCCGCCAAGACCTGGCACGGCGATGCCTTCGTCGAACAGGGCGGGGGCGGGACGGCCTGGGATTCGTTTGCCTTCGATCCCGAGCTGAACCTGCTGTATATCGGCGTCGGCAACGGCTCGCTCTGGGACCCGAAATGGCGCAGCCAGGCCAAGGGCGACAACCTGTTCCTGTCGTCCATTGTCGCGGTCAATGCCGACACCGGCGAATACGTCTGGCACTACCAGACCACTCCGGGCGACGCGTGGGACTACACCGCGACCCAGCACATGATCCTGGCCGAGCTGCCCATCGACGGCAAACCGCGCAAGGTGTTGATGCAGGCGCCGAAGAACGGCTTCTTCTATGTGATCGACCGGGCCACCGGCGAGCTGTTGTCGGCCAAGGGTATCGTGCCGCAAAGCTGGACCAAGGGCATGGACATGAAGACCGGCCGGCCCATCGTTGATGACGAGAATGCTGCCTATTGGAAGGATGGCAAGCGCAAGCTGGTGACCCCGGCGTTCTGGGGTGCCCATGACTGGCAACCGATGTCCTACAACCCTAACACCGGGTTGGTGTATATCCCGGCCCATATCATGTCGGCCTACTACGAACACATTCCCGAGGCGCCCAAGCGCAACCCATTCAAGAGCATGTACCAGTTGGGCCTGCGTACCGGGATGATGCCGGAGAATGTCGATGGCTTGCTGGAAATGGCCAAGGGCTGGTCGGGCAAGTTGATCGCCTGGGACCCGGTCAAGCAGCAGCCGGCCTGGGAAGTGCCCTATGTGACGATCTTCAATGGCGGCACCCTGAGTACTGCCGGCAACCTGGTGTTCGAGGGCAGCGCTGATGGCCGCGTGATTGCCTATGCCGCCGATACCGGTAAGAAACTCTGGGAGCAACCCGCCGCCAGTGGCGTGATGGCGGCGCCGATCACCTATAGCGTCGACGGCGAGCAGTACGTGACCTTTATGGCCGGCTGGGGTGGGGCGTTCTCCACGTTTGCCGGGGCGCTTTCGCTACGGGCCGGGGTCCAGCCGTTTTCCCAGGTGTTGACCTACAAGATCGGCGGCACCGCCAAGCTGCAGGAACCGGCGCCACGTCCCGATACGCCCAAGCCACCGCCGTTGGGCAGCGATACGGCGGCCATCGAAGCCGGCGCGAAGCTTTATGACGGTTACTGCTCGCAGTGCCATGGCATCCATGCGGTCAGCGGTGGTGTGCTGCCGGACCTGCGCAAGCTGACGGCGGACAAGCACCAGATGTTCCTCGGCATTCTGTTCGGTGGCCGAGTGCCCGACGGCATGCCGTCCTTTGCCGATGCCTTTACGCCCCAGCAGGTCGACCAGATCCACCAATACCTGATCAAGCGCTCCCACGACCTGCAGGACGAAGGCGCGGCCTGGAAGCAGTTCAGCACCCAGCAGTAAGCCCCGCGACCGGCTGCCTGGCTGGCCGGTCGCGCCATCCCCGACAAGAGAGACGCGGATATGAGTGACGCCATCTACCAGAACTACATCGCCAATGCCTTTGTCACCAGCGATGAACACCTTGAGGTGCATAACCCGGCCAACGGCCAGTTGCTTGGGCGTGTGCCCCAGGGCAGCAGCGCCGAGGTCGAGCAGGCCATTGCCGCCGCCCGCCAGGCCCAGAAAGCCTGGGCGGCGCGCCCGGCCATCGAGCGCGCAGGCTATCTGCGCAAAATCGCCAGCAAGGTCCGTGAGCACGGCGAGCGCCTGGCGCGGGTGATTACCGCCGAGCAGGGCAAGGTGCTGGAGTTGGCCCGGGTCGAGGTGAATTTCACCGCCGACTACCTCGACTACATGGCCGAGTGGGCGCGGCGCCTGGAAGGCGAGGTACTGAGCAGCGACCGGGCGGGGGAGAGCATTTTCCTGTTGCGCAAACCCCTGGGCGTCGTGGCCGGGATTCTGCCCTGGAACTTCCCGTTCTTTTTGATCGCCCGCAAGATGGCGCCGGCCCTGTTGACCGGTAATACCATCGTGATCAAGCCCAGCGAGGAAACCCCGATCAACTGCTTCGAGTTCGCCCGCCTGGTGGCGGAAACGGATTTGCCGGCCGGGGTGTTCAATGTGGTGTGTGGTACGGGGACAACGGTTGGCACTGCCTTGACCAGCCATCCGGGTATCGACCTGATCAGTTTTACCGGTAGTGTTGGCACCGGCTCGCGGATCATGGCCGCCGCCGCGCCGAATATCACCAAGCTCAATCTGGAATTGGGTGGCAAGGCGCCGGCCATTGTCCTGGCGGATGCCGACCTGGATCTGGCCGTCAGGGCCATTACTGCCTCCCGAGTGATCAACACCGGGCAGGTGTGCAACTGCGCCGAGCGGGTCTATGTCGAGCGCAAGGTGGCCGATGCGTTTATCGAACGTATTGCCGCGTCCATGGCCGCGACCCGCTATGGCGATCCGCTGGCGGAGGACGGCCTGGATATGGGCCCGTTGATCAATCGGGCGGCGCTGGACAAGGTCGCGCAGATGGTGCGCACTGCCAGCGGGCAGGGTGCGCAGATCATCACCGGTGGGGCAGTGGCTGACCTCGGGCAAGGCTTCCATTACCAGCCAACGGTACTGGCCGGTTGTTCCGCCGAGATGGAAATCATGCGCAAGGAAATCTTCGGCCCGGTTCTACCGATCCAGATTGTCGATGATCTGGACGAGGCCATTGCCCTGGCCAACGACAGCGAATACGGCCTGACCTCATCCATCTACACTGCCAGCCTGAGCGCGGCCTTGCAGGCCACTCGCGCGTTGGACTTCGGCGAGACCTATATCAATCGCGAAAACTTCGAAGCCATGCAGGGCTTCCATGCCGGGACGCGCAAGTCGGGTATCGGCGGCGCTGACGGCAAGCATGGCCTGTACGAATACACCCATACCCACGTGGTATATATCCAGGCCTGACGACGGGATCCCCCTCCAAAAAGCCCGGGCCGTGCAAGCGGCCCGGGCTTTTTGGCAGGGGCCTAGAGGCGGTCGTTGGGTTGCACCAGGCGGTGTTTTTTCATCTGCCGATAGAGTGTCGAGCGGGCGACGCCCAGCTCGCTGGCCGCCGCACTGATATTCCATCGATGGCGACGCAGCGTCGCCAGCAGGCGCTGTTCTTCCGGTGCGTCGGGGTCGGGTTGATCGGGTACTCGCTGGCGGTTTGCCAGGGCCTGCACAGCACCTGGCAGCAGTTCGCCGGGCAGGCAGTCCAGATCGATGCAGCCGTCCTCGGCCAGTGCCGCGCCATAGCGCAGGGCATTGAGCAACTGGCGGATATTCCCCGGCCAGGGCGCGTCGAGCAAGCACTGATGGGCCTGGGCCGTAAGGCGGACCCCCGGCGCCTGGCTGTCGAGCAGTTGCTGGATCAGTTGCGTCCGGTCGCTGCGCTCGCGCAGGGGCGGCAGGCTCAGGTGCATGCCATTGAGGCGATAGAACAGATCCTCGCGAAACCCCTTGTCGCGCAGCATGCCGGGCAGGTCCTGGTGGGTCGCACAGATCACCTGGATATCCAGCGCCACCGGCGCCTGGGCGCCGAGCGGAGACATCTCGCGCTCGGCCAGCACGCGCAATAACCGGGTTTGCAGATGGGCCGGCATATCGCCGATCTCATCGAGAAACAGCGTGCCGCCATTGGCCAGTTCCAGCTTGCCCTTCATGCCTTTTTTCTCGGCGCCGGTAAAGCTGCCTCCCCGGTAGCCGAACAGTTCGCTCTCGATCAGGCTCTCGGGGATCGCCGCGCAATTGAGCGCGACAAAGGGCCCGCCGTGGCGGGCGCTGGTCTGGTGAATGGCGCGGGCAAAGGCCTCCTTGCCGGTCCCGGTCTCGCCGGTAATCAGGATGGCGATGTCTTTGTCGATCACTTTGCGTAGCCGCCGCACCGCTTGTTGCAGGGCCGGGTCGCCGCCGGCCAGTCGGTCCAGGTCGGGGTGCCGGGGCCGTTGCGCCTTGGCGGGCGCCGGTGCCGGGTGATGCTGTGCCGAGGGAATGCGCAGGCTCAGGTCCAGCAACGCTTCGTCATGCCGGGCGCGCAGGCGCAGGCCGCGTCCGCCGCCCTGGGTCAGGCGCAGTAACGCGTCCACGCCCATGGGCAGCAACTGGTCGATCAGCCCACCCAGCAGGGCCTGCCCATGGGGTCGGTCATGGGCGACAAAGGCGGCTCGGTTGGCGCCGATCACCCGGCCGCTGTCGTCCAGGGCCAGCAGTTGTTCATTGGCCAGGTCGGCGATTTCGTCAATGGGCTTGAGTGAGAGGGTCAGGCGATCCCGATAGCTCTGGCGAAAATGCGCATTCTCGATCAGGCGGGCATAGAGGATCACCAACTGTAGCGTCAGGTACTGGCTTTCCTTGGGCCCGTCGCTGTTCAGGCAGGTGGCGTTCAGGCAGCCCTGCAGCAGGCCCTGGGCATTGAAGATCGGCGCGACGGAACAGCTCAGGCGTGCATTGGCGGTCAGGAAATGCTCCTCGCGGTGGATGATCAGTGGCTCGACAGCGGCCAGGGTGGTGCCAATGCCATTGGTGCCGGCGATGGATTCGTCCCAGCGCGCCCCGACCACCAGCCCCGAGCGGATATAGGGCTCATGTTGGGCCGGCAGGCGGGCGTCAAGGGTGATGCCGTGCTCGTCGCTGAGCAGCACCGCGAAGCCGGCCGGGACCACCCGCCGGGCTAGGCCGCTGACGCCTTGGCTGGCGATATCGAGGTACTGCTGGTGTTGCTGCTGATGACGACGGATATCCTCGGCGCAAAGGATATCCAGGCGGGTGGCGGTGCCAGGGTCGAGCCGGTGCTCCATCACACTGCGGTACCAGGACTGGGCAATCAGCCCGTCCGGGCGGATACGCCGTTCGGGGAAGTGTTCGTTGACGAAGGCGGCGAGTTCGCTCGGGTGGGTCTGCGCGCTGTGCCGAGTCATGGATGGCTCCCGTCTGGCGTGCCGTTGCAGGGGGCACGGCGATCTTGTTATGGGGCGACGAGCCGCTGTCGCCAGGCGCCTAAGATAGACCCTGGCGGCGGCCAGCGCCATGGCCGCAAGCCGCGCGAAATCCCTCGACCACCAGATAGAGCAGCGGCCCGAGCGAGACAAAAACGGCCGTCAGCAGCCAGTACGGCAGCAGCGAGCGCCATGAACGGCCTTTGGCACGGGCATCGCGGTACATCCAGATCCCGCCCAGCCCGGCCATCAGGTACAGGTCGATCACGACCTGGGCGGTGTCGGGGCGGGCGAGTAGTTCGCGGCCAAATTGCAGCAGGGACTGTTCGGCGTGTACCAGCGTGAACAGCGTAAAGCTGCCAAACGCCAGCAGGGCAATAAGAGCGGCGAGTGTCGGGTAGCGGGGCATGGCGAGGCTCCTGGCAGGGCCCGCGGGCGGGCGTCGGTGATGAGCTTTCACCCTAGCCGCGGGCAGGCCCGCGGCTCAATGACCTGCCAGGTCATGAGTGCTAGGTCGGGTAGGCCATGGCAGGCAGGCGATGCATCCAGGGCTGGGCCCGCTCCAGCTGCGCGGCCAGTTGCAGCAGCAGCCCCTCCTGACCGAACGGCGCAATGAACTGCACGCCCAATGGCAGGCCTTCGGCGGTCCAGTGCAGCGGTACGCTGATCGCCGGGGTGCCGGTCAGGTTGGCCAACTGGGTGAATGGCACATAGCTGAGGTTTTGTCGCGACAGCTCGTTCAGCGGCTTTTCCATCAGGCCCAGGCGGGCCAGGACGCCGAGCAGCCCGCTATTGAGCAGCCAGCCCAGCAGGCGCTCCTGGCCGGCGGGCATCTGCGCGGCGGCGTGGGGTGCGGGCGGGCAGGCCAGGGTAGGGGTGAGGAACAGGTCATGACGCTGATGGAACTCGCCCAGGGCGCGGGCGAACTGGTTCCAGCGTCGATGACTGCGTACATAGTTGCCGGCGCGAGTGGCGTTGCCAAAGGCTTCGAGCAGACGGGTCGCGAGTTCGAAGTCGGCGCTGCGGGCGCCGGCTTCACGGGCTTCGGCCAGGGTCGCGGCGACCTGGCCGAAGTACATGTCCAGGTAACAGCGGGCGAGGGCATGGCCGTCGTATCGTGGTTCGGCCTCGATCACCTCGTGGCCGAGTTTTTCCAGCAACCGCACGGTGTGCTGGACGGCGGCGATGGCCTCTGGATGGACCTCGGTGTCCAGAGGCGAGCGGGTGCTGAAGGCGATGCGCAGGCGGCGTGGTTCCTCGCTGAGCAATGCGCGAAAAGACTGGGCGGGCGGGGCAATCACGAAGGGCTCGCCGCACGCCGGGCCGGCCAGGACGTCGAGGGCCAGGGCCGAGTCGCGCACGCTGCGCGAGACCACCAGATCGCTTGAGGCGCCTTCCCAGATCTCGCCGCTGGCCGGTCCACAGGGCACCCGGCCACGGGAGGGGCGTAGGCCCAGCAGCCCGCAGCAGGCCGCCGGGATGCGGATCGAACCGCCACCGTCATTGGCCCCGGCCATGGGGACGATCCCGGCGGCCACCGCCGCGGCCGAGCCGCCGCTGGAGCCGCCCGGTGTGCGCGTCAGGTCCCAGGGGTTGCGGGTGATGCCGAAGGCCTGGGGATCGGTAAAGCCCTTGAGGGCCAGCTCCGGGGTATTGGTCTTGCCGATAATGACCGCGCCGGCGTCCAGCAGGCGCTGGACCACCGTCGAGTGGCTGGCGGCAACGTGGTGTCGAAAGGCCCGGCTACCATTGGAGGTCGGCAGCCCGGCATAGTCCTGCACCGCGTCCTTGATCAGCACGGGCACCCCGGCCAACGGGCCCTCCAGGGTCTCGCCCACGCGCTGGCGGGCCTGTTCAGGCATGGGCCGATTGACGGCGTTGAGCTGGGGGTTGAGGCGTTGTAGCTGGGCCGTGGCCAGGGCCAGCAACTCGGCGGCGCTGACCTCGCCACGCTGGACCAGATCGGCCAGCGCCGTGGCGTCGGCCTGCAGGTACTGCTGCACACTCAGGGTCATTGAAAGGTCCTAATAGAGGTTTTTCAGGTCGTGCTTGACCACCGCATCGACCACCAGTGTAGTGGCCTTGCCGAGCAGACCCCGGCCATTCATATGTTCGGAAAGCATTTTCGGGAACGACGGGACATCGCTTTCGCGCAGATGGGTGTCGGTGCACCAGAGCCCGGCCTCCACCAGTTCAGGGCAGTGGTTGAAGGCAAAGCGTTCGACTTGCAGGGCAATCGCCACCACCGGCACCTTGCCATTGACCGCCAGGGGTTCGAGCTGGCTGCGCTCGGCGGTCAGCCAGGCGCTGCCCGTCACCGACAGCACGGTGCTGCTGCCGGGAATCAGGAACGCGGCGGTGGCTGCACCGGCCTCGATGATATTGCTCAGCGTGCAGGCCACCTTGTTGCCCGGCCGCTCGGGGATCAGCAGGGTGCGTCGATCGGCGGCCAATACAAAACCTTCCGGATCGCCCCGGGGCGACAGCTCCGTGGCCCCGGCGCCGTTATGGCTCAGCACCAGCAGATAGGGCGAGCGGGCGATAAAGCCCAGTGCCTCGTCCGAAAGCTCTGCACCTGCGGTCGCGCCGCTCGGCGTTGGCTCTGCCTCACGTGGCTGCCAGAACTGCGCGCGCACCTTGGCCCGGGAGCAGTGCAGGAACAACGCGGCGGCGCGAAACTCCAGGCGCGCGCCCTGGGCGTCCGGGACCCAGCGGGCATGGCCATTGGCGCGCAAGGCGAAGCCAATGCCGGGCAGGATGAAGTAGAGGCTGCAGGCCAGCGCCTGGCTGTTCTCCAACACGGTCGGCAGAGGTTTTTCCGTTGGCCAGGCCAGGGCGATCCGATCCCCCTCGGCGACGGCTACCGGCTGGTCGCGCAGATTGAAGAACGTGATATCCAGCCGCGGGTCGAGAAAACCGACCGCGCAGACCGAGGCTTTTTCGATCAGGGTCAGGCAATAGTCGTCGATCTGGGTCTGCAGCCTTTTCTTCATCATGGCCGGCGGCTCGGCAATCAGCTTGCGCAGGCTTTTGACCGAATCGATTCGCTGGGCCGGGGCATTTCCGAACATCTGCAACCTCCTGCTGGCATGGGCTCTTTTCGGCACGATGCTAGGGCGCGAGGAGGCGGCTGAACAGGGCGTGGGGGATCACTGCCATGGCGTTTGGTTGCAATCTGCAGCCCAGGGAAAAATGAGCCCGAACGCCGCGTAACTGACTCCGGGCGCCATGCCCCTGGCGGCTGGCCGTTCCTAGAATCGACGGCCTGGAACCCGCTGAAGGAGACTTCCCTTGATGCTGCGAACCCTTGCCGATATCCACGCTCTGGAGCGTACCCCGCTCGAACAGCACGACCTGCCTGCCAGTACTTACGAGATGCTGCTGCGCAGCGCGCGCCGCCATGGTCCGCGCCCGGCGCTGTCGTTTTTCGCCAGCATGGCCACGCTGGACCAACCCAGGACCTGGAGCTACAACGGCCTGCTCAGTGAAATCCATCGTTTTGCCAATGCCCTGCATAGTCGCGGCTACGGTGCCGAGGACGTGGTGGCCTATGTCCTGCCGAACGTGCCCGAGACCCATTTCGTCCTGTGGGGGGCCGAGGCCAACGGCATCGTGCTGGCGATCAATCCACAGTTGAGTATCGAGGCGATGGGCCAATTGCTGCACGCGGCCCAGGCCCGGGTGGTGGTGACCTTGAGCGGCGATCTGGGGGCCAAGGTCCGCCAGGCGCTGACCACGGTGAGCGCGGCGCGCTTGTTGATCGAGGTCGGCCAGGAGGCGCCTGCGAACGCCGAGCCGGCCTACAACGCCCAGGCCGAGCCGGTGGAAGTTGTCGGGTACGCGCGCTTCGTCGAACACCAGAATGAGCGGTGCCTCGATAGCCAACGCTGCGTGACTGCTGAGGCGTTGTCCTCGTATTTCTGCACGGGCGGAACCACCGGTTTGCCGAAGATTGCCCAGCGCGAGCAGCGCAACGAGGTCTTTGATGCCTATGCGATGAACCTGCTGATGGGGGGCGCGCTGGGGCCTGGCAAGAGTCTGTTCTGCGGTTTGCCGCTGTTCCATGCCAATGCCCAACTGGTCACCGGCCTGGCGCCCTGGGCTGCCGGCGCCCATGTGGTGCTCGGCACGGCCCAGGGCTATCGCGGGGCTGGGGTGATCGAGGGGTTCTGGCGCATTGTCGAGCGCTACCGGATCAACTTTTTCAGCGCGGTGCCCACGGTCTATTCGGCGCTCCTGCAGCAGCCCAGCGCAGGCTTCGAGATCGGCTCTCTGGAGGTGGGCATGTGTGGCGCGGCGCCGATGCCGGTGGAGCTGTTTCGCCGGTTCGAGCAGCACACCGGCATTCGTATCCTGGAAGGCTATGGCCTGACCGAAGGCGCCTGCGCCAGCAGCCTTAACCCCATGGCCGGTGAATCGCGGATCGGCTCCATCGGCCTGCGCTTCCCCTATCAGGCGATGCGCGCGGTGCAACTGGACAGCGACGGCAACTACCTGCGTGACTGCGTGTGCGACGAGATTGGCGTTATTGCCCTGTGTGGGCCGAATGTCTTTCGCGGCTATCTGCAGGCCGAGCATAACCGCGGCATCTGGTTGGAACTGGGGGATGGCCAGCGCTGGTTCAATACCGGCGACCTGGGCCGGGTCGATGCCGACGGCTATTTCTGGCTGGCCGGGCGGCGCAAGGAGCTGATTATTCGCGGCGGGCACAATATCGATCCGTTGCTGATCGAGGCGCCGCTGCATCGCCATCCCCGGGTCGAGCTGGCAGCGGCCATCGGCCGTCCCGATGCCCATGCCGGCGAGGTGCCGGTGGTGTATGTGAAGGCCCGTCCGGGGAGCACCGTCACGGCGGCCGAGCTACTGGACTACCTGACCGAGGAGATTGCCGAGCCCGCCGCGCTGCCCAAGCGTCTGCTGCTGGTCGATGAGTTGCCGCTGACGGCCATCGGCAAGCTGTTCAAGCCGGCCCTGGTGATCCGTGAAATCGAGGATGTGGTGCGCGAGATGGCCAGCGCCCATGGTGTGCGGTTGACGGCGCTGGCGGTACAGCAGGATCCGCGCCACGGTTACCGGGTCGAACTGGTCGTGGCGCGCGCATCGCCGGCTTTGGCCCAGGCCCTGGGCCGCTTTGCCTTTTGTACCGACATTCTCCCAACCCACCCCGAAGCCCCGGCGCCTGACGCCATCACCCCCCTAGAGGAGCAGCGTGTATGCCCGTAATCCAGGTTACCGAACTCGACGGTCGCATCGTCTCGATTGAAGGCCAAGTTGGCGAAACCCTGATGGAGGCCCTGCGCAACGGCGGTTGCGACGACCTGCAGGCCATCTGTGGTGGCGCCTGTTCCTGCGGCTCCTGCCATGTCTATATCGCCCAGCCAGGTTTCGAAGCGTTAGGCTCGCGGCATGAAGGCGAGGAAATGCTGCTGGGCGATTCCGACTACTTTCAGTCCCATTCCCGCCTGTCCTGCCAGGTGGTACTGACGGCGCAACTGGCGACATTGCAGGTGACGATCGCGCCGCCCGAAGGTTAGTGGCATCGGGCTATTGGATCGCGCTACAGTCCCCGGCTGAATTCGTTAGCCGGGAGAGTCGCGCGATGCGCAGGTCCACCACCGTTTCCAGCGTCGCCGTGCTGGACCTGTATGACCAGTTGCTGGAACTGGGTGTGGCCAGTGAGGCGCAGCTGCACGCGGCCGGCCTGGATCGTGCGGCCTTGATCGATAGCAGCCCGGCGGCGCTGCCGGTGCAGGAGCAACGTCTCGATGAGGGGTTGCTGCTGGCGTTGTGGCAAGTGGCAACGCGCGATGAACCATCGGTACCGGCCATCGGCGTGCGAATCGGCCAGGCCTTCAATCCGGCCATGCGTGGGTTGCTCGCCAGCTGGCTGTTCCAATGCACCGAGCTGGGCGAGGCGCTGCAGGTGTTCCAGCGCCACAGTGCGCTGATGAACCCGTCGGAGCAGTGGTGCCGCCACGACAGCGACACCACGCTGGTCCTGGCCTTCGCTTTTGTGCCGGGTGGTCGCTATCCCCAGGCGGCCATCGAACGCAGCATGAGCGCGCTGCTGCGCTGGAGCCAAGCCCTGAGTGGTGAGGCGCTGCGGCCGCTGGCCTGTGAGTTCGAGTGGTCGGCGCCGCAGGATCTGGGGCCATACACCGAAGTCTTTGGGGAAAACCTGCGCTTTGACCGCCCGCACAATCGCCTGCACCTGCCGGCGGATTTCCTGCACCGGCCCATTCAGAGCGCCAATATCTACCTCAAGCAGATGGTCGAGGCGCGGGCGTTGCAGGCCTTCGAGCTGCTGCAGGCCCAGGGTGAGCTGATTGCCCGGGTGCGCCAGTTGATCCAGGCCAATTTGCGCGAGGGCGTGAGTATCGAGTCGGCCTGCGCGGCGCTGCATGTCAGTCGTCCCACCTTGTACCGGCGCCTGAAGCAGCAGGGCAGTAGCTTCAGTGAGCTGGTGGAGAGCGTGCGCAAGGACCAGGCCTACAAGCAGATCCAGCAGGGCCTGTCGGTGGCGGCGGTCAGCGAGGGATTGGGGTTCAAGGATGTCAGTACCTTCCACCGGGCGTACAAGCGCTGGTTCAAGCAGTCACCGGGCGGCGGACGCGAGCCGCGCCGAGGTACTACGCCGCGCCAGGGCTAGGCCTGCAGCCTGGGCCGGCTTCAGGTGCGAGCTTGGCAGAAGCGTCCTTGAACCGCTGACAGCGCAGGGCTATTGGCGCATCCCGATCGCCAGTCGATTGAAGGCACTCATCAAGGCCACCACGAAGGTGAGGTCGCTGATTTCGGCATCGCTGAAATGCGCCTTCAGGGGCGCGAACACCTCGTCCGGGGCGTGGCTCTGGGCGATTTCCACCAGGGACTCGGACCAGGCCAGGGCGGCGCGCTCGGCTGCGCTGAACCGCGCACTGACTCGCCAACCCGCCAGGCTATCGAGCTTGGCATTGGCCATGCCGCCGGCGCGCAGCTGGGTGGCATGCATTTCCAGACAGAACGCGCAGCCATTGATCTGCGAGACCCGCAGATTGACCAGCTCGACCAGCGACTTGTCCAGGGTACTTTTATCCAGGGCCTGCTTGACTGCGACAAGGGCTTGGTAGGCCGCCGGGGAAAGGGTGCTGTAGGGCAAGCGAAGGGTGCTCATGGAAGGTCTCCAGATCCGCAAGGGGCGGTGGGTAGTGGGCGATTGCGTAGCCGGTACTTTAGGGTAATCATGGCCCGGCCATCAGGGCCAAGAATTGACTAAACAAGTAGGACATGAAAATGGGCGACGCTGCGGATTTCGTGTTCCTGCTGCCTCCAGGCGAGCAGGGCGTTCCGATTTATCTGCAACTCTATCGACGTTTTCGCACGGCCATTGCCACGGGCAGGCTGGCCCCGGGCGATCGAGTGCCGTCCGTGCGCAGCCTGGCCAGCCAGTTGAACCTGGCACGGGGGACCGTGGAGCAGGCCTATCAATTGTTGACCAGTGAAGGCTATCTCCTGGCACGTGGCCAGGCCGGGACTCTGGTGTCGCCCAGCCTGGCGGGCGTGAACGGGGCCTTGCCCGGCCAAGGCGTCGAGCGGCGGGTCGAGGCGCGCGCGAGTGCCCAGCCCGCCGACCCAAGCCCCTTCCAACTGGGGCTGCCCGCCCTGGATGCCTTTCCCCGCAAGACCTGGGTCCGCCTGGCGGGGCGTCGCCTGCGCAACATGGACACGGCAGCCATGACCTATCCCGATCCGTGTGGATACGAACCGTTGCGCCGGGCCATTGCCACGTACTTGGGTATCTCCCGGGGCATTACTTGCAGTCCTGAGCAAGTGTTCGTCACGGCCGGCTACCGTGGCGCCCTCGACCTGGTCTGCCGGACCCTGCTGCAGGCCGGTGACAGCGGCTGGTTCGAAGAGCCCGGTTATCGCTTTGCTCGCCAGTTTCTGGAGGCGGCGGGCTTGCAACTGGTACCGGTGCCGGTGGATGCCGAAGGCCTGGATATCGAGTCCGGCTGCCAGCGGGCCGAGCAAGCGCGTTTCGCCCTGGTGACCCCCACCCATCAGAGCCCCTTGGGCGTGGCACTGTCGCTGCCCCGGCGGCTGGCGTTGCTGGAGTGGGCCAACCGCCGCCAGGCCTGGATTATCGAGGACGACTATGACAGCGAGTTCCGCTACCACGGCCATCCGCTGCCGGCCTTGAAGAGCCTGGATCGGGAGGGGCGGGTGCTGTACGCCGGGACCTTCAGCAAGGTGCTGTTCCCGGGGGTGTGCCTGGCGTATCTGGTGGTGCCGCCGGGGCAGGTCGAACGCTTTCGCCAGAGCGCGGCATTGCGGCCCAGCCCCGGCGCCATTGTGCTCCAGGCTACGGTCGCGGATTTTATGGTCGAGGGTCATTTTGCCCGGCACCTGCGCCGGATGCGCGCGCTGTACGCGGTGCGGCGCGGTTATCTGGTCCGGGCCCTGGCCGAGGTGTTTGGCGAGCGCTTGCAGGTCCAGCCCCAGGCTGGCGGCATTGCGCTGCTGGCCGGCCTGGATCGGCCGGCAGACGACCGTGCCCTGGCGGCAGCGGCCAATGCCCTGGGGCTGGCAGTCGAGGCCTTGGGCGACTGGTGGGGAGGGACCCCGACCCGGGCGGGCCTGCTGCTCGGCTTTGCCAATCTGGCGACACCGGAGCAGGCACTGGCGGCGGTCAGACGCCTGCAGGCGGCGCTGCACGGTCAGGTCTAGAACGCCATGGCCAAGCCCCGCGTCAGGCGGGTGGCGCGGTCGAGCCCGGCCTGTAGCCCCAATTGCACCTTCGCAGCAGCCCCGACAGCCTCTCGACAACGGCCAAGTGCAAACGCCGGGGTGGCGTCAGGGGCGGTCGCGCAAGGGGGCGGCAGACCTGCGCTTCAGGCCTGTTCGGTCATGGCGGCCAGGGCGACCGAGGTGGCGGCGGTGCGAGTTTCCACGCCGAGCTTCACGTAGATATGTTCCAGGTGTTTGTTCACGGTGCGCGGGCTCAGGCCGAGAATGTCGCCGATGTCCTTGTTGGTTTTGCCGCAGGCGACCCAGCGCAGCACCTCGATTTCGCGCTCGGTCAACTGGAAACGCCGCGTCAGCCGGTCCTGGGCAGGGTGGTCGTCCAGGGACAGGCTCGGCACCTTGCCGGCCTTGCGCGCGGCTTGCAGGATGCGCGCGGTGCGCAGGTGCGAGGCCACCCGTGCCAGCACTTCATTGCAGACAATCGGCTTGGTCACGTAGTCGATGGCCCCGGCCTCGAAGCCACGGACCACGTGCTCGCTGTCGCTCAGCGCCGTCATGAACAGCACCGGAATATCGGCCATGTCGGCCATGGCCTTGATCCGTCGGCACGTTTCGAAGCCGTCGAGCTCGGGCATCATCGCGTCGAGCAGAATCAGGTCCGGTTTACGCCGTTCGATCCGGCTCAGGGCGCTCAGGCCATTGAGCGCCACCAGCACCATATAGCCGGCCGCATCCAGGGCGTCGGAGAGCAGTGCGAGGTTATCCGGCACATCGTCGACGATCAGGATAATGCCGTTGTCCGCAGGTTCAGTGTGCATGGGCATCAATGGCCTCTTTGAGGTGTTGGCTGAGTTCATCCAGGCGAAAGCCCTTGAGCAGCACGCGCAGTTCGGCGGCGAAGCCGGCGCTGCCGGGGTCAAGCTGTTCCATGGCGTCGAGTTTTTCCTGCAAGCCGCGCACATACCCCTGGGCGCACAGCCCGTCGAGGGCCAGCAGATCGGGCAGGGTTGGCAGGGTGCGCGCCGGCACGTGCGCCGCCGGTACGGGAGCCTGGCGCTGCCAGTGCAGGTCGAGGTGGCGTTGCAGGGTTTCCAGCAACTGGGCCAGGTGCAGCGGCTTGGCCAGGTAGTCGTCGCAGGCCTGGATCTGGCTGTTGCGCGGTTCTTCGGCAAAGGCATTGGCATTGGCCGATAGCACCACGATCGGCACCCGGGACTGGGTATTGCGCCGGATCAGATGGCTGGTTTCCCAGCCGTCCATGCCGGGCATGGACAGGTCCATCAGCACCAGGTCGGGGCGCGCCAGCGAGACCTGGCGGATCGCTTCCTGGCCATTGGCGGCCTCAACGATGTCGAAACCCAAGGGGCCGAGCAACCCGGCAATGACCTGGCGATGCTCGATATGGTCATCGACCACCAGGATCCGCCGCCGTGGGCCGCTGTAGCCGATCACGTCGTGCTCGGCATGGATGACCGCCTTGGGCACCCGTACTTCGCCCAGATACAGGCGAATCTGAAAGCGCGAGCCGGCGCCTTCGCGGCTGGTCACTGACAGCTCGCCGCCCATCAGTGCGATCAGCATGCGGGTGATGGTCAGGCCCAGGCCGACGCCCTGTTCCTGGTGGCTCAGTTCACCGCGCTCGAACGGTTGAAACAGTCGCTCCAACTGCGCCTCGGGGATACCTATGCCGCTGTCGATCACCTCGAAGGTGGCGGTCTCACGCAGGTAACTGACGCGCAGGCAAACCTCGCCAAAGTCGGTGAATTTCACGGCATTGACCAACAGATTGATCAGAATCTGGCGCACGCGTTTTTCATCCCCGCGCACCACGGCCGGTGTGCGTCCGATCAACTCCAGGCGAAAGCCCAGGCCCTTGTCCCTGGCGCTGGGGGCGATCATCCGTTCCAGATCGTGGATAAACCCCTGGAACGCGATTTCACTGGGCTCCAGGCGCAGCTTGCCGGCCTCGATACTGGCGACATCCAGTAGCCCGTCGATCAGTGAAAGTAGGTGCGAACCGTTGCGCAAAATGGTCGCCAGCGGCGCCTGATGCTGGGCCGGGGTGGCCGCATCCCGCTGCAGTATCTGGGTGTAGCCCAGCACGCTGTTCAGCGGCGTACGCAGCTCGTGGGAGAGCCCGGTGACGTAGCGGCTCTTGGCGGCATTGGCGGCCTCGGAGGCCTCCTTGGCTTTTTGCAGGGCCAGATCGGTCTGGTGATGGGCGTCGATTTCCTGCATCAACAACACGGTCTGGCGGTCCGATTCCTCTTGGGCCACGCGCCGGCTTTCGCGGGTCAGTACCACCCACCAGGCGAGCACGCCGGCGAACACCGACAGGGTCAGGAACGCCTTGATAAAGTCCAGCAGCAGGGTGTGCTGCACCTGCGCCAATTGGTCGATCAGGCTGTGGGACACCTGGCTGTAGATCAGCATCAGCGCCGCGCCGAGCATCAGGATCAGCACCGTGAACAGCCCCAGGTAGTGGGCCAGCAGGGTGTGCAGACGCGCCAGCGGCAGCCTGGGCAGCAGGCGCTGGATCAGGTCTTCGAGTTGATGGCCCAGGCGCGCACGGGGTTTGCATTTATCGCCGCAGCGCGCATCCAGGGAGCAGCACAGCGAACAGATCGGCGTGCTGTAGGCCGGGCAGAACGCCATGTCCGGGGTTTCGAAAGCGTTATTGCACAGGCCGCAGACCAGGCTGCTCTGGCGGTCGATGGGGTAGAGCAGAGACGGCTCGCTGGTGCGCGCCAGGTAATAGCGTCCGCCGGTAAACCAGGCAATCAGCGGCGAAATCAGCAGTGCGGTGGTCAGTGCGACCAGCGGCGGGGCTGCCTGGGCAAAGGCACCGAATGCACCGAAATGGGCAATAATCGACAGCAGGGAGGCAATCAGCATCGCGCCAACGCCCACCGGGTTGATGTCATACAGGTGGGCGCGCTTGAACTCGATGGTCCGGGGCGACAGGCCCAGTGGTTTGTTGATCACCAGGTCGGCGACCAGTGCGCCGATCCAGGCAATCGCCACATTGGCGTAGAGCCCGAGCACCTGCTCGACCGCATCGAACACCCCCAACTCCATCAGCATCAGCGCAATCGCCACATTGAACACCAGCCAGACCACCCGGCCGGGATGGCTATGGGTGACCCGCGCGAAGAAGTTCGACCAGGCCAGGGAACCGGCATAGGCATTGGTCATATTGATCTTGATCTGCGAGACGATCACCAACAGGACCATGGCCCCCAGGGCCCATTGCGGCGAGCTGAACACATAGTTGAACGCCACCAGGTACATCTGGGTCGGCTCGGCGGCGCGCTCCAGCGGCACTTCATGTTGCAGGGCGAGGAAGGCCAGAAATGCGCCGGCGAGGAGCTTCAGCGCCCCCGGAACGATCCAGCCTGGCCCGGCCAGTAGCAGGGCGGCCCACCAGCGTTTGCGATTGGCCGCGGTTTTTTCCGGGAGAAAGCGCAGGTAGTCGACCTGTTCACCAATTTGGGTCACCAGGGACAGCCCGACGCTAAAGGCTGCACCAAAAAACAGCAGATTAAAGGTGCCGCCTTCGCCTTCGCGCCCGGCGAAGCTGGTGAAGTCGACCAGTGCCTCGGGGTTCTTCACCGCGACAAAGGCATAGGGCACCAGCAGCAGGATGATCCACAGCGGCTGGGTCCACAGCTGTATGCGGCTGATAAGGGTGATGCCGTAGGCCACCAGCGGAATGATGATGATTGAGCACAGGACATAGGCCAACGCCAGCGGCAGGTCGAAATACAGCTCCAGGGCCAGGGCCATGATCGCCGCTTCCAGGGCGAAGAACAGAAAGGTAAAGCTGGCGTAGATCAGCGACGTGATGGTTGAGCCGATGTAGCCAAAGCCGGCGCCACGGCTGAGCAGGTCCATGTCTACGCCATAGCGCGCGGCGTAATAGCTGATCGGCAGCCCGGTCAGGAAAATCACCAGGGCCACGGCCAGCACCGCCCAGAGTGTATTGGTAAAGCCGTAGCTCATTACGAGGGCGCCGCCGATGGCCTCCAGGGCGAGAAAGGACACGGCACTGAGGGCGGTATTGGCGATGCGCCATTCCGACCATTTGCGAAACGATTTGGGCGTATAGCGCAGGGCGTAGTCTTCCATGGTCTCGTCGGCGACCCAGGCGTTGTAGTCGCGACGGATTTTGACGATGCGCTGGGAACCGGTGGTGTGCACGTTGGATGTCCTGCTGGGAATCGGCCGCACAATCGCGGAGGGTCACTGCTGTAAGCAGGTTCCGTGCCTCGTGCTCCCAGGTGAAGGGCATCGACACCTCAGTCAAATGACGTAGGGCGGTACGTCATGCGGCGTATACCGCCTTTTCGGCGCGCGTCCCATGCTTGCTCCGACCCCGCCGCCACCAGATGCCGGGCACCGTGCCCTTTGGCCGGTCCGGCGGCAGCGATCCCCCCGCACAGGAGCGAAACCATGGAACCCACCCTTGCAGGCGCCAAGCGCCTTTTGCCTCGACGGCTGGCACTGGGCGCTGCGGCGCTGTCGCTGCTCGCGGCAAGCGTCTTCAGCCAAAGCGTGCTGGCGGACGCGGCCAATACCACCGGCCTGGCTGTGACCGATACCGAAGTGCTGGTCGGCCAATTGCATTCGGCCACCGGCACCATGGCCATTTCCGAAACCGGTTCGATCCAGGCCGAGCGCCTGGCCATCGATCAGATCAACGCCTCGGGCGGCATTCTCGGCCGGCAGATCAAGGTGGTGCAGGAAGACGGCGCGTCCGACTGGCCGACCTTTGCCGAAAAAGCGAAGAAACTGCTGGTCGGCGACAAGGTGGCCGCGGTCTTTGGCTGCTGGACTTCGGCTTCGCGCAAAGCGGTGCTGCCGGTATTCGAGAAGGAAAACGGGCTGCTCTATTACCCCACCTTTTATGAAGGCCTGGAGCAGTCGAAAAACGTGATTTACACCGGCCAGGAAGCCACACAGCAGATCCTCGCGAGCCTGGACTGGATTGCCCAGAACAAGGGTGCCAAGACGTTCTACCTGATCGGCTCGGATTACATCTGGCCGCGCACCTCGATGAAGATTGCGCGCAAGCATATCGAGAATGTCCTGCATGGCACCGTGGTCGGCGAGGACTACTACCCGCTGGGCAACACCCAGTTCGGTTCGCTGATCAACAAGGTCAAGCTCAAGAAGCCCGATGTGGTGTTCGCGGCGGTTGTGGGCGGTTCCAACGTGGCGTTCTACAAGCAGATGAAAGCGGCGGGCGTGACCTCGGCCAAACAGAACCTGCTGACCCTCTCGGTGACCGAGGATGAACTGCTGGGCATCGGCGGCGAGAACATGGCCGGCTTCTACGCCTCGATGAAGTACTTCCAGAGCCTGGACAACCCCAACAACAAAGCCTTTGTCGAGGCCTTCAAGGCCAAGTACGGCAAGGATTCGGTGATCGGCGACGTGACCCAGGCCGCCTACCTTGGGCCTTGGTTGTGGAAAGCGGCGGTGGAGAAGGCCGGCAGTTTCGATATCGATAAAGTGGTCGCTGCATCGCCGGGGATCGAGCTCAAGACTGCGCCGGAAGGCTACGTCAAGATCCACGACAACCATCACCTGTGGAGCAAGTCGCGCATTGGCGAAGTGCTACCCAATGGCCAGTTCAAGGTGCTCTACGAGTCCGAGCTGATCGAGCCAAACCCATTCCCCAAAGGCTACCAGTAAACCCTGCGTCCCCCCTGCAGGTGCACGCCTGCGGGGGGCATTGAGGTTGCCGTACCTTTTTTCCTTTACCTGGAGACCATCATCATGGAATGGCTATCGGAGTTTGGAGCCATCGCGGCCATGCAGGGGTTCAACGGGCTTTCCGTGTTCTGCGTACTGCTGCTGATGGCCCTGGGGCTGGCGATCATTTTCGGGCAGATGGGGGTGATCAACATGGCCCATGGCGAGTTTCTCACCATCGGTGCCTATACCACCTACCTGCTGTCCAGCCTGACCCTCGACTATTTCCCGGCCTTGCAGCCGTACTATTTTTTCTTTGCCATCGCCTTGTCGTTCGTGGTCGCCGGCGCCGTCGGCTGGCTGGTCGAGTGGGCCATGATCAGCCGACTGTACAACCGCCCGCTGGACACGCTGCTGGCCACCTGGGGCCTGTCGTTGTTCATGCAGCAGGGCTTTCGCTCGATCTTCGGCGCCCGTGAAGTCAGCGCCACGCCACCGGAGTGGTTGATGGGCTCGTTCAGCCTGAGTGACGCCATTGATATCCCGCGCAACGGGGTGTTCACCATGGCCCTGACGGTGCTGATGACCGGCGCGGTCTTCGTGCTGCTGTACCGCTCGCGCTGGGGCCTGCAGGTCCGTGCCACGGTGCAGAACCGGATGATGAGCCGCGCGGTGGGGATCAACACCCGCAAGGTCGACCGCATGACCTTCGCCCTCGGCTGCGGCATTGCCGGGGTGGCCGGCGCCGCCTTTACCACCATCGGCTCGACCGGACCCACGGCCGGTTCGCTGTACATCGTCGACACCTTCCTGGTGGTGGTGTTCGGTGGCGCGCAGAGCCTGTTCGGCACGATCGCCTCGGCCTTCGCCATCGCCCAGACGCAATCGGTCTCGGAGTTCTTCATGAGCGGCTCCATGGCCAAGGTGCTGACACTCAGCGCCGTGATTCTGATCCTGATGCTGCGCCCCCAGGGCCTGTTCACCAGCAAAGTCCGCAAGTAGAGGCTGCCCTATGAATGCTCTCGATAAATTGCTCGGCGGTCGCCAGGGCACGCTGGGTCTGGCGCTGCTCGCGCTGCTGATCCTGGTGGTGTTTCCCCTCAGCCTGGATGCCCTGCGCCTGGGCATGATCGGCAAATACCTGACCTACGCCTTCGTCGCGGTCGGCTTGGTACTCTGCTGGGGCTATGGCGGTATTCTCAGCCTGGGCCAGGGCGTGTTTTTCGGCCTTGGCGGCTACTGCATGGCGATGTTTCTCAAGCTCGAAGCCTCGGACCCGCAAAGCACCGCCATCCAGTCGACCCCGGGGATTCCGGACTTTATGGACTGGAACCAGATCACTGAACTGCCGGCCTTGTGGATCCCGTTCCAGAGCTTTGGCTTTACCCTGCTGGCGGTGATCGCGGTGCCGGCCCTGTTGGCGGTGGTGATCGGCCTGGCGATGTTCAAGCGCCGGGTGGGCGATGTGTATTTCTCCATCGTGACCCAGGCCATTGCGTTAATCCTCACGGTGCTGATTGTCGGTCAGCAGGGGCTGACCGGCGGGGTCAACGGCATCACGGATCTCAAGACCCTGCTCGGTTGGGATATCCGCGACGACAGCGCCAAGCTGGTGCTGTATTTCATCAACGCGGCCTTGCTGCTGGGTTGCATCGTGATCGGCAAGTTCATCCTCGCGTCCAAGCTCGGCCGTCTGCTCATGGCCATGCGCGATAAGGAAGAACGGGTGCGGTTCTCCGGCTATGACGTGGCCAGCTTCAAGATCTTCGTCTACAGCGTCGCAGCCGTGTTCTCGGCCATTGGCGGGGCGATGTTCACCTTGCAGGTGGGCTTTATGTCGCCCTCGTTCGTCGGCATCGTGCCGTCCATTGAAATGGTGATTTTCGCTGCCGTGGGTGGGCGCATGTCACTGCTGGGCGCGGTGTACGGCGCGCTGCTGGTGAACTACGGCAAGACCTATTTTTCCGAGTCGTTTCCCGAACTGTGGCTGTACCTGATGGGCGGCCTGTTTATCGTGGTGGTGATGTACTTCCCCAATGGCCTGGCGGGCTTTTGGGACAGCCATGTGCGCCCCTGGCTGCGGCGTCTCGCCCGGCGCCGTGCGCCGCTGGCGAACATTCCTGCACCTGCACCTGCGGCGACGCAGTCCGAGCCCGCCAAGACCCTGGAGGTACAGCCATGAGCGCCGTGGGCTTCGAGATGAACAAACCGGTGCTGGCCATCGAAGGCCTGACGGTGTCCTTTGACGGCTTCAAGGCGGTCGACAACCTCAACCTGTACATCGACCGCAATGAGCTGCGCGTGGTGATCGGCCCCAATGGCGCCGGCAAGACCACCGTGCTCGACCTGATCTGCGGCAAGACCCGCGCCACCGCCGGCAGTATCCAGTTCGATGGCCGCGAGCTGACCCGCCTGGCCGAGTACGACATTGTCCGGGCGGGGGTTGGGCGCAAGTTCCAGAACCCGTCGATCTACGAAAACCTCAGCGTGTTCGAGAACCTGGAAATTTCCTATCCCAAAGGCCGTGGCGTGCTTGGCGCGCTGTTTTTCAAGCGCACTGCTGCCGTGGTCGAACGGGTGGAAGAGGTGGCCGCCGAGATCTTTCTGAGCGAGCTGCTCCAGCAACCGGCGGGGCTTTTGTCCCACGGCCAGAAGCAGTGGCTGGAGATCGGCATGCTGCTGATGCAGGACCCTGACCTGTTGATGCTCGACGAGCCGGTCGCCGGCATGAGCGTCAGCGAACGGACCCAGACCGCCGCGCTGTTGCAGCGGATCTGTCAGGGCCGGTCGGTCCTGGTGATCGAGCACGATATGGAGTTCGTCAAGAGCATCGCCCACAAGGTCACCGTGCTGCACCAGGGCAAGGTCCTGGCCGAAGGCAGCATGGAGTCGGTGCAGAGCAACCCGAAAGTCATCGAAGTTTATCTGGGCCACTAAGGAGCGCCGCATGTTCACTATCCGCCAGCTGGCATCCGGGTATGCCCAGAGCCAGATCCTGCACGACCTCGACCTGAACGTGGCGAAGTGCGAAATCGTCGCGGTGATGGGCCGCAACGGCATGGGCAAAAGCACCCTGTTCAAAAGCCTGATGGGCGTGCTGCCCGCCTGGGGCGGGACGATCAGTGTCGACGCGGTGGAAGTCAGCCACCTGCCAACCCATGCCCGGGTGGAGCACGGCATGGCCTATGTACCCCAGGGCCGGATGATCTTTCCCGGCATGAGTGTGCTGGAAAATATCCAGACTGGCCTGCCGGCCTCGGCCCGGGGCCAGGTGCCGGAAGATCTCTACGCGCTGTTCCCGGTGCTCTACGACATGCGCTCGCGCAAGGGCGGCAACCTTTCCGGCGGGCAGCAACAGCAACTGGCGATTGCCCGGGCACTGGCGACCAACCCCAAGGTGCTGCTGCTGGACGAGCCCACCGAAGGCATCCAGCCGTCGATCATCAAAGACATCGCCCGCACCCTCAAGGAGATCCGCAGCCTGCGCAATCTGACCATCGTGGTCTCCGAGCAGGTGCTGTCGTTCACCCTGGAGATTGCCGACCGCTTCCTGGTGATCGAGAAGGGCCGGTTCGTGGTCGAGGAAAGCCGCGCCAATGTCGATGAGGCGACCATCAGCCGCTACCTCTCGGTGTGAGGCACGGCTACGTCATCCAACGTATTTGCCCAGCGCCCGATCGCGCTGACACTGCTTTCAACCCCGGCGCAGTGCCGACTTATCTCCCTCAAGGTTCAGGAGTCTTGCCATGACCGAAACGCTGATCAAAGTCGATCTCAACCAGCCCGTGACTGAAAACGAACAGGTCCACAACCGCTGGCACCCGGATATCCCGATGGCCTGCTGGGTCAAGCCGGGCGAGGACTTTATCCTCGAAACCTATGACTGGACCGCCGGTGCGATCAAGAATAATGACGATGCCAGCGATGTACGCGATGTCGACCTGTCGACCGTGCATTACCTGTCCGGGCCGGTCGGCGTGCACGGCGCCGAGCCGGGTGACCTGCTGGTGGTCGACCTGCTGGATATCGGTGCCCGGGCCGATTCGCTCTGGGGCTTCAACGGCTTTTTCTCGAAACAGAATGGCGGTGGCTTCCTGACCGATCACTTCCCGCTGGCGCAAAAGGCCATCTGGGATTTCAAGGGCATGTTCACCAGCTCCCGACATATTCCCGGGGTCAATTTCGCCGGTCTGATCCACCCCGGCCTGATCGGCTGCCTGCCGGACCACAAGATGCTCGCGGACTGGAACAAGCGTGAGCAGGAACTGATCGACACCGATCCACACCGTGTGCCGCCACTGGCCAACCCGCCGCTGGCGGCTACCGCCCACATGGGCAAGCTCAAGGGCGAGGCCCGTGATCGCGCTGCCGCCACGGGCGCCCGCACCGTGCCGCCGCGCGAACATGGCGGCAACTGCGATATCAAGGACTTGTCCCGGGGCTCCAAGGTGTTTTTCCCGGTGTATGTCGACGGTGCCGGGCTGTCGGTGGGCGATTTGCACTTTAGCCAGGGCGACGGCGAGATCACGTTTTGCGGGGCGATCGAAATGGCCGGCTGGGTGCATATGAAGGTCGAGCTGATCAAGGGCGGCATGGCCAAGTACGGGATCAAGAATCCGGTGTTCAAGCCCAGCCCCATCGTGCCCAACTATAACAACTACCTGATCTTCGAAGGTATCTCGGTGGACGAGAACGGCCAGCAGCATTACCTGGACGTCAATGTTGCCTACCGCCAGGCCTGCCTGAACGCCATCAACTACCTGACCAAGTTCGGTTACTCGCCAGCCCAGGGCTATGCGCTGCTGGGGTCGGCACCGGTGCAGGGGCATATCAGCGGCGTGGTGGATATTCCCAATGCCTGCGCGACCCTGTGGCTGCCGACCGAAATCTTCGAGTTCGATATCAACCCCAATGCCAACGGGCCGACACGCTTTCTCGATGGCAGCATCGATTTGCCGATTGCCCAGGACAAATAGGCGGTCCGTGCGCCGGGCGATTGCGCTCGGCGCCACCCGTGCATACAGGAGCCGATATGCCTATCTATGAATACGACTGTGAACACTGTGGCGACTTCACTGTGCTACGGCCGATGGCCCGGCGCGATGAACCGTGCGCGTGCCCGCACTGCGCCGGCCCGACCCGGCGCGTGATCCTCTCGGCCCCGGCGCTGGCCACCATGGCCGGCAATACCCGCCGTGGCATCGAGATCAATGAGCGCAGCGCCCATGCCCCCAAGACCGTCGAACAGTACGCCGAAAGTCGCCGCCACCCCAAGGGCTGTGGTTGTTGCGGGCCGAGCAAGCCGCTGGCCCCGAGCAAGACCAACCCCCATGCGCTCAAGGGCAAGCCCGCGGGCCGGCCCTGGATGATCAGCCACTAGCCCCGGCAGGGGCGTACCCCGCAGGCGCGGCATGGCGGTAGGTGCGAAACAGCAGGAACACCGAGCCCAGCACCGGCAGGCTGACCAGCAGCAGGGCATAGCGCAGCGACTCTACGCCGAACAGCGGTTGCAGCAGGTCGCTGAACAGCCCGGTCAGCAACGGGCCGACGCCAATCCCCAGCACGGTGCTGATAAGAGTCTGCAACGCCATGGCCGTGCCTCGGCGGCTGGCCGGGACCAGTTGAGTGACCAGGTTGTAGGAGGGCGCTACCCACCACACCGCAAAAAAGCTGTACAGCGCACACCAGAGCATCGCCGTCGGGACGGGCACATCGGCGAGAGCGCCAAGCAGCGTGGCCGGCCACAGTAGGTAGGTAGTCAGGGCGCTGATGGCGGTTAAATGCCCAATGATCGGGATCGCGATTTGCCAATGGGCATTGCGCGGGGTCAGGCGGTCGCTTAGCCAGCCGGCGAACAACCCGCCAAAGCCTGCGGCAGTGCCGCAGATCACCCCGGCGAGGATCCCGGCATGTTGCAGTGATAGGCCATGGGAGCGCACCAAAAAGCTGGTGTTCCACATCCCGACGGCATACGAGCCCAGGGTGGTCAGCCCTCCCGCCAGGATCAGGCAGCGATAGGCCGGCAGGGCCCAGAGCTGGCGTGCCTCGCGCATCAGGCTATGGCGTACCGGCGCCGGTTGCGCGGGTTTCAGGTCCCAGCGCCCGCGCACGGGATCTTTGGCCACAAACCCCAGCAGGCTGCTGAACAGTAGTGCCGGCAGGCCAATGGCGATAAAACCGCTGCGCCAGCCGTATTGCTCGACCACCCAGGCGCCGATGCTCAGGCCGATAATCGAGGAAAACGTCGGCGCGGCGGTAAAGCAACTGATGGCAAAGGAGCGCCGTTGCGGTGGGTACAGGTCGGCGATCAGCGACAGCGAGGCCGAGGTGGTTGGGGACTCGCTCACGGCCACCAGCATCCGCGCAATGGCCAGCACCACAAAGCTACCCGCCAGGCCGCAGGCCATGGTCGCCAGGGCCCATAGCAGGCAGGACAGTGCCAGCAGGCGGGTCCGCGGCATGCGGTCGGCCAGGCGCCCGGCCGGCAGGGCGAGCACCGCGTAGACCGCGGCAAAGGCCAGGCCGGAAATCAGCCCCATGGCGGTATCGCCCACACCGAACTCGGCTTTGACCGGCTCGATCATCACCGCCAGGATCTGGCGGCCGACGAAGTTGTCGGCAAACACCACCGCCAGCAGCATCAGCAGGCCATGGCTGCGCCAGCCGACCTGGGTGGAGGGTAACGCCGCGTTCAACGCGGCGCCCAGAGGTCGGGCAGGCCGGGGTCGGTGACGGCGATCAGGCGCTTGAGCAGGACCTTGAGCGCCTGGGCATCACTGGCGCCGAGCTTGCTTGAAATGCTTTCTTCCACGGCCTTGGCCAGGGCCAGTTGTTGCAATGAGGCTTCGCGTCCGTCGGCAGTGAGCACAAAGCGCAGGCGCTCGGTTTCGCCTTCGATAGCGACCAATTGCTGGCGCTCCAGGAAGCGCATGCTGGCCAGCGTGACTTCATGGCCGGTGTAGCTGACGAAGGTATTGATCTCGTCCAGGCTCAGGTTGTCGCGGATGCACAGCACCGACAGGATAAAAAACGCATGTTCGTCCAACTGCTGGTTGCTCAGCAGTCGGCTCAGGGCATCGAGGCACTGGTAATGGGCGCGGCCCAGCAGGTAACCGAGCAAGTCCTCGGTGTAGCTGCATTCCGGCGGCGGTGGCGTGGTGGCCAGGCGCAGTTCGCTGCGCGGCTTGCGGGTCGCCAGGGCATAGTCGCCGCTCTGGAAGGCCAGGGGCGCACGATCACTGTGGTCGAAAGCGAGCACTTCGCCGACGAAGATCACATGGTCGCCGCCCTCGTACTGAAACGCGGTGCGGCACTGGAAGCGGGCCGTGCAGTCCTGCAGCAGCGGGGCTTCGCTGACGCCGTTGTCGAGCACCACTTCGGCAAACTTGTCCTCGCCCTGGCGGGCAAAGCGCCCGGACAGGGTTTCCTGCTCGGTGGACAGCACGTGCACGTTCCAGTGCCGGCCGCTGCTGAAGACCGGCAGGCTGCGGGCGTTCTTCGCCAGGCTCCAGAGCACCAACGGCGGGTTGAGCGAGACCGAGTTGAAACTGTTGGCCGTGATGCCCACCGGCGAGCCGTCCTCGGCCTGGGTGGTAATGATCGTGACCCCGGTGGTGAAGGTCCCGAGCGCGGCGCGGAAAGCCTGGGGGTCGAAGCTGGTGTTTTGCATAGCCATGACGGGCCTCATGGAGTGGGATTTCGTGCACCTAGTATTGGGCTGCAGGCCACGGCGTACATCGTCTTAACGGACTAACGCTTTTGCTCGATCCTCGTCCGATCGGACCATGTGCGCGGTCCCTGACGAGACTAGTGTCGGGGCATCGGGAAACGCGGCGAACAGCGGATTCCCGGGCCAGCCAACCAGCACCAGTGAGCGAGGGGACACGAATGAGTGCAGCGACGTCATCCGTACAACAGCTGTCGGACCTGTTATCCAGGCAAAAGGCCGCCTTCAATGGTGCCGGGACGGTCAGCGCCGTCGAGCGCCGGGCGCGGATCCAGCGGGTCATCGACTGGCTGGTGGCCCACCATGCAGCGCTGACCGAGGCCATGGACGCGGATTTCGGTGGCCGGCCCCAGGGCTTCTCGCTGATGAACGACGTGCTCGGCTCCCTGGCCTCGCTCAAGCATGCCCGCGATCACCTGGAAGACTGGATGCAGGACGAGCCGCGCCAGCCATTCCCGCCCTATGACCTGCTCGGCGCCAAGGCCTGGGTCATGCACCAGCCCAAGGGCTCGGTGGGCATTATCGGCACCTGGAACGCCCCGCTGTTTACCTTGTTCAGTCCCCTGGCCTATGCGCTGGCGGCGGGCAACCGGGCGATTCTCAAACCTTCGGAAGTGGTGCCGCGCACCGCAGCACTGATCCACGAACTGGCCACGGCGAGCTTCGATCCGCTGGAGGTGGCTGTGGTGACCGGCGATATGGCGCTGGGCCAGGCCTTTACCTGCCAGCCCTTCGATCATCTGGTGTTTACCGGCAGCACCGATGTCGCCCGTTCGGTAATGAGCAATGCGGCGCAGCATCTGGTGCCCCTGACCCTGGAACTGGGCGGCAAGTCGCCGGTGTTCGTGTCGCGCAGTGCCGACCTGCACAAGGCGGCGTTCAGCATCGCCGTCGGCAAGGCCACCAATGGCGGGCAGATCTGTATCAACCCCGATCTGGTCTATGTGCCGCGGGCGCAGTTGGAAGCCTTTATGACGGCGCTGCGCACGGCCTATACCGAGTTGAATCCATCGGTGAGCGGCAATCCGGACGTGGTGGCGGTGGTCAATCAGCGCCATCTGGAACGGGTCGAGGGCTATATCGAGCAGGCTCGCCAGTTGGGTGCGCGGGTCGAAAGCCTGCCCGAGGACCCGGGCACGGCGACCGAGGACCGGCGTCGGCCGCTGCGGGTGGTGGTCAATCCGCCCCGGGACAGCCAGATCATGCAGCAGGAAATCTTCGGCCCGGCCATGGTGGTGCTGACTTATGAGCAAGTGGCCCAGGCCATCGACGATATCAACAGCCGTCCACGGCCCCTGGCGCTCTACTACTTCGGCGAGGACCCGGAGGAGCAGCACGAGGTGCTGAGCCGCACCCTGTCCGGCGGGGTGACGATCAATGACGTGATGATGCACGCGGCCATGCACGACGCACCGTTCGGCGGTGTGGGCGCTTCGGGCATGGGCCATTACCACGGCCGGGAGGGCTTTCTTGAGTTCAGCCATATGCGCACCGTGTTCAAGGCCCCGGCCCAGGACCCGCGTCGTGAGTGGGGCCTGCTGCCGCCGTATGGCGAGCATTACCTGGCGGCCATGCAGGCCATGGTCACTTCCGACTGATCCCATCCGGCCGGTGGCGCTTGGCGCCCCGGCCCGTGCGCGAGGCTTGTGCTCACCATGTTCAAGGCAATCACCATTGCCCAGCGCCTGTGGTTCTGGGCGTTGTTGGCCACGCTGTTGTTTATCGTCGCGGTCGGCTTCGGCTGGTACGGCCTGTACCAGGCCCGCGAAAGCCTGAAGGCCGTGAACGAAGACAATCTGGCGACCCTGTTGCAGTTCGGCGAAATCCAGCATCGCCTGGATGACAGTCGGCGGCGGGCGCTGGTCGCCGTTCTGCACGATCCGGAAGGGCCGCTGGTGGCGGCCTTCGATCGCGAGGTCGAAGTCGTGCTCAAGGAGATCGAGGCCAACAATGCCGTGATCGGCCAACGGCTGGAAAGCCTTCGCCAGCGCGCCCTGGCTCCCGAGGAGCAGCAGGCTCTGGAGACCTTTACCGGGCATTTTCAGGGCTGGAGCGAAGAGTTGGCGATCCTCCTCGAATCGCTGCGCGCCGGGGACTATCGCTTGTCCGGAATTATTTCCTTTCTGCGCATGGCCGAGCCCGAGGGCGAAGCCGCCGGGGTGGCCCTGGGGACGTTGCAGGCGTTTCAGAAAGAGGCGGCGGCCCGGGCCTACCAGGCGGCCCAGCAACGTTATCAGCGCGCCGTGGCACTCTATCTGGCCCTGGCGGTGCTCGGGGTGCTGGCCGGCAGCGTGACGGCGTATTCGACCCTGCGCCGGCTGAAAAAGGCTTTTGCCCAGGCTGCCGAGAGTGTGCGTGCGATTGCCGATGGCGACCTGTCGCGGACCATCGTGGTTCGTGGTGGCGATGAGTTTGCGTTGATGCTGCGCGATATCGTCGCCATGCGTGACGGCCTCCATGGCTTGATCTCGCAGATGCGCGAGCTGGTGCAGCGGGTCAGCTGCGAAGCCCAGTCCATGGCGGGTGCGGCCGCCGAGGCGTCTTCGGCGGCGCAGACCCAGGCCGATGCGGTGCGCGGTATTTCCAGCGCGGTGGAACAATTGTCCGGTTCGATTGGCGAAGTCGAGAACCATGCCGGCGTCTCGCGTCAGATCACCCAGCAGGCGGGCGGTCGCTCGGGCAAGAGCGAAGGGGTGATCCGCGATATGGCGCAAGAGATGAACCGGATCAGCGAAGTGATCAGTGACACCGCCGGGCATATCCGCGAACTTGAAGTGTTTTCCGGCGACATCAGCAGCGTGCTCGGCGTGATTCGCAGCGTGGCCGAGCAGACCAATCTCCTGGCCCTCAATGCCGCCATCGAAGCGGCGCGCGCGGGCGAACAGGGCCGTGGCTTCGCCGTGGTGGCCGATGAAGTCCGGCTGCTGGCCCAGCGCACCGCCCGCTCGATTGGCGAAATCGATATCACCGTGCAACGGATTCAGGAAGGCACCCGCGCCGTGGCCGGTGGCATGGAACGCGCCGTGCACCGGGTGCAGGGCGGGGTTAGCCTGGCCCACGATGCCGGTGCCTCGATGGCGCAGATCCGTGGTGGCACCGAGGAAGTGATCCGCAGCGTCGACCATATCGCCACGGTGATCCAGGAGCAGGTGCTGGTCACGCGCGAAATCGTCGAGCGGGTCGAGAGTGTGTCCCGTGGCACCGGTGAGCTGTCGGCCAATGCCGGACGCAGTGCCATCGCCGCCGCCGACCTGGAGCGCCTGGCCAGCTCGCTGAACGAGTTGTCGGCGCGATTCAGCGTCGCCTGATGCGTGAGATGTTCCCGCGCGATGGGCCTGCTACAAGCGCTTTACCCACTCACAACCATCACCAAAGGCCGTGCCTTGCAGGGGCGGCCTCAATGACCCAGGGTGCAAATAGCCATATGAAAACCACCGATCATCCCACTGATGTCCTGTCCACTTCCCAGGTTGAACAACCCGCTGGCTGGCCTCGGCGCAGCGTGCTCAAGGCCGGGGCCCTGGCCGCTGGCGTCGGTCTGCTTGGGCGCTTTGCCGAGGCGCGTGCTGCCGGTATTTCGGCCAGCGACTACCAGGCCATGGATGCCTGGGACATGGCTCGGGCGGTGCGGGCCGGCGAGTTGACTGGCGAAGACCTGTTGGTTGCCGCCATGGCGCGCTGCGATCTGGTCAACCCCAGGGTCCAGGCGGTCAATATGCGCCACGACGCGTATGCCCAGACCTTGCTGGCCCAGCGGCGCAGTGCCGGTGCGGCGAGCCAGGGCAGCCTGGCCGGGGTGCCGATCCTGGTAAAGGACCTCAACAGTTACCTGCAGGGCACCTCGACCAGCAATGGCAGCCGGCTGTTCAAGGATGCGCCACCCGCGGCCCAGACCAGCACCCTGATCGCGCGTTACCAGCAGGCCGGGGCGGTGCCGTTCGGCAAAACCACCTGCCCGGAGTTCGGCCTGACCACCACCACCGAATCGCTGCTTTGGGGCCAGACCCGCAACCCGTGGAACCTGGCCATGAGCGCCGGCGGTTCCTCCGGTGGCGCGGCGGCCGCGGTGGCCGCGGGTATCGTGCCGGTGGCCCATGCCACCGATGGCGGCGGTTCGATCCGGATCCCGGCATCCTATTGCGGGCTGGTCGGCCTCAAGCCCACGCGCTATCGCACCCCCAGCGGGCCGGGGCATTTCGAAGGCTGGTTTGGCGCCAGCGTGGGCAATGTGGTGTCGCGCAGTGTGCGCGATATGGCGCTGTTTCTCGACGCCGGTCAGGGCCGTGAGGCCGCTAGCCCCTATTGGAGCGAGCCGTTGGCGCGCCCCTATGCCGAAGAAATCAGCCGTGGGCCGGGCAAGCTGCGAGTGGGCCTGGTGCGCCAGTCCCTGACCGGCGCGGCCCTGGACCCGGCCGTTGCCGCGACCCTGGAACAGACCCTCAAGCAACTGCTGGGCCTGGGCCATGAAGTCGAGGAAGTGACGCTGACCGTGGATCCGCGCGAATTGTTCGGCGCCCATGGTGCGGTGGTCGGTACGGCGTTGCTCAGCCTGGTGCACGACCGCGAGAAAACCCTGGGCCGCGATGCCGGGTCCGAGGACCTGGAGAAGGTCACCCGGGTGGTGCTCGAACGCGGGCAGAAAACCAGCGCCGATGGCCTGTACCGCGCGCGTCAGTCGTTCGAGCGCATCGGCGCGTTGATGGAGCAGCAGTTCACGCGTTTCGATGTGCTGCTCTCGCCGGTTACCGCCAACCTGACACCGGCCCTGGGCCTGTTGTCGCTCGACCAGCCCTGGGACAGCTATGCCCAGCACGCCATGGGCAGCGCCGGTTTTACCGTGCTGGCCAATGTCAGCGGCCAGCCGGCGATTTCCCTGCCCCTGGGCTGGAGCGACACCGGCCTGCCGGTGGGCATGATGTTCACCGCCCGCCTGGGCGGCGAAGACGTGTTGCTGCGCCTGGCCAGCCAGCTCGAACAGGACCGCCCCTGGGCCGCCCGGCGCGCCGTGCTCTGAGCTTGCGTGCGGCCTGCAACGCGCCCGGCGTGCGCAGGCCTCGGCTCTAGTCCGCTTTGACGATGAGCCGGGTTGCCCCAGCCCCGATCATGACCTGCACACCGCTGGCGGGCGCAGGGCATCGTTGGCGGGCTTTCTCTGACCTCAGCTAATGGCATAACAACAATGACGGCTCAAGTTCAGTCTCAAACCCGCTACGACGTGATCGTCGTCGGCTCGGGTGCAGGTGCAATGGCCTCGGCGATCTTCCTCGCCGACCAGGGTTTCAGCGTGCTGATCGTGGAAAAAAGCGACAAGTACGGCGGCACCTCGGCCATTTCCGGTGGGGGCATCTGGATCCCCAACAACCACTATTTTGCCGCGAAGGGCGGCAATGACAGCTTCGCGCTGGCGTTGCAGTACCTCAAGAATGCGGCTGGCGCGCATGTCGACGAAGCGCGGCTGCTGGCCTACCTGCGCAATGCGCCGAAGATGATCAAGGCCCTGACCGACACCAGCCACGTGCGTTATGCCGTGGCGCAAAAGTACCCGGATTACTACCCTGACATGGCCGGCTCCCTGCCGGGCGGGCGCACTCTGGACCCGGAGCTGTTCGACACCAGCCTGCTGGGCGCGGAGCTGGACAACCTGCGCAAGCCCTCGCCGTCGACCCTGCTGATGGGCCGCATTGCCTGGACCGCGCGCCATGCGCACAAAGTCATGGCCCGCAGCTTTGGCTGGCGTCTACTGATCATGGGCCTGATGCTGCGCTACAAAGTCGATTTCAAATGGCGCCGCAAGAGCAAGTACGACCGCCTGGCCGCCCTGGGCAGTTCCCTGGTGGCCGCGCTGCGCCGCTCGCTGATGGATCGCAATGTACCGCTGTGGCTCAACAGCGATTTTCGCCAGTTGCACAGCGAGCAGGGCCGGGTGACCGGTGTGACCGTGGTGCGCGACGGACGCGAAGTGCGCCTGGAAGCGACTCACGGGGTGATCTTCGGCTCCGGTGGTTTCGAACAGAACCAGGCGTTGCGCGAGCGTTACCTGCCGCAGCCGACGCGGATGGCCTGGAGTGCTACGCCACCGGGCAATAACACCGGTGCCGCCCTGGAGGCCGGGATGAGCGAAGGCGCGGCCACGGCCCTGATGGACTGGGCCTGGTGGGCACCGACCATCGCCGTACCGGGAGAAGAAAAGCCCCGCGGCATCTTTGCCGAGCGCGCGTTCCCCGGTGCTATCGTGGTCAACGGGCGCGGCGCGCGCTTCGTCAACGAAGCAGCGCCGTACCTGGAGTTCGTCGATGCCATGTACCGCGACAATCAACGCTCGGGAGGGCAGTCGGTGCCGGCCTGGGTGATTTTCGACGGGCATTTTCGCTTCAACTACGCCATGGGCCCGCTGATGCCGGCCCAGGTCATGCCCGACAGCCGCCTGCGCAAGGAGTGGCTCAACAACCTGTACTGGAAGGCTGATAGCTTGCAGGCGCTGGCGCAGCAGATCGGCGTCGATGCGGCGGGCTTGCAGGACACTGTGACCAAGGTCAACGAGTATGCGCGTACCGGCGTGGACCTGGACTTCGCCCGGGGCGGCAATGTCTTCGACCGCTATTACGGCGACAGCAATATCAAGCCCAACCCGTGCCTGGCGCCCTTGCGCAAGGGCCCGTACTACGCCATGCGCCTCGATGCCGGGGATATTGGCACCAAGGGCGGGCTGTTGACCAATGAACACGCCCAGGTGGTGCGCGACAGCGGTGAGCCGATTGCCGGGCTCTACGCCATCGGCAACTGCGCGGCGTCGGTTATGGGCACCAGCTACCCTGGTGCGGGCGGCACCCTGGGGCCGGCGTTGACCTTTGGCTATGTCGCCGCCAATCACCTGGCCAGCCAGCGCGGGGCCAAGGCATGAGTGCCCAGGCTGGCAGGGACAGTACCTGCACCGAGATTCTCGAACCGCTGCGGGTCACCGACAGCGACGCGTTGCAGTGGCAGGAGCACTGCGATGTGTTGGTGTTGGGCTGGGGGGCGGCGGGGGCCTGTGCGGCCCTCGAAGCCCGGGCCGGCGGCGCCGATGTGCTGGTGGCCGACCGTTTTACCGGCGGCGGTGCCAGTGCCAAGAGCGGCGGGGTGGTCTATGCCGGTGGCGGGACCCGCCACCAGCAGGCGGCCGGTTTCAATGACAGCCCCGAGGCGATGTTCGACTACCTGAAGCACGAGACCCAGGGCGTGGTTGCGGATGCCACGCTGCGGCGCTTCTGCGACAACAGCGTGGCCAACCTGCAATGGCTCGAAAGCCATGGTGCGCCTTATGGCCATCGGATGCCGCCGGGGGGCAAGACCTCCTATCCTTCCGATGGCTACTTCCTTTACTACTCCGGCAACGAACTAGTGCCGTCCCACACGGACCGTCTGCCTCCGGCGCCCCGCGGGCATCGCACGGTGGGCAAGGGCCAGTGCGGGGCGGTGTTGTATGCCCATCTCAAGGCCGCCTGCCTGCGCGCCGGGGTCCGCCCGCTGGTACAGGCGGCGGCCAGGCGTCTGGTTCTCGACGGAACGGGGCGGGTGATCGGCGCCGAACTGTGGTGTCTGCCGGCGGGCAGCGAACAGGCCAAGCTACATGCCAAGTGGGCGGCGCGGGCCGAGGCCTGGCAGAACGTTGCCCCGGCCTACTGCGACAAGCTGCGCCTGCGGGTCAGCCAACTGGAGCGGGATTTCGCCCGGCCCAGGTTGGTGCGTGCGCGCCAGGGGGTGATCCTCAGCACCGGCGGTTTTATCTTCAATCGCGAGCTGCTCAACCAGCATGCGCCCAAGTTTCGCCGCAACTTCAAGGTGGGCGCCACCGGTTGCGATGGCAGCGGCCTGCGCCTGGGCCTGAGCGCCGGTGCCAAGGCTCAGGGCCTGGAACGGGTATCGGCCTGGCGCTTTATCAATCCGCCGCTGAGCTGGCCCAAGGGCATTGTGGTCAACCGCGAAGGCCAGCGCTTTTGCAACGAGGAGGTCTATGGCGCGACCCTGGGCCAGCCATTGATGGAGGAGCAGGGCGGCAAGGCCTGGCTGGTCCTGGATGCACGGTTGCGCAAGAAGGCGATTTTCCAGGCGCTGTTTGGCGGCTATTGGTGGTTCCAGAGTGTGCCGGCCCTGGCGCTGATGCTGTTCAAGGTGCGCAAGGGGCGTAGCCCGGAGGACCTGGCCCGTGTGGCGGGAATGAATCCGCGGCAGTTGCGCGAGTCCCTGCGCGCCGCCAATGCGGCAGCCCGGGGCGAGGCCCTGGAGCCCTTTGGCAAGTCCATGGGCAGCCGCCAGGTCCTGGACCGGGGGCCGTTCTATGCCTGCGATATTTCCGTGACCAACCCGATCTTTCCGCTGGGGGCCCTGACCCTGGGCGGCTTGAAGGTAGACGAAACCAGTGGCGCCGCGCTCGATCCCCAGGGGCGGCCGATTGCCGGGCTGTATGCGGCTGGCCGCAGTGCGCTGGGCATTCCATCGCACTTGTATATCAGTGGCCTGTCTTTGGCCGATTGCGTGTTTTCCGGGCGTCGCGCCGGAGCGGCCATCGTGCAGGACCAGGCGCTTTCCCAGCCGCACCCCAACGTTGCGGTAACGGCCTCGTAACCCGCTTCAAGGAGCTCAAGATGGTCGCACGTGTACAAGGTAAGGTCGCCCTGGTGACCGGTGGCGCCAGTGGTATCGGCCGGGCCAGCGCCTGTTTGCTGGTGGCTGAAGGCGCCCAGGTCGTGATCAGCGATATCGATGACGAAGCCGGGCAGGCCCTCGCGCGCGAGCTGGGCCCGGCGGCCAGTTTTGTCCGCCATGACGCCAGCAGCGAAGCGGATTGGCAGCGCGTGATGGCCGGCCTGCGCGAACGCCATGGCCGGCTGGATATCCTGCTCAACAATGCCGGCATCCTGCAGAGCGGCACGGTGGAAGAGACCAGCCTGCACGACTGGCAGAAGATGTTGCGCATCAACGCCGACAGTGTCTTCCTGGGGTGTCGCGAAGGGTTGGCGTTGATGAAGGAAGGCGCTGGCGGTTCGATTATCAATATGTCCTCGGTGGCGGCATTGGCCGGGCGCGAAGATTTTCCCGCCTACAGCGCTTCGAAAGGCGCGGTGGCGGCGTTGTCGCGATCGGTGGCGGTGCTGTGTCGGCGGCGCAAGTATCGGATCCGCTGCAACACCCTGCACCCGGACGGTGTGTTGACGCCCATGACCCTGGCTTCGTATCCGCCGGGCGTCGACCCGACGCGCCTGACGATCGACAGCGATCCGATGCACCGCATGTGCCTGCCCGAAGATGTGGCGGCCAGTGTGTTGTTCCTGGCCAGTGACGAATCCCGCGCGATCAACGGCGTGGAGTTGCGCGTCGATGGCGGGCAACTGGTGATGAGTATCTAGGCGCGGCCCGATGGTCTTGCGGGAGCGAGCGTGCTCGCTCCCGCAGGTTTCAGGTCCTTTGATTACTACGGATTCGAGCCTTAACGCCCTTCAAACTGTGCCGGACGTTTTTCGATAAACGCCTGCATGCCTTCTTTTTGGTCGCGTGAGGCGAACAGCAGGGCATTGGCCTTGCGCTCCAGGGCCAGACCGGTCTCCAGCGGCCCATCCATACCGCTCAGGATTACTTCCTTGATCTGTTCGGCCGCCAGTGCCGGCATGGCCGCGATCACCCGCGCCAGTTCCAGTGCCTGGGCCTGGACCTGGTCGTCGTCGACCAGGTCGCTGACCAACCCTGCTACCCAGGCTTCTTCCGCGCTGATCGGCTGTCCGGTCAGCGCCATGCGCATGGCCTTGACCTTGCCCACCGCCCGCACCAGCCGCTGGGTGCCGCCGATGCCGGGCATGATGCCGATGCGGATTTCCGGCTGGCAGAAGCGTGCGCTGCGTCCGGCCACGATCAGGTCGGCATGCATCGCCAGTTCGCAGCCGCCGCCGTAGGCATAGCCGCAGACCGCCGCGATCACCGGTTTCGGACACTGCTGGATCGGGCCCCAGACGCGTTCGGTATGGCGCTGGGTAATCTCGATGGGGCCGACCCCGGCCATGCTGTTGATATCGCCCCCGGCGGCAAACACTTTGTCGCCGCCGGTCAGCAGGATGCAACGCACCTCGGGGTTCTCGCCCAGTTCACGAAAGTACTGTGACAGCAGCGCCTGCAATTCCAGGCTCAGGGCATTGGAGGCCTGCGGGCGATTAAGCCGCAACAGCGCCACGCCGGGCAGCGGATGCTCCAGCAGAACCGTGGGCGGAGTGTGTTCGGACATGGCCTTCCTCATGCGTGACGTGTCGGGTAAATGAGCGCCAGTGTCACGTTCGCCGGATCGCGATTCATCGTCCGTTCAGACGAAGAATGGCCGTGGTTTTGTCCCTAGAGTGCAGCCTGTCAGTCCATTTCAGGAGCGCATTATGGGTCAGCACACGGGGCTGGATTACAGCGGCAAGGTGGTGCTTGTCACCGGCGGCACCAAGGGGATAGGCGCAGGAATCGCGCTGGATTTCCTGGCGGCCCAGGCACGGGTGATTGTCTGCGGGCGCACGGAACCTGAGCAATTGCCCCGTGTGGGTGAGGCCCGTGCGGCGTTTATTCCCTGCGATGTCCGCGACCTCGATTCGCTGGCCGCACTGTTCGACACCATCGAGCGCGACTACGGCCGTCTCGATGTGCTGATCAACAACGCCGGTGGCAGCCCAGCGGCGGAAGCGGCCACGGCATCGCCGCGTTTTCACGAAGGCATTATCCGTCTCAACCTGATTGCCCCGCTCAATGTCGCCCAGCAGGCCAACCGGCTGATGCAGCAGCAGGATGAGGGCGGCTGCATCGTGTTTATCGGCAGCATCAGCGCCCTGCGCGCATCGCCCGGCACCGCGGCCTATGGCGCGGCCAAGGCCGGCGTGCTGGCGCTGGTGCAGTCGCTGGCGGTGGAGTGGGCGCCACGGGTGCGGGTGGTGGCGGTCAGCCCGGGGCTGGTGCTGACCGAGCAGGCCCATCTGCATTACGGCAGTGAGGCTGGCATCGCAGCGGTCGCGGCGGGCATTCCGGCCGGGCGCATGGCGGTGGCGCACGATATCGGCAACGCCTGCCTGTACATCGCTTCGCCGCTGGCCGGTTACGCCAGCGGCTGCAACCTGCTGCTGCATGGCGGTGGCGAGCGTCCGGCTTTTCTCGGTGCTGCGCAGACCCTGCCCAACTGATCGACCTTTGGCGGTGCCCGGGGTTCGGGCGCGGCCCTCAACATGCAGGAGACGACTTTGGCTGATCCACAATTGCTATCCAACGTGCGCGCCCTAGTGGGGCGCGAATACGGTCGCGTGTATGCCTGGGACGAGGTCAATGCACCGATGATCCGCCAGTGGTGCGAGATCATGGGCGTCGACAACCCGCTCTACACCGATCCTGCCCAGGCCCTGGCCACGGTCCACGAAGGCCTGATCGCGCCGCCGGCGATGTTGCAGGTGTGGACCCTGGAGGGCTTTCACGCCAATAACTACCCACAGGGTTCCACCGCCGAAAACCCTTATGAAGTGCTCAAGCTGATCGAGCAGTACGGCTATGCCGCGGTGGTCGCAGTCAATTCCGAGCTGAGTTTTACCCGGCCCCTGCGCCTGGGCGAAAAGCTCTACTACACCACTCGCCTGGAGTCGGTGGGCGAGGAGAAGACCACGGGCCTGGGCACCGGGTTTTTCGTCACTCTGGTGATGAGCCATTTTGTCGAGAAGCCCGGTGGTCACGACGAGGCGGTCGGCCAGTTGCTGTTTCGGGTCTTCAAGTTCCGTCCGGCCGTGCGTGCGGCGGCAGCCGAGGCGCCGACGCAAGCACCCGCGACGGTCAAGCGGCCACAACCGGGGATCAGTGATGACACGCGCTTCTTCTGGGAAGGCTGTGCCCAGGGGCAGTTGCTGATCCAACGCTGTACGACCTGCGCGACCCTGCGCCATCCGCCGGCACCGGTCTGCATCGAGTGCCACAGCTTCGACTGGGACACGGTCGCGGCCAGCGGGCGCGGCAGTCTCTATTCGTTTGTGGTGATGCATTACCCGGTGGTGGCGCCGTTCGATCACCCGAATCCGATTGGCCTGATCGAACTGGAGGAGGGCGTCCGCCTGATCGCCGGCCTGGTGGGCGTCGAGCGCGATCAGTTGCAGATCGGCCAGCGCCTGCAGGTCGAGTTCCAGACCTTCGACGAGGCCCTGACCTTGCCGCTGTTCCGCCTCGCCGACGAGTAAGGAGCGACCATGGACTTTGAATTTAACGAAGACCAGCGGGCCATCGAGCAGATGGCTGACAGCCTGTTTGTCGACCATTGCGACGATGAATTCATGCGCCAGTGGGACAGCCGAGGCGAGCCGATGATGAGCGAGCTCTGGAACCTGTGCGTGGAGACGGGGCTGCACGCCCTGGCCATTCCCGAGGAGCAGGGCGGCAGCGGGTTGGGCATGACCGAACTGATGCTGGTGTTGCAGGCCCAGGGCCGTAGCCTGGGACAGGTACCGCTGTGGCGTCACCAACTGGCGGCCGCGACCCTGACTCTGTTCGGCGGCGCCCGAGGCGCTGACTGGGCGAGCCAGGCAGCGAGCGCCGAGGGGCTGTTGAGCCTGTCCCTCGACGGGCTGGTAGCGGCCCATGGCATTGAATTGCAGGCTACGGCTGAGGGCCAGGGCTGGCGCCTCGAGGGTCGGGTCGCGGCACTCGCCTTGGGGCAACAGGCCCGGGCGGCGCTGGTGCTGGCCGCGGTCGATGGCCAGCCGCGCCTGTTGATGCTGGACCTGCACGCCGCTGGCATCACCCGGGTACCGGGCGTGCTGACCCATGGCGAAGCCGTCGCGGATCTGCAACTCAAGGCGGTGTGCGTCGAGGGCGATTGCCTGCTACCCGAGGCCGCCCTGGCCTGGCTGGAACCGCGGGCCATTGCCGCCCTGGCGGCCCTACAACTGGGGGTCAGCGCCGAGCAGACCCGGCGCACCGTGGCCTATGTCAGCGAGCGCCTGCAATTCGAACGGCGGATCGGCAGCTTCCAGGCCGTGCAGATGAGCATGGCTGATGCCCATATCGCCTTGGAGGCGCTGCGCAGCAACCTCTGGCAACTGTGCTACCGGCTCGATGCCGGCCTGCCCGCGCCGTCCGAGGCCCTGGCCACGGCCTACCTGGCGTGTGAGGCGGGGCACCGGATTGGCCACAACGCACAGCATGTGCATGGCGGTATCGGCGTCGACCTGACGTACCCGATCCACCGTTTTCTCTACTGGAGCCGTGCCCTGGCGCTGGCCCTGGGTGGTTCGGCGGCAAGCCTGGAACGTCTCGGCGACTGGCTGAGCGATAACGACAAGCTGGGATGGAAATATGACCTTGAAGAACACCAAGCGCTTTGACGACGTACGCCCCGGCGAAGCACTGCCGGAGCTGGCGATCCCGATCACGGTCGGCCTGGTCACCGGTGGCGCCATTGCGACCCGTGACTACTTTCCCGGCCATCACGACCTGGACGCGGCCCGCGAGCTCGGCTCGCCCCATATCTTCATGAACATCCTGACCACCAATGGCCTGGTGCAGCGTTTCGTCGAAGGCTGGGCCGGCCCGCTGGCACAGTTCGTCTCGCTGAAAATCAAGCTGGGCGCGCCCAACTACCCCGGCGACTGCATGACCTTCAACGGCCAGGTCACGGGCCATGACGCCGACACCCGCACGGTGGAAGTCACCCTCAGCGGCAAAAATTCCATGGGCAACCACGTGACCGGTACGGTCGCGCTGGTTCTGCCCTGATAGCGGGAGACACAACAGATGAGTGATTCGTCGATTTCCGGGCGCGCCGCGATTGTCGGGCTGGGCGCCACCGAATTTTCCAAGAACTCCGGGCGCACCGAGCTGCGCTTGGCCCTCGAAGCGACCCTGAGCGCGTTGCAGGATGCCGGTATCGATCCCAGCGAGGTCGAAGGCTTCAGCTCCTACTCCGTGGACAAGGTGCCGGAATATGAAATGGCCCGGCTGTTGGGCTGCAAGGACGTCAAGTTCTTCTCCCAGGTGCCCCATGGCGGCGGCGCGGCCTGTGGCCCGGTAATGCATGCGGCCATGGCCGTGGCCACCGGCGTGGCCAAGGTGGTGGTGGTGTATCGCGCCATGAACGAGCGTTCCTGGTATCGCTTCGGCACCGGCACCTACGGTTTTGCCTCGACGCCGATTTTCGAGAACGTCAATTACGGCTGGTACATGCCCCACGGCTTTCACACGCCGGCGGCCTGGGTTGGGATGTTTGCCCAGCGCTATATGCACACCTACGGCGCCACCTCCGAGGACTTTGGCCGCGTGGCCGTGGCGGTGCGCGATTTTGCCGCGACCAACCCCAATGCGTTTTTCTATGGCAAGCCGATCACCCTGGAAGAACACCAGGCTTCACGCTGGATCTGCGAGCCGCTGCACCTGCTCGACTGCTGCCAGGAGTCCGATGGCGCGGTGGCGATGGTGATCACCTCTGCCGAACGTGCCCGGGACCTGCGCCAGACACCCGTGATGATCAAGGCCGGCTCCCAGGGCATTGCCAGCGGGCAGCAGATCATGACCTCGTATTACCGCGAAGACATTACCGGCCTGCCGGAAATGGGCGTGGTCGCCCGCGAACTGTATCGCCAATCGGGCCTGGGCCCGGAGGCGTTCCAGACCGCGGTGATTTACGACCACTTCACCCCGTTCGTGCTGCCGCAGTTGGAAGAGTTCGGCTTTGTCGAACGCGGTGGCGCCAAGGACTTTATCCGCGCCGGGCACCATGCCCGTGGCGGCAAGTTGCCGATCAACACCCACGGCGGGCAGTTGGGCGAGGCTTATATCCACGGTATGAACGGTGTGGCCGAAGCGGTGCGCCAGGTGCGCGGCACGGCGGTGAACCAGGTACCGGCAGTGGAAAACGTGCTGGTCACCGCCGGTACCGGTGTGCCTACCAGTGGCCTGATTCTCGGCGCGGCCTAAGGAGCGACCTATGTTCGTTGATCTGACGCCTGAACAGCATGCCCTGCGCCATAAGGTGCGCGACTATTTCCAGAACCTGATGACGCCGCAACTGCGTGAGCAATTGCGCGGCCAGGAAGGCGGCGAGCTGTTTCGCCAGACCATCCGCCAGATGGGGCGCGACGGCTGGCTGGCGGTCGGCTGGCCCAAGGCCCATGGCGGCCAGGGCTATGCCGCCACCGAGCAACTGATCTTTTTCGAAGAGGCGAATATCGCCGGCGCGCCGCTGCCGTTCGTGACCATCAGCACCGTCGGCCCGGCCTTGATGGCCCATGGCAGCGCGTTGCAGAAAGAGCGTTTTCTGCCAGGGATCGCCGCCGGTGAAATCATGTTCGCCATCGGCTATTCGGAACCCGATGCCGGCAGCGACCTGGCGGTACTCAAGACCAGTGCGCGGCTGGACGGCGACGACTTCGTGGTCAACGGCAACAAGCTCTGGACCTCGGGCGCGGAGTCGGCGGATTTCATCTGGCTGGCCGCGCGCACCGATCCGGGCCAGACCCGGCACAAGGGCATCTCGATCCTGATTCTCGATACCCAGGCCCCGGGCTTTTCCAGCACGCTGATCCCGACCACCAGCAACCCGACCGCGGCCACCTATTACGACAATGTGCGGGTGCCCCGGGAGATGCTGGTGGGCGAGTTGCACGGTGGCTGGAAGCTGATTACTGCCCAACTCAACCACGAACGCCTGGGGCTGGGGTCCTGGTCGGACAAGGTCGTCGGGTTGTTTCGCCGGGTCTACCTGTGGGCCCGCGCGGCCGACGAACAGGGCCGCCGGGCGATGGACAAGGGCTGGGTCCGCACCTCCCTGGCCGAGTGTTATGCGCGCCTGGAAGCCATGCGGCTGATCAACCTGCGCATTGCCGCCGACCTGGAACTCGAGCGCATGGACGTGGCGCTGGCTTCGACCACCAAGGTCTATGGCTCGGAGTCGGCCATCGAGATTTTGCGCCGCCTGAGCGCCATTGTCGGTGCCAACGGCGCGCTGCGCAGCGGCTCGGCAGCCGCCTTGTTGCAGGGCGACCTGGAATACGAAGTGCGCGCTTCGGTCACCCTGACCTTCGGCGGCGGCACCAATGAAATCCAGCGCGAGCTGATCGCCCAGTTCGGCCTTGGCATGCCCCGTACGCAACGCTGATCGTCCACCTGCCCAACCACAATAAATACCCGCCCGGCGCTGCGCCGGGACGGGCCGAGGGTGAAATCCATGAGCACCATTGAACAATTTCGGCACGAGACCCGTGCCTGGCTGGAGGCCAACTGTCCGCCATTGATGCGCACCGCCACGGCGGAAGGCGAACTGGTGTGGGGCGGCAGCCAGGTCGAGTTTCCCAGTGACGATGCGCGGCTGTGGTTCGAGCGCATGCGCGATAAGGGCTGGTTTTGCCCCGACTGGCCGCTGGAGTATGGCGGCGGTGGCCTGGATGCCGAACGCCTGGCGGTGCTCGAAGGTGAACTGCGCCGGCTCAAGTGCCGCCCGCCGCAGATCAACCTGGGCGTCTGGATGCTCGGTCCGTTGTTGCTCGAATACGGCAGCGAGGAGCAGAAGCGCAGCCTGTTGCCGCCCATGGCCCGGGGTGAGGTGCGCTGGTGTCAGGGCTTTTCCGAGCCTAATGCCGGCTCCGACCTGGCCAGCCTGAAAATGGCCGCCCGCGATGCCGGTGACCATTTTGTCGTGGATGGCACCAAGATCTGGACCTCCTACGGCGACAAGTCCGACTGGATGTACGCCCTGGTGCGCACCAATCCCAAGGCGGCCAAGCACGAGGGCATCAGCCTGATCGTGCTGGATATGCGCAGCCCCGGCGTCAAGGCGGCACCGATTGATTTGATCAGCGGCAAGTCGGCATTTTGCCAGGTGTTTTTCGACGGTGTGCAGGTGCCCAAGGGCCAGTTGATCGGCCCGCTCGACGGTGGCTGGAGCCTGGCCAAGCGCCTGTTGCAACACGAACGCAAGGCCATGTCGAAATTTGGCGAAATCAGCCTGCCTGCGCACTTTCACCTGCTGCCGTTGCTGCGTGAATACCTGCCGCAACCCTCGACCCAGGGCGAGCACGCGCTGTATGCGCGGGCCGTGGCCAACGCCATGGACGAGCATGCCTATGGCCTGACCGTGCAGCGCATGGGGGAAGAGGCTCGGGCCGGCGAAGATGTCAGCGGCCTGATGGCGATCATGAAACTGACCCACACCGAGCAGGAACGGGACAAATTCGAGGTCCTGCTCGATGCCCTGGGCGTGCATGCCCTGGGCTGGCAGGGCGAGGCCTTCAGTGACCAGCAACTGGCGATTACCCGGGGTTGGTTGAACAGTTACGCGCTGACCATTTCTGGCGGTGCGTCGGAAGTGCAGCTCAATGTGATCGCCAAGCGGGTGCTGGGCCTGCCGGAAGCGAAGAAAGCCGATGGGCAAAAAGGAGCTGCGGTATGAACCTGCGTTACAGCGATGACCAGCGTTTGCTGGCCGACAGTGCCGGGGACTTTCTGGCCGCCCGCAGCCCGGTGGGTGCCCAGCGTCGGTTGCGTGACAGCGGCACGCCGCTGGGCTTCGACGAGGCGGTCTGGGCCGAAGCGATCGGGCTGGGCTGGAGTGCCATTCCTTTTCCGGAAAACCTCGGCGGGCTGGATTTCGGCTGTATGGGCCTGGGGCCGATCTTTGAAGCCAGCGGCCGTCATCTGTCCGCTACGCCGCTGTTGTCCAGCGTGGTGCTGGGCGGCTCGCTGCTGCACCTGGCGGGCAATGCCGCGCAGCAAGATCACTGGCTGAGCGCGGCGATCAGTGGCGAAAAACGCCTGGCCCTGGCCCTCGACGAACACCCCCGGCACAACCCGTTGGCCACCGGGCTGCGCGCTGTGGCCGAGGGCGGCGGTTTTCGTCTGGATGGCGACAAGCACTGGGTGGTCGACGGGGTGGGCGCCGATGCCTATCTCGTCGCCGCGCGCACGGCCGGCCAGCCCGGCGAGGCGATGGGGATCAGCTTGTTTCTGCTGCCTGGCGATACCCCGGGCCTGCGTTGCAGCCCGTTGCCATTGATTGATTCGCGCAACTGCGCACGGCTGCACCTGGAGCAGGTCCGGGTCGGCCCCGAAGCCCTGGTGGGTGCCCTGGGTGAAGGCTGGGCAGCGCTGGACAGTGCCCTTGACCGTGGCCGCGCCTGTCTCGCGGCGGAGATGCTCGGCGCCGCCGAGACGCTGTTTGCCAGCACCCTGGAGTACCTCAAGACCCGGGTCCAGTTCGATACGCCCATCGGTTCGTTCCAGGCCTTGCAGCACCGTGCGGCGCAGCTGTATGCCGACCTGGCGCTGGCGCGCAGTGCGGTCATGGCCGGGCTCGCGGCACTCGACGCTGGCGAGCTGGCTGCAGCCGAGCGCGGTCGGCTGGTCAGCCTGGCGAAATGGAAGGCCGGCGACACGGCGCTCAAGGTGGCTAACGAGGCCGTGCAGATGCACGGCGGCATTGGCGTGACCGATGAGCTGGATGTCGGCCTGTACCTCAAGCGCATTCGCGTGGCCCAGGGTTGCCTTGGTGACCGGGATTTCCACGGCGAACGCTACGCGGCCCTGACTGGGGCGAACGGCTAAGGCCGGTTGTTCGGGAGAACACGATGAATGCTCAACGATGGCAGGCCGCCTGGCAGCAACTGATTGCCCCGGGCTCGCCTTTTGAAGTGCTGACCCCGGTTTCCGGTGGCACGCGCTCGTTTCGCCACGCACCGGCCAATCTGCTGGTGGCCCTGGAGGCCGGCCGGGCCCATGGCGAGCGCGAATTCCTGGTGTGGGGCGAGCAGCGGCTGAGTTTTGCCCAGTACTTCGACCAGGTCGATCGCCTGGCCGGGCAACTGCTCGAAACCTTCGGCGTACGCCCCGGCGATCGCGTGGCGATTGCCATGCGCAATCAGCCGGCGTGGCTGGTGGCCTTTGTCGCGGTCCAGCGCTGTGGGGCGGTCTGTGTGCCGCTCAACAGTTGGGGTCTGCGCGATGAATTGCTCCATGGCCTGCAGGACAGCGGCGCGCGGGTGCTGCTGTGCGACGAGCCGCGCTGGCGGCAGTTGGAAGCGGATCTGGCGGTGTCCGGGTGTCAGGCGCTGGTCATCGGCATGGCTGAGGGTGGCGACCTGCCGGCGGGCTGTGCGCGTTATGAAGCGGTGCTGGCGGCGCCGTTGATCGAGGTCCCGCCGGTCACTGTCGAGGCCGATGCGCCGGCGCTGATCCTGTACACCTCGGGCACCACCAGCCGGGCCAAAGGGGTGCTGTCCAGCCATCGGGCCGTGTGCCAGGCGCTGACCGCCCTGGAGTTCCAGGGCGCGTTCAGTGCCCTCAGTTCGCCGGAACGGATCGCCACGATCATGCAGAGCGGTTATGCGCCGACCCTGTTGATGGCGGTGCCGCTGTTCCATGTCAGCGGGTTGTATGCGCAGTTCCTGCTGGCCCTGCGCGGTGGTCGGCGGATCGTGCTGATGTACAAGTGGGACGTCGACATCGCCCTGGACCTGATTCGCGACGAGCGCTGCACCCAGTTCAATGGCGCGCCGGTGATGATGCAGCAGTTGCTGGCCTCGCCGCGCTTTGGCAGCGCCGATACCGCGAGCCTGTTCGGCATGGGCCTGGGCGGTGGCGCGTCCTCGCGCGAGTTACTGGCCAGCATGGCCGAGCGCCGGCCCGAGGCGATTGGCGGCAGCGGCTTTGGCTTGACCGAAAGCAACGGGATCGGCGCTGCGATTGGCGGCGACCAGTTTCTCTACAAACCGCATACCGTGGGCTGGCCCTTGCCGGTCGTCGATGTGCGCATTGGCGAGCACCCGGACCGGCCCTTGCCGGCCGGCACCAGCGGGCTGATCTGGCTGCGTTCGCCCACCCTCATGAACGCCTACTGGAATCTGCCGGAGGCGACTGCCCAGACCCTGCGTGACGGCTGGCTCGATACCGGCGATATCGGGCACCTGGATGACGAGGGCTACCTGTGCATTACCGGCCGACTCAAGGACCTGATCAATCGCGGCGGTGAAAAGATCTCCGCGGCCGAGGTCGAGGCGTGTGCCTGCCTGATACCCGGCGTGACGGAGGCGGCGGCCTTTGCCGTGGCCGATCCGCTCCATGGCGAGGCGGTGGCACTGGTGATCGCCGGCCCGGCCGATGCGGTGCCCGAGAGCGGCGCCGTCATGGCGTTTATCGCTGCGCGTCTGGCGGCCTACAAGGTGCCGGCGCAGGTGTTCCACCAGGTCGAACCCTTGCCGCGCAATGCCTCGGGCAAGGTGCTCAAGGCCCCGTTGAAAGAAAGATGGGCCTGTTAGCGTTTTTTAGTCTTTGTGGACGATGTTTGGTCCGCCAGAACACGAAGAATGGATGCACACCCGAAAGCCTTAACAGCGAAGGAGGCAATACATGAAAATAACAAGAACAGGCGTAATGCTCGCAGCCGCAATCACCGCCACCACTGGCGGTCTCGGTAGCGCGTATGCGCAAGTGTCGCCCCAAGAAGCCGCCAAACTGGGCAAGGAACTGACTTGTGTCGGCGCTGAGCAGGCGGGGAATGCCGAGGGCACGATCCCGCCCTACACCGGCAAGTACCTGGGTGAGGTGCCGGGCTGGAATCATGTGAAATTTTCGGGTGACCAGCCGGTGGATCCCTATGCGGCCGAGAAGCCGATCCTGGTGATCACCGCGCAGAACATGAGCGAGTACGAGAGCAAGCTGACCGATGGCCAGAAGGCCTTGCTCAAGAAGTACCCGACCACCTACAAGATGAATATCTACCCGGGCCATCGCGACTTCCGCTACCCCGACTACGTCTGCCGGCGTGCCATGGACAACGCCCTGCATGCCAAGTTGGTCAACGATGGCCTGGGGATCGAAGGGTTGGGGCAGATTCCGTTCCCGATTCCGAAAAGCGGTATGGAAGTGCTGTGGAACCACCAGTTGCCGGCGCGTGCCTACACCGAGGAAAAGATCAGCGACCTGGCATCCGTATTACCCAATGGCAGCATTGGCTGGGGCCGCGCCCATGCGCGCAACCTGTCCCAGGCCAACTCGCCGACGGTCGAGCCCAAGACTGAAGACCGGATCCAGGCGATGAGCTACAACACCACGCTCAAGCCGGCCCGTGACAATGGCGTGATTGCCATTGCCCACGAGCCCTACAACTTCGCCACCGATGCGCGCCAGGCCTGGAACTACAGTCCTTCGACCCGCCGCGTGCGCCAGCTGCCGGGCTATGGCTATGACCAGCCGATGATCGGCACCAATGGCACCATGATTGTCGACGAGGACCGGCTGTTCAACGGCGGCCCCGAGCGCTACAACTGGAAGCTGATCGGCAAGCGTGAGATCTATGCGCCGGCCAACGCGTTCAAGCCCAACACGGCTGACGTCAAATACGCCGATATCCTGACCCCCAACCACCCGAACCCGGACTTTATGCGCTACGAGCTGCGGCGCGTCTGGGTGGTCGAGGCGGATCTTAAGGAAGGTTATCGCCATGTCTATGGCAAGCGCGTGCTGTTTATCGATGAGGACACCTGGAACTCGGTGATGGCCGACAACTACGACACCCGTGGCCAGCTGTGGAAGCACGCCATGATCAACTACTACTACCATCCGGACATGAGCGGCTGGCAGGCGGGATCGCAGTTCTTTATGGACCTGAACTCCGGCCAGTACACCGGTTATGGCATGACCAACGAAGCGAAGAAGGGGCCGATTCTCAACGAAGGTAAATACACCCCGGACATGTACACCGCCGACGCGGCCCGCGCCATCGGACGTTAAGCATGAGGTGTTAAGCGATCTCTGTTGAGCCACTCCATTTCTTGCCCCGTTGAGGTCCAACGGGGCTTTTTTATGGGCGTGAATCCAGGTGTTCAGCCGTCTCAGAAGTTGATCGAAGCACTGAGCCGTGCGGTCAGTGGGGCGCCCTGGAACAGGTAGCCGTCGCCCATGTACTCACCCACATCCCGCCAGTAACGCTTGTCGAACAGGTTATCGATGCTCAGTCGAAAGACCGTGTCATAGCCGTCGATTCGGGTGCTGTAGCGGCTGCCCAGGTTGACAATCGCGTAGTCGTCGACCTTGACCGCGCCTTCGCGGTTGGCGTACTTGCCGCCGCTGTATTGCACGCCGCCCAGCACGGCCAGGCCGTCGACCCAGGGCAGGCTGTAGTCGGCAGAGAAGCTGGCGCGGATCTTGGGTACGTTGAGGGCCTGATGCCCTTCATAGGCCGGGGTGCCGCTGTCGGTCATCCGCGCGCGAATCGCCGCGACGCTGGCCGATACCTGCAGCCGCGAGGTCGCCCAGCCGCTGGCGCCGAGTTCCAGCCCGGTGTTTTTCTGCTCGCCTTGCTGCACGTAGAGGAAGTGGCCGGTGCCATCGGGCTTGTTGTACTGGTTGGCCTGGCGGATCTGGAATAGCGCGGCGGTGAGGCTCAGGCGTTGCCAGTCGTACTTGATTCCGGCCTCGATCTGCCGCGAAACGGTCGGGGCGAGAATCTCGTAGGCGTTGTCGGTAAACCAGGCCGCTTCACCGCCCATGGACAGGCCCTTGCTGTAGCGGGTGTACAGCGCAAGGTTCGGCAAAGGCTGGTAGATCAGCGCCGCCTCGGGCAGGAACACATAGCGTTGGGTATGGCGTTTGCTCGCGCCGAACTCATCGAAGTTTTCTTCGTCCAGGCGCACTTCGCGGCCACCCAGCACGGTCTGCCATTGTTCGTTCAAGTGGATGCGGTCGTTCAGGAACAAGCCGTATTGGCGGCTGTCCAGGCGCCGCTGGGAGGGCTTGAGGGCGCCGTTGTAGCGCGCGAAGTTATCCGGTTCGCTGGCGATATTGCCGGTGCCGATGGGCTCGTTGATCGCTTCGCGCTTGTCCACCACGCGCCGGAATGCGCTGGTGCCAACGCTCAGTTCATGCGTCAGCGTGCCCGTGGTGAAGGTCCCGCTTAGCGTCGCCTGGGCTTCGTCGTTGCGCTTGGTATCGTCGGGGCTGCGGAAATCGTAGATATCGTAGCCGCCCTCGGGGCTGAAGCCGCTGGCTGATGGAGTGCAGGTCGCCGGATTGCTGGTGTAGCAACCCCAGCCCCAGGCAAAGGCGCTGTAGTCATCGATCACCACGCGGCTGCGTGAGGCGCTGAAACGACCTTTCCACTGGTCGTTGAAACGGTATTCGAAGGCGCCGTTGAGGTTGAGCGCTTCACTGCTGACCGGCTTGGCGCCGCTCTGGTGGGCCAGCAGTTTTTTCGGCGATGCGTGGTGAGGCAAGGCGCTGCCGCCGAGCAACTGGTAGCCGGGCACCGAGCGCTGCTCGCGAGTCTGGTACTCGATATCGAGTTGCAACAGGGCGTCGGGGCTGATCGCCCAGTCGAACGCCAGGGACACGAAGTCGCGCTGGCCATTGGCGTGCTCGACATAGGCGTGGATATCTTCATGGGCCACGTTGGCCCGCAGGCCGAATTGTTCTTCGGCGCCAAACCAGCCGCCGACATCGGTGGCGAGGTAGCCGCTGCCGCGGTCATCGGTGGCGACGGTGACCGAACGCACGGCCTCGGGCCGCTTGGTCACGTAGTTGACCAGCCCGCCGGGTTCCGAGACGCCCGCCTGCAAACCGGCCAAGCCCTTGAGCAACTCGACCTGCTGCTTGTTTTCCAGGGCGATATTCTGCTCGCCGGCGACACTGCGACCATTGATTCGGTAGCTGTTGGCGGCATTCAGAGAGAAACCGCGGACCACGAAGTTTTCGTAATAGCCGACCGGCGCGTAGCTTTCGCCCACCGACGCGTCGTTTTTCAGGACTTCGCTGAGCAGGCGGGCTTGCTGGTCCTGGATCAGCGACTGGTCGATGACCGTGATCGAGGCCGGTGTGTCGAGCAGTGCGGCGCTTTCAAACCCGCCGACACTGGCCTGGCTCGGGCGATAGCCGCTGCTGTCTGTACCTTCCACTCTGGTCGCCGGCAACTGCAAGGCCGCCTGGCCCAGGCCACAGGCCCCGCACAGTGCGAGCCCCAACAGAGGGCGCGGTGGGCGCGGGCGGGCAGGGGTAGGGCGGTGCGGCAAGGACATGGCAAGGCTCCGATCAGCGTTGGCACGCAGGTGCGGCCGCTATTATGAAGCGCGCCATCATATAGGAACGGCCCCGCAGGGCCGACCCTTGGCAAAGTACGGGCTTTCAGCCGATACGGCGCATCAGCCACAGCACCAGGGCTGGCGCCAGGGCAAAACTGGCGAACAGCCAGATCGAAGCGCTGCGTGCACCGGCCAGCGCATCCTCGGCCCCGAGGCCGGCGGCATTGGCCACCAGCCCGGCGACGGCGGCACCGATGGCCATGCCGTATAACTGCACGGTGGTGATGGCCGCCGAGGCGAGGCCACCTTCGTTGGCTGGGGCCAGGGTCAGCACCTGGGTCAGCAGGTGGGGCCAGCAGATCCCGACGCCCGCACCGACCCCGGCCAGGGTCACGGCAAAGGCCAGGGTGGCGAGGTGCGCAGGCAGCGCATCGGCCGTGGGCATCAGCACGGCCAGGGCCAGCAGGCTGAACATGCACAGCGCCGGTCCGACGCGCAGCAGGCGGGCCGCCGTGCGTGCGCTGTGGCCCGAGGAGTACATCGAGGCCAGGCTCCAGCCACCGGCCATGGCGGCGGTCAGGTAACCGGCGGCCAGGGGCGAGTGGCCATGGAGCAGTTGCAGAAAGTACGGGACGAAAATCTCGGTAGTGGCGCCCACCAGCAGCAGGGCGACGCACGCGTAGACTGTGCCCAGCGGCGTGGCCAGGGCGGTCGCGCCACGTGGCAACAGGCGCACGTCGGCGCGGCGGTCCACGGCAATTGCGGCGATCCCCAGGGCCAAGCCGACGATCACGCCAATGGCCTGCCCCAGCAACTGGCTGGACAGGCTGCCGGCGGCAATGGCCAGCACCGAGGTGGCCAGTAGGGTGATCTGGGCGAAGGCAATCTTCGGCAGCGCGCCTTCACGGGCCTCGCTTGATTGCCCGCGCAATTGCACCAGGATCAGTAGCGCCTGGAACAACGCCACCGGCAGCAGGGACCAGAAGGCCCAGCGCCAGTGCCCGGCCTGGGCGAACAGACCACCGAGGGCGGGCCCGCAGAGGGTCGCCACGCCCCACATACCCGACACCAGCGCCACGGCCCGTGGCCATAGGCGGGGTTCGAACACCAGGCGGATCAACGAGTAACTCAGGGCCGCCAGAGCGCCGCCGCCCAGGCCTTGCACGCTGCGTCCGGCCAGCATCCAGGGCATGGACGTGGCCAGGGCGCAGCCGATGGAGCCCAGGGTAAAGATCGCCAGGGCGCTCAGGCAGGCGCCGCGCGGACCGGTCGCGGCCAGCAGCCAGACCGACAGCGCCGCGCCGACAATCGAGGCGACCACGAACAGCGTGGTGTTCCAGGCATACCAGTCAAGGCCGCCGATATCCTGCACCACGGAGGGCAGGACGGTGGTGACGATATGCACGTTGATCGCGTGCAGGGCCACGCCGCCGATCAGGGCGAGGGCCAGCAGACCGTTGCGGCCTCCCAGCAGGTCGCCCCAGGTCGCGGTGGCAGGGGATGGGCTGTGCATGGGCGTTCTCTCGACAGGTCAGTGGGTGACAGAAGCGGGGCTTCGGCCTAATATCCAAGCAATTTCTTGGATATTAGGTGTGGGTCATGAATTACACAAGGGAAAGCTTGGATAATTCGGAAACGATGCCGACTGCCGAGCGTATCCTGTTTTACCTCAAGACCCATGGGCCGGTGGCCAATGGCGCCTTGGCCGAAGCGCTGGCGATCACCCCGGAGGCCGCGCGTCAGCAGGTGCAGAAGCTGGTGGCCGGTGGACTGGTTGAGGGGCAGCAGGAAGCGGCGTCCGGGGTCGGTCGTCCACGTCAGAATTGGGTGCTGACCGAGGCCGGGAACCGACGTTTCCCCGACACGCATGCGCAACTCAGCGTGCAGTTGATCGGCTCGATTCGCCAGCTGTTCGGTGAGGAAGGCCTGGACCGCCTGATCGGTCAGCGCGAAACCGAGGCCCGTGAGTTGTACCTGCGCGAGTGTCCGGGACCGACCCTGGAGGCGCGGCTCCGGCAACTGGCCCGGGTGCGCAGCGATGAAGGCTACATGGCCCGGGTCGAGCGCGAGGGTGAAGACTGGCTGTTGATCGAAGACCACTGTCCGATCTGCGCCGCTGCTCGCACCTGTCAGGGTTTCTGCCGCTCCGAACTGCAGCTGTTCCAGGAGGTGATCGGCGAGGAGGCCGTGGTCACCCGCCTGGAGCATCTGCTCAGCGATTCACGCCGCTGCGTCTACCGGGTCGCCTTGACGGCGCGCTAGCCCATGTCCTGCAACAGGGCCTGAAGCCTGGCGACCAGCGGTGCGGAGCCGGGCAGCATCGGCGCGCGCAGTTCGTCCTCGATCCAGCCTTGCAGGGCCAGTGCACTTTTGACCGGGGCCGGGTTAGGCTCGACAAACAGCAACTGGATCAACGGCAGCAGGGCAAAAAAGCTTTCGCGTGCCGCCTGCCATTGCTGGTCCTGGATCTGGCGATGCATCTGCACGAAGCGCTGCGGATAGAGGTGGGCCGAGGCCGCGATGGCCCCGGTTGCGCCCAGGCACAGTGCGTTGAATATTTGCAGATCCTCGCCGGCCATTACCGCCACATCGCCTGACGCGATCAGGGCCAGGGTGGTGTGTAGATTGCCGCCACAATCCTTGATGGCGGCGATATTCGGATGCCGGACGATTTCCAGCAGCGTGGCGCGTTCGAAGGTCACGCCGGTGCGGTAGGGAATATCGTACAGAATCAGCGGTACCGAAGAAGCCTCGGCCACGGTATTGAAAAACGCCACCAGGGCTGCCTGGGACGGGCGGATGTAATAGGGCGGCGGTACCAGCAGGCCGGCAATCGAGCGCTGCAGGATCTCGGCCTGAAAGTGCAGCAGTTCGGCCTGGTTATTGCCGGCCAGGCCCATCACCACCTGCCGGGCGGGGGCGTGTTCGAGCACGGTGTCGAGCACCGTCAGTTGTTCGCGGTGGCTGAGTGCGGCGGCCTCACCGGTGGTACCGCAGACCACCAGGCCGGCGACGCCGCTGTCCAGGTAATACTTGACCAGGCGCCCGAGCGCGGCAAAGTCGATGGCGCCCTGGTGAAAGGGGGTGACGAGGGGAACCCAGATTCCGTGAAACGATGACATACGATGAACTCCTGATGGCAGACCGTTTGAGTCGTCGTCAGAAGAGTAGAAGGCCAGCAGGCGAGGAGGGTGTGTCCGTAGCGCGCATTGTCCTGTCAGCCCATCTGACGGGACAGTGCGCCCCGGTCAAATGAGCGACTGTTTCTTCGATTTGGAGGCGCTGACCGCACGGCCTTGTGTCCTGGCATTCAAGCCAGTGACGAGTGCTGCAAGGTCGTGGGAAGGAAGCATTGAGATACACGCTCTGATCGATAGGCTTTTTTATAAGCTGCGCGCCGTGTTGTCAATCGGGCGCAGGCCCGCGTTGCATTTTTTCCAGCAGGTTCTGTTTTACCCCGGGCCACTCGGGATCGATGATGCTCAAGCGCAGCGAGTTGCGTTTGCGCCCGTCGGGCATGATCCGCTCGTGACGCACAATGCCTTCCTGCGTGGCGCCGATCCGCAGGATCGCCGCGCGGGATTTGGCGTTCAACTCATCGGTGGTGAACTGCACGCGCACGCAATCCATCACCTCGAAGGCGTGTTGCAGCAGGTACTTGGCCTCGGTATGGATCCGCGAGCGCTGGTGCGATTCGCCGAGCCAGGTATGGCCGATTTCCAGCTTGCGATGCTGCGCGTCGATCTTCCAGAAGCGGGTGCTGCCGACGACCCGCGCGCTGTCGCGCAGGCAGATGGCAAAGGGCAGCACGGTAGCGGCCCGGTAACCGGCGAGGGCGGTGGTCAGCTGCGCGTCCACGGTTTCAGGGCCGGGCATCTGGGTCACCGTCAGCGCCCATCTAGCCCGGGCGTCGCGTGCTGACGGGGTGGGAAATTTACTGATCCGGGGCAGTGGTCTGGCGGAAATATCCTGTTAAAGTGGCGCTATGCCATCATTTATCGTGGATGATGACCAGCACCAAAGGATCCGGTCGCGCTCGCCTACTTCGCAAGACCCCGCTCTCCTCTGGATTACTGATTCAGCGCTTGCCCGTGCCTGCCCGAATGCCGCACGGCTGGTGTTTTCGTGTGAGTCCAAGCTCCATGCCCATCAGTCAGAATCTTTCCAATCTATTTGTCCAGACCCTTGAACAAGCCATTGATGGCGTGGTGGTGATCGACACCGAAAATCGCGTGGTGCTGTTCAATCGCGCCGCGGAGCTGTTATGGGGACTTTCCCGTGAGGAAGTGCTCGGGCAGAACGTCAAGATGCTGGTGCCCCAGGAAATCCAGGCCCATCACGATGGCTATGTGAACACCAACCGCGAGACGGGGATCAACCGGGTCGCCGGCACCAGTCGGGATGTGCCGATCAAGCACCGCGACGGGCGCATGCTCTGGGGCTCGATGTCGATCTCGCGGGTCGAGACTGACGGCCAGGTCATCTTCACCGCGTTTATCAAGGACGTGACCCAGCAGCACGCCGAGCGCAAGCGCTTGCAACTGCTGTCGCTGGTGACTGACCAGACCGACAACGCGATCCTGATTACCGATGGCCAGTGGCAGATCCACTACATCAATGCCGGTTTCGAGAAGATGTTCGGCTTCTCCCTCGATGAAGCCCGCTGCCTGCCGCCCTCGGCCCTGCTGACGCCGCACCTGACGCCCGAAGCGGTGCTGGCGATGCGCACGCAACTGCTGCGCGGCGAGCCGTTCACCACCGAGGAACTGATTTACATCAAGGACGGTTCGCGGATCTGGTGCAGCGTCACCACCAATCCGATCTTCGACAGTTTCCAGCGGCTGACCCACACGGTCAGCATCCTGACCGATATCACTCGCTCGAAAATGCACGAGGTGCTGCAACATCGCATGCTCAGCGCCATGGTGCGTGAAGATCCTTTGGAAAGCCTGATGGAGTTGGTCTGCCGGGAAATCGAACGGATCGCTCCGGAGGTGACCACCTCGATCCTGCAGGTCGATGACGAAGGCCTACTGCATCCGCTGGCGGCGCCCAGCCTGCCGTTGCATTACTCCCAGAGCCTGGAAGGCTTGCGGGTGGGCGAGGGTGTGGGGTCGTGCGGAACCGCCGCGTTTCGCGGGGAAGCGGTACTGGCCAGCGATATTGCCCATGACCCGATCTGGGTCGACTACCGTACGGCGGCCATGGCCCTGGGGTTCAAGGGGTGCTGGTCGACGCCGATCAAGAGCAACCAGGGGCGCTGCCTCGGGGCCCTGGCGTTCTACTACAAGGACGTGCGCGAGCCTTCGGTGTTTCACCAGCAACTGGTGGAGGTGATTGCGCCGCTTTGTGCCCTGGCCCTGGAGCGCGCCAAGAGCCGCGAAGACATGCGCCAGCTGGCGTTCTACGACAGCCTGACCGAGTTGCCCAACCGCAGCCTGCTGCAGGCCAAGGCCGAGCACGCGCTGATTGAGGCCAAGCGCAGCAAGACCAACCTGGCGGTGCTGTTTATCGACCTGGATCGGTTCAAGCAGATCAACGATTCCCTGGGACATCCGGCCGGCGACGAATTGTTGCAAGTGGTCGCCGAGCGTCTGCACGGCCAGCGGCGTACCAGCGATATTGTCGGGCGGCTGTCAGGCGATGAGTTTGTCGTGGTCCTGCCCCAGTGTGGCAGCGAGCATGTCACTGAGGTGGTCGAGCAGATCAAGCTCGCTATCGGTCAGCCCTGCCAGATCGGCGAGACCACGCTGGCGCCGTCGGCGAGTATCGGGATCAGCGTCTACCCCCAGGATGGGCACGACATGAGCACCCTGATCCATCGCGCCGACATGGCCATGTACCAGGCCAAGAGCGCCGGGCGCGGGCGCTTCAGTTTCTTCAGCCACGAACTCAACCAACTGGCCCAGGAACGCCAGGCCCTGGAAACTGCCCTGCGCGATGCCATCGAACACGAAGAGCTGCAACTGCACTACCAGCCCCAGGTGCATATGCAGACTGGCGTGTTGTACGGGGTCGAGGCCCTGGCGCGGTGGAATCATCCGTTGTTCGGCCAGGTCTCGCCCGCGCGCTTTATTCCGCTGGCCGAAGAGTGCGGGTTGATCGGCGAACTGGGGCACTGGGCGATTCGCCAGGCCTGTCGACAACTGGCGGCATGGCGACGTCAGGGCATCGCTATTCCGGCGGTCTCGGTGAACCTGTCGCCGACCAACTTCCACAACCTGGACCTGGCCGGGATGATCATGCGCACCCTGGACCAGCACCAGTTGGTCGCTTCCGACCTGACCCTGGAATTGACCGAAAGCGTGTTGATGGACACCCATCCCAGCACCCTCAAGGTGTTGCACGATGTCAACGCCCAGGGCGTGCGCCTGGCCATGGATGACTTTGGCACCGGCTATTCGAGCCTGGGCTATCTACGCCGCCTGCCGATCCAGGAACTCAAGCTCGACCGTAGTTTTGTCCAGGACCTGGAAAACGATGTCACCAGTCGCGCCCTGAGCGATGCGGTAATCCGCATTGGTGAAAGCCTGCAATTGACGGTAGTCGCCGAGGGCATTGAAGACGAGGCTCAGTACCGGATCCTCAAGGATCAGGGCTATCACGTGGCCCAGGGTTACCTGTTCTCCAAGCCGCTGGCGGCGCGCGATCTGGAGGAGTGGCTCAAGACCTGTCAGCGCGGTGTCGAGGCGGCAACTCGCTAGGCCCCACGGCCCGCGCGCATGCCGGTAGCGGGGCCGGTGGGTCGATTGCGGGCGGGTAACTGGCTTAACATGGCGGATCTTTCTCAACCGACAATAAAAACAAGGACCACCATGCACGAGATTTCCCTGCAAGACCGCGCCGCACCCGAGGGCGTCTGTTACGGCTGTGGCGGGCGCAACCCTCACGGGTTGCATATCAAGAGTCGCTGGGATGCAGAGGGCGTCCAGGTGATCGCCGAGCACCTGCCCGAGGCCAAGTACTGCGGTTGGCCCGATCTGGTCTATGGCGGGCTGATTGCGATGCTGGTCGACTGCCATAGCAACTGGACCGCCATGGCCTTTCACTACCGTGCCGAGGCTCGCGAACCGGGTAGCCTGCCGCGCATTGATTGTGTGACGGGCAGCCTCGGCATCAAGTACATCAAGCCGACGCCCATGGGCGTGCCGCTGATTCTGCGGGCCTGGGTCGAGGGTGAGGTGGGGCGCAAGAGCCGGGTGATCTGCGAGATCTACGCCGACGGTGTGCTGACCGCCGTTGGCGACTCAGTCTTTGTGCGTGTCGATACCGCGCAATTGGCCGCCGCCGCCCATGGGCGCGAGGCGTAAGCGCGGACAGGGCTGCGGCCAGCGTGTGCAATCGGCATAATGCCGGCCGGCCTGCGCTGGCGCCCGGGGCAAACCCGGCGCCGCGGGGGCCGGGCGCAGCATCGATCCGCGCGTTTCCTTCCCCTTTGTGCAAGAGAGTTTTATGGCCAACCATGACCTGACTTTTATCCCCGACCCGGACGCGGAGTCGATTTCCAGCGATGTCGCCGGTTTTGCCGGTCTGCTGGTCTCCACCCAGATTCCGACCCACGCGGACGGCAGCCTGGAACTGGGCGATATCACTGTGCAGAGCGAGTGCACGTTGCAGGCACTCAAGGTCGCGCTGGAGAAGGCCGGTAGCTCCATGGACCGCGTCCTGCACCTGACCATCTACCTCACCGACATGGCCGACCGCGCGGCGTTCAACGCGGTTTACCAGCGCTTCTTCGCTAAACCGTGGCCGGTGCGCGCGGCGGTTGGCGTGGCTGCGCTGGCGGTTGAAGGGATGCGCGTGGAAGTCACCGCAATGGCGGCAGCCGGCATTGTGGCAGTAATGCCCCAGGCCTAGCCTGACGCCCTGGCCCAACGCTCGGCAATGCCCTCATGGCAGCCTTGGGCCCATGCCGCCATGGGGGCAAACTGCTGGCCTGTCGTCGAAGCCTGCGTCAGGTCACCAGTCGTACGTCAGGTTGGCGGTAACGGTACGTCCCTGGCCGTAGTAGCACTCCCAGACGCCGACGCAGCGGCTGACATAGAGCTTGTTGTCCAGGTTCTCCACGTTGGCTTGAACCTTCACCCCCTTGATCTGCAAGGGTGACTTGCCCAGGTCGTAGGAGAGCATGGCGTCGTAGACGGTGAACGAGGGCACGTTGAACTCGCGAAACTCGGTGGCGGTGCCCGGGCTGCTGCGCACGTAGCGCGTGCCAACGCCAAAGCCCAGGCCGGCGAACGCGGTATCGGCGGGCATCTGGTAGTCGACCCAGGCCGAGGCGGTCAGCGGAGATATCCCCCGGGGATGCCGGCCTTTCATGCCATCGTTGTCGTGGGTGTACTCGGTATCGACCCGCGAGACCGCAGCGATCAGGTTCAGGCCATCGCTCAGGTTGGCCTTGCCTTCGAACTCGAAACCGGTCGAGCGTTGGGCGCCGGATTGCTTGCTGTAGGCGCGGTCCAGCGGGTCGGTCGTCAGCACGTTCTTCATGTCGATCTGGTACGCCGACAGCTGGATAAAACTCTCGGAGCCAGGCGGCTGGTACTTGATGCCGACCTCATACTGTTCGCCGGTCGAGGGCTCGAATGGCTTTATGTTCCTGTCTGTCCCGGACACCGGTAGGAACGACTCGGAATAGCTGAAATAAGGCGTGATGCCATTGTCGAACAGATAGCCAAACCCGGCTCGGCCGGAGAACTGCCGGTCCTTTTGGGTGGGGGGGTGCTTGCCGCTGGACAGCAGGGTTTTGTTGTTGATCTCGGCAAAATCGAAACGACCGCCCACGGTAAGGAACCAGTTGTTCCACTTGAGTTGGTCCTGAATGTAGACCCCGGTCTGGGTGACGGTGTTGTCATAGGCGCCGGGCCTGCTCTTGGTGAAGTCCAGCGGGCGGCCGTAGACCGGATTGTAGAGGTCGATACCCGGGGGCGTCATGTCGTAGCGGCCGAAGAACCGGGTGTTGAAGTGGTAGTAGTCCAGGCCCAGCAGCAGGGTGTGGGCGACCTCGCCAGTGTCGAATACCGCCTGGGCGATGTTGTCGATGCCGAAGACTTTGTTGGTCTGCTTCCAGTCAACCCCGTAACGGTCCTGGAAGCTCTGGTTGTTGAGGCCCGTATCCGGGTTCGTGGAGAAGCTCCAGCCACTGAATGCGCCGACGAACTGATCGTCGATGTAGGCGTAGCGGGTGTTCTGCTTGAGCGTCCAGACGTCGTTGAGTGCGTGAGACAGTTCGTAGCCCAGGGCGTACTGGTCCCGATCATAGAAGTTGAAACCGGGCTCACCGTTGAAGCGGTGGCGCGGGACCTTGCCGTTGGGGTTTGGCAGTACCGTGCCGACTGCCGGCAAGCCCTGGGCGGCGGGTGAGTCGTTGTCTTTCTGGTAGTGCGCAAAGAGGGTCAGCGTGGTCTGTTCACTGATGTTCCAGGTCAGGCTGGGCGCAATGAGCATGCGCTTTTGGTTGGCGTAGTCGGTTTCGGCGTTGGTGTCGTTGACCACACCGGTGAGGCGATAGAGGAACGTGCTGTGCTCATCGATTGCCCCGGCGAAGTCGAACGCGCCATAGCGGCGATCGTAACTGCCCGTACCCAGGACTACCTGGTGAAGCGGTTCTGCAGTCGGGCGCTTGGACACCAGATTGACGATCCCGCCTGGCTGGTTCTGGCCGTACAGCACCGAGGCCGGGCCTTTGAGCACCTCGACCCGTTCCAGCAGGTAGGGGTCGATCTGCAGGGCACCACCGGTGCTGCCGCCGCCGTAAGGCAGGTGCAGGCCGTCCAGGTATTGCGGCGAGGGGCTGAACCCGCGCGAGGTGACTTCGTCGAAGGCCTTGATGCGCGTTGAGAAACCGTCGACCTGGGTGCCGGGGGTATAGCGCAGGGCTTCGTTGACCGAGAGCGCGCCGCGGGCCTTGATTTCGGCCTGGGTGACGACGTTGATGGTCTGCGGTGTTTCCAGGATCGAGGTATCGGTCTTGGTGCCGGTGGCGCTGCGCTTGGCCACATAGCCGCTGACCGGGCCATAGGCCGACTCGCTCTGTGTGCCGGACACGGTGGTGGCGCCCAGCGCCAGCGCGCTGCCGGAGTCGACGCGACGGATCAGGCCATAGACGCCATCCCCCAGGCGCACGGCCTCCAGCCCGGACCCTGCAAGCAAGGTGGCGAGGCCTTGCTGCACAGTGTATTGGCCGACCAGGCCGGGTGAGGTCAGGCCTTGGGTCAGCTCGGGTGAGAACTGCACGGTCACGTGCGCCTCGGCAGCAAAGCGGCCGAGGGCCTGGGACAGGCCGCCGGCCTGGATGCTGTAGGGCTGCGGCACGCTGTGCGACTCGGCGTACGCGAGTGGGGAGAGGCCGTTCAGGGTCGCTGCCAGCACACAGAGCGCGAGCAGCCGCCGTTGAGGCGGCACCGGCCGTTCAGCGGTGTTACGCGGGCGGCCGGGCAGAGTGTTCGGGTGAATCATGGGAAGTGTGTCCTGTAGTTATGGCAGATCCACTTCTAAGGACTCATGGCAGAAAAAAAGGGGCCAATAATAATTATCATTTACTGACTGTTACCCAATAACGCGTCCGGTAGGCCACCGTCACCGGCAGGGTGGCGGGCAGGGCGGCAAGAATCGCGTCGGTGCTATCGAGCTGGAATCCGCCGCTGATGCGCAAATGGGCCGCGTCGCCAGCGCAGCGCAGGACACCCGGCCGGTAACGATCCAGTTCGGCAATAAATTGCCCCAGGGGCATGTCGTCGACGATCAACTGTCCGCGGGTCCAGGCGCTGCCTTGTTCCGGTGCGGGTTGTGCCGGTCCGACAGCCCCGGCGCTGAAGCTCACTTGTTCGCCGGCCTCGATCACCTGTGGAGAGCCGGCAAGCGGGGTGATGCGGACCTTGCCCACCAGGACGGCCAGGCGGGTGGTGGCGTCCAGTTGCCTGACGTTGAAGCGCGTGCCCAGGGCTTGCATGACGCCTTGCTCGCTCTGCACCCGCAGTGGACGGTGGATCGGGCTCTGCGAGTCGGCCCCGCTGTCGACGAGGATCTCCCCGCGCAGTAGGCGCACCAGCCGCTGCTCGGCACTGAAGTGCACGTCAATGGCGGTGTCGGTGTTGAGGATGATCAGGCTGCCATCGGCCAATTTGATCTGCCGGCGCTGGCCGACGGCCGTTTGATAATCGGCCTGCCCGCTCGGCCAGGGCAGGCTGCGATAGCCGACGTAACCTGCGGGTAACAGCGCGGCCAGCACCAACAAGCTTTTGAGGGTCTGGCGGCGCTCGCGATTGAGGGTGCCCATGGCCAGCTCCGGCGGCAACAACCCCAGCTTCTCCTGGACCTGCTGGACCCGTTCCCACGCCCGTTCGTGCTCCGGGTCGGCGGCCCGCCAGTGGGCGCAGGCCTGGTGTTCGGTGCTGTTGAGCGGGCCGTCATGCAGGCGCATCAGCCAGTGTGCCGCCTGGCGGGCCACCTCCCGGCTGATCGGTCGGTCGTTCACAGTTGCCCCTCGAACAGGATGATGGCTTCGAAGGCGAGGGCCATGTGGCGCTTGACGGTCCGTTCGCTGATGCCCTGTTGCCGGGCGATTTGCGCGTAGTTGCGGCCCTCGAGCTGGGACAGCAGAAACACCGTGCGGGCCATCGGCTTGAGACTGTCGAGCAGCGCGTCCAGCGCCAGCAGCGTCTCATGCATCTGCCATTGCTCCTGGGGGGACAGCGCCAACCCCTCCGGCATCAGCGCCAGCATCTCCAGATAGGTCTGTTCCAGGGACTGGCGGCGGAAATGGTCGTATACCAGGCGCCGCCCAACCGTGGCCAGATACGCGCGTGGGCGCTGCAGGCTGAGGTTTTCACCCGCCTTGCGTTGAGCCTGCAGCAGGCGTACGAAGGTGTCCTGCGCCAGGTCGGCGGCCTGGCTGGTACAGCCAAGACGGCGGTACAACCAGCCCTTGAGCCACCCATTGTGCTCAGCGTAGAGAAGACCCAGACGATCGTTGTTCACGGACAGCCTCCCGAAAGAAGCGCGAAAGATAATTGATAACGATTCTCATATCAATCATCAGGCTCCATCGGTGTATCTGCTGGTCTGGGTTGTTTACTGTGCGCAACGGCGAGGGGCTTCGATCACTGTGGCCGAACGGATGGCCTGGCTGATCGGCTGGAAGGGGGCGGATGATCTTGTTCGACACTGGCGCTGCGGCCATGCCCATGGCCGCCGGGGCAAAGGGTTGAAGACGGCTGTGTTGGCGGGTCGCAACGTACCCGCCAACGCGTCCGTGGGACAACCCTCCTGCGGGTAGGTTAGAGCAGGCGCCGCTGCACCGCTTCCTCCAGGGTACTGCGTGTCAAAGCCTGTACCACCTCTCGGGTGTCTTGCTGGAAGGGGATGGCGACGATCAGCACCAACTGCATCCAGGTCCGCACGGATTCGCTTTTGCGGATACGTCCCAGCTCCTTACCTTCCTTGTCCTTGAACACGGTTTCCAGAGTGAAGGTGTTTTTCGCTGTGGAGGGGATGATGAAGAGCGTCGCGCCGGTAATGATGGCCGAGGCCATGCTGAACTGCTCGTTGTTGTACAGGGTGGTTTCGACATAGAGGTCCGAAGCGACCTTGTCGAGGCTGACCCGCTCAAAGCGCCCGGATTGGCGGAATGTATCGGCTACCGCCGTTTCCCATGCCGCTGCCGGGGCACCGCCGGCGGCTTGGGCCGGCCCGCCGTTAACCTGACTCAGCGCAGTGCTGCGCACAAATACGCTGGGCTTTTGCTGCGTTGCATCAGCGGTTGGCGGCCAGGTTTGCACCGGGGGCAGTTCGTGTTGCGAGTAGGACACGCAGCCGCTCAGCAAGACAACCGCCAGCACAAGGCTGTGCTTGATTGAACTCAACATGTGACGCTCCTTGATCTCAGGGTTTGGCCAGGTTGGCTGTGGCGGTATCGAGCAGCTGTGAAACCAGTTCGGTCAGTTGCTTGGCGCCCATGCTGGGGGCCCAGTATTCGCGGCCATAGAGGCCGACATTGTGTTCGAACTTGATCTGCTTTTTGGCACTGGCCAGTGCCTTGCCGTCACGGTCGACAATGACCAGGTCGCCGGCCACATCGAAGCGGTCCACGTAGATGGGCCCGTTGAGCCAGATCCACAGGGTCAGAGTCAGCAGTGCCCCGGGGACGTAAGCGGGATGCGGGCCGCGATGACCCTGGAGGGAGGTCAGGTTGAACCTGAGCTGTACATCGTTCTCGGCCAGGGGAGTCGGGTACTGGCTGAGCTGCTTGAAGTAGCCAGCGCTCTGGACGTACTGGTTGAGCTGCAAGGTCAGCGAGCGGCTGATGGCGACCCGCGTGGCGTCGTTGATGTCGGGTGCCGTGATCAGCACATCGGCGATCTGCGCGGTGCGTGGGCTGCTGATGGCGGCCTTGTGGGGCGGGGCGCCCAGAGGACCGCTGATGTTATAGGAGACGCAGCCGGTCATCGACAGCGTGGCCAAAAGGGCACAGGCCCTGAAGAGTGTTCTCAACGCAATAAATCCTTTTAATTGGCGAGTGACACCAAGGCGTCGGCCCGCCACGGCGGGTGGGTGTTGAAGGGGGGCGGTGGCTGATGCAGGCCGTTTTATTTATCGAGCTCACGTCGAGCGAGGGCGCTGTATCGGCGGGCGGGATACTAATAACGATGGGGTGGAAGTTCAATGACGAAAGGGCCGATTGAACGGGAAAGTTCCCGTAGGCCTGGATCCTTATCGGTCGGGGAGATCCAGGCGCTGGTGGGGGCGAGGTGAGCGCGTCAGGCCGGCGCGTCCTTGCCGCAGGCTGGCACCGCCACCGCGTTGCCCGGCTTCAACCGCGAGACCCCAAACAGCACGAGCGCCAGGCCCACGATCTGGTACAGGGTGATCGCTTCGTTAAGCAACAACCATGAGGCCAGGAGCGTCAGCACTGGCCCCAGGTTCCCCACCGCCGCGGTCTGCGTGGCCCCCATGCGCGAGATGGCCAGGGCGACCCAGTAGATCGGCAGCACCGTGGAAAACACGGCCATCAGCCCGGCATTGAGCCAGATCGCCGCAGGCAACTGGTTCAGTGGCGTGGTGTCCGCCTGTAGCAGGTAATGCCCCAGCACCATGATGGAAGAGGCCGTGCCGGCCAGCCCGGCCAGGCGCATCGAGCCCATGCGCTTGAGCATTATCCCGGTGCCTGAGTAATACAGCGCGTAGGTCACTGCACTGGCAAATACCCACAACGAGCCGAGAATTACCTGACTGCCCATGCCCGATACGCTGACATCGTGGGCGAAGGCGATGCCCAGCCCCAGGTAGCAGATACCCATGGCGGCGAAGGTCCGCGAGGAGGGCCGTTCGCGCAGGGCGATGGCCTGGAAGATCAGCACCAGGGTCGGATAGATAAACAGGATCATTCGCTCCAGCCCCGCGCTGATGTATTGCAGGCCGTAGAAGTCGAACAGGCTGGCCAGGTAGTAACCGAACAAGCCGAGCAGCAGTACCCGGATTCCGTCGCCTAGGGTCAGCGCGCTGCTCGCCTGCCGGCGACTGAACCACACCAGCCAGAGGAACATCGGCAATGACAAGGCCATTCGCAAGGCCAGAAGCGTGATCGCGTCCACCGGACCGGCGGCATAGGAGAGCTTGACGAAGATCGCTTTAAAGCTGAAACCCAAGGCCGCCAATACTGCAAACAAACTACCGTTGTGAATGTAACGTTGCATAAGTGCAGGCAAAGGAGTCATGACAGTGCGCCGAGGGAGGGAAGTCCCTTATTCTGAGTAGAACGCCCATTTGCTAGAATCGCTTTTTCACGAATATGGCTTTCTGAATTGGAGAAGCCCTGTGCACTTCGATCTACAAGACCTGCGCCTGCTGAATGCGATTGCCGCCAAAGGCAGCCTCAGCAAGGCGGCGGCGACTTTCCCGGTGGCCATTTCCGCTGCCAGTACGCGTCTGCGCCAGTTCGAGGAACGCAGTGGTCTGACCCTGTTTATCCGCCATGCCGATGGCATGCAGCTGACACCGGCCGGCCGTCTGGTGCTGGAAGCGGCACGTGGCGTACTCGCCGAAACCGGGAAATTACAGGACACCCTGAAGGAACTGGCCGGTCAGCGCCGAATCAATCTGCACCTGGCGGCGTCCACGGTGACCAACAGCACGTTCTTGCCGGCGGTGCTGGGTCCATTCTTGAGTGACTACCCCGAAGTCGACCTGCAACTGGTGGAGCACAAAAGTGTGGAGGTGGTGCGCTTGGTCCTGGCCGGTGAGTGTGAGATCGGCGTGTACGACGGCAACCTGGTCGACGAAGGCGTGGTGTCGTTGCCGTTTCGCACCGAGCGGCTGGTCCTGCTGGTACCGGCCGATCACCTGCTGGTGGCGCGGGCCGCGTTGCGCGAGGCGCTGCGCCTGAGCGATGCGCTGGGCTTTGCCTTTGTGTGCCTACCGGCCGAGCGTGCGATGCAACGCTTTATCGAAGAGCTGGCGATCAACCTCGCCATGCCCCTCAAGGTTCGCGTGCGTGCGCCGAGTTTCGAAGCGATCGCCCAACTGGTGGCCCAACATGCCGGGATTGCCGTGCTGCCCGAGACCCTGGCCCAGCGCCTGATGCAAGAGCTGCCCGTGCGCTGGTTGGCGCTTGAGGAGCGCTGGGCCGCCCTTGAGCTGCGGGTGTGTTTTCGTGGCTGGGAAACCCTGAGTTCCCATGGCCGGCAGTTAGTGAGTTACCTGACGCAGAACTGAGGGGCGCCACGCGCGACGCCCGGGTTTGTTCCACCGGTCTAGACGATCCGTGGGGCCAGTGCTGGTTGGGCTGGCCGGGCCCCGATAAACACCAGCATCGCCAGCACCCCGATGAGGCCCGGCGCGGCAAAGGCCAGAAAACTGACTTGCAACGGTAGATGGGCCGCCTGCAACGCCCCGCCGAGCAACGGGCCGATAATCGCGCCGATTCGACCAATCCCCATGGCCCAGCCCAGGCCCGTCGAGCGGATGTGCGCGGGGTAGAACTGCACGGCACAGGCATTGGCAAGGATTTGCGTGCCAATGGTGCTGGCGCCGGCAATCGCGATCAGCCCATAGAGCACCCACAGTGGCGATTGCAGCGCCAGCAGGCTTAGGGATAAGGCGCCCAGGGCAAAGAATGCCAGCAACACGCGCGACAACCCGATTCGATCACCTAACCAGCCACCGCCAATCGCGCCAAAGATCGCGCCGAAATTGAGCACCAGCAAAAACGCCAGGCTGGAGTTCAATCCGTAGCCGGCGCTGTTCATCAGCTTGGGCAGCCAGGAGCTCAAGGCGTAGACCATCAGCAGGCAGCAGAAAAACGCCAACCAGAGCATCAGGGTCGGCAGCCGGCGACCCTCCTGCAGCAGTTGCAAGATGGACACCGGCTGCCGGTGCCCTTGCGCCAGGCTCAGGTTATCCTCTGCCAGAGGTTGATAGGCGCCGCTGGCGCATTGCAACAGCCTCTGGGCTTGCGCGCTTTGGCCGCTGCGCAGCAGGAAGTTCAACGATTCGGGTAATTGGCGGACCAAAAACGGCAACACCAGCAACGGGATGGCCGCGACCAGAAACACCGATTGCCAGCCCCAGTGCGGGATCAGCAACATACCCAGGCCCGCCGAGAGCATGCCGCCGATGGAGTAGCCGCTGAACATCAGTGCCACGAGGGTGCTGCGGATTTTCTTCGGGGCGTACTCATTCATCAGCGCGACCACGTTGGGCATCACCCCGCCAATCCCCAAGCCGGCAATGAAGCGGCAGAGGGCGAACTCGGTCGGGGTGCGCGCAAAGGCGTTGATCACGGTAAAGCCGCTGAACAGGATCACGCAGGTCATGATGGTCTTGCGGCGGCCGATGCGGTCTGACAGCGGGCCGAAAAACAGCGCCCCGAGCATCATGCCAAACAATGCACAACTGCCGAGAAAACCGGCCTCGACGGCACTCAGGCCCCAGTCCTGCATCAGCGCGGGCAGGACCACGCCGTAGATCACCAGGTCATAGCCGTCGAATACAATGATCAGCGCACACCAGAACAGCAGGCGTCCGTGGAAGGAATTGAAGCGCGCCCCGTCGATCAGGGCGTTGACGTCGATAGTTCGCATGGCATGGCTCTTCTTATCGTTGTTATAGAGCCGGGGCTCGGGGCCCCGGTCATACGGCCACTGTGTGTCAGTGGCTCGTCAGTGCGTGCGCGGTGTGCCAGCCCAGTTGCGTGCGGGCCTGGGCGATATCGGCTTCCAGATCGTGCTGCCACAGCCAGTCGAAACGGCTTTCCAGGGTGGTGGCCAGGGCCTGCTCGTCGGCGCTGACCTGCGGGGCGCGCAGTTCATACAGATCACCGGCTTCGCGGGAGGTGCGCTGCACGCGGCAGGCGCGGGGGCGACGCAGGCTGTCGTAAGCCTTGAGCAAGGTGTCCAGGTGCGTGCGCTCCAGGCGCGGGTCGCCCAGCAGGCGGGCGAGGAACCAGGCGTCTTCCAGGCCCTGGCCGGCCCCCGCGCCCTGGTGCGGCAGCATGGCGTGGGCGGCATCGCCGATCAGGGCCACGCGGCCATGGACATAGCCCGGCAGCTCGGCCAGGTCGTGCAGCGCCCAATAGGTCGGGGCGGGGATGCATTCGAGGAGAATGCGCGCGGCCGCGCCCCAGCCGGCAAAAGCCTCGAGCATCTCGCTCTGGCTGGTCTCGCGGACCCAGGGCGCATCTGCCGGCCAGAGCGGTTCGGCGTCGCTGCGTTTGGACACGAAGGCGACCACATTGATCAACCGGCCCTGCTTGACCGGGAAAGTGAGGATATGGCGGTCCAGTCCCAGGTACATCTGCGGGACATCCACCAGATGCTCATCCACGCCCTGAGCACGGTAAGCCTCGCGCAACTGCTGGCTATCGATCATCCCGCGATAGGCGCAGGTGCCGCTGTAGCGCGGAGCGGCGGGCGCGGCGCCGATCCCGGCCAGCACCTGGCCGCGCAAGGCCGACTTGATGCCGTCGGCGCCAATCAGCAGGTCGCAGCGATAGTCCGTACCGTCGGTAAACACGACCCGGGCCTCTGCGGCCTGTTGCTCAACATGGCTGGCGCGCTTGTTGAAACGGGCGATTCCCGGCGGCAGGCGGCTGGCCAGCGCGTCGAGAAAGTCGGCCCGGTGTACCGATGACTGGCCGACCCCGGGCGCGACGCTGGCGCCCAGGTATTGCGCCTGCTCACCCAGGCGCCACTCGAACCAGACATCCTGCCAGGGTGCGGGTGTGCGGTCGGCGATCTGCCCATAGGGTTCGCCCAGGCCCAGCCCCGCCAGGGCCCGTACCGCGTTGGCGCCAAAGGACACGCCGGCCCCGACCTCGCCAAAGGCCGGGGCGGATTCAAACAATTGGACGTCGAGATGGGCATGGCGGCAGAGATCGAGGGCCAGGGCGATGCCGGAAATACCGCCGCCGACAATGCCGATACGCAAGGGAGAATTCATAAGGCTACCTGTGGTCGCTTCTTGATTTTGTGTGCGACCGATCATCGCGGCTCCAGTACTATTAATAAATGCGCTGTCAGCCATACAAGTTATTACCGTTCTGAATAATGCTCGGTAATCGAACGCTTGAGCACACATGCCCCGGGAAGCCCATGGAACTGCGTGATCTGGATCTGAATCTTTTGGTGGTGTTCAACCAGTTGCTGCGCGAGCGCAAAGTCTCGGCGGCGGCCGAGAGCCTGGGCCTGACCCAGCCGGCAGTGAGCAATGCGCTCAAGCGCCTGCGCCTGGCCCTGCAGGACGAGCTGTTTGTGCGCACCTACCAGGGCATGGCCCCCACGCCCTATGCCGAGCAACTGGCCGAGCCGGTGGCCCTGGCCCTGCAAACGCTGCGCGAGGCCTTGAACCGCGAGGACGCGTTCGACCCGCTGACCAGCGAGCGGACCTTTACCCTGGCGATGACCGATATCGGCGAAATCTACTTCACTCCACGGTTGATGGATGCCCTGGCCAGGCTGGCGCCCAAGTGCGTGATCAGCACGGTGCGCGACAACCCCATGAGCCTGCGCGAAGACCTGCAGAACGGCACGGTCGATCTGGCGGTCGGTTTGCTCCCGCATTTGCAGGCTGGATTCTTCCAGCGGCGCCTGTTCCATCATCGGTATGTCTGCCTGTGCCGGGCGGACCATCCGGCCACGCGCGAGCCGCTGACCCTGGAGCGTTTCCTGGCCTATGGGCATGTGCGGGTGGTATCGGCCAATACCGGCCACGGCGAGGTGGATGCGCATATGGCGCGCGAGGGTATCGAGCGGGCGGTGCGCCTGGAGGTGCCGCACTTTGTCGCGGTCGGGCATATCCTGCAGCGCACCGATTTGCTGGCCACCGTGCCGGAACGGTTTGCCGCCTGCTGCGAAGAACCGTTCCGCCTTGCCACGCTGCCCCATCCGGTGGTGTTGCCGCAGATTGCGATCAACCTGTTCTGGCACGGCAAGTACCACAAGGACCCGGCCAATCGCTGGCTGCGCCAGCTGATGTTCGAGCTGTTTTCCGACTAGGGCTCAGTGTCCCTGGCGGAAAACCAAGGCTTTGAGCCCGCTTTGCGAGTCGATATCGGCGAACTCCGGCGGGTTGTCCAGGCGTTGTTCGAAACGCAGACCGGGAGCTTCACGGGTGACGCCTTCGATCAGAAATTGCGGGCCCATGGCCGGGTCATTCATGCAGGCCAGTACCGTTCCCTGTTCGCTGAGCAACTCCGGCAGGCGGCGCAGCACGCGTTGGTAATCCTTGGTCAGCAGGAAACTGCCTTTCTGGAACGACGGCGGGTCGATGATCACCAGGTCGTAGGGGCCGCCGCTCTTGACCTTGCTCCAGGACTTGAACAGGTCATGGCCGAGAAAGCCGACCCGGCTCAGGTCATGGCCATTGAGGCGATGGTTGTCGCGACCGCGATTGAGCGCGGCGCGCGACATATCCAGGTTGACCACATGGCGGGCGCCACCGGCAATCGCCGCCACCGAGAAGCCGCAGGTGTAGGCGAACAGGTTCAGCACGCGCTTGCCTTCGGCATTGGCCCGGACCCAGTCGCGGCCGTAACGCATATCGAGGAACAGGCCGTTGTTCTGCTTCTGCCCCAGGTCGACCAGATAACGTAGGCCACCTTCGGTCAGGGTCCATTCCTCGATGGGTTCGCCGTGCAGCCATTCCACCGGGCTATTGGGCAGGTAGCGCAATTGCAGCACCAGGGTGTGGGCGCCGCGGGCTTGCCAGGCAGGCGATTGTGGCAGTTCGAGCAACCGCTGTTTGAGCGCGTCCAACTGCTGCGGCTCGGGCTCCTTGAACAGCGTCACCAGCACGACGCCCTGCAGCCAGTCGACCGTCAGTTGCTCCAGTCCGGGCCAGCGCCGACCGCGACCATGGAACAGCCGGCGGGTTTCGTCGGGGGCGGCTGCCAGGGCAGACAACAGATGAGCATGCAGGGTGGACAGGGCTTGAGGGTTCATCGAACGGGGCCGGCGGTGTGAAAAGGGCGGCATTTAACCATATTGCGCAGGATCGGGCCCCTGGTTGGGTGAAGAGCAGGTCGGCAAATGAGAGTGATTCACCGACTAAAAACTATGGATCAATTTTGATCGAAACGCATGATCTAGAGCAATTAGCCTACTGCGTTCTATCACTCGTACTTTCAGGATATGCCATGTCTGGTTTCCTTGGCCGGCTCTTCACCTCGGAGGGTATTGGGCACACATGGGTGTCCCCAAGGGGGTCGGACAATTCAAAGTCAAACGGTGAACACGGTGAAAATGCCAGGCTCGTGAAGACATCCGCATGTCAGGTGCGCTTGGCTCGGCGTGATGACCCCTGCCGTTTTCCCTTGGACTTCAGTCTTTCGAGACTGCGTAATGGCAAGGGATTCAAAATAACTCGTCATCATCTCGCCAAACGTCTGGGTCAAAGCCGCTTGATCGGGAAAGGGGGGTTGGAGAATATGACCCTGCTACAAATCAAACAGGCGGAGTTCCTGGAAGCGAGCGTGAATCAAATAGAGTTCGGCAGAAAGATAACGGTGCGCTGCGAAGGCTCGCCGTTTTTGGGCCGCAGTGGCGCATTGGTCAAGCTGTCGAAGCGGATGGATAGGGCAGACGCACACGTCAATCGGGTCAATCTTTTGCGTGCCCAGGAGGAAGGCATCGCGCGGCGTGATCTGTGTGTGGAGGCTACGTCTCAGGAAGGCGACGATGCCGATCTTGAAAGGACACAAAATCGCGGTTCCGAGTGTGTGTCTCTGGCGATCAACGGTAATTCTGATTCGCTGTCGAGCAAATTGAACCGACCCGATCTCCAGGAAGCTTGTGCCAAGCTCATGATGACCATCGGTTGGAAGGGGCCTGGCGCTGGAAGCGCTAAACAGGACTCCAGGCGTCAGGCCTCTGGATCCCCGTCGTATTGTCACTGTGACGACACCAACGCTGGATGCATTGCGTACTGGCGCTGCCAACGAGGCAGTGAACTAACGCTGGATTGATCATCCGCTCAGCACCACGCGTGACCAGGGAGCCGTCCTTGAATACAACAGGTTATGGATCCCTAAAGCTCGCCTGCGGCAGCCCGGGTGTGGTTGTCCGCGCGGGGGCTGTTTGTCCTGATGCAGCACACCCAGTACAGGGCCCCCAGTAGCGCGCTACCACCAATCAGTGCTTGAGAGGGCAGCGAGTCGAAGCTGTTGAGCGGATGGTCGCGCAGGTGATAGTGCAAGCCGGCATGCAGCAGCATGAAGCTGGCCAGTAGCTGCCGCGAGTATTCGCGTGTTGCCCGGTGGCGGCACCAGCAGACTCCGAGCACGATGGCCAGCAACGGCACATGCAACAGGACAAACCAGCGCTCGGCCAGGAGCGGCGGCAGGTCGCGAAAACCGTAGAGCAGGCGCCATTCCGCCTGGCTGACGGCATCCAGCTCATGGCCGAGGAAAAAGCTCAAGCACAGCACAAACAGCCATGGCTTCATTACGTACTTGCCTCCAGAAAAAGAAGGGCCAAGGTAAACGGCATTCGCCAGCGCGCTCAATGACCTGCCAGGTCATGGCCCGGGTGTTTTAGCAGTGGTCATCCGCCGCTGGAATATCTACGCTCTAGCCCCCAATCCGTGCAAAGAGCCTAGAACCATGACCTGGTCAGCCCGGCAGTACTCAGCCTTTGAATTGGAACGCACCCGCCCGGTGCGCGACTTGCTCGCGGCGATCCCGACCCGCGACGTGCGCGAAGCGGTGGACCTGGGCTGCGGTCCGGGCAACTCCACCGAAGCACTGGTGGAGCGTTTTCCCCAGGCACGGATCAGTGCCATCGACAGCTCCGAGGACATGCTGGCCAGCGCGCGCGAGCGTCTGCCCCAGCTCAGGGTCGAGCTGGCGGATATTGCGACCTGGGACCCCGCCCAGACTTTCGACGTGATCCTGGCCAATGCTTCGTTGCAATGGCTGCCCGATCATGCCGCGCTTTATCCGCGGCTGGCGGGTAAACTGGCCCCCGGCGGTAGCCTGGCGGTGCAGACACCGGACAATTTGCAAGAGCCGGCCCATCAACTGGCCCGCGAAGTGGCGGCGCAAGGGCCGTGGGCGGCGAAGATCGGCACGGTGCGGCACCCGCCACGGCATTCGGCGAGTTTTTACTACGCGTTGCTCAAGCCGCACTGTCAGGCGGTGGATGTGTGGCGCACGACCTACCACCATCCCTTGGCCGCGGGCCACGCGGCGGTGGTGGAGTGGTTCAAGGGCTCGGCGCTGCGCCCGTTCCTCGGGCCATTGGAGGCGGATGAGCAGGCGGCGTTCCTTGAGCGTTACCTGGCCGCTGTCAGCCAGGCCTACCCGGCACTGGCCGATGGAACGGTGTTGCTGCCGTTTCCCCGGTTGTTCGTGGTCGCTACCCGCTGAAACCCAGGATTTTTCGGCCGTTGTACCGGCTGTATTCGATTCACCGTGACGCTTTGGCATTACGAGCGTCTATGACTAGAACTCGCGACACAGGCAGGGCCTGTGTCTGCCCAGGCAATATAGAAAAGAGAGGCTTGTGATGATCATCAAACCGCGCGTTCGTGGTTTTATCTGTGTGACGACTCACCCGGTTGGCTGTGCCGCCAACGTCAAGAACCAGATCGACTATGTCACCGCTCAGGGCAAGATCACCGACGGGCCGAAGAATGTCCTGGTCCTCGGCGCTTCCACCGGCTATGGCCTGGCAGCGCGGATCACCGCCGCGTTCGGCTGTGGCGCCAACACCCTGGGTGTGTTCTTCGAGCGTGAAGGCGACGAAGGCAAGCTGGGTACCGCGGGCTGGTACAACAGCGCGGCGTTCCATGACTATGCCGAAGCGGCAGGTCTCTACGCCAAGAGCATCAATGGCGACGCCTTCTCCGATGAGGTCAAGCGCAAGACCATCGAAACCATCAAGCAGGACCTGGGCAAGATCGACCTGGTGGTTTACAGCCTGGCGGCGCCGCGCCGTACTCACCCGAAAACGGGCGAAGTGATGACTTCGACGCTCAAGCCGATCGGCAAGTCGGTCACCCTGCGTGGCGTCGACACCGACAAGGAAGTGGTCAAGGAAACCACCTTGCAGCCGGCGACCCAGGAAGAAATCGACGGCACCGTAGCCGTGATGGGTGGCGAAGACTGGCAGATGTGGATCGATGCCCTGCATGAGGCCGGTGTCCTGGCCGAAGGCGCGAAAACCACCGCGTTCACCTACCTGGGCGAAAAACTGACGCACGATATCTACTGGAACGGTTCCATCGGTGCGGCCAAGAAAGACCTCGATGAAAAGGTTCTGGATATTCGCGCCAGCCTGGCCGACCTGGGCGGCGACGCGCGGGTTTCGGTACTCAAGGCCGTGGTCACCCAGGCCAGTTCGGCCATCCCGATCATGCCGCTGTACCTGTCGCTGCTGTTCAAGGTGATGAAGGAGCAGGGCACCCACGAAGGCTGCATCGAGCAGGTTTATGCGCTCTACAAGGACAGCCTCTACGGCCAGCCGCCGTGCATGGACGATGAAGGCCGCCTGCGTGCGGACTACAAGGAACTGGCGCCTGAAGTCCAGGAACGCGTCAAGCAGCTCTGGGACCAGGTCAGCAACGAGAATCTCTACGAGATGACCGACTTTGCCGGCTACAAGGCCGAGTTCCTGCGCCTGTTCGGCTTTGAAGTACCGGGTGTCGACTACGACGCCGACGTCAGCCCTGACGTCAAGATCAGCAACCTGATCCAGGCCTGATCCTACGCACTGCGCCGCGCCCTCCAGGGCGCGGCGCGGTGTCGTGTCAAACCCCTCTGTTTTTCGTCGCTCGGCCCGCCCTTCGGGTTTGTGGGCGGTCTTCGGCTGCCTTCAGGTCACCACGCGATAGCACGGCTCATAGGCAGCGCCACCGGGCAGTTTCATCCGATGCTGTTCGACAAAGGCCTTCAGCAGTTTATCCAGCGGCTGCATGATCGAGGCATCGCCATGGATCTGGTACGGCCCGTGTTGTTCGATCAGGCGGATGCCCTTGTCCTTGACGTTGCCCGCGACGATGCCGGAAAACGCCCGGCGCAAGTTGGACGCCAGTTCATGGGGCGGGATCTGGTGATTGAGGACCAGGCTGGCCATATTGGCGTGGGTCGGGTCGAACGGGTGCTGGAAACCCTCGTCAATCTTGAGCAGCCAGTTGAAGTGGAAGGCGTCGTTGCGCTCGCGACGGAACTGCTTGACCGCCTTGAGCCCATCGACCATCTCGCGTGCCACCTGGGCCGGGTCGTCGATAATGATTTGGTAATGGCGCTGTGCGGCTTCTCCCAGGGTGGCACCGACAAAGGCATGCAGCTGCTCCAGGTAGGCGGCGGCGCTGCGCGGACCGGTCAGGATAACCGGGAAGGGTAGGCCCTCGTTGTCCGGGTGCATGAGGATGCCCAGCAGGTAGAGGAACTCTTCGGCAGTACCGGCGCCGCCGGGGAAGATGATGATGCCGTGGCCGACCCGGACAAAGGCTTCCAGGCGTTTCTCGATATCCGGCAGGATCACCAGCTCGTTAACGATCGGGTTTGGCGCCTCGGCGGCAATGATGCCCGGCTCGGTCAGGCCCAGATAACGCCCGCCGCTCATGCGCTGCTTGGCATGGGAAATGGTCGCGCCCTTCATTGGCCCCTTCATCACGCCCGGCCCGCAGCCGGTGCAGATGTCCAGCTTGCGCAGGCCCAGTTCGTGGCCGACTTTCTTGGTGTACTTGTATTCCTCGGTGCTGATCGAGTGGCCGCCCCAGCACACCACCATCTTCGGTTCCACGCCGGGGCGCAGGGTGCGGGCGTTGCGCAGCAGGTGGAAGACGTAGTCGGTCAGGCCCTGGGAGCTGTCCAGGTCGATGCGCTGGCTGTCCAGCTCGTTCTCGGTGTAGACGATATCGCGCAGGGCGCTGAACAGCATTTCCCGGGTGCTGGCGATCATCTCGCCATCGACGAAAGCGTCGGCCGGGGCATTGAGCAGTTCCAGGCGTACGCCACGGTCCTGCTGGTGAATACGCACTTCGAAGTCCTGGTAGGCGTCGAGAATGGTCTTGGCGTTATCGACATGGGCGCCGGTATTGAGAATGGCCAGGGCGCACTGGCGAAAGAGGGTGTAGGTAGTGCCGGTACCGGCTTCGCTCAGTTGTTGTACTTCCCGTTGGGAAAGGGTCTCCAGGCTGCCCTTGGGGCTCACCGAGGCATTGATGACGTGTCTTTGGGCCATGCTTGGGTCTCTCTGGGCGGTGCCGCCAATCGTGAAGGGCGGGGCACCGGATGATCGCTCACTTGCGGTGTGGAGCTCTACGTGGAGGGTGTTTGTAGAGGTAAATCAATGGGCTGGAGCCTAGCACGGGTTGAGGGTGGCGGGGATAGCCAGAGGGTTGGTCGCGATACTGGCGCCACAGTGCAACTGTGCGTTTAAAAAAAACACGGCAAGTGACGATAGCTCCAGCCGTGGCCCAACGCCTAAGGTCGATTTGCTTGACCAATGAAATCACTATAGGCGCAAAACATCATGACTATATTCGCTTGCTCCAGATCGCTTGGAGCATCTGATGAAGCTGAAGTATTTAAATCTAAGGAAACGAATTTTAATACAACCTCGGGAGCCGGTGTTTTCAGCTCGCAGTTCCTTGAAACGGATAGTTATAGCCGTCGTCTGGGAAAGAAGCAGCAGTCTGCCGCCGCCGGGGGCATATTGGAGCGGCGGGGGGGCTTACCTTGTGAGGTCCTTCAGGGCCTTGTGGGACTCGATAAGGCATTTCTTGCCGAGAAGGGACGTGAGCCCGAGGCTTCGGTAGGCGATGTGACCTGGGGAGAATGGCGTGAAATGCGCATGGGCTTAAATGCGCGATACTTGTCCGGTTACGGGCGATTGGCTACGGCCGAAACGCTTCGGGCGATGACTCTCAAGGAGGTGATCAATGTGTTCGGTAAAGAGGGCGATTTCCCCACGTGGGACGATGCGCTTGCGGCCTTTGTCGGCGGTATGACGAGTTTTGCCGACAGTTTTGCCAGCGAGTATGCAGGGCTATACGGGGAGGACTGTTTGCGAGTAGCACCAGATTCATGCGTTGAAAATTTTGTTTTGAAATTTTTAACGGAACTGACCGGGGATCAAGTAGAACAGTTGAGCGCACGGCTGTTGATGGGGATGTCCAAGCGAGCGCAGCACATCTTTACTTTTGCTTATGAGCAGGTTGAGTTGTCCAGGGACAGCAAGCTGGACGATAAGCTCTCTCAGCTAGGGTTTGGGGTACGGGTCTTGGACGCCCTGAGGAAATACCTGAACCTGGAGCCTATGCCCTCTATCAAAATGGTCAGTCTGGGTGACATGGATGACTATGAACTGGCAGCGTTGGACCGAGTGCTGAAAGGGTCTGATGGATAATCGAGGTGCTTTCGGAAATAGGCAATGGCAGGGTCCGTAACAAGCTAAAGGGGATTTAGGCTTGCCTCGTAGTTCAATGAGCTCGGCGGATTCAACATAGGCTTTTCCTGAGCGTGCTGCCGTTGCTGAGGTTTGGCTCGACGCGAGCAGCGGCGCACGGTTTCTACAGTTTGGATTGGAATAATCAGTATCAGCCTTAAATGATAATAATTATCAATAGAGCGACAGGGAGCGGTAGTGATCGCGCTTGCACAGTGTCTATATTTCACGCGTAACCCATTGAAAATATGAGGGCGTGAACATGACGAACAAGGTTGCAGATTTGAATGCGTCGATGTTTTCACCGGGGCCTATGGCATCTATCAGCTCTACCAGATCCGGCGCTCGGTTGGTTGCAAGCCATCAAGATAGCTTCAGTTTAGGCAAGCGGCAGGATGCCGAAAGACGCGGGAGAGTACTAAAGCGTCTGGGGGCTTCTCTAATGCAGCCCTTTATGGTTCCGCGCGAGCGGTTCAGCCATTTGCTCCGTAGCTCGGGTGGATCAACTACAGGGGCCAATGGTGCTGATGAGCCAACAGTTCCGCTTTGCAGTAGGCCGGTTGCACCGCCGTGTTTCTATGCGTTGGCCGGTGCTGAAAACGCGCTCTATGGCCGTCGTATGGATAGCCTGGTCAAGTCGCTTGACGCGGCTGCATCCGTGCTCGGCCAGAAACAGACGTTGGGCCAACGGCTACTCAAGGCCCTCGACTCGTTTGGCAAATGGTTTGTTTGTAGTACCCGCGACGCTGAAAGCTGTACTTCTGATAAACAGAAGTTCAAGGCTCTGTTCGATGAGTGTAGAGCGCGCGCGACTGCCCCAAGGGCTACCCATTCGCCTGAAGGTGCGAGCGACGTTGCTAACGGTTTGACTGCTCTGTATCTGGAGGGGTTTGGTAGGGAGCTGACGGCCGAGGCTGTTCAATGGCTGGTGGCTGAAGAAAAAAAGGGGGCGTCAGCCGTTGATGAATTGGCCGCCAAGTTGAAGGCGACAAAAGACGTTGCGACATGTTATCGATCGCTGCCCTTGAAGGAAGTATTGACGGCCATAGGTGACGGCCAGTATTTCCTCGAGAAAGGCGACGCGCTTGCGGTATTTTTGGATGGGGTTGTAGCGTTCGCCGGGGGAATTGCGGAGCAGAGGAGGGGCGTTCAGACATTCATATCGCAAGACAAACATTTTGCAACCGCTGTCCAGTCACTATTGGGGACATTGACGCCAACCCAGAAAGTCGCAATCAAACTGCGCCTGAATGATTTTCTGGCCGATAAAGCTTACCGAATTTTTGATTTTGCCAGAGTGCATTCATACCTCTCCCGGGGTGATCAGCTCGGTAAGCAATTGTTGTCGCTGAGCCTGGGTGAACAGGTGATGGAGCCGTTGCTCAACGAGTTGGGATTGCAACCGAGAAGTGATGACGAAATCCCTGCCGATATCTCTATCGGCGCGTTGGATATCGACGAACTGGCGGCATTGAACCGTGTGCTGGTGCATATCCAAATCTCCAAAAACTGATGCCCCTAGGGGCATTTCCTTCAATACCCAGGAAACGATGGTCCCTAGGCTTGCGTTCAGGATTCACTTCACGAACGTAAGAGTAGGTACTGCATGAGCGTATTAGTTTCCATGGCCGCCTTTGCCCTGGCCACCTCGATCACCCCCGGCCCGGTCAATGTGGTGGCCCTGAGCAGCGGTGTCCGTTATGGCCTGCGCGCCAGCCTCTGGCATGTCACCGGGGCGACGCTGGGTTTTACCTTGCTCTTGCTGCTGATCGGCCTGGGCCTGCATGAACTGCTGGCGCGCTGGCCGTTTCTGACCCAGGCGATCCAGTGGGGCGGCTGCGTCTTTTTGCTGTTCATGGCCTACAAGCTGGCCGTTGACAATGGCGCGGTCGATACCAAGAGCTCGGCCAAGCGCCCGTCGATGATCTATGGTGCGCTGATGCAGTGGCTCAATCCCAAGGCCTGGATGGCCTGCGTGGCCGGGACTGGGGTCTTTGCCAGCAATGGCGAGGCGCCGTTGGTATGGTTTTTCGCGGCGGTGTACTTCGTGGTGTGCTGGAGTTCCATTGCCTGCTGGGCGTACGCCGGTAGCTTTCTGCGCCACTACCTGGAAAACCCGCGGGGCATGCGCCTGTTCAATCGCACCATGGCTGTGCTATTGGCCGTCAGCGCGCTCTATCTCCTGTTGCCTTAACCCTGATACTGGCCCGGTGTTGCCGCCAGGTGCTGCTTGAACGCCCGTTGCAGATGTGCCTGGTCGGCGAAGCCTGCCAGTAGCGCAACGTCGGCGATTAACCGGCCCTGGCGCAATTGCTGCTGGGCGTACTGGATGCGCTGGTTGACCAGGTAGACGTGGGGCGTCATGCCGTAGTGCTGCTTGAATGCGCGGATCAGGTAGGACGGCGACAGGCCGGCGGCCTGGCAGATTTCGTCGAGCCGCAGGCCCTCGGTGCAGTGCTCGCGGATGTGCGCGGCAGCCTGTTCGAGCTTATGGTTGATCGGGCGGGACGGCGTCGGCGCCGGGTTCAGGCGCAGGTGGAGCTGGGTGAAAAACGCGACAATAGCCGAGTGCTTTTCCAGCAACGCCGCCTGTGCGTCGATCAACAAGGCATACAAGGCATTCAGCTCGGCATACAGCGTCGGGTCCTGGCTGTGGGTGGCGTTGAAGTCACAGAAGCCGCTGCCGGCGTTGAAGCCCAGTTCATGTTGCAGGGCCGTCAGCCAAGCAGTGTCGATGTAGAACATGCAGTAGGACCAGGGCTGGTCGTCGATGGGGTTGCAGGCATGCACGATCCCCGGATTCATCAGCACCACGGTGCCTTGCCCGATCTGCCATTGTTGGTTGCCGCTGATGTAAGTGCTGTGTCCGGCGGTGATCGCGCCAATGGAAAAGTGCTCGTGGGCATGGCGGCTGTAGCAGACCTTGCGCCCGTCCGCGATGGAGCGGGCTTCGATAAACGGCAGGGCGGCATCGCGCCAGAAGCGCGGGGCCTGGTTGTGATCGCGCAAGGAGGTGGGCTTCATGGGTGGCTGTCCGGCTGATGCTGTCGAACCACAGTCTGCCAGTTGCGCGGACGAAAAGCCCGCGCGTTCCCGGGCCGATCAGAAGTTCCACTGGGTCGTCAGCAGTAGGCTGCGCGGTTCGCCGTAGAAGCCTGTGCTGAAGTTGCCGATGCCGGTGTAGTATTTCTTGTCCAAGGCATTCTTCAGGTTCAGGGTCGTGCTCAGGTGTTCATTGAACTGGTAGCGCGTCATCAGATCCACCAGCGCATAGCTCTCTTGGGTGACCTTGGTGTATTCGCCACCATCGACCAGGTTGCCGGGATCGGGCCGGAAGACCTGGCCGAAGAACTCGCTCTGCCAGTTGACCCCGCCGCCGACCGTCAGCCCCTGCAGCGCGCCCTGGAGTTTGTAGGTGCTGAACAGGCGGATCAGTTGCGCTGGTTCGGTGCTCATCAGGACCGAGCCATAGACCGGGTTGCCCTCGGCATCGCGAGTATGGCTGTAGGTGTAGCCGGCACCCAGGTTCCAGCCGGGGCTGAGTTCGCCCGCCACTTCCAGCTCGAAGCCCTTGGTGGTTGCCCCCTTGATCGGCGCATAGATAGCGTCGAAGGAGTCGCCGCTGATCTTGCTGGCCACATTGTCCTGTTCGATACGGAACACCGCAAAACTGGCGTTCACCCGACCGTCCAGATACTCGGCCTTGATCCCGGCTTCGTAGCTGTCGCCCTCGACCGGGTCGAGCAGGTTGCGTGCGGCGTCCTTGCTCATCTGCGGCTGGTAAATGCGGGTGTAGCTGGCGTAGGCCGAGTAGGTGTCGTTCAGGTCGTAGACCAGGCCGGCGTAGGGTGTGATCACGCTGGTCTGGTGATAGCTACCGCGTGCCAGCGGTTTTGTCGGGTCGAAGTAGACGGTCTTGTCGTCGGCCTTGAAGTTGCTGACGCGGGTACCGAGGATCACCGACAGGTCATCGGTGGGCTTGAGCCGGGTCGCCAGGTAGACCCCATTCTGGCGTTGGATCACGGTGTTGTCGGCGCTTTTGGGAATATCCGGCTTGGCGAACTCACCGTGCCAATCATAGATGCTGCCATCGAGCAGGGGATAGACCGAGCCATAGACCGGGACGTCCTGTTTGGCGCTGGTGGACATGAAACCGACCACCAGTTCATGTTCCCGGCCCAGCAAGCTGAAGGGCCCGGTGGCGCTGATATCGACGTTGTTCTGGATCTGGCGGCCTTTGTACTTGCCCATGTACATGAACATGCCGCTGCCGTCGGGGTTCGGGTTACCGCCGCTGGCCGAGCCGAGCAGGGTGTCGTGGTCGCGCTGCTTGCGGTCGTAGCTGATCTTCAGCGACCAGTCATTGGCCAGTTGCTGTTCCAGGGACGCGAACAGGGTCTGGTTCTTGAAGTCGCGGCGGCTCCAGTCGGTCCCGGGGTTGAAGGAGCGCGAGAAGTCGGTGCGTGTGCCCTGGCTATCGAACATTGCGAAGCCGGTCCAGGTCGCCCCGCGCGAACGGGTGTTTTGCTGGTCGAGGCCAAAGGTCAGCAGGGTCTGGGGGGTGATATCGACTTCGAGAATGCCGTAGGCGATGTCCTTGTTGTTCTGATAGTGATCGAGGTACGACTCGCGGTCCTGGTAGACCCCGACAAAGCGCCCGCGCACCGTGCCCGAATCGGTCAAGGGCCCGGAGATATCGCCTTCGGTGCGGTAGTTGTCCCAGGAGCCGGCGGCACCGGTGACCGAGGCCTTGAAGGTCTTGGTCGGGCGTTTGCGGATCAGGTTGACCGTGGCTGACGGATCGCCGGAGCCGGTCATCAGGCCGCTGGCGCCCTTGATGATTTCAATGCGGTCGAAGGTCGCCATGTCGGTGCTGGTGGTGCCGTAGTCGTACACCCCGTCATACGTGGTGTTGACGCCGTCGTACTGGAAGTTGGTGATGGGCATGCCACGTGCCGAGAACTCCCAGCGCTCGCTGTCGTAGTTCTCGACACTGACCCCCGGCGCGCGGCGCAAGGCATCGGCAATGCTGGTAGAACCCTGGTCGTCGAGTTGCTGCCGGGTAATGACCGTGACCGACTGCGGCGTCTCGCGCAGGGACAGGGCCAGGCGGGTGGCGCTTGCCGTTGCCCCGGTAGTGTAGGAACCGCTGCCTTCGGTGACGCTGCCCAGGCCCAGGGCTGACACGCTGGTGGCATCGAGTTCCAGCGGATCGCCGGCCTGCGGAGCAGCGCGCAGGATATAGCCGCCATTGGCCTGGGGCCGGGCCTGCAAACCTGTGCCCTGGAGCAGCAATTCCAGGGCCTGGGGGACGCTGTATTGACCGCGTAGGCCGGGGCTATGTTTGCCGGCCGCCAGATCGTTGTGCCCGGCGAGGAAGATCCCGGCCTGCTCGGAGAAGGTATTGAGCACCGCGGCCAGGGAACCTGGCGCAATGGCGTAATGGCGGGCGGTGCTCGGCTGTTCGCTGGCTGTCGGTGTGGCGGCGGCCACCCAGCCCGGGGCCAGGCTCAACAGGGCGGCAGGAATGGCGAGGGCGAGTGGGCGCAGGGCAAATCGAAAACGCAGGACGGTAGCGGACGGCATGGGATTCCCTTTGGAAATGGCTGAGCTTCTAAAGGGTTAACCGAAGCAAATAATGAAAAGGGCAAAAACGCGGCAAAAACAATTCAAACCCGTGGCTCGATGTTGACCCACCAGTCGGTCAGGCGTTCGACGCGGATGGGCAGGGCCGCTTGTAACAGTGCCAAGGCCCGGTCGCTGTCGTTGAGCGGGAACGTGCCGAGTACGGGTAGATGAGCCAGGGCTGGGGCGCAACCCAGATGCCCCTGGCGATAACTGGCCAGCTCGGCGATCAGTTCGCCCAGCGGCAGGCCCTCGGCCTGCAGGAGGCCGCGGCTCCAGGATTCTCGCGCGGGGCTGACCGTTTGTAGTGGGCCAACGGTGTTGTGGGTGAAGCGCAGTTGGCTGCCGGCTTCCACCACCTGGATCTGGCCACGGTCGGCCGTGCGCACTTCGACCGCGCCGGCATACACATTGAGCAGGCTGTGCGTCGGTTCGCAGCGCACGCTGAAGCGCGTGCCGAGGGCGCGCAGCAGGCCGTCGGCCGTGGCCACGCGCAGCGGGCGTGGGTCGCGGGCCGTATCGACCAGCAGTTCGCCAAAGCGCAGTTGCAGCAGGCGTTGCTGGGCATCGAACTGTTGATCGACGGCGCTCAGGGCATTGAGCCAAAGCTGGCTGCCATCGCTCAGGCGGGTGTGCAGGGTTTTGCCGATGCCGGTGGCCAGATCGGCGGTGAGGCTGGCCCAGGTCCGTGGCAACGGGCCCGTGCGCCCGTTGCTCCAGCCCAGCAGGCCGGCCGACCCCGCAATCAGCAGGCCGACGAGGGTTTGTCGACGGGTCGGGCCGCGACGGCTGCGCAGGGCCTGGCTGGCCGCCTGTTGCGCCTCTTCGGCATGCAGGGGCGCGAAGCGTTGGCTGACGCGCTCGACATAGTGCCAGGCATCACGGTGTTCGACGTGCTGTTCGAGCCAGGCCTGCCAGTGGCGGTATTCCTGCTCGTCGCGCTCGGGATCGTGCAGGCGCACATACCATTGTGCGGCGGCTTGCAGGCTGGCATGACTCAGGCGATTCAGGGCTGGGCGGGGCATGGTTCAGTCGACCAACAGGCCGTCGAGCTCGGTTTCGAGCAGGGCGCAGTGCAGCAGGGCCTGGGCCAGGTAGTTCTTGACGCTGCGCTCGCAGACGCCGAGCTGTGCGGCGATGGTCCGATAGGTCAGGCCGTGGAGCTGGGCCAGGATAAAGGCTTCGCTGACGCGCTTGGGCAGGCGCTGGAGCATGGCGTCGACCTCATGCAGGGTCTCGACGATGATCGCTTGCTGCTCCGGTGACGGCTGTAGCGCTTCGGGCTGCGCAGCCAGGGACTGGAGCCAGGTCTGCTCGAGTTGCCGGCGGCGCCACTGGTCGATGCACAGGCCGCGGGCGATGGTCGCCAAGTAGGAGCGTTCGCGCACCGCGCAATCGAAGGCCGGCGGGCGTTTCATGATCCGTACAAAGGTGTCCTGCGCCAGGTCGGCGGCATCGGCGGTATTGCTCAGCCTGCGGCGCAACAGCTGCACCAGCCAGCGGTGATGGCTAGTATAGAGCGTTTGTACGAGGCTGGCGTCGGCAGAGGGCATCGAAGGCACGGTGGGTTTCCGGCGCGGGGGCCAAGGTGTAAATGGGAACGGTTCGTGATTTAAGCAAAAGCACAGACCTGCTGCAAATGATATTGATTTGCTTTAATCGCGCATGAGTAGCGCTGGGCTACGCTCAAGGGTCTACACGCAAAGGGAGTGCGTTATGCCAGGTCCGGCCAAACCCCAGGGGCGTGAGGCTCGCGTTCAGGCATTGCGAGTCTTTGGCCAGCTTGATCTGGCGGTCGACGAGCGCGAGCGGCTACGTCAGTTGGCGCGCCAGGCCGAAGACGAACTGGTCGCGGTACAGATGGCCAGCCTCGATCCACAGACCCTGCTGCCCAATCGGCATGGTTTCCAAGCGCTGGCGGCCCTTGGGCTGCAAGCCTGCGCGCAACTGGGCCGGCCGGCCACGCTGTTGTATTTTGAGCTGGAGGACGGCGCGCCGCTGGACGGCGGTTTCGGACCGAGCGCAGAGGCGCGGGCGTTGAAGACCTTTGCCGATGTATTGCGTATCGCCTTTCGCGAGAGTGATGTGATCGGACGCCTGGCGGAACAGGGCTTCGGCGTGCTGCTGGTGGGTTCGGATGCTGTGCGTATTGCCACGGTGGTCCAGCGCCTGGAGGATATTCTGAGCCAACACAGCGCGGCATTGCGCCTCGCTGACGGCATTGGCTTCAGGGTGAAGCAGCGTGAATTCGAGCTGGCATCGTCCTCGACCATTGCAAGCCTGCTGGCGACGGTCGAGAACGAACCTTAGGGCGACTACTCCGAGGCCTGGCGGGCCTTGAGGTTCTTGTCGGCCTTGTAGCGCAGGGCGACATCCGGTACCGGACCGCTTTTGCCGGTTTCCAGCCAGTTGCGAATGCGCGCCGCATCGGCGAAATGGGTGTACTTGCCGAAGGCATCGAGAATCACCAGGGAAACCGGGCGGTTAGCCATGCTGGTCACCAGCACCAGGCAGTGGCCGGCCTGGTTGGTGAAACCGGTCTTGGTTAGCTTGATATCCCACTTGTCCCGGTGCACCAGGTGATCGGTGTTGCGAAAGCCCAGGCTGTAGGCGGGTTTGCGGAAGGTTACGGTTTTTTCCTTGGTGGTGCTCAGTTCGCTCAGCAGCGGGTATTTGCGCGCAGCCTGTACCAGCTTGCTGAGGTCGCGGGCGGTGGAAACGTTGTGGATCGACAGCCCGGTGGGCTCGACGTAACGGGTGCTGGTCATGCCCAGGGCTCGGGCCTTGGCGTTCATCGCCGCGATGAACGCCACATAGCCACCCGGGTAGTGGTGGGCGAGCGTGGCTGCGGCACGGTTTTCCGACGACATCAGGGTGATCAGCAGCATGTCCCGGCGGGTCAGTTCGCTATTGAGCTTGACCCGGGAAAACACCCCTTTCATCTCCGGGGTATCGCTGATCGATACGGCGATGTACTCGTCCATGGGCAACTTGGCATCGAGGACCACCATGCCGGTCATCAACTTCGTGACGGAGGCAATGGGCACGACCACATCGGGGTTGCTGGAATAGATGACTTTATTGGTTTGCAGATCGACCAGCATCGCGCTGCCCGAGGCGATATGCAGTTGTGAGGTGTCGCGTGGGGCCGAGATGGTTTCGGCGGCGTCTACGGCCGGGGGGATAAATGCGCCGGTGAAGGCGATACACAGACCGAGGATGGACAGACGGATTTTCACGCGTATTGCTCACTGAAAGTAGGGATATGCCGTTATTTGACGGGCTTTTCGTTGCAACAGAATGTTACTGGTAGACGCCCCCAGTGAGAAGCCTCAAGCGGCACGCTACAGGTTCGCAAAATGGCGTAACCCGACGCGTGTCGCTTGAGGCCTGCCGCTTAGATTTTCCAGTCCAGGCTGAGTGTCAGGCTGCGCGGCTCTCCCCAGTAGATCCCGTTGGAGAAGCCGACGCTTTCGTAGTAACGCGTATCCAGCAGGTTGTTGACGTTCAGGGCAGCCGAGAGCCTGGCGTCCAGGGTGTAGCGGGTCATCAGGTTGATCACCGCGTAGGCGCCCTGGGAGATCTTCGCTGTTTCAGTCGGGCCGTTTTTGAAGGTGGGCCTTTTACTGTTTGCAGTGATCGCACTTTGCCAGTTGACGGCGCCGCCGACGGTGAGTCGTTGCCACTGGCCTGGCAGGCGGTAGCTGCTGGACAGGCGCAGCAAATTGAGGGGTTTGGAGCCGTCGGAGCGTTGTTGCTGTGCATTGAGGGCGTGTGTATAGCTGTAGCCTGCGCTCAGGTTCCAGTGCTCCAGCGGTTGGCCGGCCAGCTCTACCTCGAAGCCGCGTACCGTATTGCCCTTGCCGCCGCTTTTGGAATACGGCCGACCGGTTTTCGGGTCGGGTGGCGACGCGTAATCGGGCTCGGCGACATTGTCCTGTTTGCTGTAGAAGATCGCGCTACTCAGGTTCAGGCGTTCGTCCAGCAGGCTGCCTTTGAGCCCCAGTTCGTAATTGCTGCCCACCACTGGCTCCAGGTAGGTGCCGCTGACATCCCGGGCGTTTTGCGGTTTGAAGATATCGGTGTAGCTGACGTAGACGGTGTAGGCCTGATCCAGGTCGTACAGCAGGCCGGCATAGGGGCTCAGGACGGCGTTGTGATGCTGCTGGCCGTGGCTGCTGGTCAGGACCCGGTCGCTGGTGTCATAAGTGGCCTTGCGATTGCTGACGCTCCAACTGCCATAACGGCTGCCCAGCACGGCATGCAGGCGGTCGGTCAGGCTCAGGCGGGTGGCGAGGTAGCCGGCTTTCTGCCGCTGGGTGTCGTCATACCCCGTCAGCCCAGTGACTTCGTCGTAGAACTTGTCGACGCTGCCCATATCCCGCCAGTCATCGACCTCGTTGTAGCCGGCGGGCAACTGCCGCCTGACGAAAGGTTCGGTATCGCGGCGCCGGGCTTCGCCGTAGCCCAGCAGCAACTCATGCTCGCGCCCGAACAGGCGGTAAGGCCCGGCCAGGTTGAGATCGTAGGCATCCATGCGCTGTTCGCCGACAAAGTGGTTGATGTAGGCACGCATCCCGGACCCGTCTGCATCGGGAAAGCCGGCACCGCTGTAATACATCTTCCCATCAGTATCGCTGTCGCGCCGGGTGTAGGCTGCCTTGAGGTGCCAGTCGCCGGCCAGGCCCTGGTCGAGCGTGGCGAAGCGTGTCCGGTCGCGCCAGGGCCAGGAACTCCAGGGGGCGGTGAGGTTGGTCGAGCGCGGCAGCCGGGCTTTGCCGCCCTGGGCATTCCAGTATGGGGTGGTGCCCCAGGCCGAGCCCTGGACGTGTTTGTCCTGGTAGTCGTAACCCAGCGCCAGCACCGTGTCGTCGCTCAGATCGGCTTCCAGGATGCCGTAGCCGACGCTGCGTTGCAGGGCGTAATGATCGCGAAACGAATGGCTGTCGCGCTGGGCCAGTACGGTCCTGGCGCGCAGGCGGCCGTCGAAAGCCACGGGGCCGCCGACGTCCAGATAACCGTAGTAGTTGTCATAGCTACCGGCACTGATCCCGGTTTGTACCTGTACGAGCGGGCCGGGGCGCTTGCGCAGCATGTTCACCGTACCTGAAGGATCGCCGGCGCCCGTGGTCAGGCCGGTCGCGCCGCGGACCACTTCGATGCGGTCGTAGATGATGGTGTCGGCATCGGACTTCATGTAGCTGAAGGTATTGAGCATCCCGTCGATCTGGAAATTATTGATGGCGTAGCCGCGCGTGCTGTAGCTCATGCGGTCGGAGTCCAGGTGTTGCACGGTGACGCCGGTCACCTGGCCCAGCACGGTGGACAAGGTGTCGAGCTTGAAATCATCCATGTGTTGGCGGGTGATGACAGAGACGGACTGGGGCGTGTCCCGGATCGAGAGGTTAAGGCGGGTGGCAGTGCTCATCGCCCCAGTGGTGTAGGCCCCGGTGTGCTCGGTGGTGTTGCCCAGACCGCTGGCGTCGACATGGGTCGTGTCCAGTTGCATGGCCGTGGGCGGATCGCTCTGTGGCTCGGCGGCGCACAGGCTGCAGCCACAAAGGCCGAGTGTGAACGTTAGGGATCGGGTGATGGGCGATAGCGGCATGGTGCCTGCTCCTGTGGGTCGATGAGGGTTCCATGGCTCAAGGACGAAGGGCGGCGGACAGAGTTGAAGTGAATGAGAGAGGTTATTAATTGCGAGGTGTTGCCATGCTGATTCCAGGCCGCGCTGCCGCGCCTGGCACCGGCTCTGGCGATATGTCTGCGGACATTGCCAAAGCCGGGCAGGGCGATGCGGGTTACTTCTGGGTCACGTCCACCGTCGGTGCGGCTACCGGTTTGGGCTTGATCAGGCTGAAATCGATCAGGGCTTTCTGCGGTCGGGAGTAGGGGTTGCCGATCAATTGCGGGCGGGCCTTGAAGTCGGCACTGACCAGGCTCTTGCTGGTGTCCAGTTCGCTAAAGCTCAGCCCGGCCAGGTCGGCCCAGGTGTGGATCAGGTTCGAGCTGCTGTAGGGCCGTTCCAGGTCCGCACTGAAATCCCGGTTATGGGTCTGGCGCCATTTGGGCGAGGACCAGACCATAAACGGAATGGTGTACATCGGCGCGGTTGGCTTGGCTTCGTTACGGCCCAGGGTGTCATGCCCGGCCGAGTCGAAGACGTCTTCACCGTGGTCCGACAGGTACAGCAGGAAACCGTTGGGGTCGGTCTTGGCATAGTCCTTGATCAGGCTGGACACCACGAAGTCGTTGTACAGCACGGCATTGTCGTAGCTGTTGTAGGTCGGTACCTGGTCATCGGTCAGGCCCGGCGGGACGCCCTGGCGGTCGGTGAACTGCTCGAAGGTCGGCGGGTAGCGGTACTGGTAGCTCATATGGGTGCCCAGCAGGTGCACCACGATAAATTTGCGTGGCGCGTCTTCAGCCAGGGCTTTGCTAAAGGGCTCCAGTACGTCGCCGTCATATTGGCGGGCGTTCTGGTTGCGGTTGTTGTTCAGGTACACCTGTTCGTCGGCCTGCTCGGAAAAGGTCGTGAGCATGGTGTTGCGCTTGGTCATGGTCTGCTGGTTGGTGATCCAGTAGGTCTTGTAGCCGGCCTGCTTCATCACGCTGACCAGCGACGGGGTCTTGAGGTACAGGTCGGGGTTCTCTTCGTCGGCGAAGGTCAGGACCTGTTGCAGGGCTTCGATGGTGTAGGGCCGAGGGGTCACGACATTGCCGAAGACCGCCAGTTCGTCCTTGAGCTTGTCGAGGTTGGGCGTGGTGTTGCGCGGGTAGCCATACAGGCTCATGCGCTGGCGGTTGGTCGATTCACCGATGACCAGCACCAGTGTCGCTGGCTGGCCGGCCAGTTCGTCCGTGAGGTTGTGCAGGGGCGGGATCTTGCTGACGTCGTCCAGCATGCCCTGCATGTTGCTCAACTGCTCGCGATAGCGGCGGTAGGCGACGATCATCTGCCATGGCACGGCGGGCTCGATGCGCGATTCGAAGCTTTCCATGGCGCGGGGCAGGTTGTCGTTGAACTTGCTGATCTGCTTGATCAGTGGGTAGCCCACCACGGCAACCAGCAGGCCGAGTGCGGCCGCCCAAGCCTTGCCGCGGGGCAGGTACAGGGGGCGCACGCGGGTCCAGAGGAAAATGGCCACGGCGGTATGGGCGAGGAACGCGGCCACCATCCACCAGGCGAAATACTGGGTCATGTACTCGCCGGCTTCAGAGATGTTCGACTCGAACATGATGAAGATAACGCTCTGGGAAAACTCCTGCTGATAGATAAAGAAGTAGCCCAGGCTGGCCATGGAACAGGCCCACAAGACCACGCCGATCACGCCGGCTATCAGGCGCGTGCGTGCGGGGAACAGCAGCATGGGCGCGATCCAGATCGAGCTCATGATGAACGCTTGGCGGAAACCGGAGAATCCAGAGGTACCGGTCAACTGGATCAGCAGTTGGGTAATGCCGGAGAAATACCAGAAAAACAGAAACATCCAGCCGAGGCCGGCCCAGTCGAATCCTTTCGCAGTCGTGTTGCTGCGTTTAAACATCGCCATACAGCGCTCCAGAGGGTGTGTTGCCTGAGCCATGGGCACACAGCGCCTTGCCCGTACCCATGGCTGCCCATGAAGGGCCGGCGCAAAGAGCACGAGTATTGCGAAATGTGTGTGAAAACTTTGTGAGTCGAGGTGTGCCGAGAAAATTCAGCCGGTCGGGATTTTGCCTTGCTGATTAGCGATTTGGCAAATAGCCATTATCAGGCGGCGAGAGCCGAGCGAAGCACTAGCGAAGCGGACGGGGGGGCGTCGGGGAAGTCGTGGCCTGGGCTTGTTGCAACTGCTGGCGCAGTTCGGCGACCTGGTCGAGCAGTTGTTCACGCTCTTCGCGCAGTTGGCGCAGTTCATCGCGGCGGATGGTGACGTAGAGGGTCTGTGCAGGTCGTGCAGGTAGTACGGTGCCCATGGCTTACCTCGGTCAGGCGTGTTCTTTCGGGTGTGCGCCGGCAGGTGCCGTTGGCTGAACCCAATCGGCGGTAATTTTGGGTTCTTTTGCGGCGCAAGGGAACTTTTTTATTTTTCGAGGTCTGCTCTGCGCCCGGTCTGCTGGGGCTGCAGCCACTAGGCTAGGCTATGGCCATTCTCTTCCTCGGTCTCAAGGAGCATCGGCATCATGCAACTGGCAATCATTGGCTTGGGCCGCATGGGCGGTAATATCGCGCGGCGCTTGATGCTCAAGGGGCACGACACCGTGGTGTATGACCGCAACAGGGCGGCCGTGGACCTCCTGGCGGGCGAAGGCGCGGTCGGCGTGGCGGACCTGCCGGCGTTGGTGGCGGCCTTGGCCACGCCGCGCGCGGTCTGGGTGATGCTGCCGGCCGGGGCGCCGACCGAAGAGACCATCGAGGCGCTGCGGCTGCTGCTGGAGCCTGGCGATGCGATCATCGATGGCGGCAATACCTTCTACAAGGATGATATCCGCCGTGGCCAGGCCCTGGCCGCGCAGGGTCTGCATTACGTCGATGTCGGGACCTCCGGGGGCGTCTGGGGCCTGGAGCGCGGCTATTGCATGATGATCGGCGGCGAGGCAGCGGTGGTGCAGCGCCTCGACCCGCTGTTCGAGGCGCTGGCCCCCGGGCGGGGCGATATTGCGCGCACCCGCGACCGGGTGGCGGACGATGACCGGGCCGAGCGTGGTTACATCCACGCCGGACCACCGGGCGCGGGGCATTTCGTCAAGATGATCCATAACGGCATCGAGTACGGGCTGATGCAGGCGTATGCCGAGGGCTTCGATATTCTCAAGACCCGCGCGGCGCCGAGCTTGCCCGCCGAAGAGCGGTTCGAGCTGAACCTGGCCGATATCGCCGAGGTCTGACGCCGGGGCAGCGTGGTGTCTTCGTGGCTGCTGGACCTGACGGCCGATGCCCTGGCCAAGGACGTGCAACTGGGCGAGTTTTCCGGGGCGGTGGCCGACAGCGGTGAAGGACGCTGGACCATCGAGGCAGCGATGGAGCAGGCGGTCCCCGTGCCGGTATTGTCCGGGGCCCTGTTCGCGCGCTTTCGCTCGCGCCAGCAGAGCACCTATGGCGACAAGCTGCTGTCGGCCATGCGCCTGGGCTTCGGCGGGCATACGGAGGCGGCGAAAAAATGAAGGCTCAGCCGACCCCAGTCAAACCCGAGCCAGCACCGGCAACCACGCTGTTTCTATTTGGTGCCCATGGCGACCTGGTCAAGCGGCTCCTGATGCCGGCGCTGTACAACCTCAAACGTGACGGCCTGCTAAGCGACGGAGTGCGTATTGTCGGGGTGGATCACAATCCGCTGAGCGACCAGGCCTTCGCGGCAAAACTCGAGGGTTTTATCCGCACCGAGATGGCTGACAAGGTTAGCCTCGACGCCACGCTCTGGGCACACTTGGCGAGTCGGATCAGCTATGTGCAGGGCGACTTTCTCGACTCGGCCACCTACACCGAACTCGGTGCTCGCATTGCCGCGAGCGATAACGCCAATGCGGTGTTCTACCTGGCCACCGCGCCGCGCTTCTTCAGCGCGGTGGTCGAGCAGTTGGGGGGGGCCGGGTTGCTACAGGAAAGTGCCCAGGGCTTTCGCCGCGTGGTGATCGAAAAACCGTTTGGCGTCGACCTTGCCTCTGCCGAGGCACTGAATGCCAATCTGCTGCAGGTGATGAGCGAAAAGCAGATCTATCGAATCGACCATTACCTGGGCAAGGAAACGGTGCAGAACATCCTGGTCAGCCGGTTCTCCAATGGTCTGTTCGAGGCTTTCTGGAACAACCACTACATCGATCATGTGCAGATCACTGCCGCGGAAACCGTCGGGGTGCAGACCCGCGGCAGTTTCTATGAACACACCGGGGCCCTGCGCGATATGGTGCCCAACCATTTGTTCCAGTTACTGGCGATGGTGGCCATGGAGCCGCCGGCGGCCTTTGGTGCCGATGCGGTGCGCGGAGAGAAGGCCAAGGTGGTCGGCGCGATCCGCCCGTGGAGCGTTGCAGAGGCCCGGGCCAACTCGGTGCGCGGCCAGTATCGGGCGGGCACCGTGGGCGAGCAGGCCGTGGCGGGCTACCGCGAGGAAGCTAATGTGGCCCCCGACAGCAATACTGAAACCTATGTGGCGCTCAAGGTGATGATCGACAACTGGCGCTGGGTCGGCGTGCCTTTCTACCTGCGCACCGGCAAGCGCATGAGCGTGCGCGATACGGAAATCGCCATCTGCTTCAAGCCCGCGCCCTACGCTCAGTTTCGCGAAAGTGCCATCGAGCGCCCGCAACCGACTTACCTGAAAATCCAGATCCAGCCCAATGAAGGCATGTGGTTCGAGCTCCTGGCCAAGCGCCCGGGACCGACCCTGGCCATGGCCAATATCGAGTTGGGGTTCGCCTATAAGGACTTCTTCGAGATGCAACCCTCGACGGGCTATGAAACCTTGATCTATGACTGCCTGACGGGCGATCAGACGCTGTTCCAGCGTGCCGACAATATCGAGAACGGCTGGCGGGCGGTGCAACCGTTTTTGCAGGCCTGGCGCGAGGATGACCGTGTCCAGGGCTATCGTGCCGGTGAAGATGGCCCCGCGGCGGCAGATGAGCTGCTGGCTCGCGACGGGCGGGTCTGGACCCAGTTGGGATAAGGGTGGGCTAAGCGAGGAGCGAGCTGTTCGGGGTGGGCGAAGCTCGCTCCTATTGGCGTCTGTTAGAGCCAGTAGCTGACGGCGTACCAGCCCAGTGTGCCCATGACAATGGTGTACGGCAGCGCCATCCAGACCATGCGTCCGTAGGACAGGCGGATCAGCGGCGCGATGGCCGAGGTCAGCAGGAACAGGAACGCCGCCTGGCCATTGGGCGTGGCGACGCTGGGCAGGTTGGTGCCGGTGTTGATCGCAATCGCCAGGGTCTCGAAGTGCTCGCGGGTCATTTGCCCCGAAACAAAGGCCTGCTTGACCTCGGTGATGTAGATGGTTGCAACGAACACGTTGTCGCTGATGGCCGACAGCAGGCCGTTGGCGATAAACAGCATCCCGGGTTGCTGGTCGGCGGGTAGCGCCAGTACCCATTGGATCAACGGGGTGAACAACTGCTGCTCATGGATGACCGCGACCACCGCGAAAAACACCACCAGCAGGGCGGTGAATGGCATGGCGTCCTTGAACGCATTGCCCAGGCGGTGCTCGTCGGTGATGCCGCTAAAGGCGGTAATCAACACAATGACAACCAGGCCGATCAGGCCCACTTCGGCGATATGCAGGGCCAGTGCGCTGATCAGGATCAGTGCGGCAATTCCCTGGACAATCAGCGCGGCGCGCTGGCGTTCGGTGCGCTGGGCATCGTCCTCGCGGGCATAGGTGGCAAGTACGGCGCGTACGTTGTCCGGCAGCAGGGTGCCATAGCCGAACCAGCGCAGCTTCTCCAGCAGTACGCAGGTCACCAGACCGGCCACCAGGACTGGCAGCGAAACCGGCGCGACTTTCATAAAGAATTCGCCGAAATGCCAGCCCAGTTCATGGCCGATCAGCAGATTCTGCGGCTCGCCCACCAGGGTGCAGACGCCACCCAGGGCGGTGCCGACCGCGCCGTGCATCAACAGGCTGCGCAGAAACGCGCGGAACTGGTTGAGGTCGCTGTGGTGGGTATCCGTCAGGCTGCCGTCGCAGCTCAGGTCGCTGTCCTGGCGTGGGTTGGCGCCCGAGGCCACGCGGTGATAGACCGAGTAAAAGCCTACGGCTGCGCTGATGATCACCGCGGTGACTGTCAGGGCATCGAGAAAGGCCGAAAGAAAGCCCGACAACAGGCAGAACAGCAGGCTCAGCAGCGCCTTGGAGCGGACTCCCAGCAGCAGGCGGGAAAACAGATACAGCAGCAGGTCCTTCATAAAGTAGATGCCGGCCACCATAAACATCAGGAGCAGGATGACCGGGAAGTTGTGCACCAGTTCGTCATAGACCGCCTGGGGGCTGGTCATGCGCAGTGCCAGTGCCTCGATCAGCAACAGGCCGCCGGGCATCAGCGGGTAGCACTTGAGGGCCATGGCCAGGGTGAAGATAAATTCGATCACCAGTAGCCAGCCGGCGGCGGCCGGGCCCACGCTGAAGAGCACCAGCGGGTTGAGCAGCAGAAACGCGAGAATGCTCGCCTTGTACCAGCGTGGCGATTGCCCGAGGAAGTTATGTGCGAAGGCCTGGGCCAGTGAACGAGACATCGACGGGGTCCTTGTATTGGAAAGGCACGCAAGGTGCCGTAAGCGCCGCCCAAGATCAAGCCGTGGACGCGCTCGGCGCAAGCCCGGGCGTCCGGCTTTTGGCAGTTGCACGGCCTGCCGTATGCGTAAGGCCCTTGTTATAGTCCACGGTTCGTATGCCACCCCAAGCAAAGGATGACGACCGTGTCCGAATACCAAGCCTTCAACGTCGAACTGGTAGATAACATCGCCCACGTGCAGATAAATCGCCCGGAAAAAATCAACTCGATGAATGCCGCGTTCTGGAGCGAGATCGTCGACATCTTCGAGTGGATCGATAATACCGACGAGGCTCGTGTGGTCGTGCTGAGCGGCGCCGGCAAGCATTTCTCCTCGGGTATCGACTTGATGATGCTAGCCTCGGTGGCCAATGAACTGGGCAAGGATGTCGGCCGCAATGCCCGCCTGCTGCGGCGCAAGATCCTGCAGTTGCAGGCCTCGTTCAATGCCGTGGACCGCTGCCGCAAGCCGGTGTTGGCGGCGATCCAGGGCTACTGCATTGGCGGGGCGATCGATCTGATTGCCGCCTGCGACATGCGTTATGCCGCCGAAGACGCGCAGTTCTCCATCAAGGAGGTCGATATCGGCATGGCGGCGGATGTCGGCACCCTGCAACGCCTGCCACGGATCATCGGTGATGGCATGCTTCGCGAACTGGCTTACACCGGGCGTAATTTTGGCGCTGGCGAGGCGCTGGGCATGGGTCTGGTCAATCGGGTCTGGCCGGACGCCGCCAGCCTGCTCGACGGCGTGATGGCCATTGCCCGGGAAATTGCCGCGAAGTCGCCAATCGCCATCAGCGGGACCAAGGAAATGCTCAGCTACATGCGCGACCATCGGATTGACGATGGGCTGGAATACGTTGCCACCTGGAACGCCGCCATGTTGCAATCCAACGATCTGCGTGTCGCCATCGCCGCGCATATGAGCAAGCAGAAACCGGTTTTCGAGCACTAAAGCGCACGGGCCGGGACCGCTTGGGACCAAGGCTCAACCAGGAAACCGCAATGACTGAACGCTGGACAACTGCAGTACTGGACCCACAAAACCCCGGCGGCTGGGCCGTGGTCCGCGGCCGTGAGGGTTTTTTGCGCGATGACAACGGGGTGCTGTTCCCTCGTGAATGGCTCAAGCGTCAGGCATTGGACGTGCTGGCCGAGCACGGGATCGGCCACTTGGATGGCGAGCCGGTCTATCTGTTGGAGTTGCAGGGCAGTGCCGACGTGCCGGGCTGCGGTTGGCAGGGCTTGCGTAGTTTTATGCTCGAAGGGGATGCGGCCACGTATCGGATGCTGGGCTACGCCGCGCAAATTGGTACCTGGGCGCGCGAGCATCGGTTCTGCGGCAGTTGCGGCCAGCCGATGACCCAGGTGCATCTGGAGCGAGCGATGTATTGCGGACCGTGCGACCTGCGCAGCTATCCGCGGATTTCACCGAGCATGATCGTGCTGGTGACCCGCGGTGATGAAGTGCTGCTGGCGCGTTCGCCGCGTTTTGTGCCCGGGGTCTACAGCACCCTGGCCGGGTTCGCCGAACCGGGGGAGTCGGCCGAACATTGCCTGATTCGCGAGGTGCGCGAGGAGGTGCAGGTCGAGGTGCGCAATATCCAGTATGTCGGCAGCCAATGCTGGCCGTTTCCGCACTCGTTGATGCTCGGCTTCCATGCCGAATATGCCGGTGGCGAGATAGTGCCGCAGCCGGACGAGATCGAGGATGCACAATGGTTCAGCATCCACGCGTTGCCGCCCCTGCCGGCGTCGCGCTCGATTGCCCGACACCTGATCGATCTCTATGTGGCGCGGCGACTAGGCCACGCTGAACCAGTGCTGCCAGGCTAGGCGCACGGTCAGGCCAAGCACCACACAGATAAACACCGGACGGATAAACTTGGCGCCCCCGCTGATGGCAGAGCGGGCGCCGAAGAAGGCGCCGAGCATCACCGCCAAGCCCATGCTGAAACCGATGACCCAGTCGACCTGGCCGGAAAAGATAAACACTGACAGCGCGGCAATGTTGCTGACGAAGTTCATGCTGCGCGCCACACCGCTGGCCTTGACCAGGTCGATGGGGTAGAGCAGCAGGCTGCTAACGGTCCAGAACGCGCCAGTGCCCGGGCCCGCGACGCCGTCGTAGAAACCCAGCCCCAGCCCTTGGGGTAATTGCCACTTTTTCTTGATCGGTGCATTGCTGTCCAGCGGCGCCTTGGGTGTGCCTCCGAACAACAGGTACAGGCCGCAGGCAAAGACCACCACCGGGAGCATCTTGTTCAGCCATTCGGCGGGCAGGTAGTGGGCAACGGTCGCGCCGATCAGGGCGCCGGCGAGGGTGCCGAAGATCGCCAACTTCCATTGCCCGGGGTGAAACAGCTTGCGCCGGTAGAACGTCAGGCTCGCCACGGCCGAGCCGAACGTGGCGCTGAGTTTGTTGGTGCCCAGCACCAGGTGTGGCGGCAAACCGGCGGTCAGCAGGGCGGGCGTGGTGAGCAGACCACCGCCGCCGGCAATGGCATCGATAAAGCCGGCAAGAAAGGCCACGCCAATCAGTATGGCGAGGGTGAGCAGGTCAACGCTGAGTTCGAAAGGCATGATTCGGCTTATTCGGCAGGGCACGCAGGGGAAGCGAGGCAGGACCGCTATCTTACCCATTACCGTCGGACCTCGCGACCGCCGAGGCGCTGCGCAAACTGCCCAGGGGAGTTGCCAGCGCCGGCCATTTCTGCGAAAAGGCGAGCGGTTTAATTTATCGACGAGTGAACAAGATGGCAGGCGAACTGCAAGTAGTGGATCTTCGCGTTGGCGACGGCAAGGCGGTGGTCAAGGGGGCGCTGATCACCACTCAGTACCGGGGGACGCTCGCGGACGGGACAGTTTTCGACTCGTCCTGGGAGCGCGGTAAACCGTTCCAGTGCGTGATCGGCAGCGGTCGGGTCATCAAGGGCTGGGACCAGGGGCTGATGGGCATGCAGGTGGGCGGTAAGCGCCAACTCTTCGTGCCGTCGCACCTGGGCTATGGCGAACGCCAGGTCGGGGCAATTCCACCGAATTCGGATTTGAGTTTTGAAATTGAGTTGCTGGAAGTGCTGACCCGGGATGATTGAGACCCGTTTGTTGCGCCAGTTTATTGCCGTGGCCGAAGAGCTGCAGGCGGCGCGAGCCGCTCTATCTGGGATTGCTGTTGGATCATCGTGGTCCTGGTCGCGTCGCCGGAGCACTTTGCCCGTTGCCGCACGCCCCGGCAGCCGGAGGATCTACTCTGCTTTGCATCACGGGGCCCGGGCATTGCCTGCCTGCCGGATTTTTCCATAGGCGAGGTTTGGTCGATGGTCGGTTGCGTAGCGTGCTGGATGCGTTTGTCGAGCGTCGCGTCAACCTGCGCCTGCTGTGGCCAGCCAGCCGGCACCCGACGCCGAAGCTACGGGCTTTGATCGACTTTCTTTGCGAGCGGGTGCTGGCCCGGGACGTTGGCTGAAGACGTGTCTCAGCATGGCGTGCGCCCCGGCTCCAGTACTTGGGCGCCGGGTCCCTGCTGGCCGAGTTCATCGGCGTAGTTGCGCAAGGGGCAGGCCTCCATCGACAGGCAGCCGCAACCGATGCAGCCATCGAGTTGATCGCGCAGTCGCGTCAGGCGGTCGATACGCTCATTCAACTCATGCTTCCACTGAGCGGAAAACCGCTCCCAGTCAGCCGCCGAGGGCGCGCGCCCCCGAGGCAGGGTCTGAAAAACCTGGTGAATGCTGGCCAGGGGAATGCCCAGGCGCTGCGCTACTTTGATCAAGGCCACCCGGCGCAGCATTTCACGTGGGTAACGGCGCTGGTTACCACTGTTACGCCGGCTGCTGATCAAGCCCTTGGCTTCATAGAAGTGCAGGGCGGTGACCGTAATGCCACTGCGGGCGGCCATTTGGCCGACGCTGAGTTCTTTGTCCTGTGGGGTAGGCGCAGCGATTTTTTTCATGATGAGCACTTGACCTTAACTTAACTGGAGGTTTTACCCTTCGAGGCCTTGGATCGCAAGATTCGTACTACTTATCTGTGGGGAAGGTCATGCAGTCGATAGGGGAAAATCGTAGCTACGCACAGTTGATAGAGTTCGATATCGAGCCGCATCAACAGGATGGCCTGGTGGCCGCGCTGGCCAGCCAGACCGAACGCCTGGCCCGTGACCACCAGGGGTTTCTCAGTGCCAGCGTGCAGGCCAGTGATGATGGCCGGCGAGTGCTGAATTACCTGCAATGGCAATCGAAGGAAGCGGGGGAACGCGCCTTCGCCGCTATCGAGGCAGGGCACACGGATTTCTGGGGCCTGATCCGCACCTATCAAGCCAAGGCGGTGACCTTCGGCTCGTTTCAGGTGCTACGCAGCCTTGAGCGCAGTGTCGATGACGCACTGCAGTGCCGCCTAGTGAGCCGGGCGAGGCAAGGCCACTGAAAGACGCGCCGATCGATAGCGACTATTGAGCACGGTGATTGTTGCTGGCCCGCACGGGCCGCTAGCCTGTGGCCATTGATTTGTCGTGGTTGGCCGGGGGTGTCTTGATGAAAGGGTTTGGCGCTGTTGCATTGATGGTCCTGAGCGTTGCAGTGGCGGGTTGCGCCCAGCATCCCGCCCCGCAGGACCGTGGCTACAGCGCAGCAGAGCAGCTTGAGCTGGCGCTTGAGTCCCTGAATCGGCGCGGCCTTTCATTCGATGAGTATCAGCGGCGCAAGGCCGAGCTGCTGGGGCAAGATCTGTTGCAAAACGGCGCACAAATCAATGCGGATCCGGCGCTTGATACAGTTGTCCCAAAAAGCTGAGGGCGCACAACTGTACGGCTCTAAGTGTGGGTAACTGTCCGTGCGTTTCGTTGTGTGGCTGGGTACTGTCGAGCCCTGACAATCACGCGCCGGACCGCCGCCATGAGCCTCTCTCCCGAACTGCTTCTCGCCTTTGCCCTGTTCGCCATGGTCACTTCCGTGACGCCGGGGCCGAACAACACCATGCTGTTGGCGTCAGGGGTGAACTTCGGTTTCAACCGTTCGATTCCGCATATTCTCGGTATCAGTTGCGGCCTGTTTGTCCTGGTGTTGGCGGTGGGCCTGGGCCTCGGTGCGGTGTTCGAGGCGTATCCGCAGCTTTATCGTTTCCTGCGCTATCTGGGTGGCGCCTATCTGCTTTACCTGGCCTGGTGTATCGCGCGTTCGGGCCCCGTTGCCCATTCCCAGGAGAGTGGTAGCCGGCCATTGGGTTACTGGGGCGCGGCAGCGTTTCAATGGGTCAACCCCAAGGCCTGGGTGATGGCTGTGGGCGCCATCAGTACCTATGTGCCCTTGCAGGGCTACGTGGTCAATGTGCTGGTGATCGCCGCCGTTTTTGCCTTGATCAATGCGCCCGTTATCAGCCTATGGGCGGCCTGCGGCAGCTTGTTGCGCAATGTGCTGCGCCAACCACGCTGGTTGCGGCTGTTCAACATCAGCATGGCGTTGTTGCTGGTGATTTCCCTGTATCCATTGTTGCTCGAAAGCCTGAGCTAGGCGGTTGCCGATGGATGCAGCGTGCTCCATTATCGCTCGCAGATCATTATTCAAGCGGCCAATAGGAGAGACCATGAGCACGCAGACTTTGCCCGACGACTCGGTGCCCCAGCGTCTGGCACGTACCCGGGAGGCCATGCGCCGCGAAGGTATCCATGCGTTGCTGGTGCCCTCGGCTGATCCCCATCTTTCCGAATACCTGCCGGGCTATTGGCAGGGGCGTCAATGGCTGTCGGGGTTCCACGGTTCGGTCGGTACGCTGATCGTGACCCGCGATTTTGCCGGGATCTGGGCCGATAGTCGGTACTGGGAGCAGGCGAGCAAAGAGTTGGCCGGTAGCGGCATTGAATTGATGAAGTTGCGGCCGGGCCAGCCAGGGCCGTTGGACTGGTTGGCGGAACACGTGCCGGTGGCTGGCGTGGCTGCAGTGGATGGTACGGTCATGGCGCTGGCGGCAGCACGGACCTTGAGGGAGAAATTGCAAGCTCGCGGCGCGCAACTGCGCACGGATAGAGATGTGCTGGCGGATGTCTGGCTGCAGCGCCCATCCTTGCCGACAGCGCCGGTGTATGCCCATCTGCCCCCCGAGGCCACGGTCAGCCGGCTCGACAAGCTGACGCAACTGCGGGCAGCGCTGAACGAGCGTGGTGCCGATTGGCACTTTATCGCGACGCTGGATGATATTGCCTGGCTGTTCAATCTGCGCGGTAGCGATGTGTCGTTCAATCCGGTGTTTGTCGCGTTCGCGTTGGTGAACCAGGTGCAGGCTATTCTGTTTGTGGCTTTGGACAAGGTCGATGCCGCGCTGCGCAAGGTCCTGGAGCACGACGGGGTGACCTTGCGCGATTATGGCGAGGTTGCGGCAGCGCTTCAGGGGATCGGCGCCGGGCAGCAACTGTTGGTGGATCCGGCACGGGTCACCTGCGGGCTGCTGGATCATCTGGGGCCTGAAGTCAGGCTGGTGGAAGGCTTGAATCCGACCACGCTGGCCAAGTCGCGCAAGAGTCTGGCGGACGCCGAGCATATTCGCCGTGCGATGGAGCAGGATGGCGCAGCGCTCTGTGAGTTCTTTGCGTGGCTGGAGGGCGCGCTGGGGCAGGAGCCTGTCACGGAACTGACCATTGACGAGCGTCTTAGCGCCGCTCGCCGCCGCCGCCCGGGGTTTGTATCCCTAAGCTTCAATACCATTGCGGCCTTTAATGCCAACGGCGCGATGCCTCATTACCATGCCACCGAAGAGGCTCACGCGCTGATCGAGGGCGATGGCCTATTGCTGATCGACTCCGGAGGCCAGTACCTGGGGGGCACCACGGATATCACCCGGATGGTGCCAATCGGGCAGCCCAGCGCCGAGCAGAAAGCCGATTGCACGCGGGTGCTCAAGGGTATGATCGCGTTGTCTCGTGCGCAGTTTCCGCAGGGGATTCTCTCGCCGCTGCTCGACGCGATTGCGCGCGCGCCCTTGTGGGCTGACGGGGTCGATTATGGCCATGGCACCGGGCATGGGGTTGGTTATTTTCTCAATGTGCACGAAGGCCCACAGGTTATTGCCTACCAGGCTGTCGCGTCGCCCCAGACGGCCATGCAACCGGGGATGATTACCTCCATTGAGCCCGGGACTTACCGCCCAGGACGTTGGGGGGTGAGGATCGAAAATCTGGTCTTGAACTGCGCAGCGGGTGCCACCGAGTTCGGCGAGTTCTTGCGATTCGAGACTTTGACTTTATGCCCTATCGACACTCGCTGCCTGGAGCCTTCACTGCTGACGCGCGAGGAGCTCGACTGGCTCAATGACTACCACGCCCAGGTGCGGGAGCGCCTGGCACCCTATCTTTCAGGTGCCAGCCTGGCGTGGTTACAGGTCCGGACCGAGCGCCTGGCGCCGTAAACGTCAGGCCAGGGCCGCGCGGACAAAATCCAGGCGGTCCTGGCCAAAAAACAGTTCATCGCCGACGAACAGGCTGGGGGCGCCAAACACGCCCCGTTGCAGGGCCTGTTCGGTATTGGCCTTCAGAGCCGCCTTGGCCCCTTCGTCTTCGCTGAGTTGCAAGATGCTGTCAGGGGCAAAGCCGGCGCTTTGCAGGACCTGAGCCAGCACCGCAGGGTCGGCCAGGTTGTGCCCATCAACCCATAGCGCCTTGAACAGGCAGTCCAGAAACTCGATAAATCGCTCCGGTAGTTGCCGTTGCACGCCCACGGTTGCGCGCATCAGGTGCAGCGTATTGATCGGAAAGTGCGGGTTGAAGCGCAGGGGAACCTGGTAGCGCCTGGCGAACCGCTCCAGGTCCTTGAGCATATAGCGCGCTTTGGCGGGCACCTGGATAGGGGAGGCGTTGCCGGTGGCCTTGAATACACCTCCCAGCAGCATGGGGTGATACACCAGTTCGCTGGCGGTCTGCGCGCACAGCGCGGGTAGCTGGGTGTAGGCCAGGTAGCTGGTGGGGCTGCCAAGGTCGAAGTAGAACTCGAGGGTTTTGCTCATCTGCGGGACTCCTTGTTTATTGTTTTGGGAGAGGGTGTTACCAGCGTTCATTCCAGGGGCGCAGGTCCAGTTCGAAAGTCCAGGCATCGCGTGGCTGGTTATGCAGGAACCAATAGTTTTCGGCGATATGCTCGGGGTCGAGAATGCCGTCCTGGTCCTTCAGGGCGTATTTTTCCGGGAAACTGGTACGAATAAAGTCGGTGTCGATAGCACCGTCGACCACGACGTGGGCGACATGAATATTCATCGGCCCCAGCTCACGCGCCATGCTTTGCGCCAGCGCGCGGATACCGTGTTTGGCGCCGGCAAAGGCGGCGAAACCGGCGGCCCCGCGTAGCCCGGCGGTGGCCCCGGTAAACAGGATGCTGCCGCGGTTACGGGTCACCATGCGCTTGGCGACTTCGCGGCCATTGAGAAAACCGGAAAAACAGGCCATCTCCCAGATCTTGAAGTACTTGCGTGCCGTTTCTTCAAGGATGCTGCAAGGCACGTTGGCACCGATATTGAAGACCAGTACTTCAATGGGGCCAATCTGGCTTTCGATCTGCTCGACCAGTGCGATCACCTCCTCTTCCTTGCGAGCGTCGCAAGCAAAACCATGGGCCTGATGGCCGCTTTCGATGATCGCGTCGACTAACGGTTGCAGTTTTTCTTCGCTGCGGCGAGTCACGCAGGCGATGTAGCCCTCACGGGCGAATCGCTTGGCTATCGCGCTGCCTGTGGCGTCGCCTGCACCCACTACCAATGCCACCCTGTTGTTTTTATGTGCCGTAGTCATGGATTGCTTCCTTTGGTAAACGATCGTTAACTAAACGAACGTTATGTTACAGTTTTCCAGTCGTCAAGATCCTTGAAGAGTTGGAATACACGCCATGCGCTACAGTGCCGATCACAAGCAGCAAACCCAGGTGCGTCTGCTCGAGAGCAGTGCCAGGCTCATCAAGAAGGAAGGGGTTGGCAGCGTAGGTGTCGATGGGTTGATGAAGGCCATCGGCCTGAGTGGGGGAGCGTTCTACAGTCATTTCCCCTCAAAGAGTGACTTGTTCAGTGCCGTTGTCGAACGGGAACTTACCCAAAGTTTTGAGCGTTTGAGCGGTGGGCAGTCATTGAGCCATGCGCAGCTTGATAAGTGTCTCAAGCAGTATCTGAGCCTGGCCCATGTCGAGAACGTCGAGGCTGGCTGTGCGCTTCCTGCCCTGGGGGCCGAGATTGCGCGTGCCGATGAGGCTGTGCGTAAGCAGGCCGAACACTGGATTTGTCAGTTGCACGCCAGTTGGGCGCGGACACTGGGCTGTGAGCAGCTTGCCTGGGCTGTCCTGTCCCAGTGTGTGGGGGCTTTGGTCATTGCACGGATGATGGTGAGTGTGCAGGCCCGCAGTGAGGTGCTGCAGGCGAGCTATGCCGCCCTGAGCCAGCAGGTTGCTGAAACCAAGGGTGGCCAGGCATAGCTACTTTTTGCAGATGACAATCATGCTGCGACTGGTATAGCCGGCGGGGTTGAGACCAAAGGGATAGTCTCCCGGGTCCTCCACGGCGTCACCGGACTTGGCGATGACTTTATAGCCTGCCGCTCCACAGGAGGTAGCGGCTTTGGCGTAGCACTTGTCCCAGGATGAGGAAAGACCCGAGCAGTTGATATGCAAACCGCGTTTGCCGCGTTTGACCTCTGTCTGCGACGTTGCAGCACAGCCGGCGATCATGAGTGTGACGAGGAGAATCGAAAATCGCTTCATTGCCATCCTTATAACAGGCCCTCGGGTCAATTCGCCCAAGTCTGGCTTTCACTGCCTCCAGAGGTTTTCCTAGTGTTATTTCCAAAGAAAAAACTAAGGCAGGCATTGAGTTACAGGCTAAACATGGCCTAATTGAGCAGCAATTACTAGTTCAGCGTCAAATCCATTTTTAATCAGCAGGTATCAAGGGCTTTGGCTCGTGGCGCATGCTCAGGCTCGCGCCAACAGACGCCAGGATGATGCAGCCGATGGCGAGCCATTGCACTGGGCTGAGCATCTCATGCAAGAAGACCAAGCCTGACAATGCGCCGATGGCGGGCTCGATGCTCATGAGGGTTCCGAAGGTCCGCGCGGGCAGTCGTGTCAGGGCGACCATCTCAAGGGTATAGGGCAGTGCCGTGGAGAGCAGGGCTACGGCGAATGCGATGGGGATCAGTGCGGGTGTCAGCAGGGCAGCTCCCGCGTGGGCGATGCCTACTGGCGCAACAAGCAGCGCGGCGATCATCACGCCCAATGCGGCAGTCTGCACGCCATTGTCCGCCCCAGCCTTTTGACCAAAAAGAATATAAAGCGCCCAGCAGATCCCGGCGCCCAGTGCATAGCAGACGCCCGCCAGGTCCAGGGCCATGCTGTTTGCGCCAAGCGGGATCAGTAGTAGAAGGCCGGTTATTGCCAGGCCTACCCATAGAAAGTCGATGGCTCGTCGCGATGCATAGATGGCGACGGCCAGGGGGCCGGTAAACTCGAGAGCCACGGCAATGCCGAGCGGGACGGTTTGCAGCGACATATAGAAGAGCAGGTTCATCCCGCCCAGGGCTGCGCCATAGACGATCACGGTCCGCAAGGACTGTGCTGTGAGCTTGGCACGCCACGGACGCAGGAGGATCAGCATGATGATGCTGGCGAAGATCAGGCGTAGGGTGGTCGTGCCTTGGGCGCCGACGACGGGAAACATGCTTTTGGCCAGCGTTGCACCCGACTGGATTGAAGTCATGGCGATGATAAGCAAGCCGACTGGGAAGAGGGCCGCTATTAAGCTGCGAGGTTGCTCGGTCATGAGAGGGGAAGCCGGGTCAGAGGGGCGGGGGTGAAGGCTTATGATGCTTCGTTTTCTCCAAGTGGGCAATATATTGCGCAATGGGTTTTCTTCTATATATAGGTGAGCGTTATTCGGCCCTTTGAAA
>NZ_JANHLC010000005.1 GCF_028682395.1 Pseudomonas putida | reverse complement strand
CATGTCCTTTTTCGACAAGGGGCGCTTTGGCTTTAGGGCGCAGTGACTCTGATAGTTGTCTTTGAGGTACGAGCGGGCTTGCAAGCACGCTCGCACCTCCAGGTTCCGTGGTTACTTGCCCCCGCTGCCCGCGACGCTTTCGCCGCCTCGGGTCAGGTAGTAGGCGCCGAGAATGGGCAGCATCGTGACGATCATCACCAGCATGGCGACCACGTTGGTCACCGGCACATCCCGTGGCCGGCTCAATTGGTTGAGCAGCCAGATGGGCAGGGTGCGTTCATGGCCTGCGGTAAAGGTGGTGACGATGATTTCATCGAACGACAGGGCAAACGCCAGCATGCCGCCGGCCAGCAGCGCCGAGCCGAGGTTCGGCAGGACGATGTAGCGGAAGGTCTGCCAGCCATCGGCGCCCAGGTCCATGGAGGCTTCGATCAGGCTGTGGGAAGTGCGCCGCAGCCGGGCGATCACGTTGTTGTAGACGATCACCACGCAGAAGGTCGCGTGGCCGATCACGATGGTCAGCATGCCGGGCTCGATCCCCAGGCTCTTGAAGGCCGACAGCAAGGCGATCCCAGTGATGATCCCGGGCAGCGCGATAGGCAGGATCAGCATCAGCGAGATGCCTTCCTTGCCGAAGAAATCGCGTCGGTACAGCGCTGCCGATGCCAGCGTGCCGAGGACCATGGCGATCAGCGTTGCGAGGCAGGCGATCTGGGCCGAGAGCTTGATCGACTCCAGCACGTCGGGGCGCGAGAACGCCACGCTGAACCACTTCAGGGTGAAGCCCGGGGGCGGAAAGCTGAAGGCTGCGTCTTCGGTGTTGAAGGCGTACATGAAGATGATCAGGATCGGGAAGTGCAGGAACACCAACCCGCCCCAGGCGGCGATGCGCAGCCCCAGGGAAGCTTTTTCAGAGTGCATCGAAGGCCCCCAGGCGTTTGACGATGGAGAGGTAAATGGCGATCAGCACGATCGGTACCAGGGTAAAGGCGGCGGCCATGGGCATATTGCCAATGGCCCCTTGCTGGGCGTAGACCATGCTGCCGACGAAGTAGCCGGGTGGGCCGATCAGTTGCGGGACGATAAAGTCGCCCAGGGTCAGCGAGAAGGTGAAGATCGAGCCGGCCGCGATGCCCGGGATCGACAGCGGCAGGATCACCTGCATAAAGGTCTGGCGCGGCTTGGCCCCCAGGTCGGCGGACGCTTGCAGCAGCGAAGGCGGCAGGCGCTCCAGGGAGGCCTGGATCGGCAGGATCATAAACGGCAGCCAGATGTAGACGAACACCATGAAGCGTCCCAGATGGGAGGTCGACAGGGTGCTGCCGCCAACGCCGGGGATTCCCAGGACAAACTGCAACACCGGCTCCAGCCCCATGTGCTGGATAAACCATTGGGCGACACCGCCCTTGGCCAGCAGCAGGGTCCAGGCGTAGGCCTTGACGATATAGCTGGCCCACATCGGCATCATGACGGCGATGTAGAAGAACGCCTTGGTCTTGCCGCTGGTGTAGCGTGCCATGTAGTAGGCGATGGGGAAGGCGACGATGGCACTGGCCATGGAGACGGCGATGGCCATGCCCAGGGTGCGTAGGATGATGTCGAAATTCGCCGGGTTGAACAGGGCCGCGAAGTTGGCCAGGGTCAGGTCCGGCGTCACCGCCATGGTGAAGTCGTCGAACGTGTAGAAGCCCTGCCATAACAGGGTCAGTAGGGATCCCAGGTAGATCGCGCCAAACCAGATCAGTGGCGGGATCAGCAACATCAACAGGTACAGGTTGGGACGCCGATAGAGCAGGTTGGCAACGCTGCGCATCGGTGAGGCGCTTGGCGCAGTCGGGGTGATGGCGAGGCTCATATCACACCTCGCTCGCCAGCACGGTCATGGCTTCGCGGGCCCAGCGCGCGGTCAGGCGCTGGCCGCTCTGGTGCTGGGCGCTGGTGTCCAGCCATTGGTTGTTGGCCTGGCTGACATTGAGGGTCTGGCCGTTGTCCAGCTTCAGCTCGTAGCGCGTGGCGCTGCCCTGGTACTGGATGTCGTGCAGCAACCCACTGACCTCGACCTCATGGCTGGCCGCCGGGCCTTCGGCAAAGCGGATGTGTTCCGGACGGATCGAGAACGGTTGGTCGACACCACTCAATTGCCGGGCCAGTTCACCGCGCAGCACGTTGGAGGTACCGACGAATTCGGCGACAAAGGCGGTGGCCGGTTTCATGTACAGGTTGCGCGGGGTATCCACCTGTTCGATACGGCCCTTGTTGAACACCGCGACCCGGTCGGACATCGACAGTGCTTCGGTCTGGTCGTGGGTCACGAAGATAAAGGTGATGCCGAGCTGGCGTTGCAGCTTTTTCAGCTCGCTTTGCATCTGCTCGCGCAGCTTCAGGTCGAGGGCGCCCAGGGGTTCGTCGAGCAGCAGCACGCGCGGGCGATTGACCAGGGCACGGGCCAGGGCCACGCGCTGGCGCTGGCCGCCGGACAGTTGTGCCGGCTTGCGTTCGCCGTAGCCGCCCAGGGCGACCATGGCCAGGGCCTCTTCAGCACGGGCCAGGCGTTCTTGCTTGCCGACGCCCTTGACCTTCAGGCCATAGGCAACGTTGTCGCGCACGTTCATATGGGGGAACAGGGCGTAATCCTGGAATACGGTGTTGACGTCGCGCTGATAGGGCGGCAGGCCGGCGGCTTCGTTGCCGTGGATGCGGATCGAGCCGGCGCTCGGTTGCTCAAAGCCGGCGATCAGGCGCAGGCACGTGGTCTTGCCCGAGCCGGAAGGGCCGAGCATGGAAAAGAACTCGCCGTCCTGGATATCGATGGACACCCGGTCGACGGCTTTGACTTCGCCGAACTGTCGGGATACTTGGGTGAACTGGACTGCAAGTGTCATGGTGCGGTGCTCCCAATAGGCACGGGCTCTCGCAGGCCGTACCTGGACTTCTAAAAAAGGGTCAGTCGGATATCAGTGTTGATGAACGAATAGCATTGAGTCGGGAACAGTCGTTCAGGGCGCGTAGCGGGCGGCGATCAGCCGTGTCCGGCCAGCGCGCAACACCCGCCGCGTACTGAGGTACGTGAGGGTGCGAGCGCTGCCCGGGCGCGGATAATCGACCCGCAGTCGCTACCGCTATGACTGTTAGCGGCCGCCCATGATCGCGATGTAGTCCTGGGTCCAGCGGCTGTAAGGGACGAATTTGCCGCCCTCGGCCTGCGGGGTTTTCCAGAAGGCGATCTTCTCGAACTGCTCATAGCCGTTGGTTTTGCAGCCTTCGGCGCCCAGCAGTTCACTTTCCTTGCACGCGGCAGGGACGGTTGGCAGCGAGCCGAACCAGGCGGCTACGTCGCCCTGGACCTTGGGTTGCAGGGACCAGTCGAGCCATTTGTAGGCGCAGTTCGGGTGCTTGGCATCGGCGTGCAGCATGGTGGTATCGGACCAGCCGGTAACGCCTTCCTTGGGAATGGTCGAGGCCACGGGCTGTTTGTCGGCTTGCAGGCCATTGACCATGTAGCCCCAGGAGCTGGAAGCGACGACGCCCTCGTTCTTGAAGTCGCTCATCTGCACGGTCGCATCGTGCCAGTAGCGGTGGATCAGCGGTTGCTGGGCGCGCAGCAGATCGAGCGCGGCCTTGTACTGGGCTTCGGTCAGCTCATAGGGGTTCTGGATGCCCAGTTCCGGCTTGGCCGATTTCAGGTACAGCGCGGCGTCGGCGATATAGATCGGCCCGTCATAGGCTTGCACGCGGCCCTTGTTCGGCTTGCCGTCGGGCAGGTTCTGCGCCTCGAACACCACGCTCCAACTGGTGGGCGCCTCTTTGAAAACATTGGTGTTGTACATCAGCACGTTCGGGCCCCATTGATAGGGCGCACCGAATACCTGCTTGTTGACCACGTACCACGGACCGTCCTTGAGGCGCGGGTCGATATTCTTCCAGTTCGGGATCAGCTCGGGGTTGATCGGCTGGACGCGCTTGCCGACGATCAGGCGCAGCGAGGCGTCGCCGGAGGCGGTGACCAGGTCGTAGCCGCCCTTGGCCATCAGGCTGACCATTTCATCGGAGGTGGCGGCGGTCTTGACGCTGACCTTGCAGCCGGTTTCTTTTTCGAAACCGGTGACCCAGTCATAGGCCTTGTCGCTGTCGCCCCGCTCGATGTAGCCCGGCCAAGCGACGATATCCAACTGGCCTTCGCCGGCGCCAACTGCCTTGAGTGGCTCGGCGGCCTGGATGCTGGCGCTGGCGAGCAGCGCGGTGGTGATTGCACTGAGCAGTGCGGTCTTGTGCGCGAACATGGAGGATCCCTCTTTTTTAATTATCAGTCGGGGCAGTAAACGATACGGGTGACACTTTCTTTGTTGTTCTTAGCGTAGCTGCGCTGTGATTGATTCTAGTGATCGCTTACAGCTGATCTCCGTGTCTTGCCATGATGTGGCGGACGACGCTGTAGTCCTGCAATGAGTCGCTCGACAGGTCTTTGCCATAGCCCGAACGCTTCAGGCCGCCGTGGGGCATTTCGCTGACCAGCAGGAAGTGGCTGTTGATCCAGGTGCAGCCATACTGCAGGCGTGCTGCGACCTGCATGGCTTTGTCCAGGTTCTGGGTCCAGACCGAGGAGGCCAGGCCGTATTCGGAGTCGTTGGCCCAATCCACCGCCTGGCTCAGTTCGTCGAAGCGGGTCACGGTGACCACCGGGCCGAACACTTCACGCTGGACGATTTCATCGCTTTGCTTGCAGCCGGCCAGCAGCGTTGGCTGGTAGTAGAAGCCTGCGCCGGAATGCACCGCGGCACCGGTCACGCGTTCGATATGGGGTTGGCTGAGGGCACGCTCGACGAAGCTGGCCACGCGATCGCGCTGGCGGGTGCTGATCAGCGGCCCGATTTCGTTGTCGCTGTCGCGCTTGCCGGCAAAGCGCAGGCTGCTGACCGCCGCGCCGAGTTCGGCCACCAGGCGGTCGTGAATGCCGGCCTGGGCATAGATGCGGCAGGCTGCGGTGCAGTCCTGGCCGGCGTTGTAGTAGCCATAGCTACGCACGCCCTGGACCACGGCGTGCAAATCGGCATCGTTGCAGACAATGACCGGGGCCTTGCCGCCCAGTTCCAGGTGGGTACGTTTGACGGTCTTGGACGCCGCCTGGAGGATTTTCTGGCCGGTGACGATGTCGCCGGTCAGCGACACCATACGCACCTTTGGATGGCTGACCAGATGGCTGCCCACGCCTTCGCCACCACCGCAGATGATATTGATCACTCCGCGTGGCAGTACTTCGGCCAGGGTCGGGGCCAGGGCCAGGATCGACAGCGGGGTATGTTCGGACGGTTTGAACACCAGCGTGTTGCCGGCGGCGAGGGCCGGGGCGATTTTCCACGCGGCCATCATGATCGGGTAGTTCCAGGGGGCAATCGAGGCGATCACCCCGATGGGGTCGCGGCGCACCATGCTGGTATAGCCCGGCAGGTACTCCCCGGATAGTTGGCCGGTCTGGCAGCGTACGGCGCCTGCGAAGAAGCGAAACACGTCGACCGTGGCCGTTAGGTCGTCCTGGCGTGCCAGGTGCAAGGGTTTACCGCAGTTCAGGGCTTCGAGGCGGGCGAGCTGGTCGGCCTGTTTCTCCACCGCGTCGGCGATGCGCAGTAACAGGTTGGAGCGTTGCTGCGGCGTGGTCCGCGACCAACTGGCAAAGGCATGGTGGGCGGCCAGGATGGCGCTCTCGACCTGCTCGGTGCTGGCTTCGGCGATATGGGTCAGGACTTCCCCGGTGGCGGGGTTGATGATCGGTTCGACAAACCCCTGGCCGGCAACGAGTTCGCCGTCGATCAGTAACGAGGTGAACAGGGGAGTCGATTGCGCGCCAGCCATTTTTCGAGGTCTCTTTTGTTGTGTGGTCATGGGGCTTCCCGATGGGCGCCCGACCGTCTCTATAGGACTGCCCAGAGACTAGTGGTCGGGCTGGAGGTCGACAAATACTAAATACTGAAAGGTGCATTCGATTAAATAGATGGCTTGCGCCCGCCGTGGGGCTGTTCGCGGGCCACGGTCAGAAACGGATCGACCAGGGCCGGCCGTGCGGTACCGCGGCGCCAGGCCAGGCCGACATCGAGGGTATGGCTCAGGTCGGCCAGGGGGCGGGCCTCGATAATGTCGCCTTCCAGCGACCAGGGGCGATAAGTCATGTCCGGCTGGATCGACAGTCCGAGGCCGGCGGCCACCAGGCTACGCACGGCTTCGGTCGAGGCCGTGCGCAGGCTGATCCGTGGCTGCAGGCCGGCGCCGGACCACATGCGCTGGGCATTGCGGTCCATTTCATCGACATTCAGTTGGATCAAGGGCTCGCGAGCGACGTCGGCCAGGTTGATGCTGTCGTGTTCCAGCAGCGGGTGCTGGGCAGGCAGCCAGAGCCGATGGGGCGAATGGGTCAGTACCTCGGTCTGCAAGGCATGGCGGTCTTCAAGATTGGAGAGGATCAGCACCCCCACATCGATTTCACCGCTGACCAGCAAGTGCTCGATATAAGGGCGCTCGTCTTCCATGACGCGGATTTCCACGTTCGGGTAGGCGCGCTGGAAGCGCGTGAGCAGGTCGGCCAGGTAGTAGCCGGCGACCAAGCTGGTCACGCCGACGGTCAGTTGCCCGGCGACCTGGTCGGTGCTCTGCTGCAGGCTGCGCTTGGCGTTGTCGACGGTGGCGAGGATCAGGTGGGCCTGGCGCAGGAATTGATGGCCCTGGTGTGTCAGGGTCATGCCCTTGGCATGGCGGTTGAACAGGTTGACGCCGATTTCCTGTTCCAATTGCTGGATCGCGAGGGTCAGGGTCGACTGGGAAATGAATACCGCCTGGGCCGCGGCGGAGATCGAGCCGGTTTCGGCCACGGCGATAAAGTGGCGGATCTGGCGCAGGGTCATCATGGGGAAGTACCAATCGGCCGAAGGCCCTGGGTAGGGTGCCTGGTTTTATGAATAGATCTCAGTGTATATCTTTTTTATGGAGGTTCAGGCGCTAAGTGTCTTGAGGATGATTTGGCAAGAGCTTGGCAACATCTGGAAGCACTCAAGCTCGGTGCGCGCCCTTGCATCGCTCTAATCTGGCATCACTTTGAATCGATGAAACCCATACTCGCGGGAGGTTGCAGATGAACACCAGTGGATTGCTCGATCAATTGCTGAAGTCCGGCCAGCAATTGTTGCAAAACAAGGCGGGGGCTCAACCCGGTCAGGCTCAGGGCGCTGACAAAGGCGCCCTGGGTGGCCTGCTCGGCGGTTCCGGCGGGCTCGGCAGCCTGCTCTCCGGCGCGGGCGGCGGCGCCCTGGCCGCCGGGGCCATGGGCTTGCTGCTGGGTAGCAAAAAGGCGCGCAAGGTCGGCGGTAAGGTCGCCACCTATGGCGGTCTCGCCGCACTTGGCGTACTGGCCTACAAGGCTTACGGCAATTGGCAGGCGCAACAGGCCAATGCGCCCCGCGGCGAGCCGCAGACCGTCGACCGTCTGCCGGCAGCTCAGGCCGAAGAACACAGCCAGGCGATCCTCAAGGCGCTGGTCGCGGCCGCCAAGGCCGATGGCCATGTGGACGAACGTGAGAGGCTGTTGATCGAGGGCGAATTCATCAAGCTGAGCCGCGACCAGGAGTTGCACAACTGGCTGCATGCCGAGCTGCACAAACCGCTGGACCCGGCCGAAGTGGCGCGGGCAGCGAGCACGCCGGAAATGGCCGCGGAGATGTATCTGGCCAGCGTCCTGCTGGTCGATGAAGAGCACTTTATGGAGCGCGCCTACCTGGACGAACTGGCCAAGCAGTTGAAGCTGGCGCCGGGGTTGAAGACCGAGCTGGAACACCAGGTGCGCGGTGCGGCGAACGCCACGTCCTGATCTCGCTGCCCGCAGGCCTGGTGTGCGCAGATATGCATCAGGCCTGCTCCTTCAGAGGGCCAGGTCCTGCTCGAACTCGGCGGCGTCTTGGCTCTTGACCGCCAACAGCAGTAGCCGGTGTTGCCACTGCTTGTGGGTGCGCCACATCAGGCCGCGGGCCTGACCCTGCACGAAGCTGTCCTGCTTGACCACGTCCCAGGTCCGGTACAGGTACCGGCCCAGCTCGTTGAGTTCACGTTCCTGCCAGCGGCAGCCGTGTTTTCTGAGTAACGCCGTGATATGGCCTACCAGCACCGCCTCGTGTTCCTGCTCCAGACCATGCAGCGCCGGGATCACATCCATGGCCTGCCATAGCGCGCCATAGCCGGAAAACGCCTGCTCGATGCTGTCGACCATGTCGTCGAGCGCGTTCCAGGTTTCGATCAGGCCCAGGTCGCTGGCGTAGATGGCCTGTACGCGTCGGCGTATCTCTTCGAGCCACTGCTGGGCCAGGCGGTAGACGATCGCTTCCTTGTTCGGGAAAAAGCGGTAGAGCGACTTGATGTCGATCCCACACCGTTCGGCGATGGCATTGGTATTGAGTTGGGTAATGCCGCCTTCCTTGAGCAAGGCCAGCGTGGTCTGTTCGACCTTCCTGACGATCGCCTGGGTGCGTTGCTGCCCCGGCTCGCGGCGCATTCTCAAATCTTGCGAGGTCATCCAGTAGCCGGCCGTATGGTTCAGGGGACTGCATTTCACATGGCCTGCCGGGTAGTGTCAAACCTCGCGGATTGACGCCTCTGAGCAACGCTGGCAGAAGCAATAATTACACTATTTACTGTAATTATTCTGGAGGATATATGCGATTAAAATTAAAACAACACTTGGCGCTTTCTTCCTTTGCCCTGCTCGCTGCAATGTCCGGTTGCAGCCAGACCCCCAGCCCACGGTGTACCTCAACGGCGAGATCTATCCCCAGGATGCCTGCAGCAACGACTTTATCCGTGAGCAGTTTGTGAAGATGCAGCAGTTGGGCCTGCTGAAAATGCGGATCACCGCCGCCAGCTGCTTTATCGAGGACGACTATAAGGCCGAAGATTTCAAAAACTACGCCAGTGCGCTCGATACCGAGGGTTTCAGCATCCATGTCCACAGCGTGGGCGGTCGGGCCACGCGTGTGGCAATCCATGCGTTGGAGGCGGCTCGCCAGCGCAATGGCGACCGTCATATCCCCCACAGCATTAACGACTTGCTCTACAACAAAAACAGTTACACCTGGCGTGCGGTCTACCCGGTGCAGAGCAGCTACAAAGCCTGCGCCGTGCTGGTGGCAGGCAGTGATGCACCGGTCGACTCATGTGATCCGCGGCCCTTTATAAACATCGCGGCAGGCATTTGTGCAGAAAGGCGGGATCAGGTGGCCAGGTGGAAATGCGCCTGGCCTTTGCCTGCATGCTTGGCGCGATACAGCGCCTGGTCCGCCAGACCCAGTACATCGCTCAACTCCGAATCATCCTGAGGCCATAACGCACCGCCGATACTGCAGCCGATATGGGCCGAGATGCCATCGAGCTCAATGGGGCGCGCCAGGCTGGTGAGGACCCGACCGGCGATCAAACGGGCCTGGTTGAGGCTGTCATGGCCGGTCACCTGCAAGACCATCAGAAACTCGTCGCCGCCCAGCCGGGCAACCATATCGCCGTCGCGCAAGGCATGGCGCAGGCGGTCGGCGACCTCGCGCAACAGCTGATCGCCGCCCGCATGGCCGAAGCGGTCATTGATCGCCTTGAACCCATCCAGGTCCAGGTACAACAGCGCCAGGCTGCTGTTTTGCGACTGACTGCGCTGCTGTGCCCGTGGCAGGTATTTCTCCAGGGCGGCGCGATTCGGCAGCCCGGTCAGTGGATCGTGGTGGGCCAGGTTTTCCATCATGCCCAGCGCGGTCTGCTGGGAACTCAGGCTTTCCACCAGATGGCGGATCGACTGGCTCAGTTGAGCGATTTCACGGGTGCCATCGATCTGCGGGATTTCAATGATCTGCCCAGCACTCAGGCGGTCGGCGGCCCGGGCAATCTGGCGCAGGGGCCGGGTGAAGTGACTGGCCAGCAACCAGCCGATAAAGGCGACGATCAGTGCGGAAATAATCCCCCAGATCAGAATATCCCGACGCAGCTCTTCGGCTGGGGCGTAGGCTTCTTCCAGCGATTGTCGGGCCACGACGGTCCAGCCCAGCCCGGGATAGTCTTTGTAGCCGCTGCTCAGGGCAACGCCATTGAGGTAGTCCTTGCCGTCGGGCCAGGTCTGCACGCCCCAGCGGGGTTGTTCCGTACTGAGCTTGTCGAACAGTGGCAGGTTCAAGTGCTGGCCGAGCAGCTCCTGTGGTCCAAGGATGATCCGCCGTTCAGTGTCGAGTACAAAAAACTCCACGGTGTGGCGGCTCTGGGCGGGCCGCTTCATCGCCTCGCGCAGATCCTGGGCCCACTCCCAGGCCAGGTGGGCGGCCAGCACGCCGGTCTTTTCCTGATGGGCATTGAACACAGGCATGCTGATATCGAGGAATTTCAGGGTTTCGCCACTAGGGTTGGGCAGCAGCTTGGACAGCAGCGCGGCGTCATGCACATCACCGATAAACAGATGCTCACGGCCGTTGAGAAAGACCGGGCGCTGGGCAATGCTCGTGCCTTCGAGGAGGCCGCCGCTGGCGGCCTTGACCCGACCCTGGAGGTCGCTCAGGCCAATCCAGGCAAATTCGGGAAAGGCCTGGTGTAGATGGTCGAGCAGGGGGCGCACGTTATCGCCTTGCAATTCCTGCAGGCGACTGAGCACCTGGATGATATGACTGCGGGTTGCTATCCCGCGGTCCAGTCGGTCGAGCATCTGGTAAGCGGTTTCGGCCAGGTCCTGGCCGATCTCACTGCGCATCCGGGTGCTGGAATCGTGGGCGATCAGCGATCCCAGCAGCCAGCTCAACAGGCTGACCAGAATGGCGATCAGGAGGGCAAAGCGGCTGCGCAGGCTTGGACCTGTCATGAACTGAATTCCCTGTTCGATTGCCGCATGGAGGTGGCCAAAATACGGGCAATTTGTTCCTGAGCGACGCTGGCATTTTCCCTTCTCTGTCAAGGAAAGTACCTGGCATCCTCAATGCCATGGGCTAGTCAAGGTTTAATGCGTTTCGCCGTAGTACAGATAGAGGGTAAATGATGGCACACCCTCGGCTATACTGCTTTCCATTTGACATGGCCCTAGGGGACTGACTGTGAAGAACTGGACTTTGCGCCAACGGATACTGGCCAGCTTTGCGGTGATCATCGCAATTATGCTGCTGATGGTGGTCGCAGCGTATTCCCGCTTGCTTGCGATCGAGTCCAGTGAAGAGAAAGTCCGCGCCGATGCGGTGCCGGGGCTGTATTACAGTTCGATGATTCGCAGTGCCTGGGTCGACAGTTATGTGCGGACCCAGCAACTCACCGGGGTATCTCACGAACGGGGCCTGACAAGCGCCGACCGTGACCTGTACAAGAGCTATGAAGACCATCTGAACCGCGAGTTGGCCAGTTACCGTGAAACCGCTTTCGAAAAGGTCGATCTGGACGCTGTTGAAGAATTCGAGCGTTTGCACCAGGCCTATAATCAGGCGTTGAACGGTGTGCTCGACCTGTACCAGCGCAAGGAGTATCAACAGGCTCGCGATCTGCTCGACAAGGAGCTGACGCCGGCGTGGTCCGCCGGCCGCCAGCACCTCAATGGCATGATCGAGCGCAATCGTGATGCTTCGGCCGAGGCCACCGACGATATCGCCCGGGCGGTGTTTGAGGCCAAGATCAGCATGGGCGTTTCCCTGCTGCTGGCCGTGCTGGCCGCCGCCATTTGTGGCCTGTTGTTGATGCGCGCGATCACCGGGCCCATGCAGCGCATCGTTGAAATTCTCGAAGTCATGCGCACCGGGGACTTGAGCAGCCGCTTGAACCTGGATCGCAAGGATGAGTTCGGCGCGGTCGAGAGCGGCTTCAACGACATGATGACCGAGCTGACGTCCCTGGTGTCCCAGGCCCAGCGCTCTTCGGTGCAGGTCACCACGTCGGTCACCGAGATCGCTGCCACGTCCAAGCAGCAGCAGGCCACGGCCACCGAAACCGCCGCGACGACTACGGAAATCGGTGCGACATCCCGGGAAATCGCCGCCACGTCCCGGGACCTGGTGCGGACCATGACCGAAGTGTCCTCGGCCGCCGACCAGGCCTCGATACTCGCGGGCTCCGGCCAGCAGGGCTTGGCACGGATGGAAGACACCATGCACTCGGTGATGGGCGCGGCCGACCTGGTCAATGCCAAGCTGGCGATCCTCAACGAGAAGGCTGGCAACATCAATCAGGTGGTCGTGACCATCGTCAAGGTCGCCGACCAGACCAACTTGCTGTCACTCAATGCCGCTATCGAGGCGGAAAAAGCCGGTGAGTACGGCCGCGGTTTTGCGGTGGTCGCCACCGAGGTGCGCCGCCTGGCGGACCAGACGGCCGTCGCCACCTACGATATCGAGCAGATGGTGCGCGAGATTCAGTCGGCAGTCTCGGCCGGTGTCATGGGCATGGACAAGTTCTCCGAAGAAGTGCGCCGAGGCATGTCCGAGGTGCAGCAGGTCGGCGAACAGCTGTCGCAGATCATTCACCAGGTCCAGGCTTTGGCGCCGCGAGTGCTGATGGTCAATGAGGGGATGCAGGCCCAGGCCACCGGCGCCGAGCAGATCAACCATGCGCTGGTGCAGTTGGGTGATGCCAGCAGCCAGACCGTCGAATCCCTGCGCCAGGCCAGTTTCGCCATCGACGAACTGAGTTCGGTCGCGGCCGGCCTGCGTGGCGGTGTTTCGCGTTTCAAAGTCTGATGAGTGGGGCGATGCTCGAGCGCGGCGTGGAAAGGATGCACAAGAATCGCTTGTTCCTGTTGTTTCGCATTGGCGGGGAACGCTATGCCCTGGAGGCCGGCGATGTAGCCGAGGTCTTGCCGTGTCTGCCGCTCAAGCCGATTGCCCGGGCGCCGGTCTGGGTTGCGGGGGTGTTCGCCCATCGTGGCGTGATGGTCCCGGTGATCGACGTCAGCGCCATGACCTTTGGCCAGCCGGCCCCGGTGCGCACCAGCACGCGGATGGTGCTGGTGCATTACTGCGAGGGAGCCGGGCAGCCGCCACACCTGCTGGGCTTGATCCTGGAACAGGCCACCGAAACCCTGCGCTGTGCCCTGGAGGATTTTCAGCCCTACGGCCTGGATAACCGCGATGCGCCGTATCTGGGGCCGGTGCGCGAAGACGAGCAGGGGCTGGTGCAGTGGTTGCGGGTCGATGACCTGCTGGCCCCTTCGGTGCGCGACTTGCTGTTTCCTGATGGTCAGCCGCCCGAGGTGCAGCCATGAGCAGCGAGCAGCGGGTGATCGATTTTCTCAAGGCGCGGATCGGCCTGGATGTCGCGTCGGTGGGCGAAGCGATTATCGAACGGGCGATACGCCAGCGCTGCACCCAATTGCAGGTGCAGGGCAGCGATCAGTACTGGCTGTTACTGCAAGGCTCGGCCGATGAGCAACAGGCTCTGATCGAAGCGGTGGTGGTTCCGGAAACCTGGTTTTTTCGCTACCCCGAATCCTTCGCCACCCTGGCCCGGCTGGCGCTGGCTCGTCTGGGCGAGCTCAAGGGCGGTCGGGCATTGCGTCTGCTGAGTCTGCCGTGTTCGACCGGCGAAGAGCCCTACTCGATGGCCATGGCCCTGTTCGACGCCGGCCTGGCGGCGCACCAGTTCAAGATTGACGCAATTGATGTCAGCCCACTGTCGATATCGCGGGCCAAGCGGGCGATCTACGGCAAGAATTCCTTTCGTGGCCAGCCCACCGACTTTCGCGAGCGCTACTTCACCGCCACCGAAGCGGGCGACCTGCTCCAGGAGCGGGTGCGTGAACAGGTACGCCTGCGTGTCGGCAACCTGCTGGACCCTGGCCTGCTCGCGGGTGAGCCGCCTTACGATTTCGTGTTTTGCCGCAACCTGCTGATCTACTTCGACCTGGCGACGCAGAAGCAGGTGTTCGAGGTGCTCAAGCGCCTGACCCACGACGATGGGGTCCTGTTTATCGGCCCGGCCGAAGGCAACCTGTTGGCGCGTCTGGGCATGCGCTCCATCGGAGTGGCGCAGTCGTTTGCCTTCAAGCGGCATGTGGAGCCTGCGCCCGAGCCGCTGCCGGTGTTCAAGCCGCAATCGCTGCCATTGCCGGTGCGAACGCCGGCAATGGCAGTGGCCCGGCCTCGACCTTTTACAAGCAAGGTGCGCAGCAGCGCAGGGGTCAAGTCGCCCGTGGCGGCGCCGGTGGCCGATGATGCGGCGACCTTGCTCGGCCAGATCGCGACCTTGGCCAACGAAGGGCGTAGCGCCGAGGCCCGGGCCGCGTGCGAATGCTATCTACAGCAGTATGAGCCGGTGGCCCAGGTGTTCTACTGGCTGGGCTTGCTCAGTGATGTGGCCGGTAGCACCTTTGAAGCCCAGGGTTACTATCGCAAGGCCCTGTACCTGGAACCGCAACACCCCGAAGCGCTGGCGCACCTGGCCGCGTTGCTGGCTTCCCAGGGCGACCTGGCCGGGGCCAGGCGCTTGCAGGAGCGGGCGCGCCGTGAACGCAGTGCTGACAGCGAGCGTGGAACATGAGTCTGGAAGCGCTAAACCTGACCCTGGCAGACGCCGAGGCCATTGACGACTGCTGGAACCGCATCGGTGTGCATGGCGACAAGTCCTGCCCGCTGCTGGCGGACCATATCCATTGCCGCAACTGCACGGTGTACTCGAAAGCCGCCACGCGGCTGCTCGACCGTTATGCGTTGCAGCAGGAGCACTACGAAGGGGCGATCAGCGCCGGGCCGCAGAGCACCCTGGTGACCCGTTCGCTGCTGATGTTCCGCCTGGGCGAGGAGTGGCTCGCGCTGGCGACCCGCTGTCTGGTTGAAGTGGCGCCGCAACAGTCGATCCATTCCCTGCCACACCAGCGCTCGCGGGCGTTGCTGGGGGTGGCGAATGTGCGCGGCGCGCTGGTGCCTTGCCTGTCCCTGACCGAGCTGCTCGGGCTCGACACCAGCGTTACCGTGCCGGCCTCGGCGCGGGTGGTGCCGCGCCTGCTGATTGTCGCGGCGGCCGGCGGCCCGGTGGTGGTGCCGGTGGATGAAGTCGACGGGATCCACGCCATCGACGAACAGATCCTCGCCTCAGCGTCCGCCTCCGGTTCCCAGGCGAGTGCCAGGTACACCCTGGGCGTTTTTCAATGGAAAGGCCGTAGCCTGCGCTGGCTGGATGAAGAAGAGTTGTTGTCGGCCGTGACCCGGAGCCTTGCATGACCCCCGACCAGATGCGTGATGCCTCGTTGCTCGAATTGTTCAGCCTGGAAGCCGAGGCTCAGACTCAAGTCCTGAGTGCCGGCTTGCTGGCGCTGGAGCGCAACCCGACCCAGGCCGACCAGTTGGAAGCCTGCATGCGTGCCGCGCACTCGCTCAAGGGCGCGGCGCGGATTGTCGGCATCGACTTTGGGGTCAGCGTGGCCCACGTGATGGAAGATTGCCTGGTTAGTGCCCAGGAGGGGCGCCTGTACCTGCAGCCCGAGCATATCGATGCCCTGTTGCATGGCACCGACCTGCTGCTGCGGATTGCTTCGCCCGGGCAGATGATTGGGGCGCAGGATGTCGAGGCCTACGTCAGCCTGATGCAGCGGCTACTCGATCCGTCGGCGCCACAGGTGGCGGTGCCAACGCTTGAGCCCGAGCGCCTGCCGGTGGTGCCAGCGGCCAGCGAAGCAGAGGCGGTCGAGGAGCCTGAGTCCGAGCCGGAGCCGGAGCTTGTGGAGCCCGATGCAATGGCCTCGACGCTGCGCGAGAATTCGGCGCATGCCCTCAACCGCCGCGTGAGCGAGGGGGGCGAGCGGGTCCTGCGGGTCACGGCCGAACGGCTGAATGGCCTGCTCGACTTGTCGAGCAAGTCCCTGGTCGAGACCCAGCGCCTAAAACCCTACCTGGCCAGCCTGCAACGCCTCAAGCGTATGCAGAACAGCAGCCTGCGGGCGCTCGACAGTCTCAACGACCAGCTAAAGCTGGCCGACCTGGGGCTGGAGGCCCAGGAAGCACTCAATGAGGCCCGGCGTTTGTTGGCCGAGTCCCAGCAACTGCTGATCGAAAGCACCGGCGATCTGGATGAGTTCGCCTGGCAGGCCGGCCAGCGGGCCCAGACCCTCTATGACACGGCGCTGGCCTGTCGCATGCGGCCCTTTGCCGACGTGCTGGGCGGCCAGGTGCGCATGGTCCGTGACCTGGGGCGTAGCCTGGGCAAGCATGTGCGCCTGGACGTCGAGGGCGAGAAAACCCAGGTCGACCGGGATGTCCTGGAAAAGCTCGAAGCGCCCCTGACCCACCTGCTGCGCAACGCTGTCGACCATGGCATTGAAACACCTGAGCAGCGGCGCCTGGCCGGCAAGCCGGAGGAGGGCACGATTCGTCTGCGCGCTTCGCATCAGGCCGGGCTGCTGGTGTTAGAACTCAGTGACGATGGCGGCGGCGTCGACCTGCAACGCCTGCGTCGCAGCATTGTCGAGCGCCAACTGTCCACAGCGGAAACGGTCGAGCAATTGAGCGAAGAAGAGCTGCTGACCTTCCTGTTCCTGCCCGGCTTCAGCCTGCGCGATACCGTCACCGAAGTGTCGGGCCGGGGCGTCGGGCTCGATGCCGTGCAGCATATGGTTCGCCAGTTGCGCGGTGCCATTGTGCTGGAGCAGCAGGCCGGGCAGGGCAGCCGCTTCCATCTGGAGGTGCCGCTGACGCTGTCGGTGGTGCGCAGCCTGGTGGTGGAAGTCGGTGGCGAGGCCTACGCCTTTCCGCTGGCGCATATCGAACGCATGTGCGACCTGGAGCCGGACGACATTGTCCAGCTCGAAGGGCGGCAGCACTTCTGGCACGAAGGCCGGCATGTCGGGCTGGTCGCGGCCAACCAGTTATTGCAGCGTCCGGCGGCGCAGAGCAACGATGAGACGGTCAAGGTCGTGGTTATCCGCGAGCGCGAGGCGGTCTACGGGGTGGCGGTGGAACGCTTTATCGGCGAGCGCACGTTGGTGGTGCTGCCCCTCGATCCCCGTCTGGGCAAGGTCCAGGATATTTCCGCCGGCGCCTTGCTCGACGATGGTTCGGCGGTGCTGATCATTGACGTGGAAGACATGCTGCGCTCGGTCGACAAGCTGCTCAATACCGGCCGCCTGGAGCGCATCGACCGTCGTCAGCGCCAGGCCAGTGCCCTGGCGCGCAAGCGGATCCTGGTGGTCGACGATTCGCTCACCGTGCGCGAACTGCAACGCAAGCTGTTGCTCAACCGTGGCTATGATGTGGCAGTCGCGGTCGATGGCATGGACGGCTGGAACGCCTTGCGCGCCGAAGATTTCGACCTGCTGATCACCGATATCGATATGCCGCGGATGGACGGTATTGAATTGGTGACTTTATTGCGTCGGGACAATCGCTTGCAGTCGTTGCCGGTTATGGTGGTGTCCTACAAGGACCGCGAAGAAGATCGCCGTCGTGGCCTGGACGCTGGCGCTGACTATTATCTAGCCAAAGCCAGTTTCCACGACGATGCCTTGCTGGACGCCGTGGTGGAACTGATCGGGGGAGCCCAATGAGGATCGCTATTGTCAACGACATGCCCATGGCCGTCGAGGCGCTGCGCCGGGCGCTGGCGTTCGAGCCAGCGCATGAGGTGGTCTGGGTCGCGGGCAATGGCGCCGAGGCGGTGGCGCGGTGCGCGGAATTGACCCCGGACTTGATTCTGATGGACCTGATTATGCCGTTGATGGACGGCGTCGAGGCGACCCGACGGATCATGGCCGAAACACCGTGCGCCATCGTGATCGTGACCGTCGACCGTGAGCAAAACGTGCATCGGGTCTTCGAGGCCATGGGCTACGGTGCGCTGGATGTGGTCGATACCCCGGCGCTGGGGGGCGGCAATGCCCAGGAAGCGGCTGCGCCGCTGCTGCGCAAAATCCTCAATATTGGCTGGCTGATCGGCCAGCGCGGCAGCCCCGTACGCAGCGTTACCGCGCCTGTGCGCGAGTCCGGCCCGCGCCAGGGGCTGGTGGCGATTGGTTCTTCGGCAGGCGGCCCGGCGGCGCTGGAAATACTGCTCAAGGGGCTGCCGGTGAACTTTCCAGCGGCCATTGTGCTGGTCCAGCATGTCGACCAGGTCTTTGCCACGGGCATGGCCGAATGGCTGAGCAGTGCCTCCGGGCTCAAGGTGCGCCTGGCCCGTGCGGGTGAGCAGCCACAAAGCGGCACCGTGCTGCTGGCCGGCACCAATCATCATATTCGTCTGCTCAAGGATGGCACCCTGGCCTATACCGCCGAGCCGGTGAATGAGATCTATCGCCCCTCGATCGATGTGTTTTTCGAGAGCGTCGCCCACTACTGGAATGGCGATGCGGTGGGCGTGCTATTGACTGGCATGGGCCGCGATGGCGCCCAGGGCCTGAAACTGATGCGTCAGCAGGGTTTTCTGACCATCGCCCAGGATCAGCAGAGCAGCGCGGTTTACGGTATGCCCAAGGCAGCGGCCGCGATCGATGCGGCTTGCGAAGTTCGTCCACTGGACAAGATTGCGCCAAGGTTGCTGGAGATGTTTGCCAAATGACTGACAAAACCCGCTGCACTGGCTTGAAAGAACAGATTCAGGTGACCGCGCATGAATGAGATTTCGCTCGAAGACATCAAAACCGTGGACGAGAACGCCGCGATGGTGCTGCTGGTCGACGACCAGGCCATGATCGGTGAGGCCGTACGTCGCGGCCTGGCCAATGAGGTGAATATAGATTTTCACTTCTGCGCCGATCCGCACCAGGCCATTGCCCAGGCGATGCGTATCAAGCCGACGGTGATCCTCCAGGACCTGGTGATGCCGGGGCTCGATGGCCTGACGCTGGTGCGCGAGTACCGCAACCACCCGGCGACCCAGAACATTCCGATCATCGTGCTTTCGACCAAGGAAGACCCGCTGATCAAGAGTGCGGCCTTTGCTGCCGGGGCCAACGACTACCTGGTCAAGCTACCGGACAATATCGAACTGGTGGCGCGGATCCGCTATCACTCGCGTTCCTACATGACCCTGCTGCAGCGCGATGCCGCCTACCGCGCGTTGCGGGTGAGCCAGCAGCAGTTGCTCGATACCAACCTGGTCCTGCAACGGCTGATGAACTCGGACGGGTTGACCGGGCTGTCCAACCGCCGGCATTTCGACGAGTACATGGAGCTGGAATGGCGCCGAGCCATGCGGGAGCAGGCGCAAATCTCGCTCCTGATGATCGATGTCGACTACTTCAAGTCCTACAACGACAACTTTGGTCACCTGGAGGGCGATGAAGCCCTGCGCAAAGTGGCCACGGCCATTCGCGAAGCCAGCAGCCGTCCGTCGGATCTGCCGGCCCGCTATGGCGGTGAAGAGTTCGCCCTGGTGTTGCCCAATACCTCGCCGGGTGGGGCGCGGCTGGTGGCGGAGAAGCTGCGCCAGACGGTCGCCGGCATGCGCATTCCCCATGTTTTCCCCGCTGAAGGCTCGATCCTGAGCGTCAGTATCGGCCTATCGACCATGACGCCGGAGCCGGGCAGTAACTGCCGGCAACTGATCCTGGCGGCTGACAAGGGCCTGTATATGGCCAAGAACAACGGGCGTAACCAGGTCGGGATCGAATAGCCCCCCGAGAACCGCGTGGGTTGGGTGGCCAGGCCAGCCTGGAGCTTTTGCGCACTCAGGCCGTCGGGCGGGCTGCCGTGAGGACATGAGTGCGTTATACTCGCCGGCTTTCAAAAGTTCGCCAACGAGTGCTGCCCGCCATGGAAATCAACCCGATCCTTAACAGCATCAAGGACCTGTCCGAGCGCTCCGAAACTATTCGGGGGTATCTTTGACTACGATCAAAAGCATGAGCGTCTGACCGAAGTCAATCGCGAGCTTGAAGATCCGAGTGTCTGGAACAACCCCGAGTACGCGCAGAATCTGGGCCGCGAGCGTTCGCTGCTGGCACAGATCGTCGAAACCCTCGATGAGATGTCCAGCGGTCTGGCCGATGCCAAAGACCTGCTGTTGATGGCCGCCGAGGAAGAAGACCAGGGCGCCGTCGACGACGTTTCCCTGGAAGTGGAGCGCCTGCGCGAAGCCCTGGAGAAACTTGAATTTCGCCGGATGTTCAGTGGCGAGATGGATGCCAACAACGCCTACCTGGATATCCAGGCCGGTTCCGGCGGCACCGAAGCCCAGGACTGGGCCAATATCCTGCTGCGCATGTACCTGCGCTGGGCCGACAAGCGCGGTTTCGACGCGACCATCATGGAGCTGTCCGCCGGCGAAGTCGCCGGGATCAAGGGCGCGACCGTGCATATCAAGGGTGAATACGCCTTTGGCTGGTTGCGTACTGAAATCGGTGTGCACCGTCTGGTCCGCAAGAGCCCATATGACTCCGGTAACCGCCGTCACACCTCGTTCTCGGCGGTGTTCGTTTCCCCGGAAATCGATGACAACATCGAAATCGATATCAACCCGTCGGACCTGCGCATCGACACCTACCGTTCCTCCGGGGCCGGTGGTCAGCACGTTAACACCACCGACTCGGCCGTACGGATTACCCACGTACCGACCAACACCGTGGTTAGCTGCCAGAACGAACGTTCCCAGCATGCGAACAAAGACACCGCGATGAAAATGCTGCGGGCCCGTTTGTACGAACAGGAAGTGCAGAAGCGCAACGCCGCGTCCCAGGCCCTGGAAGAAACCAAGTCGGATATCGGCTGGGGTCACCAGATCCGTTCGTACGTTCTCGATGCCTCGCGTATCAAGGACCTGCGCACCAATATCGAACGCAGCGACTGCGACAAGGTGCTCGATGGCGACATCGACGAATACCTGATCGCCAGCCTCAAGCAAGGCCTGTAGGCCTCGCGGTAGCACAGCCGCCGCGCCCCCCTGCCGTCAGGTGGGGGCAACGAATCAGTGATGGAAAATTTAAAGACATGAGCGACCAACAACTCGATCCGCAAGCCCTGCAACAGGAAGAAAACGCCCTGATCGCCCTGCGCAAGGAAAAGCTTGCCGCCGAGCGTGCCAAAGGCCAGGCCTTCCCCAACGACTTCCGTCGCGACAGTTACTGCGAAGATTTGCAGAAGCGGTACGCGGACAAGACCAAGGAAGAGCTGGAAGCAGCCGAGATTCCGGTCAAGGTTGCGGGTCGCATCATGCTCAACCGTGGTTCGTTCATGGTGATCCAGGACATGTCCGGGCGCATCCAGGTCTACGTCAACCGCAAGACCCTGCCGGAAGAAACCCTGGCGGCCGTGAAAACCTGGGACCTGGGCGACATCATTGCCGCCGAAGGCACCCTGGCCCGTTCCGGCAAGGGCGACCTGTACGTTGAAATGACCCAGGTCCGCCTGCTGACCAAGTCCCTGCGTCCGCTGCCCGACAAGCACCACGGCCTGACCGACACTGAGGCGCGTTATCGCCAGCGCTATGTCGACCTGATCGTCAACGAAGACGTGCGCAAGACCTTCCGCGTGCGCTCGCAGGTCATCGCCCATATCCGCAGCTTCCTGATGAAGCGCGACTTCCTCGAAGTCGAAACGCCGATGTTGCAGACCATTCCTGGCGGTGCCGCAGCCAAGCCGTTTGAAACCCACCACAATGCCCTGGACATGGACATGTACCTGCGCATCGCGCCGGAGCTGTACCTCAAGCGTCTGGTGGTCGGTGGCTTCGAGCGTGTGTTCGAGATCAACCGCAACTTCCGTAACGAAGGCGTTTCGACCCGGCACAACCCCGAGTTCACCATGCTCGAGTTCTACCAGGCCTATGCCGACTACGAAGACAACATGGACCTCACCGAGGAACTGTTCCGTGAGCTGGCGCAGTTGGTGCTGGGCAGCACCGACGTGCCTTACCAGGGCAAGGTCTTCCACTTCGGCGAGCCGTTCGTGCGCCTGTCGGTGTTCGACTCGATCCTCAAGTACAACCCAGAAATTACCGCTGCCGACCTGCAGGACATCGACAAGGCCCGTGCCATCGCCAAGCAGGCCGGCGCCAAGGTCCTCGGCTTCGAAGGCTTGGGTAAGCTGCAGGTGATGATTTTCGAAGAGCTGGTCGAGCACAAGCTGGAGCAGCCGCACTTCATTACCCAGTACCCGTTCGAAGTGTCGCCGCTGGCTCGTCGCAACGATGAAAACCCGAATGTTACCGATCGCTTCGAGCTGTTTATCGGTGGCCGTGAAATCGCCAACGCCTATTCCGAGCTCAACGATGCCCAGGACCAGGCCGAACGCTTCCAGGCCCAGGTGGCCGACAAGGATGCGGGCGATGACGAAGCCATGCATTACGACGCCGATTTCGTCCGTGCCCTGGAGTACGGCATGCCGCCGACCGCCGGCGAAGGCATCGGTATCGACCGCCTGGTGATGCTGCTGACCGACTCCGCGTCGATCCGCGATGTGATCCTGTTCCCGCACATGCGCCCCGAGGCGTAATCGCGTTGAATAACAAGCCGCCTCATTCAGGCGGCTTTTTATTGCGCGCCGCAGACGGCGCGAAGCTGTGGTTTTCCTGGCAACTGAAGAGGTCTGCTCGTGAACTGTGCAATAGCGCCCCAGGGCGCGGCGGGGATCGCCACGGCGGTGGCCCAGAGTGTGCAATACCAGGGGCGCAAGGCGAGCCGGCAAGGCAGTGAGCAGCGCCGTCAGGCGATTCTCGACGCCGCCATGCGCATTGTCGTGCGTGAGGGCGTACGCGGCGTGCGTCACCGTGCGGTGGCGGCAGAAGCCGGCGTGCCGCTGTCGGCCACCACCTACTATTTCAAGGATATCGATGATCTGCTCACCGATACCTTTGCCCAATACGTCGAGCGCAGCGCGGCTTACATGGCCAAACTGTGGGAGAACACCGAAGGTTTGCTGCGCGAGCTGATGGCCCGCGGCGATGGCAGCGCCGAGTCGCGGGCGCAGTTGGCCGACGAGATCGGCCGCATGGCGGCCGACTACGTCAAGCGCCAGCTGGTCGGTCGCCGCGAGCACCTGATGGCCGAACAGGCCTTTCATCAGGAAGCCCTGCTGAACCCGCGTCTGGCGGTGCTGGTGCGGGCGCATCAGGAAATCCTCTTGCGCGGCACCTGTCAGATCTTTCAGGTCCTGGGCTCCAGGGCGCCCGAGCACGATGCCAAGGTGTTGACGGCCATGATCGGGCGGATGGAATATCAGGGCCTGCTGGACAGCGCGCAACCGCTGGCCGAGCAAGAGATTCTGGCTATTCTCACGCGGTGTATGCATCTGGTGCTGGCGGCTGTGTAAGCGCGAGCGGCTTCTGTCTAGGAGTGTCGAATGAAAGGTTGGCGCGTTGCCATGGTGTTGTCGTTTTTACTGTTGAGCGGTTGCCTGGTGACCTTCAAGCAGCCGTTGCCCGCCGATCAGGCGGCACCCGCAGCCCTGCTCGGCAAATGGACCAGCAAGGATGCCTGGGGCGAGTCGCTGAACCTTGAGATCAAGCCTGCCGGGAGCAATCGCTACCGCGCCATCAGCTACCCCAAAGGCAAGCCTGGCCAGCGTGACGAGTACCTGTTCAGCGTGGCCCGCCATGGCAGTCGCTGGTACCTCTCGGCGCCGGTGCCGGAAAAATTCGGCGGGCATTTTACCCTGGCCGGCTTTGAGCTGACCGACAAGCACGAACTGGTGGTCTACAACCTGGATATGGATCAGTTGCGCCAGGCCCAGGGCGCCGCCGCACTGAGCTGGGAAACGGTCGAAACCCAGGAAGGCGAAGGCCTGCTGGTCACCAGCGAACAGAAGCAGGTGTTTGCCTACCTCGACGACCCGGCGAACTCCGATGTGTTTGTCGAAGCGGCCCGCTATCAGCGCGCCGGCCAGTAAACCCCGATAGATTCGCAAGGAGCCACCCGTGGACGAGTACCAGCAGACGATACGCAGCCTGTCCGATCGCATCGTACTGGCGCAGGCGCCAATCCGGGTGCTGGATGCGGTGAAGTGGGACGATTCGATCCGGCGCGGCTTCCTCAAGGGCAAGGGCCGGGAGATGCCGGCGGTGGACCGCGCCTACTACGCCGGGCGACCGCTGTCCTTTGACTCCAGCGCGGTGAAGCTGGAGTTCCAGAATATCGAGCGCGATATCACTCGCCAGTTGGGTCAGTTCAACCCGGTCGGGCAGATCATGCGGCGCATGTGTAAGGAGTACCGGATGGTGGTGCGCATGCTCGAGGCGCGTGGCACCGAGGATTTCGGGTTGATCTCCCAGGAGCTCTATGGCGCTGCGTCCGATGCCTTCCATGCGGGTGATCCGACCCTGTCCGACCTGGGCCTGATGCTTTCCGACTACCTGAACAATATCGATGGCCGTGGCGACCTCAAGGACGAAGCCAAGACGTTGACCGCCAAGGATGCCGTTAGCCTGCTGCAGGGGCGCCTGAACAAGGTGTTTGGCGAGGCCGAGGAAACCATTCGGGTGTTCGAGTCCGACGGTATCGTCGCTGATGCCGCAGCCGGTGCCGACTACATCAAGATCCGCGCCGACGCGATGTTCAACGAGCGCGATGTGCGCGCCCTGGAAGTCCATGAAGGGCTGGTGCACGTCGGCACCACGCTCAACGGGCTGAACCAACCGATCTGCACTTTCCTGTCCAAGGGCCCGCCCTCGTCGACCGTGACCCAGGAAGGCCTGGCGATCCTGATGGAAGTCATTGCTTTTGCGTCGTACCCCAGCCGCCTGCGCAAACTGACCAACCGTACCCGGGCGATCCATATGGTCGAGGAGGGCGCGGACTTCCTCCAGGTCTATGAGTTCTTCCGTGAGCAGGGCTTCGAGATGGCCGAAAGCTATGGCAACGCCAGCCGGGTTTTCCGCGGTTCGGTGCCCAATGGACTGCCCTTTACCAAGGACTTGTCCTACCTCAAGGGCTTTATCATGGTTTACAACTATATTCAGCTGGCCGTGCGCAAGGGCAAGCTGGAGCAGGTGCCCCTGCTGTTTTGCGGCAAGACCACGCTGGAAGATATGCGGACCTTGCGCCAGTTGGTAGACGAAGGGCTGGTGGTGGCACCGAAATACCTGCCCGAGCAGTTTCGCGATATGAACGCCCTGTCGGCCTGGATGTGCTTCTCCAACTTCCTCAATCACCTGAGCCTGGACCGGATCGAAGCGGACTACTCGAATATTCTCTGAGGGGTCCATCCGCGGCCGCTACCGCCGGGCGACGTCCGCTGCGTAGCGTTTGGAGGATAGACCAGCACTCTGCGTGCGGACGCAACTGGCGGTATCAGGTGAATTTCACAGGGGGCCATGTGCCAATCAGGTTTTTCGGAGTTCTCGCGCTGCTGCTGGCCCTGGCCGGCTGCAGTTCGTTGCTGTTCTATCCCGAGCCAGGCCAGCCCTTCACGCCCCAGGCCGCCCATTTGCCGTATCGCGATATCAGCCTGACGGCCGCCGATGGCACGCGGCTGCATGCCTGGTGGTTGCCGGCCAAGGCCGGGGTGGCCGTCAAGGGGACGGTGCTGCACTTGCATGGCAATGGCGGCAATCTGGCGGGGCATCTGGGCGGCAGTTGGTGGTTGCCGGAGCAGGGCTACCAGGTGCTGCTGCTCGACTATCGCGGTTATGGCCTGTCGGAGGGGACACCAAGCCTGCCGGAGGTCTTCGAGGATATCGACGCGGCGTTTGCTTGGCTGCAAAACGCCCCCGAAGTGCAGGGCAAGCCGTTGGTGGTCTTGGGCCAGAGCCTCGGCGGGGCGCTGGCGATTCGTTACCTGGCCGACCACCCCGAGGCCCAGGCTCGCCTGCAGGCCCTGGTACTCGACGGCGTGCCGGCCAGCTACCGTGAGGTCGGCCGTTACGCGTTGAGTACCTCCTGGCTGACCTGGCCGTTCCAGGTGCCGTTGTCCTGGCTGGTGCCGGACGCTGACAGTGCGATCCACGCGCTGCCGGCGTTGACGGGCGTGCCGAAATTGATCTTCCACAGCCTTGATGATCCAATCGTGCCTCTTTCCAACGGCATCCTGGTGTATCAAGCTGCGCCGCCACCCCGGGTGCTGCAACTGACGCGCGGTGGTCATGTACAGACGTTCGCTGATCCGACTTGGCGCCAGGTGATGTTGAGCTACCTCGACGACCCGCAGCACTTTAATGGCCTGCGCCGCCTGGGCGAGATCCCGAATTACCCTGTACCCACGAATTCCAAAGTTGAGCCCGAGAGAACGCAATGAGTGAAGAACGCAACGCCATCCCCCTGATCATCACCGGTATCTGCAGCATCATTGGTACCGTGGCCTGCCTCTGGTACTACGGTTATCTGCATTTCGCCAAGCCTGAAGACGCGCTGTTGCTGAGCGACTTCACCATGCTCAAGACCGTACCGGGCGAGGACTACAAGATCTCCCTGACCCCGGCCACTGAAGTCGCGCAGTGCATCGATGGCGTGCTGGTGATGTTCGATACCGAGCAGAAAGGCCTGACCGGCGTGCTGGTCAACAAGAAGAAACAGGCCGTGCGTTGCATGGGCCAGGAAACCCCGCAGTTGCTGCAGCAGTAAGGTGGCTTGAGCCTCCATGAAAAAACCGCCCGAGGGCGGTTTTTTTGTGGCTCAGCGCACGATCAGTTGCGACTCATCGACGAACGTGGTGCGACCGGCTGATTGTCGTTGGAGATGGTCACTTCCACCCGACGGTTCATTGCCCGGCCCGAAACGCTGCCGTTATCGGCCACTGGATACTCTTTGCCATAGCCCTGGGTCACGATACGAGTGGGGTCGACGCCCATCTTGATCAGCGCCATTTTTACAGAGCCAGCACGACGTTCGGACAGGGTCAGGTTGTAGGCGTCCGAGCCGGTGCTGTCGGTGTAGCCCTCGACAATCACTTTACGGTCGGGGTTTTCCTGAAGGAACTGCGCCAGTTTGTTGATATTGACCAGGCCGCTGGACTTCAGGTCGGCTTTGTTGGTGGCGAACAGCACATCACCGAAGGTCACCAGGGTGCCGCGCTCGGTCTGCTTGGCGTTGAGGCTGTTCTGCAACTGTGTGATCTGCGCGTCGCGGGCGTCCAGACGGGCCTGGGCGCGCTGGGCGGCGGAGGTTTTGAGCTCGGCTTCGGCGGTGCGCAGCGCAATGGTCTGCTTGGCCACTTCGACGCGCTGGTTGGTCAGGTAGGCCAACTGGTCGACTTTCTTCTCGTCTTCGCGTTCCTGGTAGGCCCGGTCAGCCTTGTCCAGCCAGTCGCTGGCGTCCTTGGTCTCCAGGGCCGCGACCTTGCTGGCCTGCGGATTGGCCTGCAGGCCGGCGTAATTGGTCCGTGCCTGCTCCAGATTGACGTTCGGTTGCGAAGAGCAGGCCGCCAGGCCAACGCTCAGGGCGAGGAGGGCAGGGATCATCAATTGTTTGCGCATAATAATTCGTCCTTTAGATCGCGTAACGGGTAGCAGAGGGAGGTAGCCGGGTGCTTATTGCACGTTGCGCATGCCTTCCTGACGCAGTTCCTGAACGCCCTGTTTGGCGTCCTGTACGGCTTTTTCGGCCTTGGCCGCCTGGGCTTTGCGTTCGGCGACGCGGGCGTCCCATTCGGCCTGTTCGGCCAGGCGCCGGGCTTCGTCGTACTTTTTGTCATGCATGGCCAGTTCGGCTTGTTTGAGCTTGTCCTGAGCAGACTTCATTTCCACTGCGGCGAACTCGGTGCCACCAGCGCTGACCGCGCTGTTGACCGCCGATTGGGTCACCGCGTACTGCTCGCTCGGCGGGTTGCCGGCACACCCGGCCAGAACGAGGCTGCTGCCTAGGGCCAGTGTGGCGAGCTTGAGGCTGCGCAGCGGTTTGAACGAGGATGTGGCAGTGCTGATCTTCATGGTCTTCAACTCCATTGGGTACGCCTGATAACTTTGTCATCCACCCTGGTCTTGCAGGCTTCAAGAGCACTTATGAAACGGCTGTTCCAGCGATGGCTACTGGCTGTGACCCGAGGCTTTTTTGAATAGTTCAGCAAAGATGGCCAGATGCCTGGAAAAAAACCTGACACCTTGGACAGTGATTTTTTTACGGAACTTTTGCCTGTGTACAGGGGTATCCCCGGCTTTCTAACGGCCGGGGACAGGTGTCTGGGAGTGAGTGCAGGGGGCGTTGATCAGTGTTTTGGCTTATCTGTCGAAGCGCTCAGGTCGTGCAGATAACGCCGTGACAGAGCGAGGAAGCGTGGGGTGGGGCCGACATCTTCGTAGAGTGGATCGCCTTCTTCATCCGTGGCGATCACCTGCTGACCCCGGATGTAGGGGAAGCTGGCTTCCAACTCCTCCAGTGCCGCGCCCAGCAGTTCCCCGAGCAGTTCTTCGGGGGTGCGCTTGGGGTACATCTCGGCAATGGCGGCCAGCCGGGCAGCCGCTTCCATATCCAGGTGAATGGCGTAGCCGGTCGGTGTCAGGGGCCCTTTGGCGGTTTCTTCCCACTGCTGGGCGAGTTCGCGGATTTTCATAGCAACCTCGGTTGTTGCCTGCGGGGGCAGGCACAGGTGAGTGATCAGCCATGGCAATGGCTTAACTAGAGACTAGACCCGATGCCGCAGGTTCACGGCGATCTTGTAAGTCCGCGGCGCGGTGGGGCACTCTTGGGCTTTGCATGTCTTCAAGAGTCCGCTGGAGAAGTGGCTGATGAGCGATATCGATCTGCGTTTGCGAGAGGACGTCCACCTGCTGGGCGAGCTATTGGGCAATACCATCCGGGATCAGCATGGCGCTGAGTTCCTCGACAAGATTGAACGCATCCGCCACGGTGCCAAGGCTGATCGGGGTGGTTCGGTAGGCGAGGCCCTGGGCGCCAGCCTCGATCAACTGCGCGAAGACGAACTGCTGCCAGTGGCGCGAGCGTTCAATCAGTTTCTCAATCTGGCCAACATCGCCGAGCAGTACCAACTGATTCATCGCCGCGATGATTCTCAGCCGGCACCGTTCGAGGCCCGGGTCTTGCCCGAACTGCTGGCTCGGCTGCTGGCCGAAGGGCATGGGGCCGAGGCGCTGGCCCGTCAGCTTGGCCGGCTGGAAATCGAGCTGGTGCTGACCGCTCATCCGACCGAGGTGGCCCGCCGTACGCTGATCCAGAAATACGATGCGATTGCCGCGCAACTGGCTGCCCAAGACCACCGGGACCTGACCCGCGCCGAGCGGGACGAGATCCAGCAACGGTTACAGCGGTTGATCGCCGAGGCGTGGCACACCGAAGAGATCCGCCGCGTGCGGCCGACGCCGGTGGACGAAGCCAAGTGGGGCTTTGCCGTTATCGAGCATTCGCTCTGGCACGCCATTCCCCATTACCTGCGCAAGGCCGACCAGGCCCTGCATGCGGCCACCGGATTGCACTTGCCCCTGGAAGCCGCGCCGATCCGCTTTGCGTCCTGGATGGGCGGCGATCGCGATGGCAACCCCAATGTCACGGCGGCGGTGACCCGCGAGGTGCTGCTGCTGGCGCGCTGGATGGCGGCGGACCTGTATCTGCGCGATGTCGAGCACCTGGCGGCCGAGTTGTCGATGCAGCAAGCCAATGCCGAGCTGCAGGCGCGGGTGGGTGATAGCAGTGAGCCTTATCGCAGCCTGCTCAAGCAGTTGCGTGACCGTCTGCGTTCCACGCGTAGCTGGGCCCAGGCCGCGCTGAAAGGCAACGTGCCGATGCCGGCGGATCTGTTGCAGCACAACCGCGAGCTGCTCGAACCGCTGCAGCTTTGCTACAACTCGCTGCATGAGTGCGGCATGGGCGTGATTGCCAATGGCCCATTGCTCGATTGCCTGCGCCGGGCGGCGACCTTCGGCCTGTTCCTGGTACGCCTGGACGTTCGTCAGGACGCGTCCCGGCATAGCGCGGCGATGACCGAAATCACCGACTACCTGGGCCTGGGGCGCTATGAAGAGTGGGACGAGGAGACGCGGCTGAGTTTCCTGATGACCGAGCTGAACAATCGTCGCCCCCTGTTGCCAAGCCACTTCAAACCCGCAGCGGACACGGCCGAGGTCCTGGCCACCTGCCGGGAAATTGCCGGTGCGCCGGCTGCCTCGCTGGGTTCCTATGTGATCTCCATGGCCGGGGCGGCCTCCGATGTGCTGGCGGTGCAGTTGCTGCTCAAGGAGTCCGGGGTGTTGCGGCCGATGCGGGTGGTGCCGCTGTTCGAGACCCTGGCCGATCTGGACAACGCCGGGCCGGTGATCCAGCGCCTGTTGCTGTTGCCCGGTTATCGCGCGCGTCTGCAAGGCCCGCAGGAAGTGATGATCGGCTATTCCGACTCGGCCAAGGATGCCGGTACCACGGCGGCGGCCTGGGCCCAGTACCGGGCCCAGGAGCAACTGGTGGAGATCTGCCGGGAGCAGCAGGTCGAACTGTTACTGTTCCATGGTCGCGGCGGCACGGTCGGCCGGGGCGGCGGCCCGGCCCATGCGGCGATCCTGTCGCAGCCGCCGGGGTCGGTGGCGGGACGTTTCCGGACCACCGAACAGGGCGAGATGATCCGCTTCAAGTTCGGCCTGCCGGATATCGCCGAGCAGAACCTCAACCTCTATCTGGCCGCGGTACTGGAAGCGACCTTGTTGCCGCCACCCCCACCGGAGCCGGCCTGGCGCGAGGTAATGGACAAGCTGGCCGCCGATGGCGTGAATGCCTACCGCGCGGTGGTGCGCGAGAATCCGCAGTTTGTCGAATACTTCCGCCAGTCGACGCCGGAGCAGGAACTGGGCCGGCTGCCGCTGGGCAGCCGACCGGCCAAGCGCCGGGCTGGCGGGATTGAAAGCCTGCGGGCGATTCCGTGGATTTTCGGCTGGACCCAGACGCGCCTAATGCTGCCGGCCTGGCTGGGCTGGGAGGCGGCCTTGAGCAAGGCGCTGGCGCGTGGTGAGGGTGCGCAGTTGCAAGAGATGCGCGGGCGCTGGCCGTTCTTCCGCACGCGCATCGATATGTTGGAAATGGTCCTGGCCAAAACCGATGCCGATATCGCCAGGCTGTATGACGAGCGGCTGGTCGAGCCGGATCTGCTGCCATTGGGGGTGCATTTACGCGACCTATTGTCGCAGGCGTGCAGTGTGGTGCTGGGCTTGACCGGGCAGTCGCAACTGCTGGCCCATAGCCCGGACACCCTGGAATTCATCCGCTTGCGCAATACCTATCTGGACCCGTTGCATCTATTACAGGCCGAACTGCTGGCCCGCTCCCGGCGTGCGCAAGCGCCCCAGGGAAGCCCGCTGGAACAGGCGCTGCTGGTCTGTGTGGCCGGAATCGCGGCGGGCTTGCGCAATACTGGCTGACACTCCAGGGCAGGGGCGAATCACGGCAACTGGCCGATCCGTAGGGATTGGCTACCCTGCTCAGGCGGTACTTCATTAGCGGGTTGCGCCTTGGCCTACTGGCTTTTTGGCGTCTTATTGACGCAGGTTTCTCCGACTTTCGGCGGCTTGTGTGGGCCCGGTCGGCTGTGTATCTTGATCAGCCTTTGGCCGTTTGGGCGGCCATGACCCTATATTTGAGATTGGCCCCATGAGGCGAATCCGACGTTATCTTTATAAAAAAATTGAGGAGCACATCGATGCGCGTGATTTTGCTGGGAGCTCCCGGGGCCGGTAAAGGTACTCAGGCTAAGTTCATCACCGAGAAGTTCGCTATTCCGCAAATCTCCACCGGCGACATGCTGCGTGCTGCCGTCAAGGCCGGCACCGAGCTGGGCCTGATCGCCAAGGGCGTCATGGACAGCGGTGGCCTGGTTTCCGATGAGCTGATCATCAACCTGGTCAAGGAACGCATCAGTCAGCCCGACTGCGTCAACGGCTTTCTGTTCGACGGCTTCCCGCGCACCATTCCCCAGGCAGAAGCGCTGGTCAAGAACGGTGTCGAACTGGACCACGTGATCGAAATCGCCGTCGATGACGAAGAGATCGTTCAACGTATCGCTGGTCGTCGCGTGCACGAAGCCTCGGGTCGCGTTTACCACACCATCTACAACCCGCCGAAAGTCGAGGGCAAGGATGATGTGACCGGCGAAGAGCTGGTACAGCGCAAGGACGACACCGAGGAAACCGTGCGCCATCGCCTCTCGGTCTACCACTCGCAGACCAAGCCTCTGGTGGACTTCTACCAGAACCTGGCGGCCAGCCAGGGCAAGCCGAAGTACAGCCATATCGCTGGCGTCGGTTCGGTGGAAGCGATCACCACCAAGGTGCTTGAAGCCCTGAGCTGAAAGCGCGTTTAGCGACATCTTCAACGGCCCGCTTGCGGGCCGTTGCTGTTTATAATGCCCGAACTTTTTTCTCCGCCGATGGAAACCCCGATGAGTACCTTGCTGGCCCTGGATACCGCGACTGAAGCTTGCTCCGTTGCCCTGCTGCACGATGGCAAGGTGACGAGCCACTACGAGGTGATCCCGCGCCTGCACGCCCAGAAGCTGCTGCCGATGATCCAGCAGTTGCTGGCCGATGCGGGCACCACCCTGAAGGCGGTCGATGCGATTGCCTTCGGTCGTGGGCCGGGCGCCTTTACTGGCGTGCGCATTGCCATTGGGGTGGTCCAGGGCCTGGCTTTTGCACTGGAGCGCCCGGTGTTGCCAGTGTCGAACCTGGCGGTGCTGGCCCAGCGTGCCTTGCGCGAACACGGCGCGACCCAGGTGGCGGCGGCGATCGATGCGCGTATGGACGAAGTGTACTGGGGCTGCTATCGCGAAGAGGCCGGGGAGATGCGTTTGCAGGGGCACGAAGCCGTGCTGGCCCCCGAGCTGGCGGCATTGCCGGCGGGCGCCGAGGGTAGCTGGTTTGGCGCGGGCACGGGCTGGGGCTATGCCGAGCGAATCGGGCTCAAACCCTACACTTTGGATGCCGGGATGCTGCCCCATGCTGAAGACTTGCTGACACTGGCACGCTTCGCCTGGGCCCGTGGCGAAGCCATCGTTGCCGATCTGGCGCAGCCGGTGTATCTGCGCGATAAAGTCGCGACGCCGAAGAAGCCGGCCGTATAAACGAGCAGCAGTCTGGCAATCTGCAGATAAACCTTTTCCAGGTTATGTGGTCTGGTTATCACTCGGGCATTTGCTTGTTTTAGCAGGTGCCGCTAAATTGCCATCATCGATACTGAGTAAGCATCTATGCGTATAGACGGCTTTTCATCCCATTCTTATCCGGTCAAGCGCAAGCCTCGCAAGAGCCAGGCCCAAGCGCCTGACGACGATGAGGTGATCGAGTTCGAAACGCCGCCAGCCCCGCGAAATCAGGCTTCTGGCGAGCGTATCGCCTCTTTGCCGGCACGCCAGCAGGACTTGATTTTCCCCCGCGCCATGAGCAAAAGCGTCGCCACGGCGCTGACGAGCTACCTGACCACAGCCGGTTTTGTCGACTGGGAGATGGAAGTGTTGGGGCTCGACCTGTATATCTGAGCAATGACTGCTTCTGCCCTCCCTTATTTCCTCGGTTGTCCCTCCTGGAGTGAAAGCGCCTGGCGCGAGTTTCTCTATCCAGCGGATGCCCGCTCCGGCGATTTCCTGAGCCTCTACAGCCAGGTGTTCAATGCCGTCGAAGGCAACACCACGTTCTATGCGCGCCCGGCAGTGACGACGGTCGAGCGCTGGGCACAGATGATGCCCGAGCATTTTCGCTTTACCGCCAAGTTTCCTCGCGATATCAGTCACGGGGGCAACCTGCATGAGCAACTCGGTGCTGCCGAGGACTTTCTGCAACTGCTCAAACCGCTGGGCGCGCGCGTGGCGCCGCTCTGGCTGCAATTACCTGCGAGCTTCGGCCCACAACGCCTGGCCGAGCTGATCGGCTTTATCGAGGCCCTGGAACGGCCGGTGGCGGTGGAAGTGCGGCACCCCGAGTTCTTTGCCCGAGGTGATGCCGAGCGGTTGCTGAACCGCCTGTTGAGCGAGCGTGGTGTCGAGCGCATATGTCTCGATCCGCGCGCCTTATTCAGTTGCACCCTGACCACGCCGGCGGTGCTGCATGCCCAGTCCAAGAAACCGCGCGTGCCGCCACGCCCGACGGCGTTCAGTGGGTGCCCTCAGGTGCGTTTTATCGGCCATCCGGAACTGGAAGCCAATGATCCGTTTTTACGGCCGTGGGTCGAGAAAATCGCCGGCTGGATCGAGGAAGGGCGCACGCCCTATATCTTCTTGCACACCTCCGACAACCGTCTCGCGCCCGAACTGGCCCGGCGTTTCCATGGGCAACTGATGACGCGCCTGCCTGGTTTGCCGGGCCTGCCTGAGTTATACAGAGAGCCCGCCGTGGAGCAACTTGGGTTGCTGTGACGGTACGGTTGTCACGGAGTCGAGCCCATGAGTGTGCAAACGCGCCAAGGCGAAATGTTCAAAGCGCTGCATGAGCGCGAAGGGGCTTTTGTGGTCCCCAATCCCTGGGATGCCGGTTCGGCGAAAATGCTCGCAGGGCTGGGATTCGAGGCGCTGGCGACCACCAGCGCGGGGTTGGCGTTTTCCCTGGGGCGTCCGGATGCCGAAGGTGCGCTGTCGCGTGCCGAGGTCCTGGGCAATGCCCGGGCGATTGTCGATGCCACCGGGTTGCCGGTGGCGGCGGATCTGGAGAATGGTTTTGCCGATGATCCCGCAGGCTGCGCCGAGACCATTCGCCAGGCGGCCGCGGCCGGGCTGGTCGGTGGCTCCATCGAGGATGCCAGTGGCCGGGCGGACGAACCTATCTATCCCTTCCATCTGGCCGTCGAGCGCATTGAAGCGGCGGTCGCGGCCGTGCGACGCCTGCCATTCGCCTTTACGCTGACCGCGCGTGCGGAAAACCTGCTCAATGGGCGCATGGATCTGGAGGACACCATCCGCCGGCTGCAGGCCTTTGCCGAAGCGGGTGCCGATGTGCTCTATGCGCCGGGCCTGCGCAATGTTCAGGAGATTTTGGCGGTGGTCAGGGCGGTCGCTCCCAAGCCGGTCAATGTGCTGATGCCGAGCCATGTGGCGCTGTCGGTGGCGGACCTGGCGGCCATGGGCGTCAAGCGTGTCAGCCTGGGGTCGGCCCTGGCTCGTGCGGCCTATGGCGCCTTTTATGAGGCGGCTGCGCAGATCCAGGGGCAGGGCCATTTCGAACGGGCCAGCCAGGCAATGCCGTTTGCACGGATCAATGGGCTGTTTAAAGGCTGAGGTTCGGGATCAGGCGGCGATGCGCAGGTTCTGTACGATCAATGGCCGAGCCCAGGCCAGGTCGTAGTCCAGGTGACGCTGCTGCTCGACCAGTTCTTCGCTCGGGTAAGGCTTGGCCGGTTTGTCCAGCAACTCCAGCTCGAATTCGGCGATGGGCAGATGCAGAGGGCGCGGTTGTGGCGCCGGGCCTGGCTCGGGAAGCGGTTGGCCCGCCGTCAGGACGATGGGGCGGACCCAGCCGCTGTCGAAATTCTGTTGCTGCTGTTGGGCGACGATTTCGTCGTCCGGGTAAGGCGGGGCGAGCTTTTTCAGCAGGTCCAGTTCCAGCTCGGCGATCGGCAGGAACAACGGCTCCGGTGGCTTGACCTCGGTTTCGTGGACATCGCACTGGCGCTGGTCGACGATTTTCGCCAGCAGGTCGCTACCGGCACTGGGCTCAATGGCCGGGTCCTGCGGCAAGGCCAGGGCCTGGGCATCAACCTCTGGAGCATCACCGATTTGCTCCTGCAACGCACGCGCAAAGAAGTCCTGCCACAGATGGCTGACGCCGCTCAGTGCCTGGGAGTTCTGCAGGCCGTAGTCGCTGTAGGGCGATACGTAACCTATGGATGTGCGTTGAATGTCTGACATGGCTCTCGGTTGACGCGCAGGTCTGGCAAAATGCGGAATCATTCTGTTATCGGCAGCTTTTGCCGATCATTAAATTTTTGAGCGTGTTTTTCCATGAGCGAGCATCAAACGGCCAGTCTGGTCAGAGTCCAAGCCCTGGACGCAGCGCTGGAGCCGCAGGCCCGGCAGTGGGCGGAGCGTCTTGGCCTGCCGTTAGAGGCAGAAGAAGCGCAGTTTGTCCTGCAGGTCTGCGACCAGGGGTTGCAGTTGCAGCAGCTCGGGCTGGATGCGCCGGGGCCGGTGCGGGTCGACTTTGTCGAGGGCGGCGCGGCCCATCGGCGGCTGTATGGCGGCGGTAATGGGCAAATGATTGCCAAGGCGGTCGGGGTTCAGCCTGGCGTGCGCCCGCGGGTGCTGGATGCCACGGCCGGGCTGGGCAAGGACGCGTTCGTGTTGGCCAGCCTCGGCTGCGAGATGAGCCTGATCGAGCGCCAGCCGCTGATCGCCGCCTTGCTGGAAGACGGGCTGGCGCGCGGGCAGGGTGATCACGAGGTGGCGCCCATCGTCGCGCGTATGCGTCTGTTCAAGGGCAATGCCATTGAGGTGATGACCCACTGGGAGGGCGAGCCGCCCCAGGTGATTTACCTGGATCCGATGTTTCCCCATCGCGACAAGAGCGCGCTGGTGAAAAAAGAGATGCGTGTGTTTCGGCCCCTGGTCGGTGACGACCTCGACGCCCCGGCCCTGCTGGCCGCGGCCCTGGCCCTGGCCAGCCATCGGGTGGTGGTCAAGCGCCCGCGCAAGGCGCCCTGCATTGATGGCCCCAAGCCAAGTCATGGGCTGGAAGGCAAGTCGAGCCGTTACGATATCTACCCCAAGAAAGCCCTCAAGCCCTGATGACGTAGTGGTTGCTGCCTAGCCAGCATGCAGGCCGTGATCGGGGTGGTAGGCGCGCATGAACAGCTTGACCACTTCCTCGACATGCGCCTCGGCTGCGGCCCCGCTGAGCGGCTCGCCGCAACCGTAGAGCAGGCGGAAGTTGGCCGCGCCCTTGAGGAGACAGAAAAAGTGCTCGGCGGCGGTCTGGGGATTCTCGAAGTAGAGCAGGCCGGCGTTCTGGATTTTGCCCAGCAAACGCTCCATTTCCTGGAGCATGCGCTGGGGGCCGGCTTCGAAGAACAGTTGGGAAAGCTTGGGGTCCTGGCTGCCCAGGGCGGCGATCAAGCGGTGCATATTGATCGACTCCTCGCTGTTGATCAGCGTCTGGAAACCCATGCCGATGCTGCGTAGCACCATTTCCAGGGGAACCCCTTGGGGCAATTCGAAGAGCAGTTCGGGCAGTTGCGAGCGGCATTTGGCTTCGATGGCCGCAGCAAACAGGGTTTCCTTGTCGTTGAAGTGACTGTAGACCGTCAGCTTCGACACCCCCGCCTCGGTGGCCACCGCATCCATGCTGGTACTGGCGTAGCCGTTGCGCACAAACAGGTTTTTTGCGGCATCGAGAATGGCCTGGCGCTTGGCCAGATCCTTGGGACGGCCAGGGCCGTTGGGAGAGGAGAAATTAGTGGGCATTCTGCGCTTTTAATACTGGACTGGTGAGTTTGCTATTAATAACATACTGGCCAGTATAAATACTCCAAGCGTCGTTTGCGAAAGGTCCGCCGCCATGTTCCGCCATGCCTTGTCCCTCGCTTTGCCTCTCGGTCTGCTGTCGCTTTTGAGCGCCTGCGACCATCAAGCCGCTGTCCAGGTCAATATTCGCCCCGCGATGGTGGTTCATCCAGAACCTTCGGCGCAGGCGTTGGACAGCTATCCGGGAGAAGTCCGGGCGCGGTTCGAGCCGGACCTGGCGTTCCGCATTGGCGGCAAGGTCAGCCGACGACTGGTCGAGGAAGGCGAGCGGATCAAGGCCAACCAGGCGCTGGCCGAACTGGATCCGCAGGATGTGCGTCTGCAACTGGAGGCGATTCGCGCCCAGGTCGCGGCAGCCCAGGCCAACCTCAATCTGGTGCGTTCCGAACGTGATCGCTACAAGACCTTGATGGAGCGCCAACTGGTCAGCCGTTCGCAGTTCGATAATGCCGAGAACCTCTACCGCGCCGGCGAAGCGCGGCTCAAACAGGTCCAGGCCGAGTTCGACGTGGCCAGCAACCAGGCCGGTTACGCCGTGTTGCGCGCGCCCCAGGATGGGGTGGTCGCCAAGCGCCTGGTGGAAGTCGGCCAGGTGGTGGCTGCCGGCCAGACGGTCTTTGTACTGGCGGCCGACGGCGCCCGTGAAGTGGCTATCAGTCTGCCGGAGCAGGCCTTTGGCCGGTTCCGGATTGGCCAGGAGGTCGCGGTCGAACTCTGGTCGCAGCCGGATCAGCGTTTTATCGGGCATATCCGCGAGCTCTCGCCGGCGGCCGATCCAAAGTCGCGGACGTTTGCCGCACGGATCGCTTTTACCGTCGACAAGGTGCCGGCCGAACTGGGCCAGAGCGCCCGAGTGTTTATCCAGCACGCCGGACAGGTGGCGCTGGCGGTGCCGTTGTCGGCCGTCACGGCGGAAAATGGCGCGGCCTATGTTTGGCGGCTCGACGCAGGCAACAAGCTGACACGGGTGCCGGTCAAGGTCGGGGCGTTTGGTGAGAAGACGGTGCCGGTTTTCGAGGGGCTGTCGGCCAACGACTGGGTCGTGGCGGCTGGGGTGCATGTGCTGAACGAGGGCCAGGAGGTCCGGCCGGTGGACCGCTCCAACCGCGTCGTCAGTCTGGCGGGCAAGGAGTAATCCCCGATGGGTTTCAATCTTTCCGCCTGGGCGTTGCGCAATCGCCAGATCGTCCTGTTCCTGATGCTGTTGCTCGCGATTGTTGGCGCGCTGTCTTACAACAAGTTGGGGCAAAGCGAAGATCCACCCTTCACCTTCAAGGCCATGGTCATTCGCACGCTGTGGCCTGGCGCCACGGCGGAGGAAGTTTCGCGGCAGGTCACCGAACGGATCGAGAAGAAACTGATGGAGACCGGCGAGTACGAACGCATTGTCTCGTTTTCTCGCCCAGGTGAGTCCCAGGTGACCTTCATGGCCCGTGACTCGATGCGTTCCCAGCAGATTCCCGAGCTGTGGTACCAGGTCCGCAAGAAGATCAGCGATATTCGCCACACCTTGCCGTCTGGGGTGCAGGGGCCATTCTTCAATGATGAATTCGGCACCACCTTCGGCAATATCTATGCGCTGACCGGCGACGGCTTCGATTACGCCGTACTCAAGGATTACGCCGACCGGGTGCAGATCCAGTTGCAGCGGGTCAAGGACGTGGGCAAGGTCGAACTGCTGGGGCTGCAGGACGAGAAGATCTGGATCGAGCTGTCGAACGTCAAGCTGGCGACCCTTGGCCTACCCCTGGCGGCCGTGCAGAAGGCGCTGGAGGAACAGAACGCGGTGTCCACCGCCGGTTTTTTCGAAACGCCGACCGAGCGCGTGCAACTGCGGGTCAGCGGTAACTTCAAGACGGTCGAGCAGATCAGCAATTTCCCGATTCGGGTCGGCGATCGTACCTTGCGCATCGCCGATGTGGCCGATGTCCGCCGGGCCTTCAACGACCCACCGGCACCGCGCATGCGCTTTATGGGCGAAGACGCCATCGGCCTGGCTGTCGCGATGAAGGACGGCGGCGATATCCTGGTTCTGGGCAAGGCCCTGGAAGCCGAGTTCGCGCGGATCCAGAACAACCTGCCGGCCGGGATGCACCTGAGCAAGGTGTCCGATCAGCCGGCGGCGGTCAAGACCGGGGTCGGCGAGTTTGTCCGGGTGCTGGTCGAGGCCCTGGCGATTGTCTTGCTGGTGAGCTTTTTCTCCCTGGGGGTGCGCACCGGGATGGTGGTTGCCCTGGCGATTCCGCTGGTGCTGGCGATGACCTTTGCCACCATGTATTACCTGGGCATCGGCCTGCACAAGATTTCCCTCGGGGCCCTGGTGCTGGCGTTGGGGCTGCTGGTGGATGACGCGATCATTGCGGTGGAAATGATGGCGATCAAGATGGAGCAGGGCTTCGACCGCTTCAAGGCGGCGAGCTATGCCTGGACCAGCACGGCATTCCCGATGCTGACCGGCACCCTGATCACCGCCGCCGGGTTCCTGCCGATTGCCACGGCACAGTCGAGTACCGGCGAGTACACCCGCTCGATCTTCCAGGTAGTGACCATCGCGCTGATTGCCTCCTGGATCGTCGCCGTGGTGTTTGTGCCCTACCTGGGTGAGCGCCTGCTGCCGGACCTGGCCAAGCTCCATGCGGCCAAGCACGGTAGCGGCCCCGATGCGCCGGACCCGTATGGCACGCCGTTCTACCAGCGCGTGCGGCGTCTGGTGGAGTGGTGCATCAATCGGCGCAAGACGGTGATTGTCCTGACGCTCTTGTTATTTGTCGGTTCTGTCGGCTTGTTCCGCTTTGTGCCCCAGCAATTCTTCCCGGCTTCCGGGCGACTGGAGTTGATGGTCGATCTCAAGCTGGCCGAGGGCGCTTCGCTGAGCAACACCGCCGACCAGGTCAAGCGTCTGGAAGGCTTGCTGAAGGAACATCCCGGCATCGACAACTATGTGGCTTATGTCGGCACCGGTTCGCCGCGTTTCTACTTGCCGCTGGACCAGCAACTGCCGGCGGCGAGCTTCGCCCAGATCGTGGTACTGGCCAAGTCGATTGAGGAGCGTGAGTCGCTGCGCACCTGGCTGATCGAAACCCTCAATGAAGAGTTTCCGTCGATGCGTTCGCGGGTGACGCGCCTGGAAAACGGCCCGCCTGTGGGGTATCCGGTGCAGTTCCGGGTGACCGGCGAGCATATCGAGGAAGTCCGCGCCCTGGCGCGCAAGGTGGCGGCCAAGGTTCGCGAAAACCCCTATGTGGCCAACGTGCACCTGGACTGGGAAGAGCCGAGCAAGGTGGTTTACCTCAATATCGACCAGGATCGCGCCCGTGCCCTGGGCGTGAGCACGGCCAACCTGGCGAAGTTCCTGCAAAGCTCGCTCACCGGCTCAGCCGTCAGCCAGTTCCGCGAAGACAACGAGTTGATCGAGATACTGCTGCGCGGCACGTTGCAGGAGCGTAGCGAACTGGCCTTGCTGCCGAGCCTGGCGGTGCCGACGGACAATGGCCAGAGTGTGCCGCTGTCCCAGGTGGCGACCCTGGAATACGGCTTCGAGGAAGGGATTATCTGGCACCGCAACCGCCTGCCCAATGTCACGGTACGGGCCGACATCTACGGCCCGGAACAGCCGGCGAGCCTGGTCAAGCAGATCCTGCCGACCCTGGAGCCGATCCGCGCCGAATTGCCCGATGGCTATCTGCTGGATGTGGGCGGTACGGTGGAAGATTCCAGCCGTGGCCAGGCCTCGGTCAATGCTGGCGTACCGTTGTTTATCGTGGTGGTGCTGACCTTGCTGATGCTGCAACTGCGCAGCTTTTCGCGCACGGCCATGGTGTTTCTGACGGCGCCCCTGGGGTTGATCGGCGTGGTGCTGTTCCTGCTGGTGTTCCGTCAACCGTTCGGCTTCGTCGCCATGCTCGGGACCATCGCGCTGTCGGGCATGATCATGCGTAATTCGGTGATCCTGGTGGACCAGATCGAGCAGGATATCCGCTCCGGGCTTGAGCCCTGGCGGGCCATTATCGAAGCGACGGTGCGCCGCTTCCGGCCTATCGTACTGACCGCCCTGGCGGCGGTGCTGGCGATGATTCCGCTGTCACGCAGCGTATTCTTCGGGCCGATGGCGGTGGCGATCATGGGCGGGTTGATCGTGGCGACGGCCTTGACCCTGTTGTTCCTGCCGGCGCTGTATGCGGCGTGGTTCAAGGTCAAGAAGGGGTAGACCGGGAGCAGGGTACTTGCTCGCGAGCGGCAAAGGCTCGCGAGCATCGGGCGCGGTCAGAGCGCGCCGAAGACTTTCTTGGCCAGGCTGGTGGCCGCTGCCGCCGGGTTCTGGCGGATGCTTTCTTCCTGCTGGGCGATCATCTTGAACAAACCGTTCAGCGCTTGTTCCGTCACGTAGTTTTCGACGCTGTCGCTGTTGCCACCGAGCAGGCCCATTGGAGCCTTTTTGGCGAGTGCGTTGTACTGCTGGGCGACACCGACCTTGTCCGTGGATTGCTTGACGATCGGTAGGAACTTGGCGCGGATCTGCTCGCGGCTGCTTTTGTCCAGATACTGGGTTGCCGAATCCTGGCCGCCGCTGAGAATGCCCTTGGCATCGCTCACGCTCATGTTTTTCACGGCATTCACCAGGATTGGCTGGGCCTGGGTCACGGCGGATTCGGCCGCTTTGTTCATGCTGGCCTCAAGTTCGGTGATTTGATCGCCCATACCGAGCATTTTCAGGGCGCCAGCGGCCTTTTCCAACTTGCCTGGCAAGCCGATCTTGACCTCGGGGTTGTTGCTGAAACCACCGGGAGCCCCCAGTTGTTTGACGGCGATCTGCGCGCCCTGGGTCAGTGCGTCCTTGAGCCCGCCAGTGGCGTCGCCCTGGGACAGGTCGCTCAGGGACAACGCCAGGGCATTGGCGCAAACCAGCAAGCCCGCGCACAGGCCGGCAAAGCGAAGGGAAGGACGGAGCATGGGGGGACTTCCTTATGCGAAAAGTTGAAGAATCATTGCACCGAGTCGACGCGAATCCGCAGCGGTTGCGGGTCCTGGCCGTTCAGTTGCACACCGTGGTGTTCGGTACTGATAAACAGTAGCTCGCCCGCGTGTTCGATGCGAGCGCTGACCGAGTAGCGATGGCCGGGTTTGACCTGCGCCGGGTCGTAGTCGAGGTGGAACGGCAGTGGCACCTGGCCGTGGACTGGGCCTTTCTGCTCGGCGAGGGTCACCGCCGGTGCGTCGGCCAGGGAAACGTCCTGCAGGGTCACGCTCAGCGTCGCGGCAGGTGGCAAGGCAATGCGTTGCAGGTAAAAGACTTCGCCGTCGAGCGCCGCCTTGGCCACGGGTTGCGGGCTTTGGCAGGCTGCCAGCAGGGCGGTGAGGCAGAGCAGGGACAGTTTTTTCATCGGGAGCTTCCTGTAGGGCGCCTCATCGAGAGGCGCTGTTCAGTCAATCTAGCGGGTTTTCTACTCGGCGCTCGGCTTCAGGTCCGCAGCGTCTTCGGCACGGTGCACGGCCACCTGGCGGATCGACAGGCGGATCTCGGCAGGCAACACCCGTTTGGCTGCACCTTCGGCCAGTTCGCCGAGCAGTTCGTGGTAACTCAATTTGCCGGCCGGGTCGCGGCGTAGCACGTCCAGGTCGAGCAGGGTCTGGATAAAGTGGCGGAACAGGCTTTTGTCGAAGAACTCCGGGGCGTTGAGGCCATGCAGGATCGACAGGCGCTGGGCCATGACTGTGCACAGGTCTTCCAGCTCTTCGGCGCTGATGCTGTGCTGGCCGCTGTTGAGCAGCAGCGAGATCGCCATGTAGAAGCGTTGCAGGGTCTGGGTGATGCTTTTGGACAGCAGGGTGAGCAGCACGAAATGTCGCGAACTCGGTGCCGGGCGCAGGTACAGCTCATTTTCGAAGCGCAGCAGGCCCTGCTCGACAAAGGCTTGCAGCCATTGGTCGACCACAGCGTCGAGCTCGTCCAGGGACCAACGGATAAACAACTCTGATTGCAGGTACGGGTACAGCGCGCGGGTGTAGCGCAGGATCTGTTCGCGGCTGATTCGTGAACTGCTCTGGAAGAAGCTCGCCAGCAGCGCCGGCAGGGCAAAGATATGCAGCACGTTGTTGCGGTAATAGGTCATCAGGACGGCATTCTGCTCGTCCAGGTAGAGGATCTTGCCCAGGGCGTCGCTTTGCTCGCAGACCAGGTCCATGCCCTTGACGTGTTCGATCAGCGCCCGGCCGTCGCCTTCGGGCAGGGTGGTATGGGGCGAATAGGGCACTTTGCGCAGCAGGGCCAGGTAGAGGTCGAGGACCCGGGCCATGGCGCGGTCGTCCAGCGCCAGGCGGCTGGTGGACAGCAGGGCTAGGGCCACCAGGTTGACCGGGTTGACCGCCGCCGCTTCATTGAGGTGGCGGGCGACGCGCTCGCCCAGGCGGTGGGTGGTTTCATTCAGCCAGGCCGGACGGTACTGCGGAGCCAGGTCCTGGGCGCGCCAGTCCGGCTGTTCATGGTCGAGAAACTCGGCCAGTTTTATCGGTTCGCCGAAGTTCACCGCCACCTGGCCAAAGCGCTGCTTGAGCGCGCCGACCACTTTGAAGATGTCGAAGATCGATTCCTTCTTCTTGCTCGCCCCGCGCAGTTCGCCCAGGTAGGTGCGGCCTTCCAGCACACGCTCATAGCCGATATACACCGGCACGAAGACAATCGGGGTGCGCGAGGAGCGCAGGAAGCTGCGCAGGGTAATCGCCAGCATGCCGGTCTTGGGTTGCAGCATGCGCCCGGTGCGCGAACGGCCGCCTTCGACGAAGTACTCCACCGGGAAGCCCTTGGTGAACAGGGTGTGCAGGTACTCGTTGAACACCGAGGTGTACAGCGGGTTGCCCTTGAAGGTCCGGCGCATGAAAAACGCGCCGCCACGGCGCAGCAGGCTGCCGATCACCGGCATGTTCAGGTTGATGCCGGCGGCGATATGGGGCGGTGTCAGGCCGTTGCGAAACAGCAGGTAGGACAGCAGCAAGTAGTCGATATGGCTGCGGTGGCAGGGCACGTAGATCACTTCATGACCTGGGGCGATGGCCTGCACGCCTTCGATATGGTTGACCTTGATGCCGTCGTAGATCTTGTTCCAGAACCAGCTCAAGACCACTTCGAGGAACCGGATCACCGTGTAGGTGTAGTCCGAGGCGATTTCATTGGCGTAGCGCAGGGCCTGGGCCTTGGCCTTTTCCGCAGAGATGTTCTCGCGCTCGGCTTCTTCGAGGATTGCCTGGCGCACCAGGGGCTCGTTGACCAGGCCCTTGACCAGGTTGCGACGGTGGGAGATGTCGGGGCCGATCACGGCGCTCTTCAGGTTGCGAAAGTGCACCCGCAGGATGCGCTGGGCCATGCGCACGGTACGTTCATGGCCCTTGTTGTGCTGGACCAGTTCGCGCAGATGGATCGGCGCGGAGAACTGCACGCGGGTCTTGCGGCCGAGGATCAGGATGCTCAGCAAGCGGCGCAGGCGCCCGGTGACGGCCCAGCTGTCGGCGAATAGCAGCTTCCAGGGGCTCGACTCGCTGGCCGGCGACTGGCCCCAGAAAACGCTGACCGGAATGATCTGGGCGTCTTCAGCGGGGTTTTCTTCCAGGGTGCTGACCAGGCGCTCCAGGGTGGGTGGGGCGCCGCGTTTGTCCTGGCGGCCGAGCCAGTCGGGCTCCGGGGTCAGGTAGAAGAATGCGGCGGGTTCCAGCAGCGAGCCGACCGCCACCGGCAGGACCGGGCGTGGCAGGCCGGCTTTGGTGCATTCGGCATCGACCACCGCCAGGTCGCTCAGGGACGGCGATTGCAGAACGTAGAACACCGGACGACTGCGGTCGAGGTTCAGGGTGAACGACGATTGGTTGATCGTCTCCGAGCGCACCCAGAGGTACAACAGGCGGCGTAGGGTGCCGAACACAAGACGACGGAAAGGGGAGCGAGTCATACGGCTTCTGCATTAGGTGGAGTAAACCGAGCGTTTGCTCGGGGCCGATAGTGTGCCGTATCTGCCTAAAATCGGCAAAAAAGCCGCTATTTATAGGGATGGGCGAGATTTTCGGGCTGCCTTATACTCGTCGCGCTTTCGCACGTACTGTCAGACCGCCATGAGTGGGCTGAAGTTCGGGCGGTGGCTTATCAGGGCAAGGGCTACCCGCTGCCCGCCCCATAATAAAAAAGGAGTAGGACTGTATGGCAACGCGCGAAACCGGCAACGTGAAGTGGTTCAACGACGCCAAGGGCTATGGCTTTATCCAGCGTGAAGACGGGGCGGACGTGTTTGTTCACTACCGTGCCATTCGCGGCGAGGGGCACCGCTCCCTGGCTGAAGGCCAGCAGGTGGAGTACGCCGTGGTAGACGGTCAGAAAGGCCTGCAGGCCGAAGACGTAGTAGGGCTGTAAGCGCTTCGCAGAGGCTGTCGCGGGCGGTTTCAGCCCCCGGAGCAGCCTCTGCGAGTGATCTTTTTACGCGGTACGCCAGGTGATTTCTTCTTCACCGTCGGCGCTGATCCGAATCCAGCGGTCAGCCGATTCTTCACCTTCTTCTTCGACCCAACTACCCGGCGCGCAGCGCACTTCCACGTTCAGCGCGGCAAAAGCGGCGCGGGCGCAGGCAATATCGTTTTCCCACGGCGTCTGGTCGCTTTCCAGGTAGAGGCTGTTCCATTTGCCCACGGCCTTGGGCAGCCAGGTCACCGGGATATCACCGGCCTTGCATTTGTAGGTCTGGCCTTTCTGGACCCAGTCGGTGCAGGGGCCGATAGCGCTGCTCAACCAGGCCGCGATGGCCTTGTAGTCGACGTCGGCGTCTTTCAGGTAAATCTCGATATCCGGTTGGCGCATGGATGTCCTCACTGTGGTTCTGAAAAATCCATTCGCGGATTCTGTCACCGATCGCCAGGGCGACCGGCCATGGTTTAGGGGTTATTGCAGCACAAAATAATCGTAGCGCATGGACACGCGGGTCTGGAACGGCTCGACCTGCTCGATGACCGCTGCCCGGCGTTCGGCGCTGGCGCGCCAGCCGTGGGGCGTCATGGCCAGTAGATTGGCACGATCCTGGGGGCAGGTGAGGGTCAGGTTGAAATCCAGGGTCTCACTGTGCGCCAGGGACATGCCGTCGGGCACCAGGGCCAGGTGCTTGTCGTCGGTGTAATCGCGCACTTCGTCATAGAGCTTTTCGCGCAGCTCCATCAGGTGTTCGCGGGTCGGGCCGACACGCATCAGGCCGCCGCCGGGGCTGAGCAGGCGCTTGGCCTCCTGCCAGTCGAGCGGGCTGAAGACACTGGCGAGAAACTGGCAGCTGGCGTCGGCCAAGGGCACGCGGGCCATGCTTGCAATCAGCCAGGTCAGGCGTGGATTGCGCCGGCAGGCACGTTTGACCGCTTCGCGCGAGATATCCAGGGCGTAGCCTTCGGCGTTTGGCAGGGCGTCGGCGATCTGCGCCGTGTAATAGCCCTCGCCGCAGCCGATATCCAGCCAGCGCTGTGGGGCCCGCTCGGCGGCCAGTTCGGCCAGGCGCCGGGCCACGGGGGCGTAGTGGCCGGCATTGAGGAAGTCGCGGCGCGCCTCGACCATGGCCTGGTTGTCACCCGGGTCGCGGCTGTTCTTGTGCTGCACTGGCAGCAGGTTCAGGTAACCCTGGCGGGCGCGGTCGAAACGGTGCCCCGCCGGGCAGCCGACGCCATTGTCCACGGCGTTGAGCGGGGCGCTGCAGATCGGGCAGGCAAGCATCAGGCGAGCAGCTCGATCAGGGTGCGGTAGTAGATTTCGGTCAGCACATCGAGGTCGCTGGCCAGGACCCGTTCGTTGACCTGGTGAATGGTCGCGTTGACCGGGCCCAGCTCGACCACCTGGGTGCCGAGTGTGGCGATAAAGCGCCCATCGGAGGTGCCGCCGCTGGTCGAGGCCTGGGTCTGACGGCCGGTGACGGCCAGGATGCTGGTCGAGACCGCGTCGAGCAGTTCGCCCGGTTCGGTCAGGAACGGCAGGCCCGAAAGCGCCCAGTCCACATGCCAGTCCAGGCCATGTTTGTCGAGAATGGTCGCGACCCGCTGCTGCAGGCCTTCGACGGTGGATTCGGTGGAGAAACGGAAGTTGAATACCGCGACCAGGTCACCCGGGATCACGTTGGTCGCGCCGGTACCGGCGTTTACGTTGGAGATCTGGAAGCTGGTCGGCGGAAAGAAGGCGTTGCCGTCGTCCCAGTGCTCGGCGGCCAGTTCGGCCAGGGCCGGCGCAGCCAGGTGAATCGGGTTCTTCGCCAGGTGCGGGTAGGCAACATGACCCTGCACACCGCGTACTGTCAGTTTCGCACCGAGGGAGCCACGACGGCCGTTCTTGACCACGTCACCGACCAGGGATGTGCTCGAAGGCTCGCCGACGATGCACCAGTCCAGGCGCTCCCGGCGTGCGGCAAGGCGCTCGACCACGGCCTTGGTCCCGTGGTGGGCCGGACCTTCTTCGTCGCTGGTGATCAGGAAGGCCACCGAGCCGCGGTGATCGGGGTAGTCGGCGACAAAGCGTTCGGCGGCGACCAGCATGGCGGCCAGGCTGCCTTTCATGTCGGCAGCGCCACGCCCGCACAGCATGCCGTGCTCATCGATCAGGGCATCGAATGGATCGTTCTGCCAGGCCTGCACCGGGCCAGTCGGAACCACATCGGTATGGCCGGCAAAGCACAGGACCGGGCCGTCGTGCTTGCCGTGGCTGGCCCAGAAGTTGTCCACGTCTTCGATACGCATAGGCTCGAGCTTGAATCCGGCGTCGCCCAGGCGCTGCATCATCAGCTTCTGGCAGTCGGCGTCAATCGGGGTCACCGAGGGGCGGCGGATCAGGTCGCAGGCGAGTTGAAGGGTCGGCGAAAGCTCGGCGTGGGCCGTCATGGGGGAACTCCGGTGCAAGGCAAGGCGGTAGTGGCGTTTTCTATCGAGTCAGCGCGGCGCTAGGTCAGCGGGCCAGCTCGGCCCTACAGGCAGGGCGCAAAATGGCGGTTATCTTAAAGCAAAACGGCGACCAGAGGCCGCCGTTTAGTGCATTGCCGTCGAATTAGGCGGCGGGGTCAGGCGCGTCCTTTGCGTCCGGTTTGGGCAGCGACGAAAGGAAGGCCATGATCAGGGCCGCCAGGTACGGCAGCGACTGCACCAGCAACATGGTCACCCAGAAGCGCATGTCGTTGCTCGGCAGGCCCTGCACCAGGCAGATACCCAGCGCCGCGCCCCAGAGCAGCAGCATGATGAACAGTTCCTCGCGAGCCTCCGAGATCGCCACCCAGAAGCCGTGATTATCGGCATTCTTCGGCGTGCGGAAGAACGGAATACTGCTGGTGAAGAAACCGTACAGCACCGCTTTGGCGATGGTATGGGACAGCGCCAGACCGGCCAGGGCCGCCGCGAACGCGTCCTTGAGGTTGACCCCGACCGCGCGGCGGTAGAGGAAAATGATCTTGCCGACCTTGAACACAAACAACGCCAGCGGTGGGATCGCGAAAATCAACAACGGCGGATCGACCCGTGTCGGCACGATGATCATCGCGGCCGACCAGAGCAGGGCACCGACGGTGAAGAAGATGTTCATGCCATCGGCCACCCACGGCAGCCAGCCCGCCAGGAAGTGGTAGCGCTGGCCACGGGTCAGTTGGGTGTCCTTGCCACGCAACAGGCTGGAGGTGTGCCGCTTGATGATCTGGATCGCTCCATAGGCCCAGCGGAAACGCTGCTTCTTGAAGTCGATAAAGGTATCGGGCATCAGGCCCTTGCCGTAGCTGTGGTGGTAGTAGGCCGCAGACAGGCCTTTTTCGAAGACCCGCAGGCCCAGCTCGGCATCCTCGCAGATGCACCAGTCGGCCCAGCCCAGCTCTTCGAGCACCGAGCGGCGGGTCATGGTCATGGTGCCGTGCTGGATAATCGCGTCGCGGTCGTTGCGGGTGACCATGCCGATGTGGAAGAAACCCTTGTATTCGGAGTAGCAGAGCTTCTTGAAGGTGCTTTCGTTCTGGTCGCGATAGTCCTGGGGTGACTGCACCACGGCAATCTTCGGATCGGCGAAGTGCGGGACCATGTGCTTGAGCCAATTGGGGTCGACGCAGTAGTCCGAGTCGATCACCGCGATCACTTCGGCATCCGGGGCGGTATGCGGGATCAGGTAGTTCAGCGCCCCGCCCTTGAATCCGGCCAGGGGCGCGACGTGGAAGAACTTGAAGCGCGGGCCCAGGGTTTGGCAGTAAGCCTGTACCGGTTCCCAGACGGCCGGGTCCTTGGTGTTGTTGTCGATGATCAGGACTTCGAAGTCCGGGTAGTCGAGGTTGGCCAGGGCATCGAGGGTCTGTTTGACCATGTCCGGCGGCTCGTTGTAGCACGGCACATGGATCGAGACTTTCGGTCGGTAGTCCGACTCGCCGACTACCGGCAGGAATTCGCGCCGGCGCTTGTGCGTCCAGACCGCTTCGGCCAATTCATGGGCCTCGGTCAGCAGCACGATAAAGACCCCCAGCGCACCCAGGGCGAGGAGAAAGCCCACCGTCAGGCTGAACCAGGTGCTGTATTGCTGGCTGTAGTCGTAGCCGATCCAGACCAGCACCGAGCCGCAGAGGAACGCGATAAAGGTCAGGAAGGTGCGGCCGCGCTGGCGCAGAGCCGAGCCGTCGATCAGCAGCAGGGCCAGGGAGAGCATGGCCAGGACCACCGAGCCGATGGCCAGGACCCGCCATTGGGGGATCGCGACCACCGGGCCTTCGAAGTTGAACTTCTGCTGGCGCGCGGCATTGTAGACACCCCAGTACGCACCTACCGAACCTTCGTCGCTGGCTTTCCAAGGCTGGTCGAAGGCTTCGATCACAAAGTAGTTGAAGCCCTGGCGGTTGAGTTTGTTCACCAGGGTCCGCAGGTAGATGGCCTGGTCTGCTGGCGTGGCATCGGCGCCACCGCGCATGCGGCCGTTACTCGGCCAGCCGACCTCGGACAGCAGCAGCGGTTTTTTCGGGAACATTTTCTTCAGATCACGGGCGCGATCCAGAACGAACTGGCCAGCCTTGTCGACGGGCACAAATTCCCAGTACGGCAGGATGTGGGCGGCGATCAGGTCGACATGCTTGGCCAGGCCCGGGTTTTCTTCCCAGACGTGCCATTGCTCGGAGGTGGTGACCGGCACCTTGACCGCGGCCCTGACACGATCGATCAGCACAGCCAGTTCCTCGGCGGTGATCTCCTTGCGGTAGATCGCTTCGTTGCCGACCACCACCCGCACGACACTGCGCGAGGTATTGGCGATTTCGATGGCGCGCTGGATTTCGCGCTCATTGCGCTCCAGGTCCGGGCTGATCCAGATCCCCAGGGTCACCCGCAGGCCAAACTCTTCGGCCAGCTTGGGGATATCGCCCAGGGTGCCGTCGACCGAGTAGGTTCGAATGTTATCGGTCAGCTTGCTCATGATCTCCAGGTCGCGACGCATTTCATCGTCCGATGGAAACTGGGCCTTCTGCGGGTACTGACCCTGCTGGAATGGCGAGTAGGAGAAGCCGGAAATATGCTCGGGCCAGTTGGGCGCCGATACCGGGCGATTGATCAGCGCCCAGAAACCGGTGAACAGGGCGGCGATTGCCACCACGACCACCAGGTTAAGTCCAAATTTACGCGATGACATAGAGAGCTCGGGTTCCAAAAAAGGGCGCAACGTCCAGAAGAGCACCTGCGCCAGGCGGCGGGAATCCTACACTGGCATGAGCGCAATGGCACATGTTGATCGGCAGAGGCCGAGCTTGGGCACTGCAATTGCGCTTAAGTTCTTGCCGGTGGCGCGTGGCACAACCGCGCGTGGGCCTGCCGGGTAATTAAAGCAGAGGATGGCGCCGTTCATGCCTTAAAGGTGTTCTGCGCGGCGCCGGGCCTTATACTGCGCGCCGGTTTTTTGGGTGATGGTCATGAGTACAGAAGATCCACGGTTTGCCGGTATTGCCCGGTTGTATGGCGTCGAAGGCCTGGAGCGCTTGCGCGCGGCCCATGTGGCGATTGTCGGCGTCGGTGGCGTGGGCTCCTGGGCGGCGGAAGCCATGGCGCGTTCCGGGGTGGGCGAGATCTCGCTGTTCGACCTGGATGATGTCTGTGTCAGTAACAGCAATCGCCAGTTGCATGCGCTGGCCAGCACGGTGGGCCAGGCGAAGGTGGAGGTCATGGCTGAACGCCTGCGCGGTATCAATCCAGACTGCAAGGTCCATGCAGTGGCGGACTTCGTGACCCGTGAAACCATGGCCGAATACATTACGCCGAATATCGATTGTGTGATCGACTGCATCGACAGCGTCAATGCCAAGGCCGCGCTGATTGCCTGGTGCAAGCGCCGCAAGATCCAGATCATCACCACTGGCGGGGCCGGTGGGCAGATCGATCCGACGCTGATCCAGGTCTGCGACCTGAATCGCACCTTCAACGACCCGCTGGCGTCCAAGGTGCGCTCGACCCTGCGCCGTGACTACGGCTTTTCGCGCACCGTGACTCGCCACTACAGCGTGCCTTGTGTGTTTTCCACCGAGCAACTGCGCTATCCGAAGCCCGATGGCAGCATCTGCCTGCAGAAGAGCTTTGTCGGTGACGGCGTCAAGCTCGACTGCGCCGGTGGGTTTGGGGCGGTGATGATGGTGACCGCGACCTTTGGCATGGTCGCCGCCACCAAGGCGGTGGACAAGATCGTGGCCGGGGTGCGGCGGCCGGCGGAGCGGGTCAAGGCGGGGTAATCACGCTGCCAGCCCGCTCGCTCCTACAGCGCAGGTGAGGCCTGGAGGTCGCGCATGCGTTGCAGGACGGCATTCAGGCCGTTGCTGCGCGACGGCGAAAGCTGGCGCGACAGCCCCAGTTGGTTGAACCAGTCTGTCAGGTCGACCTCTTGCAGGGCATCGCCGGATAAACCGTTGACCCGTACCAGCAGCAATGCCAGTAGCCCGCGAATCAGGCGCGCATCGCTGGCGGCGGCAAAATGCCAATGACCTTCGCGCAGTTCGCCCTTCAGCCAGACCTGGCTTTCGCAGCCATGCACACGGTGCGCTTCGTTGCGATCTTCATCGCTCAAGGCGGGCAGGCGTTCGCCCCATTGCATCAGCAGACGCGCGCGCTGTTCCCAGCCGGCGGCGGCCTCAAAGGCCTGCAAGGCGGCCAGTGCTTCGTCGGGGAGCGTCATCGCAGCAGATCCAGGGCCTGGTCCAGGGCTTCGAAGAAGCGCTCCAGGTCGGCAGAGTCGTTGTACAGCCCAAGGGAGACGCGGATCGCACCTGGCAGGCCAAGGCGTTTGAGCAGCGGCATCGCACAGTGATGACCGGCCCGCACCGCAATGCCCTGGTCGGTCAGCAGATGGGCCAGGTCGGCGTTATGCACGCCTTCGACCACGAAGCTGGCCAGGGCCACCTGCGGCGCGCCCAGCAGGCGGATGCCTTTGCGCACTTGCAGGCCTTGCAGCAGATGCGCATGCAGCGCGGCTTCATGGGTGTGCACGGCACTCTGATCGAGGGTGGCGAGGTAGTCGAGGCTGGCGCCCAGGCCGATCACGCTGGCGATCGGCGGCGTACCGGCTTCGAAGCCCAATGGCGCGGGGCGAAAGCGGGCGGCGTGATAGTCGGCGTCCTGGACCATCTCGCCACCAAACTGCCAGTGGCGCAGGCGCTGCAAGGCGTCATGGCGGCCATGGAGTACGCCCAGGCCGTCCGGGCCATAGAGCTTGTGGCTGGAAAAGACATAGAAGTCGCAGTCCAGGGCTTGGAGATCATGGCGGCCGTGGACCACGCCCTGAGCGCCATCGACCACGCTGAGCGCGCCGTGCTGCCTGGCCATTGCCAGCAGCGCCGGCAATGGCTGCCAGGCACCGAGCACGTTGGACAATTGGCTAAGGGCGACCAGGCGGGTGCGCGGGCCGATCAGGCCGGCCGCTGCTTCAAGGTCGATCAGGCCTTGGCTGTCCAGTGGCAATACCACCAGTTCAAGGCCGCGTCGCAGCGCCAGTTGTTGCCAGGGCAGCAGGTTGGCGTGATGTTCCAGGGCGCTGACAACGATCTGGTCGCCCTGGGAGAATGTGTGTTCCAGGCCGTAGGCCAGCAGATTCAGGGCCGAGGTGGCACCGTGGGTAAAGACGATCTGCCCGCTGTCGCCGCTGTTGAGCCATTGCCCGACCTTGTTCCGGCTGTCTTCGAACGCCTGGGTCGCATGGGCGCCGGGTAAATGCTGGGCACGGTGCACATTGGCTGCGCCGTTGGCGTAGTAGTGCGTCAGGGCATCGAGCAGGGCTTGGGGCTTTTGCGTGGTGGCAGCGCTGTCCAGATAGGTCTGGTCCTGGCGTTGCAGGGCGGCGATTGCCGGGAAGTCGGCGCGCCAGGGGGAGGGCAATAACATGATGGTCGGCTCTGGTGAGCGTGGGCGGGCCCGGATCCGGGCCCGCTCAATGCTGCTTAGTTGTGAGCGTGCAGCGCTTCGTTCAGCTCGATGGCCGACTTGTGGGTCTTGCATTCCACGGCGCCGGTTTCCGAGTTGCGACGGAACAACAGATCCGGCTGGCCGGCCAGGTCACGGGCCTTGACGACCTTGACCAGTTGGTTGTTCTCGTCGAGCAGTGCCACTTTGGTGCCGGCGGTCACGTACAGGCCCGACTCCACGGTGTTGCGGTCGCCCAGGGGAATACCGATACCGGCGTTGGCGCCGATCAGGCAGCCTTCACCGACCTTGATCACGATGTTGCCGCCACCGGACAGGGTACCCATGGTCGAGCAACCGCCGCCCAGGTCCGAACCCTTGCCGACGAACACACCGGCCGATACGCGGCCTTCGATCATGCCCGGACCTTCGGTGCCGGCGTTGAAGTTGACGAAGCCTTCGTGCATGACGGTGGTGCCTTCGCCGATGTAGGCGCCCAGGCGAATCCGCGCGCTGTCAGCGATACGCACGCCGCTCGGCACGACGTAGTCGGTCATTTTCGGGAACTTGTCCACCGAGAACACTTCCAGCAGCTCGCCACGCAGGCGGGCTTCCAATTGACGCTCGGCCAGTTCGCCCAGGTCGATGGCGCCCTGGCTGGTCCAGGCCACGTTTGGCAGCAGCGGGAAGATCCCGGCCAGGCTCAGGCCGTGGGGCTTGGCCAGGCGGTGGGAGAGCAGGTGCAGCTTGAGGTAGGCCTCAGGCGTGGACGTCAGGGCGGCATCTTCGGCCAGCAGGGTGGCGATCAGCGGCTTGTGGCTTTCGGCCAGGCGGGTCAGCAGGGCTGCCTGGGCCGCGTCGATACCCTTCAGGGCGTCGGCCAGTTGGGAAGCCTGGGCGGTGGTGAAGGCGATAGCCTGGTTGCCTTCGGTGTAGCCGAGGATCGGCGCAACGGCGGCGACCAGTTCGGCCGAAGGGTTAAGCAATGGCTGGGCGTAGAACACTTCCAGCCAGGTGCCTTGACGATTCTGGGTGCCGACGCCGAAGGCCAGGCTGAACAGGGTAGCGGACATGCAAATACCTCTTACGAAAATGGATGGACAGCCTTAATGGATAGCTGCCGCATAGATATCTGGCTTGAAGCCAATCAGGGTTCGGTCGCCGAGATCGAGCACCGGGCGCTTGATCATCGAGGGTTGTGCCAGCATCAGTTCGATTGCTTTCGCCTGGTCGAGATCGGCTTTGTGTTCGTCGTCGAGTTTGCGAAAGGTCGTACCGGCACGGTTCAGCACGGTTTGCCAGCCGTGTTCGTTGCACCACTGCGTCAGGTGTTCACGGTCGATGCCTGCGCTCTTGTAGTCGTGAAACGCATAGTTCACGCCTTTCTCATCGAGCCAGGTGCGAGCTTTTTTCATGGTGTCGCACGCTTTGATGCCGAAAAGGTGCAACGTTTTGCTTGAGTCGGTCACAGGATTGCCCCCTTTTGGTCATACGGGAATTCAAAGGTCCGGGATTATGCCATGGCCGGACGGGTTCGGCGCTGGCTGTGGCTGATGCTCGAATCATTGTGTTACATGTTCATCGGGGGACTTCGACTTATGTGCAGCGGTCGGCCGGCAGTCTAAGCGGCTAATATGGCATTGGAATGGCGAACTGTTTCCCCATATTTCTTCAATGGCTTTCATACGGGACCCTATCGCTTATGCAAACGGCTTACACCGTCCTTATTCTGCTGATGCTGGTCGGCGTTTCACGGTTGCTGGGCCGGTTGATTCCCCTGCCTTTGCCCCTGGTGCAGATTACCGCCGGCGCCCTGCTGGCGTGGCCAACCCTGGGGCTGCATGTGGCCCTGGACCCCGAGCTGTTTCTATTTCTGTTCTTACCGCCGCTGCTATTTTCCGATGGTTGGCGTATGCCCAAGCGCGAGTTCTGGCGCCTGCGTGGGCCGATCCTGACCCTGGCCGTCGGCCTGGTGCTGTTTACCGTGGTGGGTGCTGGCTATTTCATTCATTGGCTCTTGCCGGATATTCCCCTGGCGGTGGCCTTTGCCCTGGCCGCGGTGCTGTCGCCCACGGATGCCGTGGCGGTGTCGGCGATTTCCCAGGACCGCCTGCCCGCGCCCTTGATGCATATGCTTCAGGGCGAAGCGCTGATGAACGACGCGACCGGCCTGGTGACCTTTAAATTTGCCTTGGTCGCGGCGATTACCGGGGTGTTCTCCCTGGCCAATGCCAGCCTGACCTTCGTGTTGGTGGCTTGCGGCGGCTTGGCGATTGGTGTCGCCCTGAGCTGGCTGGTCGGACGCTTGCGCGCCTGGATGATTGCCCGGGGTTGGGACGATCCGGCCACTCACGTGGTGTTTATGTTGCTGCTGCCGTTCGCCGCCTATGTGCTGGCCGAACGTCTGGGCGCTTCGGGGATTCTGTCTGCGGTCGCGGCGGGGATGATGCAGAGCTGGCTCGACCTGTTGCCGCGCCAGACCAGTACGCGCCTGCTCAATCGCAGTGTCTGGTCGCTGCTGGAATTTGCGTTCAACGGGCTGATCTTCCTGCTGCTGGGCCTGCAATTGCCGGACATCATCAAGGCAGTGGTCAGCCATGAAACTACGCTGTGGCCGACACTGTTCTATCGCTGCCTGGATGTGGTGGCGATCTTCCTGGTGCTGCTGGTGCTGCGTTTTATCTGGGTGCAGAGCATCTGGCGATTGTCCGGCTGGCTGCGCCGCTGGCGCGGCAAGGGTGAACTGACCCTGGTGCCGACTGCGCGCTCCTGCTGGCTGCTTACCGTGGGCGGCGTGCGCGGGGCGGTGACGCTGGCGGGTGTGATGTCGGTGCCCCTGCTGCTCGCCCCGGGGCAGAATTTTCCGGAGCGCGACCTGCTGATCTTTATTGCCGCCGGGGTGATCCTGTTGTCACTGATCGCGGCCTGTATCACCTTGCCACTGTTGCTGCGCGGCATTGCGAAAAGTCCGGATGACAAGCGCCGCAGCGAGATCCGGGAAGCCTGGCGCAAAACCGCGGAAGCGGCGATCCATGCCCTGGAAAACGAAGAACTCAACGAGGCGGATAGCAGCCAGGATGCCGCCCAGGCAGCGCTGTCCGCTGAATTGAAGGCGCGGATCATGTCCGAGTATCGGCATCAGTTGGAGGTCTTCAACGACTCCGCCGAGGCCCAGGCCCTGGCGTCGCAAATGGATCTGCTGGAGCGGCGTCTGCGCTTGAAGGCACTACGGGCGCAGCGCCTGGAGTTGTACAGCCTCAGTCGGCATCACCAGATCGGCGATGATGTGTTGCGTGAGGTGCTGGCCGACCTGGATATGAGCGAGGCCAACCTGGGGACCGTGAAGTAAGCGTCCCGGCCGGTTCATTGCCCCAGGCATGAACCGGCCGGGAGGGTAGCCTTACTTGCGCTTCTGGATAAAGTCGCGCATCCGCTCGGCGGCTTCGACGCATTCGGCCAGTGGCGCAACCAGTGCCAGGCGGACCCGCCCGGCACCCGGATTGAAACCGTCGACTTCGCGCGACAGGTAGGAGCCGGGAACCACGGTCACATGTTCCTCGGCAAACAGCGCGCGGCAGAACTCGGCGTCGTCGCCTTCGACATTCGGCCACAGATAGAAGCCGCCGTCGGGACGCTGGACATCGAGTACCGGGCCGAGAATCTCCAGCACCGCGTCGAACTTCTCCCGATACAGGTCGCGGTTGGCGCGCACATGGGCTTCGTCGTTCCAGGCGGCGATGCTTGCCAACTGGGTTTGCACCGGCATCGCGCAGCCGTGATAGGTGCGATAGAGCAGGAAGGCCTTGAGGATCTGCGCATCGCCGGCGACGAAGCCCGAACGCAGGCCCGGCAGGTTGGAGCGCTTGGACAGGCTATGGAACACCACGCAGCGCTTGAAGTCGTTGCGCCCCAGGGCCACGCAGGCGCTGAGCAGGCCGGGCGGTGGGGTTTGCTCGTCGAAGTACAGCTCGCTGTAGCACTCGTCGGCGGCGATCACAAAGTCGTGCTCGTCGGCCAGGGCGATCAGCTTTTTCAGGGTGTCCAGTGGGATCAGCGCGCCGGTGGGGTTGCCGGGCGAGCACAGGAACAGAATCTGGCAGCGCTGCCAGACCTCGGCCGGGACCGCGTCGAAATCCGGGTTGAAACCGTTTTCGTCCAGGCACGGCAGGTAGTGCGGCTTGGCTCCGGCGAGGAAAGCCGCGCCTTCGTAGATTTGGTAGAAGGGGTTCGGGCTGACGACCAGCGCGTCATCGCCACGGTTGACCACCGTTTGGGTAAAGGCGAACAGCGCTTCACGGGTGCCATTGACCGGCAGCACGTGGCGGGCCGGATCGAGCCAGCCGCTCGGCACGCTGAAGCGGCGTTCGCACCACTGCGCAATCGCTTCGCGCAGGGCCGGGATGCCCAGGGTCGTCGGGTAGACCGCCATCTGCTCGAGATTGCTGGCCAGGGCCTCGGCGACAAAGGCCGGCGAGCGGTGCTTGGGTTCGCCGATGGACAGTGCGATGGCGCGCTTGTCGGCATTGGGCGTCACGCTGGCGAGCAGGGCGCGCAGTTTCTCGAACGGGTAGGGTTGCAACTGGTTCAGAGCGTTGTTCATCGGTACGGGGTCTCACTCGATGGGGCATGTCGCGCCGTCAGATACTCAGGCGCGTCAGTTCGGCATTGGGTTCGTGGTTGACGCGCAGTTGTTCGACGATTGCCGCCTGCAGGCGGCTGCACAGTAGCGGGTCGGACAGTGGCTGGTTGTTCGCATCGGTAATGAAGAACACGTCTTCCACGCGTTCGCCCAGGGTCGCAATCTTGGCGTTCTGCAACGACAGGTCGAACTCCAGGAAAATCTTGCCGATGCGCGCCAGCAGGCCCGGACGGTCCGGGGCGCTGAGTTCGAGCACGGTCACTGGGCGCTGGGCGTCGTTGTGGATGGTCACCACCGGGTCAAAGGCAAAGTGCTTGAGCTGACGCGGTACGCGGCGCTGGATGATCGTCGGGTAGTCGTCGGGGTTGCGCAGGGCTTCGGTCAGGCCATCGCGGATCTGCTGGATGCGCTCCGGGTTGTCGCCAATCGAGCCGCCGTCGGTATCGAGCACGATATAGGTGTCGAGGGTGAACTGGCTGCTGGAGGTGATGACCCGGGCGTCATGGATGTTCAGGTTGAGCTGGTCCATGGCGGCCACGGTCACGGCGAAGAAGTCGTGCTGGTCCGGGGCATAGATAAAGATCTGGGTACCCCCTTCGAATTCGCGCTGGGTGGTTTCCTTGATCAGCACCAGCGGGCCGCCATCGGCCGGCTGCTGGAGGATCGCGTCGCTGTGCCAGGCCACATCGCCGGCGGTATGGCGCAGAAAGTAGTCGTCGCCCAGCTGCGACCAGAGTTGCTCGACATCGTCCGGGTCGGTGCCGGCGCGCACCAGGATATCCAGCGCGGCGCTCTGGGTATGGCGGATCTGCTCTTCACGATCCACCGGGTTCTCCAGGCCGCGGCGCAGGGCGCGCTTGGTCTCGGTATAGAGCTGGCGCAACAGGCTGGCGCGCCAGGAGTTCCACAGGCTGGGGTTGGTTGCATTGATATCGGCGACGGTCAGCACGTAGAGGTAGTCCAGGCGTGTCTGGTCGTGGACGACTTGGGCGAAGTCGTGGATCACCTGGGGATCGGAGAGGTCCTTGCGCTGGGCCGTGGTCGACATCACCAGGTGGTTCTGCACCAGCCAGACGATCAATCGGCTGTCCCATTGCGGCAACTGGTGGCGGGCACAGAACGCCTGCGCATCGACGGCGCCCAGTTCGGAGTGATCGCCGTGCCGGCCCTTGCCGATATCGTGGTAGAGCCCGGCCAGGTAAATCAGCTCCGGCTTGGGCAGACGGCTCATCAGCTTGCTGGCCAACGGGAATTTCTCGGACACCTGGGTGTACTGCAATTTACGCAGGTGCTTGATCAGGTTCAGTGTGTGGGCGTCGACCGTATAGATGTGGAACAGGTCGTGCTGCATCTGCCCGACAATATCGCCGAACTCCGGCAGATAGCGCCCGAGAATGCCGTAGCGGTTCATCCGACGCAGGTTGCGGTGGATGCCGATCTCGCACTTGAACAGCTCGATAAACAGGCTGGTGTTGCGGATGTCGTGGCGGAACTCGTCGTCGATCAGGTGACGGTTTTCCCGCAGCAGACGAATGGTATCGGCGCGTACACCCTTGATTTCCGGGTGCTGGGCCATCAGCACGAAAATCTCCAGCATGGCGAACGGTGTGCGCTTGAAGACGTTGGGGCTCACCGCCTCGATATAGCCGTCGTGCAGTTGGAAGCGCGAGTTGATCGGTTGTGGCGGCGCTTCGTTTTCCGGGGCGAGGATCAGCTCTTCGAAGTGCTGGATGATCAGGTCGCTGAGCTGGGCGATGCTCATCACCACGCGGTAGTACTGCTGCATGAAGTTTTCGATGGCCTGCTTGGCATCGTCACCTTCAAACCCCAGCAGCGTGGCGATGCTGCGCTGATGGTCGAACAGCAGCCGATCTTCGGCACGCCCGGCCAGCATGTGCAGGGCGTACCGGACCTTCCAGAGAAACTCCTGGGAAGAGGCGAGCAGGGCGTTCTCGCTTTCCACCAAAAAGCCTTCGCCCGCGAGGGCGCGCAGATTCAGGGTGCCGTACTGGCGCCGAGCGATCCAGAGGATGGTCTGGATATCCCGCAGGCCGCCTGGCGAGCCCTTGACGTTGGGCTCTAGGTTGTACTCGGTGTCGTTGTACTTGTGGTGGCGAGCCTTCTGTTCGGCGCGCTTGGCCAGGAAAAACTCCTTGCTCGGCCACATGTGCGCCGTGCTGGTCACTTCCAGCATGCGCAGGCGCAGTGCCTCGGGGCCCGCGATGGTGCGGCTTTCCATCAGGTTGGTGACGACCGTGAGGTCGGCCCGGGCTTCTTCGGCACATTCGGCGACCGAGCGCACGCTTTGCCCGACTTCCAGGCCGATATCCCAGAGCAGGGTCAGAAAACGCTCGATGGAATCGCGAAAGATCTCATGATCGGCGCTGTCGAGCAGAATCAGCAGGTCGATATCCGAGTAAGGGTGCAACTCGCCCCGACCGTAGCCGCCCACTGCGACCAGCGCGATATCGGCGTCCTCGCTCCAGTCGAACTGTGCCCAGGCCTGGCGCAGGATATTGTCGACTAACCACGCACGATCCTCGATCAGCCGGCGAATCTCGCGGCCTTCGCGAAACCGCTGGTCCAGCACTTCGCGTGCCTGGCGGATGGCTTTCTTGAACGCCGGGATAGGGCTGGACTTGAGCGCCAGTTCCGCCTGGAACTGGCCGCGGTCGAACAGATCGGGGTCCACCTGGGGCATCGTTCGGCTTTCCTTGTGGCTATCGAAAAGTGTCTGTCGGAAACGGCTATCTATAGATCGTGCGTCAGGATCAATCAGGGTGCTACGCGAGGGATAGTGTCATCGCTGCGCAGGGTGAAGATCTCGTAGCCATCGGCAGTCACCAGCAGGGTGTGCTCCCATTGGGCCGAGAGCTTGCGGTCCTTGGTGATCGCAGTCCAGCCATCGCCCAGCACCTTGGTATCGGCTTTGCCCTGGTTGATCATCGGCTCGATGGTGAAGGTCATACCTTCCTTGAGTTCCATACCGGTGCCGGCACGACCGTAGTGCAGGATCTGCGGTTCTTCGTGGAACACCTTGCCGATGCCGTGGCCGCAGAACTCGCGCACGACGGAAAAGCCGTTTTTCTCGGCGTGCTTCTGGATCACTTCGCCAATATCGCCAAGGCGGCAGCCCGGGCGAACAATTTCGATGGCCTTGTACAGGCATTCCTGGGTGACCTGGGACAGGCGCTCGGCCCAGACCGGGACATTGCCGACATGGAACATCTTGCTGGTGTCGCCGTGATAGCCATCCTTGATCACCGTGATGTCGATGTTCAGGGTGTCGCCATCCTTGAGTGCCTTGTCACCGGGGATGCCGTGGCACACCACATGGTTGACCGAGGTGCAGATCGACTTGGGGAAACCCTTGTAGTTGAGCGGTGCGGGAATGGCCTGCTGCACGTTGACGATATAGTCGTGGCAGATGCGGTCCAGTTCCTCGGTGGTCACGCCGGGTTTGACGTATTCGCCGATCATTTCCAGGACTTCTGCGGCCAGGCGGCCGGCGACTCGCATTTTCGCGATGTCCTCGGCGGTTTTGAGGGTAACGGTCATACAGGCTCTCTTTGCGCTCAGGGACGCAACTATAAACAGACAAGGACGGGGGCGGTTGTCAGCACCTTTACCCGGCCCGAAAAGCGCGATTCTATCAGACGACCGGGGCAAAACATGCGCCGGCAGGCATCGCTTCTTTCTATAAGGCCGGGGTATTGTGCAGGGCTGGCGGGGGTGGCGCAAAAGTCCCCGTCGGCAAGGTGCATTGCGGGTTTCGTTTTTGCGAGTCCTGTGGTATAAAATGCGCCGCTTTCAGGGGATAGCCCCCGAAAGCTCAAACCCACACACGTGTCGACACGATGACCTGGGTGCCTACAGCTCGATGCTGGCGGTTGGTCATTGGGATACGTGGAGGCCTAACCCGACTTATCAAGGAACTATCATGTCCCAAGTCAACATGCGCGATATGCTGAAGGCCGGTGTGCACTTCGGTCACCAGACCCGTTACTGGAACCCGAAAATGGGTAAATACATTTTCGGCGCGCGCAACAAGATCCACATCATCAACCTTGAAAAAACCCTGCCAATGTTCAACGAAGCTCTGACTTTCGTAGAGCGTCTGGCCCAGGGCAAAAACAAGATTCTGTTCGTCGGCACCAAGCGTTCGGCTGGCAAGATCGTTGCTGAAGAAGCAACCCGTTGCGGTTCGCCGTACGTCGACCATCGCTGGTTGGGCGGCATGCTGACCAACTTCAAAACCATCCGTGCTTCCATCAAGCGTCTGCGTGACCTTGAAGTGCAAGCCGAAGACGGCACCTTCGCCAAGCTGACCAAGAAAGAGGCGCTGATGCGCTCTCGCGATCTGGAAAAGCTGGATCGTAGCCTGGGTGGTATCAAGGACATGGGCGGTCTGCCAGACGCTCTGTTCGTGATCGACGTTGACCACGAGCGCATCGCTATCACCGAAGCCAACAAGCTGGGTATCCCGGTTATCGGCGTAGTCGATACCAACAGCAGCCCGGAAGGTGTTGATTACATCATCCCAGGCAACGATGACGCCATCCGCGCCATCCAGCTGTACATGGGTGCAATGGCCGACGCAGTGATCGCTGGCCGCAACCACGTTGCCGGCGGCACCGAAGTATTCGAAGAAGCTCCGGTAGCAGCAGCTGAGTAAGTAGCGCCTTGGCGTTGACTCAGTAAGCAAAAAGGGGGCTTGGCCCCCTTTTTGCCACCTCGAAAACCACTTGTCGGCAGTGCCGATGCAGTTTCTGTAATGCGCAGCGGCTAACAAGATGGTTCGGGAAGAATTGAACGCCCGTTCGGTCGGGTGGAATGGTTGAAAACCTATCCAAGAGGAATTTTGAAATGGCAGAGATTACTGCAGCGTTGGTCAAAGAACTGCGCGAGCGTACCGGCGAAGGCATGATGGACTGCAAGAAAGCCTTGACCAAGGCTGGCGGCGACATCGAAAAAGCGATCGACGACATGCGTGCCTCGGGCGCCATCAAAGCGGCCAAGAAAGCGGGCAACGTTGCCGCTGAAGGCGCTATCGCAATCAAGGACGACGGCAAGTCTGCCGTTATCCTCGAAGTCAACTCGCAGACCGACTTCCTGGCTCTGCAGGACGACTTCAAGGCTTTCGTCGCTGCCGGCGTTGAAAAAGCATTCGCTGAAAAGCTGACCGACGCAGCTCCGCTGATCGCCGCTCTGGAACCTGCGCGTGAAGCCCTGGTTGCCAAAGTCGGCGAAAACGTCAACATCCGTCGCCTGGCACGTATCGAAGCTGACGTTGTAGGTTCGTACCTGCACGGCAACAAGATTGGCGTTGTGGTTGCCCTCAAAGGCGGCACCCCAGAGCTGGCCAAAGATATCGCCATGCACGTAGCAGCCAGCAACCCTGAGTTCCTGCTGCCGTCGCAAGTCTCCCCAGAAGCCATCGAGCGCGAGAAAGCCGTGTTCATGAGCCTCAACGAAGACAAGATCAAAGGCAAGCCAGCTGAAATCGTCGAGAAAATGATCGGCGGCCGTATCAGCAAGTTCCTGGCTGAAGCCAGCCTGGTCGAGCAGCCATTCGTTAAGAACCCAGACGTTACCGTGGGTACTCTGGCCAAGAATGGCGGCGCTGAAATCCTTTCCTTCGTCCGCTTCCAAGTAGGTGAAGGCATCGAGAAGCCAGTCGACAACTTCGCTGAAGAAGTTGCCGCTCAAGTGGCTGCCAGCAAGCAATAAGACGGTTCTAAACTGTCGACCCAAGAGGCTGCCCGCTCACGCGCGCAGCCTCTTTTCAAATGGGGGAGAGTATTTGTCTTCCTCTCGGAACTGACTTACAAAGTCGTGTTCCGATGGCGCGCAAGCCGCGCCGAGCTAGAGTAAGCGCAGGCTGTAAACAGCCGCACAGATTTTTTCAAAAAACGCCGCAGGAGAGATTCGCAATGGCTCAGCAGGGCAGTGGTTATCAAGCTCGCTATAAACGCATTCTACTCAAGCTTAGCGGCGAGGCCCTGATGGGGTCCGAAGAGTTCGGGATCGACCCGAAAGTCCTGGATCGCATGGCGCTGGAAGTCGGCCAATTGGTGGGTATCGGTGTTCAGGTGGGCCTGGTAATCGGTGGTGGCAACCTGTTCCGTGGGGCGGCGCTCAGCGCGGCCGGCATGGATCGGGTGACGGGCGACCACATGGGTATGTTGGCCACCGTGATGAACGCGCTGGCGATGCGCGATGCGCTGGAACGTGCGAATATCTCGGCCATCGTAATGTCGGCCATTTCCATGGTCGGTGTGACGGATCACTATGATCGTCGCAAGGCCATGCGTCATTTGAACGCCAAAGAGGTCGTGATCTTCGCTGCCGGTACCGGCAACCCGTTCTTTACCACGGATTCCGCCGCCTGCCTGCGAGCGATCGAAATCGATGCCGATGTCGTGCTCAAGGCGACCAAGGTCGATGGCGTATACACCGCTGATCCATTCAAAGACCCGCATGCCGAGAAGTTCGATCATCTGACATACGATGAAGTACTGGATCGCAAGCTGGGTGTCATGGATCTCACGGCCATCTGCCTGTGCCGTGACCATAAGATGCCGTTGCGCGTATTTAACATGAACAAGCCCGGCGCCCTGCTGAATATCGTGCACGGTGGCGCTGAAGGAACTCTGATCGAGGAAGGCGAGCAATGATCAACGAAATCAAGAAAGACGCCCAGGTACGCATGCAAAAGACCCTGGAATCCCTGGCGCATGCCTTTGGCCGGATTCGTACCGGTCAGGCGCACCCGAGCATTCTGGGCAGCGTGATGGTGCCTTACTACGGCACCGATACGCCGATCAATCAGGTCGCCAACGTGACCGTGAAGGATTCGCGCACCCTGCAGGTCGTGGCTTTCGAGCGCAACATGCTGGCTGCGGTCGACAAGGCCATTCAGAGCTCCGGCTTGGGTTTCAACCCGACCAACCTGGGTGAGCTGCTGCTGATCACCATGCCTGCGCTGACGGAAGAGACCCGCAAGGGCTTCACCAAACAGGCGCGTGATGCTGCCGAAGATGCCCGTATCGCGGTGCGCAATATCCGCCGTGATGCCTTGAGCCAGCTGAAGGATCTGGTCAAGGAAAAGGAAATCAGTGAGGACGACGAGCGTCGTGCGGCCGATGATGTCCAGAAGTTGACCGATAAGTTCGTGGCTGAAATCGAAGTGGCCGTGAAGCAGAAAGAAGCGGATTTGATGGCCGTATAAGGGTCGGTACGCTTTTATGGAAAAGACCAAGCAAGCGGTGCCCGTTGGGGCGCCGCGTCATGTCGCGATTATCATGGATGGTAATAATCGCTGGGCGAAGAAGCGCTTTTTGCCAGGTGTCGCGGGTCACAAGGCCGGTGTCGATGCGGTCCGTGCGGTCATCGAGGTGTGCGCCGAGGCTGGAGTCGAGGTCTTGACGCTGTTCGCCTTTTCCAGTGAGAACTGGCAGCGGCCGGCGGACGAAGTGAGCGCCTTGATGGATCTTTTCTTCAAGGCGCTGCGCCGTGAAGCCAAGCGCCTGAACGAGAACAATATCAGCCTGCGGATCATTGGTGATCGGACACGTTTCCATCCTGAGCTACAGGCTGCGATGCGTGAGGCCGAGGCGATTACGGCAGGTGATAACCGATTGGTCCTGCAGATCGCCGCCAACTACGGCGGTCAATGGGACATCGCCCAGGCTGCCCAGCGCCTGGCGCGCGAGGTTCAGGCCGGGCATCTGCAGCCGCAGGACATTACGCCTGAGTTACTGCAGACCTGTCTGTCGACAGGTGATCTGCCTTTGCCGGACCTGTGTATTCGCACCGGCGGCGAGCACCGGATCAGCAACTTTTTGTTATGGCAGTTGGCTTACGCCGAGCTGTACTTCTCCGACCTGTTCTGGCCGGACTTCAAACACGAAGCCATGCGCAATGCGCTGGCCGATTTTGCATCGCGTCAGCGCCGTTTCGGCAAGACGAGCGAGCAGATCGAAGCCGGAGCCCGGGTTTAATGCTTAAACAACGAATCATCACTGCACTGATCCTGCTGCCGGTGGCCTTGTGCGGGTTTTTCCTGCTCGAAGGTGTCGGCTTTGCACTGTTCATCGGCCTGGTCGTGACGCTGGGAGCCTGGGAATGGGCGCGCCTGGCGGGCTTCGAGGGCCAGGCGGCGCGGGTCGGCTATGGCGCCCTGGTGGCTGGACTGCTGTTTGTGATGCATCAGTTGCCCGGGCTTGCGCCCTGGGTGTTGGGTGCGGCAATGGTCTGGTGGGTCGTCGCGACCTATCTGGTACTGACCTTTCCACAGAGCAGCGCCCGCTGGTCGAGTGCGACCAGCAAGCTGCTGATTGGCTTGCTGGTACTGCTGCCCGCCTGGCAGGGATTGCTGTTCATCAAACAGCAGCCGTCCGGCAACTGGTTGATCCTGGCAGTGATGGTGTTGGTGTGGGGGGCCGATATCGGTGCCTACTTCTCCGGCAAGGCCTTCGGCAAGCGTAAGCTCGCGCCCCAGGTCAGTCCCGGCAAGAGCTGGGAGGGTGTCTATGGTGGTCTGTTGCTGTGCCTGGCAATGACCCTGGTGCTGGGTCTGACCCAGGGCTGGAGTGTCGGCCGCTTGTTTGCAAGCCTGTTGGGTGCGGCGGTGCTGGTCTTTATCTCGGTGGTGGGCGATCTGACTGAAAGCATGTTCAAGCGCCAGGCGGGGATCAAGGACAGCAGTAACCTGCTGCCCGGGCATGGCGGCGTACTGGATCGGATCGACAGCCTGACTGCTGCACTTCCCGTGTTTGCAGTGCTGCTCTGGATTGCTGCCCCATGAGTCGTGTGCAACGCATTACGGTATTGGGGGCAACCGGTTCCATCGGCTTGAGCACGCTGGATGTGATTGCGCGTCACCCAGAGCGCTATCAGGTTTTTGCCTTGAGTGGTTTTAGCCGCCTCAATGAGCTGTTCGCGCTGTGCCTGCGCCACGCCCCGCAGTTTGCCGTGGTACCCGAGGCTGTTGCTGCCCGGGCTCTGCAGGAGCGTTTGCGCGCGGCCGACTCGAAGACCGAAGTGTTGGTCGGCGAGGCCGGGCTGTGCCAGGTCGCGGCTGATCCGCAAGTCGATGCGGTGATGGCGGCGATTGTCGGTGCGGCCGGGCTACGCCCAACGCTGGCGGCGGTCGAGGCCGGGAAGAAGATTCTGCTGGCCAACAAGGAAGCGCTGGTCATGGCTGGCGCGCTGTTTATGCAGGCGGTGCGGCGCAGTGGCTCGGTATTGTTGCCGATCGATAGCGAGCACAATGCGATTTTCCAATGCCTGCCCACGGATTACGCCCGCGGCCTGGGTGCCGTGGGTGTGCGCCGTATTTTGTTGACGGCGTCCGGCGGACCGTTCCGCCAGACGCCGCTGGCGCAACTGGCAGATGTCACGCCGGAGCAGGCCTGTGCTCATCCCAACTGGTCGATGGGGCGCAAGATTTCCGTCGATTCGGCGAGCATGATGAACAAAGGGCTGGAACTGATCGAGGCGTGCTGGTTGTTCGATGCCAAGCCCAGTCAGGTAGAGGTGGTGATCCATCCGCAAAGCGTGATTCATTCGCTGGTCGATTACGTTGATGGCTCGGTGCTTGCGCAGTTGGGTAACCCTGATATGCGCACGCCTATCGCCAATGCACTGGCCTGGCCTGAGCGGATCGATTCGGGGGTTGCGCCGCTGGACCTGTTTGCTATCGCTCGTCTGGACTTCGAGGCGCCCGATGAAGTGCGCTTTCCGTGCCTGCGTCTGGCGCGGCAGGCCGCCGAAGCTGGAAACAGCGCGCCGGCGGTGCTTAATGCGGCCAATGAAGTCGCTGTAGCGGCCTTTCTTGAACGGCGCATCCGTTATCCGCAGATCGCGAGTATCATCGACGAGGTCATGGGGCAGATGCCGGTGGTTGCGGTCGATGAGCTTGAGGCTGTGTTTGCGGCGGACGCCCGGGCCCGCGAGTTGAGTGAGCAGTGGTTGAGTCGTCACGGGCGCTAGTTGCCCGGGTATGGCGTCGGGTACGGCGCTACGAACAGGATTGCGGAGAAAGTGAATGAGTGCGCTCTATATGATTGTCGGCACCCTGATTGCCTTGGGCGTGCTGGTTACTTTTCATGAATTTGGCCACTTTTGGGTTGCTCGCCGCTGTGGTGTAAAGGTTCTGCGGTTTTCCGTCGGTTTCGGCATGCCGCTGCTGCGCTGGCATGACAAGTACGGTACCGAGTTCGTGATCGCGGCCATCCCGCTGGGCGGCTACGTGAAAATGCTCGATGAGCGCGAAGGCGCGGTGCCGGCCGATCAGCTCGAGCAATCCTTCAATCGCAAGTCGGTACGTCAGCGGATCGCCATTGTCGCGGCAGGACCGATTGCCAACTTTCTGCTGGCCCTGGTGTTTTTCTGGGTGCTGGCGATGCTGGGCAGCGAGCAGGTTCGCCCGGTAGTCGGCGCGGTAGAGGCTGGCAGCATTGCCGCCAAGGCCGGCTTGAGCGCGGGTGAGGAAATTGTTGCTATTGATGGCGAACCGACCAGTGGCTGGGCGGCGGTCAATCTGCAATTGGTGCGTCGTCTGGGTGAAAGCGGTTCGGTGCAGTTGCTGGTGCGGGCCCCAGGGGCAACCGCTGATACGGCGCGTGAGTTGCTGCTCGATCAGTGGCTCAAGGGGGCCGATGAACCGGACCCGATTCGCTCCCTGGGTATTCGCCCGTGGCGTCCGGCCCTGGCGCCGGTGCTGGCCGAGCTGGACCCGAAAGGCCCGGCCCAGGCTGCCGGGCTGAAGACCGGCGATCGCCTGCTTGCACTGGACGGGGAGGCGGTCGGTGACTGGCAGCAAGTGGTCGATTGGGTCCGTGGTCGTCCGGATGGCAAGGTCGTACTGCAGGTCGAGCGCGACGGCGCCCGCATCGATGTGCCCCTGACCCTCGGCAGTCGCGGGGAAGGCAAGGCGGCGAGCGGGTATCTGGGCGCGGGTGTCAAGGGCGTCGAGTGGCCGCCCGAGATGCTGCGCGAGGTCAGTTTCGGGCCTTTGGAGGCAATTGGCGAAGGCGCTCGACGCACCTGGACCATGAGTGTGCTGACCCTGGATTCACTGAAGAAAATGTTGTTCGGCGAGCTCTCGGTAAAAAACTTGAGTGGACCGATAACCATTGCTAAAGTGGCGGGCGCTTCGGCCCAGTCGGGTGTTGCTGATTTCCTGAATTTCCTGGCTTATCTGAGTATTAGCCTCGGTGTTCTGAATTTGCTGCCCATCCCGGTATTGGATGGGGGGCATTTGCTGTTCTACCTGATCGAGTGGGCGCGTGGTCGTCCCTTGTCGGATCGGGTGCAAGGTTGGGGGGTGCAGATCGGTATCAGTTTGGTGGTTGGGGTGATGTTGCTTGCTCTGGTCAACGATCTGGGTCGTCTGTAACGCATCGCGAAAATTGCGAACCTGCCGCATATTGCGGCAGTTTGTTTATTGCCAGTTGGAATAAGAAAGGACTTCATGAAACGTCTGCTGCTAACTGCGGTTCTCGCCGTACTGATGATCGCCGAAGTTCACGCCGAGTCCTTCACTATCTCCGATATCCGTGTCAACGGCCTCCAGCGGGTTTCCGCCGGTAGCGTGTTTGGCGCGTTACCGTTGAACGTGGGTGAAGAAGCGGATGATCGGCGCCTGGTGGAATCCACCCGCGCCCTGTTCAAGACCGGCTTCTTTCAGGACATCCAACTGGGCCGCGATGGCAACGTCCTGGTCATTACTGTGGTCGAGCGACCTTCGGTCGCCAGTATCGAAATCGAAGGCAACAAGGCGATCTCGACTGAAGACCTGATGAAGGGCCTGAAACAGTCGGGCCTGGCCGAAGGCGAGATCTTCCAGCGTGCCACGCTCGAGGGCGTGCGCAACGAATTGCAGCGCCAGTACGTGGCTCAGGGCCGCTACTCGGCGACCGTCGAAACCGAAGTGGTGCCGCAGCCGCGCAACCGTGTCGGCCTCAAGGTCAATATCAACGAAGGCACCGTCGCCGCCATCCAGCACATCAACGTGGTGGGCAACACGGTGTTCCCGGACGAAGACCTGATCGGTCTGTTCGAACTCAAGACCTCCAACTGGTTGTCGTTCTTCAAGAACGATGACAAGTATGCGCGTGAAAAACTCTCCGGTGACCTGGAGCGTCTGCGCTCCTACTATCTGGACCGTGGCTATATCAACATGGATATCGCTTCGACCCAGGTATCCATCACCCCGGACAAGAAACACGTCTACATCACCGTCAACGTCAACGAAGGTGAGAAGTACAAGGTCCGTGACATCAAGCTCAGCGGTGACCTCAAGGTTCCCGAAGATCAGGTCAAGTCCTTGTTGCTGGTGCAGCCGGGCCAGGTCTTCTCGCGCAAGCTGATGACCACCACCTCCGAGCTGATCACGCGCCGCCTGGGTAACGAAGGTTATACCTTTGCCAACGTCAACGGCGTACCGACCCCGCATGACGATGATCACACCGTCGACATCACTTTCGTGGTCGATCCGGGCAAGCGTGCTTACGTGAACCGCATCAACTTCCGCGGCAACACCAAGTCTGAGGACGAAGTGCTGCGCCGTGAAATGCGCCAGATGGAAGGCGGCTGGGCTTCTACTTACCTGATCGACCAGTCCAAGACCCGTCTGGAGCGCCTGGGCTTCTTCAAGGAAGTCAACGTCGAGACTCCTGCAGTACCGGGTACCGATGACCAGGTTGACGTCAACTACAGCGTGGAAGAGCAGGCGTCGGGTTCGATCACCGCCAGCGTCGGCTTTGCGCAGAGTGCTGGTCTGATCCTGGGTGGTTCGATCACTCAGAACAACTTCCTCGGTACCGGTAACAAGGTCAGCATTGGCTTGACCCGCAGCGAATACCAGAGCCGCTACAACTTCGGCTATGTCGACCCCTACTGGACCGCCGATGGCGTGAGCCTGGGCTACAACGCCTTCTATCGCACCACCGACTACAAAGACCTCGACGTTGATGTGGCGAGCTATGCGGTAGACAGCCTGGGTGCTGGTGTCAGCGTCGGTTACCCGATCAGCGAGACTGCGCGTCTGACCTTTGGCCTGACCGCTCAACAAGACGAGATCAAGACCGGTGTCTATACCGTCGACGAGATTTTCGACTTCGTTAACCGTGAAGGTGACAGCTATCTGAACTTCAAGGCTTCGGCCGGTTGGTCCGAGTCGACCCTGAACAAGGGCGTCCTGGCCACCCGTGGTCATTCCCAGAGCCTGGTTCTGGAAGCCACCACGCCGGGTAGCGACCTGTCGTTCTTCAAGCTCGACTACCGTGGTCAGCTGTTCCAGCCGATTTCCGATAAATACACCCTGCGCATGCACACCGAACTCGGTTATGGCGACGGCTTTGGCGATACCAAAGGCCTGCCATTCTACGAGAACTACTATGCTGGTGGTTTCAACTCGGTACGCGGCTTCAAGGACAGCAGCCTTGGTCCACGCAGTACGCCAAGTAAAGGTAAAAACCCGGGTACTGCTTACGACCCGGACCAGGATCCACTGCCGTTCGGCGGTAACGTCCTGGTTCAAGGTGGTGTAGAGCTGCTGTTCCCGCTGCCTTTCGTCAAGGACCAACGTTCGCTGCGCACGTCCGTGTTTTGGGACGTGGGTAACGTGTTCGACACCAACTGCAAGTCGACCACCCAGAACTGTGATATCAGCTTGAGCAATATGGCCAGCTCCGTCGGTCTGGGTGTGACCTGGATTACCGCACTCGGTCCGTTGAGCTTCAGCCTGGCGATGCCGATCAAGGAACCGAGCGACGCCGATACCCAGGTGTTCCAATTCTCCCTCGGTCAGACTTTCTAATAGCCTGACCTTAGATAACGACAACGGATTTTGTAGGAGTGCATCGTGCGTAAGTTGACTCAATTGGTTCTCCTGGCGACTGTCCTGGTAGCGACCCCGGCCTTCGCCGAAATGAAAATCGCGGTTCTGAACTATCAGATGGCGCTGCTCGAATCCGATGCGGCGAAGAAATACGCCGTGGATGCCGAGAAAAAATTCGGTCCGCAACTGACCAAGCTCAAAACCCTGGAAAGCAGTGCCAAGGGCATCCAGGATCGACTGGTCAGCGGTGGCGACAAGATGGCCCAGGGTGAACGCGAGCGTCTTGAGCTCGAGTTCAAGCAAAAAGCCCGTGACTTCCAGTTCCAGTCCAAGGAACTGAACGAAGCCAAAGCCGTTGCCGACCGTGAAATGCTCAAGCAGCTCAAGCCGAAACTGGACAGCGCAGTGGAAGAAGTCATCAAGAAAGGTGCTTTCGACCTGGTCTTCGAGCGCGGTGCAGTGATTGATGTCAAACCTCAGTACGACATCACTCGCCAGGTTATCGAGCGCATGAATCAGCTGAAGTAAGCCATGACTGCGATCCTGAAACTCGGCCAGTTGGCCGAGTTCCTCGGTGCCACCTTGCGTGGCTCCGCGGAGAAAGAAATCACTGGGCTAGCCACCTTGCAGGAGGCTGGCCCAGCTCAGTTGAGCTTCCTGGCAAATCCCCAGTACCGCAAGTTTCTCGCTGATTGTCAGGCGGGCGTCGTGCTGCTCAAGGCCGGCGATGCCGACCTGTTCGCGGGCGATGCGTTGATCGTGCCCGATCCTTATGCCGCCTACGCGCGTGTTTCGCACTTCTTCGATCCAAAACCCAAGGCGGTAGCCGGTATTCACCCCTCGGCAGTCGTTGCGGCTGATGCGGTTGTGGATCCAAGTGCAAGCATCGGTCCTTTTGTGGTGATCGAGAGTGCGGCCCGGATTGGCGCGGGTGTCACCCTGGGCGCCCACTGCTTTGTCGGTGCGCGCAGCGAAATTGGCGAAGGTGGCTGGTTGGCCCCGCGTGTGACCCTGTACCACGATGTTCGCATCGGCAAGCGGGTGGTTATTCAGTCGGGTGCGGTACTCGGTGGTGAAGGCTTCGGCTTTGCCAATGAGAAGGGCATCTGGCAGAAGATCGCGCAGATTGGTGGCGTGACCATTGGCGACGATGTGGAGATTGGCGTGAATACCGCCATCGACCGTGGCGCCTTGGCCGATACGATCATCGGTAACGGGGTCAAGCTCGACAATCAGATCCAGATTGCCCACAACGTGCAGATTGGCGATCACACGGCCATGGCGGCGTGCGTCGGCATCTCCGGCAGTACCAAGATCGGCAAGCACTGCATGCTTGCAGGCGGTGTAGGGCTGGTGGGGCATATCGAAATTTGCGATAACGTGTTTTTGACCGGGATGACCATGGTCACCCATTCGATTACCGAGCCGGGGGCCTATTCTTCCGGTACAGCTATGCAGCCAGCGGCCGAGTGGCGCAAGAGTGCGGCACGGATTCGCCAGCTCGACGACATCGCTCGCCGGTTGCGACAGCTGGAAAAGCGGGTAGGCGACGTGACCCCCGACGGTAATGCTTCATCTGATGGCTGAGACCATTTCCATATCAAGTGTGCACAGCCGCTAGACTGCCTCCTTGATTTGCTAGTGGGGCGTGCGTCAGCCGCGCCCCCAATCTTTACTACAGGCTTCCCCACGAAATGATGGACATCAACGAGATTCGCGAATACCTGCCTCACCGTTACCCGTTCCTGTTGGTGGATCGCGTAACGGACCTGGACGTAGAGGGCCAGCGCATTCGTGCCTACAAGAATGTCAGCATCAACGAACCATTCTTCAATGGCCACTTCCCGGCGCACCCGATCATGCCGGGCGTGCTGATCATCGAAGCGATGGCGCAAGCCGCCGGTATCCTGGGTTTCAAGATGCTCGGCGCGAAGCCTGCCGATGGCACCCTTTACTACTTTGTCGGCTCCGACAAACTGCGTTTCCGCCAGCCGGTGCTGCCGGGCGACCAGTTGATCCTGGAAGCCAAGTTCCTGAGCTGCAAGCGTCAGATCTGGAAGTTCGAGTGCCAGGCTACCGTTGACGGCAAGCCGGTCTGCTCGGCTGAAATTATCTGCGCGGAACGCAAACTATGAGTTTGATTGACCCTCGCGCAATCATCGATCCGACGGCCGTTCTGGCCGACGACGTCGAAGTCGGCCCCTGGTCGATTGTCGGCGCAGGTGTGGAAATCGGCGAGGGAACAGTGATCGGGCCGCATGTGATCCTCAAGGGTCCGACCCGTATCGGTAAGCACAACCGCATCTACCAGTTTTCCTCGGTAGGCGAAGACACCCCGGATCTGAAGTACAAGGGCGAAGAAACACGCCTGGTGATCGGTGACCACAATGTCATCCGTGAAGGCGTGACGATTCACCGTGGCACCGTGCAGGATCGTGCCGAGACCACGCTGGGCGACCACAACCTGATCATGGCCTATGCCCATATCGGCCATGACAGCGTGATCGGCAATCACTGCATCCTGGTCAATAACACGGCGTTGGCCGGGCATGTCCATGTCGATGACTGGGCGATTCTCTCGGGTTTTACCCTGGTTCATCAGTTCTGCCACATTGGCGCCCACAGCTTTTCCGGCATGGGTACGGCGATTGGCAAGGATGTTCCGGCCTATGTCACGGTGTTCGGCAATCCGGCCCAGGCCCGCAGCATGAATTTCGAAGGCATGCGCCGTCGTGGCTTCTCCGATGAGGCGATCCACGCTTTGCGTCGGGCCTACAAGGTGGTCTATCGCCAGGGGCTGACGGTGGAGCAGGCGCTCGCCGAGCTGGTGGCTCCGGCTGCCCAGTATCCCGAGGTCGCGGTCTTTCGTGAGTCGATCCAGTCTTCGACTCGCGGCATTACCCGCTAATCATGGCCAGATTGCGTATTGCCCTGGTCGCGGGCGAGGCCTCCGGCGATATTCTGGGTTCCGGTTTGATGCGCGCACTCAAGGCGCAGCATGCCGATATCGAATTTATCGGGGTCGGTGGCCCGTTGATGCAGGCCGAGGGCCTGACCTCCTATTTTCCGATGGAACGTTTGTCGGTCATGGGGCTGGTCGAGGTGCTGGGGCGCCTGCCCGAGTTGCTCAAGCGGCGTAAACGCCTGATCCAGACACTGATCGCTGAAAAACCCGATGTGTTTATCGGTATCGATGCGCCGGATTTCACCCTGAATATCGAACTCAAACTGCGCCGTGCCGGGATCAAGACCGTGCATTACGTCAGCCCCTCGGTCTGGGCCTGGCGTCAGAAGCGGGTCCTGAAGATTCGTGAAGGCTGTGACCTGATGCTGACGCTGTTTCCCTTCGAAGCGCGTTTTTATCAGGAAAAAGGCGTTCCGGTGCGGTTTGTCGGGCATTCCCTGGCCGATACCATACCGCTGCAGGCGGACCGTGCCGCGGCGCGTGCCGAGCTGGGCCTGCCTGACGGACCGCTGGTCGCCTTGATGCCCGGTAGTCGCGGCGGGGAAGTGGGCCGCCTCGGCGCGCTGTTTCTCGATGCGGCGCAACGCTTGCGTGCCTTGCGGCCCGGTGTGCGCTTTGTCATGCCGTGCGCCAGCCCCCAGCGGCGGGCGCAGCTCGAAGAGTTACTGGTCGGGCGCGACTTGCCCCTGACCCTGCTCGATGGCCAGTCTCACCGGGCATTGGCGGCCTGCGATGCGGTCCTGATCGCCTCGGGGACGGCGACCCTGGAGGCGCTACTGTACAAGCGGCCGATGGTGGTCGCCTATCGCCTGGCACCCCTGACGTTCTGGATTCTCAAGCGCCTGGTGAAAAGCCCTTACATCTCTCTGCCCAACTTGCTGGCGCAGCGTTTGCTGGTGCCTGAGTTACTGCAGGACGATGCCACCCCTGAGGCGCTGGCCCAGACCCTGTCACCGCTGATCGGTGGTGGCGAGGAGCAGACCCGCGGTTTTGACGAAATTCACCGGACCCTGCGTCTGGATGCCTCGAATCAGGCGGCCGACGCCGTCTTGAGCTTGATTGGAAAACCTTTGTGAGTGCTTCGAAGATGCAAATGGGCCTGGATTTCACCCTGGTTGAAGATCTGGTGGCCGGGGTCGATGAAGTCGGGCGTGGCCCGCTGTGCGGCGCGGTGGTTACTGCTGCGGTGATTCTTGACCCGACTCGGCCGATTCTCGGTCTGAACGACTCGAAGAAGCTGACTGAAGCCCGCCGTGAAAAGCTCTACGACGAGATTTGCGAGAAAGCCTTGAGCTGGTGTATCGCCCGCGCTGAGGTGGAAGAAATCGATGAGCTGAATATTCTTCACGCCACCATGCTGGCTATGCAGCGCGCAGTCGAAGGGCTGAGCATTACCCCGAAACTGGCAATGATCGACGGCAATCGCTGTCCTAAGCTGGCCATGCCGGCCGAGGCGGTGGTCAAGGGTGATAGCAAGGTGCCGGCGATCGCTGCGGCATCGATTCTGGCCAAGGTCAGCCGTGATCGGGAAATGGCTGAATTCGAATTGATCTATCCCGGCTACGGGATTGGCGGGCACAAGGGCTATCCCACTCCCGTGCATCTGGAAGCCTTGGCCCGCTTGGGACCGACCCCGATTCACCGGCGCTCGTTCGCCCCGGTGCGCCTGGCCTTCGAGGCGCGGGAAAAGCGTTAGTCGGCTGATGTTTTAATCAAGGCCCGGTACAATCCGGGCCTTGTCGTTTTCACGCCTATACACAGGATCACTATGCCGGCTTCATTCATTCACTTGCGCCTGCACACTGAATACTCCCTGGTCGATGGCCTGGTGCGGATCAAGCCGCTGGTCAAGGCATTGGCGGGCTTGAATATGCCGGCCGTGGCGGTGACCGACCAGAACAACATGTGTGCGCTGGTCAAGTTCTACAAAACCACCATGGGCGCGGGGATCAAGCCGATCTGCGGTGTCGACCTGTGGCTCGCGAATAAGGATCCCGATGCGCCGCTGAGCCGGATCAGCCTGTTGGCGATGAATCCGCTGGGTTATCGCAACCTGACTGAGCTGATCTCGCGCGGGTTTATCGACGGCCAGCGTAACGGCATGATCATCATCGAGCGCGAGTGGGTCGCTGAAGCCAGCGACGGCGTGATCATGTTGTCGGCGGCGAAGGAAGGCGAGATCGGCCAGGCGCTGATCAGTGGCAATCCCGAGGAGGCCGAAGCGCTGACGCGCTACTGGATGAGCGTGTTCCCCGAGCGTTTCTATCTGGAAGTCCAGCGCACCAGTCGTCCCAACGACGAAGAGCAGTTGCACGGCGCCGTCGCCCTGGCCGACAAGCTGGGCGCACCGCTGGTGGCGACCAATGATGTGCGGTTTATCCGCCGCGAAGATTTCGAGGCCCATGAAACGCGGGTCTGCATCGGCGAAGGGCGGGCGCTCGACGATCCGCGCCGCTCGAAAAACTACAGCGACCAGCAGTACCTCAAAAGCGCCGAGGAGATGGCTGAGCTCTTCAGCGACCTGCCCGAGGCCCTGGCCAACACGGTCGAGATCGCCAAGCGCTGCAATATCGAAGTGAAGCTGGGCAAGCACTTCCTGCCCAACTTCCCGATTCCCGATGGCATGACCATCGACGAGTACTTTCGCAAGGTCTCGTTCGACGGCCTGGAGGACCGCCTGGCGGTTCTGTTGCCGCGTGACACTACCCAGGATTACGAAGCCAAGCGCCAGGTCTATGTCGATCGGCTGAATTTCGAGCTGGATATCATCATCCAGATGGGCTTCCCCGGTTATTTCCTGATCGTGATGGACTTTATCCAGTGGGCCAAGAACAACGGCGTGCCGGTGGGGCCTGGCCGGGGGTCGGGTGCCGGCTCGCTGGTGGCCTATGTGCAGAAGATCACCGACCTCGACCCGCTGGAATATGACCTGCTGTTCGAACGTTTCCTGAACCCGGAACGGGTATCGATGCCCGACTTCGACGTCGACTTCTGCATGGATGGCCGTGACCGGGTCATCGACTATGTGGCCGAGAAGTATGGCCGTAACGCGGTCAGCCAGATCATTACCTTCGGTTCCATGGCGGCCAAGGCGGTGGTGCGTGACGTCGCACGGGTGCAGGGCAAGTCCTATGGGCTGGCCGACCGGCTGTCGAAGATGATTCCGTTCGAAGTCGGCATGACCCTGGAAAAGGCCTACGAGCAGGAAGAGATTCTTCGCGACTTTATCAAGGTCGATGAAGAGGCCGCGGAAATCTGGGAGATGGCACGCAAGCTTGAGGGCGTGGTACGTAACGTCGGCAAGCACGCCGGGGGCGTGGTGATTGCGCCGACCAAGCTGACCGACTTCTCGCCGATCTACTGCGATGAAGAGGGTGATGGCCTGGTCACCCAGTTCGACAAGGATGATGTCGAGGCGGCGGGGCTGGTGAAGTTCGACTTCCTGGGGCTGCGGACGCTGACGATCATCGACTGGGCGCTCAAGACCATCAACCGCGATCGCGCCAAGGTCAACGAGCCGCCGCTGGATATCGCCTTTATCCCCTTGGATGACAAGCCGACCTATTCCCTGCTGCAAAAAGCCGAGACCACCGCGGTGTTCCAGCTTGAGTCGCGGGGTATGAAGGAGCTGATCAAGAAGCTCAAGCCCGACTGCCTGGAAGACCTGATCGCACTGGTGGCCCTGTTCCGACCGGGGCCACTGCAGTCCGGCATGGTGGATGACTTTATCAACCGTAAGCACGGGCGTGCCGAACTGGCCTACCCGCACTCGGATTATCAGTACGACGGGCTCAAGCCCGTACTAGCACCGACCTACGGCATTATCCTGTACCAGGAACAGGTGATGCAGATTGCCCAGGTCATGGCCGGCTACACCCTGGGTGGTGCCGACATGCTTCGTCGGGCCATGGGTAAGAAAAAGCCCGAGGAGATGGCCAAGCAGCGCGGCGGGTTTATTGAGGGCTGCGCGACCAACAATATCGATGCCGACCTGGCCGGTAACATCTTTGACCTGGTAGAAAAATTCGCCGGTTACGGTTTCAACAAGTCCCACTCGGCAGCCTATGGCCTGGTCTCCTACCAGACCGCCTGGCTCAAGGCGCATTACCCCGCGCCCTTTATGGCGGCAGTACTGTCTGCGGATATGCACAACACCGACAAGGTCGTGACCTTGATCGAGGAAGTGCGGACCATGAAGCTGCGCCTCGATTCGCCGGACGTGAATACCTCCGAATTCAAGTTCACCGTGAACGACGATGGCCGTATCGTCTATGGCCTGGGCGCGATCAAGGGCGTCGGCGAAGGCCCGGTGGAAGCCATTACCGAGGCGCGCCAGGATGGTCCCTTCAAGGATCTGTTCGATTTCTGTGCACGGGTCGACCTCAAGCGCATCAACAAGCGGACCCTCGATGGCCTGATTCGCAGTGGCGCGCTGGACCGTCTCGGCCCGTACTTCCATGACGAGCCCAAGGCCTATCAGGCCAGTATCGACCAGAACCGTGCAGTCCTGCTGGCGGCGATGGAAGAGGCGATCAAGGCGGCGGAGCAGACGGCCCGTACCCATGACAGCGGCCATGCCGACCTATTTGGCGGGTTGTTTGTCGAGGAAGACGCCGATGTCTACGCCAACCATCGCAAGGCCAAGGAGCTGACGCTCAAAGAGCGCTTGCGGGGCGAGAAGGAAACCCTGGGCCTGTACCTGACTGGCCACCCGATTGACGAATACGAGGGCGAGATCCGTCGCTTTGCCCGTCAGCGGATCATCGACCTGAAGCCGGCGCGCGATACGCAGACGGTGGCGGGGATGATCATCAACCTGCGGGTGATGAAGAACAAGAAGGGCGACAAGATGGGCTTCATCACCCTGGACGACCGTTCGGCGAGGATTGAAGCGTCATTGTTTGCCGATGCCTTTCAGTCGGCGCAGTCGCTGCTGCAGACCGATGCGATGGTGGTGGTCGAAGGCGAAGTCAGTAACGATGATTTCTCCGGTGGCCTGCGCTTGCGGGTCAAGCGCGTGATGAGCATGGAAGATGCGCGGACCAACCTTGCCGAAAGCCTGCGCCTGAAAGTGCGTGACGAGGCGCTCAAGGGCGAGCGTCTGAACTGGCTGGGCGACCTGCTCAAGCAGCACCGTGGTGCCTGTCCGGTGACGATGGAGTACACCGGCAGTGATGCCAAGGCCATGCTGCAGTTTGGCGATGGCTGGCGAATCGACCCGGCGGACAGCTTGATTCAAGCCCTGCGTGACCAGTTCGGGCGAGACAACGTCTTCCTCCAATACCGTTAGGCTGGCGAAGCCATTATTTCGCCATGACCTTGACCCTAATTTTTAATCTCGACCTGAACGCGCCATATCCCGTAAGGTATGGTGCGATACAGATCAACCGGCCGGCCGCTAGGCCGTCGACCCAAGACGGACGCCTATGAACCCGAATTTTCTTGATTTCGAACAGCCGATTGCTGACCTGCAAGCCAAGATCGAAGAACTGCGCTTGGTCGGTAACGATAATTCGCTGAATATCGGTGATGAAATCGCTCGCCTGCAAGACAAGAGCAGCACCCTGACTGCGGATATCTTCGGCAAGCTGACCAGTTGGCAGATCGCCCGCCTGGCTCGCCATCCGCGTCGCCCTTACACCCTCGACTACATCGAGCATATCTTCACCGAATTCGACGAATTGCACGGTGACCGGCATTTCTCCGACGATGCCGCCATCGTGGGTGGGATCGCGCGCCTGGAAGATCAGCCGGTCATGGTGATCGGTCACCAGAAAGGCCGTGAAGTGCGTGAGAAGGTTCGCCGCAACTTCGGCATGCCCCGTCCCGAGGGCTACCGCAAGGCGTGCCGCCTGATGGAGATGGCCGAACGCTTCAAGATGCCGATCCTGACCTTTATCGATACCCCGGGCGCGTACCCGGGCATCGATGCCGAAGAGCGCAACCAGAGCGAAGCCATCGCCTGGAACCTGCGTGTCATGTCGCGTCTGAAGACGCCGATTATCGCCACCGTTATTGGTGAAGGCGGTTCGGGCGGTGCATTGGCCATTGGTGTCTGCGATCAGCTCAATATGCTGCAGTACTCCACCTATGCGGTTATCTCTCCGGAAGGTTGCGCGTCGATTCTCTGGAAGACCGCCGAAAAAGCCCCGGATGCCGCCGAAGCCATGGGCATCACCGCCGAGCGCCTGAAGGGCCTGGGTATTGTCGACAAGGTGATCGGCGAACCGCTGGGCGGTGCGCACCGTGATCCGGCTGCCGCGGCAGAGTCGATCCGCCAGGAGCTCAGCTCGCAGTTGAAGATGCTGAAGAAGCTCGACCATGATGCGCTGTTGGCGCGTCGCTACGAGCGTCTGATGAGCTACGGTCTCTAACAGCCGTCTCCCGTAGGAGCGAGCTTGCCCGCGATGTTCAGCGATAAGCTCGCTCCTGCACAGGTTCTATGATCGATGAAGCCTGACCCTGTTCTAGCCGCCAGGCTGCTTCACACCCTCGCTCCCTGGCGCCAGGCTCGTACTTGGTATATCGCCTTGTCCGGTGGTCTCGACTCCACCGTCCTGCTGCATCTGCTCGCCCATCTGGCGACGTCCCATGACCTTCCCACGCTGCAAGCCCTGCATGTCCACCACGGACTGCAAGCGGCGGCAGACGCCTGGCCAATGCATTGTCAGGCCATTTGCGATGAGTTGGGCGTGCCCTTGCAGGTGCTTCGGGTGAGCGTGGCGGAGCAGGCCAGTGTCGAGGGCGCGGCGCGTGAGGCTCGTTATCGGGCACTGGGGGCCGTGGTCGGCAGCAATGAATTGCTGCTCACGGCTCAGCATGCGGACGATCAGGCGGAAACCCTGCTGTTCCGCCTGCTGCGCGGTGCGGGTGTCAGGGGGGCAGCGGCAATGCCGGTGCAGCGTCCACTGGGGGCGGGCTATCTGGTCCGGGCCTTGCTGGAGGTGTCACGCGCCGAGTTGGAACGGTATGCCCGCGATCATGGCTTGCGTTGGGTGGAGGATCCGACCAATGGCGATCAGCAGCTGTCCCGCAACTATCTGCGTCATGAGGTTTTTCCTCGCCTGACGGCTCGCTGGCCAAGGGCGGTCGGCGCCATGGTGCGGAGTGCGGCGCATTTTCGCGAGGCCCAGGGACTGCTCGATGACTTGGCCGAGCTGGATCTGGCCACCGCTCGGCCAAGCCCGCGGCAGCCCTGGCTCGGATTGCCAGTATTGGCGCTTGCGCCCTTGGCCGCGCTCTCGCCGGCGCGTCAGCGTAATGCCCTGCGCCATTGGTTGGCGCCCTTGACGCGACTGCCGGATGCCGAGCACTGGGCCGGCTGGGAGAGCTTGCGCGACGCCACAGAAGCGGCAACGCCGCTCTGGGCGCTGGCGGACGGCCAGTTACACCGGGCCGATGGTCATCTCTGGTGGCTCCCGGCGGGTTGGCAAGAGCCGTCGCTGAGTGCACTGACGTGGGCGCGTCCCGAGCTACCGTTGGTGTTGCCAGGCAATGGCGCGTTGTCGATCAGTGGCCAGTGTCCGTCCTGTGTCCTGCAGGTTCGCTATCGTGAGGGCGGCGAGGTGATGCAGTTGCCGGGGCGCGGTCGACGAGACCTCAAGCGGCTGCTCAACGAGCAGGGAGTACCGCCTTTTCTGCGTGGCAGATTGCCGCTGGTCTACCGGGAAGGACATTTGGTGGCGGTGGCAAACCTGCCTGGGCTCAATGCTGACGGCCCCGCGAGCTGGAATTTGCATTGGCAGCTACCAAAGAGCGATCAAGGTTTGAGCTGAAAGGGGCTTTCCGGTAGACTACGCTCCCTTCTTGATACAACTTCTGTGGATTCGCCTGAATCGCAGGAGTTGCCGATTACCAAGCAGTCTTTGCTGGGCGATTCTAAAAATGTGTAGCGCGTACCGCACCGGGATTTTTCTCTTCCGGTCTGTTTCAACGCAGCAGTTTTTCGAAAGGTGCACTGTGATTAATGCAGGTGATCGGGGGCTTCGGCCTTCCTTCGCTTTCCCCGGCGGCACTGACCGCTTTAACGCAGATTTCTAGGGTTTTTCATGACGCGCTACATCTTCGTCACGGGCGGTGTTGTTTCTTCATTGGGGAAGGGCATCGCCTCGGCTTCATTGGCAGCCATCCTGGAGGCGCGGGGACTTAAGGTCACCATGCTCAAGCTGGACCCCTACATCAACGTCGATCCGGGCACCATGAGCCCGTTCCAGCACGGTGAAGTGTTCGTCACCCACGACGGCGCCGAAACCGACCTGGACCTGGGCCACTACGAGCGGTTTATCCGCACGACCATGACCCAGAACAACAACTTCACCACCGGCCGCGTCTACGAGCACGTATTGCGCAAGGAGCGTCGTGGTGACTACCTGGGTGCGACCATCCAGGTGATCCCGCATATCACCGACGAAATCAAGCGCCGGATTATCAAGGGCGCGGGCGATGCCGACGTGGCCATGGTCGAGATCGGCGGCACGGTCGGTGACATTGAGTCGCAACCGTTCCTCGAAGCCATCCGCCAGTTGCGTGTCGAAGTCGGCGCCAAGCGCGCGATGCTGATGCACCTGACGCTGGTGCCGTACATCGCCACTGCTGGCGAGACCAAGACCAAGCCGACCCAGCACTCGGTGAAAGAGCTGCGCTCCATCGGCCTGCAGCCTGACGTCCTGATCTGCCGCTCCGACCATCCGGTGGATGTGTCTTCGCGTCGCAAGATCGCGCTGTTCACCAACGTTGAAGAGCGTGCGGTGATTTCCCTGGAAGACGTCGACACCATCTACAAGATCCCGGCCGTGCTGCACGCCCAGGGTCTGGATGATTTCGTCGTCGAACGTTTCGGCCTGCAATGCGGCGGTGCCGATCTGTCCGAGTGGGAAAAAGTGGTCGACGCCAAGCTCAATCCCGAGCATGAAGTCACCATCGCCATGGTCGGCAAGTACATGGAACTGCTGGATGCCTACAAGTCGCTGATCGAAGCGATGAGCCATGCTGGCATTACCAACCGTACCAAGGTCAACCTGCGCTATATCGATTCCGAAGATATCGAGAACCAGGGCACTGGCCTGCTCGACGGTGTCGACGCGATCCTGGTGCCTGGCGGCTTCGGCCTGCGTGGCGTGGAAGGCAAGATCACCGCCGTCCAGTACGCTCGCGAGAACAAGGTGCCTTACCTGGGTATCTGCCTGGGCATGCAAGTGGCCGTGATCGAGTTCGCACGTAACGTGCTGGGCTGGAAAGACGCCAACTCCACCGAGTTCGACCGCACTAGCGCTCATCCGGTCGTGGGTCTGATCACCGAGTGGGAAGATGCCACTGGCGCGGTCGAAACCCGTACCGAAGCGTCCGATCTGGGCGGCACCATGCGCCTGGGTGCGCAGGATTGCCAGCTGGAAGCCGGCTCCCTGGTGCACGACTGCTATGCCAAGGACGTGATCGTCGAGCGTCACCGTCATCGTTATGAAGTGAACAACAATCTGCTGCCGCAGTTGATCGAAGCGGGCCTGAAAGTGTCCGGCCGCTCCGGCGACGGCGCGCTGGTCGAAGTGGTCGAGGCGCCGGATCACCCATGGTTCGTGGCTTGCCAGTTCCACCCCGAGTTCACCTCGACGCCACGTGACGGCCATCCGCTGTTCAGCGGCTTCGTCAAGGCAGCACTGGCGCAACATCAGAAGAAGGCGTGATCGTAATGGCGCAGAAGATCATCCGCGTAGGCAATATTGAAATTGCCAACGATAAGCCGATGGTACTGTTCGGCGGCATGAACGTGCTGGAAAGCCGTGATATGGCCATGCAGGTCTGCGAAGAGTATGTGCGGGTTACCGAAAAACTGGGTATCCCCTATGTGTTCAAGGCCAGTTTCGACAAGGCCAACCGCTCTTCCGTGACCTCTTACCGTGGCCCCGGCCTGGAAGAGGGCATGCGGATCTTCGAAGATGTGAAGCAGGCCTTTGGCGTGCCGATCATCACCGACGTGCATGAGCCGGCCCAGGCGGCGGTGGTTGCCGAGGTCTGCGAGATCATCCAGCTGCCGGCGTTTCTGTCGCGTCAGACGGACCTGGTCGTGGCGATGGCCAAGACCGGTGCCGTGATCAATATCAAGAAGGCTCAGTTTCTCGCGCCCCAGGAAATGAAACATATCCTGAGCAAATGCGAAGAAGCCGGGAATGACCAACTGATCCTCTGCGAACGTGGTTCGAGTTTCGGCTACAACAACCTGGTGGTCGACATGCTCGGCTTCGGGATCATGAAGCAGTTCGAATATCCGGTGTTTTTCGATGTGACCCATGCGCTGCAAATGCCTGGCGGTCGTGCGGATTCCGCCGGTGGTCGCCGGGCCCAGGTCACCGACCTGGCCAAGGCGGGCATGAGCCAGGGGCTGGCCGGTCTGTTCCTTGAGGCCCATCCGGACCCGGACAATGCCAAGTGCGACGGCCCTTGCGCCTTGCGCCTGGACAAGCTGGAGCCATTCCTGGCCCAGCTCAAAGCGTTGGATGAACTGGTGAAGAGTTTTCCGACGGTAGAGACCGCGTAACCCGCGATTCTCCGGTAAAGTACCGCACGATTTTCGCTCTGGCCCTCGGGCCGGGGCCTTATCGTCTGCAAGTCTGCCCGCTGCTCAATCCTTGCCGACGATAAAAGTTTTCCTTCAGCTGCGTCGTTTTCGTCAACTTTGGAGTGTTTACAACAATGGCAAAAATCGTCGACATCAAAGGTCGTGAAGTTCTCGACTCCCGTGGCAACCCCACTGTGGAAGCCGATGTGCTTCTCGATAACGGCATCATCGGCAGCGCCTGCGCGCCGTCCGGTGCCTCCACCGGCTCGCGTGAAGCACTTGAGCTGCGTGATGGCGACAAGAGCCGCTACCTGGGCAAGGGTGTGCTGAAGGCCGTGGCCAATATCAACGGCCCGATCCGCGAGTTGTTGCTGGGCAAGGATCCTGCTGACCAGAAGGCACTGGACCACGCGATGATCGCGCTGGACGGTACCGAGAACAAAGGCAGCCTGGGCGCCAACGCAATCCTCGCCGTCTCCCTGGCCGCCGCCAAGGCTGCCGCCCAGGACCAGGACCTGCCGTTGTATGCGCACATTGCCAACCTGAACGGGACGCCAGGCGTTTACTCCATGCCTGTGCCGATGATGAACATCATCAACGGTGGCGAGCATGCCGATAACAACGTCGATATCCAGGAATTCATGGTTCAGCCGGTGGGCGCTAAGTCGTTCTCCGAAGGCCTGCGCATGGGCACCGAAATTTTCCATCACCTCAAAGCTGTATTGAAGGCCCGTGGCCTGAACACCGCAGTGGGTGATGAAGGTGGTTTCGCCCCGAACCTGGCGTCCAACGAAGATGCCCTGGCCGCCATTGCCGAAGCCGTGGCCAACGCCGGCTACACGCTGGGTACCGACGTGACCCTGGCCCTCGATTGCGCGGCCAGCGAGTTCTACGAAGATGGCAAGTACAACCTGGCTGGCGAAGGCCAAGTGTTTGATGCCGCCGGTTTCGCTGACTACCTGGCGGGCCTGACCCAGCGCTATCCGATCATCTCGATCGAAGATGGCCTGGACGAGTCCGACTGGGCTGGCTGGAAAATCCTGACGGACAAGATCGGCGAGAAGGTTCAACTGGTCGGCGACGACTTGTTCGTGACCAACACCAAGATCCTGAAGGAAGGCATCGACAAGAAGATCGCCAACTCCATCCTGATCAAGTTCAACCAGATCGGCACCCTGACCGAAACCCTGGAAGCCATCCAGATGGCCAAGGCAGCCGGTTACACCGCCGTGATCTCCCACCGTTCCGGTGAGACCGAAGATTCGACCATCGCCGACCTGGCCGTGGGTACTGCGGCTGGCCAGATCAAGACGGGTTCGCTGTGCCGCTCCGACCGCGTTTCCAAGTACAACCAATTGCTGCGTATCGAAGAGCAACTGGGTGCCAAGGCCAAGTACAACGGTCGTGGCGAGTTCCGCGGCTAAGCCAGAGATGGTAAAAAGACAGCGGATGGTGTCGTAAATATCGCCATTGCCGGGCGTTTGGCACTAATCTGATGCTCAATCAGCACAAAGCCTGGGTCTTCCAGGCTTCGTGCTGTTGGTCGTATCAAAGTTGTCGGCACGGCTGTTTTATTAGTGGATACCTGAAATTCGATGCGCAGTCCCAATTGGTTGTTCCTCGTCTTGCTTCTGCTGCTGGCTGGCCTGCAGTACCGCCTTTGGGTGGGTAATGGAAGCCTGGCGCAGGTTGCCGACCTGACTCAGCAGATTGCTGACCAGCACGCCGAGAATGAGCGTTTGCTGGAGCGTAATCGTGTGCTCGACGCCGAAGTGCTTGAGTTGAAAAAAGGTATGGAGACCGTCGAAGAGCGGGCTCGCCACGAACTGGGCATGGTCAAAGAGGGCGAAACCCTCTACCAGTTGGCCCAATGATTTCCTCGTCACCGGCCTTCTGGGCCGTGATTCCTGCCGCGGGCGTTGGTGCCCGCATGGCCGCTGACCGCCCCAAGCAATACCTGCAACTGGGCGAACAGAGCATTCTCGAACACAGCCTTGGCTGCTTCCTGGACCACCCCGGCCTGCAAGGCCTGCTGGTTTGCCTGGCCGCCGACGATCCCTACTGGCCATCCCTGAGCCTGGCGGGCGATCCGCGTATTCAGCGGGTCGACGGTGGCGCGGAGCGCTCCGGCTCGGTGCTCAATGCCTTGTTGCATTTGCATGCCCAGGGGGCGGATGAGCAGGATTGGGTGCTGGTCCACGATGCGGCGCGGCCCAATCTGTCACGCAATGACCTGGACAAGTTGCTGTTCGAACTGGCCGATGATCCGGTGGGCGGTCTGCTGGCCGTGCCGGCCCGCGATACGCTCAAGCGTGCCGATCGGCATGGGCGGGTGGCCGAGACGGTTGATCGCAGTTCGATCTGGCAGGCCTATACACCGCAGATGTTTCGCCTGGGGGCCTTGCACCGCGCCCTGGCCGACAGCCTGGTGGCTGACGCGACGGTCACCGATGAGGCTTCGGCAATGGAATGGGCCGGGCACGCGCCCCGGCTGATCGAGGGGCGTTCGGACAATATCAAGGTCACGCGTCCCGAGGATCTGGAGTGGCTGCGCCTGCGCTGGCGCCAGCGCAACTGAAGTCCACGGGCTAGGCCTGATACTCGGGCCGGCTGGCCAATCCCTGCTTGAGATAGTCCACCAGCTTGCGCACCTTCGGTGAGAGGTGCCGCTGCTGTGGGTAGAGTGCCCAGACGGCCGTGTTGGGCGGTTGGTGAGCTTCGAGCAGGGAGATCAAGCGGCCGTTTTGCAGATGTTCAAGCACGTAATAGTCCGGTAGCTGGCACAAGCCGACGCCTTCGAGCGCCGCATCGAGCACCGCCTGCCCGCTGTTGCAGCGCCAGTTTCCCTGGACCCGCTGGGAAAATTCCCGGTCATTCTGTTGCAGTTGCCAGATATCCGAACTGCCGATCAGGCAATTGTGGCGACTCAACTCCGACAGGCTATGGGGACGACCATAGCGCTCCAGGTAGGAGGGCGAGGCGCACAGATACATGCTTCGAGGAGCGAGGCGCGTCGCCACCAGCCGTGAGTCCTGCAGGCGTCCGAGCCGAATGGCCAGGTCGAGCCCTTCGTGTACCAGGTCGAGGGGGCGATTGCTCAGTTCGATATCCACCCGCAACTGTGGATACAGCCCCATAAAGCGTGTCACCAGCGGGACGATAAAGCGCTCGCCGTAGGCTACGGCGCAGGTCATGCGCAACATACCCTTAGGCTCGCTGGCCAGATCGCTTACGGCGCGCAGTGCCTCTTCGCGACCGTCTTGCAGACGTTGACAGTGCAAGAGAAAGGTCTGTCCAGCTTCGGTCAGCGTCACGCGCCGAGTACTGCGATAGAGCAGGCGCGTTTGCAGGCGTTCTTCCAGGCGCACGATCTGTCGACTGATATGCGACGACGACACCCCCAGGCGTTGCGCCGCCGCGGTGAACTGGCTGCATTCGGCAACGGCGACGAACTCGTCGATACCTTCCCAGCGATTGTCAGTCATGGCGCCGTCATTCCGATTGTCCCTGTGTAGCAATAATGTTTTGCTTTGGGCCTGATTATTCACCAAACGATGATGATTTACACTGTACCCATCGTTTTCACTGTATGGGAGAAGCTGGATGATCAAGTCACGTGCTGCTGTTGCTTTCGAAGCCAAGAAACCGCTGGAGATCGTCGAAGTCGATGTGGCCATGCCCCAGGCCGGGGAAGTGCTGTTGCGGGTTGTCGCGTCCGGTGTTTGCCATACCGATGCCTACACCTTGTCCGGGGCTGACCCGGAGGGGATCTTCCCGTCGATTCTTGGCCACGAAGGCGGGGCGATTGTCGAGGCCATCGGCCCAGGCGTGACCTCGGTGGCGGTGGGCGACCATGTGATCCCCCTGTACACCCCGGAATGCGGCCAATGTAAATTCTGTCTCTCGGGCAAGACCAACCTTTGCCAGGCGATCCGTGCGACCCAGGGCAAGGGCCTGATGCCCGATGGCACTTCGCGTTTCTCCTACAAGGGCGAGACGATTTTCCATTACATGGGCACCTCGACCTTCTCCGAGTACACCGTTCTGCCGGAAATCTCCGTGGCCAAGATCGCCAAGGATGCGCCGTTGGAAAAGGTCTGCCTGCTGGGTTGCGGTGTGACCACCGGGATCGGCGCCGTGATCAATACCGCCAAGGTCAAGCCCGGCGACACCGTGGCGATCTTCGGCCTCGGCGGCATTGGCCTGTCGGCAGTGATCGGAGCGGTCAAGGCCAAGGCCAGCCGTATCATTGCCATTGATATCAACCCTGCCAAGTTCGAGATCGCCCGCCAACTGGGCGCGACCGACTGCATCAACCCCAAGGACTACGATCGCCCGATCCAGGAAGTCATCGTCGACCTGACGGATGGCGGCGTGGACTTCTCTTTCGAGTGCATCGGCAATGTGCAGTTGATGCGTGCCGCCCTGGAATGCTGCCACAAGGGCTGGGGCGAGTCGGTGATCATCGGTGTCGCGGGCGCGGGCCAGGAAATCTCTACCCGCCCGTTCCAACTGGTGACCGGTCGCGTCTGGCGCGGTTCGGCCTTCGGCGGCGTGCGCGGGCGTACCGAGCTGCCGAGCTATGTCGACATGGCTCAGAAGGGCGAAATTCCGCTGGATACGTTCATCACCCACACCATGGGCCTGGAAGATATCAACAAAGCGTTTGACCTGATGCATGAAGGCAAGAGCATTCGCACTGTCATTCATTTCTGAAAAGCAGCTGCAAGTGGTTAGCTTAAAGCGCTAACCGCTTGGCGCTTGGAGCGGCTCTTATGTCCCTAGAGAATCTGTCGTGCCAGAAGAGCTTCGGTGGCTGGCATAAACGCTATAAACATCGTTCCTCAACCCTGGGCTGTGACATGGTCTTTGCCGTGTATCTGCCGCCCCAGGCCGAGTTGGATCGCAAGTTGCCGGTGCTGTACTGGTTGTCGGGGCTGACCTGCACCGACGAAAACTTTATGCACAAGGCCGGTGTGCAGCGTATTGCCGCCGAATTGGGCCTGATTATTGTGGCGCCGGATACCAGCCCGCGCGGGCCTGGGGTCCCGGGAGATCCGGATAACGCCTGGGACTTCGGTCTGGGCGCCGGGTTCTATCTCAATGCCACACAGGAACCTTGGGCCCAGCACTATCGGATGCACGACTATGTGGTGCACGAACTGCCTGCTCTGGTCGAGGAGCATTTCCCTGCTTCGCAGCGACGCGGTATCAGTGGCCATTCCATGGGCGGGCATGGCGCGCTTGTCTGTGCACTGCGCAATCCAGGGCGTTATCAGGCGCTGTCGGCATTTTCGCCGATCTGCAATCCGATGGATTGTCCTTGGGGGCAAAAGGCTTTTTCCCGTTACCTGGGCGAGGAGCGTGCGCGCTGGCGTGAGTGGGATGCCACGGTACTGATCGCTGAAGCGGGTGAGCAACTGCCGATACTGGTGGATCAGGGCGATCGGGATGACTTCCTGCAGACCCAGCTCAAGCCCGAGGCCCTGCAGCAAGCCGCGCGATTGGCAGGGCATCCGCTGACGCTGCGTCTGCAGCCCGGCTATGACCACAGCTATTTCTTCATCGCCAGTTTTATCGAAGACCATCTGCGCCATCACGCTGCAGCTCTTAGCGGCTAATGTCGGACAAAATAGGTAGAATTGCGCCCTGACTCTATCGGGGCGTTTTTTTTATGCGTATTGGCCACGGCTATGATGTGCACCGTTTCGCCGAAGGCGATTTCATTACTCTGGGTGGGGTTCGGATCGAGCATCACCACGGGCTGTTGGCACATTCCGATGGCGATGTCGTGCTCCATGCCTTGAGCGACGCCTTGTTGGGCGCTGCGGCGCTGGGCGATATCGGCAAGCACTTTCCGGACACCGATCCACGTTTCAAGGGGGCAGACAGCCGCGTGCTGCTGCGTCATGTCGTGTCCCTGATCAAGGCCAAGGGCTGGAAGGTCGGTAATGTCGACAACACCATTGTTGCCCAGGCGCCGAAGATGGCCCCGCATATTGAATCGATGCGCGCGCTGATCGCGGCGGATCTTGAAGTTGAGTTGGATCAAGTGAATGTAAAAGCCACCACCACGGAAAAGCTCGGTTTCACCGGGCGTGAAGAAGGTATCGCCGTGCACAGCGTCGCCTTGTTGCTGCGCTCATGACCGAACTTGAACTGCTCGGCCCATGTGCCTGGGGTGAAGCCCTGGGCAGCGCGGTACTCAAAGCGACGGCGGAAGATTTCCAAGTCGATGAAGTGCTGGACATTCCCTTGAGCGGCGACGGCGAGCACCTGTGGCTCTGGGTGGAAAAGCGCGGCCTGAACACCGAGGACGCTGCCCGGCGCATCGCCAAGGCCGCCGGTGTTGCGCTGCGTACGGTCAGCTATGCCGGTCTGAAGGACCGCCAGGCGCTGACGCGCCAATGGTTCAGCATACAACTGCCGGGCAAGGCCGACCCTGACCTGAGCGCGGCGCAAAGCGACACACTGCGAATCCTGAAAACCACGCGGCACAAGCGCAAGCTGCAGCGCGGTGCCCATGCCGCCAATGGCTTTACCTTGCGCCTGACCCAGCTGGTGGCGGACAAAGAGGGCCTGCAGGCACGCCTGGAAATGATTGCCAGGCAAGGCATTCCCAACTACTTCGGTGCCCAGCGCTTCGGCTACCAGGGCGGTAACCTGGGAGAGGCTCGCGAATACGCGGCTCGCCAGGCGTTGCCAGAACAGCGCGCTGTGCGTTCGCGGTTGCTGTCGACAGCCCGCAGTTACCTGTTCAACCAGGTCCTGGCTGCACGAGTCGCCGATGGCAGTTGGCAGCGTGCCCAAGTCGGCGACCTGCTTGCATTTACAGACAGTCGCAGTTTTTTTCCGGCCGGTGAGGCCGAGTGCAATGATCCGCGCCTGGCCATTCTCGATCTGCATCCGACGGGGCCGTTGTGGGGCAGCGGGCCGTCGCCCGCCAGCGGCGCGGCCTTTGCGCTGGAACAGGCGACCGGTGAGCGTGAAGCGGCGCTACGCGACTGGTTGGTCCGGGCTGGAATGGAACACGAACGACGCATCCTGCGACTGCCCATTGGCGGGTTGACGTGGCATTATCCCGAGCCTGACATTCTGCAACTGGAATTCGTCCTGCCGGCCGGATGCTTCGCGACTGCTTTGGTTCGCGAACTCGTCGATCTGGTGCCGGTGGGGCAGACGGACAGCCCATGCGTATTCTGATTTCAAACGACGATGGGGTAACAGCGCCCGGTCTCGCCGCGCTTCATGCTGCGCTGGCGGATTATGCCGAGTGCGTGGTCGTTGCTCCTGATCAAGATAAAAGCGGTGCCAGCAGTTCTCTGACCCTGGACCGTCCGTTGCACCCGCAGACGCTGGCCAATGGCTTTATCAGCGTCAACGGGACCCCGACCGACTGCGTGCACCTGGGCCTTAATGGTCTGCTGGAGCACGAGCCGGACCTGGTGGTCTCGGGGATCAACCTGGGCGCGAACCTGGGGGATGACGTGCTGTACTCCGGCACCGTCGCGGCCGCCCTCGAAGGGCGTTTCCTGTCGCGGCCATCCTTTGCCTTTTCTCTGGTTTCGCGTCAGGTCGACAATCTTGCCAGTGCGGCGTATTTCGCCCGCAAACTGGTCGAAGCCCACGAATCGCTGGATCTGCCGCCGCGTACCGTTTTGAATGTGAACATCCCCAACCTGCCCCTGGAACATATCCGCGGCATTCAGTTGACGCGCCTGGGCCATCGCGCGCGCGCTGCGGCCCCCGTGCGTATCGTTGACCCGCGAGGACGCGCCGGGTACTGGATCGCCGCGGCCGGGGATGCCGAGGACGGTGGCCCGGGCACCGATTTCCATGCGGTCATGCAGGGCTATGTGTCGATCACGCCGCTGCAGCTCGATCGTACCTTCGGCGATGGCTTCAAGAGCCTCGATGGTTGGCTTGAGGGGCTGCATTGATGGCGCGAGAACAGGACGAGATGCTACGCCGTGGTATCGGCATGACTTCCCAGCGTACCCGCGAGCGGTTGATCCAGCGGCTGTATGAGGAAGGCCTGTCCAATGCCCAGGTGCTGGAGGTTATTCGGCGCACGCCACGTCATCTGTTTGTTGACGAGGCACTGGCACACCGTGCCTACGAGGACACCGCATTACCCATAGGGCACAACCAGACGATTTCCCAGCCTTATATGGTGGCGCGCATGAGCGAGTTGCTATTGGCGGCAGGTCCGCTGGACAAGGTGTTGGAGATCGGCACAGGCTCGGGCTACCAGACGGCAGTACTTTCGCAACTGGTTGAGCGGGTTTTTTCGGTCGAGCGCATCAAGGTTCTGCAGGATCGGGCGAAAGAACGTTTGCTCGAACTCAATTTGCGCAATGTGGTTTTCCGTTGGGGCGATGGTTGGGAAGGCTGGCCGGCCCTGGCGCCATACAACGGCATTATCGTCACGGCCGTGGCGACGGATGTGCCCCAGGCGCTGCTCGACCAACTGGCCCCGGGCGGCCGCCTGGTGATCCCGGTGGGGGCTGGCGAAGTCCAGCAATTGCTGCTGATCATTCGCGAGGAGCAGGGCTTCTCGCGGCAGGTGCTTGGGGCTGTGCGCTTTGTCCCGTTGCTCAATGGGCCTCTGGCCTGAGCGGCGGTTGAATTCTGCCGGCCGGCGCGGGTCTTAGAGCCGCCTTGGTGTGTTACACGCGTGTTTAATACCTGTTTATTTTTTGCCCGGTTTTTTCAGCGCCGGGTTTGGCTGTCCGTAATTGATCTGCGGCCAGTTATACTTGTGTGATATTACGGCCTTGCGAGGCATCTCCATTTTTCAGCCACCACAAAGGGAGCGGCGGGTGAGTCTCACGGTCATTGCTCAGCACATGAGAACAGCAAGCTTTCAGCGACTGGTGATCGGTCTTGCCCTCGGTGCCTTGCTGGCTGGTTGTTCCAGTACCCCAAGCGGTGGCGTCCGGGTGGTCGACCGCAACAACAATGTCGCGCCGAAGCGTCCCACCGTGACCACCGGGCAGCATGTGGTCAAGCGCGGCGATACCCTGTTTTCCATCGCTTTTCGCTATGGCTGGGACTGGAAGGCGCTGGCCGCGCGTAACAACATTCCCGAGCCTTATACGATCCATGTCGGCCAGGCGATTCGCTTTGATGGGCGTTCAACGGCAACATCGTCTGGCGTCGTGACGACGAGCTCTTCGTCAGCTTCATCGTCGAGTAAAACCACGGTCATTCGTCGACCGGTGGCGGTTGCAAGCACCGCCAAGCCACCCGCCACAGTGACCCCCACACCTGCTCCAGGGCCTGCGCCCAAAGGCTGGGGCTGGCCAGCGAACGGTATTTTGATCGGGAAATTCTCTTCAAACGGTAGTTTGAATAAAGGCATTGATATCGCCGGGGATTTGGGACAGCCTGTTTTAGCTGCGTCTGATGGCACGGTCGTATACGCCGGGAGTGGCTTGCGGGGCTACGGCGAATTAGTAATTATCAAACACAGCGATACCTACGTCAGTGCATACGGCCATAACCGTAGACTGTTGGTTCGGGAGGGGCAGCAGGTCAAAGTCGGACAGACAATTGCCGAGATGGGCTCCACGGGTACAGACCGGGTGAAGCTGCACTTTGAAATTCGCCGCCAGGGCAAGCCGGTAGACCCTCTGCAATTCCTGCCACGTCGTTGATCCGTTACCAGCCTGTTCTTTTCACGTAGAAGGAACAGGCTCAGCGTTGCCAAGGATAAAGGCGCCGCTTGAGCTTGAGGTCGAACTCAGCAAAGGACTAAAAAAATGGCTCTCAGTAAAGAAGCGCCGGGGTTTGACATCGACGATGAGGTGCTCCTGATGGAAACCGGCATCGTCCTGGATGAGTCCTCTGAAGACGAGGCTCCACCACCGTCTCCCCGGAGCAAATCAAAAAGCTCCACTGCGCTTAAGCAGCACAAGTACATTGACTACACGCGGGCGCTGGATGCGACCCAGTTGTACCTCAATGAAATCGGCTTTTCTCCACTGCTCTCCCCCGAAGAGGAAGTCCATTTCGCACGCTTGTCGCAGAGCGGCTGCCCTGCGGGGCGCAAGCGCATGATCGAAAGCAACCTGCGGTTGGTGGTCAAGATCGCCCGGCGCTATGTCAATCGCGGGTTGTCATTGCTGGACCTGATCGAGGAAGGCAACCTGGGCTTGATCCGGGCGGTTGAAAAATTCGATCCCGAGCGCGGTTTCCGTTTCTCGACCTATGCGACCTGGTGGATTCGTCAGACCATTGAACGAGCCATCATGAACCAGACGCGGACAATCCGACTGCCGATTCATGTGGTCAAGGAACTGAACGTCTACCTGCGTGCCGCGCGTGAGCTGACCCAGAAGCTCGATCACGAACCTTCCCCCGAAGAAATCGCCAACCTGCTGGAGAAACCGGTCGGGGAGGTCAAGCGCATGCTGGGGCTGAACGAACGAGTGTCCTCGGTTGACGTATCGCTGGGGCCGGACTCGGACAAGACGCTGCTCGATACCCTGACCGACGACCGTCCAACCGACCCCTGCGAGCTGCTGCAGGACGATGATCTGTCGCAGAGCATCGATCAGTGGCTGTCTGAGCTGACTGACAAGCAGCGCGAAGTCGTCATTCGGCGTTTTGGCCTGCGGGGCCATGAGAGCAGTACCCTGGAAGATGTAGGTTTGGAGATCGGTCTTACTCGTGAGCGTGTAAGGCAAATCCAGGTTGAGGGCTTGAAACGTCTGCGCGAAATTCTTGAGAAAAACGGCCTTTCCAGCGAGTCATTGTTCCAATAATCGTATTTCTAAGCGCTGCAGAAGAACCCCGACTGGTCGGGGTTTTTTTATGCCTGGTACTTTGCCGTCGAAGTTCAGCACTATTGCGAAGGATTATCTGTGAAGTGTTGTAGGCATTTGCTTACTTGCAATGTAAGTCTTTGAGGATTTTGTTGGCGGATAGCTAACCTGAGTAAATAGTCTATTTTCAACTTGTTGATTTATAAGGATATTTATTATTTTCATGTGGCCGGTGTCCGTCAGACCCATGTTGCACTTGCCTAGGAACTCTCTAATATCAGGGCTGTGCCAACGGATGGGCATCGCTATCAGGGACGGTAGTCGAAGGACGTCACAGGCAGTGACTCATCAGGATGATGAAAGGGATAAAAAGGGAAATAGGGAAAAATGTGGGCGGGTCATACCGCCCCTTTTTTTGTCTGTCGAAAAGTGGCACAGGCCATTATGCAAAAAGGCCCGCAAGGGGCCTTTTCGTGGAGGGCGTAGCGCTTAGCGCACGAGGTCTTTGATCTTGCCTTTGACGCCATCGAACTCTTCCGCATCGGGAAGAGCATCTTTCTTCTCTGTGATGTTTGGCCAGATTTCCGCCAGCTCCACATTCAACTGAATAAATTCTTGCATGTCATCCGGCACTTCATCTTCGGAGAAGATGGCTTGCGCTGGGCATTCAGGCTCACACAGTGCGCAGTCGATGCACTCATCCGGGTGGATCACCAGGAAGTTCGGGCCTTCGTAAAAGCAGTCCACCGGACAGACTTCTACGCAGTCGGTGTACTTGCACTTGATGCAGTTGTCGGTGACGACGAAGGTCATTTCTAATTCTCTCCTCAGGCGGCGGCAGCGAAACCTGATCGGCACAGGCTCGCATGGTTCGGGAGCGATAGTCTGCGAACCAGGCTAATAGCCCGCAGCATCCCAAACCGCGCGAGATTCTATCAGCTTGCGGCGCTGTGCGTTAGATCCGTGTCTTCAATGTATAGAGCATTTCCAGGGCACGGCGTGGCGTCAGATCGTCCAGATCGAGCTTGGCCAGCTCGTCCAGGACCGGATGGGGCAGGCTGGCGAACATATCGCTCTGCTGTGGCGCCGCGCTCTTGCCCCGTTTGGGAGAGCTCACTTCGTGGGGCAGGCTGCTGGTTTCCAGGCGGCCAAGGTGTTCCCGGGCCCGCAAAATGACCTGCGTGGGGACCCCGGCCAACTGCGCAACTGCCAGGCCATAGCTCTGGCTGGCAGGCCCCGGCAGCACGTGGTGCAGGAACACGATGCGTTCGTTGTGCTCGGTCGCGTTGAGATGCACGTTGGCCACCAGCGGCTCACTCTCCGGCAGGACGGTCAGCTCGAAGTAGTGAGTGGCGAACAGCGTGTAGGCGCGCAGCTGGGCCAACCGTTCCGCGGCGGCCCAGGCCAGCGACAGGCCGTCGAAGGTGCTGGTCCCGCGGCCCACTTCGTCCATCAGCACCAGGCTGCGGTCGGTGGCGTTGTGCAGGATATTGGCGGTCTCGCTCATTTCCACCATAAAGGTCGAGCGGCCACCGGCGAGGTCATCGCTGGAGCCGATCCGGGTGAAAATGCGGTCGACCAGCGACAGTTCGCAACTGGCGGCCGGGACAAAGCTGCCGATATGGGCCAGCAACACGATCAGGGCGGTCTGGCGCATATAGGTGGATTTACCGCCCATGTTCGGACCGGTGATCACCAGCATCCGGGTGTTGTCGTCCAGGGACAGGTCGTTGGCCACGAAAGGGGTGGTCAGCACCTGCTCGACGACAGGATGTCGGCCCTGGCTGATGCGCATGCAGGGTTCTTCGACAAAGCGCGGGCAGTTCAGGTCCAGCGTCAGGGCGCGTTCGGCCAGATTGCTCAGGACATCCAGCTCGGCCAGGGCCGCTGCGGTGTCTTGCAAAGGTGGCAGTTCGCCGATCATGGTTTCGAGCAGGGCTTCGTAGAGCATCTTCTCCCGCGCCAGGGCCCGGCTTTTGGCCGACAGGGCCTTGTCTTCGAAGGCCTTGAGTTCGGGTGTGATAAAGCGCTCGGCACCTTTGAGGGTCTGGCGGCGCACATAATCGGCGGGTGCGGACTCGGCTTGCTTGCTGGGCAGCTCGATAAAGTAGCCGTGGATGCGGTTATAGCCGACCTTCAGGTTGGCCAGGCCCGTGCGGGCCTTCTCCCGGGCTTCCAGGTCGATCAGGAACTGGCCGGCGTTTTCGCTCAGGGCCTGCAGTTCGTCCAGCTCGGCGTCGTAGCCGGTTTTCAGAACGCCGCCGTCGCGGATCACGGCCGGCGGGTTATCGATAATCGCCCGCTCCAGCAGAATCGCCAGCTCCGGGTAGGTGCTGGTGGTGATGGCCAGCTGTTTGAGGTGGGGCGCTTCGAGCTCGAGCATGCCGTCCTGCAACTGCGGCAGGGCGGCCAGTGCGTCACGCAGCCTGGCCAGGTCCCGTGGGCGGGCATTACGCAGGCCGATACGGGCCAGGATGCGCTCGATATCGCCGATTTCCTTCAGCTGCGGTTGCAGCTTCTCGAAGCGATAGGCCTCGAGCAGGCAGGCGATGGAGTCCTGGCGCGACTGCAATACCTTGAGGTCGCGCAGCGGGCGGTTCAGCCAGCGGGTCAGCAAACGGCTGCCCATGGCGGTCTGGCAGCGATCGACAACCGATTGCAGTGTGTTGTCGCGCCCGCCGGCCAGATTGGTGTCCAGCTCCAGATTGCGCCGGCTGGCGCCGTCGAGCACCACAGTATCGTCGAGGCGCTCGTGGCGCAGGCTGCGCAGGTGGGGCAGGGCGGTGCGCTGGGTTTCCTTGGCATAGCTGAGCAGGCAACCGGCTGCGCCGATGGCCAGGGTCAGGTTTTCGCAGCCAAAGCCTTTAAGGTCCTGGGTGGAGAATTGTTGGCAGAGGCTTTTGTGCGCCGAGTCGCGCTCGAAGTCCCAGGGCGCGCGACGACGTACGCCGCGGCGTTTCTCGGCGGGCAGGCCCTGGGGCCAGTCATCGGGAATCAGCAACTCGACCGGGTTGACCCGCTCCAGCTCTGCCAGCAGGTTTTCCCAGCCCTTGATTTCCAGCACGCTGAAGTTGCCGCTGGTGATATCCAGCACCGCCAGGCCAAACAGGCGTTCATCGCCCAGGACGGCGGCGATCAGGTTATCGCGGCGTTCATCGAGCAGTGCTTCATCGCTGACCGTGCCTGGAGTAATGATCCGCACGACCTGGCGGTCTACCGGGCCTTTGCTGGTTGCTGGGTCGCCGACCTGCTCACAGATCACCACCGATTCGCCCAGCTTGACCAGCTTGGCCAGGTAGCCTTCGGCGGCGTGGTAAGGAATCCCGCACATCGGAATCGCCTGTCCGGCTGACTGCCCACGGGCGGTCAGGGTGATATCCAGCAGTTTGGCGGCCTTTTTCGCGTCCTCGTAGAAGATCTCGTAGAAGTCGCCCATGCGGTAGAACATCAGCTGATCGGGGTGCTGGTTCTTCAGGCGCCAGTACTGCTGCATCATCGGGGTGTGGCCGGACAGATCGGTAGTCGATTTACTCATTGGAAGGCTTAGGCGGATTCGTCGAGAGTGAGGGGCAAAGTCAGGCTGCAAGCCAGGCTTTTTGCGATGGGCGCAAGGTTACCACGCCCACTCCAGCCTTCGCAGGGATGGCCTTTTGTCTCGCAGTGGGTTTTTATCCGCAGATATGCAAATTTGCATTTGCGCGCCAGGGCAAAGCCCAGCAATATTGCGCCTATGCAAAAGCGCACTGTATCTATCGTCCTACGAGAACTGCTCGATCGCGATGGCATCTCCCCTACGGAGTTGCATCGGCGTACCGGCGTTCCTCAATCCACTCTGTCGCGAATTCTCAGCGGCAAGATCGTCGACCCTTCGGATAAGCATATCTCGAAGATCGCCGAGTATTTTCGCGTCAGTACCGATCAGTTGCGTGGCCGTGCCGAGATCGGCAATACGTCGGGACCGTCGGTGCATTCGGAACTCAAGGACATAAGCCTGTGGGATGACGAAACCCCCGTCGATGATGACGAGGTGTCGATCCCCTTTCTTCGCGAGGTTGAATTGGCTGCTGGATCAGGAAGATTCGTTATCGAGGAAAGCGAGAAGTCCAGCCTGCGTTTTGGCAAGCGGAGCCTGCGGCACAACGGTGTGCAGTTCGATCAGGCCAAGTGCGTGACGGTGCGCGGCAACAGCATGCTGCCGGTGCTGCGCGATGGCGCCACGGTCGGGGTCAATGCCGGCAAGTGCGCGATTGGCGATATCGTCGATGGCGATCTCTATGCGATCAACCATAACGGCCAGTTGCGGGTGAAGCAGTTGTACCGGCTACCGACCGGCATACGCCTGCGCAGCTTCAATCGCGATGAGCATCCGGACGAGGACTACAGCTTCCAGGAGATGCAGGACGAGCAAATCAGCATCCTCGGTCATGTCTTCTGGTGGGGTATGTACGCCCGCTAGTCACTCCCGCTAGAGAAAAAACCCACGCATGCGTGGGTTTTTTTACGCCCGAAATAAAGACCAAACCCCTGATTTCACAAGGATTAATGCGTTTGTGCATTTTTTGTCCGGAAAATAAATGCATTTGTGCATTGACTGTATATGCATACATGCATAATCTCAGCCCCAAGCCGGCCGAAACCGGCGCAGAAAAGGCGGCGACGCCTGGGGTGACCCGAAGCTCTTTAGTGGTACGCAAGTAGGCAGCGATGAACGAGCCTTGATCGTTCAGAGGGTTGGCAACTGACCCGGGTGTGCAGCGTAAAGCACCGTAAACAGTTATCCGGCGGACAGGGTCGCGGTCGGAGGAACAATTTGAATCGATCCGTACCGCGCCAGTAGCGCCGAACGATCAAGAGCCACGCATTACTGAAAAGCCTGGGTGACCGGGCTTTTTGGAATGCCAGCCCTTAATGCATGGATATGCACACGTGACTTTGATCATTGATTACCGGCCCATCCCCGCGGCCTTTGGACTGACAGGAGGCCTGCCATGACCCACGAGCAACAAGCATTGTTGGAAATGCCCATCTGGCTGGTGATCGCCCTGGCGGTCGTCGGCGGGGTCAGCGGTGAAATGTGGCGCGCTGATAAGGAGGGCGCCCGTGGCTGGTCGCTGTTACGGCGCCTGGTGTTGCGCTCCGGGGCCTGCATGGCCTGCGGCGTCTCGACGCTGATGCTGCTGTATGCCCTCGGCATGTCGATCTGGACGGCGGGTGCCATTGGTTGCCTGACGGCCATGGCCGGCGCGGATGTCGCCATTGGCCTCTACGAGCGCTGGGCCGCCAAGCGCCTGGGTGTTGCCCAAGCGCCTGAACAGCGCTCGGCGCCCGATCAATAAGCGGTTTGCGCTCCGCTGTTCTTCCTCCACTTCTTCAAGGTATCGCTTATGAACATCACCCCGGTCCTGACTCAACTGCGTACGCAGTGCCCGGCATTGACGGTACGCATCGCCCCGGGCCTGGACCTTGAGTCTCTGCAAGCGCTGGGTGTGTCGACAGCGCCTTTGGCTTGCCTGGTATCGCTGGCCGACCTGGCCGGCCCGGCGCTTTCGCAGAACAGCTATGGCCAGAAGATCAGCGATCGTTTCGAGATCACGCTGGTGCTGCCAACCGCCGCTGATCAGGGACAGAGCGCCCTGGACCAGGTGCACAAGTGGCGCGCCGACATCTGGCGTGCCCTGGTCGGCTTCAAGCCCGGTCCGCAGTACGACGCCATCGAGTACGACGGCGGTGAGCTGCTGGCTCTTAACGACAGCGGCCTGTTTTATCGCCTGCGTTTCCTCGCCGCCTTCCAGCTGGGGCGCAACCGTTCCAGCGATCCGGCAGAAACCTGGCACGAGTGTGAACAGGACGGCTTGCCGTCCTTTACCGGGATGACGGTCCGGGTCGATGCCATCGATCCGGCCGATCCCAATCTGCAACAGCCGGGGCCTGACGGGCGCCTGGAGCTGACTTTTTCAGGAGAAGTAACCCCATGAGCAAACGCATCACTGTGTTGCCGGCCGCTGGCCGTGCGGTACCGGACCCGGAAGCGGGCGATCTGTTGCCTGTCGACGGTCGCGAAGTGTCGGACAGCCCCTGGTGGCGCCGACGCCTGGCCGATGGCGATATCACCACCAAGGCCGTGAAAACGGCAAAACCACAAGGAGCCAAATAATGGCAATCGGGTTCAGCAATATCCCTGCGGACATTCGTGTGCCGCTGTTCTATGCCGAGATGGACAATTCCGCAGCCAATAGCGCCTCTTCGGCCATGCGCCGGCTGATCGTCGCCCAGGTCAACGACAACATCGAGGCCAGCGAAGTCGGGAGCCTGGTACTGGTCTCCAGCGTGGCCCTGGCCAAGAGCATCGGCGGCCAGGGCTCGATGCTCGCCGCCATGTACGAAACCTGGCGCAAGACCGATCCGGTCGGTGAGATCTGGTGCCTGCCGCTGCATAACGGCGAAGGCAGCGTGGCCAAGGCCGAAGTGAAATTCACTGGCGCAGCGACGCAAAGCGGCGTGCTCAATCTGTACATCGGCGGTACCCGCGTTCAGGCCGCCATCGTCAAGGGGGCGACGCCGGCTCAGGCAGCGACCGCGTTGGCCTTGAAGATCAATGCCGCAGCAGACCTGCCGGTCACGGCGGTGGCGCTGGAAGGGGTGATTACCCTGAACGGCAAATGGACGGGTGACAGCGGCAACGATATCAGCCTGCAACTCAATCGCCTGGGCAAGGCCAACGGCGAGGAAACCCCGGCCGGCCTGAGCGTGGTAGTGGGCAAGATGAGCGGTGGTACCGGCGTACCGGACCAAGTGGCTGCCCTGGCGGCCCTGGGTGACGAACCCTTTGAATTCATCTGCCAGCCTTGGACCGATGTGGCGAGCCTGAATGCCTGGCAAGCGGCGATGGATGACAGCGTCGGTCGTTGGTCCTGGGCCAAGCAGTTGTTCGGCCATGTCTACACCGCCAAGCGCGGCACCCTCGGCACCCTTGTGGCGGCCGGTCAGGCGCGTAATGACCAGCATATGACCATCCAGGCGCTGGAGCCGGGAGTGCCACAACCGTTCTGGGTCCAAGCAGCCGCCCTGGCGGCACGGACGTCGGTGTTTATCTCCGCCGATGCCAGCCGTCCGACCCAAAGTGGCAGCCTGCCGGGCATCGAGCCTGCGCCAGCCAGCGAGCGCTTTACCCTGACCGAGCGTCAGTCGTTGCTCAGCTACGGCATTGCTACCGCCTACTACGAAGGCGGTTACATGCGTATCCAGCGAGCGATCACTTCCTACCAGAAGAATGCCTACGGCCAGGCCGATAACTCCTACCTGGACAGCGAAACCATGCACCAGTCGGCCTACATCGTGCGTCGCCTGCAAAGCGTGATCACCAGCAAGTACGGGCGCCACAAGCTGGCCAGCGACGGCACCCGCTTCGGCGCCGGCCAGCCCATTGTTACGCCAAGCACCCTGCGTGGCGAGCTGATTGCCCAGTACGCCAAGCTGGAAATGGAAGGCCACGTGGAAAACGCCGAGCTGTTTGCCGAGCACCTGATCGTCGAGCGCGACAGCCTGGACCCGAGCCGCGTCAACGTGCTGTTCCCGCCGGACTACGTCAATGGCCTGCGCGTCTTCGCGTTGCTCAACCAGTTCCGCCTGCAGTACGACGCCGCGGCCTGAACCGCACCGCGCACTGTGTAAACCCAGCCCGCGCCATGCGGGCTTTTTATTGCAAGTTTTTTTAGGGCAAGGAGAAACACTATGGGTCAACTGATTGCAGGCACGTGCTACGTCAAAGTGGACGGCGCCCAACTGACCATCAATGGCGGCTGCGAAGCACCGCTGATGGCCGTCAAACGCGAAACCGTGGTTCCGGGTTTCTACAAGGAAACCGATATCACCCCATCGTTCAAGGTCACGGCCTTGCACACCCCGGACTTCCCGCTCAAGCAACTGATCGCCGGTAACGATATGACCGTTACCTGCGAATTCAGTAACGGCAAAGTCTATGTCCTGGCGGGTGCCTACCTGATCGAAGAACCGATGGCCAAGGGTGATGACGCGGCCATCGAACTGAAGTTCGAGGGCATCAAGGGGACCTGGCAATGAGCGAGCCGGTGAAGTTGCACGTCGCCATCGAAGCCCACGGCGAGCCGCTGACCGAACTGACCCTGCGCCGTCCGACGGTGCAGGAGGTGCGGGCGATCAAGGCGCTGCCGTACAAGATCGACAAGGGCGAGGAGATCAACCTCGATATGGAAGTGGCCGCCAAGTACATCGCGGTCTGTGCGGGGATCCCGCCGTCCTCGGTCAACCAACTGGATCTGGTCGATCTCAACGCCCTGAGCTGGGCGGTGGCGGGTTTTTTCATGAGTGCGGCATCGCAACCATCGGCGAGCTGATCGCGGTCGCCTATGACCTGGCCTGGTTCTGGAAGGTTGACCCCGAACAGATGATGGCCAGGCCACTGGATGTGCTTTGCGAGTCTCTGGAGCACGCACAACGGATCAATGCGATGCAGCAGGTGCAGTGATGGCAGCTATCAAAATCAAGCAAAAGTTTGTCAGCAAGGTTCAGGTTGAAAACACCGTGAATCTTGCAGTCATGGTGGTGAACCTCCCCAAGGTTGAGAAGGAGATCGAAGTTGTACGGAGCAAGTTCGATCGGTTTCGCGACAGTCTGCAGAGCAGCGGTCTCGGCGGCCTGGATATTTCGGAGTCTTTAAGTGGGGGTGGGTTGTTCAAGCCCTTTCTGGACGGGATCCATTTAGCGATCAAGGCTGAAGATGAGGCGGCCAAAAACTCCGTCAAGAATCGGCAGTTGCCCACGTCAGATTCGGGCATCGGCGAAACGCAAGCCAACCTGGACGCGCTCAAGGCTTCGGTGGCGAGCGTCTCGCTCGAGATCGGTAATGCCTTGCTACCTGCGGTGAATGCTATCGCTGTCGCATTGGTGCCGCTGATTACCCAAGTCGCTTCCTTTTTGGCGCAAAACCCGCAGCTGGTTCAGGGGGTGGCGGCGGGTGTTCTGGCGTTCAACGCCATTCGTGCAGCGATCACGGGTGTTGAAGTGGCGATGCAGTTGCTCAAGTCGGGTTTTCTCACGTCTCCCATCGGCCTGGCCGCCATGGCCATTGCCCTGGCGGCGGGCTTGATCATCGCCAACTGGGACTCGATCAGCGCCTTTTTCGCCAAGCTTTGGGAGGGAATCAAGGCGCTTGCCGCGCCGGTTGTCGACTTCTTCAAGACACTGTTTTCCTGGACGCCACTGGGCATGATCGTGGCCAACTGGCAGCCTCTGGTCGGACTGTTTTCGGCGGTCTGGGATTTGCTCGTGGCACTGGCTCAACCCGTGCTGGCATTTTTCAGAACGTTGTTCGACTGGTCGCCCGTGGGCATGGTCGTCGCCAATTGGGAGCCGATCAGCGAGGCGTTCGCCACCTTGTGGGAAGGCCTCAAGGCGATTACCGCACCGGTGTTCGATGTGCTCCATGGCCTGTTCGACTGGTCGCCGCTGGGGATGATCATCAAGCATTGGGAGCCGATCACCGAATGGTTCGGCAAGATGTGGGAAAAGCTCAAAGATATCTTCGGATCGGTCAAGGAAATGCTCGGTGGCACTGTCGCCGGCTTTATCGGCAAGGTGACCGGTACGGTCGAAGGCGTGACTGAAAAGCAGGAGCAGATCAATGGCTTCTTTGGTTGGGGTACGGACGAAGAACAGCCGAGGATCAGCTCCGACCTGCCGCAATCTTCCAGCGCTCTCCTGCAACAGTCCGTCATCAACAACCGTGCCCAGCTCGAAGGCGGCCTGACCGTGCGCTTTGAAAATGCGCCGCCCGGGATGCGCGCCGATGCGCCGCACAGCAACCAGCCGAATCTGCAACTGACCTCGCTGATCGGCTATCGCTCACTTTCTCTAGGAGGTTCCCATGACGGCCAACTGGCGTGATCGTTTGTTGCCGGCGTCGTTTCGCGGTGTCGCCTTCTGGGTCGACAAGGCGACGACGCCGGTAGGCCAGAAGGGCCAGTTGCACGAGTATCCGCAGCGTGACCTGCCGTTTTTCGAGAGCCTTGGCCAGCAGGCCAAGCTCCACGATCTGACGGCCTTTATCATCGGCCCCGATTGCCATGAGCAGCGTGACAAACTGCTCAAGGCCCTGGAGGAGGGCCGAGGTGAACTGGTCCATCCCTGGTTGGGGCGGATGCAGGTCAAGGTCGGTGAATGCGATATGACCCAGACCCGCCAGGATGGCGGGCTGGTGACCTTTGCCCTGAAGTTCTACCCCGACGAGCCCCTGCGTTTCCCCGTTGCGGTGGTCAATACCCAGCAGCAGTTGCTGCTGTCTTCGGACAGCCTGCTGGGGGCGTTGGTCCTGCGCTTTGAGCAGGCCCTGGCCTTGATCAACCTGGCGCGTGTCGGCGTGCAGGCCCTGCGCAACGCGCTGACCCAAGTGTTCGAAGTGATCGAGCACCAGCTCAAGCCTTTGCTGGACACCTATGCCGAGCTCAATGCGCTGGTGCGGGCGGTCAAGGCCATGCCCAAGGAGGTCAGTGCGGCCTTCAAGGATCTGCTGAGCGATATCCACGGGCTCAAGGACTTCGCCCTCAGTGGCTATCGCGGTGTGCTGGCCAATATCTCCCAGCAGGTCGAGGCGGCCAAGTCGGTCGAGGCGCCGAAACTGACCACGGGCAAGGATTCGGTCGCGACCGCCCAGGCCGTGGCCAATCTGGTCCAGGATGCCTTGCTGGTCCAGATCGCCCAATGGGTCGCGAGTATGCCGGTGGCGACCCAGGCGGTCACGCTGGTGAGCACCCCGACGCTGGCCCAGCAAGCGTTGCAGCCAGTGGTGCGGGCCGAGGTGCCGGTGGTGGACGATGTGCTGGCGCTGCGCGACAGCCTCAATGAGTTGATCTGGCAGGCATCGCTCAAGGCCGATGGCGAGCATTACCTGATTCTCAATAACCTGCGTCAGCAGATGTTGCGCCACCTGACGGCCGTGGCCTCTTCGGGCGTGCGGCTGATCAACCTGACCCCGGTGCAGAACTTGCCGGCCCTGGTGCTGGCCTACGACTGTTTCACCGATGCCACGCGGGTCGGCGAGATCATACAGCGCAACCGTATCGTGCATCCGGGCTTTGTTGCGCCGAGGCCGATCCAAGTCGCTCGGGAGTAAGACATGGCCGATCTGGACAATAGCGTGCTCCTGACCCTTGGCGGCCTGGACTATGGCGGCTGGAAGAGTATCGAAATCAGTGCGGACCTGGAGCGTCAGTTCCGCAGTTTCAAGCTGGGAATCACCTGGCAATGGCCCGGGCAGGTCCTGCCGGAGCCGATCAAGGCTGGCGCGCGCTGTGAAGTGCGCATCGGCTGCGACCTGGTACTGACCGGCTATGTGAACAAGGCGCCGATCACTTATGACGGCCGGCAGATTACCCTGAGTGTCGAAGGCAGTTCATTGACCCAGGACCTGGTCGACTGCGCGGCGATCAATCGCCCCAGCCAATGGCGCGAGCAAAGTGTCCTGAGCATTGTCCAGGCCCTGGCGGCGCCGTATGGCGTCGGGGTGCGCAGCGAGATTGCAGAAACCGGCAAGTTGCGCACCCACAGCATTGTGCCGGGGGAAAGCGTATTCCAGTCCATCGACCGCTTGCTGACGCTGTACCGCGTGTTCTCCACCGACGATGCCGAAGGCCGTGTCGTGCTGGCGCAACCGGGCAGCGGTGGACGGGCGCTGGAAGTGCTGGAGCTGGGCAAGAACATCCTCTCGGGCAATGCGTCGATGGACTTCAGCAAGGTGTTTTCCGAGTACCGGGTGATCGGCCAGCACAAGGGCGATGACCAGAAAAGCGGAAGCGCGGTCAGCGAAGTCAGCGGCGTTGCCGTCGATGCCGGGTTGGGGCGCAAACGGGTGACGGTGATCAGCGAAACCGCGCAGTTGACCAGTGAACTGGCGCAAAAGCGGGCCGACTGGGAAAGCGCTACCCGCATGGGCCGCGCCTTGACCACCACTTACACGGTGCAAGGCTGGCGGCAAGCCAACGGTGCGCTGTGGCGCCACAACACCCTGGTGCGGGTGATTGACCCGGTATTGGGGTTCGACCAGGACATGCTGATCTCCAAGGTGACCTACACGCTGTCGGCCCAGGGTTCGATCACCACTTTGCAGGTGGCGCCGCCACACACATTCGACGCCGACCCCGCCCCTAAAAAGAACTAGCCCCGCCCACCCTGTAGGCGCGTCGTCTGCTCACGATCGGTGATCGGCGAGCCGGCACCGCCCCAACAGCCCGGATACGGGCTTCAAGGAAATTCAATGAGCCTACTGACTCGCCTCTTGGCGCGCGGAACCGTCGTGCTCGCCAACTCGGCCAACAAACTGCAAGCGTTGCAAATGCGCCTCACCGCCGGTGAGGTCATCGACGATATGGAGCATTTCGAACCCTATGGCTTTACCAGCCACCCGCTGGCGGGTGCCGAAGGGGTGGCGACGTTCCTCGGTGGCGACCGTTCCCACGGCATCGTGCTGGTGGTTGCTGATCGCCGTTTCCGCCTCAAGGCCCTGGAGCCTGGCGAGGTGGCGATCTACACCGATGAAGGTGACCGGATTCATTTCAAGCGCGGACGCATCATCGAGATCGACACCGCGACCCTGAATCTGCGTGCCAGCACGGCGCTGAACATCGATACGCCGACCCTGAATATCCGCGCCGCCAGCACCGTGGCCATCGAGACACCGACGCTGTCCCAGAGCGGCAAGATCGTGTCCCAGGGCGATCAGCTCGCCGGCGGCATCAGCCAGATCAACCATGTCCACCCTGGCGTCATGGCCGGCCCTGGGCAGACTGCACCGCCTGCAGGAGGCTAATGATGATGACCGCGATCAATCTCAAGGCCGCGCTGACCCGCGCGGTGCAGATCAGCCTGTTTACCTGGCGCCGGGCCAATGTCGACGACGTGCTGGATGACGACCAGCGCTTTGGCTGGTGGGGCGACAGCTTTCCCAGTGTCGCCGATGACCGTATCGGTTCGCGCCTGTGGCTGCTACGGCGGGTCAAGTTGACTACGCAAACCCAGCTGGACGCCGAGTTCTATGCCCGCGAAGCCCTGCAATGGCTGATCGACGATGGCCATATCCGTGCGGTCGATATTCAGACCGAGCGGCTTGATGACCAGCGCCTGAACCTGCGGATTTATTTGGCCCTGGCCGACGGCGAGCGTCTGGATATCAACCTCAATAACAGCTGGCAGGTGACCTATGCCGTTTGAAACCCCTTCGCTGCCGGTGCTGGTTCAACGCACCCAAAGCGACCTGGCCAGCGATTCGCTGCGCCAGTCCGATGCACAGGTGCTGGCCCGTACCCTCAGTGGTGCGGCCTTTGGCCTGTATGGCTACCTCGACTGGATCGCCGAGCAGATCCTCCCCGACTCGGCCGATGAAAGCACCCTGGAACGCATTGCTGCGCTGCGCCTCAACCAACCGCGCAAGGCCGCCCAGGCGGCCAGCGGCAGTGTGAGTTACACCGCGGCAGCGGGCGCGCTGCTCGACAGCGACACCTTGCTGCAAAGCAACGACGGCCGCAGCTACAAAGTGCTGACTACCCGGCTGAGCAGTAACGGCAGCAACAGTGTGCAGATCCGCGCCCTCGATGGTGGCCCGCTGGGCAATGCCGACCCGGGTCTGGAGTTGTTCCCGGTGCAGCCGGTTCAAGGCATCGGCAACCGGTTTGTGGTCGAGGCGCCGGGGCTGATAGGCGGCCTGGCGGTGGAAAGCATTGAATCGTTACGAGCCCGGGTGATTCGCTCCTATCGCGTGGTGCCCCACGGCGGCTCGGCCGCCGACTACGAAACCTGGGCCCTGGAATACCCGGGCGTCACCCGGGCCTGGTGCCGACGTAACTATCTGGGCCCGGGCACTGTCGCGCTGTTCGTGATGCGCGATGAAGATGTCACGCCGCAGCCGGACGCGGCGCAACTGGCCGAGATTCAGGCCTATATCGAGCCCCTGCGGCCGGTGACGGCCGAGTTGCGGGTGCTGGCGCCGGCGCTGGTGCCGGTGCGCTACAAGCTGCGGCTGACCCCGACCACCAACGCCGTACGTGCGGCCGTCGAGGCCCAATTGCGCGATTTGCATAACCGCGAGGGCGGGCTGGGTGAAACCCTACTGTTGACCCATATCGCCGAAGCCATCAGCAGTGCGGCCGGCGAGACCGATCACTTGCTGGTCGAGCCCCACGCCGATGTCACGGCCCAGCCCAGGGAGCTGTTGGTATTCGGAGGTTTCGAATGGCTGACCTGAGAACCGTCGCCGAGTACCACGGCCAATTGCGCAGCCTGCTGCCCAGCGGCCCGGCCTGGGACCCCGAACGGGTCCCGGAAATCGACCAGGTACTCAAGAGCATTGCCCGGGAGTTGCAGCGTATCGATACCCGCGCGGTCGAGCTGCTTAACGAAATGGACCCGGCCGGCGTCAATGAACTGGTACCGGAGTGGGAGTTTGTCATGGGCCTGCCGGATCGCTGTCTTGGCATTTCGCCTGCCTTTGAAGAGCGCCGCCTGGCTGTACGTCGACGGCTGGTCGATGTCGGCGGCCAGACTCCGGCGTTCTTTGCCCGTCTGGCCCAGTCCTTGGGGTATCCCGAGGCCAGGGTCACGGAATATCGGGCGCCACGCTTTGGCCGTTCGCGCCTGGGCCAGTCGCACTTCGGCACCTGGACGGCGCAACTGATGTGGACCCTGGAAAGCGGCCCGCGTCGACGCCTGGGCCGGCGTTTTGGCGCGAGTTACTGGGGGCAGCGGTTTGGGTCCAACCCGGCCCGCTCGCTGGAGTGCGTGATGCGCCGCAGCGCACCGGCCCATGGGTTGGAATTTATCAATTACGGGAGTGGGATGTAGATGGATTATCCAAAGACGGTACTTAACGTCGGCCTGGTCAATGGCAAGTTTATTGACGAGGACAACGACACCGGGCAGGCCGGTTCGCTGATTCCTGCGGTATGGGGCAATGCGGTGACCGATGAGTTGCTGGCGGTGATTCGGGCGGGGGGGCTGGAGCCTGCGGAAGACGATCACGATCAACTGCAGCAGGCGCTTGGCAGCATTGTCCAGCAGACACTGGTGCAGACATTGCCGAGCCAGGACTTGACCGCGTTCACGACGACGGGAACCGCACCCGGTTACGTGCTGAGTCCGGTGCCGGCGCTGGAGGCTTATCGGGCCAATCAACGATATCGGGTGAAGTTTGGAGCGGCAGGGGCTGGGGCGCTGACGCTGAATATTTCAGGGCGCGGCTCCAAACCCCTCAAACAATACGATTCGACCGGAAGCAAGGTCGATACCGTTGTGGTGGCGGGCCAGTTGGCGGATATCGAGTATGACGGCGCCCACTTTGTGCTGCTCACGCCACTGCCCAACGGCGTCAAGGCTAGCGAGACCAGCCAGGGGGCGGCCAAGATTGCCACGCAGGTTCAGGTCGATAACGGTGTGGATGACGGGGCAATTGTTACGCCGAAGAAACTGCGGTTTGGCTTTGCAGCCAACATTGCCGTGAATGGGTATATAGCGTTTCCATCCTGGCTCGGGGGGGTAGTTCTCCAATGGGGTACGACTACCGGTTCCTCTGTAACCTTTCCTCTTCAGTTCCCCTCGGGGGTTCAGCACTTGGAACTGAAGATTAATAATTTCTCCAGTACGGGAACGCCGGCCGGGCATTACACGGTTGTTACGGAATCGTCGAACACGGGGTTTGCTCTTCAATACGCCGTATCTGGTTTCGGTGCAGGTGCACAAGTCAAATGGCTGGCAATCGGGAATTAAGGGGGACGAATGATTTACTCAAAATGGGTCGAAGCAGATGGTCGTTTTGCTTTCTCGCTGACTGACAATGGAGGCCAAAAGCTCACTGAAGCTGCTCGCGATGAGCTGCTTGCGGATGAGGCTGATGGCAAGGTCCTTTCGCCCGATGCCAAAGGTTTCCCGGTCGCGCTGGATCCGCCGGATCGGGCAATTCAGTTGGCCGAAAAGGAAAGGACATGGCGCGACCAGGTCATGGCGACTCTGATGGGGTTGCGTGATCGTCATCGCGATCAGTTGCAAATCGAGATCGATACAACGCTGACCGATGATCAGTTCAAGGAGCTATTGGTGCATATGCAAGCATTGCGCGACTGGCCGCAATCGTCTGATTTTCCAGACAGTCAATATCGACCGAGCTTGCCACTCTGGCTCACCGAGCAGCTCCACTAAACGCCCCGCACTGACGGGGCGTTTTCTTATCTGCGGTTTAAAGCGAAGCCATGATTGGCAATGGCTGCCCATGGCTTGTTTGTGCGCGATCGAAAGCGCTACGCAGATTTATTACTACAAGAGGATAGACGTGTGGATTATCCAAAGAGTGTGCCCGGTATCGGGCTGGTCAATGGCAAGTTTGTCGATGAAAACACCGCCAGCGGAACGCCGGGGTCGCTGATTCCCTCCACCTGGGGCAATTCGCTGACGGATGAGCTGTTGAATGTGATCGAGGCCGGCGGTCTGGAGCCGTCGGAGGTGGAGCGCGATCAATTGCTTGAAGCGATTCGGGCGTTGATCGAAAAACGGGTGAATGATGCTTCGGCCTTGCCTATAGGGTCGATGGTGCCGTTTCCCAAAGGCGTGGTGCCGCCAGGGTTTCTTGAGGTTGATGGCAGTGTTCGCAGCACTGCGACTTATCCTGATTTGGCGGCTTACCTGGGGACAACGTTTAATACGGGTACTGAGCCGGCGGGGCATTTTCGGTTGCCGGAGTCGCGGGGCGAGTTTCTACGAGGCTGGGACCATGGGCGCGGGGTGGATGCTGGGCGCTCTTTGGGGAGCTTTCAACTCGATGCCCTTCAAGGGCATAAATTTCGGATTTTGACTGGCGACGGTGATGGCTATCTGCACAGTCCGTCAGGTACTGGGGGGACGGGGACGGGTACTAGCTTTGTAATTTCCCAGGGTACAAGCAAGGAGTTTTTGGTTGGCGATCCAATCAGCGATAGTTTGAATGGTGAACCCCGTGTAGGTAAGGAAACCCGTCCACGCAACCTGGCAGTCATGTGGTGTATCAAGGCCTGGAGTGCACCGACCAGCCAGGGTTTGATTGATATCGCCGCCCTGGCTCTTGAAGTCCAGAAACAAAAGCCGATTGCGATTGTGGGCGGGCATAAAAACCTGGTGCTTTCCGCTTCGGGTTTAAGCGCCATGGTTAATGTTTCGGCTGATCAGTTGATTGTTGGGGCCGGCGAACTGGTGAGCTCCTTGAGCGGGATCAACTTGAGTTTTAACGGTTTGACCAAGGGCGCCAACGGGCTTGATACCGGGGTGCTAGCTGCCTCGACCTGGTACAGCGTCTGGGTGATCTGGAATGGCAGCGCGGCGGCAGGCTTGTTGTCACTGAGCACAACGGCTCCGACGATGCCGGCGGGATATACGCATAAGGCGAGAGTGGGCTGGATTCGCACCGATGGCACCACTAACAAGTATCCATTTTCGTTTTCCCAGGTGGGCCGCCGCGTTCAGTACAAGGTCGCGTCCGGTTCAAACGTACTGAACATGCCGATAATCATTTCTGGTGTGCAAGGCAACATGGCAACTCCGCTCTGGGTGTCTGCCAGTGTTACGGCATTTGTGCCGCCAACGGCTAAAACTATTGTTGTTTCCGCAATCAATGGCGGCGTTAGCGGAGGTAATGCACTGGTGGCACCGAACAGCAGCTATGGCGCTGGTGGATCAGTTAGCAATCTGGTGGCTGTCCAGGCGGGCGGCGGTAGTAATGCCGTAATGGTTGTTCAAGGTAGTTTGCTGATGGAGTCAATGAACATTTATTACGTCGGCAGCAGCACCGGCAATGCCGTGGCGTGCTCTGGCTGGGAAGACAATCTATGAGCTATGCAGTGCGTAACGACAAACAAGGATGGAGGGCTGTTTCTGGTCCTGATGATATTGGGCCGGACGAGTGGTATTGCTTGGAGAGCCCTCCTGCCCCCACTCCGCTTCCTCCAACGACCCATGAGTTGGCTGTATACGCCGTCCAGGAGCGCGATCAGCTTTTGGCCAGCGCTACAAACCGTATGGGGCCACTACAAGACGCCATCGACGAAGGTGTCGCCACGGCTGACGAGGTAACGCGCTTGAAGCTGTGGAAGCAGTATCGCATCGCTCTGAACCGGATCGAGCATCAGGACGGTTTTCCCGCTACGGTCCTCTGGCCCGTTGTTCCCGAGTGATTTGTCGTCAATCCCTACCGGAGGCCAAGCCTGTGCGCCTTACCGAACCCCAACTCCTGCACATCATGCCCAACGCCCGCCGCCAAGCGGGCGTGTTTGTTTCTGTGTTGAATGCCGCCATGGCGCGTTATCGCATTGATACCGCGAAACGCAGGGCGGCGTTTCTGGCGCAGATCGGCCATGAGTCGGGGCAACTGCGTTATGTGCGTGAACTGGGCAGCGAGCAGTATCTGAGCAAGTACGACACGGGCAGCCTGGCCGCGCGTCTGGGCAATACGTCCGAGGCCGATGGCGATGGGCAGCGCTTTCGTGGACGCGGGCTGGTGCAGATTACTGGCCAGGATAATTATCGGCGCTGCAGCCTGGCGCTGTTTGCCGATCTGCGGCTGTTGCAGCAGCCAGAGTTGTTGGAGCAGCCGCAGTGGGCCGCCGAGTCGGCGGCCTGGTTCTGGCAGGTGAATGGGCTCAATGAGCTGGCTGATCGCGATCAGTTCAACAGCATTACCCGGCGGATCAATGGTGGCCTCAATGGCCTGGAAGACCGCTTGCAACTCTGGGCGCGGGCGAGGGCGGTGCTATGTGCGCCCTCGCCTTGATGCCGGGGGCCTATCGCCAGGTTTTCGTGGTCGCGTTGCTGGTCATTCTGGCCGGCGGTTCGGCGGCGCTGGCCTGGCAGATGCAAGCCTGGCGCTACGGCCGGCAACTGGAGGCGCAAGCCCGATTGCAGGCCGAGGCGCGGGACCAATTCAATCGGGCTCAGGTCCAGCAGCAGCGCACCGACCAGGCCCGACGCCTGGCGCTGGAGCAACGCCTGCAGGCCAGCGAGCAACAGCATTATCAGGAGATGAGCGATGTTCAACGCGATCAAGCACGTCTGCGTGATCGGCTTGCCACTGCTGATCTGCGCTTGTCAGTCCTGGTCGAGCGCAGCACCGGTGCCAGCGCCGCACTGCCTGCCACCGCCGGCGCCGGCGGCGTGGATCATGGTGCCGTACGCGCCCGACTTGACCCGGCGCATGCTCGACGAATTATCGCCATCACCGACGACGGCGACCGCGCCCTGATCACCTTGCAGGCGTGCCAGGCCTATGTGCGTGGGTTGTTGCCCTGATCTGCTTGCATGGCTTGGGTGCTGGTGTAGGGTAGGGGGCTTTGCCCCTTGGATCAGGAGTTGCCCGTGGACGAAATCACTGCACTGGCCGTCGAACTGGGTCAGCGCTTGCGGACCCTGAATGCGCAGGTCAGTACGGCCGAGTCCTGCACCGGCGGCGGTATTGCCGAAGCCATCACCCGGGTGCCGGGCAGTTCGGCCTGGTTCGAGGCCGGCTATGTCACGTATTCCAATGCCCAGAAAACCCGCCAGTTGAATGTGCCGTCGGCGTTGTTCGACACCGTCGGTGCGGTCAGTCGTGAAGTGGTCGAGGCCATGGCGCGCGGCGCCCAGGCGCAGAGTGGCGCGCGTTTTGCCGTGGCGGTCAGCGGTGTGGCCGGGCCGGACGGCGGCTCGCCGGCCAAGCCGGTCGGTACCGTCTGGCTGGCCTGGGCCGTGGGCGAACAGGTCCTGGCCGAGTGCCGGCACTTTCCCGGCGACCGCGATGCTGTCCGCCGACAAACGGTGAAGGCCGCGCTAGAGGGGCTGCTCCGGCATGCCGCGGCAGAAATCGCAAAACAGGGGTAGGCGATCCTCAAACGCTGTGGAATAATACTGGCTACTTATACAGGTGTTGGCCGTCAGGCCTTATTGATTACGTGAGGACTTTAATGGACGACAACAAGAAGAAAGCCTTGGCTGCGGCCCTGGGTCAGATCGAACGTCAATTCGGCAAGGGTGCCGTGATGCGTATGGGCGATCAGGACCGCCAGGCGATCCCGGCCATCTCCACCGGCTCCCTGGGCCTGGACATCGCGCTGGGCATTGGCGGCTTGCCCAAAGGCCGTATTGTTGAAATCTACGGTCCTGAATCTTCCGGTAAAACCACGCTGACCCTCTCGGTCATCGCCCAGGCCCAGAAAGCCGGCGCGACCTGTGCGTTCGTCGATGCCGAGCACGCCCTGGACCCCGAGTACGCCGGCAAGCTGGGCGTCAATGTCGACGACCTGCTGGTCTCGCAGCCGGACACCGGCGAACAGGCCCTGGAAATCACCGATATGCTGGTGCGTTCCAATGCCGTTGACGTGATCATCGTCGACTCCGTGGCGGCCCTGGTGCCGAAGGCGGAAATCGAAGGTGAAATGGGTGACATGCACGTGGGCCTCCAGGCTCGCCTGATGTCCCAGGCACTGCGCAAGATCACCGGCAACATCAAGAATGCCAACTGCCTCGTTATCTTCATCAACCAGATCCGGATGAAGATCGGTGTAATGTTCGGCAGCCCGGAAACCACCACCGGTGGTAACGCGCTGAAGTTCTACGCCTCGGTTCGTCTGGATATCCGCCGTACCGGCGCGGTGAAGGAGGGCGATGAAGTGGTGGGTAGCGAAACCCGCGTCAAGGTGGTGAAGAACAAGGTCGCTTCGCCGTTCCGCCAGGCCGAGTTCCAGATTCTTTACGGCAAGGGCATCTACCTCAATGGCGAGATGATCGACCTGGGTGTTTTGCACGGCTTCGTCGAGAAGTCCGGCGCCTGGTACAGCTACAACGGCAGCAAGATTGGTCAGGGCAAGGCCAACTCGGCCAAGTACCTGCAAGACAACCCGGATATCGCCGCCACACTCGAGAAGCAGATTCGCGACAAGCTGCTGACGCCAGGTGTGGACAGCAAGGCTGCCGCCGTCGTCGAGACGGCTGATGACCTGGCTGACGCTGATAGCTGAGTTAACCGATGACCGCCGTACTGGATACGCCCGTTGCCGTGCGGCGGGCTGCAATGGACCTGCTCGCGCGACGCGAGCACGGTCGGGTCGAGCTGACGCGCAAGCTGCGTCAGCGCGGCGCTCCCCCCGAATTGATCGACAGTGCCCTTGACCGTCTGACGGAAGAAGGGTTGCTATCGGAATCCCGTTACCTCGAAAGTTTTATTGCCTACCGAGCCCGCTCTGGTTACGGCCCTTTGCGCATCCGCGAAGAGCTGAGCCAGCGCGGGCTTTTGCGTTCGGACATCGAGCAGGCCCTGCGCGAAAGCGGGCTCGATTGGCAGGCCCAGTTGCAAGAGACCTGGCAACGCAAATATTCCGGGCAATTACCTGGCGATGCTCGCGAGCGTGCCCAACAAGGACGCTTTCTGAGTTATCGCGGGTATTCCATGGAAATGATCGGCCGCCTGCTTAGCGGCCGAGGGCTGGATGACTGACAGCGTTGCGTGAAGTCAGCTCGCTTGGAGTGGCTCGCGCGATTGGAACTGGGCGTGAGCCTGGGCCTTTTCCCAGTGCTGCGGCAGGTTGATAAAGTCCACCAGTTCACGCAGGCGTCCCTGGTCCCGGGCGGTAAAGATAAACGTCAGGCGGGTCAGTGCGCTGAACTGCGCTTCGTTGTGTTCGGCTTCGTTGTAGGCATGTTGGTGGAACCCCCCGCTGATGCAGAGACTGGCGAATTCGTCCTGCATCTTCTCCAGCGCTTCTGCGTTCAAGGGGTGGTTCATGCGGATGACAAACTGGTTCTTCCACCAGCGGCTTGAGTGGAAGTTGCTATAGAACCGCTGTATCTCCTCGACCGCCTCCTGCGTGCTGTACACCAGGCGCATCAGCTTCAGGTCTTTGGGCAGGATGTAGCGGTTGGCTTCCAACTGATGACGGATAAAGTCCAGGGCCTGCTGCCAGAAGGTCCCCCCGGGGCTGTCCAGCAGCACCACGGGAACCAGGGGGCTCTTGCCGGTCTGGATCAGCGTCAGCACTTCAAGCGCCTCATCCAGCGTGCCGAAACCACCCGGGCAGAGCACCAGCCCGTCGGCTTCCTTGATGAAGAACAGTTTGCGCGTAAAGAAGAAGTGGAAGGACAGCAGGTTGGATGTTCCGCCGACTGTAGTGTTGGCGTGCTGTTCAAAGGGCAGGGTGATATTGAAGCCCAGGCTATGGTCGAGCCCGGCGCCTTCGTGGGCGGCGGCCATGATGCCGCCGCCTGCGCCGGTAATGACCATCAGGTCCGAGCGGGCCAGGCTGGCGCCCAGTTCCCGGGCCATGGCATAGAGTGGGTGCTCGACCGGAGTACGGGCCGATCCGAAGACGGTGATCTTGCGTCGTCCCTTGAATTGATCCAGTACGCGGAAGGCATGCTCCAGTTCACGCAGCGTCTGGGCCACGATCTTGGCATTCCAGCGATCCCGATCGTCGTGGGCCAGGCGCAGCACGGTCAACATCATCTCACGATACAGCGCCAGGTTCGGGCTGTTGGGGGCGACCTGAGCGAGTTGCTCGTCGACCCGGCGGGCCAGCTCGGCGGCGTTGCCCTCAAAGTCCAGGGGTGGGTGGTCGTTCGATAAACCAGGCATTGATTTCTCCTTCTGTGCGCAACCTGTGCTTTCCCAGGCGGCGATACTCGCCGATGCACCTTGCACCCTGGCCGCGGGGGTTCCAGCCGTGGTTGCGCCGTTCCTGTTCGTTGCCCTTTATGATTGCCGGACCAGGCGAGGTCCTGCGCTCGAAGCCTGGTCTTTGCGCCGCAGAGAACGCGGCGGCGATGGCCGATCATGGGCCTGGAAAGTCATGGCTGGCAAGCGTCGGATACATCTTCAAGCCGCTGGTCAGAAGGTCTTCGCAATGGCCGCTCCTCTGATTTACTCATACCTGAGCAGTAAGGGAGTACCCGTCGCGGATTTCTCGCCAGCGCAGTCGAGGCTGTCCAGGGAGTCGGCGTCAGGTCAATGCCACGGAGGTGCAAACGATGCGGATGAAACTGGAACTCGATGCAGAGCTTTATCACAGCCTGCAACTGGCGGCACAGGCCAATCGGCTGAGCCTTGAAGAGGAGTGTCGGCGCCGTCTGGAGGGCGGGGAGCGGCGATCACGCTATATGCAGGCGTTAGTCGCAGAATTGCGCGCCGATGACGAACAACGGCGCGCAGCGCGGCGGTGACTACTTCTTCTTGACCGGCGCCTTGGGAGCCAGGCAGTCGGACTCCTTGAAGCGTTCGGTCGCGACCGGGCGATTGGTCTTGTACTCGGTGAACTCGTAGCGCAGCACTGCACCCTTGGCCATCAGTTTGCGAAAGCTTTCGTTACGACAAACGCTGGCACCCAACTGGTAGTACACCGCTTCGGGGTTGGCGCGCATTTTTTCTGCGTGGCTCGATTGCACGCTCAAATGATTGACCAGTTCCTTGCCGTCGACGGTGTAGCCCTGGTCGAGGATATCTTCATTGATGGCGCGTGGCGTACCGACGCTGCTTTGTTGGGCAACCTGGGTCAGCATCTTGCTCAGCTCCAGATCTTTGAGCGAGGCGGCCTGCGCGCAGAAGGGCAGGGCCAGCAACAGGGCGGTGGTCGCAACGATTGGGCGCAGCATGAAACTCTCCTGGTTCGGTGGCTGCTGCTTCGACAGCGTTACGCAGCTATGGGTTCAGTCGCGGCGAAGTATAGTGGAGCGTCGAGGGTCGAACTAGAGCGGGCGCTGGCAGGGCCGACGCTGGTCTCTGGTAGACTGCGCCGCTCTTTTGCCTGATCGAGTCGTTTTTCGTGTCGATAATCCCTTTTGTGAGCTGCGTTCTGCGATGAGCCATGCCGTTTCCCGTTTGCGTGCGCAGCGCCTGGCTCGTTCGACCAAGCCGTTCTTTGCCCGTGGCTCGCGTGCCGAACGCTGCCCCGGTTGCCGGGTTATTCCGGCCTATTGCCTGTGTGCCTGGCGGCCCAGCGTGCCAACACGCTCGGCAATGTGCCTGCTGATGCACGATGTCGAGCCGATGAAGCCAAGCAATACGGGTTGGCTGATTGCCGATCTGGTGCCTGACACCCGTGCGTTCAGTTGGTCGCGTACCGAGGTCGATCCGCAATTGCTGGCGCTGTTGGCCGATCCGCAGTGGCAGCCGTATATCGTATTTCCCGGCGAGTTCGTGGCTCAGGAGCGGGTGGTCAGCGAGGTCGACGTGGCGCCGGGCAAGCGCCCGCTGTTTATCCTGCTGGATGCGACCTGGACCGAAGCGCGGAAGATGTTTCGCAAAAGCCCGTATCTTGAGCACTTGCCGGTGTTGAGCCTGGAGGCTGAGCAACTGTCACGCTACAAGCTGCGCCGTTCCAAGCGCGACGACCATTTTTGTACCGCAGAGGTCGCGGCCCTGTGCCTGGAGCTGGCCCAGGATCAGCGCGCCGCCGACGCGCTGAACAGTTACCTGGACGTCTTTACCGCGCACTATCTGGGGGCCAAGTTCCTGCTGGCGATTGACCCCGACGATGAGCCACATACGCGGCTCAAGGCTTTTCTCTAGCCTTTGGCAGGCACACGCTCGAGCTTTTTCGGCCAGAGCTGCGCCACCAACATCCCGGTGAGCATCAGGGCACAGCCGAAATAGCCACGCAGATGCAAGGACTCGTCCAGCAGCCAGGCGCCCGCGATGGCGGCAAACACCGCTTCCAGCGACAGAATGATGGCGGCGTGGGAGGCAATGGCGTCTTTCTGGGCAATGACCTGCAGGGTGTAACCGATGCCGACGGCCACGATGCCGCCGTAGAGAATCGCCGGTCCAGCCGCGATAATCGCCGTTAACTCGATGGGTTCGAAGCAGAGTGCCAGGAGCAGACTGACCACCGAGCAGGTGACAAACTGCAGGAACGCCAGGCGGATGGCGTCATGCCGGCTGGCGAACAGTCCGACCAGAATCACATGCCCACCCCAGACGAATGCGCCGATCAGCTGTAGCCAGTCGCCAGAAGAAACCTGGAAATTTTCCCCTACGCTCAGCAGAAACATCCCGACTACCGCAAGGATGGCGCCCAGCCAGGTGCCCATGCCGGTCTTGTGGCCGACCAGCAAACCCAGAAGAGGCACTACAATCACATAGAGCCCGGTAATAAAGCCGGCATTGGTGACAGTGGTGAACAGCAGGCCGACTTGTTGAAGGTTGATGCCGACCGCCAGGGCCAGCCCCATCAGTCCGCCACCCAGCAGCAGGCCACGGCTGAGAAAGGGCTCTGCCCCCGTGGGGTTGCGCTGACTGCGCAGCACCAGGGGCAGCAGGCACAACGAACCAAGGGCAAAGCGCAGGCCAGAGTAGAGGTAGGGCCCGACATGGTCCATGCCGGAGGATTGGGCGACAAAGCCGGTCCCCCAAATCATGGCCGTGACAAGCATCAATAGATCGGCCCGCAGGGCTTGTCTTTGCATGATGGCACTCTTATTAGTTAGCCGATAACTTTGCCGTAAAGCATCGAACTTGACCACCCCGGCTTCGCTGGGCATGCTTGGCGCCGATTCGGGCACGACTGCCGCTTGAAGCGCTGATTTTCATGGGTCTTGGCGTTGAACGTGCCTGCTGACGCATAGCCTTTTAGGCTATTGCTCAAGATGCCGGCGAAAACCGAATTGATTGGTGCTCGCACAAAAAACAGGATCATTTGAAAAATGGCCACATACGAAATCCTGATTGCCGATGATCACCCCCTGTTTCGTAGTGCACTGCACCAGGCAGTCACCCTGGGGTTGGGCTCCGAGGTGCGCCTGGTCGAAGTGGCGAGCATTGCCGAACTGGAAAGCCGCCTGGCCGAGAAAGCCGACTGGGACTTGGTCCTGCTCGACCTGAATATGCCAGGGGCCTACGGTTTCTCCGGGTTGGTGATGCTCCGCGGGCAACACCCGCAGATTCCGGTGGTGATGGTTTCTGCGCAGGAGGAGGCGGCAGTGGTCGTCAGGGCACGTGAATTCGGGGCCAGTGGCTTTATCCCCAAATCCAGTTCAATGGAAACCATCCAGCAGGCCGTGCGCAGTATTCTCGACGGTGATGTCTGGTGGCCACCTCAGGCATTTGAAGCGGTTAGCGTCTCCGCCGAAGCCAAGGCCGCCAGTGAAGGCCTTGCCAGCCTGACGCCCCAGCAGTTTCGCGTGTTGACCATGGTCTGCGAAGGTTTGCTGAACAAGCAGATTGCCTATGAACTGAACGTCTCGGAAGCGACGATCAAGGCCCATGTCACCGCCATCTTTCGCAAGCTCGGTGTGCGCACCCGCACCCAGGCGGCGCTGCTGCTCCAGCAGTTGGAGTCGGTTTCAGGCAGTTGAACGAACCCTCTTCACGCTTTTTTGACCGAGGCTGAATTAGCTTCTCCCTTTCTTTTTGCTAAGTTGCCCACTCTATGTCGCCTTTCAAGGGTCAAACCGGTTTCAGACGTATCCTCAACGCCTCGGGCTATTCCTTTGCCGGGCTGCGCGCGGCATTTGTCGGCGAAGCGGCTTTCCGCCAGTTGGTACTGCTCAATGTGATCCTGATTCCCATCGCGTTCTGGCTGAACGTCAGCCGCGTCGAGCGGGCCTTGCTGATCGCGGTGTGCCTGCTGGCCTTGATTGTCGAATTGCTCAATTCCGCAGTCGAAGCGGCCATTGACCGGATTTCCCTTGACCTGCATCCCTTGTCGAAAAACGCCAAGGATATGGGCAGTGCCGCCCAGTTCGTGGCATTGGGCATGATTACCGCCGTCTGGGCCGTCATCCTGCTCTGAGGGTGCTAGGCAATGGCGGGTAAAACGATCTCGTCACTGCGCTGAACCCCTTCGGTAAAGCTGCGGCACAGTTCAAGAAACTCGCGCATGGCCGAAGTCTGGTACTTCTGTTTGTGCCAGATGAAGTAGAACTGGCGCGCCAGGTCCAGGTCCGGTGTTTCCACCGGGACCAGGCTGCCGCGCCGGAAGGCGTCGCGCAGGGCCAGGCGCGAGATGCAGCCGATCCCCAGGCCTGATTCGACGGCGCGCTTGATGGCTTCCGTGTGTTCCAGCTCAAGACGGATATTCAGGGCGTTGCGGTGATGGCGCATGGCCTGGTCAAAGGTCAGTCGTGTCCCCGAGCCCTGCTCGCGAAGTATCCAGCCCTCAGCGCACAACTCCTCCATGCTGGCCTGGCCGCGCTTGGCCAATGGGTGCTGGGGCGCGCAGAACACCACCAGTTCATCTTCGACCCAGGGTTGGACCTCGATGTCCGGGTGGCTGCAGTCGCCCTCGATTAGACCCAGGTCAATCTCGTAATGGGCGACTTGTTGCACGATATGCGCGGTGTTTTGCACATGGAGTTTGACCTGGCTTTCCGGATGGACCCGCATAAAGCTGCCGATCAGCAGCGTGGCCAGGTAATTACCGATGGTCAGCGTCGCGCCGACGGCCAGTGAGCCGAACCCGGACTTGCCGTTGAGCAGGTCTTCGATTTCCTTGGCCTGGTCCAGCAAGGCCACGGCTTGCGGCAGCAGTTGCTTGCCCAGGGCATTGAGGCTCAGGCGTTTTCCGGCCCGATCGAACAATTGGCAGCTGGTTTGCCGCTCCAGTTCGGTGATCGAAGTGCTGGCCGCTGATTGCGACAAAGCCAGCAACCCGGCAGCGCGTGAAACGCTCTCTTGCTGGGCCACGGCGACGAATACTTGGAGTTGACGGAGAGTAAATCGCATATCGATATAACCGATAACCCTTATCTTGATAATTCAGTTAACAGATATTGTCGCCGCCATTAGAATGCCACGCAATTGCGCTCATCGTCGGCGCCGGCTAAATCTCCAGGAGCCCCAGTAAATGAGCAACATGAATCACGAGCGCGTCCTCAGTGTGCACCACTGGAACGACACGCTGTTCAGCTTCAAGTGCACGCGCGATCCGGGCCTGCGCTTCGAGAACGGTCAGTTCGTGATGATCGGCCTGCAGCAGCCCAATGGGCGTCCACTGATGCGTGCCTACTCGATCGCCAGCCCGAACTGGGAGGAGCATCTGGAGTTTTTCAGCATCAAGGTGCCGGATGGCCCGCTGACTTCCCAGTTGCAGCACCTGAAGGAAGGCGACGAGATCATCATCAGCAAGAAACCCACCGGCACTCTGGTGCTGGACGATCTCAAGCCGGGCAAGCACCTCTATCTGCTTAGCACCGGTACCGGCCTGGCGCCATTTATGAGCATCATCCAGGATCCGGAAACCTACGAGCGCTTCGAAAAGGTCATCCTTTGCCATGGCGTTCGCTACGCCAACGAAGTGGCCTACCGCGAGTTCATCACCGAGCACTTGCCGCAGAACGAGTTCTTCGGCGAGGCCCTGCGTGAAAAGCTGATCTACTACCCCACCGTGACGCGCGAGCCTTTCGAGAATCAGGGGCGTTTGACTGACCTGATGCGCAGCGGCAAATTGTTCAGCGATATCGGCTTGCCGCCGATCAACCCGCAGGACGACCGCGCGATGCTGTGCGGTAGCCCGAGCATGCTCGACGAGACCAGCGAAGTGCTCAACAGCTTCGGCCTGACCGTATCGCCGCGTATGCGCGAGCCGGGTGACTACCTGATCGAGCGCGCTTTCGTCGAGAAGTAAGCGAGCCGCATCATTGAAAAGCCCGCGTGGCCTGTAAAGGTCACGCGGGCTTTTTCGTGTGTGCGGCCTTAGGCGACGGGGTTTACAACGGGGACCACTTCCAGCACCCGGATCACGCCCGGCTGCGGATAGTGCCAGCGCACGTCCAGATCCCAGAACTGTGCGCCATATTCGCGTTCGGGCGTCGGCATTTGGTACGCCGGACGCGGATCCTGGGCCAGGCACTGCTCGACCAGTTCGACCAACGGCTCCTGTAGGCGCTGGGCCTGCGTTTGCGCCTGAATCAGGGCCGTGTCCGTCCAGTGGACTGGAATCAGCTCAGGCGGCGCGCTGGCGATGCCGTTGCAGGCCTCATCGACGCGGTCAGCGTAGGGCACATAGGGTTTGATATCGAGAATCGGCGTGCCATCCAGTAGGTCGATGCCGGAGATCCACAATCGGTTGGCTTCAACCTTATCCAGCTTGACCACGGACTGGCCGATGCCATTGGGTCTGTGGGTGGCCCGGGTGGCGAACACGCCCATCGATTTGTTGCCGCCCAGGCGGGGCGGGCGGACCTTCAGGCGCGGCTTGTCTTCAAGGGCCTGGTGGAACAGGAACAGTAGCCAGACGTGGCTGACCTGCTCAAGGCCCTGTACAGCATCGCCCTGATCGAAGGGCGCCAGCAATTCCAGCGTGCCGCGTGCTGCCGGGGCCAGCTGTGGCTGGCGCGGGATGGCGAATTTCTCCTTGAAGCAGGAGCGCACGAAGCCGATGGGGGAAACACTGTAGGTCATGGTCATACCCTGACATCCTCGCAGCAAGCCGCTCCTTCACACGCTGTAGGAGCGGGCAGGCTGGCGAGTCCTTGGCTCAGCCGCGAACGCGCAGGGTCAGACCCTTGAGGAAATTACGCAGCAACTGGTCGCCGCACGGGCGGTAGTTGGTGTGGCCGAACTTGCGAAACAGTGCGCTCAGCTCCGGCTTGGACACCGGGAAGTCGGCCGCCTTGAGGATGGCATGCATATCGTCTTCCTTCAGTTCGAAGGCCACGCGCAGTTTTTTCAGGATGATGTTGTTGGTGATGGGCAGCTCGATGGGCTGCGGCGGACGGCTTTCGTCCTTGCCGCGCTTGAAGATCACCAGGCCGTCGAGAAAGTGCGCCATGACTTCGTCCGGGCAATGCACGAAACCTTCTTCGTCATCTTTCTTCAGGTAGGCGATGACATCGGCCTTGCTGATTTCGAAACCGGTGAGCTGGATGATCTCGACCACTTTGTTGTCGCTGATATCGAGCATGTAGCGCACGCTGCGCAATACGTCGTTGTGAATCATAAGAGGCAATCCTGATTGTTCAGTGGTGAGCGGCGCACAAGGGCGTCGCTGGAAAAGGGCGGCTTAGAATTTTTCCTTGGCGGACAGATAGCGCCACTGGCCCACGGGCAGCTTGCCCATGGAGACGCCGCCAATCCGGATCCGGCGGATGGTGATGACCTTGAGGCCGACCGCTTCGCAGAACAGGGCAATGGCCCCGGGCGGCGGGTTTTTCAGGGCAAAGCGCAGGCGGTTTTCATTCTGCCAGCTGGCCTTGACCGGCGGCAGCTCCTTGCCCTTGTAGCTCAGGCCGTGCTGCAGGCGGTTCAAGCCGTGGGCGACCATGTCGCCCGACACTTCGACGATGTATTCCTGTTCGATCTTGTTGGCATCGGCGGTGAGCTTGCGCAGGATTTTCCAGTCCTGGGTAAACACCACCAGGCCGCTGGCGCCTGGCTGCAGGTCGGCCGTTGTACTCAGACGCAGGAAGTGGCCCTTGAGCGGGCGTTTGCCGTAGCGATGCTCCTCGGCCAGGGTCTGGGGGCTGAGCAATTGCAGCGCACTGTCGGCGTCCAGGCCGGCCGGCTGGTGCAGGAGCAGGGTAACGGGCTCCGGTGCGCTGGCCTTGGCTTGTGGATCAAGCTCGACTTTCTGGGTGCCGACCTTGAATTGCGGCTCGTCGACGACCTCGCCGTCCACCGTGACCCAGCCACCTTCAATGAACAGCTCGGCCTCCCGGCGGGAGCAGCCGACCAGCTCGATAAGGCGTTTGGAAAGGCGAATGGGTTCAGACATGACGACGGCCGTAGCAAAGGGGGGCGGCCATTGTACCCTTGTTCCCCCCGATAGACGCGAGCTTGCGCGCGAAGCCGGCTAGGCGGCTGCGGATTTCAGGCGCATATGCAGCAGCGGGTAGGGCTGGCCCATGCCATCGATCTCGGAGCGACCGATGATTTCAAAGCCCTGCTTGAGATAGAAGCCCAGTGCCTGAGGGTTCTGCTCGTTGACGTCGAGCTCGTCGGCATTGAGGTGGTGGACCGCATAGTCGAGTAGCTGCTTGCCCAGCCCCTGACCACGCTGGTCGGGGTGGATAAAGAGCATTTCGACTTTGCCGGCAGCCACGCCGGCGAAACCGCTGATGTGCTGGCGCTCGTCCTTGCAGCAGATGAGCATGACCGCGTCCAGGTAGCGATCTCGCACCAGCTCTCGCAGCAGGGTGATGTAGCTGTCCGGTAGGAAATCATGGGTGGCACGTACCGACGCCTCCCAGACATTGACCAGTTCTTCGTAGTCCGATGGCTTCGGTGTATGGATAACCGAATGGTGCCCCATGCCGCAGTACTCCTGAGTGATGGCGCGAAAAGTCGCCTATTGAACTCAACCATAGCTGCAAAAAAAAGCCCCGCCGCATGTGCGGCAGGGCTTTTCCCATGGGGGCCGTACTTAGATCGTTTCAGCCCAGAGGTCGTACTCGTCGGCGTCGGTGACGCGGCACCAGACCTTGTCGCCGGGCTTGAGGTCTTTAGGGCTGTCGATAAACACGTTGCCGTCGATTTCCGGCGCGTCGAAGAAGCAGCGGCCTACCGCGCCCTGTTCGTCGACTTCGTCGATCAGCACTTCGATTTCCTTGCCAACGCGCATTTGCAGGCGTGCAGCACTGATTTCCTGCTGGTGGGCCATGAAACGCTCCCAACGGTCCTGCTTGATCTCGTCCGGGACGATTTCCAGGTCCAGGTCATTGGCCGGCGCGCCTTCCACTGGGGAGTACTGGAAGCAGCCGACGCGGTCGAGCTGGGCTTCGGTCAGCCAGTCGAGCAGGTACTGGAAGTCTTCTTCGGTTTCACCGGGGAAGCCGACGATAAAGGTCGAGCGGATGATCAGTTCCGGGCAGATCTGGCGCCAGTTCTTGATCCGGGCCAGGGTCTTGTCTTCGAAGGCCGGGCGTTTCATGGCCTTGAGCACTTTCGGGCTGGCGTGCTGGAAGGGGATGTCCAGGTACGGCAGGATCTTGCCGGCCGCCATCAGCGGGATCAGCTCGTCCACGTGCGGGTACGGGTAGACATAGTGCAGGCGGACCCAGACGCCGAGGCTGGAAAGCGCTTCGCACAACTCGGTCATGCGGGTCTTGACCGGGGCGCCGTTCCAGAAGCCAGTGCGGTATTTGACATCGACGCCGTAGGCGCTGGTGTCCTGGGAGATCACCAGCAGTTCCTTGACGCCGGATTTGACCAGGCGCTGGGCCTCGTCGAGGACATCACCGAGCGGCCGGCTGACCAGCTTGCCGCGCATCGACGGGATGATGCAGAAGCTGCAGCTGTGGTTGCAGCCTTCGGAAATCTTCAGGTAGGCGTAGTGGCGTGGCGTCAGCTTGATGCCCTGGGGCGGTACGAGGTCGATCAGTGGGTTGTGGTCCTGGCGTGGCGGCACCACTTCGTGGACGGCGTTGACCACCTGCTCGTACTGCTGTGGGCCGGTGACGGCCAGTACGCTGGGGTGAACGTTGCGGATATTGCCTTCTTCCACGCCCATGCAACCGGTGACGATCACCTTGCCGTTTTCCTTGATCGCTTCGCCGATCACTTCCAGGGATTCGGCCTTGGCGCTGTCGATAAAGCCACAGGTGTTGACCACCACGACGTCGGCGTCCTGGTAGGTGGACACGACTTCATAGCCTTCCATGCGCAGTTGGGTAAGGATGCGCTCGGAGTCGACCAGGGCCTTGGGGCAACCCAGGGAGACAAAACCGACCTTGGGGACGGCAGGCGTGGAGACGGTGGACATGGCTAACCTCGGTGTTTGTTGACGCCGCCGCACGGGTACGACGAGTGGGCGCTTGGCGCGCCTCTGATCAAAAAGTGCGCAATTCTAGCGATGGGCAACGCACTTGACCAGCTTTATGCAGGGAAATACGACGAGTGCTGCGCTATGCTTCGCCGCGTTGCGCCAGTGCGTCTTTACAGGGCTGATCAATCGTCAGCCTTTGCCATAAAAGCAACGCTTGCTGCACCGCAAAGCATAGTGCTTCTTCACGAAGCCTCGGTCTGGGTTGTAGGAGTAATGGATGGGTCAGGCAAGCAGTCACGTGGCGCAGGACGGGCATACGGCGGCAAAGCCGCTGGGCATGTTGGTCGCAGCGGTGGGAGTGGTCTATGGCGATATCGGCACCAGCCCGTTGTACACCCTCAAGGAGGTGTTTTCGGGTAACTACGGTGTGCCGGTCAACCATGACGGTGTCTTCGGTATTCTGGCGCTGATTTTCTGGTCGCTGGTGTGGGTCGTTTCGATCAAGTACGTGTTGTTTATCCTACGAGCCGACAATCAGGGCGAGGGCGGTATCATGGCCCTGACGGCGCTGGCCCGGCGCGCAGCGGCGCCGTATCCGCGCTTGCGGGTGGTGCTGGTGATTCTCGGGCTGATCGGCGCGTCGCTGTTCTATGGCGACAGTATGATCACCCCGGCGATCTCGGTCCTGTCGGCGGTGGAAGGCATGGAGTTGGCATTCGACGGGCTGGAGCACTGGGTCGTGCCGCTGGCGCTGATCGTGCTGGTGGGGCTATTCCTGATCCAGAAGCACGGCACCGACCGAATCGGCAAGCTGTTCGGCCCGGTCATGGTCCTGTGGTTCGTGGTGCTGGGTGTCCTGGGTGTGCATGGCATCGTGCAGTATCCCGCCGTCCTCAATGCACTCAATCCGGTCTGGGCCGTGCGCTTCTTTATCGTCCATCCGGGCATGGGCGTGGCGATCCTGGGCGCGGTGGTGCTGGCCTTGACCGGCGCCGAAGCCCTGTACGCCGACATGGGCCATTTTGGCCGCAAGCCCATTGCCCGGGCCTGGTTCGCCCTGGTCCTGCCGGCCCTGGTGCTCAACTACTTTGGCCAGGGCGCCTTGTTGCTGGGCAACCCTGAGGCGGCGCGCAACCCCTTCTATCTGCTGGCGCCGAGCTGGGCCCTGCTGCCATTGGTGGGCCTGGCGACACTGGCCACGGTGATTGCCTCGCAGGCCGTGATTTCCGGGGCCTTTTCCCTGACGCGCCAGGCGATCCAACTGGGCTATATCCCACGCATGCATATCCAGCACACCTCCAGTGCGGAGCAGGGGCAGATCTATATCGGGGCGGTGAACTGGTCGCTGATGGTGGGCGTGATCCTGCTGGTGCTGGGGTTCGAGTCTTCCGGGGCCCTGGCTTCGGCCTATGGCGTTGCCGTAACGGGAACCATGCTGATCACCAGCATCCTGGTCTCGGCGGTGATGTTGCTGCTGTGGAAATGGCCACCGCTGCTGGCCGTGCCGGTACTGATCGGCTTTCTCCTGGTCGACGGGCTGTTCTTCGCCGCCAACGTGCCGAAGATCGTCCAGGGCGGGGCCTTCCCGGTGCTGGCGGGGATTGTGCTGTTTATCCTGATGACCACCTGGAAACGCGGCAAGGAGCTGCTGGTCGATCGCCTGGACGAAGGCGGGCTGCCACTGCCGATCTTTATCAGCAGTATCCGCGTACAGCCGCCTCACCGAGTGCAGGGCACGGCGGTGTTCCTGACCGCGCGCCCGGATGCCGTCCCCCATGCCTTGCTGCATAACCTGCTGCATAACCAGGTGCTGCATGAGCAGGTGGTGCTGTTGACGGTGGTCTACGAGGATATTCCGCGGGTGCCGGCCCAGCGTCGTTTCGAGGTGGACGCCTATGGCGAGGGCTTCTTCCGGGTGATCCTGCACTTTGGCTTTACCGACGAGCCGGATGTGCCCGAGGCGCTGAAGCTGTGCCATCTTGATGAGCTGGATTTCAGCCCGATGCGGACCACCTATTTCCTGAGTCGCGAGACGGTGATCGCTTCCAAGCTGGTGGGCATGGCCCGTTGGCGCGAGGCCCTGTTCGCCTTTATGTTGAAGAACGCCAACGGCAACCTGCGGTTCTTCAAACTGCCGGTCAATCGGGTGATCGAGTTGGGGACCCAGGTCGAGATGTAGCGTGGGCAGGATCCAGGCCCCTAAGTAAAAGCCCCCCGTTGCCTTGTGGCAGCGGGGGCTTTTGTTTTTGGGGTAGGGGGGGGCTTCAGTTGCCCTGGCGTTTCTTGATCGCCTCGACCAGGCGCTGGGCCAGGGCCGGGTAGTTCTCGTCGAAGTGATGCCCGCCTGGCAGCTTCATGGCCTCGCCCACGGCGGTCTTGGTGGTGCAGCCGCTTTCATCGACTTCTTCCACGCCATAGATGCACAGCACCTTGGCTGCCGGGAGCTTGGCCATGTCCGGGCCCGTGTCGGTTTCCATGCCGGCCTTGCCGAGCCAGCCGTCGACATGGATCTCGAAGCTGCCACTGCGGGCGAAGGCCAGCAGGATCACGGCATCGACCCGCTGCTGTTCAGTCGCCGGCAGGTTGTTGTAGATGGCGGGCAGGACATCGGCGCCGAAGGAGTAGCCGGTCAGAACGAAGCGCTTGATGCCCCACTTCTGTCGATAGTGCTGCATCAGCTCGGTCAGGTCGCTGGCGCTCTGCTCGGGGCTTTTGTGCTGCCAGTAGTAGCGCAGGGTGTCGATACCGACCACGGGGTAGCCGATCTTCGCCATCTCGCCCGCCACGTCACGATCCAGGTCGCGCCAGCCGCCATCGCCGGAGAGAAACAGGGTCAGGGTGTCGGTGGTCTGGCCGGCCGGGACTTCCACCACCGGGATATTCAGGCCGCCGTTTTCCGAGCCGACCAGCAGCTTGCGCAGTTCATTGCTCAGTACCTGTGGCAGGTGGACGTCATAGTCGCTGATGCTGGTTTCGGCATTGGCCTGGTTGCGTACGAAGGCCGCGCTGGTGTCGTCCGGCCAATCGTTCCAGGCGACCAGCCAGTGGCCATGGGCAGCACTTTGCGCGGCTGGGGTCTTGCAGCCGGGTTGTTCCAGCAGAAAACCCACCGACACGGCCTGGGCCTTGTCGTTGTTCTGGTTCGCCAGCCAGTTCCACGCCAGGGATGCCCCCGGGCCAATACCGCTGACCAGCGTGGCCGGGCCCTGCAATTGCTGCTGGGCGCTGGCCAGGGCGGTTTGTTGCAGGGCGCAGTCGTCCTTGGGCAGGATCACTTGAACGATGCGGGCCGAACCGCCACGGCTCAGGGCTACCAGTTGCTTGTCGCTCAAGGCGTCCTCGCTCAGCGTGGCGACGATCACCTGGGCGCGGGCCTGGGTGCCAGGCACTACCAGCGTCAGGCTGGAACCGTCCGCTTGGGGCAGATGGTCGACCCGGGGTTCCGGGGCCGGCCGATTCCAGAACCAATAGCCACCTGCCGCCAGCGCGACCAGCACCACAATGACCACTACATACCACCAGGAGCGTCGAATCATCAGCGTTTCACCAATCCAGTCAAGCCACCCGCGATCAGGGCAGCGGTATCGGCCAGAGCGACCAGCGGGTCGAGCCCAGCGGGGACGGCCATGTAACGGGGTTCCCAGTCCGGCTGGAACTTGTCCTTGAAGCGGCGCAGGCCCTGGAAGTTATAGAGTTGTTCGCCGCGGCGAAAGACCATCGAGCCCAGGCGCTGGGTCAGCGGCGCGCCCCGGCGTGGTTGCAGCCCCGAGAGTGGGACCATGCCCAGGCTGAAGCGGGCGTAGCCATGCTCTTTGTAATGGAGGATCAGGCCGACCATCATGAATTCCATGGTCAGCTTGGGTGCGTCCGGATGGGCGCGCATCAGATCGAGGCTGGCCAACTCATGGCTGTAGGTCTCGAGCAGGTTGGCAAAGGCTACCGGGCGCCCTTCGAAGCGGATCACCGCGACGCGAAAATGCTGGATATAGGACTCGCTGAAGCGGCCCAGGGAGAAGCCTTTCTCGCGGACATTCTTGCCGGTCAGCCAGGCGTCGGAGATGACCTTGAGCTCATCCATCGGCGCATGGCCGGGCTCGTGGATCTCCAGGGACAGGCCGTCGCGGCCGCCCCGGTTCCAGGTGTAGCGCAGGTCCTTCATCTCCTTGCCCTTGGCTTCCAGATCGAAGCGGCGCAAGTCCACGCGGGCTTCCTCGCCGAGCTTGATCGCGGTCAGGCCGATATCCATGTAGTAGGGCAGGTTCTCCGCGCGGACCTGGTAGAACACCGGGCGCGCGTGGTGCAGGTCGCAGAGGTCGCGAAACTGCCAGATCAGCTCGGCGCGCTGCTGGGGCGGGCCGATTGGGTCATACAGCGCCACCAGGCTGCGGCCGCGACGTGCATACATCAGGAAGGCATTGTCATTGGGGTGGAACAGCAGGGCCTTGTCGCCGGTCAGCGCCAGGCCGCCGTCGGGCTGGTCGGAGGCCATCAGGATCTTGGCTGCCCGATCCAGCTCCTGCGAAGTCGGCAGGTGGATCACCGGGCGTGCGGTGCGCAACAGCCAGGTCAGGGACACCACGACCAACAGCACTGCCGCGCCGAGCAGCGAGCGCAGGCCGCGCGGCGCATCGGCATCAAGGGTGAACTGCCACCACAACTGATGGCTGTAGGGCACATCCTGATAGGCGAACAGCAGCAGCCAGATCGAGGCGCCCAGGACGCAGAGGCTGGCCATTAGATAAAGCGGCGAGAAGGGCACTTCGGTCAAGCGGCTGGGGCGATAGAAAGCGCGCCGAAACAGCGCCAGCAGGCTGGCGGTCAGAATCATCAGGGACGCTTCTTCCCAGTCGAAGCCTTTGAGCAGCGAGAGCAGGGCGCCGACCAGCAGCAGAATGGTGGTCAGCATCCAGGCGGCTGACAGGCGCCGACGCAGGCCCTGGGCGAGCAGCAGGCAGAGTACGCCGATCAGGCTGGCGCCAAAGTGCGAGGCGTCGATCAGGCGGTGGGGAATCAGGAAGCCGATGTGTTCCAGGCGGGTGTCGATCTCCGGTGTCGCGCCGGAGAAGAGCAGGACCACCCCGGAGAGAAACACTAAGATGGACAGCACCGGGGCGGCCAGGCCGGAGGCCACGCGCAGGGTCTGGCGACTGGGGAGCAGGCGTACGGCTTCGTTGACCAGCAGCATGATGCAGGCTACCAGCAGCGGCAGCAGCACATAGATCAGGCGATAGAGCAGCAGGGCCGCTGCCAGGGGCGCTGCGCCCAGGGTGTTGGCAAAGGCGGCGAGCAGGATCGCCTCGAACACCCCGACACCACCCGGTACATGGCTGAGCACACCGGCCGCCAGAGCGAGCAGGTAGACCAGGATAAAGGCGCCAAAGGGCGGCGCTTCTGGCAGCAGCAGGTAAAGCACGGTGGCGGCGGCGGCGACGTCGAGGGCGGTGATAAACAGTTGCAGCAGGGTCAGGCGCGGGCCCGGCAGGCGCAGGGTGCGACGCCCGACCCGAACCAGCAGGTTGTCGGGTTCGGGCTGTTCCGGGAGGCGCCGGCGATAGATGCCAACGGCCAGCAGGGCGCCGAGTGCCAGGATCGCCACGGCAATGCCACCCAGCAAAGGCGCGGGCAGGCGCAAGGCGGCGGCAGCGGCCGGCAGATTGCTCAGGGTGGCGAGGGCGGCCAGTGGCGGCAGGGCGCAGCCCAGGGACAGGCTGGCAAACAGCGTCATATGGGCAACGTCGGACGCCCCAAGGCCGTGGCGCGCATACAGGCGATAGCGCACCGAGCCGCCGGACAGTAGCGACAGGCCAATGGCATTGCCGATGGCGAAGGCAGTAAACCCGCCAAAGGCCAGGGTGCGCGGCGGCAAGGTCACGCCGGCATAGCGGCTGGCGGACCATTCATAGCCCAGTAGCACGATAAAGCCGACAGCGGTGGCTGCCAGGGCGCCGAACAGTGCCGGCTTGGGCACCTCCAGAATCGAGTCGCGCAGGGCATTGAGGTCCAGCTCGATCAGCAGATGGCGACAGGCGATCAGGGCAATGGCGAACAGCAGTAGCGTGACACCGATGCCGACGGGCTGGCGGTATTGGCTAAGCCACTCAAGCAAACGCAGACGGTGAGGTGCTACGGGGTGCATCGCGGTGACGGAGTCTTGTGGTTCGAACGAGTTGGTGCGCATCAATCACCTCTTGGATGGTGCGCAACAGGATGGAGGTATCCAGCCAAGTTACCAATCCCTATGCAGAAATATTTTGAAATGCCTGCCTGTCGAGCGAGCTTCGCCGAGGCGGCCACACCGCGCAATTGGGGGGAGGGCGGTCATGGCTACAAAGCATAGCTGCTGATAAAGGTGTTATTTGTGAAATTGCTGTCGACGTTTCATTCAGGTCATTGAAAGACAGAACTTTTTCATCGGACACAAAAAAGGCCACTCTTTCGAGTAGCCTTTCTTGATGTTTGGTTGCGGGAGCCGGATTTGAACCGACGACCTTCGGGTTATGAGCCCGACGAGCTACCAGACTGCTCCATCCCGCGTCTGTGTGGCGCGCATTCTACAGGCAGACGAATGAGTGTCAACCTTTAATCCGCAATCGCTCTGAAATAACCCTTGGCGCGGACAAAACCCTCACGCACAAAAAAGGCCACTCTTTCGAGTAGCCTTTTCTGATGTTTGGTTGCGGGAGCCGGATTTGAACCGACGACCTTCGGGTTATGAGCCCGACGAGCTACCAGACTGCTCCATCCCGCGTCTGTGTGTCGGCATTCTACAGAGTCCCGCCGGGCTGTCAAACCTTAATTCAGGGAAAAGCCTTTTTGGTTCAATCGGTTAGGGCTTTTCCTCGGTGCGAGAGAGGCGTTGCGGCCAGCACCGGTGGGGCTTTGCTCTCTATTGAGTACGGTATTTCAATTGAAAAAATATATTCGAGCAGGGGCTTTCCCACCTCATCTGTAGGAAGAATCAAACTACTGGTGCTATATACAGTTCCCGGTGAGATACTGCGTACCGAGCCGCCTTTAGCCTTCCATAGAACCCTGCCGGTCATGACGCAGCGCAAAATCATCCATATCGACTGTGACTGTTTCTACGCTGCCATTGAGATGCGCGATGACCCGCGCCTGGCTGGCAAGCCCATGGCGGTGGGCGGATCCTCGGACCGGCGGGGCGTAATCGCTACCTGCAATTACGAAGCCCGGGCCTTTGGCGTGCGTTCGGCCATGTCTTCGCGCCATGCCATGCAATTGTGCCCGGATCTGGAAATCGTCAAGCCGCGGATGGACGCCTATAAAGAGGCGTCTAAGGAAATCCAGGCGATCTTTCGCGATTACACCGAGCTGATCGAGCCGCTGTCGCTGGATGAAGCCTATCTGGACGTTTCCGATAGCCCGCACTTTGCAGGGAGTGCCACACGGATCGCCCAGGATATTCGGCGGCGTGTGTCCCGGCAGTTGCATATCACCGTTTCGGCCGGTGTGGCGCCGAACAAGTTCCTGGCCAAGATCGCCAGCGACTGGAACAAACCCAACGGGCTGTTTGTGATTACCCCCGATCAGGTCGAGGACTTTGTTGCGGTGTTGCCGGTCAGCAAGCTGCATGGTGTCGGCAAGGTCACTGCCGACAAGCTCGGGCGCCTGGGGATTGTCCATTGCGTGGATTTACGCGGCTGGAACAAGCTGGCCCTGGCCCGCGAGTTCGGCAGCTTTGGCGAGCGCCTGTGGGGGCTCGCCTGGGGGATCGATGAGCGGGCGGTGCATAACGACAGTCGGCGGCAGTCGGTCAGTGTTGAAAATACCTTCGATACGGACCTGCCGGACCTGGACAGTTGCCTGGATAAACTGCCGGAGCTGTTGAGCAGTCTGGACGGCCGCCTGGCGCGGATCGACAGCAGCTATCGACCCGGTAAACCCTTCGTGAAGGTCAAGTTCCACGACTTTACCCAGACCACTCTGGAGCAGGCTGGGGCCGGGCGGGATTTGGAGAGCTATCAGCAGTTGTTGAGCCAGGCCTTCAAGCGCGGTGCAAAACCGGTGCGCCTGTTGGGTGTCGGCGTGCGCCTGGTGGATCTGCGTGGGGGAGTGGAGCAGCTGGAGTTGTTTGCGCCGTAGCGCACTCGCTCGCCGCGAACGGGCGAGCGGGTAGGCTTGCCTTCAGCGAGCGCCAGGGTCGGCGACCAGGCGGCCGGCATCCTTGGTCAGGGACTTGAGAAACTCGCGTTGCAGTTCCGGATCGTTGCGGGTCAGCTCGATCAGGCTCTGCTCCAGCTCGCTGGCTTCCTCTTCCAGGCCCAGCTCCGACAGGCGCTTGACGCGGTGCACCCACTGGCTGACTTCATCGTCCTCGAGGTCGTCGTAGATCAGCGCGTGGGCTTCGAGCAGCTTGCTACGCAGGGCGCTGCTGATCGAGAGCGAGGAGTCCGAATGCACGTCATCCTGAGCATCCTCGACCATGATCTGCAACTGCCTGACGTGATCCAGATTCTGCTCAGAAAACGGGCTGTCCAGCAGGTTCAGGCGCAGCACGCCATTACGGTCGGTACTCAGCTCGTGGGTCTGGTTGCCGGCCTTGACCTGCACCGGTCGTTCGCTCCATGGCAGGCTGGAATATTCCAGGCGCTTGTCGATCTGCTTTTCCTCGATGGCGGCGAGGTTTTGCTGGGCGCGCCCGTGGGACTGGGTGTTCATGGCCGGGTTGAGGCCGGCGAAGCCGTAGCTGATCCAGTCCTTGGTCACGCTGTCCGGCAGGCGTCCGAGGGCGAAGACGTTGACGATATTGGCGCCGACCCCGGCCACTACAGCTACCGCACCCAGTGGGATCTCGTAGATCTCCCGCCAGGCCTGGTAGGGGGTGTAGCGGTCGTAGCGCCGGGTGACTTCGAACTCGGTGACTTCGAAGGTTTTCTGCTCATGGATCCGCACTCGGCGCTGGGGGAGTTCCAGCACCTTGGGCTCCCCTGCATCGATCTGCAGGCTGTGTTCGAGCAATTTGCGCTCGACGCGTTCCTCGTGTTCGCTACGTTGCGACATGTGGTTGGCGCAGCCGCTGATCAGCAGGGTGCCGCACAAGGCGGCGCCACCGAGGGAGGTGGTACCGCGCTTGAAGATACTTCGCTTGAGCATGACGTCTCTATCTGGTTTCAGCGACTGATACGGGCCTGCAGGAACGCCAGGACATCGGCGACGGGCAATGCCTGTGGTTCGGCTTGCGTACGGCTCTTGTATTCCAGGTTGCCTTCGGCAAGGCCGCGGTCGCTGACCACGATCCGGTGAGGAATACCGATCAACTCCATGTCCGCAAACTTGATGCCCGGGCTGGTTTTCTTGTCGCGGTCATCCAGCAGCACTTCGAAGCCGGCAGCCGTCAGTTCGGCGTAGAGCTTGTCGGTGGCCTCGCGGACCAGGTCGGTTTCATAGCGCAGCGGTACCAGGGCGACCTGGAAGGGCGCCAGGGTGTCGCTCCAGATGATGCCGCGCTCGTCGTTATTCTGCTCGATGGCGGCTGCCACCACGCGGGAGACGCCGATGCCATAGCAGCCCATGTTCAGGGTGACTGGCTTGCCGTTCTCGCCCAGTACCTGGCACTTCATCGCTTCGCTGTATTTGGTGCCCAGCTGGAAGATATGCCCGACTTCGATGCCGCGCTTGATTTCCAGGGTGCCCTGGCCATCCGGGCTTGGGTCGCCGGCCACGACGTTGCGCAGGTCGGCCACGGTCGGCACCGGCAGGTCGCGCTCCCAGTTGACGCCAAAGTAGTGCTTGTCGTCGATATTGGCGCCGATGCCGAAGTCGCTCATTAGTTCGACCGAGCGGTCGATGATGATCGGCAGAGGCAGGTTCAGCGGGCCGAGGGAGCCGGCGCCGGCACCGATGGCGGCACGCAATTCGGCTTCGGATGCCATGACCAGCGGGCTGGCCACGCCGGCCTGGTTGCCGGCCTTGATTTCGTTGAGTTCGTGGTCGCCACGGATAATCAGCGCGATCAGCTTGCCGGCTTCTTCGGCGTGCACCACCAGGGTCTTGACGGTGCGTTCGATCGGCAGGCCGAACTCTTCGACCAATTGGGCGATGGTCTTGGCATTGGGCGTGTCGACCAGGCGCAGTTCTTCGGTGGGCGCCGCGCGGGAGGTTTCCCGTGGCACAGCCTCGGCTTTCTCGATATTCGCCGCGTAGTCGGAGCCATTGCTGAAGACGATATCGTCTTCGCCGGATTCGGCCAGTACGTGGAACTCGTGGGAGCCGGCACCGCCGATAGAGCCGTTGTCAGCCTCGACCGGGCGGAACTTGAGGCCCAGGCGGGTAAAGATATTGCAGTAGGCCAGGTGCATGCGATCGTAGGTGATCTGCAGCGATGGCTGGTCGGTGTGGAAGGAGTAGGCGTCCTTCATGATGAATTCGCGACCGCGCATCAGGCCGAAGCGCGGACGGATTTCATCACGGAATTTGGTCTGGATCTGGTACAGGCTGATCGGCAGTTGCTTGTAGCTGCTCAGCTCGTTGCGGCACAGATCGGTGATCACTTCTTCGTGGGTCGGGCCGGCGCAGAATTCGCGACCGTGGCGATCCTTCAGGCGCAGCAACTCCGGGCCGTACTCTTCCCAGCGTCCCGATTCCTGCCACAGCTCTGCCGGCTGGATGCCCGGCATCAGCACTTCCAGCGCGCCCGCAGCGTCCATTTCCTCGCGGACAATGGCTTCGACCTTGCGCATCACGCGCAGCCCCATGGGGAGCCAGGTGTAGAGGCCGGAAGCGAGCTTGCGGATCATCCCGGCGCGCAGCATCAGCTGATGGCTGATCACGACCGCATCGGAAGGCGTTTCTTTCTGTGTGGCGAGCAGATATTGACTGGTGCGCATGGTAGGCCGTTGTCGGTTGCTGGTGACTAGAAATGACGGAGCATTGTACGGGTGAGACCCGGCTGCGTACAGGCGTGTGGCGGGGAGGGCCGCGGGCGGCTCGCTCCCCTGGCGTTTACGGGGTTTCCTCGTCCGGTCGCGGCGCGGCACCAGCATGTTCACGGAGGGGGCCGCGTGATTGTTGATACCAGTGCAGGGCGATCAGCAATAGGGTCGGTACGCCCAGCAGGGCGGTGATCAGGAAGAAGTCGTGGTAACCGTATTTTTCCACCATCACCCCCGAGTAACCGCCGATCAGCCGTGGCAGCAGGAGCATGATCGAGCTCAGCAGTGCGTACTGGGTGGCGGAGAACTTCAGGTTGGTCAGGCTCGACAGGTAGGCGACAAAGGCTGATGTAGCCAGGCCCGAGCTGAAGTTGTCCAGGGAAATGGTGACAATCAGCATTTGCAGGTCCGGGCCCATGCCGGCCAGCATCAGGAACAGCAGGTTGGTGCCTGCCGACGCGGCGCCGCCGATAAACAGGATGGGCAGGATGCCAAAACGTACGATCAGCAGGCCGCCCATCCCGGCGCCCACCAGGGTCATGATCAGGCCGAAGATCTTGCTGACACTGGCGATCTGGTCCTTGGTGAAGCCCTGGTCGATATAGAAGACGTTGGCCATCACGCCCATGACCGTGTCGGACATCCGGTAGGTCGCGATCAGCCCGAGCAGCAGCAAGGCTTGCCAGCGATAGCGCACGATAAAGTCATTGATTGGCGTCAGCACCGGCGCCAGGCCGCGTCGGCCGATATTGGACAGGCACAGGCCGGTCAGGGTGGTATAGAGGATCGCGCGCAGGAAGGCGCGGTCGTCGAGCAGCAGATCGAGCAGGCTGGAGTCGCCAAACAGTACGCTGGCGAAGTCGGTGTTATAGAGCTGGGTGAACATGGCCGGTACGGAAACCAGCAGTACGATCAGGACAAACACCGACACCAGTTGATGACTGAACCCATAGCGTGCGGCCGACAGTTGCGTACGCAGCGGCACGGGTGGCTCGCGCATCAGCAGGGTGGTCAAGAGTGCCGGGACCATCAACAAGCCGAACAGCAGATAGGTGCCGGCCCAAGCCGAATGCTTGTAGCTGAAGCCGGTGGAGCCGAAACCCTCGGCAAAGAACAGTGCGCCGGCGGTGGCCAGCAGCGCGGCGATCCGATAGCCCGACATATAGCTGGCAGCCAGGGCGGCCTGGCGGCTGTCATCGACGATTTCCAGGCGGTAGGCGTCGACGGCAATGTCCTGGGTGGCGGAAGCGAAGGCCACCACCACGGCAATCGCGATCAGCCAGGACAGGTGTTTCTGCGGATCGCAGAAACCCATGCCGATCAGGCCCAGAATGACCAGCACCTGGGACAGCACCAGCCAGGAGCGGCGGCGTCCCAGCTTGCCGAGCACGGGCAGGCGCCATTGGTCGAGCAGCGGCGACCAAACCCACTTAAAGGCATAGGCGAGGCCGATCAGGCTCGCGTAGCCAATGGTTTCGCGAGCGACACCGGCTTCACGCAGCCAGACGGACAGCGTTGAGAACACGAGCATGTACGGCAGGCCGGCGGCAAAACCGAGCAGCAACAGCACTAGGGTCGACGGGCTGGCATAGGCGGCGAGCGCGGCGCGCCAGGTTTTACGGGGCATGGGCTGGAGTCTGCCTCAGATTCGCGAAAACAAAGCGCGCACTCTAACCGCTGTGCTCTGTCGGGCGCCAGCCATGGCGCTCTATATCCACGCGATTGTTACGGATGCTTACACCCTCGTCGCGCAGGCGCGCGCGCTGTTCGTCGCCGGACGGGCTGCCGAGGGGCAGGCTCAGGCGACCGCCGGCGGCTACGACCCGGTGCCAGGGCAGGCGGGTGTCGTCCGGCAGTTGGCTCAGGGTGCGCCCGACCCAGCGTGCCGCCCGGCCCAGTCCGGCCATGCTGGCCAACTGGCCGTAGCTCACGACGCAGCCGGCCGGCACCTGGGCCAGGGTCAGGTAGAGCGTGGTACGGCGGATCTGGCTCGGGGTTTCCTGGGCGGCGTCAGTCACGGTACGGGTTCCGGGCGGTGGCAGGCTGGTGGGGCAAGCAGGGCTGGCCAAACAAGAAAGATTATTGAACTCGAGGTCGATCGTCCGGTCATTGCCTTGTACTGGCGATCCACCCAAGGATAATGCCTGCTTTTACGCGAACCGAGCCCCGAATCTGCTTATGTTGTCCAGAACCCTGCTGTGCCTTGCTGTCATCAGTGCTTCCACCCCCCTGCTCGCCGATACCGTTTGGTTGAAGAATGGCGATCGCCTGAGCGGCAAGATCAAGGTCTTTGATGGGGGCAAACTGTTGATCCAGACGGACTATGCCGGCGCGATTCCCATTGACTGGAAACAGGTCAAAACCCTGGAAAGCGACCAGGAGTTGATGGTCAAGCAGGATGCCTACAGCGGTGAGAAAGCCAAATCCCTTCGGGCTGCCGAGCCGGGCAAGGTGGTGCTGGCCAATGGCGAAGAGCCCAAAACCGTCGAGTTGGCGAGTATCCAGCAGATCATCAAGCCCAAACCGGTGATCGAGGACCTGATCTGGAAGGGCAATGTCGATGTGGCGCTGGACTACAAACGGGCCGAAAAAGACACCGATGACTACGATGTCGACTTCAAGACCACCGCCCGTCATGGTCGCTGGCGCCATCATGCCGAAGGCGAGTACAACCGCGAATTCCAGAACGACGAAGTGACCACCGACAACTGGAGCGCCGAGTACGCCCTCGACCGATTCATGAGCGAGAAATGGTTCTGGCAGGGGCGTTTGACCTACAAGCGCGACAGGATCGAAGACCTGGCCCGCCAGCGTACGGTCGGTACCGGCCCGGGTTACCAGTTCTGGGATGACGAACTGGGGGCGTTCTCCCTGGGCTCGCTGTTGAACCGTTCAGACTACGAATACTCCGACGGGAAGAAGGAAAACTTCTACTCACTGGGTATGAAGTGGGATTACAACCGCTATCTGGTCGGTAAGACCGTGGAGTTCTTCACCACGGGGGAAGTGGGCCGGCCATTGGGTTCGGCGGCGGATTACAGCCTGGATGCCGAGGTTGGCCTGCGCTACCGGGTCACCGAATGGGCCTCGCTCAACCTCAAGGCCGAGAAAGATATCGTTGGCGGCACTGATGGCAACAACGACCTGAACAAAACCCGCTATACCGCAGGCTTTGGCGTGACCTGGTAAGAAAACGCCCCTCTGTAGGCACTCGCACCTACAGAGGAGGTTGCAACATCAGACCCGTAAACCGCCATCGAGCTCCAGAATCCGCCCGGTGTAATAGTCATTCTCGAAAATGTACGCCGCGCTGTGGGCGATTTCTTCGGGTTTGCCCATGCGCTTGAGTGGAATACCTGCGGTCATTTTCTCCAGGGCTTCGGGTTTCATGCCCAGGGTCATCTCGGTTTCGATAAAGCCCGGCGCGATGCCTGCCACACGGATGCCGTAACGAGCCAGTTCCTTGGCCCAGGTCACGGTGGCGGCGGCGACGCCGGCCTTGGCTGCGCTGTAGTTGGTCTGGCCGATATTGCCGGCGCGTGAGATCGAGGAAATGTTGATGATCGTCCCTGCGTTCTGCAGTTCGACCATCTTGGCCGCGACTTCACGGGTGCACAGGAAGACCCCGGTCAGGTTGACGTCGATCACGGCCTGCCATTGGGCCAGGCTCATCTTGGTCATTTCGCCGTCCTTGACCTTGAGCAACAGGCCGTCACGCAGGATCCCCGCGTTGTTGATCAGGCCGTGGATCGCGCCGAAGTCGTCGGCCACCTGGGCGACCATCTGGGTCACCTGCGCTTCGTCGGCGACGTTGCACAGGTAACGGCGGGCCTCGACCCCCAACTCGCGGCAGGCGGCAACGGCCTGGTCGAGCTTTTCCGGGTTCAGGTCGACCAGCGCCAGTTTCGCGCCCTTGGTCGCGAGGTATTCGGCCATGGCGCGGCCCAGGCCCTGGCAGCCACCGGTGATGATGATTACTTTGTCATTGAGTTGCATGGGCAAGTCTCGGCAAGTCAGAGTAGGTGCCTTACAAGGCTTCCGGTTACGCCTCGATCAATCGGCGTTAAGCTGGAAGTGGCGTGAATGCTGCTCAGTGAACGGCATTCGAATGCTCGTCGATTTCTGACGATATCTATATAAGGAGTCATAAGTTGAGCGTAACAGCGGCCAAGAATGCACGAGAATTGCTGCTCAAGGAATACCGGGGCGTGCTCTCGACGCACTCCAAGGCCATGCCCGGTTTCCCGTTCGGTTCGGTGGTGCCTTATTGCCTGGACGAGCAAGGTCGGCCGTTGATCCTGATCAGCCGGATCGCCCAGCACACCCATAACCTGATCAAGGACCCTAAGTGCTCGTTGCTGGTGGGGGAGCGCGACGCCGACGATGTCCAGGCGGTGGGGCGCCTGACGGTGCTGGCCGAAGCGAGCAAGCTGCTCGACAGCGAGGCGATTGCCGCGGCGGCCGAGCGCTACTACCGCTACTTTCCAGAATCGCAGAACTATCACCAGGCCCATGATTTCGACTTCTGGGTGCTGGAGCCGGTACGCCATCGTTACATCGGCGGTTTTGGCGCCATTCACTGGCTCGATCAGGTCACCCTGGCCAACCCGTTCTTCGGTGCGGTCGAGGGGCGTATGGTCGAGCATATGAACAGCGACCACGCCAAGGCGATTGCCCACTATGTACAGTTGGCAGGCTTGCCGGACGGTGTCGAGGCCCAATTAGCCGGGATCGACAGCGAAGGCCTGCACCTGCGCATTGGCCAAAGCCTGTACTGGCTGCCATTTGAAACGCCTTGCAATACTCCGGTGGAGGTTCGCGAAGCCTTGGTTTCTCTGGCCCACGCGTCGTTTTGGCCGAAAAAGTTGGTGCCTGAAACTTGAATTCACGAAATGGCGACGTCATCTAAGGTGAACTGGAAGCCATCTTCCGTAGAGGAAACCAATCGATGCGCGCTTTTCTTTTGCTCTTTGTGCTGTTCCCGGTGCTTGAGCTGTACGTCTTCTTCAAGGTCAGCACCGCTATCGGGTTTTTCCCCGCGTTGCTGCTGATCGTGCTGGGCTCGATGTTCGGTGTACTGATCCTGCGTGTGGCGGGTCTGGCGACGGCCTTGCGGGCCCGCGAGAGTCTCAATCGTGGCGAGCTGCCCGCTCAGCAGATGCTCGAAGGGTTGTTTATGGCCCTGGGTGGCGGCCTGATGTTGCTGCCGGGTTTTGTCAGCGACGTGATCGGCCTGATCCTGCTGTTGCCGATCACCCGACGCCTGCTGGTCAACCGCATGCGTCAGCGCGCCGAGGAACAGGCGATTCGCCAGCGTGCCTTTGCCGATGATCTGCAGGCGGTCCGTCGCCCAGGTGCGGCCCCATCGGGGAGTCGCCAGCCCAATGTGATCGAAGGCGAATTCGAGCACCGCGATTCCTGAATACTGACGCTCCAGCACACGGCACCTTCGGGTGCCGTGTTCGTTATTGCGGGCCGCTGACATAAAAAATTTTTCGTGACCAGCCTTGTAATCGACTTGTGCGCCCTTATGTAACGGTCACCGCAAGGTTTCTGGTGTTCACGCCAGACAGACTTCCGCGGTTCGCTCGACGAACCGCACCCGGCACCGCCGGACTTTGTAAACCCGCCGGGACTACACCGGCCGATGAAAACCACAATTAGGAGAGATCGACAATGAAGCTTCGTCCTCTGCATGACCGCGTCGTAATCCGTCGCAGCGAAGAAGAAAAGAAAACTGCTGGTGGCATCGTCCTGCCAGGTTCGGCTGCTGAAAAAGCCAACAGCGGTGAAATCCTCGCTGTGGGTACCGGCCGTGTGCTGGAAAACGGTGAAGTACGTGCGCTGTCCGTGAAAGTGGGTGACAAGGTTGTGTTCGGCCCTTACTCCGGCAGCAACACTGTGAAAGTAGATGGCGAAGACCTGCTGGTGATGAGCGAGAACGAGATTCTCGCTGTTATCGAAGGCTGATTCCCCGTTCAATTTCCCGCTACTACAAAGTATTTAAGGAATATCGATCATGGCTGCTAAAGAAGTTAAATTCGGCGATTCCGCCCGTAAGAAAATGCTCGCCGGTGTCAACGTCCTGGCTGACGCAGTAAAAGCGACCCTCGGTCCAAAAGGCCGTAACGTGATCATCGAGAAGAGCTTCGGCGCTCCGACCATCACCAAGGACGGCGTTTCCGTCGCCAAGGAAATCGAGCTCAAAGATCGCTTCGAAAACATGGGCGCGCAGCTGGTCAAAGACGTTGCCTCCCGTGCCAACGATGACGCAGGCGACGGCACCACCACCGCTACCGTTCTGGCTCAATCGATCGTCAACGAAGGCCTGAAAGCCGTCGCTGCCGGCATGAACCCGATGGACCTGAAACGCGGCATCGACAAGGCGACCATCGCCATCGTCAAAGAGCTCAAGTCCCTGTCCAAGCCATGCGCTGACAGCAAGGCCATTGCTCAGGTCGGCACCATCTCGGCCAACTCCGACAGCTCCATCGGCGACATCATTGCCGAAGCCATGGAAAAAGTCGGTAAAGAAGGCGTGATCACCGTTGAAGAAGGCTCGGGCCTGGAAAACGAACTGTCGGTTGTAGAAGGCATGCAGTTCGACCGTGGCTACCTGTCCCCTTACTTCGTCAACAAGCCGGACACCATGACCGCCGAGCTGGACGGTCCGCTGATCCTGCTGGTCGACAAAAAGATCTCCAACATCCGCGAAATGCTGCCAGTACTGGAAGCCGTTGCCAAAGCCGGCCGCCCACTGCTGATCGTGGCTGAAGACGTTGAAGGCGAAGCCCTGGCGACGCTGGTTGTGAACAACATGCGTGGCATCGTTAAAGTCGCGGCCGTCAAGGCTCCTGGCTTCGGCGATCGTCGCAAGGCCATGTTGCAGGACATCGCTGTCCTGACCGGCGGTACCGTTATCTCCGAAGAGATCGGCCTGAGCCTGGAAAGCACCACCCTGGAGCACCTGGGTAACGCTAAGCGCGTGATCCTGTCCAAGGAAAACACCACCATCATCGACGGCGCCGGTGTTGAAGCCGACATCCAGGCTCGCGTTGTGCAGATCCGTCAGCAAGTGGCCGACACTTCCTCGGACTACGACCGTGAAAAACTGCAAGAGCGTCTGGCCAAGCTGTCCGGCGGCGTTGCAGTGATCAAGGTTGGCGCTGGCTCCGAAGTTGAAATGAAAGAGAAGAAAGCCCGCGTTGAAGACGCCCTGCACGCTACCCGTGCAGCCGTTGAAGAAGGCGTGGTACCTGGCGGTGGCGTGGCACTGGTTCGCGCTCTGCAGGCCATCAGCGAACTGAAAGGCGACAACGCCGATCAGGATGTCGGTATCGCTCTGCTGCGTCGTGCGGTTGAAGCACCGCTGCGTCAGATCGTTGCCAACTCCGGCGACGAGCCAAGCGTGGTGGTCGACAAGGTCAAGCAGGGTTCGGGTAACTACGGTTACAACGCTGCGACCGGCGAGTACGGCGACATGATCCAGATGGGTATCCTGGACCCGGCCAAAGTGACTCGTTCTGCTCTGCAGGCCGCGTCCTCGATCGCCAGCCTGATGATCACCACCGAAGCGATGATTGCAGAAGTACCGGAAGACAAACCAGCTGGCGGCGGTATGCCAGACATGGGCGGTATGGGTGGCATGGGCGGCATGATGTAAGCCAGCCGGCACCCCGCAATAGAAAAAGCCCCGCCTTGTGCGGGGCTTTTTTATGCCTGGTGTTTGTTCAGCCGGTTTGGCTCAGCGTGCTTGTCAGCGGTTCCGCGTCCCGAGCCCATTTCCCCGGCCGGTACAGCAGGAAGTAGTAAGTCCCAAAGCTGATCAACCAGCAGAAGATTGCGGTCCAGACGTTATGGGAGAAAAAGTGTGCCCCCTGCAGCATGCGCCCGATGGAAAATACGCAGCCCAGGGTCACAGCGACTGCCAGGGCCGCTCGGGCCATGCGCGGACGCCGGTCGCGCAGGGCAAAGAACAGCGCGAACAGGGAGAAACCGGTGGCCGCATGCCCGCCTGGCCAGCAGCGGCCTGGCTTGTCCGTGGCCGGACGCGGGCTGAGCAGCTCGCTATAGACTTCCTTGCCGCCAAACTGCTCCAGGCTCCAGGGGCACTGTACGGCGGTCACTGCTTTGACAGGCGTGACGAACGCCGTCGAGAGGGCCATCGACAGGACCAGGCAACCCAGCTCCCGGCGCACTGGCTTGAGGCGTTCGAGCAGCAAACTGCCGATAAACGCGACAATCGCCAGTAACGACAGGCCGATTACGGCCTGTTTCGCGCGCTCATGCAGGATGTTTTCCAGAAAATAGCTGTGTCTACCAATAAAATCACCCGCGAGCGGGTCATAGGCGAGCCTGGCGATATCCATATCCAGTGTGGTCAGTTCCAGCAGCACCAAGACCACCGCTGCAAGAAGGGGGATGCCCAGGTACACCCACAGATTCAATGGACGCGACTGTGGGCGGGTGAATGACGACATGGAGGATCCTGCATGGTTGACGGATTCTTGGAGCACCGGCCCCCGGGCCTTGACCCGGAAGCTGGTGCTAGCGTTGGCTAATGGCCGAAGCCTGTTCGGCGGGTTTCCAGCCAAGCAGACGTTCCTTGAAGCCATGGCTGGCGGCCTGGTAGTAGGCAATCCCACGCTGTATCAGCGGGTCGCGCGCCGTGACGGTGGACTCATGGCTTTCGGCCAATGCCTGGTCGTGGCGACGTAAGCCCTGGCGCGGACTGAGAATGGCCAGATCCTTGCCATCGAACAGGCCCAGGTGCTGATAGTTGCCGACCACCACGCGAGGAGGCAGGGCGTTGTCCACCAGCAGATTGCGGCCAAAAAAGGTCGACTCGTAACTGAGGTTGAGCAAGCCCAGCAGGGTTGGAGCCAGATCGATCTGGCTGGCCAACTGATTGCTTTCGCGGGCCTCGATCATTGTCGGCGCATAGATCCAGAGCGGGATCTGATAGTTGGCAATCGGCAGGTCTTCCTTGCCGGCGCTGCCGGCGGTGTGGTCGGCGACGAAGACAAACAGGGTGTTATCGAACCAGGGTTTGGTGCGCGCCTGCTCCAGGAACTGGCCGATGGCGTAGTCGGTGTACTTCACCGCGCCGTCGCGACCGTTGCCTGACTGGATATCGATGCGCCCGTCCGGGTAGGTATAGGGACGGTGGTTGGAGGTGGTCATCAGTTGCAGTAAAAAGGGCTTGTGCTGGGCGAAATTGGCGTCGGCCAGCTTCAGGGTCTGGCGATACAGGTCTTCGTCGGCCATGCCCCAGGCGTTCTTGAAGTGGATGTCGGTTTCATCGACGCTGCTCTGATCGACCACGCGATAGCCGTTGCCAGCGAAGAAGGCATTCATATTGTCGAAGTACCCACGGCCACCATAGACGAACACACTGTCATAGCCCACGGCGTGAAGTTGCTGGCCCAGGCTGGCAAAACCGCTTTCCCGGCCGACCCGCTTGACGATGGAGCGCCCGGGAGTGGGTGGGATCGACAGGGTAATGGCTTCCAGGCCACGATCTGTGCGGGTGCCGGTCGCGTAGAAGTTGTTGAAATACAGGCTCTGCTTACGCAGTCGATCAAGATTGGGCGTGAGATTGCGCCCGTCGCCATTGCTGCCCAGGTACTTGGCGCTCAGGCTTTCGATGGTCACCAGGATGATGTTCGGTTGCCGTGGGGTGCCCGGGTTGCTGATCATGCGCCGGATATCCAGCGGGTCGCTGGCGATAAAGCGGGCATTGGGCTCGCTCAGTTCCCGGCGCAATTGCTGGCCGGCGATGTCGGCGGGCAGGCTGCTGTAGAACTGTTGATAGTCGAGTTCGTTGTTGCGAAAGGCGGCGAAAAATTGATAAGGCCCGTTGCTCGCCAGTTCATGCTGATAGGCATTGCCGCCCTGGCCGCGCGGGCTGTCCTGATTGAGTAATTGCAGGCTCAGGCCGGCGGCGAGCAGCAGCCCGAGGCCGCCTGCCAGGCGTGTGCGCAGGTTGGGCAGCGGTGCGGCCATGGCTGCGTTGAAAGGTTTGCGCAACAACAGGCTCAGGCTTAGGGCGATGACACCAATGCCGCTCAGCAGCCAGGCAATGGGGTAGGACTCCAGCAGGTTATGCAGTACTTCGTCGGAATAGACCAGGTAGTCCACGGCGATAAAGTTGAAGCGCACGCCAAACTCGTCCCAGAACAGCCATTCCGCCACGGCGGTAAACAGCATGGCGAACAGGCTGAGGGTGAGCAGTGCCTGGAGGAACCCGCGATGGCCACGCCGGCGCCACAGGGCCGGGGGGCAAAGTAGCAGGTAGAGGCCTAGAGGCAGGGCGGCATAGGCAATGAAGCCCAGGTCATAAAGCAGGCCGATGCCGAAAATCGGCAGGATGTGACCACCGGCTTCATCCAGGTGGCTGAGCAGCAACAAGGTTCGGGTCAGCAGGAAAACCGTCATCCATGCAGCGGTGACCAGCAGTAGGTAGCGCATCGGCGCTGTTTGAGGCTTGCGCATTGGCAATGTTCCTTATTGTTCTCAATGGTGCCGAAGTCTGGCGCTGGGACTGTAGTCAGCGTGTGAGGTGTTGGTGAAAAATTTGTTAACTCAATTTTGCTTGCCAGCCATTGACCGGGTGGCCCTAGCCGTGAACAAAACTTGGCCGTAAGCTGCGCGGGCCAAGACGGCCGTTACTGTGTACGGAGAAGCTGCCCATGCGAATTCTATTGGTTGAAGACAACCGCGATATCCTCGCCAACCTGGCCGACTACCTGGGCCTCAAGGGCTATACCGTTGATTGCGCGCAGGATGGTCTGTCGGGGCTGCACCTGGCGGCCACCGAACATTATGATTTGATCGTGCTCGACATCATGCTGCCCGGCATCGATGGCTACACCCTGTGCAAGCGCCTGCGTGAAGACGCCCGGCGTGATACGCCAGTGATCATGCTGACCGCCCGCGACCAGTTGGACGATCGTTTGCAGGGCTTCAAGTCCGGCGCCGACGATTACCTGGTCAAGCCGTTCGCCCTGTCTGAACTGGCCGCGCGTATCGAGGCGGTTATGCGCAGGGCCCAGGGCGGAGGCCGGCGCGCCTTGCAGGTAGGCGACCTGCATTACGACCTCGATACCCTGGAAGTGACCCGCGAAGGGCGGCTGCTCAAGCTCAACCCGGTCGGCCTGAAGCTACTGGCGGTGCTGATGCAGAAAAGCCCCCATGTCCTGCGGCGCGAAGTGCTGGAGGAGGCACTGTGGGGCGATGATTGCCCGGACAGTGACAGCCTGCGTAGCCACGTTCACCAGTTGCGCCAAGTGATCGACAAACCGTTCGCCAAGCCGCTGCTGCACACCGTGCACGGTGTGGGCTACCGCCTGGCCGAGGGCCGAGATGGAGTTTAAGCAGAGCCTAGCCCAGCGGATCATCATTGCCTTTGCCTTGATGAGTGCGCTGGTGGCGGGCACCTTCGCCATGGGGATCGTGGCGACCGTGCACTTGGTCGAGGAGAAGCTGATCACGGCGGGCCTGGGCGGTGACCTGCAGCGCCTGCTGCTGATGGACAGTATCAGCGACTGGAGCCACCGGCCCGAGCCTGACCAGTTGTTCTATTTCAGCGGCGGCCCAGGTGATTTTGACGTGCCCAAGGATTTAAGGCATCTGGAGCCCGGCGTTCACGAAGTCTTTCGTGAGCACCTGTCCTACCACGCCATGGTGGAGATCGTGGACGGTCGCCGTTACGTGCTCCTGCAGGACCAGAGCGATTTCGAAGAGCGTGAGCGCGTGCTGTTTGCCGTGGTGCTGGTCGGCTTTGTTCTGAGCCTGGTGCTGGCGGTGTTTCTCGGCTGGACCCTGGCGCGGCGGGTGATGGCGCCTGTGGTGCGCCTGGCCCAACAGGTGCGTCATCGCGATCAGTTGCTCGGCCTCGCCCCGCCACTGGCGCCAGACTATGCGGCGGACGAAGTTGGCGAGCTGGCGGTCGCCTTCGATGCGACCCTGGGTCGCTTGCGTCAGGCCCTGACTCGCGAGCGGTTGTTTACCAGTGATGTCAGCCACGAGCTGCGTACCCCGTTGATGGTTCTTGCCACCTCCTGCGAGCTGCTGCTGGAGAACCCGGCGCTTGACCCGCGCGGACGGGCGCAGGTGGAGCGTATTGCCCGTGCTTGCAGCGAAATGCGCGAGCTGGTGCAGACTTTCCTGATGCTGGCGCGTGCTCAGCATGAAGATGCCAGCGACGCTTCAAACGTGCCGATGGACGTGGTTGCGCAGGACCTGATCAACCTCTGGCGCGAGCCCATCGAGGCCAAGGGGCTGGAGTTGATCTACGTGCCGGGCCCGCCCCAGGACGGGCGCTATCATGTGACATTCCTGCATGCGGTCATGGGCAATCTGCTGCGTAATGCGTTGCACTACACCGACCACGGCTTTATCCGCCTGACGCTTTACCCGGGCGGTTTTTTGGTCGAGGACAGTGGCGTGGGGATTCCCGAGGAAAAGCGTGAAGCGATGTTCCAACCCTTTGTCCGTGGCAGCGAAAAACGCGGCGAAGGACTGGGCCTGGGCCTTTCGTTGGTCCAGCGGATTTGCGACAGCCAGGGCTGGGTAGTCACCTTGACGACCATGGAGCCCATGGGTTGCCGGTTCCAGGTCGACCTGGAGCCAACGCGCGGCTGAGTATGGGCGCAGCAGGTTTTTCGACGTATTGATCGAAGATGGCCCTCGGCTACTGTGGTCTTTCTGTAAAACCTTGCAATACTCAGCTGGATGGATGACGAAATTTTCACCTGGGCATGACCTGTCGCTGACGCGCCGTTGATTAGGGTGGCGCATCAGCTTCAGGAGAGCCCCATGACGACGCCGATCAAGCTCCAGTTTTCCGACAAATACGATACGCAGCACGCCCATGACTACCTGCTCAAGCACCAGAGCGGCTTGGCGCGGCAGCTTTCGCACAAGCGCGATGTCCATCTGGCGCGCCGTGCCTTGAAGTTGGCGGGCGAACCCGGCCTGGTGCTTGATCTGCCCTGTGGCGCCGGGCGGTTCTGGCCGTTGCTGGCGGAAAAGGAGAACCGGGTGATCATCGCTGCGGACAACTCGGCAGCGATGCTGGGCATCGCCCAGGTCGCACAGCCGGCGGAGGTGGTGAAACGGGTATGTACTTTGCAGACCTCTGCCTTCGAGATCGACCTGCCCGATAACGCGGTCGATAGCATTTTTTGCATGCGCCTGCTGCACCACATCGGTGAGGCCAGCCATCGCCAGGCTCTATTACGCGAGTTTCATCGGGTCAGCCGGGACAGCGTGATCGTTTCGTTGTGGGTCGATGGCAACTTCAAGGCCTGGCGACGCAAGCGTCTGGAGAGCAAGCGCGCAGAGGAAGGTGAGACGAGCGGTTACCAAAATAGGTTTGTGTTACCAAGCGCTACTGTCGAATCGGAGTTCCGCGAGGCCGGATTCCAGATTCAGGAGCACCTGGACTTTGCCCCGCTTTATGCGATGTGGCGGGTTTATGTATTGAGAAAGAGGTAGGTCGATGGCCGTTGATTTTGTAACGCAGCCCACTGAAACCAAGGATAGTTTCGCGCATTTCTGGAGCCAGCACGGTGAATGGGTGGAAGAGCCCAATCAGCGCCGGGGTGGTGAAAGCGGTGTCCAACGGGTTATCGGTACAAAAGGCCAACTGCTGTATATCAAGCGCCAGATTGGCCACACCTACCGCAGTTGGTTGCACCCGCTGGGGAGGCCCACGGTGTTGCGCGAGCGTGATGCCTTGCGCGAATTGAGCCTGTTGCAGGTCGGTGTTCCCGAGTTGGTGTTTGCCGGGGCTCGGCGCAGTGATGATGGCCAGTGGCAAGCATTGCTGGTCACCGCCTCGCTGGACGGCTATATGGACATCGAGAGCTGGTACACCGCCGGCGAGCGTGAACGCATCGGTGAGGCGGTGCACGAGCGCCTGCTGGCGACCCTGGCGACCACCCTGGCGCGCATGCATCAGGGGCGCTGGCAGCACAGCTGCCTGTATATGAAGCATATTTTCGTGCGAGTGACGGGCGAGGGGAGTGCGGCCCAGATCGATATCGCCTTGCTGGACCTGGAAAAAAGCCGCAAGCGCCTGACGGGGCAGCGGGCTGCAGCCCACGATCTGAAGCAGTTGCGCCGCCATTCGTCGTGGAATGCAGCAGACTGGACCAAGCTCTACTATTTTTACGAGAAGGCGTTTGGCAGCGCTATCAAAGGTTTACAGTGATGAAACTCGAAACAGCACGAACTTTGTTTCTGGTCGGGGGGCTGGTTGTCACCTCCCTGGCTGTTGCGGCCTGGGAGCAGCCGCGGATGCAGGTGCTCAGCGCCGTGCAAGCGGCTGACCAGCACTGCCCGTTGCCGCGTGTGGCCAGGACCTCAGTGGCGGTCAAGCCGGATCACGATCTGCTGCTGTTTATGTTCGGTTTATCCCAGGGGCTCAGGCCCCAGAGCTGAGCGCTTGAGTCCACTCCCCCCAAGGCCTCGCCCAGTGCGAGGCCTTTTTTTGCGAGGCCTTCAGCCCGTCCGTCCCGGCTTGGCCAGCAGGCTATAGACGCAGGGCAGGACAAACAGGGTGAACAGAGTGCCCACCGACATCCCTGTGGCGATGACCATGCCGATATCGAAGCGGCTGACCGCGCCAGCGCCGGTGGCAAGGATCAGCGGCACCATGCCGAAGACCATGGCTGCGGTGGTCATCAGGACCGGCCGCAGGCGGATGGCGGCGGCTTCTTCCACTGCATCGCGGGCGCTCAGGCCCTTTTCCCGGCGCAGTTGGTTGGCAAATTCGACGATCAGGATCCCGTGCTTGGTAATCAACCCGATCAAGGTCACCAGGCCCACCTGGGTGTAGATATTCAGGCTCGACCAGCCCAGGAACAGCGGGATCAATGCGCCGCAGATCGACAGCGGCACCGTGACCAGAATCACCAGCGGGTCGCGGAAGCTTTCGAACTGCGCGGCCAGGACCAGGAAGATAATCGCCAGCGCCAAGGTGAAGGTGACCCACAGGGCATTGCCCTCCTGGATAAACTGGCGCGAGGTGCCGGCATAGTCGAAGGCGTAGCCGGGAGGTGTTTCCTCCAGGGCAATCTGACGGACGGCCTCGATGGCCTCGCCCTGGCTGACAATGGGGAAGCCGGAGATGATCGCCGAGTTGAGCTGCTGGAACTGGTTCAACTGCCGCGGCCGGGCCCGGTCGGTGACCTTGATCAGGGTCGACAGGGGCAACAGTTCGCCCTGGGTGTTTTTCACGTAGTAATGGTTCAGCCAGTCGGGGTTGTCCCGATAGGGGCGCTCGACCTGGGCGATCACCTTGTAGCTGCGCCCTTCGAGGGTGAACCGGTTGATTTCGGCTTCGCCCAGCAGCGTCGCCAGCGTGCCGCCCAGGACCTCCATCGAAACGCCCATTTGCGCGGCCTTGTCGCGGTCGATATCGACCACTACTTCAGGTTTGTCGAACGCCAGGTCGATATCCAGGAAGGCGAACTTGCCTGAGGCCTGGGCGCGCTGCTTGATCCGCTCAGTAACCTCCAACAGGGAGGCATAGTCGTTGGGCGTGTTGATGACGAACTGGAAGGGCAGCCCTTCGCCGGTCCCCGGTAGTGACGGCAGGTTGAAGCCGAAGATCTGCAGGCCGCTGATTTGCGCAAGCTTGCTCTGTACATCGGGCAGGATCTGCATCTGGGTACGATCACGCTCGTTCCATGGCTTGAGCAGGAAGCCGCCGATCCCGGACTGCACGCCGTTGAAACCATTGATCTGGAACGAGGAGTAGTACTCCGGGAACGCCTTGAAGATCTTGATGAATTCATCGGTGTAACTGTTCAGGTAATTCAGGTTGGTTGGCTGCGGCGCGGTGGCGATCATGAAGATGATGCCCTGGTCTTCGTCCGGGGCCAGTTCCGACTGGGTGAACTTCAGGAGCACCGGGATCAGGCACAGCACGATCACGGCAAACACCATCACCACCGGACGGGTATTGAGGGTGCCGTGCAGGGCGCTCTGGTAGCGGCGCTTGAGCCGCTCGAACAGTTGATCAAGGCGATGGGCCAGGCCGCTGGGGTTTTCGTCGCGCCGTAGCAGCAGCGCGCACATCATCGGTGACAAGGTCAGGGCGACGATCCCGGAAATCACTACGGCCCCGGCCAGGGTCAAGGCGAACTCCTTGAACAGGGCGCCGGTCAGGCCCTGGAGAAAGCCGATCGGCGCGTAGACGGCGGCGAGGGTGATGGTCATCGAAACCACCGGCACGGCAATTTCCCGTGCGCCTTCCAGGGCTGCGTCGAACGGCGTTTTACCTTCTTCGATGTGCCGGTGAATGTTCTCGACCACGACAATCGCATCATCCACCACCAGGCCGATGGCCAGGACCATGGCCAGCAGCGTCAGCAGGTTGATCGAGTAGCCCATCAACTGCATGAAGAACAGTACGCCGATCATCGACAGCGGAATGGTGATGACCGGGATCACCACCGAACGCAGGGCACCGAGGAACAGGAACACCACGACGATAACGATCAGTACCGCTTCGAACAGGGTTTTCACCACCTCGTTGATCGAGGCCTGGATAAACAGTGTGGCGTCGTAGGCAATTTCGGCCTTGAGGTTGGGCGGGAGCTGGGATTCGAGCTCCGGCATGATCTTGCGCACTTCCTTGATGACGTCCAGCGGGTTGGAACTGGGCGTGCCCTTGATACCGATATAGACCGAGGGCGTGCCATCGAAGGAACTGATGGTGTCGTAGTTTTCCGCGCCCATTTCCACCCGCGCCACATCACCCAGCAGGACCCGGCTGTCGCCTACGGTCTTGAGTGGAATGGCGGCAAAGGCTTCAGCGGATTTGAGCTCGGTATTGGCGTTGATACTGGTGACCACGTACTCGCCCTTGACCTCGCCCGCGGCGGAGAGAAAGTTGTAGTGGCGCACCGCGTCGGTCACATCGCTGGCCGCCAGGCCATAGCCGGCGAGCTTGACCGGGTCGAGCCACAGGCGCATGGCAAACACCTGGTTGCCGAGGATCTCGGCCTCGGCCATGCCCGGCAGGGTCGCCAGCTTCGGCTGGATGACGCGCGACAGGTAGTCGGTGATCTGCGGGTTGTTCAGTTCCTTGCTGAAGAAGCTGATGTACATCAGCGCCGAGGCGTCCGCCGCCTCCTTGCTCAGTACCGGGTCTTCGGCGTTGGCCGGCAGCTTGTTCTTCACCTCGTTGGCCTTGGCCAGTAGTTCGGTAAACAGCCGATCGCTGTTGGAACCGATACGGGCGTAGATCGAGATCACTGAGAAGTTCTGACGGCTGACGGAGGTCATGTAGTCAATGCCTTCGGCGCTTGCCAGGCTTTGCTGCATCGGTTGGGTGATATAGCCCTGGATGGTCTCGGCATTGGCCCCGGGGTAAGCGGTGGTCACCGTGATCAGGGCGTTTTCCATTTGCGGGTACTGGCGAATGGTCAGCTTGGTGAATGCCTGCATGCCCAGCAGGACGATCAGCAGGCTGACCACGGTAGCGAGCACCGGGCGGCGAATGAACGGGTCGGTAAAGGCCATGGGGGGCTCCTTGATCAGTCAGCGCGGGGCGGGCTGGTCTGTGGGGCCGACAAGGCCTTGTCGGGGCTGATGGCCAGGGTCGCGCCGTTGTCGAGCTTGAGTTGGCCGGCACTGACCACCTGGTCGCCGTCCTGCAGGCCCTTGATCACCTTGACCAGGCCGTCGCGGCGTTCGCCGGTCTCGACGAAGCGCCGCTCGGCGATCAGTACCGGCTGGCCTTGCGGGTCATTTTCCGGTTGGCCATTGGCGTCCTTCTTGGGGACGACTGCGTACACCGAATTGCCGTAGAGCGTGTAGGTAATCGCGGTTTCCGGAATGACGATCTGTGGTTGTGGATCCGGCAGCAGCACCTGGAGGCTGGCGAACATACCGGGCAGCAATTTGCCGTCCGGGTTGGCCAGGGTGGCGCGGATCAGCACATTGCGGGTGCTGTCCTCGACCTTGGGATTGATGGCCTTGAGTTCACCGGGGAAGCGCTGGTTGGGATAGGCCGGCACGCTGACCTGGAGCGGTTGGCCAATGGACAATTTGGGAATGGCTTGTTCCGGCAGGTAGAAGTCGACGTAGAGGCTGCTCACGTCCTGCAGGGTCGCGATGATTGCGCCGCTGGCGAGGTAGTCGCCGACGTCCACCTGGCGAATCCCGATGGTGCCGCTGAACGGCGCGACGATGTGTTTCTTCGCCAGGCTGGCCTTGAGTTGGTTGACCGTGGCCTTGTTTTTTTGCAATTGCGCAAAGAGGCGGTCGAACTCGCCCTTGGAGATCGCCTGGCTGCCGACCAACTGACTGCCGCGGCCATAGTCGAGCTGGGCCAGGCCCAGGTCGGCCTGGGCGGTGCCGAGCAGGGCGGTTTCCACGGCATTGTCGAGCTGGACGATGGGTTGCCCGGCCTTGACCTTCTGGCCGGACTCGAACTGTACGTCCGTTACGGTGCCCGCCACTTCCAGGCTCAGGTCGACGCCCTGCAAGGCGCGCAGGGTGCCGACGGTCGGCAGACGCTCCTGCCACGGCTGTTCGCGGGCGATGGCCACGGCCACGCTGACCGGCGGTTTCGGCGCGGAGAAGACCTGGATCTGTCGGTAGATGGAAAAGGCTTTGTAGCCGGCGAGCGCCAGCACGATCAACACGACAATACCCAACATGATCAGCATGCGGCGGCGCAGCATATTCCGGTTCCTTGGAAAACGTCGAAGAGCCAACGAGAGAACGTCGTTCAGACCCGCACCTTAATCCGCCCCCCGGGCGCTGCCAAGGGGGAGGATATCGGTGAGGTTAAATCAGGTGCAGATGGTTGTCCCACAGGCCAGCGGGAAGGTCCAGCGGCTGGGCGGCCAGCGTGGGTTGGCGGCAGTTGTAGAGACGGCAGCGGCCTTGGCCTGAGGTGACGACAAAGCCATCGGCCACCGCGCCGACCCCGGCACAGTCCGGCAGCGGCGCGTCCAGGCGCAGGGCGCCGCTGTCCAGATCCCAGATAAAGAAGCGATTGCCCCGTGGTGCGGTCAGCGCCACCAGGCGCAGTTCGCTGTGCACGGCGACACTGGCGGTGTAATGGCCCATGGCGTGCAATTGCTCGGCAGCGACCGGGAAGGCCTCGAAGGGTTGGCCAGGACGCTTGATCGCCAACAGCTGCGAGGTCTCGTGAGCATCGCCCATGAACTGCTGGCCGGCGACGATGGTGCCGTCGCTGGCGATCCCTAGGTGGCGCACGCTGTTCATCTGCTGGGCCAGGGTCTCTTTGCTCAGCAGCGTGCCGTCGCGCTGCATCAGCACCAGGCTTGGCTGCATTGCATCCAGGTTCATCTCGACCCGGCTTTCGGCTTCGGTACGAATACCGCCGTTGGCCACCACCAGGGTTTCGCCATCGGGCATCCAAGACACCTGGTGCGGACCGATGCCGTGGGTGGAAATCTCGCCGCTGTGGACCAGCCGCTCATTCTCGAAGCGATAGACCCCGAGCAGACCACGGCCTGGGTCGGTGGTGTCGTTCTCAGTGGCGTACAGCCATTGGCCGCTCTGGTGGATCACCGCGTGGCCGTAGAAATGCCGGTTCGGCTGGGAGGCGACGGTCTGCAGCAGGCGCCCGTCGCGCAGGTCGATCAGGTAGCTCTCGGTGCCGGGGCGGCGGGCGACAAACAGAGCCAAGGGCTGGCTGGGATGATTGATGATGTCGTGGCAGCGCTGGGCCACCTGGGTGGCGAACACCCGGGTGCCGTCCAGGCGGTAACCCACGGCATAGTGCTGGCCGTCGCCATCGTCACGGGCCGACAGCAGCAATGGCTGGCTGCCCTTGCTTTTGAACAGCGTCCAGCCGCCCAGTGTCACTGCACTGAGCAACAGGCTACCGAGAGCCACTGCCTGGCGTCTTAGCATTATCAGTCACCGTCGTTGGCGTTGAAGCCCAGTTGGATGCCCAGCGCCTTGGCCAGTTCGCCTTCGTGCAGGCGATGGACCACATTGAGGCTGTCATAGAGGTCATTGAGTTGCTGACGGCCGGCATCGTCGCCGAGCATCTCAGTCAGCGAACGCTGGTTGCTGGCGAACAGTTTCAGGGACGCGTCATAGGCCGCGTCGATCTTCTCGGCCAGGGCCTTCTGCTCGGCGGGCAGCAGGCCGCGCAGGCCTTTGCCGTCGACCCCGGCCCAGACGGTACGGGCCGCCGCGAGGCTAGCTTCGAGGCCTTGCAGGGACGACTGGCTACGCCAGGCATCGGCCTGGAAGGGTTGTGCGATGCCTTTGCTTTGGCGCCCCATGGGCGTGCCCAGTTTTTTCTTCAGGCTGTCCAGAGCGGTGACTTGAACACGCAACAGATCGGCAATGGCTTCGTGGGAATCGGCGTAGCGCTGATTGGGGAACTTGCTCATCTGCGCAAGCATGCCGTCGTTGGTATTCCAGCGCTCGAGGATTTCCTCGGCCAGTTGCTTCTGGCGCTCGCCAATGGCGGTCAGCAGTGGGCAGTAGCGCGCTTTCTGGGCGCTGTCGGCCAGGTCGATCTTGCTGTCGTAAAGGATGTACTCATAGGCCGAGAGGCCCTGGACCACGACGCTGGACTTGGCCAGAGCGGCGGCATCGATCTGCGGCTGGGCCGTGACCAATTGCTCGACCTGACGGCCGACCAGGTTTTTCTTGTCCGGCCAGAACTGCACCTGCCAGGCCCGATTGCCTTCGGCCAGCGGGCCGATCAGCAACGGTTGCAACTCAGCCCAGGCTTTTTGAGCGTGGAGGAAGTCGGCCCGGGCAGTGTCCAGGCTTTCCTTGCCCTGGCAGAAGGCCAGGGCGCTGACCGCCAACTGACGGTCGGCTTCGACCCAGCGGCTGTAGGTCGGCAGGATCACTTGCTTTGCAATGGCCGCCGAGGTGACCGCCTGGGGATCCTGCGGCGAGCAGGCACCGAGGGCGAGGGCGGCAAGGCTGGTGAACAACAGTTTGGGGCGGAACATATCCGGCTCCTCTTATAAAGAATTCAGGAACGCCAGAAGCGCGGCGCGCTGCTCGGCATTGAAGGTCAGAACATGTTGCTGGGCCGGGAGTGCTTCGCCGCCGTGCCAGAGCACCGCTTCGAGCGCATTGCGGGCGCGGCCGTCGTGCAGCAACTGGGTATGGCCGCTGACGGTTTGTGTCAGGCCCAGGCCCCAGAGTGGTGGCGTGCGCCAATCCTGGCCCCCGGCCTGGAATTCGCTGCGCTGGTCGGCCAGGCCCGGGCCCATGTCATGGAGCAGCAGGTCGCTGTACGGACGGATCATCTGGTTGGCCAGTTCGGGTTCCGCGGCATCGGCCCCGGTGGTGAAACTCGGTACATGGCAGGCCGGGCAGCCGGCCTGGTAGAACAGATTCTTGCCGGCCAGTACCTGGGGCGCACCGACATCGCGCCGCGCGGGCACGGCGAGGTTGCGGCTGTAGAACAGCACCAGGCGCAGGATGTTGTCGCTGACTTCCGGCTCGTTGTCCGGGCCATTGCCATTGGGGGCCTGCAGGCAGGCGGTCTGGGTCGGTGTGCAGTCATCGGTACGCTTCAGGCTGGTGGTCAGGCCCATATCACCAGAAAACGCGTGAACATTTTGTTGATTGAGGTTCGGTTGGCCGGCTTTCCAGCCAAACCGGCCGATCACCGGCTTTTGCAGGGCGTCGTCCCAGACAATATTGGCCCGGCCGGCAATGCCGTCGCCATTCTTGTCCTCGGGGTCGGCATTGGCCAGGATTGCTGCATCGGGGATCGCTTCCAACAGGCCCAGGCCGATCATCGGTGGGGCGACCCGTGCCGAGAAGCGGGTATCCGGGTGCATCGGGCCATAGCCCAACTGGGTAATGGCCAGTCGCGGTTTGCGCAACTCGACCAGGGTGCCGTCCTTGAAGCGTACCGGCACGCTGTCGTACTCGACCCGGACCTTGCCCTCCGGCGTCACGCCGGGGATGGCCATATCCTGCAACTGAACGCCGTAGACCGGCTCCGGCACAACGCCAACCTGCTCGATGACACTGGCGTAGGCCGGGGCATCGGGGATCGACAGCCGTATCAGCATCGACACTGCATGCTTTGCCCCCGGCGCGGGCGGATGGCCGCGGCCGTCCTTGATATGGCAGTTCTGGCAGGCATTGGTATTGAACAGTGGGCCGAGGCCGTCGCGGGCCGTGGTCGTGGCGGGGGCGATGACCCAGGGATTGCGGAAAAAACTGTTGCCGACGTTGAAGTCCAGGCGCCGGGTGGGCGACAGGTTGGCCGAGGGCAGGGAAAAGGCATTGCGATCGGCCTTGCGCACGGTGGTACTGCCACCGGAGCGTGCTTCGCCGGGTTCTGCCTGAGTGAAACGCGGTGCGTCATCACAGGCGCTCAAGCCGAGCACCAGCAGCAGCGTTGACAGGCGAAGGGGCAGCGAAGGCATCGGGGGTCCAGGGCGGCGGGCAGAATCGGAGGCGCAAAGTCTATCAGGGTAGGGGAGTTTGAATAAGAGGGATTAGCGTTTGCTTTGATTTGGCGCAAGTGCGCGGGGGTGTGGAAGAGCGGCGATGAAAAAAGGCGACCCGTAGGTCGCCTTTTCAGTCACACGGCCAGGCAGATCAGAATTCGTGATCGGCGTTGTCCGGGTTCAGGTCGCTGATGCCCAGCTTGCCAGCGGCCTGCTCGATCGAACCGGTCTGTTTGACCAGGGCGGCGATGGCGTCGCGTACGATCTGGTTGCCGGCTTCGTTGCCTGCGGCGATCAGTTGGTCGTAGTGCTCACCCTTGTTGGCGTGGTCGACGATGACCTGCATTTTCGCTTCGGTGGCTTCCAGGTCGGCCTTGAGGGCCGCATCGGTAGCCGGGTCGATCTTGGCGACCAGGGAGGACAGGCTGGCGCCGGTCAGCTGGGTGCCATCGGTACGGGTGTACTCGCCCAGGTAGACGTTACGGATGCCCTTGGCGTCGTAGAACTGCGAGTTGTGGGTGTTGTCGCTGAAGCAGTCGTGTTCGTCTTCCGGGGAGTTGGCTTCCAGGGAAACCTTCATGCGCTCGCCGGCCAGTTCGCCGAGAGACAGGCTGCCCATGCCGAACAGCATTTTGCGCAGGCCGCTTTCGGCAGGTTCTGCTTCCAGGGTGGCGCGGTAGTTGTCGGCCACGTTCGGCTTCCAGTTGCCGACCATTTCTTCCAGATCGCTGACCAGCAGCTCGGTCACGGCTTTGAGGTAAGCGCGACGACGGTCGTTGTGGCCACCGGTCGCACCGGTGCCTTCCAGGTAGTCCGTGGCCGGACGGTTGCCGGCGCCCGGGCCGGTGCCGTTCAGGTCCTGGCCCCAGAGCAGGAATTCGATGGCGTGGTAGCCGGTCGCGACGTTGGCCTCGGAACCGCCCAGCTCGTTCAGGCTGGCGAGTTTCTCGGGGGTGATGTCCTTGACGTCGATCTTGTCTTCGCCGACCTGGATCTCGGTGTTGGCGATGATATTGGCGGTCGCGCCAGGGTTGCCCAGGGCGTGCTCGTAGCTCTTGTCGACGTAGTCGATCAGGCCTTCGTCCAGGGGCCAGGCGTTCACCTGGCCTTCCCAGTCGTCGATGATGGTGTTGCCGAAGCGGAACACTTCGCTCTGCAGGTAAGGTACGCGTGCAGCGACCCAGGCGGCCCGGGCGGCTTTCAGGGTGTCGTCGTTGGGCTTGGCGAGGAATGCGTCGATTGCGGTTTGCAGGGTTTTCGCAGTGGATTCGGCGTCACTGTAGACCGCGAAGACCAGGTCGGCGTAATGCCCGACAACCGCTTTGGCGGCGGCTTCATCGACCTGGCCGGCGCTGGCGGCAGGAGCGGTGGTGCTGGCGGCTGGGGTCGGTGCTTGAGGAGCAGCCGCCTTTTCCTTGTCGCCGCAACCGGCGAGGGAAATGGCGATGGCCAACAGACTGGCGGTGGCCAGAGGCATACGAATCATGGCGAAAATCCTGCTTCGAGAGGTTGGACAGGCGCGCGGCGCGCGCAAAACTGACACATAATGCGAAAGATTTGCATTTTATGTAAAGGGCTGGAGTTGTAAATATTTCCTATTCACGCGGCGCTCGAGCGTCGTCGGGCACCGCGTGAAGGTCGGGGCTCAGGAAATCGCCGCCTTGCTGCGCTGCGCCTGCTTGAGATAGACGCTCAACTCCCGTGCCGGCAGCGGCTTGCTGTAGAAGTAGCCCTGGCCCTCATGGCAACCCTCGCTGATGATATAGGCCTCCTGCTCGCGGGTTTCGACGCCCTCGGCAATCACCTGCATACCCAGGCTTTTGCCCAGCTGGATAATCGCCCGCACGATGGTGGCGTCGTCATCGTCGTCGAGCAGGTCCTGGACGAAGCTCTTGTCGATCTTGATTTTGTCCAGGGGCAGGCTTTTCAGATAGCTGAGCGATGAATAGCCGGTGCCGAAGTCATCGATGGCGATCAGCGCGCCGGAGCGGCGCAGGCTGAGCAGGTGCTGGGCGGCCGTGCTGATGTCTTCCATCAGGCCGGTCTCGGTGACTTCCAGCTCCAGGCTGCGCGGCGGCAGGCGGTACATCTGCAGGAGGTTGTTGACCACGCGCGGCAGTTCGCTGTGGTGCAACTGCACCGTGGACAGGTTGACCGCCATGCGCAAATCGCTGAAGCCCTGGTCATGCCATTCGCGCAATTGGCGGCAGGCCTGGTCCAGCACCCATTCGCCGATGGCGATGATGGTGCCGTTCTGTTCGGCCAGGGGGATAAACAGGTCCGGCGGCACCAGGCCATGTTCGGGGTGCTGCCAGCGGATCAGGGCTTCGACGCCGACCACGCGCTGGTCGCGGTAGCTGATCTGCGGCTGGTAGACCAGGTAGAACTGGTTGCGCACCAGGGCTTCGCGCAAATCCTTTTCCAGCTCCCGGCGGCGACGCATTTCACTGTCGACACTGGCGATATAGAACTGGTAACGATTGCGCGAGCGGGTCTTGGCCAGCGTCATCGTCTGTTCGGCTTTTTGCAGCAGCTTTTCGGTACTGTCGCCGTCTTCAGGGAACAGGGTGATCCCGATGGTGGCGCGCAGGCGGATTTCCTGGTGGTCGAGGGCGAAGGGCGCCTCCAGGTCATCGAGAATGCTCTGGGCCAGTTCGGCGGCCTCGTAGGGTTGCTCGATATCGGCCTGGACCAGGGCGAACTGGTCGCCGCCGAGGCGGGCGAGGGCGCCGAGCCGACCGCTGTGGGCGCGCAGGCGATCGGCCAGGGCCAGGAGCAGTTGGTCGCCGGTCTGGTAGCTGAATTGCTCGTTGATCCCCTTGAAATCATCCAGGCCCACGCACAGTACCGCGACCCGTCGTTGCAGGCGCCCGGCATCGACCAGAATCTTGTCCAGTTGCTGTTGTAGCTGCTGGCGGTTGGGCAGACCGGTCAGGAAGTCGTACTGGGCCATGCGCAGCAGGCTGTTCTCGGCTTCGTGGCGCAAATGGGTATTGCGCTCGATGGACGCCAGCAGCTGGTTGGCTGTGTTGATCCAGATGCCCAGCTCGTTTTTTTCGTGGCCCTTGAGCAACGGTAATTGATGCTCGCTGGGGCGATCGGGGTTGATCGTGGTCAGGTGCTCGATAATCCGCGACAGCGGCTTGGTCAGCAGCCAGTGGTAGACCAGGTACAGCACCAGGCCCATGGCCAGTGCGCGCAGGACACCGGAGATAAAAATGATCACTGCGTTGACCAGGAAACCCTGGCCGTAGTTGGCGGTGTCGAGGGTGATGCTCAGGTCGCCGTAGTACTCGCTATAAGGCCCACGCCCCACCAATTGGGTGGTGAAGGTGCGTTCCTGGCCGAGGATCAGGTCGGTCAGCCAGCGGCTGGGCGACTGCTGCAATTGTCGGGATTTCTGCGCGAGCATGGTTTCGTTGGGGTGGCCGATGGAGGCCTGGCGCACAGACTCGTCCTGAAACAGGCCTTCGATGACTTGCATGCCCATCTCCCGGTCCAGGCTGTAGACGGCCTGGGTCGAGGGGTCGCGAAACATGTCGAGGATGCGCTGGGCGTCGCTGGCGACCGCCTGGCGGGTCTTGTAACCGTCGAATACGATCTGCGCACAACTGAGTACCACGCCCACAATCAGTGCCGAAAGCAGCACGACTCTCAGCAACTTCACCGACAAGCTGTTCTTGAGTTCCAGCTTCAAAGGGCTATTCCTTGTTCCGAGCGAGTGGCATCAAGTTGCCATGAGTATTGGCAATCCGGTCCCGGCAGTCAAAGGGACATTCAAGCCCGTCCGGCTTTCAGGGCGGGCCTGGACCCCGCGGTTGGTGCGTATTCGTCGGGGGCTGGACAGTATGTCGGTCGGCAAACCGCGCAACTTGAGGGGGGCACGGTTTTTTTTGCGCAGATTTGATACTAGTTGCGTACGGGCATTGCTGCTTTGAAAGTGCTTGGAGAACACGCAAAAAAAACCCGGCCAGGCCGGGTTTTTTCTGTGGCGAGAAGCGGTCTTAAGCGACGAAGTGCTTGCCTTCGAACTGCTCGGCGACGAACTTCCAATTCACCAGGTTCCAGAAAGCTTCGACATACTTCGGACGTACGTTGCGGTAGTCGATGTAGTAGGCGTGTTCCCAGACGTCGCAGGTCAGCAGCGGGGTGTCGCCGCTGGTCAGCGGGTTGCCGGCGCCGATGGTGCTGGCCAGCGCCAGGGAACCGTCAGCCTTCTTCACCAGCCAGCCCCAGCCGGAGCCGAAGGTGCCGATGGAGGTCTTGCTGAACTCTTCCTTGAACTTGTCGAAGGAACCGAACGCTGCGTTGATGGCCTCGGCCAGTGCGCCGGTTGGCTGACCGCCGCCATTAGGCGATAGGCAGTTCCAGTAGAAGGTGTGGTTCCAGACCTGGGCGGCGTTGTTGAAGATGCCGCCGGAAGAGGATTTGACGATCTCTTCCAGAGTCTTGCCTTCGAACTCGGTGCCTGGCACCAGGTTGTTCAGGTTCACGACGTAGGTGTTGTGGTGCTTGTCGTGGTGGAATTCCAGGGTTTCCTTGGAAATGTGCGGCTGCAGGGCATCGTGTGCGTAAGGCAGCGGCGGCAATTCGAAAGCCATGATGATTCTCCTAATCAGGTCAGTTGCGGTGAGCGCAAGGCCGATCACGGGCGGCCAGACACGCGCCGTGGAGTTTGTACTCTTTGCGGCGCAAGTCTTGGATCATAGCACCGGGGGTGCGGCAAAACCACGCAACAACTTTGTGGAATAGAGGTTCCAGAGCCTTTTGGAATAATCAGCCAGCACTGATCAACTGAGCGGCGACGGCGAACATCATGGCGGCTACCAGCACGTCGAGAATGCGCCAGGTGGTTGGGCGTGCCAGCCACGGAGCGAGCCAGGCACCGCCGAAGGCCAGGGCCGAGAACCACAGCAACGACGCGCTGGCCGCGCCCACGACATACGCGCCGGGAACGCTTTGCTGGGCGCCGAGCGAACCGATCAGCAGCACGGTATCGAGATAGACATGGGGATTGAGCAGCGTAACCGCCAGGGCGCTCAGCATTACCGTGCGCAGTGAGCGTGCGGTGTGGCCGGCGTCCTGTTGCAGGCTCTGTTTAGAGCAGGCCCGACGCAGCGCCATGGCGCCGTACCAGAGCAGGAACGCGGCGCCGCCCCAGCGTGCGATCGACAGCAGCAACGGGCTTTGCGCGAGGATGGTCGCCAGACCGAAGACCCCGGCGGCGACCAGCAACCCATCGCAGATCACGCAGAACGCGGCGACCGGCAGATGATGTTCACGGCGCAGGCTCTGGGCCAGGACAAAGGCATTTTGGCTTCCGATCGCCATGATCAGGCCGAAGGCCATTAACAGGCCATTGATATAGCTTTGCCACATCGTCGTTACTCCCCGTGGGCTGCGAGTTGTTTCAATACGGCCATGGCGCGCGCGGCGTCGGCACGGGCGACAAACAGATGGTCGTGGTAGAAGCCGGCAATCACGTTGCAACTGATCTCGGCGCGTCCCAGTGCACCGGCGAAAGCGGCGGTCAGACCCACGGCGGCGAGTGCGGAGTGCACGCTCAGGGTGATCCAGGCGGCCACGTAGTCGTAGCTCAGACCCAGGGCATCGGCGTCCTGCCGGGCGAGTACGACACTCAGACCTTCCTGTTCGCGGATGCTGGCAATGACGCTGCGGCCCTGTAGCGGGGTGTCTTCGGCCAGGGTGCAAAAGACATAGTCACCCTCGTTCAACTGCGGGCTCATGCTGCGCAGAAGGAGAGGCAGGGAGGTTTGGCCAGACATGGGGCGATCCTTGGTTCGGGATTTCGTGCTGGCTATTTTGCGCTAGCGGTGTATATAAGAAAAACCAATATTACTGATCGCTCATTAGGAAAACTGATGTTCGACTACAAGCTGCTTTCCGCCCTTGCCGCGGTGGTGGAACAGGCCGGATTCGAGCGTGGCGCCCAGGTGCTAGGGCTTTCGCAGTCGGCGATTTCCCAGCGGATCAAACTGCTGGAAGCACGGGTCGGCCAGCCAGTGCTGATTCGTGCAACACCGCCGACGCCGACCGAGATAGGCCGGCGCCTGCTCAACCACGTGCAACAGGTGCGCCTGCTTGAGCGGGATTTGCAGAGCCTGGTGCCGAGCCTGGATGAAGAGGGCCTGCCGGACCGCCTGCGCATCGCCTTGAACGCCGACAGCCTGGCCACCTGGTGGGCGGCGGCGGTCAGCGATTTTTGCGCGCAGCAACATCTGCTGCTGGACCTGGTGGTGGAGGACCAGACGGTTGGCCTTAAGCGCATGCGCGCTGGCGAGGTCGCGGCTTGTATCTGCGCCATCGAGCGTCCGCTGGCCGGCGCCCGTAGCCTGCTGCTGGGGTCGATGCGCTATCGGGCCTTGGCCAGCCCGGACTTCATTGCCCGCCACTTCACCGATGAGGTGGTCCCGGCCCAACTGCCGCGCACGCCGGCGCTGGTCTTTGGTCCGGATGACTTTCTTCAGCACCGCTACCTGGCGTTACTGGGGGTTGATGGCGGTTTCGAGCACCACTTGTGCCCATCCTCCGAAGGCTTTATTCGCCTGATCGAGGCAGGGCTGGGCTGGGGCCTGGTGCCGGAATTGCAGGTGCGCGAGCAACTGGAACGCGGGGTTTTGCGCGAGTTGTTGCCAGATAAGCCCATCGATGTGCCCCTGTACTGGCATCATTGGCGCAATGGCGGTCAGTTATTGGCGCTGTTGACCGAGCAGTTGTCCCGCGAGTCGGGGCGTTGGCTGGTTTCTAGTCTATAAAAGCGTGGCATCAGGCAATGGGCAGTACGAATCAAGGCAATTGGAGCAAGGCATGAAAATTCTGGTCACCGGCGCGAGCGGCTTTATCGGCGGGCGCTTTGCGCGCTGCGCCCTGGAGCAGGGTTTCGAGGTCCGCGTCAACGGGCGCCGGGAGCAAAGCGTCGAGCATCTGGTACGCCGTGGCGCCGAGTTTGTTCCGGGTGATCTGACCGACGGGCAACGGGTGCACGACCTGTGCCGTGATGTCGAAGCCGTGGTGCATTGCGCGGGTGCGGTGGGGTTGTGGGGCCGTTATCAGGACTTTCACCAGGGTAATGTGCTGGTCACCGAGAACGTGGTCGAGGCCTGCCTCAAACAGCAGGTGCGCCGGTTGGTGCATTTGTCGTCGCCGTCGATCTACTTCGATGGACGCTCCCATCTTGGCTTGACCGAGGAGCAGGTGCCCAAGCGATTTAAGCACCCTTACGCGGCGACCAAGTTCCTCGCCGAACAGAAGGTGTTCGGTGCCCAGGAGTTTGGCCTGGAAGTGCTGGCGCTACGGCCGCGCTTCGTGACCGGCGCCGGCGACATGAGCATTTTCCCACGCCTGTTGCGCATGCAACGCAAGGGCCGTTTGGCCATTGTCGGCAATGGTCTGAACAAGGTCGATTTCACCAGCGTGCAGAACCTGAACGCGGCATTGCTCAGCGCCCTGCAGGTTGGCGAGGCCGCTTTGGGCAAGGCCTACAACATCAGCAACGGCGCGCCGGTGCCGCTCTGGGACGTGGTCAATTACGTGATGCGGCGTATGCAGGTGCCTCAGGTCACGCGCTACCGTTCTTATGGCCTGGCCTATAGTGTGGCGGCGCTCAACGAAGGTGTATGCAAGCTCTGGCCGGGGCGTCCGGAGCCGACGCTGTCGCGCCTGGGCATGCAGGTGATGAACAAGGATTTCACCCTGGATATCAGTCGCGCCCGGCACTATCTCGGTTATGAACCCAGCGTGAGTCTGTGGACCGCCCTGGATGAGTTCTGCCATTGGTGGCAAGCCCAGGATACATCCGGTCAATATGTCTGAACCGATTGTGGCCTGCGCAGTCGATCAGTGCGCCGGGCAAGCTGTTTATACTTCCGGCATTTAGCCGGTACCGCTGAGAAAGGTTGATCCATGCGTAATGATGCCAATGACGATTTCGATTTGCCGAGCTTGAGTGCCAAGGAACGCGACGAGGATGATTATCCGTCCACGGTTGGCGCCCGCGAACGCACCACGGTGTCGTCGCGCACTACGCCGGTGGTGCGGGTCAAGGGGCCCAGTACCGGGCCGTTGTGGGCGTTGCTGGGGGCGTTTTTCATTGCCCTGGTCGGCTTGGGCTGGTGGAGCTTCCAGCAGATCTCCCTGATGGAACAACAGTTGGTGGCGACCCAGGAAAGCTTCGCGCGGATCAGCGAGGAAGCCGCGGGGCGGTTGCAGGATATCTCCGGCAAGGTGGTCGCCAGTGAATCGAGCGTGACCAGTGACAGCGAGGCGCTCAAGTTGCAGGTTCGCCAGTTGGAAAGCCGCCTGCTGGAACAGGGTAAGCAGCAACAGGGCGTAGCCGGCCAGCAGAGCGGCCTGGACAAGCGTTTGGAGCAGATGAGCGCGCAGACCGCCGAGCAACTCAATGTCCAGGGCCAGTTGCAGGCCCAGGTCAAAAGCCTGACGGCGGAGTTGGCCAGCCTCAAGGCGGCCCAGGGCGATCAGGCCAAGCTTGAGGCTCAACTCAAGAGCCTGGCGAGCGACATCGCGGCCCTGAAGAAACAGGGCAATCCGAGTGCGGCTATCGAGCGTCTGGAACAGGAACTGATCGTTCTCAAGAGCGAGCAGGAAACCCGCCCCGCGGCCGCGAGCGGTGCCAGCACGGCCGAGTTCGATGCGTTCCGTGGCCAGGTCACGCGCAATATCAGCACGCTGCAAAGCCAGATCCAGAATCTGCAGCAACAGCTCAACGCCCGTCCTTGAAGCCTGCCAGGCTGGCCCCAGCGATCCCGTTGAGGCCAGCCTTGGCATTCTCCTACTGAATGCTTGGTCATTTCTCTCGACCGTCTACGCTCTGATGACACGCACAGGAGCGAGGGACGCGAGATGGGTAAGTGGTTCACATGCATGCTGCTGGGCTGGCTGCTGCTAAGCGGCAGTCAGTTGCAGGCCGCCGAAGAAAGCGCCGAGCAGGCGCGTGCGGCCAAAGCCTTGCTAGAGAAGGCCCTGGCCTACTACCACGACAATGGTGACAAGGCGTTCGCCGCGTTCAGCCGCCAGGGCGAATTCGTCGACAAGGACCGCTACGTCTTTGTGGTTGATACCCACGGCGTGATGCTTGCCAGTGGCGGCCCCAGCTCGGCCTTGATCGGGCGGGATGTCTCGGCGGTGCTAGGGCCGGAGTTGCGCAAAGCATTTGCCGATGCGCTGAAGATTCCCGAGGCCAACGGTATCCAGCAGGCCGAGTACCGCTGGCAGAATTGGAATGACGGCAAGGTCGAGCGCAAGCGGGTGTATTTCCAGCGCATTGGCGATCGGATCCTTGCGGTGGGCTATTACCTGCCCCGTGCGTCGGCGGATCAGGCGCGAGCGCTGCTCGACAAGGCTGCCAGTGATTTGGGCAAGGACGAGGCGGGCACGCTCAGGGCGATCAATGACCTGCGCGGCGGTTATCTGCAGGACGATCTCTATGTCTTCGTGGTTGACCTGGACACTGGGCGCTACGTGGCCCACGGCACCAATCTGCGCTTGATCAACACCGACTTCAGCAAGGTCAAGGACCCGCAAGGCAAGCCGGTGGGCGAGCCAATCCTGGCGATGATGGCCGGCCAGGATCAGGGCGAATATGAGTATCGCTGGAAAAACCCGGTGACCGGCAAAATCGAAGACAAGCACGCGTATCTGCGCAAGGTCGGCCACTGGCTGATTGCGGTGGGCTATTACAGCCCCTGATCAAGCGCGTCGAGTTCAGTCAGGGCGCACACCAGGCGCTGAAGATGCGCCTCGCGCGTGCTCAGGCTCGGGGTGACGCGGATGCACGGGCCGCAGGCCGAGCCCTCGCGGGCCACGGTAAACAGGCCGTAGTCCGCGAGTAATCGGTCGACCATGGGCTGTTGGTCGACACGATTGCGAAAGCGCAATGCGGTAATGGTGCAGTACAGGCGCGGATCGTCCGGCGTCAGCACCTCGATGTTCTTGAGTTGGCGGACCGGGGCGACCCAAAGATCGCGCAAATAGTTCAGCCGCGGGCCCTTGACCGCAGCTCCGCCCAGGCTGCGGTACTCTTCGAACACCAGCGGCAGGGTCATCCAGGCGGCAATATTGGGGGTGCCGTAGGGCACGCGGGAGCGGATATCGGCTGCATTGACCTGGGGCGCCTGCATATCCGGGTCGATATCGCCCAGGCGCCCCGCAGCGATGTAGATAAAACCCAAGCTGAGCGGGCCGCCGATCCATTTCTGCAGGTTGTAGCCGGCAAAGGCCACACCCAGATCTTCCAGGTCGAATTCAACCAGCCCGAGGGCGTGCGCGCCATCGAGCACGACATCGATGCCGTGCGCTTTCGCAACATGGGCAATGTCCCGCACCGGCAAGACCAGCCCGGTGCGGTGCGTCACATGGGTCAGGACCATCAGCTTCAGGCGCGGGTAACGCAGGAAGGCCTGGCGGTAGCTGTCGACCAGGGCGTCATGGCTGGCGGGATGGGGCAGGGCGATCTCAATCAGCTCGACCCCGCGCTGGCCAGCCAGCCAACGCATGGCACCTTGCACGCTGGGGTAGTCGAGGTCGCAGATCAGTACTTGATCGCCCGGCTGCAGGCGGTTGTAGTTACGGATCAGTGAGAGCAGGCCTTCGCTGGCGCTGCGGGTCAGCGCGAGGGTGTCGCTGTCCAGGCCCAGCAGGTCGGCCAGTTGCTGGCGAATCTGCAGGCTGGTGCCGTGCTCGAAGTGCTGGCGCACATACACCGAGTTACTGCGGTTGATAAAGGCGATCTGGCGCTGGTACTCCTCGAGCACCGTACGGGTCATGCGCGCGAAGTAGCCGTTTTCCAGGTTGATCGGCCCCTCCTCGGCGTCATAGCGCTCGGCATAGGCGTTCCAGAAGGCTTCGTTGCGGGCGTGCGGCGCATGGCGGGGCATGGGGGGGCTCGGTCAGTGGCGGGGTTTGGGCTTGCCGTGCTTGGCACGCAAGGGGTCGAGCAGATCGGACAGGCCGTTGTGGTCTATCTCCTGCATCAAGGCCAGCAACCCGCCAAGTTCTCCGTGGGGAAAACCTTCGCGGGCGAACCAGTTGAGGTATTGACCGGGCAGGTCGGCCAGGATGCGACCCTTGTATTTGCCAAAGGGCATCTCGCGAGTGACCAGCAGTTCGAGCTTTTCGGGATTCATGGAAGGCAGGGGTCTCGGGCCATAGCGGTCGTTTTGAAAAATACAGGCATTCTGCATGCAGGCCAATTGACAGATCATGCAAATAGCGCGGGTACAGTTTTCTAGTTTATATTTAACTAATTGATTTTATTGAGTATTTTATTTTCCTGAAACTGGCATGACGTTCGCACTCTTCAGGGTAGCGGTTTCAAACTCCCACCCCGCAGAAGGAATTGAATAATGAGCAACGTCAATAAAGAAGCGATCTCGGTATTGAACGATTTGATCGAAACCAGCAAGGATGGCGAAGAAGGTTTTCGCACCTGTGCCGAAGATATCAAGAATCCCGAGCTAAAAAGCCTGTTTATCAAGCGCTCCCAGGGTTGCGCCACGGCGGCGGCAGAATTGCAGGCGGAAGTGCGTGCACTGGGCGGTGATCCTGAAACCTCGACCAGCGTCAGCGGTGACCTGCATCGCCGCTGGGTCGACCTCAAGTCGCTGATTACCGGCAAGGACGAAGAGGCGGTGCTCAATGAGGCCGAGCGCGGTGAAGACCACGCCCTGAAGGCTTACAAGCACGCCCTGTCCAAAGAGCTGCCGGCCCATGTGCGGGCAGTGGTCGAGCGTCAGTTCCACGGCGTGCAGCGCAACCATGATCAGGTCAAGGCACTGCGCAATATTGCCCGCGCGAGCTGATCGCCTCCGTCTTGAAAGCGCCAGCCAGTCTGGCGCTTTTTTGTGGGCGATGATTTTGTACTGGACGGGAATTAGTTCGCTAGCTAATAATTAGTTTGCTTGTTTTAATCCCGTCCGCCGGGATTTTTTAGCGGCTATCTTTCTTTCAGGTTATCGGTTCAAGCAGGTTCGATTGTGCGTATCACACTGCAAGCCATGTTCGCCCCCAGCCCAGCGGCCTTGCAGTTCGCCATCAAGACGTTGCTCGGCGGTGCGCTGGCGCTCTGGCTCGCTTTGCGTTGGGGGCTGGAGCAGCCGGCCTGGGCCTTGATGACCGCATTTATCGTCGCTCAACCGCTGTCAGGGATGGTGGTGCACAAGGGCCTGGCGCGGCTGCTCGGAACGCTGGTCGGGACCATTATGTCCGTGGTCTTCATGAGCCTGTTCGCCCAGACGCCCTGGTTGTTCCTGCTGGCCCTGGCCCTGTGGCTGGGGTTGTGCACGGCCTGTTCGACCCTGCTGCGCAGTGCCTGGTCCTATTCCTTCGTGCTGGCCGGCTACACAGTGGCGATCATTGCCCTGCCGTCGCTCAGTCATCCGTTGCTGGTGTTCGACCAGGCCGTGGCGCGGTGTACGGAAATCTCCCTGGGCATTCTCTGCGCCACGGCCAGCAGCGCGTTGCTCTGGCCGTCACGGGTCGAACGGCAACTGGCCAGCCAGGCCCGCAGTGCCTGGCAAAGCGGGTTACAGGCGGCGCAGGCGACCCTGGCGGGAGAAGGCGCTGCCCGCAAAGGGTTGCTGGAAATCCTTGGGCGGATTGTCGCGGTGGATGCCCAGCGCGAGCATGCCTGGTTCGAAGGCGACCTGGGGCGTCAGCGCGCGCGGGCGGTGAGTGGCCTGAGCCAGAAGCTGCTGATGCTGTTGCGCGTGGCCCGTGCCGTTCGCCGCCAGTGGCGGCAGATGGATGAGGCCGAGGCGGCGCAACTGGCGCCCTGGCTGGCGGAGGTCGAGCAGGCGCTGGCGGGCGGCGATGAGGAGCTGATGCGCAGCGTGCGCCCGCGTATCCAGGCAGCCGCGCATGAGCCGGTGTGGAGCTCGGTGCAACGTTACTGCCTGGCCCGCCTGGCCCTGTTGCTCGATACCGCGCTCGCCGCCGGGGCGGCCTTGCAGGCGGTGGAAGAGGGCCGCAGTGGCAGCGAGGCACCCCGCAGTCTGGCGCCTCATCGCGATCTGTCGCTGGCGCTGGTGTTTGGCGCGCGCAGCGCCCTGGCCTTTCTGGTCGTGGCGAGCTTCTGGATGGCCACGGCCTGGCCGGCCGCGTCCGGTGCCATGCTGCTGACCTGCGTGGTCTGCAGTCTGTTCGCCAGTCGCGAGAACGGCGCGCAGATCGGCATGAGTTTTATGCGGGGGATTTTCCTCGCATTGCCGGTGGCATTTGTCGTCGGCCAGTTGCTGTTACCCCAGTGGAGCGGCTTTGCCCTGTTGTGCATGGGCATGGGCGTGCCGTTGTTCTTCGGGGCGCTGTGCATGGCCAAGCCGCAGATTGGCGCGACGGCCACCTCTTTCTGTCTGCACTTCATCGTCCTGGTGGCACCGCTCAATCAAATGAGTTTCGATGTCGCGGTTTTTCTCAATAGCGCCCAGGCCATGATTATCGGTGTGGGTACGGCGGTACTGGCCTTCCATCTGCTGATCCTGCGCAACCCGCAATGGCATGGGCGCCGTCTGCTGGCCGCGACCCTACATGATCTGGTGCGTCTGACCCGGCGCGATCTGCGTGGGGCCGAGAGCTGGTTTGGCGGACGTATGGCCGACCGCCTGATGCAGTTGGCGCGCCACTATCCGGAACTGCCGCAGCAGGCCCGCAGTCGCTGGGATGATGGCCTGCTGGGTCTGGATATGGGCGACGAATTGCTGCATCTGCGCTTGAGCCTGGCAGTGGCCCAGATACCCAGGGATGCGGCCTTGCGCAGTTACTTGCAACAGTTACAGGCATTACTCGAACAGGGCCCGGCCGCCGAGCGTGCCGACGCGCTGCAAGCGGCCAGTGAAAAGCTGCTGCACAGCCTGCAGGCCCTGCCGCCCAGCGATCCGTTGACGCTGGCCCAGGGCGCGGTGCTGCAATTGCACAACAGCTGGCGCACCTGGTGCCAGCAACAGGAGGCAGGCCATGGGGCTGCGTGAGTGGGCGTTGGGCGGCATTCTGCTCAGCCCTTTTTTGATTGATGTGCTGCTGGCGTTGCTGGTGACCGGCGCCGTGCGCGTGTTGATTCGCGTGACGCCTTTGGGGCGTTGGATCTGGCACGAAGCGTTGTTCGATTGTGCGCTGTTTGTCTGCATTCTGACCTTGATTACCGTGGTTCTTGGGCCTTTATAAGGAGCTGTCCATGCGCACTTCTGTACGTGTCGCCATAACGCTGGGCCTGGTGGTGGCGGCACTGTTTGCCGGTTATCACCTCTGGCAGTACTACATGTTGACGCCCTGGACCCGTGATGCGCGGGTACGGGCCGATGTGGTGATCGTGGCGCCGGACGTCTCCGGCTGGGTGCGCGAGTTGAAGGTCAGCGACAACCAGGCGGTTAAGGCCGGCGACCTGTTGTTGTCGATCGATCGCGAGCGTTTCGAGGCCGCGTTGGAAAAGGCCCAGGCCGTGGCCCAGACCCGCCAGCAGCAGCTCAGCCTGCGTGAGCACGAGGCAGCACGACGGGCCGCCCTCGGGCCCCAGGCGATCAGCGCCGAGCTGCGTGAAAATGCCCAGATCAATGCGGGTATCGCCCGTGGTGAATGGCGCGAGGCGTTGGCGGACGTGAAGGTCGCCGAACTCAACCTGGCCCGTAGCCAGGTGCGTGCGCCCCGTGACGGACACATCACCAACCTGCGCCTGGCCGAAGGCAATTATGTGAATGCCGGGCAGCCGGTGATGGCGTTGATCGCTGATGGCAGCTTCTACGTGCAGGCGTACTTCGAGGAAACCAAACTGCCGCGTATCCAGGTCGGTGCGCCGGTCAAGATTTGGCTGATGAGTGCCGGCGAGGCCCTGCAAGGGCAAGTGGAAAGCATCAGTCGCGGGATTACCGATCGCAACGCGACGCCGGATGGGCAGTTGCTGGCGCAGGTCGAACCGACCTTCAACTGGGTGCGGCTGGCCCAGCGGATCCCGGTGCGGATTCGTTTTGATCGCTTGCCCGAAGGCGAGCGGCTGAGCGCGGGGATGACCGCGAGCGTCCAGGTGGACGAGGGTAAATAGGGCAGGGCCGGTGCGGACGGCAGCGTGAGTCTGCCATCCGCGTTTAGTCCCGGGAGGCGCTCAGCCGATGCTGATGGGCGGCAGGACCGGCAGGTTCACGGTCTGCTGTTTGCGCGGTGCGAGGATCTCGGCTTCGCCATCGACCACCAGTTCATCGTTCTGGTTGAACACACGGGTCGCGATACGTACGCGGAACTTGGGCAGTTTTTCCAGGATTTCCAGGCGCACGGTCAGGGTGTCGCCAATCTTTACCGGCTTCTGGAAAGTCATTTGCTGGCCCAGGTAGATGGTGCCCGGCCCGGGCAGCTCGCAGGCGACCGCCGCGCTGATCAGCGCGCCACTGAACATGCCGTGGGCAATTCGCTCCTTGAACATGCTGGCTGCGGCAAACTCGGGGTCCAGGTGCACAGGGTTGTGATCGCCGGACATGGCCGCGAACAGCTGGATATCGCGCTCCTGCACATGCTTGCTGTAGCTGGCGGTCTGGCCGACTTCGAGGTCTTGGTAAGGCGTGTTGGTAACCTGGGTCATCGTTTTAAAATCCTGTCACGGTTGGAGGGAACCGATTGCTCGGTCCCACGGCTGTCGAGGTGGCGTGCTCTGGTGGCAGCCTTACTCTGCTCGTTGCGCCCGGCGGTGGCTCAGGGCCTGCTCCAGCCACTGGATCAGCTGGGCAGTCACTTCGTCGCGGTTGATCTCATTGAAGAGTTCATGCCGGGCCTGCGGGTAGAGGGTCAGTTGCAGATTCTGGCTGCCGGCCTTGCGCAAGGCGTCGGCAAGATCCTTGAGACGCTTGCCGGCACTCACCGGATCACATTCGCCGCCAATGACCAGCAACGGCAGGCCTGGATCGATCTGGGCCAGGTTGTTCGGCTTGCTGATTTGCTGCAGGCCGCCGAGCAGGTCGATCCATAACTGGTTGGTGCAGCGGAACCCGCACAGCGGGTCGCTGGCGTACTTGTCGACTTCATCGGGGTCGCGGCTCAGCCAGTCGAAGGCGGTGCGGTTGGGTTTGAAGGCCTTGTTGAACGAACCGAACGAGAGCCATTCGATCAACGCACTGCGCCCGGTCGGGCCCTGGCGCCAGCGTTCGAAGCGGGCGATCAGGCGGGCGGCGCGGTAGAGCGCAATAGGCTGGAAATTCGAGCCGCTGAGTACGGCGCCGTGCAGGCTGGCACTGTGGTGGAGCAGATAGGCCTGGGCCAGGTAGCTGCCCATGCTGTGGCCCAGCAGAAAGATCGGTACGCCGGGGTATTCCAGGCCCATGTGCTGGTTGAGGCTGGCCAGGTCGCCGACCACCGTGCTCCAGCCATCCTCGTCGGCGTAGTGGCCAAGCACCCCGTGCTCGGCCGTGCGGCCGTGGCCACGCAGGTCCGGAGCGACCACACCGAAGCCGGCGGCACACAGGGCGGCTGCCAGGCGTTCGTAGCGACCGCTGTGCTCGGCCATGCCGTGAGCCAGCAACACCAGGGCCTTCGGGGTGCCCTCGGGTAACCACTGATTGACGTAAAGGCGGCTGTGGTCTCTGACACTCAACCAGAAATTAGCGTGGTTCATGGCGATTCCTTTGCACAGGGTCGTTGCATTGTATAGCCAGCGCAGAGATTCACGCGGCTAATGACGCAGGTTGGCATATTTGCCTGTTCCGGCATAACTGCTAACGTCCGCACAGCTCCGCTGTTGCGCTTGGCGCTAAGCGGCCCGGACACACTCAGGTACGAGGACAATAACAATGCAACCTGATTTCTGGAGTGACAAACGCCCGGCCGGGGTCCCCAACACCATTGATCTGACGGTCTACAAGTCGGTCGTCGAGGTGTTTGAGCGGTCCTGCAAGAAGTTCGCCGACCGTCCGGCATTCAGCAATATGGGGGTGACGCTCACCTACGCCGAACTGGAGCGTCTTAGCGCCGCCTTCGCCGGTTACCTGCAAGCCAACACGGACTTGCAGCCGGGTGACCGCATCGCCGTACAGATGCCCAACGTCCTGCAATATCCAATTGCCGTATTTGGTGCCATGCGCGCTGGTCTGGTGGTGGTCAACACCAACCCGCTCTACACCGCACGGGAGATGCGCCATCAGTTCAAGGATGCCGGCGTGCGGGCGCTGGTTTACCTCAACATGTTCGGCCAGAAGGTGCAGGAGGTCTTGCCCGATACCGGTATCGAATACCTGATCGAGGCGAAGATGGGTGACCTTATGCCCGCCGCCAAAGGCTGGCTGATCAACACCGTGGTCGACAAGGTGAAGAAGATGGTCCCGGCCTATCAGCTGCCGGGCGCCGTGTCGTTCAAGAGCGCCCTGCGTCTGGGGGGTGGGCATCCCATCCGCCCATTGACGGTGGGGCTGGACGACATCGCCGTGCTGCAATACACCGGTGGCACCACCGGGTTGGCCAAGGGCGCGATGCTGACCCACGGCAACCTGGTCGCCAATATGCAGCAGGCCCGGGCCTGCCTGTCGCAGCCTGGGCCGGATGGTCAGCCACTGCTGCGCGAAGGCCAGGAAGTGATGATCGCGCCACTGCCGCTCTACCATATCTATGCTTTCACCGCGAATTGCATGTGCATGATGGTGACCGGCAATCACAACGTGCTGATCACCAATCCGCGTGATATCGCCGGCTTTATCAAAGAGTTGGGCAAGTGGCGCTTTTCCGCGTTGCTGGGGCTCAACACGCTGTTTGTCGCGCTGATGGATCACCCAGAGTTCAAGAAACTGGATTTCTCGCGGCTCAAACTGACCAACTCCGGCGGCACGGCCCTGGTCAAGGCCACGGCCGAGCGCTGGAAGCAGCTCACCGGTTGCGGCATTGTCGAAGGCTATGGCCTGACCGAGACATCCCCGATTGCCTGCACCAACCCCTATGGTGATCGGACTCGCCTGGGCACCGTGGGCATCCCTGTGCCGGGCACCACGCTCAAGGTCATCAATGATGATGGTGTCGAACAGGCGCTGGGCGAGCGGGGCGAGTTGTGCATCAAGGGGCCGCAGATCATGAAAGGCTACTGGCAGCAGGACGCGGCCACCGCCGAGGTGCTGGACGCCGAGGGCTGGTTCAAGACCGGCGATGTGGCGGTGATCGACCCCGATGGCTTTGTGCGCATCGTCGACCGCAAGAAGGACATGATTATCGTCTCGGGTTTCAACGTGTACCCCAATGAGATCGAGGACGTGGTCATGGCGCACCCGAAAGTAGCCAACTGCGCGGTGATCGGCGTGCCGGACGAGCGTTCGGGCGAGGCGGTGAAGTTGTTTGTGGTCGCACGCGAGGCGGGGGTCAGCGTCGAAGAGCTCAAGGCCTATTGCAAGGAAAACTTCACCGGCTACAAGGTGCCCAAGCACATCGTGCTGCGTGACTCGTTGCCGATGACGCCGGTGGGCAAGATTCTGCGTCGCGAGTTGCGCGATACCGCCTGATGTCTTGAACGCATTTGCGCCAATCGCGAGCATGCTCGCTCCTACAGGGACGCGTTTTTTCTGTAGGAGCAAGTTTGCTCGCGATTTTTATTGCCTGAAAGGTGCATTCCAGAGCGGTTTGAAAAGTATTGGTATGTTTACTCTAAATGTGACCGGTCGGTCGTCTTGAGTCATGTTTATGACTAATGCTGGGTGTTCGGCCTCTAGTCGACTCAAGGCAAAGCTGCTACTCTCGGCGCGCTTTGGGACTTCTCGGTCAGTGAAAAAGCCGGATTCACCCATAAAAAACACAGACAAATAATAATCGCATCAAATGCGGTGAAGAATTCGCGTTGCTGAGGAGTGGGCTTCCATGATCGAAGACTTTTGGAAGGATAAATACCCAGCTGGGATTGCTGCCAGTATCAATCCTGATGAGTATCCGAACATTCAAACGGTGTTGAAGCAGTCCTGCCAACGCTTTGCCGATAAACCGGCCTTTAGCAACCTCGGCAAGACGCTGACCTACGGCGAACTCTACGAACTGTCGGGCGCGTTTGCCGCCTACCTGCAACAGCACACCGACCTGCAGCCGGGCGATCGTATCGCCGTGCAACTGCCCAACCTGCTGCAGTACCCGATTGCCGTGTTCGGCGCCATCCGCGCCGGGCTGATCGTGGTTAACACCAACCCGTTGTACACCGCGCGGGAAATGGAGCACCAGTTCAACGATTCCGGCGCCAAGGCGCTGATCTGCCTGGCCAACATGGCGCATCTCGCCGAGAGCGTGGTGCCCAAGACCTCGGTCAAGCACGTGATTGTCACCGAAGTGGCCGATCTGTTGCCACCCCTCAAGCGTCTTCTGATCAATAGCGTGATCAAGTACGTGAAGAAAATGGTGCCGGCGTATCACCTGCCCAAGGCCATCAAGTTCAATGACGTGCTGCGTCAGGGCCATGGCCAGCCGGTCAAGGAAGCGAGCCCGGTCAGCAGCGATGTCGCTGTGCTGCAGTACACCGGCGGCACCACGGGTGTGGCCAAGGGGGCGATGCTGACGCACCGCAACCTGATCGCCAACATGCTGCAATGCAAGGCACTGATGGGCTCCAACCTCAACGAAGGCTGCGAGATCCTGATCACGCCGCTGCCGCTGTATCACATCTATGCGTTCACCTTTCATTGCATGGCAATGATGCTGATCGGTAACCACAACATCCTGATCAGCAACCCGCGGGACCTGCCAGCCATGGTCAAGGAACTGTCGAAGTGGAAGTTCAGCGGTTTTGTCGGGCTCAACACCCTGTTCGTGGCGCTGTGCAATAACGAAGCCTTCCGCAAGCTGGACTTCTCGGCCCTCAAGGTCACGCTGTCGGGGGGCATGGCCCTGCAACTGGCTGCCGCCGAGCGCTGGACGGCCGTGACCGGCTGCGCGATCTGCGAAGGCTATGGCATGACCGAGACGAGTCCTGTCGCGACGGTCAACCCGCAGCAGAAAATCCAGATCGGTACCATTGGTATTCCGGTGCCTTCGACCCTGTGTCGGGTTATCGACGATGCCGGCAACGAGTTGCCCCTGGGCGAGACCGGCGAGCTGTGCGTCAAGGGCCCGCAGGTGATGAAGGGGTACTGGCAGCGCCAGGATGCCACCGACGAGATCCTCGACAGCGAAGGTTGGCTCAAGACCGGCGATATTGCGGTGATCCAGCCGGACGGCTATATGCGTATCGTTGACCGCAAAAAGGACATGATCCTGGTTTCCGGCTTTAACGTTTACCCCAACGAGCTGGAGGACGTGCTGGCGGCCTTGCCGGGCGTGCTGCAATGCGCGGCCATCGGTATTCCGGATGAAAAGGCGGGCGAGGCGATCAAGATCTTTATCGTCGCCAAGCCGGGTGTGACCCTGACCAAGGAGCAGGTGATGGCGCATATGCGCGCTAATGTCACCGCCTACAAGGTGCCCAAGGCGGTCGAGTTTCGCGATGCACTGCCGACCACCAACGTCGGCAAGATCCTGCGTCGGGAACTGCGCGACGAAGAGCTGAAGAAGCTTGGCGTGAAAAAATAAGCCAGCTGTTAATCCACAAGCCCCGCAGATGCGGGGCTTGTGGGTTCTGGGCGGCGGGCCGGCTATTGCCGGTTACAGCAGAAACGGAGTGAAGTCGACGCCGGTTCCGGCAGGGCGGACATCCTTGAGGAACGAATCCTTGTCGGCGCTCAACTCCAGGCTGACGGTGGACTTGCGCTTGCCGGCATTGCGTACCACCAGGCCCTCGAGCTTCTCGCGCAGAAACACCGTGGGTACTTTCAGGTGCAATAACTCATCGGTGCTCGGGGTGTGCAGCAGCAAGTGAATCCACTCGTATTGGCCGATGGCCAGACGGCTGACCGGAATATCGAACCACCAGATATTGCGGTTGCTGTTGAGCGCGGTGAAGTGGCAGTTATTGACGCCGAGCACGGCACCGCCAAGTTCCTGGTTTCTGCGGGCAATGGCCTGCTTTTTATCGAGTTTCATAACCTTCCTACCAATGGGTGCTTCAGCGCCGTGGCCTGAATACGCCGCGTATTCTCGGGGGTTGGCGAACAAACATAAAGCCCAACCTGCGCCAGGCGCCGAAATGCACGCCATAAAAATTGAAACTCTGGCGCCAGGCCGGGAGTCAACTCAGGTGTCGAGTCTCAGACTCTCGCATTTTCGTCAGGAGAATCCCCATGGGCAGTACTTCGGATAAAGTGAAAGGCATGGCCAATGAAGCTGTTGGCTCGGTCAAGCAAGGCATCGGCAAGGCCACCGACAATGATCGGTTGCGGACCGAGGGCAAGGCCCAGGAACTGAAGGGCGAAGCCCAGCAGGCGCTAGGCAAGACCAAGGATGCCATCAAGAAAGGGGTCGACAAGGCCTGATGCCTTGATCGAGTGCAAAGGTGCCAACGGCCATCCCGGGATGGCCGTTGGCACGTCAAGGCACCGCGTCGTGTTGTTTAGAAAATGTTTCGAGAGTCGCCAACTGGGCTACTTTGAGTTAAAACCTCTGCCCTGAAGTTGCCTGCCGGCTTGCCCTGCTGACCTCTTTTTGCGGCGAAAGGAGACGCTATGTTGTTCCCGGTTCTCAAAGACTTGCCCCTGCATCGCGTTCTGATACGCACGGTCACCGAGTTCGTCGACGACGAAATGTCCACCTATGCCTCGGCTCTGGCCTACCAGATGCTGTTCTCGCTGTTTCCCTTCCTGTTGTTCCTGATCGCCCTGATCGGCTTTTTGCACCTGCCCGACTTTTTCAGCTGGTTGCGCCTGCAATCGGAACTGGTGCTGCCGCCCCAGGCCCTGGAACAGGTCAACCCAGTGATCGACCAGTTGCAGCAGTCCAAGGGTGGGTTGCTTTCGGTCGGTATCGTGATTGCGCTGTGGACCGCCTCGGCGGGCGTGCGCTTGATGATGAGCGCGATGAATGCCGCCTACGACGTGGTGGAAGGCCGGCCGATCTGGAAGCGCCTGCCGCTGTCGATTTTCTACACCGTCGGGATTGCCGTGATGCTGCTGGCGGCCGCCGGCCTGATGGTCACCGGGCCACAGGTGATGAGTTGGCTGGCCGGGCAGATCGGCATGGAAGATTTTGTCGTGACCCTGTGGACGATCCTGCGCTGGCCGGTGATTGTCTTTCTGCTGATGTTCGCCGTGGCCCTGATCTATTACGTGATGCCGGATGTGAAGCAGAAATTTCGCTTTATCACCCCCGGTTCGGTGCTCGCGGTGGTGGTCTGGATCATCGCGTCGTTGGGCTTTGGTTACTACGTGAAAACCTTCGCGGACTACAACGCGATGTATGGCAGTATCGGGGCGATTATCGTGCTGCTCCTGTACTTCTATATTTCCGCCGCAGTGCTGTTGCTGGGGGCGGAAATGAACGCGGTGATCGAACATATGTCGGCCGAGGGCAAGAACCCAGGCGAGAAGGACTTTAGCGACGATCCCAAACAACATGTTTCCGGGCTGGGACGGGACCACTCGCTCAAGCCAGTGACTGACGAGAGCTGAACATGATTCGCGAAATTCTCAAGATGGGCGACCCGCGGCTGCTGCGTATTGCCCAGCCGGTGCCGGCGCAGATGTTCGATAGCGCCGAACTGTGGCAACTGATCGACGATATGTTCCAGACCATGGAGCATGTCGGCGGCGTCGGGTTGGCGGCCCCGCAGATCGGTGTGGACCTGCAGTTGGTGGTCTTCGGCTTCGAGCACAGTGAACGTTATCCCGATGCCGAGGCGGTGCCCCAGACGATTCTGATCAACCCGCTGATTACGCCGTTAACGCCGGAGCTGGAGGAGGGCTGGGAGGGCTGTCTGTCGGTCCCCGGCCTGCGCGGTGCGGTGCAGCGTAATCGCAGCATCCGCTATGAAGGCTTCACGCCCAAGGGCGAACCGCTGGTGCGTTTTGCCGACGGTTTCCATGCGCGGGTGGTGCAGCACGAGTGCGACCACCTGATCGGCCGCCTCTACCCATCGCGCATCAGCGATTTCAGCAAGTTCGGCTATACCGATGTGCTGTTTCCCGACCTTGATCCTGCCGGCGACTGACAGGCCAGCGCCATCAACGGTTTGCTGCGCGAATACCGCGCCAAGCGGTCGGCCAGGGCCTGGGGCAGGGCAGTCGCCTGGCTGAAGCCGAGCTTTTGATAGAAGCCGAGCAGGTCCGGGTGGCAGAACAGCCAGATAGGCCCCTGACACTGCGCGCTGGCCTGCTCGATTAGGCGCCGGGCAATGGCCTGGTTGCGCCAGGCGGGGTCGACGAACAGCCCGGTCAGCCAGTTGCCCTCCGCCACGCTGCTGAGCGACAGGCCGGCAATAATCTGCGGTGCACGTGCCACCCACAGGCGAGCGCCAGCGGCTGCGCGCATGGATGAGCCCTGGGCGCGATAGAACTTGTCGAGCAGCGGGCGCGAGGTCTCGGACAGTTGAGCGAAGCACGGGTTGGGCATGGCAGGGGCACAGGAATGAGCGACGGCGGATTGTAATCGAGTGGCGCGCTTGGGGGGCTGATAAGCCCGCTCCGTCCAACCATCTATTCTGTAGGAAACGGGATGGCTCGGGAACTCTTACCTGAAATGTGTAGGAATAGTCCTTTTTGGCCGGGCGCCAACGGCTGGATCCGCTTATCCGAGCTAAGGTCGCTAATACGCCAATGCCTGCTCTAGCCGTTTATCGCCGGGAGATGCGCCATGTCACTGTTCCAGAATCTGTTCCGCGCTTCGCTACTTGCCCTCGCTCTCATGAGTGGGTTGGCCGGTGCGCAAGAGCGCGCGCAAACCATCCACTTTGGCGACCTGACCTGGGAAAGCGGCAGCTTGATCACGGAAGTCCTGCGGTTGATCGTGGAAAAGGGCTACGGCTTTCCCACCGATACCTTGCCCGGCAGTACGGTCAGCCTCGAAACCGCCCTGGCCCGGAACGATATCCAGGTGATCGGTGAGGAGTGGGCCGGGCGCAGCCCGGTCTGGATCAAGGCGCAGGCCGAGGGCAAGGTGTTCGGCGTGGGGGATACAGTCAAGGGCGCCACCGAAGGCTGGTGGGTGCCGGAGTATGTGATCAAGGGCGACCCAGCGCGCAATATCGCGGCCGTGGCGCCGCAATTGAAGTCGGTGAGCGACCTGCCGCGCTACAAAGCGCTGTTTCTCGACCCGGAAGACCCCACTCGTGGGCGCTTTCTCAATAGCCCCAGTGGCTGGACCTCGGAGACCGTCAATAGCCAGAAGCTCAAGGCCTACGGATTGACCGACGATTACGTGAATTTTCGTACCGGCTCGGGGGCTGCGCTGGATGCCGAAATCAGCTCGTCGATCCGACGGGGCAAGCCCGTGCTGTTCTACTACTGGTCGCCGACGCCGCTGTTGGGCCGCTTCAAGCTGGTCAAGCTAGAGGAGCCGGCATTTGACGCCGCCGCCTGGGAAACCCTGACCGATGGCAACCATCCCAACCCGCAGGGCAGCCGTTCCCTGCCGGCTAACCTGACCATTGGCGTTTCTGCACCCTTCAAGGCGCGTTACCCGCAGTTGGTCGAATTCTTCGCCAAAGTCGATTTTCCGATTGATCTGCTGAACCAGACCCTTGGCCAAATGAGCGAGAAGCGGCTGGCGCCTCGGCAGGTGGCCGAAGCCTTTTTGCGCGAGCAGCCGCAAATCTGGCACGCCTGGGTGCCGGCCGAAGTAGCCAGTCGGGTGAGTGCGGGGTTGTAGTTGATGGCTGGGAGAGTACAGGTAGGTTCTTTTATGATCGGCCAACTAACTACCGTTTGGCGGCGGTCGGATTTTGTTAGTAGCCATTGGCTTGCATCCGTACTTTAGCTGTCTATGCTTTGACCAAGTGCAGTTCAGGGCATTAAGTAACTGGCGAGTTCTACCGCGATATATGTTCTAGCAGGCAACTTGGGTGACCGTATTGGCGGTTATCGGGACATGGATAGCTTGATAGCAACGATGAGTCAGGAATGTTTAAGTGTTACTCATCGTCGCTCGCCCGAGCAGCGGCTTTAATCTGAAATGGCGGCAACTTGACTCGATTCGTTAACCGTACGTAGATAGACAGCGCTAAAGGGATTCAGCCATGTTCGATGCCCATCGCAAAGCCGACCTGCTCGAGATTCAACGTTACAGCGATGAACTGTCCAGGGCCAACGCACGCATTGCCGCCATCGGCCGGTCCATGGCCATGATCGAGTTCACCCCTGATGGGCTTATCCTCGACGCCAATGAAAATTTCTGTCTGACCATGGGTTTTTCCGTCGAAGAAATTCGCGGCAAGCACCATAGGATCTTTTGTGAAGAGTCCTACCGAAAAACTGAGGAGTACGCCCGCTTCTGGCGCGAACTGGCGCGTGGCGAACCGCTGAGCGGGACCTTTGTACGCTTGCACAAGACTGGACGGGAGATCTGGCTGGAGGCCAGCTACATGCCCGTCCTGGGCCCTGACCGGCAGGTGCTCAGCGTGATCAAGCTGGCGTCGGACATCACCGCCCGGGTCAGCCATGAGAACGAAGTGCAAAGCCTGGCCAACGCACTGAGTCGTTCCATGGCAATGATCGAATTCAGCCCGGACGGGCGCGTCATCACCGCCAACGAAAACTTTCTCAAGACCATGCATTACTCCCTCAATGAAGTCGTGGGCCAGCACCACAGCATGTTTTGCCATCGGGCGGAAAGCGAGTCACCAGCCTATAAGGCATTCTGGGCATCGCTCAATCGTGGAGAGTTTCACTCTCATCGCTTCGAGCGGGTCGACAAGTACGGCCATACGGTTTTTCTCGAGGCATCCTACAACCCTATCTTCGATGTCAAAGGCCGACTGTATAAGGTCATCAAGTTTGCCAGCGATATCACCACCCAGGTGACGACGCTGCAAACGGCGGCCGAGTCGGCCCATAGCACTTCAGTACAGAACGATGCCTGCGCCCAGAAGGGCTCCCAGGTGGTGCAGCAGACGGTGCAGATCATCGAGGATATTTCCCGCGACCTCAATCAGGCCGCCGAAAGCATCGATGCGGTAAGCAAGCAGTCGGATATTATCGGCACCATCGTCCAGACCATCCGCGGGATTGCCGACCAGACCAACCTGCTGGCGCTCAACGCGGCCATCGAAGCGGCCAGGGCCGGCGAGCATGGACGGGGGTTTGCGGTGGTCGCCGACGAGGTCCGCAGCCTGGCGGCGCGGACCAGCCAGGCGACGCTGGAAATCGTCGAGGTGGTGCGCAAGAACCACGATCTGTCCCTCAGCGCGGTCAACAGCATGCAGTCGAGCCTGAGTCGAACCGGGCGCGGTGTGGCTCTGGCCAATGAGGCCGGGGAGGTAATCATGGAAATTCAACAGGGCTCAAGGCATGTGGTCGATGCCATCAGCCAGTTCAATGAAACATTGCAGTTACATTAAAGTGAATCGATATAAACAGTACCGGCTAGAAAAACTTTTATGGCAGAGGTACTGTTTATTTCCAATCGATATTTAGTTCGACGCCAAAAATTTGTCTGGAACTTGCTCTTTATCCTGTTCCTGCTCTTTGGCCACTTGCTGCAGTTCGGCCTTTTCCTTCATGCGTTGTGCAATTTCTTTCTCTACGGCCTCGCGTCTTTCCGGTGACATGGCTTGTAACTGCTCTTCAGTCAAGCCCATGCTCTTGAGGATTTCATCGCGCACTCTTTCGGCGACAGGTTTGCTCATGTATTCCCTGAACGCCTGTACTGCCGAGCCTTCGTTGTAGCTTTGTTCATGACTGGTGTTGCGCGTTGCGGTCGCCGGCTCGGCGGCTTGCAGCAGCACACGGGTTTTGGCGAACGCAGCGTCGACGTTGTTGCTGGCCGTGTTGTCGGCAGCCTGGGCGCTCGCGGCGGCGTGCGTGCTGGCTTGGGGGTTATGGATCAGGCCACTGAACAGTGCACTGGCGGCAGCGGTGGTGGGGTCCATATCCGTTCGCGCGGTGTGCTGTATCTGTGCGGCAGTAGCGTTGACCAACATGATGGCGACCTCATGGTAAGTGTTCTATTTAAGAGGGCAAATTCCATGCCGGGTGCCTTGGACGCGGATTTGGCGGACGCTGGCGATGCCGAAGGCTCACCGTTGGTCTCCAAGCGGCCAGGACTTGCCGTTTGGCGGCGAGGCGGCGTTGACAAATGGTAACAGTCTGTAGTGATAATGAGATTAATTACCATTTAGTACTGTTCCAGGCTCGATTCCGTGCAGACTCTCTCCAACTCCAATGCGACCTTGCCGACGTCCGATGTGCGTGAAGTCGAACTCGACCGTCAGATGCATGCCGCGATCGACTGGATGCTGCGTTTGGATGCAGCCCAGGCTACGGCCGAGGACTACCTGGCGTTCAATGCCTGGTTGCAGGCTGACCCGCGTCACGCGCAGATCTGGCAGGAGGTCAGCGGGTTGCTGCACCAGGCCCCGAAGAAGTGGCAGCTGGCACAGAGGGGAGGCTCGCGGCCATCACGGGCGCCGGCTGAAGCAGGCCACCTGCCGCGACGCACAGTCGTGCGGGGCACGTTAGGTCTGCTGCTGCTCGGGATGGGGGGCGCGGCGCTGTACGACCGTTTCACCCCCTTGCAAGGGCTGATCACCGATCGCCATACCGCCACCGGCGAGCGTCGAACCCTGGTGCTGCCGGACGGCAGTCGACTGACCCTGGCCCCGCGCACGGCCGTGGATATTGCCTTTGATGGCCAGCAGCGACGAATCCGTTTGCACCAGGGCAGCTTGAGTGTTGCGATCGGGCCGGACCCACGTCGGCCCTTGATCGTGGCCACCGCCGAGGGTGAGGTGCGGGCCTTTGGTGCACGCTTCAGTGCTCACCAGGAGCCCGGGCGCAGCCTGATATCGGTTCAGCAGCACAGCGTACGCCTGGATACCCGAGGAGGTTATCGGGCGCAGTTGGAGGCCGGTAAGGCGGCGTGGCTGGCGGGCAATACCCTGATGGCGGCCGAACCGAGCCTGTGGACTCGTTCAGATTGGGCGGCCGGGGTGATCGAGGTTCGCGATGAGCCTCTGGCGCGAGTCATCGAGGCGCTCAAACCTTATCGGCGGGGCATTCTGCGTGTCAGCGAGGCGGTTGCGCAGATGCGGGTTTCCGGAAGCTTTGTTCTGGACAGTAGTGACAGCGCCTTGCAGGCGCTGGGTGAAAGCCTGCCGATCGAGGTCAGGCGCTATGGGGCCTTGCTGACCTTGATCGACCGGCGCTGAACCCGCGCCAGGGTAAACCTGCGCGGGCAAGCTCGTACCTACAGGGGGAAGCGGTCAGTCCTGGAGCTTTTCATCCGCCCGAAACATGGCGCGAATGCCACGTACGGCCTGGCGAATACGGTCCTGGTTCTCGATCAGGGCGAAACGTACATGGTCGTCGCCATACTCGCCAAACCCCACGCCTGGCGAGACGCAGACCTTGGCTTCGGCCAGCAGTTTCTTGGCGAACTCCAGCGAGCCGAGATGAGCGTAGGCCGGCGGAATTTTGGCCCAGACATACATCGAGGCCTTGGGGTTTTCGACCATCCAGCCCAGTTCGTGCAAGCCCTTGACCAGCACATTACGCCGCTGGCGATACTGCTCGGCGATGTCCTTGACGCACTGCTGGTCGCCTTCGAGCGCCGCAATGGCCGCGACCTGCAGCGGAGTGAAGGTGCCGTAGTCGTGATAGCTCTTGATCCGTGCCAGCGCGTTGACCAGCTCCGGGTTGCCGACCATAAAGCCGATACGCCAGCCTGCCATGTTGTAGCTCTTGGACAGGGTGAAAAACTCCACGGCGATGTCCTTCGCACCCGGTACCTGCATGATGGAAGGCGCTTTCCAGCCGTCGTAGACGATATCGGCGTAGGCCAGATCATGGACCACCAGGACGTCGTACTGCTTGGCCAGGGCCACCACCCGCTCGAAGAAGTCCAGTTCCACGCACTGGGCGGTCGGGTTGGACGGAAAGCCGAGGATCATCATCTTCGGTTTCGGGATCGAGCCGCGAATCGCCCGCTCCAGTTCGGCAAAGAAGTCCACGCCTGGTATCAGGGGGACGGAGCGGACCTGGGCGCCGGCAATCACGGCACCGTAGATATGAATCGGGTAGCTGGGGTTGGGCACCAGTACCGTGTCGCCCTGGTCGAGGGTCGCGAGCATCAGGTGGGCCAGGCCCTCCTTGGAGCCGATGGTGACAATGGCTTCGCTTTCCGGGTCGATATCGACTTCGTAGCGGTCCTTGTACCAACGGGAAATAGCCCGGCGCAGTCGCGGGATACCTCTGGACGTAGAGTAGCCATGGGTATCTTCGCGCTGTGCGACGGTGACCAGTTTTTCAACGATATGCGGCGGTGTCGGACCGTCGGGGTTACCCATGCTCAAGTCAATGATGTCTTCGCCACGACGACGCGCGGCCATCTTCAGCTCGGCAGTGATATTGAACACGTAAGGGGGGAGTCGATCTATGCGCGCAAAGCGGCGCGGCGAACCTTGGTCAGCCATGTATGCCTCGAAGACGTAAGCGCCCGGAACCGTCCGAGCGACGTTGGCCACTGTGGTGGCCTGGCGCAGAAGATACGAGCGATGCTGGCAGTTTGTCCAGATGCTGTTTCGAAATTTCTCCAGGTCGCGATAGGGGCGAAGGTGCCGATATTTTTTCGACACACCGGCGCGGATATTGCGTTAAATACGCCGGCGTTCGTGCCGTATGTGCTGGATTGGAGAGGGTGGATGGAGTTTACCAGTGGCTTTTTGCTGAGCCTGTCGCTGTGCCTGGATATCGGTGTGGCCAATATCGCGATGATTACCCTGGCCATGCAGCGCGGTTTTTTCCGTGGTTTCTGCCTGGGCATGGGCACCTGTTTTGGTGACCTGATTTATGCCGTGCTGGCCCTTGCGGGCATGACGGTCCTGTTGCAGTACGCGCCGGTGCGCTGGGTCTTGTGGATCGGCGGCTCGCTGTTGCTGTTGTACTTTGCGGCCAAGATGGTGCACTCGGCGATTCATCACGGGGCCCTGGTGGCTGACGGCGCATCGGTCGATACCGGTTCACCGCGCAAGGAATTCTTTCGCGGGATGTTCCTGGCTATGTCGTCGCCCAGTGCGATTCTCTGGTTTGCAGCCGTGGGCGGCACGTTGATCGCCCGCTCGGGAGGTGGCAGCCTGGCCAACTCGGGGCTGTTCCTCGCGGGATTCTTCTGCGCTGGGGTGCTCTGGAGCGTGGGCATCTGCCTGGCGGCAACCCACGGTGGCAAACTGCTGGGCGACCGGCTGCTGCGCTATTCCTACTGGGCATCGGCGGCGATCTTCTGTTATTTCGCGATCTACGTGATCCTTTCCGGGTATCACGAGTTTCTCGGCCCAGTCAGCGTGCCTGAGCCACTCTGACTGAATGCGGCGGCTAAAGCGTCAGCGCCAGTCGCCGCTCGAAACCGTCCTTGCTTCGATAGGCTTCGCCCGTATCGGCCCAGCCTTGCTGTAGGTACAGGCCGATGGCCGGGCGGTTGGCCGGGTCCACCGAGAGCATCACCCTGCGAATCTCCGGCCAGGCCTGGCGCGCCGCCTGGGGCAGCGCTTGCAGGCAGGCGCGGCCAAGGCCCTGGCCCTGGGCGCGTTTGTCCACCTGCAGGGCATGCAGGGTCGCGCTATCGGGCTCGGCCCAGTGGGGGAGTAGCGGATGGCGCTTGAGTAGGAAAAAGGCCAGGGGCTGCTCGCCGACCAACAGGGTAAAGCCCTTGATTCCCGGGTGCCCGGCGCTCGGTAATGAATACAAGGCGCAGTCGATGTCGCCGCAGAAGGGCAATTGTTCTGGATGGACCTCCAGGGCCCGCAATTGCTCGCGCTGGGTGCTAGTGAGCGCGGTGTAGTCAACCAGTCGAATGTTCACGCCGCTGTAGCCTGGGGATTTACGCAAGGGCGCGAATTCTAGCGGCTTTGTGCGTGCGCCGCGGGCTTTTTGCCGAGCGCGTTACTCCAGCATTTTTGCCAGCAGCCAACTGCCGGCTGGCCCTAGTGGATGCAGGCGCGACCACAGGGCATCGACGCTGATCGGTTGCGGCCAGCCACGGACGTTGAGCTCAATCAACTGTTCGTTGCCAAAGCGCCCCACCAGCCAACGCGGCAAGGGCGCCCAGCCAAAACCGCGCTGGGCCATCTCCAGCAGCATCAGGTAGCTGGAGGCCGACCAGACCTGGCCTTGGGGGCGACGTTCATACGGATTGACGATGGTTGCCAGGCGCAGTTCGCGATGGCCTTGCAGGGCCTGTTTGTCGATGGCGGCCAGACGTGCCAGCTGATGCTCCCGGGCGACAAACAGAGCGAACTCGGTGCGCTCATCGACGGTGGCGTTGTTCAGGTCGGCGGGATAGCTGGGCTGCATCTCGGCGAAGGCCAGCTGTGCCCGACCCTGTTGCACCAACTCGATCAGGTCGTCGCATTCGGCAATCAGGCATTCGAGCTCAAGGTCTGGGTAGCGCTGGGCAAAGCCGCTCAAGGCGGCTTCGAAGCGGTCCGACTGGTACGTATCGGAGATCACCACGGTGAGCTTGGCTTCAAGCCCCTGGGCGAGCTGGCTGGCCGCCAGCTCCAGGCGACTGTTGGCAGCCAGGATATCTTCGGCTTTCTGCAGCATGACGTGGCCGGCCGCGGTAAGGCTGGGCTTGCGCGTGCGGCGATCGAACAGCTCGACGCCCAGGTCGATTTCGAGGCCGGCAATGGCCGCGCTGATGGTCGATTGGCTTTTACCCAGCTTGCGCGCGGCAGCCGAAAAGGAACCTTGGGTCGCGGCTTGGACAAAGGCCAGCAAGACTTCGTGTGAGGCCATAAACTATCGTTCCGGTCGATGGTTTTCGACTTTTAGTATCTATAGGGCTGGCGATAATGGCAACCTCACAATCTGGAGCGAAGTACCATGAACGCCGCAAAATCGATGACTGAAAGGGTCCTGCAAGCCATTGGCTTCGAGTTCTTCGCCATCCTGATCTGCACCCCGTTGTTTGCGTGGGTGATGGGCATCTCCCTGGTGAACATGGGCGTGGTCACGGTTGCGACCTGCCTGATCGCGCTGGGCTGGAACGTGCTGTTCAATGCGCTGTTCGACCGCCTGCGTGCACGCTATGCCCTGGGTCAGGGCGGCTGGACCCGCCTGTTGCATGCCCTGTTGTTCGAAGGTGGGCTGATTGTGGTCAGCGTGCCGCAGGTGGCCTGGTGGCTGGACATGAGCCTGCTGCAGGCGCTATGGCTGGATATCGGCGTATTGTTGTTTTTCCTGCCTTACACCTACGTTTACCATTGGGCCTACGATGCCCTGCGTCCACGCTTTCTGCGTGTGCCCAGCGCGGTTTGACGAGCGCAGCGCGAGGCCGAAAAAAATCCCGACCTGATGACTCAGGCCGGGATTTTTCACTTCTGGGGTCAATCAGAACAGTTGCGTAAATAGCCAGTACAGGCTGCCCGAAAGCAGGATGGCGGCCGGCAGGGTCAATACCCAGGCCATCAACAGGTTGCGGATGGTCTTCATTTGCAGGCCGGCGCCATTGGCAGTCATGGTCCCGGCGACACCGGACGACAGCACATGGGTGGTTGAGACCGGCAGGCCGAACATATCGGCGGCGCCGATGGTCAGCATGGCCACGGTTTCTGCCGAAGCTCCCTGAGCGTAGGTCATATGGGTCTTGCCGATTTTTTCGCCGACGGTCACCACGATGCGCTTCCAGCCGACCATGGTGCCCAGCCCGAGAGCGATGGCCACGGAGATCTTGACCCAGAGTGGGATGTAGCGAGTTGCGCTGTCGATCTGCTGCTTGAACAGTTGCACCTTGTCATGGGTGTCGGTATCGAACTGGCCGATCTTGTCCTTGTCCATCAGGCGAATGGTTTCGGAGGCCAGGTACATGTCATTGCGCACGTTGCCCATGGCTTCGGCGGGTACCTTGGCCAGCGAGCCGTAGCCCCTGACTTCACTGCCGATGCTGCCGGCGAGCGCTGCGAGGGCAGGGATCAGTTCGGCACTGGCCTGTTTACTGCGTACGTATTCCGACAGCACTGGACGCGGATCGGCCGGGGCGGGCTGGGGAGCGTGCTTGAGCAAGGCCTGTTGGGTGACTTCGGCGACCACGGCAAATTGCAGGGCCTGGTCGGCCGGCATGGTGCGGTTGAGGGCGTAGGCCATCGGCAGGGTGCCGACCAGGATCAACATGATCAGGCCCATGCCTTTCTGGCCATCGTTGGAGCCGTGAGCAAAGGAAACACCGGTGCAGGTCAGGATCAGCATGCCCCGGATCCACCACGGCGGCGGAGCCTTGCCCTTGGGGGCCTTGTACAGGGCGCGGTTTTTGACGAACAGGCGCAGGGCCAACAGCAACAGGGCGGCGAACACAAAGCCGATCACCGGCGAGAACAGCAGGGCATAGCCCACTTTGGTGGCCTGGGCCCAGTCGACGCCAGTGGTGCCATCGCGTCCCTGCATCAGGGCATTGGCCACGCCGACGCCAATGATCGAGCCGATCAATGTATGCGACGACGACGCGGGCAGGCCCAGCCACCAGGTGCCGAGGTTCCAGAGGATCGCGGCGATCAGCAGGGCGAAGATCATGGCGAAACCGGAGGATGAACCAACCTGCAGAATCAGCTCCACGGGGAGCAGGGCAATGATGCCAAAGGCCACTGCGCCGCTGGAGAGCAGGACCCCCAGGAAATTGAAGAAGCCGGACCAGACCACCGCGAAATGCGGCGGCAGCGAATGGGTATAGATCACCGTGGCGACAGCGTTGGCGGTGTCGTGGAAACCGTTGACGAATTCGAAACCGAGGGCAATCAGCAGGGCGACGCCCAGCAACAGAAAAGGCGTCCAGGTAATGACTTCGGTGCCGAGGGCGTGGACGTCCTGCATCAGGCTATAGGCAGTAAAAAGCAGCCCCAAGGCCAGGACCGAAAAGAACAGCACGACGGTGAGCAGCCCTGGTTTCTGCTCGATTTGCGGCTTGCTGTCGCCAGTGTTGGAGGGCGAAGCAGCCGTCATAGAGGGGGTGGTCATGCACACGATCCTGTCGAAAGACGAGGCTTAAAGGATGATGGCCATTTGTTACTGCCAGGCTGCCTTGGATCAGTATTTGTGTATTTAGGCGCTGCATTTGCCCTGTATTCAGCCGAATCCGCTGTCGCGCAGCGGTGATCCGAGAGCGACTTCATGGCTCAGTAATCCTGGCGCTTGCGAAAGGCCCAGCGCCCCGCCAGCAGGGTAAATGTGGCCACCAGCGCGACCAGGATCCAGAAGCCCTCGGGGTCGGCTGACAGCGGAATGCCACCGACATTCATGCCGAAGAAGCCAGCGATGATGTTGATGGGCAAGGCCAGCACGGTGACCACCGTCAGGGTGAACAGCGTGCGGTTGCTTTGCTCGTTGAGGTTGGCCGCGATTTCTTCCTGCAAAAGTTTGATTCGTTCACCCAGGGCAGTGAGGTCGCTGAGGATCAGGGCGAACTCCTCGGTGGATTTGCGCAGTTCCTTGACGTCCTCCTTCTGCAACCATTGCGGTGGCCGGTTGAGCAGCCGCAGCAGCGAGCCCGGTTCCAGGGCCAGCAGGCGTTGCAGGCGCACCAGCACCCGGCGCATGGCGCCCAGTTCGGCGCGGTTGTTGCTTAGGCGCAGGGACAGCAACTGGTCTTCGATCTGATCGACGCTAAGGCTGGTCTTGCGCACTATCTGGGTCAGTACTTCGCCCTGGTCGCGCAACAGGTGGACCAGCAGTTCCAGAGGCGAGCGAAAACGCTCGCCGGCCTTGACCGAGGAGCGCAGTTTGTCCACCGAGTGCAGGGGTTGCAGGCGTGCGCTGATCAGCAACTGACTGCGAGCGCAGACCCACAGAGTGGAGATATCCGAGGAAACCATGTTGCTGAGGTTGAACACCACATCGTTGACCACCGCCAGCAGGGTGGAGTCAACGTGCTCGATGCGGGTCGAGCGTGAACCTTCGTGCAGAGCCTCGAAGAACTCTTCGGGGAGGTCCAGGTGGGTTTTCATCCAGCGTTCGCAGGCTGCATGGGCCAGGTTCAGGTGAAGCCAGAGAAAGGTGTCGGGTGCCGCCGGCTGTTGCAGATGGTGCAAGGCACTGGCCGAGTCGATCTGCTCACCGCGTTCGCCGGGCCGGAAACGAAAGCCGTACAGCAGGCCGAAAAGGTCCGAGTCGCGGTGGCTTTGGTCGATGCTGTGGTTCATGCAGGCTCGCAGGCGGGAAGGTGTCGCAGCTTTCAGCTCATCATTGCAAGCGGATCTGACGGTTCCATGACACGGACTGTATCGAGAGGCTGACAAGGTGCTTACACGAAAGCCCTCAAGGCGGGCCGGTGTTTGTCGATGATGGATTTAACCTTTTTTCAGAGAGCCCATCCCATGATCAGCCTCGGCAGTTTCTCTATCGCTACGTCCGCGAACACGGCGAGTCCCCAGGTGCAAACCAGCGACACCGCTGTCGAAGCCGAAGCCGTTGGCAGTACTGAGGCGACGCCAACCACGGCTGTTGCCGTGGGCGGCGCTGCGGGTTCTTCCGCAGCGGCGTCGGATAGCGACAGTGAGGAATCGAGCGCTGTCCAAGCCTTGCGCAAATTGATTGCCGAGTTGCAGAAGCAAATGCAGGAGCAGCAACAAGCGCTGCAGGCCGCACAGGCGGGCAGCCAGAGTGAGGAGGCGAAGGCTGCTGCCGTGGCGGGGGCTCAGGCCCAGATTGCCAGCACCACGGCGGCGTTGATGACGGCCACCGGGCAGTTGTTGAAGGCCTTGCAGGACTCCGGCAGCAGTGGCACCGGTTCGATGGTCAGCACGACCGCCTGAAGCCGGCGTTATGGCGTGTTGATCACCCGCGTGATCGCCAGCATGTCACCCAGGCGCCGCCTGGAGCCGAAGAAAATGAAAATCCAGTCAAAGAAACCGATGAAGGGAGTGGTCAGGTTCCGAATGACCGACTGGACGATGGAGCAAGGCGCGTGGGTTTCGAAGTGAACCACGCTCATCTTCAATAGGCGTTTGCCGATGCTCTGGCCATTGGGCAGGGCATCGGACAACAGATAGTAACCGCCGCCGAACAACAGTGGCAGCAGGTCTGCCCCACGGCCCTGGATTGCGAATAGCCGCGTCAGATAGACGGTGCCCATGACCAGGGCAAAGGTCACCAAGGTATCAATCAACTGGCCACCCAGGCGACGGGCCGGGCTGGCCAGGTTGCCGGGCTTTACATAGAGGGGAACGGCGGCAGGCAAGGGAGCATCCAATCAGAGTGAAAATCAGGAGGCAATCCTAAGGGCGGCTCGGGCAGGCGTCCAGGCGGTTGCACGGTTGCAGGCACCCATAAAAAACCGCATGGCCTTGTGGGCCATGCGGTTTGGGGACTTACAACAACTTAGTGGTCTTGTTTGTCGACAAGCACTTCGCCGGTTTTAGCGTCCAGGTCGACATCCCATTTCACGCCTTTCGCGTCGAGCAGTTCGACCTCATAGACGTAGCGTCCAGCCTTGTGATCCAGTTCGGTGTCGACAATGCTGCCGCCTGGGTGTTTGGCCTGGGCGGCCTGGTTGAGCTTGTCGAAATCCATGATCGCGCCGGACTTGAGCAGGCCCGGAATATGGTCTGGACGGACATCTGCCTGGGCCAGGCCGGCAGTCAGGGTCAGAGCAGCGGTAGCGAGCAGTACGTTCAGCTTTTTCATGGATGAGTCCTTTGGGGTGAGCTGTTTAAGTGAAGCCAGGTTACTGAGTCGAACTTAATTCAGGCTTAATCACTGAGGTTGCGCGGTTTGTTCAATCCTTTCACCAACGCTGCGTCCATCTTAGCCCTTCATTTGTAAGGAGGTGTCTATGCGTGGGGTTTTGAAGGGGATTTATGCGCCTGTGTTCTGGCTCGGGTTTATCGGGGCGAGCCTGGTGCAGGTGAATTCGCCGGGCGGGCTGTTGGTATTGTTTGCCGGCGCGCTGGCGCTGTCGTTTATGGCCGAGTGGTGGCTGCCCTATGAACCTCAATGGAATCGCGCCCAGGACGATCGATGGCGGGATCTGTTGCATGCCCTGGTCAATGAAAGTCTGAATGCCCTGGGGTTGCTAGCCTTGCCGGCACTGGCAGGCATGCTGTCGCTGGGGCAACTGTGGCCGCAGGCGTGGCCATTGTGGTTGCAGTTGCTGCTGGCCATTGTGATTGCCGACTGTGGCATCACCCTGGCGCATTACTTCAGCCATCGCTGGCATTGGCTTTGGCGCCTGCATGCCGTGCATCACAGCGTAGAACGCTTGTACGGCTTCAACGGCCTGATGAAGCATCCGCTGCATCAGGCCGTCGAAGCCAGCGCCGGACTGCTGCCATTGCTGTTGTTGGGGATCCCGCAATCGGTGGCGACGCTGCTGGCATTCGCCATCGCGATTCAGTTGTTGTTGCAGCATTCCAATGTCGACATGCGCCTCGGGCCGCTACGGTGGATATTTGCCTGGGCGCCGGTGCACCGTTTCCACCATATGAAATACGGGCGGGCAGGGGACGTGAATTTCGGTCTGTTCTTCACCTTGTGGGATTGGCTGTTGGGAACGGTCTTGCATACCGATCAGTACCGTATTGGCAGTGGTGATCTGGGCATCGGCAGCCGTCCGGATTTTCCCGTTGACTACCTGGGACAATTACTCGACCCGCTGCGGAGCTCCCAGGTGAGCCGCGAACCGCCGACGCCGGAGGCCTTGCGGCGCTGATTCAATCCAGCAGGCGGCACTCGAGAGGGGGCAGCGAGCGGCCGGCGCTGACACCGAACAGCTTTTTCATGGTGCGTGAAAAGTGCGCCGAGTCAGCAAAACCGGCGTTGTGGGCGGCGACGGTCAACGAGCTTCCCGCCAGGACCTGGGCAAGCGCCAGGCGTAGCCGCCGCCAGAGCACCAGGCGGCGTATCGGCAAGCCGAGGTGCTCACCAAACAGCCGTTCCAACTGGCTCAAGGACAGATGCGCAGCCTGGGCCAGCTGGCGCGCGGCCACCTTGCCCGAGATCAACTCATCGAGTTCTGCCAGCGCCCGCTCCAGGCGCGAATCCCCCAGCGGCTGGCGCGGGCACTGGCGCAGGGCCTGATCCAGTGCGGGCAGGGACCATTCGACAGTGGCCACGGCCGATTGCAGGGCGGCAGCGCTGATGGCCAGAGGCTCGGCATACAGGCTGAACACTTCGCCGGGCGCGGCAAGGATCGCGTGGCGACGCTGGGCTTCGATAAACAGCCTTTGGCCGCTCAATGGTCGACCCTCAAGGCTGATGGTGACAGCCTCCCGGGGCGCCAGGAGCAGTTGGTGGGCATAGTGGGCGTGCTCCGTGGTCTTTCCAAGTGCGCCCCGGATCAGACCATAGTCACGGCCTAGCCACAGCTGACCGGCCCATTCGTTGTTACTCACTCAGTATCCGTGCTCTTCAAGAATGCTCGTGGTCGAGCGGGGGGAGGGGCGCTGGAGGATATCCAGCATTGCCGTCGGACGATTGGTGAAGATCCCGTCGACACCGGCAGCCAGCACGCGCCGCACGTCTACCGGTTCGTCGACCGTGTAGGCGTGCACCAGCAGGCCCCTTTCGTGGGCCAGTTGGTTCATCCAGGGCTGTACCAGGTCGGCGTAGCTCTGCTCGCCACCCGCCGCCAATGCCACGGACGGGCCGACACCTATGGCACCCCCGTCCTTGGCTGCATCCAGCCAGCGAATCAGCTCCGCCTGGTCTCTGGGCTGTTGGCTGGCGTAGAAGGCGGCTTTGTCGCTTAGCCCGGACTCGGCAAAGCTCTGGGGCGATTTTGGCTCGATGCTACCTTTGCCGACCCAGAGCAGCAGGACCTTGGGTACGTGTGGCATGGCCTGGTGCAGCAGCGCCAGGCTGCGCTTGTCAAAGCTTTGCAGTACAACCCGGCCCGGGCCCTGGCCGATGGCCAGCGTCCCTTTGGCCTGTTGGGTAATGGCGGGGCTTAGCCAGCCACGGGCCAGCAATTGCGCTTTGAGGTCCTGCTCGATACCGGGGAACAGGTGCGGGGACTTGGTCTCGATATAGAGGCCGGGTTGGTGTGTGTTACTACCTTGGGCAATGTCGATGATTTCATCGAGGGTCAGGACCTGCAGCCCGCGGAAGGCCGGGCGAGCCCGCTCGGGATAGGCCTGGTTGAACCAGCTTCCGGCGTCCAGGGTTTTCAGTTCGGCCAGGGTGAATGCATGGGCCGGGCTGTCCTTGCGCTCGGGGAATTTGCTGGCGACATCGGTGGTACGCTGCAGGTTGTCGTCATGCAGGGCGAACAGCACGCCGTCCTTGCTGCGTTGCAGGTCCAGTTCGAGATAGTCGGCGCCCAGTTCCCGGGCCAGTCGGTAGGCTGGCGCCGTCGATTCGGGGGCATCGAACGAGGCACCGCGATGGGCGATCACGGCAGGCCGGGGAATGCCGCTGGGCGGCATCAACTGCGTGGACTGAGGCGCGGCCGCTGGGCTGGCCTCGACAAGGTTCAGACTCATCAGCAGGCCGAGCAAGGCCCAGCGAGGTTGGATAGTCACTGGCATGTGCAAACTCCTGGCAGCGCGTGATCGGGTTTTCCTTTTAGCAACTGCCAGCCCATGCGGCTATCGCGCAATCAATACAAAACAGCGTTACAGGTGTTTTTTTCAGCACGCTGGGGGGCTGCTTTGCAGTACTCTTATGCGGCATTTTCCCCAGCAGAGGGAAAGCCTGAGCCACTGCCTCGCGTGTAAACCATCGATCCCTGTGTCCTTTGGACCATGACCTTGAGGTTTACCATGCGCATCACTTCCGAGCTTATCTGCCAGGCCGCCGACCAACTGCGGGGCTTTGTCGGCCTGAATCGCAAAACCGGCAAGCATATCGTGCGTTTCAGCGAAGATTCCTTCGGCATGGACGTGGCGGATGACGCCATTATCGCGGCCAGCGAATTTGTCTGGCAGGCTGGCACCGACCAGACCATGACCCTCAAGCGCGAAGCGATCCGGCTGTTGCTGGAGCAGAACATCGACGATCGGATCAATATCACCGAGCCCCTGCGCGTTTATGTGCGCCGCGACGACATGCCGGAAATAGCGGCCATGCGCAGCCTGGTGAGGGCTTAAGGCTTAGCCGATTTGACCAGGTGCTCGTGCATCTGTGAGGTCAGGTTCTCGATGCGCTCGCTCAAGTGCTGGGTCATTTCGGTGAGCCGCGTGTTTTGCTCGAGCAGTGTTAGCAATTGCGCGGCGTTCTGTGCGGCCTCGGCCTGGCGTCGGGAGTTGGCCTCGGCCAGGGCTTCGCGGTGCTGCGCATCGGCGTCGGCCTGAGCCTTGTCGCGCGCGGCCTGGCGTGTCTGCGCCAGCAGAATCAAGGGCGCGGCATAGGCGGCTTGAAGGCTGAAGGCTAGGTTCAGCAGGATAAAGGGATAGACGTCGAAGGTCGTGACACCAAACAAATTGAGGCAGATCCACACCACGACAATTGCCGTCTGTGCGCCAAGAAACATCGGTGTGCCAAAGAAGCGGGCGAACGCCTCGGCCTTCAGGGCGAAGCCGTCGTTACCGAACGTTGGCGCAAGGTGGGCATGGGGGCGGTGAAAGCGCAGGTGATCCTGCTGGGCTTGGGGCTGGAGGGGGTCTGGCTTCATAGCGCACTCTGCAGGGACCGGGGACAGAAACAACTATAGCCTTCCGGCCCCGGCTCGCAGTCAGCGTTGACCGCGCTCGCTGGCGAAAATGCTGACGGCCTGCACCGCTTCGCCTGCACCATCGCGGATTTGCACGATCACCTCACCTGCCTGATCGGCCAGCTCGACACCTTTTGCGGCGCGCATCTGGGTGCTGCTCATGCTCTTGATCGCCTGCTGGGTTTCATTCTGGATCATGTCGATCATCCCGGAGATTTCCGCAGTCGAACCACTGGTGCGCGCGGCGAGCAGACGGACCTCGTCGGCCACGACGGCGAATCCGCGTCCCTGCTCGCCGGCCCGGGCGGCTTCGATGGCGGCGTTTAGGGCCAGAAGATTGGTCTGGTCGGCAATGGCGCGAATGGTATTGACGATGGCGGTAATCTGCTCCGAACGTTCGCCGAGTTTGGCAATCAGCCCTGAAGAGTCCTCGATATTCGCCGCAATTTCTCGCATTTCGCTGGCGGCCTGCTGGATGACGGCGGTGCCTTGCTCGGCGATTTTTTGGGTCTCGATGGAGATGTGATAAGCCTGGGTCGCGCTCTGGGCATCCTGCTCATGGCGCTCGACCCGGCTGCTGACGTCCGAGGCGAACTTGACCACTTTGTAGAGCTTGCCGTCGGCATCGTAGACCGGGTTGTAGTTGGCCTCCAGCCACAGGGTCTGGCCCCGCTTGCCAACACGCTCGAACTGGCCGCTGAAGAACTCACCCTGGTTGAGTCGACGCCAGAAATCCTGGTACTCGCTGCTTTGGGCGACGCCAGGCTTGCAGAACAGGCTGTGGTTCTGGCCCGTCACTTCGGCTTGGCTGTATCCAACCAGGCTGAGGAAGTTCTGGTTGGCGCTGATGATGCGGCCATCCAGATTGAATTCGATAACGCCCATGGCGCGGTCAATAGCGTTCAGCTTGGCTTGGGCTTCGCTTTTTTCCTGTACATCCCGGGTAATGTCCAGGGCGTACGTGACGATTTTCACCACCTGGCCGCCGGCATCACGCACCGGGTTGTAACTGGCCTCCAGCCAGACCGTGCGGCCGTCGGCGGTGACGCGAGCATAAGTGCCGGACTCGCATTGGCCGTTTTTGAGACGAGCCCAAAATTGCGTGTACTCGCCACTGTTGGCGTAGTTCGCCATACAGAACTTGCGATGGGGTTGGCCCAGTATCTGGTCGAGGCGATAGCCCATGGTACTCAGAAAGTTATCGTTGGCGTGCAGGACGCTGGCGTCCAGCCCGAACTCGATGACCGCCATCGATCGGTTCAGGGCGTCGAGCAAGCTGGCTTGCTCAGCGATAGTATTGTGCAGTGCTTGGAGTGTTTTTTTATGACCGCTGAATAGCATGATGTCTGCTCTGGAATAAAGAAGCCTGAAAGTGGTTCCTTGTGTGCACGCGGGCGAACCGCTTGAGCAAAAGCCCGAAGGCTGGCTCTGTACCAGCATCCATGTGCTGATAGCGTTAGGGGCAGAGCTGTCCGGGGCGCAGAGAGCGTTTGCGGACATTGCATCAGCACGACTTCTTACAGGCCAGGGGCGATGGATAGAACACAGCCCGAGCAGACTTCATGCACAACGATACATAGCGGCATTATGCTATCTATTAGTTGTACAAACAAAGGACTTTAGTACAGGTTTTTTGGCAATTCAGACCAGCGTGCAGTGGCCGCGTATCAGGCTGAGTGGACAGGCTGGTGGGGTGAGGAGGAAGAGAGGGTGGCGCTGTTGATTTTGTCGCGGCCGGTATTCTTGGCCACGTACAAGGCTTTGTCGGCTTCCTGGAGCCACTGAGTTGCTTCACTGAAGTGTGGTTGGAATGAGGCTAGGCCAATGCTCAGGCTGACGCGCAACTGTGGGACTTCCTGGCAGCGAGAGTCTGCGATTGCTTTGCGCAGTCGCTCCATCACTTCCATGGCTTGATCCAAAGGCACGTCGGGCAGGATCACGCAGAACTCGTCTCCTCCGTAGCGTCCGGCGAGGTCGTCTTCGCGCAGGTTGTCGCGCAGGGTTTGACTCAGGTGGCGTAGCACCTTGTCGCCGATGATATGGCCATAGGTGTCGTTGATCCGTTTGAAGTGGTCGATATCGATCAGGGCGATGACGGCATTGCTCTGTTCGAGCAAGCATTTATGGAACTTGCTATGCAGCAGATCTTTCCAGGAGCCGTGGTTGAGCAGGCCGGTCAGGCTGTCCGTGCGACTGAGGGCGCTAAGGGCGCGCTTGTGTTCGGAGAGTTTGATCGCCAACTGATAGCAGACCATGCCCAGGGCAAGAGGGTAGAGGGACAACATTGGCAGGCAGGCGTACACCTGCATCTGGCTGGTCTGGGGGCTGAAGGCGGGGCCGAAGAGCAGCCAGGACAGCAGTACCCCCGCAGCCTGTGCCAGGGAACCGCGAACCAACAGGCGCTGCCCGCCAGCCGCTACATTGTTCATGGTCATCATTGCCAGAATGGTGACGGTCGGTAGCGGGTTGAACTGCATGGTCGCGGCCCAGAACCCGCCGAACAGTGAGTCTACCAGCAGGTTGCGACGTTCAGCCTGGTAGGGGTAGGCCGCGCGCTTGGCGATCTGAAAGGCTAGGTGAGGCCAGATAAAACCATTGAACAGCAGCAGTCCCCAGAGCCAGTTTGGCGGTTGCAGGGGGTAGAGGGCCGCACCGACACTCAGGAAGCCGATCCCCAGGCCGACAATGCGCGGTAGATAGATGCGTTTGGCAAACGATAGCCCTTTGCCTCTTTGGTTTTCCATAATGCTCTGCGTGAAATGTCCCGGCCAGGCTGCAGCAGTGGAGCCTGGTGAAATCGCCGTTTATCGGATAAGCCTGATTAATATTGTCGATTATTCTGAACGGAATAATCAGTGTCCTTCCAGGCCATTTCTTGCGAAAACGTGCGATTCCAGGCGTGTCCGTGGCAAGGAAAGGCTGGCGCAGGGCCTTCGCAGTGGCGCCTTGAATGGCTTTGAGCATTTGCTTCGCAGGCGCTACCTGGCCCAGAGTGCTTTCGTGGCCAGGAGGCGAAAGGCCGTCAGGTCCTGGATTGGCGGGGCTCAAGGCGTGAATGGTTGGGCGTGTTGTGCTCTAAGGGGGAAGGCGGATGCTGCGCAATGCGTCTTTCGAATGGCCAAGCCTTGCATGCATTGGCCGCTTACTTTTGTGTCAGGAGCCCCAGGCTTCTTGGAGTCACTCAATCATGGCCACTGATCAGGATCGCGAGCAGCCGTTTCGACGGGGGTTTCGCAATGATGTCGCCACGCCTGCCCATGGATTTCTCAAGACGTTGGGGATCTTCTGGAAACTGCTCTTGCGCAAGCCGGGTAATACCCGGCCCGTCGGTAGGCTACCGGTACAGCCGTTAACCCGCGCGCAGCTGTTTGACGCGCCGGACCATAGTGTCTATCGCCTGGGGCATTCGACGTTGTTGCTCAAGCTTGGGGGCAAGTTCTGGCTGACTGACCCGGTCTTTGCCGAGCGGGCTTCGCCGGTGCAGTGGACAGGGCCAAAGCGCTTTCATCCACCCCCCATCAGCCTGGCGGATTTACCGCCTATTGAGGCGGTGATCCTTTCCCACAACCATTACGACCACCTCGACTATCAGGCCGTCCTTGAACTGGCGGATAAAACCGAGCATTTCCTGGTGCCGCTGGGTGTTGGCGATCTATTGGTCAAGTGGGGGATACCGGCCGACAAGATTCGCCAATTGGCCTGGTGGGAGGAAACCGCCGTCGCGGGCCTGCGCTTTGTCGCGACCCCGGCACAGCATTTTTCCGGACGCACCTTGCGCGATGGCAATCAAACACTGTGGGTTTCATGGGTCATCATCAGCGATAAGGCGCGAATATTTTTCAGCGGTGACAGTGGTTACTTCGAGGGTTTCAGCCAGATTGGCGAGCGTTTTGGTCCCTTCGACCTGACACTGATGGAGACGGGTGCCTACAACGTTGACTGGCCTCACGTGCACATGCAGCCAGAGGAAAGCCTGCAGGCCCATATCGACCTGCGCGGCCAATGGTTGCTGCCCATCCACAACGGCACCTTTGATCTGGCATTCCATGCCTGGCATGAGCCTTTTGACCGGATCCTCACGCTAGCCCGGGAGCGTAATGTGGCCATTACGACGCCGCAGATGGGTGAGGGGTTCAACCTGCTGCAGCCACACCGGGGATCTGCCTGGTGGCTGGATGTCGAGGGCGTGACGGCCCTCGACAAAACCTCGATGGCTGTGCGCTGAGGGTTGCAACTGAGGGGGCGATCTTGAACATCGTTCCCCCTGCTGTGCCCATATCGGCGGGTTACGCTCACCGAAAGCGAGTGGATCATGGCGACCGTTACTCGATCAGGGCGAAATCGTTTCGTTTGACCGGGTTGGGTGTGGTGCCGCGAATATTGGTCCCTTTGGAAGGCGCAAAGCCCGGGAAGAATACCAGCCCCTCGGCTTCCAGCCGAAAGGCCAGGGCCAGGTGAGTGACATCACGCAGGCGGTCACCCTGCTCGAAGCGCTGGATGGCGTGTTCGGAGACGCCTGATTCACGTGCCAGATCGGCCTGGCTCCAGCCAAGCATGGCGCGCGACTGCACGCAGTGCAACGCGGTGAACTGGTGAAGGACGATACGTTCGATGGCGATGTTCATCGCGAGATTCGTGGACATACTAGGCTCCGGGCTTGATCGCGAAGGTAAAAAGTACTGTGTTTTTGTACAGTTATTTGAAGGCGCAATCAAATGTTTTTTCTGTGGCCTGCCGTACGGTGGGAGGGGCGCTTTGTTATTGCCCCAAGCCTGGAGCATGAATGCGTATGTCTGGAGAGATGCGCGTGTCTACAGGCACAAAAAAGCCCTGAATAGTCAGGGCTTTTTCGTTAGCGGGGGAGGGGAATCAATCCCAGCTCAAGGCGCCGCCAGTCTGGTACTCGATCACGCGGGTCTCGAAGAAGTTCTTCTCTTTCTTCAAGTCCATGATCTCGCTCATCCATGGGAAGGGGTTGGTTGTACCAGGGTACTCTTCCTTCAGGCCGATCTGCGACAGACGACGGTTGGCGATGAACTTGAGGTAGTCCTCCATCATCGCTGCGTTCATGCCCAGTACGCCGCGTGGCATGGTGTCTCGTGCGTATTCGATTTCCAGCTGAGTGCCCTGCAGGATCATCTGGCTGGCTTCTTCCTTCATCTCGGCATCCCACAGGTGCGGGTTTTCGATCTTGATCTGGTTGATCACGTCGATGCCGAAGTTCAGGTGCATGGATTCGTCGCGCAGGATGTACTGGAACTGCTCGGCGACACCGGTCATTTTGTTGCGACGGCCCATGGACAGGATCTGGGTAAAGCCGCAGTAGAAGAAGATGCCTTCCAGAACGCAGTAGTAGGCGATCAGGTTGCGCAACAGTTCCTTGTCGGTTTCGACGGTGCCGGTTTCGAACTTCGGATCAGAGATCGAGCGGGTGTACTTCAGGCCCCAGGTCGCTTTCTTCGCGACCGAAGGAATCTCGTGGTACATGTTGAAGATCTCGCCTTCATCCATGGCCAGCGACTCGATGCAGTACTGGTAAGCGTGGGTGTGGATCGCTTCTTCGAACGCCTGGCGCAGGATGTACTGGCGGCACTCGGGGTTGGTGATCAAGCGGTAGACCGCCAGCACCAGGTTGTTGGCAACCAGGGAATCGGCGGTGGAGAAGAAGCCCAGGTTGCGCATCACGATGCGGCGTTCGTCGTCGGTCAGGCCTTCCGGGTCTTTCCAGAGGGCGATGTCGGCGGTCATGTTGACTTCTTGCGGCATCCAGTGGTTTGCGCAGCCGTCCAGGTACTTCTGCCAGGCCCAGTCGTATTTGAATGGAACCAGTTGGTTGAGGTCGGCACGGCAGTTGATCATGCGCTTTTCGTCGACCGCGACGCGGGCGGAAGCGCCTTCAAGCTCGGCCAGGCCTTCAGCGATATCGAGTCGGTCGAGGGCGGCCTTGGCGCGGATGATCGCTTCGGAGTCGGTCGCGGTTACGGCCCGGGCTTCAAGAGCCGCAGCACCACCGGCGCTGTCGAGGCGGTCCATGTTTGCTTCGGTGGCGTGCCCGGCGTTGGCGCCTTTGGCAGCGACTTCGCCTTCTTCTTTATCGAATTCGTCCCAGCTCAGCATGACGTATCGTCTCCTGCGTGAGGGCCGGATGGCCGCGTGAAAACACTGATGGTTTGGTTGTCACACGACCGTTGGCCGCTATGGATCTTAAGGAATCGTTTGTTGCCGCTTGCAGCACGCAAAAAACATAAATGTGTACGGGGAAACCCCGAATTGGCTGGGGGAAGGCACGGGGTCCTGTCCCAGTGCCCCTGAGAGGCAAGCCAGCCTGGGTTTATAGCCCGATCAGGGGGTATTTCAAGCCCTTTTGACCGGCCCAGTATAAGGGTTTTTTACCGGGCATTTCAGTCAGATTTCAGGTTTGGGTGCGGCAGATTGGCCGGGGAGGCCGATGACATGGAGGTTTCTTTAGGCGGGGCGGGGGTTTGCGGGAGTTTGTTTGCGCGAAGGATTTTTTTTAGGCGTGCAGGAGGGGCCGGAAGTGACCGGGTGGATCCCCCGTGGGAGGACAAGCTGGCGCTTTGGAAAGGGCGGGTAAAGCGCGGCGGGTACCGGCGGTCGGGAAAGAGGGGAGGTGCGGTGCAGCGATTCCCGTGTGAGGGGATGCACCCCCGGCATCTTGCCGCAAGAACCATTTCTTGCGGCCGGCGTTGTATAAAAACCAGCGGTTCAATAAGGGTTAATTAACCGTTAGAGCAACCATTACCCATAACGCGGTATTCAAGTGTGTGTTGTTTACCTTGGGAGTCTTCATAAACCATGCGGGCCGGCACAACTTCGCAAACATTCGGGACTTCGCTCAGGGAAATAACTTTGGCGATATCCAGTTTGGTCGAATAAGAATACTGCTCGACCGGGGCTTGTTGGTTGCTGGCCTCGTCCGCCATGGCAGTGGCACAAAAACCGGCAAGGGCCAGAACGACTAACGCTTTCATTTAATAATTACCTTCTTAAGGGTGTGTGGGGTCACACAGCCCTTGTGAGGCTGCGTGTAGAACAGTTATTAATTTCGGGTGATAAGCGGATTAACATGCCTTCGTGGGGGCTGTAACTTGAGTTAATCACGTTGCCTTTGTTGGCGAGGTTGATTTTAGGCGTCACCCACAACGGCATATAGAGGGGCTTTTGATAAAGACTTTTGACGGATTCTGTAACAATCCCGAGGCGCGTTTCGTTAAATCGCGCGGGACGGCGGTTTTTTCTCCTCTGCAAAGTGCTCTGAAAGTGCCGTGCTTGAGCCTTGCCGTGAAAAGACACGGCGTTCGGTAGGGTTTTGTTACTACCATCGTCGAATGGTCCCAAGGGCGTGGGCCGGCTAAAACAGGGCCATAAAACAACAACTATCCACCGAGGTAAAAAAGATGAGTGCGGCTTCCCTGTATCCCGTTCGTCCCGAGGTTGCGGCCAATACGCTGACCGATGAGGCGACCTACAAGGCCATGTACCAGCAGTCGGTCATCAACCCTGACGGCTTCTGGCGCGATCAAGCCAAGCGCCTCGACTGGATCACGCCTTTCACCAAGGTCAAGCAAACCTCCTTCGACGATCACCATGTCGACATCAAATGGTTTGCTGATGGCACTCTGAACGTTTCCTACAACTGCCTGGACCGCCACCTGGCCGAACGTGGCGATCAGCTGGCAATCATCTGGGAAGGCGACGACCCTTCCGAATCGCGCAACATTACCTATCGCGAGCTGCACGAGCAGGTCTGCAAGTTCGCCAACGCCCTGCGTGGCCAGGACGTGCACCGTGGCGACGTCGTGACTATCTATATGCCGATGATCCCCGAGGCCGTGGTCGCCATGCTGGCGTGCGCCCGTATCGGTGCGATCCACTCGGTGGTCTTCGGCGGCTTCTCGCCGGAAGCCCTGGCGGGGCGGATTATCGACTGCCGCTCCAAAGTGGTGATCACGGCCGACGAAGGTGTGCGCGCCGGCAAGAAGATCCCGCTCAAGGCCAACGTTGATGACGCCTTGACCAACCCGGACACCCACAGCATCCAGAAAGTTATCGTGTGCCGTCGCACCGGTGGTGATATCAAGTGGAACCAGCACCGTGACATCTGGTTCGAAGACCTGATGAAAGTCGCGGGCAGCGTTTGCGCGCCCAAGGAAATGGGCGCTGAAGAAGCCCTGTTTATCCTTTACACCTCCGGTTCCACCGGCAAGCCAAAGGGTGTGCAGCACACCACCGGCGGCTACCTGGTGTATGCGTCCCTGACCCATGAGCGCGTGTTCGACTACCGTCCGGGCGAAGTCTACTGGTGCACCGCCGACGTCGGCTGGGTCACCGGCCACACCTATATTGTCTACGGCCCGCTGGCCAACGGCGGCACGACCGTTCTGTTCGAAGGCGTACCGAACTATCCGGACATCACCCGGGTGGCGCAGATCGTCGACAAGCATCAGGTCAATATCCTCTACACCGCTCCGACCGCGATCCGCGCAATGATGGCGGCGGGTACTGCAGCGGTTGACGGCTCCGATGGCAGCAGCCTGCGCCTGTTGGGCTCGGTGGGTGAGCCGATCAACCCGGAAGCATGGGACTGGTACTACAAGAACGTCGGCAAGTCCCGTTGCCCGATCGTCGATACCTGGTGGCAGACCGAGACCGGCGGCAACATGATGAGCCCGCTGCCAGGGGCGCATGCGCTCAAGCCGGGTTCGGCGGCACGTCCCTTCTTCGGCGTGGTTCCGGCGCTGGTGGACAACCTGGGCAACATTATCGACGGTGCCGCCGAAGGCAACCTGGTGATCCTCGATTCGTGGCCAGGCCAGGCCCGTACCCTGTACGGCGACCACGACCGTTTCGTCGACACCTACTTCAAGACTTTCCGCGGCATGTACTTCACCGGTGACGGTGCCCGTCGCGACGAGGATGGCTACTACTGGATCACTGGTCGAGTGGATGACGTGCTCAACGTTTCCGGCCACCGGATGGGGACCGCCGAGATCGAGAGCGCCATGGTTGCTCACCCGAAAGTCGCCGAAGCCGCCGTTGTTGGCGTGCCGCACGACATCAAGGGCCAGGGCATCTATGTCTACGTCACCCTCAATGGTGGCGAAGAGCCTAACGAGGCGCTGCGCCTGGAGCTCAAGAACTGGGTGCGCAAGGAAATCGGCCCGATCGCATCGCCAGATGTCATTCAGTGGGCGCCGGGCTTGCCGAAGACCCGTTCGGGGAAAATTATGCGCCGTATCCTGCGCAAGATTGCCACGGCCGAGTACGACGGCTTGGGTGATATCTCCACCCTGGCCGACCCAGGCGTGGTGCAGCACCTGATCGACACACACAAGACCATGAACGTCGCCTAAGACGGATATGTGTCCACCCGCCCCGCCCGGCCCTGCGCCGGGCGGGGCTTTTTTGTGCGCGCCAGATTGTGCGCTGTGAATGGGCCTGGTTCCGCCGTCACAGCGGCGTGAGAACGCGCGCAAGCGACAGGGTAGAGCGGCTGTGTGCTGATGCGGGCCCTGTAGGAAGTGAGATAAATATCGGTTTTTCCGCGCGCCGCTAGCCGATTGTTACCGTTGAAACGCGGTGTAACTGGATATGTAACCGCTTTGCTCGAAAAGGGGGCGCAGGGAAACGCTGCGCCCCGTTTTGGGACGGTAGGGCGCGCGAAATAAACAATGCTGAACGCTGGACTTGCCGGAATAGAAGGCTTTGCCAATAATAGGCCCGCTATTTGCAGTTATTATCGGTTCTATGCTTTTTGCTCTTGCATGAATTTCGAGAGCTGTCAATATCCTCGATCGCAGTTCTCAGTGCTTCTGTAATTAGTTGTCGCATTGAAGAAATATCGGCTTCGGGGCTGTCGTTAAAATGCCGATCACTCGCCCGTTGCTGCCCGTGTTGATTTTTTAATCAACTCTGTAGGACGAAGCGCCGCTTTTCCATTGACTCATTCGCAAATTGGGCTGTCGCTCACTCTGCCGTTTTCGCCCTTTACCGATGGAGTTCTAAGATGAAGAAACTCGTGCTTCTTGGCGCCCTGGCACTGTCCGTACTGTCCTTGCCAACATTCGCCGATGAAAAGCCTCTGAAAATTGGTATCGAGGCAGCCTACCCTCCGTTCGCCTCCAAGGCGCCGGACGGCAGCATCGTCGGTTTCGACTACGACATCGGCAATGCCCTGTGCGAAGAGATGAAGGTCAAGTGCGTTTGGGTCGAGCAGGAGTTCGATGGCCTGATCCCGGCTCTGAAGGTGCGCAAGATCGACGCCATCCTGTCCTCCATGTCGATTACCGATGATCGTAAGAAGTCTGTCGATTTCACCAACAAGTACTACAACACTCCAGCGCGTCTGGTGATGAAGGACGGTACGACTGTTGGCGACAACCTGGCCGAGCTCAAGGGCAAGAAAATCGGCGTGCAGCGCGGTTCGATCCACAACCGCTTTGCCGATGAAGTCCTCAAGCCGCTGGGGGCTGAAATCAAGCCTTACAGCTCGCAGAACGAAATCTACCTCGACGTGGCGGCCGGTCGCCTCGATGGCACCGTGGCCGATGCCACCCTGCTCAACGATGGCTTCCTGAAAACCGACGCTGGCAAAGGCTTTGCCTTTGTAGGCCCGGCCTTTACCGATGAGAAGTACTTCGGTGACGGTATCGGCATCGCGGTCCGGAAAGGCGACAAGGCCAATCTCGACCGGATCAATGGCGCTATTGCGGCCATTCGCGAGAACGGCAAGTACAAGCAAATCCAGGACAAGTATTTCGACTTCGACATTTACGGTAAGTAAATACGTCGCAGCGGTAAGTCCGAAATGGCGCAAGCAACAGGATCTCTGCGGTTTGCGCCATTTTTTCATCCCAATTTTCGAGGACCTGAATCATGTTGAAAGGCTACGGGGCTGTCATCCTCGATGGCGCTTGGCTGACGCTTCAGCTGGCCTTGTCGTCCATGGCCTTGGCCATTGTTCTGGGTCTGATCGGGGTCGCACTGCGCCTGTCGCCGATTCGTTGGCTGGCCTGGCTGGGCGATCTCTATTCCACGGTTATTCGCGGTATTCCCGATCTGGTGCTGATTTTGCTGATTTTCTATGGCGGTCAGGACCTGCTCAATCGCATCGCGCCGCTGCTGGGCTTTGATGACTACATCGACCTGAACCCGCTGGCGGCCGGGATCGGTACCCTGGGTTTTATCTTTGGTGCCTACCTGTCGGAAACCTTTCGCGGGGCCTTCATGGCGATCCCCAAAGGGCAGGCCGAAGCCGGCATGGCTTACGGCATGAGTGGTTTTCAGGTGTTCTTCCGGGTGATGGTGCCGCAGATGATTCGCCTGGCGATTCCCGGCTTTACCAACAACTGGCTGGTACTGACCAAGGCAACCGCGCTGATTTCCGTGGTCGGCCTGCAAGACATGATGTTCAAGGCCAAGCAGGCAGCCGATGCCACGCGTGAGCCTTTCACCTTCTTCCTCGCAGTGGCAGCCATGTACCTGGTGATTACCAGTGTCTCGCTGCTGGCATTGCGTCACCTTGAGAAGCGCTACTCGGTAGGCGTAAGGGCGGCTGATCTATGATCTTCGACTACAACGTCATCTGGGACAGCCTGCCGCTGTACTTTGATGGCCTGCTGACCACCCTGAAGCTGCTGCTGATTTCGCTGTTCTTTGGCCTGCTTGCGGCGCTGCCCCTGGGTCTGATGCGGGTGTCCAAGCAGCCGCTGGTCAACATGAGCGCCTGGTTGTTCACCTACGTGATTCGCGGCACGCCGATGCTGGTGCAACTGTTCCTGATCTACTACGGCCTGGCCCAGTTCGAGGCGGTGCGCGAGAGCTTTCTCTGGCCGTGGCTGTCCAGTGCGACCTTCTGTGCCTGCCTGGCCTTTGCCATCAATACCAGTGCCTACACCGCGGAAATCATCGCCGGTAGCTTGCGGGCCACGCCCAACGGCGAGATCGAGGCGGCCAAGGCCATGGGCATGTCCAGGATCAAGATGTACCGGCGGATTCTGCTGCCTTCTGCCTTGCGTCGTGCACTGCCGCAGTACAGCAATGAAGTGATCATGATGCTGCAGACCACCAGCCTGGCGTCCATCGTCACGTTGATCGATATCACCGGTGCCGCGCGCACGGTCAACGCCCAGTATTACCTGCCGTTCGAGGCCTACATCACGGCCGGCGTGTTCTATCTGTGCCTGACCTTTATCCTGGTGCGCCTGTTCAAGCTGGCCGAGCGTCGCTGGCTGGGCTACCTCGCCCCGCGGAAGCACTGAGCATGGAGCGCATCGATCATCCGCTGCCCTGGAGTAGCCTGGGCAGCGAGCGCCACTTGACGGTGTTCCGCTTTGGTCAGGGCGAGCGCAAGGCCTATATCCAGGCCAGCCTGCATGCCGACGAGTTGCCGGGGGTGCGCACGGCCTGGGAGCTGAAGAAGCGTCTGCTGGAGTTGGAAGCGCAGGGCCTGCTCAATGGCGTGATCGAGTTGGTGCCGGTGGCCAACCCCCTGGGGCTTGACCAATTGTTGCAGGGTGCCCATCAGGGGCGCTTCGAATTCGGCAGTGGGAAAAACTTCAATCGCGACTTCGTCGAGTTGAGTACGCCGGTGGCGAGCGCTGTCGAGGGGCGGTTGGGTGACGATCCACATGCCAATATCCACCTGATTCGCCAGGCCATGGGCGAGGCGCTTGCCGCCTTGCCAGCCCCGGTGAGTTCGTTGCAGGGCCTGCAGCGTGTGCTGCTGGCCCATGCCTGTGACGCCGATGTGGTGCTCGACCTGCATTGCGATGCCGAGGCGGCGCTGCATATGTATGCGTTGCCCCAGCATTGGCCTCAGTGGCGTTCTCTGTCCGCGCACCTGAATATGCAGGTCGCGTTGCTGGCCGAAGATTCGGGGGGCAGTTCGTTCGATGAGGCTTGCTCGCTGCCCTGGCTGCAGCTGTCTCGCCGGTTTCCCGAGGCGCAGATTCCCCTGGCCTGCCTGGCAACCACCCTGGAGTTGGGCGGGCAGGCCGATACCGGTCGCGCCGAGGCTCGGACCCATGCTGAAGGTATCCTGGCATTTCTGGCCGAGCAGGGCTTGATTCTGGGTGACTGGCCGGCGCCAGCCCATGAGCCTTGCGAAGGCCTGCCCTTCGAAGGTACCGAGCTGCTCTTTGCCCCGCACCCCGGTGTGATCAGCTTCCTGCAGCCGGCGGGCGCGCGGGTGGCGGTGGGTGAGCCGCTGTTCGAGGTGATCGATCCTTTGTCCGACCGTGTCAGCACGGTCTGTGCCGGCACCGCCGGCGTGTTGTTTGCCGTTGAACGGCTACGTTATGCCCAACCCGGTTTCTGGCTGGCCAAGGTGGCGGGGCGCGAGCCTCTGCGCCACGGGCGCCTGCTCAACGACTGACTGACCTGACCGCTTTTGTGAGAACCGACCGCATGTACAAGCTTGAAGTCCAAGACCTGCATAAACGCTATGGCAGTCACGAAGTGCTCAAGGGTGTTTCCCTGGCGGCCGCCGCTGGCGATGTGATCAGCATCATCGGCTCGAGCGGCTCCGGCAAGAGTACTTTCCTGCGCTGTATCAACCTGCTCGAACAACCCCATGCCGGCAAGATCCTGCTCAACAACGAAGAGTTGAAGCTGGTGCCGAACAAGGATGGCGCGCTCAAGGCGGCCGATCCCAAGCAGTTGCAGCGCATGCGCTCGCGCCTGTCCATGGTGTTCCAGCATTTCAACCTGTGGTCGCATATGACGGCCCTGGAGAACATTATCGAGGCGCCGGTGCACGTGCTCGGGCTGTCGAAAAAGGAAGCGTTGGAAAAGGCCGAACACTACCTGGCGAAAGTCGGCGTGTCCCACCGCAAGGATGCCTATCCGGGGCATATGTCCGGCGGCGAGCAGCAGCGCGTGGCGATTGCCCGGGCGCTGGCCATGGAGCCGGAAGTCATGCTGTTCGATGAGCCGACCTCGGCGCTCGATCCCGAGCTGGTGGGGGACGTGCTCAAGGTCATGCAGGCGCTGGCTCAGGAAGGTCGGACGATGGTTGTGGTAACCCATGAAATGGGCTTTGCCCGTGAAGTCTCCAACCAGTTGGTATTTCTGCACAAAGGTGTCGTGGAAGAGCGCGGCAATCCACGCGAAGTCCTGGTCAATCCGCAGTCCGAGCGCCTGCAGCAATTTCTGTCGGGTAGCCTGAAGTAATTGTCGCGGTTCGTGCTGCCGCTATGCACCAAAATAGGTCATGCTGCGCCACGCGCGCGGCCTGGTCTATGGTGGTAATGGCTGCGCTCGGCCCTTTCATCCTGTTTTTGTTTCGGATTGCCCGCCCATGACTGCCCATCGAATTGGTTTCCTGATTTGGCCCAGCACTAAAGCCTTGACGCTGGCGCTGGCCGAGGAGGCCTTGCGTGTTGCTCAGCGGGTGCATCCGGACGTGTCCTATGAGCTGCTGTTTCTCCAGGCCGAGCCGCCCCTGGAAGGGGGCGCCTGGCAACTGCCGGGAGAACCGTGGGCGGGGAAGCTGGAAGGGTGTCAGAAGTTGTTTCTACTGGCCGACGAACCGCCGGCCACCCTGGCCACGCCGCTGGGCAGTGCGCTCAAGCAACTGGTGCGGGCCGGCTGTGTGATTGGTGGTCTGTCGGCTGGGGTGTATCCGTTGGCACAGCTGGGCCTGCTCGACGGTTATCGGGCCGCGGTGCACTGGCGTTGGCAGGATGATTTTGCCGAGCGCTTTCCTAAAGTCATTGCTACCAGCCATCTGTTCGATTGGGACCGTGATCGCCTGACGGCCTGCGGCGGGATGTCGGTCCTGGATTTGCTGCTGGCGGTGTTGGCGCGCGACCATGGTGCCGAGTTGGCGGGCGCGGTCTCGGAAGAACTGGTGGTCGAGCGGATCCGCGAAGGCGGCGAACGCCAGCGTATCCCATTGCAGAATCGCCTGGGGTCCAGCCACCCCAAGCTGACTCAGGCCGTGCTGCTGATGGAGGCGAATATCGAAGAGCCTTTGACCACCGACGAAATTGCCCAGCATGTCTGCGTGTCCCGTCGGCAGTTGGAGCGCATCTTCAAGCAATACCTCAATCGTGTGCCGAGCCAGTACTACCTGGAGTTGCGATTGAACAAGGCGCGGCAGATGCTGATGCAAACCAGCAAATCGATTATCCAGATCGGGCTGTCCTGCGGTTTTTCCTCGGGGCCGCACTTCTCCAGCGCGTACCGCAATTTCTTTGGCGCGACGCCGCGCGAAGACCGTAACCAGCGTCGCAGCAGCAGCCCGTTCGAGCTGTCATCGGTCCCGGCCGAACGCGGTTAAGCCTCTACTCCTTTTGCAGCATCGCGCTGGCTGGCGATCCGTTCAGTTCGCCGGTGCCGGCGCGAAGGGCGTGCGTCTGCATTAAAAGTGGGCGATTGTGCTACCTGGGCCGTTAAATCAAATCCCGCCAGACCCTGCCGCTCATCCCCTTAAGCGGTTTAAACTGCGCCTTTGCGACGGTATTTGTCGCATTGCCGTAAACCCAGGTAAACCGCGGTTTTGCGCTATAAGAAGTTGTCGCTTGGCGGCAAGGCCCAGCCTGGATCTGTCCTTACAATCCCCCCCATCGCTCGCCAGTTTCAGGCAGGCGTTCCTCTTCAGGAGACTCCGATGTCCGTTGAGCAAGCTCCGGTGCAACGCGCCGATTTCGACCAGGTAATGGTGCCTAACTACGCCCCCGCCGGCTTTATTCCGGTACGCGGCGCCGGTTCGCGAGTCTGGGATCAGACCGGTCGGGAGCTGATCGATTTCGCCGGTGGGATTGCCGTGAACGTCTTGGGCCATGCGCACCCGGCGCTGGTCGGCGCCCTGACCGAACAGGCCAATAACCTGTGGCACGTATCCAACGTCTTTACCAACGAGCCGGCCCTGCGCCTGGCCAAGAAACTGGTCGACGCCACCTTTGCCGAGCGCGTGTTCTTCTGCAACTCCGGCGCCGAAGCCAACGAAGCCGCCTTCAAGCTGGCCCGTCGCGTGGCCTTCGACCGTTTCGGCGAAGAGAAGTACGAAATCATCGCGGCGCTCAACAGCTTCCACGGTCGCACGCTGTTCACCGTCAACGTCGGTGGCCAGTCGAAGTACTCCGACGGCTTCGGCCCGAAAATCACCGGCATCACCCATGTGCCGTTTAACGATCTGGCTGCATTGAAAGCGGCGATTTCGGACAAGACCTGTGCGGTGGTCCTGGAGCCGATCCAGGGCGAAGGCGGTGTGCTGCCGGCCGAACTGGCGTACCTGCAGGGCGCCCGCGAGCTGTGCGATGCGCACAACGCGTTGCTGGTGTTCGATGAGGTCCAGACGGGCATGGGGCGTACCGGCGAGCTGTTCGCTTATATGCACTACGGCGTCACTCCGGACATCCTGACCAGCGCCAAGAGCCTGGGCGGTGGTTTCCCGATCGGTGCGATGCTGACGACTGAAGCGCTGGCCAAGCACCTGGTCGTCGGTACCCACGGCACCACCTACGGCGGCAACCCATTGGCGTGCGCCGTCGGCAACGCGGTGTTCGATGTGATCAATGCTGGGCAGGTGCTTGATGGCGTCAAGGCCAAGCACGACCAGTTCAAGACCCGCCTGCTGCAGATCGGCGAGAAGTACGGCCTGTTCAGCGAAGTGCGTGGTCTCGGCCTGCTGCTCGGTTGCGTGCTGGCTGACGCCTGGAAGGGCAAGGCCAAGGACGTGTTCAACGCGGCGGAGAAAGAAGGCCTGATGATTCTCCAGGCCGGCCCGGACGTGGTGCGTTTCGCACCAAGCCTGGTGGTTGAGGACAGCGATATCGAGCAGGGCCTGGACCGCTTCGAGCGCGCCGTAGCGAAGCTCACCCAGGCCTGATTCGGTCGGCGGTGCCACTCGGCGCCGGCCTGTCAGGGCTGGCGTCGAGACCTATTTTCTGTACCGGGTATGCCCGGTATTTTTTTCCCTGTGTCGGCTGATGTGGCCGACCTGCTTGAAAAGGAGTGACACCATGCTGGTGATGCGCCCCGCGCAAATGGCTGATCTGGGCGAGGTACAGCGTCTGGCTGCGGATAGTCCGATTGGTGTCACTTCCTTGCCGGACGATACCGAGCGCCTGCGAGACAAGATCGCAGCGTCGGAAGCTTCGTTCGCGGCCGAAGTCAGCTTCAATGGCGAGGAAAGCTATTTCTTCGTACTCGAGGACAGCACCAGCGGCAAGCTGGTCGGCTGCTCGGCGATTGTGGCGTCGGCCGGTTACTCGGAACCATTCTACAGCTTTCGTAACGAGACCTTTGTGCATGCCTCGCGCGAGCTGAAGATCCACAACAAGATCCATGTCTTGTCGCAGTGTCATGACCTGACCGGCAACAGCCTGCTGACCAGCTTCTACGTGGTCCCGGAGCTGGTCGGGTCGAGCTGGTCCGAGCTCAACTCCCGCGGCCGCCTGCTGTTTGTCGCCAGCCACCCGGAGCGGTTCGCCGACTCGGTGGTGACCGAGATCGTCGGTTACAGCGACGAAAATGGCGATTCGCCATTTTGGGACGCCATCGGCCGCAACTTCTTCGACCTCAACTATGCCGAGGCCGAGCGTCTGTGCGGCCTGAAGAGCCGGACCTTTCTTGCCGAACTGATGCCGCACTACCCGATCTACGTGCCGTTGCTGCCGGACGCCGCGCAGGAAGCCATGGGCCAGGTCCATCCGCGGGCGCAGATCACCTTCGATATCCTGATGCGCGAAGGCTTCGAGACCGATCATTACATCGATATCTTCGATGGCGGGCCGACCCTGCATGCACGGGTTTCGGGCATCCGCTCGATCGCCCAGAGCCGTGTGGTGCCGGTGAAGCTCGGTGAACTGAGCAAAGGTGGACGCCAGTACCTGGTCGCCAACGGGCAGTTGCAGGACTACCGCGCGGTCTTGCTCGAACTGGACTGGGCGCCGGGTAAGCCGGTCACCCTGGATCTTGAAGCCGCCGAGGCCCTGGGCGTCGGCGAGGGTGCCAGCGTCCGCCTGGTGGCGGTTTAACGGCTGGTCCCAGCCTGGAAAGCAGCGAGTTTCGCGTGGTGCCCCGGGGGTGCCCGCTTGAGGAGATAGCATGATCGTTCGTCCCGTACGCAGCAGCGACTTACCCGCGCTGATCGAGCTGGCGCGCAGCACTGGCACCGGCTTGACCACTTTGCCCGCCAACGAAGAACGCCTGACCCACCGGGTGGGCTGGGCGGAGAAGACCTTTCGGGGTGAAGCCGAGCGTGCCGATGCGGACTACCTGTTCGTGCTGGAAGACGACAACGGCCGGGTCGTCGGTATTTCTGCGATTGCCGGAGCCGTGGGCCTGCGTGAGCCTTGGTACAACTTCCGGGTGGGGCTGACGGTCAGCGCTTCCCAGGAACTCAATATCTACCGCGAAATCCCGACGCTGTTCCTGGCCAATGACCTGACCGGCAACTCGGAGCTGTGCTCGCTGTTCCTGCACGCCGATTACCGCAGCGGCCTCAATGGCCGGATGCTGGCCAAGGCGCGGATGCTATTTATCGCCGAGTTCCCGCAGTTGTTCGGCAACAAGATCATCGCCGAGATGCGTGGTATGTCTGATCCTGCGGGCCGTTCGCCGTTCTGGGAAAGCCTGGGGCGGCACTTCTTCAAAATGGAATTCAGCCAGGCCGATTACCTGACCGGTGTCGGCAACAAGGCTTTTATCGCCGAGCTGATGCCCAAGTTTCCGCTCTATACCTGCTTCCTCTCCGAGGACGCGCGCGCCGTGATCGGCAAGGTCCATACCGACACCGAGCCAGCGCTGGCCATGCTCAAGAGCGAAGGTTTCAGCTACCAGGGCTATGTCGATATCTTCGACGCCGGCCCGGCGGTGGAATGCGAGACCAGCAAGATCCGCGCGGTGCGCGACAGCCAGGCGCTGGTGCTGGCCATTGGCACGCCGGGCGATGATGCCACCCCGTTCCTGATCCATAACCGCAAGCGCGAAGACTGCCGGATCACCGCTGCACCGGCGCGTCTGGCGGCCGGTACGCTGGTGGTCGATCCCTTGACCGCCAAGCGTCTACAACTCAATGCCGGGGATCAGGTGCGTGCGGTGCCGTTGTCCGCCCAGCCAGTTGCCCCACGGGAGTCGAATTGATGAGCACGTTGTACATTGCAGGAGCCTGGCAAGACGGTCAGGGCGAAGCCTTTGAATCGCTGAACCCGGTGACCCAGCACGTGCTGTGGTCCGGCAAAGGCGCTACCGCGGCCCAGGTTGACGCTGCCGTGCAGGCAGCGCGCCAGGCCTTTCCCGCCTGGGCCACGCGTTCGCTGGACGAGCGTATTGCTGTGCTCGAAGCCTTTGCCGCGAGCCTGAAACAACATGCCGACGAACTGGCCCGTTGCATCGGCGAGGAAACCGGCAAGCCGTTGTGGGAGTCGGCAACGGAAGTGACCAGCATGGTCAACAAGATCGCCATCTCCGTGCAAAGCTACCGCGAGCGTACCGGCGAGAAGAGCGGCCCGCTGGGTGACGCCACCGCCGTACTGCGGCACAAACCCCACGGCGTGGTCGCGGTATTCGGGCCCTACAATTTTCCGGGGCATCTGCCCAATGGGCATGTCGTCCCGGCGCTGCTGGCCGGTAATGCGGTGCTGTTCAAGCCCAGCGAGCTGACGCCGAAAGTCGCTGAGCTGACAGTCAAGTGCTGGATCGAGGCGGGCTTGCCGGCGGGTGTGCTGAACCTGTTGCAAGGTGCTCGTGAAACCGGGATCGCCCTGGCGGCCCATCCGGGGATCGACGGTCTGTTCTTTACCGGCTCCAGTCGGACCGGCAATTTGTTGCATCAACAGTTCTCCGGGCGTCCGGACAAGATCCTGGCCCTGGAAATGGGAGGCAACAACCCGCTGGTGGTCGATCAGGTCGAGGATCTGGATGCGGCGGTGTACGCCATTATCCAGTCGGCCTTTATCTCGGCCGGCCAGCGTTGCACCTGTGCCCGTCGGCTGCTGGTGCCGCAAGGTGCCTGGGGCGATACGCTGCTGGCCCGCTTGGTGGCGGTCAGCCGCACCCTCGAGGTGGGCGAGTTCGACCGCCAGCCACCACCGTTCATGGGCTCGGTCATCTCCCTGGGCGCCGCCAAGGCCTTGATGGATGCACAGCAGCAACTCCTGGCCAAGGGCGCCGTGGCCCTGCTGGAAATGACCCAGCCGCAGGCCGGTGCTGCGTTGCTGACGCCGGGGATTCTCGATGTCAGTGCCGTGGCCGAACGTCCCGATGAAGAGTTGTTCGGCCCCCTGCTGCAGGTGGTTCGCTACGCGGATTTCGATGCGGCGATTGCCGAGGCCAACGCCACCCAGTATGGGTTGGCCGCTGGCTTGCTGTCGGATTCGGCAGAGCGCTATCAACAGTTCTGGCTGCAAAGCCGGGCCGGGATCGTCAACTGGAACAAACAGCTGACTGGCGCTGCCAGCAGTGCGCCATTTGGTGGGGTCGGGGCGTCGGGTAATCACCGTGCCAGCGCCTATTACGCGGCGGACTACTGCGCGTACCCGGTGGCCTCGCTGGAAAGCCCAAGCCTGACAGTGCCAGCCACGCTGACGCCGGGTGTCAGCCTGGGGTAATTCGGGTAAGGCTCGCGAGCCGGCTCGCTCCTACAAGAGGGGCAGGGTGCCTGTAGGAGCCCGCCGGCTCGCGAATCTCCAGCTTCGTTTAGCTATTGATACCTATAACAACAGATTTTCGTGGAGCCTCGCCGATGAAATCCTATGAAGTCAATTTTGACGGTCTTGTAGGCCCGACCCATAACTACGGCGGTCTGTCCTACGGTAACGTCGCGTCCCAGAGCAACAGCCAGCAGGCGTCCAACCCCAAGGAAGCGGCGCTGCAAGGGCTGGCGAAAATGAAGGCGCTGATGGAGATGGGCTTTGTCCAGGGTGTGCTTGCCCCCCAGGAACGCCCTGATGTTGCCGGTCTGCGCCGCCTCGGTTTTGCCGGCAGCGATGCCCAGGTGATTGCCCAGGCCGCCCGGGACGCCATGCCGTTGCTGGCCGCCAGTTGCTCGGCGTCGAGCATGTGGGTCGCCAATGCCGGTACGGTCAGCCCAAGCGCCGATACTGCCGATGGTCGCGTGCATTTCACCGCCGCCAACCTCAATTGCAAATACCACCGCAGCATCGAGCACCCGACCACCAGCCGCGTACTGGCGGCGATGTTCGCGGATACCCGGCATTTCGCCCATCACGCGGCGCTGCCGGCGGTGGCCCAGTTTGGCGATGAAGGGGCCGCCAACCACACCCGTTTCTGCCGTGACTACGGTGAAGCGGGGGTCGAGTTCTTTGTCTTCGGCCGCAGCGCCTTCGACACGCGCTACCCCGCGCCACAAAAGTACCCGGCCCGCCAGACGCTCGAAGCGTCTCAGGCCGTCGCCCGCTTGCACGGCCTGAGCGCCGATGGCGTGGTCTTTGCCCAGCAGAACCCGGCCGTGATCGACCAGGGCGTGTTTCACAACGATGTGATTGCGGTGGGTAACGGCGAATTGCTGTTCCATCACGAGGACGCCTTCCTCAATACCGAACCCATGCTCGCTGAGTTGCAGGCCAAGCTGGCCAAGCGCGGCGGCAATTTCCAATCGATCTGCGTGCCACGCGCCCAGGTGGCCGTGGAGGACGCCGTGCGTTCCTATCTGTTCAACAGCCAACTGTTGAGCCGTGACGATGGCTCGATGCTGTTGATCGTGCCCGAGGAGTGCCGCAGCAATCCGCGCGTCTGGAGCTATCTGCAGGAGCTGCTGGCTGCGGGCGGCCCGATCCGCGAGGTGAAGGTCTTCGACCTCAAGCAAAGCATGCAGAACGGTGGTGGCCCGGCGTGCCTGCGCTTGCGCGTGGCGCTCAAGGAAACCGAGCTGGCGGCGGTCAATCCGGGCGTGATCATGACGGCACCGCTCTACGCCACGCTGACCCAGTGGGTCGAAAAGCACTACCGCGACAGCCTGAGCGAAACCGACCTGGCCGACCCGCAATTGCTGGTCGAATGCCGGACGGCACTGGATGAATTGACGCAAATCCTTAAACTGGGCGCGGTTTATCCATTCCAGATCGACTGAGCCGCGGCCTCGACCCGAACAGGGCCGAGGCGCAGCTTCAATTCCCAGATGAGAGCATGACTATGAGCGATACCCTGCAACTGATTCTTGAAGACACCGACGGCACTCAACTGGAAACCTCCTGCACGCGCGTTGCCGTTATCTGGCAGGGCAAAGAGCTGTGGATTCAACACGACGGCCGCGGCCAACTGCTGATCGGCGTGGACGTCGAAGAAGGCGATGCCGAGTACGCCAACCTGCTGCTGCGCCCATTGGCGACCAACCTGGTCAGCCTGCAGCTGGAAATGGAGCCGGCCGATGCCGGTGACGATGAGCACGTGCACGGTCCTGACTGCGCCCACGATCACTGATAAAGGAATGCCTCGCCATGCTCGCCCTCGGCAAACTGCTTGAACTGACCCTCGCCGGTCGCGAACCGGCCGAGAAGACTCAACTGACTGTCGAAGGCGTGCGGATGCGCTGGCTGAGCGAGGGCGCGCTGGAAGTACGCCCGCCCGACGCTCGTGATAATGGCCTGGACCTGCTGTTGTCGGCCGGTATCCATGGCAACGAGACAGCTCCCATCGAGCTGCTTGATCGACTTTTGCATGACATTGCCCGCGGTGACTTGAAGCCCCGGGCCCGTATTCTGTTCCTGTTCGGCAATCCCGAGGCCATGCGGCGCGGCGAGCGCTATATCGATCAGGACGTCAATCGGCTGTTCAACGGCCGTCACGAACACAGCAGCGGCAGCGAGGCGTTGCGCGCCTGTGAGCTGGAGCGCCTGGCGGCCACCTTCTTCAGCCTGCCCGAGCGCGAGCGCCTGCACTACGACCTGCACACGGCCATTCGGGGTTCGAAGATCGAGCAGTTTGCGCTCTATCCTTATGCTCCGGGCCGGGCCCATTCGCGTTTGCAATTGGCGCGGCTGCGGGCTGGGGGCATGGAAGCGGTGCTGCTGCAGAACAAACCGTCCATCGTGTTCAGTGCCTACACCTACGACAAACTGGGTGCCGAAGCTTTTACCCTGGAGTTGGGCAAGGCCCGGCCGTTCGGGCAGAACGAAGGCGTCGACGTTTCGCGTCTGGAGCTGCGCCTCAAGCAGATCATCGAGGGCTGTGAGCCCGAGTTGGGCGATAACCCGCTGCACGGCTTGCAGCTGTTTAGCGTGGCGCGGGAAATCATCAAGCACAGCGATGCCTTCCATCTGCACTTGCCGGCAGATATCGAGAACTTCACCGAGTTGCCCAAAGGCTACTTGCTGGCCGAAGACCTGGCGCAGACGCGCTGGGTTGTCGAGGAGGAGGGCGCACGCATCATTTTCCCCAACCCCAAGGTCAAGAATGGTTTGCGCGCAGGGATACTGGTGGTGCCGGACAATGGCGCCGCATTGGTCTGATCGTTAGCCGGTTCGCGCCTACAGCGCTGAGTCATCTGTAGGCGCGAGCCGTTGCAGTGCTTAAACCGCTACTGCCCGTGTTTCGACACGGCGCAGGGCGCGGGTTTTCTGCAGGGTGTCGGCGCAGGTCCGAGCAGCTTCCTGGCCTTTGTGCACGAAGTGGTCGAAGAAGAACTTCTGGTGTTCTTCACCCGCATGGAAATGGTGCGGGGTCAGGACCACGGAGAATACCGGCACTTCGGTTTCCAGCTGGACCTGCATCAGGCCGTTGATGACCGAGGTCGCCACGAAGTCATGGCGATAGATCCCGCCATCGACCACCAGGCCGGCGGCGACGATGCCGCTGTAGCGCCCCGACTTGGCCAGCAGCTTGGCGTGCAGCGGGATTTCAAATGCGCCGCCGACTTCAAAGAAGTCGATATCACTTTCCTGATAGCCCAATGTGGCCATTTCCGATACGAAACCCAGGCGACTCTGATCAACAATATCCTTGTGCCAGCAGGCTTGGATAAAGGCGATGCGCTCGTGATGGTGACCTTTCTTGCTATCGATTGCGGTAGGTTGCATCTGTTCTGACTCCTGTTTGTGTGAAAAACAGGGCGTTATGAATCGAATGGGATTTAAGGGTACGTTCGAGTCGAAACGAGCAGCACTTAACCCGTGCTTGCACGATTCGTCCGAAGACGGCCCTTTGGCGCCAATCCCGTTCTCTCTTCATCCGGACTATGACCGTCGGCCCCGGGATCACACCGGGTCTGCTGACCTTGCTTGATCGAAAACCTGAGTTTGCGACCCTGCAAGCGCTCGCGGGCTATGCGCATTGCGCGCAATTACCGCCGGTGGGGAATTGCACCCCGCCCTGAGAACGTTGCCACCAGCCTTCTGGCGGCGCTGAGTTTGTAACACAAATTTTTCAGGGCGGCGATGGCTGCTTTTGGATAATACCCATCGTTTTTTTGTAGGCCGCTCGCTGGCCGCAATTCCCGCAGTGGGGCTTGATAACGCGTGCCTGTGCCCGCAGTAAGCTTGATTGCACGCAAAGTTCTGCTGTGAAATCGACGTTCGCGTCCCCTAATTGAGGCCTGTTTCATGAGTTTTATCGATCTGCGTAGCGACACGGTGACCCAACCCACCCCGGGAATGCTCAAGGCCATGGCGGCCGCAGAAACGGGGGATGACGTCTATGGCGAAGATCCTACCGTCAACCGCCTCGAAGCCGAATTGGCCGCCCGCCTGGGCTTTGCGCAGGCGCTATTTGTGCCCACCGGGACCATGAGTAACCTGCTGGCGCTGATGGCCCACTGCGAACGTGGCGATGAATACATCGTCGGGCAGCAGGCGCATACCTATAAGTACGAAGGCGGTGGTGCGGCGGTGCTGGGCTCGATCCAGCCCCAGCCCCTGGATGTTCAGGCGGATGGCTCGTTGGACCTGGCCCAGGTGCGCGCAGCGATCAAGCCGGATGACTTCCATTTCGCCCGGACTCGCCTGCTGGCCCTGGAAAACACCATGCAAGGTAAGGTGTTGCCACTGGAGTACCTGGCAGCAGCACGCCGCTTTACCCGTGAACAGGGACTGGCTCTACACCTCGACGGTGCGCGCCTGTACAACGCGGCAGTGGCCCAGGGGGTGGATGCCCGTGAGATTGCCCAGCATTTCGACTCGGTTTCGGTTTGCCTGTCCAAGGGCCTGGGCGCGCCGGTCGGTTCGGTGCTGTGCGCGAGCCCCGAGCTGATCGGCAAGGCACGGCGCCTGCGCAAGATGGTCGGTGGTGGCATGCGCCAGGCCGGTATCCTGGCGGCGGCGGGCTTGTACGCGCTGGACTACCAGGTCGAGCGGCTGGCTGAGGACCATGAGAATGCGCGCGTGCTGGCGTTGCAGTTGGAAGCGCTGGGCTACGAGGTCGAGCCGGTGCAGAGCAATATGGTCTACGTCCAGCTGGGCGAACGGGCCGAGGCCCTCAAGGCCTTTGCCGGCGAGCGCGGCATCAAGCTCAGTGCCGCCGCGCGCCTGCGCCTGGTGACGCATCTGGACATCCGTCGTGAGCAGATCGAGCGGATTGTGGCGGTATTTGCCGAGTTTTCCGGCCAATGAGGCTGCAGGCCGTCCAATTGAGCGTTTCTATCGTATAAACACGCTGTACCCAAGGCGAAGGGCCGATATAATGCGGCCCTTTGCAAGTCGCACCATCATTCAAGAATTTTGCACTTGCCTGGCCGCAGACTCCGTGGAAGAACCTATGAAAAGCGCAGAAATCCGTGAAGCCTTCCTTCGCTTCTTCGAAGAGCAAGGCCACACCCGTGTCGCCTCCAGCTCTTTGATTCCGGGCAATGACCCAACCCTGCTGTTTACCAACGCGGGGATGAACCAGTTCAAGGACTGCTTCCTGGGCCAGGAAAAACGCGCCTACACCCGCGCGACCAGTAGCCAGAAGTGCGTACGTGCCGGTGGCAAGAACAGCGACCTGGAAAACGTCGGCTACACCGCCCGTCACCACACCTTTTTCGAAATGCTGGGTAACTTCAGCTTCGGCGACTACTTCAAGCGCGATGCGATCAACTTCGCCTGGACCTTCCTGACCGGCGTGCTGAAGCTGCCCAAGGAAAAACTCTGGGTCACGGTCTACGCCTCGGATGACGAGGCCTATGACATCTGGACCCAGGACATCGGGGTGCCGGTCGAGCGCATGATCCGCATCGGCGACAACAAGGGCGCGCCCTACGCCTCCGACAACTTCTGGACCATGGGCGATACCGGTCCGTGCGGCCCGTGCACCGAGATTTTCTACGATCACGGTGCTGATATCTGGGGTGGCCCACCGGGCTCGCCGGAAGAAGACGGCGATCGCTACATCGAGATCTGGAACAACGTTTTCATGCAGTTCAACCGCACCGCCGATGGCGTCCTGCACCCACTGCCAGCACCGTCGGTGGACACCGGGATGGGCCTGGAGCGGATCAGTGCGGTCATGCAGCACGTGCATTCCAACTATGAAATCGACCTGTTCAAGAACCTCCTGGTGGCATCGGCCGAGGCCATTGGTTGCAGCAACGACAACCAGTCGTCGCTCAAGGTGGTATCCGACCACATCCGCTCCTGCAGCTTCCTGATCGCCGATGGCGTACTGCCGTCCAATGAAGGCCGCGGCTATGTGCTGCGTCGGATCATTCGGCGTGCCTGCCGTCATGGCAACAAGCTGGGCGCCACGGGCAGCTTCTTCTACAAGATCGTCGCCGCGCTGGTTGCCGAGATGGGCGAAGCCTTCCCCGAGCTCAAGCAGCAGCAAGCCAACATCGAGCGGGTGCTCAAGGCCGAAGAAGAGCAGTTCGCCAAGACCCTGGAACAGGGCCTGAAGATCCTCGAGCAGGATCTGGCCGAGCTCAAAGGTAGCGTGGTCCCGGGCGACGTCGTGTTCAAGCTCTATGACACCTACGGCTTCCCGATGGACCTGACGGCCGATATCGCCCGCGAGCGCGAGCTGACGGTCGACGAAGCCGGCTTTGAGCGCGAAATGGAAGCCCAGCGTGAGCGTGCCCGTTCCGCCAGCTCCTTTGGCCTGGACTACAACACCCTGGTCAAGGTCGACGTGGCCACCGCGTTCACCGGCTACACCGCTACCGACGGTTCGGCCAAGATCGTGGCTCTTTATAAAGATGGCCAGTCGGTCGATGTGTTGAGCGAAGGCGAGGAGGGCGTGGTGGTGCTGAACCAGACGCCGTTCTATGCCGAGTCTGGCGGCCAGGTCGGTGACTGCGGTTACCTGCAGGCCGGTAGCGCGCGCTTTGATGTGCGTGATACCACCAAGACCGGCGGTGCCTTCCTGCACCACGGTGTGCTGGCTTCGGGCAGCCTGACGGTCGGCGCGCCGGTCGAGACCCACGTGGACGCCGATGTGCGCCATGCCACGGCCCTGAATCACTCCGCGACTCACTTGTTGCACGCGGCATTGCGCCAGGTTTTGGGCGAGCATGTGCAGCAGAAGGGCTCGCTGGTCGACAGTCAGCGCCTGCGTTTCGACTTCAGCCACTTTGAAGCGATCAAGCCTGAGCAGATCAAGGCGCTGGAAGAAATCGTCAACGCGCAGATTCGCCAGAACTCTGCGGTAGAAACCGAAGAAACCGATATCGAGACCGCCAAGCGCAAAGGCGCCATGGCGCTGTTCGGCGAGAAGTACGGCGACAACGTGCGCGTCCTGAGCATGGGCGGTGATTTCTCCGTTGAGCTATGTGGCGGTATCCACGCCAACCGTACCGGCGATATCGGCCTGTTGAAAATAATCAGCGAAGGTGGCGTGGCCTCGGGCGTTCGGCGCATCGAAGCCGTGACCGGCGCTGCGGCACTGGCTTACCTGAACGCGGCCGAAGAGCAGCTCAAGGAAGCCGCCAGCCTGGTCAAGGGTAGCCGCGACAACCTGATCGACAAGCTGGCGGCGGTGCTGGAGCGCAACCGTCAGTTGGAAAAACAATTGGAGCAGTTGCAGGCCAAGGCGGCCAGCGCTGCTGGTGACGACCTGTCGGCTTCGGCCCAGGACGTCAAGGGCGTGAAGGTTCTGTCGGCACGCCTCGACGGCCAGGATGGCAAGGCGCTGTTGGCGCTGGTCGATCAATTGAAGAACAAACTCGGCCGCGCAGTGATCCTGCTCGGCAGTGTGCATGAAGACAAGGTCGTTCTCGTCGCAGGCGTGACCAAGGACCTGACCGGCCAACTCAAAGCCGGTGATTTGATGAAGCAAGCCGCTGCGGCAGTGGGCGGCAAGGGCGGCGGACGTCCGGACATGGCGCAGGGCGGCGGCATCGACGCTGCGGCGCTGGACGGTGCGTTGGCTCTTGTCGTGCCATTTGTCGAACAGGGTCTCTGAGGTTCCGCCTGGTGCCTGTGGTCTAGTGACAGGCGCTGGAACCGTGCAGTTTGATTGTTTATTGGGCGCCCTTCACGGGCTGAGGCGGCTTTGAAATGGCTTTGATCGTACAGAAATTTGGAGGCACCTCGGTCGGCACCGTCGAGAGAATCGAGCAGGTGGCCGACAAGGTAAAGAAGTTCCGCGAAGCCGGTAATGACCTGGTGATCGTGCTGTCGGCCATGAGCGGCGAGACCAATCGCCTGATCGACCTGGCCAAGCAGATCAGTGGTGACAGCACGCCGGTTCCGCGTGAACTGGATGTGATTGTCTCCACCGGCGAGCAGGTCACTATTGCCCTGCTGGCAATGGCGCTGATTCAGCGCGGCGTACCGGCAGTTTCGTACACCGGTAACCAGGTGCGGATTTTGACCGACAGCGCGCATAACAAGGCGCGTATTCTGCAGATCGACGATCAGAAGATCCGTGCGGATCTGAAGGCCGGGCGTGTTGTCGTCGTCGCTGGTTTCCAGGGCGTTGATGAGCACGGCAATATCACCACGCTGGGTCGTGGCGGCTCGGACACTACGGGCGTAGCCCTGGCCGCGGCCCTCAAGGCCGATGAGTGCCAGATCTACACCGATGTCGATGGTGTCTACACCACCGATCCGCGTGTCGTTGCCCAGGCCCAGCGATTGGACAAGATCACCTTCGAAGAGATGCTGGAAATGGCCAGCCTCGGTTCCAAGGTGTTGCAGATTCGTGCGGTCGAGTTCGCCGGCAAATACAACGTCCCGCTGCGCGTGTTGCACAGCTTCAAGGAGGGTCCGGGTACCCTCATTACTATTGATGAAGAGGAATCCATGGAACAGCCGATCATTTCCGGCATCGCTTTCAATCGCGATGAAGCCAAGCTGACCATCCGTGGTGTGCCAGACACCCCCGGCGTGGCGTTCAAGATTCTCGGCCCTATCAGTGCCGCGAACATCGAAGTCGATATGATCGTGCAGAACGTTGCGCACGATAACACCACCGACTTCACCTTCACCGTTCACCGCAATGACTACCAAGCCGCCCAGGCTGTTCTGGAAAACACTGCGCGTGAGATCGGTGCCCGGGAAGTGGTAGGTGATACCAATATCGCCAAGGTTTCGATCGTTGGCGTTGGCATGCGCTCCCACGCGGGTGTAGCCAGCCGCATGTTCGAAGCGCTGGCCAAGGAAAGCATCAATATCCAGATGATCTCGACATCGGAAATCAAGGTTTCCGTGGTTATTGAAGAGAAGTACCTGGAGCTGGCCGTGCGCGCCCTGCATACGGCTTTTGAACTGGACGCGCCAGCCCGCCAGGGCGAGTGATGCGTTGACCCAAAGGGCGCGGCTAGTCCGCGCCCTTTGTTTTTTTTTGATAGGTACGAGCATGCGCTGTTCTTTTGCTCGCTCTGGTCAATACTTAGGTGTGTAGGCTTATAGCTATCATTCTTGTAGGTTGAAGCACTTTTTCTTACAGACTGTTGTCCCTGAAATGAATTGCGTGAGGAGAAAGGTATGTTGATTCTGACTCGTCGGTGCGCAGAAAGCCTGATTATTGGTGATGGCGAAATCACCGTGACGGTGCTCGGCGTCAAAGGAAATCAAGTGCGAATCGGCGTCAATGCACCCAAAGAAGTGGCTGTGCACCGTGAGGAAATCTACCTGCGGATCAAGAAAGAGAAGGATGAAGAACCAAGCCATTAATTTTTATTGATTTTTTGCTTTGCAAACGGGGAAAAGGTTGGTTATTATACGCCCCGTGTTGCGGAGAGGTGGCCGAGTGGCCGAAGGCGCTCCCCTGCTAAGGGAGTACACCTCAAAAGGGTGTCGGGGGTTCGAATCCCCCCTTCTCCGCCATTATTCATGTAGTGCGTTGTAATCTGGTTTTTTCTGTAAGTTGTTGAATTTATTAGAAAAAATGATTGACCCAGAGATTTAACGACCTATAATGCGCGGCAACAAATGCACTCGTAGCTCAGCTGGATAGAGTACTCGGCTACGAACCGAGCGGTCACAGGTTCGAATCCTGTCGAGTGCACCATTTAAGAGTTGTTTGCAGTCATGCAAGTAACTTTGCGGTAACCAGCGGTGGTCTGGTCTAACAAACACAAATGCACTCGTAGCTCAGCTGGATAGAGTACTCGGCTACGAACCGAGCGGTCACAGGTTCGAATCCTGTCGAGTGCACCAAACACCAAAAAGCCCGCACTGGTTGCGGGCTTTTTGCTGTCTAGCGTTTTACGCAACCTTGCTCATCGAATATGACTTGCGCGCTGCGACCCTTCTTTTCCTTGTAGGTGTAGCGGGTTAGCGCATTTGTTGTGGTGATCCTGTCGGGCTTGCCCAGTGCGCTTTCGACTTCCTGTCGATTCATCCCGGGGCGAACGGTCTGGCTGATAATCGCTTGGCGCTTTTGCTGGCGGTCAAGCAGATCCCCGCAACCGTCCTCATCCTGTCCTGCTACAACCAGCGGCCTGGTTGCTCTCTGGCTCGTGGGTGGGCGCACTGTGGGTGTGACCGGTACGCTGCCCGGAGGCGGGTTGTAGGCGTTCTGCGAGTATGAGGCGTGATCGTGGGGGCAGCCGAGGGTGGTGAAGGTCAGGTGACCGCTGGCATCTTCACAGCGCTGGATGGTTTTGGCCGGCACTGCCAGCGGCAGGGCAAGGCAGCTCAGTAGCCATAAGCTCAGCAGCCATCGTTTCTTTTTGAACATCGACATGTCCTCCTTGACGGTCTCTGCTAAGACTAGAAGGCGTGCGAGTGCTTAGGCGTGTGTTTTTTTGTCAGGATGAGTCGTCGCAGTTGCAGTCTGCCGAATATCTTCAGGTTTACCTTGCAAGCACTTGTTCTTGCCAAGTTTTTTAGCCTTTCGCACGTTCAGCCGGTGTATCATGCCGCCGTCAGCCCCGCCGGGGCTTATGGAATACCTCCATGGACTTACCCAGTAGTTACTCAGCCTCTCGTTTTGCCAATCATGAATTGACTGATTGATCCTTCCGGCGTGCCCCGCTGCTGGGAGTGGAGTTCGCCTATGACTGAAATCGAAGTAAAAAAACCGCAGGACAGCCTGCAGGACCGCCTGGCTCAAGTTATCGAGCTGCTGCATCGCCAGCGCGTGGTCGAAGACCTGACTCACCGTCAGGAAGGTCACCACCAAGACCGGGTCGAGAACCTGGTCCACCGGCAGAATCTCGTCGAGTTGCAGCGCAAGCTCGATGACCTGCACTCCGCCGACGTTGCCTACATTCTTGAAGCCCTCCCGCTCAACGACCGCCTGACTGTCTGGCAGTTGGTCAAGGCTGAGCGTGACGGCGATATTCTTCTGGAAGTTTCCGATTCCGTCAGGGAAACGCTGATCGCCGACATGGACGATCACGAGCTCCTGGCGGCGGCCAAGGAAATGGACGCGGACGAACTGGCCGACCTGGCGCCGGAACTGCCCCGTGATGTCGTCCATGAGCTGATGGAGACGCTGGACGGTCAGCAGCGTGAGCGTGTTCGCTCCGCGCTGTCCTACGATGAGGAGCAGGTCGGCGCACTGATGGACTTCGAGATGGTGACTATCCGTGAGGATGTCAGTCTCGAAGTGGTGCTGCGTTATCTGCGCCGGCTCAAAGAGTTGCCCGGGCATACCGATAAACTGTTTGTGGTCGACTACGACGGTGTGCTCAAGGGCGTGCTGCCGATCAAGCGTTTGCTGGTCAACGATCCCGACAAGCAGGTCGCCGAGGTCATGGCCAGCGATCCGGTGAGTTTCCACCCGGATGAGGATGCCTACGACGCGGCCCAGGCTTTCGAGCGGTATGACTTGATTTCCGCGCCGGTAGTCGACAAGAACGGCAAGCTGATCGGCCGTTTGACCATTGATGAAATGGTCGATCTGATTCGTGAGGAGAGCGAGACCGAAGTCCTCAACATGGCCGGTCTGCGTGAAGAGGAAGATATTTTTGCCTCGGTCTGGAAGTCCCTGCGCAACCGTTGGGCCTGGCTGGCGGTCAACCTGATCACCGCTTTTCTCGCTTCGCGGGTTATTGGTTTGTTCGAAGGCTCGATCGAGAAGCTGGTGGCGTTGGCGGCATTGATGCCCATCGTAGCCGGGATTGGCGGCAACTCCGGTAACCAGACGATTACCATGATCGTGCGGGCCATGGCGCTGGACCAGGTCAGTACCGGTAATACCTCGCGCCTGATGCGCAAGGAGCTGGCGGTGGCCTTGATCAATGGCCTGTTGTGGGGCGGGGTGATCGGGATCGTGGCTTATCTGTTGTATGACAGCTGGTCGCTGGGCGTCGTGATGACGGCAGCGATGACCCTCAACCTGCTATTGGCTGCGTTGATGGGCGTCTTGATCCCCATGACGCTTGCGCGCCTTGGGCGTGACCCCGCAATGGGGGCAAGCGTGATGATCACGGCCATGACCGACAGCGGAGGGTTCTTTATCTTCCTCGGATTGGCGACAATCTTCTTGCTCTAGACCTCGACGGTGCAGTCCTTTGGATTGCACCGTTTTTGCATTTCCCCCTCTCTCTTTATTTCAGGCAAAAAAAAGCCAGCTAAATGCTGGCTTGAGCTTTCGGGTGGATCAATTATCGTCGGAAGCGTTCTCGACATCGTGAGCAATCAGCGATACGAGCGCGTTTTGCTGGCGATGGGAAAGCTGGCGGAAGCGTTGCAGCAGCTCGCGTTCGTGTAGCGACAGCTCGGGGCTGTCCAGGCGCATGTTCAAGTCTTCACCCAGGGCTCCTTCCTGGATAAGGCTTTGTTCCAAGCGAGCGATGATTTCGGAGTTCATGCTCCGGTGGTGATTGCGAGCGACCTCGGCAATGCGTTCGCGCATTCCATCGGGCAAACGCACGACGAACTTGTCAGCGGTACGGCTGGAATAAATTGCCTGTTTCATTGGGCGCATATAGTTAACCGGTTAGTTCAGGGGAGCGGTTTTCGGGATTGGCCGCAGGATGTCAGATACGACAGCCCTTGATGCCAAATGTTCAACCTGAATTGCTAAGAGGCCCGCACTATGCCTCATATTTGCCAGTTCCTTGGCGTCAATTCTGTGACAAATATTGAACTGAATAAAGGCTTTATGCCAGCACCAATTGTCAGAAATCTGTGTCCATTTGAAAGTTTTTTTCGGTAGCGGCCGTCCTGAGGGCTGTGGGGGCTGCACAAGCCTTCCGGCCTGGCCTAAAGACCCAGGCAGGGTGCGAGATATGGCCTTGTGCTTTCATTAATTAGCATAGTGCCATCAAGCCAATTTACTAGTCGGCAAGACGGGAGGTTAGTGGTTTATGCCGGGCAGACTGATTTATCTGATGGGGCCCTCCGGTTCCGGCAAGGACAGCCTGATCGAAGCGGCGGCCCATGTGCTGCAACGGCTCGGCTGCCTTGTCGCGCAACGTACAATCACTCGCTCGGCGCAAGCGATTGGCGAAGCGGCGGTGGGCGTCTCAGCCAGTGAGTTTCGCACGCTCGAAGCGCAGGGCGCCTTTGCGTTGAGCTGGCATGCCAATGGGCTGGGCTACGGTATCCCCATCCTGATCGACCCGTGGCTGGCGGCGGGGCATCATGTCTTGGTTAACGGCTCCAGAGGGCATCTAAAGCAGGCACTGCAGCGCTATCCGACGCTGATACCGATTCTCCTGACAGTCGAGCACGAGGTCTTGCGCCAGCGCCTGGTGGCGCGTGGACGTGAGACGGTAGAACAGATTGACCAACGCCTCGCGCGCAATCAGCAGTTTGCTGTCGGCTCCGACCTTGATGCCGGTGTAACCTTGTACCGCCTGGATAACTCCACACCATTGAGCGCGACCGTTGCCCGGTTGCAACATCTGCTCGAACAGGCGCTGTCAGTACCGGCGCAGGATCGGGTCGAGCTGGTTGCGTCGGCCGATCAAGTGCGCGACCAGCAAGCTTGAGGTCACTGGCGAAGCCGCTTGGTAAGCGGTCCAGGACCGCTCAGGCCAATAGATAACACCTTAGAAAACCCAGCGGTCGTTGCGTGGTACTGCGGATTGGGATTGCGACCTGTCTTCAACAAAGCCCGGTTGCCCTGAAAAAGGGGCGGTTGTAACCGCCAGGCGCGTAGTGGGCACATGCTGAAGAAGGGAGGTTGTTGCTTGAGCGGTGCCCGCACTCGGTGGCTGCGTATTCATGATCAGCAAGGCGCCGATGGCCAGTGTATTGAGCAGTACCAGGGCAGAAGTCATGGTGATGGTCTCCGCGCTCCCTTTGATAGGGGCTGAATGTTGTCATGCAGATAAAGCAGGGCTTATGCCACTCGGTTTATTTATAAAAATCCTTATAAAACAATTGGTTGTATTTTAGGTCAAACGGGTTTGACGTGCATTCTGCAATGATGGCCCTTGGCTTTATTGCAGAATGCACGATCGGTGCTGCGTCCCGGGCCGGCAGGCATTTTTCATGTATCAAAAAAGGCCGGGCGATGACATGACAAACGCCATGCTGGCCGTTACCATGCACGCCGTCCTCAGCGCCTCGCTGCGCGCAGAATGTCTCAGTAGCTCAATTGGATAGAGCATCCCCCTCCTAAGGGGAAGGTTGCAGGTTCGAACCCCGCCTGGGACACCATATTTTGAAGGGCTGTCAGCTTTATCTTGAGTATCCGAAACGTTCCATGGGGGCAATGCGGGTGCATCTGAGATATTTGGCAGGCTTTTAATTGGCGCGTACGCGCGCACCTGTCGCGTCCTCTCAACGGACTGAGATGTACCAGTGCTAGAATTTTAATAACTGGCTCTCGATCTTTTCCATTCTTTTTGGCCTTCTCGTCGCCCACGTGTCCTACCGTGTGCAAAAGAAGGATGCAGTATCCGCCTCCGTAGAAAGGGAAAAGCACGCTCATTCTGAGCTGCCCAATGTGATTGAGAGCTACTTAATCAATAAGCAGCAGCTTTCAGAAAGCGTGATAGAGAATCCGGGGCGATTCAAGGAAGGCAACATTGATCTTTTGGACACCTAGAGCTCCTTGGTTATGCCAGTGCGGATAAGAATTTAACGCGATTGTGTGCGGTTACATGGTGATTGGGAATTGCCGTCTTGCCTAAAGCATTTATCGTTGAGGCGTGCCCTCGTTGGATCTTGGCCCGCGAGATAGCTGCTTACCGGGCAGCAAGATCATGCCTATACATTTTTTGCGGTCTCGGCATGGATAGTGCTCCTCTCGCATCCTTCACCGTGCCAATGGAAAGCTAGGTTGTACCTAACTCCATACTAAATTTAAGGTTTGTGTCTTCAGGAGGACGACCTGCTTGAGAGATCGATATGGAAAGTGTTGTGGTGCGCGCGACCACAAGCGGACCATGCTGTCGGATTCTGAACCCAAACTCGCAAGACTGGGAGTTAAAGAGTCGCTGCGACTACTCCCCAAACACTGAAAAGGCGTACTTTTGACTAATGCCGATCAGTTAAGCTTTGGTTTCAGGCTATCTGGGACTCCCAGTCACTCTGGTGCGCATAAAAACGCCGTTTTCTCTTCGTGAGTAAGCGGCGTTTTTCATTAATTGACTGGCATTATTCTTTGGACGCCTTTTTTTCATTTCTGATCCGATATCGCTCGCGGCATCTGCCCGACTAACGTGCCATACGTAGGCTTTGCGGGTGCCAAGTCATTACGTCGCAGCCAAAGCCTGTGACAGGCTCGTGTCTCGGCTCAGGTATTAGTGTTCTCATAGATATTCTCGGCGCTGCAAGGTGTGCGACAACCCCCGTGCCTGGATGGATAACCTGCAATACACTTCAAAGATTTTTAAAAGGAAGCTGAAATGTTCTTCCCTGTAATCATGGCTGGCGGTTCCGGCTCCCGTCTCTGGCCGTTGTCGCGCCAACTCAATCCGAAACAGTTTCTACCGTTGGTCGATGACTTTTCCATGCTTCAGGCCGCCATCCAGCGTTTACAGGGGCTTAAGGCGGCGTCACCGCGTTTGATCTGTAACGAGCAGCACCGTTTTCTCGCAGCGGAGCAACTGCGTCTGTTGGGTATGGAGCAGGCCAATATACTGCTTGAGCCCGTGGGCCGTAATACCGCCCCGGCCATTGCCTTGGCTGCTTTGCAGGCTTGTGCAGAAGCAGACGATCCGATTCTGTTGGTGCTGGCGGCCGATCATCTGATTAAGGATGTGCCGGCGTTTCAGGCGAGTATTCAGGCGGCCTTGCCGTTGGCCAAGGCCGGCAAGTTGGTGACCTTCGGTGTCGTGCCGACTCATCCGGAAACTGGTTATGGCTATATCGAGCAAGGCGTCTCAATCGGTGGTGGTGGTTTTGCAGTAAACCGCTTCGTCGAGAAGCCCGACCTGCCTACGGCTCGCGACTATCTTGCCGGCGGCAATTACTTCTGGAACAGCGGGATGTTCATGTTTCGCGCCAGGCGCTACCTGGAGGAGTTGGAGTGTTTTCGCCCCGATATTCTCGCCGCCTGCCGCCAGGCGTTGGCGGGCGGCTCGCAGGACATGTACTTCACTCGCGTTGATCAAGCGGCTTTCGCCGCATGCCCGGAAGACTCCATCGACTATGCGGTGATGGAAAAAACCGCCGATGCGGTGATGGTGGCGCTGGATGCCGGTTGGAGCGATATCGGGTCCTGGTCGGCTTTGTGGGATGTCAGTGAGAAAGATGAGCAGGGCAATGTGTTCAAGGGGGATGTGCTCAATCAGCATTCGCTCAACACCTATGTGCATGCTGATAGCCGCTTGGTGGCGACGGTGGGCGTCAAGGATCTGGTGATCGTCGAAACCAAAGATGCTGTGTTGGTTGCGCACAAGGATCATGTTCAGGATGTGAAGAAAATCGTCGAGCAATTGAAGTGTGACGCGCGTAACGAGCACATCAACCATCGAGAGGTGTACCGCCCGTGGGGCATGTATGACTCCATCGATAATGGCTATCGTTACCAGGTCAAACTCATCACGGTAAAGCCGGGGGCCAAGCTGTCGGTGCAGATGCACCACCACCGCGCCGAGCACTGGATTGTTGTCAGCGGTACCGCGAGGGTGACCAATGGCGAGAAGACTTATCTGGTGACTGAAAACCAATCTACCTACATCCCCATCGGCCAGGTTCATGCTTTGGAAAATCCTGGTGTCATTCCGCTGGAGTTGATCGAAGTACAGTCCGGCTCGTATCTGGGTGAAGACGATATCGTACGTTTTGAGGATAAGTACGGCAGGGCGTGAAGTCAGAGCGCGACTTGGCACAGGCCTAACCCGCTGGGGTGTGCGCCGAGATTTCGGCATGGTCAGTTGCGTCGTATCGATCCAACTGACTGTGTCGCCTGATCTCATGGATAGTAGTGCCGGGATGGCGCCGTAGCGAAACGGCAATAGCCTTTAGGGTGAGCCGCTGAAACTACACACGTGGTGTTGGCGCGCTTGCTTCGTTGGCTTGGTAACACTTTGCATTGCGTGGTAACACCTTGCATTAAGTGCTACAGTTCCACCCCTAATATTTTTCCATCGAAAAAAAGCTTTATTATTCAATAGTATACGTATCTTCGTAGAGTGGTGTGCTCCTGCTGCTGCACAGATTACGCAGGAAAACTGCAAATGCCTGAGCAATGCGCCGCTGTTTTTAGTTGCAGAAGGATGCTGGGCGAATGAAGGTACTTTGTGTTTTTGGCACACGACCAGAAGCCATCAAGATGGCTCCTGTGATCAAGCAGCTTCAGGCGGAAGCCTTGATCGACAGCCGCGTGTGCGTCACGGCCCAGCAACGAGAGATGTTGGACCAAGTGCTGGACGTGTTCGGTATCGTGTCCGACCATGATCTCAATATCATGCGTCCCGGGCAGAGCCTGACCGATATCACCGTGCGGATCATGCAGGGCATTGAGCCGGTGCTCGAAGCCGAGCAGCCGGATCTAATTCTGGTGCATGGTGATACCTCCACTACCTTTGCCGTCAGCCTGGCCGCTTATTACAAGCGCATTCCAGTCGGCCATGTGGAGGCTGGGCTGCGTACCGGGAATATCTATTCGCCGTGGCCTGAAGAAATCAACCGGCGCTTGACTGGCACCATCGCCACCCATCATTTCGCCCCCACCGAGGCCGCGCGCGCCAACCTGCTGCGTGAAGGCATTGCCGATAGCAGCATCTGCGTCACTGGTAATACCGTGGTCGACGCCTTGCTTGATGTGGTGCAGCGCATTGAGGCTGACGATGTCCTGACCAAGCGGCTCGAGGAGCAGTTCAGCTTTATTGACGGCAGTCGCAAACTGATTCTGGTTACCGGCCACCGCCGTGAAAGCTTCGGCCAGGGTTTCGAAAATATCTGCGTGGCGCTGCGCGAACTGGCTGGCCGCGATGATGTGGAAATTGTCTATCCCGTCCATCTCAATCCGAATGTACAAGAGCCGGTTGGCCGGATTCTTGGTGACTGTCCGCGGGCGCATTTGATCGCACCGCTGGACTACCTACCTTTCGTTTATCTGATGAAGCGCTGCCATCTGATTCTCACCGATTCGGGCGGCATCCAAGAGGAAGCGCCCTCGCTGGGCAAGCCGGTTTTGCTGATGCGTGACACCACCGAGCGCCCTGAGGGGCTGCAGGTCGGCGCCGTGCGGCTGGTCGGCACGGACACCGGCAAGATCGTCTCCGAGACCCTGCGCCTACTTGATGGCAAAAACGAATACCAAATCATGGCAAGGGCCGGAAATCCTTATGGGGATGGCCTGGCCGCTAAGCGAATCGTGCAGAGAATACTGGGATGATCCAATACAAGCGTGTGTCGATGATCGGGCTGGGCTATATCGGCTTGCCAACGGCGGCCCTGATTGCCAGTCGTGGCTGTCAGGTTCTGGGCATCGATGTCAATCCTGCTATCGTGGCTACGTTGAATTCGGGCAAGATTCATATCGTCGAGGCAGAGCTCGACGTGCTGCTCTCCGGCGCCGTGGCCTCGGGCCGTTTCCGTGCCTCGCTGCAACCAGAACCCGCTGACGTGTTTATGGTGGCGGTGCCCACGCCGTTCAAAGATGGCCAGCAAGCCGACCTCGGCTATATCGAGGCGGCGGCGAACAGCATCGCCTCTGTCCTGAAGAAGGGTGACCTAGTGATTCTCGAGTCCACCTCACCCGTGGGCACCACAGAGAAGCTCGAACAGTGGCTGCGCGCCGTGCGCCCGGACCTGAGTTTTCCCGGCACTGCCGGTGAAAGTTCGGATATCCGCCTGGCTTACTGCCCCGAGCGTGTCCTGCCGGGTCGGATCATCCACGAACTGGTGAGCAATGACCGCATCATCGGGGGTATGACGCCCAGGTGTGCCGAGGAGGCGGCCACCTTCTACCGATTGTTCGTCGAAGGCCATTGCCGGACCACCAGTGCGCGTACAGCCGAGATGGTCAAGCTGACCGAAAACGCCTTTCGCGACGTCAATATCGCCTTTGCCAACGAGCTGTCGCTGATCTGCGACCGCCAGGGCATCGATGTGTGGGAACTCATCGAGTTGGCCAACTGCCACCCACGGGTGAACATTTTGCAACCCGGCCCTGGCGTGGGCGGGCACTGCATTGCGGTGGATCCCTGGTTTATCGTCGAGCAAACGCCAGACCTGGCGAAGCTGATCCACACAGCCCGGCTGGTCAACGATGGCAAACCGCGTTGGGTGATCGAGCAAGTCAAGGCTGCTGCCAAGGGTCTGAGCAATCCCAAGATCGCGTGCCTGGGGCTGTCCTTCAAGCCGGATATCGATGATCTGCGCGAAAGCCCCGCACTGGAAATTTCCGCGCACCTGGCCCATGAGATAGATGGCCTGATCTACGCCGTCGAGCCCCATGTCGAGTCGTTGCCGCCGGCTTTGAGCAAGTATCGCAACGTTGAGTTTATGCAGGCTGAAGCGGCTATCGCCGATGCCGATATCGTGCTCTTGCTGGTCAATCACAAGGCCTTCCTGACCATTGATCGCGCGTTGCTTGAGGGCAAAGTGGTGATCGATACCCGGGGGGCGTGGCGTTGAAGCAACTGCTGTTAAGGCAGGGTGCTGCACGACTGGAAGAAGTCCCCGCTCCCTTGGTGGGAAGCCGGCATATTCTGGTGCGGGTCGAATTCTCCTGCGTCAGCGTGGGCACGGAGGCCGCCAGCGTGGTTTCGGCCGCAGAGCCGCTGTATAAGCGAGCGTTGAAGCATCCGGAAAAAATCAAACGGGCCTTCGATATGGTCCGCGAGCAAGGGCTGTCGCGCACCGTCGCGCGAATCCGTGGCACGTTGGCTGCTGGGCAGCCTACCGGCTATTCGGCCGCCGGCGTGGTAGTGGAAGTGGGCGAACAAGTCGACGGCTTCAAGGTCGGTGATCGGGTGGCCTGCGCCGGTGCTGGCATTGCCAATCACGCAGAAATCATCAACGTCCCGGTCAACCTGGCCGTGCTGGTGCCCCCGGCGCTGGCAACGCATCAAGCGGCCACCGTGACCCTGGGAGCCATAGCCTTGCAGGGCGTGCGCAGAACGGCGCCGACCCTGGGCGAAATCATAGTGGTGGTCGGCCTGGGCGTGCTCGGGCAATTGGCTGTGCAACTGTTCAAGGCCAATGGTTGCAGGGTTATTGGCGTTGACCCGGACGTGCGTCGTCTGGACATCGCGCGCCAATGTGGCATGGACCTGGGCATCGATCCTACTCAAGACGATCAGGTCGCCCGGATTACTTGGCTGACCGACGGCCTGGGTGCCGATGCAGTAGTGATCACGGCGGCTTCGGCCAGCAGTGAGCTGATAAGCCTAGCCATGCGTGCCTGCCGCAAGAAGGGCCGTGTGGTGCTCGTAGGCGACGTCGGGCTGGATATCAAGCGCGAAGACTTCTATCGCAAGGAACTCGATTTTTTTATCTCCACCTCCTACGGGCCGGGGCGCTACGATCCGGACTACGAAGAGGGTGGTCAGGATTATCCTCTGGCTTACGTGCGCTGGACGGAAAACCGCAATATGGCGGCCTATCTGGAGCTCCTGGCGCAGGGCAAGGTGGACGTGCAGGCGCTGTTGCCCGAGGTGGTCGACCTGGCGGGCGCCGAGGCGCTGTATGTGCGCCTGGCTCAAGGCAATGACCGGCCACTGTTGGCCCTGTTGCGTTACCCGAATGAAGGGCAGCCGGAGCAGACCCACAGCCTGATGCTGCGCGAGCCTGTTAATAAAGACGGTAGAGTGCGGGTCGCGGTGATTGGTGCCGGTGGTTTTGCCCAGGGCGTGCATCTGCCCAATCTGCTCAAGTTACGCGAGCTCTATGAGCTCCGCTGGGTAATCAGCCGCACCGGCAGCAGCGGCAAAGCCGCTGCCACGCAGTTCGGCGCCAGCTTTGCTGGCACCGATTACCGTGAGGCGCTGGCCGACCCGGAAGTGGACCTGGTGTTGATTGCCACACGGCATCACTTGCATGCAGAAATGGTCAAGCAAGCGCTGGAGGCCGGCAAGCATGTGTTGGTTGAAAAGCCCCTGGCCCTGCATGAAGCAGAGCTGGCTGCCGTCGAAGCGTTCTACAGCGCTGCCAGCACTGGGCCCAAGCCGTTGTTGATGACTGGATTCAATCGCCGCTACGCCCCGGGTATCGTTTGCATCAAGGCGCTGCTGCAAGACCGTGCCGCGCCGCTGATGATTTCCTACCGGATGAATGCCGGTTACCTGCCTCCGGACCACTGGGTGCATGGAGTGGAGGGCGGCGGGCGCAATCTTGGCGAGGCCTGCCATATCTACGACCTGTTCGCTTTCCTGACGGACGCCGAGCCCGTGACGGTAGAGGCCACTGCCATTGGCGGCAGCGCTGGCGGAATTCGGCGTAACGAAAATTTTAGCGCGACTATTCGCTACAGCGATGGCTCGGTAGCAACCCTGCTGTATACCTCGCTGGGTTCGCCCAGCCATCCGAAAGAGCGCATGGATATCTACACGGATGGGAAGGTATTGAGCCTGGATGATTATCGGGCGGTTACCGTGGCAGGCGAGAGCGTAAAGCGTTGGGCATCGGCTACGCCGCAAAAAGGCCAGCATGAAGAACTTCTGGCACTGGTGGATGCCATCAACGCCGGGGCGTTGGATGAAAAGAACATTATGAGTCAGTTGGCGACGACGCGGCTGGCTTTGGCGATAGAAAAACAATTGCAGTCCTGACACCGATATCGCAGTTCTGAACATGACGGGCTGGGTATGACCGCCCTGTGTATTGTCAGTATCAGCGAACATTCGATGCAGTTGCTCAAGACGAAGGAAAGTGTTGATGAGGCAAGTTCTGTTAGCCAGTGATCGCGTACGTGTCGCACGGATGCCCGCACCTGGCGTTGAGCCAGGTGCGGTCCTGGTTCATGTGCAGTATTCGATGATCAGTGTGGGCACCGAAGTGGCCGGTCTGCGCCCGACGGCCCCAAGCGAGGCGTCTACCGGCCTGGACCAGGCCCGCGAGATCACCAGCCGTGCTAGCCGTTATCTGGCGAAGGCTATTGCCGATCCCCGCCTGGCAGCCTCACGCCTTAAACGTATCGCCAAAAATCAGATCGCCCGGCTCATCCCCGAACCGCCCAAGGCGCGCCTTCCTGACCAAGAGCTGGGTGCAGTAGCTTGGGAGCGTGATGCGGCCAGCGAGTTCGTTGCCGACAACGGGCGCTTGTTGCTGCTGACCGATGATTCCGACTGGCAGTATCAGGCGCACACGGCCGTGTTCCAGATTCCGCTCGGCTATCAGGTTGCCGTGGAACTGCGCGGCGCCATCGACAGCGGCAAGCTGGCCATCGGCATCCTCGATGAAAACGGTAGCAAGTGGCTTGGCAACCGCACCCTGACGCCGGGCGCGCTGGATGATCGACTGATCTTCGACCCGCAGGGCGAAGCAGCAGCAAAACTGGTGATCTCCAACGCCCAGGGTGGCGTGACCAAGGCCGATTTCGAGCGGCTGCACGTGGTGCTGGTGGCACCTAACCCGGATGGCGATCCGCACAACGAAATGGATGAAACTGGCTGGAACCTTGGTTACTCCGCTGCCGGTGTGGTGGTGGCAGTGGGCGCTGGCGTGCAGGGACTGAAGGTGGGTGATCGTGTGGCCTGTGGTGGCGCCGGGCGTGCCAACCATGCCGACTATGTACTGGTGCCGCGCAACCTAGTGTGCCCAGTTCCGGAAGGCTGCGACATGCGCTGGGCGGCCTCGGCCACTATCGGCACCATCGCCATGCAAGGCGTGCGTCGCGCGCAGCCGGACCTCGGTGAAAAGGTCGCGGTGATCGGCCTGGGCCTGCTCGGCCTGCTGACCGTACAACTGTTGCGTGCGGCCGGTTGCCAGGTGATCGGCTTCGACCTCGATCCCAAGCGCGTAGAGCGTGCCCGTGAATTGGGCATGGAGCATGGCACCTCGAATGCCGCGGAATTTCCCCGTCTGATCCGTGACACCACCGCCGGTCTGGGTTGCGACCGTACCCTGATCACCGCTGCGACCAAGTCCGATGGCGTGATCAACACGGCCATGGAAATCACTCGCCGTCGCGGTGTGGTGGTTATCGTCGGCGACGTCGGCCTGAACGTGCAGCGAGCGCATTTCTACCGCAAGGAAATCGACCTGCTGATGAGCACCTCCTACGGGCCGGGTCGCTACGATGCGAGTTACGAAGAGAAGGGCAACGATTACCCGATCTCCTATGTGCGCTGGACGCTCAACCGCAATATGCAGAGCTACATGGAGCTGATTGCGGCCAAGCGCCTGGATGTGGAGTCGCTGGTCGATATCATCGCCCCGGTAGACGAGGCGCCGGCGTTGTATAAAACCCTGGCCAACAGCCAAGAGCCGCCGATTGGTGTCCTGCTCGATTACACCCGTGCCGATAACGCGGTGGTCGAGCCGGCTGAGGCCGAGCGTATTCAACTGCGCGGTGCGCGCAGCCCGCAGACCGGGAAGATCAACTACCTGCTGGTGGGGGCTGGCGCATATGGCCAGTCGATGCTGGTGCCGATGCTCGACCGCATGGGCAACATCTTCCTGCATGGTGTGGTCAGCCGTGATGCAGTGCGTGGTGGCAACTTTGTGCGCGAGCGTCGCCTGGGTGTATTCGCCTCCAATCTCAACGCCGCGATCGACGATCCCGATGTGCATATGTTGGTGATCGCAACTCGGCATTGCGAGCACGCGGCCCAGGCCATCGCCGGGTTGAACGCCGGCAAACATGTTTTCGTCGAGAAACCGGTGGCGATCACCTGGGATGAGCTCGACGCGCTGACCGAGTGTCACGACGCGCTGGAAAATCCGCCTTTGCTAATGGTCGGTTTCAACCGTCGCTTCTCGCCGGCCATTCAGGCCCTGCGCGAGGTGCTGGCCGGGCGTACTGCGCCGCTGGCGATCAACTACCGTCTTAACGGTGGTTACATTCCACTGGACCACTGGATTCAAACCGAGCAGGGCGGCGGCCGCAATATCGGCGAAGCCTGCCATATGTATGACGTGTTCCGTTGCCTGACGGGCGCTGCTGCCACCTCGGTCAGCGCCACCGGCATCAACCCTGGCGGCCGACCTTACCTGGCCACTGACAACTTCAGCGCTACGGTCGGTTATGCCGACGGCAGTATCGGCAACCTGTTCTATACCGCACTCGGCCCCAAGCAAGGGCTGCCGAAAGAGCGTATCGAGGTGTTCTGCGATGGCGAAGCCTATGTTATCGACGACTTCAAACAACTGATCAAGGCCAGCACCGGTGAAGTGCTGTGGTCTGCCTGCGAGGCGGACAAAGGTCAGGGCACGCAGATGAAACTGCTGGCCGAGGCGCTGGCCAGCGGTGGCCCGGCACCGATTCCCTTCGATGAGATTATCGAAACTACGGCGGTGTCGCTGCGCGTTGAAGAATTACTTACCGGCGTAGCGGCCATTCACGTGGACACCTGACTGGGATGGACGCCAATGAACCTCGCAATAAGTTTGATCTGATCCGCTTGCTCACTGCTTTTGTGGCGAAGTTCTCGCGCCTGTCCGGAGCCGACCTGCGGCGCTGGCGCCCACAGCTGTTGAGTCTTGCCGCGCTGGCTGTCATCAGCATAACGGCGGTTGCGGTATCGCACTCGACGCTGCTCGATACGCGGGGGGCGCTTGGGCTCAAGCAGTTCTTCGGCGAAGACAGTGGCTTACTCGTGCAGCCTTATCAGACCCCAGAGCTGTTAGTGCACCGTGGCAAGCTGCAGATCAGTAGCGATAGCAGCCCGGCGGGACTAGGCCTAGTGGTTGAAGCCAGCCAGGAGGGGCCGCGCAAGCTGGAGGTGGAGGGGCGCCAGATAGGGGCTCAGGTCGTGACCGGGCGGCTGACCATCGACAGTCAGCCGAGTACTTACTTCAGTATGCCTAATGGCCCGTTGTCCATCACGGTGGCGTCGGGCACGCGTGTTGAACTGCTGATCTATGCCGATCTGCCGTACGCCTATCAGATCGACAAAACCACCCTGACGGGCTGCCCGCAGTGCGTTACCGATGCGGAGGCTGCACAACAGTCGAACGGGTTGGCTCTCGCCGAACAGTTCTTCGGCGAGAGCAGCGGCTTGGTGGTGCAGCCTTATCAGAAACCCAGGCTGAAGTTGCACCACGGCACTCTGCAGATTCGCGGTGGCACTCCGCCGGCGGGGCTGGAACTGGTCTTTGAAGCCAGCCCTGAGGGGGTGCGCAAGTTCGAGCTGGTTGGGCGCCAGCTAGGGCCTCAGACCGTGAACGGACGCCTGATTATCGACGGTGGGACGCCTGCTTACTTTCAGATGCCTGACGGCCTGTATTCCCTCAACTTGGCGGCCGGCGCACGGGTTGAACTGCTGATCTATGCCGACCAGCCGTTTGCCTATCAGATCGACAAGGCCAGCCTGACAGGCTGCCCGCAATGCGCCACCGAGGCGCAGATGGTGTCGCGCATCAAACGGGAGATTCCAGCGCTGGAGCTACCGCCAGGCGCGCAGCATTCGACCGAGGGACTGGCTGCTGCCGAGCAGTTGATGCACTGGGTATCGCCCAAGTTGGTGATCGAAAATGGAAAGACGCTGCATGCCAGGATTGGTTCGACGCCGCTCGAACAGATTCTCTCAGAGTCTTTTGAGGGCAAGCAGAACGGGGTTTCCTGCGGGGGCTTCGCGGTGTTTATGGCGCGGTTGCTGAACAGGTTCGGCTATGAAGCCTTCGTCATGGACTTCGGCTCGCAGGACATTCTCACGCACGTCACCACCGTGGTGGCCATTGGTCCGCCCGGAGCCAAACGCTTCTATGTGTTTGACCCTACTTTCAATGCCAGGCTGGTGACGACCCGCGACGGTACGCCGGTCCATCTTGCGCAGGCGCTATCCTTGCCGCCGAAAGAGGTGCGCCTTTATTCCTCCGAGGGGGCAATGCGCGATCTACTGGTCCCGGAAAACCTCTCGGTAGCGGGCGCTGAAAAGGCAGGAGGTCAATGCGAGGTGCTAGCAGGGCGGCAACTGTGTCGTAACGTCGATCAGGTCGGTTTTATGCTCGACCCTTTACGTGGCACGTTTAAACAGCAAGGTATCGGCGAGCCGGATTTCTGGCTGTGGCTGCTCAAGAAGGGTGTGTTCTCGATTACCGGTGCCGAGCCGGCCACGCGCGATGCGTTGGTCAAGGTGCTGACTACAAATGGTATTGCGTTTATGGGGAGTATCTAGTCGTGCGCAATTTGCCAATCCTCCAGTTCCCTCTGCGTGTAGCGCGTGCTCTGCGGCGTCGCGCCGCTGGCATCTGGCACGCTGTGCGCGTGGCCCGTATCGAGCGCGTGGAGCAGTTCGGCTGGAGTGCAGTCGGGGCCAGTGCCTTTACCTCGCAAGGGGAGGGCTTCCATTTGGGCAGCGACGACTCCGACTGGGGCTACCAATTGCGTTCGATGCTGATTGCCGCCAAGCCGAACCAGATGGCGGTACTGTCGATTTCCGGCGAACTGGCCAGCGGCGCCATGGCCGTCGGCTGCCTGAATACCGAAGAGTCCAGCTGGCTGGGCAACTTCCCGCTGCCCAAGGGCCGTTTCACCGAGCGTTTTGTGATTGACCCGGGTACCTCCCAGAGCCTGACCGTGGTGTTCAGCAATGCCCTGGGCGGCCCTTCGTCGCTGGAGGTGAGCGACCTGATCATCGAATGGATGCCGGCCTCCCTGGCGCGCTTGTTGGGCGACTCGGAGTCGTCCATCGTCGCCGAGATCGAGCGGCATATCGCCGAGGCGTCGCCTGTGCCGTTGGCCATCAACGGTGTGCCCAGCGCCGAGAATAAAATCCCCGGCACCGGCGTGTATCTGCGCACCGACTACTGGGTAAAGATCGCAGCAGGCGGCAGCTACGGGCACACCTGCTATGTGGCCCAGGAACTGGCCGAGTGCACCGAAAACCTGGTGTGCTTTATGGCCAACCGTTTTGATTTGCTTGATGTGATGGGCATCGAGCAGGTAATCATGGATTCGCCGTCCTCGACCTGTAACGAGATCGACGTGTTGAAGGCCTCGCGTTTCTACTATAAGTGGTTGCGTGATCGCCTGGCCGAACTGAAGCCCGCTTATATCTACGAGCGCGCCATCCTCGGCAGCTACGTCGGCGCGCAACTGAGCCGCGAGCTGGGGATTCCTTACATTCTCGAGTACAACGGCTCGGAAATCTCCATGAAGCGCAGCTTCGACGAGCGAGGCTACGAGTTGGAAACCGCGTTTGCCCTGGCCGAGCGGGCTGCCTTTGCCCAGGCCACCAGCATCGTGGCAATTTCCGAGGTGATCGAGGATGGCCTGATCCAGCAAGGCATCGCCGCCGAGAAGATCCTGTTCAACCCCAATGGTTGCTCGCCGGAGCACTATGCTCCCCTCGACAGACAGCTCCAGCGCGAGATGCGTGTGGACCTGGGCTGGCAGGCGGACAACTGTGTGGTCGGTTTTATCGGCACCTTTGGTGGCTGGCATGGCATCGATGTGTTGGCCGAAGCGTTGCCATTGCTGTGCGAACGCGACCCCAACCTGCGTTTCCTGCTGATCGGTGACGGCAACTTCCGCCACTTGGTGGATGATGCGGTCAAGCGCCACAACCTGCAGGACCGCGTGCATATGCCGGGTACCGTGGCGCAGACCGAGGCGGCCAGGCTGCTGGCCTGCAGCGATATTCTGATCTCGCCGCACAACCGTCATATGGTCGACAGCAAGTTCTTCGGCTCGCCGACCAAACTGTTCGAATACATGGCGCTTGGCGGTGCCATCGTCGCCAGCCGCCTGGAGCAGATCGGAGAGGTGCTGACGCCGTCGCTCGACACCCGGGAGCTGGTGACCGCCGACGTAGCACAACTCACAGGCCAGCGCGCGGTACTGTGCAAGCCGGGTGACACCGAAGACTTCGTCAATGCGGTGGCGGGTCTGGCCGCTCGCCCGGAACTGTGGGCGGCACTCGGCGCCAATGCGCGCCAGGCGTTACTCGACAACTACACCTGGAAGCAGCACGTGCACAAGATTGTGCACCATGTTGCGCAGCGTTCGACTGCACTGAAGGAGCCATTGTGATCGGTAGAGGAACTCGCTTCGTCCGGCGCAAGCTCGGGCATGCGCTGCGCGCGCTCGTCGCGCCACACCGGGAACGTCTGAAACGCGTATTGCATCGGTTTGAAAGCGTTCAGGAACGTACCTGGGAGTGGGGTCGCTACCTGTTCACCCGGCAACCGGCAGACGGTGAAATGACCGCCATCTTGCGCCGCAATGGCTGGCAGGGCTTCTACGCCTACCTGATCCGCCAGCGTCGCGGTGATTTCGGCCGACGCAACTTTCTGCCCTCCGACCGTGATTCTGTGGTGCAGCAGCTCAAGGCCATACCCGGTGAGGTCGAGCGCATCATTGCCCAGGCCGATCGGCTGGTACGCGGCGAGTTCGACCTGCTCGGCAGCGGCCCGGTGGACATGCGCCGTGGCAAGCGTGGCGCCGGGCACCGTATCGACTGGAACCTCGACCCGATTTCCGGCGAGCGTTACGCCTCGGTATTCAGCCAATGGCGCTGGTCGCCGTTTGTCATGCGCCGTGGCACAGCCGATGTGAAGGGCCCGTGGGAGTTGACCCGCTGCCAGCACTTCCCGACCCTAGGGCAAGCGTACTGGCTGACTGGCGATGAAAAATATGCACGCTGCTATGCGCGCACCATCGCCGACTTTATCGCCCAGACCCGTCCGGGGCTCGGCGTCCATTGGGCATGCCCAATGGACGTGGCGCTGCGTCTGGTCAGTTGGCAAGCTGGCCTGTCCTTTTTCCAAGGCTCGGAAGAGCTGAACCGTGGCTGGTGGCGGCGTTTTCTCAAGAGCCTGGTGCAGCACGGCCGGCATGTCACTGCGAACCTGGAATTCGGCACCCTGGAGGGACGCATCATCGTCTCCAACCATGGCCTGGCCAACCTGTTCGGCCTGTATTGGCTGGCGATGAACTTCCCGGGGCTGGACGCCGGTTGTGTGTGGCGCGGTATTGCCGAAGCCGGGCTGGAGCAGCAAGTGCGCCTACAACTGCTGGATGACGGCGGCGGTTTCGAGTCGAGCGTGCCGTACCACCGCCTGGTCACCGAAATGTTCCTCTCCGCCTATGCCCTGGCGCAGCACCACAAACAACCCTTCTCGGCCGAGTACCGCGAGCGCTTGCTCAAGGCCCTGCATTTTGTCAGTGCCCTGCGCCAGGACAGCGGCCGCCTGCCGCAGATTGGCGATGCCGACAACGGCCGTGCGCATATCTTTTCAGCCTATGACCGCTGGGAAGCCGAGCAAGAACACATGGACCACCTGCTGGCTGCCGGTGCGAGCGTGCTGGGCTGCCAGGTGGCCGAGCAACCGCTGGACACCGCAGGGCAGGCCGAGGGGCTGTTCTGGCGTGATCCGTGGGACCCTGTTCCAACCACTTCGCAACTGCCAGCTACTGCGCCCGTGATGCTCTTTGAACAAACCGGTGTCGCGGTATTGCGCCAGGCCGGCCACTACGTGGCGATGAGCAACTCGGTGTGCGGTACCTTCGGCATCGGCAACCACAAACACAATGACCAACTCGCCATCGAATGGGCCATCGGTAACCAGCCGCTGTTCGTCGATGCGGGCAGTTATACCTACACCCAGGATCCGGACGCGCGGAACTGGTTCCGCTCCACCGCCCACCATAACACCGTACAACTGGCGGGCGAGGAACAGCACGGTATGGACCCCAAGGCGCTGTTCCGCCTGGTCCAGCAAGGCCACCCGGAGTGGGATGTACCGCGCCATGGCCATGGCCACATCGGCATTATCGGCCGTCATTCGTCCTACCAACGCCTGGCCCCTGAGCTGCTGCACGAGCGGCGCCTCTGTCTGGCCGACAACGGTGCGCTGATCGTCGAAGACCGTCTGGGTAATGGCCTAGGCCAATCGTTGCGTTGGCATTTCCTGGTTCATCCCAGTGTGCAAGTAACGGTGGAAGGCAACCGCGCACTGCTGCAATACGCTGGTGGCACTGCCGTGTTTGAAGCACCGGCGGCGCTGCCATGGACCATTGAAGACGCCTGGTACTCCAGCGGTTACGGCGTGCGTGTGCGCACCGTGGCCATCGTCACGCAATCATCTACCGTATCCAGTGCCCTATTCGTCGGTTCCGCGTTGAGCGGCCCTACCTATGTACAGGCTCGCGAAAGTGCCAGCGCGCTATGGAACGCCGAGTCTGAAGGACTTTATGCATGAACATTATTCCTGTCGTCGAAGTCGCTGAAAGCGTCAGCCGCGAAAGCGGGCGCAAGAAGCGCACCGGTTTTATCGAGCCGGATATCGCCTCGGGCGTTACCTGGCAGGCCCTGTGTGCCAAGCCTGGTGAAGCGCAGGGCGAAGGCCACTGGGTGTGCGACGAAGGTCCGCTCAATACTCAACTGCTGTCCTCGACGTTGGTGCTGAACAAGGGCCAGCTCTACACCTTTGAGTTGCAGGTCGAGGTCGATCACGCTGCTCCTCTGGCGCTGGTACTGATCAAGGAAGAGCATAAGGGCAGTGCCGGCAATTCGACGCACTGGCTGCGCGTCAGGGCGATGGAGCAGAGTGGCGCCCAGCGCCTGGGGTTTTCCTGTGCGCCTGACGCCTGCGGTGAATACCGCCTGGCGATGATCAACTACTACGGCACCTACCCGCGTGGCAGCACGTTCAAGCTCGGCGAGCTGGAAATTCTTGCCGCGCCTTATGTGGCCGATGACCGCATTCTTGACGTCGACACCTACCTACCGCACTGGGGCCCGCTCAAGCGCTACATCCATCGGCGCTGCAAAAGCTCGCGGCTGTTCAACGCCTTTGTCGCCGGCATGGAAATGCGCCTGAACCGTGAGGAAAGTCTGAGTCTGCCGATGTACCTGGCGCTGTGCCCGACCGGTCAGTGCAACGCGCTGTGCGAATTCTGCTCGGTGACCATCAAACGCACCGGCATCATCAAGAAACAGTTGCCGTTCGATAAGGTCCAGCGTTTTATCGCCCCGACCCTGAATACCGCCTACATGTATGGTGTGGAAGGCAACGGTGAGCCGACCCTGTACCGTGAATTCAACTCGCTGCTGGTGACCTTGCAGAAGAAAGGCGCCTCGTCGTACCTGATCACCAACGGTGCGTTGATCGAGCCAGAGCAGATTCCCCACCTGCTGAGCCTGCAGTCGATTACCTTCTCGCTTAACGCCGCAACCGGCCCGACGCACCGCGAAGTGATGAAGATCAAGGAGTTCGACCGGGTCACCAATAGCATTCGCGCCATCGTCGACCAACGCGCCTGGAGTGACTTGCCGAGCGTGTTCGTGTCGTTCGTGGTACATGCCACCAACGTGCACGAATTGCAGCAGTTCCTGCAGTTTGCCGAGTACGACCTGCGCGTGAACGTGATCATGATCCGTCCGCTGTCCGAGTTGGGTGCCGACCTCGGCGCCGTAGAAGACCTGCGCGATATCGTGCCGTACGAGTCGCAGGTCAACGATGCGCTGGATGCGGCCCACGAGTATCTGGAAGATGTGCCGCGGCGAGGCATTCCTTACACCATCAACTCGTGCGATATTCGTATCGATCCGGCCACTTTCCGCTCTGTGCGGCCAGACCCGGTGGATCGAGTGATCATGCCGCCCGGTTTTGAAGGACGTCTGCTCGCACCGCGTCGTGATGACTGGCATGCCTCTAGCGCAGCCGTCAGCGTGTCGTGGCACCTCAACCGTGCGCAACTGCATTGCCCGCAGGGCAGCGAAGGCGAGTACACCTGGCGCAGCGCCTCGACGCCGGTAGAACCCGGCAAGCTTCTGGTGTTCAAGGCCAACGTGACGCTGGACGGCGCGCCGTTGCAGCTCTCGGTATTGGCGGAGTCGGGGCAGGTGCTGGCTAGTCGGGTGATCCAGCCAGGCGCTGGCGAACAAGCTGTGGAGTTGGCCTTCGAGACCGCTGAAGAACTTCAGGTTTCCCTGCTCTTCGCAGCGAGCGGCGCCTGTGCCGCCGATATCGACTTCATTCGCGTCATGCGCCCCGGTGCCGGTATTCGCAAAGCGTTCAAACTACCGTTCCCGCGTCGCTGGCAGATCGACAGCCCGGGCGTGCGTGCGGTCTGGGAAGGTCCTGTACTGAATATCGAAGCGGCGCCGAACCTCAAGGGGCGCTACCTGATCAAGTCGTACTCCAATCCATGCGCGCCGGACGACCAGTTGGCATTTGCGGTGAAGGTCGAGGTGCAGAGCGGCACGCTGGTGATCGGTGTACTCAGCGAAGACTTCCAGAAGTGGACGCACCAGTTCAGATTCGGCCCCGGCAGCCATACCCAGGAGTTGCTCATCAACACTGAGCAGAACCACCGCTTGCAGGTGGTGCTGTTTTGCCGTGGTGACGAGGCGCTTAAGGCGAGTATCGACTGGGGCAATGCCCTGGAAGAAGCGCCGGATCGCGAACGTGAAGGTGAGCTGATCGAGTTGGAAGCCTTGGCCGGTGAGGGGCCAGCGGGCGTTACCCCAATCACCGTCACACCGGGCAAGGCCAAGCTGATCAAAGTCAAGCAGGTGCAGGAGAAGAAGGTTCGGTTCTATTGCCAGAAGCCGTGGACCGATGTCAACAACTTCACCGTCGATGGGCGCATGGACGTGTGCTGCATCACCACCGGTCCTAGTCAGGAACATTACGCCCTGGGAAATATCTTCGAGCAAGATTTCCAGTCGATCTGGAACGGCGACAAGATGCGTGAGTTCCGCCGCACGGTGAACTCGGACACGCCATTGCCACCCTGTCAGCGCTGCCCGATGGCTTACGGTTACCAAGGGCCGTTCTTCGATCGGACCCTGGCCGATGCCAGTCTCGCGCATTTCTCCATCATCAACCGCCAGCCAGGCCGTAGCCGCAAGCAGCGTTTTGTTGGCGCAGTAGCGAGCATGGTGAGAAAGCCGCTGGTGGAATTCCTGTTCCGGGGGTTCAAACGATGATTTTGCGCATTGGGCGTTCGGCAGGTCGCGTACTGTCGATGATATGGTCTTATCGCGAAGTGCTGACCGCCGTCACCCGAGTGGAACTGGCCAAGCGTTATTCGGGCTCGGCCTTTGGCAAGGCTTGGCTGTTGATCAACCCCATGTTGCTGCTGAGCATCTACCTGTTCGTGTACCTGGTGGTGTTCAAGGTGCGTTTTCCGGGGTTTAGCGAGTTCGACTACACGCTGTATGTGTTTGCCGGTCTGGTGCCGTACATCGGTATGAGCGAGGCGCTCAACAGCGGGGCGGTGTCGTTGCGCCAGAACATGCACCTCGTCAAGAACGTGATGCTGCCGGTGGACCTTATTCCGGTGCGCACGGTGTTCGTCGCGCTGGCCGGCCAGGTGGTGAGCATTCTGATCGTGGCGTTGCTGGTGCTGGGTGACGACAACATGAACTGGCGCTTCCTGTTGCTGCCGGTTGTCATCGTCTTGCAGGTGCTGTTTCTGCTGGGCTGTGTGTTTGTGCTGTCGGCTGTGGTGGTGGCGCTGCCCGACGTGGCCAATTTCGTTAACCTGAGCTTGTTACTGCTGATGTTTATCTCGCCAATCGGGTTCACCCCGGAGATGGTGCCCGGTGGCTTCCAGGCCATGATTTACCTCAATCCGGTTTACTACATGACCGAAGCTTTTCGTTCGGTGCTGCTGGCCGACCACCCGATCAACCTGGAGGCCCTGGGTTGGTACGCGGTGATCTGCGTAGTCACGTTTGCCCTGGGTAGCGCCTTCTTCAGACGCTTCAAGAACATGTTGGTAGACTATGAGTGATGTAATCATCCACGCCCAAGGCCTGTCCAAGCTGTACAAGCTTTATGCCAAGCCGCACTACCGCTTCCTCGACATGCTGGGCCTGCTGCGTAGCCCCAGCGCCTATCAGGAACACTGGGCGATCCGTGACGTTAACCTGACCATCCGCAAGGGCGAGAAAGTGGCCTTTATCGGTCGCAATGGCGCGGGCAAAAGTACCCTGTTGCGGCTGATCACCGGCGTTACGCAACCCACCGTGGGCGAGTTCCAAGTGAGTCAGGGCGCCCATGCGCTGTTGCAGATTGGCACCGGTTTTCATCCCGACTTCACCGGCCGCGAAAATGCCCTGGCGTACCTTGCGCACCTGGCTGTGACCGGGGAGCGTGCCAAGAGTAAGGTTGATGAGATCATCGCGTTCTCTGAGCTTGAGGAATACATCGATCAGCCGGTGAAAACCTATTCCAGCGGCATGATGGCGCGCCTGATGTTCGCCACCTCCACGGCGATCTCCCCCGAGTTGCTGGTGCTCGACGAGATTCTCGGCGTGGGAGATGCCTACTTTGCCAACAAAAGTTTCGAGCGCATCCGTGAGATGACCGAAGAGAGCGGCACCACCGTGCTGCTGGTTTCCCATGATGTGTATTCGGCTTCCAAACTGTGTAACCGGATGATCTGGATGGATCGTGGCGGCGTGCTGATGGATGGGCGCAGCGACGAGGTGATCCGCGCCTATGAGCACTCGGTGCGCCTGCAAGAAGAAGGGCGCCTGCGCGCCAAGGCCCTGGCCACCAAGCAGGCCGGCCTGTGTGTGTTGGAACTGTCGACCGCCGATCAGGCCCCTCTGCGTGGGCAACTGCTGGTGCGCTCGGTGCGTGTACTGGCCGGTGAGCAGTTACTCAAGGAATATCCAATGCAGGAGGGCGGTACGCTGATCGAGCCGTCGTCCGGTTTTGAGATGATAGCCGGGGGAAGCGGCTTGCGCATTCTGGCCGATGGTGGCGCGGTCAAGCGTTGTCGGTTGGTGCTCGACCTCAGCCAGCAACAGCTGCGCCATGAGGGTGCGCTGCGGGTGGAGCTGGACTATGTCGCCAGCGAAGACAACACACTGCTGTGCGAACTGTGGTTCAAAGAGAAGTGCGAGCTGCGAGCCGAGCTGCCATTGCTTGGTGTCCAACCGTTGAGTGTCGATGAAGGGCAGGACGAGGAAGCACCGGAGGCCTGGGCGCAGGCGTGCAGCGAAATGGAAGCGCCGTCTACCCAGTTGGCGCCACAGTCCGATGTGCATGGCTCCGGCCGTATCTGGCTGGAAGACATCGAGTTGTTTGGCGCTGACGGCGTCGGCCAGTTTGTCTTCGATGCCGGTGAGCCGATCAGCGTGCGTGCGCGCTATCGGATCGTGCCGGGCTCCGGGCAGTTGCCGGTCGAGTTTCTTATCGCCATTCACCGCGACGGGGTGACCGATGTCGCTCGCCTTAGCGCGGGCGCGCTCACCATCGCCGATGGCGAAGGTGAGGTGGGTTTTGATTGCTCGAGTCTGAAGCTGGGGCTGGGGACCTTCACCCTGACGCTCTTCGCGGTGCGTCCCGGCTACTTCGAGCACAACGACGGGCGCTTCTTCTCCGTCAACGATGACGTCTACTACGCCCTGAATCGCAGTATGGAATTCAACGTCATCGGCAATGGCGGCAAGTTCGGCGGTGCCAACACCCTGTTGCCGATGCAGGTGTCGGCGCGCAGTACCTGCACGGAGTCGGCATGATGCTGCTGGCCACTCTTCAGGAGCGCCCGAGCCGGCGCCAGCTCATCAAAAAGGTCAACACATGAAACTGAGTTTCTCCGACGAGTTACAGCGCGACTTCGCCGCTGAATTTGCCATTGCCGACCGCGCCGCGCAGCAGGTGATGGCCCGCATCGACGGTAAGGACTATACGGTGTTGGAAGCCCATTCTCCGGGCCTCAAGGGCTTCAACTGGGCGAACTACATCAACCTCAGTTCGATCCGCATGGTGCGTGCGCTGCGCATGGTGCGCACGCACCTGCCGCCGGGCGCACGGGTGCTGGATTTCGGTGCCTATTTTGGCAACTGCTCGCTGATGCTGGCCCAAGCCGGTTACCAGGTCACGGCGCTGGACTCCTTCGACAGCTACGGTGCCTGCTTCGAAGAAAATCAGCGTTTGCTGCGCGAGCAAGGCGTGCAGGTGCAGAACTTCGCCGACTTCAAACCCGACGGTGGTTACGACGCCGTGGTTCTGATGGGCGTGATCGAGCATGTGCCGCATACCCCGCGCTTGCTGTTACAGGACCTGCATCGCGCGCTGGTTGCCGATGGCCTGCTGGTGCTCGACACGCCGAACCTGGCCTATATCTACAACCGCCAGAAGCTGGCGCGCGGGCAATCGATTCATCCGCCAATTCAAAGCCAGTTCGCCACCGAGTTGCCATTCGAAGGGCACCATCGAGAATATACTGCCGGCGAGATTGAATGGATGTTGAATGCCTCGGACTTCCGCGTGCTGGAGTCCGAGGCATTCAACTACAGCATCTACGGCCTCACAGAATTGATGGGTACCGATCTGGAAAACTACCAGGCCATGCTGGCAGACCCGAGCATGCGTGAGCTGCTGATTTATGCTGCACGCGCCGGTGCCGCCGAAGGAGTGGGTTAATGACTGTCGAGGGCCGGACTTCCTATGCCGATTGACCAGACTGCCGGGGACCTGGCGGGCGATCTTGCCCGCCTGATTGTTGCCCTGACGACACAGCCGAACGATGATGCCAGCGCGCCGCGCATGGCTATTGGCACGCCATTTAGCACCATGAGCCAGTCCGATTGGGGCGAGGCGGTGCAATGCTGGAACCGAGCCGGTCGCCCGCTGATCGAACAGTTGGAGGCGCGCGGCTGTCCGGCCTGTGGGGCTGTGCAGGATCAGCGGCCGATTTTTCAGTCCTACGATGGCTACGGCTATCAAGAATGCGGCCATTGCGGTTGCTGGCATGTGCCGCTGAAGGTTGATGCACATCTGTTCGAGCGTTTTTTTGCGCAATCTCCGCACGCGCTGGAGGTGCTGCAACGCTCGTTTCATAAGCGCTCGTCGGCAGAGAACCAGCAGGCTGACCTGGCCCGTTTCAATGACTACTTCACGCGCCTGAGCGTGCTGTTCGAGCAACGTCAGGGCCTGCGTTATCTGGATATGGGCTGCGGCCTGGGCAACTCGTTGGTCGCGGCCCGTGAGCACGGCTTCGATGGCCTGGGCGTGGAGTCGTCGCGCGAGTGCATCAAGCTCTGCGAAGAAGCCGGGTTGCAGGTGCTGCATGACGAGCAGACCCCGTCGGGACGGTTCGACCTGATCAGCTTCTGGGAATCGTTGGAGCATATGGTCGACCCCGCGCAGATGCTGCACAGTTGCCACCAGTTGCTGGCCGAAAACGGCGTGCTGGCCTTCACCATCCCCAATCTCGATTCACCGCTGCTGCGCGCCCAGCGCGGCGATTGCAGCGTGGTGCACGGCGGCTACGACACGCCGGGGCATATCAACCTGTTTGGCCCCGCTCAGGTGCGCCACTTGCTGGCGCGCTGCGGGTTCGAACTACTGCATATGGATGGCCAATACGGCATGAGCCTGCCGGAGCTGGTCGCCTATATGCTCGGCCGCCATCGCGGTGCCGCTGACCTGCTGGAAGGGCGTAGCCAGACGCAGGAACTGCCGGCCACTGCGCGTACCTTGCTGAATGCGATTGGCCCAGCCATTTCGTTGCTCGAGCGTTTTTCGCTGACCGCGCCGATTCTGTTTGTCGTGGCGTGTCGGCAGGAAGATGCCGCTGCCTTGACCGAGCACAAACGCGCCCTGGACCAACAGCGCCGCGTTGAAATGCTGGCGCAGGCCGAACCCATGGCCCATGCCGGTGCGCTCGCCCAGGAAAGCGAGCTAAGCCAACACGTGCAGCAGTTGCAGCAAGAGGCCCGCTGCGCCGCCGAGGCGCTGAGCCGGGAAGTCCTCGAGGCCCAGCAACACCGGGCGCAGACCGCCCAGGTGCAGCAGGAATTGCAGGACGAACTGCTGAACAGAAACGAGCAGTTGACCCGTATGGCCGAGGTTATCGCTCAGGAAACCGCCCATGCCACTGAGCGTGAGCGCGAACTGGGCGAGCTGCGTCTGGCCCTGGCGCACGCGGAACAGGAAGTCAGTCAGCGCAATGCCGCGCTCAGCGAATGCGCGCAACAGGCCCAGCAACTTCAGCAGCAGTTGGTGGCGGCGAACGATGACCAGACCCGGTTGCGGGCGCAACTGCAAGAGGCGGCCGACGCACACGCCACGCTGCAGGTGCAACTGCAGAAATCGGCCGACGAGCACGTCAGGTTGCACATGCAATCGCAGGACACAGCCAACAAGCACGCCAACCTGACGGCCCGGGTGCAACAGTTCAAGCACAGCCGGCGTTACCGGCTGACAGGTCTGCTGGCCAAGCTTTTGCGTCGCGAGCACGACCCCCTCAACAACAACGATCACTGAGAACAGTCGAATGTGTGGAATTACGGGCGCCTTCAATCCGCAGGCAAGGGTTTGCGATGACCAGACGTTGATCAACATGCGTGACCGCATGTTGCATCGTGGTCCGGATGGCGCAGGGATCTGGCGGGAACGGCAGGAGCGTTGCGTACTGGGGCATCGCCGGCTGTCCATCATCGACTTGTCCACCGCGGCCACCCAGCCGATGGCCAACGAAGATGCCACGGTGGTGCTGAGTTTCAACGGCGAGATCTACAATCATGTTCAGTTGCGTCGCGAGATTCACGCGATTCGACCGTTCAACTGGCGCACCGACCATTCCGACACCGAGGTGCTGCTGCGTGCCTACGAAGTGTGGGGCATCGATTGTGTACAGAAGCTGCATGGCATGTTTGCCTTTGCCATCTATGACGCGCGCAACCCCAATGCCCCGGTGCTGCACCTGGCCCGCGACCGTGCCGGCAAGAAGCCCTTGTACTTCAACCGTACCCGCAACGGTGAGTGGGTCTTCGCCTCGGAAATCCGCGCCCTGTTCGGCCACCCGGCGATTTCGCCAGAGATGGACCCGACGGCGTTCTCGCACTACCTGACCTTTATCGTTACGCCGGCGCCGCTGACCCTGTTTAAGGGCATCTTCAAGCTGCCGGCCGGGCATCGCATGACGATTGATGCCAACGGCAAAGCCAAGGCGCACAAGTACTGGGACTGCATCCCCAGTGCCGCTGATATCATCGAGCGCAGCGACGAACAGGCAGTCGCCGAGATGACCCACGTGCTGCGTCAGGCCGTCGAACGCCGGATGGTTTCCGACGTGCCGTTTGGCGTGCTGCTGTCCGGCGGAGTGGACTCCAGCCTCAACGTGGCGCTGATGAGTGAGTTGAGCAACGCGCCGGTGCGCACCTTCTCCATCGGCTACGACGGCGAAGAAGAAACCAACGAATTCAAATACGCCCGCCGCGTGGCCGAGCGCTATCGCACCGAACACCACGAGATGTCGATCAACCACCGTGACGCGCAGGACTTTCTGCCCGAGATGGTGCGCCTGCAGGATGAGCCGATCGCCGACAACGTGTGTATCCCGCTGTACTTCCTGTCCAAGCTGGTGCGTGACAACGGTACCACCGTGGTTCAGGTCGGCGAGGGCGCGGACGAGAACTTCCTCGGTTACTGGTGGTGTGACCACTACCGCGACAAAGCCATGAATATGTACAACCCGGCACTGCCCGGTGGCGGCATGCCTTGGTGGCGGCGCTTTGTCTCGCAGCCACGTGCGTTGCTGCCGGCCGTGACCACCGAGGACAAGGAAATCCAAAAACGCGCACGTGCCGGCCAGGAGTTGTTCTGGGGTGGCGCGGTGTGTTGGTGGGGCGGTATGCGCGACCAACTGACGCCCAACGCCGACGTATTCGCCAGCCAGATCGATTGCCCGGTTGAAGGCCTGTTGCCCGACTCCCATCGTGGCACCGACAGCCATGCGGTGGTGGAACACTACATGTCGCAGATCAACGGCAAGCTGCTGCAGCCTGATGTACTGCAGAAAATCCCGTACCTGGAAATGAAGCTGCGTCTGCCAGAGCATCTGCTGATGCGCGTCGACAAACTGACCATGGCGCATTCCATTGAGGCCCGTACGCCGTTTCTCGACCAGGATGTCATCGAGTTCGCCCGCACCCTGCACCCGCGCCACAAGCTGCGGGACGGTGTGGGCAAGCACGTGCTGAAAAAGGCTGCTGAGCCCTACCTCGACCACGACATGATCTATCGCAAAAAGCAGGGCTTCGGTGCGCCAATGGAAGCCTGGTTCAAGCAGGAAGACTTCGGGCGCCGCTGCATGGCTGCCTTCGAGCGTTCGCGCCTGGTGCGCGATGGCTTCTTCGACAACGACTACTTCCGCGACATGCTTAAGCATCAGATGGGCAGTGGAGGTGGCTACAGCTTCCACCTGTGGACCGTGCTCAATGCCGTGCTCTGGCATGAGTCGTGGATCGAGGGGCGCACCGATTGCTTCTGATGCCGTTTGCGAGAGCCTAAGACGATGTGTGGAGTTTGTGGAGTATTCGTCGCACAAGGAGGGGCAGCGGTTAGCGAAGCGTTGCTAACCCGCATGCGTGACAGCTTGCATCACCGTGGGCCGGATGCGGCCGGGCTGTGGTTGGATGCGTCCAGGCGTTTGGGCCTGGGGCATCGACGCCTGTCGATTGTTGACCTTGATGCAAGCTCCACCCAGCCGATGGCAGATGTCGAGCAGTCTGTGGTGGTGGCCTTCAATGGCGAAATCTACAACCACGTGGCATTGCGCTGTGAGCTGGAAGTGGCAGGCTATGGCTTTCGTACCGCGCATTCGGACACCGAGGTGCTGGTGCACGGTTACCGTGCCTGGGGCTGGGAGGGCTTGTTGCAGCGCCTTCGCGGCATGTTCGCCATTGCCTTGTGGGATAACCGCCACCGCTTGCTGTACCTGGGCCGCGACCGGGTGGGTATCAAGCCGCTGTACCTGCACGCCAGTGGCGGACGCCTACTGTTCGCTTCGGAGATCAAGGCAATCCTGCAGGTGCCCGACGTGGTGCGCGACATCGACCCGACGGCGATGTACCACTACCTCAGCGGCATGGTTGCGCCCGCACCGCTGACGATGTTTCGCGGTATTCAGAAGCTGCCGGCCGGCTGTTACTTGCAGGTCGGTGACGATGGCCGTATCGCCTTTACGCGTTACTGGCACCCGGCGCTGAATACTCCGGTGCAGCCGGCAAACCGCGAAGACGCGGTGCGCGGCATTCGCGTGGGTTTCGATGAGGCGGTTGTCGAGCATATGTCCGCCGACGTGCCTGTCGGCGTGCTGCTCTCCGGTGGTGTGGATTCCACCTCGCTTCTGGCCGGCATGGCGGCGCAGGCGAGTGGCCCCGTGCATTCGTTTTCAGTTGGCTACGACGGCTTTCCGGGCATGGACGAGCGCGAATATGCCCGTGATATGGCCCGGCATTTTGGCGCCGAGCACCACGAAATTCTGGTCACCCAGCAGTCCTTCGAAGAGTCCTGGGCCGACATTCTCTATCACCAGGATGAGCCGCTGGCCGACTGGGTGTGCGCGCCGCTCTACCATGTGTCCAAGCTGGCTGCCGGGCAGGTCAAGGCTGTGCTGGTGGGCGAGGGCGCCGATGAACTGTTTGCCGGGTACAACGGCTATCTGCGTTATCTGCACCTGCACCGACGCATCTGGCAGCCCTATCGCCAGCTCCCATCTGCCGTGCGTCGCGGTGTGGCTTGGTTGGCCGAGCATGCTGGGCGAGATGGCCTGGCCCGCGCCTCGGGGCTGGACTTTCTGATTCGCGCCAGCCGCGACAAGGAATGCTTCTGGGGCGGGGCGGCGACCTTCTGGGAAATCCAGAAGAACGCTTTGCTCAACACCGCTGCCATCGACTTTGCCGGTAGTACCGGGCCGCTGGATGACAGTGCGCTGCGCATGGCTGACAGCAATGCTGTGATGGCGGCAGCAGCGGCGCTGTTGCCGGCCGGGGACAGCGAGCAATTGCGCCGTATGACCCAGCTGGAGCTCAGCTATCGCCTGCCCGAACTGTTGCTGATGCGCGTGGATAAGATGACCATGGCGCACTCGCTGGAAGCGCGCGTGCCATTTCTTGATCACCGTCTGGTCGAGGCCGCCTGCGTTTTGCCGGCGCATTGGAAGCTGGAAGGCGGGAGGCCCAAGTCAGTGTTCAAGGATGCCGTGCGCGGGCTGATTCCCGACCGGGTTATCGACCGTCCCAAAGTGGGCTTTGGCGCCCCGGTGGCGCATTGGCTGAAGGGCGAGTTCGGTCGTCGGGTGGAGCACGAAATCAACCAGTGCGCGCTGTTCCAGCGCGGCTGGTTTAACCCAGGCTACATTCGCCAGATGTTCGAAGCGCACCGCAGCGGGCGTGGAGACTACGGCACCAATCTGTGGGTGCTTTACAACCTGGCCGGTTGGTATGACCGCTGGATCGACACGCCAAACGTACAGGAGGAGCGCTGAGATGGCCGCCCACCTGTTGCTCTGCGATGGCGCCGTCCCGGCGGAGCTGGTGCTGCCGGCCGACGTCGAAACCTGGTCGCATGCCGATTTCGCCGCCACCGTGCGCGGCCCTGGTATACGCCGGCACCTGCTGCGTTATGCTTCGGTGACCCTGGTGTTGCCGCACCTTGGCCTGCGCTCGCGGCCGTTGCTGGTGATGGCGGTACTGCGCCTGCTTAGCCATGGCAGGGTGCTGATGGTCGATGCCCAACAGCGCCAGTTGAAGGTTGGGCCCGTGGTGCTGCTGCGCCGGGCGTTGACCACATTGGGCGAGGCGCTGCGCCTACCTGGTGTGCTGGCCTCGGTTAGCCGCGAACTGGCTGAACTGCGCAGCCGTGCACCTGGCCGCCGGGCGAGCGCGCCGCAAGCCGGGGCTGCGTGCCTGTACCTGAAGACCGACCTGTGGTTTTCCACTCAGGTGGGTGGCTCGGTGACGCATATGGCAGGCGTGGTCAATAACCTGGAACAGACCACGGGCGTGGTGCCCTGGGTGTTTGCCACGGCCGCAAACCCGATTGTCGATCCGGCCATCAACATTCACGCGCTATTGCCCGCTTCACGCTTCTGGGATTTTCGTGAAGTACCGGCGTTGCTGTTCAGCCGCTCGGCCAGCGCCGAGGTCTGTGCGCTATTGGGCAGTGAGCGGCCTTCGTTTATCTACCAGCGTTACAGCCTGAACAACTATGCCGGCGCCAAACTGGCACTGGCGTTGAATGTGCCGCTGGTGACCGAGTACAACGGTTCGGAAGTCTGGATCAGCCAGCACTGGGGCACGCCGGTGGTGCGCCTGGCGCTGTCTGAACAGGTTGAGCAGCTTAACCTGGAAGCCGCCGATCTGATCGTTGTGGTCAGCGATGTGCTGCGCCAGGAGTTGCTGGGGCGTGGTGTGCCTGCCGAGCGGATTCTGGTCAATGCCAATGGCGTCGACGCGAGCGCTTTCCACCCGGATATCGACGCGACAGACTTGCGCCGCCACCTGGGTCTGGAGGGCAAAACGGTGATCGGTTTTATCGGCACCTTCGGCCCGTGGCATGGCACGGAAGAGCTGGTCGAAGCTTTTGCCCTACTGCTGGAAAGCCAGCCGCACCGCCGTGACGAGCTGCGCCTGTTGCTGGTGGGGCAGGGCGCCCGGCATGCGGCGGCGCTGGCGCTCGCAACGCGGTTGGGTGTGTTGCAACAGTGCCTGTTCATCGGGCAGGTGCCGCAAAAACAGGCGCCGGATTACCTGGCTTGTTGTGATGTGCTGGCCGCGCCCCATGTCCCCAACCCGGACGGCACGCCGTTCTTTGGCTCGCCGACCAAACTCTTCGAGTACATGGCCATGGGGCGGCCCATCGTAGCCTCGGCGCTGGGGCAGATTCAGCAGGTGCTGCGGCATGGCGACAGTGCCTGGCTGGTTGGGCCGGGCCAGCCGGCGGCATTGGCCGAGGGCCTGGCGCAGGTGCTGGAGCAACCGCAACTCGGGCGTTCTCTGGGAGCGCGGGCGCGGCAGGATGTGCTGGATCAGCACACCTGGCGCCACCATACCCAGCGGATCGTCGCTGCCCTTGAGGGCGTTTGCCCATGAGTTGGCCGACCCGTATCCGTCGCTTGTTGCGCTATCCGCCGGCAGAGATTGCCCGCCGCTTAAGTGCCTACGTACTGCGTAATGAGGCGGCAATCAGGCTGCAAGTCCGGGACCGCTTTTTGCCGACCTTTGGCGACGAGGCAGTAGAACAACCGCTACAGGCGCTCTTACCGCCCTTCAGTGCGGCGCAGTTGGCACCTTGGCGTGCGGCGCTGGCGGTCGACAGCGAACGCCTGCTGGCCCACCGTTTCGACCTGCTCGGCGCGTGGGATGTACAGCCGGCTGCCGGGTTCCGCGCGGCCGGGCTGGAAGGGCATCACTACGATATGCCGGCGAGCGTGGGCGTCAATCCCGCCAACCGGCGTCATGCAGAGCGCTTGCAACGCCTGATTTCACCTGGCTACCAAGCTATCGACTGGCATCTGGACCTGCGCTCTGGTTATCGCTGGTCGCCGCTTACCCCCTCGGCACTGATTCGCTACGGCCATCTGCCGGGTGTCGACGTGAAGCTGCCCTGGGAGTTGGCGCGCATGCAGCATGCGCCCCGGCTGGCCCTGGCCGCTGCTGTAGAAAAATTGGCCGGCAACCCGGTGCGGGCCGAACAACTACGCCTGGAGTTGCAGAACCAGGTGCTGGATTTTATCGCCGCCAACCCGCCGCGCTTTGGCGTCAACTGGTCGTGCACCATGGACGTGGGCATTCGCATCGCCAACCTGCTACTCGCCTACGACATCGTGGTCGCCGCCGGCATGGGCTTCACGCCGGCCTTCGACCGTGAGTTCAGGCGCAGCGTGGTGGCCCATGGGCGGCATATCGTCACCCATCTGGAATGGTTCGCGCATCTGCGCAGCAACCACTACCTGGCCAACCTGGCCGGCTTGCTGTTTGTTGCCGCCTACTTGCCGCCGAGCGATGAAAGCGACGCCTGGCTGATGCTGGCCGCCAATGAACTAGGCAAGGAACTGTTTGTGCAGTTCCAGGCAGACGGCAGCAACTTCGAGGCCTCCACCAGCTATCACCGCTTGTCTGCAGAGCTGGTGCTGTTTCCCGCTGTGCTGGCACGGCGTGTGGCATCACGTCTGCAAGCGCTGAGCCCGGCCATGCTCGATAACGGCCTGGATGCTTCGGGCCCCGGTTTGCTTCCAGCCCAGCGCAGCGTGCCGGCGACCCATGCGTTGCACTCCGACGAGGTGCTGCGCCACCTGGTGCGCATGGGCGATTTTTCCCGGGCGATTACCCGCCCGGATGGCGGCGTTGCCCAGATTGGCGACAACGACAGCGGGCGCTTCTTTACGCTCACCCCTAGCGCGCAGCCTGACGCGCCCTGGGCTGATGGGCATGGCGTATTTATCGACTGTGTGGCGCAGTTGCGAGAGGGTGTGAGCCTGCCGCCCGTTTCGCTGGATGCGCTGATCGTGCGCACGCTGCTTGGCCCGTTGGCGCCAGGGCAGGGTGGGGAACCCGAAGCGCCGCTGACAGCGCTGTGTGCGTTCGATGATTTCGGTCTGTATGTCTATCGTCGCCCACGGCTTTGGCTAGCGCTGCGTTGCGGCTCGGTGGGGCAATTGGGCAACGGCGGCCATGCGCACAACGATCAGTTGTCGCTGGAGGCCTGCTTTGACGGGGTGCCGTTTATTGTCGATCCCGGCACCTACGTCTATACGGCTCTACCCGAGCAGCGCAATGCCTTGCGTTCCACTCGTGCGCACGCCACTTTGAGCGCCGCGTCCGGCGAGCAAAATGGCTGGCTGGCGGGCGTTACCGGGTTGTTCAGCCTGTCGCGGGTGGCGCCTACCCGGATGCTGCAAGCCAGCGAACACGATTTTGTGGGCGAGCATGACGGCTTTGCCGCGACGCATCGCCGTAGCGTGGCGTTTCTCGACGATGGCGTTGAGGTGACCGATGAACACGCCGGCATAGGTGAACTGGCCTTTCCGCTGGCCCCGCAGGTAAAGGCGCAACGCGATGGCCAGGATTGGCTACTACTCGCTGACGGCTGCAAGGTTCGGCTACAAATTTCGGCCTGGCCAAGCATTGTGGAGACGGCAGTGTATTCCCCCGGTTATGGCTGCAAGGTGGAGACTCAGGTGATCCGTGTTCGTGACATTCCCGCGCGGTGCGTCTGGAGCCTGCGTTTGGTGGAGCCCGCCCATGGTTAAGCGCATGCTGCACATAGGTATTCACTGTTGGACTTCGCCGATGCGCGTGGGCAGTCATGCTATTGCCAGCCAGTTCGTCGAGCAGGGTTGGGAGGTGGCGTATGTCGCGGCACCGATCACCCCGCTTAACTTTCTGCATCCGGGCTCTTCAGTGTTTCAAGCGCGCTTGCAGGAGTACCGCGCGGGTGGGCAACGCGACCTCGACGACAAGCTGTGGCATTACGTGCCGTTCTCGCTGTTGGCACCCTCCAATCGGTGTTTTTTTCGCGCACCCTGGCTGTTTTTCCACTGGAATAAACTGAGTTGGCCGAACGCCAGCCGCGTGGTGCGAGATGCTGGGTTCGGTGAGGTGGATGTGCTGTTTTTGGACAGCATTTACCAACCGGCCTGGCTCGATGAGATTAGCTACAAACGCTGTGTGATGCGCCTGGCCGACTACAACTGCGGCTTCGATGGCTACGCCGCCGGCGCGCGGCAAAGTGAAATGCACACACTGGCGCGTGCCGATCTGGTGGTCACGGCGTCGCGCGGTATGGCGCAATGGGCCACTGAGCACGGCGCGCGGGAGGTGATGCACGTGCCCAATGGCGTGGACTGCGAGCGCTTTGCCGGGCTACCAGCGGTGCCTGAGGAATATGCGGCGCTGGCGGGGCCGATTGCGGTGTTTGTCGGAGATATCAGCAGTTGGGTCGACTTGGCGCTGGTCGAGGCCTGTGCGCGGGAGCTGCGCGCGGTGAATTTTGTGCTGATCGGCCCTTGTACTAATGCTCCGGCGGGCATGCCGGACAATGTGCATTTCCTGGGAGTGAGGCCGCACTCGCAACTGGCCGGCTACTTGCGGCATGCGCAGGTCGGCCTGATCCCCTTTCATTCGCCAAGCCGCAGCCCGCTGGTGGCGCATATTCATCCGCTGAAACTCTATGAGTACCTGGCCTGCGGCTTACCCGTGGTGTCCACCCGTTGGGCTGAATTGGAAAGCCTGAACAGCCCTGCCGTGCTGTGTTCGTCGAGCGACGAATTTGTTGCGGCGGTGCAGGCGGCGCTGACGCAAACCGGCGAGGCCGAGCGTTATCAGCAGTATGCGCAATCGGCTTCCTGGCCCCGACGTTTGGCCCCCTTGATGGCGTGGGTGGAGTAAGCGATGAGTCACTACGTTCTCTACGATTATTTGCAGGTCAGCGGTGGCGCGGAGCGCTTGTCCATTGACCTGACCCAGGGCTTGCCGGGTTATCAGTTGGTAGTATCGCGAGTATTTGAGCAGGCGCGTTATCTGGCGGCGGAGCAGGCCTTGGGCGCTGAGGGCTTGCGTTGCCTGGGCTCGGCCAGCACCGGTGCGTTGCCGCGTGTGGCCGAGGCGCTGGCCTGCTTTACCTCGCGCACCAGTTTTCTGCGTGACGCGCAGACGGTGATTTACAGCGGCCTGTACGCGCCCCTGGCGGTGCACAACCAGATCAGCGGTAAGCGGATTTATTACTGCCACACGCCGCCGCGCTATATCTATGACTGGCGCGAGCGTTATCTACAGCGTTTTGCCGCCCCGTTGCGCCCGCTGGCGGTAGTGGCCTTTGGTGCGTTGCAACGGCGCTACGAAGATGCGTTGGCACAAATGGATTGTGTGATTAGCAACTCGGAAAATGTGCGTCAGCGCTTACGCCTGCACGTTGGGTTGGAGTCGCAGGTGATTCACCCGCCGGTGGATACCGAACGTTTCATATGGACTGAGCAGGGCGATTACTTCGTCTCCCTGGCCAGGCTGGAAGCACACAAACGCGTGGATACTATTATCCAGGCCTTTCTCGGCCTGCCCGATCAGCACCTGGTGATCGCCTCCGGCGGTCGTGACGAGCTGCGCTTGCGGCAAATGGCCGCCGGTGCGCCGAATATCCGTTTCACCGGCTGGCAGGACGAAGCCAGCCTACGCGCCTGCGTGGGCGGCGCCCGGGCAGCGATCTATGTGCCGACTGATGAAGATTTCGGCATGTCGCCGGTGGAAGCCATGGCGGCCGGAAAACCGGTGATCGGTGTGCGTGAAGGCGGTTTGCTGGAAACCGTGGTGGACGGCGAAACGGGCCTGTTGCTGGCGTCTGAATTGAACGTGGCGTCGCTGCGCGAGGCCATCGGCACCTTGAGCCCTGCCCGAGCACTGGCCATGCGTGGCGCGTGCGAGTGGCAGGCCCAAAAATTCTCGAAAAGAACCTTTGTAGAACGCATGGAGGCGGTTGTTCGGAACTCATGAAAGTACTTCATTTTTATAAAACCTCGGTGCCTGGCTCGATGGGTGGAATCGAGCAGGTTATTCACCAGATCGGTCTGGGTGCTGCCAAGCAAGGCGTGCAAACGGACGTGCTGTCGTTGACCAGCAAAAACGCGCCGCGCACGGTGGATGCGGGTGGTTACCTGGTGCATCACGCTAGGATGGATGTGCAGATTGCCTCCACCGGCTTCTCGATTTCGGCGCTCTTGCGCTTCTTCCAACTGGCCCGCCGGGCTGACGTGATTCACTACCACTTCCCGTGGCCGTTTATGGATCTGGTGCATTTCCTCACCCGGATCAACAAGCCGACGGTGGTGACGTATCACTCGGACATCATTCGTCAGAAGCATTTGCTGAAACTCTACCGCCCGCTCAAGCACTTGTTCTTGAATGACGTCGACCGCATCGTCGCCACCTCGCCCAACTACCTGGCCACCAGCCAGGTGTTGGCGCGCTACCGCGACAAGGTGTCGGTGATTCCCATTGGCCTGGACCGTGAAACCTACCCCAAGGCTGACCCGCAAACGCTGAGCCGCTGGCGTGAGAAAGTGGGGCCCAAGTTTTTTCTGTTCGTCGGTGTGCTGCGTTACTACAAAGGCCTGCACATCCTGATGGAAGCCGCCAAGGGGACCGAGTTTCCGATTGTTATCGTCGGTGCAGGGCCGATCGAGGACGAACTCAAAGAGCAGGCTCGCTCCCTGCGGCTGAGTAACGTGCACTTCTTCGGCCAGTTGCCAGAGAGCGACAAGGTGGCGCTGCTGGAGCTCAGTTACGCGGTGGTGTTTCCCTCGCACCTGCGTTCGGAGGCGTTTGGTATCTCGTTGCTGGAAGGCGCGATGTATGGGAAACCGATGATTTCCAGCGAGATAGGTACAGGTACGACCTTTATCAATATCTCTGGTGAAACTGGACTAGTTATGCCGCCGGGCGATCCGGCGGCCCTAAGAGGCGCGATGCAATACCTATGGGAGCACCCGGAAGATGCGCGTATTTTGGGACTGCAAGCAGAAGAGCGTTACTGGAAATACTTCACAGCTGACCGTATGGTGACCGACTACATCACCCTCTACCGTGAGCTGGTGCAAGGTCGTTGAGAGGCTGATCTAACAATGCATATTTTGGTTTCTCTACGCGATTTCATTTCAGTGAAGCAATACGCTTTGGTCGCTGCCGGAAACTCGATTTGACCAACCATCCGCTCCCTGCCATATCGGTTGGGCTTTTACGGTTTTCGTATTTTCGAAAGATCGTTGCCCTTTGCGGGGTTTATATGACGCCGGCGACACTCGAAGGCGTCGTCTGCCATGATCCCCACATTCCAAGCCTGAATTTGATCCCCGATGCAGTGCTCTCGATCTCTTTCTGGAGCCAGCCCCGCCATGATGCGTCTCGACGCCAAAGTCGAAAAAGTGTAGCTCTACCCCCAGCCGGTGGGATTGCGAAAGTCCATCGGCGGCCTCGCGGCCTTGGTCGAGCTGGATAGATACGCCGCAACTGGCGCTTTTTAACGAACCCGAAAGCGAGCCTATGCCGCTAGTGGGCGCCGCAGATGAAGAAGTTGTTAAGCCGACACCACTCCGCGGCAAACGCCAGCCGTTGTCGGCTGAGCTGCCGCGCATTGAAGTTATGGCGGGTGTGGAGCGACTGGCGTGCATGCCCCATGCGCGACGCAAGTTCGTGGACGCGCAAAAAGTGCAGCTCAGCGTGTTCGGCGACGACGCTAAGTAAGGCGAGGGGACGTTGCAGGGCTGGATGTTGATGGTGTGCGTGATGCCTTGCAGGAGCGAGTCTCGCTCGCCCCTGCAGTTGTTGGGCATTGATCTTCGGGGGTTACTTGCCGAACGGCACCGGGTGCGGGGTGTCTGTCGACGATGGCGGCAGGATCGGTAGTTTGAAGTCAGGCTGATCGCCGGTCAGGGTTTTGAGGAATGCGACGATCTGGCCGACTTCCTCGTGGTTCAGCTTGCGCCCCAGTTGCAGGCGGGCCATCACGTCCACCGCGTCTTCGAGTTTCCAGTACGCCCCGTCGTGGAAGTAGGGGTAGGTCAGCTCGACGTTGCGCAAGGTTGGCACTTTGAAGCGCATGCGGTCGGCATCCTTGCCCGTCAGGCCGGCAATGCCCTCGGCAGGGTTCTTGGTGACGTAGGGTTCGACCAAGCCCATTTTTTGCATCGAGTTGCCGCCCACCGCCTCGCCGTTATGGCAGGCCACACAGCCAGTGTTTTTGAACAGCTCGTAGCCTTTCAGGGCCGTTGGGCTGATGGCGCTTTTGTCGCCCTTGAGCCAGCGGTCAAAGGGCGCATTGGGGGTGACCAGGGTTTCTTCGAACGCGGCCAGGGCATCGGTGATTTCATCGATATTGACGTTGTCGTTGCCATAGACCGCCTTGAAGGCCTCGCGGTATTGGGGGATGGAGCGCAGGACGTCGGCCGCCAGATCGTGGGTGAAGCCCATTTCTCCCGGGTTGGCAATCGGTCCGCCTGCCTGCTCCTTGAGCGTGGCGGCACGGCCATCCCAGAACTGGACGATGTTCATGCTGGAGTTGAGGACGGTCGGCGAGTTGATCGGCCCTTCATGCCAGTTGTGCCCGATGGAGGTCGGCAGGTTATCGCTGCCGCCCATGCTCAGGTTGTGGCAGGAGTTGCAGGAGATAAACCCCGATTTGGACAGTCGTGGATCGAAAAACAGCTTTTTCCCCAGCTCCACCTTGGCCGGGTTGGTAATGACGGCCGGCTTTACCGGCGTAATGGGTTCATTGCTCGGCACGGTGGCCCATGCCTGTGCCCCTGACATCAGGCCAACGATGACTACCAACGATCTGATCACGGCTTATCCCCTAGGGTTATGATTTTTCTTAACCATGCGTGATGTAGGGAAATAGCTCAGTGATGCAGGTCAAGGGAGCCTGTGCATGATCCCGCTTTTGCTGGGTCAGCCTGGTGGTGGGCCGTGGCTATTGCGCAACAATTGCCGGATCGGGACAAGTTTGGCGAAGTGCGGCCGATAGCCTGGGCAACAGATTCAATGACCGCCTCGATGGAGCGAGCGGAACAGGCCCTCAGGCGCCCTGCAAGGGCGAGGGGGCTTGGGGGCTTGCCGTGGTTTTCCGGCCGTCTTGCGACTCCCGAGTGCCCTGGACGCCCTTGAAATAGACGGCGGGCGTGAAGAGTGCTCGGTTTGTGTAAATTTGCTTGATAGCCTATGGCCGCTAGTTATTATCGGCGCGCCAAAATGGATAGCGAAGCTGGACCCGTCCCTGCATTTGCCTTTGGGCTCATCTTCTTACTTCTCCATGACAGGAATCACGATGCTGGCGTACAACCAAAGAAGTTTTCTCATCGTCGATGATTTCTCCGATTTCCGTAGTTCGGTTCGCTCCATGCTGCGTGAGCTGGGGGTCAAGGAAGTGGACACCGCCGACAGCGGTGAGCAGGCGTTGCGCATGTGCGCGCAGAAACGCTATGACGTGATCCTCCAGGATTTTCACCTGGGCGACGGCAAGAAGAACGGCCAGCAGGTACTCGAAGACCTGATGGTCGACAAGCTCATCAGCCATGAAAGCATCTTTGTCATGGTCACCGCCGAAAGCAGCCAGGCCATGGTCCTCAGTGCCCTGGAGCATGAGCCGGACGCCTACCTGACCAAGCCGTTCAACCGCATCGGCCTGGCCCAGCGCCTGGAAAAGCTGGTGCAGCGCAAGAACCTGCTCAAGCCCATTCTGCAAGCGCTTGACCGTGGCAAGCCGGCTGAGGTGCTGGCCGCCTGCGCCAGCCTGACCCAGCAGGACAAACGCTTTGCGCCCCTGTGCCTGCGCTTTCGCGCCGATGCCCTGCGTGACTTGAACCAGCACGAAACCCTGGAGCGCTTCCTCAAGACCATCCTCGCGGACCGTCCCTTGCCCTGGGCCTACGCGGCGCTCGGCCGGCTGCTGTTCAAGCGCGGCCAGGTCGTGGAAGCACGCACGCTCTATGAAACCGCACTGAAGGCCTTCCCGATGATGCCGGCGCTGTATGACGGCCTGGCGGATGTACTGGTCGCCCAAGGCGAAACCAAGAGCGCCCAGAGTGTCCTGGAAGAGGCCGTGCGCATTTCCCCGCTGGCGGTGCGCCGCCAATCGTTGCTGGGCAAGCTGGCGCTGGCCAACGAAGATTTCGAGGGCGCTTCCAAGGCTTATCGCCAGGCGGTGTTGCAGGGACAGCAGTCGCGTTTCAAGGATCCGGAAAGCGGCCTTGGCCTGGCCCAGGCCTTGATCAGCAAAGGCAGTGAGCGTGGCCTGGATACTCGCACGCGGCTGGAGATCAACCAGACGCTGAGCGCCGTGGCCAAGGAAAACGGCAACGACCAGGGGCTGCAAGTCCGTGCCCGTTTGATGAAGGCCACCAGCTTGCTGCTCAACGACGCCGAGACGGCCGAGAAGCTGACCGAACAGGCCATGAGTCGCCTGGAAGGCATGGACCAGTTCATGAGTGCCGAAGCGGCGCTGCTGGTGGCCAAACAGTTGCAGCAGTTGGGGCATGCGGATGCGGGCACCACGGTGCTGAAAAACTGTGCGGAAATCTACGGCGACGACCCCAGTGTCATGAAGGGCATCGCCAAGCTGACCGACGATCCGGCGATTCTCAATTCCGGCCATATCGCTGCCGACCTCAATCGCCAGGGTGTACGCAGCTACAAGGCTGGCACTTTGAACGAGGCCCGCGATCTGTTTCGTCGGGCCCTGGCGTTGCAACCGAAGAACATCAGTATTGCCCTGAATATGGCGCAGTCGCTGTTGCACGGCATTGACCCGGCGGTCGACGTGGCCTTGCTCGAAGAGTGCCAGGCCTGCCTGAAAACCGTTGGCAAGATGCCCGAAAGCGACCCGCGTCATCCCCGCTATCAGAAGCTGCGAATCAAGGCGTTTGGCGAATGAACGAACAGGACAAGGGGCTCGACTTTTCCCTGGTGATTGCCTCCACCGTGCATGACATGAAGAACTCCCTGGCGATGCTGATGCAGGCGCACAACCGGTGGTTGACGCACTTGTCCGAGGCCCAGCGTACGGCGCCGGAGCATGGCGTGATCGAGTACGAGTTTGCCCACCTCAACGGTATGTTGGTGCAATTGCTGGGGCTCTACAAACTGGGCGTCGACCAGTTGCCGCTGCAGCCCGACTACCACGAGCTGGATGACTTTCTCGAAGCGCAGTTGGCCTGCCAGGCAGATGTCTTCGCCAGCCGTGGCATCGTGGCCCGCTATGAGGTCGGTGACTTCGCCGCGTTGGGGTTTTTCGACCGTGAACTGATCGCCTCGGTGGTCGCCAATATCCTTAACAACGTGGTCCGCTATGCCCGCCAGGAAGTACTGGTCAGTGTGGACGAGGAGAACGAGCAACTGGTGCTGACCGTCAACGATGATGGCGCTGGTTATCCGGTGGCGATGATCGCGCGCCAGGGCGAGTATGTGCAGGGCATCAACCAGAGCAGCGGCAGCACCGGCCTGGGCTTGTACTTTGCTGCGCGGATCGCGGCGCTGCACCAGCGCAACGGGGTTTGCGGGCATGTCGCAATCGATAACGGCGGCCCCCTGGGCGGGGGCCTGTTCCGTCTCTATCTGCCTTAGGCGGCGCTCGCGGCCAGGTAGCTCGTGGCATCCACTTCGATCACCACCGGCTGGCGCAGATCGGTATGGGCCAGCAATTGCTCGCGCAACTGCGCCGGGGTCGCGGCACGGCAGTGCTCGACGTGGCAACTGCGGGCCAGGGCCTCGAAGTCCGGCGTGAGGATATCGACCCCCAGCGGCTCGATATCGCGAGCGTGCATGTAGTCGCGGATTTCCCCATAACACTGGTTGTTCCACACCAGCAGAATCACGCCAATCTCGGCTTCCCTGGCCGCAATCAACTCGCTGCTGGAGAACTGCAGGCCACCATCGCCGACCAGGGCCACGACCGGCCTTTGGGGTTGGGCCAGGCGTGCGCCCATGGCGGCGGGCAGGCCGTAGCCGAGGGTGCCGTAGCCGGTGCCGGCGTTGAACCAACTGGCCGGCTGCGGTGCCTGGTAGCCCAGCGCGCCCTGGTACACCGGCTGGGTGGAATCGCCGACGATCAGCGGGTCTACCAGGCTGTCGCGAATCAATTCGAGCAACCCCTGCAAGCCGTGCTGGCGAGGGTTCCAGCTCTCGCGCTCGGCGCGGTTGGCGCGCTGCACGCTGGCCACCGCCCAGTTCCCGCGCTCGACCTGCGTGCCGCTGTGTTCGAGCAAGGCCTGTAGGCCTTCGCGGGCGTCGCCCACCAGCGCCACATGAGCGCGTTGCAGGCCCATGACCTGCATCGGGTCGATATCCAGGCGAATCAGCGCGCCCTTGAATTGCAGCGGGCCGAGGCCAAAGAAGTCGTAATCGGTTTCGCCCAGTTCGGTGCCTACCGCCAGCACCACATCGGCCTCATCGAACAGCGCCCGGCCATGGGCCGCGGACTGCACGCCGTCGAGCAGCAGCGCATGGCCCATAGGCAGCAGGCCCCGGGCGTTGGTGGTCAGGGCCACGGGCGCTTGCAAGCGTTCAGCCAGGGCACGCAGCACCTCGGCACACCCGCGAGCGCCGCCGCCGGCGAGAATCAGCGGGCGCCGGGCTTCACCCAGCAAGGCCAGCGCCGCCTGGATCGCGGCGGGGGCCGGGGCCGGCGCGGCCGGCAGGCTGCGCGGCATCAGGTTGAGGTCCAGGGCGGGCATGTCCAGCACGTCCAGCGGGATTTCGATATGCACCGGGCGCGGGCGAGCACATTTGAACAGGGCAAAGGCGCGGGCCAGGAGTTCCGGTAGCTCTTGCGGCGATTGCAGGGTATGGCTGAACGCGCAGACGCCCGCGACCATGGCGCGCTGGTCGGGTAGTTCATGCAGATGGCCGTGGCCCAGGCGTAAATGCTGGCGGCGACTGGTGGTGGAAATCACCAGCATCGGCACGGAGTCGGCGTAGGCCTGGCCCATGGCGGTCAGGATATTGGTCATGCCGGGGCCGGTGATGATAAAGCACACCCCCGGCTTGCCGCTGGCCCGTGCGTAACCGTCGGCCATAAAGCCGGCCCCCTGTTCGTGACGCGGGCTGACATGGCGCAGCCGGCTGCCGTGCAGGCCCCGGTAGAGCTCGACGGTATGCACGCCGGGAATGCCGAACACGGTGTCGACGCCATAACCTTCCAGCAGGCGAACCAGCGACTGCGCACAGGTGCTCATGGGACTGCTCCTTATTGTTTTTGTGTGGGGCCCACGCCAGGGGCGGGCACGCGTCAGATCACGTTAGTGCGCGGTAAGCACGCCGGACAATCGAAAAGATTTCCCTTCATTGAGTAAAAAAATTCACGCTTTGCCCACTCGCCGTACCGGTCGCTCGATGCTGCCCAGCTGGGTGTGCAGCCATTCGCTGAAGGCCTGGACGACCGGCCGTTCGGCTTTCTGGTGATCGGCGATCAGGTAGTAGCCACGGTTGGATTCGATCTCGGTCTCGAAGGGCTGCACCAGCAAGCCCTTGGCCAGGGCCTCGCCGCTGATCAGGTTGTCGCCCATGGCAATGCCCTGGCTGGCGATGCACGCCGACTGTACAAAGTGCGCGTCGGCAAACACGATACCGCGCCGCACTTCGACATTGGGCGCCCCGGCGGCGGCCAGCCAGACCCGCCAGTCGGAGTGATCGATCATGTGCAGCAGCGTCGCGCCCTGCAGATCGTGGGCCTGCTTCAGGCCGCCCATGGCATGGGCCAGGCGCGGGCTGCAAACCGGGAAGAAGCGCAGCGAAACGATCTTGCGTACGTGCTGGTTGGGCCAGTCGCCCATGCCGTAGGCGATAAACACATCGGCGTTGCTGTCACTGGTGTCGCTGGGCGTGCGCGGTGAAATCAGGTTCAGCTCGACCTGGGGATACAGGTTCTGAAACTCGGCGATATGGGTACACAGCCAGTAGGTGGCAAACCCCGCCGGGCTGCTGATGCACAGCCGGCCACTGACCTGCTGGCCATCGAAGCGCTGGCCGGCTTCGAGGATATTGGCCAGCAACTGGTGGATATCCCGGGCATAGCACTCGCCCTGATAGGTGATGCGGATGCCGCGCCCGACCCGCTCGGTCAGGGTGAAGCCAAGGATCTGCTCCAGGCTCTTGAGCTGGTGGCTGATGGCGCTGGGGGTCAGGCTCAGCTCGCTGGCCGCATCGGCGACGCTACCGAGCCGGGCCACCGCATCCAGCGCCCGCAGGGCGGTCATGGTGGGGAAGCGCATAGGCGAAGATCACTGTTGCAAGGTGTGAAAAGACCCTCGGCACAATAGCCGCAATTGCGGTCCAGACCTAGCGCCAGGCGCGGTTCAATCCATCGGCCATCGTTGAATTAAATTACCGAGTCGTACGAAAAAAGCTCGATTGACCCCAAAACGCCAGTAGCTAATTCTCGGTCTCCGGCACGGTTGCCCCGCGCCGTCCGCTACCGCCACAAGAACAGAGGGTCCACCCTTGGAATTACAGCCCGGCTCCACCACGCCCGTCGTGGCCATCGATGACCTGCACAAGCGCTACGGTGATCACCATGTCCTCAAGGGCATCAGCCTGCGGGCCAATGAAGGGGAAGTGGTCTCGCTGATCGGCTCCAGTGGCTCGGGTAAAAGTACCCTGTTGCGCTGCATCAACCTGTTGGAGATTCCCTGCAGCGGCAGCCTGCGCATCAATGGCGAGCAAGTGCGTCTCAAGCACGACCGCCTGGGCAACCCGCAGATTGCCGACGCCGATCAGGTGGCGCGCCTGCGTACCCGCTTGAGCATGGTGTTCCAGAGCTTCAATCTGTGGCCCCATCGCACGGTGCTGGAAAACGTGATCGAGGCGCCGGTCTACGTGCTGGGCGAAGACCGCAAGGACGCCATTGTCCATGCCGAGCACTTGCTGGAAAAAGTCGGCCTGGCCGACAAGCGCAATGCATTCCCGTCGTTTCTTTCCGGTGGCCAACAGCAGCGAGTGGCAATTGCCCGGGCGCTAGCGATGCGCCCGCAAGTGTTGCTGATGGATGAGCCGACGTCGGCCCTGGACCCGGAACTGGTGGGCGAGGTGCTGAAAGTGATCCAGGGGATCGCCGAGGAAGGCCGGACCATGATTCTGGTCACCCATGAAATGGCGTTTGCCAAGGACGTTTCGAGCAAGGTGCTGTTCCTCCACCAGGGACGGGTGGAAGAAGAGGGGACGCCACAACAGGTGTTTCTCGACCCGGTCAGCGAGCGCTGCCGGCAGTTTGTAATGGCCCAGGAAAACCGCGTCTAAAGCGCGTCGCCCATCGCCACGGTGGGCACCACAACAATAAAACCGAAAAGGGGAATGCCATGCATCAGCTTCTGAAAATGTTCGCGGGTGGTTGCTTGTTCGCCATGCTGGCCGGCCATGCCGTGGCCCAGGATAAAATCGTCTTCGGGATCGCCCTGGAACCCTATCCACCGTTCTCGATGAAAAGCGGCACCGGCACCTGGGATGGTTTCGAGCCGGAACTGATCAAGGCGCTGTGCGAGCGCCTGCAAGCCGAATGCCCTCTCAAGGAAGTGTCCTGGGACGGCTTGATCCCGGCCCTGCAATCGAGCCAGATCGACGTGATCCTCAATTCCTTGAGCATCACCGAGGAGCGCGAGAAAGTCATCGCCTTCTCCAAGCCTTACTACCAGACCCCGGCCATGTGGGTCGCCGACCAGAGCCTGGAACTGGTGACCACCCCCGAAGGCCTCAAGGGCAAGCTGATCGGCGTGCAGGGTTCGACCTCCAATGCCACGTTCGCCAAGCAGTACTACGCCAAGGGCTCGACCCTGCGCTACTACAACACCCAGGACGACATGATTGCCGACCTGCAAAGCGGGCGGATCGACGTGATGCTCGCCGATGCCCTGACCGTTGAACCGATCCTCAAGAGCGCAGCCGGTGCCGGCCTGGCTGACAAGGGCCTGGCGCCGAACGATCCGCTGTTCGGTTCCGGCATCGGTGCGGCCCTGCGTAAAGGTGACACGGCGCTCAAGGAGCGGATCGACAGCGCACTGGCCTCGATCAAGGCCGATGGCACCTACGACAAGATTCGCAGCCGTTACTTCAGCGTCGATATCTCTGCCCAGTAAGCCGCGCGGTCAGCCGCGCTTCATTTCTCGACGGGATACGCGATGATTTCTCTGTCCGAAGTAACCCAGCTGTTCGTCGCCGACGGCTGGCTCGATGCCCTGGCGCACGGGGCCCTGGTCACCCTGCAGATCTCTGCCGGCGCCTTTGTGCTGGGCTTGAGTATCGGCCTGGTGGTGGCGCTGATCAAACTCCGCGGGCCGCGCTGGCTGGTGCGTCTGGCCAATCTCTACACCACCCTGTATCGCGCGGTGCCGGAGCTGTTGTTGATCCTGCTGCTGTATTACGCCGGTACCGACCTGCTCAATATGCTGATGGCCGCCCTGGGTCGACCAAGCATTACGGTCAATGGTTTTGCCGCGGCAGTGCTGGTGCTGGGCATTGTCCAGGGGGCTTATTCGGCGGAGATTCTGCGCGGCGCGATCCTGGCCATTCCCCACGGCCAGATCGAGGCGGCGCGCTCGTTCGGGATCGAACGCTGGCTGCTGCTGCGCCGGATGATTCTGCCGAGCATGCTGCCCTTCGCCTTGGCCGGTTTGTCGAACCTGTGGCTGGTGCTGGTCAAGGACAGTGCGCTGATCAGCATCGTCGGTTACAGCGAGCTGTTGTCGGTGGGCAAGCAGGCCGCCGGTTCGACCAAGCATTATCTGGTGTTCTACCTCGCGGTGGCGGCGTTCTACTTCATTATCACGCTGCTCTCCAATGGCGCCTGGCGCCTGCTGGAACGACGCATCAATCGCTGGCTGCCACAGCACTGAGGAGCGGGTCATGGATTTTTCCTGGATCAATAGTTTTGCCGGCGAGTTGCTGCACGGGCTCGGCATCACGTTGAAGCTGCTCCTGTTGTCCGGCTTCTTCGGTTTTATCCTGGCAGTACTGGTGGCGTTGGGGCGGTTGTCGCGCAACCCCCTGATCAGCGCGCCATTGCGCGCCTTTACCAGCGTGTTTCGCGGTACGCCGCTGCTGGTGCAGATCTACATCCTTTACTACGGCGTGGGCAGCCTCTTTGCGAGCTACCCGCCGATTCGCGGCAGCTTCCTCTGGCCCTACCTGCGCGACGGCTTCTGGTACGTGGCCCTGGCACTGATCCTGTGTGTCGGCGCCTATGTCGGCGAAGTGCTGCGCGGCGGCCTGAGGGCAGTGCCCAAGGGCGAGCTGGAAGCGGCGCGGGCCTATGGCATGAAGCGCTTCATGGTGCTGCGCCGGGTCTGGTTGCCGCGTGCCCTGCAGTTGTCACGCCCGACCCTGGTAGGCGAGTGCGTATTGCTGCTCAAGGCCACTGCGCTGGCCTCCACCGTGGCGGTGACGGACCTGCTGGGCGCGGCCAACCTGGTGCGGGCCCAGACCCTGAAAGTCTATGAGCCACTGCTCGCGGTCGCGCTGATTTATATCGTGCTGGCCTTCGTGATCGAGTACGGCTGCTCGCGGCTGGGCAAGACGCCCCAGCGCACGGCCTGAGCGAGCCCCCATTAGTCAAAGCCGGCGGTGTTGGCCGGCGAGGAGAACAGAATGCGTTATTCATCTTTTGTCGAGCGCATCAGCGGCGACTCGGTCAGCGCCTGGGATATTCACTACGCGGCGGTCGACGCCCGTGGGCGTGGCGAAGACGTGATTGTGCTGAGCGTTGGCGATCCGGACTTCGCCACCGACAAGGCGATCTGCGATGCAGCGGTGCTCGCACTTCGTGCTGGCGACACGCATTACACCCATGTGCTGGGTCGCCCCTTGCTGCGCGAAGCGATTGCCGCCAAACAAACGGCTCTGCTGGGCTTGCCGATCGGCGCCGAGCAGGTGGCCCTGGTCGCCGGTGCCCAGAACGGGTTGTTCGCCACTGCGTTGTGCCTGTTCCAGCAAGGCGATGAGGTGCTGGTGCCGGAGCCGATGTACCTGACCTACGAAGCCTGCATCCACGCCAGCGGCGCGCGCATCGCCACCATCGAGCAACCGGCGGCCAATGGCTTCCGGCTGACGGCCGCGGCGCTTGAGGCCGCCATTACCGACAAGACCCGCGGGATCGCCCTGGCCACACCGTGCAACCCGACCGGCAATGTCTACAGCCGCGAAGAGCTGGAAGCGGTGGCCGATGTGGCGCGGCGGCATGATCTGTGGGTGATTTCCGATGAGGTCTACGGCCAGATCACCTATGACCGCACGCATCTGAGCATCGCGACCCTGCCGGGTATGGCTGAGCGCACGGTGATCCTCAACAGTCTGTCCAAATCCCATGCCATGACCGGCTGGCGGGTGGGCTGGGTTGTGGCGCCGCCGACACTGGTCGGTCACCTGGACAACCTGCTGCTGTGCATGCTCTACGGCCTGCCGGGCTTTATCCAGGAGGCGGCCTTGAAGGCCCTGGAACTGGACGATGAAATTGTCGGCCAGGCCCGCGAGCTCTATCGGCGCCGGCGCGATTTGGTGGTGGCCGGCCTGGGTCAGGTAGCCGAACTCGATTGCCGTACGCCCGAGGCGGGCATGTTCATGTTGGTCGATGTGCGCCGCACCGGCTTGTCGAGCATGGACTTTGCCTGGCAGCTGTTTCGCCAGACCGGTGTATCGGTCCTCGACGCCCAGGCGTTCGGCGCCAGTGCCGAGGGGTTTGTGCGGATCTCCTTCACGGTCGCCGATGACGACCTGAAAGAGGCCTGCAAACGGATTGCCGGCTTTGTCGAGTCGTTGTCCAGCCCGCGCTGAGACCGCATTTTTCTTAACCACCGGCCCGTCCGGTGACGCCATCGACCGGGACTGCCTCCCGGTCGAGCGGGCGCTCCATGCCTGGATATGGCTTCAGGCGCAGATCAAGAGGTGTACCCCGTGACCGATTCCGACCAGTTCAATTCCACCCACTCCGAGGTCGCCCCTTACGCCGACCTGGTCCTGCACAACGGCCGCTTCTATACCCTCGACGTTGCCCAGCCCTGGGCCGAGGCCGTGGCGATCCGAGCGGGGCGCCTGATCGGGGTTGGCCGCCTGGAGACGCTGCAGGCGCTGATCGGCCCGCAGACCCGCCAGCATGATCTGGAAGGGGCCTTTTGCATGCCCGGCCTGCACGACATGCACACCCACCCGGACCTGGCCCTGGCCCCGCGCTACAGCGATGACCTGGATGTCGGCATCGAAGACCCGACACCCGAGCAGTTGGCGGCGGCGATCCATGCCTATGCCGACTCGCACCCTGGCGATGGCTGGATCTACGGCCAGTACTGGGTGCGCTATACCTTTCGCGAAGCCGGCCTGACCCCCGGGCGCGAATGGCTCGACAGCGTAATGCCGGATCGTCCGGTGGCCCTGCTCGACCGCATGTGGGGGACCATGATGGTCAACTCCAAGGCCTTGGAATTGGCCGGCCTCGACCGCCATACCGCTGACCCGCGCAATGGCTATCTGGAACGTGACGAACTGACCGGCGAGCCCAATGGCCTGTTGATCGACGGCGCTTATGCCCTGATCCATGCGGCCATGCCACCGACGCCGGTCGCGGTGCTGCGTCGGGCGTACCGCGATGGCGTGCATTTCCAGACCTCGCGGGGCGTGACGGCGACCAAGTACGTGCATGTGTGCGAACGGCGCCTGGAAGCGCTCAAGGAACTCGATGACGCGGGCGAGCTGACCCTGCGGGTCGAGGCCGCCATCAGTTGGCAGGACGATATCTTCCCGGTGCGCCGGCGTTGGGAGCTGCTCAGTGGCGAGCGGCATTACTATCGCAGCGCCCGCTTGAATGCCAACGCGGTGAAGTTTCATTTCGACGGGACTGTCGAGCCCAAATCATCCTATCTGCTGACCCCCTGGCCGCAGGAGTCGAGCTGGCGCGGCAAGCTCAACCTGACCCCGGAACATATCACCGACATGGTGGTGGATATGGATCGCCGTGGTCTGCGGGTGATTGCCCACTGCACCGGCGACGGCGCCTCGGACGTGTTTCTCGATGCCGTTGCCGAGGCGCGGCGGCGTAACGGGTTCAGCGGTATCCGCCATCAATGCGCCCATAGCACGCTGTTGCACCCGGGTAATCTCAAGCGTTTTCGCGAGTTGGACGTAATTGCCGAATTCTCCCCGGCGGCCTGGTACCCGACGCCTTTCGCCAGTGGCGCGCGTTCGGGCTATGGCAAAGAGCGGCTCAAGCGCATCTACGACTTCAAGGGCGTACTCGCCGCCGGCGGTATAGCGGTGATGGGGACGGACTGGCCGGTGGCTTCCATCGACCCGTGGCTGGCCCTGGAAACCATGGTCACCCGGCAGAATCCGTGGAACCAGGAGCCGGACTGCTTTGGTGAACCGATCACCCTGGAACAGGCCTTGCAGGTCGCCACGCTCAACGGCGCCCATGCCATGGGCCTGGAGCACCTGACCGGCAGCCTGGAGGTCGGCAAGTCGGCGGATTTCGTGGTGCTGGACCGTGACCTGTTCGCCGCCCCGGCGCGCAACTACATCCATCGCACCCAGGTGCAATTGACCTTTGTCGAAGGGCGGCCGGTCTACGACCGCCTCGGCCAGTTCGCCGATACGCCGTTGCAAGCGGTGTGGCAGGGCGAGCCGCCGGTCATCGAGGGGCAGGTCTGATGAGCACGTCCAGTATTGCGGTGACGGTGATCGCAGGGTTTCTCGGTTCCGGCAAGACCACGCTGCTGAACCGCCTGGTGCAGCATGCCGAGAGCGGGCGTACGGCGGTGATCGTCAACGATTTCGGTGAGCTGAATATCGACGCGGCCATCGTCGCCGAAGTGACCGACGCGGTCTTCAGCCTGCAGAACGGCTGCATCTGCTGCACCGTGCAGGAGGACCTGCTGGCGCAACTGGTTGGCCTGACCCAACTGCGCCCGCGCCTGGAGCGCATCGTGATCGAGTGCAGTGGCGTGTCCGACCCACAGCGGATCGTCCAGACCCTCGGTTATCCGCAACTGCGCGAGCAGTTGCATCTGGACACGGTGATTACCCTGGTCGATGCCACTGGCTACGCGGCACTGGAGGGCGAGTTTGCCCGGCTGTCACGAGCCCAGGTGGCCTGTGCTGATCTGGTGCTGCTGAACAAGTCCGACCTGGTCAGCCCCGCCGAGCTGGAGCGGGTTCGCAGTGCACTGGGTACGCGGGCGCGGGTGTTCGAGACGGTCCAGGCGCAGTTGCCGGACGCCTTACTGTTGGCCGAGCGCAGTCCGGTCGAAGGCTTGAAACTGACGCCGTTGGTCGCGCGCCATGACGAACTGTTCGAAAGCTGGGTCTGGAACGGCGAACGGCCGCTCGATCCCCAGGCATTTCGGCAGTGGCTGGCTGCCTTGCCCAAGGACGTGTTCCGCCTCAAGGGCCTGGTCCATCTGCAGGGTAGCGAGGTGCCTTACTGGCTGCAGCATGTGGGCAATCGCAGTCAGTTCAGCCTGGCGCCCCGTCAACAACCGACGCATGCAGTGCAACTGGTGTTTATCGCCAGGCGCGGCAGCGATTTGCAATCACGGCTGCAGGACAGTTGGGCCGATTTGCAGCATTGAAAGAAATACCGCTCGATTCTTGTCGTCCCTGCTTGAAATACTGAACAGCTGGTGCGTATTTTGTACGGGTCGCCGTTCGCGGCTAGTACAACAACAAGGATTGAGTCATGACGACCGATGGCCACAGTTCACTCGCTGAGCGATTGACGGGCATTGACGAGATTGAATGCGTGACGCCGGACCTCAACGGCGTACCCCGGGGCAAGGTGATGACCGCCGAGGGTTTCCTCGAAGGGCGGCGCTTGCAGATGGCGCGTGGGGTGTTGCTGCAATGCATCATGGGCGGCTACCCGCCATCGCGTTTTTACGGCAGCGATGACGGCGACCTGGCCCTGGTGGCCGAACCGAGCCAGATCCACCGCCTGCCCTGGAGCGCCGAACCACGGGCCCTGGCAATTTGCGATGCGGATGAACTGAGCGGTGAGAGTTCGCGCTTGTCGACCCGCGGCCAGCTCAAGGCGGTGATTGCCCGCTATGCCGCGCGCGGCCTGGCGCCGGTGGTGGCGACCGAGCTGGAGTTTTTCGTGTTTGCCCCCAACCCCGACCCGACACAGCCATTCCAGCCACCCGTGGGGCTGGATGGGCGTCGCGAGGACGGGCACTCGGCTTTCAGCATCAGCTCCAATAACGGCCTGCGGCCGTTCTTTGCCGAGGTCTATGCGGCCATGGCGGCTTTGGGCCTGCCGCGCGATACCTTCATGCATGAAATGGGCGTCAGCCAGTTCGAGATCAACCTGTTGCACGGTGATCCGCTGTTGCTGGCCGACCAGACCTTCCTGTTCAAGCACCTGCTCAAGGAAATCGCCCTCAAGCACGGCCTGACCGTGGTCTGCATGGCCAAGCCGCTGGCCCATACGCCGGGCAGCTCCATGCATATCCACCAGAGCGTGGTCGAGCTGGGCACCGGGCGCAACGTGTTCAGCGATGATGCCGGACAACCGACCGCGACCTTCCGTCACTTTATCGGCGGGCAGCAGGCTGGCATGGCCGACTTCACTGCGTTGTTCGCCCCCAATGTGAACTCCTATCAGCGCCTGTGCCATCCATTCGCTTCGCCGAACAATGCCTGCTGGTCCCACGATAACCGGTCGGCCGGGCTGCGTATTCCCGCCAGTTCGCCGGTGGCGCGGCGGGTCGAGAACCGCTTGCCGGGGGCTGATGCCAACCCTTACCTGGCCATTGCCGCCAGCCTGGCGGCCGGCCTGTATGGCATCGAGCACGAGCTGGAGCCGACCGCGGCGATCCAGGGCGAGTTCGAGGTGCCAGAGGGGTTGTCGCTGCCCTGCACCTTGCATGCGGCGCTCGAACGCCTCAAACGTAGTGACCTGGCCAAGGAGCTGTTTGGCAAGGAGTTCATCGAGGGCTACATCGCGTCCAAGACCATGGAAATGACCAGCTTCTTCGATGAAATAACCCCGTGGGAACGCCGCGTGCTGGCCGCTCAGGCGTAGCGCGAAGGCACTGGCTGTAAGACCCCTGTCGGGCTATCGTTGCGCTAGCCCGACACCCCATTCAAGGAGCCGCTCGGAACGCCGATGCGCCAAATCTGGAAATCCTTTCGAGCGCTCTATTTCGCCTCGCTGATGATGTTGATCGGCTCGGGCCTGCTGAGTACCTATCTGGCCCTGCGCCTGGCGGCGGATAACGTCGACGGGCTGTGGATCGGTGCATTGATGGCGGCCAACTACTTCGGCCTGGTCCTGGGTGGCAAGCTGGGGCACCGGTTGATTGCCCGGGTTGGGCATATTCGGGCCTATGCGACCTGCGCCGGGATCGTCGGCGCCGCCGTGCTGGGCCACGGCCTGGTGGACTGGCTGCCGGCCTGGCTGTTTCTGCGGATGATTGTCGGCCTGGGCATGATGTGCCAATACATGGTGATCGAGAGCTGGCTGAACGAACAGGCGGAGGCCAAGCAGCGTGGTCTGGTGTTTAGCGGCTATATGATCGCGTCTTACCTGGGGTTGGTGCTGGGTCAACTGATTCTGGTGGTGCATCCGGCCCTGGGCCCGGAACTGTTGATGCTCGTGGCCCTGTGCTTTGCGCTGTGCCTGGTGCCGGTCGCGATGACCCGACGGATTCACCCGGCGCCTTTGCGCCCGGCACCGCTGGAGCCGCTGTTTTTCATGAAGCGGGTGCCCCAGTCCTTGAGCACGGTACTCGGCTCGGGGCTGATCGTCGGCTCGTTCTATGGTCTGGCACCGCTCTATGCCTCCCAGCAGGGCTTGTCGACCGAGCAGGTCGGCCTGTTTATGGGCTGCTGTATCTTTGCCGGGTTTCTGGTGCAGTGGCCGCTGGGCTGGCTGTCGGATCGTTACGATCGCGCGCTGCTGATCCGCAGCGTGGCGGTTTGCCTGGCCGTGGCGGCGTTGCCGTTGGCGATCTTCAGCCATGTCCCGCTGGAAGTGCTGTTTATCGTCGGGTTCATTGTTTCGCTGTTGCAGTTCTGCCTTTATCCGTTGGCGGTGGCTTTCTCCAATGACCATGTCGAGAGCGACCGACGGGTATCGTTGACCGCGATGCTGCTGATGACCTACGGCATCGGCGCAAGTATCGGGCCCCTGGCGGCCGGGGTTCTGATGAAGCTCTTCGGCAGCCAGATGCTCTATGCCTTCCTGAGCTTTTTCGCGGTGGTGCTGGTCTGGCGCATTCGGCCGAAGGCGGTGACCAATCTGCATCAGGTCGACGATGCGCCGCTGCAGCACGTGGTCATGCCGGATAGCATGTCCAGCTCGCCACTGGTCGCAGCGCTCGACCCGCGGGTCGATGAGCAGGACGTGCAAGAGCAGATGGGCACCGGCAATACCGTGCCGCCCGAGGACGAGGCGCTTGATCCGCAGCCAGCGCAGGCAGCGACTGAGCCCGCTACGTCAGAGGAATCCCCGCCGCGTTGAGCGGCAGACCATAAAAAAACGGGCAGCTGGATAGGCTGCCCGTTTTTTGGTGACGAGGGATGATTCAGAAATCATCGTCCTTGTCGAAGCGGCGCGCTTCGCGCTGTAACTGGTAGACGAAGCGCTCGACCTGACGCTGGACCAGCCCGCTCATATTGTGGAAACGCACACCGGCGAAGGTGATATTGAGCCTTTCTTCGAAGTGCAGGTAACGCAGTTCCACCGGGGCGGTCATGCTGCCAAAGGGCAGGGCGGCAATAAAGCGGTCATAGACCTGGCCCAGTTGCAGGCGCTCGGAGATATCGCCTTCAAAGCGCAGCTTGCAGCCGGTGGCCGAGATATCCAGCAGCTTGCCGGTTACCGGCGACTTGAGCTTCTCGCCGCCGAGTTCGACATTAACCAGTTCGGTCAGCTTCAACGCTGCACGAAAGGCATTGCGCCGCTGGTGGTAGATCACTTCCTCGGGCATCGCACCGCGGTAGCAGCGCCCGCCATTGGCGTCGTCGATGGTCATGGGCAGCGACGATTCCCAGGCGATCCGTACGCCATCGTGGAAACCCTCGACCCGAAAGGGCTCGCCCTGTTCGAGAAAGCGTTCGCCATCGCGGGGAATCATTTCATCCAGGGCCAGGGTCTTGCTGTCCCGGTCGACTTCGATCAGATAGCTTTGAAAGCGTTGGCTGCGTTCATGGAACGTGATGATCAGCGGGTCGTGGCTCTCCTGCAGCTGGCGCAGGTTTGCGGCAATTTCCAGAGGCGTGGTCAACACCTTCGGTGGCTGCGGAGCATCTTCCGCGCTATGGGCATTTGACACGGTTCATCGGTCTCCAGACAAAATTCAGCAGTAGTAGCTGGCATTTTGACAGTATGTCGGGCACCTTCATAGGTGCCCTTTGTTACAGGGTTTAGGCCTGGCTGAGGGCGCGTGGTTTGACCAGCTGGGCTTTCGAGCCGCGGCTGTCGTAGAGCGAAGGGGGTTCGCCACCGTTGAGGATCTTCAATTGGTGGGCGGTGGTAGCCTGCTGCACCTGGATCGAGCGGCCATTGAGGTCATTGGCAGCCTGGCATTCGGCAAGCAACTGGGTCAGCTCATCGCTGGCGCTGAGCAACTGCTCGCCCAGCGAGGATTGCCCGGCGAGGACTTCCAGGCCGGCGCGGCTGGTCGGCAGGTTGAGGCTGTGCAGGATCTGGCTGCGTTTGCGGCCATGTTGCTCAAGCACAATGATCAGGGCTTGCTTGCGCGCGAGGATGTCCTCGAGCACGAGCATTTCACGGCCGTGCAAGGCCAGTGATTCGGCCTGTAGCAGCTCAAGCAGTTGTTGAGCTGGAGCAAAGTCGTCGGTGATCAATTGCAGTAGATGGGTATCGTGCATGGCTGGCTCTAGGGTTTAAGCGTCCAAAAGCCTGGCGCAGGCTCTTGGCTAGCGCTGGGCTTCGAAGTCGAGCAATTTGCTGGCGACACGGTTGCTGTCGACCTTGTAGCTGCCATCGGCGATCGCCTGCTTCAACTCGGCCACACGGGCGCTGTTGACTGCTGGCTGATCACGCAGCTTGTCGGTGATCTTCTGCAACTGTTGAGCCTCATTGCTCAGGTGTACCGATTCCCCGCTGGTTTGGCCAGCGACCTGGGCGGTTTGGGTGTTTGCCGAAGGCGTTTTCTCGCCGACCGCAGCTTCCTTGCCGGCTTGGGTGCGAGCACTGCCGGACAATGGAGTGGAGCTATTAAGACGGCTGAAATCAATGACCATGATCTGGAAAACCTCTGGGTATTTGGACGCTTGCCTTGTTTTCGGCCATACCCGGAAAAACTTTAGGACCGATTAACGGTGCCTATGCGTAATGGCTAATGTCATGCCCATCAGTGGACCTGCCCGACAGTTTAGGAAAAGCCACTGGGTTGCGCCAGTCTTCTACATCGGGACCTCGACCTGGCCGGCGGCAATGACCCGAGCCTTGACCACCCGTTTGGAATTGAGGTTCTTGACTCGTATCTGTTCATTCAGGCCGCCGTTGGTCAGCGCCTCGCCGGGCATGCGCACGCTGAGCGTGCCACTGCGCGCCGTAATGACGACATGATCACCTTTGCGAATGAGCTCGGCCTGCTCTATATGCACCTGGGTAATGACCTGGTCGATAACCAGGGGGCGCACGACCTTTTGGCCGATGGCCTGGTCGATCTCGGTCAGGTAGCCCTGGCTGATCTGGCTGATGTCCCGCTCGCGCAGGGCCACATCTTCCGGGCCGATGACGGCAGTGCGCTTGAGGGGCCGGGCTATGACGACCACATCGCGAAATAGTTTGACCTGGGCCGGTACAAACACCGTCCAGGGTGAATTACCGTCGCAGCGGATGCGTACCGTCACACGGCCCAGGGGTTGAGCCGGGCTTTCAAGGGTGGCTGTCAATTCCTTGTCGCAAAACGCCAGGCGCAGGCGCGGGTCGAGTTGATTGACCTGGATTTCGTAGCGACCGGGGGTCTGGGTAGTTGCCAGATAGTCTTCTACAGTGAATTCAAGAAAGCCCTGGGTTACGCCGATAAGCTGTTCAGGCAGCGTCGGGGTGTCCGCCAGGGCGGAGTGCGTGATGCTAAAAGTCCAGACAATGGCCAGTACGCAGAGTAATCTGCGGTACGGTGATTGCCGGCGTCGAAAAAATGTCGGTAGTGCTTTCATGTCAGTTAAAAAGCAAGGCCCGTGCCGTTTAGCAATGAATGAGCGTCGGACACTGAAGTATAAGGCGAGGGGGCTGTAATGGCGGGTGTGATGGATGCAGTGAACCAGCGCACGCAGCTGGTGGGGCAGAACCGTCTCGAACTGTTGTTGTTCCGGCTTGACGGCCAGCAACTGTACGGGATCAACGTGTTCAAGGTGAGGGAGGTGCTGCAGTGCCCGAAACTGACCTTGTTGCCCAAGTCCAATCCGGTCGTATGCGGCGTCGCGAATATTCGTGGCGCGACGATCCCGATCCTGGACCTGGCAATGGCCACCGGTTCCGGCGCCTTGAAGGACCAGAGCAATCCTTTCGTGATCATCACGGAGTACAACACCAAGACCCAGGGGTTCCTGGTGAAGTCGGTCGAGCGCATCGTCAACATGAACTGGGAGGAGATCCATCCGCCGCCCAAGGGCACCGGGCGCGATCACTACCTGACTGCGGTGACCCGGGTCGATAACCAACTGGTCGAGATCATCGATGTCGAGAAGGTGTTGGCCGAGGTCGCCCCGGTGCCGGAGTCGATCTCGCTGGGCGTGGTTGATGCCGAAACACAGACCAAGGCGTTATCCCTGCGTGTGCTGACCGTCGACGACTCGTCGGTAGCGCGCAAGCAGGTCTCGCGTTGCCTGCAGACCGTCGGGGTCGAGGTCGTGGCGCTGAACGATGGCCGCCAGGCGCTGGAATACCTGCGCAAGATGGTCGAAGAAGGCAAGAAGCCCGAAGAAGAATTTCTGATGATGATTTCCGACATTGAAATGCCGGAAATGGACGGCTACACCTTGACTGCCGAGATTCGTAACGATCCGCGCATGCAAAAGCTGCATATCATCCTGCATACTTCCTTGTCGGGAGTCTTCAACCAGGCAATGGTCAAGAAGGTCGGGGCCGATGATTTTCTGGCCAAGTTCCGTCCCGATGACCTGGCAGCCCGAGTGGTTGACCGGATCAAGGCCGCAGATAACAGCTAGGGACATCCCCTGGCGTTGAACACGATTGACGATTAAAAGAGGCGGTATCTTTGTCTACAGGTAATTTGGATTTCGAACAGTTCCGGGTCTTCCTGGAAAAGGCCTGTGGCATTTTGCTCGGTGAAAACAAGCAGTACCTGGTCTCCAGCCGCCTCAACAAGCTGATGGAGCAGCAGGGCATCAAGTCGCTGGGCGAACTGGTCCAGCGTATCCAGAGCCAGCCGCGCAGTGGTCTGCGAGAGCAGGTGGTCGATGCCATGACGACCAACGAGACGCTCTGGTTTCGCGATACCTATCCCTTCGAGGTCCTGAAGAACAAGGTGCTGCCGGAGCAGATCAAGGCCAATCCCGGGCAGCGTTTGCGGATCTGGTCGGCGGCCTGTTCGTCCGGGCAGGAGCCTTACTCGCTGTCCATGACGATCGATGAGTTTGAGCGTAGCAACCTGGGCCAGTTGAAAATGGGCGTGCAGATTGTAGCCACCGACCTGTCGAGCCTGATGCTGACCAACTGCAAAAGCGGTGAGTACGACAGCCTGGCCATTGGCCGGGGGCTTTCCCAGGAGCGTTTGCAGCGCTACTTCGATCCGAAGGGACCGGGGCGTTGGGTGGTCAAGCCGGCGATCAGAAGCCGGGTCGAGTTCCGCTCTTTCAACCTGCTCGACAGCTACGCGAGCTTGGGCAAGTTTGACATCGTGTTTTGCCGCAACGTGTTGATCTACTTCTCGGCGGAAGTGAAGAAAGACATCCTGTTGCGCATTCATAGCACGCTGAAGCCAGGAGGCTATCTGTTCCTCGGTGCTTCCGAGGCCTTGAACGGTCTACCGGATCACTACCAGATGGTGCAATGCAGCCCGGGGATTATCTACCAGGCCAAGTAAGCCAATAGCGGTATCAAAAAACGGGAGCCTTTCGAGGCTCCCGTTTTTTTTGCCTGCCCGTTTGCTGGCTAGGAGGCATGAGGGCGGCAGTCGCTTTGCCGCTTTGCTGGCGCGCGGCGGTAAGCGCTTGCCGCTTTTTTGGCATTGCCGCTATGCCGCCTGGTCTGCAGCCCTTGTTTTACTGGGTGTTTCAAAGTTGGCATGGGCTTTGCTCTCATCTGGTTACAAAGAACCCGGCCAATCAGGTTTCCAGATATGAGCATCAGCTTCGACAAAGCGCTCGGCATCCACGAACAGGCTCTGAGCTTTCGCGCCCAGCGTGCCGAAGTGTTAGCCAACAACATCGCCAACGCCGATACCCCGAACTACAAGGCTCGGGATCTGGATTTTTCCGCCGTGCTCGCTGCACAGCAGGAGAAAACCAAGAGCGGCCCGTTCGCCATGAACGTGACCAACCAGCGACATATTGATGGCGAAGGCCTGGGCGATGCCGGTGACGGCTCGCTGCTGTATCGCACGCCGATGCAGCCATCCATCGACCAGAACACCGTGGACGCACAGTTGGAGCAATCGAACTACGCGCAAAACTCGGTCAACTTCCAGGCCAGTTTCACGTTGCTCAACAGCAAATTCAAAGGGCTGGTTTCAGCCCTGCGTGGAGAGTAATTCATGTCCCTCGCCAGTGTTTTCAATATTGCCGGTAGTGGCATGAGTGCCCAGACCACTCGCCTGAATACCGTCGCCAGCAACATCGCCAACGCCGAGACCGTGTCGTCGAGCCTCGACCAGACCTATCGTGCCCGCCACCCAGTGTTCGCCACCATGTTCCAGGGCGCGCAGAGCGGCGGCAGCGAGTCGCTGTTCCAGAACCAGGATGCGGCCGGGCAGGGCGTTCAGGTACTGGGTGTGGTGGAAGACCAGAGCAATCTGGAAGCGCGCTACGAACCCAATCATCCGGCCGCCGACGCCAAGGGCTATGTGTTCTACCCGAACGTCAACGTGGTCGAGGAAATGGCCGACATGATTTCCGCCAGCCGTTCGTTCCAGACCAACGCGGAAATGATGAACACCGCCAAGACCATGATGCAGAAGGTCCTGACCCTGGGTCAGTGATAAGGAGCGAGTTCCATGAGTGTTTCCGACTCCACCAGTGGCGTAAACCTTAACGATGTGTTGACCAACTCGTCGAAGAAGGTCGTGACCACCAACGACGGCGTAGCCTCGGCGACCAGTGCGGTCGCTGGCAAGAATGCGCTGGGTAAGGATGCGTTCCTGCAGTTGCTGGTCACGCAGATGAAAAACCAGAACCCGCTGGATCCCCAGGACAACAGTGAGTTCGTCGCCCAACTGGCGCAGTTCAGTAGCCTGGAAGGCATTACCACCCTGAACGACTCGGTAACGGCCATTGCCGGCAGCTACAAGTCGTCCCAGGCGTTGCAGGCGTCTTCCCTGGTAGGGCGTTCGGTGATTGCCCAGACCGACAAGGCGGTGGTCGATACCACCAAGAGTTTCACAGGCACCGTGGCTGTCCCGGGTTCGATCACCGGCGGCACCGTCACGGTCAAGAATGCGGACGGCGATGTGGTCAAGACCATCGAGCTGGGTCCGCAGAGCGCCGGCAATGCCACCTTCGTCTGGGACGGCAAGAAGACCGACGGCACGGCGGCCGATCCAGGCACTTACACCTTTACCGCCAGCACCACCATCGACAGCAAAGCGGTGTCGCTGGTCACTTATCTGCCGGCCACGGTTAACAGCGTCACGCTTAGCCAGACTGGCGGCGAAATGATGCTCAACCTGGCAGGCCTGGGCAGCATCGCCCTGTCCAAAGTTCAGACTATTGGTCTTTAGAGCCGACTAATCCGGCATTAGGAGTGGAATATGTCTTTCAATATCGGCCTTAGCGGTCTCTATGCGGCCAACAAGCAACTCGACGTGACCGGCAACAACATCGCCAACGTCGCCACCACCGGTTTCAAATCGTCGCGCGCCGAGTTCGCTGATGTCTACTCGGCCACCAAGCTGGGTTCGGGTAGCAAGACCATCGGCAACGGTGTGCGCCTGGCCAACGTTTCCCAGCAGTTTGGCCAGGGCGATGTGAACAACACCGGCAACGTGCTGGACATGGGGATCCAGGGGCAGGGCTTCTTCGTATTGAGCGACAACGGTTCGCTGACCTACACCCGGGCCGGTACATTCAAGACCGATAAAGAAGGCTATATCACCAACAGTGATGGCACCATGCGTCTGCAGGGCTATGGCGTGGATGCCGATGGCAAGATCATCAACGGCACCCTGACCAACCTGCGGATCGATACCTCGAACCTGCAGCCCAAGCCGACCGGCTTGGTGGACTCGACCCTGAACTTCAACTCGAACTCCGACAAGATCACGGTCGAGTTCGATCCGACCAAGGTCGAAACCTATACCAAGAAGTTCACCACACCGATCTATGACACCCAGGGCAACGAACACCAGATGGACCAGTACATGGTCAAGACGGATGACAACACCTGGAAGGTGTACACCCTGGTCGATGGCCGCGATCAGGATGGTGCGCTCGTGACCAATGCCGCCGGTGGCAACCCGGCCGTTGCCACGACCATCAAGTTCGACTCGTCGGGCAAACTGGCATCGATCGATCCTCCTGCCGGTTCGGTAGCGGGCGACCCGATCTTCGTCAATGGCAATTCGATCACGATGACGGGCTGGAAGTCGGGCACCATCGACGCAGCGGGCGTCTGGACCTCCAACGGGGCTGCGTTCAAGACGGGCGGCCTGTCCGTCGATATGAGCAAGATCACCCAGTTCAACGCCGACACCGCACGGACCTCGTTGAGCCAGGATGGCTACTCTACCGGTCAGATCACCAACCTGACCATCGATGGCACCGGCACCCTGTTTGCTAACTTCAGCAACCAGCAGAGCAAAGCCATCGGCCAGATCGCGCTGGCCAGCTTTACCAACGAACAGGGTCTGCAGCCGGTCGGCGGCACGGGCTGGAAAGAAACCTTTTCTTCGGGCACCGCAGGCTTTGACGCACCGAAGACCGGGACCCTGGGGTCGGTAGTGTCCAACTCCCTGGAAGAGTCCAACGTCAACCTGACCAGTGAGCTGGTGGACCTGATCAAGGCCCAGAGCAACTACCAGGCGAACGCCAAGACCATCTCCACCCAGAGCACCATCATGCAGACCATCATCCAGATGACCTGATGACGCTGGGCCGTACTGCCGTTCCCCGAAGCCCCGCCTAGTGCGGGGCTTTTTTGTGGGGTGTCTGCAGGCGGTCGGTCGCGGCGATCCGAGCCTGCGTGCCGACGGGGTTACCGTCTGCCAGCGTACCCGCTGCGCCTGGCCCGTGGTGTTCGGAGCGCCTGGTCTTGTGCCGTTCCTAGGCAAGCGGTCGAGCATTGCGTATCGCACATCCAAGTCGTCGAGTAGGCTGGTTTGGCCAGGGCTGAACGATGCAGGGCGCTTGGCGAAGCGGTGCCGCTTTAGCCGAGCGCTCTCGTGAAAGAGCTGCTGGTTGCGTTTTTTGGGGTACGGCACTCCTTTATCAAGAACGTCGACATTATTCTGAAACAACCGTGCAGCGAGGCTGCGCGGTTGTTCGATGTCGAGCGGGTTTCGAGAAATATTAGGATTCATGGCGATAACTTTGCCCGATCCTCTGTTCGGCGTAAGTAGGTCATGTCTCTTATTGAATTAAGATTTGTCTGTCAGACCTAGGGCGCTGCCAGGGACGGTCGCCCCCAAGTGCCTGGGGTTGCTCAGCATGCCGCTCCATTTGGTCACCCTGCCGACTATTCGGCCAGGCGCATCTCCCTGGGTGCAGACGACCTGCCACCCGGCAAACGCCGAGTCCGTCGACGGTTACCACGCGATTTGGCAAAGAGAGCAGCGCAATTCCATCGGCTCACTGGCCAGCCAGATCGCGTTGATACGGCTCACGGCGTCAGCTCGCGTACAAACCGGGCGCACTCCTTGAAATCGGAGGGCCATCTTTTCACCGTTATGGTTTGCTCTCCCAATGGCCGCTTGATGAACGCCGATGACCCCCGCCTGCCCTTTCGGGGCGACGTTTACCGGAACAATTGCCGGCAGCGGTGTGGGTGATTGATCTTGGTACAGCGCTCGCCACTTCCCAATCACTTTTTGGCATTGAGGCCGTGACTGATGGCAACGCTGGAGATGGATGCGCTGGGCTGCAGGCACTCATGGACAACCTGGGCTTTGAACGACTTGGGATAAGAGCTTTGATGGCGCTTTTAAGGGCTATCGCGACCGCTCAATAAATAGGCGGACACCATTGCCTTTCATTTAGGTATGCGGTGAGCGAGTTTGTTATTCGCTTACTTTTTAGGTGCGCGAAACATTTTTAATCAAGTCGGCAAGCTGGAGCGGCAATCTTGCCGCTGTAATTCAAGGCATTTCGTAAAGGCCTCGGGAGACGGTTATCGCTTGCCGCATCTCGCGGCTTAAAGGCTCGGCATTAATTCAAGTCATTGAATTTATTGAGTTTTATTTTTTGGCACGATGATTGCCATTGCTCATGTACGAAAAATCGATCAGTCAGGTCTCTCGACATGAGTATCACTTTTGCCAACGCGCTCGGCATCCATGAGCAAGCGTTGAGTTTTCGCGCCGAGCGCGCCGAAGTTATCGCCAACAATATCGCCAACGCCGATACCCCGAACTACAAGGCTCGGGACCTGGATTTCTCTGCCGCGCTTGCCGCACAGCAGGAGAAGACCAAGAGCGGTCCGTTCGCCCTGCACGTGACGAGCCAGCGGCACATCGCAGGCGAAGGCCTGGGCGATGCCGGTGACGGTTCGCTGCTGTATCGCACACCGATGCAGCCATCCATCGACCAGAACACCGTGGACGCACAGTTGGAGCAATCGAACTACGCGCAAAACTCGGTCAACTTCCAGGCCAGTTTCACGCTGCTCAACAGTAAATTCAAAGGGCTGGTTTCAGCCCTGCGCGGAGAGTAATTCATGTCTCTGGCCAGTGTTTTCAATATCGCCGGTAGCGCCATGAGCGCCCAGACCACGCGCCTGAACACCGTTGCGAGCAATATCGCCAACGCCGAAACCGTGTCGTCGAGCCTCGACCAGACCTATCGTGCCCGCCACCCCGTGTTCGCCACCATGTTCCAGGGCGCGCAGAGCGGCGACAGCCAGTCGCTGTTCCAGAGTCAGGATGCGGCTGGGCAGGGCGTCCAGGTACTGGGTGTGGTGGAGGACCAGAGCAATCTGGAAGCGCGCTACGAGCCCAACCATCCCGCCGCCGACGCCAAGGGCTATGTGTTTTACCCGAACGTCAACGTGGTCGAGGAGATGGCCAACATGATTTCCGCGAGCCGCTCGTTCCAGACCAACGCGGAAATGATGAACACCGCCAAGACCATGATGCAGAAGGTCCTGACCCTGGGTCAGTGATAAGGAGCGAGTTCCATGAGTGTTTCCGACTCCACCAGTGGCGTGAACCTTAAGGATGTGTTGTCCGGTTCATCGAGGAAAGTTGTCACCACCAACGACGGCGTGGCCACGGCGACCCGCAACGTCACCGGCTCATCAAGCAAGAACGCCTTGGGTAAGGATGCGTTCCTGCAGTTGTTGGTCACGCAGATGAAAAACCAGAACCCGCTGGACCCCCAGGACAACAGCGAGTTTGTCGCCCAATTGGCGCAATTCAGCAGCCTGGAAGGTATTCAGACCCTGAACAGCTCGGTCAATGCGATTGCCGGCAGCTACAAGTCGTCCCAGGCGTTGCAGGCGTCTTCCCTGGTGGGGCGCTCGGTGATTGCCCAGACCGACAAGGCGGTGGTCGATACCACCAAGAGTTTCACTGGCACCGTGGCGGTCCCCGGGTCGATCACCGGCGGCACGGTGACGATCAAGGACAAGGACGGCCATGTGGTCAAGACCCTCGAGTTGGCGCCGCAGAGTGCCGGTAAAGCCACGTTTGTCTGGGACGGCAAGAAGACCGACGGCACGGCGGCCGATCCAGGCACTTACACCTTTACCGCCAGCACCACCCTCGACAACAAAACCGTGTCGCTGGTCACGTACCTGCCGGCCACGGTCAACAGCGTCACGCTCAGTCAGACCGGCGGCGAGATGTTACTCAACCTGGCGGGCCTGGGCAGCATCGCCTTGTCCAAAGTTCAGACGATTGGCTTATAGCGCCGGCGACACGGCACAGAGGAATAACGCATGTCTTTCAATATTGGCCTGAGTGGTCTTTTCGCGGCCAGCAAGCAACTTGATATCACGGGTAACAACATCGCCAACGTTGCGACCCATGGCTTTAAATCGTCGCGCGCCGAGTTCGCCGACGTCTACTCGGCCAGCAAGCTGGGGTCGGGCAGCAATAACGTTGGTAATGGCGTACGCCTGGCCAATGTTTCCCAGCAGTTTGTCCAGGGCGACGTGAACAATACCGGCAATGTGCTGGACATGGGCATCCAGGGCCAGGGCTTTTTTGTGCTGAGTGACAACGGCTCGTTGACCTATTCCCGTTCCGGCGCCTTCAATGCCGACAAGGACGGTTATGTCACCAACGTTGATGGCACGCTGCGGTTGCAAGGTTATGGCGTGGATGCCGATGGCAAGGTTATTAATGGCGCGCTGACCGATTTGCGCATCGACACCTCCAATTTGCAGCCCAAGGCGACCGGGGTGGTGGATTCGACCTTTAATTTCGACTCGAGCGCCAAGGTGATTGGGACAAACCTAGATTTTGACCCGGCTGATAAAAATACCTTTACCAAACAGTTCACTACGCCGATTTTCGACACCCAGGGCAACGAGCACCGGATGGATCAGTACATGGTCAAGGCAGGGGACAACAGTTGGCTTGTCTACACCCTGATTGATGGCCGTAATCCTGATGGCAGTAAACTTTCCACGGATATCACCGACCCGGGGTGGCAGGATCCTGTGATCATGGAGTTCGACTCATCGGGCAAGTTGGCCTCCGTGACTGCTCCTTTGAACCAGCCGGGCGACGCTGTGACCGTTACGGGGACAACCATCACCGTATCTGGTTGGGTTCCGGGATCCGAGGATAAAGCGGGAGTCTGGACAGCCAATGGTGCGGCCGCCAACGCGGGGGGCGTTGCCATTAATATGGGGCACACCACCCAGTTCAAAGCCGACACCGCGCGGACTTCGCTGAGCCAGGATGGCTATTCCACCGGACAGATCACCAACCTGACCATCGATGGCAGCGGCACGATGTTCGCGAACTTCAGCAACCAGCAAAGCAAGGCCATTGGCCAGGTTGCCCTGGCCAGCTTTAGCAATGAACAGGGCTTGCAGCCGGTCGGTGGTTCGGCCTGGAAAGAGACCTTCAGTTCCGGCGTCCCGGCTTATGACGCACCGAAAACCGGGACCTTGGGTTCGTTGGTGTCCGGCGCCCTGGAAGAGTCCAACGTCAATCTGACCAGCGAGCTGGTGAACCTGATCAAGGCCCAGAGCAACTACCAGGCCAACGCCAAGACCATTTCCACCCAGAGCACCATCATGCAAACCATCATCCAGATGACCTGATATCGGCGAGTGATCGTGCAGTCCCCCAAAGCCCCCGTCAGGGGGCTTTTTCATGCCGCCAATAGCGCCTTGATGTCACAGGCTTCGCCCGTGTGCACGGCGCTGATCCACCTGAAACAACGTATCCAGCAGCTATACGAACACTACGTGCCCGAATGACAGGCAAAAGAAAACCCCCGGCAGGCCCTGGTGTTTCCAGGCACTGGCGGGGGTTTTGAACAAGGCCGGTTAGAAACCGGCCTTGTTCGCTCGGCTTATTGGCAAGCTTCGCAATCCGGCTCGTCAATCGCGCAGGCTTTTGGCACTGGCGCCGGACCGGCCGGAGCGGCCAGTACCGAATCATCACCGTGGTTGCCGCCGCTCGACACCGCATTCAATTTGCCGGTGTTGATGGTCGACTTCTCGGTGCTGGTCGCCGCCAGGGCACGGAGGTAGTAAGTGGTTTTCAGGCCACGGTACCAGGCCATGCGGTAGGTGACGTCGAGCTTCTTGCCCGAAGCGCCGGCGATGTACAGGTTCAGCGACTGCGCCTGGTCGATCCACTTCTGGCGACGGCTGGCGGCATCGACGATCCACTTGGTTTCCACTTCGAAGGCCGTCGCGTAGAGCTCCTTGAGCTCCTGCGGGATGCGCTCGATCTGCTGCACGGAACCGTCGTAGTACTTCAGGTCATTGATCATGACCGAGTCCCACAGGCCACGAGCCTTGAGGTCGCGAACCAGGTACGGGTTGATCACGGTGAATTCGCCCGACAGGTTCGATTTCACATAGAGGTTCTGGTAGGTCGGTTCGATCGACTGGGATACGCCGGTGATGTTGGCGATGGTCGCGGTCGGTGCGATGGCCATGATGTTGGAGTTACGAATGCCTTTCTGCACGCGGGCACGTACTGGCGCCCAGTCCAGGGATTCGTTCAGGTCAACGTCGATGTACTTCTGGCCACGGGCTTCGATCAGGATCTGTTGCGAATCCAGCGGCAGAATGCCCTTGGACCACAGCGAACCCTGGAAGGTCTCGTAGGCGCCGCGCTCGTCGGCCAGGTCGCAGGAAGCCTGGATCGCGTAGTAGCTGACCGCTTCCATGGACTTGTCGGCGAACTCGACGGCCGCGTCGGAACCGTAAGGGATGTGCTGCAGGTACAGCGCGTCTTGGAAGCCCATGATGCCCAGGCCGACCGGACGGTGCTTGAAGTTGGAGTTCTGCGCCTGTGGCACCGAGTAGTAGTTGATGTCGATGACGTTATCGAGCATGCGCACGGCGGTGTTGACGGTACGCTCCAGCTTCGCGGTGTCCAGCTTGCCGTCGACGATGTGGTTCGGCAGGTTGATCGAGCCCAGGTTGCAGACCGCGATCTCGTCCTTGTTGGTGTTCAGGGTAATCTCGGTGCACAGGTTCGAGCTGTGGACCACGCCCACGTGTTGCTGCGGGCTGCGCAGGTTGCACGGGTCCTTGAAGGTCAGCCATGGGTGGCCGGTTTCGAACAGCATCGAGAGCATCTTGCGCCACAGATCCTTGGCCTGGATGGTCTTGAACAGCTTGATCTTGCCGTACTGGGTCAGGGCTTCGTAGTACTCGTAGCGCTCTTCGAAGGCCTTGCCGGTCAGGTCGTGCAGGTCCGGCACTTCGGAAGGCGAGAACAGGGTCCACGGGCCGTCATCGAAGACGCGCTTCATGAACAGGTCGGGGATCCAGTTGGCGGTGTTCATGTCGTGGGTACGACGGCGATCATCACCGGTGTTCTTGCGCAGCTCGATGAACTCTTCAATGTCCATGTGCCAGGTTTCCAGGTAGGCGCAGACAGCGCCTTTGCGCTTGCCACCCTGGTTCACGGCCACGGCCGTGTCGTTGACGACCTTGAGGAACGGTACAACGCCCTGGGATTTGCCGTTGGTGCCCTTGATGTAGGAGCCCAGTGCGCGCACCGGGGTCCAGTCGTTGCCCAGGCCGCCGGCAAACTTGGACAACATGGCGTTGTCGTGGATCGCGTGGTAGATGCCCGACAGGTCGTCCGGCACGGTGGTCAGGTAGCAGCTCGACAGTTGCGGGCGCAGGGTGCCGGCGTTGAACAGGGTCGGTGTCGAGGACATGTAGTCGAAGGACGACAGCAGGTTGTAGAACTCGATGGCGCGGTCTTCTTTCTGCTTCTCTTCGATGGCCAGGCCCATGGCCACGCGCATGAAGAAGACTTGCGGCAGTTCGAAGCGGATGCCGTCCTTGTGGATGAAGTAGCGGTCGTACAGGGTCTGCAGGCCCAGGTACGTGAACTGCTGGTCACGCTCGTGGTTGATGGCCTTGCCGAGTTTTTCCAGGTCGAAGCTGGCCAGGATCGGGTTCAGCAGTTCGAACTCGATACCTTTTGCGATGTAGGCGGGCAGCGCCTTGGCGTACAGCTCGGCCATCTCGTGGTGGGTCGCGCTTTCGGCGACGTTGAGGAAGCTCAGGCCTTCGGCGCGCAGGGTGTCCATCAGCAGGCGGGCGGTCACGAAGGAGTAGTTCGGCTCGCGCTCGACCAGGGTCCGCGCGGTCATGACCAGGGCGGTGTTGACGTCCTTGAGGGCCACGCCGTCGTAGAGGTTCTTCAGGGTTTCGCGCTGGATCAGGTCGCCGTCGACTTCTTCCAGGCCTTCGCAGGCCTCGGTGACGATGGTGTTCAGGCGGCCCATGTCGAGGGCGGCCAGGCTGCCGTCGGCGCGGGTGATGCGGATCGAAGGGTGGGCCTGTACCGGGGCTTCGCCGCCGGAACGGGTGGCACGTTCCTTGGCGCGCGAATCGCGGTAGATCACGTAGTCACGGGCGACTTTCTGTTCGCCGGCGCGCATCAGGGCCAGTTCGACCTGGTCCTGGATTTCTTCGATGTGGATAGTGCCGCCCGATGGCATGCGGCGCTTGAAGGTGGCGGTGACCTGTTCGGTCAAGCGGGCAACGGTGTCGTGGATACGCGACGAGGCAGCGGCAGTGCCGCCTTCAACTGCGAGGAAGGCCTTGGTGATGGCGACGGTGATTTTGTCATCGGTGTAAGCAACGACAGTGCCGTTACGCTTGATCACGCGCAATTGACCTGGTGCGGTGGCGGCCAGATCCAGGTTCGAATCGGCGGCCTGCGGCATTGAGCCCTGCGGGTTCTCGCGAGTTGTGTCGGTTTGCATGGGTGTCTCCACGTTCTCTATGTTTGTTTGGGCACCGTGAAGGTGCCCACCGTTCCGTCCTGAAGCACTACAACCGGCCAGGGCCGGGCATAACAACTTCGGGACAGGAGGAAGGGGGGCTGTTGGCGCCGCTTCCATGCCGAAGTTAATGATCCGTGGCCAAGGCCCCGGATCGAATTCCTGTGGGATGCCAGCATTTGTGCTGCAACACCCGTACCGCTTTCCCGGTGAACGGGGGAAAACGGCTGCCATCCGCACGAGCGGTTTGGGCTGGTAAAAATGCCTTTAGTTCAACCCGGATACAGGCGAAAAGCGCTTGGTTTTCGGCGCTGTTTATGTTTGGGTTTTTTGGACTGAAACCCCATATCTAGGGTTTTTTTGTCGGCGGGCTACAAGATAATGCGTTTTTGGGGCTGATTGCAACGTACTACCTGTGGATAAAGCTGTGCGTAATTTGTGTATGAAAGCCGGAACTAGCGTGTAGCCCGCATCCGGGCTGGAGCTAACCGCTGGTCACTGAATTTCATCGCCTTAAAGCGCTATCGGCGGATTTTTGCGGGCGCGAACCCTATCACAAAAAAACCTATTCACCGAACCGATTTGCAGGTTGTGTGCTACCGCGAAGTCATTGCTAGAATCCCACGCCCGATACGCTGTGTTATCCGCCTTCTATATGACAAAAACACCGGCGGACCCACCCCCCATAGCGATCTTTGACCGACAGAGGTGACCGTGGAGCAAGAAGCCTGGCAGGTATTGATTGTCGAGGACGACCAGCGTCTGGCCGAACTGACCCGTGACTACCTGCAAAGCAATGGCCTGCGTGTCGCCATCGAAGGTGATGGTGCGCTGGCCGCGGCCCGGATTATCGCGGAGCAGCCGGACCTGGTGATCCTCGACCTGATGCTGCCCGGCGAGGATGGGCTGAGCATTTGCCGCAAGGTTCGCGACCGGTATGACGGGCCGATCCTGATGCTCACGGCGCGCACCGACGACACCGACCAGATCATGGGCCTGGACATGGGCGCCGACGACTACGTTTGCAAACCTGTGCGGCCCCGCCTGCTGCTGGCGCGGATCCAGGCCCTGCTGCGCCGCAGCGATGTCCCCCAGGACAACCCCCAGCCGCTGCGCCGCCTGCAATTCGGCCCGCTGCGCATCGACAATGCGCTGCGCGAAGCCTGGTTGCAGGACAAGGGCATCGAGCTGACCAGCGCCGAGTTCGACCTGCTGTGGCTGCTGGTGGCCAATGCCGGGCGCATCCTGTCGCGTGAGGAGATCTTCACGGCGTTGCGCGGCATCGGCTATGACGGCCAGGACCGCTCCATCGATGTGCGAATTTCGCGGATACGCCCCAAAATCGGCGACGATCCCGAGCATCCGCGCTTGATCAAGACCATCCGCAGCAAGGGTTACTTGTTCGTTCCCGAAGCCGCTGCCGATCTCGCGCCGTGAACGCGATCTTTCTGCGGATCTACGGCGGCATGTGCGCCGCACTGATCCTGGTGGCGCTGCTCAGCGTCCTGGCGCTGCACCTGCTCAATCAGGTGCGCAGCGACCAGTACCGCGAGCGGCTGGCCCATGGCACCTTCGCCTTGATGGGCGACAACCTGCAACCGATGAGCGCCATCGAGCGCCGCCGTGCCCTGGCCGTGTGGGAGCGGCTATTGGGCATCCCCCTGACCCTGCAAACCTATGCCCAGGCAGGTCTTGATCTGGGCCAGCGCACCCGGGTGCAGCACGGCCAGGTGCTGGTAGAGCAGACCGGCCCCCATGCCGCGCGGGTCTATCGGCTGGTCAGTGACAAAGAACAGCTGTTGCTGACCGGCGAAGTGCAACAGATCAGCGAGCAGTTGGCCCGCGCCACTATCTATCTGTTGGCGGATGAGCTGGTGCGCTACCCGGTCGCCGAGCAGCCGGCCCGTCTGGCGGCGCTCAAGGAGTCCAAGGGCTTTGGCTTCGATATGCAGCTGCTGGCCCTGGATCAGGCGGATATGGACGAAGACCAGCGGCGCCGGGTTGCGGAAGGCGATACGGTGATGGCGCTGGGCAAGGGCGGCGATTCGATCCGGGTGTTCGCTGGTATGGTCGGCACGCCCTGGGTCCTGGAAATCGGCCCGCTGTATCAGATGAACCCCTATCCGCCTGAACTGCTGATCCTGATCGCGGTGTTGGGCCTGTGCCTGATCGGCCTGATCGTCTATCTGCTGGTGCGCCAGCTGGAGCGGCGGTTGTCGGGGTTGGAGTCGGCGGCGACCCGCATCGCCAAGGGCAGCCTGGAAACCCGGGTGCCGGCCGGCGGCGCCGATTCGGTCGGGCGCCTGGCCAGCGCCTTCAACGATATGGCCGAGCACCTGCAACGCCTGCTGGCGATCCAGCGTGAGCTGGTGCGGGCGGTGTCCCATGAGTTGAGAACCCCGGTGGCACGCCTGCGTTTCGGGCTGGAGATGATTGGCGATGCCAGCACCGACCAGGCGCGGCAAAAATACCTAGAAGGCATGGACAGCGATATTCAGGACCTGGACCGGCTGGTCGATGAAATGCTCACCTACGCGCGGTTGGAGCAGGGCTCGCCGGCCCTGAATTTCCAGCGTATCGATCTCGATGCGTTGGTCGACCAGGTGATCGGCGAGCTGGCGCCGTTGCGGCCGGCGATCCGGGTCGAGCGCGGGCTGTGCCTGTCGGCGGCCGACTGCGACGACGCCTGGGTCGAGGCCGAGCCCCGCTACCTGCACCGGGCCCTGCAGAACCTGTTGAGCAATGCGATGCGCCACGCCGAGGGGCGGGTGACCATCAGCTATCAGGTCGGGCAACTGCGTTGCCGGGTCGATGTCGAGGACGATGGTCCCGGCGTGCCGGAGAGTGCCTGGGAGCGAATCTTCACGCCCTTCCTGCGCCTGGATGACAGTCGGACCCGGGCTTCGGGCGGGCATGGCCTGGGGTTGTCGATTGTACGGCGGATCATTCACTGGCATGGCGGCCGGGCGCTGATCGACAAGAGCCGCAGCCTGGGCGGCGCCTGTTTCAGCTTGAGTTGGCCGCGCCACCAGGAGAAGTGAGGGCCTCAGGCGCTGATGGCGATCAGGCTCAACAATTGTTCGTCCTGCACGCAGAACTGCGCTTGCAGCTCGCAGCCCGCATGCCATTCGCTCGACAGATCGATCAGCAGACGCAGGCGCGCCCGGCCGTCGACGGACCATTCCAGCAGCTCGGCGTGCTCGAAGTAGAAGCGCTGGCGTACCAGGGGATACAGCGCCTTGAACAGGCTTTCCTTGGCCGAGAAGGTCAGGCTGACCAGCAGCGCCTGCTGCTCGCAGGGCGTGTCGGCCAGGCGGGTCAGTTCGGCAGGGGTCAGGATCTCGGCGGCCAGGCGCAAGGCGCGCTCGTCGCTCAGCAGGTTCTCCAGGTCCAGGCCCAGGCCGCGCCAGTGCCGGGTATGGGCCACGATGGCGGCGGCGTGGCCACGGCTGTGGGTGATCGAACCGCAGAGACCGGCGGGCCAGATGGGCGCTCGGTCCTCGCCGATGGCTGGCACGACAGCCACCCCCGTCAGGCGCTGTAAGGCGGCGCGCGCGCAGAAGCGCCCGGCGAGAAACTCGGCCTGACGCTTGGCCACCGAGCGCTGGATACTCGCGGGTGCCTCGATGGCGCAGCGCTGAAAGTCTTCGACACAATGCTGCTGCGGGTCGAAACCGGTTGTCAGCATGACCGTGTGCGCCAGTTCGACGGGCAACGGCCAGTGGTCATCCAGCGGAGTGCAGCAGGTCGGGAGTGCGGGGGGGGAGATCATGTTGAGCATTTTGCCGTGTCGGCCCGGCGCTGGGTAGGGGCGTTTGGTTCAGGCCAGGTTCAGAGAGCGTTCAGGGGCAGTTCAGGGCGTCCTGGATAAGCTGACGGCGTACCCACACAGCGCTCTGCGCATGAGGAATGAGCCTATGAATACTTTCAAGAAAATCCTGCTGGCAATCACTGTTATCGGTGCCAGTGCTGCGGTGCAGGCCGATGACAGTAACTTCGCCAGCCTGACCTATGGCCAGACCAGTGACAAAGTCAAAAAGACCAACAGCCTCGACAGCAACCTGAACAATCCCAACGCCGACGGCATTATCGGCAAGGACAACACCTGGGGTGTACGCCTTGGCCAGCAGAACAGCGCCGGGCGCTACTACGCGACTTATGACAATGTTTCCGGCACTCACAACGGCATTAAACTGCGCCAGGAAAACCTGCTGGGCAGTTACGATATGTTTGTGCCGGTGACATCCAGCACCCGGCTGTTTGGCGGCGGCACCCTGGGCCTGACCAAGCTGACCCAGGATTCTCCCGGCTATAGCCGCGACAGTGATATCGGCTACGCGGTAGGCCTGCAGGCCGGCGTACTGCAACAGGTTTCCAGCAACACTTCGGTGGAACTGGGTTACCGTTACCTGCGCAGCAATGCCAGTACCGAAATGTCGCCTGCCGGTGGCGCCAAGCAGGGAGCGCTGAGCCTGACCAGTAGCGCCCAGACTTACCTGTCGGCCAACTACGCTTTCTAGGCGCAGACGGGCTGGCGTGCCGGACCTGTCGATGGCAGGTCCGGCCTTGTCGTTATCAGGGAGCAATGCCCACGAGGCTTTGGAGAGCACTATGAAACTGCTGGTGGTGGAAGACGAGGCGCTGCTGCGTCATCACTTGCAAACCCGATTGAGCGATAGCGGTCATGTGGTCGAGTCGGTCGCCAATGCCGAGGAGGCCCTGTATCAGGTCGAACAGTACAACCATGACCTGGCGGTGATCGATCTCGGCTTGCCGGGCATGGGCGGGCTTGACCTGATTCGTCAGTTGCGCGCGCGGGACAAGACCTTCCCGATCCTGATTCTCACGGCCCGTGGCAACTGGCAGGACAAGGTCGAAGGCCTGGCCGCCGGTGCCGACGACTACGTGGTCAAGCCGTTCCAGTTCGAGGAACTGGAGGCGCGGCTCAATGCATTGTTGCGCCGTTCCAGCGGGTTTACCCAGTCGACCATTATCGCCGGGCCGTTGCTGCTGGATATCAACCGCAAGCAGGCCCTGCTCGACGAGCAGCCGCTGGGCTTGACTGCCTACGAGTACCGCATCCTCGAATACCTGATGCGCCATCACCAGCAGGTGGTGCCCAAGGATCGGTTGATGGAGCAACTCTACCCGGATGACGAGGAGCGCGATCCGAATGTGATTGAAGTGCTGGTCGGGCGCTTGCGCCGTAAACTGGAAGCGCCGGCCGGGTTCAAACCGATCGATACCGTGCGCGGGCTGGGCTACATGTTCAACGAGCGCTGCCGGTGATTCGTTCGCTACGCCTGCGTTTCATGCTCGCGGCCACCACCCTGGCCGTGCTGTTTATCATCGCGCTGCTGCCCGCCATGCAGCGCGCCTTCAGTCTGGCGTTGCAGGATTCCATCGAGCAGCGCCTGGCCTCGGATGTGACGACCCTGATCTCGGCCGCCCGGGTCGAGAACAATCAACTGCTGATGCCCGAGTTGCTGCCCGACGAACAATTCAACCTGCCCGACGGCCGCCTGCTGGGCTATATCTACAATCGCCAGGGGCAACTGGTCTGGCGTTCACGCGCGACCCAGGCGGAAAACATTAACTACAAGCCACGCTACGACGGACGCGGCAATGAGTTCGCGCGTATCCGCCAGCCCGGTGGCGAGGAGTTCTTTGTCTATGACGTCGAGGTCAAGCTGCTGGGCGGGCGCAGTGCCGCCTACAGCATTGTCGCCCTGCAACCGGTGCGCGATTACCAACTGACCCTCGCCAGCCTGCGGGAAAACCTTTACCTGGGCTTTGGCGCCGCCTTGCTGGTCCTGCTCGGGCTGCTTTGGTTGGGCTTGACCTGGGGCCTGCGGGCGCTGCGGCGCCTGAGCCAGGAGCTGGATGAGATCGAAAGTGGCTCGCGTCAGAGTCTCAGCGAACGCCACCCTCGGGAGCTGCTGCGCCTGACGGGCTCGCTCAACCGCTTGTTGCAAAGCGAGCGCGAGCAACGCAGCCGCTATCGTGACTCCCTGGATGACCTGGCCCACAGCCTGAAGACACCGCTGGCGGTGTTGCAGGGGGTGAGTGAAAGCATGGCCCAGCGCCCCGAAGACCTTGAGCAGGCGCGTATTCTCCAGGACCAGATCGAGCGGATGAACCAGCAGATCGGCTATCAACTGCAGCGCGCCAGCCTGCGCAAGAGCGGCCTGGTGCGCCATCAGGTAGAGCTGCGGCCGCTGCTGGAAAGCCTGTGCAATACCCTCGACAAGGTCTACCGCGACAAGCGCGTGCAGGTCAGTTTCGACCTGCCCGAACACGGCTATGTACCGATCGAACGCGGTGCGCTGCTGGAGTTGCTCGGCAATCTGCTGGAAAACGCCTACCGCCTGTGCCTGGGCCAGGTGCATATCAGTTTGCGCCGTGGGGTGGCGGGGATGCTGCTGTGTATCGAAGACGATGGGCCGGGTGTGCCGCCCGATCAGCGTGCCTTTATTCTGCAGCGCGGCGAGCGGCTGGATCGTCAGCATCCGGGGCAGGGGATCGGGCTGGCGGTGGTCAAGGACATTATCGAAAGCTACGACGCCCAGTTGACCCTGGATGACTCACCGCTGGGCGGGGCGGCTTTCCGGATTCATTTTCCCCAGGACTGACAGCCACCTTCGTTCCAGCAGGGGCGACAGGTGGGTCAGTGTTCACGGGCGCGATAGGCGCCCGGGGTCAGCCCCGTCCACTTCTTGAACGCTCGATGAAAAGCCGAGGGTTCGGAGAAACCCAACTGCTCGGCGATCTGTTGCAGGGACAGGTCGGCGCGCCCCAGATGATAGATGGCGATATCCCGCCGCAGCTCGTCCTTGAGTCCCTGAAAGCTCGAACCCTCCTCACGCAAATGCCGGCGCAGGGTCTGTGGGCTTATATGCAGGTGCTTGGCAATCGACTCCAGGTCCGGCCAGTTGCTGGCATCGCGGCTCAGCAGGCGCCTTAGCTGGCTGCTCAGGCTGTCGCCATCGTCCGGGCGCGACAGCAGGTTGCCCGGCGTGCGCTGGAGGAAGTGCTTGAGGGTGCGTTCGTCCTGCAGCAACGGCATGGCCAGGTAACGGCTATGGAACAACAGGCTGTTATCCGCGGCGTCGAACGCCAGTGCGCAGGGGAACATCAGGTCGTACTCGCTGCCATGGGCCGGCTTCGGGTGGCGAAAACGCACCTGTTCGAGGCGGATACGCTGGCCAATCAGCCAACTGCCCAGGCGATGCCAGATCACCAGCAAGCTCTCGCTGACAAAGTAATCCGGGTCCCAGAGATTGCTGTCGTCCAGGCTCAGGCGAGCCCATTCGCCTTCCTGTTCCAGGCGAAAAAGCGGGGCTTCGGGGAACAAACTGTAAAACAACAGGCCGCGTCTGAGCGCTTTCTCCAGGGTTGGGCTGTGGATGAGGGTGTGGCACATCATGGCGAATGTGCCGCGCTTGCTGCGTCCCTGGCCAAAGCCCAGGTATTCATCGTCCAGGACCCGCCAGATCGCCTGCACCAGGCGGCTGAACTGCTCCGGGTCCAGCCGCGCACGGGGCTCTTCGAGCAGTTCGGGGCTGATCCCCAACTGCTGGAGCAGGGGACCGTAGTCATAGCCACGACGACGGGCGCCGCCCAGGGCAGCGCGGGCGAAGTGACTGGCGATGGTGCGTTCGCGCATAAAGTCGACTCATCCGATAAGTGGCCGATAGTAGCCACGCGATCCGCGACGAACAAGGCGGATATCCGCCAAATCCGCGGGTGCATTTCAGCTCATGGGCGGAAATCCGCCAAGCGAATCAAGGGGGGCGAACCCCGTAAAAATACCTGCAAGCCGTGCTGGACAAAGGCTGTAGCAATATTTTCGGGAAATGGCACGGGCTTTGCGATAGGGGCATCAGGTCTGCCCCGCGCAGCTCGCCAAAAACAAATCCCTCCAGTGCAGGAGGGTTCGCGCTTTAGGTCTCGCCACGCTCGGATGGATGAAGCGGGCGGTACTCTTGAGGAACTTCGCAATGACGACTCGTCAGCCACTGTACAAATCCCTGTATTTCCAGGTGGTCGTAGCCATCGCTATCGGCATCCTGCTCGGCCACTTCTATCCCCAGACCGGCGTGGCGCTCAAGCCGCTGGGCGACGGCTTTATCAAGCTGATCAAAATGGTCATCGCACCGATCATCTTCTGTACGGTGGTCAGCGGGATCGCCGGCATGCAGAGCATGAAGTCGGTGGGCAAGACCGGTGGTTATGCACTGTTGTACTTTGAAATCGTTTCGACCCTGGCGTTGCTGATCGGCCTGGTCGTGGTCAACGTCGTGCAGCCGGGTAATGGCATGCATATCGACGTTGCAACCCTGGACGCTTCGAAAGTCGCCGCCTATGTGACCGCTGGCGCGGACCAGAGCATTGTCGGCTTTATCCTCAATGTGATTCCGTCGACCATCGTGGGTGCTTTCGCCACCGGCGATATCCTGCAAGTGCTGATGTTCTCGGTGATTTTCGGTTTTGCCCTGCATCGCCTGGGTGACTACGGTCGTCCGGTGCTGGACTTTATCGATCGCTTCGCCCACGTGATGTTCAACATCATCAACATGATCATGAAGCTCGCGCCGCTGGGTGCCCTGGGCGCCATGGCCTTCACCATCGGTGCCTATGGCGTCGGTTCGCTGGTGCAACTGGGCCAGCTGATGATCTGCTTCTACATCACCTGCGTGGTGTTCGTGGTGGTGGTGCTCGGCGCCATTGCCCGGGCCCACGGCTTCAGCGTACTGAAGCTGATCCGTTACATCCGTGAAGAGCTACTGATCGTGCTGGGCACCTCGTCGTCGGAGTCGGCGCTGCCACGCATGCTGATCAAGATGGAACGCCTGGGCGCGAAGAAATCCGTGGTCGGCCTGGTGATTCCAACCGGCTACTCGTTCAACCTGGACGGGACTTCGATCTACCTGACCATGGCGGCCGTGTTTATCGCCCAGGCGACCGACACCCACATGGACATCACCCATCAGATCACCCTGTTGCTGGTGTTGCTGCTGTCCTCCAAAGGCGCGGCGGGTGTGACCGGTAGCGGCTTTATCGTACTGGCGGCGACCCTGTCGGCCGTTGGCCATCTGCCGGTGGCCGGCCTGGCGCTGATCCTGGGGATCGACCGCTTCATGTCCGAAGCCCGTGCCCTGACCAACCTGGTGGGCAACGCCGTGGCGACCCTGGTCGTGGCTAAGTGGGTCAATGAGCTGGATGAAGACAAGCTGCAGACCGAGCTGGCTTCCGGCGGTCGTGGTATCGCCGACGAGCGCGCCACGGACGACCTGGGCGTAGCCGAAGGTCCAGCGCCAGCGACCCTCAAGTAAGTTCCAGACGTCACTGAAAGCCCATCTTCGGATGGGCTTTTTTGTGCCTGCGATTCGAGCGTTTGGGTCACTGTGCATGAGCGGCGGGGTGATTGCCGGCAGCGCTCGGGTTGCCTAGGCTATGGGCTTCTCGGGATGGAAAAAGGCGTACCCATGCACGGTCCACTGGCCTCACTCAAGGTTCTCGATTTCTCTACGCTGCTGCCGGGACCGTTCGCCTCGTTGCTGTTGGCCGATATGGGCGCCCAGGTGCTGCGTATCGAATCGCCGACACGTACCGACCTGCTGCGGGTGCTGCCGCCATTCGATGGCGGAGTCAGCGCCAGCCATGCCTACCTCAACCGCAACAAGCGCAGCCTGGCGCTGGACCTCAAGCATCCCGAGGCGCTGGAAGTGGTTCGCCAGTTGGTGCTGGAATACGACATCGTGCTCGAACAGTTTCGCCCGGGTGTGATGGAGCGCCTGGGGCTCGGCTATGAAGCACTCAAGGCGCTGAATCCGCGGCTGATCTACGTTTCCATTACGGGCTATGGCCAGAGCGGGCCCTACCGTGACCGCGCCGGGCATGACCTCAATTACCTGGCCCTGGCCGGCGTGGCCAGCCATACCGGGCGCCGTGACAGCGGCCCGCTGCCGTTGGGCGTGCAGGTCGCCGATGTGGCGGGTGGCTCGCTGCACGGGGTGGTCGGCCTGCTGGCGGCGGTGATTGCCCGCCAGCACAGCGGCGAGGGGCAGTGGGTGGATGTGAGCATGACCGACTGTGCCTTCAGCCTGAATGCCATGGCGGGTGCTGGCTACCTGGCCTGTGGTGTGGAACCGGAGCCCGAAGGGCAGTTGCTCAATGGCGGCAGTTTCTACGATTACTACCGCAGCCGGGACGGTCGCTGGCTGTCGGTGGGCAGCCTGGAGCCGGTCTTTATGCAGCGCCTGTGCACGGCGCTGGGTTGCCCCGAACTGGCGGCGCTGGGCTTGTCGCCCAAGGCCGAACAGCAACAGGCGCTCAAGCAGGCCTTGCAGGTGGCGTTCGAACGCCATGACTTTGCCGAACTCTGCGCGCTGTTTGCCGAGCTCGACGCTTGCGTCGAGCCGGTCTTGAGCCTGGGCGAGGCGGTGGCCCATCCGCATCTGCAGGCACGCGAGCTGGTGACGCAGGTGCCGCGCGAAGGCGCCAGCCCGCAGGCGCAGATGGCGTGCCCGTTGAAGTTTTCTGCCGGGTTGGCGGCTCCCCGCCATATCGGTGTGGCGCTGGGCGCCCATAGCGAGGAGGTATTGCGTGAACTGGGTTACAGCGAGACGCAGGTGGTCCGGTTGCGCGAGGCCGGGGTGCTGGGTTAAACCGCGCTACTCGATCCGGGTTTCCCCGCTGAACACCAGGGTTTCCCGGCAGCGTCGGCACAAGTAGCGCCGGCCCTGGCGGACCAGGTTGTGGCGCTGGGCCGAGAACGGGAAGTCGCTGTTGGCGCACGGGCAGCGGTAGATATAGCGGGTGACGCTACGACGCTTGATCGCATAAGTGTGGCAGCGATTGGGCGGCAATTCGTAGACCCCGCGCATGATCAGTTGCCACTCCTCGCCGTGGGGCTGGATCCGGTCGCCGAACAGTTGATGGGCAATCAGGTGGGCCACTTCGTGAGCCACGGTCTGCTTGAGGAAATCCTCGCTGTTTTCCCGATACAGCTGCGGGTTGAAGCGCAGCAGGTTCTCATGCAGGTGGGCAACGCCGGCCTTCTGGCCACGCAGCTTGAGGCTGACCAGGGGGCGCTTGAAAGGACGTTTGAAAAAGGCTTCGGCTTGTTTGAAACAGTCTTCGACACGGGTATTGAGTGACTCGGGCATGCTTGACGGCTCTCCAGTACGGGCGAGTATGCCGCAAATTCCGGGTTTTCCGAATCCATCAGCCGCCCGACGGTAATCCGCACATGAAAAGGCCGCCCTGGGGCGGCCTGTGCGGGCGCATGCCCGTGGCTAGTTGGTGTATACCGGGCCGACGCCCAGGCCCCAGACAATCACGGTAAACGCCATGATCGCCACCAGCACCACCAAGCCGACGGCCAGGACCGAGCTGGAAAACAGGAAGCCTTCATCCGAGGGTATGTTCATGAACGTCGGCAGGCCGACATACAGCAGGTACACCGTGTAGCAGATGGCTGCGGTGCCGACGATCATCCCCAGCCACATATGCGGGTACAACGCCGCAAGTCCACCGATAAACAGTGGCGTAGCTGTGTAGGTCGCGAAGGCGACGCAACGGGCCAGGCTGGGGCTGGCGTCGTAGGTGCGGGCCATCCAGTGGACAAACGCGGCCATGACCGCGACACCACCGAGCATGGCCAGGTACGACATGACGGTCATCCACAGTGCGCTTTCAACCGTCAGCATGACCGGTGCGCGACTGCCGATGACCCAGCCGACCTGGGTCGTGCCGATAAAGGCAGAAACCGCCGGGATCGCGGCGAGGATCAAGGTATGGGTGAGGTACATATGGCTGATGCTTTCTTCGGCATCGCCGCGGATTTCGCGCCACTCCTGATCAGGGTGGGTGAAGAGTCCCACTACGTGATGGATCATGCCAGTCACTCCTATTGTTATTGCCATCGCCCCCCAAAGGAGCGCTTACGGGCCAATCAGCCGAGCAAGCCAAGGTTTTTCACGACCTTACTGGCGAGTATAGAAAGGCTTGGCCCATGTGAGTCGTGGCCTTTAGAGCAAATCGCGCTGTCGGCCCGGCTGTTAATCGCATTAGCTGATTATCCGCGGGGTTCTCGTCCATTTTTCCGCCGGGTGGGGGTGACAGGCGGTAGGGCGGCCGGGGCGCAGCGCTTTTGTCCGCCAGGATTTTTGCAGGTAAAATCCCCGGCTTTTCGTCATATCTCGCGGACTTCAGGCGCTATGGGCACTCTTTCGGTCAACCAGAACAAATTGCAGAAACGGCTTCGGCGCCAGGCCGGCGAGGCCATTGCCGACTTCAATATGATCGAGGAGGGTGACAAGGTGATGGTCTGCCTGTCCGGCGGCAAGGACAGCTACACCCTGCTCGATGTGCTGATGCACCTGCAGAAAGTCGCCCCGATCAAGTTCGATATCGTTGCCGTGAACATGGACCAGAAGCAGCCGGGCTTTCCCGAGGACGTGCTGCCGGCCTACCTGCAAAGCCTGGGCGTCGAGTACCACATCGTCGAGAAGGACACCTATTCGGTGGTCAAGGAATTGATCCCCGAGGGCAAGACCACCTGCTCGCTGTGCTCGCGCCTGCGTCGCGGCACGCTGTACACCTTTGCCGATGAAATCGGGGCGACCAAAATGGCTCTCGGTCATCACCGCGACGATATCGTCGAAACCTTCTTCCTCAATATGTTTTACAACGGCTCGCTCAAGGCCATGCCGCCCAAGCTGCGCGCCGACGACGGACGCAATGTGGTGATTCGCCCGCTGGCCTACTGCAATGAAAAGGATATCCAGGCCTATTCCGATCTCAAGCAGTTCCCGATCATCCCCTGTAACCTCTGCGGCTCCCAGGAGAACCTGCAGCGCCAGGTGGTCAAGGAAATGCTGCAGGAGTGGGAGCGCAAGACGCCGGGGCGCACCGAAAGCATTTTCCGCGGCTTGCAGAACGTCGTGCCGTCCCAGTTGGCCGACCGTAACCTGTTCGACTTCACCAACCTGCGTATCGACGAAACCGCGGCCTCGCGTTTCGTCAACGTGGTCAATCTGTGACTCAAGGCTGAACCCCGGCGCTGTTCGGCGCCGGTCCCCGATGACCTACAGGAGAGGGCATGCGCGACTACAAATGGCTGCATGAATTCTGTCTGAACCGCTTTGGTTCGGCAGCCGAGCTGGAAGCCCATCTGCCAGTGCCCAAGACCGCCGAGCAACTGCGTCAGGTCAGCGACGATCGTTATCTGTCGACCCTGGCCCTGCGGGTTTTTCGGGCAGGGCTCAAGCACAGCCTGGTGGATGCCAAGTGGCCGGCCTTTGAAGAAGTGTTTTTCGGTTTTGAGCCGCAGAAGGTGGTGCTGATGGGCGCCGAGCACCTGGAGCGACTGATGCAGGATACGCGGATTATCCGCCACCTGGGCAAGCTCAAGAGCGTACCGCGCAATGCCCAACTGGTGCTGGATGTGGCGAAGGAGAAGGGCAGCTTCGGCGCGTTTCTCGCCGACTGGCCGGTCAACGATATCGTCGGGTTGTGGCAGTACCTGGCCAAGCACGGCCATCAGTTGGGTGGGTTGTCGGCACCGCGCTTCCTGCGCATGGTCGGCAAGGACACCTTCGTGCCGAGCAACGATGTGGTGGCCGCGCTCAATGCCCAGGGCATCGTCGACCGCGTGCCGAGCAGCCAGCGTGATCGGGCGATCGTTCAGCAGGCCTTCAACCAGTGGCAGGCCGAAAGCGGCCGGCCGCTGTGTCAGATCTCGATGATGCTGGCCTATACCGTCAACCATTGAAAACTGGCCCCGTGACGACGGTCCCGGGGCCGGACGTTCACGCCGCCTCGGGGCTGGCTTGTGCAACGCTACTGGCCTGGCCCTGGTGGCCATACACGGCGGCAGGCTCGGGGAACAGCGTCAGTAGGCTCAGGTACACCACCGAAGCCAGGCCCAGGGTCACCGGTAGGCTGATATCGATACCTTCGGCCAGGTTACCCAGCGGGCCGACAAACTGCCCCGGCAGGTTGACGAAGCACAACCCCACCAAAGCGCTGGGGATCCAGGCACCCAGGCCGCGCCAGTTCCAGCCGTGGGTGAACCAGTAGCGGCCGCCCTGTTCGCCACGGGTGAAGACCTGCAGGTCATCGGGGCAGTAGAAACCGCGACGCTTGAGCAGGCCGATAATCATGATCACCATCCAGGGCGTGGTGCAGGTGATGATCAGCACGGCGAAGGTCGACACGCTCTGGACCAGGTTCGCGGCAAAGCGCCCGATAAAGATAAAGGCAATCGACAGCACGCCAATCAGCAGCGTGGCCCTGACCCGCGACAGTGCCCGGGGAAACACGCTGGACATGTCCAGCCCGGTGCCATAGAGCGCCGTGGTGCCGGTGGACATGCCGCCGACAATGGCGATCAGGCAGACCGGCAGGAAAAACCAGCTGGGTGAAACCGCCAGCAGACCGCCGACATAGTTGTTCGCGGCAATATAGTCCGGCGCCTTGATCGCGACGATGGTGGCGGTGCACAGGCCAAACATAAAGGGGATCAGGGTGGCGACTTGCGACAGCAACACGGCCAGCATGATCCGCCCCTTGGAGGTATGGCGCGGGATATAGCGCGACCAGTCGCCGAGGAATGCGCCGAAGGAAATCGGGTTACTCATGGCCACCAGCGCCGCGCCGATAAAGGCGGCCCAGAAGCCGGGCTGGCCCAGGCCGACAGACCCGGAAAAGTGCACATCGAAGGTGCCGGAGAAGGCGAACAGCCCCAGCAGGAATAGCAGGCTGGCACTCCAGACCGCGACCTTGCTGACCCACAGCAGAAAGCGAAAGCCATAGATGCAGACGGTCAGCACCAGGATCGCGAACACGCCATAGGCCAGGCCCAGGGTCAGGTCGGTTTCCGGCAGGCCGACCAGGCGCTTGGCCCCGCCGATCAGGGCATCGCCGGAGCTCCACACCGACAGCGAGAAAAACGCGATGGCGGTCAGCAACGACAGAAATGAACCGACGATCCGTCCGTGTACGCCAAAGTGCGCGCCTGAAGACACCGCATTGTTGGTCCCGTTGAGCGGGCCGAACAGGCCCATGGGCGCGAGGATCAGCGAGCCGACCAGCACACCCAGCAAAATCGCCAGGGCTCCGGCCTGGAACGACAGGCCGAACAGCACCGGGAAGCTGCCGAGCACGGCGGTGGCAAAGGTATTGGCGCCGCCGAAAATCATCCGGAAGAGATCGGTCGGTCGAGCGCTGCGTTCGTGGTCGGGAATCTGTTCGACCCCGTTGGTTTCAATGGCACTGAGGCTTGTTTCGTTGTTTTTGTTATTCATCACCAGCTCCGATTATTGAAGTGCGCCCCTCGTGTGGGGGCGTCACTGGCTTGGCTAAGGGGGTGGCAGCCCTTCCGGCATTGCGGATAAATGTTCATGGCAGGCCAGCCAGCGGCCTTGTTGTTCTCGGCGAAACACAATGGTCTCGCGCTCCTGGCTAAACAGTTGCTCCCCCTGCACGCGCAACTCGGTGGCCACGTCATGCAGGAAAATCGCCACATCACCCTGCAGGCTGACGAAGGCATTGCTCGACGTGCACGACAGCACTTCGAAACCGTCCTCACAGCGCCAGCGGTCCCACAACGCCTGGTAGGCGGCGCGTGACAACAGCGGCTGGTCGAGGGTGTGGAACACGAAGCTGGCGTCGACGCTGAACGCAGCGAAGTAAGCTTCGCGATCATTGCGGGCAAAGGCCTCGACCAACTGGGCCGCGGCTTGGAGTACGGAGTGCTGTTCGTTCATGGTCGCTCCTCAGCGATGGACTACGCCGGGAAGGACGCAGAGCATCTCGTAGAGCAGATTGGCGCCGAGCAGCGAGGTGTTGCCGCTGGTGTCGTAGGGCGGCGAGACTTCTACCAGATCGCCGCCGATCAGTTCGAGGCCCTGGCAACCGCGGATAATCTCGATGGCCTGGATGGTGGTCAGCCCACCGATTTCCGGCGTGCCGGTGCCGGGGGCCCAGGCCGGGTCGATCCCGTCGATATCGAAGCTCAGGTAGACCGGGCCGCCGCCGACCTGTTCGCGGACCTCGGCCATCAGTGGCGCCAGCGAGCGGTGCCAGCACTCTTCGGCCTGGACCACGCGAAAGCCCTGCTTGCGGCTCCAGTTGAAGTCTTCGGCGGTGTAGCCCTGGGCGCGCAGGCCGATTTGCACCACGCGGTCGCAATCGAGCAGGCCTTCTTCCACGGCGCGGCGAAAGGTGGTGCCGTGGGCGATTTTCTCGCCGAACATATGGTCGTTCACGTCGGCATGGGCATCGATGTGCACCAGGCCGATTTTGCCGTGCTTTTTATGCAGTGCGCGCAGGATCGGCAAGGTAATGGTGTGGTCGCCGCCCAGGGTCAGGGGAATGACCGGGTGCTGGAGAATCTCGTCGTAGGCTTCTTCGATGATGCGCACGGCATCGAGCAGATTGAAGGTGTTGATCGCCACATCGCCGATATCGGCCACCGACAGCGAGTCGAAGGGCGCAGCCCCGGTCGCCATGTTGTAGGGGCGGATCATCACCGACTCGGCGCGGATTTCCCGGGGGCCGAAACGGGTGCCGGCGCGCAGCGACGTACCGATATCCAGCGGGACGCCGACAAAGGCGACATCCAGGCCGGCGGCGCTGGTCAGGTGGGGGAGGCGCATCATGGTGGCGATGCCGCCGAAGCGCGGCATTTCATTGCCACCCAGGGGCTGGTGAAGAATCTTGTCCACGGCAGTGGCCTCACTCTGGCTTTTTATAGTTGTAGGTTGCGCGGCGCACGGGGCGGTCTGCGCGAAACCGATGGAGGCCGATTTTGCAAAAGCCGCTGGCCGGGAAGAATCCCTGGGGGTAAATACTTAGTTCAGAAATTTCTAAACTAATGCCGGGCACTTCGATAGGCTCACCCGGTGCTCAGTTCCGGCGTGCTGTCCGGTTGTCACCCCCCCTTTTTCGGAGCCGCCATGGCCAGTGCATTGCCCGATCTCAAGCTGTTGCGCATCTTTGTCAGCGTGGTGCGCCATCAGGGCTTTGCCAATGCCCAGCACGAGCTGAACCTGTCGACCTCGGCGATCAGCACTTATATGAGCCAACTGGAGAGCGCGCTGGGGCTGGTGTTGTGTCATCGCGGCCGGGGCGGGTTCAGCCTGACCAGCAAGGGCGAGTTGTTCCATCAGGAGACCCTGCGCCTGCTGGGCGAACTCGAAGGCTTCGAGCAGTACGCCGCGGCGCTCAAGGGCGAGTTGCGCGGCACCCTTAACCTGGGCGTGATCGACTCCACGGTCAGCGACCAGGCGCTACCGTTCGCCCAGGCCATTGGTGCCTACAGCCAGGAGCATCCGGCGGTGCATTTGCATCTGTCGGTGATGAGCCCTTACGAGTTGCAACTCGGTGTGCAGGACAATCGCCTGGACCTGGCCATCGGTGCGTTCAGTACTCGCATGAGCGGGCTGCTCTACCAGCCGCTCTACCGCGAGCAGCACTGGCTGTATTGCAGCAATCGGCATCCGCTGTTCAACGAGCGGCGTATTCCCGAGCTACTCATTACCCAGCAACGCATGGTCGGGCGGGGTTACTGGAGCCAGGCCGAACTGGCGCGCCATGGCTTCAAACGTAGCGCGGCGACGGTGGAGAGTATGGAGGCGCAACTGATCCTGGTGCTCTCCGGCGCCTATATCGGTTACCTGCCTGAGCACTATGCCCAGGCCTGGGTCGACAAGGGCGATCTACGTGTTTTGCTGCCCGCGACTTTCGGCTACCAGGCACCCTTCTCCATGATCGTTCGTCGGGGCCGTAGTCGCGAATCGCTCATCCAGACTTTCCGGGAGCTGCTGAAAAGTCATCTTAATTCCGCCTAATTTTTTTATTAATTTGTCGTAAGTTGATGAGATATAAATAAATTATGTAATTACTTATTTTTTTTATGGCTTTTTAGCACTTCCTAGAGCTTTAGCTACACTTTGCTCAGGATGAAGATAATTCATTCTGCTTAAGATGAATTTACATTCATTATAAAAAGCAGGTATCGCACGATGCGTACGAATCTTCCCGTGACTGATCAGGAAAGAACCTTCCCCGCCGATCAACGCCTCATTTCCACGACCGACCTCGATAGCCATATCACTTACTGCAATGAAGCCTTTGTGGCCATCAGTGGTTTTACCCACGAAGAGCTGATCGGTCAGACCCATAACCTGGTGCGCCATCCGGATATGCCCCCTTCGGTATTTGCTCATATGTGGGAGACCATCCGGCAGGGGAAACCGTGGATGGGGGTGGTCAAGAATCGTGCGAAAAATGGCGAGTACTACTGGGTCAGTGCCTATGTGACGGCCATTTATGAAGGCGGGAAGATCAGCGGTTACGAGTCGGTTCGTTCGGTGCCCAGTCGCGCGCAGATTCGCCGTGCATCCAGCCTTTACGCGCGGTTGCGCGCCGGTAAGTCAGCGGTCTCGCCGGCGACTCGGGTGCTGCAGGGGCTGGCGCATGGATGGCCTTTCATGGTGACCGGGCTGGTGTTTGTCGCCAGCTACTACCTGCTTTCCGGGGTGCTGGCACTGGTCGTGCCGATGCTGGCGCTGGTTGCGGCCTGGCTGCTGAACGAACGGCGCCAGCGCCGGACGGTCCAACAGACCCTTTCCGAACATCCCAAGGCTTTCAGCAGCCCCTTGGTCGCGCTGACTTACAGCGATAGCCCGGGCATGCAGGCGCGCCTGGACCTGGCGATGTTCAGCGAGGAAGCGCGATTGCAGACGGCCCTGACCCGCTTGGTTGACGCGGGTATCAGCGTCAAGGAGCGGGCTGCGCAGTCGTCCAGCTTGTCTGCTTCGCAGGCCGAGTTGCTGGATCGCCAGCGCAATGAAACCGATCAGTCGGCCACCGCCATCGCCGAGATGGCCGCGACGATCCAGCAGGTTACGCACAACGTCCAGGACACCGCAGCCGCGGCGGCCGATGCGGACAAGCTGGCGCGCGAAGGCAGTGGCCTGGCGGGGCAGAGTTTGCAGGCCATGTCGCAGATGAGCCAGGCCGTCAGCGAAATCGGCCAGGCGGTCAATGCCCTTGCCGAGGAAACCCAGTCCATTGGCAGCGTTGCCGACGTCATCACCTCGATTGCCGAGCAGACCAACCTACTGGCGCTCAATGCCGCAATAGAAGCGGCGCGTGCGGGCGAGCAGGGGCGCGGTTTTGCCGTGGTGGCCGATGAAGTGCGCTCTCTGGCCATGCGTACCCGGGCGTCTACCGAGCAGATTCATCAGATCATCAGTTCCCTGCAAAACGGTGCCGAGCGTGCGGTGCAGACCGCGAGCCGTGGCGAACAGATATCGCGCGACAGCGTCAGCAGTGTCGAGGCAGTGCAAGCGGCATTGGTGGGCATCTCCCAGGCGGTTAACCGTATCAGTGGCATGAGCCAGCAAATGGCGACGGCCTCCGAGCAGCAGACCCATGTGGCCGAAGATATCAACCAGCAGATCACCCGTATCGCCCAGCTCTGCGACCACAGCGCCGGCCAGGCCCGCGAAGGGGCGCAGATCAGCCTGGAACTGGAAAACATGGCCGAATACCTGCACCGCCTGGCCGAGCGCTTCAGCCGATAAAGGTCGCGGCAAGCTGCAAGCGACAAGTTTTAAGCGCTATGAACCTTGGAGCCGGCCGCTTAAAATTTATCGCTTGCAGCTTATGGCTGCCCCGCCAGGAGCTTTTGTGTCTATGTCTCGCCCCCGCTGTGCGCGTTGCGCACGTCCGCTCTCCCATTGCCTGTGCGCGCTGATTCCGCAACTGGACAGCCGGACCCGGCTGCTGGTGCTGCAGCACCCCAGTGAGGTCGAGCATGCGTTGAATACTGCGCGGCTGGCGGTGCTGGGGCTCAACAATGCGTGCTTGGCGGTAGGCGAGGTGTTCGAGGACCTGGCGACGTTGCTCAATCCGCCGGGGTATCGAGCCTACCTGCTGTTTCCGGGGGAGGATGCACAGCCGTTGCAGGCGTGCACCAGGGTGGATGATGAGTTGGCGGTCCTGCTGGTCGTGCCTGATGGCACCTGGAAAAAGGCGCGCAAATTGCTGCACCTCAATCCGCTACTGGCGGCCCTGCCTCGGGTGACCCTGGCCGAGGGTTCGGTGTCGCGATATCGCTTGCGCAAGGCACCCGGGCCGGGGGCGTTGTCGACCCTTGAAGCGATCGTACAGGCCCTGGACGTATTGGAGGCGCCGGCCTCGTTCGCGGCATTGCTGGCCCCGTTCGAGGCATTGATCGAAGGACAGATTGCGGCCATGGGCGAGGAAACCTACCAGCGTAATCATCTCGGCCAGGCGAGAGGCGAAAGCGTGTAGCCGTTGCCCCTAGGCAACGTCCGGACGCAGCGCGTGGGTAAACCCTTGATTGGCCCGTGCGGCGTATTCGCAGGCCCCTGACGGTACTGCTGCAAGGGCCTAGCGTTCACGCAAGGCTTCGGTACGGGCCTTGAGCACTGGCTTGAGCAGGTAGTCGAGCACGCTCTTCTCGCCGGTAATGATGTCCACCGTGGCAATCATTCCGGGAATGATCAGCAGCGGCTTGTTGTCGCCACCCAGGTGGTTTTTGTCGGTACGCACCTGGATCAGATAGAAGCTGTTGCCCTTGTCGTCGGTAATGGTGTCGGCGCCGATCAGTTCCAGGCGCGCACTCAGGCCGCCATAGATGGTGTAGTCGTAGGCACTGAACTTGACCATGGCTTTTTGCCCAGGCCTTAGAAAGGCGACGTCCTGGGGACGGACCCTGGCTTCGATCAGCAGGTTGTCTTCCAGGGGCACCACTTCGACCATGTCGCTGCCCGGCTGGACCACGCCGCCAATGGTATTGACCTTCAATTGCTTGACGATGCCATAGACCGGCGAGACCACGGTGGTGCGGCTTACCCGGTCATCAATGGCAATGCTGGAGGCCGCCAGCTTGGACAACTCCGTGCGTTTGTCGTTGAGTTCCTTGGCCGCGTCCGAGCGAAAGCTCTGCTCCGATTCGTCGATCTTGCTCTTGATTTCATTCATCGCCGATTCGGCGCGGGGGATCGCCAGGGTGGTGGCATCCAGTGAGCCGCGAATTTCCACGGCGCTGCGTTTGAGCCGCAGAATCTCTACCGGCGAAACCGCGCCGGTGTTCACCAGCGGTGCCGACATATTCATTTCCTGTTGCAGCAAGCCGAGGCTGGAGCGGTATTGATCCTGCTTGGAACGAAACTCCGCCAGTTCCTGGGTCTTCTGGCGCAACTGTTCGGTCAGGGTCCGTTGTTCGCTGCTCAAGCGGCGCTGGCGTTGCAGGTACAGGGACTTCTCGTCCTCGGCGACCTGGGGGGCCTTGGCAATGACTTCAGCCGACAGCTCGAACGGCCGGCCCTCGGCTTCGGCGGCGAGGCGTTCGACCTTGGCCGTCAGGGCATAGCGGTCAGCCTCGCTTTCCCCCTTGTTCGAGAGAAAACGCGTGTCGTCGAGGCGCAGGAGGGTGTCGCCCTTGTTCACCGTTTGGCCCTCGTGCACCAGGATTTCGGTGACGATGCCGCCTTCCAGGTTCTGGATCACCTGAACCTTGCTGGAGGGGATGGCCTTGCCTTCACCCATGGTCACTTCCTCGAGCACGGCAAAGCGCGCCCAGACCAGGGCCGTGACAATCAGCGCGGCCGCCAGCCAGACGGTCAGGCGCGACAACCGTGGCGAGTCCTCCAGGGAGGCGCCGGCCACCTCGGGCAGAAACTCGCTCTCGGCGCTTTTGCCCAGGCTCTTCAGATACCCGCGACCTTCGGTGCTAGCCATGGATTCCCCCTAGACCGCGGCCGAGCCAACACGGCCCTTGCGCAGTGCATCGATCACCACGTCCTTCGGTCCATCGGCGACGACACGTCCATTGTCCAGCACCACCAGGCGATCGACCAGGCTAAGCATGGACGTGCGGTGGGTAACCAGCAGCAGGCTCTTGCCTTCGATCAAGGTGTGCAGGCGTTGGCGCAGGGCATCCTCGCTGCTGTTGTCCATGGCACTGGTTGGTTCGTCGAGCACCAGGATCGGTGGGTCCAGCAGCAGGGCCCGGGCCAGTAGCACGGCCTGGCGCTGCCCCCCGGACAGCAACTGGCCACGCTCGCCCACGGGGCGGTCGAAGCCGGCCGGATGCTGGCGGGCCAGCTCGCTGACGCCGGTCAATTCAGCGACTTCAAGCATGCGCGCGTCGCTGACGTAGCGCGCGCCCAGGGTCAGGTTGTCGCGCAGGCTGCCGGCCAGTAATGGCAGGTCATGGGCGACATAGCCGATCTGCTGGCGCAGGTCGGCGATATCCACTTGGCGCAGGTCCAGGCCGTCCAGCAGCAGTTGCCCCTCATCCGGGGCGAAGAAGCCCATCACCAGGCGTGCCAGGGTGCTTTTTCCCGAGCCGCTGCGGCCGATAATGCCGACCCGTTCGCCAGGCTGCAGGCTGAAGCTGACATTGGCCAGGGCCGGGGCACTCTGGCCGGGATAGCGAAAGCTGACCTGGCTCAGGGCCAGGGCGCCGTGCAACTGGGTGCGCTCCAGCGGTCGCTTGCCGGTTTCACGCTCCTGGGGCAGGGCCATCAAGGCATCGGTACTGCGCATGGTCAGTTGGGCCTGTTGATAGCGGGTGATCAGCCCGGCGATCTGCCCCAGCGGCGCCAGCACGCGACTGCCGAGCATGTAGCAGGCGACCAGTGCGCCGACACTGAGATTGCCGGCAATGATGCTGTAGACCCCGGCGACAATGGTCGCCATGCCGGAGAATTGCTGGATGAACAGCGTGCCATTGGTGGCCAGGGCCGAGAGGTTGCGCGCGTGGCTATCCAGGCGGGTCAGGGCGCCGTGGGTGTGTTCCCAGCGGTGCTGGCGTTCGCTCTCGGCGCCGCAGGCCTTGAGTGTTTCCAGGCCACCCAGGGTCTCGATCAACAGCGCCTGGCGCTCGGCGCCCAGGCTCAGGCTTTTCTGCACGGTGTCGCGCAGGCGCACCTGGATCATCAGGGCAAAGACAATGGTGATAGGGAAGGCCAGCAGCGGGATCACCACCAGCCAGCCGCCGAGAAGGCCGATCACCACCAGCATCAGCAGGGCAAAGGGCAGGTCGATCAGGCTGGTCAAGGTCACGGCGGTGAGGAATTCGCGCAGGCCCTGGAAGTCGTGGATGCTCTGGGCGAAGCCGCCAATGGTCGAGGGCCGGGCTTTCATGGCCATGCCGATGATGCGCTCGAACAGCGTGGCGGACAGGATCACATCGGTCTTCTTGCCGGCCTGGTCCAGCAGGTGGGCACGGACCACGCGCAGCACCAGTTCGAAACCGGTGCCGATCAACAGGCCGATGCTCAGGACCCAGAGGGTCGAGGTCGCCTGGTTGGGCACCACCCGGTCATAGGTTTGCATCACGAACAGCGGGACCATCAGGCCCAGCAGGTTGATCAGAAAGCTGGCGAGGATCGCGTCGCTGTAGAGCCAGCGTGACAGTTTCAGGGTGTCGCGAAACCAGGCTTCGACCCGCGGTACCAGGGGGCTGCGCAGGTCTTCGAGTTCATGACGCGGGCGAGCGAACAGCGCCTGGCCGCTGTATTCGGTGGCCAGTGCGGCGGTGTCGACCCACTGTTCGCCGCCTTCGGCTTCACAGGGCAGGATCAGCGCCCTGGCGTCGTCGCCCCAGCGGCGTAGCACGGCGCAGCGACCGTCCTTGAGGATCAGCAGCACGGGCAGATTGAGCGGGGAAATCGCCATGAGGTCACGGCGCAGCAGGCGTGCCTGCAAGCCGGCCCGGGCGGCTGCGCGGGGCAGCAGCGCGAGGCTCAGGCGTTGTTCGGGGAGCGGTAGGCCTGCGCTGAGGCTGCTGCGGCTGACGGGACAATCGTGCAGCTTGCACAGGATCAGCAAGCCATCGAGCAGCGGGTCGTCGAAGCTCAGGCGTGGGTCGACGCCTGAGTTCGCGGGTTCCATTCGGGTCAATTGAGGTGGCTCCCGTGGTGGGGATGACTACTTCATGTCCGGCAGCCGAGCTTCGTTTCTCACCTCGGTCTGGGCAATGGCTTCAGCAGGCAGCACCACGTTCTGCTTGCGCAGTAGTTCGCCCATATTGGCCAGGACCCGGTACATCGAGAACTCCTCGGTGTAGCGGACTTCGGTGTAGCGACGGTTGGCGTTGTACAGCTCGTTTTCGCTGTCGAGCACATCGAGCAGAGTACGCTGGCCCAGGCCGAACTGGTCCTGGTAGGCGGCCCGCACGCGGGTGGTGGTCTCGGCGTATTCACGGGCAGTCGGGGTCTGGATTCGGGCGTTCTCCATGGCGTGCCAGGCCAGGGACATGTTCTCGTTGACCATGCGCAGCGCGTTGTTGCGGATGTCCATGGCCTGGTTGATTTTGTGCGCGTCCGACTGCAGGCGTGCCTTGTCGCTGCCGCCGCGGAACAGGTTGTAGTTCATCACCACGCCGACCCGCCATTCATTGTCATGACCTTCCTGGCCCTGCTGGTTGTTGTTGGCGCCTACGGCAGCCTCGGCGTCAAAGCGTGGGTAGAACGGCGACTTGGCGACCTCGTATTGTTTTTCGGCGGCCTGGACATCGGCCTGGGCCGATCTCAGGTACGGGTTGTTTTCCAGCATGCCCTGGCGGGCTTCGACCAGGCTCGGTGGCATCTGGCCCTTGATGGACGCGGGGGCTTCCAGCTCGTCGGGCATCCGGCCGACGGCGCTGAAGAAGTTCGACTCGGCATCGCTCAGGTCGACCAGCGCGGTCTGGTAATTGTTTTCCGCCAGGGCGCGCCGTGCTTTGGACTGATCGAGGTCGGCGGTGCTGCCCACGCCACGTTCGCTGCGCAGGCCGATCTGATCGTTGACCCGCAGGTGGGCCTGCAGGTTGTTCTTGGCCAGGGTCACCAGTTCGCGACGCTTGAGCACTTCGAGATAGACCTCGATGGTGCGCAGGCCCAGGCTTTCGGCAGTGCCCTGGGCGTAATAGGCGCGCGAGTTGACCACGGCCTGGGTGCGGCCGACTTCATTGGCGGTGTTGAAGCCATCGAAAAGCATTTGCCGCAGGCGCAGTTCCGACTGGGTGTAGTTCAGTGTCTCGGTATGGTGTTTGCCCAGGGCACGGGTATTGGTGTTGTCGCTATAGCCCCGGCCATAACCGGCGTTCAGGTCCAGGCTTGGGTAGAAGCCGCCCTTGGCGAACTTCACATCCTCATCGGCCGACAGGCGGTTGTTCTCGCTGGCCTGCAATTCCGGGTGCGTGGCGATGGTGCTTTGGATGGCTTCGGTCAGGTTCATGGCCTGAGCCTGGGCACAGGCCATCGCTAGCAGAATCGCGCTGTAGAGCGGGCGTGTGACGCGCATGAGGTACTACTCCCTGTTCTTAATGGTGCCAAGTGTTTGTCAAGAAAATGACGATATTTTTAGGTCAAACCGTTTCAGGCTTGTAACAACAGAGCTAAGAACATCTGGAGACGGAGCTAAGAAGAATTTGTCATAACGCTTATGCACAAAAAAACTTATGCGTCTGGCGTAATCCACGACATTGTTCAACTCAAGGGGCCCGGTTTTTACTGGCCTCTACGAGTTTCTGGCGGAACCTGAAAGGTTCCATCTCATAGGTGAAAAAGCAGGCGGAGAAGCCGCGGAGGAGATGGAACGGCATTGCTCATGGGTGACGTTTTTTTGTCACTTCCCAGTTTTAGAGTGATGTCGCTGCTCGTGAAGTGAGGTTGTCCGCGCCGGGATGCACGCGGTTGCATTGACGGGCCTGCGGCCTAAACAACCCACATGACGAGGGGCCAGCGGGGCAATGAAATGGGCGAGGGAACGTTGTTTACCTTTGCGTAAATAGCTGTTGGTCAGGAGACCGGCCAAGCTTTCCGGGTACACCGTAGAGACTTTTCTGCACAACCAGAGGCTGTTCGCAGCTGGCGGTGGAGGAGTGGTTATGGCTCAGTTAATCGGTGTGGTGAGCAAAGTGATCGGTCAGGTGTTCGCGGTGGAGCCGGATGGTAGCCGCCGCCCCCTGGCCGAAGGGGATCGGTTGTTTGCGGGTGAGCAACTGGAGACCGGTGCGTCCGGCGCGGTAGCGGTCAGATTGAGCGACGGCGGCGAGCTGACGCTGGGCCGCGCAAGCAGCCTGCACTTGAGCCCGCAATTGCTGGCCGAGCATGCTCCACACGTCAATGCCCCTGAAGCGGTCACGCCCAGTGAAGCGCAACTGACTTCGGTGGAAAAACTCCAGGCAGCCATTGCTGCCGGTATCGACCCGACCCAGGACGCTGAAGCCACCGCTGCCGGCCCGAATGGCTCGACCGCGACCGGCGAGCTGGGCGGCGGCCATTCCTTTGTGTTGCTGACCGAGGTGGCGGGTCGTGTGGACCCGATTATCGGTTTCCCGACGGCGGGTTTTGGCGGTATCCCCGAGTTTGTCGATAGAAGGGTGGCGGCTACTCCCGAGGACAACAGTGCCGCGCCGAGTCCTCCTGACCGGCCTGTCATCCTGACCGGGCTGGCGGTGGAAGGGGGCGAGTTGACGGTCAATGAAGCCGACCTGCCACAGGGCTCGGTCAATGCGCCGGGCCTGTTGACCCAGCAGGGTACCTTCCAGGTCTCGGCGCCCGACGGGCTGAGCAATTTGTCCGTGGGCGGCATCCAGGTCTACAGCAATGGCGCGCCCAGCCAGACGCCGCAGTTCCAGGCTACGGCCCACGGCATTCTGACCATCACCGGGTTCAATGCGAGCACGGGGACGGTCAGCTACACCTACACCCTGGTCGCCAGTGAAACCCATCCCGATGGGAGCGGGACCAATAATCTGCCCGAAAGCTTTGCGGTGCATGCCACCGACAGCAATGGCAGCCAGGCCGATGCGAGCCTGGATATCAACGTAATTGATGATGTGCCTACGGCCAGGGCCGATACGGCGCAGGGGATCGAGGGCGCGACGATCACCACACTGGTGCTGGACAACGATACCCGGGGTGCTGACGGCGCGACGGTGGTCGGCGTCAAGGCCGGTGACCAGATCGAAAACCTGGACAGCGGTTTGAACACCGTAATCAATGGCACCTACGGCACATTGACCATCAATGCCGCAGGCGTTGCCGTTTACCACAGCACGCCCAATGCCATCACGCCCCCCGGCGCGACGGATGTTTTTGTCTATACGATCCGTGATGGCGATGGCGATCTAAGCAGCACCACCTTGACCATCAATATCACCGATAGCGGCCTGACTGCCCAGACCGATAGCGATGTGAAGGTCTATGAAAACGCGCTGGACACCAGTAAGGACGGCGCGGATCTGGCCGCAGGTACGGTCACCGGTAGCGACTCAACCAGCACGGCAGAAACCGCCAGTGGCAATCTGGTCGACTCCACCTCGGGCGGCACCGGTCCGTTGATCTTTGCTCTGGTCGGCAGTGATACCGGTAGTTTTGGGCAGATTCATATCAATGGTGACGGTACCTACACTTACACCCTGACCTCGCCGGTGACCAATACGCCCAACGGCGATAACGGCGCCAATATCGCGCTCAATGAAACTTTTACCTACTCGGCGACTGATGCCCTGGGCAATACAGTCAACGGCACGATCCAGATCAGCATCGTCGACGATGTGCCCACCGCCAAAGCGGATACGGCCCAAGTCACAGAGGGCAATAGCGTCACCACCAATGTGTTGGGTAACGACACTTTGGGCGCCGATGGTGCGGTGGTGATCGGCGTTAAAGCCGGGAGCCAGACCGCCACTGTCGATACCGGTTTGAATACTTCAATTACCGGTACCTACGGTACGCTGACTTTGAATGCAGCAGGTGTGGCGGTCTATCACAGCAACCCTAACGCGGTAACGCCGCCCGGTGCGAGTGATGTGTTCACCTACACGATTCGTGATGGTGACGGTGATCTGAGCACCACTACCTTGACCATCAATATCGCCGATAGCGGCCTGACTGCTCGGACCGATAGTGATGTGAAGGTGTATGAAAATGCGTTGGATACCAGCAAGGATGGTATTGACCTAGCAGGCGGCACGGTTACGGGCAGCAATCCCGCCAGTACTGCGGAAACGGCCACGGGTAATCTGGTC
>NZ_JANHLC010000048.1 GCF_028682395.1 Pseudomonas putida | reverse complement strand
GTAGGTGATGGTGCCGCCCTCGGTCACGCTCGGGGTCGCGATCAGCTTGACCGTGGTGATGTCGTTGACATCCGTTACGCTGGTTGTGGCCTTGGCGGTGGTGTTGAGCTGCTCGAAGTTGCCGCCGGCGGTGCCGGTGATCGAGACCACGACCGGTTTATTGCCGGTGTAGATATCGTTCGGGGCCACGTCGGTGGCACTGTCGCTGGTGCTGGCATCCTTGAGGATGGTCAGGGTCTTGCCGTTG
>NZ_JANHLC010000047.1 GCF_028682395.1 Pseudomonas putida | reverse complement strand
TGCCCACTACCTGGCTGACCTGGATGCCGCTGATAAAGCAGAGGGCGAGCAAGTGGTCGATCGCACTGCGATCAAGGCAGCACTGGCGAAGCTTGAGGCCAAGCAGCAAGACAACCGTAGTTGCCAAGCTTTGATGAAGTCGATGGGGCTGAAGCAATTCAACACGCACGAAAGCGATGCCCGAATGATGCGCACGCCAAAGGGGGCGCGTGTTGCCTATAACGTGCAAACAGCCGTGGACGCAGAGCACTG
>NZ_JANHLC010000046.1 GCF_028682395.1 Pseudomonas putida | reverse complement strand
TAGTGCTCTGCGTCCACGGCTGTTTGCACGTTATAGGCAACACGCGCCCCCTTTGGCGTGCGCATCATTCGGGCATCGCTTTCGTGCGTGTTGAATTGCTCCAGCCCCATCGACTTCATCAAATCTTGGCAACTACGGTTGTCTTGCTGCTTGGCCTCAAGCTTCGCCAGTGCCGCCTTGATCGCAGTGCGATCGACCACTTGCTCGCCCTCTGCTTTATCAGCGGCATCCAGGTCAGCCAGGTAGTGGGCG
>NZ_JANHLC010000045.1 GCF_028682395.1 Pseudomonas putida | reverse complement strand
GACTTGCCGACGTAGTCGTAGTTCAGGCCCAGGGTGACGGCGCCCAGCTTGTAGTCGGCACCCACGCCGGCTTCATAGCTGTTACGCACGGCCTTGGCGCCGGTGGTCACGAACGGGGTGCTGCCCAGGACGAAGGTCGAGGTGCTCGACGCCTGGTCGGCGGCGAAGTCATGGAACGCCATCAGCGTGGCCTGTGGCACCAGAGTGCCCTGACCCAACTGCACGTTACCGGCTACGCGCAGACCGGCGCCCAGTTCGATCGCTTCATAACGCTGATCCTGGACCTTGAGACCGGCCGAGGAGCCTTTCTCGCGGTAACCGTCGATATCCACCAGGCTGTAGCGTGCGGC
>NZ_JANHLC010000044.1 GCF_028682395.1 Pseudomonas putida | reverse complement strand
GTGGAGTTTTCCGAGATGCTTTGCAGGTTGGCCACGGTGCTGGTGAAACGGTTTTGCACCGCACCCAGTTGCGAACGCTGGCTGTCGATCTGCTGGATCGCATCGTTCAACGCTTGCACCGAACGCTGCGACGAATCAGCATCCTTGATGCTCAGGTTCGACACGGTGGTTTCAACCGTCACCGAGACCGAATCGCCCTTCTTCAAGCCCAGGTTAGCCAGGCCGGTGCCTGCACCGCCATCGGCCACGGAGAAGCTCTTGTTGGAGAACAGCGCCAGGGTGTTGTCCGCATTCTTGCTGGCGGTCACACCGGTACTGGCGCTGTTGATTGCGGACACAATAGCGTCAGC
>NZ_JANHLC010000043.1 GCF_028682395.1 Pseudomonas putida | reverse complement strand
GCAATGTGTTGGGCAACGACACTTTGGGTGCCGATGGCGCGGTCGTGGTCGGCGTTAAGGCCGGCAGCCAGATCGTCAATGTCACTACCGGTTTGAACACCAGTATCACCGGCACCTACGGCACTTTGACGGTCAATGCGGCTGGCGTTGCGGTTTATCACAGCAACCCCAATGCTGTGACGCCGCCCGGTGCGAGTGATGTGTTCACCTACACGATTCGCGATGGCGACGGTGATCTGAGCACTACAACGCTGACGATCAATATCGCCGATAGCGGCCTGACGGCTCGGACCGATAGTGATGTGAAGGTCTATGAAAGCGCCCTGGACACCAGCAAGGATGGTATTGATCTGGCAGGCGGTACGGTTACGGGTAGCA
>NZ_JANHLC010000042.1 GCF_028682395.1 Pseudomonas putida | reverse complement strand
GCAGGCCTCGACTGCGATCCTGTCCCAGGCTAACCAACTGCCATCGTCGGTACTGAAACTGCTTCAGTAATCACGTAACAGGCTGGACCAGAACGGAAGGGCGCCTTGTGCGCCCTTCCGTTTTTTTATGGGCGCGATGCTCTTTAGCCGCTGCCGCCATCTGTAGCTGTGGCCGTAAGGCGGCGATAGGCTCGTAGGCCCTTCCTGCGGCCTTGATAAAGCGCCGCCGCATACTGCAGATCCAGTAGACAAGAAAACTCTTAAAAGCTGCTCAAGAAGTGCGTGGTTTCGACGATAACTATTACGAAGGTTTTCAAAACCACGCCAGGCGGTTGCCCGGCCGGAAGCCGCAACACCCATTTACGAGGATTTCGTCATGGCTTTATCCGTT
>NZ_JANHLC010000041.1 GCF_028682395.1 Pseudomonas putida | reverse complement strand
CACCAAGTTACCGGTCGCGGTCTCAGCCGTGCTGCTGGGATTGCTGCCCGTAACCGTGCCGCCTGCCAGATCAATACCATCCTTGCTGGTGTCCAGCGCGCTTTCATAGACCTTCACATCACTATCGGTCCGAGCAGTCAGGCCGCTATCGGCGATATTGATCGTCAGCGTTGTAGTACTCAAATCACCGTCACCATCGCGAATCGTGTAGGTGAAGATATCGGTTGCCCCCGCTGGGGTAACCGCATTGGGATTACTGTGATACACCGCAACGCCAGCCGCATTGATCGTCAGCGTGCCGTAGGTACCTGCGATATTGGTATTCAAACCGGTGTCGACATTGACGATCTGGCCACCCGCTTTAACGCCGATCACGGCCGCACCATCGGCACCCAAAGTGTCGTTGCCCAACACATTGG
>NZ_JANHLC010000040.1 GCF_028682395.1 Pseudomonas putida | reverse complement strand
TACGGACAAAGCCATGACGAAATCCTCGTAAATGGAGTGTTGCAGCTTCCGGCCGGGCCTGCGCCAGGCATGATTTAGAAAACCTTCGTAATGGTTATCGTCGGTACCGCTCACTTCTTTAGAGAACTTCAGGAGTTTTCTTATTTAAACCCCAAGCAGCATGCATGTCCGCTACCAGCAGGCGGCAATCGGTCGCGCAAGCCGTCGCGTTTTCAGGGCTGCACAAAGGCCCGGTAGCGGTTACCGCACATTCATCAGCCATAAAAAAACGGAAGGGCGCACGAGGCGCCCTTCCGTTATTGAACCGCTGAGGGTATTAGCCCAACAGTTTCAGTACCGACGATGGCAGTTGGTTAGCCTGGGACAGGATCGCAGTCGAGGCCTGCTGCAGGGTTTGTTGCTTTGTCAGCTCGGCGGTTTCGGACGCGAAGTCGGCGTCCTGTACCCGGCTGCGCGCTGCG
>NZ_JANHLC010000004.1 GCF_028682395.1 Pseudomonas putida | reverse complement strand
CTGCTCGAAGCTGCCACCCGTGGTGCCCTTGATCGAGACTTCGACCGGCTTGTTGCCGGTGTAGATATCGTTCGGCGCGACAGCCGTGGCGGTACTGCTGCTTGCACCCTTGGCAATGGTGATGGTCTTGCCGTTGGACAGCTCGATGGTCATGGTCGAGCCGGCGGTGACCTGGGTCTTCCCGTCGGCACCGATCAGGGTCGCGGTGTAGGTGATGGTGCCGCCCTCGCCCACACTCGACGTCGCGGTCAGCTTGACGGTGGTGATGTCATTGACATCCGTCACGCTAGTCGTGGCTTTGGAGCTGGTGTCGAGCCGCTCGAAACTGCCGCCCGAGGTGCCGGTGATCGAAACTGCCACCGGTTTGTTATCGGTGTAGATATCGTTCGGGGCCACGGCCGTTGCGGTGTTGCTGTCGCTGGCGCCCTTGAGGATGGTCAAGGTTTTGCCGTTGGACAGGGTGATGGTCATGTTCGAACCCGCCGTCACCGGCGTAACCCCGTCTTTGCCTACCAGGGTGGCGCTGTAGGTGATGGTACCGCCCTCGGTCACGCTGGGGGTCGCGGTCAGCTTGACCGTGGTGGTGTCATTGACATCGGTCACGCTGGTGCTGACGGTGGCGCTGGTGTTGAGCTGCTCGAAGCTGCCGCCCGTGGTACCGGTGATCGAGACCACAATCGGCTTGTTGCCGGTGTAGATATCGTTGGGCGCCACATCCGTGGTGGTATTGCTGCTCGCGCCCTTGGCAATGGTGATGGTCTTGCCGTTGGACAGCTCGATGGTCATGGCCGAGCCGGCGGTGACCGGGGTCTTGCCGTCTTTGCCGACCAGGGTCGCTGTGTAGGTGATGGTGCCGTTTTCGGCCACGCTCGGGGTCGCGGTCAGCTTGATGCTCGTGAGGTCGTTGATATCCGTGACCGCGGTGCTGGCTTTGCCAAGGGTGGTGCTGTCCAGTTGCTCGAAATTGCCACCCACGGTTTTGGTGACCGAGACCTCGACCGGCTTGTTGTCGGTGTAGATATCGTTCGGGGCGGCGGCTGTGGCGCTATTGCTGGTGCTGGCACCCTTGGCGATGGTCAGGGTCTTGCCGTTGGACAGGGTGATGGTCATGGCCGAGCCAGCGGTGACCGGCGTGACGCCATCCTTGCCCAGCAGGGTGGCGCTGTAAGTGATGATGCCGCCCTCGGCCACGCTCGATGTCGCGGTCAGCTTGAGGGTGGTGGTGTCATTGACATCGGTGACGCTGGTGATCACCGGGGTCTTGTTGCCATTCAGCGCGCTGAAGTCGCTGCCGCTGGCCGAGCCGAACTTCTCGCTGACGCTCGGGGCGCCGACATAGATATCGTTGGCGGCCTTGACCAGCAGTTCGCCCGAGGACGCACCGGCCTCGATGGTAATGGTCTTGCCGCTTTCCAGGGTGACCGTGACCGCGTGGGTGTGGGCCGTGACCGGCTTGCCGTTACCGTCCACCAGGCTGGCGGTATAGGTGATGGTGCCGCCTTCGAGGACCGAGGCGCTGGCGCTCAGGACCACGTTGTAGGTGGTCGGGACCACGGTGACCGGCAATGTCAGGTTGCTGTCGTGGGAATCGCCGCCTACGGTTTCGGTGGAGGTAGCCGTCACGGTCAGGTCAAACGAGCCATGGGTCAGCGGTGGTGGGGTCAGGACGAGGGAGTCCAGGTGCCAGCCGGTGACATCCAGGGTGCCGTCGGTGGTGGTCAGCGTGTTGCCGTGGCCATCGGTCAAGACCGAGCCGACCGGCAGGCCGCTGATTTTCACGCTCAGGGTTTCGGAGCCGTCGGTGTCGGTCAGGCCGGTAGTGATCGGGCTGAGCTTGATGCTGCCGTTTTCCGGGCCTTCATTGAGCTTGTAGCCGACGTAGTAGCCTTCGCCATTGCTACCGTGCAGATCGGACAGGCTGATGCCGGCGCCGGTCAGGTCCGCCGGACCGGTGTACAGCGGCACATGGGCGCTGCCCAGGTCGGTGACCGGACCGTTGCCCACTTGCAGATTGACGTCGTAGTTGCCCGGGCCGTTCTGGTTGTGGTGGTAGATCTCCAGCGTGTAATAGCCGCTGACCGTCGGGGTGATCGAGCCATTGAGATTGCCGTTCTCGCCCCAGGTGGTGCGTGCCACAGTGGTACCGCCCACGGCGACCAGCAGGCTGTCATCGCCGCTGCCGCTGAAGGTGTAGGTCTTGCCGGCCTCCAGATAGATCAGGCCGGAGGTTTTCGAGGCGACATTCTCCGCGACGCTGGTGGCTTGCACATCGGTCACGGTGGTGTGGGAGGTCGCCTTGGTCGGGTCGGCCGCGTCGAGGGTGGTTTTCAGCAGGGTGGTATTGGTGCCATTGCCGCCACCGTTGAGCGCGTTCAGGCCGGTCCAGGTTTCCTTGATCAACCCGGTGGCGACCACGCCCGGGACGGTGGTGCTCAGGGTCGGTGCATCGGCCTGCGGGGTGATATCGACCTTGAGCGTCGCTTCGTTGCCCGACGTGCCGCCGCCAATCGGCTCGAACTTGATCTGGGCGTAGTCGGCCTGCTGGTTGCCGACGCCATTGCCGCCGTAACCGTCGGCACCGGACTCGTTGTGGGCCGGGGTGAAGATCAGCTTGCCGGCGTCGATGTCGGCTTTGCTGATGATCTGGTCGGCGGCCACATCGGTCAGGACGCCATTGATGTTCAACTGCAACTTGCCATCGGCCGGCAGGTCGGTGATTTTCACGCCTTGGCCGGGCACGGCCGCGTCGATGTTGGTGATCCCGAAGTTGGCCCAGGTCAGGGTCAGCGGCTGGTCTTCAACACCTGTCGCGCTGGCGCCCGAAGCGCTCGGCGTGTCGTTGTCGTTGAGGGTGGTGGTGACGCTGCCCTGGGTGGCGCTGGTCAACAGTTGCTCAAAGTTGCCGCCGCTGTGGCCGTCGATGGTGACGGTGAATTCGCGGGCATTCTGGACGAGGTTATTGTCCAGGGTAAGGAGATTGAGCGGGATACTGCTGGTGCCCTTGAGGATGGTCACCGTGGTTTGGCCGGTGAAGTCGGTGCCATCGACGGCGGTGCCGCTGTAGCTCAGGGTGACGGTCACGTCACTTTGGGCTTCGTGGTCCAGCGTCAGGGTGTAGTGGGCGGTGTCCCCTTCGGTGACGGTCGCGTCGCCGGTGATGCTCAGGGTGGTGGTGTCGGTGGAGTCTGTGATCAGGGTATCAGCCGTGCCTGTCGCGGGCGTCAGGCTGGTGAAGTCGTCGCCGGTGGCGCCGGTAATGGCGACCTTGACGGTGTTGGTGTTGATGTAGACATCGTTGTCAGCGGTCGTAACGGTCACGGTACCACTGCTCTGGCCCGCGCCAATGGTGATGGTCTGCTGGTTGTCCAGGGTCACGGTCACCGGATTGGCATGGCCGGTGATCCGAACGCCGTTGGCATCGACCAGGGTCGCGGTGTAGGTGATATCGCCGCCTTCTTCAACGGTGCCGGTGGCGGTCAGCTCGACGTGGTAAGTCGTCGGGACCACTTCGATCGGCAGGTCCAGGGACACGCTCTTCGAATCGCCGCCGACGCTTTCGGTGGAGGTCGCGGTCACGGTCAGGACGAACGAGGCATCGGTCATCTGCGGTGGCGTCAGGACGAGGGAGTCCAGGTTCCAGCCGGTGACATCCAGGGTGCCATCGGTGGTGGTCAACGTGTTGCCGTGGCCATCGGTCAGGACCGAGCCGACCGGCAGGCCGCTGATGGTCACCTTCAGGGTTTCGGAGCCGTCGGTATCGGTCAGGCCAGTGGTGATCGGGCTGAGCTTGATGCTGCCGTTTTCCACGCCGTGGTTGAACGTCTGGCCGACGTAATAGCCTTCGCCGCCGCTGCCGTGCAGGTCGGACAGATCAACGCCCGCGGCGGTCAGGTCGCCAGGGCCGGTGTACAGCGGCACGCCGCTGCTGCCCAAGTCGGTGACCGGGCCGTTGTCGACTTGCAGATTGACGTCGTAGTTACCCGGACCGTCCTGGTTGTGGTGGTAGATATCAATGGTGTAGTAGCCGCTGGCAGTCGGGGTAAAGGCGCCATTGAGTTGGCCGCCACCGCCCCAGGTGGTGCCGGCCACGTTCTGGCCGCCAATGGTCACGAGCAGGCTGTCATCGCCGCTGCCGCTGAAGGTGTAGGTCTTGCCGGCTTCCAGGTAGATCAACCCGGACGTTTTCGAGGCGGTGCCCACGGTCACATCGCCGGCCTGCACGTTGCTGACCAGTTCGTGGGAGGCTTTCTGGCTTGGGTCGGCCGCATCGATGGTGTTTTTCAACAGGCTGGTATCAGCACCGTTGCCGCCGCCATTGAGGGCGCTCAGGCCGGTCCAGGTTTCCTTGATCAGGCCCACCGAAGGCACCAGGTTGCCGGTGGTGCTCAGGGTCGGCGCATCGGCTTGCGGGGTGATATCGATTTTCAGCGTCGCTTCGCTGCCCGATGTGCCGGCGCCAATCGGCTCGAACTTGATCTGGGCGTAGTCGGCCTGCTGGTTGCCGACGCCGTTGCCGCCGTAACCGTCAGCGCCGGACTCGTTGTGGGCCGGGGTGAAGACCAGCTTGCCGGCGTCGATGTCGGCCTTGCTGATGATCTGGTCGGCGACCACGTCGGTCAAGACGCCATTAATGTTCAACTGCAACGTGCCATCGGCCGGCAGGCCGGTGATTTTCACGCCCTGATCGAGCACCGAGCTGTCGATGGCACTGATGCCGAAGTCGGCCCAGTGCAGGGCCAGTGGCGTATCTTCCAGGCCGGTGGCGCTGCCGCCGTTGGAGCTTGGGATATCGTTGTCGACGATGGTGGTGGTGACGCTGCCGTGGGTGCCGCTGACTACGATGTTCTCGAAATTGCCGCCGGTGGCCGAATCCACCGTGATCGTGAAGTGCTCGGTATTTTCAGTGATCTGGTCGTTCAGCGTGGCGATGTCGAACGTGGTGCCGCTGCTGCCCTTGGGGATGGTGATGGTGGTCTTGCCGGTGAAATCGCTGCCGTCGGCGGCGGTGCCGCTGTAGCTCAGGGTGACGGTGACGTCTGCCTCGGCCTGGTTGTTCAGGGTCAGGGTGTAATGGGCCGGGTCGCCTTCGGTGACCGATGCGCTGCCACTGATGCTGATCACGGTGTCGTCGATGACGTCCGTCACCGTGGTCGTGGCCGGTGTCGTATCGCCGACCACGTGTTCCAGGTTGCCGCCGCTGGTGGTGGCGATGGTTTCGCTGACGGTCGGGGCGCCGACGTAGACATCGTTGCCGACGGTGACATCCAGGGTGCCGGAACTTTGGCCGACGGCGATGGTGATGACCTTGCCGCTTTCCAGGGTGACGGTGACCGGCACGTCGTGGGCGGTAACCAGGTTGCCATGGGCGTCGGTCAGGGTCGCGGTGTAGGTAATGGTGCCGTTCTCGGCGACGCTGCTGTCGGCGGTCAGGGTCACGGTGGTGGTGTCGGTGGTATCGGTGACCTGGGTCACTGCTGGCGTCGGATCGACGGTCAGTACCAGGCCGCCGCCACCGGATGTGCCGGTTACGGTCACGCTGATATCGCTGGGGTCGATGTACACGGTGTCGTTTGGCGCCAGGGGCACATTGACCGTACCGCTGGTCTGCCCGGCGCTGATCACAATGACCGCACCGTTGGACAGGGTCACGATCAGGTCGCTCAGCGGCGCCTGGCTAACGGTGGCGGTATACACCAGCACGCCGCCCGCTTCAGTGATGGTCGGCGTCGCGCTCAGGGTCAGGGTTGCAGGGCGCAGGGCCAGGGTGGTGCCGTTGTCGGCATCCAGGACGCCCTGGGTCTGTTCCAGGGCCGACGTGGCCAGGCCGAGGCCGGCGGTGGGGAAGCCGATGGTCGGGTCGACCTGGTCAGCGGTTTCCTGCAACTGCACGAAGCTGTGGCCGCCACCGACGGCGCCGCCGCTACCGGCCGCGGTCGGACCTGCTGCGGTGGCTTCCAGTTCTGTGGTCGGGTCGACGCCGGCGGCGATGGCCTGTTGCAACTCTTCGACCGAAGGGGCCTGCTGGGCGGTCGCGGCGGCCATATCGGCACTGCTGGTGTCAGGCTCGCTGGCGCTCCACTGGCTGTCACGGCCCAGGTCCATCGTGCGGCCATCGGCCATTTCCAGGGACACAGCGCCGGCCGCGCCGGTGAGCAACTGGTCGCCGGTGTAGAGGCGGTCGCCCTCGATCAGTACACGTCTTACGCCTTCCGGGGATACCGCTTCAACCTGACCAACAATGCTTTTCACAACCGCGACGACAGTGCTCATGGGGGACTCTCCGACCTTCCGTTCAGTTGGCTTCCATTCCCTGATCGGTGCGCTCGCCCCTTCAGGTTGGACGTGTAGTTACAAAATTGGCGCCATTAAAAGGTCATATAATTGACGTTATAACAAATTGAAATAAGTTATCGTCAAAGTATTGACCTTACTTTCGCCATCCTAAACAATCGGCTCCGTAATGTCACATTGATATTTCTGTGATGGGCAAGCATTCAGTGTGTGACCTGGTTCGCGCTTTTGGTTTTTCGATAAACGGTCATTCCAGTTGCCATCTTTCGATGCAGCGCCCCGATTCGCTGCGATTAAGAGACATGAAGTCCTAGGAACCCCTTTCTATGCGTGCGCAACTGTTCAAGGTCATCCCGTTTGTCTTGGCTACCGGTTTCGTCCAGGCCCAGAGCCTGCCCCAGGCGATGCAACAGGCACTGGATGTTCACCCGGAGATCCAGGCCGGGGTTAATAGCCGCCTCTCTGCGGACTACCAGCTCAAGGCAGCGCAGGGCGGTTATCTGCCACGCGTCGATGTACTCGGCGGCTATGGCCGCGAAGGCACCGACAGCCCTTCGACCCGAGCCGGTGCAGGCAATAACCATTGGGAAAGCCTGACCCGCAGCGAATCGAGCCTGCGCCTGCAGCAAATGGTCTTCGACGGCTTTGCCACGTCCAGCGAAGTGGGCCGCCAGCAAGCCAACGTCAACTCGCGCGCTTACTCGTTGCTGGGGGCTTCGGAGCGCACGGCATTGACCGTAGCCCAGGTTTACCTGGATGTGCTGACCCGCCGCGAGATGGTGCAACTGGCCGAGGAAAACCTGCGTAGCCACGAACGCATCTTCGACCAGATCAAGCTGCGCACGGCCCGTGGCGTCGGCCGCCAGGCCGACCTCGATCAGGCTGAAGCGCGCCTGGCCCAGGCCCGCAACAACCTGATTACTGAACAGACCAACCTGGCCGATGCCCAGACCAACTACCTCAGCGCGGTCGGCCAGTTGCCCGACCAGCTCGAGCGCCCGGCGGGCTTTATGACCCTGCTGCCGGCCGACCTGAATGAAGCGCGCACGCAGATGCTGGAGAACAGCCCGATCCTGCGTTCCGCCGAATCCGATATCGTCGCGGCCGAAAAGCAGTACGAAGCCGCCAAGTCGACCTTCTATCCGCGTTTCGACGCCGAGCTGGGCCGCACCGCCGACAACAACCTCGACGGCATGGCCGGTCACAACAACGAATGGCAGGCGATGCTGCGCATGCGCTTCAACCTGTTTGCCGGCGGCAGCAACAAGGCCGACCTGGAGTCCAAGGCCTACCAGTCCAGCCAGGCGCTGGATATTCGCAACAACGCCTTGCGGGTACTGAACGAAGAACTAGGCTTGGCTTGGAATGCCCTGAGCAACGCCAACGCTCAGGTGCCGATTGCCCAGCAATACGTCGATCACAGCACCAGCGTACGCAGTGCCTACCAGAAGCAGTTCAGCCTGGGCGAGCGGACTCTGCTGGACCTGCTCGATAGTGAGAATGAGCTGTTCACCGCCTCGCGCCGTCTGGCCGAAGTGAAGAACCTGCAGTTGTTCACTCAGTATCGAATCAAGGCCACGATGGGCGAGTTGCTCAAGAGCCAGGGAGTGGTCGCGCCATTGGCGTCCGTCGTGCAGAACGACGTGAAACCCAAGGTCCAGCTGCCTGGAATGAATTGATCGATCACCCGTCGAATCAACCCTGCATCCCAGTCGAGAGTGAACCGCGTGGAATCAGACGTCAGTAAAGTTAAGCTTCACCATGATCCACGCGCACTTCACGATGACCCCTTGCTCGACGGTCTGCTGGCGCTCTGCACCCTGCATCGAAAGCCCGCCAGCGCGGCCATGCTGACCACGGGCCTGCCGTTGCCGTCCCAGCGGCTGAGCCCCGAACTGCTGGCTCGTGCCGCAGCCCGGGCCGGTTTGCAGGGGCGGTTGTTGCAGCGCAAGCTGGAACAGATTCCCGGCATTGCCCTGCCGGCCCTGTTGTTGCTCAACGACCAGCGCTGCGCGGTATTGCTGGGCTGGACCGAGGATGATCAGGCGCGCCTGCTGCTCAGCGAAAGCGATGGCGGCGAGGTGCTGGTCGCCCGCCAGGTGTTGAGTGAAGACTATTCAGGGCGGGTGTTCTTTGCCCAGCCCCAGCACAAGTTCGATGTGAACCACGGCACGCTCATCCCGCGTGCCCGTTCATGGTTTCGCGACACCCTCAAGCGTTCGCGCTGGCTCTATACCGACGCCATCGCGGCCAGTTTTCTGATCAACGTCATTGCGATGGCCGCGCCATTGTTCGTGATGAACGTCTATGATCGCGTGGTGCCGAACCAGGCTACGGCGACCCTCTGGGTGCTGGCCATCGGTATCAGCGGTGCCTACCTGTTCGACCTGATCCTCAAGAGCCTGCGCAGCCTGTGCCTGGATCTGGCGGGGAAAAAGACCGACCTTATTATCTCGGCCACGTTGTTCGAGCGCATTGTCGGCATGGCGATGAAGTATCGGCCGGCGCGGGTCGGCAGCTTTGCCCAGAATATCCACGAGTTCCAGAGCCTGCGCGACTTCCTCGCCTCGCTGACCTTGGCCAGCCTGATCGATTTGCCGTTCACGCTGCTGATCTTCCTGGTAATCGCGATTATTGGCGGTCATCTGGCGTGGATTCCGATACTGGCCTTTCCCTTGGCCTTGACGATCGGCTATGCCTTGCAGAAACCGCTGGTGGCGACCATGGAGCGGACCATGGCCCTGGCCGCCGAGCGCCAGTCGAGCCTGATCGAGACCCTGGCCGGGCTCGATGCAGTCAAGGTCAATAACGCCGAGAGCGAGCGCCAGTACCAGTGGGAACAGACCATCGGCACCCTGAGCCGGCTTGAGTTGCGGGTGAAGATGCTGTCCGGGCTGTCGATGAACATCACGATGTTGATCCAGCAACTGGCCGGCGTGGTGATGATTGTGTTTGGCGTCTACCAGATCATCGACGGCAACCTGAGTATGGGCGGCCTGATCGCCTGCTATATGCTCAGTGGCCGCGCCCTGGGCCCGCTGGCGTCGTTGTCCGGTTTGCTGACCCGCTACCAGCAGGCGCGCGTCACCATGACCTCGGTCGACCAAATGATGGAGCTGCCTCAGGAGCGCAATTTCGATGAGCGTCCGCTGAGCCGCAGCGTGTTGCAGGGTGGTATCGAATGCCGACAGCTCAACTTCACCTACCCCAACCAGCAGACCCTGGCGCTGAAAAACCTCAACCTGGTGCTCAAACCCGGGGAAAAGATCGGCATCATCGGCCGTAGCGGTTCGGGCAAAAGCTCCCTGGCCAAACTGCTGGTCGGGTTGTATCAGCCTGACTCCGGCGCGCTGCTGGTCGATGGCGTAGACATTCGCCAGATCGATGTCAGTGAGCTGCGCCACAATATCGGCTACGTCGCCCAGGACATCCAGCTGCTGGCCGGGACTTTGCGCGACAACCTGGTCAGTGGCGCGCGCTATGTCGAGGACGAACGGGTCCTGCAGGCGGCCGAGCTGGCCGGTGTCCACGAATTCGCCCGCCTGCACCCCCAGGGTTACGAATTGCAGGTCGGCGAGCGCGGACAGAACTTGTCCGGCGGCCAGCGGCAGAACGTTGCCCTGGCCCGAGCTCTATTGCTCAACCCGCCGATCCTGCTGCTGGACGAGCCGACCAGCGCGATGGACAACACCGGTGAGGAGCGCCTCAAACAGCGTCTGCAAGCCGTGGTGGCAGACAAGACGCTGGTGTTGGTCACACACCGTGCCTCGCTGTTGTCGCTGGTCGATCGCCTGATTGTGATCGACCGCGGGCAGATACTCGCCGATGGCCCGAAAGCCATGGTTATGGAAGCGTTGAAGAAGGGGCAGATCGGTGTTGCTTAAAGCAGGCTTCAAGGATTCCGTGCGCCGCTACTTCAAGGGGCGCGACTCGCTGCAGGGTCAGCCGCTGCCGGAGGTCAACAAGGCGTTGATCGAGGATGCGCCACGGGTGGTGCGCCTGACGATCTGGGCGATCATCGGGTTCTTTCTGTTTCTGTTGCTGTGGGCCAACTTCGCGGTGATCGACGAAGTCACCCGGGGCGATGGCAAGGCGATCCCCTCGTCCAAGCTGCAGAAAATCCAGAACCTGGAAGGCGGTATCGTCGCCGAGCTGTTTGTCCATGAAGGGCAGATCGTCGACGCTGGCGCGCCGTTGCTGCGCCTGGATGACACGCGGTTTGTCTCCAATGTGGGCGAGACCGAGGCTGATCGGCTGTCGATGCTATTACGGGTCGAACGCTTGAGTGCCGAAGTCGAAGAGCGGCCGCTGAGTATTCCCGAAGAGGTGCGCAGCGCGGTACCGAGCCAGGCCCAGAACGAGCAGGCGCTGTACGACAGCCGGCGCCAACAGATGCACGATGAAATCGGCGGTCTGCAGGAGCAATTCATTCAGCGCCAGCAGGAGCTGCGCGAGTTTGCCTCGAAGCAGGCGCAGTACCGTAGCAGCCTGGCGTTGCAACGCCAGGAAATCGCCATGTCCGAACCACTGGTGGCCCAGGGCGCGGTCTCCCCGGTAGAAGTGCTGCGCCTCAAGCGTGCCGAAGTCGAGACCCGTGGCCAGCTGGACGCAACCACCCTGGCCATTCCCCGGGCCGAATCGGCGATCAAGGAAGTGCAACGCAAGATCGACGAGACCCGTGGCAAGTTTCGCAGCGAAGCGCTGACCCAGCTCAATGAAGCCCGCACCGACCTGAACAAGGCCCAAGCCACGGGCAAGGCCCTGGATGACCGGGTGAGTCGGACCCTGGTGACCTCGCCGGTGCGCGGTATCGTCAAGCAACTGCTGGTCAATACCATTGGCGGGGTTATCCAGCCGGGCAGCGACCTGGTGGAAATCGTCCCGCTGGACGACACCCTGCTGGTGGAAGCGAAGATCCGTCCCCAGGACATTGCATTCCTGCACCCGGGGCAGGAGGCCATCGTCAAATTCACCGCCTATGACTACACCATTTATGGTGGGCTCAAGGCCACGCTGGAGCAGATCGGTGCGGACACCATCACCGATGAAGACAAAAAGAACACCTACTACATGATCAAGCTGCGTACCGAGCGCAGCCACTTGGGCACGGATGAGCGGCCGTTGTTGATTATCCCGGGCATGGTGGCCTCGGTGGACATCATCACCGGCAAGAAGAGCGTGCTCAGTTACCTGCTCAAACCGATCCTGCGCGCCCGCGCCGAAGCGCTGCACGAGCGCTAGCCTGCCATTACCTGCGGGAGCGCTTGCTCCTGCAGAACTCGGGAAACGGGCACAGGCCCTCGCGAAAGATTTCACCAGGGTCTAGGATTGCGTCCTGCTCATTTGCAGGTCGCCATGAGTACCCGCCATGCAACTCCCCGATATGAACCTACTGGTCGCCCTTGATGCGCTGCTCGATGAAGGCAGTGTGGTCGGTGCCGCCCGACGCATGCACCTGAGCCCGGCCGCGATGAGCCGGACCCTGACCCGGATTCGCGAGGCCATCGGCGATCCGATTCTGGTCCGCGCCGGTCGTGGCCTGGTGCCCACGCCCAAGGCCCTGGAGCTGCAGGCCCAGGTCCGTGACGTGGTGGAACAGGCCGCGCTGGTGTTTCGCTCGGCCGACACGGTGGACCTGAGCACCCTGCGCCGGCGCTTCAATGTGCGCGCCAATGATTTTTTTATCGGCGTTTACGGCGGCCGTCTGTTTGCGACGATGGAGCGCCATGCGCCGCACTGCGAGCTGCGCTTCGCGCCGGAAGGCGATGGCGACGATGAGGCCCTGCGCGAAGGGCGGATCGACCTGCGGATCAGCAATACCCAGCCGCTGACCCCGGAAGTGAAGGTCCAGCACCTGTTTTCCACGACCTTTGTCGGCCTGGCGCGCGAAGACCATCCGCTGTTCGACGGCGAGATCAATGCCCGGCGTTTTGCCGGTTTTCCCCATATCAGCATGTCGCGGCGAGGCATTGCCCGAGGGCCGATCGACACCGCGCTCAATGAGCTGGGCCTGGAGCGCCGAGTAGCCATGATTGCACCGAGCTTTCATGCGGCGATGTTCGCGCTGGCCGACTCCGACCTGCTGCTGCCGGTGCCGCGGGAAGTGGTGCAAAGCGTGACGCGCCTGGGGCTGCGCCTGCGCCCGTTCACCTTGCCGGTCGCCTTGCCGACGTTGATGCTGACCCAGTCCTGGCACCCGCGTTATGACAAGGACCCGGCCCACCGCTGGTTGCGCGAAACGCTCAAGGTCTGTTGTGACGAGAGTTGGCCGGGCGGGGCGTAGCCCCAGGAAAGGGCTGGCGAGCCGTTCTCTTCGCCTTGATTGCCTAGCGTTCAATTGCTGCGTCTGACGCAACTATTAACTGCCGATAAGTCAGTTTTTGTCAGTCATGGCCCTTTATAGACTGCTCCGGTAATTCTTCCTCGGAGTGTGTCTGCATGAGTTCCCTTGCTGTCCCGGCCGCCGCTGTCCCGGCGAGTGCGCCGGTCGCCGCGCAGCCGGCGGCCTTTGGCCCGCGCATTGTGATTGGCCTGGTTGGCGTACTGCTGGCGGTGCTGGTCTCGGGCCTCAATGAAATGGTGACCAAGGTCGCCCTCGCGGATATCCGGGGCGCCCTGGCCATCGGCTATGACGAAGGCACCTGGCTGGTGGCGTGCTATGCCGCCACGTCCGTCGCCGCCATGGCGTTTGCGCCCTGGTGTTCGGTGACCTTTTCCCTGCGCCGTTTCACCCTGGCGGCCATCGCCCTGTTTACCCTGCTGGGGCTGTTGTGCCCGCTGGCGCCGAACTACCCCAGTCTGTTGCTGCTGCGCACGCTGCAAGGCCTGGCTGGCGGCGCCTTGCCGCCGATGCTGATGACCGTCGCCCTGCGTTTTCTGCCGCCCAATGTGAAGCTGTACGGGCTGGCCGGCTATGCCCTGACCGCCACGTTCGGCCCCAGCCTGGGTACGCCGCTGGCCGCGCTCTGGACCGAATATGTCGGCTGGCAGTGGGCGTTCTGGCAGATCGTCGGGCCCTGCCTGCTGGCCATGGCGGCCGTGGCCTATGGGCTGCCCCAGGACCCGATTCGCCTGGAACGCTTTCGGCAGTTCGACTGGCGTGGCCTGCTGCTGGGGTTTCCGGCGATCTGCATGCTGGTGATCGGCCTGCTGCAGGGCAATCGCCTGGACTGGTTCGAGTCGACTCTGATCAGCGGGCTGCTGGGCGGCGGCCTGCTGTTGCTGATCCTGTTTATGTGCAACGAATGGTCCCATCCGCTGCCGTTTTTCAAGTTGCAGATGCTGGGTAACCGCAACCTGTCATTTGCTCTGCTGACCCTGGCCGGGGTGCTGATGGTGCTGCTCGCGGTGATCATTATCCCCTCGGCCTTTCTCGCCCAGGTCCAGGGTTATCGCCCTTTGCAGACTGCGCCGGTGATGTTGGTGATGGCCTTGCCGCAACTGATCGCGCTGCCGCTGGTGGCAGCTTTATGCAATCTGCGCTGGGTCGATTGCCGCTGGGTATTGGGCATCGGTCTGGGCCTGCTGGCGCTGTCCTGCCTGGGCGGTGCGCAGTTGACCTCGGCGTGGATCCGCGATGATTTCTATGTGCTGCAACTGTTGCAGATCTTCGGCCAGCCCATGGCGGTGCTGCCGTTGCTGATGCTCTCCACCGGCAGTATCAGCCCGCTGGAAGGGCCGTTCGCCTCGGCTTGGTTCAACACGGTCAAGGGCCTGGCGGCGGTGGTTGCCACTGGCCTGCTCGATGCACTGACCACCGCTCGCTTGCACCTGCACTCGACGATGCTGGTCGACCGCCTGGGCAATTCCCCCCTGGTGGACGGCGACAGCGCCGGCCTGGCCCGGCGTATTCACGCCCAGGCCGTGGTGCTGACGTCCGCCGACCTGTACCTGTGCATGGCCGCCTTGGCGGCGGCCATGATCCTGCTGATTTTCTGGCTGCCGACGCGGATCTATCCCCCGCGCGCGCCAGTTTGATAGCGCCCTGCATGAGGTTTGAAGTATGACTACCCCGAAAAAAATTGCCGCTTCGCTGGCCGCCGTGATCGCTCTGGTTGGCCTGCTTGCCCCCGGCCTGTTCGGCCGCGCGGCGCGCCAGAGTACCAACGATGCTTTTGTGACGGCGGACTACACCCTGGTTGCGCCGAAAATCTCCGGTTTTATCCGTGAGGTGCTGGTGGAGGACAACCAGCAGGTCAAGGCCGGACAAGTGTTGGCGCTGATCGACGATCAGGATCTGCGCGCCGCTGTGCAGGCCCGCGAGGCGGAATTGTTGATGGCCCGGGCGCAGTTGCAAAACATGCGCGCCATGCTCGAGCGCCAGGTCTCGGTTATCGCCCAGGCGCAGGCCACGGTCGTGTCCAGTCGCGCCGAGCGGGCGTTTGCCGAGCATGAGCTCAAGCGCTATGAGCACCTGGCGGGCGTGGGGGCGGGCACCTTGCAGAATGCCCAGCAGGCGCGCACCCGTATCGATCAGGCGGACGCGCGGCTAGCCAACGCCAGTGCGGTGTTGAGCGCCGAGCGCAAGCAGGTCGAGATTCTGGAGGCGCAGCGCGAGGGCGCCGAAGGCGGTTTGAAACGCGCTGAAGCGGCGCTGCAACTGGCTACTTACGAGCTGTCGTACACGCGGATTGTCGCGCCGGTGGACGGCATGGTCGGCCAGCGCGGAGTGCGGGTCGGCGCCTATGTCACGCCGGGGACCAGGCTGCTGGCGGTGGTGCCGTTGGCACAGGCCTATGTGGTCGGCAATTTCCAGGAAACCCAGTTGAACGATGTGCGGCCCGGCCAGCGCGTGACGGTACGGGTCGACAGCCTGGACGGCGAGGCGCTGAGCGGACGGGTGCAAAGCATTGCGCCGGCCACCGGCGTGACCTTTGCCTCGATCAAGCCGGACAATGCCACGGGCAACTTCACCAAGGTGGTCCAGCGGATCCCGGTCAAGATCCTGCTGGATAACGATCAGCCCCTGGCGCGGTCGTTACGGGTCGGGATGTCAGTGGAGGCGACGATCGATACCCAAGACTCGACCCCGAACACGCGCGAGGTGGCGCAGCAATGAAAGCCCTTACCTTGCTGGCCATGGCAGTGCTTGGCTTGAGTGCGTGCAGTGTCGGCCCCGACTTTCAGCGCCCCACCGCCAGTGAGCCAGGGGCCTGGCCGCAGCCGCTGCAGCCGGCCACTAGCCAGGCCGTCAATGCGCCTCTGGAAGAACGTTGGTGGGAGGTCTTTCAGGACGAGCGCTTGGTGCAGCTGTGCCGTCGGGTTATGGCGCAGAACCTGGATCTGCAACGGGCCGCCCAGCGCCTGGAACAAAGCCGCGCGGCGCGCCGGGTGGTGACCGCCGAGCGTTATCCACGGCTCGATGCCAGCGGTGGCTATGCCCGTCAGCGCAACAGTGGCGAAGGCCTGAGCGACCCCTCGGGAAACCAGGGTAATGCCGCCTACAACCTGTGGGAGGCTGGCTTTTCGGCGGCCTGGGAGCTGGATTTGTGGGGCCGGGTGCGGCGCCAGAGCGAAGCCGCCGACGCGACCCTGCACGCGGCCGAGGACGAGCAGCGCGGGGTTTTGCTCGCAGTGCTGGCCGAGACGGCGCAGAACTACCTGCAACTGCGTGGGGTGCAGAACACCCGCTCGGTTACCGAGCAGAACCTTGAGGCGGCGCGCCATAGCCTGCAGTTGACCCGGCTACGGCTGGCCGATGGTGTGGCCACGGACCTGGATGTGGCCGAAGCGGCGGCGCAGGTGGCGACCATCGACGCGCGGCTGCCGGCCCTGCGCCAGCGCCAGGCGCAGTTGATCAATGCCTTGAGCCTGTTGCTGGGTGCGCCGCCCCAGGCCCTGGCGGTCGAGTTCGGCGCCGATGGCCCGGTGCCCACGCCCGTGACGGCGGTGGCAATCGGCCTGCCTTCGCAACTGGCCCAGCGGCGCCCGGATATCCGCCAAGCCGAAGCGCAGTTGCATGCGGCGACGGCCAGTATTGGCGTGGCCAAGGGCGACTTTTATCCACGGATCAGCCTGTCCGGTAGCCTGGGATCGCAGGCCCTGCAATTGGCCGACTTTGGTTCCTGGGGTTCACGCCAGTTTGGTATTGGCCCGCAATTCAGCCTGCCATTGTTCGACGGCGGCCGTTTGCGCGCCATGCTGCAACTGCGCGAGGCGCAGCAGCAGGAAGCGGCGTTGGCGTACCAGCAAACCGTCTTGCGCGCCTGGCATGAAATCGATGATCAATTGACGTTGTACAACGCCAGCCAGTTGCGCCGCGACCGCCTGATCGAGGCGGTGCGCCAGAACCAGATCGCCCTTAATACCGCTCAGCAGCAGTACGTGGAAGGGGTGGTCGATTTCGTCAATGTGCTGACTGTGCAGAGCGCCTTGCTGGCGACCCAGGAGCAATTGATCGACAGTTCGACCGGGGTGTCGCTGGCCATGGTCAGCCTGTACAAGGCGCTGGGCGGCGGTTGGGAGTCGGTGTATCCGTTGTAGCGGTGGTGGCCATCGCAAAGCCCCATCTGCCGTGGTCGCAGCCGTCGCACATCACTGAAAGCCATGCATCGGGCTTGGCCCGAAGGGGTACAAAGTGTAATGATAATTGCTATCAATTATGCGTGTAGGTCTTTCATGGACGCAGTGTCTGACGGCAAGGTTCAGCTCCACCAGCTGTATCGCGATCACCACGGCTGGCTGCAAGGCTGGCTGCGCCAGCGCCTGGGCGACCGTGAGCAGGCGGCAGACGTGGCCCAGGACACCTTTGTCCGGCTGCTGGTGTCCGGGCGCTTCCCCGCTCATCAGGAAAGCCGCAGTTACCTGGCACAGATCGCGCGTAATCTGCTGATCGACCAATGGCGTCGCCTGCGCATCGAGCGGGCCTACCGGGAAAGCATCGCCCATTTGCCCGAGCCGCAGACGCCCTCCCTGGAAGACCGCGCACTGATCCTAGAAACCCTGCTGCAGATCGACGCCATGCTCGACACCATGCCGGGCAAGGTGCGCCAGGCGTTTATCCTGTCGCAGTTCGAAGGCCTGACCTATGCGCAGATCGCTGAACGCCTGGGCGTTACTGTCAGTTCGGTACAGAAGTACATGATCCGGGCGATCCAGGCCTGCTACCGCGTGCTCTACGAATCATGAGCCCGGCCCATGCGCCCATTGCCCCAGCGGTTGTCGAGCAGGCCAGCGAGTGGCTGATGCTGCACTGGGGCGGCGAATTGAGTGTTGAACAACAGCGGGCTTTCGCCCTCTGGCAGGGCGCCGACCCTGAGCATCGGCGGGCCTGGCAACGTTTGCAGCAACTACAGGGCACCCTGGGTGGGGTGCCGATCCACAGCGCCCGGGCCGTGCTCAGCGCGGCGCCGGATCGTCAGCGCCGTGCCGCGCTGAAACTGCTGGGCCTGTTGTTGTTGGCGGGTGGCAGTGGCTACCTGGTGCAGGGCAGTCAGCCGTGGCGCAGCAGCTTTGCCGGTTATCGCAGCGGCACCGGAGAGATCCGTCACCTGACGTTGAGCGATGGCACGCAACTGGCGCTCAATAGCGCCAGTGCCGTGGATGTGCTGTTCAGCGAGAGGGAGCGCCGGATCCGTCTGGTGGCCGGTGAAATATTGGTCAACAGCGGCCACGATCGTCATCGCCCACTGATCGTCGAGACCCCTGCGGGGGATATCCAGGCCCTGGGTACGCGCTTCGCCGTACGTGAGATCCATGGCGGCAGCCGGGTCGATTTGTTCGAAGGCGCGTTGCAGGTACGCCCGCGCCAGGGTTTTGCTCAGTTGATGAGCGCGGGCGACCGCTTGTGGTTCAGCGCCGAGCGCAGTACGGCCATGCAGGTCGCCGATACCAATGCCAGTGCCTGGACCGAGGGGCGCTTGATTGCCGAGCGCCAGCCCCTGGGCGAGTTCCTGGCCGAACTGGACCGTTATCGCCCCGGTGTGTTGCGTTGCGCCGACGATGCCAGCGGGCTGTTGTTGACCGGGGTGTTCCCCCTGGCCGATACCGACCGCATCCTCGCAGCCCTTGAGCGTTCGCTGCCGGTACGGGTCGAGTCGGTGACCCGCTACTGGGTCACGGTGCAACGTCGAAGCTGAACCTGAGAAAAAATAATCGCGCCGGCGTTGTCGGTTTTTGTCGCCCGCTCGGGATAGCTCTTGAAAACCAAATCAAGAAGCATTCTTACGGGGAGTTTCAGAATGCCATATCCGCCATCACCCGCTCTTTCTCTTCTAGCTGGCGCTATGCGCCGGGGCCTTTTGTTTGGCCTGTTGGCCACCACCCCGTTGCTGCCCATGGTGGCCCAGGCGGCCGGTGCAGAACTGGGCGCGGTGCGCCATTACGATATTGCGGCCGACAGCCTGGACCAGGCGCTGAACCGCTTTGCCAGTACGGCCGGAATTTTGTTGTCGGTGGATGCACAACTGACCGAAGGCAAGCGCAGCGCCGGGTTGCGGGGTCGCTATACCACGGCCAGCGGGTTGGCGTTGTTGCTCGATGGCAGTGGCCTACAGGCCGTACCGGCTGGCAATGGCTGGTCGGTGCAGGCGGCGCCGACAGGTACGGCGCTGACGCTGGGGGCCACCCAGATCAATGCTCGCGAGCAGGAAAATGCCTGGGGTGCGGTCGATGGCATCGTTGCCAAGCGCAGTGCCACCGGGAGCAAGACTGATACGCCGCTGACGGAAATTCCGCAGACCATCAACGTGGTCACTGCGGCCGAAATCGCCGAGCGTGGTGCCCTCTCCATTGCCCAGGCGCTGCGCTACACCCCGGGGGTTTCCAGCAGCGGCTTCACCGACTCCCATATGCTCACCGATGAAATGAGTTCGCGCGGCTTTGCTCCGGCGCCGCTGTATCTGGATGGGGCCTATCTGCCCTATGCCGGCAGCCTGGGCGGTGCGCCGCAGGTCGAACCCTACAGCCTGGAGCGGGTAGAGGTGCTCAAGGGGCCGGCTTCGGTGCTTTACGGGCAGAACCAGCCAGGCGGGATCATCAATATGGTGACCAAGAAGCCCACCGAAGAAGCCCGCGGCGAGGTCAAGCTGGGGGCTGCCAGCTATGACCGAACCAGCGCTGCGGTGGATGTCAGTGGCCCGCTCAATGAGGACCGCAGCCTGCTGTATCGCTTTCTGGCGCTGGGCAATACCGGCAGCGAACAGATCGACTACACCGAAAGCCAGCGGCTGTTTCTCGCCCCCAGCCTGACGTGGAATCTGAATGACGCCACCGCGCTGACCGTTTACGCCCAGGTTCAGCGCGACGACGCCTTGCCCGATTACCAGCCGTTGCCGGTCGTCGGTACGCTCAAGCGTGGCCCGGGTGGTCAGCGCATCAGTCGGGATTTTTTCAGTGGTGACCCGCACTACAACGACTATCAGCGCAAGCAATACGTACTGGGTGCGAACTTCGAGCACCAGTTCAACGATGACCTCACGCTGCGCCAGAGCGTGCGTTATGTCGACCTGAGGGACGACTACAAGGGCTTCTACCTGCGCTGGTACGGCACCGATGGCAGCGGGCAGACCGACTACAGCCGCGCGACTCGCAACAAGCTCAATTGGGAGCAGCACAACAGTACCTTGAGCCTGGACAACAATCTGGAGTTCAAGCTGGCGACCGGTGCGTTGCAGCACACCCTGCTGGCGGGCCTGGACTACCGGCACTTCTCGCGCCAGTACGATGGCTACAACGACTACTTCACCAAGTCCATTGACCTCTACAACCCGGACTACAGCGTCACCACCGACACACCGCCGCTGACCCACCAGTGGGACAACACCGTCGGCCAGTTGGGTGCCTACCTGCAGGACCAGATCAAGTGGGGCGACTTTATCCTGACGCTCGGCGGGCGCCAGGACCGCGCGACCATCAATAACAAGGACCTGATCGACGACAGCCGCACCGTGCGCAAGGACAGTGCCTTTACCGGTCGGGCCGGGTTGACCTGGCTGGCGGGCTACGGCTTTGCGCCGTATGTGAGTTATTCCGAATCCTTCCTGCCGGTGGTGGGCAGCGATTTTTCCGGCAAGGCGTTCGAGCCGACTACGGGCAAGCAGGTTGAGGCCGGTGTGAAGTACCAGCCGCCGGGGCAGGATGCACTGCTGACCCTATCGGTCTTCGAGATCAAGCAGCAGAACATGCAAACCAGCGATTTCGAGCACCCGGGTTTTTCGGTGCAGAAGGGCGAGGTGCGCAGCCGCGGTGCGGAGTTCGAGGCCAAGGCCACGGTCGACCAGGCGCTGGACCTGATTGCGGCGCTGACCTATCTCGATATCCGCACCACCCGTTCCAACGATCCGACCGAGATCGACAAGCGCCTGGTCGGTCAAGCGCCTTGGTCCGGCTCGCTGTGGGCGAACTATCGGTTGAACAGCGGTGCGCTCGAGGGTCTGGGCCTGGGGGCGGGCGTGCGCTGGGTCGGTAGCCAGTACGGCAACTCGGGCAATACCCTGCGCCTGCCCAGCTATACGGTGTTCGATGCGGCGGTGCACTATGACCTGGGCCGCGTCGACGCCGCGTTGCGCGGTGCGCAAGTCAGCCTGAATGTGCAGAACCTGCTCGACAAGACCTATGTCTCCAGTTGCAACTGGGAGCTGGGCTGCTACTACGGCAAGGCGCGCACCGTGTCGGCCGAAGTGGCGTATCGCTGGTAACGCCAGCCGCCATCGCCTGCCCCGGGTTCTGTCCTACACTCAGCCCTGTCTCATCCAGGTACGAGGAGCAGCATGGGCGTTGCGACCCGGGAGTTGGCGCAGGTGTCCCTGGCGCCGCGTGTAACCGCCGCGTCCAGCCTCTGGGCGCAGGCGTTGTGTCTGGTGGCGCTGGTCCTGCTGGCCGGTGGCTTGCGGCTGTATGACCTGGACGCCGCGGCGATCTGGGGCGATGAAGGTTCCAGCCTGTTGCTGGCCGGCTTCGCCCCGGCCGATATCTGGGCCCATGCGGGCCATGACGTGCATCCGCCGCTGTATTTCCTGATGCTGCATGGTTGGATCGCGCTGTTTGGCGACAGCCTGATGGCGGTGCGTCTGTTCAGCGCCTTGCCGGGCACGGCCACGGTGTTGGTCGGCCTGTGGTTGATGCGGGTGATTGCCACGCCGCGCGCTGCCTGGCTGGGGGCCTTGTTGCTGGCGCTGCTGCCCACCGCCGTGCGCTATAGCCAGGAAGTGCGGATGTACGCCTGGCTGGGCCTGTGGTTGCTGGGCGCGACCCTGGCGCTGGTCTACTGGGTGCGCCGGCCCGAGCGTTCGCGCTACCTTGCGGTCTACGCGCTGCTGATGAGTGGCGCGTTCTACACCCACTACTTCACGCTGTTCGGTGTGTTGGTGCACTGGAGCTATCTCGCCCTGCTGCGCCGCCAGCCCGCGCCGGCGCGCACCTTGCTGACACGGCCGGCCTGGTGGCTGGCCAATGGCGCAATCGTGCTGCTGTACCTGCCCTGGGTCCCGTCACTGATCGATCTGCTGCGTCATGTCGAAGCCCTCAAGGTCGGCGGCGATATTGGCTGGGAGCCGGCGGTCGACCTGAGCTCGCTGCCCTCGATGCTCTGGCAGCTATTGGCCCAGGACGATGCCCAGGGTTGGACCTGGCCATGGCTGCTGGCGCTGCCCCTGGTGGTGCTGGCGCTCAGTGTCGCCGCCTGGCGCGGCGACCGCGGGCCGTACCGTTTTACCCGCCTGCTGGTGCTGTACTGGGCTTTGCCGTTGCTGCTGATCCACGCCATTTCCTTGATCAGCCCGTTGTTTATCGAACGCTACCTGACGGCCTTCGCCCTGGGTCTGCCGCTGATGTTGGCGCTGGTCATCGAGCGCCTGGCCAGGCGCTCACGAGGGTTGGCGCTGGCTTTGCTGGCGCTGATCGTCGGCGTCGAGGGGCTGGGGTTGCTGAACAATTACACGGTCGACCCGAACGATCAGTTCGACACCATGGTCGACTACGTGAACCGCGAGTTTGTCGCTGGGGACCGGATCGTCACCGGCGATATGCTCTGGTACCTCAGTTATGTGTATTACAACCGCACGCCTGCCAGGCCGCTGCTATATACCCCGCCGTTGGCCGATGGCCGTTCGACCCGCCCCAACGACTATGGGTTTGGCACCTTGATCAAGGATGGCGGGCGTGGGGTCTATCTCGACAGCCTGGCGACGTTGCCCCAGGGCACCGGCCGGGTATGGCTGGTGATGAGCCGCGTCGACCCGGACGAGTTTCCCGTCATTCCGCCGACCTGGCGCCGAATGGCCGGGCAGGGCGGCGGTGATGCCCAGGCGGTGCTATATCAAATCTGCCAGCCGTGCGCTGGTCACTGAATACTGCAGACAGGAGATACCCATGCAACCGCCTATCCACAGCCTTCCCGCATTGTTCAAACAGTTGGGCCTGCCCAACGAGCCCCGGGATATCGAGGCCTTCGTCAGCAGCCATGGTCCGCTCAAAGCCGAGATCGCCCTGGCCGATGCTTTTTTCTGGACCCCGGCCCAGGCGGCCTTTCTGCGCGAAAAGATTCAGGAAGATGCCGACTGGGCCGAGATCGTCGACCAGCTCAACCTGATGCTGCGTCGCTGACGCTCCAGCACTGAAAAACGCAAGCGTGCTTGCGAGGCGCGCGCCCTGTTTGGCGCGCAGGCCCTGGCAGCCAGTGGGTGGGAGCTGCGGCAGGTCAATGGCTAAGAGCTGGAAACATTTAGTGACATTAATGCTGGTCGGCTTTACCATTAGTTAGCAAACTAACTTTGTGTGAGCGCCTCCTTTGCCTCCTACCCTCGATCTCCTGCGGATGAATATCAGCACCGGCTTGGTGGTCGCCGCTCGCCATTGGCGGCGTGTCTGCCAGAGCACGCTGGTCAACTACGGTGTTTCCGAAGCCTGCGCCATGCCGCTGTTGATCATCGGCCGGCTGGGTGGTGGTGTGCGTCAAGTCACGGTGGCCCAGGCCGCGGGTATGGAGAGCCCGTCGCTGGTGCGCCTGCTCGATCAGCTGTGCAGCGCGGGTTATGTGGTGCGTTGCGAGGACCCCAGTGACCGGCGGGCCAAGACCTTGAGCCTGACCGAGCGCGGTGGCGAGCTGGTGCAGGCCATCGAAACCGAATTGGTGCGTTTGCGCCGTGAGGCCCTGGCGGATATCGCCCCGGCGGACCTGGACGCGGCACTGCGGGTGATCCGCGCCTTCGAGGCGGCCGGCCAGAGCCCTGGAGCGCAAGATTGCTGAAGGATTTTTTCAGCGGCCTGCCGCCGGCCCGTGATTGGTTCTATGGCGTGCGTACGTTTGCTGCCTCAATGCTGGCGCTGTACATCGCCCTGCTGATGCAAATGCCCCGGCCCTACTGGGCCATGGCCACGGTCTATATCGTCTCCAGCCCGTTTGTCGGGCCGACCAGTTCCAAGGCGCTGTACCGCGCCGGCGGTACACTGCTCGGCGCCTCGGCGGCGGTGTTCTTCGTGCCGCTGTTTGTGCAGACACCGTTGCTGCTGGCCCTGGTGATCGCGCTCTGGACAGGCACCCTGTTGTTCCTGTCCCTGCACCTGCGCACCGCCAATGGCTATGCGCTGATGCTGGCCGGTTATACCCTGCCGATGATTGCCCTGGCGGTGGTCGATAACCCGCTGGCGGTGTTCGACGTGGCGGAGGCGCGGACCGAAGAAATCTTCCTCGGGATTATCTGCGCGGCAGTGGTCGGCAGTGTGTTCTGGCCCCGGCGGCTGGCGCCGGTACTGGCCGATGCGACCGGCCAGTGGTTTGCCGATGCAACGCGCTACAGCCAGTGCTTCCTGCGACGTGAGGTCCAGGGTGAAACGGTCAGTGGCCTGCGCGCCTCGATGGTCGCGACGTTCAATAGCCTGGAATTGATGATCGGCCAGTTGCCCCACGAAGGCGCGCGGCCGCAGACGGTGCGCAATGCCAAGGAGTTACGCGGGCGGATGATCCACCTGCTGCCGGTGATCGACGCCCTGGAGGACGCGCTCTACGCCCTGGAGCGTCGCACGCCGGAGCTGGTCGAGCGCTTTGCACCGCTGCTGGTGGCGGCCGATCAGTGGTTGCAGGCCAGTGCCCGCGACCCGGGCGTGGCGCGCTGGCAAGCCTTGCGCGAACAGCTTGAACACCACCAGCCGGCGCCCGAGGCGCTGGAGGATCGACGCCAGTTGCTGTTCTCCAATGCCCTGTACCGCTTGGGCGAATGGATCGATCTGTGGCAGGACTGCCGCAGTCTGCAACAGGCCATCCAGAGCGACGACCAGAGCAACTGGCGCGCGGTCTACCGGCACTGGCGGCTGGGCCGGCTGACGCCGTTTCTCGACCGTGGCCTGATGCTCTATTCGGTGTTCTCGACGGTGACTGCGATCCTGGTCGCCTCGGTGCTCTGGATTCTGCTGGGCTGGACCGATGGCGCCAGTGCGGTGATTCTGGCGGCCGTGGCGTGCAGTTTCTTCGCCGCGAAGGATGACCCGGCCCCGCAGATCTATCGGTTCTTTTTCTGGACCGCCCTGTCGGTGCTGTTTGCCAGCCTCTACCTGTTTCTGATCCTGCCCAACCTGCATGACTTCCCCATGCTGGTGCTGGCGTTTGCCGTGCCTTTTATCTGCGTTGGCACGCTGACCGTGCAGCCACGTTTCTACCTGGGCACGTTGCTGACCATCGTCAACACGGCATCGTTCATCAGTATCCAGGGCGCCTACGATGCGGACTTCCAGGTTTTTATCAATGCCAACCTGGCCGGGCCCCTGGGGTTGTTGTTCGCCTTTATCTGGACCCTGCTGACCCGGCCGTTCGGTGCCGAACTGGCGGCCAAGCGCCTGACCCGTTTCAGCTGGCGCGACATTGTCAGCCTGACACGCCCGGCAACCCTGGCCGAGCATCGGCACCTGGGGGCGCAGATGCTCGATCGGCTGATGCAGCATCTGCCGCGCCTGGCCATGACCGGCCAGGACACGGGCGTGGCCCTGCGCGAACTGCGAGTCGCCCTGAACCTGCTCGATCTGCTGGCCTACACCCCACGGGTGCGCGGCGTGGCCAATACCTTGCTGGGCCAGGTGGTGGCGGAAGTGGGCGATTATTTCAACGCTTGCCTCAAGGCCGGCGAGCGCCTGCCGGCGCCGGTCCCGCTGTTGATGACCCTGGACCGTACCCGCCGCGCGCTCGGTAGCGAGGCTGACACAGAAACCCGCCTGCAATTGCTGCACGCCCTGAGCGGCTTGCGCCTGGCGCTGTTACCCGGCGTCGAATTCCTCGGCAGCAGCGCACAGCCCCCGGCCTTGCCTGCGGGCCTTGACGGAGCGCCTCTATGATCGGTGACCTGGATATCAGCGGGGTCTTCCTGCCCACACTGCTGGTGCTGATGGGCATCACCTACCTGCTGTACCTGGTGGTGCACGCCGTGCTGACACGCTGCCATTTCTATCGCCTGGTCTGGCACCGGGCGTTGTTCAACGTCGGCCTCTACGCCTTGCTGCTGGGCGCCGTGGACTCACTCAGCCGATACCTGATGACATGAAAAAACCTCTGTTGACCCTGGGCCGTGTGGTCCTGACCCTGCTGGTGGTGAGCTTCGCCTGTGTGCTGGTCTGGCGCATGGTGATGTATTACATGTTTGCGCCCTGGACCCGCGACGGGCATATCCGTGCCGATATTGTGCAGATCGCTCCCGATGTCTCAGGGTTGATCCAGGAAGTGCTGGTGCGCGATAACCAACCGGTAACGCGCGGCCAGGTGCTGTTTCGCATTGACCCGGACCGGTTTGGCCTGGCGCTGCGCCAGGCCCGTGCGGCGCTGGCCGACCGCGAAGAAAGCCTGGCCCAGGCCCAGCGTGAAGCCCGGCGTAATCGCGGGCTGGGCAATCTGGTCGCCCGCGAGCAATTGGAGGAAAGCCAGTCGCGTGAGATGCGCGCCCAGGCCGCGCTAGCTGAAGCCCAGGTGGCGGTGGACAGCGCCCAGCTCAACCTTGAGCGCTCGGTGATCCGCAGCCCGGTGGACGGCTATGTGAATGATCGCGCGCCGCGCAGCCAGGAGTTTGTCAGTGCCGGGCGGGCGGTGCTGTCGATTGTCGACAGCGCTTCGTACCATATCGATGGTTATTTCGAAGAGACCAAGCTGGAGGGCATCCGCATCGGCCAGCGCGTGGATATTCGCGTGGTGGGTGACAAGGCGCGGCTGCTCGGGCACGTCCAGAGCATCGTCGCCGGGATCGAGGACCGCGACCGCAGCAGCGGTGCGAACCTGCTGCCCAACGTCAACCCGGCCTTCAGCTGGGTGCGCCTGGCCCAGCGGATTCCGGTACGCATCGCCTTCGATGAGGTCCCGGCAGATTTCCGCATGATTGCCGGGCGGACCGCAACCGTGTCGATTCTCGACGATGCCAGCGGCCTGCCGGCCAAGGCCACGCCATGAGGCTGCGGTATGTACTGGGTGGCGCCGGACTGGGACTGTTGCTGTCGGCGTGTCAGATGGTCGGCCCCAATTATCAGTTGCCCAAGGATGCGGCGGTCCAGCGCGCGGACCTGCAAGGCGAGCTGCCGACCTCGGGTGCGCCGGTGGTTTCGGCACCGGTGCCGGATGATTGGTGGCGCCTGTACCGGGATGCCCGGCTGGACGAGTTAGTGCGCCAGGCCCTGGCATCGAGCACCGACCTGCGGGTCGCGGCGGCCAATCTGGCCCGCGCCCGGGCCCAGGTCGACGAGGCCCAGGCGGCTGGCGGTTGGCACGGTGGGGTCAAGTTGGGCGCGCAGCGCTTGCAGGAATCGGGCGAAGCGTTCCTGCTGGCGGACAAGGTGCCGGTGGCGAATGTCGGCGATATCGCGATCACCACGTCCTACCAGTTCGATCTGTTCGGCACCCTCGCGCGCGGCATCGAAGCAGCCCAGGCTTCGGCGGACGCGGCCCAGGCAGCGTCCGACACCGCGCGCATTACCCTGGTGGCCGATGTGGTGCGGGCCTACACCCAGGTCTGCGCGGCCAATGAGGAGCGCGAAATTGCCGAGCATTCTCTGGCGCTACAGGGCCAGAGCACCGAATTGACCCAGCGCCTGCGTGATGCCGGGCGTGGTGATGAAACCCAGGTGACGCGTTCCGAAACCCAGTTCAAGTCCCTGCGTGCCGAGCTGCCGCGTTACACCGCCCAGCGCCAGGGCGCGCTGTTTCGCCTGTCGATGCTGCTGGCCAAACCTGTCGAGCGGTTGCCGGCCGGCGTCGCTGATTGCGCCGAGCTGCCGCAGATTGCCCAATTACTGCCGGTCGGCGATGGCGCCGCGTTGCTCAAGCGCCGTCCGGATATCCGCCAGGCCGAGCGCCATCTCGCGGCCGCCACGGCGGGTATCGGCGTGGCCACGGGGGCGCTGTACCCGGATATCAGCATCGGCGCGACCGTTGGCACCGTCGGTATCCTGGAGAACCTGGGCAAGCCGGCCACCAACCGCTGGGGCTTTGGGCCTCTACTGAGTTGGAGCGTGCCGTCCAACGGGGCCCGCGAGCGGATCCGCGCAGCCGAGGCCTCCGCCCAGGGCGCGCTGGCACATTTCGATGGGGTGGTGCTCAACGCCATCCGCGAGACCCAGACCGGCCTCGCCCAGTACGATGCGGTGCTGCAACGCCGGGCGGCGCTGGCAGACGCCGAAGCGTCGGCGCAGTTGGCGGCCGACCAGACGCATCGCTTTTTCCAGGCCGGCCGGGCCTCGTTTCTGGCCGACCTGCAAGCCACGCGCAGCTACACTGAGATGCGCGCCCAACTGGCGGCGGCGAACACCCAAGTGGCCATGAGCCAGATCGATTTGTTCCTGGCCCTGGGGGGCGGCTGGCAAACCGGACGAACGTCAGCGTCGAGGCCAACGCAACCCTGAAGCCGTTGCTATGCTGGCTTTTATCGGTATCGCGCCCCTCGCGCTGGCGCGCCGGTCAAGAGGGATTCCAATAATGAAAAACCCTTATGCCCCCGGTTTCTGGCTGGTGTTGACGGCGCTGGTTCTGCTGTCCGCCACTTATTTCTACGGCATCATGCTGACCCGACAACTCGACCAGGCGCTGCTGTTTCTCGACAGCGCCAGTGCCCTGATTGCGGGGCTGGCGGTGGCGATGGTCGCCTGGGCGTCCTGGCAAACCCGCCAGTTGCACAAGCGCCAACTGGAGCAGAGCAAGACCCTGCTGGCCATCTGGGATACCAAGGTGGCGCTGCGCCGGGTCGAGACGGTGTTCGACCGGTATTTCTGGGGCAATTACTGGCAGCCCGGACGGACCTTTCAGGAGGTGATGGGCGAGCTGACCGGCACCCCGCTGGAGAAAAGCCTTGAGGCCCTCAGGGGCCAGTGCCTCAAGCTCGACGACCAGGTCTTCGGCCCGCAAAGGCACTGGCTGAGCAATGCCCGCGAACTGGCTGATGTGGCCAATGCCATGGCCCGCCAGCGCTACCAGCTCGACTACTGCAAGCCCCGTCAGGACGCCTCTCAGGGCCTGGTGATCGACCGTGATTTCGAGGTGCTGATCTACACTTGGACCGCACGCCTGAAAACCTTTGACCATCAACTCGACGAGATGGAAGTCGAGTATTCCTGAGTCGCCGGCTCCCGGCCGCCCCATAGCCATTGCCGCGAGGCGGCCGTTAGCACGTGCAGCGCTCGTAAACCGCTCAGGCACCCTCCACCTGGCCGCGCGCGGTGCCCGAATGGCGGGCGTTGCGTACTCGCACCCAACCTGCGGTAGCGGTTACACGCTGGCATCCCCCTGTGCGAAATGCCGCAGCCCGACGGTGACAAATGCTAATCTCGCCGCACTTTTTTCCCTCTCACACGGATATTGACCGGGCTACTTCATGAATAAATCGGCAGGCGTATTGTTGGGCATCATCGTTGCGGGCGCAGCGATTCATACGGCGGGTGCCTGGTACACCGGCACCCAGCTTGAGGGCGTGCTCAATACCGAGATCAAGCGGGCCAACGAACAGCTGGGCGATGCCCTGGTGGGTACCAATACGACCGCCAGCATCGAGCTGGTGTCGCTGCAGACCCATCTCTACAGCAGCACGGCGCAGTACCGCCTGAACTTCAAGAACCTGGAACCTGGCAGCGAGCATGTCGAGCTGCTGGTCCTGGAGAATCTCGAACACGGTCCGTTGCCGTTTTCCCGGGTCAAGCAACTCAAGCTCTGGCCAGTCCTGGCAAGCAGCCAGTACCAACTGGAAAAGAACCCGCTGACCGAGAAATGGTTTGCCGCCACCCAGGGCGTTTCGCCGCTTAACGGCCAGATGACTCTCGGTTATGACCGTAGTATCACGGGCACCCTGTCGGTGCTGCCGTTCGAGCTGGCGCCCGATGCCGACTCGGCGGTGAAGTTCTCCGGCCTCAACCTGGCGATGTCGCTGTCCAGCAATGCCGAGCAGGTCAAGCTCGATGGCTTTATGGAGCATTTGGCTCTGCGCCTGGTCTCGGCGGATCGGGTGCCGATGCGGTTCGAATTCAATGGCCTGACCGTGGCCAGTGACCTGCACAAGAGCCCGTTCGATTTCTACATCGGTGGCAGTGTGGTCGAGCTCAAAGACACGCAGATGAGCTTTGGCGACAACCAGCCCACGCTGGTCTTCAAGCAGATCGAACAGCGGGACAACCTGCAAGTGACGGGCGATTTCCTCTCCGCCAGCCTGGCCTACAAGATCGCTGGCATCAGTTATGCCGACAAGTCGATTGGCAGCATGCAGATGGCCTGGAGTGCCAAGCAGGTGGATGTCCCGGCGCTCAAGGCGCTGGGCGAGATGTACCAGGCCAAGTTGCAGGCGCCCGAGCAGCAGGCGGCTGCGGCGCGTGGCGAGGTGCCCCAGATAGCGTTCAGTGCAGCGGAGCAGGCTTTGCTGCAGATCGAGCTGGGTAAATTGCTGGCCGGCAAGCCGCAATTGGCCCTGGACAACCTCTCGCTCAAGACCGCCAATGGCGAAAGTCACTTGAGCCTGGCGGTGGACCTGGCCAAGCCGGCGTCGTTCGATCTGGCTCCGGATGAACAGCTCAAGCAAGTGCTGGCCCGGCTTCAGGCTCAAGCGCGGGTGTCCAAGCCGATGCTGCTTGATCTGACCACCTTGCAGGTCGAGCTCGACGCCCAGCCGAGCGCCGATGCAGTCAAGGCGCAAGCCATGATGCTGAGCAGTGCTTACGGGCGCATGTTGTTGTCGACCGGCCTGTTCAAGGAAGAAGGTGAGAACCTGGTGTCGAACCTGAACTACGCCGAGCAACAGGTGGACCTCAATGGCCAGAAAATCAGCCTGGAGCAGTTTGTCATGCTGCTGATGGCCAATCTGGGCGGCTCGCGCGACTGATCCGCTGCGTGACACGGCCAACCCCGGGTGCAAGCCCGGGGTTTTTTATGCGCGATCAAAAAGCTCCCCAGCCTCCTACTGCCCTTCTTCCGCCACGCTCTCCAGCCGATAGCCATAGCCGTAGATCGTCAGCAGTTGCCAGCCGCGCTCGGCGTTGAGCCCCAGCTTGTTGCGCAGGCGATAGATATGGGTATCCAGGGGGCGCGAGGAGAGCATCTCTTCGTGGGGCCAGAACCGCTCGTACAGATAGTCGCGTGACAGCGGCCGCCCGAGGTTGCTGAACAGGCAGCGGGCCAGGCGATATTCGCGCTCGGTCATGCTGATGGGCTGGCCGTCGCGGGTCACCGTGAGCTCGGCATCGTCGAAGCGCAGGTCGTTGAAGGCCAGCACCTCGCGGGTGCTACTGCGCTGCCCGCCGTGGCGGCGCAGTACCGCCTTGACCCGGGCTTTGAGTTCATTGGCGCGAAAGGGTTTGCTGACGTAGTCGTCGGCGCCGCTGCTCAGGGCCAGGACAATGTCCTGCTCGGCGTCGCGGCTGGTCACCATGATCGCCGGCGGCGGCACGGCCAGGTGTTCGCGGCTCCAGCGCAGCAGGGCCAGGCCGCTGATGTCGGGCAGTTGCCAGTCGAGAATCAACAGGTCGAAGGTCTCGCGCTTGAGCTGGCGTAGCAGGTCTTCGCCGCGCTCGAAACCGTAGAGGGTCCACGGCGCTTCACCCGGTTGCGGGATCTGTTGCAGCGTTTGCTCGACCCGGCGAAGTTCGGCGGGTTCGTCGTCCAGCATCGCGACTCGCATGTCCTGGTCCTTTCTCCGGTGACGTCAGATGAATCTGAACAATTGTGGCCAATCCTGCAGGCCCCCAAGGGCACTGGTTAGGCTGCCTGGCAGGGCGGCGGCCAGCACTGGTGCCGCGCAATGTCCCAAGTGCCCCAGGAGCAGGATCAATGGATAAACCCTTCACGCTCGCCACTGTACGCCGGCGCTTTATCGCCCAGGCCCTGGTGTTCACCACGCTGGGGCTGATCCTGGGCGTGGCCGCGCCGCTGGTGCTGGAGCGTTTGGCGGGGCAGCGGGTGCAGCCCGTGGCGGCCTCGGTGGAGTTCGCCCCGGTGGGGCTGATGCATTCAGCGCAGCAGGCCCAGCGCTGGGTATTCTAGCGGCTAGTGGCTATTAGCAATTCTGAACAAATCTGCACAATTGTTCGGGGCCGCGGATTTCCCGGTAGATTTCTCGGCGCAACACAGGGGCACAAGGAGCAATACTGCGGCACGGGATGTGCCAGGCGGCCTGGCAATTTGCCAACCGTCGCCGGGCTCGCGCCGGGAAGCGCGGGTCCGGCACTTTAGGTTCCGACGGGGAAGAGCCGATACGGTGCCGGCGTTGCCAGCGATGTCCAGTCCCCAACCTGTGGCATGATGCCAGCGCAGCCATTGACGCTGTTGGCGATCCGGCCTTTTTCCGCGTTGCGCAGATCAATTCATGAGCCCATTCCCAGCCCTCTCCCGGCTTCGGCCAACCCGCAGCGCACTGCGCATCCTGGCTGGGCTTTGCCTTGGCCTGGCGCTGAATCCCTTGCTAGCCGCCCCCAAGCCCCCGGCCGTGTTCCTGGACCGCGAACAACAATGCCAGCCGCAGCCACTACCAGCCACCGTGCTTCACCTGTCAGGCGAGGCGTGGAAACTCGATGCCCGGGGTGGCGAAATCAAGCTGGTCGAAGGCATGCCGCTGGAGGAAGGCGAGGGCGTACGCACGGCCCACAATGCTTTTGTCAGCCTGCTGCTGGGCGATGGCTCGCGCATTGTCCTGCCGTCCAGCTCCGCGATTCGCCTGCATGTGGAGAAAACGCTGACGATCCCCCAGGTCATCCTGGAGCAGGGCCAGGTCGAGTCGTATGTGATCAAGCGTCGTAGCGCCCAGGACCGCCTGCAGATTCGTACCGCACTGGGCATCCTGGGGGTGCGCGGCACGCACTTTCGTACCTCCAGCGACACGGACGGAGCCCGGCTGGAGGTGCTCGACGGGCAGGTGGTCGTCACCCGCGTTGACCTCGCCGCCCCGACCCGCAAGCCGCGCGCTGCCGTGTCCGATGAAACGGTCGCGGTGGGCGCGCGGCAGGGCCTGAAGATTCGCCCCGAGGGCCAGCTGGCGCCGGTGGACCTGTTGCCGGCACCCCGTTTGGCGGGCCAGGACGGTCAGCGCGGTACGGTGGCACTCTGGCGCTTGCTGCTTGACCCCTTGCCCGGGGCGCAGCGCTATCGGGCTCAGGTGGCGAACGACCGGCAGTTTCTCAGGATCCGTCAGGAAAGCTTTTCCGACACGCCGCAGCTCACTTTCAGCGACCTGCCCGGGGCGTACTACCACGTTCGGCTATCGGCGTTTGACGACCAGGGCCTGGAAGGCGAGAGCGCGATCTACGATATTCTTTATCTGCCAGGGACCGTCCATGCGCAGTTGCCCTGATCTGTCAGCGTTGCGGCCATGACGCTCTGGCCCCGGACCGATGGACGCGGCCCGAGCCAGGCACAGCGGCTGTTTCGCCGCCTGCTGGGGGAATGGCTGCTGGTTTGCCTGGTGCTGCTGGCCGTGACCGCCTGGCTGTCGCTGACCCAAGGACCGTTGCTGGGCAATGGGTTGTACGACCGGCTGAGCCGCTTGACGGCGTTGGCCCCGGATCCGCGCATCCTGATCGTCAGCATCGATGATCGCAGCCTGCAGCAGTTGGGCCGCTGGCCCTGGCCGCGCAGCCTGCACGCCGATGCCCTCGACCAGCTCCATGAGGCCCAGGCCCGGACGGTGCTGTTCGATGTGCTGTTCAGTGAGCCCGACCGGTCGGGCCAGGACGATCGTCAACTGGCCGATGCACTCTGCCGGGCCGCCAACGTGTGGTTGCCGCTGCTGCGCGACCAGGCACCGCTGGACGGCTCCAGTGCGGGTGCGGTCCAGCCGGTCGAGCCTTTACGTGGGTGTGCGGCCGGGGTGGGTCATATCAATGTCGAGGCGGATAGCGACGGTGTGGTGCGCAGCGTCTATTTGCGTGAAGGCGCGCCCGAGCAGGCGTACGGGCAACTGGCCTGGCAGGTCTATGCCCAGCAGGTGCCGCCCGGGCAGAGCGCGTCGATGCCGGGCCTGGGTGCCAAGCCGGCCGACAACGGCTGGCAGCGCGACCACCGGATTCGTATCCCGTTTATTGACGCCGCTAGCGGTTTTCCCACGGTGCCCTATGTCAGTGTGCTCAAGGGCGAGGTACCCGCTTCGCTGTTACGCAACCGCCTGGTGCTGATCGGTTCGACGGCCCCGGGCCTGGGTGATCGCTACGCCACGCCGGTGTCCGGGCCGGCGGGCAACACGGCCGGGGTCGAGATCCAGGCCAATATCCTCAATGGCTTGTTGCAGCAGCGCAGCATTCTCGATGTGCCGTCGTGGCTGGCCACGCTGATGTCCCTGACAGTCGTTGCCCTGGTCCTGGGCGCCCTGCTCGGCCTGCCCCGTTATGCGCTGTGGCTGACGCTGGGTGGCCTGGCCGGGGTGTTGCTGGCGGCCGCGGGGTTGTTGCGCCACGGCTGGTGGTGGTCGCCGGCGCCCAGCATGATCGGGGTGCTGCTCGGCTATCTGCTCTGGAACTGGCGACGCCTGAGCGTGATCCTCGCCTACTTTGGCTGGGAGCTGGCGCGGTTGAACGACGAGCCGAAAGTCCTTCCCGAGCGCCGGCGGCGGGTCGCTGCCCAGGGGGATGTGTTGCAGGGCAGCATCGCGGCCCTGGAACAGGCCCTGAGCCGAACCCGCGATACACGGCGCTTTATGGCCGACGGCCTGGAGTGCCTGCCGATTGCGACGCTGATCTGCGACACCCATGGCCGAATTCTGCTGTGCAACCGCAGTGCCCGGGCGATGCTGGGCGAGCCGTTACTGGGGGGCAATTTCCTCGATTGCCTGGCCGACCTCGGCCATCCCGCGTTCGCGCAGGGCGCCCGGCCGGAACTGGCCGCTTTGACTGCCAGTGAGTTTCGCGATCACCGCGAGCGCAGCCTGTACCTGCAGCCGGCGCCGCTGCTGCAAGCCGAAGCCGAGGTGCTGGTGGGCTGGCTGTTCAGCCTGAGCGACCTGAGCATCGAGCGCGACGCCGAGCAGCAACGGGCGACCTTGCTGCGTTTTCTGTCCCACGATCTGCGCGCGCCCCATTCGGCGATTCTGGCCCTGCTCGATGTCCAGCGCGGGCAGGGCGCGGGCGATGCGCTGATCTATTGGCAAGTCGAGCAACAGGTCCGCCGCGCCCTGGGCCTGACCGATGGGTTTGTCCAGTTGGCGCGGGCCGAGTCGGACAGCTATCGGTTCCAGCCGACGATCTTCGCCATGCTGGTGCTGGATGTCATCGACCAGGCCACCACCCATGCCCAGCTCAAGGGTATTCACCTGCGCCACCGGCCTGAAGGCGCTGATGAGTGCAGGGTCCAGGCCGATCCGGCGTTGCTGACGCGCGCGCTGTTCAATCTGCTGGAAAATGCCATCAAGTACAGCCCGTCGGGCTCCACCGTGACCCTGAGCGTGGCCGTCGCCGCCGGCTGGCTGAATTGCCGCATCCAGGACGAAGGGCCGGGGATCGATGCGCACGATCTGCCTCAGCTGTTCGCGCCCTATCGCCGTCTGGCCGGTGCCCAGGGCAGCGATGGGCTGGGTCTGGGATTGGCGATGGTCAAGACGGTCATCGAGCGCCATGGCGGGCGTATCAGCTGTTCCAGCGTGCCTGGCCAGGGCGCGACCTTCAGTCTGGAACTGGCGGTGTGTGACGAATAACGCCGCCGCCAGCGTGCTGGCGCTAAGAATCTGAATAAATCTTGCAAATTATTTTTTGGTCTAACCTTCGTGGAAGACTGTGCCCTGAAAAGCTCGGCCGGCCCTAGGGGCGGCTGTCTGGCACCGACCAGACGGGGGAGCATAGAACTCCGGCTAGCCACGAAAGGAAGCTGACGAAATGCCGCGTATTGCTTACCCCCCTTTTCATTTCGGGTTGCACTCCCTGTTGCGCGTGGCGCTGTGCAGTCAGTTGTTGTGGCCCACACTGGCGCTGGCTGACACCCCTTACGACCAGATGGTTCGCGATGCCCGCGCTGGCAACTACACCCCGGCGCTGACGCTGCTGCGCCAGGTTCCGGCGGGCCAATCGACGCTGGGCCAGGTCAGCGACCATTTGCAGATCGCGAGCTGGGCCGGCCTCGATGCTGAAGTGGTACAGGTCTATGAAACCCAGGGCCGCCATCTGGCACTGCCCACCCCGGCGTTGACGGCCACTGCCCGCGCTTATCGCAATCTCAAACGCTGGGATGCGGCCGAGCGGCTCTACGCCGAAGCCTTGCGGCGCGAACCGAGTAACCCCGATTTGCAACTGGCCCTGGCGTTGACCCAGGCTGACGCTGGGCAACCCGCTGAGGCGGTGGCGCGCACTCGTGCCCTGGTCGCGGCCAAGCCGGACGATCCGGCGCGGCGCCTGGCCCTGGGCTATGCGCTGACGCGGGCGGGGAACAAGTACGATGCCTTGTTCGAGTATGACCAGGCCTTTATCCGCGCGGGCAGCAAACCGGAAGTGGCCCGTGAATATGTGTTCGCCCTGCAGCGGGCACGCCTGCCGGAGCCGGCCCTGCGCCTGGCGCGTCAGCGTCCGGGGTTGATAGATCCGGTGTATCAGCGGCGTATCGAGGGCGATCTGGCTGCCGAGCGTGTGCGCATGGCCGACCTCGCGACCCGTACTGAACAGGAGCGCTATGTCATCGCCGACCGGGCGTTGGCCGACTACGATCACCTGCTGGCCACCTGGACCCCCGATCCGCAGGCCCATGATGATGTCACCCGCTGGCGGATCGACCGCATGGGCGCGCTCAAGGCCCGCGCGCGCAGTGCCGAGGTCATCGCGCAATATCAGAAACTGACTGCCGAGCAGGTGCCGATCCCGACCTATGCCAAGCGCTGGGTGGCGGCTGCGTACCTGGATCTGCGCGAGCCCGAGCTGGCGATCCCGCTATACCGCGAAGCCTTGTCGGCACCGGACGCCGATGGCGCCGATCGGGTTGAAGACACCACTGCGCTGTTCTATGCGCTGCTCGAAAGCGACCAGCCGGAAGCCGCCCGCGAACTCGCCGATAAAATGGCCCGGACCGAACGCCCACGGATCGAACTCAAGGGGCTGCCGGTGGGCAACCCGAGCGATTCCTGGATGGATGCGCAGCAACTGGCTGCGCAGGCCGGGACCTTTTCCGGGGATATCAAGAACAGTCAGCAGAGCCTCGATGCCCTGGTGTTACAGGCCCCGGGCAATGTCGGCCTGCGCCTGGCCCAGGCCGACGCCTACCTGGCGCGGGACTGGCCGCGGCGCGCGGAAAGCGCGCTCAAGGAGGTCGAGAGCATAGCCCCGCGTGATGTCGGCCTGGAAGTTGCCCAGGGCCATACCGCGTTGGATCTGCAGGAATGGCGGCAGCTCGATGCGCTGACCGACGATGTGGGCGCCCGCTTCCCGGACAACCGCCAGGTCCAGCGTCTGCAACGGGTCCGCGAGGTCCATGATATGGCCGAGCTGCGGGTCTCGGCCTATGGCGGCAAGAGTTATGGCGGTGGCGACAACGGTGCCGGCGCCGTGACCGGCAGCCGCGACCTGGGCATCGAGAGCGTGCTTTACAGCCCGCCCATCGACGAAGACTGGCGGCTGTTCGCCGGCGCTGGCTATGCCACCGGTGACTTCCAGGAAGGTACTGGCCACCATCGCTTCCAGCGTTTGGGCGTGGAACGCCGGACCCGGGACATGACCCTGGAAGCGGAAATCTCCAATCACTCCTACGGCTACGGCAATAAGCTCGGGGCCCGGCTGGCCATCGCCCGGGATATCGACGATCACTGGCAATACGGCGGCAGCCTCGACTACCTCTCGGCCAACACGCCACTACGGGCGCTGAACAGCGACGTTTCGTCCAACGGCGGCAGTGCCTTTTTGCGCTGGCGGGCCAATGAAAGCCGCGAGTGGAAACTGGCGGTCAGCCCGTCGCACTTCAGTGATGGCAACCAGCGTGTCGAAGCGTTGCTGACCGGTCGCGAGGGGGTCTACAGCTCGCCCCATGTCCAGGTCGACCTGGGCCTGGAAGTCGGCGCCAGCCACAACACCAAGGAGGACGTGCCGTATTTCAACCCCGAGGCCGACTTCAGCGTCCTGCCGACGGTGAGCGTCAACCACATCCTCTATCACCGCTATGAAACGTCCTGGAGCCAGCAGTTCCAGGCGGGGCTGGGCACCTACAGCCAGCGCAGCTACTCCACGGGCGCGGTCGGCTTGCTCAGTTATGGCCAGCGTTACAGCTGGAACGACGTGTTCGAGGTCGGCGGCGCCCTGAGTTGGCTCAACCGGCCCTATGACGGCGACCGCGAAAGCGATGTGCGCCTGATTGTCGACCTTACCTATCGCTTCTAGAAGAGTACGAAGATGCCTCTGATCATGCGTTGCATCCTATTGCTCGTCGCCTTGACGCTTAGCGCCTGCGCCCAGCAGCCCCAGACGTTTGTGCCGCCCCAGGAGCGGCCGATGCCGGCCAACGAGCAACCCTGGCCGAAAAACCATGTGCTGGGCATTGCCTACCACGATATCGAGGACCGCGATCCCGACCAGGCGGTGGTGGCCGTGCGCACTGAACGGTTGCTGGAGCAGTTGGCCTGGCTGCGTGAGAACAACTACAAACCCGTCACCATCGACCAGATACTGGCGGCGCGCAAGGGCGGCCTTGAGTTGCCGCCCAAGGCGATTTTGCTGAGCTTCGACGATGGCTATTCGAGCTTCTACACCCGGGTCCTGCCGGTATTGCGTGCCTACCAATGGCATGCCCTGTTGGCACCGGTCGGCACCTGGATCGACACGCCGGCGAATCAGCCCGTGGACTTCGCCGGCACCCCGCGTGCGCGTTCGGACTTTCTGACCTGGGAGCAGGTGGGCGAAATCTCCCGCTCGGGCCTGGTGGAAATCGCCGCCCACACCGATGCCAGCCACAAGGGGGTGTTGGCCAACCCTCAGGGCAATCTGCAGCCGGCGGCCGCCACCCGGATCTACGATGCCACGACCGGTCGCTATGAGTCCGAAGAGGCGTTCAGGGCGCGCCTGCGCACGGACGTGGAAACCATTTCCGAGAAGATCCGCAAGGTCGCCGGTTATCGGCCGCGGGTCTGGGTCTGGCCTTATGGCACGGCCGATGGCACGGCGTTGCAGGTGGTCAGCGAGCAGGGCTATGACATGGCCCTGACCCTGGATGATGGCCTCGATGCGCTGGACAACCTGATGAGCGGTCCGCGTTTTCTGGTGGCCTCCGATCCGGACGGCGAGCATTTTGCCAATAGCGTTGTGGCGGTGCAGGCCGATGCCCCGATGCGGGTGGTGCATGTCGACCTGGATAATGTCTACGACCCCGACCCGGCGCAGCAGGATATCAACCTCGGCAAGCTGGTTCAGCGCATGGCCGATATGGGGGCCAATACCGTGTTCCTGCAGGCGTTCGCCGACCCCAAGGGCGATGGCCTGGTGCATTCACTGTATTTCCCCAACCGTCACCTGCCGGTACGCGCCGATATCTTCGACCGCGTGGCCTGGCAGTTGCGTACCCGCTCCCACGTCAAGGTCTTCGCCTGGATGCCGGTGCTCAGTTTTGCCCTCGATCCCACGCTGGAGCGGGTGACGCGCTGGAACCCCGAGACCGGGCAGGCCTCGGTCGATCCCGATCAGTACGTGCGGTTGTCGCCGTTCGATCCGCGTGTGCGGCAGACCATCGGCGAGATCTACGAGGACGTTGCCCGCCTGACGTCGGTGGACGGCATTCTGTTCCACGACGATGCCCTGCTGTCCGACTTCGAGGACGCCAGTCCGTCCGCGCTGCGCGCCTATGCGGCCCACGGCTTGCCTGGCTCCATGGCGGCGTTGCGCGACGACCCGGCGGTGATGCAGCGCTGGACCCGCTTCAAGAGCCGCTACCTGATCGACTTCACCCAGGAGCTGACGGCCAAGGTCCGTGCCATTCGCGGTCCGCAGGTCATGACCGCGCGCAATATCTTTGCCGAGCCGATCCTCAATCCTGCCAGCGAAGCCTGGTTCGCCCAGAACCTCGACGACTTCCTGCTGGCCTACGACTGGACCGCGCCGATGGCCATGCCATTGATGGAGAAAGTCACGCCTGAACAGTCCGGTGCCTGGCTGGAAAAACTGGTGGTGCCATTCAAGAGCCGACCCGATTCGCTCAAACGTACGGTCTTCGAACTGCAGGCCCGGGATTGGGCCAGTAAACCGCCAGCCGACCTAGACGCCGCCGTGCTGGCGGACTGGATGGGCCGCCTGAAACGCCAGGGTGCGACCAGCTTCGGTTATTACCCGGACAACTTTCTGGAAAACAGTCCGGACCTGAAAACCGTGCGGCCCGCGCTCTCCAATAAATGGAATCCCTGATCATGGCCGATAGACTTCTGGCGTTACTGGTTCTGGCGATCGTCCTCGGCGTGCCGCTGGGGCTGATCTTTCTGGTGACGGGCGAATTCCTGATGGATTTCGTATTTTTCTATCCGCTGTTTATGTCCGGGTTATGGATTGCCGGCGGGTTGTACTTCTGGCTGCACTGGGAGCGGCACTGGCCGTGGGAAAAGGACACGCTGCCGCCGCCGTTGGAAGGCGAGCCGCTGATCTCGATCCTGATCCCTTGCTACAACGAAGGTGATAACGCTGCCGACACCATTCATGCTGCCCTGGGCCAGCACTACCCGAATATCGAAGTCATTGCCATTAACGATGGTTCCAGCGACAACACCGCCCAGGTGCTCGATGCCCTGGCCCAGACTGATGCGCGCCTGCGCGTACTGCACCTAGCGGAAAACCAGGGCAAGGCGGTGGCCTTGCGCATGGGGGCGATTGCCGCGCGCAGCGAATACCTGGTGTGCATCGACGGCGATGCCTTGCTGGCGCCCAACACGGCGGCCTATCTGGTGGCACCGCTGCTGGACAACCCACGCCTGGGGGCGGTGACCGGTAACCCACGGATTCGTACGCGCTCGACCCTGGTCGGGCGTGTCCAGGTGGGAGAGTTCTCGTCGATCATTGGCTTGATCAAGCGGACCCAGCGGGTGTTCGGACGGATCTTCACGGTCTCCGGGGTGATCGTCGCGTTTCGCCGCACGGCCTTGCACCGGGTGGGCTACTGGAGCCCGGACATGATCACCGAAGACATCGATATCAGTTGGAAGCTGCAGTTCGATCACTGGAGCATCTTCTACGAGCCGCGGGCGCTGTGCTGGATCTTGATGCCGGAAACGCTGTACGGCCTGTGGAAACAGCGGCTGCGCTGGGCCCAGGGCGGTGCAGAAGTGCTGTTCAAGAATATTCGCGGGATCTGGCAATGGCGCCATCGCTACCTGTGGCCGCTGCTGTTCGAGTACTGCCTGTCGACGGGCTGGGCCTTCACGTTCCTGCTGTCGGTGGTGTTCTGGGCCATGGGCAAGTTCATGGTCATGCCCGAGGCCATTGCTGTCCACCACCTGGTGCCGCCGGCGTTTACCGGACTGGTACTGGCGATGGTCTGCCTGCTGCAGTTTGCAGTCAGCATCCTGATCGACCGGCGCTATGAGCCCGGGCTGTGGAAAACCATGTTCTGGGTGGTCTGGTACCCCCTGGTGTTCTGGTTTATCAGCCTGCTGACCACCCTTGTCAGCTTTCCCAAGGTTCTGTTCCGCCAGCATCAGAAACGGGCCCGCTGGGTCAGCCCGGATCGGGGTATCAAACCGACAGGAGACGATGAGGAAGAAGGAGAAACGAGGCTATGAAAATTATCCGTACCCGCCAGCGTCCATTCCTGGTGATCGTCGATATTTTCTTTACCGTGCTGGCCTGGATCGGCTTGTTGTACCTGTTGATTCGCGGCCTCTGGCCGTTGGTCATGACCCACGGTGGGCCGCGACTGGTTGACTCATCGTTTCTGGACGCGCTGGGCACCTTGCAGATCTACCTGTGGGTGGCCTTGTTCAACGCTGCATTGCTGATTTCCTGGGCGCGCGCGCAAAAGCGCAAGAGCAAAAGCTTCGCCCAGCGCCGCGCTTCGGTGCCGGTGGCGGGGGATGAGGAGTTGAGCAAGAGTTTCAAGCTCACCGGTGATCGGCTGGAGCGTATGCGCCAGCTGGGCACCATGGTGATTCATAACGACGAGGCGGGAGATGTGAGTGATGTCGATACCCGGTTCTTTCGTATCGATCCGAGCAAGCAGAGTGAGGTGATTGCGTTGGCGTCGTTGGAAGAGCAGAAGGCGACCTTGCTGGGTGAGCACCCTCCCTCGTCCAAAGAGCCATAGAGCATCCGCCTCTAAAGAGAAAAAGGGGCGTGGTTTCAAGCCCACTCCCCCCCTTTCCCCCCAGTGGAATCGGTGCTGATCCGTTGGATCCGGCTACCGGACTTTGCGGGATGACTCAGTTAACAACAAACCCCGCCCCCACTGGATCATTGCGATCGATCACCCAGCGCGCGGTGCCGAGGATGGCGGCGGTGCCCTTGACCGTCGGGCGCACGGCGCGAGTGCCGTTGAGGTCGACTTCGCCCAGCAGGCAGCCTTCGAACGTGCCACTGCCGAGCAACCCTTCGGAGCGGATCGGTTGGTTGATATCGAGTTTTCCACGGGCCTCGAACATCGCCATCATCGCGCTGGTGCCGGTGCCGCCCGGGGAGCGGTCGAGTTGGCCGGCGCTGAACACGTGGACGTTCTTGTAGAACGCGCCGTCGATGGTCGCCGGGTGCCAGAAGGTGATGAAGTTGAGGTCGTTGATATGGGCCTCGGTCGGGTGCTGGATTTTCAGTTGCTTCTGGATCTGTTCGCGAGCCAGCAGGCCCAGGCGTGACAGTTCGCTGCCGTTTTCCGGGCTGATGCGCAGGGCGCAGTCAGTCAGGTCGACGATGCCGAAGTAGTTGCCACCCCAGACCAGGTCGGCCTTGAGGTCGCCGTAGCCAGGCAGGTTGATCGGGATATCCTGCGCCGCTACATAGGCTGGGACGTTTTCGAAGCGGGTCCAGAGCACGGTATCGCCTTCGGAGGCGACTTCGGAAACCACCAGGCCGGCGGTGGTTTCAAAGCGGATCTTGGTGATGCCGTCGGCGCCGCGTGGAACCAGGCCCAGGGCGACCATGGCCATGCTGACCGCGATGGTGCCGTGACCGCACATATGGGAGTACACGCTGCCGTCCATGTAGATCAGGCCAGCATCGTATTCGCTGCTCGAAGGCGGCGTCAGGAACACCCCGAACATATCCTTGTGGCCGCGTGGTTCCTGCATCAGCGCGGTGCGCAGCCAGTCGTAGTGGGTTTCCAGGAAGGCCCGTTTTTCCAGGATGGTGGAACCGGCCGGGTACGGGATACCGCTGTGTACGATGCACAATGGCTCGCCTTCGGTGTGGGTGTAGATAACGTCGAATGTGTCTTGAATGCGCATGGCGATACTCCTGACTTACAAGGGCAGTTGGGGTGACGAGTAGGGGGTTATTTGCGTTCGGACAGCAGGTCGAGACCGATACACAGATCGAGCACGATCACGGCGACCACGACGACCAGAATGGTGGCGCCGGAGGCGGCGGCAATCGTCGGGTCGACGGTGTATTGCACGTAGTTGAACAACTTGACCGGGATGGTGTTGAGCGCCGGCGTGGTGTTGAAGATCGACAGCTCGACGTTGATCCACGACGAGATGAAGGCAAAGATCGATCCGGTGACGATGCCCGGCCGGATCAGCGGCAGGACCACGAACCAGAAGGTTGACCAGGGGTTGGCCCCCAGGTCGCTGGAGGCCTCTTCCAGGGCCCGTTGCTCGGGGGTCAGCATCGACAGCACCGAGCGCAGGACGAACGGCGAGACGATGATGGTGTGGCCGATCAGCAGGGCGAGAAAGCTGCGGGTCAGGCCGAAGTAGCCGCCAAACTGCAGGAGTGCCGCCCCCAGGACGATATGGGGAAACACCAGGGGCGAAGTCAGTGCCGCCAGGATCGCGCCTTTGCCGGCGAAGTCGTAGCGGGCCATGGCCAGTGCCGCCGGTACGCTGAGCAGCACGGCGACCAGGGTCGCGGCCAGCGCCAGCACGGTGCTGGTGGCGAAGGACGCGACATAGCTGGGGTCGCTCAGCATCTGGGTGTACCAGCCCAGGGTCCAGCCCTTGGGTGGAAAGGCGAGGAACGAGGACGCGGTCAGGGAGGCGCCGAGGATGACCACCAGTGGCAGCAGCATGTAGCCCAGCACGGCCCAGGACACCAGGCGCAACAACAGACGAGCGATCATGGCCGGTCTCCCCGAATGTTGCCGACACGTCCGGCCAGGCCGACCATGATCAGCGTGAAGATCAGCAGCACCACGCTCAGTGCGCCGCCATAGTTGAAGTCGAAGACCGAGCTGTACTGCTGGAAGATCAGCATCGACAGCACCGAGATCCGTCCGCCCGATAGCAGTGCCGGGGTGACATAGGCGCTGGCCGCGAGGGTGAAGACCATGATCGAGCCGGAAATGATGCCTGGCAGGGTCAGGGGCAGCAGCACATGGAAGAACGTCGCCCGTGGGCTTGCCCCGAGGTCGCTGGAGGCCTGCTCATAGGCTGGATCGACCTGCGCCAGGGCGTTGCCGGCGGCCAGCACGATAAACGGCAGCAGGATGTAGACCATGCCGATCAGGATGCCCAGCTCGGTGCCCAGAAAGCGCACCGGACTGTCCACCAGGCCGCTGCCGACCAGGCTCTGGTTGACCAGGCCGTTGCGCCCCAGCAGTACCATCCAGCCAAACGAGCGGACGATATTGCTGGTGAACATCGGCACTACCAGCAGGATCACGCAGGCGCGGCGCCAAGCCCGCCACTTGACCACGCGCACCAGGTACCAGGCCAGTGGATAGCCCAGCAGCAGGGAGACCAGGGTGGTCAGTGCGGCGATGCGAAACGTCACCAGGATCACGTCCCAGTGGTACTGGTCGGCAAGGACCTTGATGTAGTGGTCGAGGGTAAAGCTCTGGTCGGCACTGTTGGTCAGGCTGGCGAAGATCACCACGGCGAAGGGGGCGAGAAAGAACGCCGCGAAGAACGCCAGCGCTGCGCCCAGCATCAGCAGCGGAGCCGCTGTCGCGCGTTTCATGCCGACTCTCCAATCAGGTGCAGGTGCGCCGGGTCGAAGCCCAGGCGCACGGCGCTGCCGGCGATCAGGTCGGCGCCGGGAAAGCCCATGGTCCGGGCCACAAGCAACTGGCCGTCGACCAGGGTGTGGATCAGCGTATGGCTACCCACGGTCACCACTTCGCTGACCGTGCCGGTCAACTGCTGGCAGCTCGCGGCCGCTGGCTGGCTGGCGTCGAGCACTTGCAGGTGCTCGGGGCGCAACAGGGCAATGCCCTGCGCGGGTCGCGGCCGTTGGCCGATGGCGAGGGGAGCCTCGCGCAGCGCCAGGCGGATTTCGTCCTGATTCAGGCCGCCGGTCTGGTAGCTGATCAGGTTGGCTTCGCCGATAAAGTCTGCGACAAAACGCGACACCGGCCGGGCGTAGATCTCGCTGCCCGAACCGACCTGCTCGATGCGCCCGGCGTTCATCACTACGATGCGGTCGGCAATGGTCATCGCCTCTTCCTGGTCGTGGGTGACAAAGATAAAGGCGATGCCCAGCTTGGCCTGCAGGTGCTTGAGTTCGAGCTGCATGCGTTTGCGCAGCTTCATGTCCAGTGCCGAGAGCGGTTCGTCGAGTAGCAGCAGCTTGGGCCGGTTGACGATGGCCCGGGCCAGCGCCACCCGCTGTTGCTGGCCGCCGGACATCCCGCGGGGGAAGCGCTCGGCCAGATCCACCAGCCCGACCATCTCCAATGCTTGCAACGAGCGCTCGCGAGCTTCGCCCCGGGCAATGCCCTGGCGGCGGGGGCCGTAGGCGACGTTGTCGAGCACGCTCATGTGCGGGAATAGGGCGTAGTTCTGGAACACCGTATTCAACGGTCGACGATAGGGGGGCTGGCCGCTGACATCGACACCGTCGATCAGGATGGCGCCGGATTCGGGTTGCAGGAAGCCGGCGATCGAGCGCAGGAGTGTGGTCTTGCCGCAGCCACTGGGGCCCAGCAGGGCAATGAACTCACCTTGCTGGATATCCAGGCTGACATCGTTGAGCGCCTGAAACGCGGCAAAGCGTTTATTGACGTTTTTTATACTGAGTAGAACGGACATCGCACACCTCTAGGCTTATTGCTTGCCGGTGACCTGGCGGTTCCAGTCGTTGGTGACGTCCGCCCGGCGGGCATTGATGCGGCTCCAGTCGAACAGCTTGAGGCTGTCGATGGACCCGCCGACGCCCCAGGGCAGTTTGCGAGCCACGTCGTCGGCCACTGTCACATCCTTCACCGCCGGGCCCAGGTAGAGCTTGCTGGCCAGGCAGGCCGAAGCCTCCTTGGTCAACGCGGTGTCGATAAAACGACGGGCGGCGGCGTTGTTGGGGCCATTTTTGATCAGGTGCAGACGCGTATCGGTGGCCCAGGCGCCTTCGCTGGGCAGGGTGAAGGCAATGGGCGCGCCCTTGTCGATCAGGTCCCAGGCGCCGACGCTGAAATGCGCGCCGATAATGGCTTCGCCACTCTGGAAGGCATTGGAGGCCGCGCCCGAGCTGTCGAAGTACAGCGCGGTATCGAGTGCGGCGAGCTTGCTGTAGAGCGGCGCCAGGTTGGCCGGGTCGACACCCCAGACATCGGCCAGGAAGAACACGAAAGGCACGCCTGCGGAGTTGGCCGGCGAGGGAATGGTAATGGCGCCGGCATATTCGGGACGCCACAGGTCTTTCCAACTGGTCGGCGCCTGTTTGATCTCCTGGGTGTTGTAGGTCAGGCCCAGGGAGTAGTAACCCGAGCCGACAGCGAACAGATGATCGGCGTCGCGGTACAGGGCCTTGTCCTGCACGTTGGCCAGGTTTGGGATGCTGGCCGGATCAAGGTCGTCTAGCACGCCGGCGGCGTAGGCCAGCTCGCTGATACCGCCATCCATCCAGGCGACATCGATGGTCGGCTTGGCTTTTTGCTGTTGCAGCTTGGCCAGGGTGGTCGTCGAGGTGCCGACTTCGGCGGCGACGGCAATGCCGGTGGCCTTGGTGAACGGTTCGGCGACGCAACCCAGGAATGCTTCGCCCCAGTTGCCGCCGTAAAGGGCAACGGTCAATTTTTCCTGCGGGGCCGCCCAAGCGGGCTGCGTGGAGATGCATCCTGCCAGCAAGAGTGCGCCGGTGATCGGGTTCGTAATCTTGGGTTTCATATCATCTCCTGGGTCGCAAAAGGTGTTTTCCCCTTGCCTGCATCTTGCTCGTCGTGGGTTGGCGAGGGCTTGCACTGTGTGGTCATAAAGTTGAATAGTTGGGTCATGAAAAACCTCCCTTCTACTAGTGATCCTTCCCAGCCGATGGCGCGCCCCTCGTTGTCGGTCGCGCTGGTGCTGCTCGACCAGTTCACCTTGGCGGCGTTTGCCGGTTTCGTCGATGTCCTGCGTCTGTCATCCAACCCGGGTGGTGGTAGCCGGCAGGTTGATACGGCCTGGCGTGTGATGAGTGTCGATGGCTTGCCGCGCACGTCCAGTGCCGGGCTGGTGCTGGAAGTCGAGGGCGCTTTGGCGGAGGATCCGGGGGCGTTCGATTATGTGGCCATTTGCGGTGGCAATGATTTTCCCAACCCCCACCAGTCCAAGGCGCTGCGTGATTGGTTGCGCCGTGCGGCCGACAGCCGTGCGCGGTTGCTGGGGATTTGCACGGGCACCTTCGCCCTGGCCCAGGCCGATGTGATTGGCAGCCGTACGGTCTGTGTGCATTGGAATGTGCTGGATGCGTTTCGCGCGCGCTTTCCCAGGACCCGGGCGGCAGTGGACCATCTGTTTATCGACGAAGGCGACTTGATTACCTGCGCCGGCTCCACGGCGGCGATCGATCTGGGCTTGTACCTGGTAGCCCGGCATTGTGGCCGAGAGAAAGCCCAGCAAGCCGTCAGGCATATGATGCTGCAAGGCATCCGCCAGGGCCGGCAGCCGCAGGCGCACTTTTATGCGGACCTGGCGGGGATCAAGGACGAACGCGTGCGCCAGGCCGCGCACTACATCGAACAGCGTATGGATAGCTTGCCGACCCTGGATGCGATCTCACGGTACGTCGGCCTTGGCCGGCGCCAGCTGACCCGTGCTTTCCAGCAGGCATTGGGCCAATCGCCGATGGAGTTCCAGCGCTCGTTACGGATCGAATATGGCAGTTGGTTGCTGCTCAACAGCCAGAACAGCATTACCCAGATCGCCATGGATTGCGGCTTTGCCGATTGCGCGCACTTCTCCCGGGAGTTTCGAGCGCGCTTTGGCATGGCGCCGCGGCAGTTCCAGCGCCAGGGCGTTGAGGGTTAGACGCCCGAATCACTAGACCTACCGCCCTCGTGTCCGCCCTATCCGCAGCGACCCAGGTGCGCGCTGGCAAGGGGTTACGCCGGAGCTGCCAGCTCCACCCATTCCGGCTGCTGTGCCCTGCCGGCGAGCCATTCATAGGTCGTGATGTACTGCTGCGTGATACCTTCCCAGAGGTAGTTCGCCTTCGCCAGTGCCGTGGCCTTGCGGCCCATGTCGGCGAGGCTTTCCCTGGGCAGTCCGAGAGCTTTATCGAGTGTGGCGGCCAGATCCTCGGATGATGTGCTGCAGATCCAGCCCGTGCCGGTGCGCTCCAGCTTGCGCCAGGGCGTTTGATCGGTGGTGATCACCGGAAGCCCGGCAAACAGCGCCTCGGCCACGACAATTCCGAAGTTTTCGCTGTGGGATGGAAGCACAAAGAGGTCCGCATCCAGGTAGGCCTGCCACTTATCCTGATCGTACAGGGCCCCTTCAATATCGACCGTATCGCGGATGTTCCAATGATCGAGCAAGAGTTCCATGGTGGCGGCGTATTCGGGGTCGGCGTTGCCGACGATCCTCAATCGATAGCCATGCAAAGCGGGTAATTGGCTCCAGGCGGCCAATAGCTCAAAAACGCCTTTGCCCGGCACGATGCGCGAAAGAAAAAGTACCGTTTTGCGCGGGTCTTGACGTTGCAGGGACTTTGACCACCCGTCGAGCGACACGCCGTTGGCAATCACCGCAATCGGGTTGCGCAGGCCCAGTTTTCTTGTATTGGCCCGCTCGCGCTCAGAGTTCACGATCAGCAGGTCGGCCCGTGCGATCAAGCGCTTCTGATAAAGGTGCCAGGCTAGCTTCTTCTTGAGTTTTTTCTGTTTAAGCGCCCAGGGCTCGAGCATGCCATGGGGGCTGATCACTAAAGGCGTACGGCAGGCCAGGGCGGCACGGCACATATTGACTTCGAACTTTGACCATAAGCCATGGACATGCACCAGCGCACCTGGCGTTTTTCTCAGGCGTTGCATCAATGCCGCTTTTTTCTCCAACAGTTGCTCCCCTCCCAACACAAGACCGGTGTCGGTCGAGCTGAAGATCAGTTCGCAGCCTGTATGGTGGGTCTGGAGTCCCAAGTGCAGGGGGCGGGCGACTCCGGCAACACCTCCGCCTTCCTTGCTGATGTCGCGTACGCAAGTGAGTACCTCGATGGACTCGCTGGCTGAATACTCGAAATCCTGCTCCATAAAAATCGTCCTGTCTCTAAACTACAGCGTCAATTCCACTGTGGAATCAATCAGTTCACTGGATCGGTCGTGCGTTTTTCATCGAGCTCGGCCAAAAATGCCAGGCAGCTTTCCAGGCGCCTGCGGTAACGCGGTTCAGGTGTGCACCAAGCGGTTTCTGCTGCCGCTCGAAAGGCCACGTAGGCCAGGATCTGTTCGGTAGAAAAGCGCACTTGGCGCACATGCTCCGTGGCCAGGATCAGCAGCCAGGAACGGTGTGCACCTTGTTCAAGGTTGCCGACCAGCAGATGAATTTCATCGATGAACTGCGGCGCGAACGCATGAAATCTGTCCAGGTCGATAAGGACCGGCTCTCCCTTTTGATTGGCCATGACATTGCCTGGATGAAGGTCGCCATGGAGGGGGCCGAAAGTAACTTCGGTCGAGCTTTCGCAGAGTTGCATCAGGGCGCTTGTATCCGCGAAAAGGCTCAACCGCTGGATGAGTGGTTGCCAGGCAAAGTGTGAAATGGCTTCCAAGCGCTGGCCTTGCATCGACTGCAGAGCATTGGCGATGGCTCGCGTGTCATCAACCGGGCGCAGTAACGCCATGGTGTATAGCGAGGGCGCTGGGTGAGTGAAGTCATAGGCCGCCAATGCTGACCAGGGACTGTCCTGCAATTGTTTCCAGTGTTTGTGGCTCTGAGCCAGCGCACCAACGGCAACATCACCGCATGGCACTACGAACAATTGTTGAGGGGTGTAGCACTGCAATACCCCTGTTGAGGTCATGCCCACTTTCACCACGTCATGATGGGCGTGGAGCCTGGAAACGATCTCAAGCTGCTGTTTCGATATCCGGTTGCAATAGCGATGGGTATACCGATAGCCAACAATGAGCCAAGGCCAGCGCAGCAGCCATTTTCTGTTGGCCAAGCCACCGAGCAGGCGGTCCAGCAGGCGCTGCAGCAAACTCAAGGCCAGTGCGGGTATTTCACGGGGGGAAAAGGTCATCGGTCCAGCCAGGCAGTGGTGTGTTTCAACCGCAGAACAATGGGTACGCGATCTTCGAAGCTGCAACGCAGCAGGGCGGATGTGACAAGGGGTTTACCTTTTTCCGGACAGGATCTTTCACCTGCCGGCAGGTCTGTGGAGTGCTCAAGGAAACTCAACGTCTGTATTCCTTTCTCCACAGCGGGTAGAGCGCGAATGCCTTGAGTTTTATCAAGGCCAGTCGACGGAGGCGTCCATCAAGGAAATCGAGGAGAACGTTGGCGGTGACAAGGCTGATCAGGGTCGAGAAGGCGGCGCCTTCTATTCCCGCAATAGGGATGAGTACCCAGTTGAGGGCAATGTTCAGTAGTAGGGTGAATACGGTGCGCCACAGGTTTAAACGCTCCAGTCCTTCGGTCACAAAATAGCGGGTACTGACTGAACTCAGTCCGGAAAAGGCTGCGGCCCACATGGAGATGCTCAATACGTGGGCGCTGGGCAGAAACTCGTTACCGAATGACAGGCGGATGATCAGCTCGGAAAAAATACTGCAGAACAGCGCGACGATGATGCCAGCCCAGAACACCGTTGCGAAAAGCGTGCAGAGATCGCGCTCATAGACTGCCCTGGAAATTTGTCGTTGCTTTACCAGCCTGGGCAGTGCAGCGATGCTCAAGATGAATGGAATAACGACCCAGCCTTCGTAAATTTTGCTGGCGGCCGAGTACAGCCCCAGTTCCTGCGGGCCCAGCATGTGCTGGATCATCAATTGATCCGTGCGCAAGTACAGGATGGTGGACAGGCTTGATAACACCATTGGCCAGGCGCTGCGGGCAAGAGACGTGATGTACTCCAGGCTCGCCCCGCGAAAAATGGGTTGTTTCACGTAATTGCGGTTCAACAGGGCGAAGGCTGCGCCGATCAGTAAGTATTCCAATGGCGAGACGGCAATGATCCAGAACAGACCTGAGTCGTATTGGACCAAGATGATTCGCACGAGTGCGCCGATCAGCAGCCCGCCGGCCTTGATCATCGAGGTTATCTTGGCTTGTTGTTGGGCTTGAAACTGATAGTCCACAACATAGAGACATTGCAGTACAGGCATGAACAATAGAATTGCGACGTAGGCGAGCGTTGTTCTTTCTGCGCCTGAAAAATACAGAATCAACAGGCACGCGACGCTGAAGACAAGTGCGGCGGCGAACATCATGAGGGCCGCACTGGACCGCAGTTTCTCTAGGTCGTGGGGCGTTCTGGAGATTTCTCGGGTCAGGATTGAGTCCATCCCGAACCGCGACAGAGTCGTGATGATCACCACGATACTCATGCAGTAATTGAGTACACCGAACTGCGTCAGGCCGAGATAACGAGCAACGTAGATGCCCACAAAAAACGCAGTCGCCGTCCTGACCAATTGCTCCAGCAACATCCACTGCGTATTGACAGAAAAGCGCACGCATCAAGCCTCTATTGGTAATGCCTGCTCTGGTGTGAGGCGTTCTCACATCCCAAGAGCACTCCGAAGCGACGGAGCATTTCCTGCACATCCACGTTTATCGAGCTCAATAATTCTTGAATATTCAGGCCAGGAAGCTTCGCGTTTTCCGGCTAGGACAAGGCTGCTTCTATCGTTTCACGGTTTCGAGCGGGTTCACGCTTTGCTGGCGGCTTGCAGAGCCAGGTTTGACAAGCAGAGAAACGATTTCGAGGAGCCAGTGGCTAACTGAACAAACATTGCTATTGAAATAGTTTGACTAATTGTACACAGGAGGCCGGTAGCAAGCGACCCGAGATTCCCCCACCGCCCTGGCTACGCCAATGGGGTCCATGAATATGCCGAGCGCTTGGCCGCGCCGGCGCCGGCTCTCATGGCAGGCTTTCTCGCTAGCGGCTTGTCCAGTCCCTGCCGGTTAACTGCCGAAACGGCCAGGTGCAAACGTCGTGCGGCTTCCCGGATCGAGCCGCAGCGGCGGATGGTGTCGAAGTACTTCAGGGCGCGGGGATTGATATGCAGGGGGCGAGGCCTTGATGACTGCGCAGGCCAGGGACAAAGCAGGTTTGGGCCCCAGCAGGAGCCGTCAGCGCGGCCGCGGCTCCTGGGTGTGCGAGCGTAGGCCGCGACGGGCTGCATTCAGGCGGGCAGTGCCAGGCCCAGGTTGTCGCGCAGGGTGTGGCCGCTGTATTCGCGGCGGAACAGCCCGCGTCGTTGCAACTCGGGGACGACCTGTTCGAGAAAGTCATCAAGGCCGCCAGGCATGTAGGCCGGCATCAGATTGAAGCCATCGCTCGCCTCTTCTTCCAGCCATTGCTGCATCTGGTCGGCGATAAACTGCGGCGTGCCGACCACGAGGTTGTGCGAGCGGTTGGCGGCGTAGTTCTGCGCGACCTCGGCCAGGGTCAGGCCCCGCTCGCGGGCATCGCGGATCACGTACTGGAAGCGTCCGCGACTGCCCTTGAGGCGGTCTTCGATATCTGGAAACAGTTCGTCCAGGGGGTGCTGCGAGAGATCGTAGTTCATGCTGGCCGACATAAAGGTCAGGCCTGCCAGCGGGTGGGTGCGCTCTTTCAGCAGCGCCTGGAGTTCTTGTGCGTGGGCTTCGCTGCGGCCGACGATCGGAACCAGCCCAGGCAGGATTTTCAGTGCGTCCGGTGCGCGGCCGAACCCCTGGGCCCGGTTCTTGAGATCGGCATAGAAAGCCTTGGCCCCGGCCAGGGTCGGCTGGACGGTAAAAATCACGTCGGCCTGCTGCGCGGCCAGGTCGCGGAACTCTTCCGACTGCCCAGCCTGGATAATCACCGGTCGTCCCTGTGGCGTGCGGGGTACATTGAGGGGGCCGCGGACGTTGAACCATTCGCCCTTGTGGTCGAGGTAGTGGATCTTTGCGGGGTCATAGAATTCACCGCTGCTCTTGTCGGCCAGCAGGGCGTCCTCGCCCCAGGTGCGCCAGAGACCGGTCACCACGTCCAGGAACTCCCCGGCCCGGCGGTAGCGGGTGGTCCGGTCCAGGTGTTCGGCCCGGCTGAAATTGTGGGCCTCGCCATCGCTGGTGGAGGTGACGGCGTTCCAGGCGACCCGTCCGCCGCTCAAGTGGTCGATGCTGGCGAACATGCGCGCCACGTGGAAGGGCTCGTTGTAGGTGGTCGAGGCGGTGGCCACCAGGCCGATATGCCGGGTCACGGCGCTGAGTGCGGCGATCAGGGTGATCGGCTCGGCGGAGGTGGACGGACGGTAGCGCACGGCGTCGCGAAAGTCCGCGCCGTAGATGTCGTCTACCGCCAGGCGGTCGGCGATGAAAATCATGTCCAGGCGTGCGGCTTCGGCCTTGCGTGCGATGTCCACGTAGGCGTCGAAGTCGAGGTGACGCGTGACCTGCGCCTGCGGATGACGCCAGCCGCCGAAATGATGGCCGTTGGGCATGAGGAACAGGCCCAGATGTAAAGTCTTGCTCATGAATAGGTACCTTTAAACGGAATTAGAGTTGCGAGACGTACTTGCGCACCAGGTAGCCATCGAAGGTCTCGCTGCCGCCCTCGCTGCCGATGCCGCTGTCCTTGATGCCGCCAAAAGGGGTTTCCGGCAGGGCGATGCCGAAGTGGTTGACGCCGACCATGCCGGCCTCCAGTGCCGCCGCTGCGTGGTTGGCCAGGCGCAGGGAGTTGCTGAAGACATAGGCCGCCAGACCGTAGGGCAGGCTGTTGGCGCTGCGGATGGCGTCGGCCGGATCGTCAAAACGGATGACGGGGGCCACCGGGGCAAAAGGTTCTTCATGGAGGATCGCGGCGTCTGCGGGCAGTTCGGTGAGGACCGTCGGCGCGAGAAAGTTGCCCTGGCTGCCGAGGCGTTCGCCGCCGAGAAGGACGCGCCCACCCCTGTCGCGCGCATCTTCGATTAGCCGCAGGCTGGCTTGCAGGCGCCGTTGGCTGACCAGGGGCCCCATGTCGCTGGTGGCATCCAGGCCGCTGCCGACACGGATGCTGGCCAGGGTGCTGGTAAAGGTTTCAAGGAAGCGATCGTAGACATTTTTCTGGACAAAAAAGCGTGTCGGCGAGATGCAGACCTGGCCGGCGTTGAGTACTTTGAAGCGCGCCAGTTGCTGCGCCGCCAGCTCTACATCGGCATCGTCGAACACCAGCACCGGCGAGTGCCCGCCCAGTTCGAAAGTGGTGCGCTTGAGGTACTGGCCAGCCAGTGCGGCCAGTTGTTTGCCCACGGGCACGGAGCCGGTGAACGACACCTTGCGCACGATCGGTGAGCGGATCAGGTAGTCGCAGACCTGCGCCGGCTCGCCCCAGACGATGTTCAGCACGCCAGGCGGTAGGCCCGCATCATGGAACAGCCGGGCCAGGGCAACCACCGCACTGGGCGACTCCTCCGAGCCTTTGAGAATCAGGCTGCAACCGGCGCCGATGGCGGCCGCGACTTTCTTCACCGCTTGCGACAGCGGGTAGTTCCACGGTGTGAAGGCAGCGCAGACGCCGACCGGTTCCAGGGTGACGGTCTGGCGTACGTCAGGCTGGCGTGCCGGGATGACCCGGCCATAGATCCGCCGGGCTTCCTCGGCGTGCCATTCGAGGTGCTCGGCGCTGCCGTGTACCTCGCGCACGGCTTCGGCCAACGGCTTGCCCTGGTCAAGTGTGATGTTGTGGGCGATCTGCGCGGCGCGTTCGCGGGCCAGGGCGGCGGCGCGGCGCAAGACATTCGAGCGCTCGATCGGCGAGCTGCGCCGCCAACCCTCGAAGGCCTGCTCGGCGCTGTGCAGCGCGCGGTCAAGGTCGGCCGTCAAAGCGTGGGGCAGGTGGCCGATGACCTGGCCATCGGCAGGGTTGAGCACGTCCTGCAGCGGACGGTCCTCGTGGATGAATTCTCCGGCGATATACAGCGACAGGTGTTCGTACATTGGGCAGTCCTCGGACCCCGCGGCTGGCGCGGGGTGGGTTGGGAAGGAATCAGAAGTCGAACGACAGGCGGCTGTAGTAGTAGCCACCGGTCAGCCCGTAGGGCGAATACAGGCCGTAGGCGTTGAGCCCCTGGCCGGTCACCGGGCCGATCTTGTCGGGGTATTTGTCGAACAGGTTGTTGGCGCCCACGGCGACCTTGAGTTGCTTGGTGATCGAGTAGGCGACGTCCAGGTCGGTGATCCAGGTCGGGCTCCAGGTGCGGTCGTAGGCACGGCCGCCGGCACTGGCCTGGAAGTACTCGCCGTAGCGGGTGCCGCGCAGGTTGACGTTGAAGTCACCGATCAGCCAGTTGGCACTGAGGATGAACTTGTTGGTCGGCGAGCCTTTGGTCAGGTCGCTCTGGGCCTCGTAGTCGAACAGGGTGTAGTTCGAGCCCAGGGCGGCGAGTGCTGCCGGGGTGTCCTTGATGTCGGAAACCTTGGTCTTGTTCCAGTTCAGCCCCGCGCTCCACTTCACCGAGCCGAAGGCGGCGTAGTCCTGCAGATAGTCGAGCACCACGTCGACGCCGTGGGTGCGGGTGTCGATGGCATTGGTGTAGTACTGCGCCGCGATGTCCGATGGCAAGCCGTTGGCGGCCAGAATCGCACTGACCTGCGGCCCGGCCAGTACGCTGGCCTCGACAATGCGGTCCTTGATCTTGATCAGGTAGGCGTCGGTGGTCAGGCGCAGGTTGTGCACGGGTTCGTAAGTGAAGCCGACGCTGTAGTTCAGCGATTTTTCCGGCTTCAGGGCTTGGGCGCCCAGGGCTTTGGCGGCGGCCGAATCGACCGGCAGCACCTTCACGTCGTAGGACGTGCTGGTGCCTGGGCCGGTGACCAGGGTCCGGGTCCAGGAAGAGGCATAGATCGACTGGGCAATGGACGGTGCGCGAAACCCGTTGCTGACCGTGGCTCGTAGGGAGAACTCCGGGGTCAGCTCATAGCGCGTAGACAGCTTGCCGCTGGTCGAGTCGCCGGCGTCATCGGTGTAGTGCTCATAACGTCCAGCGACGCCCACGTACCACTTTTCGGTCGGATAGAAACCCAGGTCCAGGTAGCTGGCGTAGTTGTTGCGGCTGCCGCTGCCGGCTTCGTCTGGCCGAAAGCCGCTGGTGGCGGTGGAGCCGGCCGCAGGCTTGATTCCCGCGTAGGGGCCGCTGGGGATCACGTAGCCGCCATCTGCGTGGGAGTCGTAGTCGCCGGCGCCGATGCTGAACCGCTCAAAGCGGTGCTCGAAGCCGAAAGACACATCCACCGGCTTGGCCAGGCCGATTTCGAAGAGGCGAGTGAAATCGAGGTTGGTGGTCCACTGGTCGGCGGTCTGGCTGCCTTGGTCGAAGCGGGTGCCACTGTTGTCGCCGAAAGAGGGGTTGAGATCGTTGCGGCTCGACAGCCAGGCCTTGTTGCGGCCCAGGGTGGTGCTCAGGTCCCAGGCCCAGGCGGCCAGTTCGCCACGGGCGCCGAAGGCGCTCTGGAAGTCATGCTCCTCGATCTCGCGGACCGGCAGGGTGCCGTCTGGGTACAGGTTCGCATTGGCGCTCAGGCTGTTGGGGCGGATGAACGACGCCCCCCCTTCGGACTTGCGTACGCTGACCGTGGAAAAGGAATACAGCGCCGTGGTGTCCGAGAGTGGCAGCTCTGCGTTGTAGGACGCGTTCAGCAGCTTGTAGCGCGGCTGGCCGTAGCTTGAGGAAATATGCCGGTTGACCTGCGATTCACGCGGATCTGCGCCGCCGCCGGGCAGTGGGTTGTAGAAGTCACCCTTGGCCGCCTCGGCGCGGTCGGCCTGGTTCTGGGTCCGCACGTCGAGGGCGAAGTTGAAGAAGCCATCGTTGGGCAGCAGCGTGCCCAGGTTCAGGGCCTGGGTCACCACGCCGCCACCGCTGCCGTAATTGTGACCTGCGGTCGTGGTCGAGTTGCCGCCGTGGTCATTGTTTTTGAGGATGATGTTGATCACCCCGGCAATGGCATCGGAGCCGTACTGCGCCGCCGCGCCGTCGCGCAGCACCTCGATGTGATCCACCGCACTGACGGGGATCAGGTCGATGTCGGCCGGTTGCGAGCCGTTGTTCATGTAAGAGGATATATTCACCAGTGCCGTGGTGTGGCGTCGCTTGCCATTCACCAGCACGAGTGTCTGGTCGGCATTCAGCCCGCGCAGGCCGGCCGGGCGCACCAGCGATGAAGAACCGCCACCGGGGATGGCCGGCAGGTTGAACGAGGGCAGCAGGCTGTTCAGGGCCGCGGTCAGGCCGGCACTGCTCTGGCGTTGCAGGTCTTCGCCCTTGATAACGTCAATCGGTGCGGGGCTGTCGGTGATGGTGCGCTGGTTGCCGCGGGCGCGGTTGCCGGTGACGACCACGGTGTCCAGGCGTTTGTCATCGTAGCCGGGACGGTCATTCGTTTCGGCGATGGCGGCGGTGCTGCCGGTGAGCAGGCCAAGGGAGAGAGTGAGCCTGACGAGGTCGGGCAGGATCGCACGGCGGAAGCGGTTGTCCACGTTGTTTAACTCCAGAGATCTAAGTGTGTGCTGGCTTTTTTTTAAGTTATGCGGGCGAGCGTTCCGTGTGCGGCGTGGCTGACTCGCTGGGGAGAAGCGCTGCTCCGGCCAAAGCGGTCGGGAGTTACGCGGTGACTCGTAGGGGGCCTGGTTCCAGGTGAAGCCGTACGCAACCGCGAAGTTCGAGGGGAATTCTATGAGAGGGGTTTTAATGCGTGAAATACATAATATGCATAACCTAATATGCATAAATATTCTTATGCGAGGCTTTCTCAAGAAGCGCCAATAGCCCGTCCGAGAGGCTCGGACAGGCTATTGATGGAGGGCTGAAAAGGCGGGCTCTAGTCTTTTTTCAGGCCTGCGTAGACGGGGGTGTCGAAGGCGGGACCGGAGACAAATCCGCTCAGGTTCTTGCGTAGGGCGGTTTGCTCGTTCTGTTGCAACAGGAAGATATAGGGCGAGTCGGCCAGCACCTGGCGTTGCAGATCTTGGTAGAGCGCGACGCGTCGCTGGGTATCGGTTTCTTCGGCGGCCTGCTCGATCAACTCGGGGTGGGGAAACTTCCAGTGGGTCCGCCAGGCAGCTGCCTTGAGGGTGGAGGTGTCGCTGTCGTCCGGGTTGGGGATGAGAAAGCCGGCGGAGGAGTGCGGATCGTTGTAGTCGTGGGACCAGTAAAAGAACATCGCATCGTACTGGCGGCTGCGATAGCGGCTCATCGCCTGGTTGATATCGACTACGCGCAGGTCGACCTTGACGCCGGCACTGGCGAAGCTCTGCTGGATCGCCTGGGACACTTGTAACCAGGGAAACAGATTGGCGGCATCCAGGGTGATGCTCAAACCGTCCGCATACCCGGCTTCGCGCAACAGTTCGCGGGCCTTCTGCACGTTCAGTTTGTACGGCGTCTCATCCAGTGCGCCGAGCACGCCTTTGGGGACGAAGGTCTGGTGGTTGAACCACTGGCCGGCAAGCAGGTGTTCGCTGATGTTGTCGTAGTCGATCAACCAACGCAGCGCTTCGCGCACCTTGGGCTTGGCCAGTGCCGGGTTGCTCAGGTTGAGCGCCAGGTACAACTCGGAAACCTTGTGCTCCTGGTGCAGAGTGACCTCGGGATTGCCGGCCAGGGCCTTGACCTGTTCCGGGCGCAGGTCGCGGGCGATGTCGATATCACCTTTTTCCAGCAGCAGTCGCTGTGCCGATGGCTCGGGGATGTGCCGCAGGATCACTCGCTTGACCGCGGGCTGGCCGCGGTAGTAACCGTCGAAGGCATCCAGGGCCACCACGTCACCCGCTTTCCACTGTTTCAGGCTGAACGCCCCGGAGCCTGCGGCATTGGTTTTGAGCCAGGCATGGCCGAGGTCGCCGGCTTTCTCATGGGTGCGTGCCAACTGCTCGTCGACGATGGACGCGACGCCGGACGTCAGGGTGTTGAGGACCAATGTCGGCGCCCAACGCTTGTTCAGTTCCAGCACCAGGCGGCCGTTTTCCACGCGGACTTTCTGCTCCACGTTCTGCGCGGTCCAGCCGTATTGTTCGAGGATGAACGAAGGTGTCAGGCCCAGTTGGATGACACGGCGCAGCGAGAAGGCGGCGTCTTCGGCCCGGACCGGGTTGCCGGACTGAAAGCGCAGGTTCTCGCGAATGGCGATGGTAAAGACCTTGCCGTCCTCAGAAACGCTCCAGTCCTTGGCCACGCCGCCTTCAAGCTTGGAGAAGTCCTGCGGGTCATAAGTGAACAGGCGGGTGTAGAGGTTGTTGATGACCTCGCCGCCGGTGACCTCGAAGGTTTCCGCAGGATCGAGGGTCAGGATATTGGTGATGTCCTTGCCCATCACCACGGTGTCCTTGGGTGTGGCCGCCTGCGTCTGGCCGGCCAGCGCGGCGGCCAGCAGGGTGAGGGTGACGAGCAACTTTGCGGGTCGTTGTTTCATGGGAACTCCTTGATGGAACAGGGGCCTTGGTCAATCCCGCGCAGCTTTTATCCTGTAGCGAGTTCTTCGTAGGGGGATAAGGGTCAGAACGCTGCAGCGCTCAATAGTGATTGCGTATAGGGGTGGCTGACATGACCTGCGGCCAGTTGCTCGCGCTGCAGCACCTCGACGAAGGCGCCGCGATGCATGATGGCGACCTCCTCGCACAGGTGCGCGACCACCGCCAGGTCGTGGCTGACCAGCAGGTAGCTCAGGCCCCGCTCGCGGCGCAGGCGCGACAGCAGATTGAGCACTTCGGCCTGCACCGAAACGTCCAGCGCCGAGGTGGGTTCGTCCAGCAGCAGGACCCGGGGCTCGACCAGCAGGGCGCGGGCAATGCTGATGCGCTGGCGCTGGCCGCCCGAGAGCTGGGCCGGGAAACGGAAGCGAATGGCGCGGGGTAGCGCCACGCTGTCCAGGGCTTCGAGAATGCGTGCTTCGTGGCGGTCGAAGCCATGAATCTGCAAGGGCTCGCGGAGGATTTCGTCCACGGTGTGCGCCGGGTTCAGCGAAGCCAGCGGGTCCTGGAAGACGATTTGCAGGGCGCGTCGCTGAGGCTGGCTGCGGCGCCTGGCGAGTGGCTCGCCGAACACGTCGATTTGCCCGCTCCAGTGCTCGTCAACACCGGCGACGGCTTTGAGAATACTGCTCTTGCCGCAACCGGATTCGCCGACGATGCCCAGGCAATGGCCTTCGCCCAGGCGCAGGGAGACACCCTTGACCACGCTGTGTGCGCCATGGCGGATATCCAGGTCGGTGATCGTCAATGCCGCGTTCACACTGCCCATGCGGGATCCCTCTGCAAGGTGGGTAGGTCCTGGCCAATGCTGTCCAGGCTCGGGCGGCAGGCCAGCAGGCCGCGGCTGTAGGGGTGGCTTGCGGTGTGTATGGCGCCGCCGGCCAGTTCCTCGACCACTTTGCCGGCGTACATCACCAGGATCCGATCGGCGAACCCGGCAACCAGGTCCAGGTCATGGCTGATCAGCACCAGGCCCATGTTGCGCTGGCGTACCTGGCGGTCGATCAGGTCGAGAATGGTGCCGCGCATCACACTGTCCAGGGCGGAGGTGGCTTCGTCGGCGATCAGCAGGTCCGGCTCGCCGGCCAGCACCATGGCGATCATCACCCGTTGGCCCATGCCGCCGGACAACTGGTGCGGATAGAGCGTCATGACCCGTTGCGGCTCGCGGATATCCACGTCCGCCAGTAGTTCCAGTGCCCGGTTGCGGGCCTGCGCGCGCGACAGTGGCCAGTGCCAGCGCAGCATCTCCTGCAATTGTACGCCGACGTCGCGCTGCGGGTTCAGGCCTTGGCGCGGGTCCTGGACAATCATGCCGATACGGCGCCCGCGCAGGGCCACCAACTGCTTTTCTTCCAGGCCCAGTAGTGGGGCGCCGGCGAAGCGGGCCTGGCCGCTGACCGCGCTGCTCGATGGCAGCAGGCCGAGCAGGGCGCGAAAGCTGACGGACTTTCCTGAGCCGGACTCGCCGACCACGGCCAGGCGCTCGCGACCCAGGCTCAGGCTCACGCCGCGTACCGCTTGCACAGGGCCGGCCGGGCCGTTAAACGCCACGCACAGGTTGTCGACTTCAAGTAGCGGTTGGGTGAGGGGGATGTCCATGTGTTCTCCTAGCGGGCGGCAGGGCCGATCAGGTCGCGCAGGGCGTCACCGCACAGGTTGAAACCCAGGCCGGCGAGCAGAATCAGCAGGCCCGGGCAGGTTGCGACCCACCAGGCTTCGAAGACCAGGGAGCGTCCGTCAGCGACCATCGCCCCCCATTCCGCCTGGGGCGGCGGCAGGCCGAGACCGAGGAAGCCGAGGCCGGCAACGATCAGAATGATTCCCGGAGCATCCAGCGCCGCCCGCACGATCATCGAGGGCAGGCACAGCGGCAAGGCGTGGCGCCAGAGCAGGCGCCAGGGGGAAGCTCCGAGTGTACGGGCCGCCTGCATGAACTCGGCGCGGCGCAGTGATGCCGCTTCGCTGCGGGCGATGCGTGCATAGGGCGTCCAGCCGGTGAGGGTGATTGCCAGTACGGCGGTCCACAAGCCCGCGCCCAGGGCGGCGGCCACGGCGAGGGCGAGGATCAGCCGGGGGAAGGCCATGAAGATATCGGTGAGGCGCATCAACACGCGGTCGATCACGCCGCCGAACAACCCGGCAGCGGCGCCGATCAGGGTGCCCAGGGGCGCGCTCAATGCCAGTGCGGCGAGCACCACCAGCAAGGTCGGGCGGGCGCCCCAGAGCGCACGTGCAAAAATGTCCCGGCCAAGGCTGTCGGTGCCGAACCAGTGCACGGACGAGGGCGGCATCAGGCGCTCGCTGAGCTGCTGTGTCAGCGGATCTTGCAGAGGCAGCCAGGGCGCGACGAGTGCCAGGCCGGCTAGCAGGCCGACGATCAGCAGGCCGAGCATGCCCACCGGGCTGGCCCCGTAACGACGGGCGAAGCGATAGGCGTTGCCCAGGCGCGCCTGCAAGCGGTGGCGTGGCTCGTCACTGGTGAGCCAGGCATGGGTGAGGGTTGGGGCTTTCATTGCGTGCGGGCTCGTGGGTCGAGCAGCACCAACAGGGCATCGCTGCACATGTTGAAGCTGAGATAGACCACGCCCACCACCAGGGTGGCAGCAAGCACGGCGGGAATGTCGGCGGCAAACAGCGACTCGGTGATGAACATGCCCAGGCCGGGCCAGGCAAATACGGTTTCGGTGAGTACCGCGCCTTCGAGCAAATACGCGTAGGCCATGACCGTTACCGCCAGGATCGGCCCGGCGGCGTTGGGCAGCGCGTAACGCCAGAGAATGCGCGATTGCGAAAAGCCTTTCAGGCGCAGCACCAGGATGTAGTCCTGGTGCAGTTGTGCGAGGAGGAAACCACGGGTCATGCGGGCGATGTAGCCCAGGGCAACGAGACCGAGCAGCGCGCCCGGCAGCACAATGTGCGACAGCGCATTTGCGAAGGCCGCGCTGTCGCCGGCCAGCAGGCAGTCGAGCAGCACCAGGCCGCTGACTTCGGGGATCGAATACTGAAACGCGATATCCAGTCGACCGGGGCCGCCGACCCATTCGAGCTTGGCGTAGAACAGCAGCAAGGCGACCAACCCGAGCCAGAACACCGGGATCGAATGGCCAAGCAACGACACCACGCGGCCCAGGTGATCGACCAGGCGCCCCTCATGGCGTGCGCAAAGGACGCCGAGCGGGATGCCCAGCAGCGTGCCGAAGAGCATGCCCACGGTGGCCAGTTCCAGGGTGGCTGGAAAGAAGCGCAGGATGTCGCTGGCAATCGGGTTGCTGGTCACCAGCGACGTGCCGAAATCGCCGCTGAGCATGTCGCGCACATAGAGCGCAAATTGCTCGTACAGCGGCCGGTCCAGGCGCATTTCAATAAACACCTTGTCGTACAGCGCCGCCGAGGCGCGGTCTCCGATCACGCTGAGCACGGGATCGGCGGGCAGCAGGCGGCCGATGGCGAACGTGACGAAGAGCAGCCCGAGCAACGTGCCGGCAATACTCAACAGCGCCCCCGCCAGCCGCCACGCGCCACGTGCGGCGCTGCGGGTCCAGTTCGGCAGGGCAAGGCGCGCAGGCGTGGGCAAGGCGTCGTCGAGCACGTTGGCATTCTGGTGCATGGCGACCTCAGGCTCGCTGCGCGTCGAGTTGACGAACGTGACGCAGCGCATCGTCCAGGCTGCGCGCAACGCCATCGAAGAGTTCGTCGATCAGTGGTGTGTCGATGATCAGCGGCGGGCACAGAGCGATAGCGTTGCCGATGGCGCGCACGATGACGCCATGGTCCTGCGCTGACTGCTGGATCCACTCGCCCAGGCGCCATTGCGCCGGGAAGGGTGTGCGCTGGTTTTTATCGGCGGCGATCTCCAATGCGCCGAGCAGACCCACGCCACGTACGTCGCTGACCAGCGGGTGGTCGGCGAAGCCTTGCAGGCGCTGCAGAAAGTACGGTGAAACATCCTGCACGTGCTCGACGATGCGCCGCTCTTCGTAGATGCGCAGGGTTTCCAGGGCCACGGCCGCGCAGACCGGATGCGCGGCGTAGGTGGTGCCGTGGGCAAAACCGCCCAGCTTGCGACTGGCCTGGCGTAACACGTCATCGATGGTGTCGCTGACCAATAGTGCGGAGATGGGTTGATAAGCCGAGGACAGCCCCTTGGCGACCGACATCAGGTCCGGTTGCAGGTCATAGGTCTGGCTGCCGAACAACTGTCCGGTGCGGCCGAAGCCGGTAATCACTTCATCGGCGATAAACAGAATGTCGTACTTGCGCAGCAGCGCCTGGACCCGCGGGAAGTAGTTCGGTGGGGGCAGAATCACCCCGCCGGAGCCGATCACGGGTTCGGCGATAAAGGCGGCGATGGTTTCGGGGCCTTCGCTGAGGATCAGGGCCTCGAGGTTGCCAACAATACGGTCGCTGAAAGCTTGTGGCGTTTCACCGGGCAGCCCGGCGTGATAATGACTGGGGCTGTCGGTGTGCAGAATGCCGGCAATCGGCAGGTCGAAGCCGCCGTGGATCGGCGGTAGGCCCGTCAGGCTGCCGGAGGCGACGGTGATGCCATGGTAACCCTGGCGGCGGGCGATAATTTTTTTCTTCAGCGGCCGACCCAGCAGGTTGTTGTAGTACCACACCAGCTTCACCGCCGAGTCGTTGGCCTCGGAGCCGGAGTTGGCGAACAGCACGTGATTCAGGTGTCCGGGGGCCAGTTGCGCGAGTTTCTCGGCCAGTTCGATGCCCGGCACGTGACTGCGGTGGTTGAAGCTGTGGTAGTAGGGCAGGACCTGCAATTGGGCATGTGCGGCGTCGACCAGACGCTGCTCGGAGAAGCCCAGGCTGGTGCACCACAATCCGGACATGCCCTCAAGGTAGCGCTGGCCGTGTTCGTCGAAGACGTGGCAGCCCTCGCCACGCACGATCACCGTTGGGCCACGACTGGGATGGGCGTCGAGATTGCTATAGGGGTGAATGAAATGCGCAATGTCCCGGCGCTGGTTATCGCTGTGCGGCTGGCTCACGTGAGTGCTCCTGGTGTGTTGGGGTGGACCTGGCGTGGGCAGGCAACGGATGGCTCAGGCGTCGACCGGTGCAGTGGATGTTGTGCGGCGGGACGAAGCCGGCCTGGCCGTGGCGGCGGGCAAGTGGCCGGGTTTCGCCACGGCCGGGATTGGGTGTGTTAGCTGCAGGGATGGGCGAGCCGTGCGGTTTCAAGCGGCTTGCCAATGGCGGGTCGAGGGTTGCCCACTGGCAGGCGGCGGGTGACTGCCGCGTCGGGCCATACGCATCGGCTTCCCGGTGGGTCCGGGTGATCGGGGTGTAGGTGCAGGATGGTGACGGCATGAACGCCCCTCGTCATCGTACGGCTGAGCCGCATTAGGGTGTCCTCCACCTGGCGAGGGGTCGGTTATGGCGCCAACTTATTCGTATATAAATGCGCTGTAAAAGTCTTTTTAGGTCTAAGCTAATTATGTATTTATTGCATTGTTATTTTTGCATTATATGCAAATTTTTCATGTAATCCCTGCTCGCCGGCGAGCGTTCGGCTGCCGCCGGCAGATAACGCTAAGGTTGGCCGAGGTTCTGGGCCACCAGTCGGCCGAACAAGGCGACGGGCTCCTGGAGGTTGCCGAGAAAGCGCGGGTGCAGTAGCCAGAGGTCGATCATCGGCTTGAAGTCGCTGACGCTGATCACTTCCAGGTGTTCGCGGTGCTGGCTTTTCTCCAGGATCGGTTGGGGCACCAGGCCCAGGCCCATGCCGTTGGCCACCAGGCCAAGTTGCAGTTCGGTGCCAAAGGTTTCCAGATTGATGTGCAGCGACAGGCCCTGTTCCGACAGTGCGCGTTGCAGGCCAGCACGGAAACCGCAGCCGTCGGGGTTGAGGACCCAGCCCTGGCGATAGCAGTCGGCAAGCTTGCAAGTCCGTTTGTGTTGGGCATCCCGGGCGGCGACCACCAGCAGCGGCATCCGACCGATGGATTGGCCGGTGATGCCTTCGGGGAAAATCTTGCCGGCCGGGAACAACGCGGCCGCTGCGTCCAGCTCACCGTTCTCCATTTTGGCCAGTAGATGGCTGCCCCAGCCGTTGACGACCTGGGTACGCAAGTTCGGGTAGGCGCCGCGAATGTCCTGCAGGGCATGGAGCAGTACGGCATCGCCGATGGTCTGCGGCACCCCCAGGCGCAGCGCGCCGCCTGTCGGTCCTGCGGCGCCGACCAGTTCGCGCAGTGAATCGATTTCCCGTATCACGGCCTTGCACTGCTCATACACCCGCATGCCGAGGGGCGTGGGCTTGAGCGGCTTGGTGTTGCGGTCCAGAAGGATTACGCCGAGGTCTTTCTCGAAGTTTTGCGTGCGCCGGGTGATGGCTGGCTGGGTCAGTTGCAGGGCGTCGGCGGCCAGGCTGATGGATTGGCAGCGCACCACCGATACGAAGGCATCCATGTCATCGATCTTCATTAAATCTGCTCATATTGGGTTATGCCAAAATGTGATTATAGAATAATCATCGGCTGGGTGGCTTAGCCGCCCTGGCATGTGCGCAAAGGCTCGGACGCAAAAAACGCGGCACACCGATTGTGCGGCAGAGGGCAAAGCCCCAGGCAACGCTACGGTTTGCCAATCGTTAAAACGCTAGGGGTTTGGGACGTCTAATCGGCAGGCGAGCGGGAGGTGGTGTGCTCAGCCTGGAGGCGAACACCTCAAAAACTCGGGTCGATTATGTTCCGTCAGAAGCGCCCCTGGCTTGGGCGTCAGAGCACTTTTTGCAAGTCAGCAAGGGTTGTCTGCGGCTTGTGCCCGAAGGTGGGACTTACAGGCCTGCTGCCATTTCAACCATGGGCGCACGCTCAGGTGAAGTCGTTGCCCGGTCAGGCGGCTGTCAGGAGAGGGGCAGGTTTTGCTGAGGAGTGCGATGCCCTTGAGATACAAGGGAAAGAAGATGGTGCACCAGGCGGGATTCGAACCCACGACCCCTGCCTTCGGAGGGCAGTACTCTATCCAGCTGAGCTACTGGTGCAACGCGGGCGCCATGATACTCATCTGCATACCTGCCGTCCATGCTATTGATTGGACAGGCGTTTGTGGAACTTGAACAACGCTTGTCAGAAACTTCGCAGTAAACCGACCTTTTCGTTCTTTTTCTTGAACAGACTATTGTCCTTTACCCCCTTTGATCCTAGGATTCGTTTGAGATTTCAAACGCTCTTGTCTGGGTGCTGAACCGCACGCTTGTCCCTATGTGCGCTGATTGTGCTTCAGCCCGGTGAATGATTTCCCTGACGGCAGCCCCTTGAGGCGCCTTTCTATAATCAATAATTCGCTCCGCGCGTGCGCGGTGCTGTTAAGGAAAGCCGACATGCAGCTTAAAGACGCCCAGTTGTTCCGCCAACAAGCCTTTATCGATGGGGCTTGGGTTGATGCGGACGGTGGTCAGACGATCAAGGTCAACAACCCGGCTACGGGCGAGATTCTGGGCACCGTGCCGAAAATGGGCGCTGCCGAAACCCGCCGTGCCATCGAAGCCGCCGACAAGGCGCTGCCGGCCTGGCGTGCACTGACCGCCAAGGAGCGTGCCAATAAGCTGCGCCGCTGGTTCGAACTGTTGATCGAGAACCAGGACGACCTCGGCCGTCTGATGACCCTGGAACAGGGCAAGCCGCTGGCCGAAGCCAAGGGTGAAATCGTTTACGCCGCTTCCTTTATCGAGTGGTTCGCCGAAGAGGCCAAGCGCATCTATGGCGACGTGATCCCGGGCCATCAGCCGGACAAGCGTCTGATCGTGATCAAACAGCCGATCGGCGTGACCGCCGCCATCACCCCGTGGAACTTCCCGGCCGCGATGATCACCCGTAAAGCCGGCCCGGCCCTGGCCGCCGGTTGCACCATGGTCATCAAGCCGGCATCGCAAACCCCGTTCTCCGCTTTGGCCCTGGTCGAGCTGGCGCACCGCGCCGGTATTCCAAAAGGCGTGCTGAGCGTTGTTACCGGCAGTGCTGGCGACATCGGTGGCGAGCTGACCAGCAACCCGATCGTGCGCAAGCTGTCCTTCACCGGCTCGACCGAAATCGGTCGCCAGTTGATGGCTGAATGCGCCAAGGACATCAAGAAAGTGTCCCTGGAACTGGGTGGCAACGCGCCGTTTATCGTGTTCGACGACGCGGACCTGGATAAGGCCGTCGAAGGCGCGATCATTTCCAAATACCGCAACAACGGCCAGACCTGCGTCTGTGCCAACCGCCTGTATGTCCAGGATTCGGTCTACGACGCATTTGCCGAGAAGCTGAAAGTGGCCGTGGCCAAGCTCAAGATCGGCAACGGTCTGGAAGAGGGCACCACCACCGGCCCGCTGATCGACGAAAAAGCCGTGGCCAAGGTCAAGGAACATATCGCCGATGCCGTGAGCAAAGGCGCGACGGTGCTGGCGGGCGGCAAGACCATCGAAGGTAACTTCTTCGAGCCGACCATCCTGACCAACGTGCCGAACAATGCGGCCGTGGCCAAGGAAGAAACTTTCGGCCCGTTGGCGCCGCTGTTCCGCTTCAAGGACGAAGCCGATGTGATCGCGATGTCCAACGACACCGAGTTCGGTCTGGCTTCGTACTTCTATGCCCGCGACCTGGGCCGTGTCTTCCGTGTGGCCGAGGCCCTGGAATACGGTATGGTCGGCGTCAACACCGGGCTGATCTCCAACGAAGTCGCGCCGTTTGGCGGCATCAAGGCCTCTGGCCTGGGCCGTGAAGGCTCCAAGTACGGCATCGAAGACTACCTGGAAATCAAATATCTCTGCCTGGGTATCTAAGGCGAGAGTGGTTCGACGCGAGGGGCACGAGAGCGCTGCTCCTTGCGTGTTTCAAACGATCTATCCATGTGACCGGGATCGCTGCGGCAGTCGATCATCGTATGCTGGCGCAGTTGCCTCCCCGTCGCGACATCCTTGAACCACGCCGCCCGATGAGCGGTGAATGAGGACACCATGAGCAAGACTAACGAATCCTTGATGCAACGCCGCCAGGCCGCCGTGCCACGTGGCGTTGGCCAGATCCACCCGATCTTCGCCGAGTCGGCGAAGAACTCCACCGTGACCGACGTTGAAGGTCGCGAGTTCATCGACTTTGCCGGCGGCATCGCGGTACTGAACACCGGCCACGTGCACCCGAAAATCATCGCCGCCGTGACCGAGCAACTGAACAAGCTGACTCACACCTGCTTCCAGGTGCTGGCCTACGAGCCGTACGTTGAAGTGTGCGAGAAAGTGAACGCCAAGGTGCCTGGCGACTTCGCCAAGAAAACCCTGCTGGTCACCACCGGTTCCGAAGCGGTCGAAAACGCCGTGAAAATCGCCCGCGCCGCCACCGGCCGTGCCGGCGTGATCGCGTTCACCGGCGCCTACCACGGCCGTACCATGATGACCCTGGGTCTGACCGGTAAAGTCGTACCGTACTCGGCCGGCATGGGCCTGATGCCAGGCGGCATCTTCCGCGCGCTGTACCCGAACGAACTGCATGGCGTCAGCGTTGATGACTCCATCGCCAGCATCGAGCGTATCTTCAAGAACGATGCCGAGCCTAAAGACATCGCTGCAATCATCATCGAGCCGGTTCAGGGGGAAGGCGGTTTCTACGTTGCGCCTAAAGCCTTCATGGCTCGCCTTCGTGCCCTGTGCGACCAGCACGGCATCCTGTTGATCGCCGACGAAGTGCAGACCGGTGCCGGCCGTACCGGTACTTTCTTTGCCATGGAACAGATGGGTGTTGCTGCCGACCTGACCACCTTCGCCAAATCCATCGCAGGCGGCTTCCCGCTGGCCGGTGTATGCGGCAAGGCCGAATACATGGACGCCATTGCGCCAGGCGGCCTGGGCGGCACCTACGCCGGTAGCCCGATTGCCTGTGCGGCGGCCCTGGCCGTGATGGAAATCTTCGAGGAAGAGCACCTGCTGGACCGTTGCAAGGCGGTGGCCGAGCGTCTGGTCGGTGGTCTGCGCAAGATCCAGGCGAAGTACCCGGTTATCGGTGATGTCCGTGGTCTGGGCGCGATGATCGCGATCGAACTGTGCGAAGGCGGTGATATCCACAAGCCGAACGCTGCAGCCGTGGCCCAGATCGTCGCCAAGGCGCGTGATAAGGGGCTGATCCTGCTGTCCTGCGGCACCTACGGCAACGTTCTGCGCGTACTGGTTCCGCTGACCGCGCCGGACGCGCAACTGGACAAAGGCCTGGCAATCATCGAAGAGTGCTTCGCTGAACTTGCCTGATCTGTGACCCGCTCGACAAAAAACCCGCTTCGGCGGGTTTTTTTTCGACTTTTATCGAAGCAACTCGGCTTTGGGCTGTATGCCCGCCGCGCCTTTGACTAAGGTGCAGGCATTGCCCTCGGAGAGTGTTGCATGAGTGTTGTGGATTTACCGGCGGTACCGCGGGTGCTGATTGCCGAGGAAGACCCCTGGTCCCGAGACCTGCTCCAGCAGGTGTTGCTCAATGTTCGCTGCGATGCGCGGCTGGATGTGTGCCTGGATGGTCGGCAGGCTCTGGAACTGCTGAATGAAAAGCCCTATGACCTGGTGATCGCCGATTGGGAGCTGGCCGGTGTCGATGGCTTGAGCTTGCTGCGCAACATGCGCCAGAAAAAACGCCAGCCACCGTTGCCGTTTATCCTGCTGGGTTCGCGCAGTGATATTGCGAGTGTGCGCGAGATCCTGCCCCTGGCGCCGACGGCCTACCTGACCAAGCCCCTGAATATTGAAAGCCTGACCCAGCGGCTGCAGGATCTGCTGCTCAGCGACGGTGAGCAGGTGTCCTGCGAAATCCCGAGCCTGGCCCCGGGCATGAGCCTGCAGAAATTCCTCGAACTGCGGCGGGTCTCTGCCGATGGCGCGCCCTTGCTGGCCGATGTGCAGGTGGCGGTCAAGCGCAGCCTGAACGCCCAGGGGCTGGATCTGAAGATGCTTGAAGAAGAGCTGCGCACCGATCCGCAGATCAATGCCGTATTGATCGCTGCGGCCAACAGCGCTGCCCAGCACCTGGGCAGCGCGGTGCAGACTCTGTCCCAGGCGCTGCATCGCCTGGGGGCTGCGCAGAGCATGAATCTGATTCTCGGCCTGGCGCTCAAGCGCAGTGCGCGGCTGAGCGATGCCAGCCTGGGCGATTACGCCGAGCGTTACTGGGAGTTGTCGCTGCACACCGCCGAATATGCCCGGACTCTGGCGCGCCTGCTGGATCTGGATCAGGAGCTTTGCTACTGCGCCGGCATGCTGCACCGTTTGGGTGACCTGGCGTTGCTGCGGTGCCTGCAGGAATGGCTGCAGGCCGGTGGCGAGCTGGACGACGAAGCGATAGGTGAGGCGTTGTACGAGTTTGGCGCCGGCTATGGCTCGGCATTGCGCACGCGCTGGCGTTTGCCGCTGGCGTTGCGTGAGTTGATCGCCGCGGTGTATCAGCTGGGCGGTGGCGTCTATTCGCGCGAAGCGCTGGCGCTGAACCTGGCCGCGCAACTGGCGCGGCTCAGGCCCAATGAAGGGGTCGAGGAGATCAGCCAGGGACGTACTGCACGGCTGCTGAAAATCGGCTTGCCGGAACTGACGCGCCTGCGCAAGAACTAGCGACGTCCCCCAAGAGTCCTGGCGCCGATAACGCGTCAGGCCAGCACAATCTGATTCTTGCCCTGGCGCTTGGCCTGGTACATCGCTTCATCGGCGCGGGCAAACAGGTTGTCGAGGCTCTTGTCGGCCTCGGTCATATTGGTCAGGCCCTGGCTGACTGTTACCCCATAGGCCTGTCCGTCGTGGGTGAAGCTCAACCGTTGGATTTCCCGCTGCAGCCGCTCGGCGATCTGCTGGGCCACCTGCGGCGGACAGCCGGGGAAGACCGCCGCAAACTCTTCGCCGCCGATCCGGCCAAACAGGTCGCCACGGCGTAATACCGCCCGCCCGCTTTCGGCGATGCGTTGCAGCACCTGGTCGCCTTCCGGATGACCATATCGGTCATTGACCTGTTTGAAATCGTCGATGTCCAGCAAGAGGAACGACAGCGACAGACCTTGCAGGCGAGCCTGTTCGAATTCGCGATGGGCAGATTCGAAGAAGTGTCGGCGGTTGCTGCTTTGGGTCAGCACATCGGTGGTCGCCAGGCGTTGCAGCTCGGTTTCCAGGCGCTTTTTCTCGGTGATGTCTTCGGCGATCCCGACGATGATCAAGCGCTCCAAGGGCTGGGCCTGGCGGTTGACGAAGCATTTGTCGCTCAGCCAGCGCACCTGGCCGTCGGCGGCGATGATGCGGTACTCGCGGTCCTCCACTGCGCCTTTCTCCAGTACGCTGGCCAGGCTGCGCTCGGCATAGTCGAGGTCGTCGGGGTAGATGCTGTCGCGCCACTCATTGACGTCGGCCAGCAGCAGGCCGGCGGAGCGCCCAAAAATGCGTTCATAGGCCGGGCTGACATACAGCACCTGCCGGGCCTCCCAGTCGAAGGCCCAGAGCACGGCATTGACACTGACCAGCAAGGAGCTGAGCAATTGCTCGCGCTCGCTCAGACGTGCGACCTCGCCCTGGGCGTGCATCAAGGCCAGCAGCGTTTGCGCCGCTTCCGGCCATGGCGGGGAAGACGGCGGATTTGTGGGAGTGTTGACCATCGACACTGATCTCGAACGCTGCGCCATGCAGTCAAGCCGACGCGGCCAAGGTAAAGCCCGCCAGGATGGCGAATTGCTAGGTCAGATAGACGATTCGGGGTGAAGTTCCGAAGCGCGCGCCCTGGAGCAGGGCGCGCCGATCAACGGTTTCAGGCAGCGGAGGGGCGCAGCGAGTAGGTTTTCAGCTGGTTGGCGAAGTCGCGCAGCGAGTGGATGCCACTGGCCTCGGCTTCATGGACCCAGTCCTTGATGGCGGCCAGCAGGTCATGGCCATTTGCGCTGGTCTTGACCCAGATCTGTTGCAGCGCCAGGCGTTTTTCGTAAATTACCTTGAGTGCCTGGCTGTGCTCGAGCATGGTCTGGATGCGCTGGTGATGGCGATCTTCCAGCAGGCTGGTTTCCCGCGAGAGCAGGCGCTTGGCACGGTGGAACTGGTGGCGGACCGAGTGATCGACCCTGGCCAGCTCCTGCTGCACCAGGGGGGCAATCACCAGCTTGCGGTACTGGGCCATGATCTGAAAGCGGTTGTTGAGGATGGCCATGGCGGTGTCCATGTCCAGGTGCCCCTTGCCTTCGACTTGATGCGCGATAGGCGCGACCCGCTGGACTTTGGCCAGGCCCAGGAAGCTGAAGACTTTGATCCAGGCCCAGCCCAGGTCGAATTCCCATTTTTTCACCGAGAGCTTGGCCGAGTTGGGGTAGGTGTGATGGTTGTTGTGCAGTTCTTCACCACCGATCAAGATGCCCCAGGGCACGAGATTGGTCGCGGCATCGCGGCATTCGAAGTTACGGTAGCCGACCGCATGTCCCAGGCCGTTGATTACGCCGGCAGCCCAAACGGGAATCCACATCATCTGGATGGCCCAGATGGTGATGCCGATTGCACCAAACAGCAGCAGGTCGATGACCGCCATCAAGGCGACGCCGCCCAGGGGGAAGCGCGAATAGAGATTGCGCTCGATCCAGTCCTCGGGGCAGTTCTTGCCGTAGATGCGCAGCGTCTCGGGGTTTTGCGCCTCGGCGCGGTAAAGCTCGGCCCCGGTGCGCAGCACCGTGGAAAGGCCCTTGATGACCGGACTGTGCGGATCATCGACGGTTTCGCATTTGGCATGGTGTTTGCGATGGATCGCGGTCCATTCGCGGGTATTCTGCGCTGTGGTCAGCCACAGCCAGAAACGGAAGAAGTGCTTGAGGCCGGCATTGAGTTCCAGCGAGCGGTGAGCCGAATAACGGTGCAGGTAGACCGTGACCCCGACAATGGTCACATGGGTCATCAACAGGGTGACTGCCACCAGTTGCCAGGCCGACAGATCGAGAAAACCGTTGTACCACATAGGCTGTGTAGCCCTCGTCGTTAAGAAACAGCAGGGCTGTATTATCCCCATGCCTACGGATAAAACCAGTAGGCCTTAGAGATAAGAGTCGCTGGATGTTTCTTACACTATAATGCCGATCTTTTCGTAGGGGCTTTCACTGTCATATGTCAGTTTCTTATCGTGATGCCTTGCGCGCAGCTCTTCTCTATCTGCTTTTATCCATCTTCTGGCTCCAGTTGAGCAGCCATTTGCTGGGCGATCTGTTCGATGACGCCGATGAGTTGCTGCACTGGCAACTGATCAACGGCTATGTCTGGGCGGCATTCAGTGCCGGGCTGATCTTTGTGGCGCGCGCACGCCTGTTCAATTTTCTCGGGATCGGCGCGCGCTTGAAGCTCCAGCGGGTGGATCGCGAACGCCTGCGCCAGGCGGCTGCGGTGTTCGACTGTACCCGTGAAGGCGTGCTGGTCAGCGATAAGTACGGCTTGATCGTCCATGTAAACCGGGCTTTTGTGCAGATTACCGGCTACCAGAGCGAGGAAGTGCTGGGGCGCCAGCCGAGCATGTTTAAATCCGGCCGGCATTCGGCCGAGTTCTACCAGGTGATGTTCGACGCCCTGGAAAAGGACGGGCAGTGGAGCGGCGAGATCTGGAACCGTCGCAAGAGCGGTGAAATCTACCCGCAATGGCAGAGTATCCGGGTGATTCACGATGATCGCGGCATGCTCAGCCATTACGTTGCGGTGTTCTCCGATATCAGCGCGATCAAGCATTCCCAGCACGAACTGGCGCACCTGGCGCATCACGATCCCTTGACTGACCTGCCCAACCGCCTGCTGTTCACCGACCGTACCGAGCAGGCTCTAGCCGCAGCGCAGCAGCACAAGCGCGGGTGTGCGCTGTTGTTGATCGACCTGGATCACTTCAAAATCATCAATGACAGCCTGGGCCACAATGTGGGCGACCAACTGCTCAAGGCCGTGGGCGAGCGCCTGCAAAACCTGGTTGATACAGGCATCACCCTGGCACGCCTGGGCGGCGACGAATTTGCCGTGCTGGTCGAAGACTGCTCGCAAGTGGTGCAGGCAGCGGGGTTGGCGCAGAAGATTCTCGATTGCCTGAAAGAGCCCTTTCCCCTCGACGAGCACCAGTTGTTTGTCAGCGCGAGTATTGGTATTAGCCTGTTCCCCAGCGATGCATTGAATGCCGAGCAGTTGCTGCGTAACGCCGACTCCGCGCTGTTCAAGGCCAAGAGTTCGGGCCGCGAAGGCTATGCGCTCTACACCGAAGAGCTGACCGCCCATGCCCAGAACCGGATCGAACTGGCGACCGAGTTGCGGCGCGCCCTGGAGCAGCAAGAGTTGCGGGTCTACTACCAGCCCGTACATGACCTGCGTGACAGCCGGCTGATCGGCGTCGAGGCGCTGGTGCGCTGGCAGCACCCACAACGCGGGCTGGTGCCGCCGGGCGAGTTCATTCCGATTGCCGAGCGGACCGGGCTAATTGCCGAGATCGATGCCTGGGTGCTGGAAAACGCCTGTCGGCAGATGGGCCAGTGGCAGGCTGAAGGCCGGCAGCTGTCGTTTGTCGCGGTGAATATCTCCAGCCGCCTGTTCGGCCGGCACGAGCTGTACCAGCAAGTGGCCAAGGTGCTGCACGATACCGGGCTGGACCCGTCGCTGCTGGAGCTGGAGGTCACTGAAAGTGCGGTAATGGACGATCCGGAAGTGGCGCTGGAGCAGTTGCACCGCCTGCGCGAACTGGGGCTGAGCCTGGCCATCGATGATTTCGGCACTGGCTACTCGTCGTTGTTGCGCCTCAAGCGCCTGCCGGTACAGAAGCTCAAGATCGACCAGGGCTTTGTCGCCGGCCTGCCGTGTGACGACGATGATGCGGCGATTGTGCGCGTCGTCATCGCCCTCGCCCAGAGCATGGGCATGCAGGTCCACGCCGAAGGCATCGAAACCGTCGAGCAGGCGCGCTTCCTGCTCGAACAGCATTGCGAACTCGGCCAGGGCTACTGGTTCAGCCGGCCGGTGCCGGCGGCGCAGCTCGACTGGGATTGCGCCCCGCAGATCCGCTTGTAATCCCTCATTTCTGCAGGTGCGGGCTGACTCGCGATTGCGCTTTTGGCGGGCTTGGCGCCATCGCGCACGAGCTCGCGGCTGCAAGTCGGCGGTGATTTTTATTTTGGTTATATAAACATTCTTAAATAGTATTTTTAAGAATAACTCGCCCTGAATAAGATTGCCCTACGCCATCAGCAGTGCCCCACTGCCGGGCACACCTCATTTCAGGAGCACGACCATGAGCGCATCCCTGCGTAGTGTTGACGGCCAGGACGAAGCAAGCATCCTGCGTGAAATTCAGAGCGCGCTGCGCGACCTGCGGTTTGGATCGGTGGAAATCACGGTCCACAACGCCCAGGTCGTGCAGATTGAGCGCAAGGAAAAATTCCGTCTGCAAAACCCTGGCAACAAGCCCAGCTAAGCCTCGGCACCCGACTGGACCACCGGAGGGCGTACTTCATGACTTTCAGCAAGCACCACAGCGTTCAAGCACGAATGCGGGCCTGAAGCGCCAATAAGAAAACCGCCCTCTCAAAGAATTCAGGAGCTTCACCATGTCTATTCGCCGTTATGCCCTGGCCGCTCTCGCCAGCGCCGTTTTTGCCGGTTCCGCCGTTGCCAAGGATTATGAGCTGCTCAACGTGTCCTACGACCCGACCCGTGAGCTGTACCAGGAATACAACGCCGAGTTCATCAGCTTCTGGAAGAAGGATCATGCGGGCGACAACGTCAAGATCCAGCAGTCCCACGGTGGTTCGGGCAAGCAGGGCCGTGCGGTGATCGATGGCCTGCGAGCCGACGTGGTGACCCTGGCCCTGGCCGGCGATATCGATGAGATCGCCAAGCTCGGCAAGACCCTGCCCGAGGATTGGCAGAAGCGTCTGCCGCAGGCCAGCACGCCCTACACGTCGACCATCGTGTTCCTAGTGCGCAAGGGCAACCCCAAGGGCATCAAGGACTGGGGCGACCTGACCAAGAACGGCGTGGAAGTCATCACCCCGAACCCGAAAACCTCCGGTGGTGCGCGCTGGAACTTCCTGGCCGCCTGGGCCTACGGCCTGAAAGCCAATGGCGGGAGTGAAGCCAAGGCCCAGGAATACGTGAAGGAGTTGTTCCAACACGTACCGGTGCTGGATACCGGGGCTCGTGGCTCGACCATCACTTTCGTCAACAACGGTCAGGGTGACGTGCTGCTGGCTTGGGAAAACGAAGCCTTCCTGGCACTCAAGGAAGATGGCGGCGCCGATAAATTCGATATCGTCGTGCCTTCGCTGTCGATCCTCGCCGAGCCGCCAGTGGCTGTTGTCGACAAGAATGCCCAGAAAAAAGGCAACGAGCAGATCGCCGAAGCCTACCTCAAGCACCTGTACAGCCCGGCTGGCCAGGAGATCGCGGCGAAGAACTTCTATCGCCCGCGTGATGAGAGCGTCGCGGCCAAGTACGCCCAGCAGTTCCCGAAACTGGAACTGGTAACTATCGACAAAGACTTCGGCGGCTGGAAAACTGCGCAGCCGAAATTTTTCAATGACGGTGGCGTGTTCGACCAGATCTACCAGGCGCAGTAACCCTACGTGGCGAGCCTGCCGGTATCGCTGAATAGCTAGAGCAATGGGCCCGGATTCGTTTCCGGGCTTTGCGTGTCAACCAAGGACTTTTATGTCGCGTCGTATCTCCCCCGTCATACCCGGCTTCGGGCTGACGCTGGGCTACACCTTGGTGTACCTCAGCCTCATTGTGCTAATACCGCTGGCGGCCATGTTCGTGCATGCCTCCCAGCTCACCTGGGACCAGTTCTGGACCATCATCTCGGCGCCACGGGTGATTGCCGCCTTGAAGCTGAGCTTCGGCACGGCGTTCTATGCCGCCATCATCAACGGCATTATCGGCACGCTGCTGGCGTGGATCCTGGTGCGCTACACCTTTCCGGGACGCAAGATCATCGATGCGATGATCGATCTGCCGTTTGCCCTGCCGACCGCCGTAGCCGGTATCGCGCTGACGGCGTTGTACGCGCCCAACGGCCTGGTCGGGCAGTTTGCCGCCGACCTGGGCTTCAAGATCGCCTACACGCCCCTGGGCATTACCCTGGCGCTGACCTTCGTCACCCTGCCGTTTGTGGTGCGCACGGTACAGCCGGTGTTGGCCGATATCCCCCGGGAAGTCGAAGAAGCCGCCGCCTGCCTGGGCGCCAAGCCGTTGCAGGTGTTCCGCCATATTCTCGTACCGGCGCTGCTGCCGGCCTGGCTGACCGGCTTTGCCCTGGCCTTTGCCCGGGGTGTGGGCGAGTACGGCTCGGTGATCTTTATCGCCGGCAATATGCCGATGAAGACCGAGATCCTGCCGCTGCTGATCATGGTCAAGCTGGACCAGTACGACTACACCGGCGCTACCTCCATTGGCGTGCTGATGCTGGTGGTTTCCTTTGTCCTGTTGCTGCTGATCAACCTGCTGCAACGCCGCATCGAAACCCCATAAGGAGGCCCGGAACATGTCCCAATCATCGATTAGCGCCGCGTCTTCGGCCAATGCCGCCCGCCGCGGCAGTGCCACTTCGCGGCGCATCCTGATCGGCCTTGGCTGGCTGATTTTCGCGCTGTTTCTGTTGTTGCCGCTGTTTATCGTGGTGTCCCAGGGCCTGAAACTGGGGGTGGGCGCCTTCTTCACCGCCATCTTTGAACCCGATGCGCTTTCGGCCCTGAAACTCACGGTGATCGCCGTGGCGATCTCGGTGCCGTTGAACCTGGTGTTCGGTGTCAGCGCCGCCTGGTGCGTGAGCAAGTACAGTTTTCGCGGCAAGAGCATGCTGGTGACGCTGATCGACCTGCCGTTCTCGGTGTCGCCGGTGATCGCCGGTCTGGTCTATGTGTTGATGTTCGGCGCCCAGGGCCTGTTCGGCCCGTGGCTGCAGGATCACGATATCCAGATCGTCTTTGCCCTGCCGGGCATCGTGCTGGCGACCATCTTTGTCACCGTGCCCTTTGTCGCGCGTGAGCTGATCCCGCTGATGCAGGAGCAAGGCACCCAGGAAGAAGAAGCGGCGCGCCTGCTGGGCGCCAATGGCTGGCAGATGTTCTGGCATGTCACCGTGCCCAACATCAAGTGGGGCCTGATCTACGGCGTGGTGCTCTGTACCGCGCGGGCGATGGGCGAGTTTGGTGCCGTGTCGGTCGTCTCCGGGCATATCCGTGGGGTGACCAATACGCTGCCCCTGCATGTCGAGATTCTCTACAACGAGTACAACCACGTTGCCGCATTCGCCGTCGCGAGCCTGCTGCTGATCCTGGCGCTCTTTATCCTGCTGCTCAAGCAGTGGAGCGAGTCCCGTATTAATCGCCTGCGCGCCAGCGCCGCGGAGGAATAAGTCATGTCGATCGAAGTCCGTAATGTCAGCAAGAACTTCAATGCCTTCAAGGCCCTGAACAGCATCAACCTGGATATCCAGAGCGGTGAGCTGGTGGCGTTGCTGGGGCCGTCCGGCTGCGGCAAGACCACGCTGCTGCGTATTATCGCCGGCCTGGAAACCCCGGATGACGGCAGCATCGTGTTCCATGGCGAAGACGTCTCCGGGCACGACGTGCGTGATCGCAACGTCGGTTTTGTGTTCCAGCACTATGCGCTGTTCCGCCATATGACCGTGTTCGACAACGTGGCCTTCGGCCTGCGCATGAAGCCCAAGAAAGAGCGGCCGAATGAAAGCCAGATCGCGACCAAAGTTCACGAGCTGTTGAATATGGTCCAGCTCGACTGGCTCTCCGATCGCTACCCGGAGCAGCTCTCCGGTGGCCAGCGCCAGCGGATCGCCCTGGCCCGGGCCCTGGCGGTGGAGCCCAAGGTGTTGCTGCTGGACGAACCGTTCGGTGCCCTCGATGCCAAGGTCCGCAAGGAGCTGCGCCGCTGGCTGGCGCGCCTGCACGAAGATATCAACCTGACTTCGGTGTTCGTGACGCACGATCAGGAAGAGGCGATGGAAGTCGCTGACCGCATTGTGGTGATGAACAAGGGCGTGATCGAGCAGATCGGCTCGCCGGGCGATGTCTACGAGAACCCGGCCAGCGATTTCGTCTATCACTTCCTGGGCGACTCCAACCGCCTGCACCTGGGCGAAGACCAGCACGTGCTGTTCCGGCCCCATGAAGTGTCGTTGTCGCGTCATGAACTGGAAGACCACCATGCGGCCGAAGTGCGCGATATCCGCCCACTCGGAGCCACCACACGGGTGACCTTGAAGGTCGAAGGCCAGAGCGAGTTGATCGAAGCCGAAGTGGTCAAGGACCATGACAGCCTGGTTGGTCTGGCCCGTGGCGAGACGCTGTTCTTCAAGCCCAAGGTCTGGCAGAAACAGGCGAATATCTAACCCGCCGAACCGCCTGTAGGCGCTTGCGCCTACAGGTCTCGAACTACAGGTCTCGAACTACAGGCGCTGAACGGGCTTCACAGCGGTCCGGAATGACCGGTCGAAGGTGCACGAACCGGTCCGGCGCGCAGTTCGATCTCGTGCTTGAGCGCCTGGCGCAAGCCCAGCAGAAACGCCAGTTCGGCCACCACGAACAGCGGGCCGACAATCAGCCCGCTGATATCGTCGACAAACGCCGGCTTGCGCCCTTCGTAATAGTGCCCGACAAACTGGATGACCCAGCCGATCACAAACAGGCCAAGGCCGCTGCTCAGCCAGACCAGCGTGCTTTGGCCGGCGAGCGCCTGGCCGGCCCAGACGGATAACGCCAGCAGGCCGCTCATCAACACGCCCAGCGCCAGTTCCAGGCGCAGGTAGAACCAGGCCGAGGCCAGCGCCACCAGCACCGCCGGGCTGAGTGTCAGCCCGGCGACGGCCCAGCCGGGGCGCGACAGCAGGATGGTCACGGCCAGCACGATCATCGGGATGCCGATGAAGTGGGTCGCGATATTGCGCGGATCACGGTGATAGGCGGCGTACTGGCTGAGATGGTCGACGAGGTTTTTCATTGTTATTCCTCCTGTAGGTTGACGGATCATGCCTTGGGCGACATGTTCGCTCTGTCAGTTAGCCGACAATCAGTGTTGCGGAGAGAGCATGGACAGACAGGCATGGCGCACCGGCCTGGGCAACGGCCAGTGGTTCAGCCATTTGCCCCTGGTATTTCAGGATAGCTTGCTGGGTCTGGCCCGGGAGCGGCACCTGAGCGCGGGGCAGCGGCTGTTCCAGCGGGGCGATCCGCCGTGCGGCTTGTACGCGGTGCTCGAAGGTGCGGTGCGTATCGGCACCGTCAACGAGCAGGGCAAGGAAGCCCTGTTGAGCCTGATCGAAGCGCCGCACTGGTTTGGTGAAATCTGCCTATTCGACGGCCAGCCGCGCACCCACGATGCCTATGCCGTTGGCCCTGCGCTCCTGCTTCAGGTGCCCCAGGCCGCGATGTTGCAGTGGCTCGACAAGCACCCCGAACACTGGCGCCAACTGGCCTTGCTGATGAGCCACAAGTTGCGCCTGACCTTTATCAATCTGGAGCAGATGACCCTGATGCCGGCTGCGGTACGCCTGGCCCACCGCTTGCTGATGATTGCCGAGGGCTATGGTGAGATCGAGCATTCGCGTCGGGTGTTGCAGCTGCCCCAGGAGCAGTTGGCGTCGATGCTCGGGCTGTCGCGCCAGACCACCAACCAACTGCTCAAGGAACTACAGGGCCAGGGCGTCGTGCAGTTGCATTACGGCGAGATCACCATCCTCGATGCGCAACGCTTGCGCGCTGCGGCCGGGCTGCCCTAGGAACCGCGGTAGGTCGAAAAGCCGTAGGGGCTGAGCAGTAGCGGGATATGGTAGTGCTGGTCGGTCTGCTTGACCTGGAAGATCACCGGGATTTGCGGGAAGAAGGTCTCGCGCCCGGCCTGCTTGAAGTAGGCACCGGTCTTGAATACCACGCGATACTCGCCGGCTTCGAAGGGTTGCTGGCTGGGAAAGAGCTCGGTGATACGCCCCTGTTCGTTGGTGGTGCCTTGGGCTAAAAGCTGCCAATTGGCGCCCTGGTGTTTTTCCAGGGTGACCTCGACGCCGGGCGATGGCAGGCCGTTTTCCAGATTTAGCACATGCACGCTCAATGGGTTGCCGGCCGCCAGGGCCAGGCTCGACAGGCTGCACAGGCCAAGGGCGGCCAGGGTGGTTTTCACAGTGTTCATGGGGATCTCCTGGGTCAATAAATTAGCGGCTAGTAGCTAGGCCAAGCTGTTGTGCGGCGCTCAAGGCGCATGCTTCGTCTTGCGGCGCGCCGCCGGCACCGGCGATTCCCAGGCCGCCCACCAGTTCCTGGCCGGCAAACAGAGGGATGCCGCCGCCCAACAGCAGCAATTCGGCCAGGGTGTTGAGGTTGGCGGCTTCGGGGTTGGCCTGGGCGCGTTCGGCCAGAAGCCGGGTCGCGGTCTTGGTCGATAGCGCGCTATAAGCTTTGCGTTGGCTGGCGAGGCTGTTGTGTGGGCCAACCTCATCCGCGCGCAGGGCCAGCAGCAGATTGCCGCCTCGGTCGAGCACGGTGATGGCCGCGCTGCAGTGGGCCAGTGCCGCGTCGGCCAGTTGGCGCGCGGTACGCAGATCGAGATCGGCGTGGCGTGGCAGTTCTGGGGCCGCGTAGGCGTAGACACTGGCGGCCAGGGCCAGGCCGAACAGAAGGGGTTTGTGGATCATGGCGGGCTCCGGGAAGTTGAGGTCGCCACCCTAACCAGGGTGGTTCGTCAGAACCCCGTCAGTTGCATTACAAGTTTGTAATGGGCAACCCGGGCCAGGGCGCCTAGCCTGTGCGCACGATCATTGAGGTATGTCATGCGTTTGCTGATAGTGGAAGACGAAGCCAAGACCGCGAACTTTCTGGCCAAAGGCCTGGGCGAGTCCGGATTTGCCGTGGATGTGGCACTCAACGGCCTCGACGGCCGTTACTTTATCGAGCAGCAGGCCTACGACCTGATCATCCTCGACGTCATGTTGCCTGGCCTCAACGGTTGGCAACTGCTGCAACTGATCCGCCAGCGGGCCGCGACACCGGTGCTGTTTCTGACCGCCCGCGATGCGATTGAAGATCGAGTGCGCGGCCTGGAACTGGGCGCCGATGACTACCTGCTCAAACCCTTTGCCTTCGCCGAGTTGCTGGCCCGCGTGCGGACGCTGTTGCGCCGTGGCCCGCTGCGCGAAGCCGAGTCGTACAGCATTGCCGACCTGGAGGTCGACGTGCTGCGTCGGCGCGTCAGCCGTGGCGGCCAGCGGATTGCCCTGACTAACAAAGAGTTCGCCCTGCTGCAATTGTTGGCCAGTCGTCCGGGGGAAGTGCTGTCGCGTACCCTGATTGCCTCCCAAGTCTGGAACCTGAATTTCGACAGCGACACCAATATGGTCGAGGTCGCGGTTCGCCGCTTGCGCGCCAAGGTCGACGACCCGTTCATGCCCAAACTTATCCACACCGTACGCGGTGTCGGTTATCGCCTGGAAGCGCTGGATGACTAAGTCGATTGCCTGGCGCCTGGCCCTGGCCTTTGCTCTGGTCAGCGCCTTGGTCCTGAGCGGTATCGGGCTGTTTCTCTACCGCTCCCTGGCGGCGGAAATCGCCTTTCGCGACGACCAGGCCTTGCTCGGCCGGCTGGAGCAGGTGCGCGCGTTGCTCCAGGACAGTGACAGCCTGGAGGCGCTGCAGGAGCGCCCGCGGCTGTATCAGAACATGTTGGGCAATCTTGATAGCCTGCTGCGGGTGCAGCGCGCCGATGGCTCGACGGTGATCGAGATCAACCCGCACCGCCAGCAACTGCCGCAGCTGGCGCCAATCCCGGTGACGCGGGCGCCACGGCGTGCGGATGTCGTGAGCGGGCAGGATGCCGATGGCTCCGGCCTGGCGCTGCTGGCGGCTCAAGCCCGGGGGCCGGCGGGTGAGCCGCTGACCGTGGTGGCCGGCAAACGCCTGGTCGAACGCGAACAGATGCTCGCCAGCTATCGGCTGCGCCTGTACCTGGCGGTCGGCCTGGGGGCGGTGCTGGCCTTCGGGCTGGGGCTGTTGCTGTTGCGTCGAGGGCTGCGGCCGTTGCGTGAGTTGGCCGAGTCGGTACGTGGCATCGACCTGCGCAATCTGGACCGGCGGCTGGACAGTCGCGGTACGCCGGCGGAATTGCAGGAGCCGGTGCAGGCGCTCAACAGCATGCTGGCGCGGCTCGATGAGAGCTTTCAGCGCCTGTCGCAGTTTTCCGCCGACCTGGCCCATGAGATCCGTACCCCTCTGCACAACCTGTTGGGCAGTAATGGGCTGGCGCTCAATCAGCCACGTAGTGCGGCGGAGTACCAGGAGCTGCTGGCCTCGAATATGGAAGAGTTCGAGCGGCTGACCCGCATGGCGCAAAACCTGCTGTTTCTGGCACGTGCCGAGCAGGCGGAACGGGTTCTGGAGCCCCAGATGCTGGGGCTGGAAGCGTTGGGCAACGAGCTTTGCGATTACTTCGAGGCCTTGGCCGACGACCGCCAGTTGCGCCTGGTAAATCAGTTGCACGGCGAGTGGCTGGCTGATCGACAATTGCTTCAGCGGGCGCTGGGTAATTTGCTGGCCAATGCCGTGCGCCATGCCGAGGCGGGGTCGAGTATCACCCTACGGCGGGTGGATACGCCCCAAGGGTGCTGGTTGCAGGTGCATAACTTTGGCCAGCCGATTGCGCCGCAACACCTGGGCAAGCTGTTTGACCGTTTCTATCGTGTCGACCCATCCCGTGCCGAACCCGGCGACTCCGGTGGCCTGGGGCTGGCGATCGTGCGATCGATCATGGACCTGCACGGGGGGCAGGTTCGGGTCAGCAGCGACGCAGAGGGCACCTTGTTCGAGTTGGGTTTTGCCCGGGTCTGAAGGGGTTAGCGCAGCCCGTCGCGAAACTGCCCGGGCGTGAGCCCCGTCCAGCGTTTGAAGGCCCGGCTGAAACTGCTGGTATCGGCAAAGCCGAGCAGGTAGCTGATTTCGCTCAGGGAGCACTGCGGGTCGCGCAGATGGAGCAGGGCGAGATTTTCCCGGCACTCATTGAGCAGTGTGTCATAGCGACAGCCTTCATCGGCCAGGTGCCGTTGCAGGCTGCGCAGGCTCAGGTTCAGGGTCTGGGCAATTCTTTCGGCCCCGGGCTCGCCTTCCGGCAACTGGGCCTCGATGGCCCGGCGCACGCGCCGTTCCCAGGTCAAGGGCTGCAATTGGGCCAGGGTCCGTTTCAGCACGGCTTCGTTATGTTCGGCCAGCTCCGGGTTGGCATCGTCCAGATGGCTGTCGAAGTCCGCGCGGGCAAACTCCAGCCGGTCCTCGGCGGCCGAAAACTCGATGGGCGCGCGAAAGACCGCATGCCAGGGCTGGGGATCGGCCGGTGCGGGCCGGCGCAGAAACACCGCGAGCGGTGCATAGTCGCGGCCCAGGCGATTGCGACAAGTCCGCACATAGATCGCGGCAAAGGCATCGATGGCCTCCGGTGCCGGTTCCGGGCTGCCTGGCGGCACCCGCAGGCAGAAGCGATAGCGCTCGCCGACCAGACCAAGTTCCAGCAGCAGCGCATCGCTGACCACCGGGTGATAACGCACGATGCGCTCGAACACTTCGCGCAGGCTGCCGCTGGCGACCAGCGCATACCCCAGGGCGTGGAAGGTGGTGGGGCTGACAAACCGCGACACCCGCAGGCCGATGGCCGGATCGCCGCTGGCCTCGACCGCCAGTTGCCACAGGCGGGTGGTGGCCGACAGCGGGTAGCGGGCGTTGGGATCCTCCATCCACTGCGGATCGAGCCCGGCCTGGCGGCACAGCGCCGCGCTGTCGAGGTTCAGTGCGTCGAGCTGCTTGCGCAGGGCGCGGGTCCAACTGGAGAGGGAAGTCGGTTCGGGCATGGCGATTGGCGCATCCGGTCAACAGGTTGGCGTTCGCGGCTACGCCCCCGGCCAGGCGTGTGGGGCAGGATGCGAACATCAATAACCAGAGGATGGAAGCATGCAGGGTATTTGCGCAAGTCCCGAACACCTGAGCCCGCAACAGCGTGCTGCGCATATTCGTGAAGTGGTGATGGCCAGGGGCATGGAGCTGCGCCAACGCTACCCCTGGCTCCAGCATCAGGATGCCCTGGGAGCTGGAATCCTGGCCCTGGCATTGACGGCGATGGTCGGCTCGGCGGCGCTGTATATCAGCGGTCACCTGGCCTGGTGGGCCTGCCTGCTGCTCAATGCGTTCTTCGCGTCGCTGACCCATGAGCTGGAACACGACCTGATCCACAGCATGTACTTTCGCAAACAGCGCGTGCCCCACAACCTGATGCTGGCACTGGTCTGGCTCGCGCGACCGAGCACCATCAACCCGTGGATTCGCCGCCATTTGCACCTCAACCACCACAAGGTCTCCGGGACCGAGGCCGATCTGGAGGAACGGGCGATCACCAATGGCGAGCCCTGGGGCTTCGCCCGATTGCTGATGGTGGGGGACAACATGATGTCCTCGCTGATTCGCGTGTTGCGGGCCAGGACCTGGAGGCGCCGCGGGCAGATCATTTTGCGCACGTTGCTGGTGTATGCGCCCCTGGCATTGCTGCATTGGGGCGCGTGGTATGTGTTTCTCGGATTCCACGGCGCCAATGTCATCGCCGGGCTGCTGGGCGCGCCCATCGAGTGGTCGGCCACGACCCTGGCAGTGATGCAGGTGATTGATATCGCGGTGGTGGTGATTATCGGCCCCAATGTGCTGCGTACTTTTTGCCTGCACTTTGTCAGCTCGAACATGCACTACTACGGCGATGTCGAGGCCGGCAACGTGATTCAGCAGACCCAGGTGCTCAACCCCTGGTGGATGTGGCCCTTGCAGGCGTTCTGCTTCAACTTTGGCAGCACCCATGGCATCCATCATTTTGTGGTCAAGGAACCCTTTTATCTGCGTCAGCTGACCGCTCCGGTGGCGCATAAGGTGATGGCCGAGATGGGGGTGCGCTTCAATGACCTGGGCACCTTCACCCGGGCCAATCGCTTTACGCGTGCAGCGCAGCCGGGCTATGCGTCCCTGGACGCGTCTAGTTCGTAGCCCCCTCGAGGCCGCCGGCGGGCGGCTGCTATGAGGCGCCCGAGGGCCTTTGGTGATCCAGCGCCACCAGGCGATCCACCATCGCCCGGGCCGCGGGCGAAAGGCGGAAGCCGGCCCGGCTGACAATCGCGCAGTGGCTGTGCAGGCTATCGATATTGGTCGCCAGGTTACGCCACTGCAGGCGCATCAGCGGCGCCTGGGCACTGGCTTCAAGAAAGCCGACTTCGCTGCCCAGGCCAATCGCGTCGCTGCGCCGGACGATGTCCACCAGCGCGGGGAAGTACTCGGTCTCGATGGCCGGTGCAAAATCGGTACGTCCACTCAGATTGGCCAGCCGTTTGCGGGTCCCCGGTGCCAGCTGCGCGGTGGCCAGCGGATAGGCAAACAGATCGTTGGTGGACAGGCTGTCCTTGGTCAGTAACGGATGCCCGGGCCGGCAGAAAAACACGCTTCGGCGAGGTGTCAGTGCCAGCGTCTGAAAGTTGGGATCGGCTTCGAAAGGGCGCAGGTCGCCGACAAAGAACTCGATCTCCTCGCGCATCAGGCGTCGCCCCAGTCGCTCGTCATTGTCCACCTCAAAACCGGTGCGCACGTTGGGGTAGGCCTGGATAAACCCCGCCACGGCTTCGGGCACCAACGCCAGCGCAGCCGGATGGCAGCCAAAGCGCAGTTCGCCAGCGTCGAGCTGCCCCATGCGCGCGACCTCACTGCTCAAGCGCGCTGCACCCTGCAACAGGCTCAGGGCATGTTGCAGCACGACCTGGCCCTGGGGTGTCGGGCGCAGCTCTTTGTGCCCCCGCTCGACCAGCAGGCAACCCAGCTCCTGTTCCAGGCCCTGGATGCTGCGGCTGAAGGCCGGCTGGGTAATGCCCATGGCCTCGGCGCCGCGAACGAAGCTGCGGTGTTCATTAAGGGCAACCAGGTAGCGCAGTTGGCGAAGATCCATAAAAACGTCCCGGGAATCGAAGGCGAACCCGATCTCTGTAGGGGAGAACGTTGACGTTTTAAAGACAGCTTTATATTCCGTCAATGAATATGATTTTAAATTGATAGATCAAAAAAGAATATAAATAGAGCCATGTTGCCCCGGGCTATCGCCGTCCAGTAGGCGCCGGGTTTTAGCGCTGGAAAATGCGGTAGAAACACGCTTCTACCCAGCGTGCACAGGGAGAAAACGATGCCTTTTGGCAATATTTTCAATGCCTGGAAGGCATGGGCTTTCAGGCGTGCCGCGCCAGCCCTTGCACGGCGGGGCCTGGCCGCTTTCTGTGGGGTTATATATGTCATTTTGGTCTATCAATAACTTTAAAAAATACTTTAAGAGATAAGAACCTCCCGTCGATGATTCACCCCACGAGGTTGCCGCGAAGGTGCCTCGGTTTCTGGTTGAAGACCGCAGGAGTGAATCAATGGGCAATGTCCAGACCGCTGCCAGTGCCCATGAGGTGCTATGGCGCCAGGCACCGAGCGGCGAGTTGGTCGACCTTGGCCGGCCGTATCGCACGCCGCTGGGCCAACTGCGTTTGCAGAGAAACCCCAAGGGTATTCTCAGTCGCCGTGAAGGTTGGTTGCTGGGGCTGCTGGCGCTGGTACTGCACGGTGCGGTGATCTATTGGGTCAATCGTCAGGACACCCCGGTGCCGCTCGTGCCGCCGGAAATTCCGCCGATGACCATCGAATTTTCCCAGCCGGCGCCACCGCCGCCTGAAACACCACCTGTGCCTGAGCCGGTCGTGGAGCCGCCGCCACCCGTGGAGGACGAATTGGCGGTCAAGCCGCCACCGCCCAAACCGGTGCCCAAGCCCAAGCCAAAACCGACGCCCAAACCGGTGCCCAAGCCGATCGAGCAACCGCCGGCCCCGCCCCAGCCGGTGGCTGCGCCAGCACCTGTTGCGCCGCCGGCTCCAGCTCCGGCCCCGGTAACACCGGCTTCGGCCAATGCCGCCTACCTGAAAAACCCGGCGCCGCAGTACCCGGAGCTGGCCCAGCGTCGGGGGTGGGAAGGCACGGTGCTGTTGCGGGTTCAGGTATTGGCCAGCGGCAAGCCGGGCGAGATTCAGATTCAGAAAAGCAGCGGGCGCCAGCAGCTCGACGATGCCGCCCTGGCAGCGGTCAAGCGCTGGAGTTTTGTCCCGGCCAAGCAGGGCGATGTGGCCCAGGTCGGCTGGGTCAGTGTGCCCATCGACTTCAAGATTCACTGATCAGACGCGCTGATCGACTTCACAGAGGGAATACATCATGACGTTACTGGCATCTCCACTCGAATCCATCGAAAGCGCGGTGATCTGGCTGCTGGTGGTCTTTTCGGTCGCCACCTGGGGCCTTGCCCTGTTCAAGGGTGTGCAGTTCGCCCGCCTCAGGGCCCAGGACCGCAAGTTTCACCAACACTTCTGGGCCGCATCCAGTCTCGACTCGGCGGCTGAGCTGAGCGAGACCTACCCCGGTGCCGCTGCCCGCGTGGCCCAGGCCGGTTATGCCGCGATCCAGGTTGGCGACACGGCCCCTGCGGCGGACCTGAGCCAGGCCATCAACCATCAGGACCGTCTGGAGCGTGCCCTGCGCCAGCAGATCGTACGCGAACGACGTTCCCTGGAAACCGGCCTGGCCGTGGTCGCCAGTATTGGCAGCACCTCGCCGTTTATCGGCCTGTTCGGGACGGTTTGGGGGATCATGGAAGCGTTGAAGGGCATCAGCGCAGCCGGTTCGGCGAGCCTGGAAACTGTGGCTGGCCCGATTGGCGCGGCCCTGGTAGCGACGGGCGTGGGGATTGCCGTCGCAGTGCCGGCCGTGCTGGTTTACAACTATTTCCTGCGTCGCCTGAAGCTGACCGCAGCCGATCTCGATGACTTTGCCCACGACTTCTACAGCCTGGCGCAGAAGAGTTCGTTCCGCGTGCTGGTCCATCCAGCGGCCCAGAAAGCCGCGGCCCTGGGCAATGCGCAGAAAGTGAAGGAGGCGTCCTGATATGGCCTTCTCTACCCAGGACAGCGACGAGGTGCTGAGCGAGATCAACGTTACCCCGTTGGTGGACGTGATGCTGGTGTTGCTGGTGGTGTTTATCGTCACGGCGCCTCTGTTGACCAACGCCATTCCGATCAATCTGCCCAAGACCGAGGCCGTGGCACCGGTGGAGCAGAAGGACCCGCTGGTGGTCAGCATCGATGGCAGCGGCAAGGTGTTTATCAACAAGGATGAAATCGAGCCCGGGCTGCTCGAATTCAATCTCCAGTCGGCCAAGGCCAGGGACCCTGAACTGCGTGTGCAGTTGCAGGCTGACAATGGTGTGAACTACGGCGAAGTGGCGCGAGCCATGGCGTCCATCGAGCGGGCCGGGATTACCAAACTGTCGGTGATTACCGCACGTTGAGCCCTTTATCGTTTTTTACGGGCCGTCTCCTTGGCAGGGTGCGGCCCTTTTTTTTGTCTTCTTGTTTATTTTTCTTATATAGCTAACAGTGATTAATAAATAGCTTCTTATTCCTTAACGAATATATATCCCCTGCCTATACTTCTCCTCAACGCACACGCTGCAGGAGGCGCACCCCATGCGCAATGAGTCGATTCGCTATCTGATTGTGCCGGGCTGGCAAGGGTCTAGCGAAGATCACTGGCAAAGCCATTGGCAAAACAGCCTGCCGAACAGCGCGCGGGTGGAGCAGGCCGACTGGCTGACCCCGCGCCGCGAAGACTGGGTGGCGGCACTGGCCGAGGCGATCGTCGCCGACAGCACGCCGGTGATTCTGATTGCCCACAGCCTGGGCTGCATCACCGTCGCCCACTGGGCCGCGAGCGCGCCGCTGCATTTGCTGCGCCAGGTTCGCGGCGCCCTGTTGGTGGCTCCGGCCGATGTCGAACGCCCTGCATGCGCTCCGGCGTTGCGCAATTTCGCCCCGATTCCGCGGCATTTGCTGCCCTTTCCCAGCCAGGTCATTGCTTCCGACAACGATGCCGCCGTCAGCGCCCCGCGTGCCCTCGAGCTGGCCCGTGACTGGGGTGCCGAAGCCGGGATTATCAGTGGTGCCGGGCATATCAACGTCAAGTCCGGCCACCAGCGCTGGGAGCAGGGGTTCGCCTATCTGTACCGGCTGCAAACCCGCATGGAACAGCATTCCCTGCTTCGCGCCTGATTACCTTTTCCCTTCTGTTCAACGCCTCCCCGTCTGCGGACGGGGCTCGGCGGGAGTCTGCCATGAGCCTGCATGAAACCTTCGGCCAGCCGCTGCTGACCTTTCCCGACGCGGAGAAAAGCCCGCTGAGCATTCGCGCCAAGGCGCTGGTGTTTGTCGACCCGCGTTCGCGGCAACTGCGTGAAGACCTCGAGCACCTGGCGCCCAAGGCCCTGCCGGTGTTGATTCGTGGTGAAACCGGCAGCGGCAAGGAGCTGCTGGCCCGGCATATCCACCGGGCCAGTGATCGCGGTGGCTTGTTTGTCTCGGTCAACTGCGGGGCGATCAGCCCGACTTATGCCGATGCCGAGCTGTTTGGTCATGCCCCGGGGGCGCATGCCGGGTCGGCGAGCAGTCGCGCCGGCTGGTTTGGCTCGGCCAACGGCGGCACCCTGTACCTGGATGAAATCGGCGATCTGCCCCTGCCGATCCAGATCAAATTGCTGGCCGCCCTGGAGAATCACGAAGTCACCCGCGTAGGGGCCCAGCAGCCTAGCCCGGTCGATGTGCGCCTGGTGGCCGCGACCAGTATCGATCTGGCCCAGGCGGTCAGCGCCGGCAAGTTCCATGAACGTCTTTATCACTACCTCAGCGAAGGGCGGCTGGACCTGCCGGCCTTGCGCGAGCGGGTCGGCGACATCCTGCCGCTGGCCGAGTATTTCCTGGGGATCTACAGCCAGCGCCTGAACCTGGCGGTGCCCCTGATCAGTGAAAGCGCGCAGCGGGTGCTGGAGCGCCACGACTGGCAGGGCAATACCCGCGAGCTGGAAAACGTCATTCACTTTGCCTTGCTGGTCAGTACTGGCGAGGAGATCCTGCCCGAGCATCTGAACCTACCGGAACAGGTATCGGCCCTGGCCCGGGTGGAACGCCTGATTGCTCAGGGCTCGCCCGAAGAGCGCGCGGCCCTCAAGCGCCTGCTGGCGACCTTGTAGGTGCAGCGCGGGTGCAGCGCTGTATGAGCAAAATGGAATATCAAAGTGAATAAAAGATATTGTTCGGGAATAAAAAATATCGTTATTGTCCGCCCCACGCCGCTGACATCAGGTCATCGGCACCCCACTTGAAGCTGTCGTCGCTGATGACCGTGATTTTCGATAAGGACACTGCATGAAAAAGGTTCTGTTGTTTACCGCACTGGCGGCAGCCCTGACCGCCGGCCTGGCCCAGGCCAACGATAAACTGGTAGTAGCCGCGACGCCGGTTCCCCATGCCGAGATCCTCGAGCTGATCAAGCCGACCTTGGCCAAGGAAGGCGTGGACCTGGAAATCAAGGTCTTCACCGACTACGTCCAGCCCAATGTCCAGGTCGACCAGAAGCGCCTGGATGCCAACTACTTCCAGACCCTGCCGTACTTGAAGAACTTCAACGAAGGCAAGGGCACGAACCTGGTGACCGTGATCGGCGTACACGTCGAGCCGTTTGGCGGCTACTCGAAGAAAGTCAAAAGCCTGGCTGAACTCAAGGACGGCGCCACCGTGGCGATTCCCAACGAGGGCAGCAACAGCGGCCGTGCCTTGCTGCTGCTGCAAAAGGCCGGGCTGATCGAACTCAAGGATCCCAAGAACGCTCTAGCTACGCCCAAGGACATCAAGTCCAACCCGAAAAACCTGAAGTTCAAGGAGCTGGAGTCGGCCTTGCTGCCACGCGTGCTGGATCAGGTCGACCTGGACATGATCAACACCAACTATGCGCTGGAAGCCGGCCTGAACCCGGCCAAGGATGCCTTGATCATCGAAGGTGCCGATTCGCCTTACGTTAACTTCCTGGTGGCCCGTCCGGACAACAAGGACAGCGCGGCGATCCAGAAACTGGCCAAGGCTCTGACCAGTCCCGAGGTCAAAGCCTTTATCGAGAAGAAGTACAGCGGCGCGGTACTGCCGGCGTTCTGATTCGCCACACCCTTCAAGACTTCAACGCCGACGGCTGCTACCAGCCCTCGGCGTTTTTTGTGTTGCCTGAAAAATCAGGCGAGCGGTGTTTCATTCGGTTGTGGCTTGACGGCCCGGCGCAGAGCGACCAGCAGCTTGAGCACGTTCTCGGGGTCGAGCTTTTCCGGTGGTCGGGTGTGAGGCAAACGGGGTTGCTTGTACATGCTCGGGCTTCCTCGTGAATGCGGCGCTGGGTGAGTGTGGCCAAGATTCTCGAGAATAGGAGCGCGGTTCTGAGTAAAAGATCCATCCCACACGTCAGAAAGAGTTTTCTGTAGTCCATTGCCTGAAAACCGCCCTTTTAGGGGCCTCCGGATCACCGCCTGCACAAGCTTGCCTGCGAGTGTCGTCGCCGTGTCAGGCAGATCATGAACCCTGATCTACGCTAACAGTCGTAACGTCTCTGGCACAAAAAAGGAGCCTGCATGACGCGGTGGCGATTCAAGGGGAGGATGGGCTTGGCGCTGGTCGCGCTACTGGTCGGTTGCGGCAAGGCGCCGCCGCAGGAGCCGACGCGGCCGCGCGTCCTGGTCCAGGAAGTGCAGCGAGGCGATTTTGCCAACCTCGTCACCATGACCGGCGATATCCAGGCACGGGTCCAGACCGATCTGTCCTTTCGCGTCGGTGGCAAGATCATTCAGCGCCTGGTGGATGTCGGTGATCGGGTGTCTGCGCAACAGGTGCTGGCCCGCCTCGACCCCAAGGATCTACAGACCAATGTCGACAGCGCCCAGGCCGAAGTCAGCGCGGCCCAGGCGCGGGTGCAGCAGACCAGCGCGGCCTTTGAGCGCCAGCGCAAGCTGCTGCCCAAGGGCTACACCAGCCAGAGTGAATACGACGCGGCCCAGGCCGGGCTGCTGAGCAGCAAAAGCGCCCTGGTGGCTGCCCAGGCGCAGTTGGCCAATGCCCGTGAACAATTGAGCTACACCGCCCTGGTCGCCGAGGCCCCCGGGGTGATAACCGCGCGCCAGGCCGAGGTCGGGCAGGTGGTGCAGGCGACCATGCCGATCTTCAGCCTGGCCCGCGATGGCGGGCGCGATGCAGTGTTCAATGTCTATGAGTCGCTGCTGGTCGAGCCGCCCGGGGATGCGCCGATCCAGGTGACCCTGCTGGACAATCCGTCGATCCGGACCCAAGGCCAGGTCCGTGAAGTGACCCCGGCCGTTTCGGCGCAGAGCGGTACCCTGCAGGTCAAGGTCGCCCTCGAAACGCTGCCGGCCGGCATGGACCTGGGGGCGGTGGTCAGCGCGACGCTGTCAGCGCCGACCAAGGCCGGTATCGCGCTGCCCTGGTCGGCGTTGACCAAGGATGTCAGCGAGCCGGCGGTCTGGGTACTGGATGAACACGACAAGGCGCGGCTGCAACCGGTCAAGGTGAGCCGCTACCTGACTGGCCAGGTGATCCTTAGCGCGGGCCTTGAGACGGGCGAGCGGGTGGTGGTGGCCGGCGGGCAACTGCTGCACCCCGGCAGTCGGGTGGAAATCGCCGATCGCTCCGCGGTATCAGCCAGCCCCTCACCGGAAAAACAGCCATGAAGCCGACGCCATGGATCCTGCTCGGCTGCCTGACCCTGGCCGCCTGCTCGAAGGAACAACCGCCACCGGATCCGGTGCGGCCGGTGGTTTTTGTCGAAGTTCGGCCCGAGATCGAGCAGAGCCTCGGGCGTTTCGCCGGGACCATCCAGGCGCGCTATGAAAGCACCCTGGGCTTTCGGGTGGCGGGGCGCATTGCCCGGCGCAACGTGGATGTCGGCAGCGAGGTGGAAAAGGGCGCTCTGCTTGCCACCCTTGATCCGACCGACCAGCGCAACCAGTTGCGCGCGGCCGAGGGTGACTTGGCGCGGGTCCAGGCCCAGTTGATCAATGCCCAGGCCAATGCCCGACGCCAGCTGGAACTGTTCCAGCGCGGTGTAGGCGCCCAGGCCCAGCTCGATATCGCCCAGACCGAACTGAAGACCACCGCGGCCTCCCTGACCCAGGCCAAGGCCGCCGTCAGCCAGGCACGCGACCAGTTGGCCTACAGCGAACTGCGCACCGATCATGCGGCCGTGGTCACCGATTGGCGTGCCGAAGCCGGGCAGGTGGTCAGCGCCGGCCAGGAAGTGGTGACCCTGGCGCGCCCGGATATCAAGGAAGCGGTGATCGACTTGCCCACGACCCTGGCCGATGAACTGGCGGCAGGGGTCGAGTTCCTGGTGGCCGGCCAGCTGGATCCAGGGGTCAACACCCGGGCCCATCTGCGTGAAATCGAACCCCAGGCCGACAGTGCAACGCGCACTCGCCGTGCGCGGCTGACCCTGGACCAGACACCGGCGGCGTTTCGCCTCGGCACCTCGATCAGCGTAACCCTCAGCACGGCCATCGAACCGCGCACCGAGCTGCCGTTGTCGGCACTGCAGGAGGTCGACGGGCAGACACGGATCTGGCTGATCGACAGCCAGACCCAGACGGTCTCCCCGCGCGCGGTCAAGGTGTTGAGCCGCAACGCCGGTCGCATGCTCCTGGCGTCCGGAGTCAAGGCGGGCGAGCGTGTGGTCAGCGCCGGGGTGAATAGCCTGAAGCCCGGACAGAAAGTCAAAATCAATGAGGAAAGCCCGCAATGAAAGGGAGTTTCAACCTGTCCGAGTGGGCCCTCAAACACCAGTCGTTCGTCTGGTACCTGATGTTTGTCGCCCTGTTGATGGGGGTGTTTTCCTATTTCAACCTGGGCCGCGAGGAAGACCCGTCCTTTACCATCAAGACCATGATCATCCAGACCAAATGGCCCGGCGCCACGGTGGATGAAACCCTGGAACAGGTCACCGACCGGATCGAGAAAAAACTTGAGGAACTCGATTCGCTGGATTACGTGAAAAGCTACACCCGCCCCGGTGAATCGACGGTCTACGTGTATCTGCGCGACACCACCAGCGGCAAGGACATTCCGCAGATCTGGTACCAGGTGCGCAAGAAGATCGACGATATCCGCGGCAGCTTTCCCCAGGGTATCCAGGGGCCGGGCTTCAACGATGAGTTCGGTGATGTCTATGGCTCGGTCTTCGCCTTTACCAGCGATGGCCTGTCGATGCGCCAACTGCGCGATTATGTCGAGCAGGTCCGGGCCGGGATTCGCGATGTGCCCAACCTGGGCAAGGTCGAGATGATTGGCGAGCAGGACGAAGTGCTCTACCTGAATTTCTCCACCCGTAAGCTGGCGGCCTTGGGCATTGACCAGCGCCAGGTCGTCGAGAGCCTGCAACAACAGAACGCGGTGACCCCGGCCGGGGTGATCGAGGCTGGGCCGGAGCGAATTTCCGTGCGCACCAGCGGGCAGTACGCGTCGGAAAAAGACCTGGAGACGGTTAACCTGAAACTGAACGACCGTTTCTACCGGTTGGCAGATATCGCCGAGATCAGTCGTGGCTATGTCGACCCGCCGACCCCGCAGTTTCGCTTCAATGGCCAGCCGGCCATCGGCCTGGCCGTGGCCATGAAGCCGGGTGGCAATATCCAGGAGTTCGGCCGCGACCTGCACGCGCGCATGGCCAGCCTGACGGCCGACCTGCCGGTCGGCGTGGGCGTGCACAACGTTTCGGACCAGGCCGTGGTGGTAGAGAAGGCGGTCGGCGGTTTTACCGGGGCCTTGTTCGAAGCGGTGATCATCGTCCTGGTCGTCAGCTTTATCAGCCTCGGCCTGCGTGCCGGGCTGGTAGTGGCCTGTTCGATCCCGCTGGTGCTGGCGCTGGTCTTTGTCTTTATGGAGTACAGCGGCATCACCATGCAGCGGATTTCCCTGGGTGCCTTGATTATCGCCCTGGGGCTGCTGGTGGACGACGCCATGATCACCGTGGAGATGATGGTCACGCGCCTGGAGCTGGGCGATACCAAGGAACAGGCGGCGACCTTTGCCTACACCTCAACGGCCTTCCCGATGCTGACCGGGACCTTGGTGACCGTGGCCGGTTTCGTGCCCATCGGTCTCAATGCCAGTTCGGCCGGCGAGTACACCTTCACCCTGTTTGCGGTGATCGCGGTGGCGATGCTGGTGTCGTGGGTGGTCGCGGTGCTGTTTGCCCCGGTCCTCGGCGTGCACATCCTCAGCCAGAACATCAAGCCTCATTCCGCAGAGCCGGGGCGCATTGGCCGGGCGTTCAACAGCGGGCTGCTGTGGTCGATGCGCAATCGCTGGCTGTGTATCGGTATTACCCTGCTGATTTTCGTACTGTCGGTGTTCTGCATGCGGTTTGTGCAGAACCAGTTCTTCCCGTCGTCCGACCGGCCGGAGGTCCTGGTGGACCTCAACCTGCCGCAAAATGCTTCTATCGAGGAGACGCGCAGGGCCGTCGACCGCCTGGAAGCGACCCTCAAGGATGACCCGGATATCGAGCACTGGAGCACCTATATCGGTGAGGGCGCGATCCGTTTCTACTTGCCCCTCGACCAGCAATTGCAGAACCCCTATTACGCCCAGTTGGTGATTGTCAGCAAGGGCCTGGAGCAGCGCGCGGGCTTGATCGAACGCCTGAACAAACGCCTGCGCGAGGACTTTGTCGGCATTGGTAGCTTTGTCCAGACCCTGGAAATGGGCCCGCCGGTGGGCCGGCCTCTGCAGTACCGGATCAGCGGGCCGGATATCGACCAGGTGCGCAAGCACGCCCTGGCCTTGGCCAAGGTGCTGGATGAAAACCCCAATGTCGGCGAAACCATCTATGACTGGAACGAGCCGGGCAAGGTGTTGCGCATTGATATTGCCCAGGACAAGGCGCGTCAGTTGGGGCTGTCTTCGGAGGATGTGGCCAAACTGATGAACAGCATTGTCAGCGGCGCCCCAGTGACCCAGGTCAAGGACGATATCTACCTGATCAACGTGGTCGGCCGGGCGGTGGACAGCGAGCGTGGCTCACCGGAAACCCTGCAGAACTTGCAGATCGTCACCCCCAACGGCACCTCGATTCCATTGCTGGCCTTCGCCACGGTGCGCTACGAACTGGAGCAGCCGCTGGTCTGGCGTCGTGACCGCAAGCCCACCATCACCCTCAAGGCTGCGGTGAACGGCGAGATTCAGCCGACCGACCTGGTCAAGCAACTGAAGCCGAAGATCGACGAGTTTGCCGCCAGCCTGCCGGTGGGCTACAAGGTCGCGACCGGCGGCACCGTAGAGGAAAGCGGCAAGGCCCAGGGGCCGATTGCCAAGGTGGTGCCGCTGATGTTGTTCCTGATGGCGACGTTCCTGATGATCCAGCTGCACAGCGTGCAGAAGATGTTCCTGGTGGCCAGTGTTGCGCCGCTAGGCCTGATCGGTGTGGTGCTGGCACTGGTGCCGACCGGAACGCCCATGGGCTTTGTGGCGATCCTGGGGATCCTGGCGCTGATCGGGATCATCATCCGCAACTCGGTGATCCTGGTGACCCAGATCGATGCCTTCGAGCGTGAGGGTTATCAGCCCTGGGATGCGGTGGTCGAAGCCACCGAGCATCGGCGTCGGCCGATTTTGCTGACCGCTGCCGCCGCCAGCCTGGGGATGATCCCCATCGCCCGGGAAGTCTTCTGGGGGCCGATGGCCTACGCGATGATTGGCGGGATTATCGTCGCCACCCTGCTGACGCTGTTGTTCCTGCCGGCGCTGTATGTGGCCTGGTACCGGATCAAGGAACCGGCAAAAGCCGCCTGACGATCACGCCCTCGTACGACGGTACGAGGGCGCTTCGATTATTGGGATTTTGCGAACAGTGATGTCAGCTGGCCGGGCTTTATTGCCCTGGGCAAATCGGTGAAATTGTCGGCCTCTCCCCTTTGCTCAAGGACTACACCATGACTGCTCCCCTCAAAGTCGCGCTGGTCACCGGTGCCTCCCGTGGTATTGGCGCGGTGATCGCGCGTCAACTGGCCGAGGACGGCTTTGCCGTGGCCATCAACTACGCCAGTAGCGCCAGCGAGGCCTCGGCCTTGGCCGCCGAGCTGCAGCAGGCCGGGCACCGGGCGCTTGCGTTCAAGGCCGATGTTGCCGATTCGGCGGCGGTCCGGGAGTTGTTCGCACAGGTCGAAGCGCAGTTGGGCCGCGTCGACGTGCTGATCAACAACGCCGGTATTCTCAAGGTATTGCCGTTGGCCGAACACAGTGACGAGCTGTTTGAGCAGACCTTCGCGATCAATACCCGGGGCACTTTCAATACCTTGCGCGAAGCCGCGAAGCGGCTGAATGAGGGCGGCCGGATCGTCAATTTTTCCAGCAGTACCGTCGGGCTCAACCTGCCTGGGTATGCGGTGTACATCGCCAGCAAGGCGGCGGTGGAGTCCTTGACCCAGGTGTTTGCCAAGGAGCTGCGGGGCCGGAGGATTACCGTCAATGCCGTCGCCCCCGGGCCGGTGGCCACCGAGTTGTTTCTGCACGGTAAGAGTGCGGAGCAGATCCAGGCCTTCGCCAAGATGCCACCCCTCGAACGCCTCGGCCAGCCTCAGGACATTGCCAGTATTATCGCCTTCCTGGTCAGCCCGGCGGCGGGCTGGGTCAATGGGCAGATCCTGCGGGCCAATGGCGGGCTGGTGTAGGCGCTCACGCGGCCCTGGGCGGGGCCGCGGTCAGGCGGACTAGGCGATCAGGGACGGGCCAGCAGGCCGGGTAGTTGGGCCAGCAGCTTCTGGTTGTTCAGCGGTGCGCGGATAAACCCGCGCTGGGTGCCATCCGGGCCAAGGAGCGCAAGGTTGCCGCTGTGGTCGACCGTATAGTTGGGCTTGCTGGTATCGGCCGGGATAAAGGGAATGCTTACGGCATTGGCGAGCTTTTGCAGGTCGCCCAGAGAGGTCGCGGTCAGGCCCTTGAACTCGGGGTCGAAGTAGCTCAGGTACTGCTTGAGCTGTTGCGGGGTATCGCGATTGGGGTCGACGCTGACCAGGACGATCTGCAGTTTGTCGACTTGTTCCTTGGGCAGTTCGCTCTTGATCTGACGCAACTGGGCCAGGGTGGTCGGGCAGATATCCGGGCAGAAGGTATAGCCGAAGAACAGCAGGCTCCATTTGTCCTTCAACTGGTTGACGGCTACCGGCTGACCCTCCTGGTCGAGCATCTTCAGGTCGGGCAACTGGCGGCTCTGCGGCAGCAGGATGATCCCTGCATCGATCAGGGCGGTGGGGTCGCCCTGGCCCTTGCCGGACAGCACCCGCTGCACCGTGAGCCCGAGGATGACCGCCACTACGGCGACCAGAATAAAGACGGTTTTCTGAGTTCGAGTCATAGATTCAACACTAGGTAGTGGTCGACAAGCAGCGCGATAAACAGCAGGAACAAGTAGTAGATAGAGTACTTGAAGGTGTTGATCGCCGCGTGCGGCTGACTGCCACGGTACAGCACCCAGGCCCAATGCAGAAAGCGGGCGCCCAGGGCGAGGGCGCAAACCAAGTACAGCAGGCCACTCATGTGGATTGCATAGGGCAACAGGCTGACCGCTAGCAGGGCGAAGGTGTAGAGCAGGATATGCACCTTGGTGTAGTGCTCGCCGTGGGTCACCGGCAACATCGGGATATCGGCCTTGGCGTATTCTTCCTTGCGATGGATCGCCAGGGCCCAGAAGTGCGGCGGCGTCCAGGCAAAGATAATCAGCACCAGCAGCAGTGGCTCGGCACTGATATGCCCGGTCGCAGCCACCCAGCCCAGCAGCGGCGGCGCAGCGCCGGCCAGGCCGCCGATCACGATGTTCTGGGGCGTCGCACGCTTGAGAAAACCGGTGTAGATCACCGCGTAACCGAGCAGTGACGCCAGGGTCAGCCAGGCGGTCAGCGGGTTGGTGAACGCCAGCAGCAACACCAGCCCGCTCACCGCCAGCAGCAAGGCAAAGCCCAAGGCCGCTGTCGGTGAAACCCGGCCTTCAGCCAGGGGCCGTTTGTGGGTGCGGGCCATGACGGCATCGATGCGCCTGTCGACCACATGGTTGACCGCGGCCGCGCCCCCGGCGCACAGGCCAATGCCCAGGTTGCCGAACACCAGCACCGTCCACGGCACCCCGGCGCGGGTCGCGAGGAACATGCCGACCAGCGAGGTGATCAGCATCAGCACCACCACCTTGGGTTTGGTCAGCTCCAGATAGTCACGCCAGATCGCCTGGCTGTGACGTTCGCCAATCAGAGTCGCCATGGCATTTCTCCTTTTATCGTGATTGGGCCGGCCGTCTGTTTACGTGGATGAAAGCGCCAGCCCACCGTGGCGGGCTGACGAACACGGACCAGCGCCGTGCGCGCGTAGTAATTGATCAGTACCAGGCTCAGCAGCAACGCGGCGCCGCCAGCGTTATGGGCCACGGCGACCGGCAGGGGCAGGTGGAAATAGACATTGCTCAGCCCCAGGCTGATCTGCACCGCCAGGGCCACCAGCAGCAGCCCGGCCAGGCGAGTCATGCCGACCCCACGCAACTGCCAGGCCAGCCCGAGCAGGACCAGGGTCACCAGCAGGGCGCCGATGCGGTGAGTCAGATGGATGGCGGTGCGTGCATCGCTGTCCAGTTGCCCGCCCAGATAGTTGGGGCCGATATGCTGGGTCAGGTGAAAGCCGTTGGCGAAATCGACCTCGGGCCACCACTGGCCGTGGCAGGTCGGCAGGTCGATACAGGCCACCGCCGCATAGTTGGAGCTGACCCAGCCCCCCAGGGCGATTTGGGCGATGACCAGCACCAGGCCCGCGGTGGCCCAGCGTTGCAACCGCTTGGGTACGGCCAGCGCCGGTAGTACGCCGGACAGGCGCAGGGTCAGCAGGAATAGCAGGCTCAAGGTGGCAAAGCCACCCAACAGGTGGGCCGTGACGACTTGTGGCCAGAGTTTGAGCGTCACTGTCCACATGCCAAACGCGGCCTGGGCGATGACCACGGCCAGCAGGAACAGCGGCAGCTTCAAGGGTTGGCCGCTGCCGTCCTTGCGCTGGCGCCAGGCGCGGCCGGCGAGAAAGGCGATGGTCAGCGCCAGGCCGCCGGCGAAGTAGCGGTGGATCATTTCATTCCAGCCCTTGTGGGCTTCCACCGGGGCCTCGGGAAAATGCAGTTCGGCATGGGCCAGTTGGGCTTCGCTCTTGGGTACGCTGATAAAACCGTAGCAGCCGGGCCAGTCCGGGCAGCCGAGGCCGGCATGGGTCAGCCGGGTATAGGCACCGAGCAACACCACCACCAGTGCCAGCAGGGTGGCAAGCAACGCAAGACGAAATCCAGGTCTGGCCATGGGAATGCCCTTATCCGATGTTCGACAGTTTCAGCAGGTGGCGCAGGTCGTTGAGCAGATCCTTGCCCTTGACCCTGGCGTCATAGCGCAGCACCAGGTTGCCGTGGGGATCGACCAGCCATAGCTGCGGCTGTTGGCCAGCCGCGCCGCTGGCGCCGAGCCCCCGGGTGTAGGCCGGCAGATCCAGCGGGTAGCGCTGCAACTGCGGATACTCGCGTTGCAGCCGGGCTTCGTATTCGGCACTCAGGGGCTGGGCGCTGGCCAGGGCATGGCTGGCCCGGGACGCATCGCGGCCCAGGCCGATCTGGATCTGGCGCGCCAGGTAGACCAACTGCTGGCAGTCGGCATCGCAGGCCTGGGGAGCGCTGACCAGGATCTGCCAGCGGTCCTCGTCGGCGGTGACCCCCAGCTCGGCGCGGGTCTGGCCGTTGCCGATCATTTCACCGTGATAGCTGCGGCTGTCGGGCACCCAGAACTGCAGTTTGTACATGCCGGTGGCCAGGACCATTGGGCCGATGACCATCAACAGAATCAGGACCAGTTGCAGGCGCCCGCGGGCGCGTCGTCGCGGGTCCGGCGCCGTCGGGCTAGCGGGTGGATTCATGGCCGTGTCCATGGTTTTTCTCCCTTGCGTTGTGCCATCCGAGATAGAGGTAGAGAAGCAGCAGTGCCAGCGCCATGGCGAACCATTGCACGGCGTAGGCGAGGTGTTTTTCCGGGGCCATGGCGACCACTGCCCAGTCGGTGCGATAGGTCGCCGGGCCACTTTGTGCCCGCAGTTCATAGGCAAAGCCTTCGCGGCCCAGCTCGTTCCAGAGTCGTGCCGGGTCCAGCGCCGTCACCAGCCTGGGCCAGTCTTTCTGGAGCGGATCGGCATGCAATTGGAAGGTCGCCCCGGGTGCCACATACACCCAGGTCGTGAGGCGCAGAGGTTGGCTCGGCGTGTCGAAAGCCGGCGCGATACGCCGGTCCGGCCACGGCAGCCAGCCGCGATTGACCAGGACCCAGAGCCCGCTGGCGTGGTCGAGAAAGGGTTGCAGCAACTCGACGCCGGCCTGGCCATCGCGGCTGCGGTTATCCAGCAGCAGGCTGTGCTCGGCGTCGAAATGCCCCAGCAGGACGACCCGGCGATAAGCCGCGTCCGTCAGGGTGTGCAAGGCCTCCGCGGTAATGGGCGCGGCAGCAAAGCGCGTGACGTAGCTGTCGAGCAACAGGTGTTTCTGTTCGCCTCGGCCCAGTTGCCAGAAGCCGAGAAACACCAGCAGCGGCAGCAGCAACAGCACGATCAGGGACGGCACGACACCGGGCTGGAATCGGCTCATGGCCGCAACCGTTCGGTGGGTACCTGGCTCGCTATACTGATGGGCATCGCCTCTCCCCCGGAGTCTCGCCATGTTGAAAGCGGCAATCGTCCTGATGCTGTTCGCCACGGTCGCCAGCCTGTTCAGCGGCTTGTTCTTTCTGGTCAAGGACGACGCCGGCTCCACCCGTCTATTGCGGGCCCTGACCGTGCGCGTCGCCCTGGCCGTCATCACCCTGGCCCTGATCAGCTGGGGCTTTTTCAGTGGCCAACTGGTTTCCCACGCGCCCTGGTAATCCTCAGAGCACGTAGACGAAAACAAACAGGCCGATCCAGACCACATCGACAAAGTGCCAATACCAACTGGCTGCCTCAAAGCCGAACTGGTGTTCGGCATTGAAGTGCCCGCGCATCACGCGCATCAGCATCACGAACAGAATCAGTGTGCCGATGGTGACGTGGGCGCCGTGAAAGCCGGTGAGCATGAAGAAGGTCGCGCCGTAGACGCCCGAGCCTAGGGTCAGGCCCAGTTCATGGTAGGCGTGGATATATTCCTCGGCCTGGAAGCCCAGGAACGCCAGGCCCAGCAGCACGGTCAGCGCCAGCCAGAGCTTCAGCGCGCCGCGATGGCCCTTTTTCAGGGCATGGTGGGCGATGGTGATGGTCACGCTGGAGCTGACCAGCAGGATGGTGTTGAGCAGCGGTAGGCCCCAGGGGCTGATGGTGCCTTTGGGCGCCGGGAAGAGTTTGGGATCGGGGTTGTTGAGCAGTGGCCAGGCGAACTCGAACTGTGGCCAGAGCATATGGGCGATGCCTTTGGCGCCTTCGCCCGCCAGCCAGGGCGCAGACATGTGCCGCACATAGAACAGCGCCCCGAAGAAGGCGATAAAGAACATCACCTCGGAAAAGATGAACCAGGTCATGCCCCAGCGAAACGAGCGGTCCATCTGCGGGCTGTAGAGGCCGGCACGGCTTTCCTTGATCACCGCGCCAAACCAGCCGAACAGCATGTAGGCCAGGAACAGGGCGCCGACGAAGAAAATCAGCGGCCCATGGGAGTCCGGGCGTGCGGCCTTGAGGTCGTTGAACCAGGTACCCAGGCCGACCACCGTGATCAGCATGCCGACCGTGGCAATGATTGGCCATTTGCTCTGGGCGGGTACGTAGTAGTGCTCATGAGTTGCCATTTATTGTTCTCCTTATCGGGCACGCTTTGATGGCCTAGCCACCTGTCCGTGCAACAGGCGGCTGGCGAGCGGTGATATCGAACAGCGTGTAGGCCAGCGTCAGGTGTTTCACATCCTTGGGCATGTCGCGGTCGACGATAAAGCGCACCGGCATCTCGATTCGCTGCCCCGGTTGCAACACTTGCTGGGTAAAGCAGAAGCACTCGGTCTTGTGGAAGTACATCGCCGCTTCCGCCGGGGAAATACTCGGGATCGCCTGGGCGGTCATCGGCTTGTCGGTGGGGTTGTAGGCGATAAACACCATCTCGTTGACCGCCCCTGGATTGACCGAGATTTCATCGGCTTTGGAATGGAACTCCCAGACCATGTCGATGGCATTGGTCGACAGAAACTGCACCCGCACCTGCCGACTCGGATCGACCACCTGCTGGCCTGCGTATTGCCCGGCGGTCTTGCCATTGATGCCGAACGCCTTGCACATCACGTCGTAGATCGGCACCAGGGCAAAGCCGAAGGCGAACATGGTCACCACCAGCAACAGCAGCCGTGTTACCAGGCGCCTGATCGGGGTCGAGTCGGCCATCAGCGGCTCCTCACTTCACTTGCGGCGGGGTGGTGAAGGTGTGGTAAGGCGCGGGCGAGGGGACGCTCCACTCCAGGCCTTCGGCACCGTCCCAGGGCTTGGCCGGTGCTGGCGGGCCGCCACGGATGCACTTGATCACGATAAACAGGAAGAAGATCTGCGTGGCGCCGAAGGTAAAGGCACCGATCGATGAGACCATGTTGAAGTCGGCGAACTGCAGGTTGTAGTCCGGCACCCGGCGTGGCATGCCGGCCAGACCGACAAAGTGCATTGGGAAGAACGCCAGGTTCATGCCGACGAACGACAGCCAGAAGTGCAGCTTGCCCAGGGTTTCGTCGTACATATGCCCGGTCCACTTGGGCAGCCAGTAATAGGCCGAGGCGAAGATCCCGAAGATTGCTCCCGGCACCAGGACGTAGTGGAAGTGCGCGACCACGAAATAGGTGTCGTGGTACTGGAAGTCCGCCGGGGCGATGGCCAGCATCAGGCCGGAGAAACCGCCGATGGTGAACAGGATCACGAAGGCCACCGCGAACAGCATCGGCGTCTCGAAGGTCAGCGAACCCTGCCACATGGTGCTGACCCAGTTGAACACCTTGACCCCGGTCGGCACCGCGATCAGCAGCGTGGCGTACATGAAGAACAGCTCACCCACCAGCGGGATGCCCACCACGAACATATGGTGCGCCCAGACGATAAACGATAGGAAGGCGATGCTCGCCGTCGCGTAGACCATGGAGGTGTAGCCGAACAGCGGCTTGCGGGAAAAGGTCGGGATAATCGAGCTGACGGCGCCAAAGGCCGGCAGGATCATGATGTACACCTCGGGATGGCCGAAGAACCAGAACACGTGCTGGAACAAGACCGGATCACCGCCCCCGGCGGCACTGAAGAAGCTGGTGCCGAAGTGGATATCCATCAGCATCATGGTCACGCAACCGGCCAGCACCGGCATTACCGCGATCAGCAGGAACGCGGTGATCAGCCAGGTCCAGACGAACAGCGGCATTTTCATCAGCGTCATGCCCGGGGCACGCAGGTTGAGGATGGTCGCGACCACGTTGATCGCGCCCATGATCGAGCTGATCCCCATCAGGTGGATGGCGAAGATAAAGAACGTCACGCTTTCCGGTGCGTAGGTGGTGGAGAGCGGGGCGTAGAAGGTCCAGCCGAAGTTCGGCCCGCCACCCGGTGAAAACAGGGTCGAGACCAGCAGCAGAAACGCTGCCGGCAACAGCCAGAAGCTGAAGTTGTTCATGCGCGGCAGGGCCATGTCCGGCGCGCCGATCATCAGTGGGATCATCCAGTTGGCCAGGCCGACAAAGGCCGGCATCACGGCCCCGAACACCATGATCAGGCCGTGCATGGTGGTCATCTGGTTGAAGAACGCCGGCTCGACGATCTGCAGGCCGGGCTGGAACAGCTCGGCGCGGATCACCATGGCGAACGAGCCGCCGAGCAGGAACATCGCGAAGCTGAACCACAGGTACATGGTCCCGATGTCTTTGTGGTTGGTGGTCAGCACCCAGCGCATCAAGCCCTTGGCGGGACCGTGGGCGTGGTCATGGCCGGCATGACCGTGGTCATCGATCACTGCACTCATGTCCTGTCTCCTGCAATCGCAAATACGAGGCGGCGGCCGGCATCAAGCCCGGCCCGGTGGCGGAACAACGCGATGGGCGGGCTCATTGGCTTTCTGCCTGTTTCAGCGCCAGAACGTCTTTGGGCGTCACCATGTCGCCCTTGTTGTTGCCCCAGGCATTGCGTTCGTAGGTCACGACGGCAGCGATATCGACTTCCGAAAGTTGTTTGCCGAAAGCAGCCATGGCGGTACCGGGTTTGCCGTGGTAAACCAGGCTCAGGTGATCGGCGGCCGGCCCGGTGGCGATCTTCGAGCCTTTGAGGGCCGGGAACATCGGTGGCAGGCCCTGGCCTTCGGCCTGGTGGCAGGCGACGCAGGTGGTGTGATAGACCTTGTCGCCACGGGCGACCAGCTCGTCCAGGGTCCAGTCCTTGCTGGTCAGCTCCTTGAGCTTGGCACTTTCTTCCTTACGCTCGGCCAGCCAGGTGTCGTAGTCGGCCTTGGACTTGACCTCGACCACGATCGGCATGAAGCCATGGTCCTTGCCGCACAATTCGGCGCACTGCCCGCGATAGAGGCCGGGCTTCTCGACCCGGGTCCAGGCTTCGTTGACGAAGCCCGGGATCGCATCGCGCTTGACCGCAAAGGCCGGTACCCACCAGGAGTGGATCACGTCGGCGGCAGTCACCAGAAAGCGCACCTTGGCCCCGACCGGCAGCACCAGCGGTTGATCGACTTCCAGCAGGTAGTGCTCACCCTTGGTCGCCTGGTTATGGATCTGCTCGGCGGGCGTGGCCAGGTTGCTGAAGAACTCGACATCCTGGCCCAGGTATTTGTAGTGCCATTTCCACTGATAGCCGGTGACCTGGATGTCCACATCCGATTCACTGCTGTCGTAGATATTGATCAGGGTCTTCGTGGCCGGAACGGCCATGGCCACCAGAATCAGGAAGGGCACCACGGTCCAGAGAATCTCGACCGTCGTACTTTCATGGAATTTCGCTGCCACCTGGCCGGTGGAGCGACGGTGCATGATCATCGACCAGAACATGGCGCCGAAGACCACGATACCGATGACCACACAGATCCAGAAAATGGTCATGTGCAGGTCGAATACCGCGTGGCTCACCTCGGTCGCTCCAGGCGCCATATTCACTGTCCAGGCGGCCTGCGCCTGGCTGAATATCGACCACAACAGGAGGCCCATCCAGACTCGTGGATGTCGCATCATTGCGGGTTCCCCTTATCGTTCTTGTTATCCCGCCGGCTTTCACCTGCGTCCAAGGGAGCGGCTGTAAGACTACGAAACTTCCTGCCGAGCCAAGGCTGCACATGCAGTCGGACATCATCAGTTCACTTCATACAGACCCGAGTATAGACAGCGACTCGTACCTCGCAACGCGATCGGGAAAATCGCCCGCAGTTGGAAAAACCCCCGGGTTCGACCGGTAAATCACGACAAACGGCAGATGGATGATGGCAATTGGATATAACGCATGCCTATAACCATGAAATAATTATGACAAATACGTCTTAGACGGCTTCGTAAGCCAGCTACCTTGTATTTTCCCTATTTCCTTGCCGTTTCTGGAGCTGTCATGAACACCGCAGCATTGCGTGAGCAGATCCTTCGAGCCCATCAGCACGAGGCCAGTACCGGCCAGCTGACGCGCCAGTTGGAAAGCCAGTTGCCCCACCTGCACCCTGCGATCCAGGTGCCCGATGTCGATGCCCAGGGTGTGATGACTCGTTTTGTCGCCGCCTATATCGACCAGGTCCCGGACCTCCTGGACGCCGCCAACGAAGTGGCCCGTGAAGCCGGTATCGAGTCGCAGATCAAGCCGGTGCTCAAGATTGCCGAGCATTTCTTTAGCCAGCCGCCGGCGATCATGGCCGGGCACGAAGGCCTCGACAGCCTGTTGGACGAAGCCTACCTGGCGCATCGCCTGGTCGAGGAGATCAACGATCTCTATATCAAGCACTTCGGGCTGCCGCTGATCCCGCTGGACACCACCGTGGCCAACCTGATCGCTCACCAACTGATCGGCGAAGCCTTCGCCAACCAGCTGGACGAAGCGGTGCACCATGCGATCGATGAAATGCTCAATGAGGAGAGTTTTGCGCTGGAGTCGGTAGAGAGCTATCGCGAGCGTCTCAACAGCCCGGATACGCAAGCTGCCTGGAAGCGCTGGCCGTGCCTATCACGCCAACTCGGGGTCGAGCTGGAGCTGGACCAACCTGCGGCTTGATCCCCTTGGAAACCCTGTAGGAGTGAGTTGTTTCGCTCCTACAGAGGACCGGGATTAGAAGCGGGCCTTGGGTGTGGCCATGGGAATTGGCAGCGGGCCGTCCAGCGGCAGGAAGCAGCCCTTGTCGGCGTCGTACGCCTTGATCTCGCTGGTCTCGATGCTGTAGACCCAGCCATGGATAAACAGCTGCCCATTGGCCATGCGCGAAGCCACCGACGGATGAGTGCGCAGGTGTTGCAGTTGGGCAATCACGTTCTCTTCGGTGAGCACGTGCATGCTTTCGCTTTCGTCGGCGCAGTTGCAGTTTTCCTGGACCATCGTTTTCGCCACTTCGGCGTGCTGCAGCCAGGCCTTGACCGTCGGCATCTTCTCCAGGCTCTGCGGGTTGAGTACCGCACGCATGGCCCCGCAATCGGAATGCCCGCAGACAATGATGTGGTGCACGCCCAGCGCCAGCACCGCGTATTCGATGGCCGTGGAGACACCGCCGTTCATCTGCCCATAGGGCGGCACGATATTGCCGACGTTACGCGTCACAAATAAGTCGCCGGGGGAGCTCTGGGTAATCAGCTCGGGCACGATGCGTGAATCGGCGCAGGCGATAAACATCGCGCGAGGCCGTTGGGCAGTGGCGAGCTTCTTGAACAGTTCTTCCTGTTGTGGAAAGACCTCATGGCGAAAGTGCAGGAAACCGTCAACGATATGCCGCAGCGCAATGTCGGCGGTTTCAGCATCGGTTTGGGCGGTTTGCGGCTCGGCTGTAGGCCGCGAGTCCTGGTCACTCATGATTCACTCTCTTCAACAAATGGAAAGGTACGGCACAATCGGCCGTAACAAGGCATTGCCTGACGGCGGCTACAGTATAGATCCGTCCCCGGTTTCGATAGACCGCCCGTGCCCATTCAGCGTTCAGAGCAGCGACATCTGCCCTCCCGGCGGACAAAAGGCGCTGCAGTCGAGATTGAAGCCCTGCCGTCGATTGAGCCCCAGTCGCTTGATCGCCACGGCGAAGCGCTGGGCCAGCAGATCGGCAAAAGGCCCTTCGCCCCGCATGCGTGCGCCGAAGCGGCTGTCGTAGAGGTCGCCCCCGCGCAACTGGCGAACCAGGCTCAGTACGTGCGCCGCTCGCTGTGGGTAATGGGCGGCGAGCCACTCCTCGAACAGCGGCGCGACCTCCAGCGGCAGGCGTAGCAGCATGTACGCCGCGCTCTGCGCTCCGGCTGCGTGGGCCTCGCCGAGCAGGCGCTCCAACTCGCTGTCATTGATCATCGGAATCATCGGCGAGCACAGCACCCCGACCGGTATTCCGGCCTCGCGCATGACCCGGATCGCCCGCAGGCGTGCCTTGGGCGCCGCAGCGCGTGGTTCGAGAATGCGCTTGAGCTCGTCGTCCAGGGTGGTCAGGCTGATCATCACGGCCACCAGGCGCTGCTCGGCCAGTTCGGCCAGCAGGTCGAGGTCGCGCAGAATCAATGAGCCCTTAGTCACGATCGTCACCGGGTGGCGATAACGCAGCAGCACTTCGAGCAGGCCCCGGGTGATCTTCTGTTCGCGCTCGATGGGTTGGTAGGGGTCGGTATTGGAGCCCAGGTTGATCGGCGCGCAGCGATAGCCGGGTTTGGACAGCTGCTGCTCAAGTACGGCAGCGGCATTGGTCTTGGCGATCAGCTTGGTTTCGAAATCGAGCCCTGGCGACAGGTCCCAGTAGGCGTGGCTGGGGCGGGCATAGCAGTAGATGCAACCGTGCTCGCAACCGCGATAAGGATTGATCGAGCGGTCAAACGGCAGGTCCGGCGAGCTGTTGCGGGTGATGATGGTCTTGGCCGTTTCGATCCGCACTTCGGTGCCCTGGGTCAGCGGTGCTTCCTGGTACCAGCCATCGTCCTCGGCCTGGGAGCGACGCGGGGCAAAACGGTTGTGCGGATTGTGACCGGTACCGCGACCCCGGGGTGGTAGAGCCGTGTTCATGGGAAGCATCTCGTATGCTGTGTTTATATACAGTATACGAGCCGTGCGACCCTGCCTAGCACCGCTGGGTCACTTGGCCGAGATCGCTCTTCATGAGTTTTTGACAAAGCCCTCACAGTCCTTTGACCGTGCCTCATCGAAGCTGCGGGCCTTGTCCATCACTGCCTCGGTTACTCCCAGCATGCCCAGACTACGCCGCCTTGCCATTTTCCTGATGCTCGCCCTGCTATGGACAACACCGGGTGCCCAGGCTGACGAGGCCGGTGCCGAGCGCCCGGTCCAATGGGCCCAGCCCGTGGGTACCCAATACAACCTGCACCAGATGACCCCGACGCTGTATCGCAGTGCCTTGCCCGATGCCAAGGCCGTCGCCCTGCTGCAGTCGTTGCAGATCGGCACCGTGGTCAACTTTCTTCCGGAGTCGGACGACAGCTGGCTGCCACCTGGCAATATCACGCGGGTGCAGCAGCCTTATCGGACCAACCACGTCGACGATGCCGACATCATTGCCGCCTTGCGCGCCATTCGTGCGGCTGAAGCCGAAGGCCCGGTGCTGATGCATTGCAAGCATGGCTCCGATCGCACGGGGCTGATTGCGGCCATGTACCGCGTGGTGATCCAGGGTTGGAGCAAGGATGAAGCCATCAGTGAAATGACTCAGGGCGGGTTTGGCGAAAATGACCATTTCAAGGACAGCATTCGCTACATGATGCATGCCGATGTCGACAAACTACGCGAAGCGCTGGCCAGCGGCGCGTGCAGTACCAGCCCCTACGCCACCTGTGCGTTGAAAAGCTGGCTCAAGTCCGCCGGGGCGTAAGCGGCAGGCTGAAAAAAACCGCTCTGGATGAGCGGTTTTTTAGGCCTGGATAAGCGGGTTCGTCCTTCGGTTCTCTTGAAGGCGCGAGGTCAGTCCTGGGGTTTTTTCAGCTTGGGATTGGGGAAGAACTGCACAGTCTGCACCTTGCTGTCCGCCGGCTTGGGCGTCGCCACATTGACCCGCGTCCCCAGCTCCTTGGGCACCGACAGGCCCTGTTCATTGAGGGTGTCGGCATACCCGCAGGCCACGCACTCGCGATGGGGTACGTCATTCTCGTTCCACATCATCAGTTTGTCTGGCTCGCTGCACGCCGGGCAGACCGCCCCGGCGATAAAGCGCTTCTTGGTCTTGGTCACAGGGGCGTCGCTCATGCTGCTGCCTCTTCGCTCAGGCCGCAGTGACGCAGCAGGGCATCGATGGACGGCTCGCGTCCACGGAAGTCGACGAACAACACCATCGGTGCCTGGGAGCCACCACGGGCCAGGATCGCTTCGCGGAACGCGCGACCGGTCTCGGCATTGAGTACGCCTTCTTCTTCGAAGCGCGAAAAGGCATCTGCCGACAGCACTTCTGCCCACTTGTAGCTGTAGTACCCCGCCGCGTAACCGCCGGCGAAGATATGCGCGAAGCTGTTCGGGAAGCGGTTATAGGCCGGTGGGCGCATGACCGAGACTTCGTCGCGGATACCTTCGAGTACCTGCCGCACGCTGCGACCATCGCCATGGGTGGCGTGCAACTCGAAGTCGAACAGCGAGAACTCCAGCTGGCGCACCATCATCAGGCCGGACTGGAAGTTTTTCGCCGCGAGCATTTTTTCCAGCAGATCCTGAGGCAGCGGTTCGCCGCTTTCGTAATGGCCGGAGATCAGCGCCAGGCCTTCGGGCTCCCAGCACCAGTTTTCCATGAACTGGCTAGGCAGCTCGACGGCATCCCAGGCCACGCCATTGATCCCGGAAACCCCGGCATGCTCGACGCGGGTCAGCAGGTGGTGCAGGCCGTGGCCGAACTCGTGGAACAGGGTGGTGACTTCATCATGGGTCAGCAGGGCCGGCTGGCCGGCGACCGCCGGCGTGAAGTTGCACACCAGGTTGGCCACGGGGCGTTGCAGCACGCCGTCGGCGGTACGGCGGCGGTCGCGGGCACCGTCCATCCAGGCGCCGCCACGCTTGTTGGCGCGCGCATACAGGTCGAAGAAGAAACGCCCTACCGGCTGGCCGTTCTCGCTGATTTCAAACAGGCGGACATCCGGGTGCCAGGTATCGAAGCCTTTCTGCTCGGCGATCTCGATGCCATACAGGCGCTGGACAATGGCGAACAGGCCGCCCAACACTTTGTCGATCGGGAAGTAGGCGCGCAGGGCTTCCTGGGACACGCTGTAGCGCTGCTCACGCAGCTTCTCGCCGTAGAAACCGCTGTCCCAGCTCTGCAACTGCGCGCAACCCTGCTCGGCGGCATAGGCCTTGAGCTGTTGCAGGTCCCGGGCGGCAAAGGGTTTGCTGCGCTTGGCCAGGTCCCGTAGGAAACTCAGCACCTGGTCGCTGGATTCGGCCATTTTGGTGGCCAGGCTCAACTCGGCAAAACTGGTGAAACCCAGCAGCTTGGCCAATTCCTGGCGTAGGTCGAGGATCTCTTCCATCACCGGGCCGTTATCGTTCTGACCGGCATTCGGGCCCTGGTCCGAGGCGCGGGTGCAGTACGCCGCGTAGACTTCTTCGCGCAGGGCTCGGTCGTGGGCGTAGGTCATTACTGCAAAGTAGCTGGGGAATTCCAGATTGATCAGCCAGCCATCCAGGCCCTTGGCTTCGGCCGCAGCGGCCATCTGGGCCTTGGCCGAGTCGGTCAGACCGGTCAGGGCGGCTTCGTCGGTGACGTGCTTGGTCCAGGCCTGGGTTGCATCGAGCAATTGGTTGGAGAAACGGCTGCCCAGCTCGGACAGCTTGCTTTGTACCTCGGCATAGCGTTTCTGCTCGGCCGGCGGCAGGTCGATGCCCGACAGACGGAAGTCGCGCAGCGAGTGTTCGAGGATGGTTTTCTGCGCCACATCGAAGCCGGCGGCTTCAGGGCTATTGGCCAGGGCTTCGAAGGCCTGGAACAATGCGCGGTTCTGGCCCATCTCGGTGGCATAGGCGCTCAGGGCGGGCAGGCACGCCTCATAGGCTTCGCGCAGTTCAGCGCTGTTGCACACCGCATTCAGATGGCTGACCGGGCTCCAGGCGGCGCCCAGGCGATCATTGAGCTCATCCATGGCCAGGACCAGGCCGGCCCAGCTCGGTTGCTGGCCCTGGCTGGCGAGGATCGTGGCGATGGCCGCGCGGTTGTCGGCGAGGATCTGTTCGATGGCCGGCTGCACGTGCTCGGCACGGATCGCCGAGAACGGCGGCAGGTCGTAGGGCTGCAGAAGAGGGTTGTTCACGCTCACGGTTTGGCACCTTGGCTGGAAGAAACATGGGAGCATCTTAATTACAATCGGCGCTCACCGCAGCTATCAGCAAAATAGAGGAAGTCGATCATGGCTATTCGCAAGTATCAAAACCACACGCCTGTGCTCGGCGAACGGGCCTTCGTCGACCGCTCGGCGGTGGTGATCGGCGATGTCGAGATCGGTACCGACAGCTCGGTCTGGCCGCTGACCACCATTCGGGGCGATATGCATCGGATCCGCATCGGCGCGCGCACCAGCGTACAGGACGGCTGCGTGCTGCATATCACCCATGCCGGGCCGTTCAATCCCGAAGGTTTTCCCTTGCTGATCGGCGACGATGTGACCATCGCCCATAAAGTCATGCTCCATGGCTGCCAGGTGGGCAGCCGGGTGCTGATCGGTATGGGGAGCATTGTGATGGACGGTGCCGTGCTCGAAGACGATGTGATTGTGGGGGCTGGCAGCCTGGTGCCGCCGGGCAAGCGCCTGGCCAGCGGATTTCTCTATGTCGGCAGCCCGGTCAAGCAGGCCCGTGCCCTGACAGATAAGGAAAAAGCCTTTTTCACCTACAGCGCCGCGAATTACGTGAAGCTCAAGGATCAGCACCTGGCCGAAGGCTATGACCGGATCGATTGAGCGTTTTTTATACAGACCAGGATATTGCATGCACTACCAGACGATTCTCTTCGACCTCGACGGCACCCTGACCGACCCGCGTGAGGGCATCACCCGTTCGATCCAGTACGCCCTGGGCAAGCTGGGTATCGAAGAGCCCGACTTGCGCAAGCTCGAACACTTTATCGGCCCGCCGCTGTTGCAGGCCTTTATGCAGTTCTATGGCTTTGACGAGGCGAAAGCCTGGGACGCGGTAAATTTTTATCGCGAGCGCTTCAAGGTCAATGGGCTCTATGAAAACCAGGTGTTCGAAGGCGTAACGCCCTTGCTGGAAACCCTGGGCGGGCAGGGCCGGCAGCTGTATATCGCCACCTCCAAGCCGTGGGTATTTGCCCGCGAGATCGCCCGGCATTTCGACTTTGCCCGCCACTTCAAGGTGATTTATGGCAGCGAACTGGATGGAACGCGCACCGACAAGGTCGAGCTGATTGCCCATCTGCTGAGCGAAGAAGGCCTGGACCCGCGTGAGACATTGATGATCGGCGACCGTAAGCACGACTTGATCGGCGCGGCCCGCAATGGCCTGGACGCCGCGGCGGTGGGCTATGGCTTTGGCAGCGCCGAAGAGCTGGCGGCCGAGCAGCCGGCTTATCACTTCCAGACCCTGGCCGAGTTGCACCAGGCGTTTATTCGCGGGTGAACGCAGGCCGCCGCCGGCTGTGATCGCGAGTCAAGGGTTACGGCGCGTTTTTCTGCGTCTGAGCCAGGTGTTGCAGCGCGCTCTTGCGCTCGCGCATGGGTAATGCGCCGAGGGTTTCCACGGCGCGATAGAACGCCTGCCAGTCGCCCTGTTCCTGCTGGAACAGGGCGGCAAAGGCTGGCACCCATTTGTCATAAAGGCCGAAGGGCAGCAGCTTGGCGTTGTTCAGCGGCGTATACACCCAGGCATCGTAGCGTTTGTCTCCTGCCCATTGGTTGTCGCGCAGTTGTTGGTAGTCCGTGCGCAAACGGGCGAACTCGGCTTGCTTGCCCGCCCGCATCTGCGCGGGCGCCAAGGGTTGGCCATAGAGCGTGTGCAAGCGTTCGCGGGCGTCGAGAATCAGCTGGATAAATTGCTCGCGCTGGCGCGCCTGGTCAATTTGCAATGGTGGCAAACCGCGGGCGGCGCGCCATTGGCGGCTACCCTCCTGTTCGACGAAATGGGCGAAGGACTCATTGAACTCGGTGTCGTCCTGCACATAGAAACGCTGGTGGGCCAACTCATGGAAAATCAGGCTGGCCAGGCGTTCGTCGCCCCAGGTGAGCATCGAACTGAGGATCGGGTCGTCGAACCAGCCCAGGGTCGAATAGGCCTCGACTCCGCCGATATACACATCCATGCCCTGCTGGCGTTGCAGCGCCGCCTCGCCGCGGGCCGCGCCCTGGCTGTAGTAGCCGCGGTAGGCGACGCAGCCGGCAATGGGGAAGCAATGGGTTTGCGGGCTCAGGGAAAATTCCGGAGTGGCGAATACATTCCACACCACGTACGGCCGCTGGATATCGGCATAGAGCCGGTAGCTGCGGTTGTCCGGCAGGTGCAACTGTGCACTGGCGAAGTCCCGCGCCTTCTGGGCCTGGGCCAGTTGTGCACGCAGGCGCGGGTCGCGGGTGGGGTCGTCAATCACTGCCGCCACCGGCTCGCGTGCCTGCAGCAGTCGCCATTGGCCACTGCCCAGTTGGCTGTAGTAACCCAGGCTGGAGCAGCCACCGAGCCATAGGGCCAGGGCCCCCGTCAGCGCGGTGCGCAAGGCGAGAAGGGAAAGACGGCTTGCGAGGGGTTTATTCACGATTCGGGGGATCCAGGGCAGCAGACACAGAGACTAGCCTGCCAGGCCGCGAGGCTGCCAGTCGTGGCGATCAAGGCTATGCTTAAGGCTTGAACCCACCTGGACAGCGTTATGCGCCAACCCCTGATCCTGCTTGCCCTGGCTGCCCTGAGTGGCTGCGCCAGCCCCTTGCCCGAGGTCGATCCGCAGATGGCCTGGGTCGACTTGTCGACCATGACCGGCAAGCTGGTCATGGCCGAACGCCTGGACAATCGCAAACTCGATGACGGTCGTTATTTCCAGGTCAGCCCCGGCAGCCATGAGTTGCAGGTGCGTTTTGATTTTGAGATCTACAGCAGCGGCATGGGGATCGATACCGAGCCCAGCGAGCGCTTGTGCTACCTGACGGTACGCTATGATGACTTCCAGGCTGGCCAGCGTTATCGGCTTGAAGCACGGTCCATTGTGATGACGCCCAGCGCGCGGCTGTATGACGCCAGTGGCCAGGTCGTCGCCCGCGAGCGCCTGGCTCGCTGCCTGCCGTAGCCCGGGTTACTCGTCGTTCTTCTGGTAGATGATTTTCTTGCTGCCATTTTCACAGCTGCCCACGACCATGTTCTTGTCCTTTACATCGTCGTTGCTGACGATTTCCAGGGTGTAGGACGCCACACCGGCGGCCTGGATCTTGGTCTCGATCTCGGTCTTGAGTGCTTCACAGGGCTTGGGCGCGGCCAGGGCCGAAGTGGCCAGGGCGCAGCAGATAAACCCCAGGGCGAAATGTTTCATGTGCGTGGCTCCCTTGTCGCAGCGCACCGGGAGGTCGGCGCTATGGGCTGCGAACAATGATTCGACCACAGACGCCAAAGGCAAGTTCTGACAGAGCGCAGGGAAACCCGCCCCAGTCACGGAGCGGGAGTATCCGTCAGCCGATCAGGCTCGCCTCCAGGGTGATCTTCGCGTTCAGTACTTTGGAAACTGGACAACCTTCCTTGGCCTTTTGGGTCAGCTCGGTAAATTGCTGCTGGCTGGCGCCAGGGATTTTCGCCTTGAGCACCAGGTGGACTGCGCTGATGGCAAAGCCGCCATCGACCTGATCGAGAGTGACCTGGGCCTCGGTATCAATGCTCTCGGCCTTGAGCCCCGCTTCGCCGAGTATCATCGACAGGGCCATGGAGAAGCAGCCGGCATGGGCCGCGCCGATCAACTCCTCGGGATTGGTGCCCCGACCGCCTTCGAAGCGGGCCTTGAAACCGTAGGGCGCTTCGCGCAGCACCCCGGTCTCGGTGGAAATATGGCCGATGCCGGTCTTCAGATCGCCTTCCCAGTGAGCTGATGCCTTTTTCTTGATACTCATCTGTCTCTCCTCGAACTGCGGCGTGAAGGGTTCACGCGCTGACTAGGGTTCTGAGGATAGACGTCGCTGCAAAGTTCAGCCCGACCGCACGAAGAGCGGTCAACACGGCAAAAAACGCATTGGCCCTTGAATCTCGGGTATATGCCCATATTGCACATTCACTGGCAGGTTTTTCGTCGCCAAGGCGAGCCTGCGTACCCCACTGCCGTGTACCCCACCGGAGTAGCAGGCCCATGACTCGTTTGTCCGACATCAAATTCTCCACCCTGGATCTGGTGCCCGTGCGCGCCAATGGCAGCCCGGCGCAGTCCCTGCGCAATTCCCTGGACCTGGCGCAGCATGTCGAGAAGTTCGGCTACAACCGCTTCTGGGTCGCCGAGCATCACAATATGGACGGTATCGCCAGTTCGGCGACCTCGGTGCTGATCGGCTACCTGGCGGGCGGGACGTCGACCATCCGTGTCGGCTCCGGCGGCGTGATGTTGCCCAATCACGCGCCACTGGTGATCGCCGAGCAGTTCGGCACCCTCGAAAGCCTCTACCCGGGTCGCATCGACCTGGGCCTGGGGCGCGCGCCGGGCTCCGACCAGATGACCGCCCGCGCCTTGCGCCGTGAGCGCTCGGGCAGTGCCGACGATTTCCCCGAAGATGTGGCGGAGCTGATGGCCTACCTTGGCCCACGAACGTCCGACCAACGGGTGATTGCCATGCCGGGCACCGGGACCCAGGTGCCGGTCTGGCTGCTGGGCTCCAGCCTGTTCAGTGCCCAGTTGGCCGGTGAACGCGGCTTGCCCTATGCCTTCGCTTCGCACTTTGCGCCGCGCTACATGCATGAAGCGATTCGCGTGTACCGCAATCACTTCAAGCCTTCAGCCGTGCTCGACAAGCCGTATGTGATGCTGGGCGTGCCGCTGGTCGCTGCGGATACCGACGAGCAGGCGGACTATCTGGCCACCTCGGTGTACCAGCGCATCCTGGCGTTGATGCGTGGGCAGAGTCTGGTCCAGCGGCCACCGGTGAAAACCATGGACGGTCTCTGGCTGCCCCATGAAAAAGACGCGGTGGCCAGCTTCCTCGGCCTGGCCATGGTGGGCAGCCCGGCGAAGATCAAGGCCAAGCTTGAGGTGCTGATCGAGCAGACCCAGGCCGATGAACTGATCTTCACCTGCGACCTCTACGAGCATGCCGATCGGATTCACTCCTACGAGCTGCTGGCGCAGGTCATGCAGGGCTGAGTCCAAAAAAACGCCGGCCCCGGGAGTATCGCTCCCGGGGCCGGCGTTTTTGTATGCGCTTTAGCCGCGTTTGTAGACGAGTTCCTTGGTGCCGCCCTCGCAACTGCCAACGACCTTGCCGTCAGCCGACTCACCTTTCTTGACGGCTTGCAGCGTGTAGTGCTTGACGCCATTGGCCTCGATCTTCGCAGCGATTTCGCTTTTCAGCTCTTCACAGGGCTTGCCGGCCGCCATCGCGGTTCCCGCCAGGCTCAATAACCCAATCGCCAATACAATTTTCTTCATCGCTCACATTCCTTGGTCAGATCACAAAGGTAGGCGTCGACGCCCGCACGGACGTGGCCGAGGTTAAATAGCGCTTTGCCACTTCCTATGGCATTCGGCCAGCGTACAAGTTCAGAAGCCTAGCCCAAACTCAGCTATCGGCAATGCGAAAGCCAACCTTGAGGGTGACCTGGAAGTGCGCGGCCTTGCCGTTCTTGATGTGCCCGCGGGTTTCGGTCACTTCGAACCATTCCAGGTGCTTGATGCTTTTGCTCGCCTCGGCCAGCGCGTTGTTGATCGCGTCCTCGATGCTGGTGGGGGAGGAACCGACCAGTTCGACTTTCTTGTACGTGTGGTGATCGCTCATATCGCTCTCCTTTTGTCGTAAATCAAAGCCTAGCAGCGAATCCTGCGAATACTTGGAAGGGAGAACTCCGGGATGGGTTTCGATAGATGGCACTTTCAGCGGTGCGTGCAGTCGGAACCCTCACACGTCACCCAACTGTAGGAGAGCCGACATGGCCAGTAATTCGTTACGCAAAGCCTCATTGGAAAGCATGGAAGCGGAGATCGAGAGCCTGCTCAAGTCCCTGGAAAGCCTTAAGGACGACGCCTCGGACGAGTCGCGCAAAACCCTCAAGGCCCTGAAAAGCAATGCCGAGAATGCTCTCAAGCACTCGCGCCATCTGCTGAGCGACGCCTATGAAGAGGTCAAGACCAAAACCCGCGAAACCGGGATCGCCACCCGCGACTACGCCCAGGAACACCCCTGGACGACCGCGGGCGTTGCCGTCGGGGCCCTGGGCCTGCTGGCGGCCTATCTGCTGTGCAAGCGCGGCGATTAAGCAGCGCCGCGGCTGAATCGCCGGGCTAGCCCTCGGCGGCGGCCTGCAGTTCCTGCTGTAACCATTGCGCCAACTGCCCGGCGCGCCCGTCCGCGGCGCGCTTGGGCAGCCACAGTGCCAGTCGCCCCGGGGTTTCGTTGAAACCCCACGGCGCGACCAGCCGACCGGCGCATAAATCGTCCGCGACCAGCGGCTCCGGCGCGATAGCTACGCCCAGTCCTGCCACGGCGGCTTCGAGCAGGTAATACAAGTGCTCGAATCCTTGCCCGTATTTCAATTCCCCCGCGTCGATCCCATTGTGCCGCGCCCAGCTGGGCCAGGCCTGCGGCCGCGAGGTGGTGTGCAAGAGTGCTTCGCTTTTCAAGGCCACGGCCGGCGCTTGGCGCAATGTCTCATAGCGGGCAAAGCGCGGGCTCAGCACCGGACCGATTCGCTCGCTGGCCAATTCATAGACTTGCATGTCCGCAGGCCAAGGTGGCTCGGCGAACAATAGCAGGGCATCGAGCCCGGGCTTGCGCGGGTCCAGGTCGCCCTCGCTGGCCGACAGGTGCAGGCGCAAGTCCGGCAGCTCGGCATTCAGGCGTCCCAGCCGCGGAATAAACCAGCGCGCCAGCAAGCTACCGGAGCAACCCAGCACAAAAGGCGCGTCGGCCGTGCTTTGCGTCAGCTCGGCGCACACGCTGCGCAGGCGCTCGAAGGCTTCGCTGCTGGCATCGCGCAGTCGGATGCCGGAATCTGTGAGTTTAAGTCCACGGCCGTCCTTGATGAAAAGGCTCAGGCCCAAGTGTTCTTCAAGCACCTTCAATTGCCGGCTGACGGCGCCGTGGGTGACGTGCAGCTGCTCGGCAGCCTGGCTGACGCTGTTCAGGCGGGCAGTGGCTTCGAACGCGCGCAGGGCATTGAGGGGCGGGAGGTCGTGGCTCATGGTATCTGTGAGTTTTCCTGACAGGTTGCGGCGATCTTATCGGTTTTCTTCCGCGCCTGTCATGGTTAGAGTGGCCCCATCGAAACCTCTTCACCCTTCGCCTGGAGCGTCCCATGACCCAGTCCAATCTGCGTAACGGCCCTGATGCCAACGGCCTGTTCGGCGACTTTGGTGGCCGCTATGTCGCGGAAACCCTGATGCCGTTGATTCTCGATCTGAACCGTGAGTACGAAGCGGCCAAGGTCGATCCGGCCTTTATCGAAGAGCTGGCCTACTTCCAGCGCGATTATGTCGGCCGCCCGAGCCCGCTGTATTTCGCCGAGCGCCTGACCGAGCATTGCGGCGGGGCGAAGATTTACCTCAAGCGTGAAGAGCTGAACCACACCGGCGCGCACAAGATCAACAACTGCATCGGCCAGATCCTCCTGGCCCGGCGCATGGGTAAGAAACGCATCATCGCCGAGACCGGCGCGGGCATGCACGGCGTAGCGACCGCCACCGTGGCGGCGCGCTTCGGCCTCGATTGCGTGATTTACATGGGCACCACCGATATCGAGCGCCAGCAGGCCAACGTGTTCCGCATGAAGCTGCTGGGCGCCGAAGTGATCCCGGTGGTTGCCGGCACCGGCACCCTCAAAGACGCGATGAACGAAGCGCTGCGTGACTGGGTGACCAATGTCGACAGCACCTTCTACCTGATCGGCACCGTGGCGGGCCCGCACCCTTACCCGGCGATGGTTCGTGACTTCCAGGCGGTGATCGGCAAGGAAACCCGCGAACAGTTGCAGGCCCACGAAGGTCGTCTGCCCGACAGCCTGGTGGCCTGCATCGGCGGTGGTTCGAACGCCATGGGGCTGTTCCACCCGTTCCTCGATGACAGCAGCGTGCGGATTATCGGCGTCGAAGCCGCCGGTCATGGCATCGAGACCGGCAAGCATGCCGCGAGCCTGAACGGCGGCGTGCCGGGCGTGCTGCACGGCAACCGGACTTTCCTGCTTCAGGACGACGATGGCCAGATCATCGACGCCCACTCGATTTCCGCTGGCCTGGATTACCCGGGCATCGGCCCGGAGCATGCCTGGTTGCACGATATCGGCCGGGTCGAATACACCTCGATCACCGATGACGAAGCCCTGGCCGCGTTCCACCAGTGCTGCCGCCTCGAAGGCATTATCCCGGCCCTGGAAAGCGCCCATGCCCTGGCTGAAGTGTTCAAGCTCGCGCCGACGCTGCCCAAGGATCACCTGATGGTGGTCAACCTGTCCGGCCGTGGCGACAAGGATATGCAGACCGTGATGCACCACATGCAACAGTCCCAGCAGGAGAAACACTGATGAGCCGCCTGCAAACGCGTTTTGCCCAACTCAAGCAACAGAACCGTGCGGCCCTGGTGACCTTTGTTACCGCTGGCGACCCGGGGTATGACACTTCGCTGGCAATCCTCAAGGGGCTGCCGGCGGCAGGTGCCGATGTGATCGAACTGGGCATGCCCTTTACCGATCCGATGGCCGATGGCCCGGCGATCCAACTGGCCAATATCCGTGCCCTGGCGGCCCGGCAAAACCTGGCGAAAACCCTGCAGATGGTCCGCGAGTTCCGGGTCGATAACCAGGACACGCCGATTGTGCTGATGGGCTATTTCAACCCGATCCACCACTACGGCGTGCCGCGCTTTATCGCCGAAGCGCGGGAGTCCGGGGTCGATGGCCTGATCGTGGTCGACCTGCCGCCGGAACATAACGCCGAGCTGTGCGACCCGGCCCAGGCCGCCGGCCTGGACTTTATCCGCCTGACCACGCCGACCACCGATGATGCACGCCTGCCGACTGTACTGAACGGCAGCTCCGGCTTTGTCTACTACGTCTCGGTGGCGGGTGTGACCGGCGCCGGTGCCGCGACCCTGGAGCATGTCGAGGAAGCCGTCGCGCGTCTGCGGCGCCATACCGCGTTGCCGATCAGCATTGGTTTCGGCATCCGCACGCCGGAGCAGGCCGCTGCCATTGCCCGTCTGGCAGACGGTGTGGTGGTCGGTTCGGCGTTGATCGATCAGATCGCCGCCGCTGAGTCCGCCCAGCAGGCCGTCGACGGCGTGTTGGGGCTGTGTGCGGCACTGGCAGAGGGCGTGCGTAAAGCCCGCGTCAGCTGAAGGTAAAGTTCCTGATACAGAGGAATCTAAGCTTCGTCCTACAGACTAAGTAGCAAGAATGAGGGGTTCAGAATCATCTTTCTGAACCCCTTTTTGCTGTCTGGTTTCTGAGGAATAACGAATGAACATGCCCAAACGGTTGATTGCGTCTTTAGCCGTACTGATGCTCGGTGCCAGCGCCCTGGCCCAGGCTGCGCCGCCGGACCAGCCGGGTGGCTGGGGTGGCAATCGAGGCGAGCAGGGGCGTGGCGGGCAGCAGCAGGGACATGCTAGCCCGGGTGGGCAAAATGGCCCGAACTGGCGCCAGCCGCCCCAGGACTTTGGCCCGGTGCGCCAGATGATCCGCGATGACCGTGAGCACTTCCACCGTGGCGCGCCACCGCCGCGCAATGTCCGCATCGTGCGTGGCCAGCCGTTGCCCCCGGGGTACTACGGCGAACGGCTGGATAGTCGGGCGTTGTCGCGCCTGCCGGTGTACCACGGCTACGAATGGCGCCGGGCCGGCAGCGATATCGTGTTGATCGCCATAGGTAGCGGGTTGGTCTATGTAGTGCTTGATGGGGTGTTGTATTGATGGGGCTTGAGCGGCAGTCGCTGCTGCCGCGAGGTGGCTAGAGGGCCGCTGGCCCTTCAGCGATGGTAATGACGCCGCGATCGCGGCGGGGGGTAGTCTGCGGCAGCGGCTCGGGCGCGTTTAGAACCCCGACAAATCCAGCGGGCGGATGGCGCCCATCCAGATCGCGTGGTCGCGGTGGTCGGCCAGCTCGTCGCCGGTCAACGGGTGCATGAACACCACCAGGCCCTTGCGATTCAACGCCAGCCAGGGCATGACCACGCCGACATACTCCGGCGCGAACGCCAATTGACAGCTCCAGTCCGGGTGCGGCCCCACTGGGCGCTCGTGTACTCGGCCCATGCTCAAGGGAAAGGTTTTTGCCGCCAGTTCGCACAGCGTCCGGGCCTGGTCGATGGTCGAGGCATCGAAGTAGACATGGGCGTGGTAGCCCTTGATACGTTGCATCGCAATACCCTCACAGCAGGTCGACCCCCGTGGCTCTTTCCAGGGGGCACACCGAATATCCTCAGGAGCCCCGGGAAACGGTGGCTCACGCCAAAAATCTGCGTACATGGTGCCATGAGTCGCCCCAGACCGTCGCCAAACCAGCGGATTTTCCACTGCAAACAAGCGCGACGACTTACACCGCTACCGCCGGCAACGCCACGCCCTTGAGGGACTGGGCATTGCTCGCCTGTTCTGCCTGCAACCAGTCGACGAACAGCTGGATCAGCGCGCCGCGGCGCTTGCGCGGTGGCAGGACCACGTAATAGGCGTACGTCGAGGTCACCGTTTCCTTGATGGGCCGGCACAGATAGCCCTGTTCGAGCAGGTCATCCACCAGATGCCGCCAGCCAATCGCCACGCCCTGGCCAGCAATCGCCGCCTGGATCAGCAGCGTGTAGTTGTCGAAACGCAGCTGGCCCGGGGTGGGAGGTGTATGCAGTCCCAGTTGGCGGAAAACGCCATTCCAGTCGAACCACTGGTTGCCGTTCTCGCTGCGCAGATTCAGCAAGGGCAGTTCCAGCAAGGCCTCGGACGGGAGTGGTAATGCGCGGTCCTTGAGCAGCCCGGCACTGCACACCGGGAACACTTCTTCGTTGAACAACCAGCGGCTTTCACCCTGTTTGAAACGCCCGTCGCCAAACAGCACGGCGACATCGATGTCGCTGCGCAGCATGTGGTGGTTACGTTCACTGGTGACCAGGCTGACGTCGATCAGCGGGTGGGCCGCGTGGAAACGGTGCAGGCGCGGCATCAGCCAGTAGGCCGCAAAGGCAAAGTCAGTGGCCACCTGCAGCACTTCATGTTGGTGCTGGCCGGTGACGGCATTCAAGCCGAGCTCGATCTGTTGGAGCGCCGGCTGCAGTTGTTCGAACAGCAACAGTCCGGCATCGGTCAGCTCGATGCCCCGGTAGATGCGGTCGAACAAGCGCGTGGCCAGTTGTTCTTCCAGTCGCTTGATCTGCTGGCTGATGGCCGGCTGGGTGGTGCCCAGCTCCATGGCGGCGGCAGTGAAGCTGCGATGGCGGGCAGCCGCTTCGAAGACTCGCAGCAGGTCCAGGGACATGTTTCCAAGCGCATCAAACATAAGCTGTACTTATCCTAGTCATTGCCGGCCGTGGGCTTTACCACTATAGCCAGGGGCTCCATTCTCAGGTTCAGCACCACCGCATAACTATTGACTATGGAATGCCGCGATCAGATGAAACGCAAGAATATTCTTTTCATCATGGCCGACCAGATGGCCGCGCCCTTGTTACCGTTCTACGGCGCCTCGCCCATCCGCATGCCCCATCTCAGCCGGCTGGCTGCCACGGGCGTGGTGTTCGACGCGGCCTACTGCAACAGCCCGCTGTGCGCGCCATCGCGTTTCACCTTGGTCAGCGGCCAGCTCCCCAGTCAGATTGGCGCCTACGACAATGCCGCCGATTTCCCTGCCGATATCCCGACGTATGCCCACTACCTGCGTCGCCTGGGCTATCGCACGGCCCTGTCGGGCAAGATGCATTTCTGCGGCCCGGACCAGTTGCATGGCTATGAAGAACGCCTGACCAGCGATATCTATCCCGCCGACTACGGCTGGGCAGTGAACTGGGACGAGCCGGATGTGCGGCCAAGCTGGTACCACAATATGGCGTCGGTCCTGCAGGCCGGGCCCTGCGTGCGCACCAACCAATTGGATTTTGATGAAGAGGTGGTGTTCAAGGCCCGGCAGTATTTGTTCGACCATGTGCGCCAGGCCGGCGACCAGCCGTTTTGCCTGACCGTCTCGATGACCCATCCCCACGATCCGTACACCATTCCCAAGGCTTTCTGGGACCTGTATCGCGACGACGAAATTCCACTGCCCCACACCCCGCCTCAGGCCAGCCTCGACCCCCACTCCCAGCGGTTGCTCAAGGTTTACGACCTATGGGACAAACCCCTGCCTGTGGATAAGATCCGCGCGGCCCGGCGTGCCTACTTCGGGGCCTGCAGTTATATCGACAGCAATGTCGGCAAGCTCCTGCAAACCCTGGAGGACACGGGGATGGCCGACGACACCCTGATCGTCTTCTCCGGCGATCATGGCGATATGCTGGGCGAGCGCGGGCTCTGGTACAAAATGCACTGGTACGAAATGGCCGCGCGGGTCCCGCTGCTGGTGTGCGCGCCAGGGCAGTTTGCGCCCGGGCGCGTAAGTGCGGCAGTGTCCACCGCCGATCTGCTGCCGACCCTGGTCGAACTGGCGGGTGGCCAATTGCAACCCGGGCTGCCACTGGATGGCCGCTCCCTGGTTCCGCACTTGCGTGGCGAGGGCGGGCATGACGAAGTGTTTGGCGAGTACATGGCCGAAGGCACCGTCAGCCCGCTGATGATGATCCGTCGCGGCGCCTACAAATTTATCTACAGCGAAGACGATCCCTGCCTGCTGTTCGATGTGCGCAACGACCCCGGCGAACTGGCGGAGCTCAGCCAGTCGCCCGAACATCGGGCCCTGTTCGAGGCTTTTCTTTCCGAGGCCCGGGCCAAATGGAACATCCCACTGATTCACCAACAGGTACTCGCCAGCCAGCGTCGACGACGTTTTGTCGCCCAGGCGCTGAGCCGTGGCACGCTCAAGAGCTGGGATCACCAGCCGCTGGTCGACGCCAGCCAGCAGTACATGCGCAACCATATCGACCTCGATGATCTGGAGCGCAAGGCACGTTACCCACAACCCTGCCAAAACCAATAAGCAAAAAGGGGAAGGCCATGCATAAGTTATCCACAGTCCTGGGCGTTGCGCTGCTGACATTGAGCAGCCTGGCGGCCCAGGCCGAAGAGGGCTGCAGTGCGACCGTCAAGATGGCGGATCCGGGCTGGAGTGATATTGCCGCGACCAATGCCATTGCCGGGCTGCTGCTCGACGGCCTGGGCTACAAGGCCAGGGTCGACATCCTGGCGGTGCCGATCATTTTTGGCGGGCTCAAGGATGGCCAGGTGGATGTCTTTCTGGGCAACTGGATGCCGGCGCAACAGGGCTTCTATGACAAGTTCATTGCCACTGGCGAAGTGACGCAATTTGCCAAAAACCTTGAGGGCACCGAGTTCACCCTGGCAGTGCCGGACTACGTCTGGGACGCGGGTGTACATGACTTCGCCGACTTGAACACATTTGCCGAAAAATTCGACAGGAAAATCTACGGTATTGGCTCCGGCGCCCCGGCTAATGCCTCGTTGCAGGACATCATCAAGAAAAACGACTTCGAGTTGGGCCAGTGGAAGCTGGTGGAATCCAGTGAACAGGCCATGCTGGCCGAAGTCGCGCGGGCGGTGAAGAGACAGCGCTTCGTCACCTTTCTCGGCTGGACCCCGCACCCGATGAACGTGCAACTCAAGATGCGCTACCTCAAGGGGGGCGAGGCCTATTTTGGCCAGAGCGGCAGTGTCTACACCCTGACTCGCCAGGGTTATGCACAGGCCTGCCCGAATGTCGGCAAGCTGCTGGGCAATCTGGCGTTCACCCAGGAGATGGAAAACGCGATCATGGCCGATGTGGTCAATCGCAAGATCAGCTATGGCGATGCCGCCAAAGCGTGGGTCAAGGCCAATCCGGCGGTGCTGGATCAATGGCTGGAGGGGGTCAAGACCCTGGACGGGCAGGATGGCCTGGCGGCGGTCAAGGCCCGGCTCTAGGCGTCGAGCTCCCTATTGGCCCTGTGCGCGGGTGCCCGCCAGACATCAACGCACAAGGCCAGACGCTTGCACCCTGGTGGCAGACATCGCACCCTGACGCCTTTATCTTCCCCCGAACGAGCGCTCCATGGGCTGGCCTGATCTTCGTACACTCCTGCCGTTTCTCACCTGGCTGCCGCGTCAGACACGCCTCAGTGTCGGGCGCGACCTGATGGTCGGCCTCAGCGGTGCCATTCTCGCCCTGCCACAATCCATCGCCTATGCCCTGATCGCCGGCCTGCCGCCCGAGTACGGTTTGTATGCAGCGATCATTCCGGTCCTGATCGCCTGCCTCTGGGGATCGTCCTGGCATCTGATCTGTGGGCCGACCGCGGCCATCTCCATCGTCCTGTTCGCCAGCGTCAGCCCGCTGGCCGTGCCCGGGAGCCAGGACTACATCAGCCTGATCCTGCTGCTGACGTTTATCGCCGGGGTCTTCCAGTGGCTGCTCGGGATGTTGCGGTTTGGGGCGCTGGTGAATTTTGTCTCCCACTCGGTGGTGCTCGGGTTCACCCTGGGGGCGGCGGTGGTCATCGCCTTGGGCCAGTTGCCGAACCTGCTCGGGCTCAGTGTGCCGAACCAGGCCACGGCGCTGAACAGCCTGCTGGCGCTGGTCGCACATCTCGATCAACTGGATATGCCGTCGATGCTGCTGGGGCTGGGGACGGTCGTGGTCGGCGCGTTGTTCAAGCAACTGTTGCCGCGCTGGCCGACGCTGTTATTGACCCTGGGGCTGGCGAGCCTGATGGTCTGGCTGCTGCCCGGCACCTTTGGCCATGTGCAACTGGTGCAGTCCTTTGTGGGACGCCTGCCGCCCTTCAGCCCGCTACCGCTGGACCTGGACATGATCCTGCGCCTGCTGCCCAGTGCCGTGGCCGTGGGCATGCTCGGGCTGGTGACCAGCCTGTCGATTGCCCGCTCACTGGCGGCCCGTTCCCAACAGTTGATCGATGCCAACCAGGAAGTGCGTGCCCAGGGCCTGTCGAACATGGTCGGCGGGTTGTTTTCCGGTTATCTGTCATCTGGCTCCTTTACCCGTTCGGGGTTGAGCTACGAGGGGGGCGCGTGTTCGCCCCTGGCCGGGGTGTTTTCCGCGCTCTGGGTGGCACTGTTTGCCGTGTGCGGCTCGGCGCTGATCGCCCATATTCCGATCCCGGCCATGGCCGGGAGCATTCTGCTGATCAGTTGGGGGCTGATCGACCATCGCGGCATTCGCGCGCTGTTTCGCGTCAGCCATGCCGAGTTTGTGGTGATGGCCCTGACCTGTGTAGCGACCCTGTTGCTGGAATTGCAGACCGCGATCTATGCCGGCGTGCTGGCCTCGCTGTTTTTCTACCTCAAGCGCACCTCCCAGCCTCGGGTCCAGCATTGGCGTGATGGGGACGATGATGTCCTGCGGGTTGGCGGCTCGATTTTCTTCGGCGCCAGCCATTACCTGCAGGTGCGCCTGCAGCGTTTGCAGGGCCCGCGCGTGGTCATCGAGGCGCAGCACATCAACTTTATCGACTATTCGGGCGTGGAAATGCTGCACCAGGAAGCGCGTCGGTTAGCCCAGCACCATCGCTGCCTGGTGCTGCGCCGCGCTCGACCGCAGGTCGTCGACGAGTTGAAGAAGCTCGAAGGCCCGGACAAGTGCCCCATCCTGTTCGAAGACTAGGCGGGGGCACTGGCCGGTTCGAGTGCTGCTAGCGCACCAGGTGCAGGAACTGCATATGGCGTTCGTACTGGTCGAGGATGTCGTTGATGATCTGCTCTTTGGTGTAGCCCATCAGGTCATAGTCCTGGCTGCCTTCGCTCAGGTGGACTTCGGCGCGATAGTAACGCCGGTTGCGTAACTCCTTGGGGCCCATGCCGCCGCGGGCGAACGAAGGGGTGAAGTAGCCACGCATCTGCACCTGATAGATAAAGGGATGCTGGTCGCCGTGGCCGATTTCCAGGCTGACACTGTCATTGGCCGGGTCCGGCTGGGTGACGACGTTCAGGCCTTTTTCGACAAACACCGCGCTGACTTCCTCGATGGCCGGGCGTACCGTCTGGTCGAGGAAGCGGTAGACCTCGTCGCGCGACGGGAAATGCACCGCCTGGCTCAAGCGCTGACGCCAACCGCCGCGGCGTGAACCGGACACCGGGGCCAGGGAATGCATCTGGGCGATCTTCTTCTGCGATTCGAGATAGAAGGCCTTGTGCAGCCCCCACATCATCAGCAGCAGGATCAGCGAGAACGGCAGGGAAGTCAGCACCACCGCAGATTTCAGCGCGTCGATACTGCCGGAGAACAACAGCGCGCTGGTGACCAGCGCGGTCATCGCGCCCCAGAACACCCGCAGCCATTTCGGGCCATCCTCGTCGGCGTTGCCGCCCCGTGCCGACAGGGTCGACAGCACGACGGTGCCGGAGTCGGCGGACGTGACGAAAAACACAAAGCTGATAAACACCGTGACCGCGATCACGGGCTTGCTCCAGGGGTAGGTTTCCAGCAGCAGGTAGAGGGTCATCGACGGGTTGTCGAGGGCGCTCATGCCCAGGGCACTCATGCCGTGGTTCAGCACTTGGTCGATGGCGCTGTTGCCGAAAATCGACATCCACGCCAGGGTAAAGCCCAGGGGTATCAGCAGGACGCCGAAGACAAACTCACGGATGGTTCGACCGCGGGAGATCCGGGCGATAAACAGCCCGACAAAGGGCGACCAGGCAATCCACCAGGCCCAGTAGAACACCGTCCAGCCACCGAGCCAGTCGCTGGGCTTGTCGTAGGCATAGAGGTCGAAGCTCTTCATCGGCAGGGCGCCGAGGTAGTCACCGATATTCTGCACCAGGGTGTTGAGCAGGTGCTGGGTAGGGCCGGCGAACAATACGAAGAGCAGCAGGGCGCAGGCCAGCAGCATGTTGATATCGGACATCACCCGTACGCCTTTGTCGACGCCGGCCACTGCCACGATGATCGCCGCGCCCATCATCAGGCTGATCAAGCCGACCTGGACCCATTGGGTATGGGCAATACCAAACAGGTAGTCGAGCCCGGCGTTGAGATGCAGTACGCCAAAGCCCATATCAGCGCCCAGGCCGAACACCGTGGCGATGATACCGAAGCCGTCCACCGCATAGCCGATGGGGCCGTTGATGCGTTTGCCGATCAGCGGATACAGCGCTGAGCGTAGGGCCAGGGGGAGGTTGTGGCGGTAGGCGAAATAGGCCAGGGCCATGCCGACAAACGCGAACACGCCCCAGCCGTGCAGGCCCCAGTGCAGAAACAGCAACTGCATGCCCTGGCGTGCAGCCTCGGCGGTGCCGGCTTCGCCCTGGGGCGGCTGGAGCATATGGGTCAGGGGTTCGGAGACGCAGAAAAAGAACAGCGTGATACTGATCCCGGCCGCGAACAGCATGCCGGCCCAGGACAGGTAACTGAACTCGGGTTCGTCGTGGTCGGCACCGAGCTTGATCTTGCCGTAGCCGGACAAGGCGGTGACCACCACGAAGACCAGGTACAGGGTCATAGCCAGCAGGTAATACCAACCGACCGTATTGGCCGCCCAGTCTTGCGCGGCCAGTAGCCATTGGCCGGCGGCTTGGGGCATGGCGATCACCACCAGGCCGAAGATCAGGATAAAGCTCGCGGCGAAGTAGAACACCGGCGGATTCATGCGGACCAGGCCGCTGGTGGGGAGGCTGGAAGCACTCATATCGGGTGCGCCTCATCAGGATGGAAGGTGGCTGAAGGTGTCGGACTCAGCAAAGGCAAGCCTCCTGTTGTGAGCGGGCAGCGAACTGCCGGTTTAACTTGAACGAGTGTTCAAGTTAAACATGAAAAGGCCGTGAGGACTAATCGCAGGGCCTGGCGGTCTTGCTTGTACGCTAGCTCAGGTGCGGCCAGATGCTGGATGCAGCGCGCTCTTGCGTGTGCAAACGACGGCCTGTGGCGGCTATAGCGAGTGGCTTCAATGGCGGCGCGCGGCCCTGTGGCCGAGTGCGCAGCGCATGATGGTGGTGCCTGGAACATTGCCCTCTGGTGCTTTACCAATGCTGCGCGTCCGTCCGTCAGGCAGCAACGGCTCCAGGCTGTGGTTATTTCTGGGTGCCGTCATCGTGCTGCAGGTTGGCCTGGGTCAGGTTGCTACCCGCCGCTACGCTGCGGGTCAGCCAGACATTGCCGCCAATGGTCGAACCCTTGCCAATGGTGATGCGCCCCAGAATGGTCGCGCCGGCATAGATCACCACATCGTCTTCGACAATCGGGTGGCGCGGCTGGCCCTTTTGCAACTGCCCCGACTCGTCAGCCGGGAAGCGCTTGGCCCCCAGGGTGACGGCCTGGTAGATCCGCACCCGCTCACCGAGGATCGCCGTCTCGCCGATGACCACGCCGGTTCCGTGGTCGATAAAGAAACTCGCGCCGATCTGCGCGCCTGGGTGGATATCGATGCCGGTGGCCGAATGGGCAATCTCCGCGCTGATCCGCGCGAGCAAGGGCAGGCCGGCGCGATACAGGTGGTGGGCCAGGCGATGGTGAATCACCGCCAGAATCCCCGGATAGCACAGCAGCACTTCATCGACGCTGCGCGCGGCCGGATCGCCGTGGTAGGCCGCCAACACGTCGCTGTCCAACAGGCTGCGCAGGCCGGGCAGCGCCTTGGCGAAATCCTGGATCAGCAAAATGGCCCGAGCATCGACGGGTTGCTCCGGCTCGCCGCGTTGGCGGGCGACATAGCGTAGTTCCAGCCGCGCCTGGACCAGCAGGGCATTGAGGGTGGTGTCCAGGGTGTGACCCACGTAGAAGTCCTCGCTTTCCTCCCGCAGGTCCACCGGGCCCAGGCGCATGGGGAACAGGGCGCCGCAGAGGGCTTCGAGGATCTGCGCCATGGCCTGGCGCGAAGGCAGCTCCCGTCCTCCCTGTTCGCCGCCGGCCCGGCCGTTCTGGGCGCGCCATTGATCCCGCGCGTCACGCAACTGGCTGACAATACTCTGTAGCTGCCAATGGCCCGAACCTTCGCTCACGTTTATGTCTCCCGACGCTAGCGGTGGAACTGCCCGACCGCCCTGAATGGGGATACTTTACGGGATGTGTGGTGATAGCGTTCTAGAACGCTTTCTACGTGCCGTAGCACTTTCTGGCATAAGCGATGCCCGCCAATGCGCGGGAGCGGAGCCGGTATAGTGGCGGTTTTTCTTTCTTGCCGAGGCCACGCGCTTATGAAACTCGCCGCCCCCGATCTTGAGCAGATTACCCGCACGACCCTGGGCCATTACGAGCAGAGCGCCGAGGGGTTTCGCGAAGGCACGCGCGACCATGATGTCAGCCAGAATATTGCCGCGCTGTTGCGCCATATCCGTGGTGAAGCACCCTTTGCCATTCTGGATTTCGGCTGCGGGCCGGGCCGTGACCTGCGCCGGTTTACCGAGCTGGGGCATTGTGCGATCGGCCTGGATGGCACACCGCGCTTCGCCCAGATGGCCCGTGATGACAGCGGTTGTGAAGTCTGGCAGCAGAATTTTCTTGAACTCGACCTGCCATCCGAACGCTTTGACGGCATCTTTGCCAATGCCGTGCTGTTCCATGTGCCGAGCCAGGAATTGCCCAGGGTCCTGCGCCAGTTATGGGCAACGCTCAAACCGGGGGGTGTGCTGTTCAGCTCCAATCCACGGGGCGATAACCAGGAAGGTTGGAATGGCGAGCGTTACGGGGCCTACCACGATTTGACTGCGTGGCAGGCGCTACTGATTGCTGCGGGGTTTGTCGAACTGGAACATTACTTCCGGCCCGCTGGCCTGCCGCGCGAGCAGCAGCCCTGGCTGGCGAGTGTCTGGCGCAAGTGAGAGGGGGCGCCAGCGAAGCCTTGAGCGGGCGTGCTGCTGGGTTTACAGGGCGGGCCACTGCCGAGCGGTATGCAGGAGCCGCAGTATGCAAATGGATCCGGGTTGCTCTATGTACACCAGTACATAGCTGGGTCGCACGACCAGCTCACGTGTGCCTTCGACTCGTCCCACGCGATGCAATCGTGGATGGCGTGCCACGCGCGCGGTTTTTGCCTGTATCTCGACTTTGAAGCGTTGCGCGGCGCCAGGGTGGCTGCTGGCGATAGGCTCAATGATCGCCAACAGGTCGACTCGGGCCTGCTGATTCCACTCAACCGCGAGCATGGTGCTTTTTATCGATCAGCGCCTGGACCTCATCCATCAACGGGTCGTGGTCGATGGCGGGGCGTGGATCAGCCAGGGCTTCCCTTACCTTGGTCCGGAACCAGGCGTCGTAGGTCTGCGGATCGCAGGTCAGGCCGGGTGGCAGTGCGCCTTCGCTGACCACGCGGGTCAGCAGGATGCGCACGGCATCGGAGAGGGTCATGCCAACGGCGGCGAGGGTTTCGCTGGCCTGGGTCTTGAGCTGGGTATCGAGGCGGACGTGAGTCATCGAGGTCTGGGCCGTCATGGTAAGTGCTCCTGCCGATGGAATGATCGATGGGCTGAACGGTGTATCTCAGTTGAGATACGTTCAAGCGATGCAGGCCCCGTGGAAAGTGGCCGCTTTCAAGCGGCGGTGATGACGGCAAAGCCTAGGCGGGTGTTGTAGGTGGTGCCAGCGAACAGCGGGTTGGGAGAGGTTTCGGACAAATGAAACCATCTCATCCGATAAGACAACGTCTGTTCTTGGCCCCAAAAGCGAAAAACCCCGAAGGACATCGCCCCCGGGGTTGTGTGTGACGCATCGCTTACAACTTGGCGATCGAGACCTCGGTGGATTTTACAAAGGCGATCACTTCGCTACCGATCACCAGTTCCAGTTCCTTGACCGAACGGGTGGTGATCACCGAGGTGACGATGCCGGAGGCCGTTTGCACGTCGATTTCCGACAGCACGTCGCCTTCGACGATTTCCTTGATGGTGCCTTTGAACTGGTTGCGAACGTTGATGGCTTTGATGGTCATGGCATTGATTCCTGTCGTTGGGTAAGGGGTAGGCTTTGGGTTACTGGGCCCAACGCAATTGCGTCGGGAGAGGGGACACGGGTTCCGGTTCCGGCGGCGAGCCGGGCAGTGCCAGGACGCGGTTGAGGACTTCGGTCTCCAGTGCCGCGAGACGGTGCGAGCCGCGTGCACGTGGGCGCGGCAGGTCGACGGTGAGGTCGAGACCGACCTGGCCTTCCTCGATCAGGATGACCCGATCGGCAATGGCCACGGCTTCGCTGACATCGTGGGTTACCAGCAATACGGTGAAGCCGTGTTGCTGCCAGAGCCGTTCGATCAGTTGCTGCATTTCAATCCGCGTCAGGGCATCCAGCGCGCCCAGCGGTTCGTCGAGCAGCAGCAGGCGCGGCTGGTGAATCAGGGCGCGGGCCAGGGCCACGCGCTGTTTCTGGCCACCGGACAAGGCGGCCGGCCACTCATCGGCTCGGTCGGCCAGGCCTACCGCGTCCAATGCTTGCAGGGCCTGTGGCCGCCAGTTGCCCGAGAGCCCGAGCCCGACGTTGTCGATGACTTTTTTCCAAGGCAGCAAACGCGCTTCCTGGAACATCAGGCGGGTGTCGTTCAGGGCCAGGCCCAAGGGGGCGGAGCCGGCCAACAGCTCGCCGGCCGTGGGTTGATCGAGGCCGGCCAGCAGGCGCAACAGGGTGCTTTTGCCGCAACCGCTGCGCCCGACCACGGCAACAAATTGCCCGGCCGGGATATGCAGGTCGATATCGCGCAGCACCTGGCGTTCGCCGAAAGTCTTTTGCAGTTTGCGCACCGCCAGCGGCAGGCCGCGTAGCAGGCGTGGGGGTTGTTGAGCTGTCATGCGCCACCGCCTTTGGCTGTTTGATAGGCCGGGTGCCAGCGCAGCCAAACCCGTTCCAGGGCCCGTGCGGCGACATCGGCCAGTTTGCCGAGTACGGCGTAGAGCACGATGGCCAGGACGACGATATCGGTTTGCAGGAATTCACGGGCGTTCATCGCCAGGTAGCCGATGCCGGAGCTGGCCGAAATGGTTTCCGCGACGATCAGGGTCAGCCACATAAAGCCGAGGGCGAAGCGCACGCCAACCAGAATCGAGGGGAGGGCGCCCGGCAGGATCACCTGGCGAAACAGGCTGAAGCCGCTGAGGCCATAGCTGCGGGCCATCTCCACCAACGCCGGATCGACGTTGCGGATGCCGTGGTAGGTATTGAGGTAGATCGGGAACAGGGTGCCCAGGGCCACCAGGAAAATCTTCGCCGACTCGTCGATACCAAACCACAGGATCACCAACGGGATCAGCGCCAGGTGCGGCACGTTGCGGATCATCTGCACCGAGCTGTCGAGCAGGCGTTCGCCCCACTTCGACAGGCCGGTGATAAAGCCCAGGGCCAGGCCGATGCCGCCGCCGATCAGGAAGCCGATCCCGGCGCGCCAGCCGCTGATCGCCAGGTGTTTCCAGATTTCACCGCTGCGCACCAACTCGACGCCGGCGGCAATGACGGCACTCGGTGCCGGCAGGATACGGGTCGACAGCCAGCCGGCGGAAACCGCCAGTTGCCAGGTCGCCAGCAACAAGAGGGGCAAGGCCCAGGGCGCGAGTTTATGGCTGAGTTTGCTCAGGCTCGTCATGGTCGTGTCTCAGCTCTGGGAGGCGGCTTTGGGCAGAATGTCGTTGGCCACCATTTCGCCAAACGGGCTGACATAACCGGTGTTTTTCGGTAACTCCGGCCGCTCGACGTCCAGGTGCGGAAACAGCAGTTCGGCCACGCGATATGACTCTTCCAGATGGGGGTAACCGGAGAAGATAAAGGTGTCGATACCCAGGTCTGCGTACTCCTTGACCCGTGCCGCCACCGTTGGGCCGTCGCCGACCAGCGCGGTGCCTGCCCCACCCCGTACCAGGCCGACACCGGCCCACAGGTTGGGGCTGACTTCCAGGTTGGCGCGGCTGCCGCCGTGCAGGGCGGCCATGCGCTGTTGGCCAACGGAGTCGAAGCGCGATAGCGAAGCCTGGGCCCGGGCGATGGTCTCGTCGTCCAGATGGGAGATCAGTTTCTCGGCGGCCTGCCAGGCCTCGGCGGTGGTTTCGCGGACGATCACGTGCAGGCGAATGCCGAAACGTACGGTGCGCCCCAGCTTGGCGGCCTTGGCCCGTACCTGTTCGATTTTCTCGGCGACGGCGGCCGGTGGTTCGCCCCAGGTCAGGACCATCTCGACCTGTTCGGCTGCGAGGTCCTGGGCCGCTTCCGAGGAGCCGCCAAAGTACAGGGGCGGGCGCGGTTGCTGCAGGGGTGGATAGAGCAGCTTGGCGCCTTTGACGCTGATATGTTCGCCGTCGTAGTCGACGGTTTCGCCTTCCAGCACGCGACGCCAGATGCGGGTGAATTCCACCGAGGCTTGGTAGCGCTCCTCATGGTTGAGGAACAGGCCATCGCCGGCCAGTTCCTCGGGGTCGCCACCGGTCACCAGATTGAACAGGGCCCGGCCGCCGGAGAGACGATCGAGGGTGGCTGCCTGGCGTGCCGCCACGGTCGGGGAAATGATCCCGGGACGCAGGGCAACCAGGAACTTCAGGCGTTGGGTCACGGGGATCAGCGAGGCGGCGACCAGCCAGGAGTCCTCGCAGGAGCGGCCGGTGGGGATCAATACACCGCCGAAACCGAGGCGGTCGGCGGCCTGGGCCACTTGCTGCAGATAACCGTGATCGACGGCGCGGGCGCCTTCGGCGGTGCCAAGGTAATGGCCGTCGCCGTGGGTGGGTAGAAACCAGAAAATGTTCAGACTCATGGAGTTGTCTCCTCAGCAATGCAGCGCGAAATTACGGGGCTTTGGCCACAGCAGCCGGCGGTGTCCAGATCACGTCCTTGATGCTCAACGGCTTGGGGATCAGCTTGAGCTGGTAGAAGGTGTCGGCGATTTTCTGCTGGGCGCTCACCACTTCCGGGGTCAGGAAGTGCGCGCCGTAGCCCTGGCGCTTGACCGAGGTCAGGGTGATATCGGTCGGCAGGCCGAGCAGCGGGGCCACTTGGGTAGTGACTTCCTGCGGGTTGGCCTTGGACCATTCGCCGACCGCGCGCACCTCCTCGATCAGTGCCTTGACCACCTCGGGGTGCTGCTGGGTATAAGGTTTGGTCGCCAGGTAGAACTGGTGGTTGTCGACGATACCGCTGCCATCACGCAGGGTGCGGGCTTGCAGTTGCTGTTCGGCGGCGGCCTGGTAGGGGTCCCAGATCACCCAGGCATCGACGCTACCGCGTTCGAAGGCGGCGCGGGCATCGGCCGGAGGCAGGAAGATGGTTTGGATGTCGCTGTATTTCAGGCCCGCGTCTTCCAGAGCGCGCACCAACAGGTAGTGCACGTTGGAGCCCTTGTTGAGGACGACTTTCTTGCCCTTGAGGTCCTGGACCGACTTGATCGGCGAGTCCTTGGGCACCAGGATCGCTTCGCTGGTCGGTGCCGGTGGTTCATAGGCCACGTAGAGCAGGTCGGCGCCGGCGGCCTGGGCAAACACCGGTGGTGTTTCGCCGGTCACACCGAAGTCGACGGAGCCGACGTTCAGCCCTTCGAGCAACTGCGGACCGCCGGGGAATTCGGTCCATTGCACCTGCACGCCCTGGGCGGCCAGGCGTTTTTCCAGGGAGCCCTTGGCCTTGAGCAGTACCAGGGTGCCGTATTTCTGATAGCCGATGCGCAGGGTGCTCTGCGGGTTCGAGACGGCCTGGGCTTGGGTGATGGCGCCGAAGGACACAGCCGCAGCAAACAGCGCGACCAGACCGCGACGCAAAATGACAGTGCGCATAGCGCTCTCCTTTTTGCTTGGGTTCGGGTTGCACCTGCTTGGCCGTTAGCGGTCGAGTAAGGTGGGTAAAGCGAAAACGTTGAGTGGGTACTCAGATGCTCCAGCGAGCACTGAGCAGGCGTTCGTTCAGCAGCGTTGGGTCCAGCGGCTTGGGCCGGCGGGCCAGGGCGCTGTAGAACTGTTCCAGCGCTTCGTTGAGGCGTTGTTCGAGTACCGGGACCAGTTGGGCCTGGGCGGTGCCTTCGCCGTAGGCGATCTGGCTGTCTTCGGCAAAGATCCCGTGGAGCATCTCCTGGGCCTTGAGCGCCGACAGCACCGGCTTGAGCGCGTAGTCGACCGCCAGCATGTGGGCGATGCTGCCGCCGGTGGCCATGGGCAGTACCACCTTGTGGCTCAGGGCGCGTTCGGGCAGCAGGTCGAGCACGGTTTTCAAGGCACCGGCAAAGGAGGCCTTGTACACCGGTGTGGCGATGACCAGGCCATCGGCCTGTTCAACCTGTTGCAGCAGGTCGATGATCTTCGGGCTGTCGAAGCGGGCATGGAGCAGGTCTTCGGCGGGAAAGTCGCGGACCTGGTAGCTCACCACTTCCACGCCTTGTTGCTGCAGCCAGTGCCTGGCCCGTTCCAGCAATACCCCGGAGCGTGATCGCTGGCTGGGGCTTCCTCCGAGTGTCACGACCAGCATGGGACGATTCCTTAAGCGTTGTGTCAGCGATTCGCGGGCTGCGATCTCGCGGTGATGGAGGAGACCTTATCAGTAGATTTATATATCTATAAATCATATTTATTCATTTGTTTATTCCTTAATAGAATATGCGAATAGCTTTCTTGCGGGCAAAAAAATAGGCCGTCGAAACGGCCCGAAACCCCTGCTTTGTGGAGGTGGATACGGCCTTGCAGGCGCGAGCACATTCGCTCCTGCAAGGCCTTTGAGTTAACGGTTGGGCTGTGGCGTCAGGCGCAGGTAAGGTTTCACCGCACGGTAGCCCTTGGGGAAGCGTCGCTTGATTTCATCTTCGTCCTTGAGCGACGGCACGATCACGACCTCGTCACCGTCCTGCCAGTTGGCGGGAGTGGCCACCTTGTAGTTGTCGGTGAGTTGCAGAGAGTCGATCACGCGCAGAATTTCATTGAAGTTTCGCCCGGTGCTGGCGGGGTAGGTAATGGTCAGGCGGACCTTTTTGTTCGGATCGATCACGAACAGCGAGCGCACGGTCAGGGTGTCGCTGGCATTGGGGTGGATCAGGTCGTAGAGGTCCGAGACCTTGCGGTCGGCGTCGGCCAGGATCGGGAAGTTGACGATTGCGTGCTGGGTTTCATTGATGTCCTCGATCCACTTGTGGTGCGAATCCACAGGGTCGACGGACAGGGCAATGGCCTTGACGCCGCGTTTGTCGAACTCATCCTTGAGCTTGGCGGTGAAGCCCAGCTCGGTGGTGCACACCGGGGTGAAGTCGGCGGGGTGGGAGAACAGGATGCCCCAGCTGTCACCGAGCCACTCGTGGAAGCGGATCTTGCCGGCGCTGGAGTCCTGCTCGAAATCGGGGGCGATGTCGCCGAGTCTGATGCTCATGGTGTGGCTCCTGATGAGTGCGCGATAAGTGCGTAATGGGCTTACTCTGCCCGGATACTGGACTATTTAAAAAGAATAAATAAGGATTTGTTTATAGCTTTATTGAATATGAAGAGTGATCGGTCGCACCAGGGGGTTGGGCAGCACGCACAGGATTCTAGGACGGGATTTCAAGGGGAGTTGTAGGAGGGATTGGCAGAGATATGCAGGATAAAGATGAAGATTCTGTCAGAAATAAAAAACCCACCCGCCGTTGCGGCGGATGGGGTCATGACCGCTATTACAACAGCGGCAGGGTGTAGCTGACGATCAGACGGTTTTCATCCTGATCGCGCTGGTTGACGGCATCAGAGCGCAGGCTGGCGTTTTTCCAGGCCAGGCCCAGGCCTTTGAAGGTGCCTTCCGGAACGACATAGCCCACGGAGAAGTCACGTTCCCACTCGGAGCGATCGGAGCCAGGAGCGTTGACGTTGTCACCCTTGAGGTACAGCACGGAGGTGGTCAGGCCTGGCACGCCGATGGCAGCGAAATCATAGCCGTAGCCGGCGAGCCAGGTGCGTTCACCTGCGCGCTGGAACTTGCCGATCTGCACGTCGGTGATCAGGTAGCTGCTGGCACCGTCGCCCTGGTTCAGGAACGGGAAGTCGCTGGTGCCGTTGACGCGCTGGTAGCCGGCGGTCAGTGCATGGCCTTTGAGGCTGTAGGTGAATTTCGCACTCCAGGTGCGGTTGTCCACTTCGCCGCCATTGTTCTGATAGCCGCTGGCACGGTAGCCCGCGATGCGACCTTCCTGGCTGCCGTTCTTGCCATCGGAATCACTGTAGAAGTAGCGCAGATCGGACTTCAGGTTACCGACTGGCAGATCCCAGCTGTGGGTCAAGCCCAGGAAGTGCTGCTTGTAGAAGTCTTCCAGATTGCCGTAGTAGTACTGAGCCAACAGATCCTTGCTGATCTTGTAGTCCGCACCACCGTAGTAGAAGGCGTTGCTGCGACGGTTGGCTTTCGCGGTGGCCGGGTTGCCGTTGGAGCCGGCAATGGTCAGCGAGTCATCGTTGGTCGAGTTCCGGCCCTTGGCGTGTTCGAGCTTACCGCCCACCAGGGTCAGGTTGTCGAATTCATTGGAGGTGACTTGGCCACCTTCAAAGGTCTGTGGCAGCAGGCGACCGTCGTTGGTGGTCACGACCGGCAGCTTTGGCTGCAGGGTACCCAGGCGCGCTTCGGTCTTGGAGACCTTGACCTTGGCGGTCAGGCCCAGGCTGCTGAAGTCGTCGACAGCGCGGCCGTCGCTATCACTTGGGAAGACAGTACCGCCCTTGGCGACGCTGTCCTTGTTGTAGGCGGTACCTTTACCGGAGTCCAGCTTGATCCCCAGCAGGCCGATGGCGTCGAGACCGAAGCCTACGGTGCCTTCGGTGTAGCCGGAAGTGAAGTTGAAGATAAAGCCTTGGCCCCATTCTTCCTGCTTCGACGGCTTGTTGTTGGTCGACCCCGCCAGATTGTCGCGGTTATCGGTGTTGATATAGAAGTTACGTGCGGTGATGCTTGCCTTGCTGTCTTCGACAAAACCGGCAGCACTTGCTTGTTGGGTCAAAACCCCTACGGCCACAGCCAGGGCCAAGGTGGACTTCTTCATTGTTTCGCTCCTCTCATTTCTAATTTTTGTATTGCCGGGCGTGGGGTCTGCGCTCCACTGCCTTGGGTGCGCGATTAGCGCCAGACCGTGACCGATAAGTCAATCGTAACCAATCGTTTCTACGACCTTTGTCTAACCGCCGCGATTTAGGTTTTCGCAGGGTAATGGCTTTTTTCTTAAATCCAAAAAGAATTATTTATTCTGTTTTAATACTTTAAATGAATATGTAAAAAATCACCTTTCCTCAGCGAAAGTGCTCACTGGCGGGAGCCTGGGGAAAGCTTCGGCGCTTCTATGAGCGCTTGGCGTTCGAGCATGGGGGGCTCAAACGGTTCTTCGAAAGCGGCGCATCATGTCCAAAGGGCTCCTGCGTCGTCAAATCATGAGTTCTCTATTTCGGCCGGTTCGGTTTCGCAGGCGCGTTCCCCAAGGTGATTGCCTGTTGACGCTGGCGGGTAATTTACCGGTCATGGCTTTTATTGTTTCGGCACAGATCAATGCTTGCGGGGTTGCGTAGCCAGGCAAGGCCTCCTTAACGTACCTCCTCAAGTAGTAGTCGGGCCCGCTGGCATCCTGGGTAGGCGCGAGCGGGCTCGCGATCGTCGGGTTGCCCAACTCAAGCTCATAAGCTAATGCAAATAAGTTATTTATTTTGTATTTCTTAGATCATTTAGTCTCTTCAACACGCCGATCCCCCGGCCATCCTGTTGAGGAGTTTCCCTGATGAATCTGCCTTCCCCACTCCGCCTGCTGGCGGCCCTGACCCTGGCCGGGGCCAGTTTTTTCACCCAGGCGGCCGATCTGACGGTCGCCTACCAGACGACTGTCGACCCGGCAAAGGTCGCGCAGGCTGACGGCGCCTATGAAAAGGCCACCCAGGCCAAGATCGATTGGCGCAAGTTCGATAATGGCGCCGATGTCATTGCCGCCATTGCTTCGGGCGATGTGCAGATCGGCTACCTCGGCTCCAGCCCGCTGACCGCCGCCATCACCCGCAAGGTGCCGGTGGAAACCTTCCTGATCGCAACGCAGATCGGCGCTGCCGAGGCGCTGGTGGCCCGTGACGGTTCCGGGATCAAGACGCCTCAGGACCTGATCGGCAAGAAGGTTGCCGTACCGTTCGTTTCCACCGGCCACTACAGCCTGCTGGCGGCGCTGAAACACTGGAATATCGATCCAGCGAAGGTGCAGATTCTCAATCTCGCGCCGCCGGCCATTATTGCCGCCTGGAAGCGTGGCGATATTGATGCGACCTATGTCTGGGACCCGGCCCTGGGCGTGGCCAAGGAAAACGGTCAGGTACTGATTACTTCCGGCGAGCTGAGCAAGCTGGGTGCGCCCACGTTCGATGCCTGGATCGTGCGTAAGGATTTTGCGGCCAAGCATCCGGAAATTGTCCGGGCATTTGCCAAGGTCACGCTCGATGCCTACGCCGACTACGCCAAGGCGCCCCAGGCCTGGTTGGCCAATCAGGCGAACATCGACAAGGTGGTGAAGCTGTCCGGGGCCAAGGCGGCAGATATTCCTCTGCTGCTGCAGGGCAACGTCTACCCGCTGGCAGCCGATCAGGTGAGCGTGCTGGGTGCGCCGACGACACAAGCCATTACCGATACCGCAGCCTTCCTCAAGGCCCAGGGCAAAGTCGACGCGGTGCTGGCGGACTACGCGCCGTATGTCAGCGCGAAGTTTATTGCCAACTGATTCAGCCTACGGAGCACACGGCCATGGCCTTGTTACAACTGGAGCGCATCAGCGCACAGTACCCCGGCGCCGCCGAACCGGTACTCACGGATATTTCCCTCAGTCTGGGCCCCGAGCAATTGCTGGTTGCACTCGGTCCGTCGGGCAGTGGCAAGACCTCGCTGCTCAATCTGATTGCCGGGTTTGTCGAGCCCAGTGCGGGGCGCATCACGCTGGATGGCGTCGCGGTAAAAGGGCCGAGTGCCGAGCGTGGCGTGGTGTTCCAGGACGATGCGCTGTTGCCCTGGCAGGACGTGCTGGCCAATGTCGCCTTTGGTCTGGAGTTGGCCGGTGTCGGGCGTCAGCAGCGCGAGATCCGCGCGCAGGAGATGTTGGCCCTGGTCGATCTGGCAGGCTTTGACAGCCGTCGGATCTGGCAATTATCCGGTGGCCAGAAACAGCGTGTTGGCTTGGCCCGTGCACTGGCCGCCGATCCGCGAGTGCTGTTGATGGATGAGCCCTTTGGCGCCCTGGATGCGTTTACCCGCGAGCAGATGCAGGAGTTGCTGCTGCAGGTGTGGCGGCGCACGGCCAAGCCGGTATTTTTGATTACCCACGATATTGAAGAGGCGGTGTTCCTGGCCACCGATCTGGTGTTGCTAGCACCGACGCCGGGGCGGGTGGTGGAGCATCTGCAACTGGATTTCGGTCGGCGCTACAGCGCGGGCGAATCGGCTCGGGCGATCAAGTCCGATCCGCAGTTTATTGAAACTCGCGAGCATGTGCTGGCGCGGGTCTTTTCCCAACGTAGCAGTGCAGCACGGCAGGAGTCCGCATGAGCAGTTTTCCTTTGCCGGCCGCATCGGCGACCACGTCGGCCACCGCGCCCAAGGCGGCGCAGCGTCGCGCGTTGAGCACGCGCTGGATCAGCGTGCTGACCCTGATGACATTACTTGCCCTGTGGTGGGCGGTGACTGCGACGCAACTGATCGAGCCGCTGTTCCTGCCGCCGCCGTCGGCGGTCCTGGCCAAGGGCTGGCTACTGGTAACCCAGGGCTACATGGACGCCACGCTTTGGCAGCACCTTGGCGCGAGCCTGGGGCGAATTGGCCTGGCATTGGGCTTTGCCGTGTTGACTGCGGTGCCGGTGGGTATCGCCATCGGCTGCAACCGCATTGCCCGCGGCATCCTCGATCCGTTGATCGAGTTCTACCGGCCGATCCCGCCATTGGCCTATCTGCCGCTGATCGTGATCTGGTGCGGAATTGGCGAGTTGTCGAAAGTCCTGCTGATCTACCTGGCGATTTTCGCCCCCATTGCCATCGCGACGGCCACCGGCGTGCGAACCGTTGACCCGGCGAAAATCCGTGCCGCGCAGTCGCTGGGCGCCAGCCGGGCCCAATTGATTCGCCATGTGATCCTGCCCAGTGCCTTGCCGGAGATCCTGACCGGATTGCGCATCGGCCTGGGTGTGGGCTGGTCGACCCTGGTGGCAGCCGAGCTGATCGCGGCCACCAGTGGCTTGGGCTTTATGGTCCAGTCGGCGGCGCAGTTTCTGGTTACCGATGTAGTGCTGCTGGGGATCCTGGTGATTGCCCTGATCGCCTTTGCCATGGAAATGGGCCTGCGTGCTCTGCAACGCAAGCTGGTGCCCTGGCACGGCCAGAGTCACTGACCGAAGCATTGAACCCAATCTAATTGACCACGCCGACGATTCGGCGCCCCAGTGGATAAAAAGCATGAGCCTGATCATCACCCCCCTGAGCAGCGCCCTTGGCGCGCAGGTCGAGGGGATCGACCTGAACCAGTCCCTCACCCGTCCCCAGCGCGACCAAGTCGAACAGGCCCTGCTTGAGCATCAGGTGCTGTTCTTTCGTGAGCAGCCGCTGACGCCTCAGGCTCAGGCACGGTTCGCGGCCAACTTCGGCGATCTGCATATCCATCCGATCTTCCCGAATGTACCGGAGCAGCCCGAGGTGCTGGTACTCGATACGGCCGTGACCGATGTCCGCGACAACGCGATCTGGCATACCGATGTGACCTTTTTGGCCACGCCAGCCCTGGGTTCGGTACTCAGCGCCAAGCAACTGCCGGCCTTTGGCGGCGATACATTGTGGGCCAGTGGCATCGCGGCCTTCGAAGGGCTCTCCAAGCCGTTGCAGGTGTTGCTCGACGGTCTGACGGCGCGCCATGATTTCACCCGGTCATTTCCCGTCGAGCGTTTTGGCAGCACTGCCGAAGACCTGGCGCGCTGGGAACAGACGCGCAAGGCCAACCCGCCGCTGTCCCACCCGGTGGTCCGCACGCACCCGGTCAGTGGGCGCAAGGCGTTGTTCGTCAATGAAGGCTTTACCACGCGGATCAACGAACTGTCGGAAAGCGAGAGCGAGACGATTCTGCGGCTGCTGTTCAACCACGCGACGCGTCCTGAATACACCATTCGCTGGCGCTGGCAGCAGGACGACGTGGCGTTTTGGGATAACCGCGTGACCCAGCATTACGCGGTCGATGATTACCGGCCGCAGCGGCGGGTGATGCATCGGGCGACGATCCTCGGGGATGCGCCGTTCTAACGGCCGCCCAGGCCTGCTGGCGTGGGCGTGCTCGCGGTCTTTTTAGGCGCTAGAGAGGTCGTTCGCGTTTTGGCAGATAAGGGGGCAGATACAGCCCCAGGTAGGCATCGAAAACCCGCATGCCTTCTTCGGCCATGCGTGGCGTGATCTGGTCGTGCAACTGCACGGAGCGGGCGTAGACGCGATCACCCAGCTCCATGGCCAGGGCAAAGACATCGACATCAGCGGGCAGCACCGGCAATTCGAAATGACGGATAAACAGCTTGTGCATCAGGTCGCCCAGCTCAATGTCGTGCTGACGGTCGGCCTGGGTGACTTCGGTCAGGCCGTGCTGGGCCAGGATCAACTGGCGGGCAGCGGCATCTTCGCCATAGATCTGCAGCATGCGTTGTTCCACCAGGCGCGAGAGATCCTGCCAGCCCCTCAACTGTCCATGGTCGATCGGCGCCTGCAGGCAGGCGCGAAAGGCCGCGTGCACGTCGCTGGTCAAGGCTTCCAGCAGCGCCGGGACACTGGCGAAAAAATGATAGACCGACGACGGCGGGATCTGCGCCCGCTCGGCCACACTGTAGATCGATAGACTGGCCACGCCTTCGGCGGCAAGCAGCGTGCGGGCCGCATCAAGGATGGAGTCGATCCTGGCCTGGCTGCGTGCACGGGGTTTGCGAATGGGGGCGGGGCGCGACATGGCCGTCTCCTGAAAAGGCAGCCGGCATTGTACGCGACCTAGCGCCGGGTGCCGTTGCAAAAAAAAACGCCGCCGGCTTGAGGCCGGCGGCGTTTTTGGTCGGTCGACAACCGCTTTACACGGTATGCAGGTACCAGTTGTATTCGAGGTCGGAGATGGAGTGTTCGAACTCTTCCAGCTCACTTTCCTTACAGGCGACAAAGATATCGATGTATTTCGGATCGATGTACTTGGCCATGACTTCGCTGTCGTCGAGCTCGCGCAGGGCATCGCGCAAGTTGTTCGGCAGGCTCTGTTCGTTCTGCTCGTAGGAGTTGCCTTCGACCGGAGCGCCTGGCTCGATCTTGTTGGTCAGGCCATGGTGCACGCCCGCCAGGACCGAAGCCATCAGCAGGTACGGGTTGGCATCGGCCCCGGCGACCCGGTGTTCGATGCGCACGGCATCGGAGGAACCGGTTGGGACGCGAATTGCCACGGTCCGGTTGTCCAGGCCCCAGCACGGCGAGTTCGGTACGTAGAACTGCGCGCCGAAACGCCGGTACGAGTTGACGTTCGGGCAAAGGAACGCCATCTGCGCTGGTAGGGTCTCGAGCACACCGCCGATCGCGTGACGCAGTGCGGCGTTCTGCTCGGGATCCTCGCTGGCAAAGATGTTCTTGCCTTCTTTGTCGAGAATCGAGATATGGACATGCAGACCGTTGCCCGCCTGGCCCGGGTAAGGCTTGGCCATGAAGGTGGTATCCATTTCATGGTCGTAGGCGATGTTCTTGATCAGGCGCTTGAGCAGGACTGCATAGTCGCAGGCCTTGATAGGGTCGGCCACGTGGTGCAGGTTCACTTCGAACTGCGCCGGGGCACTTTCCTTGACGATGGCGTCAGCCGGGATGCCTTGTTCCTTGGCACCTTCCAGAATGTCCTGGAGGCAGTCGACATATTCGTCGAGGTCGTCGATCAGGTAGACCTGTGTCGAGTGCGGGCGTTTTCCGGAAATTGGTGAGCGCGGTGGTTGAGGGCGACCGTTCACGTTCTCCTGGTCGATCAGGTAGAACTCCAGTTCGAAGGCGGCGCAGATGGTCAGGCCGAGATCGTCGAACTTGGTTACGACTTGTCGCAAAACTTCGCGGGGGTCGGCGAAGAAAGGTTCGCCTTCTAGTTCGTGCATGGTCATCAGCAGTTGCGCGGTGGGGCGCTTTTGCCAGGGTTCATTGCACAGGGTGTCGGGGATTGGATAACAGATTCGGTCTGCATCACCGATATCCAGACCCAGGCCGGTGCTTTCCACCGTCGAGCCATTGATATCCAGGGCAAAAAGTGAGGCTGGCAGGTTGATGCCTTTCTCGTAAACCTTGTGGAGGCTGGTGCGTTCAATGCGCTTGCCGCGCACCACACCATTCATATCCGCAATCAGAAGGTCAACGTACAGAACCTCAGGATGTTCCTTAAGGAACGCGTTCGCTTCGTTAAGCTGAACGGCACGCGGGGGTACCGACATGATGCAACACCTTTGTTGTTAAAAATATCAATCATTGAACTCTTCGGGTTTCAGTCAACCCGAACGGCCTGCCGAAGTCAAGCGAGGGCTTTTTTGCCCTAAAAAAGCGCCGCGATGGCATTTTTGCGGCAAATTGGCGCGGTTTTTCCGTCCGTTCGGGTCTGGTTCTCGCGGGCTTGAGCGGGCCGTGTTGTATTTTTTACGGGGGTGTTGTGGAAAAAAATGAACAAGGCTAAGCTCGATTCAAACCCATAACAGCAATAATACCGGGGTGCTTCATGTCTCGCCTGCCGTTAATCGGCGTCACCGCCTGCTCCAAGCAGATCGGCCTGCATGCTTATCACATCAGTGGCGACAAGTATGTCCGTGCAGTGGCCGTCGCTGCCAAGGGCTTGCCATTGATCATTCCGTCACTGGCTCCATTGCTGGATCCGCTCGATATTCTTGACGGTCTGGACGGTCTTCTTTTTACCGGCTCCCCTTCCAACGTAGAACCGCATTTGTATGGCGGACCGGCCAGCGCGCCGGGCACTGCTCATGATTCTGCACGCGATGCCACCACCCTTCCCCTGCTACGCGCTGCCATTGCGGCGGGCGTGCCGGTGCTCGGCATTTGCCGCGGCTTCCAGGAGATGAATGTGGCCTTCGGCGGCAGCCTGCATCAAAAGGTTCACGAGGTTGGAACCTTTATGGATCATCGTGAGGACGATAGCCAGCCGCTGGAGGTCCAGTACGGGCCGGCCCACGCCGTGCAGATCATGCCGGGCGGCGTGCTGGCCGGGTTGGGCCTGCCGGAGCAGATCCAGGTCAACTCGATTCATGCCCAGGGTATCGACCGGCTGGCGCCGGGCCTGCGTGTCGAGGCGGTAGCACCTGACGGTTTGATCGAGGGGCTCTCGGTTACACAAGGCAAGACTTTTGCTTTGGGTGTGCAGTGGCACCCCGAATGGCAGGTACAGTCCAACCCTCATTACCTGGCAGTATTCCAGGCATTTGGTGAGGCCTGCCGCAAGCGGGCCGCCCAACGCGACGCGGATGCGTCAAGCAACGCCCGACTTATATAGATAAGTCGGAAAACTCAGCCCAGAGGCATTTATGAGTAACAACCTCGACCAGCTCACCGATTGGTTGAAAGACCACAAGATCACAGAAGTCGAATGCATGATTGGCGACCTGACCGGTATCACCCGGGGCAAGATCTCGCCGACCAACAAATTTATTGCCGAAAAAGGCATGCGCCTGCCCGAAAGCGTCCTGCTGCAGACGGTCACCGGCGACTATGTCGAAGACGACATCTATTACGAACTCCTGGACCCGGCCGATATCGACATGATCTGTCGTCCCGACCAGAACGCCGTGTTTCTGGTGCCCTGGGCCATCGAGCCAACGGCCCAGGTGATCCACGACACCTACGACAAGCAGGGCAACCCCATCGAGCTGTCGCCGCGCAACGTGCTCAAGAAAGTCCTGAAGCTGTACGCCGACAAGGGCTGGCAGCCGATCGTCGCGCCGGAGATGGAGTTCTATCTGACCAAACGCTGCGAAGACCCGGACTTCCCGCTGCAACCGCCGATCGGGCGTTCCGGCCGTCCGGAAACCGGTCGCCAGTCCTTCTCTATTGAAGCGGCCAACGAATTCGATCCACTGTTCGAAGACGTCTATGACTGGTGCGAACTGCAGGAGCTGGACCTCGACACGCTGATCCATGAAGACGGCACGGCGCAGATGGAAATCAACTTCCGTCACGGCGACGCCCTGTCCCTGGCCGACCAGATCCTGGTGTTCAAGCGGACCATGCGTGAAGCCGCGCTCAAGCACGATGTGGCCGCCACTTTCATGGCCAAGCCCATGACGGGTGAGCCGGGCAGTGCCATGCACCTGCACCAGAGCATCATCGATATCGAGACCGGCAAGAATGTCTTCTCCAATGAAGACGGGACCATGAGCCAGCTGTTCCTCAATCATATTGGCGGCCTGCAGAAGTTTATCCCCGAGCTGCTGCCGCTGTTCGCCCCCAACGTCAACTCGTTCCGCCGCTTCCTGCCCGATACCTCGGCGCCGGTCAACGTGGAATGGGGCGAAGAAAATCGCACGGTGGGCCTGCGTGTACCGGATGCCGGCCCGCAGAACCGTCGTGTCGAAAACCGCCTGCCGGGTGCCGATGCCAACCCTTACCTGGCGATTGCCGCAAGCCTGCTGTGCGGCTTTATCGGCATGGTCGAGGGCATCAATCCGAGCGCACCGGTGGTGGGCCGTGGCTACGAGCGCCGCAACCTGCGCCTGCCACTGACCATTGAGGATGCGTTGGAGCGTATGGAAAACAGCGCCACCATCGAGAAGTACCTGGGCAAGAAATTCATTAGCGGTTACGTCGCGGTCAAGCGCGCCGAGCATGAAAACTTCAAGCGCGTTATCAGCTCGTGGGAACGGGAATTCCTACTGTTCGCTGTCTGATACGCCGGACGCGGCGGTTGCAGCCGCCGCGTCGCCACTTAGCAAGGAGATCCGCATGACCAGCAACAATCCGCAAACCCGTGAATGGCAAGCCTTGAGCAATGACCATCACCTGGCGCCGTTCAGTGACTTCAAGCAACTGAAAGAAAAAGGCCCACGCATTATCACCACTGCCAAGGGCGTCTACCTCTGGGACAGTGAAGGCAACAAGATCCTCGACGGCATGGCGGGCCTGTGGTGTGTCGCCATCGGCTATGGCCGCGACGAGCTGGCCGAAGCCGCCAGCCAGCAAATGCGCGAATTGCCTTATTACAACCTGTTCTTCCAGACCGCTCACCCGCCGGTGCTCGAACTGTCCAAGGCGATTGCCGATATCGCCCCGGCCGGCATGAACCACGTGTTCTTCACCGGTTCCGGTTCCGAAGGCAACGACACCATGTTGCGTATGGTTCGCCATTACTGGGCGATCAAGGGTCAGCCCAACAAGAAAGTCATCATCAGCCGCAAGAACGGCTACCACGGCTCCACCGTGGCCGGTGCGAGCCTGGGCGGCATGACTTATATGCACGAACAGGGCGACCTGCCGATTCCGGGTATCGTTCACATCGCCCAGCCTTACTGGTTTGGCGAAGGTGGCGACATGAGCCCCGAAGAGTTCGGTGTCTGGGCGGCCAACCAGCTTGAAGAAAAGATCCTCGAAATCGGCGTGGACAATGTCGGTGCCTTTATTGCCGAGCCGATCCAGGGCGCCGGTGGCGTGATCGTGCCGCCGGACAGCTACTGGCCGCGCATCAAGGAGATCCTTGCCAAGTACGACATCTTGTTCGTCGCCGACGAAGTGATCTGTGGCTTCGGGCGTACCGGTGAGTGGTTCGGTAGCGATTTCTACGACCTCAAGCCGGACATGATGACCATCGCCAAGGGCCTGACCTCGGGCTACATCCCCATGGGTGGCCTGATCGTGCGCGATGAAGTGGTCGCGGTCTTGAATGAAGGCGGCGATTTCAACCACGGTTTCACGTATTCCGGGCATCCGGTGGCCGCCGCCGTGGCCCTGGAAAACATCCGCATCATGCGCGACGAAAAAATTATCGAGCGCGTCCATAACGAAGCGGCACCGTATTTGCAAAAGCGTCTACGGGAACTGAACGATCACCCGCTGGTGGGTGAAGTTCGCGGTGTGGGTCTGCTGGGTGCCATCGAGTTGGTCAAGGACAAGGCAACCCGTGCACGTTACGAGGGCAAGGGCGTTGGCATGATCTGCCGGCAGTTCTGCTTCGACAATGGGCTGATCATGCGCGCCGTAGGCGACACCATGATCATCGCGCCGCCGCTGGTCATCAGCCCGGCGGAGATCGATGAGCTGGTTGCCAAGGCACGTAAGTGTCTGGATCTGACGTTGAGTGCGCTACAAAGCTAAGTGCTAGGCTCTGGACGGAAGTGCCAAATTGGCACTTTCGTACAGCGAGATCAGAAAGGACTGACTTTCCTTGAAAGCCAGCCTCGGAACTTGCCAGACTACCCACCGTTTTGGTTGCCCGGTAACCGGCCGCTGAACAAGGTGGTTAAGAAGAATAATTGGAGCATTACGCATGAAGGCATTAGGTATGAAGTTCGCTGGCAAGACCCTCCTCGCCATGTCGCTGATGGGCGCGATGGCGAGCGCGGCCCAGGCTGATGACAAAGTCCTGCACGTCTATAACTGGTCCGACTACATCGCCCCGGACACCATCAAGAAATTCGAAGCGGAATCGGGGATCAAGGTCGTCTATGACGTCTTCGACAGCAACGAAACCCTCGAAGCCAAGCTGCTGGCGGGCAAGTCCGGCTACGACATCGTCGTGCCGTCGAACAACTTCCTGGCCAAACAGATCAAGGCTGGCGTTTATCAGGAGCTGGACAAGTCCAAGCTGCCTAACTACAAGAACCTGAATGAGTCGCTGCTCAAGGCCGTTTCGGTCAGCGACCCGGGTAACAAGCACGCATTCCCCTACATGTGGGGCTCGATCGGCATCGGCTTCAACGCCGAGAAGGTCAAGGCGGCCTTCGGCCCTGACGCGCCGACCAACTCGTGGGACCTGCTGTTCAAGCCGGAAAATGCGGCCAAGCTGAAGTCCTGCGGTATCAGCTTCCTCGATTCGCCGACCGAGATGATCCCGGTCGCGCTTCATTACCTGGGCTACCCGACCGACAGCCAGGACAAGAAGCAACTGGCCGAGGCCGAGGCGCTGTTCCTGAAGATCCGTCCATCGATTGGCTACTTCCACTCCTCCAAGTACATCTCCGACCTGGCCAACGGCAATATCTGCGTAGCCGTCGGTTACTCGGGTGATATCTACCAGGCCAAGGCCCGTGCCGCTGAAGCCGGTGACAAGGTCAAGGTCAGCTACAACATTCCTAAAGAAGGTGCAGGCAGCTTCTACGACATGGTCGCCATCCCCAAGGATGCTGAAAACGTCGACGGCGCCTACAAGTTCATGACCTTCCTGATGAAGCCGGAAATCATGGCTGAAATCACCGACGCCGTACGCTTCCCGAACGGTAACGCCGCGGCGACCCCGCTGGTGGACAAGGAAATCACCAGCGACCCGGGCATCTACCCGCCTGAGGATGTGCAGGCCAAGCTCTACGCGATTGCCGACTTGCCGGCCGCGACCCAGCGGATCCTGACGCGCAGCTGGACCAAGATCAAATCTGGTAAGTAAGCCGGATCGCTTCTGTAGCCGCCGTTGCGAGACGGCGGTCGGGCCTTTGGGGCCCGTGTGTTCGGTACCGCAGGAGGGCTCTTGGAGCCCTATCGCAGCCTGCGGCGGCGGCTACAGGGCAACTTTTTATTAGAAAGTTTTGCTGGATCGGTTTATCGAGGGTAAGTTGCGCGCCGGTTTTGTCGTCGGGCAGGTCACTGCCGCGGGACACGGGCAACTCGGGCCCAATTATTTAGAGGACCTCCACGTGTCTACTTCTTTGTTTCGCAAGGCCCTGTTCGCGGGAGCAGGCCTGACGCTCGCAATCAGCGTGCAGGCAGCACCTACCGTGCACATTTATAACTGGTCGGACTATATCGGTCAGACCACCCTGGTCGACTTTGAGAAGGCCACCGGCATCAAGCCGATCTACGACGTCTTCGATTCCAATGAAACCCTGGAAGGCAAGCTGCTGGCCGGTCGGACCGGTTACGACGTGGTCGTGCCGTCGAACCATTTCCTGGGCAAGCAGATCAAGGCGGGGGCGTTCCAGAAGCTCGACAAGGCGCTGCTGACCCACTATTCCAACCTTGACCCTGAACTGCTCAAGCGTCTGGAAAAAAACGATCCGGGCAATCAGTACGCCGTGCCTTACCTCTGGGGCACCAACGGCATCGGCTATAACGTCGAGAAGGTCAAGGCGGCGCTGGGCGTCGACAAGATCGACTCCTGGGCGATGCTGTTCGAACCGGAAAACATCAAGAAGCTGTCGAGCTGTGGCGTGGCCTTCCTCGATTCCGCTGACGAGATGCTACCGGCAGTGCTCAACTACTTGGGCCTGGACCCCAACAGTCAGAACCCTGAAGACTACAAGAAGGCCGAAGCCAAGTTGCTGGCGGTCCGTCCTTATGTGACCTACTTCAACTCTTCCAAGTACATTTCCGATCTGGCCAATGGCGAGATCTGCGTCGCCGCCGGTTTCTCCGGCGATGTCTTCCAGGCCAAGGCGCGCGCCGCCGAAGCCGGCAAGGGCGTGAATATCGCCTACGTGATTCCCAAGGAAGGCGGCAACCTCTGGTTCGACATGCTGGCGATTCCCAAGGACGCCGGCAACGTCAAGGAAGCCCACGCCTTTATCAACTATTTGCTGCAACCCGAGGCCATTGCCCAGGTCAGCGATTACGTCGGCTACGCCAACCCGAACCCCAAGGCTGGGGAACTGATGGACCCGTCAGTGCGTACCGACGAGGCGGTTTACCCGCCGCAAGCGGTAGTGGACAAGCTTTACGTCAACTCAGAGTTACCACCGAAAATACAACGTTTGATGACCCGCAGCTGGACCAAGGTCAAGTCGGGCAAATAGCCCTGGGTCAAACTATCCGAAGCCTGGCCGAAAGGGCCGGGCTGCTAAATTCTGTTGGGAGTTTCGTAAATGGCAGTTGCCTCCGGCGCCTACAAAAAAGCCCTCGAGGGCGATCGGTCACCTAAACAGGTGCTGGTCAAGATCGATCGGGTCACAAAAAAGTTCGATGAGACGATTGCCGTGGACGATGTGTCCCTGGAAATCAACAAGGGCGAGATCTTCGCCCTGCTCGGTGGTTCGGGCTCGGGCAAGTCCACCCTGTTGCGCATGCTCGCCGGTTTCGAGCGGCCAAGCGAAGGGCGGATTTTCCTCGATGGCGTCGATATCACCGATATGCCGCCCTACGAGCGGCCGATCAATATGATGTTCCAGTCCTACGCGCTGTTCCCCCACATGACCGTGGCGCAGAACATCGCCTTCGGCCTGCAGCAAGACAAGATTCCCAAGGCCGAGGTCGACGCCCGCGTGGCCGAGATGCTCAAGCTGGTGCAGATGAGCCAGTACGCCAAGCGCAAGCCGCACCAACTGTCCGGTGGCCAGCGCCAGCGTGTGGCCCTGGCCCGCTCCCTGGCTAAGCGTCCGAAGCTGCTGCTGCTCGACGAACCCATGGGCGCACTGGACAAGAAACTGCGTTCACAGATGCAGCTTGAACTGGTCGAGATCATCGAACGCGTGGGTGTGACCTGCGTCATGGTGACCCACGATCAGGAAGAGGCCATGACCATGGCCCAGCGTATCGCGATCATGCACTTGGGCTGGATCGCCCAGATCGGCAGTCCGATCGACATCTACGAGACGCCGACCAGCCGCCTGGTCTGCGAATTCATCGGCAACGTCAACATCTTCGAAGGCGAAGTGGTGGACGACGCCGAAGGCCATGCGCTGATTACCAGCCCGGAGCTGGAGCGCAATATCTACGTGGGCCACGGCGTGACCACGGCGGTCCAGGACAAGCGCATTACCTATGCGATCCGTCCCGAGAAGCTGCTGATCACCACCACCCAGCCCGAGTACCAGTACAACTGGTCGCGCGGCAAGGTGCATGACATCGCCTACCTGGGCGGCCACTCGGTGTTCTACGTCGAGCTGCCGTGCGGCAAGCTGGTGCAGTCGTTTGTCGCCAACGCCGAGCGCCAGGGGCAGCGACCGACCTGGGATGACCAGGTCTTTGTCTGGTGGGAAGACGACAGCGGCGTGGTACTGCGCTCATGAACATGCGAAAACTCAAACGCCGGCTGCAACGAATAACGCCCGGTGGCCGTCATGTGGTCATCGGGATCCCTTTCCTCTGGCTGTTCCTGTTCTTCATGCTGCCGTTCTTCATCGTGCTGAAGATCAGCTTCGCTGAAGCGGACGTCGCGATTCCGCCGTACACCGAGATCTATAGCTACGTCGACGAGAAAATCCAGGTGCTGCTCAACCTGGGCAACTATTCGATGCTGGCCGGCGACGAGCTGTATATCGCCGCCTACCTCGGCTCGTTGAAGATGGCGTTCTTCAGCACGCTCCTGTGCCTGTTGATCGGCTATCCGATGGCCTATGCCATTGCCAAGGCGCGCAAGGAAATGCAGACCGTCCTGGTGCTGCTGATCATGATGCCGACCTGGACCGCGATCCTGATCCGCGTGTATGCCTGGATGGGTATCCTCAGCAACAACGGGCTGCTCAACGGCTTCCTGATGTCCATGGGACTGATCAACGAGCCGCTGCAGATCCTCAATACCAACCTGGCGGTCTATATCGGCGTGGTCTATTCGTACCTGCCATTCATGATCCTGCCGCTCTACGCCAACCTGGTGAAGCACGATACCAGCCTGCTGGAAGCCGCTTCGGACCTGGGTTCGAGCACGTTCAACAGCTTCTGGAAAATCACCGTGCCGCTGTCCAAGAACGGCATTATCGCCGGCTGCATGCTGGTGTTTATCCCGGTGGTGGGCGAGTTCGTGATTCCCGAGCTGCTGGGCGGTCCGGAAACGCTGATGATCGGTAAGGTGCTGTGGCAAGAGTTCTTCAACAACCGCGACTGGCCGGTGGCGTCCGCACTGGCGGTGGTGATGCTGGCGATCCTGATCGTGCCGATTATCCTGTTCAACCGTAGCCAGGCCAAAGAGCTGGAGGGCAAAGCATGAAGCGCTTCAGTTTTTCGAGTTTCATGTTGGTGGTAGGGCTGCTGTTCATCTATCTGCCGATGTTGATCCTGGTGATCTACTCGTTCAACGCCTCCAAGCTGGTGACGGTGTGGGGCGGCTGGTCGATCAAGTGGTACGTCGGCCTGCTGGACAACAGCCAACTGATGGGTTCGGTGATGCGTTCCCTGGAGATCGCCTGCTATACCGCCATTGCGGCGGTAGCGCTGGGCACCCTGGCGGCCTTTGTGCTGACCCGTATCACCCACTTCAAGGGCCGTACGCTGTTTGGCGGCCTGGTCACGGCGCCGCTGGTGATGCCGGAAGTGATTACCGGTCTGTCGCTGCTGCTGCTGTTTGTCGCCATGGCGCAGATGATCGGCTGGCCGCAGGAACGCGGCCTGGTCACCATCTGGATCGCGCACACGACGTTCTGCGCGGCCTATGTGGCGGTAGTGGTCTCGGCCCGTCTGCGCGAGCTGGACCTGTCCATCGAAGAAGCGGCCATGGACCTGGGTGCCAAGCCGTGGAAGGTGTTCTTCCTGATCACCATCCCGATGATCGCGCCGTCGCTGGCCGCGGGGGGCATGATGTCCTTTGCGCTGTCGCTGGATGACCTGGTACTGGCCAGCTTTGTGTCCGGGCCGGGCTCGACGACCCTGCCGATGGAAGTGTTCTCGGCGGTACGCCTGGGGGTCAAGCCCGAGATCAACGCCGTGGCCAGCCTGATTCTGCTGGTGGTGTCCCTGGTGACGTTCCTGGTCTGGTACTTTAGCCGCCAGGCCGAAGAGCGTCGCAAGAAAGCCATCCAGCAGGCCATCGAGGAAAGCGCCGCGGACTCGTGGAAACAACCCGATCCGCGTCGCGCATCGGCCTGAGTCCATCCCGAATGCAGGAGCGAGCACGCTCGCTCCTGCAAGGGCTTCCCGGTTTTACCGGGCCCAGGGCGAGCAGCAGATCACGTCGACGACGTTGATCGGCGTAACGCTCGCCATCGGGTCCTTGAGCACGTTGGCCTTCACCGCGCCGAACGTGGTCTGCGGGCGGTGGCGCAAGCCGTCGGTAAATGCGCAGATAAAGCACTCCTTGAATCCTTCTCGCCGTGGCTGCGCATGCACCACCGCTTTGCGCTGGGCGCCGGGAAAGGCCGTGTAGTAGTCCACGTCCCTTGCGATCCTGGTCGTCACCAGAGCCTCGGCCGGGTGCAGTGCTGGGGCAATTGCCAGCCCTACCGGCTCCTTGCCGTCGTCCGACGGGCGATAGGCCGCCTTGGTGCCATCGATTTCAACAGGCTGATCGGCGCCACTGCCGCAGCGGTCAAAGTCGTGGCAGCAGTTTGAGCAGGCTGCGGGTATTGGCCTTCACTTCCTCTTCGTCCAGATGCGTCTGCTCGTAGCCGCCCTCGATATAGGTTTCGGCCTGGTCGCCATAGTGTTTGTCGAACAGCACGCCGCTCTGGCCGACCGGGTTGATGGTCAGGCCATGGGTCGGGTCGGCGAAATCGATCAGCCGGCGTGTCGAGGGGCCGTAGGTGACGGGCCACGGAGCCGGGCCGATCCTGGCCGACAGGTTGTTGGGCACTTCGTGGCTGCCGGGTGCGGCGAACGGGCCGACATTGAACAGCCGGTCCAGGGGCTTCTGCCGGCCCAGCGGGTGCTCGTGGGTCAGGGTATGGGCCTGGCCCCAGCGCCATTGCGCCGGGTCGTTACCGTAAAGGCTCTTGAGATGGGCGAGGCTGCGCTGCCAGGCCAGTTTTACGGTGTCGGCGCGGCTTTCCCGGGCCTCGGTGGTGCGGTTGTCCCACCAGGGCGAGTCGACCGACTCGGCCAGGCGCGGTAGCGCGGCATCGATCACTCGGGTCGAAAGCAGGGTGTCGAACAGGTCGTCGCCCAACTCGTCGCGCATCGCGGTATCGGCCAGGTCGAAGAGCAACTGGTTGAACAGGGTGGCGCTGGTCGATGGCAATGGATAGTCGCCGGCCCAGGTGGCGAGTTGTTCCACCAGCTTGAGCTCGCCCGGATCGCTGACCACTTCGCGCAATACCGGCAGCAGCGGCTTGAGCAGGCGCGGGCCATAGGCGGTGGCCGTGCCCAGTTGCAGCGGCTGGCTGTTCTCCAGATTCCACTTCACACCCGGTGCGCTGAGTTGGCGGTCCAGTTGCTGGCCGCGGTCGGCCAGGTTGTAGTAGCCGGGGATCGCCATGCCTGTGGGGGACAGGGGCTGGAAATTGGCCGAGACGATATAGCCGCGCGCCGGGTTTTCTTCCTGGGGGTTGGCACTGAACGGGTAGAAACCGTCTTTATCGGCCTGGGCACTGGCACCGTCGAGAATAAACGCCGGGTTGACGCCGACTGGCCGTTTGGGTAGTTGTGCGGCGGCCCACCAGCCGATATCGCCACTGGCATTGGCCCAGACCAGATTCAACCCCGGGGCCTGGATTTGCGCGGCCGCGCTGCGCACCTTGGCCAGGGTGTCGGCGCGGTTGAGGGCGTAGAAACCCTCGAGGATCGGATTGGCTGACTCCAGAAAACCCCACCACATGGCGATCGGGGTGGGCCCGGCGGCCTTGCCCAGAGCGTCATTAACGATCGGGCCATGGGGCGAACGGCGCAGGTCCAGCGTCACTGCAGCCTCACCCTTGACCGCAATCTGTTCCTGGCTGTGGCTCATCTCGACCCATTGGTCGCGATACCAGACCTGATTGGGGTGGTCCGGGTTGGTCTTCTCGGCGATCAGGTCGAGGTCGTCGTTCTGGAACATGGTCAGGCTCCAGCCGAAATCACGGTTGTTGCCCAGTGATGCATAGGGGTTGAGTGCCTGGTGGTAGCCGTAGAGTTCGAAGCCTGGCGCGGACAGGTGGGCCTCGTACCAGACCGCCGGTGTAGAGAAGCGAATATGCGGGTCGCCGGCCAGCAGCGGCTTGCCGCTTTGGGTGCGTGTACCTGCCACGGCCCAGGCATTGCTGCCCTCGAATTGCGGCAGCCCGGCGTGCTCCAACGCGGCTTCGCTGGCTTTGGCCAGGGCGCCCAGGCCGCGCCAATCAGCGGTCGTCAGCGCGGGCGCGGTGGCCAGTACGCCCTGGGGATGCCAGTCGATATCGAAGACCTTCAGGTAGTCGTTGCCCAATTGATCGCGCACGTAGGTGAGCAAAGGTTCGGTACGAAAGGCTGCGGCAAAGCTGTAGGCCATGTAGCCGGCGACACTGAAGGTGTCTTCGGCGGTAAACGGGCGCTTGGGGATGCCGAGGACATCGAACTCGATGGGGCTGGCATGTTGCGCCTGATACTGGTTGATCCCGTCCAGATAGGCCTGCAGGCCTTTCCAGGCCGGTGACTGGCGGTCCAGGCTGGCCAGGTACTGATCGGCGCGCTCGCGGATGCGCAGGCTGCGGAACAGTTTGTCGTTGTCGACCAGCTTGGGCCCGAGAATTTCCGCCAATTCACCGCGAGCCAGGCGCCGCAGGATTTCCATCTGGAACAGCCGGTCCTGGGCCTGTACGTAGCCCAGGGCGCGGTAAAGGTCGAGTTCGTTTTCGGCGCGAATATGCGGCACGCCGCGTTCGTCGTAGCGTACGGTGACCGGACCCTGCAGGTTGGGGAGGGTGACCTGGCCCTGGCGGGTCGGCTGCTTGCTCTGCACGTACCCGTAGCCCCCGACGGCCAGGGTGCCGGCGATCAGCAGGGCGAGTACGCTCAGGCGGCGTTTCATACAGGACTCCTTGTTCTGGTGATGATGTCCAATGGGTCGGGCCTCGCAGATCGGGCCTCTGAGGCCCGACCTGCGAGGCCCGACCCAATGTGTAGCACAGGCCCGCGCAGACCGGAATCGTCACCGGGAGTGAGATCCGCAGGAAGTCCGAATTGCCTTAGTGTTGTTCAGTGTTTTGCCAGGCGCAGTAACAACCTACGGCCATCGTGTGGGTGGCATTGACCGGACGATTTTCACTCAATGCCTGCAGGATCGGCTCGATAAAACTGTTACTCGAGTTGCAGGTCGCCCCCTGGCTGTAAGGGCCGAAGTAAGCCAGCCGGCCCTGGCGGTCCCAGATCGCCACCGCCGGGCTGACACTCAGGTGCTCGGCGCCGGGCAGGGTGGCCAACGGCTTGATGGCGCCCAGGGTGGCGGGTAGTTGGCCATGGGTGCCGGTTTTTTGCACGGCATAGAACTCGACGCCCTGAGGGGCAAAGTGCTCGATCAGCTCGGCCAGGTGTTGCTGATTGCCGACATTGCACGGGCACGCCGGGTCCCAGAAATGCACCAGGCGGATAGCGCCGGGGCCCGCCAGGTGGGCGGGCAGTTGCAGGCTATCGCCGGCGAACAGCGCGGTCTGGTCGCTGAACGCGCGTATATAGCGGCCCTGGAACCAGTCATAGGCCTGCCACAGGCCGATGGCGCAGATGACGGCCAGCAGGCCGCTCAATAGGGTGCGGTGGTAGGACTGAAACATGGTGATGGGTCCTCAAGGGGCGCGTAGCTTGCCATGCCCGCGCCGACAGATGAATATCGCAGCCCTGTGATGTTTGTTCGCCTTTGATCCGCCGTTGCCTGGAAACCCTTATGCCTGAAGCCTTTGCCGCCGATTCACTGCGCCCGACCCTGCGACCGCTGGCCGCGGCCCAGCCGTTGTCGGCCGAAGCGCAGGCGTACCAGCGTTTCTACGGCCTGGACCTGGCCCCCTCGCGTCTGGGGTGTTTCCAGGCGGCCGGCTACACGCTGGTCAGTCAGGTCTGGTGGCCGGCCAAGCCGGTGGCGACGTTGTTTCTGTTGCACGGCTTTTACGACCATATGGGCCTGTATCGGCATGTGATCGAGTGGGCGCTGCACCGCGGTTTTGTGGTGATTGCCTGCGATCTGCCGGGGCATGGGCTGTCCAGTGGTGCGCGGGCGAGCATTGGCGATTTCGCCGAGTACCAGGCGATGCTCCAGGGCCTGTTTGCCGAAGCCACCAGCCTGGATCTGCCGCAGCCCTGGCATTTGTGCGGGCAGAGCACCGGTGGGGCGATTGTCATCGACCATCTGCTTAACCACGGTGCGCAGAGTCCGGCCCAGGGCCAGACCATCCTGCTGTCGCCGTTGGTCCGGCCACGGGCCTGGGGCTGGTCGAAGCTCAGTTATTACCTGGTTCGCCCGTTTGCCAGCGGGATTGCCCGCCGGTTTAGCGAGAACACTAACGATCCGGCCTTCCTGCCGTTTCTACTGGCCGACCCGCTCCAGCCCCAACGCCTGCCCACGGCCTGGGTCGGGGCGCTGGCACACTGGATCACGCGCATCGAGGCGGCGGGAAGCAGCGAGCGGCGTCCGCTGGTTGTCCAGGGCGAGGCGGATATGACGGTGGACTGGCGGCACAACCTGCAGGTGCTACAGGGCAAGTTCGCCGAGACCCAAGTGCTGTTGCTGCCCGAGGCGCGGCATCATCTGGCCAATGAAATCCCAGCCTTGCGCGAGCGCTACTTCGACTTCCTGACCCGCGCTCTCGCCGAGTCGTGAGGCGCGCTCACGGCGCCAGGGTGGACGTATCCTGGCCCACCGCCAGACCGGCGCGGACTGCCGCCAGGGCGGCCTGATAGTACTGCTTGCCATCCGCCGACTCGGCGAATGTCACAAACTCCTCCAGCTCCGGGTCGGACAGGTCGCGATAGACATAGAGCAGGGTGTTGTCCAGGTCGTTGCCGATCTGCTGCATCAGCCGTTCGCGCTGGCCATTGAGCAGGCCCTGGGCCTGGCCGCCACCGAGCAGGCCGGGAATCATCGAGCTGAGGCTGTCGGCCGCGATCCCGGCGATGGCCAGGCTGACCTCGGCCCCGGCTTCGCGGGCCGGCAAGGCATTGGACAGGTGATTGATCAGCAGGCTGCGCGTGGCGCTGGCTTCGATACGCGGCAGGCCCTTGGCATTCTTGGCCAACTGGTCACGGCGGGTGGCCAGCAGTTCCGCGGCCACGATCTTGCGGCCCAGTGGTGACTGGAAGAAGGCGAGGGCGGGAGTCGGGTTGGCGAGGTTCTGGCGCAGGTTGGCCTCGGCACGCTGGTCCATGGCCTCGGGCGCGAAACGCCGGCTGCTATTGTCGACCAGGGCCTGGTAGACCGCCGGTGGCAAGCTGTTGCGATAGCGCTGCTGGGCCGCGCTCAGGGCATCATTGAAGTGCGCGCGCTGGTCCGGCCAGCCGGCGACCTTGTAGAGCTGGTCGTGGGGATCTGCCCAGGCGGGAATCGAACAGAAGATCAGTAATGAAAAAAGCAAGCGACGCATAAGGACTCCTGTCGGCAGGTCGCCATTGTCCCGGCGAGCGGGGGACTTGTCGAGAATTCCTATCGACGCTACAGGTGGCTCTGTCGGATTTCCAGGCGGGTCGATACTATGCGCGGCATGCACATACCCTCAGATCACCCGCTGCTGTTACGAATTGTCGACGACCTGGCCGCCTGCGGCTGGTCGCAGCAGAATATTTTCCTGCCCGAGGCCTTGACCCTGGAGCTGGCCGCCGAGTGTCGCCGCCGAGCGGCCGAGGGTGAACTTGCGCCTGCGGCCGTGGGGCGCGGGCCGACGCAGGAGGTGCGCGAGGGGATTCGCGGCGATCATATCCAGTGGTTGGAACCCGGCCAGGCCGAACCGTGCGACCGCTATCTGGCGGTGATGGAAAGCCTGCGCGAAGCCTTGAACCGCGGGCTGTTTCTGGGGCTCGAGGATTTCGAGAGCCATTTTGCGCTGTATCCCCCAGGTGCCTTCTATCGGCGGCATGTCGACCGTTTTCGCGACGACGACCGGCGGACGGTTTCAGCGGTGATCTACCTCAACCAGGACTGGGAGCCCGAGCAGGGAGGGCAACTGCGCATGTTTCTGGCGCAGGAGGTCGAGCACGACGTGTTGCCGGTGGGCGGTTGCCTGGTGGTGTTTCTGTCGGGCGAGCTACCCCATGAAGTCCTTCCGGCGACCCGGGATCGGTTGTCCGTGACCGGCTGGTTCCGGCGCCGTGGCAACGAGCTGTTCTGATGATCCATAAAGTGCTGGTCAGCCGCTGCCTGCTGGGGCATCGGGTGCGATATGACGGCAACAGCAGCGGGCACCCCGGGCAACTGGCCGAGTGGCAGGGCCAGGGCCGAGTGGTCGCGCTGTGTCCGGAGGTGGCCGGCGGCCTGCCGACACCTCGGGCGGCGGCGGAAATCCCCGGTGGTCAGGGTCGTGACGTGCTGGAAGGGCGAGCCCGGGTGATTGCCAGCGATGGCGAGGATGTCAGCGCGGCCTTTCTGGATGGCGCCCGGCAGGCCCTGGCGCTGGTCCAGCGCGAGGGCATTCGCGTCGCGGTGCTCAAGGCCAACAGCCCCTCATGCGGCAATCTGCTGACCTACGACGGGACCTTCAGCGGTGTGAAGGTCAATGGCGAAGGGGTGACGGCGGCATTGTTGAAGCAGGCCGGGGTCCAGGTGTTCAACGAGCTGGAGCTGGTGGAAGCCGCCGCAACCCTGGAACGCCTCGACCAGAGCGATCCTGGCTAGCGTGCTCAGGTTCTCGGCGGTGTCGTGGCATCCATGCCGAACCATTTTTCCGACAGGGCTTTAAGCCTTCCGTCGGCCTTTATCCGTTGCAGCGCCGCGTCGAGACTGGTCTGAAAGGCTGGGTTGCCCTTCTGGAAGGGAATGGCCAGGCTCAGCGTCGGTCCGACGTCGGCGCCTTCCTTGACGGCCAGTTGGCTGTTGCGGATCGCAAAGGGAATCAGCAAGCGATCACTCAGCGCGGCGTCGAGGCGGTTGTCAGCCACTTGCTTGAGCGGCTCCTGGGCGTCCGCGTAGCTGCGCAGGTCTATGCCTTCCACTGCGCGTGCCTGATCGACGAACTGGCTGCCCTGGGCCACGCCCAGTGCCTGACCCTTGAGGGCTTCAAGGGTGCCCAGGGGGCGTTTTTCTTCCTGGCGCACAATCAATTGGGCCGAGGAATAGCTATAGGGTTCGCTGAAGGCGAAACGTTCGCGCAATTGCGGGGTCAGTGCTATGTGATTAATGGCGACATCGTATTTACCGCTTTCCACGCCGGCGAGCATGTCAGCTGCGTCGGTGGTGATAAACGAAGGATTGACGTCCAGTTCCTGGGCCAGCAACTCGCCAAGCTCCACTTCAAACCCGGTCAGGGCGTCGCCTTCCTTGTAGTTGAAGGGCGGCGTATTGGCCTCCAGGGCGATACGCAGTTCGCCACGATCGTTTACATCGTCTATCAATTCGGCTTGAGCAAAGGGGCTTGCCAGGGGCAATAAAAGTAACAGGCCAGGCAGAATGCGCATGGTCTCTCCTAAGTGATTCAGTCGAGCGGCCCGAGGGCCACTCGTTTTGTTTTATAGGGGCAGCCCGGTTGGCCGTTGGCTTGGACTATGAACAGACCTTAAGTTGTCGCTCAAGTTGTCATAACCACACAGATTTTGCGAAAAAACTGGAGAAATAAATGAAAAGCCTATTCTCGCGTGCAGCGTTGGCCACCCTTGTCCTGAGCAGCTCGATGCTGGTTCACGCCGCAGAAGGGATGCCGCGTACGGCGGCGCCTGCTGGGGCCAGTGTAGCGATCCTGTCACCGGCCGACGGCGCCAAGGTTGGCAAGACCTTTACCGTCAAGTTTGGCGTCGAAGGCATGAACCTTGCCCCGGCAGGCGACCAGACCCCGGCCACCGGCCATCACCACTTGCTGATCGATGTCGACCAGCTGCCGGCGGAAAACCTGCCTATTCCGATGGATGCCCAGCACCTGCATTTCGGCAAGGCCCAGACCGAAACCGAAGTGACCCTGACCCCGGGCAAGCACACGCTGCAACTGGAGCTGGGCGACAAGAACCACGTTCCGTTCGACCCGGTCATCGTGTCCAAGAAAATCACGGTCACGGTGGAATAAAAAAAGGGAGCCCCTGTCGGGGCTCCCTTTTCATAGCGGCCAGCTTCGCGCTTCTAGCGGCAGGTGAAGCTTTGCCGTTTATAACTGGCCGCTCGTAGCTGCGCTTATCAGAACAGCACGCGGCAACGGATAGTGCCGTTGATGTGCTGCAGCTTTTCTTGCGCCAGATCGGAGTATTCGGCGTCCACGTCGATGACGACGTAACCGACTTTCTCGTTGGTCTGCAGGAACTGACCGGAAATGTTGATGCCGTTTTCCGCGAAAACCTTGTTGATCTCGCTCATCACACCCGGGATGTTCTCGTGGATGTGCAGCAGGCGGTGCTTGCCAGGGTGAGCCGGCAGGGCCACTTCCGGGAAGTTGACCGAGGACACCGACGTACCGTTGTCGCTGTACTTGACCAGCTTTTCCGCGACTTCCAGACCGATGTTGGCCTGGGCCTCGGCAGTGGAACCGCCGATGTGCGGGGTCAGGATCACATTGTCCAGGCCGCGCAGCGGGCTTTCGAAGATGTCATCGTTGGAGCGTGGCTCTACCGGGAACACGTCGATGGCGGCGCCGATCAGGTGCTTGTCCTTGATCGCGTCGGCCAGGGCGTCCAGCTCGACCACGGTGCCGCGCGCGGCGTTGATCAGGATCCCGCCCTTCTTGATGGCGCGGATTTCCTTCTCGCCGATCATCCACTGGGTCGCCGCTGTTTCCGGGACGTGCAGGGTGACGATATCGGACATGCCGAGCAGCTCGTTCAGGCTGCCGACCTGCGTGGCGTTGCCCAGTGGCAGCTTGGTCACGGTGTCGTAGAAGAACACTTGCATGCCCAGGCCTTCGGCCAGAACCGACAATTGCGTGCCGATCGAACCGTAACCGACGATACCCAGCTTCTTGCCGCGGATTTCGAAGGAGTTGGCTGCGCTCTTGATCCAGCCACCACGGTGGCAGGAAGCGTTTTTCTCCGGGATGCCGCGCAGCAGCAGGATCGCCTCGGCCAGCACCAGTTCGGCCACCGAACGGGTGTTGGAGTACGGCGCGTTGAACACCGCGATACCGCGTTCGCGCGCCGCGTTGAGGTCAACCTGGTTGGTGCCGATGCAGAAGCAGCCGACCGCGACCAGTTTCTTCGCGTGATCGAAGATCTCTTCGGTCAGTTGGGTGCGCGAGCGAATGCCGATGAAGTGAGCATCGGCGATCTTTTCCTTCAACTGGGCTTCCGGCAGAGAACTGGTGATGTACTCGATGCTGGTGTACCCGGCGGCCTTGAGGACGTCGACAGCCGATTGGTGGACGCCTTCGAGAAGAAGGAACTTGATCTTGCTCTTATCGAGAGAAGTCTTGCTCATCTGCGTAAACCTGTGTCCCGGAGAAAAATGGCAGGGAAGTGGCCAGCAGACGCTGACCCGAGCGGCATGACAGCCGTCGCCGCAGAGCGCCTTGGGGGTCTGTCCTGCGGGGGCGGTATGCTAGCATATGCGCCCCGCTAAACACCCATACCTGCGACGTGAAGCGTTCTCAGGGTGACCATGAATCGTTCGAGAGTTCTGTCGATGACCAACCCCGCCTTGATTGATGAGCTGAAGACCCTGGTTGAGCCTGGCAAGGTGTTGACCGATGCCGACTCCCTGAACGCTTACGGCAAGGATTGGACCAAGCATTTTGCGCCGGCCCCGACGGCGATTGTCTTCCCCAAGACCACCGAGCAGGTCCAGGCTATCGTCCGCTGGGCCAACGTGCACAAGGTCGCCCTGGTTCCGTCGGGCGGTCGTACCGGGCTTTCGGCCGCCGCGGTCGCGGCGAATGGCGAAGTGGTCGTCTCGTTCGACTATATGAACCAGGTTCTCGCATTCAATGCGACCGACCGTACGGTGGTGTGCCAGCCGGGCGTGGTCACCCAGCAGTTGCAGAACCTCGCCGAAGAGCAGGGCCTGTACTACCCGGTAGACTTCGCTTCCGCGGGATCCAGTCAGATTGGCGGCAATATCGGCACCAATGCCGGCGGCATCAAGGTTATTCGCTACGGCATGACGCGCAACTGGGTGGCCGGCATGAAGGTCGTGACCGGCAAGGGCGATCTGCTGGAACTGAACAAGGACCTGATCAAGAACGCCACGGGCTATGACCTGCGCCAGCTGTTTATCGGCGGTGAAGGCACACTGGGGTTCGTGGTCGAGGCGACCATGCGCCTGGACCGGGCGCCGAAAAACCTGACGGCGATGGTGCTGGGCACGGCCGATTTCGACTCGATCATGCCGGTGCTGCACGCCTTCCAAAGCAAGCTGGACCTGACTGCGTTCGAGTTTTTCTCCGACAAGGCCTTGGCCAAGGTCCTCGGGCGCGGTGATGTGCCTGCGCCGTTTGAGTCCGACTGCCCGTTCTATGCCCTGCTGGAATTCGAAGCGACCACCGAAGAAGTGGCTAACGATGCCCTGGCGACCTTCGAGCATTGCGTCGAGCAGGGTTGGGTAGTCGATGGCGTCATGAGCCAGAGCGAGCAGCAATTGCAGAACCTCTGGAAGCTGCGCGAATACATCTCCGAAACCATCTCCCATTGGACGCCGTACAAGAACGACATTTCGGTAACTGTGTCGAAAGTGCCGGCATTTTTGCGGGAAATTGACGATATCGTCGGCAAACACTATCCGGATTTCGAAATTGTCTGGTTTGGTCATATCGGCGACGGCAACCTGCACCTCAACATCCTCAAGCCGGATAACCTGAGTAAGGACGAGTTCTTTGCCAAGTGCGCCACGGTGAACAAGTGGGTGTTCGAGACGGTCGAGAAATACAACGGCTCTATCTCCGCCGAACATGGCGTGGGCATGACCAAGCGCGATTACCTGACATACAGCCGTTCGCCGGCTGAAATCGAATATATGAAGGCGATCAAGGCGGTGTTCGATCCGAACGGGATCATGAACCCGGGCAAGATTTTCGCGGTTTGAACCTGTTGCACCTGACGATTGACCAGACCAGGAGTCGGTAATGAGCTATCAGCACCAGTATGTCGACGGCACGCGCATCCACTTTCCTCTCGGCAAGGTGGTGTGCATCGGGCGCAATTATGCGGAGCACGCCAAGGAGCTGGATAACCCGGTGCCTAGCGAGCCCCTGCTGTTTATCAAGCCGGGCAGTTGCGTGGTGTCGATCGAGGACGGTTTCAGTATTCCGACTGAGCGGGGTGCAGTGCACTATGAGGCGGAAATTGCCGTACTGATCGGCAAACCGTTGTCGACCAAGCCCAGTCAGGAAGAGGTGCTCGATGCCATTTCCGGCTTTGCCCCGGCATTGGACCTGACGCTGCGTGACGTTCAGGCCAAGCTGAAAGAGAAAGGCTTGCCGTGGGAAATCGCCAAGTCGTTTGATGGTGCCTGCGTTCTGGCGCCCTTTGTAGTGGGCAGTACCTTTCCCGACCTGACGGATATCGGTATTCGCCTGACCATCAATGGCGAGGTGCGCCAGGATGGCAACAGCGCCATCATGCTCAACCCCATCGTACCGATGATCCAGCACATGGCGGCCTGCTTCTCGCTGCAGGCCGGCGACGTGATTCTTACCGGTACACCGGTGGGCGTGGGTCCGCTGAATGTGGGCGATGAACTGGTGCTCGAACTGCCAGGTGTCAGCCGCTTCAGCAGCCGCGTACGCTAGCCCTTCTCCTTCACTGGCGGGCTCCCTAACGGGGAAGTCCTGCCGGTGAAATGGTTCTGTTTTTTCATATTTTTTACACTTTATCCGGATAATTCGCTGCTTGGCGGTGCATATTCGCGAATATTGTGTGTTATTAAATCTGACAAAAACCACGAGCCTTTCTTACATGGTCACTCAGCTCATCTCCAAGCCCCATGCCGCCCGCCGGTCGCGTTTTGCGCTGCGCTGGTATTCCTGGCTATTGCTGGTGGGAATGGCGGTTTATGGCCTGGCCTGGCTGATGCACTGGGATGATCGCGGGGCCCTATGGGTCCTCGAACGTTTCGAAACGCCGGTCGAGCGCCAGGAAAGTATCTGGTTGCCGGACTACCGGGTGGTGATCGATGCCAAGCGGTTACCCGGCATGGAGAAGGACGAGGCTTCGGATCTGTCCTATAGCCCTTTGAGCAAAACCTTGTTTGCGGTCATGGGTAAAAACCCGTTCCTGGTCGAGTTGACCCTGCAGGGCGACGTGCTGCGCAAAATTCCTCTGGTTGGCTGGGCCAATCCTGAAGGCGTGGCAGTGCTGGAGAACGGTCTGATCGCGATTGTCGATGAGCGCCAGCATTTGCTGGTGATCGTCACGCTGACCGCCGATACCCACCAATTGAATATCGCTGACTTTCCCCGGTACGACCTTGGTCCGTCAAAGAACCAGAACAAGGCGTTCGAGGCGGTTGCCTGGGACCCACGCAATCAGCGGCTGATCCTGGGCGAGGAGCGCCCGCCGGCGCTGTTTACCTGGAGCAGCGATGGCAGCCGGACCCTCAAGGGCGACAAGCAGCGGCTGCCGAGCGATGAACTCGATTTGCGCAACCTTTCGGCCCTGAGTATCGACCCGCGGACCGGCCACGCGCTGGTGCTGTCAGCCGATTCGCATATGTTGCTTGAACTCGACGAGACCGGCGATCAGGTCAGCTTCATGACCCTGCTGGGTGGTTTCAATGGCCTGGCGGATACGATCCCGCGTGCCGAGGGCGTGGCCATGGACGAGCAGGGCGTGTTGTATATGGTCAGCGAATCGAACCTGTTTTATCGCTTCGAGAAGAGCAAATAACCCGGCCATCCCTGCTCCAGCTTGATTCCAGGGCCGATTAAGTTTGGCTTCATGCGCCCATGCTTAGCTGCGCGTCCTGTTTCTGCTGTGAGCCGCCTGTCATGCACCCTGTTTTGCGTCGCTCCCTGACTGTTGCCCTGCCGACCCTGCTGGTCGCGTGCCTGCTGCTGGCCGGGCAGCACTATCGCCTGTTCGAGCGTGCCTGGTTCAACTGGCAGAGTCTGTGGCAACCGGCAAACGGGCAGTCCATCGGCCTGGATGGCTATCGGGTCAGTCTTGAGGCCAGGGTGATCGAGGGGCTGGTCGATGATGTCTCGGCGCTAACCTTCGACCCGGTACGCAACAGCCTGTTTACCGTCACCAACAACAGCCCCGAATTGATCGAGCTCTCCCTGGACGGGCGAATCCTGCGGCGTGTGCCATTGATCGGGTTTGGTGATCCGGAAGCGGTGGAATTCATCAGCGAGGGCATTTATGTCATCACCGATGAGCGCGGCCAGCGCCTGATCAAGGTTCATCTGGATGAACGCACCCGGTTCCTCGATGCGGCGGACGCCGAGCAACTGACGCTGGGGTTGAACCAGGGCGGCAACAAAGGTTTCGAGGGGCTGGCCTATGATGCGCGGGGCAAACGCCTGTTTGTCGCCAAGGAGCGTGATCCCATGGTGATCTACGAGGTGCAGGGGTTTCCCCATGACGGTGAGCGACGCACTTATTCGGTGCATGTGATCAACAACCCCAGGCGCGATGCCGGGTTGTTCGTGCGCGATCTTTCCAGTTTGCAGTTCGACGAGCGCAGTGGGCATTTGCTGGCGCTGTCCGATGAGTCGCGGCTGGTGCTGGAGCTGGATATCGATGGGCGGCCGCTGAGCAGCCTGTCATTGCGCAAGGGCCGTCATGGCCTGGAGCGCAGCGTACCGCAGGCCGAGGGGATCGCCATGGATGACGCGGGAGTGGTGTACCTGGTCAGCGAGCCGAATTTGTTTTATGTGTTTCGCAAGCCTTGATCAAGGCTTGCGAGCAAGCTCGCGGCTACAACGCCAAGGGTGGTAGCGCGAGCTTGGCGGCGGTCAGGCCTTGAGGGTCTTTACCCCTTCGCTGGTGCCCAGCAATAGCAGGTCGGCCGGGCGGGCCGCGAACAGGCCATTGGTGACGACGCCAACGATGGCGTTGATCTGGCGCTCCAGCTCCACCGGGTTGGTGATCTGCAGGTTGAAGACGTCGATGATGATGTTGCCGTTGTCGGTCACTATGCCTTCGCGATACACCGGGTCACCGCCCAGCTTCACCAGTTCGCGGGCTACGTGGCTGCGGGCCATGGGGATCACTTCGACTGGCAGCGGGAAGGCCCCCAGGACCGGGACCAGCTTGCTGGCGTCGGCGATGCAGATAAAGGTCTTGGCCACGGCCGCGACGATCTTTTCGCGGGTCAGGGCGGCACCGCCACCCTTGATCAGGTTCAGGTGCTCATCGCTCTCATCGGCGCCGTCGACGTAGAACTCCAGGTCGCTGACGGTGTTGAGCTCGTAGACTGGAATGCCATGGCCCTTGAGGCGCGCAGCGGTGGCTTCGGAGCTGGCCACGGCGCCGTCGAATGCACCTTTGTGCAGCGCCAGGGCATCGATAAAGCAGTTGGCGGTGGAGCCGGTGCCCACCCCGACGATGCTCTTGTCGTCGAGCTTGGGAAGGATGAAGTCGACGGCAGCCTGGGCTACGGCCTGTTTGAGTTGATCCTGGTTCATGCGGGCTCCGGAACGGGCGAGGGGCGAAAGGCCGGCATTATAGGCCCCGGGGCGATGTCAGGCGAGGCACCTTCGCGAGTCAGCGCCCCGGGCCGCCGGACGGGCCAAAAGCCGGGACTTGCTGTGGTGGGCGGGCGCGGCGCTGGGGTAGACTCCCCGGTCTCTGTCCTCCCGCTCAGCGATGCCTTCCGATGCTCGAACAGTACGTCAAGAAGATCCTTACCTCGCGCGTTTACGACGTTGCCGTAGAAACCCCGCTGCAACCTGCCCGTCAATTGTCCGAGCGTTTGGGCAACCGGATCCTGCTCAAGCGCGAGGATCTGCAGCCGGTGTACTCGTTCAAGATCCGTGGCGCCTACAACAAGCTGACGCAACTGAGCGACGCTGAGCGTGCCTGTGGCGTGGTGACCGCCTCGGCTGGCAATCATGCCCAGGGTCTGGCCCTGGCGGCCAAGGTGCTGGGGGTCAAGGCAACGATCGTGATGCCCAAGACCACGCCGGAAATCAAGGTCGAGGGCGTGCGTTCGCGCGGTGGAAGGGTCGTACTGCATGGCGACTCCTTCCCCGAGGCGCTGGCCTATTCGCTCAAGCTGGTCGATGAGAAGGGCTATGTCTATATCCATCCCTATGATGACCCGCACACCATTGCCGGGCAGGGCACCGTGGCGATGGAGATCCTGCGCCAGCACCCGGACCGCCTGGATGCGATCTTTGTCCCGGTCGGTGGCGGCGGCTTGATCGCCGGGATTGCCGCCTACGTGAAATACCTGCGGCCGGAGATCCGGATCATCGGTGTCGAACCGGACGACTCCAACTGCCTGCAGGCCGCCATGGCCGCCGGCGAGCGCGTGGTGTTGCCGGCCGTGGGGATCTTTGCCGACGGCGTGGCAGTGGCCCAGATCGGCCAGCACACCTTCGATATCTGCAAGGATTACGTCGATGAAGTGATCACCGTCAGCACTGACGAGATCTGCGCCGCAATCAAGGATATCTATGACGATACCCGCTCGATTACCGAACCTGCCGGGGCGCTGGGCGTCGCTGGGATCAAGAAGTATGTCGAGTTGCGCGGCGTGAGCGGGCAGACTCTGGTCGCCATCGACTCGGGCGCCAACGTCAACTTCGACCGCCTGCGCCATGTGGCCGAGCGTGCCGAACTGGGCGAAGGCCGCGAAGCCATTCTCGCGGTGACGCTTGCGGAGCGGCCGGGCAGTTTCAAGGCGTTCTGCGAAGCCATCGGCAAGCGCCAGATCACCGAATTCAACTACCGCTACAACACCGGCAGCGAGGCACACATCTTTGTCGGTGTGCAGACGCACCCGGAGAGTGATCCGCGTAGCGCGTTGATCGCCAGCCTTGGCGAGCAGGGCTTTCCGGTGACCGACCTGACCGACAACGAGTTGGCCAAGCTGCATATCCGTCATATGGTCGGTGGGCGCGCGGCGCAAGTCAGCGATGAGGTGATCCTGCGCTTCGAATTCCCGGAGCGTCCGGGCGCGCTGTTCAACTTCCTCAACAAGCTGGGTGGGCGTTGGAATATCTCGATGTTCCACTACCGCAACCATGGTGCGGCCGATGGCCGGGTGGTCGCCGGATTGCAGGTGCCGGCCGACGAGCGTCATTTGGTGCCCCAGGCGCTGGCGAAGATCGGCTACCCGTACTGGGACGAAAGCGATAACCCGGCGTACCGTCTGTTCCTCGGCTGAATGCCGGGCGGATGGCTGCTACGCTGAGGGTCAATCTGTAAGGAAGCGATAAATATGGACACCTTGACCACCTTGAATCTGCTTTACGGCCTGGCCACCTTCCTGGTGCTGGGCAGTGCGCTGGGCTTGGGCATAGGCGTCTGGCGTGCACGCCGGGCGGGTGATACGACGATCCATGCCCGCACGCTGCAGCGGCCGTGGTTGTTTGCCTGGTTGCTGATGGCCGTGGGGCTGGTGGCGCAGCCGGTGCTGACCTGGTGGCTGGCTCACACCGCAGGCTGGTCGTTGGGCCAGACCTGGCTGCTGGCGGCCAATAGTCTTTTTGTCTTTGCCGCCTTGGCCTGGGCCTGGTTGCTGGTACGGCTCAATCGTCTGCGTGCAGACGGCGCCCCCACGGCCAGCCTGAAGCTGACCTTGGGCCTGGCGCTGTTCAGTGGCCTGGCCCTGGTGGTGATTGGGCTGCTGATGGCGGTCAAGCCGGTTTGACCGCCATTGGGCCCTAGTCGCGCAGCGAGATGACCGGCCAGCCACGGCGCTCGGCTTCGGCCCGCAGGTTCGGGTCCGGGTCCACGGCCACTGGATGGCTGACCTGCTCCAGCAGAGGCAGGTCGTTCATCGAATCGCTGTAGAAATAGCTGTCTTCCAGGCTGTGGCCGGTCTCATCGAGCCAGCGCTTGAGGCGCGTGACTTTGCCTTCGCGAAAGCACGGCACATCGGTGCTGCGTCCCGTGTAGCGGCCGTCCTGCATCTCACATTCGGTGGCAATCAGCGTGTCCACGCCCAGAAGCTCGGCAATTGGCGCCGTGACGAAGCGGTTGGTGGCCGTGATGATCAGTAAGTGATCGCCGGCGGCCCGGTGCTTGGCCAGCAATTCAATAGCCTTGGGCTGCATGATGGGCTCGATGCAGTCGCGCATGTAGTCGCGATGCCATTCGTCGAGTTGGGCCATTTCGCTACGACCAAGGATCTCCAGGCAAAAGTTCAGGTAAGCCGCATTGTCAAGCTTGCCCGCCAGGTAGTCCTGGTAAAACTCGTCGTTGCGCGCCTTGTAGGCGATGGGGTCGAGAATGCCTCGTTCGCACAGGTAGTCGCCCCAGGCGTGGTCGCTGTCGCCGCCCAAAAGTGTGTTGTCCAAGTCGAATAAAGCCAGGCGCATCGTGGTTACTCGCTGAAAAGTCAGTAAAAAAGGCCTTCAGAATACGGTCTTTTAACAAGAGTGCACATAAGGTAAGCAGCCTCGTTGCTGCATTAACAAGCTTTGTGGAACAATGCGGCGACATGCGTTTGCGAGGTTGTTGCCGTGATCGACCCCGATGGTTTCCGACCTAATGTTGGGATCATTCTTACGAATGATTCCGGCCAGGTGCTGTGGGCTCGCCGTATCAATCAGGATGCCTGGCAGTTTCCACAAGGGGGGATCAACCCTGACGAGACGCCGGAAGACGCTCTGTATCGTGAGTTGAACGAAGAAGTAGGGTTGGAACGCGAAGATGTGCAAATTCTGGCCTGTACCCGGGGCTGGTTGCGCTATCGTTTGCCGCAACGCCTGGTCAGGACGCACAGCCAGCCGCTGTGTATCGGCCAGAAACAGAAGTGGTTCCTCCTGCGCCTGGTCTCCAATGAGCAGCGGGTGCGGATGGACCTGACCGGCAAGCCTGAGTTCGATGGCTGGCGCTGGGTCAGTTACTGGTACCCGTTGGGCCAGGTGGTCACATTCAAGCGCGAGGTCTACCGTCGCGCGCTCAAAGAGCTTGCCCCGCGCCTTTTAGCGCGCGACTGACACGGAGTTCGACCCCGAGCCATGCTCAATACGCTGCGCAAGATCGTCCAGGAAGTTAACTCCGCCAAGGATCTCAAGGCGGCGTTGGGGATTATTGTATTGCGTGTCAAAGAGGCTATGGGCAGCCAGGTCTGCTCGGTCTATCTGCTCGACCCCGAAACCAACCGTTTTGTCCTGATGGCCACCGAGGGCTTGAACAAGCGCTCGATCGGCAAGGTCAGCATGGCACCCAACGAAGGCCTTGTCGGCCTGGTGGGGACCCGTGAAGAACCGTTGAACCTGGAAAACGCTGCCGACCACCCGCGCTATCGCTACTTCGCCGAAACCGGCGAGGAGCGCTACGCCTCGTTCCTGGGTGCTCCGATCATCCACCACCGCCGTGTAGTCGGGGTGTTGGTCATCCAGCAAAAGGAACGCCGTCAGTTCGATGAGGGCGAAGAAGCCTTTCTCGTCACCATGAGTGCGCAACTGGCCGGGGTGATTGCCCACGCCGAGGCCACTGGTTCGATCCGCGGCCTGGGGCGCCAGGGCAAGGGTATCCAGGAGGCCAAGTTTGTCGGCGTGCCAGGTTCGCCCGGCGCGGCGGTCGGTACGGCGGTGGTCATGCTGCCGCCGGCTGACTTGGACGTGGTGCCGGACAAGAGCGTTGTCGATATCGACGCCGAGCTGGCGCTGTTCAAGACGGCCCTGGAAGGTGTGCGCAACGATATGCGCACCCTTTCGACCAAGCTGGCGAGCCAGCTGCGTCCGGAAGAGCGTGCGCTGTTCGACGTGTATCAGATGATGTTGGATGACGCGTCCCTGGGCAGCGAAGTCAAGGAAGTGATCAAGACCGGCCAGTGGGCACAGGGCGCGCTGCGCCAGGTGGTCAGTGACCACGTCAACCGTTTCGAATTGATGGACGATGCCTATCTGCGCGAGCGGGCCTCGGATATCAAGGACCTGGGCCGGCGCCTGCTGGCCTACCTGCAGGAGGAGCGCCAGCAGACGCTGGTCTATCCAGACAACACCATCCTGGTCAGTGAAGAGCTGACCGCGACCATGCTCGGCGAGGTGCCCGAGGGCAAGCTGGTGGGCCTGGTCTCGGTACTGGGTTCGGGCAACTCCCACGTCGCGATCCTGGCCCGGGCCATGGGGATTCCGACGGTGATGGGCCTGGTCGACCTGCCATATTCCAAGGTCGACGGCATCGAGATGATCGTCGACGGCTACCATGGCGAGGTCTACACCAACCCCAGCGAGGTGCTGCGCAAACAGTACGGTGAGGTTGTCGAGGAAGAGCGACAGTTGTCCCAGGGGCTCGATGCCCTGCGCGAACTGCCCTGCGTGACCCTCGACGGCCACCGCATGCCGCTGTGGGTCAATACCGGCCTGCTGGCGGATGTAGCGCGGGCCCAGCAACGGGGCGCCGAAGGTGTCGGGCTGTACCGCACCGAAGTGCCCTTCATGATCAATCAGCGCTTTCCAAGCGAAAAGGAGCAGCTGGCGATTTATCGCGAGCAACTCGCTGCCTTCCATCCGCTACCGGTGACCATGCGCAGCCTGGACATTGGCGGCGACAAGGCACTGTCGTATTTCCCGATCAAAGAAGACAACCCCTTCCTCGGCTGGCGTGGTATTCGCGTCACCCTCGACCACCCCGAAATTTTCCTCGTCCAGACCCGGGCCATGCTCAAGGCCAGCGAAGGGCTGAACAACCTGCGCATCCTGCTACCGATGATCTCCGGCATCCACGAGCTGGAAGAGGCCCTGCACTTGATCCACCGTGCCTGGGGCGAGGTGCGCGACGAAGGTACCGACGTACCGATGCCGCCGATTGGCGTGATGATCGAAATCCCCGCCGCGGTTTATCAGACCAAGGAGCTGGCCCGCCAGGTGGACTTCCTGTCGGTCGGTTCCAACGACCTGACCCAGTACCTGCTGGCCGTGGACCGCAATAACCCACGGGTTGCCGACCTCTACGACTACATGCACCCGGCGGTGCTGCAGGCCTTGCAGACCGTGGTCAGCGATGCCCATGCCGAAGGCAAGCCGGTGAGTATCTGCGGTGAGATGGCGGGTGATCCGGCCGCGGCAGTGCTGTTGATGGCGATGGGTTTTGACAGCCTGTCGATGAACGCCACCAACTTGCCGAAAGTGAAATGGATGCTGCGCCAGATCAATCTGAGCAAGGCCCGTGAGTTGCTGGGGCAGGTGATGACCATCGATAACCCGCAAGTTATCCACAGCACCCTGCAACTGGCCCTGAAAAACCTCGGCCTGTCGCGGATGATCAATCCGGCGGGGGTCAAGCCCTAGCCTCGTCCACCTGCTCGCGCCATCCAGCGCGAGCAGGTTCAGACCTTCAGTTCCACCTCTCCCAGACGCCCGCCATAGGGCCCGAAGCTGCGTTCGACCAGATGCCGTGTGCCGTCGGCATGGACGATCAGGGCGGTACTGGCGCGCGTGCCATAGCTGGGGCTGGCAATAAAGACGCTCGACAACAGGCTTTCGGTCGCTAGGCCTACGCCGGTATCCGGCAGTTCGGCAAAGGGTGCGGTCTGTGGGTCACTCAACAGCGTGAGCAAGGCCTGGGGCTGTGGATCTTCGAGCTGGGCGGCCAGACCTGCGCGGGCCTTGAGCAATTTTGGCCAGGGCGTGTCTAGGCCGGCATTGGACAGCCCGTAGACCCCCGCATCCAGGCGCTGTGGCTGGGTTGCCTGGGAGTTGAAGTAGTACAACTCGCCGCCGGTGCCGAGCAGCAGGTTGAAGCCGGCATATTCCAGCGCCCGGCCAGCGATATCGTCCAGGTACTCATCAATGGGCGTGGCGCCGCTCAGGAAACGTGCCACCAACTCACCCCGTGAGCGCCGTGCAGGAGGCTGGTGCGGGTCACGGATGTTGGTCAGGGCGGCAAAGCGGCCGTTGGCGCCGACGCCCAGCCAACTACCGCCGGCCTCCAGATCGCGCCCGGCATGGACTTGGGGCGCCTCCGGCCAGGGCGCCAGGGGCAGGCTGGGGCGGGCGTAGAACTCATCACGGTTGGCCGCGACGATCAGAGGGTGCGAATGCCCGGGACGCCAGGCGAAAACGATCAGGCACATCAGGTCGTCCTTCTGTGTTTTTGCCCACTTTACTCAGAGAACGGACGGGTATCCATCGCCGTGCAGTGGAGCCGGGGGCCATGCATCCGTTACCATGCCGGTCTTGTCTGGGGGCTATCCATGGAATTTCTGCTCTATTTGCTGCTGGGCGCCTGTGCAGGCGTGCTGGCTGGGCTGTTTGGCGTCGGCGGTGGGATCATCATCGTGCCGGTGCTGGTGTTCAGTTTCACCTTGCAGGGTTTCGATGCGTCGATCCTCACCCACCTGGCGGTCGGGACCTCGCTGGCGACGATTATCTTTACCTCGATCAATGCCATCCGCGAGCACCATCGCAAGGGCGCGGTGCGCTGGCCGATTTTTGCCTGGATGACCCTGGGGATCCTGATCGGCTCCGCTTTTGGCGCGCTGACTGCCAAATCCATCGCCGGCCCGCATTTGCAGAAAATCATTGGCGTCTTTGCCCTGGTGATCGCTGCGCAGATGGCCTTCGAACTCAAGCCCAAGGCCAGTCGCACGGTACCCGGCAAACCGGGCCTGACCCTGGCGGGCGTGGTGATTGGCTGGGCCTCGGCGATCTTCGGCATCGGCGGCGGTTCACTGACCGTGCCCTTTCTCAGCTGGCGTAGCGTGCCGATGCAGCAGGCGGTGGCGACGTCCTCGGCCTGCGGTCTGCCCATCGCCCTGGCCAGTGCCTTGAGCTTTATGGTGTTGGGCTGGCAGAACCCGCATCTGCCGGCCCACAGTCTGGGCTTTGTCTATCTTCCGGCGGTGCTGGGGATTGCGCTGACCAGTATGTTTTTTGCACGTTTTGGCGCTCGCCTGGCCCATAAATTGTCGCCGCGCTTGTTGAAGCGGCTGTTCGCGGCTTTGCTGTTCTGCGTTGGTTTGAACTTTCTGATCTGACCCCCGCACGCAACATTGGCTTAATGGTGGGACAGCAGGCTGTTCCACCAGCCTGGGCTGCGACAGATCGCGGCCCGGCTGGCACTTTCTACTGTATCGAGGAGTCGCAATGCTGCCTTACCCGCAGATTGACCCGGTGGCGCTGGCCATCGGTCCGCTGAAAATCCACTGGTACGGGCTGATGTACCTGATCGGCATTGGCGGCGCCTGGCTGCTGGCTTCGCGTCGGCTCAACCGTTTCGACCCGACCTGGTCCAAGGAGAAGCTCTCCGACATGGTCTTCTGGCTGTCCATGGGGGTGATTGTCGGCGGGCGTCTGGGCTATGTGCTGTTCTACGACCTGAATGCGTACCTGGCCAACCCGACGCTGATTTTCGAGGTGTGGAAGGGCGGCATGTCGTTCCACGGCGGGTTTATCGGCGTGATGCTGGCGGCCTGGTGGTTCGGCAAGCGCAACAACAAGTCGTTCTTCGAATTGATGGATTTTGTCGCGCCGATGGTGCCGATTGGCCTGGGCGCCGGGCGTATCGGTAACTTTATCAATGCCGAGCTGTGGGGCAAGCCGACCGACGTGCCGTGGGCCATGATCTTCCCGCCGTTCAGCGACCCATCGCAGTTGCCGCGTCATCCTTCGCAGCTGTACCAGTTCGCCCTCGAAGGTGTCGCGCTGTTCGTCATCCTGTGGTTGTTTTCGCGCAAGCCACGGCCGACCATGGCGGTTTCGGGGATGTTCGCCCTGTTCTATGGGATCTTCCGTTTTATCGTCGAGTTCGTTCGCGTTCCCGATGCCCAGCTCGGTTACCTGGCGTTCGGCTGGCTGACCATGGGCCAGGTACTGTGCGTGCCGATGATTGTCGGTGGCCTCGGCCTGATCTGGTGGGCCTACAAACGCACCCCGGCGGCCAAGCCCGCCGCGCTTTAAATTCGAATGGCGGGGCTGCGGCCCCGCGTTCAAGGATTCAGGAAAGTCATGAAGCAATATCTCGATTTAGTCGCTCACGTCATCAAGAACGGCACCAAGCAGGCCAACCGCACCGGTGTGAACACCATCAGCTTTCCCGGGGCGATGCTGCGGTTCGATCTGCAGGAAGGGTTCCCGGCGATCACCACCCGGCGTATGGCCTTCAAGTCGGCCATCGGCGAGATGGTCGGGTTTCTGCGGGGCGTGAACAACGCCGCCGAGTTCCGTGAACTGGGCTGCAAGGTCTGGGACCAGAACGCCAATGAAAACGCCCAGTGGCTGGCCAACCCGTTTCGCCAGGGCGAAGACGACCTGGGGGAAATCTACGGCGTGCAATGGCGCAAGTGGCCTGCCTACAAGCAGGTCGCCCGCAGCAACCAGGCAGCCATCGACCTGTGCCTGGGCCAGGGCTATCGGCAGATCGCCGAAGGCGAGGAAAACGGCCAGGCCTACGTGGTCCTGTACAAGGCCATCGATCAGATTCGCCAGTGCGTCGACACCATCATCAAGGACCCGGGCAGCCGACGGATCCTGTTCCACGGCTGGAACTGCGCCCAGCTCGATGAGATGGCCCTGCCGCCCTGCCACCTGTTGTACCAGTTCCACCCAAATGTCGAGACCCGGGAGATTTCCCTGACCCTCTACATCCGTTCCAACGACCTGGGCCTGGGCACGCCGTTCAACCTGACGGAAGGCGCGGCGCTGCTCAGCCTGATCGGGCGCCTGACCGGCTATACGCCGCGCTGGTTCACCTATTTCATCGGTGATGCGCATGTCTATGAAAACCATCTGGACATGCTGAACGAGCAACTGACCCGTGAACCGTTCGCGATGCCCCGGCTGAAAATTTCCGAGCGCGTGCCGGAATTCGCCAAGACCGGTGTGTACCAACCGGAGTGGCTGGAGCAGATCGAGCCGAGCGATTTCTCCCTTGAAGGCTATGAGCACCATGCGCCGATGACGGCGCCCATGGCGGTCTAAAAAACCTCGCCCTTCGTAGTTACGGTAGCGGCTACGAAGGGCTGGCCATGCTTGCAGTGGCCAGCGTATCGGCTCAGTTCAGTGGCCGTGGCTTCTGCCGACGTGAGACGGCTCCGTCTCGCTGGGCATCACCGAGCCACTGACCTCCAGCCGCTGCAAAATCCCGCATTGCTCGATGTCCGGCCCTTCGCCACAGCGCTGGCGCAGGTCGAGCAACTGTGCCTGCAACACCAGCAGACCGTCGATCCGGGCCTTGACGTGCTGGATATGCTCGTCGACCAGCGCATTGACGCTTTCGCACTGGTCTTGCGGGCTGTCGCGCAAGCTCAGCAGGCTGCGAATTTCTTCCAGGGTCATGTCCAGGCTGCGGCAGTTGCGAATAAACGTCAGGCGTTCGACATGGGCCTGGGTATACAGGCGATAGTTGCCGTCACTGCGCGCCGGCTCTGGCAGCAGCCCTTCACGCTCGTAATAGCGGATGGTCTCGACCTGACAGTCGGTGAGTTTCGCCAGTTCGCCGATTTTCATTGCCAATCATCTCCATCAGAGGCTTGACCCTATAGTGGCTACAGGGTGTTCACTTGGCAACAGGCACCTTTTCGGACGCAAACCCATGAGTGATTCCCTGCACACCCCGCGCAAGCCGGACCTCGACTCCCGGCATGCTGGCCACGATCACGATCACGATCACGATCACGATCACGATCACGCCGCACCAGCGCCCCAGCATGAGCACAGTTGCTGCGGTTCGACGGCGGGGCCCTCGCGGGTCACGGTCGGCGAGGCTTCGGCCGCGGGCGCGCGGCTCAGCCGTTTTCGTATCGAGGCGATGGATTGCCCCACCGAGCAGACGCTGATCCAGAATCGGCTCGGCAAGCTCAAGGGCGTCCAGCAGTTGGAGTTCAACCTGATCAATCGGGTCCTGGGCGTGACCCATGACCTGCCCGGCACCGCGCCGATCACCGACGCGATCAAGTCCCTGGGCATGCACGCCGAACCCCTTGATGACGGCGCTGAAGCCGAAGCAAGCGTTGCGGTGGCGCCAAAGAAACCCTGGTGGCCGCTGGCCCTGTCCGGCGTTACTGCGCTGGCGGCCGAGGTGATTCATTTCACCGATGCAGCGCCGACCTGGGTGGTGGCATTGGTCGCCTTGGTGTCGATTCTCAGCGGCGGCCTGGGCACCTATAAAAAGGGCTGGATTGCCCTGAAAAATCTCAACCTGAACATCAACGCGCTGATGAGTATCGCCGTCACCGGTGCGGTCTTGATTGGCCAGTGGCCCGAAGCGGCCATGGTGATGTTCCTGTTCACCGTCGCCGAATTGATCGAGGCCCGCTCCCTGGATCGGGCGCGCAATGCCATCAGCGGCTTGATGCAGATGGCCCCCGAGCAGGCCACGGTGCGCCAGGCCGACGGCAGTTGGCAGGAGCGCGATGTCAGGGAAATCCAGATTGGCGCGCTTGTACGGGTTCGTCCGGGGGAGCGCGTGGGCCTGGATGGCGAGGTGATTTCCGGCAGTTCGAGCATCGATCAGGCGCCGATCACCGGGGAAAGCCTGCCCGTGGAGAAAGGCGTCGGCGACAAAGTCTTTGCCGGCACCATCAACCAGGCCGGTTCGCTGGAATATCGGGTGACCGCCGAGGCGAGTCATTCGACCCTGGCGCGGATCATCCACGCCGTCGAGCAGGCCCAGGGCGCTCGGGCGCCGACCCAGCGTTTTGTTGACCGTTTCTCGAAAATCTACACCCCGGTGGTGTTCGTCCTGGCGCTGGGCGTCGCGTTGGTGCCGCCGCTGTTGCTCGGCGGTATCTGGTTCGACTGGATCTATCGCGCCCTGGTCCTGTTGGTGGTTGCGTGCCCTTGTGCCCTGGTGATCTCCACCCCGGTGACCATTGTCAGCGGCCTGGCGGCAGCGGCGCGTAAAGGCATCCTGGTCAAGGGCGGGGTGTACCTGGAAAGCGGTCATCAGCTCGATTACCTGGCCCTGGACAAGACCGGCACCATCACCCACGGCAAGCCGGTCCAGACCGACTACCTGGCCCTCGATCCGCTGGCCGTTGACACGGCCCAGGCCCTGGCGGCCAGCCTGGCCGGGCGCTCGGATCATCCGGTGTCCCTGGCCGTGGCCCGTGCGGCTGTGGATAAACAGCTGGGCGTGCACCCTGTGGATAACTTCACGGCCCTGACCGGGCGCGGCGTGCGCGGCGAGATCAATGGCCAGGTGTATCACCTGGGCAACCATCGCCTGGTTGAAGAGTTGGGGTTGTGCTCGCCGGCGCTGGAAGAAAAACTCGATGCCCTTGAAAGACAGGGCAAGACGGTGGTGTTGCTGCTCGACCGCTCCGGCCCGCTGGCGTTGTTCGCGGTCGCCGACACCGTCAAGGACACGAGCCGCGAAGCCATTGCGCAATTGCATGCGCTGGGTATCAGGACGGTGATGTTGACCGGCGACAACCCGCACACCGCCGAGGCGATTGCCGCTCAGGTCGGGATCGACGAAGCCCGCGGTAACCTGCTGCCCAACGACAAGTTGCAGGCCATCGAAGCGCTGTATGCCCAGGGTCACAGGGTGGGCATGGTCGGTGACGGCATTAACGATGCGCCGGCCCTGGCCCGTGCCGAAATCGGTTTCGCCATGGCCGCAGCGGGCACCGACACGGCCATCGAGACCGCCGATGTCGCGTTGATGGACGATGATCTGCGCAAAATCCCGGCGTTTATTCAGCTGTCACGTCAGACTGCCAGTATCCTCAAGCAGAACATCATTCTGGCGTTGGTCATCAAGGCGATCTTTCTTGGGGTAACCTTCCTCGGTCTGGCCACGATGTGGATGGCAGTGTTTGCCGATATGGGCGTGAGCCTGCTGGTGGTCTTCAACGGTTTGCGCCTGCTGCGCAAGTAAACGAAAGAGGTTGCAGTGCTGAGTGCCGAGCTGAAGGCGTTTTACATGGTCGCCCGCCTGGGCAGCATTACCCAGGCGGCGAAAAAGCTCGGCCTTAGCCAGCCCACCGTGACCACCCAGATTCGCCATCTGGAGGCCCAGTATGCGGTCGAGCTGTTCTTTCGCGGCGGGCGGCGCCTGAGCCTCAGCGATGAAGGCGCGCGGCTGTTGCCGATGGTCAAGGGCCTGCTGCAGCAGGAAGCCGACATTGAATTCTTCCTGCGCAATAGCGGCCAACTTGAAGGCACCTTGCGTATCGCGGCGACGGCGCCGTACTACATCCTCGACTTGGTCAAAGCCTTTCGCGAGCGCTTGCCTCATATCGAAGTCTCGGTGGAAATCGGCAACTCCCAGCAGGTGCTCGAAGCCCTGGAGGAGTATCGCGTCGATGTGGCCGCCTCGTCACAGTTGCTCGACGATGCGCGGCTGGTGCGCCGGGTGCTGGGCAGCGACCCGCTGGTCCTGGCGGTCCATCGCAGCCATCCGCTGGCGGTTCACGAGCATGTGCCGCTCAGCGCACTGAGCGGCCATTGCCTGTTGATGCGCGAGCCGGGCTCGACCACTCGGCAACTGACCGAGCAGATGTTGCAGGGCGCCGGGGTCAAGTTCGGCCCGCTGCTGGAGATTGGCAGCCGGGAGTCGATTCGCGAGGCGGTGCTGCGCAACATCGGCATCAGCATCATTGCCCGCCAGGAGGTGCCCCATGATCCGCAGTTGCGCGTGCTGACCCTGGAAAATGCGCCGCAGATCCCCGAGTACTTGTATTGCCTCAAGGAGCGCAAGGCGGCGCGTCTGCCCGCCGCGTTCCTGGGCCTGGCCCAGGAGATGGGCGGGTGCTGATCGGGTAGGGAGAACGGCTACCCAAATTCGCCAATACCACTATCGGCGGTTTTTATCTCACTGCCATCAGTTCTACGCATTGCCTCCCTAGGATGGCCTTCATCTGCTTGATGAGGTCCGTCCATGAACACTCCAGTGGCAACCGCGCTGTCGAATCCCGGTGTACCGATGAAGGTACGCGGCATCCAGAAACGCTTTGGCGCCTTTACCGCGCTGGATAATGTCTCCCTCGATGTGGCCGCCGGCGAGCTGGTCTGCCTGCTTGGGCCTTCGGGCTGCGGCAAGACCACGCTGCTGCGGTGCATCGCCGGGCTGGAGCGTCAGGACCAGGGCGAGCTGTACCTGGGCGAGCGCAATGTCTCGGACCTGGCGCCCCAGGCCCGCGACTACGGCATTCTGTTCCAGTCTTATGCGCTGTTTCCCAACCTGACCGTCGCCGCGAACATCGCCTATGGCCTGGCCGGCAGCGGCCGTGAAGCCGTACGCCAGCGGGTGGGGCAGATGCTGGAACTGGTCGGCCTGCTCGGCAGCGAGAAGAAATACCCCGGCCAGTTGTCCGGCGGACAGCAGCAGCGTGTCGCCCTGGCTCGCGCCCTGGCGCCGGCGCCGTCGTTGTTGCTGCTCGATGAGCCGATGTCGGCGCTCGATGCCCAGGTTCGCGAGCACCTGTGTGGCGAGTTGCGTCAGTTGCAGCGCCAGTTGGGCGTCACCACCCTGATGGTGACCCACAACCAGGATGAAGCCATGTTGATGGCCGACCGGATCGCCGTGATGAATAACGGCAAGGTCGAGCAGTACGCCACGCCCCAGGAAATCTACGATCGTCCTGCGACGCCTTTTGTCGCGCAGTTTGTCGGCCAGGGTAACTGGCTGCCGTTCCAGCGCAGCAGCGACAGCCATGCCCTGGTCGGCGATATGCGCGTGCGGCTGGCCGAAGGCAGCGGCCATGCCGGCCCGGGCCGTTTGTTCTGTCGCCCTGAAGCCATCAGCGTCAATCCGCCGGTACACGAGGAAAACTTGTTCCCGGCGCGGGTGCGCGAGATCACCTTTCTGGGCAATCGTTGCCGCATGAGCTTTGAGCTCAACCAGTTGCCAGGCCATGCATTGCTGGCTGAAGTGGCGCCGCAAGCCCTGCCGCGCCTCGGCTCGGCGGATATCTGGGTGGCCTTGCCGCCGCGTAGCCTCCAGGTGTTTGCCTGAGATGGCTGCTGAAATCACCCTGGCGATGCCGCGCAAGCAGGCGATAGGCACGTCCCGCGCCGAGCTGGGCGACCGGTTGTTTATCCAGGGCGGCAAGCTGTTGTGGTTGGGCCTGCTGATCCTGGCCGTGCTGCTGCCGCTGTTGGCGATCTTCTGGCGCGGCTTTAGTAGCGAGGCCGGGCAGGGTGGTGGCTGGCTGGCCGCGCGTGAGCTGGTGAACAGCGCTAACTTCCACTGGCTGCTGGGCAATAGCCTGAAAGTCTCGCTCAGTGTGGCGGCGCTAGTGGTGCCACTGGCTTACCTGTTTGCCTATGCCTTGCAGCGCACCTTGATCCCGGCCAAGCCACTGTGGCGCGGGCTGTCATTGCTGCCGCTGATGGCGCCGTCGATGCTGCCGGGCATTGCCCTGGTCTATCTGTTCGGCAACCAGGGCCTGTTGCGCGGGCTGGTCAGCGAAAACATCTATGGTTTCTGGGGCATTGTGCTGGGCGAGGCGATCTATACCTTCCCCCATGCCTTGATGATCCTGCTGTCGGCGCTGACGCTGGCCGACGCGCGCTTGTTCGATGCCGCGTCGAGCATGGGCGCAGGGCCCTGGAAGGCGTTTCGCAGCATTACCTGGCCGGCGACCCGGCAGGCCGTATTCGCGGCGTTCTGCCTGGTCTTTACCCTGACCATCACGGACTTTGGCGTGCCGGTAGTGGTCGGTGGCGATTACCAGGTGCTGGCGCTGGAAGCCTACAAGGCGGTGGTCGGCCAGCAGCAGTTCGGTCGAGGCGCCTTGATCGGGATGGTGCTCCTGGTTCCGGCACTACTGAGTTTTGCCGTCGATGCCTGGCTGCGCCGCCGCCAGGGTGACGCGATGAGCGGCCGCGCCCAGGTCTTTCGTCCGGCGCCGTCACGGGTCCGTGATGGCTGTTTCCTGGCGATTGTCCTGCTGATCTGCGCGGTGTTGCTGCTGGTGTTCGGCATGGCGGTGTACTCGTCGCTGGTCAAGTTCTGGCCGTACAACCTGTCGTTGTCGCTCGATCATTACTTCTTCGAGGATTCCGCCGGCGGTGGCTGGCTGGCCTATCGCAACAGCTTGACCATGGCCCTGTGCTCGGCGTTGATCGGCAGCGTGCTGATCTTTACCGGCGCCTACCTGATGGAAAAGACCGGCGGTTCGCGCGGCCTTAACCTGGTGCTGCGCATGCTCAGCTTTGTGCCGATGGCGGTACCCGGGCTGGTGTTGGGGCTGGGCTATGTCTTCTTCTTCAACCTCAACGGCAATCCGCTGCATGTGTTCTACGGCAGCATGGCGCTGTTGGTGGTCTGCACCATCGCCCATTACCTGACCACAGCGCAGATGACCGCGACCACTGCGTTGCGCCAGCTGGACGCCGAGTTCGAAGCCGCCGCGCGCTCGCTCAAGGCGCCGCTGTACCGCCATTACCTGCGCGTCACCGTGCCGATCTGCCTGCCGGCGCTGCTCGATATCGTGCGCTATCTGTTCGTTTCGGCCATGACCACCGTCTCGGCGGCGATCTTCCTCTACAGCCCCGACACCATCCTCGCGGCGGTGGCGGTGCTGAACATGGACGATGCCGGCAATGTCGGCGGCGCGGCCGCGATGTCCACCCTGATCCTGTTTACCTCGGCGAGCGTGTCCCTGCTCCTGGCCTGGGCCTCGCGCGGCTTGCTGCGCCGCTCCCAGGCCTGGCGCCAGGGCGCGCCCGGTCATTGATCCTTCCCACCGTCCAATTCACTCACCAAGGAATCGCACCATGTTCAAGCCCCTGGCTCTTGCCTCTGCTGTCCTCTGCGCCCTGAGTTTCAATGCCTTTGCCGCGAAAACCGAACTGACGGTCTACACCGCCCTGGAAGCCGAGCAACTCAAGAGCTACAAGCAGGCCTTCGAGGCGGCCAACCCGGATGTCGAGATCAAGTGGGTGCGTGATTCCACCGGGATCATCACCGCCAAGCTGCTGGCCGAAAAAGCCCGCCCACAGGCCGATGCGGTCTGGGGCCTGGCGGCATCGAGCCTGGCGATCCTCGACCAGCAGGGCATGCTGCAAAGCTATGCGCCCAAGGATCTGGCCAAGATCGGCCCGAACTACCGCGATGCGGCCAACCCGCCTAGCTGGGTCGGGATGGATGTCTGGGCCGCGACCATCTGCTTCAACACCGTCGAAGCGCAGAAGCAGGGCCTGACCAAGCCGGTGAGTTGGCAGGACCTGACCAAGCCCGAGTACAAGGGCAAGATAGTGATGCCCAACCCGGCCTCCTCGGGCACCGGCTTCCTCGATGTCAGCGCCTGGTTGCAGACCTTTGGCGAAAAGCAGGGCTGGCAGTACATGGATGACCTGCACCAGAACATCGGCCAGTACGTCCACTCCGGCTCCAAGCCATGCAAGCTGGCCGCGGCCGGTGAATTCCCGATCGGCATCTCCTTCGAATACCCGGCCGTACAGCTCAAACGTAAAGGCGCGCCGCTGGATATCGTGTTGCCCAAGGAAGGCCTGGGTTGGGAAATCGAAGCCACAGCCGTGATCAAGGGCACCCCCCATGAAGAGGCCGCGAAAAAGCTCGCTGACTTCTCCGCCAGCCCTGCGGCCATGGAGCTGTACAAGGAAAACTTCGCCGTGTTGGCCCAGCCGGGCATTGCCAAGCCGCAAACCGAACTGCCGGCCGACTACGAGCAGCGCCTGATAAAGAACGACTTTGGCTGGGCTTCGAAAAACCGCGACGCGATCCTGGCCGAGTGGCGCAAGCGCTATGACGGCAAATCAGAAAAAGTCGCTCAGTAAGACCCGCACCGCCATGGGGTTCGTTTGAGCGCCATGGCGGTTGCCCCTCGGAAAACGTATCCATGGCAAATCACAGCGATATTTTGATTGTCGGCGCCGGCATCCTGGGCCTGTCCCATGCCTATGCCGCCGCCCGGCGCGGCCTGCGGGTCAAGGTGTTCGAACGCAGCGCCACGCCCCTCGGCGCCTCGGTGCGCAACTTCGGGCAGGCCCTGGTCACCGGCCAGCCTCCCGGCATCATGCTCGACCTGGCCCGCGACAGCCGCCCGATCTGGGCGCACTGGGCGCAACACGCGGGTTTTGAACTCAAGCGCAATGGCTCGTTTCTATTCGCCCGGACCGAGGCCGAGGAGCAGTTGTTCGAAGCGTTCTGCAACGGCCGTGCGCAGACCCACGGCTATCGTGCCGAACTGCTGCGGGGCCCGGCCTTGCACGCTTTATATGATGGCCGCTTCAGCCATCATCGGGCGGCCCTGCATGGCCTCGATGACCAGCAGGTGTACTCGCGTGAAGCGTTGCCCTGCCTGATTGACTACCTGCGTCGCGAGCTGGGGGTCGAGTTTCACTTTTCCACCCTGGTGCGCGATGTCGAGCCCGGCCGCTTGCACAGCACAGCTGGGGTGTTCCACGGCGAGCAGATCATCGTCTGCTCCGGGCATGACTACCAGACCCTGTTGAGCGAGGCGCTGGCCACGCTGGCGCCGCAGGTCTGTCGCCTGCAAATGCTCCGCGCCCGGACGCTGGACAACCTGGATCTGCAGCATGCCGTGCTGACGGGGCTCAGTGGCGTGCACTACGGTGCCTTTGCCGATCTGCCGGAAGCGGCGGCGGTGCAGGCGCAGATCCTGAGCGACAGCCCGCACCTGGATGCCCATGGCATTCACCTGCTGATCAGCCCGACGCCCCATGGCGAGCTGATTATCGGCGACTCCCACGACTACGGCAGCGATGCCTCGCCGTTCAATGCCGAACAGATCGACGACTGGATGATCGAGCTGGCGCAGGACACGCTGGGCTGCAAAGTGCAGGTACTGGAGCGCTGGCAGGGTGTCTACGGTGCCCGTGGCGCCAAGCCTTTCAGTCATCTGCGGGTGGCGCCAGGCTTGAGCGCGGCGTTGATGCAGACGGGCGTGGGCATGAGCGTCGGGCCGGCGATGGCCGAGCGCAATATCGCCGGTCTGCTGGGGGAGTCGCCGTGACCGAGGTTGAACGGGTCGTTGACGAGGTGTTCGGCCTGTACCAGCGCTTTGGTGCGGCCGACTATATCGGCGAGCCGGTGTCGCAGCTCGAACATATGTCCCAGGCCGCGCAGTGCGCATTGGCCGAGGGCTTTGACGATGAGGTGGTACTGGCGGCGTTCTTCCACGATATCGGGCATATCTGTGGTGAGAGCGAGGCACAGATGGGCGGCTTTGGCATCGTCAGCCATGAGCGGCTGGGCGCCGATTACCTGCGTCGGGCCGGGTTTGGTGAGCGCTTGGCGCGGTTGGTGGAGTATCACGTGCAGGCCAAGCGTTATCTGACCTTGAGGGAACCCGGTTACTACGGGCGATTGAGTGAGGCCAGCCGACGTACCCTGGACTTTCAGGGCGGGGTGATGAGCGAGGCGGAGGCCGTCGCCTTCGAGGCCGACCCCCTGTGCGAAGTCAGCGTGCGTTTGCGCCATTGGGACGAGCAGGCCAAGGAGAGCCAGGTGCCGGTGATCGACCTTGAGCGCCTCAAAGCCATGGCCCGTCGCGTTTTGCAGGTCAGCTAGCGCCTTCGTGTCGGTGCTGGCTTCGAGCAAGGCGGGTTAAAGCTGCTCGGCCAGGGCTTCGATCTGTTCCTGGCGCTCGCTCTGGTTCAGCTTGGGGTGTTCGTTGAGCGACGACCATTGCGGGTGCGCGCGGGCCTTGTACAAGGCATCGGGCAGTTTGCCTTCGCGCCAGGCCTTGTCCGTCGGCGTAGCGACCTTGATGGTGTCCATCGCCGCATGCCCGCGCAGGTCGAGGGCGTGCAGCAGCTGGCGTTGGCGTAGGGCCAGGAGGCGCAGCACGCTGTCATCGACGCTCAGTTCACGCTCGCCCTTGAGCTTGCCCAGCAGGCGACTGCCATAGCCGCGCGCGGTCTGCAGCGCGCCCCCGGCAATCGCGCCGGCCAGGGCGGCGGCCCCGAGGGTCAGGCCACCGACCAGCAGGTCGACGCCGGCACCCGCAGCGGCGCCGGCGGCGATCCCGCCTCCGACGCGCACGCCCAGCAGCTTGAGGGTTTCCGGGTTGAACAAGTCGTCGCCCCAGCGCCCGTCCAGCAAGGGTAAATCACCGGCTGCGGCGTCCTGCGGACGAAAGGCATAGAGCTTGAGCAAGGCCTCCACACAGCGTTGTTCGCGCTGGCGTACGGCCTGGTGCAGGGCGTCGATGGCCTGGCGTTCGGCGCTACTGGCGACGCTGCGCCGGCACGCTGCGCAGTCGATCAGCAGCTCGGCGATCAGGCGCTTGGCGCTGCGCTGGCGGTTCAGGCGCTGGGTCTGCTGGTCGGCGATCAGGCGTTCCAATTGCGGTCGGGCGCTTTCCAGCAGGATCGCCAGGCTTTCATACAGTCGCCGTTCGCCATCCTGGGGAGGGGCCACGCTGTCGAAACGCACCAGCGCGTGCAGGCCGAGGCGGGCCAGGGCTTCGCGCCAGTCGGCTTCGCGCTGCTCGGCGCTGCTGACAAAATTCAGCACCGGCAGCAGCGGCTTGCCGCAACTGGCCAGCACCGACAGTTCATCGCGGTACTTGGCCAGCACCGGTTCGCGGGCATCGATTACATAGAGCCCGGCGTCCGAGGCCAGTAACTGGCGCAGCACCTTGGCTTCCTGCTCGAAACGCTGGCGCGCTTCGCTGCCGTCGAGAAAACGTGCCAGTCGTGCGGGGCCGTCAAGGCGTTCGCCAGGGCGCTCGACGCGCTCCAGGTAGTCGAGCAGGGCAATGGCATCTTCCAGCCCCGGGGTGTCGTAGAGTTCGAGCAGTGCTTCGCCTTCCACTGACAATCGCGCGCCTTCGACATGTCGGGTGGTGCTGGGGCGATGGGAGACTTCGCCGAAGCCAACATCGCGGGTCAGCGTGCGCAGCAGCGAGGTCTTGCCGACATTGGTGTGGCCGACGACGGCCAGTTTCAGGGGCTTAGTCATGGCCGGTCTCCAGCCAGGTCAGGGGCGAGCAATCGGTAAAGGGCAGTTCCAGCTGTTCCAGGGCGGCATGCCAGTCGCCCAGGCGCTCGGCGTCCAGGGCCTTGCCTGGTGGAGCCTGCAGCAGCCAGACCCGGGTGGCGGCGGCACTGCGCGCCAACTCGGCGATCAAGGCCAGGCTGCCGCGATCGGGTGAGCGACGTGGATCGCAGGCGATCACCAGGCGGGCTGGCGGAAAGCGACTCATCTGTTCGAGCAGTCGGTTGCGTGACTCGCGGCTGTCGAGAATCCCGGCGTCCTTGACCTCGGTGGCCAGGGCGGGCGGCCAGGGGCGCTGATCATCGAGTTCGATGGCCACCAGCACCGCGCCTTCGCGGGCCAGGCTCGAGCCTTCGACCTGCACCTGGTGCAACTGGGCCGGTGCGGCATCGTTGACCCCAAGGCGTTCGCTGCTGGGCATCAACACTTCGCGTAGTTGGCTGTAGCCCGGTAGGTTTAGGTCCAGCGCCAGGGCCGCGCGGCCCCGTACCCAGCGCCACCGGCAGAACCCCGCCAGCAGTAGGCGCGGTAGCACGCCATAGACCAGCAGCACGCCTACCAGCCAGGCAGCCCAGGCCTGGCGGGCGCTTTCGATATTCAGTGCTGTATCGCCACTGGCGCGGATCATCTCCACGCTAGGTACGCTGAAGCCCAGCAGGGCCGGTAGCGCACCGAGGGCCTGGGTCACGGCCACAAAGGTGTCGCCGCGCAGAATGGTGGTTTCCCAGACAAAGCCGTAGCGGCGTGTCGCCATCAGCAGTAGCAGGATCACCAGGGCGCTGAGCAGGGCCAGCAGCCACAGGCCGTGGACCAGCAGACCAATGGCCCAGCGATTGAGCCGCTGGCGCTGCAGCAATATCAACAGCGCCGGGGCCAGTTGTACGGCGCGGGCATCGCGGGCGAGCTTTGCACTGAGCCAGAGCCAGAGGCGGCCGAGGGTGGTGCCATGTTCGCCGGCAAAGACCAGGCCCACGACCCAGCTCAGCAGCATCAACAGGTTCAGGCCCAGCAGGCTGCCGACCGCCCAGAACACATTGACCGGCGCCTGGCCGTTGCCTAGGGCAGCAAAGGCCAGGCCTGCGCCGCTCAGGGCGACCAGCACCGCCAACACCAGCAAGGCCAGGCGCGCGCCCTGGAGCCAGTGCTGCAAGGCGCCGGTCAGTCCGTCGCGCTCGGCCAGCCACAGGGCGCGGTTCTGAATGCGGGTTGGCAGGTCGCCGGCCGTGGCCCGGGCGCGGCGATTGGCTTCCTGATCGTCGAGCGGGCCGGCCTGTTCTTCACGCAGGCGAACGGCTTCGGTCAGCCAGAGGCTTTGCAGCGGGGTCAAGGGGCTCACGCGACGTCCTGTTGCTCAAGGGATGCTAGAGCATAACCGCTGTGGCTTCTGCCTGCATCCAAGGCTCTGCTATCCTCGCCGACATGAAAAAAACTCTCCCCCTCAGCCTGATCGCGGCCCTCGCACAGAACCGCGTGATCGGCGTCGATAACAGCATGCCCTGGCATTTGCCGGCGGATTTCAAATATTTCAAGGCCATGACCCTCGGCAAACCGATCATCATGGGCCGCAAGACCTGGGATTCCCTGGGCCGACCCTTGCCGGGCCGCCTGAACCTGGTGGTCAGTCGCCAGGCGGGCCTGCAACTGGAGGGCGCCGAGGTGTTTGCCTCACTGGACGATGCGGTCGAGCGCGCCGAAGCCTGGGCACTGGAGCATGGCGTTGACGAGTTGATGTTGATTGGCGGGGCGCAGTTGTATGCTCAGGGCCTGGCCCACGCCGATCGGCTGTACCTGACTCGCGTGGCGTTGAGTCCGGTGGGCGATGCCTGGTTTCCCGAATTCGACCCGGCCCAGTGGCTGCTGGCCTCGAACGAGGCGCATCCGGCGACGGCTGACAAGCCGGCGTTCAATTTCGAGCTCTGGCAGCGCCGCTAAGGCACGGCGCCGCCAGGCGACAGGTTTGCCCTCAGGAGTGCGCCAGCTCGGCGTGCTCGTCGGCGTCGAGCAACGCTTTATCGGTTTGCTGCATCACCTGGCTGGTGATGACACCGGCCGTCATCGAGCCGCTGACGTTCAGTGCGGTGCGGCCCATGTCGATCAGTGGCTCGACGGAAATCAGCAGCGCCACCAGCGAGACCGGCAGGCCCATGGCCGGCAGCACGATCAGCGCGGCGAAGGTCGCGCCACCCCCGACCCCAGCCACCCCGGCCGAACTCAGGGTCACGATGGCCACCAGCGTGGCGATCCATAGCGGATCCAGCGGGTTGATCCCGACCGTCGGTGCGACCATCACCGCGAGCATGGCCGGATAGAGCCCAGCACAGCCGTTCTGGCCGATCGTCGCCCCGAACGAGGCGGCGAAGCTGGCGATGGACGGCGGGATGCCCAGGCGTCGGGTTTGCGCTTCGATGCTCAGCGGGATGCTGGCCGCGCTGGAGCGGCTGGTGAAGGCGAAGGTCAGTACCGGCCAGACCTTGCGGAAAAACCGCAGCGGGTTGACCCCGGCCAGAGACACCAGTAGGCCGTGCACCATAAACATCAGGGCCAGGCCGATGTACGAAACCACCACGAAACTGCCGAGCTTGATGATGTCTTGCAGGTTGGAGCCGGCGACCACTTTGGTCATCAGCGCCAGTACGCCGTAAGGCGTCAGCTTCATCACCAGGCGTACCAGGCGCATGACCCAGGCTTGCAGCGTGTCGATGGCGTTAAGCACTTTGCTGCCTTTTTCGACATCGTCCTTGAGCAATTGCAAGGCGGCGACACCCAGGAAGGCGGCGAAGATCACCACGCTGATGATCGACGTCGGCTTGGCGCGTGCCAGGTCGGCGAAAGGGTTCTGTGGAATAAACGACAGCAGCAATTGCGGAATATTCAGGTCCGCCACCTTGCCCGCGTAGTCGTTCTGGATGGTTTGCAGGCGGGCCAGTTCCTGGGTGCCGGCCACCAGGCCCTCGGCGGTGAGGCCGAAGAGGTTGGTCAGGCCGATGCCGACTAGCGCCGCGATCAGGGTGGTGAACAGCAGGGTACCGATGGTCAGAAAGCTGATCTTGCCCAGCGACGAAGCATTATGCAGGCGGGCCACCGCGCTGAGGATGGAGGCAAAGACCAGCGGGATCACGATCATTTGCAGCAACTGTACGTAACCGTTGCCGACCAGATCGAACCAACTGATAGAGGCCTTCAGCACCGCGCTGTCGCTGCCATAGATCGTGTGCAGGGCCAGGCCGAACGCTACACCCAGGCCCAGAGCGAGCAGTACTTTCTTGGCCAGGCTCCAGGTGGTGTGACGGGTTTGTGCCAGGCCAAGCAGCAAGGCGAGAAAGACCAACAGATTGAGGACCAACGGGACGTTCATTGAGACTCCAGAAAACGGCAGACACTCATCGCCCAGGAGGCAATAAAGAACCGGTAAGCCTAACAGCTTGAAATATAGGAATTTAATACCGTTATCGCATGGCATGTGTCGTTTTTGGAATAAGGCCGTTGCGCTATGAGGCATGGCAATGACGTGAACAGACTCTGCTGAGTCGTGTTGAGGCGGGAGGCGTCACAGGGATTTGCTAGCTTCAAACCCTCGCACTCAGGGAGAAAAAACCGATGAAGCTCGCTCCGAAACTACTGGCTGCACTGCTTTGCCTTGGATTGGCGGGTCAGTCGTTCGCCACCGAACTCAAGCATTGGCCCAAAGAACAGGCCAGGCAGTTGGAGGCGATGATTGTCGCTAATGCCAACAAGGGTAATTTCGCGGTTTTTGACATGGACAACACCAGCTACCGCTACGACCTTGAAGAGTCGCTGTTGCCGTTCATGGAAAATAAGGGGCTGATTACCCGCGAGACACTGGATCCGTCCCTGAAACTGATGCCGTTCAAAGACAGCGCCGAGCACAAGGAAAGTCTGTTCAGTTACTACTACCGGCTCTGTGAAATAGACGACATGGTCTGTTATCCCTGGGTGGCCCAAGTGTTCTCGGGGTTCACGCTCAAGGAACTGAAAGGCTATGTCGATGAGCTGATGGCCTCCGGCAAGCCGGTGCCGAGCACTTACTACGACGGCGATGTGGTGAAGACCATTGATGTTCAGCCGCCGAAGATCTTCACCGCCCAGGCCGAGTTGTATAACAAATTGATGGAGAACGGCATTGAGGTCTATGTCATGACTGCGGCTTCGGAGGAGCTGGTGCGTATGGTCGCGTCCGATCCGAAGTATGGCTACAACGTCAAACCGCAGAATGTGATCGGCGTGACCCTGCTGCTCAAGGACCGCAAGAGCGGCGAACTGACCACCGCACGCAAACAAATCAGCGCCGCCAAGTACGATGAAAAAGCCAACCTGGATCTCGAACTGACGCCTTACCTGTGGACCCCGGCGACCTGGATGGCGGGCAAGCAGGCGGCGATCCTGACGTACATTGATCAGTGGAAGAAACCCGTCCTCGTGGCTGGCGATACGCCCACCAGCGACGGCTACATGCTGTTTCACGGGGTGGACGTGGCCAAGGGCGGGATCCACTTGTGGATCAACCGCAAAGACAAGTACATGGTCCAGCTCAACGACATGATCAGCAAAAATGCCGCGGCCCAGGCCAAGGAAGGGTTGCCTGTGACCGCGGATAAAAACTGGGTCATCGTGAAGCCGGAGGAGATTCAGTAAACCCGGGATTTAAGCCTCGGGTTTTCCGACCTCAATTGTTCCTGTAGCGGCCGTGCAGGATATTGATTTTCTTGAGGAACAGAGCGCTTTAGATCGCTCAGTGAAGCGCTGGTATACGCCCATGGGTTTTTGTTGTCTGAAGAGGGAACGACCAGCGGAAGTTTCTCGTCTGACGCAATCGCTTTTATCCACTCGGGATTAAGAGGCCTTCTCAAGTTGAAGCGACCATCATCGTAGAAGCCAGTCACAATAAATTTGCCTTTGCTAGCCCATTGCCCCATCTTTTTTTTCAACTTGTCGACATACTCCGGAGCCTTGCAAACAATATTGGACCAGGGGTCAATGATCCAGCAATCTGTCCATACTTTAAAGTCAGTAGTGGCGCGTTCAGGTGGTTTGCCGACGACCGTAAAACTATGATCGTATTTGGGGATATGCCATTTTTCAACATGCGCGCCATGTTCGATGGCTTTTTTGGCGGCTGCGCTCGCCAACTCTCCACAGTTACCTGCATCGATTTTAAGTGGCGGAGAGTCAGTGATGCTTTTTTTTAACTTGCCCGCCAGAATATTAAGGGCTTGTATATTGTTCAGGTAGGTATCTTTGGCGCGGAGTCCTTTATTTCTACCCGATTTTATTTGAGCAATGTCCCTCCATTCGGGGCTTGCTTCTTCCGAGAAGTACGCTTTATTAGATGATTCTAGTCCCTCCTTATAGGCTTTCCTGACCTCTTGAGCAACCTCGGTTGCGACCTTTTCATTATTTATGGTCCTTGCGAGGAGCTCTGGCGTGGTATCCCGTTTTTCTGTGGTGCTCCCTGTGTTGCTGCAGGTTGCTCTAAAATCTGCGGAGGTTATTTTGAATTCGCCGGATTCTGTGTTTATGGCTGGACTGTGGTTAGGGCTTGCTTCTAGAGCTTGAATGCGCATATTTACTTATCCAGGATCAAGGTGAAAGTAATCGATTCTTGTTTATGTAAGGAGATGCTGTGCTGCTGCAAGTTTGGTGGTTTTCAGTGATGTATATAGTAGGCGGTCTTGTTGAGTGGCAGTTTTGTTCTAGGGGTGTTTCTTAGGTGCATGATAGTTGTGGTGAAATTTGTTTTTGATAGTTGGTTGTTCGAACTTAATAGTCGCCCTTTTGCTGTCGCGGAAATATAAGGCCCATCAGACAGCTGTTTGATTCGGGTAGAGGCCGATGCCGATCAGCGAGGTGAGTTCTAGGTGATTTAACTCACTTAGCTTAATCATCGGAGCATTCGGCACCGCCTCGCTCAATGGTAATTTGATCAGGGTATGAAGCTTGTCGATGAGCTCAACTACGAGGCTACTGGTACGGGCTAAGCGCGAGAGGATTTGAGCCTCTTTGCTGTTGGTATTATCGACTTGGGACGAAAGGGTGTCGGCTACGGCATCAATTATTCCGCGCATGCGCAAACCGAACCCGCTTTTTAGGTGGTCCAAGATTTTCTGTGCGCTCCTTTGATCCAGATCTTGGATATGCGTCTGGAGATTTGTTGTAAGGAATCTCAGCTGTATTATCGCATCCAGGCGGTTTTTAGGTTCTAAGGCCTTGCCTTCAAACGCGGCCCCTTTTTCGCAGTTATTGGCCCAATCCGCTTCGGTATCCCGAGTAAACTGCATGAACCCGCCGAGCACCGCTCCCAAGTCCGGATTCTGGGTTTTCAGGCTGCTCAGTGCTTCGTTGATCGATGTCTGTGGTTGAGGATCGGGTCTGTTGAGTAGTTTGTCGAGCCATGCGCGTACGGACGTTTTTATCCTGACGATGAAAGCTTTCAGGCTATCGAGCAATTTTAGGCGCCACGTTTTCTCGGTGCGAGCAGCCAGAGCAAGGGCGTCTTGCGGGGTACTTGTCGGCTGGTTTTGCGGGTTCCCCTTTTTGATTGCGGGCCAGTCAGAAAAGGGGAGGATGGAGAATCCTGAGGGAGCGCTGCGCATCATCAACTCCTAAATCGCTATAAGCATGTAACGACTCTAGGAAACTAGGGAGGTGAGACATACGAGTATCAGTCGCCGTTTTGAAGGTTATCGCTGCGAGCCTATTTGTATTAAAAATGCGGCGTTGACTGACAGTGACAGGTATCGAACAGGTTGCACGGGTTTCTGGGGCGATGAGTGCTGTCGGGTGTGTGCTCTAGAGCCGCTGAGCACTGTGGCACATTGAGGCCATTGTCCTGGTGCCTCCAGTACTTGCGATACTCAGAGCAACGTTCGCCCCGGACCGATCACAGAATGTCCAGGATCGGCTTGTTACGTACCGCGTCCTTGTCAGCACTGGTAGCCAGCAAGGCACAGGCCTTGAAGGCAATGGTGGCTTTATACGATTCTTAAGCTGGCAGCAGGGCTGCGACGCCAGGGAGTGCGGTGCAGGTCTCTGTGCTAATAAACGGCTATGTTGTTATTTTCTTGCGATGAACTGAGTGACGACGGTTTTCAGGTGCGAGTAGCGGCTGCATTTCTTGATGGGGGGCAACGGTTCGACGGTTTCGTGCTCGGCTAGCGGTGTTTCGCTGGTAGAGAATGCGTAGTGTTTCCACGGGTTCTTCAGTTGTTCCGAAGGAAATTCATGTTGAGATTTTTTTCCCTTTTCGAGGGCGTCGATCCAGGTCGACTTTAGTGGGGAAATTGGCACTTGCTCAACGATGATCCTGCCGTCACGGGCCCACTTTTTCATGTTCTTGATGATGGCCTGGATATAGTCCGGTGCCTTGCACGTGACCTCGGCCCAGAGGTCGACAATCCAGATGCCTTTCCAGGTTTTGAAATCCACGGTGGACTGCTCCGGCGGACGGCCAATCACGGCGAAGGCGTGGTCTTGCCCCTCGATTTCCCATACTTCGGCATAGCCTCCATAGGCGAGTGTTCTTTTTGCTGTTGCTCTGGCGAGTTCCCCGCAGTGGGCTGCATCAATTTTTAGATGGGGAAGGTCAGCGAAAATTGCCTTGTCCTCAAAGGCCCGTCGGCTTTTGGCCCGTATGGTTTTAAGGGTTTTTCGGATTTTGTTCCGTGTTGCAGTGTCCATTTGCCGAGCTTCTATGGCCTTTATTTTTTTTCTGCTGAAGCTTTCGTTCACTTCGTAATCTTTGTTCGAGGAGCCGGCACCCACCTTATAAGCGGACTTCACTTCCTGGGACACATGCAGGGCCAGTCGTTTGTTGTTGTAGGTGTTAGAGAGCAGCTCGGGGCTTTTGTCTGGAGGAGCGGCGCTGTTGTTGGTAGGGAGGCTCTTAAACTGTTCGAGCGTAACGTTCAAGGAGCGCTCCGCTCCCTCGCTAGTCGCGTGATCGCGGGACATGGCTGAAGAAATTCTTGGCATATGGATTCCTCCTAGTGGACAAGCAGAGTCTATGGTCCAGGGGGAGCCAGCAATACAGGCAAGCTTCGTAAATTTTTAGCCCTCGAATGCTGGGGCGGGTTGTACGTCAATACGTATGCGAGGTGGTGGTGGGGGCTATCGGCGTCGGGCTGGCTTGCGCCTGTTGACACGCTGGCAGGACTGTTCGGCCAAAGAAAAGCCCGGTGGTTACCGGGCTTTTCCTGAGGCAGGCGCGTGCTTAAGGAACCAGCTTGTCCAGCAAGGCCTTGTCGCGTACTGCGCCTTTGTCGGCGCTGGTGGCCAGCAGGGCATAGGCCTTGAGGGCGGTGGTGACTTTGCGCGGACGGACTTCGACCGGCCTCCAGCCTTTCTTGTCCTGTTCGGCACGGCGGCTGGCCATTTCCTCGTCGCTGATCAACAGGTTGATCGAGCGGTTTGGAATGTCGATCAGTACCTTGTCGCCATCGCGCACCAGGCCGATCGCACCGCCGGCAGCGGCTTCCGGCGAGGCGTGGCCGATGGAGAGGCCCGAGGTGCCACCGGAGAAGCGGCCGTCGGTCAGCAAGGCGCAGGCTTTGCCCAGTCCCTTGGACTTCAGATAGGAGGTCGGGTACAGCATTTCCTGCATGCCCGGGCCGCCTTTCGGGCCTTCGTAGCGGATGATCACGATATCGCCAGCCTGGACTTCGTCGGCAAGGATGCCGCGCACGGCGCTGTCCTGGCTTTCGAAGATCTTGGCGTTGCCTTCGAACACATGGATCGATTCGTCGACGCCGGCGGTTTTCACCACGCAGCCGTCCAGGGCGATATTGCCGTACAGCACGGCCAGGCCGCCTTCCTTCGAGTAGGCATGTTCGAAACTGCGGATACAGCCGTTCTCACGGTCGTCGTCCAGGGTTTCCCAACGGGTCGACTGGCTGAACGCCGTCTGGGTCGGGATCCCGGCGGGGCCGGCCTTGAAGAAGTGGTGTACGGCTTCGTCGTTGGTCTGGGTGATATCCCACTTGGCGATCGCGTCGGCCATGGACTTGCTGTGCACGGTCGGCAGGTCGGTGTGCAACAGGCCGCCACGGGCCAGGGAGCCGAGGATGCTGAAGATCCCGCCGGCACGGTGCACGTCTTCCATATGGTACTTCTGGATGTTCGGCGCGACCTTGCACAGCTGTGGCACGGTGCGCGACAGGCGATCGATATCGCGCAGGTCAAAGTCGATCTCGGCTTCCTGGGCGGCGGCCAGCAGGTGCAGGATGGTGTTGGTCGAGCCGCCCATGGCGATGTCCAGCATCATGGCGTTTTCGAAGGCCTTGAAGTTGGCGATATTACGCGGCAGGACCGATTCGTCGTTCTGGCCGTAGTACTGCTTGCACAGGTCGACAATGGTGCGCCCGGCCTGCAGGAACAGCTGCTCGCGGTCGCTATGGGTGGCCAGGGTCGAACCGTTGCCCGGCAGGGCCAGGCCCAGGGCTTCGGTCAGGCAGTTCATCGAGTTGGCGGTGAACATGCCGGAGCAGGAACCGCAGGTCGGGCAGGCGCTGCGCTCGTACTCGGCGACTTTCTCGTCAGAAGCGCTGGAGTCGGCGGCGATCACCATGGCGTCGACAAGGTCGAGGCCGTGGCTGGCCAGTTTGGTCTTGCCGGCCTCCATCGGGCCACCGGAGACGAAGATCACCGGGATATTCAGGCGCAGGGCGGCCATCAGCATGCCGGGGGTGATCTTGTCGCAGTTGGAGATGCAGACAATGGCGTCGGCACAGTGGGCGTTGACCATGTATTCGACCGAGTCGGCGATGATTTCGCGACTGGGCAGCGAATAGAGCATGCCGTCATGGCCCATGGCGATGCCGTCATCCACGGCAATGGTGTTGAATTCCTTGGCCACGCCACCGGCGCGTTCGATTTCGCGGGCGACCAGTTGGCCCATGTCCTTGAGGTGGACGTGGCCAGGGACGAATTGGGTGAACGAGTTGGCAACGGCGATAATCGGCTTCTTGAAGTCGTCATCCTTCATCCCCGTGGCGCGCCACAGGGCACGGGCGCCGGCCATGTTGCGGCCGTGGGTGGATGTTTTCGAGCGGTAATCAGGCATGGAGCACTCCGGGCGGCTAATCAGGTACACAAAGGGAAGTGAGCTTCTATTGACGTCCTGAACACGCCGAAAATGGCCGGGTGTCCGGATGATGCCGTAGACGTTGCGGGATCGCCGCGCGTCGAGGCCTGAGCTCATAAACCCGCCGGGGGATGACTGGCGATGAATCTGGCGATTCTACACCGCTGGCGCCAGGAAGGAACGGGCGTGGGTGTTCAAGCCTGAGTTGACGGTGTGCACAATGACCCGCTGGCTTACAGCACCCTAGGTAAACTGGCGTGCTACACAGAGCAGCTCTACAAGGTCGCGCATCGCCGCGAGTATCAGGGGAGGGTTGGCGGTGGGAGATGAGGTGGATTCAGGCAAGCGAATGTTGATGTACTACCTGGGCATCGGTGGGGCGCAGGGTCTTGTGCTGTGGTGGGGCGTGCTCAAGGGCGGGCTGGTGGGGCCCGCGGTGTTTGCCGTGACGGCGGCCCTGGTGGGGGGCTTGTTGCTGCAACTCCTGGGCCGGCATGCCTGGAGCGCAGCGGCACTGGCCCAGTCGTTGGTGGTCACGGTCGTGTTGGCAGTACTGGTGAGCGTGGCGGTGAATCAGTGGGATATAGGCTTTTCACGGGTGTATGAAGGGGTGGCGGGGCTGGCGCTATTGACGATCGCCAGTGCGGCATGGATCGGTGAACGACAGCGTTGCGGGGTCGGGCGCTCGTGCCTCGACGGTGTCGTGATCGTGGCGTTGGCCCTGCCATTGCCCTGGGCCGCTCAGTGGGCGAGTCATCTTTGGCAAACCTGGCAGCACACTGATCCGTTCAAGAGCGATGCTTCGGCACTGCTGTATTTCGTTCGCCCCATGGGGTTGTTTGCGTTGGGGGTGTACTGCGCATGCCGTGGTCGTGCGGCATTACTGCAAGGTTGGCCGCGCACCGCGCCGCGCTGAAGTTTTTGCCTGGACGAATGCCAAAAAGCTCGCCCCTGCTGCCGCTCGTGAGTAACACGAGCTTCGCAGGGGCGAGCTTTTCGGCATCGCGTGGCGTCCAGACTGGACGCCAACGGTTTAGCTGTTGGGCAGCAACCGGCAGGTGATGCTCTTGATGTAGCGGGTTTCCTGGATGGCCGGGTGCACCGGGTGATCCGGGCCCTGGCCGCCGCGTTCCAGCAGCTGGATATTGCGATCCAGGTGGCGGGCGCTGGTCAGCAGGATGTTCTGCAGATCATCTTCCGGCAGGTGCATGGAGCACGATGCGCTGACCAGGATGCCGTCCTTGTTGAGCAGGCGCATGGCTTGCTCGTTCAAGCGGCGGTAGGCGCCTTCGCCGTTTTTCATGTCCTTCTTGCGCTTGATGAAGGCGGGCGGGTCGGCCACGATCACGTCAAAGCGCTCTTCGCTGGCCTTCAGCTCTTTCAGGGCCTCGAAGACGTCGCCTTCGATGCAGGTCATTTTCTCGGCGACACCGTTCAGTGCGGCGTTACGTTCCACGCCATCGAGGGCGAAGGCCGAGGCGTCGACGCAGAACACTTCGCTGGCGCCGAAGGCTGCGGCCTGCACGCCCCAGCCGCCGATGTAGCTATACAGGTCCAGGACGCGCTTGCCCTTGGCATAAGGGGCCAGGCGGGCGCGGTTCATGCGGTGGTCGTAGAACCAGCCGGTTTTCTGGCCCTGGATAACGGGGGCTTCGAACTTCACGCCGTTTTCTTCCAGGGCAACCCACTCCGGAACCAGGCCGAACACGGTTTCGACGTAACGGTTGAGGCCTTCGGCATCGCGTGCCGCGGAGTCGTTCTTGAACAGGATGCCGCTTGGCTTGAGCACCTGGGTCAGGGCCGCGATCACGTCATCCTTGTGGGCTTCCATGGTCGCGGAGGCAATCTGCACCACGAGGATGTCGCCGAAACGGTCGACCACCAGGCCCGGCAGCAGGTCGGAGTCGCCGTAGACCAGGCGGTAGAACGGCTTGTCGAACAGGCGTTCGCGCAGCGACAGGGCAACGTTCAGGCGGTGCACCAGCAGCGACTTGTCCAGGAGGACCTTGATGTCGCGCGACACCAGGCGGGCGCAGATCAGGTTGTTCGGGCTCATGGCCACGATGCCCAGGGGCTTGCCGCCGGCGGCTTCGAGCAGGGCCTGGTCACCGGCCTTGAAGCCGTGGAGCGGGGTGGCCGTTACGTCGATTTCGTTGCTGTAGACCCACAGGTGGCCGTTGCGCAGGCGACGGTCGGCATTGGCTTTGAGGCGCAGGCTGGGCAGGGACATGACGTCGCTCCGGAAAAAAGAGCGGAATTATAGCCTTAGACGCCCGTCTCGGGTTTGGCTGTTTCAGCGCATTGCGTCGGATCTAACACCCATCTATCAAAATATTTCCGCTAGAATCGCAGGCCAGTCCAGAGTGCGAACCCATGCCCCCAGAGCTTTCCTCCGAGCAGATCCAACAGTCCTTGCAAGGCATCAGCGTGCCGCCTCAACCGCAGATCATGGTGGATCTGCAGATGGAGCAGTACATGCCCGATCCGGATCTGGAGGTGATTGCCCGCTTGATTTCTCAGGACCCGGGGCTTGCCGGGGCGCTGCTCAAGATCGTCAATTCGTCCTATTACGGCCTGGCGAACAAGATTGCTTCGATCCAGCGCGCCGTGAACCTGCTGGGCAGCCGCTCGATCATCAACTTGATCAACGCGCTGTCCATCAAGGGTGAGATGAACGATGACACGATCGTCACGCTCAGCCGCTTCTGGGACACCGCCCAGGATGTGGCGATGACCAGCCTGACCCTGGCCAAGCGCACCGGCTCGCAGGCGTGCGACGAAGCTTATGCCCTGGGGCTGTTCCATGATTGTGGCGTGCCGCTGATGCTCAAGCGTTTCCCCAATTACATACAGGTGCTGGAGCAGGCCTATGCCAATGCCGGCCCGCAGCAGCGCGTGGTGGACACGGAAAACCAGGCGTTCAATACCAACCACGCCGTGGTCGGCTACTTCACGGCCAAGTCCTGGCGCCTGCCGGAGCACGTCACGACCGCGATTGCCAATCACCACAATGCGTTGGCAATCTTCAGCGACGAGTCGACCCGCAACAGCCAGTTGAAGAACCTGCTGGCGATCCTCAAAATGGCCGAGCATATCTGTGCCTCTCATCGGGTGCTGGGTAACCAGACCGACGATCACGAGTGGGACAGCATCGGCCATCTGGTCCTCGATTATGTCGGCCTGACCGACTATGACTTCGAGAACCTCAAGGAAACCATTCGCGAACTGGGCGCTCATCACTGATCGTCCCGGTCGCCTGAGCGGAATACCCCATGCCTGAATTGCCAGAAGTCGAAACCACCCGGCGCGGTATCGCCCCGCATCTGGAGGGCCAGCGCGTCAGCCGGGTGATCGTGCGTGATCGACGTCTGCGCTGGCCGATTCCGGAAGACCTCGATGTGCGCTTGTCCGGCCAGCGGATTGTCGAGGTGCAGCGGCGGGCCAAGTACCTGCTGATCAATGCCGAGGTTGGCACCTTGATCAGTCACTTGGGCATGTCGGGCAACCTGCGTCTGGTGGAAATCGGTATGCCGGCTGCTCGGCACGAGCATGTGGATATCGAACTGGAGTCGGGCCTGGCCCTGCGCTATACCGACCCGCGACGCTTCGGTGCGATGCTCTGGAGCCTCGATCCGCTGAATCATCCGTTGCTGATCAAGCTGGGGCCGGAACCGTTGACGGATCTGTTTGACGGCGAGCGCCTGTTTCAGCTGTCCCGTGGCCGTTCGATGGCGGTCAAGCCGTTCATCATGGATAACGCGGTAGTGGTGGGGGTGGGCAATATCTATGCGACCGAGGCGCTGTTTGCCGCTGGCATCGATCCACGCCGCGAAGCGGGCAGTATCTCCCGGGCGCGCTACCTGAAGCTGGCCATCGAGATCAAGCGCATCCTGACCCACGCCATCGAGCGCGGCGGGACCACGTTGCGCGATTTTATCGGTGGCGACGGCCAGCCGGGTTATTTCCAGCAGGAACTGTTTGTCTATGGCCGGGGTGGGGAGCATTGCAAGGTCTGCGCGACGGAGTTGCGCGAGGTCCGCCTGGGCCAGCGCGCCAGCGTCTATTGCCCGCGTTGCCAGCGTTGACCTGACAAGCCGCCAATCGCTGTTTATAGTGAGTCTTTGCCCTTCGCCGTGTTGCTCAAGGACCGTGCCATGAATCCGTTTCGTACCCTTGCCTTCCTGCTGGCCTTGAGCTTTGGCCTGCAAGCCGTGCCGACCCTGGCTTCGGAGGGGAGTGCCGACCCGCTGTACAACGTCGAAGCTCCACCGGCCTATGCCATGGTGGCTGATTTGGTGATCGCTCGACCGCTATTGATTGCTGCCACGGTGATTGGCGCGGGATTGTTTGTGATTGCGCTACCGTTCGCTGCGACCGGTGGTGGCATTGGGGCTGCGGGCAAAGCCTTGGTGGTTGACCCGGGTAAGGCGGCGTTTGTGCGTTGCCTGGGCTGCACGGGTGATGGTTACAACGAGCGCGAGTAGCCAAAAACAATCACGAGCACGTCCTGCCTACGGGGACATTGCTGTTTGCAGGGGCGGTGGTGCTCGTGAATGATCGTGTAAAAGGCCTTAGGCCTTGCCGGTAATCAGCCGGTACTTCTCCATCAGTTGCTCTTCGGTTTCCGGGTGCGCTTCATCCAGCGGGATGCAGTCGACCGGGCAAACCTGCTGGCACTGTGGTTCGTCATAGTGGCCCACGCATTGCGTGCACAGGTTCGGGTCGATCACGTAGATCTCTTCGCCCTGGGAAATGGCAGCGTTAGGGCACTCGGGCTCGCAGACGTCGCAATTGATGCAATCGTCGGTGATGATCAGGGACATCGGGTACTCCTGCCGGGGCGTCAGGCCCAGGCATCTGAAATCGAATGCGCGCAATTGTGCCGCATTGGCGCCCGCAGTGCACGCGGGCGCCGAGGGGTGGCGTGATTACTTCTTGAAGCGCAGGGTCAGGGCGTCGGCGACTGCCGGGTGAACGAACTTGCTGATATCGCCGCCCAGGGCCGCGATTTCACGGACGAGCGTCGAGGAGATAAACGAATAACGCTCCGAAGGCGTGAGAAACAGGCTTTCCACGTCGGGCGCCAACTGGCGGTTCATATTGGCCAGCTGGAATTCGTACTCGAAGTCCGAGACTGCCCGCAGGCCGCGTAGGAACACATTGGCGTTCTGCTCCTTGGCGAAATGCGCGAGCAGGGTGGAAAACCCCACGACTTCGACATTCGGCAGGTGCTTGGTCACCTCGCGGGCCAGCTCCACACGTTGCTCCAGAGGGAACAGCGGGTTTTTCTTGGGGCTGGCGGCAACGGCAATGATCACGTGGTCGAACAGGCGCGAAGCACGCTCGACCAGATCGCCATGGCCCTTGGTAATAGGGTCGAAGGTGCCTGGGTACAACACTCGGTTCATCGCTTCGTCCTGGCGGGAGTCCGTTGAGGTGTCGGATGGTAGCGCAGCCGTCCCGGTCGGCCAAGTCGCCATTAGGGGAAGAAAGCACTATAGATGCGACGAATAATTCGCTTTCAGGCATTTTTCAGGCGCTCGGCCAGGGCGCTCGCCAACTGGGCCGTGAGCCCGTAGACCGACAGTTGGGGGTTGGCGCCGATGCTGGTGGGAAACAATGAGCCATCATGGATCGACAGGTTGCTCAGGTGATGATGCCGGCCCAGGCTGTCGGCGACGGCCAGTGTGCTGTCCTCGCCCATGGCGCAGCCGCCCATGACGTGGGCGCTGCCCAGGCGAGTGCGGTACAGCTCCATGCTCAGGCTGTCGATCAACTGGCGGGCGTCTTGCAGGCGGGTGACATAGCCCGCGTCGGCATGCAGGGGCAGTACGGCTTTGGCGCCTGCGGCAAACTGGATTTCGGCCATGCTGTGGAAGGCCCGGCGCAGCCCGTCCCAGGCATAGGGGGAAACCTGGTAGTCGAGTACCGGCGTGCCATCGCCCCGTAACTCCACGGCGCCGCCCTGGCTGCCTTCATGGAAACCGTCGCGCATCAGCGCCAGCATCATATGGGTGTGCGGCAGGTGCTCCATGCGCAAGGCGCTTTGCTCACCGAGCCCGCCAAGCAGGGTGCTGGCAAAGGCGGGCTGGAGCGGCGGGACTTCGAGTTTGTAGGACATCTTTCCGGTGGTGCCATCCTGCCACTGGAAGTGATCGGAGTAGATCGACTGGGGCGCGCCGTAGAAGGGATTGACCACCTCGGAAAACTGCCCGGCGGAAAAATTCACCAGGTGCAGGAAGGTGCGTTTGCCCACGCGATCATGGGGGTCTGGCGTCTTGGAGCGCAGCAGCAGGGCGGGGCTGTTGATGCCGCCGCCCGCCAGCACATAGTGGCGGGCCTTGACCATGATTTTGCGCCCATTGGGGGCGACGCAGCGTGCATCCATGCCCACACATTCCAGCCCTGACACATGATCGCCGCTCAGTTGCAGGCGCTCGGCTCGGGCCAGGTAAAGCAGTTCACCGCCGCGCTCCAGGGCTGCCGGGATGGTGGTGACCAACATCGACTGCTTGGCATTGGTCGGGCATCCCATGCCGCAGTAGCCCAGGTTCCAGCAGCCGCGCACGTTGCGCGGGATCACCTTCCAGCCGTAGCCGAGTTTTTCACAGCCATTGCGGATCACGTCGTTGTTGGCATTGGGCGGCATGGCCCAGGGCGCGACGCCCAGGCGCTGCTCCATCTTTTCGAACCAGGGCGCCATGTCCTCGGCGCTGTGGCCCTTGACGGCAAACTCGCTGGCCCAGTGTTCCAGGGTCGGAGTCGGTGTGCGAAAACTCGAGGTCCAGTTGATCAGCGTGGTGCCACCGACAGCCCGGCCTTGCAGGATGGTGATGGCGCCATCCTTGCTCATGCGCCCGATGCCTTCCTGGTAGAGGCTGGTGTAGGCCTCGTCTTCGAGCATCTTGAAGTCGCTGCTGGTCTTGAGCGGCCCTTCTTCGATCAGCAGGACCTTGTAGCCGGCGGCGCTGAGGATCTCGGCGGTGGTCCCGCCGCCGGCACCGCTGCCGATAATCGCCACGTCGGCCTCGAGGGTGAGGTCTTGTTCGAGCTGCGAACCGTCATAGGTTTTCCAGCCACGGCTCAGGCCTTCGCGAAACGGATCAGGTACAGGCATCTCTGGGCTCTCTTTTCTTATTGTTAGGAGGATTCGAGCAAAGGGGGGCAGTCAGATTTGCGGAGGGCCGGGGTAGCCGCAGTGACTCCAGGCACCGGCCTGGGTGTACCAGGCCATCATCACCAGCTGGAGCAAGGAGCCATGGCCCATGCGCAGAAGCGCCAGCCAGCTGTTTTCCCAGCGGTTCAGAAAGGCCCGAATCGACTCGCCGCTGGCGTTTTCCCAACTGCCCCAGATGCCGGTCAGCGGCCCGCGTGTGACCGCCATGCCGAGCACATCGAATAGTTGGCGCGTCAGGGCGAGCATTTGCGGGGACAAGTGATTGAGGTTCACATCCAGGCTGCGCAAGGTGCCCTCGATGGCGGCAGGCATTTGCTCGGTTGCCAGGCTGCCGGCCAGCAGCACCGGAATCAGGGCGCGCAGAAACGGCAGGTCGTTGTCGCGCAATATGGCGAAGCCGTTGGCCGGAACGCTGGCAGAGCAGCCGCTCAGGCTGGCGCCAAGGCCGGCGGTGGCCAGGAAGGCGCTGCCCAGCAGACCGACTTTGAGCAGGCCGCGCCGTGACAGCGCGGGGGATTCAGACAGGCTTGTATGCATTGTTGTTATTCACCTGAACTTTATTGGGGGGAGTTAACGCACGAACAACTTCTGGATCAGCTTTTGGATACCGCTGCCATAAGGTGGGTAGATCAGGCGGGAGGCGTTGAAGCGCTGCTTGATCAGCACGCCCTTGGCCTTGCTGAAGGTGAGAAAGCCTTCGTGGCCGTGGTAATGGCCCATGCCCGAAGGGCCGATCCCGCCAAACGGCATATCGTCCTGGACCACATGCAGCAGGGTGTCGTTGAGGCAGGCACCGCCGGAGTGGGTTTCGTGCAGCACGCGCTGCTGCTCGGCCTTGTTGTAACCGAAGTAGTAGAGGGCCAGAGGACGTGGGCGCTGATTGATGTAGGCAAGTGCCTGATCGAAGCTGGTGTAGGGCACGATGGGTAACAAGGGGCCGAAGATTTCGTCCTGCATCACGGTCATGTCGTCGTTGACGTTCAGCAACAGGCTATGGCCCATGCGCCGGCCCTGGTTCTGCTCGAACAGTGGGACCAGCTGCGCGCCATGAGCTGTAGCGTCGTCGATGTAGCGATTAAGCCGAGCCAACTGCCGGTCGTTGATGATGGCCGTGTAGTCGGGGTTATCCACCAGCGTGGGGTAGAAGCTACGAATGGCCTGTCGGTAAGCCTCGACAAACGCTTCGACGCGGTTCTGCGGGACCAGCACGTAGTCGGGCGCCACGCAGGTCTGCCCGGCATTGAGGGTCTTGCCGAACGCAATTCGCTCGGCTGCGTCCTTGAGCGGCACGTCTGCGGACACCAGGGCGGGCGACTTGCCGCCCAGCTCCAGGGTAACCGGTGTCAGGTTCTCGGCGGCCGCGCGCATCACGTGCTTGCCAATGCTCGTCGCGCCGGTAAACAGCAGGTGGTCAAAGGGCAAGCGGGAGAACGCCATGCCGACGTCGGCCTCGCCCAGTACGACGCACACCAGGTCTTCGGGGAAGACCCGTCCCAGCAATTCCTTGAGCAGCAGCCCGGTGGCGGGGGTGGCTTCACTGAGCTTGAGCATCACTCGGTTGCCGGCGGCTAGCGCGCCAACCAGCGGGCCAATGGCCAGAAACAATGGATAGTTCCACGGCACAATGACGCCGACCACGCCCAGCGGTTGATAGATGACCTTGGCCGAAGCGGGCTGGAAGGCAATGCCGACCCGACGCCGGGACGGTTTCATCCAACCCGCCAGGTGGCGGCTGGCGTAGTGAATGCCGTGCAGGCTGGGCATCAGTTCGGCGAGCAGGGTTTCATCGGCGCTGCGGTGGCTGAAGTCCTGGCTGATGGCCTCAATCAGCGCCTGGCGTTCGTCACTCAGTATCTGGCGCAGGCTCTTGAGCCATTGTCGACGTTGGGTGGCCGGCGGCATGGGGTGGGCGGCATAAGCCTGGCGCTGGAGATCGAAAGCCTGGCGTAGCTGGGACTGGAGCTGCAAGTTCTCTTGTAGAAAGGCGACATCGGCAGACATGGGCAGCTCCTGTGGATTAATTTTTATTTTTAAACACGTGTTCGAGGTTGTAGAACCCAGACGCTGGTTTGTCAACCAGCGTGCCGAAGGATTTTGTCGCGTATGGCATTACCGCTGTTCGACATAAATTCGTAAAATCCTTGACCCGAAAGTTCACTATTTGAATTGATACCCTTATGGCTCCAAGGATGAAAACCAGAGACCGGATCGTCCAGACCAGCCTGGAACTGTTCAACCAACTGGGCGAACGCAATATCAGCACCAACCATATTGCTGCGCATATGGAGATTTCGCCCGGCAACCTGTACTACCACTTCCCCAACAAGCAGGCGATCATCGCCGTGCTGTTCGACGAATACGCAGCATTGCTCGACAGTTTTCTGCACCTGCCGCCCGGGCGCGCCGTGACCGTGGAGGACCAGCGTTTCTATCTCAAGTCCGTGCTGGCGGCGATGTGGGGTTATCGCTTTCTCTATCGCGACCTCGAGCAATTGCTGGGCAATGATCCGGAGTTGGCGATCAGCTATCGGCGTTTTTCCCAGCGCTGCCTGAACCAGGGCCATGCGATCTACAGTGGGTTCGTCGACGCCGGTATCCTGATCATGGACAAGGTGCAGATCGAGTCGATCGTGATCAATGCCTGGATCGTGCTGACTTCCTGGGTACGCTTTCTGGGCACAATGCGTGAAAACTCCACCCATCTCAGCGAGCGGGCAATCAAACGCGGTGTCTATCAGGTGCTGGCGCTGGAAGTCGGTTTTATCGCGCCGGTCGCCCGGGCGGAGATTGACGCATTGATTGAAGAGTTTTACGTGCCCCTGGAGCAAGCGCTGGAGGAAGTGCAGTAGGATCGTGGCATCGCCCCTAAAGGAGACAGTCATGTCCATTGCGCAACTGATCAGCCCACAGGCCCTGGCCGAGCGCCAGCAATCCCCCGGGCTGGTTATCCTGGATTGTCGTTTTGCCCTCGAAGACCCGGATTACGGCCTGCAAAGCTATAGCGAGGGGCATATTGCCGGGGCCCTGTTCGCTGATCTCGAGCGCGACCTGAGCGGCCCCGTGATCAAAGGCGTGACCGGGCGCCACCCGCTGCCCGACGCCGTCAAACTGAACGAGCGGCTGCGTGCCTGGGGCATTAATGACGACAGCGATATCGTGTTGTATGACGATGGCCCCGGGGCTTTCGCCGCGCGCGCGTGGTGGCTGTTGGCCTGGCTGGGCAAGCGCAGCGGCGTGTCGATTCTCGATGGTGGCCTAAAGGCCTGGCACGGCGCCGGATTTCCTCTAAGCCTGGATGCGCCCAGCGTCATGCCGGGTCGGTTCGTGGGGCATGCAGATGCGGGTCTACTGGTCGACGCCCTGGCCTTGGGTCGGCGTCTGGGCCAGCCGGGGCTGACCTTGCTCGACGCCCGGGCCGAGCCGCGCTTTCGCGGTGAAGTCGAACCGCTCGACCCGGTTGCCGGACATATCCCGGGCGCGCGATGCGCGGCCTTCAGTGGCAACCTGGGCAGCGATGGGCGCTTTCTGCCGGCCGCGCAGTTGCGCGAACGTTTTGCCGCCCTTCTGGGCGAGCGACCGGCGGCCGAGTTGGTGGCTTATTGCGGCTCCGGGGTGACCGCGTGTCATAACCTGTTCGCCCTGTGCCTCGCGGGTTATCCGCTGACGCCTTTGTACGCCGGCTCGTGGAGCGAGTGGATCACCGACCCGCAGCGGCCGGTCGCCACAGGCGCCTAAGGTTTCTAACGGCTTTGCGCCTTGGGCTTGTAGGCGCAGTAACCCGGACGCGGGCCGATCTTCGGATGGTTGCGGCACGTGTCCGGGCGCTTGTCGTAGATGGTGCACAGACGGCTCTTGCGGTCCAGGAACAGGCAGTCGTTGTTGCTCATGCGCGTCAGCGTGAAGATTTCCGATTTCTGGTTGAAACGCTCGACGATCCCTTCCTTTTGCAGACGCTTGGCGATGTTCTTCGCCGGGTCGCCGAGTTCGAATTCGTCGACGAGCCCGATGCGGATCAGGTCCTTGACCTTGACCTCTACCGGCAGGGTGCAGCAGCTGGATATGCAGCCACCGCACATGTAACTGGAGTACTTCGCCCAGGTATCAAGACGGTCGATTTCCGCGGCGGCGATCAGGGTGGGTTTCATGGGGCTCGGTTATCCAGGGTGCATCAGGGCGCGCGATGATACCGGGGCTGATGGATTTGTGAATAACCATTTGCCGGTTTTCCCTTTGGGCGCGGCGACGCGGCGTCAGTATCCGCCCGCTGGCGCTTCGGGGTGGCCGGGGAGGGACCGACGAAAAAAACCGCGCAGCAGAGCCGTCGGCTTGTGCTCAAGCGTCTAGGCTCAGACAACTCGTCGTTTAAATCGCTCATCTCGCTCGAGGTCGTATCGATGCTTCAGGAACCGCTTGATCATGACGTGCAGGTGGCGGCTTTTCGGGCCGCCGTGCTAGCCAAACTGACCTACGCGGTGGGCAAGGACCCGGATCATGCGTTCGATCATGACTGGTTCGAAGCCATTGCCCTGGCCGCTCGCGATCATATGGTCGAACACTGGATGGACCACACGCGACAGATCTATCGCAAGGGGCAGAAGCGGGTCTATTACCTGTCCCTCGAGTTCCTGATCGGTCGCCTGCTGTACGACAGCCTGAGCAATCTGGGCCTGCTCGATGTGGCGCGCGAAGCGCTGGTCGACCTGGGCGTGGACCTGGAGCGCATCCGCCTGCTCGAACCCGACGCTGCCCTGGGTAATGGCGGGCTGGGGCGCCTGGCCGCATGTTTTATGGAAAGCATGTCGACCCTGGGCATCGCCGGCCATGGCTACGGCATTCGCTATGAGCATGGTTTGTTTCGTCAGGCAATTGTCGACGGCTGGCAGCAGGAGCAGACCGAACGCTGGCTGGATTTTGGCAATCCGTGGGAGTTCGAGCGCCCGGAAGTGATCTATTCGATCGGGTTTGGCGGTAGTGTCGAGACGGTCCAGGATGCCAACGGCCAGGACCGTCAGGTCTGGTGGCCGGGGGAAACCGTACGCGCGGTGGCTTATGACACCCCGGTGGTCGGCTGGCGCGGCGCCAGTGTGAATACCCTGAGGCTGTGGCGCGCGCGGGCCGTCGAGGATTTGCACCTGGAGCGCTTCAATGCCGGCGATCACCTGGGGGCGGTGGCCGAAGTGGCGCGGGCCGAGAGCATTTCCCGGGTCCTGTACCCGGCCGACAGCACCCAGGCGGGTCAGGAGCTACGCCTGCGCCAGGAGTACTTCTTTGTCTCGGCCTCGCTGCAGGACCTGATGCGCCGCCACCTGAATATGCACGATACGCTGCTGACCCTCGGCGAACATGCGGCGATCCAACTCAACGATACCCATCCCTCGATTGCCGTGGCCGAAATGATGCGCCAACTGGTCGATCTGCATGGCGTCACCTGGGACGCGGCCTGGCAGGTGACCGTCGACACCCTCGCCTACACCAACCACACCCTCTTGCCCGAGGCCCTGGAAACCTGGCCGGTAGGCTTGATGGAGCGGTTGCTGCCGCGGCATATGCAGATCATCTACCTGATCAACGCCCAGCATATCGACGCCCTCAGGGCCAAGGGCATTCACGACTTCGACGTGCTGCGCGCCGTCTCGTTGATCGAGGAAGACAACGGGCGCCGGGTTCGCATGGGTAACCTGGCCTTTCTCGGCTCCCACAGCGTCAACGGAGTGTCCGGCCTGCACACCCAACTGATGCGCAGCACGGTCTTTGCCGAATTGCACAAGTTGTACCCGGACCGGATCAACAACAAGACCAACGGCATTACCTTTCGCCGCTGGCTGTACCAGGCCAACCCAGAGCTGACGGCCATGCTGGTCGAAGCCCTGGGGCCGCAGTTGCTGGACGAGCCGGAGCAACGGCTCGGTGCGCTGGAGGCTTTCGCCGAAAAGGCCGCGTTTCGCAAGCAGTTCGCCGAACAGCGCCTGCACAGCAAGCGGGTGCTGGCGGGCCTGATCCAGGAGCGGTTGGGGATCGCGGTCAATCCGGCGGCAATGTTCGATGTGCAGGTCAAACGGATCCACGAGTACAAGCGCCAGTTGCTTAACCTGTTGCACACGGTGGCCCTGTACCAGGCCATTCGCGCAGAGCCGGGGACTGACTGGGTGCCGCGGGTGAAAATCTTTGCCGGTAAGGCCGCGGCCAGTTATCAGCAGGCCAAGCTGATCATCAAGTTGACCAACGATATCGCCCGGACCGTCAACAATGACCCGACGGTACGCGGGTTGCTCAAGGTGGTTTTCCTGCCCAACTACAACGTCAGCCTGGCCGAGAGCATCATTCCGGCGGCTGACCTGTCCGAGCAGATCTCCACCGCCGGTTTCGAGGCCTCGGGCACCAGCAACATGAAGTTCGGCCTCAATGGCGCGCTGACCATCGGCACCCTGGACGGCGCCAATGTCGAGATGTGCGAACGGGTGGGCGCCGAGCATATGTTTATCTTCGGCTTGAGTGCCGAGCAGGTCGAGGCGCGCAAGCGCAGCGGCGACTTCAGCGCCTCGGCGGAGATTGCCGCGTCCCATCGGTTGAATGATGTGCTGCAAGCCATTCGCGACGGGGTGTTTTCGCCGGACGATCCGGCGCGCTACGTTGGCCTGGTCGACTCGTTGGTGAGCTACGACCGATTCCTGGTGTGTGCCGACTTCGACGCCTATTGGGCCGCCCAGGCCAGGGTCGAGACCCATTGGCACGATGACCGGCAGTGGTGGCGTTCGGCGGTACTCAATACCGCTCGGATGGGCTGGTTCTCCTCGGACCGGACGATTCGCGAATACGCCACGGATATCTGGAAAGCCCTCGAGTGAGCTTATACTGCGCGGCCAACGCCGCTGCGCGCGCGGTTGGCGAAGAGAACGCGGGCATCGGCCAGGGAACGTAAGCATGCAATGGATTTTCGCCGTGGTCGGGCTGTTGCTCGGCTGGATGCTGGATGAATCGCCGGGCGATGCGCTGATTGGCGCCTTGCTCGGCCTGGGCATCGCTCAGGCACTGCGCCAGGCCAGGCTGGAGCGCGAAAGCGCGGCGCAGCAACGGGAGTTGACGGCGACGCGTGCCGAACTGACGACTGTGCTCCAGCGCCTGGATAGCCTAGAGCGCGAGCCTGCGGCCGAGACATCGCCGGCCTTCGAGTCGCCGGCGATGGCTGTCGAGCCAGTGCCGAGCGCCACGGTGGAGAGCGCCCCCGAGCCTGATCTGGTCTGGGAATTGCCGCCCGAGCCCACCGTCGCGGCTGCCACCGTCGATGCCTGGACTGCCAGCCCGGCCAGTTCGCAACCGGCACTTCCCCGAACCCCCAACCTGATCGAGCGCGCCCTTGGCGCCGCACGCGCCTGGCTGCTGGGCGGTAATACGGTCCTGCGGGTTGGTGTGCTGTTGCTGTTTCTCGGCCTGGCGTTTCTTCTGCGCTATGCCACCGAGGGCCTGGTGGTGCCCATCGAGTTGCGTTATGCCGGGGTTGCCGGTTGCGCCATCGGTCTGCTCGGACTGGGCTGGTGGCTACGCAGGCGCAATCGCGGTTATGCACTGATTCTGCAGGGCAGCGCGATTGCGGTGCTGTACCTCACGATCTTTGCCGCGATGCGCCTGCATCCCCTGCTGGAGCCGTCGGCGGGGTTTGGCCTGCTGGTGCTGGTCACGGCTTTTTCGGCGATTCTGGCGATTACCCAGGATGCACTGGGCCTGGCGGCGGCCGCGGCCCTGGGCGGATTCGCCGCGCCGATCCTGGCCTCCACCGGCAGTGGCGATCATGTTGCCCTGTTCAGCTACTTTGCCTTGCTGAACGCCGGGATCTTTGTGATCGCCTGGTTCAAGGCCTGGCGCTTGCTGAACCTGATCGGCTTTGTCGGCACCTTCGGGATCGGGTTTGCCTGGGGCGCGCGGGACTACACGCCCGAGCTGTTCTGGAGTACCGAGCCGTTTCTGGTGTTGTTCTTCCTGATGTACCTGGCAATCGGCCTGCTGGTTGCCCGGCGCAAGCTGCAGGAGTGGCCGGCGCAAACCGAAGAGCCGAGCCGCAGCGGGCGGCTGCGCGGCGCGGCGCGCCAGGGCGATTATGTCGATGGCACGCTGCTATTTGGTCCGCCGCTGGTGGGCTTCGGCCTGCAGTTTGCCCTGGTCCGTCATCTGCCGCTGGGCGCCGCGTTCAGTGCCCTGATATTGGGCCTGCTGTATCTGGCGTTGGCCCGGCCGCTGATGGCCAAGCGAACGCTGTTGCTGGGTGAGACCTGTCTGGCCCTGGGTGTGATTTTCGCCAGCCTGGCGATTCCCCTCGGCCTGGACGCGCGCTGGACCGCGGCGGCCTGGGCGGTGGAGGGGGCAGGGATCTTCTGGTTGGGCCTGCGTCAGCAGCGGCCTTTTGCCCGGGCCTTTGCCTTGCTGTTGCAGGTGGGGGCGGCGCTGGCGTTCCTCTCTGAATTGCGGGTCGGCGACAGCAGCCTGCTGGCCGGCTCGGCCATGGGCGCGCTGCTGCTGGGCGCAGCGTTGTTGTCGAGTTTCTGGCAGTTGCACAGGGCACCCCCCGAGCAGTTGGCTCCATGGGAGCGCTGGCTTGGGCCCTGGCTGGCCGGGGCCGGCCTGATTGGGCTGTATCTGGTGGCACCGTTGAACCTGCTGGCGCAGGGTACGTCCATCGCCTGGGCTCTTGCCGGGCTGGCGACCCTGTTGGCGGGGCTGCGCCTGGGGTCGCGAACATTCCTGGTCACGGCGTGCGCCGTGCAACTGTTGGCGGGCGGGTTGTTTTTGCTGCATTTGCAGGATGGCGCAGGTGATCCCACAGTCTGGTTGATGGCCGGGTGGAGCGGCCTGCTCTGTGGCGGCGTGTTGGGCTTGTGCCTGATGGCCGCGACGTTGTGGATAACGCGCACACGGGGTCATGCCGGAGCACTGCGGCCGTTGGCTCTGGGCCTGTTGGTGGGGCTGGCACTGATCGATCTGGGCGCGTTCCTGACGCAGCATTGGCCGATCGCCAACGGGGTCTGGGTGGCTAATGCGTTGGTGGCTTTCTGGTTGAGCTTGTACTTGCGTCTCTCCATGGGCCGGCTGATGGCAATGCTGCTGCAGATTTTCGCCTGCACGACCCTGTGGCTGGCCGGCGATGAATTGCTGCGGATGATGCCGGGCGAAGGGCTGCGACCGCTGCTCCATGGCGGATTCTGGGCGGCCGTGGCGCTGGGGCTGGCGGCAGCGCTAGGCGCCTGGTACTTGCAACGCTCGCGAACGGCTGCCTTGGGCGGCTACGTCAGGCGGCGCATGGCCCAAGTGATGCTGGCGCTGGGTCTGGCCTGGGGCGGCCTGGCCCTGGCCAGTGAAATCTCACGGTTTCTCGCGCCAGTGCTGCAGACATCGTGGCTGTTGGGCTTGCTGGCCCTTGGCATTGGCGGGTTGGCCTGGTTGGCCAGACGCTTGCGCTACCGCGATCTTGGCCTGCTTTGCACCCTGCTGGCGCCGATTGCGTTGGCGATGCTGCTGAGCGCTTTCCATGCGCGCTACCATCCGGCGGCAAACCTGGGGCTGTTGGCCTGGCCGCTGGTGATTGCCGTGCATTTCCTGGTCTTGCGGCATCTGGCCGGATTGCTCCCGGCACGTGCGCTGGGCATCGCGCATATCTTAGGTTGCTGGCTGGTCTTGACCTTGCTGGCGCTGGAGCTGCGCTATGCCCTGCTGGCGCTGGCCGAGCAATACAATGCCTGGCGCTGGCTCGGCTGGGCCGTGGTGCCGAGCCTGTACCTGCTGCTGATGGCCGCGCCGCGCCAGTGGTCCTGGCCGGTGGCGCGCTTTGTTCGCGAATATCGCTGGTACGCGGCGGTGCCGGTGGCGCTCTGGATGTTTGGCTGGTTCTGGCTGGTTAACGCCTTCAGTGATGGCAGTGCCGAGCCGCTGCCTTATCTGCCGTTGCTCAATCCTTTGGAGCTGGGGCTACTGTTTGCGCTATTCGCCCTGTCTGCCTGGTCGCGCGAAGCCCTGAAGCAGTGGGCAACGGCCCCGGGTTACGTCGCTCGTGGCCTGCAAGGCGTGCTGGGGTTGTCGTTGTTCGCGTTCATCAGTGTGGCGGTGATGCGTGCCGCCTATCAATGGGCCGGGGTGCCCTTTGAATTGTCGGTGCAGTTGGACTCGATGCTGGTCCAGGCCAGTCTCTCGCTGGTCTGGACCCTGGCGGCCCTGGGCTTGATGATCGGTGGGCATCTACGTGGCCGTCGTGAGGTCTGGCTGGCCGGGGCGGTGTTGATTGCACTGGTCGTGGCCAAGCTGTTTTTCATCGAATTGAGCAACCGTGGCGGCATGGCCCGGATTGTGTCGTTTATCGGTGTCGGCGGGTTGTTGCTGGTGGTGGGCTACTTTGCGCCGCTGCCACCAAAGAAGGCGCCGGCCGAATCGGCGAAGACAGAACAAGGAGCGGCTTCTTGAAGAACACCTGGGGAAGGGCCTGGTTGGGGATGATGGGCCTGTGTGCCAGCCTGACGGTGATGGCACAGGACAGTCCGGCGGATTTCAGTGTCCGGCTACCGCTGGTCGTCAGTGGTGCAGGCCCCTGGTATCGCCTGGAGCTGCCCCTGGCGGTGCAACTGAGTGCGCGTCAGAGCGACCTGCGCGACGTACGGGTCTTCGATGCGGCGGGTCAACCCCAGGCGTTTGCCCTGTTGCGCGAGTCGGCGCAGCGGGTGCAAAACCGCGCACTGGACCCGGTAAAGGCCTTCCCGTTGACCGGGCAGGGCGATGCGCCGCCTGCGTCCAGTGTGCGGATCCAGGCTGCCGGCAACGGCACACTGATCGAAGTCAGCCCCGGGGCTGCGGATGCAGCACTGCGCGGCTGGCTGCTCGATGCCAGCGCGATCAAGGCCCCCCTGCACCAGCTGCATCTGGACTGGAGTGGCGAGCGCGAGGGCTTCCAGCGTTTCAGCATCGAGGCCAGTGACGACCTGCAGCATTGGCGGTCGTGGGGCGAAGGCCAGGTGGCTCGTCTGAGTTTTGCCGGTGAGCGGGTGGAGCAGCGTGAAGTTGCCTTGCCCGGACAGTCGGCGCGTTATCTGCGCTTGCTCTGGCCGGCCGGACAAGTGCCGCCGACCACGCTTTCGGCGCAATTGGTCAGTGCCAGCCCCAGCACGCTACCGGCGCCGCTGGCCTGGTCCGAACCGCTAGCGGGCAGTACAGACGGCAATGGCGAATACACCTGGCAACTGCCCGGCGCCCTGGCCTTGGAGCAGGTACGAATCGATTTGACCCAGGCCAACAGCCTGGCGCCGGTCACCTTGTCCGGCCGTAGCGAAAACAACCAGGGCTGGCGGGTACTCGGTCAGGGTTTGCTGTATCGACTGACACAGAATGAACGGGAAGTGGTGCAGGATCGTCTGTACCTGCCCGGGCAGGCGGTCCGCCAACTGAAACTGCAGGTCGATGGGCGTGGCGGTGGTTTGGGGCGCGATGCGCCGCGCTTGAGCGTTGCCGTGCGTGCCAGCCAACTGATCTTCCTGGCACGTGGCGAAGGCCCTTATTCACTGGCCCTGGGCAATGCCACGGCTGCGGCGGCGAATCTTCCGCTGAGCACCCTGATTCCGGACTATCAGCCGCAGCGGCTCGAAGCCCTTGGCCAGGCACGTCTGGACCCCGGAGCGGTCGTGCCGGCAACGGGGGCGGCAGCGCCGGGCCCAGGTATCGACTGGAAGCGTATCGGACTCTGGGCCGTCCTGTTGCTGGGGGTGCTGGCGCTGGGGGGCATGGCCATCAGCCTGTTGCGCCAGTCGAACGCCCAGCCTTGAGCTGGCCAGGCGGAGTCTGTCGGTCAATCTGCAGGCAACTTTGGCCGGTTTCGGACTACGCTCAATCCGGCGTCTGAACTCTGTCTATCGGAACTCGGTCTGACAGGAGGATTTGCAGCGCAACTCGCGTTAAACTGCGCGGGTTTTTAGCCCCCCCATTCTCCGGAGCCATCCATGTCCCGCGTTACCCTGAGTCGCTATTTGATTGAGCAGACCCGCAGCAACAACACTCCTGCCGATCTGCGCTTCCTGATCGAAGTGGTGGCGCGTGCCTGCAAGGAGATCAGCCACGCCGTGTCCAAAGGCGCCCTGGGTGGTGTGCTGGGCAGCATGGGCACTGAGAACGTGCAAGGTGAAGTGCAGAAGAAGCTCGACGTGATTTCCAACGAAATCCTGCTCGAAGCCAACGAATGGGGCGGTCACCTGGCCGGCATGGCGTCCGAAGAAATGGACAATGCCTATCAGATCCCTGGCAAGTACCCCAAGGGTGCCTACCTGCTGGTCTTCGACCCGCTGGACGGCTCCTCGAACATCGATATCAACGCACCGGTCGGGACAATCTTCTCAGTACTGCGTTGCCCCAACGAATACCTGAGCCAGAACGAAGCCCTGAACGAAAAGGCCTTCCTGCAGCCCGGCACCGAGCAGGTCGCCGCCGGTTATGCCATTTACGGCCCGCAGACCATGCTGGTGCTGACCCTGGGTGATGGCGTCAAGGGCTTTACCCTGGACCGCGAAATGGGCAGCTTCGCCCTGACCCATGAAGACATCAAGATCCCGGAATCCACTCAGGAATTCGCGATCAACATGTCTAACCAGCGTCACTGGGAAGCCCCGGTTCAGCGCTACGTCAGCGAATTGCTGGCGGGCGAAGAAGGCCCGCTGAAAAAGAACTACAACATGCGCTGGGTGGCCGCGATGGTTGCCGATGTGCACCGTATCCTGACCCGTGGCGGTTTGTTCATGTACCCGCGTGACAGCCGCGAGCCGTCCAAGCCGGGCAAACTGCGCTTGATGTATGAAGCCAACCCGATGTCGTTCCTGGTCGAGCAGGCAGGTGGCGCGTCCACCGATGGCCATCAGCGGATCCTCGATATCCAGCCCGAAGGCCTGCATCAACGCGTCGCGGTGTTCCTGGGTTCGAAGGAAGAAGTCGAGCGCGCTACGGCGTACCACAAGGCATAAACCATGACCGCGCCCTGGCAGCCGTTGCTGGATGAGTGGTTCGGTGATTATCCGACCGGGGCCCAGACAGCGGCTGCCAGGGGCGGGTTATGGTTCGGCAAGCGTGACAGCCAGGATATCGAGGCGCGAGAGCGTTTCGGTGCCCAGGTCGAGCAGGCACTGGCCGGTGGATTGACCGAGTGGGCGCAATGCCCCGAAGGTTGGCTGGCCCTGGTGCTGTTGCTCGATCAACTGCCACGGATGATCTTTCGTGGTACACCCAAGGCCTTTTCCGGCGACAGTCGGGCCCAGACTCTCGTGGCCCAAGGGATTGCGGCGGATTTCGACCGGCAGTTGCCGCCCATTCGGCGGACCTTTATCTATCTGGTTTTCGAGCATTGTGAGCACCTGTCGGTGCAGAACGAGGCGGTGTCGCGTTTTGCCGCCTTGCTGGCGGAGCAGCCGGAACCCGAGCGGGCGATCTTTGCCGATCAGTTGGACTATGCCGAACGACATCGGCAGGTCATTGCCCGGTTTGGCCGGTTTCCCCATCGCAATGCAATCCTGGGTCGTGAGTCCAGCGCTGAAGAACGGGCGTTCCTGCGAGAGCCAGGCTCGGCGTTTTAAGGCGAACCTGGCGTTTCTCGCCCACGCTAGATTCTGAAACTACCCACCAGGTGCTGGAGGCGGGCAGCCTGTTGCTCCAGGTCCGCACAGGCGCGCAGGGTCGCCTGCAGGTTTTCCACACCCTCCTGGTTCAGGGTATTGATTTCAGTGATATCGATGTTGATCGACTCGACCACGGCCGTCTGTTCTTCGGTGGCCGTGGCGACCGACTGGTTCATCCCGTCGATCTCGCCGATCCGCTGGGTCACGCTGCTCAGGCGTTCGCCGGCCTGATTGGCAATCCCCACGCTGCTTTCGCTCTGGCGCTGGCTGTCGGTCATGGTGGTCACGGCCTCGCGGGCGCCAATCTGCAGTTCCTCGATCATCTTCTGGACCTGCTGGGCCGAGTCCTGGGTGCGGTGGGCCAGGTTGCGCACTTCGTCGGCGACCACGGCAAAGCCACGCCCGGCCTCGCCGGCACGGGCGGCTTCGATCGCGGCATTGAGGGCGAGCAGGTTGGTCTGCTGGGAGATGCTGGTGATCACTTCGAGGATCTGGCCGATATTGACCGTGTTGCTATTGAGCGTTTCGATGTTGGTGCATGAGTCGCTGATTTTTGACGAGAGCTGGTGCATGGCGCTGATGGTCTGGTCCACCACCTGCTGACCCTCGGTCGCCAGGCCGCGCGCGTCACTGGAGTGCTGCGAGGCGAGGGCGGCGTTCTGGGCGATTTCCTGGGCAGCGGCGCCCAGTTCATTGATGGCCGCGGCGACGCTGCTGGTACGGCTGGCCTGCTGGTCGGAGTTGAACATCGAGGAATTCGAGGCGCTGACCACGCGCAGGGCCACTTCGTTGACCTGGCCGGTGGCGGAGGCGACTTCACGGATCGAACCGTGAATACGTTCGACGAAACGGTTGAACGACAACCCCAGGGTGCCGAACTCATCGTGGCCATGGATGTTCAGGCGTTTGGTCAGGTCGCCCTCGCCCTCGGCGATATCGTGCATGGCGCGCCCCATCACGTGCAGGGGCTCCATCAGCACCCGGATCAGCACGCCGAGCAGGGCGATGATGATCACGACGGCAATCACCATGGCGATCAGTGCCGAAGTGCGGAACTCGCCGAGCATGGCGAAGGCGGCATCCTGGTCGAGCACCAGGGCCACGTACCAGTCGGCCGAGGGCACGCCGTTGACGCGGGTAAAGGAGATAAACTGGGTCTTGCCGTCGACTTCAACCTCGCTCAGGCCGGCGCTGATTTTCGGGGCGCCGCTGGGGTAGGCGTCGCTGAGGTTCTTGAGGATCAGCTGGCTGTCCGGGTGGATCAGGATCTTGCCGTTGCCACTGACGATAAAGGCCTGGCCGTGGCCGCCGAAGTTCAGCGAATTGATAATCGCGCTGATGCTGCCCAGGTCGATATCGGCACCGGCGACACCCAGCGTAGTGCCCTGGCGCTGCACCGGAGTGGCAACCGTTACTACCAGTTTGCCCGAGGAGGAGGCGATGTAGGGCTCGGTGACGATGGTCTGGCCGGCCTGGCTGGCCGCCTTGTACCAGCCGCGTACGCGCGGATCGTAGTCGGCCGGGCGGTTGCCGGCGGGCACGGAAAACATCACGCCGTCCTGGCCGCCGAAGTAGCTCAACTGGAAGTTCGCGGCATAAACCGGCAGGCCGACACTGCGCTTCAGGCTCTCGTTGGCGTTGCCGTCGACGGCGATCTGCTGTGCCAGCGATTGCAGCAGTTGGATCCGGCTTTCCAGCCAGGTCTGGATATTGCTTGTGGTCAGGCTGCCCAGATCTTGCATGGAGGCTTCGGTACTGCTGCGCAAGGTTTGGCGTTGGCGGTAATCGTTGAACAGGATAAAGCAGGCGAAGGCCACGGCGACCACCAGGGCGGCGGCGAGCAAAATCTTATGGCTGAACTTGAGATTACGGGTCATGGGGAAGGAGGTCCGCAGCGGCTGGTGTAGGGGTGGCGTCAATTTGCCACACTCTATTGGGGCAAGTCGGCAGATGATGCCCGTTCTTCGTGAAAGTTCCAGGTTCACACAAGGAATCCGACGAAATACCGTTAATCCAAGGGAACTTACTGATTTTCAAGAAAAAACCTTGTTTCTAGAAATGATAAAAAGCCTGGATGGCTGGGGAACCAGAACCTTGTTTTCTCTTCTAAGCTTGCGGTAGGCCTTATCGCCATCCCCCCTTGTATCCAGGAGTTCCCCCCCATGTCGTTGCGCTCCCTTGCCCTACTGACCGTTTGCGTGTTGCTGGCTGCGTGCAGCAAGGTCACCCAGGAAAATTATTCGAAGTTGTCGGCCGGCATGCCGAAGGCCCAGGTCGAGGCATTGTTGGGTAGCCCGACCGATTGTGCCGGCGCGCTGGGGATGTCCAGTTGCACCTGGGGTGACGAGAAGAGCTTTATCAGCGTGCAATACGCGGGTGACAAAGTGCTGATGTTTTCCGGGCAGGGCCTGAAGTAGACCGGGGCCTCGGGCCTTCGGGAGAAGAAGATGATGCGTTTATTGATAAGCCTCTGCGCCGTGTTGCTCCTGGCCGGCTGTGCCGGGCATGGCGACGATCCGTTGCAGCCCAGGACCGTGGCCAGTGTCGACCTGCAACGCTACCAGGGCACCTGGTATGAACTGGCGCGCTTGCCGATGTATTTCCAGCGCAATTGCCTACAGTCCGAAGCTCGCTACAGCCTCAAGCCGGACGGCAATATGGCGGTCTACAACCGCTGCCTGACCGCGCAGTGGGAATGGGAGGAAGCCAAGGGCACGGCGCGGCCGCAGGTGCCGGGCAAGACCGACAAGCTGTGGGTGGAGTTCGATAACTGGTTCTCGACCCTGCTGCCGGGCGTCGCCAAGGGCGAGTATTGGGTGTTGTATGTCAGCGACGACTACAAGAGTGCGATTGTCGGCAGCCCGGATCGGCGCTACCTGTGGTTGCTGTCGCGCACCCCGCAGATCAACCCGGTGCATCGCGAGGAGTTGCTGAGCAAGGCGCGTCAGCAGGGCTACGATACGAGCCGACTGATCTGGCGCACGCCGGATGCGCAGATGCCCAAGCTGCACAAGGACGATCGCTGATCGCTCTGCAGGCGCGAGCACGCTCGCCCCTGCAGAGGCTGGTCAGCCCAGCAGCTCGCGCAGTACCTGGGTGAACGCCTGGCTGCTTTGCGCTTCGTCGGCATGATGACCGTCGCGTATGACCCAGCGGCCATTGACCAGTACATCCCTGACCTGACGATCGCCGCCGGCGAATAACCAGCGGTTGAGAATGGCATCGCCTTCGGCTGTTGCCAGGTAGGGATCGTTGCCATCCAGCACCAGCCAGTCGGCGCGCTGGCCGACCTGCAGCTTGCCAATCGGTTGGCCAAGCGCCTGGGCGCCGCCAGCCAGTGCGGCGTCGTACAGCGTGCGCCCGACCATCGGCTGGTCGCCCCGATACAGGCGGTTGCGTCGCTGATCGCGCAGGCGCTGGCCGTATTCCAGCCAGCGCAACTCCTCGACCACACTCAGCGATACATGGCTGTCGGAACCGATGCCCATGCGTCCGCCTTGGGCCAGGAAGTCCACGGCGGGAAAGATGCCATCGCCCAGATTGGCTTCGGTGGTCAGGCACAGGCCGGCAACGGCCTGGCTGCGGGCCATCAGGCTGACTTCTTCAGGGTTGGCATGGGTGGCGTGGACCAGGCACCAGCGTGGATCGACCTCGACATTGTCGTAGAGCCATTGCAGCGGGCGCGTGCCGCTCCAGGCCACGCAGTCATCGACTTCCTTCTGCTGCTCGGCAATATGGATATGCACTGGGCAGTGGGGGTCGCTGGCCGCCAGCACGGTCTCGAGCTGCTGCGGCGTTACCGCCCGCAGGGAGTGAAAGCATAGCCCGAGCGCCTGCGCCGGTTGTGTTGCCAGGACCGGCCGCAGAGCGTCCTGCAGGCGCAGGTAGGCATCGGTGCTGTTGATAAAACGGCGTTGGCCAGCGTTCGGCGCCTGGCCGCCAAAGCCCGAGTGGCTATACAGCACCGGCAGCAGGGTCAGGCCGATCCCGGCGCACCGGGCGGCCTGGCTAATTTGCAGGGCCAGCTCCGCGCGGTCGGCGTAAGGCTGGCCGTTGTGGTCGTGATGGACATAGTGGAACTCGGCGACCGAGGTGTAGCCGGCCTTGAGCATTTCGATATACAGCTGGCGGGCGATGATGCCCAGTTGCGTGGGGGTGATCTTGCCGACCAGGCGGTACATCAGGTCGCGCCAGGTCCAGAAGCTGTCATTGGGATTGCCGGCCACCTCCGCCAGCCCGGCCATGGCCCGCTGGAACGCATGGGAGTGCAGGTTGGGCATGCCGGGCAGGACCGGTCCGTTGAGGCGCTCGGCATGGTGGGCGCTGGCGTCGGTCAGGATACTGCTGAGCGTGCCGTCGGCGTCCACCTCAAAGCGGACATTGGCGGCCCAGCCACTCGGCAGTAAAGCGCGCTCGGCAAAGAAGGCGGACATGGTTCGGCACCCCATCGTGTTTATTTGTATATACATATACAGACGTTTGCCTGCTCGGTAAACTCCGGCAAGCTAGCCCTCTTTAAATTCGAACAAGGATTTCCCGTGCCGACTCCGCCTGCCGTTTCCTCGCTGGCTGCCCACCTGGGTGACAGTCCGGCGCCGCTGTATGCCCGTGTAAAGCAGATGATCACCCAGCAAATCGAAAGCGGAAACTGGCCGCCACACTACCGCGTGCCGTCGGAGAGTGAACTGGTCAGCCAGTTGGGGTTCAGCCGTATGACCATCAACCGCGCCCTGCGGGAAATGACCGCCGAAGGCCTGTTGGTCCGGATGCAGGGCGTCGGAACCTTCGTCGCCGAACCCAAGAGCCAGTCGGCCCTGTTCGAAGTCCACAATATTGCCGATGAGATCGCCTCGCGCGGTCATCGCCATACCTGCCGGGTGGTCAGCCTGGGTGAGGAGGCCGCAGGTTCCGAGCGCGCGCTGGCGTTGGATATGCGCGAAGGGCAGCGGGTATTCCACTCGCTGATCGTGCATTTTGAAAACGATATCCCGGTGCAGATCGAGGATCGCTTCGTCAATGCACAGATCGCTCCGGACTACCTCAAACAGGATTTCACCCTGCAAACCCCTTATGCCTACCTGTCCCAGGTCGCCCCGTTGACCGAGGGTGAGCATGTGGTCGAGGCGATTCTGGCCGAGCCGCAAGAGTGCAGTCTGCTGCAGATCGAGCGCGGCGAACCCTGCTTGCTGATTCGCCGTCGCACCTGGTCAGGGCGCCAGCCAGTGACGGCGGCGCGCTTGATCCACCCCGGTTCCCGTCACCGTCTGGAAGGACGCTTCAGTAAATGAGCCAGTTGAAAGTACTGCGCGCCGCTGATTACGCGCGTATGCCGTGGAAAAACGGCGGCGGTAGCACCGAGGAAATCACCCGTGATACTGGCGAAGGCCTGGAAGGTTTTGGTTGGCGCCTGTCGATTGCCGATATCAGCGAGTCGGGCGGTTTCTCAAGCTTTGCCGGCTATCAGCGGATCATCACGGTGCTCCAGGGGGCCGGGATGACCTTGCGGGTCGACGGCCGGGTCACGCGGGCCTTGCTGCCGCTCGATGCCTTTGCCTTCAACGGTGCCAGCCAGGTGGGGTGTGCCTTGCTGAACGGGCCGATTCGCGACTTCAACCTGATCTATGCCCCGGATCGTTTCCGCGCCCGCCTGCAATGGCTGGATGGCGGGCAGCAGCGCCTGTTCAGTTCGGCCGATGTGGTGCTGGTCTTCAGTGTCGCCGACCAACTGCATGTCGGGCTGGGCAATAGCGGCTACGAATTGCTGGGCCGGCACGATTGCCTGCAGATCGAAGGCAACCCGGGGTTGCAGGAACTGGCCCTGACCGGACGTTGCTGCGTGGTCGAGTTGACGGCGGCCTGAGCGACCTGTCGCGATGGCACAACCTCTATGTTGTGCAACCGCGAGCCTGGGTGCCCCGTCTGCGCCCCGGCGTGTTACCGAATGCCCCAGAACGGCGCAATGCCGGGCTGTAGTAACAAGAAACCTCAGTGCGTCTTCCTCCTCCCGGTCTTCTTCCCTCTCTAGCGAGCGCCTGATTTCACAGGGCTGTCCAGGCTTTTTTGCTTTTCTCCAAGGGCGTTTCGGCAAGTTGGCCGCTTGATTGCATATGCTTGTATGTACAAGTAGAGATGTGTGTGTAAGAGCCCATCGGCTGCACTGACCACCCCCGTCTTTTCCCCTTGCACCGGGACAGTCCCGCGCAAGTTTTCACGCCCACTGCCTGGGCGGGTTCGGATGATTGCAGAGGAGTTTTTTCGTGACCGACAACAGCCAGAAATCGACCGCCACTTTTACCACCCACCGCGCTGGTGAAATCCGTGCCGCCCGGGGTAACACCCTGACTGCCAAAAGCTGGCTGACCGAAGCCCCCCTGCGGATGCTGATGAACAACCTCGACCCACAGGTCGCCGAGAACCCCAACGAACTGGTGGTCTATGGCGGGATCGGCCGGGCCGCACGCAATTGGGAATGCTACGACAAGATTGTCGAAAGCCTGACCCAACTGAACGACGACGAAACCCTGCTGGTGCAGTCCGGCAAGCCGGTCGGCGTATTCAAGACCCACAGCAATGCGCCGCGCGTGCTGATTGCCAACTCCAACCTGGTGCCGCACTGGGCCACTTGGGAACACTTCAACGAACTGGATGCCAAGGGCCTGGCAATGTACGGCCAGATGACCGCCGGCAGTTGGATCTATATCGGTAGCCAGGGCATCGTCCAGGGCACCTACGAAACTTTCGTCGAGGCTGGCCGCCAGCACTATGACGCCAACCTCAAGGGGCGCTGGGTCCTGACCGCCGGTCTCGGCGGCATGGGCGGCGCGCAACCACTGGCCGCGACCCTGGCCGGGGCCAGCTCGCTGAATATCGAATGCCAGCAGAGCCGTATCGATTTCCGCCTGAGCAGTCGTTATGTCGACGAACAGGCCGCTGACCTGGACGACGCCCTGGCGCGCATCGAGCGCTACACCCGCGAAGGCAAGGCCATTTCCGTCGCCTTGCTGGGCAATGCCGCCGAAATTCTGCCGCAGCTGGTCAAGCGTGGCGTGCGCCCGGACATGGTCACCGACCAGACCAGCGCCCACGATCCGCTCAATGGTTACCTGCCTGCCGGCTGGACCTGGGACGAGTACCGCGCCCGCGCCCTGACCGAGCCGGCCGCCGTGGTCAAGGCCGCCAAGCAGTCGATGGCCGTGCATGTGCGTGCGATGCTCGACTTCCAGAAGCAGGGCATTCCGACCTTTGACTATGGCAACAACATCCGCCAGATGGCTCAGGAGGAAGGGGTCGAAAACGCCTTCGATTTCCCAGGTTTCGTCCCAGCTTACATTCGTCCGCTGTTCTGCCGGGGGATTGGCCCGTTCCGTTGGGCGGCGCTGTCCGGCGACCCGCAGGACATCTACAAGACCGACGCCAAGGTCAAGGAACTGATCCCCGACGATGCCCACCTGCACAACTGGCTCGACATGGCCCGCGAGCGCATCAGCTTCCAGGGCCTGCCGGCCCGTATCTGCTGGGTCGGCCTGGGCCTGCGCGCCAAGCTGGGCCTGGCCTTTAATGAGATGGTGCGCAGTGGCGAGCTATCGGCTCCCATCGTAATCGGTCGCGATCACCTGGACTCCGGTTCCGTGGCCAGCCCCAACCGGGAAACCGAGTCGATGCAGGACGGTTCCGATGCGGTCTCCGACTGGCCGCTGCTCAATGCTTTACTCAATACCGCCAGCGGCGCGACCTGGGTCTCGCTGCACCACGGCGGTGGCGTCGGCATGGGCTTCTCCCAGCATTCGGGCATGGTGATTGTCTGCGACGGCACCGACGAGGCGGCCGCGCGCATTGCCCGGGTGCTGCATAACGATCCGGCCACCGGGGTGATGCGCCATGCCGATGCGGGTTACCAGATTGCGATTGATTGCGCCAAAGAGCAGGGGCTGAACCTGCCAATGATTACCGGGAACTAAGTAACGGGTCGCCGCCTGCGTCGGCTTGGCGGGCGCAGGCTCAAGCACAAGGGGCGTGCGTGGCACCCGGATTGGACGTTGACAGGGCTGGATGCCTCTTGACTGCCGTTATCCCTTTCATGATTAGGAGCGTCACACAATGAGAATGACCAAGACCCTGCTGACCACGTTTGTTTCCCTAGGCCTTTTGGGCAGCGTTGGCGCGAGCCAGGCTGCGGGCTGGTGCGAGTCCGGCAAGCCGGTGAAGTTTGCCGGCCTGAATTGGGAAAGCGGCATGCTGCTCACCGATATCCTCCAGATCGTGTTGGACAAGGGGTACGACTGCAAGACCGATAGCCTGCCGGGCAACTCCATCACCATGGAAAACGCACTGAGCAGCAATGATATCCAGGTCTTTGCCGAAGAGTGGGTCGGGCGCAGCGAGGTCTGGAAGAAGGCCGAGAAGGCCGGCAAGGTCGTGGGTGTCGGTGCGCCGGTGGTGGGGGCGGTCGAAGGCTGGTATGTGCCGCGCTATGTGATCGAAGGCGATGCCAAGCGCAAGCTCGAAGCCAAGGCCCCGGACCTCAAGAGCATTGCCGACCTGAGCCGCTACGCCATGGTGTTCAAGGACCAGGAAGAACCGAGCAAAGGCCGCTTCTACAATTGCCCCGCCGGCTGGACCTGTGAGCTGGACAACAGCGAGATGCTCAAGCGCTACGGCCTTGAAGGCAGCTACACCAACTTCCGTCCGGGCACCGGCCCGGCGCTGGATGCTGCGGTGCTGTCGAGCTACAAGCGCGGCGAGCCGATCCTGTTCTATTACTGGTCGCCAACACCGCTAATGGGCCAGGTCGAGCTGGTCAAGCTCGATGAAAAACCGGGTGTCGACAAGACCGTGACCATCAAGGTCGGCCTGTCGAAGACCTTCCATGACGAGGCGCCCGAGCTGGTGGCGGTGCTGGAAAAAGCCAACTTGCCGATCGACCTGCTCAATCAGAACCTGGCCCGCATGACCCGGGAGCGCATCGAGTCGCCCAAGCTGGCGAAGCTCTTTCTCAAGGAGCATCCAGAGGTCTGGCACGCCTGGGTCAGTGAGGATGCTGCGAAGAAAATCGACGCAGCGCTGTAGGCCGGCCGGGAGCCTGGCTCCCTCCACTTGATCGAGAGCACCTTATGTTTCCCGAACGTTTCACCTTCTCCATCGCCGACTGGGTCAACGCCTGGGTTGACTCGTTGGTGACCAACTACGGCGATGTGTTCCGACACATCTCCGACACCCTGCTGTGGGCCATCGTCAACCTGGAAGGGCTGCTGCGCATGGCGCCCTGGTGGCTGATGCTGGCCATCGTTGGCGGGATCACCTGGCACGCCACGCGCAAGCTGCTGACCACTGCCGTGATTGTCGGCCTGCTGTTTCTGGTCGGCGCGGTCGGGCTCTGGGACAAGCTGATGCAGACCCTGGCGTTGATGCTGGTGGCGACGCTGATTTCGGTCCTGATCGGCATCCCCCTGGGCATTCTGTCGGCCCGCAGCAATCGGTTGCGCTCGGTGCTGATGCCGTTGCTCGACATCATGCAAACCATGCCCAGCTTCGTGTACCTGATTCCCGTACTGATGTTGTTCGGCCTGGGCAAGGTTCCGGCAATCTTCGCCACGGTGATCTATGCCGCGCCGCCCCTGATCCGCCTGACCGACCTGGGGATTCGCCAGGTCGATGGCGAGGTGATGGAGGCGATCAACGCCTTTGGCGCCAACCGCTGGCAGCAGTTGTTCGGCGTGCAGTTGCCACTGGCGCTGCCGAGCATCATGGCCGGGATCAACCAGACCACCATGATGGCGCTGTCGATGGTGGTGATCGCCTCGATGATCGGGGCCCGTGGCCTGGGTGAAGATGTGCTGGTGGGTATCCAGACTCTGAACGTCGGACGTGGGCTCGAGGCCGGCCTGGCGATTGTGATTCTTGCCGTGGTCATCGACCGCATTACCCAGGCGTATGGTCGCCCGCGACATGAGGTGAGCAAATGAGTGAGGCCAGTAGCAAGATCGAAGTGCGCAATGTCTTCAAGATCTTCGGCGCCCGCGCCGATGAGGCCCTGGCGATGATTCGCCAGAACAGCAGCAAGGACCAGGTGCTGGCCGCCACCGGCTGCGTGGTTGGGGTCAATGACTTATCGCTGACCATTGGTACCGGTGAGATCTTCGTGATCATGGGCCTGTCCGGCTCCGGCAAGTCGACCCTGGTCCGCCATTTCAACCGCCTGATCGACCCCACCAGCGGAGCGATCCTGGTGGACGGTGTGGATATCCTGCAATACGACATGGAAGCCCTGCGCCAGTTTCGGCGCAACAAGATCAGCATGGTCTTCCAGAGCTTCGGCCTGTTGCCGCACAAGAGCGTGCTGGACAACGTCGCCTATGGCCTCAAGGTTCGGGGCGAGAGCAAGGCCTATTGCGGCGAGCGCGCCCAGCACTGGATCAATACCGTAGGCCTCAAGGGCTACGAAAAGAAGTATCCGCACCAACTGTCCGGCGGCATGCGCCAGCGGGTTGGCCTGGCCCGGGCCCTGGCGGCCGACACCGACATCATCCTGATGGACGAAGCATTCAGTGCCCTCGATCCACTGATTCGCGCCGAAATGCAGGACCAGTTGCTCGAGCTGCAGAAGACCCTGCACAAGACTATTGTCTTCATCACCCATGACCTCGACGAGGCGGTGCGCATCGGCAACCGCATCGCGATTCTCAAGGACGGTCGACTGATCCAGGTCGGCACGCCGCGGGAGATTCTCCATACGCCGGCCGACGAGTACGTCGATCGGTTTGTCCAGCGACGGGTCGCGACCATCGAATAATGGTTGGTGTCAGGGGGCCGCCCGGCGGCCCAAACGAAATCAGTGAGGGCGTGCAGTATGTCGTTGGTTGAAACAGTCTTAATCGCCGAGGCGCCACTGCGCTGGCAGGATGTGGTGGCAGTCGCCCGTCACGGCGCGCCCTTGGCGCTGTCGAACCCGGTCTGGGCTCGGATCGAAAATGCCCAGGCCATTGTCCGGCGCATCGTTGCCAGTGGCGAGCGAGCTTATGGGGTCAATACCGGCCTGGGCGCCTTATGTAATGTGTCACTGGAACAGGAACAACTGGCCCAGTTGTCGCGCAATACCCTGCTCAGCCATGCCTGCGGCGTCGGCCCGGTGCTGAGCGACGAACAGACGCGGGCCATCATGTGCGCCGCCATCGCCAATTACAGCCAGGGCAAATCGGGTATTCAGCGCTCGGTGGTCGAGGCCCTGCTGGCGTTGCTCAACCGGGGTATCACGCCACAGGTGCCGTCCCAGGGTTCGGTCGGCTACCTGACCCATATGGCGCATATCGGCATCACCCTGCTCGGCGTGGGCCAGGTCAGCTACCAGGGGCAGATCGTCCCGGCAGAGCAGGCGCTGGCCGCCGAAGGCCTGGCGCCTGCGCAGTTGGGAGCCAAGGACGGCCTGTGCCTGGTCAATGGCACGCCCTGCATGACCGGCCTGAGCTGCCTGGCCCTGGCTGATGCGACTCACCTTCTGCAATGGGCCGACGTGATCGGCGCCATGAGTTTCGAGGCCCAGCGCGGCCAGATCGCCGCCTTCGATGCCGAGATCATTGCCCTCAAACCCCATCGAGGCATGCAGGTGGTCGGCGAGAATCTGCGGGCGCTGTTGGCGGACAGTGAGGTGATTGCCGCCAGCCAGGGCATCCGCACCCAGGACGCCTTGAGTATCCGTTCGATCCCGCAGGTTCACGGCGCAGCCCGTGACCAGTTGGAGCACGCACGGGTGCAGATCGAAACCGAGCTCAATGCCGTCACCGACAACCCCATGCTGCTTGGCACCCCGGAACACTATCGGGTGGTGTCCCAGGCCAATCCTCATGGCCAGTCGGTGGCCATGGCGGCCGATCTGCTGGCCATGGCCATGGCGGAAATCGGCTCGATTGCCGAGCGTCGCCTGGATCGCCTGATCAATCCCCATGTCAGCGGCCTGCCGGCGTTTCTGGTCAGCCAGCCGGGGGTTAACTCCGGGATGATGATTGTCCAGTACGTGGCCGCGTCGCTGTGCGCGCAGAACCGCCAATTGGCCCAACCCGCAGTCCTGGACAATTACGTCACATCGGGGCTGCAGGAGGATCACTTGAGCCTGGGAACCAATGCCGCGCTCAAGTTGCTGCAACTGTTGGAAAACTGCACGCAGATCCTTGCCATCGAATACCTGCTGGCGGCCCAGGCCTTCGAGTTTCTGCGTGAGCAGGGCTTCGGTGCCGGCACGGCGCTGGCCTGGCGTCTGCTGCGCGAGCATGTACCTGCGTATGAGCAGGATCGCTGGCTGGCGCCGGATATTGCCCGCAGTGCGGCCATTCTCAAGGACCCTCAATCTCTGGCATTGCTGTTACCGAATCTGCGATAAGGAGCACAAGATGACTGCGCTAACCCTGATTCCCGGCCAGCTAAGCCTTGCCCAACTGCGCGCTATTTATCAGCAGCCGCTGCAACTGAGTCTGGATGCCAGCGCTGCGGCGCCCATCGACGCGAGCGTGGCCTGTGTCGAGCAGATCCTGGCCGAAAATCGCACCGCCTACGGCATCAACACCGGTTTTGGCTTGCTGGCTTCGACGCGGATTGCCCGCGAAGACCTGGAAAATCTCCAGCGTTCCCTCGTGCTGTCCCATGCCGCCGGCGTTGGCGAGCCGCTCAGCGATGCCTTGGTGCGGTTGATCATGGTGCTCAAGGTCAACAGCTTGAGCCGGGGCTTTTCCGGGATCCGTCGGCAGGTGATCGATGCGCTGATCGCGTTGATCAATGCCCAGGTCTATCCGCATATTCCGCTCAAGGGGTCGGTGGGGGCGTCTGGTGACTTGGCGCCGCTGGCCCATATGTCGCTGGTACTGCTGGGCGAAGGCAAGGCGCGTTTTCAGGGGCAGTGGCTGGATGCGCCGACGGCGCTGAAGCAGGCCGGCCTGCAACCGCTGACGCTGGCGGCCAAGGAAGGCCTGGCCTTGTTGAACGGCACCCAGGTCTCCACGGCGTTTGCCCTGCGTGGGCTGTTCGAGGGTGAAGACCTGTTCGCCGCCGCGCTGAGTTGCGGCAGCCTGACCGTCGAGGCGGTACTGGGCTCGCGTGCGCCCTTCGATGCACGCATTCATGCGGCCCGCGGCCAGCGCGGGCAGATCGATGCGGCGGCCAGCTATCGCCACCTGCTGGGCGAGCGCAGCGAAGTCTCGACGTCCCACCAGAACTGCGACAAGGTCCAGGATCCCTACTCCCTGCGCTGCCAGCCACAGGTGATGGGGGCCTGCCTGACCCAGTTGCGCCAGGCCGCCGAGGTGCTGGCTGTCGAGGCGAACGCCGTCTCGGATAACCCGCTGGTCTTTGCCGCCGAGGGGGATGTGCTCTCCGGGGGGAATTTCCATGCCGAGCCGGTGGCCATGGCCGCCGACAACCTGGCCCTGGCCATTGCCGAGATAGGCTCGCTGAGCGAGCGACGGATCTCGTTGATGATGGACAAACATATGTCCCAGTTGCCGCCGTTCCTGGTGGCCAATGGCGGGGTCAACTCCGGCTTTATGATTGCCCAGGTCACCGCGGCCGCGCTGGCCAGCGAGAACAAGGCCCTGGCCCATCCCCACAGTGTCGACAGCCTGCCCACCTCGGCCAACCAGGAAGACCATGTGTCCATGGCCCCGGCGGCCGGCAAGCGTCTCTGGGAAATGGCCGAAAACACCCGGGTGATCCTGGCTGTGGAGTGGCTTGCCGCTTGCCAGGGCCTGGACCTGCGTGCGGGGCTGAAGACCTCACCCCGTCTTGAGCAGGCCCGGGCAGTGCTGCGCGAGAAGGTTGCGTACTACGACAAGGATCGTTTCTTCGCCCCGGATATCGAGGCGGCCGGGCAACTGCTGGCCTCCCGCTGCCTGAATGCGCTGGTACCGGCGCAACTGTTGCCCAGTTTGTAATCGCGAGCCCGTTCGCACCGACAAGGAATAGAGAGATGAAGACGCTCTGGCACAACTGCCATGTGGCGAGCATGGCCCAAGGCAGTTACTCGATGATCGAGGATGCTGCGATAGTGACCCGCGGGACGCAGATCGAATGGATCGGCCCGCGAAGCGAGCTGCCCGCAGACGACTATGGGCTCGTCGAGGATCTGGACGGCGCCTGGGTCACCCCGGGGCTGATCGATTGCCACACCCATGCGGTGTTTGGCGGCACCCGCAGCGCGGAGTTCGAGCAGCGCCTGCAAGGTGCCAGCTATGCCGAGATTGCCGCCGCCGGTGGTGGCATCGCCAGTACCGTGCGAGCCACGCGTGCGGCCAGTGAGGACGAGTTGTTCAGCAGTGCTTGCCAGCGCCTGAACAACTTGTTGCGTGAAGGCGTGACCACGGTCGAGATCAAGTCCGGCTACGGGCTGGACCTGGCCAATGAGCGCAAGATGCTGCGGGTTATCCGCCGCCTGGGCGAGGTGCTGCCGGTGACGGTGCGCAGTACCTGCCTGGCCGCCCATGCGCTACCGCCCGAATACGCCGAGCGTGCCGACGACTATATCGAGCATATCTGCACCGAGATGCTCCCGGCCCTGGCGGCGCAGGGGCTGGTCGATGCGGTGGATGCCTTCTGCGAGCACCTGGCCTTTTCACCGGCTCAGGTCGAGCGGGTATTTATTGCGGCGCGGGAGCTGGGCCTACCGGTCAAGTTGCACGCCGAACAGCTGTCGTCCCTGCATGGCTCCAGCCTGGCGGCGCGCTACCAGGCACTGTCGGCGGATCACCTGGAGTTCATGACCGAGGCGGATGCCGTGGCCATGGCGCAGGCCGGCACGGTCGCGGTCCTGTTGCCGGGGGCGTTCTATTTTCTGCGCGAAACCCGCTTGCCGCCGATGGACGCCCTGCGTCGGCATGGGGTGAAAATCGCGATTGCCAGTGACCTCAACCCCGGCACTTCACCGGTGCTGTCGTTGCGTCTGATGCTGAATATGGCCTGCACGCTGTTTCGCCTGACGCCGCAGGAGGCGCTGGCGGGTGTCACTCAGCATGCCGCCACGGCCCTGGGCTTGGGCGCAACCCATGGTTCGCTGGAGGTGGGTAAGGTCGCCGACTTTGTCGCCTGGAGGATCGAGCGCCCGGCGGACCTGGCCTACTGGCTGGGCGGTGATCTGGAGAAACGCATCGTGCGCCATGGCCGCGAAGTACTGATCTAGGAGAGTCCCCATGGACCCGGTATTGAGTTTCAAGCAGGGCCGCGTGCCCTTGCTGATCAGCATGCCCCACGCGGGCGTACGCCTGACCCCGGCTGTCGAGGCTGGTTTGATAGAACAGGCTGCAAGCCTGCCGGACACCGACTGGCATATCCCGTTGCTCTATGAATTTGCCGCCGAACTGGGCGCCAGCACCCTGGCTGGCGAGTACTCGCGCTTTGTCATCGACCTCAATCGCCCGGCCGATGACCAGCCTTTATATGTTGGCGCCACCACCGGGCTGTATCCCGCCACGCTGTTCGACGGTGTGCCGCTGTTTCGCGAAGGCAGGGTGCCGTCGGCTGAAGCGCGTGCCGGCTACCTGGCGCATATCTGGACGCCTTATCACGAAACCCTGCGCCAGGAGCTGGCGCGGCTCAAAGCCGAGTTTGGCTATGCCTTGCTGTTCGATGCCCACTCGATCCGCTCGCTGATTCCCCACCTGTTCGACGGCAAGCTGCCTGACTTCAACCTGGGTACGTTCAATGGCGCCAGTTGTGACCCGCAGTTGGCCCGCCGGCTGGAGGCAATCTGCGCGCAGCACCCTGCCTACAGCCATGTGTTGAACGGCCGCTTCAAGGGCGGGCATATCACCCGGCACTATGGCGCCCCGGCCGCGCAGATCCACGCCGTGCAGCTGGAGCTGGCGCAAAGTACCTATATGGAAGAGGTCGAGCCGTTCCGCTATCGGCCGGACCTGGCGGCGCCGACCCAGGCGGTGCTCAGGCAATTGCTGGAAGGACTGCTGGACTGGGCGCGCGGGCATTACGCGGGCTAAACACACAATTTATTCAAGGACATGCTCATTACGCGATTCGGGTTTATGATGCCCAACGGCAGAACGAACCACGTCCCCCCAGGGATGACCCGACCCCCTCCGGAGCGCGCAATGCAGACTTTGTACCCGCAGATCAAACCCTACGCCCGGCACGATCTGGCCGTGGACCAGACGCATGTGCTCTATGTCGATGAAAGCGGCTCCCCCGAAGGCCTGCCGGTGGTCTTTATCCACGGTGGCCCGGGCGCGGGTTGCGATGCCCAGAGCCGCTGTTTTTTCGATCCCAACCTGTACCGCATTGTCACGTTCGATCAGCGCGGCTGCGGGCGGTCGACACCCCACGCGAGCCTGGAAAACAATACGACCTGGGACCTGGTCGCCGACCTTGAGCGTATCCGCGAGCATCTGGGCATCGAAAAGTGGGTACTGTTCGGTGGGTCCTGGGGCTCGACCCTGGCACTGGCCTATGCGCAGACCCACCCGGAGCGTGTGCACGGGTTGATTGTCCGTGGGATCTTCCTGTGCCGCCCGCAGGAAATCGAGTGGTTTTACCAGGCCGGCGCCAGCCGCCTGTTCCCGGATTACTGGCAGGACTATGTGGCACCGATCCCGCTGGACGAGCGCGACGACCTGCTCAGCGCCTTCCACAAACGCCTGATCGGCACCGACCAGATTGCCCAGATGCACGCGGCCAAGGCCTGGTCGACCTGGGAAGGTCGCACCGCGACGCTGCGGCCGAACTCGATGGTGGTTGATCGGTTCTCTGAACCGCAGCGCGCACTGTCGATTGCCCGGATCGAATGCCATTACTTCACCCATAACGCCTTCCTCGAACCTAACCAACTGATTCGCGACATGCATAAGATCGCCCATCTGCCGGGGGTGATTGTCCATGGCCGCTACGACGTGATCTGCCCGCTGGACAATGCCTGGGAACTGCACCAGGCCTGGCCCAACAGCGAGTTGCAGGTGATCCGCGACGCCGGCCATGCTGCGTCGGAGCCGGGGATTACCGATGCCCTGGTGCGCGCTGCCGACCAGATGGCCCGGCGTCTGCTCGACCTGCCCCTCGAAGAAGCATGAAGGGCCTGCTCCAGCGCGTGCGCGGCGCGCGGGTCGAAGTGGCGGGGGAAGTGGTTGGGGCCATCGATAACGGCCTGCTGGTACTGGTTGCCGTCGAACCCGGCGACACCGAGGCCAATGCCGACAAGTTGCTGCACAAACTGCTCAACTACCGGGTGTTCAGCGATGCCGAGGGCAAGATGAACCTGTCCCTGGCGGATGTTGGCGGCGGTTTGCTGCTGGTTTCCCAGTTCACCTTGGCGGCCGATACGCGCAGCGGCCTGCGCCCTAGCTTCTCCACCGCGGCGCCTCCGGCGTTGGGCCAGGCACTTTTCGACTATCTTTTGCAGGCCGCACAACGCCAGCATCAACCGGTGGCGGCGGGGCGTTTTGGCGCGGATATGCAGGTGCATTTGGTCAACGACGGCCCGGTAACCTTTCTGTTGCAGACCTAAAATGTCGAAAAACAGCGTTTTTGGCTGAAAACGCTGTTTTTTCGCGATAAATACTTTGTTCCCCCTGATGCGTTGTCACGCGGCCTACTAGATAATCGCGCGCTACGGGGATCGGCGTTCGTTGGTCCATTTTGACTTTAGGTAGAGACTTGTCCGAAGCCGTCCAGGGAATCATTAAGCCCTTTCGGAGTCGGAACAATGCTCGCCAACCTGGCATATAGATAGCTGGCCGTTGGTTTTTTGATCTGTTTTCGGCGAGGGTTGCTCGTGATTGTTAGTCCCTGTAATGCACAAAAAATGCCTGCTACACGCTTGCGTAAAGCATTGCTGACAGGCTCTGCTCTGCTTTGCCTGCTCAGCGCGGGACAGCTCTGGGCATTCAACCTGGATGATGTGGCGGCCCAGGCCAAGACCCTGGCCGGGCAGAAGTACGAGGCCCCGCGCAGTAATCTGCCGAACGAGTTCCGCGAGATGAAGTTCGCGGACTATCAGGAGATCCGTTTTCGCAATGAAAAAGCGGAATGGGCTGACCTGAAGACCCCCTTCAAGCTGTCGTTCTATCACCAGGGTATGCACTTTGATACGCCGGTGAAAATCAACGAAATCACGGCCAATAGCGTCGAAGAGATCAAATACGATCCGTCGCGTTTCGACTTCGGTGATGTCAAGTTCGACCCCAAGGCCACCGAGAAGCTCGGTTATGCCGGTTTCCGTGTCTTGTACCCGATCAACAAGGCGGACAAGCAGGACGAAATCATGACCATGCTGGGCGCGAGCTACTTTCGCGTCGTCGGCAAGGGTCATGTCTACGGTCTGTCCGCCCGTGGCCTGGCGATCGATACCGCGCTGCCGTCCGGTGAAGAGTTCCCGCGGTTCAGCGAGTTCTGGATCGAGCGGCCCAAGCCGGCCGACAAGCACCTGGTGATCTTTGCCCTGCTGGACTCGCCACGAGCGACCGGCGCCTACCGCCTGACCCTGCGTCCGGGCACCGATACCATTGTCGACGTCAAGGCGCAGGTCTTCCTGCGTGAGTCCGTCGGCAAGCTCGGCATCGCCCCGCTGACCAGCATGTTCCTGTTCGGCGCCAACCAGCCGTCCAAGATCCTCAACTACCGTCGCGAGCTGCACGACTCCAGCGGCCTGGCGATCCATGCCGGCAATGGCGAGTGGATCTGGCGTCCGCTGAACAACCCGAAACACCTGGCGGTCAGCAACTTCACCGTGGAAAACCCGCGGGGTTTCGGCCTGCTGCAACGCGGGCGTGACTTCAGCCACTACGAAGACCTCGACGACCGCTACGACAAGCGCCCAAGCACCTGGATCGAGCCAAAGGGCGACTGGGGCAAAGGTTCTGTCGACCTGGTGGAAATCCCGACGGCCGATGAAACCAACGACAATATCGTTGCGTTCTGGAGCCCGGAAAAAATGCCGGAGCCGGGCCAGCCCATGGACTTCGCCTATCGCCTGCACTGGACCACCGACGAAGCTGCGCTGCATCCGGCGGACAGCGCCTGGGTCAAGCAGACCCTGCGCTCTACTGGTGATGTGAAGCAGTCGAACCTGATCCGCCAGGTCGATGGCAGCGTCGCCTATCTGGTCGACTTCGAAGGGCCGTCCCTCAAGGCCCTGCCGGAAGATGCGCCAGTGCGCAGCGTCGTCAGCGTCGGCGACAACGCCGAGCTGGTGGAAAACAGCGTGCGCTACAACCCCGAGACCCAAGGCTGGCGCCTGACCCTGCGGATGAAGATCAAGGATCCGGGCAAGTCCACTGAAATGCGTGCGGCCCTGGTCAAGGACATTCCTGTACCGGAGCCCGTCAAGGCGTCCTCGCAGGTGGCCAAGGCGGACAAGGTCGCGGCCAAGCAACATGAAAAAGCGGTCAAGGATGCTGCCAAGGGCAAGGAGGCCAAGCAGCCTGCTACCGAAGCGGCCCCGTCCACACCGGAGCCGGTCAAGACTGAACAAGTGCTGACCGAGACCTGGAGCTACCAGTTGCCAGCCGATGAGTAACACTCAAGCCGTGCCCGAAACCCTCGGTGAGTACCTGGCGCACTTGCCGCTCAGCGATCAGCAGCGCGCCGAGTTGGCGAGCTGCACCTCGTTTGCCGAGTTGCATGAACGTCTGGCTGCCCAGCCTGGCCAAGCACCCGACGACGCCGTGCAGGCGTCGGTAGGGCGGCGCCTGACGCTCGATAGCGCAGGCGAGCTGGAAGAGGCCGAGATGTTGACGGTCGACGCCAGTGGCCGGGTCTGCCTCAAGGCTACGCCACCGATCCGTCGGACCAAAGTCGTGCCGGAGCCATGGCGCACCAATATCCTGGTGCGCGGCTGGCGGCGCCTGACCGGGCGCAGCAACCCGCCGGCGCCCAAGCCCGACACGCGTGAGCTGCCCAATGCGCGCTGGCGCTGGGTCGGTTCGATGCGCCGCTACATCCTGCTGGTGTTGATGCTCGGCCAGACCATCGTCGCGGGCTGGTACATGAAAGGCATCATGCCGTACCAGGGCTGGGCGTTCGTCGACCTGGAAGAAGTGCTGCACCAGCCGCTGGCCGTCACCGCCCAGCAGGTGCTGCCTTATGCCCTGCAAACCAGCATCCTGATTCTGTTCGGGATCCTGTTCTGCTGGGTCTCCGCCGGTTTCTGGACCGCGCTGATGGGCTTTCTGGAGTTGTTGACCGGTCGCGACAAGTACCGGATTTCCGGGGCGAGCGCCGGGAACGAGCCGATTGCCAAGGACGCGCGGACCGCATTGGTCATGCCGATCTGCAACGAAGACGTTGCACGGGTGTTCGCCGGTTTGCGCGCGACGTTCGAGTCGGTGCAGGCCACGGGCGACCTGGATCGCTTCGACTTCTTCGTGCTCAGCGACAGTAACGACAGCGATATCTGCGTGGCCGAGCAACAGGCCTGGCTGGATGTCTGCCGTGAGGCCAAGGGCTTCGGCAAGATTTTCTATCGTCGCCGTCGGCGTCGGGTCAAGCGCAAGAGCGGCAACCTCGACGACTTCTGCCGTCGCTGGGGCGGTGACTACAAGTACATGGTGGTGCTCGACGCCGACAGCGTCATGAGCGGCGAGTGCCTGACCAGCCTGGTGCGCTTGATGGAAGCCACGCCGGATGCGGGCATTATCCAGACCGCACCGAAGGCGTCGGGCATGGACACCCTCTATGCGCGCATGCAGCAGTTCGCCACGCGGGTCTACGGTCCGCTGTTCACCGCTGGCCTGCACTTCTGGCAGTTGGGTGAGTCCCACTACTGGGGGCACAACGCGATCATCCGCATGAAGCCGTTTATCGAGCACTGTGCCCTGGCGCCATTGCCGGGCAAGGGCGCGTTCGCCGGGGCGATTCTGTCCCACGACTTCGTTGAAGCCGCGCTGATGCGCCGCGCGGGTTGGGGCGTATGGATTGCCTACGACCTGCCGGGTAGCTACGAAGAACTGCCGCCCAACCTGCTCGATGAGCTCAAGCGTGACCGTCGCTGGTGCCACGGCAACTTGATGAACTTCCGCCTGTTCCTGGTCAAGGGCATGCACCCGGTGCATCGAGCGGTCTTCCTGACCGGCGTGATGTCGTACCTGTCGGCGCCGTTATGGTTCTTCTTCCTGGTGTTGTCGACGGCCCTGCTGGCGGTCAATACGCTGATGGAGCCGCAGTACTTCCTGGAGCCGCGCCAGCTGTATCCGCTGTGGCCGCAATGGCATCCGGACAAGGCGATTGCCCTGTTCTCGACCACCATCGTGCTGCTGTTCCTGCCCAAGCTGCTGAGCATCATTCTGATCTGGGCCAAGGGTGCGAAAGAATTTGGTGGCAAGTTCAAGGTGACCCTGTCGATGCTGCTGGAGATGTTGTTCTCCATGCTGCTGGCGCCGGTACGGATGATTTTCCACACGCGCTTCGTGCTGGCCGCGTTCCTCGGCTGGGCGGCGACCTGGAATTCGCCCCAGCGTGACGACGACTCCACGCCATGGAGCGAGGCGATTCGCCGTCACGGGCCGCAAACCCTGCTGGGTGCGGCCTGGGCGGCCTTGGTGATCTGGCTCAACCCGAGCTTCCTGTGGTGGTTGGTGCCGATTGTCGGTTCGCTGATGCTGTCGATCCCGGTGTCGGTGATTTCCAGCCGGACCAACCTGGGCCTGCGCTCGCGCGACGAAAGCCTGTTCCTGATCCCCGAGGAATACGCCCCGCCCCAGGAGCTGGTGTCGACGGATCGCTACACCCACGAAAATCGCTGGCATGCGCTCAACGACGGTTTTATCCGCGCCGTGGTCGATCCGCAGCAGAACGCCCTGGCGTGTGCCCTGGCCACGGCCCGTCATGGCCAGGCCGAGCCCATCGAGTGGCTGCGTACCGAGCGTGTGCGTCATGCCCTGAAGGTCGGCCCCGAAGGGCTCGACAACACGGCGCGCCTGCAACTGCTCAGCGATCCAGTGGCCCTGGCTCGCCTGCATGCACAGGTCTGGGGTGAAGGCCATGAAGGCTGGCTGCACGCCTGGCGTCAGTCGGTGACGGCCGATCCCCATGCACCGTTGCTGCCGCTGCAGCCGCATACGGCGATAGGCCAACCGGCCTAAACGAAACGGCCTTGGGTGCAGACTCAAGGCCGTTTTGCTTGGCCTGGCGGTAATTATTCTGTCGTAAAACCCTTGTACTACCTCCCGAGTGCGTTAGCATCGCTCCCCGAACAGGTGCGCCGACTGGCGCCCGGATGAAAATAAAATCAGTTCAGGGGATTGGGGATGAAGAAGTATCTTTCGCGACTGCTGCTCGGGGTTTCGGCACTGGTTGCAGTGACTGCGGCACAGGCGGGCGCCATCGACGACGCGGTCAAGCGCGGCACCTTCAAGGTCGGCATGGACCCGACTTACATGCCATTTGAAATGACCAACAAGCGCGGCGAGATCATCGGCTTTGAAGTCGACCTGCTCAAAGCCATGGCCAAGGCCATGGGCGTCAAGCTGGAGCTGGTCTCTACCGCCTACGACGGCATTATCCCGGCCTTCCTGACCGGCAAGTTCGACATGATCGGCAGCGGCATGACCCTGACCCAGGAACGCAATCTGCGCCTGAACTTCAGCGACCCCTTTATCGTGGTTGGCCAGACCCTGCTGATTCGCAAGGAGCTCGAAGGCAAGGTCACTTCCTATAAGGACCTGAACAGCGCTGACTATCGCATCACCTCCAAGCTGGGCACGACCGGTGAAATGGTCGCCAAGAAGCTGATCGCCAAGGCCAAGTACCACGGTTACGACAATGAGCAGGAAGCCGTGCTCGACGTGGTCAACGGTAAGGCCGATGCCTTCATCTATGACGCGCCTTACAACGTTGTGGCCTTGAACAAGGTCGGCAACGGCAAGCTGGTCTTCCTCGACAAGCCTTTCACCTACGAGCCGCTGGCCTTCGGCCTGAAGAAAGGCGACTACGACAGCCTCAACTGGATCAATAACTTCCTGCACCAGATCCACGAAGACGGCACCTACGATCGTATCCATGACAAGTGGTTCAAAGACACCGCCTGGCTCAAGGATATGGAATAACCGCCCATTGCGGCCTGTGTTGTCGAGCCTCGCTCCTGCCTGCGGTAGGAGCGAGCCGGCTCGCGATTGCGTGTTAATGGCCCCTACGGAAGCTGCAAATTGATCAAGCAAAGAAAAGCCCAATGGCCCTGGCACGTGCTGACCGTGCTGGTGCTGGTCGGCCTGGCGGGCGCGTTGTATTACGCCACGTCACTGATGTCCTACGAATGGCGTTGGAACCGGGTGCCGCAGTATTTCGCCTATCAGGCGGAAGAGCCCCAGCGCGCCGCCGATATTTCCATCGTCAGCGAGATCGTGCGCAAGGGCGGCCAGGCCGAAGTGATCCTGCGCAACGATGCCGGTGACGAGCAGCACCTCAATGTCGACGAGAGCAGCCTGCTGGTCGCCCAGGGCGACGATGTGGCTGAAGGGGATGTGGTTGGCGTCACCCGTCATTGGGCGGCTGGGCCGCTGCTATGGGGCCTGTGGACCACGCTGTGGCTCTCGCTGGTCTCCGGTGTGCTTGGCCTGGTGATCGGGCTGTTTACCGGTTTGTGCCGGCTCTCCAGCAACCCGACCCTGCGCGACCTCTCGACGATCTATGTCGAACTGGTGCGCGGTACGCCGCTGCTGGTGCAGATCTTTATTTTCTATTTCTTTATCGGCACGGTGCTCAACCTGTCCCGGGAGTTTGCCGGGATCGCCGCGCTGTCGTTGTTCACCGGCGCCTATGTCGCCGAGATCGTTCGGGCTGGGGTGCAGTCGATTGCCCGTGGCCAGGGCGAGGCTGCGCGTTCCCTGGGCCTGAGCGCTGGCCAGTCGATGCGCCATGTGGTGCTGCCGCAGGCGTTCAAGCGCGTGCTGCCACCGCTGGCCGGGCAATTTATCAGCCTGGTCAAGGACACCTCCCTGGTGTCGGTCATTGCCATTACCGAGTTGCTCAAGAGTGGGCGTGAGGTGATTACCACCTCGTTCTCGCCGTTCGAGATCCTGTTTTGCGTGGCGGCCCTGTATTTGATGATCAACCTGCCGCTGTCGAAAATCGCCAGCCGGCTAGAGCGGAGGCTTGCGCAAAGTGATTGAAGTCCGCGACCTGGTAAAAATCTTCGATACCCGTGGGCAAGTGGTTCGCGCGGTGGATAACGTCAGCACCCAGGTGGCCAAGGGTGAAGTGTTGGTGGTGATCGGCCCGTCCGGCTCGGGCAAGTCGACCTTCCTGCGCTGCCTCAATGGCCTGGAAGAGTTCGATGCCGGTTCGGTGAGCATCGACGGCCTGGACCTGGCGCACCCCAAGACCGATATCAACGCCTATCGGCGTGAAGTGGGCATGGTGTTCCAGCACTTCAACCTGTTCCCGCATATGACCGTGCTGGAAAACCTGTGCCTGGCGCAGAAAGTGGTGCGCAAGCGCAACAAGCGCGAGCGCGAGGCCAAGGCCCTGGCGCTGCTGGAAAAGGTCGGGATCGGCCAGAAGGCTAATGAGTTTCCGTCACGCCTGTCCGGTGGTCAGCAACAACGCGTGGCGATTGCCCGTGCACTGGCCATGGATCCGAAGGTCATGTTGTTCGACGAGCCGACTTCGGCGCTTGACCCGGAAATGGTCGGTGAAGTGCTGGATGTCATGAAGACCCTGGCGCTGGAAGGCATGACCATGGTCTGCGTGACCCACGAAATGGGCTTTGCCCGGGAAGTGGCGGATCGGGTGCTGTTTTTCGATCACGGCAAGCTACTGGAAGACTCGCCGCCCGAAGCATTCTTCGCCGCTCCCAAGGATCCACGAGCCCAGGCCTTCCTCAGGCAAGTGCTCTAAAGCGGTAGTTCTCAGGCTGCACGCGGCGAGCTTTTGGCTGGCCGCCTGCAGCTTTGTGGTCCCCTTAAAGCTTGAAGCGAGTGACCAGGGTTTGCAGGTGAGTACCCAGCCGTGCCAGCTCGATGCTGGACGCGGCGGTCTCTTCGCTGGCGGCGGCGGTCTGTTCGGACACATCACGCACATTCAGCACGCTGCGGTTGATCTCTTCCGCGACGGCGCTCTGTTGCTCGGCGGCTGCGGCAATCTGCTGGTTCATCGCCTGGATCGCCGAGACGGTCTGGGTGATGCTCGCCAGTGAGGTGCCGGCGCTGCGGGTCAGCTCGACGCTGCTTTGGGTCAGGGTACGGCTGTTGTCCATGATCGTGGACACCTGCTGAGTACCGCTCTGCAGGCCGACAATCAGCTCCTCGATTTCTTCCGTGGACTTCTGGGTGCGCTGGGCCAGGCTGCGGACCTCGTCGGCCACCACGGCAAAGCCTCGGCCGGCCTCACCGGCGCGTGCCGCTTCGATGGCCGCGTTGAGCGCCAGCAGGTTGGTCTGCTGGGCCACCGACTTGATGACATCGAGCACGCTGCCGATCTTGTCGCTTTCCTGCTTGAGATGGCTCATGGCTTCGGTGGAGTGGCCGACTTCCGCTGCCAGGCGTTCGATCTGGGCAATGGCCTGGCCCACGACGCGGTCGCCTTCATGGGCTTGCTGATCGGCCGCGACCGCCGCCTCGGAGGCCTCTTCGGCGTTACGCGCGACTTCCTGCACGGTGGCCGTCATTTCGTTCATGGCCGTGGCGACCTGGTCGGTCTCGACCTTCTGACTGTTGACGCCGGCGCTGGTCTGCTCGGTGACGGCGGAGAGTTCCTCGGCGGCGCTGGCGATCTGGGTGACCCCATCGCTGATCCCGCCGATCAACTGACGCAGGCTGACGGTCATGCGCTGCATGGCCTGTTGCAACTGGCCCAGTTCGTCGCGTCGCTCGATGTTCAGGTCGTGGCTCAGATCGCCCGAGGCGACCCGTTCGACCACGGCCAGGGTCTGGCGCAGCGGGTTGACGATCTGCTGGGTAATGGACCAGGCAGCGACCACGCCGAAGAGCGTGGCCAGCAGGGCGGCAAAGCCCAGCGAGCTTTTGGCCTGCGCCGATTCGCTATCACGCAGTGCGGTCTGCTCGGCCGTCAGTTGCTTGCTCAGATCAAGCAACAGGCCACCTTGCTCGGCCATATGCTTGAGCGTGGCCGCCGTGTCGTTCAAGGCACCGCTGAAGGCCCCGACTGCGCTACGGTATTCCTTGAGCGAGTCGCTGGCCTGGCGCAGGTTGGCCAGATGCTGCGTGGGGATACGGTTCGGCAGTGTCTCGAGATTGTTCAGGGCGTTGTCGATGGCTTGCAGCGCGGGCTGCTCGGCCTCCGACTTACCGCTGAAGGTGTACCCGCGCACCTGAAAGCGGGCCAGTTGTACCAACTTGCTCAATTCGATCACGCTGTTGTACTGGCTAAGATTGTCGCTTTGCAGCAGGGCCGCTTCGACCTCTGCCACCCGTGCCACGGCATTTTCGGCACTGGCGATCAGATTGCTTCTGGCTGCTTCGCGGCTCTTCATGGCGCGCTGCAGGTTGGCAAATGCCCGGCGATATTCGGCAATGGCCGCCACTTGTTGGTCGAGTTTGGCCAGGCTGTCGGGGTGTGTCAGCTGCTTGCGGGCGGCCTGCAGGCTATTGTCGAGTTTGTCGAGCAGGTCGCCGACCGCGCCAATGCTTTGTTCGCTGGTGTGCATTTCGTAATCAAGGCGCGAAATCCGCAGGTCCTTGGTCAGCTCGTTGAGGCTGGAGATGGTGCCCAGCTTGTCACCCCGGGAAGTGACCGCGTTCAGGCCCAGCCAACCGGTCAGCGTGATCAGAAGGGTCAGTAACAGCACCAGGCTGAAGCCGATACCGAGTTTCAGATTGACGCTAACGTTGCCTAGGCTTTTGGCTAACCAGCGGTACATGAGAGGGGGGACTCCTAAAACGGACAGGCGCGGACGTGCGGGCAATTTCGCCACTTGCACCAGACCATCGGCTTGGAGTCTTGAAACTTAAGGTATCAATTAGAATAGTCTTGCAATGAGTGCGGTGACCGCGGTTTCGACCCGAAGGATGCGTTCGCCCAGTTGCACCGGTTGCAGCCCGGCCTTGGCGAGCAGGTCGACCTCGTAGGGGATCCAGCCGCCTTCCGGGCCGATGGCCAGGGTTACGGGCTGATCCAGGCCGCGGGGGCAGCCTGGATAGTCGCCGGGGTGACCGACCAGGCCGAGGGTGCCTTCGACCATGGCCGGCAGCCGATCCTCGACAAAGGGCTTGAAGCGCTTTTCGATCACGACTTCGGGCAGCACGCTGTCGCGGGCCTGCTCAAGGCCGAGGATCAACTGCTCGCGAATGGCCGCCGGTTCCAGGAAGGGCGTTTGCCAGAAGCTTTTTTCCACCCGGTAGCTGTTGACCAGCACCAGCCGGGGCACACCCAGCGTGGCGACGGTCTGGAAGATACGGCGCAGCATTTTCGGGCGTGGTAGGGCCAGGACCAGGGTCAGGGGGAGCTTGGCCACGGGCGGGCGATCGAAGCTGACACGCAGCTCGGCTTCATGGCTGTCCAGGCGCAGGAGCTCGGCGCTGCCCAGCAGGCCATTGATGCGTCCGACGCGCAGGCTGTCCCCGGCTTCGGCGCGGTGGACTTCCTGCATATGCACCAGGCGCCGGTCGCGCAGGATCACGCGATCGGCCGCGATGAAGTCGGCCTCTTCGAGCAGTAGCAGGTTCACGCGAGGGGGGCTGGCGGCTGGGCGTCGCTGTCGACCGGTTGATCATCCGGGTGGTCGCCGCGTTTGCTGATCAGGCTACCGAACAGGATACCGATCTCGAACAGCAGCCACATCGGGATGGCCAGCAGGGTCTGGGAGAAGATGTCCGGCGGAGTCAGGATCATGCCGACCACGAAGCAGCCGATGATCACGTACGGGCGGATCTTCTTGAGGTACTGCACGTTGACTACGCCAATCCAGACCAGCAGCACCACCGCCACCGGGATCTCGAATGCCACGCCGAAGGCAAAGAACAGCGTCATCACGAAGTCGAGGTAGCTGGTGATGTCAGTCATCATTTCGACGCCGGCTGGGGTGGCCGCGGCGAAGAACTTGAAGATCAACGGGAACACCAGGAAATAGGCAAAGGCCATGCCGGTGTAGAACAGCAGGATGCTGGAGACCAGCAGCGGCACCGCGATGCGCTTCTCGTGCTTGTAGAGGCCGGGGGCGATAAAGCCCCAGATCTGGTGCAGGATCACCGGGATCGCCAGGAACAGCGACACCATCATGGTCAGTTTCAGCGGCGTGAGAAACGGCGAGGCGACGTCGGTGGCGATCATGGTCGCGCCCACCGGCAAGTACTCGCGCAGCGGCGTGGAGACGATGGTGTAGATCTGCTGGGTAAAGGCGAACAACCCGGCGAAGATCACGAAGATCGCTGCAACGCAGCGCAGCAGGCGGGTGCGCAGCTCGGTCAGGTGCGAGACCAGTGGCATGTGCTGGTCGTTTTCCGGAATATCGCTCATGGGGCTCGCGGCGGCAGTGTAGGGTCGTGGGGAGCCGGAGTGCTCGGCTGGGATTCCGGCGTTGTGGCGGGCGCAGTCGCCGGCGTTGGCGCGGCCGGGCTGGCGGCGGCATCGGACGGCACGGCGCCAGCCAGTGGCTCGGGGGCCGTGGTGCCAGGTTCGAAAGTCGACGGTGTCTGCTGGGTCGGCGCGAGGATCTTGCGGGCCTCCTGCTCCAGCGACAGGATGTGCTCGTTGTGCAACTGCCGACGGATCTCGTCAGCGCCGATTTCGCGCTCCACTTCCTGCTTGATCGCGTTGAAACTGCGTTTCAGCCGACCGACCCACAGGCCCGCGGTACGCGCTGCACCGGGCAGGCGCTCGGGGCCGAGCACCAGCAGGGCGACGAGGCCGACAAGAAGCAGTTCACTGAAGCTGATACCGAACATGGGGCAGTGCTCACGAGTCTTTGCGGATTGGCTCTTCGACTTTCTGGGCCTGCACGTCGATGGTCTGCGGCTGTGCGCTGGCCTGCGGCTGGACCGGCGTGACGGAAGCGGCTGGCGGCGGGGTCGAAGCGCTCGGGTCGGCAGGCTTCTCGTCGTCGTTCATGGCCTTGCGAAAGCCCTTGATCGATTCACCGACATCGGTGCCCAGGTTTTTCAGTTTCTTGGTGCCGAACACCAGTACCACGACCACCAGAATGACGATCCAGTGTTTCCAGTCAAAAATGCCCATCTTGCTGCTCCTCTTATTGGGAAAGGGTTAGGCGCCTGGCCGCGAAGCCTTTTCGGTATGCCCGGACAAACCAAAGCGGCGGTCCAGCTCGTCCAGCACGGCCTGCGGATGCTGCCCCAGTTGAGCGAGCATGACCATAGTGTGGAACCACAAATCGGCGGTTTCGTAGATCACGTCGCTGCAATCGCCGCTGGCGACCGCATCCTTGGCGGCGATGATGGTTTCGACCGACTCTTCGCCGACCTTCTCCAGAATCTTGTTCAGGCCCTTGTGGTACAGGCTCGCCACATAGGAGCTATCGGCCGCCGCGCCCTTGCGCTCTTCGAGCACCTGGGCCAGCCGATTGAGTGTGTCATTCATGTTCAGTGTCCTGCCGAGTAGATCGCGTGCGGATCCTTGAGCACCGGGTCGACGGTCTTCCAGTCACCGTTTTCGTAGACGCGATAGAAGCAGCTCTGGCGGCCGGTGTGGCAGGCAATATCGCCGATCTGCTCGACCATCAGGATGATAACGTCGCCGTCACAGTCCAGGCGCATTTCATGCAATTTCTGCACGTGTCCGGACTCTTCGCCCTTGCGCCACAGTTTGCCGCGCGAGCGCGACCAGTAGATGGCTCGATTCTCGGTGGCAGTGAGGCCAAGCGCCTCGCGGTTCATCCAGGCCATCATCAGCACGCGCCCGGTCTTGTGGTCCTGGGCGATTGCCGGCACCAGGCCGTCGCTGTCCCATTTGATCTCGTCCAGCCAGTCTTTCATTTTCGACTCCGACAACCGGGTCGACCCTATGGTCGCACCTCGGCGGATAAACAGTTTGCCAGTCGCTGGCGCGACTGGCTATCGGCGCACGACCAGATACAGGCCTACCGCCAGCAGGATACCCGCGGGCCAATGACCGATGGTCGTCAGCGGCCCCCCGGCAAGCAGGACGGCGCCGGCCCCCAGATGGACCGCACCGAGCAACCGCAGGAACCAGTCGTCCTTGCGGCGGTGCCAGGGCGGCGGTGGATCGGCGGCATGGGGCTGGGACAGCCGTTCCAGCAGGTCGCGGGTCATGTTGGCCAGGTGCGGCAGTTGCTCGACCTGGCCTTGCAGGTTCTGCAGCAGAGTCTTGGGGCTGACGCGTTCGCGCATCCAGCGCTCCAGGAAGGGCTGGGCGGTGTTCCACAGATCCAGGTCCGGGTACAGCTGGCGGCCGAGGCCTTCGATATTGAGCAGGGTCTTTTGCAACAGCACCAGTTGCGGCTGGACTTCCATATTGAAGCGCCGGGCGGTCTGGAACAGGCGCATCAGCACCTGACCGAAGGAAATATCCTTGAGCGGCTTCTCGAAGATCGGTTCGCAGACCGTGCGGATCGCCGCTTCGAATTCGTTGAGCTTGGTCTGCGCCGGCACCCAGCCCGAGTCGATATGCAGTTGGGCCACACGGCGATAGTCACGCTTGAAGAAGGCGAACAGGTTGCGGGCCAGGTAGTCCTGGTCCTCGGGCGTCAGGCTGCCGACGATGCCGCAGTCGATGGCTATGTACTGCGGGCTCCACGGCTGTACGGTACTGACGAAAATATTGCCGGGGTGCATGTCGGCATGGAAGAAACTGTCGCGAAAGACCTGGGTGAAGAAAATCTCCACGCCGCGCTCGGCCAGCATCTTCATATCGGTGCGCTGGTCGGCCAGGGTCGCGAGGTCGGTGACCTGGATCCCGTAGATGCGCTCCATCACCAGGACTTTCGGACGGCACCAGTCCCAGTGGATCTGCGGGACGTAGAGCAGAGGCGAGCCTTCGAAATTGCGCTTGAGCTGGCTGGCATTGGCGGCTTCGCGCAGCAGGTCGAGTTCGTCGTAGATGGTTTTTTCGTAGTCCTGGACCACGTCCACCGGGTGCAGCAGGCGGGCATCGGCCGACAACCGTTCGGCGGCGCGGGCGAGGATGAACAGCCAGGCGAGGTCCTGGGCGATCACCGGCTTGAGCCCCGGGCGCACGACCTTGACCACTACCTCTTCGCCGCTCTTGAGTTGCGCGGCATGGACCTGGGCGACGGAGGCGGAGGCCAGCGGCTCAATATCGAAACGGCTGAATACCTCACTGATCCGGGCACCCAATTGCTCTTCGATCAGCTCGACCGCCAGCTGCGAATCGAACGGCGGTACGCGGTCCTGCAGCAGCATCAACTCGTCGGCGATATCTTCGGGCAACAGGTCGCGGCGGGTCGAAAGCAACTGGCCGAACTTGATAAAGATCGGCCCCAGGTCCTGCAGGGCCAGACGCAGGCGCGCGCCACGGCTCAGGTCCAGGGTCTTGCGGGGGAACCAGCGCCAGGGCAACGCATAGCGTAGCGCCAGGAGAAACCAGGGCAGGGGCAGGGCGAACAGCAGGTCATCGAGGCGATAACGGATCACGACGCGCTGGATGCGCAACAGACGGCGGACGGCAAGCAGCTTCATGCGTTATCGCTGGCGTTATGGGAGCGGGCAAGGCGTTCGAAACGCGCCTCGAGCCGTTCCAGATCGAGTTTGAGTCGGTCGAGTTCGGCAAAGCGTGCTTGCGCTTCGCGTTCGCCGACCAGGGCCCGGGATTCTTCGCTGAGGTATTCGCCCAGGTTCTGGCTCAGGCTTTCGAGCCCCTGGCGATACCAGCGCCCGCGGCTGCGCAGGTGGCCGCCAAGCAATTGCGTGGCCACCGGGCCGAGCCAATGCGACAGCTCGTATTCCCAGTCCAGCTCCAGGTCCTGGAGCACTGCGGCAAGGTCGAGCAGCACCGCGCTGTTGCCGTCCAGCTCGACCTCGGGGCCATGCAGTACGGCGGTCTTGTCCTTGCTCAGGGCCAGGCGCAGCAGGCTGCTCGCCGGTGCGCGCAGGGTGCAGTCGGCCGGGCTTTCCCAGTGGGCGGCAAGCATCAGGCCTTCGTCGCTGGGCAGGATAAACAACTGCACGGCCGGGCTGTTGCAATCGACCTCGATCACCTTGCCGCTCAGGTGCGCCAGGCGCGCCAAAGCGGTGCTGTCCAGACGCAGCACCCGGTTGATGCCCAGCTCGACGCTGGCCAGCAGGCCGCTGAGCAACATCAGGGCTTGATGCCGCGATGCAGTGCGACGATGCCGGAGGTCATGTTGTGATAGGTCACGCGGTCGAAACCGGCCTCGACCATCATCGACTTCAGGGTTTCCTGATTGGGGTGCATGCGGATCGACTCGGCGAGGTAGCGATAGCTTTCCGAGTCATTGGTGATCAGCTTGCCCATCAGCGGCATGAAGGCGAACGAATAGGCGTCGTAGACCTTGGACATCAGCGCATTGGTCGGCTTGGAGAACTCCAGCACCAGCAGGCGGCCGCCCGGCTTGAGGACGCGCAGCATCGAACGCAGGGCGTCTTCCTTGTGGGTCACGTTGCGCAGGCCGAAGGCGATGGTCACGCAGTCGAAATGGTTGTCCGGGAACGGCAGTTTCTCCGCGTCGGCCTGGACGAACTCGACATTGCCGGCCACGCCCAGGTCGAGCAGGCGATCACGCCCGACCTTGAGCATGGAGGCATTGATATCGGCGAGTACGACCTGGCCGGTCGGGCCGACCAGTTGGGAGAAGCGACGGGTCAGGTCTCCGGTGCCGCCAGCGATATCCAGTACCCGGTTACCGGTACGCACGCCGGACAGTTCGATGGTGAAACGCTTCCACAGCCGGTGCATGCCGCCGGAGAGGACATCGTTCATCAGGTCGTACTTGGCGGCTACCGAGTGGAAAACCTCAGCGACTTTTTCCGCCTTTTGGCTTTCCGGCACGTTCTTGAAGCCGAAATGAGTGGTGGGTTCGGCATCGCTGCCTTTGCGCTGATCAGTCATATCGCTGTCACCAGAAGAGAATGCGCGCCATTCTAATGCCGGTAGCCGGCTTTGTCTTGGCAAGGCGCAATGTTAAGTATAGTGGCCTGCCGGGACCGATTGACGCAGCGCAGCGTCGGCGGTTACCCGCCTCACCCCACAGAACAGGAGTCATTCAATGGCCCGGATTAGTGTCGAGCGTGCCCATAGCCTTGGCCTGGCTGGTGCGCGTGAGAAAGCCCAAACGCTGGTGAACAAGCTGGCCGACCAATACGGCCTCGAACCGCGCTGGTCGGGCGATACGGTCAAGCTCAAGCGCTCGGGCGTCAACGGGGCGGTGGAAATCGGCGAGCAGTCGATCCGGGTCAATGTCGAGCTGGGCCTCTTGATGTCGGCCATGAGTGGCACCATCAAGGCAGAAATCGAGAAGGCTCTGGACAAGGCGTTGACCTGACGCAACGGCGGGCTGGATCCCCGAAGGGTTAGGGTGTCCATTCTAATTTTTCTGATTACTTTGTGCTCAAGCCCCAATTGTGCGGGCGGTTCCTCTAATCGTTTTCGCGTGAGGTGCACCATGGTCAAAGTAAGTCTGAAGAAAAAAGCCGACGTTCAGTCCAGCGCTCTGACTGAAGCAAAAGTCTACGCCCGCAAGATCTGGCTGGCGGGCCTGGGTGCCTATGCCAAGGTCGGCCAGGAAGGCAGCGAGTACTTCAAGGATCTCGTCAAGACCGGTCAAGGCGTTGAAAGCAAAGGTAAAAAACGGCTGGATGCGCAGCTCGAAGCCGCCAACGGCCAGATCGACACCGTCAAGAGCAGCGTCAGCGGCGTCAAGGGCAAAGTCGAGGTGCAACTGGACAAGGTCGAGAAGGCCTTCGATGCGCGCGTCGCCAGTGCCTTGAACCGCATCGGGTTTGCGTCTAAACATGACGTGGAGACTCTCTCTGCTAAGCTCGATGAGCTAACGGCATTGCTCGAACGTGTCGCGCGTAAACACTAAGGAGAACGGGATGGCTGGCAAAAAGAATACTCAGAAAGAAAGCAGCTCGTGGATCGGGAAAGTCGAAGACTACTCCCGTAAAATCTGGCTTGCGGGTTTAGGCGTGTACTCGAAGATCGATACCGACGGCAGCAAGCTCTTCGACACCCTGGTTAAAGATGGCGAGAAGGCCGAGAAGCTGACCAAGAGTACCGTAGGCAAGCAGGTTGATGCCGCCAAGGCGAGCGCTAAGTCGGCGACCTCGCGTGTCGGCGAAGTCAAGGACCGTGCCCTGGGCAAATGGGGCGAGCTGGAAGAGGCATTCGACAAGCGCTTGAACAGCGCCATTTCGCGCCTGGGCGTGCCGAGCCGCAATGAAGTCAAGGCACTGCACAGCAAGGTCGACACCCTGACCAAGCAGATCGAGAAACTGACCGGCGCGTCGGTGACGCCCGTGTCCAAAACCGCGGCGGCCAAGCCAGCGGCCAAAGCTGCTGCCAAGCCACTGGCCAAGGCCGCAGCCAAACCGGCTGCGAAAACCGCCGCCAAACCTGCGGCGAAGCCTGCAGCAAAAGCCCCGGCCAAACCTGCAGCCAAGCCCGTGGCCAAAACCGCTGCCGCCAAACCTGCGGCCAAAGCGGTAGCCAAGCCGGTCGCGGCTAAACCTGCAGTGAAAGCCGTTGCCAAGCCGACAGCGGCCAAACCTGCGGCAAAACCGGCCGCGGCGAAGAAGCCGGTGGCGAAGAAGCCCGTGGCGGCCAAGCCGGCGGCAGCGGCGGCGAAGCCTGCTGCGGCACCGGTATCGAGTGGCAATTCAGCCTCCGCGCCAACACCGGCGGCGGCTGCGCCCGCCGTTCCAGCTGCATCGACGCCTTCGACTCAATCCTGAGTCGCAGCCCTCAAAGAAACGCCCGGCCTGTGCAGGTCGGGCGTTTTTTTATGCCTGGCAGCTGGCTCAGCCGTGATCTTCCAGATAGCGCAGGGCCAGGCGTTCGGTGGCCTGGCGCGCCTGGAGCAGCAGGTGGGGGGCGGTCAGCATCATGATCTGGTAGACCACCACCCGCACCTCGCCCTGGCGGCCAAGAATGCGCTGGTAGTCCATGGAAAACAGCAGCGTCATGGTGATCTGTTCCACCAATTGGCCCAGGGCCTGGGTATCGCTAACCACTTGGCCCTGGGCCTTGAGTCGCGCCAGCAGTGAGGCCAGGGTGCGCTTGAGGGCGTTGAGCAACTGGCGGATGCCCCGGGCCAGCTTGGGTAACCGCCCCGCCAAGTTCGACAGATCCTGGAACAGGAAGCGGTAATGGGCCAGGCGCTCGACGATCAGGTGCAGGAACAGCCAGTAGTCCTCGGCGGCCAGTTGCACATCCGCCGGAGGATCGAGCAAGGGTGTCAGTTCGCCCTGGAAGCGTTCGAACAGGCCGAGAACCAGCGGCTCCTTGCCGTGGAAGTGGTAGTAGAGATTGCCCGGGCTGATCCCCATTTCATTGGCGACCTCCATGGTCGAGACATTGGGTTCGCCCTTCTGGTTGAACAGGTGCAGGGCACATTCGAGGATCCGGTCGCGGGTTTTCATCCAGTCTTCTTAGGTCGATACAACACAGGTCTAGGCCGCCTCAGCGCACGCGCACGTAAGTGCCGGGTGCGGCCTCCATGGGGGGATAGTTCTGGCTACCCAAGGTCATCAGGGTTTCACGCTGCGCCCCCGAGCGTTCCTGGATCCAGGCCAGCCATTGGGGCCACCAACTGCCGTCGACATGCTGGGCATCGTAGTACCAGGCGCGATGGTCGCTGCTGAATTTGCGGTTCTCGATATAGTTGGCCTTCGGGTTGCCTGGGGGGTTGAGGATGCTCTGGATATGCCCGCTGTTGGACAGCACAAAACGCTTGTCGCCGCCTAGCAGCAAGGTCGAGCGATAGACCGCGTCCCAGGGCGTGATGTGGTCGTTGAAGCCGGCGACGCTGAAGCTGTCCACCGTGACCTTTTGCAGGTCGATGGGCGTGCCGCAGACCTCGAGGCCGCCGGGGTGGGTCAGCGGGTTGTATTTGAAAAAATCCAGCAGGTCGCCATGCAGCGCCGCCGGGAGTCGGGTGCTGTCGCTGTTCCAGTAGAGAATGTCGAACGCCGGCGGCTCCTTGCCGAGCAGATAGTTGTTGATCCAGTAGTTCCAGATCAGGTCGTTGGGGCGCATCCAGGCAAAGACCTTGGCCATGTCGCGGCCATCGAGCACCCCTTGCTGGTAGGAGCGGCGCTTGGCCGCTTCGAGGGTCTGCTCATCGGCAAACAGCATGGCCGGGCTGTCCATCTGGCTATCGAGCAGGCTGACCAGGTAGGTAGCGCTGGCGATTCGCCGCTGCTGGCGCTTGGCTTGCAAATGGCCCTGGAGGGCGGCGATGGTCAGGCCGCCGGCGCAGGCGCCCATCAGGTTGACCTCGCGGCTGGCGGTAATGCTGCGGCAGACATTCAGGGCCTCCTCCAGCGCCTCGACATAACTCGACAGCCCCCACTCGCGGTGGCGGGCATCGGGATTGCGCCAACTGACGATAAACACCTGCAGGCCGTTTTTCAGGGCGTACTGGACAAAGCTGTTAGCCGGGCTCAAGTCGAAGATGTAGTACTTGTTGATCTGTGGCGGCACGATCAGCAACGGCTTGGCGTACTGGGTTTCGCTCATCGGCTTGTATTGCATCAGCTCCAGCAGTTCGTTGCGAAACACCACCGCGCCTGGGGTGGTCGCCACGGTCTGGCCGACTTCGAAGGCTTGTTTGGTCACCTGGCTGGGCAGGCCGTTGTTGTGCAGCAGGTCATCGAGCAGATGGCTCATGCCACGGATCAGGCTCTGGCCGCCCGTATTGAACAGTTCCTTGACCGCGAGTGGGTTGAGCAGGGTGTTGGAAGGCGCCACGGCATCGTTGAGCAGGGTGAAGACAAAGTGCGCGCGGGCGCGATCGTCGTCGCTCATCTGGCTATCGTCGATCCAGTGCTTCATCTGTTTCTGCCAACTCAGGTAGGCCTGCAGGCTGCGTCGATAAAACGGATTCAGGCGCCAGGCCGGATCGGCGAAGCGCGGGTCATTGGGGTTGGGTTTGTGCAGCGTGTCGCCGATCAGCACCCGGCTCAACTGGCCGCCCAGGGCCAGGGCGTGTCGGGCGCTGTGCAAGGGGTTGCGCAGGCCATGGGCGGCAACGCTGCGCAACGTCGAGAAGAGGTCGCGCCCACGCAGGCCGGTGATTGCGCTCTGGGCATTGATAAAGGTCGCGGGGCTCGGTAGGGCTCCCGGCAGTGGTTTGTCTCGCATCAGTCAACACTCCGTCGTCAAACCCTCTGCCAATCTGCGGCCCGCGCCAAGCCCTGAGGCGTGCGGGTATCTGGAGCGCGGCATGGCTTCCTGCCATTGCCGGTTGTAATTCAGGAGCTGCGCATTTGCGTGGGCTGGGGGTGCATGACCGCCCGTTGCCGCTCTTCCTCGAGAAATTTCATGATGATCGGGGCAACCGCTTCGGCCCGGGTGATCAGAAATAAATGTCCGTCGTCGATTATGTGTAGCTGGGCGTTGGGAATCCGCCAGGCCAGCAGACGCATATTGATCAACGGGATCAGTGGATCGTCGTCGCCGGCCAGCACGAGCGTCGGCTGGCGGATTTTGTGCAGCCAGTGAATGCTGGTCCAGCCGAGCCCGGCGAACAGCTGCCAGTAGTAGCCCATCTTGCCGGCCGAGCGGACCTTGCTGGCGTGTTCGGCCGCGAGGTTTGGGTCGCGACGAAAGGCGCCGCCGTAGATCATCGGCGCGATACGGATCACGTGGGACGGCTGGATATAGCGCCGTGGGCTGGCCATCAGCAGCAGCACCTTGGGCTTGCCTGGCACCATCACCGCGCCGGCAGCGGTCGCGGCCAACACCAGTTTCTTGCAGCGCTCGGGGTAGTCATGGGCGAACTGCTGGGCCAGCGCTCCGCCCCAGGACACGCCGATCACACTGACCTGGCCGTAGTCGAGGTAATCGAGCATGCGGGCGGTCAGCTTGGCCAGCCCGGGGAAACGATAGGGGACGCTGGGCGTGGAAGAACCGCCGACGCCCGGCACATCGAAGGCAATGACCTCCAGGTCCGGGTCCAGGGCCTGGATAAAGGGGAAGACCAGTTCCAGGTTGGCGCCGATGCCATTGAAAATCAGCAGGGGCGTTAGATGGGGCTTGCCCGGGCGCACGGCGGTGCGGATGGTCTGGCCATCCAGATCGATGGTGCGAAAGATATACGGTTGCGGCATCACGGAGCCCTGTGGGGTTGACTGCCGCTGCAGGGCCGAGCGCCCGGCGACCGGGCCCAAGCCATCGTGCTCCTGCAGGGGAGCGAAGCGTATTTCCTGATCGGTGACAGGCCCGCGTCCTGCGGGCCCCGGTTCAACGCTCGTGGACGTAGGTGCCCGGTGCCGCCTCGGCGGCGGGATAGGTCTTGCTGCCTAGCACGGCCGGGGATTTCTTCAGCTTGCCCGAGCGCTCGGCCTGCCAGGCCTGCCAGTGCAGCCACCAGGAATCGGTGTGCTTACAGGCGTTTTCCTGCCAGTCATCGGCCTTGAGCGGCATCTCGGTGCTGGTCATATAGCGTGACTTGGGGTTGCCCGGCGGGTTGAGGATGCTCTGGATATGCCCGCTGCTCGACAGCACGAATTCGACCTTGCCACCAAACAGCTGGGCCGACTTGTAGCAGGACTTCCAGGGCGTGATGTGATCGTTGGTGCCGGCCAGGGAGAAGATATCGGCGGTGACCTTTTTCAGGTCGATCGGCGTGCCGCACACTTCCAGTGCGTCGGCGCGGACCAGTGGGTTGCTTTTGAACATTTCGATCAGGTCGCCGTGGAACGCGGCAGGCAGGCGGGTGGTGTCGTTATTCCAGTACAGAATGTCGAAGACCGGTGGTTCGTTGCCGAGCAGGTAGTTGTTGACCCAGTAGTTCCAGATCAGGTCATTGGGGCGCATCCAGGCAAAGACCTTGGCCATGTCGCTGCCTTCGAGCACGCCGGCCTGGTAGCTGTGGCGCTTGGCGGCTTCGAGGGTCTGTTCGTCGACAAACAGCGCGACCTGGGTGTCGAGGGTGGTATCGAGCACGCTGACCAGCAAAGTCAGGGCATTGACCTTTTTCTCGCCCAGGGCCGCGTAGTGGCCGAGCAGGGCGGTGCAGGTAATGCCGCCGGAGCAGGCGCCGAGCATATTGATGTCCTTGCTGCCGGTGATCGCGGTGACGACGTCTACGGCTTCCTTCAGGGCGTCGATGTAAGTCGACAGGCCCCACTCGCGCTGGGCCTTGGTCGGGTTGCGCCAGCTGACGATAAAGGTCTGCACCTGGTTGCGCAGGCAGAAGCGCGCCAGGCTCTTTTCCGGGCTCAAGTCAAAGACATAGAACTTGTTGATCTGCGGCGGGACCACCAGTAACGGGCGCTCGTGTACCTGCTCGGTGATCGGGCCGTACTGGATCAGCTCCAGTACGTCGTTGCGAAAGACCACGGCGCCTTCGGTGGTGCCCAGGTTCTTGCCGACCTCAAAGGCGTTCATATTGACCTGGCTCGGCATGCCGCCGTTGTGGACCAGGTCCTTGGCCAGGTGGGAAAGACCATCGAGCAGGCTTTTGCCGCCGGTCTCGAAGAAGCGTTTGACGGCTGCCGGGTTGGCAGCGCTGTTGGTCGGGGCCATGGCCTCGGTCATCAGGTTGATGACGAAATGGGCGCGGCTGATGTCCTGTTCCGACAGGCTACTGTCGCCAATCCAGTCGTGGAGTTCCTTGCGCCAGGCCAGGTAGGTTTGCAGGTAGCGGCGATAGAGCGGGTTCTGGCTCCAGGCCGGGTCGGCAAAGCGCCGGTCGTCGCTCTCGGGCTGCAGGGTCGATTTGCCCAGCAGCACGTTCTTGAGTTCGACGCCAAAATGGGCGACATGCTTGACACTGTGGAGGGGTTGTTTGATGGCCTGGGACAGGACCATTCGAGCAGAAGTCAGCAGATCCTTACGGCGCAAGCCAATGACCGGATTCAACCCCAGGGTGTTTTCCGAGGCTTGGCGCTGCAGGTCATCGTTATTCTTATTACTCATCTACGACGCTCCATTGTCCTGAGACGAGTACCGGATCCAGCGCTGTGATCCACAGCGCGCCCGGTACTCGCTCGGGTGACCAGTGATAACCAACCCTGTGTACCCTGGTCTGGTGAAACGTCGTCGAGTATTGCCGGTAATTCTGTGCCTGAGACAGCCTACCTACTCATACTTCGCCCGCAACCAAACCAGACCCCGCGATCAATGCAGGGAGCTTGCCATTTGTATTGGTTACCCGACTTTGTACGAAACCGCAAGCGAGCCCTCCAGTGGCCGCTGCGCAAGGCATTCAAGCAAATAGAATTAGAAAATGCGCTCTAAACAGCGAGAGCCGCAGGCTAGAGCATCAGCCTGACGACGGACTCGCTCGGGTCGCGGGATTTTCCGGCATTGCGCAGTTCAGCCAGGTAATCGGCCCATAGCGCATCCTGGCGTTGCGCCAGTTGGTAGAGGTAGTCCCAGGTGAACAATCCACTGTCATGACCGTCGTCGAAGGTCAGTTTCAGTGCGTACTGGCCAGCCGGTTCGATCCGGTCCAGGCCGACGTTCAGCTTGCCGAATTGCAGGATGGGGTTGCCATGGCCTTGGACCTCGGCTGAAGGCGAGTGCACCCGTAGAAATTCCGCAGGTAGATGGTAGACCTCGTCCGGGCCGTACTTGAGGGTCAGGGTCTTCGAGGCTTTGTGCAGCTCGATGGCGGTGGGCATGCGGGTTGTGGTCATAGCGGTTCGGGGCCGCGAACGGCCCCGCCAAGTAGAGAATGTGGTCTAGAGGATATAACGGGACAGGTCTTCGTTCTGCGCCAATTCGCCCAGGTGGCTGTTGACGTATTCGGCGTCGATGCGAATCGGCTCCGCGCTGTGGGCGCTGGCCAGGTCACCGGCACTGAACGACACCTCTTCGAGCAGGCGCTCGAGCAGGGTGTGCAGGCGACGGGCACCGATGTTCTCGGTCTTCTCGTTGACCTGCCAGGCGATCTCCGCCAGGCGCTTGATACCGTCGGGCAGGAACTCGATGGCCAGGCCTTCAGTCTTGAGCAACTCGCGATACTGCTCGGTCAGCGAAGCGTGCGGTTCGCTGAGGATACGCTCGAAGTCTTCCGGGCTCAGGGCCTTGAGTTCGACGCGGATCGGCAGCCGACCTTGCAGCTCGGGCACCAGGTCGCTCGGCTTGCTCAGGTGGAACGCGCCGGAAGCGATAAACAGAATGTGGTCGGTCTTGACCATGCCCAGCTTGGTGTTGACGGTGCAGCCTTCGATCAGTGGCAGCAGGTCGCGCTGTACACCTTCGCGGGATACATCGGCGCCTCCGACATTGCCGCGCTTGGCCACCTTGTCGATCTCGTCGATAAACACGATGCCGTGCTGCTCGACTGCTTCGAGGGCCTTGGCCTTCAACTCTTCTTCATTGACCAGGCGTCCGGCTTCTTCGTCGCGCACCAGCTTGAGCGCTTCCTTGACCTTGAGCTTGCGGCTCTTGCGCTTGCCCTTGCCCATGTTGGCGAAGAGGTTCTGCAGCTGGTTGGTCATCTCTTCCATGCCGGGCGGCGCGGAGATATCGACGCCCACGACCTCGGCCACTTCGATCTCGATTTCCTTGTCGTCCAACTGGCCTTCACGCAGGCGCTTGCGGAACAGTTGGCGGGTGTTGGAGTCGCTGCTCGGCACCGGGTCGTCGTTGAAGCCGGCGCGGGCCGGTGGCAGCAGGGCGTCAAGGATGCGCTCTTCGGCGGCGTCTTCGGCGCGGTGGCGCACCTTGACCATCTCCTGCTCGCGCAACAGCTTGATCGCGGCATCCGCCAGGTCGCGAATGATCGACTCGACGTCGCGGCCGACATAGCCGACCTCGGTGAACTTAGTGGCTTCGACCTTGATAAATGGCGCGTTGGCCAGCTTGGCCAGGCGGCGGGCGATTTCGGTTTTGCCGACACCGGTCGGGCCGATCATCAGGATGTTCTTTGGCGTCACTTCAACACGCAGCTCCTCGGGGAGCTGCATGCGCCGCCAGCGGTTGCGCAGGGCAATGGCGACGGCGCGCTTGGCGTCGTCCTGGCCGATGATGTGGCGGTTCAGTTCGTGGACAATTTCACGGGGTGTCATGGACATAATATGTGCGGTCCTCAAGCGGTCAGTAGCAGCGCGTGCCATGGGCGTGCGCGTGGCTTACTCCGCGAGGTCCTGCTCCTCGATAGTGACGTTGTGGTTGGTGAATACACAAATGTCGCCGGCAATGCCCAGCGCGGTTTCCGCGATTTCCCGAGCCGACAGGTCGGTTTTCATCAGCAGGGCGCGTGCGGCTGCCTGGGCGAAGGCGCCGCCGGAACCCATGGCAATCAGGCCGTCTTCGGGTTCGACCACGTCACCGTTGCCGGTGATGATCAGCGAAGCGTCCTTGTTGGCCACGGCCAGCATGGCTTCCAGGCGGCTCAGGGAACGGTCGGTACGCCATTCCTTGGCCAGCTCAACGGCCGCGCGGACCAGATGCCCCTGGTGTTTTTCCAGCTGGGCTTCAAAACGCTCGAACAGGGTAAAGGCGTCGGCGGTAGCACCGGCGAAACCGGCGATCACCTGGCCGTGGTAGAGGCGCCGGACTTTTTTCGCGTTGCCTTTCATAACGGTGTTGCCCAGGGAAACCTGGCCGTCGCCACCCATGACGACTTTGCCGTGGCGGCGAACTGAAACGATGGTGGTCAAGGGTAAGTCTCCACGCAGCGGGGCGAAAATGCCTGATGCAGACTCATATGGGGGTGCAGGAAGGTTTTTCAACCTTGCCAGGAAATGTGGGACGAGTGGTGTCGGGAAGTGTAGAGATTATCTGTGGGAAAAATTGCGAAGATCAGCGCGATAGCGCCATACCCGACGCGCCCGTTTCCCGGGCGCATCGGCCTCGCATCAACGGCTTTGGCGTTGTTGCAGCAATAGATTGCTGAAACCGCTGCCCGCCAGCTGTTTCTGCGCGCTGGTGAGCTGTTCACGGTTGCTGAACGGTCCTACCAGAACCCGGTACCAGGTTTCGTCGCGTACGGTGCCGGACTCAACCGAAACCGCCTGGCCCAGCAGGATGATCTGCGCCCGGACCTTGTCGGCGTCAGCTTCCTTGCGGAACGAGCCAGCCTGTAGGAAAAACTGGGTTACGGCCGCCGGCTTGACCACCGGAGGGGGCGGTGGCGGGGTGATGCCGCTGAGCGCCGCCTGCGCGCGCGCGGTGTCGATCTTCGCGGCTTCGGCCGGCGTTACCGGAGCAACCGGCGCGGTTTGCGGGGTCGGCAGGGTTTTCTCCGGCACGGCCTCGGGCGGCACGATGACTTCTGATTCGGGCAGCAGGGTGTAGAAGTCGTACTTGGGCTTGACCGGCTGGGTAGGGCTGGGTGGTGTCTTGTTTGCTTCGGCGATCTTGCTGGCCTTCTGTTGCTCCTGCTTGACCCGCTTGACGTCATCGCCCTTGCCGGGCTCAAGCTTCATCAAGAACACGATAAAGGCCCCGACCGTCAGGCCGATGACCAGCCACAGCCAGCCCGGGATCGGTTGCTTGGCCGGGGCCTGGTAGCGACTGGCGCCGCGCTTGGGTGCGGGTTTTTTCTTGGCAGCCAACTTACATGCGCTCCAGGGTTTCCAGGCCCAGCAGTTCCAGGCCCTGCTTGAGCGTGCGGCCGGTCAGCGCAGCGAGGCGCAGGCGGCTTTGTTGCTGTGCCGGATCTTCGGCGCCCAGGATCGGGCAGTTCTCGTAGAAACTGGAGAACAGGCCGGCCACGTCATATAGGTAAGCGCACAACGTATGCGGCGTGCCTTTCTCACCAACGCTGTTCAGCACTTCGCCGAACTGCGCCAGTTTGGCGGCCAGCTCCTGCTCCTGGGGCGCCTGGAGTACGATCTGGCCCTCGACTTCACTGAAGTCCTTGCCCAGTTTGCGGAACACCCCGGCCACGCGGGTGTAGGCGTAGAGCAAGTAGGGCGCGGTGTTGCCTTCGAAGTTCAGCATCTGCTCGAAGTTGAAGCTGTAGTCGCTGGTGCGGTGCTTGGACAGATCGGCGTACTTCACCGCGCCAATGCCGACGACGCGGGCAATGCGCCGCAGTTCGTCTTCTGGCAGTTGCGGGTTTTTTTCCTTCACCAGGTTGTAGGCGCGCTCTTCGGCTTCGTTCAGCAGGTCCACCAGTTTCACGGTGCCGCCATCACGCGTTTTGAACGGGCGGCCATCGGCGCCGTTCATGGTGCCGAAGCCCATGTGTTCCATCTGCATGCCATTGGTCACGAAACCGGCACGGCGAGCCACTTCAAATACCTGCTGGAAGTGGAGGGCCTGGCGTTGGTCGACGAAGTACAGGGCGCGATCGGCCTTGAGCACATTGCTGCGATAACGCACGGCGGCCAGGTCGCTGGTGGCGTACAGATAGCCGCCATCGGCCTTTTGCACGATGACCGGCAGCGGCGTGCCTTCGGCAGTCTTGAATTCTTCGAGGAACACACACTGGGCGCCATTGCTCTCGACCAGCAGGCCCTTGGCCTTCAGGTCGCTGACCACCTGGGCCAGGTCGTCGTTGTAGGCGCTTTCGCCCATGACGTCAGCGGGCGTCAGCTTGACGTTCAACTGCTCGTAGATCTTCTGGCAGTGGGACAGCGAGATGTCCTTGAACCGGGTCCACAGGGCCAGGCATTCAGGGTCACCGGCCTGCAGCTTGACCACCAGGCCGCGGGCACGGTCGGCGAACTCTTCGGACTCGTCGAAACGCTTCTTGGCGGCGCGGTAGAAGTTTTCCAGGTCGGACAGCTCATCGCTGACGGTTGGCTTCTCTTGCAGGTAGGCCAGCAGCATGCCGAACTGGGTACCCCAGTCGCCGACGTGGTTCTGACGGATCACGGTGTCGCCGAGGAACTCCAGCACCCGCGAAACGCCATCGCCAATGATGGTTGAACGCAGGTGACCCACGTGCATTTCCTTGGCCAGGTTCGGGGCCGACAGGTCGACGGCCACGCGCTGGGCCGGGCCGTTCTTGCGCACGCCAATCTGCGGGTCGGCCAGGGCGGCGTCAAGACGCGCGGCCAGGGCCTGGGTGTTCTGGAAAAAATTGAGGAAGCCGGGGCCGGCGATCTCGGTCTTGCTGATCTGTTCGTCGGCCGGCAGGGCGGCGATGATTTTCTCGGCCAGGTCGCGCGGCTTCATGCCAGCCGGCTTGGCCAGCATCATCGCGATATTGCTGGCGAAATCGCCGTGGGTTTTGTCCCGGGCGTTCTCCACCTGGATCGCCGGCGTCAGCCCTTCAGGCAACACACCGTCGCTGACGAGTTGGGTGAGGGCTTGCTGGATCAACTGGCGAATGGTGTCTTTCATGGTCTTCTCTTTCGACCGCAAGCGCGGCGGCGCTTCGATGCGCAGGTGGAAAAACTGGGCATTATCCGTTGCCGGGGCGGGCTTGCCAACCGCTTACGGACTTGTGGCCCATTGTAGTCGCCCGTGGTGTCAATACAGGTCGACGGGGTCGACATCCAGCGACCAGCGAACCTGTCGGCCACTCGGCATCTGTTCCAGCACCAGCAGCCACTGGCTGAGCAGTCGATGCAGCGGCGCGCGGGCATTGGCCTGGAGCAGCAACTGGGCGCGATAGCGGCCGGCACGCCGCTCCATGGGCGCCGGGACGGGGCCGAGCAATTCGATGCCGCCCAGGTGATGTTCGCCCAGCAGGCGCTCGGCTTCGCTGCAGGCCTCGTCGAGAAAGGCTTCGGCCTGGCCCGGCTTGTGCGCTTCGGCCCGGAGCAGGGCCAGGTGGGCAAAGGGTGGCAGGCCAGCGGCGCGGCGTTCGCTCAGGGCTTGCTCGGCAAAGGCGAAGTAGCCTTGTTCGGTCAATTGCACCAGCAGCGGGTGATCGGCCAGGTGGGTCTGGATGATCACTTTGCCCGGCTCTTCGGCGCGTCCGGCGCGCCCGGCGACCTGGACGATCAACTGGGCCATCCGCTCGCTGGCGCGGAAATCTCCGGAAAACAGCCCGCCATCGGCATCGAGGATCGAAACCAGGGTCACGCGAGGGAAGTGATGGCCCTTGGCGAGCATCTGGGTGCCGACCAGGATGCACGGCTGGCCTTTCTGGATCGTGGCGAACAACTGATTCATGGCGTCCTTGCGCGAGGTGCTGTCGCGATCGACCCGCAAGACCGGGTAGTCAGGAAACAGGATGCCCAGGCGCTCTTCGGCGCGTTCGGTGCCGGCGCCGACCGGGCGCAGGTCGACCTTGGCGCACTGCGGGCAGTGTCGGGGCACGCGCTCGACATGGCCGCAGTGATGGCAGCGCAGCTCGCCGGAACGTTGGTGCACGGTCATGCGCGCGTCGCAACGATTGCATTCCGACATCCATCCGCAGTCATGGCACAGCAGGGTCGGCGCAAAGCCGCGGCGGTTGAGAAACACCAGGACCTGCTGCCCGGCGGCCAGGGTCTGGCCGATGGCTTGTTGCATGGGGCCGCTGATGCCGCTGTCCAGGGGCCGGCTTTTTACATCCAGACGCAGAAAACGTGGCTGTTGGGCACCGCCGGCGCGCTGGTTCAGGCGCAGCAGACCGTAGCGGCCGGTGTAGGCGTTGTGCAGGCTTTCCAGGGACGGCGTGGCCGAGCCCAGGACAATGGGGATGTTTTCCTGGCGAGCACGTACCAGCGCGAGGTCGCGGGCGTGATAGCGCAGGCCTTCTTGCTGTTTATAGGAGCCGTCGTGCTCCTCGTCGATGATGATCAGGCCCGGATTCTTCATCGGGGTGAACAGCGCCGAGCGGGTGCCGATAATAATGTCGGCCTCGCCGTCGCGGGCGGCCAGCCAGGCGTCGAGTCGCTCACGGTCGTTGACCGCTGAGTGCAGCAGGGCAATCCGCGCATTGAAACGCTGCTCGAAGCGCGCCAGGGTCTGAGGGCCGAGGTTGATCTCAGGGATCAGTACCAGTGCCTGCTTGCCGGCCTCCAGGGTTTCGCGGATCAGTTGTAGATAGACCTCGGTCTTGCCGCTGCCCGTTACGCCGGCCAGGAGAAAGGCGTGGAAATGCTCGAGATCGCCCCGGATGGCCTCGAATGCCGCACGCTGTTCCGGGTTGAGCGGCAACTCGGGCTGCGCCAGCCAGTGTTCATGGCGTGCGCTCGGGGCGTGCCGGCGTACCTGCACCTGAACCAGTTCCTTGGCCAGCAGCAGGTCGAGGCTGTCCTTGCTCAGCATCAGTTTGCTCAAGAGCTGATGGGCAACACCATGCGGGTGCTGGGCCAGGGTCGCCAAGGCTTCGCGCTGGCGCGGTGCGCGGGCGATGCGCGGGTCGTCAAGGCGGGCGCCGGGGGCAATCTGCCAGAAGCGCTCCTGGCGGACTTCGGCCGGTTCGCCCTGGCGCAGCAGGACCGGCAAGGCCCAGCTCAAGGTGTCGCCCAGGCTGTGCTGATAGTACTGGGAGGTCCACAGGCATAGCTTGAACAGCGATTCGGGCAGTGGCGCATGGGTGTCGAGCAGTGCCAGGGCGGGGCGTAGCTTGTCTGCCGGGACTTCGCTGTGATCGGTAACTTCCACCAAAATGCCGATCATCTCCCGGCGGCCAAAAGGCACCCGCACCCGCATGCCCGGCTGGAGCGCACTGCGCGGTACGCCGGCAGGCGCCCGGTAGTCGAACAGGCGGCGCAGCGGCGAGGGCAGGGCGAGGCGCAGGATGGCGTCGGGCACGCGTGGGGTCTCGGGTGGAGTGTAGGAAAGAGGGGCGAGCCTAGCAGACGGTCGGTCTGCGGGACAGCTTGCGTCCTTATTGCGGTCTGGTATTATTCCCGGCCAAATTTCGTGCGGTGTTCAACAATAGTGTTGGGCGGCGGCACGCTAGCCTGAGGAAGACACCATGAAAGCCGATATCCATCCAGTATACGAAGCCATCACCGCTACCTGCAGCTGCGGTAACGTGATCGAAACTCGCTCCACCCTGACCAAGCCACTGAGCCTGGACGTGTGCAACGAGTGCCACCCGTTCTACACCGGTAAGCAAAAAACTCTGGATACCGGCGGCCGCGTTCAGAAGTTCGCCGATCGTTTCGGTGCTTTCGGCGCTACCAAAAAGGCCTAAGGCTGATGGTACTGGACGGTCTGCAAGGCTTGTCCAGGCTGATGAAAAAGGCGTCCCTCGCGGGCGCCTTTTTTGTGTCCGCGATTTGGCTGGGTGGCGCTCAGGCCCAATGTCCATTGCCCCAGGGGCTGGCTAGCGCCCAGGTGCGGCAGGTGGTGGATGGCGACACCGTGCGTCTGGACGACGGGCGCAGCGTGCGGCTGATCGGCATCAACGCTCCGGAGATCGGCCGCAAGGGCCGGACGAGTGAGCCCTATGCCGAGGCGGCGCGCCAACGGCTGCAGGCCCTGGTCGCGCAAAGTGACGGACGGGTGCGCGTGGCGCTAGGTCAAGAGCCCCGGGATCGCTATGGACGGACCCTGGCCCATCTCTATGGGGCCAATGATCGCAACCTTGAAGAGCAACTGCTCGCTGAGGGCCTGGGTTATCAGGTGGCGATTGCGCCGAATGTCAGTCTGGTCGACTGTCTGCAGGCGGCAGAAGACCGGGCGCGACAGGCTCGATTGGGGGTGTGGCGCCAATCGCCGGTGGTGTCCGCCAGCCAATTGCGTCAGTCAGGGTTTGCCCTGGTCAGCGGTCGAGTCGCCCAGGTACAGCGTAATGGCGGTGGGCTGTGGGTCGACGTCGAGGGCGGCTTGGTCCTGCGTATTGCACCCAATTTGCTCAGCCGTTTCGACAGCGCAGCCTTGTCGAAGCTGCCTGGGCAACAGATCGAGGTGCGTGGCTGGGTGCTCGATCGCTCGCGTCGTGGCGGTTTGCAGGCGGGTCAGGCACGTTGGTTACTGAACCTGACGGATCCGGGCATGTTCAAACAGCTGTCTGATTAAAAATTGTAGACATTTTTCGTTAAGATTGTGAACACTGTAAGCCTTGTGTTCCGCGGCTCTTGGGCGAAAGTCGTAGGGTAGGGCCCTTGACACCGGTGACCGGGCAGTCTTGTGGGGACTATGCGAGGCGAGTATCCTCGGCGATCCGTCGTCCAACAGTAAAAAGCGGAATGCCCACATGTCTGATTTGAAAACTGCCGCTCTCGATTATCACTCCCAGCCTCGTCCAGGGAAACTGAGTGTCGAGCTCACCAAAGCCACCGCTACCGCCCGCGACCTGTCGCTGGCCTACAGCCCCGGTGTAGCCGAACCAGTGCGTGAAATCGCCCGTGATCCTGAGCTGGCCTACAAGTACACCGGCAAGGGCAACCTGGTAGCAGTTATTTCCGATGGCACCGCAATTCTCGGCCTGGGTAACCTCGGCCCGCTGGCTTCCAAGCCGGTCATGGAAGGCAAGGGCGTGCTGTTCAAGCGTTTCGCCGGTATCGATGTTTTCGATATCGAAGTCGACTCCGAAAGCCCGCAAGCCTTCATCGACACCGTCAAGCGCATCTCCATCACCTTCGGCGGCATCAACCTGGAAGATATCAAGGCACCCGAGTGCTTTGAGATCGAACGCGCGCTGATCGAACAGTGCGATATCCCGGTTTTCCACGATGACCAGCACGGTACTGCCATCGTGACTGCGGCCGGTATGATCAATGCCCTGGAAATCGCCGGCAAGACCCTGCCAGAAGCCAAAATCGTCTGCCTGGGCGCCGGTGCTGCCGCGATCTCGTGCATGAAGCTGCTGGTCAGCATGGGCGCGAAGATCGAAAACATCTTCATGGTTGACCGTACCGGTGTGATCCACTCCGGCCGTGACGACCTGAACCAGTACAAGGCGGTCTTCGCTCACGCCACCGAGAAACGCTCCCTGTCGGACGCGCTGCAAGGTGCTGACGTATTCGTTGGCCTGTCCGGTCCGAACCTGCTGAGCGCAGAAAACCTGAACCTGATGGCAGCCAACCCGATCGTGTTCGCTTGCTCGAACCCTGATCCGGAAATCTCCCCGGAGCTAGCTCACGCCACCCGTAGCGACGTGATCATGGCCACCGGTCGTTCTGACTACCCGAACCAGGTCAACAACGTACTGGGCTTCCCGTTCATCTTCCGTGGTGCTCTGGACGTACGTGCCAAGCGCATCAACGAAGAAATGAAAGTGGCGGCTGCCAACGCGCTGCGTGAACTGGCCAAACTGCCGGTGCCACAGGAAGTGTGCGACGCCTACGGCGGCATCAAGCTGGAATTTGGTCGTGAGTACATCATTCCCAAGCCAATGGACGCCCGCCTGATCACCGTGATCTCCGATGCAGTGGCCAAGGCCGCGATCGAGACCGGCGTAGCGACCCTGCCGTATCCGAAGAACTACCCGCTCAAGAGCGTGGATGATGTGTTCAACGGTTAAAAGCAGTCGCCCATAAAAAACCCCGGCCTGGTGCCGGGGTTTTTTATGGGCGCTAGCTACGAGCTACAAACAGGCACTGTGTTTTGCCTGCTTGTTGTCGCTCGCAGTTTGCGGCTGCCTTTAAAACAGATCGATGGGCGCCGCTTCGTCCGCTGGCAGCGGGCTGCCCGGGGCGCTGGCACCGTTGCCCAGTTCGTTGACCGACGGCGGTGTATCTTCGCTTTTGAACAGCTCGAAGTAGGCGTTGGGGGTGCCAGGCGCTGCGGCGCGGCCACTGACCGGGTCGACCCGCAGGCTCAGGATGCCTTCCGGTTCGGGCTGGGTATGAGGTGGCTTGCCCTTGAGGGCTGCGCCCATGTAGGTCATCCAGATGGGCAGTGCCACGGTGCCGCCGTACTCGCGGCGACCCAGGCTTTCCGGTTGGTCGAAGCCCGTCCAGACCGTGGTGACGTAATCCGCGTTGTAGCCGGAGAACCAGGCGTCCTTGGACTCGTTGGTGGTACCGGTCTTGCCCGCCAGGTCGGTGCGGCCAAGGGCCAGGGCCCGGCGGCCGGTGCCCAGCTTGATGACGTCCTGCAGCATGCTGGTGAGGATGTACGTGGTGCGCCCATCGATGATCTGTTCCGCGACGGCCGGCGGCTGGGGCGCCGTTTGCGCAGGCGGTTCGCCGGCATTGGGGGGGGCGACGTTGAAACCCTCGCTGCTCGGCGCGGCAATACCGTCGCTGGCGAGATCGGCGCCAGGTACGCGCGGCGGGTTGGCAACGAATAGGGCATCGCCGTTGCGGCTTTCGATCTTGTCGATCAGGTACGGAGTGATCTTGTAGCCGCCGTTGGCAAACGTGCTCCAGCCGGTGGCGATTTCCATCGGTGTCAGGGTGGCGGTGCCCAGGGCCAGGGACAGGTTGCGCGGCAGGTCCTGCTTGTTGAAGCCGAACTTGCTGATGTAGTCGATGGTGCGATCGATGCCCAGGCTTTGCAGCAGGCGGATCGAGACCAGGTTGCGCGACTTGTACAGCGCTTCGCGCATACGGATCGGGCCGAGGAAGGTGTTGGTGTCGTTTTTCGGGCGCCAGACTTTGTCCAGGTACTCGTCGACGAACACGATCGGCGCGTCATTTACCAGGCTGGCCGGGGTGTAGCCATTGTCCAGCGCGGCGCTATAAATGAAGGGCTTGAAGCTGGAGCCAGGCTGGCGCTTGGCTTGCATTGCACGGTTGTAGTTACTCTGCTCGAACGCGAAACCGCCGACCAGCGCACGGATGGCGCCGGTTTGCGGGTCGAGGGAAACCAGGGCGCCCTGGGCGTTCGGGACCTGGCTGAACTTCAGCGAGCCGTCGGCCTGGCGCTGTACGCGGATCAGGTCGCCGACCTGGGCGACATCGCTCGGCTGCTTCGGATTGGCGCCCATGCTGTTGGTGTTGAGGTACGGGCGGGCCCATTTCATGCTGTCCCAGGCGACGTTCTCTTCACCGTTGCGGGTCAGCACTTTCAAGCCGCTTTTGTCGACCTGGGTCACGATGGCCGGATCAAGGCCGCTGATGCTGCGCTGCTTGGCCAGCTCCTGAGTCCAGGCTTCGTTGGTCTTGCCTGGCAGGCGCGATTCCGGGCCGCGGTAGCCATGACGCTGGTCGTAGGCGATCAGGCCTTCCTGGACGGAGTGGTTGGCGATTTCCTGCAGGTCGCTGGGGACTGTGGTCGTGACCCGAAAGCCCTCGGTATAGGCGTCGCTACCATAGCGGCCGACCATTTCGGCGCGAGCCATCTCGGCGATATAGGGGGCGCTGACTTCGGGTGTCGGTACGTGATAGCTGGCATTGATCGGTTCGGCCAGGGCGGCCTGGTAACTGGCTTCGTCAATCTTGCCCAGCTTGTACATACGCCCGAGGATCCAGTCGCGGCGTTCCTTACCGCGGGCCGCATTGGCCAGCGGGTTGAAGCGTGACGGCGCCTTGGGCAGGCCAGCGATCATGGCCATCTGCGCCAGGCTCAGGTCGCGAATCGACTTGCCGTAGTACACCTGGGCCGCGGCCTCGATCCCGTAGGCCCGGTTGCCGAGGTAGATCTTGTTGACGTACAGCTCGAGGATCTCGTCCTTGGTCAGCTCACGTTCGATCTGCAGGGCCAGGAGGATCTCGTTGGTTTTGCGCGAGAAGCTGCGCTCGCTGGAGAGGAAGAAGTTCTTTGCCACCTGCATCGTGATGGTGCTACCGCCGGACTGGATATGCCCGCTCTTGACCAGTTGAGTGGCGGCGCGCATCAGGCTGGTGGGGTCGACACCGTAGTGATTGGCAAAATTATCGTCTTCGGCGGACAACAGTGCTTGAATGAAGGTCGGCGGAATGTCGGCGAAACGAATGGGCGATCGACGCATTTCACCGAATTCGGCAATCAGTTTCCCGTCGCTGCTGTAGACCCGCAGCGGAATCTGCAATTGAATGCTTCGAAGCGACTCCACGGACGGCAAGCCCGGACTAAGATAGAGAAACGCACCGCTCAGGACGAGCATGAGGCCGCAGACGACAGCGACAAAAGACCACCCGAAAAACTTCAGCAAACGTATCAAGGCTTTTGGATTTCCAGATAAAAGAAAGAGTTAAGCGTCAGGGGATATTCGCAGCATGGGCTGAATCGACGATATAGGAAAAATCGCCGGGCATTATAAGCATTTTTCGGCTTGAAGCGTCATTTGCGCTTCTGTCAAGACTGCTATTAAATGCCTTGAACAATAAAGGGTCCGTAAGTTGCGGATAGTAATAGGGAATCAGTAGTGCTAGGACTCTTCAGCAAGAAGTCGAATACGCTTCTGGGAATCGATATCAGTTCTACTTCGGTCAAGCTCCTTGAATTGAGCCAGTCGGGCAATCGTTACCGGGTTGAGTCCTATGCCGTGGAACCCTTGCCGGCGAACGCCGTGGTTGAAAAAAATATCGTCGAACTCGAAGGCGTCGGCGAAGCCCTGACCCGGGTTCTGGTCAAGGCCAGAACCAATATCCGCAACGCGGCCGTGGCTGTGGCCGGCTCCGCGGTGATCACCAAGACCATCGAGATGGATGCCGGTCTTTCCGACGACGAGCTGGAAAGCCAGATGAAGTTGGAGGCCGATCAGTACATTCCCTATCCGCTCGAAGAAGTTGCGATCGATTTTGAAGTCCAGGGCTACTCCACGCGTAATCCCGAGCGTGTCGATGTGCTGCTGGCCGCGTGCCGAAAGGAAAACGTCGAAGTCCGCGAAGCGGCGCTTGCCCTGGCCGGGCTGAGTGCCCGGGTGGTTGATGTGGAGGCCTACGCGCTGGAGCGCTCGTTTGGCCTGATTGCCGCGCAACTATCGAATAACCAGGAAAAACTGATCGTGGCCGTGGTCGATATCGGCGCGACGATGACCACCCTCAGCGTGCTGCACAACGGCCGTATCATTTACACCCGTGAGCAGCTGTTCGGCGGCCGACAGCTGACCGAGGAAATCCAGCGGCGCTACGGCCTGTCGATGGGCGAGGCGGGGCTGGCCAAGAAGCAGGGCGGGCTACCCGATGACTATCACAGTGAGGTCCTGCAGCCCTTCAAGGATGCGGTGGTCCAGCAGGTGTCGCGCTCCTTGCAGTTCTTCTTTGCCTCGGGCCAGTACCACGAGGTCGACTACATCATGCTTGCTGGCGGTACCGCCTCGATCGCCGGGCTGGACAACCTGATCCAGCAACGTCTGGGAACGCCGACCCTGGTGGCCAACCCCTTCGCCGATATGGCCCTGAGCAGCAAGGTCAATGCCGGGGCGCTGGCCAGCGATGCCCCGGCGTTGATGATCGCCTGCGGTTTGGCGTTAAGGAGTTTCGACTAATATGGCGCGCATCAACCTTCTGCCCTGGCGCGAACAACTGCGCGAAGAGCGGCGCAAGCGGTTCCTGACCGGCTTGGTAGCCGCGGTGGTGATAGCAATTGGCGTGATCCTGATTGCCGACCAATACATCAGTGCCGCCATTGATCGGCAGATGGCCCGCAATGCCTATATCCATAAGGAAATTGCCCAGCTCGACGGGCGGATCAAGGACATTGGTGATCTCAAGGCGCGCCGCCAGCAATTGCTGGAACGGATGAAAATCATCCAGGACCTGCAGGGTAACCGGCCTGTCAGTGGGCGGATCTTCGACCAGTTGGCGCGCACCCTGCCGGATGGAGTGTATTTCACCGACGTAAAAATGACCGACAAGACCATCGCGATCAGTGGCGTTGCTGAATCCAACAATCGGGTGTCCGAGCTGTTGCGTAACCTCGATGCTTCCGACTGGCTGGAATTGCCGACGCTGACTGAGGTAAAGGCCAATACTGCGAGCGCGCTCGATCAGACCAATACCTTCCAACTGACGGTCCACCAGACCCGGCCCGCGACGGCGGGGGCTAGCCAATGAATGTGAATGAATGGCTGGAAAGCCTGCGCAAGGTCGATCTGAACGACCTGGACATGAACAATATCGGCTCCTGGCCGACGGCAGTGAAGGCCGTGGCGGGCGCCTTGCTGGTGCTGGTGATCCTGCTCCTGGGCTACAACTTTCATGTCAGTGAACTGGGAGAGCAGCTCGACAGGCAGCGCAGTGAGGAGGTGTCGCTCAAGGAGCAGTTTGCCGTCAAGGCCCACCAGGCTGCCAACCTTGAGGCCTACACCCAGCAGATGACCGATATGGAGAATTCCTTTGGTGTCTTGCTGCGTCAATTGCCCAGCGATACCGAAGTGCCGGGGCTGCTCGAAGACATTACCCGCACAGGCCTGGATAACGGGTTGGAGTTCGAGGAAATCAAGCTGTTGCCCGAGGTCGTGCAGCAGTTCTACATCGAGCTGCCGATTCAGATCACCGTGACCGGCAGCTACCACAGCCTGGCGTCGTTCGTCAGTGGTGTCGCCGGGCTGCCCAGGATCGTCACTCTGCATGATTTCGAGGTAAAGCCGGCCAGCGCCGATACTCATTCCAAGTTGCGCATGAATATCCTGGCCAAGACCTATCGCTACAACGATAAGGGGCTGACGAAATGAGCCTCGGTAAATGGTTGTGCGCAGTGCTGCTGTTGGGCGGCTTGTCTGGGTGTGGGGGTGGCAGCGATGTCAGCGATCTCGATGCCTACATGAGCGAGGTCCGGGCCCGACCGACCGGGACCATCGAGCCGACGCCGACATTCCAATCCTATGAAGCCTTCACTTACAACGCCTCGTCGCTGCGCAGTCCTTTCCAGCCGCCGTTGAAAATCGACCTGGTGAATCGTCAGAAGGGTTCGCGCGAGGTCAAGCCGGACCTGGCGCGGATCAAGCAGTTTCTTGAAGGTTTCAACATCGAACAGTTTGAAATGGTCGGGACACTGGCCAATGCGACGGGCACCTATGCGTTGTTGCGCGGCGCCAATGGGGTCTACCGCGTGAAAGAAGGTGACTACCTGGGCCGTGACGAAGGTCGCATCGTGAGAATTACCGATACCCAGGTCGATGTGGTCGAAATCGTCCCCGATGGCGAAGGTGCATGGCTTGAGCGCCCGCGAACCATCCCCCTGAAAGAACACTCATAGTGGAACTCGATATGAACAGGATCATTTCATCCCTCGGCATTTCGCTATGGATAGCGCTGGTTTCGCCGATGGTGCTGGCGGCCAACCTGCAGTCCCTGGACGTTGCGGCGCTACCGGGTGACCGGGTCGAGTTGAAGCTGACGTTCGATGCGCCGGCAACGCTGCCGCGCGGCTATACCACCGACCAGCCGGCGCGCATTGCCCTTGATCTGCCTGGGGTGAGCAGCCGCCTGAGCAGCAAGAACCGTGACCTGGGCGTGGGCAATGCCCGCAGCGTGACGGTGGTCGAAGCCAAGGACCGTACGCGGCTGATCATCAACCTGACCACGCTGGCGCCTTACAGCACCCGTGTCGAGGGCAACAACCTGTTCGTGATGGTGGGGCAGGGCGCCGTGCCAGTGCAGGCCGCAGCCCCAACTCCGGCGCGCGCCGTACCTGCTCCCGCCAGGGCGCAGCCGCAACCGACCAGAGCCTACGTGCCATCGGGCAAGGCCATCCGCAACGTCGACTTCCAGCGTGGCGAGCAGGGCGAAGGCAATGTTGTGATCGAGCTGTCCGATCCAAGCATCAGCCCGGATATCCAGGAGCGTGGGGGCAAGATCACCCTGGACTTCCCTAAAACCCAGTTGCCGGAGCAACTGCGTGTTCGCCTGGATGTGAAGGACTTCGCCACCCCGGTGCAGTTCGTCAATTCCAGTGCTTCGGCGGACAAGGCCAGCATTACCATCGAGCCTGGCGGCGCGTTTGACTACTCGACCTACCAGACGGATAACAAGCTGACCGTCAGTGTCCGTGCCCTGACCGTCGATGATTTGCAGCGCCGCAATGCCGAACGTTTTGTGTACAGCGGGGAAAAACTCTCGCTGAACTTCCAGGACATCGATGTCCGTTCGGTCCTGCAACTGATCGCCGATTTCACCAACCTCAACCTGGTTGCCAGCGACACGGTACAGGGCGGTATTACCCTGCGCTTGCAGAATGTGCCGTGGGATCAGGCGCTGGACCTGGTTCTCAAGACCAAGGGGTTGGACAAGCGCAAGATCGGCAATGTGTTGCTGGTTGCGCCGGCCGAGGAGATCGCCGCCCGCGAGCGCCAGGAACTGGAGTCGCAGAAGCAGATTGCCGAACTGGCGCCGCTGCGGCGTGAACTGTTGCAGGTCAACTATGCCAAGGCTGCCGATATCGCCAAGCTGTTCCAGTCGGTGACCAGCGTTGAAGTCAAGGCCGAGGAGCGCGGTTCGATCACGGTCGATGAGCGTACCAACAACATCATTGCCTACCAGACCCAAGAGCGTCTCGACGAGTTGCGCCGGATTGTGGCCCAACTGGATATCCCGGTGCGCCAGGTCATGATCGAAGCGCGGATTGTCGAGGCGACCGTCGGCTACGACAAGCGCCTGGGTGTGCGCTGGGGCGGTACGACCAACCGCAAGGGCAAGAGCAACTGGACCGCTTACGGGCTGGATGACAAGGGCGACGAAGCCGGCAATACCGGCTCGGATGTCGGCCCCAACGTGCCATTTGTCGATCTGGGCGCCGAAAATGCCACTTCCGGGATCGGCCTGGGCTTTGTCACCAGCAACGTCCTGCTCGACCTTGAGCTGAGCGCGATGGAGAAAACCGGTAACGGTGAAATCGTCTCCCAGCCCAAGGTGGTCACTTCGGACAAGGAAACCGCGAAGATCCTCAAAGGTACCCAGGTGCCTTACCAGGAGTCGAGCTCCAGTGGTGCGACCACGGTGACGTTCAAGGATGCGGTGCTGTCCCTGGAAGTAACGCCGCAGATCACCCCGGACAATCGGATCATCATGGAGGTCAAGGTGACCAAGGATGAGCCGGACTACCTGAACGCGGTGCTTGGCCAGCCGCCGATCAAGAAGAACGAAGTGAATGCCAAGGTGCTGGTCAACGACGGTGAAACCATCGTGATTGGTGGTGTGTTCTCCAATACGCAGAACAAAACGGTAGAAAAGGTGCCATTTCTTGGCGATGTCCCTTATCTTGGCCGACTTTTCCGGCGTGATGTCGTGACCGAGGCCAAATCCGAGCTACTGGTGTTCCTCACCCCACGTATCATGAATACCCAGGCGATTGCTGTGAGTCGTTGATTCTGTGCGAAATTTGATTCTTGTAGGACCTATGGGGGCTGGGAAGAGCACCATAGGTCGCTTGCTGGCCAAAGAGCTGCGTCTTCCGTTCAAGGACTCCGACAAGGAAATCGAGCTAAGAACCGGCGCCAACATCCCTTGGATTTTCGACAAGGAAGGCGAGCCCGGTTTTCGTGAGCGCGAGCAGGCGATGATCGCCGAGCTGTGCGCCGCCGATGGCGTGGTTCTGGCGACGGGTGGTGGTGCGGTGATGCGTGAGGAAAATCGCAAGGCCCTGCGTGCCGGGGGCCGTGTGGTTTATCTGCATGCCTCCGTCGAACAGCAGGTCGGACGCACTGCCCGCGATCGCAATCGGCCGCTGCTGCGTACTGCCGATCCCGCGAAGACGTTGCGCGATCTCTTGACCCTTCGTGATCCGCTTTACCGGGAAATCGCCGATCTGGTGGTGGAAACCGATGAGCGGCCGCCGCGAATGGTCGTACTGGATATTCTCGAGCGCCTGCAGCAACTGCCGCCCCGTTAAAGCGCGGGGCGAAATGCGCTATCCTCGGCGGCTGCCCGGTTCGTCCAACGATCAAGGCTCAAGGCCGGGCGTCGCCGGCAATCAACAACTTTTCAGGCAGGACGCCTGCGTCCATCTTCCAATGTGGGGACACATGCAGACACTTACGGTCGATCTTGGCGAGCGCAGTTATCCGATTCATATTGGCGAAGGGTTGTTGGATCGACCTGAATTGCTGGCGCCGCATATTGCCGGCCGGCAGGTTGCCATCGTTTCCAACACCACCGTCGCGCCGCTCTACCTCGAACGTCTGACCCGCAGTCTTGGGGCGTATTCGGTGATGTCGGTGGTGCTGCCCGATGGTGAAGCGTTCAAGACCTGGGAAACCCTGCAACTGATTTTCGATGGCTTGCTCACTGCGCGCCATGATCGGCGTACCACGGTGGTCGCCCTGGGGGGCGGTGTGATCGGCGATATGGCCGGTTTTGCCGCGGCCTGCTACCAGCGCGGCGTGGATTTTATCCAGGTGCCGACCACACTGTTGTCCCAGGTCGACTCCTCGGTGGGCGGCAAGACCGGGATCAACCATCCGCTGGGCAAGAACATGGTCGGGGCGTTCTATCAGCCTAACCTGGTGCTGATCGACACCGCGACCCTCAACAGCCTGCCCGCGCGTGAGTTGTCCGCCGGCCTGGCAGAAGTGATCAAGTACGGGCTGATCTGCGACGAGCCGTTCCTGGGCTGGCTTGAGGCGAATGTCGATGCCTTGCGCGCGCTCGACCAGAGCGCCCTCACCGTGGCCATCGAGCGTTCCTGTGCGGCCAAGGCCGCGGTGGTCGGCGCCGATGAGCGCGAGTCCGGTATCCGCGCCACGCTCAATCTTGGCCACACCTTCGGCCATGCCATCGAGACCCATATGGGCTACGGTGTCTGGTTGCATGGCGAGGCGGTTGCAGCGGGCACGGTCATGGCGCTGGAGATGTCCGCGCGGCTGGGCTGGATCACCGAGCAGGAGCGGGATCGCGGCATTCGCCTGTTCCAGCGCGCCGGCCTGCCGGTGATTCCGCCTGAGGAAATGACCCCGGCGGACTTCCTGGAACATATGGCAATTGATAAAAAAGTGATCGACGGTCGCCTGCGTCTGGTGCTGTTGCGTCACATTGGGCAAGCGATCGTCACCGACGATTACCCGCAAGAGATTCTACAGGCCACGCTGGATGCGGATTACCGCACTTTGGCTCAGCTTAAAGGTTGATAAGATTCCGATGACCAGTTTGCATGCCGACGAGGCTTTCCTCGGCCATTACCAGTTGAGTCACGACCCATTTGCACCACGGGTTCCCGGCTTCAAGTTCTTCCCTGCCCAGCGCAAGCCGGTGCTGGGGCAGCTTCACCATCTGGCGCGCTATAGCCAGTTGCTGCTGGTGGTCAGCGGTCCATTGGGCAGCGGCAAGACGCTGTTGCGCCAGGCGCTGGTGGCCAGCACCAACAAGCAGTCCGTGCAGAGCGTAGTCGTCTCCGCCCGGGGTGCCGGTGATGCCTCCGGGGTGCTGCGACAGGTCGCCCAGGCCCTGAATGTCGCCCAGGCCGAGATTCCGGCCATCCTGGCCCAAGTGGTGCAGTTGGCGCTGACCGGGCAGGAAGTCTATCTGCTGATCGACGATGCCGAGCAGCTCGATGAGTCGGCGCTCGGAGCGCTGCTGGCGTTGGCAGAAGGCGCGCCGGAAGGGCGTCCCCATGTCTTCCTGTTTGGCGAGCCGTCGCTGATCGCGGCCCTGGATCAGTTGCCTGACAGCGCGGAGCAGGAACGTTTCCATGTGATCGAGCTGCAGCCCTACACCGAGGAGGAGACCCGTGAGTACCTGGCTCAGCGCCTCGAAGGTGCCGGGCAGGGGATCGAACTTTTCTCGGCAGAACAGATCTCTGAGATTCACGAAAGCGCTGAGGGCTGGCCTGGCAACATCAACCAGACCGCCCGCGATGCGATGATCGAAGCCATGATTGCCAGCCGCTCTGCGGTCAAGCGTCCAAGTATGGGATTCAATATGCCGAAGAAACATGTGTTGGCGTTGTCTGCGGTAGTCGTTGTTGCGGTTGCTGCGGCCTGGATGCTGCCAGGGCGTAACAAGACGGCGGCACCTGCAGGCGCGCCTGCCAATGAACAAGCACAACTGCCACTGGGGCAATCGGCGCCAACCAACGGCACAGGCGGTCCGAGTGTCGAATTCGCCGGTACCTCCCAGCCCATGCCGCTACCGTTGGTCGGCCAGTCGCAACCGGTGATGCGCGGTCCTCTGGCTGAAGCCGCTGGCGGGATTTCCGAAGGTGATGACGGCGGCGCGCCGGCCATCGACAGCGGTGTGGCCCAACCGCCTACCGTGACCACGATTGCGCCGCCTCCCGGAGTGCCAGCGGGCCCGGCAGCCACGACTGCCCAGCCCCCGGCTCAGGTTGCGACCGCCAAGCCTGTAGCGCCGCCCCCGGCCAAGCCAGCGGTGGTTCCTGCTCCCGCTGCCAAGCCTGTCGCCAAACCGGTTGAAAAGCCGGTTGAAAAGCCGGTAACCGTCGCCAAGGCCGCGCCTGGCGGCAACTGGTATGCCGGCCAGGCACCTGGCAACTACGTGGTGCAGATTCTCGGCACCAGCTCGGAAGCCACTGCGCAAAATTTCGTCAAAGAGCAGGGCGGCGAGTACCGCTATTTCAAGAAAACCCTGCAAGGCAAGCCGCTGTATGTGATTACCTACGGTAACTTCGCCAATCGCGCGGCCGCCCTTGCGGCAATCAAAACCTTGCCAGCGAAGGTCCAGGCTGGTAAACCTTGGCCTCGCACTGTCGCCAGCGTTCAACAAGAACTGGCAGCAACTCGCTGAAGACTCGGCGACCTTACCCAGGTCGCCTTCCCGGCAAACTCAAAAAAACACTCGGGCATGCGGCTGATTCAGACCGCGTGCCTTTTGGTGTCCGCTTCGCGGCGGAGTAGAGCTGTGCAGGTTGAAATCAAAAATATTTTGACTAGCACGGAATATCGATTTAAACCTTTCATAAATGCGACATAGATTTGCGATATTTCGTCGTCAAATTTGTGAGCGTCTGTGTCGGTGTGTACAATGACCACCCTTTTGCTCCCGCAAAGCCGGCGTACGTTCGGCGTGGATGGCAGGTGGTTGAATTGAAAAGAAATTTGCCTCCCTGAAGAGGCAGCCTGGTGAGAAAGTGTCTATGAAAGCAGGTCTGTACCAACCCGATGAATTTAAGGATAACTGTGGTTTCGGCCTGATTGCTCACATGCAAGGCGAGCCCAGTCATCACTTGTTGCAAACGGCCATCGAGGCCCTGACCTGCATGACCCATCGCGGTGGGATCAATGCCGACGGCAAGACCGGTGACGGTTGCGGGCTTCTGATCCAGAAGCCGGACCAGTTCCTGCGCGCCGTGGCCAAACAACAATTCGGTAGCGACCTGCCCAAGCAGTACGCCGTGGGCATGGTGTTCTTCAATCAGGACCCGGTGAAAGCCGAGGCTGCCCGCGAGAACATGAACCGCGAAATCCTGGCCGCCGGCCTGCAACTGGTGGGCTGGCGCAAAGTGCCGATCGACACCAGCGTCCTCGGCCGTCTGGCCCTGGAGCGCCTGCCGCAGATCGAGCAGGTGTTTATCGGCGGTGAAGGCCTGAGCGACCAGGCGTTCGCGATCAAATTGTTCAGCGCCCGTCGGCGTTCGTCGGTGGCTAACGCTGCCGATACGGATCACTACATCTGCAGCTTTTCGCACAAGACCATCATCTACAAAGGCTTGATGATGCCGCGGGACCTGACGGCCTTTTACCCGGACCTCAACGATCCGAGCCTCAAGACCGCCATCTGCGTGTTCCACCAGCGTTTCTCCACCAATACCCTGCCGAAATGGCCGCTGGCGCAACCGTTCCGTTTCCTGGCCCATAACGGCGAAATCAACACCATCACCGGTAACCGCAACTGGGCCCAGGCGCGGCGGACCAAGTTCGCCAATGACCTGATCCCCGACCTCGACGAGCTCGGCCCGCTGGTCAACCGCGTAGGTTCCGACTCTTCGAGCATGGACAACATGCTCGAGCTGATGGTTACCGGTGGTATCGACCTGTTCCGCGGCGTGCGCATGCTGATTCCGCCAGCGTGGCAGAACGTCGAGACCATGGACGCCGACCTGCGCTCCTTCTACGAATACAACTCCATGCACATGGAGCCGTGGGACGGCCCGGCGGGCGTGGTGATGACCGAAGGTCGTCACGCGGTCTGCCTGCTCGACCGCAACGGTCTGCGCCCGGCGCGCTGGGTCACGACCAAAAATGGCTATATCACCCTCGCCTCGGAAATCGGCGTGTGGAACTACCAGCCTGAAGATGTGATTGCCAAGGGCCGTGTCGGTCCTGGCCAGATCTTTGCCGTGGACACCGAAACCGGCCAGATCCTCGACACCGATGCCATCGACAACCGCCTCAAGTCCCGTCATCCGTACAAGCAATGGCTGCGCAAGAATGCCCTGCGCATCCAGGCGACCATGGAAGACAACGACCACGGTTCGGCGTTCTACGACATCGACCAGCTCAAGCAGTACATGAAGATGTACCAGGTCACGTTCGAAGAGCGCGACCAGGTGCTGCGCCCGCTGGGCGAACAGGGGTATGAAGCGGTCGGCTCCATGGGCGATGACACGCCGATGGCCGTGCTGTCCCAGCGCGTGCGCACGCCGTATGACTACTTCCGCCAGCAGTTCGCCCAGGTGACCAACCCGCCGATCGACCCGCTGCGTGAAGCCATCGTCATGTCGCTGGAGATCTGCCTCGGTGCCGAGCGCAACATCTTCCAGGAATCGCCCGAGCATGCTTCGCGGGTGATCCTCAGCTCGCCGGTAATCTCGCCTGCCAAGTGGCGTTCGCTGATGAACCTCGACCGTCCCGGTTTCGAGCGTCAGATTATCGACCTCAACTACGACGAGAGCCTCGGCCTCGAAGCCGCGGTACGCAATATCGCCGACCAGGCCGAGGAAGCCGTGCGCGCCGGGCGCACGCAGATCGTGCTGAGCGACCGCCATATCGCCCCCGGCAAGCTGCCGGTACACGCATCCCTGGCCACCGGTGCGGTGCATCACCGCTTGACCGAGCAGGGCCTGCGCTGCGACAGCAACATCCTGGTGGAAACCGCCACTGCGCGTGACCCGCATCATTTCGCCGTGCTGATCGGCTTCGGTGCGTCGGCGGTCTACCCGTTCCTGGCCTACGAAGTGCTGGGTGACCTGATCCGCACCGGCGAAGTGCTGGGCGACCTCTACGAGGTCTTCAAGAACTACCGTAAAGGCATCACCAAGGGCCTGCTCAAGATCCTCTCGAAGATGGGCATCTCGACCATCGCGTCCTACCGTGGCGCCCAGTTGTTCGAAGCCATCGGCCTGTCCGAGGAAGTGGTCAACCTGAGCTTTCGCGGTGTGCCGAGCCGGATCAAGGGCGCGCGTTTTGTCGACCTCGAAGCCGAGCAGAAGCTGCTGGCGGTCGAAGCCTGGAGCCCGCGCAAGCCAATCCAGCAGGGCGGCCTGCTGAAGTTTGTCTATGGCGGCGAATACCACGCCTACAACCCGGACGTGGTCAACACCCTGCAAGCCGCTGTGCAGCAGGGCGACTATGCCAAGTTCAAGGAATACACGGCACTGGTGGATAACCGCCCGGTGTCGATGATTCGCGACCTGTTCCAGGTGAAAGTCGCCGAGCAGGCCCTGGATATCAGCGAAATCGAGCCGCTGGAGTCGATCCTCAAGCGCTTCGACTCCGCCGGGATCTCCCTCGGCGCCTTGTCGCCCGAGGCGCACGAAGCCCTGGCCGAAGCCATGAACCGCCTCGGTGCGCGTTCCAACTCCGGCGAAGGTGGTGAAGACCCGGCGCGCTACGGCACGATCAAGAGTTCGAAGATCAAGCAGGTGGCGACCGGCCGCTTCGGTGTGACGCCGGAATACCTGGTCAATGCCGAAGTGCTGCAGATCAAGGTGGCCCAGGGCGCCAAGCCCGGTGAGGGCGGCCAACTGCCGGGTGGCAAGGTCAACGGTCTGATCGCCAAGCTGCGCTACGCGGTGCCGGGTGTGACCCTGATTTCGCCGCCGCCGCACCACGACATCTACTCCATCGAAGACTTGTCGCAGCTGATTTTCGACCTCAAGCAGGTCAACCCGGCCGCGCTGGTGTCGGTGAAACTGGTGGCGGAAGCTGGCGTCGGTACGATTGCCGCCGGTGTGGCCAAGGCCTATGCCGACCTGATCACCATTTCCGGCTATGACGGCGGCACCGGCGCTTCGCCGCTGACCTCGATCAAGTACGCCGGTGCGCCCTGGGAGCTGGGCCTGGCTGAAACCCACCAGACCCTGCGCGGCAACGATTTGCGCGGCAAGGTGCGGGTACAGACCGACGGTGGCCTGAAAACCGGCCTCGATGTGATCAAGGCCGCCATTCTCGGCGCCGAGAGCTTTGGCTTCGGCACCGCGCCGATGATCGCCCTGGGCTGCAAATACCTGCGCATCTGCCACCTGAACAACTGCGCCACCGGCGTTGCGACCCAGAACGAGAAGCTGCGCAAGGACCACTACATCGGTACGGTCGACATGGTGGTGAACTTCTTCACCTACGTTGCCGAAGAAACCCGCGAGTGGCTGGCCAAGCTCGGCGTACGCACCCTGGAAGAGCTGATCGGGCGCACCGACCTGCTGGACATCCTCAAGGGGGAAACCACCAAGCAGCACCACCTGGACCTGACGCCGTTGCTGGGCAGCGACCATATCCCGGCGGACAAACCACAGTTCTGCCAGGTCGAGCGCAACCCGCCCTTCGACCAGGGCCTGCTGGCCGAGAAAATGGTCGCCATGGCCCTGCCGGCGATCCGCGATCTGAGTGGTGCCGAGTTCGAACTGGACATCTGCAACTGCGACCGTTCCATCGGCGCGCGGATTTCCGGCGAAGTGGCCAAGCTCCACGGCAACCAGGGCATGGCCAAGGCACCGATCACATTCCGCTTCAAGGGCACGGCCGGGCAGAGCTTTGGCGTGTGGAACGCCGGGGGCCTGAACATGTACCTCGAAGGCGATGCCAACGACTACGTGGGCAAGGGCATGACCGGCGGCAAGCTGGTGATCGTTCCGCCCAAGGGCAGCGCGTACAAGACCCAGGACAGCGCCATTGTCGGCAACACGTGCCTGTATGGCGCCACGGGCGGCAAGTTGTTTGCGGCCGGGACGGCGGGCGAGCGCTTTGCGGTTCGCAACTCCGGCGCGCATACCGTGGTTGAAGGCACGGGCGATCACTGCTGCGAATACATGACCGGTGGTTTCGTCTGTGTGCTGGGCAAGACCGGCTACAACTTCGGGTCGGGTATGACCGGTGGGTTTGCCTATGTGCTGGACCAGGACAACACCTTCGTCGACAAGGTCAACCACGAGTTGGTCGAGATCCAGCGGATCAGCGGCGAAGCAATGGAGTCCTACCGCAGCCACCTGCAGCGCGTGCTGGACGAGTACGTCGCCGAAACCGACAGCGAATGGGGCCGTAACCTCGCGGAGAACCTCGATGACTACCTGCGTCGCTTCTGGCTGGTCAAGCCAAAGGCTGCGAGTTTGAAGTCGTTGCTCTCCAGTACCCGAGCCAACCCCCAGTGATGCAGCGGCCGGCTCCGGGAATCCCCCGGCACCGGCCTGCGGTGTGCCGACTAAACGTGATTTTCTTGCAGCTTCAAGCCTGCGCTTGAAGCTGTCGTGTAGAGGTTCCAGAACATGGCCGAACGTCTGAGTAACGACTTCCAATTCATCGAGGTCGGGCGCAAGGATCCGAAGAAGAAACTGTTGCGCCAACGCAAGAAGGAGTTCGTGGAGATCTACGAGCCTTTCAAGCCCCAGCAATCCACCGAGCAGGCACATCGCTGCCTGGGGTGCGGTAACCCGTACTGCGAGTGGAAGTGCCCGGTGCACAACTTTATCCCCAACTGGCTGAAGCTGGTGGCCGAGGGCAATATCCTCGCGGCCGCCGAGCTGTCGCACCAGACCAATACCCTGCCGGAAGTCTGTGGCCGGGTCTGCCCCCAGGACCGTCTGTGCGAGGGGGCCTGTACCCTGAACGATGGTTTTGGCGCAGTGACTATCGGCTCGGTGGAGAAGTACATCACCGATACCGCCTTTGCCATGGGCTGGCGCCCGGACATGTCCAAGGTCAAGCCGACCGGCAAGCGCGTTGCCGTGATTGGTGCCGGCCCTGCCGGCCTAGGCTGTGCCGACGTGCTGGTGCGCGGCGGGGTGACCCCGGTGGTGTTCGACAAGAACCCGGAAATCGGTGGCCTGCTGACCTTCGGCATCCCTGAGTTCAAGCTGGAAAAGACCGTGTTGAGCAATCGCCGCGAAGTCTTCACCGGCATGGGTATCGAGTTTCGCCTCAATACCGAGATCGGCAAGGACATCAGCATCGAGCAGTTGCTGGAGGAATACGATGCGGTCTTCATGGGCATGGGGACCTATACCTACATGAAGGGCGGCTTCGCCGGCGAGGACCTGCCGGGCGTCTATGACGCCCTGGATTTCCTGATCGCCAACGTCAACCGCAACCTGGGCTTTGAAAAGTCCCCGGAAGACTTCGTCGACATGAAGGGCAAGAAGGTCGTGGTACTGGGCGGGGGCGACACCGCGATGGACTGCAACCGCACCTCGATTCGCCAGGGCGCCAAGTCGGTGACCTGTGCCTATCGTCGTGACGAGGCCAACATGCCGGGCTCGCGCAAGGAAGTGAAAAACGCCAAGGAAGAAGGGGTGAAATTCCTCTACAACCGTCAGCCCATCGCCATTGTCGGTGAAGACAAGGTCGAAGGCGTCAAGGTGGTCGAGACCCGTCTTGGCGAGCCGGATGCCCGTGGCCGTCGCAGCCCCGAGCCGATTCCGGGCTCCGAAGAAATCATCCCGGCCGATGCCGTGGTGATCGCCTTCGGCTTCCGTCCAAGCCCGGCCCAATGGTTCGAGACATCGGGGATCCAGACCGATAGTCAGGGGCGCGTCGTGGCGCCGGAACAGGGCCCGTTCAAGCACCAGACCAGCCATCCGAAGATTTTTGCCGGTGGCGACATGGTGCGCGGCTCCGACCTGGTGGTGACGGCGATCTTCGAAGGGCGCAATGCCGCGGAAGGGATCCTCGACTACCTGGGCGTCTAAGCGCCGTGATCGGCGGCAAGCGACAGGCTGTGCGTTGAGCCCATCGCTTGTCGTTCGCCGCCTTGTACTGCGACAAAATGCCTCGAAAACCAAAAGGCACGGCACATGCCGTGCCTTTTGCGTCAGGCTCTGAGAAAATGGCCCCACTTTTTTTCCGGATGCCGACATGACTGCCCTGAAGAACGACCGTTTCCTTCGTGCCCTGCTCAAGCAACCCGTGGACGTCACGCCTGTATGGATGATGCGCCAGGCCGGTCGCTACCTGCCGGAGTACCGCGCCAGCCGCGCCAAGGCCGGCGATTTCATGAGCCTGTGCATGAACCCGGAGTTCGCCTGCGAAGTCACGCTGCAGCCGCTGGACCGCTATCCAGGCCTGGATGCCGCGATCCTCTTCTCCGATATCCTGACCATCCCGGATGCCATGGGCCAAGGCTTGTACTTTGAAACCGGCGAAGGCCCGCGCTTCAAGAAGGTCGTCAGCACCCTGGCCGACATCGAGGCCCTGCCGATCCCCGATCCGCAAAAGGACCTTGGCTATGTGATGGATGCTGTCAGCACCATTCGTCGCGAGCTGAACGGTCGTGTACCGTTGATCGGTTTCTCGGGCAGCCCGTGGACCCTGGCCACTTATATGGTCGAAGGCGGTTCGTCGAAAGATTATCGCAAGACCAAAACCATGCTCTACGACAACCCGCAAGCCTTGCACCTGTTGCTGGACAAACTGGCTCAGTCGGTCACGAGCTACCTCAATGGCCAGATCCTGGCCGGCGCTCAGGCGGTACAGATCTTCGATAGCTGGGGTGGCAACCTGTCGGCGGCGGCGTATCAGGAGTTTTCCCTGGCCTATATGCGCAAGATCGTCAGCGGCCTGATCCGCGAGCATGAAGGTCGCAAGGTGCCGGTCATTCTATTCACCAAGGGCGGGGGCCTGTGGCTGGAAAGCATCGCCGACGCCGGGGCCGATGCCCTGGGCCTGGACTGGACCTGCGACCTGGGCGAAGCCCGCCGTCGTGTCGGTGAGAAGGTGGCGCTGCAAGGCAATATGGACCCGACCGTGCTTTACGCCAACCCGCAGGCGATTCGCGCTGAAGTCGCGCGCATCCTGGCCAGCTACGGCAATGGCTCGGGGCATGTGTTCAACCTGGGCCACGGGATCACCCCCGAGGTCAACCCGGAGCATGCCGGCGCCTTTATCAATGCCGTGCATGAGTTCTCGGCGCAGTACCATCAGTAAGTCCTGCGCCATCCCGGCCTGTGTCGGGGGGTGATGGGTTCAAAAAAAAACGCCGCTGGCCTGTTAAGGGCCAGCGGCGTTTTTTATGCGGCGTCGGATAGGTACAGCCATGGCATTCTGGGCGCGTGTCTCAAGCGTCGGAACGGGTCAACTGCCGCACCCGTGCAGGCGAAGAGACGAACCCGCTCAGGTGGGTCGGTTGCCCGGCAGTAGTGGCAGACGTGCCAGCTTCAAGGCCACCAGCAGCGCTATGATCAATAACCCAGCGATAAAGCCGCCGATGCCATTCCAGCCCGCGTAATGCCAGAACACCCCGCCCAACGTACCGGCCACGCTGGAGCCGGCGTAGTAGCTGAACAGATACAGCGATGAGGCCTGGCCCTTGGCCTTGGTGGCACGGCGGCCGATCCAGCTGCTGGCCACCGAGTGGGCGCCAAAGAAACCGAAGGTGAACAACAGGATGCCAAGCACCACGACCGGCAATGGTGTCACCAGGGTCAGGGCAATGCCCGCCAGCATGGTCACGATCATCGCCCAGAGCACTTTGCGTCGACCGAGCTTGTCGGCCAGGTTGCCGATCTGCGCGGAGCTGTAGATCCCCGACAGGTACACCACCGACAACAGGCCGACCAGCGCTTGGCTCAGATGATAAGGCTCGGCCAGCAGGCGATAGCCGATGTAGTTGAACAGGGTGACAAACGCGCCCATCAGTAGGAACCCTTCGAGAAACAGCCAGGGCAGCCCGGCATCACGAAAGTGCAGGGTGAACCCTTCGAGCAGGCTGCGCGAGTTCAGGGGCTGTGGGCGGAAATTGCGCGACTCGGGGAGAATCTTCCAGAACATCACTGCGGCGATCAGGGCCAGGCCACCGATCACCAGGATCGCCATATGCCAGCTGACAAAGTCGATCAGTACGCCGGTAATCAAGCGTCCGGCCATGCCGCCCAGGGCGTTACCCGCGATAAACAGGCCCATGGCCAGGCCGATATGCTGCGGATGGATTTCTTCGCTCAGATAGGTCATGGCGACCGCCGCGAGCCCGCTCAGGGACAGGCCCACCAGTGCGCGCATGACCAGCACGCCTTCCCAGGTCGGCATGACGGCACTGGCCAGGGTGCACAAGGCGGCAGCAAACAGTGCCGTGACCATGACCGGCTTGCGCCCGAGACGATCGGAAATCGGCCCGGTGACCAGCATGCCAATCGCGAGCATGGCCGTGGCCACCGAGAGAATCAGGCTGCTCTGGGCCGCATTCACGGAAAACTCGCGGGACATCAGTGGCATCATCGGCTGCACGCAGTAGAGCAGGGCGAAGGTCGCGAAGCCGCTGGAAAACAGCGCCATCACCGTACGTAGAAAGAGCGGCGTGCCTTTTTCAATCCACAGATCGTTGAGGGGGGGCGCTGGAGCGTCGAGGGTGCTGGGGGGAATTTCATGGGCGAGTGGAGCGACAGCAGTTTTCACGGGGACCTCGGAGGGCGCAGTCGGTCAGGCATTGAAAAAAGCATATAGCTGGCTTTGTATTCTTTCCAATATATTGTTCGACCCGTTTGATATGTTTTGCGACTTAATGAGGCTCCCATGGAATTACGCCACCTGCGCTACTTCATTGCCGTGGCCGAAGAGCTGCACTTTGGCCGCGCGGCAGAGCTACTGGGCATTTCCCAGCCGCCTTTGAGCCAGCAAATCCAGGCACTGGAACAGGAAGTCGGGGCCCGCCTGTTCGAGCGTACCAATCGTCGGGTCGCGCTGAGCGAAGCTGGGCGGTTGTTTCTCGACGAGGCGCGGTTGGTGCTGGCCCAGGTCGACAAGGCCGCCGATGTGGCCCGGCGCGCGCAGTTGGGCGAGTTGGGGGAAATGAAGATCGGCTTTACCTCCTCGGCGCCGTTCAACTCGAATATTCCCCAGGCGATCTTTGCTTTTCGTCAGGCTTTTCCGGCGGTGCATCTGCATTTGCGCGAGATGAGCAGCAAGATGGTCGCCGATGCCTTGGTCGACGAGAGCATCGAGATCGGCCTGATGCGCCCGCTGCCCCTGCCCGACTCGCTTGAGTATCTGGAGCTGATGCGCGAGCCGCTGGTGGCGGTGCTGAGCAGCAAGCACCCATTGGCCAGCCGTATCGAAACCGGCCTGCACCTGTCCGAGTTGGCTCTAGAGCCTTTTGTTTTCTTTCCGCGCAGCTACGGCAGCGGTTTGTATGCGCAATTGCTGTCACTGGCGCGCGATGCAGGGTTCAGTCCGCATTTCGCCCAGGAAGCCGGAGAGGCCATGACCATTATTGGTCTGGTGGCGGCAGGGTTGGGGGTATCGGTACTGCCGGCGTCCTACAAGCGGATCCGTATTGAAGGGGTGGTGTACTGCAGTTTGCTCGACCCGCTGGCGGTCTCGGCGGTGTGGCTGGTTCAGCGCAAGGCACAGCCTTCGCCCATGGCCCGGGCGTTTGTCGAGCTGTTGACGCGCCAGGTGAGCCCGCCATGACCGCGGGTCTACCTGGCTCGCTTTGCCGTTACTGGACTTTCGACAGGTCGCCTTTCAGGGCAACGCCACCGATAAACGCGCCGGCATGGCACTCATAGGTGCTGGCGTCTTTACGTACGTTGCTCTTGTAGAAGCTGACAATATCGGTCACAGCGTTGGCGCCGACTTTTTTTGCCGCATCCTGCAGGGTGAGCAGAGCCGATTGCAGGGCCCACTCACAGGCTTCGACATCGCTTTTGTTGAAGGCGTTGGTCTTCTTGTTGGTCACGGCGCCGGGGCTGAGCACACTGACCTTGCCACGGGGCAAATTGCCACTGAGGTAGAACTTCACGCTGCCATCCAGTTTGTTTGCACGGGTCATGTCTGCCACGACCTTCTCAAATGGCAGATACAACGTGGTGTCACGTGCCTGGCTGACGCCTGGCAAGGTGCAGAGCAAGAGGGTGGTGATCGCGGCCAGTTTTCTTACATGCATGGTCTGTTCCTTGATATGTGCAGGAGAAGGGGTTACGGGGTGACAGTGGGGGGGGTGTTGCTGATGTTTCTTGCGCTCGCCTGGGCTTGGGTATTACGCAGCTCTTGCAGGATGCCTTTGTCCAACAAGCGGACCCAGCGGATGTAGTTCTTGTGGATCTTTCCATCGCTGTAGTTCAGACCGCGGCTGTCGCGGTAATTGATCTTGTAACTGACCGGGCTGTAGTCAATGTCGATCTCGGCGTGGAACTGCTCGCGTACGGTGATCTCGGCCTGGATTTTTGTCGGGCCGACCCGTTGCACGGTCCATTTCCGCTTGATCAGCGTGGTCAGGATTGCCTGTTTCATCTGTTCCTGGCTCGCGTGGATCTCCAGAGGCACGCTGCGGTGCGGGTTCAGAACGGGTTTGCTGGAACAGGCTGCGGTGCTTAGCAACGCTAGGGCAATCAGGGTGAAGCGGATGAGGGAAGACATTCCATTTTCTCCAGAGGTGGTGAAATCAGGACCAGCGGCGGAACACCAGTGAAGTGTTGACGCCGCCAAAGGCAAAGTTGTTATTCATCACGTATTCGTGGCTCATCTGCCGAGCTTCTCCACGCAGGTAATCCAGTTCGCCGCAACGCGGATCGACCTCATCGAGATTCAACGTGTGGATGTAGCGGTCCTGGTTGAGCATCTGGATGCTGAACCAGGACTCCAGGGCGCCACAAGCGCCGAGGGTGTGTCCGAGAAAGCTTTTTTGCGAACTGATGGGCATCCGTTTGCCGAACAGATCGCTGGTGGCTTGTGTCTCGGCGATGTCACCCTGCTCGGTGGCCGTGCCATGCCCATTGACGTAGCCAATGGCCGAAGGGCTCAAGCCGGCGTCTTCGAGCGCCAGCTCCATGGCGCGCCGCATAGTGAGCTGCTCGGGGCGGGTGGTGTGCTGGCCGTCGGCATTGCTGCCAAAGCCGACCAGTTCCGCATGGATATGGGCGCCTCGGGCGAGGGCATGTTCCAACTCTTCAAGCACCAGCATGCCAGCGCCTTCACCGATCACCAGGCCATCGCGACCGCTGTCATAAGGCCGTGGACTGGTTTGCGGGGCATCGTTCTTCAGGCTGGTGGCATACAACGCATCGAAGACCATGGCTTCGGTGGGGCACAGTTCTTCGGCACCACCGGCAAGCATCAACGGCAGGCGGCCAAACTTGATGGCTTCATAGGCGTAGCCAATACCTTGGCTGCCGCTGGTGCACGCGCTGGACGTGGGAATCAGGCGTCCGGTCAGGCCGAAGAAAATGCTGATATTGGCTGCCGTGGTGTGCGGCATCATGCGCACATAGGAGTTGGCATTGAGCCCTTCTGCCACCGAGTTCAGCAGCATGTTGCCGAACGCCTTAATGTCTTCGGTGCTGCCGGTGGACGAGCCACAGGCCACGCCCATGCGTCCGTCGCGGATTATTGCATTGCCCAGCAGCCCGGCATCGGCCAGGGCCCGCTCGGCGGCGCCAACGGCAAAGCGTGAGACCCGGCCCATGCTGCGCAACTGCTTGCGGGTCCAGTGCGCGGGGACGCTGAAGTCATCGATCGGGCCAGCCAGGCGGGTATTGAGTTCGGTGAAGCGATCCCACTCGTCCATGCGGCGGATACCGCTGCGATTGGCGTGGAAGTGGGCCTCGATCGTCGCCCAGTCGTTACCCAGGGACGTAATGCCGGCCATGCCGGTAACTACCACGCGCTTCATCAGCACAGCCCCCCATTAACTGCCAGCACCTGGCGGGTGATATACGCCGCCTCGGCGGACATCAGGAAGTTCACCGCGCCGGCGACTTCTTCCGGGGTCCCCATGCGTTGCGCGGGGATCATTTTCAACAGGTCTTGCACGGGCACATTCTCATCAAGCATGGCGGTGTCAATTAACCCTGGGGCCACGCAGTTGACGGTAATGCGGCGCTTGGCCAACTCGATGGCCAAGGCCTTGGCAGCCCCAATCAGGCCGGCCTTGGAGGCGCTGTAGTTGACTTGGCCGCGATTGCCGATCAGCCCGGAAACGGAGGTGATGCAGACGATGCGTCCTGGCGCGCGCCGCCGGATCATGGGCATGGTCAGCGGCTGCAGGACATTGTAGAAACCGTCGAGATTGGTGCGCATGACGTGATCCCAGTCCTCTTCGGAAAGGGCCGGAAAGGCACCGTCACGGGTCAGGCCGGCGTTGAGCACCACACCGTAATAGGCGCCGTGGTCTTCGACGTCGGCTTCCAGTACCTGGCGGCAGGCAGCACGGTCGGATACATCGAATTGCAGGATCCGGGCTTTCTGGCCGAGGGCCTCGATCTCGCGTTGTACGGCTTCGGCTTCGGCCCTGCCGGTACGGCAGTGCAGCACGAGGTCGTGGCCCGCGCGGGCAAGGCGCAGTGCAATCGCCCGGCCGATGCCACGGCTGGAACCGGTCACTAATACGGATTCAGTCATGGCTGGACTCCTGTGATTCATTGAGATATTCGGCGGCCTGAGGCGGACGGAACACGTTCAGGCGTGCCGTGGCATGGACGCCAGGGCCCGTCAGGTGGCATTCGAATACACCCATGCCGTTGTCGTCCTCCAGGGAACGTTGGGCGTGGATATGCAGATCAATGCCGCTGGGAAAGTGTTCCACATTGCACTCGAATTTTCGTGTGCCGAGCAAAAAGCCCAGCTCTACCGGCAATTCTTGCTGACGTGCACGGCACCCGGCGTAGGCCGCAATACTCTGGGCCATCAGTTCGATGCCCACCCAGGCAGGTAAGTCACCGTTCGCTCGGTTGAAGAGACCGCCGGGGCGTACCCGCACGCGCGTGTGGATCTGCTCGCTGTCGAAGCTCAGGACCTCGTCGATCAGGATCATGTCGCCAGCGTGGGGTAGCAGTTCGGCAAGCGGCCAGGGGCTCATGGGAGCTCTCCGATAATCAGGCTGACATTATTGCCGCCAAAGGCAAACGAGTTGCTCATCAGGCGTCGTGGTGCGGTCGAAGGGGGCAGCTTATCCCCCGTCTTGACCCAGTTGAGTGGTGCGATGGTCGGGTCGACCTGGCCATCCCAGAGGTGCGGTGGCAGGGCGTGTTCCTCGTTCTGCGCGGCCAGGGTCAGCCAGCAGAAAGCCGCCTCCAGGGCGCCTGCCGCCCCAAGGGTGTGGCCAGTCATGGGCTTGGTCGAGGAGCAGGGCAGTTGGCTGGGGAACAGCCTGGCCACGGCCTGGCTTTCCATGGCGTCGTTATGCAGGGTGGCCGTGCCGTGCAGGTTCAAGTAGTCGATCTGCTCGGGTTGGAGGCCGGCATTGGCCAGCGCTTTGCTCATGGCCTGAGCGGCACCGCGACCACTGGGTTCTGGCGCGGAAATATGGTGGGCATCGCTGCTGGCCCCGGCGCCAAGCAGGGCAATGCTCTGCTCATCACTCGCTTCGCGGGTCATCAGGAAGAGCGCCGCGGCTTCACCGATATTGATGCCGTCACGGTTGATCGAAAAAGGGTTGCAGCGCTGGCCACTGATGGCTTCCAGGGCACTGAAACCGTTGAGCGTCAGCTTGCACAGACTGTCGACACCGCCGCACAACACCGCATCGCACAGCCCCAGGTTGAGTAGCCGGCGGGCACTCATCAGTGCTCGGGCGCTGGACGTGCATGCCGTGGAAATCACATAGGCCGGGCCACTGACCTGCAGCCAGTCGGCAAGAAAGGTGGCGGGAGCGCTGAGTTCCTGCTGCAGGTAGTCATAATCGTCGGGGAACTGTTGGTCGCGCAGGTAACTGGCGATCCCACGGCTGGCTTCATCGATGCCCGAGGTACTGGTGCCCAGCACGATCGCGATCCGCTCGCAGCCATAGCGGCTGATGGCGTGTTGGATCTGCTCATTGATCTGTTGCGCCGCCTGGAGCAGCAATTGATTGTTGCGGCTGCGCTGTGCCGCCAGGTGCACCGGGACCTGCGCCAGCGGGCCGGGCACCGCAGCCACCGGCACGCTACGCTCGGGCAGCCAGCCGGACTCTGTGCGCATGCCCGAGCTGTCGCCGGCGAACAGTCGGCGTGCCACTTCCTTCTGGTCGCGGCCCAGGGCGCAGACAAGGCCGAGGGCATTCAGATAGGCGGTCATGGGTGTTCCCCGGTATTCAAAAGGCGGATGCGGTAGTGCAGGTCGGTGCCCAGCTCCAGGTCGAAGTCCAGCGGCTGGCGGTAGTCGACGCGCCAGCGCTGGCCGAGAGTTCTTTGGTGGCTGCGTTCCTGGGCCGCGGGGTAGTTGTCCTGTAGGCCGGAGGCCGGCGCCAAGGCGAACAGCAAGGCGGCGAACAGCTCTCGAGCCTCGGGGTTGGGAGGCAACAGACCGTCGGCCTGCCATTGACCGTCGACCAGGCGCTGGCGGGCCAGGGGGATACCCAGTGGGTCGAGCAGCGACCAACGCAGGCCGGCGTCTTCGCGTTGCAGCACGAGCAACCAGTCCTGCCACTGGCCGGCTTGCTTGCGCTGGATATGCAACTGCAGCGGCAGGGCAAGCTCGGGTGTGTGTGCGGGTAGCGGCGCCTGGCTGGCGCAAGCGCTCAGCAGCAGGACCGCGGCCAACAGCAGGATGCGCATCATTCGACGTGGCCCGCCAGCGGTTTGCGGGCGACCACATTGACCAGGGTCTCCTGGCGCTGGCCCACCGGGGGTGGGTTCTTCAGGCCAAAGCGCTCGAGCAGGCCAAAGTCCTTCGAACGGCTCCACCACAGGTACGGGTAGGAGACATTCTGAGGCCCGAATTCGAAGCCCTGGTCGCGGATCATTTCCAGGTATTGCGCGGCGCTTTTCTGGACATGCATGGGGTGGCGGAACAGCCAGCGGATCACCCAGGTGTCGATATAGGCTTCGGTGGATTCCGCGAACAGCAGGTACCCGCCGGGCTTGAGTACCCGGTAGAACTCACTCAGGGCCAGGTCCTGTTGCACCAGATGGTGAAAAGTTTGATGGCAGAACAGCACGTCGACGCTCTCGGAGGCGACCTCAAGCGTCGCGCAATCGCTGCCAATCAATTCGATGTCGAGGTTGCGCCGCCGGGCTTCCTCCGCGCTCAAGTGCAGGCTGTGCGGGTCGGCGTCGAGACCGATCAAGCGCTGTGGGGCGAAGACCTGTTGCAGGTACTGGAACGATTTGCCCTGGCCGCACCCGGCATCAAGCAGCACCGGGGCCTGGGGCAAGGGGCCGTCGAACAGGCTGCGCAGGTCATTGATCGCCACGCGAAGCACATGGTGCTGCCAGGTGTGGCTGCGCAGGAACCAGAAACCGAAGCGTGTTTCCTCGACATAGGTGTCGCTCAGATAGGGCTGGTTCATGCCGGTTCGCTCGCACAGATTTCCGACAGCATCCGGAGCCGCCGCTTGGGTTCGCTGACAAAGGGGTTGCGTTCGTCCCACGCGTAGCCGGCCAGGATTGAACTGATCATCGAGCGGATTTCAGGGGCGCTTGTCGGATGGAATATCACATCCTGGAAGGTCCCGGCGTACCAGCCTTCGACATAGCAACGAAAGGTGTCGACACCGCGCTTGAGTGGATCGGCAAACTGGGTTTGCCAGTCGACGCTTTCACCTTGTAACTGGCGATGCAGCACGGCTGCGGCCATGCTCGCCGAGCGCATGGCGATGGTGACGCCGGAGGAGAACACGGGATCGAGAAATTCCGCGGCATTGCCCAATAACGCGAAGCCTGGGCCGTGGAGTGTCTTGACGTTGGCCGAGTAGCCACCGATGGCCCGCGCCGGGGTATCCCATACGGCATTCGCCAGGACCCGCTGCAGGCTCGGGGTTTCGGCGATAAAGTCGCGCAGGCAGGCATCGAGATCGGACGTGCGGCCAGCGTAGTGCTCTGCGGCGGCCACCACGCCGACTGAGCAGCGGCCGTTGCTGAACGGAATGGTCCAGAACCAGATGTCACGATGCTGCGAGTGGGTGGTAATCAGGATCTTCTCGCGTTCGAAACGCGGTGAATCGATACGGTCTTCGATGTGAGTGAACACCGCTTGGCGGACCGGGAAGCTGGAAGGCGCTTCCAGCTCGAGCAGGCGCGGCAGGACCCGGCCATAGCCGCTGGCATCGAGCACGAAGTCGGCTTCCAGAAGGTACTGGCTGCCATCTTCGCGCTGTACTAGCAGTTGGGGGGCCGGGCGCTCGAAGTCGGCGCTGACGATCTCTTCGCCATAACGGATTTCCACGCCTTGCAGGGCGGCCTGATCCGCCAGCAACTTGTCGAAGTCTGCGCGCTGGACCTGGAACGTGGTGGGCTTGCCTCGGCTGAAGGTCTCGCCAAAGTCAAAGGCGCTGTACTGCTCGCCCCAGGCGAACGCCGCGCCGTTTTTCAGTTGGAAGCCGGCGGCATTGACGGCCTCGAGCATGCCTGCTTCCTCGACAAAGTCCAGGCAATGGGAAAGCAGGCTCTCACCAATGGAGAACCGCGGGAAACGCTGGCGTTCGACGATCAATGCATCATGGCCGTTGCGTTTGAGCAGGGCGGCGGCAATAGCGCCGGATGGACCGGCGCCGATGATCACGACCTGGCGGCGTTCTATTTCAATGGTTGGCACTGGGGCTCCTTGCCTGTGTGGGCGATAAAGCGTTGAGCAGAGGGATTCGATTGATGCCCGCCAGGGCTGGGAGCAGCGTGGCGAGCAGGCCCATCAGCATCAGCGCGAAGTACAGCGCGGGGCTGATCAGCTGTTGTTGCAGCAGCAGGTTGAGGAAGACGATCTCGCTCAAGCCGCGAATATTGAGCAGCAGGCTTTCGCGCCATTGGCTGGCGCCGGCAAACGAAGGGGTGGCCCAACTCAGGCCAAGCCAGTTGCCCAGCAGCTTGCTGGCGATGGGCAGCAGTACCAGCGCGCCCAACTGCAGCCAGCTCAGACTGCCCATGGCCGTGTGGACGTTGATCTGCACGATACCGAACGTCAGGATCAGCGGGATGGCGAGGTGGGTTTGTAGCGCGTTCATCCAGCGCGGGCTGAGCGGCATCACCATCGGTACCTTGAGCCAAGCCATGCACAGCAGGTAGCCGATGCCGAAGATCAGAGCGTTGAGTCGGTAGTGTTCGGCGAAGACCAGTAGCCCGAAGAAGGCCAGGCTGTAGGTCAATGGGCGTCGCTGGCGCAGCAGGTGCAGTACAAGAGGCGTGCAGGCTAGAAGGATCGGCAGCAACAGGCTGCTCAGTTGCAGGCTGCCTTGGGCGAGGCCGAACAGGCTCCAGCAGATCAGGTCGATCACAATTGCCGCTTGCACCAGGCGCCGGACTGCCGCTGGCGGATAGCCGATATGGTGCAAGTACAGATAAAGCACCGGTATGGCCGTGATGGCGAACACCAGGCCAACTGCCAGGGAACTCAGCCAGTGCTGTTGCGGCAGTAGCCAGAAGGCGCAGGCCAGCCCGCAGGTAAAGGGGACGGCGAAGCTCGGGAGTGCGATCTTCAGGCTCTGGCGGTCCAGCTTCAGCTCGACCACGTCACTGAGGATATGCCCCAGCAGCAGGGCGAAACCCAGGCCGTAGAGCGTGCGCAGCCAGTCCGGGCTGACCAGTTGCGCGCCGCTCAGTTGCCAATGTGGCTCTATCCAGAAGTACATCAGCAGCGGCAGGCCAAAGGTCGCCAGCAACAATTGGCTGACGATCGGGATCAGGCCCCAATGCCGGCCGATACGTGTCACGACGGCGAAGCCGGCGAGGGCCATTAACCAGAACAGTGCGATCAGCATCGTGTTACCTCTTCAGCCGCCGAGGCCTGATTGGGTTGGGCAGCCCAGGGGGCGAGCAAAAAGCTGAAGGCCAGACCGAGGCTCACCGACAGGCCGAAGTTACTGACCGCAGGCGTGCTGGAAATGGCGAGTAAGCCGAATGACAGCCAGGTTGTCGCGGCGGCCAGCAGGGTGCCGAGTAGGCTGACGGCGGCTCCGCCGATCTGCTCGCGCATCAGGATCGCGTAGTCAACGCTGATGGCGGTGACCAGCAACAGGCCAAACAGGCTGAACAGGGTCAGTGGCTGGCCGAGCCAGCCCAGGCTGGCCAGGCTGCACAGCGCCGCGAGTAGTGGAAGGGCGACAATACGCAGGGCCCCCCCCAGCCCGAAGGGCAGGATCAGCAGCAGAACGATCAACAGGCAGGAGGCCAGTTTCAATTCGGCGGCGCTCACTTGGGTCGCGGCGAAGACCCGATTCAGATCCCCCAGGCGATCCACCAGCCTGACGCCAGGCAGATTCAGCGCCTGGCTGCGCAACAGCTCGCTGTGGCCCAGGCCCTGCAGGCTGACCAGGGCGGCAACGCCCTCCTGGGTGGGACCGAGCCAGAGCGCACGCCAGGGTTCTGCCAGCGGCCCGGCGAGGGCGGTGTCGATATCTTGTGTCGGCAAGGCCAGCAGTTGTTTCAGCTCGGCGTGCAGGGCGTCGATGGGCACGCCCAGATCGAGCAGTGGCTGCCAGGCGTGGGACAAGCCCGGCAGGGCATCGCGCAGGGCCTGCTGGTCAGCGGCGCGGTTGAGCAGTTGGTGCAGTGACAGGTAGCCCTGCAGCTTGCCGTCGGCGACGAGCGGATCGAGGCGTTGGCCCAGGCTCGTCAGGCGCTCCAGCAACTGCTGTTCGTCGGTGGCGCGAACCAGGAAAAACTGGCTGGTCGGCTGGTACCCGGTGATGCGTGCGATGGCCTGGGCCTCGGCCAACAGATGAGGCGGTGCACCGACCCACTGGCGGATATCGTTCCTGGAACTCAACTGCCAGAGCCCGGAGGCGCAGAACAGCCCAAGCAGGAGCAACAGCCAGGGGCTAGCGATTCGGTGCACAAGAGCGCTGCGCAGCTTGAGCAGCCATTCGGCTATGCGCAACGGCCATTGTGCCGGTTGCAACTGCACCCCGTTGAGCAGTGCCGGCAACAGGCATACGGCGCTCAGGTAGGCACCGATCAGGCCTGCGGCGGAGAACACCGCGATCTGGGTCAGGGCGGGGAAACGGGTCCAGGCCAGGGCCAGATACCCGATGCAACTGGTGGCCAGGCTCAGGGTCAACCCGGGCAGGGTCAGGCGCACGGCTGGCCAGCTTCTCCAGGGGCGCAGGCTCCAGCTTTTCGACAGGTAATGCAGTGGGTAGTCCACCGCCACACCGATCAGGCTCGAGCCCAGTACCAGGGTCATGACGTGCATATGGCCGAACAGTGCTACGCACGCCACTGCGCCGAACAGCATGCCCACCAGTACAGGAATAAAGGCGAGCAAGACCCGCCAGCGGTGGAATGCCAGCAGCAGTAACAGCAGTATGCCGACTGTCGCGCCGCCGCCGACCCAGGTGATTTCCCGGGTGGCTTGTTGCTGGCCGTTGGCCGCGTAGAGCAGCCCGCTGGCAGCCAGGATCTGGACGCCGGCCTGGGCGGCCTCTGTGCGGCTGCTGTCAAGCAGCGCCGCGACTTGCAGCGGTAGCTGCATATCAAAGGCATTGCCGCGGGTGCGGGCACGTAGCAGCACCCAGTTCTTGCCGTCGGCCTGGGCGATCAATGCGCCGCTGCCTATATCCAATTGCACTGCGCCATGTTGTGGCTGGCTGTTTTGAATCCGCCCGGTAAGGCCTAGCCAGTCATTCTGGCTGGGGACCAGGCTGAACCCCGTGAACGGGTCGAACAGTGCCTGGACCCGCTGCTGGATAAAGAGCTGGGGCTGCTCAATCAGCTGCTTGCGGTCATGGGCTGCGAGCATCGCCAGGCGGCCATCGAGCAGTTGCTTGCGCAGCGCCGGCAGATCGGCCTGCAGGCTCCACTGGACCTTTTCGAACAGGCCGCTGGACTGCCAGCGCTCGCTCAATTGGCTGGCCTTGGCGATGGCCAGCTCGCGATCAGCATGACCGACCAGCAGCAGGATTTCTCGGTTCAGCGGCTCCTGCATGCGCTGCTCGGCCTGCAGCTCCAGGGTGTCCGGCGAGTCGCCAGGCACCAGGTCCATCAGGTTCGCCGAGAGCGGTGCGCCAGCGCGCCACTGCCAGCCGGCCAGTGCGAGCACGGCCAGGAGCAGGAGCAGAAACAGGCGGGGCAACCAGCGTTCAATCAGCAAAGTCGTGTTGCTCCGCGTCGCTCAGGGAGGGCGCACTGGTGCTGTCGAGCATGCGCAGTACGGTGCTGTCGCCCTGGGTTTCCTGCAGCTCTATACGCTGGACCAGTTCTGCGCCTTCGATATTGATTCGGGTAAACACCTGCTTGAGCAGAAGCGAGCGCGGCGTAAGCTGCAGTCGCCAGTCTGTGGCCGTGCCTTGCAGGTGCAGCTCGAAGTCGCGCTGCAGGCCACTGCTGTCGCCTTGCAGCACGGCGAGAAACAGGCGGTTTTGCTCGGCTCCGGCGCTTTTGCCCGGGAGCAACTGCCAGCGCTCGCCATCACGGCGGGCGATACCGGCGGCGTTGATGCGGTAGTCCTGCTGCAAGGGTGTTTGGAGGAGCCAGAGCAAGCCATGGTCCTTGGACAGGACAAAGCGGCCCTTGCTGGTCAGTGGTTGTGGCAGGGCCCGCAGGTGCTTTTCCTGGACAAATTGGCCGTGGATCACCTGTGGCCTGGCCAGTTGCTCGCTCAGTTGCTGCAAGTCGAAGGTGCTGGCTTGGGCCGCAGTGCTGAACAGCCATAGCAGGAGCAGTAGCCAGATCGGTTCGCTGCGCTTCATGCCAGCACCTTTTCGACCGCATCGACAAACACTTTGGGCGAAGCCAGCAACATTTCGCGGCTGGCAATATCCACGGCGACCTGGACCGAACTGGCCCGGGTCAGGCGCTCGCCGCTGGCCAGGTCGCTGATCAGGTAATTGATCTTCAGGCGACTTTCCCACTCCACCAGGTTGGCCCGCACAACGATGGTCTGGCCAAATACCGCACCGCGTACATAACGCAGTTGCAGGTCGATGACCGGCCAGGCGTAGCCGGACTCCAGCATGTGCGTGTAGTTGTGGCCGAGATGGTCGAGCAGCGCACATCGCGCGACTTCCAGGTATTTGACGTAATGGCCGTGCCAGACCACGTGCATGCTGTCGACGTCGAAAAACGGCACGAGGATCTGGGTGTCGACATGCAGCACTCCACGACTACGCATGCAGCCTCCAGTGTTGCTCGCTGATACGTTGCAGGCACAGGCGTAGTTCGCCTTCCAGGGCGCGGTCTTCGATCACCGGAGCGAAATCCCTGGCGAGGGCTTCGTGCATGGCCGCCAGTGCTGCCGGCAAAGGGGGCGCATCTGGCGCCTGGCGACGCAGCCAGACGCCCTGATGGGCGGCCAGCAGGGTGGCGGCGGCGACTTGCTCGGTCAGTTCCAGCACGCGAATCGCATCGCGAGCAGCGATGGTGCCCATGCTCACCTTGTCCTGGTTGTGGCATTCGGTGGAGCGCGAGAACACGCTGGCCGGCATCGTATTTTTCAGCGCTTCGGCCGTCCAGGCACTGGTGCCAATCTGCACGGCCTTGAAGCCGTGGTTGAGCATCGCCCGCTCGGCGCTGGCCCCCGACAGGTTGCTCGGCAGGCCATGGTTGTAGCGGGTGTCCACCAGCAGCGCCAACTGCCGGTCGAGGAGGTCGGCGACATTGGCGACCAGCGTCTTGAGGCTGTCCATGGCAAAGGCGATATGCCCGCCATAGAAATGCCCGCCATGCAGCACGCGCTCGGCCTCGGCATCGATGATGGGGTTGTCGTTGGCGCTGTTGAGTTCGGTCTCGATAAAGCCGCGCAGCCAGCCCAGGCTGTCGGCCAATACACCGAGTACATGGGGGGCGCAGCGCAGCGAGTAGCGGTCCTGCAGGCGATGCAATGGGGCGGAGGGGGCATCGATGGCCAGGTCCTGGCGCAACCAGGCCGCGACTTGCATCTGCCCCGGATGGGGCTTGGCAGCGAACAGACGTTCGTCAAAATGCTCCGGGTTGCCTTGCAATGCGACCACGTTCAGGGCCGTGATGCGCGTCGCCAATTTGAGCAGGTAGTCGGCCCGGGCGAAAGCCAGGCAGGCCAAGCCGGTCATCACCGCGGTGCCGTTCATCAGCGCCAGGGCTTCCTTGGGGCGCAGTACCAGCGGGTCCCAACCGAGTTCGCGATGGACATCGGCACTGGTTCGGCGCTCGCCACGAAACAGCACATCGCGCTCCCCCGACAGCGTTGCGGCGACATAGGACAGTGGCGTCAGATCACCGCTGGCGCCGACCGAGCCTTCTTCGGGGATCAGCGGCAGGATGTCCTGTTCTAGAAACCCCTGCAGACGTTCAAGCAATTCGACCCGCACGCCGGAGACGCCGTGACACAGCGACTGCAAGCGTGCCGCCAGTACTGCGCGCGTGGCCTGGGCGTCGAGCAACTTGCCCAGGCCGCAGCCGTGAAACGTGTACAGGTGGCGAGGAAGGGCCTCGACATGCTGGAGCGGCACGGCGACCACGCAGGAGTCGCCATAGCCGGTCGTGACACCATAGATCACGCCTTCTCGATCGAGCAATGAGTCGAGGAACTGCGCGCCCTTGGCGATGCGCTGACGAAATGCAGAATCATTTTGCAGTTGCGTGGGCACCTGACGATTGGCCAGGGCCAGCACGTCCTCGATGCGCAGCGGGAGTTCGCCGAAGGTTACCGGCTCAAGCGGATGCGTCGTCATCGGTCTTCCAGAAAGGGTAGAAATTGAACCATTGTTGGGGGGCTTGCAGGCAATATTCGCCCAGGCGCTGGGCATAGCGCCCGGCCCATTGGGCGATCACGTGTTCACGCTCGCTGCGCTTCCATTCGATGGCGTCTGCGAAGGGTTCTAGTAGCACCTGGTAGCGACCGTTTTGCTTGAGGCACAGCAGCAGGTTGACCGGGCACTTCAGTAGCCCAGCCAGAAGCCAGGGCCCTTGGGGAAAGGCGGCTGGGTGGCCGAGAAAGTCGACCCGGACTTTGCGTGCGCCATGCAGGGGGACGCGGTCGCCGGCGATGGCCAGCCATTCACCACGATCCAGGCGCTGGCTGAGCTGGAGCATGATCGCGGGGTCCAGTTCGCTGACCTGGATCAGGCGCAGATTGGTCGCTCCGGCTTCGCCCAGCAGACGGTTGAAGCGTTCTGCGTGCTTGGTGTGTACCAGTACATTCATCGTCACCTGTTCGCCGAGTTCGGCCAGCGCACGGCACACTTCCAGGTTTCCCAAGTGTGCGCCCACCAGCATCTGTCCGCGTTCGCTGCGAAGCTGGTGGCGCAGTAGCGCCGGGTCGATGATTTCGATCTGATCAATGTTGAGCTTGCCGTTCCAGACATCGAGCTTGTCGAGTAGGGCGTCGGCAAATGCCCTGAACTGGCCAAAGACCCGCCGATGGGTAGGGCGCAGGGCTGGTTGGCCGCTCCAGTCGGCGAGACGCTGTTGATACTCCCAGGCGGCATGGCGGGCCTGGCGACCAAACAGGAAGAAGTAGAGGACGATGCCGTGCAGGATCGGGCTCAGTACCCTACGGCCCAGCAGTTTGACGCCGAAGGCCGTGAGCTTCATCAGCCAAAAGCTGCCTCGTTCCTGGTGGTCAGCCCAATGTGCCGGTTTTGGATCAAGGCTCATGGGCGCCACCGTTGCCAGAGGATGCTGGGCATGCGCAGCAACATGCCGAAGAACAGCCGCGTGTGCATACTGGAAATCAGGGCATTGTCGTGGAACAAACGAAAGTGCGAGAGCCCGTCCTGTGGGTAGTGGACGCGTGTTGGCAGCCACTGCATCGGCTGGTTACGCCACGCCAGGCGGACCAGAATCTCCGGGTCGAAATCCATGCGCTTGCCCAGCTTCGCCGAATTGATCAGCGCCAGCACCGGCGGCAGCGGATAGACCCGAAAACCGCACATGGAGTCGGGAATCTGTAGCGACAGGCTGTTGATCCAGACCCAGATATGGGTCAAGTAGCGGGCATAGAGACGTCCCTTGGGCACGCTGGCATCGTATTGCGGGTAGCCACAGATCAGGGCCTGGGGCTGCGCGCGGGAGGCTTGGACAAAGGTCTGGACATCGTCCAGGTCATGCTGGCCGTCGGCGTCCACCTGTAGGGCGTGGCTGAAACCCAGGCGTGATGCCTCGCGCAGCCCGGCCATGACCGCGCCGCCCTTACCCTGGTTAACCGTCAGCGTGACGAGAAAAACGCGTTCAGCGCTGGCCAGTTGCGCCAGTACGGCACGGCAATTCGGGCTGCTGGCATCGTCCACCAGTACACAGGGTAACCCCGCATCGAGCAGGGCCTGGACTACCGCAGGCACGGCGGTTTCATGGTTGTAGACCGGAATCACGGCACAGGGCTTATGCATGGGTGTGCTCCAGAACGATACGTCCGCTGGAGCACGGACCGCTGGCGCTGCGATAGGCGAAGTAGAGCTTATTGCGTGCCTGCTCGAAGCGCAGGCTCAGCTCGATACGGTCGCCAGGGCGAACCAGTTGCTGGAACTTCAACACTTCCATCCCGGCAAAGTTGGCGGGCAGCGCAAACAGTGAGCGGCCCAGGAGCAGGGCCCAATCAACCTGGACGACGCCTGGTAGAACCGGAGTCCCGGGGAAGTGCCCGCTGAAATAGGCCAGGTCCGGGGGGATCGCCAGGCTGAGTTGCCACTCGCCGTCGGTCTCGCGTTGTTGCACGACTTCCGGGGTCTTGGGCCTTGGGGCGAGTAACAACGCCTCGACTTCGGCCTGCGGTAGCTTGCCTTGGCTGTTGAGTGGCATTTGCCGCAGTAGACGCCAGCGCCGAGGCAGGGCGAGGGCTTCACAGTGTTCGCTCAGGTGCTGGCGCAGTGTCTGGGTCAGCACTTTCCGACCTTGATTGCGCAGGGCCAGCAAGCCGCTTTGGCTGGGTACAAGCAGAGCGCCGAGTGACGCGCGGGAGCCCTGGATAACGCCCAGGCGTGCTTCCTCGACCCAGGGGTGGAGCGTTAGCGCCTGTTCGAGCATGGGCAGGGAAATGCGCTTTTCTTCCAGCTTGACGATGCGGTCCAACCGGCCAAGTAGCTCGAATTGGCCATTGGCCTCGAAGCGGACCGCGTCGGCGGTCTGTTCGATATGCCCGGCCGGCAGGTAGGGCGAGGCCACGCGCAGGGCGTTCGTGCTGTCCTGGCTCAGCGTGATATCGGCAAACGGCTGCCACAGGACCGTGCCCTGGCGCCAAGCAATGCCGCCGGTTTCCGAACTGCCGAGGATTTCCGTGGGCCATTGCTTCAGGCGTTGTTGCAAGGCAAGGCTGGCCTCGGGAGGCAGGGCGCCGCCGGAGGAAAATACCCGCCGTACCTGGCTGAGTGCAGGCCAGTCAAGATTGTCGCCCATACGCTTGAGCAGTGCGGGGCTGGCGATCCAGACGAAGTCGGGGTAGTCGCGGCTGGCGCGCTGCATGTCTTCGGGGAATGCCATTTGCCGGCGTACGAAGGGGCGGCCGGCGCAGAGGGGCCACAACACTCGGAACAACAGGCCATAGATATGCTGGGCCGCGACGCTGGCAATGATGCAGGCCGGGCCCAGATCGGGCCCCCAGAGCTGTTCAAGGGCCTGGACCTCGTTGGCCAGTTGGCGCAGCGTCTTGTCGATGCGCTTGGGTTCACCGCTGGATCCCGATGTACACAGGCTTAGGCCGCAGTGATCGAGGTCGAGCGCGGCCGGGCTCAACGGTGCGCCATAGAGTGCTTCGAGAGCGGCGCTGTCGGTCAGCCATACGTCGACATCGCCAGCCCAGCGCTGGCGAGTTTGCGCCTGAAGATCGGCTGGTAGCAAAACACTGGCGCCCGCGCGCCAGGTGCCAAGCAGGGTAATGGCCAGCTCGGCGGAATCGTCCAGGTACACGGCCACGCGCGTGATCCCGCGCGCCTGTAGCCCGCCGGCCAGGCACAACGCCCTATCGCGCAGCGTGTCGTGATCCAGTTCGGGATGGCGAGTGACGGCGCGTCCCGCAACAGTCTCGAGCAATAGGTGCTCAAGCTTTATCCATTTCATACGCGGCCTCTTACGCGTTGTCGTATTAGCCATTCAATGGCAAACAACAGTCCCATCAGGCCATAGGCAATCAGGCCGTTGTACAACGTCCACCAACTCAGCGGCGCCCAGAGGGTCAGGGCGGCGGCGATTAGGCCATTGAGCAGAAAAAACAGGCTCCAGACCTGGGTTACCCGGCGGGTATAGCGAATGGCTACAGCGGGCAGCTCTGGTTCGCGCAAGCGAGCCAGGCGTTCGGCCATCGGCGGACCGTAGTGCAGGCTCAGCCCGAACAGCCCGAGCATCAGTACGCTGATAAGGACCGGGTACCAGCGCAACAGCCAGGGGCTGTCGACCAGCGCGAGCAGCAGGCAGAAAGAAATGGCGGCGCTGGCCATCCACAGGCTGGCGGGGCGTCGTTCGCCGTACAGGGCGCGGGCGAGCCACAGGCCACCGAGCAATAGCCCGAATTGCCAGGGGGCAAAATGTTCGATGCCGAAGTACACCGCAAAGGGGTACATCAGGCCCGCGAGCAGTAGGCCAAGACCAATCAGACGAGTCATGCGTCGGTATTGACCAGGCGGTAAACCGCTTCGACCACATCGCTGACCGTGCGCACGGACTTGAACTCCTCGGCGGCGATCTTCTTGCCGGTCTGGCGCTTGATATGGTCGATCAGGTCGACGGCATCGATGCTGTCGATTTCCAGGTCCTGATACAGATTGCTATCAAGGCTGACGCGCTCGGGCTCCAGTTCGAAGAGCTCAACCAGAGCATCGCGCAGGGTATTGAAAATATCTTCACGGGTTTGCATGTTGCGGCCTCAAGCTGGCTGTTTTGCCGTGACGAAAGCCGCAAGGCTGGTCACGCTGGAAAAATGATCACGGGTATCCTTGGCGTCGGCATCTATTTTTATGCCGTAGCGCTTTTGGATCGCCAGGCCGAGCTCGAGGGCGTCCACCGAATCCAGGCCGAGGCCGTCACCGAAAAGGGGTTGGTCGTCTTCGATGTCCTGGGCGCTGATGTCTTCGAGTCCGAGGGCATCGATGATCAGTTGTTTGATTTCAAGGTGCAGGGTGTGATCGCTCATCTAGGGCGAGCTCCTTAATGAAGTATTGATGCAGGTAGTCGTTGAGTTTGCGCGAGGCCTGTGGCGGTGGCCCCATTGCGGTGAATGTTTGGGGGGCTATATCGGCCCCGACGCGAATACTGAAATGCACCCGCTGCTGGGGGATGCGATACCACGGCTCGGCCTTGGTTAGCGTGGTCGGGCTGACCTGTATGACCACCGGGGTGATGATTTTTGCACCGCGTAATGCAATGGCGGCCGCGCCGCGATGAAAGGCGGGTGGCTGGCCGGGCTGAGTGCGGGTGCCTTCGGGAAAGATAATCAGGGTCTGCCCGGTTTGCAGGGCGTTGGCGGCGGCATCGAGCATCTCCAGGCTGCCGTCGTTACTGATGTATTCGGTGGAGCGCACCGGTCCGCGGGTAAAGGGGTTGTGCCAGAGGCTCTGCTTGACGACGCAGTTGGCATTGCGGACCAGCCCTATCAGGAATACCACGTCAATCAGCGAAGGGTGATTGGCGATGATCATCTGCCCTGGGCGCCCGAGGTTTTCCGCGCCCTGGACCTCATACGTCAGGACACCGGTACGGGCCATGAAGCGGATAAACAGCCAGAACAGCCGGCTGACCGTCTGTCGCGTCCGGCGGCGCTGGCTTTGGGCATCGCCGGGCAAGCAGCTCAGCAGTGGGAAAATGATCAGGCGCAGGCAGAGGCCACCGAGCCCAAACAGGGCAAAGCTCAGGGCAGTAGCCAGCAGGCGCCAGTAGTAGGCGTCGCGGCCTTTGGTCAGGGCTTGCGTTGCCAGTTCCATACGCGATGCTTCCAGGCATGTTGGCAGTTGGTCTTCTGACCAAGCAGGGTTTGCAGCAAGCTCAGGGCATGAGGTTGCGTTGCGGGGGCGAGCCCTTCACGGGTCGGGCTCAGTGTCAGTTGCCATTGGTCGCCCGCGGTTATCAACAGGCCGACGGCGTAAGGGAAGGGCACGTCATGGATCCAGGCGCGGTAGGCCGCTGGCGGTTGCTCTTCGGCAACGACCAGCAGCACGGCCGGGGCGCCTTCGGCCAACAGGGCCGCGGCCTCGAGCATGCCGTGTTCAAGGCCGTCACCATTCGCCGCGATAGCGGTCATCTCACTGGTTTCGCCGTGAATGATCGACCACAGGCCAATGATCGCGTTATGCACCGAAAGACTGAACTGGGTCGGCGACAGCGGCTGTTCGGCGGCCAGGTCGCTGAGGATCTCAAAGGTCCGTGGGGTTTCGCCATGCCGAGAGACGAACACCAAGGGCAATGCTTGATAGCCCTCTGCCAGCGGCCAGCCCACACTGAAGGCCATGCGTGCCAGGCGGCTTAGGCGGCGGCGCTGGATGGCAGGTAGGAACGACACATCGGGAGCGGCATCGGTCGGCTGTATCGACCGGGGTTGTTGGCACCAGGCCCGCCAGTCGTCCGCACTTTCTAGTCCCGGTCCCCAGGCGCGCCATTGGGCGATGTTGAAATTGATCACTGAGGTTTATCCCGGCCCTGGGGGCTGTCTTTCCTACTGCGGTTGGACGAGGAACAAATGCCAACCCTGGCGCGGCCCAATGACCGAGTGGCGCGCATTATCGTGGTGTGACGAGTTCCTAGCAAACAGATGAGTCTTTTTTAAGCGATTAAGTTTACAAATGGGTTCTTGTATACGGAAATGAGTATTTTCCTGGTGAATGTGTATTTTTGTTTGTCGACTATTTCCTGCTTTTTAGCCGACGTCTCGGGCAGGTTTCCACTTATTGGTTGCGCTTGGGCCAATGAGGTAGCAAACCCAAGCCTTCGCCCTCTACACTCGGTCATTCATTGATACACGGAGGTTTTTTCATGCGGCGCGTGGTGTTCAATCAGAAAGGTGGCGTAGGCAAGTCGAGCATCGCCTGCAATCTGGCGGCAGTCAGCGCCAGCGAGGGCTATCGCACCCTGTTGGTGGATCTTGATGCCCAGGCCAACTCCACCCAGTACCTCACCGGCCTGACCGGCGAGGATATCCCCATGGGCATCGCCGATTTCTTCAAGCAGACGCTGTCTTCCGGGCCTTTCGCCAAGAAGAACAAAGTCGATATCTACGAAACCCCCTACGACAATCTGCATGTGATTACCGCCACGGCCGAGCTGGCAGACCTGCAGCCCAAGCTTGAGGCGAAGCACAAGATCAACAAGTTGCGTAAGTTGCTCGACGAGTTGGCTGAAGACTACGACCGCATTTACCTGGATACCCCGCCGGCCCTGAATTTTTACGCGGTTTCAGCGCTGATCGCCGCCGATCGTGTGCTGATTCCCTTTGATTGCGATAGTTTTTCGCGTCAGGCGTTGTATGGGTTGATGGCGGAGATCGAGGAACTCAAGGAAGACCATAATGAAGGCCTGGAAGTTGAAGGCATCGTGGTCAACCAGTTCCAGGCACGCGCCAGCCTGCCGCAGCAGATGCTCGATGAGTTGATTGCCGAAGGCTTGCCGGTGTTGCCGGTGTACCTGGGCAGTTCGATCAAGATGCGCGAGTCCCATGAAGCGAGCCGGCCGCTGATTCATTTCGATCCACGGCACAAGCTGACGCTGCAGTTCGTCGAGCTGCACAACTTGCTGGAAGACAACGCTTAACGTCGGTCCGCAGGGCGCTCGCCAGCGAGCGCTCCTTCAGAGGCCTGGCGTCAGGCGATGCCCTGGCTGCGCAGCCAGGCCAGCAGTTGCGTCAGAGGCAATGCACCACTTTGGCGCGCCACTTCCCGGCCGTTCTTGAACACGATCAGGCTGGGAATCGAACGAATCCCCAATTGCCCCGACAGTTGCTGGTTGGCTTCGCTATCGAGCTTGGCCAGGCGGCACTTGCCCGCCAACTGCGTGGCGGCCTGGGCGAAAACCGGCGCAAAGGATTTGCACGGCCCACACCACTCGGCCCACACGTCCACCAGTAACGGCAGATCGCCCTTGATCTGGCTCGCGTAGCTGGCCTGATTGAGCTCAAAGGGTTGGCTCAGCAGGACTTCGCGCTTGCAGCGACCGCATTTGGGATGGTCGGCCAGGCGCTCGGCGGGAAGGCGGTTGAGGCCGTTACAGTGAGGGCAGGGAATCAGCAGGGGGTCGGCCATTGTCAGGCTCCGCTTGAATCAGTCATGGATGCAGTCTATTTGGTGTTGAAGGCCCGGATAATCAAGGGCTCCTGCGCGGGTCCGCCCCAAACGCCAGGTTATATTCCCTTATACCTTTGCCCGTCGCAGGCACGCTTCTGCCCTAGCCTTAACTCAGGGTGAACCATCGGTCCATTAATTCGTATCGCAATTTGCGATACGGGATTCCACCCGCTAACCTTCATAGCAATATGCGATAGGGACATTGCATGCGGATCATCACGGCAAAACGAATAGGGGAAGCGAAGGAGAAATGGCCGCATTCGGCTAAGGCGCTGGATACCTGGTATCGCGTGGTCAAGTCGAGCAGGTTCGCCGATCACGCCGCGCTAAAGGCGACCTTTGCGTCGGTGGATAAAGTGGGGCCATGGCATGTCTTCGATATCGGCGGCAACAAGTTGCGATTGATTGCCCTGGTGCGTTTCACCACGCAACGGCTTTTTATCCGGGAGGTGTTGGATCACCGCGCATACGACAGGGGAAAATGGAAGGAAGCGTCAACATGAATGAACTGCTTGAACAGGTTTCGCAACATTGGCCGTTTGTCGCGCCGCTGCTGCGCAAGCCCAGGACCGAAGCGGACTATGACCGTCTGGTCGAAGCCCTGGACAGGTTGCTGGAGCGGGTTGGCGACGACGAGGAGCACCCGCTGAGCGGCCTACTGGAGATTGTCGGGGACTGGGTCGAGGCGTATGACCTGGAGCACCGGCCTATCCCCAAGGCCAGCGGTGTGGAGGTGTTGCGTTACCTGATGCTTGAGCATCGCTTGAGCCAGAGCGACTTGCCGGGTGTTGGGGCGCAATCGGTGGTTTCGGAGGTGTTGGGCGGCAAGCGCCAGCTCAACCTGCGCCAGATCCGCTGGCTCGCCGAACGCTTCAAGGTGTCGCCCGAGGTGTTTATCTGACCTTCGGGCCTAGGACGAGCAACTGATTTCCAGGTGTTTGCCCCACTCCGGAGGGCGCTCGGCATAACTGTCCATGCCCGCCTGAGCCTCGAACGGGCGGCTCAACACTTTGTGCAGTCGCCGCACTTCCTCGTAATCACCTTGCTCGGCGGCCTCGATGGCACGCTGGGCCAGATAGTTGCGCAGGATGTAAAGCGGGTTGACCCCGTGCATCCGCGCCTGGCGCTGTGACTGTTCTTCGTGTGGATCCCGGGCGACACGGGCTTGGTAAAGCTCGGCCCAGGTGTCGAAACCCTTGAGGTCGATAAACTCGTCGCGCAAGCGGGCCGTGGCCTGTTCGGGCGACTCGTCTCCTAGTCGGCGGAAAAACAGTGTGTAGTCGATCGCGCTGGTCTGCATCAGTTGCAGCAGGTTTTCCACCAATTGCTGGTCGGCCTCTTCGGCGGTGGTCAGGCCCAGGCGGCGACGCATCAGGTCCAAGTAATGGGCCTGATACAGCGGCAGGAACAGGCCGAGGGCCTCTCGCAAGGCGTCGACGCTGATAAACGGCGTCAAGGCCTGAGCCAGTGCGCTCAGGTTCCACTGGCCAATGGGCACCTGGTTGCTGAAGGAATAGCGGCCCTGGTCGTCGGAGTGGTTGCAGATAAAGTGGGCGTCGAAATCGTCCAGGAAGGCGAACGGCCCGAAGTCGAAGGTGATACCCAGGATCGACATGTTGTCGGTGTTCATCACGCCATGGCAGAAACCGTAGGCCTGCCACTTGGCGATCAGTGCGGCATTGCGCTCGACGACCTCGCGGAACATCGCCAGGTAGGGTTCTGGTTGCTCCAGGCACTCGGGGAAGTGCAGGGCCAGCACGTGCTCGCCCAGCTGTTTCTGTTGTTCTGGTTGTTGGGTGTAGTAGAAATACTCGAAATGACCGAAGCGGATATGGCTCGGCGCCAGGCGCAGGACCATGGCGGCGCGCTCCTGCTTTTCACGCCAGACCGGAGTGCTTGAGCCGATGACGCACAGCGCTCGGCTGCTGGGTATGCCCAGGGCATGCAGGGCTTCGGAGGCGAGGAACTCGCGGATCGAGGAGCGCAGTACCGCACGCCCATCGCCCATGCGTGAGTAGGGTGTCTGCCCGGCGCCCTTGAGGTGCAGGTCCCAGTGCTCGCCGGCTTCGTTGTAGACCTCGCCCAGCAGCAGCCCGCGGCCATCGCCCAGGCGTGGGTTGTAGGAGCCGAATTGATGTCCCGAATACACCATCGCCCGGGGCTCGGCCTCGGCCCAGAGCTTGTGGCCGCTGAACAACTCGGCGAACACCGGTGTTTGCGCCACTGCCGGGTCGAGGTCAAGGAGGGCCATGGCCGCGTCACTGGCGACCACCAGCCGTGGCTCGTCGATGGGCTCGGGCAGCACGTGGGTGGAAAACACATCGCCCAGGCGGGCAAAGCGATTATCGAAGGTCAGTTCGTCGAGGGCTTTCAACGGCCGTCTCCAGCAGAATGTCCGAGCATTCTGCTGGGATTAGCCGCGCTAGTCGAGCTTGCTCGGCGGTTGGTCGGCCGCCGGCTTGCCATCGGCCAGGGGCACGATGGTCTTCGCCTCCGGCTCGATGGGCACCATCTTGTATTCCTGGCCATGGAGGTTCTTCAGATAGACCTCCATCTGACGGAACGAGATGTTGATGTGCTGCTTCTTGAACTCGCGATTGATAAAGCGGTTGACCTCGTCGATCACCGGGTTGCGGTCGCCCAGGTCGCGCACATGCATGCGCAACTCGTGGTCCAAGGTGCTTTCACCGAAGTTGAGGAAGTACACGTGGGGCTCGGGGTCTTTCAGCACCCGTGGGTTGTCGCGGGCGGCCTTGAGCAGCAGCTCTTTGACCAGGTCCAGGTCGGAGCCGTAGTCGACGCCCAGCTTGAGGGTCACCCGGGTAATGGTGTCGGTCAGCGACCAGTTGATCAGTTGTCCGGTGATAAAGGTCTTGTTCGGGACAATGATGTCCTTGCGGTCGAAGTCGGTAATGGTCGTGGCGCGAATGCGGATCTTGCTCACGGTGCCGGACAGGTTGCCGATGGTGATGGTGTCGCCGATCCGTACCGGGCGCTCGAACAGGATCATGATCCCGGAGATAAAGTTGGCGAAAATCTCCTGCATGCCGAAACCCAGGCCGACCGAGAGCGCTGCCACCAGCCATTGCAATTTGTCCCAGCTCACGCCCAGGGTCGACAGGGTGGTGACAAAGCCGATCCCGGCAATCGCATAGGACAGCAGGGTGGTGGTGGCATAGGCGCTGCCTTGGGCCAGGTCGAGTCGCGACAGCACGAGCACCTCCAGCAGGCCCGGCAGGTTGCGCGCCAGGGCGAAGGTGATACCGACGATGATCAGCGCGCCGATCACATCGCCGATGCTGATCGGCACCATGCTCCTCGCCGCACCGGTGCCGCTGGTGTATTCGTAGAGGGTGATGTTGTCCAGGTACGAGAATACCGTGATCAGGTCCGCCCAGACCCAGTACAGTGCCGCGATAAAACCGCCCAGCAGGGCCAGGCGGATCAGCCGCAGGGATTGCTCGTTGACCTTCTCGATGTCCAGGGTCGGCTCTTCCACTGGCACTTCGCCTTCACCGGCTTCCTTGGCTGCCTGGCGCTTGGCCAGGGCGCGCTGATAGGCCAGTCGGCGCGCCGCCACGGCTAGGCCGCGAACGAAGGTTGCCTCGATCACCAGCCAGAACATCAGCAGGTACAGGGTGTTGATCAGCCGATCGCTGAGCTTCAGCGCGGTGTAGTAGTAGCCAAAGCACACGGCCACGAACAGGGCGATTGGCAGGACGGTAAACGCCAGGCCGACGGCGCGACGAAACAGTGAGGTGTTCTGGTGGGTCGGGCTGCCCAGCAGCAGGCGGCTCAGCAGCCAGGCCATCAGCGCGTAGCAGGCCAGCACCACGGCGATGCCGAGGATATCGTCGGCCAGTGCCGCCGGCTGATGCTCGGCAATGGTGACCACGGCCACCAGTGCCATGACCACCAGCCCCAGGCTGCGGACCCAGCCCCGGAGAAATTCGACCTGGGGCTTCTCCCAGCGGAAATGCAGTTCCGCCACGCCACCGGGCGCCAGGATGCGGTAGGCGGTGTAGAACACCAGCCAGGTCTGGGACATCTGCAGCAGGGCCGAACCGAGATTGGCATTCTGCCCGCGGGCGTCGATCTGCAGTGCATAGCCGCAGAGTGCAAGGGCCAGCGCCACGGGCATCGCCAGCAGGATATTGATCAGGATCGCCAACGGGGTATGCCACTGACTGTCGCGCTTGAAGTGGCCGATATCCTGGTGCACCTGATTCAGCTTGCTGTAGAGGTAGCGGCGCTTCCACAGCAGGGCGCCGATCATCAGCAGCAGTGGCAGAAACAGCAGCGGCCGCTGGGACAGGCCGTCGGTCAGCTCACTCAGGCTGGAGGCCCAGGGCAGGGTGGTGACCTGCTTCTTCAGGCGCAGCGGCACGGCTTCCAGCCATTCCAGATCCAGTGGCTTGTTGCTGGGGATCCAGAACATCTGTTCTTCCAGCGTTGCGCGCAGGCTCTGAGTGATGCCCTGCAGTTGCTTCTGGTTCAGTTGCAGGGTGATCGATTCGTTGAGCAGGGCGCTCAGTTCGCGGTTCAGCCGCTCCAGCAAATCGCTGCGGGTGATTGCCAGGTCCAGCAGGGTCTTGCGCAACTGAGGCGTGACCTGCTCCGCCGGTTGATTGGCCAGCAGGGTTTCGACATAGCTGGCGGGGCTGCTCAGCAGTTCGCGTTGCTGGTTGACCTCGAACTGGTACAGGCGGATATCGGCGATCTGGTCGGCCAGGTCCTTGTCCAGTTGTAGGCGCGGCAGGGACTGCTTCTGCTTGTAGAGGATCTTGGACAGCAACAGGCTGCCCTTGAGCACGCTGATCTGTTCGTCCAGGGCCTGGTCGCTCTGGGTTACGCTGTCGAGTTGCTGCTTGATCTTGAGGTTTTGCTGGGTCAGCTCGTTGAGGCGGTCGGTGCTGCGCAGCAGGTAGTCGGAGAGTCGCAGGTTGGTCGCGCTCTCGGTGGCGAGCAGGCTGCTGCCGCCAGCCTTTTGCGCTTCGAGCGATTGCTGGGTCACGGTTTCCTGGGACTGGGCCAGGCGCTTCTGGTTGATCAGCGTCTGCAGGTCCTGGATTTCCTGCTCCAGGCGTGCCGTTTTTTCCATCAACAGGTCGTGCTGGCTATTGCCTAGGTCCTGCAATTGGGTGTTGCCGGCCAGTTCCTGGCGGCGCAACACGATCAGCGAGTTGAGCGAGGCCAGCTCGGCGTTGAGTTGGTTGCGCTGGTCAGTGGTCAGGAGCTTACCGTTGTCCTTGCCCAGCTTGAGGATGCCGTTGATTTGCTGGATGCGGGTCTGGCTGGCGCTGATCTCCGCCTGGGCCCGCTCGGGGCGGGTCTGGGCGGTGATGGTCAGGCTGTTGGCATCGGCCAGGGCTTTTTGCAGCTCGCCTTGCAGGGTGCTGCGTTCGGCGAGCAGTTGCTCCAACTGCGGCACGGTCTGGCTGGCGTAGCGCTGGGCGACCGGTATGACGCGGCTGGCCTTGAGGCGGGCCAGTTCACGCTGGTTTTCGCCCGTCTGGCGCGGCGCGTCGCTGAGTTGCTGTTTGAGCGCGCCCAGGCGATTGTCGTAGTCGTCTCGGCTGGCAAGGAAGGCCAGGGTCTGCTCCAGTACCGCTTGCAGGAGTTTCTGGTCGGCGTCGGGCAGCTTGCGGTCGCCGATCTTGTCCAGGCTCTGCTGGACCGCGCTACTGGAGGGCGGTTCGGCGGCCTGCAAGGCACCGATGGAAAGACTCAGGCCCAGCAGGGCCGTGACAAGGAACGTGCGCAGGATGGACATAGAGGTGGGTCGAACCAGGTAAGAGAAGGGCAGTTTAGAGGAAGAGGCCGGGGCCTGGGCGACTTCCTTCGGGGAATCTGACGCCGACTTTGGCGATCTTGTTCCCGTCCATCACGGCGACAGTCCACAGCGTGTTGTTCCACTCCACCTGGTCGCCGACGATCGGCGCGCCACCGACCTTTTGCGCGATAAAGCGGCTGAGCGGCATATCGGGGTCCAGGCCGTCGAGCTGCAAACCGTATAGCGCCGACACCGCGCCCAACTGAGCGTCGCCTTCGAGGACAAAGTCACCGAAGAAGCGCAGGTCCAGGCCGCGTTGCGGCGCATGGCTGAACAGTTTGCCCAGGGCGGGCAGGTTGTGTTCATGGCCGATCACGCACAGCAGGTCATCGACTTCCAGGGTGGTGCTACCCGATGGATGGAGCAGTTGCTGGCCGCGGAACAACGCCGCGATACGCGTGCCCTCGGGCATCTTCAGTTCGCGTAGGGCCGCGCCGATGCACCATTTTTCCGCCCCGAGGCGGTAGACGAACAGTTCCCACTCACTGGTGACATGCACCTCCAGGGCGGCCCGGGAGATCGGCGCGGGTTCCGGCGGGACGGTGACCTTGAGCAGTTTGGCGACCCACGGCAGGCTGGTGCCCTGGACCAGCAGCGAGACCAGCACGATAAAGAACGCCAGGTTGAAATACAGCTGGGCGTGGGGCAGTCCCGCCATCAGCGGGAACACCGCAAGGATGATCGGTACCGCGCCGCGTAGCCCGACCCAGGAGATAAACGCCTTCTCGCGCCCATGGAAGGCCTTGAACGGCAACAGGCCGACCACCACTGACAGAGGACGCGCGAACAGAATCATCCACAGGGCCAGGCCCAGGGCCGGCAGTGCGATGGGTAGCAAGTCGTGGGGTGTGACCAGCAGGCCGAGGACCAGGAACATGCCGATCTGCGCCAGCCAGGCCATGCCGTCGAGCATATGCAGGATGCCGTGGCGGCTGCGCACCGGGCGATTGCCGATCACCAGGCCGCACAGGTAGACCGCCAGGAAGCCGCTGCCGTGCAGGGCGTTGGTCAGGGCGAACACGACCAGGCCGCCGGCGATCACCAGAATCGGGTAAAGGCCGTTGGCCAGGTTGATCCGGTTGACCATTTGCAGCATCAGCCAGCCGCCGGCTAGGCCGACGATCCCGCCGATGCCGAACTCGCGGATCAGGTGCCACAGCAGGCTCAGGTGCAGGCCGGTCTGGCCGCTGGCGAGCATGTCGATCAGGGTGACGGTCAGGAACACGGCCATGGGATCGTTGCTGCCGGATTCGATCTCCAGGCTGGCGCTGACCCGTTCGTTAAGGCCCTTGCCGCCGAGCAGCGAGAACACCGCCGCGGCGTCGGTGGAGCCGACAATGGCTCCGATCAGCAGGCCCTGGATCAGATTCAGGTCAAACAGCCAGGCGGCCATCATGCCAGTCAGGCCGGTGGTGATCAGCACCCCGACGGTGGCGAGCGACAAGGCGGGCCAGAGGGCCACGCGAAAGCTGGAAACCCGGGTGCGCAGGCCGCCGTCGAGCAGGATCACGGCCAGGGCCAGGTTGCCCACCAGGTAGGCGGTCGGGTAGTTATCGAAGATGATGCCGCCGCCATCGACGCCAGCGGTCATGCCCACGGCCAGGATGATCACCAGAATCGGGATGCCCAGGCGTGAGGAAAGAGAACTGACAAGAATACTTGCACCTACCAGCAACGCGCCGATCAAGAACAGGCTGTTGATGGTCGTCGCATTCAAAGGCAGTACTCCAGAAAAACATAAAGGCGGGGCGCAAACCGAACATGCAGTCTGCGTGCCAGCGATTCTAACCTGCTGAATTACTCCGATGTCAAAAAGCTTTGGGCAGCAGCGGCAAGCATCCGCTGTCAACTAAAGGCAGACAGCCTTGTTTGGGATCTTTCTTGCCGCTTGAGGTTGGCAAGGGCCGTTAGAAGTATTCGTCGCGCATGGTTAGGCAGGTGTCATCCCGGGCGTCGAGCAAGGCCAGGTCATGATGACAGGCGGGTACTTCCCAGGTCAGGAAGTAGCGTGCGGCCTGCAGTTTGCCCCGATAGAAGGCCTCGTCCGCCGGATTGCCCTGTGCCAGTCCTGTTTCGGCGCGGACCGCCTGCTCCAGCCAACGCCAGCCGATCACGCTATGGCCGAAGACTTTGAGGTACAGCGCGGAGTTGGCCAGGGTGCTGCTGACCTGGCCCTGTGCCAGGTCGGTGAGCAGGCCGAGGGTCGTGCTTTGCAGGCGCGCCACTAACTGCTCCAGGGGCTGGCGCAAGGCATCCAGGCCGGGATGGGCGCGAGCCGCTTCGGCGGTGTTGGCGATCAGGCGGATCAGTTGCTTGAGCCCGGCACCGCCATTCTGGGCGAGCTTGCGCCCGAGCAGGTCGAGGGACTGGATGCCGTGGGTGCCTTCGTGAATCGGGTTCAGGCGATTGTCGCGGTAGTACTGCTCCACTGGGTACTCGCGGGTGTAGCCATGGCCGCCGAGAATCTGGATCGCCAGTTCGTTGGCCTTCAGGCAGAACTCCGAAGGCCAGGACTTGACGATAGGGGTGAGCAGATCGAGCAGTTCATGGGCCTGCTTGCGCTCGGCCTCGGTGCCCAGGGTCGTGGTGTCATCGAACAGGCGGGCGGCATACAGGCCAAGGTCGAAGGCGCCTTCGACGTAGGCCTTCTGGGTCAGCAGCATGCGTTTTATGTCGGCGTGCTGGATGATCGCGGCCGGTGCGGTGCCTGGGTCCTTGTTGTCTGGCAGGCGGCCTTGCGGGCGTTCGCGGGCATAGTCGAGGGAGTACAGGTAACCGGCGTAGCCGAGCATGACCGCCCCCATGCCGACACCGATCCGAGCCTCGTTCATCATCTGGAACATATAGCTCAGGCCCTGGTGCGGCTTGCCGACCAGGTAGCCGACGCAGGCGCCGTTATCACCGAAGTTCAGTGCCGTCGAGGTGGTGCCGCGCCAGCCCATCTTGTGGAATAGACCGGCCAGCAGCACATCGTTGCGCGGCCCCAGGCTGCCATCGTCGTTGACCAGGAACTTGGGCACGATAAACAGCGAAATGCCTTTCACCCCGGTCGGTGCGTCGGGCAGCTTGGCCAGGACCATATGCACGATGTTTTCCGACAGCGAATGGTCGCCGCCGGAGATAAAGATCTTGTTGCCCTTGAGGCGATAGGTGCCGTCCGCCGCCGGCTCGGCGCGGGTGCGGATATCAGCCAGCGACGAGCCGGCATGGGGCTCGGTCAGCGCCATGGTGCCGAAGAAGCGGCCGTCGATCATCGGCTGGAGAAAGCGCTGTCGCTGTTCCTCGCTGCCAAAGCTCTCGATCAGGTTGGCCGCGCCCATGGTCAGGAAGGGGTAGGACGCCGAGGCCGCGTTGGCGGCCTGGAAATGCGCAAAGCAGGCCTGGGACAGCAGCGTCGGCAATTGCATGCCGCCGGCCTCGAAACGACGTGCGGCGTTGAGAAAGCCAGCGTCGAGAAAGGCCTCCACCGCCGGTTTGACTTCCGGGATCAAAATGGCTTCGCCGTTTTCATAGCGCGGTTCGTTTTCGTCGCCCTTGCGGTTATGGGGCGCGAAGTATTTTTCGGCGAGCGAGCGTGCGGTGCCGATGGCGGCGTCGAAGGTTTCCCGGCTGTGCTCGGCGAAGCGCTCGCGTTGGGTCAGGCCTTCGGCATCGAGTACCTCATACAGCTCGAAAGCCAGATTGCGGGAACTGAGCAGCATCTCGGACATGACGGCCTACCTGAAGAGGGGAGTGGGCCGAGTCTAGGAGCGTGGATAAACCCTGGATAGCAAGATTGATCCGCGTGATAAAGCGGCCAAACAGACGCGCGGGGCCGATCCCGTCGCCGCTGGCGACAGGTTGCGTCCGGTGCTGCAGCTGGCGTGAGCCTTTGTCAGCGGGGTGTCGGACATACCTTGGCGTTTGATTGGCGAGCGCTACGCCCTTGGACGTCGCCTGGCGGCAACGGCTGCAGGGAATGTATCGGGCATAAAAAAGGGCGCCGGTCAGGGCGCCCTCTGGGTGTTGCAGGGTGACTTAGCCGATGGTCATCAGGCTGGCGTTACCGCCCGCTGCGGCCGTGTTGACGCTCAAGGCGCGCTCGATCACCAAGCGTTCCAGGGCAATCGAAGTCTCGCCCTGGGACAGGCCGTGAACCCCGATGATCGCGCCAGCACGCTGGGCGACCTGCTTGCACACGGTTTGCAGCTGGTCGCTGTCGCCGTGATGCAGTACAGCGTCGAAAACCGCTTCGTCCTTGGTCCAGTCGGCAACCAGCTGGATGCGCGCTTGCACATCTTTCGGCAGGCGAGCGTACAGGGCTTTGCTCTGGGCGTTGTCCGGCCAGACCGCGGAGCTGCCGACAGCCAGTACGGCAGCCAGTTGGGTCAGCAGGTCGGACTCGACTTGCGCCAGGCACAGCACGTGTTCGCGTGGCAGGATCGCATAGCTGTTGCGCTCGCCAGTCGGGCCGGCCAGTTGGCGGGTGATGCCGCTTTGCGATTGGGCCGCGAACTGTGTGCACAGGGCGCTCAGATCCCCCAGCTTGCTGCTTTCGGCCCAGGCTTGCAGGGCGCTCAGCGGCTTGCTCATGGCGTCACGCAGACGGGTATCCGGTGCGCTCTGCGCATCGCTGCGGGCAAAGGATTGCTCGATGGCGTCGCTTGGGCGGGTCGACAGCAGGCGGTACAGGTACAGCGGGCCGCCGGCTTTCGGGCCGGTGCCCGACAGGCCTTCGCCGCCGAATGGCTGCACGCCGACCACAGCACCGACGATGTTGCGGTTAACGTAGACGTTACCGGCATGAACGTTGTCCACCACTTTGGCGATGGTCTCGTCGATACGGGTGTGCACGCCCAGTGTCAGGCCGTAGCCGGAAGCATTGATCTGCTCGATCAACTGGTCGATGTTCTTGCGGCTGTAGCGCACGACGTGCAGGACTGGGCCGAAGATTTCACGTTGCAGTTCGTCGAAGCTTTCCAGCTCGATCAGGGTCGGCATGATGAACGTGCCGCGTTGGCATTCGTCGCTGTCGGCAATGGCCACTTGATAGACCGTACGGCCTTTCTCGCGCATACCCTGGATGTGCTTCTCGATACCTGCCTTGGCTTCGGCGTCGATGACCGGGCCGATATCCACGGACAGGCGCTCCGGGTTACCCAGGCGGCATTCAGCCATGGCGCCCTTGAGCATTTCGATCACGCGGTCGGCAGAGTCTTCCTGCAGGCACAGTACACGCAGGGCCGAGCAACGCTGGCCGGCACTGTCGAAGGCCGAAGACACGACGTCGATCACGACTTGTTCGGTCAGTGCCGAGGAGTCGACGATCATTGCGTTCTGGCCACCGGTTTCGGCGATCAGCGGGATCGGACGGCCCTGGGCATCCAGGCGGCCGGCGACATTGCGTTGCAGCAGACGCGCCACCTCGGTGGAGCCGGTGAACATCACGCCCTTGACGCGATCGTCGCCGACCAGGCCAGCACCGACGGTTTCGCCACGGCCCGGGAGCATTTGCAGCACGCCCTGCGGGATGCCGGCTTCGAGCAGCAGGCGTACGGCCTGGGCAGCAATCAGCGGTGTCTGTTCGGCGGGCTTGGCCAATACCGGGTTACCGGCCGCCAGTGCAGCCGCGACCTGGCCACTGAAGATCGCCAGCGGGAAGTTCCACGGGCTGATGCAGACCACCGGGCCCAGTGGGCGGTGGGCGTCGTTGGTGAAGTCGTTGCGTGCCTGCACCGCGTAGTAGCGCAGGAAGTCGACGGCTTCACGCACTTCGGCGATGGCGTTGAGGTAGGTCTTGCCCGCTTCGCGGACCAACAGGCCCATCAGCGGCTGGATCTCGCCTTCCATCAGGTCGGCAGCACGCTCCAGGATCGCGGCGCGCTCTGCCGGTGGCGTGGCTTGCCAGATCGGCGCGGCATTGACGGCGCACTGAAGCGCATTGCTCACGTCGTCCAGGTTGGCTTCCTGCACATGGCCGACCACGTCGCGGTGATCGGACGGATTCAACACCGGTGCAGCCATGCCGTTGCTGGCTTCGCAGCCCAGCGTCGGTACGGCTTTCCAGTCGTTGTGGGCCGTGGCCAGCAAGGCGCAGGACAGCGAGGCCAGGCGATGTTCGTTGGCCATGTCGATACCGGCCGAGTTGGCGCGCTCGCTGCCGTACAGGTCACGCGGCAACGGGATGCGCGGGTGCGGCAGGCCGAAACCGCCTTCCTGGGTCGCCATCTGCTCGATGCTGCTGACCGGGTCGGCGACCAGTTCCTGGATCGAGATTGTGTGGTCGGCGATGCGGTTGACGAACGAGGTGTTCGCGCCGTTTTCCAGCAGGCGACGGACCAGGTAGGCCAGCAGTGTTTCGTGGGTGCCGACCGGCGCATAGACGCGGCACGGGCGGTTCAGCTTGCCATCAGCGACTTTGCCCACCACTTGCTCGTACAGCGGTTCGCCCATGCCGTGCAGGCATTGGAACTCGTACTGGCCCGGGTAGTAGTTCTGACCGGCGATATGGTAGATGGCCGACAGGGTGTGGGCGTTGTGCGTGGCGAACTGCGGGTAGATGACTTCCGGTACCGACAGCAGCTTGCGGGCGCAGGCAATGTAGGACACATCGGTGTACACCTTGCGGGTGTAGACCGGATAGCCTTCCAGGCCGTCGACCTGGGCGCGCTTGATTTCGCTGTCCCAGTACGCGCCTTTTACCAGGCGGATCATCAGGCGGTGACGGCTGCGGCGGGCCAGATCGATGACGTAGTCGATCACGTACGGGCAGCGTTTCTGGTAAGCCTGGATCACGAAGCCGATGCCGTTCCAGCCGGTCAACTGTGGTTCGAAGCACAGGCGTTCGAGCAGGTCCAGGGACAGTTCGAGGCGGTCGGCTTCTTCGGCGTCGATGTTCAGGCCGATATCGTATTGCTTGGCCAGCAGGGTCAGCGACAGCAGGCGCGGGTACAGCTCGTCCATCACGCGCTCGTACTGGGCGCGGCTATAGCGCGGGTGCAGGGCCGACAGCTTGATCGAGATGCCCGGGCCTTCGTAGATGCCGCGGCCGTGGGAAGCCTTGCCGATGGAGTGGATGGCCTGCTCGTAGGACGCAAGGTATTTCTGCGCGTCATGTTCGGTCAGTGCGGCTTCGCCGAGCATGTCGTAGGAGTAGCGGAAGCCTTTGCTTTCAAAGCGGCTGGCGTTGGCCAGGGCTTCGGCGATGGTTTCGCCGGTCACGAACTGCTCGCCCATCAGGCGCATGGCCATGTCGACGCCCTTGCGGATCATCGGCTCACCGCTCTTGCCGATGATGCGGCTCAGGGAGGAGGTCAGGCCCGCTTCGTTGTGGGTCGACACCAGCTTGCCGGTCAGCAGCAGACCCCAGGTCGCAGCGTTGACGAACAGCGACGGGCTGTTGCCCAGGTGTGGATGCCAGTTACCGGTGCTGATCTTGTCGCGGATCAGGGCGTCGCGGGTGCCTTTGTCCGGGATACGCAGCAGCGCTTCGGCCAGGCACATCAGCGCCACGCCTTCCTGGGACGACAGGGAGAATTCCTGCAGCAGACCCTGGACGATACCGGCACGGCCGCCGGCACTCTTCTGGTTGCGCAGTTTCTCGGCAATGGTCGAGGCCAGCTTGTGGGTCGCTTCGGCCATGGCGGCCGGCAGGCGCGCCTGCTCCAGCAGCATGGGCACGACTTCCTGCTCCGGGCGACGGTAGGCGGCGGTGATGGAGGCGCGCAGGACCGATTGCGGCAGGATGCTCTCGGCGAACTCGAGGAAGCATTGATGAGCGTGGTCGCTCTGGACTTCGCCGGCATCGTCGGCCTCGGCGCGGGTGGCACCGCTGAGCTCGCTCAGGGTTGCACCGCTTTCGAGTTTTTCCAGATAGTTGAAGATGGCTTGCTTGATCAGCCAGTGCGGAGTGCGGTCAATCGAAGTAGCGGCGGCCTTCAAGCGTTCGCGAGTAGGGTCGTCGAGTTTGACGCCAAGGGTGGTCGTAGCCATATTTTTATCCTCATGGTTGCCACTACCGCGTGGCATCAGCTGGCGGCAAGATTAGCTTCGCGTTGTAACAGGTGCAACCGGGTGCAACCCATTTTTTCGCGGAAAATCCGGCTGTTCGTCAGGAAGTGCGAGCAAGTGGATCCAATCTTCGTGGAATAAGTGCGTTTTATTTGGTTACTGAAGGGTTTTTGCTCCGAAAAGAAGCAAAAAGGACGTATGCGTACATAAATCCGACTGGGTGCAACTCAATCTGCCAGAAACTGGTTGCACCTGATTTGTATTGTTGAATAGGATTCGCGCCCACGGTGCAACCCGTTTGCGGGTCTGCTGCTACGGTCGATGGTTTTCCTGGGGAAACGTCGGCCCTAAATGCGCGTCCGGCACAACCGTCTATCCCTTTTCAAAGGGGCAGGGGCTGTCGGCCGTTGCTGATAACAACAAATGCCAGGGCAATAACGAATGAGTGTAAGCAACCCAACCCTGATCACGTTTGTGATCTATATCGCGGCAATGGTGCTGATCGGTCTCATGGCCTATCGCTCTACCAATAACTTGTCCGACTACATTCTGGGCGGTCGTAGCCTGGGCAGTGTGGTCACCGCGCTGTCAGCCGGTGCCTCGGACATGAGTGGCTGGTTGTTGATGGGCCTGCCGGGCGCCATCTACATGTCTGGCCTGTCGGAAAGCTGGATTGCCATCGGCCTGATCGTCGGTGCCTACCTGAACTGGCTGTTCGTCGCCGGCCGTCTGCGCGTGCAGACCGAGCACAACGGCGATGCGCTGACCCTGCCGGATTACTTCGCCAGCCGTTTCGAAGATAAAAGCGGTGTGCTGCGCATTATTTCGGCGGTGGTGATTCTGGTGTTCTTCACCATCTACTGCGCTTCGGGCATCGTTGCCGGCGCACGGTTGTTTGAAAGCACCTTCGGCATGTCCTACGAAACCGCGCTTTGGGCCGGTGCTGCAGCGACCATTGCCTACACCTTTATCGGTGGTTTCCTGGCAGTGAGCTGGACGGACACCGTGCAGGCGACCCTGATGATCTTCGCGTTGATCCTGACGCCGATCATCGTGTTGCTGGCCACCGGAGGCGTCGACACAACCTTCCTGGCCATCGAAGCGCAAGACCCAAGCAACTTCGATATGCTGAAAAACACCTCCTTTATCGGCATCATCTCGCTGATGGGCTGGGGCCTGGGCTACTTCGGCCAGCCGCATATCCTCGCCCGCTTCATGGCGGCGGATTCGGTCAAGTCGATTGCCAAGGCGCGTCGCATCTCCATGACCTGGATGATCCTCTGCCTGGGCGGCACCGTGGCGGTGGGCTTCTTCGGTATCGCCTACTTCGCGGCGCATCCGGAAGTGGCCGGTCCCGTGACCGATAACCCCGAGCGCGTGTTTATCGAACTGGCCAAGCTGCTGTTCAACCCATGGGTTGCCGGTGTACTGCTGTCGGCGATTCTGGCGGCAGTGATGAGTACCCTGAGCTGCCAGCTGCTGGTGTGTTCCAGCGCCCTGACCGAAGATTTCTACAAAGCCTTCCTGCGCAAGAGTGCTTCCCAGCTTGAACTGGTCTGGGTCGGCCGCGCCATGGTGCTGGTGGTCGCACTGGTTGCCATCGCTCTGGCGGCCAACCCGGATAACCGTGTACTGGGTCTGGTCAGCTACGCCTGGGCCGGTTTCGGCGCGGCGTTCGGGCCGGTGGTGCTGATTTCGGTGATCTGGAAGAACATGACGCGCAACGGCGCCCTGGCCGGTGTGCTGGTCGGTGCGGTGACCGTGATCGTCTGGAAGCACTTCGAGCTGCTGGGCCTGTATGAAATCATCCCAGGCTTCATCTTCGCCAGCCTGGCGATCTACGTGGTCAGCCTGATGGGTAAACCGTCGGCCGCCATGCTGCAGCGCTTTGACGCCGCCGAAAAGCAGTTCCGCCTGGAGCACTGAGTGCCCTGAGCTGAAACGCTGATCGAAAAAAACGGCCCGCATCCAACGATGCGGGCCGTTTTTTTTGGCCTGGACAAATGCCTGGCCGCTGAACCTGTAGGGGCGAGCGGCGCCTACAAGCGCCTGCGTAAGATCAAGCGTTCAGCGCCTGGCGCAAGTCGTCGAGGATGTCTTCAATGGCTTCAATGCCCACCGACAGACGAATCATCTCCGGCTTGACCCCTGCCTTGGCCTGCTCTTCGACCGTCATTTGCCGGTGGGTGGTGGAGGCTGGATGGCAGGCCAGGGACTTGGCGTCGCCGATATTGACCAGGCGCTTGAAGATCTGCAGCGCATCGTAGAAGCGCACGCCCGCTTCGTAGCCGCCCTTGAGGCCGAACGAAAGGATCGCCGACGGCTTGCCCTGCATGTATTTGAGCGCCAGTTCATGGTGCGGGTGCTCGGGCAGTCCAGCATAGCTGACCCAGGCGACCTGCTCGTGGCCCTGGAGGAACTGCGCGACCTTGAGGGCGTTCTCGGTATGGCGCTCCATGCGCAGTGCCAGGGTTTCCAGGCCTTGCAGCAGCAGGAAGGCATTCATCGGCGCCAGTGCCGCGCCGGTATTGCGCAGCGGCACGGTGCGGGCGCGGGCGATAAAGGCCGCCGGGCCGAATTTTTCGGTGTAGACCACGCCGTGGTAGGCCGGCTCGGGCGTGTTGAGGCTGGCGAATTTTTCCGGGTAGTCGGCCCAGGGGAACGTGCCGCTGTCGACGATCATCCCGCCCAGGGAATTACCGTGGCCACCGACGTATTTGGTCACCGAGTGCACGACGATATCGGCGCCGAATTCGATTGGCTTGCACAGGATCGGCGTCGCCACGGTGTTGTCGACCATCAGTGGTACGCCGCGCGCATGGGCGACTTGGGCCAGGGCCGCGAGGTCGACGATATTGCCGGCCGGGTTGCCGATGCTTTCGCAGTAGACCAGCTTGGTCTTGTCGTCGATCAATTCGGCAATGGCCTCGGCCGAGTCGTCGCGGGCAAAGCGCACGTCGACGCCAAAGCTGGGCAGCAGGTGGGCAAACAGCGTGTAGGTGCCGCCATAGAGCTGGGGCGTGGAGACGATATTGTCACCGGCCTGGGTCAGGGTCTGGATTGCATAGTGGATCGCTGCGCTGCCGGCGGCCACGGCCAGGCCGGCGATACCGCCTTCCAGGGCCGCCATGCGTTGTTCCAGGACATCGTTGGTGGGGTTCATGATCCGGGTGTAGATATTGCCCGGTACATCCAGGTTGAACAGATCGGCGCCATGCTGGGCATTGTCGAATTCGAACGCGACGTTCTGGTAGATGGGCACGGCCACGGCCTTGGTGGTCGGGTCCGATTTGAAACCATGGTGCAGCGCAATCGTTGCGTCTTTCATAAAGCCTCGACTCAGATAAATTCCATTGAATGAGCACAGCCGGGCGGCGCGGTCGTTCATGGTCTCGTGAGTCTGAGTCGCCAAACGCCGGCAGGCGGACCGCTAACCGGGGCGCCAGTGTCCGATAGACCGAGGCAATCGGCAATACTTCCTCGGGACGGGCACGACGCCATGGTGTCACCCGTCCCGAGGCCGAGTATCAGCCGCGACTCAATTGTTCCAGGCGCGCCGACAACTGGGCGATCAGGCTACCGACGTGCTTCAGCTCGCTGGCGTCCTGGGCATTGGCCTCGCTCAGGCTCTGGATGCGTTCGGTCAACTGGCTGATTTCCTGCGTGACATGGCTCTGTTCCTGGGCGGCCACGGCGATCTGCTCGGTGCGCTCGGAAATGCTGCGAAAGTTCTCCACCGTCACGGTCAGTGCGCTGGTCGTGACCTGGCTGCCGGTCAGCGCGTTGCTGGCGTTATCGCGCCCCTCATGCATGGCGCCAACGGCTTTATGCGAGGCGTCGCGCAAGGAGTCGATCATGGCGCTGATCTCATCCGCCGAATGCTGGGTCTTGCCGGCCAGTGCGCGGACTTCATCGGCTACCACGGCAAAACCGCGGCCCGCTTCACCGGCCCTGGCGGCCTCGATCGCGGCGTTGAGGGCAAGCAGGTTGGTCTGCGCGGAAATGCTCTTGATCACATCCAGGACCGTGCCGATGCGCTGGCTGTCGTTGGCCAACTCGGCGACCACCTCGCAAGCGTCGGTGATTTCCAGGGACAGGGTCTGCATCATCCGGCTCGATTGCTCGGCCTTGTTCTGGCCGTCCTGGACCACGCCGAGGGAGTTGCGCGCGGTGTCAGCGCACTGATTGGTGTTGAAGGCCACTTCCTGGGCGCTCGACGACATTTCGGTAATGGCCGCTGCCAGCTGGATGTTCTCCTGACGCTGCTGCTCGGCGCGTTCGGCCAGGGTTGCGCTGAGCGCTGCCAGCTCGCGGGTCTGGCCATTGAGCTGGCCGGACTCTGCGGCGATTTGCTGCAGCAGGGCGCGCAGATGGGCGGCATAGCGATTGACCGCTCCACGCAGGGTGCCGATTTCATCGTGGCGCTCGATGCTCAGTTCGTTGATGCGTGCGCCGCCGGCGCTGAGGGCATCGATCTGCCGGGTGGTTTCTTCCAACTGGGCGATCAGGCGATGGCCGGCCAGCCAGGCGAAGAACAGCAGCGCGGCCAGGGCCGGCAACAGCCAGAGCAGGATGTCGCCGGTCAGGGTGCGGGCCAGTTCGGTGATACGGTTTTGTGGGGTGACCAGGCCGATGACCCAGCCGGAACCGGGCATCACGAACAGATGGACTTGGCTGGCTTCGTCGAGGCGTCCGTCATGGTTCAGTTTGAGGCTGGCGGTCGATTGCGCGCCGAGCCCGGCCACGGCGCTCTGCACGGGGGCGAGCCAGGCCTGGTCGCGGCTCAGGTCCGCCAGGGTCGGCATGGCGGCCCCGGGCTTGGGCTTGATCCCGGGGAAGTACAGCACATTGCCCCGTTGATCGAGGGCGAAGGCATAGCCACCGGTGACGTTGCCCTGTTCTTCCAGGACCTGGCTCAAGCCGTCCAGGCGCAGGTCGAGGGTCGAGACGCCGGCGAAGCGGCCGTCCAGATGGTAGGGCACGGTGCAGGTGACCATGGGCTCGCCGGTTACGCTGTCCAGGTAACCTTCGGTCCACATGCAGCGGCCGGTGGGTTTGGCGCGGGCCTCGCTGTACCAGGCTTCGGTGTGGTAGTCGCTGAAGTCCGGCTGGTTGAACTCGTCGTGATAGACCATCTGCCCGCGCTCGTCGCGCGCCCAGAAGAAACTGCGCCGCGCCTGGGCCGGGTCAAAGGCGCCCGGTTCCGGCCAGACGCCGCCGCCGGCGATGGACGGGTCGTTTTCATGGTCGATGATCTTCGGCAGGCCTTGCAGGTAGCTGTGTTCGTCTTTCGGCAGGCCGCTGGCCAGGTGCGACAGGCTGGTCGTCACGCCTTCGATTTCGGCGAGCTGCATCGACAGGCGATTGATAATCGCCTGGCCGGTTTGTTGCGAGAGCATCCGGCTGCTGGCTTCGACACGGGGTTGGCCGCGCCAGGTCATGACCGCGTAGACGGCCAGGGCGGTGAGCACGAGCAATAGCAGGCAGCCCAGGCTGAGTCGGTGACTGAGCCGGACGGGCAAGACATTCATGGGGTTTCCTTCCGTGGGACGGGGAGAGTGGCGCGCCCGGGAGGTGGGCGCGCAGATCAGGTTCAGGCGTTCTGGCGCCAGCCTTGGGAACGCTCGACCGCACCGCTGAAGGTCTGGCGCCAGTGGGCAGCGGTGGCGGCATCGATCCGTGGGCGGTAGTCGGTACTGGTATTGCCCAGGGCAGGCAGTTCGACGTTCAGGCCGCGGGCGGCGAGGGCGGCGCAACCGAAGGCGGTGAGTTCGTCAAAGCGCTGGGTGACGATGGTCCGTTGCAGGATATCGGCGAGGAATTGCGCAAAGTATGGGCTGCGGGCCAGGCCGCCATCGATCGACAGGCGATCGGTGACGTTCAGGTAGCCGTCCATCGCGCCGATGACCTCGGCGCTGCGCAGGGCCACGCCTTCGAGCACGGCCTGGCACATATCCTGGCGTGTGGTGCTGGCGTTCATGCCGACCCACAGTGCGGCGGCGCTGCGGTCCCAGTGCGGGCAGGCGAGCCCCGACAGCGCGGGGACAAAGGCCAGTTCGCGCGAGATCGCGGCGGGGCTGTCAAAGCTCGCCAGCTCCGAGAAGTCGCTGAACAGGCCCAGGCGTGCGGCCCACTCCACGGCTGCGCTGGCGTCATAGACGCCACCGTCCATGGCATACACCGGTTTGCCGTCAACCTGCCAGGCAATGGTCGCCAGCAGACCGTTTTCCGGCGAGCGGATGATCTGCTCGCCGGTGACGGTCAGGGCAAAGGCACCGGTGCCGAAGGTGATTTTTGCGTCGCCCGGTTCGCGGCAGCCATGGCCGTAGAGCGAGGCCTGCTGGTCGACCATCGAGGCGGTGACCGGCACCTGGCCGATGCGACCAAAGTCGCCGACAGTGGAGCGGATTTCGGGCAGGGCGTGCAGCGGCACCCCGAACAGCTCGCAGAGCTGGGGGTCCCACTGGCCGGTCGCCAGGTTCATCAATGAGGTCCGCGAGGCGGTGGTCACGTCAGTGGCGTAGACCCCGGCCAGGCGGTCGAGAAAGTACGCATCGGTGGTGCCCAGGCGCAGACGCCCGGCCTGGAGCGCGGCCTGGGCCGGCGGCAGATTCTCCAGGATCCAGGCCAGCTTGCTCGCCGAGAAGTAGGCGTCCAGTGGCAGCCCGCTGCGTTCCAGGGTCAGGGCTTCGGCGCCCTGGGCGCGGAGCTCTTCAATGCGTGGGGTGGTGCGGTTGTCCTGCCAGACGATCACCGGCGACAGGGGCTCGCCGGTAATGGCGTCCCAGGCCAGGCAGCTTTCGCCCTGGTTGGCCAGGCCGATGGCATCCACGCGCCCGGTGGCTTCCAGGCAGCGCTCGACATTGGCCAGCAGCTCCAGCGGATCGTGTTCGACCCAGCCCGCACGCGGGTGGTGTTGCTGGTGACGCAGGGCCAACTGGATATCGGCGCGGCCATCGCTGCTGACAACGAGTACGCGGGTGCTGGTAGTGCCCTGGTCGAGTGCGGCTATACGCATGGTCTTGTTCTCGTGTTGGATTCAGGAGTCGATGCAAACGTCCAGGCGTTCGGTATCGTCAGGCAGGTGCAGGGCATCGAGGGGGATCAGCACGCGGCGCTCGGGCAGGACATCGATCTGGCGACGCCAGATTTCCCGACCGTCGGCCAGTACCCGCAGGGTGCCGGAGGCGGGCGCGGCGACGCGCAATTGCAGGTGGCTCAGCCCGGGTGTGCGGCTGTGCCCCAGGCGCTGCGGGACACAGAGCTTGATCGGCGCCGCGCAGTGGATGGCCACCTGCGCGCCGGCCGTGGGCAGCTCGCCGCGCAGGTCGCGGTCGATCAGGCCGGCGATACGGCGGCCTTCGCGATACGACCAGCCAGCCGTTTCGATTGGGCGCAGCAGATTGCCGGCGGCGAAGTAGGTCGGGTCCGAGCAGCGCCCGAACTGGTCCACGGACGGGCCGCCGCTGCCGTTGTCCAGCTCCAGGTGGCTCAGGCGGACCAGGCTCGACTCCGGGGTGAACTGGCCGGTCAGCAGGATGCCGTCGCAGGCCAGGGTCTCGATGCTGCCATCGGCCATGCGCACATCGGCCGACTCAACGCGGCCGGTACCATGGATCGCCAGCAACTGCGCCCCGAAATGCATCGGTACACCGCACAGGCGCGGGAACAGCGACAGCGGCCAGCGCGCCGTGGCCCGCGGGTTGGCTTCGAGCATGGCGATCGGGCGGATACCGGCGCGCCGGCAACTGAGCACGGCGGACAGGCTGACCAGTTCGGTGCCGATAATCAGCGGTCGTTCGAAGGGCTTGAGCCCTTGCAGATACAGGTAGTTTTGCAGGGCGCCGGTATTGATCACGCCCAGCGGGCGGTCGCCGGAGACCAGGCGGGCCGAGCGCGGGGTTTCCCGGGCGCCGGTGGCGATCAACACGCGGCGGGCCTGGATCGTCAGCGGTCCAGTGGGGCTGACCAGTTCCAGCAGGCCACTGGCCTGCAGTTGGATCACGCTGTGGTGCAGCAGTAACTCGACCCCGGCCTTGCGGGCTTCGGCGACGTTACGCCGGGCATAGGCGGGCCCGCTATACAGACGCGCGTACTCACGCACGCCAAAAGGCGGATGGCCGCAATGGCGCGGGATACCGCCGGCCTCGGCTTCGCGTTCGATCACCACGACCCGTTGCTGGCCACGCCGGCGCAGTTCAATGGCGGCCGCCAGCCCGGCGGGGCCGCTGCCGATAATGGCGACGTCGACGTTCAGGGATTCACTGGCTTTCATGGCAACGACCTGTAGCGAGAGGGGTGGCAAGGGCGTCGGCACTGAGCTCGGCGACCTGGGCGCCACAATAGAAGCCTTGGCAGCGTCCCATGCAGGCACGGGTACGGCGCTTCAGGCCGCCGAAGTCGCCGGGCGGCAGGCGGCTGGCCAGGGCCGCCTGGATTTCGCGGCGGGTCACCATTTCGCAATGGCAGACAATTTCGCCATAGCCGGGCTGGAGGTAGTCCCGGGGTAGGTGTTCGGCCAGGTTCGGCACTTGTGGCCAGATGGGCTCGGCCACCGGGACATGCTGGCCCTGATACAGGCTGAAGACGTGCCGGGCGATTCCCAGGGCGGCGGTCAGGCCGGTGGAGCGGATGCCGCCGACCGTGATCCAGTGGCGCTTGGCATCGGCCTGGATGCGGTATTCCTTTTTCTCGCTGGCCGGACGCAGCCCCGCATAGGTGGCGGTCACGGGCATCCCGGCGAGTTGTGGGATGCGTTCCACGGCGGCGTCGATCAGGCTCTGTAGGGTCGCACTATCGAGGCCCGCATGGTCGCGGTCGTCCTGTTCCTCGGCGGTCGGGCCAACCAGCAGGTTGCCGTACACCGTGCGTGTCAGCACGATGCCCTTGGTGCGCTCGTTTGGAACCGGCAGCACGATATTGCCAAGCAGGCGCGCGGCGGCCTTGTCGAACACGACGAACTGGCCCTTGCGCGGCATGATCCGAAAATCGCTGTGGCCCAGCAGTTGTTCTTCCAGGCGATCACCGAACAGCCCCGCACAGTTAATGACGTAACGGGCATTGACGGTGCCCTGGGGGGTCAGCAGGGTCCAACGTTCGCCGTCGAACTTGCCGGCCTGGACCTCAGCCTGGCGCCGCACCTGCGCGCCGTGGGCCATGGCCTGTTGCAGGTAGGCCAGGGGCGCGGACCAGGGGTCGATCAAGTGTTCGTCCGGCACTTGCACGGCGGCCAGTGCGTTCTGCGCCAGGTGGGGCTCCAGGCGGCGGATCTCGGCGCTGTCCAGCAGGCGGACATTGCTCACGCCATTGGCCTGGGCCTGGGCAAGGATGGCGGGCAGCTTGGCCGCGTCCTCGGCATTCCAGGCCACGACCATGGCGCCGGTCTTGAGCAGCGGCAGGTTCAAGCGCGGGTGGATCTCCAGGTACTCGCGATAGCCGGCCTGCATGCACGCCAGCTCCACGCTGCCGGTGGGTGCGTCGAAGCCGGTGTGCAGGATCGCGCTGTTGCCCTTGCTGGCGCCGGAGAGGATATCGCTACTCTTTTCCAGCAGGACGACCTTGGCACCTTCCAGGGCGAAGCGTCGGGCCATGGCACAGCCGACCACGCCACTGCCGACAATGGCGACGTCGAAAATCACATTATTCGGATACTTTTCGGTCATATAAGTGCCTGTTTCCTGCGGTAACACCGAATGATCGGTCGAGTTAGCAGAGCACAATATATGCCAAATTTGTTGAATGAATGATTATTTAGTCATTAATCGGTCAATTGTTGACTTTATAGTGACTGTATCAAGGCCGGCGGCGCCAGCGCGACAGCGCCGAACGGCCGCTTTGCTCAACTGCGGGCCGGCACGATGTGCAACTCGACCCCGGCTTTTTCCAGTGCGGCGAGTAGCTCCGCACCTGGCTGCCGATCGATGACCAAACGGTCGATGCGCTCCAGTGGGAAAACCTTGAACAGGCCGCGGCGGTCGAGCTTGGACGCATCGGCGATCACTGTCAGGTGGCGCGTTTGGGCGATCATGGCGCGGGCGATTTCGGCTTCCTCGATGGAGAAATCCATGGCTCCGTCGGCATTCAGGGCGCCGATGGTGATCACCGCGTGCTCGGCGTTGAAGCGGGTGATCTGCTCCAGTGCCAGGGTGCCGACGTTCTGCTCGGAGTCCGGGCGAAATTCGCCGCCGATCATGAAGACCCGGTTGCCCGACTCGCCAATACAGGTGGCGATGGACAGCGAGTTGGTGATCACGGTCAGGCGTGGCAGCCGGGCCAGTTCGCGGGCGAAGAACAGGGTCGTGGTGCCGGTGTCTATGAAGATACTGTCGCCAGGGGCGAACAGCCCGGCGGCATAGCGGGCGATACTGCGCTTTTCCTGGGCGGACTCGTTCATCCGGGTCTGGAAGGCGTTCTCGTGCTCGCTGCTGGGCGGTAGGGCGGCACCGCCGTGAAACTTGCTGACCAGCCCGTTATCGGCCAGTTCGGTCAGGTCGCGGCGAATGGTCTCCTGGGAGGTGCTCATGGCGCGTGCCAACTCTTCCACCGAGATGCGTTCGCGCTGGCGCAGGAGTTCGAGGATCTGCTGTCTTCTTTCGTTGGGACGCATGCTGGGCTTCCATAAGTGGTACTTCGCCACATATTTGGGCAAAAAATGTTACCGAGCGCGCACTTATCGGGCAGAACCCCTTGGGCGCATCGCCGCTTCGCCCGGATTTAAGCACTTAGTTGACCGTTTCACAATTACAGCGCGCAACGTCAATGCCCGATATTTGTACGTTTGTGACTTTTGCGTAGGTTTTATTGACTGATTATGTTGCTATGGTTGATCAATGCCACAGGTGTTTCACAATATGGCACGCTAAATGCGTTAGAGTTCGCGTCGGTTTGTGACATTTTTGTCCGCCGAGCCGGTTCCGCCCGTCAGGTTGAACAGGTATCTGCCTAGAAAAACTATAAAACCGCTTCCTTGGGGAGCCACTTCCATTAGTGCATGGGATGAACGCGCATGGCTGAATTCGGAAACTACGTCATATACCTGATTATGCTCGGCGCGGTCGTAGGCGCGCTGTCCTCGGTGATCAAGCCCGATAGCGGCCTGGGCAAAGAGTTCGTCAACGGTATCCATTCCATCGGGCCGGTGTTCCTGGCCCAGGCCGGCATCATGGTGGCGATCCCCTATCTGTCCCAGGGTATTTCCCACGCCCTGGGGCCGTTCTTTGATGCCTTGGGCTCGGACGTGTCGATTGCCGCGCTGTCGATCATTGCCGTGGACATGGGCGGCTATCAGTTGGCCAATGCGCTGACCGCCAACCGCGACCTGTGGATCACCGCCATGCTGGTGGGCTACACCTCGGGGGCGACCATCGTCTACCTGATCCCGGTCGGCCTGACCATGCTCGAACGCAAGGACCACAAGTACCTGGCACTGGGCGCCATGGCCGGGTTGATCAGCATTCCCTTCGCCGTGCTGGCGTCGCTGTTGATCATCACCGCTGCCAACCTGCCGGTGCGTGACATTGTCTCGACCAATTCCGAGGCCCTGTACTACCTGGCCCTGAGCTTTGGCGACATGCTCAAGTTGCTCGCGCCGCTGTTTGTGTTCTGCTTCCTACTGGCGGCAGGCTTGCGTTATCGGCCCATGGCGATGGTCAGCGGGTTCCTGGTGTTCGGCAAGATCATGGATGCCTTTATCAAGATCGTGCTGGCGTTGTGCATCGTCGAACACTTCACCAAGTTCTTCAGCATCACCTTTGGCGGCTGGGGCTTCGACCCAATGTTCGCCGATGAGAAGGAGTTGTTCCGGGCCATCGAGATCGCTGGCTACATCGGGATCATGCTCGCCGGTACGTTCCCGATCTGCTACCTGTTCCAGCGCTACTGCAAGAAGCCGATGGCGTTGTTGGGACGTTATCTCAACCTGTCGCCGACCGGTGCGGCCGGCTTCGTCATGGTGTTTGCCAACATCATTGCCACCTTCCACCTGTTCAAGCACATGAATGCCCGCGACAAGGTGCTGTGCGTGGCCCTGGGGGTCTGTGCCCAGGCATTGATCGGCGATCACCTGGCCTTTACCGCCAACTTCCAGCCGACACTGATCCTGCCCATCCTGTTCGGCAAGCTGTTTGGCGGCCTGCTGGCCGTGCTGATCGCGATCAAGATCTCGGTGCCGGCTGCCCAGCGTTATGAGCAGCAGGCAGAAGCCGAAGCTGCGGATTTCGCCCTGCAACCCGCTCGTGTCTGAGCGGTTTTCCCCCGTTGAACGATGAAGAGGTAATGATGCGCAAAATTTTCCTGGCCTGCCCCTACAGCCACGCCGACGCGAATGTGGTCCAGCAACGCTTCCTGGCGTGCAACCAGGTCGCGGCGCGGATCCTGGAAGCCGGGCACGCGGTGTTCAGCCAGGTGAGCATGTCCCACCCGATCAACCTGTGCTTCGAAGGCAAGGACAACGCGGCTATCGGCAAGCTGTGGGCGCCGGTGGATGCCTTGTACATGGCGATGATGGATGAGCTGATCGTGCTCGATCTGCCGGGCTGGAAGGAGAGCGGCGGGATCAAGCGCGAGATCGAGGTCTTCGAGTCTTCGGGGCGTCGCGTCAGCCTGTGGTCCGAGGTCTCGGCCGAGTTCGTCTAAGCGCTGTCTGTGCCGGGTGGCAGGGGATTGGCCCCCATGCCATCCGGCACGGCAACCTGACGTCGCGCGTCGCACAAGGTAAACTGCGAGGCCTTCGCAGGAGTTGCCATGAACTACCGTCACGCCTTCCACGCCGGCAACCATGCCGATGTGTTCAAACACCTCACACTGACCCGCCTGATTGCCCTGATGTCGCGCAAGGAACAGCCTTTCGCCTATCTCGACACGCATGCGGGCATCGGCCTGTATGACCTGCAGGGCGATCAGGCCAACCGGACCGGCGAGTACCTCGAAGGGATCGCCCGGCTCTGGAACGACGCTACGCTGCCGGCGCTGACCGCCGACTACATGCGCGTGTTGCATGACATGAACCCTGACGGCCAGTTGCGCTACTACCCCGGCTCGCCCGAGTTGGCGCGGCGCCTGACCCGCGAGCGCGAACGCGTGCTGCTCAACGAAAAACACCCTGAAGACGGCCGTTTGCTCAAGGACAACATGAAGGGTGATCGGCGTGTTGCAGTCCACCTGGGTGAAGGCTGGCATGTGCCGCGTGCGCTGCTCCCGGTGGCCGAAAAGCGCGCCCTGATGCTGATCGACCCGCCGTTCGAGCAGCTCGATGAAATGCAGCGCTGCGCCCACGCGTTGAAGGACGCGATTGGTCGCATGCGCCAGACGGTGGCGGCGATCTGGTACCCGGTCAAGGACCAGCGCGCGCTCAAGCGCTTCTACCAGGACCTGGCCGGTACGGGGGCGCCGAAGTTGCTACGTGTGGAGCTGCTGGTGCATCCGCTGGACACACCGCAAAGCCTGAATGGCTCGGGCCTGGCCATTGCCAACCCGCCATGGGGCCTGGAGGAGGAGTTGCGCGAGCTGCTGCCGTGGCTGGCCCAGAAACTGGGGCAGACCCAGGGCGACTGGCGGATGGACTGGCTGATCGCGGAACAATAGGCGTAAGCGGCAAGCCGACGGTGATGGGGCGTTAGCTTGCCGCGGCTGCTTTAGATGGGGCAGACCACGCCGGTCCCGCCAATCCCGCAGTAGCCTTCAGGATTTTTCGCCAGGTACTGCTGGTGATACGCCTCGGCGTAGTAGTAGGTCGGCGCTTCGTCGATTTCCGTGGTGATGGCGCCCAGGCCGGCCTTGGTCAGCTCTGCCTGGAACACCTTCTCGCTGGCCTTGGCTGCGTCCAGTTGCTCCGGGGTCGTGGCGTATATCACCGAGCGGTACTGGGTACCGATATCGTTGCCCTGGCGCATGCCTTGCGTCGGGTTGTGCAGTTCCCAGAACATGGCCAGCAACTGGTCGTAGCTGACGATCTCCGGTTCGTAGACCACCAACACCACTTCGCTATGGCCGGTCAGGCCCGAGCAGACTTCTTCGTAGGTCGGGTTCGGGGTGTAGCCGCCCGCGTAGCCGACAGATGTGCTGTAGACGCCTTCGCGCTGCCAGAAGCGCCGCTCGGCACCCCAGAAGCAGCCAAGGCCGAAGATCGCAAACTGCACGTTGCCCGGGAAGGGGCCCAGCAGCGGGTGGCCATTGACGAAGTGTTCGGCGGGAACGGCGATAGGGGTTTCGCGGCCGGGCAGGGCCTGTTCTTTGGTAGGTAGCACGTTTTTATTCACCAGGATTTCCGAGCGCAAGACCATTTCTCTAGTCCTCTCAGTCAGGTTGCAATAGCGGTAGACCCGCAGTGTGCCCGAGAGTGGCGCGTCTGTCAGGCGATTGGCCCGCGCGGATAACGACGCAGTTGCTCGATCAGCTCGCTGCCGGGGATTGGGCGGTCGAACAGGTAGCCCTGGCCGACGTCGCAGCGCTGGCGCCGCAGGAAGGCGAGCTGCTCGGCGGTCTCGATGCCTTCGGCCACGACCTTGAGCTTGAGATTGTGGGCCATGGCGATCACCGCCGAGGTGATTTCCATGTCGTCCTGGTTGTCCGGGATTTCATGGATAAAGCTGCGGTCGATCTTGATGATGTCGATCGGGAATTTCTTCAGGTAGCTCAGGGACGAATAGCCGGTGCCGAAGTCATCCATGGCCAGGGTCACGCCGAGCTTTTTCAACTGGTCGAGCTGCTGGTGGGTGTCACCGGTGGCTTCGAGTAGCAGGCCTTCGGTCAGTTCCAGTTCGAGCAGGCACGGCGGCAGCTCTTCTTCCTTGAGAATGCTGGCGATGGAGGCCACCAGGTCCGGGTCGGAGAACTGCTTGGGCGACAGGTTGATTGCCACCTGCAGATCGCCCAGGCCCTGGGCGCTCAACGTCTTGCTCATGCGACAGGCTTGGCGCGCGACCCATTTGCCGATGGGGATGATCAGGCCGGTTTCCTCGGCCACGCTGATAAATTGGTCGGGGCGGATCATGCCCTTTTCCGGATGGTTCCAGCGCAGCAGCGCTTCCATACCGAGCAGCCGGCCACTGCGCAGGCACAGCTTGGGCTGGTAGAACACTTCCAGTTCGTTCTGGGTCAGGGCGCGGCGCAGGTTGTTCTCGACGAACAGCTTGTAACTGGCTTCGGCGTTCAAGGTTTCGGTGAACACTTGGACCTGATGTTTGCCGTTGGCCTTGGCCTTGTGCAGCGCCAGGCCGGCGTTGCGCATCAGGGTCTGGGGGTCGCGTCCGTGCAAGGGCGCGCAGGCCAGGCCCACGGAGCCGGTCACGCTGATCAACTGGTTGTCGACGAACATCGGCTTGTCCAGGGTCGCGAGCAACTGGCTGGCGACCTGCTGGCCGGTTTCAAGGTCGGTCTCGTCGAGCAATACCGCGAATTCGTTACTGGCAAAGCGCGCGAGGCTGCCGCCGGGGCTCAGGCTGTTGCGCAGGCGCCGGGCCAGGCTGATCAGCAGCTTGTCACCGGTCTGGTGGCCGAGGCTGTCGTTGATGCGTTTGAAATTGTCGATATCCACCAGCAACAGGCTGATCGGCGTGTCGCTGTCGCGGGCAAAGCGTTCGTCGAGGTTGCGGATAAACGACGGGCGGTTGCCCAGATTGGTCAGGTTGTCGGTGTAGGCCAGGCGTTCGATGCGCTGCTGGGCGAGCTTGCTCTGGGTGATGTCTTCGTAGATGCCGATGTAGTGGGTCAGCTCGCGGTTGTCGCCATAGACCTTGGAGATCGACAGCTGGCCCCAGTACGGCTCCAGGTTCTTGCGCCGGCTCTTGAATTCACCCTGCCAGCTGTTGTTCTTGGCCAGATTCGAGGGCCCTTCGAAGAGCAGCTCATTGAGGTTTTCCAGGGCTGGCAACTCGGCGAGCTTGTGGCCGTGGACTTCTTCGGTGGTGTACTGGGTGATGGCGGTGAAGCTTGGGTTGACGTACTCCACCACGCCGTCGCAGTTGACCAGCAAAAAGGCATTGGCGCTTTGCTCCACCGCCCGCTGGAACAGGTGCAGGGCACTGGTGGCGGTGCGCCGGTTGTGGTTGTTGATCACCTGGGCGAACTGGTCGGCCAGCTCGCCGGCGAAGGCCACTTCATCGGACTGCCAGACCCGAGTCTTGCTGTATTGCTCCAGGCACAGCACGCCGACTACCTGGCCGTCGATGCGGATACTGGCGTCGAGCATGGCGTTGATATCGCGCGATAGCAGGCTTTCGGCCATCTCCCGGGTGCGCGGGTCGCGCTGCACGTTCTGTGCATCGATGGCGCGGCTTGAATGCAAGGCTTCGAGGTAGTCGGGAAACACACTGGCGTCGATGGCTTCGGGCTGGTGGTGCTCTTGTTCGGCGCGGTAAAAGGCCGAGATGGGCACCAGCATCTGCTGGTCCAGGTTCCAGATACTGGCGCAGTCGATATCGTAGATATCCACCGCGCAGCGGGTAATCAGTTCGGCGGCTTCCTGCAGCGAGTTGTTCAGGCTGTAGCGCTGGCGGGCCAGGCGCAGGATCAGGTCTTGCTGGGCGCGGACGCGCTCCAGGTGCTGCAGCTGTTCCTGCTGGGCGCGTTGGTTGAGCTCAAGGGCGATCTGCAGGCGGCTGTTCTGGGACTCCAGGTCGCCCAGGGGCGAGGGATTGTTGCTGAACAGGCCATCGACCACCAGCAGGTAGCCGCGCAGCAGGTGGCGATTGTGTTGCTTGTAGGCTTCGCCCATTTCCAGGACGCAGACCGCTCCTCGCGCAGTGTGCAGCGTGTAGCGCACCAGGTAATGGTTGCTGGCACTTAGCTGTAGCTGGATCAGGTCATGCAGTTGATAGCGCGCCTGCGGCTCCATCAGGCTGGCATAGGGCGAGTCGACCAGGGCGCAGAGGTCCACGGCGGGCAGGCCGAATTGGCGCTCGCAACCGGGATCGAGAAACAGCAGTGCCCAGCTGGCTTCATTCAGCCGTTCGAAACGCAGCATGCCGAGCCGTGAAGGCACCGGTAACTGCGTCACTACCTCGGCCGCCATTCGGTTGGCGGCATCGGGTTGGCTTTTCATGGATGGCTCGCTTCAAGAGTACTGATCGCACGCGCTGAACAGCCTGTTTAAGGGCGCGTCGAGCAAGGTTGCATGATGCGGCCCAGGCTGACAAGTACAACAGTGGCTAGGTGCCTTCAAGGTGGGCGGCGGGGCGTGCTTTTTTATCCTCTGTAGCATTTTTATTTTTTACTTAATGGCTCTATATCAGCCTATACAGGCCATTTATTGATTTTTTATGAGTGTTTGGAAAAGTCTCGATTTTTCCTGTTGTGCTGCTTTTTTCGTCGCCAGGAAAGGGGGTTTCATCCGTCGGAAAAGCTGGTTTTTTTTGCTGTTTATTTGACCTGGCTCTCGCGTTTGATGGCCTTTTGATGTTATGGCCGGAGGAGCGGCCAGACACCTATTTTTTTTGGGCAAAAAAAGCCCCGCCAAATGGCGGGGTTGAGGTACGAGCGTGGCGCTCGGAAAACAGTGCAAGCCAGGGCCCTTCCCGTTGAGGAAGGGCCCTTGAGGCTTAAAGCAGGATGGTGCGAATGTCCGCCAGCAGCTCGCTCAGACGTTTGGTGAAGCGTGCAGCGGCGGCGCCATTGATCACACGGTGATCGTAGGACAGCGACAGGGGCAGCATCAGCTTGGGCTGGAAGGCTTTGCCGTCCCACACAGGCTGGATGGTGGCCTTGGAGACACCCAGGATCGCCACTTCCGGCGCGTTGACGATTGGCGTGAAGCCAGTGCCGCCAATATGCCCGAGGCTGGAAATGGTGAAGCAGGCGCCTTGCATGTCGTCGGCGGTGAGCTTCTTGTCGCGGGCCTTGGCTGCCAGTGCGGCGGCTTCGGCAGCCAGTTGCAGCAGGCTCTTCTGGTCGACGTTCTTGATGACCGGTACCAGCAGGCCGTCAGGGGTGTCGACCGCAAAACCGATATGCACGTATTTCTTGCGGATAATCGCTTTGCCGCTGGGTGCCAGGGAGCTGTTGAAGTCCGGCAGTTCCTTGAGCAGGTGCGCGCAGGACTTGAGCAGCAGTGGCAGTACGGTCAGCTTGACGCCCGCTTTCTCGGCAACAGCTTTTTGCGCAACGCGGAAAGCTTCCAGGTCGGTGATGTCGGCCTGGTCGAACTGCGTAACGTGCGGGATGTTCAGCCAGCTGCGGTGCAGGCTCGACGCGCCGATCTGCATCAGGCGGGTCATCGGCACTTCTTCGGTTTCGCCGAAACGGCTGAAATCCACGACCGGGATCGGCGGGATACCGGCACCGCCGGTGGCGCCTGCAGCCGGTGCTTCCTTGGCCTTCTGCATCATGGATTTGACGTAAACCTGTACGTCTTCCTTGAGCACGCGGCCGTGTGGGCCGCTCGGGCTCACGGCGTTCAGCTCGACGCCGAATTCGCGGGCCAACTGGCGTACGGCAGGGCCGGCGTGGACCTTGGCACCGCTCGGCGCGGGTGCTGCCACCGGGGCCGGAGCGGGTGCTGCCTCGGCTTTAGCGGCTGGCGCAGGTGCGGCTTCAGCCTTGGCGGCCGGAGCCGGGGCGGCTGGCGCTGGTGCCGGGGCGGCAGCAGGTGCTGCGCCCTGGACCTTGAGCTTGAGGATGAAATCGCCAGTGCCGACTTCGTCTTCGAGCTTGACCGCAATGCTCTCCACGACGCCGGCAGCCGGCGAAGGGATTTCCATGCTGGCCTTGTCCGATTCCAGGGTGATCAGCGACTGGTCGGCTTCAACGGTGTCGCCGACCTTGACCAGCAGCTCGATGATCTTGGCCTTGCCCGACGAGCCGATGTCCGGGACGTGAATGTCCTGGACGGTGGCCGCAGCTGGCGCAGCCGCCGCGGCCGCAGGGGCCTCGGCGACGGCAGGCTTTTCAGCCTGGGCAGGTGCGGCAGCGGCAGGCGCCGCCTCGGGAGCCGCAGCAGCGGCGCCTTCGATTTCCAGCTCCAGCAGTTCGTCGCCTTCTTTCAGGCGATCGCCCAGCTTCACTTTCAGGCTTTTGACCACGCCGGCCTTGGGAGCAGGGATTTCCATGCTCGCCTTGTCCGATTCCAGGGTCAGGATGCTCTGGTCGGCTTCAACGCGGTCGCCGACCTTCACAAACAGTTCAATTACTTCACCTTCACCGCTGCCGATGTCAGGTACGCGAATAAGTTCGCTCACAGCAAATCTCCTCAGCAGTCCAGTGGGTTGCGTTTTTCCGGGTTGATCCCGAACTTGACGATAGCGTCCGCTACCACCTTGGGTTCGATTTCACCTCGGTCAGCCAAAGCTTCCAGGGCTGCCAACACCACGAAGTGACGGTCGACTTCGAAGAAGTGACGCAGCTTCTTGCGGCTGTCACTACGGCCGAAACCGTCGGTGCCCAGGACTTTGAACTCCTTGGACGGTACCCACTGACGAATTTGTTCGGCAAACAGTTTCATGTAGTCGGTAGAGGCGATTACCGGACCCTTACGGCCCGCCAGGCACTCTTCGACATAGCTGCGCGCAGGCTTCTGGCCCGGGTGCAGACGGTTGCTGCGCTCTACGGCGAGGCCATCGCGACGCAGTTCGTTGAAGCTGGTAACGCTCCACACGTCGGCGCCAACATTGAACTCTTCACGCAGGATCTTCGCCGCTTCACGGACTTCACGCAGGATGGTGCCGGAGCCCATCAGCTGGACGTGGTGCGCCGCTTCCTTGGTGTCTTCCTCGAGCAGGTACATGCCCTTGATGATGCCGTCCTCGACACCGGCCGGCATGGCTGGCTGCTGGTAGGACTCGTTCATCACGGTGATGTAGTAGAAAACGTCCTGCTGCTCTTCGGTCATTTTCTTCATGCCGTCCTGGATGATCACCGCCAGCTCGTAGCCGTAGGTAGGATCAAAGGTGCGGCAGTTCGGGATGGTGGCCGCCAGGATGTGGCTGTGACCGTCTTCGTGTTGCAGGCCTTCGCCGTTGAGCGTGGTCCGCCCGGCGGTCCCGCCGATCAGGAAGCCGCGGGTACGGCTGTCGCCGGCCGCCCAGGCCAGGTCGCCAATGCGTTGGAAGCCGAACATCGAGTAGAAGATGTAGAACGGCAGCATCGGCTGGTTGTGGCTGGAGTACGAAGTACCGGCCGCAATGAAGGAGCTCATGGCGCCCGCTTCGTTGATGCCCTCTTCGAGGATCTGGCCCTTCTTGTCTTCCTTGTAGAACATCACCTGGTCTTTATCGACCGGCTCGTAGAGCTGGCCAACGGAGGAGTAGATGCCCAACTGACGGAACATGCCTTCCATACCGAAGGTACGGGCTTCGTCCGGGATGATCGGCACGATGCGTGGGCCGATGTCCTTGTCCTTGACCAGCTGCGCGAGGATCCGCACGAAGGCCATGGTGGTGGAAATCTCGCGGTCGCCCGAGCCGTCCAGGATCGCCTTGAGGGTGTCGAGCGACGGGGTCGGAACGCTGAAGCTCTGTGCCCGGCGCTGCGGTACGAAACCGCCCAGTGCGGTACGACGCTCGCTCAGGTAGCGGGCTTCGGCGCTATTTGGCTCTGGTTTGAAGAACGGCAGGTTCTCCAGTTCTTCGTCCTTGACCGGGATATCGAAGCGGTCGCGGAACAACTTCAGGCTGTCGACATCGACTTTCTTGGTGTTGTGCGCGGTGTTCTTCGCTTCGCCGGCACCGGTGCCATAACCCTTGATGGTCTTGGCCAGGATGACGGTGGGTTGTTCCTTGTGGTTGACCGCTTCGTGGTACGCCGCATAGACCTTGTACGGGTCGTGGCCGCCACGGTTGAGTTTCCAGATCTCGTCGTCGGACAGGTCGGCAACCATCGCCTTGAGTTCAGGCGAGTTGAAGAAGTGTTCACGTACGAACGCGCCGTCTTTGGCTTTGTAGTTCTGGTACTCGCCGTCGATGACTTCGTCCATGCGACGTTGCAGGATGCCGTCGACGTCCTTGGCCAGCAGTGGGTCCCAGAAACGGCCCCAGATGACTTTGGTCACGTTCCACTGAGCACCACGGAACACGCCTTCGAGTTCCTGGATGATCTTGCCGTTGCCGCGAACCGGGCCGTCGAGGCGCTGCAGGTTGCAGTTGATGACGAAGATCAGGTTGTCCAGCTTCTCGCGGCCAGCCAGGGAGATGGCGCCCAGGGATTCCGGCTCGTCGCACTCGCCGTCGCCCAGGAAGCACCAGACTTTCTGCTTGCCTTCAGGAATGAAGCCACGGGCTTCCAGGTACTTCATGAAGCGCGCCTGGTAGATCGCCTGGATTGGGCCCAGACCCATGGATACGGTTGGGAACTGCCAGAAATCGGGCATCAGCCACGGGTGCGGATAGGACGAGAGGCCCTGGCCGTCGACTTCCTGGCGGAAGTTGTTCATCTGCTCTTCGCTGATGCGGCCTTCCATGAACGCGCGGGCATAGACGCCTGGCGAGGTGTGGCCCTGGAAGTAGATCAGGTCGCCGCCGTGCTCGTCGGTCGGGGCCTGGAAGAAATAGTTGAAGCCGATGTCGTACAGGGTCGCACTGGAAGCGAAGCTGGAGATGTGACCGCCCAGGTCAGAATCTTTCAGGTTCGTACGCATTACCATGGCCATCGCGTTCCAGCGTACCAGCGAGCGAATGCGGCGTTCCATAAACAGGTCGCCAGGCATGCGTGCTTCGTGGGTAACGGGGATCGTGTTGCGGTAAGGCGTGGTAATGGCGTAGGGCAGTTGCGAGCCGCTGCGGGTCGCGAGTTCGCCCATACGGGTCATCAGGTAATGAGCGCGGTCTTCGCCTTCTTTGTCGAGAACCGATTCCAGGGCGTCCAGCCATTCCTGGGTTTCGACGGGATCGAGGTCTTGCATGGCTTGCTCCAGGGCGGAAAGGCTTCCAGAATCGGTTGCCTGAGTTTGCGACTGGCCTTGTGGGCAGACGATATAAATTCTTGGATTGCCGGAGATTGTTCCGGCGGCGTGTAGTTTTACTACAAATCGTCCGCCATTTCAGCCTATTGAATGTATAGACGAGTAGTAAAACTACAGAAGATGGGCTTATGGCCTCCTGCTGTGTTGTGAGAAAAATCGTTACTCTTGGTTGTTGAGCGATATGGATGGATGAAAAGTTGATGCTTGATGCTAATAAATTAATATTTTCAGCTATTTCTAACCTTTGTTCGACACGCCATCCCTTTGTCCGGTGCAGGTCTTTGCTCCTGCCCTGCGCTTCCTCGCCGATCAAGGATAGACCATGAGCCTGCCCTCGCTTGTCCCGCTGCCCGCCATTCTCCTGCCTGCAGCCGAGCGCGCCGGCCAATCGTTGCGTGAGGCCGTTGCGGCGCTCGATGGCGACCACGGCCTGGGCCAGTGGTCGGCCGAGCGCTGGGCCGACTTTGCCCGGGTCAGCGCCGCCAGTGACTTCTTTATTGAACAGGTGCTGCGTGACCCTTTGATGTTCCTGGAGCTGGTCCAGTTCGGTGATCTGGACCGTGCCTTCGCTCCGGGAGAAATGTGCGGGCAGATTGCCAGTGCGGTGCAACAGGCTGAAAGCGACGACGAACTGGGTCGGCTCCTGCGGCGCCAGCGCAGCCGCCAACAAGTGCGGATCATCTGGCGCGACCTGACACGCCAGGCTGACCTGCAGCAGACCTGCCGCGATCTGTCGGATATGGCCGATGCCAGTATCGACCAGGCCTATCAATGGCTGTACCAGCGTCATTGCCAGCAGTTCGGCACGCCCATGGGCTGGCGCAGCGGCGAGCCGCAGCAGATGGTCGTACTGGGGATGGGCAAGCTGGGCGCGGTGGAGCTGAACCTGTCATCGGATATCGATCTGATCTTCGCCTACCCCGAAGGCGGCGAGACCGTTGGCGTCAAGCGTGCGCTGGATAACCAGGAGTTCTTTATCCGACTGGGCCAACGCCTGATCAAGGCGCTGGACCCGATTACCGTCGACGGCTTTGTGTTTCGCGTCGATATGCGCCTGCGTCCCTACGGTTCGTCCGGCGCCCTGGTACTGAGCTTCAATGCCCTGGAGCAGTATTACCAGGACCAGGGGCGTGACTGGGAGCGCTACGCGATGATCAAGGCCCGGGTCGTGGCCGGTGATCAGGTCGCCGGTGCCCAGTTACTGGATCTGCTGCGCCCGTTCGTCTATCGACGTTACCTGGATTTCTCCGCCATCGAAGCGCTGCGCACCATGAAGCAGTTGATCCAGCAGGAAGTCCGGCGCAAGGGCATGGCCGACAATATCAAGCTGGGGGCCGGAGGCATTCGTGAGGTCGAGTTTATCGCCCAGGCGTTCCAGTTGATTCACGGTGGCCGCGACCTGAGCCTGCAGCAGCGCCCGCTGCTCAAGGTCTTGAGCACGCTCGAAGGCCAGGGCTACCTGCCGCCGGCGGTGATCACCGAGCTGCGCGAGGGTTATGAATTTTTGCGCTACACCGAGCATGCCATCCAGGCCATTGCCGATCGCCAGACCCAGATGTTGCCGGAAGGCGCGGTGGATCAGGCGCGGATCGCCTTTATGCTCGGCTACACCGACTGGTCGGCCTTTCATGAGCAATTGATGTACTGGCGCGGTCGGGTCGACTGGCATTTCCGCCAGGTGATCGCCGACCCGGATGAAGACGAAAGCGAGTCGGGCGAGGTGATTGTCGGCGGCGAGTGGCTGCCGCTATGGGAAGAAGCCCAGGATGAGGAAGCGGCTTGCCGGCAATTGCAGGAAGCTGGCTTCAATGACGCCGCCAAGGCATTGAAGCAACTGGCGGGCCTGCGCAGCAGCCCGCAATTGCGCGCCATGCAGCGCCTGGGGCGCGAGCGGCTGGATGCCTTCATTCCCCGGTTGCTGGCCCAGGCCGTGGAGCATGCCAATCCGGACCTGGTCCTTGAGCGTGTGCTGCCATTGGTCGAGGCGGTGGCCCGGCGTTCAGCCTACCTGGTGTTGCTCACGGAGAACCCTGGCGCGTTGCGCCAGTTGTTGACCCTGTGCGCGGCCAGCCCATGGATCGCCGAGCAGATTACCCGCTTTCCGATGCTGCTCGATGAGCTGCTCAACGAAGGGCGCCTCTTCAAGCCGCCGCTGGCCCCGGAGCTGGCGGCCGAATTGCGCGAACGGCTGACACGCATCCCCGAGGACGACCTTGAGCAACAGATGGAGGCCTTGCGTCATTTCAAACTGGCTCACCGTCTGCGTGTGGCGGCTTCGGAAATCGCCGGCAGCCTGCCGCTGATGAAGGTCAGTGATTACCTGACCTGGCTGGCTGAGGCCATTCTCGAACAGGTCCTGGCCCTGGCCTGGCGCCAGACCGTGGCCCGCCACGGTACGCCGCAGCGCTCCGACGGCAGCCTGTGCGATCCGGGCTTTATCATTGTCGGTTATGGCAAGGTGGGCGGGATCGAACTGGGCCATGGCTCGGACCTCGACCTAGTGTTTATCCACGATGGCGACCCGAATGCCGAGACCGACGGCGCCAAGCCGATCGACAGTGCGCAGTTCTTCACCCGGCTGGGCCAGCGGATCATCCATCTGCTGACCACCCAGACCAACTCCGGCCAGCTCTATGAAGTCGATATGCGCCTGCGCCCCTCCGGCGCCTCGGGGTTGCTGGTCAGCTCGCTCGGCGCCTTCGAGCGTTATCAGTTGAACGAAGCCTGGACCTGGGAGCATCAAGCCCTGGTACGCGCGCGGGTGCTGGTGGGGTGCAAGGACGTGGGCGCGGCGTTCGAACAGGTGCGGGCGACGGTACTGGGGCGGCCTCGGGACTTGCCGACCCTGCGCCAGGAAGTCAGTGAGATGCGCGCCAAGATGCGCGACAACCTGGGCACCAAGAGTACGGCCGCCGGAACCGCGGCAAATGCCTTCGAGGCCGCGGCGCCGTTCGATCTCAAGCAGGATGCCGGTGGTATCGTCGATATTGAATTTATGGTGCAATACGCGGCCTTGGCCTGGGGTGCAGAGCACCCGGCGCTGCTGCGTTACACCGACAATATCCGAATTCTGGAAGGGTTAGAGGAGGCCGGGCTGATCCCCGCAACCGATGCCAGCCTGTTGCGCGAGGCCTATAAGGCCTACCGTTCCGCCGCTCACCGTCAGGCTCTGCAGAAGGACCCGGGGGTGATCGGCGGCGATCAGTTTGTCGCCGAAAGGCGCGCGGTCGTGCGGATCTGGAATGCGCTGGGCTTGAGCTAGATGCCTGGTGAAGCGAGTGATTGAGACGTATCCGGCGAGCCACTAGACGGTTCGTCCAACCTGCCCGGCGGTGATCCCGCGGGCGCTGGATTCTTGAGGAGCGTAATGATGTCGATGGCTGATCGTGATGGCGTTATCTGGTATGACGGCAAGCTGGTGCCGTGGCGTGATGCCACCACCCACGTCCTGACCCATACCCTGCACTACGGCATGGGCGTGTTCGAAGGCGTGCGTGCCTACGAGACCCCACAGGGTCCGGCGATTTTCCGCCTGCAGGCACATACCGATCGCCTGTTCGACTCGGCCCACATCATGAACATGAAGATTCCGTTCACCAAGGACGAAATCAACGAAGCGACCCGCGTCGCCGTGCGTGAGAACAACCTCGACAGCGCCTATATCCGCCCGATGGTGTTCTATGGATCGGAAGCCATGGGCCTGCGTGCCACCGGCCTGAAGGTCCACGTGATCATCGCGCCGTGGAGCTGGGGTGCCTATATGGGCGAGGAAGCCCTGCGTACCGGGATCAAGGTGCGGACCAGTTCCTTTACCCGGCACCATGTGAATATTTCCATGACCCGGGCCAAGGCCAACGGTCACTACATCAACTCGATGCTGGCCCTGCAGGAAGCCATTTCCGGCGGCGCCGACGAAGCGTTGTTGCTGGACCCTGAAGGCTTTGTCGCCGAAGGCTCGGGCGAGAACGTATTCCTGGTCAAGGACGGGGTGGTCTACACCCCGGACGTGACGGCGTGCCTGAACGGCATCACCCGTAGCACCATCCTGACCCTGGCCGACGAGATGGGGATCAAGGTGGTCGAGAAGCGCATCACCCGTGACGAGGTGTATATCGCCGACGAAGCGTTCTTTACCGGCACCGCCGCCGAAGTGACGCCGATTCGCGAAGTCGATGGCCGTTCCATCGGTATCGGCAGCCGTGGTCCGGTGACCGAGAAGTTGCAGAAAGCCTATTTTGACCTGGTAACCGGCAAGACGGCGGCCCACGCCGAGTGGCGTACACTGGTCAAGTAAGCGCTCAATCATGTTGTAGCAGGGAGGCGCAAGCCTCCCTGATCGTTTGTGGATGGAAAATGAATATTCTGATCGTTGGGCCCAGTTGGGTCGGTGACATGGTGATGGCGCAGACACTGTTCCAGTGCCTCAAGCAGCGTCACCCGGACTGCGAGATCGACGTGCTGGCGCCCGAGTGGAGCCGGCCGATCCTTGAGCGCATGCCCGAAGTGCGACAGGCCCTGAGCTTTCCGCTCGGCCATGGCGCCCTTGAACTGGCGACTCGACGACGTATCGGCAAATCCCTGGCTGGCCAGTACGACCAGGCGATCTTGCTGCCCAATTCGCTGAAATCGGCGCTGGTGCCGTTTTTTGCCGGTATTCCCAAGCGCACCGGCTGGCGCGGCGAGCTGCGCTTTGGCCTGCTCAATGATGTGCGCAAGCTCGACAAGCAACGCTACCCGCTAATGATCGAACGCTTTATGGCCCTGGCCTACGAGCGCGATGCCGAGTTGCCCCAGCCGTACCCGCGGCCCAGCCTGCGAATCGAGCCGGCCAGCCGCGAGGCCGCGCTGGCCAAGTTCGGCCTGGCGCTGGACCGCCCGGTCCTGGCGCTCTGCCCGGGCGCCGAATTTGGCGAGTCCAAGCGCTGGCCATCCGAGCACTATGCCAAGGTCGCGGAACTGAAGATTCGCCAGGGTTGGCAGGTCTGGCTATTCGGTTCGAAAAATGACCATGGCGTCGGTGAAGATATTCGCCAGCGCCTGATTCCAGGCCTGCGCGAGGAGTCGGTCAACCTGAGCGGCGAGACGTCCCTGGCCGAGGCTATCGACCTGCTGTCTTGCGCCGATGCCGTGGTGTCCAACGACTCCGGGCTGATGCATGTGGCGGCGGCGCTGAATCGGCCGTTGGTGGCGGTCTATGGTTCGACCTCGCCGGGCTTTACCCCGCCGCTGGCCGATCAAGTCGAAATCGTGCGCCTGGGCCTGGAGTGCAGCCCCTGCTTCGAGCGCACCTGCCGCTTCGGCCACTACAACTGCTTGCGCCAGCTCCTGCCGCAGCCGGTGAGCGAGGCCCTGCAACGCTTGCAGGGTTGCGCGGTCGAGGTTCGCTAAGTTGCGGGTACTGTTGATCAAGACTTCCTCGCTGGGCGATGTGATCCATGCCCTGCCGGCGCTGACTGACGCCGCCCGGGCGATTCCCGGGATTCGTTTCGACTGGGTCGTCGAAGAAGGCTTCGCCGAGATCCCGAGCTGGCATCCCGCCGTGGATCGGGTGATCCCGGTGGCTATTCGGCGCTGGCGCAAAAATATCTGGCAGACCATCAAGAGCGGCGAATGGCGGCGCTTCAAGCAGCGCGTGCGCGAGGTCAAGTACGACCTGGTGATCGATGCCCAGGGCCTGGTCAAAAGTGCCTGGCTGACCCGCTACGTGAAGGCCCCGGTGGCCGGCCTGGACTCCCAGTCGGCGCGCGAGCCCCTGGCCAGTCGTTTTTATTCCCGCCGCCTGGCAGTCGCCCGTGGCCAGCATGCCGTGGAGCGGGTGCGCCAACTGTTTGCCGTAGCACTGGGCTACGACCTGCCCAAGGGGCTGGGCGACTACGGCTTGAGCGTCGACAAACTGGTCGAACTGCCGCGCAAGAATCCCTTTGTGCTGTTCCTTCACGGCACCACCTGGGACACCAAGCATTGGCCCGAAGCCTACTGGCGCGAGCTGACTGAACGTATGTGGCACCTGGGCGTCGAAGTGAAGCTGCCCTGGGGCAACGCGGCGGAAAAAGCCCGGGCCGAGCGCATCGCCCAAGGGCTGAAAAATGCCGTGGTCCTGCCCAAACTGAACCTGGCCGGGGTGGCGCGAGTGCTGGCCGATGCCAGTGCCTGTGTGGCGGTGGATACCGGCCTTGGGCACTTGGCAGCGGCGCTGGATGTACCGACCCTGTCGCTGTTTGGCCCCACCAATCCAGGGCTGACCGGCGCCTATGGTCGCGCGCAGATTCACCTGGCGAGCGACTTTTCCTGTGCGCCCTGCCTGCAGAAAAAATGTACTTATCAACCGACTGCCGAGGATCAACGGCGGTTCGATTTAAAGCGCGAGTGGCCGTTGTGCTTCACTCGCTTGAATCCCGAGCGTGTCGCAAGCCGACTGAGCACGTTGTTACTGGCTGAGGAGCTGCGCTGATGCAATTGGCATTTGTCCTTTACAAGTATTTCCCCTTTGGCGGGTTGCAGCGCGATTTCATGCGCATTGCCCTGGAGTGCCAGCGGCGCGGTCACCAGATCCGTGTCTATACGTTGATCTGGGAGGGCGATATTCCCGAGGGTTTCGAAGTGCTGGTGGCGCCAGTCAAGGCGTTGTTCAATCACCGGCGCAACGAGAAGCTCAGTGCCTGGATGGCCGCCGACCTGGCCAAGCGTCCGGTGGACCGGCTGATCGGCTTCAACAAGATGCCCGGCCTGGATGTCTACTACGCCGCCGATGGCTGCTTCGAGGACAAGGCGCAGAACCTGCGCCACTCGCTGTACCGCCGCTGGGGCCGCTACCGGCACTTTGCCGAGTATGAGAGGGCGGTCTTTGCCAAGGACTCGCGGACCGAGATCCTGATGATCTCCGAAGTCCAGCAGCCGCTGTTTATCAAGCACTACGACACCCCCGTCGAGCGCTTTCACCTGTTACCGCCGGGCATTGCCCCGGACCGCCGGGCCCCGGTCAATGCCGCCGAGATCCGCGCCGGCCTGCGCGCCGAATTCAACCTGGCGGACGACGAACTGCTGCTGGTCCAGATCGGTTCGGGCTTCAAGACCAAGGGCGTCGATCGCAGCCTCAAGGCGCTGGCGGCCTTGCCGAGCGAGCTGAAAAAACGCACGCGCCTGCTTGTGATTGGCCAGGACGACCCCAAAGTATTTCAACTCCAGAGCGCTGCACTGGGCCTGGGCGATCAGGTCCAGTTCCTCAAGGGGCGCAGCGATATTCCGCGGTTCCTGCTGGGTGCCGACCTGTTGATCCACCCGGCGTACAACGAAAACACCGGCACCGTACTGCTTGAAGCCCTGGTGGCCGGTTTGCCGGTGCTGGTCAGCGCGGTGTGCGGGTACGCGCACTACATTGCCGAGGCCGATTGCGGGCGGGTGCTCGATGAGCCGTTCGAACAGGCCCAGCTCAATCGCTACCTGAGCGAGATGCTGGCCGATGATGACGCGCGGGCGACCTGGAGCCGCAACGGTCTGGCCTTTGCCGACACCGCGGACCTCTACAGCATGCCGCAGCGCGCGGCGGATGTGATTCTGGCGGAGCCACAACGATGAAGTTGATTCTTGCCGAACCCTTCAAGCGCCTTTGGGCCGGACGCGATGCGTTCGCCGAAGTCGAGCAGTTGCAGGGCGAGGTCTACCGTGAGCTGGAAGCGCGGCGCACCTTGCGTACCGAAGTGGAAGGGCGGGGTTATTTCGTCAAGATCCATCGTGGTATCGGCTGGGGCGAAATTTTCAAGAACCTGCTGACCGCCAAGCTACCGGTCCTCGGTGCGGGCCAGGAGTGGCAAGCGATTCAGCGCCTGCAGGAAGTCGGCGTGCCGACCATGACGGCGGTGGCCTATGGCGAGCGCGGGCGCAATCCAGCGGACCAGCATTCGTTTATCGTCACCGAGGAACTGGCACCCACCGTCAGCCTCGAGGATTTCAGCCTTGACTGGTGCAAGCAGCCGCCCGAGCCACGGCTCAAGCGTGCGCTGATCGCCGAAGTAGCCCGCATGACCGGAATGATGCACCGCGCGGGGGTCAACCATCGCGACTGCTACATCTGCCATTTCCTGCTGCACACCGACAGACCGGTGACGGCCGACGATTTCAAGTTGTCGGTGATCGACCTGCACCGCGCCCAGACTCGCCCAGCCATTACCCGGCGCTGGCGCGACAAGGACCTGGCGGCCCTGTATTTCTCAGCCCTGGATATCGGCCTGACCCGGCGCGACAAGCTGCGCTTTCTGCGCGGCTATTTTCAGCAGCCATTGCGCCAGATCTTGCGCGAGGAGGCCCGGCTGCTGGCCTGGCTCGAGGGCAAGGCGAACAAACTTTACGATCGAAAACAGCGGTACGGAGATGCGCTCTGATGTCGGGTTGGAATCTGGAGCCTGGTTACATGCAACTCGCCGAGGACTTCGGCAGCCTGGAGAAAGTCTTTGCCCTGGAGGGCGAGCGGTTGACCCAGGACCCGTTGTCCGAGGTCATTCGCGTCAAGCGTGACGGCGTCCACTATTACGTCAAGCGCTATACCGGCGCCGGCAAGGGCCTGCGTCGCTACCTGGGCAAGCCGCGGGTACGCTCCGAGTGGCAGAACCTCAAGCGTTTTGCCAAGTGGGGGATTCCCACTGCCGAAGTGGTGGCCTGGGGCCTGGAACGCAAGGGCATGAGCTATGCGCGCGGCGCCTTGATCACCCGCGAGCTGCCCAACACCGAAGACCTCTCGGCCCTGGCCGAGCGCAATGACCCGCTGCTGGCCGACCGGGCGTGGGTCGATGGCGTCAGCCGGCAGTTGGCCCGCTATACGCGGATCATGCATGACCAGCGCTTCACCCATAACGACCTGAAATGGCGCAATCTGTTGATCGACGATCAGGCCCGACTGTTTCTGATTGACTGCCCCAACGGTGATTTCTGGCGCGGTTTCTGGCTCAAGTACCGGATCACCAAGGATCTGGCCTGCCTGGACAAGGTGGCCAAGTATCATCTGTCGGCCACCCAACGCCTGCGCTTCTATTTGCAGTACTGCCAGCGGGCTCGGCTCAATGCCGACGACAAGCGCCGCGTGCGCCATGTCGTGCGGTTTTTCGAGGGACGCGAATGACTGATTTTATTGCCGGTTCCGACCGCGAGCTGCTGGAGCGCCATGGCCTGGGGACGTTCGACGCGCTGTGGCGCTGCGAGCTGGAAGCGGTGGACGAACCCAATACCAGCCGTGGCGGCTGGAGCAGTGTGTTTCGCCTACAGCTTGAGGGCCAGGGCTATTACCTCAAGCGCCAGAGCAACTACCTGACGCGCACCTTGCATCGGCCCTTTGGCGAGCCAAGTTTTGCCCGCGAGTTTCGTAATATCAGCCGCTACCGCCAATTGGGTGTGCCGGCCTTGCAGGCGGCGTTTTTCGGTGAGCGCAAGGTCGCGGGCGAGCACCAGGCGATCCTGCTGACGCGGGCCCTCGATGGTTGGAGCGACCTGGATTCGCTGTTGGCGCAATGGCCGCAGTTGTCCGGTCTGCAGCAGCAGGCAATTCTGCGGGCCTGTGGTGAGCTGGCGCGCCACCTGCACGGCGTCCGCCAGATGCATGGCTGTTTCTACCCCAAGCATATTTTCCTGCAGGCCGACGGTGACGCCTATCGGGCGCAACTGATCGACCTGGAAAAGACCCGGCCACTGCTGTTCGGTCAACGTGACCGGGTCAAGGACCTGGAGCCCTTGCTGCGGCGGGCCGATGCCTGGAGCGAGGCGGATGTTCGCGCGTTGCTGGCCAGCTACCTGGAGCAGCCCGGCCATAGCGCCTTGACCGACCAGTGGTATCAGCGCCTGGCGGCACGGCGTAGCCACAAGGAGGGCCGCTGATGCGCCTGTCACAGCTCAAGACCGCCGGCCGTACGCCTGAACTGCCCCTGAGCCTGGAGCTGGCCGATGCTGCCGGCCCGGCCCAGCTGCAGTTGCTCAGCCTGTTGCGGGTGCTGCCAGGACAGCGTTATGTCGGCGCCGGTGTCTGGCGCGGGCGGCCGGTGTTGGCCAAGCTATTGGTTGGCAGCAAGGCGGCGCGGCATTTTCAGCGTGAGCTCAAGGGCGTTCGGCTGCTGGCCGAGCAGGGCCTGACCACGCCGTTGCTGTTGGCTGATGGCTTGCAGGATGGCGAGGGCGGCTGGCTCCTGTTCGAGCTGCTGGAGGGCGCGCAGAGCCTGGGCGACGCCTGGAGTCAGGTCGAGGCTTCGCCGCCACTGTCTGATCCACAGCAACAGGTGCTGGCCGAAGCGCTTGAAGCGATTGCGCAGATGCATGCCAAGGGGCTGTGGCAGGATGATTTGCATCTGGACAACCTGCTGCGTCACCAGGGGCATTTGTATCTGATCGATGGCGCCGGTATCTGTGTCGAGGCGGCTGGCAAGCCGCTGTCCCGGCAAAAGGTCCTGGAAAACCTGGGGGTTTTTTTCGCCCAGTTGCCCAAGTCCTTTGAGCCCTATATCGAAGAGTTGCTGGTGCACTATCTGCTGAGCAATGGCGAGCATGCGTTGCCGCTGGAAGCACTGCTCAAGCAGGTGGAGAGAATTCGTGGCTGGCGATTGCGCGACTTTATGGCCAAGGTCGGCCGTGAGTGCACGCTGTTCAGCGTGCAACGTGGTCCCTTTGGCCTGCGGGCGATCCGCCGCGAGGAAGAGGCCGCCATGCTGCCGGTGTTGGCCAATGCCGATGCGCTGCTGGCTCAGGGGCATTTGTACAAGACCGGCGGCGCGGCGAGTGTCGGGCGGGTCGAGGTCGATGGTCGAACCTTGTTGCTCAAACGCTACAACATCAAGGGATTTGTCCACTGGCTCAAACGCTTCTGGCGCCCAAGCCGCGCCTGGCACGCCTGGCGCGAAGGCAATCGCCTGGGCTTTCTCGCGATTGCCACCCCGAAACCGTTGGCCCTGCTGGAGCGGCGTTTCTGCTGGCTGCGCAGTACCGCGTACCTGGTGACCGAGCATTTGTCGGGCCCCGATCTGATCGAGCATTTCGCGCCCTATGTCGAGTCGGGCGCGGTGCCCGAGGCCGAGCTGGCGGCGCTTGAGCAATTGTTCGCCGAACTGATTCGCGAGCGCATCAGCCATGGCGACCTCAAGGGTTACAATCTGTTCTGGCATGAGGGGCGCTGGGCGTTGATCGATCTCGACTCGATGTGCCAGCACGCCACGGCCAGTGGCTTCGCTTCGGCCTATACCAAGGATCGTGCGCGCTTTATGCGCAACTGGCCCGAGAGCAGTGCGCTGTACCAGGTGCTCGACCAGCGTCTGCCGAGCACCGCCCACCAGGAAACTTAGAAGCGGTACTGCACGCCGGCGCCGGCATACCACGAGCGGCCCGGCGCCGCTTCGTAGAAGCGGTCGTTGCCATCGCCGACAATGACCGAGCCGACATACTGGCGGTCCAGCAGGTTGTCCAGGCGCAGGGTCTGGTGGAAGGTCCAGTGCTCGATGTTCTGCTCGAAGCGGGCGCGCCAGTTGACCACGGTATAAGCCGGAGCGGCACGCTCCTGGTTGGTATCCTCCACATAGACCTTGCTGCGATACATGCCCTCCAGGGCGGTACTCACCCAGTCCCGTGGTCGCCAGACCAGCTCGCCAAATACGCTGGTCTGGGGGACGCCGGGTAGGTAATTGCCCTTGTCGATCTGTTTTAGCGAAGTGTCCTTACCGCTGGTGAAGTCGCTGTCATAGGTCGCCTGTAGGCGGGTATAAGCCAGATTGGCGCTCCATTGCTCACTCAGTTGACTTTCGATGCCCAGTTCGAAGCCGCGGCGCAGGGTGCGTCCGGCGTTTTGGTAACTGGTGCGCCCGCCATTGGATTCGGCTACCACCAGCTCGTCCTCGGTGGTGATCTGGAAAACTGCGGCATTGATCCGGGTGCTCTCGCCCAGTCGTGCCTTGAGGCCGATCTCATATTGTTTGCTGGTCGAGGGCTTGAGGCCGAAGTTGAATCCTTCGGTGCCACCCGGGGCATAGGCCAGTTCGGCCTGGGTCGGGGTTTCAAAGCCTTTGCCGGCACTGACGTAGCCGTGCAGGTCCGGGGTAAAGGCGTACATCACGCTCAGTGATGGCGTGTTTTTCTGGTAGGTCTTGCTGCCGCTGGCGTCGCCATTGCTGAGGAAGTGGTCGTCGACTTCCAGCTCCATGCTGCTGTGACGCAGGCCGGCCTGCACCGTCCAGCGGTCAATGGCCCAGTTGGCCTGGATATACGGATCGAGGCTGCGGGCGGTGTCGACTTCATCGCGGCGCAGTTCACCTTTGACCCCCAGCAGGTTGCCACTGAAGTTCTGATAGCCATGGCGGTCATCGCGGCTTTGGTCGAAGTCGACGCCACCGATCAGGGTCAGTTCGCCCGGTACGCCATGGATCGGTTGCAGCCAGCGCACGCCGCCACCGTAGAACTTGCGATCGAACTGGACCACACCGCCGCCACGTTCATTGGCCGGATTGGGACCGGGTACGTTGTTACGGATGATCTCTTTTGGAATCGACAGATACTGAATCACGCTACGCTGCCCGGTGTACCCGGTGACTTGTAGGGTCGCATCGCCAAAGTAGCGCTCGTAGTTCATGCCCAGTTGCTGGTGGTCGATGCTTTTACGGGTGTTGTAGTTCAGTGCGCCGGCACTGACCGAGCGCGGATCGGCTTTATAGTCCTTCCAGGCCTGCCCCAGCGGGTCCTGGGTGCCGTTCTGTTCCAGGCTGCTGTAGATCAAGGCCAGTTTGCTGTCGTCATCGGGCTGGAAGTTGAGCTTGGCGAAGGTCTGGTCGCGGCGCGCGGCGCTATGGTCACGATAGCCATCGGTGTCCATGCGCGAGGCATCGAGTACAAAACCGACATTATCCACCGCACCTTCGGCGCTGAGATGGTGTTTACTCAAGCCATCGCTGCCCATCAGGGTTTCGGCGCCGATGCGCGGCGGGCCTTCGCCGTCGCGGGAAAACATCTGGATCACCCCGCCGGCATTGCTGCCATACAGGGTCGCCGCCGGGCCCCGCAGCACTTCGATGCGCTCGGCCGTGTCGAGGTTGAAGGTCGCCGCCTGCCCCTGGCCGTCAGGGGTGCTGGCGGGAATACCGTCGGCGATCAGCTTCAGGCCACGCACGCCGAAGGCCGAGCGGGCGCCAAAGCCGCGCGAGGAAATTTGCAGGTCCTGGGCATAGTTTTGGCGGTTCTGCACCACCAGCCCGGGGACCCGGGACAGGACTTCCGAGGCATTGATGCCGAGCTGGCCATCCTGGATCTGTTGCGCGTCGATGCTATCGACCGAGTAAGGCAGGTCAAAGCTACGGCTTTCGTTGCGCGAGCCGGTGACCACGCTGGGATCGAGTACCAGGGCGGTGCTTTCGGCGAGGCTCTGGCCACTGAGGGCCAGGAGCGAGAGCAAGGCCAGAGGGGCGTGGGCAACTGTTTTCATGGGGATATCGGGGTTCCAGTTCTAGCGGCCGAGCGGTGGCCTACTTAAAAAAAGGGCGCGAGTTTAGCGGTTGCGCTCCCGTCTGGGCGAAATTTCCATAGCACCCTAGCGTTACAAGTAGTGGCACCATACTGTTCTTTAGTGTCTGTCGGGTGTTTATCAGCGGCTGTCGGGCCCCTGAACGCGGCCTCGAAGTCGGCGGCAACCCTGGCCATCTTTACGCTATAATCCCGCCCTTTAGCAGTTTCCCCCGCCCCTGGCGCGGACTCATTTTCCCAGGCGCCCGTCGCCTGCATGCAGACTTAAAGAGGCTAGACCCCTGTGGCATTGACGATTCTTGGCCTGTCCGGCGCCCTTAGCCATGATCCTTCCGCAGCCCTGTATATCGACGGCAAGCTGGTCGCGGCCGCTGAAGAAGAGCGCTTCGTGCGTGATAAGCACGCAAAGAACCGCATGCCCTACGAATCGGCGAAGTTCTGCCTGGAGCAGGCGGGTATCAAGCCATCCGACGTCGATGTCGTCGCGATTCCCTTCGCCCCGATCAGCTTGTTTGGCAAGGCCCGCTGGCACTACGCCAAGCGCTACTGGTATGCGCCGGACCGCGCCCTCGACGCGCTGTTGATGGGTAACCGCCGCTACAAGCGCTATCGCAACAAGATTGTCTGGTGCCTGGAGCAACTGGGCTTCGATCCGAAGAAAATCAAGATCGAACCGGTCGAGCACCACCTGGCCCACGCCTCCAGCGCTTACCACTGCTCCGGCTTCAAGGAGAAAACCGCGATCCTGGGGATCGACGGCAAGGGTGAGTACGCCACCACGTTCTTCGGCTACGGCGAGAACGGCAAGATCCACAAGATCAAGGAATTCTTCGATCCGGACTCCCTCGGCGGCCTGTACGGCGCGATTACCGAGTTCCTCGGTTTCGAAATGCTCGATGGCGAATTCAAGGTCATGGGCATGGCGCCTTATGGCGATGCCAGCAAGTACGATTTCTCGCGCCTGGCTTCGTTCGAAAATGGCGAACTGGTGATCAACACCGAATACGCCAACGTCATCGGCCTGCGTCGCTACAAGGAAAAGGGCAAGGGTTTCTACTTCTCGCCCAAGCTGATCGAGTGGCTGGGGCCCAAGCGCGAAGGCGATATCGCCGACGAGCCGTACATCCATTACGCGGCGAGCATGCAGGCGCTGTTCGAAAAGCTGGCCCTGCAGATGATCGACCACTACTTGGGCGATATCCTCAAGGAAACCGGCAAGATCGCCTTCGCCGGCGGCTGCGCGCTGAACGTCAAGCTGAACCAGAAGATCATTGCCCGTCCCGAGGTCAAGGAGCTGTTCGTCCAGCCGGCTTCCGGCGACGCCGGCACCGCGGTCGGTGCTGCGGCCTATGTGTCCCACGCACGCGGTGTGCCGGTGGAGAAGATGGAACACGTCTATCTCGGCCCGTCCTACAGCAACGAAGATGTGATCGCCGCCTGCGCCCGCCACCCGAGCGCGCCGAAATGGCGCCAGATCGACCGCATGCCCGAGCGCATTGCCCAGATCATGGTCGACGGCAATCCGGTGGCCTGGTTCCAGGGCCGCATGGAGTTCGGCCCGCGCGCCCTGGGTGGGCGCTCGATCATCGGCTGCCCAAGCAGCGCCGGCGTGGCTGACCGGATCAACGAGCAGATCAAGTTCCGCGAGCGCTGGAGGCCTTTCTGCCCGTCCATGCTCGACACGGTCGGTCCGCAGATGATCAAGGTCGATCATCCTGCGCCCTTTATGACCTTCACCTTCGAAGTGTCCGAGGAGTGGAAAACCCGTGTGCCGGAAGTGGTTCATGAAGATGGCACCTCGCGCGCCCAGGTGCTCAAGCGTGAATACAACCCGCGCTACTACGACATGATGAAGGCCCTGGAAGTGCTGACCGGCAACGGTGTGTCGCTCAATACGTCGTTGAACCGCCGTGGCGAACCGATGATCTGTTCCCCGACCGATGCCCTGAACATGTTCTTCGGTTCGGACCTGCAGTACCTGATCATGGAAGACATCTTGGTCGTCAAAGATGGCGCCAGCGATTATGCCGACCGCTGAGGTCCTGATCAGTGTTGTAGTACCGGCCTACAACTACGCGCACCTGCTGCCCAGGGCATTGGCGTCGGTGTTCTGCCAGTGGGCAGACGACATCGAGTTGATTGTGGTCAATGACGGCTCCACCGATGACACCCTGGCGGTGTTGTCGGGATTGCGCGAGCGTCATCCGCAACTGCAATTGATCGACCAGGCCAATGCCGGCGCCGCAGCGGCCCGCAACCAGGGTATTCGCCGTGCGTGCGGGCGCTATGTGTTGCTGCTCGATGCGGACGACGAGTTGTTGCCCAATGCATTGCAGGTCTTGCGTGGCGTGCTGCGGGACAATCCGGACGCCGGGTTGGTGCTGGGTGCGCAGATTTCAGTCGACCCCGATGGTCGCGAGCGTTTGCGCCTGCCCACGCCGGTCCCGGCCGCTAGCGCATATGAGCTGGCGCGTCGTTATCTGCTGCAAAAGCGTATTTCGATTTCCCATTGCTGCACTTTGTTCAGTCGGGAGCTGCTGTTGCAGCGGCCGTATCCAGAGCATTTGCGCACGGGCGAAGATATCGCGGTGTTCACCTATCTGTTGGTCAATGCCAAAGTCGCGGTGACGCCGGAGCCATTGGCGCGGATTCATAAACACGCCGACAGCTTGCGGCACAACCGCCATAACGAAGAAGAAGTGGCGCTGGGGATGGTGCGCGAGGTCTTTGCCAGCCTGCCAGCCGAGTGTCAGCCGCTGATCAAGCGATACACCGCCCAGCGTTATCTATCGCTGTTTCGTGCGGCGCTGCTGGGCGGGGATGTTCGCCAGGCGCGGCATTTCTACCTGACTGCCCTGGGCTTGAGCCCGTTGCAGGCAGTGCGTTGGACCTATTTACGCAAAGCGTTGCGTGTGCTGGTAAAAGCTTAGGATTTTGGTATGGGGATGGATTTCAAGATGGGATGGGCGGCAGTCGTTTCGAGAGTGGTCAATACGTATCCGGTACGATTGGCTTTCCTGGGTAGCCTGCTGCTGTCGCTGATCGCGATTGCGGGCGTGGTGACGGTGGCGCGTGATGCTGCGTTCTACCTGACCATCGCGCAACAGATCGCCGATCAGGGGCCTCAAGCGGCAAAGGCCTTCGACTGGCCCTGGTTCGCCTTTTTGTTGGCGGGTACCCATCGGGTTCTCCACCTGCCGATCGAACTGTGCGCTTATTTGTGGTGCACGCTTTTTCTGGCGGGTAGTTGCGCGTTGATGGTTGACTGCGTACGCCAGCGTACCCCGCAGGCGGCGGTCTGGGCCTGTCTGGTGGTGTTGGCCATGCCGGCGGTCAATGCTTATCGTAATGATATTCTGCGTGAGTTTGGCTTCTGGTTTTTCTGCGTGCTGACGCTTTGGCTGGCCCTACGCTGGCAGTCACGTGGCGGTTGGGTGCGTGCGGGCTTTATCCATCTGGCCATTTTGGGCGCGGCTTTTTTTCGCTTCGAAGCGTTAATGCTCCTGCCAGCGCTGGGGTTGTGGCAATTGCCGAACCTCTTTTCCCAGGAGCGTCGTCGACGGTTTTTAGAGTTTTCCCTGCTACCAGTCGTGGGCGGGGGGCTGTTGATTGTTGCACTGGCCGTTCATGGCGAGCTGTCGTCCAGTCGTATCGACTTCTTTGTGGCGATGATCAATCCTCAGCGCGTCTTTGCTTCGCTTCAGCAGTTATCCGAGCAGTTTGCCGGCACCCTGATCAACGATTATTCGAAGGGGCAGGCCGGGCAAATTGTGTTCTTCGGTATGTTGGCGACGGTTTTGATCTCGTTTGTAAAGCTGTTGGGGCCGTTCTCGGTGCCATTTCTCCATCGCTCCGGTTGGCAGAGCCTGCGGACCTACTGGGATGAGTACCGTCCTTTCGCCTGGGCGGCACTGCTGTATGTTGTGGTGCTGATGCTGTTCTTTATTCGAAACCAGTTCGTTATTTCGCGTTATATCAGCTTCCTTGATCTGCTGACCGTGCCACTTGTGGCGGTGGCGCTCAGCGTTTTCGCTGCCCGCTTTCCACGCCTGGGCAAGGCCCTGGTGGTGATCGGCGTGCTGGTGATGCTGTCCAATGTTGTCTCCACGGGCGCGCGCAAAACTCAATACATTGAGGCGGCACAGTGGGTCGAAGCCAACATCGACCCTAAGGCCGCAGTTTTCTACGAGGATGGGCGTGTCAGCTACTACGCGGGTCGAGGCTATGCTTCTTCGTTTCGAGCGCGTGAACGGGAAATGACGCCTGAGCGTGCTGGCGCCTATCGCTACTTCGTGATCGACGCTCGCAGTGACGAGCCCTGGCTTCAGGAGTGGCTGGCACGCAACAACAAACGCGTGCTGGCCGAGTTCGCCAATCGCAAGAAAGCCACTGTGCTGATCATCGGCGACTGATCACTGATTGAACAGTTGCCCCAGGCGCTCAACCAACTGCCCATTGCGGGCGGCGGGCTTGAGCCCCTGGCGATAGCCTTCCAGAAAGGTCGCGCCACGATCCTCGCCCAGCAGCCATTGGTGGTCGGTCTTGTAGCGCAGCAAGTGGTGGAAGTTGCGCAGTCGTTTGCCGCTGCTGAGTGCGCGGCGCTGGCAGCGCAGGTCGGCTATATCGATCAGCCCCAGCTCGCCTTGCGGCGTCAGGACGATATTGCCGAAGTGCAGGGAGCGAAAGTACACGCCTTGCTCGTGCAGTTGGGCGATAAACCGGCCCAACTGGACGCGCAGTGATTGCGCCGACTCTCCCGTGGCCTGGAGCTGGCGCACGGTTTCCCCGGGCAGTGGCGCGTAGTACACCCCATCGCGCTGGATACTGGGAATGCGATAGACCGCGATGATCTCGGGGCAGGGGATCGCACGCTGGCGCAGGGCCTGGCAGTTATCGGCGAAACGTTGGGCGTAGGGGTAGAACAGCGCAGAGCTGAGCAACCGCTTGCGGCGAAACAGCTTGAGCATGCGCCCATCGTGCAAACGCAGCACCTTGTCGCCGGAGCCGTCGGCTTCCAGCACGCTGGCGCCTTCGCGCAGTGCCATATAGGTGCTGTGATCAATCGCTTGCATGCTTACCCCCAAACAGAAGCCGTCCATATTAACCGACTTGGCCGGCGCTGGCCCCTGGTCAGCCCGGTTGGCGCAAAAGGGGGCTGTGATATCATTCGCGACTCCTCGATATATGCGGATTCCCATGAGCAGTCCTGAGCCTCGCGCCCAATCCACGCTGGCGATCTACTTTCGTCTGCTGACTTATGTAAAGCCGTACATCGGCCTGTTTCTATTGAGCATTCTCGGGTTTCTGATTTTTGCCTCGACCCAACCGATGCTGGCCTACATCCTCAAGTACTTCGTGGACGGCCTGGCCAATCCCGAGGCGAGCCTGTTCCCGGGCAACGCCTATCTGGGCCACCTGCAATTGCTGCAGGCGGTGCCACTGATGATCGTCGCCATCGCCGCGTGGCAGGGGGTCGGCTCCTTCCTGGGCAACTACTTCCTGGCGCGGGTATCACTGGGCCTGGTCCATGACCTGCGGGTGGTGCTGTTCAACAAACTGCTGGAGTTGCCGAACCGGTACTTTGACAAGACCAACTCCGGGCACCTGATCTCACGCATCACCTTTAACGTGACCATGGTCACGGGCGCCGCGACCGATGCCATTAAAGTGGTGATCCGCGAGGGCATGACCGTGGTCTTCCTGTTCTGCACCCTGTTGTGGATGAACTGGAAATTGACCCTGGTGATGCTCGCGATCCTGCCGATCATCGGGTTGATGGTCAGCAGCACCAGTCGAAAATTTCGCAAGCAGAGCAAGAAGATCCAGGTGTCCATGGGCGATGTGACCCATGTTGCCTCCGAAACCATTCATGGTTACCGGGTGGTGCGCAGCTTCGGTGGCGAGGCTTACGAGAAGCAGCGCTTCGAGCAGGCCAGCCAGAGCAATACCGATAAACAGCTGACTATGACCAAGACCGGTGCGGTCTACACGCCGACCTTGCAACTGGTGACCTACACCGCCATGGCGGTGGTGATGTTCCTGGTGCTGTTCCTGCGTGGAGACGCCTCGGCGGGTGATCTGGTGGCCTATATCACCATGGCGGGGTTGCTCCCCAAGCCAATCCGCCAGCTGTCGGAAGTCAGTTCGACCATTCAGAAAGGCGTCGCCGGCGCGGAGAGTATTTTCGAACAGCTCGATGAGGAGCCGGAAGTCGATAACGGCCGCGTGGAGCGCGATCGCGTCGAAGGTCGCCTGGAAGTACGTAACCTCAGCTACCAATACCCGGAAAGCGACAAGCAAGTCCTCAATGACATCAGCTTTGTCGTCGAGCCGGGCCAGATGGTGGCGTTGGTGGGCCGCTCTGGCAGTGGCAAGTCGACGCTAGCCAGCCTGATCCCACGTTTTTACCAGCATGAACAGGGCCAGATCCTGCTCGACGATGTCGAGATCCAGGATTTCACCCTGCGCAATCTGCGTCAGCATATCGCCTTGGTCACGCAGCAGGTCACGCTGTTCAACGACACCGTCGCCAACAATATTGCCTACGGCGACCTGGCCGGTTCGCCTGCCGAGGAAGTTCGTCGGGCTGCGCGCGAAGCCTATGCCGATGAATTCATCGTCAAGATGCCTCAGGGCTACGACACCATGGTCGGTGAGAACGGTGTGCTGCTGTCCGGGGGCCAGCGCCAGCGCCTGGCGATTGCCCGGGCCCTGCTCAAGGATGCGCCGTTGCTGATTCTCGATGAGGCGACTTCGGCACTCGATACCGAGTCGGAGCGGCATATCCAGGCTGCGTTGGACCATGTGGTCAAGGACCGGACAACCATCGTGATTGCCCATCGACTGACCACCATCGAGAAGGCCGATATGATTCTGGTGATGGACGAAGGGCGGATTGTCGAGCGTGGCAGCCATCTCGAACTCCTGGCGCAGAATGGCTATTACACCCGTCTGCACGCCAAGGAACTCGAAGATGATGCCGGTGGTTCGGCGTCATGCTGAGTCACTGGCGCACCTGGCGCGAGCGCGGCTGGAACGAGATCGATGCACAGGCGTACGAGCGCGCCTGGCACGAATTCGGTGGCAGCTTCGCCACGCATCCCCAGGTGGTCGAGCGCCTGTCGGGGTTTGTCGGTATTCCTGTGCGCTACCTCGGCTGGCAGGTCGAGGGCCGGATCGTGGCGGCCGTGCCGTGCTGGGGGCGCTTTCTGGCGCTGTCCAAGGACGCGCTGAAGCGTGAGGGTAAACGCGGGCTGCTGGATATGGGCAATGCGGAAATCATTCTGCCTATCGCCCCCGAGGTCCAGGTGCCGGTGCGCCAGCGCATGGCCTATGTGTCCGAGCTCAATAAAACCCAGATCAGTACCCTGCGCGAACAGCCCCAGGGGCTCGCGCTGGCCCGGGCGCCCGAGGATTACTCGAAGAAGTTTCGTTATAACCAACGCCGTGAACTGCGCCTGCTGGAAGAGGCGGGTGGCACGCTGCAGCCGATGCAGGCGCTGTCGGTTGCCGAACAGGTGGCGGCCTACAGCGATCTGTTCCAGCGGCGCTGGGGGTTCGAGGTGCCGGGCAAGGCCGGTCTGATGGAAGTCTTCGGGCTGCTGCGCGAATTCATGACCGGCTCGGTGGTGATGCTCGAGTCGGCGCCGGTGGCGATCCAGATCCTGTACTGGGTCGAGGCGCCCCAGTGGATCTCGCTGGAGTACATCAATGGCGGGGTCGACCCGCAAAGCCGTGATTTCAGCCCGGGCAGCGTGCTCAGCTTCGTCAATACCCAGCAGGCCTGGGAGCAGGCGCGGGCGTTGGGCAAGCCGCTGCGCTACTCGTTCGGGCGGGCCGATCGCGAATACAAGGATCGCTGGTGCCATACGGTACCGGTCTATCAGGTCTGAGCCCATGAGTGCACGTAAGCAGCAACTCCTCAAGGCCCACCGACGCAGTAAGCGCCTGTTCCTGCTGGTGGCGCTGGTGCTGTTGGCGCTGGTGGGTGTGTTGCTGGCCTGGTGGCTGGTGCCCCTGCTGCTGGTGCTGGGCTGGGTCGCCCACGAGGCCTGGTTTGCCGATCACCTGTTCTACGATCCGGGCAATGACTACCGCTACGCTTTCCCACAGGGCACGGCCCGCCAGTCGGTCGCGCTGACGGCAGGTCGCGTGCAACTGAGCGAGGCGCTGGCCACGGGCGAGACGCTGATCCTTGAAGTCGAGCTGCGTGCCACCTGGCTGGGCCGCTGGCTGGATCCACGGGTGTTGATGGGTGCAGACCGCCAGGATTTCGAGCGCGGTGTAGCCGGGCGGCGCTATCTCAACCTGTCCGGGCAGCAGGCCGCGCTGGCCGACGGCACGCTCGGGGTGTCCGGGCAATATTGTCGGCTGGCCACGACCGCGACCCTGCATGTCATGAGCAATCCGGACTACGCCCAGCAGCGGCTGATGGTGCTAGCGCCCCATGCGGACGATGCGGAACTGGCGGCGTTCGGTCTGTACAGTCGCAGCCGCGAGACCAGTATCGTGACCTTGACCCAGGGCGAGATCGAGGCCGAGGCGTTCCAGGCGCTGGGTCTGGACCCGCAACAGGCGGCCACCCTCAAGGGGCGCCTGCGCAGTTGGGACAGCCTGGCCATTCCGTTGTGGGGCGGCGTGGCGCCTGCGCGTTGCGTGCAGTTGGGTTACTACTGCCTGCAGTTGCCGTCCATGGCCGAGGCGCCCTCGACGGCCTTTGGCTCGCGCGAGTCGGGTGAAAGTGATATCCGCAGTGTGCGTCGCAATAATTCGTTACCGTTGCCTGCGGATGTGGACGGACTACCGCACTGGAATAATTTGCTGGCCGATCTGGTGGCGCTGCTTGAGCACTTCGAGCCCGACGTAGTGGTCACGCCCCATCCGGAGCTGGACCCTCATTCGGATCATGTCGCCAGCACCCGGGCGCTGTTCGAGGCCATTGCGCTCAGCCGATGGAAGCCGCGCACGGCGTTGCTGTATGCCAACCACCTGCATGACAACGACCGCTGGCCCATGGGCCCGGCCGGCGCGGGCATTGCCCTGCCGCCGGCCATCGAGGCGCTCCCGCCGGACAGGCTCTGGAGCCCGCTGCTGGACGCTTCGACGCAACTCGACAAGGCCATGGCCCTGGCCATGGAGCATGATCTGCAAGGGCGCCCACCCTTCAAGCGGCGCGCCCGGCGCTGGATCCAGGCCGTACTGGCGGGACGGCGCTGGACCGCGGCGGGTGACAACGAATTTTTCCGCAAGGCGGTCCGGCGTCACGAGATTTTCTGGGTTCGCGAGCTTTCGGATTGAGGCAGTCAGCTCTCGACCCTGTGCTAATATCGCGCCCCTGTTCATTTTGTATGTGGGTTGCACCATGAAGTTGTCCATGCCGCGATTCGATCAAGCCCCTGTCTTGGTGGTCGGCGATGTCATGCTCGACCGTTACTGGCATGGTGGTACCTCACGGATTTCTCCCGAGGCACCGGTGCCGGTGGTCAAGGTCGAGCAAATCGAGGATCGCCCGGGCGGTGCCGCCAACGTTGCCCTGAATATCGCCGCCCTGGGCGCACCGGCCTCGCTGGTCGGGGTGACGGGCGACGACGAGGCCGCCGATAGCCTGGCCAACAGCCTGCAAGGTGCCGGTGTCCGGGCGCTGTTCCAGCGTATCGCCCATCAGCCGACCATCGTCAAGCTGCGAGTCATGAGCCGTCACCAGCAACTGCTGCGTATCGACTTCGAAGAACCCTTCGCCACGGATTCACTGGCCCTGGGCGCTGAGGTCGATGGCCTGCTCGAGGGGATCAAGGTGCTGGTCCTGTCCGACTATGGAAAGGGCGCACTGAAAAACCACCAGATGTTGATCCAGGCGGCTCGCGATCGGGGTATCCCGGTCCTGGCCGATCCCAAGGGCAAGGATTTTTCCATCTACCGTGGCGCGAGCCTGATTACCCCGAATCTCAGCGAGTTCGAAGCCATTGTCGGCGGTTGCGCCGACGAGGCCGATCTGGTGGCCAAGGGCGCCAAGCTGATGCACGACCTGGAACTGGGCGCCTTGCTGGTGACCCGTGGCGAGCATGGTATGACCCTGCTGCGCCCGGAACACCCGGCCCTGCATTTGCCGGCTCGCGCTCGCGAGGTCTTCGATGTAACCGGTGCGGGCGATACGGTGATTTCGACCCTTGCCGCAGCCATTGCTGCCGGTGAAGACCTGCCCCACGCGGTGGCGCTGGCCAACCTGGCTGCTGGCATTGTGGTCGGCAAGCTCGGTACGGCGGCGATCAGCGCGCCGGAACTGCGTCGGGCGATCCAGCGCGAGGAAGGTTCCGAGCGCGGCGTACTGGGGCTCGAACAGTTGCTGCTGGCCGTGGACGATGCCCGGGCGCACAACGAGAAGATCGTCTTTACCAATGGCTGCTTCGATATCCTCCATGCCGGCCATGTGACCTATCTGGAGCAGGCGCGCGCCCAGGGCGATCGGCTGATCGTGGCGGTCAATGACGATGCCTCGGTCAGTCGCCTGAAAGGCCCTGGCCGACCGATCAACAGTGTCGACCGGCGCATGGCGGTCCTGGCTGGCCTCGGGGCGGTGGACTGGGTGATCAGCTTTGCCGAAGGCACTCCGGAAAACCTGCTGGCCCAGGTCAAGCCGGATGTGTTGGTCAAGGGCGGCGACTATGGCATCGACCAGGTGGTTGGCGCCGATATCGTCAAGGCTTATGGCGGCACCGTGAAGGTGCTGGGGCTGGTGGAAAACAGCTCGACCACGGCCATCGTCGAAAAAATCCGCAAAAACTGAGTGCGCCAGGCGCGTCGGTGTCCGATCCCCAGGGGGCGGACAGCGGCGCGTTTTTGTTTACTGGCCCGGCACCATCCTGCGCAGCAATTGGCGCGCCTTGCCGGTCAGGCGCTTGAGTTTCGAGTCCGGCTTGGGCTGCTCCAGGCCCTGCTGGCGTAGCCAGTCCTTCCAGCGAATCCGCTCTTCATGTACCAGCCAGCCATCCTGGCGTGCAAAGCTCTCCGCCAGGTGCAGGCCACGGGTACTGGCCGGATGCAGGCGATCCTTTTTCAAGGTGTAGAGTTCGGCACACGGCTGCCCCTCCTTGAGCGGCATCAAGTACAGGTCGGGACGGCTGCGATTGAGCCGGGCGACCAGTTGCTGGCCTTCCAGGCGTTCATCGACATGGAACAGGCTCAGTGACTTGGCTTCCTTGGGGACTTGCAGGCGCAGGTCGTAGATCAGTTGCAGTGAGGCCGTGGGCAGGTGCACATAGGCGCGAGGGCGTTCGAGTAGTTGCTGGCTGCCGCAGCGCACGGGCAGCGCGGCCCCGGACAACGGGCTCAGGCGAAAGGGCAGGGCTTCGCGGTAATGCAGGGCGGCCGCATAGGGCGCCGGTAGCCAGGTGTCGTTGAAGCGTCCGCTGAGCCAGCCTTCTGGCGTCTCCAGCAGGCACTCCTCGGCCACTTCCTGGATGGCGGTGTGCAGCGGCAGGTTGATTTCATGGGCCGGTACATAGCCGGAGATCAGCTTGAGTACCACATCACCACGGTCCTGTCGGCGCTGGCGAACCAGGACCCAGTAATCGCGACCTTGCCAGTTCAGGGTCAGGCGTACGGACACCCCAAGATTGGCCAGTTCGACGGCGAAGCGCTCGCTGTCGGCCGTGGTCACGGGCTTGCGTTTTTGCAGGGTCTGGGAAAAATTCAGTGGCATGCCGATGCCCTGATAGTTCAGCCCCTCGGGCGTGGCTTCGACAAACAGTGGCAGGGTCTTGAAGTCACTGGGGTTCTTTCTGATCAGCGTGCGCGGCATGTCGGCTCCTTCTTGCGTCGGGGTCGGGGATCACTGCTGGCGGATGACCTGGGCAACGGTCGCCACATTGTGGGCGAGGTGCAGCGGATTGATGGTGCCGACAATGGCACTGGCGACACCAGGCTGGCCAAAGAGTAGCTCGAAACTGGCGCGTACCGGATCGACGCCGGGTGCCAGGCACACATGGCCGCTGGCCAGGGCCTTTTTCACCAGGATGGCCTTGCCGTGTTCGGCGGCATAGTCAATGACCGCCCGCTCGCCCTGTTCGTTCAGATTGTAGGTCACCATGGCGCAGTCTCCCTGTTCCAGCGCCTTGAGGCCGCCCTCGACAGTCTTGCCGGAAAAGCCGAAGGCGCGGATCTTGCCTTCGCGCTTGAGGGCAGCCAGGGTCGGATAGACCTCGCTGTCTTCGAGGATCGCCAGGTCGTTGCCGTCGGAATGCACCAGCACGAGGTCGATAAAGTCGGTTTCCAGGCGCTGCAGGCTACGCTCCACCGACAGGCGTGTGTGGCGGGCGCTGAAGTCATGGCGCGAGAGACCGTTGTCGAACTCTTCGCCGACCTTGCTGACAATCACCCAATCCTGGCGCTGGCCACGCAGCAACGGGCCAAGACGCTCTTCGCTGCGGCCATAGGCCGGGGCGGTGTCGATCAGGTTGATGCCCAGGTCGCGGCTGAGCTTGAGCAGCCGGCGGGTGTCGTCGTCATCGGGGATCTGGAAGCCGCTGGGGTACTTCACGCCCTGGTCGCGGCCCAGTTTGACCGTGCCCAGGCCCAGTGGCGAAACCGTCAGGCCGGTGTTGCCCAGAGGGCGATGGAGTGCGTGCAGGGTCGGTACGCTCATGGCAGCAATTGCTCCCAGGCAGTTTGCGCGAGGGGCGGCCTGGGTAGTGCGGGCAGGGGCTGGGTGGTGCTCGGGACAATGCCGTCGTGCTTGAAGGCGGTGAGCACGCGGTCGGCAAAGTCTGGCGCCAAGGCCAGCTTGGTCGGCCAACCCACCAGCAGGCGGCCCTGGTCGGCGAGGAAGGCATTGTCCGGGCGAACCAGGCCCGACTGCGCCGGTTCGGCCCGCTCGACCCGCAAGGTGGCCCACTGTGCCTGGCTCAGGTCGACCCAGGGCAATAGCTTGCCCAGTTCCTGTTGGGCCGCCGCGATCTGCGCTGCGGGCTCGCGGGCAACGCCTTCGGCTTCGGCGATATCGCCGCCCAGGTACCAGACCCACTGGCCATCGGCGGCCGGGTGGGTGGTGATGGTAATCCGTGGCTTGGGCCCGCCGCCGAGGCAGTGGGCATAGAGCGGCTTCAGGCTCGGTCCCTTGACCAGCACCATATGCAGGGGGCGGGTCTGCATGGCCGGCTGGCTCAAGCCGAGGGTTTCGAGCAGTTGGGCATTGCCGGCGCCGGCGCTGAAAACGATGCGCTGGGCACGGATCTCGCGGCCATCGACCCTGAGGCCGACCAGCTCTTCGTTCTCCTGCAGGGGTTCGATCTGCTGCCCTGCCAGCAGGCTGTCGCCGGCCAGTTCAGCCAGGCGGGCAATCAGGCTGGGCACATCGACCACCAGTTCGGCCAGGCGATAGACTTTGCCCTTGAAGCGAGGATCCTGCAGGGCGGGTGGTAATTGGTCGCCCTTGACCTGGTCGACCCGGCCGCGCACGGCCTTGCTGGCGAAGAAGCTGGTGAGATTGCCGGCCAGGGTGCCGGGCGACCACAAGTAGTGGGCCTCGGACAGCAGGCGTACGCCACGCAGATCCAGCTCGCCGTTGCCGGCCAGGGCTTCACGCCAGCGGCGGGGCATATCGGCAATGGCTTCCGAAGCGCCGGTCAGGGCGCCATGCAACGCATACTTGGCGCCGCCGTGGATGATGCCCTGGGATTTCACGCTTTGCCCGCCACCGAGGCTGGTGCTTTCTACCAGCACCGTCGAAAACCCCTGATCGCGCAGGCGCGCATTGAGCCAGAGCCCGGCCACACCGGCGCCGATAATCAGAACATCGGTGGAAAGAGCGGATGGCATGGGGCGACCTCGAAAGACAAGACAAGGCGCAAGTATACGGCCGGCGGTCGAAGGCCGCAGCTACAAGCGGCCCTCTGCGTGCCGCGAGCAGGTGCCGATCAGTGGCCTGCGGTCTTGGAGAACAGTTGGATCACGACCACGCCGAGCACGATCAGCCCCATGCCGAGCATGGCCGGGATGTCGAGTTTTTGACCGTAGATAAACAGCGCGGCAATGCTGACCATCACGATGCCCATGCCCGCCCAGACCGCATAGGCCACGCCGACCGGGACCGTGCGCACGACCAGGGTCAGCATCCAGAACGCCGTGCCGTAGCCCAAGACGATCAATAGCAGGGGAATGGGTGTGCTCAGGCCTTTCATGGCTTTCATGGAAACGGTGGCGATGACTTCGGCGCAGATCGCGATGGCCAGGTAGTAGTAAGCATTCATGGGGTCAGTCTCATGGTTGGCCTGTTGGGGATGGGCGGCATTCTAGGGCTTCGACAGATGGGGTAAAGTCATTACCTATCTGGAATCAAGATGGGTTGCGCCATGAATGTGCAGTGGAACCTGGAACAACTGCGGCTCTTTGTCAGTGTTGCCGAGCAGCGTTCGTTTTCGGCGGTCGCTCGTGCGCAGCGTAAGGCTCAGTCGGCGGTCAGCAGTGCGATCGCGTTGCTGGAGGACGACCTGGGCGTCACCTTGTTCGAGCGTAGCAGTGGCCGTCAGCCGCGCTTGACCGAAGCCGGCCAGGCCTTGCTCGATGAAGCCCGCGAAGTATTGCGCCAGTGCGAGCGCCTGAGTGGCCGGGCGCTGGCGCTGATGCGCGGGCAGGAAGCGCGGCTGCGCCTGGCCCAGGATGAGGCCATGCCCTACCAGCCGGTGCTTGATAGCCTGGAGGCACTGGCCGAGCGCTTCCCCAGTGTTGAAGTGCAACTGGCCAGTGGTGCCCAGGGCGATGTGGCTCGCAAGCTGGTGGAGCGCAGGGCCGACCTGGGGCTGCTGTTTCGCCATGAGCAGATGCCGGCAGCCCTGGAGCGCCGCGCCCTGGGCAGTGTCGAAATGGTTACAGTTTGTGCGATTGGCCATCCGCTGGCGCGCGAGACGCGAATCACCCACCAGCACCTCGCACGGCACCGCCAGTTGCTGATCTCCCCGCAGTTGAGCGGTTACCCCGGCGGGGAGCCCATCAGCCCGCAGGTCTGGCGTGCCGACAGCTTTTACGTGATGGCCGAGTTGTTGATGCGCGGGCTGGGCTGGGCCTGGTTGCCCCGGCATGTGGTGCAGTACCCGGCCTATCAGGGCCAGATGGTCGAACTGGTCAGCGAATGGACGCCGCCAGCGTTGGTGGTTGAGCTGGTCTGGCGCCGCGACGAACCACTGGGGCCGGCGGCAAGCTGGTTGGCAGAGCGTTTTGCCGAGCATTTGCAGGCGATTGGTTGAAAACACAGTAAACTCCGGCGCCATGAATAGAACCCTCTACACCTTGCTGTTTCATCTCGGGCTGCCGTTGGTGGCATTGCGTTTGTGGCTGCGTGCGCGCAAGGCCCCGGCCTATGGCCAGCGGATCGGCGAGCGCTTTGCGTTCGGCCTGCCGGTGTTGCAACCCGGCGGGATCTGGGTGCACGCGGTGTCGGTCGGCGAAAGCATTGCCGCAGCGCCGATGATTCGCGCCCTGCTGGTGCGTTATCCACAATGGCCGATCACCGTGACCTGCATGACCCCGACCGGCTCGGAGCGGATCAGGGCGTTGTTCGCCGACGAACCGCGGGTCCAGCATTGCTACCTGCCTTATGACCTGCCCTGGGCGGCGGCGCGCTTTCTCGACCATGTACAGCCCAAGCTGGCGGTGATCATGGAAACCGAACTGTGGCCCAACCATATCCACCAATGTGCCCGGCGCGCGATTCCGGTGGCCCTGGCCAATGCGCGGTTGTCGCAGCGTTCGGCTCGTGGTTATGCGCGCTTTGCCCGCCTGACCCGGCCGATGCTTCAGGAAATGAGCTTGTTCGCGGTGCAGACCGAAGCCGAAGCCGAGCGGTTCCGCCAGTTGGGCGCGCGCCCGGAGACGGTCCAGGTGACGGGCTCGATCAAGTTCGACCTGACCATCGATCCCCAATTGCTACAGCGGGCGGCTGAACTGCGTGAGCAGTGGCATGCCGGCGAGCGACCGGTCTGGATCGCCGCCAGTACCCATGAAGGCGAGGACGCGGTGGTGCTGGCCGCCCATCGTCAGTTGCTGGCCTGTTATCCGAGTGCCTTGCTGATCCTGGTGCCGCGCCATCCCGAGCGGTTCAACGCAGTCTTCGAACTCTGTACCCAGCAGGGGTTTGCCACGGTGCGCCGCTCCAGTGGCGCGGCTGTGACTGCCGAGGCTTCGGTGCTACTGGGTGACACCATGGGTGAGTTGCTGTTTCTCTATGCCCTGGCCGACAGCGCTTTTGTCGGCGGCAGCCTGGTGCCCAATGGTGGGCACAATCTGCTGGAGCCGGCGGCCCTGGCCAAGCCGGTCTTGAGTGGGCCGCACCTGTTCAACTTCCTTGAAATCGCTGCGTTGATGCGCGAGGCGGGAGCGTTGCAGGAGGTGGAGGATGCCGAAGGCCTGGCCCTGGCGGTACAGCGCCTGTTCGAACTGCCGCGTGATGCGCAGAAGATGGCCGAAGCCGGCCTGAAGGTGATGCAGGCCAACCAGGGCGCCTTGCAGCGCCTGCTCGATGGCCTGGCTCGCTTATTGAGCTAAGCCCGCGCCATACCGGTAGCGGTCGACGCGAGCCGGGAGCAGAGACTACGGCCGGGTCTTGAGCTGGTTCTGCGCGGCCTTGGCCAGGTCCGGTGGCAGGAAGTCCTTGTCCGGGTTGTAGTCGGCCTTCAGGTAGCGCGCCAGATCGTTCAAGTCACCCGGGTTCAGGGTTCCGGCCGCCTGCTTGAGGCGCAGGTTGTCGAGGATGTAGTCGTAGCGCGTGTTGTTGTAGTCACGCACCGAGGTGTACAGCTGGCGCTGGGCATCGAGCACGTCGACGATATTGCGCGTACCGACCTGATAGCCGATTTCCGTCGCTTCCAGTGCGCTCTGGTTGGAAATGATCGATTGCTTGCGCGCCTGCACCTGCTCGACATCGGTGTTGACCGCGCGATGCAGGTTGCGGGTGTTTTCCACCACCTGGCGGCGCAGTGCCTCGCGACGCTGTTCGGTCTGGCTCAGGCGCGAGTACGACTCACGGACCTGGGAGCTGGTCAGGCCGCCGCTGAACAATGGGATATTCAACTGCAGGCCAATCGTGCGCTGCTCCACGTCGCCGGCGTAGGGCTGGGGCAGGGTGCTGGGGTTGGTCAGGCCGAATGCATCGTTGTCCCCCTTCTTGTATTGCGCTATGGCATCCAGGGTCGGGGCGTGGCCGGATTTGCGCTGCTTGAGGGTTTCCTCGGCGGCACTGACCGCGTAGTTGCTGGCCAGCAGGTTGAGGTTCTGCTGGGCGGCGGTATCGACCCAGGCCTTGGCGTCATTCGGCGTCGGCGCCAGGACCGGCAGGGTATGAACGATGCCCTGGATCGCGTTGTACTGGCGGTTGGTCAGCGTGATCAGGGCTTCGAAGGCATCGTCGACCCGGCGCTGGGCAACGATCCGGTTGGCCCGGGCGGTGTCGTAGCTGGCCTGGGATTGCAGGACGTCGGTCTTGTCCGACAGGCCCACGTCGAAGCGTTCGTTGGACTGGTCCAGCTGGCGCTTGAAGGCGGCTTCCTCGGCCTTGGTCGAGGCCAGGGTGTCCTGGGCGCGCAGCACCGCAAAATAGCTTTCGGCGCTTTGCAGGATCAGGTTCTGTTCGGTGGCCGAAAGCTCCAGCGCCGCCTGCTCGTTGACGGCTTCGGCGGCCTGCAGTTGGAACCAGCGATCTGCGCGGAAAATCGGCTGGGCGAGGGTCGCCTGGTACACCGTGCCGCTGCGGTTGGTGGTCAACGACGGCTGGTCGATGGACGTGCGGGTGTTGTTCAGGTCGGCACCCGCCGACAGGTTGGGCAGCAGCCCGGCGCGGGCCTGGGGGACCACTTCCTTGCGGGCCGCGTAGTCGGCGCGGGCGGCGGCGATGTCAGCATTGTTGTCGACGGCCTCCTGATAAACGCTGACCAGGTCGGTCTTGGTCGATAAGGGCGCTTCTGCTGCCCAGGCCAATCCATTGGTCGCACAAGACACGGCGAGGGCCAGTGAGAGTTTGCGCAGCATTAGGCAGTCCCTAGAGTAAATATTACGATGATAATTAAAGGCCCGAGGCTACTAATCGGTATCGCTAGCGTCAAGTCGTAGCGAGTGTAGTTGTCACGCCGGGTCGTCACAATCTGCAGATCGGCCATTTATCCAGACAAAGTCGAGGGTGATGGCATTCTCCACGCGTCTTCACTAGACTGGCGCAGTTCTTGTCGGGGTGCCTTGATTTGAGGCTGAGATCGGATAATTCCGGATCCCGTTGAACCTGATCAGGTTAGCGCCTGCGTAGGGAACAAGATTTCTCGTCACCCGGCGAGTCCTCTTGTGCTCCGTCCGGGATGTTGTTCGACAATCGAACAGCCTTCGCGAGTACAGAGCACAGCACCAGCCTTGGTGCGTCCGTGCCTTTCAGGTTCTCCCTCCGACAATCCACTGCCTGGATGCTGCTTGGAGAGCCCGTGATGAGTACAACATTAAAAAATGCCCCGCACCTGAGTGAATCGGCCAAGGTCGACGAACGATCGGTTCAGCCCTTTACCCGCTCGCAAAAAATCTATGTCCAGGGTTCGCGCCCGGATATCCGCGTGCCCATGCGCGAAATCAGCCTGGACGTCACGCCGACCGACTTTGGTGGCGAAATCAACGCGCCGGTGCTGGTCTATGACACCTCCGGTCCATACACCGACCCTGCCGTCACCATCGATGTGCGCAAGGGCCTGGGCGATGTGCGCTCCGCCTGGATCAACGACCGCGGCGACACCGAGCGCCTGGCCGGCCTGAGCTCCAATTTCGGCCAGCAACGCCTGGCTGACGCAGAACTGACCAAGCTGCGTTTCGCCCACGTCAACAACCCTCGCCGGGCCAAGGCCGGGGCCAACGTCAGCCAGATGCACTATGCCCGCCAGGGCATCATCACCGCCGAGATGGAGTACGTGGCCATCCGCGAGAACCTCAAGCTGCAGGAAGCCCGGGCCGCCGGCCTGCTCAAGCAGCAGCATCCGGGCCACAGCTTTGGCGCCAGCATCCCCAAGGAAATCACCGCCGAGTTCGTGCGCGAAGAAATCGCCCGCGGCCGCGCGATCATTCCGGCCAACATCAACCACGTCGAGCTGGAGCCGATGATTATCGGCCGCAACTTCCTGGTGAAGATCAACGGCAATATCGGCAACAGCGCCCTGGGTTCGTCCATCGAAGAAGAAGTGGCCAAGTTGACCTGGGGCATTCGCTGGGGCTCGGACACGGTGATGGACCTGTCCACCGGCAAGCATATCCATGAAACCCGCGAGTGGATCATCCGTAACTCGCCGGTGCCTATCGGTACCGTACCGATCTACCAGGCCCTGGAAAAAGTCGGCGGCGTGGCCGAGGACCTGACCTGGGAGCTGTTCCGCGACACCCTGATTGAGCAGGCCGAACAGGGCGTGGATTACTTCACCATCCACGCCGGAGTCCTGCTGCGCTATGTGCCGATGACCGCCAAGCGGGTCACCGGGATCGTCAGCCGGGGCGGCTCGATCATGGCCAAGTGGTGCCTGGCGCATCACCAGGAAAACTTCCTCTACACCCACTTCGAAGACATCTGCGAAATCATGAAGGCCTATGACGTCAGCTTCTCGCTGGGTGATGGCCTGCGTCCCGGCTCGATTGCCGATGCCAACGACGAAGCGCAGTTCGGTGAGCTGGAAACCCTGGGCGAGCTGACCAAGATCGCCTGGAAGCATGACGTGCAATGCATGATCGAAGGCCCCGGCCATGTGCCAATGCAGTTGATCAAGGAGAACATGGACAAGCAGCTGGAGTGCTGCGACGAGGCGCCGTTCTACACCCTGGGCCCGCTGACCACCGATATCGCCCCGGGCTATGACCACATCACCTCCGGGATCGGTGCGGCCATGATCGGCTGGTTCGGTTGCGCCATGCTCTGCTACGTCACACCCAAGGAACACCTGGGTTTGCCGAACAAGGATGATGTGAAGACCGGCATCATCACCTACAAGATCGCCGCCCACGCGGCCGACCTGGCCAAGGGGCATCCGGGCGCGCAGATCCGCGACAACGCCTTGAGCAAGGCACGCTTCGAATTCCGTTGGGAAGACCAGTTCAACCTGGGCCTGGACCCGGACACTGCCCGTTCCTACCACGATGAGACACTGCCCAAGGATTCGGCCAAGGTCGCGCATTTCTGCTCCATGTGCGGGCCGAAATTCTGCTCGATGAAGATCACCCAGGAAGTCCGCGAGTACGCCGCCAACCAGCGCATCGCCGCCGTTGATGTCGAAGTGGCCGAAGGGATGCGCGAGCAGTCCGAGCGGTTCCGCCAGGAAGGCAGCCAGCTGTACAAAAAGATCTGATCGACGGCGTGCGGGCGAGTCCTCTTTTTAAGGGGGCTTGCCCGCGCCAATGCTCGCTCGCCAGTCCATTTCCTTCCGAGACTTCATCCTTGAACAGCACCTACTCCCCCGATCTCGCTGTACCCGCCGACAAGCGGGTTTTTGGTGCGCGTGATCTGTTTTCCCTGTGGTTTTCCCTCGGCATCGGCCTGATGGTCCTGCAGACCGGCGCCTTGCTCGCGCCAGGCCTGGGGCTGGTCGGTTCATTGCTGGCGATCTTCCTTGGCACGGCGGTGGGTGTATTGCTGCTGGCCGCAGTGGGGGTGATCGGTAGTGATACCGGCCTGTCGGCCATGGCGGCCTTGAAACTCAGCCTCGGTCGACATGGCGCGAGCCTGCCGGCGGTGCTCAATCTGCTGCAACTGATTGGCTGGGGTTCATTCGAGATTATTGTGATGCGCGATGCGGCCAGCCTGCTGGGTGCGCGTGCGTTTGGCGAGGGCGGGCCATTTGCCAACCCCTTGCTCTGGACGCTGGCCTTCGGTGCGCTGGCAACCTTGCTGGCGGTGAGCGGCCCGCTGACGTTTGTACGGCGGATCCTGCGCAAATGGGGCATCTGGTTGCTACTGGGGGCCTGTCTCTGGCTGACCTGGAACCTGTTTGCCCGCGCCGATCTGGCGGCGCTCTGGGCCCAGGCCGGCGATGGTTCGATGCCGCTGGCGGTGGGCTTTGATATCGCTATTGCCATGCCGTTGTCCTGGTTGCCGCTGATTGCCGACTATTCGCGGTTCGGCAAGCGCGCCCGCGCGGTGTTCGGCGGCACGGCCCTGGGCTTCTTTATCGGCAATTTCTGGCTGATGAGCCTGGGGGTGGCCTATACGCTGGCGTTTGCGCCGAGCGGTGATGTCAACGCTCTGTTGTTGGCGTTGGCGGGGGCGGGCCTGGGGATTCCGCTGCTGTTGATCCTGCTCGACGAATCGGAGAATGCTTTTGCCGATATTCATTCGGCGGCAGTTTCCACCAGCCTGCTGTCAGGCTTGAAGGTCGAGCACCTGGCCTTGGCCATTGGGGTGATCTGCACGCTGATCGCCTGCTTTGCGCCGTTGGCCCAGTATCAGAATTTCTTGCTGCTGATCGGCTCGGTGTTCGCGCCGCTGTTCGGTGTGGTGCTGGTGGACCACTTTATCCTGCGTCGGCGCAGGGCTCCGGCCGAGCCCGGTGCCTTGCGCTGGCCGGCGCTGTTGGCCTGGTTGGGAGGCGTCAGTACCTACCATCTGCTGGCCAACTTCTACCCTGAAGTGGGGGCCACCCTGCCAGCGTTGGCGCTGGCAGGCCTGTTGCAACTGCTGCTGGGTCGGGCCTTCAGCTACGGCCGGGAAACAGTTCGGGCCTGATGATGCCGTTCAGGCGTGGATAAGGGATTTTCAGTTCGACGTGACCCAGGGCGTAAGGCGCAATGGTGTACACGTCGTACTTGAGGATCACCCCGCCGTAGGTCAGGGCGACGTGGGGCGTTTTCTGGAAGGGCCAGTTCTTCACGTAGTCCGGTTCCTGGTCGAGCTTGGTGCTGATCAGCCAGCTATTGTGCGCGACCTGGGCGGCCTTCCAGAACGCTTCTTCCTGGCCGGGCACAAGCATGTCCTGCAGCTCCAGGACTTTGTCGTCTTTACGTGAGTAGTTGATAAAGCCGCGTCCGGGCATGCCGTGGGCACCGCCGGTGTCCAGGTAACTGGATAGTTCGACGATCACCAGGCCGTCATGCTGCTCGCGTACCTTGGCTTGCAGGTAGCTGCTGTTACGGCGCTCGGCGGTTTGCAGAAAGTGCTCGCGATAGGCCGCCAGCGAGGCGGGCAGGGGATCTTCGGGGGTGAAGCGGGTCATTTGCAGCAGGCGTTTTTCGACGATTGCATCCAGCTTTGGCGCGTCGGGGAAGTGCACCACATCGAGATTGACCAGTGGGCAGTCGGGGGCGCTGCACCCCGGCTTGATCTGCTCGGAGGCATCGCGGGTGGTTTGCAGCGGGACCCGCAGGTTGGGTTGGAACAGGCTCTGGCAAGCGCCGAGCGTCAAGGCCAGGCAGGCCACGGCGGTGAGTTTGAAAAGCGACATGTGCGTCCTTCATTGACCGAAAGAAAAGCCAGGGGGTCGAGCTTCGACTGTCGGCAGCGCAGTCGGTTCGCCACTAAGCTGATTAGAGTGGTTTTCAGGCCCCGCCGTCTATCCCGGCAGCGGTAAATGGGCTGCATCATAGGCCAACGGCACGTTAGGATGGCGCGAACTTGCAGTGCTGCCCGTACGAGGATTGATATGACCGACCGCCCCCACGCCCTTCCGACCGTTGTCGACATCGTTCGGCGTGAAAACTGCTTCCAGGGCTTCTACCGCCTGGATCGAGTGCATTTGCGCCACGAGCTGTTCGCGGGCGGCATGGGCCGGGAAATCAGCCGCGAGCTGTTTGTGCGCCACGATGCAGTCTGTGTCCTGCCCTATGACGCGGTGCATGATGAAGTGGTGTTGCTGGAGCAGTTTCGCGTTGGCGCCCTGGGCAAGGCCGCCACGCCCTGGCTGATCGAGATGGTCGCCGGTCTGATCGACAGGGACGAAGAGCCGCAAGCAGTTGCTCATCGCGAGGCACAGGAGGAAGCTGGCCTGAAACTCGCTGCCCTGTGGCCGATTACCCGGTATTTTCCATCGCCGGGAGGCAGTGACGAATTTGTTCATCTGTTCCTGGGGCGCTGCCAGACGACGGGTGTGGGTGGCCTGCACGGGCTGGAAGCGGAAGGCGAGGATATTCGCGTGTCAGTCTGGGCCTTCGAGGATGCCTTGCAGGCCGTGCGTGACGGACGTATTGCCAATGCGGCAACGATTATTGCCATCCAGTGGCTGGCACTGAACCGCGCTGAAGTGAGGGGGCTATGGGCGTAAACCTGCTGCGCGATCGCTATCGGGTTGACCTGGCTGGCCTGCAGGCCGCCTGCGAGGCCAACTACGCGCGCCTGATGCGGTTGTTGCCGCAGATGCGTGAGCAGCGTAGCGCCCGGCGTATCGCCGTGACCCAGGGCGACCAGATGCTCGGGGTGCTGGCCATTGAGGTGCTGGTGGATTGTCCGTACACCACCACCTTGCTGGTCCGCCAGGAGCACAGCCTGCCTTGGCTGCCGGTGCCGCAGTTGCAGGTGCAGGTCTACCATGATGCACGGATGGCCGAAGTGATCTGCGCCGAGCATGCCCGGCGTTTTCGCAGTATCTACCCGTATCCGAATGCCGCCATGCACCAGCCTGACGAGAAGGCCCAGCTCAATGTGTTCCTGGGCGAATGGCTGAGCCATTGCCTGGCCTGCGGGCATGAGTTCGAAGCCGTCCGCTGATCGCGATTGTGTGAACACAGTGTCTGCTTTGGCGGGGTTACGCTTTTGCGATTCCCCGACCATAATTGCCCGGCCTGCCCCGTGATCCGCCCCTGGGAGACTGTCTTGTCGAGTGCATCCATACCTACCGCCGATTCGGTGCTGCTGGTGCAGTTGTCCGATAGCCATCTGTTCGCCGAGGCGCACGGCACCCTGTTGGGCATGAATACCCGTGACAGCCTGCAGCGGGTGGTCGAAAGGGTCCTGGCCGAACAGACGTCGGTCGACCTGTTGATCGCCACGGGCGACCTGTCCCAAGACGGCACGCAAGCGTCCTACCAGCAGTTTCGTCAGATCAGCGAGCAGATCGCGGCGCCGGCCCGCTGGCTCCCCGGCAACCATGACGAAGCCCGCGAGATGGCCGCAGCGGCCCAGCACAGTGATTTGCTTGAGCCGGTGGTCGACCTCGGTGCCTGGCGCATTACCCTGCTGGACTCTGCCGTACCCGGCTCGGTGCCCGGCTATCTGGCCGACGAGCAATTGCAATTGCTGGTGCAGGCCTTGAGCGAAGCCCCTGAGCGTCATCACTTGATCTGCTTTCACCATCATCCGGTGCCTATCGGCTGCACCTGGATGGAACCCATCGGTTTGCGCAATCCCGACGCGCTGTTTGCCGTGATCGAGCGCTTCCCCCAGGCCCGGGCCATACTCTGGGGCCACGTGCACCAGGCCTTCGACCAGTCGCGTAACGGTGTGCGGTTGCTGGCATCACCCTCCACCTGCGTGCAATTCGAGCCCGGTAGCGACGATTTCAAGGTGGGCGAGCAGGCCCCCGGCTATCGCTGGCTGCGCCTGTTTGACGATGGACGTCTGGAAACCGGGGTTTCCCGGGTTGCCGACTTCCACTTTGAAGTCGATTACGGCAGCACCGGCTACTGATCGCGCGCTTTAATGGCAGGAAACACCCATGACTGCGCCAGCGTGCGCGACTCAGGCTAAACTGCGCCTCTTTGCCTGCGCCCCTGGGGGGCGGTGCTTATGGAGAGCGAACGCATGCCCGGCTCGATCCTGTATATCCATGGCTTCAACAGCTCACCCCTGTCGAAGAAAGCCACCCAACTGATCGCGCTGATGGACGCCTTGGGCCTGGCCGGGCAACTGCGGGTACCGGCCCTGCATCACCACCCGCGTGAGGCCATGGCCCAACTGGAAGCCGCGATCGCCGAGCTGGGGCGTCCACTGCTGGTCGGCAGCTCGCTCGGCGGCTACTATGCGACTCACCTGGCCGAGCGCCATGGCCTGAAAGCCTTGTTGATCAACCCGGCGGTCGGCCCGCATCGCCTGTTCGACGGCTATCTTGGCCCGCAGCAAAACCTGTACAGCGGCGAACAATGGGCGCTGACCCACGACCATGTCACGGCCCTGGCCGAGCTGGAAGTGCCGCCCCCGCAGGATCCGCAGCGGTTTCAGGTCTGGCTGCAGACCGCCGATGAAACCCTGGACTACCGTGTCGCTGCCCAGTACTACCGGGCCTGTGCCCTGCGTATCGAGGCTGGCGGCGATCATGGCTTTCAGGGGTTCGCCGAGCACTTGCCGGCCCTGCTGAGTTTTGCCGGCGTGGGTGCGGACCTGTACCAGGCCATCGATTTTTCCGCGCTTTGATCGCGGCAACCCTTTTCACTGACGACTAACGACGAGACCCCATGGCCACTCCCAGCGCTAGCTCTTATAACGCAGACGCCATCGAAGTCCTCTCGGGCCTCGACCCGGTGCGCAAACGCCCCGGCATGTACACCGACACCAGTCGGCCGAACCACCTGGCCCAGGAAGTCATCGACAACAGCGTCGACGAAGCCCTGGCCGGCCATGCCAAATCGGTGCAGGTCATCCTGCATGCCGACCATTCCCTGGAAGTCAGCGACGATGGTCGTGGTATGCCAGTGGATATCCACCCGGAAGAAGGCGTTTCGGGGGTCGAACTGATCCTGACCAAGCTCCACGCGGGCGGTAAGTTCTCCAACAAGAACTACCAGTTCTCCGGCGGCCTGCACGGCGTGGGCATCTCGGTGGTCAACGCGCTGTCGACCCAGGTCCGGGTCAAGGTCAAGCGTGATGGCAATGAGTACCAGATGACCTTCGCCGACGGCTACAAGGCCACCGAACTGGAAGTGGTCGGCAGCGTTGGCAAGCGCAATACCGGTACCAGCGTGTATTTCGCGCCGGATCCGAAGTACTTCGATTCCCCCAAGTTCTCCATCAGCCGCCTCAAGCACGTCCTCAAGGCCAAGGCCGTACTGTGCCCGGGGCTGCTGGTCAGTTTCGAGGACAAGGCCACCGGCGAGAAGGTCGAGTGGCACTACGAGGACGGCCTGCGCTCCTACCTGGTCGATGCGGTCAGCGGCTTCGAGCGTCTGCCGGACGAGCCGTTCTGCGGTAGCCTGGCAGGTAACAAGGAAGCCGTGGACTGGGCCCTGCTGTGGCTGCCCGAGGGCGGCGACAGTGTCCAGGAAAGCTACGTCAACCTGATCCCGACGGCGCAGGGCGGTACGCACGTCAACGGCCTGCGTCAGGGCCTGCTCGACGCCATGCGCGAGTTCTGCGAGTTCCGTAGCCTGCTGCCGCGTGGGGTCAAGCTGGCGCCGGAAGACGTCTGGGAGCGGATTGCTTTTGTCCTGTCGATGAAGATGCAGGAGCCGCAGTTCTCCGGCCAGACCAAGGAGCGATTGTCCTCGCGCGAGGCCTCGGCCTTTGTCTCCGGCGTGGTCAAGGATGCTTTCAGCCTCTGGCTCAATGCCAACCCCGAACTGGGCATGCAACTGGCCGAGTTGGCGATCAGTAACGCCGGGCGGCGCCTCAAGGCGAGCAAGAAGGTCGAGCGCAAGCGCATCACCCAGGGGCCGGCGTTGCCCGGCAAGCTGGCGGATTGCGCGGGCCAGGACCCGATGCGCGCCGAACTGTTCCTAGTCGAGGGTGATTCCGCCGGTGGTTCGGCCAAGCAGGCACGGGACAAGGAGTTCCAGGCGATCCTGCCGCTGCGCGGCAAGATCCTCAATACTTGGGAAGTCGATGGCAGCGAAGTCCTGGCCAGCCAGGAGGTGCACAACATCGCCGTGGCCATTGGGGTCGACCCGGGCGCCGAAGATATCAGCCAACTGCGCTACGGCAAGATCTGCATCCTCGCCGACGCCGACTCCGATGGCCTGCATATCGCGACCCTGCTGTGCGCCTTGTTCGTCCAGCATTTCCGTCCACTGGTGGACGCCGGCCACGTGTATGTCGCCATGCCGCCGCTGTATCGCATCGACCTGGGCAAGGAAATCTTCTATGCCCTGGATGAAGCCGAGCGTGATGGCATTCTTGACCGGCTGGTCGCCGAGAAAAAGCGTGGCAAGCCGCAGGTCACCCGATTCAAGGGGCTGGGCGAGATGAATCCGCCGCAGTTGCGCGAAACGACCATGGACCCCAATACCCGGCGCCTGGTGCAACTGACCCTGGACGACTATGCCGTGGCATCGGAAATGATGGACATGCTGCTGGCGAAGAAACGCGCCGGCGATCGCAAATCCTGGCTGGAATCCAAGGGCGACCTGGCGCAGGTGCTGGCCTGATGCAGCGTGCCTGGGGGGCATGTTTGCTGATGGCCGCGCTACCCGCCGCGGCCGAGCCGTGGACGGAGCTGAAGTTGCTGGCCGAGCACCCTGTCGAGGGCATGCGTGGCGGCAATCTGTCGGGCCTGGCGCAATGTGGCGGCGCGTTGTGGGCGGTTTCCGATCGCGACGACGACCTGCTGTATCGGCTGGATCAGGCGGCGGCTGTCTGGCAGGCCGAAGGGGTCGCTCTCCAGGTGCCGCCGGTGCCTGATAGCGGTTTGCCCTGGGGCCTGCGCTCGCGGACCTGGGCCAGCAGTTTTCTGCGCGGCGGTGAGCTGGATTTCGAAGGCATCAGTTGCGATACCGCCGGTAATCGTTATCTGGTCAGCGAAGCCCACGCCGCTGTGCTGTTCGTGCCGAAAGAGGGCCCGGCGAACTGGTTGAAGATCTCCCCGAACCTGGTACGCCAGGCGCGGGGCAGCGGCATGTTGCTGCATTTCAACGCGCTGTTCGAAGGCCTGGCGGTCAGCCCCCAGGGTGATCGGATCTGGCTGGCCGCGGAGCGTGAGCGTCGTGGCCTGATGCTGATCCAGCGCCAGCAGACCTTGTGGAACTGCAACGGTGCCTGTGTCCTGCTCAGCGAAGCGGGCACTGAAATGCAGCCGGCGCAGTTTCCGCAGGCGCGGGAAGTCTCTCGGGACTTTTCCGACCTGGCGCTGTTCAACGGCAAGCTGTTTACCCTGGAACGCAATGCCTATCGCATTTGCCGGCGCGATGCGGCGACTGCCGCCGTCGAGCACTGCTGGTCGTTTGCTGCCGAGGCGCTGACCGATGCACGGCGTTATCCACAGGCGTTTGGGCTGGCCGAAGCATTGGTCATCGACGCCCAGGGGGCGTGGGTCGGTGTGGATAACAACGACGGTGCGCGCAATGATGGCGAGCGTCGGCCAATCGTCTGGCGTTTTGCCGCGCCGGCCGGTGGCTGGGGAGCCAAGCCATGAGCACGCAACCGCCGGGAAAACGTGCCGGCCGTGTGCTGCTGGTGCTGGCCTGGGGCGCCGGATTGTTTCTGGCGACGCGGTTTTTCGGCGCCTGGGAACAGCGCCAGGAAAACCCCAATGCGGTCGTCAGTTCCCAGCAGGGCGATGGCTTTATAGAAGTGCAGCTGCAGGGTAATGCCCTGGGACATTTTGTCGCCACGGGGCAAATCAATGGCCAGGCCGTGCAGTTTATGCTCGATACCGGGGCGACCGATGTGGCCATTCCCAGCGCAGTGGCCGAGCGCCTTGGCCTGGCGCGGGGCGTACCGGTGACGGTCAGTACCGCCAATGGTCGCAGCGAGGGGTATCGAACCCGGCTCGACAGCGTAAGGCTGGGCGCCATCGAACTGCGTGACGTCCGGGCGCTGGTGGCGCCGGGACTGGACGGCGAGCAGGTGCTGCTGGGCATGAGCGCCTTGAAAAAACTTGAATTCACTCAGCGCGGCGGCACTATGCTGCTGCGCCAGACTACGAACTGATGAGGCCCGCATGAGCGACTCCCTTGATCTCAGCCTGGATGGCGTAGAACGCCGGTCACTGGCTGACTTCACCGAACAGGCCTACCTCAACTACTCCATGTACGTGATCATGGACCGTGCTTTGCCGCATATCGGCGACGGCCTGAAACCGGTACAGCGGCGTATCGTCTACGCCATGAGCGAGCTGGGGCTGGACGCTGACTCCAAGCACAAGAAATCCGCCCGTACGGTCGGTGACGTGCTCGGTAAGTTCCACCCCCACGGCGATTCGGCCTGCTATGAAGCCATGGTGTTGATGGCTCAGCCGTTCAGCTACCGCTACACCCTGGTGGACGGCCAGGGCAACTGGGGTGCGCCGGATGACCCCAAATCTTTCGCCGCCATGCGTTACACCGAGGCGCGCCTGTCGCGTTACTCCGAAGTGTTGCTCAGCGAGCTGGGGCAAGGCACGGCAGACTGGGGCCCGAACTTCGATGGCACCTTGGACGAACCGCTGGTGTTGCCGGCGCGCCTGCCCAACATCCTGCTCAATGGCACCACCGGCATTGCGGTGGGCATGGCCACGGACGTGCCACCGCATAACCTGCGTGAAGTCGCCAGTGCCTGCGTGCGCCTGCTCGATGAGCCCAAGGCCACGGTGGCCGAGCTGTGCGAGCATATTCAGGGCCCGGACTACCCGACTGAGGCGGAAATCATCACGCCGCGCGCCGACCTGCTGAAAATCTACGAAACCGGTCGTGGTTCGGTGCGCATGCGCGCCGTTTACCATATCGAGGATGGCGATATTATCGTCACGGCCCTGCCGCACCAGGTCTCCGGGGCTAAGGTGCTGGAGCAGATCGCGGCGCTGATGCAGGCCAAGCCGTCGAAGTTGCCGCAGGTGGCGGATCTGCGTGACGAGTCCGACCATGAGAACCCCTGCCGGATCGTGATTATTCCGACCAGCAACCGGATCGACCACGAAGTGCTGATGCAGCATCTGTTTGCCAGCACTGATCTGGAGTCCAGCTACCGGGTCAACATCAATATCATCGGGCTGGACGGCAAGCCGCAGTTGAAGAACCTGCGTGCGCTGCTGGTCGAGTGGCTGGAATTCCGCGTGCGTACCGTGCGTCGGCGCCTGCAGTTCCGCCTGGACAAGGTCGAGCGTCGCCTGCACCTGTTGGACGGCTTGCTGATCGCCTACCTCAACCTGGATGAAGTGATTCATATCATCCGCACCGCCGAGCATCCGAAGGCGGAACTGATCGCTCGTTTCGAACTGAGCGAAATCCAGGCCGACTACATCCTCGATACGCGCCTTCGCCAGTTGGCGCGGCTCGAAGAGATGAAGCTGCGCGACGAGCAGGATGCCTTGCTCAAGGAACAAGCCAAGCTCCAGGCGCTGCTCGGCAGTGAGGCCAAGCTCAAGAAACTGGTGCGCAGCGAACTCATCAGCGATGCCGAAACCTATGGCGATAACCGCCGTTCGCCGATTGTCGAGCGTGCGGAAGCCAAGGCCCTGACGGAAACCGAGCTGCTGCCCAACGAGAAGATCACGGTCGTCTTGTCGGAGAAAGGCTGGGTTCGTTCGGCCAAGGGCCATGAAATTGATGCCACTGGTTTGTCCTACAAGGCCGGCGATGGCTTCAAGACCGCTGCGGCCGGGCGCTCCAATCAATTTGCGGTGTTTATCGATTCCACCGGGCGCAGTTATTCGGTGGCGGCGCATACGTTGCCATCGGCCCGTGGCCAGGGCGAGCCGTTGACCGGCCGCCTCACGCCGCCCCCGGGCGCGACCTTCGAGTGCGTATTGCTGCCCGAGGACGATGCGTTGTATGTCATCGCTTCCGATGCCGGCTATGGTTTCGTGGTCAAGGGCGAGGACTTGCAGGCCAAGAACAAGGCCGGCAAGGCGCTATTGAGCCTGCCCAATGGTTCGAAGGTGATGTTGCCCAGACCAGTCAGCAATCGTGAGGAGAACTGGCTGGCAGCAGTGACCACCGAAGGGCGCCTGCTGATCTTCAAAATCAGCGACCTGCCGCAGTTGGGCAAGGGCAAGGGCAACAAGATCATCGGTATTCCCGGCGAGCGGGTCGCCAGTCGCGAGGAGTATGTGACCGATATTGCGGTGATCCCGAACAATGCGACCCTGGTGTTGCAGGCGGGCAAGCGTACCTTGTCGCTCAAGGCCGACGATCTGGAGCACTACAAGGGCGAGCGAGGGCGGCGTGGCAACAAGCTGCCGCGAGGTTTCCAGCGGGTCGATGCGCTGTTGGTAGAGAATCTCGATTAGCCGTTGCAGAGCGCTCGATCTGCGCTTTCAAGCGTAGATCGACGCTGCGGCGCTGGAGTCATGGCGCAGATTCACGGATGATATAGGCGCTTTCGAGACCGGCGTGGCTGGGTGCTCGACTGATTTTTTTGCGTATCACACTGTGGCTTGCCTGATGGCCGCCACCTGGATGGGATGATGATTGCTCTGCGCCTTCCTTTTATTGCTCTGCTGACCGGTGTACTCGGGTTGGCAGGGTGTAGCGTTCACCAGCCGGTGTCCCTGTACCAACTGGACAGCGGCAAACCTGGCCAGCCGACCCAAAGCGCCGGCATGGCGGTGGTGCTCGGGCCGATTTCCCTGGCGGACTACCTGCAACGCGAAACACTGCTGCAACGCCAGGATGATGGCAGCCTGACTGCCGCGACCGACGGCCGTTGGGCCGGTAGCCTGTCTTCCGATATCAACCAACTGCTGGTGCGCCAGCTGGCCTGGCGCCTGGACAGCCAGCGAGTGGTGCTGTCACCGGCCCCGGCAGGTTTTGCCGAGGACGTACAGGTCCTGTTGACCATTACCCGCCTGGATTCCGGGGTATCGCAGCCGGCGATTCTCGATGCTCAGTGGCGCTTGCTGGACCGGCGTGGCAAGGTCCGTGATAACCGCATCGTACACCTGGAACAGCAGCACTCCGGTAGCTCGGCGGATCAGGTTCAGGCCCAGGGCGAGCTATTGCAGCGCCTGGCCGAGCAGTTGAGCGTGGCCCTCAAGCCCCTGGCCAACCAGCCGCCGCTGGTCGAGGATGCTCCACGCAAAAACGCCCCGGCGCCTGCCCGCCAGGCTGCGCCGCAGAAACCCAAGATCCCGATGGCTGCGCCGATCCGTACCGATATGGAAGTGTTTCGCTTCTGATCAGCGGTGACAGACAATAAAAAGCCCGCTATTGAGCGGGCTTTTTATTGTCTGTCGAACCAAGCCTGGCCGCCGCGCCTCAGTTTTTGGCCCGGGTATCGTGCATGCGGGCCAACTGGCGCTCCAACATCGATGGGTAAGGTTCCATCAGGCGCTCGACGCAGCAGGCGCCTTCCGGGCTGGCAATTGGGCGGATGCGGGCACGCTGGCGGATCAAGGCATCGTCGCTGATCCGACGCTCCACCAACAGCAGATTGCGGCTGTGCTGGGAGAGCGCCAGGGCATCCTGGGCGGTTTCGGTCAGCAGCAGGTCGATCTGGCTCAGGCCGAACAGGTCTTCGCCGAGGGTCAGGCCCAGTTGCAATTGCAGGGTGATGCCGCTGTCGGCGACTTCGATCTGCAGCGCATGGCCGAGGGCGCGAAGCAGCTCGCCGCAGCAGATGGCATTGGTCAGGTAATCGTCGCCGCTGTCTTCGCTATGGAAGAGCATCAGCGTGCTGCCGTCATTCAGCGTGTGCAGTTCGCTCTGATACAGGGAGGCCGCCTGGTCGAGGCAGTCGCGATAGCGTTGCAACAGTTCCAGCAGGCGCGTGCGCGGCAGACGACGCAGCTGTTCCTGGGCACCCAGTTGTACTGCGAGGACGGCGCTGTGCTGTGGCTGCGACGGTTCCTGCACGTGCGGTTGCGTTCGTGTGGCTGGCGCATTGGCGCTGGCGTCGCGCAGGTCGGCGAAGGGGTCTTCGTCGTCCGGCTCGTCTTCCTCGGCGCTCACCAGATGACGTGGCGCGGCCTTGGCAGGCGGCATCGCCGGCGCCTCGTCGAAGTCCGGGTCGCGCAGGTTGCGCATCTGGAAGGTCGGCTGGGCGGGTTCTTCTTCGACGTAGTCGGGCTCGTCGTAATCGTGCGCGGATTCGGCTTCAGGCTGCTCGGGGACCAGGCGGGCCTGGAGCTGGCGCGCCAGATCGCCGATTTCATCCTGGCGCTGGACGGCCGGGGTGTGCTCGTCCATATCGCGCAGCCAGACCCGCAGTTGCAGCAGCGGCGTGGAAATATGCCGCCCCAGGCGCAAGCTGAGAGCCAGGGCCAATGCCAGCAAAATGGCGCTGAGGATGCCCATGCTTTGCAGGCTGATGGTCATCGGCTGCTGGAACTGAGCCATGTCCAGGCTGATGCGCAGGTGCCCGGCGGTGACATCCTGGAAGGTGATTTTGGTTTGGTACAGGCCTTCGACTTCACCCAGCAGGCCGTTCTTCGGGCGCTGCCCGGCTTCGGCCAGGATGCGGTTGTCGACGCTGTAGATGGCGGCGTGGGCCACCAGCGGGTTTTTGGTCAGGTTGTTGAGCAGTACATTGAGGCTGAGGATGTCATTGGACACCAGCAGTTCAGTGGCCGAGGTCGCGGTCTGGGTGGTCAGGCTCTGACCCAGGGCATCGGCCTGCTCGTGCATGGCCTGCTTGAACTGCAGCCCCATGACGCACGCGTAGATCACCAGCGCCAGGGCGACGAGGATCACGTTATGGCTGGCAATGCGCAAGGCAAGCGGTACGCGGCGATGGCGCAAAGCCCGGAAGATCAGCAGGAAGAAGTTGTCGGTTTTGACTGGCGTGGGCCGGTTCACTGAGCGCGGCTCTTTTGTCCGTTAAGTTGACGCGCAGTATAGCGAGCAGCCCTAGGCCGGCAAAGCGTTGGCTGTGCCCGATAGTCACTGAATGTGGGTAGAATGCGGTTTTTTTCCACGAACGGGGGTGCGCCTTGCGCGAAATCGTCCTGATTAACATCACTGGTGAAGACCGTCCCGGTCTGACTGCGGCCATAACCGGCGTTCTGGCCCAGGGTGGTGTGAACATTCTCGACATCGGCCAGGCGGTGATCCACGACACGCTGTCGTTCGGCATCCTGGTCGAGATCCCGAGCACCGAGCAGGCTTCTTCGGTGCTCAAGGACATCCTCTTTACGGCCTACAAGCTGGACCAGCAGGTACGTTTTACTCCGGTCTCGGAAGAGGACTACCAGAGTTGGGTCAATGGCCAGGGCAAGACGCGCCACATCGTCACCCTGCTGACCCGTAAGGTCACGGCCGAGCAATTGCAGCGGGTCAGCTCGATCACCGCCAAATATGCGTTGAACATCGACCATATCGACCGTCTCTCCGGGCGCATGCCCCTGGATACGCCAGCGGATCAGGGCAAGGGCTGCATCGAGTTTTCCGTACGTGGCGAGCCGGCCGACCCGCAGGCGCTGCGGGCCGAGTTTCTGAGCGTGGCCCAGGAGCTCAATGTCGATATCGCCTTCCAGGAAGATTCGCTGTTTCGCCGCAACCGACGCCTGGCGGTGTTCGATATGGATTCGACCCTGATCGAAGCCGAAGTGATCGACGAATTGGCCAAGGCTGCCGGGGTCGGTGATCGAGTTGCGGAAATCACCGAGCGGGCCATGGCCGGCGAACTGGATTTCCGGGCGAGCTTCAAGGAGCGCCTGGCGCTGCTCAAAGGGCTGGATGTGAATGTGCTGGATTCGATCGGTGCCTCGCTGCGCCTGACCGAGGGCGCTGAAACCCTGTTCGCCGAACTCAAGCGCCTGGGTTACAAGACCGCCATTCTTTCCGGCGGTTTTACCTACTTCGCCAAGCAATTGCAGGCCAAGCTGGGTATCGACTATGTGTTCGCCAACGAACTGGAAGTGGTCGATGGCAAGGTGACCGGCGTGGCCATCGAGCCGATTGTCGATGCCCAGCGCAAGGCGGATCTGCTGCGTGAACTGGCGAACAAGGAAGGTTTGCGGCTGGAGCAGACGATTGCCGTAGGCGATGGCGCCAATGACCTGCCCATGCTGGGGATTGCCGGGCTGGGTGTGGCCTTTCGTGCCAAGCCCCTGGTCAAGCAGTCGGCCAAGCAGGCGATTTCGACGCTGGGGCTGGACGGCATTCTCTACCTGCTTGGCTTTCGCGACCGCGACGGGCAGATCTGATGGGCGTGCCCTTCGCACCTAGGCGGGTGCGAAGGGCATTGCTAGTGGTTCAGAGCACTTTCCACAACGAATCGAAGTCTTCCTCGGGCCCGCCGGCAGTTGGCTCGGGCTGCTGCTTGGGCGTTTCCAGGGTACGGTACTCGAACTGATTGAAGCTGCCGGTGCTGGTCAGGCGTTTGATCAGGGCGGCCCGAGTCTCGTCCCCATTGGTATTGATGATGACCTTGTTGCCTTCCTGAAAAGGCAGGCGCGGGGTGAGTAGCGTGGCCGGGATATCAATCGCGCTGATTTGCGGCAGCAGCAGGGCGCGCAGGTACGGTCCCTGGTCCGTGCCGGAGCGCACCTGGCGCAGGCCGCACGGTTGGGCATGGGGGGCGACCAGCTCGGTACCCATCTGGGTGCCGCCACTGCGGACCTGGCGTATCCAGCGAACCACGGCGACGCTCCAGCCCTTGGATGTCGGGTCCTGGATGCCGACCAGTTCGCCAGCCTGCAGTTGCCCGGGAACCTCCTTGGGCCAGGCCAGGCAGTAACCGCCAGGACTGTGGTTGATGATCTGCAGGGAATAGGTCGGGAAGTCCTGATTGCTGTCTGACAGCCGTTCGTTGCCTTCATCGACCGGGTGATACTGGATTTCTTCGTACGGCAGCATGTTGTCGGCGCTGCCATGGCGCTGGGCGTCGAACGCATGGTTCCAGGCATCGCGCTCGGCACTGCTGGCCATTTGCGCGGTGAAGTGCGCAGGCTTGTCCAGGGTCGGGCATTTAAGAATGTCGCTGAAGGACTTCTGCCCGCTCATATAGAAGTGCAGGGCGCTCATGCCGATACACAGGGTCAGGCTGCCTTGTCCGGGCGTGCGCTGAAAGGTCCGCTCGGCGGCCTCGCCCCAGGCGGCTGCGAGGTGCTGAAGCACATCGATGCTCAGCCCCGAAGGTACTTGCAGGCGCGAATGGGCCTGTTCTTCGGGAGGCAGTGCGAGATGTTCCTTGATGGCATCGACCAGCGCCCCGGGGTTGATGCCCACGAGATCCGGCAGTTGCTCGGCGCTGTACAGCGAGGTATAGCGCGGCGGTGCATCGACATTGGGCGCGATGGCGAAGAGGCTAGACGCCAGTGTCGCGCTCTGCAGCTTGACCTGTGCGCTCCAGGGTTCGAGCACTTCGGCGAGCCGGGCAATATTGTGCTGGCGCATCTGGTTGCAGCGCGAGCAGCCCAGCAGCAGGGCGACGATATAGGTCTGCTCGATGCTCAGGCTGTGGGTCTGGCTGGCCAGTTCGTCGACGACCTGGCTGTTTTGCAATTGGAATTGGCAGGCGATCTGGTAGAGCTGGTGCAGCTCCAGCCATAGCCCTTCAGGCACGGGGCAATAGAGCTGGCTGGCGCGGATCAGCGGGCCATTGAGGCTGTGCAGGGCACGCTGCAGGGCGATGGTCAGGAGCGTAGCGTGCTCTTTGCTAAAACGTGGGGCGTTGCGAATGACCAGTTGCTTGTAGCCGATGGCCAGGTGGTTCTGCAGGGCCTGGCAGAGGTTGGCGACCTTGCGCGGGCGTTCGTCCAGGACGATCGCCTGGCTGAGGAAGTGCCGTTCCAGGTGCTTGCAGACGTAATACACCTCGGGCCGCAGCAGCTCCAGGAGTTGCAGGCGGTTTTCACTCGGGGTAATGAGTTGGTTGAGTTCCACCAGGCCCTGGTAGAGCTGGCGCGCAGTTTCACCGAGGTTGGCCTTGGGCAGGCTGGCGATCCAGCGCTTCAGGTCGCGCGGAGTTGCATCGCAGAAGCTCAGGCTCAACTGCGTTGGCGTTGGCGCGCGCAACAGACTCGGATTGCTCATGTAACGGGCTTGCTCCTTCGGCATAACTCAATCGCCAGGCCATGGGCGATTGAATGAATGATGGCACATAGCCGGTGGGCGACTCTAACAGCAAAGGCCGGCAACGTCAGTTGTCCGGCCTGATCGAAGTCAATGCCTAGGCTTTTGGCTGGCCCAGACCCTGGCCCATCACCACTGGCGAGCCGGCTTCCAGGCCTTGGGCCCAGGCGACCTGATCGGCGCCGAACAGGACAATGGCGGTGGAGCCGAGCTTGAATCGGCCCATTTCGGCGCCTTTCTCCAGGTGGATCGGCGCACGGGCGGCTTCGTCGTAGCGTACGCTCTTCAGCGCGCGCTTGGGAGGCGTGACCAGCCCGGCCCAGACGGTTTCAATCGAGGCCACGATCATTGCACCGACCAGAACCACGGCCATCGGGCCGCGTTCGGTGTCAAACAGGCAGACAACGCGCTCGTTACGTGCGAACAACTCCGGTACGTTCTCGGCGGTGGTCTGGTTGACCGAGAAAATCCGCCCGGGCACATACACCATCTCGCGCAGGGTGCCGGCCAGCGGCATATGGACGCGATGGTAGTCCTTGGGCGACAGATAAATGGTGGCGAAATCCCCGCCCATAAACTCCGCGGCCATGGCCGGATCGCCGCCCAGCAGTTCCAGCACGCTGAAGCTGTGACCCTTGGCCTGGAAGATCCGGCCGTGTTCGATCGGGCCCAACTGGCTGACGGCGCCGTCGGCCGGGCTCAGGATCGCGCCGGGGGTCTGGTCCAGTGGTCGTGCACCGTCTTTCAGGGCACGGGTGAAGAAGGCGTTGAAGTGCTCGTAGGCGCTCAGGTCTTCGACCAGGGCCTGGGACATATCGACCTGATAGCGCTTGGCGAACCAGGCGGTAAAGGCGTTCTTGAACCAGCGCACGCGGCATTCGGCAATGCAGCCGGCCAGACGTGACAGCAGGTGGTGGGGCAGCAGGTACTGGCTGAGGATAAACAGACGCTTTTTCATCAAGGATCCTTGGTTGATCTCAAATCTCTACGGGGGTGTCGGGGTGGTTGCCCCATTCGCCCCAGGAGCCGGCGTAGGCTTTTACGCGCGGATACCCAAGCGCTTTCGCGGCCAGGTAAGTGAAGCCGGAACGGTGGTGTGTCTGGCAGTGGGTGATCAGCTCTTTATCGGGCGTGATGCCCAGCCCGGCGAGCACGGCGGCCAGGTCCTGGCGAATGCGCAGGTTGCGCGCCGGGTCCATGCCGGCGGTCCACTCCAGGTTGACCGCCCCGGGAATATGCCCGGCCTTGGCCGCGAGCACTTTTTCGCCGCTGTATTCGAGGGCGCTGCGTGCGTCCCAGATGGCCAGGTCGGTGGCGCCCAGGCGGCTTTGCAGGTACTCGCGGGTCGCGGTCGGCTGCTCATGGAGCGTGAGTGTCACGGGCGCGTTGGCACTGGCCGGTGTCTGGGTGGTGATGGGCAAGCCAGCGGCCAGCCAGGCATGCAGCCCGCCATCGAGGTAGTGGTAATGCTGATGGCCGATGACATCGAGCAGCCAGATAAAACGCCCGGCCCAGCCACCGCCTTCATCGTCATAGACCACGTAGACGGCATTGGGGTTGTGCCCCAGTTCGCCGAACAGCGCTTCGAGCGCCGCCTGGGTCGGCAGCAGGCCCGGGGCGGGAGGTTGGCCGAGTTGGGTGCGCTTGGGCTCGACAAAGTGCGCGCCGGGCAGATGGCCGTTGGCGTAGCGAGCGGTGCTGGTCAGGTCCACCAGGATCAGTTCGGGGGCGTCGAGGCGGGCGAGCAGATCGTCGGGCTCGATAACCAGCGGCAAGCCAGAGAAGTCAGGCATGTGAGGTCTCCAGGGCACAAAGGGACAGAGTGTAACGCAAGCGTCAGTGGCCGCGAGTGGTAAAGCTGAGCAAGGCCTTTTCAATGCACTGCGCGGTCTTGCCGAAGGCTTGCACGGTAACGGGTGAGAGCGGTCGGCCGCCCTGGTCCGCCATGATCAGCATGATGACCCGATCATTGCAGCTGATCGAGCGCAGCAGCAGGTGGTCGCCATTGAACAGGCGCCGCAGGTTGGCGGGCAGGTGTGCGGAGAACTGGGCGTTATTGTCGGGATCCAGGCGAATCTGCGCCGGTTGCTTGAGCAGGCGCTGCAGCACGCTGCTCTGGCGCGTCGCCAGGCGCAGATTAGCCGCTTCCTTTTCCAGCCCGGCGGTCTGCTGGGCCCGCAGATAGCTGTGTTCGCGATCGGCCATCAGTACCATGACCCGGCGCATGCCGCAGGCGACCAGGGCATCCCGGGCGCAGGTGGTCAGGTGCATGGTGTTGGTGAACCGGCTCGGTTCGCCGAGCAGTTCGGCGCAGTAACGACGCCAGACCGCCAGCGCTTGCGCGGACGGTGGTGGGGCGGGAAACAGGCCGGGATGGATACGTGGGCTGTCCCAGGGCCAGAGCAACGCTTCGGCCGGGTGCCAAAGGTCGGGCATGCCGTGGTCGCGGGCGCTCTGGACCGCATATTGGTGGATGTGCTGCTGCAACTCGGCGAGAGGCTGCTGCAAATAAAGGCTGGTCAGGTATTCCCAGCGCCGGGTGTGCGGGCTGTCCCAGGAGGCGTGGGCGGCCAGGGCCAGGCCGTTGGCCAGGAGCACGCAATTGGACGGCTGGTTCAGCCAGCGGCGCAAGGCTTGGTCGTTGTCCAGGTGCTGTTGCTGGCGCAGCGGATCGTCGTGGTCGCGGGCGATATGCAGCACCCGCACCAGTACGCGTTTTTCGTCGATCAGCAGGCGGTAGCCCTGGGTAACCCACTCCGGCAAGCGCCAGACTTCGCTGAGTGCCGCGCACATTTCGAGCAGGCTGACGCCGAACAGTTCGCGTTCTACGCGCGGCGCGGGTTCCTGCTTGTGGATAACCCGCAGCTCCCACTCTTCGAGTAGGTCCGGGTGGGTCACCGCCAGGGGCCAGAGTGGCGAAAGAAACAGCAGGCTGCCCCAGTGTATGTCCTGCCAGAGCCGCGCCAGGCGGCTGGCAAACAAGCCGTTGGCCTGCTGGCTGGCGTGCTGGCTGATCAATTGCAGCTGGCGCAGGGGCTGGGGGATTGCTTCCAGGGGCATGGCCGGCAGACGCGCGAGCAGCTCTTCTGTGCGCTTGAGGCCCAGCCGGGTGATGGCGACCTCAAGATTTTCGGCGGGTTCGCCGATACTGTTGCTGTGATGGTTGGCTTCGCGAATCAGGCTCAGGGCCAGTGCCGGGCTGTCCTGCATCAACTCGGCGATACTGCGCAGCGAACTGCGGCTATCGGCAATGGCGCGACAGACCTTGTCGTGGCTGTCCTGAGGGACGGGCAGGCGAACATGATCGAGAAGGCGAATCCAGCCTTCGATCGTGTGCGGTTTTGGAGTTGGGACGCTTGTTTCATTAGCCATGGTCGGGGCGCGATCACCATTCATAATTGCACGCCCGGGATGGGCCAAACTGGCTTTTCGCCTTAACTGGCTATAGTCTGGCGCAGTTTCGCCGATAAGTAGAAGAAGAGTTTTACTAACTTCCGAATATGACCTTGAACCCGACTCAGTAAGTGCTCTCTACCTATGGCTAAGATTATCGGCATCATCGTCGTGTTTGCGAGCGTGCTCGGCGGATACGTGCTTTCCCACGGCAAAATTGCCGCGTTGATTCAGCCCTTCGAGGTGTTGATCATCGGCGGCGCGGCTTTTGGTGCTTTCCTGCAGGCCAACCCCGGCCACATGACCATGCACGTGATCAAAAAATCACTGGGCATGTTCGGCACCCGCTTCACCCACACCTTCTATCTTGAAGTGCTCGGCTTGACCTACGAGATTCTCAACAAGAGTCGTCGCGAAGGCATGATGGCCATCGAGGCGGACATCGAGGATGCTGCGGCCAGCCCGATTTTCGCCAAGTACCCTGCGGTGCTCAAGGATGCGCGCATGACGGCGTATATCTGCGATTACCTGCGCATCATGTCCTCGGGCAACATGGCTCCCCATGAGCTTGAAGGCCTGTTCGACATGGAACTGATGAGCATGAAGGAAGATCTCGATCATCCGTCCCATGCGGTGACCGGTATTGCCGACGGCATGCCAGGTTTCGGTATCGTTGCGGCGGTACTCGGGATCGTGGTGACCATGGCGTCCCTGGGTGAAGGCGACCAGGCGGCCATCGGTATGCACGTCGGTGCGGCCCTGGTGGGGACGTTCTTCGGTATTCTCGCGGCCTACGGCTTCTTCGGTCCGTTGGCGACTTCCCTGGCCCACGATGCCAAGGAAGAACTGAATGTCTACGAGGCCATCAAGGCGTCGTTGGTGGCCTCGGCTTCCGGCATGCCGCCGTCGCTGGCCGTGGAGTTTGGACGCAAGGTGCTGTATCCGGGCCACCGTCCTAGCTTCGCCGAGCTTGAACAAGCGGTTCGCGGTCGCTGATTCATGGAAAACAATCAGCCGATTATCATCAAGCGCGTCAAGCGCTTTGCCGCCGGGCACCACGGCGGCGCCTGGAAAATCGCCTTCGCCGACTTTGCGACGGCGATGATGGCGTTCTTTCTGGTGCTGTGGCTGCTGTCCACGGCGACCCCGGAGCAGAAGATCGCCATTGCCGGCTACTTCAAGGACCCGATCGGTTTCTCCGAAAGCGGCACGCCGTACATTATTGACCTGGGCGGTTCGCCAGAGCTGGCGCCGGACAACACCCTCAACCCTGAGGTCAAGTCCCAGCCGCAGCCGGACAAGGTGACGATCGATACCGATCAGGTCGAAGGCATGGCCGAACAGGTCGAGAAGGAGCGCCTGGAACTGTTGCTGCAAGAGTTGCAGAACAAGGTTGAAGAAAATCCGCAGTTGCAGAAGTTCAAGGACCAGATTCTCTTTGAAATTACCCAGGACGGCCTGCGTATCCAGATCATGGATGCGGATAATCGTCCGATGTTCGACTCGGGCAGTGCCCGTCTCAAGCCGTATTTCGAAGACATCCTGCTGGCCATGGCGGACACCATCAAGGCCGTGCCGAACAAGATCAGTATCAGCGGTCACACCGATGCGACGCCGTATGCCGGTACCGGCGACTTCGGCAACTGGGAACTGTCGGCCAACCGCGCCAACGCCGCGCGCCGTGCCCTGGTTGCCGGTGGTTACCCTGATCCGCAAGTGGCGCGGGTGGTGGGTTATGCCTCCTCGGCGCTGTTCGATCGGGAAAGTCCGTTCAACCCGGTCAACCGGCGGATCGACATTGTGGTACTGACGAAAAAGGCTCAGCGTGCCATTGAGGGCGAGCAGGGGGCAAGTGAAGAGCCCAAGCCTGCGGACGGCGCTTCGGGTGAGCCGGTCGATCCCCATGCGCTGCCAGCGGACAAGGAGCCGATGCCGGCTCATGAGCTGCGCCAGAAGTTGAATATCTTCGAGGATGGCGTACTGAAGATGGACGAGCCGGGCAAGCCCAAAGCCGGCTCCTGACCCCCCCGCCAGAAACAATAAGGCCGCGATGATCGCGGCCTTATTGTTTCTGGCAGAGGGCGTTTCAGTAGCTGGTTTCGGGCAGGCTGGCGATGATCGAGCGGTAGCTGTTCATACGTTGCTGCTGCACGCGGCCGTCTTCCAGGGCCTTGAGCAGGGCGCAGCCGGGTTCGCGGTCGTGTTTGCAGTCACGAAAGCGGCAAGTGCCGATCAGGTCATTGAACTCGATAAAACCGGCTTCGACATCGGCGCGGCTGACATGCCCAAGGCCGAACTCGCGGATGCCGGGTGAGTCGATCAGTTCGCCGCCGCCGGGGAAGTGGAACAGTCGCGCGGTGGTCGTGGTGTGCGTGCCCTGGCCGGATAGCTCGGACAGCGGCCCCACGCGGGTTTCAACTTCAGGCAGCAGGCTGTTGACCAGCGAGGACTTGCCGACCCCGGACTGGCCGACGAAAACGCTGATGCGCCCGTCCAGCTGGCTTTGCAGTTGCTCCATGCCATCGCCGTGATGGGCCGAGACCTCCAGCAGCGGATAGCCCAACTGCCGATAGACCGCCAGCAGAGCGTTGAGCGCCGGGGCGTTCTGCTCGTCGATCAGGTCGGCCTTGTTCAGCAGCAGCAAAGGGCGAATGCCCGCGTGCTCGGCGGCGACCAAGTAGCGGTCGATCAGGTTGGCGTGAGGCTCGGGCAAGGGCGCGAAGACGATCACGATCATGTCGACGTTGGCGGCCACCGGCTTGAGCTGACCGCGGCTGTCCGGGCGGCACAGCTCGGTATTGCGCGGCAGTTGCGCCACGATAACGCCAATGCCCTGGTTGCCGGCGCGCCAGACGACGCGGTCGCCGGTGACCAGTGCGGGCAGGTTGGCGCGCAAATGGCAGCGGAACACCTGTCCGCGCAACTCGCCCTCCTGGGCCTCGACCTCGACCTGTACACCGAAGTGGGCGATGACCAGGCCGGTCTGCTCGGGGCCCAGATCGCCGCCCTCAAGTGCTTCCACGGCGTGGGATTCGCGTTTGGCGGCGCGTGCGGCGCGCTCGCCCTGGATCTTTTCGATGCGCCAGTTTTGGCGGCGGTTGAGCTGGCGTTTGGCCATTGGTGTTCCGTGTCGATAATGCGGCGTGGGGTAGATAAAACGGTCGCGAGTTTAGCACGCCCTGCCACCGGCCTAGGCTAAACTGCGCGACTACGCCGAGGAGCTCATCATGCAAAACCCACAGAACCTGATCTGGATCGACCTGGAAATGACCGGTCTGAACCCGGATACCGATGTCATTATCGAAATGGCGACCATCGTCACCGACAGCAACCTCAATACCCTCGCCGAAGGCCCGGTGATCGCCGTGCACCAGAGCGATGCGATCCTGGCCGGCATGGATGAGTGGAACACCCGTCAGCACGGTGGCTCGGGCCTGACCCAGCGGGTGCGTGACAGCCGGATTAGCGCCGCTGAAGCCGAAGCCCAGACTCTCGCGTTTCTAGAGCAATGGGTGCCCAAGGGCAAGTCGCCGATCTGCGGCAACAGCATCTGCCAGGACCGCCGTTTCCTCTATCGCCACATGCCGGCGCTTGAAGGCTACTTCCACTACCGCAACCTGGATGTCTCGACCCTCAAAGAGCTGGCTGCACGCTGGGCGCCTGATGTGCGCGACAGCTTCAAGAAGGGCAGCACTCACCTGGCGCTGGACGATATCCGCGAATCGATCGCCGAGCTACAGCATTATCGCAAGCACTTCATCAAGGCTTGAGGGCAACGCTCGGGCAGTGGATCCGAGCCGGCTCGTACGCTTGGCTGGCCGCCCTCTTTTGGTGCCAGCCGCAACTGAGTAGACTGCGCGCCTTCTTGCTAGGAACGCCGCCATGTTGCTGATGCTTTATCTGGTTGCCATTACCGCCGAAGCTATGACGGGCGCCTTGTCGGCGGGCCGGCGCGGCATGGACTGGTTTGGTGTGGTGCTGATTGCCTGCGTTACGGCATTGGGCGGCGGTTCGGTGCGCGACGTGCTGCTCGGGCATTATCCGCTGACCTGGGTCAAACACCCTGAGTACCTGGTGCTGACGACGGTGGCCGCGCTGGTCACGGTGTTTATCGCGCCCTTGATGCGCCATCTGCGCTCACTGTTCCTGGTGCTCGATGCCCTGGGGCTGGTGGCCTTTACCCTGATTGGCTGTATGACCGCTCTGGAGATGGGCCACGGCATGCTGGTCGCCTCGGTCAGTGGGGTGATCACCGGGGTCTTTGGCGGGATTTTGCGGGATATCTTCTGTAACGACATTCCATTGATCTTCCGGCGCGAGCTGTACGCCAGCGTCTCTTTTGCTGCGGCCTGGTGCTTCCTGCTGTGCACTCATTTCGAACTGCCGGCCGACCAGGCCACGCTGATCACCCTGTTTGGCGGCCTGCTGCTGCGGTTACTGGCGATACGCTTTCACTGGGAAATGCCCAAGTTCGTCTATAACGACGAGCATTGACGGGTCCGGTGTTGCTCCAGTGCCCACTCGACATGCTCGCGTACGAGTGGCGAGGGGTCGTCGCGGCGCGCCTGCAGGGCCTCGAGCACCGCAATGGTCGATGGCGCATTGCCCAGTCCAACCGCCAGGTTGCGTAGCCAGCGCTCGTAGCCGGCGCGGCGCAGAGGTGAGCCTTCGGTGCTGCTGAGAAAGTGTGTTTCGTCCCAGCGAAACAACTCGGCCAGCCCTGCGTTGTCCAGGTTGTGCCGGGGCTTGAAGTCGCCCTCCGCCGAGGCGCGGGCAAAACGATTCCACGGGCAGACGATCTGGCAGTCATCGCAGCCAAAGACCCGATTGCCGATCAGGGGGCGCAGGTCTTCGGGGATCGGGCCCTTGAGTTCGATGGTCAGGTAGGAAATACAGCGCCGCGCGTCAAGCACATAGGGGCCGACGAAGGCGGCGGTCGGGCAGATATCCAGGCAGGCACTGCAGCGCCCGCAGTGCTCGCTGGCGTGGGGCGGGTCTTCGGGCAGCGGCAGGTCGACGAACAGTTCGGCGAGGAAGAAATAGCTGCCGGCCTTGCGATTGAGTATCAGCGTGTTTTTGCCGATCCAGCCCAGGCCGGCCTTCTCGGCAATGGCCTTCTCCAGCACCGGGGCACTGTCGACAAAGGCGCGAAAGCCGAACGGGCCGATGACTTGCTGGATGCGCTCGGCCAGTTGCTGCACGCGTTTGCGGATAAGCTTGTGGTAGTCGCGGCCCAGGGCGTAGCGCGAGACATAGGCTTTTTCGGGTTGGCCAAGCAGTTGGGCCATTTGCGTATCGCCGGGCAGGTAGTCCATGCGCAGCGACACCACGCGTAGCGTACCGGGCACCAACTCTTCCGGGTGGGAGCGTTTGCTGCCATGGGCGCCCATGTAATCCATCTCGCCGTGGTAGCCCGCATCAAGCCAGCGCTGCAGATGTTGCTCATGTTCGGCGAGGTCGAGGCCGGCGATGCCTACTTGCTGGAAGCCCAGCTCGCGGCCCCAATCCTTGATGGATTGGGCCAGGGCGGGGAGGTCGTTTGTAATGGCGGGCATGAGGCGAGAGAAACCGGGGCTGAGATGCGTATAATTCTGCCAGACATCGGAGCCTAAAGACGCATGCCGCAGACCAAACGCCCCATTCCCGAGATTTTGCCGCTAACGTCGGCCACTGTGCCGCGTCTCGCGGTGCGCCAACCGAGTGCGCACAAAGGGCTGTTCGGGCATGTATTAGTGATCGGCGGTGAGCACGGCTTCGGCGGTGCGGCGCTGCTCTGTGCCGAGAGCGCCTTGCGCGCGGGCAGTGGCCTGGTGTCTTTGGCGACTCGCGTCGCTCACGTGCCGCCCGCGCTGGCGCGGTTGCCGGAAGTCATGACGGTGGGGCTCGATTCCGCCAATCAGTTGATGACCCTGCTGGAACAGGCGTCCGTGCTGGTGGTCGGTCCCGGAATTGGCCAGGGCGCCTGGGGTCGAAGCCTGTTGAGTGCGGCGGCCAACGCGCCACGGCCGCAGGTCTGGGATGCCGATGCGCTCAACCTGTTGGCGGCAGGGCGTGTCTCACTGCCGGCTGACAGCGTAATGACGCCGCACCCGGGCGAAGCCGCCCGGTTACTGGGTATTTCCACGACGGCGGTCCAGGCGGATCGCCCGGCCGCTGCGCGCAGGCTGGCTGAAAAATATGCAACGGTTTGTGTTCTGAAGGGCGCAGGCAGTCTGATTGCGGGGCAGGATGGCCAGTTGGCGATTTGTAATCATGGGCATCCGGCCATGGCCACTGCCGGGCTGGGCGATGTGCTGGCCGGCCTGGTCGGCGCGTTGCGTGCCCAGGGACTGCCCGCCTACGAGGCGGCTTGTCTGGCGGTCTGGTTGCATGCCCGTGCCGGAGAGCGTCAGGGCGAGAAGGGGCGGGGCCTGGCGGCCAGCGACCTGATCGCCACCATTCGTCAGTTATTGGAGGAGCATTCACCGTGTCAGAAGTAACGCTGCAAGTGGCTGACGAAGCCGGGATGTTGGTGGTAGGTGCGCGTATTGCCGAGATTACCCAGGGTAAAGGGGTTATTTTCCTCGAGGGTGACCTGGGCGCGGGCAAAACGACCCTGTCACGCGGCATTATTCGTGGCCTCGGGCATGTCGGTGCTGTCAAGAGCCCGACGTTCACCCTGGTTGAACCGTACGAGATCGCTGATATCCGCGCCTTCCATTTCGACCTGTATCGACTGGTCGATCCGGAGGAGTTGGAGTACCTGGGCATTCGCGACTACTTCGAAGGCGATGCGCTGTGCCTGATCGAGTGGCCCCAGCGTGGTGCAGGCTTTTTGCCAAAGCCCGACCTGACCATTACCATTAGTCCGCATAACGGCGGACGTTCGCTGAACCTGTTGCCTCAGGGCCCGCGTGGCGAATCCTGGTGTAGCGCACTGGCTTTGGAATTCAAATAAATGATAGGGGTTATGCGCATGCGCGCGTGGGTTGCCGTCGTCGGGTTGTTGCTTGCGGCATTGGCCGTCGACGCGATTGCCGCTACGCAGGTTCGCAGTGTCCGCCTCTGGCGGGCGCCGGATAACACGCGACTGGTCTTCGACCTCTCGGGCACCGTGCAGCACAGTGTCTTTACCCTCACGGCCCCGGACCGGCTAGTGATCGATATCACTGGCGCCACACTGGCCGCCCCGCTCAATGTGCCGACCGCCAACACGCCGATCACCGCCGTACGTGCTGCCCAGCGCACGCCGACCGACCTGCGGGTGGTCATCGACCTGAAGAAAGCCGTTACGCCGAAAAGCTTTACCCTGGCGCCCAATGCGCAGTACGGCAACCGGCTCGTCGTCGACCTGTTCGACAACCCGGCGGATGCGGCGCCGGCGCCTGCCCCGGCGACCGTCGCGACGACACCTGCGGTGCCGGTCACGCCGACCGAGCCGGCAATCAAGTTGCCGCCGGCCCCTGCGGGCAAGCGCAATATCATCGTGGTCATCGATGCCGGTCACGGCGGGGAAGACCCGGGAGCCTCGGGTTCCCGAGGGCAGCACGAAAAAGACGTGGTGCTGGCGATTGCCAAGGAGCTGCAGCGTCAACTCAATGGGACCAAAGGGTTCCGGGCCGAACTGACGCGCACCGGCGACTACTTTATCCCGTTGCGTGGCCGCACCGAGATTGCCCGCAAGAAGGGCGCCGATCTCTTTGTCTCGATCCACGCCGATGCCGCCCCTTCGAAAGCTGCCTTCGGTGCCTCGGTATTCGCCCTCTCCGACCGGGGCGCGACTTCCGAGACCGCGCGCTGGCTGGCAGACAGTGAAAACCGTTCCGACCTGATCGGCGGTGCGGGTAATGTCAGCCTCGACGACAAGGACCGGATGCTGGCCGGCGTGCTGCTGGACCTGTCGATGACCGCATCGCTGACTTCCAGCCTGAATGTCGGGCAAAAGGTCCTGACCAACATTGGCCGAGTGACCCCGCTGCACAAGCAGCGCGTCGAGCAGGCCGGATTTATGGTGCTGAAGTCGCCGGATATTCCGTCGATCCTGGTGGAAACCGGGTTTATCTCCAATGCCAACGAAGCGTCCAAGCTCGCCTCGACCAGCCATCAGCAGGCGTTGGCCCGTTCGATCAGCAGCGGTGTACACCAGTTCTTCCAGCAGAATCCGCCGCCGGGCACCTACATCGCCTGGCTACGTGATTCGGGCAAGATTGCCCAGGGGGCCCGTGACCATACTGTGCGTCCGGGCGAAACACTGGCGATGCTTGCCGTGCGTTATCAAGTGTCGGCGGGCGCCCTGCGCAGTGCCAACAAGCTGAAGACGGATGAACTGAAGATCGGCCAGACCCTGAATATCCCGGCCACCGAACTGGCGGCCCAGCAATGACTGAAGCGTTGAACAGCGCCGCGCGTATCGAGCTGCTCAGCCCGCGGCTGGCGAACCAGATCGCCGCCGGTGAAGTGGTCGAGCGGCCGGCTTCGGTCATCAAGGAGCTGCTGGAAAACAGCCTGGACTCTGGCGCCCGGCGTATCGATGTCGATGTCGAACAGGCCGGGATCAAGCTGCTGCGGGTGCGCGACGATGGCAGCGGGATCTCCGCCGATGATCTGCCGTTGGCGCTGGCTCGCCATGCGACGAGCAAGATTCGCGACCTGGAAGACCTCGAACGGGTGATGAGCCTGGGGTTTCGTGGCGAGGCCCTGGCGTCGATCAGCTCCGTCGCGCGCCTGACCCTGACGTCGCGCACCCGCGGTGCCGAACAGGCCTGGCAGGTCGAGACCGAAGGCCGGGACATGGCCCCGCGGGTCCAGCCAGCGGCCCATCCGGTAGGCACCTCGGTGGAAGTGCGGGACCTGTTCTTCAATACCCCGGCACGGCGCAAGTTCCTCAAGGCCGAGAAGACCGAATTCGATCACCTGCAGGAAGTCATCAAGCGCCTTGCCTTGGCGCGCTTTGATGTGGCGTTCCATCTGCGCCATAACGGCAAGAGCATCCTCAACCTGCATGAGGCCCACGACGACACGGCGCGTGCGCGACGGGTCGCGGCGGTCTGCGGGGCGGGCTTTTTGGAGCAGGCGCTGCCGATTGAGGTCGAGCGCAATGGCTTGCATCTATGGGGTTGGGTCGGGTTGCCGACGTTCTCGCGCAGCCAGGCGGACTTGCAGTATTTCTACGTCAACGGCCGCGCTGTGCGCGACAAGCTAGTGGCTCACGCCGTGCGCCAGGCCTACCGTGACGTGCTGTTCAATGGTCGACACCCGACCTTCGTGCTGTTTTTCGAGGTCGACCCTGCGGTGGTCGACGTCAACGTTCACCCGACCAAGCACGAAGTGCGTTTCCGTGATGGGCGCATGGTCCATGACTTCCTGTACGGCACCCTGCATCGGGCGCTGGGGGATGTGCGTCCGGAGGACCAACTGGCTGCGCCGGCGGCGGTCGCCGGCATGGTTCGGCCGACCGGGCTGGAGGCGGGAGAGTTCGGTCCCCAGGGCGAAATGCGCCTGGCCGCACAGTTGCTCGAACAGCCGCAGGCCCAGCCGGACCTGACGGCTGCGGGTTCGGGGGGCGGGGCGGGCTTTCAGTATCAATATCGCCCCCAGCCGAGCCAGGTGTTACCGGCGGCAGAAGCGCGCAGTGCCTACAGCGAATTTTTTGCACCCTTGCCGCAGGCGGATGCGCCTGGCCTGCCGGACAGCCAGGGCGATATTCCGCCCCTGGGCTACGCGCTGGCGCAGCTCAAGGGCATCTATATCCTCGCCGAAAACGCCCAGGGGCTGGTGCTGGTGGATATGCATGCCGCCCATGAACGGATCATGTACGAGCGGCTCAAGATCGCCATGGCCAGCGAAGGCTTGAGCGGCCAGCCGCTGCTGGTGCCGGAGTCGTTGGCGGTCAGTCAGCGCGAGGCCGATTGTGCCGAAGAGCACGTGGGCTGGTTTCAGCGGCTGGGGTTCGAGTTGCAGCGCCTGGGTCCGGAGACCCTGGCGATCCGGCAGATTCCGGCCTTGCTCAAGCAGGCGGAGGCCAACCGGTTGGTCCAGGATGTGCTGGCGGACTTGATGGAGTACGGCACCAGTGACCGGATCCAGGCCCATCTCAATGAGCTCCTGGGGACCATGGCCTGCCACGGCGCGATCCGCGCCAACCGGCGCCTGGCCTTGCCGGAAATGAACGGCCTGTTGCGCGATATGGAAAACACCGAGCGCAGCGGCCAATGTAACCATGGCCGACCGACCTGGACCCAACTGGGCCTGGACGATCTGGACAAACTATTCTTGCGCGGTCGCTGATGTCGAACCCTGTAGCCTTACCTCCGGCGATCTTCCTGATGGGGCCGACTGCCGCCGGCAAGACCGACCTTGCCATCGAACTGACCAAGGTGCTGCCCTGCGAGTTGATCAGTGTCGACTCGGCGCTGGTCTATCGCGGCATGGATATCGGTACTGCCAAGCCGTCGAAACAGGTGTTGGCCGAGTTCCCGCATCGACTGATCGATATTATCGACCCGGCAGAAAGCTATTCGGCCGCGCAGTTTCGCACCGACGCCTTGGCGGCCATGGCCGAGATTACCGCGCGGGGCAATATCCCTCTGCTGGTGGGCGGCACGATGCTGTACTACAAGGCCCTGCAGGAGGGGCTGGCAGAGATGCCGGCCGCGGATCCAGAGGTGCGCCAGGCCCTTGAAGAAGAGGCGCAGCGCCTTGGCTGGCCGGCCTTGCATGAGCAACTGGCGGCGGTCGATCCGGAGTCGGCGGCGCGTATTCATCCCAACGATCCCCAGCGGCTGATACGGGCGCTGGAGGTCTACCGCGTCAGCGGCCTGAGCATGACGGCCCACCGCGAGCGACAATCTGCGCAAAGTACTGACGCAGCCGCTTCTGGACGCGCGCAATTGCCCTATACTGTCGCAAACTTGGCCATCGCTCCGGCGAACCGTCAGGTACTGCACGACCGTATTGCGCAAAGATTTACGCAAATGTTGGAACAGGGATTCGTTGACGAGGTCGTAGCATTGCGCTCTAGAAGTGACCTGCATGCCGGGTTGCCGTCTATACGTGCTGTGGGTTATCGACAAGTCTGGGATCACCTGGATGGCAAGCTGACGTCAGCCGAGATGCAGGAGCGGGGCATTATTGCCACGCGCCAATTGGCGAAACGCCAGTTCACCTGGTTGCGCAGTTGGGCCGACCTGCACTGGTTGGACAGCCTTGATTGCGACAATCTGCCACGCGCCTTGAAATACTTGGGTGCGGTCTCCATATTGAGCTGAGTCTTTGCAATTGCCGTCTATCCTTGGGGGTGTGACGGCAAAAGCCATTTGTTTTCTAATTTTTTAATATTGATCCTTAAAGGAGTGCGGCACATGTCAAAAGGGCATTCGCTACAAGACCCTTACTTGAATACATTGCGTAAAGAGAAGGTCGGGGTTTCCATCTACTTGGTCAATGGGATCAAGCTGCAAGGTACTATCGAGTCTTTCGACCAGTTCGTTATTCTCCTGAAAAACACCGTAAGCCAGATGGTTTACAAGCACGCTATCTCTACCGTGGTACCGGTTCGTCCAATTCGCCTGCCTAGCGCAACCGAGTCCGAACAGGGCGACGCTGAGCCAGGTAACGCCTGATAGGAGTCTGCTTTGTTCTTTGAGCGCCACGGTGGTGGTGAGCGGGCTATCCTCGTTCACTTGGATGGTCAGGACCCTGAGGCGCGCGAAGATCCGCAGGAGTTTCAGGAATTGGCAGTATCGGCTGGCGCCGAGACCGCTGCGTTTTTTAACGTGCCGCGTCATCGGCCAACCGCCAAGTATCTGATTGGCACTGGCAAGGTCGAAGAGCTACGCGACCTGGTCAAGGCCGAACAGGTCGACATCGTTATCTTCAATCACATCCTCACGCCCAGTCAGGAACGTAACCTCGAACGTGTTTTCGAGTGTCGCGTGCTGGACCGTACCGGGCTGATTCTCGATATCTTCGCGCAACGCGCGCGTACCCATGAGGGCAAGCTCCAGGTCGAACTGGCCCAGCTTGAGCACATGAGTACCCGCTTGGTACGCGGCTGGACCCACCTTGAGCGGCAGAAGGGCGGGATTGGCTTGCGTGGTCCGGGTGAAACCCAACTGGAAACCGACCGTCGCCTGCTTCGGGTTCGCCTGCGGCAGATCAAGGCGCGCCTGGAGAAAGTGCGTAGCCAGCGCGAGCAGTCACGGCGGGGGCGCAAGCGGGCCGATATCCCGACGGTTTCGTTGGTGGGTTATACCAACGCCGGCAAGTCGACGCTGTTCAATGCGGTGACCGAGTCCGATGTCTACGCGGCCGACCAGTTGTTCGCCACGCTCGACCCGACCTTGCGCCGACTTGATCTGGACGACCTGGGGCCGATAGTCCTGGCCGATACCGTAGGGTTTATTCGGCATTTGCCGCACAAGCTGGTTGAGGCTTTTCGGGCTACGCTCGAAGAATCGAGCAATTCCGACCTGCTGCTGCATGTGATCGATGCCCACGAGCCGGAGCGCATGGCCCAGATCGAACAGGTCATGGTGGTGCTGGGCGAGATTGGTGCACAGGACTTGCCGATACTCGAGGTCTATAACAAACTCGATTTGCTCGAAGGGGTCGAGCCGCAGATCCAGCGCGATGCCGATGGCAAGCCGCAGCGGGTCTGGCTTTCGGCGCGAGATGGGCAAGGCCTGGAGTTGTTGAAGCAAGCGATTGCTGAATTGCTTGGTAATGATTTGTTCGTCGGCACCTTGCGCTTGCCCCAGCGTTTTGCTCGACTGCGTGCTCAGTTCTTCGAGTTGGGCGCAGTACAGAAAGAAGAGCATGACGATGAAGGGCTCAGCCTGCTGGCTGTTCGCTTGCCCAGGGCCGAGCTGAATCGCCTGGTCACCCGCGAAGGGATGCAGCCGACGGAATTTATCGAACAACACATTTTGCAATAAAGGCCTGAGAAAGCGGTTGTGCCGCTGTGGCAGGCATTCTGTAGCATTGGTCGGCGCGCCGTGGGGTGCGTCTTTGCTTTATCAGATGGAGAGCGCTATGGCTTGGAATGAGCCGGGTGGCAACTCGAATAATCAGGATCCTTGGGGTGGTAAGCGCCGAAACAATGGCGACCGCAAGGGGCCGCCGGATATCGACGAGGCCTTCCGTAAGCTACAGGAAAGCCTGAATGGGTTGTTCGGTGGTGGGAAAAAACGAAATGACGATGGCGGTGGGACAGGCAAGGGCGGTGCTTTTGGCCTGCTCGGCATTGCTCTCGTCGTGCTGGCGGCTGTCTGGCTGTACAGCGCGGTCTACGTGGTGGACGAGCAGGAGCAGGCCGTCGTGCTGCGCTTCGGCAAGTACTACGAAACGGTAGGGCCGGGCCTGAATATCTATTTCCCGCCAATCGATCGCAAGTACCAGGAAAATGTCACGCGTGAGCGTGCCTATACCAAGCAGGGCCAGATGCTGACCGAAGACGAGAATATCGTCGAAGTGCCACTGACCGTGCAGTACAAGATCTCCAACCTGCAGGACTTCGTGCTCAACGTCGACCAGCCGGAAATCAGTCTGCAACACGCAACCGACAGTGCCTTGCGCCATGTGGTGGGCTCCACCGCCATGGATCAGGTGCTGACCGAAGGGCGTGAGCTGATGGCCAGCGAGATCAAGGAGCGCCTGCAGCGTTTCCTCGACACTTACCGCACCGGTATCACCGTTACCCAGGTCAACGTGCAGAGCGCCGCGGCGCCGCGTGAAGTCCAGGAAGCGTTCGATGACGTGATTCGTGCCCGTGAAGACGAGCAGCGTGCCCGCAACCAGGCAGAAAGCTACGCCAATGGCGTTATTCCTGAAGCCCGTGGTCAGGCCCAGCGGATCATCGAGGATGCCAATGGCTATCGCGATGAAGTGGTTTCCCGTGCCAAGGGTGAAGCAGACCGCTTCAGCAAGCTGGTGGCCGAGTATCGCAAGGCCCCCGAGGTGACTCGTCAGCGTCTGTACCTGGACACGATGCAGGAAGTGTTCAGCAACACCAGTAAGGTCCTGGTGACTGGTAACAAAAACGGCCAGAGCAATCTGCTCTACCTGCCGTTGGATAAAATGATCCAGAACAGCTCCGGCAGCAGTGCTCCGGTGACTGGTGCGGCAGCTGCTGGTAACAACAATGATGTCAGCTCGCGTGTCGCCCCGGATATCCAGCCAACGCGCACTAGGGAGACTCGCTGATGAGCAATAAATCGCTGATCGCCCTTATTGTTGCCGTTGTCGTGGCCGTGGCTGCGTGGAACTGCTTCTACATCGTTTCCCAGACCGAACGCGCGGTATTGCTGCAGTTTGGTCGTGTGGTCCAGGCTGATGTCCAGCCAGGCCTGCATGTGAAAGTGCCCTACGTTAACCAGGTGCGTAAGTTCGACGCGCGCCTGATGACGCTGGATGCACCGACACAGCGGTTCCTGACGCTGGAAAAGAAAGCCGTAATGGTCGATGCCTACGCCAAGTGGCGGGTCAAGGATGCGGAGCGCTTCTACACGGCGACTTCGGGTCTGAAGCAGATTGCTGATGAGCGTCTGTCCCGTCGTCTGGAGTCGGGTCTGCGTGACCAGTTCGGTAAGCGCACCCTGCACGAAGTGGTTTCCGGTGAGCGTGATGCCTTGATGGCTGATATCACTGCTTCGTTGAATCGCATGGCCGAAAAAGAGCTGGGCATCGAAGTCGTCGATGTTCGGGTCAAGGCTATCGACCTGCCGAAGGAAGTGAACCGCAGCGTCTTCGAGCGGATGAGCACCGAGCGTGAGCGTGAGGCTCGCGAGCACCGCGCCAAGGGTAACGAACTGGCGGAAGGCATTCGTGCCGACGCCGATCGTCAGCGCCGCGTTCTACTGGCCGAGGCTTATCGCCAGTCCGAGGAAGCGCGTGGTGACGGTGATGCCCAAGCCGCCGCGATCTACTCCAAGGCTTATGGCCAGGACCAGGAGTTTTACGGGTTCTACCGTAGTCTGCGGGCTTATCGCGAGAGTTTCGCGAACAAGAGCGACGTACTGGTGCTGGACCCAAGCAGTGACTTCTTCCGTTACCTGGAAAAGTCCAAGCCTTGATTGCGCATTGAAGGCAGCACTCCGTCGGGCAGCTAAAATGCCTGGCGGGGTGATCCTTTAAGAAAACGGGTGTATGATGCGGCAGCCGGGAAATTCCCGGCTTTTTTGCGTCTGCATGTTTGATTGCATGACGTCGAGTTGATTGACTCGACAGGTTTCTCGAGGAAAGTGGTTGGCGAAGCCTTCAGGCTGTTCGCCACGTCGCTCTTGCGCGTGATGTAACCATTTTCTGCTTCACTCAAGGCTCGCCTGTGGGCTGGCCGCCCGGATCATAGGGGAATGGCGTAATGGCAACGGTAGACCGCTGGCTCTTGCCAGATGGCATCGAAGAAGTACTGCCACCGGAAGCGGCGCGTATTGAAGTGGCGCGTCGTCAGGTGTTGGATCTGTTCCAGAGCTGGGGCTATGAGTTTGTCGTCACCCCGCATATCGAGTACCTGGAATCGCTGCTGACCGGTGCCGGTCAGGATCTCGATCTGCGTACCTTCAAGGTGATCGACCCGCAGTCGGGTCGGCAAATGGGCTTTCGTGCCGATATCACGCCGCAGGTGGCGCGTATCGATGCGCACACCCTGCGTCGCGAAGGCCCTAGCCGTCTGTGCTACGCCGGCAGTGTGCTGCATGCCCAGCCGCGTGCCTTGTCGTCCTCGCGCAGCCCGATCCAGTTGGGCGCCGAGTTGTATGGCGATGCCAGCCCGAGCAGCGATGTCGAAGTCATCAGTCTGATGCTGGCCATGCTGCAACTGGCCGATGTGCCGGATGTGCACATGGACCTTGGGCATGTCGGCATTTATCGGGGCCTGGCCCGTGCTGCCGGCTTGTCCGGCGAGGTCGAGCAGCAGCTGTTCGACGCGCTGCAGCGCAAGGCCATCGATGAAGTGATTGCCTTGACCGAAGGTCTGCCGGCCAATCTGGCGGCCATGTTGCGTGCACTGGTCGACCTGTGTGGCGGTCGGGAAGTGCTGGCAGCGGCGCGTGATCGCCTGGCGGGTGCTCCGGCACCGGTACTGGCGGCACTGGACGACTTGCTGGCCATTGCCGAGCGGCTGTCGGTGCGGTTCCCGGATTTGCCGTTGTATTTCGATCTGGGCGAGTTGCGCGGTTACCACTACCACACGGGTGTCGTGTTCGCCGTGTTTGTCCCGGGCGTAGGGCAGTCCATTGCCCAGGGTGGTCGTTATGACGACATTGGCGCCGATTTTGGTCGTGCCCGGCCGGCGACCGGTTTTTCCACCGATTTGAAAACCCTGGTGACCCTGGGGCGTGCTGAAGTCGAGCTACCGTCTGGCGGTATCTGGATGCCTGACAGCACTGACGCGGCTCTCTGGCAGCAGGTCTGCCAGTTGCGCAGTGAGGGTCAGCGTGTCGTCCAGGCCTTGCCCGGACAACCTTTGGCCGCCGCCCGTGAAGCGGACTGCGACCGGCAATTGATTCAGCAGAACGGGCTGTGGCAAGTGTTGCCGCTGGCTTCTTGAGTTTTCCTGCCGGCGGCTGCCGGCACCAAGTTTGCGCGAATGAGGACAAGTGTTATGGGTAAGAATGTCGTAGTCCTGGGCACCCAATGGGGTGATGAGGGCAAAGGCAAGATCGTTGATCTGCTGACCGAACATGCTGCCGCCGTAGTGCGCTACCAAGGTGGCCACAATGCTGGCCACACGCTGGTGATCGATGGCGAGAAAACCGTCTTGCACCTGATCCCTTCGGGCGTACTGCGCGAAGGCGTGCAGTGCCTGATCGGCAACGGTGTGGTCGTGGCGCCTGACGCCCTGCTGCGCGAGATCATCAAGCTGGAAGAGAAAGGCGTACCGGTGCGCGAGCGCCTGCGTATCAGCCCATCCTGCCCGCTGATCCTGTCCTATCACGTTGCCCTGGACCAGGCGCGCGAAAAAGCCCGTGGCGAGCAGAAGATCGGTACTACCGGTCGTGGCATTGGCCCGGCTTACGAAGACAAGGTAGCCCGTCGTGGCCTGCGTATCGGCGACCTGTTCCACCGCGAGCGTTTTGCCGCGAAGCTGGGTGAGCTGTTGGACTACCACAACTTTGTCCTGGTCAATTACTACAAAGAACCGGCCATCGACTTCCAGAAAACACTCGACGAGTGCATGGAATACGCCGAGCTGCTGCGTCCGATGATGCTCGACGTCACCGCTGAGCTGCACGCGCTGCGCCGCGCCGACAAGGACATCATGTTCGAAGGTGCCCAGGGTTCGCTGCTGGATATCGACCACGGTACCTATCCGTTCGTCACCAGCTCCAACACCACTGCTGGCGGTATTGCCACGGGTTCGGGCTTCGGTCCGATGTACCTGGACTACATCCTTGGTATCACCAAGGCCTACACCACTCGCGTCGGTTCGGGTCCATTCCCTACCGAGCTGTTCGATGATGTGGGTGCTTTCTTGGCCAAGCGCGGCCACGAGTTCGGTGCCACCACTGGCCGTGCCCGTCGTTGCGGCTGGTTCGATGCCGTCATCCTGCGTCGTGCTATCGACGTCAACAGCATCTCGGGCCTTTGCCTGACCAAGCTGGACGTGCTGGATGGCCTTGAGACCATCAATATCTGCGTGGGCTACAAGAATCAGGACGGTGCTGTGATCGACGCGCCGACCGACGCCGACAGCTACATCGGCCTGGAGCCGGTGTACGAGCAAATGCCGGGCTGGAGCGAATCGACCCTGGGCGCCAAGACCCTGGAAGAGCTGCCAGCGGCTGCTCGCGCGTACATCAAGCGTGTCGAGGAGTTGGTCGGTGCGCCGATCGATATCATCTCGACCGGTCCGGACCGCAACGAAACCATCGTGCTGCGCCATCCGTTCGCCTGATAAGCGGTTGATGTAACTGATAAAGGGCCTCATTCGAGGCCCTTTGTCGTTTCTGCCGGTTGTACGGCACGGCCCTTGCTGTGATTATCCCTTCTGGAGTGCCATCAATTTAATGGCGTCAAAGTAGAGGGATTTTCTGTGTCGGCCGTTCTCTCACTGTTACAAAGTCGTCTATTGCGCCCGGTGTTCGTTACCCTGGGTATCGCTCTTTTGGTGCAAGTGTTGGTGGCGGTTGCCCTGACGCGGAGCACGGTGACCGCCCTGGAGACAGATTTGGGCGAGCGCATGGGAGTCGATAGCCAGAAGCTGTCCGCAGAGCTGGAGCGGGCGGCGCAGGAGGTGACATCGAGTCTCGACAGCCTTTCCGCCAGCACCCGTCAGCGTTTGACAGCCGGCTTATCGTCCCGCCTGGAAGAGGAGCAGGCGCAACTGCGGGTGGCGCTGGAGAAGAACCTCAAGGACTCGGCCAACGATATGGCGCAATTGCTTGCCTCGGTGGCGCCCCGTGCCATGTGGGATGGGGATGTGCCCACGCTGTCGGAATTTGCCCGACGTGCCCAGCGTAATCCGAACGTGCTCTTTGTGGTGTACGACGATGCCACGGGGCAGCACCTGACCCGCTATCTCAATCGCGACAATCCGATCAACCGTGCGCTCTTGGAAAAGGGGCAGGGCGAGCGAGCGCTGGATAAAGTATTGAGCGCCGCGAAGGACGATCCCTCGGTTTACTATCTGGAGGCGTCCATCAATCCCAATGGCGTGGAAATCGGCAAGGTGTTGATGGGGGTCTCCACGGCTTCGGTCGACGCCGACCTGAAGGCGCTGGACCAGCGTTTCTCCGCGCTGATCGACAGCAGCGACCAGTTGGTGGGTGACAGCCTGAAAGGCGCTGCGGCCGATAGTTCGACCGCCATGCGCACGCGCCTGCAGTCGGCACAGACGACTGCCGGGGAAATGAAGGCCAATACCGCGAGCACGGTTCAAGATGCTGCTGCGACCCTGCGCTGGCGGATTGGGGTCGGCTTGGCGGTGGTCGGTTTTGGGGTTCTGCTCCTGCTGGCGGTGGTGCTGGGGCGGCGTGTCGTCAGCAAGCTGCATCTGCTGATCGCGGCGCTGAACGACCTGGCAGCGGGCGATGGTGACCTGACCAAGCGCGTGCAGCTCACCAGCCGCGATGAGATCGGTGATATGGCGGCGGCGGTCAACCGATTTGTCGACAAGCTTCAGCCGATCGTGCGTGAGGCCGGTGATGTCGCCCAGCGTACCGGGCTCGAGATCGGTGCGATGAGCTTGCGCAACGCTGGTGCGGATGCGGCCGCGCAATCCCAGCGTGACGAAGTTGCGCAAAGCCTGCAGGCGTTGTCGCAAATGGCCGATGCCGCGCAGTCGGAAAGCCAGGCCATGCAGGATGCCCTGCGTCAGGTAGTGGACATTCGCCAGGCAACCGAAGAAAACACCCGCACCTCCGCTCAGGTTGGCAGCTTGATCGAAGCGCTGGCCGGGCAGGTCGAGACGGGCGCGCAGGTCATCGAGCGGCTGGCGCAGCAGAGCGAGCAGATCGAGGTGGTGCTGGAGGTGATCCATGGCATTGCCGAGCAGACCAACCTGTTGGCGTTGAACGCCGCAATCGAAGCGGCCCGGGCAGGTGAAATGGGGCGTGGCTTCGCCGTGGTTGCCGATGAGGTGCGGGCGTTGGCGAGCAAGACCCAGAGCTCGACCGGGGATATCCAGGCGCATATCGGCGCGTTGCAGCAGGGCGCGCGGGAGGCGGTTGCCGCGATCGGACTGGCAGGGCGTCAGGCCTGCGAAGGTTTGTCGGTACTGCGCGGTAGCGTGCGTTTGCAGCAGACGGTGCAGGCCTCGGTGGAGCAGGTGCATGCGGCGATTGGCCTGGCGACCCAGGCGGCCGCCCATCAAGCCGAAGGGGCGGACGCGGTGCGCGGGCGGGTCGAGATCATTCATGCCCAGGCCGAGCGTGCGGCTCAGGCCGTGGTTGAAACCACGGCGAGTGGCAAGGTGCTCGACAGTCTGGCGGCGCAGCTCAAGGCCAGTCTGGGGCAGTTCCGGGCCTAGCGCAGGTGCTCCCGGGATGCTCTGTGAGTATCCCGGGGCGGTTGATCAGCGGCTTAGGTACATCCGCGTGGTCAGCAGGTACACCGGCAGGCCGGACACCAGGATCAGCAGCGCCGCATAGGGCGCTGCTGCGGCGAACTCCACATTGGCTGTGTGGGCCCAGACTTCGGTTGCCAGGGTGTTGAGCCCGGTCGGGCTCAGCAGCAGTGTCGCTGTCAGCTCCTTCATCGCATCGAGAAAGACCAGGGCAAAGGCCGCGCCCAGTGCGGGGAAGATAATCGGCAGGGTCACCCGGCAGAATGCGCTGAATGACGAGGCGCCCAGGGTGCGCGCGGCCTCTTCGAGTTGCGGTGCGGCCTTGTTCAGTGCGGTGCGGATCGGGGCCTGGGCCAGAGGCAGGAACAGCAGCGCATAGGCCAGTAGCAGCAAGGCGCTGGTCTGATACAGCACGGGCACGTAATGCAGGGCGAAATACACCAGCGTCAGTGCAATCACCAGCCCGGGCAGGGCGTGCAGTAGATAGGGCAGACGCTCCGCCCAGATTGCCAGATGCCCTTTGTAGCGCACCACCAGCAAACCGACCGGTATCGCCAGCAGCAGGCAGAGCGCGGCGCCACCCAGGGACAGGGCGAGGGAGGAAAGCAGCGCTTCACTAATGGCCGCGATCGGGAAGGCGGCGGATGAACCGACCATTAGCCAATAGGCCAGCATGCCTAGCGGAATGCCGCTGCCGACAATGGCCAGGCTCAGGCAATACAGCTGCCCGAGAGGGGCGAGCTTGCCCAGGTGGACCTGTTCGGCGTGCCTGGCTGCACCCTGGCCAATGCGGATATGCCGCGCCTTGCCGCGCACGCGCAACTCCAGGGTCAGCAGTATCAGGCACAGGGCCAGCAGCACGGCGGAAAGCATGGCGGCATTGGCATTGCTGAACTCCAGCTCGAATTGCTGGTAGATCGCGGTGGTGAAGGTCTGCAGGCCGATAATCGACAGCGCGCCAAACTCCACCAGCATATGCAGGGCAATCAGCAGTGCGCCGCCCAGCAGCGAGGGCCAGAGCAGTGGCAGGGTGATTTTGAAGAACACCCCCAGGCGTGTTTCGCCCAGGGTGCGGGCCGACTCTTCCAGGGCCGGATCGAGGTTGCGCAGGGTGGCGGCCACGGGCAGGAAAATCAGTGGGTACTTGGACAGCGTCATGACCAGGATCGCCCCGCCCAATCCTTCGAAGCTGGCGCTCAGGGAGACCCAGGTAAAGCTGCTGACAAACGCCGGCACTGCAAAGGGCAGGCACAGCACGACGCCCCACAGGCGGCGTCCCGGCAGGTCGCTGCGCTCCAGCAGCCAGGCCAGGGACAGGCCGATCAGCATGCAAGCGAGGGTCACACCCACCATCAGCAGCAGAGTGTTACGCAATAGGCCGAACACATACGGGCGCCACAGCAGGTGGACGGCCTCTGCCCAGCCGGCCTGCCAGGCTTTCAGGCCGACATACAGCAGGGGCAGCAGGCTGAGCGCGACCAGCAGCAGGACCGGCAGCAGGAGCCAGGCCGACGGTCGCTTGCGACGAGGCGAGAAGCCGGCGTGCTGCAGACGCACGGCACTCATCAGTTCAGGCCAACTTCACGTTCCAGCTCCAGGGCTTCTTCGGCATTGCCGAGGTCGGCAGGCGTTACTTTCGGTGCTTGCAGTTCGCTAAAGGGCTTGAGGCCGCGGTCCGATTCCAGGCCCTTGCGCAGGGGGTACTCGGCGGTGGTCTGGGTAATGACCCGCTGGCCTTCTTCGCTGACCATGTAGGCGAGCAACTGTTGGGCTTCCTTGGGGTGCTTGCTGGACTTGAGCACGGCGGCGCTGGAGACGGTGATCAGCCCGCCGACATCGCCCCCGGTGAAGTAGTGCAGCTTGGAGTCGAGCTGGCCTTTTTCCCGTTGCAGGGCGAACCAGTAGTAGTTGTTGACTAGGACGGTGGCAATCTCGCCGTTTTCCACGGCTTTCAGGGCGACCATATTGTTGCTGTAGGTTTTGCCGAAGGCGCGCAGGCCGGTCAGCCATTCTTCAGCGGCCTCGCGGCCGTGAACCTTGATGATGGCTACGGCTTGTTCCTGGAATGCACCGCTGGTCGGAACAAAACCGACCTTGCCTTGCCATTGCGGTTCGGCGAATTCGAGCACCGATTGGGGCAGGTCTTTTTCGTCGATCAGCTTTGGATTGAAGGCCACCACCCGAACGCGCGCCGTGATGCCGATCCAGGTTTCATTGCTGGCGACGTAATCCTTGGGCAGCACTTGCAGGATCGCAGCGTCGGTCTTGGCCAGCAGACCCAGCTCGCCAAGGTTGTTCAGGGGCGGTGACTCCTCGGTGTAGATCACGTCGGCAGGCGAGCGGTCGCCTTCCTCGATGACCTGGCTGGCCAACTGATTGCTGCTGCCCTTGCGAACATTGACGTGGATGCCGGTCTTGGCTTCGAACGCCTTGGCGATGGCATCGCCTACCTCCTTGTGCTGGCCGTTGTAGAGGGTCAGCGCTACGCGATCCTCGGCCTGAGCGAGTGGGATGAAGGTCAAGCCGAGCAGAGTGAAGGACAGGGCGTGCAGAAGGGATGTCTTGAGACGGGTATCGCGGAGCATCATTCGCAGGGTTCCTCACGTAGCGGCAACAAAACTTGTAACAATTATAAACGATATGCTTTCGCATGTGGGTCTTGCACATGGAAGGAATTGTTGATAGCTGGCAAGTGCTGGCTTGGGAGGAGAGGGCTCCGGTTTTTTCAATGCCCGGAAACGCAAAAACCCGCTTTCGCGGGTTTCTGTGAGGTTTCAAGGTTGTGTCTGAAACATAACCTTGAAACTTTGAATTGGTGCCCAGAAGAAGACTCGAACTTCCACGACCTTGCGGTCACCAGCACCTGAAGCTGGCGTGTCTACCAATTTCACCATCTGGGCATCTCGAAAGCGGCTACGCTGTCGATGGAGCGCACTATACGGAGCGCGATTTGATCTGTAAACCCCTGTTTTGGTTTTAATAAATCAAATACTTAGAATGCAAAAACCCGCTTTCGCGGGTTCTTGTTGAGCCTGGACCTTGTATCATCCTTGCTCGAAATTGGTGCCCAGAAGAAGACTCGAACTTCCACGACCTTGCGGTCACCAGCACCTGAAGCTGGCGTGTCTACCAATTTCACCATCTGGGCAGCATCGATAACGGCTACGTCGTCGATGGCGCGCACTATACGGATGACCTTTTGACCTGTAAAGCCCAGTTGTCGAAAATATCCGGAAAATCTTTCCAATGGTTGGCGCGGTGGTTTTTTGTGCAGGCTGGAAGGGGTTTGAGGGGCCCAATCACCCCGAAATTTCCCGTTTCAATACGCGTATGCCAAACTAACCCGCATATAGACAAGGTGAAAACTCTCTAATGGCCGATTGGCAATCCCTCGATCCCGAGGCCGCTCGTGAAGCGGAAAAATACGAAAACCCCATTCCTAGCCGCGAGCTGATCCTGGCGCATCTGTCCGATCGTGGTTCGCCGGCGAGTCGCGAGCAGCTGGTGGAAGAGTTCGGTCTGACTACGGAAGACCAACTGGAGGCCCTGCGCCGCCGCCTTCGCGCCATGGAGCGCGATGCTCAACTGATTTACACCCGCCGTGGCACTTATGCGCCGGTGGACAAGTTGGACCTGATCCTCGGTCGTATCAGCGGACATCGCGACGGCTTCGGGTTTCTGATCCCCGATGACGGCAGTGACGATCTGTTTATGAGCCCGGCGCAAATGCGCCTGGTCTTCGATGGCGACCGTGCGCTGGCCCGGGTTTCCGGTCTGGACCGTCGCGGGCGTCGTGAAGGCGTGATCGTCGAAGTCGTTTCCCGTGCGCACGAAACCATTGTTGGCCGCTACTTCGAAGAAGGCGGTATCGGCTTTGTGGTTGCCGACAATCCGAAGATCCAGCAGGAAGTGCTGGTCACGCCCGGGCGTAACGCCAATGCGAAGGTCGGCCAGTTCGTCGAAGTGAAGATTACCCACTGGCCAACGCCGCGCTTCCAGCCGCAAGGCGATGTGATTGAAGTGGTCGGCAACTACATGGCGCCAGGCATGGAAATCGATGTCGCGCTGCGTACCTACGACATTCCCCATGTCTGGCCCGAAGCCGTGCTCAAGGAAGCCGCCAAGCTCAAGCCGGAAGTGGAAGAGAAGGACAAAGAGAAGCGCATCGACCTGCGTGACCTGCCTTTCGTCACAATCGACGGCGAAGATGCCCGTGACTTCGACGATGCGGTCTATTGCGAAGCCAAGCCCGGCAAACTGCGCCTGTTCTCCGGTGGCTGGAAGTTGTACGTGGCCATCGCCGACGTTTCCAGCTATGTGAAGATCGGTTCGGCGCTCGATGCTGAGTCCCAGGTCCGTGGCAACTCGGTGTATTTCCCCGAGCGCGTGATCCCGATGCTGCCCGAGCAACTGTCCAACGGCCTGTGCTCGCTGAACCCGAAAGTCGATCGTCTGGCCATGGTGTGCGAGATGACCATCTCCAAGACTGGCGAGATGACCGACTATCAGTTCTACGAAGCGGTCATCCACTCCAAGGCGCGCCTGACCTACAACAAGGTCAGCACCATGCTGGAGCACCCGAAGACCAGCGAAGCCAAGCAGTTGCGTGGCGAATACGCCGACGTCGTTCCGCACCTCAAGCAGTTGTACTCGCTGTACAAGGTCCTGCTGGGCGCGCGGCACACTCGGGGGGCCATTGACTTCGAAACCCAGGAAACGCGGATTATCTTCGGTTCCGGGCGCAAGATTGCGGAGATTCGCCCAACGACCCGCAACGATGCGCACAAAATGATCGAGGAATGCATGCTGGCCGCCAACGTGGCGACTGCCGAGTTCCTGCAAAAGCACGAGATTCCGGCACTGTACCGGGTTCACGATGGCCCGCCGCCGGAGCGCCTGGAGAAGCTGCGCGCCTTCCTCGGTGAGCTCGGTCTGTCCTTGCACAAAGGCAAGGACGGCCCGTCGCCGAAGGACTACCAGGCTCTGCTGGCAAGCATCAAGGATCGTCCGGATTTCCATCTGATCCAGACCGTTATGCTGCGTTCCCTGAGCCAGGCGGTGTACAGCGCGGATAACCAGGGGCACTTCGGCCTGAACTATGAAGCGTACACGCACTTCACCTCGCCGATTCGCCGCTACCCGGACCTGTTGACGCATCGCGCGATTCGCAGCGTTATCCATTCCAAGCAGAACACCCCGCACGTCAAGCGCGCGGGTGCGATGAGCATTCCCAAGGCGCGGATTTATCCGTACGACGAGGCGACGCTCGAGCAATTGGGCGAGCAGTGCTCCCTGAGTGAGCGCCGTGCCGACGAAGCCACGCGCGACGTGGTGAACTGGCTCAAGTGCGAATACATGAAGGATCGCGTGGGTGAGTCGTTCCCGGGTGTGATCACCGCGGTGACGGGTTTTGGCCTGTTCGTCGAGCTGACCGATATCTATGTTGAGGGCCTGGTCCATGTGACGGCCCTGCCGGGTGACTACTACCACTTCGATCCTGTGCATCACCGCCTGGCGGGTGAGCGTACCGGGCGCAGTTTCCGCCTGGGCGACACGGTGGAGGTGCGGGTCATGCGCGTGGATCTCGATGAGCGCAAGATCGACTTCGAAATGTCGGAGAAGACCATCAGCGCGCCGATCGGTCGCAAGAAGCGTGGTGCCGATGCACCTGCTGCGACGGAAAAGGCCGCCGAGCCGGCGAAGGCTGGGCGTCGTCCTGCCGTTGAAAAGAAATCCAGCAACGATGCCTATCGCCCAAGCGATGCCGCGGCGAAAAATGCTGAAGTGCGCAAAAGCCGCGAAATGAAGCAGGCGCTGCTGGCCGAGGCGAAAGCCGGTGGCAAGCCGAAGGCGGATGGTCGCTCCGGCAAAGCCGCGCCGGCCAAGGCCGAGAAGCCGAGCAAGCATCGTAAAGGGCCGCCCAAGGCGGGCGGTGCAGCACGTAAACCTAAGGCCAAGTCATGAGTCAGCTGGAAAAAATCTACGGCGTGCATGCCGTGGAAGCGCTTTTGCGCCATCACCCAAAACGCGTCAAGCAGATCTGGCTGGCCGAAGGGCGTAACGATCCTCGGGTCCAGGTCCTGGTTGAGCTGGCAAACCAGAATCGTGTGTCGGTCGGCCAGGCCGAGCGCCGCGAGATGGATGCCTGGGTTGAAGGCGTGCACCAGGGCGTAGTGGCTGACGTCAGCCCGAGCCAGGTCTGGGGCGAGGCGATGCTCGACGAGTTGCTCGATCGTACCGAAGGTGCGCCGCTGATCCTGGTGCTGGACGGGGTAACTGACCCACACAACCTCGGCGCCTGCCTGCGTACAGCCGATGCGGCGGGTGCGCTGGCGGTCCTGGTGCCCAAGGACAAGTCGGCTACGTTGACACCTACCGTGCGTAAAGTCGCTTGCGGCGCCGCGGAGGTGATTCCATTGGTGGCCGTGACCAACCTGGCGCGGACCCTGGAAAAGCTCCAGCAGCGTGGGCTCTGGGTCGTCGGCACGGCTGGCGAGGCCGAGCAGGAGCTGTACCAGCAGGACCTGACCGGGCCGACCATCCTGATCATGGGCGCCGAAGGCAAGGGCATGCGTCGCCTGACCCGTGAGCACTGCGACTATCTGGTGCGCTTGCCGATGGCCGGTAGCGTCAGCAGTCTCAACGTTTCGGTTGCGACGGGCGTTTGCCTGTTCGAAGCCATGCGCCAGCGCAGTGTCAAGGCGAGCGCTGCACGCAAGTAGGCGTTGGTTGCCCGCTAAAGGCGGGGGAGTGACGGGCTGTGAATCTTGCAGCTTGTCACTTGCAGCTTGCAGCTTATCCCCACCTTCCCTACACTTGCGCCCCTTGTCGTGACGGCAGGCGTCTATGCGCCTATCGCTAGCAAGACATACCCGTTTCATTCACTCCTTGTCTGACCACTTTTGAGCGGCAGGCTACAACCCGTAAGGAGCATTCATGCGTCATTACGAAATTATCTTTTTGGTCCACCCGGATCAAAGCGAGCAAGTCGGCGGCATGGTTGAGCGTTACACCAAGCTGATCGAAGAAGACGGCGGCAAAATCCACCGTCTGGAAGATTGGGGCCGTCGTCAACTGGCCTACGCAATCAACAATGTTCACAAGGCTCACTACGTGATGCTGAACGTTGAGTGCACTGGCAAGGCCCTGGCCGAGCTGGAAGACAACTTCCGTTACAACGATGCAGTGATCCGTAACCTGGTCATCCGTCGCGAAGAAGCCGTTACCGGCCAATCCGAGATGCTCAAGGCTGAAGAAAACCGCAGTGAGCGCCGTGAGCGTCGTGACCGTCCTGAGCATTCTGACAGCGCCGATGGCGATGACAGCGATAACAGCGACGCCAGCGACAACGCTGACGAGTAATCCACGGACCTTTTAAGGAGCCAATTACATGGCACGTTTCTTCCGTCGTCGTAAATTCTGCCGCTTCACCGCTGAAGACGTGAAAGAGATCGATTACAAAGATCTCAACACTCTGAAAGCCTACGTATCCGAAACCGGCAAAATCGTTCCAAGCCGTATCACCGGTACCAAAGCTCGTTATCAGCGTCAGCTGGCCACCGCTATCAAGCGCGCCCGCTTCCTGGCCCTGCTGGCCTACACCGACAGCCACGGCCGCTGAGACCGGGTAGTCGACAAGTAGTAAGGGATTGAATGCATGCGTGCCTTAGCTGAGTTCATCATGCGCGGCCGGATGCAGGCCTCTTTGATAGTGGCCGGATGTGCGGCATTGCCGTTCTTGTACTGGTTGGGTGCCGCCGCAGGTTGCTTTGTGCTGCTGCGGCGCGGGCTGAAGGACGCCGTTGGCGTTCTCGCTCTGGGGCTGCTACCGGCGTTGGTCTGGTGGCTGTACTCCGATGATCCACGCGCACTCATGGTGCTGCTGGGGTCTGCGAGCCTTGCGTTGGTTTTGCGCGCAAGCGAGTCCTGGAGTCGTGTGCTGCTGGTCAGCATCGCCCTGGGGTTGGTGTATGCAGTGGTTCTGGATGCGGTTTTCCGCCCTCACATCGAGATGCTGGCGCAGGCGTTGGTTAAATACCTGCCGCAGGCTCTGGGTGATCTCTACCAGCAATTGTCGGTAGAAGAGCGAGTGCGTCTGGAGTCATTGGTTGCTCCGGTCCTGACCGGTTTGATTGCGGCATTGTTGCAAATCGTCAGCTTGCTGAGCCTGATTATCGGGCGGTACTGGCAGGCGTTGTTGTACAACCCCGGTGGTTTTGCCCGCGAGTTTCGCGGGATCAGAATCCCGCTGGGGCCAGCGATGTTGCTGCTGGCGTGCATGCTTCTGGGACCGAACCTCGGTCCGCAGATGGCGATGTTGACGCCGTTGTGCAGCGTACCGCTGATCTTCGCCGGGCTGGCCCTGATTCACGGGCTGGTGGCGCAAGGGCGACTGGCCAAGTTCTGGCTGGTGGGGTTGTACGTAATGCTGTTGCTGTCCATGCAGCTGATCTATCCGTTACTCGTGGTGTTGGCCATTGTCGACAGCCTGATTGATTTTCGCGGACGCCTGGCGCCGAAAGACGCCGATAACGGCCCTGCGAACGGTGAAGGTTAAAAGTTAAGAGGATTTCCACATGCAACTGATCCTTCTGGAAAAAATCGCCAACCTGGGCAACCTGGGCGATAAGGTAAACGTTAAGGCTGGTTACGGCCGTAACTACCTGCTGCCTTTCGGCAAAGCTACCGCTGCGACCGCTGCCAACGTGGCTGCGTTCGAAGAGCGTCGTGCTGAGCTGGAAAAAGCGGCAGCTGACAAGAAAGCTTCGGCTGAATCGCGCGCCGCCCAACTGGCTGAGCTGGAAGTGACTATCACTGCCACCGCCGGTGACGAAGGCAAGCTGTTCGGTTCGATCGGCACCCACGACATCGCTGATGCACTGACCGCCTCCGGCGTTGAAGTGGCAAAAAGCGAAGTTCGTCTGCCGAACGGCACCATCCGCAACGTGGGTGAATTCGACGTGGCCGTGCACCTGCACGCCGAAGTTGAAGCAACCGTTCGCGTTGTTGTGGTGGCTGCTTAAGCAGTACCCAATCGGCTGGCACCTTGCGTGTCGGCCGGTTAACATCGGGCACGACTCTGTTCATTCAGGTCGTGCCCTTTGTCTTTGTGCAACCCCCTAATTCCGTGTGGCCATGAACGATATCTCCGCTCCAGAGCAATACGACCTGCAAACCGCTGCCCTGAAGGTGCCGCCCCATTCCATCGAGGCCGAACAGGCCGTGCTCGGTGGTCTGATGCTGGACAACAACGCCTGGGAACGCGTGCTCGACCAGGTTTCGGACGGCGACTTCTATCGGCATGACCACCGCCTGATCTTCCGGGCGATCGCCAAGCTGGCCGATCAGAACATGCCCATCGACGTGGTCACCCTGTCCGAGCAACTGGACAAGGAAGGCCAGACCTCGCAAGTGGGGGGGCTCGGCTACCTGGGTGAGTTGGCGAAAAACACGCCGTCGGTGGCCAACATCAAGGCTTATGCGCAGATCGTGCGTGCGCGGGCTACCCTGCGCCAACTGATCGGCATTGCCACCGAGATCGCTGACAGCGCCTTCAACCCTGAAGGGCGCACCGCCGAAGAGATCCTCGATGAAGCCGAACGGCAGATCTTCCAGATCGCCGAGGCCCGGCCGAAAACCGGTGGCCCGGTCAACGTCAACGACCTGTTGACCAAGGCCATCGACCGTATCGATACGCTGTTCAACACCGACAACGCCATCACCGGCCTGTCCACCGGCTACACCGACCTCGACGGCATGACCAGCGGCCTGCAGCCGGCCGACCTGATCATTGTCGCTGGCCGTCCGTCCATGGGTAAGACCACCTTCGCCATGAACTTGGTGGAGAACGCGGTACTGCGCAGCGACAAGGCGGTGCTGGTGTACTCCCTCGAGATGCCAGGTGAATCGCTGATCATGCGGATGCTCTCGTCCCTGGGCCGTATCGATCAGACCAAGGTCCGTGCCGGTCGCCTGGAAGACGACGATTGGCCGCGCCTGACCTCGGCGGTCAACCTGCTCAATGATCGCAAGCTGTTTATCGACGACACCGCGGGTATCAGCCCGTCGGAAATGCGTGCGCGCACCCGGCGCCTGGTGCGTGAGCACGGCGATGTCGGTCTGATCATGATCGACTACCTGCAATTGATGCAGATCCCGGGTTCGGGGGGCGACAACCGGACCAACGAGATTTCCGAGATCTCCCGGTCCCTGAAGGCCCTGGCCAAAGAGTTCAACTGCCCGGTGGTGGCGCTGTCGCAGCTCAACCGCTCCCTGGAGCAGCGGCCGAACAAGCGCCCGATCAACTCCGACCTGCGCGAATCCGGAGCGATCGAGCAGGATGCCGACGTGATCATGTTCGTTTACCGGGATGAGGTCTATCACCCGGAAACCGAGCACAAGGGGATCGCCGAAATCATCATCGGCAAGCAGCGGAACGGCCCGATCGGCACCGCGCGCCTGGCGTTTATCGGTAAATACACCCGTTTCGAAAACCTGGCGCCGGGCAGCTACAACTTCGACGACGAGTAAGTCGGCAGGCGCGAGTCGTTCCGCGCCCAGGCCCTGGATCACGCCTCCCAGCCATTTCCGACTGTAGCCGTCGGAATTGGTCAAATTTTGTGCTATATTCCGCGCCCGCGATTTTCCTGCACACCTAACACCGGTCATCGACATGCAAGCAGCCAAGCCGTTATTTGACTATCCCAAGTACTGGGCCGAATGTTTCGGGCCAGCGCCATTCCTGCCCATGAGCAGGGAGGAGATGGATCAGCTCGGCTGGGATTCATGCGACGTGATCATCGTCACCGGCGATGCCTACGTCGACCACCCGTCATTTGGTATGGCGATCATTGGCCGGCTGCTGGAGTCCCAGGGCTTTCGCGTCGGGATCATTGCCCAGCCGAACTGGCAGTCCAAAGACGATTTCATGAAGCTGGGCGAGCCCAACCTGTTCTTCGGCGTCGCGGCCGGCAATATGGACTCGATGATCAACCGCTACACCGCCGACAAGAAAGTCCGCTCCGATGACGCCTACACGCCGGGCGGCCTGGCCGGAAAGCGTCCGGACCGCGCCAGCCTGGTCTACAGCCAGCGCTGCAAGGAAGCCTACAAAAATGTGCCGATTGTCCTGGGTGGCATCGAGGCGTCGCTGCGCCGGATCGCCCACTACGACTACTGGCAGGACCGCGTACGCAACTCGATCCTGATCGACGCCTGCGCCGATATCCTGCTGTACGGCAACGCCGAGCGGGCCATTGTCGAAGTGGCCCAGCGCCTGTCGTTCGGGCACAAGGTCGAAGACATCACCGATGTGCGCGGTACCGCGTTTATCCGCCGTGATACCCCCAAGGACTGGTACGAAGTCGACTCCACGCGTATCGATCGTCCGGGCAAGATCGACAAGATCATCAACCCTTACGTCAATACCCAGGACACCGAGGCCTGCGCCATCGAGCAGGACAAGGGCCCGGTCGACGATCCCCAGGAAGCCAAGGTCGTCCAGATCCTGGCCAGCCCGCGTATGACCCGCGACAAGACGGTTATCCGCCTGCCGTCGATGGAAAAAGTGCGCGGTGACGCCGTGCTCTATGCCCACGCCAACCGCGTACTGCACCTGGAAACCAACCCGGGCAACGCCCGTGCGCTGGTGCAAAAGCATGGCGAGGTCGATGTCTGGTTCAACCCGCCGCCCATTCCAATGACTACCGAAGAAATGGACTACGTGTTCGGCATGCCCTATGCGCGCATTCCGCACCCGGCGTATGGCAAGGAGAAGATCCCGGCCTACGACATGATCCGTTTCTCGGTCAACATCATGCGTGGCTGCTTCGGTGGCTGCACCTTCTGTTCGATTACCGAGCACGAAGGCCGGATCATCCAGAACCGCTCCCATGATTCGATCATTCGCGAGATCGAAGAAATCCGCGACAAGGTGCCGGGCTTTACCGGGGTGATTTCCGACCTCGGCGGGCCGACCGCGAACATGTACCGCATTGCCTGCAAGAGCCCGGAAATCGAATCCGCGTGCCGCAAGCCTTCGTGCGTGTTCCCCGGTATTTGCCCGAACCTCAATACCGACCACTCGTCGCTGATCCAGCTCTATCGCAGCGCTCGCGCCTTGCCGGGTGTGAAGAAAATCCTGATCGCTTCCGGCCTGCGCTATGACCTCGCGGTCGAGTCGCCGGAATACGTCAAGGAACTGGTGACTCACCACGTGGGCGGCTACCTGAAGATCGCCCCGGAGCACACCGAGGAAGGTCCGCTCAACCAGATGATGAAGCCGGGCATCGGTAGCTATGACAAGTTCAAGCGGATGTTCGAGAAGTACTCCAAGGAAGCCGGCAAAGAGCAGTACCTGATTCCGTACTTTATCGCGGCCCACCCTGGCACCACCGACGAGGACATGATGAACCTCGCGTTGTGGCTCAAGGGCAACGGCTTCCGTGCCGATCAGGTGCAGGCGTTCTACCCGTCGCCCATGGCCACCGCCACGGCGATGTACCACTCGGGCAAGAACCCGCTGCGCAAAGTCACCTACAAGAGTGATGCGGTGACTATCGTCAAGAGCGACGAGCAGCGCCGACTGCACAAGGCGTTCCTGCGCTATCACGACCCCAAGGGTTGGCCGATGCTGCGTGAAGCCTTGCTGCGCATGGGCCGTGGCGATCTGATCGGGCCGGGCAAGAACCAGCTGATCCCGCTGCACCAGCCGGCGACCGACAGCTACCAGAGTGCGCGTCGCAAAAACTCGACGCCGGCCGGCAGCCACAAAGTCGCCAAGGAAACCAAGATCCTGACCCAGCACACCGGCCTGCCACCGCGCGCCAGTGATGGTGGCAACCCGTGGGACAAGCGCGAGCAGGCCAAGGCGGCGGCCTTCGCCCGCAACAAGCAGGCGGCCAAAGACCGTCAGGACGCGGCGAAGGGCAAAGGCCCGAAGCCGACGCGCAAGCCTGTAGTACCGCGCTAAGCGCGCCTTGCTAGAACACAACGCCAGCCTCGTGCTGGCGTTGTGCATTCTGGGGTTTGGCGCAGGCGACAGGTGTGCGCCGTTTTTGTGCGCAGCGCTGCACAGCGGCGTGAGGGTGGCGCGATTATGGTGCTGTGCTTAGCTGAGCGGACTGCATCAACGCCGCAGGCGCCTGGCTTGCCCGGATGGCATAAGTCTTGCGCGCGTCCATCACTCTCCAGGCTCGCAGGAGGCACGCCGTGTCGATCCATGTCGCGTTGCACCATGTCACGCATTACCGCTACGACCGTGCGGTCGAACTGGGTCCGCAGATTGTGCGTTTGCGCCCGGCGCCCCATAGCCGCACGCGGATTCTTTCCTATGCCTTGAAGGTGCTGCCCGAGCAGCACTTTATCAATTGGCAGCAGGATCCCCAGGGCAACTATCTGGCCCGGCTGGTTTTTGCGCAGAAGACCGACGAGTTGCGTATTGAAGTCGACCTTGTGGCCGAGATGGCGGTGTTCAATCCGTTCGACTTCTTCCTGGAGCCTTACGCTGAACACATCCCTTTCGCCTATGCCGCCGATGAGCAGCGTGAGCTGGCGCCCTATCTGGAAACGCTGCCGCTGACGCCCAGGCTCCAGGCTTATCTGGAGGGCATCGATCGCACGCCGCTGCCCAGCGTCGATTTCCTGGTGGCGCTCAACCAGCGTTTGAGCGAAGACATCGCTTACCTGATCCGCATGGAGCCGGGTGTGCAGACGCCCGAACAGACCTTGGGTAATGCCTCCGGCTCCTGCCGCGATTCGGCCTGGCTGCTGGTACAACTGCTGCGCAACCTGGGCCTGGCCGCGCGCTTTGTGTCTGGCTATCTGATCCAGTTGAGTGCCGATATCAAGGCGCTGGATGGTCCCAGCGGTACCGAGGTCGATTTCACCGATCTGCATGCCTGGTGTGAGGTCTACCTGCCGGGGGCCGGCTGGATCGGCCTGGACGCCACCTCCGGGCTGTTTGCTGGTGAAGGCCATATCCCGTTGGCCTGTAGTCCTGATCCGTCCTCTGCGGCACCCATCAGCGGCCTGGTCGAGCCCTGCGATGCGGTGTTCAGCCATGAAATGTCGGTGGAGCGCATCTGGGAGGCGCCGCGGGTTACCCGGCCCTATAGCGACGAGCAATGGACGGCGATCCAGGCCCTGGGGCGGCAGATTGATGCCGAACTGCTCGAAGGCGATGTGCGCCTGACCATGGGCGGCGAGCCGACCTTTATCGCTATTGACGAACCTGACGCGGCCGAATGGAACACGGCCGCCCTGGGGCCGACCAAGCGTCGGCTTGCTGCCGAGCTGTACCAGCGCCTGCGCAAGCGCTATGCGCCCAAGGGCCTGGTGCATTTCGGCCAGGGCAAGTGGTACCCCGGCGAGCAGCTGCCGCGCTGGTCGCTGAACGCTTACTGGCGGTGCGATGGCTTGCCGTTGTGGCACAACCCGGCGTTGATTGCCGACGAACAGCAAGACTATGGCGCCGACGCCGAGCTGGCCGGGCGGTTTTTGGCTGGCGTTGCCGAGCGTTTGCAGGTGCCGGCGCGTTTTGTCTTCCCGGCCTATGAAGACAGTCTCTATTACCTCTGGCGCGAAGGCGCTCTGGCGAGCAATGTCACGGCGCAGGATTCGCGGCTGGACGATGAGTTGGAACGCGCGCGCCTGCGCAAGGTTTTCGCCCAGGGGCTGGGCCAGGTGATTGGCCAGGTGTTGCCCCTGGCTCGCACCGCTGCCGGTGATCGCTGGCAAAGCGGGCGCTGGTATCTGCGCGAGCAGGTTTGTCGCCTGGTGCCGGGGGATTCGCCGCTGGGCTATCGGCTGCCTCTGGCCTCGCAACCCTGGGTCAAGGCGGCGGAGTATCCGTTTATCCACCCCACTGATCCCAACCAGGACATGGGGCCGCTGCCTTCGCCCGAACAACTGGCCGAACACCAGGCGGCCGTTGAGGATGAGCGCGAGCCCAGGCTCGATGAGTCGGCCGACTGGCTGACGCGCACAGCCTTTTGTGCCGAGGCGCGGGAGGGCCGGCTCTATCTGTTTATGCCGCCGCTGGAGCGGGTCGAGGACTATCTGGAACTGGTCAGCGCCATTGAGGCCACCGCCGAGGCGCTGCACTGCCCGGTGTTGCTCGAAGGCTACGAGCCGCCGGCAGACCCCCGCCTGAGCAATTTTCGGGTGACCCCGGACCCGGGCGTGATCGAGGTCAATGTGCAGCCATCGGCCAGTTGGGACGAACTGGTCGAGCGCACCGAGTTTCTGTACGAGCAGGCTCGGCTGACGCGCCTGACCAGCGAAAAGTTCATGATCGACGGGCGCCATACCGGCACCGGCGGCGGCAACCATTTTGTCTTGGGTGGCGCGACGCCAGCGGATTCGCCGTTTCTGCGCCGGCCTGATCTGCTGCGCAGCCTGATCAGCTACTGGCATAACCATCCGTCGTTGTCCTACCTGTTCTCCGGTCTGTTTATCGGCCCGACCTCCCAGGCCCCTCGTGTCGACGAAGCGCGCAACGACTCGCTCTATGAGCTGGAGATTGCCTTTGCCCAGATGCCGGAAGCGGGTGAAGCCTGCCCGCCGTGGCTGGTCGACCGGTTGCTGCGCAACCTGTTGATCGATGTGACGGGCAATACCCATCGCGCCGAGTTCTGCATCGATAAGCTCTATTCGCCGGACGGTGCCACCGGGCGCCTGGGCCTGCTGGAGCTGCGGGCCTTTGAAATGCCGCCCCATGCGCGCATGAGCCTGGCCCAGCAGTTGCTGCTGCGCGCGCTGGTGGCGCGTTTCTGGCGCGAGCCGTATACGCCGACCCGCCTGGTGCGCTGGGGGACGGAACTGCATGACCGCTTTATGCTGGCGCACTTTATCGAGCAGGATTTCGCCGACGTCATCGTCGAACTCAATGCAGCGGGTTATGCGCTGCGGGCCGAGTGGTTTGCCGCGCACCTGGAGTTCCGGTTCCCCAAGGTCGGTGACTATGCGGTGGCCGGTATCGAGCTGGAGCTGCGCCAGGCGCTGGAGCCCTGGCATGTACTCGGCGAGGAGGGCGGCGGCGGTGCGGCGGTACGCTATGTCGACTCTTCCCTGGAACGTTTGCAGGTGCGCGTCAGTGGCATGGCGCCGCAGCGCTATGTGCTGACCTGCAATGGCGTGGCGGTGCCGCTGCAACCGACCGGGCGGGTGGGCGAATTTGTCGCCGGCGTGCGTTATCGCGCCTGGCAGCCGGCCAGTTGCCTGCAGCCGACCATCGGCGTGCATGCGCCCTTGGTATTCGACCTGGTGGATACCTGGGGTCAACGCTCGCTCGGGGGCTGTCAGTACCATGTCGCGCATCCGGGTGGACGCAATTACGACAGCCTGCCGGTCAACGCCAACGAGGCTGAAAGCCGGCGCATGGCGCGTTTCTTCCGCCTGGGGCACAGCCCGGGGCCGTTGATCGTGCCGACGTTGGAGCGCAATGACGAGTTGCCATTGACCCTGGACCTGAGGCTCCACTAGCGCAGCCCGGCGCCCGGATTGATGGTGATATCCGGGTGTCATGGTGCTGCGCTAATCTGAATGACCACGCTGTCTGCCGAGCTTTCCATGCCCGACCTGCTTGACCACTACCCGCTGAGCGCGGGCACTTATCACGAACTGCTGGACGACAGCGGTGCGGTCCGCGCGCATTGGCAGCGGCTGTTCGACCATTTGCAGCGCAGCACCCCGGCTCAATTGGCCCAGCGCCAGGCGCTGTTGACCCGCCAGATCCAGGAAAACGGCGTGACCTACAACGTCTACGCCGATCCCAAGGGGGCGGACCGGCCCTGGGAGCTGGACCTGTTGCCCCATGTGATCGCCGCGCACGAGTGGCAGCACCTGGCCGCTGGGATTGCCCAGCGTGCACGGCTGCTCAATGCCCTGCTCGCCGACCTTTACGGGCCCCAGACGCTGATTCGTGAAGGCTTGCTCCCTGCCGAACTGGTGTACGGCCACAACAACTTCCTGTGGCCGTGCCAGGGTATTCGCCCTCCGGAGGACACCTTCCTGCACCTGTTCGCCGTGGACCTGGCGCGCACGGCCGATGGTCGTTGGTGGGTTACCGCTGATCGTACGCAGGCGCCCTCGGGCGCCGGTTACGCGCTGGAGAACCGTACCATCGTCTCGCGGGCCTTTCCTGAGCTGTACCGCGACTTGCAGGTCCAGCATCTGGCCGGGTTCTTCCGCACCCTGCAGGAAACCCTGGCCCGCCAGGCGCCAGGCGGCGACGAAGCGCCGCTGGTGGTGCTGCTGACGCCGGGCCGCTTCAACGAAAGCTATTTCGAGCACCTGTACCTGGCGCGCCAACTGGGCTATCCACTGGTCGAGGGCGGGGATCTGACGGTGCGTGATGGCACGGTCTATCTGAAAACCCTGAGTGGCTTGCGTCGGGTCCACGCGATCATGCGTCGGCTCGACGATGATTTCTGTGACCCGCTGGAGCTGCGTACCGATTCGGCCCTGGGCGTGCCCGGGCTGCTCGATGCGGTGCGCCAGGGGCGTGTGCTGGTAGCCAATGCCCTGGGCAGCGGGGTGCTGGAGTCGCCTGGGCTGTTGGGGTTTCTGCCGAAGATCAATCAATTCCTGTTTGGTGAGGAACTGATCCTGCCGTCGATTGCCACCTGGTGGTGCGGCGAAGCGCCGGTGATGGCCCAGGCCCTGGAAAAACTGCCGCAACTGGTGATCAAGCCGGCATTTCCCTCCCAGAGCTTTGCCCCGGTGCTGGGTCGCGACTTGAACGCGGCCCAACGCCTGGCGCTGGCCGAACGCATGCAGGCGAGGCCTTACGCCTATGTGGCCCAGGAGTTGGCGCAGTTGTCCCAGGCGCCGGTCTGGCAGGCCGAAGAGGCGCAGTTGCAGCCCCGGGCCATTGGCATGCGGGTGTATGCGGTGGCCAGTGCCGACGGTTATCGGGTCCTGCCCGGCGGGTTGACCCGGGTGGCCGCCGAGGCGGATGCCGAGGTGGTGTCGATGCAGCGCGGGGGGGCCAGCAAGGACACCTGGGTGCTGGGCGACCACGCACCCAGTGGCGAGCAGTGGCGCGCCCAGCGCACGCTGGGGGTGCATGACCTGATCCGACGCGATCCCTACCTGCCCTCGCGGGTGGTGGAGAACCTGTTCTGGTTCGGGCGCTATTGCGAACGCTGCGATGACAGCGCGCGGCTGCTGCGCATTGTGCTGGCGCGCTATATCGATGGGGACGATCCGCTGGCCTTGCAGGCGGCTGTTGAACTGGCCGAAAGCCTGATGTTACTGCCCGAAGAAGGCACGTTGCCGGAGCGCCTGCTGGAAGCGCTGCTGGGCGAGGATTGGTCCTACAGCTTGCGCGCCAATCTGCAGCGCCTGCAAGGAGCGGCATCGCAGGTGCGCGGCAAGCTTTCGCGGGAGAACTGGCAAGCACTGGTCGAGCTGCAGCGCGAGGCCCAGGGCCTGGATAGCGCTGATGCGGATTTCGGCGAGTTGCTGGATTTTCTCAACCGCCTGGTGACCTCGTTGGCCGCGTTGTCGGGTTTTGCCCTCGACGATATGACCCGCGACGAAGGCTGGCGCTTTCTGATGATCGGCCGGCGTCTGGAACGCCTGCAATTTCTGAGCAGCAGCCTGGCGGCGTTTCTGCGCGGTGCCGCAGTGTTTGACCAGGCGGGCCTGGCCTGGCTGCTGGAGCTGGGGAACAGCAGCATCACCTACCGCTCGCGCTATCTGGCGGTGCCTCAGTTGATCCCGGTGCTCGATCTGCTCTTGCTCGACGAGCAGAACCCCCATGCCGTGCTGTTCCAGCTCAAGCTGGTGGCGCGGACCCTGCGTCGCCTGAACGATGATTTCGGCGGCCCGCACGAGCAGGCCCTGGGCCTGCTGATCGAGCGCCTGGCGCGCTTCGACCTGGGCTGCCTGGAAAACCCGTTGTTCGGTGAGGCCAGCATTTATGCGGCGCTCGATGGCCTGGCCGAGCTGCTCGCAGACATTGCCGAGGCCGGCGCCCAGGCTTCCGATCGCCTGGCCCTGCGCCATTTTGCCCATGTCGATGATGTCAGCCAGCAAACGGTGTCCGTCTGATGAGTGTTCGTTACCAGATTCTTCACGAGACCCACTATCACTACGACAGCCCGGTCTCCCTGGCCCAGCAGTTGGCACACCTGTGGCCGCGTCCGTGTGCCTGGCAGGTGTGCAGTGAGCAGTCGCTGCAGATCAGCCCGGAGCCGACCTGCCGGCGCGACGAACAGGATGTCTTTGGCAATCCGCTGACGCGCCTGGCCTTCGAGCGACCCCACGACGCGTTGTTGGTCTATGCGCGGTTGGCGGTGCAGGTGCTGGCGCGGCCATGCCTGGATTTTGGCCTGTCCCAGGCCTGGGAACGGACGCGCGATGCCCTGATCTACAACAGCCAGCCCATTGCCAGCGATACACTGGATGCTTGCCGCTACCGTTTCGAGTCGCCCTATGTGCATTTGAAAACATGCTTTGTGGCGTTCTCCGAAAGCTGTTTCCCGGCCGGTCGTCCGCTGTTGCTGGGGGCCCAGGCCCTGATGGAGAAGATCTTCGGCGAGTTTACCTTCGATGCCGAAGCGACCCAGGTCGCCACGCCACTGGTCGAGGTGCTGGAGCGCCGGCGCGGGGTGTGCCAGGACTTTGCCCATCTGATGCTCGCCTGCCTGCGCTCGCGTGGCCTTGCGGCGCGCTACGTCAGCGGCTACTTATTGACCCGGCCACCGCCCGGCCAGCCACGGCTGATCGGCGCCGATGCGTCCCATGCCTGGGTGGCGGTGTATTGCCCGGTACTGGGCTGGGTGGATTTTGATCCGACCAATAATGTGCAGCCGGCGCTGGAGCACATCACATTGGCCTGGGGGCGGGATTTTTCCGATGTTTCACCGCTGCGTGGGGTGATTCTCGGCGGTGGTCATCATGATCCGGAAGTCCGCGTGACGGTCCTGCCGGTGGGACCGGAGCTGTAGGCGCGCGGCGGACAAGCCGGGCGCGCGTCTGCAACGGTCTGTCGACTCATGCCTCGGGGGCTTGGGTGTCGTCAGCGGTGTTGTCGGTCGATTCGGTGTCTGGCTCGGCGTGTTCGCCTTCGGTCTCGGCTGCAGCCTTCTTGCGTTGCAGCTTTTCCTCTTTCTTCTGTTCCTTGGCCAGGTCGCGTTGACGTTTGGCGAAGGAGTAATTGGGTTTGGCCATGGGCGATCCTCTGGGGTCGAAGGGGAGGTTGAGCGGCGCGTATTCTGCCTGTTATCGAGGCGCAGCGGTTAGCGCGGTTTTTCCTCGGCCCATTTTGGCGGGGCCAGGGGCTGCCAGGCGTCCAGCGCATCCACCAGATCGCGCGGCGATTCGTGGATTTGCAGCATGGCACGGTGTTCCTTGCGGACAAACCCTTCGCCGACGATATGGTCGAGAAAGCCGCCGAGCTTGTTGTAGAAACCGTTCACTTCCAGCAGCCCCAGTGGCTTGCCGTGGTAGCCAAGCTGGCCCCAGGTCCAGACTTCGAACAGCTCTTCCAACGTGCCCAGGCCCCCGGGCAGGGCAATAAAGGCATCGCTGAGTTCGGCCATGCGCGCCTTGCGTGCATGCATGCCGTCGACCACTTCCAGGCGGGTCAGGCCGCTGTGGCCGACTTCGGCGTTTTTCAGGCTTTCGGGGATGATCCCGATCACTTCCCCGCCCGCCGCCAGGGCCGCATCGGCAACGATGCCCATCAGTCCCACGGCGCCGCCGCCATACACCAGGCGTATCTTGCGTTCGGCCAGATGACGACCCAAGGCCGTGGCCGCATCACGATAGGCTGGATGTTCACCGGTGCTCGAGCCGCAGAATACACAAATTGATACTAAAGACATGGGCAACTCCGTGATCGACAGGGAACACAGAGTAAAGGCTCAAAACGGCACCTCCAAGGATCAATCTTCCTGCGTGGGGTTTTCGTACGAACCAGTGGCGCCACAGGCGTAGGCCGCGAGCAGGCTGCGAAACAGGCTATTGAGGTGCATGACAGGTCTCCCAAAGTGGATGGCAGAGTAATGTTAGGGCATGGGGATTCGTCTGACTGTTTAACAAAATCCATCGGGCCAATAGGCCGAAAGTTGTATACAGTTCGTTGATTGAGGTCATAGGAACTCATTCTCAATTCAGGCAGTCTCTCCTCCAGACTGCCCTTATTTTCTACCCTGCCTTGGAGATCCACCATGTTTGCGAAAGTCGTAGCGGTATCCCTGTTGACCCTGGCCAGCGGTCAATTGCTGGCTGCCGAATGCAAGGTCGATGTTGATTCCACCGACCAGATGTCCTTCAACACGAAGGAAATCACCATCGACAAGAGCTGCAAGACCTTCACCGTCAACCTGACTCACTCGGGCAACCTGCCGAAGAACGTGATGGGCCACAACTGGGTGCTGAGCAAGGCCGCTGACATGGTGGGTATCACCACCGACGGTATGGCTGCCGGCATCGACAAGAACTACCTGAAGGATGGCGACACCCGCATCATCGCCCACACCAAGATCATCGGTGCTGGCGAGAAAGATTCGGTGACTTTCGACGTGTCGAAACTGACCGCTGGCGAAAGCTACCAGTTCTTCTGCTCGTTCCCGGGCCACAGCTCGATGATGAAAGGCGCTGTCGTTCTCAAGTAACGCGGCCTTTGCTCCGGCGCCCTTGCGGCGCCGGATCTGTTTTACCCCTTGCCGATTGCCCTCATGCCCTGTCGCGGTTGCCGTCAGGTAGCGCTTGAGTGCGCAGTATTGGCCATCCCTGTTCCTTCGAACGTTCTGAACCCGCGCTGCATGCCTGTTCAGGGCCGCTTTGTGCCCGAATGCAGGCGGCATTGGCTACGCGCGGCGCGTAGCCTGTGTGCAGCGCGTGTTAAGGCGCGAAGGGCATTTCGCGCTTGTGCTGGGTCTTCTCGAAGGTCTTGCAGATGATCTCGAAGGCCTCTTCACGCACCGGCTCGCCGTGCAGGAAGGCATCGATCTCGGCATAGGTCACGCCATGGGAGGCTTCGTCCGGCTTGCCGGGCGAGAGGTCCTCAAGGTCGGCCGTCGGAACTTTTTCCACCAGTGATTCCGGTGCCCCGAAATACCGGGCGATACTGCGCACCTGGTTCTTCACCAGGCCGCTCAGGGGGGCCAGGTCGCAGGCGCCGTCGCCGAACTTGGTGAAAAAGCCCATCACCGCTTCCGCCGCGTGGTCGGTACCGATCACCAGGCCCTGGCGCGCGCCGGCAATGGTGTACTGGGCGACCATGCGCATGCGTGCCTTGGTATTGCCCAGCACGAAATCCACCGAAACCGCGTGCTGGCCTTCAAAGGCCGCCACCTGAGCGGCCAGGGCCTGGACGGCCGGACCGATGTTCACCGTATGGCGCTCGTCGGGGGCGATAAAGTCCACGGCGGCCTGGGCCTCATGTTCGTCGTACTGGGTCTGGTAGGGCAGGCGCACGGCAATGAAGCAGTACTGTGGATCACCGGTTTCGCTGCGCAGTTGTTCGACGGCGCGCTGGGCCAGCAAGCCGGCGGTCAGCGAGTCGACGCCGCCGCTGATGCCCAGCACCAGGGTCTTGAGCCCGGAATTGCGCAGGCACTGCTGGATAAAGGCGATGCGTCGGGCGATCTCAGCCTCGAGCGCGGCCTGGTCGGCGAAAGGCGGCTGGACCTTGAGCTGTTCGGCAATCTGACGCTGGACGGCTAGCATGATTCACTCCTTGCTGGATGGTTCGGGAACTTGGAAAACATGGCGCAGGTAGGCGACAAAGTTTGGGTCCTTGCACTGGGCCTTACCCGGTTCATCGGAAATCTTCGCCACGGGCTGGCCGTTGCAGGCCGTCATTTTAAGCACGATGCTCATCGGTTCCACACCTGGAATGTCGCAGGTCAGGTTGGTACCGATGCCGAAGCTGACATTGATCCGTCCCCGCAGCGCGCGGAAGATCTCCAGCGCCCTGGGCAGGTTGAGGCTGTCGGAAAACACCAGGGTCTTGCTCATGGGGTCGATGCCCAGTTCGTGGTAGCGCACGATCGCCTTTTCGGCCCAGAGCACCGGGTCCCCGGAGTCGTGGCGCAGGCCATCGAAGAGCTTGGCGAAGTACAGGTCGAAATCCTTGAGGAAGGCATCGGTGGTGATGCAGTCCGTCAAGGCGATCCCCAGTAGCCCACGGTATTCGCGGACCCAGCAATCGAGCGCGGCAATCTGGCTGTCGATCAGGCGCGGGCCGAGTTGCTGGTGGGCCATGATCCATTCGTGGGCCATGGTGCCCAGGGGCTTCATCTGCAGTTCGCGGGACAGGTGCACATTGCTGGTGCCGACAAAGCGTCCGGGGAAGTCATGCTTGAGTACATTGACCACCTCTTGCTGTACGCCATAGGAAAAGCGTCGGCGGGTGCCGAAGTCTGCGACCTGCAACTGCGACAGCTCTTCAGCATCGGCATTGGCCGTTAGCCAGTCGAACTTGCGATACAGCTGCTCGCGGGCCTGTTCCAGGCGCACTTCGCGGTAGCGATAACGGTTGCGGACCTCGCTGACAATCGACAGCAACGGTACTTCGAACAGGATCACATGCAGCCAGGGCCCGCGTAGGCGGATAAACAGCTCGCCGTTCTCGATGCCCGTGTGCACATAGCGCAGGTTGAAACGGAACAAGCCGAGAAACCGTAGGAAATCCGGCTTGAGAAAGCTGATGCGTTCCAGAAACCCCAACTGGTCGGCACTCAGGTCCAGCTCGGCCAGGCGTTCGATCTGGTAGCGGATCTCGGCGAGGTAGGGGCGCAGGTCTTCGCTGTTGCGGCAGCGGAACTCCCACTCGACTTCGACGTTGGGGTAGTTGTGCAGCACCGCCTGCATCATGGTCAGCTTGTAGAAGTCGGTGTCGAGCAGGTTTTGCACGATGCGATCGCCGAATACGCTCTCGCCCATAACGGGGTTCTCCAGACCGCTCGCGGCGCGTGGCTGCGCCGTTTCAGCGGTTTTCTAGTCAATGACGCTAGTGGCGCATATCCACGCGGTCCAGCGCCAGCGTTTTTTCCTGCGCGGCAGATGGATGACGGGGGTCAGCGATTCTGCAGCACCGGACCTTCCAGTTGTTCGAGCATCCAGCGCACAAAGTCGCGGACTTTCGGCACTTCTGCCGAATGCTCCGGGTAGGCCAGGTAGTAGGCGTCTTGACTGGGCATGGGATGGTCCCAGGGAATCACCAGCTTGCCGTCGGCCAGTTCCTCCGCCACCAGAAACCTGGGCAACAGTGCCACGCCGCAGCCGACCTGGGCCGCGCGGATGCACATATAGAAGGTTTCGAAGCGCGGGCCATGGTAGCTGTGCTCGGTGTGATAGCCCTGGTCCTCGAACCAGTCGTGCCAGGCCTGGGGCCGCGAGGCGTTCTGTAGCAGGACCAGTTCGCTCAGTTGGGTCGGGTCGCTGAACGGCTGGGCGGGCAGATTGCCGGGGGCGCAGACCGGCACCAGTTCCTCGCCAAACAGCTTGAGGCTCTCGGTGCCCGGTCGCGAGCCCTGGCCAAAGTAGAACGCCAGGTCGCTGCGCCCTTGCAGCAGGTCATCGGGCTCCTGTTCGCTGCACAGGTCCAGATGAATCTGCGGATGGCGCAGGCGCCAGCCCTTGAGCCGCGGCACCAGCCAGCGGGCGCCGAAGGTCGGGGGCGTGGAAACCCGCAGCACTTCGGTTTCGCCTCCGTAGGAGCGCAGGTAATGGGTCGACATCTCCATCTGGGTCAGGATTTTTCGGACTTCCACCAGGTACAGATCGCCTGCGGGCGTCAGTTGCAGGCGCCGGCGTACCCGGCGAAACAACAGGTGCTGGAGCAGCTCTTCCAGCTGGGCAACCTGCTTGCTCACGGCGCTTTGCGTCAGGTTCAGCTCTTCTGCCGCACGGGTGAAACTCAGGTGCCGAGTGACGGCTTCAAAGCACTGCAGGGCGGTGATCGAGGGAAGATGGCGTTTGCTCAGCATGGGTTAGCCCTTTTGTTGTGGTGCTGGCGTTGCGGTTTTCTAGCATGAATTAAAGGAATGATATCTCGCTTAAAGGTCGTTTGTTGACCTGCGTTTGGCGAGCTAAAACTAAGCTCCTGAGCAGCCCCTTGCCGGGGCTGGAAAATCCTTGTCCAGGTGTTTGAAGGAGTGGTCCATGGTTGCTGCATTGCTCGAGCGTCTCGGGGTCGCCCCGACGCTGTATCAACAAGGCCAGCAGGCGGTGCATTCGCCCATCGATGGCAGCCGGATCGCCTCGGTCACCTGGGCCGGCCGTGCCGAGGTCGAGCAGCAGGTCACTCGCGCTGAACATGCCTTTGAACTGTGGCGCAAGGTGCCGGCGCCCCGGCGCGGTGAGCTGGTGCGCCAACTGGGCGATATTCTGCGCGAATACAAGGCCGATCTCGGCGAGCTGGTGTCCTGGGAAGCCGGCAAGATCACTCAGGAAGGCCTGGGTGAAGTGCAGGAAATGATCGATATCTGCGACTTTGCCGTGGGCCTGTCGCGCCAGTTGTACGGTTTGACCATCGCCTCCGAACGCCCGGGGCACCATATGCGTGAGACGTGGCACCCGCTGGGCGTGGTGGGCGTGATCAGTGCCTTTAACTTCCCTGTCGCGGTCTGGTCCTGGAACACCGCGCTGGCGCTGGTCTGCGGCAACCCGGTGATCTGGAAACCCTCGGAAAAGACCCCGCTGACCGCCCTGGCCTGCCAGGCCCTGTTCGAGCGCGTACTGAAAAACTTCAGCGATGCCCCGCCGTACCTTAGCCAGGTGGTGATTGGCGGCCGCGAAGCCGGTGCAGCGCTGGTCGAAGACCCGCGCGTGGCGCTGATCAGCGCAACCGGCAGTACCCGCATGGGCCGTGAAGTGGCCCCCGTGGTTGCGGCACGCTTTACCCGCAGCATCCTTGAACTGGGTGGCAATAACGCGATGATTCTCGGCCCGAGTGCCGACCTGGATATGGCCGTGCGCGCGATTCTGTTCAGCGCCGTGGGTACGGCAGGCCAGCGCTGCACCACATTGCGCCGGCTGATCGCCCATGAGTCGGTCAAGGACGAGATCGTCACGCGCCTCAAGGCGGCCTACTCGAAAGTCCGGATCGGCCATCCGCTGGAAGGCAACCTGATCGGTCCGCTGATCGACCGGCAGGGTTTTGAGAATATGCAAGATGCCCTGGAGCAGGCGCTTAGCGAGGGCGGCCGGGTCTTTGGCGGCAAGCGCCAGTTGCAGGAGCAGTTTCCCAATGCCTACTACGTGTCACCGGCCATTGTCGAAATGCCCGAGCAGAGCGATGTGGTGTGCAGCGAAACCTTTGCGCCGATCCTCTATGTGGTGGGCTACCGCGATTTTGCCGACGCCTTGCGCCTGAACAACGCGGTGCCCCAGGGCTTGTCGTCGTGCATCTTCACCACCGATGTCCGCGAGGCCGAGCAATTCATGTCGGCTGTCGGCAGTGACTGTGGCATTGCCAACGTCAATATCGGTCCGAGCGGGGCGGAGATCGGCGGAGCCTTTGGCGGTGAGAAGGAGACGGGCGGTGGCCGTGAATCGGGCTCCGATGCCTGGCGCGCCTATATGCGGCGCCAGACCAATACCGTCAACTACTCCCTTGAACTGCCCCTGGCCCAGGGCATTAGCTTTGAGTAGCTGATGCAGGCCGTTCGCCGCTTCCAAAGGACGTCTCAAATGCCGTTACGCGAAGAATGCCTGTGGGAAAACCTAACGCCACAACGGCCCGAACATCCGGGGCTCAAGGGCGAGGTCAGGGTCGATGTCTGTGTGATCGGTGCCGGGATTACCGGTTTGTCGGCAGCCATTCATCTGCTTGAACAAGGCAAGCGGGTCTGCGTGCTGGAGGCCCATCGCACTGGCCATGGCGGTTCGGGGCGCAATGTCGGATTGGTCAATGCCGGGATGTGGATCGCACCCGACGATATCGAGGCCGGCTTCGGCGAGGCGGTCGGCAGCCAGCTCAATCGGATGCTCGGCGCTGCGCCGGCCCTGGTCTTCAGCCTGGTGGACAAGTACGGCATCGATTGCCAACTGCGTCGCGAAGGCACGTTGCATATGGCCCACAACGCCCGTGGCGAAGCCGATCTGCGCAGTCGCGAGGCCCAGTGGAAGCGCCGTGGAGCGCCGGTCGAACTGTTGACCGGCAAGGCGTGCGAGGCGGCGACTGGCACTTCGCGCATCGCAGCGGCATTGCTCGATCGGCGTGCTGGCACCTTGAACCCGATGGCCTACACCAGCGGGCTGGCCAGGGCGGTGATCGGGCTGGGCGGGCAGATTTTCGATGGCTCGCCCGTCACCCGGCTGGAACGCCAGGGCGTGCGCTGGTCGGTGCAGACGGCGCAGGGCGCGGTCAGCGCCGAACAGGTGGTGATCGCTTCCAATGCCTATACCGAAGGCGAATGGACCGAGCTGCGGCGCAATTTCTTCCCCGGTTATTACTATCAGGTCGCTTCCGTGCCGCTGGGCACAGAGGCGGCGCAACGTATCCTGCCGGGTGGGCAGGGCTCCTGGGATACCCGTCAGGTGTTGAGCAGTATCCGCCGCGATGCCCAGGGGCGTCTGCTGCTGGGGAGCCTGGGCAATGGCAATCAGAAACCGGCCTGGTTCCTCAAGGCCTGGGCCGACCGGGTGCAACAGCACTATTTCCCCTACCTCAAAGAGGTCGAGTGGGAGTGTACCTGGACCGGCATTATTGCTTTTACCCCCGACCACCTGATGCGTCTGTTCGAGCCGGCGCCCGGTCTGGTGGCAGTGACCGGCTACAACGGACGCGGCGTCACGACTGGCAGTGTGGTCGGCAAGGCTTTCGCCGATTATCTGTGCCACGGTAATGCCCAGGCCTTGCCGATTCCCTTCAGCCCCATGCAGCCGCTGGTCGCTCCTGGCCTGCGCAGCTGTTTTTACGAGGCCGGATTCTCGCTTTACCACGCAGGGCAATGCCTGCGGATTGTTATCTGATTTCGGAAAAAACCTAACGCAAGCGGCGCTTTTGCCTACAGCGACTAGCCTGTAGTGGTGCGTGTTGTAGCAGTGACGCACCGCCGGTGTGCACTTCGGTGACGCACGCTGTTACAGGCGGGTTGCACGGCTCAAAGCGTCGTGGTTGCAATGATGGCATTCGCTGGTTGCGCCCCAAAAAAAAGATGGGTTTCACCTTCGAAGGTTTTGACGGTTGCACGCCCAGTGAAAAAAGGGCCAGAAACAGTCGAATAACAATAAGACCACGACTTTTTTCAGAACAAAAAACCGATGGCACGGCGCTTGCTCAGAGCAATCAGTGAAGTAGCAGTGCCAACCCAAGAAACCTCAGGAGCACCACCTCATGTCGCAGACGTTTTACAGGAAAGGTTTTCTGGCTCTCGCAGTGGCTACTGCGCTGGGCGCTTCTTCGTTTGTTCAAGCGGACCTCAAGATCGGTGTGGCGGGCCCGATGACCGGTGCCAACGCGGCATTTGGCGAGCAGTACATGAAAGGTGCCCAGGCGGCGGCCGATGAGATCAATGCCAAGGGTGGCGTCAATGGCGAGAAGATCGTGCTGGTCGCCGGGGATGACGCCTGCGAGCCGAAACAGGCCGTGGCCGTGGCCAACCGCCTGGCTGACCAGGACAAGGTAGCGGCGGTGGTCGGGCATTTCTGCTCCTCGTCGACCATCCCGGCCTCCGAGGTGTACGACGAAGCGGGGATCATTGCGATCACCCCCGGCTCGACCAACCCGCAAGTCACCGAGCGCGGCCTGAGTGCCATGTTCCGGATGTGCGGACGTGACGACCAGCAAGGGATCGTCGCCGGCGATTACATCGTCGATGTGCTCAAGGGCAAGAAAGTCGCGGTGTTGCACGACAAGGACACCTACGGCCAGGGCCTGGCGGATGCGACCAAGGCGCAGTTGACCAAGCGTGGCGTGGCGCCAGTGCTCTATGAGGGGCTGACCCGTGGCGAGAAGGACTTCAGCGCCGTGGTCACCAAGATCCGCTCGGTCGGTGCCGACGTCGTGTATTTCGGCGGCCTGCATCCGGAAGCCGGTCCGCTGGTGCGCCAACTGCGCGAGCAGGGCCTGACCGACGTCAAGTTCATGTCCGATGACGGTATTGTCACCGATGAACTGGTGACCACGGCCGGCGGCGCCAAGTATGTCGACGGCGTGCTGATGACCTTTGGTGCCGACCCGCGCATGTTGCCGGACAGCAAGGCCGTGGTAGACGCTTTCCGCGCCAAGGGCACGGAGCCCGAGGGTTACACGCTGTACTCCTACGCATCGATCCAGGCCCTGGCGGCAGCCTTTACCGGCGCCAAATCGAACAAGGGCGCCGATGCCGCGGCGTGGCTCAAGGCCAATCCGGTACAGACCGTGATGGGCAAGAAAGAGTGGGACAAGAAGGGCGACCTGAAAGTCTCCGACTACGTGGTCTACCAGTGGGACAAAGACGGCAAGTATCACCAGTTGGAAAAACAGAAGTGATGTGAGCTTCAGCCCCGCCTGTTCGCAGGCGGGGCTGGCTTAGGTGCAGTACCCGTCTTTTTCCGTAGAGCCGCACAACCCCGTGCTGTGGCGTGATCCGCCGTCAGCGGGGCCGGTGTTGTCTCTCAACTGCGTGAGATCGCGTTATGGATGGTATTTTCCTGCAGCAACTGGTCAATGGCCTGACTCTCGGGTCGGTCTATGGCCTGATCGCCATCGGCTACACAATGGTCTATGGCATCATCGGCATGATTAACTTCGCCCACGGCGAGGTTTACATGATTTCCGCTTACCTCGCGGCAATCAGTCTGGCCCTGCTGGCCTATTTCGGTATCGAATCCTTCCCGTTGTTGATCCTCGGCACGCTGCTCTTCACGGTCTTCGTGACGGGTGTGTACGGCTGGGTGATCGAGCGCGTGGCCTACAAGCCCTTGCGCAACTCCACACGCCTGGCACCGCTGATCAGTGCCATCGGGATCTCGCTGATCCTGCAGAACTACGTCCAGATCAGCCAGGGCGCTCGCCAGCAAGGTGTGCCCACGCTGCTCGAAGGGGCAATGAAGTTCGATATCGGTACCGGCTTCGTGCAGATCACTTACACCAAGCTGTTTATCCTGCTCGCCGCGTTCGTCGGCATGGGGCTGCTGACCTACATCATCAAGTACACCAAGTTGGGCCGCATGTGCCGCGCCACCCAGCAGGATCGCAAGATGGCGTCGATCCTGGGGATCAATACCGACCGGGTGATTTCCTACGTATTCATCATTGGTGCGGTCATGGCGGCCCTGGCCGGCGTGCTGATCACCATGAACTACGGCACGTTTGACTTCTATGCCGGCTTTATCATCGGTATCAAGGCCTTTACCGCGGCCGTGCTGGGCGGCATCGGGTCGCTGCCGGGCGCGATGCTGGGCGGGATCATTCTCGGGATCTCCGAGTCGCTGTTCTCCGGGTTGGTCAACTCCGACTACAAAGACGTGTTCAGTTTCTCGCTGCTGGTGCTGATTCTGATTTTCCGTCCCCAAGGCCTGCTGGGTCGCCCACACGTGGCGAAGGTATAAGTATGTCTGCTGCCAATAAACCGCTGGATATCAAGAAAAGTGCTGTCGACGCGATCCTGGCCGGGCTGATTTCGCTGATCGTGTTCGGGCCCATCGTCGGCGTGGTCCTCGATGGCTACAGCTTCAACCTGCAACCGGCCCGTGTCGGCTGGCTGGTGGCGATTGTCATGCTGGGGCGGTTCTGCCTGAGCCTGTTCCTGCAAACCCCCAAGGGCCTGAAGATTCTCCAGGGCTTCGAGAGCACCAGCTCCGGCGTGCATGTGCTGGCCCCGGACTACAAATCGCGGCTGCGCTGGATCATTCCTGTGCTGATCGTGATCGCCATTGTCTTTCCGTTCTTTGCCAACAAGTACCTGCTGACCGTGGTCATCCTCGGGCTGATTTATGTGCTGTTGGGCCTGGGGCTCAATATCGTGGTGGGCCTGGCCGGCTTGCTGGACCTGGGGTACGTGGCGTTCTATGCCATCGGTGCCTATGGCCTGGCGTTGGGCTATCAATACCTGGGGCTCGGCTTTTGGACGGTGCTGCCGCTGGCGGCTATTGCGGCGGCGCTGGCCGGCTGCATATTGGGCTTTCCGGTGCTGCGTATGCATGGGGACTACCTGGCCATCGTGACCCTGGGCTTCGGCGAGATTATTCGGCTGGTGCTCAATAACTGGCTGTCCTTTACCGGCGGCCCGAACGGCATGCCGGTGCCGTCGCCCACCTTCTTCGGTCTGGAGTTCGGCCGGCGGGCCAAGGACGGCGGAGTGCCGTTCCATGAGTTCTTCGGCCTGGAGTACAACGCCAATATCAAGTTCCTGTTTATCTATATCGTGCTGTTCCTAGTGGTGCTATTGGTGCTGTACATCAAGCACCGACTGACCCGGATGCCGGTCGGGCGTGCCTGGGAAGCCCTGCGCGAGGACGAGATCGCCTGCCGTGCGATGGGCCTGAACCATGTGCTGGTCAAGCTTTCGGCCTTTACCCTGGGCGCTTCCACCGCCGGTCTGGCGGGGGTGTTTTTCGCCAGCTACCAGGGCTTCGTCAATCCCTCCTCGTTCACCTTTTTCGAGTCGGCGTTGATTCTCGCCATCGTCGTGCTCGGTGGCATGGGCTCGACGGTGGGCGTGGTGATCGCGGCCTTTGTACTCACCGTGGCGCCGGAGTTGCTGCGCAGTTTCTCCGAGTACCGGGTGCTGCTGTTTGGCGTGCTGATGGTGCTGATGATGATCTGGCGACCGCGCGGGCTGATCCGCATTAGTCGCGTGGGCGTGACGCCGCGCAAGGGCGCACTGGCCTATGAGAGGAAAGCGCCATGAGCGATGAAATTGTTCTCTCGGTGGAAAAACTGATGATGCACTTCGGCGGGATCAAGGCCCTCAGTGACGTCAGCCTGCAAGTCAAACGCAACTCGATCTTCGCCCTGATCGGTCCCAATGGCGCCGGCAAGACCACGGTCTTCAACTGCCTGACCGGTTTCTACAAAGCCACCGGCGGCAAGATCGAACTCAATGCCCGCGGGCAGCGGACCGATGTGATCAAGCTGCTGGGCGAACCGTTTCGGGCGAGTGATTTTGTTTCGCCGAAAACCTTCGCCAGCCGGCTCTACTACAAGATGTTCGGCGGTACCCACCTGGTCAATCGGGCCGGGCTGGCACGGACCTTCCAGAACATTCGGCTGTTCAAGGAAATGTCGGTGCTGGAGAACCTGCTGGTGGCTCAACACATGTGGGTCAACCGCAATATGCTCGCCGGTATCCTCAACACCAAGGGCTACCGCAAGGCCGAGAGTGCGGCGCTGGACACCGCCTTCTACTGGCTGGAGGTGGTCGATCTGGTGGACTGTGCCAACCGCCTGGCCGGGGAGTTGTCCTACGGCCAGCAGCGGCGCCTGGAAATCGCCCGGGCCATGTGCACCCGGCCGCAGATTATCTGCCTCGACGAACCGGCGGCCGGCCTTAATCCCCAGGAAACCGAAGCGCTGAGCGCAATGATCCGGCTGCTGCGCGACGAGCATGACCTGACGGTGGTGCTGATCGAACATGACATGGGCATGGTGATGAGTATTTCCGACCATATCGTGGTGCTTGACCACGGCAACGTGATTGCCGAGGGCGGGCCCCAGGAGATCCGTAATGATCCGAAAGTGATTGCCGCCTACCTGGGCGCCGACGAAGAGGAGCTGGTATGAACACACCGATCCTCGAACTCAAGGACCTGGACGTGTACTACGGGCCGATCCAGGCACTCAAGAAGGTCTCGCTGCACATCGACGAAGGCGAGACGGTCAGCCTGATCGGCTCCAACGGTGCCGGCAAGTCGACGCTGCTGATGTCGATCTTTGGCCAGCCTCGGGCCGAGTCCGGGCAGATTCTCTACCGGGGCGTGGACATTACCCACAAGTCATCGCACTACATCGCGTCCAATGGCATTGCCCAGTCGCCGGAAGGGCGGCGGGTATTCCCCGACATGACCGTCGAGGAAAACCTGCAAATGGGCACCATCCCCATTGGTGACAAGTGGGTCGACGAAGACATGCAGCGCATGTTCGAGCTGTTCCCGCGGCTCAAGGAGCGGCGCAATCAGCGGGCGATGACCATGTCCGGCGGCGAGCAGCAGATGCTGGCCATTGCCCGGGCGCTGATGAGTCGACCCAAGTTGCTGCTGCTCGACGAGCCGAGCCTGGGGTTGGCGCCTATCGTGGTCAAACAGATCTTCGCCACCCTGCGCGAACTGGCGGCTTCGGGGATGACTATCTTCCTGGTCGAGCAGAATGCCAACCATGCGCTCAGGCTGTCCGACCGTGCCTATGTAATGGTCAACGGGGAGATCCGCCTCAGTGGTACCGGCAAGGAACTGCTGGTCAACGAGGAGGTGCGCAACGCTTATCTGGGCGGGCATTGATGCCAGAAGCCTGATGCCTGACCCACCCACCGAAAACGCCCTGGCGGCTAGCGCGCCAGGGCGTTTTTTATGGGCCCTTTTTTATCTCCACAAGGCTTGAGGGGAATTGTGGACAACAAAATTCCACAGCTCTGAAAACGCCGCATAAAGACGCTGCAAACAGTTGTTTTAACAGGCTTTTGAGTTGTCCCCGTTTGCTGTGGAGCGGGCTGTGGGTAACGTGGGAGCAACTGGCTACAGGCCTTGATTTACAAGGTCTGTAGCGATGTGGTCAGTTTTTGAGCAATGACTTTAGGCAGAATTTCAGGGGGCTTTGTCAACCCTTTTATTGTCGCAGGCAGGCTGCGGAAAAGGCGTGGACAAGCCTGTGGATAAGTCTGTGACTAAACTCTGGAAAGACCGCCCCAGCCAGCGTGGTTACTGGCTTGCCGGGATCCGCCGCGGTGCTACCCGGTTGCACCGTTTTGGTGCCTCTACATGCCGGACGCTTGAGGTCAAGCAAAAAACTTTATGAACGGCGCGCAAAGCCTTGTGGGTAAAGGCCTGGAGGGTTTTCCACTTGCCCCCAGAGACTGTGGGCCTGGCTGTGGATAAGGTGCGTATAGCTGGCTACAGGCCACGTTATACGTGGCCTGGCGAGGTTTGATTGTTTTTTGTACAGGTTCGTGCGCTGCGATGGGATTCGACGGTGGCGGTTGCTGGCTTATTTCAGGCCGGGCATGCTGCTCGGCGACTTATCTGACTCAGGCTGTTTGCGCAGCCCCGCAAGGAGAACACCATGACTTCCACGCTGTTTATCACGGGCGCGACTTCCGGTTTTGGCGAGGCCTGCGCCCGCCGTTTCGCACAGGCTGGCTGGTCGCTGGTCTTGACCGGTCGCCGTGAGGAGCGCTTGAACGCGCTGTGCGCCGAGCTCTCCCAGCAGACGGAAGTGCACGGCCTGGTACTCGATGTGCGGGATCGCAAGGCCATGGAAGCTGCCATCGCCACTCTGCCCCCGGCGTTTGCCCAACTGCGTGGCCTCATCAACAACGCCGGGCTCGCCCTGGGTGTGGACCCAGCGCCCAAGTGCGACCTGGATGACTGGGACACCATGGTCGACACCAATATCAAGGGCTTGATGTACAGCACTCGCTTGCTGCTGCCACGGCTGATCGCCCACGGGCGCGGTGCGGGGATCGTCAACGTCGGTTCCATCGCCGGCAGCTATCCGTACCCGGGCAGCCACGTCTATGGCGCCAGCAAAGCGTTCGTCAAACAGTTCTCGTTGAATCTGCGCTGTGACCTGCAGGGCACGGGAGTGCGGGTAACCAACCTGGAGCCGGGGCTGTGTGAAAGCGAGTTCTCGCTGGTGCGCTTTGCCGGTGATCAGGAGCGCTATGACGCGACCTATGCCGGTGCCGAGCCGATCCAGCCGCAGGATATCGCCGAGACCATTTTCTGGGTGCTCAATGCCCCGGCGCATATCAATATCAATCGCCTGGAACTGATGCCGGTCAGCCAGACCTGGAGCGGTTTCGCCATCGAGCGTCACGCCAAGTCCTGACCCAGGTCCGGATGGAATGGCACCCGCGCCAGGCTCGCAAGACGCCCGTGCGCGAGTCGCCGTTTGGCGTCCTAGACCATCCCCGCCTGCTTCAACTCGCTCTTGAGATACGCGTAGTAGATCGGTCCTGCCACCACCCCCGGCAGGCCGAACGCGGCCTCGAACACCAGCATCGCCAGCAGCAACTCCCAGGACTTGGCACTGATCTGCCCACCGACAATGCGCGCGTTGAGGAAGTATTCCAGCTTGTGGATAACGATCAGGTAGCCCAGGGCCGCCACGGCCACCCAGATCGACAATGACAGGCCGACAATGGTGATCAGGGTGTTGGAGATCAGATTGCCGATCACGGGCAACAGGCCGAGCAGGAAGGTCAGCACGATCAGCGTCTTGGTCAGCGGGAGCTTGACCCCGAACATCGGCAACACCACGGCCAGGAAGATCCCGGTGAAGAAGGTGTTGAGCAGGGAAATCTTGATCTGGGCGAACACGATATTGCGAAACGCCTGGACCAGCAGGTGCAGGCGGTCGAACAGGGCCGCGGCCAGGGGCTTGCGCTGGGTCAGGTCGGGGATCCGTTGCAGGGCGATGATCGCCCCGAGCACCATGCCGATCAGCAGCGTGACAAACATATGCGCCGCATCCTTGCCGACCAGTTGCAGGTCGCTCAGGTGCTTGCTGAGCCAGTCGCCGATGGCCACGCGAAATTCGGCCGCGCTGGCGGGCAGGTAGGCATCGATAAACGGCGGCAGTTGCCCGCGCGCCTTGTCCACCACGCCCATGAACTTATCGAGGCTAGCCCCGGGGTTTTCGGCTTCGTGCAGCAGGAAACTGATGGCGCCGGCGAAGATCAGGCTCAGTACCGTCACCACCAGCGTGCCGAGCAGGGCCACCGCCAGCCAGCGCGCGCGCCGCCCTTCGATCAGGCGCTGCAACTGCGGGGTGAGCATATTGACCAGTTCGAACACCAGCAAACCGGCAAGCAGGCTCGGCAACAGGCGCAAGGGCAGGACCAGTAGCAACCCACCAAAAATGATGACCCAGCTGGCCACCAGCAAGACGTGACGTTGAGAAAACGTTGGCATACAGCCTCAAAACGAACGGCGTAAAGGACGAGCAGTCTGCCAGCCTTGTAGAGGCAGCACTAGGGCTCAGGTCATGGCAGGCGCGCTATCCCAGGCGCCTGGGGGGTGCAAGAGGGCGCGCGCCTTGGCAGCGCCCTGGCGCATCGATCATTTTTTCTTCAGGCAGTCGCTCATGAAGGCTTTGCGCTCATCGCCCTTGAGCGTTTTGGTGGTGGCGGCGGCGTTGCAGGTTTTCATCTTGTCCTGCTGGGTCGCCGGCTTGGCTTTCAGGCAGTTGCTCATAAAGGCTTTGCGTTCATCGCCCTTGAGCGCTTGGGTGGTGGCGTCGGCATTGCAGGTCTTCATTTTTTCCTGCTGGGCTGTGGCAGCAAAGCCCTGGGAAGTGATCAACAAACCTGTCATCAACAGCGCAATACGCAGCATCTTCATGGAGTTTTCTCCTTGTTGGCGTACCAGGGGGGCACGACCTGCGCTGGAGTGTAGACAAGCCCTGTTACAGCTTCCTCCTGTGTGCTCAGGCCGCAGGTCGTGCCTGGCGGCGGTAGTGCTCCGGGGTGCAGCCGGCCTGGCGCTGGAACATCGCGATAAACGCCGAAGAGCTGCTGTAGCCCAGGTCATAGGCGATGTCCTGGACGCTGCGCCGCGCTTCCAGCGCTTCGATGGAGGCCAGGAAACGCAGGCGCTGGCGCCACTCGCCAAAGCTCATGCCCAGCTCGCGGACAAACAGGCGGGCCAGGGTCCGCTCGCTGACATGCACCCGGTCTGCCCAGGCCGCCAGCGGGCGGTTGTCGCCAGGGTCGGCCTGCATGGCTTCCAGCACGCCGACCAGCCCGGGATGGCTGGCATAGGGCAGGTAGCTGCGCTGCTTTGGCGCCAGGTGCAACTGGTCGATAAACACTTGGGCCAGGCGCTGGTCCTCGGCGGTTTCGGGCATGTTCACCGCGCGCTGGGCGAAGTCCCCGAGGATTGCCTTGAGGATGGCGCTGATCGCCAGGGTGCTCGCTTGCTCGGGCAGGCCACGGCAGTGTTCCGGCGCCAGGTACACCGAGCGATAGACGATGGCCTGGGCGTTGTAGGAACTGTGTTCAGTGTTCGGGGGAATCCACACGGCGTATTGCGGTGGTGACATAAAGCGCTGGACGCCGATCTGATAGCGCATCACACCGCTGGCCACATAGTCGAACGATCCCCAGGGGTGCTGGTGCGCCACCGTATGGCTGTCGGGGACGAATTCGGCATGGCGAAAATACACCGGCGTGGGCAGGCCGGTGAATTCGGGCAGGGGAATCAGTGTCTTGTGCATGCTGTCTGGATTCTGCGGCAGTTTGACCGGATACAAGTATAGGCATTAGGACAGACAGGCGGATAATCGCCCCTCATTCAAGTTCTGGTTGTGACTTATGCAATACGCTTATCCCCTGCTGGCCATTTTGATCTGGGCTGGCAACACCGTGGTCAGCAAGGCGGCGGATGGGGTGATCTTCCCGGCGGAAATCGGTTTCTATCGCTGGTTGCTGGCCGGGTTGCTGTTTACCCCCTTCATGCTCAAGCCGGTACTCGGCAATTGGGCGCTGATCCGCCCGAATCTGGGGAAGATCGTTATCCTCGGCGTGCTCGGCATGGCGGTCTATCAGAGCCTGGCCTACTACGCGGCGGCCATGACCACCGCGACCAACATGGGCATCATCCTTTGCCTGATGCCTCTGATGGCCCTGGCCATGGCGATTGTCAGCCTGGGCCAGCGCCTGACGGCCGGCGCCCTGGGCGGCGCGCTGCTGTCGTTTGCCGGGGTGGCGCTGGTGGTGTCCGCGGGCAAGCCGGGCACGCTGCTGGAACATGGGGTCAATCTGGGCGATGGCATGATGCTGTTCGCGACCCTGGCCTACGCGCTGTACAGCACCCTGCTGAAAAAATGGCAGCTACGCCTGCCGCCGCTGCAATTGCTCTATCTACAGGTGCTGGTGGCAGTGGTGGTGCTGTTGCCGCTGTTTGTCCTGTCGCCCAAGGCGGGGCCGAACCTGCAGAACATTCCATTGGTGCTGTATGCGTGCCTGCTGGCCTCGATGATTGCGCCCCTGGCCTGGATGCAGGCCGTGACGAGGTTGGGGCCGAGCCGTACCACGCAGTTCTTCAATCTGCTGCCGTTGCTGACGGCGCTGATCGCGGCCCTGGTACTGGGTGAGCAACTGGCGCTGTACCACCTGGTCGGCGGCGGGTTGACCCTGGCCGGGGTGATTCTGTCGGAGCGCTGGACCACCCCGTTGGGTCGCGCCCGCTAGCGGTCCAGGTGCCTAGAGGCCGGCGGCCTTGAGCCGCGCGGCGTGTTCGGTAAACAGGCGGATGGGTTCGGCGCCCTTGCCGACCAGGCCGATGGATTGGTTGACGATATTTAAGTGGTCAAGCGGGTAGTCATCGCCAATCACGGTGCCCAGGTGCGAGCTGTAGCGTCCGACCATCCCGTCGCACTGGCCGGCTTCGCGCACGAAGGTCCGGGCAAATAGCCGGCAACTGCGGTGGGTCCCGTCCAGCAGGTTGCGGCCCTGGCCGGTTCGCCCGGGCTGGAGGGTGCCGGACCAGGAGTAATAGCGCACCCCGGCGACTTCCTCCGGACCCTGCCCGCCCCAGGTCGATGGCAGGCCCTGGGGGTACTGGCGATTGAACTGTGCGACACCGGCGCAGGTCAGCGACTGGTGCGAGGCGTGCAGGTCCATGGGCAAGCCGCGGACCCGATCGCCGGTTTCCAGCCAGCCCATCAGCCGTGCGATCGCACACAGCATCCGGTGCAGCAAGCGCCCGCGCAGGCTGTGTGCCGGGTATTGGCGCTCCAGGTAGTCGGCCAGCTCCGAGCCATGGTTGGGACCGGCCACCGAGGTCACCGAGGCGACCCAGTCTGGTCGCTTGGCGGCCGCGTAGCGCGCGGTCAGCGCACCCTGGCTGTGGCCGAGCAGATTGATCTTGTCGGCGCCGGTCTCGCGGCGGATTTGTGCGATGCGTGCCAGCAGTTGTTCGCCGCGCACTTCGCTGGAATGGAGCGGTGATACCTGTACCGCAAACACCCGGGCGCCGCCCTGGCGCAGGGCCGGGATGATCCCGTACCAGTACGGATAGACCAGCAAGCGGACAAAACCGAGCATCCCCGGTACCAGGACCAGGGGGTAACGCGTAGCGAGTTCCTCGGACATATGCACCCCTTTGTACAGGAAAGATTTCGACCTCGATCAGGGCGCCAGTCTGCCTGGCGCGGATGACAGCGCGGGGTTCGCACAGCGTCGCCATCGATTGATTGGCACATCCGATAAAACTTTCCGGCGTTTCGATCACTCACAGCTTACGGGCCTATCTCGTCGACAGAGCGAGGAGGAAAACCTGATGAGCCAGGAGATTGAAATGAGCGACAAACCGTTATCCGATGTGAAAACCCTGCGTGAACGTGCCCGCAAGAATGTCGAAAGTGGCGCCGTGACCGCAGGCTACAGCGCTGATCGCGAGCAGGTGCTGCGCCTGCTCAATGAGTCGCTGGCCACCGAGCTGGTCTGCACCCTGCGCTACAAGCGCCATTACTACATGGCCAGCGGTATCAAGGCCAATGTCGCGGCCGAGGAGTTTCTGGAACATGCCAATCAGGAACTGGCCCACGCCGACAAACTGGCCGAGCGGATCGTCCAACTGGGCGGTGAGCCGGAGTTCAATCCCGACTTGCTGTCAAAGAACTCCCATGCCCAGTACATCGCCGGCAAGACCCTGAAAGAGATGGTCACCGAGGATCTGGTTGCCGAGCGCATTGCCATCGACAGCTACCGCGAGATCATTCAGTACATCGGCGAGCAGGATCCGACGACGCGGCGGATCTTCGAGGACATTCTCGCCCAGGAAGAAGAGCACGCCGACGATATGGCGGACCTGTTACAGGGCCTGTAATCCCCCTCGCGAACCCGCGCGCCCCTGCAGGTTCACGCTGAGCCTGCAGGGGCGGGTTCGGGCTTATCCCTTCACCGTCTTCGGCGCCTTGCCCGCCTTCATCTGCTCCAGCAACGGCGCGCACTGGTTAGGCACATCCCCTCCCGGTGCTACCAGGGCCAGTAACCCGGCAGCCGGCCCGGCAATCACCCCCAGCGCTACCATCCCCGCGCCCCGCAGGATCAGCGGCACGGCCTTGACCCCGGCGTCGGGCTTGATAAACGGCCCGCGGACATAGAGCGGCGAGCGCAGGGAAAACAGTCGCAGCCCCTTGGATTCCGGATTGATGGTCAGGTCCAGTTGCTCGCTGGCAAAGTCGGCGGTGCCATCGACATAGATAATCGCGTTCTCGGTATCGAAGACAAACAGGCGCGAGGTGGCCAGGCCGTTCTTGATGCCAAAGTCAGCCGCCGCGCAATTGATCTTCACTTCCTTGTCGCCAAACAGCTTGCCGACCACGTAGTTGCCCACGTTGAGCCCGGCGATTTCCATCAGGCCGCGGCTGATCGCACCGTCATTGACCAGCATCTTCAGATCGCCATTGGCCTTGCCCAGCAACGCGGCGACCGAGTTGCCGGTGCCGTTGATATCCGCGTCGCCGTTGAGCTCGCCAAAGCTGGTTTTCATCGGCTCGAAGGTCGGGAACAGTTGCTTGAGCTTGAAGTTGCGCGCACTCAGGCGGGCGCGGCCCTGCATCGGCGTGACCCGGCCATTGAGGCGAACCTGCATGTCGAGCTTGCCGCCGGCCACGCCAAAGCGCAGCGGCTCCAGGCTCAGTTCGCCATCGTTGAGCCGCAGGTGAGTGTAGAGGTCGGTAAAGGGCAGCTCGGCGCTGTGGACGATGCGTTTGCCGGTGAACTCGACATCGGCGTCCATCTCGCGCCAGCGCTCGGTGCGGAACTCTTCGACCGGCAGCACCTTGGTTGCCGGCTGTTGGCTGGCCGCGCCCCGGGCCTTTTGCTGGGTCGTGGAGTCGGCACCGATCAGCGGCGCCAGGTCGACCATCAGCAATTGATTGGAGAGCAGCGCACCGCTCAGTTTGGGCCGTGGCTGGCTGGCAACGTAGGCCAGGTCGCCATGGATATCGCTGTTGCCGATCTTGCCGTTGAACCCTTCATAGCGGAAGACCGCGCCGCCCGGCTCGTGCAGCTTGGCAATCAAATGGCCGTCGGTGGCATAGGGCGGTGAGTCGGGCAGGGTAACCCCGGTCAGCGGGTACAGATGAGCCAGACTGGCACCGGAAAGCGACAGGCGCAGATCCAGCGCGCCCAGGTTGCGTGGGTCGGTCAGGGTGCCCGCGAGGGCAATCCGGCTGGCGGCGATCTTGACGTCGGCTTGCAAGGGGAAGGGCTGGGTCGCATCCTGCAAGGCCAGTAGGCCACCGATCTTGCCCGTGCCGGAGAGCGGCTGGCCGTGGTACTGGCCCTTGACCTTGAAGGCAAAGGCATAGTCCTGGGGCTTGGTCGTGGACGTGCGGGCGGGGTTCTTCTGGCTTTCAGGCACGATATCGCTAAAGGGGATCGGCTTGCCCAGCGGGTCGATCAACAGCTCCAGGCGGGTTTTCAGGCTTTGGTCGTCGAGCGTGACCTGGCCCTTGTCGACGCCGATGGCACCGATATCCACCGTCCAGTTCGACGGCTCGGCATTGGGGTCCTTGGGATCGAACTGGAACGTCCAGTTCGCCCGGCCATCGGCCAGGCGTTCAAGCACGGCCTTGGGCCCCGTCAGATCGATGCGCGGGATCACCACCCGTTGCGCCAGCAGCGGCAGCGGGGCCAGGCGCAACTCGACGCGCTTGAGGCTGACCATCTGCGGTTGTTTCGACCAGTCAGGATTGCCCAGCGTCAGGTCCTCGGCCACCAGATGAGGCCAGGGCACCCAGGCGCGCCAACCGCCTTCGTCGGGCTCGCGGCGCCACAGCACGGCCAGGTTGCCATTGACCGCAAACGGACGATGCAGCTCGGCGGAGACTTTTTCATTCAGGGTGGGCTTGAGTCGATTCCAGTCAAAGGTCGCAATAATCAGGACAAACAGGGCCAGGAGAAGGACCAGGCTGAGGCCGGTCCAGGCGAATATTCTGCGAGTGCGCGTCATTGCACGGCTCCTTCGTTGCGACTGGGCGTCCGCTGGTGTGGGACAAGACATGCCATTACGACCGGTGAACCCTCGCCAAGGTTTAATAACAATGGCGCTGGTGCGGCAAATAAATGGATTTTTCCTGACCGATCCGACGGTTTTTTGGGCGGGAGCCTGCACCTGGACGGCGCACAGGCCCTTCGACAATCCCTTGAACGGGGCAGGAGTACCGGCCGCAGCGCCCATTCCAGAGGCTCTGGCGGCGAACCATCAATTCTGTTGATTATTACCATTGCCTATATGAACTTTTATATCGATTTGGCAAGCGTAGCATTGGCTCCGTATCCACTTAATTGCCCTCCCAAGGAGCGCCAAATCATGAAACGTCCATTACTCCTCAGCTTGACCCTCTCGCTTTTGGCGGCCAATGCCTTTGCCTTGCCCGCCTCCGAGCAGACGGCCCCGCAAATCAAGTCCGATGCGGCGACCATCAGCCAGCCTATTAAAACCCTGGCGGAAGACGGCTCTGACCGCACCCAATCGGCGACCTTTGCCGAAGACGGTGCCGACCGTACCAAGTCGGCGACTTTTGCCGAAGATGGTGCCGACCGTACCAAGTCGGCGACCTTTGCCGAAGATGGTTCCGACCGCACCAAGTCGGCCACCTTCGCCGAAGACGGTTCCAGCCGTGTCAAAAGTGCGAGCTTTGCCGAAAACGGCAGCGATCGTCTGATCGAACAACGTCAACAGATCAGTTGATCGTGTGCGGTCCTTGGAGCCAGGCCCGGTCATCGTACCGGGCCTCTCTATTTCAGGGCCCTGGCGCCTGGGGTTCGACGTCGACAAAGCTGATTTGCTAGAGTGCCCCGCTGTACCACTGCCAGAACCCGCCCGCCGATGCTGCCCCGCGCCGAACAAAAGCAACAGACCCGCCATGCCCTGATGGATGCCGCCCGGCACCTGATGGAGTGCGGCCGTGGCTTTGGTAGCCTGAGCCTGCGCGAAGTAGCCAAGACCGCGGGCATCGTGCCGACCGGTTTCTACCGCCACTTCAATGACATGGACCAGCTTGGCCTGGCCCTGGTCAGCGAAGTCGGGCAGACCTTTCGCGAGACCATTCGCCTGGTACGCCATAACGAATTTGTAATGGGCGGCATTATCGATGCCTCGGTCCGGATTTTCCTCGACGTGGTGTCAGCCAATCGCTCGCAATTTCTGTTTCTCGCCCGTGAGCAATACGGCGGCTCCCAGCCGGTGCGCCAGGCGATCGCGGCCTTGCGCGATGGCATCAGTTCGGACCTGGCGGCTGACCTGACGCTGATGCCCAAGCTCCAGCACCTGAGCCATGACAGCCTGACCGTGATGGCCGATCTGGTGGTCAAAAGCGTATTCGCGACGCTGCCGGAGATCATCGACCCCGCTGTCGAAACGCTCCCCGAACACCTCTCGCCCCAGGCCAAGATCACCCAGCAACTGCGGTTTATCTTTATCGGCCTCAAGCATTGGCAGGGATTGGGCAGCACCGAGTAACCCCGGCGCACCACAAAGGCTCGCAGTCGGGCCTTGTGCACCATCTTGAAACGCGCCAGCCAGGCGCTACGTTTCATTTTCAGGCAGGCCTTCGCGATACGGCGCCCCGGAGCGCAATTGGCAAGCCCCTTGCTCTGTACTGTGCATCGTTCTTGGCTGGAATCCCTCCCATGCTGGTGATCCATCGCGCAATTGCTGCCCAAACGGCCTGGGCAGCCGAACTCCACCTCAATTACGAAGCCCGCAGCAAAAGCCGTCTGCGCTGTTTCAGTGCCGATGGCGAAGATGTCGGCTTGTTCCTCGAACGCGGCCAGCCGCCGCTGCACGACGGCGATTTTCTACAGGCCGAGGATGGCCGTGTCGTGCGGGTCAGTGCCCGTGCGGAGCAGGTGCTGCATGTGACCTGTCGCAATGCCTTTGAACTGACCCGCGCCGCCTATCACTTGGGCAACCGGCATGTCGCCCTGCAGATCGGCGATGGCTGGCTGCGATTGCTCGACGACTACGTGCTCAAGGCCATGCTCGAGCAACTGGGTGCCCGGACCGAAGCCCTCGAGGCGGCTTTTCAGCCGGAGCACGGCGCCTATGGCGGCGGCCATCACCATTCGCGTCACGGTGACGAAGATTTCAATTACCCGCCACGCCTGCACCAGTTTGGAGTGCGTGTGTGAAGCCGGCCTGGGCGCTGTTGCGTCTGGCCAGCCCGCAATTGCCCATTGGTGGCTACAGCTATTCCCAGGGGCTGGAACTGGCGGTGGATAGCGGCCGGGTCACGGATGTCGACAGCGCCCGGCGCTGGATCGGCGACCAATTGCTGCTCAACCTGGCGCGTTTCGAGGCGCCGCTGCTGCTTGCCCATTGCCGCTCTGCACTGGCGGCGGACTGGGAGGCGCTGGCGCAACTGGCGGCAGAACAGCGCGCCAGCCGCGAAACCCGTGAGCTGTATCAGGAAAGCCGGCAGATGGGGTATTCCCTGCAGCAACTGCTCAATGGTCTGCCTGAACTGGACGACGCTGCACGTGATTTTCTGGCGCGCCATGACGAGCCGCACCTGGCCCTCGGCTGGGCGCTGGCGGCCCGGGCCTGGCAGATCAGTGCCGAAGATGCCCTGGCCGCCTGGTTGTGGAGCTGGCTGGAAAATCAGTTGGCCGTCCTGATGAAAACCCTGCCCCTGGGCCAGCAGGCCGCACAACGCCTGACCAGCCAACTGCTGCCGTTATTGCAGCAGGCCCAGCAGCAAGCCGCCCGACACCCCCCCGAACACCTTGGCAGTGCCGCGTTTGGCCTGTCCCTGGCGTGCATGGCCCATGAGCGCCAATACAGCCGCCTGTTTCGTTCCTAGGAGAAGCACATGAATGCACAACCCCTGCGGGTCGGTATCGGCGGCCCGGTCGGTTCCGGCAAGACCGCGTTGACCCTGGCCCTGTGCCTGGCCCTGCGCGATCGCTACAACCTGGCTGTGGTCACCAACGATATCTATACCCGTGAGGATGCGGATTTTCTGGTGCGCAACCAGGCGCTCGCGCCGGAACGGATCATTGGCGTGGAAACCGGTGGCTGCCCCCATACGGCGATCCGCGAGGATGCGTCGATCAACCTGGAGGCGGTGGATCAGTTGAATCGGCGCTTCCCCGGCCTCGACCTGATCCTGGTGGAGTCCGGTGGCGACAATTTGTCCGCGACCTTCAGCCCGGAACTGTCCGACCTGACCCTGTACGTGATAGATGTATCGGCCGGCGACAAGCTGCCGCGCAAAGGCGGGCCGGGCATCTGCAAATCCGATTTGCTGGTGATCAACAAAATCGACCTGGCGCCCCTGGTCGGCGCCTCGTTGGAAATGATGGACAGCGACACACGACGGATGCGTGGCGACAAACCCTTTGTCTTCAGCAACCAGAAGACCGGGCTTGGCCTGGATGCCATCGTGGCCTTTATCGAACGTCAGGGCCTGCTGAGCGCGGCCTGAATGTCACACCAAGGAGCTTTACCCATGACCCTGAAACAAATCCTCGCCACCTTGACCCTGCTGCTGAGCCCGGCCCTGGCATTTGCCCACCCGGGCCACGGTGATAACGGCCTGTTGGCCGGTATCGGCCACCCGATCGGCGGCCTCGATCACCTGCTGGCGATGCTCGCGGTCGGGCTCTGGGCGGCCCAGCAACAAGGCGCGGCCCGCTGGGCGCTGCCTTGTACCTTTGTCGGCACCATGCTGCTGGGCGGTGTGCTGGGTTTTGAAGGGCTGAACCTGCCCGCTCTGGAAAGCGGGATTGCCGCGTCGGTCCTGGCCCTGGGGCTGGCTGTGGCGCTGGCGGTCCGGCCGCCGCTGGGCCTGGCGATGTTTGCCACGGCGATGTTTGCCCTGTTTCACGGCGTGGCCCACGGTTTGGAGCTGCCGGAGATGTCCAGCCCCTGGACTTATGCCGCTGGCTTCGTGATGGCGACGGCCGTGCTGCATGCCGCCGGTTATGCGCTCGTTCGCGTGCTGCCCCGGGCCGCTGCGCCGCTGGTGCGCCTGGCTGGTGCCGCGTCGGCGGTGACCGGGGCCTGGTTGCTGGCCGGCTGAGTCCGACGTGGCGGGCAGGCGCCTGGCGCTTGCTCGCCGCGATAGGCGGCGAGGTTCCTGCTAACATGGCGGGCTCAAGCCCCAGCCCTGACGACGCCCGCCGATGCCCGAAGTTTCCAGCTCTGCCTCCCAGCCTGAAGTGCGTGCCCTGTTCGAGGCCCTGCGCGAGCACTTTCGCCATGTGATCGTGCCGCTTTGGCAAGTTCCTGGCTGGAACCCGGAACTGGCATTGCCCTATGAGGCGCTCGATGGCGAGCAACGGCCCCTGGCGCCGCAGCGTTATCGCGCGATGGCCTGCGCCCGCCAGCTCTATGTGTTCAGCGGGCTGATCGGCGATCCGCAGTTTCCGAGCGCCGAAGCCCATGCCGGCGCGCTTTTTCGTTCCTTGCAACGGCATTTCCACGACGCCGAGCACGGCGGCTGGATCTACAGCATCGACGCCCAGGGCGCGCCGCTGGACCAACGCAAGGATCTGTACACCCATGCGTTTATCGTCTTTGCCTGTGCCCATTACTGGGCCCGGGTCCGCGAGCCATTGGTCGAGTCCGTGCTCAATGCCGCCCTGGAAGTGATCGCCACCCGTTTTGCCGATGGCAGCGGGCTGTACGAGGCCAGCCTGGCCCGCGATTGGTCGGGCCTGGGCAGCGGCCCGCTGCAGAACCCACTGATGCACCTGGCTGAAGGCTTTCTGGCAACGCTTGCAGTGCGTAATGATCCATCGGTCGAGCAGGCGCTTATGGCCCTGGCGGCGGGCATGCAGCAGCGCTTTATCGAACCGCGCCACGGGCTGTTGATGGAAAAACCGTGGGGGGCTGTGGATAACTGGTTCGAGCCGGGCCATCAATTCGAGTGGCTGTATTTGCTCGAGTCGTCGCCGCTGTTGCGCACCAGCCCTTTGCAGCAGGCCCTGGACCGCGCCTTCGACTACGCCGAGCAGGTCGGGGTGGACCCGCAGAGCGGTGCGGTCAGCGGCATGCTCGATGAGCATGGCAGCGTGCGCGATGCCACCCAGCGGATCTGGGCCCAGGCCGAATACTTGCGGGCCCTGACCCTGCGCGCCGACAACGGCCCGCGCCTGTTGCGCCAGTTGAGCGCCTTGCAGCAGAACTTTATCCACAGGCGTGGCTGGTACGAATGCCGCGATGGCGCCGGCCGGGTCAGCCGCCAGGATATGCCCTCGACCACGCCCTACCATCTGGCGACCTGCCTGGCGGGCCTGAGCGATTTTCTCGCGGGCTAAATAACCGCGGGGCCGAGTGCACTGCACCCGGCCCCGCGGTGTTTCAGCCAGCCAGCGCGGTACAGCGGGAGCTTAGCCGTAGCGCTTCTTGGCCTCGATGGCCAGGCCGCTGCCGATGCTGCCAAAGATATTGCCTTCCACATGGCTTGCCTTGGGCAACATGGCCGCGACGCTTTGGCGCAAGGCGGGAATGCCGCTAGAACCGCCGGTAAAGAACACGGTATCGACCTGCTCGACGCCTACGCCTGCGTCGTTGAGCAGTTGGGTCACGCTGTTGCGGATCCGCTCCAACTGGTTGTCGATGGCCGACTCGAACAGTGCCCGGCTCAAGTCCACGCCCAGCCCCGACTCGATTCGGTCCAGCGGCACATGGCGGCTGTCGCTGTGGGTCAGCTGGATCTTGGTTTCTTCCACTTCCATGGCCAGCCAGTGGCCGGCGCGCTGCTCGATCAGCTTGAACAGACGGTCGATGCCGCCGGTGTCCTCGATGTCGTAGCGCATGCTGCCCAGGGCCAGTTGGGATTTTTGCGAGTACACCGAGTTGATGGTGTGCCAGGTCGCCAGGTTCATATGGTGGCTGGTGGGCATATAGGCACCGCTTTTCATCCGGCTGCCATAACCGAACAGCGGCATCAGGCCCTGTAGGCTCAACTGCTTGTCGAAGTCGGTCCCGCCCACATGCACGCCGCCGGTGGCGAGGATGTCTTCATGGCGGTTGTCCTGGGTACGGCGTTCGGGCGACAGGCGCACCAGGGAGAAGTCCGACGTACCACCACCGATATCGACGATCAGTACCAGCTCTTCGCGCTCGATGGTCGACTCATAGTCGAAGGCCGCGGCAATTGGCTCGTACTGGAAGGACACGTCCTTGAAACCGAGTTTCTTCGCCACCGCGACCAGGGTGTCTTCGGCTTCCTGGTCGGCCAGTGGGTCTTCGTCGACGAAAAATACCGGGCGCCCCAGCACCACCTGCTCGAACTCGCGGCCCGCAGCGGCTTCGGCGCGCTGTTTGAGCTGGCCGATAAACAGCCCGAGCAGGTCCTTGAACGGCATGGCCGTGCCCAGGACGCTGGTGTCGTGCTTGATCAGCTTGGAACCCAGCAGGCTCTTGAGCGAGCGCATCAGCCGGCCTTCGTAGCCTTCCAGGTACTCGTGCAGGGCCAGGCGGCCGTAGACCGGACGACGCTCCTCGATATTGAAAAAGACGACCGAAGGCAGGGTGATCTTGTCGTCTTCCAGCGCAATCAGCGTCTCCTCGCCGGGGCGTAGCCAGCCGACGGTGGAGTTGGACGTGCCGAAGTCGATACCACAGGCACGGGCTGCAGAGGCGTTGTTCATGGCTTTGCGGGTCCGGTGAAAAAAACGGCCGCGCAGTGTATGTCAGGCGCTCGCAGATTCGAAGGCCGACGATCCGCTAAATATCAGGTTTTTAACGACTTGAAAGACTATCCTTGATCCCCAAACTTGAAGGCATTGGGCTGGCAGCTGCGCTGCGATCAAGAGAAATACCGTGGCTGCCGATAAACAGGTGATGCACTGCCCGGTCACAGCCTTGAGGTCGGTCAATGCCGATGCCGCCCAAGGGCGCATGCTGGCTCTGTCGGGCGACGCGATATCGATAACGGATGGTGATCCTTAGATGGACTTCAAAGACTATTACAAGATTCTGGGTGTCGAGCCGACGGCGGACGACAAGGCCATCAAGGCCGCGTACCGCAAGCTCGCGCGCAAGTACCACCCAGATGTCAGCAAAGAAAAAGACGCCGAGAGCAAATTCAAGGACGTCTCGGAGGCCTATGAGGCGCTGAAAAGTGCCGACAAGCGCGCCGAGTACGACGAGCTGCGCCAGTATGGCCAGCACGGCCAGCCATTCCAGGGCCCGCCGGGCTGGGAAGGCCGCGGCGGGTTTGGCGGTGGCCAGGACACCGGCGACTTCTCGGACTTCTTCAGTTCGATCTTTGGCAACCGCGGCCCCGGTTTCGGTGGCGGTGGGCAATCGCGCCGCAGTAGTGGGCGACGTGGACAGGATGTGGAAATGGAACTGCCGATCTTTCTCGAAGAAACGCTCTCCAACGAGTCGAAGAAGATCAGCTATCAGGTGCCGCAGTACAACGCCGCGGGCCAGCATGTCAGCAACACCGCGAAAAGCCTGAATGTGAAGATCCCGGCCGGGGTTACCGATGGCGAGCGTATCCGCCTCAAGGGCCAGGGCGCACCGGGCATCGGTGGTGGGGCTAATGGCGACTTGTACCTGACCATTCGCTTCGCGCCACATCCCAAGTTCGATGTCGAGGGTGAGAACCTGATCATCACCCTGCCACTGGCTCCGTGGGAGCTGGCGCTGGGCTGCGAGGTCGCGGTACCGACCCTGACCGGCAAGATCAACCTGAAGGTGCCGGCCGGTAGCCAGAACGGTCAGCGCATGCGTGCCAAAGGCCATGGCCTGTTGAACAAGGCGGGGCAGCGCGGCTATCTGTTCGTTCAGTTGAAGGCCGTGATGCCTAAGCAGAACGACGAGGCCGTGCAGGCCCTGTGGCGGGAACTGGCGCAAAAAGCCGCCTTCGATCCGAGAGAACAATGGAGTAACTGATCATGAGTCGACCCCTGATCGTTCAACTGGACATGGAAACATTCTGTGAAGAGACCGATCTGACGGTCGCTTGCGTGATCGAAATTGTCGAGCACGGCATCCTTGAGCCTCAGGGGGCAGATCCCGGGGACTGGCGTTTCAACGATTTCGAGCTGGGCATCGCCAAGCGCGCGGTCAAGCTGCGCAGCGACCTGGAGATCGATTGGGAAGGCGTCGCCCTGGCGCTGGAGCTGCTGGAGGAAGTCCGCCAGCTGCGGGCCGAGAACCGCATGCTCAGGCAGCGCCTGGAGCGCTTTGTGCCGGACTGATGGGGCTGACCCCGAGCCTTGTCGAGGCGAGCGTGCTCGCGCCGGCAAGGCTTTATTTTTGGGGTTTCAGGCGTGGGAGACGCGGGGTAGCACCACGATAAACCGTGTGCCGTCGCGTTCGCTCGACTGCACCTCGATCGTGCCCTGGTGGGCATTGACCACTTCCTTGACGATAAACAGGCCCAGGCCAAGACTGGTGCTTGCCTGGCCGACTTCCTCGGTGGCGCTGCGCACCAGTGGGTCGAAAATGCTCCCCAGGGCTTGTTCGGGAATCGCCGGGCCGTAGTTGTGGATTGTCAGGGTCACGCTATCGCTGGCGCCGATCAGGCTCAGCGTGACCATGCGATGGTTGGCGCCATGCTGCAAGGCATTGCCCAGCAGGTTCTGCAGCAGTTGCTCGATGCGCCCGCGATCCCAGACACCATGGGTATCGCCCTCGACCTGCAAGTGCGCCTGGCAGCCCGGCTGGCCGGCACTGGCTTCGTCGATGGCGGCCTGGGCCGCGCTGGCCAGGTCCATGGGCGCCGGCTCCACGGGCATGCCATTGCCCAGGCGGCTGCGTACAAATTCCAGTAGATCACTGATCATCGCGCTCATATGCCGCGTTCCGCGCCGGATGCGGCTGGCGTAGACCAGGCCGTTCTCGTCGAGGTTCGATTTACGCACCAGCAACTCGGTCGACATGCTCACCGCTTGCAGAGGGGCGCGCAGGTCGTGGCCCAGAATCGCCAGGAAGATATCCCGCGAGCGGTTGACCTGTTCGGCATAGGCGGCGGTCGACTCGGCCAGGGCTTCGTCGATGGCTTCGTTGAAGCGGATCATGTCCTGGAACTGCGTCAGTTGCGGTGTGGTCAGGCTATCGACCCACAGGCGGATCACGCAGGCGCGCAGATGGCGAAACTCGGAGGTCATCTGCACCAGGTCGAAGCCGACGCTGTGGCGCAGCTCGCCATGGCTGGCGGCGGCCGCGTCCAGGCTGGGGGTTTTCTCCGGGCCATCGCCCTTGGCCTTGGCGGCCTGTTCGCGAGCGGTCTGGGCCTTGGTCATATCCCGCGCGGCGGCCAGCAGGATGGACTTGGCATGGTCGCGTAGCTCGACCCGAGTCATGGACTCCGCCGCCGGGGTCAGGGTACTGGCGAACTGTTCCCACTCATCGACGATCCTTTCGACCTGGTGCACGATGAACTCGGATAAACCCATAGCGGACGACCTGGCAGGACAAAGGAGAACATAGTAGCTTCTTGCCAAATATTGAACAGTTGCCGGCGATCTAGAACAAGAAATATCGCTGGGCCATGGGCAGCACATCCGCCGGTTCGCACCACAACAGCACGCCGTCGGCCTTGACCTGATAGGTCTGTGGATCGACTTCGATGCGGGGCAGGTAGTCATTGTGGATCAGGTCGCTCTTTTGCACCTGGCGACAGCCCTTGACCACTGCGATCCGCTTTTTCAGCCCTAGGCTTTGCGCCAGTCCGGCCGCGTCGGCGGCCTGGCTGATAAACGTCAGGCTGGTGGCGTGCAGGGAGCCGCCATAGCTGGCGAACATCGGGCGGTAATGGACCGGCTGGGGCGTGGGAATCGAGGCGTTGGCATCGCCCATCAGGCTCGCGGCAATCGCGCCGCCCTTGAGGATCAGCGTGGGCTTGACCCCGAAAAAGGCCGGCCGCCAGAGCACCAGGTCGGCCCACTTGCCGATCTCGATCGAGCCCACTTCATGGCTGATGCCGTGGGTGATCGCCGGGTTGATGGTGTACTTGGCGATATAGCGCTTGGCCCGGAAATTGTCGTTGCCAGGGCCGTCGCCGGGTAGCGCGCCGCGCTGTTTCTTCATCTTGTCGGCGGTCTGCCAGGTGCGCGTGATCACTTCGCCGACGCGGCCCATGGCCTGGCTGTCGGAACTGATCATGGAGAACGCGCCCAGGTCGTGAAGGATATCCTCGGCGGCAATGGTCTCGCGGCGAATCCGGCTTTCGGCAAACGCCACGTCTTCGGCGATGCTGGGGTCGAGGTGATGGCAGACCATCAACATATCCAGGTGTTCGTCGATGGTGTTGCGGGTAAACGGGCGCGTCGGGTTGGTCGAGCTGGGCAACACATTGGCCAGGCCGCAGGCCTTGATGATGTCCGGGGCATGGCCGCCGCCGGCACCTTCGGTGTGGTAGGTGTGAATGGTGCGGCCCTTGAATGCGCCCAGGGTGGTTTCGACAAACCCCGACTCGTTGAGCGTGTCGGTATGGATCGCGACCTGGACATCGAACTGGTCGGCCACGTTCAGGCAGTTGTCGATGGCCGCCGGGGTGGTGCCCCAGTCTTCATGCAGTTTCAAGCCAATGGCGCCCGCCTTGACCTGTTCGATCAGCGGTTCCGGCAGGCTGGCGTTGCCCTTGCCGGTAAAGCCGATGTTCATGGGGAAGGCATCGGCGGCCTGGAGCATGCGCGCCAGGTGCCAGGGCCCGGACGTGCAGGTGGTGGCATTGGTGCCAGTGGCGGGGCCGGTGCCGCCGCCGATCATGGTGGTCACGCCGCTCATCAGCGCTTCTTCGATCTGCTGCGGGCAGATGAAGTGGATATGGGTGTCGATACCGCCGGCGGTGAGGATCATGCCTTCACCGGCGATCACCTCGGTACTGGCGCCGATGGCGATGGTCACATCCGGCTGGATATCCGGATTGCCGGCCTTGCCGATGGCCGTAATGCGCCCGTTCTTGAGCCCGACATCTGCCTTGACGATGCCCCAGTGATCGACGATCAGCGCGTTGGTAATCAGCGTGTCGACGACCTCGGCGGCGAGCAACTGGCCCTGGCCCATGCCATCGCGGATTACCTTGCCGCCACCGAATTTCACCTCCTCGCCGTAGGTGGTGAAATCCTGCTCGACCTCGATCCACAACTCCGTATCGGCCAGCCGTACCCGGTCACCCACGGTAGGGCCGAACATATCGGCATAGGCTTGTCTGGAAATCTTCATGCTGAGTCCTTTGGCGAGTTCGAAGGCGCTTTGATAACGGTGAACGTGAGGGGCGGGTACGCAGCCATCAAAGCTCGCCCATGATCCGTCCGGCAAAGCCGAACACCCGGCGTAGCCCCGCGAGATCGACCAGCTCGACTTCGCGGCGCTGACCCGGCTCGAAGCGCACGGCGGTGCCGGCCGGGATGTTCAGGCGCATGCCGCGACTGCTCGGGCGGTCGAACTGGAGGGCGTCGTTGGCTTCGAAAAAATGATAGTGCGAGCCAACCTGGATCGGTCGGTCGCCGCTGTTGGCCACGGTCAGGATCAGGGTGCGACGGCCGACATTGAGTTCGATTTCGCCAGGCTGGATCTGGTATTGGCCAGGAATCATACGGGTTGTCCCAGGGTCTTGAAGTAGAGGGCGGTGGGCCGGTATTGGCCGTTCGGGTTGCGGCAGTAGTTCGGTAGCTCACCTACGCGGGTGTAGCCCTGAGCCTGGTAGAACGCCTCGGCGCCGGAGCCAGCCTCGGTGTCCAGGTAAAGCAGGCCGCGCTGCTGTGCGCGTGCGCCCTGTTCCAGTGCCTGGATCAATTGCTGGCCCAGGCCACGGCGCCGGGCCGAGTCGAGCACCAGCAGCTTCTGCACCTCGGCGCGGTTCAACCCGTTGGGCTTCAGGCACAGGCTCAGTTGCACGCTGGCCAGGACCTGCTCGTCGCAGGTGATGACCCAGAGCAACAGGCTGGCGTCTGCAAGACCGGCCTGGACGCCGTTGAGGTACTCGCCGGCCTGGCGTGCATCGAAGTCGGCCATAAAGCCCACCGAGGCTTCGTGGGCGACGGCATCGAGCAGCAGGTCGATCAGCCCGGCGCGGTAGTCGGGAAAACTTTCGGCAGTGATGCGGCGCAGTTGGCGGGCAGTCATCGAGGGTCACTCCGCCGGCGGCAAGGCGCCGGGGTTGAGGGTCAGTTGCATGAAGGTCAGGTCGAGCCAGCGGCCGAACTTCACGCCCACCTGGGGCATGCAACCGGTGGTGATAAAACCCAGGCGTTCATGCAGGTGGATCGAGGCGCCGTTGCCGCTTTCGATCGCCGCGACCAGCACATGCTTGCCGCCTTCGCGCGCGCGTTCGATCAACGCGCCGAGCAGGCGCGGGCCGAGGCCGTTGCCGCGTTGGTCGCTGCGCACATAGACCGAGTGTTCGGCGGTATGGCGAAAGCCCTCGAAGGGCCGCCAGTCGCCGTACGAGGCATAGCCCAGCACCGTATCGCTCGCGTCGGTCACCACCAGAATCGGGTAGCCCTGGGCCTGGCGGGCGCTGAACCAGGCCTGGCGATTGCCCAGGTCCACCGGCTGTTCGTTCCAGATCGCCGTGGTGTTGAGTACCGCGTCGTTGTAGATATCGCGAAGGGCGGGCAGGTCGGCCTGCTGGGCATCGCGGATCAGATAAGGCATGGCGCACGCTCAGGCAATGGGTTGGTGGACGGTGACCAGTTTGGTGCCATCAGGGAAGGTCGCTTCGACCTGGATCTCCGGGATCATTTCGGCGATGCCCTCCATTACTTGCTCGCGACTGAGCAGGGTGGTGCCGTAGTGCATCAGTTGGGCGACGGTCTGGCCGTCGCGGGCGCCTTCGAGCAGGGCCGCGCTGATATAGGCCATGGCTTCCGGGTAGTTGAGTCGCAGGCTACGGGCCAGGCGGCGCTCGGCGACCAGGCCGGCGGTGAAGATCAGCATTTTGTCTTTTTCGCGGGGGGTCAGGTCCATCGTGGGCCATCCGTACAAGGCAGTAGAAAAAAGGGCGGTGCAGAGCAGGCCCGGGGGGCTTGGAGCGACAAGCCGTTCATGTGTTCCAGATCCTCGGCGCCAGGGCTTCGCGGCCGAGCAACGCCGGGCGCAGCAACTGCCACAGGGCGATCAGCCAGGCGCGGGCCTGCAGGGTTTCGCCGGCCAGGCAGCGCGCGACCAGCAGCCCGGGCAATTGGCTTAGATCGCCGCGCACGGGATGGGCCAGGGCGCGACAGCGTTCGAGCAATTCGTCGTCAATTTCGCCGGTGACCAGCAAGGTGGCAAACACCGGTTGGCCATCCAGGCCGATGGGCGAGTCGAGCAGGCCATCGCCGCCGGCGATCCGCTGGCGCTCGTGCCAGAGTGGCTTACCGTCGCGGCGGATATCCAGGCGAGCCTGGAAATGGCCCTGTTCGAAACGTTCCCCGCTGGCTGGCCGGCCGAGGGCGACGATATCCCAGTAGAAAAGCCGGGCATCGCCGTGCAGCTCGATGCGCGTCTGCAGTTCGGCCTGGGCGGCGCTGAAGACGATGGTTTCCTGGGGCAGCCATTCCAGGGTCGCGCCGGGGCTGACGTGCAGCTCCAGCGTCTGGTACGCCGGGCCGTTGGCGCGGTACCACTTGGCTGCGCCAGGGCTGGTCAATTGCGCCCAGGCGCCGTCCTCCACCCGGGCCCGAATCGCGAGCCGGTCGCCGCCGGCAATGCCGCCGGGCGGGTGGACGATAATGTGCTGGCAGACTTCGGGGCCTTCGGCGTACAGGTGCTTCTGCACCCGCAACGGACCCAGGTGGCGGCGCAGCACTGGTCGCGAGCTTTCGCCGAAACGGGCATAGGCCAGTTCCAGCTCGGCGTACCAACTGGGGGTGAACGGGATGGGCGAGGCAGGCAGGTTCATGGTTGTTCGTTGGCTTCGGAGCGCTAAAGATTAGATCGTAACCAGCCCGCGTACACCCTCGGACTGCATGTTTTCGCCACGACCCTGCTGGACGATTTCCCCACGGGACATCACCAGGTAGTGATCGGCCAGTTGGAGACGGGGGTCGACCACCCCGGCTTCGAGCATCTTGCCGTTGACGCCGCCCTTGGCATTGATTTCGTCGATGGTCATCAACGCCATGTCTTTAAGCGAGGTTTCGGAAATCGCCATGGTTCCCGACAGCGAATGCAGGATGCTCAAGGGGCTGTTGCAAGGGGTGTGCCGAGTCGGAAAAAGCCTGGGCCGCTCGCTTCAGCGCAGGCGCGGGAAGACGGTCGCGCACCATTGAGGGGCTGTTGCCGGGGGTGTGGTGCGTCGCGTTGCGCTGCATTGGTGCGCGCGGGGTGGCGTGTAGGCGCGAGCGGTTTATCGCGGCGGCGCTCGTGCCTACACGTGGCGGGAGGAGGGGCTCAGGGCGCTGCGGGGCTGTGGACAAACCGCGACAGCAGTACGCGGTCAAGCAACCACACGACAATCAACGAGGCGCCCACCAGGGGAAAGATCACGGCCAGCGCCAGCATGATCGCCATGGCGGTTTTCCACTTCGGCAAGTCATGGCGCAGCGGCGGCACGCCCAGGCCACCTGCGGGCCGGCGCTTCCACCAGATCACCAGGCCGCTGACCGAACCGAGCAGAATCATCAGGCACACCAGCAGGATAATGAACTGGTTGAGTGGGCCGAACATCTTGCCCTCATGCAGCATCACCCCGACTTCCGTGGCGCGTGCCACCGTGCCGTACTGCTCCCAGCGCACATCGGCCAGCACCCGGCCGCTGTACTGGTCGATATGCAGGGTCGCGTCGTTGCGCGGGTCGTCGGCAAACACCGCAATGGTGTAGACGCCCTCGGCCGTGGTGGGTGGGGTGATGCTGTAGCCCGCCTCGACCCCGCGCGCGGTGGCGATATCCACCACCTGTTGCAGGCTGATTTCGGGTGCTGCCGGGCCGCTCGGCGCGGCGCCGTGGTGCTGGTGTTCGGCATGGGCACCGGAGAGCGGCAGCGGGGTATTTTCCAGGGCCCAGGGTACGGTCTGGCGAGTGGCCGTATTCAGGCTGGCGGCCTGGGTATCGGAGGTGGGCATGTCGTTCCACATCGCCGCCGGGAAGCGGTTCCACAGCTCGGCATATTGCTTGCCCCAGAAACCGGTCCAGGTCATGCCGCTCAGCAGCATCAGCAACAGCAGGGCCGCGCCCCAGAACCCGGTCACGGCGTGCAGGTCGCGCCAGAACAGACGTCCGCGACTGCCCAGGCGTGGCCACAGTACGCCCGCTCGGGATCGGCCCCTGGGCCACCAGAGATACAGCCCGGAAATCACCAGCATCACGCCCCAGCCGGCGGCGAGTTCGATCAGCCGGTCACCCAGGGTGCCGATCATCAATTCGCCATGCAGGGCGCGGGCGATGGCCTGCAAGTTGTTCTGGGCATCCTGGGCGCCAAGCAGGACGCCCCGGTACGGGTCGACAAACACATTGAGCTCGCGGCCCTGGTCGAGGATTACGAACTGCGCGCTGCGATCGCCGGCAATGGGCGGCAGATACTGCTTGAGCTGGGCGCCGGGGTAGGCGGCCGCGACCTGCTCGCGCTGGGTATCGGCCGTCAGGGTGTGGTGCCCTGGACGGACTTCGAGCAGGTCGGCGTAGAGCAGTGGATCGAGCTGGGGTTTGAACAGGTAGATGATGCCGGTCAGGGCCAGCAGGATCATGAAGGGGGCGACAAACAACCCGGCATAGAAATGCCAGCGCCACGCCAGGTTGTAGAAAGAAGGTTTGGGTTGGCTCATCAGGAGCGCTCCGCAAGGCTGTAACGTTTTTATAGGAATGGGTTCGCGCCCGCCTTGGGGCAGGCGCGAGTTCGGCTTAGAAGCTCATGTCGACCTTGGTCCAGAAGGTCCGGCCGGGTTCCTTGAGGGCCTGGGGGTTATCGGCGGGAAAGCCGAACCCGGCGTTGCCGGCCAGGTTTAGGTGCTCGGCATAGGCCTTGCCGAACAGGTTGTCGACGCCGGTGCTGACCTTGAAGTTCTGGTTGATCCGGTACGCGCCATTGAGCGAGAACACGCCGAAGCCAGCACTTTGCGCATAGTCCTTGCCGACCACATTGCCCTTGTTCCGGTCGATGCGACCCTGGTCGGCCACCACGCGCCACAGGGCGCCGGCGCTCCAGCTGTCCTGGCTGTAGCTGAGGCCCAGGCGGGCTTCCAGAGGCGGCATTTGTGGCAGGGCCTTGCCGTCGCTACTGTTCTTGCCCCAGGCGTAGGCCAGGGTGCCGTCGGCTTTCCAGTTGGAGGTCAAGCGATAGGCTGCGCCCAGTTCGCCGCCCATGATGCGTGCGTCGATATTCTCGGCACGCGAGCTGCCGCCGGTGTAGTCGAACAGAATAAAGTCGCGCACCTGGCCGACATAGCCCGAGGCCCAGGCTTCGAGGTCCTCGGTCTTGTATTGCAGGCCGACGTCGAGCTGGGTGGTTTTTTCCGGCTTGATCGAGTCGAAGGCATTCAACGAACCGAGCGGGCCGCTTTTCGGCGAGAACAGCTCCCAGTAGTCCGGGAAGCGCTGGGTGTGCCCCAGGCCTGCGTAGACGGTGGTCGGGCTGGCCTGCAGATCATGCTCGTAGCGCACAAAGCCGCTGGGCAGGGTGTCGGCGCGTGTGTTGTCGACTGTGGGGTTGGGCCTGCTCATCATGCCCGAGCCCAGGCGCTGGCGGTAATCCTTGGCCGAGGCACGGTCCAGGCGCGCGCCGCTGATCAGGCGGTCACGGTCGGCGGCATACCAGGTCAGCTCGCCAAAGGCGCCGTAGTTATGGAAGTCGGCGTCCTTGGTGTAGGACATATTTTTGTAGGTATCGATGCCGGCTCCGCCGCGTTGGCGGTGTTCGTTGGTCTGTGCATCGAGCCCGCCGATCAGTTGCACATCGGCCCAGCGCCAGGTGGCCTTGATCCGCCCGCCCAGGGTCCGACGGTCGACATTGGACGCCATGGGCCCGGCCATCATGCCGGTGCCGGAGGGCGTGCGCAGACTGTAGTTGTCCATCACGTGGTCGGCGTAGTTGTAGTAGACCTGGGCTTCGATGCTGTCGAGCACCTCGCCGATATTCGATTTGACGAACCGCAGGCCCAGGCTTTCACGCTTGTACTGGGAGCCGTCCATGCCCCGACCGGCGGAGCGCGCCTGGCCGTCGCCCTTGCCGGCCGTCAGCTCCAGCAGGGTGTCGGCATCCGGGGTCCAGCCCACGGCGATATGGCCGTTCCACTTGTCGTAGCGCGAGGGCACGGTGTCGTTGTTGCCGTCGCGATAATCGTCGGCGTGGGCCTGGTTGCCGATGACCCGCACATAACCGAGCGGCCCGCCGGCAGCGGCGTCGATAACCTTGTCGAACCGGCCATTGGAACCGGCCAGAATACTGGCATTGACCCGGGTGCCCAGCTCGCCGAAATGCTCCGGCTCGCGTTCGAACAGCACCGTACCGGCCGAAGCACCAGGGCCCCAGAGTACGGTTTGCGGCCCCTTGATCACGGTGAGGCTGTCATAGGTTTCCGGGGCAATATAGGACGTCGGTGCGTCCATCCGCCCTGGGCAGGCGCCCAGCATCATGCCGCCGTTGCTGAGGATATTCAGGCGCGAGCCGAACATGCCGCGCAGCACCGGGTCGCCATTGGTCCCGCCATTGCGCACCAGGGCGAAGCCGGGGATGGTTTTCAGGTAGTCGCCACCATCACTGGCTGGAACCGGTTGGCGCGGGTCCTTGGGGTTGGTGATCACGGTCAGGGGCGAGCTCTGGCCGATGGCGGTGACCACGGTCGGGCTGAGTTCTTCGGCGTGCCGGGCATGTTCGTCCGGAGCCTCGGCCGCCATGGCCAGGGGGGCGAGCAGGGCGCCGCAGAACACCGCGAGGGCCTGGGTAAAGCGCAGGCGCGACGGGCTCAGGGAAAACGGGCGGTTGGCCTGGGTAAAAGGCAGGCGAGTGCGTGCAGTGGAGCGGGACATAAGCATTCCATTCTTCTAGCGAATACAACACGGCCGGCGCCGCGCGACTGTCTTGTGCAGTGCGTTCCGGCGGGCCAGGTGAGGAGGTGTTGGCGAGGCTTAGGAGAATGAGGGCGGCGCGCGGCTGCGGGCGCCGGGGAAGACAGCCTGTCGGGCGTGGCCCTGGCGCGGTTCGGCGGTGATGAAGGCATGGGGTGGTGGGGCGGCAAACGTCGCGCTGAACAGGCTTTGGGGCAGCGCCGGGCAATTGAACAGCAGGCTGCAATAGCCGCATTTCTCCCAAAGGACGTGATGCTCGGCGGGGGCTTCATGGTGTGCGGCGTCGGCCGCTTCGCCATGGCAACCGGGCTCCTCCATGACCATCGATGGGTTCATCGCCATCGAGGCGGCATGATCCATCGGCATCGCCTGGGAAATCAGCGGGCCGATAAAAATCATCAACATGGCGAACAGGCTGATCCAGCTGCCGCGTGCCTTCAGGTGAAGGTGCGCGGGGCTGGCCGGCCGGTGCCCGAGCGTGCTCATGCTAGCGCGTCGTGGTGGTCTGCCTGGGGTCAGTGCGCGTGGCTATCGTGCCCGGTCGCGGCGCCGGCGGGCGGGGTCTTCTGCACATTGACCTGAACCTCGACGGCCCCGGCTTTCTCGAAGTGCAGGGTCAGCGGGAAGTGCTGGCCGTCGCGCAGCAGGCTGCGGTCTTTGAGCTCCAGCAGCATCACGTGGTAAGCCATGGGGGCGAAGGTCAGGGTCGCACCGGGGGCGATGGCGACAGCGGCGACGGGTTGCATTTTCATCAGGCCGTCCTGCTGGACGTGCTCGTGCAGCTCGGCCTTGGCCGCAACCGGGGTGTCGACGCTCAACAGGCGGTCGGCCTGCTGGCCGGTGTTCTTGATCACAAAGTAGGCGGCGACGGTGGGGGCGTTGGGTGGCAGTTCCTGGGACCAGGGGTGGGCAATCTGCAACGGGCCGACGCTGTATTCATGGGCATTGGTTAAGGCCGCAGGCAGCATCAGGGCGGCCAGCAATAGGGCTTTCTTGAACATGGAGATTCTCCGGATCGATTCAGGCGCAATGGGGTAGGGGCGGTGAATCAGGCCAGAGGGGAGGCACGAGGATTGAGGCTGGGCCATTGCTGGCGTGGGGTCGGGCTGTCTACCTGGGCCTGGCTGTTCAGGACACGGAAGTCGCCGCTGGCCAGATGCAGTTGCGGGCTGTGGCCCGGTAGGCCCACCAGGGGCGCTGCGCCCGAGCAGCACCAGCAATGTTGCATGGTGGAGTGCAGGTCGCCTGCGGGCGCCGATTGCTCCGCAGAACCAAGGGAAATGGCAACCAGGCGAGTACCCGTGGAAGAGCAGAAGCTGCCCAGCAACAGCTGCTTGGTGATCGCGGCATTGCTGGTGTTGGCTCCGGCGCTCGCCAACGGCATGGCAAGCATATTGAACAGCACTGCAAAGCAGGCGATCCAAGTTATGGCAAGCCGTTGTCGGAACATGGATTTTCTTCCGTAAGAATTTTCAAGCAAGACCGGGCTATTTAGCCCTAATGGCCTGGATAAGTAAAAGCACTGCCTGCGGTGAAAAGTCGCAACTCTGTTTCCTGGTCTTTCCGCTGCCCGGCGTGCATTCCTTCCACAAGCAGGCTAGCTGCTTTTGCGAGGCCGGGCAGATTCTGTTTCAGCCGATAAAGGCTGCCAAGGCCTGAAGTATTTGGGCGGTTGTCGAAAACTCCCGGTCCACCGCGGGCAAGGCCGGGCGCTGCAGGATCAGCACCGGGATGCCGCGCTCGCGGGCCACTTGCAGTTTGGGCTCGGTGGCGCTGCTGCCGCTGTTCTTGCTGACCAGGACATCGATGGCGCGCCGTTCGAACAGTTGGCGCTCGTCTTCGAGCAGGAACGGTCCACGGGCGCCGATAATCTCGCAGCGTTCGTTGCCGGGATACTGGTCGAGGGCGCGCAGGGTCCAGAACTGGCTGGCGGGGATTTCCTGTAAATGGGCCAAGGGCTCGCGGCCCAGGGTAAACAGCGGGCGCTGGAAGGGCGCCAGGGCCCGGACCAGTGCCGTCCAATCCGCCACTTCACGCCAGTCGTCGCCGGGCTGCGGTTGCCAGGCCGGACGGCGCAGCGCCCAGCAGGGAATGCTGCTGAGTTGGCCCGCAGTGGCGGCGTTCTGGCTGATGTGTGCCGCGTAGGGATGGGTCGCATCCACCAGCAGGTCGATCTGGTTGTCGCCAATAAAGCGCGCCAGCCCGTCGGCCCCGCCATAACCGCCAACCCGCACTTCGCAGTCGAGGTCCTCGGGCACCCGGCCGACCCCCGCCAGGCTGTAGATATGCTCGCGGCCCAGGGTCCTGGCGATGGCCAGGGCCTCGGTGACGCCGCCGAGCAACAGCACGCGCTTCATGATGCACCTCCCGCATGGCCGACGATGCCGCCTTGGCGGTCGATGGCAAAGACTTCGACCTGGACCTGGGCCGGCACGACACTGCGGGCGAAATCCAGGGCGTGCTGGCACACCGCATCCCCCAGGGCGATTCCCGCCGCGCTGGCCATGGCCAGTGCCTGCTGGCTGGTGTTGGCGCCGCGAATGGCGCTCTGCAACCCGGCATCGGCGCCAATGGCGCCGGCCCAGTCGGCCAGTTGCGGCAGGTCGATGCTCGAGTGCCGGCTGTGCAGGTCCATATGCCCGGCGGCCAGCTTGCTGATCTTGCCAAAGCCGCCGCACAGGCTGAGTTTATCCACAGGCACCTTGCGCAGGTGCTTGAGGACCGCGCCGACAAAATCGCCCATCTCGATCAGGGCAATCTCGGGCAGGTTGTAGACGCGGCGCATGGTGTCCTCGCTGGCATTGCCGGTGCACGCGGCGATATGCAGGTAGCCATTGGTCTTGGCCACATCGATGCCCTGATGGATTGAGGCGATGTACGCGGCGCAGGAAAACGGCCGGACAATGCCGCTGGTGCCCAGGATCGACAGACCGCCCAGAATGCCCAGTCGCGGGTTCATGGTTTTCAGGGCCAGGGCTTCGCCACCCTCGACATTCACCGTGACCTCGAAGCCGCCGGCGTAGTGGTGCTCTTGCGCCAGTTGCCGCAGGTGTTCGCCGATCATGCGCCGGGGCACCGGGTTGATCGCGGGCTCACCCACCTCCAGCACCAGGCCGGGGCGGGTCACGGTGCCCACGCCCTGGCCGGCGCAAAAGCGCACGCCCGGCTCGGGGCTCAGGCGCACCCGTGAGTAGAGCAGGGCGCCGTGGGTGACATCGGGGTCGTCGCCGGCATCCTTGATCGTCCCGGCCTCGGCGCCGTCTGCGCTTAGACGGCAGAACTCCAGGCGCATCTGCACGCGCTTGCCCTTGGGCAACACGATCTCCACGGCGTCATGGCAGGTCCCGCCGAGCAGCAGGCGCGCCGCCGCGAGGCTGGTGGCGGTGGCGCAACTGCCGGTGGTCAGGCCGCTGCGCAGGGGCGCGGGTTGTTCGGCGGTTTCGTCACGCATGGCGGACGACCGGGGCAGGCAGTGCAGGCTTCAAGGCTTGACGGCCTCCAGCAGGGTGATCGGCAGGGCCTGACGCCAGGTATCGAACTCGCCCAGGGGCTGGGCCTGGGCGATGTGGATGCGGGTCAGCTCGCCGCCGTGGCGGGTGCGCCAATCCATCAGGTGCAGCTCGCTTTGCAGGGTCACGGCATTGGCCACCAGCCGGCCGCCTGGCTTGAGCTGGGCCCAGCAGGTGTCGAGCACGCCGGGGCGGGTAACGCCGCCGCCGATAAAGACCGCATCCGGGCGCTCCAGGCCGTCCAGCGCCTGCGGTGCGCTGCCGCGGATCAATTGCAGGCCCGGCACGCCCAGGGCGTCGCGATTGTGTTCGATCAGTTGCTGGCGGCCCTCATTGGCCTCGATGGCCAGGGCCCGGCAACTGGGGTGGACACGCATCCATTCGATGCCGATGGAGCCGCTGCCGGCGCCGACATCCCAGAGCAGCTCGCCCGGCATGGGGGCGAGGCGCGCCAGGGTAATGGCGCGGACATCGCGTTTGGTCAACTGACCATCATGGGCGAAGGCCGAGTCCGGCAAGCCGCCGATGCGCGACAGGCGCGGGGTATCGCTGGCCGCCAGGCAGTCGATGGCCACCAGATTCAACGCTGCGCCAGGAGGGGTGTTCCAGTCGCTGGCAGCGCCGTCGATACGCCGTTCGGCCGGGCCGCCGAGGTGTTCCAGCACGGTCAGGCGGCTGGGCCCGAAGCCGCGCTCGCGCAGCAAGGTCGCGATGGCGGCGGGGCTGTGCTGATCATTGCTCAGCACCAGCAGGCGCATGCCGCTGGCCAGGTGGGCGGCGATGGCGGCGACCGGGCGGGCCACCACCGACAGCGTCTGCACATCCTGCAGGGCCCAGCCCAGGCGTGCGGCGGCCAGGGAGTAGGAGGACGGCGCAGGAAGAATCAGCATCTGCGCGCTGTCGATCTGGCGGGCCAGGCTGGCGCCGACGCCGAACAGCATCGGGTCGCCGCTGGCCAGCACACAGGCCGGTTCGCCGCGGCGGGCCAGCAGCGGCTCCAGGGAAAAGGGGCTGGGCCAGCGCTGACGCTCGGCACGAATGCAGGCCGGCAGCAGGTCTAGCTGGCGCTGGCCGCCATACACCCGGGCGGCACCGAGCAGGGCGCGACGGGCCTGTTTGCCAAGCCCGGCGAAGCCGTCCTCACCGATTCCCACTACTGTCAGCCAGGGTGCCATCTAGTCTCCTCGAAGCGTTCCGACGGGCAGGCTTTTCATGCCGTCGAACAAAGCAGGCATAATACCGCGCCTTGATCGGCGAAATGCCGCTCAATCGCCAAGATCCCTTGCCCAACTGTCGGCTGCCCACGTGAATTCATCCCTGTTGTCCACTGCTCTTCGCCCCTCGGCCTGCCCGGGGTTACTGCGTATTGTCGCGGCGCGCGATGGCGGCATCTGCCGAATCAAACTGGCAGCAGGGGTGATCAGTGCGGACCAGGCCCGGGCCGTCGCCGAAGCCGCCGAGCGCTACGCCGGTGGGGTGATCGAGGCCACCAACCGGGCCAACCTGCAGATTCGCGGGATCGGCCCCGAGCAGCGCCCGTTGATCGAGCATCTGCTGGCCGCCGGCCTTGGGCCGACCACGGCGGCGGCCGACGATGTGCGCAACCTGATGCTCAGCCCGGCAGCGGGCGTCGATGCCGGCCTGCTGCTGGATACCCGGCCGCTGGCGGCGCAGATTCTTGCCACGCTGCAGAGCCACCGCCGTTTCCATGAGCTGTCGGCCAAGTTCGCTGTACAACTCGATGGCGGTGAACACCTGGCGATGCTGGAGCATCCCCATGATCTGTGGCTGTGCGCGGTGAACGTGGCGGCTGAGCCATGGCTGGCCTTTGGCCTGGCCGGTTGCCCGGGGGATGGCGCGCTGGCCGCCGTACCGCTGGCGGCAGGGCACGCGTTGGTGGTCGCCGTGCTGGAGCTGTTCCTCGACCTGGCGACGCCGGAGCAGACGCGCATGCGCCATCTGCTGGCCGAGGTGCCGGCCAGCGAGTTTCTCCGCCAGCTGCAGGCGCGCCTTGCGGTCCAGTGGCTGGCATTGCCCGATTGGCGTCGTGGCGCTGCTCAGCCCTTGCGTCACCTGGGGACTTACCCACAGGCGCAGGAGGGCCTGGTGCAAGTGGGCGCGGCGGCGCCGCTGGGGCGGCTCGATGCCGGCCAGCTCAAGCGCGCGGCGCAACTGGCTGAGGACTTCGGTGATGGCTCGCTGCGGTTGACGCCCTGGCAAAGCCTGTTGTGGGTCAATGTCCGCGCCGAGGCGGCCGCAACGCTGACGGCCCAACTGCACGCGCTCGGCCTGCTCTGCTGCGCCGACCAGGCGCTGGCCCGGCTGATTGCCTGCACGGGCGCCAGTGGCTGTGCCAAGGCTCAGGCCGAGACCAAGGACGATGCCCGGCAGTTGGCCGAGCGCCTGCAAGGCCAGGGCCGCGTGGCCGACGTTCATCTATCGGGCTGCCCACGTTCCTGCGCGGCGGCGCATGTCGCGCCGGTCACGCTGCTGGCGGTCGCGCCTGGCCATTACGACCTCTTTCTACGCGATGCGACGGTGCCCGGCTTCGGCCGGCTGTACGCGCGCAACCTCACAATTGAAGCGGCGGGCACCCTGCTTGAAGCCCGCCCATGGAGTAGCACCGATGATTGATTACATCCGCGATGGTCAGGAGATCTATCGCAACTCCTTCGCGATCATTCGCGAAGAGGCCCGGCTGGAGCGGATCCCGGCGGATCTGGAAAAGCTCGCGGTACGCGTGATCCACGCCTGCGGCATGGTCGAGGCGATCAATGGCCTGGCGTTTTCCGCCGGTGCCGGCACGGCCGGGCGCGCAGCGCTGGCCGCTGGCGCGCCGATTCTGTGTGATGCGCGGATGGTCAGCGAAGGCATCACCCGCGCGCGCCTGCCTGCCCACAACGAAGTGATCTGCACCCTGCGTGACGAGCGCGTGCCGCCGTTGGCCCGCGAGCTGGGCAACACCCGCTCGGCGGCCGCCTTGGAGCTCTGGCGGCCCCATCTGGAAGGGAGCGTGGTGGTGATCGGCAATGCGCCGACCGCCCTGTTCTACCTGCTGGAAATGCTCGATGCGGGGGCGCCGAAGCCGGCACTGATCCTCGGTTTCCCGGTGGGCTTTGTCGGCGCGGCCGAGTCCAAGGCGATGCTCGCGGCCGATAGCCGTGGCGTGCCCTTCGTGATCATGCGCGGCCGCCTGGGCGGTAGTGCCATGGCCGCTGCTGCGGTCAACGCCCTGGCTACGGAGGTCGAGTAATGCTGCCACGTGGACGTTTACTGGGCCTGGGCGTCGGCCCGGGTGATCCCGAGCTGATTACCGTCAAGGCCCTGCGCCTGTTGCGCGAATCGCCAGTGGTGGCGTACTTCGTTGCCAAGGGCAAGAAGGGCAACGCCTTCGGCATTATCGAGGCCCATCTGCAGGAGGCCCAGCAGCTGTTGCCGCTGGTCTATCCGGTGACCACCGAGGCGCTGCCGGCGCCGCTGTCCTACGAGCAGGTCATCAGCGATTTCTACGACGAGGCCAGCCTGGAAGTGGCCGCGCACCTGGATGCCGGCCGCGATGTGGCGGTGATCTGCGAAGGCGACCCGTTCTTCTACGGCTCCTATATGTACCTGCACGACCGCCTGGCTGAACGCTATGAGGCCGAGGTCATCCCGGGTGTCTGCTCGATGCTCGGCGGCGCTTCGGTACTGGGTGTGCCGCTGGTGTATCGCAATCAAAGCCTGTCGGTGCTTTCCGGGGTCCTGCCGGCCGAAGAGCTCAAGCGCCGCCTGGGTGATGCCGATGCGGCGGTGATCATGAAGTTGGGGCGCAATTTCCCCAAGGTGCGCGACGTGCTGCAGGAGCTGGGGTTGGCCGGGCGGGCGCTGTATGTCGAGCGGGCGACCATGGCCAACCAGAAGATCGTGCCGCTGGACCAGGTTGAGCCGATGTCTTCACCATACTTCTCGTTGATCGTCGTCCCCGGCGAACGGTGGCAGGGATGAGCCGGCCTGCAGCCGCCATTATGATCCTGGGCGCCGGCAGCCTGGCGACGGCGCGCCTCATCCAGGGCTTCTACCCCGATGCGCTGATCCATGGCCTGGCCGAGCGCGTTGAGGGCGCAGACCGCAGCTACGTCGATTTCGGCGCGACGTTGCGCCAGCTTTATCAACAGGGCACACCGATCATTGCCTTGTGCGCGGCCGGTATCGTGATTCGCACCCTGGCGCCGCTGCTGCTGGAGAAGGGCGCCGAGCCGCCGGTGCTGGCCGTGGCCGAGGATGGCAGCGCGGTCGTGCCGTTGCTCGGTGGCCTGGGCGGGGTCAATGTCATGGCCCGGGAAATCGCCGCCGGGCTGGGCGTGGCCGCGGCCATTACCACCAGTGGCGAACTGCGTTTTGGCACCTGTCTGCTCAACCCGCCCAGCGGCTATGCCCTGGCCGACCTGGAGCTGGGCAAGCGGTTTGTCTCGGACCTTCTGGCCGGTGAAAGCGTGCGGATCGAAGGCGCAGCGCCCTGGCTCGCGCAAGCGCGGCTGCCGGAAGATGCCCAGGCGCGCCTGAGCATTCATGTCGGTTGCAGCGAGCGTCCGGCGGCGGCCGATGAATTGCTGATCTACCCTCGCAATGTGCTGGTGGCCTGCCAGCCCCAGCCGGGAGAGGATGCCGAGGCGCTGGTCGCGGCCATTCGTGCGGCGTTGCACGAAGCGCGGATTGCCGTGCAATCGCTGGCCTGCCTGTTGGCGGCGGACAGCGATATGGCCAACCCGACCTTGCGTGACGCCGCCGCGACCCTGGCCGTGCCCCTGCGCTTTGGCGTGCCGGCCAGCAGTGTGGCCGAACTGGCCCAGGCGGCGGTCGGGCAATTGCTGTCGCCGATCAGTGCCGGCGCTGGCCTGGCCATCGCCGTGGCCGACCAGCCGCTGGAGCCGCAACGCATCGGCCGTGCCCGTGGCCGTCTGGCCGTGATCGGCCTCGGCCCGGGTGCTGCCGAACTGATGGTTCCGGCAGTCAAGGCCGAGCTGGCCCGGGCCAACGATGTGCTGGGGTATGAAACCTATGTGCGCATGGCCGGGCCGTTCCGAGCCGACCAGGTGCTGCATTGCACCGATAATCGCGAAGAGATGCAGCGTGCCCGGCACGCCTTCGAACTGGCGGCCCAGGGGCGTTCGGTGGTGGTGGTGTCGTCCGGTGACCCGGGAGTGTTCGCCATGGCCGCGGCGGTGCTGGAAGCCTTGCACGAGTCCGATAATCCGGCGTGGCAGCGCGTCGAGCTGGAGATCCTGCCGGGCGTCTCGGCGTCCCTGGCCACCGCCGCCCAGGCGGGCGCGCCGCTGGGTCACGACTTCTGTGTGCTGTCGTTGTCGGACAACCTCAAGCCCTGGTCGATCATCGAGCAGCGCCTGGAGCTGGCGGCCCAGGCCGACCTGGCACTGGCTTTCTACAACCCGATCTCACGCTCGCGGCCGTGGCAGTTGGGTCAGGCCCTGGCCATTGTGGCCCGGTATCGCACGGCGCAGACGCCGGTGGTGTTGGGGCGGGATATCGGTCGGCCGGGTCAGACCCTGCGGGTCACCTGCTTGGGCGACCTGACGCCGGAGCAGGTGGATATGCGTACCATGGTGCTGATCGGTTCGTCGACGACCTGCGTGTTCCCCCGCGCCGATGGCGGCGAGTGGGTCTACACGCCGCGCTGGTACGGCCAGAAACCGGCCTGAGGCGACGTTCGGCGCTGCCGGGAGGCGGCGCCGGCAGGGCTTACTGCACCAGGTAGCCGCGTACCCCGGTAAAGATGATCTGCGCAGCCAGGGCGCAGACGAACAGGCCCATCAGGCGACTGACGATTTGCAGGCCCTGGTCGCCGAGGATCCGCTCGATCCGGTTGGACAGGTACAGCACCACGCCCACCGTGAGGCTGGCCAGGGCGATGCTGAGAATGGCGGTGAGCTTGTCGTCCCAGTGGGGCTGACTGACGCCCATGACCAGCAGAGCACCGATGGTGCCGGGGCCGACGGTCAGGGGGATGGTCAGCGGCACGATGGTGACGTCCTGCTGCACGTTGTCGCTCTGTACCGCCGATTTGCCCTGGGCCATGCCCAGTGCGGAAATAAACAGCACGCTGCCGGCGCCGATGCGAAACGCATCTACGGTAATCCCGAAGACACTGAAGATCACCCGCCCGAACAGGTACAGCAGCACGCTGGAGACCAGCGTGGCCAGGGCGACTTTCCAGGCCAGACGCCGGCGCTCCTTGAGTGAGTAGCCGCGCGTCAGGCTGATAAAGCACGATAGGACGAAGAACGGGCTATAGAGCACCAGCATCTTCAGGTAAACGCTGAACAGCACGTGGAGCATGGCGTGGGCTCTTGAGGGCAGAGGGCTGGAAGTCTATCAGGCGCCAGGCGGTCTGTCGGCCCGGCACCCGTCTGGCCTAGGGAATGTTGACCGCAGATTGTTGCTGTTCGCGCTGGGCCACCCAGTGCTCGATCAGTTCACGCAATTGCGACAGCTCCACCGGCTTGGCCATATGCCCATCCATGCCGGCCTGGCGCGCCCGCTCCTTGTGCTCGGTGAGGATATGGGCGGTCAGGGCGACCACGGGGGTGCGCATGCGCTGGTTACCGACTTCCCAGGCGCGCAACTGCTGCGTGGCGGAAAAGCCGTCGAGTATCGGCATTTCGCAGTCCATCAGCACCAGGTCATAACGCTGGGCCTTCATGGCGCGCAGGGCTTCCTCGCCGTTGCAGGCGGTGTCCGGTTCGAGGTTGAGCTTGCTGAGCATGCCGCGGATGACCTTGGTCGAAATGCTGTTGTCTTCGGCCACCAGGATGCGGAAATCACTCGGCAGTTCCACCGGTTTGCTGCTCGGTTGCTGGCTCTGGGGGCCGAGCATGCCTTTGCTGCGTTGCGTCAGTTCTTCGGCCAGGGTGGTCTTGAGGGTGTAGCCGGCCACGGGTTTGGCGAGGATGCGCTTGATCCCCGAGTTGCGCGCGATGATCTTGCTGGGGGCATTGCTGATACCGGTCAGCATGATCAGCAGGATGTCGTGGTTCAGGCTCGGGTCTTCCTTGATCTTGGCCGCCAGCTGCATACCGGTCATGCCTGGCATGTTCTGGTCGAGCAGGACCACGTCGAAGTAATCGCGCAGATGGGCCTTGGTCCGCAGCAGGGCCAGGGCTTCCTTGCCCGATGCCACGGCGCTGACGTTCAGGCCCCAGGCGCTGCACTGCTGGACCAGAACCTTGCGGCAGGTGTCATTGTCGTCGACCACCAGGACCCGGGCGTCCTTGAGCGGGCTGTCGAGGTCCGAGGTTGGGTGTTGCAGCTGGGTCGGATCCAAGGGCAGGGTCAGCCACAGGGTGTTGCCCTGGCCATTGGCGCTTTTGATACCGAAGTCGCCGTTCATCAACAGGATCAACTGGCGTGCGATCACCAACCCGAGGTGCCCGCCCAGGCGGGTAGTGTCCAGCAGGTTCTTGCTGTGCAGCTCGGTGTTGAGCAGCGTATCGCGTTCGCGCTCATCCATCGGCACGCCGCTGTCCTGCACCGCGATCCGCAGGCGGGGGCGGCCCTGGCGCTCGTCGAGGGCAACCACCACCAGGACTTCTCCTTCGCTGGTTTTGCGCAGGGCGTTTTCCAGCAGGCTCAGGAGTGCCTGGCGCAGGCGTGTGGGGTCGCCGCTGATAACTCGCGGGACCTGGGGCTGGATAAAGCTGATCAGCTCGACACTCTGTTGTTCGGCCTTGGCGCGGAAGATATTGAGGCAGTCCTCGATCAGTGCGTTGAGGTCGAACTGCACGTCGTCCAGCTCGATCTGCCCGGACTCCAGCTTGGAAATGTCGAGAATCTCGTTGATCAGGGTCAGCAGCTCGTTGCCAGCGCTGTGGATGGTTTGCACATAGTCACGCTGCTTGACCGACAGTGGTGTGCCGAGCAGCAGTTCGGTCATCCCCAGCACGCCGTTCATCGGGGTGCGGATCTCATGGCTGATCTTGGCCAGGAACTCGGCCTTGGCATTGATCTCGGCGGTATTGGCCGCCAGTTCGCGGCTGGCGCTGAAGCGGTCTTCGGTGATGTGGCGCGAGCGCTCGCCCAGGGCCACGCTCATCAAGGCGCCACTGAGGCAGGTAAAGCCGAGCAGGGTCAGGATCATTTCCTGGGGCGCGACCAGGATCAGGCGCAGGAACGCGGGCAGGATCACCAGGATGCCGAGGTTGAAGATCAGCATCGCGACCACGAACAGCCGGGCCGGTTGATAGCCCCGGTGCCAGTGATAGGCGGACACCGCCAGGATGCTCAGGCTGGACAGGGCGACCAGGGCGTAGGTGATGTAGTTCAGCGGCAGCGCCCTGACGAACCACAGCAACACGCTGCACACCAGGACCAGCAAAGCTTCGCCCAGCAGCAACCGGTTCAGCGGATGGGCGCCCAGAGGGGCGAAGAATCGGTAGGTGAACATCAGCCCGCAGGGGGCGGCCAGCAGCAGGGCCAGGTAAGCTCCCGGTGACTGGAAGATTGGCCAGGGGGCTAGCCAGGGGCCCAGCACATTGAGTAACAGCACGGCGGCGATCAGCAGCAGGCCTTCACAGGCGGCCAGCCACAGGCAGCTGTGCGAGCGGCTATAGGCATAACGCGTGAGGTTGTGCACGATCAGCATCGCCAGGCAGCCGAACAGCAGGCCGTAGAGCATGGGCATGCGCTGGTCGGCGGCGGCTTCTACGGCGGGTACCAAGCTGATGCTGGGGCGCAACTGGTAGTCGGAGACCAGGCGCACGTACACGTCCAGAGGGTTGCGGCTCTGGGGCAGGGGGAGCAGGAAGTCGTGACTGGGTAACGGCCGTTCGGTTTGTGGCCGGTCAGTGCCGGTCTGGATTTTTTCGACCAGTTTTTCGCCATCGAGCACAAAGAGGTCGAGGCGGCTCAGGTCGGGAGCGAAGATGCGCAGCACCTGTTCGTGCCGATCGGGGGATAGCTTGAAGCGCAGCCAGAGCGCACCGCCGGAGCTGGCGGAGGTCAGTTGGTCGAGATCGACCGGGCTGAATTGATTGATATAGCGGGGGGAGCGGATATCGCTCAAGCGCAGTTCGGCCTGATCGTCGAGTAAAGCCGCCCAGCCTCCGCTTGGCGCGGCCTGGGCCGGTAGCAAGCAAAGCAGGGTCAGCAGGCTGACGGTGAGGCCTATGGCGATCCTGAGCCAGCGCACGGCGGAGTCCCTTCGTAGGTTGATGCCAGGCTGTAACTATGCGCGGCGTCGTAACCGTCCGGCAAGGGCCTGGGGCCCCGGCCGGAACGGATCAAGCAAGGTTTACTGATCTTCGCCACGCTCGCGGGCGATGGCCCGATAGCCGATGTCCTTGCGATAGAAACAGCCCTGCCAATCAATCTTTGCAGCCAGCTTGTAGGCTTGTTGCTGGGCGGCATCGACGCTTTGGCCCAGGGCCGTAGCGCAGAGTACACGACCGCCGGCGGTCACGACCTGGCCATCCTTGAGGGCGGTGCCCGCATGGAAAACCTTGCCTTCCAGTCCGGCTGCAGCGTCCAGGCCCTTGATCGGCGCGTCTTTAGCGTAGTCGCCCGGATAGCCGCCTGCTGCCAAAACCACACCCACGCTCGGCCGTGGATCCCACTGGGCTTCGACCTTGTCCAGGGCCTGGGCCAGCGCGGCCTCGACCAGCAGGACCAGGCTCGATTGCAGGCGCAGCATGACCGGCTGGGTTTCCGGATCGCCGAAGCGGCAGTTGAACTCGATCACCTTCGGGTTACCGGCCTTGTCGATCATCAGACCGGCGTAGAGGAAGCCAGTGTAGACATTGCCTTCCTCGGCCATGCCGCGCACGGTGGGCCAGATCACCAGGTCCATGACCCGCTGGTGGACCTCGGCGGTGACCACCGGTGCCGGCGAGTAAGCGCCCATGCCGCCGGTGTTCGGACCGGTATCGCCGTCGCCGACGCGTTTGTGGTCCTGGCTGGTGGCCATTGGCAGCACGTTCTTGCCGTCGACCATCACGATAAAGCTGGCTTCTTCGCCGTCGAGGAATTCCTCGATCACGACGCGCGAACCGGCTTCGCCAAAGGCATTGCCGGCGAGCATGTCGCGCACGGCGTCTTCGGCTTCGGCCAGGGTCATGGCGACGATCACGCCTTTGCCGGCGGCCAGGCCGTCGGCCTTGATCACGATCGGGGCGCCTTTTTCACGCAGGTAAGCCAGGGCCGGTTCGATCTCGGTGAAGTTCTGGTAGTCGGCGGTCGGGATCTTGTGGCGTGCCAGGAAATCCTTGGTGAAGGCCTTGGAGCCTTCCAGCTGTGCGGCACCGGCCGTTGGACCAAAGCAGTCCAGGCCGCGGGCGCGAAACAGATCGACCACGCCTGCAACCAGCGGGACTTCCGGGCCGACGATGGTCAGGGAGACATTCTGCTCGGCGAAATCGGCCAGTTGCTCAAGGGCCAGAACATCGATGGCGACGTTCTCGCACTTGGCCTCGATGGCGGTGCCGGCGTTGCCCGGGGCAACGAAGACTTTCTTGACGCGTGGGTCCTGAGCGACTTTCCAGGCCAGAGCGTGTTCACGACCACCGCTGCCAATAATCAGTACATTCATGTCAAAAACCTCGGATGACGCTAATTCTGTTTTGGAACCTGAAGCGCTGTGCGCTCCAGGCGGTTGCAGGGACGTCTGTAGATGCAAGGCGGGGCCCACTTCGGTGAGCGCAATTGCCGCTTGGCAATGAGCTTTATCGAAGTGGCCCCAACGCAGCAGATGCCAGCGTCAGTGCGACCGTTTTCGTTTTAGTGACGGAAGTGGCGCATGCCGGTAAACACCATCGCCATGCCGGCTTCATCGGCGGCGGCGATCACTTCGTTGTCGCGCATCGAACCGCCCGGCTGGATCACCGCGGTGATACCGACCTTGGCCGCATTGTCGATACCGTCGCGGAACGGGAAGAACGCATCGGAAGCCATGACCGAACCCTGTACCTGCAGGCCGGCATGTTCGGCCTTGATCGCGGCGATCCGCGCCGAGTTCACGCGGCTCATCTGGCCAGCACCGACCCCGATGGTCTGGCGGTTCTTGGCGTAGACGATGGCGTTGGACTTGACGTACTTGGCCACTTTCCAGGCGAAGATCAGGTCGTTGATTTCCTGCTCGCTCGGGGCGCGCTGGGTCACGACTTTAAGGTCGGCACTGGTGATCATGCCGATGTCGCGGCTCTGTACCAGCAGGCCGCCATTGACGCGCTTGTAGTCCCAGGCCGGGGCGCGGTTGGCGTCCCATTCGCCGCAGACCAGCAGGCGCACATTGGCCTTGGCGGCGACAATGGCGCGGGCTTCTTCGCTGACCGCCGGAGCGATGATCACTTCGACGAACTGGCGCTCGACAATCGCCTTGGCAGTGGCCGCGTCCAGTTCACGGTTGAAGGCGATGATGCCGCCAAACGCCGATTCGGTATCGGTGGCGTAGGCCAGTTCGTAGGCCTGGCGAATACCGCCCTCGGCGTCCGGGCTGACAGCCACGCCGCACGGGTTGGCGTGCTTGACGATCACGCAGGCCGGCTTGACGAAGCTCTTCACGCATTCCAGCGCGGCGTCGGTGTCGGCCACGTTGTTGAACGACAGTTCCTTGCCTTGCAACTGGGTCGCGGTGGCGATGCCGACTTCGGCCGGCTTGGCTTCCACGTAGAACGCCGCGCTCTGGTGCGGGTTCTCGCCGTAGCGCATTTCCTGGGCCTTGATGAATTGGCTGTTGAAGGTACGCGGGAACTCGCTGCGTCCTTCGGTGCTCAGGGTGTCGGCGGCCTGGTTCACGGTGCCCATATAGTTGGCGATCATGCCGTCGTAGGCGGCGGTGTGCTCGAATGCCTTGAGCATCAGGTCGAAGCGCTGGGCGTAGGTCAGGCCACCGGCCTTGAGGTTTTCCAGCACCTGGGCGTAGTCGCCGGCGTTGACCACGATGGCCACGTCTTTATGGTTCTTGGCCGCCGAGCGGACCATGGTCGGGCCGCCGATGTCGATGTTCTCGATGGCGGTCGGCAGGTCGCAGCCCGGCTTGGAGATGGTGGCTTCGAAGGGGTAGAGGTTGACGGCAACCAGGTCGATCGGCTTGATGCCGTGCTCGTTCATGATGGCGTCGTCGATACCGCGACGGCCGAGGATGCCGCCATGGATTTTCGGGTGCAGGGTCTTGACCCGGCCATCCATCATTTCCGCGAAACCGGTGTAGTCCGCAACTTCCACAGCGGCCACGCCATTGTCACGCAGCAGCTTGAATGTCCCGCCGGTGGAGAGGATCTCGACGCCCAGGGCTTCCAGCTCCCGGGCGAAGTCGAGGATCCCGGTCTTGTCGGAAACGCTGATCAAGGCGCGGCGGATCGGCAGGCGGGTGGTCTGGTCGGTCATCTCAAGTTCCATCACAAAGCAAGGGAGTCAGCAAAAAAGGCGACCAGTTTTGAAGTGGGCGCCTTTCAGGTTGGATTGAATGCTTACAGCAGATCGTATTGTTTGAGCTTTTTGCGCAGGGTTCCACGGTTCAGTCCGAGCAGTTCGGAGGCCTTGGTTTGGTTGCCCTTGACGTAGTTCATGACGCTTTCGAGCAGCGGCGCCTCGACTTCGGAAAGCACCAGGTTGTACACGTCCGTGACGGCCGCGCCCTCAAGATGGGCGAAATAATTGTGCAGCGCCTTCTCGACGCTGCCGCGAAGGGTCTGGCCTTCTTCGCTCGGCGTATTGAGGTGCTGTTTCAAATTGACGTTGTCGCTCACGGGCGTTGTTCCACTCACTAAAGTCTCGGTCATCATCGTCATGCGGCCACCCCCTCTCCGTCCCCTGTCGCCAGGCTCTTGTAACGTTCGGCGAAGAACTCCCGAACGTTGGCGCATTGTGCTTCCGTATCATCCAAACGATTGAAGTGGGCGCGAAACTCCTTGGCGCCCGGCAAGGTTGCGAGATACCAGCCGACATGCTTGCGAGCAATGCGTACGCCCATGACATCCCCATAGAAGGCATGCAGCGCGGCCAGATGCTCTAGCAGAATACGTTCCACTTCCAACAGCTGCGGGGCCGGGAGTATCTGCCCGGTCCGCATGAAATGTTCTATTTCACGGAAAATCCACGGCCGCCCCTGGGCGGCCCGGCCAATCAACAGCCCGTCGGCGCCGGTCGCGTGCAGCACGTGCCGGGCCTTCTCGGGCGAGTCGATATCGCCATTGGCAAAGACCGGCATCGACACCGCCTGCTTGATCGCGGCAATGGTGTCGTACTCGGCTTCACCGGTGTACAGGTCGGCGCGGGTGCGTCCATGGACTGCCAGCGCGCTGATACCGGCCTGCTCGGCGATCTTCGCCACCGTAAGGCCATTTTTGTTGTCCCGGTCCCAGCCGGTGCGGATCTTCAGGGTGACCGGCACATCCACCGCGGCCACCACCGCCTGAAGTATCTCCTCGACCAGCGCTTCGTCCTTGAGTAGCGCTGAGCCTGCTGCCTTGTTGCAGACCTTCTTGGCCGGGCAACCCATGTTGATGTCGATGATCTGTGCACCCAGCTCGACATTGGCCCGGGCTGCCTGCGCCAGCATCTGCGCATCTCCGCCGGCGATCTGTACCGAGCGGGGCTCGGGATCGCCTTCGTGGATCATGCGCAGTCGCGATTTGCGGCTGTTCCAGAGGCTCATGTCGCTGGTCACCATCTCCGACACCACCAGGCCCGCGCCCAGGCGTCGGCAAAGCTGACGAAAGGGCTGGTCGGTGACACCCGCCATTGGGGCGAGGATCAAGCCGTTGTGCACTGTATATGGGCCGATGCGTACCGCCGACATAGGACTTCCCTGTTGTGGGGCCGGATCATGAGAGTTCGAAAAAGGGTTGGCATGATACCCGCTCTCGATGACCGGATAAAGGCTGAATTGGATAAAATCTGAACAGTTGTTGTGGGGCGTACCGGCGGTCGGAGCGGGGATGTGCAGTCAGGAAAATGCCGTCAAAAGGCATGGCATTTGCCAACTGCCTACTCGGGGGAGTGAAAGCTCAGGCTGTAGTTCACGGCTTTCTGGCCTGGGTCGAGGATGTCCAGGGCGATGTGGATCGGGGTTTGTGGCGGCATTTCCGTGTGGCCGGCCATTTCGCCGCCCAGGTATTCGCCGGGCTTGAAGCTGCGGCTGGCGATCAGATGGCCGTTCAGGTCGGCGAAGCGCAGCTCCAGCAACGGGAAGGGCTGGGAGAAGGGCGCGCGGTTGTAGAGGATGGCATCGACCACCAGCGCTCCGCTGAACTCCGGATGGCTGCGCACTACCAGGTTGCTGCTCTTGATGCGGGCGATATCGACCTTGGATGGCACGCTGCAGCCGATCTGTGGGCAGAATTGCTGGAACCAGGGGCGGTACTGGTCCTGCCGCGCCAGTTCGTCGAAGTGGTAGGCGATGTACTGTCCGGCCAGGGCGGCGGCGGCCAGCAGGACCAGCAGCAGCCAGAGCAGGCGCCGGCCCCAGGGCGAGCGGCGTTTCTGCCAGTCGAGGTGGATCGGATCGTCTACCAGGTCGAGCAGCACGTCGTCGTGCAGACCAGGCTCGTTGCGCTCGCGTTTGCCGCGCGGCGGTTCGGGGTCGCTGTCGAGCGATGCGTCGGCCTGGCCCAGCGAAGGTTCGAGGTTTTGCTCGGCGTCCTGGCGCGGGGCGGCGTTGCGTTCTGCCACGGGCGGCTCATCGAGGTCATCCAGTTCGAAGGACAGCGATGGCTCGGTGCGGCCGGTGCGAGCGCTACTGGCGACCGGCTCGTCGCTGGGTTCGGGAGGGGCGTCGTTGAACAGGCTGTCGGGCCATTGCTCTTCGCCCTGGGCGCTGTCGTCGCGACTGGCGCTCAGGGTTTCCTCGCGCGGCGGGCGTTCCTGGCCAAAGGCCTTGGCTGGCTGGATTTCGCGCTGTTCGAGGCGGGCCAGCTCTTCATCGAGGTCGAGATGGTCGAGGTCGAGCTCGGCAGCGCTCCATTGCTTTTGGCTGATGGCGCGCGGCGCAGGAGAGGGGGCAGTTGGTGCACTGGGCGGAGCGGGCACGACGGGTGCTGGCGCGGGGGCTGCGGGTGCAGTCGCGGCCTGCTTGGCCGCGCGCTGTTCAAGCAACTGGCGCGCGGCATTGAAGACCTGCAGGCATGAGCCACAGCGCACCACGCCGCGAGCCACGCTAAGTTGCGCGTGGCTGACGCGAAAGCTGGTCTGGCAATGGGGGCACTGGGTGACAAAACTGTCGGTCATGCTGCAATCCGCTCCGGGCAGGCGCTCATTCTAGCGCCGACGGCCAGTGATGCGCACCCAGCCGTCAAGATTGGCGATCGGGTCCAGGTCGAAGTCGGCAGCATAGGCGGCGGCGACTTCTTCGCCTTGCTCGGCCAGGATGCCCGACAGCGCCAAGCGCCCGCCCGGCTTGACCAGGCTCGACAGTTGCGGGGCCAGGGCCACCAGCGGGCCGGCGAGGATATTGGCCACCAGCACGTCGGCCGGTACGGCCGGCAGGTCTTCGGGCAGGTACAGCGGGAAACGCGCCTCGGCGATCTGGTTGCGCCCGGCGTTGTCGCGGGAGGCTTCCAGCGCCTGCACGTCGATATCGGTACCGACTGCCTGGCGCGCGCCTAGCAGCAGGGCCGCGATAGCCAGGATGCCCGAACCGCAGCCGAAATCGAGGACGTCACAATCCTTGAGGTCCTGGCCGTCGAGCCATTGCAGGCAGAGCGAGGTGGTCGGGTGGGTGCCGGTGCCAAAGGCCAGGCCCGGATCGAGCAGCAGATTGACTGCATCCGGTTCCGGGGCGGCGTGCCAGCTCGGTACGATCCACAGGCGCTGGCCAAAGCGCATGGGCTGGAAGTTATCCATCCAACTGCGTTCCCAGTCCTGGTCCGCGATCACTTCGCTATGGTGTTCCGGCAGTGGTGAGCCAGTCAGCAGTTCGAGGTGGGCCAGGACGCTGGCCGCCTCGGTGCCGTCTTCAAACAGCGCCAGCAGGTGGGTGTGGGACCACAGCGGTGTGGTGTTGAGTTCGGGTTCGAAGATTGGCTGGTCTTCGGCGTCCATGAAGGTGACGGAAACGGCGCCGACTTCAAGAAAGGCGTCTTCGTAGGTTTCGGCTTGTTCCGGGCTGATAGCCAGACGTACTTGCAGCCAAGGCATGGCGGTTACCTGTGAAAAATGGAGTGTGCGGCCGCTGGGCCGTGAGAAGCGCGCCAGTTTACGCGAGCGCATCGATTGCGGGTATGCCCAAACGATAAACACCCGCTTGGGTCCGGCCGCAGAAACGACAAGGCCGCAATTAAGCGGCCTTGTCGGTCTGTAGCGCAGGCTTAAGCCTGGTTGGCCAGCTTGTGTTCCAGGTAGTGAATGTTGACACCCCCTTCGCAGAAGCCTTTGTCGCAGACCAGATCCCGATGCAGAGGGATATTGGTCTTGATGCCGTCGACCACGATTTCGTCCAGGGCATTGCGCATGCGTGCCATGGCTTCGTCGCGGGTTGCGCCCCACGTGATCAGCTTGCCGATCAGCGAGTCATAGTTGGACGGAACCTTGTAGCCGCTGTACAGATGCGAATCGACCCGTACGCCGTTGCCGCCTGGAGCATGGAAATGCTTGACCAGGCCTGGGCTTGGGATAAAGGTCTTCGGGTCTTCGGCGTTGATCCGGCACTCCAGGGAGTGGCCGTGGATCTTCACGTCGTCCTGGGTGAACGACAACGTGTTGCCCGCGGCGATGCTCAGCATCTCCTTGACGATGTCGATCCCGGTGACCATCTCCGATACCGGGTGCTCTACCTGCACGCGAGTGTTCATCTCGATGAAGTAGAAACGGCCGTTTTCGTAGAGGAACTCGAAGGTGCCGGCGCCGCGGTAGTTGATGTCGATGCAGGCCTTGACGCAACGTGCCAGGACTTCCTGACGTGCCGCTTCATCCAGGCCCGGTGCCGGCGCTTCTTCCAGAACCTTCTGGTGACGACGTTGCAGCGAGCAATCGCGGTCGCCCAGGTGGATGGCGTGGCCCTGGCCGTCCGACAGTACCTGCACTTCCACGTGACGTGGGTTGGTCAGGTACTTTTCGAGGTAGACCATCGGGTTGCTGAACCAGGCGCCCGCTTCTTCGCGAGTCTGCTTGGCTGCTTCGATCAGGTCTTCTTCCTTGTGCACCACGCGCATGCCGCGACCACCGCCGCCGCCAGCGGCCTTGATGATCACCGGGTAACCGACTTCGCGACCAATGCGCAAGGCGGTTTCCGGGTCTTCAGGCAGTGGGCCGTCGGAGCCTGGAACCGTCGGTACGCCGGCAGCGATCATGGCGGCCTTGGCCGATACCTTGTCGCCCATCAGGCGAATGGTGTCGGCCTTGGGGCCGATGAAGGCAAAACCGGACTTCTCTACCTGTTCGGCGAAATCGGCGTTTTCCGCGAGGAAACCGTAGCCAGGGTGGATGCCATCAGCGCCGGTCACTTCGGCCGCAGCGATGATATTCGAGACTTTCAGGTACGAGTTGGTAGCCAGTGGCGGGCCGATGCAGATGCTCTCGTCCGCCAGCTTCACGTGCATCAGCTCGGTATCGGCAGTCGAGTACACGGCGACGGTCTTGATGCCCTGTTCCTTGCAGGCACGCAGGATACGCAGGGCGATCTCACCGCGGTTGGCGATCAGGACTTTTTCAAGCTTCGCAGGTTTCAACATCGAAGACTCTCCGCGGTTCAAACGATGGTGAACAGCGGCTGGTCATACTCAACCGGCTGACCGTTTTCTACCAGGATGGACTCGATCACACCGCTGACTTCAGCCTGGATGTGGTTCATCATTTTCATCGCTTCGACGATGCAGATGGTGTCGCCTTTCTTCACGCTCTGGCCCACTTCAACGAAGGCTGGCGAGGTCGGGGCCGGGGTGCGGTAGAAGGTACCGACCATCGGCGACTTGACCACGGTGCCGTTGTATTTCGCAGCGGCAGGCGCTTCGGCAACGGCGGCTGGAGCAGCGGCAGCGGCAGGCGCGGCGACTGGCGCGGCCATAGGGGCTGGCGCGTAGTACTGCTGAGCCGGGGTTTTGCTGTGACGGCTGATGCGAACGGACTCTTCGCCTTCCTTGATCTCCAGCTCGTCAATGCCGGACTCTTCCAGCAGTTCGATCAGCTTCTTAACTTTACGGATATCCATCAATCATCAACTCCCAAAAGGTCGGTCACGGGCGTTTAAGCAGTGTGTTCAAGGTGTTCCAGGGCGGCCTCCAAGGCCAGGCGGTAACCGCTGGCGCCAAGGCCGCAGATCACTCCTACGGCGACATCTGAAAAGTAGGAGTGATGGCGGAATGGTTCGCGCTTGTGCACGTTCGACAAATGCACTTCGATGAATGGGATGCTCACCGCCAGCAATGCGTCACGTAATGCGACACTTGTGTGCGTAAAAGCCGCCGGATTGATCAAAATGAAGTCCACGCCTTCATCGCGTGCCGCATGGATGCGGTCGATCAATTCGTACTCGGCATTGCTCTGCAGGTACTGCAAGTGATGACCGGCAGTCCGGGCCCGCTGTTCCAGGTCCTGGTTGATCTGGGCCAGGGTTGTCGCGCCGTAGACGCCCGGTTCGCGGGTGCCAAGCAGGTTGAGGTTGGGGCCGTGCAGCACCAGTAGGGTGGACATCTGTTGTTCCTTGTTATGTCAGTGCCGGGCGACTATGCCGTAAACCCGACAGGACTGTCCAGTTGGCGGCAATAGCCAGCACGATGAGCGATGTTCGCGCAAAATTTATGACTGGATCAGCGGATCGGGTCATTGGCCAATGCGATATGCCGCATAAAGCCGCTGGCGTCGATTTCTCCGACCACGCGGGCCTCGCGCCGTTCGCGGCCGTCTTTGGCGAAGAACAACAAGGCGGGCGGGCCGAACAACTGATAACGGTCGAGCAGGGCGCGCTGTTCGGCGTTGCTCTGGGTGATATCGAAGCGGATCAGCCGATAGCCCTCGAGTTTTTCCAGCACGTTGGCGTCGTGCAGGACTTCACGTTCGATCACCTTGCAACTGATGCACCAGTCGGCATACCAGTCGAGCAGCACCGGCTGCCCGGCTTCCCTGGCCTGGGCGAGGGCCTTGTCCAGCTCGGCAGGGGTTGTGACGGTTTGCCAGGTATCGGCCTGGTTGGTCGGTGCCTCGATGCCTCGGGTCTGGCTGATGGAAGACCGGCCGAGTGGGCTGAGCGGATCGTCCTGGCCGCTGAGGGCGCCATACCAGCAGGCCAGCGCGTAGACCAGCAGGAAAAGCCCGAGCAGTTGGGCCAGGCGCTGACGCGCGGACTTCTGGTTGCGCTCCAGGGCGCCGAGAAACACCGCGACGCCGCCCCACAGGAACCCCATCAGCAGCAAGGTGAGCGGGCCTGGAAGCACCCGTCCGAGCATGCCCAGCGCCACGGCGAGCAGTAGCACGCCCATGGTGTTCTTCACCGTGACCAGCCAGGGACCGCTGCGCGGCAGCCAGGCGGCACCGCCGGTGGCCACCAGCATCAGTGGCGTGCCCATACCCAGGCCGAGCAGAAACAGTTTCAGTGCGCCGCCAGCCGCATCGCCACTGGCGCTGATATACAGCAAGGCGCCGGCCAGAGGCGCCGATACGCAGGGCGAGACCAGCAGGCTGGAGATCACCCCCAGGACCGCCGCGCCCCAGAGCGAGCCACCCTGGGTCCGGCTGGCGACGCGGTCCAGGCGGCTGCTGAGGGCCTGGGGCAGCTTGAGCTCGAACACCCCGAACATCGCCAGGGCAAACACCACGAAGAACAGCGAAAACGGCACCAACACCCAGGCCGACTGCAGGCGGGCCTGTAGATTGAGCTGGGCGCCGAACATCCCCATCAGCGCGCCGAGCAGGGCAAAGCAGGCGGCCATGGCCAGGACATAGGTCAGCGACAACTGGAAGCCGCGACGCCCGCCCAACTGACCGGACAGCACGTAGCCGGAAATGATCGGCAGCATCGGCAGCACGCAAGGGGTAAAGGTCAGTGCCAGGCCGCCGAGGAAAAACAGCACGAGCTCGCTCCAGCGCCAAGGAGTGTCTGCCGGAGGCGTTGATAAAGGGCTGCTCGTAGCTGTAGTCGATACGGCTCCCGGCGCGGTATCCGACATCGCTGCGTCGTCTGCAAGCGCAGGGATGGTCAGGCGCTCGGTTTCCGGCGGGTAGCACAAGCCTTTGTCGGCACAGCCCTGGTAGGTCACGACCAGCGTAAAACCGCGTGGGTCACCGCTGTTGCGGGGCAGCTCGACATCGAGCACGCCATGGTAGACCTCGACATCCCCGAAGAACTCGTCGTGCTTGGCCTCGCCCTGGGGCAGGCGCGCGGCGGGCAGGGCCATATCGGCCGGCTCGGTCTTGAACTGGAAGCGGTGGCGGTAGAGGTAATAGCCTTCGCTGGCGACAAAGCGCAGGGTGATTTTTTCGCGGGTGCTGTCGTTCAGGCTCAGGCGGAAGGCTTCGCGCACCGGCAGGAAATCGCTGCTGTTGTTGAGCGCGCCCAGGGTGGCACTCGGGCGGCTGTCGAGCAGGCCCGCGTGGGCCAGGGGCAGGGCGAACAACACAAACATCAGGCAGAACAGGCGGCGCATGGCGATCTCGCGAATCGAATGTGCGCGCATGATAGCCGAGCGTGCCCGGACGCGCTGCTGCCCCGGCTCATTGCCCGGGCTAGTGCAGACGAAATGCCTGCACCGCGACGCGCAACTGGCCGCCGAGGTCGAGCAGTTGGTCGCCCTGGGTGCGTCCCTCGCCGATGCGTAGCAGGTTGTCGCCGCCCAGTTGGTGGATCCGCTCGCTGTGGTCGCGAATCTCGCTGACCGCACCGCTTTGTTGGGCCGTGACATCGGCGATGCGCACGGCGGTTTCGGCGATGGTCTGGATGGCCCCGACGATCTCGTCGAGCGCACCATCGGCGGCCTGGGCCTGGCTGGCGGTGGCCTCGGCATGTTCGACCTGGGCCCGCATGCCTTCCACCGACTGGCGGGCGGCGGTTTGCAGGCCGGCGATCAGGGTCTGGATTTCCCCCGTGGCGCCTGCCGTACGTTGGGCCAGGGTGCGTACCTCTTCGGCGACTACCGCAAAGCCGCGGCCCATCTCCCCGGCGCGGGCGGCTTCGATGGCGGCATTGAGTGCCAGCAGGTTGGTCTGGTCGGCAATCGAGCGGATAACGGTCAGCACGCCGCCGATGGTGGCGGACTCCTGGGCCAGGTGTTCGATCATCTGGGCATTGCCCTGAACCTCGCCAACCAGCGCGTGCAGGCCGGTCAGGCTCTGACCGATGACCCGCTGGCCCTGCTCCACAGCCAGGCCGGCGCTGCGACTGGCATCGGCTGCCTGGCTGGCGTCGCCGGCGACCTGCTGGATCGTGGCTTCCAGCTCGCCCAACGCATCACGAATCTGTGCGGTGTCGCCGGCCTGGCGCTCGGCGCCGTCATGTAAGCCGCTGCTCAGTTCGGCCAAGGTGCGGCTGCTGCCAGCCACCTGTTCGGCGTTCTGGCGAATGGTGCCGACCAGGTCGACCAGGTAGGCGCGCAGGCGGTTGAGGGAGGCTTCGATATCGTGCAGTTCGCGGTTGGTCTTGCCCAGCTGGATATCGCGGCTGAAGTCGCCTTCGGCCCAAGTGGAGAGAGCCGGGGCCAGGTTGGTCAGGACGCGGGCCAGCTTGCGTTGCAGGGTATCGATCAGCAGGGCGATCAGTAGGATCAGGCCGATCATCAGGCCCTGGAGCAGGCGGACTTCGCTCTGGATCTGGCCGTGCTGGGCGCGAACCACGGGTTCGAGCCCGGCGATGGCCTGTTGCACGGCGTCGATTTTCTGGTGGGTGGCGCTGGCCAGTTCGCTGCGCCGCTGGATCTGCTCGCGGGTGCGGGCCAGTTCAGCCGGGTAGCGGGCGAGCAGGCTGTGCAGTTCGCGCTTGAGGTTGACGCCGGCATCTTCGGCAGCGGCTTTCTCGGTGTTTTCCAGGCCCATCATGGCCGCGAAATCGTCGGTGTTCGATTCACTGCTGGCCGCGACGCCCAGCAATGGCAGTTTTTCAATCTGCTCGGCCTGGGTGCTGATATTGCTCAGTTCGCGTTCGACATCGGCGGCCAGTTCGCTACGGCCGCTGCTTACCAGCTTGTCGCGAGCCAGGGAGAGGCGGCCCAGATGCTGGGACGCAGTCAGGAGTGGCGGCAGGTACTGCGCGGCACTGGCACCGCCGCCGCTGGCGTACTGGTTGAGTTGTTCAAGACTGGCGGCCAGTTCACGTTCGGCTTGCAACAGCAGGGCCTGAGGGTCGCCGGCCAGCTTACCGGCGGCGAGTAGGTCGCTTTTGCTGAAGTCGTTGAGCGCCGTGAGGCTGGGGTGCAGGCTGTCGACCAGGGCCGGCGGAAGGCTGTCCAGACCCTGTTCCAGGGCTTCGATGCCCTGGCTGGCGCTGCTCAGGCGCAGGGCGTCGCCACTGGCGAGGTAGTCCTCGATATTGCGCGCGACCTGATTCTGGAATTGCTGCGACAGGCTGAGGTAGCGCTCCATCAGCAGATACGGCTGTTCCAGGGCCCGTTGCGACCACCAGAGGGTTGCGCCCAGGGCCAGGCAGACGGTCACGAGCAACAGGGTGTTGAGATTGGTCAGCAGTTTCAGGCGCATTCGCGTATTCAACCAACGGCGGAATGGTAGGTGCCTGAAGTTATTGCGATTTTGTTACAGCGTGATGACGGCGGAGGGGCTTTCCGAGGAAAAAGTGGCACTTTGCCTTGCCGACTGCACGCGGTTGCGCCCGGCGTGCTTGGCCCGGTAGAGAGCTTCATCGGCCAGGCTGGCCATCATCAGGCTGTCGACGTCCTCGTGCAGTTCCACCACACCGGCGCTGAAGGTGCACCACAGGTCCTGGGGCTGGGCCGGGTAATGGATTTCGGCGAAGCGCTGACGAATTTCGTCGAGCACCTTGTGGGCCGAATCCAGGTCGGTGTCGGGCATCACGATGGCGAACTCTTCGCCGCCATAGCGGCCGATAAAGTCGGTCTTGCGCAGACGTTGCTTGAGGAACAACGCGAGACTCTTGATCACCCGGTCGCCCATGGGGTGGCCGTGGCCGTCGTTGACCCGCTTGAAGTGGTCGATATCGAGCATGGCGAAGCTCAGCGGCTTTTGCTCGCGGCGGGCGCGAAAGCTGCAATCTTCGAGCAGTTGCAGGATATGGGTGTGGTTATAGAGGCCGGTCAGGCTGTCGCGGACCATCCGTGCCTTGAGGTTGCGCGCCCGGGCCGCGCGGTTGCGCACGGTGGTGATCAGGTGGCGGGGCTTGATCGGCTTGGTCAGGAAATCATCGCCGCCCTCGCTCATGGCGTCGAGTTGCTTGTCCAGGTCGTCCTCGGCCGACAGGTAGATGATCGGCACACTGACGTAACGGTCGTTGTGGCGGATGACCTTGGCCAGTTCGGTACCGGTACAGGCTGGCATGTACATGTCGAGGATGATCAGGTCCGGCTGGAAGTCGGCCAGTTCGGCCATGGCCTGGATCGGCTCGATCAGCGTGCGGGTAACGATCCCGGCACTGTTGAGCAGGCGCTCGGTGTGCAGGGCCTGGGCACGCGAGTCGTCGATGATCAGTACTTTATAAGGGTCGTACTGGGCGACGCAGGTCAGGACCTCGATTTTTTCCAGCAGGCTGGAGGCCTCCAGGGTTCCGGTCAGAAACTCCTGGCCGCCGGCGCGCACGGCGGCGAGGCGGGTCGGGGTGTCGGTTTCCAGCAGGCTGAAGAACAGCAGCGGCAGTTTCTGCTCCAGCCCAACCTGGGCTTCGGCAGCCAGTTTCAGGCCTTCACCGGGGCCCGAGAAGTCTACATCCATCACAATCGCCGCCGGCTGGCGCTCGGTCATGGACGAGCGAAAGGCCGCCACGCTGTCCAGGGCGCAAGCGCTCAGTCCGAAGAATTCCAGTTGCTTGGCCAGGCGCTCGGCGCGATCGTAGTCCTGCAGGACCACGTAAACGGGTTTGCGCAGCGGTGGCAGGAAGGTCTGGTCGAGTTGATCGCCCTGGCGCAGGCCGGTCCGCGACAGGCGCTGCATCAAGCGATTGAGTTCGGTGATCAGGCCGCTGCTCAGGCGTCCGCGATTGGCATCCACCGCTTCCAGGGATTCGTGGATGTTGCGCGCCAGTACCAGGTGTTCGGGTTGTTCGAAGCGTTCGGCGAAGCGCAGCAGGCGCAGGTTGGCTTCGTTGAGCTCGGACATGTCCGCAGTCGACCATTCCGTGCGCTGCAGGCGTTGCCAGATCTCAAGAATTTGACGTGCCTGATGAATTACCCGCTGGGCAAAGTGGTGCTTGAGGCGCTCGCGACTTGGGTCTTCTGGCTCGGTCATATCCTGACTACTAGTAAGGGTGCATGCTGAGGTCGACTGATGGCTCTATGCTAGCACCTCTTTCGATGTCCACGAGTGCCTCATATCAATAAACTGCCTGCCTGTTCGTTCCTGTGGGTGGCATTTGCCTGTCCCGCTATGGCTGGGCTTGACTGGCGGGGCTGGCAGGGATGGAATAATTGTTGTTTTTGGACTTTGCTGATTTATGCCGGGGCAACCGAGGCACGATGGGGTAGGGTTGTGGTCGAACCGATGAACTCAAGTGATTGAAAGGATAGAGCCATGCTGGACTGGAAAAACCGCGCAGGCAGCGCGCCTGATCGCAGCGATACCGCCACGGACAAACCCCGCGGTTATTTCGCCGGCCTGTTTTTCAGCCGGGCCCTGGGTTCCCTGGTGGGCTTGTACCTGCTGGTGACGATTGCCCTGGGTTGGTACTGGAGCCAGGAACCGGCCCTGTTCCCGGTCCAGCAGAACGCCCAGCAGGCGGCGCAGGCCGAGGGCCGCCAGATGGTGGTCGGTTTCACCACGGTGGAAACCCTCAAGACCGTGGCCGGCACCTTGCTGGACAAGCCGGGTGGCTATATCTCCAACGACCGTTTCCCGCCAGGCCTGTGGATGGACAACATGCCCAGTTGGGAATATGGCGTGCTGGTCCAGGTGCGCGACCTGAGCCGCGCCCTGCGCAAGGACTTCGCCCGTTCCCAGTCGCAATCCGCCGAAGACGCCGACCTGGCCAAGGCCGAGCCACGCTTCAACTTCGACAATAAAAGCTGGGTGCTGCCTTCCAGCGAGTCGGAGTACCAGGAAGGCATCAATTCCCTGAGCCGCTACCAGGCGCGTCTGTCCGACCCGGAGCAGAAGAGCGCTCTGTTCTATGCCCGTGCCGACAACCTGAACAACTGGCTGGGCGATGTCGCCACCCGCCTGGGTTCGCTGTCGCAACGTCTCTCGGCCAGCGTTGGGCGGGTCAAGCTCAACAGTGCCCTGAAGACCGAGCAACTGGCGCCCGGCCAGGTGCCAGTGGTTGATGAGGAAGTGGTGGAAACCCCGTGGATGCAGATCGACAACGTCTTCTATGAGGCCCGTGGCCAGGCCTGGGCACTGTCCCACCTGCTGCGTGCGATCGAGGTCGACTTTGCCGATGTGCTGGCCAAGAAGAACGCCACGGTCAGCGTGCGGCAGATCATCCGTGAGCTGGAGGCGTCCCAGGAGCCGGTCTGGAGCCCGATGATCCTCAATGGCAGCGGCTTTGGCGTGCTCGCCAACCACTCGTTGGTCATGGCCAACTATATTTCCCGGGCCAACGCGGCGGTGATCGACCTGCGTCAACTGCTGTCCCAGGGCTGATCCATGGTCTATTCCCCGATGGAAGCAGCGCATCGCGCTGCCTCCGATGCCGAACGCATTGCCTGGGTCGACGAGCACGACCAGGTCCTCGGCGATCTGCCGCGGGCTGAGTTGCGCGAGCGCGGCCTGATCGGTCGCGGTACCTACATCCTGCTGTTCAACTCCCACGGCGAGTTGTGCGTGCACCAGCGGACCCTGAGCAAGGCTATTTATCCGGGGTATTGGGACGTGGCCGCGGGTGGCATGGTCGGTGCTGGCGAGAGCTACGCCGAGTCGGCGGCCCGTGAGCTGGAGGAGGAGTTGGGCGTCAGCGGGGTTGCGCTGACCGCCCACGAGCGGTTTTTCTTCGACCAACCCGGCAACCGCCTGTGGTGTGCGCTGTTCTCGGCGGTCTGGGATGGCCCGCTGCGCTTGCAACCCGAAGAGGTGCTGCAGGCACGCTTCGTGACCGTCGCCCAGGCCCTGGCCGAGACCGAGCAAACGCCGTATTGCCCGGACTCGCTGGCGGCGCTGAAACGCTACCTGGATTGAATGCCGACGGGCGTCGCGAAAGCAGCCTAAATTGGCGTGGATTGACCCTTAGCAATCGGCGCATTTGCCGTTACACTGCGCGGCCTTTTTCACACTCGGCCGGCCTGGTCCGTCCGAGTTGCGCTGCCCCTGCCTGAGTGGGGCTTCGCGGTCAGCTGTGCGGGTGCCTCCCGGTGCCCGTGCTGGCCAATTTTTCGTCCTCCTATAGAGGATTGCCGGTGGCCAAAAAAGCCGCATCCTTCGCCGCCCTGGGCGGCCTGGTGTTTTCCACTGACGCGGGTCGGCATTGTCCCGACTGCCGTCAGCCGGTGGACGCCTGTACCTGCAAACAAACCCTGATCCCCGAAGGCGATGGCATCGCGCGCGTGCGCCGCGAAAGCAAGGGCCGTGGTGGCAAGACCGTGACCACGATCACCGGCGTGCCATTGCCCGAAGAGGCGCTCAAGGACCTGGCCAGCACCTTGAAACGACGGTGTGGTACCGGTGGAGCGCTCAAGGACGGCGTGATCGAGATCCAGGGTGACCATGTTGAGCTGTTGCTGGCGGAACTGGTCAAGCAGGGTTTCAAGGCCAAGAAGTCCGGCGGCTAGCTAGCAGCTTCTGTGAAAACCACCGTCGACCTGCCCGCCGCACCGCGTCGGGCCGATAGGTCGCCCCCATGGTTTTCACAGAGCCTGTTCCCGACCGGTTTCTAAACTCAGCGCGACAATGGGGGTCTATCCCCGTTGAGTAATCGTCATTTTCACACTCTAGAATGCGCCAGCCCGGGTTCGGGCCGCGTGATCTGACTTATTTTCTATAGGGGACTTCGATGTCCGTACGACGCACACGCAAAGACGATGGCAGCCAATGGACAGTTGCGGACAGCCGCAGTGTTTACGGGATTCGCCATTGGGGGGCCGGATATTTCGCGATCAATGACGCCGGTCGCGTCGAAGTTCGCCCCAATGGTCCGAACAGCGCGCCGATCGACCTGTTCCAGCAGGTCGAGGAATTGCGCAAAAGCGGCCTGTCGCTGCCATTGCTGGTTCGCTTCCCGGATATCCTGCAGGACCGCGTCCGGCAGTTGACCGGTGCTTTCGACGCGAATATCGCGCGCCTGGAGTACCAGAGCCAGTACACCGCGCTGTACCCGATCAAGGTCAATCAGCAGGAAGCGGTGATCGAGAACATCATCGCTACCCAGAATGTCTCCATTGGCCTGGAAGCCGGCTCCAAGCCCGAGCTGTTGGCTGTGCTGGCGCTGGCGCCCAAGGGCGGGACCATCGTCTGCAACGGCTACAAGGACCGTGAGTTCATTCGCCTGGCGCTGATGGGCCAGAAGCTCGGCCACAACGTGTTTATCGTGATCGAGAAAGAATCCGAAGTTGAGCTGGTGATCGAAGAGGCGGCCTCGCTCAAGGTCAAGCCGCAGGTCGGCCTGCGCGTACGCCTGTCGTCGCTGGCGTCGAGCAAGTGGGCCGACACCGGGGGCGAGAAGTCCAAGTTCGGTTTGTCCGCCGCGCAGTTGCTGTCGGTGGTTGATCGCTTTCGCGCCGCCGGCCTGGACCAGGGCATTCGGCTGCTGCACTTTCATATGGGCTCGCAGATCGCCAACCTGGCGGACTACCAGCACGGCTTCAAGGAAGCGATCCGTTACTACGGCGAGCTGCGCAACCTGGGCCTGCCGGTCGACCATATCGATGTCGGCGGCGGCCTGGGCGTCGACTACGACGGCACCCACTCGCGCAATGCCAGCTCGATCAACTACGACATGGACGACTACGCCGGTGTCGTGGTCGGCATGCTCAAGGAGTTCTGTGATGCCCAGGGGCTGCCGCATCCGCATATCTTCTCCGAGAGCGGTCGTTCCCTGACCGCCCATCACGCAATGCTGGTGGTGCAGGTCACCGACGTCGAGAAGCACAACGACGATGTCCCGGTGATCGAGAACAAGGAAAACCTGGCGGAAACCGTGCAGTGGCTGGTCGATCTGCTGGGCCCAACCGATATCGAGATGGTCACCGAGACCTACTGGCGCGCCACTCACTATATGAGCGACGTGGCGACCCAGTACGCCGATGGCAAGTTGAGTCTCGCCGAAAAGGCCCTGGCCGAGCAGTGCTATTTCGCAGTCTGCCGTCGCCTGCACAACTCGCTCAAGGCACGCCAGCGTTCCCACCGTCAGGTGCTGGACGAGCTCAATGACAAGCTGGCCGACAAGTACATCTGCAATTTCTCGGTGTTCCAGAGCCTGCCCGACACCTGGGCCATTGGCCAGGTGCTGCCGATCCTGCCGCTGCATCGTCTCGACGAAGAGCCGCTGCGCCGTGCCGTCCTGCAGGACCTGACCTGTGACTCGGATGGCAAGATCAAACAGTACGTCGACGAGCAGAGTATTGAGACCAGCCTGCCGGTGCATGGCCTGAACGAAGGTGAGGACTACCTGCTGGGGATCTTCCTGGTCGGTGCCTACCAGGAAATCCTCGGTGATATGCATAACCTGTTCGGTGATACCGACTCGGTCAATATCTACCAGCACCCGGATGGCAGCGTGTACCACGCCGGTATCGAAACCCACGACACCATCGAAGACATGCTGCGCTACGTGCACCTGTCGCCCGAGGAGTTGATGACGCACTACCGTGACAAGGTCGCCAGCGCCAGCATCAGTGCCAAGGAACGCACCCAGTTCCTCGACGCATTGCGTCTGGGCCTGACCCGGTCGTCTTACCTGTCGTCCTGATCGTTACCAGAGGCGCTCCGCAAGGGAGCGCCTCTTTGCTGGGCGACGGTAGGCCCGCGCAAGCAAGCTCGTTCTTGCTGGGCGGGTTATGAAGGCCCGGCACTTCCCGGGCAATACGGCATCTTTCGTAGTCTTCTTCTTGATTTGTTTTCTGGCCCTCACGAGGACGGTCCTCTCGGTGAGAATGCCCGGCTGTTCTTCACCTCGAGGAAAGCCCATGCCCCGCTCCGCCAACGCCCCATCCTTTCGGCTGGATATTGCCGGCTTTGGTGCCCTGGATGTCCTGTCGTTCACCGGCACCGAGGCCATCAACCAGGTGTATGGATTCGACCTGAACGTGCGCAGCAACCACCCGAACCGCAACCTCTGCGGGTTGCTGCTGCGCAGCGCTCATATGGCGCTCGGCCAGCCGGGCGAAGGTGTCCACGGGGTGATTCTGGCGGTGAGGGCACAGCCCGTTGACGGCCACTGGCAACTGCACCTCGGCCCGCGTCTGGCCTGCCTGGCCTGGCGGCGCCAGCCGCGCATCTTCCCGGACATGAGCGTGATCCAGATCCTGGCCCATGTGCTGGGCGAACATGGCATTGGTGAGCGCGCCCGGCGCTTCGACCTGTCTGTCGCTTATCCGGCCCAGGCGTTTTGCGTGCAACTGGGCGAGTCGGACCTGGATTTTGTGCAGCGACTTTGTTCGTGCGCGGGCCTTCGCTACCATTTTCAGCATGCCCGGGGCGCTCACCTGCTGGTGTTCAGTGACGGCCGTGGGCGCTTGCGTCGGACCGCGCGTGGCTTTTATCGGGCTCCCTCGGGAAGGCCCGGGGTTCAGGCGTTTACTGTCCAGGTTGGTGCGGATGAGCCCCGGCCCAGGGGGCGCTCGGGGCAGTTGGCCCGTGGCGAGAGCGACCTGCTGCAGTTGCGTTGCGGCACCTTGTTGCCATTGTCCGCGCACCCGCGGCGCGAGTGGAATCACCTGTGGCTGCTGACCCGGGTCGAACATCATGGCGACCGGCAGGCGGCTAGCGTCTATCGCAACCGCTTCCAGGCCGTTGCCTGGGAAGTGGCACCGGTGTCCGGCCAGCCCGGCATACCGCCCTCTCTGCCAGGGATGTACCGGGCACGGATCGAGGGGCCGCAGCCAAACCGTGAGTACCGTGATGAGCGTGGGCGAATCGCGGTGCGCTTTGAGGCACTGGCATCGCCCTCGTGGTGCTGGCTCCAGGTCTGCCCTCTGCTTGGGGCCCGCCCCCTGGTGGTTGGGAGCGCGGTGCTGGTGCGCTTCGTCCAGGGCGACCCCCAGCGTCCGCTGGTCGTGGCTGTCCTGGACCCGGCTCTGCCGGAGGTCGCCAGGACTGCGGTAGCGGTGATGGCGCCGAGCCGGCAACTGCACATGCATTTCGATTGGGCTGGACTGATGGGGCCTGTCCGCGAAATTCAACTGGCCGACGGCCCCAGGTTGCAGTTTGAGCCGGGCGTGCGCATGCATTTTGGGGTGGGTGATAGCCATGTGCACTGGGTGGACGAGGTTCTACAGTTCTCCAGCCCGAAGCTGGCGTTCGAGGCTCGTGCCCCCAGGCCCGTGGCGGTGTCTTCCGGCATCGATAGGCGGTTGAGTCCACAGGGCCGGGCTGATCTGCTGGAACTGCTCCGCGCTGGCCATCCCCTGGTCCTGTTATGCCGCAAGCCTGGGGGTGGGAGTTTCAGCCATTGTCGAGACTCTGTGTGTACCTGCCGGGCTGCGGCCAGTGACGATTCCCACGGTGAATCATGATTGCTGCAAAGACGGGGGCGCGCGGCCCGGTCTGGTTTCTGCTCGATCTTCTGGCTGCGCCGAAGCCCGCGCAGCACTACCGAACGCTGGAGCACCGGGGACGTTACCGCCTGTTCGAGCAGACAGTGCTGGCCGGTCTGAGCGCGGATGGCCCGTTGTTACTGGCGCTTGAGCCTGACAGCGGCCTGTGGCGGGACTGCCATGAGCAGCCGAATCGCTGGCCGGGGCTGTTTCTGGTCAGTCGTGCCGGGGTCCCGGTGCTGCTCGAACATCTGCGGGGGATGCTGCAGGTCGGTTTTTCCGGCCACTATCAGGGCGTGCTCAGTTACTACAACCCGCAGACCGCCAGTTACTTCTTCGACGCCACCGATGCCGATGAGCTGAGCAGCTGGCTGGGGCCCATCGAGCAGCTTTACTGGCATGGCGGCACCTGGGCCGACAAGGCCGCCGGCAGCCTGGGCTGGCAGCAGGTGCTCAATCCCGAGCGGGCGGTGCCCCCGCTGCACTGGCCGGCGGAACTCAGTGACAAGCAACAGGGTCGGCTGCAGGAATGTATCCTGGAGCGCCACGCCTATCGTTGGAGTGGCGCGACCGAGACGGACTATGCGTTGACCTGGAAGTACCTGCGTGAGGGGCTGGCCCTGGGGTTTACCCAGGGCCCGGTACTCGATGGCTGGCTACGGCTGCGCCGCCGTTACCCCGTCGCCCAAGTGCCCGAGGTGCTGCCGGGACTGACCGCGCAGGAGCGACTGGATAACCTGCGGCGTTACTGGCAGCCGTTGTGAGGTGCCTTAGCCGTGGCGCGGGTTGAACCAGCCATCGCGCTGGCTGATTCGCCAGGCAAAGCCGCCCAGGATCAGCCCACGCAATGACATGAACAGGAGAAAACTCAGCCACAGTCCGTGGTTGCCCAAGCTGTGCAGGGCCCAGGCGCAGGGGGCCAGCGCCAGGACCCCGAGCAGCATCGCATCGCGCATTTCCCGCGCCCGGGTCGCGCCGATAAACAGCCCATCCAACAGGTAACTCCACACCGCGATCAGTGGCAGCAGGGCCAGATAGGGCAGGTATTGTTCGGCGGTAGCGCGCACGCTGGCGATATCGGTCTGCATCTCGATAAACAAATGCCCGCCGAGCAAGAACAGCCCGGCAAAGCCAAGACTGATCAACAATGACCAGCCCCCTGCCACCACCAGCGAGCGACGCAGCGATTGGCGATCCCGGGCGCCAATGGCATGCCCGCAGAGTGCTTCCACAGCATGGGCCAGGCCGTCGAGCGCATGGGCCGTCAGGAGCAGGCCATTGAGCAGCAGGGCATTGGCCGCGACGGTGGCATCGCCAAGCCTGGCGCCCTGTACGGTAATCAGGAAAAACACCGATTGCAGTGCCAGGCTGCGGATAAAAATATCCCGATTGACCGCCAGCAGCGGTCGCCAGTTGCCCCACAGCCCGAGGGCGGCCCAGGCGACTTTGCCGGGGTAGGCGCGCAAGGCTTTGCCGGTCAAGGCCAGGCCCAGCAGCGCGCCGGTCCATTCGGCCACGACCGAGGCGCGTGCCGAGCCGACGACGCCCCAGTCCAGCCCCATCACGAACCACAGGTTCAGGGCGATGTTCACCAGGTTGGTGGTCAGCAGGATCGCCAGGGGCGCCCGCGCATTCTGAGTGCCGAGGAACCAGCCGACCAAGGCATAGCTGGCCAGGGCGGCGGGGAGTCCGAGCAGGCGGGTATGGAAAAAATCCTGGGTCAACTGATGCAACTCGGGGGAGGGCTGCATAAAGCTCAGCGCGAACCCGCTCAGGGGTAGCGCGAGCAGGCCCAGCACCACGGCCAGGACGACACCCAGCAACAGGCCCTGTAACAGGATCTGGCGCAGGGCCGCACCGTCGCCGCGCCCGGCTGCCTGGGCGGCGAACCCGGTGGTGCCCATGCGCAGAAAACCCACGCCCCAGGCCAGAAAGGTGTAGAGGCTGGCGCCAATGGCCACGGCGCCCAATTGATGGGCGTGGGGCAGGTGACCGATCACGGTGCTGTCGACCAACGCTACCAGCGGTACGGAAATATTCGACAGAATCATCGGTGCGGCCAGGGCCCAGACTTGTCGATGGGTGGCGCGGTGTTGCCAGTCTTGGCGCAGGGCGGGCATGAAGGTTCCTCGATTAGGCTGGCATTGTAGCGAGGAATGGTGGGAAACCGCCTGGTATCCGGCCGGGCTTTTGCGGGGGCCGGCCAGGCGCGTCGCGGACACGCCAGCGTAAGGGCTTTCGACTGCGCGAACACAATGGGTTTAAGCTGCGAACCAAAGGGCAAACCGTCGGTCAATCAGACCGGCGCCCCCGCCATCTGGTCGCCCTTGCTATATAGTTCACCCCTTCGATAGACCTGCCGACGAGTACCCCATGCTTAACAAAGGACTGTTTCTGGCTTGTGTGTTCGCACTGCTCAGCGCGTGCGATTCATCGACCCCGACGACCCCGGCGGGTACTTCGGCACCTGCTGTCGAGGCCAAGGCCGCTGCGGTCCAGGATGTGGCGGCATTGGCCCAGCGTTATGCCGGTCGCGAGTTGAATGTGGTGGATGTGTCCGAAATCCAGCTCGATGGCGCCAGTACCCTGTCGGTCAGCTTCTCCATCCCCCTGGATCCCCAGCAGAAGTTCGACGACAAGCTGCATTTGGTCGACAGCACCAGCGGCAAGGTCGACGGCGCCTGGGAGCTCTCGGGCAACCTGATGGAACTGCGCCTGCGCCATCTCGAACCGCAGCGCAAATTGATCCTGACCGTTGATCCGGGCCTGCGCGGGGTGAACGGCGCCAAGCTGGTTGGCGAGTATTCCAGCCGCCTGGAGACCCGTGACCTGCAGCCCACCGTCGGCTTCGCCAGCCGCGGCACCTTGCTGCCGACCCGCCTGGCCGAAGGCCTGCCAGTGATTGCGTTGAACGTCGACAAGATCGATGTGGAGTTTTTCCGGATCAAGCCCGAATCGTTGCCAGCCTTCCTCAGTCGCTGGGGCCGTGGCACCAGCCTGGAAAGCTACGAGGCGCGTGAACTGTTGCCGATGGCCGAACTGGTCTATGGCGGACGCTTCGACCTCAACCCAGCGCGTAACACCCGCGAAACCCTGTTACTGCCGATTACCGGCCTCAAGCCTCTGCAACAACCCGGTGTTTACCTGGCGGTGATGCGTGCGTCCGGCACCTATAACTATTCCCAGCCGGCTACCCTGTTTACCCTCAGTGATATCGGCCTCTCCGCACACCGCTACCAGAAACGCCTGGATGTCTTTACCCAGGCCCTGGAAGGTGGCAAGGCGCTGGACGGCGTGACCCTGGAACTGCTCGACGGCGATGGCCGGGTGGTGGGCCAGGGCAAGACCGATGGTGCTGGTCATGCCCAACTGCCGCTGCCGCCCAAGGCCGAAGTGCTGCTCGCGCACCAGGGCGAACAGACCAGCCTGTTGCGCCTGAACAGCGCGGCCCTGGACCTGGCCGAATTCGCCATCGATGGCCCGCCGGCCCATCCCCTGCAATTTTTTGTCTTTGGCCCGCGTGATCTTTATCGTCCGGGCGAGACCGTGCTGCTCAATGCCTTGCTACGCGACCAGGACGGCCAGCCGGTGAAGCCGCAGCCGGTCAGTGTCGAAGTGCGGCGCCCCGACGAGCAGGTCAGCCGCAAGTTTGTCTGGGAGGCCGATGCTTCGGGTCTCTACCAATATCAGTTGCAACTGGCTGGCGAAGCTCCGACCGGGCGCTGGCAACTGGTGTTCGATCTGGGCGATGGCAAGCCACAGCTGTATGAATTCCTGGTCGAGGACTTCCTGCCCGAGCGCCTGGCGCTGGAGCTCAAGGGCGCGGACGGCCCGATCGCCCCGGCGGATACCGCCGAGATCCAGGTCGATGGTCGCTACTTGTACGGCGCTCCAGCGGCAGGCAACCGCCTGAGCGGGCAGGTCTATGTCCGGCCCTTGCGTGATGCGGTGCCGGCACTACCGGGATACCAGTTCGGCTCGGTGACCGAGGAAGAGCTGAGCCAGGATCTGGAGCTGGAAGAACGCACTCTGGATGCCAAGGGCGAAACCACCATCAGCCTGGAAAGCGAGTGGACCGAGGCCCGGTCGCCGTTGAAGCTGATTGTCCAGGCCAGCCTCCAGGAGTCGGGCGGGCGCCCGATTACCCGGCGTCTGGTCCAGCCGGTCTGGCCCGCCGAGCGGTTGCCGGGGCTACGCGCCTTGTTCGATGGTGAAGAAACCAATGGTGACGGGCCGGTGGAGTTCGAGCTGCTGGTGGCCGACAACCAAGGCAAGAAGCTGGCGGTCGACAATCTCAAGGTCCGCCTGGTGCGCGAGCGTCGCGACTACTACTGGAACTACTCGGACAGCGATGGCTGGAGCTATCACTACAACGAGAAATACCTGAACCTCGATGAGCAATCCCTGAGCATCAAGGCGGGCGACACCGCGAAGGTCAGTTTCCCGGTGGAGTGGGGCCCCTACCGTGTCGAAGTCGAGGATCCGCAGACCGGGCTGGTCAGCAGCTTGCGCTTCTGGGCCGGTTACCGGGCCCAGGACAATACCGAGGGCGGCGCGGTCCGCCCGGACCAGATCAAGTTGGCCCTGGATAAGCCCGCCTATGGCGACGGCGATACGGCCAATGTCACGGTGACCCCGCCGGCGGCCGGCCAGGGCTATCTGATGGTCGAGTCCAGTGAGGGGCCGCTGTGGTGGGAAGAGATCGACGTGCCCGCCGCAGGCAAGCAGTTTGCGATCAAGCTCGATCCGAAATGGGCGCGCCATGACCTGTATGTCAGCGCGCTGGTGATTCGTCCTGGCGAGCGCAAGGCCAATGTCACGCCCAAGCGTGCCGTGGGCCTGTTGCACCTGCCGCTGGATCGTACCCAGCGCAAGCTGGGCTTGAGCCTTGAGGCGCCGCAGAAAATGCGCCCCAAGCAGCCGCTGACCGTGAAGATCCAGGCTCGTAATGCCGATGGCAGTGTCCCCAAGCAGGTGCATGTGCTGCTGGCGGCGGTCGATGTGGGGATCCTCAATATCACCGAATACCCGACGCCCGATCCCTATTCCAGCCTGTTTGGCCGCAAGGCCTATGGCGCCGACCAACTGGATATCTATGGCCAGTTGATCGAAGCCGGGCAGGGGCGCCTGGCCAGCCTGGCCTTCGGTGGCGACGCGGCGTTGGCCAAGGGTGGCAAGCGTCCCGACACCAGCGTCACCATTGTTGCCCGGCAAAGCGCGCCGGTGACCTTGAACGAGCAGGGCGAAGGTGAGGTCAGTGTCGATATTCCCGACTTCAACGGCGAATTGCGCCTGATGGCTCAGGCCTGGACCGATGATCGCTATGGCATGGCCGAGGCCAAGACCGTGGTGGCCGCGCCGTTGATTGCCGAGCTGTCGGCCCCGCGCTTTCTCGCCGGTGGTGACCAGACCCAATTGGCCCTGGACCTGTCGAACCTGACGGACAGGGCGCAGAGCCTCGATGTTCGTCTGAGCAGTGAAGGCCAGCTGAATTTGCTGGGCGAGACTGTGCAGCAGGTGCAGTTGAAGCCGGGCCAGCGCACCACGCTACGGATGCCGGTGCGCGCACTCGGAGGCTATGGGCAGGGCAAGGTCAAGGTCCTGGTCAATGGCCTCGATCTGCCGGGCGAAAGCCTGCCACCGTTTACCCGTGAATGGACCCTAGGGGTCCGTCCGGCCTATCCGGCGCTGCTCAAGCATTACCGCGCCGTCCTCAAGGACCAGCCATGGACGCTGCCCGAGGGCCAACTGGAAGCCTTCGAGCCTGCGGGACGTGAAGCCTTGCTCAGCCTGTCGAGCCGTCCGCCACTGAACCTGGGCGAGCAGATCCGCGCACTGAAGGCCTACCCTTACGGATGCCTGGAACAGACGGCCAGTGGTCTTTACCCCTCCCTGTATGCCGATGCGGCGAGCCTCAAGCGCCTGGGCCTGGAAGGCGAGCCGGATGCCGAGCGTAAGCGCAAGATTGAGCTGGGTATCGAGCGCTTGCTGGGGATGCAGCGCTACAACGGCAGCTTTGGCCTGTGGGGAGCGGATGGCGAGGAGGAATACTGGCTGACGGCGTATGTCACCGACTTCCTGCTGCGCGCTCGCGAACAGGGCTTTTCCGTGCCGCCGCAAGCGTTGAAAAAGGCCAGTGAGCGACTGCTGCGCTATGTGCAGGAACGCAACCTGATTGAAGTGAACTACAGCGAAAACGCCGACCACACGCGCTTTGCAGTGCAGGCGTATGCCGCCCTGGTCCTGGCCCGCAGCCAGCAAGCGCCGCTGGGTGCCCTGCGCAGTCTGTTCGAGCGCCGTATGGATGCTCGCTCCGGTCTTGCGCTGGTCCAGCTATCCATCGCCCTGCAGAAAATGGGCGATCAGCCACGGGCCGATCAGGCGCTGCTGGCTGGGCTGGCAACCACGCGTAAAGCCAACGACTGGTTGGCCGACTATGGCAGCCCGCTACGTGACCAGGCGCTGATTATGGCGTTGCTGGAGGAGAACGATCTGGCGCGTGGCCAGCGCGAGGAGCGACTCTTCGAGCTGTCCGATCAACTGGCGGCCAGTCAATGGCTCTCGACCCAGGAGCGTAACTCGTTGTTCCTGGCCGGTCGTGGCCTGCTTGGCCAGCCTGAAGCGAACTGGACCGCGCAATTGAGCAGCGCCGGCGAAACCCGCGAGCTGAGCAATAGCCAGTCGGGCCTGAAGCTCGAAGGCGCCATGCTTGCCACGCCGTTGTCGTTGCGCAATTCGAGTGATGTGCCGGTCTATCAGCAATTGACCATTTCCGGATACCCACAGCAGGCACCGGCGCCAGGCGGTGAGAACCTGAGTATTCGTCGTGAATTCCTGGGGATGAACGGCCAGCCGTTAAACCTCAAGGCCCTGGCCAGTGGCGACCTGGTGCTGGTGCATCTGGCGGTGAGCGCCAAGCAGCGGGTACCGGATGCATTGGTCGTCGACCTGTTGCCCGCCGGGCTTGAGCTGGAAAACCAGAATCTGGCGCAGAGTGCCGCGAGCCTGGAAAACGCCAGCAGCAAGGTCAAGGAATGGCGCGAGTCGATGCAGAACGCGAGCCTCAAGCACCAGGAATTTCGTGATGACCGTTATGTTGCGGCCCTGGACCTGGATGGTTATGGCACGACTCACCTGCTTTATTTGGCCCGGGCGGTGACGCCGGGTACCTACCGGGTACCGCCGCCGCAGGTCGAGTCCATGTACCGGCCGAACTGGCAGGCCGTGGGCGAAACGCCGGGCGATATGCAGATCAACGGACGCTAGGGACGTGCTCGACGCTCGCTTCTACAGGGTTTCAGCAGGCCCTGTAGAGGCGAGCGATCAGTGCATGATCCAGCTCAATAGCCAGAGCCCAAGCATCAACCAGATGATCCCCAGGATGATCGAGGCGCGCATGAACGCGCGAATCGCCGAGTAGAGCATCATCAGCCCGATAATCAGCGCAATGATGCTGATCAGCGACGTGTCCATGCCCAGCGCCTTGGATAGCCCTTCGACAAAGTTGCCGCCTGCGTGAGCCAGCCCATTGAAAACCCCGCTCAACCCATCGACGATAAACCGGATAATCGAGCCCAGTGCTTGTCCCAGCCATTCGAAAAAGCTTTCTACCTGCATATGCGTATCCCGATGAAAGGGCCGGCTTGTGTGCCGGACCTGAGTCTTTGGCCATTATTGGCCCTGGCGAGTTCCCTTCAGCATAGAGCGTTGCCTTGAAGGCGCGTGCGGTGAAACGTGGCGTCGCGGGGTTGCTACTGATGCTGGCCGCTCTCTGGCTGGCGGATCGTATCTGGCCGTTGCCCCTGCCGGGTGATGATCGGGCCAGGGTGGTGCTGGCCGAGGACGGAACGCCGCTCTGGCGTTTTGCCGATGCCCAGGGTGTCTGGCGGTATCCGGTGGAGCCGGCGCAGGTTTCGCCTTACTACATCGAGGCGTTGTTGACCTACGAGGACCGCTGGTTCTACCAACATCCCGGGGTCAATCCCCTGGCCTTGGGGCGTGCAGCGTGGCAAAACTTTACGGGAGGCCGGGTCCTGTCCGGTGGCAGCACCCTGTCGATGCAAGTCGCCCGCCTGCTCGATCCGCACTCGCGCACCTGGCATGGCAAACTGCGTCAGTTGTGGCGCACCGCCCAGTTGGAATGGCACCTGAGCAAGACGCAGATCCTGGCGCTCTATCTGGACCGCGCGCCTTTTGGCGGCACCCTGCAAGGTGTGGCGGCTGCCAGTTGGGCCTACCTGGGCAAGTCGCCACAGCAACTGACCCGTGCCGATGCGGCGTTGCTGGCCGTCTTGCCCCAGGCGCCGAGCCGTCTGCGCCCGGATCGGCATCCGGCCCGCGCCCAGGTGGCGCGGGACAAGGTGCTCCGCCGGCTGGCGGAGTATCAGGTCTGGCCCCAGGCAGCGGTGGACGAAGCGCTGGAAGAGCCCCTGCTGCTGGCGCCACGCCTGGAACCGAGCCTGGCGCCCCTGCTGGCCCGGCGCCTGAACCGCAGCGATAGCCCGGCGCTGATCCGCACGAACCTGGACGCCAGCCTGCAGCGGCGCCTCGAAGACTTGCTCCTGGGCTGGCGCGCGCGGCTGCCGGAGCGGACATCGGCGGCAATCCTGGTGGTCGAGACGCAGACCATGGCGGTGCGCGCCTACCTGGGTTCGGTGGATATCAACGACCCGCGACGCTTTGGGCATGTCGACATGATCAGCGCCCTGCGCTCGCCAGGTTCGACCCTCAAGCCGTTTCTCTATGGCATGGCCCTGGATGAGGGGCTGATCCATTCCGAGTCGTTGCTGCAGGATGTCCCGCGTCGCTATGGCGATTATCGACCGGGCAATTTTTCCGCCGGTTTCAGTGGTGCCGTCTCGGCCAGTAGTGCACTGGCGATGTCGTTGAACCTGCCGGCGGTGCAGTTGCTTGAAGCCTACGGGCCCAAACGCTTTGCCGCGCAGATGCGCAACGCCGGCGTGCCCCTGGCGTTGCCGGCGCTGGCCGAGCCGAATCTGGCGTTGATTCTGGGCGGTACGGGGAGTCGGCTGGAGGAGTTGGTGGGTGGCTATGCCGCCTTTGCCCGTGAGGGAATGAGCGCTCGCCCGCGCTTGCAGCCTGACGAGTCCCTGCAGGAGCGGCGGCTGTTATCGCCCGGCGCGGCGTGGATTGTGCGCAGGATCCTCAGTGGCCAGGCGCGTCCGGATCGTGATCCGCGGGCCGAGTTGGTCCAGCGTCCGCAACTGGCCTGGAAGACCGGTACCAGCTATGGCTTTCGCGATGCCTGGGCAATCGGGGTGGGGCCACGCTATCTGATCGGCGTCTGGATCGGTCGCCCGGACGGCACGCCGGTGCCGGGGCAGTTCGGTCTGGCGTCGGCGGCGCCGCTGATGTTGCAGGTGCACGATGTGCTCAGTAACCGTGACAGCCAACGTGGCCTGGTAGCCCCTGTCCAGGCCGTTCCGGCCAATATCGGCGTTGCGGCGATCTGCTGGCCACTGGGCCAGCCTATGAGCCGTGATGATCCCAACTGTCGACGCCAGCGTTTTGCCTGGACGCTGGACAGCACCACGCCGCCCACCCTGCTGGCCCAGGACCAGCCCTTGGGGTTGGGGTTGTTGGAGCGCATCTGGGTCAATGATCGTGGCCAACAGGTCGCCTCGACTTGTCCTGGTGCCGTGTCGCGTGAAGTGGCGCTGTGGCCCGCGCCGCTGGAACCCTGGCTGGCGCGTGCCGAGCGGCGCGCGGCGCGGCTGCCGGGCAATGATCCGCGGTGCCCTCCAGCCCAACTGGCCTCAACGCCGCCACTGTCGATTGTCGGTGTGCGCCAGGGCGATCGCTTGCGGCGGCCGGCAGCGAGCCTTGAGGCGCTGCGCCTGAAGGTCTCGGCCCTGGGCGGCAGTGGTCGGCGCTGGTGGTTCGTCAATGGCGCGCCGCTGGGCAACAGCGCCGACCAAGACAGCCTCAATGCCACGTTTGACCGAGAGGGTTTCTATGAGCTGAGCGTGCTCGATGAGGGCGGACAAACCGCCCGGGTCGAGTTCAGCGTGGTCGACTGAGAACGGTCGCGAGCGGGCTTAACCGCGACGAATCAGGAAGACCCCGGCGAGGATCAAGACCAGGCCGGCGACCTTGCCCAGGCTGATCGGGGTTTCGCGAAAGCCGGCCCAGCCGAAGTGATCCAGCGCCAGCGCCATGGCCAGTTGTCCGGCCAGCACCAGGGCCATAAACAGCAGCGCGCCGATACGGGGGCCAGCGAAGGCGGCGGTGGTGATAAAAAACGCGCCCAGCAAGCCTCCGCTCCAATGCCACCAGGTCAGGCTTTTCAAGGCGTTCAGGCCGGGGACTTCACGTTGCGCCATGACCAGGAGCAATAGCGCCAGGGTGCCCACGGCGAACGAGATCATGGCCGCGGCCAGAACGCTCGAAACGTGCTTTGCCAGTTGGCCGTTGATCCCGGCTTGCAGGGGCAGGAAGGCACCGGCGACAAACGGCAGGCAGAGCATCCACCAGACGGGGGCGGGCATAAGGTTCTCCAGGCAGGGAAGGGGCGCCTGAGTATAAGGCAAGGGCCAGCTGTTTCGGGGGCGCGTTGTGTCGCGCATGGTGAGTGCGGTAAGTCAGAGAGAACTCAATTTAAATACTATTAATTGTATATATAACTTCCGTATTGATAGCGGTGTTCGGGTTGTTTGACACAAAATCCGGGCCTTGATTTTCAAGGTTTTTATATAAGGGCTAAGTCATTATTTATAACTTTGGTGTTAGTTGTTGGGTCGAGTGGGGTGGGCTTTATATAACGGGTTAATACCAAGTTGCGAATTGTCTGTATCAGCGCTTGCAGCTTTTATGTAGTCACCACGGAGGAAGAACGTTTGGCATTAGAACCCGACGGCTTCCAAAGACTCGACAGGTGCAAGGAATAACAATCATGAAAGCGCAAACTCAAAACGTCTGGTTCAAGGCAAGTTCAGTTCTGGTGTTGGCTTTGGCTGTTGGCCTGGCTGGTTGCAGCAGCGGCGGTGGCGGTTCGAAAAGTCATGTGGCTTCAAGTGGCTCTGGCGGCGGTGGCGGCACCGACCCAACAGGGCCGACTGTCCAATCCAGCCCTCTGGTAACCGGTCAGGTCGCCGGCGATGTGGGTACTACCGTTGCCGGCGTCGGCAGCGGTGTCAGTGGCCTGGGCGATACCATCGGCACCATCCCGGTATTGGGCAGCACCGCGCTGACCGGTGGCGTGGGCGGCCTGGTCTCCTCGACCGGCGACGCGGTCACCAGCCTGGGCACCGCCGTGGGTAAAGGTCTCGGCACGCTGGGCACCGATAGCAACGCGCTGGGCGTTACGGCCAGCGGCGTAGGCGCAGCCACCGCCAATCTGGGTGAGGGTGTTTCGGCTCTGGGCCAGGGCGTTACGGCATTTTCCGCGACTTCGCCGGTGGGTCAGTTGCCGGTGGTACCGCAAGTGGTCGGCAAGGTCGGCACGGTGGTCGATGGCGTCGGTGAGAAGGTCACCATGCTCGGCGATACCCTCAGCACTGCAACCACCACCGGCCCGCTGGGCTCGGCGACCAAAGAGGTGGGCGACAAACTGGTGCCGGTCATCGCCATGGTGGAGAGCACCACCGACAAGGTGGGTGATGCGACTGGCCTGGGCACTCCGGTGGACTCGCTGCTCAAAGGCGTGGGTTCGACCGTCAAGGGCGCCGGTGACAAGGCTTCCGGGGCCACGGGTAACAATCCTCTGGGCTCCCTGGTTGGCGGCCTGTTGGGTGGCCTGGGTGAAACCACCGGCACTGCCGGCGGCTATGTCAATAACCCCGGTTCGGGTACTGGCGGTAGCACAGGCTCCGGCTCGGGTGGCCTGGGCGGTAATGCACTGGCCCCGGTGACTGGCATTGTCACTGGCCTGACCCAAAATATCGGCGGCCTGGGTGGCTCGGTATCGGGTGGGGTCGGCGCTGGCGCCGGTGTGGGTATCGGCGCCTCGGTGGGCAATCTGGTGACCCAGGCTGGCACTGCAGTCGGCAACGTGGGCGCTAGCATTGGTGGTGGCAGCAGCACCGGCTTGGCCGGCGGCCTCGGCCAGACCGTCGGCAATGTCGGCGGGCTGGTTAACCAGGTGGGTGCGTCGCTGGGTGGCGTTAACGTTGGGGCGGGTGCTGGAGCTGGAGCAGGTGTCGGCGCGAGCGCTGGCGGTTCAAGCGGTACCGGTCTGGTGGGCGGCCTGCTCAATGGCCTGGGCGGCAAAAAATAACTGAATGCACCTGGTCGATTCGACGGCCACTCCTACAGCGCCTACGCTTGGTTGGGACGAGAGACTCTTATGATTCTCTCGTCTTTTTTCGTGTGGCGATCATGCTCCAGGCCCGAGGTCCGACAAGGGAGGGTGGTGAGCCCGCCACGCTTGCATGACCGCCGCGGTCTGGCCATGGAGTGTCCTATGCGCGTTATTGTTCCTTCGCTGTTTATGCTGGTGTGCTCCTGCGTCAATGCTGACACCCTGCCCAATTTCCTCAACAGCAACGACACGATTCGCAATCTGCCTACCCCCAACCTGCCTGCCGATGCCTATCGCCCGAAGACGCCAGAGCTGAACCTGCCGCAGCCTTCGGCCAGCAGCGCCCAGCCGATGATGATGGGCACCCGGGTGACGATCAGCCAAGTGCAGATCGAAGGCGGCACACGTTACCCGCTGGAGGAACTCGGGGCGCTGTATCAGCCGTTGATGGGCCATCCCACCACGCTCGGCGAACTGATCGAGGCGACTCGCAGTATTACCCGGCGTTATCAGGAGGACGGTTACCTGCTGTCCTACGCCTTCCTGCCGCAGCAACACTTTGAAGGCGGGCTGGTCCGGGTGGTCCTGGTCGAGGGCTATATCCGCGACTATCAATTGCAGGGCGATATTGGCCCGGTGTCGGCCTATCTGGACGAACTGGTGGCCAAGCTCAAGGCCGAGCGGCCGCTGACGCGCAAGACCTTCGATCGCTACACCAGCCTGATGAGCCGCGTCCCAGGTGTGACCCTGCAAGCCCAGGTGCCGCCGCCCGGCACCACCGACGGTGCCTCCAGCCTGATCGCTGTGGCCAGTCGCAAGCCCTTCACCAGCAGCATGAGCCTGACCGATGGCAGCCGTGACGGTGTGCAGGCGCTGCTGGGTGTCAGCAGCAACTCGCAGACCGCCATGGCTGAGCAACTGAGCCTGAGCGGACTGTTTCCGCCGGGGGACGACAAGGAACATTACTATCGCCTCGACTATGGCCAGTACCTGGGTAGCGAAGGCCTGCAACTGGGCCTGTACGGTGCACGCTATCGTGCCGAGCCCTCGACCCGGATCCAGGCCGGCAATGGCCAGGAACTGAGGGCTCGGCGCGAGAACGACCGCTTTTCGATTGGTCTGAGCTACCCTTTGATCGCCTCCCAGGACCAGTGGTGGAGCCTGGGTTCGCGGCTCTATGGGGTCAACGACAAGACCCGTTACCAGGGCGTGGGGTTTCCTTTTGCGCTGACCCTGGAAACCGATATTCGCGCGCTGGCCATCGAGACGGACTGGCGCAAATCCGATGCCAGCCAGTTGCGTATTCTCAGCGCCGGGATCTACCAGGGCCTCGATGCCATGGGAGCCAAGGCCACCAACACACTCTATGACCTGGATTTCTTCCGGTTGCGCTTGTCCGGCGTGCAGAGTGATCGTTTCTTCGAGAAGTGGCAGGGGGTCATCTCGGCGGCGCTGTACTGGAGTAACGACAACCTGCCGGAAAGTGAAGGCGCGACCTTTGGTGGGCAGAACTTCGGCCGCGGCTATCCGACGGACCAGGCCATGGGCGACAAGGGTTGGGGCCTGGCCTATGAGCTCAACTACACCTTCAGTCGCGACGGTGAGTGGGTGAAGATGCTCCAACCCTACGTGGTGCTGGACAGAGCGCGGACCTGGTACAACGAGTTCAACCTGCAAGGCGCAGACATGTCGTCGGCGGCCCTGGGCCTGCGCTTTGGCGATGCGCGCTACTACAACATCGCGCTGGAAATGGCCAAGCCGATGTCTGACAAAGCGTTGGACAGCTTCAACCGCAGCCCGCGATTTACCCTGAGCTTCAGCTATCAGCTGTAGTGCCTGCCAGACACACCCTACTGTAGGCGCGAGCAGCCTCGCGTCTACAGGTCATGTACCTCAGGGAATCAGTGGCGGGCCAGTTGCAGGCGCGGTGGCGGGAACAGGTTGTCGAGGGTTTCCAGCAAGCGCACGTGATAGATGGGTTTGCGAAACAGGTCCAGTACCTGCAGGCGCAGCATATCGCTGACATCCTCCATATCGGCATGGCCGGACGTGACAATCACTGGCAAGTGCTCGCGGGCCGTATGGTCACGTAGGCGCTTGATCAGCGAGATGCCACTTTCCTCGGGCATGCGCAGGTCGGTAATGACCAGGGCGATATCCGGATGGCGGGTCAGATGATGCAGGGCAAGCTTGACCGAGGTCGCGGTAAAGCAGCAAAACCCTTCGCCCTCCAGCAACTCCGCCAGCTCCAGCAGGGCATCTTCTTCGTCATCCACAAGAAGCAGCTGCTGGCGCGGCGGCGGTACTGAGGGATTCATGGGCGATACCTGTCGCGGGGTAAGTGACGCAGGGGCAAATCACGTTCAATTGCTGTTTGGCTCAGGTGCCGATGGAGGTCTGAATGGAGGTGAAAATGGATTTTATATGGCTGCTGATCGGCGTGACGAACGTGGCCAGTACGACAGCGACCATGGTGGCGACAATGGCGTATTCAATACCTGACGCCGCTTCTTTGCCTTTGAGCAGAAGGTAGGTCTTTACATACAGTTTGGTCATCGTTTCACGGAACATTGTCGTTCTCCTTGCGTGGCCCACGCCAACGCTGATACCGCCATAGCGCAACATGTTTTCCTCATGCAAATACAGCATTGTCAACAAACTACGGGCTAGCAACTGTAAGAACTGACTAGTTGGAAAGTATTAATGCTTTTGCCGCCGGTGAAAGCGTCTGGGCTCATTTGCGATACTTACTAAAGTAGAAAATTCCGATGCGGTAATGGCGTTTCGTCCTAGTTGGACTACCTTCAAATAGCCAAATAGTTGCATGTTCATCGCTGCCTGATGGCGAAGATTTTTGCTTGATGCTGTGCAGTAGGAAAGGGAGAGCCGTAATGAACAGTCGCCTGACCATGGGCCTTGCCGCTGTGTTGTTGATCGGGGCGATCATTGCCGGCTATTGGGGGCTGGTTCTCAGTCGACAGCCTACCGAAACAGCGCCTCCAGCCGTTGCGCCCAGCGCACCTCTGACGAATGCCGTCGAAGATCCAACCCGGGTGCCGGTCGTGGTGCTGGTGCGCGATGTCCCTCCTTTTATTGCCCTGACAGCCGACGATCTGGCCGTGGAAAAACTCCATGTAGCGCCGGCCGGAAGCCTGGCCAACCTGGACCAGGTGGTGGGGCGCATGCCCATGAGAGGGCTGACGGCGGGCAGTTGGTTGAGCGATGAAATCCTGACAGCCGGTGGGCCTTTGGCGCGGATGATCCGCAGCGATGAGCGGGCCCTGAGCCTGGCGGTCGATGAAGTGACGGGGGCGGGTGGGCGACTGATGCCCGGCGACTATGTCGATGTCCTGCTGTTTTTGCCCCAGAACGCCCTCAACCCCCAGCCGTCGTCCCAGGTGGCGCTGCCCGCCATGCGTGTGCTTGCGGTGGGCGATCAGTTGGGCCTGGCCAATGACGGCAAGCCGGCCGCGCCGGCCGCCACCCCTGAAGAGCGGCTCCAGCAGGATCAGCGCCGTGCCGCCGCCCGCACCGTGGTGCTGGCGGTGCCCGAGCCCTTGCTCAGCCGTTTCCTGCTGGCGGTTCAGGTGGGTAGCCTGCGCCTGGCGGTGCGCAGTGCCGAGGAGCAGCGCCTGGCGCACTACTGGTCGGGTGATACGGCGGCCAGTGCCAACCTGGAAAACGCCAACCGCAGTCTTTACCAGTTCACCCAGTTGGCACTGGCCGGGCCGCCCAGGCTGCCCGCGGCCGGGGGCAGCTCGGGTGGCTCGGGTCGCCGTGGCATCGAAGTGATCCGTGGCAATCAAGTCAGCCAACAAACTCCCTGATCCGCAAGGAAACTGCCCATGAGTCGTCATTCCATGCAGATACTCACACCGCTGTTGTGGGCCTTGTTCCTGGCGGTGCCGACGGCGCCGTCCGCACTGGCGGCTGCGGCCAACTGCGCGGGGCTGGGGCAGATGCCGGCGGTGCTTGAAGTCGACCAGGGTAACCAGCAGGAAATCCGTTCGCCCGTGGCGATCACCCGGGTCGCCGTGGGCGATCCGAAAATTGCCGATGTGCAGTTGTTGTCCGATAACGGCGCGTTTTTGCTGACGGGGGTCGGTGCTGGCGCGACCAGCCTGATGCTTTGGACCGCCTGCTCAAGTGCGCCGCGCCAAAGCATGGTGTTTGTCCAGGGCAGTGCCACCGCGGCGCTGACCAGCACGGCGCTATCGCCTTCCGACGACCCGACATTGCCGAGTCAGGTGCAGACCGATATCCGCTTTGTCGAGGTCAGCCGAACCAAGCTCAAGGAGGCCAGTACGGCGCTGGTCGGTTCACGCGGTAATTTCCTCTTTGGTGCACCCAATACCCTGCCGAGCGTCGGTGGCGTGGTGACGCCCAAGCTGCCGGTGGATAACGGCGTCTTCAACTTTGCCTGGTTCGGCGGCAAGACCATGGCGATGATCAATGCCCTGGAAGGCAGCGGTTTTGCCTACACCCTGGCGCGCCCCAGCCTGGTGGCGCTCAGTGGTCAAAGCGCGAGCTTTCTGGCCGGTGGCGAGATCCCGATTCCGGTGCCTAGCAGCGGCAGCGATACGGTGGCCATCGAGTACAAGGAGTTCGGCATCCGCCTGACTCTGACGCCGACCATCATCGGGCGTGATCGCATTTCTCTCAAAGTCGCACCGGAAGTCAGCGAGCTCGATTACAGCAATACCGTCACCATCGCGGGCACCATCGTGCCGGGGCTGACCATCCGCCGCACCGATACCAGTATTTCCCTGGCCGATGGTGAGAGTTTTGTGATCAGCGGCCTGATCAGCACCCGCAACAGCTCCCAGGTGAACAAGTTTCCGGGGCTGGGCGATATTCCCATTCTCGGCGCGTTTTTCCGCGACTCGTCGATCAGTCGCGAAGAACGCGAGCTCCTGATGATCGTCACCCCGCACCTGGTCCAGCCGCTGTCGGCCAATGCACAGTTGCCGTCGCTGCCGGGAGAGAAACTGCGCAACTACGATCCGAACTGGTACCGATTGTTCTTCCTGGAAAACGGCAATTTCGATCGCCGTAGCGGGTTATCGCAATGAGCCAGAGCCTGAGCCAAACCTTTCTTGCCATCACGCGCAACGACACCGACCTTGAGTGGCTGCAGGGCGCGCTGGCGCCCCTGGGGCAGGTGGTCAGTGCCGGCATGGGCAGCCTTGACGAGTTGCTCGCCCTGGTCGATGTGACCTTCGCCAGCCTGGTGTTTGTCGGCCTGGATCGCGAGCATGTGGTGGCCCAGAGCGCGCTGATCGAGGGTGCGCTGGAAGCCAAGCCGATGCTGGCCATCGTTGCGCTGGGCGACGGTATGGACAACCAGTTGGTGCTTAACGCCATGCGTGCGGGCGCACGGGATTTCGTTGCCTATGGCTCGCGTTCCAGTGAGGTGGCCGGCCTGGTCCGGCGCTTGAGCAAGCGCCTGCCGCCGGTGGCGCCCAATACGCTGCTGGGCGGGCTGACCGTGCTCTACGGTACCCAGGGCAACGCCGATGGCGCCTTGCTTGCCAGCCATCTGGCGCTGGTGGTGCAAAAAAGCGGGCAGCAGACCCTGTTGCTGGACCTGGGCCTGCCGCGCGGTGACAGCCTGGCCTTGCTGGGCCTGGAAAGTTCGTTCCAGTTCGGCGATGCCCTGCGTCATCTGCGGCGCCTCGATACCACGCTGATCGACAGCGCCTTTACCAGTACCGCGGAAGGTTTACGGATCCTGGCCTACGCACCGGGCGATGAGCCACTCAAGCGCACCAGCGCCGCCGAGCTGTACATGTTGCTCAGCGCCTTGCGCCAGCATTTCCAACATATCGTGGTCAACCTCAGCGGGCAGTCGGACAGTGATGCCCTGCGTACCTTTGTCAGCCATTGCGACAAGCTCCTGTGGTACACCGACCAGAGTGTGCTGGACTGTCGGCGCAACCTCGCCGTACTCAATCAGTGGCGTGAAAAGGGCATGAAACTTGACCACGCCAAGCTGCTGGTCGACCGCTATGTGCGCGGTGTGGCACCGGACTCCGAAGCCCTGGGCAAGACCTTCGGCCTGGACGTGCTGGCAGTGCTGCCATTGAGCCCGGAGGTGCGTCTCAATGCCAAGAACCAGGGCCAGACGCTCTTTGAGCTGGCGCCACGCGAAGCCCTCACCCAGGGCCTGCGTACCTTGGGCGAACGCCTGGCCAAGCGCTCCGAGGGCATGGTCAAGCCCACTGGCCTGTTGAAACGGCTCTGGGGGCAGAAATGAACGGCGAGAAACTGTTCGGTGCCACGTCGCGGCCGAACACCGGTAACACCGACCACGAAGGGCTCAAGCTGGTGCTGCATCGCTACATGATCGATGCCATCGAGGAGTCGGGAAAAAACCTGCTGGAAGGCTCGCGTCAGGTGCTGGCGCAATTTGTCATCGACAAGGTCGCCGAGTATGTCTCGCGCCTGCACCTGGCGATCTCGCGGTATGAAATGGAGCGCCTGGCCGAGGAGATCGTTGATGAGTTGACCGGTTTCGGCCCCCTGGAGGTGCTGCTGCGCGATCCGGCGGTCACCGAGATTCTGGTCAACGGGCCGCACCGGGTATTTTTCGAACGTGACGGCGTCCTCCACCAGAGCGACCTGCGCTTTATCGATGCCCACCACGTGGAACGGGTGATGCAACGGATTCTGGCGCCCCTGGGGCGGCGCCTGGACGAGTCTTCGCCGATGGTCGACGCGCGCATGCCCGACGGTAGCCGGGTTAACGCCATTATCCCGCCGATTGCCCTGGACGGGCCGTGCCTGTCGATTCGCAAGTTTCGCAAGGACATGCTCAAGAGCAGTGACCTGGTGGCGATGCAGACCATCGATCAGGCGATCTTCGAGTTTTTCCAGGAGGCGGTGGGCAAGCGGTGCAATGTTCTGATCAGTGGCGGTACCGGCACCGGCAAGACCACGTTGTTGAATATCCTCAGCCAGTTGATCAGCCCGCGTGAGCGGCTGGTGACCATCGAGGATGTTGCCGAACTGCAACTGGGTCACCCCCATGTCGTGCGCCTGGAAACCCGGCCGCCGAATGCCGAGGGCCATGGCGAGGTGAAGTCCAGCGACCTGATCCGCAACGCCCTGCGGATGCGCCCGGATCGCATTATCCTCGGCGAGATTCGCGGCGTTGAAGTGCTCGATGTGCTGACCGCGATGAACACCGGGCACGACGGTTCGATGAGCACGGTGCACGCCAACAATGCCCAGGATGCATTGCTGCGCCTGGAGACCCTGGTGGGCCTGACCGGCTATCAGGTGGCCGAGAAGACCCTGCGGCAAATGATCTGTGCCGCGCTCGATATCGTAATCCAGCTGACACGCATGCCCGATGGTCGCCGCTGTGTCAGTGAGGTGGTCGAAGTGGTGGGGGTGCGTGACGATGTCTATGTGACCAACACCCTGTTCCTGCTCGACCGGCGCACCGGCTTCGGGTTTCTGCGTGATGCGATCAATCCGGCCGGTGACAAGCTGCGGCGCGAGTCGCTGGCCAGGTCGTCGTGATTGCCCTGCTGCTGGGAGCGATCTGCCTGCTGATGCTGGCGGCCGCGGCCTATCTGTTTGCCCGGGGCATGCGTAAGGCGGGAACCGATCGGGTACTGAGCCGACTGGCCCAGGGACAGCCGCAACTGATCGTCGAAAAGAGTCGCTGGACTGCCCTAGAGCGAGGCTTTCTGCAAGCTGGCCTGGGGCGCCCGGATGAGCGGATGAACCTGTGGCTGCTGGGGTGGGCCTTTATCGCGTTACTGGGGTGGCTGATGTGGAGCTGGTTTGGCCTGCTGGCCGCGATTGTGCTGCCACCGCTGGGCCTGCGTGTGTTTATTGCCTGGCGGTACCGGCGTCGGGTCCGGCGAATGGTTGAGCAGTTGCCCACCTTGTTGGATTACACGGTGCGCAGTCTCAAGGCCGGGCGCACCCTGGCCGATGCGGTGATCGGTGGGATTAGCGCCGCCGGTGACCCCTTGAAAGGCGCCATGAGTCGGGTCGAACGCAATGTCCAACTGGGGGTGGCCTTGCCGGATGCCATGCATGACTTCGCCGAGCTTTACGAGCGGGATGAATTCCGTCTGTTTGCCTTGGGGCTCAAGGTTAACCACCGCTTTGGCGGCAATGCCAGCGAGCTGTTGGAGAACCTGATCAAGCTGATTCGCGAACGCGAACAGGCGGCTCGTCAGTTGCGCGCCATGACCGGTGAAACCCGGGTCACCGCCATCGTGCTGGCGTTGTTGCCGGTCAGCGTGGCGGGCTATTTCCTATTGGCCAATCCGGCTTATCTGATGAACATGTGGGGGGACAGCGGCGGGCAGAAACTGTTGCTGGGCGCCTTCAGCTTGCAGGCGTTCGGCTGTCTGGCGCTGTGGCGCATGATGCGGAGCGTTTGAGATGGCCCTGTTGGTGTGCGCTCTGTTGCTGCTGGCGGCGACCGGTGTGGTCATCGGCGGCGTGCTCAACGAGCGCCAGCGCACCCGACAAGTCTCGCAACGCCTGCTGGGGCAGGTGGGCCGTGACAACAAGCTGGGCAGTTGGATGCGGGTCTTGGGGGATAGTTCGTTTGGGCGGCGCTCGGTCAGCCTGGACACGGAAACCCAGACCCTGCTGAATCGCATTGGTTGGCGCAAGGCCAGCCAGCGCTCGTTCTACGCCGCCTGCCAGATCGGCATGCCGGTGCTGGCGCTGGTGCTTGTCCTGGTGGTGCAGAACCTGTTTTTCCCGACCTTCGAGCAGGGCTGGATTTCCCTGCTGTGTGCCCTCGGGCTGGGCTACTTGTTGCCCAAGCGCGTGCTGGCGTCGGCGGCTCGCCGTCGTCAGGAGCAGATTGCCCAGGAGGTGTCGACCTTCATACCTTTGCTGCGGATTCTGTTCGAGTCGGGCATGGCCGTGGAGCAGGCCTTGCGGGTCTTGAGCAACGAGGCGCGGCTCTTGCTGCCACAGCTGTCGGCCGAGCTGCGCCTGCTGCTGGCGCGGGTCGATTCGGGGCTGGAACTGAGCGAAGAACTGGCCAAGACCGCGAATCTGCTGGCGGTCGATGAATTCAACGATACCTGTGTGATTCTTCAGCAATTGATCCAGCAGGGCGGCGGGGCGATGAAATCGCTGCTATCACTCAAGCAACTGCTCGACGATCGGCGGCTGACTCGGCTGCAGGAATATATCTCCAAGCTGTCGGCGAAGATGTCGGTGGTGATGATGCTGTTTTTGTTTCCGGCACTGCTGATCGTGTTGGCCGGACCGGGGTTTATGGCGATAGCCAAGGCTTTTAGCACTGCCTAGGGGGCGTGAGCGCATGAAGGGACTGATTGCTGTACTGGGGCTGTTCTTGCTCAGTGGTTGCGCCACCAATGGCCAGGCGCCCTGGCAGGCCCTGACTGGCCAGGCCAGTTGTGCCAAGCCGAGCTCGGAGCAGGAGTTGGCCATGAACCTGGCCGACGATATGGCCAATGAAGGCAAGCTCCACGCCAGCCTGGCCAACCTGCAGAGCCTGCCGGACCACCTGGCCGATGTGCGCCTGCGCAAGGCCCGGGTCTATCGACTGCTAGGGCGCAGTGAGGCGGAGCCGCTGTACCGCAGCCTGCTGGGTGGCTGCCTGGCTGCCGAAGGCGAGCATGGGCTCGGGCAACTGGCGGCGGCGCGGGGTGACAATCGCCAGGCCCTGACTTACCTGCAGCGGGCCGCACAACTGACGCCGACCGACGAAAAAATCCGCAATGACCTGGGGGTGGTCTATCTCAACCAACTGCGTTTGGACGACGCGCGGTTTGAGTTCCTCACGGCCATGGAGCTTAAGCAGGGCAATAGCCTGGCCGCGCAAAACCTGGTCACGCTGCTGATCTACCAGGACAACTGGAAGCAGGCGGCCGAACTGGTCACGCGTGCCGGCCTCGGGCCGCAGCAGGTCACACAGGCGCAGGCCCGTGCGCAGCAGCTCAAGGAGCAGGCGCCGAGAGCGCCGGCGGCCAGTGAACGGGTGGCGGCCGTGGTGGCTGTACCGCCGACTGATGTGCGTTAGATCCTGGAGGATGGAACCATGCAATGCCGACTCTTGAGCGCTCTGCTACTACTGGCTTTGCCCCTGGCCGCTGCGGCGCTCGACGAGGGGCCGTCGTCGCCGCAGCAGGCGCAGACTGAGCTTTGGCTGCAACTGCAGAACCGCGCGCAGGTCGCCTCGCCGATCCGCCAGCCCGCGACCCAGGCCGAGCGCGAGCAGGCCATGCAGCGGTGGCTGAACAGCTTCCAGCATGAAATTCCGGAGTACTACAAACAGGATGAAGGTGGCAAGTTGCAGAGTTCGAGCAACTGAGTCGTCACGGCGCTCAATGCGCCGTGACGCGATGGCGCAGTCCCGAGTTGTTCGGTGCCAGGGCAAGCGCCAGTTGGGTGCGGTTATGCATATGGGTCAGGCGCAAGACCTGGGACACGTAGAGTTTCACGGTGTTTTCGGTGATGCCCAGTTCACAGGCGATCTGGTAATTGGTCTGGCCCTTGCCGACCAGGCGTGCCACGTCCAGTTGGCGCGGTGACAGCTGATTGAAAATCGCCGGAATTTCCAGCGCGTCGGCTTCGCCCGCTTCGTCGCCGGTATTCAGTGTGGAACCCTGCAGCGGCGGGCGTCGGACCATATTGAGGTCGTGGTAGAGGTCGTCGATGGACTCGGCGAGAAACTGCAGCTTCTGGTTCAGGTGGCCGAGCTGCTCGGTTCTCTGGCGCTCGCGCAACAGGACCTCCTGGCGTTGCAGGCCCTTGAGCAGGTCTTCGAGGTCGACCGGCTTTTGGTAGTAGTCGGCGATCCCCGCACGCAGGGCCTTGATCACATCCTGCTTGTCGGCCTGGCCGGTCAGCATGATGGATTCGAAGGCCCGCTGCTTGCCAGCCAGGCGCTGGAGCTCCTGGATCAACTCGATTCCATCCATATCGGGCATATGCAGATCGCTGAGCACCAGGCCGATTTCCGGGTCCTGATTAAAGTGCTCGATGGCCTTGCGGCTGGAATGGCAGGCGATGCAGAGGAAACCGTTGCTTTCGAGAAACTCGCAGAGTTCTTCGACAATCATGGGCTGGTCATCGACTACCAAGACTTTTAAGGGAGGGGTTGGTTTGTTCACATGCAACTCCATGCAGGGCGGGCTGACTGCTGTCCGTTCCATTGTTCGCAGGCACGCCTGCAGAACTCAGCTTAAAAGTAGACGCACAATCCCACTCTGTACATAAACACGGCTGACGTTTTCGACTAGTGGAAGCACAGCCAAGTTGCGAAAAAACCTACGAAAAGGAAAGGTACGAAAGGGTGTTTTTTTGACGTGTTCGGGGCGATCTGGTGCAGATGTGCTTTAAGTCGTTGAGCTATATAGGGCCATAGTTTTGGCGCAAGCAGAAACCACAGCAGGCTGGACAGGCCAGCCCCGATAAACGTGCCCAGCAGGTAGTCGATGCTGGTGGCGAGCCCCAGCGCAGCGAGCAGCTTGACGTCACCGGCACCGAGCCGTCCCAGCGCGTAGCCGGGCAGGGTGAAGGCCAGGGATAGGGCAAAGGCCCAGCCGCCCTCGACGGCAGGGGCTCCCAGCCAGGTGTGTCCGCTCCAGAGCAGATATCCCAGGGCCAGGGTGCAGGCGCCGAGCGTCAGCAGGTTGGCGACCTGGCGCTCTCGCAGATCCTGCAAGGCGCAAGCAAGGAGCCAGGCAAGCAGAACAAGGCTATGCATCAGGTAAAAAAAGTCCCTTTTTGATGAATGATTCTATGCTGATCTGTATGCGCAGACGTCAGGGTAGACGCGGACATGCAAACACACCTCCCCCGTAAACAGAAAGGTGCCGCGGCAATCGAGTTTGCCTTGGTGTTTATCATCTTTTTCGCGGTGTTCTATGGGCTGGTCAGCTACAGCCTGCCGCTGTTGCTGATGCAATCATTCAACGCGGCCACCGCCGAAGCGGTTCGCCAGAGCGTGGCACTGGACCCGAATACGGCTAATTACAACACCGTGATCGTTACCCGGGCCAAGGCGGTCCTGACCCAGCAATTGGGCGCGCTGCCGTCGTCGGTGAACTTCAATGTGAATACCGATGCCAGTGCGACCTACACGTCCGGCAAGTTGCTGACGGTTCGCATCGACTATCCCAAGACCAAGCTGGCACAAATTATCCCCCTGTTGAGCCTGCCGGGCATTGGCACCGTGCCCAATCTGCCCGCAACCTTGAGCGCGCAAGCGAGCCTGCAGTTTTGAGTGCGGGCGACAAGCTTTTCGGCCGCTTGCTCGGGCGCGTCCAGGACCGCACGCCGGCCCTGAGCCCGGCTTTGCAGGTGCATCTGGACGAGCAAGGGCGGGTCCTGCAACTCGTCGGCCCGCTGCGTCATGCCTTGTTGCCCCAGGCCGACAGCGTCAGCCCGCGCCCCTTGGCCGATTATGTATTGCCGCACAGCGCTCTGAGCCTTGAGGGCAGCCCGAACGACTGGCAGGGACAGAGCCTGGACCTGGACTTTCTCGGCCCGGCCGGCAAGGTGTTGCAGGGGCGGGGCTGGATCGAGCCGCGTCCAGGCGGCTGGTTGCTGCAATTGCTGGATATCGGTGACTTGCTGCGCGGACACCACGAGACCGAGGCGCGCGAGCAATCGCAGCGCCTGGCGGTGCAGATCGAGGAGCAGTTGCGCCTGTGCGGTCTGGCGCGGCTGGAGGCGGTGCTCGAAGAGCAGTTGCAGGCTATTGCGCAGCAATGGCACGTGCCGTGTATTGCGCTGGCGATGCTCGATGAGTCGGGGCGGCACTGGGTCATTCGCAGCCAGTTCACGGGGCATTCGGCGCCGCGTCTGTGGCAGGTCGGCCAGCAGTTGCCGGCCGGCCTGGACAGCCTCGATGGCAGCCAGCCGGTCCATCTGGCCCAGGGCTACGGTATGGGGAACTATCCGCGGCTGCAGGATGCCTTCGCCAATGCCGAAAGCTATCTGGTGCCCTATAGCGACGAGCAGGGAGTGGCGGCCTGGCTGCTTTGTGGTTTCTATCCCGTGCAGCAGCGCGCGGCGGCGTTGCGTCCGCGCGACTGGCTGCAATTGGCGGCCGCCCTGGCCGGGCCCGTGCTCAATCGTCAGCGCGAGCAGCGCCATCGCCAACAGCTTGAGCGTCTGGAGTCCTTGCAGGATCTGTTGGGCACCGGTTGGTGGGAGTTGTTGCCCGACAGTGCGCAGTTGTTGCTCGCACTGCCCTTGAGCCTGTTGTTGGGGCTGGAGGTGGGGCGCGTTCCGCTGGCCGATTGGCGGGAGCGGGTGCATCCGGCCGATCGCGAAGAACTGGACAGTCATTTGCAGGCGCTGGTCGAGCAGGGCAAGACCCTGCTGCTGTGCGTGCGAATCCAGCGGACCGACCCAACGCTGCCCTTGCTCTGGTGCCGGATCCAGGGCCAGGCCTTGGGGCACGGCGCTGGCCGGCGCGTGGTGGGGTTTATGCTGGATATCAGCGATATCAAGAACCAGGAGCAGCAAGCCGCCGCTGCCCATGCGCGGCTGGATAACCTGATCGCGAGTTCGCCGGCGGTGATCTATGTCCAGCGCTACGTCGAAGGCGCCCTGCAGCCTGCGTTCTTCAGCGCCAGCCTGCTACCGCTGTTTGGCTGGAGCTTGGCCGACTGCACGGTAACGACGCTGATCGAGTGGATTCACCCCGAAGACCGCGCGCGGTACTTCGAGCGCTGTCGGCAATTGCTCCGTGAAGGCACGGTGCGCAGCCGCTATCGCTTGCGTGACAGGCAGGGCACTTATCACTGGTTGCTCGACGAGGCCAAGCTGTTGCGCGATGACCTGGGCTTGCCAGTGGAGGCCGTCGGTCTCTGGCTGGATATCACCGAGGCGACGCTGGCCGCCGAGCAGGTCAGGCAGAGCGAGGAGCGTTATCGGATCCTGGTCGAAGACTCACCGGCAATGATCTGTCGCTACCGTCCCGACCTGATTCTGACCTTTGGCAACCAGCCGCTGGCCAGCTACCTGGAGTGCTCGGCGCAGCAACTGCCCGGGGTCGACCTGGGGAGCTGGCTCTCCACCGAGCAGCGTGCGGCGTTTCTGGAGCGCCTGGCTCAACTGACGCCGGAACAGCCGGTCAGCAGTGCTGAGATCAGCTTGCAACTGCCCGGGCGCGAGCATGCCTGGTGGGTCTGGTCGGACCGAGGGGTGTTCGATGAACAGGGGCGGTTGGTGGAGATCCAGGCGGTGGGTCGGGACAACACCGAGGTCCGCCGGTCCCAGCAGCAACTGACTCAGAGCGCGAAAATGGCCACCCTGGGCGAGATGGCGACGGGCTTGGCCCATGAAATCAACCAGCCGCTCAATGTGATGCGTATGGCGATTGTCAATGTGCTCAAGCGCCTCGAAAACGGTGCACTGGAAACCGACTACCTGCAGGACAAGCTCAGCCGGATCGACGCCCAGGTCCAGCGTGCCGCGAAGGTGGTGGACCATATGCGTGTGTTCGGCCGCCGTTCGGAAATCGAGCAGCAACCTTTCGATCCGGGGCAGGCGGTAGAAGGTACGTTGTCGCTGCTGGCCGAGGGGCTGAGGGGCAAGGGCGTGGAGATTCGCCTGGGCGAAATCACGGCCGGGTTGCAGGTGCGCGGTTTTGTCGATCAGCTTGAACAGGTGTTGATCAATCTGCTGGTCAATGCCCGCGATGCGCTGCTGAGCAAGCGTGAGGCCAACCGCGATTTCCAGCCCTGGATCGCCTTGCGCACCGAACATGATCGGCAATGGGTGCGTTTTTGGGTCGAGGATAACGGAGGGGGCATCGATCCGCGGCTCCTGGAGCGGATCTTCGAGCCGTTCTTCACCACCAAGCCGGTGGGCGTCGGTACCGGATTGGGGCTGTCCGTCAGCTACGGGATCATCGATAACATGGGTGGGCACCTGAGCGTAGAGAATGGCCCCGATGGCGCGCGCTTCTGCATAGAATTGCCGTTGGTGGTGGGTTAGATCACCAGATAGGCGAGACCGGGCTGGCCGCAACTGAGGTTGGCGTCGACCTGGATTTTCCCCACCTCGATACCCAGGGCGACAAGAAGGTTGTCGATTAGCGTATCCAGCAGTGGGCTCAATATTCCGCTGAGAGTGCTTGAAAGCAAGGTGACCGCTTGTGAAAGCAGACCTGTCAGCGTATTGAGCAAAACGCCCAGAATTCCGGGGTTGAGCGTCGGTGCGTGCTGGATGAGCGAAATACCGCTCACTGTGCCTTTCATGCTGGCCAGTGCGCCGCTGGCAGTCAGTACGAATGGGGGGTAGGCCGGGGTGTACTGCTGCCCGATATTGGGTGGGTTGATAAAGGTATTGGTTGCGGTTGTTGCCAGTACGGAGCTATTGATCATCAAGTCGGTTCCGCCCCCAGTGTAGGACGTGCGTGCACCGCAACTGCCAAATAGACCATTGCAGACTCGAGATCCGATATCTATCAAAGGCAGGGGCGCCACGGTAAGGGGAGAAGTGGAGGAGAGCCAGTTCGCTGAGGTAACACGACCAATCATGAGATTGGCCACCGAGGTGGTCGCGCTGATCGAGAGACTCTTATTGGTGTCGCTGACGCAAGTGTAGCCGGTTACATAACTGCTCCCCCGGCCAGCCTCCAGGCTGATATCGAGGTTTGTGCCATTGGGAAATAGTAGTAGGTCGGTTTTAACGCACTGCCCTCCCAGTACGCAACCAACGTCCAGGCTCAATGCGGTATTGAGCAGGCCAATAATGGGTGAGAGCAAGGTGTTGAGCGAAGTCAGGAGAGTACCGACTATACCCAGATTCAGTGAAATCAGTGTTCTTACCTGTGCGGTTCTCACATAGATTTGATTGGGCCCCTGGGGAGCCTGCTGGGCCAGTAGCGGGTTGCCGATCATCGAGAGTTGCGGTGGCTCGGTGACCTTTACTTGCGTTGTCAGGGTTAGCCCCGCAATCGGGACCGTGATCGGCAAACTGGCGGCGACGGAGCTTTTGTTGTTGGAGAGCTGCACAAAGCCCTCGATCAACTGGAAGAGGTTCACCTGGGTATCAAGCCCGGCAGATTGCGTACCGGTCTGTAGCTTCAGGATGTCTCCCAGGTTCAGAGCGGCAGGATTGATCGCTGCGAGCTTGAGGCCGGTCAGTGCGTTCGTTAGATCGACGCTGGGGCCATTGGCTTGGGCCACCGTGGCCACTGTAGTGATCAGATCGCCGATGGTTGCATTGGTGGTGAGCAATTGCGTGTAGTTACCGGCCTGGACCTGCAACTTGATTGCCAACTGATCCAGAAAATTCAGCAGGCTGACATTGGTGGCCAGCAGGCTGTTCCAGTTGGCGACGCTCAAATTAACTGAACTGCCCAGGAAGGCGGTGAAAAGGGGATTGAGCAAACTGACGTCGGCCACCGTACTGCGAATACTCAACTGGGCAAGCAAGGGCGCCGGGGCGGCGGCCACGGCGGTGGCGGTCAGGCGGGTATTGAGGCTGGGAGTGCCGCCCGCGAACAATGCGGCCACGCCTGCCGCTACGCTGGTGACCACCGGGCGGCTGACGATGACCCTGACCGCGCTCGATTTACTCGGGTCGACGGCCAGGGTGCGCAGGTTGTCGCTGCCGGTCACCAGGCTGCCGCAGGCGACGGTCAGTGGGCTGTTGCTGGTGACGGTAAAGCCGTTGCGGGTGGCGCTCTGGGTGGCATAGGCGGTGGCTGTCAATGCCGGTGCGACGCAGGTGCCCTTGCGGCTGACGGCCTCCAGCGCGGCGGTATCGGCGATGCGTTGCAGCTTGCGCTTCTCCATGTAGAGCCGGCCGCTGTCGACCACCAGCAGCAGAAACAGCAACGAAAAGCCCAGGGTGACGGCCGCGATCAGGCCGATGGCGCCGCGTTGCCGGGAGGGCAGGTTCGGCTGTCTTGAAGGGAGCCTTGAGTGGAGCGGGGGAGACATCGAGCACTCCTTTGCCGGCGCATTGCCGAGCGCATTCTCTCCATGGTTGCAGAGCAGTGTAGACAAGGCTGGAAGCGGCGGCAGAGCCAGGGGCGGGGCAGCCGACTGACGGAGTGGCGGGCGCTACGCTGCAAGGCGTGGCTAAAACCGTTGCTGTCGTAGCTCGGTGTTTGCGCGATGCCTCACTGCGCGAGGCGGCTTTGCCCGCGCAGCGTACTCGGATGTCGCCGGGCGGCAACGGCTACGCGCTGTTGCCGCCCGAGAGACGCTCAACGCGGTGGATAATTGGCCAGGACCTTGGCCACCGTGGCGCGGATTGCCGCGCTGCGTTCGTTCGGGCCAGGGGCATTGTTGAGGACCTGTTCGGCACTGCCGCGCCAGACCAGCTTGCCGTCCTTGCCGTCATGCAGGTCGATCTGGATGGTCGCGACCTTGTAGTCGATGCTGCGGGTTTCGTTGTACATCGGCCCGCCCCAGTAGCCATTCCACGGACCACCCCAGGCGCCGCCGTAGTTGGTGCTGACCTGCTGCTGGCGGTCTTCGACAATCAGATACGCCTGGACCTGCAGATCCGCCTTGCCCGTTGCGGGGCGCAGGCCGCGCTGGTCCAACTGGTCGGCGACGGCCTGGCGGATGCGCTGTTCGGTCAGGTCGCTCTTGATCCGTGGGTCGTCGGGGCTGTAGCGCAGTGCCGGGTCTTTCCAGCTCCAACTGCGGTAGCTGGCAAAATCGCGGCTGGCGTCGAAGTCATGGTTCACCTGGGTGGTCTGGCAAGCTGCGAGCAACAGGGCCATGGCCAGTACAGCGAGCGAACGGAACATAGATGTACTCCTTTGAAACACTTGAATCTAGTTGGGCGGATAGGCCGATAACGCGCGCTCCAGCGCCTTGCGCAGGGCATCGGCGCGTTCGGACAGGCTGCCCTTGCTGCTGGTCTCGGCAGTGGCGCTCCAGACCGCCTGGCCGCTTTGCCCATCGAATAGATGGATGCGTACCACCACCACTTCAACCTCGTAGGTGCGTACCAGCGGGACACTGGCGTAGGCGCCATAGCGATTGCCCCATGGGCCGCCGCCGTAACCGCCATAGGCTCCGGTATAAGGATAGTCGTCGCGCTCCTGGCGCAGGCGTTTTTCCAGGTGCAGGTCGGCACTGACGCGCAAATCGGCCGGCCGATTGGGCAGGGCCGGGCGCAGGCCGCGTTGGTCCAGGGCATTGCCCACGGCATCGGCCACCTGGGCGGAGTCGGCCCAGGCGCTGCCGGCCGGCAGCCGGTTGTCGAGCCAGGCCCAGCTGCGGTAGCGGCCATAGTCGCGGACCGGCGCCGGATAGGCGCTGAGGTCGAGCGTGCGGGCCGCTTCCGGCGGTGCCGGGGGCATGGGCCTGGATTCGGCCGTGTAGGGGTTGCTGCCCTGACACCCGCCCAGGCCCAGTAGCAGGCCCAGTGCGATGAACGCAAAACGACGCTTCATTCGATCCTCCGAGTACGGCGTTGCTTAGACCGGGCGGCAGATCCAGTGCAGGTAACGCCCCAGTCCCGCAAAGCTTGGGTGACGACGATGGGCCAGCTCCATTTCCAGCAGGTCGAGCAGTTCGGCACGGGCCTGGAACTCCACCGGCATGTAGTCGTGGAACACCCTGACGCCACTCTGACTTTCGACTCGCCAGAGGCCTTCAAGTTGCGCTGCCAATTCGCGCGGATCAAGCGGTTGTTGCGGCGTCAGGCTCTGTTTTTCGCCGGCCATGTCGTTCTTGCGCATCTTGCGAAAGTGCCCCTTGAGCAAATTGCGGTAGATGAGCGCATCGCGGTTGTAGAACGCCAGTGACAGCCAGCCGTCCTTGCCCGTCAACTGGTGCAGCACCGGCAGGATCGCGTGGGGCTCGGCCAGCCATTCGAGCACGGCATGGCAGAGCACCAGGTCATAAGGTTCGGTGAGCTGGCCCAGCAGTTCCTGCCAGGGCGCCTGGATAAAGGTCGCGCTCTGGCCGGCGTCGGCAAAGCGCTGGCGGGCGCCTTCGAGCATGGGTTCGGCGGGTTCGGCGAGTGTCACCTGGTGGCCACGTTCGGCCAGCCACAGGGACATGTGTCCCAGCCCCGCGCCGATATCGAGCACGCGCAAGGGCCGCTCGGGCAGGCTCTCGGCCAGGTCGGCCTGGAGCACCGCGAGGCGGATCGCGCCTTTGGCCCCACCGTAGATTTTTTCGGCGAAGCGCGTGGCCAATTGATCGAAATGACGGTCGCTCATGGTTGGAAACGCCGTTCGCTGTCGGCCAGTTTGCTGCGCACCACCTGCTCCATATCCAGCCCCAATTCGCTGCACAGCAGCAACAGGTAGAGCACGATATCGCCGACTTCCTGGCCGGCGTGGGCCAGCTTGTCCGCTGGCAGTTGGCGCGACTGGTCTTCGGTCAGCCACTGGAATATTTCCACCAGTTCGGCCATTTCCACGCTGGCGGCCATCGCCAGGTTTTTCGGGCTGTGGAAGGGGCGCCAGGCATTCTGGTCGCGGATGCGATGCAGGCGTTGGGTCAATTCGTCGAGGTTCATGGGGGTCTCCTGAAGGTGCGTAGCTTCAGGGGGATTGGCGGGCGACGCAAGACACCCGCGTGCGTTCAGCCCACCGACCGCCATTGGCCGTGCATGTGTTCCAGGCCGCCGCTGCCTGCCAGGCGCAGCTCGCCGCTGGAGCCGGGGGCGCTGCTGTGGAGGATGACTTCGCTGGGCAGGCGCACCGGTTTGTGAAAGTCCACGGCGATCTCGAGATTGGCCGCCGGCAGATGCTCGGCCAGGGCGGCCAGGGTTCGGGCTTTGTTCCATAGCCCGTGGGCTATCGCCTGGGGGAAACCGAACAGCTGGGCGCTGATGCCGCTCAGGTGGATCGGATTGTAGTCGCCGGACACCCGGGCATAGCGTCGACCGATACCGGCCGGCGCCGGCCAGTGGGTCAGCTCGCTCAAGGCCGCCGCGCTGGCCGCGCTCGGCTCAAGCGGCGTGCCGGGGAGCGCCACGCCACGGCAGAGCAGGCGGCTGCGTGCCTGCCAGAGCGGGCCAAGTTGATCGTCGGCCTGGGTGATCAGGTCGAATGTCGCGCCTTTGGCATGGGGTTGCAGGTTTTCCACCGAGACGCCGACGTGCAGGCGGCCCAGGCCACCCAGAGGGCGCAGGACGCTGATGCTGTTACTCAGATGGATCAGGCCCAGCAGCGGGAAGGGGAACGCCGACGCCGTGAGCAGTTGCATTTGCAGGGGGAAGGCCAGGATGTGTGGGTAAGTGGGCGGCAGCAGCGGGCTGTCGCTGAAACCGCAAACGGCGCGGTAGGCAGCCAGCCGCCCGGGCTCGATATCGACCCAGCAGCGCAGGCCGCTGTGGGGCAGGTCTGTGCCGCTGATGTGGCGGCGCAGCGCGGCCCGCCGATACAGGCCGGGCAGTGGGGGTGGACTGTCCAGTTCTTGCCACTGCATGTTCATGGTCAGGCTCCCAGCAGGCTTTGCCCGCACACGCGCAAGGCCTGGCCGCTGACTGCGCCCGAACCCGGCTGGGCCAGCCAGGCCACGGCCTCGGCGACATCCTGGGGCAGGCCGCCCTGGCCCAGGGAACTCATGCGCCGCCCCGCCTCGCGCAAGGCAAAGGGTACGGCGGCGGTCATCCGGGTTTCGATAAAACCCGGTGCCACGGCATTGATACTGATCCCTCGGCCATGCAGCAAGGGTGCCCAGGCCTGGGCCAGGCCGATCAGCCCGGCCTTGCTGGCGGCATAGTTGGTCTGCCCGCGGTTGCCGGCGATCCCGCTGATGGAGGCCAGCAGGATCACCCGACCGTGGTCGTGCAGGGTGCCACTGTCGAGCAGGGCCTGGGTCAACACCTGCGGCGCCTTGAGATTGACCGCGAGCACGGCGTCCCAGAAGTCCGGGGTCATGTTGGCGAGGGTCTTGTCGCGGGTGATGCCGGCGTTGTGCACGACGATATCGACGCCGTCCGGCAGGCATTCGAGCAACTGCGCTGGCGCTTCATCGGCGCAGATATCCAGGGCGATGCTGCGCCCGCCCAGGCGGGCCGCCAGGGCATCGAGCTCGGCGCTGGCCTGGGGCACGTCGAGCAGCAAGACCTGGGCGCCGTCGCGGGCCAGGGTCTCGGCAATGGCCGCGCCAATGCCGCGTGCGGCCCCGGTCACCAGGGCCTTGCGCCCGGCCAGGGGGCGGGTCCAGTCCGCTACCTGGGTGTCGCAGGCTTGCAGGCGCAGGACCTGGCCGCTGACGAAGGCACTTTTGGGGGAAAGGAAAAACCGCAGCGCGCCTTCCAGCTGGGCTTCGGCGCCAGTGCCGACATAGAGCAATTGCAGGGTGGCACCGTTGCGCAGCTCCTTGGCCAGCGAGCGACTGAAGCCTTCCAGGGCGCGCTGGGTGCTGGCGGCGAACGGCTCGTCAAGTGACTCCGGGGCGCGGCCAAGGATCACCAGATGGGCGCAGTGGTCGAGGTGCTTGAGCAGCGGCTGGAAAAATTCGCGCAGTTGCTTGAGGGCTTCGGTGCTCCGCAACTCGCCGGCATCGAACACCACGGCCTTGAGCCTGGGCCCGTGGCCGGGGAGCCAGGCGGTCGCTGCCAGGGGCTCGGAGCCGTAGCCATAGACACTGTCGGTCAGGCGCAGCGCAAAGCTGGCGACCTGTTCGGCCAGGACGCCACCGCCCAGCAGCAGGGCGCCGTCGACGGGCCGCAGCCGGCCGGCTTGCCAGCGCTCCAGGCGGCTGGGTGCCGGCAGGCCGAGGGCGCCGACCAGACGCTGGCCCAGGCCTGAGTTGGCAAAGTCGATATAACGGTCAGACATGGAACACACTCCGGCTACCAGGGTTCAAAGGGGTTGACCACGAGGAAGCGACAGTCGTTCGCTGCGCGGGATAAGGCCTACGCTTGTGGGGCCATGCCAGTCAAATATAGGGAGCTTTTCATGAGTGTGTTGCGTCGCGTCGCGATTATCGGTGGTAACCGCATTCCCTTCGCCCGCTCCAACGGGCCCTATGCCACGGCCAGCAACCAGGCGATGCTGACTGCGGCCCTGGAGGGCCTGATCGAGCGCTACCAGCTGCATGGCCTGCGTCTGGGTGAGGTGGTCGCCGGGGCGGTGCTCAAGCACTCCCGGGATTTCAACCTGACCCGCGAGTGCGTGCTCGGCTCGCGGTTGTCGGCCCAGACCCCGGCCTACGATATCCAGCAGGCCTGCGGCACCGGCCTGGAAGCGGCGTTGCTGGTGGCCAACAAGATCGCCCTCGGGCAGATCGAATGTGGCATTGCCGGTGGCGTCGATACCACGTCTGACGCGCCGATTGGGGTCAATGAGCATCTGCGCCAACTGTTGTTACAGGTCAACCGCAGCAAGACCCTGCCCGACAAACTCAAGCTGCTTTTGCAGCTACGCCCCGGCTTTTTGAAGCCTGAGCTGCCACGCAATGGCGAGCCGCGCACGGGCCTGTCCATGGGCCAGCACTGTGAATTAATGGCCCAGACCTGGAACATCCCCCGCACCGAACAGGACGAACTGGCCCTGGCCAGCCACCAGAAACTGGCGGCGGCCTATGCCGAGGGCTGGCATGACGATCTGCTCACCCCGTTCCTCGGCCTGAGCCGCGACAACAACCTGCGCCCGGACCTGACCCTGGAAAAACTGGCCGCCTTGAAACCGGTATTCGAGCGCAGCGACAAGGGCACCCTGACCGCCGGCAACTCGACGCCGTTGACCGATGGCGCCTCCCTGGTGCTGATGGGCAGCGAGGAATGGGCCAAGGCGCGCGGTTTGCCCGTGCTGGCGTACCTGCGCGATGGCGAGGCGGCGGCGGTGGATTTTGTCAACGGCGCGGAAGGCCTGCTGATGGCGCCGGCCTATGCCGTACCACGGCTCCTGGCGCGCAATGGCCTGAGCCTGCAGGACTTCGACTATTACGAGATTCACGAAGCCTTTGCCGCCCAGGTGTTGTGCACGCTCAAGGCCTGGGAAGACCCCGAGTACTGCCGCACGCGCCTGGGCCTGGACGGGGCGCTGGGGTCGATCGACCGCAGCCGGCTCAATGTCAAAGGCAGCTCATTGGCCGCCGGCCATCCCTTTGCGGCCACCGGTGGGCGGATCGTCGCCAACCTGGCGAAGCTGCTCCATGTGGCGGGGCAGGGCCGAGGCCTGATCTCGATCTGCGCCGCCGGTGGTCAGGGCGTGACGGCGATTATCGAGCGCTGAGTGCCGCATTGGCCGGCGTGGTCGCCTGACGGCTGCGGTTGGCGTAGTGCTCGGCCATGACCGAGCAGACGATCAACTGCAACGGGTGGTAGATCATGATCGGCAGCAGAATCAGCCCCAGCCCGGGGTTGCTGCCGAAGATCAGGGCGGCCATGGGGGCGCCGGCCGCCAGGGACTTCTTGCTGGCGCAGAACACTGCGGCAATCTCGTCGGCGTTGCCGAATTTCAGCGCGCGGGCTGTGCGGGTGGTCAGCCAGAGGATGATCGCCAGCAGGATCGCGCTGCCGATAAAGGCGCTGAGGATCACGCTCGTACCTTGCTGTTGCCACATGCCCGAGACCATCGAGTTGCAGAACGCAGCGTAGACCAGCAGCAGGATCACCAGCTTGTCGACGATATTGGTGTAGCGCTTGTGGCGCCCGAAAAACTTCCCGAACCAGGGGCGCAGCAACTGCCCCATTACCAGCGGTAACAGCAGCATGGCGCACAGGTCGAGCAGGGTCGAACCCAGGTCAATGCCGCCCGCACCGGTGCCGACCACCAGGCTGACCAGCAAGGGCGTGAGGAAAATCCCCAGTACGCTCGACAGACTGGCATTGAGGATCGCCGCCGGCACATTGCCCCCAGCGGTGCCCGTCAGGGCCACCGAGGAAGAGATGGTCGAAGGCAGTGCGCACAGATAGAGGAAGCCGAGCATCAACAGCGCCGGCACGTGCGAGCCCAGCACCTGGTTACCCAGCAGCCAGATCAGCGGGAACACCACAAAGGTGAAGCCCTGCACCATCAGGTGCAGCCGCCAGTTTTTCAGGCCGTGGACGATCTGTTCGCTGGACAGGTTGATCCCATGGAGGAAGAACACCAGGAACACCCCGATATTGATTACCCATTCGGCATGCATTCCGCCGCCGGTGCTGCCAAAGCCGGGAAACAGGTAGGCCAGCAAAGTCGCCAGCAGCATGCCGCAGAGAAACCAGTCGGTGACCACGCGTTTGAGATGTTTGAGCACAGGCATAGGGCTTACCGCAGATATTGTAAGAATTGATGACTTAGCCTAACGTCCACGCTATCTGCCGTCTTGCGACATAAGGCCAATCAATGCCGACTAACGGACAGCGTGGTCCCCAGCGGTTGATCCCCAGCCTGGACAGCTTGCCGCGCCCCCTCTATGCCCGGGCCGAAAGCCTGAATGCGGGCTCCTGGACCCCGCGCCATCAGCATGACTGGGTGCAGTTTTCCTATGCGATCAGTGGTGTGCTGGGCGTGCACACCGCCGAAGGCAGTTTCTTTGCGCCGCCGCAGTGGGGCGTGTGGATTCCGGCCGGGCTGGAGCATGAGGTGGTGACTTCCATGCGGGCGGAAATGCGCAGCCTGTATGTGCGCAGCGCGGACTGCAACTGGGCGCCGGCGCGGTGTCGGGTCCTGGAGGTCACGCCGTTGGCGCGGGAGTTGATCAAGGCCTTCTGCCGGCTGCCCGCCGATTATCCCCAGGGCGACAGCGAAGAAGCGCGGCTGGTCCAGGTCCTGCTCGATCAACTGGCGCGCTTGCCGGAAGTCGGTTTTTCCCTGCCATTGCCCCGTCACCCGCGTTTGCTGGGGTTGTGCAATGCGTTGATCGAACAGCCGGAGCAAAGCCGTGGTTTGAGCGACTGGGCGCAGGACTTGGGAATGTCGGAGAAAACCCTGATGCGCTTGTTCCAGCGCGAGACTGGCTTGAGCTTCCGTGGCTGGCGCCAGCGGATGCGCCTGCTGTCGTCCCTCAGCCTGTTGGAGGACGGCGGCAGTGTCACCCAGGCTGCGCTGGGCAGCGGTTATGACTCGACGTCGGCGTTTATCGCGGCGTTCAAGGGGCTGTTCGGTTTTACCCCGGGCGAGTTGCTCTAGCGAAGGCCGGAGGGCGGGACGGATCCCGCCCCCGGCTATGCTCAGGTACGGAAGCGCTTGACCAGTGCATCCAGCTCGTTGGACAGCCCGGCCAGGCTTTGCGAGTCGAGGCGCGCCGAGTTGGCCAGGTCGGCCACCAACTGCGCATCGCCATGGATCTGGCTGATATGGCGGTTAATGTCTTCGGCGACCTGATGCTGCTCTTCGGCGGCCGTGGCGATCTGGGTGTTCATATCGCGGATCACGTCCACCGACTCGCGGATCTGCCCGAAGCTGGTGCGCGCCATGCCGATGCGGCTGACCGACTGCTGGGACACTTCCAGGCTGGCGTGCATCTGCTGGGTCACTTCGCTGGTGCGGCGGGCCAGGTTGCCGAGCAGGCCGTCGATTTCCGCCGTGGAGTCGGCGGTGCGCTTGGCCAGGGCGCGAACCTCATCGGCCACCACCGCAAAGCCTCGGCCCTGCTCACCGGCGCGGGCCGCTTCGATGGCCGCGTTCAGGGCCAGCAGGTTGGTCTGCTCGGCGATAGAACGAATGGTGCCGAGGATTGACTGGATATCGTTGCTGTCGCGCTCCAGTTGCTGCATGGACTGCGCCGACTGCTCCAGCTCCTGGCTCAGTTGGTCGACGCTGTTGACCGCCGCGTCGATCTGCTGCTGGCCTTCGCGGGCCTGGCGCTGGCCGCTGTCGGCCGATTCGGCGGCCTGACTGCATGAGCGGGCGACTTCGTTGGCGGTGGCGACCATTTCGTGGAACGCGGTGGACACCATGTCCACGGCTTCGCGTTGGCGCCCGGCGGCCTCGGCCATGTCGTGGGACACGCGGGTGGAGCTGCGCGAGGTATCGAGGATCTTGTTCGCCGCCTGGCCGATATGCTGGATCAGGCTGCGAATGGCCGCGAGGAACTGGTTGAACCAGCTGGCCAGTTGCGCGGTTTCGTCCTTGCCGTGGATGGTCAGGGTCCGGGTCAGATCGCCCTCGCCCTGGGCAATACCTTCCAGGCCACTGGCAACACTGCGAATCGGGCGCACGATCAGGCTGGCGAAACTGGTGCCGACCAGGGCGAAGATCACCGCCAGCACGGCCGCGATCAGGGCGATCATCCAGGTCAGGCGGGTGGCTGGGCCCATCACTTCGTTCTGTTTGATCAGGCCGATAAAGGTCCAGCCCAGTTGCTCCGAGGGCCAGATATTGGCCATATAGCGCTCGCCATTGAGCTTGACCTCGACCAGGCCTTTGCCGGCCCCGGCCAGTTCGGAATAACCCTCGCCCAGGCTGCCCAGGGCCTTGAAGTTGTGCTGTGGCTGCGTGGGGTCGACCAGGACGGTGCCGTTGTTTTCCAGCAGCATCAGGTAGCCGGTTTCGCCCAGCTTGATCTGTTTGACGATCTCGGTGAGTTGCTTGAGCGAGACGTCGATATTCACCACGCCGCCCTGGGCGCCCAACTGGTTGGCTACGGCGCGCACGGTGCTGACCAGCACCGCGTCGTCGCCCGCCCAGTAATAGGCTTCGGAGCGCACGGTCTTACCGGGGTTGGCCATGGCGGTTTTGTACCAGGGGCGGGTGCGCGGGTCGTAGTTGCTCATGTTCGGGTCGCCGGGCCAGAACGCGTAACCACCGTTGCTCAAGCCATAGGACACGTAGGCATAGGCCGGATGGCTGGCCGCGAGGGCGCTGAACAGGGCGAAAATCTGTTTATCCTGTTCGCTGTCGGGCAACTGGGCGGCAGTGGCGGCGACCCGGCTCTTGACGCTGCCGTCGGCGTTTTTGATCAGCGGGTGCTGGGCCAGGTAATCAACGTTTTGGCTGATGCCTTCGAAAAACAGTTGCATGGCGTTGTCGACCTGGCGGATTTCCCGCCCGCTGCCATCGACAAAGTCACTGCGCGCTTCGCTGCGCAGGTTCATGACCACCAGCGTGGCAACCAGTACGACTGGCAGGCACGCGATGACCGCAAAGGCCCAGGTGAGTTTTTGCTTGATATTCATTCGCGCTCCAGAGTTTTACGTGTGGATCCACACTAAGTGTCGATAGCGTCATGACGGGAGCTGCGGGCGCCTTAGGGCGACGGTGTTCGACAAAACCCGGCTAGCCCCTTTAAATTCGGCGGCAGGCGAGGAAAATTGAGGGTTTTTTAGAAATATTTCCACATCTATTTTGATCGTTATGTGGTGATGGCGACGGATAGTGATAGATCGCAAGGGTGGTGGTATGGGTGGATGGCTCGGCTATCCTGCATCCAGTACAAAACGCCGGCTGAAACACCTCCCTCGCGTGCGTGCTTTGCGTTGAAGTGGCGCCAGCATCTCCCCGCGATGAGTGGATTGCCGTATAACGGGTGACGTTCGCGTGTTCGGTAATAAAGGACCCACAATAAAAGCTGATGAAGACTCCAAAACGCATTGAACCCCTGATCGAGGACGGTCTGGTCGACGAGGTGCTGCGCCCACTCATGAGTGGCAAAGAGGCAGCTGTTTACGTGGTCCGTTGCGGCAACGAGTTGCGTTGCGCGAAGGTTTACAAGGAGGCGAACAAACGAAGCTTTCGCCAGGCGGCCGAGTATCAGGAAGGTCGCAAGGTACGCAACAGCCGTCAGGCCCGGGCCATGGCCAAGGGCTCGAAGTTCGGGCGCAAGGAAACCGAGGACGCCTGGCAGAACGCCGAAGTGGCGGCCCTGTTCCGCCTGGCCGGTGCCGGCGTGCGGGTGCCCAAGCCGTTCGACTTCCTGGAAGGCGTGCTGTTGATGGAACTGGTGGCGGACGAGTATGGCGATGCTGCCCCACGTCTGAACGATGTGGTCCTCGAGCCCGACCAGGCCCGTGAGTACCACGCCTTCCTGATTTCGCAGATCGTGCTGATGCTCTGTACCGGCTTGGTGCACGGTGACCTGTCCGAGTTCAACGTGCTGCTGACGCCGGACGGCCCGGTGATCATCGACTTGCCCCAGGCGGTCGATGCGGCGGGCAACAACCACGCCTTCAGCATGCTGGAACGGGACGTTGGCAATATGGCTTCCTACTTCGGGCGTTTTGCCCCGGAGCTGAAGAAGACCCGGTATGCCAAGGAGATGTGGGCGCTGTATGAAGCGGGCACCTTGCACCCTGGCAGCGTGCTGACGGGCGAGTTCGATGAGTCGCAAGAGCTGGCGGATGTCGGTGGCGTGATGCGCGAGATCGAAGCCGCACGGTTCGACGAAGAGCGTCGCCAGGCGATCCGCTCGGCGGACGATGCGCCACCGGGCAAGGCGGAAGAACCACCGCCGCCGTGGATGCAGCAGTAAGCGCCATTAAAAATCCGGCCTCGGCCGGATTTTTAATACCTGGGGATAAAGGGCCTGTGCGCTCAGTGCTCGCAGCCACCGCAGGCGCCGGAGGCCAGATCCTTGAGGATCGGGCAGTCCGGTCGGTCATCGCCCTGGCAGTGCTCGACCAGTTCTTGCAGGGTGTCGCGCAACCCGGCCAGCTCGCTGATCTTGTGGTTTAACGCCTCGATATGCTGGCGCGCCAGGGCCTTTACATCGGCGCTGGCCCGCTGGCGGTCCTGCCATAAGGTCAGCAGCTTGCCGACTTCCTCGAGGGAAAAGCCCAGGTCCCGCGAACGCTTGATAAAGGCCAGGGTGTGCAGATCGTCCGTGCTGTACAGGCGGTAGCCGCTGTCAGTCCGGGCGGCCGGCTTGAGTAGGCCGATGGCCTCGTAATAGCGAATCATCTTGGCGCTCAGCCCGCTCTGGCGCGCCGCCTGGCCGATATTCATTCGGGTTTCTCCAGTTCGGCCGGCTTCCAGGTCTTGAGCAGCAGGGCGTTGCTCACCACGCTGACGCTGGACAGGGCCATGGCCGCGCCGGCGAGCACCGGGTTAAGCAGGCCGAAGGCTGCCAGTGGAATGCCAATCAGGTTGTAGACAAAGGCCCAAAACAGGTTCTGGCGGATCTTGGCGTAGGTCTTGCGGCTGATTTCCAGGGCCGCGGGGACCAGGCGTGGATCACCGCGCATCAGGGTGATCCCGGCCGCGTGCATGGCCACGTCGGTGCCGCCGCCCATGGCGATGCCGATATCGGCGGCGGCCAGCGCCGGCGCATCGTTGATGCCGTCGCCCACCATCGCCACCACGGCGGTTTTCTTCAGCTCGAGCACGGTGGCCGACTTATCGGCCGGCAGCACTTCGGCATGCACATCGCGGATGCCCAGGGCCTCGGCCACCACGCGGGCGCTGCCACGGTTGTCGCCGGTCAGCAGGTGACTGCTGATCTGGCGTGCGTTAAGCGCCTGGATGGTTTGCAGGGCGCCGGGCTTGAGGGTGTCGCCAAAGGCAAACAGGCCCAGTACCCGGGGGGCGGGGCTCTGTTCGATCAGCCAGGACAGGGTGCGGCCTTCGGCTTCCCAGGCGGCGGCCGAGTCGGCGAGGCTGCCGGGCGCCAGGCCGCTCTCATCGAGCAGGCGCCGATTGCCCAGGGCCAGGCGGCGTTCGTCCAGGGTGCCGGCAATGCCGCGTCCGGTCAGCGACTGGCTGGCGGTCACATCGGCCACGAACAGCCCGCGCTCGGCGCAGGCATCCAGTACGGCCTTGGCCAGCGGGTGCTCGCTACCGCGTTGCAGGGCACCGGCCTGTTGCAGGATCTGCGCTTCATCACCTTCGACGGCTGCCAGGTGGGCGATTTTCGGCGTGCCGGAGGTCAGGGTGCCGGTTTTGTCGAACACCACGGCGCTGACATCATGGGCACGCTCCAGGGCTTCGGCGTCCTTGATCAGGATGCCGTGGCGCGCGGCCACGCCAGTGCCGGCCATGATCGCCGTCGGCGTGGCCAGGCCCAGGGCGCAGGGGCAGGCAATCACCAGCACGGCGACGGCATTGATCAATGCGGTTTCCAGCGGGGCGCCGTACAGCCACCAGCCGATCAGCGTCGCCAGGGCCAGCACCAGCACGGTGGGCACAAAGACTTGGCTGACCTTGTCTACCAGCTTCTGGATCGGGGCCTTGGCGGCCTGGGCGTCTTCGACCAGGCGAATGATGCGTGCCAGCACGCTTTCGGCGCCCAGGGCCTGGGTCTTGACCAGCAGGCGACCTTCACCATTGATGGCTCCGCCGGTGACCGAGTCGCCGGGCTGCTTGGGCACCGGCAGGCTTTCGCCGCTGATCAAGGCCTCATCGGCATGGCTCTGGCCTTCCAGCACTTCACCATCGACCGGGAAGCGCTCGCCGGGCTTGACCAGCACGATGTCGCCCAGGCGCAGGGCGCTGATGGCCACTTCCTGTTCGCGCCCATCGACCACTTGGATCGCTCGCTCGGGGCGCAAGGCTTCAAGGGCGCGAATGGCGCTGGCGGTCTGGCGTTTGGCGCGGCTTTCCAGGTATTTGCCCAGCAGGACCAGGGCGATCACCACCGCCGAAGCCTCGAAGTACAGGTGCGGCATGCTGCCGGCTGGTGCCACGGCCCATTGGTAGAGGCTCAGCCCGTAGCCGGCGCTGGTGCCCAGGGCCACCAGCAGGTCCATATTGCCGCTGCCGGCCTTGACCGCCTTCCAGGCCGCGACATAGAACCGCGCACCGAAGATAAACTGCACCGGCGTCGCCAGGGCAAACTGCGCCCAGGCAGGCAACATCCAGTGCAGGCCAAAGGGTTGCACCAGCATCGGCAGGACCAGTGGCAAGGCCAGGAGCAGGGCCAGGATCAGCGACCAGCGCTCGCGGTTCAGGCGCCGCTGTTGGGCAGCCTGGGTGAGATCTTCGCTCTGGCGTTGGCTGGCGGTATAACCGGCGGCGGCCACGGCGGCGATCAGCCGGCCGGGGTCGACCTGGCCGAGCAACTCCAGGTGGGCGCGTTCATTGGCCAGATTGACGCTGACACTGCGCACCCCTGGCACCTTGCTCAAGGCGCGCTCGACGCGACCGGCGCAGGAGGCGCAGGTCATGCCGCCGATCTCCAGTTCCAGGCTGCTGCCCGGCACGCTGTAGCCGGCCTGTTCGACCGCCTGCAGCAGGCTGGGCAGGCTGTCGGCCGGCGCTTCGACGCGGGCGTGTTCGGTGGCGAGGTTGACGCTGACGGCGCGGACCTCGGGCACCTTGCTCAAGGCACGCTCGACCCGGCCAGCGCAACTGGCGCAGGTCATGCCGGCAATGGGTAGGTCGAAGTCAATAAACTGGGACATAAGGTGATACTCCCTGAGAAATTACCCAGAGGATCAACCTTAACCCACTGGTAAGGTCAAGCCCTCTGTCAGTAACCCAGTGACGCGCGCTTGAGGTACATACCGTCCGCGCCCATGGCAATCCGATATTTGAGGACATCACCAGCCTTGAGGGTCAGGTTCTGGCTTTGCGGGGTCAGCATGCCTTGCTGGCAACCCGCGACCTGGCCGGGCAGCAGGCCCAGGCGCATGTCGATCGAGCCGGGCGGGAAGTTGAAGGAGGTGGATTGTTCCTGAAACAGCCGGCCGGCCAGTTGCCCATTGACGTACAGGCCGATTTCACAGGTGGTAGGGACTTCCAGGCGCTCGCGGGAAATGATGAGCACGCCGTAGTCCTGGCCCGCGCTCGCCGCTGGGGGCAGGGCAGCGAAGCCGAGAAGGGCGAGCAGGCTAAAAATGGACCAGCGCATGGCTGAATCTCCTACTGTCGGATCGTTGAAGGCGAAGCTTGGCTTAGGCGGTTGTCGATTGCCAGCCCGGCAGAGTAATCCAGAACTTGACCTTGCCCCTGTGGCAGGGTTGAAGCTGTGGTCAATCTCACTGAAGGAGTAGCGTCATGCAAGTATTCAACGTTCAAGGTATGTCGTGTGGCCATTGTGTGCGGTCCGTTACCCAGGCTGTGCAGGCCGGCGATCCACAGGCCAGCGTCGAGATCGACCTGAGTAAGGGCGAAGTACGGGTACAGAGTGAACTGGCGGCCGAGCATGTCGCGCAGTTGATCAAGGACAAAGGCTACCCGGTGACCATCGCCTGACAGCCAGAAGCCAATGCCGTCAGGTCGTTCCGGCCGACGGCTGGGGCGACGGGGCAAGGGCTTTCTCCGGGCTTTTTCCGAGCGCCAGCCCCTCAACCGCATGCCATTGCCCGGCCTCATCAGGGCCGGTTTTTTTCGTTAGTGACCTAACCGAATGTTCAAGGCCTCCCCACGCGGATAAACTAGTCGACCGCGCGATCTCCCTGGATGCCTGATGAACCTACGTACAATCCTGATTCTCGGGGCCTTGAGTGCTTTTGCGCCACTGGCCATCGACTTCTATCTACCGGGTTTCCCGGCCATGGCCGCGGCGCTGGGCACCGATGAACAACATATCCAGCTGACCCTGGCGGTCTATTTCCTCGGGCTGTCCATTGGCCAGTTGGCGTATGGCCCGGTGGCCGACCGCTTTGGCCGCCGCGTGCCGCTGTTGGTCGGCGTAGTGCTCTTTACCCTCGCCTCGTTGGCCTGTGCCTTTGCCCCCAATCTTGAAACGCTGATCGCCGCACGTTTTATTCAGGCTCTGGGCGGTTGCGCGGGGATGGTGATTTCGCGGGCGATTGTCAGCGACAAATGCGACGCGGTGGGTTCGGCCAAGGTTTTCTCGCAACTGATGCTGGTCATGGGGCTGGCGCCGATCTTGGCGCCGATGTTGGGGGGCGTGTTGGTCAACCTGTATGGCTGGCAATCGATCTTTATCGCCTTGACGCTCTTCAGTGCGCTGGCCGCGACGGCCGTGGCCCTGGGCCTGCCCGAGAGCATGCCGGCCGACCAGCCGCGTTTGCCGCTGTCCGGTGCCTTGCGCCAGTACGGCCGGCTGTTGTCGGATCGGGTGTTCCTGGGCCATGCGCTGACCGGTGGCATTGCGATTGCCGGGATGTTTGCCTATATCGCCGGCTCGCCGTTTGTCTTTATCCAGCTCTACGGGGTGCCTGCCGAGCATTACGGCTGGTTGTTCGGCAGCAATGCGGCAGGTTTTATCCTGGTGGCTCAGGTCAATGCGCGGTTGTTGTCCAAGCGTGGCCCGGCTTTTCTGTTGTCGCGCTTTGTCTGGGTGTACCTGGCGGCGGGCCTGGTCCTGCTGGCAATCAGCAGCCTGCAGCCGGCGGCGCTCTGGCCGTTGCTAGTGCCACTGTTTATCTGTATTTCCAGCCTGGGCTGCATCATGCCCAATGCGTCGGCCTGCGCCATGAGTGGCCAGGGCGCGCGCGCCGGCAGTGCCTCGGCGATGCTGGGGTGCCTGCAATTCAGTGTGGCGGCCGGGGCGGCCTCATTGGTGGGCGTGTTGCATGATGGGACAGCGGTGCCGATGGCCCTGGTGATGACCTTGTGCGGGGGGCTGACCGTCGCCATGGCGCTGTTTACCCGCCGGGCCCAGGTCGCTAGCGCGGCCCAGGCCTGAGAGGGGTTCAACTGGCGACGCGCCGCGGTTCGAGGGGCAGGGTGTGGGAGGCGTGGAGGCGGGTTTGCAGTGTGCTGACGAAGTGACGGGCCTCTGCTTCGCTGCGAAAGGTCACGGCATGGCGGTCGAGCTGGACCTGCCACGGGCCGGCTGGGGATTTTGCTAACGCTTTAATCAGAATCTTCATGGCTGATGACCTCTGGTTGGCAAAGGCGCCCAGTGTAGTCCTCTATGTGGTCGTAATGATGACAAAGCAAAACTGTCGGATTGGCGGTGTTTTATCGCCGTGCGGCAGCGGCTACAAAGGGCCGCGCTGAAGCCGTGGCAGCTGCCGCTTGGCGGCAACCGCTACGCAAAGCACTGGCTAGCGCGAGTCAGCGCGGAATTAGAAACCTTCCAGCACGATCTTGCCCTTGGCTGTGCCGCTTTCGAGCAAGGCGTGGGCGCGGCGCAGATTGGCCGCGTTGATCGTGCCGAAATGCTCGCCCACGGTGGTTTGCAGGGTGCCGGCATCGATCAGTTGGGCCACGCGCTTGAGCAGGCGGTGCTGCTCGATCATGTCCGCGGTCTCGAACATCGAGCGGGTGTACATGAATTCCCAGTGCAGCGACAGGCTCTTGCGCTTGAGCTTGCCGATATCCAGGGCCTTGGGGTCGTCGATCAGGGCCAGTTGGCCTTGGGGAATCAGTGCTTCGACCAGTTGGTCCAGGTGCTGGTCGGTCTGGGTCAAGCTGGCGACGTGGGTCACGTGTTCCACACCATGGCGCTTGAGCTCTTCGCTCAGCGGCTGGCGGTGGTCGATCACCAGGTCGGCCCCCAGGCCCTTTACCCACTCCTGGGTTTGCGGGCGTGATGCGGTGCCGATCACCTTCAATGCTGTCAGGCGGCTGGCCAGTTGGGTCAGGATCGAGCCAACACCACCGGCTGCGCCGACGATCAGCAGGCTTTGCCCGCGATCGGTCGAGCCTTCGGCCACTTTCAGGCGCTCGAACAACAATTCCCAGGCGGTGATTGTGGTCAGAGGCAAGGCGGCGGCCTCGGCAAAATTCAGGCGGGTAGGCATCGGGCCGACGATCCGCTCGTCAACGACATGCAACTCGCTGTTGGCCCCCGGACGGGTCAGGGAGCCGGCGTAGAACACCCGGTCACCCACCTTGAACAGGCTGACTTCACTGCCCACGGCCTTGACCACGCCCGCGACATCCCAGCCCAGCACCTTGCTTTCACCCGGCTGCGGTGCAGCGTTCTGGCGGACCTTGGTGTCGACCGGATTGACCGAGATGGCCTTGACCTCGACCAGCAGGTCGCGGGGCCCGGCGACAGGTTCCGGCAATTCGAGATCCTGCAAAGACAGGGGGTCGCTGATGGGCAGGCTGGCGTAGTAGGCAACGGCTTTCATGGGACGAACCTCGTGACGGGGCAATGAATGGGCCGATGATTGCCTATTTCCCCAGGGGATAAAACCGGCTAAAACGGCAGTCTCTTTCAATATTTTTTTGATAATGCCGAGGGCGGTCGATGATGCGCTTCGATGATTTGCAGCTGTTTGTACGGGCCGCCGACCTCGGTAGCCTGTCCGCTGCCGCGCGCGTGATGGATCTCTCGCCTGCGGTGGCGAGTGCCGCGCTCAAGCGTATCGAGCTGCAACTGGGCGCGCGTTTGCTCGCCCGTTCGACCCGCAGCTTGCGCCTGACTGCCGAGGGCGAGGGTTTTCTCGAGTATGCGCGGGCCGCCCTAGGCTCGCTGGAAGAGGGCCGGCGCCTGCTGGCCAGCGACCAGGAACAGGTCAGCGGCGTGCTGCAACTTTCGGCACCCTCGGATTTCGGCCGCAATGTATTGCTGCCCTGGCTCGATGAGTTCCAGCGCGAGCATCCGCGCCTGAATGTGCGTCTGCTGTTGGGCGACCGGATTGCCGATCTGTTTCGCCAGCCGGTGGATATCGCCCTGCGCTATGGCGAACCCGAGGACTCCAGCCTGGTGGCATTGCCGGTCGCGCCCGACAACCGCCGCGTGCTGTGCGCCTCACCCCAGTACTTGGCGCGCGCGGGCGAACCCCGGCAGCTGGAGCAACTGGCCCAGCACAATTGCCTGCTGTACATGTTGGGTAGCCGGGTCCATGACCGCTGGAGTTTTTCCGAGGGCCGGCGTGAGGTAAACCTGACAGTCAGCGGCGACCGCCTGAGCGACGATGCCGATGTGGTGCGGCGTTGGGCGGTCAGCGGCGTCGGGATTGCCTACAAGTCGTGGCTGGATGTGGCGGCCGATGTCCAGGCCGGGCGCCTGCGGGTGCTGTTACCCGGGCTGCTCTGCGAGCGGGCGCCCCTCAACCTGCTTTGCGCCCATCGGGCGCAATTGAGCAAACCGGTGAAGTTGCTACGCGAGAAGCTGGCGCACTACTGCGCCGAGATCTCGCGCCAGGCGCCCGCTGGGCACAAGGGTTGAGCGAGGCGCGGGCTCAGGGTTTGACCAGGCGCGCATCCAGGCTGTTCTGCGCCAGACGTTGGGCCTGATCCTGGGTCATGCCCAGGTGGGTGTGCAGGGCGTGGAAGTTCTCGGTGACATAGCCGCCGAAGTAGGCCGGATCGTCCGAGTTGACCGTGACCTTTACGCCGCGCTCGAGCATATCGAGGATGTTGTGCTGGGCCATATCGTCGAATACGCAGAGCTTGGTGTTCGACAGCGGGCAGACGGTCAGCGGGATCTGTTCGTCGATGATCCGCTGCATCAGCCGCTCGTCTTCGATGGCCCGCACGCCATGGTCGATCCGTTGGATCTTCAGCAGGTCGAGGGCTTCCCAGATGTACTCCGGCGGGCCTTCTTCACCGGCATGGGCAACGGTCAGGAAACCCTCGTCGCGGGCACGGTCGAAGACGCGCTTGAACTTGCTCGGTGGATGGCCCATTTCCGAACTGTCCAGGCCGACGGCGACAAAGGCTTCGCGAAACGGCAATGCCTGGTCGAGGGTCTTTTGCGCTTCGTCTTCGCTCAGGTGGCGCAGGAAGCTGAGGATCAGGCCGCTGGTAATGCCCAGTTGCTGCTCGCCATCCTTGAGGGCACTGGCGATGCCGTTGAGCACCACTTCAAAGGGAATGCCACGATCGGTGTGGGTCTGCGGATCGAAGAAGGGCTCGGTGTGGATCACGTTCTGCGCCTTGCAGCGCAGCAGGTAGGCCCAGGTCAGGTCGTAGAAATCCTGGGACGTGCGCAGGACATCGGCACCCTGATAATAGAGGTCAAGGAACTCTTGCAGGTTGTTGAAGGCGTAGGCCTTGCGCAGGCTGTCGACATCGTTCCAGGGCAGGGCGATTTTGTTGCGTTCGGCCAGGGCGAACAGCAACTCGGGTTCCAGGGAACCTTCGAGGTGCAGGTGCAGTTCGGCCTTGGGCAGGGCATTGAGCCAGTCGTACATAGAAGCTTCTCATCAGGTGCAGTCAGACAGGCACCCGGGGGCGGGTGCCTGCCAAAGGCCAGTATTCTACAGGGGCCAGCGCGGCTCATGGCTAAAAGCTGACCAGGTGGCGCGTCAGCTTGCCGCCTGGTCACGGCGATAGGCGTAGGTGTCGGCGAAGCGTGAGAGCAGGAAGTCGGCGCAGGTGGTGGCCGGGTACTTGGCTGGATGCTGGCTGTCCTGGCAACCGGGCAGGCATTCGATCCGGGTATCGGGATGCGGTTCGGCAAAGAACGGCATTGAGTAGCGGTCCACGCCCAGCGGGCTGATGACCCGGTGCGGCGTGGAGCGATAACGGTCATTGCTCCAGCGCGCCATCATGTCTCCGAGATTGACGACAAACGTGCCCTCGATTGGCGGGGCATCGATCCACTGGCCCTGGACATTCCGGACCTGCAGGCCGCCGGCCGTGTCCTGATACAGCAGGGTGATGCAGCCATAATCGGTATGGGCGCCGGCCCCCTGCTGCTCCACCGAACTGGCGTTCTGGCGCGGTGGGTAATGGATCATGCGCAGCACGCTGACCGGCTCGTCGAAGCGCCGGTCGAAGAAGTCCCGCTCGATGCCCAGGGCCAGGGTCATAGCGCGCAACAGGGTCTGGGCCAGTGCCTGCATATCGCTGTAGTGCTGCTCCAGCAGGGGCTGCCAGCCAGGCAGGTCGGGGTGACGATTGGGCCCGCGCAGCGGTTTGCGGGCGATCACTTCGGAGTGATCCTCGGGCAGGTGCAGGCCCATGTCGAAGGTTTCTTTCAGGTCGCTGGGCTTGTTCGGGTCGAGCTGCTCGGTGGCGATGGCGCCATAGCCACGGTGATGACGGGTCTGGGTGATATCGATCTGCAACTTGCGGGCGTCGGGCAGGGCGAAAAAGGTTTTCGCCTGTTCGAGCAATTGTTCGATGCGCGTCGGGGTGATGGGGTGCCCCTTGATATAGAAGAAGCCCCACACCCGGCAGGCGTGGTCGATCTGGGCGGCAATCGTGCTCCAGGCCTGGGGATCCTCCTGATAGAGGGCACTGATATCAATGATGGGAAGTGTGTTCATGGGCCGATCCTGAGTGTCGAGGGGGCCGTGCGTGCAGGCAGGCCCCGGGCAGCGGATTACTTGGGCATCTCGGCGCTCATGCCTTCGACGTAATAGTTCATCGAGGCCAGCTCGGCGTTGCTCGCGCTGGCGCCGGCCGGGATTTTCTCGACGCCGGCCTGATCCTTGATCGGCCCGGTGAATGGGTGGAACGCGCCGCTCTCGATGCTGGCGATAATCTGCTCGGCCTCGGCTTTGACTTCGGCAGGTACCAGGGGGCTGATCGGCAACTGGACCGTGCCTTCCTTTAGCCCGCCCCAGTAGTCCTGGGATTTCCAGGTGCCGTCGATTACACCCTGGGTGGCCTGGATATAGTGCGGCGCCCAGTTATTGACGATGGAGGTCAATACGGCCTTGGGACCGAAGTGCGCCATGTCCGAGGCGTAGCCCACGGCATAGACCCCGCGCCGTTCAGCAGCCTGGATCGGGGCCGGGCTGTCGGTGTGCTGGAACACCACGTCGACGCCCTGGTCGATCAGCGCGTTGGCGGCGTCGGCTTCCTTGCCCGGGTCGAACCAGGAGTTGACCCAGACCACCTTGATCTCGGTGCCGGGGTTGTATTTATTCAGGGCCAGCTGGATCGAGTTGATATCGCGGATCACTTCCGGGATCGGGAAGGAGGCGACATAGCCGATCTTGCGGGTCTTGGTCATCTTGGCGGCAAGAAAACCGCCGACATAGCGGCCTTCATAGGTTCGGGCCAGGTAGGTGCCGACGTTCTTGTCCTGCTTGTAGCCGGTGGCGTGCTCGAAGGTGGCCTTGGGAAATTGCTTGGCGACCTTGATGGTCGGGTTCATGTAGCCAAAGGACGTGGTGAAGATCAGGTCGTACTTGTCCTTGGCCATATTGCGAATCACCCGCTCGGCGTCGGCGCCTTCGGCGACGTTCTCGACGTAGTTGCTGGTGATCTTGTCGCCGAGTTTTTCCATCAACGCCTTGCGGCCCTGTTCATGCTGGTAGGTCCAGCCGTGGTCGCCGATGGGGCCGATATAGACGAAGCCCACCTTCAACGGATCGGCGGCGCTGGCGCCCAGGCTGGTACTCAGGCCGATGGCGGCGGCAAGGCCGCAGAGCAGCTGTTTCAAGGGACGTGTATGCATGAACGTTCGAACTCCATGTTGTTGTCGGGGCCGGCTGGCCTTGAAGGGCTCGAAGGGCAATGCAAAAAGCTGACCAATGGGACAGCAAGCCGAGGGGAAAGGCGCTCATACCTACAGGTGCTGCTGTGGTCATCGAGACGGCGGCTTGATGAGGCTGCAATCCGGTGCAATACGAGCCACCGCTGCCAGGCGCTGGTGCGCTAAGGTGTAACGAAATATTTTGTGGCGGGCTCGGCGAGCCCGTCGTCTTCCAGGGAACCGAGATGCTGACACTCCTGCGGCAGGAAAAAATGCTACTGATGGCGCTGCTGGTTGCCGGTGCGGCCTTCGCGCTTGAGCACTGGCTGCTCAATAACGGCCAGATAGTGGCGCTGGTGGGGGCTCTGGTGTTGGTCGCGGCGATCGTCTGCGCGTCGATGCGGGTCGCCCACCATGCTGAATCACTGGCCCATAAAGTTGGCGATCCCTACGGCACCATGATCCTGACCCTGGCAGCGGTGCTGGTGGAGGTGGTGATCCTGGCGATCATGATGAGCAATGAAGCCTCGCCGACCCTGGTGCGCGACACCATCTATTCGGCGGTGATGCTCGATATCAATGGCATCCTCGGCCTGGCGGCCCTGATGGGCGGGATCAAGCATGGCGAGCAGTCTTACAATGACGATTCTGCGCGGACCTACAGCGTCATGATCCTGACCGCCATGGGGGTTTCGATGGTGGTGCCGGAGTTTATTCCCGAGGCGGACTGGAAGAAGTATTCAGCCTTCACCATTGGTGCGATGGTGGTGTTGTACACCCTGTTTTTGCGGATGCAGGTCGGGCCGCACAGTTACTTTTTCAGCTACAGCTACTCGGAAAAAAAGCGCAACCCGCGGCAGCCGCAAGAGACGTCAAAGAGCCTGGGCCTGTCGGTCGGGGTCCTGGTGTTCGGGGTCGTCGTGATTGGTGCGCTGGCCGAGGTGATGTCCAAGGCTCTCGACCTGGGCCTGGAAGGCAGTGGTGCGCCGCCGGTGATGACGGCTATTGTGGTGGCAGCGATTTCCGCCGCACCGGAGATTCTGACGGCGTTACGCGCAGCGTTGGCCAATCGCATGCAGTCGGTGGTCAATATCGCCCTGGGAGCGTCGCTGTCGACGGTTATTCTGACGGTGCCGGTGATGGAGGCCATGGCCCTGTACACCGGCCAGCCATTCCAGATGGCGATGACGCCGGTGCAGACAGTGATGGTGCTGATAACCCTGGTGGTCAGTGCGATCAACCTCAACGACGGCGAGACCAATGCTATCGAAGGCATGACCCATTTCGTGCTGTTCGCGACCTTTATCATGCTCTCGTTGCTGGGTCTGTAAGCGCGATCCGAAGATTCAGCTTTGCCCTGCCTGCAGCAGCGCAAGCGGCACGCTAAAAGCGCCGTGGTATCACGCTTCAAGCTTGCCGCTGCGGTTTACCGCTTTACCAGGCGATCGTTTCGCCCTTGTAGTTGAGGAAGTAGTGCCCGCCTTTACCCGCGTAGGCATTGACCTGATCGATCAGGCCACGGGTGCTGGTGGCGACATCGAGGTCCGCGCCATCGCCGCCCATATCGGTCTTGACCCAGCCCGGGTGCAGGGACAGCACGGTCAGGCGCGGGTCGTTCAACTGGCAGACAAAGCTGTTGGTCATGGAATTGAGCGCAGCCTTGCTCGCTTTGTAGAGCGCCAGGTCCGGCGCGTCGGGCATGGTGACGCTGCCCAGTACGGAGCTCATGAAGGCCAACACGCCACTGTCCTTGCGTAGTTGCCCGACAAAGCGCTGGGCCAGGGCGATGGGAGCGACGGCATTGGTCAGGAACAATAGGCCGACGTCGGCCAGGCTGGCCTTGGCGGGTGCCTGGTCGTCCGGGCCCTTGACCCCGGCGTTGACGAACAGAAGATCGAAAACTTCCCCGGACAGGCGCTGATTCAGGGCCGCTACGGACTGTTGGTCGTTCATTTCCAGCGCTTCGATCCGCACCTTGCCCAGCGCTTGCAGCGCCTCGGCGTGTTGCGGGTTGCGCACGGTGGCGGTGACGTTCCAGCCGTCGGCCAACAGGGTCTTGACCAAACCCAGGCCTAGGCCACGGGAGGCGCCGATAATCAACGCGGTTTTTACAGTGCTCATGGGGCAACTCCTGGATAAGTGGGGCTGAGGGGGCAACTCTGTTGCAGGCGTCGTTGCAGTTCGCCGCGCAGTTCGCTCAGTTCGGCGATGCGGGTTTCGATCAGGTTCAACTTGTCTTGCAGCAACTGGCTGACAGCGTGGTCCGGGTCCGGGGCGTTCCACAGCCCGGCCACGCTGTTGCCGATTTCGCCCAGGCTGAAGCCCAGGCGCTGGGCGGTCTTGATATAGAGCACCAACTGCAGCATTTCGGCTGGATAGTCGCGATAGCCGTTGGCACTGCGTCGGGCGGCGATCAGTCCGCGTTGCTCATAGAAACGCAGGGTGTCGCGGCTGACGGCGCTGGCCTGGGCAAGTTCGCCGATACGCATGGGAAGGGAGCTCCGAGAGGGCTTGACCTTGGAGCATACTCCAGGCTTTAGCGTAGGTGCTTCCTAAATGCCGATGGAGCACAAACTATGTGGACTACACGCCAGTACCGTCAGCTCACCCGCGCCAGTGGTTGGTATGACCTGATCGTCACCGCAGCTTTTGTCACCCCCTGGACCTTTGCCGCTGTCTACGGATGGCTGGGCCAGTGGTCGCTGAGCCTGGGCCTGGAAGCACCGCCGGCATTCGAACCTATTCATGGATTGATGGCCAACCTGATGGGGTCGATTGTTTGTGTCTGGTCGGTGTTGCGTATCCGTGATCCGCAGCAGGCATTTGGCCGCTATGACGCGGTTGGGCGTGGTTTGTTCGCCACCTGGCAGCTGTATGCGTTGAGCCAGGGGGCGAGCCCGTTGATCGCGGTGATTATGTTCTTCGAACTGGCCTGGGGGATTGCCCAGAGCCTGCCGGTGCGTGACCGCCCGGCAGCGCGCCTGGCAACGGCCTAGTGCCCGGGCTGCCAGGGCTGGCCGAGGGAAACCGGTGCATAGAGCCGGGTGCGCAAGGCATCCCGTGACAGCAGCACCAGCACCATGATGGTCGCCACATACGGCAGCATGGCCAGCAGACTGGACGGCACCGCCAGCCCCAGGCCCTGGGCGACCAGGTGCAGGATGCTGGCGAGGCCGAACAGGTAGGCCCCGAGCAATAGACGCCAGACGCGCCAACTGGCGAAGACCACCAGCGCGAGGGCGATCCAGCCGCGCCCGGCGCTCATGTTTTCCGCCCACATCGGTGTGTAGGCCAGGGACAGGTAGGCGCCGGCCAACCCCGCCATGGCGCCGCCGAACAGCACCGCCAGCATGCGCACGCGCAGCACCGGCAAGCCCATGGCGCTGGCGGCATCGGGGTTCTCGCCCACCGCCTGGATAATCAGGCCGATCCGGCTTTTGAGCAGTGCCCAGGCCACCAGTGCAAACAGAACGAAGGACAGGTAGACCAGCAGGTCCTGGGCAAACAGCATGCGTCCGATCAACGGAATGGAACTGAGCAGGGGAATCGCCAGCGGCTCGAACCCGGCCAGGGGCTTGCCGACCCAGGCGGCGCCGATAAAGCTGGAGAGTCCTACGCCGAAAATGGTCAAGGCCAGCCCCGTGGCGACCTGGTTGGCGTTGAATACCAGTGCGACCAGGGCAAACAGCGCCGACAACAGCATCCCGGCCGCCATGGACAGCAGTACGCCAAGCCAGAGATTGCCGCTGTTGAGCGCGACGATAAACCCGATCACTGCGCCAAACAGCATCATGCCTTCCTGACCCAGATTGAGGACGCCGCTCTTTTCGCAGATCAGCTCGCCCAGGGCGACCAGCAGTAATGGCGTACCGCAGCGCACCATGGCATAGAGAATATTGCTCAGCAGGTCGAGGTCCATCACAGGGCTCCCACGGTGGTGGCGACCGGCGCGCGGCGCGTCCAGTGCAGTTTCAGGCGAGGGCGATAGAGGATCAGGACATCGCAGGCCAGGAGGAAGAACAGCATCATGCCCTGGAACAACTGAGTGATTGCCTGGGGCAGGTTCAGACTCATCTGCGCATGCTCGCCGCCCAGATACAGCAGTGCCATCAGCAGGCTGGAAAACAGAATACCAATGGGGTTGAGGCGGCCGAGAAAGGCCACGGTAATGGCGGCATAGCCATAGCCTGGCGAAACCTGGGGTACCAGTTGACCAATCGGACCACTGACTTCGCAGGCGCCGGCGAGCCCGGCCAGGCCCCCGCTGATCAGCAGCGCCAGCCAGATCAGGCGCTTGTGGCGAAAGCCGACAAACCCGGCGGCCCGCTGATCGAGGCCGAGCACCTTGATCTGAAAACCGACAAAGCTACGTTGCAGCAACACCCAGACCGCTATCAGGGCCAGCAGGGCGAAATACACCCCGGCATGGGCCCGGCCTTCTTCGCTGAGCAAAGGCAGGCGGCTGGCGTCGCCAAACATCGCCGATTCGGGGAAGTTGAAGCCGGCCGGGTCCTTCAGCGGACCGTGTACGCAGAACAGCAGCAGGTTCAGGGCGATGTAGTTGAGCATGATGCTGGTCAGGATCTCATTGGCATTGAAACGCGTGCGCAGCCACGCCGTCAGCCCGGCCCAGGCGGCACCGGCTAGGGTTCCGCCGCACAGGACCAGTACCAGGGCCCAGCGGCTCTGCATATCGATCAGGTTGACCGCCAGTGCGCTACCGGCCAGGGCCCCCAGCAGCAGTTGGCCTTCGGCGCCGATGTTCCAGATCCGGGCTTGATAAGCCACGGCCAGACCGAGGGCGCAGAGCAGGATGGGCAGTGTCTTGACCAGCCATTCGCCCAGGCCATAGAAGTCGCTGATCGGGGCGATCAGCAGCGTGTGCAAGGTCAGCAGCGGCGGATGCCCCAGGAGCATGAACAGTAGCGAGCCACAGGCCAGGGTCAGGCCAGCGGCCAGCAGCGGCGAACACCAGAGCATGACCCGCGATTGCTGGCCGCGCGGTTCGAGGGAAAGCAGCATGGGAAGTACTCCGTCAAGTCAGGCCTGGGTCGGGACCGTGTGTGTGGGAGAGAATTGCCCGGCCATCCAGGCGCCGACTTCCACCAGGTGGGTGTCGAGGGTTGGCTTGAGCGCAGAGAGTCGCCCGCTGCACAAGGCCGCGAGGCGGTCGCCGATCTGGAACAGCTCATCGAGGTCTTCGGAGATCACCAGGATGGCCGCCCCGGAGTCGCGCAGCGCGATCAGCGCGCGGTGGATAGTGGCCGCCGCGCCCACATCCACGCCCCAGGTCGGGTGCGCTGCGACCAGCAGACGGGGTTGCTGGAGGATTTCGCGACCCAGGATGAATTTCTGCAGATTACCGCCGGAGAGGCTGCGTGCTGCGGTCGCTGCATCCGGGGTTTTCACGCCGAAGCGGCGGATGATCTCCTCGGCCAATTGCACCACCTTGCCGCGCTGGACCAGGCCCCGACTGACCAGGCCCTGCTGGAAGGCCGTGAGCAGGGTGTTGTCGGTCAGGCTCATGCTCGGTACTGCGCCGTGGCCCAGGCGCTCGGCGGGGACAAAAGCCAGGCCGCGCTGGCGGCGGGCATCCGGGCGCAGATGGCCGACAGGCTGGCCGGCAAAACGGATGGCCTCTGCGTCGCTTGCCGCGAGCAATTGCTCGCCACTGAGCAGGGCTAGCAGTTCGTCCTGGCCATTGCCGGCGACGCCGGCAATCCCGACGATTTCGCCGCTGCGCACCTGTAGGTCGATGCCTTCCAGGGAACAGCCGAAGGGATCGGGATTGCGCCAGGACAACTGCTCAATCGCGAGAAAGGCCGCGTCACCTTCGGCCTTGGGGTAGTCGGCGATCAGCGCAGCGGCGTCACCGACCATCAGGCGCGCCAATTGTTGATCGGTGCAGTGCGCCGGTTGGCAATGCCCCGCCACCCGGCCGCCGCGCAGGACCGTGGCGCTATGGCAAAGGGCGCGCACTTCACCGAGCTTGTGGCTGATAAACAGGATGCTGCAGCCTTCGCTGGCGAGGCGGCGCAGGGTTACGAACAGCTCCTCGGCTTCGCGGGGTGTGAGCACCGAGGTCGGTTCGTCGAGAATCAGCAGGCGAATGTCCTGCATCAGGCAGCGGATGATTTCGACCCGCTGGCGCTCGCCGATGGACAGGCTATGGACCAGTCGCTCGGGTTCCAGGGCCATGCCGTAGCGCTGCGAGACGTCGCGGATTCGCGGTTCCAGCTGCTTGGGTGAGCCCGCCGCGGCGCCCATGGCCAGGGCGATGTTCTGCGCGACGCTCAGGGTCTCGAACAACGAAAAGTGCTGGAACACCATGCCGATCCCCAGGCTGCGGGCCTGGGCCGGGTTGCGCATCTGCAGGCGCTGGCCCTGCCAGATCATCTCGCCTGAGTCGCAGGCGGTGACACCATAGATGATCTTCATCAGCGTGCTTTTGCCGGCGCCGTTTTCGCCGAGCAGTGCATGGATCTCGCCGGGCTGGATCGTCAGGTCGATCCCGTCATTGGCCAGGCAGCCGGGGTAGCGCTTGGTGATTGCGCGCAGTTGCAGGCGCGGCGTTGAGTCTGGAGTGGGCATCGCGGGCTCGGGTGGCGAAGGGCGTTACCGCAGCTAAAGCAATTTCCTGGCCATCAGGTCAGGAAAATATCCAGACCCTGTAGGTGCGTGCTTTCTATTCCTCTGGTGGGGCAAGGATCGCGAGTAGGTTCGCTCCTGCACAGTGCATGGCCTGGACTAGGCACTGCTTCGGTGCAGGAGGGCGCTTGGTTAAAAAACATACAGATGTCGGCAGGCGTGTCAGTCCCTGCAACCGCGCCAGGCATCTACGGGTTATCCACAGGTTATTCCACAGTTCCTGTGTGCAAGTGCAAATTCCTGGCATAAAGCCCTGGGCGGCTATGTTCCGTTCGCGATAAAGGCCGCGTATGTGGCTGTTTCAATTAGCAAATGGGTGTTTTTGAAGGGCGCTGATCAAAAATTGATCGGTTTTCTCAACGCCTTGCTGTGCAAGGGCTGTAGCGGGGTGTACTCAGCTTATCCACAGGCGGCGTCACAGCGATTGTGGGTAATGCCTGCGGGATGGCGGGGGCGCTTAACGGGTTAGACGGATACGTCCACGGCTAAGGTCGGCCAGTTGCTGTTGCAGAGTGTCGATCTGAGCTTCGCCAAGGGCCAGGCGCAGTTCAACGCCGTTGGCGCCAAAGTGCTCCTCGAGTACCAGGCCGCCGAGATCGGCAAGTCGTACCTTGAGCAGTGCCAGTTCACTGAAGGTGCACTGGCAGGTCAGGTTCACACGATGGATCAGCGGCACTCGCTCGGCACCTTGCAGGCACTTGTTCGCGCTGCCGCCGTAGGCCCGAGCCAGGCCGCCGGTCCCGAGCTGGATGCCGCCGTACCAACGGATCACCAGCACCGCGACCTGGTCGCAGTCCTGCGCCTCGATAGCCGCCAGAATCGGCCGGCCGGCCGTACCGCCAGGCTCGCCATCGTCGCTGCTGCGGTACTGCTCGGCGAGTTTCCAGGCCCAACAGTTATGTGAGGCCGCCAGGTCGCTGTGCCGCTCGAGAAAGGCCTGCGCTTCGGCCGCGCTGGCGATGGGCGCGGCCAGGGCGACAAAGCGGCTTTTGCGAATGTCTTCGCGGTACTCGCAAAGGCCGGCAAGGGTAAAGGACATGGCCGTTATCAGTTCGTCGTGGCAGGTGTCAGGCCACAGCCTTTGAGGATGATGCGGATCAGGTTGTCACCGGCCTCCTGCATGTCCTGTTTGGTCAGCTTGCTGCGGCCGGTCACGCGGCAGATCTGCGTGGCGAAGTCGGCATAGTGCTGGGTGCTGCCCCACAACAGAAAAATCAGGTGGACCGGATCGACGTCGTCCATCTTGCCCGCTGCAATCCAGCTGCGAAACACATCGGCGCGGCTCTGGAACCAGGCGCGGTAGTCCTGGCTGAAGTATTCGGTCAGGCACTCGCCGCCACTGATGATCTCCATGGCGAAGATCCGCGAAGCCTGGGGCTGGCGTCGGGAAAACTCCATCTTGGCACGGATGTAGTGCGTCAGTGCCGTGGCCGGATCGTCCTCGGCCCGCAGATGATTGAAGGTGCTGTCCCACAGCTCGATGATATTGCTCAGCACGGCGATATACAGGCCAAGCTTGTTGGTGAAGTAGTAGTGCAAGTTGGCTTTGGGCAGCCCGGCATTCTGCGCGATGGTGTTCATGCTGGTGCCCTTGAAGCCATGGCGCGCGAATTCGTTCTCGGCGGCCCGAATGATCGCTTCTTCGTTTTTCTGGCGAATGCGGCTGGCAGGTTTGCCCGCGTGGGCTGGGACTTCAAGGCTCATAAATGATTCCGTGCAGATCGGTGGGTGCAACCGATGAACAGATAACGCACCTGCGCTGATCCGACAAGCCTGCAGGCTGTAAAAGGTCGAAGGCTGTTCGGCGGGGCGGCATGGCTGGCGTGCCTGGCAGGTCAACGGGTGGCAGCAAGGCTTTCGAGAAAACTCTCCAGCACCAAGTGTGGGCGGCGCCCCTTGCGCGTGACCGAGGCCAGGCTCAGGTCATAGAAGCGCTCCTCGGCCTTCAATGCACGCAGGCGGCCTTGCTGGACCCAGAGCTGGGCATAGTGATCGGGTAGGTAGCCTATATAGCGCCCGGTCAGAATCAGAAAGGCCATGCCTTCGCGGTCCGAGGCGCTGGCCGTGCAGCGCAGGGCCTGGTAATGGGCCTGGATCTCGGCGGGCAGGCGGAAGGTCGGGGCGATGGCGTCCTGGTTATTGAGGCGCTGGTCTTCGAGTTGCCGGTCGTCGACATAGAACAGCGGATGGCCGACCGCGCAGTAGAGCAATGAGCGCTCGCTGTAGAGCGGCTGGTACTCGAGCCCCGAGAGGGCGCTGGCCTGGGGAACGACGCCGACATGCAGGCGGCCGTCGAGCACCCCTTGTTCGACTTCATTGGGCGCGATCATGCGGATCTGAATCTGCACATCCGGGCCACGCTCCTTCAATTGCGCCAGGGCATGGGTGATGCGCATATGGGGCACAGTGACCAGGTTATCGGTCAGGCCAATGGTCAGCTCGCCACGCAGGTGCTGGTGCAGTCCGTTGACCTCGGTACGAAAACTCTCCAGGGCACTGAGCAGTTGCAAGGAAGACTGATAGACCTCGCGGCCTTCCTCGGTCAGTGAGAAACCGGCCCGTCCGCGCTGGCACAGGCGCAGCCCCAGGCGCTGTTCGAGATCACTCATCTGCTGGCTGATTGCTGAGCGGCCGATGCCCAGCACGCTCTCGGCGGCGGAAAAGCCGCCGCACTCCACCACGCTGCGGAAGATGCGCAGCAGGCGGATATCAAAATCGCTGACTTGGGCCAGGGGATCGGGACGGCGACTGCTCATTGTGCGTGGCTCATAGTTTAGTGATCGCCTGCCTGAAGGTTAGAAGAGTTGGATTTCACCGACTTTATCCCCGTGGCAATTTAGCTGCAAGAACGCTTTCCCATCCCTGCGCCGCTTATTGCCCTGCGAGGTTTGCTCCATGAACTTGCCTGAATCCGCCAACATTTCTCTGGCCAGCCAACTCAAGCTCGATGCCCACTGGATGCCGTACACCGCCAACCGCAATTTCCAGCGCGATCCGCGGCTGATCGTGGCGGCCCAGGGCAGCTACCTGACCGATGACAAGGGGCGGCAAATCTATGATGGGCTGTCCGGTCTGTGGACCTGTGGCGCCGGGCATACCCGCAAGGAAATCCAGGAAGCCGTGGCCAAGCAACTGGGCACACTGGACTACTCGCCAGCGTTCCAATTCGGTCACCCGCTGTCGTTCCAACTGGCGGAAAAGATCACCGATCTGACGCCAGGAACGCTCAACCACGTGTTCTACACCGACTCCGGTTCCGAGTGCGCGGACACTGCAGTGAAGATGGTCCGCGCCTACTGGCGTCTAAAAGGCCAGGCGACCAAGACCAAGCTGATCGGCCGGGCACGCGGCTATCACGGGGTGAACGTGGCAGGCACCAGCCTGGGTGGCGTCAATGGCAACCGCAAGATGTTCGGCCAACTGATGGATGTCGACCATTTGCCGCACACCCTGTTGGCGAGCAACGCGTTTTCCCGGGGGATGCCGGAGCAGGGTGGTATTGCCCTGGCCGATGAGATGCTCAAGTTGATCGAGTTGCACGACGCCTCCAATATCGCCGCCGTTATCGTCGAACCCATGGCCGGTTCCGCCGGTGTACTTGTGCCTCCGCAGGGGTATCTCAAGCGCCTGCGCGAAATCTGCGACCAGCACAATATCCTGCTGATCTTCGATGAAGTGATCACCGGGTTTGGTCGTACGGGCTCGATGTTCGGCGCCGACAGTTTTGGCGTGACCCCGGACTTGATGTGCATCGCCAAGCAGGTCACCAACGGCGCGATCCCGATGGGCGCGGTGATTGCCAGCAGCGAGATCTATCAGACCTTTATGAACCAGCCTACGCCTGAGTACGCGGTGGAGTTCCCCCACGGCTACACCTATTCAGCGCACCCGGTGGCTTGCGCGGCAGGCCTGGCCGCACTCGACCTACTGCAAAAGGAAAATCTGGTGCAGCAGGTCGCGGAAGTTTCCCCGCACTTCGAGAATGCGCTGCACGGGCTCAAGGGCGTGAAGAACGTCATCGACATCCGCAACTATGGCCTGGCCGGTGCGATTCAGGTCGCACCGCGCGACGGCGATGCCATCGTGCGTCCGTTCGAGGCGGCGATGAAATTGTGGAAGGCCGGCTTCTATGTGCGCTTCGGCGGCGACACCCTTCAGTTCGGGCCAACCTTTAATAGCAAGCCGCAGGATCTGGATCGGATGTTCGATGCGGTCGGCGAAGCGCTGAACCAGGTCGACTGAGGTCGCCGGGGTCGCGAAATCTCTTCTTTCTAGGCAGGGGCGAAGCCATTCGCCTCTGTGGATCATTTTCAGGAGCGTGGCATGAGTGCAATTCAACATCTGATCAATGGCCAACTGGTCAGCGATAATGGTCGTATGGCCGACGTCTACAACCCGTCGACGGGGCAGGTTATTCATCAGGTACCGTTGGCCAGCCGCGAGACCATTCAACAGGCCATTGATTCGGCCAAGGCCGCTTTCCCGGCCTGGCGCAACACGCCGGCGGCCAAGCGCGCCCAGGTGATGTTCCGCTTCAAGCAACTGCTGGAGCAGAATGAAGCGCAGATCGCCCAGTTGATCAGCGAAGAACATGGCAAGACGCTTGAAGATGCGGCGGGCGAACTGAAGCGTGGGATCGAGAACGTCGAGTATGCCTGTGCTGCGCCGCAAGTGCTCAAGGGCGAGTACAGCCGTAATGTCGGGCCGAACATCGATGCCTGGTCTGACTTTCAGCCGTTGGGGGTGGTTGCGGGTATCACGCCATTTAACTTTCCGGCGATGGTTCCGCTGTGGATGTACCCGTTGGCGATCGTTTGCGGCAACTGCTTTATTCTCAAACCTTCGGAGCGCGATCCAAGTTCTACGCTCCTGATTGCGCAACTGCTGCAAGAGGCCGGGCTGCCCAAAGGCGTAATGAACGTGGTGCACGGTGACAAGGCTGCAGTGGATGCGCTGATCGAGGCGCCGGAAGTGAAGGCGCTGAGTTTTGTCGGCTCGACCCCGATTGCCGAATACATCTATGCCGAAGGTACCAAGCGTGGCAAGCGCGTGCAGGCATTGGGCGGCGCGAAGAACCACGCGGTACTGATGCCGGATGCCGACCTGGACAATGCGGTCAGTGCCCTGATGGGCGCGGCTTATGGCTCGTGCGGCGAGCGGTGCATGGCGATTTCGGTGGCGGTCTGTGTGGGCGACCAGGTCGCCGATGCGCTGGTGGCGAAGCTGGTGCCGCAGATCGAGGCCTTGAAGATTGGTGCGGGTACGTCCTGCGGCCTGGATATGGGGCCGCTGGTGACGGGGCAGCACCGCGACAAGGTCAGTGGCTATATAGAAGACGGCGTGGGTGCCGGTGCGCAACTGGTGGTCGATGGCCGCGGGTTAAGCGTCAAGGACCACGAAGAGGGCTTCTTCCTGGGTGGTTGTCTGTTCGACCGCGTGACGCCCGAGATGCGTATCTATAAAGAGGAGATCTTCGGCCCGGTGCTGTGCATCGTGCGGGTGAACAGCCTGGAAGCGGCCATGCAGTTGATCAACGATCACGAATACGGCAATGGCACCTGCATCTTTACCCGTGACGGTGAAGCAGCGCGGTTGTTCTGCGACGAGATCGAAGTCGGCATGGTGGGCGTCAACGTACCGTTGCCGGTGCCTGTGGCGTATCACAGTTTTGGCGGCTGGAAGCGTTCGCTGTTTGGCGACCTGCACGCCTACGGCCCCGATGGCGTGCGTTTCTACACGCGGCGCAAGGCGATTACTCAGCGCTGGCCGCAACGGGCAAGCCATGAAGCTTCGCAGTTTGCGTTTCCCAGCTTATAAGCAGTAGAAAGCACAAGGCCGGCCCGGAGGGTCGGCCTTGTGCTTTTAGGCGCTTATTTGACCGATATGACAGAATTATGAAAATAGGGGTTGACGGCAGAATCTGTGAGTCTATAATTCGCCCCACTTCCGGCGCAG
>NZ_JANHLC010000039.1 GCF_028682395.1 Pseudomonas putida | reverse complement strand
GGCGATAACGGCGCCAATATCGCTCTCAATGAGACCTTCAGCTACTCGGCCACCGATGCAGTAGGCAATACGGTTACCGGCACGATCCAGATCAGCATCGTCGACGATGTACCCACCGCCAAAGCGGATACGGCCCAGGTCACAGAGGGCAACACCGTTAGCACCAATGTGCTGGGTAACGACACTTTGGGCGCCGATGGTGCGGCCGTGGTCGGCGTTAAGGCCGGCAGCCAGATCGTCAATGTCACTACCGGTTTGAACACCAGTATCACCGGCACCTACGGCACTTTGACGGTCAATGCGGCTGGCGTTGCGGTGTATCACAGTAATCCCAATGCGGTTACCCCAGCGGGGGCAACCGATATCTTCACCTACACCATCCGCGATGGTGATGGAGATCTAAGCAGCACCACCTTGACCATCAATATCGCCGACAGCGGCCTGACTGCAAGGACCGATAGCGATGTGAAGGTGTATGAAAAT
>NZ_JANHLC010000038.1 GCF_028682395.1 Pseudomonas putida | reverse complement strand
CAGCAATGGCACTTACACCTACACCCTGACTTCGCCGGTAACCAACACGCCAAACGGTGATAACGGCGCCAATATCGCCCTCAATGAAACCTTCACTTACTCGGCCACCGATTCGGTAGGCAATACGGTCACCGGCACGATCCAGATCAGCATCGTTGACGATGTACCTACCGCCAAGGCCGATACCGCCCAGGTCGCAGAGGGCGACACCGTCACCACCAATGTGCTGGGCAACGACACTTTGGGCGCCGATGGTGCAGCCGTGGTGGGTGTTAAAGCCGGTGGCCAGATCGTCAATATCGACACTGGTTTGAATACCAATATCGTGGGCACCTACGGCACATTGACCATCAATGCGGCTGGCGTTGCGGTCTATCACAGCAACCCCAACTCGGTAACGCCTACTGGTGCGACGGATATTTTCACTTACACCATCCGCGATGGTGATGGAGATCTAAGCAGCACCACCTTGACCATCAATATCGCCGACAGCGGCCTGACGGCCCGGACCGATAGCGATGTGAAGGTCTATGAAAAC
>NZ_JANHLC010000037.1 GCF_028682395.1 Pseudomonas putida | reverse complement strand
TCTGATTTTGCACCATGAGGTGACGCAAGATGGTGACGACCGCAAACAGCTTGAACCCATAGCTAAAGCTGCCAAGGCCGAACTGGGGCAGGACACGCTGACCGTGACAGCCGATATGGGCTACTCAAATGGCCAGCAATTCCAGGCGTGCGAGGAGGCCTCCATTACCGTGTACGTGCCGCCAAACCGAACTTCGAACCCAGGCGGAGAGACATTATTCGAGCGCCAGGACTTTACCTATGACGCTGAACAAGATCGATACCAGTGCCCGGCAGGTCAATGGCTAACCCTGAAGCAGCGTTACAAAGGCGACCGGATCTACCAGGCGGCAGTCAGCGACTGCGCTGGATGTGCGCTGAAAGCCCAATGTACAAGGGCTCAGCGCCGCTATGTCTCACGTCACGTACAAGAGGAAGCCTTTGAGCGTATGGCACAGCGGATGCAACTGCATCCAGAGATGATGGAGCGACGCAGATCCATCGCCGAGCACCCGTTTGGCAATCTCAAACAATGGCTATTTGGGAACGGGCGGTTCTTGCTACGA
>NZ_JANHLC010000036.1 GCF_028682395.1 Pseudomonas putida | reverse complement strand
ATCCGCTTATCCAGCTTCTCCTCCTGACGCTTGAGCTGATTCAAATTCAGGTGGCGTCGCGAGGAAGCGACTGCCTGAAACTTACTGCCATCGATCGCAACCAGATCGCCCGCAATCAAGCCGGCGGATCGGCAGAACTGCACAAAAGCTCGGCACGTCGTAACGAACGCTACTTTGTTGTTCTTGCGAAAGTCGGCGATGGTCTTGAAGTCGGGTTTAAGCCGGTTGATCAACCACATCACTTCGATGTTGCGTTGACACTCAGCTTCAAGGCGCCGCGACGAGCGAATACGCTGAAAATAGCCATAGAGATAGAGCTTGAGCTGATCGGCGGGGTCGTAAGCAGGGCGCCCAGTGGCCTTGGGCTGAGCTTTCTCAAAACCGAGCTGGCCCAGATCGAGCTTGGTGACATACAGGTCGATGACCCGTACGAGGTGATCTTCAGGGATCAGTTCCTCCAGCGAGACCGGGAACAGGCTGGTCTGGCTGCGGGACTCTCCTTGTATGTAGGCCATAACGAAAAATGCTCCGTATCTTTCGATACGGAGCATTCTCTTAAAGGGCCGGACAGATTGCTAGGTTTTCACACAGTCTG
>NZ_JANHLC010000035.1 GCF_028682395.1 Pseudomonas putida | reverse complement strand
AGTGTCGCCCTTCTTGAACTTCACATCCACACCGTTGAGGATCACCGACGTATCGGTGGTCAACTTGGCCTGCGAGCTGCCGGCGGTCAGGCCCAGTTTGGCCAGTGCCCCAGCGCCTTCAGGGGAAGGACCGTTGTCCAGCTTGATCGCCTTGCCATCCACGGAACTGAGCATCAGACGGCCTTTGTCTTCGACTGCTGTCACGCCAGTGGTGTCTTTTTGATCGTTAATGGCTTTCAAAATTTTCGCCATATCATCACCCTTCGCCGCCTTGACGGAGGTGCCATTGATGCTGATTTCCAGAGGAGCACTCAAGCCCGTCGCTTTAACCGCATCTACATCCGCAGCAGCACCGATAGCGGCGCCCTTGACCTTAAACGCCGTGTCGGAGTTCAAAACCAACTTGGCAGCATCTTTCGAGGCCGTAACACCTGTAGTTGCAGTGTGCTTATTGATTTCAGTGATGGCGCCATCCAAATCGAGGTCATCCGCCAGGGTAATGGCAGTACCATTTATGAGCATATCGCCACTGTTCGCGTTCGCTGCTTTCGGCACAACATAGGTGCCCGAATGGCCAAACACTTCCTTCACCGCAGCAGCCGGAGACCCCGTCACCGTGGCCGCCAGCTTGCTGGTCTCGCCC
>NZ_JANHLC010000034.1 GCF_028682395.1 Pseudomonas putida | reverse complement strand
AGGCGAGACCAGTAAGCTGGCGGCGACGGTGACTGGCTCGCCGGCCAGTGCAGTGAAAGAGTCGTATAGCCATAAGGGGAATTACGCTGCGCCTGATGTGGGGGCTGATGCGGACAGTGTCAAAATGTCCATTGCTGGCACTGACATTACCCTCAAAGACAAGGCCACCTTGGATGAGGCGATTGTTGAGATTAACAAGCACACCGCAACAACGGGTGTAACGGCTTCGAAGGATGCGGCTGAGCTGGTGCTGAGTTCTGACACCGCGTTCTCTGTGCAGGGTAAGGCCAATGGCACTAATTCAGCGGCGGTCCCGGCGGTTAAAACGACAGGTTTGACTGCTCCTCTGGAAATCAGCATCAATGGCACCTCCGTCAAGGCGGCGAAGGGTGATGATATGGCGAAAGTGCTGAAAGCCATTAACGATCAAAAAGCCACCACTGGCGTGACAGCAGTCGAAGACAAAGGTCGTCTGATGCTCAGTTCCGTGGATGGCAAGGCGATCAAGCTGGACAACGGTCCTTCCCCTGAAGGCGCTGGCGCACTAGCCAAACTGGGTCTGACCGCCGGCAGCTCGCAGGCCAAGTTGACCACCGATACGTCGGTGATCCTCAATGGCGTGGATGTGAAGTTCAAGAAGGGCGACACC
>NZ_JANHLC010000033.1 GCF_028682395.1 Pseudomonas putida | reverse complement strand
TGACTTCGCGTCCGAAACCGCCGAGCTGACCAAGCAACAAACCCTGCAACAGGCGTCGACTGCGATCCTGTCCCAGGCTAACCAACTGCCATCGTCGGTACTGAAACTGCTTCAGTAATCGCGATACAGCGGGTCAAGAACGGAAGGGCGCCTTGTGCGCCCTTCCGTTTTTTCGTTTCAGGGCATCGCCCAGGTCCTGATTCTGCTGGGGGCTACCGCAGGATGAACTTCAGATCCATTTAATTTTGTGATGGTAAATAGGATTGGTCTTTAATTTGTTTGTGCTCTTGATGTTTTTTGAGGCGATTGGTGCTTATCGTCTGGGATTTGTCTTGAAATTGGCTCGATTGGGTTAGATAGGCTGGTGAGGCTATCAAGGAGCCTGCAGTGATGACGATAACTGCAACGAAGGCTCTCTCGGCCAGACCAAGGCGCTTGTCGGGGCTGGAAGCCGTAGCACCCAATCAATGAGGAATTCGTCATGGCTTTATCCGTAAACACCAACATCACGTCCCTGGGCGTGCAAAAGAACCTGAACAAGGCTTCCGATGCGCTCAGCACCTCGATGAGCCGCCTGTCTTCGGGCCTGAAAATCAACAGCGCCAAAGACGATGCGGCTGGCATGCAGATCGCCAACCGTCTGACTAGCCAGGTCAAAGGCCTGACC
>NZ_JANHLC010000032.1 GCF_028682395.1 Pseudomonas putida | reverse complement strand
GCAGTGCTCGCTGAGGTTGACCAGGGCATCGTTGGCGGTCTGGTGGAAGCGCTGAAGAATTGCAGACATAGGGATTCCTCGCCCGCCGGTAGTCGGCAGGCTGGTAGGTGGGAGAGGGGTTAAGCTGTTGCGGCGATATCGGCTTCGGCCATCTCGCAGAAAAAGCTGCAGTTGGGCAGCTTCTCGTTGCGCGCGATTGGGCCAACAGGAAGGTCGCGCAAAGGGAATCGCTCATCCTTCCTAGGTCCTGACCGGTAGCGAAGAAACCATGAGCCGGGCCCCAGTTCGTCCTGAACCAAACACCGCTGCTCGAACACCTCTGGAAAGTCTTCACGAATTGCGCGCCAATACCCTTCGCCGCCTTTTGGGCAGCCAATACAGTTCGCGTTGTAATAGCCGATGCGATACATGGCAGGCAGTTCGATACCGGCTCGTTCTATGATGGCTTTGCAGTCCTCTTTGCCCAGGCCTCGATCTATTAGCGGCGCAATCACTGGTCGGTCTGGGTTTCTTTCTCTGAAGTCGTCCAGCCGATCGGTCTCTTCAGCGGTGTAGCCGAAGATCATCACGTCACCAGGCTGTTCGTAGGTGGAGAGCAGCCTGCGCTTAAGCAGCGTCGAGCATGGCGCTCCGTGAGGGCCCTTCATATACCGTTCGCGTAGGAACACGCTCTGCACGTCGGCCCCGTATTTATCATCCCGAAGCACGGTGATAGATTGGCCGAACCAGACTTCACAGTCCTGGGCGAACCGCCGGTTGTCGTCGTGCTCATTGGCCAGGAAGGCGTTGATTATCTGCACATCGTGGGTTGGGCCATATTCGGCCAGCGCCAGTTTGGTGGCGACCGCAGAAGCAGCACCGCAGCTGAACTGGCAAACGATTCTGTTACTCATGGCT
>NZ_JANHLC010000031.1 GCF_028682395.1 Pseudomonas putida | reverse complement strand
TATCAGCGCCACTGGCCTGAAAGGTTCCTACGGCGAAGCTAAGGCTGCTGGTGCAGCTACTGACCTGGCTGCCACCGTGACTGGTAGCGGCGGCATTCAGTTTGCTGCGGCCGGCGCCGGCGCGTTCGATGGCACCGCTGCCAGCACCCTGAAACTCAATGACACCACCGTCAGCTTCGGCGCCGGCACCACGGCTGCTCAGGCGGCTGCGTTGATCAACGAAAAAACCTCCAGCACCGGCGTCACCGCTTCGCTCGACACCGCTGGCACTGCGCTGGTGTTGAAATCCGACAGCGCCTTCACCGCCACCGGTAGCGCCGCGACCACCGGTTTTGCCACCGCAGGCGTCACTGCCGCCAAGGACCTGGTTGGCGCCGCGAGCATCAGCGTCAACGGTGAGCAGATCGCTCTGGCTGATGGCGATGACCTGGCTGCCGTGGCCGCGGCCATCGAGGCCGAAAAAGGCACAACAGGTGTGGGCGCAACAGTGGCCGACGGTCGTCTGAAGCTGACCTCCGAAGATGGCAAGGCGATCGTGCTCGACAACGGCACCAACGCCACTACCGGTCCTGGCGCACTGGCCAAAATCGGCCTGTCGGCCGGCACCACCCAGGCCAAGCTGACCGCCGATACTTCGGTGATCCTCAATGGCGTGGAAGTGAAGTTCAAGAAGGGCGACACCGCCGATTCGATCGTCTCCTCGATCAACAGCGCGAGCACTGGCGTCACCGCCAGCAAAAACGCGGACAACACCCTGGCGCTGTTCTCCAACAAGACCTTCACCGTGGCCAACGGCAGTGCCGGTACTGGCTTGGCGCAACTGGGTCTGACCGGTGTCTCGGCGACCAACACCGCTGTGACCGTGGAAACCACCGTGTCGAACCTGAGCATCCAGGACGCCGCTTCGTCG
>NZ_JANHLC010000030.1 GCF_028682395.1 Pseudomonas putida | reverse complement strand
ACAGTGCTCGCTGAGATTGACCAGGGCATCGTTGGCGGTCTGGTGGAAGCGCTGAAGAATTGCAGACATAGGGATTCCTCGCCCGCCGGTAGTCGGCAGGCTGGTAGATGGGAGAGGGGTTAAGCTGTTGCGAACAAATCGAATTGTGGTACCGGGCTGTCGCGCACGCTGATTGCGTCGGTGATGCGCTGCTGGGCGATATCGAGGTAGCCGAGGCGATTGCCGTCCTCATCAAGATCTCGTTCGATTCCTACGAACTGGCGACCTAACTGCATGCAGGCCACGCCGGTGGTGCCGCTACCCATGCTGTTATCCAGCACTACCTGGCCAGGCTGGGTATAGGTGCTGATTAAGAACGACATCCAGGCCACAGGTTTCTGTGTCGGGTGAAAGCTGCCAGCCTGCTTGTCGCTGGAGAAAAATTGCACCGACCGCGGGTACCGCTCTGTTGAGTCGTACTCGGTCAGTGACAAGCCCTTGCCATAGCACTCGGAGTTGACGGTTTTGCGCTTCGCTGTCTTTCGCTCATGCCCATCCGTCATTTGTGGGTTGTAAACCGGCTGCTTGCGGTAGAAGACCTGGGCGCTCTCGTGTGCCCGAAGCGGCTGCTTCTTGGCGTTTAGGAAGCCCGTGGCGTTTCCTTTCTCCCAGATCCATTCGTACTTGTAGTGCTTCGGGTTGCTGGCTACGAGCATCGATGCGAACGGCTGGGCCGCGCAAAGCACTATCGCGGCTTCTGGCTTGGCGATCCTCAAGTACTCCCGCCAGAGTGGCTCGAGCGGGATGATGGTGTCCCAGGCGCACTGGGTGCTGCCGTAGGGCAAGTCTGCCAGCACCATGTCGACGCTGGCATCGGGCAATTGCTTCATGACCTCCAGGCAGTCGCCGAGATAGAGCTGGAACTCACTCATGGCC
>NZ_JANHLC010000003.1 GCF_028682395.1 Pseudomonas putida | reverse complement strand
TTTCGGGCCTTTTTTGTCAGCGCTAGCGCTGCCTTAGAAGGCTGGCAGGACCGCGCCCTTGTACTTCTCGAGAATGAATTGCTTCACTTGCGGGCTATGCAGCGCGGCGACCAGTTTCTTCATCGCGTCCGAGTCCTTGTTGTCCGCACGGGCAACCAGGATGTTCACGTAGGGCGAGTCCTTGCCTTCGATGATCAGTGCATCGTCGGTCGGGCTCAGCTTGGCTTCCAGCGCGTAGTTGGTGTTGATCAGCGCCAGGTCGACCTGGGTCAGCACGCGTGGGATAGTCGCGGCTTCCAGTTCACGGATCTTCAGGTCTTTCGGGTTCTCGGCAATGTCCTTGGTGGTGGACAGGATGTTGTTGGCATCCTTGAGCTTGATCAGACCGGCTTTCTGCAGCAGCAACAGTGCACGGCCGCCGTTGGTGGCATCGTTGGGGATAACCACGTTGGCACCGCCTGGCAGCTCTTCGAGTTTTTTGAACTTGCTCGAATAGGCACCCAACGGTTCGATATGCACACCGGCTACGCTCACCAGGTGAGTGCCCTTGGCCTTGTTGAACTCATCCAGGTACGGCTGGTGCTGGAAGAAGTTGGCGTCCAGGCGCTTTTCGGCCACCTGTACGTTGGGCTGCACGTAGTCAGTGAAGACCTTGACCTTGAGGTCGACGCCTTCCTTGGCCAGGGCTGGCTTGATGAACTCGAGGATTTCCGCGTGCGGTACTGGGGTGGCGGCAACCGTCAGGGTGTCCGCTGCATGGGCGGAAAAAGCCGCAACGGCAGCGAAAGCGGTGAGTAGTCTTTTCATCCAGCAACTCCTTGTGAGACAGGCTCCTGCCGGCAATCGGCCGACGGGGGGTTTGGTTGTCATTCGATTACTTACGCGAGAAATGCACCACCAGCTTGTCGCCGATGGATTGCAGCACCTGCACCAGCACGATCAGCATGATTACGGTCACGACCATCACATCGGTCTGGAAGCGCTGGTAGCCATAGCGGATCGACAGATCACCAAGACCACCGGCTCCGACCACACCCGCCATGGCCGTGTAGCCCACCAGGGTAATGGCGGTCACGGTAATGGCCGCGAGAATACCGGGGCCGGCTTCGGGCAGCAGCGCATTGAGAACGATCTGGCGAGTGGTCGCCCCCATGGCCTGGGTCGCCTCGATAATGCCGCGATCGACCTCACGCAGGGCCGTCTCGACCAGTCGCGCAAAAAACGGTGTAGCACCCACCACCAACGGTGGAATGGCCCCGGCCACACCCAGCGAAGTGCCGGTGATAAACACCGTGGCCGGGATCATTACGATCAGCAGGATGATAAAGGGCAACGACCGCACTACGTTCACCACAAAGGCGAGGATGGCGTAGGTGGTCTTCTGCTCGAGTAACTGGCGCGGGCTGCACAGGAACAGCAGGATACCCAACGGCAAACCCAGCAACACGGTGAAGACCAGCGAAGTACCCAACATCAGCAGGGTGTCGCCGGTGGCTTCCCAGATATCGAGCCAGTCGATATTGGCAAAGAAACTCAAAAAGATGTCCATCAGCGCAGCACCTCCATATGCACATCAGCCGCCGTGAAGCGGGCAAAAGCCGCCTCCATGTCACCACCGGTGATGGCCAGGGTCAGTTGCCCGTAGGGGGTGTCTTTAATACGGTCGATACGCCCGGCCAGGATGCTGTAGTCCACACCAGTTTCCCGGGCGACAGTGCCGAGCAACGGCGCGTAGGTAGCATCGCCTTGGAATGTAAGGCGCACAATCCGGCCTGGCACATGGGCGAAGTCATCGCGCTGTTCATTCTCGTCGATCTGCTCATCTTCCTGCACAAAGCGCCGCGTGGTCGGGTGCTTGGGATGCAGGAACACCTCGGCGACCGGGCCTTGCTCGACAATCACCCCGGCGTCCATCACGCCGACCTGATCACAGACCCGACGAATCACGTCCATTTCATGGGTGATCAGCACGATGGTCAGTTTCAGCTCGCGGTTGATTTCCGCCAGCAGCTGCAGAACCGACGCCGTGGTTTGCGGATCGAGGGCGCTGGTGGCTTCGTCGCACAGCAGAATCTTGGGTTTGGTCGCCAGTGCGCGGGCAATGCCGACGCGCTGCTTCTGGCCACCGGACAATTGTGCCGGGTATTTCCTAGCGTGGTCCGCCAGGCCGACCCGTTGCAGTAGCTCGGCGACGCGCTGGTCGATCTCACGCCGGGACAGCTCACCGGCGAGGGTCAGCGGCAACGCGACGTTGTCGGCGACGGTCTTGGAGGACAGCAGGTTGAAGTGCTGGAAAATCATCCCGACCTGTTGGCGAAAACGCCGCAGACCGTTGGCATCCAGCGCGGTGACATCTTCACCGTCGACCACGATCTGACCGCCGCTTGGGGTTTCCAGGCGATTGATCAGACGCAGCAGCGTACTTTTTCCCGCGCCGGAATGGCCGATCAGGCCATACACCTGGCCATTTTCGACCCGCAGACTGGTGGGGTGCAGGGCGGGAATATCCTTACCGGCGACCCGGTAGGTTTTATGGACGTTATGAAACTCGATCACGTAGCGAACCTTGTGGGGCGCATTAGAAAAAGATCAGCGGTTAGCCGGGCGCGCATTTTAGCCTGTCCGTATAGAGGTTCTTAGCATTTATTTCGCTTTCATTCAGCGATTTGGCAATAAGACGACCGATGGATAACGTCGCCATTGCGGGGCCTAAAGCGAAACGCGCGCCTGGTCAGCGCGCGCTTCGTTTTACCGGCCGGGCTCAAGGCTTGCTTGGGCTAAGCACCATTTGCGCGGACACCTGGCGCTCGATCTGGCGTTCAAGCTTGAGCTCGAAGGCCGGGTCGAGCTTTTTCACACGTTTGCTCAACAGTGTGGCGAGCCATGGGTAGTCCTGGGTGCGGGGTACCTGCAGGCTGACCGCGCAGTCGTAATTCACGACATCGGCGGCGATGGCATCCAGTTGGCGACGCAGCTTGCCCATATCGCTGATATTCAGCGCAATCGTGGTGCTTTGCGCCGTAGGGTCGATCAGTTTGGCCTTGGGCTTGGCTTCGGCAGCCTTGAGGGCGGCCTCGGCTTTTTCCAGCTCGGCCTTGCGCGCGTGGGCGATGGCGCCATTGACACCGCCGGTCAGCGCCGGAGCCTTGGGCATCAATGCCCGGGCACGACTCAGGGCCGTGGCGGCCGCATTGACGTCACCTTTTTGCAGCACGATCTGGCTGCGCTGCAGATAGGCTTCGGCCAACTGGCGCTGGTATTGCTCCAGCTGACTGTCATTCGGCGACTCGGCCTGCAAGGCCGCCAACTGATCTTCGGCGGTGGCCAGCTCGCTGCTGGCCAGGCTCTGCTCCAGTGCAGCGATGGCCTGGGCGTGGGCATCCGGCGCAGGCGGGGTGGCCGGCGGGGTGCTCTGGCACGCGCCCAGCAGCAGGGAAAATACGATAAGGAGCAGATAACGCGAGGCGAACGGCTTCATTCCTGCAACTCTCTATTTGCGCAAAAAACGAGCAAGTCTACACCCCTCGACGGGGCAGAACAAAACTGAGCAGAAACAGGGTGGCCGCCACTACCACGATCGACGGTCCGGCCGGGGTGTCCTTGAACCAGGACAACGCCAACCCGCCCATCACCGCCAACATGCCCAGGACACTGGCGCCCAGCGCCATTTGCTCGGGTGAGCGTGCATGGCGCTGGGCGGCGGCGGCCGGGATGATCAGCAGCGAAGTGATCAGCAGCACACCGACGATCTTCATCGCGACGGCAATCACCACGGCAATCAACAGCATCAACGCCATGCGCAATGCCGGCACCGGCAGCCCTTCGACCGTGGCCAACTCTTCATGCACGGTGATGGCCAGCAACGGCCGCCACAACACGACCAGCAACCCCAATACCAGCACACTGCCGCCCAGGATCCAGGCCAGGTCGGTCGGGCTGATCGCCAACAGGTCACCAAACAGGTAGGCCATCAGGTCGATGCGCACTTCATGCATGAAGCTTAGTACCACCAGGCCAAGCGACAGGGTACTCGGTGCAAGAATACCCAGCAGCGTATCGGAAGCCAGCGGCTGGCGTTGCTGCAACGTGACCAGCAGGACCGCCAGCAGCAAGCAGCCGACCGTCACGGCGATGGTCGGGCTGATATCCAGCAGGAAACCCAGGGCAACGCCCAGCAGCGCGGCGTGGGACAAGGTATCGCCAAAATAGGCCATGCGCCGCCATACCACGAACGAACCCAGCGGGCCGGCGACCAGGGCCAGAGCCAGGCCGGCGAGCAAGGCATAAAGAAGAAAATCAGCCATGCTTGCAGCCATCTCCATGAACATGGGCGTGAGTCGCCGGGGTATCGCTGACCACCGCGCCATGCAGGTCATGGGCATGGTCGTGATGGTGGTGATAGATCGCCAGGCTCGCGGCGTTTTTGCCGAACAACTCGACAAAAGCCGGATCGCCGCTGACCTGCTCAGGATGCCCGGAGCAGCAGACATGGCGATTGAGGCAGACCACCTGGTCGGTGGTACTCATGACCAGATGCAGGTCGTGGGACACCATCAAGACGCCGCAACCATGGCGGTCACGCAAACGGGTGATCAGGCTGTACAGCTCAGCCTGACCGGCCACGTCGACGCCCTGTACCGGCTCGTCGAGCACCAGCAACTGCGGCTCGCGCAGCAGGGCCCGCGCCAGCAGCACGCGCTGCATTTCACCACCGGAAATGCTTTGCACCGGGCTGTCGATCACCTGTTCAGCCCCGACTTCGGTCAACGCCGCCTGGGCCCTGGCACGGTCGACACCGGGCACCAGGCGCAGAAAGCGCAGGACCGAGAGCGGCAACGTCGGGTCGACATGTAGCTTTTGCGGCATATAGCCGACACGCAGCTTCGGCTTGCGCCAGACACTGCCGCTGTCGGGCTTGAGCAGGCCGAGCACAGCGCGCACCAAGGTGGTCTTGCCGGCACCATTGGGGCCGATCAGGGTCACGATCTGGCCGGGCTCGACGCTCAACTGGATATTGTCGAGGATGTTCTGCCCGGCAAAGGCCACCGAGACCTGCTCAAGGCGGATCAATGCAGTGCTCATCACGCCCCCTGGCAGCCTGCGCACAGGCCGACCACTTCGACGGTCTGACCTTCGACGATAAAGCCGACATCGCGGGCGCTGCTGATGATCGCGTCGCTGATGATCTTTTGCTCAAGCTCGATGGCCGCATGGCATTCACGGCAAATCAGGAACTGGCCCTGGTGCTTGTGCTCAGGGTGATTGCAGCCGACAAAGGCGTTAAGCGAGGCGATCCGGTGGACCAGGCCGTTTTCCAGCAGGAAGTCCAGTGCCCGGTACACGGTCGGCGGCGCAGCGCGGCGGCCATCCTGTTCGCTGAGCACGGCAAGAATATCGTAGGCACCCAGCGGCTTGTGGCTCTGCCACACCAGCTCCAGCACGCGGCGGCGCAAGGCCGTCAGGCGCAGGCCCTGGCGAGCGCACAGCGCATCGGCTTCCGACAAGGCGCTGTGCACGCAATGGGAGTGATCGTGGGGGCGACTGGCAAGCGGTGTTATGGACATGGGCGGCGACGGTTTTTGTGAGAGACGTTATTATGTTACCTGTTCCTGTCACGTCGAGTGCTTATCGTGTCCCGTCTTTTTGCCTTTTTTCTCGCTTTAACCGCCACTTTGTCATTCGTGGCTCCGGTCCAGGCCGACGTTCGAGTACTGACCAGCATCAAGCCGCTACAGTTGATTGCCGCTGCCGTCCAGGATGGCGTGGCCGTGCCCGAGGTGCTGCTACCGCCGGGCGCATCTCCCCACAATTACGCCTTGCGACCTTCCGACGTACGGCGCGTGCAGTCGGCGGACTTGCTCTACTGGATCGGTCCGGACATGGAAAGCTTTATGCCCCGCGTCCTCAAGGGCCGCAGCCTGCCAACGGTGACCGTCCAGGAGCTGCCGGATCTGAAACTCCGCCATTTCGCCGAAGATAATCACTCTCACGCCGAACATGCCGACGACCATGACCACGATCACCGTCCCGGCAGTCTGGACGCACACCTCTGGTTATCGCCGACCAATGCACGCGTCATCGCTGCCCGAATGGCAGCCGATTTAAGTGCGGCCGACCCGGCCAATGCACCCCGCTATCAAGGCAATCTCAAGGCCTTCAACGAACGCCTCGACGCACTGGACAGCCGCCTGAAAGCCCGGTTGGCCGTGGTCAGCGGCAAACCGTACTTCGTCTTTCATGAAGCCTACGACTATTTCGAAGATGCCTATGGGCTCAAGCACACGGGTGTATTCAGCGTCGCCTCCGAGGTGCAACCCGGCGCCCAGCATGTCGCAGCGATGCGCGCGCGCTTGCAGGAAGTCGGCAAGACCTGCGTCTTCAGCGAACCACCGTTGCGCCCGCGCCTGGCCGAAACCCTGACTGCCGGCCTGCCGGTCAAGCTCGCCGAACTGGATGCGCTGGGCGGCTACACACCAGCCACTGCCCAGGGCTATGAGCAGGTACTGGAAAAGCTCGGAAATGACCTGGCAGCTTGCCTGGAAGGGCTTTAAACGATGCCTCCCGAACCCTCGTAGGAGCGGACTTGTTCACGCCTACGAAGGTTTACAGGGCAAGCGGCAGCGGGGTACTGACCTGTTGCCGCTGGGCCAGCCGCACTTGGAACTCCCTCGGGTCGTGAATCAGCACGTCCTGGCCGGCGAATGATTCGGCGGCAATCAATCGCGACAGCCAGAAGCGCACGCAAGCGACCCGCAGCAGGGTCGGCCAGAGTTCGGCCTCGCTGGCAGTGAACGGGCGCAGCGCGGCATAAGCGCCCAGCAAGGCGCGCGCGCGCGGGCCGTCGATCTGCCCTTGCTCATCAGAGCACCAGTCGTTCAGGGCGATGGCCACGTCGTAGAGCATTGGTCCGGAACAGGCGTTGTAAAAGTCGATCAGCCCCGTCAGGTGGGTGCCTTCGAACATCGCGTTGTCGCGGAACAGATCGGCATGAATGTTAGCCCGCGGCAGCGCCATGATCTGATCCTGGCGCTGCTTTATTTCCTCGAGGGCCGCCTGCAACAGCGCGCTCGGCTCCGCATCCAGCCGCGTGAGCAACTGCCCCCCCTCTGCAAGCATCCAGTCCAGGCCGCGGTCGGTCTTGCGCTCGAGCACATGCTCGCGGGTCGCCAGGTGCAGATGCCCCAGCAACTCGCCGACCTGGACGCAATGCTGGGCGTTCGCCTGCTTGACATGCTTACCCGCCAGCCGCGGCTGCAACAGCGCCGGTTTGCCGGCAAGCTCGCGCAGGGCACTGCCGTCGGTGGTACGCAGCGCGTAGGGCACCGGCAGGTCGGCGTCGTGGAGCACATCGAGCAGTTCGATAAAGAAGGGCAGGTCCTGGATCGGCCCGCGCTCAACCAGAGTCAGGACAAACTCGCCCTTTTCCAGGCTGATGAAGAAGTTGGTATTTTCGCTACCAGCAGCAATACCCTGGTAATCCAGCAGGCGGCCGAGCCCGTAAGGGGCGAGAAAGGTTTCCAGCTCGGGCCGAGCCAGGGGTGTGAACACAGACATGGTTAAAACTGCCAGTACGGGCACCCAGGCGCAGGGTGCCGGTTGAAATTAAGGAACGGTTACCACTCGAAAATCTTCCATTGCGGGATCAGCATATCCGGCTGGTCCGAACGGATGAAATTGCCGTCAGAACCGTCTGCACGCACCAGGAAGTACGGCTTGCCGCCTTTCGGAGTGATCTTGATCGCATAGAGAAAACCGTTCTGCCGGTATTCCTGGATGGTCCGGTCACCCTCGGTACGGATGGTGACTTGCGGATCCGTGCCCGGTGCATCATCCGCGGCCATCACGGCCAGGGGAGTGAGTGCAAACAAGCCGGCCAGCAACAGGCGATTTAGTGTACGCATGATAACCTTGTCCCTTTGTCGTCATTAGTCCGGTCATTCTAGCGCCGGACCCGCCGAAAAGGTTGATTCTGCTCATGAGCCAAGCTCCCCTCGTCCTGGTGGACGGTTCTTCCTACCTCTACCGCGCCTTTCACGCATTACCGCCACTGACCACCTCCAAGGGCCTGCCGACAGGCGCGGTCAAGGGCGTGCTGAACATGCTCAAAAGCCTGCGCAAGCAGTATCCCGACAGCCCTTTCGCCGTGGTCTTCGACGCCAAGGGCGGGACCTTTCGCGATGAGATGTACGCCGACTACAAGGCCAATCGCCCGAGCATGCCCGACGATATGCGCGTGCAGATCGAACCCTTGCATGCCAGCGTCAAGGCCCTGGGTTTCCCGTTGTTGTGCGTGGACAACGTCGAGGCCGATGACGTGATCGGCACCCTGGCTCGCAGCAGTGCGGCAGCGGATCGCCCGGTGGTGATTTCCACCGGTGACAAGGACATGGCGCAACTGGTCGACGGGCACATTACGCTGGTCAATACCATGACCGGTAGCTCGCTGGATGTGGCTGGCGTTAAGGAGAAGTTTGGCGTCGCTCCTGAGCAGATCATCGACTTCCTGGCGCTGATGGGCGACTCATCCGACAATATTCCCGGCGTGCCGGGCGTCGGCGAAAAAACTGCCGTCGGCTTGCTGGTCGGCGTCAACGGCGGCCTGAAAGAACTGTACGAGAACCTGGATATTGTCCCGACCCTGCCGATCCGCGGGGCCAAGACCCTGCCGGCCAAGTTGCTGGAACATAAGGACATGGCTTTCCTGTCCTACCGCCTGGCGACAATCAAGGTCGACGTGCCGCTGGATGTCGGCCTGGATGATTTGCACTTAGGCGAGCCGGATCGCGAGAAGCTCGCCGAGCTCTACACCCTGCTGGAGTTCAAGAGCTGGTTCGACGAACTGCAGCGCGAAGCCAAGCGCGCGGGGCAGACGGTCGCTGCGCAAGCGCCGGCCGAAACCGAAACCCAATCGCGCTACGAGACCATTCTTGATACCGCGCGCTTACAGGTCTGGCTGGACAAGCTGAGCCAGGCCAAGCTGTTCGCCTTCGACACCGAGACCACCGGGATCGACGCCCAGCAGGCCCAACTGGTCGGCCTGTCGTTTGCGGTCAAGCCCGACGAAGCCGCGTATATCCCGCTGACCCACTCGTATATGGGCGTTCCCGAGCAGTTGGACCGCGACACCGTGCTGCTGGCACTCAAACCGCTGCTGGAAGACCCGACCCGACTGAAGGTCGGCCAGCACGCCAAGTTCGATATGAATATCCTGGCCAACTGCGCCATCGGTGGTGATCCGACCCAGGGTATCGAGGTCAAGGGCATCGCGTTCGACACCATGCTCGAATCCTACGTGCTCGACTCCACGGCCACCCGTCATGACATGGACAGCCTGGCACTCAAGTATCTGGGGCACACCACCACCAGCTTCCAGGACATCGCCGGCAAAGGCGCCAAGCAGCTGACCTTTGACCAGATATCCCTGGAGCAGGCCGGCCCCTACGCCGCCGAAGATGCCGACGTGACCCTGCGCCTGCACCTCGCCTTGCAGGAAAAGCTCGCGGCAATCCCCAGTCTGTACAAAGTGCTGGAAGAAATCGAAATGCCGCTGGTACCGGTGCTGGCACGGATCGAGCGTCAAGGCGCGTTGGTCGATGCCCATCTGCTGGGTATCCAGAGCGTGGAACTGGGCGAGAAGATGGTTGCCCTGGAGCGTGAGGCGTTTGCCATCGCCGGCGAAGAATTCAATCTGAGTTCGCCCAAGCAACTGGGCGTGATCTTGTACGAAAAGCTCGGCCTGCCGGTGTTGAGCAAGACTGCCAAAGGCCAGGCCTCCACCGCCGAAGCGGTACTGGCCGAATTGGCCGAGCAGGACTTCCCGCTGCCCAAGGTGCTGATGCAGTACCGCTCCATGAGCAAGCTGAAAAGCACCTACACCGACCGCCTGCCGGAGCAGATCAACCCGCGCACCGGGCGTATCCACACCTCCTATCACCAGGCAGTCGCCGCGACAGGGCGCCTGTCGTCCAGCGATCCCAACCTGCAGAACATCCCAATCCGCACCGCCGAAGGTCGACGGATCCGCCAGGCGTTCGTGGCTCCCAAGGGCTACAAACTGCTGGCAGCGGACTACTCGCAGATCGAACTGCGGATCATGGCCCACCTGGCCAAGGACGAAGGTTTGCTGCATGCCTTCCGCAATAATCTGGACGTTCACCGGGCGACGGCCGCCGAAGTCTTTGGCGTCGATCTGGACGCGGTAACCACCGACCAGCGGCGCAGTGCCAAGGCCATCAACTTCGGCCTGATCTACGGCATGAGCGCCTTTGGCCTGGCCAAGCAGATCGGGGTCGATCGCAAGCAATCGCAGGCCTATATCGACCGCTACTTCGCCCGCTATCCGGGGGTGCTGGAGTACATGGAGCGCACGCGGGCGCAAGCGGCCGAGCAGGGGTTCGTCGAAACCATCTTCGGGCGCCGGCTCTACCTGCCAGAGATCAATGCCAAGAACCCGGCCCTGCGCAAAGGCGCCGAGCGCACGGCGATCAACGCGCCGATGCAGGGCACGGCCGCCGATATCATCAAGAAAGCCATGGTGGCGGTAGATCGCTGGCTGACAACGTCTGGCCTGGACGCCACCGTCATTTTGCAGGTGCATGACGAATTGGTATTGGAAGTGCGCGAGGACCTGGTCGAGCAGGTCAGCGAGCAGATTCGCCTGCATATGAGCGCGGCAGCGCAGCTCGATGTGCCCTTGGTGGTCGAAGTCGGGATCGGCAACAACTGGGATGAGGCCCATTAAGGGGATTTCTTGATCTTTCGGCCGCGGCATAGTGTCGCGGCTGAACTGGAGCTATTAGCACCGAAAGGATCGGCGCTAGGCCAAATTGTTTTTTACCGCACCCGGAACTAAATGGGTGAACCCTGATCTGAGTACCTGAATGGCTGGTGAAGCCCTTCGATGCTCCTATGTTGTGTTAAGTGTTGGCAGATATCTGGACCCCGCCCTAGCGGTCCGGAACTTGGACCCCGAACTTCCCCCTCCCCATACGAAGTCCGGGGTTTTTTTTGCCTGCGATTTCTTCAGGCTTCTGGCGAATCGGCGCCTTTGTCGGCTAACTCCAGCCAATCTGCGAGAACTTTGTAGGCATCTTCGAGACCCATACGTTTGGGCGCCGAGAACAACTGGATGCTGATCGTGTCGCCCCAGCCCTTGCGAATCTCTGCCTGAACCTTGAGCAGGGTGTTCTTCGCCGCACCATAGGTGAGCTTGTCAGCCTTGGTCAGCAGGATGTGCATGGGCATGCCGCTGGCGTTCGCCCAGTCCAGCATCAGCAGGTCGAAGTCGGTCATCGGATGGCGGATATCCATCATCAGAATCAGGCCTTTAAGGCTCTCGCGACTGCCCAGATAGGCTTCCAAGTGGCGCTGCCAGTGCTGTTTCAGCGGGATTGGCACCTTGGCGTAGCCGTAGCCAGGGAGGTCGACCAGGCGGCGTTCGTCGTCTAGCTTGAAGAAGTTGAGCAGTTGCGTGCGCCCCGGCGTTTTCGAGGTACGGGCCAGGCTGGCGTGGGTAAGAGTGTTCAGCGCACTGGATTTACCGGCGTTGGAGCGGCCGGCAAAGGCGACTTCAAAGCCCTCGTCATCGGGGCATTGATCGACTTTGGCAGCGCTGAGCATGAAGGTAGCCTGTTGGCACAGACCGAGAATAGGGTTCTTGAGTTGCATGGGATTTCCGATAGGGGCGGTGCCGGGAGTAGGGTGCGGCAAGCGGTGTCGTTTCCGTTTCAGTAACGCCAGTATATAATGCCGCAGATTTTGTGTGCGCTTTGTCCCAACGTAGGATGAAGTGCACGGGGGCGATAGACCTAGGTTGCGCATTTAGAACGCAGCACGCTCCCAACCCTGAAAAGGTCGTTTTATGACGAAATGGCTGCTTGCTGCCGGTATCTTGATGCCGCTTTACAGCGCTCAGGCTACACAGGATCCGGAAGCCGTGTACAACCGTGCTTGTATTGCCTGCCATGCCGGACAGCTGCCAACGGCACCGAAACCGGGTGACCAGGCAGCCTGGGCGCCGAGACGGGCCCAAGGTATGGAGACACTGGTGCAACACGTGACCCAGGGTTTCAAGGCGATGCCGCCGCGTGGTTTGTGCATGGACTGCAGTGCCGAGGATTACCGAGCAATCATCCAGTGGATGAGCGAGTAATCCCGGTCCATAACTCTTTAACCCTTAGCCGTAGTTGGATTAGCTGATGAACAAAATAATCGTGAGTCTGCTGTTGACCCTGGGCATCACCGGTTTTGCCCATGCTGCAGGCGACGCTGCTGCAGGTCAGGCAAAAACCGCTGTGTGTGGCGCATGTCACGGTCCGGACGGCAACAGCATGGCCCCCAACTTTCCGAAGCTGGCAGGTCAGGGCGAGACTTACCTGAAGAAGCAGTTGCACGACATCAAGTCGGGCAAGCGTCAGGTTCTGGAAATGACCGGCATGTTGACCAACCTGAGCGATCAGGACATTGCCGATATCGCTGCCTACTTCGCCAGCCAGAAAGGCAGCGTCGGTGCAGCCGATCCAAAAGTCGTGGCGCACGGTGAAGAGCTTTTCCGCGGCGGCAAGCTCGACCAGGGCATGCCAGCCTGCACCGGTTGCCATTCGCCTAATGGTGCAGGCAACGCAGCAGCCGGCTTCCCGCACCTGGGTGGCCAGCACGCAGCCTATATCGCCAAGCAGCTGACGGCGTTCCGTGAAGGCGAGCGTACCAACGACGGCGACACCATGGTCATGCGCAGCATCGCGGCCAAGCTGAGCAACAAGGATATCGAAGCGGTATCGAGCTACATCCAGGGCCTGCACTAAGCCCCGGCGATCGAGCGCACCGGGGCGTCGCTCCCCGGTGCTGTTAACGATCGTTTAATACATGGATGCAAGCATAAAAAGGGTGACTTCGGTCGCCCTTTTTTGTGGCTGCTACCGTTACACTAACTCACCCAAGCCCGAGCCGTTCTGCCTCACCCGGCAGGTCGCAACGAGGCGACTCTAACAATCCAGGAGTAAAGCATGCGTAATCTGATCCTTAGCGCCGCTCTCGTCACCGCCAGCCTGTTTGGCATGACTGCCCAAGCTGCAGATGAACCGGTTGCCGGAAAACAGTACGTCGAGCTGAGCAGCGCTGTCCCCGTTGCAGTGCCGGGCAAGATCGAAGTGGTCGAGCTCTTCTGGTATGGCTGCCCACATTGCTACGCCTTTGAGCCCACCATCAATCCATGGGCCGAGAAGTTGCCTGCCGACGTAAACTTCGTCCGCATCCCGGCCATGTTCGGTGGTATCTGGAACGTCCACGGCCAACTGTTCATCACCCTGGAAGCCATGGGTGTCGAACACAAGGTCCACAAGGCCGTATTTGAAGCGATCCACGGTGGCGCCAAGCTGGCGACGCCAGAAGAAATGGCCGCATTCCTGGCCAACGAAGGCGTGGATAAAGACAAGTTCCTCAGCACCTACAACTCCTTCGCCGTCAAAGGCAAGGTCGAGGACGCCAAGAAGAAGGCCCAGGCCTATCAGATCTCCGGCGTACCGACCATGATCGTCAATGGCAAGTACCGCTTTGACCTGGGCACCGCGGGTGGTCCTGAAGGCGCCTTGCAGGTCGCTGACCAGTTGATCGCCAAGGAGCGCGCCGCGAAGTAAGCGGCGCTTGCCATGGGGCGCTGGAGCGCTGAGCGAGTCGTTGGCCGGCCTGATCCGCAGGTCAACGAAGATCACCTGGAACTGGCCGGCTTGCCGGCCGATAGTCGTTTACGGCTGCTCAGTTTCAATATCCAGGTTGGCATCAGTACCCAGCGCTATCGTCATTACCTGACCCGCGGCTGGCAGCATCTGCTGCCGCACACCGGACGGGCAGACAATCTGCAGAAGATTGGCAACCTGCTCGGTGATTTCGACCTGGTCGCCTTGCAGGAAGCCGATGGCGGCAGCCTGCGCTCGGGCTATATCAACCAGGTCGAACACCTGGCCCACCTCGGGGCCTTCCCTTACTGGTATCAACAACTCAATCGCAATCTCGGGCGCCTTGGCCAGCACAGTAATGGCGTGCTCAGCCGCTTGCGCCCCTGGGCGATCGAGGATCACCCCCTGCCAGGTCCGGCCGGCCGTGGCGCTATCCTGGTCCGTTTCGGCGAAGGGGCCGACGCACTGGTCGTGGTGATGATGCACCTGGCACTGGGCGCACGTACCAGAACCCGGCAGTTGGCCTATATCCGTGAGTTGATTGGCGGCTACCGCCACCAGGTGCTGATGGGCGACATGAATACCCATGCCAGCGACCTGCTACAGCATTCCCCCCTGCGCGACCTCGGCCTGCTTGCGCCGCAGGTGGAGGCTACCTTTCCCAGCTGGCGCCCGCAGCGCTGCCTCGATCATATTCTGCTCAGTCCGAGCCTGACCCTGGAGCGCGTCGAAGTGCTGGCCCAGCCTATTTCCGATCATCTGCCCGTTGCCGTTGAAATCCGCCTGCCGGACTCCGTCGGCAAAGACGCCTTGCCTGCGATTGTCACGTCCTCCGGCGGATTCCCGGCATGAGCAATGAAGATGTTCAGCGCTGGAGAGAGAAATACCTCAAGAGCATCGAGCAGCAGGAAAAGCTTCAGCGGCGCTGGGATGCCCGTCTCGACCTGCTACGCCGGGGCCTGGTCCGCAGCACCCTGGCTGCCGAAGGTACAGACCGCGCCGTAGACCAGTGCATGAAGGAAATGCGCGAGGTCGTGCGCAGCGACGAGATGGACGGCCCCCTCGCGGCCTTGCTGCCACGCCTGGAGAAAGCCGTACTCGATTCAGAACAACGCCGTGAGACCCGCGTCGAGCAAGTCAGCACCGCGCTCAATGCGCTGGTCTCGCAATTGCAGTCGTTGCCTCTGCCGAGCGAGGTTCGCCGGCCACTGAAGAAGTTTGCCAAGCAGCTCGATGATCGCGTCAGCCAGGCGCGGGAAATCCCGTTGTTGCTCGGTGAACTCAGCGGGCTGCAGGGCCAGGCCTTGTCCACCCTGCAAGCGCCGGCTGAACCCGCGCGCCCGGGCCTGCTGCAGCGTCTGTTTGGCGGACGGGACGATGAGGCTCCGGGCGAACAGCCCCAGGCCGCCAGTGATCCCGTCGCGCAGCATGCCGATGAGCTCCCCCCAGCTTCAACCGTCGAGCATACGCCGTCGCCCGCTCACCCAGCAGCGAGCGAAGTCGCGTCAGCGCCTGCACCTACCGAACAACCCGTTCCTGTCGAACTGCCCCCTGTTGCGGCGGTAACGGCGCCCGCCGAGCCGTCCACCGAGTCCCAAGAGCCGAGCCCGGCCGAAGTCACCGCCTACGTGCCGCCGGTCATTGTTCCGGCTCCCACACCGGTCGAGGCGGCTTCTCACGACGAACTGCAAGCCAGCCCGACTTCGTCGGAGCTTGATCCACCGCCCGCGGCACCGCCGGCCGACTCGCCCGACACCCTGATCACCGATCCGCCGCATAGCCCAGCGGTGTTTCTCGACACCCTGCCTCTGCCGCAGACCATGGCCGAGGCGCTGGCCGCCGCGGACCCCGAGTGCCCGGACGAGCACCTGCTGTACGCCTTGCCCACATCACCGGAGCCGTCCTATAGCTCGGTGGCCAGCCATATCGAAGCGACCTTGCTCGGGCTGCTCAACGACCTGGACCTGCCCGAACGCCATCGCCCGCAAGCCGAGGCCATGCGCCAGCGCCTTGAACACGGGCTGAACTGGTACGAATTGCTGCCGATCCTCGATGACCTGGCGGTGTTGATGCTGGCCATCACTGACAGTGGCCAACATGAGTTCGAGGTCTACCTGCAGCAGCTCAACGAGCGGCTGGAGTCGTTCCAGAGCCATCTGCAGGCGGCCAGCGCCGGCCATGCCGAAGGCCGCAGCGCGGCCAACGAGCTGCACAGCCAACTGCGCGAACATGTCGACGGCTTGCAGAGTAGCGTTCAGGACGCCGCCGATCTGGACAGCCTCAAGCACATCCTTGAAAGCCGTCTTGAAGGCCTGCTGGGGACCATGGACCAACACCAGCAACAGCGTGATCAGCGTGAGCAAGAGGTCGCGGCGCGCCTGCAAGGCCTGGCCGAGCGGGTGGCCAGCATGGAGCAGGAAGCCCAGGGCTATCGCGAGCATCTCGAAGAGCAACGCCAGAAAGCGCTGATCGACCCCCTGACCGGGCTGCCCAACCGTGCGGCCTGGAGCGAGCGCCTCGAAACGGAAATCGCCCACTGGCAACAGCACGGTAATAGCCTGCTGATCGCCATGCTCGATCTCGATCATTTCAAGCGCATCAATGACAGCTACGGCCACCTGGCAGGCGACAAGGTACTGAAGATCATTGCCGGCGAACTGCGCAAACGCCTGCGCCCGACGGACTTTATCGCCCGCTTTGGCGGCGAAGAATTTGTTCTGCTGATTCCCAATACCGCACTGCCCATGGGCCTCAAGCTGGTGGAAAAGCTGCGGGCAGCCATCGAAGCCTGCCCATTCCACTTCAAGGGCGAGCCTGTGACCGTCACAGTGTCAGTAGGTATTTCGGCCTTCAAAAGTGGAGAGCGCAGCGAACAGGTGCTCAAAAGAGCCGATCAGGCGCTCTATCGGGCCAAAGATGCCGGGCGCAACCGTATCGAGGTCGGCTAGGTCGGCTTGCCTGCGCAGGTCGATCAGAGCATTTCGACGTCACCTGCCGGGCATTCCGTTAAGCTATTGCATGACTGCCTCGAGCCTTTTGCCACGCCCATGAAACTGTTTTCCGTATTTTTTGCCCTGCTGGTCCTGGCGGGTTGTGCCAGCGGCCCGCCCCTGGACACCCGCCACCCGTCAACCAATCACGACAGCCGCATCCAGTTCGTCATCCTGCACTACACCTCGACCAACCTGGAGCGCTCGCTGGCGCTGCTGACCCATGGCGAAGTCAGTAGTCATTACCTCATTGGCGATACGCCACCCACGATCTATCGCCTGGTGGATGAAAGCCGGCGGGCCTGGCATGCCGGCGAAAGTGAATGGCAAGGCCGTACCTGGCTGAACTCCAGCTCCATCGGCATCGAGATCGTCAACCCGGGCTATCGCGACACCCCCGAAGGCCGCGTCTGGTACCCCTACACCGAAGGCCAGGTGCAGGCCCTGATCGTCCTGCTCAAGGACATCGTCAAGCGCAACGGCATCGAGCCGCGCCATGTGATTGGCCACAGCGATATCGCCCCCCTGCGCAAGCTCGACCCCGGGCCATTGTTCCCCTGGAAACGCCTGGCCGAGGAGGGCCTGACCCTGTGGCCGGACGAGCAGGCCGTGGCCCGCCAGCAAGCGGTTTTCGCCGAACAGCTGCCGAGCGTCACCTGGTTCCAGCAGCAACTGGCTCGCCTGGGCTACGCCACGCCACAGACCGGCGAGCTGGATGTCGCGACCCGACATGTACTCGCGGCCTTCCAGATGCACTTTCGCCCCGAGCGTTTCGATGGCCTGCCGGATGCCCAAAGCGCGGCGATTCTGCAGGTGCTGAACCAGTCAAAATAACGTCGCCGCCCGACGGTCTGCGCGTTTCCTTTGACGCTTGCTATAACTCATTGGTAATCCTTTGGATGTTCAATGATGCAAGCGGCCCGCGATTCTCTGCGCCACTGGTTGTACCGTCCCTGGCCGCTGGCAGTGCTGGCGGGCCTGGCATGCGCGAGCCTGCTGCTTTTGGGCAGCCTGGGCGTGCTCATGCACCAGGAGCAACAACGCGAAAGCGACCAGATGAATGCCCAGGGCGAACGCTTCCTGGAGCGCCTGGAGCAGATCTTCGGCCAGTTGCGCCAGGGCCTCGACCAACTCCAGACCCAGCCATTGCGCGGCTGCAGCGAGCCGATGATCGCGACCTTGCAGGAGGTCGGCTACCGCTACCGCTTTATCTATGGCGCCTACTACACCTCGGCCGAGGAAAGCTGCTCCAGTTGGCCCAACCTGGGGCCCCAGGATACGACCCGGCCTGCAGATATCCAGGGGCGCACCTACAGCTACTGGCTGAACACGTCAGCCCAACCCGACGACAACCTGGCCGCGCTGATGCTCGGCCGCGGCCATTTTCGCGTCTCGACATCCCGTGGCCATCTGACCGACATGGTCGACCTGCCCGAGGGCGGCAGCCTGCTGGTGGTGGTCGACCAGGGCTCACGAGCGATCCCCGTGCTGGGGGCTGCACCGCAATGGCCGCCCTCGACCGGCTGGCCGCCGCCCGGCAAGGAAGCCTTGCTGATTACCACCGACAAGCTGATCTACCGGATGCCCACTAGCAGCCCCGAGTACCAGTTGGTGTTGATGATGCCGCGCAGCGGCATGCAGGAGCAGTGGGGCGCCTTCGGCAAACTGCTGATCCCGGCCAGCCTGCTACTGTCCCTGTGCATCGGCTTTCTGGTGCTGCAGCTCGCCCGCCAGCGCCAGTCCCTGGGCGGCGAGTTGCAGGGGGCACTGCGACGGGGCGAGTTGCAGGTGTTGTATCAACCCATCTTCGACCTACAGAGCCGCCGTTGCGTAGGGGCCGAAGCCCTGGTGCGCTGGCGCCGGCCGGACGGCACGCTGACCAGTCCCGACCTGTTTATTCCCCTCGCGGAAAACACCGGGCAGATTCGCCAGATCACCGACTTCGTCCTGCAACGCCTGCTCGAACAACTTGGGCAACTGCTGCGGGCCAATCCCCAACTGTATATCTCGGTCAACCTGGCGGCCTGTGATGTCATGGTGCCGCGGATCGGTCGGGTCATGGCTCGCCTGCTCGCCCAGCACCACGTGGCAGCCCGGCAGATCGCCTTTGAAGTCACCGAGCGCGGGCTGATCGACGTCGTGATCGCCCGGGAAAACCTCCAGGCCCTGCGCGACGTTGGCCATCAGGTGTTGATCGATGACTTCGGCACCGGCTATTGCAGCCTGGCGTACCTGCAAACCCTGCCGGTGGACTGCCTGAAAATCGACAAGGCCTTTATCGACGCCTTGGGCCATGACGCCGCCAGCAGCGGCGTTGCCCCCCATATCATCCGCATGGCCCACGCCCTGCACCTGCGGGTGATTGCCGAAGGGATCGAGTACGAGGCCCAGGCTGTGCTGCTCAATAGCGAAGGGGTGAGCTACGGCCAGGGCTGGCTGTTTGCCCAGGCGCTGAGCGCAGTGCAATTTATCGAACTGGTGACCCGTGGCCGGCGCATGGCCACGCGCCGGCTGGATGACGAAGCCTGACCCGCCCCTAGAGCGGCAAGGTCATATAAAACTGCGTGCCTTGCCCCGGCCGCGAATAGACCCCCATCCGCCCACCGTGCAATTGCACGATCTCCTTGCAAAGCGCCAGGCCTAGGCCGGCGCCACCTTTCTTGCGGCCAACCTGGACGAAGGGTTCGAAGATCCGGCCCTGCTGGCCGTAGGCGATGCCTTCACCAGTGTCTTCCACACTGAGAATCACCCGCTCGCCGTGGCGGCGTCCCTGCAATTGGATCTGCCCTCCCGCGGGCGTGTGGCGCAGAGCGTTATCGAGCAGGTTATCGAGTACCCGCTCCAGCTGGGCACGGTCAGCGTGCAGACGGGGTAGGGGCTCCTGCACTTCCACGCTCAGGGTAATCGCGCGCTCGCCGGCACGCAGGGCAAAGCGCTCGCGTGCCTGTTCAAGCAACTCATCCACGGCACAAGGCGCCAGGGTGAGCTTCTGCAAGCCATTCTGATAACGGGAGAAATTCAGCAGATCGTTGATCAACTGCATCAAGCGCTGCATCTCTTCATTGACCGTATCGAGCAGGTCGGCCTCGCGCGAGTCTTCGGGGTAATGCACCCGCTCGCGGAACAGCCCAAAGGCCATGTGCATCCCCGTGACCGGCGTCCGTAACTCGTGGGAGGCGCGCAACACGAACTCGCTGCGCACACGTTCGAAGGCGCGCTGTTCGGTCACGTCATGCAGCACCATCACGGCGCCAAGGATATCGCCCTGCAGATGGCAGACAGGCGTCAGGCTGTAGGTCAGCAAACGTGATTCGCCACCCACCTCGACACTCAGGTCTTCCGGCGCCCGCTCCAGGGTGCCGCCGCGCAGGATCAGGTGCAGTTGCTCGTCCAGCTCGGGCCGCTGCAAGGCTTCGCCCAACCCGCGGCCCAGGCGCGGCTCATCCCAGCCAAGCTGGCGCTGGGCGACCGGGTTGAGGTGCTCCAGACGCCCCTGGCGATCAATGATCAGCAACCCGTCGTCGATGCTGTCGAGCACGGCCTGCAAACGCTGCTGACCGGCCAGCAGTTCATCGACATTGGTCGCCTGATGTTCACGCAGGGCTTCAGCCATGATCCCGAAGCGGCGGGTCAGTTGGTTCATTTCAACGGCCGAGGCAATCGGCAGCGTCACATCGAAATTGCCTTGGCCGATGTGGTCGGCGGCCTTGGCCAGGGCCTCGATGGGCGCGCCGAAGCGCTGGGCGATACCGTGAGCGGTCACAAAACCGATCACCAGCACCGCCAGGCCGACCAGCCCGAGGAGGGAGGCCACCAGCAAGGCCCGGTCGCGCGCCGCGCCTTCCATGGCGCTGACATTGTCCAGGGCCTGCTTGTGCTCGGCGATCAGCCCGTTGCGCAGGGCATTGAAGCTTTCGCTCAGGGCCTGGTTGCCTTCCAGAGCGCCCTGTTCATTACGCGAATGCTCGAAAACCTCGAGGAATTTCTCGTAGTTGATCCGCGCCTCGGCAAACCCGCTGCGCAGGCCATTTTTCTCTTCGTGCTCAATGCCCTGCTCAAGCAACGCCATATAGTTCTGGCGAGCAGCCTGCAGCGCGGCCGAATCGGGATGCTCGCCCAGCATGACAAGAAACTGGTCACCCAGGCTCTGGCGCAATTTGAGCCCCAGGTCGAGGCTGATGAAGTTGTCGCGAATCAACGCTTCCTGGGATTTGGCCATCTGCATCACACTGACCAGCCCGAGCAGCAGGCCGAGCAAGGCCACGGTCATCAATGCGGAAATGCTCAGAAAGAGCCGGGTGCGCAGCTTCATCGCGAGTTTCATCAGCAGGTGCTCACAAATTGTACTGCTTGCGCTTGCGGTACAGCGTCGAGGCATCGATGCCCAACGTCCTAGCGGCCTGGTCGAGGGTATCGCTGGTGGCCAGGACCGCCCCGATATGCGCCTTCTCCAGCTCATCCAGGCTCAGGGCTGCGCCGATGCGCGGGGTGTTCTGGGTGGGTTGCTCGGCCATCCCCAGGTGGCTGATTTCCACACGTTCCTGGGCGCAGATGATGCTGGCGCGTTCCACCACGTTGCGCAGCTCGCGGATATTGCCCGGCCAGCGGTAATTGAGCAGGGCCTGGCGGGCCTCGTCGCTGAAGGCGCGGGCAGGGCGGGCATACTCCTTGACGAAGCGCGCCAGGAAGCGATCGGCCAACGTCAGGATGTCTTCGCTGCGCTCGCGCAAGGGCGGCAGGTGCAGGGTGATCACATTCAGGCGATAGAGCAGGTCTTCACGAAAGCGCCCCTCGCGCACCATGTCTTCCAGGTTCAGGTTGGTCGCGGCCAAGATCCGTACATCGGCCCGACGCGTCACCGGGTCGCCGACACGCTCAAATTCCTTGTCCTGAATAAAGCGCAGCAGCTTGGGTTGCAGGGTCAATGGAAAGTCACCGATCTCATCGAGAAACAGCGTGCCGCCATCGGCCTGGTTAACCCGTCCCAGGGTGCTTTCGCTGGCACCGGTAAAGGCCCCGCGGCTATGACCGAACAGCTCGCTCTCCATCAATTCGGCGGTCAGCGATGGACAGTTGATGGTGACGCAAGACTTCTTCGCCCGCTTGCTCCAGCCGTGAATGGCCCGGGCCAGTTCGCCCTTGCCGGTGCCGGATTCGCCGAGGATCAGAATATTGGCATCGGTGCCCGCCACCTGGCGGGCGGTTTCGAGCACCACCATCATGGCCGGGCTGTGGGAGTCCAGACCGTCCTTGGGCTTGCGCACCTCGCCTTCAAGGGCCTCCAGGCGCGCCGACAGTTGGCGCACTTCCAGCTGCTTGGCCGTGGCCAGGCGCAATTGGTCGGGGCTGCAGGGTTTGACCAGGTAATCGGCGGCGCCGGCCTGGATCGCATCGACTGCAGTGTCCACCGCCGAATGGGCCGTCACGATCACCACACGCATCCAGGGCGCCTGGATGCGCATCTGGGCCAACACGTCGAGGCCGTTGTCTTCGCCCAGGCGCAGGTCGAGAAAGCACAGGTCGAAGACCTGGCGTTGCAACAGTGCTTCGGCCTGGGCCGAACTGTTGGCGGTGGCGACGCTATAGCCTTCATCTTCCAGGCAATAGCGGAAGGTGCGCAGGATGGCGGACTCATCGTCCACCAGAAGAATCCGGCCTTGGTATTCCGGGTCTGCTTCCATTTCCTTCGCTCCTAGAATGAATGACCTAGTTTAGTCCCGGAAAAATCGGGCAAGTTGCATGATTATTTCTTACATCAAAATCGTCTTGCAGAGTAGCCATCCACCGCGGCTATTGCTAACAAACTGATTTTATTAATTTTTGATGATGGCCGGGATCCTTCGATTTCCCACCCCGACAGCGCCTGTACCGCCCATTCCATCCCCTGATCGTCGCCAGCGGCATCGTGCATTACGCACGATCGCCGGGGCCTCATCGTGCAGGTTGCTTGCCAATATCATTTTTATAATTCTGCAACATATTGATATATAAGCATTTTTTACAAACCAACGGACTGGCATGCACGCTGCAATGTACTGGTTAACTACCGGTTAACCCTTCAGGGCAGCCTCGACCCCTGAACCACCCATCGAATGACACATGCGTGTTGGAGGAATTTCAGGATGAATCGCCAACGTCTTGCCGGATTGCCGCTCTCGACGCTTCACGTGCAGCAAGGGTTGTTTGCGTCCCTGGCGCTGGTCGCCACCTTGATCGGCGCTCAGCAATGGCAGCGTTGGCAGCAGGCTCCTGAACCATTGCTGCATTCATCCCACCACACCACCGTGCAGACACAGTTTCGCGCGGCCAGCAGTCGGCCGGCCGAAGGCGGGTTTATAAGCCTGATGTCGACCGAACAGCGCGACACCACCACCAGCGAGTGGCCACGCGAAGAGCGCTGGGTGTTCTAGCAATGACGCACTCGTCGAAGGTGGCGAGTGTGAAGAAGCAGTAACCGCACCACCCAATCCAGGTATTAAGGAGAATCACCATGTTGAGCTGGGCTATTACCTTCCTGATCATCGCCATTGTCGCTGCGGTTCTGGGCTTCGGTGGTATCGCGGGCACCGCCACCGGCATCGCCAAGATTCTCTTTGTCGTGTTCCTGGTGATGTTTGTCCTTTCGTTCTTTTTTGGCCGTCGCGGCCGAGGCTGAGCATGGCCAATCAAGTCTTCAGGGGTTTACTGGCCGCCCTGTTACTGGGTGGCCCGACCCTGGCCATGGCTGACAACGACGGTCAGGCCCGGGTCAACCAATTACTCGCCGCCGACCCCGGCTATCGGACGGCCTGGCAGAACGTGGTCGAAAAGGAAGAGCGCCTGCCCGAATGGGTGATCAACCTGAGCGGCGAAGCACAGCCGATGCTGGGCGTCGAAGAGCAGGGGGAGCCCTATCAGGTCGGTACCTTGTGTGAAACCCAGGCCGGCTGCCTGCAACAACGCCTGATCGTCGCATTCAGTTTCGACAAGAAACACGCCTACGCCATGCTGGTCGAGGTCCCGGCGGGGTTGCCCAAGGACAAGTCGCCTAGCCGCCATGCCGCCTATCGCTTCCTCGGCAAGCCGGATACCGGCATGCAGGCGCTGCTCAGGGAGCAGTTGAAGAAGGACGCGAGCTGGTATTGAAACGGATCTGTGCGGGGCGGCTTCCCCAGGGAGCGGTCCCGCTCGCACCGCCCGATAACGGCTGATGCGTGACCAGGGGGCCGGGATGCACTGATTGCAACAGGATCGGTGTGACCTACGGGTACAGGGAGTGCCTGCGCAAGGGCCGGGTCAGGAAAGAGCGGCGGCGCAGGTCCATCAGTCGAATCGTGGCGTGATGGACCTGCGGCGAGCTTCTTCAACACCGCGGATTACCGCGCATTGGATCCAATTAAGCCAATGGTTTTTCGTTTCAGCCGCCCTGAATCCATGACCGTACATCGCCCATCGGCATTTTTATTTGTCCTTTCTTCGTGCTGCCTAGACCTTGCCTAACCGGGCAAATTGGTCATCTTTTGCCATACTCATCCGATGCAGAATACCCTCTGAAATGGCCAGTTCACGGCGCTTTAGGCATTAAAACCCTATTTTTCAGGGCTTTGGCACGCTCGTCTCGTCATGAAATGTCTATGCCGATTCGGCATAGGGTAGGCGTTTACGGCATTAGACGGGGCGGGGCTGCATCGGAATAGTTGCGCCCTTTTTCGCCTGCCACAGTGCCAATCGGCTCCCCTGTGGCGACCTTTCATGGAGACAGGTGCGCAGACTCCTTCGCTGACCAGCGTCGTGGTGGTGCGTATCTGCCCGAGTCCACTTCAGCAAGGGTAATGACATGAAGAAGGCCCGCATCAGCCTCGCCTGGCAGATCCTCATCGGTCTGGTCCTGGGGATCGCCATCGGCGCACTGCTCAACCACTTCAGCGCCGAAAAGGCCTGGTGGATCAGCAATGTCCTGCAGCCTGCCGGCGATATCTTTATCCGCCTGATCAAAATGATCGTGATTCCCATCGTGATCTCCTCCCTGGTCGTCGGCATTGCCGGGGTCGGTGATGCGAAGAAACTGGGGCGCATCGGCCTCAAGACGATCATCTACTTCGAAGTGGTCACCACCATTGCAATCGTGGTCGGCCTGCTGCTGGCCAACGTGTTCCACCCGGGTGCCGGCATCGACATGAGCACCCTGGGCACGGTCGACATCTCCAAGTACCAGGCCACCGCCGCCGAAGTGCAGCATGAGCATGCGTTTATCGAAACCATCCTCAACCTGATCCCTTCGAACATCATTGCCGCGATGGCCCGTGGCGAAATGCTGCCGATCATCTTCTTCTCGGTCCTGTTCGGCCTGGGCCTGTCGAGCCTGCAGGCCGAGTTGCGCGACCCACTGGTGAAAGTGTTCCAGGGCGTCTCGGAAAGCATGTTCAAGGTCACTCACATGATCATGAACTACGCCCCCATCGGTGTATTCGCACTGATCGCCGTGACTGTCGCCAACTTCGGCTTTGCTTCGCTGCTGCCGCTGGCCAAGCTGGTGGTGCTGGTGTACTTCGCCATTGCGTTCTTCGCCCTCGTGATCCTGGGTGTGATCGCCCGGTTGTTCGGCTTCTCGGTACTCAAGCTGATCCGGATCTTCAAGGACGAACTGGTCCTGGCCTACTCCACCGCCAGCTCGGAAACCGTGCTGCCGCGCGTAATCGAGAAGATGGAAGCCTACGGCGCGCCGAAAGCCATCTGCAGCTTCGTGGTGCCGACCGGTTACTCGTTCAACCTGGATGGCTCGACCCTGTACCAGAGCATCGCGGCAATCTTTATTGCCCAGTTGTACGGCATCGACCTGTCGATCAGCCAGCAGTTGCTGCTGGTCCTGACCCTGATGGTCACCTCCAAAGGCATCGCCGGTGTGCCGGGCGTGTCCTTCGTGGTGCTGCTGGCGACCCTGGGCAGCGTCGGCATCCCGCTCGAAGGCCTGGCCTTTATCGCCGGTGTGGACCGCGTGATGGATATGGCGCGTACCGCTCTCAACGTGATCGGCAACGCCCTGGCGGTGCTGGTAATCTCGCGCTGGGAAGGCATGTACGACGATGCCAAGGGCGAGCGCTACTGGAACTCCCTGCCACACTGGCGCACCAAGGCCTGATCCGGGCTTTGGCAGCACCAGCAGGCATGCCTGAGACAAACCCCGGACCTTCCGGGGTTTGTCGTTTCTGGCACCCGGCCGTTATCATTCGCCGCATCTTTCAGGAGTTCTTTCGATGCTCAACGGCTTGTGGCTCGGCTTCTTTGTGGTGGCGACGGTGTCGGCGCTGGCCCAATGGCTGGTCGGCGGCAATGCCGGGGTCTTCGCGGCCATGGTGGAAAGCATCTTTGCCATGGCCAAGCTCTCCGTTGAAGTCATGGTGTTGCTGTTTGGCACCCTGACGCTCTGGCTCGGCTTTCTGCGCATCGCCGAAAAAGCCGGGATCGTCGACTGGCTCGCCAAGGCCCTGGGCCCGCTGTTCAGCCGGCTGATGCCAGACGTGCCGCCCGGTCACCCCGCCATAGGCCTGATCACGCTCAACTTCGCCGCCAACGGCCTGGGCCTGGACAACGCGGCCACGCCCATCGGCCTCAAGGCCATGCGGGCCCTGCAGGAACTCAATCCCAGCCCGACCACGGCGAGCAACGCGCAGATCCTGTTCCTGGTACTCAATGCCTCGTCACTGACCCTGCTGCCCGTCACCATTTTCATGTACCGGGCCCAGCAGGGCGCTGCCGACCCGACGCTGGTGTTCCTGCCGATCCTGCTCGCCACCAGCGCTTCGACCCTGGTCGGCCTGCTCTCGGTCGCGGTGATGCAGCGCCTGCGCCTATGGGACCCGGTGGTGCTGGCCTACCTGGTGCCGGGCGCCTTGCTGCTCGGCGGCTTTATGGCGCTACTGGCCGGGTTGTCGGCCACCGCGCTGGCCGGGCTGTCGTCGATCCTGGGCAACCTCACGCTCTTCGGCCTGATCATGCTGTTTTTGCTGGTGGGTGCCTTGCGCAAGGTGAAGGTCTACGAAGCATTCGTCGAGGGTGCCAAGGAAGGCTTCGATGTCGCCAAGACCTTGCTGCCCTACCTGGTGGCGATGCTCTGCGCGGTCGGCGTATTACGCGCCTCCGGGGCACTGGACTTCGGCCTCGACGGTATTCGTCACCTGGTGGAATGGGCGGGCTGGGACACACGGTTTGTCGATGCGTTGCCCACGGCGCTGGTCAAACCCTTCTCCGGCAGCGCAGCGCGAGCGATGTTGATCGAAACCATGCAGACCCAGGGCGTCGACAGTTTCCCCGCCCTGGTGGCTGCAACCATCCAGGGCAGTACTGAAACCACCTTCTATGTGCTGGCGGTGTACTTCGGCGCCGTGGGTATCCAGCGCGCTCGCCATGCGGTGGGCTGCGCCTTGCTGGCCGAGCTCGCCGGCGTCGTCGCAGCGATCAGCGTGTGCTACTGGTTCTTCGGCTGACCGCCCCTCAAGGTTGAGGCGCCTATTTCGCCGGGAGCCTGACGCCTTGTTCGATCACCCAGTGAATCAACTGGCGGGTCAGTGTATCGCTGGCCTGGCCAAACCCTGTGACCACCGCAGGAACCTGTTTGTCCGCCAACGGCTGGCGCGCTTCAAAGCGGCGGCTGGCAATGATCCGCTGATCGCTGCCGCGCACCAGCCGGGCATCCAGGCGAATCACCACCGCGGCGTCCTGGCCGTGGTACTCGGTCTGGAACGCCTGCAACTCGCCACCCAGCTCGTAATCCGCCTGTAGGTTGCTGTCATCGGTACTGAGCAATGACACCCGGCCGTCGCGCTGGAAGGCATCGAGAATGCGGTTGCGCAGTAGCACCGGAGCCGGGTCGCTCCAACGCGAAGCCTTGTAATTGCTGATCAGGTTGCCCTGGGGCATCACGGCAATAGTGGGGCTGTTCAGTGCCTGGCTCGCCAACGGCTTGGCGATTCGCAGCGACCAGGGCAAGGCCGGCCCCGCAGGAGGCACCGTACTCTGGGGCGCAGGCAACCAATAGACATCCGCCGGTACGGGCGCGGGCAGGATGGTGCACCCACCCATCAGGGTCACGGCGGCGAGCAATGCGAGGGCGCGCAGTTTCATGGAGTGAACTCCTTGTTCTTGTCGCGGCCCAGCAGGTAGCCGCTGGGGTTGGCTTCCAGGCGCTGGGCAATGCCGCGCAGCGAGCCCAGGGTGTCGCGCAGTTCGCGCACGGCCGGCGCCAGCTCATTCAAGCCCTGCATGCCGCTGCTGATCGAATCCTGGTTGTCGTGCAGCAAACGGTCGATGGTGGTGGTGCTTTGCTGCAACGACTGCATGGCCTGCTCGGCGCTGCTGAACATCTGCCGGCCCTGGTTGTTGAGCAGGCCGTTGGCGTTGCGCATCAGTGCCGTGGTCTGTTCCAGGGTGGCGCTGGCCTGTTTGCTGAGGGTGGCCAGCTGGCGCAGGGTGTCACGTACACCGTCACGTTCGCTGGCGATAACCCCAGTGGTCTGCTCCAGGTTTGCCAGCGTCTGGCTGATACGGCCGGCGTTCTCGGGGGAAAACATCTGGTTGGCGTTGTGCAGCAGTTCGTTGATGCCGGACATCAGGTCGCTGCTGTCAGTCAACAACCGGGCGATGGGCGACGGCGTCGCGACAATCACCGGCAGCTTGCCGTTCTTGCCTTCAAGCGGCGGGCTCTCGGGGGTGCCACCACTCAACTGAATGTTCGAAGTACCGGTGATCCCCGCCAGTGCGAGTTTGGCCTGGGTATCCTGCTTGACCGGCGTATCACCGGCCAGGCGAATCCGCGCCAGCACTCGCCGCGGGTCTTCGGGGTCGAGGCGCAGTTGCACCACGTCGCCCACCTTGATCCCGCTGTACTGCACGGCACTGCCCTTGGAGAGCCCCGTCACGGCCTCGTTGAACACCACTTCATAATCCTTGAAGGCGCTGTCGACACTGGACTTGGCCAGCCACAGGCCGAACAGCATCGCGCCAACCACCACCAGCACGGTGCACAGGCCGATCAACACATGATGCGCGCGGGTTTCCATGTCATCCCTCCTTGAGCGCTGTCGCTGCCTGATAGGCAGCCCGGCCGCGAGGACCGTGGAAATATTCGTGGACCCAGGGATCGTCCGCCGCCGCCACGCGGTCGATGGCATCGGCCACCAGCACGTGCTTTTGCGCCAGCACCGCCACCCGGTCGGTGATGGTGTAGAGGGTGTCCAGGTCGTGGGTAATCAAAAACACACTCAGCCCGAGGGCATCGCGCAGGGTCAGGATCAACTGGTCGAAGGCCGCGGCGCCGATGGGGTCGAGGCCGGCAGTCGGTTCGTCGAGAAACAGGATGTCCGGGTCCAGCGCCAGCGCGCGGGCCAGGGCGGCACGCTTGATCATGCCGCCGGACAGCGACGCTGGGTACTTATCCGCCGCCGACAAGGGCAGGCCGGCCAGGGCCAGCTTGACGCACGCCAGGTGCTCGGCGTCGGCGCGGCTCAGACCGGCATGCTCGATCAGCGGCAGGGCGACGTTTTCGGTCACCGTCAGCGAGGAGAACAGGGCGCCCTTCTGGAACAGCACGCCAAAGCGTCGTTCGACCAGCGAACGCTGGTGTTCATTGAGGCTTTTCAGGTCCTGGCCAAAGACCCGCACCTGGCCTTCGCTGGGCTGGCGCAGGCCGACAATACTGCGCAGCAGCACGGACTTGCCGCTGCCCGAACCACCCACCACGGCGAGGATCTCGCCTTTGTACAAGCCCAGGTCGAGGTTCTCGTGCACGCTTTGCTTGCCGAAGCGGTTGCACAGGCCACGAACCTCGATCACCGGCTCGTTTGATATGCGCGGGGAACGACTCACCAGCCCATCTCCATAAAGAACAGCGCCGCGACCGCATCGAGCACGATCACCACGAAGATCGACTGCACCACACTCGACGTGGTGTGCGCGCCCACCGACTCGGCGCTGCCACTGACCTTGAACCCTTCCAGGCAGCCAATGGCCGCAATCAGGAAGGCAAAGAAGGGCGCCTTGACCAGGCCGACCAGCAAATGCTGGACGCCAATATCCGAATGTAACAGGGCCAGGAACATCGCTGGCGAAATCCCCAGGGACAGTGCACACACCACACCGCCACCGACAATCCCGCAGATCATGGCCAAAAAGGTCAGCAGCGGCAGGGCAACCAACAACGCCAGTACCCGTGGCAACACCAGCAGCTCCATCGGATCGAGACCCAGTGTGCGGATCGCATCGATTTCCTCGTTGGCCTTCATTGAACCGATCTGCGCGGTAAAGGCGCTCGCGGTGCGACCGGCCATCAGGATTGCGGTCAGCAAGACGCCGAATTCGCGCAGAAAGGAAAACGCCACCAGGTCCACGGTAAAGATGCTCGCGCCAAAACTGGCCAGCACCGTGGCCCCCAAAAATGCCACCACGGCGCCCACCAGAAAGGTCAGCAGGGCAATGATCGGGGCCGCGTCCAGGCCAGTCTGTTCGATATGGGCAACCACCGGGGTGATCCGCCAGCGCTTTGGCTGGAACAGGCCACGCAGCAGGGTCTCGAGGATCAGGCCGATAAAGCCGAGCAGTTGCTTGCTGTCCTGCCAGACCGTGTCCACGGCACGGCCAATACGGACCAGGAGTTGCATCCCCACGGACGCTTCGCTGGCCTTGACCGGTACGCAGAAGTCGGCCATCGAGCAGTAGACCGTTTGCAACAGCGCGCGGTCGGCGGCTGAAAGCGGGTCGCCCTGATCGGCCAGACGCCCGACGCGCTCGGCCCCCAGCAATTCGACCAACAGCGAAGCGCCAGCAGTATCCAAGGCGCCCAGCTCACTGAAGTCGATGACGATATCGGCGGCGGAGTGCGCCGCAAGGCTCGCAACCAGGTGTTTCAGCGCACTGTAGTGGGCCAGTGTCCAGTCACCACTGATCCGCATCCGCGCAGGGTTACTGGTGGTATCCAGGAGGGCATTGCCGGCCTGTGTGTTAATGGTCCAAAGCTCCTTGCCTGTGGATAATTCACAGATGTCTTTCGTCTAGATACCTGCGACCTGTGGGAGTAATAGCACGATCCCTGTCAGTTTGCTCCGCTTGCCCGGTTCCCGGCTTGATCTGTGTCGGTCACCTCAAAGCGCAACACGCCAATCACCTGGCCGTCTTCGGTCAGCACCCGGACCTGCCAGTTGCCCACCGGGTTGCCCGGGAAATTCTGCTTGTGGGTCCAGGCCCGATAGCCTTCCTTGCGCCCGCCGCGGATATCCAGGGCAATACGGTCGACCTCCTTACCGTTGAACTGCCAGACATGGAAGATCCGCTCATTCAGCCCTCGCGGGGCGTTGATCGCGGTAAAAGCGTAGAGACCGGCGCTGCGCAACTGGGCGGCACTGACCTGCTCCAGGCTGTCGCCAGGGGTCCGGCCCTGCACCTGGGTGCTGATGGCGACATCGGTCATCCACAGGGTCGCCGGCGGCACCCATGAACGCAGCAGCCAGCCGGCACCGCCAATGGACAGGGTCACGCCCAGCACCATCACCCAACCACGCCAGGTGCGCAGCGGCAGGCTGACGGCCAGGCTGGGAAACGACAGCAGCATCGCAATACCCAGCGCCAGCTTGTAACTCTGCGCGGTGGTCAGGTGCAGGATGATCGGCAGGGCGGTCAGCAAGGCCGCGAACAGCGTCAGCGTATGCAACCCGAGAAACAGCCAACGGCGCGGCGCCAGCCACTTGTAATAAAGCGGATCGGTAATCGACACCAATGCAGCAGCACCCAGCAGGCCGGTAAAGACCAGCTGACCGCTGTTCCAGGTGGTGGTGATAAAAAAGAAGGGCAGGACGAAAAACAGGCTTTCCTGATGAATCATCTGCGTCGCGTAGCGCAGCAGCGGCGGCGGGATCTCCCGCTTGAAGACCTTGCTGAACAACTGCGTAAAGCTGTTCTCCAGCATCAGCCAGAGCCAACTGACCAGCATGATCGCGGCGATCCAGGTGGCCATTTTCTGCTGGCGATCGACCAGGATAAAACTGCCGATCCCCGAGCAGAAACCGAACAGCGCGATCACCCCTGGATAGCGCTTCATCAATTCGAGGACGCGCTGTACGTAATGATTCCAGTTGGGCATTCGGCGGTTCACAGTCTAGGTAAGAGAAAACGCCGACAGGATAGCGTTTCAAGGGCCCGCACCGCGAGCAATGCCGGGCCTTGGGCGCTAGCGCCCAAGGCCCGGGGGATTCTTGACCTCAGTACCAGCGCTCCTCACCGGCAGGGCGCTTCTTGAAGCGCTTCATGCTCCACATGTACTGGCTTGGGTAGGCTCGCACATAGCGCTCGACCACCTTGCTCATGGCCGCCGCCGAGGTTGCGGTATCGGTGCTGTACATGTCCTCGGGCGCGGCTTCGAGGATGACCTTGAAACCTGAGCCATCAGGCAGGCGTATGGCATGCAGGAATACACCCACCGCCTTGCCACCCGCCAGCATGTTCGGCACGAACTTGCTGGTCAGCGCCTGGGTACCCAGAAACGGCACGAAGATCCCCGCGGATTCGGCCGGTTCCGGATCGGCAGGGATACCGACGGCGCCGCCCTTGCGCACTTCCTTGATCACACTGAGGATGCCCTCCTTGGTCGAGGCAGCAACGCGATTGCCCAGTTGCACGCGCTGCTTGCGCAACAATTCGTCCACGGCCTTGAGCTTGGGCGGACGGTAGAAAATGATCGGTTTGCACTGACTGCAATAGAAGTGATTGAGCACTTCCCAGTTGCCCAGGTGGCTGGTGATGCCCACCACGCCCTTGCCCGACGCCAGTGCGTCCTTGAGGACTTCCAAACCTTCGACTTCGCGCACCAGCGCAATCGACCGCTGGGCCGGCCAGATCCAGGCGCAGGCGCTTTCGGTCAGGGATTTGCCGATATCCATCAGGCTTTGCCCGACCAGACGCTCGCGAGCCACCGGATCGAGCTCGGGGAAACACTTGGCTAGGTTGATGCGCACGACCTCGCGGGAACGGTTGGGCAGTTTCCACATCAGCCAGCCAATCGCCGAACCTACCGCCTGCACAGCCCCCCACGGCAGCAGGGCAAACAGTCGCAATGCTCCCACAAGCATGGCGCCTTTAAACTTATCCACAGGTCACTCCTGTCGTTGTCCGAATCATCAGCCGATTATTGTAACCGCGGGTTTGCCAGCTGCGCGTAACGATCACAATCCGTGGTGTGGTCCATGACCATGCCCGAGGCCTGCATAAAGGCGTAGCAGATGGTCGGTCCGACAAAGGTGAAGCCGCGCTTTTTCAGGGCCTTGCTCATGGCCTCGGCTTCGGGCGTCACCGCCGGCACCTCGCCACGACCCTGGAAGTGATTGATCTTCGGCGTCCCGCCGACAAACGACCAAAGCAGTTCCACCGGATCCTCCAGCGCCAGCCAGGCCGCGGCGTTGCGCCGGGCGGCATTGAGTTTCAGACGGTTGCGGATGATCCCGGGATCGAGCATCAGATCCTCGATTTCGGCGTCGCTCAACTGGGCCACGCGCTGTACATCGAAACCGAACAGCACCTCGCGATAACGCGCACGCTTTTTCAAAATGGTGATCCAGGACAACCCCGCCTGGAACCCTTCGAGCAACAGTAACTCGAACAGCCGTTGCGCATCGCGCAGCGGCACGCCCCACTCCTGATCGTGATAGGCCATGTACAAAGGATCATCGTTGCACCAAAAGCAGCGTGGCATAAGGGCTCCCAGGGGGGTGGAGGCGCGGTCGAATCGGGTATACTCCCGCTCTTTATTTTCGCAGCCCCAGCACAGGTGAATTTCGTGAGCCAGCCTACGCCAGCCGTGCGCACCTTCCAAGACTTGATCCTCGCCCTCCAACAGTACTGGGCCGAGCAAGGTTGTGTGGTGCTTCAGCCCTACGATATGGAAGTAGGCGCCGGCACTTTTCATACCGCCACGTTTCTGCGCGCCATCGGCCCGGAAACCTGGAACGCCGCCTACGTCCAGCCCAGCCGCCGCCCGACTGACGGCCGCTACGGCGAAAACCCGAACCGCCTGCAGCACTACTACCAGTTCCAGGTGGTGCTCAAGCCGAACCCGGAAAACTTCCAGGAGCTGTACCTCGGCTCCCTGAAGCACGTAGGCCTGGACCCACTGGTACACGACATCCGTTTCGTCGAAGACAACTGGGAATCGCCGACCCTCGGCGCCTGGGGTCTGGGCTGGGAAGTCTGGCTCAACGGTATGGAAGTCACCCAGTTCACCTACTTCCAGCAAGCAGGTGGCATCGAGTGCTATCCGGTCACCGGCGAAATCACCTACGGCCTGGAACGTCTGGCGATGTACCTGCAGGGTGTCGATTCGGTCTATGACCTGGTCTGGGCCGATGGCCCGTTCGGCAAGGTCACCTATGGCGACGTGTTCCACCAGAACGAAGTCGAGCAGTCGACCTACAACTTCGAACACGCCAACGTCGAGAAGCTCTTCGAGCTGTTCGATTTCTACGAAAGCGAGGCCAAGCGCCTGATCGAGCTCGATCAGCCCCTGCCGCTGCCAAGCTATGAAATGGTCCTCAAGGCGTCGCACACCTTCAACCTGCTCGATGCTCGCCGCGCCATCTCGGTCACCGCGCGCCAGCAGTACATCCTGCGTGTGCGCACCCTGGCCCGTTCGGTCGCCCAGGCCTATCTGCTGGCGCGCGCCAAGCTGGGCTTCCCGATGGCAACCCCGGATCTGCGTGATGAAGTGTTGGCTAAGCTGGAGGCTGCGCAATGAGTGCTGAAGATTTCCTGGTTGAACTGGGCACCGAAGAGCTGCCACCCAAGGCCCTGAACACCCTGGCCGAAGCCTTTCTGGCCGGGATCGACAAAGGCCTGCAAGCCGCCGGCCTGAGCTATGCCACCAAGCAGGTCTACGCCGCACCGCGCCGCCTGGCAGTCCTGATTACTCAGTTGGCCACCCAGCAGCCGGACCGCAGCATCAACCTCGATGGCCCGCCACGTCAGGCCGCCTTCGATGCCGACGGCAACCCGACCCAGGCTGCCCTGGGCTTCGCCAAGAAGTGTGGCGTGGACCTGAGCGAAATCGATCAGAGCGGCCCGAAGCTGCGCTACAACCAGCGCATCGAAGGCAAGCCGACGGCCAGCCTGCTGCCGACCATCGTCGAGGACTCGCTCAACGACCTGCCGATTCCCAAGCGCATGCGCTGGGCTGCCCGCAAGGAAGAGTTTGTCCGCCCAACCCAGTGGCTGGTCATGCTGCTGGGCGACCAGGTGGTCGACTGCACGATCCTGGCCCAGAAAGCCGGCCGTGATTCGCGTGGTCACCGCTTCCACCATCCAGAGAACGTAACCATCAGCGCGCCGGCCAACTACCTGGCCGATCTGCGTGCCGCCTACGTCCTGGCCGACGCCAACGAGCGTCGCGAACTGATCGCCAAGCGCACCGCCGAACTGGCCACCCTGCAGGAAGGCACCGCCATCGTGCCGCCTAACTTGCTGGATGAAGTGACCGCGCTGGTCGAGTGGCCAGTGCCACTGGTGTGCTCGTTCGAGGAGCGTTTCCTCGATGTGCCCCAGGAAGCGCTGATCACCACCATGCAGGACAACCAGAAGTACTTCTGCCTGCTAGATGCCGACGGCAAGTTGCTGCCACGTTTTATTACCGTGGCCAACATCGAGAGCAAGGACCCGCAGCAGATCATCTCCGGTAACGAGAAGGTGGTTCGCCCGCGCCTGACCGACGCCGAGTTCTTCTTCAAGCAGGACAAGAAGCAGCGCCTGGAGGATTTCAACCTACGCCTGCAGAACGTGGTGTTCCAGGAGAAGCTGGGCAGCGTATTCGACAAGGCCGAACGGGTTTCCCGACTGGCCGCCTTCATTGCCCCACGCATCGGTGGCGATGCCCAGCGCGCTGCCCGCGCAGGCTTGCTGTCCAAGTGCGACCTGGCCACCGAAATGGTCGGCGAGTTCCCGGAAATGCAGGGCGTTGCCGGCTACTACTACGCACTCAACGATGGCGAGCCGCAGGATGTCGCCTTGGCGCTGAACGAGCAGTACATGCCTCGTGGCGCGGGCGCTGAGCTGCCAAGCACCCTGACCGGTGCCGCCGTGGCCATCGCCGACAAGCTCGATACCCTGGTCGGGATCTTCGGGATCGGCATGCTGCCCACCGGTAGCAAAGACCCCTATGCCCTGCGTCGTGCCGCCCTCGGCGTGCTGCGCATCCTGATCGACAAGCAACTCGACCTGGACCTGACCGAAGCCGTGGCATTCACCGTCAACGCCTTTGGCGCCAAGGTCAAGGCTGCCGGCCTGGCCGAGCAGGTGCTGGAATTCATCTTCGATCGCCTGCGGGCGCGTTACGAAGACGAAGGCGTCGATGTCGCGACCTACCTGTCGGTACGGGCGCTGAAGCCGGGCTCGGCCCTGGACTTCGACCAACGCGTCCAGGCAGTGCAGAAGTTCCGCCAGTTGCCTGAAGCCGCGGCCCTGGCTGCGGTGAACAAGCGCGTGTCGAACCTGCTGAGCAAAACCGAAGGCAGCATCGCGACCACGGTCGAGCCGAAGTACTTCGACAATGCCAACGAGTTCTCGCTGTACTCGGCGATCCAGCAGGCCGACCAGGCCGTGCAGCCGATGGCCGCCGCACGTCAGTACAACGAAGCGCTGGCTCGCCTGGCCTCGCTGCGTGAACCGGTCGATGCGTTCTTCGAGGCCGTGATGGTCAATGCCGAAGATGCCAACGTGCGGGCCAACCGCTATGCGTTGCTGGCCCGCCTGCGCGGGTTGTTCCTCGGGGTTGCCGATATCTCCTTGCTGGGCTGATCGATGAAGGACGAGGCCGTGAAGCTGCTGATTCTCGATCGGGACGGGGTGATCAACTACGACTCCGACGCGTATATCAAGTCGGTGGAGGAGTGGATCCCGCTGCCCGGCGCGATCAGCGCAATTGCACAGCTGAGCAAGGCTGGCTGGACGGTGGCCGTGGCCACCAACCAGTCCGGCATCGCTCGCGGCTACTACGACATCGCCACCCTGGACGCCATGCACGCGCACTTGCGCAGGTTGGTGGCGGAGCAGGGCGGCGAACTCGGCCTCGTGGTCTATTGCCCCCATGGTCCGGACGAGGGCTGCGCCTGCCGCAAGCCCAAGCCCGGCATGCTGCAAGCCATTGCCGCGCACTACGGTGCCGATCTGAGCCATCTGTGGTTTGTCGGCGACAGCCTGAGTGACCTGGAGGCCGCTCGGGCCGTCGATTCTCAGCCTGTTCTGGTGAAAACCGGAAAAGGCGAGAAGACCCTGGCCAAATCCCTGCCGGTGGGCACTTTGATTTTTGACGATCTGGCGGCGGTTGCCGCAGAACTTATCCACAACTAGAGCACCTTCGACGACCTATCCAGGCAATCGAGGCGCGCTTCAAACAGGCGGGCAGCGCTCGCAACGGTAAATGACGCTATGTCGATCCTGCAGGCATTCAGAATCTTCTTCTTTTACCTGCTGCTGGGCACCAGCTCCCTGCTGTGGTGTTCCCTGAGCTTTTTCATCGCACCTTTCCTGCCCTTCAAGGCGCGCTATCGCTTTATCAACGTCTACTGGTGCCGCTGCGCGTTGTGGCTGACCAAGACGTTTCTGGGCATCAAGTTCCAGGTCATTGGCGCCGAGAACGTTCCCGAGCGGCCCTGCGTCATCGTTTCCAATCACCAGAGTACCTGGGAGACCTTCTTCCTCTCCGCCTACTTCCAGCCCCTGAGCCAGGTGCTCAAGCGGGAACTGCTCTACGTGCCGTTCTTTGGCTGGGCCATGGCCATGCTGCGACCCATCGCGATCAACCGGGATAACCCCAAGGCCGCGCTCAAGGTTGTCGCACAGAAGGGCGACGAGTTGCTCAAAGACAATGTCTGGGTGCTTATTTTCCCCGAAGGCACTCGCGTCCCGTTTGGCCAGGTCGGCAAATTTTCGCGCAGCGGCAGTGCCCTGGCAGTGAATGCCGAGCTGCCCGTCCTGCCGGTGGCGCACAACGCCGGCAAGTTCTGGCCAAAAGAAGGCTGGGCCAAACGTGCCGGCACCATCCAGGTGGTTATCGGCGCTCCCATGTACGCCCAGGGCACCGGTCCACGGGCCATTGCCGAGCTTAATGACCGGGTTCAGGCCTGGAATGAGCAGGCGCAGCGCGAGATGGGTTCGTTGCCTGCAACTCCGGCCAATGAAGAGCGCGCTGCGGTCTGAAAAAATTGTGGATAACGTGTGCACAAGATTTTTTCTGATCGGTGTAAACAGTAACTAAGCCAATGATTTATAAGCTTATTTCTTTAAGCTACAGTTTTATTAAAAACGTGCATAAGTTTTTCTAAGCGACTCAATAGCCGGCATTGATGCCGGCTTTTTTGTGCCTGGCAAAACAGCATTTTCGGTACAGAGCCCAGCATGTGCGCCAGGCATCAGAGCCGACCTGTCTCAGGCGACGACTTTCGACGCTTTTCTTCAGCACCATTCCCCTAAAAACCTGTTCGGCACAGACGGTTATTGAGGACGGATCCGTCCCTTGGCTGTCCTGGTGGGTGAAAAATGGGCGTGAGGTGTCCCTTAAAGATCAGGCCCGCTCGCAAAACGCGCGGGACAGGAAAACTGCATTTTGGTTCAAAAATAATTAGAAATCATTGATAGAACTACAGACAACCCTCGGCAATACCCGCACAATCAGGCAATTTCGAGATAATTAGTCACAAAAACCCGTGCTGAGTGGAAGCCACTTCGTGAGCGCGTGACCGTTTTCTTGAACACTCTGACAGGCACACCTCTGGTCGGGCTTGAGTTTACCTAAGGATGGGGACAGCAATGCTTCGACGATCAAGCGGTGCCTACCGGCCCCCACTGCCTCCCCCAGGCTGACAGCCGACTTCCCCTGAAACCGTCCCACCCTCTTTAACAATAAGCAAAAAAATCTGTATTGGGAGAACGTATGTTGCGTCCTGGCAGCGCGGTAGCCGATATACGGGAGTGGTCATTTGCGACCCTTTTTTCAATGGTGTCCCAACGTCAGCGATCAGGTCGCAGAACCGTCATAGGCGAAAGCCGTGGCCTTTCGCTGCTGTTCGTCTCGTTGTGCCTGATGCTACTGGCCCTGGGGGCGAACCCAACGCTGGCAGCCGACAGCCAGATCTGCGCCCCGGACCAGACGTTTACGGTCGCCTCGGGCGACAAGCACACTATTGATTTATCGGCTTGCAGCCCTTTTGGCCTGCAGGATAACCATCCGACTCCTGCCCACGGCACGATAACAGGCCTTGACTTCAACGGCAGCGGCATCGCGTTCTACACGAACAATGGCGACGGAGCCACCTCCGACTCATTTACCTTGCAGGATGAAGCCTCCAACGATATCCGCTTCTCGGTCACCATCCTGCCCGCAAACGCCCCCATCAGCGTGCTACCCGCGAGCTTATCGACGCCCTCAATCGGTACGCCCTACAGCGTAAGTATGTCTGCTTCCGGGGGCGTCGGCCCCTATACCTACACGACTACCGACACCTTGCCTCCCGGCCTGACCCTGACCTCGAACGGCACCATTTCCGGTATTCCAAGGGCATCCGACTCCTTTGATTTTGCGGTCAAGGTCACCGACTCGACGCCGGGCACGCCGCTGACCACCATCAAAAACTATTCAGTCACGATCGCCTTCGCGACACTGACCATATCGAGCACGCCTGCGCCGCCTCAAGGTGTCATTTCACAAGCCTATAGCCATCAATTCAACACGAGTGGCGGCACCGCGCCTTATAGTTATGCAGTGGAGTCTGGCAACCTGCCGCCGGGCATCTTGGTATCCACCAGCGGTTTAATGTCCGGGACGCCAACCGCTACAGGCGATTACAGCTTTGTCCTCAAGTCCACGGACGTAACCGGTGGCCGCGGACCGTACAGCGATACCTCGCCCTTTACTGTCAAAGTCACTGCGGCCATCCAGCCGCCGGTCGCCGGCCCCGTCAACGTTTCGGTTTCAACCAATAGCACCGCCAATCCGCTCACCCTCGCCTTGAGCGGCGGCGCGGCCACTAGCGTGGCGGTAGCCACCGCTGCCAGCCACGGTGTAACCACCATCAGCGGCAACAGTATCAGCTACACCCCCACCATCGGTTTCGCCGGCTCGGACAGCTTCAGCTATACCGCGACCAACACGGCGGGGACTTCCAGCCCGGGCACTGTCACTGTCACCGTCAACCCGGTGGTCCCCTTGGCACCCACGATAGGCGCAGTCACCACTGGCAACGGCCAGGCCTCGGTGAGTTTCACCCCGCCAGCCAACAACGGCGGCAGCTCGATCACCAGCTATACCGTCACGTCCACTCCCGGTAATTTCACCGGCTCCGGGAGCAATAGCCCGATTATCGTAAACGGTCTGAGTAACGGCACCGCGTATATCTTCAGCGTCACCGCCACTAACGCCGTTGGCAGCGGCAGCGCATCGGCGGACTCTAGCCCGGCCACACCCAGTGCTGTGCCAGTGATCAACGGGGTTTCCCCGAACCGCGGACCAGCAGGGGGCGGCACCAGTGTCACGATTACCGGATCAGGCTTTCTCACGGCCACGGGCTTGAAGTTTGGCGCCACTTCCGCTGACAACATTACGTTCCTCAATGACACGCAGATCACCGCGACCTCACCGGCGGGTAGCCCGGGCATAGTCGATGTAACCGTCATTACGCCAGGCGGCACCAGCGCCACCAGTGCGGCAGATAGGTTCACCTATGTAGCGGCACCGGTGGTGAACAGCATTTCAACCTCCACCGGGCCGGCCGACGGAGGCACCCACGTCACCATCATGGGGACAGGCTTTACCAACGCGACGGTAGTCACCTTTGGTGCAACCGCCGCCGCATTCACGGTCAACAACGACTCCCAGATCACTGCCACCTCCCCGGCCGGTACGGGCACAGTCAGTATCCAGGTGACAACGGCAGGCGGAACCAGTGCTACTGGTGCAGCGGACCGGTTCACCTTTGTCGATGTCATGGTTGGCGCCGTCATCGCTACTGTCCCCTATGGCAGCTCAGACAATACGATTGCACTGGATCTCAAAGGCGGCTCACCGACCTCAGTGTCGGTCGTGTCAAACCCCGCGCATGGCTCCGCCACCGCCAGTGGCACTGATATCACCTACACACCCACCGCTGGCTACTCGGGCGCGGATTCATTCACCTATAGCGCGACAAAGGACGGAATCACCTCCGCCCCCGCCACGGTCTCCATCACCGTTTCGCCACCGACGCAGACCGTCACGCCAGCCGGCCCATGGACTGCCACTCGCGGTGTGCTTTACAGCCAGACCCTGACCTGGAGTGGCGGTAAGGCACCGTACTCCAGCTACACCGCCCTGGGCTTGCCGAGTGGATTGAGTGTGAGCAATCCTACGGCCACCAGCGTCACCATCTCCGGTACCCCGACCCAGGCCGGCAGCTTCTCGATCACCGTCAGCGCGCGGGACAGCAGCACGGGCGACGGGCCTTTCACTCATCCTGCAACCTTTACGCTGACGGTCAACGCCGCTTCGGCACTGACCCTCTCCCCGGGGGCCACAACATTCAACGCAACCTCCGGTACTGCGTTCTCGCAGACCTTCACCGCCAGCGGAGGCCTAGCGCCTTATACCTTCGCACAGACCGGTGCGTTACCCGCCGGGGTGGTCTGGAACGCCAGCACAGCCACGCTAACAGGCGAGCCCACCGAAAGTGGCGACTTCCCGTTCACGATCATGGCCAGTGATAACAGTGGCGGGGCACCGGAGACCCTCACGCAGAGCTACACCCTGAGAGTCGCCAATGAAATCCCGGTGGCCCCAACACAGTCCATCAACAGTGCTGCCCCTGGCCAACCGGTAGTGATCAATTTGACAAGTAACGCTACGGGGGGCCCATTCACCGGGGCCAACCTGATCTCCATGGTCCCGGCGAACGCCGGCACCGCGACGATCAGTGCTGTGGGTGGTGGCGCTGCCAGGATGAGAATGCTGGCGGCACCTGCTCCCGGTAATAACTACAGCCTGCGATTCGTGCCCAATCCGGATGCCAGCGGTCTGGTCACCCTGACCTATACCCTGAGCAATGCCTCCAGCACCTCAAACCCTGGCGTGATCACTATCAGCCTCAGCTCGCGCAGTGATCCGTCCAAGGACGCCGAGGTGCAAGGCTTGATCAATGCCCAGGCCAACAGCAGCCGACGCTTCGCCAGCGGTCAGATCAGCAACTTCCAGCAACGCCTGGAGGCCCTGCACGCAGGCAACGTCAGTTCGTTCAGCAATGGCTTCACCCTGACGTCAGCCAGCCTGCAACGCCAGCGTCAGCGCCAGAACCTGAGCGATGACCCCACTGGCATCGACCAGTGGATGCAGATCCAAAGCGCCAAACTGCAGTCCGATCAGTCGCTGCGCTTGAACCAGAGCAACAGGCTGACGAACCAACCCACGCAAGCCCTGAAGAAAAACTCGGCCGGCGAGCTGACCCCGGAACTCGGAAACCAGTCAGCCAACGCACCAACCTCTCCCTTGGCATTCTGGACCAGCGGCACCATCAGCATGGGTGACGACTCCAGCGGCAAATCGGGCCAGGATCAGGAGTTCGTCACTTCGGGCTTGTCCGTGGGCGCGGACTACCGCCTGGCCCCCAACCTGACCGTAGGCCTGGGCTTTGGTTATGGCCACGACAAAACCGATATCGGCGATAACGGTAGCCGTAGTCAGGCCGACAGCTACAGCCTGGCGCTGTATGGCAGCTACCGGCCATTCGAGAACATCTATTTGGACGGGGTGCTGGGTTACCAGCGCCTGACCTTCAACAATCGCCGTTATGTCACCGACACCGCCGGGATGGTCAATGGCGACCGTGACGGCAGCCAGGTCTTCCTCTCGCTGGCGGCCGGTTATGAGTATCGCCAGGAAAACTGGCTGCTCTCGCCCTACGCTCGTCTTGACCTCGCCAACGCGACACTCGACAAGTACCGTGAACGTGGCGATGAGATGTTCACCCTGAGCTATGACGAGCAGAAGGTGAAAACCACCAGCACCAGCCTGGGCGTGCGAAGCGAGTACGCACGGTCCACGGGCATCGGTATCCTCACGCCAAGCCTGCGGATTGAGTACCAGCACGACTTCCAGGGAGCCGGGGATGCAGCGATGCGCTATGCCGGCGTCAGCGGCGACGGTGCGCTGTACCACGTCAAACTCGACGCCCTTGGCCAGGATCGTGGCGTGTTCGGCCTGGGTCTTGGCTTGCTTACCGAGAGCAACTTCAGCCTGAACATGGAGTATCAGTACACCCTGAGCTCGGGCGCACAGAAGGCGCAATCGATGTTGTTCAATCTGAGAAAGCCGTTCTAAGCGTCAACTCAGGTACTTAATAAGGGAGCCATCGGCTCCCTTTTTTATTGCGAATACCGTCGGCCGCGAGCATATCCTTCTTGAGCACCGCGGCGCCGGCTTCCAGCGCGCAGCCGTTGCCATTGCAACGCCTCGGTCTGCCTCCCATCAGCACAGAGTGGCTGCGACGGATAGGAGAACAGGCAAGACAGGTGTGTGCTGTAACTCTGTACGCCAGGCAAAAAAAATCCGGAACCCTTATCAGATTCCGGATTTTCTTGCCCCTCAAGGATTAGCCAGCAATCCTCGAAGGAACAGCACTGCGAAGATAAGCAAGCCCTTCAGGCACTCACTGCCGGCAATCAGAAGTCCAGGTTGGACACCGCCAGGGCATTGCTCTCGATAAACTCACGGCGCGGCTCTACCGCGTCGCCCATCAAGGTGTTGAAGATCTGGTCGGCGCCAATGGCGTCTTCGATCGTCACCTTGAGCATGCGGCGCACGGTTGGGTCCATGGTGGTTTCCCACAGCTGATCCGGGTTCATCTCACCCAGACCTTTATAGCGCTGGATGGTGTGGCGCTTGGTGCTCTCTGTCATCAACCAGTCCAGGGCTTCCTTGAACTCGGTCACAGCCTTCTTGCGTTCGCCACGTTGTACGTAGGCGCCTTCATCGAGCAACGTGCTCAATTGCGCGCCGAGGGTGACAACGGTTTTATAGTCGTTGCTACCAAAGAAGTCGCGGTTGAAGGTGACGTAGTTGGACAGACCGTGGGAGATCAGTTCGACCTCTGGCAGCCAGACATTGCGCTCGCGGTCTTCGCGCAGGCTGGCCTTGTAGACCAGACCGGACTTCTCGTTGTTGCGCAGGCGCGCTTCATACAGAGACAGCCATTCCTGCATTGCGGCGTGATCGCCCAGTTGCTCCAGGCTGACCGCTGGCAGGTAGATAAAGTGCTCGGTCAGCTCCTGCGGGTACAGGCGCGACAGGCGCTTGAGCGTCTTCATCACCATGCGGAAGTCATAGACCAGACGCTCCAGCGCCTCGCCGGAGATGCCCGGGGCTTCTTCGTTGAGGTGCAGGCTGGCATCTTCCAGCGCCGACTGCGTCATGTATTCTTCCATGGCGTCGTCGTCTTTGATGTACTGCTCCTGCTTGCCCTTCTTCACTTTGTACAGCGGGGGCTGGGCGATGTAGATATAGCCGCGCTCAATCAGCTCGGGGAGCTGGCGGAAGAAGAACGTCAGCAGCAGGGTACGGATGTGCGAACCGTCGACGTCAGCATCGGTCATGATGATGATGTTGTGATAACGCAGTTTGTCGATGTTGTACTCTTCGCGACCGATGCCACAGCCCAGGGCGGTGATCAGGGTGCCCACCTCCTGGGAGGAGATCATCTTGTCGAAGCGGGCCTTCTCGACGTTGAGGATCTTGCCCTTCAACGGCAGGATCGCCTGGGTGCGACGGTTACGACCCTGCTTGGCGGAACCGCCAGCAGAGTCACCTTCCACCAGGTAGAGTTCGGAAAGGGCAGGGTCCTTTTCCTGGCAGTCCGCCAGTTTGCCCGGCAGGCCGGCAATATCCAGCGCACCTTTACGACGGGTCATCTCACGGGCCTTGCGCGCCGCTTCACGGGCACGGGCCGCATCGATCATCTTGCCGACGACCAGCTTGGCTTCGTTCGGATTTTCCAACAGGAAGTCGGAGAAGTACTTGCCCATTTCCTGTTCGACCGCGGTCTTCACTTCCGAAGAAACCAGCTTGTCCTTGGTCTGGGAGCTGAACTTCGGATCCGGCACCTTGACCGAAATAATCGCGGTCAGACCTTCACGGGCATCGTCACCGGTGGTGGCGACTTTGTGCTTCTTCGCTAGGCCTTCCTGTTCGATATAGGTGTTCAGGTTACGGGTCAGTGCGGAACGGAAACCCACCAGGTGAGTACCGCCATCACGCTGAGGAATGTTGTTGGTGAAGCACAACAGGTTCTCGTTGAAGCTGTCGTTCCACTGCAGGGCGATTTCCACGCCGATGCCGTCTTCACGCTGAACATTGAAGTGGAATACCTGGTTGACCGCCGTCTTGTTGGTATTCAGGTATTCGACGAAGGCACGCAGGCCGCCTTCGTACTTGAACAGTTCTTCCTTACCGCTGCGCTCGTCCTTGAGGACGATACCCACACCGGAGTTCAGGAAGGACAGTTCACGAATACGCTTGGCCAGGATGTCCCAGCTGAAGTGAATATTCTTGAAGGTCTCGCTGGAGGCCTTGAAGTGAATCTGCGTGCCTGTGGTTTCGCTGTCGCCAACGATAGCCATTGGCGCCTGCGGAACACCATGGACGTAGGTCTGCTCCCAGATTTTGCCGCTACGGCGAACCGTCAGGACCAGCAGTTCGGACAGGGCGTTCACTACCGAAACACCTACGCCGTGCAGACCGCCGGAAACCTTGTAGGAGTTGTCATCGAACTTACCGCCGGCGTGAAGCACGGTCATGATGACCTCGGCGGCGGAAACGCCTTCTTCTTTATGCACATCAACCGGGATACCACGGCCGTTGTCGCGCACGGTGATGGATTCGTCCGGGTGGATGATGATGCTGATTTCGTCGCAGTGGCCGGCCAGCGCTTCGTCGATAGAGTTGTCGACCACCTCGAACACCATGTGGTGCAGACCGCTGCCATCGTCGGTGTCACCAATGTACATACCGGGACGTTTGCGTACGGCATCCAGGCCTTTCAGCACTTTGATGCTGGTTGAGTCGTACGTGTTTTCTTCGCTCATGCCTTCACTCCCGATGGTCGTGGGTCTGGGTGATACAGCCCTGTTCCACGTGGAACAGCGCAACTGGCGTTTCCGTCTGCCAGCCTTCCCTCAATAATTCGTGATCTACACAGGTGATAAAAACCTGGCAGCGTAATTCTTCAAGCAAGCGACATAGTGCGCGGCGATGCTGATCGTCCAGTTCGGACGGCAAGTCATCCACCAGGTAAATGCATTGACCACGCCGGGCCTGGCTGACCAGATGCCCCTGGGCGATACGCAATGCACAGACCACCAACTTCTGCTGACCGCGGGACAAGATATCCGCTGCATTATGAGCACCTAACCTAAGGCGCAAATCAGCACGTTGGGGGCCTGCCTGGGTATGACCCATTTGCTGATCCCGTTGGAGGGACGTTGCCAGAACTGCTTCCAGCTCCCGATCCTTATCCCAACCACGGTAATAGCTCAGCGTTAAGCCTTCTAGTTCAACTAGCTCGCTCAGGGTCTGTTCAAAGACTGGTTTCAAAGCCTTGATATAAGCGCGGCGATAATCGTCGATTTCGGCGCTGGCCAGGCACAATTCCCGGTCCCAGGCCGCCTGCGAAGCGGCGTCAAGTGTACCATGCCGCAGCCATGAGTTCCGCTGCCGCAGGGCCTTCTGCAGCCGCTGCCAGGTGGCCATAAAGCGCGGTTCCACGTGGAACACGCCCCAATCGAGGAACTGCCGCCGAATCTTCGGCGCACCTTCGAGCAATCGAAAACTGTCCGGGTTGATCAACTGCAGTGGCAGGATTTCCGCCAACTGCGCTGCGCTGCGAGCGTTTTGCCCGTCAATACGGATCTGAAACTCGCCCTGGCGATCCCTGGAAACCCCCAGGTTGCTGCTGCCACCTTCCGCCAGCTCGACCTGCCCGAACACGGTACAAGCCAGTTGGTCATACTGGATAACAGGCAGCAAGCGGGTACTGCGAAACGAACGGGCGAGGCCCAGCAGATGGATAGCTTCCAACACACTGGTCTTTCCGCTGCCGTTGGCGCCGTAAAGGATGTTGATGCGGGGAGAGGGGGAGATAGTCACCGGGTGCAGGTTGCGCACCGCGGTGACCATGACGCGACTGAGAGACATCTAGCGCTGGCTGAACATTAGGTGGCCGCGGTCCTTACAGGCGCATCGGCATAACAACGTAGGCGGAGTCATCGTTATCCGATTCCTGCACCAGGGCGCTGCTGTTGGAGTCGGACAGGATCAGACGCACTTGCTCAGTGGTCATCACGCCCAGGACGTCGAGCAGGTAGCTCACGTTGAAACCAATCTCCAGGGAGCCGCCGTTGTAGTCAACGCCCACTTCCTCTTCTGCCTCTTCCTGTTCCGGGTTGTTCGCCTGGATCTTCAATTGGCCATTGGCCAACTGCAGGCGGATGCCACGGTACTTCTCGTTGGAAAGAATGGCGGTACGGCTAAAGGCTTCGCGCAGGGCCTGGCGGTCGCCAAGGACCAGCTTGTCGCCACCTTTGGGCAGCACACGCTCGTAGTCAGGGAATTTTCCGTCAACCAGCTTGGAGGTAAAGGTGAACTCGCCGGTGGTCGCACGGATATGGTGCTGCCCCAGAACGATGCTCACATTGCCATCTGGCTCGGTCAGCAGGCGTGCCAGCTCGAGGATACCCTTGCGCGGCACGATGACCTGATGGCGGTCCGGCTGACCGATATCGGCCTGCATCGAGCACATGGCCAGGCGGTGGCCGTCAGTCGCGACTGCACGGATGATCCCGGCAGAGACTTCCAGCAACATGCCATTGAGATAGTAGCGAACATCCTGCTGGGCCATGGCAAAGCTGGTGCGCTCGATCAGGCGGCGCAGCTTGCTTTGCTCCAGGCTACAGGTCAGCGAGCCCGGGCCTTCTTCGACAGTAGGGAAATCGTTGGCTGGCAGCGTGGACAGGGTAAAGCGGCTACGGCCGGCCTTGACCACCAACTTCTGCTCGTCGACCTTGATATCGATGAGAGCGTCGTTAGGCAGGCTTTTGCAGATGTCCATCAGCTTGCGGGCCGGGACAGTGATTTCGCCTGGCTCTGCGGGCTCTTCCAGCTGGACGCGACCCACCAGCTCGACTTCAAGGTCGGTGCCTGTGAGCGAGAGCTGCTGGCCTTCGACAACCAGCAGCACGTTAGAGAGTACCGGCAAGGTCTGTCGGCGCTCGACGACACCTGCGACCAGTTGCAGGGGTTTCAACAGGGCTTCGCGTTGAATGGTGAAATGCATGGTCTAGTCCCTTGCCTTAATAAGCTGCGCGGAGTTCATCAAGTAGTCAGTGTACGCAGCAGGTTCTTGTAGTCCTCGCGAATATCCGCGTCGGATTCCTTAAGTTCATTGATCTTGCGGCATGCGTGCAAGACCGTAGTGTGATCGCGGCCGCCAAATACATCGCCGATTTCCGGCAGGCTGTGGTTGGTCAATTCCTTGGACAAGGCCATGGCGACCTGACGTGGACGTGCCACCGAGCGCGAGCGGCGCTTGGAGAGCAGGTCGGAAATCTTGATCTTGTAGTACTCGGCGACGGTGCGCTGAATGTTATCCACACTGACCAGTTTGTCTTGCAGCGCCAGCAGGTCTTTAAGCGACTCGCGAATCAGCTCGATGGTGATCTCGCGGCCCATAAAGTGTGAGTGGGCAATCACACGCTTGAGCGCACCTTCCAGCTCACGGACGTTGGAACGGATGCGCTGGGCAATGAAGAAGGCGGCATCGTGAGGCAGCTCGACCTTGGCCTGGTCAGCCTTCTTCATCAGGATCGCCACGCGGGTCTCCAGCTCCGGCGGCTCGACCGCAACCGTCAGGCCCCAGCCGAAGCGCGACTTGAGCCGCTCTTCCAGGCCTTCGATTTCCTTGGGATAACGGTCGCTGGTCAGAATCACTTGCTGACCGCCCTCCAGCAGGGCGTTGAAGGTGTGGAAAAACTCTTCCTGGGATCGCTCTTTACGGGCGAAGAACTGAATGTCATCGATCAGCAATGCATCGACCGAGCGGTAGAAGCGCTTGAACTCGTTGATCGCATTCAGCTGCAGGGCCTTGACCATATCGGCGACGAAACGCTCGGAATGCAGGTAGACGACCTTGGCATTCGGGTTCTTCTTTAATAGGTGGTTACCCACAGCATGCATCAAGTGGGTCTTACCCAGACCAACACCGCCATACAGGAAGAGTGGGTTGTAACCATGCTTGGGGTTGTCTGCGACCTGCCAGGCGGCTGCGCGCGCCAGCTGGTTGGACTTGCCTTCGACGAAGTTTTCAAACGTGAAGGTCCGGTTCAGGTAACTGGTGTGCTTGAGCGCACCTTCGACCTGGACAGTACGTTGCTCCGACCGAACGGGGGCCTGCTGCGAGGCGGCACCGGCCATAGGGTCAAAGCTGTCACGCGAAGGCTCTTCCTCGTTGCGCTGTACGGCTTTTTGTGCGGCGGGCTTGGCCGGCGCTGTGGCCACCGGCGCGCTGACTGGCGCCGCGGCAGCTGCCTGGGCTTGCGAGGCGGCCGCGGCCAAAGGTGCGTTAGGGGCGGCACGAGGGGCCGAGCTGCGTTTGCTGCCTATTAATAAGGACAGCGCCGGCGCCATGCCATTGCCATGCTCATTGAGCAGTTCAAGCAGACGGCCCAGGTACTTCTCATTGACCCAGTCGAGAACGAAACGGTTGGGCGCATACACGCGCAACTCGTCGCCTTCGGCTTCGACCTGTAGTGGACGGATCCAGGTGTTGAATTGTTGGGCAGGCAGCTCATCACGCAGAAGTTCCACGCACTGCTGCCAAAGTTCCACTGACACGGATATCCCCTAAGTTGAAAGCCGGTGAGGCAAAAACAGCGGCCATTGTAGCGGCCAGGGGCCGACTTATCCACACGAAGGTTGCCAATAGCCCATGAAGAATCAACGCGTTAAGGCTTAAATTTATGACGAATGGTATGTGCATAAGCTCTGTGGATAACCACCACTAAGCTCGTTGTAAAAGTGGGGGTCGAACTCTGTGGGTAAGTCGCCTGTGGATAAATACCCTTTCCATCCACAGCTTATCCGATAGCGCAGCACAGTCAGAGCACCGTTTCTCGACAGACTTGTCATCCTCTGTACAGTGCGGTTTTAAAGGGCTACTCAATGTTATCCACAGATAATGGCGGCATAAGCTTTTATAAGCTTTACAGAAGAGCTTTAAAATAAGTCCCTTCTTTATATCTATGTCTAAGCTGGCTGAACCCTCGCGCAGTCTGCCCAATCCTCCAATACCTAGATGAAAGGAAAAGCTGGTTGGAAATTGACCTAGAGGCTTGCTTTCTCTAGAATCGCCGGTCTCTTAAAACGGGGGCCATTCCGGCCCGTTGTGACGAACCAGGTAGCAACGCCATGAAACGTACTTTCCAACCAAGCACTATCAAACGCGCCCGCACTCACGGCTTCCGTGCTCGCATGGCCACCAAGAACGGTCGTGCCGTCCTGTCGCGTCGTCGCGCCAAAGGTCGCGCTCGTCTGGCAGTTTGATAATCCGGCACTGGTGGTGAGTCAGGACTACAGTCGGGAAAAGCGTTTGCTGACACCCCGGCATTTCAAGGCAGTCTTTGACTCCCCCACCGGCAAGGTTCCGGGGAAAAATCTCCTGCTCCTTGCGCGCAATAACGAGCTCGATCATCCCCGCTTGGGGCTCGTGATCGGCAAGAAGAGCGTCAAGCTCTCCGTTCAGCGCAACCGCCTCAAACGTCTGATGCGCGAATCGTTTCGCCTCCACCAGGAGATTCTGGTTGGATGGGATATCGTTATCGTCGCGCGCAAAGGTTTGGGGGACGTAGAAAACCCCGAATTAATTCAGCATTTCGACAAGCTCTGGAAGCGTCTGGCCCGTAACAAGCCAGTACCAGCGGCAAAACCCGAAACTGCAGGGGTAGACAGTCCCGATGCGTAAACTGGCACTCGTTCCGATCCAGTTTTACCGCTACGCCATTAGTCCCCTGATGGCCAGTCACTGTCGTTTCTACCCCAGTTGTTCCTGCTACGCATACGAAGCCATTGAAAACCATGGCCTACTGCGTGGTGGCTGGCTGACCTTTCGTCGTCTAGGTCGCTGTCATCCGTGGAATCCCGGTGGTTATGACCCGGTTCCACCTGTCCCTACCTCCCGTTCCTCTTCGATGGCCGAGTAATCATGGATATCAAACGCACGATCCTGATCGTCGCCCTGGCAATCGTGTCCTATGTCATGGTCCTTCAATGGAACCAGGACTATGGCCAGGCTGCCCTGCCGACTCAGAATGCTGCTGCCAGCAATAACGCTTCCGGTTTGCCGGATACGACTGCCGGTAACCAAGCTGCCGCCAATGACGATATTCCTCGTTCGGCAAGCGATACCAGTGCTCCAGCTGAAGCGCCAGTCGCTGTCAGCAAAGACCTGATCCGGATTAAAACCGACGTACTGGACCTGGCCATCGATCCACAGGGTGGTGATATTGCGCAACTGACGTTGCCGCTTTATCCACGTCGCCAGGACCATCCGGAAATTCCGTTCCAGCTGTTCGACAACGGTAACGAACGTACCTATCTGGCCCAAAGTGGCCTGATCGGCGCCAACGGTCCGGATGCCAATCCAGCCGGTCGTCCGGTTTTCTCGTCCGCACAGAAGACTTATCAACTGGCTGACGGTCAGGACCAACTGGTCGTCGACCTGAAGTTCAGTGAAGGCGGCGTCAACTACATCAAGCGTTTCACGCTTAAACGCGGTCTGTACGATGTGGTTGTGACCTACTTGATCGACAACCAGAGCGCTCAACCTTGGTCCGGTGCAATGTTTGCCCAGCTCAAGCGTGACGCCAGCGCCGATCCTTCCTCGACGACTGCAACCGGTACCGCGACTTACCTGGGCGCCGCCCTGTGGACAAGTTCCGAGCCGTACAAGAAAGTCTCGATGAAGGACATGGACAAGGCTTCTCTGAAAGAGAACGTCCAGGGTGGTTGGGTTGCCTGGCTGCAGCACTACTTCGTGACGGCCTGGATCGCCCCCAAGGGTGAGAACAACCTGGTCCAGACACGCAAGGACAGCAAAGGCAACTACATCATCGGCTTCACTGCGCCGGCAATGACCGTTGCTCCTGGTGCGACCGCCGAAACCAGCGCCACGCTTTACGCCGGTCCGAAAAGCCAGGCGGTGCTCAAAGAGTTGTCCCCAGGCCTGGAACTGACCGTCGACTACGGCATCCTGTGGTTTATTGCCCAGCCGATCTTCTGGTTGCTGCAACATATCCACAGCATCGTCGGTAACTGGGGTTGGTCGATCATCTTCCTGACCATGCTGATCAAGGGGATTTTCTTCCCACTGTCGGCCGCCAGCTACAAATCGATGGCGCGCATGCGTGCCGTGGCACCGAAACTGGCTGCCCTGAAAGAGCAACATGGCGATGACCGGCAGAAAATGTCGCAGGCCATGATGGAGCTGTACAAGAAAGAGAAGATCAATCCGCTGGGCGGCTGCTTGCCGATTCTGGTGCAGATGCCGGTCTTCCTGTCGCTGTACTGGGTTCTGCTTGAAAGCGTGGAAATGCGCCAGGCGCCTTGGATGTTCTGGATCACCGACCTGTCGATCAAGGATCCGTTCTTCATCCTGCCGATCATCATGGGCGCAACCATGTTTATCCAGCAGCAGTTGAACCCGACTCCGCCGGATCCGATGCAGGCCAAGGTGATGAAGATGATGCCTATTATCTTCACCTTCTTCTTCCTGTGGTTCCCGGCTGGTCTGGTGCTGTACTGGGTAGTGAACAACTGCCTGTCGATCGCCCAACAGTGGTACATCACACGTAAGATCGAAGCGGCTAGCAAAAAAGCCGACGCATAACTTACGCTGTGGATAACCACTCAAAACGCCCCCTAGTGGGGCGTTTTGCTATCTGTCATCTCTGTTTGAGGCCCGCCTGATGAGCGTCCCACGTGAAACCATCGCCGCCGTTGCCACCGCCCAGGGCCGTGGTGGTGTTGGCATTGTGCGCATTTCCGGCCCGCTGGCGAAAATGGCGGCGCAGGCCTTTACCGGTCGCGAGCTCAAACCGCGCTATGCGCATTACGGCCCGTTCGGCGGTGAGCATGGGCAGGTTCTCGATGAAGGCATCGCCCTCTACTTTCCGGGACCGAACTCCTTTACCGGCGAAGACGTTCTGGAATTGCAGGGCCATGGCGGCCCCATCGTGCTCGATATGCTGCTGCAACGTTGCCTGCAACTGGGTTGCCGTCTGGCGCGCCCGGGTGAATTCAGCGAGCGGGCGTTTCTCAATGACAAACTCGACCTGGCCCAGGCCGAGGCCATTGCCGATCTGATCGAGGCGAGTTCTGCACAGGCGGCGCGCAATGCCCTGCGTTCCCTACAGGGCGCTTTTTCCCTGCGTGTGCATAACTTGACTGAGCAATTGATCGGCCTGCGGATCTATGTCGAGGCGGCCATCGACTTCCCGGAAGAGGAAATCGACTTTCTGGCCGATGGCCATGTGCTGAACATGCTCGATAAGGTTCGCGCTGAGTTATCCACAGTGGTGCGCGAAGCCGGGCAGGGCGCTTTACTGCGCGACGGTATGACCGTGGTGATTGCGGGTCGGCCGAATGCCGGCAAGTCCAGCCTGTTGAATGCCCTGGCCGGCCGGGAAGCGGCTATCGTCACCGAAATCGCCGGCACCACGCGCGATGTCCTGCGTGAACATATCCACATTGATGGCATGCCCCTGCATGTGGTCGATACGGCCGGGTTGCGCGACACCGATGATCAGGTGGAAAAGATCGGCGTTGAACGCGCATTGAAAGCCATTGGCGAAGCTGATCGGGTCCTGCTGGTCGTTGACGCGACGGCGCCGGAAGCGCTGGATCCCTTTGCCTTATGGCCGGAGTTCTTGGATCAGCGACCGGATCCGGCGAAGGTCACGCTGATTCGCAACAAGGCCGATCTCACGGGTGAGGCAATGGCCCTGCAGGTCAGCGCCGACGGCCACGTTACGATCAGCCTGAGTGCCAAGGCAGCAGGCGAAGGGCTTGAATTGCTGCGCGATCATCTCAAAGCCTGCATGGGGTATGAACAGACGTCCGAAAGCAGCTTCAGCGCTCGCCGTCGGCATCTGGAAGCCTTGCAGCAGGCCAGTGCCTCCCTGGAGCACGGCCGTGCCCAGTTGACCCTGGCAGGCGCCGGCGAGCTATTGGCCGAAGATTTGCGCCTGGCCCAGCAAGCCCTCGGCGAAATTACCGGTGAATTCAGCTCCGACGACCTGCTGGGGCGAATCTTCTCCAGTTTCTGCATCGGCAAGTAACCCGCTCAGGGGTTATCCACAAGCCATCCCTCCTGTGCGCAGCTGCTCCCGCTGCGCAGCTTGCATGCCTCGCTGACCCGGATCCCCAGAGCTGACGGTATGGCCCTTGCCTGGGCAACGTTTCGATGTGTCAGGCCTCTATGCTGGATAAACGCGAGCCCAGGATCTACATCACGTCTATCGGCAAAGGCCCGCTGATCAAGCTGTTGCCGAAACCCGTTCTGCTCAGTGTGCTCTTGTCCAAGATCAGGCAGGTATTTCTGCGGGACCAGCTGAGTGGCTAATCCATGCGCCCATTGCTGAACGCGCACTGTGAGTAACGCTCTAGGCTAAGCAACAACACTGCTCCCGAATGTCGCGATAAAACGTGCACCAACCGATATCGAGCGGCCGGGCTTGTCCACCGTCGAGTACAACGGGTCGACCAAGAACAGGCATGGCGAGGGCTTTCCTCATGATTGCATCCGACCTGATTCAGCCTTCCAGCAGATCTTTCCTGAACCTCCTCTAGAAAATTCCAGTTCTTCCCGGACTGGGACGCTTAGGTGTGGCTGAAATTTGAGGGATTAAGGCGATTATTCTGAAATAAGCCCTGTGCATAACCACGCCTTAGCTAGGTTGATAACCCCACCTGAAAACTGAGGATGGATGCCTCTGTGGATAACATGCACTTTAATCCACAGGCTTAACGCACTTATCCAGATTGCTCAGCACCACCTAGCCACAGCCTTTAGGTTCTCTGTACACATTGAAAATAAAGGCTTACAGAGATCTATCCACAGAAATGACGTGCACTAGAAATAAACATAAAAACAAAGCTTTAATAAATCTCTCTCTTTTAATTTCTATTGTCTGTGATTAATCCACAGCTGGTTAAATTTTGTCCAAAGGGTTCTTTAGCGGGGGCGAAGTCCCTATACTTGCCGACTATCCCAATTACCCATCAAAAACAGGCACGAGGTGCGTGGTGGATTTCCCTTCCCGTTTTGAAGTGATCGTCATCGGCGGCGGTCATGCCGGAACCGAGGCTGCGCTTGCATCAGCTCGCATGGGCGTTAAAACCCTGCTGCTGACACATAACGTGGAAACCCTCGGGCAAATGAGCTGTAACCCCGCTATTGGCGGGATCGGCAAGAGCCATCTGGTCAAAGAGATCGATGCCCTTGGCGGTGCCATGGCCATCGCTACCGATAAAGGTGGTATCCAGTTCCGCGTGCTCAACAGCCGCAAAGGCCCGGCCGTACGTGCTACACGTGCCCAGGCTGACCGTGTTCTCTACAAGGCCGCCGTTCGCGAGATCCTCGAGAACCAACCGAACCTGTGGATATTCCAGCAAGCCTGCGATGACCTGATCGTCGAGCAGGACCAGGTGCGGGGTGTTGTCACGCAAATGGGTCTGCGTTTTGTCGCCGATTCCGTGGTGTTGACCACAGGTACCTTCCTCGGTGGACTTATCCACATTGGCTTGCAGAATTACTCGGGCGGACGCGCTGGCGATCCACCTTCGATCGCACTGGCTCATCGCCTGCGTGAGCTGCCGCTGCGAGTCGGTCGTCTGAAAACCGGTACTCCGCCTCGTATCGACGGACGCTCGGTGGATTTCTCGGTAATGACCGAGCAACCAGGCGACACGCCGATTCCGGTGATGTCGTTTATGGGCTCCCAAGAGCAGCACCCCCAGCAGGTCAGTTGCTGGATTACCCACACCAATGCCCGTACCCACGAAATCATCGCCTCGAACCTCGATCGTTCGCCGATGTACTCCGGGGTCATCGAAGGCATTGGCCCGCGTTACTGCCCGTCGATCGAAGACAAGATCCATCGCTTTGCCGACAAGGAAAGCCATCAGGTCTTTATCGAGCCTGAAGGTCTGACGACTCACGAGCTCTATCCCAACGGGATTTCCACCTCGTTGCCGTTCGACGTGCAGTTGCAGATCGTGCGTTCGATTCGCGGTATGGAAAATGCCCATATCGTGCGGCCCGGCTATGCGATCGAGTACGACTACTTCGATCCGCGCGACCTGAAATACAGCCTGGAAACCAAGGTGATTGGCGGCTTGTTCTTCGCTGGCCAGATCAATGGCACTACCGGTTACGAAGAAGCCGGCGCCCAGGGTTTACTCGCCGGAACCAACGCCGCATTACGCGCCCAGGGCAAGGAAAGCTGGTGCCCGCGTCGCGATGAAGCCTACATCGGCGTACTGGTTGACGACCTGATTACCCTGGGTACCCAGGAACCGTACCGGATGTTCACCTCCCGGGCGGAATACCGTCTGATTCTGCGCGAAGACAACGCCGACCTGCGCCTGACCGAGAAAGGTCGTGAGTTGGGTCTGGTGGATGACGCGCGCTGGGCCGCTTTCAGCGAAAAACGTGAAAGCATCGCCCGCGAAGAACAGCGCCTGAAAAGCACCTGGGTACGCCCCGGCACCGAACAAGGCGATGCCATTGCCGAAAAGTTCGGTACGCCGCTGACCCACGAATACAACCTGCTGAACCTGCTGAGCCGTCCGGAAATCGACTACGCTGGTTTGGTTGCCGTGACCGGTGAAGGCGCGAGTGATCCACAAGTCGCCGAACAGGTCGAGATCAAGACCAAGTACGCCGGTTACATTGACCGCCAGCAGGATGAGATCGCCCGTTTGCGCGCCAGTGAAAATACCCGCCTGCCTGTGGATATCGATTACACGACCATTTCCGGCCTGTCGAAAGAGATCCAGAGCAAGCTTGGCGCAACCCGTCCGGAAACACTGGGCCAGGCTTCGCGGATCCCGGGTGTCACACCGGCAGCGATTTCCCTGTTGATGATTCACCTGAAAAAACGCGGCGCGGGCCGTCAGTTGGAGCAAAGCGCTTGAGTTCTATGGTCACCTCGCAACACGCCGAAGAGTTATCCACAGGCGCCCGGGAAATGGGCGTCGAGTTGACCGCCGAGCAGCACAGCCAGTTACTGGCCTATCTCGCGCTGTTGATCAAATGGAACAAGGCTTACAACCTCACGGCGGTGCGCGATCCCGATGAAATGGTCTCGCGCCATTTGCTCGACAGTCTCAGCGTGATGTCCTTCATCGAAAACGGCCGTTGGCTGGATGTTGGCAGCGGTGGTGGCATGCCGGGAATTCCGCTGGCGATCCTGTTTCCCGAATCGCAAGTGACCTGCCTGGACAGCAACGGCAAGAAAACGCGTTTCCTCACGCAGGTCAAACTCGAACTCAAACTGGATAACCTGCAAGTTATCCACAGCCGTGTCGAAGCCTTCCAGCCAGAGCAGCCGTTCACCGGGATCATCTCCCGGGCGTTCAGCAGCATGGAGAACTTCACCAACTGGACGCGCCACCTGGGCGACAGCGATACCCGTTGGCTGGCAATGAAGGGCGTTCATCCCGCCGATGAGCTGGTAGCATTGCCGGCAGACTTCCACCTCGATAGCGAACAGGCCCTGGCCGTACCCGGTTGCCAAGGCCAACGCCATCTGCTGATACTGCGCCGCAGGGCATGATTGGGAACACAAGCAAGAATGGCTAAGGTATTCGCGATTGCGAACCAGAAAGGTGGCGTGGGCAAAACCACCACCTGCATCAACCTCGCAGCATCGCTGGTCGCTACCAAGCGTCGCGTGCTGCTGATCGATCTTGATCCACAGGGCAACGCCACCATGGGTAGCGGTGTGGATAAACACGGCCTGGAAAACTCGGTCTATGACTTGCTGATCGGCGAATGCGATCTGGCCCAGGCCATGCATTTCTCCGAACACGGCGGTTATCAACTGCTGCCGGCCAACCGCGACCTGACCGCGGCCGAAGTCGTTCTGCTGGAAATGCAGATGAAGGAAAGCCGTCTGCGCAGCGCTCTGGCGCCGATTCGGGAAAATTACGACTACATATTGATCGACTGCCCACCGTCGCTGTCGATGCTGACGCTTAATGCTCTGGTTGCCGCCGATGGCGTGATTATCCCCATGCAGTGCGAGTACTTCGCCCTGGAAGGGTTGAGCGACCTTGTGGATAACATCAAGCGTATCGCCGAGTTGCTGAACCCTGAACTCAAGGTCGAAGGCCTGCTGCGAACCATGTACGACCCGCGCTTGAGCCTGATGAACGATGTTTCCGCACAGCTCAAGGAACACTTCGGCGAGCAACTGTACGATACGGTCATTCCGCGCAATATTCGCCTGGCGGAAGCCCCGAGTTATGGCATGCCGGCCCTGGCCTACGACAAACAGTCGCGCGGTGCCCTGGCTTACCTGGCCCTGGCAGGCGAGATGGTTCGCCGGCAACGGAAAAATTCACGCACTGCCGCTGCTCAGGCAACTTAAGGAATCCCCATGGCCGTCAAGAAACGAGGTCTCGGACGTGGACTGGATGCACTGCTGAGCGGTCCTACCGTCAGTTCCCTGGAGGAACAGGCGGTTCAGGCCGATCAGCGCGAGTTGCAGCACCTGCCACTCGACCTGATCCAGCGCGGTAAATATCAGCCCCGCCGGGACATGGACCCGCAGGCGCTGGAAGAACTGGCGAACTCGATCAAGTCCCAGGGCGTGATGCAACCGATCGTGGTCCGCCCGATCGGAGGCGGCCGCTTTGAAATCATCGCCGGTGAACGCCGCTGGCGAGCCAGCCAGCAGGCAGGACGGGAAACCATTCCGGCCATGGTCCGCGATGTGCCGGATGAAGCGGCCATTGCCATGGCTCTGATCGAGAACATTCAGCGCGAAGACCTCAACCCGGTCGAAGAAGCCATGGCCCTGCAGCGCTTGCAGCAGGAGTTCCAGCTGACTCAGCAGCAAGTGGCCGAGGCCGTGGGCAAGTCCCGTGTGACCGTCGCTAATTTGTTGCGCCTGATTGCGTTGCCGGAAGTGATCAAGACCATGCTGTCCCACGGCGACCTGGAAATGGGTCATGCCCGGGCATTGCTCGGTTTGCCGGAAAATCAACAGGTTGAAGGGGCGCGACACGTTGTCGCACGAGGGCTGACCGTACGTCAGACCGAGGCTCTGGTTCGCCAGTGGTTGAGTGGCAAACAGGAGCCCGCGGAGCCGGTCAAAGCCGACCCGGATATTGCCCGTCTCGAGCAGCGCCTGGCCGAGCGCCTGGGCTCTGCGGTGCAGATCCGCCATGGTAAGAAGGGCAAAGGTCAGTTGGTCATCGGCTATAACTCGCTCGACGAATTGCAGGGTGTTCTCGCGCACATCCGCTGAAACAATTCCTCTTGTAGCGTGCAGTCGGAAAACACTACCTAACAGTTGAATAGGGGCTGAACCGCCCCTATACTCTGCGCGCATTTTGTCGGCACAAATTATGCCAAGTTATTGATTTCCGGCAGCCGACCTTTGAGGAGCAAGAGTGATGGAAACCCGCACGCCAAACCGCTTGCCGTTCCATCGCTTGGCGGTTTTTCCGGTGCTTCTGGCTCAATTTGTCATTTTGTTGCTGGCCGCCTTGGCGCTCTGGTACTGGCATGGAGTCGTAGCTGGGTACTCGGGGCTCTGCGGAGGCCTGATAGCCTTGTTACCCAATGTGTATTTCGCTCACAGGGCATTTCGGTTTTCCGGCGCCCGAGCGGCTCAAGCCATCGTCCGGTCTTTTTATGCCGGCGAGGCGGGCAAACTGATTTTGACGGCAGTGCTGTTCGCGCTGACGTTTGCAGGTGTGAAGCCATTGGCGCCGATCGCAGTCTTCGGTGTCTTCGTGCTGACCCAGATGGTCAGCTGGTTCGCTCCCCTGCTAATGAGAACAAGACTTTCGAGACCTTAGGGCGTTTGAGGCAACCATGGCAGCAGAAACCGCTTCGGGCTATATCCAGCACCACTTGCAGAACCTGACTTTCGGTCAGCTACCCAACGGCGGCTGGGGCTTTGCCCACACCGCAGCAGAAGCCAAGGAAATGGGCTTCTGGGCATTCCACGTCGATACCCTCGGCTGGTCTGTCGCATTGGGCCTGATCTTTATCCTGCTTTTCCGCATGGCGGCGAAGAAGGCGACCTCCGGTCAGCCAGGTGCTTTGCAGAACTTCGTTGAAGTATTGGTCGAATTCGTCGATGGCAGCGTGAAAGACAGCTTCCATGGCCGTAGCCCGGTGATTGCACCGCTGGCACTGACCATCTTCGTCTGGGTGTTCTTGATGAACGCCGTCGACCTGATCCCCGTTGACTGGATTCCTCAGTTGGCCATGGCGATCTCCGGCGACCCGCACATCCCATTCCGTGCCGTATCGACCACCGACCCGAACGCAACACTGGGTATGGCTTTGTCGGTCTTCGCACTGATCATCTTCTACAGCATCAAGGTCAAGGGCATCGGCGGCTTTATCGGCGAATTGACCCTGCACCCGTTCGGCAGCAAGAACATTTTCGTTCAAGCCCTGTTGATCCCGGTGAACTTCCTGCTGGAATTCGTCACGCTGATCGCTAAGCCAATCTCTCTGGCACTGCGTCTATTCGGCAACATGTACGCTGGCGAGCTGGTGTTTATCCTGATCGCTGTGATGTTCGGCAGCGGCCTGCTGTGGCTTAGCGGCCTGGGCGTGGTCCTGCAATGGGCGTGGGCAGTGTTCCACATCCTGATCATCACTCTGCAGGCGTTTATCTTCATGATGCTGACCATCGTCTACCTGTCGATGGCGCACGAAGAGAATCATTAAGGCCGGTTTCGACTAGTCTGATGTCCCTCTCGGTCAAACGGGAGGGTGGCCCTCCAGGGCTCTGAAACGATTTGTTTTACCGCTTTAAAATCTAAAAAACCTAAACCATACGACGTAAAAGTCGGGAGGAAAGATGGAAACTGTAGTTGGTCTAACCGCTATCGCTGTTGCACTGTTGATCGGCCTGGGCGCACTGGGTACCGCAATTGGTTTCGGCCTGCTGGGCGGCAAGTTCCTGGAAGGCGCAGCGCGTCAGCCAGAAATGGTCCCAATGCTGCAAGTTAAAATGTTCATCGTCGCCGGTCTGCTCGACGCCGTGACCATGATCGGTGTTGGTATCGCTCTGTTCTTCACCTTCGCGAACCCCTTCGTTGGTCAACTCGCTGGCTAATCACTCGGATGTTTCGAGTTGATTGGTGTGTTGGACAACGAACGAGCGAGGTGTTGGCGTGAACATTAATGCGACCCTGATTGGCCAGTCCGTTGCGTTCCTCATTTTTGTACTGTTTTGCATGAAGTTCGTGTGGCCTCCGGTCATTGCGGCACTGCACGAACGTCAGAAGAAGATCGCGGATGGACTGGACGCTGCCTCCCGAGCAGCTCGTGACCTGGAGTTGGCCCAAGATAAAGTGGGTCAACAACTGCGCGAAGCTAAGGCTCAGGCAGCTGAAATCATTGAGCAAGCCAAGAAACGCGGTACTCAGATCGTCGACGAAGCCCGTGATCAGGCTCGCGTCGAAGCTGAACGTGTGAAGGCTCAGGCTCAGGCCGAGATCGAACAGGAAATCAACAGTGTCAAAGACGCGCTGCGCGCCCAAGTGGGTAGCCTGGCAGTCGGCGGTGCTGAGAAGATCCTGGGTGCCACAATCGATCAAAACGCGCACGCAGAGCTGGTAAACAAACTGGCTGCTGAAATTTAAGCGAGGGCGATCATGGCAGAATTGACCACGTTGGCCCGACCTTACGCTAAGGCCGCCTTCGAGCACGCCCAGGCCCACCAGCAGCTGGCCTCTTGGTCAGCCATGCTCGGCCTGGCTGCAGCGGTGTCACAAGATGACACCATGCAGCGCGTGCTCACGGCCCCGCGACTGACGAGCGCAGAAAAGGCCACCACTTTTATTGAAGTGTGTGGCGACAAGTTCGATGCTCAGGCACAGAATTTCATCCACGTTGTTGCTGAAAACGACCGTCTCCTGCTTCTGCCGGAGATCGCCGCTCTATTCGACCTGTACAAGGCCGAACAAGAGAAATCGGTAGATGTGGATGTCACCAGTGCTTTTGCATTGAACCAAGAACAGCAAGACAAACTCGCCAAGGTTCTCAGTGCACGGCTCGGCCGGGAAGTGCGACTGCACGCTGCGGAGGATGCCTCTCTCATAGGGGGTGTCGTAATCCGCGCCGGCGACCTGGTAATCGATGGCTCAGTGCGTGGCAAACTCGCGCAACTGGCCGAAGCATTGAAATCTTGAGTTTGAAGGGGCAGCAGAGCAATGCAGCAACTCAATCCTTCCGAAATAAGTGAAATTATCAAGGGCCGCATCGAAAAACTCGATGTGACCTCCCAAGCCCGTAACGAAGGCACTGTCGTCAGCGTATCTGACGGCATCGTGCGGATTCACGGTCTGGCCGACGTTATGTACGGCGAGATGATCGAGTTTCCGGGCGGCGTCTACGGTATGGCCCTCAACCTCGAGCAAGACTCTGTAGGTGCCGTTGTACTGGGCGCATACACCAGCCTTGCCGAAGGCATGAGCGCCAAGTGCACTGGCCGCATCCTGGAAGTTCCAGTTGGTAAGGAACTGCTGGGTCGCGTAGTCGACGCACTGGGTAACCCAGTTGATGGCAAAGGTCCACTGAACAACACCGAGACCGATGCGGTCGAGAAAGTTGCTCCAGGCGTGATCTGGCGTAAGTCGGTAGACCAGCCTGTACAGACTGGCTATAAGGCTGTCGATGCCATGATCCCCGTCGGCCGTGGCCAGCGTGAGCTGATCATCGGTGACCGTCAGATCGGTAAAACCGCTCTGGCGATCGACGCGATCATCAACCAGAAAGACAGCGGCATTTTCTGCGTCTACGTTGCCATTGGTCAGAAGCAATCGACCATCGCCAACGTGGTTCGCAAGCTGGAAGAAAACGGCGCCTTGGCCAACACGATCATCGTGGCTGCCAGTGCTTCGGAATCTCCTGCGCTGCAGTTCCTGGCACCGTACTCCGGTTGCACCATGGGCGAATTCTTCCGTGACCGCGGTGAAGACGCGCTGATCGTTTATGACGATCTGTCCAAGCAAGCAGTGGCTTACCGCCAGATTTCCCTGCTGCTGCGCCGTCCACCAGGCCGTGAAGCTTACCCAGGCGACGTGTTCTATCTCCACTCCCGTCTGCTGGAGCGCGCATCCCGCGTTTCGGAAGAGTACGTAGAGAAGTTCACCAACGGTGCAGTGACCGGCAAAACCGGCTCCCTGACCGCTCTGCCGATCATCGAAACCCAGGCTGGCGACGTTTCCGCGTTCGTTCCGACCAACGTGATTTCCATCACTGACGGTCAGATCTTCCTGGAATCGGCGATGTTCAACTCCGGGATCCGTCCTGCAGTGAACGCCGGTGTTTCGGTATCCCGTGTAGGTGGTGCTGCTCAGACCAAGATCATCAAGAAGCTGTCCGGTGGTATCCGTACCGCTCTGGCTCAGTACCGTGAACTGGCGGCATTCGCTCAGTTCGCTTCTGACCTGGACGAAGCGACCCGTAAGCAACTTGAGCATGGTCAGCGCGTTACCGAACTGATGAAGCAGAAGCAATACGCGCCAATGTCGATCGCTGACATGTCGCTGTCGCTGTATGCCGCAGAGCGTGGGTTCCTGACTGACGTCGAAATCACCAAGGTCGGCAGCTTTGAACAAGCGCTGATTGCTTACTTCAACCGCGATCTCGCCGATTTGATGGCCAAGATCAACGTGAAGGGTGACTTCAATGACGAAATCGACGCTGGCCTCAAAGCCGGTATCGAGAAGTTCAAGGCCACCCAAACCTGGTAAGCCGCAGCGGGGGCCGAGAGGCTCCCGCTTGCTAACCTGATAGGTGTTACATGGCAGGCGCAAAAGAGATTCGCAGTAAGATTGCGAGCATCAAAAGCACGCAAAAAATTACCAGCGCCATGGAAAAAGTGGCGGTCAGCAAAATGCGCAAGGCACAAATGCGCATGGCTGCTAGCCGTCCCTATGCGGAGCATATCCGCCAGGTAATTGGGCATCTGGCCAACGCCAACCCGGAATACCGCCACCCGTTCATGATCGACCGTGCTGTCAAGCGCGCCGGTTATGTCGTCGTGAGCAGTGACCGTGGTCTGTGTGGTGGCTTGAATACCAACCTGTTCAAGGCCCTGGTCAAGGACATGGCGGTAAACCGCGAAAACGGCGTCGAGATTGATCTGTGCGTGGTCGGCAGCAAAGGCGCGGCGTTTTTCCGCAACTTCGGCGGTAACGTCATCGCTGCTATCAGCCACCTGGGTGAAGAGCCGTCGATCAATGATCTGATCGGTAGCGTCAAGGTCATGCTGGATGCTTACTTGGACGGCCGTATCGATCGCCTGTCCGTGGTATCCAACAAGTTCATCAACACCATGACGCAACAGCCTACCGTGGAGCAGTTGATTCCATTGGTGGCGACCCCGGATCAGAAGCTCAAGCACCACTGGGACTACCTCTACGAACCAGACGCCAAAGAGCTGCTTGACGGCCTGATGGTGCGCTACGTGGAGTCGCAGGTCTACCAGGCGGTGGTCGAGAACAACGCGGCTGAACAAGCTGCGCGGATGATCGCGATGAAGAACGCTACCGACAACGCCGGTGATTTGATCAGCGATTTGCAGCTGATCTACAACAAGGCGCGTCAGGCTGCGATCACCCAAGAGATCTCGGAAATCGTCGGCGGCGCTGCCGCGGTTTAACGGTTCAAATATTCAGAGGATCCAGCTATGAGTAGCGGACGTATCGTTCAAATCATCGGCGCCGTTATCGACGTGGAATTTCCACGCGACAGCGTACCGAGCATCTACAACGCGCTGAAAGTTCAAGGCGCGGAAACTACCCTGGAAGTTCAGCAGCAGCTGGGCGACGGCGTAGTTCGTACCATTGCGATGGGTTCGACCGAAGGCCTGAAACGCGGCCTGAACGTTACCGACACCGGTGCAGCCATCTCCGTACCGGTCGGTAAAGCGACCCTGGGCCGGATCATGGACGTTCTGGGCAACCCGATCGACGAAGCCGGTCCGATTGCTACCGACGAGCGCTGGGGTATTCACCGCGCCGCTCCTTCCTTCGCGGACCAGGCAGGCGGCAACGACCTGCTGGAAACCGGCATCAAGGTTATCGACCTGGTTTGCCCGTTCGCCAAGGGCGGTAAAGTCGGTCTGTTCGGTGGTGCCGGTGTAGGCAAAACCGTAAACATGATGGAACTGATCCGTAACATCGCCATCGAGCACAGCGGTTATTCCGTGTTCGCCGGTGTGGGTGAGCGTACTCGTGAGGGTAACGACTTCTACCACGAGATGAAGGACTCCAACGTTCTGGACAAAGTGGCACTGGTTTACGGTCAGATGAACGAGCCGCCGGGTAACCGTCTGCGCGTAGCACTGACCGGCCTGACCATGGCCGAGAAGTTCCGTGACGAAGGTAACGACGTTCTGCTGTTCGTCGACAACATCTATCGTTACACCCTGGCCGGTACCGAAGTATCCGCACTGCTGGGCCGTATGCCTTCGGCAGTAGGTTACCAGCCGACCCTGGCTGAAGAGATGGGCGTGCTGCAAGAGCGCATCACTTCGACCAAGGAAGGTTCGATCACCTCGATCCAAGCGGTATACGTACCTGCGGATGACTTGACCGACCCGTCGCCAGCGACCACCTTCGCCCACTTGGACGCCACCGTCGTACTGTCCCGTGACATCGCTTCCCTGGGTATCTACCCAGCGGTCGATCCACTGGACTCGACTTCGCGCCAGCTGGATCCGAACGTGATCGGCCAGGACCACTACGACACCGCTCGCGGCGTCCAGTACGTTCTGCAGCGTTACAAGGAACTGAAGGACATCATCGCGATCCTGGGTATGGACGAGCTGTCGGAAACCGACAAGCAGTTGGTATCCCGCGCTCGTAAGATCCAGCGTTTCCTGTCGCAGCCGTTCTTCGTGGCTGAAGTCTTCACCGGTGCATCGGGTAAATACGTTTCCCTGAAAGACACCATTGCTGGCTTCAAAGGCATCCTCAACGGTGACTACGACCACCTGCCAGAACAAGCGTTCTACATGGTCGGCGGCATCGAAGAAGCGATCGAGAAAGCCAAGAAACTGTAATCCCGGCGCCCCGCAAGGGGCGCTTATCAGGTTGAGGCAAGCAAATGGCTATGACCGTCCATTGCGATATCGTCAGCGCGGAAGGGCAAATCTTTTCCGGTCTGGTCGAGATGGTGATTGCACACGGTGAACTGGGAGATCTGGGTATCGCTCTCGGCCACGCTCCGTTGATCACCAATTTGAAACCGGGTCCTATCCGCTTGATCAAGCAGGGTGGGGAAGCCGAGGTGTTTTACATCTCGGGCGGTTTCCTCGAGGTTCAGCCGAACATGGTCAAGGTTCTCGCCGACACCGTGCAGCGCGCTGTCGACCTCGATGAAGCCTCCGCTCAGAATGCCGTCAAGGCAGCTGAGAAGGCCCTGCACGAGAAAGGCGCAGACTTCGACTATAGTGCTGCCGCCTCTCGCCTGGCTGAGGCGACTGCCCAGCTGCGCACTGTTCAGCAGGTCCGCAAGAAGTTTGGCGGCTAAGCCGGCAACTTGTTGTGCGATTGAGTAAAAGGGTAGCCTCGGCTACCCTTTTTCTTTTTCTGCAATTCACTTCCAGGTCACAACCGCTGACCCTCCAGGATTGGTAGCCAGTCATGTCTCTCGATATCGTTATTCTCGCCGCGGGCCAAGGCACGCGGATGCGCTCGGCCCTGCCGAAGGTGCTTCACCCGGTTGCCGGCAACTCCATGCTGGGACATGTTATCCACAGCGCCCGGCAACTCGATCCACAGGGCATCCATGTGGTCATCGGCCATGGTGCCGAAGCGGTTCGCGAGCGCCTGGCGGCTGACGATCTGAATTTCGTGTTGCAGGACAAGCAACTGGGTACCGGGCATGCCGTGGCCCAGGCTGTTCCGGCGCTGACTGCCGATACGGTACTGGTCCTTTATGGCGATGTACCGTTGATCCAGGTCGATACCTTGCAGCGCCTGCTCAAGCACGCCGCGGCCGATCGATTGGCCCTGCTGACAGTTGAACTGGCCGACCCGACCGGGTACGGGCGGATCGTGCGCGATGAGGCTGGCAAGGTCTGTGCGATCGTCGAGCAGAAGGACGCCAACGAGATCCAGCGGGCAATTACCGAGGGCAATACCGGCATTCTGGCGCTCCCGGCCGCCCGCCTGGGTGACTGGATGAGCCGCCTCTCGAACAACAACGCCCAAGGTGAGTACTACCTGACGGACGTGATCGCCATGGCGGTCCAAGACGGCCTAGTTGTCGAGACCGAACAGCCTGACGATGCGATGGAAGTGCAGGGCGCTAATGATCGTAAACAATTGGCCGAACTGGAGCGTCACTATCAGTTGCGCGCGGCGCGCCAGTTGATGGCTCAGGGTGTGACCCTGCGCGATCCGGCCCGTTTCGATGTGCGTGGCGACGTGACCGTGGGTCGCGATGTGCTGATTGATATCAACGTGATTCTCGAGGGCCGGGTAGTCATCGAGGACGATGTGGTGATCGGACCCAACTGCGTGATCAAGGACAGCACCCTACGCAAGGGGGTCGTGATCAAGGCCAACAGCCATATCGACGGTGCAACACTGGGTGAGGGCAGCGACGCCGGCCCATTCGCGCGCTTGCGTCCGGGAACCGTGCTGGAGGCGCGGGCCCATGTGGGTAACTTTGTCGAACTGAAGAACGCCCATTTGGGCGAGGGTGCCAAAGCTGGCCACCTGACCTATCTGGGTGATGCCGAGATTGGTGCGCGGAGCAATATCGGCGCCGGCACCATCACGTGCAATTACGATGGGGCGAACAAATTCAGGACCCTGATCGGCGAGGATGTCTTTATTGGCTCCAACAATTCGCTGGTCGCACCTGTGGATATCTCAGCCGGGGCCACGACTGCCGCGGGTTCGACGATCAACCAGGATATTCCGCCCGCCCAGTTGGGCGTGGCTCGCGCGCGCCAGCGCAATATCGAAGGCTGGAAGCGACCGGTGAAACTCAAGAAGGACTGAGTTAGTTATCCACAGACGGGTTTATCGCGGGCCAGTTCGCTTCTCCAGGTAGAGCAGATCAACCGAAAGATGGCTTGATCGCTCGCGATAAACTTATCCACAGAGGCTTTTTCTTCGCTGTACGCTTGACGATCTTTCGACTTTAGGTTTTGATTGCTTCCGTTATCTTTCGAATCGAAACTTATTTCCCATGTCGAAGCGCAATACTCCCCAACGTCGACACAATATCCTCGCCTTGCTCAATGAGCAGGGCGAAGTCAGTGTGGATGAGCTGGCCAAGCGCTTCGAAACGTCTGAAGTGACGATTCGCAAGGACCTGGCGGCCCTGGAGAGCAATGGTCTGTTACTGCGCCGCTATGGCGGAGCAATCACCTTGCCCCAGGAATTGGTCAGCGACCTCGCCCAACCGGTGTCCCGGTATAAGCAGGCGATCGCTCGCGCGGCGGTGCAACGTATCCGTGAACACGCGCGCATTATTATCGACAGTGGTAGCACTACGGCCGCAATGATCCCCGAACTGGGCCTGCAACCCGGCCTGGTGGTGATGACCAACTCGCTGCATGTCGCCAATGCCCTGAGTGAACTGGAGCACGAACCGGTGCTGCTGATGACGGGCGGTACCTGGGATCCGCATTCCGAGTCCTTTCAAGGCCAAGTCGCGGAACAGGTGCTACGTTCTTACGACTTCGACCAGCTTTTTATCGGTGCCGATGGCATCGACCTGCAGCGCGGCACTACAACCTTCAATGAGCTGTTGGGCTTGAGCCGGGTCATGGCCCAGGTCTCCCGCGAAGTGGTGGTCATGGTCGAGGCTGACAAGATCGGCCGCAAGATTCCCAATCTGGAACTGCCCTGGAGCAGTGTCCATACCCTTATTACCGATGATCGCCTGCCGCTGGAGGCACGCGAACAGATTCAGGCCCTTGGCATCACCCTGGTGTGTGCCACTGTCAGCTAGGAGAGAAAGCATGTGTGGAATTGTTGGTGCCGTTGCCGAGCGTAATATCACGGCCATCCTGCTCGAAGGGCTCAAGCGTCTCGAGTACCGCGGGTATGACAGCGCCGGTGTTGCGGTCTTCACCAACGCCGGCAAGCTGGAGCGCATGCGCCGCGCCGGCAAGGTCAGCGAATTGGACCAGGCGTTGGCCGGTGAGCCGCTGGTCGGGCGGCTGGGCATTGCCCATACCCGCTGGGCTACCCATGGTGCGCCGTGCGAGCGTAACGCCCACCCGCATTTCTCCGGCGACCTGGCGGTGGTGCACAACGGCATTATCGAAAATCACGAAGCCCTGCGTGCGCAGCTCAAGGCCCAGGGCTATGTCTTCACCTCGGATACCGACACCGAAGTCATCGCCCACCTGCTCAACCACAAGCTCAAGGACCTGAATGACCTGACCGCCGCCCTCAAGGCCACGGTCAAGGAGCTGCATGGTGCCTATGGCCTGGCGGTGGTCAGTGCCAAGCAGCCGGATCGCCTGGTCGCCGCACGCAGTGGCAGCCCGTTGGTGATTGGCCTGGGGTTGGGGGAAAACTTCCTCGCTTCCGATCAGTTGGCCCTGCGCCAGGTGACTGACCGCTTCATGTATCTGGAAGAAGGCGATATCGCGGAAATTCGTCGCGACAATGTGCAAATCTGGAATATCGACGGTCTGCCGGTCGAGCGTGAAGTCGTGCAATACCGCGACGGTGCGGAAGCGGCCGAGAAGGGCGAGTTCCGCCACTTCATGCTCAAGGAAATCCACGAGCAGCCACTGGTGGTACAGCGTACGCTGGAAAACCGTCTGGGCGATGACCATGTGCTGGTCCAGGCATTTGGCCCACAGGCGGCGGAACTGTTTGCCAAGGTTCGCAATGTGCAGATCGTGGCCTGCGGCACCAGTTACCACGCCGGTATGGTTGCCCGCTACTGGCTCGAAGGGCTGGCGGGTATTCCATGCCAGGTCGAGGTGGCCAGCGAGTTCCGCTACCGCAAGGTCGTGGTCCAGCCGGATACCTTATTTGTCTCCATTTCCCAGTCCGGTGAGACCGCCGACACCCTGGCGGCTTTGCGCAACGCCAAGGAGCTGGGTTTCCTGGGCAGCCTGGCCATTTGCAACGTCGGGATCAGTTCGCTGGTTCGTGAGTCCGATTTGACCCTGCTGACCCAGGCCGGCCGGGAAATCGGTGTGGCATCGACCAAGGCGTTCACGACGCAGTTGGTGGGCCTGCTGCTGCTGACCCTGTCGCTGGGCCAAGTCCGTGGGACGCTGGAAGCCGGCGTCGAAGCGGAGCTGGTCGCGGAACTGCGCCGGCTGCCAACCCGCCTGGGTGAGGCACTGGCCATGGACAGCACAGTGGAAAAGGTCGCCCAGTTGTTCGCGGAGAAGAATCACACGCTGTTCCTGGGGCGTGGCGCGCAGTTTCCGGTGGCGATGGAAGGGGCACTCAAGCTCAAGGAAATCTCTTATATCCACGCCGAAGCCTATCCGGCCGGCGAGCTGAAGCACGGCCCGTTGGCGCTGGTCGATGGGGATATGCCTGTGGTGACGGTAGCGCCCAACAACGAGCTGCTGGAGAAACTCAAATCCAACCTGCAGGAAGTCCGCGCACGCGGCGGCGAGCTGATTGTGTTTGCCGACGAGCAGGCTGGAATGAGCGATGGCGAAGGCACCCATGTGATCAACATGCCGCATATCCACGACACCCTGTCGCCGATTCTCTACACCATCCCGCTGCAGTTGCTCTCCTATTACGTTGCGGTGCTCAAGGGCACGGACGTCGATCAGCCGCGCAATCTGGCCAAGTCGGTGACGGTGGAGTGAATGGGCTGATTTGCGCTCGAATCTGTGTTTTTAAAGAATAAAGGTTGTCACAAAAAAATAAAGGTTGTCACAAGTTAAGAAAGGTTGTCACAAGGCTCTGTCACGGCCCGTTTGTCGGGGCAGAGCCTTGTCCATGGATATAGGATCACAATCCCTTCTGCACCACAGTGACTGCTGTCCTGGCTGAGCCCGCTCTTGAATTTCTCCGCGCCACGACCTGTGTCGTTCCGATCCGATCGAGCGGGTCACTCAACGATGAGCGACTCGTGAAATGACATCTGTACCCACTGAACCGGTGAATCCAGCTAGCTCGAAGCTAATGACTCAGCGGAAAATTGATAGAAGAATACAATCGGGTCGCGGATCTGGCGTTAGAGAGTCCTATGAGCCTTGGATCAAGATTTGGGATATCCAGTCGAGCGGGGTGTCGCATCTTGTACCGGGTGTGAAATTTCATCGCAGTCATCATTTGCTATCCAACGCTGAGCGCGACTATCACCTGATCCTTGAGCATGATCCTTCCATCATCGACATTCGTGAGCAGTTCCCGCTCCTAACGCAAGCTGAGACTCAAGCGATCGCGTCAAGCCTGAATTACCGTCATCCTGTGTATCCAGGTACTCAAGTCCCAGTGGTTATGACCACTGACTTCCTCATAACTTTCATAGATTCGAAGGGCGAAGCAACCTTGGCCGCGCGCTCTGTGAAATACCGTAAGGAGTTCGAGGATGCCAGCCTCAAGGAGCAGAATCGGATGGCGGAAAAGCTTGAGATCGAAGCTAAATATTGGGCTATGAGAAAGGTAGAATGGAAACTGGTTCTCCATGAAAATCTCTCGCAAGTTAAAATAGCAAATCTTGTCATACTTAGAACTTACGCGGTCATCCATCCTTCGTTGCCGACGGAGAATAATATAAATAATCTGCTCGAATTTATAGCGGGATGTAAGACTAGTGAATTGCCACTAAAGGCACTGCTGCAAAAAGCCTCGAGGGTAATTTTTATAGAATATATTGGTGTTAAACGCCTCTTCCACCATCTTCTTTGGACGGGCAGACTGGGGGCGAGTCTAAGCGCTAAGGTAATAAGCTTATCTGAACCTTTGCATGTTTGGATTGCTGAGCCATCCTTTTCCAGCACATCAGAAATCGAGGTGCCTCGTCATGCTTAGTCTGGGAGTTAACTGCATCGTTTCTCCGGGTGAGGGATCTGAGCTGCTGAAGAAACCGGTCAGAGTTTTAGCTATAAAGGATGAGTTTGTCTTAGTCATTGAACTCGGTACAAGTCCGACGAAGCCATGGCGGGTTGGAAGCTCACTATTGATCGAAGAGATCAATAACGGAGCGGCGGTGATCAACCCTGAAATGGTACCTATGCACTTGCTTCGAAGTGACGACGAGATCAGTGAGAATGAAAAAGACAGCCGAGATAGGAACTGGGAGCTGGTACGTGGTTTGGTGGAGAATCATGGCCCCCTCGATATCTTGACGTCTAACTTTGGTTCCCTTGTTGCTAATCACGCAATGGTAGTGGGAGTTGACCGGAAGCAAATTTATCGACTTCTCTATCGGTATTGGAGCATGGGGCAGACACGAAACGCATTTTTGTGGAATACCAGCACGTGTGGAGGCCGTGGAAAGAAAAAAAGTCGGGCCTCAGGCATTGTTCCTGGCCGACCGCTTAAATATCGTGGCGTAGTTGTGGATGACGGTGGCGCAATTCTGCTCGAGTCACGGCACATCTCGCATATTCGCTTGGCCTATGGGCGCTTTGCCAGTGGCAGGTGTGGCAAGCTAAAGAAAGCCTATGATTGGATGCTCAATAAGTTTTATCGGTCGATCAAGTCCGACGGTTCAAAAGGTAACCTGGTTCGAGGTAGCTACCCGTCCATCAATCAACTGGAGTACCATGGAAAACTTTTCTTTGATGAACTCTATAGGTTGAAGAAGAGCGGCGGCGCAATCCGCTATAATAAAGACCATCGTGCGCTAGTTGGATCTGCCTCTCAAGGGTTAGTCGGTGCAAGTCATCGGTACGAAATCGATTCGACGATTGCTGATGTTTATTTGGTACATCGAGTCAATCGGTTATGGTTGATCGGCAGGCCAGTGCTGTATGTGTTGGTTGATACGTTCACCAGAATGATCGTAGGTATTCATGTCGGGCTTGAAGGGCCCAGTTGGAATGGTGCTCGACATGCCATTTATAATGCTTGCACGCCGAAGAAGGAGTTTTGCAAGCGTTATAATATTGAGATCGATGAGGTTGACTGGCCATGTTCTCATCTACCGGTTGAAATCGTCGCAGATCGCGCTGAACTTCTCAGTGAAGCTGGGGAGACGATGACAAAGACTCTTGGTACAGCCTTGAAGATTTTGCCACCGTTTCGGCCTGACTGGAAAAGTATCATTGAAAGCCGTTTCCGACTGCTCAACGAAAAGCTGGATTTGAAATTTGTCCCTGGCGGCGTAGATGCTCGGAAAATGGAGCGTGGTGATCGTGACTACCAGCTCGACGCAATTTTCGATATCGATGAGTTTACTGAGATGGTAATCCTCGGTGTTTTGGCTCACAACAAGAGCCTTCGAGTTCCTCATCTTCTGAACCGTGAGATGATCGCGGCAGAAGTGGAGCCCACGCCTATGGCCATGTGGAAGTGGTCTATGGCAAACAATCTCCTGAATTCGAAATTCGTATCACCAGCGGAGCTGAAGATTGCATTGTTACCCTCGCAGGTGTGTCGAATTGGTCGAGGAGGTATAAATTTCCAAGGTGTGCAGTACACCTGTGAAACCGCCATTCGTTCGGAATGGTTGGAGCGCTCTCACAACTTTAAAACGAGGTACGTTAGGGTTTTCTACGATCCAAACTCTATTGAGAACTGCTGGATGAAATCTGAGGCGGGTTTCGAGCCGTTGACCATTGTACCGCAGCAGCGGGTTAAGTACGGTGGGCTTCGTATGGAGGAGGTCCTCGATATTATCAAGATTTTGAATCAGGTCGCCCCAGATGCCCGGTACGAGGATGCCAATACTGGAGCGCTTCTTCAAGGCCGCCAGGAGGAGATTCTTCATCGAGCGCAAGCCAAACGCCAGGGGCAGGGAGATCCGAAATCTGACGCTGAGTTCAAGCGGGACAAGCGTTCGAAACGTGCCGTTGAAACCCAGACTGAGCGCGACTTGCATACCGCTGACCTAAATCAGCTTCGCCTTGTGGATAACTCGCCAGCCGCGGAGGAGACTTATACACCTGTAACCGTGAAACCTGTCTCGGGTCGGAGCGCCGCCTTCCTGAAATTGGTGATCAACGCGGGTAACGAGGCTAGTCATGAGTGATTCCAGTTTTGCGCCAGCAGATTACAACCCGACTGGCATGCCTCAATACGACGGTAACCCACTGATTGAGTGTCTCCCGAAGATTCTTTCGGATGTTGATGTAGTCAGGCGCATTGGGAGCGCCCCGCCCCGGCCTGACAACGTGGAGCGGGCCTTGGACCCGAAATTACGTGGTCATGGCATCAACAGGCTGAAGGATGTCGTTGTACCTTTTGAAATCCACCTCAGGCTTGAGGACCTGTTCAGTCAATTGATTCGGTACGGATACACCGGGCGCAATCCATTGCATGCGTCATCCGTTAGGCATCGCTTGCCCTCTTCTGCGGAGATCAAGGGGCACGGGTTTATGTCCACCGCTGAAACGTTGACACTGATCGGGTTGAGCGGCATGGGTAAAACGACTGCGCTGAACTCCATTGCCAAGCTTTATCCACAGGTGATCAGTCACAGTAAGTATAAAGAGCAGATCTTCATTGAGACGCAGGTGGTCTGGCTCAAGATCGATTGTCCGCACGATGGCTCGTTGCGAGGTTTTTGTACCGCATTCTTCTCTTCATTGGATGAAGCATTAGGCATAAAAAAGTACTCAGGCAGAGCTGCTACTGGCCGCAGCATCAGCGTGATGCTTCAAAATATCAGTCAGTTGTGCAAAACCTATTTCATCGGAGCTCTCATAATTGATGAGATGCAGCACCTCTGCTCATCCCGAGGCGGGCAAGACCGCGAAAAGCTTCTCAACTTTTTTGTGCAGCTGTCGAATGACGCCGGCATCCCGCTGATCTACGTTGGCACAAATGCCATGCTTCCGCTGTTTTCTGGTGTTTTGCGAAATGCTCGGCGTGCGGCAGGAATGGGGCCTATCACTTTTGACAGGTTTACCGAAGATGATCCGTTTTGGGCGCATCTGGTTTCACTGCTCTGGGCATACGACTGGACCAAAACCCCCACTCCGTTGACGGGTGAGATCCTTTCCAAAATATATGACCTCACTCAAGGAAACACGGATTTCCTGGCCAAACTTCTAATGCTGGCTCAGCGGCACGCAATCTGGGAGGGCATCGACTCGATTACACCGGCGGTTCTGCAGCAGGTGTACGACAGTCAGATGAGGCTCCTTCATAAGGCCATCGAGGCTCTACGAAGCGGGGATCCGCTGCAAATTGCTGACTTCGAAGACATGATGCCCACGAAGGACCAGGTCGCCAAGATGATGAATTACGATTTGGCGCGGCGTGCAGACAGGGCGAATCTCTCTTTAATTACCCAGGCCGCGATAGTGACACCTGTCGAGCACAGTGAAAGGGCAGCCGCAAAGCCTATTAGTAAACCGGTGGTTCCGGTTGCCAACGAGTCAGCACCAACTGCCCATTTCTCCGAAGGCGATGATGTGCAGACCCAGCTCGAGCAGAGAGGCTGGGTAGATAAGGACTCTGCTTGGTGACATGAACCGCGGGAGATCAGGTCAATGGATCGCTTGCATTGGTTTCCTCAGCCGTTCCCTGATGAGTCTCTCTACAGCCTGGCGGTCCGTTATCATAGGCTGTCGTCGAACGACAGCTATCGCCGGACAAGCCAGGAGTTGTTCGGCGCGTATTCCAGAACCTGTGGCTCTATCCTGCCGTGCTGCTTGGGTGCTCTGTCGCAACGGTTAGCATCAGCTTATTCGGTAGAGCATTTGATCGATCGCTTTACCCTTTTGCCTCTGTACGAACCTTTTTTGAATGACACGAAGAGCAAAGCCGCGCGTATCGCCATGACTGGTACCGACGGCACGGGCCTGAAAATGAGCCTGGGTCTCACAGCCTCAGGCTTCCTCAAGCACGCGTCGTTCAGGTACTGCGAGAGGTGTGTTGAAGAAGATATTCAAAACTGCGGCTCGGCCTACTGGCATCGTATTCACCAAGCAATGGGTACTTGCATCTGCCCGCTCCATGGAGAGGTGCTCTGCGGGACGATGTTTCCGGATGGAACTGACTGGCGTTGCATGCTGTTTCCGGCGGAGGCAGCGGGGTCGCCAGTGATGCGGGCTCCTGACTCTTCAGCTGCTGTGATAGGTGAAATGCAGTTTTGGGGACTTGAGCACCCAGCGGATGTACAAAATCTGCTGACCGGAAACTTCCTTCAGCATCGTCTGGATGAGATGGGGTTTCTTAAGGCTGGTCGGGTGAGGGAACAGGTATTAAGGAGCTTCCTGACGCCGCGTCTTCTCTGTAGCCCTCGCGCTAATGAGTTCCAGGAGCTCAGTTGCTCTTGGGACTGGGTGTTGGGCGTCGTGCGTCCACGCGGGGCGGTCGTACAGCCATTAAAATTCTACTTTCTTTGCTGGCTCCTTGAGGCAGACCTTGAGCACCTCAAATCCTTTCACCCGCGAGCTGATGCTCGCAGCGGTGAAGCGGCTAGGGGCAACGATACTAGGCCCCTCATAGAGGACGGCGAAATTGAGGCACGCCGCGAAGCTTTCTCGAGCAGCAAGAACGCGAAATGCCATGATAAGCCGGGCTATCAGTGGCTTTACCGCCATGATAAGGAGTGGTTAGCGCAGTATGTGTCTGCCCATCCTTTCATAAGGGTAAGGAGGGGGTTGGTCGATTGGCATGCGAGAGACGCAGCGCTTGCTCAAGATCTGCTAATCGCCAGGGACCAGATTCTGTCTACGCAGGGCAAACCGAAAAAGGTGACCCGCGCCGCGTTAAGCAGGAAGGTCGCTCGTAGCCATGATTTTTTGAGGGTACCTGATAAGTTCCCAATAAGTACTTTGTTGATGAAAGATATTCTCGAATCTGATCATGACCATCAAGTTCGTAAAATCAGATGGGCGGTGAGACATTATCTTCTATCTGAGCGAAGTGCTATAAGTGTTGTGTACCGGCTTGCTGGGATTCGGCTGTCTCATGTAACTGATGAGGAGGTACTAGGTATTCTATCTACTGTATGATATTTGCGTTTGATGAAGTCAGACCGAATAAGTTCATTAACTTCGTTTTGCAACTGAGTGCACGCGGCACTGTTTGTTAGCAAGTCTAGGTATCTGGCAGCGGTGCGACAGCCTAGGAAGGCTTGAATTACGAAGTTGTAATCAGTCGCCCCCTTTGAATAGGGATTTATAGTTTTTGTGCCGAGCTCACGCACTATAATTTCAGACACGTATCCATAATTGCCGTATATTTCATCGAAATAATTTTTGTATAAGCTTTTGGTCACTATCCATTCAGCGTTGTGCGTTTTAGCTGGAGGGCCTTTGTAGTTCAGAAGTTCTGCGATAAATATTGAATACAGATGGTTCGGTGATTTCCATTGACGTGTCGGGTTTTTGTATTTTTGACTGCATATTCCTAGTTGGGTTATTTTATGCTTATTAATGGGGGTTGAACATGCGGGGCAGATAGTTATGAGGTCAGAACCATGGATGCTACAAACCTTAACATAAGACTGTACATGGCTTCGATGTACGTACGCTGTGCCGTGATTCTCAAAGTCCTCGAATGCGCATTCGGGGCAAATTTTTTTCCAATAAGCGGGGGTTACTATTGTTTGGTTTGTAGGTCGGCCTAGCGCTGCGGTGAGAGGGTACAGGGTGTGGTTGTGCAAAACCTCTTCCGTGATTTTTCGTTCAGTAAATAAGGAGGGAAATTTAAAAATTGCGTACCCCCTAATTTCCGCTTTTCCCCCAATTCCTTTGCGTCCGTAACCTGTTCTTGGTATCGGTCTTATCCGGAAATCCTCATGTGGCAGGGTTCGGATACCGAGCATCTCGTTTCCCCGCTGCAGTGCCGACGCCACATATTCTCCAGGTAATGGTGTGAAAATCTTCATTGCTATAGCATCCTCATTTTTGGAGAGAACCACTGCATGCCGAATCCCCCTCGCAATCACCATTTCGTTCCACAACACTTTCTCAAGGCTTGGCAATACGCTCCTGGGAGAGTCTTCCGCTACCGCCGACTGCCTTCGAATGGTGCGCTGGAAATCAAGCCGGTTGCTATAAAACATACTGCTTCGATTGAGGACTTGTACCGTATCGACTTTCCCGATGGGGGATTTGAGGTCGAATCCAGCCATATTACCCCGATGATTGATGAAGCGGGCCATAAGATCATCGAAAAGGCACGTAGCAGTAGAGTTCAGGGTTGGAACCATCTGGACCGCCGACAACTGGCGAACACCCTGACGTTTCTGGAGGCTCGCCATCCCGACATTCTAAAAGCCATGGATATCCGCTCGGAACTCGATCTTATTAGGCAAAATATGAAGGATGAGCAGATCTCATCACATACTTCGATCAATGAAGTGGTTGACTATTTTAAATCAAGCAAGTCCCTCGGTGCGATGTCGTTAGTCCTATTCGCCCAGAACGAGATTTCGCCGTTTATTGACGAGGCATTTTCAGATGGACTCTTGAAGGCAACCATGCGGGAGTACAATTGGGAACAACCGGGCTTGCTCGCATCTGATTACCCCGCATCTCGCTGGGGAGACTATTTGAGGGACCTGTTGTTCATCATCGCCATCTCGCCAGGTAAAGCTTTAGTATTCTCCAATAACCCCAACGTTGTCGTCTATGATCATCTCAAGCCGCACGTACGTGCTCGGCTGATCAATCTGTATTCCTTGGCGAAGGCGCGCACGGCTTATTACTTCGACGAGACTCAGGGCGAGTTTGTCAGCGCTCATCTCGGCTGGGCTCTAAACCGCTCCACTCTTTCAAAGCAGCGCGACTACGTCAAAGATTTTTTACTCGCCGAGAATGCTTGGGACCTCTAGCATTTTTCCAGATGGCAAATTGCCTTCAATTGACCAGTGAGCCTCATTGAGGCTGACCATGAGGAGCCGGTTCCAGCAAATCTATAGCAGGCCGGTAGCGATACTCTTGCGGCGAAAAGCGTCCCTGGGGGCCAAAAAACAGCCTGGCTGTGAACTTTTCCAAGTAGGTCACCGCTTCCTCTGATGCGTGCTGTACGAAATAGGCCCGCTGCGCTGCGGGCAGTGTGGCGCGGTGAATCAGACAGGCCTTCACCATTTCTGCCAGCACAGAACCGCGAACGTCGTAACGCGCATCTACGGTGTGCAGGACAGTGCAATAACAGGACTGGTATGCCGATTGATGATCGACCTGCCATTGGGTATCCCGATTCATCCCTGGCTCCCCGCCTGCCAGGAGGCTAGGAACTGCAGCACTCGTTCAACTTGAACCTGACTGACCAGTTGCTCCGCGGTCTGCTGTTCGAAGGTCGGTAACGGCTCGAGTCGAAACCAAGTGATCGCCCGTTCGACGGCGACTCCGCTCTCGTCTAGGGCCAAGATCACCCGCAAGACATCCGCGATAAAGCGTTGCGTCGCTTCGGCGTCGGATGCGCTGGTAGCATCTGGTTTGCTGTGACGATAGGCAGCGATCTGACCGGCAAACTCGGTAGGGCTGAGGCCAAAGATCTCGGCATAGCGCTCGACCGAATAAGGCGCCCCGCTCGTAGGACACAGGTAGTCGATCAGTTCGGCGGCCGACAGTACCGCTGTCTGGAGTGTCCCCTGGTTCATGGCGCATTCCTCCTGCCACGTTTCGCTCACAGCATGCCCCCAAACCTGCGAGAAGCAAAGCTCCCGTTCGCTAGCCCAGGCCATTTATGACCTCATTTTCCAAGGAGTCCCCAAAGCTATTTTCCGGAGCTGGTCGGAACCAAGCTCATCCCAATGCTGACGGAAAGATGGTTGAGATAGCCATAGATGTTGATCTTCAGCAGTGCAGCAGGGTACGCAGGGCGTCCAGTTTCGGTGAGAACCACACCACTGAAGCCCAACGGGTGAGATCAAGCTCATCGTCGAGCACATCGATTACTCGAACCTAGGGAAACTCTTATATGGACGCCTCCCGGAGCTCAATAGGTAGCCATGCTGGCGCGTAGGTAGGAGCAGTCTTATATCCGGCCTGTTGTGCAGGCCGAAAAACCTGCTGGCCCTGATGGAATCCGCTGACGAGGCCCTCATCTGAAAATCGAGCTGAAGGCTGTGCCCGTGGCTCATATTCCCTACCAGGTTTACCCCGTCACGGTCTGACCTATTTCGCCATCACGTGCTTACCGCCTGTGCTCCTTGTGAAGTCTGTTGGTTACTGTTTTCAATGCCCCGTAGGGCATGCCGTAAAGAGTTCGGCCCGATACGTAGAGCCCTTGGCCAACACGGCCCAAAGGGTTCTGGCGAGCTTGTTAGCCACTGCGGCGACCGCCACGTTATAAGGCCGCCTGGTCAACAAGCGTTCAACCCACTCTGACCGGTGTCCTCTATTGAGGATCGAGCGAGCACCATGCATCAACAGCGTTCGCAGATAGGTGTCTCCGCGCTTGCTCAGCCCCAGTTGCCGAACTCTGCCACCGGTGCCCGTTTGTCGAGGAACCAGTCCCAGCCAAGCCGCGAACTGGCGACCAGAATGGAAGGTTGTCGCATCTCCCAGTGAGGCAACAGCGGCTGTAGCGGTCAACAAACCAATTCCGGGAATCTCTGCAATTTTCTGGCAGTCGGAGCTCTCACGCAGGCACTGTTTCAAACGCAGTTCGATTTTTCGAATTTCCTCATCCAACTGGATAATCCGAGTCCACTGATCGCGTAGGCTGTCCAACAACATGGAAGGCACTCGATGCTCAGCATCGGCGAAGGCCTCCGGAACGGCCTTGCTCAGCTGGGTATAACCTTCTGGCAGCACGATTCCGAATTCGTAAAGCAGCCCACGTAAGCCATTGCTCTGCATGATGCGAAATTTCAGCAACTGGGAGCGGATACGGTGTAGCGAGAGGATCGCCTGCTGATCCGCCTGCTTGATTGCCACCAGGCAAGCGCCGGGCTGCTGCACCGCTGTCCAGATGGCTTGAGCGTCAGCCGCATCGGTTTTGTTTCGCAGCACAAAGGGGCGTACTGAACGAGGGGCGAGTAGTCGTACCTCATGCCCCTGCTGTTGAAGCTGACGTGCCCACCAGTGGGCACTGCCACAGGCCTCGATTGCCACCAGGCTGGTCGGATAATTTGCAAAGAACGCCAGCACTTCATCACGGCGCAGCTTGATACGCTCGATCCTCCCAGTGCACTGATCAACGGTGTGCAGCTGGAAAACCTTCTTGGCGATGTCCATGCCAATTACGCTATGTTTCATGGTGGATCCTCCTGCTCAAGTGGTGTTTGTTATCCACTCTCCACTTTGGCACCTAGATGCCGGGGCAGCGAGGATCCTCTATTGATGTAGAGGTGCTGCGGTCGGCCCGCTGCCGGGGGGAGGCGTCCATACCATCTGAAAAAGACTTTCTGATTTGGCAAAATACCGCGACCCCACCCACCGAGTTTCCCGATGAAGCAGATGACCTTCGCCGACGCCGAGTACGCTGGCAAGCGCAAGCAAACCCGCAAGGAGTTGTTCCTGATCGAGATGGATCGGGTGGTGCCGTGGAAGGGCTTGATTGCTTTGATCGAGCCACATTATCCGAAAGGTGAAGGTGGCCGTCCGGCCTACCCGTTGATGGCGATGCTGCGTGTGCATCTGCTGCAGAACTGGTTCGGCTACAGCGATCCAGCGATGGAGGAAGCGCTGTACGAAACCACGATCCTGCGCCAGTTTGCCGGGCTGAACCTGGAGCGCATCCCCGACGAAACCACCATTCTCAACTTCCGCCGCTTGCTGGAGAAACACGAGCTGGCGGCCGGCATCCTCGCTGTCATCAATGGCTATCTGGGCGACCGCGGCCTGTCGCTGCGCCAGGGCACCATCGTCGATGCAACGCTGATCAATGCGCCCAGTTCGACCAAGAACAAGGACGGCAAGCGCGACCCGGAAATGCACCAGACCAAGAAGGGAAACCAGTATTATTTTGGCATGAAGGCCCACATCGGCGCCGATGACGAATCGGGTCTGGTGCACAGCGTAGTGGGCACGGCGGCCAATGTGGCGGATGTCACCCAGGTGGACAAATTGCTGCATGGCGACGAAAACGTGGTCTGCGCCGATGCAGGCTACACCGGTGTCGAAAAGCGGCCCGAGCATGAAGGACGTGAAGTTATCTGGCAGGTGGCGGCACGCCGCAGCACCTACAAAAAACTCGATAAGCGCAGCGTGCTGTACAAAGCCAAGCGCAAGATTGAAAAGGCCAAGGCTCAGGTGCGCGCCAAGGTCGAGCATCCGTTCCGGGTAATCAAGCGCCAGTTCGGTTACACCAAGGTGCGCTTTCGCGGCTTGGCCAAAAACACGGCGCAACTGGTGACACTGTTCGCTCTGTCGAACCTGTGGATGGCGCGCCGACATTTACTGACGAATGCAGGAGAGGTGCGCCTGTAATGCGGGAAATGGCCACCGGAGTGGGGTCCGGGTGGCGAAAACGTAAGAAATACTCGTCGAATTGATTGTTTTTTGATCATTTGGCGAGTTTAAAAGTTGCGCTAGGTGGTATGCCGGGGAAATACATGGCTACTTCAGACCATCCCTAGTTAGTATCTGCGACATAATCATCCAGGCTCTCAGGCCGCAACGTGCATTAATCTCGATGCTTGCCTTGGAGGAATGGCCTCATGGACTACTCCGCTATGACTGCCGACGGCAGAATAACATTAGCACTGGTCAAGGTTTTACACAGCCTGGGCCGGTAGAAGACGCTGGCGAGAGGCAGCTAGCAGCATGCGGCACTAGTTTTCTACGCTTGGTTTTCCGATCAACCGAGAGTGCTTTGGTTGGACCATTGGCGTCTAAAAGGCTAATAATCGCTCTGCAATTTAAGCAACAGCCTTTTCGGCCAAAAAGCCAAAACCAGGCCGTGAGTGGGTCCGGGCAACTGACAGGATCTGCCTGTATTTCGCTGTCCACAGGGCCCTTTTGTGGAGTGTTTAGCAAACCGATACTATCGTCGCATTACTTTCACGCCTAGGACCCTTTTATGCATATGAGCTTCGGAGCTGGCGACCTTAACGAATACCTTGCTGACCTGTCGGGTTATAAAGTTGGTTTGGCTTTAACCCTGGAAGAACTCTACGACCATCTCAGTGGTGAAGAAGGATACGCAGATCTCGCGCGAGAATCTGAGCAGGGCGGAACCACCCCGACGGGTTGAGCCAGCTGGAGCTCCTGAGTCTAGTCCAAACAGGATTCTTTTTCAGCGACGTGAAGTGCATGGTCGAGTCATCGAGCCTGTTCAAGGCTCGTAACCTCGTCGGGCGAATCACAGGAAGATCGACCAGAAGCATTCACCGTCTGAGCCATCCCGCTCAGGCCCATCGTCTGGATGCCCAGCAGAGCGCGGTGGCGTTCCAGTATGCGAAAGGACTGGAGCTTGCATCGAAGGTATTTGGCTCTCAGATGCTCGCGGAGCAGTGGCTTTGTCGGCCGTGCGGCCGTTTGTTGGGGTTTGTACCCTTCGAGATGCTCGACACGTCGCTCGGGTTCAGCGTCGTAGCGGACTATCTTGAGCGTATACGCTTGGGTGTCTACCAGTAGCTTGCCTGAGGGCGAGGTTGGTATGCGGCGAGGAGGCAACGCTACCTCTTTTTACATGCGGGACTTACAACCTTGTAATTCCCGTATCACTCAATTGACAGCGATCAACCCCTAATCTTCAGTCACGTTTATTGGAGTGATTGAAATGAAAGTCATCAAAAGTATCACCGCTATCCTGGCCCTAGTGGCTTCGTCAGCCGTACTCGCCGAAGGAGGATCCGACCGTCTGCATGGAAAGATGATTCAGGCCAATGAGCAAGCTATGCGAGCTTATGCCGCTGCCAAGGGAAAGAACCCACCGGAGGTGATCCACTATCGCTACGGGATGCGGCTCGACGTGGCGAAGGTGATCAGCATGACGTCGACCAAGGCGAGCTGTGACGTGATGCCGGCACAGATGAATTACGAGGATTCCAACGGAGACGTGAAAATCCTTGAATACCGGACCGCTGGAGTCGGTTGCCGGGGCCAGAACTGAGCACTGAGCGAGTGGACAGGACTTACTCTGATAAAACGCCGGGTTGAAGCGTCAATTCCGGCAATAGATCGCCTGGTTACCGGCTTTCATGACTGGTGGAGTACGATGAGGACTGGTAGCTCAGGCAGGAGAGTCCAATGACTCAATCAGCGCGCACCACGGTAAAGTGCCTAGATCCCGGCGACGGCTCCGGCGATGTGATTGTGGAATTACCCGATGACATTTTGCGCGAGCTCGGGGTCACGACGGGCGACAGACTCTCCATCGAGCTCATCAACGGCGATATCGTACTCAAGCCAGTCCGCGAGCGCCGTGAATCTGACTAGCTACCCTTTGTAGCCCCTCTCTGTCGTCCTGTTGAGCTGATGAAGCTTTCTAGCGGGGGAATAAGGGACGGCAGTCAGCCTACCGCCGTCCTCCTGGTAGGTGCGTTATTTGGCTGGATAGTTGGCGACTACTTGGTCCTCGCCGCTTTTGATTAAACCAATGACTTGGTAGGCATGGCTTACGCCATCAACCTCCATGCCTGGGGACCCAGCTGGCATTCCTGGTACGGCGATCCCGACTAGATCGTTCCGCCCCCTGAGTTCTCGAATCTGCTCAGCTGGCACGTGACCTTCAACAAACTTTCCGTCGATCACAGCTGTGTGGCAGGACGCTAACCGTGGCGATACGCCCAGCTTCTGTTTCACTGCGCTCATGTCCGTCTCAACATGGTCGGTCACTTTGAAACCATTGGCTTCCAGGTGCGCGATCCACTTCTTGCAGCAACCGCAGTTCGCGTCTCGGTGAACGTCGATGGACAATGGCTCGGCAGCATAGGCCGCCGAGGTCACCAGAAGCCCAGCGATAGCGGCTAGCCGAACGAATATCCGGTTAGTTGGCATGAGTGTGCTCCTTACCGTCTTTGTGAACATGCGTCTTTGGCGACGATGTCGGGTGGGCATCCGAATGGGCCTCGGCCGCATTGTGGTCACCGTGATGATCTGCCGCTTGAGCGGAGCCTGCGGGTGCAGCTCCATGGTCGTGAGCTGCCTGGGCATGATCGTCGTCTGCCGCTTCATCGTGATCACCATGCTCGGCACGACCGCTCCCGCCGTGCTGGCCCTCATGGTTGTGCATATCGCTTTCACCGCCGCCGTGCTGGTGGCCGCCGCTCGTGGCCACCAAGGCCTTGTACTGCTCGGCATTCATCTGGGGCAGTTGATCCAGGAACGCGACGATTCCCCAGATGTACTCATCGCCCATGCTCTTGCCCCAGGCGGGCATGCCCGTGGCTTTGATACCGTGCTTGATTGTCCAGAATGCGGCGGCTGGATCGCCTCCGACACCCACCTTGGTGAGGTCGGGTGGCGACGGGTATAGCGCTTGGCTTAGCTCAGTCTTCCCAACGCCAGGGGCAAGGTGACAGCCTATACACATGGCGTTGTAGTTGCCCGCCCCCGCTTTGATCAACGCGGCTTCCTTCAGATCAGGGACTTCGATGTCTCGCGCTCGAACCTCAATAGACCGATCACGAGCCATGGCGAGAAAGGAATGGACTGCCGGGAAGTGAGGATCATCAGCGCCGACATTCACCAGACCGAAATAGGCTGTGCCCAATACCGCAGCACTTCCGACAGCACCGGCCCCAAGCAGCGTTGTAATTGTTTTTTTCATGTTGGAATTCTCAGAACCACATCCGGATACCGGCAACGAAGCGTGCCTCATCAACATCTCCACCCTCGTCTCGGATGAAGTCAGCGGTGTTGCCGTAGGAGCGGCTCCAGGTAACGCCTATGTATGGAGCAAACTGGCGGACAATTTCATACCGTAGGCGCAGCCCGACTTCGGTATTGGCAAGGCCCGAGCCAACGCCGCGCTCAGGATCGTTCTTGCCATAGAAATTGACCTCGGCCGTGGGCTGCAAAATCAAGCGATTGGTCAGCAGGATGTCGTATTCGCCCTCAAGACGCGCAGCAGTCTGACCGTTCTCGCCTATAAACGCCGTGGCTTCGGCCTCGAAGTCATACAGAGCCATGCCCTGAATACCAAAGGCTGCCCAGGTCTGTGGGGATTCCGGTTTGAAATCCTGGCGGACCCCGGCGACCACATCCCACCAAGGGCTGACCGAGCGCCCGTACAGGAGTTGCAGCTCAGCATCTTCGGTTACCCCATTGGTGCGCTCGCCTTCCGAACGAACCCAGAGGCGATTAATGTCGCCGCCTATCCAGCCTGATGCGTCCCAGGCCAGGGTGCTGCCCTCATCGGCGTCCTGGTATTCGAGCTGGTCCAACAGGAAGAAGCTGTTGATTCCGCTGTCGTGCACTTGGTGGCCACCCAGGGGCGGAAAGGCCGACTCGCGATCCGCATCAGTGAGCACTGGAATCGGCGTGCGGCTCGTCGTGGTCGGAGAAGTCGCTGAGCTATGGTTCATCTGGGAATGGTCCATGCCCTTCATAGAGCCGTGATCCATGCCCTGCATGTTTCCATGGTTCATTTTGCTGTGGTCCATCTTGTTGTGGTCCACCGGGCTGGATTTACTCTTGCTTTGAGCATGCCCCATCTGGCTGTGATCAACAGGGGCAGGCTTTTTCTGCTGTTTGCCCATCCCCATCTTGCTGTGATCCATCGCCGGCATCGATTCGGATGGAGCAGCATCCATTTGCATGGAGCCGTGCCCCATTTTCGAATGATCCATGCCCGAGTGATCCATTTCTTCAGCAGCGAAGCTGGGCGTTACGCCCAGCATGCTGATCGAAACGGTCAGAGCCAGCAGCGAAGGCCGCCCGAGGCTATTGGCCATCTTTCCCTGCCTTAGCTTTGTCGCTGCCATGCGATTTCATCATTTTGTCGTGGTCCATGCCTTCCATCGAGCCATGGTCCATTCCCTTCATCGAGCCGTGGTCCATACCTTCCATGGAACCATGGTCCATGCCTTCATGGTTCATCCCCTGGCCCTGCTTGTCCTGCGAGCCTTTGGCTTTGCCGGCCTCTGTGGTTTTCTGGGAATGCTGATCATGATTGTCGCTGGACCACGACGACGGGGCATAAACAGCCAGAATGCCTACCATCGCAGCAGAAAGGAAAAAGGCGCTTCGTTTCATTGGTTTGCTCATCTCAAATCTCCAGTTCATTCGTCCACACGTACTTCTCGGAACATGCCCATTTCCATGTGGAACAGTAGGTGACAGTGATAGGCCCAACGTCCCAAGGCATCTGCGGTGACGCGATAGCTTCGTTTTGAGCCAGGTGGCATGTCGATGGTGTGCTTGCGAACCATGAAGTTGCCGTTCTCGTCCTCCAGATCACTCCACATACCGTGGAGGTGGATGGGGTGAGTCATCATGGTGTCGTTGACCAAGGTGATGCGAAGACGCTCGCCATATTTCAACCGCAGCGGTTCAGCGTCGGAGAATTTGATACCGTCGAACGACCACGCGAACTTCTCCATGTGGCCGGTAAGGTGCAGTTCGATTGTCCGTCCAGGCTCTCGACCATCGGGATCGATGAAGGTGCTCCGCAGATCGGCGTACGTCAGCACTCGACGCCCGTTGTTGCGTAGGCCAATTCCCGGATCGTTCAGCTTTGGCGTTGGCGACATAGTCTGCATATCGACCAGTGGGTTGTTGGTCTCGGAAGCCGGATGGCTTTGCATTGCGCCGCTCATGCCGGCCATGCCTTCATTGCCCATCCCAGTCATCTTGCTGTGGTCCATACCGGCCATGCTGCCGTGGTCCATTCCAGCCATCTTGCTGTGATCCATGCCGGCCATGCTGCCCTGGTCCATGCCAGCCATGCTGCCATGATCCATTCCGCCCATGCTGCCGTGGTCCATGCCCATATCGCTCATGGCGATGATCGGGCGTGGATCTACCGCCGGTACGGGCGCTTGCAAGCCTTCGCGAACTGCCAGGGTGCCTCGGGAATACCCGGTACGGTCCATGGATTGCGCGAAAATCGTATAGGCCTGTTCGTTTTCAGGCTCGACGATGACATCGTAGGTTTCAGCAACGGCGATCCGGAACTCATCGACCGATACGGGTTTGACGTACTGGCCGTCGGCAGCCACAACCGTCATCTTGAGCCCAGGAATCCGGACATCGAAATAGGTCATGGCCGAGCCGTTGATGAATCGCAGGCGGATCTTCTCGCCGGGCTTGAAGATACCCGTCCAGTTGCCGTTCGGAGCTTGGCCGTTCATGAGGTAGGTGTAGGTATACCCGCTCACATCTGCGAGGTCGGTGGGGCTCATCTTCATTTCAGCCCACATCTTCCGATCCGCTACAGCGGCCGACCAGCCTTTCTCGCTCACGTCGTCAACGAAGTCGCTGACCGTGCGCTTGTGGAAGTTGTAATAGTCGGACTGCTTCTTGAGTTTGGAGAGCACCCGCGCCGGGTCCTCATCCGTCCAATCGCTGAGCATGACGACGTAATCGCGGTCATATACAAACGGCTCGGGATCCTTAGCATCGATCACCAGTGCGCCATAGACCCCAGACTGCTCTTGGAGGCCTGAGTGGCTGTGATACCAGTAAGTGCCGTTCTGGTGGACCTTGAACTTGTATTCGTACATGCCATCGGGAGCGATGCCGTGAAAGCTCAAGCCCGGCACACCGTCCATATTGGCGGGCAGGATTATGCCGTGCCAGTGAATGGAGGTGTCCTGTTTCAACCGGTTGCGTACACGCAGCGTCACGGTGTCGCCTTCGCGCCATCGCAGGATCGGCCCAGGCACGGAGCCGTTGATGGCCATGGCCGTACGAGCTGCCCCCGTAATGTTGACGGGCAGTTCACCGATATACAGGTCGAATTCATTGCCGCTGAGCACGTTCGGTTGGCCAGGGCTGGTCACAGCCCAGACCGGCGCGCGCCACATGCCGAGCCCACCCAGAAGTCCGGTAGCGGCCAGGCCTTTGACGAATGATCGTCTCGTGGTTTTGCTTTGCATGCCGTTGCGTCCAGTCAGGTAGATCGCTGATATCCAGGCTGCTCGATGGCGCAGCCCTTGGGTTCGTTGGAGCTCTCACCAGTCTCGTAGACTTTCGCTACTGCGCGAGGCTGATGAGAGGCCGTAGTCTGAAACTGCCATAGTTCAGATTCCGGAGTGATTACATTTCTGTAAGCTCGGATCAGCAGCTCTCGTGGCCGACATGCTTGCTGGACTGTGCGGCGACCGGCGGCTGCTCTTTCTCCTGCTGCGCAACCTGATAGGCCTGCATGGAGTTTTGGCGAGCCGCTTCCATCCGCGCAAAGGTCCGGTCCGCGCCGCCCTCTGCCAGGGCGATGCCTGCCATGCCGAAGGTAACGACCACCACAATTGCTTTGACCATGTTCATCTGGAGATCCTCAGTGGGTTCTGCGCCTCATGGCGTCAGGTACAGGGTCAAATTAGCCTCGCGGTGCTGTCAGAAAACTGATCGCGACATTACTTTTCCGTCAGCTTCTGGTTGGGCGTCTTTTTTCCTGCAAACTGGAGATGCACTCCGCGTGGATGAGAGCAGATGAAATTACTCGTAGCCGAAGATGAGCCGAAAACCGGTGTCTACCTCCAGCAAGGCCTAACAGAGGCTGGCTTCACTGTAGACCGGGTGATGACAGGCACTGACGCCCTGCAACAGGCGCAGAGCGAAGCGTATGACTTGCTGATCTTGGACGTAATGATGCCGGGGCTCGATGGCTGGGAGGTCCTGCGCAAGATCCGGGCAGCGGGGAAAGACGTGCCGGTCCTCTTTCTCACGGCCCGTGATGGCGTAGATGATCGCGTTAAAGGCTTGGAGCTGGGTGCTGATGACTACCTTGTGAAGCCCTTTGCGTTCTCTGAGCTGTTGGCTCGGGTCCGCACACTGCTGCGCAGAGGCAACGGTGGTTCTGCTCAAACCACCATGAAGATGGCGGACCTTGAGGTTGACCTGCTCAAGCGCCGGGCTACGCGAAACGGCAAGCGGATCGACCTTACTGCCAAGGAGTTTGCCCTTTTGGAGCTGCTCATGCGCCGACGCGGGGAGGTGCTCCCCAAGTCGCTGATCGCTTCTCAGGTCTGGGACATGAACTTCGACAGTGACACCAACGTGATCGAGGTCGCGATTCGCCGACTGCGGGCCAAGATTGATGACGACTTCGCGCCAAAGCTCATCCATACCGCCCGAGGCATGGGCTACATGATGGATGTGGCAGAGTGATGCGCCCGCAATCATCGCTCGTCAAGCGACTGACCCTGATGTTCATGTTCGCGGTGACTGCTGTCTTGGTCGTTGCCGGCGTGGCTTTCTACGGGCTCAGCCAGCACCATTTCCGGATGCTGGATGAGCAGGCGCTCTCCGAAAAGCTGGAGTCAACGCGTCATATTCTGTCCATTTCAGCAGCGCGAGGCGAGCTCGGCGATCAGGAGCAGCAGCTGCGGGCATTGCTCGGCGCACATCAGGATCTTTCGGCGAAAATCACCAAGGCTGACGGAACGACCCTTTTTTCAGACTCCAAAGCCTCCCAAATTCCTCAGCGGTTCGAGCAGGCGCGCCAGGGTGCGGTCTGGGAGTGGCAGGATGAATCGCAGAACTTCCGCGGTATCACCGCCCAGTTGGCCATCGCGGGCGAGCCGGAACCTGTGACGGCGGTGCTGATGCTCGATGTCACCACTCATGCCCATTTCTTCCACACCTTGCAGTGGTGGTTCGGGATCGGCTTGGTGATCAGTGCAGTGGTGAGTGCAGGCTTGGGCTGGGTCGTGGCCAAAAGCGGGCTTCGGCCTGTCGGGCAAATCACCAAAGTGGCGACCGCGATGTCAGCAAGATCGCTCCGCGAGCGCATTCCCCTGAAGCCCGTACCGATTGAGCTTCAGGAGCTCATCCTGTCTTTCAACGGGATGCTGGGACGATTGGAGGATGCATTCGTTCGGTTGTCCAACTTTTCTGCCGATATCGCTCACGAGTTGAGAACGCCGGTCAGCAACCTACTGACCCATACTGAAGTGGTGCTCACCAAGAAGCGTGACCTGGATGCATATGAGGAAAACCTCTATTCGAACCTGGAAGACCTCAAGCGCATGTCGCGCATGATTGACGACATGCTTTTCCTCGCCAAGGCGGACAACGGTCTGATCGTGCCCGAGCAGATCGATGTGGACCTCTCCGAACTCGTATACAAGCTGTTCGAGTACTACCAGTTCCTGGCTGAGGACCGGGGCATTCAGCTGACCCTCCAAGGTCGTGGCAAGGTTCGTGGCGATCGCCTGATGATTGACCGAGCGCTTTCCAACATTTTATCGAACGCGTTGCGCTACACCCCGGAAGGCAACGAGATATCAGTGCAGATCGAGCAAACACGTGAAACCGTGACGCTATCCGTACGTAACAGCGGAGTAACCATCGATCCTCAGCACATTGGCAAGATCTTCCACCGGTTCTATCGGGCCGATCCAGCCAGACGCGAAGGCGGGCCAAGCAATGCAGGCCTAGGCCTGTCGATAACACGCTCCATCATCGAGGCTCACAGCGGACGAATTTGGTGTACTTCAGCGGAGGGTGTCACAACCTTCTTCATCAGTCTCCCAGCCTCCATGCGGTTGGTTGGTGCAGCCCCAACCCCTTAATGGTGAGTTCATCCCGGTAACCTATACTCGCCCATCCTGATTCTTATCGTGGCGCTTCCGCTTAACGGGATGGCGGGCATCGATTCGGCGACTGAACCTTGCCCAATGCAGACCATGGGCATGGAAATGATGGCGGGCATGGACCATGCCTGCTGCCAGGACCAAGACCTGGGAAAGACTGGTGACCATACCAATCCTGCAAGGTAGGCCAGGAGTGCAGGACTGCCAGCACAGTGCAGCCCAGCTTCCTAACGCCTGGACTGACTATGCCAAGCCACGACCGTAACCGTCCGGCCAACTCACCTTCCTGACCCCGACGCCAAAGGCGATGGTGTCCACCTAATTTAAGTGGACACCATTTCTAGCCTTTTAAGCGGGTCTTTCCATGCAGTCACAACGCCGTTCCTATTCAAAATCCTTCAAGGCCCAAGTTGTCCAAGAGTGCGCCCAGCCCGGCGCATCGATTGCCAGCGTCGCGCAGAAGCACAGCCTTAACGCGAACCTCGTACATAAATGGATTAGGGTACTCACGAACAAAACTATGGCGCTGCAACCTGCTTTCATTCCAGTGCCCTTGCCGCTAGCCGGAGGACATTCGCAGGCAGCTTCATCAAGTATCTGCATTGAAATCCAGCACCCGCGTGGCACCGTCAAAGTGAACTGGCCGACCGAAAGCGCTGTCGCCTGTGCCACCTTTCTGCGAGACCTGTTGGAATGATTCGGATCGATGCCATCTGGCTTGCCACCGAGCCTATGGACATGCGCGCCGGTACCGAGACCGCGCTGGCCAGGGTGATCGCGGTGTTCGGTGTGGCGAAGCCGCACTGCGCATACCTCTTCGCTAATCGCCGTGCCAACCGAATGAAAGTCTTGGTGCATGACGGTGTGGGCATTTGGCTGGCAGCGCGACGATTGAACCAAGGCAAGTTTCATTGGCCCGGCATCCGTCACGGATCGGAAGTCGAACTCGATAACGAGCAACTTCAAGCCTTGGTACTGGGTTTGCCGTGGCAGCGGGTCGGCGCAGGCAGCGCGATCACAGTGCTTTAGCCCCTGCCATTAGCCCATCGGTTTATCGCTGTTGACGACCTGCTCTGACACAATCAGCGGCATGACTTCCTCGCCCAATCTCGACCAGATGACACCGGAACAGCTGCGCGGCTTGGCCGAACAGGCTATGCAGTTGCTGTCCCAGGTCGACTCCATGAGCCAGAAAATCCAACGCCTCGAAACGGTCAACGAGCAACTGGCTCATGAAATCGCCATCCTCAAGCGACACAAGTTCGCCAAGCGCAGCGAGCAACTGAGCCCCGACCAAGGCAGTCTGCTTGATGATCTGCTCGATACCGATATCGCAGCTATCGAAGCCGAGCTGAAGGCAGCCAATCCGCCGGCCGCACCGGCCGAGCCACGTCATAAGCCCAAGCGTGCACCACTGCCGCCGCAGTTTCCGCGAACCGTGATCCGTCACGAACCAGAGAATACTCAGTGCGTGTGCGGCTGCCAGCTTCAGCGAATCGGCGAAAACGTCAGCGAGAAGCTCGATTACACTCCGGGCGTGTTCACAGTTGAGCGGCATGTGCGTGGAAAATGGACGTGCCGTCAGTGTGAAACACTGATCCAGGCGCCTGTACCGGCCCAAGTGATCGACAAGGGCATCCCGACCGCAGGCCTTTTGGCCCACGTGATGGTGGCGAAGTTCGCCGACCATTTACCGCTGTACCGGCAGGAGAAGATTTTTGGTCGGGCCGGACTGCCCATCGCCCGTTCGACACTGGCGCAATGGATCGGACAGACCGGTGTGCAGCTCCAGCCTCTGGTCGATGCGCTGCGTGAGCATGTGTTGGCCCAGGGCGTGATCCACGCCGATGAGACCCCGGTTCAGATGCTCGCACCAGGCGAAAAGAAAACCCACCGCGCTTACGTGTGGGCCTATAGCACCACGCCTTTCTCGGCCCTAAAGGCCGTGGTCTACGACTTCAGCCCCAGCCGTGCCGGCGAACATGCGCGTAACTTCCTGGGCACGTGGAACGGTAAGCTGGTCTGCGATGACTTCGCCGGCTACAAGGCCAGCTTCGAGCTGGGCATCACCGAAATCGGCTGCATGGCCCATGCACGCCGCAAATTCTTCGACCTGCATGCAGCCAATAAAAGCCAGTTGGCGGAGCAGGCGCTTCACTCGATTGGCGGGTTGTATGAAGTCGAGCGACACGCCAAGGAAATGAGCGACGAAGCCCGCTGGCGATTACGTCAGGAAACAGCGGTGCCCATCGCTGAAAAACTGCATGAGTGGATGTTGGCCCAACGCGAACTTGTGCCCGAGGGTTCGGCCACGGCCAAGGCCCTGGATTACAGCCTTAAACGCTGGGTAGCGCTGACGCGCTACCTGGAAGATGGTGCTGTGCCCATCGACAATAACCAGATCGAGAATTTGATCCGGCCGTGGGCGCTTGGGCGCTCGAACTGGTTATTTGCCGGGTCGCTGCGCAGTGGAAAAAGGGCGGCGGCAATCATGAGCCTGATCCAGTCGGCGCGTATGAATGGGCACGATCCGTATGCCTATCTCAAGGATGTACTGATGCGGCTTCCGACACAGCGGGCGAGCGAAATCACGCAATTACTCCCGCAGCATTGGATGCTTGCCTGAGGCAGGCTAAGTGGACTTCGCCAAATAGTCAGCTCAAAGGCTGATTGGCATCAACAATTCGGAAGCGACTTTTCTCAGCATGTAGGTTTCGCGCAGAATTGACTGCCCCATCGAAGACTCGTGACGCTGCATGACGGCTTCATTGTGTGCGATGGCTTCATGCAGGTTGATCCAGACAGGCCGCATACCATTAGCGATTTCGTGGCTTTCCATTCTCACCGGCTCTAGCTGGGGCGCTACTTCGCATTGATAAAAATGCGAGGTCATGTGCATCAGATCGTACTGTGGCTTTTGGTAGGGCCGGTACTCCTCGATGTAACCGTAGTGCTGGAGCACCTGTATTTCACGAGCACCAGTCTCTTCCTCAAGCTCACGCTTCAGGCCTGCGACAATGTCCTCGTCACCATCAAGGCCGCCTCCAGGAAAGCTGAAATCGTTATAGCGCTCGGTGAACAGCAACAGGATCTGTTCACCCCGCATCACGATGCCGCGAGCTGCATGTCGACGGAATACTCTGCCCTGCTTGGATTTCAGCTCGGGGTGAACAATTTCAGTTATGAGTTGCATGTGGTCTCGTAGCGGCAAGATCAGTTAGTCATCGTCCAGGGTGGCCACGGTATTTCCTCAGTTCTGGAAATACTGTGGCCAGTGGAACTGGCTCAGCGAAGCAGCAATAAGGGTACAGTGGATGTACGCAGCATCGTCGTGGTCGTGCTGCCTATCAGAAACTGCCTGATGCGTGAGTGCCCGTACGCCCCCATGACCAAGAGGTCAATGCCGTGCTCTGCCTGATACGCATGCAGTGTGGACTCTACTTCGCCTGGGCGGATCTCGGAATGCACCAGCGAGCCGGAAGACGCAAGCGTGGTTCGTGCCTTCTCCAGCGCGTTCTGGTTGTCTTCAGAATCCGTTCCAACCATGACGATATGAATTGGCAGGCCTTCGCACAGCGGGCTTGAAGCAAGCATCTGTAAGGTCTTGTGGCCTGTTGCGCTGCCGTCAAATGCCACCATGACCGTTTCAGGTTTCCTGAAATGGCTGGTTGTAATCAGGGTGGGGCGGTGGATAGTTCGGACTATCGCTTCAATCTGGCTGCCAAGACTTTGGGCACTGCGCGTGCTGTCCTCACCGACTCTTCCAATCACCAGTAACCGAATATCGTCTTGGAGATCGCTCAGGCTCTCGACGAGATGGCCATGGCGCTGCTTCATATCAGGTGACATGGCGCCAGAGTGAACTGTTCGCTCGCGAGCTTTTTCAAGCATGTGCTGCCCATGCTCCAACGCCAGTTTTGCCCGCTGCGCATCCAGCATGGCCAACTCTTCCAGCAGATGTTCTCTGCTACCGAGACCGATATTGCCGCTGAGGTCAGCGGATGCAGGATATTTCTCCTTATCCAGCACATGAAGCAAGGTCAGGGGAGCGCTGAGTCGTTGCGAGGCCCATGCTGCGTAATCGCAGACCGCCAATGAGGATTGTGAGTTATCAATGCATGCCATTACGCGGGTCATTGTCGTTCTCCTTAGTGGCTCATGAGCTTGTCGATGGCACCGGGTTTGTCATGCACGCCGAAGCGGTCAACGATTGTCGCGCTGGCTTCATTGAGACCGAGCACTTCAACCTCAGCGCCTTCGCGTCGGAACTTGATCACGACCTTATCCAGCGCTGCGACGGCGGTGATATCCCAGAAATGCGCCTGTGTGAGATCGATGGTGACCTTGTTGAGCGCCTCCTTGAAGTCAAAAACCTCAGTGAACTTGTCCGCAGAGCTAAAGAACACCTGGCCCACGACGCGGTAAGTCCGATGCGATTTCGTCTCTTCAAGAGTGCTCTTGATATCCAGGTAGTGCCCGACCTTGTTTGCGAAGAACAGGGAGGCCAGCAGCACACCTACCAGTACGCCGTAAGCCAGATTGTGAGTGGCCACGACGACCACGACGGTCGCCACCATGACGAGGTTGGTCGACAGCGGATGCTCTTTCAGATTACGCAAGGAATCCCAGCTAAAGGTGCCGATGGACACCATGATCATCACAGCCACGAGTGCCGCCATAGGGATTTTGGAGAGCCACTCGCCAAGAAATACCACCATCAGCAGCAGGAAAACGCCGGCACACAATGTCGAGAGACGGGTGCGGCCACCAGATTTCACGTTGATGATCGACTGGCCGATCATGGCGCAACCTGCCATGCCGCCAAGCATGCCGGCAGCGATGTTGGCCACACCCTGGCCTTTGCACTCGCGGTTTTTGTTGCTGGTGGTGTCGGTAAGGTCGTCGACGATGGTCGCGGTCATCATTGATTCGAGTAGACCCACTACTGCCAACGCAGCCGAGTACGGGAAAATGATGCGCAGGGTTTCAAAATTCAGCGGAACTTCAGGCCAGAGGAAGATCGGGAGCGTATCAGGCAGTTGGCCCATGTCACCGACGGTGCGGATATCCAAACCGAGGTAAATGGCGATGGCAGTCAGCGTCAGAATGCACACCAATGGAGAGGGAATCACCTTGCCGATTTTCGGTACATACGGGAACAGGTAGATGATTCCCAGGCCCGCAGCGGTCATGGCATAGACATGCCAGGTGACATTGGTCAGCTCAGGCAATTGCGCCATAAAAATCAGAATCGCTAATGCGTTTACGAAGCCGGTGACTACCGAGCGTGAAACAAAGCGCATCAACGAGCCGAGCTTCAGGTAGCCGGCAAGGATTTGAAGTACGCCACATAGTAGCGTCGCGGCCAGCAGGTACTGGAGTCCATGCTCTTTTACCAGCGTAACCATCAGCAGTGCCATGGCGCCTGTCGCCGCCGAGATCATTCCGGGGCGCCCGCCGACAAAGGCGATGACAGCACAGATACAGAAGGAGGCGTAGAGACCGACTTTGGGATCTACCCCGGCGATGATGGAAAAGGCGATGGCTTCCGGGATCAGCGCGAGTGCGACCACCAGCCCCGCGAGCACGTCGGCACGGACGTTGGAAAACCACGTTTGTCTAAGTTTTTGCAGCATATAAATATCCAAGGCAAAGCATCGCGCACGCCAAGGGAGTGGCGAGCGAATCGATACAAATTCAAATTTTGAGGATTTTTTGCTGTGTGCTTAAGGTGTAAAACCAGGCGTACAGCAGTGAGCACCCGCGAGCGAGGCTAGCGGAAGCAGGTTGTTGCGAGGGGGCGTAGCGCTAAGGCGGCGTAGGCTGCCAGTAGATCGTTTGGAGTACAGTCATGCTGATGTTCCTGTAGCTCAAGGGGTATGCGGAGCCGAAGTATACAATGAAGCCATCGTCGATTGCGACCCGCTGGCAGGCTCTGCATGACCTACGTCAGATACAGGCTTATTCAATGGGTATACCTGCGGGCAAGGCTTTGTTTTCCACCCGTTCTTGTCCGAGCTGGTCTGTGTGCTGAGGGGTGAGTTGGCCAGACGGTTACCCACGACCTGCCGATACCTATGCTGTAGGCATAGCGACAGGTTCTCCCCCCCGATCCATGGCGTCCTCCCCGCGTCTGACTCCCTCTTAATTTCACACCATCGTTCTGCGTAGCAGCGGGGCGATGGCACGCGGCTGGGCGCTGATCTGTCGAGGAATCATTTTCATGACTCCATAACGTTTTCAGGGACGGATCCAAGCTGAGCCTGCACAGCTGAAGGGCTTGAACGTAGGAGACAAGGTGAAATTTGGGTTCCGTATGGGGGGAAGCGTCGCGAAATCGTGAGCATTCAGAAGCAGTGATTTTCCAGCCTTAAATGATCGGGCAGGCCTTCGCACCGAGATGCTGACCACTGTCAGCAATGCGCACAGGCCTGTATGACCTGCGCAGATTCCTGCGAAGCAATGACTGCGTAAGCGAATTTCGCCAAACCTCCGCCTGCTTTCCATGCGCCTGATAAAAGATTTGGGTACGTCGATAACCGGCGTGCCTAGGGAGACAGGTAGACCGCTTATGGGCATGCGTTCTGGCAGAGCCTAGCTTGGGCAGCTAGCCAACCAAAGGCGCTGCTGTACAGATCTGGTAGCAAAGAAGCCCGCCTCGGCGGCGGGCTATCAGATGTCTCCAAGGGGAGGCTGTAGGCCAACAAGTCTCGGAGCAAGCGCTTGTAGGATACGCCTCTTGGCTCACGCCCACCAGCCAGCTCGACGGGAGCGAATGGTCCTGCGTTCTGACGGCATTTGAAGCGGCTTATGTGGGCCACGTCAATCGGCAGGGCAATCCGCCAAGACAAAGCAAGCTGGTTATCCCCAGGCGGTATACCCTCAGGGAGAGTCAAAGGCAAAGCTAGGGGTAAATCTAGCGGGTACTCACATTTGAGGGCAGAATCACCAGCTTCGCCTACATTGCACTGGGTTGAGGGGAAGGTGGTGGGAGCAGAGCTAGATCGGGTAAAGGATCGCAAAAGGAGCAGAGCGTTAATCGAAGACCTCTACCTCGACGCGAACCGAGTTTACGTAATCCACTACTCCTGCGAATCGTTTTATCAGAACGATACGGGGGAGTCGAAACGTGTGACCTCCATCGCCACACGAAACCTAAAAACCGGCCAGACCAAATCATGGTCCATCCATAAAGAAGCAGAGCTCAGCAAACAGCTCTCCAGCATGCAAGCAGAGCTCAATAAATTCGAAAAGTCGATGCTCAAAGGCTTTTTCCAATGGCTTGATAAGCACAAGGATTGCCGTTTCCTGCACTGGAATATGCGAGACGAAAATTTCGGGTTCTTTGCGCTTGAGCATCGCTTCCGGGTACTCGGCGGCAAACCCGTAGAGCTGCCGGATGACAAGAAGGTTGACCTTGCGCGTGAGCTGGTTGCGTTGTATGGAAGAAATTATGCCCCGCATGCCGATAGCAAGGGAAGGAAAGGCAGGATCATGGCATTAGCTGAACTCAACAATGCCAGCGACCAAGACGCGCTGCCGGGCGCTGATGAGGCTGCCGCCTTTGTGAACGCTGAGTACATAAAAATGCATCAATCGACCTTGAGGAAGCTCGATATGTTTGCGAACTTCTTCGAACGGACACATGACAAGTCCTTGAAGACGAAATCCAAATGGTACGAGCGGAACGGGGTGCACCCTGTTGTGTTGATTGAAATCGTCAAAGACCATCCGATCTACACGACAGTTATCGTACTGAGTGGCCTTGCCATAGCTGCCGTCAATTTCAGCCGTTTCTTGGAGCTTTTCAACTAGCTCCCCGTATCGGGTTCTGCGCTGTAGCGCAAGCGCCAGTTCACCACTCTTTGGGCCTCATTAGGAGGCCTGTAGGTGTATACGGGACTCGGGACGATTGGATTTAGAGAATTAAAACTCTCGCAGCGTTTAATTCCACGGGCTCCAGCCCGACGCCCGTAATTACCCCTTTCATTGGACCACACCTCGTCGGGGACGCAGCCGCTTGCCGTATGAAGGCAATTAGCCATAATCTTCGCCGGTGGCCGAAGCCACGTACAAAAACCAAGCATGGAGTAGCCTGATGAAAATCGTTTACCTCGTGATCGCAGCAGTCCTGTCGTTCTCCTCGGTCACTGCCTTCGCACATAGCGGCGGTACCGACTCCAAGGGTTGCCACACCAACCACAAAACGGGCGAGCGCCACTGTCACTAAGGCGGTCCGCAGGTCCTTCAGCGCTGGTGTTCTTGACCCTGAGGATGCCAGCCATAGAAGCAAAGCCAGCAGCTAAAGCAAGTTGCGAATACCCAGTAGCGCCACCAGGTGGCCGGGGTAGAACCAATAGCTCCACTGTTTGACAGGCACGACCTTGAACGGCAATGGGGCCCAGAACAGCGCCAAACCGAGCAGAGGTGCAAGAGCGGCGGTCGACAGTGCGAGGATGGCGAATGGTTCTAGTTGCGCTGCTTGCTCGAACAGGCCAGTTCGAGAGTTGGCAGCAGCACAGAGTGCGACGGGCAGTAACGCGAAAAGTTCGGGGCGCTTGATCGCGAGCACCAGAGCTGCCGGCACGAACACTCCATAAAAGCCGAACATCAACGGCTCGCTCAGCAAATAGGCAGCCAGAATCGCCCCGCCGGCCAGTACCAGGCTTTCGAGCGTCCGGTGCTGCACTCCCCAAGCGACCAGCAGACCCAACGCCAACGTGACCAGGACGTTGAATGTGCCTGAGGTGCTGACCATCCGGTATGGCACTTCTGATAGCGCCGCAAACAACACCAAAAGGGCGAGATACCGGCCATTACTCCGGATAAACAACTCACCAGGCTGGTTCCGCGAAACGTTGATGGCCACCGCCAAACAGAACAAAGGAAAGGACAGTCGGCCTAAGACAAACAGGTTACTGGTAGCCGGCCAGGCCAACCGCATGTGATCGAGCACCATCGTAATCAAGGCGATCCACTTGATCAGGTCCTGGCCCGTGTGCCGCTCTCTGTGACGGATGGGATCTGACGTCACGGCATGCTCCCGAGTACCAAAAGAGTCAGTAGCAAGTACCGCCCACCCTTGGCCAAGGTCACCAACAGTGTGAACCGCCAAAGTGGCTCGCGCATGACCCCGGCTACCAACGTAATTGGATCGCCGATAATGGGTACCCAGCTCAATAGCAGTGACCAGTATCCATAGCGCTGGTAGAAGACTTGTGCCTTCTCCAGCTTGGACTCCCTAATCGGGAACCAGCGCTTGTGCTTGAAGTGCTCGACGCCTCGACCCAAAAACCAGTTAACCACGGAACCCAGCACATTGCCGGCGGTAGCCACCGCGACAAGCGCCACGGGCAGGTACAGCTCAGACACTAGCATCGCGGCCAGCGCGGCTTCTGACTGCATGGGTAGCAGCGTGGCGGCCGCAAAAGCTGCCAGAAACAGGCCGAGGTAGCTGGTGAGCTCGAACACGGCCCTACAGGTACTTGGTAATTTGCTTGAATTCGTCCAGGGCCGATCGATCGCCCTTGCTCAAGGCTGCAACCGAGTCCTCAAGACAGTGGTCGATATGGTCCTGGATGAGCGTGCGCTTGGCCTGGCAGACGGCCTTTTCAACCGCATGCAGTTGCTGGGCAATGTCTACACACTCGCGCCCATCCTCGATCATGGCAATGATGCTGCGCAGATGGCCGTCTGCACGCTTCAGGCGCTTGATGATCGCCTCATGGCTCTGGTGAGTATGGGCATGGCCCTGTTCATCATCGTGCTGGTGATCATCGGACATATCTTGAGTCTCTGTCGGCGATACATTACGCTGGCGATGCTATCCCCCCCAGGGGGTTAGGTCAAACGTGCAACGTTGCTGTTGAATCAGCGTCATAGGCATCTGAATGTCCCGTCGTTTCCTGTCATCAGCCATCCTCGTGGCTTTGGCTATGGCCGTTATGCTGGCCTGGACGGGGCACGCCTATTCGTTGGCAGTACCGACTCAAGTCGCTGCCCAAGAAGCAGGGAACATGAAGCATGGGCATGACCATGGCGAGGCCTCATGGAGCTGCGCGCATTGCACTGACCACTATCATGCCCCGCTCACGCCCGACCACCAGCACGAGACCCCTCAGCTCTCTTCTGCTGCGCAACTGACACCTATCTTCGGCCCGTCCATGCCATTGGCCTGGTCAGGCAACTCGGTACCACACCCGCCTATCTTCCGAATCGAACGCCCACCTCGTCCTGCTTTTGCTTCCTGACCCTGGCCGCTTTGCGGCTCTCGATCACTGCAAAAAGGATTGATCCATGCGTTTACACTCGATAACGGGTGGGAGCTTGCTCGCTGTGCGTGCACGCCATCCCATCTGCCTCTTGTTCCTGTTCGTCGCGTCATTGCTTATCGGCATGCCGGAGGCATTGGCACACGCCGTAGCGGAAGGCGACAAGGGATTCATCCAGGAAAGCTCGGGGGTCATGCTGATCCCGTTCATCTACATGGGCGCCAAGCACATGATGACGGGCTATGACCACCTGCTGTTCCTGTTCGGCGTCATCTTCTTCCTCTACCGCCTCAAGGACGTGGGCCTCTACGTCACGCTATTCGCCGTTGGACATTCGGTCACGCTGCTGTTCGGCGTGCTTACTGAGATCAGCATCAGCTCCTACATCATCGACGCGATCATCGGTTTCTCGGTGGTCTACAAGGCGATGGACAACCTGGGGGCCTTCAAGCGCTGGTTCGGTTACCAGCCGAACACCAAAGCCGCGACGCTCGTCTTCGGCCTGCTGCATGGCTTTGGCCTGGCAACAAAGATCCAGGAGTACGAAATCTCGGCCGACGGCCTGATCCCCAACCTCATTGCTTTCAATGTCGGGGTTGAGATCGGTCAGTTGCTCGCGCTGAGCGCCATCCTGATCGTGATGGGCTTCTGGAGAAGAACCGGTGGTTTCTGGCGTCACGCCTACACCGCCAACGTTGCCATGATGAGCGCCGGTTTCCTGCTGATGGGTTATCAGCTGACTGGCCTGATTGTTACCGCTTGAGGATTCTGAACATGTTCAACTCCCCACTTCCTTCGGCAAACGAACTGCCGAGCAGCCGTCAGCTCATTCGATCCACCGCCATCGCCTTCGCTGCCGCGATGGGCCTTCTGGTCACCGTGGTCATGCCTTCGGAGTATGCCGTCGACCCAACAGGTCTGGGCCGAGCCATGGGTCTTACCCAGATGGGCGAGATCAAGATCTCCCTCGCCCAAGAAGCCTTGGCCGATGAGGCCGCTACGAAAGCCGCTGTACCTGCGCCGGCAATACCGGCACCGGTTCCCGAGGCTGCTCCCGCTCCGGCTCCACAAGTTGCAGCGGTGCAGCCTGCCCAGCAAGCAGTGCAGCCAGCGGCAAAAACCGACGAGGTCAGTTTGACCCTCAAGCCAGGCGAAGGGCGCGAGATCAAGCTCGAAATGCGTAAGGGAACTGTCGTTGCATATGAGTGGAATGCTTCGGGACCGGTCAACCACGACACCCACGGTGAAACCTATGACGCGGCCCAGGGCGACTTCCACAGCTACAGCAAGGGTCGTCAGGTGCAAAGCGACAAGGGTGAGCTGACTGCGCTCTTCGACGGCACCCATGGCTGGTTCTGGCGCAACCGTACCACGGGTAACGTCACCATTGTGCTGAACACGACTGGCGACTATCTCAACCTGAAGAAATGACGCGTGGTCGAGGCTCACTAGAAGTGAGCCTCGACCTATCAATTTTTTGATCTCACCACTGTGGAACCTACGACATGACCATCAAACTGCTACGTTCGCTCGCTGTAATCGGTCTCCTCGGCCTGCTCGTCGCATGCGGCGATGCCGAGCCAGAGGTGTCGAACGATAGCGCGGGCCATGGCCACGCTCACGACTGATACCCCGGTTAGAGCCAAGGAAGGCTCTATCTACCGCTCCTCAGGATGACGGTTGATACGTTCGCCAGTCATCCCGCTCGTCTCAAAAATCGCCTGCTGATTACTGGTCTCTTGTATAGGGGGGTGGGGTATGACAATCTCCGCGCCAATATACATAGGGGGAGTATGGTATGGGCCATCTCGCATCGAACAAAGAGGCGCTGCTCAAGCGCGTCAAACGCATTGCTGGGCAGGTGCAGGCAATTGAAAAAGCCCTTCAGGAAGAAGAGGACTGCGCCAAGACCCTGCTACTGGTGGCATCGGCCCGTGGAGCGATGAATGGGTTGCTGGACGAAATCATCAAGGATCACGCCAGGGCGCACGTAGCTCACCCGTCACTTACTGACGAAGAGCGCAGCAAGGGCGTAGAAGAACTCCTGGAAGCCATTCAGCGGTACTCAAAATGACTTCGGACATCCAAGCTATGAGCACGACGGCAACCACCCATGACCATGTTTTTCTCGGTGCCTCCCATGAAGAGAATGCGAAGCGCACGCTCTGGGTCGTGTTGCTGACCGTTGTAATGATGGTGGGTGAGATTGCCGCAGGCTACATCACCGGATCGATGGCCCTACTCGCCGACGGCTTCCACATGGCCACACACGCTGGTGCGCTCGGCATCGCGGCCGCTGCATACGCGTATGCCAAGCGACACGCCACCAACTCTGGGTTCAGTTTTGGTACGGGCAAGGTCGGCGATCTGGGTGGGTTTGCTTCGGCGCTGATCCTGGGACTCGTTGCCCTGGCAGTGGGTGCTGAGTCGATCGTCCGTTTGTTCCAACCGAATGAAGTGCAATTCAGCATCGCGATTGGTATCGCGATAGTTGGCTTGCTGGTGAACATCGTGAGTGCGTTGCTGCTGGGCCACGGGCACAACCATGATCACGGGCATGACCACCACCATCACCACGATCATGGCCACGGGCACGGCGACAACAATCTGCAATCGGCCTATGTGCATGTCCTGGCCGATGCACTGACCTCGGTCCTTGCGATCGTCGCACTGCTGGCGGGCAAATACCTTGGATGGGTCTGGCTCGACCCTGTGATGGGCATCGTCGGCGCCGTTGTTATCGGGCGCTGGTCCTGGAACCTGATGAAAGTGACTGCCGGCGTCCTTCTGGACAAAACTGATGATCACGTAGCGCAGGAAATCCGCGAGTTCATTGAGCAACCGGGTGACGTCCGCATCTGCGATCTTCACGTTTGGCGCGTAGGCCCCGACGCCCACGCCGCTATCGTCAGCGTTGTTGGCAAAGCCGCAACCAGTGTTGAAAGTATTCGTGAGCGGCTGTTGCCGGTTCATGAAATTCGGCACCTGACCGTCGAAATTCACCAAGCCTAATCTGTGGATGCGGGCCGCTGAGGCGGCCTGCACTCACGCGCCACAATCCTGCCCACAGGTAACTCATCCATGGCTTCGCAGATCGAGAACCCTTGTATTTCACTCTGTCAGTTGAAGGGCGATCTCTGTGTAAGCTGCGGACGGTCGAAAGATGAAATCCGCAAGTGGAAGCGCATGAAACGTCCGGAGAAGATGGCCGCCGTACAGAAAGCCAGTGCGCGGCTGAAGGCGCTCAAGAAATAGCACCGACCCAGCGACTCTCCACCGCCCTGGATGGAGGGCGCTATCGCCGTGGCCATTTCCGGTGGAGCTCATCAATGACAAACGAGTGCGCATGAGATTTTCCATCAGCGACATGAGGATGATCTTCCGAAAGATCGTCGTGCTGATGCGACACAACCTCGTGCTCATGGTCGGGATGCCAGATCCATTTGCTCAGTGTCCACGCAAACCCAGCGAGTAGACCTAGGCCAACGAACGCAGCAGTGAGGCTGACGCTGGCTCCCAGCCACCCGGCCAGCGGGTAGGTAATCAGCCAACAAGCATGAGACAAGGCGAACTGCGCCGCGAACAGCGCTGGTCGATCCTGAGCCGAAGAAGATCGACGCAAGATCCGCCCCGACGGCGTTTGTGCCAGGGAATATCCAGCGCCCAGCACCACCCACAGAACAACCAAGGCCGAATAACTGGAGACGAAAGCCCCGATCAGCAAACCAGCCACCAGGATCGCTCCGCCGGCAAGCATGGCCTTACGATCGTCCAGACGCTCAAGAAGTCGCGGAAGCAGCATGGCCACCACCATCGAACCGCCACCGAAAGCCATCAACGCCATGGCCATCGCGCTCTGATCCAGCCCAAGCTTCGCCTGAACCAACACGACCGTATTCACGATAACCATCGCGCTGGCTGCAGCAATTGCGAGGTTCAAGGCCAGGAGGCCGCGCAGGCGCGGGGTACGCAGGAAGATCCGTAGGCCTTTGGTCGTCCGCTCGTAGATGCTCCGCTTGGGCCCGCGAACGGCTACCGGCAATACCGCTGAAACCACCATCGCAGCTGACACGAGGAAACCCACGACGGTGCCACCGAACAGGCTGTGGAAGCTGACCACGGTCAACAGGGCTGCCGCGAGCATCGGGCTAATAACACTCTCCAGGTCATAAGCCAGGCGCGAAAGTGATAGCGCCCGGGTGTACTCACGCTCGTCAGGGAGGATGTCAGGAATGGTGGCCTGGAACGTTGGCGTAAACGCGGCAGATGCAGACTGCAGCACGAAAATCAGCACGTAGATCTGCCAGATCTCGGTGACAAACGGGAGTAACAGCGCCACGGCTGCCCTGACCAGGTCGAGGGAGACCAGCATGGCTTTTCTGGGTAGGTGTTCGGCAAACGCACCGGCAATCGGCGCCACGCCAATGTAGGCCACCATCTTGATCGCGAGCGCAGTGCCCAAGACGGCGCCGGCCTGCGCGCCGGCTAGATTATAGGCCAGAAGCCCAAGCGCTACGGTCGCCAGGCCGGTGCCGATCAAGGCAATCACCTGAGCAATGAACAGGTGCCTGTAAGTGCGGTTTTTCAGGACAGATAGCATGGCACCTCCGTGCACGGCTGGAGGCGATCTCTATCGCCTGAACTTCATCAGATCGACAACAGCGTATCCCCCCCAGGGGGATATGGTCAACGCGATTCCATACGGCTCGACACGCTCGATGAATACCCGTTGCATTTGGACGAAACTGGCTTAATGTAGGAAAAGATACATTTTATGTTGAGTTTTCTATATGATTAGCTGGTCGCTATTGATTTTGGGACTGCCGACAGCAAACGCCACCGAACGAATGCGCGCCTGGAGAACGCTGAAGGCCTCTGGCGCCGCCGTGCTACGCGATGGTGTGTACTTGCTGCCGGAACAAAGCGCGGGCCGCGAAACGTTCGAAGCCGTGGAGCGAGATGTGCTAGCCATCAACGGCACGGCATTTCTGCTGTCGTTGCCAGAACGCGAGGAGCGCTTCAGCGGGCTATTCGACAGAAGCGATGAATACGCCAAGCTGATGGAAGAAATTGCAGGCTGCCGAGCTGACCTATCCCCGGATAATGCGTTGCTGACAGCCCGACAGGTGCGCAAGCTCAGGAAGGCCTTCGGCCAGTTGGCAGCGATCGATTTCTTCCCAGGTGTACTCAAGACCCAAGCCGACGCGGCCCTGCAGGAGCTTGAGACCGCGATTAGCCGCGCTCTGTCTTCTGATGAGCCGAGTGCGCACGATGAGGCGATCAACCAGCTGGAGCGCAGCGAATACCAAGGTCGCCGATGGGCAACGCGAAAACGTCCTTGGGTAGACCGGTTGGCCTGTGCCTGGCTGATCCGTCGCTTCGTTGATGCCGATGCCCAATTCATTTGGTTGGACAGTCCCAGCGACTGCCCAAGCGATGCGCTCGGCTTTGATTTTGATGGGGCCCGATTCAGCCACGTTGGCCAGCGGGTTTCCTTCGAAACCCTCATCGAGAGCTTCGCCTTTCAGCAGCCAGGCCTGGCACGCCTGGCGGGTGTCATCCACTACCTGGATGTGGGAGGCGTACAACCTTCCGAAGCACCCGGTATCGAGCGTGTCCTCGCCGGATTGAGAGAGAGCATTGGCGATGACGATCAACTGACAATGGTCGCAGGAGGCATCTTCGATGGCCTGCTGACGGCTTTCGCAAGCGAGGAAGCCCAAAATGGTTGATACCACCTCCGCAGTAAGTGAACAGCCGCCATCGCAAGCGTCTCAGCAGCCGATCGGTCTGTATGAAGCCTTCCTGTTCTGGCTCAAGTTAGGCTTCATCAGCTTTGGCGGGCCTGCCGGACAGATCTCAGTCATGCATCAGGAGTTGGTCGAGCGTAGGGGGTGGATCAGCGAGAAACGGTTTCTACACGCGCTGAACTACTGCATGTTGCTGCCCGGCCCCGAGGCTCAGCAGCTCGCAACGTATATCGGTTGGCTCATGCACCGCAGCTGGGGTGGGGTAATTGCCGGCGCATTGTTCGTGCTGCCTTCACTGTTCATCCTGATCGGTTTGTCCTGGGTCTATGTCGCCTTTGGCGAGGTGCCGGTAGTCGCGGGCATTTTCTATGGCATCAAGCCGGCGGTCACCGCCATTGTCGTCCACGCTGCACACCGGATTGGTTCACGAGCCCTCAAGAACGGCTGGCTGTGGGCTATGGCCGGCGCCTCGTTCGTCGCTATCTTCGCCCTCAACGTGCCGTTCCCGCTGATCGTGCTGGTGGCCGCCATCATCGGCTATGTGGGGGGCCGCTTCGCACCCGGCAAGTTCGTGATCGGCGGCGGTCATGGGGCCGCGAAGAACAGCTTCGGTCCGGCGCTGATCGATGACGACACCCCAACCCCTGAGCATGCCCGTTTCAGCTGGGGACATCTGGTACACCTGCTGCTGGTCGGTGGAGCGCTGTGGGTGCTGCCCATGGGGTTGCTAACGCTGTCGTTTGGCTGGGACGGCAGCCTGACGCAGATGGGCTGGTTCTTCACCAAGGCTGCACTGATGACGTTTGGCGGGGCGTACGCGGTGCTGCCTTATGTCTACCAGGGCGCTGTCGGTCATTACGGGTGGCTGACGCCAACCCAAATGATCGATGGCCTCGCTTTGGGGGAAACCACGCCAGGGCCACTGATCATGGTGGTTGCCTTCGTCGGATTCATCGGTGGGTACGTGCATCCGATGTTCGGTGCGGAGCACCCGTTCCTTGCCGGTGCAGTCGCGGCGAGCCTCGTGACCTGGTTCACCTTCCTGCCTTCCTTCATCTTCATCCTTGCCGGTGGCCCAGTGGTGGAGTCGACTCACAACGAGATGAAATTCACTGCACCGCTGACAGGCATCACCGCGGCTGTGGTGGGGGTGATCCTGAACCTCGCCATGTTCTTCGGCTACCACGTACTTTGGCCAAAAGGCTTCAGTGGGGCGTTTGACTGGCCTTCAGCGGTGATAGCGGTTGCTGCAGCAATTGCCCTATTCCGCTTTAAGCGGGGTGTCATTCAGGTTCTATTCGCTTGCGCCCTGGCAGGCCTGGCAGTCCACATGTTGCGTGGTTGAAACCAACTGCCGGCCGACATCATCGGCCGGTGTTTCATGACCCATCGCCTGCCGGCGGTGGGGTGTCCAATGAAATGGGTAACGCGTGAACGTCCAAAGATCGATCGGATCGCCTGTCCTTGGCTCATCCAGCGCTTCATCGATACAGTCCCGGTTTTCCGCTACGTCCCCAGCAGCGAGGTCTTGCGCGTGGCAAGTGATGAAGGTGCCACGCTCTATGACATTCTAGGGGTAGACCTGAGCCATGTCGGGCCGTTAAGCAGCTTCGACGCCTTCCTCAAGAAGTACCAGCTCGATGATCCCACTCTGGCCAAGCTCGCCGAAATCGTCCGTGGCGCGGACACGTCCAGGCTGGATCTCACGCCCCAGTCGGCGGGGCTTTACGCCATTTCTTTGGGGCTGTTTCGCTGCTACACGGATGACCACGAAATGCTCAAACATGGCCGGATTCTGTAAGACGCCCTCTTTGCATGGTGCCGTGACTGCCACGGTGAAACGCACACCAGGTCACCGCAGATGTAAGAACTCAGCTTGCCGGGCAATGGAAATTTCTTCTGATGACGTATCGGTGGGGCTGCGTCATGAGCTCGCTGTACTGGCCCTTTGCTTGTTTCGCCGCGCAGCCGAGAATCGCTTCCAACCGGACTGTAAGGCCCGATCTAGGACTGTGTGCTGGCAGAGTGAAGAGGGGGCATGAGACAGACTTAGTACCTGTGAACAGGAGAAGCTCGTACCGATTACCTCTGTGTACAAAGATACCATCATAATTTTTCCGGGGTTTTTGCACGATATATCCTTGTGATTTTTCTTTGGCTGAACCTTTGCTGTGACAACCTTTACTGTTGTGACGACCTTTATTAAACGGAAAAGCCCAAGAATTTTTGAAAGATTATGCTTTGTGACAACCTTTATTCTCTCTTCTCCAGGATCAGCGCCCCCGCTCGGCCGCGGAATCCAAGAGCTTTTGTGACAAAGTTTATTAATCCGTAACAATCTGATCGGGCCTTAGGGCGTAAACTTGTTGCAACCTGGAGGCCCTTTGTCGGGTCTCCAGGTTTGTATGGTAAGGGCCATGTAGAAAAGTTGATGAGGTCCGATATATCGCCGTCTGCTTCGCGGGCGATTGATATTTGGCCACGTAGTCATTTAGCTGTAGATAAATTTATTGTTTCCAAGGTTTTTAAGGTCTGTTTAATATTACTGCGCTGATTGAAGCAGTTATAGATGTTCCAGCCGACCCAGCCCAATAGGGCGAAGGGCAGCACAACGGCTGCGGTAATGCCCAATGGAATGGCGATCAATTTGGGTAAGGTCGTCAACGCAAGCGTCAACCCGCCGATTAGGGGAATACAGCCCAGTATTTTCGCAGGTGTTGGTTCGAACGCGCGTTTGAACGCTGATATCAATGTCGTTCCGATGCTTTCCAATTTGGGAAGGCGGTTCTTGATTTTTTCCACCAAGGGTTGGGTCACCTCTTTTATTGCCTCATTCAGTTTCGGAGCCAGGTTTTCTTTCTCCAGTGTCGAGCAATTCTTATAGGAAGTTGAGCGGATCTTGGTGATTGTCTCGCTCAGCTCATTGGAGAGTGTGCGCAACGCCTTGGAATTGGTTTCTTCTTTGCTAAAGTTGCCGGCAAGTGGCACTTTGATTTTTGTCACGCCCTTGTCGTACAAGCTTAATACATGCTTACAGTTGTCCAGTACCTTTGCCTGGATACTGTCGGCCAGGCCCTGTTCCAAACTTTCGAAATCGCGGTTTATCTCTTCAATAATGTCTGAATCAGAGAGTTTCTTGGTTACTTGTCGGATATTTTCTTTGTGATGTGTTTGTGCAAACCCATACAGAGAGTCTAGTTTTTTATTGATGGCGATGATGTCGTCCGCCGCCTCTTTGCGAGATGTGCCTTTAAGGTAATTGGAGACGGAAAAAACTGAGATAGCATTGGTCAAGTTATCGATAAACTTCTTTCCATAGCCGGCGATAATCTCTTTGAGCACGGTATGGGAGTTTTTCTGTGCTTGTTTCACAATCTGTTGGATGGTCGCAGGGTTAATTTTTTCTGAGAAAATATTGGTACCCGTTATTTCTTCGGCGTAAAGATCATGGGCTTCTTTCTGACACTTAATCAGCATATTATTAGTACGCGTGCTCACACTCTCTGGCGGATGTTCCGTTTGAACCTTGTCCAGCCATGAGAGCATCTTCGTGCGAAGCCTGGTATCTAGAGTCGCGACGTCTTCGGAGAACCTTTCTAGCCGTTCCTCGGGTTTAAAAAAGCCTAAATAGCGTTTTAACATGTCTAAGAAACCGTCGTCATTTAGGGTCTGTTCGGACTTTATTTCTTTCAGCGATTTTTGTAGTTTATCCAGATCTTTTTTTGTACGACCATAATGCTCGATAAGTTGATCCAGTACGCCAGTGGGTAAGGGCTTTTCGTGGTTCTCGGGGGCACTGAAAAATTCAAGGGCCTTAGTCATGGCATCCCGCTTCATCTTTACCACTTCGCCGCTGCCGGGCATGTGAGGTGCTGGCTCGGCGGCCTTCTGGATAATATTTTTAAGAGTCGCTGCGTCGAGCATTTGAAAGCCCAATGCTGGGAGCTTGGAATCGGATAGCACTCGGAGCAAACTGCTTTTCCCTCCATTATGCAGTTTTCTGAATTCATTCAGAAGCGAATGTAAATCGCCATCAGTGACGTTGTTACGTGTCCATTGAAGTTGTTTGTCTTTTAATATCAGGAGTTCACCGATCGTCGAGTTTTCAGTGATGTCACGCTCCATCTTTTTGACGTGTGCCTCGTTGATGCTTTCCCCCCATTGCCTGTCTTTGGTCTTGATGTATTTATTGAGTAATTGGAGGAAAATGGGGGCAGCGGAAGATGTCGTCGAGCTGTTGGATGTTTGTGTCTGCTCAACGTTATCGGCTTCAGCATTCGCAAAAGGGTTGTATTCATCTAGATAGCTGTCGGCGCTTTTATTTGGGGCGCTGTCAGTGCTCAGCCCTTCGTTAGAGGAGGCGGGGGTTGTACCTGAAGGAGTGCTAATCTTCGCTGACTGAATACTATCTTGCGAATGAAGCGCAGAATCACCGGCGGCCTTATCTGCTGCGTTGAGTATTTCGAAGGCTGAGAATAGCACTTTGTACATGCTTCTTCCCTTCTTATGCTCTGCTTTGAATGCATCCAGCAACAACTTTAAAGCGGCGTTGGTAAATACGACCTCTTTATTTCGCCATTCGAGTTTATTATTATTTAATATCAGGTATTTTCTTATTATATCGTTGTTGGCGATGTCTTCTTCTATCTTTTTGACGTGTGCCTTGTTGACATCTCCAAAAGAACTTCCGTCTAGGGTCCTGAGGTAGTTATTGAGTGAATCCAGGACAATTTTGGGGAGGAGATCTGCGGAAGTTTCCGCTTGCGGTGAGGTGCTGGATGTGTGCGAAACGTCATCGTCTTCCGCAAAGGGGTTCTTATCGTGGGCAGAGAGGGTGTTTGCGGAAGGTATCGCTTTCGGTAAGGTCGCCGAGACGTTGGATGGCTGTGTTTGCTCAACGCTATCGGCTTTAGCATCCGCATAAATTTTATACTTGTTGGGATTGAGTTCGGCGCTTTTACTTAGGGTGCTATCAGTTCTCAGCGCTTCGGTAGTGGCTGTCTCTGAGGGGGCTTCAGTCGAATTTTTATCTTCATCAAAGGGGTCAGAGGGAGCGAGAATGCTAATGCTCGCTGGGTGAGCACGATCTTGCGCAGGGTGCGCAGAATCACGGGCGGCTTGCTGTACCCCGTCCCATGCTGTCTTCAACTTCTTTGTTAGACTGCTTTTGGAGCCATGACCGGCGTTCGCCAGCACTTCGATAAACGTGTCGAACTCTTGTTTGGTCAGTTGTGCCTGTTTGAAGCGCAGTACTGATTCGTCCAGCGAGAGAAAGTCTCGCAGTTCTGGCTTGGTCACGTCCTGTTTCAGGCAACTGGCTTTTTCATTGTCCTTGCAATACCTTATTAGCGCTTCCTGCAAGGGCGCAGAGGTGTGGGACGTCTGCTGTGCACCGCTCTCCTTCTGGGTCAAGCGCCATGCTTTCTTCAACAGTTTCGTTAGACTGCTGCTGGAGCCATGACCTTCGTTCGCCAGCGCTTTGATAAATGTGTCGAACTCTTGCTTGGTCAGTTGGTCCTGTTTTAGGCACAGTTCCGATTCGTCCAGCGATAGAAAATCTCGCAGTCCTGGCTTGGTCAGGTCCTGTGTTAGGCGGTCGGCTTTTTTACTGTCCTCGCAATAGGTTGTTAGAGCTTCCAGCAAGGGCGCAGAGCTCCAGCTGGCTGGAGGCTTTATAGCGGAGAGTGCGCTATTGATGCTGTCGTGAGATGGGCCCAAGCGTGGTTTGCCCTTGGTGAGGGGCCGATTTGGCTGTTTAGACGCTGATGCCTGCCTGAACAAGTGATAGTTTTCGGTGTCCGTCTTTTTCTGCACGGCTGTTGATTGCGTAGCTGGACGATCAGTATCGATGTAGGCAACTTCATTCTGAGTGATCGCGGTGGTCTGGCGGGGCATGGGAGTGTCCTCGAAGGGCTTGTGTCAGGGTTTCAGCCTAGGTGGCCGACGAAAAGCTGATCTATCAATGACAGTCGCGATTCTCCATAGCCTAGGCGGCAACGGGGGCCCTTTGCACGGCAGCACATGCGGGGGTCAGTTGCGGTTTGTGTGCTGTTCATCCACGCAGCACTGCAGCGCTCGGAAAGCCTTACCGGCAATGGGCCTGCGTCCTTTCTGCGAGGTTGGTTTGAACAAGATCTGTGGTGAGCGGTGACCACCGGCATCATGAGTTGAGTACCAAGGTGCCCGCGCAGGTATTCGCAGCCATGCTGCGATCCTGACGGTGGAGGGGCCAGGGCCTTGCTCAGGCCGGCTGCCGAACCTTGCGAGCCGGATCGTCCAGCAGCGTCGAGAGTGACGAGTCGCACTCGCTGCGAAAGTTGATGTATTGACCCCTGACCGTGACCATTCTGGAGTCGGCCTTGATCCAGAGTGTCTGGCCACTCTTGAAGGTCAGCCGATGAACTTGCTGGTCGTCTTCCTGGCAGATTTCGTGGCCGATCAGGTCCAGGAGATTGCTCAGCCCCAGTGTCGAGCCGGGTTGATTGAGAGTCAGGCAACTGCTGTGGTTGTTATCGAGTGCGGTCGTGCGCGTCTGAAATCGAGGATAGCTGGGCTTGTTCATGACGGCTCCCTGGATGCGTTCAATCAATATGGGAATGGGCGTACGGTTTTATCTTCGCTGAAGACAGGTGCCATTACTCATGTCAGTGTCAGCGGCGATGCCGGCTTATTTATGAATGAGCGCTTCCAGGCATTCACGAAGTTGAAGCTTGCTTTTAAATCAAAGAGAAGCGCATGCAAGAGCACTGTTTTTATGCCTGATTGGTACTGGCATTTTATGAAAAATTGATGCTAGACATCTGGGCCCAGCAGGGCAAGGCAGGCGGCTAGTGAAAATTGTTACCTGAACATCAAGGGTGTTTATAAGTTCTTTTACAAAAAGATCAAAATCCAATATTTGAACTTACGTGCTAATAGGATTTTTACTACAAAAATGTTAATTGATTTTGGTTGTTTTAAGTCGATCCAACCGTTTGTTCGTTGCCGCGATGGCTCGCAAAAAGAAATTTAGGTCAGCTGTAACGTCCTGCCAGGTCGTCACTCTAGAACTATGTCCGACAGAACATTGCGTTCGGCCGGTCTCCCCCTGAAATGACCGAGGATAAGAAAATGACCATCAAAACCGTTGCTGCCGGTGCTGCACTTGCGCTTGCCGCTGCCACCCTGTTCGCCGGTGTTGTCACTCAGGTGTCGGCTGCCGATGCTCAGGTGCATTGTTATGGCGTCAACTCCTGCAAAGGTCAGAACGACTGCAAAACCAAGGATCATGCCTGCAAAGGGATGGGCGCTTGCAAAGGGCAGGGCTTCAAGGCCATGACCCAGAGCGAATGCACCAAGGCCGGTGGAAAGGTCGGCGAGTAACTGCTTGCCTCCGGGGCTGTGTCGCCACCGCCCCGGGGTTTGGCCAGGGAGCCCATGATGCGTGTATCCGATACTTCTCTGGGATTTGGCCTGGGTTTGCGCAGCGCCTACTACCAGGAAATCCTTGCGCAACAGCCGGTTGTAGACTGGTTCGAGATCATTAGCGAAAACTATCTGGTTGACGGCGGCAAGGCGCTTTATTACCTGGACGCCATCGCCGAGCGTTATCCGGTGGTCATGCACGGGGTGTCGCTGTCCATCGGCGGCCCCCATGCGCTCGATCCGGACTACCTCAGGCAAATTAAACGCCTGGCGGCACGGGTCAATCCGGCCTGGATTTCCGATCACCTGTGCTGGAGCCGTGGCAGCGCGCACCAATTGCATGACCTGTTGCCATTGCCCTATACCGAGGAAAGCCTGCAGTACGTCGCCGGACGCGTCCGACAGGTACAGGACGTGCTGCAACGTCCATTGGTGCTGGAAAATGTCTCAAGCTATGTGCGTTCGGCCCGGGATGATTACAGTGAGTGCCAATTCCTGCGGGCCTTGAGCGAGGACAGCGGTTGCGAGCTGCTGCTGGATATCAATAACGTCTATGTCAGCTCGCGCAATCACGGCTTCGATGCCTGGGCCTTTATCGAGACATTGGCGCCGCAGACCATCCGCCAGCTGCATCTGGCCGGCCACAGCGACTATGGCGACTACGTAATCGATACCCATGACCATCCCGTCAGTGATCCGGTGTGGGCGCTGTATCAACGTACGCTCGAGCATCTGGGACCGGTGGCGACGCTGCTCGAACGCGACGACCATTTTCCGCCTCTGGGCGAGCTGCTCGACGAGCTGAACATCGCGCGTACCCTGGCTGACGAGGTGTTGGCACGGAGGTCGGCATGCGGCTGATCGACTGGCAACTGGCGTTTGAAGACTATCTGCGCGGCAGCGCCGATGGCGCCAGTGCGGTGCTGCACGACAGCCTACGGGGTGGGCCGAGCCTGAATGTCGCCAATGGTTTGGCCATCTACCGCAACGCCTATTCGGCCCGTTTGCGCGAAGTACTGCGCGCGGACTTCCCGGCGCTCCGCAACTGGCTGGGTGACGATGAGTTCGACGCGCTGCTTGATGCCTACATCCAGCACTATCCCTCGGTGCATTTCAGCCTGCGTTGGCTGGGGACGAACTTGGAAAGGTTTATCCGTCAGCATCTGGTTACCGCACAGAGTGCGCCGCTGGCCGAGCTGGCGCGGCTGGAATGGGCCTTTACTCTGGCTTTCGATGCCGCGGACGCTGATCTGCTGAACCTGCAACGCATGGCCGCCCTGAGCCCCGAGCAGTGGCCGCTGTTGCGGGTGGCCCTGGCGCCTTCGGTGCAATGGTTGAGCTGTCATTTCAATAGCCTGGCGCTCTGGCGTGCGGCCAAGGGGGAACTGGCCTTTCCCGTCAGCCAGCGACTGGAGCAGCCCGAAGTCTGCCTGGTCTGGCGTCGGGAGCTGCTCTGTCATTACCGCAGCCTGTCCGCTCAGGAGGCGTGGGCGCTCGCTGGTATGGCCCTTGAGAACTGGACCTTTGCCGCGCTGTGCGCACAGCTGGCGGACGAGCTTGTCGAGGGCGCGCCGCTGCAGGCGGTGACTTGGCTCAAGGGCTGGATCGAGGAAGGTTTACTACAGCTCATTGATCCATAGGTCTCCGCTATTAGACCGATAGCCTGCCGGCGCCGACAGATGTACTACCCTCAATTCAGACTTCTGAAACCAAGGGGGGATTACTGATGCTCGCGCAACTTCCACCGGCCCTACAGAACCTGCACCTTCCATTGCGCTTGCGACTCTGGGATGGCCATGAGTTCAACCTCGGCCCTTCTCCCAGTGTCACGATTGTGGTGAAGGATCCGCAACTGGTGACTCAGTTCACTCATCCCAGCCTCGATCTTCTGGGGAGTGCGTTTGTCGAAGGGCGATTGGAGCTTGAAGGGCCGATCAGCGAAGTGGTGCGAGTCTGCGATGAAATGAGCCAGGCGCTGCTCGAAGACGAGGGTGAAAACCTTCCTGTGCGTGCGGAGCATGACAAGGCGGCCGATGCTGCGGCCATTGCCTATCATTACGACCTGTCCAATACCTTCTACCAGCTGTGGCTCGACCAGGAGATGGTGTATTCCTGCGCGTACTTCGAGACGGGCGGTGAAACCCTGGAGCAGGCCCAGCAGGCCAAGTTCCGCCATCTGTGTCGCAAGCTGCGCTTGCAGCCTGGTGAATACCTGCTCGACGTCGGTTGCGGCTGGGGTGGGCTGGCGCGTTATGCGGCACGAGAGTTCGGTGTGAAGGTCTTCGGGATTACGCTGAGTGAGCAACAACTGGTGCTGGCGCGCGAACGGGTCAAGGCGCAAGGGCTCGACGGCCAGGTTGAACTGCAGTTGCTCGACTACCGTGACCTGCCCCAGGACGGGCGCTTCGACAAGGTGGTCAGCGTTGGCATGTTCGAGCATGTCGGCCACGCCAATTTACCGGTTTACTGCCAGCGACTGTTCGGCGCGGTGCGCGAGGGCGGTCTGGTGATGAATCACGGGATTACTGCCAAGCACACCGATGGCCGTCCAGTCGGGCGCGGGGCCGGTGACTTTATCGAGCGCTATGTGTTTCCCAATGGCGAACTGCCCCATCTGTCGATGATCAGTGCCCAGATCAGCGAGGTCGGGTTGGAAGTCGTCGATGTCGAAAGCCTGCGGCTGCATTACGCGCGTACGCTGGATTTCTGGAGCGAGCGCCTGGAAGACAATCTACAGGCCGCGGCCAAGTTGGTGCCCGAGCAGGCCCTGCGCATCTGGCGGCTGTACCTGGCTGGCTGCGCTTATGCCTTTGCCAAGGGGTGGATCAATCTGCACCAGATACTCGCGGTCAAACCCCATGCCGACGGCAGCCACGAGTTGCCCTGGACCCGCGACGATCTGTACCGCGACTGACTCGCTAGAGAATCGGCGAGATCAGCCGGGCGATGCGCATGCCCAGTTTTTGCAGGCGGTGTGTCTCCTGGCTGTCTTCCTTGGTCACCACCCGGGCCAGGGCAAAGTCGGCTTCGAGCATGGCGGCGACCTGGCCGGCAAAGGCCTCGTCGACGGTCAGTAGCATCAGCTCGAAATTCAGCCGGAAGGACCGATTGTCCAAATTGGCGCTGCCGATGGCCGTGATGGCCTCATCGACCAGCACCACCTTCTGGTGCAGGAAGCCTGGTTTGTAGCGCAACACCTTGACCCCAGCTCGCACGGCCTCGAAGGCATACAGGCTGGAGGCGGCATAGACGATCCGGTGATCGGCCCGGGCGGGCAGCAGAATGCGCACATCGACGCCGCGCAGCACCGCCAGGCGCAGTGCGGCGAACACGGCCTCGTCAGGGATGAAGTAAGGCGTTGTGATCCAGACGCGGTGGGTGGCTGCATGGATGGCTTCGACAAAGAACAGCGAGCAGGTTTCGAACGGATCTGCCGGCCCACTCGCGAGCAACTGGCAGAGCACTCCATCATCGGGGTAGGACTGCGGCAGGATCAGCGGCGGCAGGTTACGTGCGGCCCAGAACCAGTCTTCGGCGAACGACTCCTGCAGGCACGCAACTACCGGGCCACTGACCTCGACATGGGTATCGCGCCAGGGCGACAGCGGTGGCTTCTCCCCAAGGTATTCGTCGCCGACGTTGTGTCCGCCCAGAAACCCGCGCACCCCGTCGACCACCACCACTTTGCGGTGGTTGCGAAAGTTCACCTGGAAGCGGTTGATCCAGCCGCCATGGGTGGCAAAGGCATTGACCTGTACCCCGGCCTTGCGCAGTACATCGACATAGGTCGTCGACAGGGCATGGCTACCGATACTGTCGTAGAGCAGATAAACCTGCACGCCCTCGGCGGCCTTGCGTATCAACAGTTGTTGCAGGCGGCGGCCAAGCTTGTCGTCATGGACGATAAAGAACTGCACCAGCACGGCTTCACGGGCCTGCTCGATGGCCTGGAAAATGGCCGAAAAGGTGGCCTCGCCATTAATCAGCAGTCGGACCCGGTTGTTGGCCAGGCAGGGCATGCGGCCCAGCTTGGGCATGGCCCGCAGTGCGGCGTAGGCCTGGGAGTTGCGCGCGCTGAGCGCTTCTTCTACCCAGGGGCGCCAGTCGAGGGCGGTAATGGCAGTGTGCATTTCCAGGTTGGCCTGGCGCCGTGCCTGGATATAGGCATCAAACGTGCTGCGGCCGAAGATGAGGTAGGGGATCAGGGTCAGGTAGGGAATAAAGACCAGTGACAAGGCCCAGGCGATCGAGCCCTGGGCGGTGCGCACGGTCAGCACGGCATGGATGGCCGCGAGCGTGCCGAGAAAGTGGATCAGTGCAATCAGATAGCCAAAAAAGTGCGGGCCGAAGTAGTCCATGGGGCAGCCTTACTCCTGAGTCTTCAGTGCCTAACAGACCATGTTCGGGGGCGGATGTCGCTATTTAATTGTGCGTGCAACACAAAGGCTATTCTGGCGTCTATATCGGACAACTTTGAATTCATCACAGGAAGAAGGGCGGCCGCATGAAAAGTCACGGGATAAAGGTTCGTCTGTTGGGTGCCGCTTTTTGCCTGGTGTTGGCGCCATGGGCTCAGGCGCAGATGTTGCAGCCTGGGCTCTGGGAGTTGACCTCAAGCAATATGCAGGTCGATGGCCAGGCACTGCCGGATCTGCAATTGATGCTGGGCGCCTTGCAGCAAAACATCACGCCGGAGCAGCGGGCGATGCTGCAAAAGCAGGGGCTCAATATTGGTGGGCAGGGTGTACGCGTGTGCCTGACGCCCGAGCAGGTGAAGTCCGACTCGATCCCGCTGACCGACCCGCAATCCGGCTGTAGCCAGCAGATCACCGAGCGCAACGGCGCGCAGTGGCGGTTTCGCTTCAGTTGCCCGAAAGCCCAGGGTGCGGGCGTTGCGCATTTCGCCAGTGACCGCGAGTTCACCACCCAGGTCAGTGGCACGTTCAATGCTACGGGTATCCAGCAAAAGGGCAGCATGGACACTCGGGCGGTTTGGCTGGGCCAGGATTGCGGCACGGTCAAACCTCGGACCTAAGCGGCCAGCTTCAGGTTTTTAGCGGCTCGCTGGTAGCTTGCCGCTGGATGCCAACTCCGCCAGGCGTACACGGCCTTCGTTCGTGCCGTCTCGGCGGCGCAGGCTGACCTCGCCGGCGGCCATTTCCTGGTCGCCAACCACCAACAGGTACGGCACTTTTTGCAGGCTGTGTTCGCGAATCTTGTAGCCGATCTTTTCATTGCGCACGTCTGCGCTGATACGCCAGCCCTGGGTCCTCAGGGTCTGGGCCACCTGCTGGGCGTAGGCCGTCTGGTGCTCGCTGATGGTCAGCACCACCGCTTGTAGGGGCGCGAGCCATAGTGGCAGGGCGCCGCTGTAATGCTCCAGCAGAATGCCGATAAACCGCTCCAGAGATCCGAACAGCGCCCGGTGCAACATGACCGGTCGCGCGCGTTGGCCGTGTTCGTCGGTGTAGCCAAGGTCGAATCGCTCCGGCAGGTTGAGGTCGACTTGCAGGGTGCCGCATTGCCAGTCGCGACCGATGGCATCGCGCAACACGAATTCCAGCTTGGGGCCGTAGAAGGCACCCTCGCCGGGGTTGAGTTGGAACTCGATCGCCATTTGGTCCAGGGCCCCGCTCAGGGCTCCTTCGAGCTGGTCCCAGGTGTCATCGCTGCCAATCCGGTTGGGCGGGCGGGTCGAGAGTTTCACGGTGATGTCCTCGAAGCCGAACTCCCGGTAGATCTCGAAGACCAGCGCGATGGTCCGGGCGCACTCGTCCTGCATCTGCGCAGGTGTGCAGAAAATATGCGCGTCGTCCTGCGTGAAGTGCCGGACCCGCAGTAGCCCGTGCAACGCTCCGGAGGGTTCATAACGATGGACCTTGCCGAATTCGGCCAGGCGCAGCGGCAGGTCGCGGTAGCTTTTGCGCCCATGGGCGAAAATCGAGACGGCACCAGGGCAGTTCATCGGCTTGAGGGCAAAGACCCGTTGGTCCTCGGTCGCGGTGGTGAACATATGGTCGCGGTAGTTCTGCCAGTGCCCGGAGATTTCCCACAATCCCCGGTCCATCACATCCGGGGTGTTGACCTCACTGTAGCCGGCGGCTTCCTGACGCTGGCGCATATAGCCGATCAGGCCCTGGAACAGGGTCCAGCCCTTGGCGTGCCAAAACACTGATCCCGGCGCACATTCGTCGAAATGGAACAGGTCCAGCTGTGTACCCAACTTGCGATGGTCGCGTTTACCGGCTTCCTCAAGGCGTAGCAGGTAGGCCTTGAGGTCGTTCAGGGTGGCCCAACAGGTGCCATAGATGCGTTGCAAAGGCGCGTTGTTGGCGTTGCCGCGCCAATAGGCGCCGGCAACCTTGGTCAGCCGAAACGCCTGGAGGATGCCTGTCGAGGGAATATGGGGCCCACGGCACAGGTCTTCGAAATCTCCCTGGCGATACAGCGAAATGGTTGCCCCTGCCGGCAGGTCGCGAATCAGTTCAACCTTGTACGACTCGCCCAGCGCGGTGAAGTACTCGAGCGCTTCTTCGCGGGCGAGTTCACGGCGACGCACCGAATGATTGGTCGCCGCCAGGCTGTGCATGCGGGTTTCAATCAGCTCCAGGTCCTTGGGAGTGAAGGGCCGCTCATAAGCGAAGTCATAGTAAAAGCCATCTTCGATAACCGGCCCCAGGGTGAGCTGTGCGCCCGGGTAGATCTGCTTGACCGCCATCGCCAGCAGATGGGCACAGGAGTGGCGCAGGATCTCCAGGCCTTCGGGATCGCGCGGGGTGATGATGCTGACCCGGGCGTCCCGCTCGAGCATAAAGGTGCAGTCGACAACCTGGCCGTCGACTCGGCCGCCGACCGTAGCACGGGCCAGGCCGGCGCCGATGCTGGCAGCCAGTTCATGGACGGTAAGCGGCTGGTCGTACTCGCGCAACGTGCCATCGGGCAGGGTGATGCGGATCATCGAAACATTTTCCTTGGGGCGCGAGGGAGTATTGGAAGTCAGCGCATAAAGCGCATGGGCAGGCCCTGGCAGTCACGACGGATTTGCCCGGCATGCCAGGCCAGTTGGCCGGAAACCACTGTGCTGGTAACACGATGGCGAAAGTGCGCATGCATGAAAGGAGTCCAGCCGCACTGGCTGAGCACCGGCTGTAATGACACCGCTTGTGGTTGCGCCAGGCGTTCGATCAGGACCAGGTCGGCCCAGTAGCCCTCACGCAGATAACCGCGCTCGGCAATCGCGAACAAATCCGCGACGCGATGGCTGGTTTTCGCGACCAGGGTGGTCATCGGCAAGACGCCATCGGCGACCAGTTCGAGCAAGGCAGGCAAGGCTTGCTGAACCAGCGGTAGCCCGGCAGGTGCCTGCTCGTAGGGTTGCTGCTTTTCGTCCCAGGTATGGGGCGCATGATCGGACCCGATCACATCCAGGCGATTGCCGAGCAAGGCCAGACGCAGGGCGGCCTGGTCCTGCTGGCTTTTGATTGCCGGGTTGCATTTGATCAGGTTGCCGAGCCGCGCGTAATCACGATCATCGAAGAGCAGATGATGCAGGCAGACTTCGGCGCTGATGTGCTTTTCGCTCAGGGGTTTGTCTTCGAACAGGGCTAGCTCGCGGGCGGTGCTCACGTGCAAGACATGCAAGCGGGTGCCGTGGCGGCGTGCGAGTTCCACGGCCAGTGACGAGGATCGATAGCAGGCCTGTGCATCGCGAATCAGGGGATGTGCGCCGGGTGGGAAGTCGTTGCCAAAGGCACTGCGCAGGCTTTGCTCATTGGCCAGGATGCTGGGCGTGTGTTCACAGTGGGCCAGCAACAAGGTCGGGACTTCGGCGAACAGGCGCTCAAGGACGTGCGGGTCATCCACCAGCATCTGGCCGGTAGATGCCCCCATAAACACTTTTACCCCCGCCACCTGGCAGGGATCGAGCGCTGCGACGGTGTCGAGGTTGTCGTTGCTGACGCCAAAATGGAACCCGTAGTTGGCCACCGAGTACAGAGCCGCACGCCGCTGCTTGTCGGCCAGCGCCGCGAGCGTCAGGGTCGCGGGCCGGGTGTTGGGCATGTCCATGTAACTGGTGATGCCTCCAGCCACGGCAGCGCGCGATTCGCTATGGAAGGTGCCTTTGTGGGGCGCTCCGGGTTCGCGAAAGTGCACCTGGTCATCAATCATGCCCGGCAGCAGCGATTGCCCCTGGGCATCGATTTCGACCTGGGCATGAGGTGCGCATATCTGGCTGGCAATCTGTTCTATTCGCCCATGGGCCACTAGCAGGTCGGCGTCGAACTCGCGGCCTTCATTGACCAACCGGGCATTGCGGATAAGGATTGTCGACATGCCTAGAACTCGTTCTGCAGGGCTTTGTAGCCGCGCACCAGATCGACATTGGTGCGCGCCACATCTTCGGAAAACTCCGAGGCGCGGACACTGACCGGTGGGAACTGGCTGAGGTCGGTGTTGGGGCCGATGCGGGTCGTGGAGGGCACATAGAAGTCGGCGGGCAGGTCGCGGCCGTCCACGACCGAGTTGTGGCGGACCACGCTGCCGGCGCCGATCGTGCAGTTGAACAGCACACTGTTAAAGCCGATAAAGGCGCGGTCGCCGACGGTGCATGGGCCGTGAACGATTGAGCGGTGGGCGATGGACGTGAACTCGCCGATGGTCACCGCAGCGCCAGACTTGGAGTGGATCACCACGCCGTCCTGGATGTTCGAGTTGGCCCCAATGGTGATCGGGTCCATCCCGCCACTGGCATCGACTTCGTCGGCGCGGATGACGGCGTAGGGGCCGACAAATACATTTTCACCAATGACCACCTTGCCGCAAATGATCGCGGTTTTATCCACGTAGGCGGATTCGGCAATGATCGGTAGATCGCCGGAGGGATTCTTGCGGATCATTGCCCCGACTCCCAGTTCCAGCGGCTTTCGGCCACGGCATCGTGGGCATGCAGGCTTTCGGCGTGGACGACCTGCAAGCGGAAGGCGCTCACGTCGCTGCGCTCGCGGAACGCTTGATGCAAGCGGCGGGCGGCATCCTCGCAAAACATCAGGTTCTGGCCGTTGGCCAAGGCAAAGGCTTGTTCGTCGGCGCGCTTTACCGCCGTTTGTACGGCAGTGCCCAGTGCGGTTTCGGCGCTGTCGATCAGGCTTTTCAAGGGCAGCCACGGAGTATTACTGCGCAACCGCAGCCTCAGTCGAGCGACGCTGCGTTGACTATGGGGTGTTGCAACAATGCCGTTTGCACTGCCCAACCAGGACAGGACGTCTGCGTGCTGGAGTGGTTGGTTGGCGAAGTCGTCGATAAATTGCTGCTGAATCAACTGCCGGGCGAGCGCAGCGGAGCACGGGCACGTCGATGAATAGAGCACATCGATTTTTAGTTCCACGTGGAACATTGCGTTTTCCAGTCGCGCTTCGAGCACCAGTGGATAGGTTTTCCAGCCGGAAAGTGGGCTGACCAAGGCCGGCCGCTTGAGCAAAAGGTCGGTATGAATGTGCAAGAAAGCGCTGTTGGAAAGGCCCTCATGGCTGTCGAGAAAACGCTGCAATACATGCCGTAACAAGGCTGGAGTGAGATTTTCCTGCTGAAAATCTTCCAGCGCCAGATACAGACGTGACATATGGATGCCGCGCGCTTCGCCGTCATCGAGGCTGACACCGGCATCGGCTCTCGCACTCAGGCGTTGATCGTCTATTTGGATGGGCAGGGCGACGCCACGCATCCCAACCCAATCCAGGGGCAAGGCCTGCCTGGCGGTTTGGGCGGCAATATCCGGCAGAGTCAGCGCATTCATGAGCGGGTCCATCGTCGGAAGAAAAGTTAATGTTATATTATAACAATAAGCTCGAAAAAGCTTTTTTCAATCCGAACTGTTCCCGGCCGGTGGAAGACCTTATGCACAGACGTCAATTGCTCAACTGGCTGCTGGCCAGTGCTTCCCTTGCGTTACCGTTTTCCGTGATGGCGACGCAGATCCATCACGCCCGGCTTTCTCATTCGCCCGACAAGCTGCGCCTGGTGTTCGAACTCAGTGGTGCCGTGCAGTACAAGACCTTTGCGCTCAGTGCGCCCGAACGGGTGATCGTCGATATCCAGGGCGCGCGGCTGACTACCGACTTCAACCATCTGGCGTTGGCCGGCACGCCAGTTCGGGCCATTCGTAGCGGGCCGCTGGGCGGCGGCGAGGGGCGTCGGATCGTTCTGGACCTGCAGAAGCCGATGCGCCTGGAGAGCTTTCTTCTGCCGCCGGGCAACGGCCAGGGCCATCGTCTGGTACTCGATCTATTGCCACCGACGACGGCACTGATCGCGTCGCCGGACACATTGGCAAGGCCCCAGGGCCAAGGGGTTGGGCGCGACATTATCGTCGTGGTCGATCCGGGTCATGGTGGCAAGGATCCGGGGGCGGTCGGTGCGCGTGGCGAGCGGGAAAAGGATGTCGTGCTGGCTATTGGGCAACTGCTGGCCAAACGGCTCAAACGTGAGAAGGGCTTTGATGTGCGCCTGGTGCGCAACGCCGATGTCTTTGTGCCGCTGCGTAAACGGGTGGACGTGGCCCGGCAGCACAAAGCCGATATGTTTATCTCGATCCATGCCGATGCGGCGCCGCGGCTGACGGCCTCGGGCGCTTCGGTTTATGCGTTGTCCGAAGGCGGCGCGACCTCGACCACTGCGCGCTTCATGGCCCAGCGCGAAAATGGTGCAGACCTGTTGGGGGCTACGAGCTTGCTGAATCTCAAGGACAAGGACCCGATGCTCGCCGGGGTGATCCTGGATATGTCGATGAACGCGACCATCGCCGCCAGCCTGCAACTGGGCCATCAGGTGCTCGATAGCCTGGCGGGTATCACCACGTTGCATCAAAAACGCGTGGAACAGGCAGGTTTTGCGGTGCTCAAGTCGCCGGACGTGCCGTCGATCCTGGTTGAAACCGGGTTTATCTCCAATGCCCGCGATCGCCAGCGGCTGGTCACCGCCCGTCATCAGCAAGCGGTGGCCGAGGGTTTGTTTAGTGGCCTGCAGCGCTACTTTCGCGCTAACCCGCCGGCAGGCAGCTACCTGGCGTGGCAGCAGGCGCGAACCTCAGGGCAGGTTTAGCAGCCAACGAGGCGGTTGCAGGTGAAACGACCGGCTCCGCCGCTGGAGCTGGAGAATCGATTGAGGGTGGTCCAGCCCACCTTGCGGCTGTAGCCGACCCAGGCTTCGCCGTCCGATGCCAGCCCGGTAAAGAAGGTGAGGTTGCCATAGCGGCTGCTGACCTGGCTCCAGCGTCGCTTGTCGCGGACTTCGTAGCCGCGCAGGTAGATCGTCGTGCCGAGTGCGGCGACGCTATAGCTATTACCCAGATTGTCCCGGCAGGCCAGCAATGTCGCGCTGCGGGTGCAGTCGGCCGGGGTGACGGAAATCTGGCTATGGGCCGGTGTGGCCGCGAGACAGAGCCCGAACAGGGCACATCTGAAGATCACATTCATCGTTGTTTCCTGGGCGAGGGCCGCAGCGTTGCGCGCTTTGTCGGGTCGCGCAAGAGAGGGTTGGTATTATTGCGTTGTTATAATATAACATAATCTAAAGCCCAGCCTGTGATTGCCATGACCGAACAAGAACTGCTCGCCCAACCGAGCGCAGCCTATATGGATGAAACCCAGCAGGGATTTTTCCGCGAGCTGCTGCTGGACCAGCGTCACGCGTTGCAACAGCGCATCGGTGAAGAGTTCGAGCAGTTGCGCGAACACGAACCGAGCAGCGATCCGGCCGATGTGGGCAGCGCCGAAGAGCAGCGCCAGTGGCAACTGCGCCTGCTGGAGCGGGAGAAGAGGTTGCTCGACAAGATCGATGAAGCCCTCGAACACCTGGCCCGTGGCGAATATGGCTGGTGCCGTGAAACGGGCGAGCCCATTGGGCTGAAACGCCTGCTGCTGCGGCCCACCGCCACCTTGAGTATCGAAGCCAAAGAGCGTGAAGAGTGGCGCGAGCGGCACCAGCGCACGCTCTGAACCGCCGTCCCTGATGAGGAATACCCCATGCCCCAGCGCCTCCCTGTAACTGTGTTGTCCGGCTTTCTTGGGGCCGGAAAAAGCACCCTGCTCAATTATGTCCTGCGCAACCGCGAGCACCTGCGGGTGGCGGTGATCGTCAACGATATGAGCGAAATCAATATCGATGGCAGCGAAGTTCAGCGCGATGTCAGCCTCAACCGCGCTGAGGAAAAGCTGGTCGAGATGAGCAATGGCTGCATCTGCTGCACGCTGCGCGAAGATTTGCTGGAGGAAGTCGGCAAGCTGGCCCGGGAGGGCCGCTTCGATTACCTGCTGATTGAGTCCACCGGTATTTCCGAACCACTGCCGGTGGCCGAAACCTTCACCTTTCGCGGTGAAGACGGGCAGAGCCTGGCGGATCTTGCGCGGCTCGACACCATGGTGACGGTGGTCGATGGCCTGAATTTCCTGCGCGACTATCAGGCTGCCGAAAGCCTGGCGTCCCGGGGTGAAACCCTGGGCGAAGAAGACGAGCGCTCGATCACCGATTTGTTGATCGAGCAGGTCGAATTTGCCGATGTGATTCTGCTCAGCAAGATCGATTTGATCAGCAGCAGTGAGCGCGCCGAGCTGACCGCCATTCTCGAACGGCTCAATGCCCAAGCGCGGATTATCCCGATGGTGATGGGCGAGGTCGCGCTAGCGGAGATCCTCAATACGGGCCGTTTCGATTTTGAACGGGCGGCCCAGGCTCCGGGCTGGCTACAGGAGTTGCGCGGTGAACATGTGCCCGAAACCGAGGCGTACGGGATTGCCTCCACGGCCTACCGGGCGCGGCGTCCCTTTCATCCCCAGCGCTTCTACGACTTTATCGATCGGCCCTGGACCAACGGCAAACTGCTGCGCTCCAAGGGTTTCTTCTGGCTGGCGAGCAAGTATCAGGAAGCGGGCAGTTGGTCTCAGGCCGGCGGCCTGATGCGCCATGGTTTTGCTGGGCGCTGGTGGCGCTTTGTACCGCGCGAACATTGGCCGCAGGACCAGGAAAGTACCGCTGCCATCCTGGAGCATTGGACGAGCGACACCGGTGATTGCCGCCAGGAACTGGTGTTTATCGGGCAAAACATCGACTTTACGCTTCTTCGCGCCCAGCTCGATGAGTGCCTGCTTGACGATGCCGAGATGGCGAGCGGCATTGAGGGGTGGCGCCTGTTGAGCGATCCTTTCGGACCCTGGCATGACGAGGTGGCCGCCTGATGCTGGCGCCGCGCGTACAGCCGTCGGGGGGCGTTTACCAGGTGCACGGAGAAAGCCCCCAGGTGTTGGCCCGGATCCTGGAAGACGGGGTCAATCTGGCGGTCTGGCAGCGCCGCTTGCCGGTGCATATCGCCGAGTTTGCTCAGTTAGTGCTGGCCTTGAATCAACCGCTGGCAGAGTCGATCACCTTAGAGATGCCGACCGAGGATTCGGTGCCGAACCTGCAGGGGCTGGCGGTAGGCTTTAGTGACTTGGAGGGGTATGCCGGCTTTATCGCCGAGCTTTCCTGGCTGGTCAGTGCCTATGCCTGTTTACTGGGCGCGCAGCGCATTGGTTTGCGCTTGCGGGTGCTGGATAAGGCCATGTGCCCGCGTTTTCACGTCGATCATGTGCCCGTGCGGCTGATCAGTACGTTCGCCGGTGCCGGTTGCCAGTGGCTGGCAGAAGAGGTCATGGACCGGCGGCAATTGGGCAATCCGGCGGCCGAACCGCTCGATCCGACCTTGATCCAGCAGATTGGCTGTGGCGAGGTGGCGTTGCTCAAGGGAGAGCGATGGCGGGGCAATGAAGGCCAGGGCTTGGTGCATCGCTCGCCAGCGCTGGGGGCGGGTGAGCGGCGTTTGATCCTGACCCTCGACTGGCTGGCCTGAGTGCGTCAGGGGGCCTGCCAATGGCCCTGGCTCTGGTTCTCGCAAAACGGCTTGAGGTAGAGCGCATCGCGCGCCACGCCGTAATAGTGAATATCCTGGCGGTAAGGCATATTGGCGACCTGGGCATCGCGGCAGATGCCGAAAGAGCCGCCGGGACACTGTTCGACATACTCCACTTCAACCTTCTGTCCGGCCAGGTTCGGCTGACAAAAACCGTCGTGGAACAGTTGAGGCGGAATACTGCGGTTCTCCTGGCAGACTTTCACATCGAGCCGTTCGGCCTGACTATGCACCACGCAGGCCTGGGCCAGGACCGGATCCGCCCCCAGGAGCCATAGCCACGGCAACCATCTGACTTGCATCCACCACCTCCAAGAAAACCTCGAGCATGCTGCAGAACATTCCCACCCATGTCATCGCAGGCCCGCTGGGTGCCGGCAAGACCAGCCTGATTCGCCAGCTGCTGGCACAGCGGCCCGCCGGTGAGCGCTGGGCAGTGCTGATCAACGAGTTCGGCCAGATCGGCCTGGATGCTGCGCTGCTGACCCGCGCCGGGGATGGTATCGCACTGGGGGAAGTGGCTGGCGGCTGTTTATGTTGCGTCAATGGCGCGCCGTTCCAGGTCGGCCTCGCCCGTCTACTGCGCAAGGCGCGGCCGCATCGCTTGTTTATCGAGCCGTCGGGCCTGGGCCATCCGGCGCAGATACTGGCCCAACTGCAGGTCGCGCCCTGGGCTGGGGTGCTGGCCGTGCAGCCTTGCGTCCTGGTGCTGGATGCCGCGGCACTGGCGGCCGGTAAACCGCTACCGGCGGCACAACAAGAGGCTTTGTCGGCGGCGGGTTTGCTGGTGTTGAATAAATCCGAAGGGCTGTCGCAGGCTGAACGCCAGCGTCTGGTTGCGCTGTTGCCAGCGGGAAGTGCGTTGTACTGGAGCGTCCAGGCGGCGTTGCCGTTGGCGCTATTACCAGGGGCGACGACCCATGCCGGAGCGCCTGTGGATAACCCGGCTCTGCCAGCCGGGCCGAGTCCAATGCCGATGCTCTGGAGCGATCCGCGTCAGCCGATTTGCCTCAGTCAGCAGCAGGCGCAGGGCTGGAGCATCGGTTGGCGCTGGCATCCGAGCCAGCAGTTTGATCGTGAGCGTCTCGAGCATTTCCTCGGCAAGCTCGACTGGCAGCGGGCCAAGGCTGTTATCCACAGCCCGGCTGGCTGGATCTCGACCAACGCTGTGGATAATTCGGCTTTGGAATGGCTGCCGAGCGAGTGGTCCCGGGATTCGCGGCTGGAGCTGATTTTTGCCGCAGAGCAGGATGAGCAGGCTTTACGGGCGGGCATCGCCGCCTGCTTGTGTGAAAAGCCGGGGTAGGCGCGAGCGGGCTGGTGAAGGTTTCAGGCGTATCGATTGAACGGTGTGCTGATGGTTTTTTATCGCGAGCAAGCTCGCTTCTACAGGGTTGGGCCTGAGCCTCATGAACGTTTTTTTACTGATCTTCAGCCTGCTGTTCGCCCCCGCTCTCCTGGCGGCGGATATCGAGGAAAACCCGGCCCTGGCCGAGGTCTTTGCCAAGGCCGGGGTTCAGGGCACCTTTGTGCTGTATGACGCGAGTGCCCAGCGCTTGAGCGGCTTCAACGTTCAGCGGGCCGGTACCCGCTATATCCCGGCCTCGACCTTCAAGATTGCCCATACCCTGATCGGGTTATCCACAGGCGCGGTCAGCAGCGTCGATGAAGTGTTCCCCTACGATGGCAAGCCGCTTTATCTCAAGGCGTGGGAGCACGACATGGGCCTGCGCGAGGCCATCAAAGTGTCGAATCTGTCGGTGTATCAGGCACTGGCTCGCCGCATCGGGCTGACGCGTATGCAGGACACGCTAGCGCGGCTGGACTATGGCAATGGTGAGGTGGGTGACCACGTGGACCAGTTCTGGATCGCGGGCCCGCTGAAAATCAGCGCCGTCGAGCAGGCGCGTTTTCTGGCGCGCCTAGCCTTGGGCCAATTGCCGTTGCCCGCAGCGCTCCAGGCCAGCACGCGGGAGATCAGCTTGCTAGAGCAGGGGCCAGGCTGGCGGCTCTATGGCAAGACGGGCTGGGCCGACAAGCCATCCCCGGATATCGGCTGGTGGGTCGGCTGGGTCGAGCAGGAGGGCAAGGTTTACACCTTTGCGTTGAACATCGATATGCCCGCGGGCATCGCGGACGCGCCCTTGCGTATCCCGTTGGGCAAGGCCTGCCTGCGCGCCTATGGCCTGTTGCAGGTCGATCAGTGACGGGACTTGCTGTGCTCTTCGCGCCACTGGCTTAATTCGATCACTTCGGCGCGTGGCTGTGGTGGGGTTTCGCACGGATAGGGCGCCAGTTCGATCCGGGCACTATGGGCGCCGAACTGGGTGATGGTGCCGGCATGGCGCTGCTCGCCGGTGACGGTGAATTCGAAATTGTAAATCCGTGCCAGCCGCCGCCGGCCTCGGGCGTCGCGTTCAAAGCCGATTCGGCGCAGGGCCACGTTGCCGTCGAGCAGTTCGATATCGAGCTTGGCACAGTGCTGCTTGACCCTTTCCAGCGCCCGCTCGCGCAAGCCATGGTTGTGCCATAGCCAGGCGCCGCCGGTGGCCAGCAGCATCAGCACAAAGATATTTCCCAGGGTCAGCATGTGGTCATGGCTCCAAAAATTGGCAGCAGCTTAACTGTGTGATCGGTCTGTCGTACAGGCTGCGTTTGGTCGCATACTGCGCGGCTTGAATTCATCTGTCTTTCGGAATCCGGCATGAAACGCACACCCCATTTGCTCGCCATCCAGTCCCACGTGGTTTTCGGCCATGCCGGCAACAGTGCCGCGGTGTTTCCGATGCAGCGGCTTGGGGTGAATGTCTGGCCGCTCAATACCGTGCAGTTCTCCAACCACACCCAGTATGGCCAATGGGCGGGCGAGGTGCTTGCACCACAGCAGATTCCTGCACTGGTCGAAGGGATTGCCGCCATTGGCGAGCTGGGGCAATGCGATGCCGTGCTGTCCGGCTACCTGGGCAGTGCCGCCCAGGGGCGGGCGATCCTTAGTGGCGTGGCGCGGATCAAGGCGGCCAACCCCAAGGCGCTGTATCTGTGCGACCCGGTCATGGGGCATCCGGAAAAGGGCTGCAGCGTGCCGACGGAAGTCAGTGACTTCCTGCTCCAGGAAGCCGTGGCGGTGGCCGATATCCTCTGTCCCAACCAACTGGAACTGGATAGCTTTGCCGGGCGTCAGCCGCAGTCGCTGTTCGACTGCCTGGGCATGGCCCGCGCGTTGCTGGCCCGTGGGCCGAAAGCGGTGCTGGTCAAGCACCTGGCGTATCCCGGCAAGCCGGCGGACGGTTTTGAAATGCTGCTGGTGACCGCCGAAGGCAGTTGGCACCTGCGCCGGCCTTTATTGGCCTTCCCGCGCCAGCCGGTGGGCGTTGGCGACCTGACGTCCGGGTTGTTCCTGGCCCGCATTCTGTTGGGTGACAGTCTGCTGGCGGCTTTCGAATTCGCCGCAGCGGCCGTGCACGAAGTGCTGCTGGAAACCCAGGCCTGCGCCAGCTACGAGCTGGAACTGGTGCGGGCTCAGGATCGCATTGCCCATCCGCGGGTACGCTTCGAGGCGCAGTCGATCAGCCTCTAGGCGCTCCCGCCAACGATGCGGCGTCGATCAGACGACGTCGCCCTTGAGTTCCTGGTAGCGTTTTTCCAGTTCCTGGCGAATCTGTCGGCGTTGCCGCCCCTGGACGTAACGGCGCTTGCCTTCACTGGTTTCGGGCAGCAGCGGGGGCACCGCTGCCGGTTTGCGCTGGTCGTCGACCGCGACCATGGTGAAAAAGCAGCTGTTGGTATGACGCACCGAGCGCTCGCGAATGTTTTCGGTCACTACCTTGATGCCCACCTCCATAGAGGTATTGCCGGTGTAGTTGACCGACGCCAGGAAAGTCACCAGTTCGCCGACATGAATGGGCTCGCGAAAAATCACCTGGTCCACCGACAGGGTCACCACATATTGCCCGGCATAGCGGCTGGCGCAGGCATAGGCGACTTCATCGAGGTACTTGAGCAGGGTGCCGCCGTGGACATTGCCTGAGAAATTGGCCATGTCGGGAGTCATCAGCACGGTCATCGACAGCTGGGCATTTCCGGGTTCCATAACACGCTCACGGTTGTGTTGACGAAAAGGGACCACGGCATCTCTGCGAATGCTCGCGGCTTTTGCAAACCATCGATAACGGGACGCCGGGCCTGCCTGTGCCGTCACGCCATACGGATCTGTTTCTACATATTGCGCCGGCTTTTTGCCAGAAGTCGCAGTGTTAATCTTCAGAAAGCCATGCCATAGATAATCTCACCGCCAAAGCAGACCTTGCTGACATGCGAAATCGACCTTCGCTGTAGTCCGTGTGATGCGAAAAAACAGGGAGCCCCTCGCCATGCATGCCATCAGTTTTATCCAGGACCTGGCCGTGATCATGCTGGTGGCCGGCGTCGTGACCATCCTCTTCCACCGCTTCAAGCAGCCGGTGGTCCTCGGCTATATCGTTGCCGGTTTTATCATCGGCCCGCACACCCCGCCGTTCGGCCTGATTCACGATGAAGAAACGATCAAGACCCTGGCCGAGCTGGGGGTGATCTTCCTGATGTTCTGCCTGGGGCTCGAGTTCAGCCTGCGCAAGCTGTTCAAGGTGGGCGCCACGGCGTTTATCGCGGCCTTCCTGGAAATCGTGCTGATGATCTGGATCGGCTACGAAATCGGCCGCTGGTTCGACTGGAACACCATGGACTCGCTGTTCCTTGGCGCGATCCTGGCGATTTCCTCGACCACCATTATCGTCAAGGCACTGAACGACCTGAAGATGAAGAACGAGCGCTTTGCGCAGTTGATCTTCGGGGTGCTGATCGTCGAAGACATCCTGGGCATCGGCATTATCGCGCTGCTGTCGAGCATCGCGGTCAGTGGCACCGTCAGCTCCGGCGAGGTGTTTTCCACGGTCGGCAAACTCTCGCTCTTTATGATCGTTGCCCTGGTCGTGGGGATTCTGCTGGTGCCGCGCTTGCTGGCGTATGTGGCGCGGTTCGAAAGCAATGAGATGCTGCTGATCACCGTACTGGGCCTGTGCTTCGGCTTCTGCCTGCTGGTAGTCAAGCTCGAATACAGCATGGTGCTGGGGGCGTTTCTGATTGGCGCGATCATGGCCGAGTCCCGGCAACTGCTGAAGATCGAGCGACTGATCGAACCGGTGCGGGACCTGTTCAGCGCGATCTTCTTTGTCGCCATTGGCTTGATGCTCGATCCGGCCATTCTCCTGGCCTATGCCTGGCCGATTGCGGTGATTACCGTGGCGGTGGTGCTGGGCAAGATGCTTTCCTGCGGCCTTGGGGCGTTTATCGCCGGTAACGATGGCAGGACCTCGCTGCGCGTCGGCATGGGGCTGTCGCAGATCGGCGAGTTCTCTTTCATCATCGCGGCGCTGGGCATGACGCTGCAGGTGACCAGCAACTTCCTTTATCCCGTGGCCGTGGCGGTGTCGGTGATTACGACGCTGCTGACGCCTTACCTGATTCGCGGGGCCGATCCCTTGTCGCTGAAACTTGCGTCGGTCGTGCCTCAACGGGTGTCGCGAGTGTTCAGCCTGTATGGCGAATGGCTGCGTAGCATCCAGCCCCAGGGCGAGGGGGCGCTGCTGGCGGCGATGATTCGGCGGATTCTGTTGCAGGTCGGGGTCAACCTGGCGCTGGTCGTGGCGATCTTCTTCAGCGGCGGTTTTTTTGCCGCGCACATTGGTAACTATCTGCAGGACTGGATCGGTAATCCAGCTTGGCAGAAGGGGCTGATCTGGGGCGGGGCTTTGCTGTTGTCGCTGCCGTTCCTGATTGCCGCGTATCGCAAGCTCAAGGCGCTTTCGATGCTGCTGGCGGAAATGGGCGTGAAACCGGAGATGGCTGGGCGCCATACCCAGCGGGTGAGACGGGTGATCGCCGAAGTGATTCCGCTGTTGTCGCTGCTGGTGATTTTTTTGCTGTTGTCGGCCCTGTCGGCCAGTATCCTGCCGACCAACGAGTTGCTGATCCTGATCGGCGTGGTCGCGGCGGCCGTTGCCGCCGTACTGTGGCGCTGGTTTATCCGTGTGCATACACGCATGCAAGTCGCCTTGCTTGAAACCCTGGACAACCACAAGGACACGCCCGGGCACTGACCCGGGCGCGGCGCGGGGTCAGCTTTCCAGCCAGACCTCGCGAGCCCAGTGCCAGACCGACTCCCAGGTCTCTTCGGTGACGATCTCTTCTTCGCCGGACCAGAGCACCACGGTGCCGTCTTCCTCGACGCAGTAATAGTCGTCGCCGTCCTGGCAGATCGGGATCAGATCCCGGGCCACACCGGCGTCCCAGGCATTGGCCGCGACATCCGGCAGATAGGTATGGGACTGTGGGTCCATCACGGTCACGGGTTCCAGGCGGCCATAGACCACATCACTGACCGTCAGCAGAAACTCGCGAAACACGAAGGGGATGTTGATGAACAACTCCTCTTCGATCTCGACCAGATCATCTTCTTCGGGCAGTTCCAGTGGTACTGGAACGGCTTCGTTGAGCTCACGCAATTGTTCGATGACTTCTTCCACGACCCGGGTCCTCTTGCTCTATGGCGCGGTTTATAAGACGCGCTTTATACAGTAGCTCGTTACAAGTGCAATCGTGAAATGAAAAACCCCGGACGAGTCCGGGGTTTTCGGTGTTGCCAAGCGCTCTGTATCAGCCGTTCTGGCGGATACCGGCGACCAGCCATGGCTGGTTGTCGCCTTGTGGACGCTCCATGTTCCAGCTTTCGCTGAAGGCTTCGCCCTGGTCGAAGCGCGAGGACTTCGATACGCCGGTGAAGGTCAGCGTGGCGATGGTCTTGTCTGCGCGATCATCGAGGCCGTCCAGTTGCACGTTCAGGTTGTCGATGTAGGTGGACTGGAAGGCATCACCCAGCTCGGCGCGCTCGCGCTTGAGGAAGTCGAGCATCTGTGGGGTCACGAACTCCGCGATCTTGTCCATTTCGTTGGCGTCCCAGTGCTGCTGCAGGGACTGGAAGTGACTGCGCGCGGCTTCCAGGAAGCGCTCTTCGTTGAACCAGGCCGGTGCATTGATGACCGGACGGGCCACGGCTGCGGACGAGCCACCGAAGATCGAGTGCTGCGCCGCTGGCGGCTGCTCGAACACTTCACGCTGGAACGGCGCGTGGCCGGCGGGAGCCATTTGCTCCTGCTGCTTGCGGCGACGGGCGGCGATAAAGCGGAAGATCACGAAGGCGATGACCGCCATGATCAGGATGTCGAAGATCTGCATGCCCTGGAAACCACCGCCCATGAACATGGAGGCGAGCAGGCCGCCGGCGGCGATGCCGGCCAGAGGACCGAGCCAGCGCGCAGCACCGGCAGGTTTGGCCGCGGCAGCCGCGCCCGCAGCCGCAGGACCGGCGGCCGGAGTGGCAGGTGCTGCCTGGCGAGTCTGGTGGCTCGGGGCGGAGCCGAAGCTCTTGCCGCCGCCGAAGCGTTTGGCATTGGCGTCCAGGCTCATCGTCAAACCGATGCACAGCGCCAGGGCGATGCTAAGAAAACGTTGCATAAAAAGGTTCCCGTTTAGTGGAGTGCACGCGCGCCATACTGCACAGATGGCGGTGGGCTGGCTAGCGGCAGAGTGTTTCCGGTTTTTGCCTAAATATTTGTAGGAGTAGTCTTTTTCTCTGTAGTGCGCAGAAATAGTCGGCGTGAGAAATCTACAATCTAGCGCCTGAACGCCAGTAGAACGACGCCTGCGGTGATCAGGCCGATGCCGCTCCATTGGCGCAGATCGAGCTTCTCGCCCAGCAGTATCACCCCTAAAACCGCCACCAAGACCACGCTGAGTTTGTCGACCGGCGCCACCAATGACGCCGGGCCGAGCTTCAGTGCGCGGAAGTAGCAGATCCAGGAGGCGCCGGTGGCCAGCCCGGAAAGGGTCAGGAAGACATAACTGCGTGTCGAGATTGTGGCCAATGATTGATATTGGCCCGTTGCGTAGAGAATCAAGGCCAGGCTGATCAACACCACGACCGTGCGCAGCAGGGTGGCGAAGTCGGAATTGAGGTTCTCGATGCCAATCTTGCCGAAGATCGCGGTCAGTGCGGCAAACGTCGCAGAAAGCAGGGCCCAGAACGTCCATGACGAAAACACGCTAGGGCCCATGGTTTTTTACCTTTTATTTAGGTGTCAGACCGCTTCCAGTTTTGCGTAGCCCAGCATCAGCCATTTGCTGCCTTCGCTGAAGTTCACCTGCACCCGCGCCTGGGCGCCGGCACCCTCGAAATTGAGGATCACCCCGTCGCCGAAGACGGCATGGCGCACCTGCTGGCCCAGGCTGAACTCGGTCTGCGGGATTTCCGTGCCGCCGAACAGGCTGCTCGAACTCTGCTTCTGAGCGCCGCCGAAAGGTCGGCTTACGCTGTTGGACAGCCGTACTTCCTGGATCAGGCCCTTGGGGACTTCGCGAACGAAGCGCGACACCTTGTTATAGGTTTCGCTGCCGTACAGGCGTCGTGTTTCAGCGTAGGTCATCACCAGGTTCTGCATGGCCCGGGTAATGCCGACATAGGCCAGCCGGCGCTCCTCTTCGAGGCGTCCGGGTTCTTCCAGGCTCATCTTGTGCGGAAACAGGCCTTCTTCCATGCCCACCAGGAACACGTAAGGGAACTCCAGGCCCTTGGCGCTGTGCAGCGTCATCAGCTGGATGCTGTCTTCGTGCTCGTCGGCCTGGGTGTCGCCTGCTTCCAGCGACGCGTGGCCCAAGAAGGCGGCCAGTGGCGACAGTTCGGCATCTTCTTCGGCGTTCTCGAAGTTACGCGCGGCGCTGACCAGTTCCTCAAGGTTTTCTACCCGTGCCTGGCCTTTCTCGCCCTTTTCCGCCTGGTGGTAGGCGATCAGGCCGGTCTGCTCGATGACGGTCTGGGTCATCAGGTGCAGGGGCATGTCCTGGGTCTTGGCCGCGAGGTTCTCGATCAGTTCGACAAAGCCACCCAGGGCACCGGCGGCGCGGCCGGTCAGGCCTTTGTTGGCGACCAGTTGGCGCATGGCTTCCCACATCGATACATCGCTGTGGCGTGCATGCTCGCGAATCGCTTCGACGGTCTTTTCACCAATGCCCCGCGCTGGGACGTTGATCACCCGCTCCAGCGCGGCATCGTTGCCACGGCCTTCGAGCAGGCGCAGGTAGGCCATGGCGTTCTTGATTTCGGCGCGTTCGAAGAAGCGCTGGCCACCATAGATCCGGTACGGAATGCGCTCGCGCAGCAGGGCCTCTTCAAGAACCCGCGACTGGGCGTTGGAACGATAGAGAATGGCGATATCGCTGCGGGCCATGCCGGTTTTCAGCGCGCTTTCGATGGTTTCCACCACGTAGCGGGCTTCGTCGTGTTCGTTGAAGGCGGCGTAGAGGTTGATTGCCTCGCCTTCGCCGCCATCGGTCCACAGCTCCTTGCCCAGGCGCCCGGTGTTATTGGCGATCAAGGCGTTGGCCGCCTTGAGGATGCCGGCCGTGGAGCGGTAGTTCTGCTCCAGGCGGATGGTTTCGGCATCCGGGAAGTCTTCGGAGTACTGGTGGATATTCTCGATCTTGGCACCGCGCCAACCGTAGATCGACTGGTCGTCGTCGCCGACCACCATCAGGCTGTCACCGCCCTTGGCCAGCAGGCGCAACCAGGCGTACTGCACGGCGTTGGTGTCCTGGAACTCATCCACCAGCAAATGGCGAAAGCGCTTCTGGTAGTGGGCCAGCAGGCCTGGATGGTCGCGCCACAGGTCGAGGGCGCGCAGCAGCAGCTCGGAGAAGTCGATTACGCCGGCGCGCAGGCAGGCCGCCTCGTAGGCTTCATAAATGCTGCGCATGGTGGCCAGGAACAAGTCGCCGCTGGCCTGGATATGTTGTGGGCGCAGGCCTTCGTCCTTCTGCCCATTGATAAACCATTGGGCCTGGCGGGCGGGCCAGCGCTGTTCGTCCAGGCCCAGCTCGCGGATCACTCGCTTGACCAGCCGCTGCTGGTCGTCGCTGTCGAGGATCTGGAAGGTCTGGCTCAGGCCGGCTTCCTGCCAGTGCGCTCGCAACAGGCGGTGCGCCAGGCCGTGGAACGTGCCGACCCACATGCCGGCCGGGTTGATACCCATCAACTGCTCGATGCGATGGCGCATCTCGGCAGCCGCCTTGTTGGTGAACGTCACCGACAGGATCGAGTGTGGCGAGGCGTTCTCGACCTGGATCAACCAGGCGATACGGTGCACCAGCACGCGGGTTTTGCCTGAGCCGGCACCGGCCAGGACCAATTGACGACCCACGGAGGCCGCTACGGCCTGGCGTTGGGCATCGTTGAGGGAGTTCAGCAGAAGGGAGAGATCATCGCGCATCGGCGCATTCTAGGGTGCTGGGGCGGGGTGGGCAAACCCGGCATGGATTCGCTGTAAAAAAGCCCGACCTGCGGCGACCGACCGGTCACGCGCTACAGACGGCGCCCGCTCTCGCTCGGGCTTTATACGGAAGGTCAAGGTTGTGGAATATTTCGTACTAATTGTGACTTAGAGCAGTTTGGTCTGGGCAAATGCTTGTGTATGCTCCGTCGACGTTTCGGGCTCAACCATTATAAGAACACTGCCTATGACTCACAGCTTCAGCGCGACGGCTCCCACCGTGGAGGCTCTGCGGGTGACCCGCAAGCAATTTGCCACCGAGCTTGCGGTGGAGCGTACGCGGCTGCTTTATCAGGGCTCGCTGCTGCCTACCCTGTTCATGCTGCTCAACGGTCTGGTCTGCGCCTGGTTACTCTGGAGCCCGCAGCGCTACCTGCTGGTCAGCATTTGGCTGGTCTGGTTGATGGCCCTGGTGGCGTTGCGCGTGATCCAGGTCGCGGCCTTCGATTCGGCGCCCCCCAGCCGTCAGGCGCAGCCCATCTGGCGCCAGATGTTCCTGATCGGTTCCGCCGTCAGCGGCCTGACACTGGCCAGTGCCGCCATCGCCTTGGTCCCGGTGGACAGTTTCGTGCAGCAGGCCTGGGTCTTCGGCCTGATTGGCGCCGCGACGCTGTCGGCCAGCGTCGCCTATGCCGTGAGCCTGCCCGCGTTTCTCAGTTTTGCCCTGCCGTGCCTGCTACCGGGCATCGCCTACCTGTTCTGGCGTGGCGAGCAGTATGGCTGGGGCTGGCTGGGCCTGATCTTGCTGCTGTCGCTGAGTGTGGTTGCCTGGCAGGTCAATCGGCTGATCCAGAGCAGCCTGCTGCGGCGTTTTCAGAACCAGGCCTTGATCGAACACCTGCAACAGACCCAGGCCCGCGGCGCGCGGCTGAATGAAGAGCTGGCACGTGAGGTCGAGCAGCGCCGACGCGCCGAGCAGGAACTGCGTGAAGCTCAGGTCGGGCTGGAAGGCCGCGTGGCCCAGCGCAGTCTTGAACTGGATGCGGCCAACCAGGCGCTGAGCAAGAGCGAGGCGCGTCTGGCCCTGGCCTTGCAGGCCAGTGAACTGGGGCTGTGGGATTGGAACCTGCAAACCGACGAGGTTCACCACACCCAGCTCAAGGAGTTGTTCGGACTTGAGCCCGAGCATGTCAAAGCCATGCTCAGCGACCTCAAGCCTCGTCTGCACCCCCAGGATCTGCCGTTGCTCAAGCGCGCCCTGGTCGAGCATATGAAGGGCCGCTCCGAGGACTACCAGGTCGAGTACCGGATCCGCCATGGCGACGGCCGCTGGGTCTGGATCGAGGACCGTGGGCGCGCGGTGGAGCGCAGCGACAGTGGTCGGGTGATCCGTATGGTCGGTACTCGCCGCGATATCAGCGCCAGCAAGGAGCTCGAACAGCAGTTGCAACTGGCTGCCACGGTCTTCGAGGCGGCCAGCGAAGGTATCGTGATTTTCGATCCGGACTTCGCCCTGATCGCCATCAACCAGGCCTTTAGCCGAGTCACCGGCTATCAGATTGAAGACATGCTGGGGCGCAACATGGTGGAGTTGCCCTGCAGCCGCGACGCGCGGCGCCATTACCCGACCATTCGCCATGCCCTGGAGCAATACGGCAGTTGGCAGGGTGAATTGGTGGAAGCGCGCAAGAATGGCGAGTTGTATCCGCAATGGCTGCAATTGAGCGCTGTTCGCGACAGTCGCGGCAATGTCAGCCATATCGTCGGCTTTTTCGCCGATCTTTCCGCCCGTCGTGCCTCTGAAGAGCGCATGCGCTACCTGACCCACTACGACGAGCTGACCGGCCTGGCCAATCGTGCGTTGTTCCGCGAGCGGCTGCACGAGGCCAACCAGCGCGCGCGCCAGGGTGGCCGTAGCCTGGCGCTGCTGCATATCAACCTGGACCGCTTCAAGCTGCTCAATGACAGCCTGGGCCATGAAGTCGCCGACCAGCTCTTGCAGAAAATGGCGCGCCGACTGGTTAATGCCCTGCCCGAGGCCGACACGATTTCACGCCTGTCCGGCGATGAGTTTGCCGTGTTGTTCGATGCCTACGGCAACCTGTCCAGTCTGGCCCGGGTCGCGACTCGGCTGCTGGGCAAGCTGCGGCTGCCGCTGATGGTCGCAGGGCATGAGCTGGTGGTCAGTGCGTCAATGGGCATCAGCCTGCTGCCGGACAATGCGCGGGAGATTTCCGCGCTGGTCAGCCAGTCGAACATGGCCATGCAGCATGCCAAGCACTTGGGCGGGAATAACTTCCAGTTCTACACGGACAGCCTGCAAGCCAGCACCCTTGAGCGGCTGCAACTGGAGAACCAGCTGCGCAAGGCCATCGAAGAGCGTCAGTTGAAGGTCTTCTACCAGCCCAAGCTGTGCCTGGCTACCGGACGCCTGAATGCCGCCGAAGCGCTGGTGCGCTGGGACCATCCGGTACAGGGCATGGTGCCGCCTGGGGACTTTATCGGCCTGGCCGAGGAAACCGGCCTGATTGGGCCGATTGGCGAGTTCGTGCTGCGCCAGGCCTGCTGGCAGGCGTGCGAGTGGCAGCGCCAGGGCCTGGCGCCGATCCGTGTCTCGGTCAATCTGTCGGTGCATCAGTTGCGCCAGGGCAAGCTGGTCAGCCTGGTTCGCGAGGTGCTGGAAGACACCGGGCTGGCGCCGGGTTGCCTGGAGCTGGAGCTGACCGAAAGCCAGTTGCTCGACAGCGTGGAGCACATCATCTCGACCTTTGAGCAACTGCGTGGGCTGGGGGTCAAGCTGGCAATCGATGACTTCGGCACCGGCTATTCGTCGCTGAGCTATCTCAAGCGCATCCCGGTGGACTACGTGAAAATCGACCAGACGTTTATCCGCGGCCTGGCCGAAGGCAGCGAGGATGCCGCGATCACCCGGGCGATCATTGCCATGGCCCATAGCCTGGAGCTGAAGGTGGTCGCCGAGGGTGTCGAAAACCAGCATCAACTGAATTTCCTCAAGGCCGAGGGCTGTGACGAGCTGCAGGGCTATCTGATCAGCCGGCCGGTCGAGGCCGACGCTCTGGCGATCTTGTTGCAGGAGCAGCGACAGTTCTTGTAGCAGGTGCGCCATTGACTTTCAGCAGGGGCCGCGAGGTTGAAAAAACCTCGCCATAACCGCTACATAGAGCATTTGGCAGTGAAATCAGGTTGTTTGATGAGGATTTGGCGGGCAATAAGGCGATTCATGTAGTATAACTACAAGATTGCTACAACCTCGGCGTCCGCCGCTCACAACCGAGTCCTGCCCTGTGAACCTGTTGCAACACATCACTCAGTCGCGCCATCTGTTACGCAAATCGGAACTCAAGGTTGCCGATCACGTGCTGCTCGATCCTGCGGCCGTGATGCACAGCTCCATGGCCGACCTGGCCCACAGCGTAGGCATCAGTGAACCGACCATCGTGCGCTTCTGTCGCGCCATCGGTTGTTCCGGTTTCCAGGACCTCAAGCTGAAACTGGCGCAGAGCCTGGCGGCGGGGGCCAGCTTCGGCCAGTTCGCGATCCACGAGGATGACTCGGTTGCCGACTACAGCCTGAAAATTTTCGACACCACCCTGCATACGCTGATGGAGGTGCGCGAGAAGCTCGATCCGGTGGCCCTGCAGCAGGCGGTTACCGCGATGTCCCTGGCCCAGCGCGTAGAGTTCTATGGCTTCGGCGCCTCCGGTGCCGTGGCGGCCGACGCCCAGCATAAGTTCTTCCGGCTGCTGCTGACCGCAGCGGCCTATTCCGACCCGCATATGCAGGCCATGTCGGCAGTGACCTTGAAGCCTGGCGATGTTGCGATCTGCATTTCCCAGTCCGGCCGCTCCAAGGACCTGCTGATTACCGCCAACCTGGTCCGCGAAAGCGGCGCGAGCCTGATTACCCTGTGCCCGAGCCAGACCCCGTTGGCCGAGCTGTCGACCGTCAACCTGGCCATCGACGTGCACGAAGACACCGAAATCTATACGCCGCTGACCTCGCGTATTGCCCACCTGGTCGTGATCGATGTGCTGGCCATGGGCGTGGCCATGGCGCGTGGGCCGAGCCTGGTCAACCACCTCAAGAGCGTCAAGCGCAGCCTGCGTAGCCTGCGTCTCTCGCCCAAGTCGGTCAAAGCGCTGGACGATTGAACCTGGCGCGCCGGTTCCGGTGCGGTCATCTTCATCATCCTGTCACTCGCGTGCCGCCAAACCGTCACGCCGTTGAGCCATGCTCAAGCTCCCGTACACGCCTTGGGAGACTCGAAATGGCCCGCAACCACGCAGAGCAAAACAGCAGCGTCAAAACCCGTCGGCAGCAGGAAGATCAACGCCGCATGGAGTTTCGTCGCGCCATCGAAGACCGGACCGAGCTGCGTCATCTGCAGCAGGAAATCGCTGCCCTCAACTACTGGCAGGCGGAGCCGGCAAGCGACCGTCGAAGCGCTCAACCAGCGCGCTGATTTGCACGCGCTCGCTGCGGATAAATCCGAGAAACGCGTGGGCCACTGGCGACAGGCGCTTGGCCTTGGCCTGGACCACGCACCAGCTGCGGTACAGCGGTAACTCCTCGACCGGCAGCTCGCGCAGCGTCCCGGTCGCCAGCTCCAGGCTCAGGGCGTGGCGGGTCAGCAACGCCAGGCCCAGCCCGGCCACCACGCATTCACGCTGGGCATCGGTGGAGGCCACTTCCACTGTCTGGGTGAAGTGCACGCGCTTCTCCTTGAAGTATTCCTCGCAGGCCAGGCGTGTTCCTGAACCCTGCTCACGGATCAACAGCGTATAGGGTTCCAGGTCCTGCAGGCGCAGCGGTCCGCGCTGACAGAGCGGGTGATCCGGAGGTGCGACGGCGACAATCGGGTTGTTCAGAAAGGGCAGGAACTCCAGGCCCATGTCCTGGGGCACCATCGACATGATCAGCAGGTCGTCACGGTTATCCGAGAGCCGGCGGATGGCCTGGGCGCGGTTGACCACCGTCAGGTGCAGATTGACCTCGGGATGCTGGCGCTTGAAGGCGGCGAACAGGTGCGGCACGAAGTACTTGGCGCTCGATTCCACGGCCAGCTTGAGCTGGCCCTGCAGCGAGCCGCGCATGTCCGAGAGCTGCATATCGAGGTTGCCCAGGCGGGCGAAGATATCCCGACTGGCCTTTTGCAGGGCGTCGGCGGCCTCGGTCATATAGAGCTTCTTGCCGACATATTCGAACAGCGGCTGGCCAATCAGCTCTTCGAGCTGGCGAATCTGTAGGCTGACGGCGGGTTGGGTGAGCGACATTTCCTCGGCGGCGCGGCTGTAGGAGCGCAGATCACAGACCTCATTGAAGACCTGCAATTGACGCAATGTCATACGCATCAATGATTTGCGCATGCTTTTCGACTCCCTTGCCGAGGTTGGTGGAGCAACTATAAGTTTTTACTTATGGGTCGCCCAATAATAATTGATTTTTGTTTATCACCTGCGAGGCATAGTGTGGCGTTGCGACTGGCTTGAAACATTTGGTCACTCGTCGGCTCGGTCTAGCGGGTCGTTTGTTCCAGCGGCTTAGGAAACGCCAAGTGATAACAAAAATCCTGATCGCCAACCGTGGTGAGATTGCCGTCCGTATCGTGCGCGCGTGTGCCGAGATGGGCATTCGCTCGGTCGCGGTCTATTCCGAGGCCGACCGCCATGCACTGCACGTCAAACGTGCGGATGAGGCGCACAGCATCGGCGACGAACCGCTGGCCGGCTACCTGAACCCGCGCAAGCTGGTGAACCTGGCGGTGGAAACCGGTTGCGATGCGCTGCACCCAGGCTACGGCTTCCTTTCGGAAAACGCAGAGCTGGCGGACATCTGTGCTGAGCGCGGGATCAAATTCATTGGCCCGGCGGCGGAAGTCATTCGCCGTATGGGCGACAAGACCGAAGCACGCCGCAGCATGATCAAGGCCGGCGTGCCGGTCACCCCGGGCACCGAGGGCAATGTCGCGGACATCGCCGAAGCGTTGCGCGAAGGCGAGCGTATTGGCTACCCGGTCATGCTCAAGGCCACTTCCGGCGGTGGCGGGCGCGGTATTCGCCGCTGCAACAGCCGCGAAGAGCTGGAGCAGGCCTTTCCACGGGTGATTTCCGAAGCGACCAAGGCCTTTGGCTCGGCGGAAGTCTTCCTGGAAAAATGCATCGTCAATCCCAAGCACATCGAAGCACAGATCCTTGGCGACAGCTTTGGCAACGTGGTGCACCTGTTCGAACGTGATTGCTCGATCCAGCGCCGCAACCAGAAGCTGATCGAGATTGCCCCCAGCCCTCAGCTGACCCCCGAGCAGCGCGCCTATATCGGTGATCTGTCGGTGCGCGCGGCCAAGGCGGTGGGCTACGAGAACGCCGGTACCGTGGAGTTCCTGCTCGCCGATGGCGAGGTGTACTTCATGGAGATGAACACCCGGGTGCAGGTGGAACACACCATCACCGAGGAAATCACGGGCATCGATATCGTCCGCGAGCAGATTCGCATTGCTTCCGGCCTGCCGCTGTCGGTCAAGCAGGAAGATATCCACCACCGTGGTTTCGCCCTGCAGTTTCGGATCAATGCCGAAGACCCGAAAAACAACTTCCTGCCCAGCTTCGGCAAGATCACCCGTTACTACGCACCCGGCGGTCCCGGCGTGCGCACGGACACGGCGATCTACACCGGCTACACCATTCCGCCGTTCTACGACTCCATGTGCCTGAAGCTGGTGGTCTGGGCGCTGACCTGGGAGGAAGCGATGGACCGTGGCCTGCGCGCGCTCGACGACATGCGCCTGCAAGGGGTCAAGACCACCGCCGCGTACTACCAGGAAATCCTGCGCAATCCGGAATTCCGCAGCGGTGAGTTCAACACCAGCTTTGTGGAAAGCCACCCGGAACTGACCAATTACTCGATCAAGCGCAAGCCCGAAGAACTGGCCCTTGCCATTGCCGCCGCCATTGCCGCCCACGCAGGCCTATGAATAAGCAGCGGCAAGCTTCAAGCCGCAAGCCTCAGGTTGAAGCGCACACGCTTTGACCTTTCGCTTGTAGCTAGCAGCTTGCAGCTTCTGAGGAGATAAAAATGTCCAAGAAGATCTTTGTTACCGACACCATCCTGCGTGATGCCCACCAGTCCCTGCTGGCGACCCGCATGCGCACCGAAGACATGCTGCCGATCTGCGACAAGCTCGACAAGGTGGGCTACTGGTCCCTGGAAGTCTGGGGCGGCGCGACCTTCGATGCCTGCGTGCGCTTCCTCAAGGAAGATCCGTGGGAGCGCCTGCGCAAGCTGCGCGCAGCCTTGCCCAACACCCGCCTGCAAATGCTGCTGCGCGGCCAGAACCTGCTGGGCTATCGCCATTACAGCGACGACGTGGTCAAGGCGTTCGTCGCCAAGGCGGCGGTCAACGGCATCGATGTGTTCCGTATCTTCGATGCGATGAACGATGTGCGTAACCTGCGCGTGGCCATCGAGGCGGTGAAGGCGGCCGGCAAGCATGCCCAGGGCACCATCGCCTACACCACCAGCCCGGTGCACACCATCGAGGCATTTGTGGCCCAGGCCAAGCAAATGGAAGCCATGGGTTGCGACTCTATAGCGATCAAGGACATGGCCGGCCTGCTGACACCGTATGCCACCGGCGAGTTGGTCAAGGCGCTGAAGGCCGAGCAGTCGCTGCCGATCTTTATCCACTCCCATGACACCGCCGGCCTGGCTGCGATGTGCCAGCTCAAGGCGATTGAAAACGGTGCCGACCATATCGACACTGCGATCTCCAGCTTTGCCTGGGGCACCAGCCACCCGGGAACCGAGTCGATGGTGGCGGCCCTTAAAGGCAGTGAGTTCGATACCGGCCTGGATCTGGAACTGCTGCAGGAAATCGGTCTGTACTTCTACGCCGTGCGCAAGAAGTACCACCAGTTCGAGAGCGAGTTCACTTCGGTCGACACCCGGGTGCAAGTCAACCAGGTGCCGGGCGGAATGATTTCCAATCTGGCCAACCAGCTCAAGGAGCAGGGCGCGCTCAACCGCATGAGCGAAGTGCTGGCAGAAATTCCGCGCGTGCGTGAAGACCTCGGCTTCCCGCCGCTGGTGACGCCGACTTCGCAGATCGTCGGCACCCAGGCGTTCTTCAACGTCCTGGCCGGCGAGCGCTACAAGACCATCACCAACGAAGTGAAGCTCTATCTGCAAGGTGGCTACGGCAAGGCGCCCGGCCAGGTCGACGAAACCTTGCGTCGCCAGGCCATTGGCAGCGAAGACGTGATCGACGTCCGTCCGGCCGACCTGCTCAAGCCGGAAATGGTCAAGCTGCGCGCCGAGATCGGTACCGTGGCCCAGTCTGAAGAAGACGTGCTGACCTATGCCATGTTCCCGGATATCGGGCGCAAATTCCTGGAAGAGCGTGCGGCCGGCACCCTGGCGCCGGAAGTCCTGCTGCCGATTCCGGAAACCGGTGGCGTGCGTTCGGCGGGCGGTGAAGGTGTGCCGACCGAATTTGTGATCGATGTTCACGGTGAAACCTACCGCGTCGATATCACCGGTGTCGGCGTCAAGGCCGAAGGCAAGCGGCACTTCTACCTGTCCATCGACGGCATGCCGGAAGAAGTGGTGTTCGAACCGCTCAACGAGTTTGTCGGCGGTGGCGGCAGCAAGCGCAAGCAGGCCAGCGCACCGGGGCATATCAGCACCACCATGCCGGGCAATATCGTCGATGTCCTGGTCAAGGAAGGCGATACCGTGAAGGCCGGGCAAGCCGTGCTGATCACCGAAGCCATGAAGATGGAAACCGAGATCCAGGCGACCATCGCCGGCAAGGTAAGCGCCATCCATGTGGCCAAGGGCGACCGGGTCAACCCGGGCGAGATCCTGATCGAGATCGAAGGCTGATCGACGCCACGATCACAACGTTTTAAACCTCGGGGGAGCATCTGCTCCCCTTTTTTTGCCTGCCCTTTTTACGCCCGACACTCCACAAGCGCTCGCACCTGCCCCTCGGGCCCATGGTTCTGCGGCGCCAGCCAACGCTCGAAGCCGGCCGCCACCTGCGGCCACTCCGAATCGAGGATGCTGTACCAGGCCGTGTCGCGGTTCATGCCCTTGACCACCATATGCTGGCGGAACACCCCTTCGAACTGGAAGCCCAGTCGCTCGGCGGCCTGCTTGCTGCGTGCGTTCTCGTTGTTGCACTTCCACTCCAGGCGCCGGTTGCCCAGGGCAAAGGACTCCTTGGCCAGCAGGTACACGGCTTCGGTACTTTTTGGCGAGCGCTGCATCGGTGCGCCAAAGGTCACATGGCCAATCTCGATGCGGCCCTGGGTCGGGACAATCGACATCAGGCTGAGAAGTCCCTGAACCTGGCCGCTGGCCTTGTCGATAACGCTGAAAAAATACGGATCGCTATGGGCGGCATGGTTATCCAGCCAAGCGTCGAATGCCGTGCGTTCGGTAAAGGGGCCGTAAGGCAGGTAGTCCCACAGCTTTGGATCGGCCCCCGGGCCCTGGAGCGCCCGCCACAGATCATCTCCGTGGCGGGCAGGGTCGAGCTTTTCCAGGCGAATAAAATGACCTTCCAGTACCTGGGCGCTAGGTGTCGGGACGGCTGTCCAGTGTTCTACAGGTGTCGGCATCGAGCGTTCCTCGGGGGTTAGAGGGCTTTGCGAAACTGGATGAAACCGGGGCGTTCGGCGACGCGTTCGTAAAGGCGGATGCCGGTGGCGTTGGTTTCATGGGTCAGCCAATGGACCTTGGCGCATTGGTCGGCCTTGGCGCGCGCATAGACGTGTTCGATCAAGGCGCGGCCCAGGCCGGTGCCGCGCAGTTGAGGATCGACGAACAGGTCCTGCAGGTAGCACGAATTTTCGATGCTCCAGTTGGAGCGATGATAGATGAAGTGCACCAGGCCGACGGCCTTGCCATCGATCCAGACCAGGGCCGCGTGGGTGGGCTCGTCGGGATCGAGAAAACGCTGCCAACTGGATTGGGTGACGGCATCCGGCAACCGGGTTTCATAGAACTGCAGGTAGCCCTGCCATAAGGGCAGCCAGGCGGTCTGGTCGGCGGGAGTAACGGGGCGAATGTCGATCTGTGGCATTGCAGCCTTCCTTATTTCATCCAGTGGGCGAGATTGCGGTCCAGTATGTCGGTGCTGGCGGCGAGCCCCTGGCGCACGCCCTGGACATCGGCCGGGCTGCGGTTTTGGCTGAGCTTGCGCTTGCCTTCCAGGCGCGTGATCGGCAGGGCGAAACCGACAATGGCCCTGAGCATGCCGTCGATATAGTCGGCCGGGGCATCGGTGACTTGCCACGGGCTGGCGCGATCAGCCTCGTGGCGGTCGGTCAGGCTGCTGACCAGTTCGAGCAGGCGCGGCGGCTCGTCGAAGACCTCGGCCTGGCCATAAGCGTGGACCGCCAGGTAGTTCCAGGTCGGTACCACTTTGCCGTGCTCGGCCTTGGCTGGGTAGAACGAAGGGCTGACGTAGGCATCGCCCCCCGTGAAGATCACCAGCACCTCGCCACCGGCCGCCAGCGTCTGCCATTGGCGGTTGGCCCGGGCCAGGTGGCCGTAGAGGGTGCCATGGGGGCCTTCGTCGGCCTTGAGCAGCAGCGGCAGATGGCTGGCCTGCAAGCCTTCGGGGCCATGGGTCACCACGAGCGCCAGGCGCGTATCGCGGATCAGGCGCTGAAGTTCGAGGGGGTCCTCTTCGGTAAAGGCGCGGGGTGTGTACATAGCGATTTTCCTTGGCGAATGGCTGCATCCTAGGCAGGCTAATGGTTGGTTGTAAGAGCCATTAGCGATGATTTTTGTAGGTCCAATCCATAGGTCCAGACCATGCCGAGCCCGCCGTTGTCCCTGCCATTCGATCCCGCCGGGATTCTCCTCGACCCCCGTCAGGGCCTGACGCGCCAGCTGTACCAGGCTTTGCGCCAGCGTGTTCTGGACGGGCGCCTGGCCAGTGGCACGCGCTTGCCGGCAAGTCGGGACCTGGCGGCGGCGCTGGCGATTTCGCGCAATAGCGTGGTGCGGGCTTATGACCAGCTTTACGCCGAGGGCTTTATCGAGGGGCGGGTGGGTGATGGCACCTATGTGGCACGCTTGCCGGAAAAGAGCCTGCCATTGGAAAAACTATCCACAAAACTGTCCACAGGGTTTTCAACAGGCTTATCCACACCCTTATCCACAATTTCACTTATAAATACTGGCGTTACATCCAGTAAAGTTATCCATAGGGGCGCTTTGGCGCGGGTCGAGCGCCACCCTCTGGCGAAGCCGCCGAGTGGTCCGCCGCGGGCTTTTCGGGTGGGCATTCCGGCCTTCGATCTGTTTCCGTTTGCCGTCTGGGCCAAGCTGCAGGCGGCTTTTTGGCGAAAACCGGAGCTGCAATTGCTGTGCTATGGCGAGGCCGCCGGTGAGCAGCGTTTGCGCGAGCTGATCGCGGCCTACCTGCGCAGTTCCAGAGGGTTGCACTGCACGGCTGAGCAAATTGTGATCACCAGTGGCGCGCAGCAGGCGATTAGCCTTTGTGCACAGTTGCTGGTCGAGCCTGGCGATGGGGTGGCTGTGGAAAACCCGGGCTACCGCGCCGCGCGCAACGCCTTTGCGGTGGCGGGGGCGAAGGTGCAGGGCGTGGCGGTGGACAGCGATGGCATGCGCTGCGCCGAGCTGGCGCAGCTTGAGGATTGCCGCCTGGCTTATGTCACCCCGTCCCATCAGTACCCCACCGGCGCCACCATGAGCCTGGCCCGGCGCCTTGAGCTGCTGGCCTGGGCCGAACGTGCCGAGGGCTGGATCGTCGAGGATGACTATGACGGCGAGTACCGCTACAGCGGCACCCCATTGGCCCCGCTGGCCGCGCTCGACCGCCAGGGTCGGGTGCTCTATGTCGGTACCTTCGGCAAGATCGCCTTCCCGGCGCTGCGCCTGGGATACCTGGTGCTGCCACCGCCACTGGTTGAGGTGTTCAGCCAGCGGCGGGCCCTGGATATGCGGCATTCCGAGGTCAGTACCCAGGCCGTGATGGCCGAATTCATGGCGGCTGGCCATTTCCAGCGGCATATCCGCCGTATGCGACGCGCGGCTTTGGGGCGGCTGAATGCGCTGATTGCCGGCTGGCCTGTGGATATCCCCGGTTGTGCGGCGCTGCCCAGCGTGGTGGCGGGGCTGCATTTGACGGTGCGGGTGCAGAGCCTGGCGCGTGAGCGCGAGCTGATCGAGCAGGCCGCCAGTGTCGGGGTCGAGATCAGTGGCTTGAGCGGCTATTGGATCGAGGGCTCGACACTTCCCGAGGCGCAGAGAGCGGGGCTGGTGCTGGGGTTCGCCGCGGTGCCGGAAGCCGCGATAGCCACGGCATTGCGCGACCTGGAGCGGGTCTGGCGCCGGTCAGCGCCAGCCCGGTAGAAGGCTCAGCTCAGTTCGCCACACAGGTCTAGCTCGACCAGGCGGCGTACGTCGCCCACGTCCAGCGCGCAACCCAACAGGGCGTGCAACTTGCCAAAAGCCGCCTCGCGGGTCATGCCGCCCCCGGATAACACGCCGGCGCTGCGCAGGCGGCTGCCGGCTTCGTAGGTATCCAGTTCGACCCCGCCTTCATGACACTGGGTGATCGCGACCACGACAATCCCGCGAGCTTCGGCGCGGCGCAGGCTTTCGAGAAACCGTGGATCGTCACCCGGCCCGGTGCCACTGCCGTAGCATTCCAGCACCAATGCCTCGATTGCGCTGTCGAGCAGCCCGTCGAGGTGGGCGGCGCCAATGCCCGGGAACAGCGGCAGTACGGCGACGTTCGCCAGGCGCCTGGGCTGGCGATAGTCCAGTTGGGCCGGGAGGGTGGTCGCCCGGCGGCCAGTGCCCTGACGTCGCAAGGTGGCAAACGGATGCCGGCCGAAGCTGCGGATCTTCGCGCAGCGCGTCGGGTCCAGGCGTTCACCGTGGAAGTACAAATGCACGCCATGGGCCAGGCCTGCGCCCAGTGCAACCAGTGCGCCGCCGAGGTTTTCCCAGGCATCGCTGTCGGGCACGCCGGCCGGCAGCATCGAGCCGGTCAATACCACGGGGGCGGCCAGCCCCAGCAGTTGGAAGCTCATGGCCGCCGCGCTATAGGCCAGGGTGTCGGTACCCTGCAGGATGAGCACGGCATCGCAGCCGTCCTGGTCGATGGCCTCGATCACCGCTTCGCGCAGTTGCTGCCAATAGGCGGGCGTCATATTGGCGCTGTCGATCAGTGGTGCCATTTCGCGAAAGCGCCAGGCCGGGACCTGCAACTGCGCGTGGCTGGCCAAGTGTTCACGCATGCGCGCCTCGAACCCCGAGGCTGGCGCCAGGCCGTTGTCGCTGGCTTGCATGCCAATGGTGCCGCCGGTGTAGAGGACCATGACCTGGCGTGCGGGGCTCGGCGTTACGGGGTTCATAGGCAGTTCTCCTGAAGACAGGACAGCACTGTAGCGGAATCAACAGCCCTGTAGGGGCGAGCTCTTTTTGAAAAAGACCGCAGCGTGTTCCTGCAAGAAGGATGGGTGTGTGGCGAGCAAAAAAAAGGGCCTGGAGAGTGATCTCCAAGCCCTCAAAAGGTGAGAGGTGTCTAGTCCCTCGACCTGGTGAGCGTATTACAGCATCGGGTTACGCTTTGAGCGGAACCAGACGCGGAGCAATCATGTTTTCCGGACGCAGGATATCGTCGAGCATGGCGTCGTCGAGCAGGCCTTCCTCACGTACCAGTTCCAGTACGCCGCGGCCGCTTTCGAGGGCGATACGGGCGATACGGGTGGCGTTTTCATAGCCGATGTACGGGTTCAGCGCGGTGACCAGGCCGATCGAGTGCTCGACCAGTTCGCGGCAGCGGGCTTCGTTGGCGGTGATGCCGACGATGCAGTGCTCGCGCAGCATGTCCATGGCGCGTTGCAGCAGGCGGATTGAGTCGAAGATCTTGAACGCGATCAGCGGCTCCATCACGTTCAGTTGCAGCTGGCCACCTTCGGCCGCAATGGTCAGGGCCAGGTCGTTGCCGATGATCTGGAAGGCCACCTGGTTAACCGCTTCCGGAATAACCGGATTGACCTTGCCTGGCATGATCGAGCTGCCTGGCTGACGCGCTGGCAGGTTGATTTCGTTGATGCCGGTGCGCGGGCCGCTGGAGAGCAGGCGCAGGTCGTTGCAGATTTTCGACAGCTTGACCGCTGTGCGCTTGAGCATGCCGGAGAACAGGACGAAGGCGCCCATGTCCGAGGTGGCTTCGATCAGGTCGGCGGCTGGAACCAGTGGCTGGCCACTGATGATTGCCAGGCGATCGACAGCCAACTGCTGGTAGCGCGGGTCGGCGTTGATGCCGGTACCGATGGCGGTGCCGCCCAGGTTCACTTCGGTCAGTACTTCCGGCGCCAGGCTCTTGAGGCGGGCCAGGTCTTCGCCCAGGGTGGTGGCGAAGGCACGGAATTCCTGGCCGAGGGTCATCGGCACGGCGTCTTGCAACTGGGTGCGGCCCATTTTCAGTACGTGGCTGAATTCGACGCCTTTGGCGGCGAATGCCTGGATCAAGCTGTCGAGGCTGGCGAGCAGGGCGTCATGACCGAGCAGCAGACCCAGGCGGATGGCCGTTGGGTAAGCGTCGTTGGTCGACTGCGCCATGTTCACGTCGTTGTTCGGGTGCAGGTGCTGGTATTCGCCCTTGCTGTGGCCCATGGCCTCCAGCGCGATGTTGGCGATGACTTCGTTGGCATTCATATTGGTCGAAGTGCCAGCGCCGCCTTGAATCATGTCCACCACGAACTGGTCGTGGAAGTCACCGCGGATCAGACGTGCACAGGCTTCGCTGATGGCGGCGTGCTTGGCCTTGCTCAGGTGCCCCAGCTCGCAGTTGGCGTCGGCGGCGGCTTGCTTGACCATGGCCAGGGCCACAACCAGTTTTGGGTAGTGCGAGATCGGGACGCCGGAGAGACGGAAGTTATTCACCGCTCGCAGGGTCTGGATGCCGTAATACGCTTCGGCCGGTACGTCGAGTACGCCAAGCAGGTCTTTTTCTGTGCGGAATGATGCAGCGGAGGACATGATAGAAATCATCTCGATATGGACCCGGTCTGTGCCGGAACGTTGCCAATGCTAGGCTTGCAGGGATTTTTGGGCCAATGCTGTTAAACACTGGCCTATGCAGAAACGGCATAATGTCGGTGTGACGCGGGGTGCGCGAAGAGCGTATGAACCAAAACGGTGCGTGCGGGAGGAATCGATGAATCTGGAAAGCAAATGGTTGGAAGACTTCAGTGCCCTGGCGGCGACACGCAGTTTCTCCCAGGCGGCAGAGCGGCGTTTTGTTACTCAGCCTGCATTCAGCCGACGGATTCGCAGCCTGGAGGCGGCGCTGGGGTTGACGCTGGTCAACCGTTCGCGCACGCCCATCGAGCTGACGGCGGCCGGGCAGTTGTTTCTGGTGACCGCGCGTACGGTGGTCGAGCAATTGGGTGAAGTGCTGCGCCATCTGCACCATCTGGAAGGCGGGCAGGGTGAGGTCATGCAGGTCGCGGCGGCCCACTCCCTGGCCCTGGGCTTCTTCCCGCGCTGGATCGCACAGTTGCGCAACGAAGGGCTGAACATTGCCACGCGGCTGGTGGCAACCAACGTCGGCGATGCCGTGCATGCCCTGCGCGAAGGGGGCTGCGACCTGATGCTGGCGTTCTATGATCCGGACGCGGCCCTGCAGATGGATTCGGAAATCTTCCCGTCGTTGCACCTGGGGCACACCGAAATGCTGCCCGTCTGCGCTGCCGATGCCGACGGCAAACCGTTGTTTGACCTGGAAGGCGAAGCCAGCGTGCCTTTGCTGGCCTATAGCGCAGGGGCGTTCCTGGGGCGCTCGGTCAATTTGCTGCTGCGCCAGCGCAACCTGCGCTTTACCACGGTGTACGAAACGGCAATGGCCGACAGCCTGAAGAGCATGGCCCTCGAAGGCCTGGGAATCGCCTGGGTGCCGCAGTTGAGCGTGCGTGCGGAGCTGGCGCGCGGCGAGCTGGTGGTGTGTGGCGGAGCGCAGTGGCATGTGCCGCTGGAGATCCGCCTGTACCGCTGCGCCCTGGTGCGCAAGGCCAACGTGCGGCTGTTATGGCGCAAGCTGGAAGGCGGTGCCGCGCAGTCGGCGTAAGCGCCATCGATACGCGTCTCGCGGCTGACCTTTGAGTCAGCAAATACGCTGCTTTGAGGCCGGGAGGCCGCTACTGACAGATGGTCATTCGGGGGGCTGTTTATCGGCCTCTTTGCGGTATACTGCGCGGCCTTCGGCCGGTTCGACCGGCCATTTTTCGTATAACAAGCCACGCCGGTCTTCCCGCGTGGCTTGTTGTTTTTTGACGCGCCTGCGGGCGCCCAGAGAGAAGAGGCACGACGATGAGTGCACTGGTTGGCGTGATCATGGGCTCCAAGTCCGATTGGTCCACCCTTAGCCACACCGCCGATATGCTGGAAAAGCTCGGCATCCCTTACGAGGTGAAAGTGGTTTCTGCCCACCGCACCCCGGACCTGCTGTTCCAGTACGCCGAAGAAGCCGAAGCGCGGGGCATCGAGGTGATCATCGCCGGTGCTGGCGGCGCGGCGCACCTGCCGGGCATGTGCGCGGCCAAGACGCACCTGCCGGTGCTCGGGGTGCCCGTGCAATCGGCCATGCTCTCGGGCGTGGACTCGCTGCTGTCGATCGTGCAGATGCCGGCCGGTATTCCGGTTGCGACCCTGGCCATCGGCAAGGCCGGGGCGATCAACGCCGCGCTGCTGTCGGCGAGTATCCTGGGCGCCAAGCACCCGCAGTTTCATACCGTGCTGAAAAAATTCCGCGCTGAGCAGACAGACAGCGTCCTGGACAATCCAGACCCGCGCGAAGCCTGAGGTTTTTGACGATGAAGATCGGTGTAATCGGTGGCGGCCAGCTGGGCCGCATGTTGGCCCTGGCAGGTACGCCGCTGGGGATGAACTTCGCATTTCTCGATCCGGCCCCGGATGCCTGTGCGGCGGCGCTGGGCGAGCATTTGCGCGCCGACTACGGCGACCAGGACCATCTGCGTCAGCTGGCCGATGAAGTCGACCTGGTGACGTTCGAGTTCGAAAGCGTGCCGGCCGAAACCGTGGCGTTCCTGTCGCAGTTCGTCCCGGTCTACCCGAGTGCCGAGGCCCTGCGTATCGCCCGCGATCGCTGGTTCGAGAAGAGCATGTTCAAGGACCTGGGGATCCCAACCCCGGCCTTCGCCGATATCCAGTCCCAGGCGGACCTGGATGCCGCCGTGGCCAGCATCGGCCTGCCGGCCGTGCTGAAAACCCGCACCCTGGGTTATGACGGCAAGGGCCAGAAGGTCCTGCGCACCGCGGCGGATGTCGAGGGCACTTTCGCCGAGCTGGGCAGTGTTGCCTGCCTGCTCGAAGGCTTTGTGCCGTTTACCGGCGAAGTCTCGCTGATTGCCGTGCGTGGCCGCGATGGCGAAGTCTGTTTTTACCCGCTGGTGCACAACACTCACGATAACGGCATTCTGCGCCTGTCCGTGGCGAGTACCGCGCATCCGTTGCAGGCCCTGGCCGAAGACTATGCGGGCCGCGTGCTCAAGCAGCTGGATTATGTCGGCGTGCTGGCGTTCGAGTTCTTTGAAGTCGACGGTGGCCTCAAGGCCAACGAAATCGCCCCGCGCGTGCACAACTCCGGGCACTGGACCACCGAAGGCGCCGAGTGCAGCCAGTTCGAGAACCACCTGCGGGCCATCGCCGGCCTGCCGCTGGGTTCGACGGCCAAGGTCGGGGAAAGCGCGATGCTCAACTTTATAGGTTCGGTCCCGCCGGTCGAGCAGGTCATCGCCATTGCCGACTGCCATCTGCACCACTACGGCAAGGCGTTCAAGAACGGTCGCAAGGTCGGTCACGCGACGCTGCGCTGCGCCGACCAAGCGACTCTGCAAGCGCAGATCCTGCGGGTCGAAGCGCTGATCGAAGGCTGAGATATCCCGGGCAGCGGCGGAACCATTCGGTCCCGCCGTTCTCAGATGGCAGGATGCCAAAGCGCTGACTAGGCTTTGGCATATCCAATCATTGAGAGGAATTGCCATGGGTATCATCGGAACCATCTTCATCGGCTTGATCGTCGGCCTGCTGGCGCGTTTCCTCAAGCCCGGCGATGACAGCATGGGCTGGATCATGACCATTTTGCTGGGCATCGGCGGCTCGCTGGCGGCCACCTATGGCGGCCAGGCCCTGGGCATCTATCAGGCCGGCCAGGGCGCGGGCTTTATCGGTGCGCTGGTGGGCGCCGTGATCCTGCTGGTCATCTACGCGATGATCAAAAAGAGCTGACGTGACGAAGCCCTCTCTGCCTGGCGCGCATGGAGGGCTAGAATGCTTCGCCATCATTTGCCGACCGAGTTCTTCATGCGCCGTCTTTTATTGACCTTTCTCCTGCTGGGCAGTGGCCTGGCCCATGCTGCTGACCTGGCAGAAACCGACTGGCTCGAACTGATGCCCAAGTCGGACCAGAAAGCCCTCGAACAAATGCCGGAGATCGACCACGACTCCCCCGAAGCCATGGGCACCTTTACTGAGAAAGGTGGCCTGAAGCAGAGCAAGGGCCTGCCGGCAGTGATGTATTCGACCAAGACCGTGCCCGCGATGAACGGCAAGAAGATCCGCCTGGGAGGCTATCCGGTGCCGCTGGAGGCGGATGCCAAGGGGCGCAGTACCTTGTTTTTCCTGGTGCCGTACCCGGGTGCCTGCATCCACGTGCCGCCACCGCCGCCTAACCAGCTGGTGCTGGTGCGCTATCCCAAGGGCTTGAAGCTGGACGACATCTACACGCCGCTGTGGGTCACGGGCACGTTGAAGATCGAGCAGGTCACCAATGACCTGGCCGATGCAGCCTATGCCCTGGAGGCAGGGCAGGTGCGGGTCGTGCAGGAATCAGATCTGTAGAACGGCATAGGAGATATTGACGCATCAGCTGTAGCCGCCGTGCTACAGCGCCTCGGCATCCAGGCTCAGCCCCAGGCTATGGCGTGCACCGGGTGCCAGGGTGACGATGTCATCCAGCACATTGGCGGTTTCGATACACAACATGCCCTGCCAGCCATCGGTAGCCATATCGCTGAACTGCGCCGCGCGTTCGGTCCATGGGTTCCAGATCACGGCGGAACGCGAGCCGCTGCTGGTCAGGCGAATACGTCGCTGCCAGGTCGGGTCGACGATTGCGAGTGTGCGCGGCGTGTGCAGATAGATGCGGTCGGTTTCCCCCTCAAAGCGCAGGTCACCGTTCTGGATGACAGGCTTCCAGTCATCCAGGGTTTCGATATAGGTCAGGCCTTCGAGCCCTTCGACGTGCACCTGGCGCACGTCACTGACGGCGAAGTAGCTGTGCAAAGCCTGGCTGATGCTGACCGGCTGGTCGCCCAGGTTGTGGCTGGTCAGGCTCAGGTGCAACTGCTGGTCCAGGCGGATCTGCAGCGTCAGCTCGACATGATGGGGCCAGCCGGGCAGGCCGCCTTCGGGCTGGATCAGGCGGAACTCGATCACCAGGCCGTCGCCTTCGGGCGCGATGCCCAGCAGCTCCCAGTCGCGAGTCCGGGCCAGGCCGTGGGCCGATGCCGGTTCGCTGCTCTGGCGCATGGCCTGGACGCTGTCCGGGTTGCGGGCCAGATTGCCGAACCATGGCCAGCAGATTGGTATCCCTGCGCGAATCCCCTTGCCCCGCTTGAACACCGCCTGCTCATTGCGCCAGATCAGCGGCGGTTGCCCGTCGCGCTGGTAGCCAAGGATATGCGCGCCCTGGCGGGCCACCAGCAGCTCGGCGTCGCCGTGGCGAATGCGCCAGGCGTCCAGTTCATCCAGTTGCACGGTGTCGACCTGGGGCATGCGTGGGCTCTTTGCGAGGTGAAGGGAGGCTTAGCGCCGCGGCGGCACGGAGCGGGTTCGGCCGCTGCCATCGATGGCGACGAAGACGAAGACGGCCTCGGTGACCTTGCGCCATTCGCTGGACAACGGATCGTCGCTCCAGACCTCGACCATCATCTGGATCGAGCTACGGCCGATTTCCAGGGCCTGGGTATAGAAGGACAGCTGTGCGCCCACGGCGACCGGGACCAGAAACGCCATGCGGTCGATGGCGACGGTCGCCACGCGCCCGCCGGCCACTTTACTGGCCATGGCTGTGCCGGCGAGGTCCATCTGCGCGACCAACCAGCCGCCGAAGATATCGCCAAAACCATTGGTTTCACGCGGCAACGCAGTGATTTGCAGGGCCAGGTCGCCTTGCGGAATCGGGTCTTCCTGTTCGAGTTCTATCATGCCGGGGGCCTCTGACCCATGACGCTTCATTGAGTACTGCGGGTGAATAGCCGTCTTGAGAAAAACGATTCAGCCCGAACACACTGCGTTCGTCACGTTTCTCGTAAGGCGTGCTAAAGGGAAACTCTGCGAAACCGGCTGGCGGGCCGCCAACGGCGTTTTCGCACAGCAACCCTTCTAGCGCGGGGTATATGCCCGACAGGCTGGGAGTATATCGGTCGATAGACCGCGCGACGACCTTCCGGTTCTGGTTTTTTGCCTGACACGCCGGGCGATCTATGTGCATTTTCGAACAATTTGCTATCGTGCCGGACCTGCTAGGCCCCGACCAGCGTTGTCGGCCGCCGCCATTCGCCCAATAAGAGATGCCTGTACCCATGACCTCCGTGCCCAGCAGCAGTGCGCAGCCCGCGCGCCCGCTGACCCGAAATGATTACAAAACCCTGTCGCTGTCCGCTCTGGGCGGGGCGCTGGAGTTTTACGATTTCATCATTTTTGTTTTTTTCGCCACCGTTGTCGGCAAGCTGTTTTTTCCGGCGGACATGCCCGAATGGCTGCGCCTGATGCAGACCTTCGGGATTTTCGCCGCCGGCTACCTGGCCCGGCCGTTGGGCGGGATTATCATGGCGCACTTCGGCGACCTGCTGGGGCGCAAGAAGATGTTCACCCTGAGTATCTTCATGATGGCGGTGCCGACCCTGATCATGGGTCTGCTGCCCACCTACGCGCAGATCGGCATGTGGGCGCCAATCCTGCTGCTATTGATGCGCGTGATTCAGGGCGCGGCGATTGGCGGTGAAGTACCGGGTGCCTGGGTATTCGTTTCCGAACACGTGCCGCAACGGCATATCGGTTACGCCTGCGGCACCCTGACCTGCGGCCTGACGGTCGGCATCCTGCTGGGCTCGCTGGTCGCCACGCTGATCAATACGGTCTACACCCCCGAGGAAGTGAGCGCCTACGCCTGGCGGATTCCATTCCTGATGGGCGGGATCTTCGGCCTGCTGTCGGTGTACTTGCGCCGCTGGCTGCACGAAACCCCGGTCTTCGCCGAAATGCAATTGCGCAAGACGCTCGCCGAAGAGGTGCCGTTGCGCGCGGTGCTGCGCGATCACCGTGGGGCGATCGTGGTATCGATGCTGCTGACCTGGTTGCTGTCGGCAGGGATTATCGTGGTCATCCTGATGACCCCGACCGTGTTGCAGACGGTCTACCACTTCCCGGCGACCGTGGCCCTGCAGGCCAATAGCCTGGCCATCGTCTTCCTCAGCCTTGGCTGCATTGCGGCCGGCGCCCTGGCCGACCGTTTTGGCGCGGGCCGGGTCTTTGTGATCGGCTGCGGCTTGCTGCTGGCCACCTCCTGGACCTTCTATCACAGCCTGCATGAACATCCGGAGTGGCTGTTCCCGCTCTATTCGCTGAGCGGTCTGTTTGTCGGCACCATCGGCGCAGTGCCCTACGTGATGGTCAAGGCTTTCCCTCCGATCGTACGCTTCAGTGGGCTGTCGTTTTCCTACAACCTGGCCTACGCGATTTTCGGTGGGCTGACGCCAATGGTCGTCACCCTGATGCTCAAGGAAAGCCCGATGGGCCCGGCCTACTATGTTGCAATAATTTGCGGCATGGGCCTGCTGGTGGGCGCCTGGCTCTGGTCCAAGGGGCGCTGAGCACACCCGTCTTCACGTCTCCCAGCCCGTCTCTAGAGAAAGGCCAGCCTTCAATCGAATGCTGGCCTTTCATCTAATTGTCACATTCGGTTCATAGAGTGGTCACACGGCCTACAGATACTGGCCCCCGATCTAACCACCCTATCTGCTAGGAGTAAGGCATGAAACTGAAGCGTTTGATGGCGGCAATGAGCTTTGTCGCCGCTGGCGTTGCGACTGCCCACGCGGTTGCCGCTGTTGACCCTGCTATCCCGAGCTACACCAAGACCACCGGTGTTTCGGGCAACCTGTCCAGCGTTGGTTCCGATACCCTGGCGAACCTGATGACCCTCTGGGCCGAGGGTTACAAAAAGGAATATCCGAACGTCAACATTCAGATCCAGGCGGCCGGTTCGGCGACTGCGCCTCCTGCGCTGACTGAAGGTACCTCCAACCTGGGCCCGATGAGCCGCAAGATGAAGGACACCGAACTGGCGGCCTTCGAACAGAAGTACGGCTACAAGCCGACCGCTATTCCGGTCGCCGTGGACGCCCTCGCTGTCTTCGTTCACAAGGACAACCCGATCCAGCACCTGACCATGGAACAGGTCGATGCCATCTTCTCCTCGACCCGCCTGTGCGGTGCCAAGGACGACGTGAAAACCTGGGGCGACCTAGGCGTGAAGGGCGACCTGGCCAACAAGCCGGTTCAACTGTTCGGTCGTAACTCGGTATCCGGCACCTACGGCTACTTCAAGGAAGAAGCCCTGTGCAAAGGCGACTACAAGCCGAACGTCAACGAGCAACCAGGCTCGGCTTCGGTTGTGCAGTCGATCAGCAGCTCGCTCAACGGTATCGGTTACTCGGGCATCGGTTACAAAACCGCTAGCGTGAAAACCGTGGCCCTGGCCAAGAAAGGCGGCACTGACTTCATCGAAGACACCGAAGAAAACGCCCTGAACGGCAAGTACCCGCTGTCGCGCTTCCTCTACGTCTACGTCAACAAAGCCCCGAACAAGCCTCTGGCCCCGCTGGAAGCCGAGTTCATCAAACTGGTTCTGTCCAAACAGGGCCAGGAAGTTGTCGTGAAAGACGGCTACATCCCACTGCCAGCCAAAGTTGCCGCCAAGGCACTGGCTGACCTGGGTCTGCAAGAAGGCGGCGCTGTCGCCAAGAAGTAAGCCTTGAGCCGGGGCTGGCCCCGGCTTCAACGCTCGGTGAAAGCGCGGTCTCGCGCTTTCACACCCCCTATTTTCGATTCGCTGCCGGCCCTGCTGGGCGGCGAATTTCTTGCGTCACTGCATTGTCATCTTTCTGTCATACAGGATCGCTAGGGTGTGCGCATGAATGATCTGGCCAATTCCACCATGACGACGACTTCTCCCCCCAAGCGTATTGATTTCAATACGCCTGAACTGCAACGCAAACGCCGTATCCGTGCGCTCAAAGACCGCCTGACTCGCTGGTATGTGTTTGTTGGCGGCCTGGCCGTACTCGCGGCGATCACACTGATCTTCTTCTTCCTCGGTTACGTGGTGATGCCCCTGTTTCAGGGCGCCGACCTGACGGCCAAGCAGGCGATCACGCCAGTCTGGATGCAGGATGCCGGCAAGCCGCTGATGATCTCCCTCGAGGAGCAGAATCAGGTCGGCATGCGCGTTTCCGACAAGGGTGAAGCGCTGTTCTTCAATATCAAGGATGGCCAGGAACTGTCGCGCGTCAGCCTGCCGATCCCCGCCGGCGCAAGTGTCTCGTCCATCGGTAAAGACCAGCCTGGCAGCCCGCTGGTGATCCTCGGTCTCTCCAATGGCCAGGCGCTGGTGTTCCGCCACACCTATAAGGTCAGCTACCCCGACGGCAAGAAGACCATTTCTCCAGCCATCGAGTACCCCTACGGCCAGGCGCCCATCGCCCTGGACGAACAGGGGCATGCCCTGGACCATGTCAGCCTGAATGCCACCGACAGCACGTTGGTCGCCGCCGGTTCGAGCGGCGCGCAACTGCATGTGCTGGCGCTGACCAGTGAAACCAACATGATGACCGATGAGGTCACCACCGAGCTCAAACGCATCGAACTGCCGCAGATGACCGAGCCGGTCAAGGCGCTGTTTATCGATCCGCGCCAGCAGTGGCTGTACGTGATCAACGGACGCGCCCAGGCCGATGTCTTCAGCCTGCGTGACAAGAGCCTCAACGGGCGCTACAAGCTGTTGGAAGATGGCAATGCAGAAGTGACTGCCAGCACCCAGCTGGTGGGTGGTATCTCGCTGATCATCGGGGATTCCAAAGGCGGCCTGGCCCAGTGGTTCATGGCTCGCGATCCGGACGGCGAGCAACGCCTGAAACTGATTCGCAGTTTCCAGATGGGCACCGCGCCCATTGTTGAAATCACCGCCGAAGAACGTCGCAAGGGCTTTGTCGCCCTGGATGCCGCGGGCAAGATCGGCGTTTTCCATAGCACCGCGCACCGCACCCTGCTGGTCGAATCGGTGGTCGATGGCCCGGGTATCTTCGGCCTGTCGCCACGGGCCAACCGGGTGATCGTCGAGCAGGGCGGCAAGCTGCAACCGCTGACCCTCGATAACCCGCACCCGGAAGTTTCCTGGAGCGCGCTATGGAGCAAGGTCTGGTACGAAAACTACGACGAGCCCAAGTACGTCTGGCAATCGACCGCGGCCAACACCGACTTCGAACCCAAGCTGAGCCTGTCGCCGCTGACCTTCGGCACCTTGAAGGCCGCGTTCTACGCCATGCTGCTGGCGGCACCGCTGGCTATTGCCGCGGCCATCTACACCGCCTACTTCATGGCGCCGGGCATGCGCCGCAAGGTCAAGCCGGTCATCGAGCTGATGGAAGCGATGCCGACGGTGATCCTCGGCTTCTTTGCCGGCCTGTTCCTGGCGCCGTATGTCGAAGGGCATCTGCCGGGGATCTTCAGCCTGCTGTTGCTGATGCCGGTCGGCATCCTGGTGGCGGGTTTCATCTGGAGCCGTCTGCCCGAGTCGCTGCGCCTGCGTGTGCCGGATGGCTGGGAAGCGGCGATCCTGATCCCCGTGATCCTCTTCGTCGGCTGGCTCTCGCTGTACATGAGCCCGTTCCTGGAAGCCTGGTTCTTCGGTGGTGACATGCGCATGTGGATCTCCCACGACCTGGGCATCACCTACGACCAGCGCAACGCCCTGGTGGTTGGCCTGGCGATGGGTTTTGCGGTGATCCCGAACATCTACTCCATCGCCGAAGACGCCGTGTTCAGCGTGCCGCGCGGCCTGACCCTGGGCTCGCTGGCCCTGGGTGCAACGCCATGGCAGACCATGACGCGGGTGGTGATTCTGACCGCCAGCCCGGGGATTTTCTCGGCGCTGATGATCGGCATGGGGCGTGCGGTGGGTGAAACCATGATCGTGCTGATGGCCACCGGCAACACGCCGGTCATGGAAATGAACCTGTTCGAAGGCCTGCGCACGTTGGCGGCCAACGTCGCGGTGGAAATGCCCGAATCGGAAGTCGGCGGCAGCCACTACCGCGTGTTGTTCCTCTCGGCGCTGGTGCTGCTGTTGTTCACCTTCGTCATGAACACCCTCGCGGAGCTGATTCGTCAGCGTCTGCGCAAGAAATACTCGTCGCTTTAAGAAAGGTAGAAGTCTGTGAAACAGAACTCCCTAAAAGGCTGGTTCAAGAGCGGCGCCCCAGGCGTCTGGATCAGCGGTGGTGCGGTCTCCATCGCGGTGATCATGACCATCGGTCTGCTCTCGGTGATTGCTGTGCGCGGCCTGGGCCACTTCTGGCCGGCGGACGTGGTGCATGCCACCTACGAAGTGCCGGGCCAGCCGGCCCAGGTGGTGGTCGGTGAGGTGGTGCAGAAGGAAGAAGTGCCCCGTGAGCGCCTGAAAAGCGCCGGCCTGCCGGTACCCGATCAGGGCCCTGAATTCATGACGCGCGAGCTGATCAAGATCGGCAACCGTGACCTGAATGGCAACGACTTCACCTGGATCGTGGGCGACTGGCTGAAAAACCAGACCACGCCACCCGATTTGATGGTGCTGGAGCGCCGCGAGTGGGGCAACTTCTACGGCACGCTGGTCAACGTCAAAGAGAACGGCAAGGTGATCGCCGAGGGGGCGGCGGCCTGGCCTGAACTGCAGACCAGGGTCGAGCGTATCGGCAAGCTTGCCGCCCAGCTCAAGACCCTGGAGAAGTCCGATATCGGCGCGATCAACGCCGGCCTCGAACGGCTGCGCCTGCACGCTCGCAAGTTGGAGTTGGCCGGTAAGCTCGACGCTGCCGCCCAGGCCGACATGGACACCGAGCGTGCTGAGCTCAATGCGCGCTACCAGGATATCGAAGCCCGTCTGAGCGACCTGCATGCCCAATTCAACCGCGACAGCCTGACGGCCCGTGACGGCAATGGCCGCGAGTTGGAAATCAGCCTTGGCAAAGTGGTGCACGCCTACCAGCCGAACGCCATGGGCACCCTGACCAAGGTCGGTTTCTACTTCGCCAAGATCTGGGAGTTCCTGAGCGACGACCCGCGTGAAGCGAACACTGAAGGTGGTATTTTCCCGGCGATCTTCGGCACCGTGATGATGACCCTGATCATGGCCGTGATCGTCACGCCGTTCGGCGTACTCGCTGCAGTCTACCTGCGTGAATATGCACGCCAGAACACCTTGACCCGGGTGATCCGCATTGCGGTCAACAACCTGGCCGGGGTTCCGGCCATCGTCTACGGGGTGTTCGGCCTGGGCTTCTTTGTCTATGTGCTGGGTGGTTCGCTGGACCGGATGTTCTTTCCGGAAGCCCTGCCGGCGCCGACCTTCGGCACACCGGGCCTGCTCTGGGCCTCGTTGACCCTGGCGCTGCTGGCAGTACCGGTGGTGATCGTTGCCACCGAAGAAGGCTTGGCACGGATTCCGCGTACCGTTCGCGAAGGTTCGCTCGCCCTGGGTGCGACCAAGGCCGAGACGCTGTGGAAGATCGTGCTGCCGATGGCCAGCCCGGCGATGATGACCGGCATGATTCTCGCGGTGGCACGTGCCGCCGGTGAAGTGGCCCCGTTGATGCTGGTGGGTGTGGTGAAGCTGGCGCCGTCGCTGCCGCTGGATGGCAACTACCCGTACCTGCACCTGGACCAGAAGATCATGCACCTGGGCTTCCATATTTATGACGTGGGCTTCCAGAGCCCTAACGTCGAGGCCGCGCGGCCGCTCGTGTACGCCACGGCGCTGCTGCTGGTGCTGGTCATTGCGACGCTCAATCTGTCGGCCGTGTGGATTCGCAACCATCTGCGCGAGAAATACAAAGCGCTGGACAGCTAAGCCACTAAGCCAGAAGCCCCAAGCGGCGAGCAACAAGCCGCTTTGCTCACAACTTGAAGCTTGTAGCTTGTAGCTACGGACGGAGTGAAATCATGCAACACGAAACCCATACCCATGGCATCAATATGTCCGCCCTGGGCCGCAGCAAGCAGAGCCTGAGCCTGGCCGACGAAACCGTGGCCATTGAAGTGCCCGGCCTGAGCCTGTACTACGGCGAAAAGCAGGCGCTGTTCGATGTCAGCATGAATATCCCCAAGCAACGGGTGACGGCCTTTATCGGCCCGTCCGGTTGCGGCAAGTCGACCCTGCTGCGCACCTTCAACCGGATGAATGATCTGGTCGATGGTTGCCGTGTGGAAGGCGAGATCAATCTCTACGGCAACAACATCTACCGCAAGGGCGAGGACGTTGCCGAGCTGCGCCGTCGCGTGGGCATGGTGTTCCAGAAGCCCAATCCATTCCCCAAGACCATCTATGAAAACGTGGTTTATGGCCTGCGCATCCAGGGCATCAACAAGAAGCGCGTGCTCGACGAAGCGGTGGAGTGGGCGCTCAAGGGTGCAGCCTTGTGGGAAGAGGTCAAGGACCGCCTGCATGACTCGGCCCTGGGCCTGTCCGGCGGCCAGCAACAACGTCTGGTGATCGCCCGCACCATCGCGGTAGAGCCTGAAGTACTGCTGCTCGATGAGCCTTGCTCGGCGCTCGACCCGATTTCGACCCTCAAGGTCGAAGAGCTGATCTACGAGCTCAAGTCCAAATTCACCATCGTGATCGTGACGCACAACATGCAGCAGGCCGCGCGGGTTTCCGACTACACCGCGTTTATGTACATGGGCAAACTGGTGGAGTTTGGCGACACTGACACGCTATTCACCAACCCGGCGAAAAAACAGACCGAAGACTACATCACCGGTCGTTATGGCTAGTCGGTAGTGCAGGCCGCGGGCTTCAAGCGGCCAGTTGGAGCGGTTTGGCGTAATGACATAGATAGCTTGCAGCTTGCGGCTCGTAGCTTGCAGCTCATAGCTCACAGCTTTTGCGGAGCACACCATGATTTCAAAGGAAGGCCTCACCCACCACATCTCCCAGCAGTTCAACGCTGAGCTCGAGGAGGTGCGCAGTCATCTCCTGGCCATGGGCGGGCTGGTCGAGAAGCAGGTCAATGATGCGGTTACCGCGTTGATCGAGGCCGACTCCGGCCTGGCTCAGCAAGTGCGTGAAATCGATGAAAAGATCAACCAGATGGAGCGCAATATCGACGAGGAATGCCTGCGCATTCTGGCCCGTCGCCAGCCTGCGGCTTCCGACCTGCGTCTGATCATCAGCATCTCCAAGTCGGTGATCGACCTGGAGCGCATCGGCGACGAGTCGACCAAGATCGCTCGCCGCGCCATTCAGCTCTGTGAAGAGGGTGAGGCGCCGCGTGGCTATGTCGAGGTCCGGCACATCGGCGACCAGGTGCGCAACATGGTCCGCGATGCCCTCGATGCCTTCGCCCGGTTCGATGCCGAGCTGGCCCTGTCGGTGGCGCAGTACGACAAGATCATCGACCGCGAGTACAAAACCGCCCTGCGCGAGCTGGCCACCTACATGATGGAAGACCCGCGTTCGATCTCCCGGGTGCTGAGCATTATCTGGGTGTTGCGTTCGCTGGAGCGCATTGGCGACCACGCCCGCAATATTTCCGAATTGGTGATCTACCTGGTGCGCGGCACGGATGTCCGGCACATGGGCCTCAAGCGCATGCAGGCGGAAGTTGAAGGCGTCGCGCTGGACGATGCTAATGTTCCGGCAAAATCTGACGATAAGTAAGGTTGCCCGAGTAAAGCGCCCGGCCTAGGCCGGGCGTTTTGTTTTCCGGGATTTGGATGTATTGGCGCCAGCGAACCTTGTGTCTCGGCGTGACAATTCAGTCTTGGCGTAATGACATCATCCAGCGTTATGCTTGCCGGGATTTCATAGGAGCGGTCGATGAGTAAAGTCAGTGTATTGGTGGTGGATGACGCCTCGTTTATCCGTGACCTGGTAAAAAAATGCCTGCGTAACTATTTCCCTGGCATCAAGATCGAAGACGCGGTGAACGGCCGCAAGGCCCAGGCAATTCTTGCCCGCGAGCCCTTCGACCTGGTGTTGTGCGACTGGGAAATGCCGGAAATGTCCGGCCTCGAACTGCTCAGTTGGTGCCGCCAGCAGGAAAACCTCAAGGGCCTGCCGTTCGTGATGGTCACCAGTCGTGGCGACAAGGACAACGTGGTGCAGGCCATCCAGGCCGGCGTGTCCGGTTACGTGAGCAAGCCGTTTACCAACGAACAGCTGCTGACCAAGGTCAAGCAAGCCCTGCAAAAGGCCGGCAAGCTCGATACCCTGCTGGCCAGTGCGCCAACCAAGATGAATTCGGCCTTTGGCAACGATTCTCTCAGTGCCCTGACCGGCGGCAAGGCCGAGGTGGTCAAGCCGACGACTCCGGCGGCGGCGCCTGCACCCGCGCCGAGCAAGGGGCTGCTCAACAGCCCACCGGTCAAGCCTGCCGCACCGGCTGCCAGCGCCGCCACGGGTGGTCGTGGCCAGGGCCAGTTGCGCCTGGCCAGCGGTGTGCAGCAATGCCTGATCAAGGCACTGAGCATCAAGGAAGCCTTGCTGGTAGTGCGTCGCACCGAGAACCTGCCGCAGGTTCTCGAAAGCGCGGTTCTCGACCTTGAACAGGGCGAGAATGCCGAAATCGCCCGCCTCAATGGCTATCTCCATGCCGTCGTTGCCCATGAGCCGAAGCCGGACAGCGAATGGCTGCAGCTGACCTTCCGCTTTGTCGACCAGGATGCACAGAAGCTCGATTACATCTCGCGGCTGATTGCCCGTGGTACGGCGCAGAAACACTTCGTTCCAGGCGCCTGATACCGCTCCGTCGCGCTCCTGAGGGAGCACGGCGGACATGCATGGCCCCGGCGGGGCGCAAAATCTGCAGCGGCCTGCTAGGCTGCCTCCCAAGTCTTTATCTGCAGATGCCTATCCATGCTGACCCGTCTACTGGTTCTCTGCGGCCTGGCCATGGCCGCCACCCCGGCTGCGGCCGTGACCATCTACAAATACACGGATGCCAATGGTGTAGTTTCCTACACCGACCGGCCAACGGCGGGCGCGCAGGTGTTCGTGTTCCGCGATCGCATGGTGGAACACCTGGAGCGCCAGGTTCGCCTGGATATCAAAAAGCAGAAGGGTGTCGACAGCGTCTTCGTACGCAATGACCTGTATGCGCCCGTCGAGGTCGAATTGAGCTTCGCCGGGCTGAAGAACGTCAGTGGCGCGCCGGCCCAGCCCATCCGGCGGGTATTGCCGGCGCGCAGCAACGTACGCCTGGCGCTGCTCACGGCCACCCGGGCTGACCAGCCGCTGACCTATACCCCCAAGTTTCGCTACTCCCTGGGTGACCCGTCGGGCCTGGCTCAGGCCTATCGCTACCCTTTGCCCTGGCGTGGCGGGCCGTTTCGCCTGAGCCAGGGCGCCAATGGCCAGTACAGTCACTACGGTGTCAAGAGTCGCTACGCCATGGATATCGCCATGCCCGAGGGCACGCCGATCATTGCCGCGCGCGGCGGCATGGTGGTCAAGACCGAGAACACCCAGACCGGCCGGGGTAACGACCCATCGGGCAACTTTGTGCGCGTGCTCCACGACGACGGCACCATGGGCGTCTACCTGCATTTGCAGCGTGGCTCGGTGCAGGTTCGCGAGGGGCAGCGGGTGGCGGTGGGCAGCGCCTTGGCGCTGTCGGGCAATACGGGCAACAGCAGTGGGCCGCACCTGCATTTCGTGGTGCAGCGCAATACCGGGTTGGGGTTGGTCTCGATTCCGTTTCAGTTCAATCAGCCGGTGGGCAGCTTGCCGAACTTTGCGGTGGGCGGTCAGTAGCGACGTCCCCCTTGGAAGTGAGCTTACTCCCAAGGGGGGACGCGGGCTTAGTCGAGCTTCAGCACTTTGGCCAGCACGATTTTCGGGCCTTTCATCTTCTTGATGATGATCCGCAGGCCTTCGACTTCCATCACTTCCTCTTCCTCGGGCACACGCTTGAGGCTTTCATACACCAGCCCGGCCAGGGTTTCGGCTTCGATATGGTCAAGGTCGACGCCCAGCAGACGCTCAACCTTGAACAGCGGGGTATCGCCACGCACCAGCAGCTTGCCGGGCTGATAGGCCAGGATGCCGCGCTCGGCCTTGCGATGTTCGTCCTGGATATCGCCGACCAGCACTTCCAGCACGTCTTCCATGGTCAGGTAGCCAATGATCTTGCCATCGGCTTCCTCCACCAGCACGAAGTGCGAGCCGCCTTGGCGGAATTGCTCCAGCAGGCGCGACAGCGGCATGTGCTTGGAGACCCGCTCGAGCGGTCGAGTCAGTTCGCCCAGGTTGAAGGATTCGGGAATATGGTCCAGCGCGGCCAGTTCCAGAAGCAGGTCCTTGATATGCAGCAGGCCGACGAATTCGTTGTTCTGGGCATCGTAGACCGGATAGCGGCTGAACTTGTGCCGGCGGAACAGCGCGAGGATTTCCTTGAGCGGCGCATGGCTGTCGAGGGTCACTAGGTCTTCGCGGGAGTTGGCCCAATCGACCACTTCCAGTTCGCCCATTTCTACGGCCGAGGCCAGTACGCGCATGCCCTGGTCGCTCGGGTCCTGGCCCCGGCTGGAGTGCAGGATCAGCTTGAGTTCTTCCCGGCTGTAATGGTGATCGTGATGCGGGCCGGGCTCGCCCTGGCCGGCGATGCGCAGGATGCCGTTGGCGCTGGCATTGAGCAGGTAGATGGCCGGATACATCAGCCAGTAGAACAGGTATAGCGGCACGGCCGTCCAGAGGGACAGCAGTTCCGGCTTGCGGATCGCCCAGGATTTGGGGGCCAGTTCGCCGACCACGATATGCAGATAGGAAATGATAAAGAAGGCGGTAAAGAACGAGACGCCCTTGATGACTTCGGCGGACTCCACGCCCACCGCGCCCAGCAGGGGCTCGAGCAGGTGGGCGAACGCGGGCTCGCCGACCCAGCCCAGGCCCAGGGAGGCCAGGGTGATGCCCAACTGGCAGGCAGATAGATAAGCGTCGAGCTGGCTATGGACGGTGCGCAGGATCTGCCCGCGCCAGCCGTTCTGCTCGGCGATGGCCTCGACCTTGGTCGAGCGCAGTTTGACCATGGCAAATTCGGCCGCAACGAAGAAGCCGTTGAGCAGAACCAGGATCAGAGCAAAAAGAATCATGCCGAAATCGGCGAAGAGCGAAGCGAGGGTCAAGCTGCTAGAGGAAGGGTCCATGATGGATTATTACGGGTTCCGAAGTGCGAAAAGATGAGTGGAATACGCGCCTGAAAGGCAGGCGCCAGCCAGCCAATGTAGCGGCTGGCAAGGCGCTTGCCTAGTGCCCGGGCGCCGCAGGGGCAGGCCGGGGCGGCTTCAGTCGTGGGTTTTGCTCACCTGTGCCGGGGCGAAGTGGCAGGTAAAGGTACTGCCATGGCCCAGCACGCTGCTGATCTCCAGCCGTGCCCGATGGCGCAGCAATACATGCTTGACGATGGCCAGCCCCAGGCCCGTGCCGCCGGTGGTGGAGTTGCGGCTGGAGTCGACGCGGTAGAAACGTTCGGTCAGGCGCGGCAGATGTTTGTTGTCGATGCCGATCCCCGAGTCCTGCACGCTGAGGTGCGCGCCATACTCGTCGGCCCACCAGCGGATGCGGATGTTGCCTTCGGCGGGGGTGTACTTGACCGCATTGAAGATCAGGTTGGAGAACGCACTGCGCAGTTCGGCCTCGCTGCCCTTGAGGCGTGCGTCGGCCTGGACCTCCAGGCTGATGCTCTGGTTGCGGGGGCCGGAGAGGGCCTGGGCATCCTGCTTGATCGACTGCAAAAGGCTGTCGATGGCCACGGGCTGGTTGTCCGAGGGATAGTCGGTGGCTTCCAGCTTGGCCAGCAGCAGCAGGTCGTTGAGCAGAGTCTGCATGCGCCCGCCCTGGGATTGCATCTGTTGCAGAGCACGGGTCCAACGTGGATTGATCTCCTCGACATTGTCGAGCAGGGTTTCCAGATAGCCGCAGATCACCGTCAACGGCGTGCGCAATTCATGGGAGACGTTGGCGATAAAGTCTTTGCGCATCTGCTCCAGCTGGTGGATGCGCGTCACATCGCGAACCAGCATCAGGTGCTCGTTGTTGCCGTAGCGGGTGATGTAGAGCTGGATGCGCAGGCGATCGTTGATCGGCGAGGGAATTTCCAGCGGCTCGGCGTAGTTGTCCTGCTCGAAGTATTCCTTGAAGCGCGGATGGCGGACCAGGTTGGTCACCGGCTGGCCGCTGTCCTGGGGCGTCTTGAGGCCCAGCAGGGTTTCGGCGGCGCGGTTCCACCACTCCAGGTTGCCGTCGCTGTCGAGCATGATCACCGCGTCCTTGAGGGCGGCGGTGGACTCCTGAACCCGGTCGATCACGGCCTGCAGGCGCCCGCGAACCCGTTGATCGCGGCGTTGCAGGTGATAAATGCTGTCGAAGACCTCGCCCCACAGGCCATAGCCATCGGGTGGCGCTTCATCGGGTTTGTGCAGGCGCAGCCATTCGTGCAGGCGCAACAGCTGTTTGAGCGTCCAGCCCAGGTAGAGCCCCAGGCCGACGGCCAGGCTCCAGCCGTAATAGCCGCTGATCAGCCCGATCAGCAGGCAGGCGGTGACCAGCAACAACACATGGCGGATCAGAGTGGCATGCCAGTTTTGATTCACTTCGACCTAAGTCCTTGGAGGGGAAGAGCCGTTTCAGGCTGCAAGCCGTACGTTGGCAACTGGGCGGCGCTAATGGCCGCTGTTTTCAGCCTTTTGTCGAGAAGCGGTAGCCGGTACCGCGTACGGTTTGTACCAGATTCTCGTAGGCCTCGCCGAGGGCTTTGCGCAGGCGGCGGATATGCACGTCCACGGTCCGCTCCTCGACATAGACATTCCCGCCCCAGACCTGGTCCAGCAGTTGGCCACGGGTGTAGGCGCGTTCCTGGTGGGTCATGAAAAATTGCAGCAGGCGATATTCGGTCGGGCCCATTTCAGCCGGCTTGCCATCGATGGTCACGCGGTGGCTGATCGGGTCGAGCAACAGGCCGCCGACTTCGATGGGCGCCTCGCCATCGGTCGGGCCGGCACGGCGTAGCACGGCTTTGAGGCGGGCGACGAGTTCGCGCGGGGAAAACGGCTTGGTGATGTAGTCGTCGGCGCCGACTTCCAGGCCCTGGATCTTGTTGTCCTCTTCACCCTTGGCGGTCAGCATGATGATCGGGATATCCCCGGTCAGCTCATCGCGCTTGAGGCGGCGTGCCAGCTCGATGCCCGAGGTGCCGGGGAGCATCCAGTCGAGCAGGATCAGGTCGGGTTTGCGGTCGACGATAATGGCGTGGGCCTGCTGGGAATTTTCCGCTTCCAGGCAGTCATAGCCGGCCATTTCCAGCGCAACGGCGATCATCTCGCGAATGGGCGCTTCGTCGTCGACGATCAGGATACTCCTGCCAACCATGCCTTTAACCCTCTTGTCATTTAACTGTCTTGCGCCGCATTAGATAACGGAATTATTGCAGTCGTGTGACAGCTTTTTGAGCGTACAACGATCTGCCGATCCGTGGGCTACGCTTTGGATTCGAATCCCACCGCAACCAAAGGACGATTTCGATGACTGCCTCTCTTTTTTCCCCCAAAGCCTTGCTTATCGCGGCTGCCCTGGCATTACCGGTGTTTGCCCAGGCGGCAGAACCGGCGATGACCAAGGACGGCATGCTGGTTGATCACCAGGGCATGACGCTCTACACCTTTGCCAAGGACGGTGTAGGCAAATCCATGTGCAATGACAAGTGCGCTGCCAACTGGCCACCGCTGATGGCGGCGGGCACCGACAAGGCCATGGGCGAGTGGAGCGTGGTCAAGCGCGACGACGGCACGATGCAATGGGCCTATGACGGCAAGCCGCTGTACACCTTCGTGATGGACAAGAAGGCCGGCGATATGACCGGTGAGGGCAAGATGGATGGCGCCTGGAAGGTCGCCAAGCCGCAGTAGGCCTCTAGGACCGGCTGGCTGGCGATCCGCAGGATTGAAGGTTCACCGTGATCGCCAGCAAGCTGATTCCTGCCAGGTTGTGACTAGCGCAAGGCGTAGTCGGCGACGATGCCGACAAAGATCGCCAGCCCCGCCCAGTGGTTATGCAGAAACGCCTTGAAGCAACGCTGCGGGTCGCGGTTGCGGGTGTACCAGAACTCCCAGACAAAACACGCCGCCGCCGCGAGCAGGCCCAGGTGGAACCAGCCACCCAGTTCGAAGCGCCCACCGGCCAGCAGCAGGCAGCCGAGGGCCAGGCCCTGCAGGCTCAGGATAATCAGGCGATCGGCATCGCCGAACAGAATCGCGGTGGATTTCACCCCGATCTTCAGATCGTCCTCGCGGTCGGTCATTGCGTAATAGGTGTCGTAGCCCACTGTCCACAACAGGTTGGCGATAAACAGCAGCCAGGCGGTCGCCGGCAGGCTGCCGGTTTCGGCGGTAAAGGCCATGGGCATGCCCCAGGAGAAGGCCGCCCCGAGCACCACCTGCGGGTAGTAGGTGTAGCGCTTCATAAAGGGGTAGCTGGCGGCCAGTGCCAGGCCGCCGAGCGAGAGCCAGACCGTTGCCGCATTCGTGCACAGCACCAGCACAAAGCTGATGGCCATCAACACCGCGAAAAACACCAGGGCTTCCTTGGCGCTGATCTTGCCGCTGGCCAAAGGACGTTGCTCGGTGCGTCTGACGTGGCCGTCGATCTTGCGGTCGGCGAAGTCGTTGATGACGCAGCCGCCGGCGCGGGTCAGGATCACGCCGAACACGAAGATCAGCAGGTTGCTCAGGGAAGGCACGCCCTGGGCGGCGATCCACAGCGCCCACAGGGTTGGCCACAGCAGCAGATAGATGCCGATGGGCTTGTCCATCCGGCTGAGCTGGATAAAGTCCCAGGCACGCGGGTTCAGGCGGTTGAGCGACTTGAGCAGGCGCAGGTACATCAGCGGTTCTCCGGATCGGTCTGGGCGGCCAGCCACAGGCTGGGCAGGAAAATTTCCGCGACCAGCACGCTCAGTGCCCCGCGGTCGAAACGCGAGCGTCGGGCCCAAAGGTCATGGGCCAGGTCGGCGGGCGGCAACCAGGTGCCGGGGTAGCGACACACCTCGATGGCTTGACGTTGGAACGCCTGGTCACAAAACAGCAGTTCGCCCAGCGAGCGGCTACCCAGTTCGTCCAGATGCAAGCCGTCACCTTCCAGCGCGCTCTGCGCCGCCACGCTGCGGGCGAAGACCCAGGCCTGGCCATGTCCGCGCAAATACACCTCGCGCACCCAGCCCCGGCTCTGGTTGGGTAGCCCCAGCACCTGGCACTCGTCATCGCGCAGGGTTTGCCAGCCTTCGCTCAGCGGGGTGACGCTGAAAGCGTCGCCGGACAGGCGGGTCAGGCGGCGAGTCAGGGAGCCTTCGTCGAACAGCCAGTCGCGTGTTGGGGTGTCGAGCGGGGTGTCCAGCCGGTCTTGAGTCAGCCAGACGGGCATGGCGGAGGGGGCGGTGTGCGGCACGATAAGCAAAATCTGGCAGCAAAAGAGGTGGCGAGCTTACCACGCAAAAGTGGCTATTTGACTGATCTGCAGCCCTTTGCGGGACGATCGTGCTTGCATCTGCGCCGGCCCCTCAGTACAAAACGCCCTGAGCCAAACGGCAACGCGAGACCATCGACCGTTTGTGCCGCTGATAGCCTGGACAGTGAGGAAACGTGTAATGAAAAAGTGGCAATGCGTAGTGTGCGGGCTGATCTACAACGAAGCGGACGGCTGGCCGGATGACGGCATCGCCCCAGGGACCTTGTGGCAGGATGTGCCGGAAGATTGGTTATGCCCGGACTGCGGCGTGGGCAAGATGGATTTTGAAATGATTGAGATCGGCTGATTCGCCGAACCACCTGATTTGGAGAACGGAATGAACGCACCTGTCGTGATCGTCGGAACCGGGCTGGCCGGTTACAACCTGGCTCGCGAGTTTCGCAAGCTCGATGGCGAAACCCCGTTGTTACTGATCACTGCCGATGATGGGCGCTCCTACTCCAAGCCGATGCTGTCCACCGGCTTTGGCAAGAACAAGGATGCAGAGGGGCTGAGCATGGCCGAGCCGGGCGCAATGGCCGAACAGCTCAAGGCTCAGGTGCGGACCCACACCCGCGTTAGCGGTATCGACCCTGGCCACAAGCGCTTGTGGATTGGTGAGGAAGCGGTGGCCTATCGCGACTTGATCCTGGCGTGGGGCGCCGAGACCGTGCGAGTGCCGGTCGGTGGCGATGCCCCCGAAGCCATTTTCCCGATCAATGACCTGCAGGACTATGGACACTTTCGCGCCGCCGCAGCGGGCAAGCAGCGTGTGTTGGTGCTGGGAGCGGGGCTGATTGGCTGCGAGTTTGCCAATGACCTGCTGCTCGGCGGCTACGCAGTCGATCTGGTGGCGCCGTGCGAGCAAGTGATGCCGACCCTGCTGCATCCGGCAGCGGCCTCGGCGGTGCAGGCGGGCCTGGAAAGCCTGGGCGCGCGCTTCCACCTGGGGCCGGTGCTCAACCGCCTGCAGCGCATGGCGTCGGGCCTGGAGGCGCACCTGTCCGATGGCCAGGTGATCCCGTGCGACCTGGTGGTCTCGGCCATTGGCCTGCGCCCACGGATCGATCTGGCCGCTGCCGCGGGGCTGCTGGTCAATCGCGGGGTGGTGGTCGACCGTCAGTTGCAGACCTCCCATGCCAATATCTACGCCCTGGGCGACTGCGCCGAAGTCGACGGGCTGAATCTGCTGTATGTCATGCCGCTGATGAACTGCGCGCGCGCCCTGGCCCGCACGCTGACAGGCGCCCCGACGCAGGTCAGTTATGGCGCGATGCCGATTACGGTGAAGACCCCGGTATGCCCGCTGGTGGTTTCACCGCCGCCCCGTGGTCTGGAGGGGCGTTGGACGGTCGAAGGCCAGGGCGCCGACATCAAGGCGCTGTGCCGCGACGCTGAAGGTCGCTTGCTTGGCTACGCGCTGACCGGGAGCGCGGTGATGGAAAAACTGGCACTGAACAAGGAGTTGCCGGCCCTGCTGGCGTAAATGGCAGTCCATCTGTCGTAAATGCCCTGAAAATGCCCCTACAAAGGTGGCGTCGAGACTGGCGCACCTCTCGACAGCGTGCCATCCTCACTCCCGTCTGCCGCAGAGTAGAGCCTGCGGCGCGTTGGGCGCTGTTCCGGAAGAACAGCACAGACATAAAAACAAAAATCGTCTAAATGAGGCTTCACCATGCGTAAACCAGAACTCGCAGCCGCAATCGCCGAAAAAGCTGATCTGACCAAAGAGCAGGCCAATCGCGTCCTCAATGCTGTTCTCGAAGAAATCACCGGCGCCCTGCACCGCAAGGACAGCGTAACTCTGGTCGGTTTCGGCACCTTCCTGCAGCGTCACCGTGGCGCGCGTACCGGCAAGAATCCACAAACCGGCGAGCCGGTAAAAATCAAAGCCAGCAATACCGTAGCGTTCAAGCCGGGCAAATCGCTGAAAGACAGCGTCAACCCGTAAGCTTCACGCCGCGCACTCCCCCAAGGGGAGAGCCGTATTGAGAATGGGCAGACTGGCCACGCCGGATGCCCATTTTTAATGGCCGTGATAAACCTTCGGCGTTACAAAACGCTACGAAAACATGGGGCTATAAGCGGTAAAAATAGCGCGATCTTCTGTTAACGCATGAGATCGGTGGCGTTCTTAAGGCAAATCGCTACACTGCGCCGGCCGTTTATATTATTGACTGAGGCGTGTGCATGAAATTTCGTTTTCTTCTATGGGCCATGGGCCTGCTGATGGCGCGGGCCAGTCGCAACAACCCGGCGTTCCAGCAGCAGCTGGCCGACAAGTCGCTGGTCTTCCAGTTACAGACTCAGGACGGCAAGGTGGCCCGGCACTTTATCGTCAAGGACCAGCGCATCAGCAGTAAAGGTGGAACGTACCCGGAGCCGGCATTTGCCATCGCTTTCAAGGATGCCGCCTATGGTTTCGCCACGTTACAAGCGAAGAACAAGCAACTGGCCTTTATGACCGGGATTCAGGACAAGTCGATTCAGATCAAGGGCAATCCGGCACTGGTGATCTGGTTCCAGGGCCTGACCAAGTACCTCAAGCCGAAGAAAAAGCCCAAGGCCTGATGGCACTGAAAAGGCCGCCCGCCCCGGGTGCAAGGGGCGAGCGGCCAGCCTGTCGGGTGGTTACGGCTGGCTGAATTGCGAGGCCAGTTCGCGCAGCATCACTTCCGCTTCCAGCACCTTGTTGACCACGTCCTCGGCTTTCTCCCGGGTCAGGCCCACCCGCTCCAGCAGATCGTCGGGAATGGCTTCATCGGGGCCGGAGCCGATACCGCGGCTGCGTAGCAGGCGTACGGCCAGGCACACTAGGTTGGGGTACTCGGCGTACTCGCCGGCATAGCTTGGGTCATGCTGGAAACGCAGCGCCGTGGCCAGTTCCTCGGGCATATCCCAGTAGCGCATCAGCCAGGCACCAATCTGTTCACGACTGATGCCCAGCAAGTGCTGTTCGACATAGCTGTGGCACAGGTGCGGGTTGACCTCCAGATGGCGGCAGATCAGCGAGAAGTGCGGCGGGAAGACGTGGGCCAGCAATAGGTAGCCGAAGTTGTGCAGCAGGCCGGCGAGGTAGGTCAGGCCCGCCTCCGGCCGCTGTGCCCGGGGCATCGCACGGGTCAGGCCTTCGATGACCGCGGCCGTGTAGATCGATTGGTGCCAGTACGGCGTGCTGTGTTGTGGCTGGTCCTTGGGCAGGCTCAGGGTCTTGCCCAGTGCGAGGCCCAGGGCCAGGTTGATCACCAGGTCGAAGCCCAGCACACGCACAATGGCGTCTTCAACCGAGCGGATCTTGCCCGGTGAGGCGTAATAGGGCGACGCCGCCCAGCTAACGACCTGGGCCGCCAGGGCAGGGTCGGTCTCGACTACGCCGGTGATGTCGTCGATGGTCGCATTGGGGTCGACCCGTAGACGGATAATTTTCTGCGCGGTTTCCGCCAGGGGCGGGATCTCGATAATCGATTCCAGGCGCTGCTGGATCCGTCGGGCGGTGAACGCCTGGACCGCCAGGCTGATCTCTTCGCGATCATCGTTGGGACGGTCGAGGTTGGGGCGAATGGCGCTGACGGCTTCGCCAAAATGCCCGGCGCTGGCTTTGGTCAGCATGCTCTTGAAGGCTTCGCTGGTGATCTCCAGCAGTACCCCGGGCTCGCCGGAGTTGATCAGCAGTAGCGGCTCGTGTAGCAGCTCTTCTTCATACAGGCAGGGCGAGCTGGTCAGGGCCGGCAGGCCCGGCAAAAGGCTCAGGCTGTGTTTGCCCAGCATGCGTTCGAGGCGCTCGGTCGACACGCTGGTCAAGCGGCGGCCGGTCAGCTCTGCCAGCCGATTGAGGTCGAGCAGGTGACTTTGCGGAAACAGCACCATGAGTGCGCCGATCTCATCGTCGAGCAACACCGCCTGGACCTTGCGTGCAGTCGACAGACCGGGGGCGTCGAAGACTTCCCGGAAGCTGATGTTCAGCTTGTCGAGCAACAGTCGAATCACCGACGGAGCGTGCGGAGTTGCGTCTATCAGGGCGACTTCTGTCATGGTCTGTATCCGTTTTCCTACAATCTCGAGAGTATAACCAGCTTGTCTGTAGGGTTGCTCATACAAAAAAGGCCTCATTACACCTGGCCATACTGCTGCCCGTGGCGCAGCCAGCGTTCGAGTAGCGGGCTGACGTGCTGCGGCCAGTGTGCCACTAATGCCTGGGCGGCATCGCGTACAGCCGGGAGCAGATCGGCGTCGCGCATCAGGTCGGCGACCTTGAATTGCAATAGGCCGGTCTGGCGTGTCCCGAGCATTTCCCCGGGGCCGCGCAGTTCCAGGTCCTTTTCGGCGATCACAAAGCCATCGTTGGTTTCGCGCATGATACCCAGGCGTTGGCGGCCAATCTGCGACAGCGGTGGATGGTAGAGCAGCACGCAGTGGCTGGCCGCGCTGCCCCGGCCGACACGGCCGCGCAACTGATGAAGTTGGGCGAGGCCGAGGCGCTCGGGGTTTTCAATAATCATCAAGCTGGCATTGGGCACATCGACCCCGACCTCGATCACCGTGGTCGCCACCAGCAATTGCAGGGCACCACGCTTGAATTCGGCCATGACGGCGGCTTTTTCCGCCGGCTTCATGCGCCCGTGGATCAGCCCGACCCGCAGCTCGCCCAGGGCGCTGGTCAATTCTTCGAATGAGGTTTCGGCGGCCTGGCAGGTCAGTTCCTCGGACTCTTCGATCAGGGTGCACACCCAATAAGCCTGGCGCCCTTCGGCACAGGCCGCGCGCACGCGTTCGACCACTTCGACGCGGCGGCTGTCGGCAACCAGCACGGTGTTGACCGGCGTTCGGCCGGGTGGCAGCTCGTCGAGAATCGAGGTGTCCAGATCGGCATAGGCGCTCATGGCCAGGGTGCGTGGAATGGGAGTGGCGGTCATGATCAATTGATGCGGGCACATCTGGCCGCCGACGCCCTTGCGGCGCAGGGCAAGGCGCTGCTGGACGCCGAAGCGATGCTGTTCGTCGATGATAACCAGGGCCAGGTTCTTGAACTGCACTTCATCCTGGAACAGGGCGTGGGTGCCGACCACCATCGGCGTGCCGCTGGCGATCTGTTCCAGGGCCGCCGTTCGTGCCTTGCCCTTGAGCTTGCCGGCCAGCCAGGCGACCTCGATGCCCAGGGGTTCGAGCCAGCGCTGGAAATTGATGAAATGCTGCTCGGCAAGAATCTCGGTGGGTGCCATCAGTGCCACCTGGTAACCCGCCTCCAACGCTTGCAGCGCTGCGAGGGCGGCGACCACGGTCTTGCCCGCGCCGACGTCGCCCTGGATCAGGCGCAGCATCGGTTCCGGCTGGCTCAGGTCATAGGCCACTTCATTACCCACCCGCTGCTGGGCGCCGGTGGGCGGGAAGCCCAGGTTGGCCAGAAAGGCTTCAGGCAGGCGCTTGGCCAAAGGCAACGCCGGAGCGCGCTGGGAGCGCAGGCTTTCGCGCAGGCGTTGCTGGGAAAGCTGATGGGTCAGCAGCTCCTCGAAGGCGAGCCGATGCTGGGCCCAGTGATGGCCCAGGGCGAGTTCCTCGACATCGGCGTCGGCCGGTGGCTGGTGCAGATAGCGGATAGCCTCGTTCAGGGGGGCCAATTGGTAATCCCGGGCCAGCTCCTGGGGCAGCCAGTCCGGCAGGCTGCGAGGGCCGAGCAGAGCCAGGGTCTGCTGGCAGAGCAGGCGCAGGCGTTGCTGGGTCAGGCCTTCGGTCAGGGGGTAGATCGGGGTCAGGGTCTGATCCACCGGCGGCGGTTCGTCGCCGGTCAAGGCTCGGTATTCCGGGTGATAGATTTCCAGCCCGGAGGCGCCGGGGCGGGCCTCGCCATAGCAGCGCACATGGGTGCCACGCTTGAGGCCGTCCTTCTGGGCATTGCTGAAGTGATAGAAGCGCAGACTGAGGCTGCCGGTGCCATCGTTCAGGCGGACCAGCAGGCTGCGACGCTTGCCCATCACGACATCGGCTCCGCTGACCACGCCTTCGACCACGGCGTCCTGCCCAGGGCGCAACGCGCCGATCGGTACCACGCGGGTGCGGTCCTGATAGCGCAGGGGCAAGTGGAACAGGACGTCCTGGAGATTCTCCAGGCCGACCTTGGCCAGCTTCTCGGCCATCGCTTCGCCAACACCCTTGAGTGCCGTCACCGGCACTTTTGACAGCTCGGTCATGGCCGCGGCTTAGCTCGCGGCAGGCGGCTTGGCCACGGAGCAGAGGCGGATCGAGTCAGCGAGGATCTCGATGGCCTTGGGCCGCGGGAAGCTGGCACGCCAGGCAATGGCCACCGTGCGGAACGGCACGGGCGGGGTCAGGGGGCGAACTTCAATGACACCGGGGGCGTAGTGATGGCTGTCCACTGCCGACAGCGGCAGGATCGAGATGCCGAGGCCGGAGGCAACCATATGGCGAATGGTTTCCAGCGAGCTGGATTCGACCGTGGTGTGTCGATTGCCGTCGTTGCCCTTGGTCAGCGTCGGGCAGGCTTCGAGGACCTGGTCACGGAAACAGTGGCCCTCCCCTAGCAACAGCAGGCTCTTGTCGTTGAGCAGGTTGCTGTCGATGGTTTCCTTCTGGGTCCAAGGGTGCGACGCCGGCATCAGTACATAGAACGGCTCGTCGTAGAGCGGCAGCGTCAGCACGTCGGCCTCATTGAACGGCAGGGCGATGATCACGGCATCCAGTTCGCCGTTGCGCAGCTTGTCGCGCAGGATATGGGTGAAGTTTTCTTCGATATACAGCGGCATCTGCGGCGCGACGCGATGCAGTTGCGGAATCAGGTGGGGAAACAGGTAAGGACCGACGGTGTAGATCGCGCCGACTTTCAGGGGCGCCGTCAGCTGGTTCTTGCCGGCCTGGGCAAGTTCACGGATGCCCTGGGCCTGTTCAAGGACCTTTTGCGCCTGGGCCACGATGCCTTCGCCGACAGGCGTCAGGCGCACCGCGCTCTTGCTGCGTTCGAAAATCAGCACCCCCAGCTCGTCCTCGAGCTTTTTGACGCCGACCGACAGGGTCGGCTGGCTGACATGGCAACGCTCCGCCGCATGGCCGAAATGCTGCTCCTGGGCGAGAGTGACGATGTAGCGCAATTCTGTGAGGGTCATAGCGGGCATCCATGAGGTTGCGACCAAGCATAACGGCTGCAATCGATAGACGCACGTTATCAGCGCGCGAAAGGGTAACGATGTCCATCAATGCTGGCGACGCCCAGCCCCAGATGGACCAAGGGCACCTTGCGGTGCCCTTGGGAGGATCAGCGGCGACGTCGGTCGATGGAATAGACGAACGGCGCGACGATCTCGATGCTGCCGTTGGTCAGCATGTCCGCTGGCGGCTTGGGCAAGGGCTGGGCCCGCCGGATCATCTCCAGAGTGGCCCGGTCCAGATCGGCGTTGCCGGAGCGGCCGACCAGTTCATAGGACAGTACCTTGCCTTCGGCATCGACCACGAAACGCAGGCGGTTGAGACCTTCCTTGCCGCGTTGCTGGGCCGATAGCGGGTACTTCTTGTGCTTGCCCAGGTGGGCGAGCAGGGCGCTTTGCCAGCTTTCCTTGGCCGCGAGCTGCTGCATGGACGGCCCTGGGGCCGGCGCTGCGGATTTCTGCTCCGGGGCGTCGGTCGGCGGGGTATCGCTGACTTTTTCGTCCGGTGTCAGGTCCTTGGGCGGTTCGATCGGCTTTTCTGGCTTGGGCGGTTTTGGCTTGGCCTTGGGCTTGATCGGCTTGGGCACCGAAATCGTCGGCTTGGGCGCTTCGGCCAGCTTGGGCAGCGGCAACTCTTCAACCGGAGCTGGCGGCTGCGGCGGCGTGACGACCTTGGGCGGTGGGGGTGGTGCTGGCAACGGTGCCAGCTCGACCATCATGGCCTGGGGCGGTAGCTCGAGCGGCTTGGCAGTCGGCCAGTTGAGCGCGATCAGGATCGCGACAGCGTGGATGCCTAGCACCACCGCCAGGCTACCGCTGTAACGCGTCAGCTTTTGGCGCGTCGTGATCATTTCTTGGCTGCCGTCTCGAGTCCGACCAGACCGACCTTGAGGTAGCCGGCCGCACGCAGGGAGTCCATCACGCTCATCAGGTCACCGTAGTCCACGCCCTTGTCGGCCTGGAAGAAGATCGTGGTGTCCTTGTTGCCCTTGGTCTTGGCATCGAGCATGGCCCCGAGCAGCTCGCGGCTGACTTCGTCTTCGCCGATAAACAGGCGGTCGTCGGCCTTGACGCTGAGGAACACCGGTTTCTCCGGCCGGGGCGCCGGTTTGGCGGTGGACGCCGGCAGGTCGACCTTGATATCCACGGTTGCCAGAGGGGCGGCGACCATAAAGATGATCAGCAGCACCAGCATCACGTCGATAAACGGGGTGACGTTGATTTCGTGGTTCTCGGCGAGATCGTCGCCGCCTTCGTTCAAATGCAGGCCCATGGCCGATTACCCCACTTTCACCATGTGCGGTTGCGAGCCACGCTCGGGCGGCAGGTGGTCGAGGTCACGGCTGACCAGCAGCAGCACTTCGGCCGAGGCATCGGAAACCTGTGCCTTGTAGCCTGCGATGGAGCGGGCGAAGACGTTGTAGATCACCACCGCCGGAATCGCTGCGACCAGGCCCAGTGCCGTTGCCAGCAGGGCTTCGGCGATACCGGGGGCCACCACCGCAAGGTTGGTGGTCTGGGTTTTGGCGATGCCGATAAAGCTGTTCATGATGCCCCAGACGGTGCCGAACAGACCGACAAAAGGTGCGGTGGAGCCAATCGTGGCGAGCACACCGGTACCGCTGCTCATGTTGCGGCCGCAGGCGGCGACCAGGCGCTCGAGGCGGAAGCTGACGCGCTCCTTGATGCCTTCCTTCTCGCGGCTATTGGCCGAGAGGCGCATCTCATCCAGGGCGTCCTGTACCAGCAGATGGGCGAGGGTGCCTTTCTGGGTTGCGGTGTCGCTGGCTTCCTTGAGGGTGCTGGCCTTTTTCAGGTGGGCGATTTCAATCCGCAGGCGGCGCTTGGCGCCCAGCAGTTCGAAGCCCTTGGCGATCCAGATCGTCCAAGTGATGATCGACGCAATGGCCAGGCCGATCATCACGATCTTCACGACGATATCGGCGTTTTTGTACATGCCCCATGGCGACAGATCGTGGGCCATGCCCAGGCTGTTGTCTTCTTCCAACAGGGCTGGATCGTCCGCGATGCTCTGCAGGCCCTCCAGCGCGTCCTGCACTTCAGCTGGTAGCGCGGCGCTGCCGTCGGCGTTGAGTGCGGCACCCTCTGCAGCCGGTGCTGCCTGCTCTACCGGTGCGGGGTGAGCGTTGTGTTCATCGGCGAATGCCGCGGTAGGCGCCAGCAGCAGACTGAACAGCACGGCAGCGATCGAGCGCCAGGCGCGCGACGGGCTGGGAGACGTGGTTGGCGAAGCGGAGGAAAGATTGCGTGTCATGCTGGCCGGACCTGAGGGGGGAAAAGAGTGATTTGTCCTTCCAGGCCTCGCGGGGGGCCGAGAACAAAATGGGCGCTCATTATTGCAAGTAATTCTTGTTAACAGAAGCAATCGCGCGGGTTTTTTTCGTTATTAGCTGGCCGTTGGTCAATCGCCGGGGCTAGTCTGCGCCTTTATCCAGGGAGTATTTCGATGTCTGTCCCTTGTGTTTTGATCGTCGGCTGCGGCGATATTGGCGGTCGCCTGGCGACTCGGCTCGTGGCTGAGCGTTGGCAGGTTCATGGCTTGCGGCGTTCGGTTGGTCAGCTGCCGGCGGGCGTACGAGGGGTTGCCGGAGACCTGTTCGAGCCTCGTTGCCCTGCCGCCTGGCCCACTGGTCAAGTGGATTACCTGGTGTATTGCGTGGCGGCCAGCCAGCACGATGAAGCCGGTTATCAGGCCGCTTATGTCGAAGGTTTGCAGCGTGTCCTCGGCTGGCTGGCCGAACATGGCCAGCAGCCGCGCCGTTTGCTGTTTGTCTCCAGCAGCAGTGTCTATGCCCAGCATCAGGGCGAATGGGTCGATGAAACGTCGCCAACCGAGCCGGTGGGTTATTCGGGGCGCCTGATGCTCAAGGCCGAACAGGTCGCCTTAGACAGCGGCATTCCTGCCACGTGTGTGCGCCTGACGGGTATCTATGGGCCCGGGCGTGAGCGTTTGTCGAGTCAGGTGCGCGAAGGATATCGCGTGGCTGTCGAGCCGCCGTTGTATGGCAACCGTATTCATGCCGACGATGGCGCGGCCTTGCTGGCGCATCTGCTCGAGGCGGACTGGCAGGGCCGGGTACTGGAGGATTGTTACATCGGGGTCGATGACGAGCCGGCGCCACTGGCTGAGGTGGTTGAATGGTTGCGTGGTTATCTGGGGGTAACTGCCTGGGCAGAGGAGGCAAGCATCCGGCGCGCGGGCAGCAAGCGTTGCAGTAATGCACGGGCCAGGGCGCTGGGCTGGACGCCGCAGTATCCAAGCTTTCGCGAAGGTTATGCGGCGCTGCTGGGGCCGGCTAAGCGCTCCGGCCTGTAAGGGGGGTTACTGTTTTTCCAGGAGCCACTGGCGCTCGCCGGGGCGCAGCTGTGGCATTTCATCAGGCTGGGCGGTGTTGACCGCCTGGAGAATCTCCAGTTGCTTGTCCGTGCGGACGAATATCCACGGGCGACCGTTCTCGTTTTTCTCCAGCCACATGCTGTCGTACTCGCCGCTCATGGAGGCGCAGTCGCCTGCCAGGCAGAGTGCGTAGCGGTCGTTGTCGCCGAGGCCGGCAACATGGCCATCGGCCTGGAACTGGACCTGTCCACCCGCACCGGGGCCGCTGACGATCTTCCAGTTGCCGCCCAGGTAGGCTTTGTACAGCGCCTGCTCGAAGCTGCTGCCCAATGGCGCGCCAGGGGCGGGTGTGACGCTGGCGCGGACAAAGGGTTGCTCGGGTTCCGACTCGCCGGCGGCCTGGATCAGCTCCTTGCCGTCCAGGGTCAGGGCTCCGGAAGCGCTGCCATAGAAATCGACCGTCCAGTGCCCGGGCTTGTCCTGGGTGACGAGCTTGCCTTCGACGCGCTCGAAGCCGTTGCTGTAGTTGGCGAGGCCGTTGCGGGTATCGATTTCCCACTCCAGGTTCGGCCCGTAGGTCAGCAGGGCTTCGCGCAGGTTGCCTCCGTTCGCGGCAGCATCAATGGCGGCCTGGTTGATCCAGGTGCCGTTGATATCGTAGTTGGCCGGGTCGCTGGCACAGCCGGCGAGGAGCGCGGCGAACAGCGGGAGGACGAGCGCTTTGCGCATGACGGAATCCTTTTACAGCGGTTTGGCGCAGCACCGGGGTGCTGCGCCCAAAGGCTTACTCGATGACCAGAATGGCATCCATTTCAACTTGCGAGCCGCGTGGCAGTGCAGCAACGCCGATGGCGGCACGGGCTGGGTACGGCTGTTCGAAGTACTTGCCCATGATCTCGTTGACCTTGGCGAAGTGGCTGAGGTCGGTGAGGAAGATGTTCAGCTTGACGATGTCCTTGAACGAACCGCCAGCGGCTTCGGCCACGGCCTTGAGGTTCTCGAACACCTGTACGGTCTGGGCTTCGAAGCCTTCAACCAGTTCCATGGTCTCTGGGTCGAGCGGGATCTGGCCGGACATGTACACGGTGTTGCCGGCCTTGATAGCCTGGGAATAAGTGCCGATGGCAGCCGGTGCCTTGTCGCTGGTGATAACGGTCTTGGTCATGAATGACTCCTTGTAATGGGCGGGTTACGCACGCATGCGGGTAATACGGATGACCCCGGTAAGGGCTCGTAACTTCTTGATGACGCGAGCCAGGTGCACGCGGTCGTGGACGCTGACCACCAGCTGAACCACGCTGATGCGCCCATCGCGCTCGTCCATGCTGATCTTTTCGATATTGCCATCGGCTGCGTTGACGCTGCTGGCCAGCAAGGCGATCAGGCCGCGCTGGTGTTCCAGCTCGACGCGCAGTTCGACATTGAACTCGCCGGTAACGTCCTTGGCCCACGAGAGCTGGATGCATTTTTCCGGGTTGTGGCGGATTTCGCTGATATTGCGGCAGTTGTCCAGGTGCACGACCATTCCTTTGCCTGCAGACAAATGGCCGACGATGGGGTCGCCAGGAATCGGTGTGCAGCATTTGGCGTAGCTGAGCACCAGGCCTTCGGTGCCACGAATCGCCAAAGGGCCTTCCGGGCTTGGCAGTTGCTCGCCTTCGCCCAGCAAGCGGCGGGCGACGACATAGGCCATGCGATTGCCCAGGCCGATATCTTCGAGCAGGTCTTCGATCTGTTCCAGGCGGTACTCGTGGAGCATGGCCTGGATGCGCTCGGCCGGGATTCTTTCCAGGGCGCTGTCGAAACCGTTGAGGACCTTGTTCAGCAGGCGTTCGCCCAGGCTGATGGACTCGGAGCGGCGCTGCAGCTTCAAGGCATGGCGGATATGGGTTCGCGCCTTGCCGGTGACCACGAAATTGAGCCAGGCCGGGTTCGGGCGTGCGCCCGGGGCGCTGACGATTTCCACGGTCGAGCCGCTTTGCAGGGGTTCGGACAAGGGGGCCAGGCGGCGATTGATCCGGCAGGCAATGCAGCTGTTGCCGACATCGGTGTGCACCGCATAGGCAAAGTCGACGGCCGTGGAGCCTTTGGGCAGCTCCATGATCCGGCCTTTGGGCGTGAAGACGTAGACCTCGTCCGGGAACAGGTCGATCTTCACGCTTTCAATGAACTCCAGGGAGTTGCCTGCGCGCTGCTGCATTTCCAGCACGCCTTTGACCCACTGGCGGGCGCGGGCATGGGTGCCCTTGGGCTGCTCGTCGCCGCTGGACTTGTAGAGCCAGTGGGCGGCGATGCCGTTGTTGGCCATCTCTTCCATTTCGCGGGTGCGGATCTGGATCTCGATCGGTACACCGTGCATGCCGAACAGCGTGGTATGCAGCGACTGGTAGCCGTTGGCCTTGGGAATGGCGATGTAGTCCTTGAAGCGCCCTGGCAGTGGTTTGTACAGATTATGTACAGCGCCCAGGACCCGATAGCAGGTATCGACCTTGTCGACGATGATCCGGAACGCGTAGACGTCCATGATCTCGTTGAAGGCGCGGCGTTTGCCGCGCATCTTTTTATAGATGCCGTAGATATGCTTTTGCCGACCGCTGACTTCGCCTTCGATACCGTCGACGGCCAGGCAGTGGCTGAGGGATTCCTCGATTTTGTTGACGATTTCCTTGCGGTTGCCCCGGGCGCGCTTGACCGCCTGGTAGATCCGCGCGGAACGCATCGGGTGCATGGCCTTGAAGCCCAGGTCTTCGAACTCTATGCGAACGGCATGCATACCCAGGCGGTTGGCGATGGGTGCATAGATTTCCAGGGTTTCCTTGGCAATTCGCCGACGCTTTTCTCCGGAGAGTACTTCCAGCGTGCGCATGTTGTGCAGGCGGTCGGCCAGTTTCACCAGGATCACGCGGATATCGCGCGCCATAGCCATGGCCATTTTCTGGAAGTTCTCGGCTTGCGCCTCGGCCTTGGTCTCGAAATTCATCTGGGTCAGTTTGCTGACCCCGTCGACCAGTTCGGCCACGGTTTCGCCGAACTGCGCTGAAAGCGCTTCCTTGGCAATACCGGTGTCTTCGATCACGTCATGCAGCATGGCTGCCATCAGGCTCTGATGGTCCATATGCATGTCGGCAAGGATATTGGCCACCGCCAGCGGATGCGTGACGTAAGGCTCGCCGCTGCGGCGGCGTTGGCCGTCGTGGGCTTGTTCGGCGTAGAAGTACGCTCGGCGGACCAGGTTGACCTGGTCTGGGCCGAGGTAGGTCGATAAGCGATCGGCGAGGGCGTCTATGCTCGGCAAGGTGTTGCTCCTTGCCGATGGCTTTGACCCCGCGCCGTGCTACGTCGACCAGGCATAGGCTTAGACGGCCTCGTTGGACTCGTCCTCGAACGCTGCGAACAGCGGCTCGTCTTCAACGATTTCTTCGTTGGCGATCATTTCGTAGCTCACCAGGCCTTCAGCGATTTCGCGCAGGGCAACCACGGTAGGCTTGTCGTTTTCCCATGCCACTTTCGGCTCTTTGCCACCGGTGGCCAGTTGACGAGCACGCTTGGTAGAGAGCATGACCAGCTCAAAGCGGTTATCCACGTGTTCTAGGCAGTCTTCAACGGTTACGCGGGCCATGGTCTTCCTCGTAGCAAATGCAATATGCGCGCTGCCCGAATTGGGCGAGCGGACTGAATAGTTTAAAAAATCACCAGCGATTAGGGAAGCGCTGATTTTTCAAGGCGCTTTGCCAATGGGTTGTAAGCAGCCATTTAAAGCGCTTGTAGCCCATTTGCAAAGCCTTGTTTTCACGCCAACAGTTGGCTGAGCAGCGTGCCAAAGCGCTCTTGCTGCGGTTCCTGGCGCAACTGATTGGCGCGGAAGATCGCTTTTAGATCCTCCAGGGCGATGGCGAAGTCGTCATTGATGATCAGGAAATCGTACTCAACGTAGTGACTCATCTCGCTGACCGCTTCGCGCATCCGCCCTTCGATGATCTCGTCGCTATCCTGGCCGCGATTGGTCAGGCGTTGGCGTAAGGCCTGCTGGGTCGGTGGCAGGATAAAGATCGAACGTGCCTTGGGCATCAGCTTGCGGACCTGCTGAGCACCTTGCCAGTCGATTTCCAGAATCAGGTCATGGCCTTCATCCAGGGTTTGCTGCAGATGGCTTTGCGAGGTGCCGTAGAGGTTGCCGAAGACTTCGGCCTGCTCAAGGAAGTCGCCTTGCTCGATCATCCGCACGAACTCGGCGCGCTCGACGAAGTGGTAGTTCACCCCGTCGACCTCGCCAGGACGCATGGCGCGCGTGGTATGGGACACCGAAACGCGGATCTGCGGCTGGGCGTCGATCAGGGCCTTGACCAGGCTGGTCTTGCCCGCGCCCGAAGGGGCGGAAATGATGTAGAGGGTGCCGGTGCTGTGGTTCATGTCGGGTTTGCCTTACTCAATATTCTGTACTTGTTCGCGCATCTGCTCGATCAACACCTTGAGGTTGACCGCCGCCTGGGTGCTGCGCGGATCGAAGGCCTTGGAGCCCAGTGTGTTGGCTTCGCGGTTGAGCTCCTGCATCAGGAAGTCCAGGCGTCGACCGGCGGCCCCGGCGGATTTGAGGACCCGGCGGACTTCGATGATATGGGTGCTCAGTCGGTCGAGCTCTTCGGCCACGTCGCTCTTTTGCGCGAGCATGACCATTTCTTGCTCCAGCCTCTGGGGGTCCAGCTCGGCCTTCATGTCGGCAAAACGATCAAGAATCTTCTGGCGTTGGGTGGCGAGCATCTGTGGCGCCAGCTCGCGCAGGACCACCACATCCTGTTCGATGATGCTCAGCCGTTCGTCGATCAGTCGCGCGAGCTCCGCGCCTTCGCGCTCGCGGCCGCTTTTCAACTCCTTCAGGCCTTGATTGAACAAGGCCAGCGCCGCGGTGTTGAGTGCTTGCGGGTCGCTGGCATCGGCGACCAGCACGCCAGGCCAGGCCAGCACTTCCAGTGGGTTGATCGCGGCGGGCTGCTTGATCAGGCCGGCCACGGTTTGCGCAGCGGCAATCAGCTGGGTGGCGCGTTCACGGTCGATTTGCAGCGCCTTGCCGGTGGTTTCCTCGGTGTAGCGCAGGGTGCATTCCAGCTTGCCACGCGACAGGCCTTGGCGCAGGGCTTCGCGTACGGCGCCTTCGAGATCGCGGAACGATTCCGGCAGGCGCAGGTGCGGCTCTAGATAGCGGCTGTTGACCGAGCGCAGTTCCCAACTCAGGGTGCCCTGGGCGCCGGCGCTTTCGACGCGGGCGAAGGCGGTCATGCTGTGCACCATGGCGGTACCTCGCGATTCGGTGGGTGGAAGCCTGCTGGCTATAAAGGCGCAGGATTGTAGCGCAGTGCGCCGAAAGCCCCAAAACTGCCGGAGTGAGAGGTCATGCGTGCCTCTGTTTGGGGCTATGGTCGTGGTCGGTGGGCGCCTTGACCGAGTCGCGATGGTTTTAGATGTGCCCTCGTCGGGGCTGGGCCTTTATACTGCTCGGCAGATTTCCGTCCCTGTACAGGTATTCCCAGATGAAACGTCCAAGTGGTCGCGCCGCCGATCAGCTGCGCTCGATCCGCATCACCCGTAACTACACCAAACACGCCGAAGGCTCTGTACTGGTGGAGTTCGGTGATACCAAAGTGATCTGTACGGTCAGCGTCGAGAACGGTGTGCCGCGTTTCCTCAAGGGCCAGGGCCAGGGGTGGTTGACCGCCGAGTACGGCATGCTGCCGCGCGCCACTGGCGAGCGTAACCAGCGTGAAGCCAGCCGTGGCAAGCAGGGTGGCCGTACGTTGGAAATCCAGCGCCTGATCGGCCGCTCGCTGCGGGCTGCGCTGGACATGTCCAAACTGGGTGATGTCACCCTGTATGTCGACTGCGATGTGATTCAGGCCGATGGCGGCACCCGCACCGCGTCGATCACTGGCGCCATGGTTGCGCTGATCGATGCCCTGAAGGTGATCAAGAAGCGTGGCGGCCTCAAGGGCGGCGACCCGCTCAAGCAAATGATCGCCGCTGTTTCGGTGGGCATGTATCAGGGAGAGCCGGTGCTGGACCTGGACTACCTGGAAGACTCTGCCGCCGAGACCGATCTCAATGTGGTCATGACCAACACTGGCGGTTTTATCGAAGTGCAGGGTACCGCCGAGGGCGCACCGTTCCAGCCGCAAGAGCTGAATGCCATGCTCGAACTGGCCCAGAAAGGCATGACAGAGATTTTCGAACTGCAGAAAACCGCACTGGCCGATTGATTTCGGTCGGCCTCAGGCAAGGAGAGCGTCATGAACGAGCCGGTACAAGTGCCAACACCTAGCTATGAAGTGCGGCAATGGGCGATGTTTTGCCACTTGTCGGCTTTTCTCGGGTTCTGGTTTCCTTTTGGAAACCTGATCGGCCCTTTGGTGCTTTGGCAGCTCAAGCGCGAGAAGGATCCATTTATCGACGCCCAGGGCAAGGAAGCGCTGAATTTCCAATTGACTGTGGCCATTGCATCGGCCGTCTGTTTTATCCTGATGTTTGTCTTAGTCGGCTTTGTCTTGTTGGGGCTCTTGGCTCTTGGCGCGCTGGTGCTGACCATCATCGGCGGGATCAAGGCGGGTGAAGGGCAGGCGTATCGCTATCCGTTCACCTGGCGCCTCGTCAAATAGCCTGGCTGCAGGCGCAAAAAAGCCGACGTTGAGTCGGCTTTTTTGTGGGTGCTGGCTTTAGATGGTCAGCGTCCAGTCGTAATCCACGATCAGTGGCGCATGCTGCGAGAACCGTGGTTGACGTGGCAGGCGTGCGCTACGGACGAAGCGCCGCAGGCCCGGGGTCAGCAACTGGTAATCGAAACGCCAGCCGAGATTAAGCATTTCGGCCTGTTCGTTGTCTGGCCACCAGCTGTACTGATCGCCTTCGCGGCTGACTTCGCGCAGGGCGTCGACATAACCCATGTTGCCGATAATCTCATCCATCCAGGCCCGTTCAGGCGCCAGGAAACCCGGAGATTGCTGGCTGTCACGCCAGTTCTTGATGTCCAGCTTCTGCTGCGCCACGTACAACGAGCCGCAGTAGATGTATTCACGTCGCTTGCGCCGCTGCTTGTCGAGGTAGCGGGCAAAATCGTCCATTAGCTTGAACTTCTGGTTCAAGTCTTCATCGCCGTTCTGCCCCGAAGGAAGCAGCAAGGTCGCGATGCTGACCTTATCGAAATCGGCTTGCAGGTAGCGCCCGTAGCGGTCGGCTGTCTCGAATCCGAGACCGCTGATGACAGCCTTCGGTTGCAACCGCGAATACAAAGCCACACCACCTTGGGAGGGGACTTCGGCATCGCAGGCATAAAGGAAGTAGCCATCCAGTTGGAAGGCTGGGTCGTCCAGTTCAAAGGCGGAGGCGCGGGTGTCCTGCAGGCAGATGACGTCAGCATTCTGGGCTTGCAGCCAACTGAGCAAACCGCGCTCGACTGCCGCCTGAATACCATTGACGTTCACACTGATGATCCGCATAAATGGCCCCAAAAATCACGTGCGTGTATGATACCCGAGGTCTACCTAATTAGCTAAATCCGTGGTATCTGGGGCTTTTTCATGCAGGCGTATCAGCGCGATTTCATTCGTTTTGCCATCGATCGCGGAGTTTTGCGCTTCGGTGAGTTCACCCTGAAGTCCGGGCGCACCAGCCCTTACTTCTTCAATGCCGGTTTGTTCAACAGCGGTTCGGCCCTCGCTCAGTTGGGGCGGTTCTATGCTGCGGCAATCGTCGAGAGCGGTATTTCCTTCGATGTGCTCTTTGGCCCGGCTTATAAGGGCATCCCCCTGGCAGCCGCTACCGCAGTCGCCCTGGCCGAACAGCATCAGCTCGACCTGCCTTGGTGCTTCAATCGCAAGGAGGCCAAGGCCCACGGCGAAGGTGGCAGCCTGGTCGGTGCGCCATTGACCGGCGATGTGCTGATTATCGATGACGTGATTACGGCCGGGACCGCCATTCGTGAGGTGATGCAGATCATTCAGGCCCAGGGCGCTAAGCCTGCCGGTGTCCTGATCGCCCTGAACCGCCAGGAGCGCGGTAATGGCGAGCTGTCGGCGATTCAGGAAGTCGAACGCGATTTTGCGATTCCAGTGGTCAGCATCGTTTCGCTGAACCAGGTGCTTGAGTTCCTCGCCGATGACGAGCAGCTCAAACAGCATCTGCCAGCGGTCGAGGCCTACCGCGCGCAGTACGGGATCTAACCCGTATGCCGGCCCTGCTTTTCAGGTCCGGGCTGCTGGTACTGAGCTTTTGCTGGGTATTTGAAGCCGGGGCCGAAGGGCAGGGCGTATTGCTCTACCGTTATATCGATAGCCGTGGTCAAACGGTTATCGACCGCCAGGGCGTTCCGCCCGACTACATCGGCAAGGGTTATGACGTGCTCAACGAACATGGGCGCGTTGTGCAGAGCGTTGGCCCGGCGCCTACGGCCGCAGAACTGCAGCGCAGGCAGGCTGAGCAGCAGCAGGCTAGCGAGAATGCTCAGTTGCTACGTCGTTATTCCAGCCTGGCAGACCTGGACCGTGCGAGTGCCCGCCGACAGGCCGAGTTTTCCAGCAGGATGAGCAGCTTGCAGAGCAGTTTGCAGGCGCTATTGGCGCGTCAGGCGGAGTTGCAGGGCAGGGCGGCGGCCCAGGAACGGGCAGGGCGCGAGGTGTCCGAGCCATTGCTCGACGAGCTGGCAGACGCCAGAGAGCAGCAGGCCCGAATGAGCGCCAGTATGGCGGCTTATCAGGCCGAGCAGGCCCAGGCGGAGCAAGCGTTCGCGGCAGACCGCGTGCGGTTGCAGCAACTGCTGCCAGCCCTTTAGGTTCACCGCAGGCGCAGCGAACCAGGGCTGGCGCAGACCTCAGGGGCGCTTGCGATTGCTGATCAGGGTGCCCACGCCGGTGTCCGTGAAGATCTCCAGCAAGACGGCATTGGGTACGCGGCCGTCGATGATCAACGAGCTGCCCACGCCACCCTGTACGGCTTCCAGTGCGCAGCGAATCTTCGGCAGCATGCCGCCATAGATGGTGCCGTCGGCGATCAGTTCATTGACTTGCTCGGTCGTCAGCCCGGTCAGGACCTTGCCTTGCTTGTCCATCAGGCCGGCGATATTGGTCAGCAGCATCAGCTTCTCGGCCTTGAGGGCCTCGGCCACCTTACCTGCTACCAGGTCGGCGTTGATGTTGTACGACTCACCATCGGCCCCCACGCCAATAGGCGCGATCACTGGGATGAAGTCGCTTTTGACCAGCAGGTTCAGCAGGTCGGTATTGATCCCGACGACTTCGCCGACATGGCCGATATCGATGATTTCCGGTGTGGTCATTTCCGGCGTCTGGCGCGTCACGGTGAGCTTTTTCGCGCGAATCAGCTCCGCGTCCTTGCCGGTCAGGCCGATGGCGCTGCCGCCATGACGGTTGATCAGGTTGACGATGTCCTTGTTGACCTGGCCGCCCAGTACCATCTCCACCACGTCCATGGTCTGGGCGTCGGTGACGCGCATGCCGTCGACAAAATGGCTTTCGATGGAGAGGCGCTTGAGTAGGTCGCCGATCTGCGGGCCGCCGCCGTGCACGACCACCGGGTTGATACCAACGGCCTTCATCAGCACGATGTCACGGGCGAAGCCGGTTTTCAGCTCTTCGCTTTCCATGGCATTGCCGCCGTATTTGATCACCAGCGTCTTGCCGACATAACGGCGGATATAGGGCAGCGCTTCGGACAAAACCTTGGCTACGTTGGTGGCGGCATCGCGATCGAGGGTCATTAAGGGCTCCGGTGGAACAAGGGGTCAGAACGGTAGTTGGAGATCGGGGGCAACACGTTTGAGCTGGGCGTGGAACACGTCCTTGATGCGCTGCAGCTCGGTTTCGGTTTCGGCTTCAAAGCGCAATACCAGCACCGGCGTGGTGTTGGAGGCGCGCACCAGGCCCCAGCCATCGGGGTAGTCGACCCGCACCCCATCGAGGGTGGTCAGGCTGGCGTCGCCCCACTGCGCGTCATGCAGGGCGTCAATGATGCTGAATTTATTCTCGTCGGTCACATTGATATTGATTTCCGGCGTGGAAATATCATTCGGGAAGCGCGAAAACAGCGTTTCGACGCTGGCCTGCTGCTGACTGACGATCTCCAGCAGCCGCGCGGCACTGTAAATACCGTCGTCGAAACCGAACCAGCGTTCCTTGAAGAAGATGTGCCCGCTCATCTCGCCGGCTAGCAGGGCGCCGGTCTGTTTCATTTTCTTTTTGATCAACGAGTGCCCGGTCTTCCACATGACTGGCCGACCACCGTATTCGCTGATCAACGGTGTCAGGCGACGGGTGCATTTGACGTCGAAGATGATGTCGGCGCCCGGGTTGCGTGCCAGCACGTCCTGGGTAAACAGCATCAGCAGGCGATCGGGGTAGACGACGTTGCCGGTGTTGGTCACCACGCCGACGCGGTCACCGTCGCCGTCGAAGGCCAGGCCCAGGTCGGCCTGTTCCGATTTGACCTTGGCGATCAGGTCGGCCAGGTTTTCCAGCTTGCCCGGATCCGGGTGGTGGTTGGGGAAGTTGCCGTCTACCTCGCAAAACAGCGGGATAACGCTGCAGCCAAGGGCTTCTATCAATTGCGGGGCGATCACGCCAGCCGCACCGTTGCCGCAATCGACCACGACCTTGAGCTTGCGCGCCAGGACGATGTCGTCGCGGATCTGCTGAAAGTAGCGGTCAAGAATGTCGACCTGTTCGATGCTGCCCTGGCCGCGACTCAGGTCATTGGTCTGCAGGCGGGTGTGCAGGGCCTGGATCTGCTCGTTGGCCAGGGTGTCGCCGGCAATGACGATCTTGAAGCCGTTATAGTCGCGCGGGTTGTGGCTGCCGGTGAGCATGACCCCGGACTTGCCCGCCAGGACGTTGGCCGCATAGTAGAGGGCGGGCGTGGGGACCAGGCCGACATCGCTGACATGGCAGCCGGCGTCGTACAGGCCCTGGATCAGCTGTTCCACCAGCACTGGGCCGGAGAGGCGACCGTCACGGCCGACCGCGACGTTCGGCTCGCCCTGGGCCAGGCTTTCGGCGCCGATGGCGCGACCGATCCAGTAAGCCGTTTCGGCGCTCAGAGTTTTGCCGTATACGCCGCGAATGTCGTAGGCGCGAAAGATACTGGCAGGGAAGGCTGGAGGTGTCTGGTTTATCACTGTGGGGTGCTCCGGTCCCAGGAAATCCTGGTCTTCGTCGAGAATGTCGATAGCGAGCGAGTCGGTATCCTGGCGTCGCGTGGTACCCCGGGTGATGCTTGCCCGGGGTAACGCTGGGGCGTTGCTGGCGGTAGGGCCTGGCGTCGCACCGGTGCTGGCACCTGGCTGTTGGTTGCGCAATGAAAAACGGGCCAGGCTCTGTGCCAGCCGATTCAGTGCAGGCAGGCGCAAACTGAAGGCTTTGACGGGTTTTCCGGCGCAGAGTTCGTCCAGCAGTTGCTCCAACTGTCGGGCGTCGCCTTCCAGTTGCCGTTCTACACGCCTGGCGCTCAGTCGCAGCGCGGCGAACGTGGCGCCCAGGGCGAGCAGCATGGCAAGGAGCGTCAGCGCGTGGGCATACCAGGGGTAACTCAGGTCATAGCGTTCGCCCGGGCTGAAGCTAAGTGTCCAGTTGGGGTTGGCGGTGCCGAAGGCGTATTGCCCCGCACTGCTGCCTTCGCCCTTTTCGTAGAGCGCTTGTGGGGGGCTGCCCAGGACGCTCTGCAGTAAGCGGAACTGGCCGATCTGAGGGGCTTGTTGCAGTGGCTGATCGAGTGCGCGGGTAATCCGTTGCAGCTCGTACACCAGCAGCAGGGTGCCCAGCACCGGCCCTTCGGGCGTTTCGCGCAGGGCTGCGGTGCTGTAGATCAGCTGTTGCGGCCCGACCTTATAGATCTCTGCCGCGGGGCTGGTGCCGCGCTCCGTGCGTCGAAGCATGTCCAGGGCGGAGTAGCTCAACGGTGCGGCGGAGTCGGTATCGGGCTGTGAGTAGCCGACGGGGAGTATGCGGGCGCTGACCAGTGAAGGAATAAAGGCCAGGCCAGCCTCGGCCTCTTCGATAGATTGTGGCGCATTGCTGTGCAGGGCCTGGAGCAGACGCGGGCTTCGAGCGGCGGCGACCGTTTGCGCCTGCAGGTCGTCGCTTGCCTGGCTCAAGGCGGCGGCCAGGGTTGCCCCGCCGGCTTGTTGCAGCGTTGGCAGGACGGCGCGGTTCCAGGGGGCGAGCACACCGAACCAGAACAGGCCGAGAGCGAGCAGGCAGCCGGTCAGGGCGAGGGCCATGGCCGGGCGGATATCCACCAGCCCGGTGGCGGGGATGGAAGGGCGAGTGTTCTGCGTGTCGCGCCTGGAACCGTTCAAATACCGTCTCCGCGAGATTCATCCTGAATTGCAACGCGATACGCGCAGGCCGAGCGTGGCGCCCGGCCTGGGTCAGCAACGGTCAGTGGCTGCCGGAGTGGCCGAAACCGCCTGCACCGCGCTGGCTTTCATCGAAGGTGTCGACGAGCTCGAAATGAGCCTGGACCACTGGCACCAGTACCAGTTGAGCAATGCGTTCGCCCACCACGATATTGAAGGCGCTCTGGCCGCGGTTCCAGCAGGACACCATCAGTTCGCCCTGGTAGTCGGAGTCGATCAGGCCAACCAGGTTGCCCAGCACGATGCCATGTTTATGCCCCAGGCCGGAGCGCGGCAGGATCAGTGCCGCCAGCCCCGGGTCGCCGATATACACCGACAGGCCGGTGGGGATCAGCAGGGTCTGGCCGGGCTCCAGGACGGTGTCCTGCTGGAGCATGGCGCGCAGGTCCAGGCCGGCGGAGCCGGGCGTGGCGTACTGCGGCAGAGGAAATTCCTGGCCGATGCGTGGGTCGAGGATCTTGGCTTGTAGAGCGTGCATGTGAGTTAAACCTGGTTCAGACGTTCGGCGATAAAAGTGATCAGCTGGCGGGCGATTTTGCCTTTGCTGGTCTGGGCGAAGAGTGTGGCGTGCAACTGGCGGTCGATCACGCTGCAGGCATTTTCCTCGCTGTTGAAGCCAATGCTGGGGTTGGCCACGTCATTGGCGACGATCAGGTCGAGGTTCTTGTCCTTGAGCTTGCGTGCCGCATAGTCGAGCAGGTGTTCGGTCTCGGCGGCAAAGCCGACACTGAACGGACGATCGGGGCGGGTCGCGATGGTGGCGAGAATGTCCGGGTTGCGGACCATCTGCAGCAGCAGGCCGTCACCGCTCGCAGGGTCTTTCTTGAGTTTTTGTGGGGCGATCACTTCCGGGCGGTAGTCAGCGACGGCCGCCGAAGCGATAAACAGGTCGCAGGGGATAGCCGCTTCGCACGCCGCGAGCATGTCGCGAGCGCTGACCACATCGATTCGCGTGACCCGGTCCGGGGTCGGCAGATGCACGGGGCCGGTGATCAGGGTCACGCGGGCACCGGCTTCGGCAGCCGCTTCGGCCAGAGCAAAGCCCATCTTGCCGGAGCTGTGGTTGGTGATGTAACGCACCGGGTCGATGTTTTCCTGGGTCGGTCCGGCGGTAATCAGCACGTGCTTGCCGGTCAGGGCTTCGCGCTGGAAACAGTCGGCGGCGCACTGGGCCAGATCATTGGCTTCGAGCATGCGGCCCAGGCCGACATCGCCGCAGGCCTGGCTGCCGGAGGCCGGGCCGAAGACTCGCAGGCCACGGCTTTGCAGAAGCTGGGTATTGGCCTGGGTCGCCGGGTCGCGCCACATCGCTTGGTTCATGGCGGGCGCAATGGCCACGGTGGCGTCGGTGGCCAGGACCAGGGTGGTTAGCAGGTCGTCGGCCATGCCCTGGGCCAGACGGGCGATCAAGTCGGCCGTGGCCGGGGCGATCAGGACCAGGTCGGCCCATTTCGCCAGCTCGATATGGCCCATCGCGGCTTCCGCGGCAGGGTCGAGCAGGTCCAGGTGAACCGGGTGCCCGGACAGGGCCTGGAGTGTCAGCGGGGTGATGAATTCGGCGCCGCCGCGGGTCATGACCACGCGCACTTCCGCGCCCTGGTCGAGAAGTCGGCGGACCAGTTCTGCGCTCTTGTAGGCAGCAATGCCACCGCCGACGCCGAGAACGATGCGTTTCCGATACAGCCGCTGCATAAGCCTGCCTTTAATCCGATGATTGCTACCCGGAACGACGCCTCCCCAGGCCGAATTCCGGGTAAAAAAGTTGGGCTAAGATAGCACAGCGACCGCTATGGAACAGCGGCGCCCACATACATGGAGGTGCTATGAGTATTCGCAACTGGCCTGCGGCGGAACGGCCGCGGGAGAAGCTTCTCAAGCTGGGCTCCGGGAGCCTTTCTGATGCCGAACTGCTGGCGATTTTCTTGCGTACCGGCGTCGCGGGGCTCAGCGCCGTCGACCTGGCGCGCCAGTTACTGTCGGAGTTTGGCAGTCTACGCGCACTCATGGAGGCGGGGGAGGAGGCGTTCAGTCGGCACCTGGGGCTGGGCCCGGCCAAGTTCGCCCAGTTGCAGGCGGTGCTGGAGATGGCTCGCCGCCATTTGGCCGAGCGGTTGCAGCGCGATTCGGTGCTGGAAAGCCCCAGAGCCGTGCGCGACTACCTCAAGGCCCTGCTGCGCCATGAGCCCCATGAGGTCTTCGGTTGTCTTTTCCTGGATTCAAAGCATCGCGTACTGGCGTTCGAGGCGCTGTTTCACGGCACCATTGATAATGCCAGTGTCTATCCCCGACAGGTGGTCAAGCGCGCCCTGGTGCATAACGCGGCAGCACTGATCCTGTGCCACAACCACCCTTCTGGTATCGCCGAGCCCAGCCAGGCGGACCGGGTCCTGACCCAGCGCCTCAAGGAGGCGCTGGAGCTGGTCGATGTGCGGGTGCTCGATCACTTTATCGTCGGTGAGGGCGACCCGCTGTCGATGGCCGAACACGGCTGGCTCTAGCGCAGGCCTCAGGGTTGGCGGCTGACCTTGGAGAAGTCCAGGCGGCCAAAGGGGCTGACCTGGTACCCCTGGACGTCCTTGCGGGTCAGGGTGAACGCTGTCGGGTGTGCCAGCGGCAGCCACAAGGCCTGCTGCTGGATCTGTGCCTGGGCCTGCTGGTACAGCTTGCTGCGTACACCCTGTTCGCTGGTGGTCCGGCCGGCGTTGATCAGTTTGTCCAGGCCCTGGTCGCAATAGCGCGCGAAGTTGGTGCCGGACTTGAGCGCCGCGCAGGAAAACTGCGGTGTCAGGAAGTTGTCCGGGTCGCCGTTGTCGCCTGCCCAGCCCATAAACAACAGGTCATGCTCGCCGGCCTTGGCGCGACGGATCAATTCCCCCCACTCGATCACGCGAATGTCTGCCTGAATGCCGATTTTTGCCAGGTCGGCCTGCAGCAACTGGGCGCCCAGACTCGGGTTGGGGTTGAGCAGGCTGCCCGAAGGACGGGTCCAAATGGTGGTCTTGAAACCTTCCTTGAGCCCAGCCTGGGCCAGCAGCTCGCGAGCTTTGGCCGGATCGTGGGCATAGCCCGGCAGCGCGCTGTCATAGCTCCAAGTGTTGGGCGGGTACGGGCCGTTGGCGGCCTGGGCAGTGCCTTCGAAGACGCTTTTCAGGTAGCTGTCCTTGTCGAAGGCAAGATTGATCGCCTGGCGCACCTGCGGCTTGTCCAGCGGCGGGTGCTGGGTGTTGATGGCGACGAAGGCGGTCATGAAGGCGGGCGTCTGCTCGACCTTGAGCTGTGCGTCCTGGCGCGCGGCGGCGACATCCAGCGGCTTGGGCGACAGCGCCACCTGGCACTCATTGCGTCGCAGCTTTTGCAGACGCACGTTGGCATCGGGGGTGATGGCGAAGATCAGGTTGTCCACCGCCGGCTTGCCGGCGAAATAGTCGCGGTTGGCCTTGTAGCGAATCACCGCGTCTTTCTGGAAACGGCCGAAGACAAACGGCCCAGTGCCGATGGGTTGGCTGTTGAGTTTTTCCGCGGTGCCGGCGTTGAGTAGCTGATCAGCGTACTCGGCCGAATAGATCGAGGCGAAGCCCATGCTCAGGGTGGCTAGGAACGTCGAATCAGCATGGTTCAGGGTGAAGCGCACGGTCAGTGGATCAAGGGCTTCGACCCGCTTGATCAGGGTCGGCAATTGCAGGGACTGGGCGTGAGGGAAGCCGCTCTGGCTGATTTGATGCCAGGCGTTGGCCGGATCGAGCATGCGCTCGAAGCTGAAGCGCACATCGGCGGCAGTCAGTTCGCGGCTAGGGGTGAAATAGTCGGTGCGGTGGAACTTGACCCCAGGGTGCAGCTTGAAGTCATAGACCAGGCCGTCCTCGGAGAGGGTCCAGCTGTCGGCCAAGCTGGGCACTACCTGGCCGCGCTGGGCATCGAACTCCACCAGGCGGTTCATCAGTACATCCGCCGAGGCATTGGTGGTGCTCAACGAGTTGTACTGCACGACATCAAAGCCTTCGGGGCTGGCTTCGGTGCAGACGCTCAGGGTCGTGGCGGCCTGGGCCGTGGTGGCCAGCAGTGGGGCGAGCAGTAGAGTCAGGGCAGCGAGACGCATACAATCAGATTCCTTCGCAGGTCGTTGTCCCATCTGCAAGCGCAGTCTGGAAAACCCTTACCCTAGTGGCCACGATGGCAAATGACCATCCTCTTTTGCGTCGATATTTTGGATTTTTTCCGATAGGGGCGCCGAGAGCGTGCTGAGCAGGGCTCGGGATTGTCCGGTGGCATGCGCCTGGTGCGACGAGTGGTTGAGTCGGGCGCCAGCCCTTGGCGCTGGCCTGTACAGGGCGTGTGGGCGGACAGGCGGCAGGCGATAAGTGCACGGAATGTTGTTGCGCCTTAGTCTTTCTGGTATAAAGCAGCGCTCTTTTCTAGGGGCCCGGTTCCTTCGTTTGTAGGTGTAGCCGGTAAGACCCTTAAAGAAACGCGGCGCCTAGCGCCAAATGACTGAGAGATTAAGCGGCCAACCCATGCCGGGTTGGGCATGTGGTTTTAGAGGGCTGAGGCATGTCGAGAGTCTGTCAAGTTACCGGTAAGGGTCCGGTGACTGGGAATAACATTTCCCACGCAAACAACAAAACCCGTCGTCGTTTCCTGCCGAACCTGCAGCATCATCGCTTCTGGGTTGAGTCTGAGAAGCGTTTTGTGCGTCTGCGCGTATCTGCCAAAGGCATGCGTATCATCGACAAGCGTGGCATTGATGTCGTGCTGGCCGAAATTCGCCAAAATGGCGCTAAGGTTTAAGGGAGAGAATCATGCGTGAATTGATCCGTTTGGTGTCGAGCGCTAACACTGGCCACTTCTACACCACCGATAAGAACAAGCGCACCACTCCGGACAAAATCGAAATCAAAAAATTCGATCCGGTTGTTCGCAAGCACGTGATCTACAAAGAAGCCAAAATCAAGTAATTGGTTTTGTTTCTTGAGAAAAAGGCCCGTATCGAGAGATACGGGCCTTTTTCGTTGGGCGAGGATAAAGCGCCAGTGCTCAGGGCTTGGCTTCGAAGATCACATAGACCTTGCGGCAGGGCTCCAGCACTTCCCAGGTGCCGCTAAAGCCGGCGGGGATCACGAAACGGTCGCCGGCGCGCAGGGTCTTGGCGTTGCCTTCATGGTCGCGCAGCACCGAAACACCCTGCTGGATCTCGCAGTATTCGTGCTCGCTGTAGTTGACCTGCCACTGCCCGACAGCCCCTTCCCAGACGCCTGCACTCATCTGTCCGCAGGGGCTGTCGTAGTGGTTGTAGAGGGTTTGCTCGGGGTCGCCCCCCAGGACTTTCTCAGGCGCTGGCCGGTAGCGTTCCGGTTCGGTTCCCGCCTGGCTGAAGTCGACGATGTTCTGGATATTCATGGCACTGTCCTCCTGAGTTGGCCCGCAATGCCGGGAGTCTATGTTTATTAAAATGAACATGGCAATGGCGTTTACCGGGGCTTTGTCAAATATATTGAAACTTCGGGTGCCGCTGGTTTAGGGTGGCGGCTGCCGTGGGCGAATCGCTGGCCCGCTGGGCAACTTTGCGGACGGTGACAGGGTAGAACGCCTGGCGCTGCCATTTAATAAGAGGAGGACACTCGTATGACCACCCTGACTCGTGCTGACTGGGAACAGCGTGCTCGTGAGCTGAAGATTGAAGGCCGCGCCTATATCAATGGCGAGTACACCGCCGCGGTCTCGGGGGCGACATTCGAATGCCTCAGCCCGGTTGATGGCCGTCTGCTGACCAGCGTTGCCAGTTGCGATGCCGCCGACGCCCAGCGCGCCGTGGAGAACGCCCGCGCGACCTTCAACTCCGGTGTTTGGTCGCGCTTGGCACCGACCAAGCGCAAGGCGGCAATGATTCGTTTCGCCGGCTTGCTCAAAGAGCACGCCGAAGAGCTGGCCCTGCTTGAAACCCTCGATATGGGCAAGCCGATCAGCGACTCCCTGAATATCGACATTCCCGGTGCGGCCCAGGCCCTGAGCTGGAACGGCGAAGCCATCGACAAGGTCTACGACGAAGTCGCCGCGACTCCCCACGATCAGCTGGGCCTGGTGACCCGCGAGCCGGTTGGCGTGGTCGGTGCCATCGTGCCGTGGAACTTCCCGCTGTTGATGGCTTGCTGGAAACTCGGCCCGGCGCTGGTGACCGGTAACTCGGTCATCCTCAAGCCTTCGGAAAAATCCCCACTGACGGCCATTCGCGTCGCCGCCCTGGCGGTCGAAGCCGGTATCCCGGCAGGGGTGCTCAACGTCCTGCCAGGCTACGGGCATACCGTCGGCAAGGCCCTGGCCCTGCATATGGACGTCGACACCCTGGTGTTCACCGGCTCCACCAAGATCGCCAAGCAATTGATGATCTACGCTGGCGAGTCGAACATGAAGCGCGTCTGGCTGGAAGCCGGCGGCAAGAGCCCGAACATCGTCTTCGCCGATGCGGCAAACCTACAAGCTGCGGCAGAATCCGCTGCCAGCGCCATTGCCTTCAACCAGGGCGAAGTGTGCACCGCCGGTTCGCGTCTGCTCGTCGAGCGTTCCATCAAGGACAAGTTCCTGCCGATGGTGATCGAGGCGCTCAAGGCCTGGAAGCCGGGCAATCCGCTGGATCCAGCCACGACCGTGGGCGCTTTGGTCGACGCCCAGCAGATGAACACCGTGCTGTCGTATATCGAGGCCGGTCATGCCGACGGCGCGAAGCTGGTGGCGGGCGGCAAGCGCATCCTGGAAGAAACCGGCGGTACTTATGTCGAGCCGACCATCTTCGATGGCGTCAGCAACGCGATGAAAATCGCCCAGGAAGAAATCTTTGGCCCAGTCCTGTCGGTGATCACGTTCGATACCGTCGAGCAAGCGATCGAGATTGCCAACGACACGCCTTACGGTTTGGCCGCTGCCATCTGGAGTGCGGACCTGTCCAAGGCTCACCTGACAGCCAAGGCGGTACGGGCTGGCAGCGTGTGGATCAACCAGTACGATGGCGGCGACATGACCGCGCCTTTTGGCGGTTTCAAGCAGTCGGGTAATGGCCGGGACAAATCCCTGCATGCGCTGGACAAATACACCGAGCTGAAGGCGACCTGGATCCAGCTGTAATCCTTTCGCGTCCCCTGTAGGAGCGAGCTTGCTCGCGATCAGTCCGCTGCCCAGTCAGCCCTGATCGCCAGCAGGCCGCTCCTGTTTTTTTGGCAAGTCCGGAGCGTGACCATGCGTTGGGCGACTTACTTCGCCGTACTGTCTTCCATTCTGACCATCGGCCTGGCGCTTGGCGTCAGCATGCCGCTGGTGTCCTTTCGCCTGGAAAGCTGGGGCTATGGGGCATTCGCCATTGGCGTAATGGCCGCTATGCCGGCGGTGGGCGTCTTGCTGGGGGCCAGTGTGGCGAGCCGTCTGGCGGCCTACTTTGGCACCCCGGCGGCCATGCGCCTGTGTCTGTGGGCCGGGGCCATTTCCATCGGGCTGCTGGCGATCCTGCCCAGTTACCCGGTATGGCTGGTGCTGCGCCTGTTGATCGGCGTGCTGCTGACCATCGTCTTTATCCTGGGTGAAAGCTGGATCAACCAGTTGGTGGTCGAGCAATGGCGCGGTCGGCTGGTGGCGTTGTATGGCAGCGCCTATGCCCTTAGCCAGCTGTCCGGGCCGTTGCTGCTGGGCGCGCTGGGTACCGAGGGCGACCTGGGGATCTGGATCGGCGTGGCGTTGCTGATGGTTTCGCCGTTGCTGTTGATGGGGCGCGACGGTGCGCCAACCACCGAGTCGTTCAGCGTGACGTTTGTCGATCTGCTGGGCTTTTGCCGCGACCTGCCGGCTATCGCCTGGGCTGTGGCGCTGTTCGCGGCCTTCGAGGCGATGATTCTGACCCTGTTGCCGGTGTATTGCCTGCGCCAGGGGTTTACCGCCGATATTGCCCTGGCCATGGTCAGCACCGTGGTGGTGGGCGATGCGCTGCTGCAATTGCCGATTGGTGCGCTGGCCGACCGGATGTCACGGCGCACGCTGTTTATCGGCTGTGCGGTGGTGCTGATGCTCTCCAGCCTGGCCATCCCGTTGTTGATCGATACGCTGCTGATCTGGCCACTGTGGGTGCTGTTTGGTGCGAGTGCCGGGGGCTTGTTCACCCTCTCGTTGATTCTGATTGGCGAGCGTTATCGCGATGACGCCCTGGTTCGCGCCAATGCCCATGTTGCGCAACTGTGGGGCATTGGCTGCCTGATCGGGCCTCTTGCGGCCGGGGCGGGCAGCCAGTGGATCAGTGGGCATGCCTTGCCCCTGCTGATGGCGGCGGGGGCCCTGGGGCTGGTGATCCTGGCAACGCGTCCGGGGGCGATGGGGCGCCCGGTCTAGGCACTGCCGGGCCTCAGAGCATGCGCTCGAGGCCCACCGTGGCGCTGATCCAGGCATTGAAATGTCGCCACCAACTGCCCGGTTCGCGATCCAGGGTATGCAGTTGGCCATTGTCTTCTGTTTCCCACACCACCCGACCCTCCTCCAGCCGGACGTGGTAACTCAGCGCCGGTGCCATCCCCTGCAGTGCCAGGGTGCGGACATGCTCGGCCAGTTCGGGGCTGTCCACCAGCACGCCGACCTCGGTGTTCCACAGCACCGAACGCGGGTCGAAATTGAATGAGCCGATAAACGCTTTCTGCCGGTCGAAAATCATCGCCTTGCTGTGCAGGCTGGACGCCGAGCCATGGCTTGCGCCGCCGCCGAACAGGCGTGGGCCGCTGCCACCGGTATCGCCGGGCTGGCGGCGTAACTCGAACAACTGCACGCCGTGTTCGAGCAAGGCCTTGCGATAGGGCGCGTAGCCGCCGTGAACGGCGGGCACATCAGTCGCGGCGAGGGAGTTGGTCAGCAGGCTGACTGCAACCCCGGCTTCCGCTCGTCCGGTCAGGTACAGCAGCCCTGGTTGGCCGGGAACAAAGTAGGCGGAAATCATGATCAGCTCGTGGCTGACATTGCTCAGTTGCGGGGCCAGTTGGGTGGTGAGCAGCAGTTGCGGGTCGGGCTCGTTCTTAGCCAGGACTTTGCTCGGCGCATCCCACAGTGCCTGGTTCCAGGCCCAGATCAACTCGCGGCGCCAGGTGTCCATGCGCGGTTGATAGCGGTAGGCGCTGAGGCGTCGGTACAGCGCTGAATTCTGCTGGCGCGAAGTGGCCAGGGACGCTTCCAGATCCTGGCGCACCTTGGCCAGTTCCTGAGGCGAGGGTTCGCTGGCAATAAAGTCGCCAATGGGTTTGCTCAGGGCGCTGTTCCAGTACTGGTCGAAACTGTGCCCCAGTTGCTCGGCCACCGGGCCGACGCTCAGCATGTCGATATCGGTGAAATTCAGGTTGGGTTCGGCATCGAAATACTCGTCACCCAGATTCCGTCCGCCGACGATCGCCATGCTGTTGTCGGCCAGCCAGAGCTTGTTGTGCATGCGCCGGTGCTGCAACGACAGATTGAACAGCCGCCCCAGGGCGCGCGTCACACCGGTGCTGCGGCCCAGGTGGAGCGGGTTGAACAGGCGAACCTGGACATTGGGGTGGGCGGCCAGGGTGGCGATGATCTGGTCGAGGCCATCGCTGGCGGTGTCATCGAGCAGAATCCGTATCCGAACCTTGCGGTCGGCGGCCTTGAGTAGCTCGTCGACCAGCATGCGCGTGCTCAGCCCGTCGTGGACGATGTAGTACTGCAGGTCCAGGCTGGCTTGCGCGTTACGGATCAGCTCGGCGCGGGCCATGAAGGCTTCGCTGCTGTTGGGCAGCAGGCGAAAGCCCGAGCGACCTTGATGCAGCGCGGCCTGCTCCAGGACCGAGCGGCCAAAGGCCGAGTCTTGTGCGGGCAGGGCCTGGCTGGGCAGGCGCGGCACATTGAGGGTGGCACAACCGCCGAGTAGCAGGGCGAGCAGAACGACAACGGATGATTTCAACGCGGTTCGCCCCGAATGATGGTCTGCCTTGCCCATGGACAGCACGGCCAGCACAAAGGTCAGCCGCGCGCGCGATCACTTTGCGCCAGCAGGCGGGCCGCCGTGGCCCCGACCTTGCGTACGGCCTCTTCGAGCTGGGGCGTTGGTTTGGCAGCGTAGTTCATCCGCAGGCAGTTGCGGTACTTGCCCGAGGCCGAAAAGATGCTGCCCACCGCAATCTGCACACCTTGTTCCAGCAGGTCGCGATTGAGGCGCAGGGTGTCGAAGCCTTCCGGTAGTTCGACCCAGAGCATAAAGCTGCCCTTGGGGCGGCTGGCACGCGTGCCTTGGGGGAAGTAACGGGTGACCCATTCGATCATCAAGTCGCGGTTGCGCTGGTACTGGCTGCGCATGCGGCGCAGGTGCGGTTCGAAATGCCCGCCCTTGAGGAATTCGGCGATGGCGATCTGAGGCTGGGTCGCGGTCGAGCCGGTGCTGATGTATTTCATGTGCAGAACCCGCTCCAGATAGCGTCCCGGCGCCACCCAACCAATGCGCAGGCCGGGTGCGAGGGTCTTGGAGAACGAGCTGCAGAACAACACCCGGCCATCGTCGTCGAGGGACTTGATAGAGCACGGACGTGGGTAATCGTAGGCCAGGTCGCCGTACACGTCGTCTTCGATGATCGCCACATCGAAGCGCTGGGCCAGGGTCAGCAGGGCGCGCTTGCGTGACTCCGGCATGATGTAGCCCAGTGGGTTGTTGCAGTTGGGGGTCAACTGTATGGCCTTGATTGGCCATTGCTCCAGGGCCAGCTCCAGGGCTTCGAGGCTGATACCGGTCAGCGGGTCGGTGGGGATTTCCAGGGCTTTCATGCCCAGGCCCTTGAGGGTCTGCATCGCGCCGTGAAAGCTGGGCGAGTCGACGGCCACGATGTCCCCGGGTTCGCAGATCGCGCGGATGCTGCAGGACAGCGCTTCATGGCAGCCGGTAGTGACGACCAGGTCATGGGCGACCAGTTGGCAGCCAGCGTCGAGCATCAGCCGGGCGATCTGTTCGCGCAGGGCCTGGGTGCCGTAGATATTGTCGTAGTACAGGCCGGGCATGTCCTGGCGCCGGCTGATCTGCGCCAGGCTGCGCAGCAACGGCTTGAGGGTCGGGCTGGTGATATCGGGCATGCCGCGACCCATCTGTATGATGTCTTTTTGCGGGACGCTACGGATCAGTTCCAGCACCTGTTCCCACTGGGAAATCTCCACCGGCCGCTGGGCCGGCCGACCGACCACCGGCAGCGCCGGCAGGGTGCGCGCCGCGGGCACGAAGTAACCGGACTTGGGCTTGGGCGCCGCCATGCCCTGGTCTTCCAGCAGGCGGTAGGCTTGCTGGACCGTACTCAGGCTGACCCCGTGTTCGACGCTGAGCGCCCGAACCGAGGGCAGCCGGTCGCCAGGGCGATAGAAACCTTGTTCGATACGGGTGCCGAGCAATTCGGCGAGATTGACGTAGAGGGTCATGGCGTTTTCGTCCCATAGGCTGAGAACCAGCACAGATGGGGAAAAAATACAGGATTCAGTCAGGCTTTTGGAAAAACTGTATGGAAATAATACAGATTGATTGAATCTGTATTGAAAAGGCCGCACAGCTCATCCTGTTCACTCAAGGCAATCGAGTGACAAGGGAGCAATGGCGATGAGTGGGTTAAGCGATGTGCAGCTGGTTTTGCAGGAGAGTGAACCGTCGCCCGAGCAGGTTCGCACCGACGCGGGCGGCGTGCGTCAGTGCCCGCCGGGGCTGAGTCGCTGGGGCCTGTTCTGGCATCGCTTGCACACGCGCCGGCAGTTACTCGAACTGACCCAGGCGGAACTCGGCGACATCGGGCTGAGTCGCAGCGACGCCCTGGCCGAAGGACTCAAGCCGTTCTGGCGCGACTAGCGCAGCTCTTGCAGGCGATGCCACAGCATCCCCAGGGCCAGCAAGGGCGAGCGCAGATACTTGCCGCCGGGGAAGGTGATATGAGGGACCTTGGCGAACAGATCGAAACGTCCGCTCTGCTGGCCGCTGATAGCTTCGCCCAGCAGCTTGCCGGCCAGGTGGGTGGCATTCACGCCATGACCTGAATAGGCCTGGGCGTAATACACATTCGGCTGGCTCTTGAGCCGGCCGATTTGTGGCAGGCGATTGGCGCCGATGCCGATCATGCCGCCCCACTGGTAGTCGATTTTGACGTTGGCCAGTTGCGGGAACACCTCGAGCATTTTCGGACGCATGTAGGCGGCAATGTCCTGTGGATCACGGCCCGAGTAATGACAGGCGCCGCCGAACAACAGCCGGCGATCGGCGGAAAGCCGATAGTAATCCAATGCCACACGTTGGTCGCAGACCGCCATATTCTGGGGCAGCAGGGCGTGGGCCTGTGCTTCGCTCAACGGTTCGGTGGCGATGATGTAGCTGCCGGCCGGCAGCACCTTGCCGCCCAGTTCGGCATTGAGCCCATTGAGATAGGCGTTGCAACCCAGTACCAGTGTGGCGGCGCGCACCCTGCCTTGGGCTGTGTGTACGCAGACCTCGGGGCCGTAATCGATCCGGCTCACTGCCGAACCTTCGTACAACTGCACACCCAGGCTGGCCGCGGCAGCGGCTTCGCCCAGGGCCAAGTTGAGCGGGTGCAGGTGGCCGGAACCCATGTCGATCAGGCCGCCGACATAACGATCCGAGCCGACCACGCTGTGCATCTCGTCGGCCTGCAACAGGCGGGTGGAATGGCGATAGCCGAGGCTGCGCAATTCTTCGGCTTCCTGGGCGAAACCTTCGAGGTCGCGGGGCTTGTTCGCCAGGTCGCAGTAGCCCCAGGTCAGGTCGCAGTCGATCTGGAAGCGCGCGACCCGCTCGCGCACGATTTCCACCGCTTCCAGGCCCATGAGTTTCATTTGCCGCACACCGTCCTGGCCGATCACTGGGGCGAACTGATCCAGGCCATGGCCGACTCCACGGATCAACTGCCCGCCATTGCGCCCGCTGGCGCCCCAGCCAATCTTGTGGGCTTCGAGCAGGACAACGCGCAGGCCGCGCTCCGCCAGTTCCAGGGCAGTGTTCAAGCCCGAGAAGCCACCGCCGACCACGCAGACATCAGCCCGTACTTCGCCCTGCAGCGGCGGATGATCCGGTTGCGGCAGGCTGCTGGCGGCGTAGTAGGAGGCGGGGTGAGCGTGGCTCGGGACAGGTTGCTGAACACGGGCGTTCATGTGCGTAATCCTGGTTTCTTGTGTTTGGAAAATTTGACGGAGCATAAGCCCGCCGCTCGGGCACGGGCAACAGGGGCCGGACGGCGCTGTCTGGTGCGGGGTGTTTGAGGCACAATTGTGACCTTTCACTGTCTTCGGTAATCGCTTCAATGAGCTGCAACAGCCAGAAAATCCGCTTTCTGCGCCAGCAAATCCCTTCGTTCGAATGTGTACCGGGTTGCCACGACTGCTGTGGTCCGGTGACCACGTCGTCGGAGGAAATGGCTCGGCTACCGCGCAAGACCGCCGCCGAGCAGGAAGCTGCGCTGGACGAGTTGAACTGTGTCCACCTGGGGCCGAACGGTTGCACGGTTTATGACGAGCGCCCGCTGATCTGCCGGCTGTTCGGCACCACGGCGACATTGCCGTGCCCCAATGGCAGGCGCCCGGCAGAGTTGATCCATCCGCGCATCGAGAAACAGGTCCACGAATACATCGCCAGCACCCGCCAGGTCCTGGTCTGAGCGGCTCAATCCGGGATCGGCAGGCACAGGCTTTCCTTCACTTCCTCCATCACGATATAGCTCTTGGACTCGCGCACGTGGGGCAGCTTGAGCAGGATGTCGCCCAGTAGCTTGCGGTACGACGCCATCTCGCAAATCCGCGCTTTGACCAGGTAGTCGAAGTCCCCCGACACCAGATGGCATTCCAGCACGTGGGGCAGCTTGAGCACGGCACGGCGGAACTCTTCAAAGGTATCGCCGGACTTGTAGTCCAGGCTGATCTCGACAAAGACCAGTAGGCTGCCCTTGAGGTGCTGCGGATTGAGCCGGGCGTTGTAGCCCATGATGATCCCCTCGCGCTCCAGCCGGCGAACCCGTTCGGTGCAGGGCGTGGTCGAGAGCCCGACCTTCTCTCCCAGCTCGGTGAAGGAGATCCTCCCGTCGGCCTGGAGGATGCGCAGGATATTGCGGTCGATCTTGTCCAGCTCGCGCTTGCTCTGGTGGTTGGTACGCATAGGGGATGCCCCTCCGTCAAAAGGGTTTGTGCCGAGAATTGTCGCCAAATATAGGCATTTATACAGTGAAAAGCACTGGCTATTGCTTCCTATACTGCACCCATCTTTGCGCAAAACAACAAACGTGCGCGGCTGGCCGCGATGAGGGATATAGAGATGCGAGTTCTGGTATTGGGTAGCGGCGTCATTGGTACCGCCAGCGCCTATTATCTGGCCCGTGCCGGCTTCGAGGTGGTCGTGGTCGACCGCCAGCCAGCCGTAGCGATGGAAACCAGCTTTGCCAACGCCGGCCAGGTGTCGCCCGGCTACGCCTCGCCGTGGGCCGCGCCGGGTGTGCCGCTCAAGGCCATCAAATGGCTGCTGCAGCGCCACGCGCCGTTGGCGATCAAGGCCACCGCCGACATTGACCAGTACCTGTGGATGGCGCAGATGCTGCGCAACTGCACCGCCAATCGCTATGCCGTCAACAAGGAGCGCATGGTCCGCCTGTCCGAGTACAGCCGCGACTGCCTCGACGAACTGCGCGCCGAAACCGGTATCGCCTACGAAGGCCGTACGCTGGGGACCACTCAGTTGTTCCGCACCCAGGCCCAGTTGGATGGCGCGGCCAAGGATATTGCCGTGCTCAAGGAGTCCGGCGTGCCCTTCGAGCTGCTCGACCGAGCCGGTATCGCCCGGGTCGAGCCAGCGCTGGCCAGTGTCACCGATATCCTGGCCGGTGCCCTGCGCCTGCCCAACGACCAGACGGGTGACTGCCAGATCTTCACCACCCGCCTGGCGGAAATGGCCGTCAAGCTCGGGGTGGAATTCCGCTATGGCCAGAATATCGAGCGTCTGGACCATGCCGGTGACCGGATCAATGGTGTCTGGATCGATGGCAAGCTGGAAACCGCTGATCGCTATGTCCTCGCGCTGGGCAGCTACTCGCCGCAATTGCTCAAGCCGCTTGGCATCAAGGCGCCGGTCTACCCGCTCAAGGGTTACTCACTGACCGTGCCGATCACCAATCCGGCCATGGCACCGACTTCGACCATTCTCGACGAGACCTACAAAGTCGCGATCACCCGTTTCGACAACCGTATCCGCGTGGGCGGCATGGCGGAAATCGCCGGCTTCGACCTGTCGCTCAATCCGCGTCGGCGCGAAACCCTGGAAATGATCGTGGGCGATCTCTACCCGCAGGGCGGCGATCTGTCCCAGGCCAGTTTCTGGACCGGTTTGCGCCCGACCACGCCGGACGGTACGCCGATTGTCGGTGGCACTACGTTCCGTAATCTGTACCTCAACACCGGCCATGGCACCCTCGGTTGGACCATGGCGTGTGGCTCCGGGCGCTTGCTTGCCGACCTGATGGCGCGTAAAACGCCGCAGATCAGTGCCGAAGGCCTTGATATTTCCCGTTATGGCAACCCTCAGGAGACTGCAAAACATGTCAATCCAGCGCCAGCTCACCAATGAGCGACTGAGCCAGATCGTGACCCATAACGGGACCGTGTATCTGGCAGGGCAAGTCGGCGACGATATGAACGCCGGGATTGAAAAGCAGACCCGTGAAGCCCTGGCCAGTATCGAGCGTTTGCTGGATCTGGCAGGCACCGACAAAACCCGTCTGCTGTCGGTGACGATCTACCTGAAGGATATCGATGCCGATTTCGCTGGCATGAATGCGGTCTGGGACAAGTGGTTGCCTAAAGGCGTGGCGCCGACCCGGGCCACCGTCGAGGCCAAATTGTGCGAGCCGCAAATCCTGGTCGAGCTGTCCGTCGTGGCCGCTCTGCCGTAAGTCACAGTCCCTCTTGCGGTATGGCGGGCGGTTTGCCGCCGGTCCATACCGCTTTTTATTCCCAACGACCGTCTAGAAGTCTGCCGCCATGCGTCCTGCTCGTGCCCTGATCGATCTTCAAGCCCTGCGTCACAACTACCAACTGGCCCGTGAAGTGTCGGGGGCCAAGGCCCTTGCCGTGATCAAGGCTGATGCCTACGGCCATGGTGCCGTACGTTGCGCCCAGGCTCTGGAGGCCGAGGCCGATGGTTTCGCCGTAGCTTGCATTGAAGAAGCGCTCGAGCTGCGCGCTGCCGGGATTCGGGCGCCGGTGCTGCTGCTGGAAGGTTTTTTCGAAGCCGACGAGCTGGGGCTGATCGTTGAGCACGACTTCTGGTGCGTGGTGCATTCACTCTGGCAGTTGGAAGCGATCGAGCAGGCGCGAGTGGCTCGCCCCCTGAATATCTGGCTCAAGCTCGACTCGGGTATGCACCGCGTCGGCTTGCATCCCAAGGATTACGCGCAGGCTTATCAGCGTCTGCTGGCCAGCGGCAAGGTTGCGAAGATCGTCCTGATGAGCCACTTTGCCCGCGCCGATGAGCCGGGTTCGACCTGCAGCAGCGAGCAGGTGGCGGTGTTCGAGGCGGCGCGCCAGGGGCTGGCGGCCGAGGTCAGCCTGCGTAATTCCCCGGCACTGCTGGGCTGGCCGCAGATTCCCAGCGACTGGGTACGCCCGGGCATCATGCTGTATGGCTCGACCCCGTTCGAGGAGACCAACGCGCTGGCGGCTCGCTTGCAACCGGTGATGACGCTGGAATCGAAAGTCATCTGCGTGCGTGAGCTGCCGGCCGGCGAGCCGGTCGGTTATGGCGCGAAATTCATTACGCCCAAGCCGATGCGAATCGGTGTGGTCGCCATGGGCTATGCCGACGGTTACCCGCGTCATGCGCCCACCGGTACGCCGGTGCTGGTCGCCGGTCAGCGCAGCCAGCTCGTGGGGCGGGTGTCGATGGATATGCTCTGCATCGACCTGACCGATGTACCGCAGGCCGGGCTGGGGTCGACCGTGCAGTTGTGGGGGCGTGACATCCTGGCCAGCGATGTCGCGGCGCAGGCCGAGACCATCCCCTACGAAATTTTCTGCAATCTGCGTCGAGTGCCGCGGCTCTACTCCGGTAGCTAGCGCGCAGCCCACGCATCACACGGACGTCCTGCCGCAAGGGATACAGGCCCAAGTGTTGTAAATACTGAACGCTATGCCATGATAACGCTCAATTACAACATCGCCTGATCCCTAGGAGGCTGCCGCATTGGACGTCGGTGAACGACTGCAATCCATCCGTAAGCTCAAAGGTCTGTCGCAGCGAGAACTTGCCAAGCGTGCCGGCGTGACCAACAGCACCATTTCGATGATCGAGAAGAATAGTGTCAGCCCCTCCATCAGTTCGCTGAGGAAGGTGTTGGGCGGTATTCCCATGTCGATGGTCGAGTTCTTTTCCGAAGAAGTCCTTCAGGAAAACCCGACCCAGATCGTCTACAAGGCCAACGAACTCATCGATATATCCGATGGCGCCGTGACCATGAAGTTGGTCGGCAGGGCGCACCCCAGTCGGGCGATTGCGTTCCTCAACGAGATCTACCCGCCGGGTGCCGATACTGGCGAGGAAATGCTCACCCACGAAGGCGAGGAAACCGGAATCCTGGTCGAAGGTCGGCTGGAACTGGTGGTCGGCCTGGAGACTTTTCTGCTCGAAGCCGGCGACAGCTACTATTTTGAAAGCACCAAGCCCCACCGTTTCCGCAATCCGTTCGATGCGCCGGCGCGACTAATCAGCGCAGCCACGCCCGCGAACTTTTAACCAGAGAGGCGCCCTGTGTGGTTTTCAGCGGTGCCCACAGCAGTAATTCGCTACTTCTAATTCCCCTTCGACTTTAGGGTTGTTTCAGAGTGGCGGGCTAACCGTTATACTTGCGCCCGCCCGCGAAACCGTGGCCGTGGGCGTGACTAGCCACCATGAGGGTGTACGTGTGAACCTAATTATGAAAATGCTGGCTGTACCAGCAACCGTATTGGCCCTTTGGGCAGTCGGCGCTCAAGCTGCGACCAACGACGACATCGCCAAGCGCCTTGAGCCAGTGGGTCAGGTGTGCGTTCAGGGTCAGGAATGCAAAGGGATGGAAGTCGCTGCTTCGGCAGGCGGCGGCGGTTCGAAAACCCCCGATGAAATCATCGCCAAGCACTGCAACGCCTGTCATGGCACTGGCCTGTTGGGCGCACCGAAAATCGGTGACACTGCAGCCTGGAAAGAGCGTGCCGACCACCAGGGTGGCCTCGACGGTATCCTGGCCAAGGCCATCACCGGTATCAACGCCATGCCGCCAAAAGGCACTTGCGCTGATTGCTCGGATGACGACCTCAAAGGCGCCATCGAGAAGATGTCCGGGCTGAAATAAGCCGATCTTCCTCAAAAAAGCCGCTTACGAGCGGCTTTTTTGTGCCTGTAATTTCATCTTCCAGCCTGTTCAATGCAGCAAAGACCCGGCAAGCTCGGTCCAACCTCAATTCAGGGAAGGTCCGTGGAGGGTCCAATGGTGCAGTCCTGTTCTATTGAACATGCCGTCGATACAGTGTTGGCGCAGTTGCCCGCGCATATTCACCTGGCAATGCCGCTGGGGCTGGGCAAACCCAATCGTTTCGTCAACGCCTTGTATAAGCGCATCGCCCAGTTGCCGGAGCGTCAACTGACGATCTATACCGCCTTGAGCCTGGGTCGGCCGGCCCTGGGTGAAGGCTTGCAGCGCCGCTTCCTCGAACCCTTCAACGAGCGGGTGTTCGGCGACTACCTTGAACTCGATTATCTGGCGGACCTGCGCCATGACCGCCTGCCGGCCAATATCCATATCGAGCAGTTTTTCCTGCAGCCCGGCAGCCTGCTCAACAGCACGTCGGCGCAGCAGGATTACATCAGCAGCAATTACAGCCATGCCGCTCGGGATATCAATGCCGCTGGCCTGAACCTGGTCGCGCAACTGGTTGCGCGCGACTCGCGTAACCCGGACCGGTTGAGCCTCAGTTGCAACCCGGATGTGACCCTGGATCTATTGCCGATGATCGCCAAGCGCCGCGCTGCGGGTGAAACCATCCTGCTGCTGGCCCAGGTGCACGACGACTTGCCCTATATGCCTGGCGACTCGGAGCTCGACAGTCAGGACTTCGACCTGCTGATCGACGAGTCGGAACGCACCACGCTGTTTTCCACGCCGAATATGCCGGTCGGGAATCAGGACCACTTTATCGGTTTGCATGCCAGCACGCTGGTGCGCGATGGCGGCACCCTGCAGATCGGCATCGGTGCCATGGGCGATGCGCTGACGGCCGCAGTGCTGACGCGTCATGCCGATAATGGCGCCTATCAGGCGTTGCTCGATGATATCGATGTCTCACCCTGGCGGCCGTTGATCGAAGCCGAGGGCGGGCGCGAGGCGTTTGTCCATGGGCTTTATGGGTGCAGCGAGATGTTCGTCAACGGCCTGCTGGTACTGGCGGATGCCGGTATTGTCCGGCGCAAGGTGTATGCCGATATCGAGGTGCAGCGCCAGGCCAATGCCGGCACGCTCGACAGCACGCAGGCCGGTGGCGTCTGCGTACATGGCGGTTTCTTCCTTGGCCCGCGCAGCTACTATCAGCGTTTGCGCGAGTTGCCCCACAGTCGGCTGGCCGAATTCAACATGACGGCCATCAGCTACATCAACGAACTCTATGGCGACGAAGCGCTCAAGCGCTTGCAGCGTCGGGATGCACGCTTTATCAACAGCGCTTTTACCATGACCCTGCTCGGTGCCGGAGTGGCCGACCAGCTGGAGGACGGTCGTGTGCTGAGCGGGGTGGGTGGCCAATACAACTTTGTTGCCCAGGCCCATGCGCTGCATGATGCGCGCTCGGTGCTGATCCTGCGCAGTTGGCGCGAGTCCGCAGGCGAGGTCAGTTCTAATATTGTCTGGGAGTACGGCCATTGCACCATTCCTCGGCACCTGCGCGATATCGTGGTGACCGAGTACGGGATCGCCGACCTGCGTGGCAAGACCGATGCGGCAGTGGTCGAGGCCCTGCTCAATATCAGCGACTCGCGCTTTCAGCCGGGGCTGATCGAGCGGGCGCGCAAGGCCGGTAAGCTCCCGGCGGACTTTCGTCTCGATCCGCGCTTTGCCGATAACAGCCCGCAGCGGTTGCAAGCGATTGCCGATCGGCACCCCTCGTTGTTTGTGGAGTATCCGCTGGGCAGTGATTTCACCGCAGTGGAGAAGGACCTGTTGCGGGCCCTTAACTGGCTGAAAAGCCGATTCAAGGTCAGCGAGATTTTCCAGTTGGGCAGGGCGACGCTCGACGCGCCAGCGCCCTCGGTTTTCCCGGCCCATTTGCAGCGTATGCGTCTGGCACAGCCTGAAGGCCTGCGCGAGGAGCTGTATCAGCGCCTGCTGTTGGCAGGGTTGCAGGCCACGGCCCGCAGCCGCTGATCACCGGCGTCTGAAGCAGACGCCGGAGTACGCAGCAACCTTATAGGAAGGTGACTTGCCCACCGGCCAGGGATTTGACCCGGGCCAGCGATTCGACGCGATAGCCCTGGGCGTCGAGTTCGGCGCGGCCGCCCTGGAAGGACTTCTCGATCACGATCCCCAGCCCGGCGACGGTGGCGCCGGCCTGCTTGATAATCGAGATCAGGGCCTGGGAAGCCTTACCGTTGGCCAGGAAGTCATCGATGATCAGCACGCGGTCGCTGCTGGTCAGATGACGTGGCGAAATCGCCACGGTGCTTTCGACCTGTTTGGTGAAGGAATACACCGTGGCCGACAGCAGGTTCTCGGTCAGGGTCAGGGATTGGTGCTTGCGGGCAAAAATCACCGGCACGCCCAGGTTCAGACCGGTCATGATCGCGGGGGCAATGCCCGACGCTTCGATGGTGACAATCTTGGTAATGCCCGAATCGGCGAAGAGCGTGGCGAATTCATCGCCGATCAGCTTCATCAGCGCCGGATCGATCTGATGGTTGAGAAAGGCGTCAACCTTCAGGACCTGATCAGAAAGCACGATGCCTTCTTCACGGATTTTCTTGTGCAGTGCTTCCACGGAGCGTCCTCAAATAGCGCTTGGTGCGCTGGAATCAGTTTTAAAAAGTAGTCGTTATTTTTTCAGCATGGCGCGGATATCCGCCAGGGCCGAGTTGCCACGCACGGCTTTGACTTCTGTCGGTGTGTCGTCATTGCCTTCCCAGGCCAGATCTTCCGGTGGCAGCTCATCGAGAAAGCGGCTGGGCGAGCAGTCGATGATTTCACCGTACTGCTTGCGCTTGGCTGCAAAGGTAAAAGCCAGCGTCTGACGTGCTCGGGTGATCCCGACATAGGCCAGGCGCCGTTCTTCTTCGATGGTGTCGGCTTCGATGCTGGAGCGGTGAGGCAGGATTTCCTCTTCCATGCCCATGATGAACACGTAAGGGAATTCCAGCCCCTTGGAGGCGTGCAAGGTCATCATCTGCACGCCTTCGGCGCCATCCTCTTCTTCCTGCTGACGCTCAAGCATGTCGCGCAGGACCAGTTTGCCGATGGCTTCCTCGATGGTCATTTCGCCATCTTCATCTTTTTCCAGGGTGTTCTTCAGCGCTTCGACCAGGAACCAGACGTTACTCATGCGGTAGTCCGCGGCCTTGTCGCTGGAACTGTTGGTGCGCAGCCAGTTCTCGTAGTCGATATCCATGATCATGCTGCGCAGCGCGGCGATCGGATCGTCCCCGGCGCACTGTTCGCGGACCCGGTCCATGAAGCGCTTGAAGCGCGCCAGTCGATCGGTGAAGCGGCTGTCCAGATGCTCGCCAAGACCGATTTCGTCGGTCGCGGCGTACATCGAGATCTTGCGTTCGGTGGCGTAGTTGCCGAGCTTCTCCAGGGTCGTCGAACCGATCTCCCGACGTGGGACGTTGATCACCCGCAGGAAGGCGTTGTCGTCGTCCGGATTGACCAGCAGCCGGAAGTAGGCCATCAGGTCCTTGACTTCCTGGCGCCCGAAAAAGCTGTTGCCGCCCGATAGGCGATACGGAATCTGGTGGTGCTGCAGTTTCAGCTCGATCAGCTTGGCCTGGTAGTTGCCGCGATAAAGGATGGCGAAATCGCTGTACGGGCGGTCGGTACGCAGGTGTAGGGTGAGAATTTCCACCGCGACGCGCTCGGCTTCGGCGTCCTCGTTGCGGCAGCGGATCACGCGGATCTCGTCGCCATGGCCCATCTCGCTCCACAGCTGCTTCTCGAAGGCGTGGGGGTTGTTCGAGATCAGCACGTTGGCGCAGCGCAGGATGCGGCTGGTGGAGCGGTAGTTCTGTTCGAGCATGACCACTTTCAGGGACGGGTAGTCGTCCTTGAGCAGCATCAGGTTTTCCGGGCGGGCACCGCGCCAGGCATAGATCGACTGGTCGTCGTCGCCGACCACGGTGAACTGGTTGCGGCTGCCGATCAGCAGTTTGACCAGCAGGTATTGGCTGGCGTTGGTGTCCTGGTACTCGTCGACCAGCAGGTAGCGCACCTTGTTCTGCCACTTCTCGAGGATGTCGGCATGTTCCTGGAACAGCTTGACCGGCAGCAGGATCAGGTCGTCGAAGTCCACCGCATTGAAGGCCTTGAGCGTGCGCTGGTAGTGGGTGTAGACGATGGCCGCCGTCTGTTCCTTGGGGTTGCGCGCGTTCTCCAGGGCCTCGGGGGGCAGAATCAGGTCGTTCTTCCAGGAGCCGATCATGTTCTTGATCTCGTCGACCCCGTCGTCGCCCGAGTATTCCTTTTGCATGATGTCGGTCATCAGCGCCTTGACGTCGGCTTCGTCAAAGATCGAGAAACCGGGTTTGTAGCCCAGTCGAACATGCTCCTTGCGGATGATGTTCAGGCCCAGGTTGTGGAAGGTCGACACCGTCAGTCCGCGACCTTCGCCACCGCGCAGCAGGCTGGCGACCCGTTCCTTCATCTCGCGCGCGGCCTTGTTGGTAAAGGTCATGGCGACGATGTACTGGGCGCGGATGCCGCAGTTTTGGATCAGATGGGCGATCTTGCGGGTGATCACGCTGGTTTTGCCGGAACCGGCACCGGCGAGCACCAAAAGAGGGCCGCCGACGTAGTTCACGGCTTCTTGCTGCCGGGGGTTGAGTCGGGACATGACGAAGTAGGGAGTCGTTTGCAAAAAGGGCGGGCATTTTAACAGGCTGGACAGATATTGCCGCGACTCTCCGACACTGTGACGTAGCACGCGATCTAAATTTGCCGGTTTTGATACTTTCCCGCAGGATGCGCACACAAAACCCGTCTACTGTAGGGTTTGGCTCAATACAAATCGGCGTTTGATAATCAATATCATTTATCATTGCCTACCCGCACGTCATAATGCCGACCGCCAACGTTTTTTGCGAAGTCTAGGGAGTCAGCTTGTCTACGCCTGTCGAACCCTTGCGTTTGCTGTTACTGGCCGAGGAGCCTGGCTGGGCGGCGCTGTTGCGCGAGTGCCTCGTGCCATTGGGCGACAGTGCCGTACTGATCAGTGCACCGAACTGGGAGTCGGTCAGCAACCTGTTCGACCATGGCGTGGCAGCCATTGTGTTGACGGTGCCTGCCCTGCAGCCGGCGCCCAGGCGATGCAGCCTCCCCAGCGTATTGCTGCTGGAAGAGGAACCGCTGCTGGCGCCGCTGGGGGTCAGTGACTGGCTGGTGCGTGGCGCCCTCAACGCCGATGTGCTGCGTCGTTGCCTGCGCCATGTGCGCGAGCGCGGGGTGTTGGAACATACGTTGCAGCGCCTGGCCGAGGAAGATCCCTTGACCGGTATCGCCAATCGCCAGGGCTTCCAGGCTTTGCTGGCAGCGCGTCTGGCCGAGAACGAAGGCCGGGGCGTCGCCCTTGGGCACCTGGACCTGGATAACTTTCGCCACGCCAACGATGCCTTGGGCCACCAGGCCGGCGACCGGCTGATCCTGCAAGTGGTTGCACGCCTCAAAAACCAGCTGGAAGCGGGCGATTGCGTGTCGCGCCTGGGCAGCGACGAGTTTGCCCTGCTGATCGATACCCGCCGCGCGCCCGAGCGTGCCGAAGCGATTGCCGAACGCATTACTGAAGCCCTGTCCGAGCCTTACTGGATCGATGGCGAAAGCCTGCTGATCGGCTGCAGCCTGGGCATTGCCCATGCGCGAGCCAAAGCCGGGGCTGACCCGCTGATGTGGCATGCGCATATCGCCATGCAGCAGGCCAAGAGTATTCAAGGCTGCACCTTTCATGTGTTCAACGAGCGTATCAACCGCCATGCGCGCAGCCTCGCCGACCTAGAGAGCGAACTGCGCCGGGCGTTGCGTCGCGATGAGCTGGAGTTGCATTACCAGCCACGCCTGGACCTGGGCAGTGGGCAGATCGTCGGCCTGGAAGCCTTGGTGCGCTGGCGCCATGGCGAACGCGGGCTGTTGCCCCCCAGCGAGTTCGTGCCGCTGGCCGAACAGAGCGGGTTGATCGTACCGCTTGGCTACTGGGTGATTTCCCGCGCGCTGCGCGATATGCAGGCGCTACGCGAACGGGGCCTGCCGGCGTTGCATATGGCGATCAACCTGTCGTTTCGCCAGTTCCAGGACAGCCAGTTGCTGGCGACCCTGGGCCGGCTGATTGCCGAGCGTGGCGTTGAGGCGCGCTGGTTGGAGTTCGAGCTGACGGAAACGGCGGTGATGCGCCGCAGCGACCTGGTCAAGCAGACCATGGATGCCCTGGGTCAGTTGGGCGTGCGCTTTTCCCTGGATGATTTCGGCACCGGCTTTTCCTCGTTTGTGCACCTGAACAGCCTGCCTATCGCACTGCTCAAGGTGGACAAGAGTTTTGTCGGCGGCATGGAGTTGCGTGAGGAAAACCGCAAGCTGGTCCACGCCATGATCAATCTCGCCCACAACCTGCAGTTGGAAGTCGTCGCCGAAGGCGTTGAAACCCCCGAGCAACTTGAGTTGCTCAGGGGCTTTGGCTGCGACCAGGTGCAGGGGTATCTGATCAGCAAGCCTTTGCCCTTGGCGGAACTGGTGGATTACCTGACGTTTGGCGTGAGTCAGCAGGCAGTGGTCGGCGCGACCCTCTGAGGTTCGCGCTTGAGCATGCGGGTCATGCGCCACTCGAATGCGAGGGTCAGGCCGATGGCGGCACAGGCCAGCCCCAGGGCCAGGCCCCACCAGACCCCGGTCGGGCCCCAGCCCAGGCTGAAGGCCATGGTCCAGGCGGCAGGCGCGCCAATCAACCAGTAGCAGCCCAATCCCACCAGAAAGGTGGTCTTGGCATCCTTGAGCCCACGGATCGCGCCCATGGCGATGGTCTGGGTGCCATCGAACAGTTCGAACCAGGCGGCGACCACCAGCAGGCTCACCGCGAGCTCGATCACGTCGGTGAAGGCCGGGTCGTTGCGGTCCAGGAACAGCCCCACCAGTTGATAGGGCAGCAGCCAGAACAGCGCGGCGAAGCCGAGCATCACCAGGGCGCCAAAAGCAATCCCGACCCGCCCTGCCAGGCGTGCGGCCAGTAGTTGGCCGCCACCATAGTGTTGGCCGATACGCATGGTGATTGCGTAGGACATCCCCGCCGGAACCATAAACGCCACCGACACGATCTGCAGCGCGATCTGATGCGCCGCCAGTTGCGTGCTGCCCATGGTGCCCATGCACAATGCGGCGAAGGCAAACAGGCCGACCTCCACCGCATAGGTACCGCCAATCGGCAGGCCCAGGCGCCAAAGTTCGCGCAGGTAGTCGCTCTTGGGCCGCATCAGGCCCTGGCGCAGAGGGTAGGCGGCGTAGGCGCGATGGCGGCGGATATGCCAGGCAAGCCCGAGGGCCATGGCATTGGCGACAATCGCGGTGACCAGGCCGATGCCCATCAACCCCAGCTTCGGCAGGCCAAACAACCCTTCGATCAGCGCGTAATTGAGTACGAAATTGGCGACGGTGCCGATCAGGCTGATCACCATCACGGGCGTCGGCCGGCCGAGAGCACTGGTGAAGCCGCGCAGCGCCATGAAGCTCAGGTAGCCGGGCAGGGCAAAGGGCAGCATCAACAGGAACTGGCCGGCGGCTTCCACATTGCTGGCGGTCTGGCCAAACAGCAGCAGAATCGGTTTGAGGTTCCATAGCAGCAGGCCAGCGACCAGCGCCATGGCCCAGGCTAGCCAGAGTCCGGCCTGGGTCAGGCGGGTAGCGCCTTCGCTATCGCCGGCGCCATGGCGAATCGAGACCAGGGTACCGACCGCGGCGATCACGCCAATGCAGAAGATCGACACGAACGAATAGCTGGCTGCACCAAGGCCGCCGCCCGCCAGTGCTTCGGGGCTGATCTTGGCCATCATCACGGTGTCGGTCAGCAGCATCAGCATGTGGGCCAACTGCGAGGCGATCAGCGGGCCGGCCAGGCGTAGGATGGCCTTGAGCTCGACGTGTACGGGATGCTTCATGGGAATCGGTTCCAGGTCCGGCGGGTCGCGGCAAAGGCTGGATTTTCGGCGCTTTACCGGTGATGCACAAAAGGATAAAAGCGATTGATCACATGATTAAAACTCATGTGTCAGGACTTTCTGCTAGGGTACGCGCACTGCCTTGCCCGAGGGTTCCCATGTCCCGTCGCCTGCCACCCTTGTATGCGTTACGTGCTTTTGAAGCCGCCGCGCGGCACAGTTCCTTTACCCGCGCCGCTGAGGAGCTGTCGATTACCCAAAGTGCGGTGAGTCGGCATATCCGCACCCTGGAGGAGCATTTCGCCTGCCGCCTGTTCCAGCGCAACGGGCGCAATCTGCAGCCTAGCGAGGCGGCGCGATTGCTGCTGCCAGGCGTACGCGAGGGTTTCGCTGCGCTGGAGCGGGCGTGCAATACCCTGCGCGCCGAAGACGGCATCCTGCGCATGAAAGCGCCGTCGACCCTGACCATGCGCTGGTTGCTGGCGCGCCTGAGTCGTTTCCGGCATTTGCAGAAGGGCAACGAGGTGCAGTTGACCAGTGCCTGGATGGATATCGATAACGTGGATTTCAATCAGGAGCCTTTCGACTGCGCGGTACTGCTGGGTAACGGGCACTTCCCGGCGGACTGGGAAGCCAGCTATCTGTTTTCTGAATGGTTGATTCCCGTCGGAGCGCCCAACCTGCTCAACGATCAGCCCTGGGATCTGGCCCGCCTGGCCAGTACCGAGTTGCTGCACCCCACGCCGGACCGCCGGGACTGGCGCGATTGGCTCCAGCGCATGGGGCTCAGTGGCCAGGTGTCGCTCAAGGGCGGTCAGGTATTCGATACCCTTGAACTGGGCATGATTGCCGCGGCCCGAGGCTATGGCGTGTCCATGGGCGACCTGCTGATGGTCGCCGAGGATGTGGCCCAGGGCCGCTTGAGCCTGCCATGGCCAACGGCCGTGGCCAGTGGCCTGAATTACTACCTGGTCTGGCCGAAGACCCGACCCGGTGGCGAGCGTCTGCGTCGGTTGAGCGATTTTCTGCAGCAGGAAGTCGAGGCCATGGAGCTACCCCAGGTCGAGCGACTGGGCTAGCCCCGGCGGCTCATGACGTTGTGCAGGGGCGGTACTGCAACGCTTCTGCCAGTTGTTCGCGGCTGATCTGTTCCACGTGTTCCAGGTCGGCCAGGGTACGAGCAACCTTGAGCAGGCGATGGGCCGCACGCAGCGACAGGGTCAGGCGTTCGCAAGCGACTTCGAGCCAGCGCTCATCGCTCGTGCGCAACTGGCAGTGTTGGCGCAGGCCGGGCAGATCGAGAAACGCATTGGCACAACCCTGGCGCTCCTGCTGACGCTTGCGCGCCTCGGCGACCCGGGCAGCGGCATGGGCCGTGGTGTCGTTGCTGCGCAGGGGTGGGCTAAGCGCAGTGGCTTCGCGCGCCACGGTCAGGTGCAGGTCGATGCGGTCGAGCAGCGGCCCTGACAGTTTGTTGCGATAACGTTGGAGCTGCTCCGGGGTGCAGCGGCATCGGCCGCTGGGCTCGCCCAGATAGCCGCAGGGGCAGGGGTTCATGGCCGCTACCAACTGAAAGCGCGCCGGGAACTGCACCCGGCCGCTGGCGCGGGCGATCACGATCCAGCCCGATTCCAGGGGCTCGCGCAGCACTTCCAGGACCCGCCGGTCGAACTCTGGCAACTCATCGAGAAACAGCACGCCATGGTGGGCGAGGGTGATTTCCCCCGGCTGCGGTTTTGAGCCACCCCCCACCAGCGCTGGACCGGAGGCCGAATGGTGAGGCTGGCGAAAGGGGCGCTGCGGCCAGTGGCTCATGGGTTTGTGGCTGGCGACCGACTGGATCGCCGCGACCTCCAGGGCCTCGCTTTCGTCCAAGGGCGGCAGCAGTCCGGGCAGGCGGCTGGCCAGCAGGGTCTTGCCGGTGCCGGGCGGGCCGCTGAGCAGTAAATTGTGGGCGCCAGCCGCAGCGATCAACAGGGCTCGTTTGGCGGCGAACTGGCCTTGGACCTCGCTGAGGTCGGGATAGGCCACCTGCTGGCGCAGCAGGCCACTGGAGACAAAAGGCTCAATGGGCGTCTGCCCGTTGAAATGGGCGACGGCCTGCAGCAGGTGTTCGACTGCGATGACTTCCAACCCACGGGCCAGGCTCGCCTCTTCGGCATTTTCTCGGGCAACCACCAGTTGCCGTCCCACGGCACGGGCTGCCAGTGCTGCCGGCAGGACGCCCTGCACCGGGCGAATATGCCCGGACAGCGCCAGTTCTCCCAGGCACTCGACCTGTTCCAGCGCCGGCGCGGGCAATTGCCCGCTGGCAGCCAGGATGCCCAGGGCAATGGCCAGGTCGAAGCGGCCGCCATCCTTGGGCAGGTCGGCGGGGGCGAGATTCAGGGTGATGCGCCGTGCGGGGAAGTCGAAGCCGGCATTGAGAATCGCACTGCGAACCCTGTCCTTGCTCTCCTTGACCGCGGTTTCCGGCAGGCCTACCAGTGTCAGGGCCGGCAACCCATTGGCCAGATGCGCCTCAACGGTGACAGTCGGCGCCTGCACGCCGACCTGGGCGCGGCTGTGGACAATGGCCAGGGACATAGATCCTTCCTTGAACGGGGTGACGCCGCATCCTGCGGAGTTGCAAGGATAGTCGAGGCCGGAAACGGCCATGGCGTCATCACGAGAAGGATTTTTCGTCTATTCGCGAAGTCTGCTGCTCCAGGCTCATGCTGGAGAACGGCAGCCATTCGGGCAGCTAGCGGTGCAGGTGGATTACTCGGTTGGCGGGGTGAGACGCGCTTCCAGCTCTGCCACTTTGGCCTCCAGGCTTTCCAGGCGGGCGCGAGTACGGGCGAGCACGACCATCTGGCTATCGAATTCTTCCCGGCTCACTAGGTCCAGCTTGCTGAAGCCGCTTTGCAGCAAGGCCTTGAACTGGCTTTCGAACTCATTGCGAGGCAGTGGTGTTTCGCCGCTGAACAGGCGGGCGGCATGGCCGCTCAGGGCATCGAGAAAGGCTTTGGGCGCGAGCATGGGGAATGTTCCAGAATCAGATGGCGGGCAGTGTATCACGGGCTCCGAGTCTATTTTTCCGGGCGGCGAGCCGCACGTTTTTCGCGCATTTTGCCAAAAGACAACGCACTGTTTTTGTGCGTATTGCATCCGATTAAATGGCCGAATGATGGCGTTATCGATCCAATGCACTGAAAACGCTGAAATTTCTCGAGCTGGCAAGGTTTCTGCTTAGTCCCTTGTGACCCATGCACTGATGCAGTCGCTGTGACGAAATGCAGTGCGGCAGGCGGAGCGGGGAGTGTTTCGTCAGAAGCGGTTAGCTGGCGTCGGCCAGGCGGTGTAAGCCGACGATGCGTTACAAAGCCAGGCACTGCGCTTAGACTTGAGTCGGGTTTGTTTTCCTGGGGCAAGTCCACCAATTCGGGAGAGAGTTTTCATGAAGCTAGTCACTGCCATCATCAAGCCGTTCAAGTTGGACGATGTACGCGAGTCACTGTCCGAGATCGGCGTGCAGGGCATTACCGTCACCGAAGTCAAAGGCTTTGGCCGTCAGAAGGGACACACCGAGCTGTATCGCGGTGCGGAATATGTAGTCGACTTCCTGCCCAAGGTGAAGATTGATGTCGCCATTGACGACAAGGATCTAGACCGGGTTATCGAAGCGATAACCAAGGCCGCCAACACCGGCAAGATCGGTGACGGCAAGATCTTCGTGGTCAATCTGGAACAGGCTATTCGCATCCGTACCGGCGAAACCGATACCGACGCAATCTAAGCCGCCAAACCCCAACGCCCCAGGAGAAAACAATATGACTCTGCGTAAATTCGCAGGGCTAGGAGCCCTGTTGTCCATCGTAATGCCCGGCCTGGCCATGGCGGCAGACGAAGTGGCAGCTCCAGTCCTCAATTCCGGCGACACCGCCTGGATGCTCACGGCCACAGCCCTGGTGCTGTTTATGACCATTCCGGGTCTGGCGCTGTTCTACGGCGGCATGGTGCGCTCGAAAAACATTCTTTCGGTGATGATGCAGTGCTTCGCCATCACCGGCCTGATCAGCATCCTGTGGGTTGTCTACGGCTATAGCATCGCGTTCGATACCACCGGTATGGAGCAGGGCGTCGTCAACTTCAATTCGTTCTTCGGTGGGCTGTCCAAGGCCTTCCTGGCCGGTGTCACGCCAAATAGCCTGACCGGTCCTGCGGCCCTGTTCCCGGAAGCGGTGTTCATCACCTTCCAGATGACATTCGCCATCATCACGCCGGCCCTGATCGTCGGCGCATTCGCCGAGCGGATGAAATTCTCCGCCATGCTGATCTTCATGACCATCTGGTTCACCCTGGTCTATGCGCCGATTGCGCACATGGTCTGGAGCGGCAACGGTGGCCTGATGTGGGACTGGGGCGTGCTGGACTTCGCGGGCGGCACCGTGGTGCACATCAACGCCGGTGTGGCCGGTCTGGTGGCTTGCTTGGTGCTGGGCAAGCGTAAAGGCTACCCGAACACCCCGATGGCACCGCACAACCTGGGCTATACCCTGATGGGCGCGGCCATGCTGTGGATCGGCTGGTTCGGCTTCAACGCCGGCTCTGCGGCCGCTGCCAACGGCACCGCCGGCATGGCTATGTTGGTGACCCAGATCGCAACCGCTGCCGCGGCCCTGGGCTGGATGTTCGCCGAGTGGCTGACCCACGGTAAGCCAAGTGCCCTGGGCATCGCTTCGGGTGTGGTAGCTGGTCTGGTTGCCATTACTCCGGCTGCGGGCACCGTCGGCCCGATGGGCGCCCTGGTGATTGGCCTGGTGGCGGGCGTGGTGTGCTTCTTCTGCGCCACCAGCCTCAAGCGCAAACTGGGCTATGACGACTCGCTGGATGCCTTCGGCGTGCACGGCATCGGCGGCATCGTCGGCGCAATCCTGACCGGCGTGTTCGCCGCTCCTGCCCTGGGTGGCTTCGGCACCGTGACCGATATCGCGGCGCAAGTCTGGATCCAGTGCAAAGGCGTTGGCTTTACGGTGATCTACACCGCGATCGTGACGTTCGTGATCCTCAAGGTCCTGGACATGGTCATGGGCCTGCGGGTGACCGAGGAAGAAGAAGCCGTCGGCCTCGACCTGGCGCAACACAACGAACGTGGCTACAACCTGTAAACGCTACAAAAAAAAGTGCCCGGCTTGCCGGGCATTTTTTTGCCTTGGATTTGGCTCGCCTGCCCGCGCTGAAAGGATTTATCTAAAGCCGTTGCGCACTTGTTTTGCGCGCTGTGGCAATGGCGCCAAAAACTTACGGGTGAGAGTGATTATTCGGGACTTTGATTTTTTATTCAGCACGCTAGAATGCGCGCCGATAGGTGGAGAACTGTATGTGGCATCAGCGGCTGATAACGCTGCGCGCAAGGCCTCGAGGCTTTCATCTGGTAACGGACGAGTTGCTCTCGGCGTTGCCTGAACTCCAGGGCTGTCGTGTCGGTCTGTTGAGTTTATGGCTGCAGCACACGTCTGCTTCTTTGACGGTCAACGAAAACGCGGATCTGGCAGTACGTCGCGATTTCGAGATTTTCTTCAACCGGCTGGTGCCCCAGGGCGCCGGCGGCTATGAACACAACGACGAAGGCGCCGATGATCTCCCTGCGCACTTCAAGGCCAGTTTGCTAGGCTGTCAGCTGACCGTGCCGGTCACGGCGGGAAAGCTGGCGATGGGGACTTGGCAAGGCATTTATCTGGGCGAACACCGTGACCATGGCGGTGCGCGCAAAGTCCTCGCTACCCTGCAGGGTGACGGGGTTTAGGCCGGTGATAACACCGCCCATTGGATTTTTTTCCGGCGATCTTCGACAGAAGATGCGGCTGGGCTATAACTAACCTGCTTTTCGCAAGTCATGAGGTAGAACATGAGCGACGATGATCTGGAAAACGATGACCTCGAAGTAGGCGACGAAGACGAGACCGAGGAAGGCCTCGAAGCGGCAGCCGAAGACGTTGCCGACGACGATGGTGGCGATGACGCCCCGGCACCCGCTGCCAAGGGCAAAGCCAAGGCCGCTGTATCGGTTGACGAGTTGCCAAGTGTCGAAGCCAAGAACAAGGAGCGCGATGCGCTGGCTCGGGCTATGGAAGAGTTCCTGGCACGGGGCGGTAAAGTGCAGGAAGTCGAGGCCAATGTGGTAGCGGACCCGCCCAAGAAGCCTGATAACAAGTACGGTAGCCGACCTATCTAAGCGTTTGCTTCTTGCTTGCTGAAAAAGCCCGCCGTCGCTGCGGGCTTTTTCATGGGCTTCTGCAAAGTACCGTTAGCCCGGGCGATTACTCAGCCGCGCCAGCGGGCCAGCAACTCGGGCAGCTCGCTCAGGTTGCCAATTTCGCCGTCGGGCCGCTGGACGGCGCCCCAGGGCTTGCCCTCCGGGTTGTACCAGATGGCGCGAAAACCGGCCTGCTGGGCACCTGCGATATCATCGCCAGGGTGGTCGCCGATATGCACTGCGGCCCCTGGGGCGACATTTCCAGCGCGCAGCAGTGCTTCATGGAACAGCCGTGGGTCGGGCTTGGCGACACCGATATCTTCGGCACACAGGGCAAACTGGAAGTACTCGGCCAGGCCCAGGCGGCGAATATCGGCATTGCCGTTGGTGACGACGCCCAGGCGATAGGACCGGGCCAGTTGCTCCAGGGTCGGTTGCACCTCGGGGAAGACGTCGAGCTGATGTCGGGCCTGGAGAAAGACCTCGAAGGCCGCGCCAGCCAGCTGTGTCGCCTGTTCGTGGGCGTAGCCGGCCTCGCGCAGGGCCTGCAGCAGTACGCGGCGGCGCAGGGCGCTGATCCGGTACTTCAGCTGTGGTTCGCTGGTCAGGATCTGCTCGCGGATGGCCCACAGGTGTTCCGTGGGGACGTCGCCCAACTGCGGCGCCTGTTCCGCCAGCCACTCGCGTAATACCAGCTCTGCGCTGACGATTACCGGCGCGGTATCCCACAGGGTGTCGTCGAGGTCGAAGGTAATCAGCTCAATCGTCATCAGTCACTGCCTTTACTGCGTTTGGCCCGTGGGTGGGCGCTGTCATAGACCGCGGCCAGGTGCTGGAAATCCAGGTGGGTGTAGATCTGCGTGGTCTTGATATCGGAATGGCCTAGCAACTCCTGCACCGCCCGCAAGTCCTGGGAGGATTCGAGCAGGTGACTGGCGAAGGAGTGTCGCAGCATATGGGGGTGCAGGTTCTGCCCCAATTCGCGCTCGCCGGCAGCCTTGACCCGCAGTTGTATTGCCCGTGCGCCGAGACGCCGGCCTTTCTGGCTGACAAACACTGCATCGTCCTGCGGATTGCTCAGGGCCCGCAGGCCCAGCCAGATCCCCAGGGCCTCGCGGGCCTTCTGGCCGATGGGCAGCAGGCGCGTCTTGCTCCCCTTGCCAAGGACCTGCACCAGGCCGTCGGCCAGGTCGAGTTGCTCCAGGTTGAGCCCGGTCAGTTCGGACAGGCGCAGGCCCGAGGAATAGAACAGTTCGAGGATGGCCTGGTCGCGGTGGGCCAGGAAGTCATCTTCCACCGCACCTTCAAGCAGTTGCAGGGCGCGGTCGGTATCGAGCGTCTTGGGCAGGCGTCGTTCGCCCTTGGGCGGCGTCAGGCCATTGGCCGGATCGTGCTCACACAGGCCTTCGCGGTTCAGGTAGTGGTAGAGCCCACGGACTGCCGAGAGCAGGCGGGCCAGGCTACGCGAGGACTGGCCCTGTTGGTGCAGGCGCGCGACCAGGCGGCGCAGCCGCTGGATATCCAGGGCGCGCCAGCTATCGAGTTGTTCCTTGGTGCAGAACGCCAGGACCTTGTTCAGGTCGCGGCGATAAGCCTCAAGCGTATGCGGCGACACCTGGCGCTCACTGCGCAGATGGTTGCAGTAGGCGTCCAGCTGTCGTTCCACGCTTAGCGTACCGAGCGCAGGGCGTTGGTGTAGCGCGGCAGGGTGCGGCCGAGGACTTCGGCGATATGACCGAGAAACAGGGTGCCGACCGAGCTCTTGTAATGCTGTGGATCGCGGCTGGCAATTGCCAGCACGCCATGCAGGCCCAGGTGGTTGAGGCCGACCACGGCCGTGGAGCCGATCTGTTGGCGCTGTTCTTCGCCGAACAGGAAGTCCAGCTCATGGTCACGCAGGCTACCGCTGACGCTCTTGCCTTCCTGCAGCAGGCCGCCAATGGCCTGTTGCGCTTCGGCGAGGCTGGCCCAGCGGCCGACTGGCATGCTGGTGTCGCTGAACAGGATCAGGCTGACAAAAGGCACCTGGAAGTCCTGGCGCAGGCTGTCTTCAACAGCGATGACCAACTCGTCGAGGCTGCCGGCATCCATCAGCGCGAGGGTCAGGCGGCGGGTTTTGTCGAACAGGCGGTCGTTGTCACGGGCCACGTCCATCAGTTGGGAAAGGCGATGGCGCATCTCGATATTGCGTTCGCGCAGGATTTTCATCTGGCGCTCGACCAGCGAAACGGTATCGCCGCGCTGGTGAGGCAGACGCAAGGCCGTCAGCAGTTCTTCGTGGTCGACGAAGAACTCTGGATGAGCCTCGAGGTACGCCGCTACCGCCGCGGCCTCCAGGCTGGCTGCAGGTGATTCGTCCGGCTGTTCGGCGCTGGCTCGAGGCTTATCGGTCATGGCATTTGCTCACTCATAGACGCACTTGTCCTTCATACACCCGTGTGGCCGGGCCCGTCATCATGACGGGTTGGCCAGGGCCGGCCCACTCGATGCTCAGGCGTCCGCCGGGCAGGTCGATCGTGACCGGCGAGTCCATCCAGCCCTGGCTGATGGCCGCCACTGCCGCGGCGCAGGCACCGGTGCCGCACGCCTGGGTTTCCCCGGCGCCGCGTTCCCAGACCCGCAGTTGCGCGCGCTGGCGATCGATCACCTGGAGAAAGCCGACATTCACCCGTGCCGGAAAGCGTGGGTGATGCTCAAGCTTGGGCCCCAACTCGTGCACTGGCGCAGCGTTGACGTCCTCGACGCGCAGCACCGCATGGGGGTTGCCCATGGAGATGGCGGCAAGTTCGATCATCTGGCCGTCGACCTCGACTTGATAGCTCGGGGCCTGAGCCGGCGCTTCGAATGGGATCTCCTGCGGCACCAGCCGTGGTGGTCCCATGTTGACGCGGATCTGGCCGTCATTGCGCACATCGAGTTCGATGATGCCGCTCTTGGTCTCGACGCGGATCTGGCGCTTGGCGGTCAGGCGCTTGTCGAGCACGAAGCGGGCGAAGCAGCGGGCACCGTTGCCGCACTGCTCCACTTCGGAACCGTCGGCATTGAAAATCCGGTAGCGAAAATCCACGTCCGGGTTGCTCGGCGCCTCGACGATCAGGAGCTGGTCGAAGCCGATACCGGTATGGCGGTCGCCCCATTGCTTGGCGTGCTTGGGCTGGATATGCGCGTGCTGGCTGACCAGGTCGAGGACCATGAAGTCGTTGCCCAGGCCATGCATCTTGGTAAAACGCAGCAGCATGGGCTTACTCCGGCAGCAGGCTTTCGCCGGCATACAGCTCGGCCAGCGTTTCACGCCGACGCACTTCGAACATCTGCTCGCCGTCCACCAGCACCTCGGCAGCGCGGCCGCGGGTGTTGTAGTTGGAGCTCATGACAAATCCGTAGGCACCGGCCGAATGCACGGCCAGCAGGTCGCCTTCTTCCAGCGCGAGCTGGCGATCCTTGGCGAGGAAGTCGCCGGTCTCGCAGATCGGCCCGACGATATCGTAGGCCCGTGGCTGGCTGTCGCGCGGCTGCACGGCGGTGACGTCCATCCAGGCCTGGTACAGGGCCGGACGAATCAGGTCATTCATAGCCGCATCGACGATGGCGAAGTCTTTGTGCTCGGTGTGCTTGAGGTACTCGACGCGGGTCAGCAGCGCACCGGCGTTGGCGACGATAAAGCGGCCCGGCTCGAACAACAGCGCCAGGTCGCGGCCTTCGATGCGCTCACGCACAGCCTTGATGTAGTCGGCAGCCTGTGGTGGCTCTTCGTCGCGATAACGCACGCCTAGACCGCCGCCCAGGTCGATATGACGCAGGTAGATACCGCACTCGCCCAGGCGATCGATCAGCGCCAGCAGGCGGTCGAGGGCATCGAGGAACGGCGGCAAGCTGGTCAGTTGCGAGCCGATATGGCAGTCCACACCCATGATTTCCAGGTTCGGCAGCTGTGCGGCGCGGATGTAGACATCCTCGGCGTCGGCGATGGCGATGCCGAACTTGTTTTCTTTCAGGCCAGTGGAAATGTACGGGTGGGTGCCGGCATCGACGTCTGGGTTGACCCGCAGGGAGATCGGCGCGCGAACGCCCAGCTCGGCGGCCACCACTTGCAGGCGCTCCAGCTCGTCGGTGGACTCGACGTTGAAGCAGTGCACACCGACTTCCAGGGCACGGCGCATGTCGTCACGGGTCTTGCCGACGCCGGAGAACACAATCTTGTCGGCGCTGCCGCCAGCGGCCAGGACGCGTTCCAGCTCACCGCGCGAAACGATGTCGAAACCGGCACCCAGGCGCGCCAGGACATTGAGCACGCCGAGGTTGGAGTTGGCCTTGACCGCAAAGCAGACCAGGCTCGGGATGCCTTCAAGGGCATCGGCGAAGGCCCGGTACTGGGCTTCGATATGGGCCCGCGAATAGACGTAGGTCGGTGTGCCAAAGCGTTCGGCGATGGCGGACAAAGCTACACCTTCCGCGAACAGCTGGCCGTCGCGGTAGTTAAAAGCGTCCATTGGAGTTCCCTTAATCGTGCTTGTGCGATTGCGTCTTGGCCTGTTCTTCGGGCGACTTGGTGTCATCCGGCAGGTACAGCGGGCCTTTCTGGCCGCAGGCGGAAACGAGGCAGGCAACCGCGAGGAGCGCGGCAAGGGAAGAGATCAGGCGCTTCATGGCGAAATCCTTTGGAAAGCGTTAATTGCGCCCGAGTATACCGGCCACCCGACGCCTTGCCTATGCGCTCGGCAGCCCGTCCGACGGGCCTGTGCCGGGCAGGTCGATTGCCTTGCGCGGGCATCCGGGGCTAAGTTGGGCGCTAGCCTATATCCTTTGCATTCGGGGCACAGCGTCCGTATCTTGCGGCGTTTGACGTCACAGACACTTATCGAGGTTCGCGCAATGAGTTTGACTGAAGCCCGTTTTCACGACCTGGTCGATAACACCCAGCAAAATCTGGAAGACGTCTACGACGAAAGCGGTCTGGATGTGGATCTGGAAAACTCCGCCGGTGTGTTGACCGTTAAATTCGAAGGCGGCAGCCAGCTGATCTTCAGCCGCCAGGAGCCGCTGCGTCAGCTCTGGCTGGCCTCGCGCTCCGGCGGTTTCCACTTTGACTATGACGAGGAAACCAGCCGCTGGGTCTGCGATACCAGCGAGGAACTGCTCAGCGAGATGGTCGCGCGCATGACCCTGGAGCAGGCGGGCGTCGAACTGGATTTCGAAGAGATCTGATCGTGGCTCAAGCAACGCCTGTTCGTCCCCCCAAACCGCTTTACAGCAATGTCAGCCCGGCCGTGCCTTCGCCCTGTATCAGCCTGTGCCGGCTGGATGAAGCGAAAGTCTGCCTGGGCTGTTTTCGCCATGTCGAAGATATCCGCGAATGGCGTTCGGCCGACGATCAGCGCCGCCGGGTTATCTGCGCCACGGCGGGGCAGCGGCGCGAGGCAGCCTGCGGCCGATAGGCGCGCGTGGCTTGTGTATTTATTCTGCTGTGGTAGTGTCCGGCTACACCTCGCTTATCGAGGCCTGTAAAAACCCTGCCTGTTTCGGGCGGGGTTTTGCTTTTTTTGTCGCGCAGAAAAAAGGAGTCTGCCTGGATCATGAGCACCGCACCTTCCATCATCCTCACCCGCCTCGACGTGCAACGTCTGGAGCGCCTGATCGACAGCCTCGATGACTCGCTGCCGGGCGTCGTCGCGTTGCAGGCCGAACTCGATCGCGCCGAACACGTGGTAGGCCACGATGAAGTGCCGGCCGGTGTCGTGACCATGAACTCGCGTGTGCATTGCCGCGAAGAAAGCAGCGGCAAGGACTATCACCTGACGCTGGTCTATCCCCAGGATGCCGGTGGCGATGGGCGTGTCTCGATCCTCGCGCCGGTCGGCTGTGCATTGCTGGGCCTGCAGGTCGGCCAGCATATCGACTGGCCCGCGCCGGGCGGAAAAACCCTTAAGTTGACCCTGCTCGAAGTCGAGTTCCAGCCCGAAGCGGCCGGTGACTTCAACCTCTAAGGGCGTCGATCTGGTCCAGCGCGCTATTGAGGGCGCGCTCCAGGTCAGCCTTGTAACGCAGGTATAGGTTGCTCGAGCGCGGGGCGTCATTGAGCAGGCCTGACAGATCGAGGTCGGTGATGTAGCAGCGGTAGCGCTCGGCCTCACGCCGCTGCCCGATGATCTCGCGGGCGACCACGCTGAACAGCTGGTCGCCATATTCCAATTCGCTAAACTCCCGCTGATTGCAGTACAGGGCCACATGCCTGCGCCCGGCTGTGCCTTTGCCGATAATCGCCTGGACGTCATAGAACGGCTTGTTCGTCGCGCTCTGGGGAGCCGCGCGCCGTTCGAGACGCCGTGGCTGACCGTTGCCGATGCTCTGTAACTGGTAGTAGTGGATCTCTAATGCACTGCCAGGTGCCTGGCCATCAAGTGGCTGCAGCGCCTCGCGGCGGTAGAGGATCGATTGCAGGAAGCGCTGCAGCGGCGCCAACAGGCTCGGCTCATCGTGATAGGGCAGGCGCTGCTGCCATAGGCAGGCGAACTCATCCAGTACATACAGCTCGGCCTGGCTGTCGTCGATACGAAAAAACACCTGCACGCAGTCTTTACGGGCCATGGGCAGGATCAGTGCCAGGTCCTGGTCGCGCAAGGCCATGGCATCGAGGTGCAGCGGACGATAGCCGGGCTGCTCGATGGCAAGGTAGTCGAGCAGCTCGGGCAGGCTGCCCAGGGCCTGGTGACGAACCCGTCCGCGAATCAGTTCCAGTACGTGGTAGTGCTGTTGTATCTGTAACAGATAGCGGTGGCCCTGGCCGCTGGCGAGCAGTTGCGCTGCAGTCTGGGCGACTTCCTCGACTCGCTGGGCGATAAATCGCGCGCGGTTCTGGCAAAAGCACCGAACCTGCAGGCGGGGTGCATCGCGCCCCTCGGGCACGCTATTGAGGTAGTCACGCAGGCAGTCGAGCAGGGCGTGGGGGCCTTCATGGCGGGCCACCATCACTTCGTTCCAGCTGTTGAGCGTCACCTGGTCCAGGGTCAGTACCAGGTTATCCCGCACACCGGCATAGCTCAGGGAATCTGTGCGCCCGGTGGTCATATGTACATTGAGTTCGCTGTGGTGTTTGAGCGGGTCCAGCCCCACATTCACCAGCCACAGTATTTCACCGGCAATGCTGGGGCGCAGCAGCTGCTCTTCATCGACGCTTTTCAGTGGCAGGGCGATGGTCTGTTGCAGGCTGGTCAGCAGGTTAAACAGCTCGAACTCGCGCAGATCGCTGGCGCCCGGATGCAGCGCCAGGCGTGTGCTGCTGTCGATCACGCCGTTGCGATGGCACCAGGTCAGGAGTTCGAGCAGGTCGCGGCTGCGCTTGATGGGGGCGAAATGCTCCCATTCCGGTGCGGCCAGGCTGCCGTTGTATAGGCCCCAGTGGTAGCTGCCGGGTTCCTGGCGGTTTTGCTCGTGGACCAGGGTCAGGGTGTCCTCGGCCAGGTCCGGGGCGATCCCGGGGTTGATGAATTCCACCTTGCCGGCCTTGCGCTCGAAGGCCGCGTACAGGCGGCGGCCCAGCACATTCAGATCGCGTTTGTTGATCTGGCTGGCCGACTGCTCGGCGCGAGCGAATTCGTTGAGGAAGCGGTAGCTGAAGTTCAGCTCGTTGACCAAGGCACGGCGCTCGGCACTGACCTGGCGGACCTTCCACTGGCTACGGCTGTCGAGGGTCGCCAGTTGCCGCTGGTCCCAGCCCCATTCATGGGTGAGTCGTTCGAGCAGCAGGTGTTGCCAGCCCTTGTTGCGCTGGCGCTGATGGCCGCCGATCTTGCGATTGACCTTCAGGTAGAGGGCGCGGCGCACCAGCTCCAGCCGCTCGGGCTCGTTGCGGTCGCGCAGATACTCCTCGATGCGCCGGTAAATCGTGACATAGGGGTCGAGCTCGTCGAGGTCCAGGTGGTTGGCGAATACGGCCTGCTTATAGCGCAGGCTCAGGCACTCGACCCGTGGGTGTTCGCTGGCGTAGACCTCGGTCAATAGCAGCTTGAGCACCGATTTGTAGGGCGATTCGATGCCCTTGAAGAGCTGCCAGAGCCCCGCGCCGATAAATTCGCCGGGTGGGATATACGCCAGGTTGCCCAGGTCCAGGCAGTCGTCGGCACGGATAAAGCGTTTGGACAACAAGGTATGGGTGAATTCGGCGTAGCGTTTTTCCTCATAGACCGGCACCAGCCACCACAGGGGGGTGCGTCCGGCGAGCCAGAGCGCCGTGCGGTAGAACTCGTCCAGCAGCAGGTAGTGCTGGGTGGTGCCGCAGTCTTCCGAGCTCAGTTGGGCGTCGCGTTCACCCTGGACGAAGCGCTCGGGCTCGATCAGAAACAGGTGGGCTTCAGCACCTTGGCTATTGGCCCACTCTTCCAGCAGGCGGCATTTTTTCTGCAGCTCCGCGAGTTCGTCCTCGCTCAGGTGGCTGGCATGGCAGACCCACAGGTCCATATCGCTGTCTTCGGCCTGGGCGAGGGTGCCCAGGCTGCCCATCAGGAACAGGCCGTGGATCGGCCGCGGGGGATTGCCATGGCGGGTCTTGTAGGAGAACGAGCGAGTCAGGCGCTGTGCTTCGGCCAGGGTCTGGGCATCGGGTTCATAGCCGGACAGGCCGGCGGGTGTGCTACCGGACACATAGCCGGGTAGGAGCGGGTGATTGACATGAAAGAACAGCGGCAACAGGTTGAGGACCACCTGTTGCCGCGGGGTCAGCCCCTCCATGGCCCGGGCCAGGCGCCCCGCATTGAGACTCAGAAAGCGCGCACGCAGTTGGGTGAGAACCTTGCGGTCGATTCCCTCGTCCAGATCGGGGCGTATCTCGTGGGTGCGGGTCATGTCGAATTCGAACCGGCTCGCGGGGCGCGAAAAGTCAGGGAATCACAGCTGATGGAGTTTACAGCCATTGTGCGAAGGGTAGCAGGCGGGAGTTGTTTTCTGGCGCCAGTTATTTATCACTGGGCGACGCAAAACCTGCAGAAGCCCGGTCGGGGGCTTCGCAGGCAGGTTCGGACTCAGGCGGTTTCTTTGACGTTCAGGATGGTCAGCAGGCCCTGGGCATGCTCGGCGGCATCGCGACCCAGGCTGGTGAGGTAGCCACCATCGGGCTGGGTGATCAGTTCCTTGGCGTACAGGCGTTTGGCGGCAGCGATAGCTTGGGGGGCAGCGGTCTGGTGAATTTTCAGACCTTCCTGGGTACTTCCCAGATTGAAGAGTGCAAGGATTTCCAGTTCGGCAACCAACTCGGGGGTATACGACATAGGTGCTCCAGACTTTCTAGGAATAGGCGACAACGCCTTTAAGGTGCCCCCACTTCGTCAGCCTGTCCAGTGTTGCATGGCGCTGTCTTGCCGGTTGCAGGCAGCAGCCTTGCCCAGGCCGTGTGAACGCCCCCTGGGCCGGGGCTCAGCTCTTCTCGGGCGGTAGCTCGGGCAGGGCCCGCAGGGCGGCTTCGTACCACTCGTTGTTGAAGGGACGGTCCTCCTCGAGGATGGCGTCGATCTCGACGGCCAGCACGTGGGCCATCAATTGAAGGATTTCTTCGCGCTCGTAGCCGACCAGGGTCAGTTTGTTGAACGTCGCCTTGGCGGCGGGTGGTGTGTCGTTCTCGATTTGGTTTTCGATCGCCTGGATCAGGGTGTTCTCGGCGAACTCTTCGTCATCGATATCGTGGGATTCGCTCATGGCGGGCTCCTTGGGAAAGGTGGCCAGTCTACCCGTATTCAGCGGCCTGATGCTGCTGGTCAGCGTCGGGCCGAGCCTCTATAACAGGTACTGCCAACCCCACACGGCCCGGAGGCTGATGATGCTCAAGCTTTATGGATTCTCGGTCAGTAACTACTACAACATGGTCAAGCTGGCGCTTCTGGAGAAAGGGCTGCCTTTCGAGGAGGTGCCGTTTTTCGCTGGCCAGACCCCAGAAGCCCTGGCCATCAGCCCGCGCGGGAAGGTCCCGGTACTGGGTGTCGAGCAGGGTTATATCAATGAAACCAGTGTGATCCTCGAATACATCGAGCAGACCCAGGGCGGCAAGCCGCTACTGCCAGCGGATCCGTTCCAGCGGGCCCAGGCCCTGGCGTTGGCCAGGGAAATCGAGCTGTATATCGAGCTGCCGGCACGTGCCTGCTACGGCGAAGCGTTTTTCGGCATGACGGTGCCCGAGGCGATCAAGGAAAAATCCAGGGCCGAGTTGCTGCTGGGGATGGCTTCGGTCGCCCGGCACGGCAAATTCGCGCCTTTTGTGGCTGGTGCGGCGTTCGGGGTGGCGGACCTGTATTTTCTGTACAGTGTCAGCTTGGCTTGCCTGGTTTGCGAAAAGCTTTTTGGCCTGGACCTGCTGGCGGACTACCCGGCGGCCAGGGCGCTGCTCGAACGTCTGGAGCAGTTGCCCAATGCGCAGAAAGTGGCCGCAGACAAGGCGGCCGCGATGCCGGCGTTTCTCGCCAAGGTCCGCGGTCAGCGCTAGGGCGCGCGCACCTGCCTTCCCGAAGGCGGCAGGTGCGAGTGCGGGCTTAGCGGCTGGCCAGCAATGCCTGGCCGCGTGCCACGGCGGCACGCACCTGGGCCGGTGCCGTGCCGCCAATGTGGTTACGGGCATTGACCGAACCTTCCAGGGTCAGGACCGCGAACACGTCGTCGTCGATCTGATCGCTGAAGGCGCGCAGTTCCTGCAGGCTCATTTCCGCCAGGTCCTTGTTGTTTTCCACGCCGTATTTCACGGCGTGGCCGACGATTTCGTGGCAATCACGAAATGGCAGGCCGCGGCGTACCAGGTAGTCGGCCAGGTCGGTCGCGGTGGAGAAACCGCGCAGCGCAGCTTCGCGCATGATCGCGTGCTTGGGCTTGATCGCCGGAATCATGTCGGCAAAGGCGCGCAGCGAGTCGCGCAGGGTGTCGGCGGCGTCGAACAGCGGCTCCTTGTCTTCCTGGTTGTCCTTGTTGTAGGCCAGAGGCTGGCCTTTCATCAGGGTCAGCAGGCCCATCAATGCACCGAAAACCCGGCCGCTCTTGCCGCGCACGAGCTCCGGCACGTCGGGGTTTTTCTTTTGCGGCATGATCGAACTGCCGGTGCAGAAGCGGTCAGGCAGATCGATAAACTGGAATTGCGCGCTGGTCCACAGCACCAGCTCTTCGGAGAAGCGCGACAGGTGCATCATCGCCAGGCTGGCGGCGGCGCAGAATTCGATGGCGAAGTCGCGATCGGAAACGTTGTCCAGGGAGTTGCCGCCCACGGCATCGAAGCCCAGTAGCTGGCAGGTCAGTTCGCGGTCGATCGGGTACGTGGTGCCGGCCAGCGCGGCGCTGCCCAGGGGCATGCGGTTGGTGCGCTTGCGGCAGTCGACCAGGCGCTCGTAGTCGCGGCTGAGCATCTCGAACCAGGCCAGCAGGTGGTGGCCGAAGGTCACGGGCTGGGCGGTTTGCAGGTGGGTGAAGCCGGGCATGATCGTCTCGGCTTCACGTTCGGCCTGTTCCAGCAGGCCTTTTTGCAGGCGGGTGATCTCGCCCAGGATCAGGTCGATCTCATCACGCAGCCACAGACGGATATCGGTCGCCACCTGGTCGTTGCGGCTACGGCCGGTGTGCAGTTTCTTGCCGGTGACGCCGATGCGGTCAGTCAGACGCGCCTCGATGTTCATGTGCACATCTTCCAGGTCGACGCGCCAATCGAATGTACCCGCCTCGATTTCGCTCTGGATGGTGTTCAGGCCGGCGATGATGGTGTCGCGCTCGGCGTCGGTCAGCACGCCGACCTTGGCCAGCATCGTGGCGTGGGCGATGGAGCCCATGATGTCGTGGCGGTACAGGCGTTGGTCGAACGTGACGGAGGCGGTGAAGCGGGCGACGAAGGCGTCGACGGGTTCACTGAAGCGGCCGCCCCAGGACTGATTGGTCTTGTCGGTGCTCATGGGTTCGCTCGTGATCTGCGCAAGAGGGCTGACGGAAAAGTTGCGGGCGATGATAACAGGGTTGCCAATCCAGTCGGTGACGCCGCTCAGGCGATTTTTGTCGTTCGCCCGGGGCTTGACGACACAGTTTGAGTGCAAGGATATTTTTCGATAGAGCGCTATCGTCTTGGCAAACGTCTACAGTTGCTCAGGAAGGCTGACGTATTTGCGGCTGTCCCCCTCGTTTTGGCAATGGCGGGCGGTTGGAGGTGAATAGATTGCGTATCTGCATACCCAATGGCGAAACCCTGCTTTGGCCAGCCCTGCGCCGGGCGCGAGCGGCTGGGGTGAATAATATAGGTGTCGGGTTCACGGCACTTTTTGGCCTTCGCGCTAGTCTTAGCGTGGATCGCGGTGACGGACGTCACGTCACGTGTCTACGCTTTCCTTGTGCACGACTCACGCAGGAATCCAGCGCTATATGAATGTCCTGATCGTTGATGACGAACCCCTGGCCCGCGAGCGCCTGAGCCGAATGGTCAGCGAGCTTGCCGGTTACAGTGTCCTGGAGCCCAGCGCCACGAATGGCGAAGAGGCCCTGTCGCTGATCGACACCCTCAAGCCGGATCTGGTGTTGCTCGATATTGGCCTGCCCGGCCTTGACGGGCTGCAGGTCGCTGCCAAGCTGTGCGAGCGCGAGATGCCGCCGGCACTGGTACTCTGTTGCGCCCCGGACGAATTCGCCGAAGCCGCCTTGCAGGCCAGCGAAGTGAGCTATCTGCTCAAGCCGCCTACCCCCGAATCTCTCCTGGCGGCCCTGAAGAGGGCGGTTCGCCCCGGGCGCACCCAGTTGGCGGCGCTGACTCGTCCGGCCGCCGAAAGCGGCAATGGCCCGCGCAGCCATATCAGCGCCCGGACCCGCAAGGGAATCGAGCTGATCCCGTTGGCGCAGGTTATCTATTTCATTGCTGATCATAAGTACGTGACCTTGCGCCATGAGGGAGGGGAAGTGCTGCTGGACGAGCCGCTCAAGGCCCTTGAGGATGAGTTTGGCGAGCGCTTTGTGCGTATTCATCGCAATGCACTGGTCGCCCGTGATCGCATCGAGCGACTGCAACGCACACCACTGGGGCATTTCCAGCTCTACCTCAAGGGGCTCAACGGCGATGCGCTGATCGTCAGCCGGCGACATGTGGCGGGCGTGCGCAAGCTGATGCAGCAGCTTTAGCGTGGCCTTCAGGCGGTAACGGGCGGTTTCGATTCCGGCCAGGGAGGCCGCACCCTTCTGATACAAGTCAAAGCAGTTTTGGCTGAGCTGTTATTATCTGCCGTATCTATTCAGTACGGATTGATCCATGTCCTCTCGCGAAATCCGCATCGCTACCCGCAAAAGTGCCCTGGCCCTGTGGCAGGCCGAATACGTCAAGGCTCGTCTGGAGCAGGCTCACCCGGGCCTCGTGGTGACTCTGGTGCCCATGGTCAGCCGTGGTGACAAGCTGCTCGACTCGCCATTGTCGAAAATCGGCGGCAAGGGCTTGTTCGTCAAGGAGCTGGAAACCGCGCTGCTTGAGAATGAAGCCGACATTGCCGTCCATTCGATGAAGGACGTGCCGATGGACTTCCCCGAAGGCCTCGGTCTGTTCTGTATCTGCGAGCGTGAAGACCCACGCGATGCCTTTGTCTCCAATACCTACGCCAGTCTGGACGCCTTGCCGGCCGGCAGCGTGGTGGGTACGTCGAGCCTGCGCCGCCAGGCCCAATTGCTGACGCGGCGCCCGGACCTGCAGATCCGTTTTCTGCGCGGCAACGTCAATACCCGTCTGGCCAAGCTCGATGCTGGTGAGTACGACGCGATTATCCTTGCAGCCGCGGGGCTGATCCGCCTTGGCTTTGAAGAGCGCATTACCAGTGCCATCACGGTCGAAGACAGCCTGCCCGCCGGTGGCCAGGGTGCCGTGGGGATCGAGTGTCGCAGTGCCGACAAGGCGATCCATGAACTGTTGGTGCCGTTGCATCACGCCGATACCGCGGATCGTGTCACCGCCGAACGGGCGTTGAACAAGCACCTGAACGGTGGCTGCCAGGTGCCGATTGCCTGCTATGCAGTGCTGGAGGGTGATCAACTGTGGCTGCGTGGCCTGGTTGGCCAGCCGTCGGGCGGTTTGCTGCTGGTGGCTGATGCCCGGGCACCGCGCGGGGCTGCGCAGACCCTGGGCGTTCAGGTCGCTGAAGATCTGCTCGGGCAAGGCGCCGACGCCATTCTGCAAGCCGTCTATGGCGAGGCGGGCCACGAGTGACGGGCTGGCGCCTGCTGCTGACTCGTCCGGCCGAAGATTCGGCTGCGCTCGAGCAGTTGCTCGCCGAGTCCGCCATTTTCAGTACCAGCCTGCCATTGCTGGAGATCGAGGCCTTGCCCGTCAATGCGCCGCGCCGCGCGATGATGCTCGGGCTGGAGGCTTATTGCGCGGTGATCGTCGTCAGCAAGCCCGCTGCCCGCCTGGGCCTCGAGCTGCTGGATACATACTGGCCGCAGCCGCCGGCCCTGCGCTGGTTCACGGTGGGAGCGGCAACCGGACAGATTCTTGCGGATCGCGGCCTCGAGGTCTTTACCCCGGCGCAAGGGGATGACAGCGAGGCATTGCTGGCACTGCCGGCTTTTCAGCAGGCCGTGGCCCGCCCGCACGCCCGTGTATTGATCATGCGGGGCGAGGGCGGTCGGGAAATGCTGGCTGAGCGCTTGCGTGGGCAAGGTGCTAGTGTCGACTATATGGAACTCTACCGCCGCCTGCTGCCCACTTATGCTGCGCACGAGCTGGTGCAGCGGATTCGCGCGGAACGCTTGAATGGCCTGGTGGTCAGCAGTGGACAGGGGTTCGAGCACTTGCAGCAACTGGCCGGGCAGGATTGGCCGGCATTGGCCGAGCTGCCGTTGTTTGTACCAAGCCCTCGGGTTGCCCAAATGGCGCGTGCCGCCGGCGCCCGAACTGTTGTGGATTGTCGTGGCGCCAGTGCCGCGGCTTTGCTAGCGGCGCTGCGGGAACACCCCGTACCCGTTTTCCAAACGCAAAGGATGGATACGTGAGCGAAACAGCCTTGCCCCAAGATCAAACCCCGCCCGCGCTCGACACGCCGGCGCAATCCCCGGTCCAGAAGCCGGCCCAGCCCCGTGGCGGCGCCCTGGTGGCAGTGGCCTTGTTACTGGGCGTCGCCGGAGTGGCGGCGGGCGGCTGGGGCGTCTGGCAGGTGCGTTCGCTGCAGGCCAGTCAGCAACAGCAGTTGAGCCAGTTGCAGAGCGTTGGTGAACAAGCGCAGGCGCTCAAGCTCAATGACCAGCGCCTGGCTAGTCGGCTCGACGAACTGCCGGCTGCCGGTGAGCTGGAAGATCGGCGCCGCCTGGTTGCGCAGTTGCAGGGCGATCAGCAGCGGCTCAATCAGCGTCTGGAAACCGTGCTTGGTGCCAGTCGCAAGGACTGGCGCCTGGCCGAGGCCGAGCATCTTCTGCGCCTGGCCAGCCTTCGGTTGTCGGCGTTGCAGGACATCGCCAGCGCGCGTGCGTTGGTTCAAGGCGCGGATGAAATTCTGCGTGAGCAGAACGACCCGGGATCCTTCGCCGCTCGCGAACAACTGGCCAAGAGCCTGGCGGCCCTGAACAGCGTTGAGCAACCGGATCGCACGGGTTTGTTCCTGCGTCTGGCCGCGCTGCGTGACCAGGTGCAACAGCTCAATGAACTGGCCCCCGAGTTCCGCGACCAGGGCATCTCCGTTTCGCGCCTGACCGCCGATGGCGATGGTGCGAGTCGCTGGTCTGAATGGTGGGACAAGCTCTCCCATTACTTCCGGATCGATTTCAATGCCGACAAGAATGTGCGTCCCTTGCTGGCCGGGCAAAGTCTGACTCAGGTTCGTCTGGCCCTCAGCCTGGCCCTGGAGCAAGCGCAATGGGCTGCGCTCAATGGTCAGGCTGCCGTCTATGAACACGCTCTGGCGCAGGCGCGTGATGTGCTTGTCGGCAGTTTCAACCAGGACAACGGCCCCAGTAAAGTGATGCTCGAGCAACTCGTCCAGCTGTCCAAGCAGCCGGTCACCGTGGTCACCCCAGACCTGGCGGGCACGCTGGGTGCGGTGCAGGCTTATCTCGAGCAGCGACATGTGAGTGCCGACGATGGCTCTAAAGCCTCGGCACCGCCACCTGCTGTGCAGGAGGCCACGCCATGAAGCGTCGCTATGCCATTGTCTTCTTGGTCATTGCTGCCGCGGCGTTGATTGGCGTCGCCATCGCCAAGCATTCGGGTTACGTACTGATTGCCTATGACACCTTTCGCTATGAGTCGAGCCTGTGGGCAACCCTCGCTCTGCTGGTGGGTATCTGGCTGGCCTGTTGGCTGATCAAGGCGCTGGTTGTCCTGGTCATGACCTCCACTGGCGTCGTCAACCCATGGTCGCGGCGCAATCGCAGCCGACGGATTCAGATGGCAATCGAGCAGGGTCAGATGGACCTCGCCGAAGGCCGCTGGGCCAGCGCTCAGCGTCATCTGCAGCGTGCTGCCGAGGCGGAACGCCAGCCACTGTTGTATTACCTTGGCGCGGCGCGGGCGGCCAACGAGTTGGGGCGCTACGAGGACAGCGACAAGTTGCTGGAACGGGCGCTGGAGCGCCAGCCCCAGGCCGAGCTGGCGATTGCCCTGAGCCACGCGCAGTTACAGACCGATCGCGGTGAGACCGAGGCGGCGCTGGAAACCCTGCAAGTCATGCACGAGCGTCATCCGCACAGTGTGCAGGTGCTGCGCCAGCTACAACGCCTGCACCAGCAGCGTGGCGACTGGTCAGCCCTGATCCGGCTGATGCCGGCCTTGCGCAAGGACAAAGTCCTGCCGGCCAACGAACTGGCCGAGCTGGAACGCCGCGCCTGGGGCGAGAACCTGACACTGGCCGCACAGCGTGAGCAGGAAGGCGAAGCCGGCTTGCAGTCGTTGCAGCGCGCCTGGCAGCAACTAACAGCCGCACAACGCCATGAGCCGCAACTGGTCCTGGCCTATGCCGAACAGCTGCGCCAGCTGGGCGCCGAGGCCGACGCCGAGGAAGTACTGCGCGGCGCGATGAAGCGCGAATACAACAGCCACCTGGCACGGCTCTATGGGTTGTTGCGGGGCAAGGATCCGGCTCGTCAGCTACAAACTGCAGAAGGGTGGCTCAAGGAGCACCCGGACGATCCATCGCTGCTGCTGACCCTGGGACGGCTGTGTCTGCAAAACAGCCTGTGGGGTAAGGCGCGCGATTATCTGGAAAGCAGTTTGCGCGTGCAGCGCAACCCCGAGGCTTGCGCCGAACTGGCCAGGTTGTTGGCGCAGCTGGGGGATACCGAGCGCAGCAATCAGCTGTTCCAGGAAGGGCTTGGCCTGCTCGATCGGCGGATTCTCGCACTGCCATTGCCCTGAAAAGTGGTTCTGAAAACTATTGCCGGGAAACCTCCTACATGTTTCCTTGGTGGTTCGTTTTTTTGTAGCGGGCAATTCTCTACAGACTTGCAGAAGTGTCCGTGCTGGCTTGCCTTGAAAGGGGCAAGCCCTTTCCACTAACGTGATTGCTTGTTTTCTTTGTCACGGATAAGCCATGTTCTTGGCCCCCTCGCGGTCTTTTTTTCTCGTGCTTTTTTTGGCTGGTGTCATGGCCATGGGGGGCTCGTTCTATCTGGAACATTGGGTCGGATTGACGCCGTGCACGTTGTGCATACTGCAGCGTTATCTGTTGCTGGGCTTTTGCGTGACCACGCTGGCGGGGCTGGCGCAGGGGCCGGATCGGCTGGGTACTCGTCTGTATGCCCTCTGTGCCTTGGTGTTCAGCCTGGGGGGCGTGGCGGTGGCCGCGCGCCAGGTCGTGCTGCTATCGGCGTCCAAGCTCGGGCCGCTGCACCTCTGCCGACCGGGGCTGGATTACCTGCTGGACAATATGTCGCTGTTTCAGGCATTCAAGTTGATTTTCAACGGCTCGTGGGAGTGCTATTACATCAACTGGACACTCTTTGACTTGAGCATTCCGGAATGGAGCCTGCTGTTTTTTGTCGCCATGAGTGCATTGGCGCTTTACCCGCTGATACGCCCCTCCGGGCATTTCTAATGCCTCAAGGTACAGGTGCGACAACTGCTCAGGATTAAACGCTTGTATGAACTTTCTCTCCTGCGTACCTTGAAGCGGTTGTCGCGCGGGCATAATCTGGCCCGCACGCGTTATCAAATATGTCGCCAGATAGTCTCCCTCCAGGGTGGTTTTTGACCTTGTGTGGTCACTGGACGTCATGCCCATCAAGGGAAGAGAGATCACCATGCTCGAAAGTTGTCAGAATGCTCAGGAACGATGGGGTGGAGTGCATCTGCTGATCGATCGCTGGTTGCAAGACCGCCACGAACTGGTGAAAGCCTACGATGTACTGGGGGCCGACCCCGCTGCTTTAAGCGAGAGCCGCACACCATTGCAGGAGTTTTGTGGGGTGTTGGTCGACTATGTTTCGGCCGGTCATTTTGAGATCTACGAACAACTGACCAGCGAGGCCAAGGCGTTCGGCGATCAACGTGGCCTGGAACTGGCCAAGACCATCTATCCACGGATCGATGTCATTACCGAAAACCTGCTGGCCTTTAACGACCTGTGCGATGAAGGCAAGTGTGTCGCGGAGAAATTCAAGGAACTCGGGGGCTTGTTGCATGAGCGTTTCGAACTTGAGGATTGCCTGATCGAAGTGCTGCACAACGCGCACAAGGAAGAAGCTGCCGAACAGCAGGTCTGATGGGTGAATCAGGAGTCCAATGAACGGTGCGCATGGCGCACCGTTTTTCGTTTCTGCTCGGTCAGTCGCCTACCGAGAGCAGTTCGATTTCAAAGACCAGGGGCGTGAAGGGTGCAATCAGGTCGCCGGCACCCTGGGTGCCATAGGCCTGGGCGGAAGGAATCACCAGCCGCCATTTCGCCCCGACCGGCATGTGTACCAGCGCATTTCGCCAGCCTTCGATCACACTGTCCAGGCGGAACCATTGAGGCTGGTCGTTCTGGTCAAACACCGTGCCGTCCGGCAAGCGTCCCACATAGCGAACCTGCACCTTGCCATTTACCGCTGGCTTGGTGCCGGTGCCGGGCACCAGTTCGGTGAGCAAGATGCCGTGACCCAGCTCACGAGTGCCCGGCAGGTTTTTTTGTTGGGCAAGGAATGTGTTCTCGGCGCTTAACGCCACTTCCGTTTTCGGTGGGCCGTCCTGCTCGCTCGCCTGAGCCTCGTGCTCGGTAAGAATCTGTTCAATACGTTCATCGCTCAGGGCCAGGGGCTTGCCCTGATAGGCCTGTTGCAGCCCTTTGACCAAAGCGTCGATCTGCAGATCCGGGACTTCCTGCTTCAGGCGTTCGCCCAGGCTCGCGCCAAGGCTGTAGGCCAGGTCATGGGCCTTGTCGTCGGGCGCGGGTGCTGACTGGGCCAGAGGCAGCACCAGGAAAAGAGAGAGCAGTAGATAACGCGGCATAAACGGGCTCCGACACGTGAGTGCGCTGGATTATGCCAGCGCCGGAGGCTGCATGTGGAACAACCGTAGGGTCGTTTTGGTGATGAATTCATACCGAGGATTGCGCAGGTAAACGTAGGAATTTTTATCGGGCGCTGACGTCATTTTTTTTGCCTTCTGGATGATCCTGCTCAAGTTTTGTTCCTACATGCAACGCAGCGCTTTCGATACTGTCAACATGCCCTAGCGGCGCTTACGCCAGAGGTCTAGTATGAGCCGCACTCACGTCAGCCAGGAGGTAAACCATGTCGGCGAAAAAGAAGCCTGTAAATACTCCGTTGCACTTACTCCAACAGCTTTCGGGCAGCCTGCTCGATCATTTGGAAAATGCTTGTTCGCAAGCTTTGGCTGATGCTGAAAAATTGCTCGCCAAGCTTGAGAAGCAACGCGGTAAGGCGCAGGAAAAACTACACAAGTCGCGTACCAAGCTGCAGGACGCAGCCGCTGCCGGCAAAGCCAAGGCGCAAAGCAAGGCCAAGGGCGCAGTGACTGAGCTTGAAGAACTGCTCGACGCACTCAAAGAGCGTCAGTCCGAGACCCGCAGCTACATCCTGCAACTCAAGCGCGATGCCCAGGAAAGCCTGAAATTGGCCCAGGGTGTAGGTCGCGTGAAAGAGGCCGTATCCAAGGCGCTGACCGCGCGTGCTGCCAAGCCTGCTCCAGTCGCAGCGGCGAAAAAGCCAGCGGCCAAACCTGCAGCCAAAGCAGCGGCAAAAGCCCCGGCCAAACCAGCTGCTAAACCAGCTGCCAAGCCCGTTGCCAAAGCGGCGGCGAAGCCTGCTGCGAAGAAACCTGTTGCTGCCAGCGCTGCCAAACCAGCGGCTAAAACCGCAGCCAAGTCTGCGGCGAAGCCCGCGGCCAGGCCTGCAGCCAAACCAGCGGCTAAACCGGTTGCCAAAACCGCGGCGGCCAAGCCTGCAGCCACCAAAGCAGCACCTGCCAAAGCGGCCGCCAAGCCCGCCGCAGCCAAGCCAGCGGCTAAACCAGCAGTTGCCAAAACAGCAGCAGCCAAGCCGGCTCCTAAGCCTGCGGCCAAACCTGCGGCTAAACCGGCCGTTGCCGCCAAGGCATCTGCTGCAAAGCCAGCGGCCAAGCCTGCTGCAAAGCCAGCTGTGAAGAAGCCCGCCGTTGCGGCAAAACCTGCTGTCGCTCCGGCCGCGAGCAAGCCTGCGGTATCGACACCGGCGCCTACCGCAACGCCTGCGGCGAGCCCGGCTCCGGCCGCGACCAGCAGCACCCCGACCAGCGCTTCCTAAGCGTCGGTGATCGCGACGCGCAATCTCTGCAGCGCGTCGTGATGAGCCCTGCCGGTCCGGCCTGCACATGCTTGCAGCCAGATCGGCAGGTCCTCGGCCGCACCCTGCGGCCAGCTTTGCGATACCCCCTCCAGACGCAATAACAACTGCCGCTCCGCCTCCAACTCCAGGCTCTTCACCTGCTCGCGCAAAACGCGCAAAGCTTGATCCGTTTGGGCTGTGTCGCGCCACTGCGTGCGTAATCGGCGCAGGGGCTCGACCACCTCGTCATGCCAGGGCTGCGCCACCTCTCGTAGCGCTTGCGTGCGCGGGGATTCCCACGCTACGCCTCGCTGTCCAAGCCAGGCAGCGCAAAGCAACAGGCAGACATTGGCCCCGTCGCTCTGCAGTCGCAGGCAGGCCTCTTCCACGCCCGGGCGGGCGTAGGTCTTGAGGGCGAAACTCCACAGGTCAGTCGTCATCTTCCTACCCAAGCCAGTTGCGAGCGAAGCTGGTAGACTCCGCCGCCATTATGATTCGACTTCAGAACCTGACTTTACAGCGTGGCCCGCAACGTCTGCTAGAAGACGCCGAGCTGACCCTGCACGCCGGCCACAAAGCCGGCCTGATCGGCGCCAATGGTGCCGGCAAATCCAGCCTGTTCGCCTTGCTGCGCGGTGAATTGACCCCGGACTCCGGCGATTGCCTGCTGCCGGCCGACTGGCGCATCGCGCACATGCGCCAGGAGGTCGACACGCTCGAACGCCTGGCGGTCGACTATGTGCTCGATGGTGACCTGCGCTTGCGTCAGGTCCAGCGCGAGCTGGCGGCTGCCGAAGCCGCCCACGACGGGGCTGCCCAGGCGCGCCTGCATGCCGAGCTGGACAGTGCCGATGGCTATACCGCCGATGCGCGGGCCCGCAAGCTGCTGGCCGGGCTGGGCTTTACCAATGAGCAGATGGATCGCCAGGTCGGCGATTTCTCGGGTGGCTGGCGGATGCGCCTGAACCTGGCACAGGCGCTGATGTGTCCATCGGACCTGCTGTTGCTCGATGAACCGACCAACCACTTGGATCTCGACGCCATCATCTGGCTGGAGGAGTGGCTCAAGAGCTACCCCGGCACCTTGCTGCTGATTTCCCACGACCGCGACTTCCTCGATGCCGTGGTCGATCATGTGGCCCATGTCGAACAGCGCAAGCTGACGCTCTATCGCGGCGGCTACAGTGCCTTCGAGCGGACCCGCGCCGAGCGCCTGGCCCAACAGCAGCAGGCGTACGAGAAGCAGCAGGCGCAGCGCGCCCACATGGAAAAATACATCGCGCGCTTCAAGGCGCAGGCGACCAAGGCCCGTCAGGCCCAGAGCCGGATCAAGGCCCTGGAGCGGATGGAGGAATTGTCTGCGGCCCATGTCGATTCGCCTTTCGACTTTGTCTTCCGTGAGTCGGAAAAAATCTCCAGCCCTTTGCTCGACCTGTCCGATGCCCGCTTGGGCTATGGCGAGACGACCATCCTGGAGAAGGTCAAGCTGCAACTGACCCCCGGCGCGCGTATCGGGCTACTGGGGCCGAACGGTGCCGGTAAATCGACCCTGATCAAAAACCTCTCCGGCGAATTACAACCGCTGTCCGGGCGCCTGGTGCGTGGCGAGAACCTAGTGGTGGGCTACTTTGCCCAGCACCAGCTCGACTCTCTCGACCCGAAAGCCAGCCCGTTGCTGCATCTGCAACGCCTGGCACCGACCGAGCGCGAGCAGACGCTGCGTGACTTCCTTGGCGGTTTCGACTTCCGGGGTGCGCGGATCGACGAGCCGGTGCTGAATTTTTCCGGTGGCGAGAAAGCCCGCCTGGCCCTGGCGCTGATTGCCTGGGGGCGGCCGAATCTGCTGTTGCTCGACGAGCCGACCAACCACCTGGACCTGGAAATGCGCCTGGCGCTGACCATGGCTCTGCAGGAGTTCAGCGGTGCGGTGTTGGTGGTTTCCCACGATCGACACCTGCTTAAAAGCACCACCGACGATTTCCTGCTGGTGGCTGATGGCAAGGTCCAGGAGTTCGACGGCGACCTCGAAGATTACGCGCGCTGGCTGGTGGATTATCGTCAGCGCAACGCGCCGGTCAGCACCGCCCCGGTGAACGCCGACAAGACCGATAAAAAGGCCCAGCGCCAGGCCGCTGCGGCATTGCGTCAGCAATTGGCACCGCACAAGCGCGAAGCCGACAAGCTGGAAGCCGAACTGGGCAAGCTCCACGAGAAGCTCGCGAAAATCGAAGCCAGTCTGGCCGATAGTGCTGTCTACGAGGCGGCACGCAAGGATGAGCTGCGCGATCTGCTGGCCGAGCAGGCCAAGCTGAAAGTGCGCGAAGGCGAGCTGGAGGAGGCCTGGATGGAGGCCCTGGAGCGGGTCGAGACGATGCAGGCCGAGCTCGAGGCGCTCTCCTGATGGACGGGTTCAAGCTGGGTTTGCCGGCCGCCTGGGTCGAACCCCTGTGGATGGGTTTGCAGATCCTGCTGATCCTGCTGGCGGGTTACCTGACCCAACGCTTTGTCGCCCGGGGCCTGACTCGTCTGGGCGAGCGTTATCCCTTCCCGCCGCAGTTGTTGATGCCGCTGCGGGGCGGTCTGCGCTGGCTGATCATGGGCAGTGCCCTGATTTTTGTGCTCGAACGCCTGGGCGTATCTGCCACGGTGCTATGGACTGCTTTGTCCGGCTTTGTCGCCGTTGCGGCCGTGGCGTTCTTCGCCATGTGGAGTGTGCTGTCGAACCTACTGTGTGCCATTTTGATCTTTACCGTTGGGCCATTTCGCTTGGGCGATGTGGTCGAGTTGGTGGATACCACCGACAAGCCGGGGATCAAGGGCCGTGTGGTGGCGATCAACCTGCTCTACACCACCCTGGTCGAGCCGGCCGAGCTGGGCACCGGCAGTGCGATGGTGCAGGTGCCCAACAGTCTGTTCTTCCAGCGCTCGGTTCGCCGCTGGCGTGGCAGCGACCTCTTGGCCCCCAGCTCCAGCGAAAACCTTCCGGGCCAGTAAGACTGGGCCTTTGCCGTAAAAAATGATGGTCAAGCGAGCGCGCGCGGATTAGCTTAGGGCTTTGTAACAGTTCTTTTGCGGGGTGCGTGATGGTCCTTGAGACGTGGCTGGCCTTTTTTGCAGCGTGCTGGGTAATCAGCCTTTCTCCTGGCGCTGGCGCCATTGCGTCGATGTCCTGTGGCTTGCAGTACGGTTTCTGGCGTGGCTACTGGAACGCTCTTGGCCTGCAACTGGGCCTGGCCCTGCAGATCGCGATTGTCGCGGCGGGCGTCGGGGCGATTCTCGCCACTTCGGCCACGGCCTTCTATGCGATCAAGTGGTTTGGGGTAGCCTATCTGGTTTATCTCGCGGTCAAGCAATGGCGGGCGTTGCCCACCGACCTGAGCGATGACGCGGCCATTCGCCCCATCGGCAAGCCCCTGGCCCTGGTGTTTCGCGGCTTCCTGGTCAATATCAGTAATCCCAAGGCGCTGGTCTTCATGCTCGCGGTGCTGCCGCAATTTATCGATCCCCATGCACCGCTGGTGTCCCAGTACCTGATCCTAGGGGTGACCATGGTCTGCGTCGACCTGATCGTGATGGCGGGTTACACCGGTTTGGCTTCGCAGGTGCTGCGCCTGTTGCGCACGCCCGCTCAGCAGCGGCGCATGAACCGCACCTTCGCCGGCCTGTTCGTGGGCGCGGCAGGACTGTTGGCCACCATCCGTAAAGCCGCGGTCTGATTCCCTGATGCAAAATGGCAGGAGTGGTAAGACTCGCTCCTGCTAAGGCCGCTGTCAGACACGCGTAGGTTTCAGCCAGTATCGAGTTTGACCGAGCCCATGCCGTGTCTATCTTCCTGGCCTGCCAGTGCTCGCTGGCGGTATTGAGTTCGCCGTCGCATGAGGTTCGGCCGCACGCATCCGAGTGCGGCAACGCGCCGCTCAGGAGCAAGGGCCGGCGAGGGCGGTTGGCCATGGTGCGCGAGGACTCCCTGAACACCAATAGCCGGGGGCTGCTCGATAGTCGGGTACAGCGCTGGCAAGCCCGAAAACAGCCTGAACTCTGGCCGGGCGACGAAAGAATGGTCAGTTGTGCCTGCGAGCCCTTGAGTGCGGACGATTGAGAGTGAACAATATGTTACTTATTGTTTCCATTTGGATCCTCCCCCATGACCGCCCCTTCACGTTTCCTGGCCTGGCTAGTGTTGCCGGTGTTTGTCCTGTGCAGCTTTGGCCTGCAGGCGAACACTGTGGACGGCGGCGCTCAGGCGCTGCATCTACTCGACTATATCGGCGCTGATTACCCGGCGACGGTAGAGGATGGCAAGGTCATCGATGCGTCCGAGTACCGTGAGCAACTGGAGTTTCTCACGGTGTTGCAAGGCTTGGTCGCCGCCTTGCCGCAGCATCCTGAGCGGGCTGAGCTGGAGCAGGGCGTGGCTCGCCTGCGCACGGCCGTCAGCCAGCGCGAGGACAGCGCCAGCGTGGCTCGCCAGGCCCGTCAGTTGGGCGCCAGGCTGGCGGTGACTTATGAGATCAGTCAGGCGCCGGTGATCACGCCGGATCCGACCCGTGGCGCGCCCCTCTACGCGCAGCATTGCTCGGTGTGCCATGGGGCTGCCGGTGCGGGTGATGGGCCGGCCGGGGTAGGGCTGGAGCCGCCTCCGGCCAATCTGCAGCAGGCGGTACGCATGGACCGGCTGAGCCTCTACGACCTCTATAACACCCTGGGGCTGGGGATCGACGGCACGGATATGCCGGCGTTCGCCGATCAACTGGATGAGCGCCAGCGCTGGGACCTGGCGACCTATATCGCCAGTTTCAGTACCCAGGCACCCACGCCAGGGGCCCAGCACAGCTACAACCTCGCCGACCTGGCACGCCATACCCCCAACGAGGTGCTGGCCAGCGAAGGTCGGGACGCTGCCACGCAGTTCCGTGCGCAGCGAGCGCAGCCACCGAAGGCGATCCGTGGGCCGGCGCAGTTGCTCGACTACACCGGGGCGACCCTCGACAAGAGTCTGGCGGCCTACCAGGCTGGCGATCATGAGCAGGCCTATGACCTGTCCGTGGCGGCCTATCTGGAAGGTTTCGAGCTGGTCGAAAGCTCGTTGGATAACGTTGATGCCAACGTACGCAAGGACACCGAGAAAGCCCTGATGGCCTACCGGCAATCATTGCAGGACGGTTTGCCCGTCGAGCAGGTGCAGCAGCGCCTGGCGATCGCCAAGGAAAAACTCAAGGCCGCTGCGCAGTTACTCGGCAATGACGGGCTAAGCCAGTCGCTGAGCTTTATCTCCGGCCTGCTGATTCTGTTGCGCGAAGGCCTGGAGGCGATTCTGGTGCTGGCCGCGATCCTGGCGTTTTTGCGCAACACAGGCCAGCAGTCGGCGGTGCGTAGCGTCAATATCGGTTGGGGCCTGGCGTTGCTGGCAGGGTTGGCGACCTGGGCGCTGGCGGCTTATGTGATTGATGTCAGTGGGGCCCAACGCGAGTTGCTCGAAGGCTGCACAGCGCTGTTTGCCAGTGTCATGGTGTTGTGGCTGGGCGTGTGGATGCACGACCGGCGCCACGCTGCGGCCTGGCAGGATTACATCAAGAGCAGCCTGGTCAGCGGTGGCGGGCGTTTTGGCTTCGCGATCCTGGCGTTCTTTTCGGTCTATCGCGAACTGTTCGAAGTGATCCTGTTCTACGAAACCCTGTGGCTGCAGGCCGGCCCGGCAGGGCATAACGCCGTATTGGCGGGCGGGGCAACGGCGTTGCTGCTATTGGTTGGCCTGGCTTGGATCATTCTGCGCGGCTCGGCGAAGTTGCCGCTGGCGCTGTTCTTCGGGATCAACGCGGCGCTGTTGTGCGCATTGTCGGTAGTGTTCGCCGGGCACGGCGTCAAGGCGCTGCAGGAAGCCGGGATCTTCGGCACGCGGCCGGTGGCGTTTTTCGATTTCGACTGGCTGGGCATTCATGCCGATGCCTACTCGCTGGCCGCCCAGGCGGTGGCGATTATCGCGATCATCGTGCTCTACAGCCGCAGCAAACTGGCGGACAAGCGCCGGGCGACTGCGTCCTGAGGCACGCCTGAGCCAGGTCGCGTGGAGTGGGCGCGACTGGCATCATGGCGCCTTTCTACTGACGGGAGTGGTGTGCGCATGCGTGTCTGGATTGATGCCGATGCCTGTCCTCGGGCAGCCAAGGACCAGGTGGTCCGGTTTGCCCTCAAGCGCGGGTTCGAGGTGCTGCTGGTCGCCGGGCAGCCGCAGATCAAGCCGGCGTTTGCCTGCGTCAAGTTGATCGTGGTGCCCAGCGGCCCGGATGCCGCCGATGATTACCTGGTCGAACATGCCGAGCCTGGCGATCTGGTGATTTGCAGCGATGTGCCCCTGGCGGACCGCCTGGTGAAGAAGGGCGTGGCGGCCCTGGACCCGCGAGGCAAGGAGTTCGATGCGCAGAACATGGGCGAGCGGCTGGCCGTGCGCAACCTGTTTACCGATCTGCGTGAGCAAGGCCAGATGAGCGGGGGGCAGGCGCCCCATGGCGAACGCGAGAAGCAGGCGTTCGCCAATGCCCTGGACCGGATCCTGACGCGCCTGCTGCGCGTATAAGCGCGACTGGCTCTTACGCCAGCCTGCGGCTGGCTTCAGGCATCGCCTTCGTGGGTCAGTTCCAGTACGCGATCGACCAGTTTATTGATCCCCGCTGCGGCTTCGCCGATGGACTGCGCAAGCATGTAGGCCGGGGTGCTGACCAGCTTGCGGGCCTTGTCTTCGACGATCTCGCTGACCACGCATTCTTCATGGGTGGCCCCCATCTTGTTCAAGGCCGCTGCCGTGTCGGCATCGTTGCCGATGGTGCAGATGACGCCCGGGCCGTAGATCTTCGCGGCCAGGGCCGGGGTGATGCAGATCAGGCCCACCGGTTTGCCCGCCTCGGCAAAGGCCTCGGCCAGGGCCAGGACTTCAGCCTGGACGCTGCAATTGGCCCCTTCGACCGCGAAGTTGGAAAGGTTCTTGGCGGCGCCGAAGCCGCCGGGCACGATCAGTGCGTCGAAATCCGCGGCATTGGCCTCGCGGATATCCTTGACCGCACCGCGGGCGATCCGTGCCGACTCCACCAGCACATTGCGCGACTCGGGCATCTCTTCGCCGGTCAGATGGTTGATCACGTGCATTTGCGCAATATTGGGTGCAAAGCACTGTACCTTGGCGCCGCGCTGGTCGAGACGCAGCAGCGTGAGCACGCTTTCATGGATTTCCGCGCCGTCGTACACGCCACAGCCGGAAAGGATTACCGCAATATTTTTAGTCATGTCTGCCTCCGAATACATGGCGTTAAATGTCCACTACTTTGTCACTCGTTGTCATCGGGTTTTTCCCAGGCTACACCTAATCTTGGGCCAACCATCCTGCCCGGGTAGCGTCATGAATCTGATCCTGTATGCGGTGCCGTTTTTTGTCGTGTTGATTGTGGTCGAGCTCTTTGCCGATTACTGGCGTGGTACGCGTAATTATCGCCTGGCCGATGCGATCAACAGCCTGAGTACCGGTGTGTTGTCTACCACCACCGGCCTGCTGACCAAGGGGGTCGGCCTGGTGACCTATGCCATTGCCTGGCAGCACCTGGCGCTGTTCGAGCTTTCTGCGCAGAACCCGTGGGTCTGGGTGGGCGCCTTTGTCCTCTATGATTTCTGCTACTACTGGCTGCACCGCATGGGACACGAGCGCAACGTGCTGTGGGCCGCGCACTCGGTGCATCACCAGAGCGAGGAATACAACCTGTCGACGGCATTGCGCCAGACCAGCACCGGTTTTCTGCTGAGCTGGATCTTCTACCTGCCGTTGGCCGTCATCGGCGTGCCTCTGAGCGTGTTCGTCACCGTGGCGGCGCTCAACCTGCTGTATCAGTTCTGGGTGCATACGCGGCACGTGCCCAAGCTGGGCTGGTTCGAGTGGTTTTTCGTTTCGCCGTCCAATCATCGTGTCCACCATGCGCAGAACCCTCTCTACATGGATCGCAACTACGGCGGGGTGTTCATTATCTGGGACCGCCTGTTCGGCACCTTCCAGGAAGAAGACGATAACGAGCCGGTGATCTTTGGCGTGACCACGCCGCTGGCCAGCTGGAACCCGTTGTGGGCCAACCTGCAGTTCTATGCCCAGCTCGCACAGGATGCGCGGCGCGCCGAACGGCTGTGGGACAAGGTGCGGATCTGGTTTATGCCGACTGGCTGGCGTCCGGCCGATGTGGCTGCGAAATATCCACTGGCCAAGCAGGACTTGAGTCAGTTCCGCAAGTTCGAGGTGCCGCTCGGGCTGCGCCAGCAGATCTATGTCGCTCTGCAGTTTGCCGTCTATGTAGCGCTTGGCAGCTATCTGATGAATTTCGAGATGCAGCTGTCGACGCCTGCGCTGATACTTGGCTGGAGCTATATGGCCGTGGGGTTGTTTGTACTGGGCGTGGCCCTGGAGAATCGGGCCTGGGCGCTGAAACTGGAGTACTGGCGGCTGGGGTTGAACCTGCCGCTGGCCTGGCTGGCGCCATTGCTGGGGCTGTGGCCGGCCAGCCCGGTGGCCTGGGTTGGCCTGCTCAGCTACAGCCTGCTCAGCCTGATTGCCCTGCAGTGGAGCAGGGCGGGGGTTACTCGGCTGGCGGGCTCGTAGGCTTCGTTGGGTCGGCGGTTACTGCGGCCTCGGCCTGTGCCAGCTCGCGCTTGGCCAGGCGGGCCGATTTGATCCGGCGCCATAGCCAGAGGCAGAAGCCCAGCAGGAGCAGGGCACCGAGCACCCACAGTTCGTACTTCTTCACGCTGCCCAGCAGCCCTTCGAGTACGGCACCGAAATGGTAGGCGGCAGCGGCCAGCGCGGCGGCCCAGATCGCTGCGCCGATACCGTTGAGCAGCAGGTAGCGGCCCGGCGGATAGCCGGACAGGCCGATGGCCACGGGCATGACGGTACGTAGGCCATAGACAAAGCGGAAACTCAGCACCCAGATATCGGGATGGCGGCGGATATGCTCCAGTGCCCGGTCGCCCATCATCTGCCAGCGGGGTTTGCGGGCCAGCAATTTGCGCCCGTGCTTGCGCCCCAGGAAGTACCAGAGCTGATCCCCGGCATAGCTGCCGCAGAACGCCACCAGAACGACCAGGTTGATATCCATGTATCCGCGGAACGCGAGAAAGCCGGCCAGAACCAGAATGGTCTCGCCTTCGAAAAACGTGCCGAGAAACAGGGCGAAATAGCCGAAATCCTGCAGAAATTGTTGGAGCATTATCTGGATGCTGGCGAAATGAACGCGCAGCCTAACGCTTCGAGCTCGGCGAGGAAAGTATCCAAATGTGTCTGCGCGTTAACAAATCTTACAGTAGGCAATGACTGCGGCTACAGGTCGCAGGGGCAAGCGCAACTGTCATCTGTTGGTCATAATGGCCGCTTATAACTGTCACGCTCGCCTGCCTGCGCGGGCTCAGGAGTCTGCCGTGAGCTTTACCCCCGCCAACCGCCTGTTCCCTTCCACGCGTCTGCGGCGCAATCGTCGCGATGATTTTTCGCGCCGTCTGGTGCGTGAAAACGTGTTGAGCGTCGATGACCTGATCCTGCCGGTGTTCGTGCTGGACGGCGAAAATCGTCGCGAAGCGGTGGCCTCGATGCCCGGTGTGGAGCGGCTGACCATCGATCTGTTGCTCGAAGAAGCGGCCCGGTGGGTAGAGCTGGGTATTCCGGCCCTGGCGCTGTTCCCGGTGACGCCTGCCGAACTCAAGTCCCTGGACGCCGCCGAGGCTTGGAATCCCGAGGGGATTGCCCAGCGTGCGACCCGTGCCCTGCGCGAGCGCTTTCCGGAGTTGGGCGTCATCACCGACGTGGCCCTGGACCCATTCACCACGCACGGCCAGGACGGTATTCTGGATGAAGAAGGCTATGTGCAGAACGACATCACTGTCGATGCACTGGTTAAGCAGGCCCTCTCCCACGCTGCTGCAGGCGCCCAGGTTGTTGCACCGTCGGACATGATGGACGGTCGTATTCAGGCGATTCGCGAAGCGTTGGAGCTTGCGGGGCATGTCAATGTGCGAATCATGGCCTACTCGGCCAAGTACGCCAGTGCCTACTACGGTCCGTTCCGTGATGCAGTCGGCTCGGCCCTGAACCTGGGCAAGGCGAACAAGGCGTCCTATCAAATGGATCCGGCCAACAGCAACGAGGCCCTGCACGAAGTCGCTGCCGATTTGTCGGAAGGGGCCGATATGGTTATGGTCAAACCGGGGATGCCGTACCTGGACATCCTTTTTCGCGTCAAGGAAGAATTCAAGGTCCCAACCTTTGTCTATCAGGTCAGCGGCGAGTACGCCATGCATATGGCCGCGATCCAGAACGGTTGGTTGAGTGAAGGGGTGATACTCGAATCCCTGACCGCTTTTAAACGTGCAGGCGCTGATGGCATCCTGACCTACTTTGCCGTTCGTGCCGCTCAATTGCTACGAGAGCAATAGCTCTCACAGGAACACTCGATGAATACCGAAGGACTCAGCGAAGCTGCAGTAGAAGAAGCTCACCCGGTGGTCGAGCAGATCGACGAAACCCCGCCGGAGCTCGAGGCCCCGCCGGCGGTTGCCGCCGAGGTGCCCGCGACGGCTCCGACGATCGTGCTCCCGAGCCTGGATGACAGCAGCCTGTACATCCATCGTGAGCTGTCGCAACTGCAATTCAATATCCGCGTGCTTGAGCAGGCGCTGGATGAATCCTATCCGCTGCTGGAGCGGCTGAAGTTTCTGCTGATCTTTTCCAGCAACCTGGATGAGTTCTTCGAAATTCGCGTGGCCGGCCTGAAGAAGCAGATTACCTTCGCCCGCGAGCAAGCGGGCGCTGATGGCCTGCAACCGCACCAGGCCCTGGCCCGGATCAGCGAACTGGTACACGGTCATGTCGACCGCCAGTACGCGATCCTCAACGATATCCTGTTGCCGGAGCTGGAAAAGCACCAGGTGCGCTTTATCCGCCGGCGCTATTGGACCACCAAGCTCAAGACATGGGTCCGCCGCTTCTTCCGTGACGAGATCGCGCCGATCATCACCCCCATTGGCCTTGATCCGACGCACCCCTTTCCGTTGCTGGTGAACAAGAGCCTGAACTTTATCGTCGAGCTCGAAGGCATCGATGCCTTCGGTCGTGATTCGGGCCTGGCGATCATCCCGGCACCGCGCCTGCTGCCGCGGATCATCAAGGTGCCGGAAGAGGTGGGCGGGCCTGGCGACAACTATGTGTTCCTGTCCTCGATGATCCACGCCCACGCCGACGATCTGTTCCAGGGCATGAAGGTCAAGGGCTGCTACCAGTTCCGCCTGACCCGTAACGCCGACCTGGCCGTGGACACCGAAGATGTCGAAGACCTGGCGCGCGCCCTGCGCGGCGAGTTGTTTTCGCGTCGTTACGGCGATGCCGTGCGCCTGGAAGTGGCCGATACCTGCCCCAAGCATCTGTCCGACTACCTGCTCAAACAGTTCAACCTGAGCGAGACCGAGGTGTACCAGGTCAACGGTCCGGTCAACCTGACGCGGCTGTTCAGCATCACTGGCCTGGACAGTCACCCGGAGCTGCAATACACGCCATTCACGCCGCAGATCCCCAAGCTGCTGCAGAACAGCGAGAATATTTTCAGCGTGGTCAGCAAGCAGGACATTCTGCTATTGCACCCGTTCGAGTCGTTTACTCCGGTCGTCGATCTGCTGCGCCAGGCTGCCAAGGACCCTCACGTCCTGGCCGTGCGCCAGACCCTGTACCGCAGTGGCGCCAACTCGGAAATCGTCGACGCCCTGGTCGATGCCGCACGCAACGGCAAGGAAGTCACGGTGGTGATCGAGCTGCGTGCGCGGTTCGATGAAGAGTCCAACCTGCAACTGGCCAGCCGTCTGCAAGCGGCGGGCGCGGTGGTGATCTACGGTGTGGTCGGCTTCAAGACCCACGCCAAGATGATGTTGATCCTGCGGCGTGAAGCGGGCGAAATCGTGCGTTACGCGCACCTGGGCACGGGTAACTACCATGCCGGCAACGCCCGTCTTTATACCGACTACAGCCTGTTGACTTCCGACGACGCGCTGTGTGAAGACGTTGGTAAGCTCTTCAGCCAACTGATCGGCATGGGCAAGACCCTGCGCATGAAGAAATTGCTGCATGCGCCGTTCACCCTGAAGAAGGGCATGCTCGACATGATTGCCCGCGAGACGCAGTTCGCCCTCGACGGCAAGCCGGCGCACATCATTGCCAAGTTCAACTCGCTGACCGATCCGAAGATCATCCGTGCGCTGTACAAGGCCAGCCAGTCGGGCGTGCGCATCGACCTGGTGGTGCGCGGCATGTGCTGCCTGCGCCCAGGGATTGCCGGGGTTTCGCACAATATCCACGTGCGCTCGATCATCGGTCGCTTCCTGGAGCACACGCGGGTGTTCTACTTCCTCAATGGCGGGGATGAGCAGATGTTCCTGTCCAGCGCCGACTGGATGGAGCGCAACCTCGACAAGCGTGTCGAGACTTGCTTCCCGGTTGAGGGCAAGAAGTTGATCCTGCGGGTCAAGAAGGAGCTGGAAAGCTACCTGACCGACAACACCCACAGCTGGAGCCTGCAGTCGGACGGGCGGTATATTCGCAACACGCCGACCGGCAACCAGAACCCGCGCAGCGCCCAGGCGACACTGCTCGAGCGCCTGAGCAGCCCGGTGTTGACTGTGCGTTGATCGATAGGGAAGGCGACCGCCACGCGGTCGTACAGCCTGAACAAGCGGCGGCGACTACAGCGATGTAGTCGCCGCCGTTTTTTTAGCGGATCTTCAGCTCGATACCGACACGCGTCAGCCACTCGGCTTCCTGGGCGAAGTCAGCCTGGGTCAACTGGTTTTCATCCAGCCAGTTCTCCGGAAACAGCACCTCGAGGGTGTCGCCTGCGGCATGCAGGGAGACCTGGGGCATGGTCTGGGTGCCGCGGATATGGTGGAACAGAATCGCAAAGCGCAGCAGTACGCACAGGCGGATCAGCTTGGTGCCTTCATCACCGAACTCGGCGAACTTGTCCCTGGGGATGTTACGGCGATGGCCGCGCACCAGCAGGGCAAGCATTTGCTGGTCTTCCCGGGAGAAACCGGCCAGGTCGGAGTGCTCGATCAGGTAGGCGCCGTGCTTGTGGTAATGGTAGTGGGCGATATCCAGGCCGACTTCATGGACCTTGGCCGCCCAGCCGAGTAGCTCACGCCAGATCCCGTCGTCCAGGCCCCAGGCCTCGGCCACTTGATCGAATGCATGCAGGGCCTTGCGCTCGACGCGTGCGGCCTGTTCCAGGTCGACGTGGTAGCGCTCCATCAGGGAGCTCAGGGTGCGCTCGCGGACGTCCTCGTGATGATGGCGGCCCAGCAGGTCGTAAAGCACGCCCTCACGCAGAGCGCCGTCACAATGGTCCATGCGCTGGAGTTCGAGGGCATCGAAGATGGCTTCGAGAATGGCCAGGCCGGCAGGGAAGATGGTGCGACGGTCGGGCTTGATGCCTTCGAAGTCGATCTTCTCCACATCACCCAGCTTGAACAGCTTGCGCTTGAGCCAGGCCAGGCCCTCGGCGTTGACTTCGCCACTGCCATGGCCGCCGGCCTTGAGCGCCAGGCCAATGGCGCGGATGGTGCCGGACGAACCAATCGCCTCATCCCAGCTCAGGCGATGCAGGGCATGTTCGATGCTCATGATCTCCAGGCGCGCGGCTGTGTAGGCCTGGGCATAGCGGGCCGGGGTGATCTTGCCGTCGCGGAAATAACGCTGGGTAAAACTGACGCAGCCCATCTGCAGGCTTTCGCGCAGCAGTGGTTCGAAACGCTGACCAATGATGAATTCGGTACTGCCGCCGCCGATATCGGCGACGAGGCGCTTGCCCGGGGTGTCGGCGAGGGTGTGGGAGACACCCAGGTAGATCAGGCGGGCTTCTTCGCGTCCGGAGATGACTTCCACCGGGTGCCCAAGGATTTCCTCGGCGCGGCGGATAAATTCGCCGCGGTTGCGGGCTTCACGCAGGGCGTTGGTGCCGACGATACGCACGGCGCCCAGGGGCATGCCGTTGATCAGTTGGGCGAAGCGCTTGAGGCAGTCGAGACCGCGCTGCATGGACTCTTCGTTGAGCTGGCGTTCTTCATCGATACCGGCTGCCAGTTGGACCTTCTCGCCGAGCCGTTCGAGAATGCGAATTTCGCCATTCTGAGCCTTGGCCACGACCATGTGGAAGCTATTCGAACCCAGGTCGATGGCAGCGATCAGGGAAAGATTCTTGGCTTTGGAATGGGGCATGGTTAAAGGGTCTCGGTCGATAACCTGAGCATCGTGCCACGATCAACCGCTGTCGCCAACGCGCAGCAACGTAAGCATTGATATAGAGCAGGATCGAATCCTTAATACAGCTGGCAACTATCATGCTTGCAGCGCAGAAGAGTCGCTGTGAAAAAACGAAAAAAAACAGGTTTTTCCCAGCGCTATCGCGCTTGAGCTATATCCGGAATCATGAGCCACGATAGCGAGACTCAATCATCTCCGGCTTCCTGAACGCAGGAAGGCCAGCTATGATGAGCGACGTTTTTTTGCTTACAACCACGGAGACTTCCATGAGCAGCGATCTTATCAAACACGTCAGCGACGCTAGCTTCGAGGCCGATGTTCTCAAGGCCGAAGGCGCCGTGCTGGTCGACTACTGGGCTGAATGGTGCGGCCCGTGCAAGATGATTGCCCCGGTTCTGGACGAAATTGCTGAAACCTATAAAGGCAAATTGACCGTTGCCAAGCTCAACATCGACGAAAACCAGGAGACCCCGGCCAAGCATGGCGTGCGTGGTATCCCGACGCTGATGCTGTTCAAGAACGGCAATGTTGAAGCGACCAAGGTTGGCGCGCTGTCGAAATCGCAACTGGCGGCTTTCCTCGACGCCAATATCTAAGCGTCCGATTGCACCAGAAAAGCCCCGCAAATAGCGGGGCTTTTTCATTCCTGGGCACTAGACGCTGTGAAACCCAGGTGTTACATTCGGCCCCGCACTGGTTTCTCCAGTGCCCCCTGCAAGCCGTCGCCGACGCATTCCTTTTCGAACAAAGTACGCGATCCTGTCGCCTTCTCCAGCGGCGCGGCCTCATTAAGCCAAAAGCTTAATTTCCCCCCCTCCATAAATGATTACGTCATTCCTATATGAATCTGACTGAACTCAAGCAAAAGCCGATTACCGAACTGCTCGAATTGGCCGAACAGATGGGCATAGAAAATATGGCCCGTTCGCGCAAGCAGGACGTGATTTTCTCGCTGCTCAAAAAGCACGCTAAAAGCGGCGAGGAAATCTCCGGTGATGGCGTGCTGGAGATCCTCCAGGACGGCTTCGGCTTTCTTCGCTCCGCAGACGCCTCCTATCTGGCCGGCCCCGACGATATCTACGTCTCGCCCAGCCAGATCCGTCGCTTCAACTTGCGCACCGGTGACACCATCGTTGGCAAGATCCGCCCTCCCAAGGAAGGCGAGCGTTATTTCGCACTGTTGAAAGTCGATACGATCAACTTCGATCGCCCAGAGAACGCCAAGAACAAGATTCTCTTCGAGAACTTGACGCCGCTGTTCCCGACCGTGCGCATGAAGATGGAAGCCGGTAATGGTTCCACCGAAGACCTCACCGGTCGTGTGATCGACCTGTGCGCCCCCATCGGCAAGGGTCAGCGCGGCCTGATCGTCGCCCCGCCGAAAGCGGGCAAGACCATCATGCTGCAGAACATTGCCGCGAACATCGCGCGCAACAATCCGGAAGTGCATCTGATCGTTCTGCTGATCGATGAGCGCCCGGAAGAAGTGACCGAAATGCAGCGCACCGTGCGCGGCGAAGTGGTTGCCTCGACATTCGACGAGCCGCCAACCCGCCACGTGCAGGTTGCCGAAATGGTGATCGAGAAGGCCAAGCGCCTGGTCGAACACAAGAAGGACGTGGTGATCCTGCTCGACTCCATCACCCGTCTGGCTCGTGCCTACAACACCGTGATCCCGAGCTCCGGCAAGGTCCTGACCGGTGGTGTCGATGCCCACGCCCTGGAGAAGCCAAAACGTTTCTTCGGCGCGGCGCGTAACATCGAAGAAGGCGGCTCGCTGACCATTATCGCCACTGCGCTGGTTGAAACCGGCTCGAAGATGGACGAAGTGATCTACGAAGAGTTCAAAGGTACTGGCAACATGGAGCTGCCGCTCGATCGCCGGATTGCCGAGAAGCGCGTTTTCCCGGCTATCAACATCAACCGTTCCGGTACCCGCCGCGAAGAGTTGCTGACTGCCGACGACGAGTTGCAGCGCATGTGGATCCTGCGCAAGCTGCTGCACCCGATGGACGAAGTGGCCGCCATCGAGTTCCTGGTCGACAAGCTCAAGCAGACCAAGACCAACGATGAGTTCTTCCTGTCGATGAAACGCAAGTAAGTCGAGCAGGCCAGCAAGAGCCGGGGAAACCCGGCTTTTTGCTGTCTGAGCGTTTCCACCGGGGCTCTGCCCTTCAGAACAGGCCGGTTCGGCGCTAAACTCATGCCCCCGAACGGCACGGACAAAGAGGCTCACGCATGCAATATCGCGACTTGCGCGACTTTATCAGCGGCTTGGAACAGCGCGGCGAACTCAAGCGCATCCAGGTTCCGGTGTCCCCAGTGCTAGAAATGACCGAGGTCTGTGATCGCACCTTGCGCGCCAAAGGGCCGGCCCTGCTCTTCGAGAACCCGACGGGTTATGACATTCCGGTGCTGGGCAACCTGTTCGGCACTCCCGAGCGCGTTGCGCTGGGCATGGGGGCCGAAGCGGTCAGCGAGCTGCGCGAGATCGGCAAGTTGCTGGCGTTCCTCAAGGAGCCCGAACCGCCGAAGGGTCTCAAGGACGCCTGGTCGAAGCTGCCGATTTTTCGCAAGATCATTGCCATGGCGCCCAAGGTGGTCAAGGACGCCCCCTGCCAGGAAGTGGTCATCGAAGGCGACGATGTCGACCTGAGCATGCTGCCGGTGCAAACCTGCTGGCCGGGCGACGTCGGGCCGCTGATTACCTGGGGCTTGACCATCACCAAGGGGCCGAACAAGGACCGTCAGAACCTGGGCATCTATCGCCAGCAGGTCATTGGTCGCAACAAGGTGATCATGCGCTGGCTCAGCCATCGTGGTGGCGCACTGGACTATCGCGAGTGGTGCGAGAAGCATCCGGGCCAGCCGTTCCCGGTATCGGTGGCCCTGGGCGCCGACCCGGCAACCATCCTGGGCGCGGTGACGCCGGTGCCGGACAGCCTTTCCGAATATGCGTTCGCCGGCCTGCTGCGCGGCAACCGCACTGAACTGGTGAAATGCCGGGGCAACGATCTGCAGGTGCCGTCCAGCGCAGAGATCGTGCTGGAAGGTGTGATCCATCCCGGTGAAATGGCTGACGAAGGTCCTTATGGTGATCACACCGGCTACTACAACGAGGTGGACAGCTTCCCGGTATTTACCGTCGAGCGCATCACCCACCGGGTCAAGCCGATCTACCACAGCACCTATACCGGCCGCCCGCCTGATGAGCCGGCGATCCTCGGGGTAGCCTTGAACGAAGTGTTCGTGCCGATCCTGCAAAAGCAGTTCCCGGAAATCACTGACTTCTACCTGCCGCCTGAAGGCTGTTCCTACCGCATGGCGGTGGTGACCATGAAGAAACAGTATCCGGGCCATGCCAAGCGCGTGATGTTGGGTGTCTGGTCGTTTTTGCGACAGTTCATGTACACCAAGTTCGTTATTGTCACCGACGACGATATCAATGCCCGCGACTGGAACGACGTGATCTGGGCCATTACCACGCGTATGGACCCCAAACGCGATACGGTCATGATCGACAACACCCCGATCGACTACCTCGACTTCGCCTCGCCGGTGTCCGGCCTGGGCTCGAAGATGGGCCTGGACGCCACCCACAAATGGCCGGGCGAGACCACGCGCGAATGGGGTCGGGTTATCGTCAAGGATCAAGCGGTCACCCGCCGCATCGATGCCATCTGGAATCAGCTAGGAATAGATTGATGCGCGTAACCTTGCAGCCGTCCGGCGCGGTGCTAGAGACACTGCCCGGCGAGCGGATTCTCGATGCGGCACGGCGTCTGGGGTATGAATGCCCGCAGAGCTGTCGCAACGGCAATTGCCATATTTGCGGCGCCTTGTTGGTGGAGGGTCGGGTCGAGCAGGCGGGCAACGTGCAGGACCACGGCGAGTTCTACACTTGCATTGCACAGCCCCTGGAAGACTGCGTGGTGCTCTGGGATGGCGTGCTTGCCCTGGGAGAACTGCCGGTGCGTAGCCTGGCGTGTCAGTTGACGGAGTGTGTCGAAGTCGGCGGCGATGTCTGGCGGGTGCGCCTGCGTGCGCCAGCGGGCAAACCACCGCGCTATCACGCCGGGCAGTACCTGCTGATCGAGCGTGAGAACGGTGAGAAATCGGCGTTTTCCCTGGCGTCCCCGCCCAGCGCCGGGCGTGACCTGGAACTGCATGTACTTGCACGCGAGGCCAGTGCCCGCCATCTGGTCGAGCAGTTGCAGCGCGAGCGCCTGGCTCGTATCCAGTTACCGTTTGGCGACACTCACCTGGCCGAGTTGCCCGATGGCCCGCTGGTCTTGATCGCTGCCGGCACGGGCATGGCTCAGATGCACAGCCTGATCGAGCATTGCCGCTCCCATGGCTTTCGCCACCCGGTCCATCTGTACTGGGGCGTGCGCCGACCGGAGGATTTCTACACGCTGGAACACTGGGACGAATGGCAGGCGTTGCCCAACCTGTTCCTGCACAAGGTCGTCAGCGACCTGTGTGGCTGGGAAGGGCGCTGCGGCATGCTGCACGAGGCTGTGTGCGAGGATATCGCCGACCTGGCGGGAGTGCATGTCTACGCCAGCGGCTCGCCGGCGATGATCTACGCGACCCTCGATGCCCTGGTTGAGGCCGGTATGGATGCCCACCAGATGCGTGCCGATGTCTTTGCCTATGCACCCAGGCCCTGAGCCGAGGCGCGACGACTGACTAAAAGCGCAGGCCGGTGGTGATCATGGCGGCATTGGTGCCCAGCAGCACCAGTTCGGCGGCCACGGGGCCGACGTAGGCGCCTATGGACGGAATGATCACCGGGGCAACGCCGTAGCGGTTGAGCGGAATCTTGTCGCGATACTCGCCGCGGTAGCCCTGGATCATCCCGCCGGTGAGCTTGGCGTACACCGGATAGGCCTGGCTGTCGTAGCGCTTGCCAGCGTAGGCATAGTAGGAGCGCTGGCGAAATGAATTGCGAAAGGTCGCCGCCCCGTACACCCAACCCGAGGCTTCATTGCGCTCCAGGCCGATCAGGTCCTGGTGATTGTTGTGCTCCGGGTCTGGCGCAAAGTGTCGGGTGTAGGCGCTGGTCTGGGCGTACCAGAAGCCTTCGTCGCGCTCGGGTAGTTCACTTGCCAGTGTAAAGCCGGAGTGGGCCAGTAGCAGCCACCCCGCCATGGGGAGTGTTTTCATCAGGCACCTCGCGTGCGGCCAAGAGTGGAAGGTTGCCGCGATAACGCCTATTGTCGGAAAGTCTGCGTTGCGTAACTTGAACATAGGCTGAAGCCGGGCGCCGTTTCTGCTGCCAGCCGCCGTACGGTGGTGGTTTTGGGCCCCGGGTACGTTACAGTTTGTGTTCACCTGCCTCGCCTACGGGAGTCGAACGCGATTCACCATGCCAGTTACCGATCCTGCACGTCTTGATCCGCTTTACCCGCCCCGCCTCGAACTCGGGGCGCAACTGTCCCACGAGCAACTGCACGCTTCCCTGCAAACCACCCTGGCCATGCACCGTGGTGGTCCGGTCTGGCTGTTTGCCTATGGATCACTGATCTGGCGGCCCGAGTGCACGGCGGTCGAACGCCTGCGCGGGCGGGTGCATGGCTATCATCGCGGGCTGTACCTGTGGTCCCACGAACACCGTGGTACGCCGCAATGGCCCGGGTTGGTATTTGGTCTGGACCGTGGTGGCTCGTGCAGTGGCTTCGCCTACCGGCTGCCCGATGAGCACCTGGAGGCCTCGCTGTTTGCCCTCTGGCAGCGTGAGATGCCTGTGCCGTCCTATCGCCCGCACTGGCTCAATTGCCGCCTTGAGGATGGCAGTAACGTACAGGCGTTGGGCTTTGTGCTGGAGCGGCATCTGCCGACCTATGCCGGCAAGCTGCCGGACGAAGTGCTGACGCAGGTCCTGGCCAACGCCAGCGGGCGCTACGGCACGACCCGCGACTATGTCGAACAGACCGTCAGGGCCCTGCGCAGCCACGCCATGCCCGACCGCAGCCTGGAGGCACGGCTCAAGCGCTGTCGATGCGACAACGCCTGAGCCGGCGGTAGAGGGTTAGCGCACCTGTACCACCACCTTGCCCACGGCCTTGCGTTGGCCGAGATCATCGATGGCTCGCGCTGCCTGGGCCAGCGGGTAGGTCTGTGACACCAGTGGCTTGAGCTTGCCTTCGGCGAACCAGGTGAACAGTTGCTGGAAGTTGGCGGCGTTGTCCTGGGGCTGGCGCTGGGCGAACGAGCCCCAGAAGACCCCGATTACTGCCGCGCCCTTGAGCAGCGCCAGGTTCACCGGTAACTCGGGGATGCGCCCGCTGGCGAAGCCGACCACCAGCAGGCGGCCGTTCCAAGCGATGGCGCGAATGGCCTGGTCGAACAGGTCGCCGCCCACCGGGTCGTAGATCACGTCGGCACCCTGGCCGTCGGTCAGACGTTTGATCTCATCCTTCAGGCTGCTTTCGCTGTAGTTGATCAGTTCGTCCGCCCCGGCTGCCTTGGCCACTGCTAGCTTCTCGGCGCTGCTGGCGGCGGCGATGACCCGGGCCCCCATGGCTTTGCCGATTTCCACCGCTGCCAGGCCGACGCCACCCGAGGCGCCGAGCACCAGCAGGGTTTCGCCGGGCTGCAATTGGCCGCGCTGCTTGAGTGCGTGCATCGAGGTGCCATAGGTCATGCTGAAGGCCGCGGCGGTGGTGAAATCCATGCTCGTCGGAATGGGCAGCACGTTGTAGCCCGCGACAGCGACCTGTTCGGCAAAGCTACCCCAGCCGGTGAGGGCCATGACGCGGTCGCCGACCTTGAGGTGGCTGACTTTCTCGCCTACAGCGCGGACCACCCCGGCTGCCTCTCCGCCCGGGGAGAACGGGAAGGGCGGTTTGAACTGGTATTTGCCCTCGATGATCAGCGTGTCGGGGAAGTTCACCCCGGCGGCATGCACGTCCAGCACGATCTCGTTCTTCTTCGGCTCGGGGCCTGCGATCTCTTCGAGCACCAGGCTCTCGGCGGGGCCGAAGGCTTTGCACAGCACGGCTTTCATCGGGCTCTTCCTTTTGGAGTGATGGCCGATAAGTGTAGGTACGTGCGCTAGAGGGTCAACAAGCATGCCTGGCCCTGATAGCCGACCATAAGCTTGTGCTTGGGCATCGCCTGCCGTGTGGCTATGCTAGGCGCCAAACCGAATAAGGAGCGAACTGTGAAAGCGTTGATCGTGTGGATGTTGGCCCTGGCACTGCCCATGGCGGCCTTGGCGGAAGAGGCCAAGGAAGGCGCGGCCCCGAAAGTCAGTTACATCAGCCTGAGTCCGCCGTTGGTTGGCAACTATGGCCTGGATGGCGGGCCGAAGCTGAAGGTCTACAAGGCCGATGTGGCTCTGCGGGTCACCGGCGATGAAGCTGCCAAGCTGGTCAAGGTCAATGAACCGCTGATTCGCAACCAACTGGTGGCGTTGTTCGCGCAGCAGACGACCGAGACCATGAATAACGTCGAGGCGAAGGAAAAGCTGCGTCAGGAAGCGCTCAAGCAGACCCAGCAAGTGCTGAGCGACGAGACAGGCAAGCCGGTGGTCGAGGACTTGTTGTTCAATAACCTGATCGTTCAATAAGTCGAGCCACCCCGGTGTAAACGCCAGGGTGTGCAACTGTCAGGTTTTTCTGTGAGTCCGGGGTCGCTAGTCTTTAAAGACTGTCGCCCCTGACTCGCCGGCGGAGCAACCTTGTATAACGGCGATCTCGTCGTTTTCCGAGGTTTTGAACCGTGAGCACAATTCCCTGTATGTATCGCGACAGTGCCCTGCCGGGGAGGGTCTGGCTGCTTTGGGTGTTTGGGCTGTCGTGGCAGGCCATGGCCCAGGCCGAGCTGCCGTCGAACCTGCGCCAGCGCATCGATGCGCTGGTGATCGATGAATTCGTCACCGCTACCGAGGTCCTTGAATCGCGCGAACGCGCTTGTCGGGATACCCAGGAAGTCCTGCCGGCCAATCTGCTGGCCCATATCGCCCTCAGCAACGAAGAAAAGAAGACCGCGCTGATGTACTTCAGTGCACGGGCGGCCTGGGAGTGCCAGAAGGACGCGACGCTGGCACTGCTGTCGGCTATCCAGCTGGGCCGCGAGGCCGGCCTGGAAGAGTTCTCGGCCAGCTTTGACCCAGAGAACCTCAACGCTCGAGCCCTGGTGATCGGCCAGTACACCATGCTGCGCTACGAGGCGCGCTACCTGGGCTTGCCAGCGGCCAAGCGCGAACAGCTGGAGGCTATCGAGGGGCTGAAATGGCCGTTTAAGCTGTTTGAATCGGCCATGGCGTTGGGCTTACGGGTGGGGCGTCGTTAACGCCGGCTCAGGGTTTTTCTATGGGTATGCCCTTGAGCAGGGCTTCGACCACACCCAAGGACGCCTCGACCATATGGGTCATGGTCAGCAAGAGGCGTCGGTCAGGGCCCTCGATATTCTCAATCTCATCCGCCACGGCAATGGCGCCCTGCAGCATCAGGGAGACCTGGATCAAGGCGGGCTCGGCGCTCACGCCTTCCCGTACGGCAAAGAGCGGTTGCTGTTCGGCGCCGTGCTCGCCAAAGGCGTGGCTGGCGGTGTGCTTGAGAGGGGCTAAGGGAGATGGAGGAGCCGGGGCGTGCTTTTTCATAGGTAAGCCTCCTGTGCAAAACGGAGTTCCCACCGTCCTTCTCACGGGATGGGGTGACAGCTGTACGCGGGGTGAGAACCGAGGCCTAGGAGCCCGGCCAGGTTGAAAGCTGCCCGCACACCGCTGCCATAACCAGGGCGCGGGTACAACCGAGCCCGCAATGAAAAGCAGCATTACGCATCTATGCACTTGCTCGGGCTCTCACGCCCGGCTGCTGTTGGCCGGCGACGGACGAAGCCTATTGTGGGAGGGCAGAGCAGTGCAAGGTAGCTGGGAAGGGATGGCAAACGTCAGCGATTCTCTCGGATATGCCTTACCAAATAAGGTAAAAAATCTTGATATGCATCACAAGAGCACACGTCTGGCAGCAGCTTGGGCTCCGCTTCCTGCAAGGTACTGGCAAAATAATATCTAGGCGGTTTACCCTCTTCCGGCGGCTACTTCACGCCCCGTGCCGCTCTGACGATCAGGAGATCGATCCGTTCCACTTTGACCAAGGACCGGTAGCACAATGAGCCATTACCGATCTCGCTCTCGTAATCAATACGAGCCATTGCATGCTGACGCCGATAGCATCGCGTCCCGACCCCGGCGCAAGCCGCCTGCGAAGGCCCCGCCGGTTTATCGCAAGGCACTGATCCTGCTGGGGCTGGTTGCCATCACGCTATTTGGCCTGGCGTTCTGGTTGGAGCCTGAGCTGCCTTCCGGGCAGCCCGGCTTGTCGGCTCCTGCTCAGGCACCGTTGTCAGCGCCGGCGGCGTCCGGCCCCGCGCTTGCGACGGCGGCCAGTCCTCCCGCACGGCTGACGGAGCAGCAAAAGCCCCGGCCGCTGGCCGAGTGCATCAAGGCTGGCAATCTGATCGATGAAACGGTACTCGCCTGCCGCTATGGCAACCCGCCCGGTGGGCGTGACGTCAACTCGGGTGGGAAGCTGTTTACCAGCGCTAGCCAGCGTTCGGTTGCATCCGCTCCCGAGCAGCGCCTGGCCCGGACCAATGAGCCTGAGGGGCGGGATCGGGCGCAGGTTCGCCAGTGGGATGGCCAGGGCTCGTACATCGCCCAATGGCTGTACCGAAGCAATCGAATCGACAGTGGCAGTGTCTGCGCCAACTATCGCCAGGGTTCGATCGAGCGCCGCGAATGCCGCAAGGGCGCCAAGGTGTATTTCAAGGAGCAATGCACTGCGTGGACTCAGCGCTGGAACCATCAGCGCAGTGAGCCCGTGCAGGCCATGCGTGAGCGCTTTTGCAGCGCGGCCGAAAGCTTCAGCCCCATGCACTGATGTTTGGCGCGGGCGCATTTCCCGGCAGGCGCGAGCCAGTTCGCGCCGCCCCTACATCTCCTCAGTCGGATGTCGATCCGCCAAAACGAAAAAGCCGCCCCGAAGGGCGGCTTTTCAGATGACGCTCAGGTCAATCAGGCTTTTGGGCCCGCTGCCTTGATAGCGTCGCTCACGTCGAACTTCTTGAAGTTCTCGGTGAACAGGCCGGCCAGGGCCTTGGCCGCTTCATCGTAGGCTGCTGGATCGGCCCAGGTATTGCGTGGGTTCAGCAGTTGGGTATCAACGCCAGGTACGGCCAGTGGCACGTCCAGGTTGATGATATCCAGGTGCTCGGTCTCGGCACCGATCAGCGCGCCGCTCTGGATCGCTGCGATCACCGCACGGGTGGTCGGGATGTTGAAGCGCTTGCCCACGCCGTAGCCGCCGCCAGTCCAGCCGGTGTTGACCAGGTACACCTTGGAGTTGAAACCACGGATACGCTTGATCAGCAATTCGGCGTACTCGCCTGCTGGACGCGGGAAGAAGGGCGCGCCGAAGCAGGTGGAGAAGGTCGATTTGATGCCGCTGCCCGAACCCATCTCGGTCGAACCGACCAGGGCGGTGTAGCCGGACAGGAAGTGGTAAGCCGCTTGTTCTTCGCTGAGGATCGACACGGGCGGCAGTACGCCGGTCAGGTCGCAGGTCAGGAAGATCACCGCATTTGGCTCGCCACCGAGGTTTTTCGGTGCGCGTTTTTCGATCAGTTCGCGCGGGTAGGCGGCGCGGCTGTTCTGGGTCAGGCTGTCATCGGCGTAGTCGGCTTTTTTGGTGACCGGGTCCAGGACCACGTTCTCCAGTACGGCGCCGTGCTGGATGGCTTTCCAGATGACCGGCTCGTTTTTCTCGGACAGGTCGATGCACTTGGCATAGCAGCCGCCTTCGATGTTGAACACCACGCCCACGCCCCAGCCGTGTTCGTCGTCACCGATCAGGTAACGGCTTTCGTCGGCCGACAGGGTGGTCTTGCCGGTGCCCGACAGGCCGAAGAACAGGGTGACGTCGCCGTCTTCGCCCATGTTGGCGGCGCAATGCATCGGCAGTACGTCGACCGCTGGCAGCAGGAAGTTCTGCACGGAGAACAGGGCTTTCTTCATTTCGCCGGCGTAGCGCATGCCAGCGATCAGCACTTTCTTGGCTGCGAAGTTGATGATCACGGTGCCGTCGGAATTGGTGCCGTCGCGCTCAGGCTCGCATACGAAGTTCGGGGCGTTGAGGATCTGCCACTCTTGCTTGCCGCCAGCGTTGTACTGTTCCGGGTTGATGAACAGGCAGCGGCCGAACAGATTGTGCCACGCGGTTTCGGTGGTCATCTTGACGGGCAGGTAGTGCGCAGGATCGGAGCCGACGTGAACGTGGGAAACAAACCGCTCGCGCTCGCCCAGATAGGCAGCAACACGGTCCCACAGGGCGTCGAACTTGTCGGCCGGGAACTTGCGGTTGATCGGGCCCCAGGCGATAGCGTCCTGGGTGCTTGGCTCTTCAACGATAAAACGATCCACTGGCGAGCGGCCGGTGCGGTGACCGGTACGTACAACCAGAGCGCCGGTATCGGCAAGCTCGCCTTCACCGCGAGCCAGGGCTTCTTTGACCAGATCGTCGATGCTCAGATCGGTGTACACGGCGTTATTTGCTTGCGTCATGAGATTCCCCGTCGGCCATTGGCCGAGTGCTCCAAACGTTTTGTAGTAGAAAGACCTGCACTACTACCGCGAAAAAAGTGGGCCGGATTATGCCAGAAAAGCCCAAAAAGAGTAGGGTCCTCCCGTCAGTACGGCGTAATCCCGGCGTTTGACAGGAGATTTACCTGTGCTGAAGCGTTTTAGTGACGAGTATCTGACGGCGACTCAACCCCGCCACCGGCGAACAATTGATCGATATCCGCCGCGTCGAACAGATAACGCTGGTTGCAGAACTGGCAGTCGATCTCGATCTTGCCGCCGTGCTCGATCACCAGTTGCTTGGCGTCTTCCAGGCCCACGCTGATCAAGGCATTGCCGGAGCGCTCGCGCGAGCAGCTGCAATGGAAGCGCAGGGGCGCGCGGTCGAACATGCGTACGGCTTCTTCGTGGTAGAGGCGATGCAGCACGGTCTCATTGTCCAGGCCCAACAGCTCTTCGGCGGTCAGGGTGCTGGCCAGGGCGGTGAGGTGCTGCCAGTTGGCGGCGCGCTCCTCTTCGTCCTTGATCCGGTCGGCAGGCAACTGCTGCAGCAACAGGCCGCGGCTGTGAGTGCCGTCGGCATAGAGCCAGAAGCGCGTGCCGATCTGCTGCGACATGACGAAGTAGTTGGTGAAGCATTCCGACAGGTTGGCCCCGTCCAGATCCACCAGGCCTTGGTAACGCTGGCCTTCGGTCGGATCGACGGTGATGGCGAGGACGCCCTCGGGCATCAGCTCGGCTAGGGTCGCGTCGGGGCCGATCTGCTCGGCGTGATAGCGTGCCAGGCCGCGGATTTCACGCTCGCTGGAGCACTCGACCATCAGCAGGGGGACGGCGCCTTCGGAACGGGCCTGGAGAATCAGCAGGCCGTCGAACTTCAATGTGCCGACCAGCAACGCGGCGGCGGCCATCAGTTCGCCAAGCAGCTGTGCGACGGGTTGCGGGTAGGGGTGCTTGGCCAGCACTTCGGCGTAGCTACGCTCCAGCGCGACCAGTTCGCCACGGGTGTCGCTGTCATCGAAGATGAAGCGCTGGGTGTAGTCGGTGTCCGGTAAATCGTGCATAGGTCTGGGTTCTGAAGTGATGTCAGTAATTGGGCAAGGGCTGGTTAAAGCGCGCTTTCCGCTCCTGGATGGCGCGTCGAACCCGGTGATTTGACCGGTATTTTAGGAACAATTCGCCGTTGTTCCAAGCAGGCTCGGGTTTTGGCCGCCGGCGCGGGGCAGTTTACGCCTTATGGCGTGGTGCGACTTTGCAGGGCTGGGGCTCGCGAGCAAGCTCGCTGCGCAGTACCCGCGAGCTCACGAGGTGACGGTCCGGGTTAGTCGGCGCTGCTGCCCTGGAACTGGAACAGTTGCCGCCGCTGCTTCTTGGTCGGCTTGCCTTCGGTGGTGATACCCAATGCGCCGGCCTTGCGCTGGGCGGCTGCTGCTTCGCGTTTGGCGATACTTTGTTCGGTTTCGGCATACAGCGCCTGGGCCTCGGGTGCGCCGCGGCGGACGACGGATAGGGCCTTGACGACCACCGTGCGCTCATCGAAGCCGGCGCGGATCTGCAGTTCGTCGCCCAGTCGTGGCTCTTTGCTCGGTTTGCAGCGCTCGCCGCGACAGTGAACCTTACCGCTTTCGATAGCGGCCTTGGCCAGGGCGCGGGTCTTGTAGAAGCGCGCGGCCCATAGCCACTTGTCTAGGCGAACCTTGTCGTCATCCTCTTCCGATTTTTGTGCCATGGGCTCACCTCATTCTGAAATATGCGTGAACTGTACTACCGTTCCTAGCAATGCAGGCAAGGGGTCTGGGCCTGATGCTTGACGTTAGGCGCGAGTGCGCTCGCGACGGGGGCAGGAGCGTCGCTTCTTTCCAGGCCAAACTTGCTAGGCGCAGTTTAGCGCGAGCAAGTTTGCCCCCATAGAGAGGCATTTTTACTGGACTGACGGCTGTTTGCCGGAGGCGCCGAACCCACTAGCAGAACGCCCGGAATATATCTGTCGCCATTTGCCGGATATTCTGCGTGAATACCGCGAATCCGGCCTGGCAAGGGCCTGTGCAAGTTGATTGAGCGGTAGATCCATTTGAAGACATTTGACCATTTGACCGTGATCGGTCTGCGTGAGTGGGTAGCCCTTCCCGATCTGGGAGTGGCGGGCCTGCGTGCGAAGATCGATACCGGTGCCAGTACCTCAAGCCTGCACGCCACCGACATCGAGCTTTTCGAGCGCGATGGTGTGGCGTGGGTCCGTTTTACCGCCCATCTGGGCACGGTGGTGCAACTGCGTCACCGTCGTTGCGAAGCACCGCTGGTCACCATGAAAACCATCAAGAGTTCCAATGGCCAGGCGCAAAAGCGCTATGTGATTCGTACCACCCTGGCGCTGGGCGATAAGATCTGGCCGGTGGAGTTCACCCTGGCCTGTCGCAAGTCCATGCGCTATCGCCTGTTGCTCGGTTCCAAGGCTCTGGTTGACGGCCAGTTGGTGGTCAACCCAGGGCTTAAATACATTCAAGACAAGCCGGTGTTCCCGGTCACTACTACCTCTGCCACAGGTGTTGCATGAAGATCGCTGTGCTGTCGCGTAATCCGCGTCTGTATTCCACTCGTCGTCTGGTCGAAGCTGGCACCCAGCGGGGCCATGAGATGGTGGTGATCGACACGTTGCGGGCCTATATGAACATCGCCAGCCACAAACCGCAGATCCACTACCGCGGCAAGCCGCTGGAGGGTTTCGATGCGGTGATCCCGCGTATCGGTGCCTCGGTCACTTTTTATGGCTGCGCGGTGTTGCGCCAGTTTGAAATGATGGGGGTCTATCCGCTCAATGAGTCGGTGGCCATTGCCCGTTCGCGGGACAAGTTGCGCTCGTTGCAACTGTTGTCGCGCCGCGGTCTTGGGTTGCCCGTGACCGGTTTTGCCCACTCGCCGGACGATATTCCCGACCTGATCGAGATGGTCAACGGTGCCCCCCTGGTGATCAAGGTGCTTGAAGGTACCCAGGGTATTGGCGTGGTGTTGTGTGAAACGGCGACGGCGGCTGAGTCGGTGATCGAGGCTTTTATGGGCCTCAAGCAGAACATCATGGTGCAGGAATACATCAAGGAGGCCGGCGGGGCGGATATTCGCTGCTTCGTGGTCGGCGACAAGGTGATCGCCGCGATGAAGCGCCAGGCCAAGCCCGGCGAATTCCGCTCCAACCTGCATCGGGGTGGCAGTGCCAGCCTGATCAAGATCACGCCGGAAGAGCGCATGACCGCAATTCGTGCGGCCAAGGTCATGGGGCTGAGTGTCGCCGGGGTGGATATCCTGCGCTCCAACCATGGCCCGCTGGTGCTGGAGGTGAACTCTTCACCGGGGCTAGAAGGCATCGAGGTCACTACCAGCAAGGATGTGGCCGGGATGATTATCCAGCACCTGGAGAAAAACAGCGGCCCGAACCTGACCCGGACCAAAGGCAAGGGCTGAGCCGCCTGCGCCCCTGCTTGCAGGGGCGTCGTGACGCTGGGTCAGTCGGCGCCTCGTGGCAGCATCAGGCCCAGTGGCAGGCGTACTCGTGCTTCGAGGCCGCCGCCAGCGCGATTGCGCAACTCGACGTTGCCGCCATGCATCGAGGCGATGCGCTTGACGATTGCCAGACCCAGCCCGGTGCCTTTGCCGCCACGGGCGCGGTCACCCCGGATAAACGGGTCGAAGATCCCTTCCAGTTCCGCATTGGGAATCCCCACGCCACGGTCCAGTACGCTGAGTACGACATAGGGCGCACTAGGGTCACCGGACACATGGGCCGCCACTTCGACATCGCCGCCGGCATGGTGTAGGGCGTTGCCGATCAGGTTGTTTAGCAGGCGCTTCATCGAGACCCGGCGCAACGCAAACGGCTGGATCGGCTCCAGGTGCAGACTGATGCGCCGGGCTGTCTGGTTATAGGGGGCGACGACTTCGCGGATCAGTTCGCACAGGTCGACCTCTTCCACCTTCTCGTCGCGGCCATCGCGAATAAACGCCAGGAACTGATCGAGGATGGCGTCCATATCCTCGATATCGCGCACCATATCATCGGTCAGGTCCGTGTGGTCGCCCATCAACTCGAGGGACAGACGCAGCCGGGTCAGAGGCGTGCGCAGGTCGTGGGACACCCCGGCCAGCATCAGCTCGCGCTCGCGCCCGGCCTGTTCGACATCCTCGGCCATCTGGTTGAAGGCGCGGTAGACCTCGGTCATCTCACTAGGCGTGTCGCTGACGGGCAGGCGCACGCTGCGGCCCTGGCCAAGTTGCCGGGCGGCATACACCAGGCGCTTGAGGGGCTGGTTGAGCTGGCGCACGAAGATCCAGGCCGAGGCGGTCGAGAGCAGGCCGATGGCGAGGAACCAGCCGAGCACGCTCCAGATCTTCTGGCCGCGCAACGGGTGGGGGTAAAGCGGCACCTTCAGCCAGCCGTCGCCCAGGCTCGGCGCTCGGACCCACAGGGCGGGCGGTGCATGGACACGCAGGCGCACTTCGGTGTCGGCACCCAGTTCGGCCTGCATCTGGCGCTGGTAGATTTCGCTGTAGGGCCAGTGCTGCTCGCCTTCCGGCACACCTGCACCGACCACCCGGATCAAACCGGCCGCTTCGGCGATGTTCTGGCGATCATCTTCGTTGGCTGCCCAGTAGGCGCGCAGCGTCAGAGCAACGCCGTGGCTGTATTGACGATCGACCAGCACGTCCTCGTTCATCAGCAGATAAACCAGGGTGAGTGCCTTGGAAAACAACACCACGATCAGCACCAGCCACAGGGTGCGGGAGAAGAAACTTTGGGGAAACCAGAGTGGGGTTTTCATAGGCAGTGTTCACGCAATTTGCAGGAGCGAGGCGTGCTCGCATAAGGGTGGGCCTCAAACCATTCGGGGCCTGTGCGTTGATTCGCCAGGCCCCGATGAGTGTGTTCCTACAAAGAAATCGTTACTTGGTGGCCGCGCCATCCGGCACGAACACGTAGCCAACACCCCAGACTGTCTGGATGTAGCGCGGTTTGGACGGATCCGGTTCGATCATCCGACGCAGACGCGAAATCTGTACGTCGATCGAGCGTTCCAGTGCATCCCATTCGCGACCGCGCGCCAGGTTCATCAGCTTGTCGCGGGTCAGCGGTTCGCGGGCATGCATGACGAGCGCCTTGAGCACGGCGAATTCGCCGGTGGTCAGCATATGCACTTCGTCGCCGCGCTTGAGTTCGCGGGTGGCCAGCGACAGCTCGTAGTCGCCGAAGGTCACGCTTTCGTCCTCGCTGCCCGGAGCCCCCGGGACTGGTGCGGACTGGCGGCGCAGTACCGCTTTGACGCGTGCCATCAGCTCATCGGGGTTGAACGGTTTGGCCAGGTAGTCATCGGCGCCCAGTTCCAGGCCCTTGATCCGGCTCAGTTCGTCGCCCTTGGCGGTGAGCATGATGATCGGCACCTGGTTGTTCGCCGCACGCAGGCGGCGGCAAGCGGTCAGGCCATCTTCGCCGGGAAGCATCAAGTCGAGCACGACCAAGTGGAACACTTCGCGTGCCAGCAAGCGGTCCATCTGTTCGGTGTTGGGCACGGCGCGCGCACGGTAACCCTTGCTGGTGAAAAAACGTTCCAGAAGGCTGCTGAGCCCTGGGTCGTCATCCACGATGAGGATTTTCTCGCCTTCCGCGGTTTGTGCTGTGCTGCTCATTGTGTTGCTCCTTTTATCACGGCGCGCATTATGGCTCAGACACATCTTAAATTGTGTCTGGAGCATTGTTAGCAGATTTTACAACGCTTGCTATTTAGTGGCAGCAGGGCCTCTACGTTGGGCAATCCCCAGAATGCGAGAACGCTGGTTATAATGCGCCGCCTCTGGGGCGAGCCGGCGGTTTTTCGCCGCCGCAGTCAGCAATTTGCCGATTTCACGGGTCAACAGGGCTACCTTTTGATTCCCAACCAGGCTTGTCGCGGCTTAATAGAAAGGCGCGCGGACCTGCTTTCACAATTTGCCAGGTGGTTATATGGACAGCATCAACAGCCGCATCGCCGAAGAGCTCGGCGTACGCCCACAACAGGTCGAAGCGGCCGTCGCGCTACTGGATGAGGGCTCCACCGTGCCGTTCATCGCTCGTTACCGTAAGGAAGTTACCGGTAGTCTCGATGATATCCAGCTGCGTCACCTTGAAGAGCGTCTGCGCTACCTGCGCGAGCTGGACGACCGGCGCCAGAGCATCCTGGCCAGCATCGAGGAGCAGGGCAAGCTGACCCCGGAACTGGCCCGCGAAATCAAGCTCGCCGACACCAAGACTCGCCTCGAAGACCTCTATCTCCCGTACAAGCAAAAGCGTCGCACCAAGGGCCAGATTGCCTTGGAAGCCGGCCTTGGCGAGCTGGCCGACGGCTTGTTCAACGACCCGTCGCTGAACCCGGAAGGCGAAGCGGCCCGCTTTGTCGACGCCGAAAAGGGCGTGGCCGACGTCAAGGCGGCGCTGGAAGGCGCCAAGTACATCCTGATGGAGCGCTTTGCCGAGGACGCCAGCCTGCTGGACAAGCTGCGCAGCTTCCTTAAGCAGGAAGCCACCCTCAGTGCCCGTCTGATTGCCGGCAAGGAAGAAGAGGGCGCCAAGTTCCGCGACTACTTTGAACACGATGAGCCGCTCAAGAGCATGCCGTCGCACCGTGCCTTGGCGATTTTCCGTGGCCGTAACGAAGGCATTCTCAGCTCAGCGTTGAAAGTCGGTGAAGAGCTGCCAGGCACCCTGCACCCGTGTGAGCTGATGATTGGCGAGCGCTTCGGTATCCAGAACCAGGGCCGCCCGGCCGACAAGTGGCTGGGCGAAGTGGTGCGCTGGACCTGGAAGGTCAAGCTTTATACCCATCTGGAGACGGATCTGCTCGGCGAGCTGCGCGATGGTGCGGAAACCGAGGCGATCAATGTGTTTGCTCACAACCTGCATGACCTGCTGCTGGCTGCGCCCGCTGGGCCGCGGGCCACTCTCGGGCTGGATCCCGGGTTGCGTACCGGGTGTAAGGTGGCGGTGGTCGATGCCACTGGCAAATTGCTAGACCACGCGACGGTCTACCCCCACGTGCCGAAAAACCAGTGGGACCAGACCATTGCCGTGCTGGCCGCGCTCTGCGCCAAGCACTCGGTGGACCTGATCGCCATCGGCAACGGCACCGCCAGCCGTGAAACCGACAAGCTGGCCGCCGAGCTGATCAAAAAATACCCAGGCATGAAAATGACCAAGGTCATGGTCTCGGAAGCGGGTGCTTCGGTGTACTCGGCTTCGGAGCTGGCGTCCAAGGAGTTTCCGGATCTGGACGTTTCGATCCGTGGCGCGGTGTCCATTGCGCGCCGTCTGCAGGATCCGCTGGCCGAGCTGGTCAAGATCGATCCGAAGTCCATTGGTGTCGGCCAGTACCAGCACGATGTGTCCCAACTCAAGCTGGCGCGCGGCCTGGATGCGGTGGTCGAGGACTGCGTGAACGCCGTGGGCGTCGATGTGAACACGGCGTCGGTGGCGCTGTTGGCGCGTATCTCCGGGCTCAATGCAACCCTGGCCCAGAATATCGTCAGCCACCGGGATGAGTTCGGTGCGTTCAAGACCCGTGCAGCGCTGAAGAAAGTCGCGCGCCTGGGCGAGAAAACCTTCGAGCAGTCCGCCGGTTTCCTGCGCGTGATGAATGGTGACAACCCGCTGGACGCCTCGGCGGTCCACCCGGAAGCCTATCCACTGGTACAGCGCATTGCCGCCGAGACCGATCGCGATATCCGTTCGCTGATCGGTGATGCGGGCTTTCTCAAACGCCTGGATCCGAAGAGATTCACCGACGAGACCTTCGGCCTGCCGACCGTCACCGACATTCTGCAGGAGCTGGAGAAGCCTGGCCGTGACCCGCGCCCCGGGTTCAAGACCGCCGAGTTCCAGGACGGTGTCGAAGACCTCAAGGACCTCGAACTGGGGATGATCCTCGAAGGCGTGGTGACCAACGTGACCAACTTCGGTGCCTTCGTCGACATTGGCGTACACCAGGACGGTTTGGTGCATATCTCCGCATTGTCGGAGAAGTTCATCAAGGATCCCCGTGAAGCGGTGAAAGCCGGTGACGTGGTCAAGGTCAAAGTCATGGAAGTCGATATCCCGCGCAAACGCGTGGGCCTGTCGATGCGCATGGGCGACACCCCGGGCGAGAAGATCGACGGTGCCCGTGGCGCCCGTCCAGGTTCCGCGCCGCGCCAGTCGCAGCAGTCGGCACCGCGCAAGGACAGCACGCCGGCAGCCCCGGCCAACAATGCCATGGCCTCGTTGTTTGCCAATGCCAAGACCTTGAAGAAGCGTTGATGGAGCTGCCTGAGGGGTTGACCCATAGCGCCTTCAGCGAGTTGATTGGCTGCCGCTTGCAGCGCCTGGACGAGGGCGTTGCCGAAGTCGCCCTGGCGTTGCAGCCCCAGCTGCGCAACCGCGGCGGCAAGCTGCATGGCGGGGTGATTTTCAGCCTGGTCGATATCGCCATGGGGCTGGCCTGTTCCAGTGCCCATGGTTTCGATCAGCAGAGCGTGACCGTCGAGTGCAAGATCAACTACCTGCGCGCGGTCGCCGATGGCGAAGTGCTGTGTATCGCCAAGGTGATCCACGCTGGCCGGCGCACCCTGGTGGTCGAGGCCGATGTGATGCAAGGGGACAAATTGGTCGCAAAAGCACAAGGCACGTTCGCGGTTGTTTAGCTGTTTGCCCTGGATTTGAGGTAATTTCGGCACCACGAACGTGGCGCCGGAAACCTTTGGCGACACTTCTGCCGGTTTCATGGGCAGGTAGATCGACTTTTCTTACAAGCTAGGCGACAACGCCAGTTTTAACTTCACCCTTGTAGACCGTCCTGACCACCCCCATATTGGGGCGACTGACGCGTGAAGGAATCCAACTTGAGCGAACTTCTCAACCGCCGCCTGGCCTTGCTCGGCGAGCGTGCCAACCTCTCCCTGCTCGAAGATTGCCTGCACGGCATTGAGCGCGAATGCCTGCGCGTCACGGCTGAGGGGCGCCTGGCGCAGACCCCGCACCCGGAAGCTCTCGGTTCGGCGCTGACCAATGAGCAAATCACCACCGACTATTCCGAGTCGCTGCTGGAGTTCATCACCCCGGCGCTGGCCAATCCGGCCGACACCCTGAGCAGCCTCGACAGCATCCACCGCTTTGCCTACAGCAAGCTTGGCGACGAGTACCTGTGGAGTCCCTCGATGCCGTGCCCATTGCCGGCCGAGGAAGATATCCCGATTGCCTACTACGGCACGTCCAATATCGGCCAGCTCAAGTACGTGTATCGCAAGGGCCTGGCCCTGCGCTACGGCAAGACTATGCAGTGCATTGCCGGGATCCACTACAATTTTTCCCTGCCGGAAAAGCTCTGGCCGCTGCTCAAGCAGGCCGAGGGTTTTGTCGGTTCCGACCGCGACTACCAGTCCGCGGCCTATATCGCCCTGATCCGCAACTTCCGCCGTTACAGCTGGCTGCTGATGTACCTGTTCGGTGCTTCGCCGGCGCTGGACGCGGGCTTCCTGCGGGGGCGTGCGCACCAGCTCGAACAACTGGATGCCGACACCCTGTATCTGCCTTATGCCACCAGCTTGCGCATGAGCGACCTGGGTTACCAGAGCAACGCCCAGGCGGGCCTGACGCCCTGCTACAACGACCTGAGCAGCTATACCGACAGCCTGCGCAAGGCGGTGGCCACGCCTTACGCGCCTTATGTGGAGATCGGCACCCACAAGGATGGCGAGTGGGTTCAACTCAATACCAACATCCTGCAGATCGAAAACGAGTACTACTCCAATATTCGCCCCAAGCGAGTGACCTACACCGGCGAGCGGCCGATCCAGGCGCTGATGGCCCGTGGCGTGCAATACGTTGAAGTACGGTTGTTGGATATCAACCCGTTTATGCCGACCGGTATCGACCTGCCTCAGGCGCGCTTTCTCGACGCCTTCCTGTTGTATTGCGCGCTGAACGAGAGCCCGCAACTGGAAAGCCTCGAATGCGGCAATTGCACGTCGAACTTCCTCAGTGTGGTCAAGGAAGGCCGGCGCCCGGGCCTGCAATTGCAGCGTCAGGGGCAAGCGGTGGAGCTGAAGGTCTGGGCCGACGAATTGCTGGAGAAGATCGCGCCTCTGGCCGCGCTGCTTGATCAGTGCCACGGCGGCGATGCCCACGCCAAGGCCCTTGCCGATCAGGCGGCGAAAGTTCGTGATGTGTCGCTGACGCCGTCGGCGCAAGTGCTCGCGAGCATGACCCAGCACAAGGAAAGCTTTGCCGGCTTTGCCCTGCGCCAGAGCCAGGCCCATGCCGAATTCTTTCGCAGCGAACCGCTGAGCACCGCCGAGCAGGCTGGTTTCGAGGCGCGTGCGCGCAACTCGCTGGCCCAGCAGGTTGAGCTCGAGCGTACCGAAGTGGGTGACTTCGATGTCTTTGTCGGGGCATACCAGGCCAGTATCCTGGCGATCAGCAACTAGGTGTGACGCCTGCGGCCAGGCTCGTCATGGGCCTGGTCGCAGGCATTTTCGTGGGCGACTGTAATATTTGGTAACGTCTTGCTGGTCGGCTCGATTGAGAAGGAAAATGTGAGTCACTATCATTTCGCCTCATTTTCGACTTTGAGAGACCGCTCCCATGTTGGCACCCAAGCGCCTACTGACAGCCCTGGCCCTTACCCTGATCGGCACCGCCGCCCAGGCGGCCGACGAAGTGGTGGTCTATTCCTCGCGTATCGACGAACTGATCAAGCCGGTGTTCGATGCCTACACCCAGAAGACGGGTGTGAAGGTGAAATTCATCACCGACAAGGAAGCACCGCTGATGCAGCGGATCAAGGCCGAGGGCGAGAACGCCACTGCCGACCTGCTGCTGACTGTCGATGCCGGCAACCTCTGGCAGGCCGAGCAGATGGGCATTCTGCAGCCGTTCACCTCCAAGGTGATCGACGCCAATATCCCCGCGCAGTACCGCTCCTCGACCCATGCCTGGACCGGCCTGAGCCTGCGCGCCCGGACTATTGCCTATTCCACCGACCGGGTTAAACCGGCCGAACTGAGCACCTACGAAGCCCTGGCGGGCAAGGAGTGGGAAGGCCGCCTGTGCCTGCGCACGGCGAAGAAGGTCTACAACCAGTCCCTGACCGCGACCCTGATCGAAACCCACGGCGCCGAGAAGACCGAAGAGATTCTCAAAGGCTGGGTCAACAACCTGTCCACCGATGTGTTCTCCGACGACGTGGCGGTGCTGGAGGCGATCAATGCCGGGCAGTGCGACGTGGGTATCGTCAACACTTACTACTACGGCCGCCTGCACAAGCAGAAGCCGGATCTGGCGGTCAAACTGTTCTGGCCAAACCAGGCCGACCGTGGTGTGCATGTCAACCTCTCGGGCATCGGCCTGACCAAGTACGCACCGCACCCGGACGCCGCCAAGGCATTGGTGGAGTGGATGACCACCCCTGAAGCGCAGACGATCTTCGCGGACGTGAACCAGGAGTTCCCGGCCAACCCGAGCGTCAAGCCTTCTGCCGAGGTGGCCGGCTGGGGCAGCTTTGTCCCCGACACCCTGCCGGTTGAAGTGGCGGGCAAACGCCAGGCCGAAGCGATCCGCTTGATGGATCGGGCTGGCTGGAACTAAGCCCCAGGCTGTAAAGTCCGCTATCGCCAGCAGGCGCGGCGCCCCACTCGGGCCCGCGCCTGTTTGCTATTGACTGTTCCACTCCTTTTTACCGTTCGAGAGTGTTCGTGGCCCATCCCGCTCAACGCCGCTGGTACCCGCTGGTTTTCGCCGTCGCTGCCCTGATCCTGTTGCCCTTGAGTGTGTTGCTGTTGTCCTGGCAGACCATCGACCAGCAGATCTGGAGCCATTTATGGGAAACCCAGATGCCGCGCCTGCTGGGCAACACCCTGACGCTGGTGGTGGGCGTGGGCATCGGGGTGACCCTGCTCGGTGTCAGCCTGGCCTGGCTGACCAGCCTCTGCGAGTTCCCCGGTCGACGCTGGCTGGATTGGGCGCTGATGCTGCCCTTTGCGATCCCGGCCTATGTCCTGGCCTTTGTCTTTGTCGGCCTGCTGGACTTTGCCGGGCCGCTGCAAACCCTGTTGCGCGAATGGTTTGGCACAGGACTGCGCCTGCCCCGCGTGCGCTCCACCGGCGGGGTGATCATCGTGCTGGTGCTGGTGTTCTATCCCTATGTCTATCTCCTGGCGCGTACGGCCTTCCTGGCCCAGGGCAAGGGCTTGATGGAGGCGGCGCGGGTCCTGGGGCAATCGCCCTGGCAGGCGTTCTGGCGGGTGGCACTGCCCATGGCACGGCCGGCGATCGGAGCCGGGGTGGCGCTGGCGCTGATGGAAACCCTGGCGGACTTCGGTGCGGTGGCGGTCTTCAATTTCGACACCTTCACCACCGCCATCTACAAGACCTGGTACGGCTTTTTCAGCCTCTCCAGCGCCGCGCAACTGGCCAGCCTGTTGTTGCTGGTGGTCATGCTGGTGCTCTATGGCGAGCGCCGGGCACGGGGCGCTACCCGCTCGGGCAATGAACGCCCGCGCGGCAAGGCCCTGTACCAGCTGCATGGCCTCAAGGCCTGGATGGCCAGCGGTTGGTGCCTGCTGGTGTTTGCCTGCGCCTTTGTCATTCCGATGCTGCAATTGATCGTGTGGTTCTGGCAGCGCGGGCGTTTTGACCTCGATGAGCGTTACGCTGGGCTGATCCTGCACACGCTCTATCTGGGAGGGATGGCGGCGCTGATTACGGTCAGTGTCGCGCTCTTGCTCGCCTTCGCCCGGCGCCTGGCGCCGACCCGGGGTATTCGGACCGGTGTCAGTCTGGCCAACCTGGGCTATGCATTACCCGGTTCGGTGCTGGCCGTGTCGATCATGCTGGCGTTCAGCTTTCTGGACCGCGAACTGGTGATCCCGCTCTCGAGCTGGTTAGGCGGCGCGGGCAAGCCGCTGCTATTGGGCAGTCTGTCGGCCCTGCTATTGGCGTATCTGGTGCGGTTTATCGCGGTGGCCTATGGGCCATTGGAAAGCAGCCTGGCGAGAATTCGCCCCTCGTTGCCAGAAGCCGCGCGGAGTTTGGGTGTCAGTGGGCCATCACTGTTTTTCAAAGTGTATCTGCCTCTCTTGCTACCGGGCACTTTGAGTGCGGCGCTGCTGGTCTTTGTCGATGTGCTCAAGGAAATGCCTGCCACCCTGCTGATGCGCCCGTTTGGCTGGGACACGCTGGCGGTCCGGATCTTTGAAATGACCAGTGAAGGCGAGTGGTCGCGAGCCGCGTTGCCGGCCCTGACGCTGGTGCTGGTCGGGCTATTGCCTGTGATTGGCCTGATCCGCCGTTCGGCGCGGCAAATCGCTTAGGTGCCAGCCCTGCCCCTTGCGGCTACAATGCGCGGCATTCGGTGCGGTCCGTCTGACAGACCGGGTCGTCGCGCGTTGTTCGCTGCCGGTTGGCGGTGACACTCCCCGGGACCCGTCCGCATCCTCGCCAAGCCCGGAAGGAGAAACCCATGGGACAGCGTACGCCTCTGTATGACCTGCACCTCGCCCTAGGCGCGAAAATGGTCGATTTTGGCGGTTGGGACATGCCCCTGCATTACGGTTCGCAAGTCGAGGAACATCATCAGGTCCGTCGCGATTGCGGGGTTTTCGATGTCTCCCATATGACCGTTATCGACATCGATGGCACCCAGGCCAAGGCCTGGCTCCAGCGTCTGCTGGCCAATGATGTGGAGCGCCTGGAAAGCACCGGTCGGGCTCTGTATAGCGCCATGCTCAACGAGCGTGGCGGGGTGGTCGACGACATGATCGTCTATCGCCAGGGTGCCGGTTATCGCCTGGTGGTCAACGCGGCGACCCGTGAGCAGGACCTGCAGTGGATGCAGGCGCAGTTAGAGGGCTATGACGTTGCCCTGTGCGAGCGCCCCGAGTTGGCGATGCTGGCGATTCAGGGGCCGCATGCACGGCACAAGGTGGCTGAGTTGGTGAGCCAGTCGCGCAGCCAACTGATCCAGCAGCTCAAACCCTTCGAAGGCGCCAGTGATGGCGACTGGTTTATTGCCCGCACCGGCTATACCGGTGAAGACGGCCTGGAAATTCTGCTCCCGGCCAACCAGGCGCCGGCGTTTTTCAATGACCTGGTCGGCGCCGGCATTTCGCCTATCGGCCTGGGCGCACGCGATACCTTGCGCCTTGAAGCCGGTATGAACCTCTATGGGCAGGACATTCACCAGGCCGTAACGCCGCTGGTGGCCAATATGGCCTGGAGTATTGCCTGGGAGCCGGTGTCGCGCGACTTTATCGGACGCCAGGCATTGGAGGCCGAGTTGGCCGCTGGCGTAGGACAGAAACTGGTCGGTCTGGTGCTCGAGGAGCGGGGTGTTCTGCGCGCTCATCAAGTGGTTCGCATCGCTGAAGTTGGCGAAGGAGAGATCACCAGTGGTAGTTTCTCTCCTACGCTAAGCAAATCGATTGCGCTGGCGCGCGTACCGATGGCCACTGCTGATCGTGCGGAAGTGGAAATTCGCGGCAAGTGGTATCCGGTTCGCGTGGTAAAACCTACCTTCGTTCGTCATGGCAAAGCCCTGATCTAATTTTTTGCGGCGGGCCGAACCGCTGACATTTATTCCCGAGGACACTGAATATGAGCGATATCCCTGCCGATCTGCGTTTCGCTGAAAGTCACGAATGGGCCCGTCTTGAAGCGGATGGCAGCATCACCGTGGGGATCAGCGATCACGCCCAGGAAGCCTTGGGCGATGTGGTGTTCGTCGAGCTGGCCGAAGTTGGCGCCCAGTTCAGCGCCGGCCAGGCTGCTGGCGTGGTGGAATCGGTCAAGGCTGCCTCGGACATCTACTCGCCGGTGTCCGGTGAAGTGATTGCCGTCAACGACGAGCTGTCGAGCACGCCTGAGCTGCTCAATAGTGCGCCTTACGCCAGCTGGATCTTCAAGCTCAAGCCAAGCAACCCGGCCGAGCTGGAGAAGCTGCTGGACGCTGCGGGTTATAAAAACGCTATCGGCGAGTAAATTCGTCGCATAAAAAATGCCGCTCTTGATGAGCGGCATTTTTTTGCCTGGATATCCCTATCTGCCTGCGTTCCCTTGTCGGTGCAAGGCTATTGGTCGGCCACCGCATTCTTGGCCAGGATCGCGTTGGCCAGGTCCATGTCACTGGCCTGCAGCCCCGGGTTTTCAGCCCGGACCTTCTGCATCGCGGCTTCCAGGTACGGCCCGCGGATTGCGCCGTCACTGGCAACATAGCTGCCAGCATCGTCCTGAGCGGCGACTATCAGCTTGTGGTCCTTGAAGGTCAGGTAGGTCGAACCGGTGGTCGCACCGGACGAAATGACATTGCGCCAGAATCCGTCGGCCATGGCTGAACCAACGGGAAGGGCAAGCAGGGCAACGGCGGCGACAGCTAATTTGAGACGCATGAGGGTAACTCCGGCTGGGTATCTGACACGTTTGATTATAGATACCCGGCGGGAGTTCCTTCTGCCGTCAATCGACGCTTTCGACCTTGAGAATGGTCCCATTCTGACCGACTACCCGGACCTGGGCACCGATATCGGTATCGGGTCCGGTGACCATCCAGACGGTGTCGCCGGCCTTGATCTTGCCACTGCCGTTGACGATTGCCTGGTTGACCAGGAAGACCCGTCCGACCAACTCCTGGCCGCGCATGTTTAGGGCTGGCTGGGCGCTGGTCTTGTTCACCCGGCGCTGGCGTTTCCACCAGAGCACCGTGGTCACCAGCGACAGGCCGGCAAACAGCAGGCATTGCAGCGGCCACGGCAGCCAGGGCGCGATAAAGCCCAGGACGCCGACGACCAGCGCTGCGATCCCGATCCAGAGCAGGTAGAAACCCGTGCCGAACATCTCCAGGGTCAGCAGCAGGGCGCCCAGGGCTAGCCAGTAGTAGGGCAGGTTATGCACGAGAGAGCCCATGGCGCGTGCCTCAGCCTTTCTTGCTGTCGAAAGTAGCCTTGACGATTTCGCCAATACCGCCCACCGCGCCGATTACCTGGCTGGCTTCCAGCGGCATCAGGATCACCTTGCTGTTGTTGGCCGAGGCCAGCTTGCCCAGGGCGTCGATGTACTTCTGCGCGACGAAGTAGTTCACCGCCTGGACGTTACCGTTGGCGATGGCCTCGGACACCACTTGGGTCGCCCGGGCTTCTGCTTCGGCCTGACGCTCGCGCGCCTCGGACTCGAGGAAGGCGGACTGCCGGCCACCCTCGGCTTCGAGGATCTGTGCCTGCTTCTTGCCTTCGGCGGTAAGGATCGCCGAGGCGCGCAGGCCTTCAGCCTCGAGGATCTGGGCGCGCTTGATCCGTTCGGCTTTCATCTGGCCGGACATGGCGGCCATCAGGTCGGCAGGTGGGCTGATGTCCTTGATTTCGATACGGGTGATCTTGATGCCCCACGGTGCAGTCGCTTCGTCGACGGTGCGCAGCAGGCGCTCGTTGATGTTGTCGCGCTGGCTCAGCATCGCATCCAGCTCCATGGAGCCCAGGACGGTACGGATATTGGTTTGCAGCAGGTTGCGCACGGCGTGTTCGAGGTTGTTCACCTCGTAGGCGGCCTGGGCGGTGTTGACCACCTGGAAGAAGCACACGGCATCGATCTGCACCGTGGCATTGTCGGCGGTGATGACTTCCTGTGGCGGGATATCCAGCACGCTCTCCATCACGTTGATCTTGCGGCCGATACGGTCCATCAGCGGAACGATCAGGTTCAGGCCCGGGGTCAGGGTGGTGGTGTAGCGTCCGAAGCGCTCCACTGTCCATTGATAGCCCTGCGGGACGACCTTGACGCCCATAAAGACCACGACGATCGGTAGAACGATAAAGAACAGCAGTGCGATCTCCATAAAAATTCCCTGTAGGTGACTGGCGATAATGATCAGGGCCTGATTGTGCGGTACCAGCAGGCGATAAGCACTCAATAATGCCGTTGGCCTAAGCCTGCTCGCTCTGGGGCGTGACCCGCAGGACCTCTTCCACCGTGGTCAGCCCGGCCGCAACCTTCTGTGCGCCGGAGAGGCGCAGGCTGCGCATCCCTTCCTTGAAGGCCTGGCGACGGATGGCGAGCAGGTCGGTATCAGCCTGGATCAGGGCCTTGAGGCTGTCCGAGAGCTGCAGGATTTCATACACCCCGGCGCGTCCGCGGTAGCCGGTATCACGACATTCCAGGCAGCCCACGGCCCGTTGGGCGGTGCTGGGCAGCGGTGCCTGCCAGGGGCGGGTCAGGCTCTGCCAGTCATCTTCAGCGAGCACCAGTGGGGCCTTGCAATGCGGGCAGAGGGTGCGCACCAGGCGCTGGGCCATGACGCCCAGTAGCGTGGCCTTGATCAGGTAGTGCGGCACGCCCAGTTCCAGCAGGCGGCTGATGGCACTGGGGGCGTCGTTGGTGTGCAAGGTGGAAAGCACCAGATGGCCGGTCAGTGCAGCCTGGATCGCCATTTCGGCGGTTTCCAGGTCGCGGATCTCGCCGATCATGATGATGTCCGGGTCCTGGCGCATCAGCGCGCGCACGCCGGCAGCAAAACTCAGGTCGATATTGTGCTGGACCTGCATCTGGTTGAACGCCGGCTCGACCATCTCGATCGGGTCCTCGATGGTGCAGAGGTTGACCTGGGGCGTCGCGAGTTTCTTCAGGGTGGTGTACAGGGTGGTGGTCTTGCCCGAGCCGGTCGGCCCGGTCACCAGGATGATGCCGTTGGCCTGGCTGGTCATATCCTGCCAGCGCCGCAGGTCATCGGCGCCAAAGCCCAACTGGTCGAAGTTCTTGAGCAGTACATCGGGGTCGAAAATCCGCATCACCAACTTTTCGCCAAAGGCCGTTGGCAGCGTCGAGAGGCGCAATTCCACTTCGCCGCCCTCCGGGGTCTTGGTCTTGACCCGGCCGTCCTGGGGTTTGCGTTTTTCCGCGACGTTCATCCGCCCCAGGCTTTTGAGCCGGCTGACGATCGCCATGGTGACATGGGGCGGGAACTGGTAGACGCCGTGCAGCACGCCGTCGATGCGAAAGCGCACCGTGCCCTGTTCGCGCCGTGGCTCGATATGGATATCGCTGGCGCGTTGCTGGAAGGCGTACTGGAACAGCCAGTCGACGATATTGACGATATGGGCGTCGTTGGCGTCCGGTTCCTGATCGCTGGCGCCCAGCTTGAGCAATTGTTCGAAGTTGCCCAGTTGGCTGGCCTTCTGCTCACCGCTGTTGGCACCGCTGACCGATTTGGCCAGGCGAAAGAACTCCACGGCGTAGCGTTGGATATCCAGCGGGTTGGCAACAACGCGCTTGATCGGCAGCTTGAGCGCATGGGACAGGTCGGCCTCCCAGGCGGTGACGAAGGGCTGGGCGCTGGCGATGGTCACCGCGTCGCGGTCCACCGCCACGGCGAGAATCCGATGGCGCTGGGCAAAGGCATAGGACATCAGCCGGGTGGTTTCGGCGACATCGATCTTCAGTGGGTCGATGCGTAGGTAGGGCTGGCCGGCGTGGTGGGCGAGCCAGAGGGTCAGATGTTCGAGGTCCAGTTTGCGCCCTGGGCGGCTGAGGTCTTCCAGGTGCTGGCTGGCGAGGAACTCCAGCGGGTGCAGCAGGCTGTTGGCAGTGTTGCGCCGGGTATTGAGGGCGCGCTCGGCGGCTTCTTGGTTGAGGAAGCCCTGGCTGATCAGCTCGCGCAGCAGGTCATTGAGATCCAGCCAGCGATCCTCGGTTGCGTGGGCGAGAGACATGCGCGCTCCTTGTGCGGGACTGACGAACCATCACCCGGAACCGTTTCCCTGTTCTGGGTGATGGAGCAAGCGTAGTCGCGGGCGCGGGGCTCGTAAGGTGCGATATCTGACATTTGCCGTGCGAATCTTCAACGTCGACGCCTAGCCCGTGGCTAATACCACGTGCTGAAAGGCTTCGCCGGGTTGTACCTGCACCGAGCAGACGCTGATCAAATTGCGCAATTTTTCACCAATGACCTGGGCGCGATGCCAGCTCAGGCCTTCAAGGGCAATGTCGATCAGCATCAAATCCTCTTCCTGGACGGCCGAGACTTGCCTCGGGGTCAGCCATTGCAGGGCGAAAAGGTTGAGTGCGCGGCAGAGCATGTCCGGCTCGACTTCGGCGACGATCCGGTAGTGGACCTGGCAGGGAGCGGCATGGGCAGCCCAGGCATCGGTTCGGCGGGAAAGGGCGGCATCGAGAGAGGGCATGGGGAACTCCGGTTTCTATGGCGGAAATTCTTGCATGGGCCTGGCGGTATTTCTTATCTATGATTCGATGAATTCGCTTTATTTCAACTTGTTCAATTTGATTTTTTATTGATTTGGGGGATTTTTATGCACGGTGAGCTGGATAGCTATGATCGCCGGATTCTGGCCTTGTTGCAGGAGGACGCCTCGCTGTCCAGTGCCCTGATCGCCGAGCAGGTGGGCTTGTCCCAATCGCCGTGCTGGCGGCGTATCCAGCGCCTGAAGGAGGAAGGGGTGATCCGCGGGCAGGTGACGTTGCTCGACCGCAAGAAAATTGGCCTCAATACGCAGATATTTGCCGAGGTCAAACTCAACGCCCACGGCCGTTCCAACTTCACTGAGTTCACCGACGCGATTCGTGGTTTTCCCGAAGTGCTGGAGTGTTATGTGCTGATGGGGGCGGTGGATTTTCTGCTGCGCATCGTCACGGCGGATATCGAAGCGTATGAGCGCTTTTTCTTCGAGAAACTGTCGATGGTGCCGGGGATCCAGGAGGTCAATTCGATCGTCGCCTTGTCGGAAATCAAGTCGACCACCAGCTTGCCGGTGCTGCGCTAGGCAAGGGCCCTGGGGCCCTTGCCGTGAAGGTGCGGGTTACAGACGCAGCAGGGTTTTCCAGGCGCGGCTCTGGAATACGGTCAGGGCCTGCTGGACGCGGGCGTCGAGCACTTCATCGCTGATCGGCAGTTCGGCCAGTTGGGTCAGTTTGTTCAGCTCGCCGAACAGGCGGTCGAGTTCCGGCAGGTCGAGCACGCCACGGGCCAGGTGCAGCCAGGCCTGGATGCGCTCGATCCGCGGCAGTTGCTCGGCCAGGTCCTCGGGTTGCTGCTGGTAGCGTCCCAGTTGCAGAGCGACGGCTTCGTCGGCCAGCAGGCGTGGCAGCCAGTTGCCCAGTTGCGCGGCGCCCTGGCGGTTGCCGCGGGTGTTGCGCTCGGCGGTCCAGCTACGGGCCAGCAGCCAGCGCGAGGTGTTCAGCGAGAATAGGCCCCAGCGCGGGTCTTCGAGTTCTTCAAGGAACTGCTCTGGCGCGGCCTTGCGTACGTCTTCGTCGTCGATACCGGCCTGGACCAGCGGGCGCCAGTCTTCCAGCAGCGCGTCGAGGGCCAGGCGCAGGTCGTGGGTCGACTGGCGAGGCGCCGCCTGGCCCATGCTGCCGGCCAGGGCACGCAACTCGATCATTTGCTGGACCCAGTCCTGCAGCAGGCGCCAGTGGCCATTGAAGCGATACTGCTCGGCCAGGCGCTGGCTGCTGCCCAGCAGGTGCCAGGCCAGGGCGGCGAAGGCATCGTCCAGTGGGGTTTCGGCGGTCAGCGCCGGTTGGGGCAGGCTGAGTGAGTAGCTGTTGGCATCGAACAGGCGATAGCCGCGCTCGGCCTTGCTGATATCGCAGGGCATCAGGGCGAGTTTTTCCGCCAGTTCGGCAGCCAGTTCCAGCAGCGCCGCTGGTTCGCCTTCGCGCAGCTCCAGTTCCAGCTCGCAGATTTCTTCCTTCTGCTTGCCGGCCACTACCTGGCCCAGATCCAGGGCTGCCTCGATCACGACCTTGGCCTTGCCACGGCCCCAGGCGATTTCCGCGCGTTCACGGACAAAATCGGTGGTGAAGATGGGCTTGAGGGTTTTTTTGTCCAGGCCGGCCAGCTCCTCGGGCCAGCAATCGCCATCGAGCTTTTTCAGGTCGAGCTTGGGTTTGTCCAGCTGCCAGTCGTACTCGTTGCGCTCGGACAGGCCGGCAACGCTCTGGCCGCGGGTCTTGAGGGTCTGGATCACGGCATCGCCGTCGCGGCGCAGGCGCAGGGCGACCTTGGCCTTGGCCAGGTCCCGCTCGGGGGTATCGAAGTACTGGTTGGTCAGTTCGCGGCGTTCCCAGCCACTTTTGTTGCGTTTTTTCAGCAACGGGTGCTCACGCAGCGCGGCGAGGGTTTCGCGGCTGACGCGCAGTTTGATTTCGGTTTCTTTTTGCATGGCCGGAAAATCCAGGATCGGGAGCGCAGCCGGGGGGAGTCTGTGGCTGTCAAGACCGTGCAGTGTACAGGACATGTCGGGATGGCGCGTCGCCAGGCTTTAATCCTGGCGGACGATGGCCCTATGATGGACCGCAGCGGCTGAGGCGAGGCCGAGTGTTACGCTATTTTTCGATCCGCCCGGGAGAGATTGCATGCCATTGCCGACCATGAAGGAACAGTTCGCTGCACTGATTGCCCGGCCTTCGGTCAGTTGCACCCAGGCTCACCTGGATCAGTCCAACCGCCCGGTGATCGATCTGCTGGCCAGTTGGCTGGGCGATCTGGGCTTCACCTGCGATATCCAGCCGGTCAGCCCCGGCAAGTTCAACCTGCTGGCCAGTTTTGGCAGCGGTCCCGGCGGCCTGGTGCTGGCCGGGCACAGCGACACGGTGCCGTTCGATGAAGCGCTGTGGCAGACCGATCCGCTGAAGCTCACTGAAGTCGACGGCCTTTGGGTCGGCCTGGGCAGCTGCGATATGAAGGGCTTTTTCGCCCTGGTCATCGAGGCCGTGCGGCCCTTGCTGGGCCAACCTTTCAAGCAGCCCCTGCTGATCCTGGCAACCTGCGACGAAGAAAGCTCCATGGCCGGCGCCCGGGCATTGGCCGAGGCGGGCCGGCCGCTGGGCCGGGCGGCGGTGATCGGCGAGCCGACCGGGCTCAAGCCGATTCGCCTGCACAAGGGCGTGATGATGGAGCGTATCGATATTCTTGGGCGCAGCGGCCACTCTTCGGACCCGCGCCTGGGCCATAGCGCCCTGGAGGCCATGCACGATGCCATGGGTGAGCTGCGCGGCCTGCGCCTGCTCTGGCAGCGCGAGTTTCACAACCCACAGTTCAGCGTGCCACAGCCGACACTGAACTTTGGCTGTATCCATGGTGGCGACAACCCCAACCGGATCTGCGGCCAATGTTCCCTGGAATTCGACCTGCGCCCGCTGCCAGGCATGGACCCGCAGGCGCTGCGCGCGGCCATTCGCGAGAAACTGGTGCCGGTGGCCGAGCGTCATCAGGTGCAGATCGACTACGCGCCGTTGTTCCCGGAAGTGCCGCCTTTCGAGCAGCCGGAGGATGTCGAGCTGGTGCGGATTGCCGAAAAGCTCACCGGTCATCGCGCCGAAGCAGTGGCGTTCGGCACCGAAGCACCTTATCTTCAGCGTCTTGGCTGCGAGACCCTGGTGCTCGGCCCTGGCGATATCGCCTGCGCCCACCAGCCGGGGGAATACCTGCAAATGTCACGTTTGCAGCCTACCGTGCAGTTATTGCGTGATCTGATTGAGCATTACTGCCTGACACCGGTAAATGTCCGGTAAAGCCACCCGTATAGATGAAGGAGCACGAGCGTGTCGCCAAGCCTGTTTCGACGATAACCAGCAGCCTGCTGTGAGTTTTCGCATTTCGTTTGTTTTTCTACAGGCTGTTCTTTCTACAGGTTCTTCAGGTTATGCCCGAATACGTCAATTGGCTTCGTCACGCTTCGCCCTACATCAATGCCCACCGCGACTGCACCTTTGTCGTCATGCTGCCCGGCGACGGTGTGGAGCACCCCAACTTCGGCAATATCGTCCATGACCTGGTGCTGCTGCACAGCCTGGGCGTGCGCCTGGTGCTGGTCCACGGCTCGCGCCCGCAGATAGAAAGCCGCCTGGCCAGCCGCGGCCTGATCCCTCATTACCATCATGGCCTGCGCATTACCGATGCGGCGACGCTGGAGTGTGTGATCGATGCGGTCGGTCAGTTGCGCATCGCCATCGAGGCACGGCTGTCCATGGATATGGCGTCCTCGCCGATGCAGGGGTCGCGCCTGCGCGTGGCCGGCGGCAATCTGGTCACAGCCCGTCCGATTGGCGTCCTCGAAGGCGTCGACTATCACCATACCGGTGAAGTCCGCCGGGTCGACCGCAAGGGGATCAACCGGTTGCTGGACGAGCGCTCTATCGTCCTGTTGTCGCCGTTGGGTTATTCGCCGACCGGAGAGATTTTCAACCTGGCCTGCGAAGACGTGGCGACTCGCGCGGCCATTGATCTGGGCGCCGATAAACTGCTGCTGTTCGGCGCCGCCCCGGGCCTGCTCGATGAAACCGGCCGGCTGGTTCGCGAGCTGCGTCCGCAACAGGTGCCGGCGCATTTGCAGCGCCTGGGCGCGGACTACCAGGCCGAGTTGCTGGATGCGGCGGCCGAAGCCTGCCGGGGCGGCGTGGCGCGTAGCCATATCGTCAGCTATGCCGAAGATGGCGCGCTGCTGACCGAGCTGTTTACCCGTGACGGCGGCGGTACGCTGGTGGCCCAGGAACAGTTCGAACTGGTGCGCGAAGCCGCCATCGAGGATGTCGGCGGCCTGCTGGAGCTGATCAGCCCGCTGGAAGAGCAAGGCATCCTGGTGCGGCGCTCGCGCGAAGTGCTGGAGCGCGAGATCGAGCAGTTCAGTGTGGTCGAGCGCGAAGGGATGATCATCGCCTGTGCGGCGCTGTACCAGATCGCTGACTCCGACGCGGGCGAGCTGGCCTGCCTGGCGGTCAATCCCGAGTATCGCCATGGCCGGCGCGGGGATGAGTTGCTCGAACGGATCGAGACCCGGGCCCGGGCCCAGGGCTTGAAGACCCTGTTCGTGCTGACGACCCGTACTGCCCACTGGTTCCGCGAGCGTGGCTTTGTGCCGAGCAGCGTCGAACGCCTGCCCAGCGCACGGGCGTCGCTGTACAACTACCAGCGTAATTCGAAGATCTTCGAAAAAGCCCTCTGATCCGGTGCTGTGTGTAGACGCGAGCGGGCTCGCGCCTACATGACAGCGGGTCGGCTCAGGACGCCAGGCTCTTGCGGAACCGCGCCAGGGCAATGGAAAAGAACACCAGGCCGATGCCCGCCAGCGCCAGCAGGTCGGGCCAGACCACATTGACCCCTGCATCGCGGAACAGGATCGCCGCGCTCAGGCTGACAAAGTGAGTCGAGGGCGAGCCCTGCATCACCCATTGCAGCCATTCGGGCATGCTGTCCAGCGGCGTGCTGCCGCCGGACAACAGCAGCATCGGGATAATCACCGGGATTGCCAGCAGGCCGAACTGCGGTGTCGAGCGGGCCAGGGTCGCGAGGAATATACCCAGGGCGGTGCTGGCAAACAGATACAGCGCGGTCACCAGCAGGAACAGTCCCAGGGAGCCGGCCAGCGGCACGCCCAGAGCGCCCTTGACGATCACCTCCAGCGAGACCCAGGTACACAGCACCACGACCAGCATATTGCTCCAGATTTTTGCCAGCATGATTTCCAGTGCCGTCAACGGCAGCACCAGCAGATGGTCAAGGGTGCCGTGTTCGCGTTCGCGCAGGAGCGCGGTGCCGGTCAGCACAATGGCCAGGATGGTGATGTTGTTGACGATCTGGATCACCGCCAGGAACCAGCCGCCCTCCAGGTTCGGGTTGAACAGCGCCCGGCTGGTCAATTGCACCGGGGTCTGGCTTGCCGCGTTCGCCTGGCCGCTGTACTCCAGCAGTTCGCGCTGGAAGATCCGACCGATATAGCCGGCGCCCATAAAGGCCTGGCTCATCGCCGTGGCGTCGACGTTGACCTGCAGACTCGGCTCACGCCCGGCCAACAGGTCGGACTGGAAGTTGACCGGTACATTGATCACGAACGTGTACTGGCCGCTGTCCATGGCCTGGTCCAACTGGTCATAGGGCAGCGGGGCCGGTGCCTGGAACTCCGGGGGTTGCAGGGCCTCGGCGAGCTGACGCGACAGGGGGCTGTGATCTTCGTCGACGATGGCGACACTGGCGTTGTGCACGCCGATCACCGAGCCGGCGGCGGGCATGTAGATCGCCACGCTGAAGGCGTAGAACAGAAACAGCAGCAGGACGCTGTCGTGGCGCAGGCTGGTCAGTTCCTTGAGACCCAGGCGCAGGATATGGGCAAGTTGCTGCATCAGGCCTCCTGCTTCTTGAGCATGATCAGGCTCAGCCCGGTAAACGCGACAAAGAACCCGAACAGCGCCAGGCACTGCGGCCACAGCTGTCGTAGGTCCAGAGCCTTGGTAAAGGTACCGACGGCAATATCGAGGAAATGCCCGGCGGGAAACAGCATGCCCATCAGCGCTGCGGTACCGTCGAGGGATGAACGCGGCACGATCAGCCCGGAGAACTGGATGGTCGGCAGGCTAGTGATGATCATGGTGCCGAGGATCGCGGCAATCTGGGTGCGCGTGAAGGCCGAGATCAGCAGGCCCATGCTGGTGGTCGCCAGTACATAGAGCAGGCCGCCGAGGGCCAGGGTCAGTGCGCTGCCCTTGAACGGTACGCCAAACAGCCAGCGGTTCATTGCCACCAGCAGCGCCAGGTTGACCAGGCTGACGGCCAGGTAGGGCGCCTGTTTACCCAGCAGGAACTCCAGGCGGGTGAGGGGCGTGGCATAGAAGTTGGTGATCGAACCCAGTTCCTTTTCCCGCACGATCCCCAGCGCGGTGAGCATCGCCGGGATAAAGGCCAGGATCAGGGCCATCACGCCGGGGCCAATGGCATTGACGCTGACCACGTCCTGGTTGTAGCGAAAGCGGGTTTCCAGTTTGGCCGCAGCGCCCTGGCGCTGGGCCGGGCTGCTTTGCGCGGCCAGTTGTTCCAGGTTGGCTTGGTGGACCGCTTCCACATAATTGCGGCTGGTCTCGGCCCGAAACGGCATGCCCCCATCGAGCCAGGCGGCGACCGTCGGCTGGCGTCCGGCATAGAGATCGCGGCCAAAGCCCGGCGGGATTTCCAGGGCCAGTTTGATATCCGAGCGCTGCAGGCGTTTGTGCAATTCGCTTGCACTGCTGATCGGCGGACGCTCGTCGAAATAGCGCGAGCTGCGAAACGCTTCCAGATAGGCGCGGCTTTGCGGCGACTGGTCCTGGTCGTAGACGGCGAAGGCGAGGTTTTCCACGTCCAGGGAAATCCCGAAGCCAAAGATCACCATCATGAACAGTGCACCCAGCAAGGCAAAGGCCATCCGCACCTTGTCGCGCAGCAGCTCCTTGCCTTCGCGGCTGGCCACGGCCAGTAGACGGGCCGGACTGAAGCCGCCATTGCCGGGCGAGATCGGCGCGGCGGCGACCGGTTGCTCCGCCAAGGCCGCCTCGGGGGCGGCATCGGGGTTGTTCTGGGCCTGCTCCAGGCAACGGACAAACGCCGCTTCCAGGGTTTCGCCCGCGAACTGTTGCTGCAACGCGGCCGGCGTATCGCAGGCCAGTACGCGCCCGGCGTGCATCAGCGAAATGCGGTCGCAGCGCTGGGCCTCGTTCATAAAATGGGTCGAGAGGAAGATCGTCACGCCCTGCTCGCGAGACAGCTCGATCAGCAGGCGCCAGAAATCGTCCCGTGCTGCCGGGTCGACGCCCGAGGTCGGTTCATCGAGGATCAATACTTCCGGGCGATGCAGCACGGCCACCGCCAGCGACAGGCGCTGACGCAGGCCCAGGGGCAGGGCGCCGGACTGCTGGTCGGCGACGTCGCCGAGGTCGAAGCGCTGGATCAGTTCCTCGATGCGCGGGCCGCTTTGGGCCTTGTCCAGGTCGAACAGCCGGGCATGCAGCTCCAGGTTCTGCCGTACGCTGAGTTCGCCATAGAGTGAGAAGCTCTGGGACATAAAGCCCACGCGCTTGCGTGTGGCCAGGTCCTTGGCGTTGACCGGGTTGCCCAGCAGGCTGGCGCTGCCCTCGGTGGCCGGCATCAGGCCGGTCAGGACCTTCATGGTGGTGGTCTTGCCACAGCCGTTGGAGCCCAGAAAGCCGAAGATCTCGCCGCGGCCGATGGCGAAGCTGACCTTGTTCACGGCGGTGAAGTCGCCAAAGCGCAGGGTTAGGTCGTGCGCCTCGATGGCGATGTCCTGCTGGCTGCTGTCGCGGGGCGGGATCACCAGCGGCTCGGCGTTGTGGGCGCTATCGCCCTGGAAGTGGGTAAAGGCCTCGTCGAGCTTGCCGCTCGGCGTGCTGGCCGCCAGCTCACGGCTCAGGCCGGCGGCGATCAACTTGCCGCGGTCGAGCATCAGGCAATGTTCGAATTGCTCGGCCTCTTCCATATAGGCCGTGGCCACGAGCAGGGTCAGTTGCGGGCGCTGGCGCCGGACATCGTTGACCAGCTCCCAGAAGCGCAGGCGCGACAGTGGGTCGACCCCGGTGGTGGGCTCGTCGAGGATCAGCAGGTCCGGTTCGTGGATCAGCGCGCAGCACAGGCCGAGCTTCTGCTTCATGCCGCCGGACAGTTTGCCGGCGGGCCGTTCGGCAAAGCGCTCCAGGTCAGTGGCCTTGAGCAGGTTGCGCATGCGCTGGTCGCATTCGGCCTTCGACAGCCCGAACAGGGTGGCGAAGAAGCGAATGTTCTCGTTGATCGACAGTTCCGGGTAGAGGTTGCCGCCCAGGCCCTGGGGCATAAACGCGATGCGCGGGTACAGGCTGTTGCGGTGGCGGCGTTGGTCGATCGAGCCGCCAAGCACTTGCAGCTCGCCCTGCTGGAGTTTCTTCACCCCGGCGATCAATCCCAGCAGGCTCGACTTGCCGGCACCGTCCGGGCCGATCAGCCCGCAGCGGGTACCGGCGGGCAGCTCGAAAGCGATGTCGATCAGTGCCTGTTGCTTGCCATAGCGGTGGTTGAGGCCGCTGGCGTGCAGGGCCAGGGCGCTCATTGCAGGTTAGCCGGCCAGTCCACGGGGGCGGTGCGCACATAGCCAGCACCCGGCATGCCCGGCTTGGCCTGCGGCACGGCGTTCGGATCGGTCAGGCGCACCTTGACGCGAAACACCAGTTTCTGGCGCTCGTCGCGGGTCTCCACCTCTTTGGGCGTGAACTGGGACTTGGCTGCGACAAAGCTGATTTTTGCCGGCAGGGCCTGGTCGGGCAATGCATCGAGGACAATCCGCGCCTCGTCACCCACCGTCAGGCGGCCGACCACTGCAGCGGGAAGATAGAGGTTCATGTACTGGTCGCTCGGATCAATCAGCAGCAGGACCCGGCCACCGGCGCCGAGGACTTCGCCAGGCTCGGCCAGACGCAGTTGGATCACGCCGTCGATGGGCGCGCGCAGGCTGGCGTCGTCGATCTCGCTGGTCAGTTGGGCGACCTGGGCCTGGGCGGCACCGATGGCGGCCTGGACCGCCGCGACCTGGGCCTTGGCGGCCACCAGGGCGGAATTGCTGGTGTCGAACCGGGCTTGTTGCTGGTCGAGCAACTGGCGGCTGGCATAGCCGCGCTGGGACAACTCGCGGATGCGCTTGAGTTCCTGGCCGGCGAGCAGCAGCTCGCTCTGGCGCAGTTGCACATTGGCCTGGGCGGCGGCGAAGTTCTCCCGGGCGCGCAGCACTTCGGCTTCGGCCTGGTTGCGCTGGGCTTCGAGGGTGCGGGTGTCGATCCGGGCCAGCAACTGGCCCTTGAGCACCTTGTCGCCTTCGTTGACGCGCACTTCAGCCAGGCGGCCCGGGGTTTTGGTCGCGATCTGGACTTCGGTGGCCTCAAGGCGCCCGTTGCCCATGCTCAGGCCTTCGGGGAGGCGGTCGTGAAGCGATTTCCAGTAACCGAAACCGCCGGCGGCCAGTAGCAGAACGACCAATGGGATGGCGAAAAGACTGGAGGTACGGTGATTCATCGACATTACGGCTTCCTGCTTCAGTAGCGTCCTATTTTGAGCGGTCAATTTGCGAAATAAATTGATACCGATCAAATGATGACCAAGCCTACACCCGAATGGCTCCGAGCGGGGCGTGACCCATGAGTTCTCTTGTGTGCCTGGAGGCTACATCCCAGGTTTCAGCGCAACGCCAGGATCGCTGCCCATTCTTCAGGGGTGACCGGCATCACGGACAGGCGGCTGCCTTTTTGCACCAAAGGCATATTGGCCAGCACCGCCTGTTGTTTCAGATAACCCAGGCCCAGAACCCGCTTGAAGGTTTCGACGTGTTCGACCTGCAGGGCGCTCCAGGGGTTTTTCTCCGGGGTGGCCTTGGGGTCGTGATAAACGCTTTGCGGGTCCAGGGCCGTGGGGTCCGGGTAGGCCGCTTCGACAATCCGAGCAATACCGGCGATCCCCGGCTCGGGGCAACTGGAGTGGTAAAAGAAGAAGAGGTCGCCCACCGCCATGGCTCGCAGGAAGTTGCGCGCCTGATAGTTGCGTACGCCATCCCAGCGTGCAGTTCCGAGCGTTTGCAGGCCCTCGATGGAGAGCTCTTGCGGTTCGGATTTCATTAGCCAATAGGCCATTACTGCTCTCCTTAAAGGTGTGTTCAAAGGGGTGCTGGATCAGTTGTCTGGCAATTTTATGACAAACCGACAGTCGGTTGACGTCAGTATTTGCGTGTCAGTTCGCGTTGCCGCAGAATGCCGAAATTTTAAGCTTGACGCTGCTGCACGGCCTAATAATTGAAACCGTTGCTGTCATCGTGTGCGACATGCCTAGGGGGGCAATCGATGAAACGCAAACCGGATTTACTGTGGATTCTGGTCATTTTGTTCGGCCTGGGCGTGGTCACCACCGGCTACGCGCAAAGCCTTTGGGCCAGCAAGCCGCAGGCCCCCGTGGCCATTGTCCAACAGCAGCAGATTCAAACGCCTACGCGCTAAGCGCACGGGCCGCGCTATCCCCTATTGCGGCCCATACCAGCGCCTGTCGGTCACGGTTCCCTGTAGCGGCACATCCCAGCTGGCTTGGTTCAGCGCATCGACCTTCTGACATTCATGAGCCAGGCCCAGCAATCGCGGTTGGCGCCAGGTGCTGCGCCGTGCCTGATAGGCGAGGCTGCGGTCGTAGAAACCGCCGCCCATGCCCAGGCGCCCGCCCTGCTCATCGAAACCGACCAAGGGCAGGAGCACCAGGTCCAGTGCCCAGACTTTGCGTTGACGCGCCGGGTTGACCCGCGGCTCGAGAATCCGGAAACGATTGCGCCGCAGTTTTTCCCCGGGGCGCAAGCGCTGGAAGACCATCTTGGTCCGTGGCCAGGCGCTGAGCACCGGCAGATAGACGGCCTTGCCCCGACGCTGGGCTTCGCGCAGGAGCAGGCGCGGATCGATTTCGCCGTCGGTGGGCAAGTACAGCGAGAGATGGCGGGCCCGGCGAAACAGCGGGTGCTGTGCCAGTTGCCGGTACAGTCCGCGTGCCGCCTGGCGTTGTTCGCAGGGGGTGAGTGCACGGCGCGCCTGGCGCAGTTGGCGGCGAAGTTGCGGGCGGGACGGCGGGTGATTCATGGCTCGGGGCTATCGCGAGGCGGCTGGAGATGCACAGCGTAGCGCCATTTATGGCGGGCCAGAAGTCTGGTGGCCAGAAACGACAATGCCAGCCTTGCGGCTGGCATTGTCTGTGTATTCAGGCTCCCCGGATGAACCGCTGCTAACTTAGCCCTTGAACCCGAAAGTTCAAGGCGGAAGATGCAGTAGGCGTTAAGGCTTTCCGTCTAGCGGACATGCACACCGGCCCAACGTGCAACTTCCAGGGTAGTGCGAATCGGCTCAGGGACATCGTCAACTGGCAAGCACCCCAGGGAGTGATGGGAGTATACCCCAATGCCAATCTGTATTCAGCCCTGGGTTGGTTCCTGATCGCTGGAAAGGACCAGATCCACGCGCTCGAGCAGGTCACGCACCTGTTCGCGGGTCGTGCCACTCGTCGGGGTGTCTGGGCGCTCCTGCTTGTGCAGCAGGTCGTGGGTGATATTCAGCGCGGCCATCACGGCAATCCGGTCGGCGCCGATGACTTTGCCGCTGCTGCGGATCTCGCGCATTTTGCCGTCCAGATAACGGGCGGCACTCACCAGGTTGCTGCGCTCTTCCTGGGGGCAGATGATCGAATACTCTTTGTCGAGGATCTGCACGGTAACGCTATTGCTTGAACTCATGAGTCTTGCTCCAGGGCCTTGAGGCGCGAAATCATCGATTCGACCTTTTGCCGGGCGATTTCGTTTTTTTCAATGAGGTGAGCGCGTTCCTCGCGCCAGGTTTTTTCCTGAGCTAATAGGAGTCCGTTTTGGCTCTTTAGTTGCTCGACCCGCTTAATTAGCAGTTCGAGTCGGGCCATCAGCGCTTGCAGGTCGGAGTCTTCCATAGGGGGCCACTGAATAGGTCTGATGGCTGGCAACGGCCAGGCGAGTCGACGGCCGGCATAGCTGGCGCGTCTGTCGATGATTGTGGTGCACGGGGCGGGCAACGCAGCACTGGCAATGCGCGAGCACACGCCCTACGATACAAGCCCTTCATTCTAGACATAGCGCCGCCTGGCGCCTAGCTGCCCATGCCCACTCAGAATTCCCCGTACAACGCTTTCGCCACCCTGCTGACTTCCAGCGGCCATCCCGTCTCTCCTGCCGAGCTGCACGGCCTGTTGCTGGGTCGCAGTTGTGGCGGTGCCGGTTTCGATCACGACAGCTGGCTGGTCGATGCCGCCGAGCTGCTCGAAGGCGAGCCCCAGGACAATGTGCGCAATGCGCTGATCGGCCTGCAGGAAATGGTCAAGGGTGAGTTGACCGGTGACGACATCACCGTCGTGCTGCTCCTGCCGACCGATGACGCGCCGCTGGCCGAACGTGCCGCCGCCCTGGGCCAGTGGTGCCAAGGCTTCCTGGCCGGCTTCGGGCTGACCTACCGCGCCAACGCCCTGAGCGGCGAAGCCACCGAGGTCCTGCAGGACCTGGCGGCCATTGCCCAGGTCCAGGATGCCCTCGAAGAGTCCGACGACGGCGAAAGCGACTATATGGAAGTCATGGAGTACCTGCGCGTCGCGCCGTTGCTGCTGTTCACCGAAGTCAACAAAGCGACTGCCGCTGCGCCCAAGCCTTCGTTGCACTGATTGTCCCCAGGGAGCCATCTGCCCATGATCCATATCCCCAAAACGGAGTACGCCCGCCGTCGCAAGGCGCTGATGGCGCAGATGGAGCCCAACAGCATCGCGATCCTGCCGGCCGCCGCCGTGGCGATCCGCAATCGCGATGTCGAGCATGTCTACCGACAGGACAGCGACTTCCAGTACCTCAGCGGTTTCCCCGAGCCCCAGGCCGTGATCGTGTTGTTACCCGGCCGGGCCCATGGCGAGTACGTGCTGTTCTGTCGCGAGCGCAATGCCGAGCGCGAACTCTGGGACGGCCTGCGCGCCGGCCAGGAAGGTGCGATCCGTGATTTCGGCGCCGACGATGCCTTCCCCATCAATGACATCGACGACATCCTGCCCGGCCTTATTGAAGGTCGTGACCGGGTTTACTCGGCCATGGGCAGTAATGCCGAGTTCGATCGCCACCTGATGGAATGGATCAATGTGATCCGCTCCAAGGCCCATCTGGGCGCGCAACCGCCGAACGAATTCGTTGCCCTGGATCATCTGCTTCACGATATGCGCCTGTATAAATCGGCGGCAGAAGTGAAGGTGATGCGCGAGGCGGCACGGATTTCCTGCCAGGCCCATATCCGGGCCATGCAGGCCAGCCGCGTCGGGTTGTACGAGTACAGCCTGGAAGCCGAGCTCGACTACGAGTTTCGCAAGGGCGGGGCCAAGATGCCGGCCTACGGTTCCATCGTGGCGGCCGGGCGCAATGGTTGCATTCTGCATTACCAGCAGAATGACGCGCCGCTCAAGGATGGCGATCTGGTGTTGATCGATGCCGGTTGCGAGATCGACTGCTATGCCAGCGACATCACCCGCACCTGGCCGGTCAATGGCCGTTTCAGCCCGGAGCAGAAGGCGATCTATGAACTGGTGCTGGCGTCCCAGGTGGCGGCCTTTGCCGAGATTGCCCCGAACAAGCACTGGAACCAGGCCCACGAAGCCACGGTGCGCGTGATCACCACCGGGCTGGTGGCGCTGGGCTTGTTGCAGGGCGAGGTCGACGAACTGATCGCCAGCGAGGCCTACAAGGCGTTTTACATGCACCGTGCCGGTCACTGGCTGGGCATGGATGTACACGATGTCGGCGAGTACAAGGTCGGCGGCGAGTGGCGGGTGCTGGAAGTCGGCATGGCGCTGACGGTGGAGCCGGGGATCTACATTGCTCCGGACAATCTCAACGTGGCGAAGAAATGGCGCGGGATTGGCGTGCGCATTGAGGACGACGTGGTAGTGACCAAAAACGGTTGTGAAATCCTGACCCTTGGCGCCCCCAAGTCGGTCGCCGAGATCGAAGCCCTGATGGCCGCGGCACAGGTCCACGCGGCATGAGCCGGGTCAACCTGGCGATTATCGGTGGCGGCCTGGTCGGCGCCAGCCTGGCCCTGGCCCTGCAGGCGGGGGCCAAGGCGCGCGGCTGGAAGATCGTGCTGATCGAGCCCTTCGCGCCCGGCAACAGCTACCAGCCCAGCTACGACGCCCGCTCTTCGGCGCTGTCCTACGGGGCGCGGCAGATCTACGAGCGCCTCGGCCTGTGGCAGGCCATCGCCCAGCGCGCCGAACCGATCAAACAGATCCATGTGTCCGACCGCGGCCGTTTCTCCACGGCGCGTTTGTCGGCCATGGAAGAAGGCGTGCCGGCCCTCGGCTACGTGGTGGAGAACGCCTGGCTGGGTCAGTGCCTCTGGCAGGGACTGGACGCGGAGGTCATCAGTTGGCGCTGCCCGGCCGAAGTCAGCCACATGCAGCCGCTCGAAGACGGCTACCGCCTGACACTCGACGACGAAACCACGCTGGACTGCGACCTGGCGGTACTGGCCGATGGTGGTCGCTCCGGATTGCGCGAGCAGTTGGGCATCGGCGTGCGCCAGCGGCCGTATAACCAGAGCGCGCTGATCGCCAATATCACCCCGAGCGAAGCCCATGACGGCATGGCGTTCGAGCGCTTTACCGATGAAGGCCCCATGGCCCTGCTGCCACTGGCGGACAACCGCTGTGCGCTGGTCTGGACCCGGTTGGGGATGGACGCCCAGCGCCTGGCCGCGCTCGATGAACGCAGTTTCCTCAGCGAGCTGCAGGGGGTATTCGGCTATCGCCTCGGCACCCTGCGCCAGGTCGGTGCCCGGCACTTGTATCCGCTGACCCTGGTGGAGGCCGAAGAGCAGGTCCGCCCCCATCTGGCCGTACTCGGCAATGCTGCCCATAGCCTGCATCCGATTGCCGGCCAGGGCTTCAACCTGTCCCTGCGCGATGCCCAGGCCTTGGCCGAGGCGTTGTTGGGCAGCGCCGCGCCGCTGGGCGACTTCGCCACGTTGCAGGCCTACCAGGCGCGCCAGCAAATGGATCAGAAGCTCACGGTCGGCTTTTCCGACCAGGTCACTCGACTGTTCGGCAATGCCCAGCCGCTGGTGGCCCTGGGGCGCAATATCGGCCTGCTCGGCCTCGATCTGTTACCACCGGCCAAGCGCTGGTTTGCTCGCCAGGCCATGGGCCTGGGGACGCGTCCCGATGCTTGAGTGGTTCAACCGGACGTTCGGCAAGGCCCGCCTGCTGCGCTGGGTACTCAACTGCTACCCGCCATACCTGGGCGCTGGCGTGCGCATTCAGTCGATCAGTGCGGACTTCTGCCAGGCTCGCGTGCGCATGGGCCTGGGCTGGTACAACCGCAATTACGTCGGCACCCAGTTTGGCGGCAGCCTGTACTCGATGGTCGACCCGTTCTTCATGCTGATGCTGATGGAGAATCTGGGGCGCGACTACACCGTCTGGGACAAGGCGGCGAATATCGACTTTATCGCCCCGGGCAAAGGCCCGGTGTTCGCCGAGTTCAGCATCGACCAGACGCTGCTCGACGAGGTTCGCCAGCGCACTGCCAGCGGCGAGAAATACCTGCCGGTGCTGACGGTGGATATCCATGACGGCCAGGGCACGCTGATTGCCCGGGTCGAGAAAACCCTTTACGTGCGGCGCAAGCCGCCAGCGAGACAGGCCTAGAACATGGAAATGCGCGCGGATGTGCTGATTGTCGGAGCCGGTATGGTCGGAAGCGCCCTGGCCCTGGCCTTGCGTGACAGCGGCCTGCAAGTGCTGCTGCTCGATGGCGGGCCGTTGAGCGTCAAGCCCTTCGACCCCGATTTGGCCTTTGAGCCACGGGTCAGTGCATTGTCGGCGGCCAGCCAGCGCATCCTTGACCGCCTGGGGGCCTGGGATGGCATCGTTGCACGCCGCGCCAGCCCTTATGCCGACATGCGGGTCTGGGACGGCAGTGGCACCGGGCAGATCCACTTCTCGGCCGCCAGCGTGCATGCCGAGGCGCTCGGGCACATCGTCGAGAATCGGGTGGTCCAGGATGCCCTGCTCGAACGCCTGCACGATTGCGACATGGGCCTGCTGGCCAATGCCCGGCTGGAACAGATGCGTCGCTCCGGCGATGAATGGTTGCTGACCCTGGCCGATGGCCGGGCCCTGCGCGCGCCCCTGGTGATTGCCGCCGACGGCGCCCATTCGGCCGTACGACGCCTGACCGGTACGCCGACCCGCGAATGGGATTATCTGCACCACGCCATCGTCACCAGCGTGCAATGCTCACAGCCGCACAAACTGACAGCCTGGCAGCGCTTCACCGATGACGGCCCGCTGGCGTTTTTGCCGCTGGCGCGCGATGGCGGCCAGGCGTGGTGTTCGATTGTCTGGTCGACCACCCCCGAACAGGCCGAGCGCTTGATGGACCTGGATGACGCGACTTTCTGCGCCGAGCTGGAAAGGGCCTTCGAAGGCCGGCTGGGCCAGGTGCTCAGTGCCGACCCACGGTTATGTGTGCCGCTGCGCCAGCGGCACGCCAAGCGCTATGTGGCCGAAGGTCTGGCCCTGATTGGTGATGCGGCCCACACCATCCATCCGCTGGCCGGGCAGGGCGTCAACCTCGGTTTCCTCGATGCGGCGGTGCTGGCTGAAGTGCTGCTGCATGCCCATGAGCGGGGTGAGCGCCTGGCGGATCTGCGGGTGCTGAGCCGTTTTGAACGTCGACGCATGCCCCATAACCTGGCGCTGATGGCCGCGATGGAAGGCTTCGAGCGCCTGTTCCAGGCCGATCCGCTGCCGTTGCGCTGGTTGCGCAATAGCGGTTTGAAACTGGTCGATCGCCTGCCTGAGGCCAAGGCCCTGTTTGTGCGCCAGGCCCTGGGCCTGAGCGGCGACCTGCCGGAGCTGGCTCGCGCCTGATCCGGCCTGGCTGTAGCCCGCTGCCGCGAGGCAGCGTCCGGCGGCGCAGCTGTCGTGCCTTTTCTGGTCGTTTACTTGCGAGATTTGCCCTCATGCCCGATTCCTTGCCGCAGCGCGCCGACTACCGTCACTTCCAGCCGATCACCACGCGCTGGCACGACAACGATGTCTATGGCCATGTGAACAATGTCACCTACTACGGCTTTTTCGACACGGCGGTGAATACCTACCTGATCGAACGCGGCGCGCTGGATATTCATGAGGGCGAGGTCGTGGGCTTCGTGGTCAGTTCAGCTTGCGACTACTTTGCCTCGGTCGCCTTTCCCGAATGTATCGAAGTCGGCCTGCGGGTCGGCAAGCTGGGCAACAGTTCGGTGCAGTACGAGTTGGCGGTATTCAAGGCGGGGGAGGCGGAGGCCTGTGCGGCGGGGCGTTTCGTGCATGTTTTTGTCGAGCGCGCTTCGAATCGGCCGGTGGATATTCCACCCGCGTTGCGCGAGGCGCTTCAGGCATTGAGCTGAAGCGCGCCTCGCGCTAGCGCCGGGATATCAGTGGCGCTTGTGCTTGCGGTGGCCGTAGGCGTGGCCACGGCCACGGCGGTCGTCACGGTAGTAGCGACGGTTGTCGCGGTCACGGTAGTGACGGTCTTCGGCGTCGCTCTTGTTGCCCATGTAGTTGCCCAGCGCACCACCGGCGCCACCGCCGGCGGCGGCACCGATCAGGCTGCCGGTACTGCCGCCCATGCTGCGTCCGACCACGTTGCCGCCAGCAGCGCCCAGTGCCCCGCCAATGGCGGCTTCGCCACGGCTGCGTTTGTCCGCGCCGACGGCGCTACCTGCTGCGCCGCCCAGGCCGGCGCCGATGGCCGAGCCGGTGGAACCGCCGATCTGCTGGCCGACGACCGAGCCGAGCACCCCGCCCAATGCGCCGCCTACACCGGCTTCGGTGGTACCGCCGGCCGAAGCAACGCCACTGGCCAGGGTGAGGGACAACAAGAGAATCGAGGAGAACTTCATAGGGGAGCCTCTAAGGGATGACGGCGCGATCCTGAGGCGAGAGGAAGATTGTGACAATCGAATTCCGACGAGTAGCACGACTTGTACACAATTTACTAAGTTATTGTTTTTACTAGGGAACTTAGTTGGTTTTGGCGGGTCGTAAAGCACTTGAATCCAAGCATTCGCATGGCTCTTATCGCTTTAAGCGGCAGTGCTTTTCATCTCACTGCAGCGCTTCTGTCGCTTTACATCGCTGACGGCCGCCCAGCCACTTCCGACTGTCTTTGACCAGCGTCCGACCCTCCCGCTCGCTGTGCTGGACGCCGTGCAGCAACAGGCTGATCATCGGCCAGCCGTTACGCACTTTGCTGTCGATCAGCTCGCCTTTGTCAGGATCAGCCCAGTCTCGCTGGACGCTTCCAGGCGGATCGCGACAAATTTCGAGGTCGGCGTGGAGCTGCCGTCGCCCACGCTCTCCAGTGGCACCAGCGGGTTTACTTCAGGGTAATAAGCCGCCGCCTGGCCTGCCGGAATATCGAACGCCAGCAGGGTAAAACCCTTGACCCGACGTTCGCGGCCATCTTCCCAGAGCGAGACGATATCGGCCTTCTGCCCCGGCTTGAAGCCCAGGCGGATGATGTCCGCTTCATTGACGAACAGCACGTTGCGCTGGCCCTTGACCCCACGGTAGCGGTCGTCGAGTCCATAGATGGTGGTGTTGTACTGATCGTGGGAACGCATGGATTGCAGGATCAGGTCCGGCGTCTTGCCGGTGGCGTGGGTGCGTTCGTGGATCAGGTCATCGGGCAGGCGATTGGCGCGCAGATTGGCTCGTGTCGACGGCGTGTTCCAGCGCCGCTCGCCCGCGCTATTGCCCAGGTAGAAACCGCCCGGATGTTCGAGACGCTGGTTGAAGTCCTTGAAGCCGGGAATGGTGTCGGCAATCAGGTTGCGAATCCGTCCGTAGTCGGCTGCCAGCCAGTTCCAGTCCACCGGTTGCGCGCCCAGGGTGGCCGCGGCAATGCCGGCGATGATCGCAGGTTCCGAGCGCATCTGGTTCGACAACGGCTGTAACTGGCCATTGGAGGCATGGACCATGCTGAACGAATCTTCCACGGTCACGGCCTGCGGGCCCTCGGCTTGGCGGTCGATATCGGTACGACCCAGGCACGGCAGGATCAGCGCTTCCTTGCCATGGGCCAGGTGGCTGCGATTGAGCTTGGTGCTGATCTGCACCGTCAGGTCGCAGTTGCTCAGGGCCTGGAAGGTTCGCGGGCTGTCCGGGGTCGCCTGGGCAAAGTTGCCGCCCAGGCCGATAAAGACCCTGGCCCGGCCATCGAGCATGGCGTGGATGGCCTCGACCACGTTGTGCCCGTTCTCACGCGGCACCTTGAACTGGAAACGTCGCTCCAGGGCATCGAGAAACGCCACCGGTGGGCGTTCGTTGATGCCCATGGTGCGGTCGCCCTGCACGTTGCTGTGGCCACGTACCGGGCACAGGCCGGCGCCGGGACGGCCGATATTGCCGCGCAGCAGCATCAGGTTGGCGATTTCCTGGATGGTCGGCACCGAGTGGCGGTGCTGGGTGATGCCCATGGCCCAGCACATGATCACGCTCTTGCCCTTGAGGTACATGCGTGCGGCTTGTTCGATCTCGACCAGGGGCAGCCCCGATTGCGCGACGATCTGCTCCCACGGTGTCGCATCGACGACCGCCAGGTACTCCAGCACATTGGCCGTGTGCTCATTGAGGAAATCATGGTCGAACACGGCCGGCGCCCCGGCGCGCTGGGCTTCGCGTTCCCACTCCAGCAGGAACTTGGCCATGCCGCGCAGCAGCGCCATATCGCCGCCCAGGCCCGGGCGGAAATATGCGGTGTTGGTTGGTCGATCGCCATTGGTGAGCATTTCCAGCGGATGCTGCGGGTGCTGGAAACGTTCCAGGCCGCGCTCCTTGAGCGGGTTGACGCAGATCACCTGGGCGCCGCGTTTCACCGCTTCGCGCAGGGGCTCGAGCATGCGCGGGTGGTTGGTGCCGGGGTTCTGGCCGAGGACGAAAATCGTGTCGGCGTGCTCGAAATCATCGAAGGTTACCGTGCCCTTGCCCACCCCGATGCTTTGCGCCAGGGCGACGCCGCTGGCCTCGTGGCACATGTTCGAACAGTCGGGAAAGTTGTTGGTGCCAAAAGCGCGGACAAACAATTGATAGAGGTAGGCCGCTTCGTTACTGGCCCTGCCCGAGGTATAGAACTCGGCCTGGCTGGGGCTGGCCAGGTTGAGCAGGTGCTTGGCGATCAGGGCGAAGGCCGCGTCCCAACCGATGGGCACATAGCGATCGGTCGCCGGGTCATAGCGCATCGGCTCGGTCAGCCGGCCCTGGTATTCGAGCCAGTAGTCGCTTTGTTCGAGCAGGGCACTGACGCTGTGCTTGGCGAAGAAGGCGGCGTCGACGCGGCGCTTGGTGGCTTCCCAGTTGACTGCCTTGGCGCCGTTTTCGCAGAACTTGACCAGGCCGCTTTCCGGCGAATCGCCCCAGGCGCAGCCCGGGCAGTCGAAGCCGCCGTTCTGGTTGGTCTTGAGCATCATGCGCAGGTTCTTCAGCGCGTTGTCGCTGGTTAACCAGGCCTGCGCCACGCTGATCAGCGCGCCCCAGCCACCGGCCGGGCCCTTGTAGGGTTTGTAGCGCGGGGCCGGGGTTTGGTCGGCTTGGTGGTGAATGCTCATGCTGGCTTCTCCATCGCGGGGCTGTAGACCCGCGGTGCGCTGTGCTGCGGCAGGTGGATCAGGTTGAGGTTGTGCCGGCGGGCCCATTGCAGGGCCAGGCCGGTGGGCGAAGACAGGCTGACCAGGGTCTGGATCCCGGCGCGCAGGGCTTTCTGGATCAACTCCAGGCTGCAGCGGCTGGTGACAATGGCCAGGCCGCCGGCCGTGGCGATGTTCTGGCGGATCAGCGCGCCGATCAGTTTGTCCAGGGCGTTGTGCCGGCCGATATCTTCGCGGCCCAGCAGCAACTCGCCCTGGGCATCCATGAAGATTGCCGCGTGTACCGCCCCGCAGTGCTGGCCCAGGGGCTGGAAGGCGCCGATGCGCTGGCGCAGGCCTCCGAGCCAGGCCGCCGGTGGCAGCGGGGCGCCGGGCAGTGAGGTGAGTTCAGGCAGGGCCTGTTCAATCGCTTCCACGCCGCACAGGCCGCAGCCTGTGGTACCGGCCATCTGCCGCCGCTGTTGCTTGAGGTTCCAGAACGCCCGGCTGGCGATCTGTACCTGGGCCTGTTGCGCCGAACCGCAGCCGCTCAATTGAATGTCATAGATTTCGGCGGCGTCCTGAATGATGCCGCTGCCGAGGCTGAAGCCGACGATAAAGTCTTCCAGGTCGGTGGGGCTGACGAGCATCACGGCCTGGCTGATGCCGTTGTAGGCAATGGCCAGGGCGACTTCGTCGGCCAGGACGTTTTCGGTCGAGGCGTTCAGGTCGAGGTCGGTGTAGCAATAGGCCTGGCAGGCAGCGGGCGCGGGTGAATCCAGGGCGGGCGCCGCGCGGGCAGGGCGCTTGGCGTTCATGGGGCAATACCGGTGGGATATCCAGTGGTAAGCCTAGGCGCGGCAAAGTGTCGCGTCTAATTGCTAGCGCTTATCTATTGATAGATGGGCTCGATCAAAGTGTTTCTGGCGATTTCTGATACAGCGCGAAGCAGGCCTCCGCCAGGGCCGAACGCGGGGCGCCACGACGCATGATCAGGCCCAGCTGCGCCAGGGTGCGGGCGTCGGCGATGGGTTGCAGGCGCAGATCGTCGGTCAGGGCTTCGAGGCCACCCTCCAGGGGCATCACCGCGCAGCACAGGCCGCCGTGCACGGCCTGGAGCAACTGATGGACGGCATCGGTCTGCAGCAGCGGTTGGGGGTTGAGGCCGCGGCTGTGGAAGTTGTGGTCGATGGATTGGCGAAAGTGCATGCTGCCACTGAGCAGGCCCAGCGGCAGCTCGATCAGGGCCTCCCAGCTCAGCGGCTGGTCGCCGAAGCTGAAGAAACGCTGGTCGTAGAGCAGGCCCATGCGGGTTTCTTCCAGGGCCAGGGAGTCGAAGCGTTCGCCGTCGAGTCGCTCCAGATAGGACACGCCCAGGTCCAGGCGATTACTCGCCAGTTGTTCGAGGATCTGTTCGGAACTGAGTGCCGACAACTCAAAACGCAGGTTCGGATGCTGTTGGTGCAGTTTATGAAGCAGGGGCAGCGGGTCGAAACTCGACAGCGGCACGACGCCCAGGCGCAGGGTACCGACCAGGTGGCCGCGACAGGCCGCGGCCTCGGCCTGCAAGCCGTCATAGGCGGCCAGCACCGTGCGTGCCCAGGCCAGCACGCGCTCGCCGGGGGCGGTAAAGCCCTCGAAGCGCTGGCCGCGATTGACCAGTTGCAGGTCGAGTTCTTCTTCCAGATTACGCAGGCGCATGGACAGCGTCGGCTGGGTGATATGGCAGCGCGTGGCGGCCTGGCCGAAATGCCGGGTCTCGTCGAGGGCGATAAGGAATTTCAGCTGTTTGATGTCCATGGTCACTCCAGGCGCTATCCAGCCGGGGATTCTAGCGCGGTTGGGCTACGCTGGGTCGAGGCCGGACGGAACCACGCCGGTTTCGACCGGTCTAGTTTCTGGCGTTTGGCCATTAACCCCCACAGGAGAAGTACCCATGAGTATTTTCAGTTTCGTGAAGGAAGCGGGTGAAAAGCTGATCGATCTGCTGACGCCCGGCAATGCCAATGCCAGCGAGCAGCTCAAGGAACATATCGCCAAGGTCGGCCTGGGCAACCCCAATGTGCAGGCCACGGTGGACGGCGACAAGGTCACGGTAAAAGGTGAAGTTGCCAGCCAGGAAGAGAAGGAAAAGATTCTGCTGGCCGTGGGCAATATTGCCGGCGTGGGCAGTGTTGATGACCAGATCACCGTCAGTGGCCCGGTCATTGCCATTGCGCGGTTTGTCACTGTAAAAAGCGGCGACACCCTGAGCGCGATTGCCAAGATCGAATATGGCAATGCCAACCTGTACAACAAGATTTTCGAAGCGAACAAACCGCTGCTGTCGCACCCGGACAAGATCTATCCGGGCCAGGTGCTGCGTATTCCTGAGTAAGGGCGACCCGATCTTGTGCGCGATGCGGTCCGTTAAACGGACCGCATCCCTCTCGCGCCTAGCGCGGCGGGCTGATGTCGCTGGGCTGACGTAACGCCGCTACCACCGCCAGGCCCATTTCCACGTTGTGGACCAGGGCGCCAATCAAGCCGGGCTCTACGCCACTGCCCTGTTCGGTGACTTCGTCACAGATTTCCTGGGCGGATTTCAGTAATTGCCATAAATGATCGAGCGCAATCTCGGCGGCAGTACCCGGCTGCACGGCAAACAGTGAATCAGGCGCGACAACGATGGCCTGGGTGGTGCGGTCGGCGAGGGGGCTGGGTAAGGGGGACTGAGGGGGATCGGGGACAAGCTTTTTCATGTGTATCTCCTAGCCATTTAAGGAGCTACCACCTATCGCTACCAAACGATTCAGGGTGGCGGCTATACGCAGGTTGGTAGACCGGTGACTAGGAGAACCGGCGCACCCGAAGATGCCCTGCGCACAGCCGCCATTAAGCTGAGGCCATAAAAAAGCGCCTTGCTGAAGCGGGCGCTTTGAGCCTAGTCATGCAACGGGCTACCAAACCCGATCACTGGATTGCCAGTGACGGGAGTGAGGCTAGTCAGCTGCTTCTGCTGGCGCAAGCGATCAGGATATTCTAGGAAGATTCGGACGATGGAAAGGAAATCATCGTGTATTAGCTTGTTTCTGTGGTTGAGGGGAAGCCGGTTGGAAAGGCTCGCGAGCGAGCCTCGGAGATCGGCTACAAGCCTTCGATCAACGCTCGATAATCCTCCAGCGCTGCAAACTCTTCGGTGTCCTTGGGGCCCTTGCGGCTATCGGGTTGGCGCACGGCCAGCAGATGGCCGATGCCAAAATCCCGGGCGCTGCGCAGGATCGGCAGGGTATCGTCGATAAACAGGCTGCGCGCCGGGTCAAAGCCGATATCGGTCTGCAAGGCGTCCCAGAACTGTGGGCTTTCCTTGGGGAAACCATAGTCGTGGGAGCTGATCAGCCGCTCGAAGTACGGCGCCAGTTCGATGCGCTCCAGTTTCAGCGACAGCGAGTCGCGGTGCGCGTTGGTGATCAGGATCACGCGCTTGCCGGCCTGCTTGATGGCGGCCAGGAAGGTGTCGGCGTCCGGGCGCAGGGCGATCAGGTCGGCGGTTTCCAGCTTCAGTTCGCGCACCGGAATCTTCAGCTCTGCAGTCCAGAAGTCCAGGCAGTACCACTTGAGCTGGCCGGCGTTGTGCTTGAACAGCGGCTGCAGCTCCAGCTCGGCCATGGTCCGGCTGATGCCGTGCAGTTCGGCATAACGCTGGGGCAGGTGCTCCAGCCAGAAATGGTTGTCGTAGTGCAGGTCGAGCAAGGTGCCGTCCATATCCAGCAGGACGGTGTCGATATCGCGCCAGGGGAGCGAGGGCATGGTGAACTTCTCGGGCCAGTGAAAGAGATCCGACACGAACAATCGGGCCAGCCACGGTATAGTAACCCGCTATCGCCCAGGAGCCGCCCCATGCGCCAGAAACCCACCGTCCTCGCCCGCGAGATTGTCGCCAGTAGCCGTCTGTTTCGTGTCGAGCAGGTGCAGTTGCGCTTTGCCAACGGTGCCGAACGCACCTACGAGCGCTTGGTCGGTCGCGGGGCGGGTTATGGCGCGGTGATGATCGTGGCGATGCTCGATGCCGAGCACGCGGTGCTGGTCGAGGAATACTGCGGTGGCACCGATGAGTACGAGCTGTCCCTGCCCAAGGGCTTGATCGAGCCGGGCGAGGATATCCTGGCCGCCGCCGAGCGCGAGCTCAAGGAAGAGGCCGGGTATGGCGCCCGCCAGTTGGAGCACCTGACCGAGCTGTCGTTGTCGCCTGGCTATATGAGCCAGAAAATCCAGGTGGTGCTGGCCACCGAGCTCTATGAAGAAAGCCTGGAGGGCGACGAGCCGGAGCCCATGGGGGTGGACAAGGTCAATCTGCGCGAGTTGTCGGCTCTGGTGCAGAACCCGCAGTTCACCGAGGGGCGTGCGTTGGCGGCGTTGTATCTGGTGCGTGACCTGCTGACCCAGCGCGGGGTATTCCAGCCATGAGCCTGGCCCATCCGTATCTGGCACCCGTGATCGAACTGGCGCGACTGGCCGGCGCGGCGATCCTGCCGTTCTGGCGTGACAATGTGGCGGTGCAGACCAAGGCCGATGATTCGCCGGTGACGGCCGCGGACCTGGCGGCCCATCGGATTATTGCCGATGGCCTGGTGGCGCTGGACCCGAGTATCCCGGTGTTGTCCGAGGAAGATGCCGACATTCCGCTGGCGGAGCGTGCCCAGTGGCAGCGCTGGTGGCTGGTGGATCCGCTGGACGGGACCAAGGAGTTCATTGCCGGCAGTGAAGAGTTTACCGTCAATATCGCGCTGATCGAGCAAGGCCGCGTGGTGTTTGGCGTGGTGGCGATGCCGACCAATGGCCGCTGCTACTTCGGCGGGGCCGGCCTGGGTGCCTGGCGTGCTGAAGGTCAGGCAGAGGCGCAGCCGATCCGGGTACGAAACGAGCCGCCTGCGGGTGCGGCGTTGACCGTGGTCGCCAGCCGTCGCCATTCCAGTCCCGAACAGGAGCGTTTGCTGGCCGGGTTGGGTGATGTGGCGCTGGCCAATATCGGCAGCTCGCTGAAATTCTGTTTATTGGCTGAAGGGGCTGCCGATTGCTATCCGCGTCTGGCGCCGACTTCGCAATGGGATACGGCGGCGGCCCAGGGCGTGCTCGAAGGCGCAGGAGGCGAGGTGCTGGAGTTGAGCGGTGTGCCGTTTAGCTACCCGGCGCGGGAATCGCTGCTCAACCCGTTCTTCCTGGCTGTGCCGGCGCAAGCGCCTTGGCGCGCCCGATTGCTGGCGCTGGCACAGGCCTGAAGTCGACCCCTAACCGCTGCGCTGGGGTTAACGGTGCAAGACGTATTGGCCGGTGAAACGCACTGCTTCTGCCTCGCTGCCACTGTTCACCACGCTCGTCTCCAGGCTTAGCCGCGCGCGACCATGGCGTTGGTAGGTGGCGAGGAATTTGTTCCAGCGCGCCGGGTCCGGCGCGCTGCAGATCGCGTCGGCTGCACCGGTCACTGGCAGTGGATAGCTGATCTGCCCTTCCTGGATCACGATATGCCCATCCTCGATCCCCGCCTTGCGCAGGCTCAGGTGCAGCCAGCCCCAGCCCGCGAGCACTGCGGCGCAGTACAGGCTGCCGCCAAACATGGTGCTCTTGTGGTTGACGTTGGCCGCCAGCGGCAGTTGCAGGCGCAGTCGCCCGCCCGCCCAGTCGAGCACCGTGAGGCCCATTTCGCGGGTCAGCGGAATATCGTGATGAAGCATGGATTCCAGGTAGCGACTGTCGCGGCTCATGCAGCTCTCTCTCGGTTCACTCAAGTTCATCGGCGCTGGCGGCCTGGCCGCTGTCAAAGTTCAGCCCGTGTTTGCGCAGTTTGTCGTGCAGGGTCTTGCGCGGCACGCCCAGGGCTTCGGCCAGGCTGCGCATGGAGCTGTGGCTACGCGCCAGTTCGGCGGCAATCAGCGACTTCTCGAAATGCTCGACTTGCTCGCTCAAGCCGCCCTCGACGCTGACGACGGGGCCCGGCGTCGCCTGGTCCGGGGCGTTTTCCAGGGCCAGTTCCAGGCCCAGGGCAAAGCGTTCGGCGGCGTTCTGCAATTCGCGCACATTGCCCGGCCAGCCATGACGCAGTAATAGCGCCCGCTGGCCGGGTTGCAGGCTGTGGGGCGCCAGGCCGTGGCGCGCGCTGGCTTCATCGGCAAAGTGCTGGAACAACACCAGCACGTCGTCGCCGCGCTCGCGCAAGGGGGGGATCCGCAGCGGCGCGACATTGAGCCGGTAATACAGGTCAGCCCGGAAACGCCCCTGGTCGGCGGCCTGGCGCAGGTCCTCCTTGGTCGCGGCGATGATGCGGATATCCAGCGGGATCAGTTGGTTGCCGCCCAGGCGTTCGACCACCCGCTCCTGCAACAGGCGCAGCAGCTTGACCTGGACATCCAGGCTCATGCTTTCGATCTCGTCGAGAAACAATGTGCCGCCATTGGCGAATTCGAACTTGCCGATGCGGCGTTTCTGCGCGCCGGTAAAGGCCCCCGGTTCATGGCCGAACAGTTCGCTCTCCACCACCGACTCGGCCAGGGCCCCGGCGTTGATCGCGACAAAGGGCCCACTGCGGCGGTTCGACAGATCGTGCAGGGCCCGGGCCACGACTTCCTTGCCGGCGCCGGTCTCACCGAGGATCAGCACATCGGCGCGGGTCGCCGCCAGGGCGCCGATCTGCTCGCGCAGGCGCAGCATGGGGGCCGAGTGGCCTACCAGGCGGGCGCTCAGTTGCTGCCGATCGCTGAGGGCCAGGCGCAGGCTGCGGTTATCCAGGACCAGCGCCCGCCAGGCCAGGGCCCGGCGCACGCTGTCGATCAGGGCATCGCTGGCAAAGGGTTTTTCCAGGAAATCATGGGCACCGGCACGCATGGCCTGCACCGCCAGCGGCACGTCGCCGTGGCCGGTAATCAGCAGCACGGGCAGCTCGGCATCCTGGGCATGCAGTTGGCCCAGCAGTTCCAGGCCGTCGATGCCGGGCATGCGGATATCGCTGACCACCACGCCTGGCCAGTCACGCTCGATTCGCTGCGCTACGCCCTGGGCTTCGGCCAGGGGCAGGACCTTGAGCCCGGCCAGGTCCAGGGTCTGGCTCAGTGCCTGGAGCAGGTGCGGGTCGTCGTCGATCAGCAGCACCTGGACGCGGTGGTCGATGGCGGTACTCATGCGCGGCTGTCCTCGGGGGGTTGCAGGCTGACGCCGGGAGCCCCGGCGCGCAGTTTCAGGGTAATCAGGGCACCGCCATCGCGATGGTTGGCAAACAGCAACTCACCGCCAAAGGCGCGCATCAGGGTTTCGCAGATCGCCAGGCCCAACCCCAGGCCCTGGGTGCGGGTCTTGGTGGTGTAGAACGGCTCGCTGGCGCGGCCCAGGGCCTCCAGGCAGAAACCCGGGCCATTGTCGCGAATGTACAGATTGACGCCGTCGTCCGTGGCTTCGGCACTGAGCCAGAGTTTGCGCGGCGGGCCTTTCTCGGTCAGTGCATCGAGGGCATTGGCCAGCAGGTTGCCCAGCACCTGGCGCAGGCGGGTTTCGCCGGCCTCGACCCACAGGGTGGCCGCTGGCAGGTCGCGAACCAGTTCGACTTCCATGGCCCGGCGCCGTTTGGCCAGCAGGGCCAGGGCATCGTCGAGCGCTGGCTGCAGGGCCACGCTTTCCGGGGCATGGCGGTCGCGGCGGGCAAAGGCGCGTAGATGGGCAATGATCGAGGCCATGCGCCCGGTCAGTTCATTGATCAGCTTGAGGTTGCCCCGGGCATCGTCAGTGCGCTGGTGGTCGAGCAGCACCTCGGCGTTTTCCGCGTAACTGCGGATCGCAGCCAGAGGCTGGTTGAGTTCGTGGCTGATGCTCGCCGACATAGTGCCCAGGGCTGACAGCTTGCCGGCCTGGACGAGGTCGTCCTGGGCGCGTACCAGTTCCTGTTGGGCGTGCTCGCGTTCGAGCACTTCCTGCCTGAGGCGCCGGTTCAGGCCTTCCAGGTCACTGGTGCGTTCGGCCACGCGCCCTTCGAGTTCACGGCGGGCCTTGGCTTCAAAGGCAATGCGGTCCAGGTAGTGGCGTCGACGCTGCATCATCAGGCCCAACAGCAGCATCAATACCAGCAACGCCGCGCCGCCGATGGCCAGCACGGTGCGCACCGGGCGGTCGATCAGGGTGCGCGGCGCCAGGATATTCACATTCCAGCCGGTTTCCTCGATGGGTTGGGTCTGGGTCAGCCAAGCAGTTTGATTGATATTCAGCGGGCGCGGATCGCGGGTCGGGTAGGGCTGGATGGCGACAATGGAGCGCTGTTCGGCCTCGCTGAGCGGGCGGGTCGCGCGAAAGCGCCAGGCCGGGTTGGAAGTGAGGATCACCACGCCATTGTGGTCGGCCACCAGCAGCTGCTCGGGGGTTTTGCCCCACAGGCTTTCGGTATGGTCGAGGTCGACCTTGACCACCAGCACGCCGATGATCTTTTCCTCGTCGCGCACGGCCGCAGCAAAGAAGTAACCCCGCTTGCCCGAGGTGGTGCCCAGGCCGAAAAAGCGCCCCAGGCGCCCGGCCATGGCTTCGCTGAAATACGGCCGGAAGGCGAAATTGCGCCCGACGAAGCTGTCGTGTTTATCCCAGTTGGAGGCGGCCAGGGTCTGGCCACGGGTGTCCATCAGGTACATCACTTCGGCGCCGGTCTGCGCGCAGATATCGCGCAGCAGGCGATTGGCCGTGTCCAGCCGGCTCTTCTGCTCGGGGCCCGCAAGGGCCTCGCGCAGGGCCGGCAGGTCGCCAAGGATCTGCGGCAGCACTTCGTAGCGGTGCAGGGTGCCCAGCAGGTTGGCGACGTAGAGGTCGAGGGTCTGGCGGTTCTGCCCGGCCAGTTCGCTGCGGTAATAGCGCTCGGCCAGATGCTCCAGGGGCCACAGCAGCGGCGCCAGGCACAGGGCCAGGAGGGCGAGGCTGCGCCAGCGGGGTCTTCGGGGCAGGGTGGCAGGCATGGTCATGGAAGGTCGGGCGCCGGACGGGTCTGGCGCATTATGGCTTAGTGACGGGGCGCGATAAATGGCCGCACGCCAGGCATTCAGCCAGGGCGTCGCGCCAGTGCGGGAGGTCGAGCTGCCACGCGTGTTGAATCAGGCGGCAATCCAGGCGCGAATTCAGCGGCCGGGCCGCCGCCGTCGGGTAAGCACTGGCGGGGATTGGCAGCAGTCGGGCGCAAGGCTTGCCCTGGTTTTGCAGGGCTTGGGCAATGGCCTGGGCAAAGCCGAACCAGGACGTCTCGCCGCCGGCGCAGAGGTGGTAGGTGCCCCAGGCGCCCGGTTGGCCAGCCCGCCAGCGCTCGATCAGGGTGCGTGTGGCCTGGGCCAGGGTCCCGCTCCAGGTCGGCGCGCCAAGCTGGTCCGCCACAATGCGTAGCTCGGGTTTTTCCTGCAGCAGGCGCTGCATCGTCAGCAGAAAATTCTGCCCCCGGCTGGAGTAGACCCAACTGGTGCGCAGAATCAGGTGCGGGCCACCGACGCGCCGGATCGCCTGTTCGCCCGCCAGTTTGCTGTGGCCATAGACGTTGAGCGGGTGGGGTGGATCGCTCTCGGTGTAGGGCGTGGGCTGCTGGCCGTCGAACACATAGTCAGTGGAGTAATGGATCAACGGCACGCCCAGGGCTGCGGCCTCTTCGGCAAGAATGCCCGGGGCCTGGGCATTGATCGCCATGGCCTGCGCTGGCTGGCTTTCGGCCAGGTCGACGGCGGTATAGGCGGCGGCGTTGATGATCAGGTCAGGGCGCAGGGCGCGGACCTGCTGGCGAATCTGTTCAGGGGCACTCAGGTCCAACTGCTCGCGGCCCGGGGCGCTGATGCTGCCCAGCCCGGCCAGTTGCCCGCACAGCGCGTGGCCAAGCTGGCCGGTGCCACCGGTGATCAGGAGCTTCAAGGGCCGCAGGCTCATGCAAACACTTCGGCGTCGCGCAATGCCAGGCCTTTGGCATCCTTGGCGGACAGTAGAGGGGGGCGGTCGAGCGGCCAGTCGATGGCCAGATCAGGGTCGTCCCAGCGAATGCAGCGCTCGGCTTCGGGCCGGTAGTAATCTGTGGTCTTGTAGAGGCATTCGGCCGTCTCGCTCAGCACGACAAAACCATGGGCAAAGCCTTCGGGTACCCAGAGCTGGCGATGATTGTGCTCACTCAAGTGCACTGCGACCCATTGGCCGAAGGTGGCTGAGCTGCGGCGGATATCCACCGCCACATCGAGTATTTCGCCGTGGATCACCCGCACCAGTTTGCCTTGGGGTTGTTCGAGCTGGTAATGCAGGCCGCGCAGTACGCCCTGTTGGGAGCGCGAGTGGTTGTCCTGGACAAAAGTGCGGGTCAGGCCGGTGGCCTGTTCGAACGTGCGGGCATTGAAGCTTTCATAGAAAAAGCCGCGCGCGTCGCCAAACACCGTGGGTTCCAGGATCAATACGTCTGGCAACTGGGTGGCAATGACGTTCATGGCTGTTCCCCGGCGAGCATCAACAGGTACTGGCCATAGCCGGTCTTGTCGAAATAGTGGGCGCGGGCCAACAGCTGGTCGCGGTCGATCCAACCATTCTCGAAGGCGATCTCTTCCAGGCAGGCCACTTTCAGGCCCTGGCGATGCTCGATGGTCTGCACATATTGCGAGGCCTCCAGCAGACTGTCGTGAGTGCCGGTATCGAGCCAGGCAAAGCCGCGGCCAAAGCGCTCCACCTGCAGATCGCCGCGCTGAAGGTAGGCGTTGTTGAGGTCGGTGATTTCCAGTTCGCCCCGGGCTGACGGTGTGAGGGTCTTGGCAATCGCCACCGCATCGTTGTCGTAGAAGTACAGGCCGGTCACGGCATAGCTGGACTTGGGCTTGCTCGGCTTTTCTTCGATGGAGCGTGCACGCCCGTCGCGGTCGAAGTCGATCACGCCAAAGCGTTCCGGGTCCTTGACCCAGTAGCCGAAGATCGTCGCGCCGTGGACCTGGCTGGCGGCCTGGCGCAGCTGTTCGCCGAAGTGCTGGCCGTGGAAAATATTGTCACCCAGGATCAGGCACACCGGGTCACTGCCGATAAAGGCCTCGCCGATCAGCAACGCCTGGGCCAGGCCATCCGGCGATGGCTGCTCGGCGTAGCTGAAGGTCACGCCGAACTGGCTGCCATCGCCCAGCAGATTGCGATACTGGGGCAGGTCGCGCGGGGTGGAGATCAGCAGGATCTCGCGGATGCCGGCCTGCATCAGCACTGAGATCGGGTAGTAGATCATCGGTTTGTCGTAGACCGGCAGCAACTGCTTGGAAAGGCCCAGGGTGATGGGGTGCAGGCGGCTGCCGGTGCCGCCGGCGAGAACGATGCCCTTCATGCCAATAGATCCTTGTAGGTGCCCAGGCCCAGGCGTTGGCCCTGATAGCTGCCGTCTTGTACGTGCCGGCACCAGTCGGGGTGGGCCAGGTACCACTGCACGGTCTTGCGCAGGCCGCTGGCCAAGGTTTCCCGGGGCGTCCAGCCCAGTTCACGTTCGAGCTTGCCAGCATCGATGGCGTAGCGCCGATCATGGCCTGGTCGATCTTCGACAAAGCGGATCAGCTCGGCATAGGTGGCCACGTTGCCTCGATGCTGGGGCGCCAGTTTGTCGAGGAGCGCACAGACGCTGCGCACCACTTCGAGATTGCTTTGCTCGTTGTGCCCGCCGATGGCATAGGTTTCGCCGACGGTACCGCGCATGAGGACGGCCAGCAGGGCCTGTACATGGTCGTCGACATACAGCCAGTCGCGCACTTGCAGGCCATCGCCATAGACCGGCAACGGCTGGCCGGCCAGGGCATTGAGGATGATTCGCGGGATCAGTTTTTCCGGAAAGTGGAACGGCCCATAGTTGTTGGAGCAGTGGCTGAGCAGCACCGGCAAACCATAGGTGCGCTGCCAGGCGCGGACCAGATGATCGGACGCGGCCTTGCTGGCCGAATAGGGCGAACTGGGCGCATAGGCCGAGTGCTCGGTGAAGGGGGCGTCGCCGGGGGACAGGTCGCCGTAGACCTCGTCGGTGGAAACATGGTGCAGGCGAAAGGCGCTGCGCCGGGGTTCGGGCAGGTCCTGCCAATAGGCGCGGGTCGCCTCCAGCAGGCTGTAGGTGCCGACGATATTGGTCTGGATAAACGCCGCCGGCCCGTCGATGGAACGATCGACATGAGACTCGGCCGCCAGGTGCATGATCGCCTCGGGCTCGAAGCGGGCGAGCACGGCACTGACCCGCGCCTGGTCGGCAATATCGGCCTGGACCAGTTCGTAGCGGGTGTTGGTGGCGATGCTCGCCAGCGACTCCAGGTTGCCGGCGTAGGTCAGTTTGTCGAGGTTGAGCACCTCATGTTCGGTGTGCTGAATCAGCTGGCGAATCAGCGCCGAGCCGATAAAGCCGGCGCCGCCGGTCACTAGAATGCGCATGTCGGGTGCCTTGATCCTGGGCTGGGCATTGAGCGAATGGGCCATAGCTTGTGGCCAGGTGCCGGGCGGTGCAAGCCTGATCGCGCCTGGGAGGCAGGCGGGATCGCTGGCCGCGATGAAAGGTCGCGTCGTAGCGACTATTGATTTGCCCCCCTTGCGTATCGGCAACGGCAATGGCGATATAAGCGCCTGCTCACCACTATCAGGGGTCGCTGTATGTTGCTCGCCACGTTGATTCATCGCGCCAGTCTGCCGTCGCCACAGGTCACCGAGCAGCAGGCGCTGCAACTGCTCGACCAGCATTACCGGCTCAGCGGTACCCTGCAGGCGCTGGGCAGCCAGCAGGATCTGAATTACCGGGTCGACAGCGACCATGGCCGCTTTGTGCTCAAGTTCTGCCATGGCGACTACGCCGCCAGCGAGCTGCAGGCCCAACATGCGGCGCTCAAGCATCTGGCGGCGTGGCCGGGTTTGCGCGTGCCGCGCGTCATCGCCGCGAACGATGGCCAGGAGCTGCTGGCCCTGGAGCTGGAAGGCCAGCCCTTGCAGATGCGTCTGCTCGAATACATCGAGGGTCAGCCGTTGACCCACCTGGGCCACCTGCCTGGCGAGCTGGTGGCTGGTCTGGGGCGGCTGTGTGGCGAGATCGACCGGGCCCTGGCCGATTTTCAGCACCCGGGCCTGACACGCACCCTGCAATGGGACCCGCGTCACGGCCGTGCGGTGATCGAGCACCTGTTGCCGGTGGTCGCGGACGCCGCGCGGCGCGAGCGTATTGCCCAGGTCACGGCCCACGCCGCACAGCGCCTGGGGCCATTGGTGGAGCAATTGCCGGTGCAGGCCATTCACCTGGACATTACCGATGACAATGTGGTCTGGGCCCGCGATGCCCAGCGCCAATGGCAGGTCCAGGGCATCATTGATTTCGGCGATCTGATCGCGACCTGGCGCATCGCCGATCTGGCCGTGACCTGTGCGGCCCTGCTGCACCATGCGGCGGGCGATCCTTTCTATATTCTTGCGGCGGTTCGTGCCTATCACGCGGTCAATCCCCTGCAACACGCCGAGATGCTCGTGCTCTGGCCGCTGATCGTGGCAAGGGCGGCGGTGCTGGTGCTCAGTGGTGAGCAGCAGGTCAGCATCGATCCGCAGAACCGCTACAGTCGCGACAACCTGGTTCACGAGTGGGAGATTTTCGACGTCGCGACCTCGGTGCCGGCAGCATTGATGGAAGCGGCCATTCTGACGGCCCTCGATCAACCGCTGGCGCCTCTGGGCAACGACACTTTTGCGCCGTTGCTGCCCGGCCTGGTCGGTCGTGAGTTTGCCTTGATCGACCTGGGTGTGCTGAGCGCGCATTTCGAGGCCGGCAACTGGGAGCAGCCGGGCATCGATCAGCGCCTGCTGGCCGAAGGTGCCGCGGTCCATGGCCTGGCGGCCAGTCGCTATGGGCAGTACCGCCTGTCCCGGACCCATATCGACCGTGCCGATGAACCACAGACCCTGGCCCTACATGTGGAGCTGCATGTGCCCCTGGGCTCGACCGTGGAGGCGCCCTTTGCCGGGGTGCTGCACGAGGCGGGCGATGGTGTCCTGCAACTGGTCGGTGCAACACTTTCTTTGCAGCTTGCGGGCGTGAGTACGGTATTGCGCGGCGGTGCGGCGCTGGTCAAAGGCCAGGTCCTGGGTGACGTCAGCGGCCCGCTGCTGGTGCAGCTCTGCCGAGAGCCGGGGCTGACGCCGCCGTTGTTCGCGGTGCCTTCGCGCGCGGCGGCCTGGCAGGCGCTCTGTCCCTCGCCGGCGGCGCTGCTGGGGTTGGCCTGCGATGTCGAGCCCGAGGTGGATTCGGCCGAATGGCTGGCCCGTCGCGAGGCCAGTTTTGCCCGGACCCAGAAGCACTATTACGTCGACCCGCCACGGATCGAACGCGGCTGGCGCAACTACCTGATCGATATGCAGGGCCGCTCCTATCTGGACATGCTCAACAATGTCGCGGTGCTGGGCCACGGTCATCCGCGCATGGCTGCCGAGGCGAGCCGGCAATGGTCGCTGCTCAACACCAACTCGCGGTTTCATTATTCGGCGCTGGCCGAGTTTTCCGAGCGCCTGCTGGCGTTGGCGCCGGGACCGATGGACCGGGTGTTCCTGGTCAACAGCGGCACCGAGGCCAATGACCTGGCGATCCGCCTGGCGTGGGCCTATAGCGGCGGCAAGCACATGCTGAGCGTGCTGGAGGCGTACCACGGCTGGTCGGTGGCCGCGGATGCGGTGTCGACTTCCATCGCCGACAACCCCAAGGCCTTGAGCAGCCGCCCGGACTGGGTGCATCCGGTGACGGCGCCAAACACTTATCGCGGCGAGTTCCGTGGCGCCGACAGTGCGCCGGACTATGTGCGCAGCGTCGAACATCAGCTGGAGAAACTGGCACGGGGCAATCAAGCACTGGCCGGGTTTATTTGCGAGCCGGTGTATGGCAATGCCGGCGGTATTTCCCTGCCGCCGGGGTATCTGCAACAGGTCTATGCCCTGGTGCGGGCTCAGGGCGGGGTGTGCATCGCCGATGAAGTGCAGGTTGGCTACGGCCGTATGGGCCACTTCTTCTGGGGGTTCGAAGAGCAGGGCGTGGTGCCGGACATCATCACCATGGCCAAGGGCATGGGCAATGGCCAGCCCCTGGGCGCAGTGATTACCCGGCGCGAGATCGCCGAGGCACTGGAGGCCGAGGGTTATTTCTTCTCCTCCTCGGGCGGCAGCCCGGTCAGTTGCCGGATTGGCATGGCGGTGCTCGATGTCATGGCCGAGGAACAGCTCTGGGACAATGCGCGGCTGGTCGGCGACTACTTCAAGCAGCGACTTGAGGCGCTGATCGAGTGTTACCCGCTGGTGGGCGCGGTGCATGGTTCGGGGTTCTATCTGGGCCTGGAGCTGGTGCGTGACCCGACAAGCCTGGAGCCGGCCACCGAGGAGACGGCGGCGCTGTGCGAGCGCCTGCGCGAGCTGAGTATCTTTATGCAGCCGACCGGGGACTACCTGAATATCCTCAAGATCAAGCCGCCCATGTGCACCACCCGCGCGAGCGTGGATTTCTTTGTCGATATGTTGTCGAAGGTGTTTGACGAAGGATTGTAGGAGCTAGCAGCAATCGTTGTAGCCATTGTCGCGGCTACCGCGAAAACTCGATTGTTATCGAACAAAAATGCTGAATGGTGAATTTATTCATTTCGAAACCCTTCAAAAGCCGATTTTTATCGTCTATAAAGGGCGTCATTCAGCCTGTTCCCCAATCTGTCATGGGGCGTGGGCTATCTTCGCCCCTTCGCACCCGCCCAGGAGATGCACATGAGCCGTATCGTTACCGTCGCCGCCACCCAGATGGCCTGTTCCTGGGACCTCGAAGCCAATATCGAGACCGCCGAGAAACTGGTGCGCGAAGCCGCTGCCAAGGGCGCGCAGATTATCCTGATCCAGGAGCTGTTCGAGAGCCCGTACTTCTGCCAGAAGCCCAACCCCGACTACCTGCAACTGGCCACCCCGGTCGAGACCAACGTGGCCATCGCCCATTTCCAGAAAGTCGCCAAGGAGCTGCAGGTGGTCCTGCCCATCAGCTTCTTCGAGCTGGCCGGTCGCGCGCGCTTCAACAGTATCGCGATCATCGACGCTGACGGCAGCAACCTCGGGATTTATCGTAAAAGCCATATCCCGGACGGCCCTGGCTACCACGAAAAGTATTACTTCAACCCGGGCGATACCGGTTTCAAGGTCTGGAACACCCGCTACGCGAAGATCGGTGTGGGCATCTGCTGGGACCAGTGGTTCCCCGAATGCGCCCGCAGCATGGCTTTGCAAGGCGCGGAAATCCTGTTCTACCCGACCGCCATCGGCAGCGAGCCGCATGACAAGACCATCTCCTCGCGCGACCACTGGCAGCGTGTGCAGCAGGGCCACGCCGGCGCCAACCTGATGCCGCTGATCGCCAGCAACCGCATTGGCAACGAAGAGCAGGACGGCTACGACATCACCTTCTACGGCTCCTCGTTTATCGCCAACCAGTTTGGCGAAAAGGTTGCCGAGCTGGATGAAACCGAAGAAGGCATCCTGGTCCACAGCTTCGACCTCGACGAGCTGGAACATACCCGCAGCGCCTGGGGCACGTTCCGTGACCGCCGGCCGAACCTGTATGGCGCGCTGAAGACCCTCGACGGTTCCCTGGAGTCCTGATCGCCATGAGCACCTTGCACAGCACACCCCGCGCCGACGGTTTCCATATGCCGGCCGAATGGGCACCGCAGACCCAGGTCTGGATGATCTGGCCCGAGCGCCCGGACAACTGGCGCCTGGGTGGCAAGCCGGCCCAGGCGGCGCATGTGGCCGTGGCCAAGGCCATCGCCCGATTCGAGCCGGTCACGGTCGGGGTGTCGGCTGCGCAGTACGACAATGCGCTGGCCCAGCTGGCCGGGTCGAATATCCGCGTGGTCGAGCTGTCCAGCGACGATGCCTGGGTGCGCGATACCGGGCCGACCTTTGTGATCAACGGCCAGGGCGAGGTCCGCGGGGTCGACTGGGGCTTCAATGCCTGGGGCGGCTTCGAGGGCGGGTTGTACTTCCCGTGGAATCGCGACGAGCAAGTGGCGAGCAAGGTGCTGGGCATCGAACGCTGCCCGGCGTATGCGACGCCGGGCTTTGTGCTTGAAGGCGGCTCGATCCATGTGGACGGCGAAGGCACCCTGATTACCACCGAGGAATGCCTGCTCAATCACAACCGCAACCCGCATCTGGCGCGCGAGCAGATCGAAGCGTTGCTGGGCGAGCAACTGGCTGTGGATAAGATCATCTGGCTGCCGGACGGCCTGTTCAACGATGAAACCGACGGCCATGTGGATAACTTCTGCTGCTATGTGCGCCCGGGCGAAGTGCTGCTGGCCTGGACCGACGATCCTCAGGACCCGAACTACCCGCGCTGCCAGGCGGCGCTGAAGGTCTTGCAGGAACAGCGCGATGCCCGTGGCCGCGCTTTTGTGGTGCACAAGATGCCGATCCCCGGTCCCTTGTATGCCACGGCCGAGGAATGTGCGGGGGTCGACCAGGTGGCCGGCTCCCAGGAGCGCAATCCGTCGGTACGCCTGGCCGGGTCCTATGTGAACTTCCTGATCGTCAATGGCGCGATCATTGCGCCAAGTTTTGACGACCCGCTGGACAACGTCGCCCGGGATATCCTCCAGGGCCTTTTCCCGACGCACGAAGTGGTGATGGTACCGGGCCGCGAGTTGTTACTGGGGGGCGGCAATATTCATTGTCTTACCCAACAGCAACCCGCGCCGCAGCGGGTTGGGTGAGCCTGTAACAAAAAGTGTTTCCGGTTCGGTGATGGCGTTTTAATGGCCTTCCGCAACTGGCTTCTCTAGAGACCGCGCCCCTTCTGGGCGCGGTTTTTTTATGTCTATGGATTTCATAAAACCGTCACATTGGCATAGCTCTTGTATCTGTCTTGGGCTGGGCGATGCGGCACATAGCCGCATTGTTCTGTCATAAACCTTGAGTAAGTTAGCCGCTCATGCACCAGGAGAGCGCCGTAATGAACGCAGTAAGTGAGCGGATGTCGCATCCCCTGTCGGTGAATAGCGAGTCGCTTCAAGTTCTGGCCCGATGGTTGAAGTGCAATGGAACGCAAGTGGTAAGAAGTCAGGACCCCCAACGAATACTCAGTGAGCGCTACCCGGCCGATCTGTTTAGCGACGCTGAGACACAAGCACTGTTGGCGCTTCTGCGCGGTTGATAAGGACATTGAGTAAACAGCGCCGCTGACCGGGTTCTCGGGCAGCGGCGCTTTTTTATGGGCGTTGCCAGCGCTTCCGGGCGCTGCGGGTGCGCAGTGTGCAGGCGTCTGTTCTACATATGGCGGGGTGATCTGTCCGTTTTGCACAACAGATTGAGTATTTTTTCGGCATTTTTAGTCGAGGGCAATGGTCATAGTCTGGAGCCGGTGATTTTGTCCCGTACCCCGGAGGTTCCATGACCGCACTTGCCACGCTTCACTATATCTACGACCCGCTGTGCGGCTGGTGCTATGGCGCCAAACCCCTGATCCAGGTGGCCCAGGCCGTACTGCCGGTGGTGGCCTATGGCGGGGGTATGATGACCGGCAACAATCGGCAGCCGGTGTCTCCTCAACTGCGTGACTACGTCATGCCCCACGACCAGCGGATTGCCGAGTTGACCGGTCAACCCTTTGGGCTGGCGTATTTCGATGGCCTCCTGCGCGATACCTCGGCGGTCTTCGATTCGGCGCCGCCGATTACGGCCGTGTTGGTGGCCGACCAGTTGGCGGGCAGGGGGCTGGAGTTTCTCGCAGAGTTGCAAAGCGCCCACTACGTCGAAGGGCGTCGCATCAGCGACCCCGAGGTCCTGCTGGCACTGGCCGCCGAACTGGGCTTCGATATGGGAGCGTTCGGTGCGGCGTTTGAGCACAGCAGCGGCCCGGTGACCCAGGCCCATATAAAGGACAGTCGCAGTTTTCTGACCAGCGTCGGTGGGCAGGGCTTCCCGACCTTGGTGCTGGAGACGATGGGCCAGTTCCAACTGATCGATATCGGCCCCTATCTGGGCAAGCCGCGCGCCTTTGCCCAGTGGCTGGCACAGGCGGTCCAGCCTGTCGGGCGTGGGGTCGGTACCGCGGCCCCGTTTTGCGGCTTGGAGGGCTGCGCCCCGTGATTTGGCTCGGGCGCTGGAGCGCCCGCCGAGTGCGACATAAAGCCTCAGCTAGACACCTGGCTTACGATTTTCGGTTTGGTCACCCTGCAAAATCGGTCTAATCCCCGAGGATTAACGAAATTGACACATTGACCAACCCCCCCTAGGATTCGTCCATCGCCTGTGGCCATGGGCCATAAATACTAATAATAAGAGGCCCGCTGCACCCAGGGTGTAGGCGGGCCTCTTGTTATTTTTTTCGCCGACGCCGAGATACTCAGGTTATCTGTCCGGCAGGGGGGGCCACAGTGCGTAACCTACCCAGCAATAAGGAAAATAATATGTTGAACAAACGGATTGGCCTGATCGCACTGGGCGTGTTGAGCGCTACCCAGGCAATGGCTAGCGGGCAATCGGAGTCCAAGGGCTTCGTGGAAGACAGCAGCCTGAACGTGCTGCTGCGCAACGCCTATATCAACCGCGACTACAAGCACACCGACCCGGATGATTCGGATAAAGCCGAATGGGGCCAGGGCGTCATCGGCACCTTCTCCTCGGGTTTCACCCAGGGCACTGTTGGCGTCGGCGTTGATGCGTTCGCGCTCTACGGCCTGCGTCTTGACGGCGGCCAGGGTCGCTCCGGCGGCGCCGGTATCGACTTCTTCAAGCTGGGCGAAAGCGGTCACCCTGCTCGCGACCTGTCCAAGGGCGGTGCTGCAGTCAAATTCCGTCTGTCCAACACCGTGCTGACCTACGGTGACCAGATGCCTGCCCTGCCGGTGCTGAACTACGACAACTCGCGTCTGCTGCCGGAAAGCTACACCGGTACTTTGGTCACCTCCAAAGAGATCGAAGGCCTGGAGCTGAACGCCGGTCGTTTCACTGCCGAGTCGCGCAAGAGCGCTGAAGGTCGTGACAGCGGTGGCCTGAAAAGCATCAATGTTCTGGGCGGTAGCTACCAGTTCACCAAGGAGTTCAAGGCTGCTCTTTACGCTTCCGATGTGGAAGACGTGATGAAGAAGCAGTACGTGAACCTGAACTACGTGTTCCCGCTGGCCACCGATCAATCGCTGACCCTGGACTTCAACGGCTACCGGACCAAGCTGGACAAATCCTACGCTGAGTTCAAGGGCACCGACGGTCAGGACAACAAGATCTGGAGCCTGGCTGCAACCTACGCTCTGGGTGCGCACTCCTTCACCCTGGCCCACCAGCGCAGCACCGGTGACAGCCTGCTCGGCTACCCCTACGGCGGCTATCAGAACGCGGGTTTCCGTCAGGGTGACGGTGGCAACACCATCTACCTGGCCAACTCCTACTGGTCTGACTTCAATGCCGCGGACGAACGTTCCTGGCAGCTGGGCTACGGCCTGGATTTCAGCACCTTCGGCGTGCCTGGCCTGAGCTACAACTTCGCCTACGTACGGGGTGACAACATCACCACCTCCACCAGCACCGGTGGTACCGAGCGCGAAATCTTCAACCAGTTCAAGTACGTGGTTCAGAGCGGCCCGGCCAAGGACCTGAGCGTCAAGCTGCGCAGCTCGATCCTGCGCGTGTCGCAGAAGTCCGCGGAATACAACGCCAGTGGTAACGAAGTGCGTATTTTCGTCGACTACCCGATCAGCGTATTCTGATTGACGGCAGCGTCGTAGCGGCCTGAGGGCTGCAGGAAAACGCCCCGATTCATCCGAGATAACCGTGCCGGTTGTGTCGTGATGATCGGGGCGTTTTTTATGGAAAAATTCCCCTGAAAAGCCCGAGTCAGGGCATCCCATACTGTTTTTTGTGCTTCACGAACGGGCATGGACTCCCCGCCATGACCTGAGGTGGTGCGTCATTCCGTGGCGGAATACCCCCATACCGATTCGTCGATTGCGTCCTGTGGCGCAGAAACGGTTATCTATGCGCCGCGAAGACTTCGATACGAACAGACAGCCGCAGGATGTTGCTGGGTTCGTGCCAAACAATGCCGTTCAAGGCAATAAAAATAAATCTGTCTGGGGAAGCGCACGAGATGAAGTACCCATTGCGTCCGTTGGTGTTCTGGCCAACGTTTCTGATTCTGCTGGCGGCGGTGACCGCCAGCTATATCGACCTGAATGCATTCCTTGCGGTGAGCAAACAGCTCAACAACATGATCCTGACGAACTTCTCCTGGTTGTTCAGTGCCGGTTCGTTCGCCATGGTGGTCCTGACCGTCATTGTCTATTTCTCCCCCCTGGGCAACGTGCGCATCGGCGGCGAAGACGCCAAGCCACTGTTGACCAAGAGCCGCTGGTTCATGGTCGCGCTGTGCACCACCCTGGCCGTTGGCGTGCTCTTCTGGACCACCGCCGAGCCGCTGTATCACACCTACGGACCGCCCTCCAGCCTGTCGATCGAAGCCGGTAGCGCCGCCGCGAAAAGCTTCGCGATGTCGACCATGTTCCTGCACTGGACCATCACCCCGTACGCCATCTACCTGGTGCCGTCGCTGGTCTTTGCCCTGGTGTTCTACAACCTGCGTGCCAGCTTCTCCATCGGTTCGATGCTGCAACCGCTGCTCGGTGAAGCGCGCGTCAAACGCTATGCCGGCCTGATCGACACCCTGGCGATGTTCGCCCTGGTCGCAGGCATGGCGTCGTCCCTGGGGACGGGCGCGCTGACCCTGTCCGGTGGCCTGAGCCAATACATCGGCGGGGAGACCACGCCGCTGCGCCTGGCAATCATCATCGCGGTGATTGTCATCACCTTCGTCGCTTCGGCCGCCAGCGGCCTGCAGCGCGGCATCGTGCTGCTGTCGTCGTTCAATACCTGGATCATGCTGGCCCTGGGCCTGTTTGTCCTGGTGTTCGGCCCGACCCTGTACATGTTCAGCCTGGGCGTCGAGTCCCTGGGCGTTTATCTGGATACCTTCTTCAGCCGCAGCCTGTTCACCGGCGCCGCCAGCGGCGACAACTGGCCGCAGAGTTGGACCGTCTTCTACTGGTCGGTCTGGTTCGCCTGGGCCCCGGTCAGCGCGATGTTCCTCGGCAAGATCGGTCGTGGCTACACCGTGCGTGAATTCGTACAGATCAACATGCTTTACCCGGCGCTGTTCACCGCCGTGTGGATCTGCATCTTCTCCGGCAGCAGCCTGTACTTCGATGCACTGGGCAACGGTAGCCTGAACGCGGTGCTCAATGAGCAGGGTGTCGAGCACGTGCTGTACCAGATGTTCCAGCAACTGCCCGCCAGCGGCCTGATGATCGCCTTCCTGCTGTTTATCGCCTTTATCTCCTTCGTCACTGCGGCCGACTCCAGCACTGACGTGATCTCCAACCTGTGCAGCAAGGGGGTTACCGCCGATTCCGATCTGGATGGCAACCCGATGCTCAAGGTGGTCTGGGGTGTGATTATCGGGACCGTGTCCTGGGTCATGGTGTCCTTCGTCGGTATCGATGGCGTGAAGATGCTCTCCAACCTCGGCGGTTTGCCCGGGATGATCCTGGTGCTGATGGCCAGCAGTGCGCTGATCTTCTGGCTGCGCGACCCGAGCCTGTTGCATCGGCCGGCCCGTGTCGAAGGCAAGCAACGCTCCGCCCAGCAGGCCAGCGCCCGTGCGGCTGTTGCAGCGCAGGTGACCCGATGAAAACCTGCCTGTTCAACCTCAGCGCCCTGAGCGCCGCGCTGTTCTACCCACTGTTGGGCCAAGCGGCCCAGCAAGACAGTCAAGGCTTTATCGAAGACAGTCAGTTGACCGGCCAGTTGCGCAACTACTACCGCAACAATGACTACCGTGGTCAGGACAAGGACGGTCGTGAGTGGGCCCAGGGCCTGCAACTCGACTACCAGTCCGGCTACACCCAGGGCACCGTCGGTTTTGGTATCGATGCCCATGCCTATTTCACCGCCAAGCTCGATAGTGGCGGTGGCCGGGCTCGCACCAAGCTGCTGGTGTCCGACCATTCGGGCAAGAGCGAAGATACCTCCGCCGTGGGCGGTGGTGCGGTGAAAATGCGTATCTCCAACACCGAGTTGAAGTACGGCGACCTGCGCCCCTACAACCCAGTGATCGCCCTGGCGGACAGCCGGCTGATGCCGGCCACGGCCACCGGGTTCGCGTTCAAGAGCCTGGAGCTGGACGGCCTGATGCTCGAAGGCGGGCACTTCACGGCGGCCCGGGACTTCAACCAGACCGGGCGCGACAGCGGTTTCTACGCTGGCTATGCCGGTGCGCAGGGCGGCGATGTCGACTTCCTCGGCGGCACCTATCAGTTGCACCCGCAGGTTGCACTCGGGCTCTACACCTCGCGCTATGAAGACCTGTGGCGCCAGCACTATGTGAACCTGAACTTCGACCAGCCGCTGGATGCCCAGGCGTACCAGAACCTCAATCTGGACTTCAACCTGTACCGCACCCTGGATGACGGCAAGGCGGTGGCTGGCGATATCGCGGTCACGGCCTGGTCCCTGGCGCTGGCGTATCGGCTCGGTCCGCAGACCTTTACCGTGGCCCACCAGCGTATCGATGGCGATCAGCCCTTCGACTATCTGGTGCTCGGTGGCGGTGGCTTCCATGACTCGATCTACCTGGCCAACTCCTCACTGATCGCCGACTTCAACGGCCCTGGCGAGCGGTCGTGGAGCCTGCGCTACAAGCTGGACTTCAGCACGCTGGGCATTCCCGGTCTGTCGTTCACCACGCGCTATATCCGCGGTGACAACGTTCAGGGTGATCGGATTCCGGTCGGCAGCCCGTACCGCTACTACGCCGACAACGAAAAGCACTGGGAGCGCGATATCGATGTGCGCTACGTGGTGCAGTCCGGTGCGGCAAAGGACCTGTCGTTCACCCTGCGCCAGGGCACCCATCGGATCAACGGGATTTCGGACGGCGATGTCGACCATATCCGTCTGATCACCGAGTACCCGTTCAGCCTGTTCTGATCCCTCTGTACCCGCTCCCGTCCAAGTGACGGGGGCTGGTGCAGCGCATCGACTTGAATTCTGTTTTTTGGAGTAAGCCATGGAAGTCGTCACCGAATTTGCCCATAAGGTCCGGGAAATCGAGCATTGCTTGATCCCGCTCAGCGATGGCACGCAACTGGCCGCGCGTATCTGGATGCCGGAAACCGCCGGTGCCCAGGCCTTTCCGGCGATCCTCGAATACTTGCCGTACCGCAAGCGTGACGGCACCGCCGTGCGCGATGCCCTGACTCATCCCTGGATGGCCGGCCAGGGTTACATCTGCGTGCGCGTCGACATGCGCGGCAATGGTGAATCCCAGGGGCTGATGGCCGATGAGTACCTGTTGCAGGAGCAGAACGACGCTCTTGAAGTGATCGATTGGCTGTGCGCCCAGGCCTGGTGCGACGGCAACGTCGGCATGATGGGGATCTCCTGGGGCGGTTTCAACGGCCTGCAAGTGGCGGCTCGCCAACCCGAAGCGCTGAAGGCGATCATCACCCTGTGCTCCACCGATGACCGCTACGCCGACGATATCCACTACAAGGGCGGCAATCTGCTGCTGGAGAATTTTGGCTGGGCCGCGACCATGCTTAACTTCAGCGCGGCCGTGCCCGACCCGCTGCTGGTCGGCGACGCCTCGCGCGCCATGTGGCAGGAGCGTCTGGACGCCATGCCGCTACTGGCCAAGACCTGGCTGCAACACCAGACCCGTGACGACTACTGGCGCCACGGTTCGGTCTGCGAGGATTACTCGGCCATCAAGGCCGCGGTCTATGCCGTGGGCGGCTGGGGCGATGCCTACAAGAACAGCGTGCCACGGTTGATGGAAAACCTGTCCGGACCGAAGAAATCCATGCTCGGGCCATGGATTCACAAATACCCGCACTTCGCCGTGCCCAACCCGGCCATCGGTTTCCTCCAGGAAGCCAAGCGCTGGTGGGACCACTGGCTCAAGGGCATCGACAACGGTGTGATGGACGAACCGGCCAACCGCTTTTACCTGCAGGATGTTCTGCCACCCAAGGGCAGCTACGCCGAGCGTCTGGGGATCTGGGTCGAGACTGCCGGCTGGCCCGATCCGCAGATCCGTTGGACCGACTACAGCCTCGGCGCCCAGGGCCTGGCCCCGGGCAACGCGGCGCTGGATCAGGCGCGCAGCATTTGCTCGCCGCTGACCACCGGCCTGCACCAGGGCGAATACTGTGCGATCTGGTTTGGCCCCGATGGCCCGACCGACCAGCGGCGGGACGATGCCCAGTCGCTGTGCTTCGACTCCGCACCGCTGACCGACACCCTGGCCCTGCTCGGTGATGTGCGCCTGAACCTGCGCTTGAGCAGCGACACGGCCTGCGGTCAGTTGGTCGCCCGCTTGAACGCGGTGGCGCCGGATGGCCAGGTCACACAGATCACCTACGGCGTGCTCAACCTCAACCTGCGCGATGACTTCGCGACCCTGACGCCACCGGTGCCGGGTGAGCCGATGTCGGTCCGCCTGACGCTGGACCAGGCCGGGGTTCGTGTGCCGGCCGGTTACCGCCTGCGCCTGGCCCTGAGCACGGCCAGCTTCCCGCTGCTGTGGCCAAGCCGCGAGTTGACCACCCTGACCCTGTTGCCCGAGCTGCAAAGCGTGCAACTGCCGGTGTTCACCGGCCCGGCAGTCGAGTCGCCGTTCGAGGCGCCGCAATGCTCGACGCCGGCGGCCCTGGAAACCATCCGTGCGGCAGCGCCCAAGCGGACCCTGATCGAAGATGTCGGTAGCGGCGAAGTCTGTGTGCGCATCGAAGACGACCTGGGCGCCATGCGCTTCCTCGACCATGGCTTGTGGGTCGACCAGCGTTGCACCGAAGAGTACCGCAGCCTGCCGTGGGACCCGCTGTCGGCCCGTGCCGATATCCAGTGGCATTACCGTGTCGGTCGCGATGAGTGGACGGTGGAAGTCGACAGTCGGCTGCATATTCATGCCGATGGCGAGTGGTTCCATATCGAAGCCGAACAGGTGGCGCGCGAGAACGGCGAAACCGTTCATCGTCGCCAGTGGAACGAGCGTGTGGCACGGCTCGCGCTCTGACGCCGGTAATGGCAGGATGCGCGCCATTGTGAGGCCTGCCTGGCCCCGGTTTGCCGGGGCCATCGATTGTTTCTGGAAATGCCATGTCCCGTCGTAATGTCGATCTTCCGCCGCTCAACTGCCTGCAGACCTTCGAGGCTGCCGCGCGGCACCTGAGTTTTACCCAGGCCGCCCACGAGTTGAACCTGACCCAGAGTGCGGTCAGCCGGCAGATCAAGCGGCTGGAAGAAGACCTGGCACGTCCCCTGTTTCACCGCCAGGCGCTGGGCATCAGCCTGACGCCTGCCGGTGAACGTTATTTCCGTACGGTCCAGCGCCTGTTGCGCGAGCTGGATCGCGAGTCTGCCGAACTGCGTCGCCGTGGCGCTGATCGGCAACTGACCCTGGCCAGTACGCCGACCATCAGCTCGATCTGGCTGGCGCGCCTGCTACCCGAATTCCAGAGTCTGTACCCGGACCTGGATATCCGCATTCTGTGCAGCGAAAGCCCGACCCACCTGGATGTCAGCGAATACGACCTGGGCCTGTTCTATCACCTCGACGAACTGCCGGCGCCCCACGGCCTGGAACTGTCGCCGGTGTTCGAGAGCGAGGAGGTGGTGAGTGTCTGCAGCCCCGAGTACCTGCAACGACGCGGGCCGATCCATGACCCACAGCACCTGCTCGAAGCCCATACGCTGCTGATTGTCGAGGACCACTACCACGACTGGCTGACCTGGGCCGACTGGTTTTCTGCGGTCGGCGCCGGCTACAGCACCCCGCGCCAGGCCCTGCGCACCAACAGTTATCAGCTGTTGATGCAGTCGGCCATGATGGGCCAGGGCGTGTCCCTGGGCTGGCGCAGCCTGCTCGAAGGCGAGCTGGCGTCCGGACGCCTGCAACTGGCGCTGCCCGACAGCATGCTCAGCCGGGGCCGCCTGTACCTGATGCAACCGCACCATCGCAATCCGCCGCCGGCGGTGCGCAGCTTTCGCCACTGGTTGCTGGAATATTCCAGCGCCGGCTTACCCCGAACCTGACCTTCCACCCCTCGCGTAGCTTTCGACTGCCGCCATGAACCTGACCCTGCTGACCTTTCCTGCGCTGTACGGCGCGACCATCCTGATGCTGATCGGCACAGGTTTGTTTTTTAGCTTTATCGGCCTGCGCCTGACGGGGGAAGGCGTGAGCGAACTGTGGATCGGTGCGCTGACCGCCGCCTACTACGCCGGTATGGTCTGTGGCGCCAAGTTCGGCCACCGGATGATCGCCAGCGTCGGCCATGTGCGCTCCTATGTGGCCTGCGCCGGGGTGGCGACCATCATCGCCTTGCTGCATGTCCTGTTCGAAGCGCTGGAGTTCTGGCTGGTACTGCGCTTTATCACCGGGTTGGTGATGATGAACCAGTACATGGTGATCGAGAGCTGGCTCAACGAACAGGCGGAAAACCATCAGCGTGGCGCGGTGTTTGCCGGCTACATGATTGCTGTGTCCCTGGGGTTGATGCTGGGGCAGGGCGTGCTGGTCTGGCGTCCGGAGCTGGACTTCAAACCGCTGCTGATTGTTGCCATCTGCTTCGCCGCCTGCCTGCTGCCGGTCGCCATGACCAAGCGCCTGCACCCGGCCAAACTGACGGCGGCGCCGCTGGAAGTCGGGTTCTTCTGGCAGCGGGTGCCCCAGGCCCTGACCACGGTGTTTGTCACCGGGCTGATGATCGGTGCCTTCTATGCCCTGGCACCGGTCTTCGCCACGCTCAATGGGCTGGATACGGCCCAGGCCAGTACCTTTGTCGCCGTGTCGATCTTCGCCGGCCTGTGTGGGCAATGGCCGATGGGCTGGCTGTCGGACCGCATTGATCGCTCGCGCCTGATCCGCTGCTGCGCCGTGGCCCTGGGGCTGGTAGTGATTCCCTTGTGGGGGCTGATCCAGTTGCCCTATGCCTTGCTGCTGGTCTTCGGCTTTTTGAGCGGCATGCTGTTGTTCACCCTGTATCCGCTGGCGGTGGCGCTGGCCAATGACAACGTCGAGCAGGCCCGGCGCGTGCCGTTGAGCGCCATGATGCTGGCGACACACGGCATCGGCGCCTGCCTGGGCCCGATCATTGCCGGCGCGCTGATGAATCTCTATGGCCAGAGCGCCTTCTACATGCTGTTTTCCGGCTGCGCACTGCTGCTGATCTGGCGCGTGCAGCCCAAGCATGTCACGGGGGAATACCTGGTCGATGGCGCACCGCTGCACCACGTGGTGATGCCCGAACACCCGGTGGGCACCATGGCTGCAATCCTCGATCCACGGGTGGACGAGATCCCCGAAGAACTGGTGATCAGCCCCGAAGCCGAGAAACCGGCGGTATAGGCCACAACCCTTGCCCTGAATCCCTGGTAGGAACGGGCTTGCTCGCGCCTACCGGTGACCTCGTGAGCTTATCGATTTGGCGGGCTTGCAGGCGGGCTCTAAATGCCCGGCGCGTGGCTCACCCGCGACGGATGGCGGCCAGTCAGGCGCTTTCACACGATGCAAGGTAATCCTCATGTTTGGCGGTTATTCGGCTACGTTCTGCGGTCGTTTGTAGGCGCGGGTGTGCTCGCGCGCTGCCGGGCCTGAGATAAACCCGAGAAACGCATTCAGCTATCGCTCAGATTCGCTCAGTTTTCCCCTGGCTCGCGTTGGCCAGGGCTTGAGCCATACTCTGCCCAGCGGTACTGAAGCCTGCCTGCGTTATGACGCTCAATCGCGCAGCGACTTCCTTGACCAGGGCGCCTTCCTCAAGGCGCGCTGGGCGTTCTGAAAGCACCGGCGCACGCACCGGGCGCCGCACCAAGGGCGGCACTGGCGTGTGTGGCCTCACTGCCACGGCATCTGAACCTGCGGGTTTCCCATGACACAATCCTTTCCTTTGGTCTGTACTGAGATCCTCGGCCGGATCGGTCTCCACGTAAAACAAAAACGCCTTGGGGCGAAGCTGCGTCAATGCGATCTGGCCCAGCGCATCGGGGTGTCGACGCCGACCATCGGCCGGGTCGAGGCGGGTGAAAGCGCGGTGGAGTTGGGCACCTTTATCCAGGTGCTGGCGCAACTGGACATGCTCGACGAGGTCTTTCGCCGACTGGAGGCGCCGCCTGCTGTCGAACTGCCGCGGCGGGTGCGCCTGAAGAAAACCGCGCAGGCTAGCTAGCCGCCGGGCAGGGTGATGCGCACACAGGTGTGAGGCGCGTCGACAAAGGCCACCTGGCCCCCGGCGTTCTGCACGATCTGGCGCACGATGGCCAGGCCCAGGCCGGTGCCTTCACTGCTTTGGCTGCCTTTGCGAAAGCGCAGAAACAGCGCTTCGCGTTCCTGTTCAGCCAGGGCCGTACCCTGGTCGCTGACTTCCAGGCGCAATTGCGGGTCGGCACGGTACAGGCGCACGTGCACAGTTCCCTGGCCATGCACCAAGGCATTTTCCAGCAGGTTGCTCAAGGCCTCGCGCAGTTGATCCGGGTTGCCCGGGCATTCGCAGCCCTCGGCAATGTCGACCTCCAGCGTGCGTCCATGGGCCTCGAACAGCGGCAGCAGCGCGGCGCTTGCTTCGCGGGTAACGCGCGACAGATTGGCCCGCTGGGCCGTCGCCTTGCCTTCGGCGGCTTCGCCTTCCTGCCGGGCCAGCTCCAGCAACTGCCCGACCAGGCGGCGCATCTGGCGCATTTCCATTTCCAGGGCTGGCCATTGCAATTGTCCGCTGCGCCGCCCGGCCTGCAGGCGCAGGTCAAGGACCGTCAACGGCGTGCGCAGCTCGTGGGCCGCATCGGCAACAAAGCGGCGCTCAGCGGTGTAGGCCGCAGCCAGGCGATCCAGCGCCGTATTGGCGGCGGCGGCCAGGGGCGCGATTTCACTGGGCAAGTGCTCCAGGGGAATGCGCTGCTGCGGGTCCGCGGGGCCGATCTCGCGCGCCAGTCGTGCGGCGGCGCGGACCGGACGCAGGGTCCAGTGCAGCAGCAACAGGATCAGGCCCAGCGACACCAGCCCGATGGGCACCATCAGGATCAGGCTGTGATGCAGGCGGGCGGCCAGCAGTTCGCCAATCACCTGGCGTTCGAGGTTGTCTTCCTTGGCCACCATCAGGGTTGCGCCATCGCTCAACTGCACCGGCACGCTGACCACCCGGCCGCTAAAGGCGCTCCAGCGCAACCAGCCACTGTCGTCATTGGCTTGCTTAAGGCGGCGCGGGCGTTGCAGGTTTTCCGACATCCACAGCAGCCGCCCATCGGCGGCGTACAGCGAGTAGGACAGTTCGCCACCGGCATAGCGGCGCGGCAGGCTCGCCGGGTCGTTGCTGGTGGTAAAACCGTCGGCAATCACCTGGGCTTCGATGGTCATGACGCCGCGCCGCAACTCATCCCGAGTGCCATACAGGTAGATCGCCAGATTGCCGAAGCCCAGGGCGAACACCAGCAGCATGGCCGTCAGCAGCCGCCAGCGCAGGCTGCGCCTAGCCATGGTCGATCTCTAGCAGCCGATAGCCGAGCCCGCGCACGGTATCGATGCGGCAGTGGGCGCCGATTCCCGCCAGTTTGCGGCGCAGACGCGAGACCAGGGCTTCTATGGCGTTGGGTGTGACTGGCTCGTTGAAGGCATAGAGGCGCTCCTCCAGCCGCTCCTTGATCACGATGCGTGGGGCGATGCGCAGCAACTCTTCGAGCAGCATGGCTTCGCGGCGGGCCAGCACCACGACGTCCGGGTGGGCGTCAACGCTCAGGTGTCGGGTGTCCGGCTCAAACACCAGGTTGGCGCAGCGCAACTGGGTGTTTATGCGGCTGCCGGGGCGCCGTAGCACGGCGCGTAGACGGGCCTCCAGTTCGAGCATGTCGAAGGGCTTGAGGAGGTAGTCGTCGGCCCCGGCATTGAGCCCCGCGATACGGCTGTCCAAGGCATCGCGGGCGGTGAGGATGATGCACGGCAGGTCGGCGTTGACGGTGCCCCGGCGCTTGCCCAGCAGGTCCATGCCGTCCATGTCCGGCAGGCCGAGATCAAGCAGCATGGCGTCATAACTGCCCAGTTCCAGCAGGGCCTGGGCGGCCTGGCCACTGTCGGCGGCATCCACGGCAAACCCGGCCTGGGCCAGATGATCGATCAGCAAACCGCGCAGCGCCCGGTGATCCTCGACAACCAGCACTTTCATTCAGATCGATCCACGCAGGAAAACGGAGGCGCCCAACCGGCGCTTAAAGCGAATGATTTGCATCTCGTCAGGTTCTGGTCAGCTTTGGCTGGCACCATGCAGGCCTAAAGAAGCAATTGATACAGCTTATTATTTTGATTTGCAGTATTGCAAGAAATCCTGGGAACGCTGTTTATGAACCGGCACTGTCGCGGCACCGTTTATTCCTCGCTCTTTGTTCGCCACCCACTGGCCGTGGCCACGGCTCTGGTCAGCCTGGGCCTGACCTTTGGTACGGCCCAGGCCGATGAAAAAGAAGAACCTTCGACCGTCGCGGCCAGCGCGCCGATGGAGATCGGTTCGACCGTAGTCACGGCCTCGGGCTTTAGCCAGGACGTGCGCGATGCGCCGGCCAGCGTGTCGGTGATTACCCGCGAAGAGTTGGAAACCAAGCAGTTCCGTTCCCTGGCCGATGCGGTGCGCAACGTCGAAGGCGTGAGCATCATCGGCGGCGACAAGGGCTCGATTTCGATCCGTGGCATGGAGTCCAGCCATGTGCTGATCCTGGTCGACGGTCGTCGGCAGAACACCAGCCAGGTCACGCTCAAGGGCGGTACCTCCGAAGCCCTGGGCATGAACTGGATTCCACCGGTCGAAGCCATCGACCGTATTGAAGTGGTACGTGGGCCGATGTCGACCCTCTATGGCTCCGAAGCCATGGGCGGGGTGATCAACGTGATCACGCGCAAGGTGGCCACCCAGTGGTCCGGCTCGATCTCCGCCGACCATACCTTCCAGGACACGTCCCGGGCGGGCGACAGCACGCAGATGGACGCCTACCTGTCCGGCCCTCTGGTCCAGGATCGCCTGGGCATCCAGTTGTGGGGCTTTGACAAACAGCGCCAGGAGGACCGGATTTTCGACGGCTTCTCCAAGTCCGACCGCCAGACCGGCACCGCGCGCTTGTGGCTGACCCCTGACGAGCAACAGGAATTCATGTTCGAAGCCAGCCGCACCGAGCAGGAGTTCTGGAACACCCCGGGCAAGACCCTGGCGCCCAACACCGCCAAGAACAACAACCAGTACACCCGCGATAGCTACACGCTGGCCCATACCGGCAACTGGGATTTCGGTACCACCGACCTGAGCCTGTACCGCGAGGAGGCTGTGCGCGAAAGCGATATCCAGACCGCCAGCCAGCAGGTTACCCCCGAAGTCACCAATACGGTGTTCGAGGGCAAGATCAGCTTGCCGTTCGACCGTCATATGTTGGTCGCCGGCGCGCAGTGGAAGAAGGACGAGCTTGAGACCGACGGCTATTTCGCCAGCCCCGAGGGCAATGGCATCGGCACGTCGGTGACGGAGAAATCCCTGTTCGCCGAAAACGAGTGGAGCGTGACCGACACCTTCAGCCTGACCGCCGGCATCCGCCTGGATGACAACGAATTCTTCGGTCGGCACTGGACTCCACGATTCTATGGGGTCTGGCATCTCAGCTCCGACTGGACGCTCAAGGGCGGCGTGGCGCGTGGCTTCAAGTCGCCGGACATCACCCAGATCAACCCGGCCATCGGCCTGCCGCAACGCGGTGGCGCCAACACCTGGGGTAACCCGGACCTGAAGCCGGAGAAAAGCGAAAACCGCGAGATCGGCCTGTACTACGACGCCGGTGGTCCGTTCAGCGCCAACATCACGCTGTTCGATACCGACTACGAGAACAAGATCGCCAATACCGGTACGCGCCAGCTGTATTACCCCGATGGCACGCCCGTGCCGCCGGACCCGATCACTGGCCGTATCTACAGCACCTACTTCAACATCTCCGGCGCCACCGTGCGCGGCGTGGAAACGGCAGCGGGCTACCGCTTCAACGAGCGTCTGAAGCTCAAGGGCCAGTACACCTACCTGGACTCCAGTGTCGAAGGCGACACCACGATTCTCGGTTTTGGTTATCCCTTGTCCGATGGCCAGCCGCTGGTGGCCACGCCCATGCACTCGGGCAGCCTGACCCTCGACTGGCAGATTCTGGAGTCGCTGAGCAGCTTTGCGACCACCAGCTATCGCGGCGAGGAAACCAGCATTCAGTGGGGCAAGGGCGGCTCGGTGATCGAAAATACCCAGGCCATCACCACCGTCGATATCGGTACCACCTGGCAGGCCACGCCCGAGCTGACGCTGAGCCTGGTGGGCTACAACCTGACCAATAAAGTGCGCGAAAAGGAGGTCGACACTGACTACTCCTATGCCGAAGACGGCCGGCGTTTCTGGGTCAAGGCCAACTACACGTTCTGATTCGCAGCGGCGTGCGCGCCGGGGGTAAACCCATGAAGCAAACCCTCGACCGTTCGCCAGAGCGGTCCCGCCTGCCGGCAGCGGTCGCCGCCCGCGCGGTGCTGGCGATTCTGGGCGGCTATGCCTTTGCCGCGCTGGCGGCGGCGAGCCTGAGCGTAGCGCTGCCGGGACCGCGCCCGCAGGCTGTGATGGGCGCGACCATGCTCGCCTTTGTGTTGTATTGCGCCATGGCCATCTGGGCCTTTGCCGCCGCCAGTGTGGCCCGCGCCTGGTGGGTGGCGCTGATGTGCGCTGCGCTGCCAGCGACCCATCTACTGATCAGGGAAGCGCTGCAATGAAGGCCCTCGGTTTTCGTCAGGCCAATGCCTGGCTGCACACCTGGACCGGCCTGTTACTGGGCTGGTTGCTCTATGCGGTGTTTCTGACCGGGACCTTGAGTTTCTTCCAGGAAGAAATCAGCTTCTGGATGAAGCCCGAGCAACATGCCTCCGTACCGGACAGCCAGACCGCCCAACGCATCGCCGAAAAGATGCCGAGCCTGGCGCCGAATGCGGCGCAATGGAGTGCCACTCTGCCCGGCGAGCGCAACGCGGCGGTGCAGGTGCAATGGTTCGACCAGGGCCAGCCGTTCGCTAAGGGCGGCGGGCAGCGGGCCACCCTGGATGCCGGCACTGCCGAGCCCCTGCCGGTGCGTGAAACCCGTGGCGGCGGTTTTCTCTATCGTTTCCATTTCGAGCTGTACGGCATGCCGCGCCTGATCGCCCGCTGGATAGTTGGCGCGGCGACCATGGTGATGCTGGTGGCGTTGGTCAGCGGAGTGATCACCCATAAGAAAATCTTCAAGGACTTCTTTACCTTCCGCCCACGCAAGGGCCAGCGCTCCTGGCTGGACGCGCACAACGCCACGGCGGTGCTGTCGCTGCCGTTTCATTTCATGATTACCTACAGCGGTCTGCTGCTGCTGATGTTTATGTTGATGCCTTGGGGCGTGGGGAGCGCCTATCGCGGTGACACCCAGCAGTTCTTTGCCGAGAGTGGCGGTCGGGGTGGCCGCGGGGCGCCGCCCGGTGGTGGTGAACGACGTCAGCCCCAGGAAGCAGCGCCGCTGACCGACTTCGCGCCCTTGCTGGCTCAGGCCGAGCAGCGCTGGCCTCGTGGTATCGGCTCGATCAGCGTGAGCCATCCGGGCCTGGCCAATGCCGTGATCGAATTGCGCGAGCGCGGTGGCGACAGCCTGATCGACCGCGGTAACAGCGAGCGTCTGCGCTTTAACGGGGTCACGGGGGCGCTTATCGAGGCGCCGCCCAGCCCGGCGATCAGCACGACCAATGCAATCTATAACGTCTTGACCAGCCTGCACCTGATCCGCTTTGCCGGTGCGCCGCTGCGCTGGGTGTTTTTTATCGCCGGCTGGCTGGGCACGGCGATGATTGCCACGGGGTTGGTGCTCTGGGTGGTCAAGCGCCTGCCCGAGCGGCAGAAAACCGGGCGCACGCCCCTGGGGCATCGGCTGGTGGAGGTGCTCAATGTCGGCACCATAGCCGGCCTGCCCGTGGCGATTGCCGTGTACTTCTGGGCCAATCGGCTGTTGCCGGTGGGCATGGCCCAACGCACGGACTGGGAGATCCGTAGCTTTTTTATCGCCTGGTTGCTGTGTCTGATTCACCCGCTGTTTCGCCGTCATAAACAGGCTTGGCTCGACCAGCTCTGGGTCGGCGCGGCGCTGTTCGCCTGCCTGCCACTGTTCAGTGCTGGCCTTGAGCACAGTCATTTACTGGCCAGCCTCGTCCGTGGCCAATGGCTGCTGGCGGGCATGGACCTGACCCTGTTGGCCAGTGCGCTGGTGCTGGGTTATGCGGCCTGGAAACTCAAGCGCCATCAACCGCTGCAACGACCGCAACGCGCGCCTCGCCCGCAGGTTGCCCGCCAGGAGCGTGCGGCATGATCTGGTTCAGCCTGGCGCTGTGTTTCAGTGGCTTTAGCGCGCTGTGTCTGGGGACCGAGCGTCATTACACGCACGTGTTCGAGAACCGGCCGACATCAGCCCGATGCCGGGCCTCGCGCCTGTTGGGCTGGCTGTTGCTGGCCGTGGCCATTACCCCTGCTGTGCAAGCGTTGGGTCCTTCGGTGGGCCTGGCCATGTGGACGGCCCTGCTGGGCCTCGCGGCCACGGTGCAAATGCTGTTGCTGACCTATAAACCGCGACTGATCGTGCCGCTGGCCCTGGGCGCGCCGTCGCTGACCTTGTCGTTATTGCTGCTGTGAAGGAGAGCCGCTTGATCAAGCCCATGGTTGTGACTGTCGCCCTGTTGGCCCCGTTGTTGGCCCAGGCCCATACCTTTGTAGTCAAGCCCGCCGAGGCCCGGGTTGCCGCTGGCGAGCCGGTGCAGTTGGCGGTACTGATGACCGAAAGACTCTTTAGCAGCGAGCGCCTGCTCAAGGTCGATGAGGTTGAGGTGCGAGTGCTGGCCGACGGCAAGCTGTCGGTCGTCGAACTCAAGGCCGATAGCGCCGACAAAACCCTGGAGGGTGAAATCCGTGCGCCAGCGGGCACGTTGCTGGTGATGGCCAAGGCAGCCCCGCGTTATCGCGCCATCGAGAAGGGCGAGCAAACCCAAGACCCGGCCAAGACCCTGCGCATCGAAGCCTTCTCCAAGGCCCTGGTCAATCTCAAGCGCGGCGACCAAGGCTTTGCGGCCACCAGCGGCGACCGCCTGGAAGTCGTCGCGCTGGACAATCCGGCCGAGTTGAAAGGCGCGGGCAGCCTGCGTGTGCAGGTGCTATTCGACGGTAAACCGCTGGTGGGCAAAGTGCAGGCGCTCAGCCCGGACCGCCCACGGGTGGTGGCCGAGACCGATGCCCAGGGCATCGCCAGCTTGGCCCTGGAGGGTGCGGGATTCTGGGTGGTGCGTAGCAGTCATCATGTTGACGAAACGGATGCGCGCAGTCGCCGTTATGAAGCCAGCGCCAACCTGCTCTTCGCCATTGAATAGCTGCCAGTTTTTGTCGGTGTGTCCGTTCGGCAGCAAGGCTGCCGGACGGGTTCTTTGCAGGGCCGTGAAGTTGGGCATGAACCCGAGCACTCAAGGGCAATAGCAGGCGGCGTTGATGCGGGGGATGGATTAGCCAATCTCAATCGCGCAGCAGCGCCTGCTCTCGGTAGGACTTGGGTGAGACGCCGTAGTGCTGCTTGAACAACCGTGAGAAGTGCGCCGAGTCGGTAAAGCCCCAGTTGTAGGCAATGGTGGTGATCTGCAGCGTCGCGCTACGCGCGTCACGAAGTTCGCGGGCACTGCGCTCCAGGCGCTGGCGCTGGATGTAACGGCAAATGCCATCGGCTTCGAACTGGCGATACAACTGGCGCACCGACACATTCAAGCGAGCCGCCAGTTCGATGGGCGTGGGAGCGTCGGGCAGGGCGTCGTTGATCATCCGCTCGGCCTGGCGGCGCAGTGAGCGATCTTCCTGAGGCAATCTGCCGCCCAGCAGGCTCGGTTGCAACAGGGTGATCAGTGCATCGCGCAAGGCCTCGCCATGTTGACCATTACTGGGCAAGCCGGTGTCGCTGGCGGCGATCTGTTGCAGCAGGCCCTTGAGAATGCGGCCGCTCAGGCCGTCCTGGTCGAGTTTGCCAAAGCGCTGCGCGGCCACAGGCAGGATGCGGTCGACCGCCTCGCGGTTCAGGTGCACCGACAATTGGTTGACCAGCCCTTGGGGGCGCATCTCGAACGCCTGGGCCGAATCGAGCAGGGCAATTTCGCCGCTGTTGAGGATGAACTGCTCCGTGCCACGATCAATCGCCATCACGCCATGGCGTTGCATGACCAGAAAGTAGAACTGGTCGTCGCCGCGGTCGCTGTTACCCCGTTCGCGGCGGATCGAGCTGGCGTTGATATGGATATCAGCGACATTCAGGCCACCGAAATCGTGGTGCAGGATATCGCCGATAAAGGTCTCGTCCCGCTGTGCCCGCCGGGTCACGAAGCGCCCGCAGACGGCCTGGACGGATTGGTTCCAATGGTCGAAATCGTGTTGAAACTGCACGCTCACGGGGCACCTCGTGTCATCACCAGGGTGTTTTTGGTGCGCAGGTGGGGTGTTTCTGCACACGCTTTATTTAGTGGAATATTCAAGCATTTTTCGGGCCGACTCCTTAAAGCTGGCAAGGGATGCGGGCGATTATCGGTCGGCGGATTTTCGGCAAAAAAAAGGGCCGGTCCGGCAGCGCCGAACCGGCCCTTCAGGCGGGCACTCAGTAGCGGATCATCACCGACTTGAGTTCGGTGTAATCGTCGATAAAGGCGCTGCCGAATTCACGGCCGGTGCCCGAGGCCTTGATCCCGCCAAAGGGCACGCTGGGATCGAGAAAGGTGTGCATATTCACGTAGACGGTGCCCGCCTCGATCTGCGGGATCAGGCGTAGGGCCTTGGACAGATCGTTGGTCCAGACGCTGGCCGTCAGGCCGAACGGCGAATCGTTGACCAGCCCCGGCAGTTCGGCTTCATCATCGTAGGGCAGGATGCACAACAGTGGACCGAAGGTTTCTTCGTGGAGCAGACGGTCCTGCGGGCCATTGGCGAGCACGACGGTGGGCTGGACAAAATAGCCGGGACCGTCGATGACCTGGCCGCCGCAGGCGATCCGGTTATTGGCCCGGGCCAGGGCGAAGAATTGCTGCATTTTTTCGAACTGCGGCTGGTTGGCCAGCGGGCCGAACTGCACGCTTTCGTCCAGTGGCGAACCGATGTTCAAGCCCTGCAGGGCCCCGGCAAATTTCTCCAGGGTTTCTTCCAGGCGCGAGCGATGCACATAGACCCGCTCGGGTGCGGCGCAGACCTGGCCCTGGTGGACAAACCCGGTTTGGACCAGGCCGCCGATGGCCGCGTCCAGATCGACATCGGGCAGCAGCACGGCGGCATTCTTGCCGCCCAGTTCCAGGGTCACGCGGGTCAGGTTGGCCGCCATGGCGCTTTGGCCGACCTTGAGCCCGGTGGGTACCGAGCCGGTAAACGACACCTTGGCCACGGCCGGGTGTTCGATCAGCGCGGCGCCGACTTCGCCGGTGCCGTTGAGCACGTTCAGCACCCCGGCCGGCACGCCGGCTTCCAGGGCCAGTTCGGCCAGGCGCAGCAGGGTCAGCGGGGTGAACTCGCTGGGCTTGAGCACCAGGGTGCAGCCGGTGACCAGGGCGGCGGCGATTTTCCACACGCCGATCATGACCGAGAAATTCCACGGCACAATCCCGGCCACCACGCCCACTGGTTCGCGGCGGGTAAAGGCGGTGTACTGCTCGCCGGCCATCGAGGGGAAGGATGGGGTCATGGTCTCGCCATTGATCTTGGTGGCCCAGCCGGCGTAGTAGCGCAGGAAGATCGCGCTTTGCCCGACTTCGAACATCCGCGACAGGTGAATCGACTTGCCCGAGCACAGGGTCTCCAGCTGGGCCAGTTCTTCACCGTGGGCTTCGATCAGGTCGGCAAGGCGGTTGAGGACCACGCCGCGTTGATACGGCGAGGTCTGTGCCCAACTGCCCTTGAAGGCGTTGCGCGCGGCGGCGACCGCGGCGTCGATCTGCGCGCTATTGGCCGCCTGCACGTGGGCGAGGACCTGGCCATCGGCCGGGTTGACGATGGGGATCAGCCGGGCATCGGCCAGGGTCTGGTAGTGCCCGTCGATAAAGTGGCCGTGCGCGCGATCCAGAAACGCGCGCACCTGGGGCAGCAGGGGGACTTGGCTCATAAGGGGCTCCACAATCAAAGAGGGATGGCGATGTTCAGCCAGAACTTGTCGCCTTCGGGGCGGTTCTGCACATCGAACTCATGCTGGTAATGGCCCTGGATATTCAGGCCGGACGCGGTGGTGTAGGACAGTTGCGGACCCAGGCCCACGGCGCGGCCGCGGAAGTCGCCGAGCATCGCGCCTTCGCCGCTGTCGCCGCTGACCTGGCGGTAGACATAGCCGCCGACACCAACGCCCCAGTTGCCGAAATGCTTGGCGGCGACAAAGTCGGCATGCAGTTCGTTGCCCGAGCGATAGCGGGTGTCGTCGTTCTCGTAGTTATGGTCGAACATGCTCTTCATCGAGAACTCGTAGCCCTCGGGGTTGCGGTAGGTGAAGGCGAACAGTGGTTCGAGGGTGACGTAGTTGCGGCCGATATTGGCCAGCTGGTTTTTGTCGTAGCGCCCGGTCGGCAGGTAGATATCCATGCCGACGATCCAGTGCCAGTTGCCGCTGTGCCAGCCGATGGCAAAGGGGTCGAAGATAAAGTCGCCCATGCCGGCCCTCGCCTGGCGGGTGCCGCCACCAAAGTTGACGTCGACATCGGCAGCCACCAGAAACGCGTGCATGGCCCAGTTGCCGCCCAGGATCTGCTTCTCGCTAACATGGATGCCCCGCAGGATGGTGGCGGTGGTGCTGACCTTGAAATTGTCGAACGCGGGGTTGGCGTTGGCGAAGCGATTGGCGGTGTAGAAGGTGTTGTAGCTGACCAGGTAGTTGCCGGGCGGCGGCAGGGCGCCAGTCATGAAACCTTCGCTGCCGTTGGCATAGGCACCGCCGCCGCCTTCGGTGGCTTGGGCCTGGCTGGCCAGCAGGCCGACCAGGGACAGGAGCAATGCTGCGGTTTTGCGGTAACGCAGAATGAGAATGTGCATAGGTAGGCTTCTTTATCCGGGGTGTAGCTCGCCCCGGCGCAACAGCACCTAGGGCGAGACAGGGAGGATTAGCGGCGGGTTTCGGCGAGCGCCAAAGGCGCCTGGACCAACGAGGCCGTTTCAGGTGCCGTGAGCGCCGGGAGCAACTGACCGAGAATCAGATCGGCCCCGCGTTCGCCGAGCATGATTGCCTGGGCATTGGTATTGCCGCTGGCGATCTGCGGGCAGATGGACAGGTCCATTACCCGCAGGTTGCTGACGCCGTGCACCCGCAGTTGCAGGTCGACCACCGAGTCCTGCGGGTCACTGCCCATGCGGCAACTGCCGCCGGGGTGATAGACGGTCTTGATGCCCTTGCGCACAAAGGCCTCGATGCCGGCGGTGTCCTGCCAGTCGATCCCTTCGGGGGCCGTGATCTTCTTGATCAGCGATTTAAGCGCCGGTTGCTGCATCAGTTTCAGGCCGGTTTGCACGGCGCGGATCTGGCCCTGGAGATCGTCTGGATGGCCCAGATAGTTGGGGTCGATCAGCGGCAGGTCTGCCGGGTTGGTGCTGCGCAACCTGAGGGTGCCGCGCGCCTTGGGCCGCAGGTGCCCGACCTTGACCGTGAAGCCGTGTTCGGCCGCCGGTGGCGCTTCACCGGGGGTGTTGTCGAAGTTATCCAGGACCGGCAGGAACATGAACTGGATATCCGGGCGGCCCACGCCCTGGCTGTCGACAAAGCCGCCGCCTTCCAGGACGTTGCTGGTCAGCAGGCCGCCGCGATGAACCAGCCACTGCAGCATGTGCTTGGCGCCGCGCAGGCCCTTGTCTTCGCCCAGCAGGCTGTTCTGCGCGTGGGTGGTGGCGTTGAGCGACAGATGCAAGTGGTCGTGCAGGTTCTCGCCCACCGGCAGGTCGATCAGGGTCTCGATGCCCAGGCTCGACAGGTGTTCTTTCGGGCCGATACCCGAGAGCATCAGGATCTTCGGGCTGCTCAAGGCGCCGGCGCTGAGGATGACTTCCTTGCGGGCTTTGGCGGTGATGGGCGCGCCGCCTTTTTCGCTGAAGACCACGCCGCTGGCGCGACCTTTGCTGACGATGATCTTGTGGGCGAGGGCGTCGGTGACCAGGGTCAGGCGGCTATTGTCCTGGACCGATTTGAGGAAGGTCCGCGCGGTGCTGGCGCGAGCGCCCTTGTGCGTGGTGGTCTGGTAGAAGCCGATGCCGGCCTGGCTGGCGCCGTTGAAGTCGTTGACATAGGGCAGGCCCATCTCCTGGCCGGCCCGGACAAAGGCCATGGTCATCGGGTGACGGTAGCGGTTTTCGCTGACCGGCAGCACGCCGTGCTGGCCGTGGTAGTGATCGCCCAGGCTTTCGTTGGCCTCGGATTTCTTGAAGTAAGGCAGCAGGTCGTCATAGCTCCAGCCATAGCAGCCCCAGGTGCTGCTCCATTCGTCGTAGTCCTCGCGCTGGCCGCGGATATAGATCATGCCATTGACCGAGCTGCCACCGCCCAGGACCTTGCCCTGGGCAATGATCATCTCGCGGTTGTTGCAGTGGGGCTGGGCGACGGTCATGTAGGGCCAGGACTTCTGCTGGAAGACCTTGACCACCGTGGCTGGGATCGTATGAAAGGGGCTGCTGTCCTTGCCGCCGGCTTCGAGCAGCAACACGCTGCCGGCATTCTGCTGGATCAGCCGGGCCGCGACCACGCAGCCCGCCGAGCCGGCGCCGATCACGATGTAGTCATATTCCTGGTGTGGCATGTCTTGGCCTCGTTTAGGGGGGGCTAGCGCGAATAAGCGTGTAGCCATTCAACCCCGTACCGGCCGGTGGAGATTGATTCTGTCGGCCAGATTCTTGTCTGTCGTTGCCAATTTGCCCCAGGCCAAGTTGCAAGCTTCAGGCCAGGGGCCTGGAACAGTTGCGGGAAGGGCGCGCTTATTGTCTCTAATGAGTTGACAGTTAAACCGTTTCCAGCGGCTTTTTCCTTTTTGAGTGGACGCCTAATCTGAGCCCACATTGAACGACAGCCCCAACCTCACTCAAGAAAAGGATGCAGCCATGAGCAACTTCACCTACAACCGCCTGAACAAAGATGACGCTGTGGTACTGCTGGTCGACCACCAGACCGGTTTGATTTCCCTGGTGCAGGATTTCTCGCCCAACGAGTTCAAGAACAACGTGCTGGCCCTGGCGGACCTGGCCAAATTCTTCGAACTGCCGACCATCCTGACTACCAGCTTCGAGCAGGGCCCCAATGGCCCGCTGGTGCCGGAGCTCAAGGAGATGTTCCCGGATGCGCCGTATATCCTGCGTCCCGGCCAGATCAATGCCTGGGACAACGAAGACTTCGTCAAGGCGATCAAGGCGACCGGGCGCAAGCAACTGATCATCGCCGGCGTGGTTACCGATGTCTGCGTGACCTTCCCGACGCTGTCGGCCCTGGCCGAAGGCTTTGAGGTGTTTGTGGTGACCGATGCCTCCGGCACCTTCAACACCACCGTGCAGCAGGCGGCCTGGAACCGCATGACCCAGGCGGGTGCACAGATGATGAACTGGTTCTCGGTGGCCTGTGAGTTGCACCGCGACTGGCGCAACGATATCGAGGGCCTGGGCAACCTGCTGTCCCAGCGCATCCCCAACTATCGCAACCTGATGAACAGCTACTCGGCATTGACTGCCCGCTGATTGATCGAGCACAGCCAACCTGCAGAATCCCGCTTGAGTGCGGGATTTTGCATTGGAGCCCAGGCCCCAATGCGGCATGCTGCCTATCTCCAACAGGCTGAACGACGTTCAATCAGCCGGGGCACAATTCGATGATCAGCATGCGCAAGGACAGCCCGGTGACCGAGCAGAAGTATCCCCGTTGGAAGGTATTTTTAACCCTGCTGTTTTGCCCCCTGTTTGTGGGCTTTGCGGCTATCCCGGTGTTGCTGGTACGTCAGTTGGCCGCATTGTTCTCGCAGCCCCGGCTGTTGGGTGAAGTGCGGGGCGGCGAGGTGTTGGTCGGAGTGCTGATGACCCCGCTGATTGTCGAGCTGGTCTTCTTTATCCCGTTCTTCGTGTTTGCCCTGTGGGTATCACTGAGCAAGACGAGGTTACGCAGCCGCCAGTCGTGGTATTGGCTGGCGATTGCTGGCGGTGGTCTGTCCACGCTGTGGACACTGGCCTTGGCCGTGGCGATCAACGCGAGCGCGAAAAAACCGGTGTTTGAGTATTCCTGGTGGATCGCCGTGCTCTTTGTAGTCTCGACGCTGGCGGTCGGGTTGCTGACCAAGCTGGTTTTGCCTAATACGGCCGAGCTGTCGACGCCGGCTTAGCAGGTGGACGGTAGTGATGCCTTGGCCTTGTGGATTTGGCACTGTTTATCTAGGCGGTCATTTTCTTTCTGGCTTTTTAAGGGCAGGCTGCCAGCCAACAACACAAAAGGGTAGGAAATGGACTTCACGCCGATCATCTCGCAACTTTGGGGCACCCTTAGTTGGGCTCTGCCGCTTTTACTGCTCGTTACCCTCTGTAAAACACGCTGGGCCAAAGGGCTTTGGGGTGAGTTGTGGGTGCGCCTGTTTGCCCACTGGCAGCTTGATAACAGGATCTATCGCCGCCTGCACAACGTTACCCTGGATACACCCGACGGCACCACGCAGATCGACCATGTGTTTATCTCGCCCTATGGCATCTTCGTGCTGGAAACGAAGAATATGAGCGGCTGGATCTTCGGCACGGAAAAGCAGGCGCAATGGACGCAGAAGCTCTATAAGCGCACCTATAGGTTCCAGAATCCTTTGCGCCAGAACTACAAGCATCTCAAGGCTCTGGAAGCCACGCTGGGTATTGATACTGAGTACCTGCACTCGGTGATCAGCTTTGTCGGCGGCAGTACTTTCAAGACCCAGATGCCGGCGAACGTCACCCGAGGTACTGGCTTTGTCCGTTATATAAAGTCATTCAAGCAGCCGGTGTTTCGCGAGGTCGAAGTCGATGCGCTGATGTATGTCCTGCAAGCCAACCGTCGCGCACCGACATTTGCCACTCATCGTGAACATGTGCAGAACCTCAAGCAGCGCAGCGACCCTGGTACACAGCGCCAATGCCCTCAATGCGGTAGCGAACTGTTGATTCGTACCGTGAAGTCAGGGGCGAACGCAGGCAAGCAGTTTTGGGGCTGTTCGACCTATCCCAAGTGCCAAGTGAGACAGAGTCTTTAACGCCTTGGGCATCGTTCAGGGACTGGCTTGCAGGGATGATTGCTGTGCACATGCCTTCAGCCAGTTCATAAAAACCTGCAGGCGCTTGGGGATGGCATTGAGCGGTGGATGAACCAGGTAGTAATCGTAGTGGCCCGAGCGGCTGAACCCGCCAAGAGGCAGTACCAGCTCGCCGCGATCCACGCGCTTTTGCACCAACTGCTGACGGCCGATGGCGATGCCAGCGTGGTTCATGGCGGCAGTGACGCTCAGGTCGGAGCGATCGAAGGTCAGGGTGCGTTTCGGCAGGGCGGCCAACAGACGGTTTTGCTCGGCCCATAAGGTCCATTCCGCATCGTAGGCCGCATGGTCCCAGGCGAGGGAGTCATGCAGGGTGGTGCAGTGCCGCAGATTCTCGGGGTCTTCGAGCAGACGGTGGCGTTGCGCATATTCAGGGCTGCAGACCGGGGCCAGTTGCTCGCGCATCAGCTTGTGGCTGGTCAGCCCGGGAAATTCACCATTGGCGTAGTACAGGGCCAGGTCGATCTTGCGGGTGCGAAAGTCGACGTTGTCATTGCCTACCCGCAGATCCAGCGAGACCAGGGGGTAGCGCTCGACAAAGTCGGCGAGTCGCGGCACCAGCCAGCACTGGGCCACCGAGGGCCTGACATAGAGGGCGATGGAGCCGGCAATGTCCGCCTGGGACGACTGCTCCAGGGCCTCGGACAGTTCGCCCATCGCCTGCTGGAGGATTTCGAAGATTCGCTCCCCTTCGTCGGTCAGGCTGACCTGCCGGGTCAGGCGCTGGAACAGCTTCATCGACAGTGCCGCCTCCAGACGGCTGATCCGGTGACTCACGGCGCTGGCCGTTAGGCACAGCTCCTCGGCCGCACGGGCGAAGCTCAGATGGCGGGCGGCAACCAGGAAGGTGTGCAGGTTGGCGAATTGGCTGCTGTTGAGCCTGGAGCTGATACGAGGCGGCAGGTTGAGCACGGTAGTGTCCCTCAGGCTCACAAGCGTTGTAGCGATAGGCGTCTTCCTCGAGGAGAAAACGCACCGGAAATGGCAGGTCGCTTATCTTGCCACATCCGGTTTTACGCCTATATGTGCACGCCTTCGCTGGCGTTTAAGCGGCTCGGTTTATCAACCCTGAGTGAGCAGTTCACGGCCTTTGGCCAGGTAAGCCTCCATCTCTTCGCCAGGTACCATGTTGCCACCCGTTGCCCAGACCAGATGGGTCGCCTGAGCCATGGCCTGGCGGTTCAGACCGGCGCGGGCCAGATAGGCCGGATCGGCCTGGACCCGGGCGATCCCAGGCACGCCGGCCAGGGCGGAGGGTTCCAGGCGCTGGCCTTCGTGGCGTTCCATCAGGGCCAGCAGGCAGTACATTTCTGCATCGCTGACGGTGTAGAAACCGTCGAGCAAACGCTGCATGGCCTTGCCGACAAAACCGGAAGCCCGCCCAACGGCGAGGCCGTCGGCGGCGGTCACGTTATCGATGCCAAAATCCTGCACGCTGACTTCATCGTGCAGCCCGGTGTAGACGCCCAGCAGCATGCAGGGCGAATGGGTGGGTTCGGCGAAGACACAGTGCACGGCATCTCCGAAGGCTAACTTCAGGCCAAAGGCCACGCCGCCCGGCGCGCCGCCGACGCCGCAGGGCAGATAAACGAACAGCGGGTGCTGTGCGTCCACGCGGATGTTGGCCGCCGCCAATTGGTGTTTGAGGCGCTCGGCGGCGACTGAATAGCCGAGGAACAGGTTGACCGAGTTTTCATCGTCGACAAAGTGGCAGCTCGGGTCCGCCTCCGCCTGTTTGCGGCCTTGGGCTACGGCCACGCTGTAGTCGCTGGCGTACTCGACCACCGTCACACCGTGGGCGCGCAGCTTGTCCTTCTTCCATTGGCGGGCATCCGCCGACATATGCACCGTCACCTGGAAGCCCAATGCCGCGCCCATGATGCCGATGGACATGCCGAGATTGCCGGTCGAGCCGACGGCGATCTTGTATTGGCCGAAAAAGGCCCGGGCCTTTTCGCTGTCCAGTAGGGCGTAGTCATCCTCCAGAGTCAGTAGGCTGCCGGCCAGGGCCAGGTCCTCGGCGTGCTTGAGCACTTCGTAGATCCCGCCACGGGCCTTGATCGAGCCGGAAATGGGCAGGTGGCTGTCACGCTTGAGCCACAGGGCACCGTTCAAGACCTGGTTGTAGCGTTCGCCCAGCTGTTGCTGCAGATGGGGCAGAGGCACGATATCCGACTCGATAATGCCGCCGTTGTCCCGGGTTTCAGGAAATGCTCGTTGTAGGTAGGACGCAAAACGCTCCAGGCGAGCGCTGGCATCGGCGACATCGGCGGCGGTCAGGCCCACATCGCCGAGTGCCTGCGCCGCTGAGGCCACGCCGGGATTGAACCAGGTGGTTTCCTGCAGCGCGACCAGATCGCGAATCAACGGGTAGCGGGTGTACCAGCTTTCAAGTGTTCTTCCCAAAATCATAACGTCGTCTCTTTTAAGCAATCAGGCTGGAAGTGGCGGGTTGACTCAAACAACGTGCGACAGCAACAGCGTCAGCCCCAGTGCGATCAATGAAGCCAGTACGGTGGCCAGGGTGAACTTCTTCAAGGCCTCGGCCAGTGAGACGCCGAGGTATTCCTTGACCACCCAGAACGCCGAGTCCGTGACATGGGTCCAGCCCATGGCGCCGGCCCCGATGGCCACGCAGATAATTTCCTTGCTCACGGTCGGGTGCGCACCGAGCATCGGTAGGACCATGCCGGCGGCACTTATCATGGCGACGGTCGCCGAACCGACCGCAAAATGCATCAACCCCGCCACCAACCAGGCCAGGACAATGGGGTTCATATTTAACTGCGTCAACGAGCCGGCCAACGCGTCACCCACGCCGCTGTCGACCAGAATGCCGTTGAAGGCCCCGCCGGCGCCGATGATCAGCAGGATACTGGCCAGGGGCGGAAGGCTCTTTTGAGTGTGGGCGAGCAAGTCGGTCATCGACAGGCCGCGGCGCAGGCCCAAGGTCCAGAACGCCACGACCACGGCAATGGAGAGCGCAATCAGTGGCGTGCCCAGGAACGCAATAACGTTGAAGGCGGCCGACTCATGGGGCAGACCGGCGCCGAGGCTCTTGCCGACCATCAACAGCAGCGGCAGCAGGATGGTCAGCAGCGTGACGCCCAGGCCTGGCAGGTTGCGGGTGGTGCTGTCGTCGCAATGCTCTTCCAGAAAGGCTGCCTGAGTGGCGGGGGCTTGCGTCTTGCAGACCAGCTTGATCCACAGTGGCCCGGCAATGATGGACGTTGGCAGCGCGACAATCAGGCCATACATGATGACCTTGCCGACATCGGCGCCGAGCATCCCGGTGATCGCCATCGCGGCGGGGTGTGGGGGCAGCATGCAATGCACGGCCATCAGCGACACGGCCAGGGGCACGCCCAGGTAGAGCAGATTGATCCTGGTCTCTTTCGCGACCACATAGATCAGCGGAATCAGCAGAACGAACCCTACCTCGAAAAATACCGGAATACCCGCGATAAACCCCACAAGCATCATGGCCCACGAAGCGCGTTCTTTACCCAGGGCGCGCAACAAGGTCTGGGCGATGCGCTCCGCGCCGCCTGACTCCTCAAGAATCTTCCCAAGAATACCGCCCAGGCCAATGATCGTGGCGAGGAAACCGAGCGTGCCACCAACGCCGTTTTCATAGGAAGCGGCGATTTTTGCCAGTGGCATACCGGAACCGATACCGACCACCAGACTGGCGGCGGTCAACGCCAGAAAGGCATGGACGCGAACTTTGATGATCAGAAACACGATCAGCAGGATGGCGCAAAACAACACCAGCAATAGCGTGGGAGCACTGTGCATGGGAATCTCCTGGAAGAGCTTTTATTGTTGAGATGAGTGATCGATGCCACTCAAATTTTTCGGCATTAGAGGTCAGCGGCCCGCGGGCTGACAAAGGATGGATTGGCAGGGGGTAGATGATGTGGGGTCATCTATTGGGGGGGGAGGGGCGAGGTTATTAAGCCGTACTAGTGGCTGAGTGCGAATGCACGCATGGGGCGCTTTTTGGCCACAGCCAAGTAGGGCAGGCCTGTCACTGTCGAACCCGGCAGAGGGAGTTCTCTGTCCCAGGAGTTTCTTGAGTGATTTGAGAGATACCTTGAACTCTCATGTCTATCGCTTCATTTGCTTCGAAGGATCAAGGTGTTTTTTATACTCGCAAAGAGCAAGCCAACTTTGGTTTTCGGGTTGCGAGTACGGGACAACATGTATCGTGCGCGGGTAAGCGCTCCCCTCCTCAACAAGCCTGGTAGTTGCAGAATTTTTTGTGCGTATGGAATAAGTATCTGGCGAAGAGTGGCAACTACTAAAATAGGTGAGGAATGCCTTAAACAAAAAAGGCTCACCTTGTGATGAGCCTAAGTAGTTGTTGTATGTGGTGGCACTAGGAGTCGAACCTAGAGCCTACTGATTACAAGTCAGTTGCTCTACCAACTGAGCTATACCGGCGTGTTGAGAGCCGAATTATACATAGCTGGGATGGCGAGCGAAGTCGCTACTTCGAAAAATTTACAGAAACTAGTTTTCGAACGTTTCAAGGGCTTGACGAGGCGCACGAAAAGTCCGGTTTTAGGTTTGCAGGCAGATGATACGCCTGTCAATTCCATTGATGGCTACAGGGTGTAGTGATGACGGTATACAGTGTTGCGGATTGTTTCTTTGGTCGAGTCAGGCTGGAGAGTTTTCTTTCGTTCTGGTTCCGTTTTTTCTAAATTTATTCATATTTTTCATATGGTTATAGATGTTTTAAGCCGGGATTTTGCGGCCCCAACAGTAGCGGAATGCCTGGTTTTACACCTGGCTGATGGGCATTTATAGTTCGCATGTTGCCGCCAAATCGGTGATGGGCTTTAGCCGTCTTGGAATAAGAGAGCAAAGTGCACCAGCAAATGGAGGCTTTTGCCGCATAGTATCCCATGCTTATGGTGGCTGTGCGCGGGACACCTTTGGGTGTGCCGGGTTTCTTGTCCCTGGTCGGCTAACCTGCGCGCAGCTACCCCCTAATCTGTTTAGCCGCAGCTAGTGGTAGTTCTTACATTGACAAGGAACTATCCAAATGTCGAAGTTTATGCCGCTGCAAAGCAATGTAAGTGAGTCGGCCGTGTTCTTCATCGATACTGATGCCCCGTTATCGGATCTACATGACTGTGCAGTTCAACGCTGCAAGGCTGCTCGCGATTTGATGGAAAGCATCGTGTGGTGAACGGCTAAAAACGGCCAAAAGCGGACTGGCCCACATTGGTTTACAAACTGCCGCTGACGCTTGAGGGTATCTACAAAAGTAGGGGCGATTCACTATTCGCAGTGATAACGGAGCTGAGTACATCAGCAGCAAGCTGGTACTGTGGGCAGAAAAGCATGGCATTCGCCTGGAAGATATCCAGCCCGGTAACCCCCCAGCAGAATGCCTACGTCGAGCGCTACAACCGCACGGGGCCTTACGACTGGCTGGGGCATTACCTGTTCGAATCCGTAGCCGAGGTGCAAGAGCACGCGACGCGATGGGTTGGGACATACAATCATGAACGGCCAAATATGGCCCTTGGAGGTATCACCCCCAAACAGAAGTTGGCCCTGCTGGCCTGACCTCTACTTCTAGCGAGTACTAAAGATGGGGGGATTACCATGTGAGCGGGTAAATCTGCTCTATTTTCTGTTCGTCCAGAGCAACCCGGAAGGCATGGGCAACTTTAAGTAAATCCATAATGATTTCTCAGTGGACCCAGTCTTCGAGCGGCAGCTCCGAAACGCGGCTGAATTCACGAACATTGTTCGTGACCAACACTGAACCCGAAGCAATCGCGTGACCAGCAATAGCGCTATCATTTTCGCCAATGACCAAGCCTGCTTTGGTGAGCTCAAGTTTTACCTCGATCGTCGCGTCAACCGCGCTGTGATCCCACGGTAAGATCTCATCTAGACGCTTCACAAACTCATCAACCAGCGTTTTGTGCTTCGGCGATGCCTTCTTACCGATCTGTCCATATCGCATTTCGGCGTAGGTAATCGCAGAAATCACGATCCGATTATTCCGCGCAACCTCTGCTGCCAAGCGCTGTAGTACAGACTCTGGGCGCTCGCGCATGATGAAAGAGCAAATACAAGTATCAAGCATGTACGTTGTCACAGATTGAACCTGCCTTCATCGCTGATAACGCTTGGACGCTCTTGCAGAAAGTCCGCATCAGCCTTGGGCAATTCAGCCAGCGATAGCCAGCTTGGACGCACCGGGCGCAGGGTGATCGTGTCGCCGCTACGCGTAATCTCCAGTTCCCCGACACCCTCATAAGCCATGTCGGTGGGAAAGCGGATCGCTTGATTCTTACCGTTCTTGAAAATTGAGACAGTGCGCATAATATTACTCCTGCATATGTCTGACATATGCAATATAGCAACGCCGTCCTGCATATGCAAGGCATATGGCGTTAAGGGGCTATCGCCAATGTTCGCCTGATCGCTAACTGGTCTACCCTCAGGTACGGTTTTGAGTGATCGACGCACGCGCAGCCTCCCCGTCGCCCTCTATAGCCAGCACCTTCTCGCGAGTGAGTCCTGCCGCTGTGGACGAATCCTGCTCGATAGCGGCCTGACGATGTTTGAGCGCCAGTTCGAAGGCTTCCCCTTGTGCAGGCGAGGTTACCTGCAATCCACGCACTCCCTCAGCATGTCCACATCCGTGGTCACGTACTCCAGCGTGGTCTTGATGCTGGTATGCCCCAGCAGGTCCTTGACCAGATGCAGGTTACGCTCGGGTTTTTTCATCAAGTCGGTTCCAAGGGTATGACGAAACCGATGCGGTGAGACTTTGCTCTGGCTGATCTCCGAAATTTTCCGGTAGCAGGCGGAGACCTGCCAGTGATTCATGGTTTTGCGCAGCTTATAGTGCTCGCTGAAGCGGTTGACGTTGAATAGTTGATCCTTGTTTTTGAATCCCTGCTCGCAGGCGGCAGCAAGGAGTTTTTCCAGGTACGGTTTCAGTTTCGGGGAGATCGGTACGGGATATTCCCGTTGTGTTTTCGATCCCTCGACCGTTGCCCGGATGATCAGGTTTTCGAGATCAATGTCGCAGACCTTCAGCATGACCAGTTGATTCAGCCGCAGGCCGGCGTAGTAAAACGTTTCGTTGACGACCTGCCAGAACCAGGCCGGTGTTATGCGACTGCGCTCCCCGGATCGTTCGTACTCCACCATCTGACTGAGCACTGCGCGTGTTGTGTCGATCTGGGTTTTGCTCAGGGTCTTTTTCGGTTTTTTGGGTTCTCGGATTGTGACGCCCTTGAACGGATTTGTGACGGTGTTGAGTAAACCCTGGTCGATGCCGAAGTTGTACAGCGCTCTAAGGTGCCTCACATAGCAATTCCAACTAACCTCGCGGATCTCGGAGAGCGCTTTTTTACGCCAGGTGAGGATATGGAACTGGGTGACTTCGCTTGGGAGGCGTAGCCCCTGTTTGTTCATGTTCTTGGTGAATTGGGCCAGTGCGCCCTGATAGCTATTCTGTGTTCTCGGCTTGAGGTGCCTGACAAAAAAGTATTCTTTCAACAGTTCATCAAAGGTCAGCATGTTTCTGCTCCTCGAGGTCGAGGCTCAGGAATGGGTTGTCGTAGGGCGTACTGGCCATAAGGGTTGCCGGGTCATTCATAAGGTAGCCCTTAAGTTTGCGAGTTCTCTTCTGCCCGCTGACCGTGCAGGTCCAAATGTTCAGGCCGTTGTCTGTTTTTCGGTGCAATCGCAGTTTCTGGAATTGCTTTTGGATGGTGCGCCACGTCTCGGGCTCTTCAACCCTGCCGGCTATTTGAGGATGCTCCAGAGCAAATCGCTGAAAGATGCCGGGCGTGACGAGGAAGAAGGTTCCCGCCACGGTATGAACTCTGGCTTTCACGTCGTTCATCACTATTTTCTGCTGGAGCAACCCTTGTCGGAGCCACATCAAGAACAGAGTGCCCGTGTTGGTGGCCTCCAGTGGTGGGGCGATGTCGCCGGCAGCGGATGGTGGCTGGAGGAGAGTGTTAGGCGTGTTGGCGTCGAGGTCCTGGATAGGTTCAGGAAATAGTGAATGCTGGTGATCGGGGTTCTTCACGGGCTGGGCCAGATATTCTTCCTCGTAAGCTGGTGGTAGCTCTTCCTGGATTGGCTCGGCCTCGATAGCGGTAGTTTGAGGGAGTAGGGTGTCTTCGACGGTGCCGGTAAAGCTGTCGGGGCGTTCTTCTGCACCCCAGATCAGGGCAGGAGCGACTTTGAGCATGGTGAGTCTCTGGCTCCAATGTCGGCTTGGGTCGTCGACGGTGCAGTTCCAGATGGCCATGTTGTTCGGAGTGGGCTGGATGATGTTGTGGGCCTGCAGCTCATCGAATAGCCGGCTGTTGCGATGGGGAACGCCTTCGAACCCCTGGCTGAGAAGGTAGGCTTTGAGGCGGTCAGTTGCCGGTTTGCTGACCAGCCAGAGAGCCTCTTCGGTTAGCCATCCTATTGACCCCGGTTGATTGAGTCGGAACTCGTTTTGCACCAGGTAGCGCAGGCCATTAACCAGCTTGCCCTGGAGTGACTCTCTTGGTGTTTCGACCGCCTTCGTCGGGTTGCCGCCCAGCGCCCTGGAGACCGAGGCCTGGTCGGCCTTGATCACCAGTTCGCCGAGTGTTCCCGCACGTTCGTAGTGCCCGCTGAGTGCACAGGTCATTGCGCCAAACAGGGCCGGCGTTTGGGCGAGCCAGTCGAGAATTTCCGGGGACAGGACCTGCAGTGCGAGCAGGCCGCCGGCAGCAGGGTGTCGACTGTAGTCGCGGCCTTTCACGAATTTCATTCGGTAAGGCTCTGTGAGCGGGCCCTGCCACGGGTGCCAGACTTTCCCCGAGGCGAGTTCGATATGCTGGTCCACGGCGATTTTCCCTAGATCATGCAGCAGAGCGGCATAGGTCAGGCCGGCCGTCCAAGCTTCTGCCTCGGCCGACTGGTCTTCCGGAGCGGCACCCGAAGGGAGGAGGTGGTTCTGGCGCAGCTTCAGGGCAAAGACGATGATTTCCAGGCCATGATCCAGCAGGCCTCCCGGGTAGGCGTGATGATGATTTTCGGACGCGGGGAGGCGTTGGACCAGATCTGCGTAGCGTCTGATGGGGGCCAGATACAGGCGTTCGAAGTGCTCGCTACTCAGGGCGGTACGTTGCCAGATCATGTTGACGAGGTGCTGTCGCTCGGCTGTGGCAAGCAGCTCGTCGGGATTGAGTGCGTCTGTATAGCTGTCGGGGATCCCGGCCCTTTGCGCCAGAGTGCTTGTTGGTTTTTTCCGGAGAAAATAAAGCATTGCATCGCTACTCCGTAGCCTTTTGCTGTTCCTGTTTGCGATCAGAAAACCTTTTCGGATAGGGCTGTTACCGTTGACTGCCATTCCCATAGTCCCTTCCTACCCTTTTCTGGACCATTTCCTCCTTTTGGGTCTGGCCGGGGCAAGCCGCAACTGTTTCTCAGCGAGAGTGACTTGTAGGTGTCATTTATACGCAGTGTTTTTTGGGGGGCCTTGGCGAATCTCCATTAGCTGCCGTGGGAGCATTCTGGGAAGGCGATGGGAGTGGCGAATGGGGCAGAGTAGTGCTGGGCACGAATGTTACCGTTCGATAGGTAAGGTAAAGCCCGGCGGTTTATTGTTTGGTTTCGACACTGAGCTGAATAAGGCGTGATTGCGACCGCATCATTCAGAAACTCTGGAGTCTAGGCGATGTGTTGCACAGCGAGGGCATCAATATTGTTGTGTGAGCAGCCATAAACCGTGCCCGATGGGCAGCGGTTTATGGCTGTGACCCTATCTATTGAAAGGTAGGTAGAACTTCATCCTTCAGAGCGATCCTCAACAGAGAGGGAGCCCCTTTCTTCTGTTCAACCCTAAGTTGCAGATGCAGTTCCTCCGGGAACTCCTGCTTGTTGCTGGGCTTTATGCGAAACACCCAAAAATCGAGTGTCAGCGCGTTGGGGTGTTTCAGCAGCTCTTTGTGGGCTGACTTGATGAGCAGGTACAGACGCAAGGTGTAGTGGCGAAGATTCAGTTCAGGGTGTTTTCCATCGATCGCAAGACTCCAGAGTTGTTCGCTGATGGCTATGGGTAAATGCAGCAATACAATCTTTTGCGAGGTGGGGAGTTTCGGCATGTGTGCCTCCTTGAGATAAGCGGAGACACACGTCACCCGGGCAGGGGAGTGTTTCCCCGCGTGGGTTTGAAGAGGTGTAGGTGTCAGGATTAGGTTGTGTTCAACCGTCCTTCTGAACCGGGTGGGCGAAGATCTAGAGACTCGCCAAGGTGATCAGATCAAAACAGAGCTTGAGCAGCGGTACGGTAACGCAAGCGAAAATCCCCCCGAGTTGCCAGCGCATGATTTTCATCTCTGATCGCAGCTCGGAGAGAGAGGCGCTAAGACGGGTTTCAGACTGTTGCACGTCAGCCTTGGTCGCGAGTATTTCCACATCGGTTTCCCAATCTTCAGCCACCGCTCTCGCCTTTTCGGCAGGGACGTTGGCTGCGATTAATGCGTCATACAGCGTGAAGGACAGTTTCATGGGAGCTCCTGATTTGACGGAGAGAGCCCACCTGACGGTGGGTTTCCGTCAGGTTTGGTTAAAAGGCATTCGTCATCGAGTGATCAATGACTGTTCGCACTGCCGAATGCGTTGCGAACTGTGGGTGGATCCATGCGGTTAGGCCGCATTGCAGTCGTGAGGATCCTGGCTGCCTGGGCATGTTGCCGACAACATCGGCGAAACATTACGTGAGCATGGAAAATACCTTTGGGAGCGTCAAGCTCAACTGTCTCAGATAAGCGGGCGCTATCCCGGTTGTGCTTGTAGTCCTCTTCTGAAAATCCCCGATTGTCTTGACCCATAAGGTGGGGGGCTCTAATTGTTGGAGCATTCATGCCGAGATTGATGCAGAGGTCGTTATGGCTGGCAATACGATTGTTTCGAGGGGAGGGGCCTTTGGGCGAAGAGTTGCTGCAGGGCTGAAAAGGCTAATGGCGCTCGAAAGAGATCTTATTGAGCGAGCCGGCAGATGGAGCGGGACTGTTAAATGGGGTCTTCATTTGATCCGGCTTTCGATCGCACTTTCTCTTGTCAGCCTGACGCTCTGGGCTTTGATCGTTGTTTTGCCTTTTGTGCTTATCGTGTGGCTGGTAGTCGCTTGTAACGAGCGGACTGAAGAGGCTAGTTCTTGGAGATGCAATGCATCGGATCATGATTCGATGAGCGGTTATGGATATAGAGACGGTTGGGAGGGCTATGGGTTATATGTTGGAGAGTTCCGCATCGACTCTGGTAGCGATGTAGATTAGGTGCGCAGAGCTGGTTAGCTCCATGGGGAAAAGTCTAGAACTTCATAGTATTTGGTTTCTTTGATTACGCATTGGGTAGTTTTCCAGCGGTCTGCTTTGCCTCTGCAGCAGGCGTAGATGCCCGGCTGCCGGCCCCGGTAACAGCGTCAGCAACCCCACCCAACTTGAACCCGGCCAACCCCATAGCCCCAACCCATAACGGGGGTAGGATCAAGAACATCGCGCCAGTGACAAAGCTGATGAACATATCGCCTGTCGCATTGCTGAGCCCGCTGAGATTGAGGCTGCTGTGCGGGCTGCCGGCTCCGTACAGGGCGTCGATAAGTCGCGTGTCTATCCAGCGGGCGAGTTCAAACCAGAAATCAAGGAAGTACAGCCCGAACAGGGTGAAGGTCAGCGACATGGCTGCTTTCAGATCGAATGTGCTGACGACCAGGACGACGGGAATGCAGATGATCATCGCCATGGTGATGTAAGCGATAATGTTCGGCAGTGACTGCCTGAGCGAGGCTATTAGGGGGAAAAAGCCCAGCCCCCCCACCGCGCTCCCGACAACAGCCCCGGCTCCTGCCGCAATATCCCCCACATTCGGATCAAGTGAGTTGTACCCCGTGTAGACCGAGCCTGAGGTCAGTGCCTGATTTCGCGGTGATACCAGCACCTTCAGCATTGCATCCTCGACTTCCCGGCTCGATCTGAAATCGTAGGCGCCCTTGAGCAGTTCCCAGGTCGTTTTGGGTACTTGCGCAGTCAGTCTGGTCCGCAGCCCCAGTTGGCTATCGGCCCACCATTCGTTGCACTTGGGGTATCCGCCCTGGGTGGTGACGCTGTAGCCCGCGTCACGCACGGGATCGAACGGCCATTCCCGTCGCGGGGACTGGGCATTGAACGTGTCGTAGTAGCCAGGTGTGTCGAGAAAGAGGCTACTGCCGATCCAGCCTGCCTCGGTGATTTGTTCTTCGCTCAGTTTGGGGCGTGTCTCCAACAGTTTCACTCGTGCGGCGGCGTAGCACTGGAACACAAAATCGCCGACCTCGTCGCGCAGGTAGGGATCGCGCAGCCGCGTACTGTCCACTTTCATCTGCACCTGGCGAAGATCCGCGCCACAGGGCAGGGCGCTGATGGCGGAAGCCGTAACGCCTTTCGAGACGCTGTGCACAACGAGCCACCAGATCGGCACCCTGGCCGTTCTGCCGTCCAGGGTGCTGAAGCTGGCTCCCCAGGCTGTTTCGGCGGGTTTTACCACCACACGACCGCATTGTTTGGAGCGTGTTTCATCGTATTGGATGACGCCCAGGTCAATGGGGACATAGGGCATAAAGGTAAAAACGATAATGACGGCCATGACCAGCAGACGAGTCTCGACCCAGGTCAGCGAAAGCAAACCTTTGTTGCCTTCGTCATGCCCCTGGTCCCGGGCCTTGAGCCAGGACGACACCACCACTGCGATGATCGGAACCAAGGCGAGCCCAGTACCGAGCAGGATGCTGGTCAGGGCGTTGTGCATGATCCAGGCGAGCAGGGTGAAGAAGTACTCGACGTAACTGTTGGTGGTCACGCGCTACTCCCCCGGTGGGTTGAGTGAGTGGATCGAGAGTTCGATGGCCACGATAAGGAGGACGCCCACTATTTCGATCCGGCGGGCGGTGTTGCGGGCCGCCGGCGTATGGCCTTCCAGTGCGATTTGCGCGGCTTTCCAGCGCCGCCATTGATGGAACAGGAGGCCGTAGAGTGTCAGCCGCAGCAGGAGGAAAACCGGGCTCAAGCCCGGTTGCAGCTGTTCCAGGTATCCCTGGTCAATCGCTATGCCAGTTCCACCAAGGCCGGCTATCAGGGCCAGTCTTTTTGGACGGGAAGCAATCACCTTGCTGATCTTCATTTGCGCACCTCGCGGGCCGTGTCGGCGTTCTCGACCCGTTCGGTTTCCGGGTCGAGTGGATCGATCCGTCCGGTCTGCTTCTGCCGTCCGATCAGGCGCTCCAGCAGGTTTGTCGCCGTGTTGTTGGACAGTTCGCGACGCAGCTCGAGCTCGGTCTTGATCAGGTCGATTTCCCGCTCAAGCGTGGCCAGGTTGCGGTCGTTGGTAGTGCCGGCTTCCTTGACGTTGGCGATATTGGGTTCGTGCATGCCGGCGCGTAGCGCACGCATGGCCCAGACGGACTGTTCCAGTACGCGAACCAGCGCCAGTTCGCCGGAAAGCCGCTCCAGCAGAATAACCCGATCGGGGTCCTGGGCCAGGGCCGACATGAGGTTGCGGGTGACCCGCAAACTGCCACCGGACACCTGCCCAAGATTGTCCAGGTCGATGGGCTCCTGGCCCGTGAGCATGGCGCGTAGGAGGTGGGCGATTTTGTCCTGCTCTTCCTGGATGACCGGGGTCAGGCCGGTGCCTGCGGTGCTCTGCGAGGGCGGGCAGTTGTCGCAGGTGTGGATCTGTTGGTCGCCGACCACGCGCTGCATAAATTGGGCAGCCTGTTCGGGCGTGTTCCAGGTCCGGCACAGGCCACCACTGCAGGCGCTCGGTGAGACGGGCGAGCGGTCGTTGACCGGGCGGGCGTTCAGGATGTTGTAGCCGGCCTGCATGGTGTCGTGGGTGACCTGTACGGGAGGCTGGCCACGTCCGCCCCGGGTTTCACCGCCCAGCCATTTCAGACCCTGGTCGCCGCTTTCCTGTTTGACTTTGCGCATCGAGGACACTGCATCGCCCCCGCCGGTGGCAATGGCTTCGCGCAGGGTTTCAGCGTTGGCGGCGCTTTTCCACTCTTGGTCGGTGCTGATATCAGCGATGCGCTCGGACAGGCGTTCGCAGTTGAGCTCGCTCTTGTCGAAATCCATTCGAGCCTGCAGGACGCCATTGTTCAGCAGGTCATAGAGATCCGGGTTGGAGCGTTTCAGGATCAGGGCCGGCAGCCCGGCCACTGCACTGCTGAGACTGCCGGTGATGTCCGTCCACAGTGACTTGAAGCCTTCGGTGGTGCCGTTGAGCGAGTTGGTGACAGTGGCTTTCATATCCAGCCGGCTGCACATGGCCAGGCCGTTGAAGCGGGCACCCATGCCGATACTGCTGGGGGTGCTCATGGATGAAGGCGGTGTCATCAGCGTGCCGCCGCCGATGGCGTAATACACCCGGTCACTGAGGGTGCCCGAGGCACTTGAGTTCAGGCCGGCCGCGCCTTGCGCATGAGCCGCAGTGATCGGCCACAGAAGGCTTGCAGTCAGCAGCAAGGCCGGGCCATTCATTGCGTACCTCATTGTGTGAAATCGGTGCTGCCGAGCAAGGTCTGCCCTTTTCGCTCGCAGCAGGAATAGGGGCGCCAGAGCGACCAGGCATAGGCGCCGGAAGGGCTTTTCGAGGCGGCCAGGCTGCCTGTGTCGGCGGCATTTGGGGTGGGGAAAACGGCGCAGGAAGACTCAGTGACGGGCCAGACGGCTTGCCATTTATGGGTATGGGGGGCGCCTTCCTTGATCGGGCCTGGCGGCCAATAGCCGGGCTGGGCACGCACCACCAGAGGCTGATAAACATGCGGCTGGCCCTGGCGGGTGACCAGATCGCCAGCTCGTTGGGTGGTCACGGCGGCGGCCTTGTCATCGCGGGTCTGATTGACCCAGCCGGAGCGTGGATAGAGATGGCCCCAGGCATCGCCGGGCGAGCCGATTTCCCGCAGCCCGGGCGTCAGAGCCTCGGGGTAGAGGCTTTCGGGAATGCCATGACGCCAGGCGAGGCTATCCAGGGTACTCAGAAAGTACGGCATATAGGCCATAGCACCCGATTGGCAGGCGTAGCCCGAGCCCGAAGCAAATTGGGAAAAGACAAAGCCCCCGGGGTGGCCGATGGCATCGGCGTTCTTGAAGCGCTCCGAACTGTAGGCCCGCGAAGAGTGGTCATTGCCGCCGGCCTGGGCCATGGCATTGGGCCGGCTGAATGAAGCCACTTCGGCCCAGGGATTGGCACCGGTCACGGCGTAGCTCGAGACCACCAGTTCGGGAATGAAATGCCTGACTTTGGTGGAGGTCTCCACCTGGCAGCCGAAATGGGTGCAGTGCAGCCAGTAGCAGACGCCGACGGCCCGGTATTCCAGGCAGTCAGGCGAAAGCGTCGAGCCGACCAGCGTCGCGGTATCCAGGGCCAGGGCTGATCCGGCGAATGAAAAAGTGCCGACGGCCAGGGCGCGTAGGCGTAGGGATTTAATCGCGGGCATAAAGCTGTACCGACGAACGTGTGTTTTGCAAAAGAGCCTGGGGGGGCTGAAGACCGTGCAGACGGAGATAAGGGGTTTGCGCGGCATGGTCCGGCCCTCGATAGGTATTCGGAGCCATGCTGGGGACGGAGGGCGTTGAAGGCAGCCCCCAACTCATTTTTACCCGCAGGTTAGTTTCGGGAGGGAATTACTGCTGTTGAGTTTGGTGTGTCTGAAATGACTGGAATACTTTCTCCAGTGCCCAGCTATTGGGGTTGTGTCGAATACTCCGCAGCGTCACAAATGGATTGTGGAGATGTTTTATGCCTTTCAAGGATGACCGGGCGATTCTGTCCGATGAAAAGGATATTGCCGCTGCCGTAGAAGGTCAGCGCGTGCTGGCGGCTTTTCTGTCCATCCAGTGTGCAAGCCAGCGTATCGATATCTTCGACCTGGAGAGCAAGGGGCATGCGGTTGTGCTGCCAACCCTTGCCTTGCGTCTGCTTGTCGACATTCTGGGAGAACTGGCCAATGGCAATGCCGTAAAGGTGGTTCCCGTTAACACCGAACTGACGACCCAGGAGGCTGCCGACCTGCTCAATGTGTCGCGGCCCCATCTGGTGAAGATACTGGAGGCGGGAGCGCTACCGTTTATCAAGACGGGCTGCCATCGTCGGGTCCGTTTTTCAGACCTGATGGCGTTTAAGCAACGGCGCGATGCTGACAGCGCGCGATGACCACGGGGGCTACGGTAAAGAGCGTTAGATCAGCATCGGCAGGATCAAAGGCCAAGGCGCGGGCTATCAGGCGCGCATCAATCGGTTGTTGCACCGATACATGCAAGCCCAGCAGAGTCATCGGTGATAAACCGTTCTTGAGTCAGTTCAACTGGGCCTAAACCTGGTCGAACGGATGTGCCGTAAAGCTAACGACCCGATCGCTTCGGCCTGATCTTCGATGTGCAAGGCATTACGTTTACCGTTGTCCAGGCTGAGGTGGAAGAAGCTCGAACCTAAACGGCACTGGCGCAATATGGCCGTCACCAGAACCAGACTTCGCTAGCACTCCTCCGCATCCGACTTTCCCCCTTTCTCTGTCAATCACGTCAGATGGGACTCTCAGTCCCAGGCCTTTTTAGAGTGATTTGAGAAGTATCTGGTGGCTTATGGCCATTATTTCATCTATAAACGTGCCGGCCAGCAAAATGGCGACCCCATTGTTTCGAAGGATCGAACATGTCTTCACTCGTCTTAAGGGCGAGGTTGTGCGTTGGGCTATTGTGTTGTTCATTGATGAACTGCGCCCTCGCTGCTCCCTCTCCGGGTGATACGGACCTTATCCGTGATCGGCAGGATCGTCTGCTTGAAGAGCAACGTCGTCGACTTGAAGAACTAAAGGATCTGCCCGGGAGACCCTCTGCTCCTGTGGCACCCGCGACGCCAGTTGATAGCCGCTGCTTTCCCATCAAAACCATCGAACTCACCGGCGCCGATACCCTGTCCGAACGCGAGCACGAGCGGCTGCTAGCGCCCTACCTCGGCCAATGTTTGGGGGTGTCGCAACTCAACGAGTTGCTCAAGGTCATCACCGACTACTACATGGAAAAAGGACTGGTCACCAGCCGTGCCTACCTGCCCCAGCAGGACCTTTCCAGTGGCAATCTTAAGGTGTTGGTGGTGGAAGGTCGGCTGGAGGGTCTGAAGGGGGCTGATGGTAGCGGTTTGACCGAGCGGGAACTGGCGATGAGTTTCCCGGGCAAGTCGGGCGAGTTGCTGAATCTGCGCGAAATCGAGCAGATGGTCGATCAGTTGAACCGGCTTCCTTCAAACCGCGCGCAGATGGAACTGGCTCCCGGCCAGGAAGTGGGTGGCAGCGAAGTCCTGGTAAAAAATACACCTCAAAAGCCCTGGCGAGTGGGCCTGGCCCGTCATAACGATGGCCAGAAGAGCACCGGCGAACAGCAGTGGGGTGCGTCTTTGGACTGGGACAGTCCGTTCGGTCTAGCCGATCAGTTTTCCCTGCGGGGTGGCCATGATGCGATCAGCGATCGTCACAAAAGCTCACGTAATGCCATGCTCTATTACAACCTTCCATTCGGCTGGTGGAACGCCAGTTACACCTATAGCGAGAGTGAGTACCGCTCGCAGGTGCAGGCCCAGGGATTTGCCTTCAAGCAAAGCGGTGACAGCCAGAATCACCAGTTACGCCTCGATCGTGTTATCCATCGTGATGCACTCAGCAAGACGTCGATCAATAGCGGCCTGACATATCTGCGGACCAACAACTTCATCAGAGACAGCAAGCTGTCGGGCAGCAGTAATCGCCTTAGTGAAGCCCAGTTTGGCCTCAACCACGGCCGGCGTATCGGTAATGCCTTCGTAAACGTTGATCTCGGTATGCAGAACGGCATCGGGGCTTTTGATGCTCAGGGCAATCATGATCCACGGCCGGGCTTGCCGGACGCTCGCTATCGTAAATACACGGCCACTGTCAGCTATCTGCACCCCTTTAGTCTTTGGGGCGAGTCGTTCACGTTCAGCAGCTTGATGACCGGCCAGCGCAGTGAAGATGTTCTCTTCAGCCCCCAGCGCATGAGCCTTGGTGGGCAGTCTTCGATTCGCGGATACAAAGACCAGACTCTCTCCGGCGACAGCGGTGGTTACTGGCGCAATGACCTGCGCTGGAGTCGCCCGATCACGCTGGATTGGTTACGCCCGGTGTTTGCCGAGTACGGCACCAGCTTGGGCTATGACCAGGGTGTGATTCGCCATGATCGCTATAACGACAACTATCACGGACGGATGTCGAGCAATTCGGTGGAGCTGTTTGCACGGGGTCAGCATATGGCCGCGACGGTGACGTTCGCCCATTCGCTGGAGCGACCGGACCCTATCGTTGAGCGCGAAGCTCCGATCTATTTCCGGATGGATTTCTTCCTCTAATTGACTGCTGCACCTTTCGAGAGACTGACATGGACGTTAGCCACCTGGACTTTCTGGCCCGACAGCCTTCTGCTGCGCTGAGCAAACGCGAGCACTTCTGGGGCATTCCCAAGCGCGGGCTGGCGATTATTCTGGCCAATGCTCTGTTCTGGCAGCCGCTGCTGGCGCAGGCCGACGGCATTGTGGTCAGTGGTTCGGGAACCAGCGTCGGCCAGTCGGCCAATGGCGTGCCGGTCATCAACATCGCCGCGCCCAATGGCAGTGGCCTGTCCCATAACCAGTTCCATGACTACAACGTCGGCAGCCAGGGCATCATCCTCAACAACTCGACGCAGGATCTGAAAAACACCCAATTGGGTGGGCATATTTTCGGTAACAGCGGGCTGAATGGGCGTGCTGCAACCGTGATCCTCAATGAAGTCAATGGCGGTAACCCGAGCCAGTTGCGCGGTTATACCGAAGTGGCAGGGCAATCTGCCCATGTCATTGTTGCTAACCCCTACGGCATCAGTTGCAACGGCTGCGGTTTTATCAACACGCCGCAAGCCACGCTGACCACCGGCAAACCGGTGATCGAGAACGGCCAGTTGACGCGGTATCAGGTTGATCAAGGCAGCATTTCTATCGACGGCGGTGGCCTGAACGCCAATAACATCGACCGTTTCGAAATCATTACCCGCTCGGCCAAAATCAACGCTGAAATCCAGGCACGCAATCTGACCATTGTGGCGGGGGCCAACGATGTCGATGCGCGATCTCTGGACGCTACTGCCCGTGCGGCCAACCCGGTTGATGTGCCACAGCTTGCCATCGACTCCTCGGCCCTGGGCGGTATGTATGCCGGGGCCATCCGACTGGTGGGTACTGAGGCCGGTGTGGGGGTGAAACTCCACGGGGATATGGTCGCCAGTGGCGGTGATATCCATATTGATGCCAACGGTCAGCTTAGTCTGGCGCGCACCGCTGCCAGCACCGATGTGATCCTGGTAGCCGAGCGCATCGAACTCAATGCCGATACTTACGCGGGGCGTAGCGCCGAAGTGCGGGCCGAGCAAGTCGAGGTGAGAGAGAGCCTGGCGGCCGGCAGCCACTTGCAAGTGGACAGCAACCACCTGAGCAATACGGGCATCCTCGAGGCTGGAGTAGATGCCGACGGTAGTTTCAACCCTGCCGCTCACTTGCAGCTTAACGGCGGGCAGATCGATAACTCGGGCAGCATGACTTCTCACGGAACCCTTACGGCCGATGTGCGAAACCTGAACAACCAGGCCGGCAAACTGACGGCGACCGGTGATGCGAAGCTCACGGCCGATACCCTGAACAACCAAGGTGGGCAGGTTCTGGCTCAGCGCGACCTGAACATTCAAGTCGGCACCAGCGATAACCGCGGCGGCAAATTATTGGCTGGTCGCGCCTTGACCGTCAGCGGTACCGACCTTAACAACCAAGGCGGTACCGTCGCTGCTACTGCTGCGATCAAGACCGAATTGAGCGGTACGCTGAATAACACCTCGGGCTTGGTGGAAGCCGGGACCCTTCTCGATCTTGGTGCTGACACGCTGAGCAACGCTAATGGCCAACTGCGTGCTTTGGGCGCCAGCGGTACCAGTCGTTTCGCCATCGGTGGGCGTTTCGATAACGACAACGGCAAAGTGGAGCTTGGTAATGCGAAGCTGAGCCTGAGCGCCACCCGCTTTGACCAGGCTCGCGGTGGTCGTCTACTGGTACTGGGCGAGCTCGATGCCGACGGTGTTGACTGGCGCAACGATGGAGAGATCGACACTCAGGCTAGTCGTGTATCGCTGAGCGGCAGCTATCAGGGAAATGGTCGCTTGATCAGCGAGCAAGATCTGGTCCTCAACGCTACAAGCCTGACGATAGGCAATGAGGCGCAAGTACGGGCAGGTGGTAAGGCTGAGCTGACGCTTGATGGTGAGCTACGCAGTAGTGGGGTCATTACAGCAACGCAGAGCCTGAAGCTGGTGGCGGACAAGGTGCACAACCTGGGCACTCTGGGTTCGGCCGGAGCCGTGCGCATTGAGGCCCAAGAGCTGCAGAACGAAAACGGATTGTTGTTCAGCGGTGCTGATATGCAACTGCGCGGCAAGTCGCTGACTAACCGTTTTGGGGACATCTATAGCTTCGGCTCGCTGGATTTTGCCCTGGATGATCAGTACGCCCGTGCCGAGTGGCTGGAGAACATCTCCGGCACCATCGAAAGTGCGGATGATATGCGGTTGTCGGTGAACAGCCTGATCAACCGAAAACACAAGCTGGTGTTCGATCGGCGGCTGGTTTCAGGCAACATCAGGGTGACCGGGACCGACAACTGTAAGGGTGATCATTGCGAGGCTGCTTATGCGGTCAGTGAAACCTACGCGCCGCATATCACTGAGGACTCTGCCAGTGCCAATCTGATGGCTGGCGGTGATCTGCGGTTTAACGGAGCCACGTTCGACAACCGTTTCAGTACCGTGTCGGCTGGTCACGATATCAGCATCGATACTGAGCAGTTCTTCAACACGGGGGCGGGTGGCGGTGAGCTGCATTCCTCCAGTTATTACATCTACACCAAGAGTGACAGCGCCTATTGGAACTTCATTAGCAATTTAGGCAGCTATAACGCGTATAACGATCCTGCGTCTGCTACTTACAACCCCGGCGCCCTCCCATTCTCAAGCATTGCATTGGGGAGCCAGACTGGCGGCAGCGTGACTGCCATCGCCGGGAGCGTAGTCGCCCCTGCCATTGTCCAGGCCGGTGGCAAGGTTGATATTCTCGGGCGCAAGACCCTAGAAAACTCAGTGATCCGCGAGGACGAAGTCATCCTGCCGGGGGGAGGCCGTATTGGGGATACCCAGATCGGTACTGCACCGTCTCCGACACTGAACCCGCAGTTGCCACCAGACTTGGCTCAGCAAACGGTTGACCCGCTTGCTTTACCCAGCTTCAACTTGCCCGAAGGGCAAAATGGTTTGTTCAGCCTTAGCCTGAACCCTGACCATCCCTACCTGATTGAAACCAACCCGGCGTTCGCGAGCCTGGGGGGCTTCCTTAATTCCGACTATCTGTTCGGTATGCTGGGTTATGACGTTGACTCGGTACAGCGCCGTCTCGGTGATGGCCTCTACGAACAACGCCTAATTCAGCAAGCCGTAGTGGCACGCACCGGCAAGCGTCTGCTCGATGGCTTGGCTTCGGACGAAGCGCAGTACAAGTACCTGATGGATAACGCCATCGCCAGTAAAGATACGCTGAATCTGGTGCCGGGGATTGCCCTGACTTCCGAGCAGGTCGCCGCCCTGACGCACGATATCGTGTGGATGCAGGAGCAGGAGGTCAACGGGCAAAAGGTGCTGGTCCCTGTACTGTATCTGGCGCAGGCCAATGACCGCCTGGCACCCAATGGGGCGCTGATTCAAGGGCGAGATGTTGCGCTGATTACCGGCGGCGAGTTGAAAAACAGCGGTACGTTGCGTGCGAGCGTCAACCTCGATGCCAGTGCTAAAAGTATCACCAACAGTGGCCTGATGCAGGCCAATGAGCGGCTACAACTGTTGGCCACTGATAGCATTCGCAATACTCAGGGCGGCATCGTCAATGGTAAGGATGTCTCGCTGTTAGCCAAGGATGGCGATATCACCAATGAGCGCAGCATTGGTACCAGCACAGGCCGTGATGGTGGTTTCAGTTGGAGTCAGAGCGTAGTGGACAACGCAGCGCGCATCGAGGCCAGCAACGATTTGGCACTGGCAGCCGGACGTGATTTGCGCAACATCGGTGGCGTGCTCCAGGCCGCAGGTGATGCCCAATTGGTGGCTGGACGTGATCTGGTGATTGGCAGTGCCACTGAGGTAGACAGCGCTCAGGCTCAATTTAAAAAGTACCAGTCCACCAGCCAGACCATTACCCAGCATGGTAGCGAGGTGAAAGTCGGCGGCAATCTTATTGCTAATGCTGGCGGGGATCTTATGGTTGTCGGCAGCCGTGTCCAGGCGGGCGGTGATGCTGGGCTATATGCCGACGGAAACGTCACCATTGTTTCTGCGGCCAACGAAAGCTCATCGCAGTTCAATCGCAAGAGCAGCGGCAAAAAAGTGCACGCCGAAGAGCAGCGCATCACCCAGCAATCGTCAGTGATTGAAGCGGGCGGTAACCTGGAGGTGATGGCCGACGGTAACCTGATACTCAGTGCCAGTCATCTCAAGGCGGGTGGCGAAGCCTACCTGTATGCCGGCGAACAACTGGCTTTGCTGGCGGCGCAGGATAGCGAGTACTCGCTGTACGACATGAAAAAGAAGGGCGGCTGGGGCAATTTGAAGACCCGGCGTGATGAAGTCACGCATACCACTAATGTCGGCAGCGAGATCAAGACCGGAGGAAACCTCACTCTCAAAAGTGGTGACGACCAGCATTACCAGGTTGCCAGCCTAGAGAGTGGCAAGGACCTGACGCTAGAGAGTGGCGGTAGTATTACCTTTGAGGGCGTCAAGGATCTCGATCAGGAGAGCCATGAGAAAACTAATAACAATGCGTTCTGGAACGCATCCAAGGGCAAGGGCACTACCGACGAGACCTTGCGTCAGACTCAGATGTTGGCGGCCGGTACCATTGTCATCAAGGCTGTTGAAGGCCTGAAAATAGATATCAAACAGGTGGATCGGCAGTCGATCAGCCAGACCATTGACGCAATGGCCAAGAGTGATCCGAAACTGGCCTGGCTCAAAGAGGCCGAGACTCGTGGTGATGTGGACTGGCGGCAGGTCAAAGAGATCCACGACTCTTTTAAGTACAACAACTCGGGGCTGGGGCCGGCATCCCAACTGATTATTGCCATTGTCATGGCTGCGGTCGTAGGGCCGGCCGCACTCAGTGCGGCGGGTGGCGCTACAGCGGCATCGGTGACCGCCGGGACCCTAAGCGTAACCACGGCAGGTGGTCTGTCTGCAGCTGCCAGTGCTGTAGCTGTGGGGGCCGCAACCAACGCCACAACCAGCTTTATCAACAACGGCGGTAATCTAGGTGCCGTATTCAAGGACGTAACCTCTTCCGGTGCCCTTAAGGGATATGCCATTTCTGGGGTAACGGCTGGTTTGACATCCTCGTTCTTCAACGAATGGACCGGGACTAAGACAGACCTGACTACCTCGAAAGTGACCGTGCCGTCATCACTTGGAACTTGGACGGGAGTGGGGCAGTTTGCTAGCAGCCAAGTGTTGCAAGCAGGCACTTCGACGCTGCTGAGCAAGGCACTTGGTAATGGCGGGGACGTCAGTGATGCGCTCAAGGGGGCGTTGTTTAATACGCTGGCTGCCGTCAGTTTCAATGCGGTAGGCGATTATACGATCGGCAAGTACATGGATGGCACGCCGCAAAAGGTAGCTATTCATGCCATTGTCGGTGGCCTTCTGGCCCAGGCCACAGGGAGTGATTTCAAGACGGGCGCCCTGGCGGCAGGAGCTAATGAGCTGCTGAGCGCGCATCTGGATGTTCTGGTCAAGGGCGACAAGGACCTCCAGAGCATGGCCTCCCAGATTATCGGCGTTCTGGCCGCAGCGGCCCAGACTGATACAGATGCGAGCAAGATGCAGTCGGGTAGTTGGGTCGCCAAGAATGCGACCCAGTACAACCGGCAATTGCATTCTGAAGAGGATAAATGGCTGCGCGAGAACGCCAAGAAATTCGCTGCCAGTCAAGGCATCAGTGAACAGGTCGCGCTTGAGCGTTTGAGTCAGCAAGCCTTGAAAGAGGTCGATTATCTTTGGCGAGCTCTGTTAAGTGATGGCTCTGATAGCGCCGCAATGGATTTTCTGGCCAAAAACAGCCAGACGTTCACCAACGAACTGGGTGAGCAGCAGGCGTTATTCACCGCACGGGGCCAGCAGTTGTTCAGGCCTGAGATGTTTGCCGATACCGCAGATCCGCAGTTCTACCGCCAGTTCGTCCAAAGTGGCATCAGTCGTAATTTGGACCAAGGACTGCTCAAGGAGTTGAAAGACTCCGGTATCGATCTGAAAAACGGTGCCGTAGATCTGGCAAAACTTGTCGCGGATCATCCGGGTACTGCCGTTCAGGGATTGTGGGAGGGCATCAAGGGTATTCCGGGTGGAGTGGTTGACGGCTTTTATGAAAGCGGTCAATCCATTGGGCAGGGCGCCGCAGTAGCCTTCAACCAGGAAATTGCGGACAAGCTCAATGCGATCTATAGCGTTGATGTGTCTACAGCCCAAGAAACCCTGCTGCTTGTGCGGACCGTGTATGCGGTCGCAGGTGCTGGAGCGGTGGGGAAGGCGGGTGGCAAAGTCACTGCAAAGGTCAGCGAAGCGGTCTCCAAAAAACTGGATGATGTTCTCAAAGAGGCAAATGAACGGGCGCTGCTGGCGAAGAATGGTGAGGGATCGTTAGGGGGTGGGCACAATGTCGATCCAAAAGGAATGCCTTCAATCGTTGAGCCAAAAATTGCTCAGCAGATGGGGAAGCGAGGTTGGACAACCGATTCTCTTGAAGGTGTTATCGCAAACCCAAGCAAGACTGTTGTGACTAAAGACACTAGGTTTGATCCTATTTCTGGTACTAGACTTAATGATCCCGCAACCGGTTATGTTGCTAAAGATGGTTCTTACGTTGTAAGAAATGATCGGACTGGTGCAATCGTGCAAGTATCGGATAAGAATGATAAGAATTGGGTCGCCCCATGGGACTAAATGCAATGAATGAATTCATATTGTTTGGAGGGGGGCCAGAGCCCACTAGGCTTTGGGGCGGGACGCCTTTATTTAACTTGATTGATGGACATAAGTTACTGGTTTTTTGTGATGAACATGATGTGGCCGTACTCGGAATCGAAGGATTCAAAGTCGTAGGGGATAAAAGAGTGCCTGACATGGATTGCATTGCGGATTTTTCTGCCCTGGCTATGACTACCGGAGAGTTATTTTCCGCCCAATCTAGAAAGTCTGCCAAGTACTTCATAGACTCGATTTCAGACCCTGATACGCTATTGGAGTTTGTTTTAGTTAAAGATTGATGCCCCCAAAAGATCTGCAATCGGTGAGTAGACGACTTATCTCAATCGGTACCATCGAGCAGAGGGCCGAACTCTTTGCGAGCAGGTATCGTCAGGCTGACAAAGTCTTCCATTACTGCTCCTGGACGATACTTCAGCACGTATTCATCGCACTCCCTGTAGAGCTGACGGCCAACCGTGAGCTCACGTGAGTGTTGAGGATCATGCTCAAGCACTCCCTGACCGCTGTTCGCTGAGGATGTCTTCAATCGTGCGTTCGTGCCCGGTCTTTACCAGCTTTAGGTCATAGCTTGCCGCTTCCAGCAGTCGAACCAGTACTGAGACACTCATATCGCCTTTGGCCAATGTTTCCATGCGCGCTACCGTGGTGCGTGAAACACCTGCACGGCTGGCCAACGCTTTCTGGCTTAGTTTCGCATCGCTACGCGCCTGTTTGAGCATTTCGGAAATATCGTAGAGAGAGGTCATTTGTAGCCCCTGGGCATCAAAAAGAGCTGTGCTGCCGGAAAATGTAGCTCTTGGGCTACAAAACAGGTGTTCTAGTCACTATTTGTAGCTTGAAGGCTACAAACCAGATGAAGGGCGAATAATCGACGCGACAGGGCACTTCACTTTCGATCATCCGCATCAATCCCGCGCAACCGATCAATCCTCTGCGCCACCCGGCAAGCCGCCTCCAGCTCCGTTATCCCATGTTCTTCCATCAAGGCCCGGCGCTCGGCCTTTTCATCTTTTTCGGTCATGCCCAGCGCCAGATAGATGCTTGGGGGCACCACGCGAAACAGTGCTTCGAGTTTCTTGGCCAGCACCACGCCTTCGGTGTATTTCCCCGGTTCCTTGCCGGCGCAGAGCAGCAGTTTTTTCTGGGCGTCGGTCAGGCGTTTGAAGCGGGCGATTTCTTCTACTTCATCCGGCGGCATGGTCAGGCACAGCCACCACTCGATCATGTTCAGCAGCTTTTTCGCCACGTCGGGGAAGTCCTGCATGTTCTGGGTGGCGATCCAGTACCAGAAGCCGAGCTTGCGCCACATTTTGGTGATCTTGACCGCATAGGGCGCCACCAGCGGGTTGGTGGTGATGATATGGCCTTCGTCGGTGAGCACGATCCCCTGGCGGCCGGAGTGTTGCTCGCGTTCGGCGATGTTGTTGGCGCGGTTGAGCAGGGCGATGTAGGTGATCGCCATTTGGCCTTCGTAGCCTTCGCGGGCGAAGGTGGCCAGGTCGATCAGGGTAACGTCCGCATCCGGCCAGGGCGCGGTGGGGGTGTTGAACAGTTCGCCCTCGAAGCCCTGGCAGAACAGTTCCAGCGCTTCGGCCATTTCGGCGCTCCGGTCGCGGCGTCGGGCGGGGCGTTCGCTTTGCCGGGAGATCTCGATCAGTGCATCCCTGACGTGTTCGGGCAGGGTCTGTTGGCGAGCCGCGTGGGTGTGCCGCGCGGCGAGCAGGATCGCTTCGCGGATCATGCTGCGGTCCGCGCGCGAGATCAGGGCTATTTCCCGGGATTCGCCGCCGGTGATCATCAGCCGCGCGGCAATCTCCATTTCGCCGAGCAGATCGCGTTGGCTGTCGTCGTCATCGCTGCTGTCCTCTTCGTCGTCGGGCAGCAGTGGGTCGTTGTCCAGAAGCAGATTGTCTTGCTCGAGCAGCTTCCAGGCCTCGGAAAACGGGTTGAGGCTGAGGCGTACGCCACTGGCCTGGCGCAGCCCGTCGGGTTTGATCGAGAGCCGGTTGACCGTGATGCCATGGCGGGCGAAATCATCGGCCAGAAGACCGAATGAGTTGCCGGCCTCGATCACGAACAGTCGCGGTCGGACGGTGGCCATCACTTCGGACATCAGTTTGACCAGCGTGGCGGATTTACCGGCGCCGGTTGGCCCGAGGACCAGCAGATGGCCGTTGGCCTGGCGATCGCGCCGGTCGGTCGGGGCGAAGCACAGGGGCTCGCCGCCTCGGTTGAAAAACGTCAGCCCGGGCGTGCCCGTGCCGCGCGAGCGTCCATAGAGCGGGACCAGCGAGGCCAGGTGTTGGACGAACATAAAACGGGTGTACCAGTCGAAGCGGTCGTCCAGAGGGTTGAAGGCCATGGGCAGCCAGCGCACGTAGCTGCTGCAGGGGCCGACTTCATCTTCCTCCCTGACCGGCTCCAGGCCCGCGCCAAGTAGGGCCGAGCAGAGGCTACGGTATTTGCCGCGCAGCCCTTCGTCGCTAGCGTCGCGGATAAACAGGCTGATATTGCCCTTGTACAGTTTGTGGCGTTCGCCCAGATAGTTTGCGGCCTGTCGGCAGTCCTGGGTGGTGCGCAGGGAGTCGATGTTGTCGCCGATCGACTTTCTGGAGAGGCGGGCCAGGTGTTCTTCCAGAGTGTCCTGGGGGATGACCAGCAGCGTGACGGCGAGGATCGAGCCTTCTGGCATCAGGTCGAACAGGGCGTTGATCGCGTCGCCCCGCTCGATCTCGCCGGTGAGGTGCCCGGCGAGGGGCGCCTTGCGCAGTTTCTCGACGGTCACGATCCGGTGCGGCTGTCCGTCGAAGTACCAGCCGCTTGCCGGTTCCGAGCGGGGCGTGGTGAAGAGCAGTGATTCTGCCAGGTCCCCGTGCGCGAGCGGCAGCGCATCCGGTGCATCCGGTGGGTCGTTGTCCAGCAGAGCGGCCAGGGCTCTTGAGTCGCCCTGGGTCATGGCCGGCGCCGGATTGAACCAGGCGGTCAGCCAGCGCTTGAAGGCGCGCTGGTTCATGCGCTCGAGGCGCACGTCGACGCTGGACAGCGCGGCCGTGAGCCGGCTGCAGGCGGTATTGAGCGCCTCCAGCGGCGATGGGTCATACAGGCTGACCCGCTCGGTGCGCGGTATCCAGCGATAGACGATCAGGCGGACCCGGCGAATCGAGCCGCGCCATGCCGTGCGGGTGATGGTTTCATCCTGGAACAGGCCGCCTTCGCGCGCGATGGATTGCAGGTGCCGACGGGTCTGTTGCAGGAAGTAGTGTGTGTAGTCGGTCTGGCGGATGTCGGGGGCAATGGAGTGCTCCAGATGTTCCTGATACTCGCTCAGGTCGTCGCTGTCCTGGCAGTAGAACTGCACGATCCAGGGGCTTGATGCCTTCTCCTCGAAGGAGTCCTGCAGGGCGTCTTCGATGCTGTCGCGCAGGCGTTCCAGCCAGGCCTGGCTGCGGCCCTCGGTGGCGACGGCCGTTACGTCGAAGGCGGCCCCCACCGAGATGGCGTCGCTGAGCAAAATGGCCTGCTCCTTGTCCAGGAACTCGACCCAGGGCAGCAGGGCGGCGAAGCTGGGCAGGGGCGTGTGCATGCGCTCGACATCACGCTGTTGCAGCGGGCGCGAAGGTTCTCCCGGGGCCGCGAAGAGTCGGTGGGCTTCGGCCGCGGCGGGCTTGAGCCGGGCGAACAGTTTTTCCAGCATCAGTAATCGTCCGTCCGTTCGCCGGGCATGGCGTAGTGGGTCTGCGAATAGAAGGGGAAGACGGTCGAGTAGCCGGGCACCGGGACGGGTTCGGTGCCGGCCAGATGGGGAAAGACGTACATCACCAGGTCAGGGTTGGGTAGGCGTGGAAACAGGTTGTGGATTTCATTGGCGGCGGTGCGGCTGTAGGCGCGGTTTTGCTCGAAAGACGCTGACCGGCTGTGGCTATCCAGCGGCCGCCGCAGGGATGCGCGGGCGTCCAGCCATTCGCGCTGCGTGCCGCTGCCATTGTTGCGCCACAGATCGAGCATGCTTTGGTCGCCATGGGGCAGCAGGCGATCTTTATCAGTCGAGCAAGCGGTGATCAGGGCGGTGCTAATCAAGATCCAGCCGAGCGGATTGAGCGCTTTCATCGTTCACCTTGCGTCCGTTGGGTTCGTAGTCGATGGCGATTTCGCGGGTCATGTGGATGGCCACCGGCTGGCCGGGCGGCACATAGATGGCGTCGAACATCTGCCCGTAGCGCTCCATCGCCCATTTGCGAATGTCATTGAGGCCGCCGGCTCCAGCCTTACCGGCGATGTAGCGGCCCAGATTGCCGGTGACGGTGCTGCTGGAGCCCTGGGTGTCGGCGGTCACTGTGGTTTGCTGGGCCGCTGCGGCTTCGCCGGCCGCCGCTGCCGCGCCCATGAGGATCTGGGTGGTGATGAAACTGTGGGCATTGCTTTTGCGCTCGCCGGCAATGCAGGGAATGCCATAGGGGTCTGACAGCCAGCCGAGTTTCGCGCGGCGGGCGTTGTCGGTATCGGCGCTGCGTTGGGGTGGGGGGATCGTGCGCACGCGGCCATCGTTGAAGACGAAGGTGATGCTGTTGATCTCGGCACTGATGCACGACAGCGTCCAGTCGCCAGTGGCGGTGCCGGACATCACGGCCGAGGCGACATCGGGTAACTCGATACCGTTGGCCGTCAGGTTGTCGCGGCCGACTAGCACCTTGAAGGGATAGGGATCGGAGACCGCCCCGGCGATCGGAATCCGGCCGATCATTGCGGTCATGGCGACCGAGCCGATCAGCGTCGCATTTTCCGGGATGGTGTAGACCGGGCGGGCCTGTTCCAGGTCGCGCTCGCCCTTGAGATTGGCCCGCAGGTCGTGCTGCGCGTGGGCAATGGGGTTGTCGCGCTCCAGGTCACCGAGGGCCTGGCTAAGACTGCTGAACGCCGAGGCGGGCGTGCTGCTTGGCAACAGGCTATTGCCGTCCTTGAGCGGCGGCTGGTCCAGCGGCTCCTGCCAGATGAGTTCGTCGCTGAGGGGGGTGATTGCGGATCTGGGGAGGCCGTTGTCTTCGAAGCCTGTCCCGATCGGGATTTCGTTCTGCGTGCCTTGTCGATTCTGCAGGGTTTGGAGTTCGTTTTTCAGCTCGTTCATCATGTCGCCGAACAGCGAGGTTTCCTGATCGTTCTCCTGACGGCTCTCGCTGATTGCGCTGCGGATTTTGTGGTCAATGGTCTCGGCCTGGCCGTTCAGGTGGCGATTGGTTTCGGCGAGCGCCTGGTTCTGCTGGCTGAGTTGCTCCATATCCCGACGCATCTGTTTGACCTGGCCGACCAGGGTGGCCACGGTGTCGCGCGGGGTATCGCCTTCGATGCCCAGGGCTGCCAGTTCCTCGCGGGTCAAGCGAGAGTCCAGGGGCAGGGCGGCTGGCGGGGCGTCGTTCGATGCCCGGGACCCCGGCCAGAACAGCCAGAGGACGACGGCCACCAGCACGCCGATCAGCATGATCCTCAGCAGCGGATTACTGGTCATGGGCGCTGTCCTGGGGAGCAGGCCACAGAGCGGCCTCCAGGCTACGACCCTGGGTGACGAGGTAGACGATGGTGGTGTCTTCCGGGCTGCCGGCGGCGCCCAGATAGTCATGCTGGAAGGTCGCGCCATGGAAGTCGCCCTGCAAGCGGCGCGGGTCCAGCATGATGCGTTGCGCCCCGGGGTTGCGCAGGTGCACGGCGGTTACGGTCCAATCCGCCAGTGCCCAAGCGCCTACGGCATGGGCTTTGATCTCCAGGTCGGGGAGCAGACGGGTCAGTTCACCCTCGGCCCGCAGTGGCGCCGGCCGGACGCCGGGCAGCGGTTCGATGGCGCGCAGTGGTGCGTACAGCATCTGCGCCGCATGGCGGGTCAGCAGCACCGGAACCGGCGTGCCGGCGATGGGCGTCGTTGCATTTTCCGCAGGTGTCCGCGGCTCCCCACGCTGGGCGGTACTGATGATGCGCAGTGGTTCCAGCGCGTCGCCCCGGGTGGTGGCGGCGATATCCAGCAACAGGATCTCGCCGTTGTGGACGTCCTGCAGTTGAATACGCGCGGATTCGATGGCTGCACTGGCCTTGAGGTAGATCGCCCCGGCGATGCTCTGCACCCGCAATTTGCCGTGCAGGTCCGGGGGCATTCCCACCCGCAGGGTGCGATCGACAAACACAATGCGTTCCTGCTCGACCGCCAGTTGCACCGGCAGCGGTATACGTTGCCACTGCAGGATTTCCACGGCGGCGACGCAGGGGCTCAGCAGCGCAATGCCGAGCAGGGTCCATCGTTTCATGGCTGCTCCTTGTCGCCAGCCTGCCATTCGAGGCGCTGCGGGGTCTGTGCATAACAGTTGAGTTGCAGGCCGAAGGCATTGCGCTCCGGGTCGACGTCATAGCGAACGATGTGCACGGGGTAGCGAACCATGCTGCTTTTCACTTTTTCACCGAGGTAGAACTCGTCGGTGACCAGGTCGAGATCGACGGTCCAGTCATCGCGGCTGTTGATATGAATTCGTCGGGTATCCAGGCTGCGCCCGGGGATTTCGTACACGGCCCGCTCGCGGCCCTTGAGTTCATTGGCGGCCTTGCGCTCATTGAAGTCGTGGGTCAGGTAGCGTTTGCAGGATGGCGTCAGGTAGGCGTCGAGCAGCGCGATATTGCGCGGGTAATCCGCTTCGCCGTCTTTCGGCCAGCGGTTGAGCTGCTGGAACACATAGAAACCGAAGGCATAGACGGTGCCGGGATCGATTTCCCACCACAGCCGGGTGCTGCCCGAACGCAGGTCCGGCGGGTTGTGCACCGTCAGTTGCCGGGGCGCCTGGCTCCAGCCCCAGGCGTTGGCCAGGGCAATGATGACCAGCCCGCCGGCACCCAGGCGCAGCGTGCGGATATGGTCTCTGAGACGGTCGACCTCGCGTTTGTATTGGCTCATCGGGTTAGGTCCTGCGGATGGACCAATGCCCGGCCCGCAGAATCAGCGCAGGATTCGACAGGCCGGTTATCGAGAACAGCGGGGCGAAGGTCGAGCGCGAAACCTGCATTTGCACCCTGCGATAGAGCCAGGTCTGCGAGCGTCCGCGCTTGTAGCGGGCCATGATCCTGCCCGAAATCAGCAGCAGGCCCATGGCGCCGATCAGCAGTCCGCTGGGTGCCACGGCCCACGCGCCGACGGCAATGGCGACGGGGATGCCCAGCATCAGCCCGCCGGTGGCCCCGGCGCCCAGGGCGAGGAACATCTCGAAGGTGGTCAGCCCACGGAAGACCACGGGTGCCTGGTTCAGTCGCTCGGGGAGGAAGTCGATGGTGCTCATCAGAGGATCTTCGAGGCTTCGTTGACCAGCCAGATCACCACGACCAGGATCACCGCCCCGACGGCCATAAAGGTAAAAAACTCCGACCAGTTGGCCTTCTTGGTGCTGACCTCCTGGAACTTGCCGATGCACACCACCGACACCACGATAAAGGCGAGGGTGGCGATCCCAAGGCCGCCGAGTACCGCCGCGTCATAGCCATAATTTTGAAAGATCTTGAGCAGCCCACCGCTTTCCCCCCGGCTGGGTGCTTCGGGCTTGGGCAGTGCGGCGCTCGCTCGTGACGGCAGCAGTCCGGGAGCGCTGATCAGCAGTGAAAGCAACGTGAGGCGGTTCGATGAAAAACGCATGTGAATCCCCATCAGGTAGTGGCGAGAAAAACAACGATGCCGCTCACCAGAGCGAGCCGCAGGGCACCTTTGGCGAATGCCTCGGCGGACAGCGTGCGATTGGCCCAGCCCTTGTACGTGTTGAGCAGGACCCAACTGTTCCACAGCAGCGTGAGGGTGCAGATCAGCAGCATCACGGTGAGCGCGAGGTCGGTGGCCGGGTAACCGGCGCCGGCCTGAAAGGCCGTCTGGAGCTCGGCGTTCACGGGGCATTCCGTTCATTGCGGTACTGACCGTGCAGAAGCCTGCTGTCCCGAGGCTGGGCCCGGGAAGGGCTCAGGTAATGCTCGATGCCCACTGAGACGCGCTGCAGATCGGCGCGCAGGCGCTCGTAGTCAAAGGCAAAGCGGGTGTCGTCCTGATCGGCGACGATGCGGGCCTGGCGTTCGGCCCGATCGACGAGGGTTTCGAGCGTGCCCAACTGCCGGATCACCAGGCTTAATTCGTGCGCTTCCCGAGAAGACTCGGCAGCGGCAGCGGCAGCGGCAGCGGCAGCGGCACCGAAGCTGGGCAGGGCTAATACGACGGCGACGGGCCATAGGCCGAAGGGCGAAGACATGCAGCGGTACCCGGGACGTGAATGAGGGGTACAGACTTGTTCATGTTTCAATCACTCGGAACAGGCAAATCATTCTGGGCGCGGGGAGAGTTAGGCTTCGATTTTTTCAGGGGCCTGAGGGGATTACCGGCGCCTTAAAGTCGTAGGTGCCGGCTTGTTTGCCTGTCCTGGACATACGCCGCAAGAGTTTAAAGGGTCATAAGTGACCTTTTGCGGCCTGTTTCTCTCTAATAATGGTCATATACAACCATTTATGTGGATCTGCGTGGTGTTGGCTATGCTTAATAATGGTCATATGTGACCTTAATAGATCTATTTTTTGCTATAATTGGTCATATATAGACATTATCGAGATACTGAGAGGCCAGGCCGTGTCATTCATGCACCTGCTCTATTCACCTGCTGAAGTGGCTCGGGAGGTCGGCAAAAATGCGAAAGCGTTACGCCTCTCGAAGAATCTGTCCCGAAAGACGCTTGCCGAGAGGTCGGGGGTTTCGGAGTCGACGATCAAACGATTCGAGATGACAGGTACTGTGACTTTAGAGGCGTTGATTCTGATGGCCACCGCGCTCGATGAATTGTCATCCGTGACCAGGCTCTTCAAGCCTGAGCAACCCAATTCATACGAAGAATTGAAGAATGCCAAGCGCAAGCGAGGGATGAAGTAATGTCAAAAGAGCTCAAACACATTGACGCTCTTACCGTCTTCAAAGGCGGTATCAAGGTTGGAGAGCTCTTTAGAGCCGAAGGCAAGGGGATCTATTTCACCTACGATCCTGGTTGGCTCGCGACCGGATTCAACTTATCCCCGTGGACGATGAAGTGGGATGACAAGCCGCAGTTGGCTAAAGATACGAGTCTCTTCGACGGGCTCCATGGGCCGTTCGCCGACTCTTTGCCAGATGGCTGGGGTATGTTGCTGATGGACCGGTTCTTTAACAGCACCTTCGGGGAGGGCACACACCGCATCGTCACTGCACTTGACCGATTGGCCTATATCGGTGACCGAGGCATGGGGGCCTTTGAGTACCAGCCAAAAGCAGAAAAAACAGAGCTGATCGGTCCTGTGAGCCTCTGTCAGCTCTACGAAGCTTCCATTGACGTGCAGCAGGGTGAAACCCCGGTTGTGCTCACCAAACTGCGGCTTGCCGGCGGTTCTCCAGGCGGTGCTCGGCCAAAGGCAATTGTTGCCCTTTCTGCCGGCGGAGAGAATGCCATGTCGGCTTTTGGGCCTCTTCCAGAAGGCTATGCGCACTGGATCGTGAAGTTCAGGGCTTTGCACGAACCCGCTGAAACCGGGGGGATTGAGTTTGCCTATGCTGAAATGGCCAGAGATGCTGGTGTGGCGATGGCCGAGTCGAGAATCCTGAACATGACGATGCCTGACAGGACGGTTGAGAACTTCTTCGCGACCAAGCGGTTTGATCGAAACGGCGACCTGAAGATACACATGATGACTGTATCGGCGCTCATGTATGCCAACTACCGTACCCTCTCGTCCATCGACTATCCCAACCTGCTGAAGCTCACCTGGATGATGACGAAGAGTTCTAAGGAGGTGGAGAAGATGGCCAGGTTGATGATCTTCAATGCTCTTTCGCACAATCACGATGACCATGCCAAAAACTTTGCCTTCCTCTGCCATGAACCTGTGAAACCTGGTGAGAAAGAAACCTGGGTTCTGGCTCCCGCATATGATTTGACGTTCTCAAATGCCATGGGTGAGCACACTACTGACTTCGGTGGCCGCAGCCCGGGCAAGCCGACCAGGAAAAGGATCATGGAGATTTGTAGCGATTACAAATACCTCAACGCTGAGGAGTACATTGAACAGACCCTTGCCGCACTATCCCAGTGGAAGATGGTGTTCACCCGGTTAAAGATCCCTCATAGGGCTGGGGAGGGCATCTTCAATGTCCTAGATAAGCTGCACGTAGACTTCGAGAAGTAGGATCGGCGTAAGCCATCTGGTGGGCAGGGAGGCAAAAATCAATGGTCAGCGAGTTTCTTGCTCAAAAAATCAGTGAGATTGAGTCTGCGAGGCTTCCCAAAAGCCTCTATGGATACATCTATTCCGTAGGCAAGGATCGTCAAGATTTCACCGACTATGGTGAGTGGCAGCAATACTGTGTGCTGTACAAGGCAATGGTTGCTCTTCAGGGGCAGGAAGGGTTTGCGACATTAGCCGCCCGCGTCATTGCATTTGTAGAAAAGGCCAAACCAAAGCCAGGTCCAATCACTCCAAAGCCGGCTCTGCGGCTTGCCAAGAAAGAGCGGCGCCGTTTGAGGCGTCAGGAAGGCTCGAGCAAATCAGAACGTCATCTGGCAAAGGATCTGCGTAGAGCAAAGCCAACACCCAGCGAGTCAATCAGGGCTTGGAACGCTTCGCCAAAAATTGGCCTCGGTATCGAAAGCACCCTGCCACCTTCGCCCAAAGCCAGACGCGACCAAGTGAAATTGGATGCTCACACGAGCCCTCAGCAGCAGAACGATCCGTCGCATGTTTTGTACGTCGCCGGATGGTCATTGGCGCAGGACGAAAGCTAGAACTCTACCTCCTGCGTATTCGGTACCGGCCGTGCAGAAGCCTGCTGTCCCGAGGTAGGGCCCGGGAAGGGCTCAGGTAATGCTCGATGCCCGCCGAAACGCGCTGTAGATCGGCGCGATCGACGGGGTTTCGAGCGTGCTTAACTGCCGGATCAGCACCGCGCAACATGCCAGTGGTGCGTTGGTTGCCCTGCTGATCTACGGCAAAGGGGTCACCGAGAACATACCACCGTATATCCTGCGCAAAATCGCAAAGGAGATGAATCATGCCCATGACTGAAAAAGAGCTCTTGGCTCGTGATGCCAAACGCAACCTCGGCGAAGAACTGCTGGCCGCCATCATCGATGTCAAAGCTGGCCGCCACGGCGAAGTGCACACAGTCGAAGTCACCGAAGCAGCCGAAGCTCGTAGCAAGACAGGGTTGTCTCAACCGCAGTTCGCCCAGTTGCTAGGGGTGTCGGTGCGTACGCTTCAGGAATGGGAACAGGGCCGTCGATCGCCCTCTGGTGCCGCACGCTCGCTGTTGCATATCGCTGCGTTGCGGCCAGATGTTTTTAGGGATGTGCTGGCGGGGTGAGACGTCTATAGAGAATGGGGATTCGCCCCCCGTCTCTGATCCAGAACCTCACGCAGGCAGCAGCCCCGGTGCCCTGTTAGGCCGAGCTAACGACCTGTGTTGCATGGGCGTTGCCAGAAGCAACAGAACCCCGCCGTCAGGGCATAGCCGACTGAGCCCCCGCCCGCCTCGCTGCCCGTCGGGCCGCTATGTACCCCTCTGAGCAGGACTTGGACGCTGACCAGTTCCCAGCCTTGGCGGCCCATGCCGGCCAGCATGCCGGGCGCGTGTGCAGTCTGCAGAAAGGCTTCGATATCGGGCCTGACCGGCAAGGGCGATTCGCGTCTAAAGAGCCATCGGCCTTCGTGTACCGATTGATAATCCACAGGGATAAAGGTGGCGGTATGTTCGAAGGTCGGCATAACGGGGCCTCGCGGATGATCAGAGGTATTTCTTGAAAGACCCGGCGGCAATCGAGATGGCCAGGCCCAGCAGCATGGCGCAGGGCAGCAGGATCCAGTTGGGGTGCAGGGAAAACGGCAACGAGAGGTAGATGATCCAGGCCGAGAAGAACAGCGGCCCGATGGCGCGCTTGGCATGGTGGTAGACGAAGCCGGACTCGCGGCCGGCGCCGAAGCGCCGCAGATCTCGGCGCACCAAACCGTCGACAAAGCCCGTCAAGGCGGCCATGGCGAACAACGGCAGGGTAAGGGACAAAATGACCAGTCGTACCAGGAAGGTCAGGGTGACGTAGATCGTCGCCAGCAGATAATTTTCCAGGGTACGAAACAGCCGGAAGCTGTAGCGCTGCCAGCGTGGCGCATCGGCGGGTGGTGTCCGGGCTGCCTGAACAAAGTCGATAAAGCCGCTCTTCACGAAGAGCAGTTCATAGGCCGTGGCGATCAAATATTGCGCAGCCTGCACGGGGTCGGCGTGCAGCAGGCTGCGGGTGAAGTCCCGAGACAGCCAACCCAGTTCGGCCTCGAGCATGTCCTGGCTGTGGCGGTAGCCCTGTTCCGGCCAGAGCAGCGCGATGCCGATCCATTCAATGATCAGGCTCAGCAGCAGCGAGCCCGCCAGTACAAACAGGGCAGTTTTGAACGTGTGGAAAACCGCCGCGAGGCCGCGCGGATCCTCCTTCACAACGGCCCGACTGGGTTGAGCGTTGCTGTGATCGGCCATCAGTGGTCGTCCTGCGGGGCATCGGGCGGGTCGCGCTGTTCGGGCAGCGCCGTGCCATGCCACCACTGCTCGCTGGTGCGGTAGTTACGGCGCATGGAGCTGGCAAGCTGGGCCAGGCTTGCCGGCACCAGCTCGTCGGCGTCGGCGGCTGGCAGGGGCATGCGGATTTTCCACAACTGGCCGCCTTCAAGCAGGGCAAAGGCCTGGCCCTTGGGTAGACGAACAATGGCGGACGGTTCGATCATCGGCACGCTGACCGAGCTGACCCGGTCCTGGGTGCTGGACGTGAAGTCAGTGGCGCTGGAAGGGTCCGAGGAGTCCGTGGCCCCGGACACCAGGGTGGTGGTGTGCACTTCGACCTTGGGCAGTTGCCGGGTCAGCAGCTCGGCCGTGGCGGTCTCGCGCACGCGCAGCATGATCAGGGTGTTGAAATTGCCGATCACCTGCCCGGCCTTGGCCCGGTTGCCCAGGCGGGCTTCGATGTCGCTCAGGGTCTGGGTATAAGCCGTGACTTGCATACCGGCGCCGCCACCCTTGTTGATCAAGGGGATGAATTCCTCGCCCATCAGTTCGTTGAATTCATCGCAGTGCAGGTTGATCGCGACCTTGGCGCACCGGTCCCCAGGAAGGCCATCGTCGATGCCGTGCTTGTAGATATGCCCGGCCACCGAAACCAGATCGGCAAACATCGAATTGCCCACGGCAGAAGCCACTTCGGCATCGCTGAGGGCGTCGAGGCCGACGTAGACGATCCCGCGCTTGCGGATGACCTGCTGCCAATCGAAGATCGGCCGCGGATCCTCCAGATCGCTGTAGTCCGGGGTCAGCAGCTGCGCAACCTTGCCCGAGGTGAGTTTCTCCAGCAACGGCAGCAGAGAGGCGACGATCTTGTCGAAGTAGGTGCGGTCATAGCGCACAGCGGAGCGCAGGCCGTCCATCACCGGGTCGTGGATCTTCATCTGCGCCAGATACTGCTCGATCGCCACCACGCGTTTGTCCCGACCCTGCATGGCGCGTGGGGTGTTCTTGTCGTTGAGCCCGCCCTCGATTGCAACGATATGATCCCAGGCCCGCGGGTCCTGGCGGGCGAAAAAACTGCGGGCGTATTCCACGAACAGCTCGTCGATATTGATCACGTCGCGGGCAATCATCATGTAGTCCGGCCGCTGCCCCAGCTCATTGCGGGCCCGGGCAATGATATTGACGAAACGCCAGGCGAACTCCTTGAACGCGGCATTGCTGCCTTCCCCCGCCAGTTGGCCGGCAATGCGCGACGCAACTTCCGAAATGCGCCCGAAGCGGCCGATGGCGTTGTAGCGTGCTGAGATGTGCGGCCAGCCCAGGTGGAACAGGTAGAAGCTGTCCAGCCGCCCGGCCCGGCGGGCTTCGGCGTACATGCGCAGCAGCAGGTCGGCATCGCCCTTGGGGTCGAAGACAATCACCACCTCATGCTCCGAACCCTGCTCGGTTGAGTGGCGACGGCGGATATCCTGAGTCAAGAACAGCTCGGCCAGGCGGGTTTTGCCGACGCGGGTGGTGCCCTGGACCAGCGTGTGGCCGACCCGTTCGCCCAGCGGGATCTCGACGTTTTCCTCGTTGGGCTCCAGACCGTGAAGAATCGCCGAGCCGCCCACCGCTGGCAGCGGACGCACGGGATTCAGCACGCTGTCCCGGCTCAGGGCATTGCGCAGTGTGCGGGCGACGGCCTCGGGCAGCCAGCGCGTGCCTTCGCGGTCGAGATGGCGTTCCAGATGGCGTGCGGCGCGATAAAGGTTTCCCGGATGGATGTAGCGTGCGACTTCCGGGCGCTGGCTGCTGTACAGACGCTGGGTGTGTTTCTGCTCCCAGAGAAATCCCTTGCCGACAAACAGCGTGCTGCAACTGACCGGCACCTGGCGGCTGCTCATCGCATAACGTGGCAGGCGGCGGATATTGCGCTGGTAGATCAGCACTTCCAGGGCCTCGCGAAAGCGCTGATAGGCCAGCAGAACAAAGGCCACGGCCATGCCCAGGCCGATGCTGGGCGTCAAGGCCACCGACCAGGGGGCGAACAGGCACAGGGAGGCGCAGGTCAGGCTGGTGAGGCTGGTATAGAGCTCGACCGGTGGGCGCAGCAGCGCTTCGATCACGTGGGTTCTGGCCATGGCGTTACTGCTCGATACGTGAGGCAGTGATCAAGGCGGGGTAATGCTGCAGGGTCAGGCGACTGGCCAGGTCGTCGCCCGGGATCGGTAGCACCGCGAGTCCGCCGGCCGCCTGGCGCAAGCGCTCCAGCCCTTCGCGGTCGGCGACATTCACGGCCCAGCCGATGGCGCCGAGCCTTTGCAGATGGGGTTGATGACGGGCCAGCCACTCCAACGACAACAGATCATCACCCACCAGAAACAGCGGGCTGATCAGCCCGACTAAGCGAATTGCGCGCGACTTCACGAGGCCCGGTGTCAGGCCGGGGCTGACCACCGGCAGCATATCGGCCGTGGTGATGGCCGTTGCGCGCGGGAGGCCCGGCGTGGGCGGTGGGGGCTGGGCGGGAAGACGCGGGCTACTCAAGGCGACCAGCACGCCCAGGAGGCCAGCGGTTACAGCGGTACGGGTCGCCATTGGCCGGCCTCCTGGGTGTACGCGCCCGGCAGCACGCCGGCCATGCCCGTCAGCCGAAACCAGCGGCCCTGATCATGGTTCAGCGTGATCGCGCGGGAGCGCACCTTCTGTGCGGGAATGCCGATGCTATCGGCCCAGGCCCGAATCTTCCGATCATCGCCTTGGGTCGCGACTCTATAGATATCCAGGTGGCGGCCCTGCCGGATCAGGTCTTGTACAACGGTGTCGCAGCGTGGGCAGTCCGGGCCGACAAACAGCGCCAGGCGTTGATCGCTGGCGGGAGCTGCAGGACCGTGGACAATCGGCAGCACGCCGGGTGTCAGGCGGGCAAAGGCTTCGTCATAGGCTTTCTGAAAGGCTATTTCGCCTTCGACCCGCCGCAGTTCCTGGCGCACCAGCAACTCGGCATAGCGTCGGCGGCTTTGATCGTCGGTGGCACTGACGCCCAGGGTGGTCAGCGGATCGAGCTGCGGCGACCAGATGCCGCGTGGACCGGCCTTCAGGGTTTTGTACTTCAGCCACTCGGTTGCCGTGAGTTGCCACTGACGGGCCTGTTGTTGCTCGGCTGCGGTCAGCTCGACGGTGGTGGTGTCCTGGGTGGATGAGGAGGCAGTCGGTCCCTGGGCCATGCCCTGGAAGGAAATGCCGACCATCAACAGCAGCAAGGGAAGCAGGCGCCTGGCAGTCATGGCTGATGCATGCCGACAGTGTGGGTCCGGCCATCGACGGAAAAAACCGCCTTGCCGTTGGGTTCGATCCTGAGCAGACGCCAGTCGTCGAAGTGTTCGCCGGTCTTGATCAGACGAAGTTCATCCAGCCGGCTTGCACCCCGAGGGGCGAGCGCGGCAAAGGTTTCGCCGGCACGCGTTTCGAGGCCGACCAGGCTGAAGGGCGGCTGCCGGACTTTGTTGGAACTGGCGGTTGGGCGGCCCGCCGGCTGGGCGGCGACTTTCGACTGCGTGGCCTGGTTGTGCTGATGCTGGAGTTGGCCGATCCGGTTTTCCAGTTCGCTGATCTGGGTTTCGACGAGAAACCTGAGCCCGGCGAGTTCATCGTGCAGGCTGCTCAGTGTTTGAGAGTGCTCACTGGTCTCCGATTGCAGGGCAGACAACGCTGCAAAGCGCGGGTCGTTTGCGTAGGCGTCCAGGCGGCTTTCAAGGGTGTTGGTACGGGTTGAGAGCTCGGCCTGGTCCTGGGTTACCTGAGAGAGCTGTTCGGCATTGAATGCACCGGTCTGTTGCCGCAGCCCGTGATGGCTCCAATGCAGTCCGGCCAGCCACACGATCACCAGGCTTTGCAGCGCAATGCAGACGATGATGAAGCGATTTCGATGCAAGCCGGCCCTGCTCATGGTGCTGTCCGCCCGGCCAGCGCTGCTGGAGCCAGCGGCAGGTACTGCGGATCCAGGTGGTAACAGACGGATCGGCTGACCTCGTCAAATTCGACTTGCCACGCCGGTCCGGCCAGCATCTGCAGAGCGGTGTTCAGTCGCAGTGGGCCGATGGCAAAGTGAGCGGCCGGCAGTTCGCGGCTATAGAGCAACTGGTTTTGCGCGTTCTCGGGGCAGAGCGAATAGCCGGTACGGCTCAGCACATGGCGTATGCCATCGCCTACGGAAGGGGTGAAGTGGCTGGCAATCTTAATTTCAACGATTTGTTCAAGCAGGTTTTCCTGCTCTCTGGTTGGCAGTGTTCGAGTCAGTCGATAACGACCGGTCCGGAGCGTATCGACGGATAAAGCGGTGTCGGGAGAGGGCTCATCGGACACTGTGCCGTGATGTTCAGCAGGGGCGAGAGAAGTCGTAGGCTCAAGAAAGATGCAGCCCGACAAAGTCAGGGCCATGGACGCCATCAGGGGGAGCGCTGAGCGAGACATTACGGGGCTCCTGTTGCAGAGAGCCGGTAGATTCGCGTTCAGCGCGGGGTGTGCTCAATGAGCAACCCTTTCACGGTGGCTGGGTAGTTGCCGCATTCGACGCCGCGCCATCGTGTGCTGTGTATCAATCTGCGTTACGTATAGACATTGGCTACCCCATTTGATTTCTTGGCTTTAGGGCCGTTGAGCCCTCCCGCCGTAAGCGGAAATCGTGGGGCCAAGGGGCCAGATCAGAGGGTGTTCTTATGACTAGCCAAATCAGTTTGGGCATGGCGAAACAAGTCTAACGAGGTCGGAACCGAGAATACCCTCGCAAGAAAACAGGACCTGAGTCATGACCAGTACCTTTGTGCGCGCAAAACCAGCTGCACCGGATAAATCCAAATCCGTCCCGATCAACATGCGGGTCGACTTTAAAAAGCGCGACTTGATCGATGTGGCCGCTGCTATTTTGGGGCGCGATCGGACCAGCTTTATTCTGGATGCTGCTTGCAAGAAAGCAGAGGAAGTCATTCTGGATCAGCGTTCGTTCGTCCTTGCCGACGATGACTTTGACGCGTTCGAACAGGCTTTGGAGTCAAATCCTGCAAGGAGTAACGAATGTCTGCGGCAACTGCTGGAAAGGCCGCCCCGTTGGCGTTGACCGCTGCGCGGACATTGAGTGATGCCCACAATCTAGGCGCATTTGCTTGTGGTGAGGCTTCGATCAACGAATACCTAGTGAAAAAGCCCCTAAGAGCTCAAAGCACCAAAACGGCCACGATCAACAGGTGGTCTGCCTATCCCCGTTCCCGACGAGCGAACTGGAAACATGTGATGAGGCACTGCCTGCCTGTCGCCTCCGCACGCGGGAGGGAAAAGGGTGCCGCACGCTCAGCGCGCAGCAAAGACAAGGCTGACCACCTTGTGTTGGCACGTGCCCCTCGCAAGACAGCGTGCTGACTTCACAACCGACCCTTCTCGTGGCCTGGATCGGAATCAACGGGCGTGCATCCGCACACAAACGGCTCCCGGTAATCGCCGGCGGGTACCGGCTGTGAGTATGGACGCGTGAGCGGCTGTCGTAGCGGCCCCGCAAGTGGACGCTACGGCAACCGCCATCCGCGCCGCTGCAAGGTCAAGCAACTGCCGGCTTGGTCACCGGCAAAAGTGATGAAAACTCCACACCCGATGTAGGGCAACAGAGATCTGCCTTGTCGGGTTTTGCGCCTGTAGCGGAGCGATGCGCGGTTCGGGTTTGGCTATCCCGATGTGCAACTGAGGCACCAGTTGCCAGTGTTTACAGGCGTTTCAGCAAGGTTTTTTAGATTTCGTGTGCCAATGAATTTCTCTACGTCTATCAATAATGGTCGCAATTTAAGTTTTATGTGCTCTTTATCGAGGTCAGATCAGAAACGATCCGCTCGGCGACAGCCAGCCCGGCCAGTCCCTGCCGAGCCTGTTTGATCATCGATTGAACACAGCAAGCCTGCAGGTTGAGGGCGATACGCTGGCGCTCCAGGATCAGCAGATTCTGGCGAGTCTGCGCGCTGGTCAATGGGTCCGAGACCACGTGCTGCCAGAGCCGCGCACCGCTGGCATTGCTGGGTGCATTGCCTAGCGTTCGCCAGCGTAGGTAGAACTGGCCGGAAGGTGCCTTGTGCAATCGCAGGGTCATGCGTTTGTGGGCGACCTGATAGTGCTCGGTCAGGTTGACCAGGTATTTTTGCATGATCAGTAGCTTGTCCTGGGTTTCCCTCGCCAGGTGCGCCAGATCCTCATAGTCCCCCTTACCCTTAAAGGGTTTTAAAAGGCCTTTTAGGGACGGATTGGGCGCCAGGTGCCTGTATAGATCGTGCGCCGACTCCAGAGAGCGTTCGTGGGTCGATGAATGATTGGCCATGGTTTATTGCTCTCCTGGTTCGAGGTCTTCTGGGTGTTCATTGTCGGCATCCTCCATGTGCGGCCCGTGATGCTGTGGCAGCGGTGGCGCGAGGCTAGAGCGTCGGGATCCATCGAGCACGTCGGCCGGCAGTTCACCGAACTTCTCAATCGCTTCGCGTGCCCTGGCATTGCCAATCGACATGTCCTCGCGGGTGACGCCTGCATGCCTGTACTGCTGGGCCAGCCCATAGACGCTGCGAATTTCGCGAGCACCTCGATCAAGCCACTTCTCCATCTGCCGACGTCCCAGCAAAGCGGTGTGGTTGGCCAGGAGAATGCGTCTGGCCAGGGTGTCGAACTCGGTCAGCAGGTACACACCGATATAGCCCAGTTGGCAGTTGATAAAGAGCGGAAGGCTGAGGGGCTGAATATTGAGGTTGTCGGCAATGGTGATGCCGGGCGGGATCTTCGAGAGCTGTTCGTCGACATGGGCGGCCAGCACGCGCATTGCCTGGCGGGCGGCCTCAAGCTTTTCCTCCATGCGGATAAGCCAGTGGTCGGCGTAGGGATCGTTGCTGGCGGCCGCGGACTTCATGTTGTCCATCAGTGAAATGAAACGTGGCATGCCGATGATGCCGTGGGCCGACTTGTCGGCCTGGGGTCGGCGGCCCATCCAGAGCCGGGAGGCGTGATGGGTATGCAGGGTGATGCTCATTCGGCTGCGAAGGCTGCCCAGGTTCAACGCAAAGGTGTCAGCCACGATGTACTCCTTGTCAGGCGGGGTGGTGAACGGTGTGTCGATGGTGTTGGGCGGGGTAGGAGAGGCTCAACTGGAAATCAATTATTGGTCGGGGATCATTTGTGCCGGGAGAGCGCCAGTGTCAGCTGCGGTAGCGCTGTATTTCTGCTGGTGAGGGTGTGCGGGCCGCACAGGTAGCCTGGGGCCGTCAGGGGTGTGCGGGCCGCACAGGTAGCATGAGGCCGTCAGGGGTGTGCGGGCCGCACAGGTAGCTCGGTGCCATCAGGGGGTGTGCGGGCCGCACAGGTAGCCTGGAGCCATCAGGGGTGTGCGGGCCGCACAGGTAGCCTGGAGCCATCAGGGGTGTGCGGGCCGCACAGGTAGCTTGGTGCCATCAGGGTGTGCGGGCCGCACAGGTAGCTCGGTGCCATCAGGGGTGTGCGGGCCGCACAGGTAGCCTGGAGCCATCAGGGGTGTGCGGGCCGCACAGGTAGCATGGAGCCAGTAGGGTGTGCGGGCCGCACACTCCTGCTCAGGCAACTGATGCGCTGGTGTTCCATCCCGGTTTGGCTGGCAGTCGATGGGAGTGGCCGTTGCGGCAAGCCGGGCATTCAGTCGGTGTCCTGGCGGAGTTGCTCAAGTATCTTCTGCGCCAGTTCCCGGGTGCCCAGGTTCGGGGCCTGGCAGGTTGCTTCGACGAATGCCGGGTATTGCTCGTCCAGTTGGAGGACGTCCAGAGCCGAGGCCTGTTCGTCGTAGATGCCGAACAGATGGCCGCTGTCGGTTTCGCCACAGCGAACAATCCAACGTGTCAGGCGCAGCCGGGCAATGACCTGTGCGCAGCGTTCGAAGTCCGCCTTAGGCTGGCTACTCAGCATCCGCGCAAAGGTCTCGGAGTGTTCGATATCGCTGACCACCGAGTGATGGCTGAGGATCCTCATCAGCATCCAGCCTACCTTGTCATCGCTGGTCAGTTGCGGCGAGGCAATAAGCCGGCGGGGGACGATTTCCACGGGGTTACCGAAAAAAATCATGCCACCGACTTCATCCGATTCCGATGTGTTCATGGGGTTTTCTCTCCTGAGTTGTGCGATTTTTCGGGGGTGGCCCGGCCAAGCAACTGGTGGATGGCGCGCAGTTGGGCCGCGACATCAATGGTGCCGGCTTGCTTGGGTCTGTCAGGGGCTTTGGGGGGCGCCGGCGGCGGTTTGCAGGTCGTACCAGGGCTGCCCTGGGCTGCCGTGCTCTGGGTGATCTTGAGTTCGCCTCGTTTCGCCTTGCCGATCAGGCCCATCAGGTAGGCGCTCAGATTGCGAATACCGGATTTTCGAGCGACGGCTTCGTCGAGCAAGGGTTGGCGAAGTTCGGGATCGAGGGTGCACAACTGACGCTCAATCGCCGCCCGTTCGGCAGGATTGAGGGGCAGCTCGGACCAATCGAGAGGTGCCTCGCGCCCGCGCGTTGTACGTACGCTTTTACTAACATCTGTAAGTAAAGTACGTACTGTACCCGGCGCGGGTGAGCCTAAATCTGTGGGCGGCTCAGTAAAGCCGGGGCTTTCAGGCGGTTTTTCGGTGTCTTTTCGAAAATCGAACTGGGGCCTGTTTTCCCGAGTTCGATTTTCGTTTGCGCGGTTTTTGAGATTCGAACTCTGTGCAAGGGTGCCGGTTCGATTTTCGTCGGGGCGGGCGCGGTGCTTGGGCTGCGGTGTTCGCTTGCGAGGCTTTTTCTTGAGTGCGTGATCGCCCAGGCGCTGTTCGAACAATTCCAGTTGGTTGATGAGGTAGAGCGCTTTTGGATCGCTCTTGAGCGTCTGGAACACGGCTTCTGCAGTTTTCCTGACGGCTTGATGAGCATGGCTTTTGCACTTGCTGACAAAGCTGACGTAATTGAGATCGAGGCTGACGGTATCCGCGATCGAGCAGGGTTCGTCATGCAGGGCATAGAGGTTGCCGATCATTCGCCCGTTGCGGGTGTTGCGCGCCCGATGGCACAACGTGAGCCATCGGGTGAGGCGCAGAATGAACACCACACGATTGACCGTACCGCGCGATGCACTGCTACGGCCCGCCTGCCCGGAGAGCAACTGTTGCAGGTCGTCGTAAGACGGAAATGAGGTTTCCCGGTCCTGGCTGGCGAGCATGCGAAAGGCCATCCAGCCCACTTTATCCACAGGCGAGAGCTGTTTATCCAAAAGCAGGCGCCTAGGGGTGGCTTCCATGGCGTTGCCAAAAAACAGCAAACCGCCCAGGCCGTCGTCGCGGGTGCCAGCCTCTCGTTCGTTGGCGCGTTGGACCAGTTGCCCGCAGGCACGGCCGATCATGGCTTCGAGATTACTCATGGGTCGAACTCTTCGCAGATTTGCGCCGCTTGCGGACAGCGCCTTGGGGATACCAGGACTTCAGCAGATCCCAGATGGCGGCCAGCGAAAGTCTGGTTTCCTCGGCTAGCAGGATCATGAGATCCAGGCCGGCGAGGCTGTCGAAATCACCGGGGTTGATGCCGGCGTTCTCGGTCAGGCTTTTCCAGCGATGCCAGGCACTGGCCGAGTCCTGTTCGCCGGGCTGGGGGATGCGTCCGGCCTTGACGTTCAAGCCCATGATGCGGCGGCGTGCGCTGACCTCTTCGGATGACACGCCGAAGTAGGTCATCATCATGTGAATGCTGGCGCCGTGATTGATTGCGCGCTGGATCAGCGTCTGCCTTTCGTTTTCGGCCATCACGCGCTCGAACGAGCGAGCCAGCATTTCGTGGTCGATGCTGATGGTGATGAACGGCACGGTCATGTTCAGCAAATGCGCCGTGCTTTCCACCGACATTTGCGACAGCACATTGAGCTCTTCATGGCGGAAGCCCAGCTCCAGGCAGCGTCGGATATTGCCGCTGCGCAGGTGAGTCATGACCTGGCGGATGATGGCGTGATTGATCGGGTCACTCATGAGGTACTTCCTCAACGATTGCGTGGAGAGCTCGCACGAGCCGAATCAGGCGAAATAGCTTGATCAGCACGTCGTCGGGCAGGGCCCTGGTCAGTGCCAGTTCCAGTAGTTCCGGGGCGATGGGGGCTTCACAGTTCCCCGTCAGCATGGCGAGCAGCGTCCATATCGCCTCGGCCGATGCGTCGCGAAACCGCTTGGGTCGCGTCATGCGGTAGCCGATACCTTCCTCGAGCGCTCGGGTTGAACCCTGGCACTCCGCCAGATCTGCCCACTCGCTCAGCTCCATGGCCAGCAGATCGATCTGATGGCGCATGACGTCTGGATACAGGTGTTGCGGGTAGATCAGCCAGATGTCGTGGACTTTGGTCCCGTCACCCGACATGACCGGCAGCGATTCGGTATCGGCGTAGCAGATTGGCTCAGGGGGTTGCGGCGCCGGATCTTCTGGCGGGCTTGCTGCCGGTGGCGGCGCTGCAGGCTGCTCGGCCGGCATTGAAGCGGAGGGCTGCGAATCTGGAACCGAGGCCGGTTCTGGTTGCTGCGGATTGGCCGGGGTGTGCGGGGTGTCGAGAGGTATGGACAGGATGGGTGGCGCCGCGGGCGGCGCCGTGTTGATGACTTCAGGCTGGGGAGCTGCGGGGGCTTTGAGGCAGTCCATTTCCAGCAGTATCAGCTCGTAGCTGACGCCGTTCGGGCGCAGTTCTTCGGTCATCATGCCCACCAGTTCGTCCTGTGCATGTTGCAGCACATAACTGCGGGGCTCGGCGTCGAAGTGCGCCAGCGCATCGGCGAATACCTGGGCGAAGGGCTTGGCGTGAGGGGGCGAGCCTTTCTCTTTCAGCAGCTTGTTCCAGGCGGCCTCTGTCAGCGCGCGTAGTGACAGCAGCTTCTGTGCGGCATCGACGCCCATTCCGTCCCAGAGGATATTGGGGATACAGGGAAACAAGAGTTGTAGGGTTTGATCCATCTTGTTGATGTGCGTGCGGCTTACCGGATAGCCCTCGGCGCTCAGTCGGCGGGCCAGTTCGGCCTGGCTTATCGGTTGGTTTTCCTGCTGTTCGTAAAGCTCTCGGGTTTTGTTCACGGCCAGGCATCGCTCGACCCACAGCAGATTGCCGCGTAGATCGTTTTCGGCCATATGCCCGGTCAGCGCGCGGATCTCTCCTGCCCAGGGCTGGAACAGGCAGCGGATGCGAAAAAAACGTTCGTCGCGGGTTTCCTTCCACAGGTCATTGAGAATCTGCAGGCGGGTATTTCCGCCGTTGTGAATGATGAAAAGGGCTTCGCCGGGGCGGCGTGACACGGCCGGTGTGTCGTCCAGGCCGCGCGCGCGAATCGAGGCTTTGAGCTCTTCGTACCTGGGATTCTGCTGATGCCGTGGGTTCAACTCGTAGGGCTTGAGCTGATCCAGGGTCAACTCCATGGGAGTGGGTTCCAGGGGATCGGATACGGCCGAGCTCTGCGGCCCGGCCGGGGTGAAGTTGCCCCGTAACAGTTGGGCGCGGGTATCGGGTCGAAATGCCTTTGGCATGGTCATTTCCTTTGCATCAGAATTCCGCTGGGCAAGATGCGGGGCCGTCGCCGTCGCACTTTTGGAATCGGGTGGCCTGGCCGCTGCTGCCATTCAGTCGCCCGGATTCGGCGCGGCGGAAAAAGGCCGCGTTCTTGTGCAGCCCTAGCTCATGAGCCTTGCTGAAAACGGAGCGGCTGGTGCGTTTGAACAACCGAGCCAGCACGTGATTGGAGGTGGCGGGGTAGAGCTCTCGCAATAGCCTGACCTCATTGGTTTTCCAGGGCTTTCGGCGGGTAGAGGGCTCGACCGCAGGTGTCTGCGATTGAACGGGGTTGGGCTTGGCTGGGTGGATGAGGTTCATGGACGGACTCCTGTTGCCAGGTGGCCGGGAGCCAGCGGTGCGAAGCGGGTCTGGCTGGCTATGTAGGCTGTGCGGGCCGTGCCTGTCGGGCCGTTGCGGTGCTTGCCGATGATGAGCTCGGCGATGCCCGCAAGCTCGGTTTGCGGGTGATAAACCTCGTCGCGGTAGATGAACATGATCACGTCTGCGTCCTGCTCAATGGCGCCGGACTCGCGCAGGTCGGCGTTGACGGGGCGTTTGTTTGGGCGTCTTTCCAGCTCGCGGTTCAGTTGCGAGAGCGCGATCACCGGGCAGTTGTGCTCCTTGGCCAGGGCCTTGAGTGCGCGGGAGATCTCGCCGATCTCCAGGGTGCGGTTCTCCATGGCGGGGCAGTGCATCAATTGCAGGTAGTCGACCAGAATCAGTGCCGGCGGCCCGAACCGTCGGGCGGCGCGGCGGGCCCGAGCGCGCAGGGTTGTCGGGGAGAGGCTGGCGGAGTCATCGATCATCAGCCGGTCGGCGACCTGCTGCAGCTGCGCCACGGCAGCCGAAAGCCTGCTCCAGTCCTCATCCTCAAGACGGCCCTTGAGCAGTTGCCCCAGGTCGATATGGCCGATGCCCGCGAGCAGGCGGTAGATCAATTTGTCCGCCGGCATTTCGAGGCTATAGATCTGCACGCTATGCCCGGGCTTGGCGTGCAGGGCCGGAATCACCCAGTTCATGGCCAGCGCGGTTTTGCCCATGGACGGGCGGCCGGCCAGGATGATCAGGTCGGCGGGTTGGAAGCCGCCGGTCATTTCATCCAGCTCTGGCAGCCCGCTGGAGAGGCCGGTCAGGGCTTCACCGGAATTGAAGTTGTCATCGATCTGATCGATGACCTGCCCGAGCAGGTCGCCGATCCGACTGAACTCGGCGCTGCCGTTGTGCTGTCCGAGCGCAAAAAGTGCCTGGTCGGATTGCTCGTGGATGTCCAGGGCACAGGCATTGGGTCGCGAGGCGCTGCGGATCTGTTCATGGCCCAGGGTGATCAGACGACGCAGATGACTTCTGTCCGCCACCACTCGGGCATAGGCCTCTATGTTGGCAACCGAGGGCGTGTTCTTTGCCAGCTCGACAAGGTAGTCGAGCCTGGCGGCTTGGGGTGTGCCGGCCAGGGCTTCGCTGATGGTGATGACATCGAAGGGCTCCTGTCGGTTGGCCAGGGTCGAGATGGCGTCGAAGATCAGCCGATGTTCACTGCGATAGAAGTCTGCGCAGGTGAGGGTGTCGGCGATCAGGTCCCAGGTCTGGTTGTCCAGCATCAGTCCGCCGAGCACGCCCTGTTCGGCTTCCAGGGAGTGCGGGGGGAGGTGGTAGTTGTGGCTCATGGCGCCTCCTGAGCATTGGCGCGGGACAGGGCGGCGGCCCAGGTTTCCAACAGCGGTGCTTCGCTGTCGAGAACCGTTGGTGTCAGGGTGGTGATAAGGCTGTGTAGCGCTGCCAGTTGCCTGCGTAGATCGGCACCGGGTGCGGTGATGGCGTGGTGAATAGCTTCCAGGCATTCAGCCCGCAGGTGTTGGATCTGGTCGCCGAGACGTTCCGGGTCCTGGGCGCGTTTCAGAAGATCGCTGGAAAATTCGCTGCGTGAGTAGAAGTCGTGAAGCATTCGGGCGCGATGCAGAATCAGGGCGAGCTTCACGACGTTCAGTTGGAGGGGAACGGTTTCCAGCAGTAGGGGAAAGTCCCGGTTGACCAGGGACCAGCCGAGGTTGCGGCGTTCGCGCAGCACTCTGCTCGGCTGTCTTTCGCTGCGCTGTTTCTTCTGGCGTGCAAGCTTGATGCGCTGGCTGATGGTTCGTATCAGCCGACCGGTTTGTTCCAATTGGCTTCTTTCATCATGGCCGAGCAGGGGCGTCAGAAGGCTTTCGCTTCTGGCAAGGCGGCCCAGTTCGTTGGCGGTCGTGGTGAGCCGGGCCTGGTAGCCCTGCAGTTGCCGGGTGCTGAAGTAGCGGGTGACCTCAAGCATCTTGTCGGCAGAAAGAGACGAGGGAAGTCTTCGATTCATGGCTTATACCCTCGCGATCTGGCTTTCCCACTCGGGCCATAGCTCGCAGGCGACGGCCTTGAGGGTGTCCGAGGCGAGGGGCGCCTTGCGGCCTTTCTGGCGGAGCGCGTGGCTGGGCTCCAAGTGGTGTGCGGGCACGCCTTCGGACGCGGCCAGCCGGTAGGTCAAGAGGGCCGGAATCGCGGCGGTGAGCACATTGAAGGGCGTGACCAGCTCATCCATCAGCTCGCGGATTTGCGCGGAAATGGCCTTGGCGTCGTTGGTGTAGTCCTGGCGGTTAAACACCACGTGTAACGGCGGGGCACCCACCCCGGCGCTCTGGCGTAAACGGTCGACACTGGCGAACAGGGCGAGGGTGCCGCGACTGAACTCCCGGGCGCTGAGCATTTCCGGCACCAGTGGCGAGAGCGCCAGGTCGGAAGCGACCAGGGCCATTTCAACTGTTACAGCGGCCGTACCTTTGGTGTCGATGATCACCAGGTCGTAGGCGGGCAGGCGTTTAAGCAGGGCGCGCAGCCGAAGGCGGCCGTCGGGAGCATGCAGCAGAAGGGTTTCGAGTTGGTGATGGGGATCGTTGGACAGAATGATGTCCAGGCCGGGGATATTGGTACGCGAGATGATCTGTGCGGGATCGGTCGTGTTGTGGACCAGCAGATCGAACGTGCCGCCGGGGGCCTGGTAGTCGAGGGGGAAATAGCTGCTGAGGGTGGGTTGACCGTCGAGATCAATCAGCAGGGTCTTGAGGCCGGCATCGGCTGCGAGCCCGCCCAGGTTGGCTGAAGCGGTGGTTTTGCCCACGCCACCTTTTGAAGATACAACGCAAATGACACGCATAACACTGACCTCGTTTCGATGAATGAACGAAGTTTCGTGCGCGTGTCATGGGTTGCGGTCGAGAAACCAGATCCTGTGGAGTGGCGTCTTTACTGCTTTGTATGGTGCCGGCACCAGGAGTCGAACCCGGGACCTACTGATTACAAGTCAGTTGCTCTACCAACTGAGCTATACCGGCGTGTTGGGCGACGATTATAGCGACTGATCAGGTTCTGTAAACCCCTGATATCAGACTATTTTCACCGGCCTGCCAAGCGACTCGCTCGGCCTGGGGTGACAACCCCATCCCAGTAGGTGGTTCGCTTTGGTAGGGCAGGAAGCACCAGCGGCGTTACTGATGGTAAACCCGAATAAGATTAGAGCTATAAACCTATTGATTAATGCAGGACCGACAAGTGAGACAAATCTCATTGTTGCGTAGGATATGTTGATAGTAATGTTTTGGCTCATTGTTTTAATTGACTAAATAACTTTACGAGACGCGAAGGAATGCCCGCTTTAATCTCCAAACTGGCTTCAGTTATTGGCATGGCGTTGTACAGAAATTTAATCGCTATATGCCTGTTGCTGGCCTGTGCTTTTCTATCCGATCTGGCGTTTTCTTTGGTCTACGGCCATGGAGGTGGCTGGTCGGCGGCCGTTAATTCGGTTAATTCGGTCTATTCGGTCGATGAGTGCTCCGATTGGGAAATCTGTGAACTCAATAAAGGGCACTTCAAATAAAGCGTGGCTTTGAATAAGAGATTGATTCTTATTAGTGTGTGGGAGTTTGTTTGCGTTGATTTGATGGATTAGATTTTCATCTCCCGCGCCGATAAGAATTCAACGTTGTGCGTAACTTTAATCTATCTACTCGGCTATCAATCGATTAGCCATTTTTCAGCTGCGTGTTTGATTGCGGTTTATGCCTTAGCGTCAGGTGTTTATGCACAACAAGGCCGACCCTTGAGTGCAAGCCAAGCCAATCTGTGATCGACTTCGCACTTTCGTGTAAGTCTCTGTTTTCTCGGTTTTTTTATCGATAGATCAAAAAACGATCGGGTCGGTAGGAGCCCTGTATTGCTTGTTTTTTGTGGTCTCGTCGAGTTTTCATCAACAGAGTTATCCACAGGCTGCTGACGGGCTGAAACTGCTAAATGGCTTCAGCCAGCAGCAACAGATTACGCGGGCTTAGCGGCTTTGCGCAGAACTGCCCCAGTTGCACCTGGTAGCCCTTTTCTTCAAGTAGCAAGGCCCGATCCAGTACCAGCCAGAGTTCCAAGGGGCGGCGAAACAGGCCGCGCACCAGCTCCAGGTTGCGCACCTGCGCCAGTCGCTGCCAGCCAGCGGCTTCCAGGGCGGGCCAGTCGTGTTGGTCGCCGATGCTCAGGCCCTTGAGGGCGCCAAGGTCGCGGCAGTAGTCGGCAAAGGGTTTGTCCAGCCAGGCACTGGGCAACGAGGGGGTTGGCAGGTAGTCGGCGCTTTGGCGCAGTTGCCGTTGCAGTAGATCGAAGCTCAAGCGGCGTGCCATTGATAGGTCGCGTTGGCGGCGTACCCGGGCACCAGCGGTCACGGTTTCGCTCAGTGGCAGGGCCAGATCATCGAGGGACAAGCGCAGCTCGCTGGCCTGGGCCGCTTGGGACAGTGGCTGGTAATGCGACGTGGCGATGCGGTTATAGCAGCATGGCGCAATTGCCAGTTGCCGGCACCCAGCGTCGCTGGCCAGGTGGATCAGCCGCACATGCAAATCGCCGCAGGCATGCAGGGCGACTGGCGTGCATTGGCTATTCAGGACATCGGTGACGTGCGGGCTCATGACATCCATTTGCCGATGCTCGACCGTCAGTCCATGGTGGCGGCTCAGTTGCTGTCCGGCGTCGATCAGGGTCGGGTCGTATTCCAGGCAAGTCAGGGTTTGTCGCGGCTGTAGCAGGCGTCGGCCCAGATGCCCCTTGCCAGCGCACCAGTCGAGCCAGTGGCTGGGTGGTCGGGTAAAGTCCAGGCAACTGGCGAATGCTTCTATCTGTTGCCACTTGCGCCCCGGCACATCGCTGTCCAGGCGGGGCGCGGCAGCGTGCAGCGGGCGGGTTGGCAGGTCGCCGATTGCGCCCAGGTGGTTGGCCTGGGCGGCCAGTTGGGTGAAGGGCGCTGGCGCCGCAAGGTGCTCGGGCTGGTTATGGTCGGCCTCTGCGTCCGCCAGGGTGCGCTGGCGCAACCACTGGGCCAATTCGGCGTAGCGGGCTTCCCAGGGCAATTCCAGGTGGGTGAAGGGCCGTGGTCGCCAAAGGACCTGATGCTCGCTGAGAAAGGCGTCGAGAGCCTGGAAGCGATCGCGCAGGTCGTGGCCTTTGAGCGGGGCGGGCATGAGCAGGCCTCGAATGGCAGGTGGGGATCGTGAGTGGACGGCAAGGGCCACTCGCGAGTGGGTTTAGCGCCCCTGGGTCGCGTCGACCCGCAGCCAGCGTTCGAGCAGTTTGAACGCCTGGACCAGTACGAACGAAATCAGCAGGTAGAACACCCCGGCGGCGAAGAAGATCTCCACCGTCTGATAGTTGCGAGCGATGATCGTGCGTGCAGTGCCGGTCAGTTCGAGCAAGGTCACGGTACTGGCCAGGGAACTGGCCTTGAGCATCAGGATTACTTCATTGCTGTAGGCCGGCAGGCCGATCCGCGCCGCACGCGGCAGGATGATATGGAGCAGAGTCTTGGGGCGTGACATGCCCAGTGCGCGTGCCGCCTCGATCTCGCCCGGCGGAATGGCCTGGATGGCGCCGCGCAGGATCTCGGCAATGTAGGCCGCGGTATGCAGGGTCATGGTCGCGGTGGCGCACCAGAACGGATCACGTAGATAGCGCCACAGCGCGCTTTCACGTACGGCGTCGAACTGCGCCAGGCCGTAGTAGACCAGGAACAGTTGCACCAGCAGCGGTGTGCCGCGGAAAAAGAAGATGTAGCCGTAAGGCAGGGCGCGTACGTACCAGAGCTTGGACGAGCGGGCGATGCCCAAGGGGATGGCCAGGATCAATCCGGCGATCACGGCGATGGCGACCAGCTCCAGGGTCAGCGTTGCGCCCTGGGCCAGGCGCGGGATCCACTTGATGATGACTTCCCAATTCATTTAAGTGGTCCTCACAAAACCGCGGGCCGCGCGTTTTTCCAGGTAGTGCATGCCGATCATGGCAAGAATGGTCAGGCCCAGGTACATCACGGCAGCGACCATATAGAAGGTGAACGGCTGCTTGGTAAAGGTCACGCCGATCTGCGCGTGGCGCATGATTTCTTCCAGGCCGATCACCGAGACCAGTGCCGTGTCCTTCATCAGGATCATAAACAGGTTGCCCAGGCCGGGCAGGGCGATGCGCCACATCTGCGGCAGAATCAGCCGAGTGAAGATGCGCAGTTTGGACAGGCCCAGGGCGGTTCCCGCTTCGCGGTGGCCCTTGGGAATGGCCAGAATGGCGCCGCGAAAGACTTCGGTGGCGTAGGCGCCAAAGCACAGGCCCAGGGCGATCACGCCGGCGGCGAATGGGCTCAGGGCTAATTCGGGATTACCGAAGTATTCGCCGATATGGTTCATGGTGGTGATGGTGCCGAGGTAGATCAGCAACACCCAGAGCAATTCGGGTACACCGCGCACGATGGTCGAATAGGTTTCGCCCAGCCAGCGCAGCGGTTTATAGGGCGAGGTTCTGGCCAATGCACCGAGCAAACCAAGGACTAGGCCCAGACACAGCGCCGAAAGTGCCAGTTTGACGGTCATCAGTGCGCCGGCAGCAAGCGCCGGGCCGAATCCGTAGAGATCAATATTCATGGGCAGGCTTGGCTAGGGACCGGCGCGCCAGCCGTGGGGCTGGCGCGCGGGTCAGGCAGGTCAGAGGATGCTGAACGGGAAGTACTTGTCGTTGATCTTCTTGTAGGTGCCGTCGGCGATGATTTCTTTCAGCGCAGCGTTGAGTTTCTCGCGAACTGCGTCGCCTTTGCGCACAGCAATACCGATCTTGTCGCTTTCTTCAACCGGGTCGCCCTTGAACTCGTAGGCCTTGCCAGCGTCGCTTTTGAGCCACTCGTAGTTGACGTACTTGTCAGCCAGGATCGCGTCGAGACGACCGGAAGTCAGGTCCAGGTAGGCGTTTTCCTGGGTGTCATAAAGCTTGATGGTGATGTCGTCACCCAGGTTGTCTTCCAGCCAGGTGCCGGCCAGGGTTGCGCGCTGTGCGCCAATGATCTTGCCTTTGAGGCCGGCCTTGTCGGTCTTGAACTCGGCGTCTTTCTTGGCGGCGATGAACTGCAGCTTGTTGGAGTAGTAGGGGTCGGTGAAGTCGACGGCCTGCTTGCGTTCGTCGGTGATCGACATCGAGGAGATCAGGAAGTCGAATTTCTTCGCGTTCAGGGCGGGGATAATGCCGTCCCAGTCGGAGGTGACGATTTCGCACTCGGTCTTCATCTTGGCGCACAGGGCGTTGCCGATATCGACGTCGAAACCAACGACCTGGCCGCTGGCATCCTTGTTGTTGAACGGCGGGTAGGCCGCTTCGATGCCCATTTTCAGCTTCTCGGCAGCCATGGCACCGGCGCTGAAGGCCAGGGTGACGGCAGCGGCCAGGAGAATTCTCTTGTAGTTCTGCATGCGTGTTGCTCCGTTAGCGGTTGCTGGACATGAATTGTTTGCAGCGAGCCGAAAGCGGGTTTTCGAAGACCTGCTCTGGCGTTCCTTGCTCTTCGACCAGGCCTTGGTGAAGGAAGACCACTTCACTGGAAACCTGACGGGCGAAGCCCATTTCATGGGTGACCAGCAGCATGGTACGGCCTTCTTCGGCCAGACCGCGGATCACACTGAGTACTTCCTGAACCATCTCCGGGTCAAGTGCTGATGTGGGTTCATCGAACAGGATGACCTTCGGTTGCATGGCCAGGGTGCGGGCGATGGCCGCGCGTTGTTGCTGACCGCCGGACAGTTGGGCGGGGTAGGCGTGGCGCTTGTCACTGATGCCGACCTTGGCCAGCAGGGCCTCGGCGACCTCGATGGCCTCGGCCTTGCTCTGACCCAGTACGCGGCGCGGTGCCTCGATGATGTTGTCGAGGATGCTCATGTGCGGCCAGAGGTTGAAGTTCTGGAACACAAAGCCGATTTCGCTGCGCAGGCGGTTGATCTGCTTGCCGTCGGCGGCAACCAGTTCGCCGTTCTTCGCGGCCTTGAGCTTGAGTTCTTCACCGGCGACCAAGATCTGGCCCTGGTGCGGGTTTTCCAGCAGGTTGATGCAGCGCAGGAAGGTGGACTTGCCGGAACCCGAGGAGCCGAGGATGGAGATCACATCGCCGTCGCGTGCGGTCAGCGAGACGCCCTTGAGCACCTCGAGCGTGCCGTAGCGTTTGTGCAGGTTGCGGATTTCAAGCGCGGGCGTGGCCTCAGCCATGTGCGGTCCTCATAGGGTTCTGTTGCGCTCCTGCTGTTGGCGCGCCTTCCTGGCGTGGCGCCAAGCTAGCATAGGGTTCGAAGATCAGCCAACCGGGCCGCCGGGCTAATCGCTCCGGTATGCGGCAGGTTGTCGCATCGCTACAGGAGACTGTCGCGCCGTCAACAACCGGACAACGTTTTACGGCAGTGTCCGGGCAGGTGTCGCGTAAAAAAGGGCGCGATGTTGCCAGCTTTGCCCGGGTGTTGGAAGGATAAATCGCTGATTGAGCCAACCGGCTGCCGTTATCGGGCTCAGGATTGTTGCACGGCCTGGGAGGCCGCCACGTAGTCGGCTTGGAACTGCGCCGACTCGATCCAGGCCAGCGCCCCGGCTTCATCGGTTTCGGCGGACCACTGACGGTACTCGATCAGGGCCGACAGGATAAAGTCGGTCGCGAACTCTTCGCCCTCCTGCTCCAGCACCAGTTCGAGCAATGGGTCTTCGAGAAAGGCCGTGCACATGGCCTGTTGGCTGGTTTTTTCGGCGCGGCGCATTTTGTCGAACAGCTCCGAGAGGTCGACTTCGCTGAAGTCCAGGCGGTCATCGTCGGCTGGCAACGTATCGACCGGCTTTGCTGCGCGTTGACTGCGGTTCTGCTTGGCCTTGGTTTTTGCCCGTTGGGCGCGCTTGTGCTGCTTGTTCTGGGACGGCATGGGCTTGGGTGCTTATGGTCGGCAGGAAAGCAGCAATTATCAGCATGGCGGACGGTTTGCCAAGGGCCTATTTTTCAGGGCGACAAAGGGGCGGCTATTTCTTTTTGCTGGCGGCTCGGTTGGCGGCCTTGATCTTGTTCAGAGTGCGCTGCTTTTTGAAGTCGTCCTGGGCATTGGCCATGGCGCCGGCGGCGGATATCCAGTCCGAAGCGGTGCAGCCTGAAGCCAGTGCCAGTACGCAGCCGATGATTGCGGCTTTTGAAAACATCCCGAACATAAGGTCACTCTCCTGCGGACTCGGCTGTGTGGGCTGGCGGGCCGTTGCCGGGCGCCAGCGCTCGGAAATGGCGATTCTCCCCAACAGCGCTTATGGCTTTGTGTGAGGAGGGTCGGGATGTTGTTGAAATTCGTGCAGGTATGTCTCGGGATGTTTCTCTGACAATTAACAACCCGCATCAGGTGGGTTCTTGTTTGTTTCAGGGTGATGCCTGGCCCCGTCGAGCACCGAGGTGCCGGCAGGGCTCACGCCGCCTAGGCGCTCAGACGCGCCGTGACTTCATTCAATTGCCCCGACAGGCCATGCAGGTGGTGACTGGCTGTTTCGGTGCGCTGCACGTTGTTCAGGTTGGTGCTGGCGATGCTGGTGATCTCGGTCAGGTTGCGCGAGATATCTTCGGCGACGCAGGTTTGTTCTTCCGCGGCAGTGGCGATCTGGCGGTTCATATCGCGAATGGCTTCCACTGCCAGGGTGATGCGCTCCAGCATGGCGCCGGCCTGGGTGACTTGCTCGACACTCTGCTCGCTGCGTGACTGGCCGTTCTCGATTGCCTGGACGGCGTCCACGGCACTGCTTTGCACGGTTTGAATGATCTGGTTGATTTCGATGATCGAGGCGGCCGTGCGTTGGGCCAGGCTGCGTACTTCATCGGCTACCACGGCAAAGCCGCGGCCTTGCTCGCCGGCCCGGGCCGCTTCAATGGCAGCGTTCAGTGCCAGCAGGTTGGTTTGCTCGGCGATGTCGCGGATGACCTCCAGCACCTTGCCGATGCGACCGCTGTCGGCTTCCAGGCGGCGGATGACCGTGGCGGTGCTGGTGATTTCACCACGCATCTGGGTGATGGTCTGGATGGTGCCTTGCATAACCTTTTCGCCCTGCTGGGCCGCTTGGTCCGCATCGTCGGCCGCTTTCGCGGCGTCGACCGCATGGCGGGCCACTTCCTGGGCGGTGGCAGACATTTCGGTCATCGCCGTGGCGACCTGGTCGGTGCGGCTGAATTGCTCGTTAGTGCCGCTGGCCATCAGCCTGGCGATGGCATTCAGCTCGCCGCTGGCGCTTTCCAGGTCCTTGGCGCTGCCTTGGAGGCGGGTGAAGGTGTCGGCCAGAAAGTCGCGCAGGGTGTTGGCTGCGACGGCCAGCTTGCCCAGTTCATCTTCGCGGTTGCTGGCGACGCGCTCGGCAAATCTGCCCTGGCTGAGCTGGGCGACGTAGTCGATCAGGGCGCGAATCGGCTCGATCAGGTTGCGGTTGACCAACCATAGGCTCGATAGGCCTATCAGCAGCCCGGAGGCCAGTAGCACGATGATCCCCAACAGTACCGTGCGCTCGGCGCTGGCACGGATCAGCGTCGACTGCTCGGCGCCATCCTTGCGCAACTCGGCCACCAGGGCGCTCATCTGCTCGCTGGTGGCGCGGTCCACGCCCTTGACCGCTTTGTCGCCTGCGCTGGGGTCGGCGCCAGCGGCAATAAAGGCATCGCGGCCTTTTTGATAGGCGGCGCCCAACTGGTGGTGCTCATCACGCAGGCGTTCGATGCGGCGCTTGAGTGGGGCGTCGAGGCCTTGCTGTCCTGCCAGTTCGCCCAGGATGCGCTGCACATCGCGCTGGCGCTCTTCGAACTGCTCCCAGTATTTGTCCCGCTCGGCGGGTTGTTTGCCGCGTACCAGAACGTTTTTCCACTCCTGAACCTGCACCTTGAATTGCAGGTTGGCTTCATCGATCAATTGCGAGGTGTGCAGTGGGCCGGCGATCAGGTTGGCGTAGTTTTGTATGCCGCCTGACAGGAAGTGGAAGCAGGCCAGGGCAATCAATAACACGGCCAGCAGGCTGCCGGTCAGCAGGGCGAGAATTTGCGCTCTTAGAGACTTTTGCAAAGACATCAGGACTTACTCAGGGCTGGGATGAGGTGCGCTCCGTGAAGGGGCGCGAATTGTCCGGGCATCCCTGTCCGTGACCTTGGCCAGCAGGCCGAAGGCGCGCAAATTAACCCAAGGCAGGGCGGCTTGCCAGAGCGCCTTCTCGCTGAATCCGATCGCCGGTCGTGTGTCGATTGAATCGCTGCCTATTTCTGGAGTGCGCAGGCTGATGCCGCTCAATCGGTGGTTCAAAGCGGGTGGAGTGTTTTGCCTTGAGGCAGCGAGCGGATTCCAGGTCGTATCGGATGGCCAGGCGTGGCTGGGTTTGCGGGAAGGGGGTGATAAACCCTAGGCAACAAAAAACCCGCACTAGGCGGGTTTATTGTTTGCTTTCACGTGATTTGCACCACCTGAAAGCTGAAGGTGGTGCCCAGAGACGGAATCGAACCGCCGACACGGGGATTTTCAATCCCCTGCTCTACCGACTGAGCTATCTGGGCAACGGGGCGCATTAAAAGCGTTTTTCGAGGGGTCGTCAAGCACGATCTGAAAAAATATTTAATTATTACCGTCGCTTACGTCCGAAACCGGTTGCCAGCGGGTTACTCCGCAGGCGGTACGTAGCCGTCGGCCTTGGCGTAATCCTCGCCGCTGAAGAACTTGTCCATCTCGCCCTGGATATATTTGCGGTCTTCGGCGTTCATCATGTTCAGGCGTTTTTCATTGATCAGCAGGGTCTGGTGCTTCAACCAGTCGCCCCAGGCTTTCTGCGAGATGTGATCGAAAATCTCCTGGCCCTTGGCACCCGGGTACGGGGGGCGTTCCAGCCCTGGCAGTTCTTCCTGGTACTTGCGGCACATTACGGTACGGGTCATGACGACTCTCCTGTATTCAATACATCGGCGGCGCGCTTGAGCAGCTTTTTCACCGGGGCGGCAAGCCCCAGGCGCGGCGGGGTGGCGAGGTTATACCAGAGCCAGTCGGCCTCGGCCACGTGGTGGGCGCTCGTGTCGACGCGTACCAGCCAGGGCTCGATGGCCAGCTGGAAATGGCTGAATGTGTGGATCAGATTGGGCAAGGCCTGCTGCTGGCCCAGTTCGAGCGAGTGTTGGCTGGCCAGGTGCTCCAGATCGCTCAGTTCATCCAATTCGGGCAGGCTCCAGAGCCCGCCCCAGAGCCCGCTGGAAGGCCGCCGGTAAAGCAGGATGGCGCCTTCGCGATTGGCCAGCAGCGGCATCAGGGTGCGCTTTTGCGGTACGCTCTTGCGTGGTTTGGGAATCGGGTAGCGCGTCTCCAGGCCGAGCATATGGGCTTCGCAGGCGCTCTCAAGTGGGCAGAGCAGGCAACTGGGCTTGCTACGCGTACAGAGCGTGGCGCCCAGGTCCATCATTGCCTGGGTGTAGTGGTTGACCCGGGTGGCCGGGGTAAAGCGCTCGGCGGTGGCCCATAGCTGCTTGGCCACCTTGGGTTCGCCGGGGTAGCCCTCCTGGGCGGTAAAGCGCGCCAGGACCCGTTTGACGTTGCCGTCGAGGATTGGCGCGCGCAGGCCCATGCTGATGCTGGCGATGGCGCCAGCGGTCGACAGGCCGATGCCCGGCAGCTCGGTGAGTTTTTCCACATCCCGGGGAAATTCGCCGGCATAGTCGGCGACCACGATCTTCGCGGTTTTTTGCAAGTTGCGGGCGCGGGTGTAGTAGCCCAGCCCGGTCCACAGGTGCAGCACTTCGTCTTCCGGCGCGGCGGCGAGGGCCTCGACCGTCGGCAGCGAAGCCATGAATCGGTCGAAGTAGTTCAGCACAGTGCTGACTTGGGTCTGCTGCAGCATGATCTCCGAGACCCACACCCGGTAAGGCGTGATGCCCTGTTGCCAAGGCAGGTCATGGCGACCGTGATGGTCGTACCAGTCCAGCACCGCTGCTGAAAATTGCTCGGCTCTCATCGCTTGAACAGCCCCTTGAGTGCGTTTTTCAGTTCCGGGCTGACCTTGTTGCCGAGCTTCTCTTCCAGCTTTTCGCTGAGTTTGTCACCGGCCAGGCGGGCCGCGACCTTGCCCAGGCCATCCTTGTCCAGGCGGCAGGCTTTGGCACCCAGTTCCAGCGGGCCGCGGCAACGCAATGGCCATTCGATCCCGGCGTAGCGCGGGTTGACCTGGCAGGCCGGGTCCGGCATGTCGCTCTTGTCGCCTTCGATAATGATGCCGACGCGGTAGTCCATGCCCAGCACGCGCAGGTCGATATCACCGTTGCCGTTGACGGTCAGGCCGGGAATACGGACTTTCATGTCCGGGTTGCTGGCCACGCCGTTACGGATGTTCAGGCTGCCCTTGAGCTCCTGGAACGGCGTGTCCTTGCCCCGCGGCGCAGTGCTCAAGGCTTTGCGGTTGAGGGTGGCGATACCGGTGCACAGTTGCTGCTCCAGATTGGCGTCCAGCAGTACGCCATCGTAGAGCGCGAAGCTGGCGCTGCCATTGAGGCTGTCGATCAGTGTTTTCTGGCTGTTGCCGGTGCCGCTCAGGTCGCTGGTGAGGGTCAGCGCGCCTTTGACCGGCGGCTTCTGGCCCTGGCTTTGAAGGATGCGCTCGACTGGCACTTTGTTCAGCCGGGTTTGCAGGCTGAGCGTGGGTACGGCGGGGCGCACATCCAGGCTGCCCTTGGTTTCGAAGCTGCCGTTGTAGAGCTCGCCGCGCAGATTTTCCAGCTTCAGCAGGCCGCCCAGGCCATTGGCCTTGAGGGCGGCATTGTGGATCGGCAGCTTGCTCAGGGTCAGTTGGCCAAAGTTCAGGTCGGCATCCACGTCCAAGGCGCGCAGGCGTTCGACGGGCAACAGTTTCTCGGTGCTCCAGGCGCCCTTGGTCGGGGCGTCCGGCAAGGGGGTGGTGCCGGCCGCGCCTGCGGCTTCGGCGCTTTGCACTTCGGCCTGACGCGCCTGCGCGGCGCTGTTGGCATCGGCGGATTTAGGCGGCAGGTAGCGGTCGGCGTCGAAGGTGTCGCCCTTGAGCTGCACGCGCAATGATTGCTTGGCGAAGTCTTCGACCGCGATACGGCCACTAAACGTGCTGTCGTCGAGCTTCAGGTTGATGTTCTCGAACGCCAGGCTGGTGGGGCTGGCCTTGAGACGGCTGACCAGCTCGACCTTGCTCAGGCTGCCCTCGGCCATGGCTGGCAGGGGCTGGCCGATGCTGTCGAGGAATTTGGCCAGGTCGAACTGGGCTACCGACAGGCCGCCGCTGATCTGTGCATCTTTGTCCAGGTCGTTGGCCTTGAGCTCGCCAATCGCGCGCAGTTGGTTGGCGGACAGCTTCAGGCCGTTCCATTCGGCGACGTTCGCCGCGAGATCGACCAACAGTTGGCCCTGGGCGACAAAGGTCAGGCTTTTGCCCTGCAGCGGTTCGCCAGAGGCTTCGCCGGACAGGCGCATATCCTCGAACTGATAGCGCTTGAGCGCGCGGTCGAAGCGCAGGTTGCCGTTGAGCTCGGTGCGCGCGCGCAGCGCGGGCTGACTGGCGCCGAAGAAGGCGGTCAGCTTGACCGGGATAGTGCTGCCTTCATGGACCGCGCCGGTGCTGAGCTGAATACTCTCGGCGCTGAACTGCTGGCCGCTGCGCTCGTCGTTGAACTCGATGCGGGCATTGTTGACGGTCAGGCTGTCGATATCGAGCTTGATCGGCTGGGCTGGCTTGTCGCTGCCGCTTGCAGGTTCGCCCACGCTGCTCTGCTCTGTTGGGGTGGACGCTGGCGCAGGTGCGGCGGCGACGGCCGGCTTGCCGATGTCTTCCCAGTTGCCGTGGCCGTCCTTGTCGCGGTTCAGGCGCAGGTTCAGGCCTTCGACGCGTACATCGCTCATCTGCACTTCACGGCGCAGCAGTGGCAGCACGCGCACCGAGAGGCCGAGCATCTGCAGGTCGGCAAACGGCTGGTCGGGTTTGCTCAGGGTCGCCACGCTGGCTTCATGCAGCTCCAGGCCGAGCCAGGGGAACAGGCTCCAACCGATATCACCGTTGAGGGTCAGCTCGATATGAGCCTTGTCGCGGGCAATCTGGCGGATCTCGTCTTTGTAGTCGTTGGGATCGAACAGGTGGGTCAGGGCGAAGCCCAGGGCCACAATGATCAGCAACAGCCCGAGAATCACCAGACCCAGGATTTTGCCGAATGCTTTCATGGGCGAGTCCTTGCAGTCAGAGGAATGGAAAATTTAGCCCGCGAGTATAGCGCCCTGAATCCGGCGGCAGGCGATGCGGCGTTTCAGTCGTGATTCAGTGGCAGGTCCAATTTGGCGGCTAGCGCCCGGGCCTCAAGGTGTCCAGCGGGCGCCAGCAGGCGTAGTTCGGCCCCTGCCTGTCTGGCCAGGCGATGCGCTTCGCAGAGCAGGCGTTCGGCGACTCCGCGCCGGCGCGTGAGCTTGCGCACGCACAAGTGCGACAGCTGCCAGACACCGGCCTGACGATCCAAGCGTGCGGCGCCGAGCAAGCGGCCGTTGAAACGTCCGGCAACCAATTGGCCGTTGGCCAGGGCGTTGGCGATGAATGTCGAGGCACCGCCTTGGTCGGCGAGCAACCCGTCGGGGGCATCGAGATAGATTTTATGCAGGTCCTGACGGTCTTGCTCGGTGGCCAGGGTCAAGGGTTCAAATACGACGGGCATGGGCTCTCCTTTGTGGGGCGTGGACGGCAACACGCCAGTGTTTCGGCTGGGGAGCCGGTGCAGTTGGCGGATAAAACAGCCGATCAGTCAGGTTCCCCATAGTGGCAAATGCTACCCTTGGGCCGTTCGTCAGTTCTTGTGCGGCGCGTTGTCGCGCTGTGCGACTTCACTCGATAAAACGGCCATGCCTGTGTGCACCAAGGCCGGACGTGAAGCGTGGCTGGTGTTCCACATAAAAATGGGGGAAACACAATGAGCTCTAGCACTACGTCGGGCGGTCACGCCCGTGCGCCTGCGTTCCTGTCCAAGGAACGGATCATCGCCAAGCCTGGCTTCAATCGCTGGTTGGTGCCACCGGCCGCCCTGGCTATCCACTTGTGCATCGGCATGGCTTACGGCTTCTCGGTGTTCTGGCTGCCGCTGTCCAAAGCCTTGGGCGTGAATGCGCCTGTGGCCTGCGCACCGGATATGAGCTTTATCGCTCAGGTCTTTTCGTCCAGTTGCGACTGGCCGATCTCCATGTTGGGCTGGATCTATACGCTGTTCTTTATCTTTCTCGGTTGCTCGGCGGCCATCTGGGGCGGCTGGCTGGAACACGCCGGGCCGCGCAAGGCCGGTGTGGTTTCGGCGCTGTGCTGGTGCGGCGGCCTGCTGATTTCCGCGTTGGGCATCTATACCCACCAGATCTGGCTGATGTGGCTGGGGTCCGGGGTGATTGGCGGTATCGGGCTAGGACTGGGTTATATCTCGCCGGTGTCGACCCTGATCAAATGGTTCCCGGATAAACGCGGGATGGCCACCGGTATGGCGATCATGGGCTTTGGCGGCGGCGCGATGGTCGGTGCGCCCCTGGCGGCGGCATTGATGAACCACTTCGCTTCGCCTGAGGGGGTTGGCGTCTGGCAGAGCTTCCTGGTGATGGCGGCGATCTATTTTATCTTCATGATCGGCGGCGCCCTGGCTTACCGTGTGCCACCGACCGGCTGGAAGCCCGAAGGCTGGACCGCGCCGGCGAAGAAAGCCTCCAATGCGATGATTACCCATCGCCATGTCCATGTGAACGTCGCCTGGAAGACCCCGCAGTTCCGCCTGGTCTGGCTGGTGCTGTGCCTGAACGTTTCCGCCGGTATTGGCATCCTCGGCATGGCTTCGCCACTGCTGCAGGAAGTCTTCGGCGGCAAGCTGTTGGGCAACGAGCTGAGCTTTGGTCAACTGGATGCCGCACAACTCGGCCAGATTGCCGCGATTGCCGCCGGTTTCACCGGTTTGCTGAGTCTGTTCAATATTGGCGGGCGGTTTTTCTGGGCGTCGTTCTCGGACTACTTGGGCCGTAAAAACACCTATTTCGTGTTCTTCGCCCTGGGTTTTGCCCTGTACGCGCTGATCCCGAACATGGGCCATCTGGGCAATGTCTCGCTGTTCGTCGCGGCGTTCTGCATCATCCTCTCGATGTACGGCGGCGGTTTCGCCACGGTGCCGGCTTATCTGGCGGACCTGTTCGGTACGCAGATGGTCGGCGCGATCCACGGCCGGCTGCTGACCGCCTGGGCCGCTGCCGGGGTGCTGGGCCCGGTACTGGTGAACTACCTGCGTGAGTATCAGTTGAGTATCGGGGTCGAGCGGGCCGCGGCCTATGACATCACGCTGTATATCCTCGCCGGCCTGCTGGTGCTGGGCTTTATCTGCAACCTGCTGGTCCGCCCGGTGGACGACAAGTACTTCATGACCGAAGCCGAACTGGCCGCCGAACAGGCGCTGGGGCATGACAAAGGCACCGACAGCAGTACGGTGCTGGAGTGGAAGTCCTCGCCGGCCAGCCTGCCATGGGTGATTGCCGCCTGGCTGGCAGTGGGTGTGCCATTAGCCTGGGGCGTGTGGGTGACACTGCAGAAAACCGCGGTGTTGTTCCACTAAAACCCTCGCTGATTCGCGGGCGGCGTGTCTGTTACGCCGCTTTGCGGGCAGGCCGGGGAGTGATGTGGGGCGTCGGTGCAAGGCCGGTCGGGTGCTCCGTGCCGGCTTGATCGCCAGCCAACTGGCTCCTGCACGGGCGCGCCTGGTTTTTGGCGGGTCGGCGATATTGTCCTTCGTGTTTCTGTTTGTCTCCCGCGTGCCTATAATGGCTGCCTTTTTCGCCCAATGATTTTGCGGAGCTGGTGATGGCCGAACGTAAGGCGTGCGTCGAGCGCGACACTCTGGAAACCCAGATCAAAGCCTCGATCAACCTGGATGGCACTGGTAAGGCCCGATTCGATATCGGTGTTCCCTTTCTTGAGCACATGCTGGATCAAATCGCCCGACACGGGCTGATCGACCTGGATATCGAATGCAAGGGCGACCTGCATATCGACGACCACCACACCGTGGAGGATGTCGGTATCACCCTTGGCCAGGCGTTCAGCAAGGCCATCGGCGACAAGAAAGGCATCCGCCGCTACGGCCATGCCTACGTGCCGCTCGATGAAGCCTTGTCGCGCGTGGTGATCGACTTCTCCGGCCGTCCAGGCCTGGAAATGCACGTGCCCTTTACCCGCGCCACCGTGGGCGGGTTCGATGTCGACCTGTTCCAGGAGTTCTTCCAGGGCTTCGTCAACCACGCCAATGTCAGTCTGCATATCGACAACCTGCGCGGGCACAACACCCACCACCAGATCGAAACCGTGTTCAAGGCCTTCGGCCGCGCATTGCGCATGGCTGTCGAGCTGGATGAGCGCATGGCCGGGCAGATGCCGTCGACCAAGGGCGTGCTCTGATGCAAACAGTCGCGGTTATCGATTACGGCATGGGTAACCTGCACTCGGTGGCCAAGGCCCTCGAGCACGTGGGCGCCGGTAAGGTTCTGATCACCAGCGATGCCAATGTCATTCGCGAAGCCGACCGGGTAGTGTTCCCGGGGGTTGGCGCGATTCGCGATTGCATGGCCGAGATTCGTCGCCTGGGTTTCGACGCGCTGGTGCGCGAAGTCAGCCAGGACCGGCCGTTCCTCGGCATTTGCGTGGGCATGCAGGCGTTGCTCGACCACAGTGAAGAGAACGCCGGTGTGGACTGCATCGGTCTGTTTCCTGGCCAGGTAAAGCTGTTCGCCAAGGATCAGCATGAAGATGGCGAGCATCTGAAAGTCCCGCATATGGGCTGGAATCAAGTGAAGCAGACGGTGGATCACCCGCTGTGGCACGACATCCCGGACCTGGCGCGCTTTTATTTTGTCCACAGCTACTACATTGCTGCCGCAAACCCACGCCAGGTGGTGGGTGGCGGGCATTACGGCGTCGACTTCGCCGCTGCGCTGGCCGATGGCTCGCGTTTCGCGGTGCAGTTCCACCCGGAGAAGAGCCATACCCATGGCCTGCAATTGCTGCAGAACTTCGCCGCCTGGGATGGTCGCTGGTAATGAGCCGGAAGAAACCGCCGATTCTCAGCCTCACTCCCGAGCAGGAGAACGCGGCCACGCTCAAGATCAAGCGGTTCATGGAGGACCGTTTCGAGCTTGAGCTGGGTTCGTTCGAGGCGGCCGAGATCCTCGAGCTGTTTACCCGCGAAGTCGCTCCGCACTATTACAATCGGGCGATCTTCGATGTGCAGACGCACCTCAAGGAGCGTTTCGAAAGCATCGAAAGCGACGTGTGGTCGCTCGAAAAGAATTGAAGGCAGCCACCGGCCTTACGCCCGGGGCGCCGAGAACAGGCACGTATGCTGGCAGCTTGTGGCTTGCAGCTTGCCGCTCTTCTACGAAGGAAACGCTATGCTGATTATCCCCGCTATCGATCTCAAAGACGGTGCCTGCGTGCGTCTGCGCCAGGGCCGCATGGAAGATTCCACGGTGTTTTCCGATGACCCGGTCAGCATGGCTGCCAAGTGGGTCGAGGGCGGTTGCCGTCGCCTGCACCTGGTCGACCTGAACGGCGCCTTCGAAGGCCAGCCGGTCAATGGCGAAGTAGTCACGGCCATTGCCAAGCGCTACCCGACCCTGCCAATCCAGATCGGCGGCGGGATCCGTTCCCTGGAAACCATCGAGCACTACGTCAAGGCTGGCGTCAGCTACGTGATTATCGGCACCAAGGCGGTCAAGGATCCGGCATTCGTGGCCGAGGCCTGCCGCGCGTTCCCGGGCAAGGTCATTGTTGGCCTGGATGCCAAGGACGGTTTTGTTGCCACTGACGGCTGGGCCGAAATCAGCACCGTGCAGGTGATCGACCTGGCCAAGCAGTTCGAAGCCGACGGCGTGTCCGCCATTGTCTACACCGACATTGCGAAGGACGGCATGATGCAGGGCTGCAACGTGTCCTATACCGCGGCCCTGGCTGCGGCGACCCGGATTCCGGTGATTGCCTCCGGCGGTATCCACAACCTGGGTGATATCCAATCGCTGCTGGATGCCAAGGCACCAGGAATTATCGGCGCCATCACCGGCCGTGCGATCTACGAAGGCACCCTGGATGTGGCCGAGGCCCAGGCGTTGTGCGACGGCTACAAGGGCTAGCCGCAGGCCGCAGGTTTCAGGTGGTGCTTGACTGGCCGCTTGAAGCTTGCCGCTAAAAACTACTTTCCGGAGAAAAGCCCATGGCCCTGGCCAAACGCATCATTCCCTGCCTGGACGTGGACAACGGCCGGGTCGTCAAAGGCGTCAAGTTCGAGAATATCCGCGATGCCGGCGACCCGGTGGAGATCGCCCGCCGCTATGACGAGCAGGGCGCCGACGAGATTACCTTTCTCGACATCACCGCCAGCGTCGATGGCCGCGACACCACCCTGCATACCGTCGAGCGCATGGCCAGCCAGGTGTTTATCCCGCTGACCGTCGGCGGCGGTGTACGCACCGTGCAGGACATTCGCAACCTGCTCAACGCCGGTGCCGACAAGGTCTCGATCAATACCGCTGCGGTCTTCAACCCCGAGTTCGTGGGCGAGGCGGCGCAGCATTTCGGTTCGCAGTGCATCGTTGTTGCCATTGATGCCAAGAAGGTTTCCCTGCCAGGCGAAACCCCGCGCTGGGAGATCTTCACCCACGGTGGTCGCAAGCCGACCGGCCTGGATGCCGTTGAGTGGGCGAAGAAGATGGAAGGCCTGGGCGCCGGTGAAATCCTGCTGACCAGCATGGACCAGGACGGTATGAAGAACGGGTTCGACCTGGGCGTGACTCGGGCCATCAGCGATGCGCTGGGTATTCCGGTTATCGCGTCCGGCGGTGTCGGCAACTTGCAGCATCTGGCCGACGGGATTCTCGAAGGTCATGCCAGCGCAGTATTGGCCGCCAGTATCTTTCACTTCGGCGAATACACCGTGCCGGAAGCCAAGGCCTATATGGCCCAGCGCGGCATAGTCATTCGCTAGGCCCTACAGGCCACTGGACAGTATGGCGGGCTCGGGTCACTCTGGGGCTCGCCATGGATTTCGGTAGGTCAGTATGTTCAAACGCCTTCTGCTTGTTTTTGCCAGTGCTTCTCTACTGCTCGTGGGGGGCGCCCAGGGGGCTGAGATTCGCAAGGATTCGTTGGTCCTGCTGACCGAAAACTTCCCGCCCTACAACATGGCGAAGAACGGCAAAAACTTCGCCCAAGGTGAGAATATCGAAGGCATTGCCGTCGATATCGTGCGTGAAACCTTCCAGCGTGCCGGCATGCCCTACAGCCTGACCCTGCGTTTTCCCTGGGAACGTGTCTATAAACTCGCCCTGGAAAATCCCGGCTATGGGGCCTTTGTCATGGCCCGGCTGCCAGAGCGCGAGCATCTGTTCAAATGGGTTGGGCCGATTGGGCCGGATGACTGGGTGATGTTGGCCAAGGCCGATAGCAACATTGTCCTGACATCGCTGGAAGAGGCCCGCCAGTACAAGATTGGCGCCTACAAGGGTGATGCAATTGCCCTGACCCTGGCCAAGCAGGGGCTGGCGCCGTTGGTGGTGCTGCGTGACCAGGACAATGCGCAGAAACTGCTGACCGGACAGATCGACCTGTGGGCCACGGGCGATCCGGCCGGACGCTATCTGGCGCGCCAGATCGGGGTGACCGGGCTCAAGACGGTATTGCGCTTCAATAGCGCCGAGTTGTACCTGGCGCTGAACCGGCAGGTGTCGGATGAAACCGTGGCGCGGCTGCAAGCGGCGCTGGACCAATTGCGCCAGGAAGGCCGGGTTGACGAGATCCTTGCGCGCTATCTTTAGCGGCAAGCCTGACGCTTGTGGCTTGCCACTGCGCTCTGCGAGCGTTACCGATACTGGCCCGCAGGGCCATGAGCCGCCATGGCCCGGTTGCTACGTAACGCAATCATCAGTTTGATATCGATCCAGTCGATGCCCTGGGCTTTGAGCCTGGGCAATTCGCGCTCCAGTACCGCGAGGGTCTGGGGGTAGGGGTGGCCGATCACCACTGCCGAACCCTGTTTGTGGGCCAGGCGGATCGCCGTTTGCAATTGCCCGGCAATCGCCGTTTCGGTGCGTTCGTCATCGAGAAACACATCCCGCGAAACACTGGCCAGGCCAATGTGCTGCGCTTGCGCGGCCGCGACGGTCTTGGCGCTGGTGCGGCTATCGACAAAGAACTTGTGCCGGCGTTGCAGTTCGCCCATCAGCCAGGCCATGGCGCCGGGCTCGGCGGTCATACGGCTGCCCATATGGTTGTTGATGCCACTGGTATAGGGCACGGCCTTGAATGCGGCGTCCAGGCGTTTGCCGAGTTCTTCCTGGGACAGCTCGGGATGCCAGGCAAAAGGCCCGGTGGCCGGGTCCATGGGCATATGCAGGATCACGACTTTGCCTGCTCGATGGGCCTCGCGGGCGACTTCAGCGGCGTGGGGTGTGTCAGGCATGATTGCGGCAGTGACCGGGCCGGGCAAGGCGAGCACCCGGCGGTCGCGTGGCAGGTTCTGCCCCAGGTCATCGATGATCAGGGTCAGGTAGGCCTTGCGCGGTGCGGGGGCTTCGCTGGCGTGTGTGGCGGGCAGGCTCAGCAGGCAGAGAGCGCCGAGCAGGATGGAGCGGCAGAGTCGATGAAGGAATAACGGCATGCGGATGGGGTCGGGCTCCACGTTTTGGGGACAGGATGGCGATCCTTGGCCTCGGTAAACAGCTCGCTCCTACCCTGGGGCAGGAGCGAGCGAGGCATCAGTTGCCGCGGGTGACACTCAGCCCTTTGAGCAGGCTCAGGGCCTGGCTCAGCTGGAAGTCGTCGTCCTGTGGCCGGGCCTTGCCCTTGACCGTCTTGACGCTCGGCTTGTCGGCGCCACCGTTGCCGTTGCCCAAGTGACCCTGCAGGTCGGCTTCCTTGAAGGTTTCATCATCCTGGGCGTTGGTGATCCTGGCCTGGCGTACCTCGATGTCCGGCACGATGCCCTGGGCCTGGATCGAACGGCCGTTGGGTGTGAAGTACAGGGCGGTGGTGATCTTCAGCGCCTGGTCATTGCTCAGTGGCAACACGGTCTGTACCGAGCCCTTGCCGAAGCTGGTGGTGCCCATCAGGACTGCGCGCTTCTGGTCCTGCAGGGCGCCGGCGACGATTTCCGAAGCCGAAGCGCTGCCGCCGTTGATCAGCACGACCATCGGCACCGCTTCGCTCAGATCCTTGCCAGTGGCCGAGAAGCGCAGCTCGGAGTTGGCGATCCGGCCCTTGGTGTAGACGATCAGACCCTTGGTGATGAAATGGTCGACCACTTCCACGGCGGCCTGGAGTACGCCGCCAGGGTTGTTGCGCAGGTCGAGGACGATGCCGTTGAGCTTCTTGCCGTTTTCCTTGCGCAGTGCGGCGAGGGCCTTGGCCACTTCTTCGCCGGTCTTGACCTGGAACTGGGTGATGCGGATATAGCCATAGCCGTTTTCCAGCAGTTGGCTCTTCACGCTCTTGACCTGGATGATCGCGCGGCTGAGGGTCACGTCGAAAGGCGTGCCGCCGTTGCGGACCAGGGTCAGGGTGATTTTCTGGCCGACTTTGCCGCGCATCTTGTCGACGGCCTCGGTCATGGTCTGGCCGCGCGTTGGCTGGCCGTTGATCTTGACGATCAGGTCGCCGGCCTCGATGCCCGCCTTGGAGGCCGGGGTGTCGTCGATGGGCGAGACCACCTTGATAAAGCCGTCTTCGATACCGACTTCGATGCCCAGGCCGCCGAACTCGCCGCTGGTGCTTTCCTGCAATTCGGCGAAATCTTCCGGGCCCAGGTAGGCGGAGTGGGGGTCGAGGTTGCTGAGCATGCCCTTGATGGCATTCTCCAGCAGGGTCTTGTCATCCACAGGCTCGACATAGGCGGCCTTGATGCGGTCCATCACTTCGGCAAAGGTGCGCAGTTCGTCCAGCGGTAGCGGCGCCTTGGCCGCGGCGGTGGCGGCGGACTGGGCAGTCTCGGCGGCATGGACCAGTGGCGCGCCGAGGGCCAGGGCGATGGTCAGGGCCAGCGAGGTAAGGCGGGACAAATGCAGCATGTCGAACGAACTCCTAAATAAGGTTACGGCGCCTATCCTTGCGCGCGACACCATTGTGCCGGATCACTTGGACGACCCTGCTGACGTATAGCGAAGTACAGCGCTGCGGTGTCCTGTCCGCCACTATTGCCGACAGTGGAGATCGACTCCCCTGCCTTCACGACATCACCGGCGGCCTTGAGCAGCGTCTGATTATGGCCGTAAAGGCTGAGATAACCATTGCCGTGGTCGAGAATGACCAGCAGGCCGGCACCTCGCAACCAGTCGGCGAACACCACGCGCCCACCGTGGACGGCGTGGACCTGACTGCCGGCGGTGGCGCCGATCATCACGCCATCCCATTTGGTCCGGGTGTCATCGCCACGGGTTTCACCAAAGCGCGCAAGCAATCGACCATCAACCGGCCATGGAAGTTTGCCGCGCGCTGAGACAAAAGGGCCGCCGAAGGATTCTCCTGCGCTGGAAACCAGTGGGCCGGGGGCTGTACGTGGCGGTTTACGCGGGCTGTCGCTGGCCAGTGATTGTGCTTCGCGCTGGCGCTTTTTTTCGGCTTCCTGCTGGGCGATCAGCGCTTTTTGACGCGCTTCTTCTGCTTCGCGGGCCTGGCGAGCGAGGGTTTCCTCGATGGTCTTGAGGACTTTGGCCAGATCGGCCTGGTCCTGCTCGCGCGCCTGCAGCTTCTGGTCGCGGGCCTTGACGTCGTCGTTGAGCTTGGCCAGGGCCAGTTGGCGCTCCTTGCGGACTTTGGCCAGTTCTTCGCGCTGGCTGTCGAGGCTGCTCTGCTGCACCAGCAACTGGGCCTGCTGCAGGTTGATGTCCTGTTCGACATTAGCCAGTTGGCGCAGGGTCTCATTGAAGTTTTTCAACTGCTCCAGGCGGGCCTGGCTCAGGTAGTCGTAATAGGTCAGGGTGCGGGCGAATTTTTCCGGGTTTTGCTGGTTGAGCAGCAGCTTGAGGTACTCCTGACGACCGCTCTGGTAGGCCGCGCGGGCCTGGATGGCGATCAGTCGCTGCTGTTCAGTGCGCGCGCTCTGGAGTTTTTTTTTCTCGCTATCGAGTCGCTGCAGCTCGCCTTCACTCTTTTTCAGTTCTTTTTGCAGGGCGTCGACCTGCTTTTCCAGCTTGCCCATCTCGGTTTCAGTGCCGCGCAGGTCTTTTTGCACCCCTGATTTTTCTTCCTGGAGCTTGCCGAGGAGTTTTTTCAGCTCGGCGATATCCTGACGCGTAGCGTCCAACTGTTGTTGGGTTTGTGCACGCTCGTCGGCAAACGCCGGCTGGAGCAGGCAAATCAGGGCTAGAGCAATAAGGGCGCGAAGCATGGGGCGGGCGACACCTGGGAATGGGACGGCCTAGTATGCCCGCCACGGCCAGCAAAAAAAACGCCCAGAAGCGGCTGCTTTCGGGCGTTTGCGATAAATATGCCGGCCAACTCGATCAAGTTGGCCGGATTGGCCGGTTTTTAACGCTCGACGAGGATCGAGGTGCCGGTCATTTCAGCAGGCTTTTCCAACCCGAGCAGTTTGAGCATGGTCGGCGCGACATCGGCCAGAACCCCGCCTTCGCGTACGTCCAGGGCGCGTTTGCCGACATAGATGAACGGTACGGGCTCACAGGTATGGGCGGTGTGTGCCTGGCCGGTGCACGCGTCTTCCATCTGTTCGACATTACCGTGGTCGGCGGTGATCAGGGCTTCGCCACCGACCTTGTCCAGCGCTTCGATGATCCGTCCGACGCACTGGTCCAGGCATTCCACGGCCTTGACCGCTGCGTCGAACACGCCGCTATGGCCGACCATGTCGCCGTTGGCGTAGTTGACGACAATCACGTCGTAACGCTGGTGTTCGATGGCGTCGACAATCCGATCGGTGACTTCGGGGGCGCTCATTTCCGGCTGCAGGTCGTAGGTGGCGACCTTGGGTGATGGAATCAGGATGCGCTCTTCACCCGGGAACGGTTCTTCGCGACCTCCGGAGAAGAAGAAGGTGACGTGGGCATATTTCTCGGTTTCGGCAATGCGCAGCTGGGTTTTGCCGTTTTTTGCCAGGTAGTCGCCCAGCACGTTTTCCAGGCTGCCGGGGGCGAAGGCTGCCGGTGCTGGGATGCTGGCCGCGTATTGGGTCAGCATCACGAAGCCGGCCAGTTTCGGCTGGCGGGCACGAGGGAAGTCGCTGAAACCTTCTTCGACGAAGACGCGAGTCAGCTCGCGGGCGCGGTCGGCACGGAAGTTCATGAAGACCACGGCGTCGCCGTCTTCGACCTTGACCGGCTCGCCAATGGTGGTGGCCTTGACGAACTCATCGCTTTCGCCACGGGCGTAGGCCTCTTCGAGGCCTTGCTGGGCGGTAGCGGCATTGAACTGGCCATGGCCGTCGACGATCAGGTCGTAGGCCTGGGCGACGCGGTCCCAGCGATTGTCACGGTCCATGGCGAAGTAGCGACCGATCAGGCTGGCGATCCGGCCCTTGCCGAGTGCGGCGAAGGCGGTGTCCAGCAATTCGATGGAGGACTGGGCGCTCTTGGGCGGCGTGTCACGGCCATCGAGAAAGGCGTGCAGGTAGATCTTTTCGGCGCCGCGCTTGAAGGCCAGTTCGGCCATCGCGATCAGATGGTCCTGGTGGCTGTGCACGCCGCCGTCGGAGAGCAAACCGAGGATATGCACGGCTTTGCCTGCGCTGACAGCTTTGTCCACGGCGGTGCAGAGGGTCGGATTCTCGAAGAAATCGCCGTCGCGGATGGATTTGGTCACCCGCGTGAAGTCCTGGTACACCACGCGGCCAGCGCCGAGGTTCATATGGCCGACTTCCGAGTTGCCCATCTGCCCGTCCGGCAGGCCGACGTCCATCCCGGAGCCGGAGATCAGGCCGTTGGGCTGGGTGGCGCAAAGGCGGTCGAGCACCGGGGTCCTGGCGGAGTAGACGGCGTTGTACTCGTGGCTCTCACTGTGACCGAAGCCATCCAGGATGATCAGGATCAGGGGTTTGGGCGTGGTCGTCATGAATCCCACTCGCGGCTGGATTGAAAGAAGAAGTAAAAGAGCGGCAGTTTAAAGGCAAGTTCCGCTGGCGTCACCGCCGGGCGGGGTTTGGCCGACCAGAGCGGCTGTGTATACTGGCCGACATTTTAACGCCCTGGAACCTCCTGATGGTTGCTCACCTGATTGCCTTTGCCACTAGTCACTACCTGCTCGTCGGCGGTTTCGTCGTTCTTCTGGTGCTGCTGATCATTCACGAAATGAGCCGCGGGGGCCGCAGCCTCAGCACTCGTGAACTCACGGCGCTGGTCAACAGCGAGCAAGGCCTGGTGATCGATATCCGCCCTGCCAAGGATTACGCGGCCGGTCACATCGTCGGGGCGCTGAATATCCCTCAAGACAAATTGATGGCGCGCATTGGCGAGCTGGAAAAACACAAGGCCAAGACCCTGATTCTGGTCGACGCCATGGGCCAGCACGCCGGCACCCATGCGCGTGAGCTGCTCAAGGCTGGCTTCACTGCCGCCAAACTCGGGGGTGGCATTTCCAGCTGGCGTGCCGATAACTTGCCGCTGGTGAAGTGAAATGAGCAACGTCGTCGTCTACTCCAGTGATTACTGCCCCTACTGCTCACGCGCCAAGGCGCTGCTGCAGAGCAAGGGCGTGACCTTCGACGAGATCAAGGTCGATGGCAAGCCGCAGGTGCGCACCGAAATGGCCCAAAAGGCCGGGCGCACGTCGGTGCCGCAGATCTGGATCGGCAGCACCCATGTGGGCGGTTGCGACGACCTGTTCGCCCTGGAACGCGCAGGGAAACTGGACGCACTGCTGCACGCCTGAATCTGAAACCCTAAGAAGACTGAAGATCAACAAGGATCTGCGATGACTGACCAACAGAACACCGCTGCTGCTAGCGAAGAAGACACCGGTCCACAATTTTCCCTGCAGCGCATCTACGTCCGTGACCTGTCGTTCGAAGCCCCGAAAAGCCCGGCGATCTTTCGCCAGCAGTGGGAGCCGAGCGTAGGTCTGGACCTCAACACTCGTCAGAAGCCTCTGGAAGAAGACTTCCACGAAGTCGTGCTGACCCTGTCGGTCACCGTGAAGAACGGTGACGAAGTTGCCTTTATCGCTGAAGTCCAGCAGGCCGGGATCTTCCTGATCAAGAACCTGGATGCGGGCTCGATGAGCCACACCCTGGGCGCGTTCTGCCCGAACATCCTGTTCCCGTACGCTCGCGAAGCGCTGGACAGCCTGGTGACCCGTGGTTCGTTCCCGGCCCTGATGCTGGCTCCGGTGAACTTCGATGCGCTGTACGCGCAAGAGTTGCAGCGCATGCAGCAGGAAGGCGCACCGACCGTTCAGTAAACGTCGGTTGTCCCTATCGCGGGCAAGCCCGCTTCTACAGGCTTTTCAAGAGCCTTGTAGGAGTGGGCTTGCCCGCGATGCATTTGGGTCAGGCGAAACCCAGTTGCCGCCAGCCTTCGTAGACCGCCACCGCGACGGTGTTGGACAGGTTCAGGCTGCGGCAGCCTTCGCGCATGGGCAGGCGCAGGCGCTGTTCGGCGGGCAGGGCATCGAGCACCTCGGCCGGCAGGCCGCGGCTTTCCGGGCCGAACAGAAACGCGTCGCCTTCGGCGAAGCGAGCATCGTGGAACAGCCGCGAGCCCTTGGTGGTAAAGGCGAACAGCCTTGGCTGGCCGAGGCTTTCCAGGCAACTGGGCAGGTCGGCATGGCGCTGCAAGGTGGCGTACTCGTGATAGTCGAGGCCGGCGCGGCGCAGGCGCTTGTCGTCCATCTCGAAGCCGATCGGCTCGATCAAATGCAGGTGGCTGCCGCTGTTGGCGCAGAGCCTGATAATGTTGCCGGTATTCGGCGGAATTTCTGGTTGAAAAAGGATGACGTGAAACATGCACGGCTCCGAACTTGAAGATGGGGGCCATTCTACCCCTGAAGAGGACCCGCGGCCGAAGCTCTTCCCGCGGGTCATGCTCTCCCTGGCGATTGTGGGGGTGATGGTCGGCTTGATGATCGGTCGTCTTACCACCGCCGACCCGGTGCGGTTGCAGCAGGTTGAGGCGGCGAATGATGAAGTGGTGCTGTGGTTCAGTGCCGAGCCCAAGCTGCACGGCGAGCATATCGACGGCACGCTGGCGCTGCTGTTCGACGCCGAAGGCAAGGCGCAGAAGGGCCGGTTCAAGGTTGCGGGGCGTGATGCCAACTGGCGGTTGCGGTTGAGCGATGGCGGCTTGTTGCTGACGCTGGTGGCGGCCCGTCCGCTGCGCGGTGACTGGGCCGGCACCGAACAGGATGGGCGCTGGAAGTTGACGATCAGGGTGGGCGAGCAATAAAAGCGGGAGGTCCCGGCCTGCCTGTACCGGGCTCCCGAAGAGGTTGTGGGCTCGGCGCCATAAGCGCCAGGTCCGGTGTAAAGAGGGAACCCTGGCCTGCCTGTACCAGGGCTCCCGAAACGGGTGGGGCGCGTCGCGATGTGCGGTATGAGCCCGTTAGTAAAGAGGGAATTCCCGGCCTGCCTGTACCGGGGTTCCCGAAACGCTGGGCTCGTCGCCAATGAGGCGTGAGCCCGGGTGTAAAGAAGGGGATTCCTGGCCTGCCTGTACCAAGGTCCCCAAAACTGGTTCGTATCAGGGGTATTGCAGGGGGCGTGCCAGTTTTTTCAAAACCTGTGAAATGCCCCGCCAATCGCGCTGAAAGCCCCGAAATCCGGGCTTTTTCATGTCTGCAGGGTTTTTCAGCTGGACGTCCGGTGTGTCTGGGCCGGTTGCCGCGTGTGCGCGATGACGGTTCATCGCGCCTTGGAGTGGTGCAGGGGAAGGGGCTCCCCGCGTTCTTGTAGGAGCGCCATTGCAGTCTCCTCAGGCACGCTAAAGCTCGCGAGCAAGCGCGCGGCTACAGATGCAGTGGTGGATAGGGCGTTCAGGCGTCCCCCGCAGATTGCCTGCGGGGGTATGGGGTTTAGCTTTCTTCGCTGTCGTCGTCGTCCCCGCCATCGACCTTCATGCCCAGTTCCTTGATCTTGCGCGTCAAGGTATTGCGCCCCCAGCCCAGCAGCACGGCGGCATCGCGTCGGCGGCCAGCGGTGTGCTTGAGTGCGGTCTCGATCATGATCCGTTCGAAACTCGGTACCGCGCTGTCCAGCAGGTTCGACTGGCCACGGGCCAATGCCTGGTCGGCCCACTGGCGCAGCGCCTGCTCCCAGTTGGTCACCGGGGCCGAATCCTGCGGCAGGTTCAGCAGCTCGGGTGGCAGGTCGCCAATATGCACTTCGCGCCCCGACGCCATGACCGTGATCCAGCGGCAGGTGTTTTCCAGCTGGCGCACGTTGCCCGGCCAGGGCAGGTTTTTAAGGTATTCCTCGGTTTCCGCCTTCAACAGCTTGGGTTCGACCGCCAGCTCCTGGGCCGCACGGCTCAGGAAGTGCTTGGCCAGGGTCGGAATATCCTCGCGTCGGTCGGACAGGCGCGGGATATGGATGCGGATCACATTCAGGCGGTGGAACAGGTCTTCGCGAAACTTCCCGGCATGCACCAGGGTTTCCAGGTTCTGGTGGGTCGCGGCGATGATTCGCACATCAACCTTGACCGGCGTATGGCCGCCGACTCGATAAAATTCGCCATCGGCCAGCACCCGTAGTAGGCGGGTCTGGGTGTCGGCTGGCATATCGCCGATTTCATCGAGAAACAGGGTGCCGCCATCGGCCTGCTCAAAACGTCCGCGGCGCAGGTTGGCCGCGCCGGTAAAGGCGCCTTTTTCATGGCCGAACAGCTCGGACTCCATCAGGTCCTTGGGAATGGCCGCCATATTCAGTGCAATAAAGGGCGACGCGGCCCGTGGGCTGTGGCGATGCAGCGCGTGGGCGACCAGTTCCTTGCCGGTGCCCGACTCGCCATTGATCAGCACGGTGATATTGGAGTGGCTCAGGCGCCCGATGGCGCGAAACACTTCCTGCATCGCCGGTGCTTCACCGATGATTTCCGGGGTGCGGGTCAGCGTGGGCGCCACGGCCATGCCTTGCTGTTCCTGGGCGTGCTGGTTGGCCCGCTTGACCAGTGAAACCGCTTCATCGACGTCGAACGGTTTGGGCAGGTACTCGAAGGCGCCGCCCTGATACGAGGCAACGGCGCTGTCCAGGTCGGAATGGGCGGTCATGATGATCACCGGCAGGCGCGGATGCAGCTCGCGTATCCGGGCCAGCAATTCCAGGCCGCTGGCGCCGGGCATGCGGATGTCGGAGATGATCACGTCGGGCTGCTGGCGAGCCAGGCGGCTCATCACGCCATCGGCGCTGTCGAAGCTCTGGGTGGTCATGCCTTCCTGTTGCAGGGCTTTTTCCAGGACCCAGCGGATAGAACGGTCGTCATCGACGATCCACACGGTTTCACTACGGCTCATGTCGATGGGGCTCCTTGTTCCAGTGGCAGGAAGATCGAGAAGGTGGTGTGGCCGGGGTGGCTGTCACATTCGATCAAGCCCTGGTGCTGGCTGATGATGTTCTGGGTAATGGCCAGGCCCAGTCCGGTGCCGTCCGGACGGCCACTGACCATCGGATAGAAAATGGTTTCCTGCAGTTCCGCGGGGATCCCCGGGCCGTTGTCGATAATCTCGACCTTGGTCACCAGGCGGTGGCGGATATGGCCAATGGTGAACTGGCGCAAGGCACGGGTGCGCAGGGTGATGCGGCCCAGGCGCAGCTCGTTCTGGCTGCTGATGGCCTGCATGGCGTTGCGCACGATATTGAGCACGGCCTGGATCATCTGCTCGCGGTCGATCAACACGTCGGGAATGCTGGGGTCGTAATCGCGCACCAGGGTGATGCAGCCCTGGCTCTCGGCCTCGACCAGGCTACAGACCCGTTCCAGCACTTCATGGACGTTGGTCATGGCCAGTGAAGGCAGCTTGTTCGAGCCGAGCATGCGGTCGACCAGGTTACGCAGGCGGTCGGCTTCCTCGATGATGACGTTGGTGTAGTCCTTGAGGCTCTCCTCGGGAAGCTCGCGAGCCAACAACTGCGCGGCGCCACGGATGCCGCCGAGCGGGTTCTTGATCTCGTGGGCCAGGCCGCGCACCAGCATCTTGGTGGTTTCCTGCTTGGAGAGCTGGGCCTCTTCCTTGGTGATGCGCAGCAACCGGTCGCGGGGATGGACCTCCAGCAGCAGCAGGGTCGAGCCCTGGCTGAGAATCGGTGTTACCGCGTAGTCGACGGTCAGCGTCTGCCCGGTCAGGGCGGTCAGCATGGCTTCACGCTTGGTGAACGGGTGTGCCTGCTCGACGGCCTGGCGCAGGGAGCTGAGGGCCTCGGTCGATTCGGTGAAGAGTTCGCTGATAAATTGCCCGTGGCTGCGCTGGCCGCTGATGGCCAGGAGCATTTCCGCCGCCGGGTTCATGTACTCAAGGCGCAAGTCGGCATTGAGCAGGATGGTGGCGGTGGTCAGGTTGTCGAGTAGCAAGCGGTGCAGCGCATCGTTGATGGTCATGCAGGACCTCTTTTGGAGCAGGGCAGGCAGAGTCCGGTCTCTGCCCGCGTGCGCGAATGACGCGCCAGTGCCAGGAAAATGCAAGAACCAAACCAAGGCTCCGAAAAGAAGCGTAATTGCGTTTAAACAGGCGTTTCAAGGCCTATTAGCTGGCGTTTTGCCAGGCCTGGGGCGGTATTTCGACCCAAAATGGGCTGGTGTTGGCGTGCGCGGGCAGTCGTCGCACCAATATAGAGCGCTTTGGCAGAAATGCTTGGAAAGCCGGCTTTTTTGCGGGCGCGAGCGCACCCGCGCCTACAGGAAGGGGAGGAAGCTGCTTTTTTCTTCTTTGGGCTTGTCCGCTAGCGGGCATTCCGGACGCACGCCGTAATCGGTCTTGGCGCAGGGATGAGCCTGACGCTTTTGCGCCAGGGAGATGCGCAACATCTGGAATGCCTGGCTGGGGGTGCGCTCGACGATGCGTCCGGCGCTGTCGAGGATTTCCACGGCCAGTTGATGGCGGCCGCGGTCAATGCTGGCCAGGGCGAAGACCGGGCTGATGCCCGGTTCACCAGTGGGCTTGCCATCGAGCAGCAGGCGGTAACTGTGTCCGGGTTGCAGGCCCGGCTCGCTGGTGACGCTGACAATCAACTCGCCAGGACTGCTGCGCACTTCGGCGTCGGGCTCTGGCACCAGGATGCGCAGCAGTTGGTAAGGCACGCTGGGCGGCGGCTTGGCGCTGGCCGGCGGTGTCTGGGGCTTGAGCACCTTGACCGCGCCGGGGTTGGCCGCCATGCGGTTGCTCGGCGCCAGTGGCACGCGTTTGGCGTTGGCATGGGGCTGGTCGGTGAAGACCCGATTGCCCTGGCTGTCGATATAGGTATAGACCTCGGCAGTGGCGAGGGCCGGTGCCAGCAGGCAGAGCAGGGTCGCGAGCAGGCGGATCAAGGCTTGTGCACCCGTTGCACGGTGAACGTTACCGTCGGGCTTTGCTGGACCACCCGTTCGCCATCCAGGACCTGTACCGACAGGCTGTGTTCGCCCCGGTCGATATTGACCAGTTGCAGGCGTGGCACATTGCTGAGTTGGCCATAGGCATTGCCATCCAGGACCAGGCGCAGGCGATGGCCATTTTGCAGGCGCGGTTCGATACGCACGCCGACGGTGAAGGTGCCGTTGTTGGCGCGCAATGCGGCGGCATCGGTGGGTACATCGGTCAGCTCCAAGGCGCTGTAGGGCGCGGCGCTGGTGGCCTGGTTGCTCGGTTCCTGGCCTGGTGGCAGCGCGATAGGTTGCTGGCGCACGATGCTGTTGAGAGGTGGTAGCTCGACGGTCTGGCTGGCTTTGCCGTCCGGTGGCTGATTGCTGTAGGCAGTATTGCCGTTGGCGTCGGTGTACTTGTAGATCTGCGCGGCCACGGGCAGGGCGCAAATCAGGAGCAACAGGGGCAGTAGACGTCGGCGCATGGGCTGGGACCGGTCAGGAGTGCGATGGGCCACAGCATAGGTCAGGCCCGGGCGATCTCCAAAGCCGATAAACAGGCACCCATAAAAAAGGCCTCCCGGAGGAGGCCTTTCTGGTCACGCCGCTTGCGCAGGCGCTACTGGATTAGCAGCTGTAGTACAGCTCGTATTCCAGTGGGTGTACGAAGGTGCGGACCTTGATTTCTTCTTCGCTCTTGAGCTCGATGTAAGCGTCGATGAAATCGTCGCTGAAAACGCCGCCTTTGGTCAGGAACGCACGGCCCTTGTCCAGCTCTTCCAGGGCTTCTTTCAGGCTGCCACAAACTTGTGGGATCTCTTTCGCCTCTTCAGGCGGCAGGTCGTACAGGTTTTTGTCAGCAGCGTCGCCTGGGTGGATCTTGTTCTGGATGCCGTCCAGGCCAGCCATCAGCAGTGCAGCGAAGCCCAGGTACGGGTTGGCTGCTGGATCCGGGAAGCGAGCTTCGATACGACGCGCGCGTGGGCTGGAAACGTAAGGGATACGGATCGACGCGGAACGGTTACGTGCCGAATAGGCCAGCATGACCGGTGCTTCGAAACCTGGAACCAGACGCTTGTAGGAGTTGGTCGACGGGTTGGTGAAACCGTTCAGTGCCTTACCGTGCTTGATGATACCGCCGATGAAGTACAGGGCGGTGTCGGACAGGCCGGCATAGCCTTCGCCAGCGAAGGTGTTCTTGCCTTCTTTAGCGATCGACAGGTGGACGTGCATGCCCGAACCGTTGTCGCCGTACAGAGGCTTAGGCATGAAGGTTGCGGTACGGCCGTAGGCGTCGGCAACGTTGTGTACGCAGTACTTCAGGGTCTGAACTTCGTCAGCCTTGGCTACCAGAGTGTTGAACTTCACGCCGATTTCGTTCTGACCGGCAGTCGCCACTTCGTGGTGATGAACTTCGATGACCAGGCCCATTTCTTCCATGGCGTTGCACATGGAGGTACGGATTTCGTGGTCGTGGTCGAACGGTGGAACCGGGAAGTAGCCGCCTTTGATACCTGGACGGTGGCCGCGGTTGCCGCCTTCGACGTCCTGGTCGGACATCCACGAGCCCTGTTCGGAGAAGATCTTGAACATGGAGCCGGAGATATCGGATTTGAATTTCACTTCGTCGAAGATGAAGAATTCTGGTTCCGGGCCTACGAATACGGTGTCACCGATACCGGTGGACTTCAGGTATTCCTCGGCGCGCTTGGCGATGGCGCGTGGGTCGCGGTCGTAGCCCTGCATGGTCGAGGGCTCGATCACGTCGCAGACCAGGATCAGGGTCGGCTCTTCGGTGAACGGGTCGAGTACGGCAGTGCTGTCGTCCGGCATCAGGATCATGTCGGACGCTTCGATGCCTTTCCAGCCGGCGATGGAGGAACCGTCGAACATTTTACCTTCTTCGAAGAAGGCGTCATCCAGCGCGTCACGAGCCGGCATGGTCACGTGGTGCTGAGTGCCTTTGGTGTCTGTGAAGCGCAGATCAATCCATTTGACGTCATGATCTTTGATGAGTTGAACCGACTTCGACATAGTGTCCTCCGGGGTGGCTTAGGGCTGGGGGTAGTGGTCAGCCCTTGATATGTGGGTGATGCCGGCGCGAATACTCTGCCAAGGCAACCTGCCTCACAAGAGAGCAAATTGCATGCCAGTGCCCCGAGATGGGTTTTATGCCCCGAATTCACGCAATTGGCCTGATAAATGTCATTTTTCTTCCGTGCTGCGCCCTTGAATGGGGCGTTCAAAGCGGATGGCGACCCGTTTTGGTGCAGAGAAAAGCAGTTGCACGATAATTGGTTAAACCTTGAACAATTTCCGCTATAATCCGCGCCCCCCTTTTTCGGCTGGCCTCTCGCGCGCTGTTTTCATGAAACTAATCGTCAAAGTCTTCCCCGAGATCACCATCAAGAGCCGCCCGGTCCGGATGCGTTTCATCCGCCAGTTGGCCAAAAATATCCGTGCCGTGCTCCGCGATCTGGACCCGGCTGTGGTGGTCAATGGTGTGTGGGACAATCTCGAGCTGGAAACCGCGCTGACCGACCCCAAGGCCCTGAAGGAGCTGGGTGAACGCCTGTGCTGCATGCCTGGTATCGCGCACTTTCTGCAGGTCGACGAGTACCCGCTGGGTGACTTCGACGACATCACTGCCAAGTGCCGTCAGCATGTGGGCGACGCCCTGGCCGGGAAGATTTTTTCGGTGCGCTGCAAGCGTGGCGGCAAGCACCCGTTCAGCTCTATGGATGTCGAGAAATACGTCGGCAGCCAGCTGCGTCGGCAGTGCGGTGCGGCCGGAATTTCGCTGAAAGAGCCGGAAATCGAAGTCCGGATCGAAATTCGCGACCAACGGTTGTTTGTCATCCACAACCAGCACAATGGCCTGGGTGGTTTCCCCCTCGGCTCCATCGATCAGACCCTGGTGCTGATGTCCGGCGGTTTCGATTCGACGGTAGCGGCCTACCAGATGATGCGCCGTGGCCTGATGAGCCATTTCTGCTTCTTTAATTTGGGCGGGCGGGCCCATGAGCTGGGCGTGATGGAAGTCGCGCACTATATATGGAAGAAGTACGGCAGCTCCCAGCGGGTGCTGTTTGTCAGCGTACCGTTTGAGGAAGTGCTCGGCGAAATTCTCGGCAAAGTCGATAACAGTCATATGGGCGTGGTATTGAAGCGTATGATGTTGCGCGCCGCGTCCAAGATTGCCGACCGTCTGGAAATCGACGCGCTGGTCACCGGCGAGGCGATTTCCCAAGTGTCCAGCCAGACGCTGCCCAACCTGTCGGTGATCGACTGCGTGACCGACAAGCTGGTGATGCGCCCGCTGATCGCCAGCCACAAGCAGGACATCATCGATCTGGCAAACGAGATCGGTACCGCCGACTTTGCCAAGCACATGCCCGAGTATTGTGGGGTGATTTCGGTCAACCCCAAGACCCACGCCAAGCGCCCGCGTGTGGAGCATGAAGAGAAAGAATTCGACATGGCCGTTCTTGAGCGTGCGCTCGAGCGAGCCAAACTGGTGCCGATCGATCGTGTGATCGACGAGTTGGGCCAGGACTTGCACGTAGAAGAGGTCAGCGAAGCCCTGGCCGGTCAGATCGTCCTCGACATCCGTCACCCGGATGCCCAGGAAGACCAGCCGCTGGAGTTGCCTGGCATCGAAGTAAAAGCGCTGCCGTTCTTTGCTTTGAACAGCCGCTTCAAGGAACTGGATGCGGCCCGTCAGTACCTGCTGTATTGCGACAAAGGCGTGATGAGTCGCCTGCATGCCCACCATTTGCTCAGTGAGGGACATGCCAATGTGCGCGTTTATCGACCGAGCTAAAAGCCCGGGGCTGTTTGCCTGTGGCCTGCGTCACCGGCCCCCCGACGCCAGCGTCAAGCTGTAACGGCAAAGCCTGACTCTACTGTTAAACGCTGTCACGAGCTGTCAGCACACCGAATCCTCTGATCGAGATACACACGTGATCGAAAATCTACGCAACATCGCCATCATTGCCCACGTTGACCATGGTAAGACCACCCTGGTAGACAAACTCCTGCGTCAATCCGGCACCCTGGAGCGCAACGAGCTCAACGACGAGCGCGTGATGGACTCCAACGACCAGGAAAAAGAGCGCGGTATTACCATCCTGGCGAAAAACACCGCCATCAACTGGAACGGCTACCACATCAACATCGTGGACACCCCGGGCCACGCCGACTTCGGTGGCGAAGTTGAACGCGTAATGACCATGGTTGACTCCGTGCTGCTGCTGGTCGACGCCCAAGACGGCCCGATGCCGCAAACCCGTTTCGTGACCAAGAAGGCTTTCGAAGCCGGCCTGCGTCCAATCGTGGTCATCAACAAGGTCGACCGTCCGGGCGCACGTCCGGACTGGGTTCTGGACCAGATCTTCGATCTGTTCGACAACCTGGGTGCCACCGAAGAGCAGCTGGACTTCCAAGTCGTTTACGCTTCCGCGCTGAACGGTATTGCCGGTCTGGATCACACCGAAATGGCTGAAGACATGACCCCGCTGTACCAGGCGATTGTCGACCACGTTCCGGCGCCGACCGTTGACCGTGATGGCCCGTTCCAGATGCAGATCTCCGCTCTGGACTACAACAGCTTCCTGGGTGTTATCGGCGTTGGCCGTATCGCTCGCGGTCGCGTCAAGCCAAACACCCCGGTGGTTGCCATCGACGTGAACGGCAAGAAGCGCAACGGTCGTATCCTGAAACTGATGGGTCACCACGGTCTGCACCGCGTTGACGTTGAAGAAGCTGCCGCCGGCGACATCGTCTGCATCAGCGGTATGGACGAGCTGTTCATCTCCGACACCCTGTGCGATCCGCTGAACGTTGAAGCGATGAAGCCGCTGACCGTCGACGAGCCAACCGTTTCCATGACCTTCCAGGTCAACGACTCGCCATTCTGCGGTAAAGAAGGCAAGTTCGTGACTTCCCGTAACATCAAGGAACGTCTGGACAAAGAGCTTCTGTACAACGTTGCACTGCGCGTTGAAGAAGGCGACTCGGCTGACAAGTTCAAGGTTTCCGGTCGTGGTGAGCTGCACCTCTCGGTACTGATCGAAACCATGCGTCGCGAAGGCTTCGAAATGGCTGTAGGTCGTCCGGAAGTGATCATCCGTCTGGTTGACGGCGTGAAGCACGAACCGTTCGAGAACGTCACCATCGACCTGCCGGAAGAATCCCAGGGCAAGGTGATGGAAGAGATGGGCCTGCGTAAGGGCGACCTGACCAACATGGTGCCGGATGGCAAAGGCCGTGTTCGTCTGGAATACAACATCCCTGCTCGTGGTCTGATCGGTTTCCGTAACCAGTTCCTGACCCTGACCAACGGTGCTGGCATCCTGACCTCGATCTTCGACCGTTACGACGTGATGAAGTCCGGCGACATGTCCGGCCGTCAGAACGGTGTTCTGGTATCGGTTGAGACCGGCAAGGCTCTGACCTACTCCCTGGAAACCCTGCAGGCGCGCGGCAAGCTGTTCGTCGAGCACGGCCAGGAAATCTACAACGGTCAGATCGTCGGCCTGAACAGCCGCGACAACGACCTGGGCGTTAACCCTACCAAGGGCAAGAAGCTCGACAACATGCGTGCTTCGGGTAAAGACGAAACCATCGCCCTGGTTCCACCTGTTCGCTTCACCTTGGAGCAGGCCCTGGAATTCATCCAGGACGACGAGCTGTGTGAAGTGACGCCTAAGTCCATCCGTCTTCGCAAGAAGATCCTGGACGAAAGCGAGCGTACCCGCGCTGCCAAGAAAGCCAAGAACTGAGTCTTTAGTTCCGGCTGAATAAAAACGCCCCCGGCCTTGCGGTCGGGGGCGTTTTTTTATGCCTCGGGTTTGTGGGAGCGCTCTGTGTCGGCGCGGCCATTCAGATTGGCAATTGCCCGAGTATCCAGCGCAGCATGAAGAACACCAGCAGGCTGCCGCCGATGGTCGCCAGCAGGTGGCGGGTCAGCGCGGCGATCAGGATGGCTGCGAGCCCGGCCAGCAAATAGGCGTTGTCCAGCGCTAGCGCCCAGTGTTGGCCGTCGGGCAGCAGCAGGCCGGGCACGACAATGGCCGTCAGCACGGCGGTCGGCACATAGTGCAGGCCTTGGCGCACCATGGGCGGGAAGCGCAGATCGGGCCAGGCAAACAGGCTGTAGCGCAACACAAAGGTAATGCCTGCCATCCCCAGGATCAGCCACCAGGCGTTCATGGCTGTTGCTCCCGGCCTGCCAGCCATTCCAATAGTACGCCGATGGCGATGCCGGTGAACGCCGCAGCCATCAGCCCCAGTTTGTAGGGCCAGGCATGGCTGAGCAGGGCCACAGCGCCTGCGGTGAGTGCCGCGGCGATTTGTGGCTGGCTGCGCAACAGCGGCACGACAATGCCGATAAAGGTCGCGAGCATGGCGAACTCCAGGCCCCAGTGGGCCATGTCGGGCACCACTTGGGCGAACAGCACCCCGATGATTGAGCTGCCGACCCAGCAGGCATACAACGCGCTGGCCACGCCCAGCCAGTACCAATGGGCTTGTGGCTTATCGCCATGTGTCAGGTAGAAGCGCTGGGCCACGGCAAAGGTTTCGTCGGTCAGCCAGAACGCCAGCAGGATGCGCCAGCGCTGCGGCAATTGGCTGACGTGGGGTTGCAGGGTGGCGCTGTAGAGCACATGGCGCAGATTGACGATCAGGGTCGTCAATAGAATCACTGCGACACTGGTGCCTGTGCCGAGCAGGCTAAGGGCGATCAGTTGTGCGGAGCCGGCATAGACCAGCAGCGACATCCCACTTGCCTGCCACAGATCCAGTCCGGCGGCGCCGGCCAGTGTGCCAAAGATCAGGGCGAACGGCAGGATGCCCACCGCCATTGCCAGGCTGTCGCGAATACCTTGGGTAAAGAGTTGCTTGCGGGCCATGGGGCGTCTCCTTATGGCCCGCAGCTTAGGAAGTTAGATCCGCCGCTGTCTTGGACGATCTTGCGCTGGCGGCCCGATAGGCGCCGGGTCCTACGCCATAGACCTGCTTGAACTGGCGATTGAGATGGCTCTGGTCGGCAAATCCCAGATGGGTGGCCACATCCAGGGGCAGGCAGCCACTGCGCAGCAGGGCGCGGGCCTGGGCGATGCGTTGCTGGAGCAGCCAGGTATGGGGTGGCATGCCGGTCGCGCGGCGAAACACCCGGGCGAAATGGAACGGCGAGAGGTTGACCGCCGCGGCCAGTTCTTCGAGGCTGGGTGGCGCGCTCAAGCGTGCGCGCAGCAGCTCCTTGGCCAGCCCGACGGCGCGATGCTCCTGCCCAGGGGCATTGGGGGCGGGCACCGCAGCATGACGTTGCAGCAGGGTCAGCATGACTTCACGCCAGGCGGTCTGTTGCTGCAGTGGTGCAGCAGGGCCTTCAAGCAATTGGTGCAACTGGCGCAGGCCGCTGACCAGGTCCGGGTCATGGCACAGGGTGGCGCCAAATGTCGGCAGGTGCTGGGTGGGCAGCTCCAACTCGGCGAGCAGCCCGAAGATCAGTTCGTTGTCCGGATAGAAGGCGCGGTAATGCCAGCCGGCATCATGGCCCTTGTAGCCGGTGTGGACTTCGTCGGGATTGATCAGGACTACGGTCCCGGCACCGGCCAGGTGCTCGGCGCCCCGATAGCGATAGCCCTGGGCGCCGGCGACGATCATGCCGATGACATAGCCGTCGTGGACATGGGGGACAAAGCGTTGCTCGATATAGCGAGCGGCCAGCAACTCGACGCCCGCCAGAGGTGGTGTTTGCCAGAAGCGAATGTGCTCGCCCTGTTCCTCAGTCATGGCGCGCACCGGCCAGCCAGGCGGGAATCCGTCGCTCAAGATAGTAGCCGGGCTGGCGCAGGGTGCCGTCGACAAATCCGACATGCCCACCCCGGGCCTGTAACTCGAACTGGGTGCTGGGCGATAGCTCAGCGGCCTGGGGCAAGCTGTGGCTGAAGACAAAAGGATCGTCGGCGGCCTGGATAATCAGCGTGGGTGTGCGAATGGCGCCCAGAAAATAGCGGCTGGAGGCGCGACGGTAGTAATCCTCGGCATCCCGATAGCCGTGCAAGGGCGCGGTCACGCGGCCGTCGAAGTCCCAGAAGGTGCGCATATTGTCCAACGGGCCCAGGGCGCTGAGGGTCGCCAGGCCATCGGCGCGGCCGTCATGTTGGAACTGGCGCTGCTTGTCCTTGATGTAGGCCAGCATCTCGCGCATGAAGTGCGCCTGATAGACCTTGGAGAAGCCTTGGCCAATACGGTCTGCGCACTGGTCCAGGCGAAATGGCACCGAGACCGCCACGGCGCCCTGTAAGGTGCTATTGCTGCCGGTTTCGCCCAGGTGCTTGAGCAGCACATTGCCGCCCAGGGAATAGCCAACGGCGAACAGCGGTGCCAGGGGGCGTTGGGTCCGTAGGTGCTCGATCACGGCGGCCAGGTCTTCGCTGGCGCCGGAGTGATAGCTGCGCGGTAGCAGGTTCGGCTCGCCAGAGCAGCCGCGCCAGTTCAGCGCTACGCTGGCCCAGCCTTGTGCGGCCAGTGCTTGTTGCAGGCCGATCACGTAGGGCGAGTGGGATGAGCCGGTCAGGCCGTGCAGCACCAGGACCAGTGGCTGCTCGGCGTCGTGGGGGCCATGCCAGTCGAGATCGAGAAAGTCGCCGTCAGCCAGCCACAAGCGTTCGCGCTGCCGGGGCAGGTCACTGCGTTTGCGCCACAGCGGGCCCCACAGCGTCTGCAAATGCGGGTTGCCAAGGCCTAGGGCCGGGGTGAACAGAGTAGGGGATGGGGCAGGCGAAGTGGGCACGGTGGGTCTCGTTGTCGCAGGTCATTCTCTGACATACGTTGCCACAACGAGACCATGGGGTGCGCTGCTTTTTTTAAACGCCTGAGGGCTTAGCCGTTGGTCGGCGCGCTGCGTTGCCACAGGGCGTAGTAGACCTGGCCGGCCTTTTTCTCCCGATGCAGGCGCCAGTTGCCTGGCAGGCCGAGGGTCGAGGGTGGGGTTTCGCTTTCGGTATAGACCCAGGCGTCGTCAGCTAGCCACTGGCGCTCTTCCAGCAGCGCACAGGTGGCGGGCAGCAGGTTCTGGTTGAACGGCGGATCGAGGAACACCAGGTCGAAGGCCGTTGCTGGCTGCGCTTCGAGATAGCGCAGGGCGTCGGTTTGCTGGACCTGGCCGACGCTGCAGCGCAGCGTGCCAAGGTGCTCGCGCAGGCTGGAAATAGCCATGCCATTACTGTCCAGGGCCAGGCCCGCGCTGGCGCCGCGCGACAGGGCTTCGAGAAATAGCGCGCCGCTACCGGCAAACGGGTCCAGGACCCGTGCCCCGGCCACATACGGTGCCAGCCAGTTGAACAGGGTTTCGCGTACGCGATCCGGGGTCGGACGCAGGCCCGGCCCGTCAGGGAAGTTCAAGCGTCGGCTGCGCCATTCGCCGCCGATGATGCGCAACTGGCCGATGCCGTGATGCGCCTTGTTTTTTGCCGATGGACTGGCCATTAGTGCTCCGGAACGCCGAGGGGTTGCTCGGCAGGTGTGTCGGTGGGCGGTGGCAGGGGTTTCTGGGGCACGGTCGGACCGGCGGTCACCACGACCATTTTGTCGGCGCTCAGGTGCTTGTTCAGGGCGGCCTTGACCTGCTCGATATCCAGCGCCTGGGACTGGCGCATAAAGTCTTCCAGGTAGCTCAGCGGCAGATTGTAGAAGCCCATGGCCCCCAGTTGACCGACGATATCGGCATTGCTCGCGGTCGACAGCGGGAAGCTGCCGGCCAGTTCGCGCTTGGCGTCGTCGAGTTCTTTCTGGGTCGGACCGGTCTTGAGGTAGTCGGCAAACACCTGCTCGACCAGCTTGAGGGTGCCTTCGCTCATTTCCGCACGGGTCTGCAGATTGATCGTGAACGGGCCACGGGCCTGCATCGGGCTGAAGCCCGAGTAGACGCCGTAGGTCAGGCCGCGTTTCTCGCGCACTTCGCTCATCAGGCGAGTGCCGAAGCCGCCGCCGCCGAGGATCTGGTTGCCCAGGGACAAGGCGGCGTAATCCGGGTCGGTACGATCGATGCCCAGCTGCGCGAGCAGGAGGGTGGTCTGCTTGGACGGGAACTCGATATGGCTGACGCTGGCCTTGGGTTCCTGTGGCTGGCCAATCTTGGCCAGGGCCGGGCCCTTGGGCAGTGCTGCGGAGACCTGGGCGGCGATGGCTTCGGCCTGGCTACGGTCCAGGTCGCCGACCAAGGCAATCACGGCGTTGCCGGCGGCATAGGCGCGGTTATGGAAGTCGCGCAGTTGCGCCGCGCTGATCGCCGGGATGCTTTGCGCCGTGCCGTCGCTGGCATGGGCGTAGGGGTGGTCGCCATACAGGCGCTTGAACAGTTCGAGGCCGGCGAGTTTGCCGGGGTTTTGTTTCTGGTACTCGAAGCCGGCCAGCAACTGGTTCTTGATACGTGCCAGTGAATCGGCAGGGAAGGTCGGCTTGCCGACGACTTCGGCGAACAGCTTGAGGGCTGGTTCGCGTTTGTCGGGCGTGCTCAGGCTGCGCAGCGACGTCACAGCCATATCGCGGTAGGCGCCGTTGCCGAAATCCGCGCCCAGGCCTTCGAAGCCTTCGGCGATGGCGCCGACATCCTTGCCGGCCACGCCTTCGTTAAGCATGGCGTTGGTCAGCAGGGCCAGGCCGGGCGCGTCCTGGTCCTGGCTGCTGCCCGCGGCGAAGGTCAGGCGCAGGTCGAACATCGGCAGTTCGTGGGCTTCGACAAACAGCACCTTGGCGCCTTCGGCGGTGTTCCAGGTCTGTACATTCAGCTCGCGGCGGCTTGGGGCCTTGCCGTCGAGCTCAGCCAGTGATTGCAGCTTGTTGGCGGACTTGGCCTGATCGAGGGTCTGGCCGGCGTTGGACGATTGCGAACCGGCGATATAGAAGCCGATGGCTGCGGCCAGGGCGACGACCGCCAGGCCAAGCAGGGCGACGGGTGGACGTTTACGCTCACTCATGAGCTGTCTCCTCGGGCAAGACATGGGCGACGCTGAGACGCTCGCGGGTGAAATAGGTACGGGCCGCCTGCTGGATATCCGCTGGGGTGACCTTCGCCAGCTCGGCCAGCTCGTTGTCCATCAGCTTCCAGGACAGGCCAACGGTTTCCAGCTGGCCAATGGTGGTGGCTTGGCTCGTGATCGAGTCGCGCTGGAAGACCAGGCCGGCAATGACCTGGGCGCGGACCCGCTCCAGCTCTTCTGCGGTCGGCGGGGTGGTTTTCAGTTGGTCGAGCAGGCGCCAGAGCCCGGCTTCGGTCTGGGCCATGGTGACTTTTTTCTGGCTGTTGGGGGTCGCGGTCAGCATGAACAGGCTGTCGCCGCGGGCGAAGGCGTCATAGCCTGAGGAACCGCCGGAGATCAGCTCTTCGCCGCGCTCCAGTTGAGTCGGCATGCGGGCGCTGTAGCCGCCGTCCAGCAGTGCCGAGATCAGGCGCAGGGCGTTGACCATGCGCGGGTCTTCGGCGGTCGCGATGCCCGGGACGTTGAAGCCGAACATCAGGCTGGGCAGTTGGGTGCGCACATGCAGGGTCAGCAGGCGTTCTCCGGGCTCGGCCAGTTCGCGGGGGATCTTGGCCGGTGGTACGACGCGCTTGGGAATGGCGCCGAAATAGCGTTGGGCCAGGGTTTTGACTTCTTCCGGGGTCACATCGCCCACCACCACCAGGGTAGCGTTGTTGGGGGTGTACCAGGCTTCATACCAGTGGCGCAGTTCTTCGACGTTCATCCGCTCCAGGTCGGCCATCCAGCCGATGGTCGGCGTGTGATAACCGCTGGCCGGGTAGGCCATCGCCTTGAAGCGTTCATAGGCCTTGCCCATGGGCTTGTCTTCGGTGCGCAGGCGCCGTTCTTCCTTGATCACTTCGATTTCGCGGCTGAACTCGTCCGGCGGCAGGCGCAGGCTGGCCATGCGGTCGGCTTCCAGCTCCAGGGCCACGGGCAGGCGGTCGCGGGCCAGCACCTGGTAATAGGCGGTGTAGTCATCGCTGGTAAAGGCGTTTTCCTCGGCGCCCAGGTCGCGCAGGATCAGCGAGGCCTCGCCCGGGCCGACCTTGGCGCTGCCCTTGAACATCATGTGTTCGAGGGCGTGGGACAGGCCGGTCTGGCCTGGGGTTTCGTAGCTGGAGCCCACCTTGTACCAGACCTGCGACACCACCACGGGCGCGCGATGGTCTTCGCGCACAATGACCTTGAGGCCATTGTCGAGGGTGAATTCATGGGTCGGTTGAGGGTCGGCAGCCAGGGCTGCGAGGGGCAGACAGAGCGTGCTGAGCAACAGGCCAGCGGCACGGCGGGCTAGAGCATTCATACGTATTCAAACCTGTAGGGCTGCCCGCGTGGTCTTAGCGTCGGCGGGCGAGGAGGTGCTAGGATACTGATCCGTTTTACTGGCGGCCACGTCTATCAAGCAGGCGGGTATTGACCCTGTTTGATCCGAGTCTGGAGTAGGTGGCTGATTACCGCTGTTTATCCCGGTAAACTCTGCACTTTCGCCGACGTTGCCCGACCAGTCCCTGGGTAAAGCGTTTTTTTGAAAGTTTTTGAAAGTGCCTTGGCACTCCGTACAGCATGTTGCGCATGAACGAGCTGCAGGAAATGCAGTCAGTTGTGCACCGAAAATTATTTGCCGACGTGCCCTCTGGGCGCGTTGCCACCTTGAGATAGCCGTCCTCCATGTTTGGTTCCAACGACGACAAGAAAACCCCAGCCGCGGCTGGCGAGAAGAAAGGCCTGTTCGGATGGCTGCGCAAGAAGCCGCAGGAAACCGTCGCCGAGCCTGCCCGGCCCCCGCTCGATGCCGAGCCTGCAGTGCTGGCCGAAGCCGCGGTGACGCTGCCTGAACCCCCGTTGCAAAGCCCGGTGGCAGAATCGACGCCCAAGGTGGACGAGCCGGTAGCTGCCCAGCCCTGGCTGACCCTGCCGGTCGCCGAAGAGCCGGTGGCCCTGGTCGAGGACGATACGGCACCGCATATCACGCCAGCGATCCCGGCTATCGAGCCGGTCGTCGAGGTCGCCGCCCCGGTTGCCGAACCGGTGCTTGCGCTTGAAGCGGCGAGTGTCGAGCCTGACGCTCCGGCGCCGGAACCGGTTGTCGGAGCCGTGCTGGAACCGGTTATTGTGCCGACGCCAGCGCCTGTAGCTGCTCAAGCGCCGGCTCCAACCCCTGCTCCAGTAGCCAGCGCTGTCGTGGCGATGCCGAGCCCGGAGCCCGTCGTCAGCAGCGAGGCTGCCAAAAGTGGCTTTTTCGCCCGCCTGAAACAAGGGTTGTCGAAAACCAGCGCCAGTATTGGCGAAGGCATGGCCAGCCTGTTCCTGGGCAAGAAAGCCATCGATGATGACCTGCTCGAAGAAATTGAAACCCGGCTGCTGACCGCCGACGTCGGGGTCGAAGCCACGAGTGTGATCATCCAGAGCCTGACCCAGAAGGTCGCGCGCAAGCAACTGACCGACAGCGATGCCCTGTACACCTCCCTGCAGGCGGAGCTGGCGACCCTGCTCAAGCCGGTCGAACAACCGCTGAAGATCGTGTCCCAGAACAAGCCGTTCGTCATCCTGGTGGTCGGCGTCAATGGCGCTGGCAAGACCACCACCATCGGCAAATTGGCGAAAAAGCTCCAGCTCGAAGGCAAGAAAGTCATGCTCGCCGCAGGCGATACCTTCCGTGCGGCGGCGGTCGAGCAGTTGCAGGTCTGGGGCGAGCGCAACCAGATCCCGGTAATCGCCCAGCACACCGGTGCCGATTCGGCTTCGGTGATCTTCGATGCCGTGCAGGCCGCCAAGGCCCGTGGCATCGATGTGCTGATCGCCGATACCGCCGGTCGCCTGCACACCAAAGACAACCTGATGGAAGAACTGAAAAAGGTGCGCCGGGTCATCGGCAAGCTCGACGCGGACGCGCCCCATGAAGTGCTGCTGGTCCTCGATGCTGGCACCGGGCAGAACGCGATCAACCAGGCCAAGCAATTCAACCAGACTGTTCAACTGACCGGCCTGGCATTGACTAAGCTCGACGGCACGGCCAAGGGCGGGGTGATTTTCGCCCTGGCCAAGCAGTTCGGCTTGCCGATCCGTTATATCGGTGTCGGCGAAGGCATCGACGATCTGCGTACCTTTGAGGCCGAACCCTTCGTTCAGGCCCTATTCGCCGAGCGGGAGCGTTCATGATTCGATTTGAACAGGTCGGTAAGCGCTATGCGAACGGCCATGTCGGCTTGCATGAACTGAGCTTTCGGGTTCGGCGTGGCGAGTTCCTGTTCGTGACCGGGCACTCCGGCGCCGGCAAAAGCACCCTGCTGCGCTTGCTTTTGGCCATGGAGCGCCCGACCAGCGGCAAGCTCTTGCTGGCCGGCCAGGACCTGGGCCAGATCGGCAATGCGCAGATTCCGTATCTGCGCCGCCAGATCGGCGTGGTGTTCCAGAATCACCAATTGCTGTTCGACCGCACCGTGTTCAACAACGTTGCCCTGCCGCTCCAGATCCTCGGGTTGTCCAAGGCCGAGATCGCCAAGCGCGTTGATTCGGCCTTGGAACGCGTTGCCCTGTCGGACAAGACCGATCTTTACCCTGGCGACCTGTCCACCGGCCAACAGCAGCGCGTCGGGATTGCCCGCGCCATTGTTCACCGCCCGGCGCTGTTGCTGGCGGACGAACCCACCGGCAACCTCGATCCGCGCCTGGCGGCCGAGATCATGGGGGTGTTCGAGGACATCAATCGGCTGGGCACCAGCGTGCTGATTGCCAGCCACGACCTGGCGCTGATTGCGCGAATGCGCCATCGCATGCTCACGCTGCAGCGTGGCCGTCTGATCGGCGATGGGGAGGCGGGGGAATGAGTGCGACACGCAGTCCAAAAGTATCCGAGCGCGTGGCACCCAAGGCCGCCGAGCCGGTGCCGCCGAAGAAAAAACACGACGAGGACGATGGGCCGGATTTCCGTACGCTGTTCCATGCCTGGGTCGAAAGCCACCGCTCCAGCCTGCTCGACAGCCTGCGTCGGCTGGGCAAACACCCGATCGGCAGCTTCTTTACCTGCCTGGTCATGGCCGTGGCGCTGAGCCTGCCCATGGGCCTGTCGCTGTTGCTCAGCAATGTCGAACGTTTGGGCGGCTCGTGGCAGCGTGCCGCGCAGATTTCCCTGTATCTGGACCTGCAAGCCAGCGCCACCGAAGGCGAGAAGCTCAGCGAACAGATCAAGGGGATGGCGGGTGTCGCCGATGCTGAATTTATCAGCAAGGAGCAGGCGCTCGACGAGTTCCAGCAGCAGTCCGGACTGGGCGAGGCGCTCAAGGAGCTGCCGCAGAACCCGCTGCCCGGCGTGGTGCTGGTGACGCCCAATGAAATCGACAAGGCCGGCCTGGAGGCATTGCGCCAGCGCCTGGCGGAATTGCCCAAGGTCGAACAGGCCCAATTGGACCTGGTCTGGGTCGAGCGGCTGGCCGCGATTCTCAAGCTGGGCGACCGCTTTGTCTTCGGCTTGGCGGTCCTGCTGATCTCCGCATTACTTTTGGTGATAGGCAATACCATTCGTCTTCATATTGAAAACCGCCGCACCGAGATAGAAGTGATTAAACTCGTCGGCGGCACGGACAGCTATGTACGTCGTCCTTTTCTGTATATGGGCGCGTTGTATGGCTTCGGTGCGGGGATTCTGTCCTGGGGCGTATTGGCGTTCGGCCTGAACTGGCTGAATGACGCGGTGATCAGCCTCGCAGGGCTCTACGGCAGCAATTTCGCCCTGGCGGGCGTGCCGGTTGCCGATGGTCTGTCGCTCTTGCTTGGAGCGGTGTTGTTGGGGTATATCGGTGCGTGGATTGCGGTTGCACGTCACCTACGTGAACTGGCTCCAAAATAGTGTCTTTTTGCTTGTATTGACTTAATGGTGCTTTAGGGAACTTGTTTCGCGGTTCCCGGTCAATTTTCGCAGTGCATCACTGCACGAGTTATGTGAGTCGGAGGTTTTTTCGTATGACCACTTCTTTGCAACCTGCTTACGCTCTAGTCCCAGGCGCAAACCTGGAGGCTTACGTACACACCGTGAACAGCATTCCTCTGCTGACACCGGAGCAGGAGCGTGAACTGGCCGAGAGTCTCTACTATGAGCAGGATCTTGAGGCGGCTCGGCAGATGGTGCTCGCCCACCTGCGGTTTGTCGTACATATCGCGCGTAGCTATTCCGGATATGGTCTGGCCCAGGCCGACCTGATCCAGGAAGGTAACGTAGGCCTGATGAAGGCGGTCAAACGTTTCAACCCGGAAATGGGTGTGCGCCTGGTGTCTTTCGCCGTGCACTGGATCAAGGCCGAGATTCACGAGTTCATCCTGCGCAACTGGCGCATCGTCAAAGTGGCGACCACCAAGGCCCAGCGCAAACTGTTCTTCAACCTGCGCGGCCAGAAGAAGCGCCTCGCCTGGCTGAACAATGAAGAAGTGCATCGCGTTGCCGAAAGCCTGGGCGTCGAGCCACGTGAAGTGCGCGAGATGGAGAGCCGTCTGACCGGTCAGGACATGGCCTTCGACCCAGCCGCCGAAGCTGACGACGACAGCGCGTTCCAGTCGCCCGCCAACTACCTGGAAGACCATCGCTACGACCCGGCGCGGCAACTGGAAGATGCTGACTGGAGCGACAACTCCAATAGCAACCTGCACGAAGCCCTGGAAGTGCTCGATGAGCGTAGCCGTGACATTCTCTACCAGCGTTGGCTGGCCGAAGAGAAAGCGACGCTGCATGACCTGGCGCAGAAGTACAACGTCTCCGCCGAGCGTATTCGCCAGCTGGAGAAAAATGCGATGAACAAGCTCAAACTGTCCATCGCGGCCTGAAGGCCACGCGCAATGCAAAACGCCCCGATCTGATCGGGGCGTTTTTGTTTCTGCGTCATGGCGTTGAGCAGGATTACAGCGTCCAGGGCGCCTTGCGCGAATTGTTCAGGCCGACCAGGTAATTGCTGCCGCCCAGTTGGCTCATTTGTTGACGTATCCAGCTGGCGCGGCGCAGTACATAGCTGCTGGGTTTGCCCGCGCTCCACTTGCGTGGATTGGGCAGCACGGCGGCCAGCAGGCTGGCCTGCTGGCGCGACAGATTGGCGGCACTGACACCGAAGTGATGGCGGGCTGCCGCCTGTGCGCCAAAGACCCCGGCGTCCCATTCGACGCTGTTGAGGTACACCTCGAGAATCCGCTGCTTGGGCCACAGCACTTCGATCAGTCCGGTAAACCAGGCTTCCAGGCCTTTGCGCAACCAACTGCGGCCGGACCAGAGAAACAGATTCTTCGCCACCTGCTGGCTGAGGGTGCTCGCGCCGCGAATCGAACCGCCACGCTCGTTATGGGCCAGGGCGGCCTGGATCGCTGCCAGGTCGAAGCCCCAGTGTTCAGGGAAACGCTGGTCTTCGCCGGCAATTACCGCCACCTTGAGGTCATCCGCGATCTCTTCCCAGGGGCGCCAGTCACGCTGCAGGTCGATGGGGGTGCCGTCGACCCAGGACTCGATCTTGCGCTCGACCATCAGGGCCGTGCCTGGCGGTGGGACCCAGCGCAAAATCAGCACCAGCACGGCGCTGCCGAGGGCGAACCAGAGCAGGGCTTGGGTAAAGCGGCGCAAAAGTGAACGCAACATAGAGATGGCTTGGCCGGAACGATGGAGCGGGCCATTATACAGGCCCCGTGCGAAGGCATGACCCTGACTGGAGCAAGTGATGCTGCGTAGTTTCCTGATGCTGGCGGCGTTTTTTGGTTTCACCGGCGTGGCCCTTGGTGCCTTTGCCGCCCATGGCCTCAAGGCCCGCCTGAGTGCCGAGTACCTGGCGATCTTCCATACCGGCGTGACCTATCAACTGGTGCACACCCTGGCCCTGTTTGGCGTGGCCCTGCTGGCGGCCCATCTGCCCGGGCGGTTGGTTACCTGGGCCGGCGTGGCATTCGCCATCGGGATCGTGCTGTTCTCCGGCAGCCTTTATGTGCTGACCCTGACCGGCATCGGCAAGCTGGGGATCATCACTCCCCTGGGCGGCGTAGCGTTTCTGCTGGGCTGGTTGTGCCTGGGGCTTGCAGCCTGGCGCCTGAGCTGACCGCGAGGTCCGTTTCAAGACGAATGGCTTGGGTCGGCCTGACTGATCGGGCTAGAATGCTGGCCCCTAAAAATGATGGCAGCCCGGCGCATGCGCATTCAATTGAACGGCGAATCCTTTGAACTGCCCGATGGCGAAACCGTCGCGGCCCTGCTGACGCGCCTCGACCTCACCGGCCGGCGGGTCGCGGTCGAGCTGAACCTGGATATCGTCTCGCGCAGCCAGCATGCCGAGACCGCCCTGCGTGAAGGCGATCAGGTTGAAGTGGTTCACGCGATCGGCGGTGGCTGATCGGCGTTTCACGCTTCCTGATCCACTCTGCAAGCCCTCAACCCTGAAGAGGATTTCCGAATGAGCAATGTTCGCAGCGACAAGCCCTTCACGCTGGCCGGCCGTACTTACCAGTCGCGCCTGCTGGTCGGTACCGGCAAGTACCGCGATCTGGAAGAGACCCGCCTGGCCATCGAAGCCTCGGGCGCCGAGATCGTCACCGTGGCAGTACGCCGGACCAATATCGGCCAGAACCCGGGTGAGCCGAACCTGCTCGATGTGCTCCCGCCGGATCGCTACACCATCCTGCCGAACACCGCCGGTTGCTATGACGCGGTAGAAGCCGTGCGCACCTGCCGCCTGGCCCGTGAGTTGCTCGACGGCCATAACCTGGTCAAGCTGGAAGTCCTGGCCGACCAGAAAACCCTGTTCCCCAATGTGATCGAGACCCTCAAGGCCGCCGAAGTGCTGGTCAAGGACGGATTCGACGTGATGGTGTACACCAGCGACGACCCGATCATCGCCCGGCAACTGGCGGAAATGGGCTGCATTGCCGTGATGCCCCTGGCTGGCCTGATCGGTACCGGCCTGGGTATCTGCAATCCGTATAACCTGCAGATCATCCTCGAGGAGGCCAAGGTGCCGGTCCTGGTCGATGCCGGTGTGGGCACGGCGTCCGATGCCACCATCGCCATGGAACTGGGGTGCGAGGCGGTGCTGATGAACTCGGCCATTGCCCACGCGCAGCAGCCGATCATGATGGCCGAAGCCATGAAGCACGCGATTGTCGCCGGCCGCCTGGCGTATCTCGCCGGCCGGATGCCGAAAAAACTCTATGCCAGCGCCTCTTCGCCGCTGGATGGCCTGATCAAGTAAGAGCCTTTGATGACTGACTCACCTGTTTCCAACCCCAACGACCTGTCGGCTTCCGAAGACGGTGATGAGCGTCAGCACCGGCGCATCAAGAGTTTCGTGATGCGTGCCGGGCGCATGACCGAAGGCCAGCAAAAAGGCCTGGAACAAGGCGCGCCGCTGTATGTGATGCCCCTGGCCGACGCGCCGGTGGACTTCGACCAGGTGTTCGGGCGCAGTGCGCCGCGCACCCTGGAAATCGGTTTCGGCATGGGCCATTCGCTGCTGGAAATGGCCGCGGCATCGCCGGAGCAGGACTTTATCGGCGTTGAGGTACATCGCCCGGGTGTTGGCGCCTTGCTCAATGGTGTGTTGACCCAGGGCCTGAGCAACCTGCGCGTCTACGATTGCGATGCCATCGAGGTGCTGAACCGCTGCGTGGCCGATAACAGCCTTGACCGCCTGCTGCTGTTCTTCCCGGACCCTTGGCACAAGAGCCGCCATCACAAGCGTCGGATCGTCCAGGCATCCTTTGCCGAGTTGGTCCGCAGCAAGCTCAAGGTCGGTGGTGTGCTACATATGGCCACCGACTGGGAGCCCTATGCCGAGTACATGCTGGAAGTGATGAATGTGGCGCCGGGTTATCGCAACCTGGCCGAAGATGGCCGCTGCGTGCCACGGCCGGCCGAACGGCCGATCACCAAGTTCGAGCGCCGTGGCGAGCGGCTGGGGCATGGCGTCTGGGACTTGAAGTTCGAGAAGCTGGCTTGAGTTGAGGGGTAGTGAGCGGCTCGCTCTTGGAGGGCGAGCTTGCTCACAATCAGCCTCAGCGCCGATCCGCCACCACCCCGATCAATACCAGTACCACCAACAGCACCGGCGCCAGGCTATAGTTGTTGAACTGGCTCAGGCCACGTACCACCCAGGGTGTGGCATAGATCAACGCCACTCCACTGCCGATCATGCATAGCAGGGCCATCAGCGGGACGCGCAACGCGCCGGCGATACTGCCCAGGCGCTGCTCGACCCAGCCCTTGATATCCGCACCAAACACCACCAGCAGACAGCCCACTAGCGCCAACGATATTTCCGAGAGGTTGCTTCGGCTCCAGCGAGATACCGTGGCGAGCAGGTCGAGTAATAGATCCATCGAGGGTCCTTAGGTCAGAAAACTCTGCAGCAGGTCATTGAGAAACAGCTGGCCTCGGGGCGTGGCCGCCAGGCGTGAGGGTTCGACCTGCAACATGCCGCTTTGTTCGGCTTCGGCCCGAGCCTTGCTCAGGCTGTCCAGGGGCAAGCCCGTGCGCTGGGCGAACAGGGCCGCATCGACGCCTTCGGTCAGGCGCAGGGCGTTCATCAGGAACTCGAAGGGCAGTTCGTCGTCGGCCAGGGCTTTCTCGCCGGCCTGGAAGGCTTTGGCTGGATTCAGGTAGTCCTTGGGCAGACGGGTTTTCCAGGTCCGCACAATCCGGCCGTCCGGGTGGCTCAGCTTGCCGTGGGCGCCGGCGCCGATGCCGATAAAGTCGCCAAAGCTCCAGTAATTGAGGTTATGTCGTGCCGCACGTCCTGGCTGGGCGTAGGCGGATACTTCGTATTGGGCGTAACCGTGTTCGGCCAACAGGGCCTGGCCGGCTTCCTGGATATCCCACAGCGTGTCATCTTCCGGCAGCACGGGCGGCTGGTTCCAAAACACGGTGTTGGGTTCCAGGGTCAGTTGGTACCAGGACAAGTGGGTCGGTTTGAGCGCAATGGCCTGCTTCAGATCGCCCAGGGCATCCTCCAGGGACTGATCGGGCAAACCGTGCATCAGGTCCAGGTTGAAGTTGTCGAACCCGGCCTGGCGCGCCATGTCCGCGGCCCGCACCGCTTCGCCACCGGTATGGATGCGGCCCAGGGCCTTGAGCTTGTCTTCCTGGAAGCTCTGGATACCGATGGACAGGCGATTGATCCCGAGGCGGCGATAGGCACTGAATTTTTCTTGTTCGAACGTACCCGGATTAGCTTCCAGGGTGATTTCGATATCGCTGGCAAAGGGAATGCGCTGTGCCACGCCTTCGAGCAGTCGACCCAGGGCAGTCGCACTGAACAGGCTGGGAGTGCCACCGCCGAAGAAGATCGAACTCAGCTCACGGTCATAAACAGCCGGCAGATCCTGGTCGAGGTCGGCCAGCAGCGCGTCGACGTATTCCTCTTCCGGCAGCACCGGGCTGGCCGTATGGGAGTTGAAGTCGCAGTACGGGCATTTGCGCACGCACCAGGGGATATGGATATACAGCGCCAGTGGTGGCAACTGTGGCAGACCGCCGCGCAGGACCCGGGTGTTGGGGTTGGCGGAGCTGAACCCGGTCGCGTCGGCAAACAGCGGCTGGGCAGGTGCTTCCCGGGTCATTGCAGGCCCAGGCGCTGACGCAGCAGGACCATGGCTCGGGCGCGGTGGCTGAGCTGGTTCTTCTCGACCGGGCTCAGCTCGGCACTGGAGCAGTTGCGCTCCGGGACCCAGAACAGCGGGTCGTAGCCAAAACCGTGCGCGCCGCTGGCCGCGGTCAGGATACGGCCGTGCCACAGGCCTTCGCAGAGGATCGGCAAGGGATCGTCGGCATGGCGCACCAGCGCCAGGACGCAGACAAACTGCGCGCCGCGCTCTGCCTCGGGGACATCCTTGAGCGCCTCGAGCAGCTTGGCGTTATTCGCCGCATCGCCCTGGCCATCGGCATAGCGTGCCGAGTAGATGCCCGGTGCACCGCCGAGGTAGTCCACGGCCAGGCCCGAATCGTCGGCCAGGGCCGGCAAACCGGAAATCCGCGCCGCGTTGCGAGCCTTGAGAATGGCATTCTCGACAAACGACAGGCCGGTCTCTTCCGGCTCGACGCTGCTGAACTCGCCAATCGAGCGCAGGTTCACCGCAGCGCCGAGCATGGCCTGGAGTTCTTTGAGTTTGCCGGCGTTATGGCTGGCCAGTACGAGTTGCGTGAGGTTCATCATTCGCCCGGGAATAGCTCTTGGTTAAAGCTGAAGGTATGCGTATCGCCGCCTGTTTGAACGTTGACGGTGAACGTGAAGGTTTCCTGCGCGTCGATCGGGAACTGGGCGATGTAATACACCGCGCCCTGATCGGTAATCTGTTTGAAGCTCAGGGTCTGGCTGCGGCCGGTGAGGTCCTTGACCGCCCCGCTGACGCCGGCGGTGCTCGGTTGCCCGGCCTTGAGCACGGCAATATTGAGCACGCCCTGATTCTTGCTGCGCACCAGCCCTGTCGCAGCGGCGACATCCGGTTGCAGGAAGCTGGAGGTAAAGGCGCTGTAATGCACGGTAGTGTCACCGAAGACTTCCTTGCGGTCGGGCCTGGCGGCATCGGCAGCGAATACCGGGATGCTCAGGCACAGCGAAAGCATAAATGCAGCAATGCGACCCATGATTGTTCTCCTCGAGTAGAGCGGGTTCAGACAGCGACCTGATGATCCTGCAGGCCAGGGCTGCTGACGCGGTAAATACCGATTTCACCTAATAGATTAGGCCATAGCTTACTGGCCCACCCATGCCGATGTTGTTGATCGACGGCAAGCCGATCGATGACTTTGGCCTCGCGTTCGCGACACAGGGCTTCAAAGTCTTCGAAGGTGCAGAAGTGGATGTTCGGCGTGTTGTACCAGGTGTACGGCAGAAACTCGGACACCGGCATGCGGCCCTTGCTGGCCAGGTACCAACGGCAGCGCCAGTGGCCGAAATTGGGGAAGGTGATGATGCACTGGCGGCCGACACGCAGCATTTCGTCGAGAATTCGGTCCGGGTAGTGCACGGCCTGCAGGGCCTGGGTCATGACCACTACATCGAAGCTGTTGCTGGCGAAGTTGCCCAGGCCCTTGTCCAGGTCCTGCTCGATGACATTGATGCCCTTGGCGACGCACTCGGCGATATTGTCCGCATCGTTTTCCAGGCCATAGCCGGTGACCTGCTTGTGCTCGCGCAGCCAGGTCAACAGTTCGCCGTCGCCGCAACCCAGGTCAAGCACGCGGCTGCCGGCGGGGATCCATTCTTGGATGATTTCCAGATCGGCTCTCATGGCGTTCTCACACAGTTATCCGGTTCATGTAATTGCCGAATGCCTGCAGATAACGCGGGATCGGAATCAGGAAGGCGTCGTGGCCCTGGGGAGCGTCGATTTCCAGGTAGCAGACGTCTTTTCTGGCGGCCATCAGGGCGTCCACCAGTTCCCGGGAGCGAGCCGGGGAGAAGCGCCAGTCGGTGGTAAAGGACATGACGCAGAATTTCGCGGTGGCCCCGGCAAACGTTTTCGCCAGGTCGTCGTCGCAGGCGGCGGCCGGGTCAAAGTAGTCCAGGGCCTTGGTCATCAGCAGGTAGGTGTTGGCGTCGAAACGTCCGGAAAACTCCTCGCCCTGATATCGCAGGTAGCTTTCGACCTGGAACTCGACGCTGTGGAAGTCGTAGTTGAGTTTTTCGCTCTTGAGGCCCCGGCCGAATTTCTCGCCCATGGAGTCATCGGACAGGTAGGTGATATGCCCGACCATCCGCGCCAGCATCAGCCCGCGCTTGGGAATTACGCCGTGCTCCTGGAAGGAGCCGCCATGGAACTCGGGATCGGTGAGGATCGCCTGGCGTGCGACTTCGTTGAAGGCGATGTTCTGTGCCGACAATTTGGGCGCCGAGGCAATGGCCAGGCAGTGCCGCACGCGGTCCGGGTAGGTGATGGTCCACTGCAGGGCCTGCATGCCCCCGAGGCTGCCGCCGATGACGGCAGCCCACTGGCGGATACCCAGCAGGTCCGCCAGGCGGGCCTGGCTGTGGACCCAGTCCTCGACGGTCAATACCGGGAAGTCGGCGCCAAAAGGTTTGCCCGATTCGGGGTTGATGCTGCTCGGGCCGGTTGAGCCGTTGCAGCCGCCCAGGTTGTTGAGGCTGACAACGAAGAAACGGTTGGTGTCGATTGGCTTGCCGGGGCCGATGCAACTGTCCCACCAGCCGGGTTTGCGGTCGTCGGCGCTGTGGTAGCCGGCGGCATGGTGATGGCCGGAAAGCGCATGGCAGATCAGCACGGCGTTGCTGGCCGTGGCGTTCAGTTCGCCATAGGTCTCGTAGATCAGTTCGTAGGACGGCAGTGAACGGCCGCAGGCCAGAGCCAGGGGTTCGCTGAAGTAGGCCATTTGCGGCACAACCAGCCCAACACAATCGTGGGGAAAGACAGTGGACATCGACCCTGCTCTCGCTTAAATGAGGCGTAAGTCTAATGAGCGCTGCCCCCAGCGGCAAGCAAAGGCCGGAACTAGAGCGAACGGCCTTGGGCTGGGGTCAGGCCGGGCAGATCCGGCAGCTTTTTGGGCTGGCTCAGGCGCACCCGTTTCTGCCGGCTCAACTCCCCGCTCAGCAGGCTGACCTGGCTCTTGGAGATGCCGAATGCCTTGGCCAGGAAGGCCAGGAGATGGGCATTGGCCTTGCCCTCGACCGGTGGGGCGGTCAGGCGGATTTTCAGGCGGTCGCCATGCAGCCCGGCGAAATCATCGCTACGGGCTGCAGGTTGCAGATGGCATTCGAGAATCAAATCGTCGCCATCCCAGCGAAACCAGCTCATCAGATCAGGCCAAGCAGGCCTTGCGGCATCAGCGCATAGTACGCAAGGCGCGGCACCAGCCAGCTTTGCAGCAGCTGGATCACGATAAACGCGAAGATCGGCGAGATATCGAGCCCACCCAGGTTCGGCACCAAGCGGCGGAACGGCGCCAGTACCGGCTCGGTAATCTGGGCAACCAGTTCGGCGCCTGGGTTATGACTGCCCGGGGCGACCCAGGAGAGGATCACGCTGATGATCATTGCGTAGAACAGAATGTTCAGGAACAGCGAAAAGATCGCGATCAATGCCCATGGCACCAACAGCAGCAGGTCAACCTGGAAGCCTTTGAGTGCCAGGATCACGGCAATCAACAGCATCTGCACGATCAACGCCAGGACCAGCGAGGACATGTCCAGCCCGAACATGCTCGGCACGACCCGGCGCAGCGGTTGGAGCAGCGGTTGCGTAGCTTTGACGATGAACTGGCACAGCGGATTGTAGAAGTTCGCCCGGACCAGTTGCAGGATAAAGCGCAACAGCACGATCAACAGGTACAGGCTACCCAGGGTTTTAATTACGAAAATGGCAGCGTCATTGAGTCCGAGCATTATTGATTCCTTTGTAAGAGCTGATTAGCGACCCAGTTGTTCGGCCATCTCGGCCGAGCGCTGGGCGGCGGCTGCGAGGGCTTTTTCCACCAGGGCTTCGAAGCCACCGGCCTGGAAACTCTTGATTGCCGCTTCCGTCGTCCCGGCAGGTGACGTCACGCGGCGGCGCAGTTCGGCGGCGTCGACATCGCTGGCTACTGCCATATGTGCGGCCCCCAGAGCCGTTTGCAAGGTTAGTTGAGCCGCTGTTTCCCGGGGCAGACCCAATTTTTCACCGGCGGCGGTCATGGCCTCGATCAGCAGGAAGAAGTACGCCGGGCCGCTGCCAGACACGGCGGTCACGGCATCCAGTTGCTGCTCCTGCTCCAGCCACAGGGCGATGCCCACGGCCGATAGCAGGGTTTCGGCCTGCTGGCGCTGCTCGGTACTGACGCTGGCCGTGGCATACAGGCCGCTGACGCCCTGACGCAGCAGGGAGGGGGTGTTGGGCATGCAGCGCACGATAGGCTGGGCGCCGAGCCAGTTGTTCATGCTGGCGCAGGTAATGCCGGCCGCGATGGACACCACCAGTTGCTCGGGCTTGAGGTGCGGGCGCAGGGCCTCGCACACGGCCTTCATGGCCTGGGGCTTGACCGCCAGGACTACCACGTCGACGCCCTGGATGGCGTCGGCATTATCGGCAAAGACTTCGATACCGTGCTCGGCGTGAACGCGCTCGCGCGTTTCAACGCCCGGGTCGCTGGCGCGGATCTGTGCGCGGTCCAGGCCTTTGGCCCGCAGGCCGCCGATCAGACTGGCAGCCATGTTGCCGGCGCCGATAAAAGCAATTCGAGTCGTGCTCATCAAAGGATCCTTGGTATTCATTGAAGGGGCCGGCCTCAGGCCTGGCCATAATCGCGGGCGCCGAACAGTGCGGTGCCGATCCGCACCCAGGTCGCGCCTTGGGCAATGGCGGACTCAAGATCATGGCTCATGCCCATGGAAAGGGTGTCCAGGTCCAGGTTCAGCTGTTCTTGAAGCTGACGCACGGCGGCGAACGCGGCGTCCTGGGCGGCGCGCTCGTCGGTGGGCTCCGGGATGGCCATCAAGCCGCGCAAGCGCAGACGTGGCAACTGGGCGATGGCTGTGGCCAGGGCTGGCAGGTCGGCCGGGGCGCAGCCGGACTTGCTGGCTTCGCCACTGACATTGACCTGAATGCAGATATTGAGCGGTGGCAGCTCGGCCGGGCGCTGTTCTGACAGGCGTTGGGCGATTTTCAGGCGATCGACCGAATGTACCCAGTCGAAATGCTCGGCAATGGCGCGTGTCTTGTTCGATTGGATGGGGCCGATAAAGTGCCAGGTCAGGGGCAGGTCGACCAGTTCGAGCTGTTTGCCGAGGGCTTCCTGCAGATAGTTTTCGCCAAAATCGCGAATTCCGGCAGCATAGGCTTCGCGCAATGCAGCGGCGGGTTTGGTCTTGCTCACGGCCAGCAGTTGGATACTGGATTCGTCGCGCCCTGCGGCGTTGGCAGCGGCGGCAATGCGGGCTGCAACTGAGGCAATGTTGTCTGCTATCGTGGACATTCAAATTTCGCCAGCAGGTCAAAAGTCTGCGGCATTCTACCTGTATTGGGGAGCCTCATGGATATCACCGAGCTGTTGGCCTTCAGTGCCAAACAGGGCGCATCGGACTTGCACCTCTCCGCGGGCATGCCGCCGATGATCCGGGTCGATGGCGATGTGCGCCGGATCAACCTGCCGGCGCTGGATCACAAGCAGGTCCACGACCTGATCTACGACATCATGAACGATAAGCAGCGCAAGGATTACGAGGAGTTTCTGGAGACCGATTTCTCCTTCGAAGTCCCCGGGGTTGCGCGTTTTCGGGTCAATGCCTTCAACCAGAATCGCGGCGCCGGCGCGGTGTTTCGCACCATTCCCTCGAAGGTCCTGACCATGGGTGACCTGGGCATGGGCGAGGTATTTCGGCGCATCACCGATGTGCCTCGAGGCTTGGTCCTGGTCACGGGCCCGACCGGTTCGGGTAAGTCGACCACCCTGGCGGCGATGATCGATCATCTGAACAACAATCGGCACCACCATATCCTCACCATTGAGGATCCCATCGAGTTCGTGCACGAGTCCAAGAAGTGCCTGATCAACCAGCGTGAAGTGCACCGCGATACGCAAAGCTTCGATATGGCCCTGCGCTCGGCCTTGCGCGAAGACCCGGACGTGATCCTGGTCGGCGAGATGCGCGACCTGGAAACCATTCGCCTGGCCCTGACTGCTGCCGAAACCGGCCATCTGGTCTTCGGTACCTTGCACACCACTTCGGCGGCCAAGACCATCGACCGGGTCATCGATGTGTTCCCGGGTGAAGAAAAGTCCATGGTCCGCTCGATGCTGTCCGAGTCGTTGCAGGCGGTGATCTCCCAGACCCTGCTGAAAAAGGTCGGCGGCGGGCGGATTGCCGCCCACGAAATCATGCTTGGCACCCCGGCGATCCGTAACTTGATCCGTGAGGACAAGGTGGCGCAGATGTACTCCTCAATTCAGACCGGCGGTACGGTGGGGATGCAGACCCTGGATATGTGCCTCAAGGAGTTGCTGACCCGGGGCCTGATTACCCGCGACAGTGCCCGGGAAAAGGCCAAGAACCCGGACAACTTCTGATACGAGTACGCTGCGGGCTTCTACGCTGTCACACACGGTAGGGGGCGTTCTTCTGGCAGGCGCTCCGTCCACCCACTGTGCGTGGAGAGAAGCATGGAGTTCGAAAAGTTGCTGCGTCTGATGGTCGAGAAGGGCGGCTCCGACCTGTTTATCACCCCCGGGGTGCCACCTTCGATGAAGGTCAATGGGCAGATCATGCCGGTTACACGGACTGCGCTGACGCCTGAACAGGCCCACGATGCCGTCTATGGTTTGATGAGCGAACGCCAGCGCCTGGATTTTTCCCATCTTCATGAATGCAACTTTGCTATTCAGCCGCGGGATATCGGGCGCTTTCGCGTGAGTGCGTTCTATCAGCGTGGCCAGGTCGGCATGGTGTTGCGGCGTATCGAAAGCCGGATCCCGAGCCTGGATGAACTGCATTTGCCCGATATCCTCGAGCAATTGGCCTTGCTCAAGCGCGGCCTGGTGATGTTTGTGGGGGCAACCGGTACTGGCAAGTCGACGAGCCTGGCGGCGATGGTCGATCACCGCAACCAATACGGCAGCGGCCATGTGGTCACCATCGAGGATCCCATCGAGTTTATCCACGACCATCACAACTGTATCGTCACCCAGCGTGAGGTGGGCCTGGATACCGATTCGTTCGAAGTGGCCCTCAAGAATACCCTGCGCCAGGCGCCGGACCTGATCATGATCGGTGAGGTTCGTACTCGCGAGACTATGGGCCATGCCCTGGCATTTGCCGAGACCGGGCACCTGTGCCTGGGCACCCTGCATGCACCCAATGCCGACCAGGCGCTGGAGCGGATCATCAACTTCTTCTCGGTCGACCGGCATCCGCAGGTCTGGATGGAGCTATCCCTCAACCTGCGGGCCATTGTCGCCCAGCAACTGATTCCCTCCCGTGACGGCCAGGGGCGCCGGGCAGCGGTCGAGGTGCTGCTGAATACGCCGCTGGTGGCCGACTTGATTCGCAAGGGGGAAGTGCATGAACTCAAGGCATTGATGAAGCGCTCGACCGAGCAGGGGATGCAGACCATGGATCAGGCGCTGCATGCGCTCTATCGGGAAGGGGAAATCAGCTATCAGGATGCGCTGGCGCATGCCGATTCCGCCAACGACCTGCGCTTGATGATCAAGCTGGAGGCGGCCGGGGCGGAAGGCGGGGAGGATTTGAGCCTGGGCTCGCGTTAGCGTTGAACAACGCGCAGGGAGTTCGACTCTTTGGGCAGGACGCGCTTGGCAACCACGTAATGGCTCTGCCAGTAGGGCTTCTTCAGCGTGTCGATGGTGACGGCCTTGCCACGGCGCGGGGCGTGGATAAAGCGGTCATTGCCCAAGTAGATCGCGACGTGATTGACCTTACGACTCTTGATGTTGAAAAAGATCAGGTCGCCGGGCTTGAGGTCCTTGCGGTCCACCTTCTGTCCATGGCCGCTGGCCATGGCGCTGGAATTGCGGGGCAGGTCGACAGTGGCGACATCGTTGAAGGCGTAGCGGACCAGTCCGCTGCAATCGAACCCTTTACTTGGGCTGCTGCCGCCCCAACGATAAGGAGTACCGAGCACATTGACCGCACGGCTCAATACATCGCTGCTCTGCTTGGCAGGCATCTGAGCCAGTGTGGACTTAGCGGTGCTGCTGGTGGTGCCGTGATGAGGACGTTTGGCGCTTGGCTTGCTGCTGGCCGTTGCGGTGGTCGTGGCCGGATGGGCCTTGTTCGCGGTGTAGCCGCTGAAGCTGGAAGGAAGATGTTGCTCACGATTGGTGGCGTGGGCGGCCAGTGGCATTAATAGGCAAATGGTTAGCCATGTCTTGAAAATTGGACGCATTAGGCAGGGCTCTTATTGGTCAGCGCGCAACTTTATAACAGCTTTTTCCCGAGTTCCGTGGCCGTTGGTCGACTCGGTTTGTAGGGCAAACGGCGTAAAGTCGCGTCAATCTGCCGCACCCAAAAGGCGTAGGCCAGGCGTTATAAGGGTTGGAGAGGAGGCCGTAGTTTTTGCGCGGCGCAGTGACCGGCGAGAAAAAAGTCACACGAAATCGCAGAATTTTTTTCTATCGAGACCAGAGAGGTTATTTATGAACACCTATCGGCAGGAAATGGCGACACGCGATACCCATAGCAAGGTGATCGGCTATTTGCTGTGGATTTTTGGTTTTACCGGCGCGCACCGCTTCTACTATGGCCGCCCATTAACCGGGACCTTGTGGTTTTTTACGTTTGGCTTGCTGGGTATTGGCTGGTTGATCGACCTGTTTCTGATCCCGTCGATGGATCGCGAGGCCGGCCTGCGCTTCAATGCCGGTTCCATTGACTACACCGTGGCCTGGTTGCTGCTGACCTTTCTCGGGGTCTTTGGCGTACACCGTATGTACCAGGGCAAATGGCTGAGCGGGATTCTCTACCTGTTGACCGGTGGGGTGTTCCTGCTGGGCGTGCTGTATGACTTCTGGACCTTGAACGACCAGGTGTCCCTGGAAAACGCCAAGCGCGGCTGACCGCTCAAAGGCTACGGGGCTAGCAGCGCCTTACGCGCAACTGCTGCCGCCGTAGCCGGAGGGGCTCAGGCCGTATGGCTGATCCGCCCATCCACCAGCGTATAGCGCACGGTAGCCGGCAGCGTATGCCCGAGGAATGGGCAGTTCTCGCCTTTGGACAGCCATTGCTCGCCCGCCACCGTCGAGGTGCCTGGATCGAACAGCACCAGGTCCGCAGGGGCGCCCACTGCCAGCTTGCCAGCGGGTAACTGCAGGGCGTCGGCAGGGCCTGTGCTCAGGCGCGCCAACAGCGTTGGCAGATCCAGCAGACCGTCTTCCACCAGGGTCAGGGCCAGTGGTAGCAGCAATTCGACGCTGCTGATCCCGGGTTCCGTGGCCCCGAACGGCGCCAGTTTGGCGTCGCGTTCGTGGGGTTGGTGATGGCTGGAGATCGCCTGGATCACCCCCGACTTGACCGCCGCCCGCAAGCCCTCGCGGTCGGCGCGGGTGCGCAGCGGTGGTTGCACGTGGTAGAGGCTGGAGAAGTCGATCAGCGCCTCGTCGGTCAGGATCAGTTGGTACAACGCGACATCGGCGGTCACCGGTAGACCGCGCGCCTGGGCCTGGGCGATCAATGCTGCACCACGGGCGCTGGTCAATTGGCTGAAGTGCGCGCGCACGCCGCTTTGTTCCACCAGCAGCAGGTCACGGGCCAGGGCCACGGTCTCGGCGGTTTCCGGAATGCCGGGCAGGCCGAGGAAACTGGCGGTCGGACCTTCGTGCGCCAGGCCGCCTTCGGCCAGATCGCGGTCCTGGGAGTGGAAGATCACGGTCAGGCCGAAAGTCGCGGCGTATTCCAGGGCGCGGCACAGGGTACGGGTGTTGCGAAAGCTCTCCAGGCCATTGCCGAAGGCCACGCAACCGGCATCGCGCAGGGCGATCAGTTCGGCCAGTTGTTCGCCTTCGAGGCCTTTGCTCAGGGCGCCAATGGGGAACACTTTGCAGTTGCCGGCTTCGCGCGCGCGGTCGAGGATCAGTTCCGCGACGGCCGAGGTGTCCAGCACCGGTTTGGTCCGGGGTGGGCAGCACAGGCTGGTAACCCCGCCAGCGGCAGCGGCACGGGTTTCACTGGCGATTGTGCCTTTACGGCTGTAGCCCGGTTCACGCAGGGCGACGCTCAGGTCGACCAGGCCGGGAGCGGCGATCAGGCCCTGGGCGTCGATGGTCTGAGTGGCGGTATAGCCGGCCGGCGCCGCGCCGAGGGCCACGATCTTGCCGGCTTCCAGGTGCAGATCGGTGACGTGATCCAGGCCACTGCTTGGATCGATGACGCGGGCGCCGAGGATGCTGATCTTCACTGGGCGTTCTCCTGCTCGAACTGGCGCTGGGCGGTTTGCCCGCTCATGGCCATGGACAACACGGCCATGCGCACGGCGATACCGTAGGTGACTTGATTGAGAATGACCGAGTGCGGGCCGTCGGCCACCGCCGATTCGATCTCCACGCCCCGGTTGATCGGCCCCGGGTGCATCACGATCGCATCGGGCTTGGCGCCGGCCAGGCGCGCGGTGGTCAGGCCGAACAGGCGGTAGAACTCGCCTTCGCTCGGCAACAGGCCACCCTGCATGCGCTCACGCTGCAAGCGCAGCATGATCACCACATCGACGTCCTTCAGGCCTTCGGCCATATCGGTGTAGACCTTGACGCCGTACTGCTCGATACCGATGGGCAGCAGGGTTTTCGGGGCAATCACGCGGATATCCGGGCAACCGAGGGTCTTGAGCGCGAGCATGTTCGAACGGGCGACCCGCGAATGCAGGATATCGCCGACGATCGCCACCGATAGATTCTCGAAGCCACCTTTGTGCCGACGGATGGTGAGCATGTCGAGCATGCCCTGGGTCGGGTGGGCGTGGCGGCCGTCGCCGCCATTGATAATGGCCACCTGCGGGCAGACATGCTCGGCGATAAAGTGCGCCGCACCGGAGTCGCCGTGGCGGACGACGAACATGTCGGCGGCCATGGCCTCAAGGTTGCGCAGGGTGTCGAGCAGGGTTTCACCCTTACTGGCCGAGGAGGTGGACACATTGAGGGTGATCACGTCCGCCGACAGGCGCTGGGCGGCCAGTTCGAAGGTGGTGCGGGTGCGCGTGGAGTTCTCGAAAAACACGTTGCACACGGTCTTGCCGCGCAGCAGCGGGACTTTCTTCACCGCACGTGCGCCGACTTCGAGGAAGGAGTCGGCGGTATCGAGGATTTCGGTCAACAACTCGCGGGGCAAGCCGTCGAGCGAGAGGAAGTGGCGCAGCTGGCCCTGATCATTGAGCTGCAGCGGGCGCTTGGCGTCTAGAGGCGTCATCGCAATGGACTCTTTTAAAGGGCGGTATTAGAGGGCGAGGTCTTGCAATTCAAGTTGCAGCGGCGTCGGCCCGGACAATTTTACCCGCTCGGTAGCGGCCAGCGACAGCGTTGCACCGACCACATTGGGCCGGATGGGCAGTTCGCCGGCATTGAGGTCGAGCAGGCACACGAGGGTCACGCTGGCTGGGCGGCCATAGTCGAAAAGCTCATTGAGGGCCGCGCGGATGGTGCGGCCGCTCATCAGTACATCATCGATCAGGACCAGGTGTTGGCCTTCGATTTCGAAGGGCAGTTCGGAAGGGCGCACTTGTGGGTGCAGGCCGTTCTGGCTGAAATCGTCGCGGTAGAAGGACACGTCCAGAGTGCCCAGCGGCGAATCGCTGCCCAAGGCTTCGAGCAGGGCCTGGGCAACCCAGACACCACCGGTGCGGATCCCGATAAAGCGCGGTTCGCTGATGCCACGCTGGCTCAGGTGGGCGTTCAGATCGATGGCCATCTGGCGGATCAGTTCGGCGGGATTGGGCAGGCTCATGGTTGCTCCTTCAAGGGCCCTTGCGCGGCATGGCGCGTTGCTCGGGCGCAAACGGTAAACGCGGTGCAGGCAACGCGGTTCAGGAAAGGGATGGTGCCGGGTTTTCTTCGATCCAGCTTTGCAGCACCAACTTGGCGGCAATGGCGTCGACCGGGTTGTCGCGGTAGCTGCCGCGCTGACCACCTCGGGCCTGGCGCTCGCCCTTGGCTTCGAACGTGGTCAGACGCTCGTCCTGGGTGAAGAACGGCAGGTTGTAGCGGCCATTCAGGCGGCGGGCGAATTTCTCCGCCCGGGCGCACATATCGCTGGGTGTGCCGTCCATGTTCAGGGGCAGGCCGACAACTACGGCGTCCGGCTTCCACTCCTTGATCAGGGCTTCGACCTGGTTCCAGTCGGGAATGCCATTCTGGGCCTTGAGGGTGCACAGCTCGCGGGCCTGGCCGGTAATCATCTGGCCGACCGCGACGCCGATCTGTTTGGTGCCGTAGTCAAAACCCAGCAGCAGGCGAATCTCGGCCATCAGGCGTGCCCCGCCTGGCTGGTCAGCAGGTTGAGGTTGATCCCCAGATGGGCGGCGGCAGCGGCGAGTCGCTGATCGCTGGGCGTATCGAACAGGATCTGGGCCGAGAACGGGCAGGTCAGCCAGGCGTTGTCGGCCAACTCGGCCTCCAGTTGCCCGGCTTCCCAGCCGGCGTAGCCCAATGTGATCAGGCTCTTGGCCGGGCCGAGGCCGTCAGCGATGGCGAAGAGCACATCCTGGGAGGTCGACAGGGCCAGGCCGTCGAGTTCAACGGTGGCCTGGTAGGTAGGCCCGAGCGGATGCAGGACAAAGCCGCGATCGGTCTGTACCGGGCCGCCGGCGTAGATCGGCAGGTGCTGGCAGCGAGCTGGTGGCTCGATATCCGGGCGCAGTTGCTCAAGGATATCGGCCAGGTTCAGCTCCTGCGGGCGGTTGATTACCAGCCCCATGGCGCCATTGGCCGTGTGCTCGACGATATAGGTCAAGGTCTGCGCAAAGTTCGGGTCGGCCATATGGGGCATGGCGATCAGGAAGTGATGCTTCAGGTAACTCGGGGAGAGGTTTTTCATGAGCCCTAGTGTGGCGCTGGGCGAGGGGCCTGACAAGCTGGAGACCGACTTTAAACGCGCCAATCCTCACCGGTAATGATCCGCAGTCGGAGGTCCGCTGGCTTTGGCAGGAGAGGCGGTCAGTTGCTGGAGAGCCGGTCACCACGGGCAAAGCGCCAGGTGCGGATGATCTCCAGGCGGTCGATATCCGCCAGGTCGCCGGTAAAGGGCGCAAAGGGGGCGGCCAGGCGCACGATTCGCTGTGCCGCCTGGTCCAGCAATGGCTGGCCGGATGACTCCAGGACCAGCACTTCGTATAAGGAGCCATCATGGTTGATCGACACCAGCAGGCGCAGGTTGCCGTAGATCTGCTGGCGGCGGGCCTCATCCGGGTAATTCAGGTTGCCGATCCGCTCGACCTTCTTGCGCCATTCGTCCTTGTACCAGGCGCCCTTGTCACGCATGGTCGAGGCCGCGCTCAGGCGATGTATACGTGGGCGCTTGGCATAGAGTTGCTGCTCCTTGGCCAGTTCGGCTTCGAGGCTGGCGATATCGCTGGAAAGCTGGGCGCTGTCGAACGTGGGAATCGGCGCTTTGGGCGCGGGTTCGGTCTTGACCTCTTCACGCTTGGTAACGGTTTTCTTGGGTTTTGGCGCCACGGTGGCAACGGCAGCCTTGGGCGCGGCTTCCTTTACCTGGGGTTTGGCGGCGGGCGGCGGGCTGGTTTTCTTGACCTGATTGTCCTGGAACGGAGCGATCTCGGTGGTTTTGGGGATGGCTTTCTTGTCCAGGGTGCCGCTGCCCTGCTGGTTGTCCTGGGCGATGAAGTCGGCCTTTTTGGGCGGCGTCTCGCTCTTGAAGGTGGCCAGGGTAATTTCCAGCGTCCTGCTGATTTGCTTGGGTTCAACAAAGGTAAAGCCCAGGCCGAGGATCAGTGCCAGGTGGATCAACGCGGCCAGAAACAGGGTGAAACCAAGGCGATCGGCCGGGCGCACACCGGTGCGGGTCAGTTCGGGTGGCAGATCGGCGGGGAGTGTCATGACGGGAGAACCAACATCGCGCGTTTCACAGGCGCAGCATGATAGCGCAATGTTGGTCTTTGCTTGGCTTGTTCTACATCAACGGGCCTGGAGTTTGGTTTCGATGGCGTCCATCAACAGGGCACCGATCTGGGTACCAAAGGCGTTGTCGATTTCGCGGATGCAGGTCGGGCTGGTGACGTTGATTTCGGTCAGGTGTTCACCGATCACATCCAGGCCGACGAACAGCAGGCCCTTCTCACGCAGGGTTGGACCCACCTGGGCGGCAATCCAGCGGTCGCGATCGGTCAGCGGGCGCGCTTCGCCTCGTCCGCCGGCCGCCAGGTTGCCACGGGTTTCGCCAACGGCCGGGATACGCGCCAGGCAATACGGCACGGGTTCGCCGTCGATCATCAGGATGCGCTTGTCGCCATCCTTGATGGCGGGCAGGTAGGCCTGCGCCATGATCTGCTGGCTGCCCAGGGCGGTCAGGGTCTCGAGGATCACCGACAGGTTCGGATCGCCCACTCGGTGGCGGAAAATCGAGGTGCCGCCCATGCCGTCCAGCGGCTTGAGGATCACGTCGCCATGGCGCGCGGCGAACTCACGCAGCACGTCGGCGCGGCGGCTGACCACCGTCGGCGGGGTGCATTGGGGGAATTGCGTGGCGAACAGCTTTTCATTGCAGTCGCGCAAGCTCTGGGGCTTGTTGACCACCAGCACACCGGCGCGCTCGGCCTGTTCGAGCAGATACGTGGAGTAGACGAACTCCATGTCGAACGGTGGATCCTTGCGCATCAGGATCACGTCCAGGTCGCTCAGGGCGCTGTCGGTTTCCGCTTCCAGTTCGAACCAGTGCTGCGGGTCGGCGAAAACCTTCAGGGGGCGCATCCGGGCCCGGGCGACGCCCTGGTCCTGGTAAAGATCCTGCTGTTCCATGTAGAACAGCGTCCAGCCGCGCTCCTGGGCGGCGAGCAACATGGCCAGCGAGCTGTCTTTCTTGTAGGAAATGCTCGCGATGGGATCCATGACAATTCCGAGACGAACGCTCATGGGCGATATCCTCTGTCTTCAGCGGTGCTGAATTGGCGTGAAAAAGTGGCGTCAGAGTGGCGCTCCGGTTGTTCTCGGTCAAGGAAAAACCGACTGCCCCGGTTGGTTGATGGATTGGCATGGGGGGACTGTGCTAAAAAGGCTCGCAGGTCGCTGCTAAGCCTTTAGCATCAAGGGCTTCGCGTCTGAACCAACCGATACCTGGAACACCACGAGTCGCTGCGGCGATGGTAGAGCAGATATGGAACAGCAATCCAGCGCCTTGAAGGTGATGGTGATCGACGACTCCAAGACCATTCGCCGTACGGCCGAGATGCTGCTCAGGAATGTCGGCTGCGAGGTCATCACCGCCATTGACGGTTTCGATGCCCTGGCCAAGATCGCCGACCACCATCCGCGGATCATCTTCGTCGACATCATGATGCCGCGCCTCGATGGCTATCAGACCTGTGCCCTGATCAAGAACAACAGCGCATTCAAGGCCACGCCGGTGATCATGCTGTCCTCCAAGGACGGTCTGTTCGACAAGGCCAAGGGGCGGATCGTCGGCTCTGATCAATTTTTGACCAAGCCTTTCAGCAAGGAAGAGCTGCTGAGCGCGATCAAGGCCTATGTCCCGGACTTCGCGGCAGTGGAACAAGCACATTGACCGACGCCCAGGTGGGCGCGGGCCTTTTCGTATGGGGAACACCATGGCACGAGTTCTGATCGTCGATGATTCGCCGACTGAAATGTACAAGCTAACCAGCATGCTGGAAAAGCACGGGCACCAGGTCCTCAAGGCCGAAAACGGTGCCGATGGCGTGGCCCTGGCCCGCCAGGAAAAGCCGGACGCGGTCCTGATGGATATCGTCATGCCGGGCCTCAATGGCTTTCAGGCCACCCGGCAACTGACCAAGGATGCAGAAACCAGCCATATCCCAGTCATCATCATCACCACCAAGGACCAGGAAACCGATAAGGTCTGGGGCACGCGTCAGGGCGCCAGAGACTACCTGACCAAACCCGTGGATGAAGAGACCCTGATCAAGACCCTAAGTGCGGTATTGGCGGGCTGACGGACGATGCACATGGCCCAGTCGCAAACAGCGTTCGAAATGCTGCTCGAAATCGACCAGCGCTGTCGGCTGCTGGCTGCCGACCTGCCCTCCCAGGAAACCCGGCTGCAAACCTGGAGCGGTATTGGTTTTCGCATCGGCGAACATTGCTTTGTGGCGCCCATGGGCGAGATTGCCGAGGTCCTGCACGAGCCTCGGCAAACGGTGTTGCCGGGTGTCAAAAGCTGGGTGCGCGGAGTCGCCAACCTGCGCGGGCGGCTATTGCCGGTGATGGACCTGTGTGCCTTCTTTGGCCATGAGCTGTCGGCCCCGCGCAAACAGCGCCGGGTGTTGGTCATCGAGCATCGGGAGTTGTTCGCCGGCTTGCTGGTGGACGAGGTGCTGGGCATGCAGCACTTCTCCCAGGACAGCCTTCAACTGGGCGCCCAGGGGCTGGCCGAGATGCAGATCGGTGCATTCGTCAAAGGCCGTTTCGAGCGTGAGCAGGTCTGGTGGGTCTTCAGCCCGTTTGCGCTGGCCGAAGCAGCGGAATTTCTGAATGTGGCGGCTTGAGCTGTCGTTGTTACGCACGATCAAGACTTGGCAGGGGCGGGCTTGCCCGCAATGACGTACTCATAGGCGGTATAGACGACGTGGGCGGTACAGGCGGGGGCCTGATCAAAAGATGAAAGCAAAAACCGGCAAGCCACTGGAGGCCTCACGCAGTCGATCGCAGATCATTGCGCTGTTTATCGCCTTGATCGTGTTCATCATGTTGCTGTTCGCTAACTTCGCCTACCTCAGTACCCAGTCCAACTACGACAAGCAGTACATCAGTCATGCCGGCGAGCTGCGCGTGCTGTCCCAGCGGATTGCCAAGAACGCCACCGAAGCGGCGGCCGGCAAGGCGGCGGCCTTCAAGTTGCTCAGCGACGCGCGTAATGACTTTGCCCAGCGTTGGGGCTACCTGAAGAAAGGCGACCCGGCCACCGGCCTGCCTGCCGCCCCGGCTGCTGTGCGCACAGAAATGCATGCGGTCCAGCAGGACTGGGAAAACCTGCTGAAGAACACTGACGCGATCCTGGCCAGCGAACAGACAGTCCTGTCCCTGCATCAGGTGGCGGCAACCCTGGCCGAAACCGTGCCGCAGTTGCAGGTGGAATACGAAAAGGTCGTCGAGATCCTGCTCCAGCGCGGCGCCCCCGCCGCCCAGGTGGCCATGGCCCAGCGCCAGTCGTTGCTGGCCGAGCGCATTCTCGGCGCGGTGAACACCGTGCTGGCCGGCGATGAGAACGCGGTGCAGGCGGCCGATGTCTTTGGCCGTGATGCCAACCGCTTTGGCCAGGTCCTCAACGGCATGCTCGAAGGCAGTCGCCTGCTGAAAATTGCCCAGGTCGAGGACCGTGACGCACGAGCGCGGTTGATGGAGATCTCCGAGCTGTTCGAGTTTGTCTCCGGCTCGGTGGATGAGATTCTCGAAACTTCTCCGGAGCTGTTCCAGGTCCGCGAGTCGGCCAGCAGCATCTTCAGTGTGTCCCAGACCTTGCTCGATGAGGCGTCGAAGCTGGCCAACGGTTTCGAGAACCTGGCCAGCGGGCGCTCGCTCGATACCATCGGTGGTTATGTCCTGGGGCTGCTGGCCCTGGCGTCGATCATTCTGATCGGCTTGGTGATGGTGCGCGAAACCCATCGCCAACTGCAGGAAACGGCGGAAAAGAACGAGCGCAATCAGAACGCGATCATGCGGTTGCTGGATGAAATCGCCGATCTTGCCGATGGTGACCTGACCGTATCCGCCTCGGTGACCGAGGATTTCACTGGAACCATCGCCGACTCCATCAATTACTCCGTCGACCAGTTGCGTGATCTGGTCGCGACCATCAACCTCACCGCCGGCCAGGTCGCCGGGGCGGTGCAGGATACCCAGGCAACCGCCATGCAACTGGCTGAAGCTTCGGAACACCAGGCGCAGCAGATCAGCGAGGCCTCCTCGGCCATCAGCGATATGGCCCAGTCCATCGACCAGGTGTCGGCCAATGCCGCCGAGTCTTCGGCAGTGGCCGAGCGCTCGGTGGAAATTGCCAACAAGGGCAATGAAGTGGTGCACAACACCATTCATGGCATGGACAATATTCGCGAGCAGATCCAGGATACGGCCAAGCGGATCAAGCGGCTGGGCGAGTCTTCTCAGGAAATTGGCGATATTGTCAGCCTGATCGATGACATTGCTGATCAGACCAATATTCTCGCACTCAATGCGGCGATCCAGGCATCGATGGCCGGTGATGCCGGGCGCGGGTTTGCGGTGGTGGCCGATGAAGTGCAACGCCTGGCCGAGCGCTCCTCGGCGGCGACCCGGCAGATCGAGACCCTGGTCCGGGCGATCCAGGCCGACACCAACGAAGCCGTGACCTCCATGGAGCAAACCACCTCCGAGGTCGTGCGCGGCGCACGTCTGGCCCAGGATGCGGGCGTGGCCCTGGAGGAGATCGAAGGCGTGTCGAAAAACCTCGCCGAACTGATCCAGAGCATTTCCAATGCGGCCCAGCAGCAAACGCGCTCGGCGGCGCAAATTTCCCTGACCATGAACGTGATCCAGCAGATCACCAGCCAGACCTCGTCCGGTTCGACCGCCACCGCCGACAGCATCGGCAATCTGGCGAAGATGGCCAGCCAACTGCGTCGCTCGGTGTCCGGTTTCACGCTGCCCCAGGCCAGGGAACCGCGAGATGGGCGGTGAGTGCCGATGAGCCCTGGAGTGCGCCGCTATGGTTGATCGCCGAGACTATGTCGCGCTGGAGTGGGTCAAGGGCGAAATCGTCGAGACGCTGAAACAGGCTCGCCAGGCGCTCGACGAGTTCGATGGTTCGCCGGCTACGGGGGCGTCGATCACGGCGTGCCTGGCGTGTATCCACCAGGTTCACGGCAGCCTGCAGATGGTCGAGTTCTATGGCGCGGCCCTGCTCGCCGAGGAAATGGAGCAGTTGGCCCTGGCCCTTCAGCAGGGGCGAGTTACCCAGCTCGGCGAAGCGATCCGACTGCTGCAACAGGCTTTTGGTCAGTTGCCGCTCTATCTCGACCGTATCCACAGTGCCCGGCGTGACCTGCCGCTGGTGGTGCTGCCGCTGCTCAATGACCTGCGTAGCGCCCGTGGCGAAAGCCTGCTCTCGGAAACCAGTCTGTTCAGCCCGAATCTGCTGGCCCTGGCCCCGCTGGATGCCGCGACCCTGGCCACCCGCACGCCTGCCCAGTTGCCCACCCTGCTGCGCAAATGGCGGCAGATGCTCCAGGCCGCGTTGGTCGGCCTGCTGCGCGAGCAGGACGGGCAGACCAATCTCGGTTACATGGCCAAGGTGTTCAGCCGTCTGGAGGCGCTCTGCGAAGGCGCACCCCTGGGGCAGCTGTGGCAAGTCGCTTCGGCGCTGGTCGAGGGCATGCTCGCTGGCACCATCGGCAATAGCCCAGCGCTGCGCAGCCTGCTCAAGGAAGCCGACAAAGAACTCAAGCGCCTGCTGGATCAGGGCATGGCGGCGGTCAACCAGCCGGCGCCCGAAGAACTGCTCAAAAGCCTGTTGTTCTATATCGCCAAGGCCGAGCGGCCGACGGCCAAGATGCTGGTTCTCAAGGAGCGTTACGGATTGGATGAAGCCTTGCCCGACAGTGCCCTGGTCGATGAGGAGCGCGCGCACCTGGCGGGCCCTGACCGCGATGCGATGCGTTCGGTGATCGGCGCAGTGTGTGAGGAGCTGGTGCGAGTCAAGGAGCGCCTCGATCTGTTCGTGCGCAGCGACCGGCAGCGGATCGGCGACCTGGACAGCCTGTTGGCGCCCTTGCGGCAGATTGCCGATACCCTGGCGGTGCTGGGTTTCGGGCAGCCGCGCAAGGTGATCATCGACCAGTTGGCAGTGATCCAGGGGTTGGCCCAGGGGCTGCGCGAACCCAATGATGCGGTGCTGATGGATGTTGCCGGAGCCTTGCTGTATGTCGAGGCGACCCTGGCCGGGATGGTGGGTAATGTCGAGCCGTCGATCCGTGAAGACAGTCGCCTGCCAACCACCGACCTGACCCAGATTCATCAGTTGGTGATCAAGGAAGCGCGGGTCGGCCTGCAGGACGCCAAGGAGGCGATCATCGCCTATGTCGATGCGGACTGGGACCGTGAACAGTTGGAGCCGCTGCCAGGGATTTTGACCCAGGTACGCGGTGCCCTGGCGATGATTCCCCTGGCGCGCCCGGCAGCCCTGCTGGCGGCCTGCAACAGCTATGTGCGCGAGCGCCTGCTGGGCGATGGCGCCCCGCCGAGCTGGGAGGCGCTCGACAGCCTGGCGGATGCCCTGAGCAGTATCGAGTATTACCTGGAGCGTATGGGGCAGGATCACCAGGCCCCGGGCGAAGGCGTGCTGGATGTCGCGGAGCAGAGTCTGGTGTTCCTCGGATATGCCCCGGCTGTGCAAGCGCAAGCGCTCGCCACGGACGTGCCGTTGCTCGATGAAATGCTGAGCCCCAGCGAAGCGCAAGCGATGTTCGACCTTCAAGCCCTGGACCAGGCTGCGGTGGTGCAGTCGCTGGCGCAGGTACTGGCCAACCCGGTTTCGGAACTCAATCCCCCGGCGCGGCAGGTGCCCGATAGCCTGTTGCCGCCGCCGCAGGATGAAACGCCGATTGACGATGAACTGCGCGAAGTCTTCCTCGAGGAAACCGCTGAAGTGCTCACGGTATTGCGCGAGCAACTGCCGATCTGGGTCGCGGCGCCAGGCGATGCAGACGCGCTGGCTGAGCTGCGCCGGGCGTTCCATACCCTCAAGGGCAGCGGGCGGATGGTTCGTGCGTTGATCGTCGGCGAACTGGCCTGGGCCCTGGAAAACCTGCTTAACCGAGTGCTCGAGCACAGCGTTGAACCCGGGCCTCAGGTTCGCGCATTGCTTGAAGAAGCCCTGGGGCTGCTGCCCGACCTGATTGCCGAGTTCGCTGACAATGCCCAGCGCCAACGGGCCGATGTCGACCATCTGGCCGCCCGGGCGCACGCCCTGGCCAGGGCTGGCGCCTTGTCGCCGGCGGTGCCGGTGGTCGCGGAAATGGACCCGCAGTTGCTGGAGATTTTCCGCAACGAAGCGCAGAGCCATCTGGATAGCCTCAATCGCTTTCTCGAGCAGGCGGCCGAGCACCTGCCGTTGCAGGCCAGCGATGAGCTGTTGCGGGCGCTGCACACACTCAAGGGAAGTGCCTCGATGGCCGGGGTACTGCCCATCGCCGCCCTGGCGGCGCCGCTCGATCATCTGGTGCGTGAATTCAAGGCACACCTATTGCCTCTGGACCTGGATGAAGTCGAACTGTTGCTGGAGGCCGAGGCGTTGTTGCGGCGCGCCCTGCGCACGCTTTCCAGCGAACCGCTGACCAGTATCGAGGGCGCCCCGGCGCTGATCGCCCGGACTCAAAACCTGCTGGCCGCGCGTATCGACGCGTTGCTGCGCGCGCCCGACAATGCCCAGCGTACGAAGCGCGATCCGCAACTGATCGCGGATTTCCTGGCGCAGGGCATGGATATTCTGCTCGATGCCGAAAGCCTGCTGCTGCGCTGGCAGCAGCATCCCGGCGAGCGCCAGGAACTCAGCGCGCTGCTGGACGAGCTGAGTAGCCTGGGGCAGAGCGCGCATCTGGCCGATCTGTATTCGGTGGATGAGTTATGTGAAGCCCTGCTCGATCTTTACGGGGCTGTCGAGGAAAGCAGCCTGGCGGTCAGCGAGCGTTTTTTCGTCGAGGTGCAGAGCGCTCACGAAGCGCTGATCAATATGCTCGACCAACTGGCCGCCGGCCAGGAGATCAGTCCCCAGCCCGAGCGGGTCAAGGCCTTGCGCCAACTGCTCGATGGCGCGCTTGATCCGTCGGCGCTGGGCCTGGTCACGCGTGAAGGCGCGCAGGTCCTCAGTGTCACCGAGCTGGGTGCGGCGACCAAGGCGCTGGATGCCTCGGCCCCGGCGGAAGTCGACGAGGAGATCGTCGAGATCTTCCTCGAAGAGGCGGTGGACATTCTCGATAGCGCCGCCCAGGCCTTGCAGCGTTGGCTGGATGAGCCGGACAACCCAGCGCCCCTGACATCCCTGCAACGGGATTTGCACACCCTCAAGGGGGGCGCGCGGATGGCTGGAATCGGTGCTGTCGGCGACCTCGCCCATGAGTTGGAAAGTCTCTATGGCGGCCTGCTCGAACGGCGCTTCAGGCACGGCACCGAGTTGGCGGCCGTACTGCAAGCCAGCCATGATCGACTGACCGAGTTGCTGGAGCAGTTGCAGCAGCGCCAGACCCTGGCCGACACCACCTCACTGGTCGCGCGAATCCGGGCCCTGCGTGAAAATCATCTGCCGGCACCTGCCGTCAAGGCGGTGGACGAGGTGGTCAGCGCCGATCCTGAACTGTTGGATATCTTCCTCGAAGAAGGGGTCGATATTCTCGAAAGCTCCGGCGCGGCCTTGCAGCGCTGGCAGGCCGAGCCGCGCAATCGCCAGGAGGTGGAAAACCTGCTGCGCGACTTGCACACCCTCAAGGGCGGTGCGCGGATGGTCGAGATTGCCCCGATCGGCGACCTGGCCCATGAGCTGGAGTTTCTCTACGAAGGTGTGTCGGCCGGGCATCTGCAGCCTGGGCCGCAGCTCTTCGAATTATCCCAGGACAGCCATGATCGCCTGAGCCAGATGCTCGACGCGGTGCGGGCTGGGCAGCCAATTGCGGCGGCCAGCGATCTGATCGCCAATATTCGCCAGTTGATCCAGGCGCCCGGCCAGGAAGCAGCGTCACCGTTGCTCCCGGCCGAGGCCCCGACCCGCGTCGAGGCGCCGGCGATGGACGCCGAGCGTGTGGCGGCGGACATGGTCAAGGTGCCCGCCGAGCTGCTGGAGGACCTGGTCAACCTGGCTGGTGAGACGTCGATCTTGCGTGGGCGTATCGAGCAGCAAGCCAATGATGCCCAGGTCGCCCTTGGCGAGATGGAAACCACCATCGAGCGTATGCGTGATCAACTGCGGCGCCTGGATATCGAGACCCAAGGGCGGATTCTCAGCCGCCAGCAGGTGGAAGCCGAACGCCAGGACTATGAGGAATTCGATCCGCTGGAAATGGACCGCCATTCTCAGTTGCAACAGCTGTCCCGGGCGTTGTTCGAGTCCGCCTCCGACCTGCTCGACCTGAAGGAAACCCTGGGCCGGCGCAATCAGGATGCCAGCCATTTGCTGCTCCAGCAGGCACGGGTCAATACCGACTTGCAGGAAGGCCTGATGCGTACGCGCATGGTGCCGTTCGAGCGCATCCTGCCGCGGCTCAAGCGCATCGTCCGACAGGTCGCGGGCGAGCTGGGCAAGGACGTCGAGTTCGAGGTCATCAACGCCGAGAGTGAACTGGACCGCAATATCCTCGAACGTATGGTTGCGCCGCTTGAACATATGCTGCGCAACGCCGTTGACCATGGCCTGGAAACCGGCGAGGCGCGTCGCGCCGTCGGCAAGCCGGAGCAGGGACGGATCAGTCTGGAGTTGGAGCACGAGGGCGGCGATATCGTCTTCGACCTGCGCGACGACGGCGCCGGTATCTCCCTGGAGGCGGTGCGGCGCAAGGCGATCCAGCGCGGTCTACTCGATCCCGAGGCGCAGCCGGGAGATCGGGAGGTCCTGCAGTTCATTCTCCAGCCGGGGTTCTCCACCGCCGAGAAGGTCACCCAGATTTCCGGGCGTGGCGTGGGCATGGACGTGGTCCATGAAGAAGTGCGCCAGTTGGGTGGCAGCATGAGCATCGACTCGGTGGTCGGCCAGGGCGTGCATTTCCGGATCCGCCTGCCGTTCAGTGTGTCGGTGAACCGGGCGCTGATGGTGCAGTGCGCCGAGGAGCAATACGCGATACCGCTCAATACCGTCGACGGCATCGTGCGCGTGCTCCCCGGCGAGCTGGACAGCTACTACCAGCAGGATCCGCCGCGCTACTGCTATGGCGGGCAGACCTACGATCTGCGCTACCTCGGCGAGCTGTTGCATACGGTCGGCCGGCCGAAGCTGCTCGGCCAGAGCCAGCCCCTGCCGGTGTTGCTGTTGCACAGCGACGAACAGCGGGTGGCGGTGCAGGTCGACAGCCTGGTGGGCACCCGGGAAATTGTGGTCAAGAGCCTGGGCCCACAGTTTGCCGCAGTACAGGGCTTGAGTGGTGCAACCTTGCTGGGTGATGGTCGGGTGGTGCTGATTCTCGATCTGTTGGCCCATGTTCGCCTGATCCGACCACAGGCCTTCACGGTCAACGAGGCCTCGCCTGGCGCCGAGAGCCAGTCGGTGCGGGCACCGCTGGTGCTGGTGGTGGACGACTCGGTCACCGTGCGCAAGGTCACCAGCCGCCTGCTCGAACGCCATGGCATGAATGTGCTGACGGCCAAGGATGGCGTCGATGCCCTTGCGGTGTTGCAGGAGCATATGCCCGACCTGATGCTGCTGGATATCGAGATGCCGCGCATGGACGGTTTCGAGGTGGCGATCCAGGTCCGTAACGACCCGCGCCTCAAGCATCTGCCGATCATCATGATCACCTCCCGCACAGGGCAGAAACACCGCGATCGGGCCATGGCCATTGGCGTCAACGACTATCTCGGCAAGCCCTATCAGGAGTCAGTGTTGCTGGAAAGCATCGCGCTCTGGAGCAAACCCCATGTTTGATCATCGTCTTGTCAGCCTGACCGGGCTGCTGCTGCCGCTGGCCGATCGGCACCTGTTGCTGCCCAATGTCGCGGTGGCGGAGCTGATTGACTATCAGCGCGGCGAGCCCAGCAGCGATGCGCCGCCGTGGTATCTGCGCCAGGTCCGCTGGCGTGATCGCCAGTTGCCGCTGATCAGCTTCGAGGCGGCCTGCGGTGGGCAGACAGTGATCGGTGAACGTGCACGGATCGTTGTGCTCAATGCCCTGGGCGGTCGTGCGGAGTTGAAGTTTATCGCGCTGCTGGTTCAGGGTATTCCGCGCTCCTGCAAGCTCGACAGCCAGTTGAGTTTTGTCGATGTGCCCTTATGTCGGCTAGAACGGGCAGCGGTGCAGGTCGCGGATCAGGTCGCCAAGGTCCCGGACCTGTTGGCGCTGGAGCAGCTACTGGTGGAATCCGGACTGCTTTAGGCGCGGTATAGGGTGGTTTGCCCTGGTTTTTCGAGGTAGTTGCGATGTATCACGGGGAAAGATTCAACGCCTGGACCCACTTGGTCGGCGCAGTGCTTGCCTGTATCGGCGCGGTCTGGCTGCTGGTGATGGCGAGCCTGGACGGTAGCCCGTGGAAGATTGTCAGCGTGGCGATCTACGGGCTGACGCTGTTGCTGCTGTACAGCATTTCGACCGTTTACCACAGCGTGCGTGGGCGCTCGAAAGTGATCATGCAAAAGCTTGATCACCTGTCGATCTACCTGCTGATTGCCGGCAGCTATACGCCGTTCTGCCTGGTGACCCTGCGAGGTGCCTGGGGCTGGTGGTTGTTTGGCATTGTCTGGGGGCTGGCGCTGATCGGCATGCTGCAGGAAATCAAACCGCGCTCGGAGGCGCGGATCCTGTCGATCGTGATTTATGCGGTGATGGGCTGGATCGTGCTGGTGGCGGTCAAGCCTCTGATCGCCGCCCTGGGCATGACCGGCTTTATCTGGCTGGCCACGGGCGGCGCGTTCTACACCATCGGGATTATCTTTTTCGCCCTGGATCATCGACTGCGTCATGCCCACGGGATTTGGCATCTGTTCGTCATTGTCGGCAGCGTGCTGCACTTCGTCGCGATTTCGGCCTATGTGATCTAGGTGAGACGCTAGAAGTCGCCCCACAATTGCTGGGCCACCGCGAGGGCGACGACGGGCGCGGTTTCGGTGCGTAGCACGCGCGGACCGAGGCGCGCCGAATGGTAGCCGGCCTGTCTGGCCTGCTCGACTTCGTGGTCCGTCAGGCCGCCTTCGGGGCCGATCAGAAAGGCCAGGCGAGCAGGGTGGGCGTGGCTGGCCAGGGGGGCGGCGACCGGGTGCAACACCAGTTTCAACTCGGCTTCGGTCTGCTTGAGCCATTCGCTCAGCAGTTGCGGTGGATGGATCACCGGCAGGCTGGAGCGACCGCATTGCTCGCAGGCGCTGATTGCAATCTGGCGCCAGTGGGCGAGGCGTTTGTCCGCGCGTTCATCCTTGAGGCGCACTTCGCAACGCTCGCTGACGATGGGCGTGATTTCATTGGCGCCCAGTTCGGTTGCCTTCTGGATCGCCCAGTCCATCCGCTCGCCCCGGGACAGACCCTGGCCAAGATGGACGTGCAGGCTTGAGTCGGCTTGCCCGGCAAAGGTTTCGTCGAGTTCGATGCGCACGCGTTTCTTGCCGACTTCCAGCACCTTGCCGAGAAATTCCTGACCGGAGCCATCAAAAACCTGTAGGGCATCGCCCTCGGCCATGCGCAGGACGCGGCCGATGTAATGCGCTTGGGCTTCCGGCAGCTCGTGCTGGCCAAGGCTCAGGGGTGTATCGATAAAGAAGCGGGACAGTCGCATGGGGGTGTCTCTGAAAAAATGGCCGGTCGTAATGAGGCTGAATATCGATCTGTATCTGTAGGAGCCCGCTTGCGGGTAGCCAAAGGCTCGCGAGCATGCTCGCTCCTACAGGGAGAGGTCCTGGAAACCCTAGCCGGGATCGCGGAAGTCCGGATGGAAATTCGCGGGTACGGCCACGCTGATCGAGTCGCGCGTGGCGATATCAATCCCCTCGCTGGCGACCTCGGCGAGAAAGTCGATCTGCTCCGGGGTAATCACATACGGTGGCAGGAAATACACCACGCTACCCAGCGGCCGCAGCAGCGCGCCGCGTTCCAGAGCGTGCTGGAAAACCTTCAGTCCGCGGCGCTCCTGCCAGGGATAGGCGGTCTTGCTGGCCTTGTCCTGGACCATTTCAATGGCCAAGACCATGCCGGTCTGGCGGACTTCCGCAACGTGGGGGTGATCCACCAGATGGGCCGTGGAGCTGGCCATGCGCTGAGCCAGTGCCTGGTTGTTTTCAATGACCCGGTCCTGCTCGAAGATATCCAGCGTCGCCAGGGCTGCGGCGCAGGCCAGGGGATTGCCGGTGTAGCTGTGCGAGTGCAGGAACGCGCGCAGTGTGGGGTAATCATCGTAGAACGCGCTGTAGACATCCTCGGTGGTCACGCAGGCGGCCAATGGCAGATAGCCGCCGGTCAGTGCCTTCGATAGGCAGAGGAAGTCCGGGCGGATGCCGGCCTGCTCGCAGGCGAACATCGTGCCGGTGCGGCCAAAACCCACGGCAATTTCATCGTGGATCAGGTGGACGCCATAGCGGTCGCAGGCTTCGCGCAGCAACTTGAGGTAGACCGGGTGGTACATGCGCATGCCGCCGGCACCCTGGATCAGTGGCTCGACAATCACCGCAGCGACCGTGGCATGGTGCTCGGCTAGGGTCTGTTCCATCGCCGCGAACATCATGCGCGAGTGTTCTTCCCAGCTCATGCCGTCGGGGCGCAGGTAGCAGTCCGGGCTCGGTACCTTGATGGTGTCGAGCAGCAGCGCCTTGTAGGTCTCGGTAAACAAGGGCACATCGCCAACCGACATCGCGGCCATGGTTTCGCCGTGATAGCTGTTGGTCAGGGTGACAAAGCGCTTCTTGTTTGGCTGGCCACGGTTGAGCCAGTAGTGAAAGCTCATTTTCAGCGCGACTTCGATGCAAGACGATCCGTTATCGGCGTAGAAGCATCGAGTCAGCCCCTCGGGGGTGAGCTTGACCAGGCGTTCGGACAGCTCGATGACCGGTTGATGGCTGAAGCCGGCAAGGATCACGTGCTCGAGCTGGTCGACCTGATCCTTGATGCGCTGGTTGATCCGCGGGTTGGCGTGGCCAAAGACATTGACCCACCAGGAACTGACGGCATCGAGATAGCGTTTGCCCTCGAAGTCCTCCAGCCAGACGCCTTCGCCGCGCTTGATCGGGATCAGGGGCAGTTGCTCGTGGTCTTTCATCTGGGTGCAGGGGTGCCACAGCACCGCGAGATCGCGTTGCATCCACTGGTCATTCAGGCCCATTTCGCTCTCCTGGTGGCCGTTCGCGCCGGGCGCGGGCAAACAATCGCGCAAGCCTATGCAATGCCCTCGTCTGCCACAACCCATTGTGTGATTTAGGCTACATTCAATTGGCCGATGGGCGCCGCTGGCAGGGCTCTGTGGGCTGGCGTATCCTTCGCGATTCTTTGAGTATTCGGGCTCTAAAATCCGAAACTTCCTCGCTTCAATTCGGAGTTCGCTGAATGTCTGCTGGTTGGCTGCGCGCCTGTGCGCTGATGGTGATGGGGCTGTTCAGCGTTGCGGCGCTGGGGCAGGACAAACAACCGACGGCAATCGTCATCGGGGGCGGGCTTTCCGGACTGACGGCAGCCTATGAGCTGCAGACCAAAGGCTGGCAGGTCACCCTGCTGGAGGCCAAGCCAAGCCTGGGCGGCCGTTCGGGGCTGGCGACCAGTGAGTGGATCGGCAATGGCAAGACCCAACCGGTGCTCAATCACTATATCAACACGTTCAAGCTGGGCGTCTCGCCGGCGCCCGAGTTTGTTCGCAGCCCGGGTTACCTGATCGATGGCGAGTATTTCAGTGCCGCCGACCTGGCGACCAAACAACCGGCTACGGCCGAAGCGCTCAAGCGTTATGAGAAGACCCTGGACGATCTGGCGGCGTCTATCGATGACCCGCTGAATCCGGCGGCGACCAGCACGCTGTTCGCACTGGACCAGATCAACGTCTCCAACTGGCTGGACAAGCTGCAATTGCCGCCCACTGCACGCCAGTTGATCAGTCAGCAGATTCGTACCCGGTACGACGAGCCTTCGCGTCTGTCACTGCTCTACTTCGCACAGCAGAGTCGGGTGTATCGCAATATCTCGGACCGCGACCAGCGCGCTGCGCGCCTGCTGGGCGGTAGCCCGGTATTGGCCCAGGCGTTCGTCAAGCAACTGAAAGTCATCAAGACCGGCTCGCCGGTGTCGGCGATTATCCAGGACAAAGACAGCGTGACCGTCAAGGTCGGCGCCGTGGGTTATCAGGCCAACTACGTCGTACTGGCTGTGCCGCTGCGGGCGCTGAACAAGATCCAGTTCACCCCCGCACTTGATGCCCAGCACCTGGCGGCCATCAAGAACACTAACTACGGCTGGCGCGACCAGTTGATGCTGAAGTTCAAGACCCCGGTCTGGGAAAGCCGGGCGCGAATGTCGGGCGAGATCTACAGCAATACCGGCCTGGGCATGATGTGGATCGAGCCGGCGCTCAAGGGGGGCGCCAATGTGGTGGTCAACCTGTCGGGTGACAATGCGCGCCTGTTGCAAAGCTTTGGCGACAAGCAGATGGTTGATCAGGTGCTGATTCGCATGCACGCCTTTTATCCACAGGCGCGTGGTGCCTTTACCGGCTACGAGATCCGCCGCTACAGCACTGACCCTTCGACCGGCGGGGCTTACCTGGCATTCGGTCCAGGACAGATCAGCAAGTTCTGGCGTTTGTGGGAGCGTCCGGTGCAGCGCGTGGCCTTTGCTGGCGAGCATACCGACGCCCTGTATCCGGGGACCCTGGAAGGCGCACTGCGCACTGGGCAGCGTGCAGCCAGCCAGGTCCAGGATCTGGCGGCGGGCAAGTCCTTCGATCCCGCCAAGGCTGTGCCGGTAGCCGCTGGCGCGGCGGCCGCAGCAGGCGCGGCGAAAGCGGATAAGCCCGGGTTCTTCTCGCGTTTGTTCGGTGGTTCGGACAAGGCCGTCGCGCCTGCTCCAGCCCCTGCGGCTCCTGCTCCAGCCCCGGTGGCCCCGGTCGTAGCGCCGGTTGCTCCTGTGGCGCCAGTGGCGGCGCCGGTGAAGGCCGAGCCGGTCAAGAAAGCGCCGGTCAAGCCAGCGGCTGCGGTGAAGAAGCCGGTCGCCAAGACCAAGGCCGAGGCTGCGAAAAAGGTTCCGGCCAAGCCCGCTCCGGCGAAGAAAGCACCGGTCAAGAAGGCCGAGCCGGCCAAAGCGCCCGCTGCCAAGGCGCAGTAACTCCCTCCAGGGCGCGGCTTTGTGCCGCGCCCGCTAGGGTCCTCCCCGGGGCACATGCCCCCGTTCTGGGAGTACCATCCTCAGTCGATGGCCGCTCGTGGGCTGATCTCGAAGCCGTGTGCAGCGCGTTGCACAATACGCCTGTTAATATTTTCTTAACCCGTTCGTTTCAGACTATTGATCGTATTTCTCGATATTTCAAAGCGAATTTTTTCGCTTTTATTCGATAGGTAACGAGATAGTCTGGCTCCAGTTCTCACAGGATGTTTTTTCATGCAGCTTCGAAACTCTTCTTCTCGCTATGGCCTGGTCAGCATTGTCCTGCACTGGGGTGTCGCGTTGGCGGTGTTTGGTTTGTTCGCGCTGGGTTTGTGGATGGTTGGGCTCGACTACTACAGCGCCTGGCGCAAGGATGCTCCCGACCTGCACAAGAGCATTGGCCTGACGTTGTTTGCCGTCATGCTATTGCGCCTGCTCTGGCGCTTTATCAGCCCGCCACCGCCGGCCCCGGCCAATCATGGGCAACTGACCCGCCTGGGCGCGAAGTTCGGTCACGCCTTCCTGTATATCGGTCTGTTTGTCCTGATGTTTTCCGGTTACCTGATCTCCACTGCTGATGGGGCGGGGATCCCAGTATTCAATCTGTTTGAAGTGCCGGCGCTGATCTCCGGTCTTCCCGACCAGGCGGATATTGCAGGCGAAGTACATTTTTATCTGGCCTGGGCATTGGTGATCTTTGCCGGTGTGCATGGCCTGGCAGCGTTGAAACACCACTTTATCGACCGTGATGCGACTTTGCTCCGTATGCTGGGTCGCAAAGCCTGATGCTCTCCCTCAACTCAAAAGGAATAGAACACATGTTGAAAAAGACTCTCGCCGCTCTGGCTATCGGTACCGCTCTGTTGTCGGCCGGTCAGGCGATGGCCGCGGACTACAAGATCGACAAGGAAGGCCAGCACGCTTTCGTCGAGTGGAAGATCAGCCACCTGGGCTACAGCTTCATCTACGGCACATTCAAGGATTGGGACGGTGCTTTCAGCTTTGATGCCAAGAAGCCTGAAGACAGCAAGATCAACGTTGAGCTGAACACCGCCAGCTTGTTCTCCAACCACGCCGAACGTGACAAGCACATTGCCAGCGCCGACTTCCTGGATGTGAAGAAGTATCCAAAAGCGACCTTCGTTTCCACCGCGGTCAAATCCACCGGCGAGAAAACCGCTGATGTGACCGGCGACCTGACGCTGCACGGCGTGACCAAGCCAGTCGTGTTCAAGGCGACCTTCAATGGCGAAGGCAAGGATCCATGGGGTGGCCAGCGCGCCGGCTTCAATGGCACCACCACGCTGCAACTGAACGATTTCGGCATCAAGGGCCCAGGTCCATCCTCCCAGACCCTGGACCTGAATGTTTCGTTTGAAGGTGTGCAAGTGAAGTAATGCCACGGCTGCGAGTATTCGCAGCCTGTTGCAGACAAACAAAAACGCCCCCGTTCGTGAGAACGGGGGCGTTTTTTATGGCGTCTGAAACTTAGCGATTGCGGGTCAGCAACGCCGGTTTCTCGCCACGCGGACGGCTTGGCAGTTGATCAAGCTGTTCCGGTGTCGGGAAACGATCGGTTTTCGACTCCTTGTGCATGATCTTCGGCTGATTGTCCCGTGGACCTTTTACCGCCGGTTCCTGACGTGCAGGCTGCTCATCACGGTTTGGGCGACGGTTACGCGAGTCTTCGCGGCGCGCCTGGCCATCACGTGGTGCGCCGTTGCGCTGGCCGGTACGCTTGGCTGGCGGGGTGCCAGTGCTGGCGCCATTGGCATTGCGCGGGCCGCCTTGACGTCCCTGGGGCTGAGCGCCACCGCTACGGGCTGGCGTCGCAGCGCCTTGACCTTGGCCACCTGGACGGCGGCCGCGGCCTTGGGTTTTGACCTGCTGCGGCACGTAGTCGACGCGGTTACCGAAGTTATCGATATCGTCGTCGAGGAACTCCTCGGGGTCACGATCAACTGCGCGTGGCGCGGGCTGACGTTGTTCGCGGGCCGGGGTGCCTTCGCGCGGTTTCTGCTCGCGGGCCGGGCGGTCGCCGCGAGCGGCTGCCGGTTTTTCCTTGCCCTTGTCTTTGCCCTTGTCCTTGCGCCCGCTACCGCCGCCACCGCCGTTTGGACCGTCGCCACGTGGACCGCGCGGGTTGCGAGGGTTACGGACATCGGGACGCTCGCGTACTTCAGGCTTTTCAGCTTCTACAGCGCTGGCATCGAAGCCCATCAGGTCGCCATCGGCGATTTTCTGCTTGGTCATGCGCTCGATGCTTTTCAGCAGTTTCTCTTCGTCCGGGGCAACCAGCGAGATCGCCTCGCCGGAGCGGCCCGCACGGCCGGTACGACCGATCCGGTGCACGTAGTCTTCGTCGACATTCGGCAGTTCGAAGTTGACCACGTGAGGGAGTTGGTCGATATCCAGGCCGCGAGCGGCGATATCGGTGGCGACCAGAATGCGGACATCACCGGCCTTGAAGTCGGCCAGGGCTTTGGTCCGGGCGTTCTGGCTCTTGTTGCCGTGGATGGCAACGGCGCTCAGGCCATGCTTGTCCAGGTACTCGGCCAGGCGGTTGGCGCCGTGCTTGGTTCGGGTAAAGACCAGGACCTGCTCCCACGCGCCGGCAGTGATCAGGTGCGCCAGCAGGGCACGCTTGTGGCTGGCAGGCAGGCGGAAGACGCGTTGTTCGATGCGCTCGACCGTGGTGTTCGGTGGCGTGACTTCAATGCGCTCGGGGTTGTGCAGCAGCTTGCCGGCCAGGTCGGTGATGTCCTTGGAGAACGTCGCCGAGAACAGCAGGTTCTGCCGTTTGGCGGGCAGGCGTGCGAGGACTTTCTTCACGTCATGGACAAAGCCCATGTCGAGCATGCGGTCCGCTTCGTCCAGCACGAGGATTTCCACGTGGGACAAATCGACGCTGCCTTGGCCAGCCAGGTCCAGCAGGCGACCCGGGCAGGCAACGAGCACGTCGACGCCGCGGGCCATGGCCTGGACCTGTGGATTCATGCCGACACCGCCGAAAATGCAGGCGCTGACAAATTTCAGGTCACGGGCATAGAGCTTGAAGCTCTCGTGAACCTGGGCGGCCAGTTCGCGGGTCGGGGTCAGGACCAGTACGCGGGGCTGGCGCGGGCCGTGACGCTGGGATTTGTCCGGGTGACCGTTGGGGAACAACCGCTCCAGAATCGGGAGGGCGAAGCCGCCGGTTTTACCAGTACCTGTCTGTGCCGCCACCATCAGGTCGCGACCTTGCAACACGGCGGGAATGGCCCGCTGTTGCACCGGAGTAGGCTGGGTATAGCCGGCGGCCTCGATGGCGCCGACTAAAGCCTCGGAGAGACCGAGGGAAGCAAAGGACATGAGTAATCCTGTTCTAGTTAGGGCGTTGCCCAATGGGATGTCTTGCCTGGCGCGAATCGCGTTTAAGGGGACGCAATCCCGTCCGGTCCTGCTGGCCTCGAAGGTTCATTCAAACCGCTCGCGCGGGCCGTGGGCGGCGCTGTCAGCGTGATTGGATGCCTTGTACAAGGTCGAGCGTCCGGGCGTGAGCCTGGCGGGAAGGCCGCAGTATAACAGAGCAATCAGCGCGCGCTGCTTTCCTGCTGCTCAACGGCGGTGTCGTGCTGGATACTTGTGGCCGCGCCCGTGTAGCGGGCGAGCAATCGCTCATAGGCCGGCTCGCTCTTGAAACGCTTGAGTTCGGCATTGAAACGTTGCAGCAGCAGGTCCATGCCGACGTTGCGGCGCAGCGCCAGGTACTGACCCTGGCGACTGATGACAAGGGCGTGCTGCTCGATCTGCCCGCGCAGGTGCAGTTGATCGAGCATGTATTGGCCCACTCGTCGATCGGTTATCAACAAGTCGATTCGCCCGCGCTGCAGCTTGCCAAAATTGGCCTCTTGCGTCGGCGCATCCTCGCGCAGGAACTGGGTCGAGCCGTTGAAGGCCGCGCTATAGATGTACCCGGGGGTGGTGCCGACACTCAGGCCGCGCAGGTCCTCAAGGCTGTGGACGGGGTGGGGATTGGCCTTGGCATAGAAGAGTACGAATTCGGCATCGGACAGTGCTTCATGGGGGTAGAACAGGGTGGAGGCGCGTTCCTGTGTACGAAAAATATCCAGAATACCGTCGGCGTGGCCCTGCTCCAGCATGGCCAGGCAGCGTTTCCAGGGGAGGAACTGCCACTCGATTTCAACGCCCAGCCGCTGGAATACTGCGGTCGTGGTTTCGTAGTCGAGGCCCTTGTTCTGACCGTTTTCCTGGTAGGCATAAGGTGCCCAGGGATCGGTGACGATGCGCAGCTTCTCGGCCCGAACCGCAAAGCTCAGGCAGAGGCAAATAAACGCGGTTAAAAGTCGGGCGGTAAGAGGCATTGCTGGAGGTTACGCTGGCAGGTATTGAAATAGCTAGCGGCTCTGGAATCAGTGCTGCAGGTGCTGCGTGCCGGCCAGGGGGCCTGTGCCGGCAGGCAACGTGAGGGTCAGCGTGGCAGCTTCAGATTGTTCCAGATCGCCAGGCTTGGCTCTGCCTGGTTCAAGGTGTAGAAGTGCAGCCCAGGTGCGCCGCCTTGTAGCAAGCTGTCGCACATTTCACTGATGACTTGCTCACCAAACGCCTGGATGCTCTGGCTATCGTCGCCATAGGCTTCCAGTTGTTTACGGATCCAGCGCGGGATTTCGGCGCCACACGCGTCAGAGAAGCGAGCGAGCTTGGTGTAGTTGGTGATTGGCATGATGCCCGGCACGATAGGGATTTCGACGCCCAGCGCGCGAACACGCTCGACGAAGTAAAAGTAGCTATCGGCGTTGAAGAAATACTGGGTGATCGCGCTGTCGGCGCCGGCCTTGGCTTTGTTGACGAAGTGGCGAAGATCGTCTTCGAAGTTATGCGCCTGGGGGTGCATTTCCGGGTAGGCGGCCACTTCGATGTGAAAGTGATCGCCGGTCTCTTCACGGATGAAGCTCACCAGGTCATTGGCGTAGCGCAGTTCGCCACTGGCCATGCCCATCCCGGACGGCAGGTCGCCACGCAGCGCGACGATACGGGTAATGCCTGCCTCAATGTATTGCTGCAGCAGGCCGCGCAGATCGGCTTTGCTGTCACCAACGCAGGACAGGTGCGGAGCAGCAGGGATTTTTACTTCGCTTTCCAGCTGCAGCACGGTATTGATCGTGCGGTCGCGGGTCGAGCCACCGGCACCGTAGGTGCAGGAGAAAAAATCGGGGTTGTAGCTGGCCAACTGGCGGGCAGTAGCGAGCAGTTTCTCATGACCGGCATCGGTCTTGGTTGGGAAGAACTCGAAACTGTAACGACGTTCTTGGGACATGGGGGAGTCTCCAGCGGCAAGCTCAGGGCTTCAAGCGGCAAGAGGAGCGCAGGTACACTCGCTCTTGCGTTTGGAGCCTGTAGCCTGAAGCTGCTTAAACGATTAGGACAAGTAACTGAAGTCGTCAGGCAAACCAGGGTTTTTGGCCCTTGCCTGACGCTTGCAGCCAGTCGCTTGCAGCTTACTTAGTAGCGATAAGCGTGCGGCTTGAACGGGCCTTCGACGGTAACGCCAATGTAGTCAGCCTGTTGTTTGGTCAACTGAGTGACCACGCCGCCGAAACCGCGAACCATTTCCAGGGCCACTTCTTCGTCGAGCTTCTTGGGCAGCACTTCAACAGTCAGGCGCTCGGCTTTCTGGGCAGGCGACAGATCGGCGAATTTCTGCTCGAACAGGAAGATCTGTGCCAGTACCTGGTTGGCGAATGAGCCATCCATGATGCGGCTTGGGTGACCGGTGGCGTTGCCCAGGTTTACCAGGCGGCCTTCGGCCAGCAGGATCAGGTAGTCGTCATTCTGTGCATCGAAAGCGCCTGGGCCGGTGCGGTGGATCTTGTGCACTTGTGGCTTCACTTCTTCCCATGCCCAGTTTTTGCGCATGAAAGCGGTGTCGATTTCATTGTCGAAGTGACCGATGTTGCACACCACGGCGCGCTTTTTCAGGGCGGCGAGCATGTTGGCATCGCACACATTGACGTTACCGGTGGTGGTCACGATCAGGTCGATCTTGCCCAGCAAGGCTTTGTCGATGCTGTCGGCGGTACCGGTGTTGATCCCGTCGATGAACGGCGAAACCAGTTCGAAACCGTCCATGCAGGCTTGCATGGCGCAGATCGGGTCGACTTCGGAAACCTTGACGATCATGCCTTCCTGGCGCAGCGATTGAGCTGAACCCTTGCCCACGTCACCGTAGCCGATCACCAGCGCTTGCTTACCGGACAGCAGGTGGTCGGTACCACGCTTGATCGCATCGTTCAGGCTGTGACGGCAGCCGTACTTGTTGTCGTTCTTGCTCTTGGTAACCGAGTCGTTGACGTTGACGGCCGGGATTTTCAGCTCGCCCTTGGCCAGCATTTCCAGCAGGCGGTGTACGCCCGTGGTGGTTTCTTCGGTAACGCCGTGGATCTTGTCCAGCATCGCCGGGTATTTCTTGTGGATGATCTCGGTCAGGTCGCCGCCGTCGTCGAGGATCATGTTGGCATCCCAAGGCTGGCCATCCTTGAGGATGGTTTGCTCGATGCACCACTCGTACTCTTCTTCGGTCTCGCCTTTCCAGGCGAACACCGGAATACCGGCGGCGGCAATGGCGGCGGCGGCCTGGTCCTGGGTGGAGAAAATGTTGCAGGACGACCAGCGCACTTCGGCACCCAGGGCAACCAGGGTTTCGATTAGCACGGCGGTTTGAATGGTCATGTGGATGCAGCCGATGATTTTCGCGCCCTTGAGCGGCTGCTCACCAGCGTACTTGCGACGCAGACCCATCAGGGCCGGCATTTCCGACTCGGCGATGATGGTTTCGCGACGGCCCCAGGCGGCCAGGGACATATCGGCGACTTTAAAGTCGTTAAAATCTGCGGGCGTGTTTACAGCGCTCATGAAGAGCCTCCATTCGTAGTGTGCGAATGGGCGCCGTTGTGCGTTTAGTGTCTGCCGGGCAAAGCCGGTGCAAACAACGCCCCATCCGAGCCTGACAGGTCTAGCCTGCTGCAGCGCCCCTCGGACAGGTGGCGGGAAAACGGTATCCAGAAAAGATGACCGTTTTGGAACGGTGGCGATTATAGCCGGGCTGGCGGGAGTTCCCAAGGCTTTCTATCGTGCGATGAGCGAACACTAATAGCGACCATAGTAGAAGCTCAATAGAGCTAAAGGAGTAGGTCTGCCATGATGACCGGCATTAATCGGCAAGACGGTCAGGAGTCAGCATGAATTTCCACACCCGCAAGTGGGTAAAACCCGAAGACCTCAACCCCAATGGCACGTTGTTCGGCGGCAGCCTGTTGCGCTGGATCGACGAAGAGGCGGCGATCTATGCGATTGTCCAGTTGGGCAACCAGCGCGTGGTGACCAAGTACATTTCCGAGATCAATTTTGTCAGCGCCTCGCGCCAGGGCGATATTATCGAGTTGGGCATCACGGCAACCGAGTTCGGCCGCACCTCGATCACGCTGACATGCGAAGTGCGCAACAAGATCACCCGCAAAAGCATTCTCACCGTCGAGAAGATGGTGTTCGTCAACCTGGGTGAGGACGGCTTGCCGGCGGCTCATGGCCGCACTGAAATCAGGTATGTGAAAGATCAGTTCAAGGACGACGAGGCCTGATTCCCCTCATGCCCCTGTAGCCGCGAGCGTGCTCGCGAGGTGGCGCAGCCGCCCGCTGCGCCATTGCAGGCTGGATCTGCCACCGCCTGCCCCAGGCACTGGGCACGGCGAGTGTCATCGAATTGGCATGATGGATCGGCACAATGGCCGATTTGACTGACGCGATGCAGGCAAGGAGTGGGCAGTGCTGGCGACGGCTCTGGTTCTGGTTGCAGCTTTGCTGCATGCCATCTGGAACACCCTGATCAAATTCAGCGGCGAACGCTTGCTGGTCGTCGCCTGCATGGACAGCGTCGCGCTGGTGTTCGTCGTGGCAATGCTCGGGTTCGTGGCATTGCCGCCTGCCGAGATATGGCCCTGGATCATGGCCTCGGCGTTTTTCGAGCTGCTCTATCGCTACTTGCTGATCAAGGCCTACCGGGTCGGTGATCTGGGGCTGGTCTATCCCCTGATGCGCGGGCTATCGCCATTGGTGGTCCTGGCGCTGACGCTGATCTTCGCCGGCGAAGTGCTCAGCCCCCAACAGATTGTTGGCATTGCCCTGATTCCCTGTGGGATGTTGTGCCTGCTCTGGCACGGCGGCGGGGGCGAACGGCTACCCTGGTCGATGCTGCCGGTAGTGGCGTTGATCGGGCTGTGTATCGGTTGCTACACCTATATCGACGGCCAGGCTTTGCGTCGCTGGCCCCACCCTCTGGATTTTCTGGTGTGGATCACGCTGATCAGTGCCTGGCCGTTTCCATTACTGGCCATCAGCCGCAAGCGTGCGGTATTTATGCAGTTCTGGCGCGAGCAGTGGCGATTGGGGTTTAGCGTCGGCTTCTGTGTTCTGTTCAGTTATGCGCTAGTGTTGTGGGCCATGCAGCTGGGCTCGATTGCCGAGGCGGCAGCATTGCGTGAGGTCAGCGTTATCCTGGTGGTCTTACTGGGTATGCGCTACCTGAAAGAACCTTTCGGCGGGCCCAGGCTCTTAGCCTGCGGGCTTGTGTTGATTGGCATGCTCATCATGAAATTCTAATTCCAATAAGGACTCCATCATGACGGTTGCTTTCTGGTGTGTGCTGATTGCTCTGTTTCTGCCCTATCTGTGTATTGGTATCGCCAAGTTCAGCGGCGGAAAGTTCGGCCTGCGGCAGAACCACGACCCGCGGGCGTTTCTCGCCACGCTGGACGGTTTCGCCAAGCGTGCACACAGCGCACAGCTCAATAGTTTTGAAGTGACACCCGCTTTCGCGGCGGCAGTGATCATTGCCCATATCGCCGGCAATGCCGAGCTGGTAACGATCAATGTGCTGGCCGTGCTGTTTATCACCAGCCGCCTGCTCTACATCATCTGTTATCTGGCGGACTGGGCGGTCCTGCGTTCGCTGGTCTGGTTTGTCGGTATGGCGCTGATTGTGAGTCTCTTTGTCGTCTCTGCCTGAAGCCGGCCAGGTGCACCTGACCGGGCTGGAATAGTCCCGGTCGGGTTTCATTGGTCCTGGTCAGCTACCGGTCGCCGGGGCATCCGGCAGGGCCAGGCCCTTGGGCCAGAGTAGCCAGATATTGCCCTTTTGCTTCATGTCGCCGGCCAGTGCGCCGGCAGCCTCACCCGTGCCCCAGAACAAATCTGCACGGACTTCTCCGGCAATGGCGCCGCCCGTATCTTGTGCGGCTACCGGGCGTACCAGGCTGCTGCCATCGGGACGGCTGGTGGCCAGCCAGACCAGACTGCCCAGAGGAACCACCTTGCGATCGACGGCCACGCTATAGCCAGCGCTCAGGGGCACATTCAGTGAGCCGCGCGGGCCCTCATTGCTGTCCGGGTTGCGGGTGAAGAACACATAGCTGGGGTTGCTGGCCAGCAGTTCCGGGATACGTGCCGGATGCGCCTTGGCCCAGGCGCTGATACTGCCCATGGTCACTGCGTCTTTCGTCAGTTCGCCCTGTTCCACCAGCCAGCGGCCGATAGGTCGGTAGGGATGGCCGTTCTGGTCGGCGTAGGCGATGCGCAGTTGCTGACCACTGTCCAAGCGAATTCTGCCTGAGCCCTGAATCTGTAGAAACTGCAGGTCCATCGGGTCGGTCAGCCAGGCCAGAACGGGGGCCGGTACCCCCTGGCTATTGATCTGCGCAGCCGTGTCGTAAGGTTTCAGGGTGCGGCCGTCAAGGCGGCCGCGCAGGCGTTTGCCCTTGAGCTCGGGGTAAATGCTGTCGAGGGCAACCACGATCATGTCCTCAGGAATCCCGTACACCGGCACTGACGCCTTGTCGGTGCGGGTCAGGCTGCCGGGATAGACTGGTTCGTAGTAGCCGGTGATCAGGCCGTCGGGGCTGCCGGAGGCGGAGCGCAGGCCGTAGACATCCAGGTTGGCCTGGAGAAAGCCGCGAATGGCCGAAGGGGTGAGCTCGACGGTGGCGGCCTTGCTGCAGGTCGCCGACCAGTTTGCATCGCTCTTCAGTCGGGTACAGGCGCTGCGCCAGGCGGTGAAACCTGCTTGCAGGTCTTCATCGGAAACGCTGGGCAGCGCCTGCCAGTCGGCCTTGAGATAAGTGGTGTGGGGGGCTTCCTGCGGTTTTCCGGTATCGCCACCGTTGCAGCCGGCGAGTAGCGCCATTGCGGGGAGGGCCCAGGCCAGGGCCAGTCGCCAGGGTTTACGGGGGTGATTCATGCACGCCATTCCTGTGTTCGGGGATTGCGCGGTCGTTAAGGGCGCTATCCATATATTCAATAGGGCTATTGGTCTTTGCGGGTGAGGCGAGGATACTGGCCGCCGATTTCCGTGACCTGAAGCCACCATGACTCTTAAAAGCTTTTCTGTTGTATTGCTGGCCTGCCTGACCCTATCCGCCTGCGGTGGGGTCGACCCGAACTCGCCGCTGGGACAGCGCAAGGCGATTTTCAAGCAGATGCTCAACACCGGTGAAGACCTGGGGGGCATGCTGCGGGGGCGGATTCCATTCGACGGTGCGCGCTTTGCTGAAGGCGCGGTCAAGCTTGATGCCTTGTCCCACGAGCCGTGGAAGCACTTCCCTCAGGTCAAGGAAGAAGACCATACCAGCGCGACCTCTGATGTCTGGCAGAAGCAGGCCCTGTTTCAATCGATGGCCCGGGATCTGGAAGCGGCCACCGGTGAATTGGTGATCGCCAGCCAGATCCAGCCCTACAAGGTCAGCAATCTGGGGCCGGCGGTGCAGAAGGTCGAAGATGCCTGTCAGGCTTGCCACAAGCAATTTCGCAACCACTAGGCCGGCGCGCCAGTTGCGGTTGGCGCGCGGGTTCCTTATTTGTCCAGCGCGTCGAGGGCTTCCTGCAGCTCCTTGCGTGATTCGGCGAGCTTGTCTTTGCGTTTGTTGATTTTCTCGGCGTCGCCTTTTTTCATGGCTTTTTCCAGATCGGCCTGGCGGCGGCTGACTTCATGGCGAGCATCGAGCACTTTGTTTTCGCGTTCCTTCTTGAGGCCGGCATCGGTGCAATGAGCCGTCACTTCAGCCAGGGCCCTTTCCAGGCCGGCTTGCTGTCCAGCGTTGCCGTGGGCCTTGGCTTGTTCAATCTGGGCGCTGATTTCTGCGCGCTTGGCAGCGCAGCCGGTCAATGTCGGTTGTTCTTCAGCGGCAAGGAGCGGGGCCGCGAACAGGCTGCAAACGCTGAACAGGATGAATGGTGAGAGAAATTTCATAAAAGCTCCAGTGAAAGGTCGCTATGTAATCGCGTTGTGGTTTCGGCCTGTCGAGGGCCAAAATCGAGCGGTACCGTGGCATTAAAAGCCATCAATCCCGGCATTACCTAATTGTTCACTCAAGGCGACGACCTGCGGGTGGCGGAAGAATGCACTCAGTCGAGCGGCGCGTTCCGGGCCTATTCCCGCTTCGGTCTGCCATTGTTCGCAACTGCGCGGGGCCAGTAGCTTCCAGGTCGCGGTGGACGAAACATCGACCCCGGCGGGAAGGCCCAGGGCCTTGATCCAGTCGGAGAATGGTCGCTGCCGAGCCAGTTGCAAGCTTTCCAGCAATCGAGCACTGCGCTTTGGTCCAAACCCAGCAATGTTAGCAAGCTCTGCGCTGTCGAGGGTCAACCAATCGAGCAGAGTATTGATTTGACCTGTTTCCACCAGGCGCTTCCAGGTGCCGGGGCCGATATGCGGCAGGGCCAGGCCTTGTTTGCTGCTCAGTCCATTGAGGCGTGCAAGAAACTGGCTCTCGCAGCCAGGGGTGGGCTGCCAGCAGCTTAGCGGATGGTAGTCAGCCGGGTTAGGCGCCTTGACTTCCACCCGCTCGCTGCTGCGCCAAACCACACTGTCCAAGCGTGGGATGGTCATGCCGGCCAGGCGGATTGCGATCTGGTCGCCGGGGCGGATATCCAGCGTCTGCCAGCGGGCGAGGGAGCCTAGGCTGATACGAGTGATACGTCGGTCGTCCAGGCGTACGGGAAGCAGTTCGAGTACCGGAGTGATTCGACCGCTGCGGCCGATGGTGAAGTGGACTTTGCGCACCTCGGCCAGTGCTTGGGTATGCGGATATTTCCAGGCCGCGCTCCAGTGGGCACGCCCAACTTGCCAGCGCTCGGCCGCTGGCTGTCGGCTGTGGTGCAGGACCACCCCGTCGCTGGCGAATGGCAGTGGCTGGCGAAACCATTTCTCGCGCCACGTTTTGGCTTGTTGGTAGTTGGTAACGGGCTGGCTGTAGCGGATGCTGTCGCTGAAACCCAGGGCGGCCAGCTTTTCCAAACGCTGGGGGAGTTCGGCGGGGCCTTGCGGCCAGCTCCAGACGAACAGGCCGATCCCGCCGGCCTGCTCGGGGTCTAGCCGATGTCGGGCCAGCAGGCCGGCGACCTTGCTGCGCGCATTGAGCCCTCCGGCACTGGCTTGTACATGATCAGGCAGGCGCCAATAGAGTTCGCCCTGTACCAGCAGGTCCAGCGGTTGCGGCAGTTGCGCAGGAATGGCCTTGATCAGGCGAGCATTGTTCGTCCAGTTCTGACCCTGCATGCCGTCCCCCCGGCTGATGGCCTGGTGCAGCATGCCCTGGCGATAGATCAGCGTGACGGCTACGCCATCGACCTTGGGTTGTATCCAGACATCCTGGCGATGTTTGAGCCAGTCTTGTACGGCAACGTCGTCGAGCTTCGCCAGGCCGGTATGGGCGACCGGGTGGGCGAGTGTCCCGCGGGCGCTGCGCAGTGCGCTGTTGCGCGGAGAAATGCCAGGGTTGAGACAGCGCTGCCAGTGTTCGAGGCGCGCCATGCTCTGGTCATAGAGTTCGTCCGCCACCAGCGAGATACCCAGACGGTGGTAGCTGTCGTCCCAGAGGGCGATTCGCTGCGCCAGGCGGTTTATCTCGTCGGTTGTTGCGGCGCTCTGGGTGGGGCACTGCCCGGCCATTGCTGGTAGGCATAAGCCCAGTAACAGCACTGCATAAATAGTCGACATGATGAGCATCCTTGCTAGGCTGGAGCTTTGAAGACTAGATCAGCACCGCCACAAAAAAGCCCCGCTGAGGCGGGGCTTTCTTTCGGCGTGTTACGACTTAGTTCAGCAGGCCACCGAGGGCTTTCATGCCTTTCTCTTCGAGCTTGGCCTGTTTACCTTCAGCGGCTTCAGCTCCCTGGGTCGATTCGGCGGCTTTCTCGCCCACTTTCTTGCAGCCTTTTTCAGCTTGGTCCTGCGCAGCTTTCAGAGCTTTGACCTTAAGGTCTTCGCCGTTGGCCTTGGCTGCGTCGATTTTGCCCTGCAGTTCCTGGACCTGCTTGTCGCAGTCACCGGCAACGCCGCTCAATTTCGACGTCAGGCCGCCGGTCAGTGCACCCAGGTCAGCGGCTTGGGCCGACAGGGAGAACAAGGCGAACAGTACGGCGGTAGGGGCGAGAGTGGAAAAACGCATGACAAACCTCAATGTTCGATTGCGGGCACGCAAAGGGCTTCCGAGCGGGCGCCGCGCAATATCCAGATGGGAGAGGGGGCTCGGGAGGGCGCGAATTCTAGGCGGCGGCCGATGATGGCGCAAGGCCTGCTCTAGAGCAGCGGGCAGAAAAAAGCCCCCCATGACTAACCATGGAGGGCTCGGATGTCGCGGGGGGGCTTACAGGCCGGCGGCGGCGCGCAGGGCGTCCACGCGGTCGGTACGCTCCCAGGTGAACGTGGTGAAGGTGTCGTCACCCACGGTCTTGACCTGTGGTGTGCGGCCAAAGTGACCGTAGGCGGCGGTTTCCTGATACATCGGGTGCAGCAGGTCGAGCATGGTGGTGATTGCGTACGGACGCAGGTCGAAGATTTCACGCACCAGCTTGATGATCTTGTCGTCGGACAGTTTGCCGGTACCGAAGGTATTCAACGAGATCGAGGTCGGCTGAGCGACGCCGATAGCGTAGGAAACCTGAATTTCGCAGCGCTCGGCCAGGCCGGCAGCAACGATGTTCTTGGCGACATAACGACCGGCATAGGCTGCGGAACGGTCAACCTTGGATGGGTCTTTGCCGGAGAACGCGCCGCCGCCGTGGCGGGCCATACCGCCGTAGGTGTCGACGATGATCTTGCGGCCGGTCAGGCCGCAGTCGCCCACCGGGCCACCGATGATGAAGTTGCCGGTCGGGTTGATGTGGAACTGGGTGTCCTTGGTCAGCAGCTCGGCAGGCAGCACGTGCTTGACGATCAGCTCCATCACGCCTTCGCGCAGGTCTTTGTAGGAGACTTCTGGGTTGTGCTGGGTCGACAGTACAACTGCGTCGATCCCGACGACCTTGCCATTTTCATAGCGGCAAGTGACCTGGGACTTGGCGTCCGGGCGCAGCCACGGCAGCAGGCCGGACTTGCGGGCTTCGGCCTGGCGCTCTACCAAACGGTGGGAGAAGCAGATCGGTGCAGGCATCAGCACGTCGGTTTCGTTGCTGGCGTAGCCGAACATCAGGCCCTGGTCGCCAGCGCCCTGGTCTTCTGGCTTGCTGCGGTCAACGCCCTGGGCAATGTCTACCGATTGCTTGCCAATGATGTTCATGACTGCGCAGGTCGCGCCGTCGAAGCCAACGTCGGAACTGTTGTAGCCGATGTCGATGATGACGTTAAGAACGATATCTTCCAGATCGACCCAGGCCGAAGTGGTCACTTCACCCGCAATGATCGCAACACCGGTCTTGACCATGGTTTCGCACGCGACACGGGCGTACTTGTCTTCGGTGATGATGGCGTCCAGCACCGCATCGGAAATCTGGTCGGCGATCTTGTCCGGGTGCCCTTCGGACACGGACTCGGAGGTGAAAACGGAATATTCGCTCATTTCGATGGTTTTCCTGAGTTACCGATGGTGGGTGGTGTCAGACGGTCGCTGAAAATGGCGAACCTGAATCTGAAAACCATTGCGTAAGCCTATGTAAAGGCTGTCCTCGGGTACGAGCCCCGCAGCTATGGCCCAACGGGCCAGGTCGTCCTGTTCAAACCCCAGCCAGAGATCGCCGCAGGCCTCCCTGGCCCAGCTCTGGTTGTGGCTACATAACTCTGTTATCAGCACGCTGCCGCCGGGCTTTAGCCGGTTGGCCATTTGCTGGATGGCATCGGCTGGTGCGGCGAAATGATGCAGGACCATATTCACCACGACGCAGTCGACCTCCAAGCTGTGTTCATGCAGCGCATCGGCCAGGCGCAGGCTGACATTGGCCAGGGCTTCGCGTTCGCAGACCTGACGGGCCAGCTCAAGCATGGCCGGGCTGTTGTCGAACGCCCAGACCTGTTTGAAACGCTGTGCCAGGTCAGGCAGAAAGCTGCCATCGCCAGGGCCTATTTCAAGGGCGCTGGCGTCGACATTGAAGTTCAATTTGTCGAGCAGTGCCAATACGCTATCGCGGTACTGCGGCAAGCCGGCGATCAAATCTTGTTGCGCCCGAAATTTTTCAGCCGTACGTGAGAAGAAGTCTTGGCTGGCACTGGAGCGCTGCCGGTGTACTTGTGCGATACGTGCCTGGACGTCGAGCGGCAGCCCCAGCCCATCGGCTTCATCCAGTAGGGCAGCATGCAGCCTGCCGCCTCGTTGTTCGGTATGGGGCAGGGCGCGACGATAGAAAATCGCATTGCCTTCACGGCGCGTCGCCAGCAGTTCGGCCTGGGCCAGTACCTTAAGATGATGGCTCATGCCCGACTGGCCCATGGCGAAGATTTGCGCCAGTTCCAGCACGCCAAACGAATCGTTGGCCAGTGCGCGCAGTACATTCAGGCGCAGCGGATCACCGCCGGCCTTGCACAGGGCCGCCAGCTCGTCGGCGTCATGATGACGAATGGAGGGCGCACGTTGATTCATAGGGCCAGCAGTCTAATGGCGCCTTTAGGGGGTCGCAAGGGCAATATCAAAAAGTTTTGATATTGCGGGATGGGTGGTGTCCCACGCTAGATCCGGCATGTGCTGATGCGGTTGATTGAGAATTACTCTGCAGATCATGGGCAAATCCACAGGAAAAAAACCACCGAGCGACTATCTGTCATTGCCCCAAGGCAGTCCCTGAGGGAAAATGCTCGCCTTTTTTGCGTTTCATTCTATTTAAAGCCCCAGGAGATCAGCGATGCCCAGCCGTCGTGAGCGTGCCAACGCCATTCGTGCCCTCAGCATGGATGCCGTGCAAAAAGCCAACAGCGGCCACCCCGGTGCCCCCATGGGTATGGCGGATATTGCCGAGGTGCTGTGGCGTGACTACCTGAAGCACAACCCGAGCAATCCGTCCTTCGCCGACCGTGACCGTTTCATCCTGTCCAACGGCCATGGCTCGATGCTGATCTATTCGTTGCTGCATCTGACCGGCTACGACCTGTCGATCGATGATCTGAAAAGCTTCCGCCAACTGCACAGCCGTACCCCGGGTCACCCGGAATTCGGTTACACCCCGGGCGTGGAAACCACCACTGGTCCGTTGGGCCAGGGCCTGGCCAATGCCGTGGGCTTCGCCCTGGCGGAAAAGGTCCTGGGCGCGCAGTTCAACCGTCCGGGGCACAATGTTGTCGATCACCACACTTATGTGTTCCTCGGTGACGGCTGCATGATGGAAGGCATTTCCCATGAAGTCAGCTCACTGGCCGGTACGCTGGGTCTGGGCAAGCTGATTGCCTTCTACGATGACAACGGCATTTCCATCGATGGTGAAGTGGAAGGCTGGTTCACCGATGACACGCCCAAGCGTTTCGAAGCCTACAACTGGCAGGTGATTCGCAATGTCGACGGCCATGATCCGGAAGAGATCAAGACGGCCATCGAAACCGCGCGCAAGAGCGAGCAGCCGACCCTGATCTGCTGCAAGACGACTATCGGTTTCGGTTCGCCCAACAAACAGGGCAAGGAAGACTGCCACGGCGCGCCACTGGGTGCCGAGGAAATCGCCCTGACCCGCGCCGCGCTGAACTGGAACCACGGTCCGTTCGAAATCCCGGCGGATATCTACGCCGAGTGGGACGCCAAGGAGGCCGGTCGCGCCGCCGAAGCCGAGTGGGACCAACGTTTCGCGGCCTACTCCGCTGAATTCCCCGAGCTGGCCAATGAGCTGGTCCGTCGTCTGAGCGGTGATCTGCCGGCTGACTTCTCCGAGAAAGCCGCTGCCTATATCGCTGAAGTCGCGGCCAAGGGCGAAACCATCGCCAGCCGTAAAGCCAGCCAGAACACCCTGAACGCTTTCGGCCCGCTGCTGCCGGAACTGTTGGGCGGTTCTGCCGACCTGGCCGGTTCCAACCTGACTCTGTGGAAAGGTTGCAAAGGCGTCAGCGCTGAAGATGCCAGCGGCAACTATATGTACTACGGCGTTCGCGAGTTCGGCATGAGCGCGATCATGAACGGCGTTGCCCTGCACGGCGGCCTGGTGCCATACGGTGCGACCTTCCTGATGTTCATGGAATACGCGCGCAACGCCGTGCGCATGTCCGCACTGATGAAGCAGCGCGTGCTGTATGTCTTCACCCACGACTCCATCGGTCTGGGCGAAGACGGCCCGACCCACCAGCCGATCGAGCAACTGGCCAGCCTGCGCTGCACGCCGAACCTCGATACCTGGCGTCCGGCCGATGCCGTGGAGTCGGCGGTGTCCTGGAAGTTCGCCCTGGAGCGCAAGGACGGCCCTTCGGCGCTGATCTTCTCGCGTCAGAACCTGCCGCACCAAACCCGTGATGCCGGCCAGGTGGCCGATATCGCCCGTGGCGGCTATGTCCTCAAGGATTGCGCCGGTGAGCCGGAACTGATCCTGATCGCCACCGGTTCGGAAGTGGGCCTGGCCGTTCAAGCCTTCGACAAGCTCACCGAGCAGGGCCGCAAGGTTCGTGTGGTGTCGATGCCATGCACCAGCGTGTTCGATGCCCAGGACGCCGGCTACAAGCAATCGGTCCTGCCGTTGCAAGTCAGCGCTCGTATCGCCATCGAAGCTGCGCATGCGGACTACTGGTACAAGTACGTGGGCCTGGAAGGCCGCGTGATCGGCATGACCACTTACGGTGAGTCGGCGCCGGCGCCAGCGTTGTTCGAAGAATTCGGTTTCACCCTGGACAATATCCTGGGTCAGGCCGAAGAGCTGCTGGAAGACTAAGCACGCACCGCGTGCGTCCCTTTCGCGAGCGAGCTCGCTTCTACAGGATTGAATGAGATCCTTGTAGGGGCGAGCTTGTTCGCGATGGGGGTCATCCCAGGCCATTTAGATGCTGCTGTTTTGCCCAGCGAGAATCCTATGCCTCAATCGCGTCCCTACAAAGTTGCACTCAACGGCTATGGCCGCATTGGTCGTTGCGTCTTGCGTGCGCTGTTCGAGCGAGGGGACAAGGCGGGCTTCGAGATTGTCGCACTCAACGATCTGGCCGACCTGGCCAGCCTTGAATACCTGACACGCTTTGACTCCACCCACGGTCGCTTTCCCGGCGATGTGCGGGTCGACGGCGATTGTCTGCATATCAATGGGCATTGCGTGAAGGTACTGCGCAGTGCCACCCCGGAAGGCATCGACTGGGCTGCCCTCGATGTCGATCTGGTGCTGGAATGTTCCGGTGCCTATAACACCCGCGAGGACGGCGAGCGCTTTTTGGCGGCCGGCGCGCCACGGGTGCTGTTTTCCCAGCCGATGGCCAGCGAGGCGGATGTCGACGCGACCGTCGTCTATGGCGTCAACCAGGATTGCCTGAGCGGTGAGGAGTTGCTGGTGTCCAATGCGTCCTGCACGACCAATTGCGGTGTGCCGCTGTTGCGTCTGCTGGATCGGACCATCGGCCTGGAGTACGTCTCGATCACCACCATCCACTCGGCGATGAATGATCAGCCGGTGATCGATGCCTATCACCATGAAGACTTGCGCCGCACCCGTTCGGCCTTCCAGTCGGTCATTCCGGTTTCCACCGGGCTGGCCCGAGGCATCGAGCGACTGCTGCCGGAACTTGCCGGCCGAATCCAGGCCAAAGCCGTACGCGTGCCGACGGTGAATGTCTCCTGCCTGGATATCACCCTGCAGACCTCCACCGACACCAATGCCGAAGAAGTCAACCGGATCCTGCGCGAGGCGGCCACCAGCGGCCCGCTCAAGGGGCTGCTGGCCTACACCGAGTTGCCCCACGCCAGTTGTGATTTCAACCACGACCCTCATTCGGCCATTGTCGATGCCAGCCAGACCCGTGTTTCCGGCCCCCGGCTGGTGAACCTGCTGGCCTGGTTCGACAACGAATGGGGGTTTGCCAACCGAATGCTGGATGTTGCAGAACACTATCTGCACACCATTCATCACAAACCGTAAACCAGAGATTGCGACCCATGACCGTGTTGAAGATGACCGACCTCGATTTGCAAGGTAAGCGCGTACTGATCCGCGAAGACCTCAACGTCCCGGTCAAGGACGGTGTTGTCACCAGCGACGCCCGCATCCTTGCTTCGCTGCCGACCATCAAGCTGGCCCTGGAAAAAGGCGCGGCGGTAATGGTCTGCTCGCACCTGGGCCGTCCGACCGAAGGCGAGTTCTCGGCCGAGAACAGCCTTAAGCCGGTGGCTGACTACCTGAGCAAGGCCCTGGGCCGTGCTGTGCCACTGGTGGCCGATTATCTGGACGGTGTCGAGATCAAGGCTGGCGACGTGGTGCTGTTCGAGAACGTGCGCTTCAACAAGGGCGAGAAAAAGAATGCCGATGAGCTGGCCCATCAATACGCCGCCCTGTGCGATGTGTTTGTGATGGACGCTTTTGGCACTGCGCACCGTGCCGAGGGCTCGACCCACGGCGTGGCGAAATTCGCCAAGGTCGCGGCCGCCGGCCCGCTGCTGGCTGCTGAACTGGATGCGCTGGGCAAGGCCCTGGGCGCGCCGGCCAAGCCGATGGCGGCCATCGTGGCCGGCTCCAAGGTGTCGACCAAACTCGACGTGCTCAATAGCCTGAGCCAGATCTGCGATCAACTGATCGTCGGCGGCGGCATTGCCAACACCTTCCTGGCAGCCGCCGGGCATAAGGTAGGCAAGTCGCTGTACGAGCCTGATCTGCTCGATACCGCGCGCGCCATTGCGGCGAAAGTCAGCGTGCCGTTGCCGGTCGATGTGGTCGTGGCCAAGGAGTTTGCTGAAAGCGCGGTCGCGACCATCAAGTTGATCGCCGACGTTGCCGACGACGACATGATCCTGGATATCGGTCCGCAGACGGCGGCGCACTTCGCCGAGTTACTCAAGTCCTCGAAGACCATTCTGTGGAACGGTCCGGTCGGCGTGTTTGAATTCGATCAATTTGGCGAGGGCACCAAGACCCTGGCCAAGGCGATTGCCGATAGCTCGGCGTTCTCCATCGCTGGCGGTGGCGACACCCTGGCGGCCATCGATAAATATGGTGTTGGCGCCCAGATCTCCTACATTTCCACCGGCGGTGGCGCTTTCCTCGAATTCGTCGAAGGCAAGGTCCTGCCTGCGGTGCAAGTGCTGGAAAGCCGCGCCAACGCCTGAATCGGCAAGGGAGTCTGCACATGTTCAAGCCATTGCCGTTGTTGATCCTTGCTGGCCTGCTGGTCGGTTGCGCGGGCTCACCATCGGCGCCTTCGGACGCGCCAGCGGCCGAGGCGTCGGGGCATGGTTGCGCCCAGGCCGACTGGCAGGCGGAAACAGCGCCGGTGATCAACAAACGTTCGGGCCCCGAGGGGCTGGACAAATACGAGTCGCCGGCGAAAACCCAGGAACATGGCTGCCCCTGATGGGTCAGACTCAATAGCTCGCAGTGCTTGCGGCCGGGTGCCGCAAGCCGAGGAAGATAGATGAAAGGCTTGATTGCCCTGGCGTCACTCACCCTGCTGGGTGGTTGCGCGATGCTGCAGGCGCCCGCGCCCGTGGCGGATAACTGGACGCGCTGGGTCTGCGACAGCCAGGCCGAAGTGCTCTGGCGCTACGCCGATACGACGCAGCAGGCAGTGGATGTACGCCTGGGTGGCGGTGATCAGGTCTATCGCCTGAAAGCCGAGCCCGGTGCGTCCGGTGCGCTGTACAGCGACAACGTGCTGGCGTTTCACACCAAAGGTGAGGAGGGCCTGCTGTACTGGGTGGCCACTGACGATTTGATCGGCCGGGGCTGTAAAGCGCCCGCCAAGCCGTAGGCGCGAGCACGCTCACACCTGCGGGGTTTAACCCATGCCGGAGCGGGGGATTGCCCCCGATCCGCAAAAACTTGAATAGCAGCCGCCGCTCCGGCAGGCTTGCACGATTAACGACCCTCTACCGGGAGAAACACACACAATGGCACTTATCAGCATGCGCCAGATGCTGGACCACGCAGCCGAATACGGCTACGGCGTTCCAGCTTTCAACGTCAACAACCTTGAGCAGATGCGCGCCATCATGGAAGCCGCTGACAAGACTGACTCCCCGGTGATCGTCCAGGCCAGCGCCGGTGCGCGTAAATACGCCGGCGCCCCGTTTCTGCGTCACCTGATCCTCGCCGCGATCGAAGAATTCCCCCATATCCCGGTGTGCATGCACCAGGACCACGGCACTAGCCCGGATGTCTGCCAGCGCTCGATCCAACTGGGCTTCAGCTCGGTGATGATGGACGGATCGCTGGGTGAAGACGGCAAGACCCCGACCGACTACGAGTACAACGTTCGTGTGACCCAGCAGACCGTCGCCATGGCTCATGCCTGTGGCGTGTCGGTTGAAGGTGAGCTGGGCTGCCTGGGTTCCCTGGAAACCGGCATGGCCGGTGAAGAAGACGGTATCGGCGCCGAGGGCATCCTCGACCACAGCCAGATGCTGACCGACCCGGAAGAAGCGGCCGACTTCGTCAAGAAGACCCAGGTCGATGCCCTGGCCATCGCCATCGGTACCAGTCACGGCGCCTACAAGTTCACCAAGCCGCCTACCGGCGACGTGCTGGCGATCGATCGGATCAAAGAGATCCACAAGCGCATCCCCAACACCCACCTGGTCATGCACGGTTCTTCCTCGGTGCCGCAGGAATGGCTCGCGATCATCAACCAGTATGGCGGTGACATCAAGGAAACCTACGGCGTGCCGGTAGAAGAAATTGTCGAAGGCATCAAGTACGGCGTACGCAAGGTCAATATTGACACCGACTTGCGCCTGGCCTCGACCGGCGCCATGCGCCGTCTGATGGCGACCAATCCGAGCGAGTTCGACCCGCGCAAATTCTTCGGTGCCACTGTGACCGCCATGCGTGATGTCTGCATCGCTCGTTATGAAGCCTTCGGTACCGCCGGCAACGCCTCGAAAATCAAGCCGATCTCCCTCGAAGCGATGTTCCAGCGCTACCTCAAGGGTGAGCTGAACGCCAAGGTCAACTAAGCCCTTGCACCCGACAAGAAACCCGCCGAAAGGCGGGTTTCTTGTTTCAGCCCAAGGGTTGCCTGGCGACCCGGATCTGGCCGCCTGGAGTTGCCCCGGATTGCACAGCGCTTGTGGTCGTCGGCCACGCAGCAAGGCAAGGCCGAGGCTTCAATTCAGTTGGACAGTCGCTGGGAATTGCCGATTGATTGGCGCCAAGCAAATGCCGAAAAGGTGCGGTTTTACGCCTGTTCGCGACCGTTAGTCGGTTTGGCCCGGCTTTACCTGCATGATGGCGTTTCGATTACTACTCTGGCATTAATCCAGATGTGGAGTAAGGCTATTTGCCCCTACCCGTGATCACTGGAGTGTCAGCGCAGATCTTCACAAAAGAGAAGCAGCATGGAATGCATGCAATCGAAGCCGGGTGAAGGCAGCTCCGTTCTGTTGGTGGTCGATGACTACCCGGAAAATCTCCTCAGCATGCGTGCCTTGCTGGAACGTCAGGACTGGCAGGTCATGACCGCCGCCTCGGGTATCGAGGCGCTGGGGTTGCTGCTCGAGCATGAGGTCGACCTGGTGCTGCTGGATGTGCAGATGCCCGGTATGGACGGGTTTGAAGTGGCGCGCTTGATGCAAGGTAGCCAGCGTACGCGTCTGACGCCGATCATCTTTCTGACCGCCAATGAACAGTCCCAGGATTCGGTGCTCAAGGGCTATGCCAGTGGCGCCGTGGATTACTTGTTCAAACCCTTCGATCCACAGATTCTCAAGCCCAAGGTCCAGGCCCTGCTCGAACAGCAGCGCAACCGGCGTGACCTGCAGCGCCTGAGCCAGGAGTTGGAAGCGGCTCGGGCCTTCAATGCCTCGGTCCTGGAAAATGCTGCCGAAGGCATCATGGTGGTCAACGAAGATGGTCGCATCCGCTTTGCCAATCCGGCGATTTCACGGTTGCTCAATGCCACGGTCGAAGAGCTGCAGGGTGCCGAATTCCTGAGCTATCTGCAGAGCCCCCATGTGCCGAACTGGTTTGGTTCGGATATCTACAGCTGTTATCGCAAAGGCGAGATCTGCCGCATGCACGATGCCGTCCTGCGCACTTCGCCAGGCCAGCCGCTGTCGGTGGCGTTGTCCTGCGCGCCCTTGCCGCTGGAGCAGAAAGCGATGGTGGTCACCGTGCTGGATATGTCGGTGGTGCGCCATCTCTATCAGCAGCTTGAGTACCAGGCGGTGACCGATCCGTTGACCGGCCTGCTCAACCGCCGCGGCTTCTACCAGGCGGCTGAAAGCTCTCTATTGCGGGTCGAGCGTCCGGGTAAGTCGCTGGTGCTGCTGTACCTGGATCTCGATGGCTTCAAGCGGGTCAACGACTCCCTTGGGCATGATGCCGGCGACCGAGTGCTGCGCTGGGTCGCCGAGCAGCTCAAGGGCGGCCTGCGCCCCTATGACACGCTGGCGCGCATGGGCGGTGACGAGTTCACGGCACTGATCGAAGTGGTGTTTGCCGAGCAGGCCGCCAAGGTCGCGGAGAAACTGATTGAGCGAATCTCGGTCCATCAGCAGATCGACGGACTGGAGGTCGTACTGGGGGCGAGTATCGGCATTGCGATCTATCCCGATTGCGGTTCCAACCTGGACGGCCTGCTGCGTGCGGCGGATATCGCCATGTACGAAGCTAAGCGCGCCGGCCGTCAGCAGTATCGCTACTACGACCAGGAAATGAATGGGCGTGCCCGCTCGCGCCTGATGCTTGAGGAAAGCGTGCGCGAGGCTATTGAAAGCAAGGACTTCACCCTGGTCTACCAGCCCCAGGTGGCGCTAGGCGATGGCCGTTTGCGCGGCTTCGAAGCCTTACTGCGCTGGCAGCACCCGAGTGTCGGCGATGTGCCGCCGGGGTTGTTCCTGCCTTTGCTCGAAGAGGCCCGCTTGATCAGCCGGCTCGGCAGCTGGATTTATCAGCAGGCCACAACCCAGCGTCAGAGTTGGAATTCGGTGTTTGCCGAGGACCTGATCCTGGCCGTCAGCTTGAGCAGCACCCAGTTCAGCATGCCCAACCTGCCGGCCGAGCTGGCGCAGGTGATCGAACGCAGTGAGCTCAAGCCCTGGCAACTGGAGGTCGAGGTGACCGAGGCCGCCTTGATGCAGAACCTAGAAGAGGCCGCCAAGCAACTGCGCCAGCTGCGAGCCTTGGGCATACGCATCGCCCTCGATGATTTCGGTACGGGCAATTGCTCGTTGACCCAACTGCGTGATCTGGAAATCGACACTCTCAAGCTCGACCGTCATCTGGTTGCTCGTCTGCTTGACTCACCGCGCGATGCGGCGCTGGCCGGCAGTATTATCCAACTGGCCAGCCAGTTCGGGCTGCAGGTGATTGCCGAGGGTGTCGAAACGCGTGAACAGTACCAATGGCTCCAGGCTGCCGGTTGCCAGTTCATCCAGGGGTTTCTGGTCGCCCGGCCGTTGACCGAAAAGGTCGCCAGCGGCTTTGCGCCGACCTTCGACTGGAGCGCGCTGGGCAGCTGAATTGGCTACACTGGCGGCCTTCAAGTCTGTCGATGCCGCTTGCCCATGACGCCACTCAAATACCTCCAGGCCTACCCTGCCGCGTTGCAGGACCAAGTGCGCCAACTGATCGAGCGCGATCAACTGGGCGACTACCTGCACAAGCGCTACCCCGATCGTCACGGGATCCAGAGCGACAAGGCCTTGTACAGCTACACCCTGGGGCTTAAGCAGGAACACCTGCGCAATGCGCCGGCCATCGACAAGGTGCTGTTCGACAACCGCCTCGACCTGACTCATCGCGCCCTTGGCCTGCACACGGCGATCTCGCGGGTGCAGGGCGGCAAGCTCAAGGCCAAGAAGGAAATCCGCATCGCGTCGCTGTTCAAGGACGCGGCGCCGCAGTTTCTGAAGATGATCGTGGTCCACGAGCTGGCGCATCTCAAGGAGTCGGATCACAACAAGGCGTTCTACCAGCTGTGTGAGTACATGCAGCCGGGTTATCACCAACTGGAGTTCGATCTGCGGGTCTACCTGACCTACCGCGACCTGCCGGGCAGGACCGGTTAACTCCGCGACAAGGAATCGGCGATGGAAGTCAGCAAGACCAAGAGCAGTTTCTACCGGCGCCTGTATGTGGCCTGGCTGATCGACAGCCAGACCGCCAGCAGTGTTCCGGCCCTGACCGAGTTGACCGGTATGCCCCGGCGCACGGCACAGGACACTATCGCGGCCCTGGCCGACCTGGATATCGTCTGTGAGTTCGAGCAGCAAGACGGCGCACGCAATCACGCCGGGCATTACCGTATTCGCGACTGGGGGGCGATCGACAAGCGCTGGATTGGCGAGCACCTGACGCAGTTGCGCCAGGTGCTGGGCTATCCCTGAGGCGGATCAGTTCTTGCGCATGCCGATATGGGCGATGTTGTCTTCCAGATATTCCTCGCCCACGGCGGCAAAGCCATAGCCGGCGTAGTACGCCTGCAGGTGGGCCTGGGCAGAGAGATAGATCGACTGCTCGGGCCAGTGTTTCTCGGCCTGCTTGAGGGCCTGCGCCATCAACTCGTGCCCCAGCCCCTGGCCGCGAACCGCCGCCGCCGTCGCCACTCGGCCGATCACCACATCGCCGCCCTGGGAATCAGGGTCCAGCAGGCGGGCATAGGCCACCAGTTCCTCGTCCTGCCAGGCCATCAGATGGCAGGTGTCGCCTTGTAGATCCTGGCCGTCGACCTCCTGATAGGAGCAGCGTTGTTCGACCACAAAGACCGCTGTACGCAATTGCAAAATGGCGTAGAGCTGCTCCTTGCCCAAGTCGCTGTGATGTTTGCAGACCCATTGGATGGACATGGCGAATTCCCTTAAATAAAAAAGTCCGGGGTGATACTAAGCTGCCTGCCCGCGAGCGCCAAATAACCGGACGAAGTTTGCGTCTTTTGGCTGTTTCAAATTCAGATAAGGCTATTTGCCATTATTGGTTTTGCTCGCATCGGTCATCTTTGTGTAATCTGCGTCGGTGCGTTTTTCCAGCGCCAGGATGAGCTAGGGTTAGTGCTTAGGTAATGGCTTTATGCCTAGCCTTGAGTTTCGACGCTTTGCCATTAATGCCGGGCGTCCGCCCGCTAAGGATCTTGAGCATGTCGCGATTGCATCGAGCTTTTGCTTTGCTGGGATTGATGGTGTTCGCAGGCAGTGCCATGGCGGAGCGTTTGCGCCTGGTGGCGGATGCTTGGCCACCTTTTACCGACGCCACCCTGGTCAATGGCGGTTTAGCCACTGATCTTGTCAGTACTGCCCTGGCACGTGCCGGCTACAGCAGCGAATTCGAGCAGGTGCCTTGGGCCAGAGCCCTGCTGGGCATTGGCGAGGGGCGTTACGACGTGTTGGTCAATGCCTGGTACAACCAGGAACGCACGAAGCTGGGGCAGTTTTCTGCGGAGTACCTGCTCAACCGAGTGCTCTTTCTCAAGCGCAAAGACTCGCCCATCGAATACAACAATCTGCAGCAACTGCACCAGTACCCGGTGGCGGTGGTGCGCGGTTATGCCTATTCCAGCGAGTTCGACAACGACGTCGATTTGCAGAAGATCCCGGTACACAGCTTTGCCATGGCGGTGCGCATGCTGGCGGCGGGACGGGTCAAGCTGACCGTCGAGGACGAGTACGTGGCGCGCTATTACCTGGCGCGCGAGTCGAAAAAGGTCCGGGAACAGGTCGAATTCCTGCCCAAGGCGCTGAGCGAGAACAGTCTGCATATCCTGGTCAGCCTGAAAAACCCCGAGCACCAGCAGATCGTCGCCGGTTTTGATCGCGCTATCGCCGCGATGAAAGCCGATGGCAGCTACGCGCGCCTGCTCCAGCAGCACGGTTTGTAAACCCCTTCCAATCCTGCGCAGCCTCGCGGCAGCGGTTGGCGCCAGCTGTGTCTACGAAACGGTGGGCCCTTGCTCGCCATCGCGGATCAGGTGCGCGGCCAGGGTCCGTAATGGCCCCAACTGGCGACAGATCTGGGCGAGTTGGGTCTGGACCAGCCGCTGGCTTTCTTCGATCTCGTCGGGCATTTGCTCCAGCTCGCTGGCCAGGGCCTCTTCGACATCGCTGTGGATGGCCACCGGCTGCTTGTTCGCCAGGCCCTGGGCGATTTCGTCGATGCTTGTGGCCAGGGTGGCAGCCACTCCGTCGATCAGGTGCTCGCGTACCGCTTCCGGCAACTGGGTATCGCGGTGGGCGCCCAGGCCCGACAGGTAACTGAGCAGGGTGTGGGAGAGCACCAGAAAGCGAAAGCCCACGTCCGCCTCCTTACGAAAGTGCCCCGGCTCCATCAGCATATTAGCCAGGGTGGTCGACAGCGCCGCGTCGGCATTGTGAGCGTTGCGGCGGGCCAGGCGGTAGGCCAGGTCGTCGCTCTTGCCCTGGGCGTATTGCTGCATGATCTGGCGCAGATAGAGGCTGTTGCAGCTCAGGGTATTGGCCAGCACTTTGTTCAGGCGCCGACCCTGCCAGTCCGGCAGGAACAGGAACACCGCCAGCCCCGCGATCAGGCTGCCCAGCAGCGTATCGAACAGTCGTGGCAGCAGTAGCCCGTAACCATCACCGACCTGGTTGAAGCAGAACAACACCATCAACGTGATTGCCGCTGTGGCCAGGGTGTAGCGGCTGGTACGGTTGATAAAGAACACCACCCCGGCCGCAATGGCGAACAGCGATTGCACCAGCGGGCTGGGGAAAAGATCGAACAGCACCCAGGCGACGACCAGGCCGATGGCCGTGCCGATAATCCGCTGGCCGAGTTTGCGTCGGGTCGCACCGTAGTTCGGCTGGCAGACAAACAGCGTGGTGAGGATGATCCAGTAGCCCTGGGATGGATGCACCAGGTGCACCATGCCATAGCCGATGCTCAGCGCCAGTGGCAGACGCAGGGCGTGGCGAAACAGCAGCGAGGTGGGCGTCAGTTGGGTGCGCAAACGGCTCCAGACATCCTTGAGATTGCGCGGCGAGCGGTCCAGCAGGCTGCTGTCGCTGGCGTCGGCCAGGCTGTCCGGATTGCTGGCATCGCTGAGCAGACGGTCAAGGGTGGCGAGGTTGGCAGCCAGGGCCCGCAACGAGCGCAACAAACTGCGCCAGGCCGGGTTGCTCTGGATGCGCAGGTGCTCCAGGGAGGCATTCAGATCGCCCAGGGCCTCGGCGAAACTGGCGTCGTAGACGAATGGCTGACGCAACTGGATCGATTCGGCGAGGGCCTGGCAGGCCTTGCCTTGCTGGCGCAGCAGGCGCTGACAGCGAAACAGCACGTCGCTATGAAAGAACGCCTCGGCCAGGGCGTTGTAGGGATAATGGGAAGAACTGGCGCGTTCGTGGATGTCCTGGGCGAGGAAATACAGCTTCAGGTAGCGGCTGACCTTGGAGCCCGGCCGGCCATTGCCGACCCGGTGCAGGATGATTTCCTTGGCCGCATTCAGCGCCGCGACCACTCGACCGTTCTGCTGGGCCAGTTCCAGGCGCCGGGCCTCCACATCCATCTGCCGAATCGGTTCGAACAGCGATGACTTCAGCTTGAGGTAATAGCCCAGCTCGCGAAACAGCCGCGCCAGGCTCTGCTGTACCGGTTGGTTGGAAAACAGGACCTGCCAGAGGACCGAAAGCAGCCCATACCAGGCGGCACCGGCCACCAGCAGCACGGGTTCGTGCCAGAAGTCGGTGACAGCCCCGCCGCGCTGGTCGACTCCGATCATGGTGTAGACCGACAGAATCAGCGTTGCCGAGGCAATGGCTCCATAGCGTTCGCCCAGGGCGCCGAGCATGGTCAGGGCGAAACTGGCCAGGGCCAGGGCGATGGCGAAGATCCAGGGGTAGGGGAAAAGCAGTTCGACAGAGAAAGCCGCGACGGAAAAACACACCAGGGTCACGGCCAGGGCATTGAGGCGGCCTTGCCAGCTGTCATCGGTCTCGGCGAGGGCGCTGGCGATAATCCCGAGGAACAACGGAATCAGCAGGCCCATCTCGTCCTGATACCAGCACAGCGCCATGGTGCCGGTCAGGGCGATAAAGACCCGCACGCTGTAGCTGAATTTATCCAGGGCCCAGAGGCGGCGAAGCGACTGATTGAACGAAGTGGAAGCCATAGGGACTGCAAGTGGCAAGGAGGAAGTGACAAGCTACAAGCTTCCAGCGACTGGCTGCAAGTGAAGAGCAGGCCGACGGCTCTTGCTGTTTGTCACGCAAAGTTTGCCGCTGGTGCTAAACGAATTGGGCGGCCGCGTAGCCGGATGCCCAGGCCCATTGAAAGTTGAAGCCGCCCAGGTGGCCGCTGACATCCAGCACTTCACCGATAAAGTACAAGCCCGGGCTTTTCAGCGATTCCATAGTCTTGGACGAGACTTCGCGCGTATCGACGCCACCCAGGGTCACTTCGGCCGTGCGGTAGCCTTCGGTGCCGGCCGGTACCACGTGCCACGCGCTCAACCGGCTGGCGACTTCGGCCAGTTCGGCGGGGGTGTACTGCTTCATCGGCTTGGATACAAACCAGTGCTCGCTGATCAGGTTGGCCATTTTCTTGGTGAACAACTCGCCCAGCAGGGTTTTCAGCTCGCTGTTCGGGCGCTCGGCCTGTTGGCCTTGCAGCCATTGGAGCGCGTCGTGGTCAGGCAGCAGATTGATCTCGACGCTGTCGCCCGGCTCCCAGAACGAGGAAATCTGCAGGATTGCCGGGCCACTCAGGCCGCGGTGGGTGAACAGGATATTTTCGCGAAAGCTCTGGCTGTTGCAGCTCACCAGGCAGTCCACCGACGTACCGGACAGCTCGCTGCACAGTGCCTTGAGCTGGTCGGTAATGGTGAACGGCACCAGGCCGGCCCGGGTCGGCAGGAGCATATGGCCGAACTGCTTGGCAATCTGATAGCCGAAGCCAGTGGCCCCCAGAGTCGGGATCGACAGGCCCCCCGTGGCGACAACCAGGGACTGGCAGTCCAGTTGCCCGAGCGTGGTCTGCAGCCGGTAGCCGCTGTCGAGCTTGTCGATCTGCTGCACCGAGGTGTCCAGGTGAAGGCTGACGCCGGCTTGTTCGCACTCGTTGAGCAGCATTTCGAGGATGTCGCTGGATTTGTTATCGCAAAACAGCTGCCCGAGCTTTTTCTCGTGATAGGGCACGCCATGCTTGGCAACCATCGCGATGAAATCCCACTGGGTATAGCGGGCCAGGGCGGACTTGCAGAAGTGCGGGTTCTGGGACAGGAAGTTGCCCGGCTCCGTGTACATATTGGTGAAGTTGCAGCGCCCGCCGCCGGACATCAGGATCTTTTTGCCAGCCTTGTTGGCGTGGTCGATCAGCATCACCTTGCGCCCGCGTGCGGCGGCACTGAAGGCGCACATCAAGCCTGCGGCGCCAGCGCCGATAATCACAACTTCAGTAGCGGGCACAACGATGTCCTCGGGAAAATAATGTCGGCAGAACCTGATCTCGTGGCGCTTGTCGCCAAGCGCCGGGGCGTAGTTACAGGATGCGTACGCGTAGCGAACGACCCTTGATCTTGCCGTCGTTCAGGCGTTGCAGGGCTTGCTTGGCAATCGCGCGATCCACCGCCACATAGGCCTGGAAATCGAAGATGGCGATCTTGCCGACCTGGGCGCCGGGGATGCCCGCATCGCCGGTCAAGGCGCCGAGGATGTCGCCCGGACGGACCTTGTCCTTGCGCCCGGCACCGATGCACAGGGTGCTCATGGCCGGCAGCAGGGGGCCACCGCCTTTGGAAACGAGGCTGTCGAGCTGTTCCCAGTTCAACGGCGACTTCTGCAGTTGCTCGATGGCTTGGGCGCGATGGGCCTCGGACGGTGCGACCAGGCTGACGGCCAGGCCTTTTTCACCGGCACGGCCGGTACGCCCGACGCGGTGGATATGGATTTCCGAATCGCGGGCCAGTTCCACGTTGATCACCATGTCCAGCGCATCGATATCCAGGCCGCGAGCGGCGACGTCGGTCGCGACCAGTACCGAGGTGCTGCGGTTGGCAAACATCGCCAGTACCTGGTCGCGATCGCGCTGCTCCAGGTCGCCGTGCAGGCCGACGGCAGACATGCCCTTGGCGGTCAGGTGGTCGACGGTTTCCTGGACCTGCTGCTTGGTAAAGCAGAAAGCCACGCACGATTGCGGGCGGAAGTGGTTGAGCACCTTGACCACGGCATCCATGCGCTCATCCGGGGAAATTTCGTAGAAACGCTGCTCGATCTCGCTGTCGGCGTGCATCGCCTCGGATTTGACCTGTTGCGGGTTGCGCATGAACTTGGAGGCCAGCTGCTTGATGCCCACCGGGTAAGTGGCGGAAAACAGCAGGGTCTGCCGGCGCTCGGGGGTCTGGGCGATGATTTCTTCGATCGGGTCGTAGAAGCCCATGTCGAGCATGCGGTCGGCTTCGTCGAGGATCAGGGTGTTGAGGCCGTGCAGGACCAGCGAACCCTTGCGCAGGTGCTGCTGGATGCGTCCCGGGGTGCCGACGATGATGTGCGCGCCGTGCTCCAGGGAGGCGATCTGTGGGCCGAAGGAGACGCCGCCGCACAGGGTCAGGACCTTGATATTGTCTTCGGCGCGGGCCAGGCGGCGGATTTCCTTGGCGACCTGGTCGGCCAGCTCGCGCGTTGGGCAGATCACCAGCGCCTGGCAACCGAAGAAGCGCGGATTGATCGGGTTCAGCAGGCCGATGCCAAAGGCGGCGGTCTTGCCGCTGCCGGTCTTGGCCTGGGCGATCAGGTCCATGCCCTTGAGGATCACCGGCAAGCTTTGCGCCTGGATCGGCGTCATCTGGGTGTACCCGAGGGAGTCGAGGTTGGCCAGCATGGCGTCAGACAGCGGCAAAGTATTAAAAGCGGTGGCGATGGTGGTCACGGGACTGGCCTGCAAAACAAAATGTCGCGCAGTGTACCAGTCCCGCTCCGTTTACCTGTAATTACTGGACGAGAAGCCTTCGTCGATCAATCAGTGCTCGATATGTTCCTGGGGGATGCTGGCCCGGCGGCCGTCCTTGGGCGAGAGTTGCAGAAAGATCGCCGCGGCCAGCATTGCCATGATGCCAACGGTCAGGAACGTCAGCTGGAAGGCGCCGAGTACCGTCTCGACCCCGTCGTTGCCGACTTCGGCGGTAAAGCCGCCGAGCAGCGCGCCGGCACAGGCCACGCCCAGGCTCAGGGACAGCTGTGCGACCACCGAGAGCAGGCTATTGCCGCTGCTGGCGCTGGCGTCGTCGAGGTCAATCAGGGTCACGGTGTTCATCGCCGTGAACTGCAAGGAGTTGATCGCCCCGAGTACCGCGAGCATCGCCAGCAACAGCGGGTACGGCGTGTTTTGGTCGACCAGCCCCATACTGGCCAGCATGATCCCCAGCAGCAGGGTGTTGCCGGTCAGCACGGTGCGATAGCCCAGGCGCTCGATCAGTGGCCGTGCCACCGACTTGGCCAGCATGGCCGCACCTGCCAGGGGCAGCATGCTCATGCCGGCCTGTGACGGTGAGTAGCCCAGGGCGATCTGCAACAGCAGCGGCACCAGGAACGGCAGGGCGCCGCTGCCCAGGCGGGCGAACAGATTGCCGAGGATGCCGACGGCAAAAGTCCGGGTCTTGAACAGCGTCGGCGAGAACAGGGGGTTGTCGATATGCCCGGCTCGCAGCCAGTAGGCGGCCAGGCAGGCCATGCCGCCAAACAGCAACAGCATCACCCGCAGATGGGGCAGATGCAGTTCGCCCAGGCCTTCCATGGCGATGGTGATCAGCACCATCGCTGCGCCGAACAGGATAAAGCCCAGGCCATCGAAGCGGGTGCGCTCGCTGCCGCGCAGATCGGGGATAAAGCGCCAGACCGCGTAGCAGCCCACGGCCCCCACCGGCAGGTTGATCAGGAAGATCCAGTGCCAGGTCAGGTACTCGACCATCCAGCCGCCCATGGTCGGGCCGATCAAGGGCCCCAGCAGCCCGGGGATGGTGATAAAGCCCATGATCCGCACCAGCTCCGAGCGCGGATAGGCCCGCAGCACCACCAGGCGCCCGACCGGCAGCATCAGTGCGCCGCCCAGGCCCTGGATAACACGGGCGCCGATCAGTTGGCCAAGGGAGGTGGATAAGGCACACAGCAGCGAGCCGATGCTGAACAGCAGGATCGCGCCGAAGAAAATTTTCTTGGTGCCAAAGCGGTCGGCGATCCAGCCGGACGCGGGAATCAGCAAGGCCACGCTGAGCATGTAGGCGATGACCACCCCTTGCATGCGCAGCGGGTCTTCGGCCAGGTCGCGGGCCATGGCCGGCAGGGCGGTATTGAGGATGGTGCCGTCCAGGGACTGCATGAAGAAGGCGATGGCTACCACCCAGGGCAGCCAGCACGCGGTCTTTGCATCGAGTAGGGCGCGTTCGGGCATGGAGAACTCTTTGTTGGCCGGGGCTGCAGGTGCAAGCCTAGCAGCCGTGAACGATGTGCAGGAGCCCGCTTGCTGGCAATCTTTTGCCCCCTGATCAAGGGGCTCGCGAGCCGATGCGCGTCTACAGGGTCAGGGTCAGGCGTTTGACCAGGGCTCCAGGCAGCAGGCTGGACGCGGTCTGGCGTTGCTCATAGGTACTGGCCGAGAGAATCAGCTCGCGCTCGGCAGTCAGGGCCTGCAACTGCGAACCCAGCAGGCTGTACACGCTGTCGTCGAAGCGCATGGTCGCGACGGGCGCCTGGATCTGGCCATCCTCCACCCAGAAAGTGGCGAAACGGGTCATCCCGGTCAACCGTGCAGCCGACGGGTCGGAGTAGTTCAGGTACCAGAGGTTGCTGATGTAAAGGCCGGTGCCCAGTTGTTCCAGGATTTGCGCCTGGTGCAGGTCGCCGGCGGCCATGGCCAGTGAGCTTGGGTACTCGCATGGGCTGGCGCCATTGGCGCTCAGGCCGTATTCGGCAGCGCTGCGCGAGTTGACCAGTTGTGCGCCGGATTGGCCAGCGACCACCAGCCTCAGGTCCTGGCGCGGGTAGCCTTCACTGGAAAACGCCGGGCTTAGGGAGCCGCTGACCTGCTCATCGAAGCCCACGAGCGGACTCAGCGCGGCGTCGCCCGCGTACAAGCGCTGCAACGGGCTGTGCTTGCTGGCGATGGCCTGGGCCGAGAACCCGCCCCAGGCCAGCATGCCGATGATTTCATCGATGGCTGCCGGGGCCAGGTAGGCGCGGTATTCGCCGGGCGGCAGGGTGCGCAATGGTCGGTCGAGAAATGCCAACTGTTCGCGCGCCTGCTCGAAACGCCCGGCAAACGCGTCGCTGTCCCAGGTGTCGCCTGCGTAGCTGGCTTTCACCGCCTGGCCATTGGCATGGAACAGGCTCCAGTCGAAGTTGAAGCTATTGGCCTGGTGCCAGCCAAAGGCTCCGTTTGAATGGGCAAAGCCGCGGCTGATAGGGCCGGCCGCATAGAAGCCGACCAGATCGAGGTCGGCGGCGGCGCGGCTGATCTCATCGAGGACCCGGGCCGTGTCCGGCAGCGGCCGATCCTGCACGCTGTTACTTTGCCAAGGGGTCGGGTTGGGCAACAGATAGGGGTCGGGCGGCAGCAACGGCAGGGTTTCGCGCAGCTGTTGCAGGCCCTGGGCGAGGCGCTGGCGATCCTGGGCCGGATCATCGCAGAGGGTCAGTGTCAGGTCGGCATGGCGGCCCTGGTCGATCAGCTTCAGGCGCAGGCTCGCCTGCTGGACCTGGCCGGCCTGGCGGACCCTGGCGTGGTTGAAGCGGATAAATTGCGAAGACTCGGCGTCATAGCCCAGGCTGAACTGCTCGGAGTCGCGCAATGTGGCGCGCAGCTCGTCGACCAGCGCCTGGAAATGCTCGGCCTGACTCAAGGTGGTACGCATCAGGCGTCTCCTCCAAACACATCGATCTTGCTGAAGACACAGGCCGGCGACGCATGGCCGACCCGCACCACCTGGTTCGGCTCACCCTTGCCGCAGTTCGGTGTGCCCAGCACCTTGAACGTACTGGCATCGCCAACGGCGCTGAGGTTGCGCCAGAACTGCGCGGAAATGGCCCGGTAGTTGGGGTTCTTCACGACGCCCTGGAGTTCACCGTTCTCGATCAACTGGCCCCACTCGCAACCGAACTGGAATTTGTTGCGTGCATCGTCGATGGACCACGAGCGGTTGGTCGACATCAGGATGCCGTGCTCGATGCCGCCGATCAATTGCTCCAGCGACTGGTCGCCAGGCTCGATATTGAGGTTGGCCATGCGGTCGATGGGCGGGCGATTCCAGTTGCAGGCGCGGCTGTTGGCGACGCCTTCCAGGCCGCTGCGGTATTGCGACAGCGCGCCTCCCAGGGGGCGGAGCAGCAGGCCGTCGCGGATCAGGAATTCCTTGCGTGCCGGGCTGCCGTCATCGTCATGGCCATAACTGGCGAGCTGTTCCGGGATACCGGGATCGAAGGTCACATTCAGCAACGTCGAACCGTATTGCAGATGGCCGAAGTCGCTGGCTTTGACAAAGCTGGTGCCGGCGTAGTTGCGCTCATCACCGAGGATCCGGTCCAGCTCCAGCGGGTGGCCGATGGATTCATGGATCTGCAGGATCATCTGGTCAGGCATCAGCAGCAGGTCGCGCTGGCCGGTCGGCGTATTGGGCGCCAGCAGCAATTGCAGGGCCTGGTCGGCGACCTCGGGCGCGGCGCCGATCAGCCCGCAGCGCTCGATCACCGCGGCGCCGCCCTGCTGGCCGAAGTTCTCCCGGCCGAGGCTGCGGGTCTGGCTGTCGTTGCCGGCGTAGGCGGTGACTGCCAGGCCAGGGAAGACGAAGCGCTGGGCCTGGCGCAGCTCGGCGCCGGCGCTGTTGAGGTAGATCTGCTCGACGCAACTGACGCCCAGGCTGACTTGCCAATTGACCAGCCGTTCGTCCCGGGGCACGGCGGCGGACTCGGCGCCCAGCAGGGCATAGCACTCGGCGATGGTGGGGAAGGCCTGCTCCAGTTCCGGCGAGAGATAGTCCGTACGGGCGCTGGACACTGGCTGTTCGCGCAGGTCGAGCAGGGCGTGCGGGGCCATCAGCCTGGCCTGTTGCTCGGCACGGTCCAGGGCGGCTTGCAGGCCCTGGCGGGAAGTATCGTGGGTGGCGGCATAGGCTTCGACGCCATTGACGCGCACGGTCAGCATCGCCCCTTCGTCACGGCCCAGGCTGGGCGGCTCGGCGACATTCTTGCGCACCGACAGGTACTGGCCGGCCTCGCGCACGTAGCGCAGGGAAAAGAACTCGGCGCGGCTGCGCAGGGCAGCGAAGTGCTGCTTGAGCTGGGGGTGGAAGTCGAACATGCGCGGTGGCCTTGGTCGGGGTACAGGGGCGAAGGGATCGCGAGCGGTGTCGCGCCTGCACAGGTGTGCCTGGGCAGGCGCTCAGGGGGCGTCAGACCGGGCAGCCCTTGGCGCGCAGGATGGCGTCGAAGCGATCAGGGTCCAGGGTGCCGGCCTCGATGGCGGCCAGGGTGGCCTGTTCGCGGGCCAGCAGGTCGTGGCAGCGCACCAGCAGTTCCGGCAGCTCACTGCGCGAGGCCGCGACCACGCCGTCGCCATCGCCGATCATCAGGTCGCCGGGGGCAACCAGCATGCCGGCGCAAGAGATCGGCACGTTGATCTCGCCGCCGCCGTCGGTGCTTGGGCCACGGTGTACGCCGCCGATGGCATAGGCCGGCAGCTCGCCGGTTTGCCATTCATCGAGGTCGCGCAGGGCGCCATTGATGACCACGCCGACGATGCCGGCCTTGAGCGCCATCGCGCGCATGATGCCGCCGAAGACCGCGCGGGTCAGGTCGGCACTGCCGTCGATCACCAGCACATCGCCAGGGCGGGCCATCTGCATGGCCTTGAGGATCATCAGGTTGTCGCCGGGGCGCACGCGCACGGTCAGGGCGCTACCGAGCATCGGCGCATTGCCATGGAAGGCCTTGAGGCCCAGGCCGCCGACGTTGCGACCGAGGCAGTCGCTGACAGCGGCGGCGGGAATCTTGCTGAATTCCTTCAGCCATTTTGGATCGAGGGGCTCAACGTTCGGGTTGATCAGGTAGCCGGTGGGCCATTTGCTCGAAGAAACGACATCAAACATGGGAAAGCCTCGTGGCCAGCCAGGTGGCGGCGTATCGATTGGGGCGCGGAGATGAAACGTTTGCGCGGCTCTAGAGTAGGCCGGCAGACGGTGAGGGGGCAAGGGCGTGGCCGCGCGAGGGGCCCCCGCCGCCGGCCAAAAGGGCGGTGGGCCCTGGCCGCGGCGGGTGCGCGCGGTTACCCGGCGCTGGAACCTACATCACGCAGCGGCTGGCCACGCACAGGGGCCGTGCCGGCCACGTAGTAGGGGGCCTGGCTACGGGGCAACGGCTGGCGCCCACGGATTTTGTCGGCGATTTTCTCGGCGATCATGATCGTTGGCGCATTCAGGTTGCCGGTCGTGATGATCGGCATGATCGACGCATCGATCACGCGCAGGCCCTGCAGGCCATGGACGCGACCCTGGCCATCGACCACCGCCATCTCGTCGCTGCCCATCTTGCACGAGCAGGACGGGTGGAACGCGGTCTCGGCGTGTTCGCGGACAAACCGGTCCAGCTCTGCATCGCTCTGCACCTCGATGCCCGGGCTGATCTCGCGACCGCGAAACGCATCGAGCGCTGGTTGCTGCATGATCTCGCGGGTCAGGCGGATACCGTCGCGAAACTCCTGCCAGTCCTGCTCGCTGGCCATGTAGTTGAAGAGAATGCTCGGGTGCTCGCGCGGGTCTTTGGATTTGAGCTGGATGCGCCCGCGGCTCGGTGAGCGCATGGAACCCATATGGGCCTGGAAGCCGTGCTCCTTCACGCCATTGCTGCCGTTGTAGTTAATCGCCACCGGCAGGAAGTGATACTGGATGTTCGGCCATTCGAATTCCTCACGGGTGCGGATAAATCCGCCGGCTTCGAACTGGTTGCTGGCGCCGATCCCGGTGCCTTTGAATAACCATTCGGCGCCGATGGCCGGTTGGTTCCACCACAGCAGCGACGGGTAGAGGGACACCGGCTGGGTGCAGGCGTACTGCAGATAGAGTTCTAGGTGATCCTGCAGATTTTCGCCGACGCCCGGCAGGTCATGTACCACGGGGATGTCCAGGCTTTCGAGCAAGCTGGCCGGGCCGACGCCGGAACGCTGGAGAATCTGCGGTGACGCAATGGCTCCGCTGCACAGCAGCACTTCCTTGCGGGCCGTGGCCTCGATCGGCTCCATGGCGCTGCCGACCAGATAGCGCACACCGCTGGCCCGCTTGCCGTCGAATAGAATCCGGTCAGTCAGGGCATGGGTGACGATAGTCAATGTGTTGCGTTGCTTGGCCGTGTCCAGGTAACCGCGTGCGGTACTGGCGCGTCGGCCATTGGGCGTGACAGTGCGATCCATCGGCCCGAAGCCTTCCTGCTGGTAGCCGTTGAGGTCTTCGGTGCGCGGGTAGCCGGCCTGTACACCGGCCTCGACCATGGCGTGGAACAACGGGTTATTGCCGGCCTTGGGTGTGGTCACGCTGACGGGGCCATCGCCGCCGTGATAGTCGTTGGGGCCGATATCACGGGTTTCTGCTTTGCGAAAATACGGCAGGCAATCGAGGTAGCTCCAGTCTTCCAGGCCAGGTAGCTTGGCCCAGCCGTCATAGTCCATGGCGTTGCCGCGGATGTAGCACATGCCGTTGATCAGTGAGGAGCCGCCGAGGCCCTTGCCGCGTCCGCACTCCATCCGCCGGCCGTCCATATGCGGCTCGGGATCGGTTTCGTAGGCCCAGTTGTAGCGCCGGCCCTGCAAGGGGTAGGCGAGGGCGGCGGGCATCTGGGTGCGAAAGTCGAAGCGGTAATCCGGCCCTCCGGCTTCGAGCAACAGCACGGTCACCCCGGGGTCCTCGGTCAAACGAGTCGCGAGGGTATTTCCGGCTGAGCCGGCGCCGATGATGATGTAATCAAACTCCTGAATCATAAGAGCTCCTGGGCTGCGAGCCGCCCGCTTCACGCTGCAAGAAGAAAGGCCGTGAAGCGGGCTCGCGTTGAATGGAGGTCGTGCGCCAAGCAGGCTGTTACCGGTACTTGGCGCTTGAAACTTGCGGGTTGTCGCTGTTTAGAACACCGAGTGGTATTCGCCAAGCTCGACCTGAACCGATTTGATCCGTGTGAAGTTGTTCAGCGAGCTGAGACCGTTTTCACGGCCCACGCCCGATTGCTTGTAGCCACCGACCGGCATTTTGGCGTCGGATTCGCCCCAGGCATTGATCCAGCAGATACCCGCTTCCAATTGATGAATCACCCGGTGGGCGCGGTTCAGGTCCTGGGTGACAACACCGGCAGCCAGGCCGAAGTCGGTGGCGTTGGCGCGGCGGATCACTTCGTCCTCGGTCTCGTAGGTGAGGATGCTCATCACCGGGCCAAAGATTTCTTCGCGCACGATGGTCATTTCGTCGGTGCAGTCAGTGAAGACCGTTGGCGCTACATAGGCGCCCTTGGCCAGGTCGCCAGCCGTCAGCCGCTCGCCACCGCACAGCACGCGGGCACCCTCGGCCTTGCCTTGGGCGATATAGCCCAGCACGCTTTCCATATGGGCAAAGCTGACCAGCGGGCCGAAGTTGGTGTTTTCGTCCTGGGGGTCACCCACGCGAATACGCGCGACGCGCTCGGCGATCTTGGCTTCGAAGGCGGCCAACAGGTGCTTGGGGACAAAGACCCGGGTGCCGTTGGTGCAAACCTGGCCCGAACTGTAGAAGTTGGCCATCATCGCGGTGTCGGCGGCGCGATCCAGGTCGGCATCGTCGAAGATGATCAGCGGCGACTTGCCGCCCAGCTCCATGGTCACTTCCTTGAGCGACGAACTCGAGGCGCTGGCCATGACTTTCTTGCCGGTGTCGGTGCCGCCGGTAAAGGAGACTTTTTCGATGCGCGGGTGTTCGGTCAGCCAGGTGCCGACTTCACGGCCGCTGCCGGTCAAAACGTTGAACACGCCAGCGGGCAGGCCAGCCTCGGTATAGATTTCGGCAAGCTTGAGGGTGGTCAGGGAGGTGACTTCACTCGGCTTGAAGATCATCGCGTTGCCGGCGGCCAGGGCCGGCGCGGATTTCCACAGGGCGATCTGGATCGGGTAGTTCCAGGCGCCGATACCGGCCACCACGCCCAGCGGCTCGCGACGGGTGTAGACGAAGGACGTGGGGCGCAGCGGGATCTGCTCGCCTTCGATGGCCGGCCCCAGGCCGGCATAGTATTCGAGCACGTCGGCGCCGGTGACGATATCGACGTAGCGGGTTTCGGAGTAGGCCTTGCCGGTGTCCAGGGTTTCCAGGGCGGCCAGTTCGTCGTTGCGCTCGCGCAGGATATCGACGGCGCGGCGCAGGATGCGCGAACGCTCCATGGCCGTCATGGCTGCCCAGATTTTCTGGCCCTTCTCGGCACTGGTCACGGCCCGCTCGACGTCCGCGAGGGTGGCGCGTTGCACGTGCGCGAGGACTTCACCGGTGGCCGGGTTGATGGCCTCGAAAGTCGCATCGCCGCTGGCGTCGGTGTAGCCACCGTCGATATAGAGTTTTTGCAGTTCGAAACGGGCCATAGTGTCCTCGCAAGTGCATAGAAGGGTGGGCGTTAACCGCCGGCCGAGTGCCTCGATACTGGGGCAACTCAAACCGGCAGCGGTTCAGGGACAGCGCGTTTGAGGGCGCTAGCTCACCTGCTTCGCCAATTGTAGATCCATGTATTCGTAGGCAATCCGTTGTGCCTGTTCGGTGTCGAACGCATCGCCCGACAACGCGCCGCGCAGCCACAAACCATCGATCAGGGCGGCCAGCCCGCGTGCTGCGCTGCGCGCTTCGGCCAGGGGCAATACCCGGCGGAACTGGCAGCACAGGTTGGAATACAGACGGTGGTCGTTGATCCGCTGCAACCGGTGCAATGAGGGCTGGTGCATGCTGGCGGCCCAGAAGGCCAGCCAGGTTTTCATGGCCGGACCGTTGACCTGGCTGGCGTCGAAGTTGCCTTCGATGATCACCTGCAGATGGGCCCGCGGGCTCTCGTCGGTCAATGCCTGGCGGCGTTCGGCGACATTCTCGATCAGCGCATTCATCAGATAGCGCATGGTGGCGGCGATCAGGCCGTTCTTGTCCTGAAAGTAGTGGCTGATGATGCCGTTCGAGACACCGGCCAGGCGGGCGATCAGCGCAATGCTGGCGTCCCCCATTCCGACCTGATCGACCGCCATCAACGTGGCTTCGATCAACTGCTGACGGCGTATGGGCTGCATACCGACCTTGGGCATCGGGTACTTCTCCTTGGGCCTGCGGGTGGCCGAACAACGGCTACGGGCATGAGGGCCAGTCTATTTTGTTTTGATTGAACGTTCAATCAACAAAAATAAGCTCTGCGATAAAACGTCACGGTTCGTGGGTTTCTCCGGCCGTAAATGGCGAAGAAATACCTTCGAAAAAACTCGAAGCCCACGCAACACATGGCATTAACCGCTAGCGACGGAGCCGCCGCACAAGCCAGGCACCCGGGGCTTGGGCATGTACGGACGTATTGCGAACCGGCTGCACCGGGAAAGCGGCGAGCGGGCGAGGGTTTCAGGCTTTTTCGGGGTGTCTTTATATCACCCGTCAGTGGGCGACCCACTCGCCGATTGGTCGAGTGTCCCTTGGCCTTGTGTCCCTCCTTGCCCGTCCGGGCGCCGCCGTTGCGGGTGAGCCCGAGAGTGAACGGCGAGCGTGGGGCTGGCGTGTCGTCATTGCATTGCACGGCGCCAGCCGCAGCGGCTCGGTCAGCCCAGGTTCTTGCCCAGCAGCGCGTGGTAAAGCTCACTGTCGCCCAGGATGCCGACCACGGTCTGGTTCTCGTGCAGCACCAGCTTGTTGCCGGTCTGATAGCGAATCTGCAACGCGTCACGCATGCCGATATTGGCGTCCACCAGGGTCGGCCGGCGGTCGAGGCCTTCCACGGCTTGGCCGGGCACCCAGTTCTGCAGGTCCAGGCTGGCGCCATTACGCCGGGCACCCTTGATGGTGTTGCCTTCGGCCAGGTCGAGCCAGGAGTCGCCGCCAGGGTCGATGCATACCGAGCCGTTGACGCGCTTGCAGTTGTCCAGGGTGCGCATCAGGCTGCGCCCGCACAGTACGTTGAGGGGGTTGGTGTGGGCGACAAAGGTGCGCACATATTCGTCGGCCGGGTTGAGGACGATTTCCTCGGGCTTGCTGTACTGGATGATCCGGCCGTCCTTCATGATCGCGATGCGGCTGCCCAGCTTGAGGGCTTCGTCGAGGTCGTGGCTGACGAAGACGATGGTCTTGGCCAGTTTGCTCTGCAGGGTCAGTAATTCGTCTTGCAGGCCCTGGCGGATCAGGGGGTCGAGGGCCGAGAAGGGTTCGTCCATCAGCAGGATGTCGGCGTCCATCGCCAGGGCGCGGGCCAGGCCGACCCGTTGCTGCATGCCGCCGGACAGCTCGTCGGGCTTCTTGTTGCGCCACTGGGTCAGACCCACCAGTTCGAGTTTTTCCTCCACCAGCTTGCGCCTTTCCTTCTCCGGACGGCCCTGCATTTCGAGGCCGAAGCTGATGTTCTCGCGCACCGTCAGCCAGGGCATCAGGGCGAACTTCTGGAACACCATGGCGATACGCTGGGTGCGCATCATCTTCAGTTCGGCCGGGGTGCAGTTGGCGATATCGATCTGTTTGCCTTCGTGCTCGACGAACAAGTGGCCGCGGCTCACGGTATTCAGGCCATTGATGCAGCGCAGCAGGCTGGACTTACCCGAGCCCGAGAGGCCCATCAGTACGCAGATTTCGCCTTTCTCGATATCCAGGCTGGCTTTTTCGACACCAACGATCTGGCCGGTTTTCTTCAGGATCTCGTCACGCTTGAGGCCTTTATCCAGGAGCGCCAGGGCCTCGCGCGGGTTCTTGGAGAAGATCACATCTACCTGGTCGAAGCGGATTATGCTCATGCGTCACCCCTTACCTGGACATCGGGTTGTTTGCAGATACGGTCGAGCATGATGGCCAGCAGTACGATCGCCAGACCGGCTTCGAAGCCCAAGGCGATATCAGCGGTATTCAGTGCGTTGACCACGGGTTTGCCCAGGCCGTCGGCGCCCACCAGGGCGGCGATCACCACCATGGACAGCGAGAGCATGATGCACTGGGTAATCCCCGCGGCGATGCTCGGCATGGCGTGGGGCAATTCGATGCGCGAGAGCAGTTGGCGGCGCGAGCAGCCAAAGGCCTTGCCGGCGTCGAGCAGTTCCTGGGGCACGTCCTGGATGCCCAGGTAGGTCAGCCGGATGGGCGCCGCAATGGCGAACACTACCGTGGAAATCAGCCCGGGAACCACGCCCAGGCCGAACAGGGTCAGGGTGGGAATCAGGTAGACGAAGGTCGGCACGGTCTGCATCAGGTCGAGGACCGGGCGCATCATGGTGTAGAACATCGGCCGGTGCGCGGCGACGATCCCCAGCGGCACGCCGATGACCACGCAGACCAGTGTGGCGAACAGCACCTGGGCGAGGGTCTCCATGGTTTCCTGCCAGTACCCCAGGTTGAGGATCAGCAGGAAGGAGGCGATAACAAAGGCGGTCAGGCCCCACTTGCGCTGGATCAGGTGCGCGATCAGCGCGATCAGGCCGATCAGTGCCAGCGGGTTGAACCAGGTGAGCGCAAACGTCACGCCGTGGATCATCGTTTCCAGTGTGCTCGCGATCGCGTCGAAGGTGTTGGCGCCATGTTGCGTCAGCCATTCGACGAAGGCCGCGATGTACTGGCCTAGGGGGATTTTGTGATCAGTCAGCATGGTATTGAACGTCCACATGCGAGGGAATAAGTACCGTGCCAGGCGAGCGGGCCCGCCTGGCGCCGGCGATTACTGCGCGAGCTTGGCTTTCACGGCCTCCAGGCCAGGTTTGCCGTCGAAGGTGGTCACGCCGGCCAGCCAGGTATCGAGCACTTGCGGGTTCTTTTGCAGCCAGGCCTTGGCGGCGGCCTCGGGCTTGATCTTGTCGTCCAACACATTGCCCATCAGCGTGCTTTCCATGTTCAGGGTGAAGGACAGGTTCTTGAGCAACTGGCCGACGTTGCTGCATTCCTCGCTATAGCCTTTGCGGGTGTTGGTGTAGATGGTCGCCTGGCCGTAGTTGGGGCCGAAGAAGTCATCGCCACCGGTCAGGTATTTCATCTTGAACCGGGTGTTCATCGGGTGTGGTTCCCAGCCGAGGAACACCACGTCGGTATGGCGCCGAGAGGCACGCTCGACCTGGGACAGCATGCCGGCTTCGCTGGATTCGACGACCTTGAAGCCGGCGTCCTTCAGGCCGAAGGCGTTCTTGTCGATCATGGTCTGGATCATGCGGTTGCCGTCGTTGCCCGGCTCGATGCCGTAGATCTTGCCGTCGAGCTCCTTCTTGAATTTCACGATATCGGCGAAGTCTTTCAGCCCCTTGTCATACAGCGCCTCGGGAACGGCCAGGGTGTACTTGGCGTTCTCCAGGTTGGCGCGCACGGTTTCCACGGTGCCCGCGTCGCGATACGGCTTGATGTCGTTTTCCATGGTCGGCATCCAGTTGCCCAGGAACACGTCCATGTTCTTGCCGTCGGCCAGGGACTTGTAGGTCACGGGCACGGAAATCATGGTGGTCTTGGTCTTGTAGCCGAGGGCGTCAAGCACGTAGCTGGTGGTGGCGGTGGTCACGGTGATGTCGGTCCAGCCGACATCGGAGAAGTTCACGGTGCTGCATTGGGCTGGCTCTGCCGCCTGGGCCAGTGCCGGCAGACTCAACATGGCGGCCAACAACAACGATGGGGAACCTTTCATGGGGTGGACTCCTGGTGTGTTCGGCGGCGTGCACCGCACTTATAAGTTGTGGTTGGGCGGCGTGGGGAAACGGCTCTGCCACCGTGCCTTGCAATCGAGTCGAGACCGATCATGTAACAGTGAAAATCAAACGCCTACAGGGTGCGTCGTAACCAGTACAGATGGGGTCGTATCCAGTGTCGGTAAGGTCGTATCCAGGTTTTTACCGGTCTGTACGGGCACTTTCGGCGATCTGAACCGCAGGAAAACGTCGCAGAAACCACCTTGGCCAGGCCGCGACGTTAGTGGGCATGAGTGCGTCGGTGTGAGACGGCGCGAGACTCGATAAAGGCCCGATGATGCGACCACTGTTCAGCGTAGCAGCTGCGCCATCCGGTGCTCTGCGGCGTCTGCACCCCGTCTATCGAGGAGGCTCGCGGTCATGGCTATCAGCGTGTTCGATCTGTTCAAGATCGGTATCGGCCCGTCCAGTTCGCACACGGTCGGGCCGATGCGCGCCGCGGCGCTGTTTGTCCAGGCACTGCGCGAGCGCGGCGAGCTGGCGCAGGTGCGGCGGATCGAAGTCCAGCTCTATGGCTCGCTCAGTGCAACGGGAGTCGGCCATGGCAGCGACAACGCCGTGATCATGGGGCTGATGGGTGAATGGCCGGACGCAATTGATCCGGCCCAGATCGGTCCGCGCATCGCCCAGCTACGCGAGAACGATCGCTTGTTGCTCGACGCAAGTTGGCCGGTGGCGTTTGTCTGGGCGCGAGACATGCGCCTGATCGATGAAAACCTGCCGTTCCATCCCAATGCCATGACTCTGGTTGCAGAAGGCGAGGCGGGCGAACTGCACCGCGATACCTACTATTCGGTGGGCGGCGGTTTTGTGGTCGATGCGAGCCAGGCCGCAGCCGGGGTGGCTGATCGGGATACCACGGTGTTGCCCTACGATTTCTCCAGTGCCGTGGAGCTGCTGGAGCTATGCCGGCGACATGACTTGAATGTCGCGCAATTGATGCTGGCCAACGAGCTGACGTGGCGTTCGGAGGAAGAGATACGCGCCGGGCTGATGAAACTCTGGCGTGCCATGCAAGATTGCGTCGAGCAGGGGCTCAAGCACGAAGGCATCCTGCCGGGCGGGTTGAATGTACGGCGGCGCGCGGCCCGTTTGCACCGCAGCCTGCAGGAGTTGAACAAGCCCAATGTGATTGGCTCGACCTTGAGCGCGATGGAGTGGGTCAATCTGTTTGCCTTGGCGGTCAACGAGGAAAACGCCGCGGGCGGGCGCATGGTCACGGCCCCGACCAACGGCGCGGCGGGAATTATTCCGGCGGTGTTGCACTACTTTATGAAGTTCAGCGAAGCGGTGACTGACGCCAACGTCGTCGACTACTTACTGGGTGCCGCGGCGGTGGGCATTCTGTGCAAGAAGAACGCCTCGATCTCCGGTGCCGAAGTGGGCTGCCAGGGGGAAGTCGGCTCGGCGTGTGCCATGGCGGCTGCCGGGCTGGCGCAGATTCTGGGTGCGACGCCGGCCCAGCTGTGCAACGCCGCGGAAATCGGTCTGGAACATAACCTGGGCCTGACCTGCGACCCGGTGGGCGGTCTGGTCCAGGTGCCGTGTATCGAGCGCAACGCGATTGCGGCGGTCAAGGCGATCAATGCGGCGCAGATGGCCCTGCGCGGCGACGGCCAGCACTTTATTTCCCTCGACCGGGTGATCCGCACCATGCGCGATACCGGCGCCGATATGCACGACAAGTACAAGGAAACCTCGCGCGGCGGGCTGGCGGTCAGCGCGGTGGAATGCTGAGCCGCTCACCCGCGAACGCCCACCCCGGCCACTGCTCCCCCAGGGCCACTGTGCATGCCCGCTAACGAGTCGCCCGCAGGACAAACGCCACCTTATAGGGCGCTACCGTGCCAGGGGTGACACTCCTCCCCGGGCCCTGGCACCGGTGGCACACAAGTGCTACCGAACTGCTCAGGGGCAGCGCCGCCGCTACGCCCCGGCCGCTTTAATCCCTACTCCCCACGCGGGCTATATAGACGCATCGCGACGTCGTTTTCAGGAGTTATTGAATGCCCATTCAACTTTAGGCATGGCATTTGCTCTGTCATATCAAAGCCCCTTTCCTGCAAAAGACTGAGGGCAATAACAAGAGCCTGCGCCTGGGGCCAACCATTGCTTTGTGTGAGGAGATACCGCGATGACGTCGTTCAACTCCGGGGCTCAACCCCAGAACCGTGCGCCTCAATCCATCGGCTTTCTGCTGCTGGACAATTTCACGCTGATTTCCCTGGCGTCCGCTGTAGAACCCCTGCGCATGGCCAACCAGCTGTCCGGTCGCGAGCTGTATCGCTGGACCACGCTCAGTGCCGATGGCAGCCAGGTCTGGGCCAGCGATGGCCTGCAGATTACGCCCGACGCCTCCATGCACAAGGCGCCGGCCCTGGACACCGTGATTGTCTGCGGCGGCATCGGTATCCAGCGCACCGTCAGCCGTGAACATGTGTCGTGGCTGCAAAGCCAGGCCCGCCAGTCGCGCCGTCTCGGAGCGGTCTGTACCGGCAGTTGGGCCCTGGCCTGCGCCGGGTTGCTCGACGGCTTCGATTGCAGCGTGCACTGGGAATGCCTGGCGGCGATGCAGGAAGCCTTTCCCCGGGTGGCCATGAGCACCCGCCTGTTCACCCTCGACCGCAATCGCTTCACCAGTTCCGGCGGCACCGCACCGCTGGACATGATGTTGCACCTGATCAGCCGCGATCACGGCCGTGAGCTGTCGGCGGCGATCTCCGAAATGTTTGTCTACGAGCGCATTCGCAACGAACAGGATCACCAGCGTGTACCGCTCAAGCATATGCTCGGTACCAACCAGCCGAAGCTGCAGGAAATCGTCGCGCTGATGGAAGCCAACCTGGAAGAGCCGATCGACCTCGATGAGCTGGCGGTCTATGTCGCGGTCTCGCGGCGTCAGTTGGAGCGGTTGTTCCAGAAGTACCTGCATTGCTCGCCGTCGCGTTACTACCTCAAATTGCGTTTGATCCGCGCTCGGCAACTGCTCAAGCAGACGCCGATGTCGATTATTGAAGTGGCTTCGGTGTGCGGTTTTGTCTCCACGCCGCACTTCTCCAAGTGCTACCGCGAATACTTTGGCATCCCGCCGAGGGACGAGCGCGTAGGATCCAATACCACCCAGCAGGTCGCGATGCTGCCGATTCCCCAGTCGATGGTGCTGGCGCCGCTGGCCGGTCCTTTATCGGCCCTGAGCCAGGCGCGCAACGAATCGACGTTTGCCAGCGTAAGGCTCTAATTCCCGGGGCCATGTGCAGGAGCCAACAGGCTCCTGCAGGGTACGGCTAGCGGCGGTTCTGCTGGTATTGGGCGAGGGCGGGCAGCAGTTGCTGATCGAGGGCCTGGCGTACCGCCGGGAGGATGGTTGCATTGCCTGTCAGCAGTTGTTCGACCAAGCCCTTGAGCGCCTTGGCTCGCGCTTCGCTCAGGCCGCGTACCGCGCATTCACAGGCCTGCTCGGCCGTGGCGCCGGCCGGTACTTCGAATCCCAGGGCCCTGAGCTGGCCGAGCAGGTCTTCCTGGTCAATCAAATCCGCGTGCATCATGGCGTTTTTCCTTGTTCCGGGCGTGATCGTGTCTCGATTCTGCTGGCCCCTGGGGGGCCCCGCAAGAGGCGCCAGCGTGAATGTCCGGCATGCCTATGAACAGGTCGTTTTCGGCTAAACCGCTGCCGCTGGGCAGCCGCTGCGCTCAGCTTTAGCGGGTCAGCGCCGCGCAGGCGGTCTTGTAGGCTTCGTGCTGGTATTTATTCAGGCTCGTTGGCAGTTCGAAGGCGTGCTTCTTGTACTGGGCATTGATGGTCTGCGGCGACAGCAACTGCACGTCGCACGATGCCAGCAACTGCAGGATGCCTTCGATCTTGAAGGTGGTCGGGCCACCGGCGAACTCGCCTTTTTTGCTGCGCTTCTTGATGGCGATACGGGTGATGCCGTTGGCCTGGATAAACGCCTGGATCTCGTGCGCAAAGGCTTTGACGTTGGCGGCCTGGTCGTCGTCTTCCAGGGCGATTTTCTTGATGGCGCTGGCCTGGTGCTGGAAGCCGCCAGCCTGCTGGGAGACCAGGGCGAAGATCGCTTCGCTGCCTTTGATTTCAATACCGCAGAGTGTCATGCGAATCCTTTGGGGGAAGTGAGAGAAGCGGCGAGGGGGCTGTAGAGCGTGTTCCTACAAGGGAGAGGCCGGGCTACTCCTGGGCGATGGATTCCAGGAACTCCGAGCGCTCGTCGCTGGTGCGTGCCATGCAGTCATTCTGGCTGATGCTGAAGGCCTTGCTGCCGGGCTTGGCCGGGAAGGCTTCGATAGCGCAGTCGGCCTCACGCAGCTTCAGCCATAGCTGCTGGGCATTGCGCACCTGGCTGTCGAGGTCCTTGAGTTGCGCCGGGTTGTCGGCGTACTGATCCTTGATCCGCTCCAGCAGGGCCTGAAAGTTGTCTGCCAGCAACTGGTCGGCGGTGTTTTTGCTGTAGATCGAGCACTCCAGGGTCTGCTGGTCGTTTTCCACGGCATCGCAGGGCGAGCTGTCGGGGTTTTCGGCGGCGTGCAGGGCGCTGCTGACAAGCGCCAGCGCCAGGAGAGTCGATTTCATTGCGGCGTCCTGATCCTTAGAGAGTAGAGCGATGGACGTCGATTCTGGCTCAAGCGTCGGTTAAAGAACAGAGGCGCCCCAGGCCACGTGATCCGCCGCTGTGGGCGGTTTGGCGTGGATTGACGCTTTCGGCAATTCCCCTGTCGTTTTTGCACCCGGCTCCCTTGAGCCTCAGGCATATGCTGGCCCCAAAGCGCCGGCAGACGATTCGGCGCAGGTATCGCTAATAGGGGACCGCCTGATGAGCCCAGCCGAACTGCACGCCGACAGCATCGTTATCGACGGGCTGATCATTGCCAAGTGGAACCGTGAGCTGTTCGAGGACATGCGCAAAGGTGGCCTGACCGCCGCCAACTGCACCGTTTCGGTGTGGGAAGGCTTCCAGGCGACGATGAACAGCATTGCCGCCAGCCAGAAACTGATCCGTGAAAACAGCGACCTGGTGCTCGCGGTACGCAGCACCGCCGATATCCGTAAGGCTAAGGAACAAGGCAAGACCGGCATCCTGTTTGGCTTCCAGAACGCCCATGCCTTCGAGGACCAGATTGCCTATGTCGACCTCTTCAAGCAGCTGGGCGTGGGCATCGTGCAGATGTGCTACAACACCCAGAACCTGGTGGGTACCGGCTGCTACGAGCGCGACGGTGGCCTGTCGGGCTTTGGTCGCGAAATCGTTGCCGAGATGAACCGTGTGGGGGTCATGTGCGACCTGTCCCATGTCGGCTCCAAGACCAGTGAGGAAGTCATTCTCGAATCGAAGAAGCCGGTCTGCTACTCCCATTGCCTGCCGTCCGGGCTCAAGGAGCACCCGCGCAACAAGTCCGACGAGGAACTGAAATTCATCGCCGACCACGGCGGTTTTGTGGGCGTGACCATGTTTGCGCCGTTTCTGGCCAAGGGCATCGACTCGACCATCGACGACTACGCCGAAGCCATCGAATACACCATGAATATCGTCGGTGAAGACGCTATCGGTATCGGTACCGACTTTACCCAGGGCCATGGCCAGGACTTCTTCGAGTACCTGACCCACGACAAGGGCTATGCCCGCCGCCTGACCAGCTTCGGCAAGATCATCAACCCCCTGGGCATCCGCACCGTGGGCGAGTTCCCCAACCTCACCGAAACCCTGCTCAAGCGCGGCCATCCCGAGCGCGTGGTGCGCAAGATCATGGGCGAGAACTGGGTCAATGTTCTGAAGGATGTCTGGGGCGAGTGATGAGCCCTGGAGCCTACGGCATCCGTCGATAGCGGCGTCAGACCCTCGCTCTCGATGCGCTCGCCAGGGCTTCGGACCTCATCACGCGGCGGGTTTATTCAACAGCGCAGCGACCATCACCTGGGCGCGCACGTTCAGTCTAGTTTTCCGGAGTTTGTGTTCCATGGCCAAAATCGCCCCACAACTGCCCATCGAAGTCGACAGCGAAACCGGTGTCTGGACCTCTGACGCCTTGCCGATGCTGTACGTGCCGCGGCATTTTTTCGTGAACAACCATATGGGCATCGAAGAAGTGCTGGGCGCCGAAGCCTATGCCGAGATTCTCTACAAGGCCGGCTACAAATCCGCCTGGCACTGGTGCGAGAAGGAAGCCGAGTGTCATGGCCTCGAAGGCGTGGCGGTGTTCGAACACTATATGAAGCGCCTGTCCCAGCGCGGCTGGGGGCTGTTCAAGATCCAGGACATCGTCCTGGAACAAGGCACCGCCAGCATCAAGCTCGAGCACTCGGCGTTTGTCTATGTCTACGGCAAGGTCGGGCGCAAGGTCGACTATATGTTCACCGGCTGGTTTGCCGGCGCCATGGACCAGATCCTCGCGGCACGCGGTAGCCCGATTCGCACGGTGGCCGAGCAGGTCTACGGTGGTTCGCAAGAAGGCCACGATGACGGCCTGTTCATCGTCAAACCGTTGTAGGTCGAGGGGTTCGCCATGGCATTCGAAGCAATGTTCCAGCCGATCCAGATCGGCAAACTGACTATCCGCAACCGCGTACTCAGCACCGCCCACGCCGAGGTCTACGCTACCGACGGCGGCATGACCACCGCGCGGTACGTGCAGTACTACGAAGAGAAGGCCAAGGGCGGTATCGGCCTGGCCATTTGCGGCGGCTCCTCGGTGGTGGCCATCGACAGCCCGCAGGAGTGGTGGAGCTCGGTGAACCTGGCCACCGACCGGATCATCCCGCACTTCCAGAACCTGGCCGACGCCATGCACAAGCATGGCGCCAAGATCATGATTCAGATTACCCATATGGGCCGGCGCTCGCGCTGGGACGGTTTCAACTGGCCGACGTTGATGTCGCCCTCGGGCATTCGTGAGCCCGTGCACCGCGCGACGTGCAAGACCATCGAGCCGGAAGAAATCTGGCGGGTCATCGGCAACTACGCCCAGGCCGCGCGCCGCGCCAAGGCCGGTGGCCTGGATGGCGTTGAGCTGTCGGCGGTGCACCAGCATATGATCGACCAGTTCTGGAGCCCGCGGGTCAACAAGCGCACCGATGAATGGGGCGGCACCTTTGAAGGGCGGATGAAATTCGGCCTGGAAGTGCTCAAGGCGGTACGCGCCGAAGTGGGCGACGACTTTTGCGTCGGCATGCGCATCTGTGGTGACGAGTTCCACCCCGATGGCCTGTCCCACGAAGATATGAAACAGATCGCCCAGTACTACGACGCCACGGGCATGCTCGATTTTCTCGGCGTTGTCGGCTCGGGGTGCGATACCCATAACACCCTGGCCAACGTGATTCCGAACATGAGTTTCCCGCCGGAGCCCTTCCTGCACCTGGCAGCCGGGATCAAGGAAGTGGTCAAGGTGCCGGTGCTGCATGCACAGAACATCAAGGACCCCAACCAGGCGACGCGGATTCTCGAAGGCGGTTATGTCGATATGGTCGGCATGACCCGCGCCCATATGGCCGACCCGCACCTGATCGCCAAGATCAAGATGGGCCAGATCGACCAGATCAAACAATGCGTCGGCGCCAACTATTGCATCGACCGTCAGTACCAGGGCCTGGATGTGCTGTGCATCCAGAACGCGGCGACCTCCCGCGAATACATGGGTGTGCCCCATATCATCGAGCCGTCCACCGGGGTCAAGCGCAAAGTCGTGGTGGTCGGTGCCGGCCCGGCCGGTATGGAGGCGGCGCGCGTGGCGGCCGAGCGCGGCCATGACGTGACCCTGTTCGAGAAGAAGGACGCGATTGGCGGGCAGATCACCACCGCGTCCAAGGCCCCGCAGCGCGACCAGATCGCCGGGATCACCCGTTGGTTCCAACTGGAGCTGGCGCGTTTGAAAGTCGACCTGCGCCTGGGCACGGCGGCCGACGTCGCGACCATTCTCGATTTACGCCCCGATATCGTGGTACTGGCCGTCGGCGGTCATCCGTTTATCGAGCAGAACGAACAGTGGGGCGCCGCCGAAGGGCTGGTCGTCAGCAGTTGGGACGTGCTCGACGGCAAGGTGGCGCCGGGCAAGAACGTGCTGGTCTACGACACCATCTGCGAATTCACCGGGATGTCGGTGGCTGACTTCCTGGCGGACAAGGGGTGCCAGGTCGAGATTGTCACCGACGATATCAAGCCGGGCGTGGCCATTGGCGGCACCTCGTTCCCGACCTACTACCGCAGCATGTATCCCAAGGAAGTGATCATGACCGGCGACATGATGCTGGAGAAGGTCTATCGCGAGGGCGACAAGCTGATAGCGGTGCTGGAAAACGAATACACCGGCGCCAAGGAGGAGCGGGTGGTCGACCAGGTGGTGGTGGAGAACGGTGTACGGCCGGACGAGGCGCTTTACTACGGGCTCAAGGCCGACTCGCGGAACAAGGGCCAGATGGATGTCGAAGCGCTGTTCGCGATCAAGCCCCAGCCTGTGCTGAGCGAACCGGGTGACGGCTACCTGCTGTTCCGGATCGGCGACTGCGTGGCCCAGCGCAATACCCACGCGGCCATCTATGACGCCCTGCGCCTTTGCAAAGATTTTTAAACGCAGCGGCGAGCAGCAAGCCAAGAGCGGCAAGCCGCGCAGAGCGGGTTGCTGCTTTTTCGGGCGGCTTGCCGCTTGAGGTTTGCGCTGCATTCGATCTTTGAGGGCAGCGGTAGTCGGTAGCTTTAAGGCAGACGTGACGCCTTGCGCGGCGCGGTACTTGCCGTTTGGAGCTTGCCACTTGCCGCTGTCCTCCCCGAGGACACCTCCATGCTGAGTTTTGTGCTTCCCCTTCTGCTTTTTGCTGCGCTAGGCCTGGCTGTTCTGGGGGCTTTTCGGCGGGCGGCCATGTGGCGGCGGGGGCGGCCGGCCAAGGTCGATCTGCTCGCTGGCCTGCTGGCCATGCCCAAGCGCTATAGGGTCGATCTGCACCATGTGGTGGCGCGGGATAAATACATGGCCAATACCCACGTGGCCACGGCGGGCGGTTTTGTACTGGCGGCAGTGCTGGCGATCCTTGTGCATGGGTTCGGGCTGCATCACCCACTGCTCGGCTATGCCCTGCTGGCGGCGACGTTGCTGATGTTTGGCGGGGCGATCTTTGTCGCACTGCGCCGGCGCCAGCCACCCAGCCGTCTATCGAAGGGGCCGTGGATGCGGCTGCCCAAAAGCCTGTTGGCCTTTTCCGCGAGTTTCTTTATCGCGACCCTGCCGGTGGCAGGCCTGCTGCCGGCCGACTTTGGCGGTTGGGTATTGGCCGTGTTGCTGGGGCTTGGGGTGTTGTGGGGCGTGTCGGAGCTGTTCTTCGGCATGACCTGGGGCGGGCCGATGAAACACGCATTTGCCGGGGCCCTGCATCTGGCCTGGCATCGGCGTGCCGAGCGTTTTGGCGGCGGCCGCTCGACGGGCCTCAAACCCCTCGACCTCAGCGATCCGCACGCCCCCCTGGGCGTGGAAAAGCCGGTGGATTTTACCTGGAACCAGTTGCTCGGTTTCGATGCCTGTGTGCAATGCGGCAAGTGCGAAGCTGCTTGCCCGGCGTTCGCCGCCGGGCAGCCGTTGAACCCGAAAAAGCTGATCCAGGATATGGTCGTCGGCCTGGCCGGCGGCACCGATGCGCACTTTGCCGGCAGCCCTTATCCAGGCATGCCACTGGGCGAACATGGCGGTAACCCCCACCAACCTATCGTCAATGGCCTGGTCGATGCGCAGACACTGTGGTCGTGTACCACCTGCCGTGCGTGTGTCGAGGAGTGCCCGATGATGATCGAACACGTCGATGCCATCGTTGATATGCGCCGGCACCTGACCCTGGAGAAAGGCGCGACCCCGAACAAGGGCGCTGAAGTCCTGGAAAACCTGATCGCTACCGACAACCCCGGCGGCTTTGCGCCTGGCGGGCGGATGAACTGGGCGGCGGACTTGAACCTCAATCTGCTCGCCGACAAGAAAGCGACCGACGTGCTGTTCTGGGTCGGCGATGGCGCGTTCGATATGCGCAACCAGCGGACCCTGCGGGCCTTTGTCAAAGTGCTGAAAGCGGCCAATGTCGACTTTGCCGTACTGGGGCTGGAAGAGCGCGATAGCGGTGATGTAGCGCGGCGTCTGGGCGATGAGGCGACGTTCCAGTTGCTGGCCCGGCGCAATATCCAGACCCTGGCCAAGTACAGCTTCAACCGTATCGTGACCTGCGACCCCCACAGTTTTCACGTATTGAAAAACGAGTACGGCGCCTTCGATGGCCACTACCTGGTGCAGCACCACAGCGGCTACATGGCCGAACTGATTGGCCAGGGCGCGTTAAATCTGGGCCAGCACAAGGGCAATAGCGTCACGTATCACGATCCCTGCTACCTGGGTCGCTACAACGGTGAATACGAGGCGCCTCGCGAGGTGCTGCGGGCTTTGGGGATCGAAGTCCGGGAAATGCAACGTTCCGGCTTCCGCTCCCGTTGCTGCGGCGGCGGTGGCGGAGCACCGATCACCGATATTCCCGGCAAGCAGCGGATTCCCGATATGCGTATGGAGGATATCCGCGAGACCGGCGCCGACCTGGTGGCCGTGGGTTGTCCACAATGCACGGCGATGCTCGAAGGGGTGGTCGAACCCCGGCCGCTGATCAAGGATCTTGCCGAGCTGGTGGCTGAGGCGTTGTTGGAAGACGCCTCGGGTACCTCGTCCGTACCGAGCAAACGCGAAACGGCGGAGGTGCACTGATGAGCGAGATTATTCGCCGCGACCCACGGGCCGAATGGATTGCCCGCAACCGTCTGCACCCGCTGCATGCGGCCATGCAGCTACAGGTCCACAGCTGGATGGGACCCAATGGGCTGGTGCGCAAGAATCCCCACGGGCTGGGGTTTATCGGCCCAGCCGGTCTCAAGCGGATCGACCGCAGCGGCGCCCAGCAAGGCGGTAACGCCAAGCGCAGCGCGGCGACCGAGGTCCCATTACCGCTGCATCAAGTGATGCAGCCGGCGTTCTATATCAACGTTGTGCCGGATATGGTCGGCGGGCGCCTGAGCAGCCATGACCGCGACCTGCTCGGCCTCGCCCGGCAGTTGGCGGGTGCCGACGGAGCGGTCCTGGCGGTGGTGTTTGGTGAACACAAGGAGCGCGCATTTGCCACGGCGGGCGTCGACCGGCTCCTGGTGCTGGAGGGCAATGAGTTCAGTGGTTATGCACCGGAGCAGCGAGTCCAAGGCCTGCGGGCTGTGGATAACCAATTTGGCCCGCGCCACTGGCTGCTACCGGATAGCCGCAATGGCGGCGGCGAACTGGGGCGGCGTTTTGCTGCGGCCCTGGGTGAACGCCCCGCGACGCGGGTCTGGCAGGTCAAGGATAGCCAGTGTGTCGGTCGCGCGGGTGCCGGTTTGCAGGATCTGGCCCGACCTGTGTCGCGCCTGATTCTGGCTGCGGCGGAATGTGCCGAGCCGGTCAGTGAAACCCGCCATGAAGCCCTGCCGGTGGAGTTATCCACAAGCGTGGCGCGCAGCCTGGCGCGGATTGAGGACCTGGGGGCGGTGGCGGTGGATCCGGCGGCGATACCGATGGCCGAGGCGGAGTTTATTGTGTCCGGTGGCAACGGGGTCAGGGACTGGCCGCTGTTCCACCAGGCGGCGGCGGCCCTGGGCGCGACCGAAGGCGCCTCGCGGGTGGCGGTGGATGACGGTTTCATGGCCCGTGAGCGCCAGGTCGGCGCCAGTGGTATCTGGGTGACGGCGCGGGTGTATGTGGCTGTCGGGATCTCCGGCGCGATCCAGCACCTGCAGGGGATTGGCGCCTGCGACAAAGTGGTGGCGATCAACCTCGATCCAGGGTGCGACATGATCAAGCGGGCGGACCTTTCGGTCATTGGCGACAGCACACAGATCCTGCAGGCCTTGATCGCTGCGATCACGGCGTACCGTCAAGCAGCCAAGCGCGATGCGGCCTAGGGGTAGGGAAGAGATTATGCACATGAAGATCGTCAGCCTGGTGTCCATCGGCGCCCACCCGACCTCCGGCCGCGCGCGGCGCGCCGAGCAGGATGCGCGGGCGGTGGAACTGGGCCTGCAACTGGCAGGCCATGACTTGCAGGTGCTGCATGCCGGCGCGAGTAGCGAGCCGGCCCTGCGGGCCTACCTGGGCATGGGCCTGGAGCAGTTGCATGTGTTGGAGCAGCCCGCCGGCAGCGATGCCTTACCGGTGCTGGGCGACTATCTGCGCGATACCGACACCCAGATGGTGCTCGCCGGCAGCCAGGCAGAAACCGGCGAAGGCTCGGGCATGCTGCCATTTTTGCTGGCCGAGCGACTGGGGTGGCCGCTGGTGGTAGGGCTGGCCGCGGTCGAGAACATTGAGGCCGGGGTTGCCCAGGTATTGCAGGCATTGCCCCGTGGGCAGCGGCGGCGCCTGAAAGTGCGCCTGCCGTTTGTCGCCACTGTGGATAACGCTGCGCCCAAGCCCCGGCAAAGTGCCTTTGGCCCGGCGCGACGCGGTGTTTTGCAGGCGCGACAGGTGGAGATTGTCGAAGATGAGTTATTCACAGGCTCGCCCCTACAACCGGCCAAGCCCCGGCCCAAGCGCTTGAAAGTGATCAAGGCCAAGAGTGGTGCGGACCGGATGAAAGCGGCCACGGCCAAGGCCAGCGGTGGCAGCGGCCAAGTGCTCAAGGGCCTGAGTGCCGAGGCGGGTGCCGAGGCCATTCTCAAGTTGCTGATCGAAGAGGGTGTGGTGCGGTAGCTCGCGATAAAGATGCGCTGAGTATCGGCCTCTACAGCACGGCATCAACGCTCACGCAACGCTTCGGCACGGGCGCGAATGATCGGCTTGAGCAGGTAGCTGAGAATGCTTTTCTTGCCGGTGATGATGTCCACCGAAGCCACCATCCCCGGGATGATCAGCAACGGCTGCTCATCTGTTCCGAGGTGACTGCGCTCAGTACGGAGCTTGATGAGGTAATAGGTGTTTTTATTATCGTCATCGGTGAGGGTGTCGGCACCGATGTGTTCCAGATGGGCGTTCAAACCGCCATAGACGGTATAGTCATAGGCGGTGAATTTGACGACTGCCTCCTGTCCCGGATGCAGGAAAGCGATGTCCTGGGGCCGAATCTTCGCCTCCACCAGTAAGGTGTCATCCAGGGGGACGATTTCCACCAGATCGCTGCCCGGCTGGATCACGCCGCCAATGGTGTTGACCAGGAGTTGCTTGACGATGCCCCGCACGGGTGAGGTCACCAGGGTCCGGCTGACCCGGTCCTCCATGGCTTTGCCGGTAGCCTGGGCCTTGTTCAGTTCGGTCCGGGCTTCATTGAGCTTTGCCAGCGTTTCGCTGCGGTACTTGCCCCGGGTTTCGTCGATCTTGCGCTGCACTTCCTTGATCGCCGATTCGGCTCGGGGAATTGCCAGGGTCATCGCGTCCAACTGGCCGCGGGTTTCGACTTCTGCGCGTTTGAGGCGTAGCATTTCCACTCGGGAGATGGCGCCAGCGCTCACCAGCGGCGCGGACAGGGTCATTTCCTCGTGCTGCAAACGCAGGCTTTGGCGGTACTGCGTCTGCTTGGAGATAAACTCGAGCAACTCTTGCTGACGCTGAATCAGTTGCTCGTGCAAACCACCGATTTCATCCTGCGATTGCTGCTGGCGGCTGTCATACAGCGACTGTTCGTTCTGCGCCTGATTCGGTGCGGCGCTGCGGACTTCTTCGGGGATATTCAGCGGGCGCCCTTCGATTTCGGCGCTGAGTCGTTCGACCCGCAGCAGCAGCGATAAACGATCGGCCTCGGTCTCGTCGACAGTGGAGACAAAGCGCGTATCGTCCAGGCGCAGCAACGGCGCTCCGGCGTCGACGATCTGCCCTTCATGGACGAACAGTTCGGCGACGATACCGCCTTCCAGATTCTGGATTCTTTGCAGTTTCGATGAAGGAATCGCCTTGCCATCGCCACGGGTGACCTCGTCAATCAGGGCGTAATGGGACCATGCCAACATAAACCCCAGGAAAGCACTGATCGCCCAGATGGTCAGGCGCACCACGCGCGGGGCGTCTTCGACCAGAGCCTTGCTGACTTCCGGCAGCGGCTGGTCGTTCAGCGCTGCGCGGCCCTTGAAAGAGCGGCTGATCACATGGCTGCCCCTTCTGCCTGGCTACGCTTGAGCTGCGCCAGAACCTCGGCCTTGGGCCCGTCGGCCACAATCCGGCCGTGGTCGACGACCACCAGCCTGTCGACCAGCGACAACAGCGATAGGCGATGAGTGACCAGGAGCAGCGTCTTGTTTTCCACCACGGCTTGCAGACGTTGTTTCAGGCGCTCTTCGCCGGCATTGTCCATGGCGCTGGTCGGCTCATCCAGCAGCAGGATGGGTGGGTCGAGCAGCAGGGCGCGGGCCAGGGCGACGTTCTGGCGTTGACCGCCGGAAAGGCTTTGACCCCGCTCGCCGACTTGCAAGTCGTAGCCCTGGGGGTGCTGGCGGGCGAACTCATGGACCCCTGCCAACTGCGCTGCCTGCAACACTCGTTCGTCCTCGACGTAACGTGCCCCGCTGACCAGATTGTCGCGCAGGGTGCCGGCCAGCAACTGGATGTCCTGGGGAACATAGCCAATGTTGTGGCGCAGCTCGCTGATGTCGTACTGGCGTATATCCACGCCATCGACCAGCAGTGCGCCGCAGTCAGGCGGATAAAGCCCGACCAATAGTCTGGCCAGGGAGCTTTTACCCGAGCCACTGCGGCCAATGATGCCGACGCGTTCCCCGGGGGCGAGCTGCAGATCCAGATCCTTCAGAGCCGGATTCTGCTGGCCGGGGTAGGTAAAGCTTGTTTGCCGATACTCGATGGCCCCTTGCAATGTGCGTCGGCTCAGTGGCCTCTCTTGGTCGCTACGCTCCTGGGGCAAGGCCATTATTTGATCCACCGAGGTCATGGTGACCCGCGCCTGCTGGTAGCGCCCCAGCAGCCCGGACAGCGCCGCCAGCGGCCCCAGCGCACGACCGCTGAGCATGTAACAGGCGATCAGCCCGCCCATGCTCAGGCTGCCGTCAATGATTTGATAAACGCCGAACACGATCATGACCACCCCAGCCAACTGTTGAATCAGTTGGGTCATGTTCATTGACAGGGAGGCGAGCATTTTAATGCGCAGTTCCAGACGGCTGAGGGTGCCGATGGTTTGTTCCCACTGGTATTGCCGCTCGCCCTCGGCGTTATTGACCTTGACCGCTTCAAGCCCGGCGAGGGATTCGATCAGGCTCGACTGGCGTTCGGCGGCCAGGGCCGTGGTACGTTCCATGGTCGCCATCAGCGGTTTCTGCAGGGCATAGCCAATCAACAGGGCCAAAGGAAAGGCCAGCGCTGGAATCCATGCCAGCGGGCCACCGAGCAGGGCAATGACCAACAGGATCAACACGGTGAATGGCAGGTCGATCAAGGCGGTCAAGGTCAGTGAGGCGAGGAAGTCGCGTAGGCTCTGGAACTCGTGGAGGCTTTGGGCAAAGCTGCCGATTCGCGCCGGGCGGCACTTCATGCTCATGCCCAGTACCCGTTCCAGCAGCGTGGCGCTGATGATCAGGTCGGTCTTTTTTCCTGCCAGGTCCAGACACAGGCTGCGCAGGCTCTTGAGTATCAGGTCAAAGATATAGGCTGCGACAATGCCCACCGTCAGGACCCACAGGGTCGCTGTGGCCTGGTTCGGCACTACGCGGTCGTAGACGTTCATCACGAATAATGGCGCGGCCATGGCGATGAGATTGATCAGCAGGCTCGCGACGACGGCATCGCTGTAGAGCCAACGCGAGCGCATCAGGGTGTCACGAAACCAGGTCTGGGTACGCGCAATCAAGGCCCCTTGATGAAGGTCGAACCGATGCCTGGGTTGGGCGAAAAAAACTCGGCCCGAATAATCGTCCGTCAACAGGGCTCTGCTGACCTGCACCTCGCCGCCATCACTTTCGTTGAGCAGCAGGTGGGCCTGGTCGTCGTCGCTCCAGCCCAGCAATACGGCGGTGCGCCCGTCCTTGAGCAGCAATAGCGCCGGCAGGGCCAGGGGCGGAATTTGCTCCAGCGTGCGTTGCAACAATCGCCCCTGAAGCCCTGCCCGGGCTGCGGCGCGGGCTAGCAAGTCAGGGCTCAGGCGCTGGGCGGGCAACGGAAGGCCGGTGGTCAGGAGCACCGCGCTGGCGGGCTTGTGATGAAGGGCGCAGAGCGTCAGCAGACCCTCAAGCAAAGGGTCGTCGTGGCGATCCCGGCCAAAGGGCGGTAAGGGTTCGGTCACGTTCAGCCCATGCCTGGCAGACGGATCCGAAACGGCGCCTCGTCATGACTGACGGCCGTCTCCATGGGCGCAACGACGCCCTGGCTCTTGAGCAGGTTGCCGAGGGTGGCCTGGATTCGATAATGGGCAAAGAGTTGGAGGGTACTGATCTCGGTCAGCCGACGCGAGGCGGAGAACAGTTCGTTCTCACTGTCGAGCAAGTCGAGCAGGGTGCGTTCACCAATACCGAATTGCTGCTGGTAAGCATTGCGCACTCGGCGGCTGTGCTCGACATATTGCCGGGCAATGGGCAGTTGGGCATTGGCGTTGTCCAGGGCGTTCCAGGCCAGTCCGAGTTCTTCGTTCAGTACCCGCAGGGTGTTGTTGCGTATATCCAGAGCCTGGCCGGACAACTGTGCCTTGGAGGCCAGCTCGGCCTTGTTACTGCCACCGGCGAACAGATTCATGCGCATGCGTAGCATGGCTTGCCACTGGTTGTTGTGGCCACTCTGGCCACCCAGATTATTGTCGGCGGTATGGCTCAGCTCGGCATCGAAACGCGGGTAGAAGTTCGCTTTGGCAGCGGTGTATTGCTGTTCGGCGGCGGCGATATCGGCCTGAGCCGCACGCAGGATCGGGCTGTGCTCCAGCATCCGTGCCTGGGCTTCGCCGAGGTTGGCCGGCAGTATGCCGGGGCTTGGTCGTTCGAGCAGGTCCGGCAACTGGCCGACGGCGCTGAGGTAGTTGGTGCGTGCGTCAGCGAGGTTGGTCTGTTCGGTGATCAGGTTGTTGCGTGCCTGGGCCAGGCGTGCCTCGGCCTGATCCAGGTCGGCCAGGCGTCCGACGCCCTGGGTCGTACGTAACTTGATCTGGGCCAAAATACGTTGGTGGCTCTTCAGGTTGCTTTCGGCCAATTGCACCATGTTGCGGCGGGCCAGCACCTCGAGGTAAACCTGGGCAACCGTCAATGCCGTGCGCTCGGCGGTACCCAGCAGTGAGTAGGCCTGGGCATTGACATTCGCTTGCTGGCGCCCGACCTCGCTGGACGTGGCAAAGCCATCGAATACCATCTGCTGCAAGCGCAGGCTCGATTCGCCCCGATCAAGGATCTCCCAATGATGGGGGGCATTGGCGGCACGTGAAGTGGCATTGTCGGTGCCTTCACGACCGTAGCCGGCCGACAGATCCAGACGCGGCAGGTAGGCGCCCTGGGCCGCACGCAGCTGTTGGTCCGCGGACTGGCGGCCCTTGATGCCGGCCTGAATTTGCGGATGAACGTCCAGGGCTTCCTGCATGGCGTCGGCCAGTGTTTGAGCCTGGGTACAACTGGCAGCCAGAACCCAGGGAAGCGCTTTGAATAAACTGTTGAACGCCATAAAGCCTCTAGATAAACACTTATATTCAAACCACCCCGCACGTAAAGAAGCCGTCTGGAAATACAAGGCTGTTCAGTGGGCCTTCAATACAGGTTTGAAACGCTCATGGTGCCGGTCACGACACTGACATCAGGCGATTTTTAAAAGTATTTATGGGCTGCTGCGGGGTGATGTATTTTTCTTGAGGGTGAAAGGATGATTCCTACAAGAAGTTGCTTGGGAGGCTACGTATAAAGCGCTTGGAAGCCTATGAGACTTGTCTGCTAAATGTTTTGAAAAGTAGTGTGGAAGTTGTCAGGGCTCGCTAGGCATTGATCCGTTGGAAGGCTCAAAGATGATTTGAAAAGTGCTAAAAAAGAATAGTGTTTTTGATAGTTGTTTTTCGGTAGTTGTAAACACTGGCGATCCATAAACATAACGCATGGCCGCGAACCGTTTAGCCAAACTTGTGGAGCCTCCAGTGAGCACAACTGTAGCGACTGTTAAATTTGTTTCTGGTCAGGTTATTGCCTTGTCTCCAGAAGGTGAAGGTCGCCTTGTAGTCGCAGGGGACCAAGTATTTATCAGCGATCAACTTCAGACCGGCCCGCAGAGTTCGGTCACGCTGGAGCTGGAGGGAGGGCGAAGCCTGTCCCTGGGGGCCGATACACAGTGGAGCGGTTACGAGGAGGCTCATACCCGTACCCGCGCGGCCAGGCCCGACGGTGAAGAGGCCAGCGAGGTGCGCGCGATAGCCAGCAGCGGTGTTGCGTCCAATCTGGCCGACGAGCCCCACCCCGACATGTTTTTGGATGATGACGAAGATAAGCCAGCCGGCGGTCATCATTTTGTACAACTGGTTGAGACGGCCGGCCGTGCCGATCTTTCAGGACTTGGCTTCTCTACTTCGGCCCAGGGTGCCAGTGGCCTGGAAGGCGATCTGACACGAGATGTGAGCGGTCCCCCACCGCTGGTTTTGACCCTGGCCGCGACCCCGAGCATTACCGAGATGGGCGGGATGTTGATGTACACCGCTTACTCGGCCCCGGCGCCTACGAGCGATTTGCTCGTGTATCTTTCCAATGGCGCGATGATCACCATCGCTGCCGGGCAAACCTACGGTATGGTCGAGGTCCCCCTCGCGGCGAACAACTCGGTCTTCCTCCACTCGTCACCGCCGATCTCGGTCAGCATCATTGGTGCCAGCGGCAACGCAGGGGCTGCCGGGCCGGCGTTGCAGATCAGTCCGCAGCCGGCTGTCACTGAGGTGACCGATGTACCGGACATCGTCACGGCGACCCTGAGCGCGGATGCGAAGATCAGTGAGGGCGGGACGATCACTTATACCGTCACGCTGCCGTACCTGCCGCAAACGTCGGTCAAGGTCAGCCTGTCCAATGGCGAGACCCTCACCATCCCGGCCGGCCAGGACTCAGCCAGCGTCACTGTCACGACGCCTGCCGATGATGTGTATATCAGCGCAGGCACTATCCAGGTTCATATCACGGATATCAGCGGCGGGAACTTTGAAAATCTGCAAGGCGACCCGACGACCGCGGACACCCAGGTCGAAGATACGATCGACATCACCACCCTAACCCTGGCCGGGGATTCTCGGATCATCGAAGGCGACCAGATCACCTTCACGGCCACCCTTGACCATGCCGCACAAACTCCTGTGGATATCACGCTCTCCAATGGGCAGAAAATCACTATCGCTTCCGGCAGCACCCAGGGCAGTGTGAGCTTCGAATTCAAAGACGATCCTTACAACAACAGCGACATCACCACGACCATTACCGCTGTCAGCGGCGGTAACTTCGAGCAACTGGACATCAGCCCCATCGGGGTCATCACCCAGATCATCACCGTCGTCAACACCACCCGCCTGAGCCTGAGCGCCGACGCACACGTCCTGGAAGGCGACCAGATCACCTACACCGCCACCCTGGATAACGCGGCGCAAACCGCGCTCACGATCAAGCTATCCAACGGCAAGGAGATCATCATTGCTGCGGGGCAGACGACTGGCCAGGTCACGTTCGATGCCCCGAACGATGTGTATATCAACGCCAATACGAGCACTGTCAGTGCGAGTATCACCTCGGCGAGCGGCGGCAACTTTGAAGATTTGCAGATCGACACTAGCGTTTGTGTGACGCAAATCGACGACTCCATCGACACCACGCTCGTCAAGCTGACGGCCGATGCCCAGGTCACCGAAGGTGGCCAGATTACCTACACCGCCACCCTGGCCCATGCCGCACAGACTGAAGTACTCATCCAGCTGGACAATGGCCATCAGATCACGATTGCCGCGGGCGCCATGAGCGGTAGCATCCTGGTTGACTCGCCGCCCAATGATGTCTACATCAACAGCGATATCACCGCGAGTATCATCGGTGCCACCGGCGGCAATTTCGAGAATCTGGCGTTCGATCCCACGATGGTCACCACCCTCGTCGAAGCGCTCGTCGATATCACCACCGTCAAGCTGACGGCCGATGCCCGGGTTACCGAAGGTGGCCAGATTACTTACATTGCTACCCTGGACCATGCCGCTCAGACCGAAGTGCTCATCCAGTTGGACAATGGCCACCAGATATCTATCGCAGCGGGGGCTGTGAGTGGCAGCATCCAGGTTGACTCGCCGCCCAACGATGTTTACATCAACAGCGATATCACCGCGAGTATCATCGGCGCCACCGGCGGCAACTTTGAGAAACTGGCGTTCGATCCTTCGACTGTCAGTACCCTCGTCGATGCGCTCGTCGATATCACCACCGTCAAGCTGACGGCCGATGCCCAGGTTGCCGAAGGCGGCCAGATCACTTACACCGCCACCCTGGACCATAAGGCCCAGACAGCGGTCACGGTCAAACTGTCCAATGGCAAGGAGATCGTCATTGTCGCAGGCGCCACAAGCGGTAGCGTTACGGTTGACTCGCCCCCTAATGATGTCTACGTGAACCAGGACGTCAGCGCCAGTATCACCCTTGCCAGCGGTGGCAACTTCGAGCAGTTGGAGATTGACAGCAGCGCTGCCATTACCACGATCAAGGAAGCTACCGACACCACCACCGTCAAGCTGACGGCCGATGCTCAGGTCACCGAAGGTGGCCAGATTACTTACACCGCCACCTTGGACCATGCCGCACAGACCGAAGTGATAATCCAACTGGACAATGGCAAGCAGATCACTATCGCCGCGGGCGCCATGAGCGGCAGCGTAACCTTCGACACCCACAACGATGTCTATGTGAACAGCGGTGTTACGGCCGCCGTCACAGCCCAGATCAGCAGTGCCAGCGGTGGCAACTTCGAGCACCTGCAAACCGACACCTCGACGGTCACCACCGTCATTCTCGACTCAAGTGACACCACGACCCTGAGCCTCACCGGCGACATCACGGTGAGCGAGGGCGACACGGCCCACTACACCCTTTCGCTGGATCATGTGGCCCAGACCAATGTCGTCATTACCCTGCGTTACAGCGGTACCGCCCTGGACGGGAGGGACTTCACCGGTGTTACCTCTGTGACGATCCCGGCGGGCAGTAAGAGCGTTGATTTCGAGATCAAGACCCTTGCCGACACGATCACCGAGAACACCGAAAGCATCACAATCACTGTGGACAAGGCGGTTGGCGGCAACTTTGAACACCTCGCGATTGGCACGCCCGTCACCACCGAGATTCTTGACCGCACAGCACTCACCGCCGCCGGTGGCCAGTTGGTCGGCAAGGAAGACACGCCGATCATCCTGAAGTGGGGTGACTTCAATGTCAGCCCGATCGATATCGCGGTCTTGAATCAGGGCATCAAAATTACCGCTTTGCCGGCTGACGGCAAGTTGCAGTTGCAGGTCAATGCCGTCCTGGTCGATGTCACCCTGGGCCAGACCATCAGCAAGGCGGATATCGAGGCAGGCAGGCTGTTGTTCACCCCGGCAGCCAACGCCAGCGGCAACGACGCCCATGGTGGCAAGGGGGTCGGCAACCAGCAGGCCGATTACGCTCATATCAGGTTCGAACCCGTAGGCGGCCTCAACCCCGGCAAGGAAGCGACCTTGGTCATCGATATTGACCCGGTCGCCGATAGGCCCACGCTGAGCATCGCCCCGGGCGCCAATGAAGGTGTGGAAAACCAAAGCCTCAAGCTCAGTGCCATCCATACTGGGCTGACCGATATCGATGGCTCGGAGACCCTTGGCGTTACCATCGGCGGCCTACCGCCTGGCTCGATCCTTAGTGACGGCATCGGCCACACCGTCACTGCGGGCTCGACGCAAGTGGACGTCAGTGGATGGGACCTGAGCAGCCTGACCCTGACTCCCCCTCCAGACTTCGTGGGTAAGATCGAGCTGGTTGTGACCTCGACGGCCACTGAAACAGTCGGCGGTGACAAGGCCACGATCACCGAGCAACTCCCGGTCACCATCCTGCCTGGCATTTACACTCCGATCACTGGAGCCGCCGGCAATGAAACCATCAAGGGGACGAGCGACAGCAACATCATTGTCGCTGACGTCGAAGGTCAGGTTGTCATCCCTGCGACGAACCACAACATTGCGTTTCTGGTCGAAAACTCGATAAAGACCGATGCGGATCGATCCCTGGCTGAAATCAAACAGTCTCTGGAAAACGCCTTCAAGGAGCTGATCAGCGGCGCGACCTCGATCAACGGCCAACCGGTCGGCAGGGTCAAAGTGTTCCTGCTCAATTTCTCCAGGCAAGCAGAGGGCTCGGTTTCGGTGGACCTTTCCGAGCCGGATGCGCTGGCCAGGCTTATGGCAATGGTCGATCAGATGCACACCAATGGCCACGCGAGAAACTACCATGACGCCTATTTAACGGCGGCTGAGTGGTTTGAAAACGGCGATGCCAAGAACAATCCCAACGCGATCAATCACACCTTTGTCATCGGCAGTTCCGACGCCACGGCTTTCGGTCGGCCACCGAATGTCCAGGTCCCTATAGAGCAGGGAAGTGAAAACTCCGGGAGCGAAATGGCTGCGATGCAGGGGGTGTATACCCTGAACGATCTTGGTAGTCAGGTCGTGGGTATTGGCTCGGAAGCAGGAATGATGTGGGTAACCAACGGCAAGGGCCAACCGAACATCGATACCAGTGACCTTGTCGACACTATCAAGGGGCATATCCAGGTCATCAAGCCTGGTGACGATAGGGTCGACGGTGAGGCGGGCAACAACATCATTTTTGGTGATCTGGTGAGTTTCCCCGGTATCTCCGGGGAGGGCTATGACGCCCTAAAGGCCTATGTCGCCCAAAAAACCGCTAAGGCGGCCGATAAGGTCAGTGCCAGGGATGTGCACAAGTACATCAGTGAGCATTACAAGGACTTCGATGTGTCCCGGTTGGAGGATGGCAACGATCATCTCGTGGGAGGTGTGGGCAACGACATCATCTTTGGCCAGGGAGGCAATGACACTCTCGACGGCGGTAAAGGAAACGATATTCTTTTGGGGGGCGACGGCGACGACATCCTGATAGGGGGGGCCGGTGACGATATTTTGATTGGCGGTGCCGGTGCCGACACTTTTGTCTGGAACAAAAACGATTTTGGTCATGATGTGATCAAGGATTTCAACCTGGGTGAAGGTGACAAGATTGACCTGAGATCCCTGTTAGGCAGCAGCATGGCTTGGAACAGCAACCGCGACGATTTCCTGCAAGTCACGATGGCCGATAACGTATCGACCCTGCAAATCAGCACAACCGGACAGCTTCAGATGGGGCTCGACAAGGCTGATGTGACCATCACACTTGAAGGGGGCAACTGGTCTGGCACCAGCCTGCAATCGTTGATCGACAGTGGCAATCTAATGATTCCTTACGGCTGATGCTTTTGCTGGCTGCTGTCACGAGCCAACCAGCGGGGGCACGCAGGACGTTGGTTTACTCACAGTCCCTGTGTCCAGGCATGTGGATAAGTTGTTGGCTTATCGCTACAAGCCATAGCCAATAGGTCCTGTAGCCGCTCGTACAAAAAATAATCAATCCAACCTGCGGTTTTTAAAGCCTTTTCCATGGGGATAAGGCTTCTGCCAGCGTGCAAGTTGCCCACATAGTCTGTTGGCGCTTCTGTGGATAAGATGTTCGCTATACGCGGTAGCCCTTATAAAACAAGGCTTATAGCGATCTGTTCAAAAAACACTCAAAATCCACCGTTGTCCTCCCTGAGCCTGCTTATTGCGCGGTTTTCAGCGGTTTTCCACAAGGCGCTCGAAGTTGCCCCCAAAGTCTGTTGGCGTATCTGTGGATAAGGTGTTTGCCCCTGGCTACAACCCTTTAAGAACGGGACTTACAGAGCTTTGTTCAATATTTGATCAGGGGCACTGAAAAACCCGACTTTTGAATAAGTCACGGATTATCTTGGTTTTTTCATAGGGTAAGAGCGAGTGGCTGAGCGACTTGCCCACAATTGCTGTGGGCGGCTCTGTGGATAAGTTGTTCGCCAACCGCTGCAAGCCAGGCTGGGCCTGTACTTGCAGAGGGTTGATCGTTTTTTGTACAGGTTTGCTGTGGCGAACTTATCCGCTGACCGGCACGCCTTTGAGATAAGGCGCTGGCTCGGCCCCGAGGTTGTGCAGCAGACGCTCGCTGTACCAGTCGACGAAGTTGACCACGCCAAACTCGTAGGTTTTCGAATACGGGCCGGGTTGATACGCCGTGGAGTTGATCCCGCGCTGGTTCTCTTCGGCCAGGCGCCGGTCCTGGTCATTGGTCGCATCCCAGACCTGCCGCATCCGCGCCACGTCGTAGTCCTCGCCTTCGACCGCATCCTTGTGCACCAGCCATTTGGTGGTGACCATGGTTTCCTGGGCGCTGATCGGCCAGACGGTGAAGACGATAATGTGGTCGCCCATGCAGTGGTTCCACGAGTGGGGCAGGTGCAGGATACGCATCGAACCGAGGTCCGGGTTTTGGATCCGGCCCATCAATTTCTTGCAGCCCTGCTTGCCGTCCAGGGTCATCGACACGGTGCCCTTGAGCAGCGGCATGCGCACGATGCGGTTGCGCAGGCCGAAACTGGCGTGGGCATAGGGGATCTTCTCGGCTTCCCAGGCTGCGGCGGACGCGGCGACATGGTCCTTGAACGCCTGGTCGGCGCGTGGATCGGTGACGTCGTCCCATTCCAGCAGGGTTTTCAACAGCTCGGGGTGGGCGCCGCCGCAGTGATAGCACTCGCGGTTGTTCTCCAGCACCAGCTTCCAGTTGGCCTTTTCCATCAAGGTGGTCTGCACCGCCACCTTGGTGTTCTCCATGTCGTAGGGTTCCATGTAGTGGTTGAGCGTCGCGAGGAAGTCATCGATGGCCGGTGGATTCTGCGCCAGGCTGATAAAGATGTAGCCGCCGGCGGTCTTCACGTTCACCGGCTTGAGGCCGTACTGCTTCATATCGAAGTCGGCCCCCATTTCCGTGCCGGCGAACAGCAGGCGCCCGTCCAGTTCGTAAGTCCACTGGTGGTAATGGCAGACCAGCTTGGCGACCTTGCCCTTGTCGCTGGTGCACAGGCGCGACCCGCGATGGCGGCAGACGTTGTGGAAGGCATGCACCACGCCTTCGGCACCGCGAATCACGATGATCGGGTTCTTGCCGATCTGCAGGGTAAGGTAGTTGCCCTTGGCCGGAATTTCGCAGGTCATCCCGGCGATCAGCCATTCCTTGTGGAAAATCTCCTGCATATCAATCTCGAACAGACGCTCATCGTTGTAGAACGGCTGCGGCAGCGAGTAGGTGCGCTCACGCTCTTGCAGCATCTGTGCGGTGGCCTTGCGTGCGGGCTCCAGCGGATCGCCCAAGCTCAGGGTTGCGGTGACGTCCATCATTCAGGTCCTCATGGCCATTCGGTGTGGCCGGCGATTAATCAGGGGGGCGACGCAAGGCAAAAAAACAGTGTTCGTTGGTTGAGGCGAGTGTGCGGTTGGCGCACCGTGGAACCTTATCCATGGGCGACATGGTGCAATCTGTTCCCGACGCGCAACCCCCGGTGGCCAGGGGCTGGTCGCGATAAGTACGTCAATGTCGTGGATAGGTAAGTGGCGGTGCCGGCGCTTGCGCAGAATCGCCAGCATGAGGCCGACCGTCGGCCGTGGAGAACCGCATGTCGAACACTTTCCTGAACCCGGTAACGACCCAGACCTGGGCCAACGGTCGGCATATCGTGCGCTGCGTCAAGGTCATCCAGGAAACCTGGGACGTGCGCACCTTCTGCTTTATGGCCGACCAGCCGATCCTGTTCTTTTTCAAGCCGGGACAGTTCGTCACCCTGGAGCTGGAAATCGACGGCGAACCGATCATGCGTTCCTACACCATCTCCAGTTCACCGTCGGTGCCCTACAGTTTTTCCGTCACCATCAAGCGCGTACCGGGCGGGCGGGTCTCCAACTGGCTGCACGACACTCTGCATGAAGGCCAGGAACTGGCGGTGCATGGCCCGGTGGGGCTGTTCAATGCCATCGACTTTCCCAGCCCGAAGATGCTTTACCTGAGCGGCGGCGTCGGGATTACCCCGGTGATGTCCATGGCGCGCTGGTTCTACGACACCAATGGCAATGTGGATATGGTGTTTATCCACAGCGCGCGCTCGCCCAAGGACATCATTTATCACCGCGAGCTGGAGCACATGGCATCGCGGATCGACAATTTCAGCCTGCACCTGATCTGTGAAAAGCACGGGCTGGGCGAGCCCTGGGCCGGCTATCGCGGCTACCTGAACCACAAGATGCTCGAATTGATGGCCCCGGACTTCCTTGAGCGCGAAGTGTTCTGCTGCGGGCCGACGCCCTATATGAATGCGGTCAAGCGCCTACTGGAGGCAGCCGGGTTCGATATGAGCCGCTACCACGAGGAGTCGTTCGGGGCGACGCCACCCGAGGCCCGTGCCGATGCGGTGGAGCAGGCCGAGCAGGCCGCCGAAGCGCCGCAAGTCGATGCCGCGGATCTGCATCAGGTCGAATTTACGGCCGCCGGCAAGAGCATTCGCGTGGCACCGGGGGAAACGGTGCATGCAGCGGCTGCCAAGCTCGGGTTGATGATTCCCAAGGCCTGCGGCATGGGCATCTGCGGCACCTGCAAGGTGCTCAAGCTGGGCGGCGAAGTGGAGATGGAACACAACGGCGGGATTACCGACGACGATGTTGCCGAGGGCTATATCCTCTCGTGCTGCAGCGTACCCAAAGGCGACGTGCGGATCGAGTACTGACCAGGCCGGCCTACAGGTTGAAGCGGGCGACGGTCGTGTTCATCCCGTCGGCCAAGCCGGCCAGTTGATCACTGGCGTCACTGGCCAGTTGACCGGCCTGGGCCGACTGGCGGGACAGCTCGCGAATACTGAGCAGGTTGTGGTCGACCTCGCGGATGACCTGCTCCTGCTCCTGGGTGGCCGTGACAATCAGGACATTACGCTGATCAATTTCCAGCATGCGGGTGTGGATGGTTTCCAAAGCCTGGCCAGCATGGCGAGCGATGTCCAGGGTCGACTGGCTGCGGTCGGTATTCTTGCGCATGGAAGTGACGGCCTGATGGGTGCCGTTCTGGATACTGGCGACTATCCGCTCGATTTCTGTGGTCGATTGCCGGGTGCGTTCGGCCAGTGCGCGCACCTCATCGGCAACGACCGCAAAGCCGCGTCCGCTTTCTCCGGCCCGCGCGGCCTCGATAGCGGCGTTGAGGGCGAGCAGATTGGTCTGCTGGGCCAGCCCGCCAATGACATCGAGAACCTTGCCGATATCCCGTGACTCCTCGGAGAGCGTGCCGATCAGTGTCGCCGTGGCTTGTACCTCATCGTTCATTTGTTCGATGGCGATCACCGTCTCGCGAACGCGCTCGCGCCCCTCGATGGCGGACCCGGCCGCCTGTTGCGTTGCCTGGCGCGTGCTCCTGGTATTGTCCGCGACTTGCAAGGCCGCCTGGCTCATGGCGTTGAACGCCTGGATCGCGTGTTCGATTTCGCGGCTTTGCCGCTGCAGGCTCTCGGCGCCGCTGGCTGTCACCTGATTCAGCGCGCTGGCGGCGTTCGTGACCTCGTTGGCTGAGCCGCGTATCTGATGCAGGGCATTGCCCAGGTTCTCGCGCATCTTGGCCATGGCCTTGAGCAGGCGTCCGGCATTACCGGCTTCGCCATCCCCGCTGCGGGTGACCGGCCTGAGCAGATCACCGCTGGCGATGGCCTCGGCGGCATCGAGAGCTTCGACGACAGTCTGGGTCAAGCTTGTGACGAGGACCCGGGCGATCACCAGGCTCAAGCCGAGATTGACGATCAGCACCGTCAGCAGCCCATTGAAAGCTCTGGAAAACGGCCCGGTATCCGCTCCGGCCACCTCAGCGTGGCTAGCCAATTGGTTGACTAGCACCAAGGCTTGGATGCCTAGCAGAGTCATCAGGGCGGCGATCAGGAGAAAGCCGCCAAGCGCTCGCTGAGGCATATTCACTTTGCGTATGTTCATGGTGCGTCTCAGGGGGGGCGGGCGTAGAAAACCGGGTTCGCTCAGGTATCGGTCAACCGTTCGGGTGCTTGAGCGCAGGGACTGCCAAGCGCAGGGCAAAGTTGTTGGGCGATGTTGCGGAACCGCGTGGGCAAATCGCAGTCTGCTATGGCTCGCGAAGAGCCCGCAGCCAGGAATGCAAAGCCTTGCGCCGGTATAAACCTGGCTTCCCCGGTGACTTTTCTTTATCGTACGCGCCCTTTGAAAATGCCCGGAATATCAACATGCTGGAAACATCTCTTAATCAACTGGAGCAACTGGTCGGTGATCTGGTGCAACAGAACCAGGCGCTGCTGGAAACCAACACGCGCTTGTCCTGCGAGCTGGCTCAGGCCAAGGAAGAAAACGACAGCCTGCAATTGAACCTGATGGAGCAGGAAGAAAAGTACGGTGCGACCGCTACCCGCATCCAGGCGCTGGTTGAGCGCGTCAATGGCGGGCCGGTTAACGCATGAGAATCTCCAGTGACGGGGTAAAAGTCGTCTCGATTCTCGGTGAGGACTATTCGATCAAGGCTCCGGCCGGTGAAGAGCAGACCCTGCTCGAGGCGGCGCGGCTGCTTAATACCACCTTGGCCGAGACCAAAAAGAAGTACCCGAGCCTGATTGGCGACAAGCTTCTGGTGCTGGCGGCCTTGAACCTGTGTTCGCGGCAGGTCGAAATGCAAAACAGCCACAAGCAGGAACTCGACCGTTACCAAGAGCAAGTCAGCGCCACGGTCGACGCTATCTCCCGCACCATCGCGCAGCCCTGAGCCATCGCTCCCGCCTTCCTTTCCTTTGGGTAGGAGCGAGCCTGCTCGCGAAGCTTTTGCTGTGAATACACAATAAAAGAATAGATAAGGACAATTTGATTGATTGGTTGTATACAATCTTTCGACGATTGTCCTTTCCCACCTCTATTCTGACGAGGGGTATTCCATGCAGTTGTGGCGTCGCAGTATCGAATGGCAGTTGATTCTGAGCATGGGCAGCGCCCTGCTGGTCAGCATCCTGATCGTGATCGGGCTCTACAGCGTGGTGCTCGACCGCCTGACCGAGCGCTATCTGGTCGAGCGTGCGCTGCCGGCCACCATCGAGGCGATGCGCAACGATATCGAAAGAATCCTCGCGCAGCCGCTGACCGCGGCGAAGGTCATCGCCGGCAATGGGATGCTTGCCGAGTGGCTGGCCACGGGGGAAGACCCGGCGAAGGCCGATGCTTTCGTCGCGCTGCTGGAGGGCATGCGTGCCGAGCAGAACGCCTTTACCGCGCTGACGGTGGCCACGGCGACCAACCACTATTACACCGAGCGCGGCCTGGATCGAACCTTGAGTCGGGAGAATCCGGCTGACCGCTGGTTCTACCGGTTTATCGACAGCGGTGCGCCGCGCCTGCTGAATATCGATATTGATGGCAGTACGGGTGAGATTGCCCTGTTTGTTGACTGGCGCGTCGAACGGGCCGGCCAGTTGGTCGGGGTGGCGGGGCTGGGTTTGCGCCTGCGCGAGTTATCGGCATTGATTCACGACTTCAGCTTTGGCGAGCGCGGCAGGGTCTTTCTGGTGCGCGCCGATGGCCTGATCCAGGTACATCCCGAGGCCGAACACAGTGGCAAGCGTCAGTTGGCCGAACAGATTGGCGATACCGCTGCGCAAGCGGTCATGGGCCATCAGGGCCTGAGCCACAGCCGTTTCGAGCGTGATGGCGAAGAATATCTGGCCTTGAGCCTGCCGCTGCGCGACCTGGGCTGGACCCTGGTGGCCGAGGTGCCCCGCGCGCAGTTGTATGCCGAAGCCCACCAGGCCCGCTGGATCAGCGCACTGATCGGCCTGGGCGTGGCCTTGGTATGCCTGCTGCTAGTGGTCTGGCTGGCCCGCAGCCTGGTGCGGCCGATTCGGCAGGTCACCGCTGCGCTGGTGACCATTGGCAATGGCGCGGGTGACCTGACCCATCATCTCGATGATCGGCGGGCCGATGAGCTGGGTGATCTGGCGCGTGGCTTCAACCATTTTCTGGAAAACCAGCGGTCGTTGATCAGTGCGGTGCTGGCGACCAGCGAGCGTTTGCGCCAATCCGTCGCGGAGGTGGTGCGGGTAGTGGAAAACACCGCCGAGCGTTCCGGACGTCAGCAGGAAATGACCGACAGCGTGGCCACTGCCGTGCATCAAATGGGTTTAACGGTGCAGGACATCGCCCAGAGTGCGGGGCATGCGGCCGAGGCGTCCCAGACGGCGCGCGATGAAGCGGCGCAAGCGCGCGTGCAGGTCGAGGGGGCGATCGAGCATATCGAAGGCATGTCGGGCGAGATTGGCCAGGCGGTCGAGGCGGTAGGCGAGTTGGCCGATCAGGTCGGCTCCATCGACCAGGTGCTGGCGGTGATCCGTGGCGTTTCCGAGCAGACCAACCTATTGGCATTGAACGCAGCCATCGAGGCGGCGCGGGCGGGCAATATGGGGCGGGGCTTTGCGGTGGTCGCCGATGAGGTGCGCACCCTGGCCCAGCGTACGCAGAACTCCACGGCCGAGATCCAGAGCATGATCCAGCGCCTCAAGCAGGGCGCGTACAACGCGGTGGCCTCGATGCACAGCGGCCAGGCGGCCACGGGCACCGGGGTACAGGCCAGCCAGCGTACGGGGCTGTCATTGACGGCGATCAGCGGGCAGGTCGAGCGGATCAGCGACATGAACCACCAGGTGGCGACCGCGACGGAAGAGCAGTCGGCGGTGACCGACGAAATCAGCCGGACCATCCTGGGTATTTCCGAACTGGCCCGGGATACGGCCTCGGAGATCCGCGCGTGCCGCGAGGACTGCCAGGCGCTGCAAGGTCTGGCCGATGACCTGGCGCGGCAGATGGGCGGATTTCGGTTGGGGTAGGCGCCAGGACGCCGCTGCCTGGCGGCAGCGGCAGGTCCGGGCGTGCAGCGTTCGTAAGGTCGCGTTGGTGCAATGGCGAGCCCCGGGGCTCAAGCCTGCATGACTTCGCGGATATCCGCCGCCAGCTCGCGCACCCGGGCCTCTTCGGTGTCCCACGAGCACATGAATCGCGCGCCGCCCTTGCCGATAAAGGTGTAGAAACGCCAGCCGCGTGCGCTCAAGGCGGCAATGGCCGGCTCCGATAGCTGCAGGAAGACGCCATTGGCTTCCACCGGGAACATCAGTTCCACACCAGGGATATCCGCCACCAGGCTGCTGAGCAACTGCGCGCAATGGTTGGCGTGGCGCGCATGCTTGAGCCAGGCCTGGTTTTCCAGCAGGCCGACCCAGGGCGCCGAGAGAAAGCGCATTTTCGAGGCCAGTTGCCCCGCCTGTTTGCAGCGATAGTCGAAATCCACCGCCAGGTCGTGATTGAAAAACAGGATGGCTTCCCCGACCGCCATGCCGTTTTTCGTGCCGCCAAAACACAGTACATCGACCCCGGCCTTCCAGGTCAGGTCGGCGGGCGAGCAGCCCAGGAACGCGCAGGCATTGGAGAAGCGTGCGCCGTCCATGTGCAGGTTCAGCCCCAGCTCCTTGCAGGTGGCGCTGATGGCGCGGATTTCTTCCGGGCGGTAGACGCTACCGACTTCCGTCGCCTGGGTCAGCGTGACCACGCGGGGCTTGGGGTAGTGGATGTCCTGGCGCTTGAGGGCGATTTCACGGATCGATTCGGGGGTCAGCTTGCCGTTTTCGGTGCGAGCGGTAAGTAGCTTGGAACCGTTGGAGAAAAATTCCGGGGCGCCGCATTCGTCGGTCTCGACGTGGGCGGTCTCCGAACAGATCACGCTGTGATAGCTCTGGCACAGCGACGACAGGGCGAGGGAGTTGGCCGCGGTGCCGTTGAAGGCGAAGAACACTTCGCAGTCGGTTTCGAACAGGGCGCGGAAATCGTCGGCCGCGCGATGGGTCCACTGGTCATCGCCATACGCGCGTTGATGGCCGTGATTGGCCTGTTCCATGGCTGCCCAGGCTTCGGGGCAGATACCGGAATAGTTGTCGCTGGCAAATTGCTGGCTTTGTTCGGTCATGGCCGGGATCCGAGAGAACGATGATGGAGGGCACTCTACTCCATCTGCTTTAGGGGTGACCACGCGCTCATGTGGGCAAGCGCGTGTGTGTTCGCAAGCCCTTTCTCAAGTGCAACCCCGTTCTCCCTCTCGTCGACACGCGGGCGCGTACCGCAGGTGTGCACCGGCGTTTTCCCCTGGGCGTCATGGCATGTCGTAAACGCACCTTTGCGTGGCGCGCGTAGGCATTTGGACTGTCTGCGCCGGCCCTACCATCGCAGCCAAAGGGCACGACCGCATGGCCTGGCCTGACCCAGACAAAAGGCGCATCACGCCGCCGGGAGAACCGCGATGTTCAGCAAGCAAGACCAGATCCAGGGCTACGATGACGCACTGTTGGCCGCCATGAATGCCGAGGAGCAGCGCCAGGAAGATCATATCGAGCTGATCGCCTCGGAGAACTACACCAGCAAGCGCGTGATGCAGGCCCAGGGTAGCGGTTTGACCAACAAGTACGCCGAAGGCTATCCCGGCAAGCGTTACTACGGCGGCTGCGAACATGTGGATAAGGTCGAGGCCCTGGCCATCGAGCGGGCCAAGCAACTGTTTGGCGCCGATTACGCCAACGTCCAGCCCCACTCCGGCAGCCAGGCCAATGCGGCGGTCTATCTCGCCCTGCTCAATGCCGGCGATACGGTGTTGGGCATGAGTCTGGCCCACGGTGGTCACCTGACCCACGGTGCCAAGGTCAGCTTCTCCGGCAAGCTCTACAACGCCGTGCAGTACGGCATCGACACCGACACCGGCCTGATCGACTACGACGAAGTCGAGCGCCTGGCCGTCGAGCATCAGCCAAAGATGATCATCGCTGGCTTCTCGGCCTACTCCAAGACCTTGGACTTCCCTCGGTTCCGGCAGATCGCCGACAAGGTTGGCGCCTATTTCTTCGTCGACATGGCCCACGTCGCCGGCCTGGTTGCCGCCGGCCTGTACCCCAATCCGCTGCCCTATGCCGATGTGGTCACTACCACGACCCACAAGACCCTGCGCGGTCCCCGTGGCGGCCTGATCCTGGCCAAGGCCAATGAGGCGCTGGAAAAGAAATTCAATGCGGCTGTATTCCCCGGTGGCCAGGGCGGCCCATTGATGCACGTGATCGCCGCTAAGGCCGTGTGCTTCAAGGAAGCGCTGGAGCCGGGCTTCAAGGTCTATCAGCAGCAGGTGATCGACAACGCCCAGGCCATGGCCGGCGTGTTTATCAAACGTGGCTACGATGTAGTGTCCGGTGGCACCGATAACCACTTGTTCCTGGTCAGCCTGATCCGCCAGGGCCTGACGGGCAAAGATGCCGATGCCGCCCTGGGCCGTGCCCATATCACCGTGAACAAGAACGCCGTGCCGAACGATCCGCAGTCGCCCTTCGTGACTTCGGGCCTGCGTATCGGCACCCCGGCTGTCACCTCGCGCGGGTTCAAGGTCAGCCAGTGCGTGGCGCTGGCCGGCTGGATCTGCGACATCCTCGACAACCTCGGTGATGCCGATGTCGAGGCGGATGTGGCGAAGAATGTCGCGGCCTTGTGCGCGGATTTCCCGGTTTATCGCTGAGAGCAGCTCTGGAGTCATGACTATGCAACGCTATTCGGGCTTCGGCCTTCTCAAGCACTCTCTGAGCCACCACGAAAACTGGCAGAAAATGTGGCGCACGCCGGTGCCGAAGAAAGTCTATGACGTGGTCATCGTCGGCGGCGGTGGCCATGGCCTGGCTACCGCTTATTACCTGGCCAAGGAACACGGGATCACCAATGTCGCGGTGGTGGAGAAAGGCTGGCTGGGCGGCGGTAATACCGCGCGCAACACCACCATCGTGCGTTCCAATTACCTGTGGGACGAATCGGCCCACCTTTATGAACATGCGATGAAGCTGTGGGAGGGGCTGTCCCAGGACCTCAACTACAACGTGATGTTCTCCCAGCGTGGCGTCTACAACCTGTGCCATACCCTGCAGGACATGCGCGACTCGGAGCGCCGGGTCAGCGCCAACCGCCTCAATGGCGTCGACGGCGAGTTGCTGAACGGCAAGCAGGTCGCCGACGAGATTCCCTACCTGGACTGCTCGAAAAACACCCGCTACCCGATCATCGGCGCGACGGTGCAGCGCCGTGGCGGCGTGGCTCGTCACGATGCCGTGGCCTGGGGCTTTGCCCGTGCTGCCGACGCCTTGGGCGTGGACCTGATCCAGCAAACCGAAGTGATCGGCTTTCGCAAGGAAAACGGCGTGTGCATCGGCGTCGAGACCAACAAGGGCTTTATCGGCGCCAAGCGCGTTGGCGTGGTCACCGCCGGTAACTCGGGGCATATGGCCCGTCTGGCCGGCTTTCGCCTACCGATTGAATCTCACCCGTTGCAGGCGCTGGTGTCGGAGCCGATCAAGCCGATTATCGACAGCGTGATCATGTCCAACGCGGTCCACGGTTACATCAGTCAGTCGGACAAAGGCGACCTGGTCATCGGTGCCGGGATCGACGGCTGGGTCGGCTATGGCCAGCGCGGTTCCTACCCGGTGATCGAACACACGATCCAGGCCATCGTCGAGATGTTCCCGGTGCTGTCCCGGGTGCGTATGAACCGCCAGTGGGGCGGCATCGTCGACACCACGCCGGACGCCTGCCCGATCATTTCCAAGACCCCGGTCAGCAACCTGTTCTTCAACTGCGGCTGGGGCACGGGCGGCTTCAAGGCCACGCCGGGCTCGGGCAACGTGTTTGCCGCCAGCCTCGCCAAGGGGGAAATGCACCCGCTGGCGGCGCCTTTCTCCATCGACCGGTTCCACAACGGTGCGCTGATCGACGAACACGGCGCTGCGGCCGTCGCCCACTAACAGGAGGCATCCCCATGTTGCATATTTTCTGTCCTCACTGTGGCGAGCTGCGCAGCGAAGAAGAGTTTCATTCCAGCGGCCAGGCGCATATCCCGCGGCCCCTGGACCCCAATGCCTGCACCGACGAGGAGTGGGGCGACTACATGTTCTTTCGCGATAACCCCCGCGGTCTGCACCACGAGCTGTGGGACCACGTTGCCGGGTGCCGCCAGTACTTCAACGCGACCCGCGATACCGTGACCTACGAGATCCTCGAAACCTACAAGATCGGCACCAAGCCACACATCATGGCCCGCGATGAGCATCCGAAAGGGCCTGTACAGGCTTTGGGAGAGAAGGTATGAGCCAGATCAATCGCCTGCCCAACGGCGGCCGGATCGACCGCAACAAAGTCCTCAGCTTCACCTTCAATGGCCAGAGCTACAAAGGTTTTGAAGGCGATACCCTGGCCGCTGCGCTGCTGGCCAATGGCGTTGATATCATCGGACGCAGCTTCAAGTATTCACGCCCGCGCGGGATCTACGCCGCCGGTGCCGAAGAGCCCAACGCGGTGCTGCAGATCGGCGCCAGCGAAGCCAGCCAGATCCCCAACGTGCGGGCGACCCAGCAGGCGCTGTACCAGGGCCTGGTGGCGGCCAGCACCAATGGTTGGCCGAGCGTCAACAACGACATGATGGGGATTCTCGGCAAGGTCGGCGGCAAGCTGATGCCGCCGGGTTTCTACTACAAAACCTTCATGTACCCGCAATCGTTCTGGATGACCTACGAGAAGTACATCCGCAAGGCTGCCGGCCTGGGCCGGTCGCCGACCGAGAACGATCCGGACAGCTATGACTACATCAATCGCCACTGCGATGTGCTGATCGTCGGCGCCGGCCCGGCCGGGCTCGCTGCTGCGTTGGCGGCGGGCCGCAGCGGGGCGCGGGTGATCCTGGCCGATGAGCAGGAAGAGTTCGGCGGCAGCCTGCTCGACAGCCGCGAAAGCCTCGATGGCAAACCGGCGGCCGACTGGGTGGCCAGCGTCATCGCCGAACTCAAGGCGCTGCCCGAAGTGACCCTGCTGCCCCGGGCCACGGTCAACGGCTACCACGACCATAACTTCCTGACCATTCATCAGCGCCTGACCGACCACTTGGGCGACCGTGCGCCCCTGGGCCAGGTGCGCCAGCGCATCAACCGGGTACGGGCCCAGCGCGTGGTGCTGGCGACCGGCGCCCACGAGCGCCCGCTGGTCTACGGCAACAACGACGTGCCGGGCAATATGCTCGCCGGCGCGGTATCCACTTATGTGCGCCGCTACGGCGTGGCGCCGGGCAAGAAGCTGGTGCTGTCGACCAATAACGACCATGCCTACCGCGTGGCCCTCGACTGGCTCGACGCCAGTTTGCCGGTGGTGGCCATTGCCGATGCCCGCAACAACCCACGTGGCGCGTTGGTGGAAGAAGCACGGGCCAAGGGGATCCGCATCCTTACGGGCAGCGCAGTGATCGAAGCCCGTGGCAGCAAGCACGTCACGGCCGCGCGCATCGCGGCCATCGACGTGAAGGCGCACAAAGTCACCAGCCCCGGTGAATGGCTGGACTGCGATCTGGTGGCCACCTCCGGCGGCTACAGCCCGGTGGTGCACCTGGCTTCGCACTTGGGCGGCAAGCCGATCTGGCGTGAAGACATTCTCGGTTTCGTGCCTGGCGAAGCGCCGCAGAAGCGCGTGTGCGTGGGCGGGATCAATGGTGTCTATGGCCTGGCCGATAGCCTGGCCGATGGTTTCGAGGGCGGTGCCCGGGCGGCCAGCGAGGCCGGTTTCAAGGCGGTGGAAGGCGTGCTGCCCAAGGCCCTGAGCCGTCACGAGGAGCCCACCCTGGCGTTGTTCCAGGTGCCCCATGAAAAGGCCACGGCCCGGGCGCCGAAGCAGTTTGTCGACCTGCAGAACGATGTCACCGCCGCCGCCATCGAGCTGGCGACCCGGGAGGGCTTCGAGTCGGTGGAGCACGTCAAGCGCTACACCGCCCTGGGTTTTGGCACCGACCAGGGCAAGTTGGGGAATGTCAATGGCCTGGCCATTGCGGCACGTTCGCTGAATGTCAGCATTCCACAAATGGGCACGACCATGTTCCGCCCCAACTACACGCCGGTGACCTTCGGCGCGGTGGCGGGGCGCCATTGCGGTCATCTGTTCGAACCGGTGCGCTACACCGCGTTGCAGGCCTGGCATATCAAGAACGGTGCCGAGTTCGAGGATGTTGGCCAGTGGAAGCGCCCCTGGTACTTCCCGCGCCACGGCGAAGACCTGCACGCGGCGGTGCAGCGCGAGTGCAAGGCCGTGCGCGCCAGCGTCGGCCTGCTGGACGCCTCGACCCTGGGCAAAATCGATATTCAGGGCCCCGATGCCCGCGAATTCCTCAACCGTATCTACACCAATGCCTGGACCAAGCTGGATGTGGGCAAGGCGCGTTATGGCCTGATGTGCAAGGAAGACGGGATGGTCTTCGACGACGGTGTGACCGCCTGCCTGGCCGACAACCACTTCCTGATGACCACCACCACGGGCGGTGCGGCGCGGGTACTGCAATGGCTGGAGATCTACCAGCAGACCGAATGGCCAGAGCTGAAGGTCTATTTCACCTCGGTGACCGATCACTGGGCGACCCTGACCCTGTCCGGCCCCAACAGCCGCAAGCTGCTCAGCGAAGTGACCGATATCGATCTGGACCGTGACGCCTTCCCGTTCATGACCTGGAAGGAAGGCCTGGTGGCCGGCGTACCGGCACGGGTGTTCCGTATCTCGTTTACCGGCGAGCTGTCGTATGAGGTGAATATCCAGGCCGACTACGCCATGGGCGTGCTGGAGAAAATCGTTGCGGCCGGCCAGGCCTACAACCTGACGCCGTATGGCACCGAGACCATGCACGTGCTGCGGGCCGAGAAGGGTTTCATTATCGTCGGCCAGGACACCGACGGTTCCATGACCCCGGACGACCTGAACATGGGCTGGTGCGTGGGCCGCACCAAGCCGTTTTCCTGGATCGGCTGGCGCGGGATGAACCGTGAAGACTGCGTGCGTGATCAGCGTAAGCAGTTGGTCGGCCTCAAGCCCATCGACCCGAAACAGTGGCTGCCCGAAGGTGCGCAACTGGTGTTCGATCCCAAGCAGGCGATCCCGATGAAGATGGTCGGCCACGTCACCTCCAGCTACACCTGCGGCTCACTGGGCTATTCATTTGCCATGGGCGTCGTCAAGGGCGGTCTCAAGCGCATGGGCGAGCGGGTGTTTGCACCGCTGGCCGATGGCAGCGTGATCGAGGCCGAGATTGTCTCCTCGGTGTTCTTCGATCCCAAGGGCGAGCAGCAGAACATTTGAGCGCCGTCCTCTCCCCAGTAGGCGCGAGCTTGCTCGCGAGGGCCGCCAACCGTATTCAAGACAGGTATCACCATGAGCACAGCCAACGTATACGCACAACGCCCGACCCGTGATGCCAGGGCCGAGTCGCCGCTGCACCACGCCGACCTGGCCAGCTTGATCGGTAAGGGACGCAAGAACGCCGGTGTCACCGTGCGCGAGAAGAAACTGCTGGGCCATCTGGTCCTGCGCGGTGATGCCCATGACCCGGCCTTTGCCAGCGGTGTGCAACAGGCGCTAGGCCTGCCACTGCCCGTGGCCCTGACCCTGGTCGCCAGCGGCGACACCTCGCTGCAATGGCTGGGCCCTGATGAGTGGCTGCTGGTCGTGCCCGGTGGTGCGGAGTTCGCCACCGAACAAGCGCTGCGCGCGGCCCTCGGCGAGCTGCATATTTCCATCGTCAATGTCAGCGGCGGCCAGCAGATCCTCGAACTGTCCGGGCCGAATGTGCGCGATGTGCTGATGAAGTCCACGAGCTATGACGTGCACCCGAACAACTTCCCAGTGGGCAAGGCCGTCGGCACCGTGTTCGGCAAATCCCAACTGGTGATTCGCCGTACGGGCGAAGAAACCTGGGAGTTGGTGATCCGTCGCAGTTTCTCCGACTATTGGTGGCTGTGGTTGCAGGATGCGGCGGCGGAATATGGCCTGAGCGTGCAGGCCTGACAGGTTTCCATGGGCGCCTGTTGTTGGCGCCTGTCCGATTGTGCCGATGCAAAACCCGGCAGCAGGAGCAATACATATGAGCCGCGCCCCCGATACGTGGATCCTCACCGCCGACTGCCCCAGTGTGCTCGGCACGGTGGACGCGGTCACCCGCTACCTGTTCGAGCAGGGCTGCTATGTCACCGAGCACCATTCCTTCGACGATCGGCTGTCGGGGCGGTTTTTTATCCGCGTGGAGTTCCGCCCGCCCCAGGAGTTTGACGAACAGGCTTTTCGCGCAGGCCTCGCCACGCGTGGCGAAGCCTTTGGCATGGCGTTCGAACTGACGGCGCCGCATTACCGAGCGAAGGTGGTGATCATGGTGTCCAAGGCCGATCACTGCCTCAATGACCTGCTCTATCGCCAGCGGATCGGTCAACTGTCGATGGATGTGGTGGCCGTGGTGTCCAACCACCCGGACCTCAAGCCCCTGGCCGACTGGCACCGCATTCCCTACTACCACTTTGCGTTGGACCCGAACGACAAGCCGACCCAGGAACGTCAGGTCTGGCAGGTGATCGAAGAGACCGGCGCCGAACTGGTGATCCTTGCCCGCTATATGCAGGTGCTGTCGCCGGACCTGTGCCGCAAGCTCGATGGCAAGGCGATCAACATCCATCACTCCCTGCTGCCCGGTTTCAAGGGGGCTAAGCCGTATCACCAGGCCTACAACAAGGGCGTGAAACTGGTGGGGGCCACCGCGCACTACATCAACAACGACCTGGACGAAGGGCCGATCATCGCCCAGGGCGTCGAAGTGGTCGACCACAGCCACTATCCCGAAGACCTGATTGCCAAGGGCCGGGATATCGAAGGCCTGACCCTGGCGCGAGCGGTGGGTTACCACCTGGAGCGGCGGGTGTTCCTGAATGGCAACAGAACGGTCGTTCTTTAGCGGTAAGCGGCAAGCATCAAGCCGCACGAGCAAAGCGTGTCGTACACCTCCTGGGCTTAAAGCGCGTGGTTCAAGGCTTGTGGCTCACACTCCAACAATAAAGAGGTAACAGGTATGTCTGGCAATCGTGGCGTCGTGTATCTGGGTAATGGCCAGGTCGAAGTGCAGAAAATCGACTATCCGAAAATGCAGGATCCGCGCGGCAGGAAGATCGAGCACGGTGTGATCCTGCGTGTGGTTTCAACCAATATCTGTGGGTCCGACCAGCATATGGTGCGCGGGCGTACGACCGCACAGACAGGTCTGGTGCTGGGCCATGAAATTACCGGTGAGGTGATCGAGAAGGGCAGTGATGTCGAGAACCTGAAGCTCGGCGATCTGGTTTCCGTACCGTTCAACGTGGCTTGCGGGCGCTGCCGCTCCTGCAAGGAACAGCACACCGGGGTCTGCCTGACCGTCAACCCGGCCCGTGCGGGCGGGGCTTATGGCTATGTCGATATGGGCGACTGGACCGGTGGCCAGGCCGAGTATGTGCTGGTGCCTTATGCCGACTTCAACCTGCTCAAGCTGCCGGATCGGGACAAGGCCATGGAGAAGATCCGTGACCTGACCTGTCTCTCCGATATCCTGCCGACCGGTTATCACGGCGCCGTCACGGCGGGTGTCGGGCCTGGCAGTACGGTGTATATCGCCGGGGCCGGTCCGGTCGGGCTGGCCGCAGCTGCTTCGGCACGCTTGCTGGGTGCGGCAGTGGTGATTGTGGGCGACGTCAATCCGATCCGCCTGGCCCACGCCAAGGCCCAGGGTTTCGAGATTGCCGACCTGTCGAAGGACACCCCGCTGCACGAGCAGATTGCGGCATTGCTGGGTGAGCCGGAGGTCGATTGCGCGGTGGACGCGGTGGGCTTCGAGGCGCGTGGGCATGGTCATGAAGGGGTCAAGCATGAGGCTCCGGCCACGGTACTCAACTCGCTGATGGGTGTGGTACGGGTGGCGGGCAAGATCGGTATTCCGGGCCTGTACGTGACCGAGGATCCGGGCGCGGTGGACGCGGCGGCGAAGATGGGCAGCCTGAGCATTCGCTTCGGCCTGGGCTGGGCCAAGTCCCACAGCTTCCACACCGGGCAGACGCCGGTGATGAAGTACAACCGCCAGTTGATGCAGGCCATCATGTGGGACCGGATCAAGATTGCCGATATCGTCGGTGTGGAAGTGATCAGCCTCGACGATGCGCCGCGTGGTTATGGCGAGTTCGATGCCGGGGTGCCGAAGAAATTCGTGATCGACCCGCACAAGCTGTTTAGCGCGGCCTAAGCGCCTGCCCGCAGCCGCTGGCATCGGCGGCTGGGCATATTGGGTTACAGCGCGGCCAGGGGGCCCTGGTACAACACCGGTCCGCTCGGTTGGCCGGTGGGTGAACCGCCACGGGGCTCCAGGCTGATCGCCAATACCACCGAGCCGGACAGCAATTGGCGCTGCGCGGTATCCAGGGCCATCCGGCCCTGGCCTCCTTCGGGCACCAGCCCGAGGGACACCGGCTTGCCATCTGTCCCTATCGCCCACAATTCCAGGCTGCGCTGGGCCTCTACCGCGGCCAGTGTCAGGGGCTCGACCTGCAGGTAATCGCCATGGGCCTTGATCCGCAACGCCGGCTCCTGTACGCCGCTGAGCAGGGTCGCGCTGGCGATCACCGGGTCATGCCGGTACAGCAGCCCCACGCCCAGAGCGATCACCAGCGAAGCCGCGACCGCCGTCAGGCGCATCCGGCTCCAGAACGGCCGCTTCTCGGGCACATGCAGCACCTGCGGTTCGATCCGCGCCAGAATGCCCTGCCAGACCCGATCCGGCACCGGCAACTCAGGCAATGGGTCGGTCAGGCAGATCAACGACTCCTGCCACCGTGCCACTTCCTCACGCAGACGCGCATCGTCGCGCAGCAGTGCTTCAAAACGGCGCCGGGCCCTGGCCGGCATCAGGCCGACCGCATAGTCGGCCGCCAGGGCACGGCGTAATCGCGGGTGGTGATAGTTCATGATTCAAGGCACCGACGCAGGCGCTCCATGCCTCGACGAATCCACGACTTGACCGAGCCCAGGGGCGCAGCCAGTTGCTCGGCCAGTTCGGAGCAGGACAGGCCATGAAAGTAGGCGATGGTGATCGACTGGCGCTGCATGCCCTCGAGTTTGTCCAGGCAACGGTTCAACGCGCCGGCTTGGCGGGCGCTGTCGAGCTGTTCGTGGGCCGTGGGCGCGTCGTCGCTCAGGTGCTGTTCATGGAATTCGCTCAGCGGTTCCTCACGACGCTTGCGCAACTGGTCGATGGCCTGGTGGCGGGTGATGTTGATCATCCAGGTCAGGGGGGCCGACAGATGGGGCTCGTAGCGCGAAGCGTTGTTCCAGATCCGCACAAAGCTTTCCTGTAGCACTTCCTCGGCCAGGTCGCGGCGGCCCATGCAGCGCAGTGCCACGCCATGCAGGCGCGGGGCTACCGTGCGATAGAGGGTCTCGAAGGCGCGGCGATCGCCCAGTGAACATTGGGCCAGCAATGGCCCGAGTGGGTCGGCATCAATGGGGCTAATGGCCATTCTCCAGGCTGAGGCTCGACGACGTGCGGTCGAACCGGATGGCTCAGAGGCTAGTTCAGCGATTGCCAGCATGCCATTCACCGTGATTATCCTGTGTCACGGTTGTACGCAGGCCGGCGGCAAACGGATGCACTATGTGCGGAACAATGTGCCGGCGCTCCAGTCCAATCGGCAGTTTTCGCCAACGGTCCGCCGTCTGGTTTCCCACGGTTTGAGAGGTTGTCCCGATGAAGATTTCGTCCGCTGTTGCACTGGTTTCGCTGATGGGCCTGGCTGCGAGCCCGGTCTTTGCCGGGTTTAGCCTCAATGACGCGGCCAATGCCGTGTCGGCCATGCAGGGCGGTGACAAGAATGGCGCGGCGGTGTCGGCGGCGCCCCAGGCGGCCGGCCTGCTCAATACCCTCGGCTCGCAGTTGAAGATCACCCCGGAGCAGGCGGTCGGCGGCACCGGCGCGATGCTCGGCCTGGCCAAGAATCAATTGAGCAGCAACGACTATTCCCAACTGAGCCATAGCGTGCCGGGCCTGGACATGCTCTCGGGCAACAATGCACTGGGCGGGTTGAATGGCTTGGGCGGTTTGCTCGGCAAGTCGACCTCGCCAGCCCTGAACAATGCCCTGGGCAACGTCAAGGACACCAACGACCTGAACAATGCGTTCAGCGCGCTGGGGATGGACAGCGGGATGATCGGCCAGTTTGCCCCGTTGATCCTGCAGTACCTCGGTCAGCAGGGCGTCGGTGGCCCGCTGTTGCAGAGCCTGAGCGGGATCTGGGGCGCCGGTAGCTGAGTCAATGCTCGTTGCGTAGCGCTTCGATCCGCTGGTCCTTGTCGCTCCAGAGTTGGTTGACCCAGTTCTGGACCTTCAGGCGGAAGGCCGGATCGTTCTCGTAGTCGCCCTGGCACAGCGTCGGGTCGAGCTCGCGGGTACGGATATCGATGATCACCTTCGGTACATTGCCACTGATCAGGTCCCAGAATCCGGGAATCTTCGCCTGGGGGTAGACCACGGTGACATCGAGGATTGCATCGATCTGTGCGCCCATGGCCGCCAGTACAAAGGCCACGCCGCCGGCCTTGGGCCTGAGCAGGTACTTGTAGGGCGAGCCCTGCTGGGCTTGCTTGGCCGCGGTGAAACGGGTGCCTTCCAGGTAGTTGACCACCGTCACGGGCTGGCGCTTGAACAGTTCACAGGCGGCCCGGGTGATCTCCAGGTCCTTGCCCTGCAACTGTGGGTGCTTGGCGAGGAACGCCTTGGAGTAGCGCTTCATGAAGGGGTAGTCCAGCGCCCACCAGGCGAGACCGAGAAACGGGACCCAGATCAGCTCTTTCTTGAGGAAGAATTTGAAGAACGGCGTGCGCCGATTCAGGGTCTGGATCAACGCCGGGATATCGACCCAGGACTGATGGTTGCTGATCACCAGGTAGGAGGTGTCGAGCCGCAGCCCCTCGCCACCACGAACGTCCCAGCGTGTGGGGATGCACAGGGCGAAGATCAGCTTGTCGATCTCGGCCCAGGTCTCGGCGATCCAGATGACGGCCCAACTGTTGTAGTCGCGCAGGCGCCCGGGGCTGATCAGCTTGAGCAGGGCAAAGATCATCAACGGTCCGATCAGGACCAGGGTATTGAGTAGCAATAGCAGAGTAACGAAACAGCCGGTGAGTAGGCGGCGCATAGAGAGAGGCACTCTTTGAAAACGTGAAAACGGGCCATGATAAGCAGCTCAAGACTAGGTGCCAAATCGAGGTCTCGACGAATGTTTCACCTGCCAGGCGTTAAAGTCTGTGTCGGTGTCGACGAACCAATGCCGCGGCGGCGGTCTAAACTGCCGCTTTCCAGCGTCCATCACTCAAGGAAACAGCCCTGTGAAATCCGTTTTCGCCCTGCTTTCTCTCCTGGCCCTGCCGGTCATGGCTGCCGAGCCGACCCTCTACGGGCGCTACGAGTACATCAAGCTGCCGGAAATCGGCGAGACCCTGAAGGCCAAGATGGACACCGGTGCCCTGACCGCTTCGCTGTCGGCCCGTGATATCGAGACCTTTACCCGCGATGGCGAGGACTGGGTGCGTTTTCGCCTTGCCACCAAGGACGCGAGCAACAAGGTCTACGAGCACAAGGTAGCGCGGATCAGCAAGATCAAGACCCGCTCTGAAGAAGACGACGATGGCGAGGGCGCCGATCCGAGCAAGCGCCCGGTGGTTGATCTGGAACTGTGCCTGGGTAACGTCAAGCGCACGGTAGAGGTCAACCTGACCGACCGCAGCAGCTTCAACTACCCGCTGCTGATCGGCGCCAAGGCCCTGCGCGAGTTTGGTGCGGCCGTGAACCCGGCCCGGCGCTATACCGCTGACAAACCGGACTGCTGATTGACGGGCCTGCGCGGGTCCGGCACCGTTGCGCGATTGTTTGCCAGTGCTCGGACGCCATGCCCCATATCCTGATTGTCGAAGACGAAGCGGCGATTGCCGATACCCTGGTCTATGCCTTGCAGGGCGAAGGGTTCACCACCACCTGGCTCAACCTGGGAGGTGCGGCATTGGTGCACCAGCAGGCTACGCCCGCGGACCTGCTGATCCTCGATATCGGCCTGCCGGATATCAGCGGTTTCGAGGTGTGCCGGCAACTGCGTCGTTTCAGTGAAGTGCCGGTGCTGTTTCTCAGCGCCCGGGACGCTGAAATCGACCGGGTGGTGGGTTTGGAAATCGGGGCCGACGACTATGTGGTCAAGCCGTTCAGCCCCCGGGAGATTGCGGCGCGGGTCCGGGCGATTCTCAAGCGCGTGCAACCTGCAGTGGCGGTTGTGGCGGGCGCAGGGCCGTTTCTGCTCGACCTGGAGCGCATGCAGATCCGCTATCGCGACCAGCCCCTGAGCCTGACCCGCCACGAATTTCGGCTCTTGCAATGCCTGCTGGAACAGCCCGAGCGGGTCTTTAGTCGCGAGCAGTTGCTCGGTGCCGTGGGCGTCGCTGCCGACGCCGGCTATGAGCGCAGTATCGACAGCCATATCAAGAGCCTGCGGGCCAAGTTGCGGCAGGTGGCGGCGCAGGCTGAGCCGATCCAGACCCACCGGGGCCTGGGCTATAGCTACAGCCCGGGACACAGCTGATGCCGCTGGGGCTGCGGATCTTCCTGGTGTACTTCCTGTTTGTCGGCCTGACCGGCTTTTTTGTGCTCAACACCGTGATGGAAGAGATCCGCCCGGGTGTGCGCCAGTCTACCGAGGAAACCCTGGTGGACACGGCTAACCTGCTGGCCGAGATCCTGCGCGACGACGTCAAGGCCGGCACCCTGGGCCAGAGCCGTCTGCCCGAGCTGCTCAAGGCTTATGGCGAGCGCCGTCCGGCGGCGACGATCTGGGGGCTGGCGAAAAACCAGGTCAACCATCGCATCTATGTCACCGACGCCAGGGGCATTGTCCTGCTCGATTCCAGCGAACTGGCGGTGGGCCAGGATTACTCGCGCTGGAACGATGTCTACCTGACCCTGAGGGGCGAGTATGGCGCGCGTTCGAGCCGCAGCGTGGCCGATGATCCGAACTCCTCGGTGATGCATGTCGGTGCGCCGATTACCGACCAGGGGCGGATCATCGGCGTGGTCACGGTGGCCAAGCCCAACAGCTCGTTGCAGCCCTATGTGGACCGGACCGAGCGGCGCCTGCTGTGGTACGGCGCCGGTTTGATCGGCCTCGGCCTGCTGTTCGGGGCGTTGCTGTCGTGGTGGTTGAGTGCATCGTTGCGGCGCCTGACCGCCTATGCCCAGGCCGTCAGCGAAGGCCGTCGGGCCGAGCTGCCGCATTACCGTGGCGGTGAGCTGGAACAACTGGCCACGGCCGTCGAGCAGATGCGTACGCAGTTGGAGGGCAAGGCCTATGTCGAGCGCTATGTGCATACCCTGACCCATGAACTGAAAAGCCCGCTGGCGGCGATTCGTGGTGCTGCCGAATTGCTCCAGGCCGAGATGCCGAGCGCGCAGCGCCAGCGCTTTGTCGGCAATATCGACAGTGAAAGTACGCGGATGCAGCAGTTGATCGAACGCTTGCTGAACCTGGCCCAAGTCGAGCAGCGTCAGGGGCTGGAAGAGGTGGTGGCGGTGCCACTGGCGGCGTTGGTCGATGAGTTGTTGCAGGCCCAGGCGGCACGGATTGAAGGGCGGCGTTTGCAGGTCGAGCAATTGATTCCGGCCTCGCTTCAGGTGATGGGCGAGCCGTTTCTGTTGCGTCAGGCCTTGGCCAATCTGTTGGAAAACGCCTTGGACTTTACTCCGGTCGCGGGCGTTCTGCGTTTGCGCGGGCGCCAGACCCAGGGCTGGATCGAACTGAGCCTGTTCAACCAGGCCGAGGCCATTCCCGACTATGCCCTGGCCCGCCTGAGCGAGCGTTTCTACTCCCTGGCCCGTCCCGATAATGGCCGCAAGAGCACGGGGCTGGGGCTCAATTTTGTCGAGGAAGTGATGAACCTGCATGGCGGCCAACTGCGCATTGGCAATGTCCCAGGCGGCGTCGAGGCCACGCTGGTGTTGCCACACTAGCGCGTATTCTCCACACACTCTCCAAACAATCCCCATCAAGGCTCCACGGGGCTGACCCAGACTCCCTGGCATTCCAACAGGGAGAACCCCCATGAACCGTAGTCTTACCGTGAAACTCGGGGCCATTGGCCTTTTGATTCTGCTCTTGCTAGTACCGTTGCTGATGATCGGCGGCCTGATCGACGACCGCCAAAGCCTGCGCGACGGTGTGCTTGAGGAGATCGCTCGCAGCTCCAGTGCCAGCCAGCAAATCAGTGGGCCGGTGATGGTGCTGCCGTATCGCCAGACCATTCGCGAATGGAAGGCCAATGAAAAGGGCGCCGGGCGACATCTGGAGACTCGGGAGGAAAGCGGCCGGTTGTATTTTCTGCCCGAGCGCTTCGATCTCGATGGCAAGGTCCGCACCGAGCTGCGCGCACGGGGTATCTACGAGGCCCGTCTGTTTCATGCGAGCAACCGTATCAGCGGCCATTTTCAGCTGCCGGCCCAGTACGGTCTCGGCGAGAACTTTGCCGACTACCGTTTCGAGCAGCCATTCCTGGCGGTCGGTATCAGCGATGTCCGTGGCATCGAAAATGCCCTGAGCCTGGAGCTGGGCGAGCAGCGCCTGGCGTTTCTCCCGGGGACGCGCCTGGGCTGGCTGGGCGACGGTGTGCGGGTGGTGCTGCCGGCAACCGCGGCCAAGCCGGGCAGCCGCGTGGATTTCGCGTTTGACCTGGCGTTGCAGGGCACCGGCGCGCTGCAGGTTCTGCCGGTGGGCAAGGCGACCCAGGTCCGTCTGGCGGCCGACTGGCCCCATCCCAGCTTTATCGGCAATTACCTGCCGACCCAGCGGGAGGTGACTGATCAGGGCTTTATCGCCAATTGGCAGACCTCGTTCTTCGCCACCAATCTTGAGGAGGTCATGGCCCATTGCTGGTCGACGAGTCGCTGCGCGGAGTTCAACGGGCGCGGCTTTGGCGTGAGCTTTATCGACCCGGTGGACCAGTACCTCAAGGCCGACCGGGCGATCAAATACGCCTTGTTGTTTATTGTCCTGACCTTTGCCGGCTTCTTTCTTTTCGAAATCCTGAAAAGCCTGGCGGTCCACCCGATCCAGTACGCCCTGGTCGGTGCGGCGCTGGCCTTGTTCTATCTGTTGCTGTTGTCGCTGTCCGAGCACCTGGGCTTTGCCCTGGCCTATCTGTTGTCGGCCAGTGCCTGTGTGTTGCTGATCGGTTTCTATGTCAGCCATGTACTGCGCAGCCTGACCCATGGCCTGGGCTTTGCGGCGGCGCTGGCGGCGTTGTATGGCCTGCTGTACGGGTTGTTGAGTGCCGAGGATTACGCCTTGCTGATGGGCGCATTGCTGCTGTTCTGCCTGCTTGGGGTGTTTATGGTGCTGACGCGTAAGCTCGACTGGTATGGCGTGGGGCTACGCAAGCCGAACGAACCCCTGGACTTCGACCTGGAGGCCGTCCATGAGTAAGTCGGTCGGTTTGCGCGAGGAGCAACGGCTGGGCGCGGCCCTGGCATGGCGCATCGCCCAACTGTTCCCGCCACGGCCTAGGCCGTGGGTTGGGTTGCCAGCAGGGAAGGACGCTGGCTGACTTCCAGGTACCAGGCGGCGAGTTGCGGGCAGCGCTCGCGCCAGGCCAGGTCCGGGTGGCGAAAGTCCAGGTAGCCGAGGGCGCAGGCCAGGCCGATGGCGGCGATATCAAAATGGCTGGCGAGTTCGGCAATGGCCTCGGCTTCGAACACATCCAGGGTCCGGCGGATTTTCTCGCGCTGGTTTTCCAGCCACAGGTCCCAGTGTTTTTCCGGGGCCCGCAGGGCGGTTTCGTAGCGCACCAGGACGGCGGCATCGAGAATGCCGTCGGCCATCGAGGCCAGGGTCAGGCGTCGCCAGCGGGCCGAACCGTCGCGGGGGATCAAGGGGTTGCCGACGTGCTGGTGGTCGAGGTAGTCGAGGATCACCCGGCTGTCGTGCAGGACGCTGCCATTGGCCAGGCGCAGGGCGGGGATCTTGCCCAGGGGGTTGTCGAGGTTGAGCTGGCTGTCGGGATGGACCGGGCTGAGCTGGCTCAATTGCAGGGCGACGCGCTCGGACTGGCCGGTCTCGTGCAGCAACACGCGAACCTTGCGTACGTAGGGCGAGGCGGGGTTGTGGAACAGGGTCATGGTCGCAACGGTCATGGCGCTTCCTCGATGGGCAGTGCGGCTAGCCTAAACCACGCCGCGCCTTGAATGCACCGACCTTGTAGGCATTGCCGCCGGTGGGTTAGCGCCCCAGCAGGCGATACACCCCAAGCCCCGCCGGAATGCCCAGGCCGATCCAGCTCAGGGCATCCCACACGCCATCGCCCAGCAGCGCTGCGAACAATCCCGCCGCACTCAACACGGCAATCGCCAGGGGCGCGGTAAAGACCTTCCAGAAACTCGACTGCCGCGGTCTCATCGCCTGCCCTCCGCTTTGCGCCGCACCCACCAGAGGTACAGGCCGCTACCGAGCACGACGATCGTCAGCCCATCGAGCACTGCCCAGAGTATCTGCATGGGCCGTCCGCCGTAGTCGCCAAAGTGCAGCGGTTGCGACAGCCCCATGGCGTCCATGTACCAGGGCCGCTCGGCGATGGCGGTCACCTGCAGGGTACTGGCGTCGATCAGCACCGGGGTCAGCAGGTGCGACGTCAGGTGGCTGCTGCCCTTCATAAAGACCGCGTAGTGATGTTCGCTGGAAAATCGCGTGCCGGGGAACGCGATAAAGTCCGCGCGCATGCCCGGGGCCGCTTCGCTGGCGATCTCCAGCAGGCGTGTGGCGGGGGCCAGTTGGATCAGCGGCGGGGCGTCTCGATAGGGCTCGACCATGGCGCTGAGGCTGTCATTGCGCCAGGCCTCGATCAGCAGGTCGGCGCAGGCGCTGATCACACCGGTGATGCCGACCACCAGCGCCCAGGTCAGGGTGACCACGCCGATCAGGTTATGCAGATCGAGCCAGCGCAGGCGGGTGGATTTGTCCCGGCGCACGCTGGCGAATTTCAGCCGGCGCATAAAGGGCAAGTACAGCACCGTGCCGGAGATGATCGCCAGCACGAACAGGATGCCCATAAACGCCAGCAGCAGCTTGCCCGCCAGCCCGGCGAACATATCCACATGCAGGCGCAGGATGACCATCATCAACCCGCCATTGGCCGAGGGCATTGGCACCGCTTCACCGGTACGGGCATCGAGCATAAAGGTGTGGGACGAGTTGGGCTCGGTGCCGGCCGTGGCGGCCATGATTGCGACCACGCCGTTGGGGTCGTCGTCATCCCAGCCAAAATACTGCATGACCTCATGGGGCCGATGAGCCTGGGCGGCACTGACCAGTTCCTGCAGATTGAGGCGCGGCGTGTCGGCGGGCATTTCCCGCAGTTGCGGCGCATCGCCGAGCAGGTGCTCGATTTCATGGTGAAAAATCAGCGGCAGGCCGGTCAACGCCAACAGCAGCAGAAAGGCAGTGCAGATCAGGCTGGTCCAGGTATGGATAAACGACCAGCGGCGGATGGTGTGGCTTTTCATGGGAGCTTTCCAGGTCGGCAAACCAGACAGGCAAAACCGGGCTGCGGATCGCCGCAGCCCTTATTTCAACGCCTGGGTGCTAGTGGCTTACCACTTGTAGTTCACGCTGGCGACGACGCTGCGTTCGTCGCCGTAGTAGCACCAGGAGCCGTCGCAGGTGGACAGGTAGTCCTGGTTGAAGAGGTTCTTGGCATCCACGGCGACCGAGGCGCCCTTGAGCGCGTTGCCCAAGCGGCCAAGGTCGTAGTGCACCGAGGCGTCGTAGACGGTGTTGGAGCCGACATGGCCCAGGTAGGTGTTGTTCGCGTCGCCGTAGGTGTCGCCGACATAGCGCACGCCGGCACCGACGCCGAAGCCGTCGAGCGGGCCGTTGCGCCAGGTGTAGTCGGCCCACGCAGTGGCTTGGTTGCGCGGGATCTGCTTCATCCGGTTGCCTTTGCCTTCACCTTCGAGGACTTGCGTGTCGGTGTAGCTGTAGGAGCCGACCAGTTTCAGGCTTTCGGTCACATCTGCCGTGGCTTCCAGTTCCAGGCCGCGCACCTGCACTTCGCCCAACTGGCGGGTGATGTTGTTCTGGGCGAACTTGACGTTCTTCTGGCGCAGGTCGAACACCGCTGCGGTGAAGAGCATCCGCGTGCCCACCGGCTGGAACTTGAGGCCGGCTTCGTACTGACGGCCTTCGGTCGGCTTGAACGACTGGTCGGCGCGGGTCTCGGCGCCCATGGCGGGTTGGAAGGACTCGCTGTAGGACAGGTAAGGGGTAAAGCCGTTGTCGAACACGTAGCTGAGGCCGGCGTTGCCGCTGAAAGCCTGGTCACGCTGGGTCGCCTTGGCGCCGGTCTGGTTGAAGGTGGTGTCGGTGTGGACCCAGTCTTCGCGGCCGCCGAGTGTCAGGCGCCAGTTGTCCAGGGCCATCTGGTCCTGGACATAGAGGCCGGTCTGGGTGGTTTTCTGTCCGTAGTCGTTATAGGTGGTAAAGGCGACGTTGGAGAAGTCCTGGCCGTAGATCGGCCGATTGACGTTGGACGTCGGCGCATTGCCATAGGCGTACTGCCATTTGTAGTGGGTATTGGAGCGCTGGTGGTCCAGGCCCAGTAGCAGGGTGTGGCTCAGGGCGCCGGTCTGGAAGTCGGCCTGGAAGTTGTTGTCCACGGCGAACTGGCTGATGTCTTCATCGATGATGCTGGCGTCGCGGGTCAGGGTGCCATCGGCAGCGACGGTGCTGCTGCCCAGGGACGCGGTGACGCCCTGGAACGCCAGGTCGCTCTTGGTGTAGCGCAGGTTCTGCTTGAACTGCCAGACATCGTTCAGGCGGTGATCGAAGGCATAGCCGAGGGTGTAGTAGGTGCGGTCGTAGAATTCCCAGTCCGGGTCACCCAGGTTCTTGTGGTGGGAAATCTTGCCGAAGGACGACGGTAGCTTGGTGCCCTGGATCGGCAAAAACTGCCCGGTGATGCCGGTGTCGTCACGGGTGTACTGGCTGATAAAGGTTAGGTGCGTGTCGTCGTCGATGTTCCAGGTCAGGCTCGGCGCGATGTTGTAGCGCTTATCCGGGATATGGTCGATGGGCGCGCCGCTGTCGCGCACGGTGCCGCTGACGCGATAGAGAAAGCGCCCTTCATCGTCGACCCGACCGGTGCTGTCGAAGTTGATCTGCTTGTGGTTGTTGCTGCCGGCCTGCAGTTGTACTTCATGGCTGCTTTCGTCCTGGGGCCGGCGGCTGACCATATCGAGCATGCCGCCGGGTGGGGTCTGGCCATAGACCGACGACGAAGGGCCGCGCAGTACGGCGATGCGCTCCAGGTTCCAGGGCTCGATCTTCGGGTTGGCGAACGACCCCCTGGGCAGCGGCAGGCCGTCGAGGAATTGGGTCGGCTCGAAGCCGCGAATACGTAGCCAGTCGGCCCGGGAGTCGGCGCCATAGCCGCTGCTCATCACGCCGGCGGTGTAGCGCAGGGCATCGTTGAGGCTCAGGACCGAGCGGTCGTCCATCTGTTCGCGGGTGATCACGGAGATCGAGCGCGGTGCTTCGACAATCGGCGTATCGGTCTTGCTCCCGGCGGCCGTGCGGGTCGCGGTGTAGCCTTCAACCGGGCCCCAGGCGCTTTCCGCATCGGCGTAGCCGCTGATGTTGGTGGCGGGTAGGGCCATGATGCCTTCGGGAATCGCTTCCAGGCTAAAGGTACCGGCGCTGCTCTGGTTCAGTTGCAAGCCGGTGCCGCGCAAGGCCTGTTGCAGGGCCGTCGGTGCATCGAACTGGCCCTTGACCGGTGCCGAGGATTTACCCGAGGCCAGTGCGGGGTCGAGGGACAGGGCGAGGCCGGCCTGGCTGGCGATCTGATTCAGGGTGGTCGCCAATGAGCCCGCCGGCAGATCGTAGGCGCGGACATGGCTTGCCTGGTCGGCGGCCATCAGGGCAGGGCTGGCCAGCGGCGCGCCGAGGGTGATGGCCAGGGCCAACAGACTGGGGCGTAGCAGGGTGTCGAGCGAGCGGGGCATGGAGTGGCTCCTGAATGGAAACGGTTCTCAATGCCTGTGTGCCGAACGAGAATCGAAAAGTGATAGGGCTGATTGAAAATAATTTAGATTTAGAACGTTGCAGCGTGAGTCTCGTCCTGTTTAGGCGCTGGGTGCGCAGGCTCAGTCGCGTTATTCCAATGCATTAGGCGTAGCCGTTGCCGCGCGGCTCAACCAGGTGGCAACGGCTACTGACGCAGTAGATCGGCTTCGGCCTTGGCGCTTACCGTGGTCCACCAGGACGTGTGCTGTTCGATCCGTACCGGCAGGGTCGGCAGTAACGCGGCCAGTGCCAGGTCGGTATCGTTCAACGGGAAGCTACCCGTGATCCGCAGGTCGGCGACCTGCGGGTCGATGCCCAGGTAGCCCTTGCGATAACGCGCCAACTCACCGATCACCTCGCCCAGGCGTACGTTGTCGACAACCAGCATGCCGCGGGTCCAGGCATCCGCGCCGGCCGTGAGGGCCTGCTGCGAGCCCAGGCCGTCGCGACGGATCAGCACTTGCTGGCCCGCGTTGAACACCTGCTCCCGGGGATGCTCCTGTGCCTGGGCTGCCACGGCCGACTGCAACACGCTCAGGCGCGTGCCGGCCTCTTCGCGCTTGACCAGGAACCGTGTACCCAGGGCTCGCATGGCACCTTCGCGGGTCTCGACGATGAACGGCCGGGCATCGCCATGACCGGTTTCGATCAGGATCTCGCCATCGATCAGCACGATGCGGCGGGTCTTCTCGTCGAACTTCACGTCCACGGCGCTATGGGTATTCAATTCGATCTGTGTGCCGTCGCTCAGGTGCAGGGTGCGTTGTTCACCCGTGGCGGTGCGCTGGTCGGCCAACCAGTAGCCCAGCGGCGCATAGCGATCGCCGACAAACACACCCAGCCCGCAGACCAGCGCGATACTGGCCAGGCCGCTGCCCAACTTGCGCAGGCGCCGGTGCAGCCCTTCGCGGGACTTGATCAGCGCGCTGCGTGCTGGGCCGGCCGCGACGCTGAAGCGCTGGTCAAGCATGCCCAATTGCCGCCAGGCGCGGGCGTGTTCTTCCTGTGCGCCGTACCAGCGGGCGAATTCGGCGTGTTCTGCGGGGCTGCCATTGCCCCCGTCCAGGCACAGTTGCCAGGCAATCGCGGCGTCGAGCACGCAGGCCGAGACCGGTCTGGAGCTGAGCGCACTCATACCGGTTCGCCGTACAGTGCGATGTAGCATTGGCGAATACCCTGGGCCAGGTACTGCCGCACCCTGGGCACGGAAACGCCGAGGCGCTGGGCGATTTCGGCGTGGCTCAGCCCATCCAAACGGTTATAGAGAAAGGCGGCGCGGGCCTTGCTCGACAGTTTGCCGAGCAGGCGATCGATGGCCTTGAGGTCTTCGAGGATCAGGTGCTGCGCTTCGGCCGAGGGCTGCTCGCTTTCGGGGATCAGCATCAGCTCGGCCAGGTAGGCCTGTTCCAGCGCAGCGCGGCGAAAGTAGTCGAACAGCAGGCCACGGGCAATGGCGGCAAGAAAGGCACGCGGCTCGCGCGGGCTCTTGAGTTCTTCGCGGCCCAGCAGGCGCACGAAGGTGTCCTGGCTAAGGTCTTCGGCCCGTTGCGGGCACGCGATATTGCGTCGTAGCCAGCCCAGCAGCCAGCCGCGATGGTCGCGGTACAGCTCACCGACCAACTCGCTGTGGGGGCTTCGGGCTGACGACACGGTAATCACCGATTAGAAGTACTTAAGCTAAAGAGAACTATTCGCGATTGTGTCAGAGGCCCGGGGCGGGTGCAATTGGCGCCGGTCGGACGGTCTCGGCGTGTCGCCCCCCTAGAAAGCGGGCGACTGCTGGCGGCGTTTCCATTGGCTCAGGCGCTGTTGCAGGTTCAGCGGGCTATGGATCTGTTGCTGGCGGGCACGGCTGAACAGGATCAACGCCAGCTCGGCAGTGGCCAGGGCGTCGGCGCTGGCGTGATGACGCTCGCCGACCTGCAGACGGAAGTGGTTGATCCAGTCGTCCAGCCCGGCCTCGCGAAAATGTGCCTGGGGGCAGAGTAACGGGGCGATATCAGCCACATCCAGAAACGTATGTTGCAGGCGATACCCCAGGCTGTCCTTGAGCGCGCGCGTCAGCATGTGCTGATCGAACGGCGCATGGAACGCCAGTAATGGGCTGTCGCCAACAAACTCCATAAAGTCCAGCAGGGCCTCGGCCGGGTCGCAGCCGGCGGCGATGGCGCTAGGCCCCAGGCCGTGGATCAGTACGCTGGGGCTGACCTTTTGCTGGCTGCGATGCAGGGTGCGCTCGAACTGCTGGGCAAAGTCGATGGCGCCGTCCTCGATCACCACGGCGCCGATGGACAGCACCAGGTCGCGATTCAGGTTCAGCCCGCTGGTCTCAAGGTCCACCACCACCCAGCGCTGCTCGCGCAGCGTACGCTCGTCCAATGGTGAGGGCGCTGGCAACTGCTGGACGCGACTTTGCTGCTCGCCATCAAGGCTCGGGCCCTGGGGGCGCAGCCAGGGAAACAGTTTCATAGCTGATACCGCAGGGCCAGGCTGCTTTGCAGGCGTTGGGCCTGGCGCAGGGACTCGCGCAGGATGCGCCGGTCCAGGTGGTTGAGGCTTTCCGGGTCGACCCGGTTGGAGTAGGGCAGGTTTTCCCGGGTTTGTAACTGATGCTGCTGCATGCGGGTCTGCTGGATAAAGTGATAGGCCTCTTCATAGGCGGCGCCGTCGAGGGGTTCGATCACTTCCCGGGCGACCAGTTGGCTGAGGCGCTCCAGGGTGTTGTTGGCTTCCACGCCATTGGCCAGGGCCAGCAGGCGGGCGCCGTCGACAAAGGGTGTCAGGCCCTGGACCTTGAGGTCCAGAGTGGCTTTGTCGCTGCCTTTGCGGGTCAGGACAAACTCGCGGAAACGCCCCACGGGCGGGCGCTGACGCAGGGCGTTCTCAGCCATCATGCGTTGGAACAGACGGTTGTCGCTGACCTGTTCGAGAATGCCCCGACGCAGTTGCTGGCAGCCCTGTTCGTCACCCCAGACCACGCGCAGGTCGAAGTAGATCGTCGAGCCCAACAGATTCTCCGGAGTCGCCTCGCGGATGAAGCCGGCAAAACGTCGGGCCCACTCGGCTCGCGACAGGCAGAGTTCGGGGTTGCCGGCCATGATATTGCCCTTGCACAGCGTAAAGCCGCACAGCGCCAGGCTCTGGTTGATCTGCTGCGCCAGCGGCAGCAGCTTGCCGCGAAGCTCGGCCGCATGGGCGGCATCGCGGGCCTCGAACAGAATGCCGTTGTCTTGGTCAGTGTGCAGGGTTTGCTCGCGGCGGCCCTCACTGCCGAAGCACAACCAACTGAAAGGCACGCCGGGGTCGCCCTTGTCGGCGAGCGTCAGTTCGATGACCCGGCAGACGGTATGGTCGTTGAGCAGGGTGATGATGTGGGTGATCTGGGTCGACGATGCGCCGTGGGCCAGCATGCGTTCGACTAACTGACCGATCTCGCCGCGCAGCGCCACCAGGTTGTCGAGCCGTGGCGCACTGCGGATGGTCCGGGCCAGGTGGACCAGGTCGACCCGTTGCAGGGAAAACAGATCGCGCTCGGAGACCACGCCACACAGGCGACCGTCCTTGACCAGGCAGACGTGGGCGATATGCCGCTCGGTCATGGCCGTGGCGGCATCGAAGGCACTGTGATCCGGCGACAAATGAAACGGCGCCTGGGTCATGTGCTGGGCGATGGTTTGGCTGAAGTCGCTGGTGCCATCGGCGACCACCTGGCGCAGGTCGCGCAAGGTGAAGATGCCGACAGGGGCCTTGTCTTCGTCAACGACGACAATGCTGCCCACCTGTTGGTCGTGCATCAGCTTCACGGCTTCACGCAGGGGGACGAGGGGCGAGCAGGTCACGGGATGGCGCATGGCCAATTCGCCCAGGCGGGTATTGAGCGAATACTGGGTGCCCAGGGTCTCTACGGCCTTTTGCTGGACCTGCTGGTTGACCTGGTCGAGCAGGCTGCTGACCCCGCGCAAGGAGAAATCGCGAAAGCTGCCCGAGAGGGCGAACAGCTTGATGAAGGCGGCCTTGTTCAGTTGCAGGCAGAAGGTGTCCTCGGCCGCCAGGTGTTCGGTGCGGGTAGCCCGTTCGCCCAGTAGTGCGGCCAGGGGGAAGCATTCGCCCTGGGTAATTTCGAAGGTGGTCTCGGTGCCACCGCGGGCGCTGTGGGGCCGTTCACCGACCACGCGGCCCTGCTTGACGATATAGAAGTGCTCCACCGGACCGTCGGCCGGCGTGATGATGCTCTCGCCGGGGGCATAGAAGCGCAGTTGGCACTGCTCCACCAAATAAGCCAGGTGGGCGTTTTCCATCTGATTGAAAGGGGGGAAACGCTGCAGAAACTGCATGGTGCCGTGGATGTTCTGCAACACCGCGGTTTTCCCTGCCTGGGTGAAAGCGTCCTCTTTACTCATGAGCATGACCGCATTGTTTTAGTTGTTTTAGCCATGGTCGGTCGGCTGGGAGCCCGTGCCCATTGGACGTAAGTCTAGGGGCTGGAGAATTCCCATTGATCACTCGGAAAATTCTTCGCTCCGGCCCACTTGGAAAAAATTCCGACGAAGTGCACATTGTCGAAACGAATAGCGATGTCTGACTGCAGTGCTAGGGGATTGTTAATACAACTAGGAATATTGAAGCGCGTATGCCCGACCACGATATTTTGAGCGACGCCGAGCGCGAAGCCTTGAACGAGGTGATGTTGGCGGCGGCATTACCGGCGCAACGGGTGCTGATTGTCGATGACGATCAGGATGCGCGCGAGCTGTTGTCGGAGATCCTCGCCCTGGATGGTATCCACAGCCTGATGGCCGCCAGCGTGGCGGCGGCGCTGGGGTTGCTGGAGTCGAATCGCTCGATCGGGCTGCTGATTACTGACCTGCGCATGTCGCCCAGTGATGGTCTGGAGCTGATTGCCAAGATTCGCGAGTCGGAGCGCGCCGCGCTGCCGATCATCATTATTTCCGGCGACGCGGATGTGCGTGATGCGATTGCTGCGATGCACCTGAGCGTGGTGGATTTCCTGCTCAAGCCGATCAATACCTCGCACCTGCTGACCCTGGTCAAGCGTGAGCTGGGCATGACGCCCTGAGCCAGGCTCAAGCCGCCGTCGCCACAGACAAGAAAGCCCCACTCATTACTGAGCGGGGCTTTCTGGTTTACGGCGGTTTAGTTACAGGCCGTTCTTGGCCTTGAACTCACGGCGACGGCGGTGCAGCACCGGCTCCGTGTAGCCATTGGGCTGCTTGGTCCCTTCGATCACCAGTTCGACCGCTGCCTGGAAGGCGATATTGCTGTCGAAGTTCGGTGCCAGCGGGCGGTACAGCGCATCGCCGGCATTCTGCCGATCGACCACGGGTGCCATGCGCTTGAGGCTTTCCATGACCTGGGCTTCGTTGACGATGCCGTGACGCAACCAGTTGGCGATGTGCTGGCTGGAGATACGCAGGGTCGCGCGGTCTTCCATCAGGCCGATATCGTTGATGTCCGGCACTTTCGAACAACCCACGCCCTGGTCGATCCAGCGCACCACGTAACCGAGGATGCCCTGGGCGTTGTTGTCCAGTTCGTTGCGGATGTCTTCGGCCGACCAGTTGGTGTCGGTCGCCAGCGGGATGGTCAGGATATCGTCGACCGAAGCCCGTTCGCGCTTGGCCAGTTCAGCCTGGCGAGCGAACACGTCGACCTTGTGGTAGTGCAGCGCGTGCAGCGCGGCGGCGGTCGGCGAAGGAACCCAGGCGGTGTTGGCACCGGCCAGTGGGTGGGCGATTTTCTGTTCGAGCATCGCGGCCATCAGGTCGGGCATCGCCCACATGCCTTTACCGATTTGCGCACGGCCCTGCAGGCCGGTGCTCAGACCGATATCGACGTTCCAGTTTTCGTAGGCACTGATCCATTTCTCGGCCTTCATGGCGGCTTTACGCACCATCGCGCCGGCTTCCATGGAGGTGTGGATCTCGTCACCGGTGCGGTCGAGGAAGCCGGTGTTGATAAACACTACGCGCTCGCTCGCGGCCTTGATGCAGGCCTTGAGGTTGACGGTGGTGCGCCGCTCTTCGTCCATGATCCCGACTTTGAGGGTGTTGCGCGCCAGGCCGAGCACTTCTTCGATACGGCCGAACAGCTCGTTGGTAAACGCCGCTTCTTCAGGGCCGTGCATTTTCGGTTTGACGATGTAGACCGAACCGGTGCGGCTGTTTTTGCGAGCGCTGGTGCCGTTGAGGCTGTGGATCGCCGCGAGGCTGGTCATCAGGCCGTCGAGGATGCCTTCAGGGACTTCGTTGCCGTCCTTGTCGAGGATCGCGTCGATGGTCATCAGGTGCCCGACGTTACGCACGAACAGCAGCGAACGGCCGTGCAGGCTCAGGGTCGAGCCATCCAGTGCGGTGTACTGGCGGTCGGCGTTCATGGTGCGGGTAAAGGTTTCGCCGCCCTTGGACACTTGTTCTGCCAGATCGCCCTTCATCAGGCCGAGCCAGTTGCGGTAGATCACCACTTTGTCATCGGCATCGACGGCGGCGACGGAGTCTTCGCAGTCCATGATGGTGGTCAGCGCGGCTTCCATCAGCAGGTCTTTGACGCCGGCAGCGTCGGTCTGGCCGACCGGGCTGCTGGCATCGATCTGGATTTCGAAATGCAGGCCGTTGTTTTTCAGCAGAATCGCGGTAGGCGCGCCAGCCTGACCCTGGAACGCGATCAGTTGGGCGTCGTTGCGCAGGCCGCTGTTGCTGCCACCCTTGAGCGCGACGACCAGCTTGCCGTCAACGATCTTGTAGCTGGTGGAGTCGACATGGGAACCGGCCGCCAGGGGCACGGCTTCGTCGAGGAAGGCGCGGGCGAAGGCGATGACCTTGTCGCCGCGGACCTTGTTGTAGCCCTTGCCCTTCTGGGCGCCGTCGGCTTCGCTGATGGCGTCGGTGCCGTAGAGCGCGTCGTACAGCGAACCCCAGCGAGCGTTGGAGGCGTTGAGCGCAAAGCGCGCGTTCATCACCGGTACCACCAGCTGCGGGCCGGCCATGCGGGCGATTTCATCGTCGACGTTCTGGGTTGTAGCCTGGAAATCCGCCGCTTCTGGCAGCAGGTAACCAATATCTTGCAGGAAGGCTTTGTAAGCCACGGCGTCATGGGCCTGGCCGGCCCGGGACTGGTGCCAGGCGTCGATCCGAGCCTGGAAATCATCGCGTTTGGCGAGTAGGGCTTTGTTCTTCGGCGCCAGGTCATGGATGACCTTGTCGGCACCGGCCCAGAACTGGTCGGCATTGAGACCGGTACCGGGAATGGCTTCGTTGTTCACGAAGTCGAACAGGACTTTGGCGACCTGAAGGCCACCGACTTGAACGTGTTCAGTCATTGCTTGCCTCACTCTGCTCAGCTATTCAGCTCTTCTATTTAAGCCTTACGCGCTTCTCTAAACACGGTGCCAGAGCATGCCCTCAAGGGCGGCTGGGCGGGCGCCGTCAGCGCTTGCCGGCGGGGCTTTCCGTGGTTTCACAGGCACTTGGGCAGACATCCATCCAAGGTTATGTAGTCCGCGCTGCGGCATACTACATGATGCGTCGTGGTTGTGAAAATTAGACTAAATACGTCGTTCTGCGACCATTTGGAACTATCCGGTCACGCAGCGGCGGGTAATGTTCTCAAAAAATGTATGGATTGTTCCAGATAATTCTAAAAACCGTACACAATTGTTTTTCCGTCGCTCAGGCAGCGAGGCCATCGAGCCGCCCGATGTCGGCCTATACTCAAGCGTTTACCTGCCCACAGAGGACGATTCCATGGAGCATCTGGTATTGACCGTATTGGCCCCGGACAAGCCCGGCCAGGTTGAGCGAATTGCGCAATGTATCGCCGAACAGGGGGGGAACTGGCTGGAAAGTCGCTTGATGCGCCTGGCCGGGCAATTCGCCGGAATCCTGCGGGTCGGTGTGCCGGCCGAGGCGCACGATGCCTTGCTGGCCGCGCTGCAGGCGCTGGCGAGCCAGGGGATCCGGGTGCTGGTGGCCGAGGCGGGGATCGAGCAGTCCTGTACCTGGAAACCGATTGCCATGGAACTGGTAGGTAACGACCGCCCGGGCATCGTGCGCGATATCACCCGCTTGCTGAGCGAGCAGGGCGTGAACGTCGAGCGACTGGTGACCGAAGTACGCCCGGCACCGATGAGCAGTGAGTCGTTGTTCCATGCCGACGCCTTGCTGGCGGTGCCATTGACCCTGTCGCTGGCGAGTCTGCAGGCCCGCCTGGAAAGCCTGGCCGATGATCTGATGGTCGAGTTGGTATTGCGCAGTGAAGACTGAGGCCGGTTATCCCAGTTAATCGTGGATGTGCCTGTGGATAACCTGGGGAGATAGCCGCTGGCCCCAGACGGGCCGGGGCTTTTCGTCAGTTGAGCAAAAAACGTTCAAATTCAGGGGCTTGTGCACAAACGGCGTGGACCTGCCTGTGGATAAGCTTGGGAAAAACAGCTACAGGCCATGCTGAGCGGGGTCTGTAGCCGTTTGATCGTTTTTTGTTCAGCTGCGGTTGCGCAGGCTCAGCCAGGCATCGATGCTGTAGACCGCCAGGCCGGCCCAGATAAACATAAAGGCTACCAGGGTGCTGGGGGCCAGATGTTCGTTGAATAACAACACGGCCTGCAGCAGCACCAGAGTCGGCGCCAGGTACTGCAGGAAGCCCAGGGTGGTATAGGGCAGATGACGCGCGGCGGCGTTGAAGCACACCAGCGGCACCAGGGTGATCGGCCCGGCGGCCGCCAGCCACAGGGCTTCGGAGGTGGTCCAGAACTGCGCCTGGGCACTGGCGGCTTCGGGATTGAGCAGCAGCCAGCCAAGGGCGATCGGGACCAGCATCCAGGTTTCCACCACCAGCCCCGGCAGGGCCTTGACCGGTGCCTGCTTGCGGATCAGACCATAGAAGCCGAATGACAGCGCCAGCACCAGGGACACCCACGGCAGGCTGCCGACCTGCCACACCTGCTGCGCCACGCCGACGGCGGCCAGGCCGACCGCCAGCCATTGCAGCCGGCGCAGGCGCTCGCCGAGCAGCAGCATGCCCAGCAGCACATTGATCAGCGGATTGATGTAGTAGCCCAGGCTGGCTTCGAGCATGCGTCCGTTATTCACCGACCAGACATAAGTCAGCCAGTTGGCGGCGATCAGCGTGCCGCTCAGGGCCAGGATTGCCAGGCGCTTCGGGTTCTCCCGCAGCTCGCGCCACCAGCCGGGATGCTTCCAGACCATCAGCAGCAGTGCACCGAACAGGGCCGACCACAAGACGCGGTGGACGATGATTTCGACGGCGGGAACGGCGGCAATAGCCTTGAAGTAGAGGGGGAAGAGACCCCAAATGATGTAGGCGCTAAGGCCCAGTACATACCCGCGCCGCGGGTTGGTGGCTTGCATGCTGAGTCCTTGCTTAGGTTGCTAACTAATCGGCAATTATTATTGAGCGATCAAGCATGTAGCAAATTGTTTCTTGGTGCTTGGGAAGGCCCCGATGGCGCAAAAAACCTGTAGGCGTGCTCTGGATCAGGCCAAGCGCTCGCGCCTACAGGGACGGAGGTCAGAACAGTTTGAGTGGCTCTTCGTTCAACGCCGCCAACTGCTCACGCAGCGCCAGTACCTGGTCGCCCCAATAACGTTCACTGCCAAACCAGGGGAAGCTGTGGGGGAATGCCGGATCATCCCAGCGGCGTGCCAGCCAGGCGCTGTAGTGCATCAGGCGCAGGGCCCGCAACGGTTCGATCAGCGCCAGTTCACGCGGGTTGAAATCGTGGAATTCGCTGTAGCCGTCCATGAGTTCGCTGAGCTGGCCCAGGCACTCCTGGCGGTCGCCGGCGAGCATCATCCAGAGATCCTGCACGGCCGGGCCCATGCGGCAGTCGTCGAGGTCGACGATATGGAACACCTCGTCGCGGCACATCATGTTGCCGGGGTGGCAGTCGCCATGCATGCGGATGTTCTGGTGCGGGGTGGCCTGGTAGACCTCTTCCACACGCTTGAGCAGGTCCCGGGCCACTGACTCGTAGGCCGGCAGCAGGCTGCGGGGGATAAAACCGCCTTCGAGCAGGGTGCTGAGGGAATCATGGCCGAAGTTCTTCACGCCCAGTGCTTCGCGGTGTTCGAACGGGCGGGTGGCCCCTACGGCATGCAGACGCCCGAGCAACTGCCCGAGGCGATATAGTTGGTCGAGATTGCCCGGCTCCGGCGCACGGCCGCCACGGCGTGGAAACAGGGTGAAGCGAAAACCGGCGTGCTCGAACAGGCTCTCGCCGTTGTGCAGCAGCGGTGCAACGACCGGGACTTCGCATTCTGCCAGTTCGAAGGTGAAGCGGTGTTCTTCCAGGATGGCTTCATTGGTCCAGCGCTGGGGCCGATAGAACTTGGCGATCAGCGGCTCCGAGCCTTCGATGCCGACCTGATACACACGGTTTTCATAACTGTTGAGGGCGAGCACGCGGGCGTCGCTAAGGAAACCGATGCTTTCGACGGCGTCGAGCACCAGATCGGGGGTAAGCGTTTCGAACGGATGGGACATGCTGACTCCTGCGCGCAGCAGGCTGCCGCGTCCGGCCCGGCATGGTAGCGCACCACAGCGGCGAAAGGGCATTGCCCTTGACCGCTCCCGCCGGGCCACAGCACGGGAGCGCGTCAGGGCATGGCATCAAGTGCCGACGATACCGCCATCGTCACGACGAATTGCCATGACCGAGGAACGCGGTTTGCCATTGGGCAGGTGCTCGGGGAAGGTCGAGCCGCCGTTTTCGCCAGGATGCTGGATCCCGACAAACAGGGTCTTGTGGTCCGGCGAGAAACTGATGCCGGTGACTTCGCAGCCAATCGGGCCGACCATGAAGCGGCGAATTTCACCGGTCTGCGGGTCGGCGCAGAGCATCTGGTTATTGCCCATGCCGGCAAAGTCGCCGCTGTTGCTGACATCGCCATCGGTGAGAATCCACAGGCGGCCGGCCTGGTCGAAGCCCAGGCCGTCCGGGCTGTTGAACATGTTTTGCGCGGTGATATTGGCCGAGCCAGCTTTTGCGGTCCCGGCGTGGACGCTCGGGTTGCCGGCGACGACAAACAGGTCCCAGTCGAAGGTCGGCGCACCGTGGTCGCCCTGGGTGGCCTGCCAGCGCAGGATCTGCCCGTAGACGTTTTTCTCCCGTGGATTCGGGCCACCGACCGGCTGGCCGTCTTCGCCGCGCTTGGCATTGTTGGTCAAGGTGCAGTAGACCTGACCGTCCTGGGGGCTGACGACAATCCACTCGGGGCGGTCCATGCGCGTGGCCTTGACCGCACTGGCTGCCAGGCGGGCATTGATCAGTACTTCGGCCTGGCTGGCAAAGCCTGCCGCGGCATCGATGCCGTTTTTGCCATGGCTCAGCTCGACCCAATGGCCCTGGCCCTTCGGCCGGTCGGGGTTGGCGTCGCCATTGTCGAACAGCGCTACATACAGTGTGCCGTGGTCGAGCAGGTCGCGATTGGCCTTGGGGTTCTCGTGGTTGATCTTGTCGCGACTGATGAACTTGTAGATAAATTCGCCGCGCTCGTCGTCGCCCATGTACACCACTGCACGGCCATCGCTGGTTTCGGCCAGGGCGGCGTTCTCATGCTTGAAACGGCCCAGGGCGGTGCGTTTGATAGGCGTCGACTGCGGGTCGAAAGGGTCGATCTCGACAACCCAGCCGTGACGGTTGAGCTCGTTGGGGTTTTTGGCCAGGTCGAAGCGTGGATCGTGCGGGTGCCAGTTGATGTCTTTGCTGGCGGCGACCACGCCGTAGCGCTTCTGTGCGGCATTGAAGGCCTGGCTGGCGTCGCTGCTGCCAAAGCAATCGGTGAAATTTTCTTCGCAGGTCAGGTAGGTGCCCCAGGGCGTCTTGCCATTGGCGCAGTTCTGGAACGTACCGAGGACTTGCTTGCCACTGGGGTCGGCGGCGGTCTTGAGCCAGGCATGGCCGGCTGCAGGTCCGCCGAAGGCGATGGGGCTGTTGCCGTGGATGCGGCGGTTGTAGCGCGAACCCTGGACAAACTGCCAAGCGTCGCCCTGGCGTTTGATTTCGATGACCGAAACGCCTTCGCTGGCCTGGGCCTTGTGTACGTCTTCGGCCGAGCCGGGTTGGCCGCCATGCTCGTAGAGGTAGCGATAATTGGTGTATTCGTTGTTGATCGCCATCAGCGCCCGTTGATCGTCACCGGGAAAGGCAAATAGGCTCATGCCGTCATTGTTGTCGCCAAATTGCACTTCCTGGGCAGCGGCAGTGCCCTTGCCGCTGGGGTCGAAGGCCGGGCCGCCGGCCTGCAGCGGTTGGCCCCAACTGATCAGGACCGAGGCGCTGTAACCCTTGGGCAGGGTGAGCGTGTCGGTGGTCGCCGTGGCGATGCCCTCGAAGCCCAGCAGAGGGTTCGAGGCCGCGCTGACACTGGCGGCCAGCACGCTGCGGCTCAGCAGGCCGCCGCCTAGAAACAAGGCCGCGCCGCAGAGGGCGCCGGCGCCGATAAAGCCGCGACGGCTCAGGCCGACCATGTGTTCGAGATCGGTAAGTTGGTTTTCTTCTAGTAGGTTCATCACAGGCTTCCTGCTGGTTAGGCAGCCACCTTAATAAGGCTGTGTGACGTAAAGGTTTCAACGTAATGCTTTGGCACACTCGCTGGGTTGGGTGGGCGATACGGGCCTACACCGGCGTGCCCAGCAGCACGAAGGACGGAGCGAACTGCACGCGGACCGGGCTGCCGACCTTGAGGCGGCGCTCCAGGAGCCGGGCCGGTTCTGTCAGAGAACAAAGCACCTGCTGACTGGGTAGCAGGATCCGGACTTCGGTGGGTCCCTGTGGGTCCTCGACCATCTGTTCGATGGTGCCGTTCAGGACGTTGTGCGCGGGGGTTGCCGGCTCGTCACTGCCCAGCAACTCCAGCCAGCCAGCCTTGATCAGCGCCACGACCTCACTGCCGATCTCCAACTCCAGGCGCTGGGTGCTGTCGTGGGTGATCTGGGCCTGGATGATCAGCCCGCCGGCCAACTCCAGATGGATCAGATCATTGCGTCCCAGGCCTTCGATGGCGTGTACGCGGCCATGCAGCTGGTTGCGCGCGCTGGTGCGCAGCATCAGGCGGCCAATCAGGTCGAGGTCGCGGCTGTCTTCGGCGGCTTCCAGCACCTGGGCCTGCAATGCCTGCAAGCGTTGATAAAGGCGCAGCACGCGCTGGCCTTCATCGGTGAGCCGGGCACCGCCGCCGCCCTTGCCGCCCACGCTGCGCTCGACCAGCGGTTGCTGAGCGAGATTGTTCAGTTCGTCGATAGCGTCCCAGGCCGCCTTGTAGCTCAGGCCGGCGCTTTTCGCGGCGCGGGTGATCGAGCCTTGTTCGGCGATATGGTGCAGCAGGCCGATACGTTGGGGGCGGCGAGCAATATGCTGGGTCAGGAGGCTGGGCAGGGGCATGGCAAGGGCTTTGGGTGATGGGCTGTGGGCAACGGTGCCCGCTGAGGGAGATTGCGTCAAGCCAGGGCGCCGGGCTTGGGCGTGCGCGCCAGGCAATAAATATCCACACGCGCCGCACCGGCACGCATCAGCAAACGGGCCAGGGCCTGGGCCGTGGCACCGGTGGTCAGGACATCGTCGACCAACGCCAGGTGCAGGCCTTCCACCTGCGCGGCGGGCGCCAGGGCGAAGGCTTTGAGCAGATTACGCTGGCGGGCCCTGGCATCGAGTTGCTGTTGCGCAGGGGTGTCCTGCACGCGCCGCAACAGATCCTGTTGGCAGGGCAGCGCCAGGTGTCGGCCCAGCCATTGGGCCAGCAGGGTTGCCTGGTTGTAGCCGCGGCGGCGCTGGCGGCGGTCGGTCATGGGCACAGGCAAGAGTGCACTGGGGCGTATCAGGCCATGCTCGAAGCGATCCTGCAGGGATCGGCCGAGCAGTTCGGCGAGCAGGTAGCCAAATGGAAAGTGGCTGCGATGCTTGAACTGGCTGATCAGGCTGTCGATGGGGAAGCCGTAGATCCAGGGGGCGTGCACTTGCTGGAATGCCGGTGGTCGTTTCAGGCAGTCAGCGCACAGCAGGCCCGTCTGGCCCATGGGCAGGGCACAACGCGGGCAGCAGTCGAGTAGCCAGGGCAACTGCTGTTCACAGGGGTGGCACAGGGGCAGGGCAGTGTCGGTCATTTCATCGCACAACAAACAGAATTGTTTGTTTTCTAACCAGATGTAAACCTCTTTATTCTTGCGTGGTTGACAGCTCATGACGCTTCCTTAAATATGCCGGACATCCGTGTCGGGGCTTTGGAAATGCCGTTTTCCTGCCCCCTGCCCAAGCATAAACAAGAGAGCCGCCCCATGAGCGCCAGCACCACTGCCACCTTGCGTCACGACTGGAACCTCGCCGAGGTCAAAGCGCTGTTTGTCCAGCCGTTCAATGACCTGTTGTTCCAGGCGCAGACGGTGCATCGGGCGCATTTCGACGCCAATCGGGTGCAGGTGTCCACGCTGCTGTCGATCAAGACCGGCGCCTGCCCGGAAGATTGCAAATATTGTCCGCAGTCCGGCCACTACAACACCGGGCTGGAAAAGGAAAAACTGATGGAGGTGCAGAAAGTCCTCGAAGAGGCTGCACGGGCCAAGGCCATTGGTTCCACGCGTTTCTGCATGGGCGCGGCCTGGAAACATCCGTCGGCCAAGGACATGCCCTACGTGTTGAAGATGGTGCAGGGCGTCAAGGCCTTGGGCCTGGAGACGTGCATGACCCTGGGCAAGCTCGACCAGGATCAGACCGAGGCCCTGGCCAAGGCGGGCCTGGATTACTACAACCACAACCTCGATACCTCGCCGGAATTCTACGGCAGCATCATCACCACGCGGACCTACAGCGAGCGCCTGCAAACCCTGGCCTATGTGCGCGATGCCGGGATGAAGATTTGCTCGGGCGGGATCCTTGGCATGGGCGAGTCCCTCGACGACCGTGCCGGCCTGCTGATCCAGTTGGCCAACCTGCCCGAGCACCCGGAGTCGGTGCCGATCAATATGCTGGTCAAGGTGGCCGGTACGCCGCTGGAAAATGCCGACGATGTCGACCCCTTCGACTTTATCCGCATGCTGGCCGTGGCCCGCATCCTGATGCCGCAGTCCCACGTGCGCCTGTCCGCCGGTCGTGAAGCGATGAACGAACAGATGCAGGCCCTGGCGTTTCTCGCTGGCGCCAATTCGATCTTCTACGGCGACAAGCTGCTGACCACCGCCAACCCCCAGGCGGACAAGGATATGCAGTTGTTTGCTCGTCTCGGCATCCTGCCCGAAGCCCGCGAAGAGCATGCTGACGAAGTCCATCAGGCGGCCATCGAGCAGGCGCTGGTCGAGCACAAGAGCAGCGAGCAGTTCTATAACGCCGCGGTTTAACGCGCCAAGGCTGTGACTCGACCGGCAGGGAGGCGTTAGCCGACCCTGTCGGTTGGGTGCCTGCTGCGAGTGTCCTTGCTCCAACGATCTGTTCCGAGGTCTGCATGCCTTTCGATTTAAATGCGCGCCTTGCCAGCCGTCGCGCCGACCATCTCTATCGCCAGCGTCCATTACTCGACAGCCCGCAGGGGCCTTGTGTCGTGGTCGATGGCCAGCCCTTGCTGGCTTTCTGCAATAACGATTACCTGGGCCTGGCCAATCATCCCCAGGTGATCGAAGCCTGGCAGGCGGGCGCCGCGCGCTGGGGCGTTGGTGGTGGCGCTTCCCACTTGGTGGTCGGGCATAGCGGTCCGCACCATGCCCTGGAAGAAGCCCTGGCCGAGCTGACCGGACGTCCGCGGGCGCTGCTCTTCAGTACCGGCTACATGGCCAACCTCGGCGCCGTCACGGCCCTGGTCGGGCAGGGCGACACAGTGCTCGAAGACCGCCTCAACCATGCGTCTTTGCTGGATGCCGGCCTGCTGTCCGGGGCGCGTTTCAAGCGCTACCTGCATAACGACCCGCAAAGCCTGGCCACGCGCCTGGAGAAAGCCACGGGCAATACCCTGGTGGTGACCGACGGGGTGTTCAGCATGGACGGCGACCTGGCCGACTTGCCGGCTTTGGCCCGTGAGGCCCAGGCCCGTGGTGCCTGGTTGATGGTCGATGATGCCCACGGGTTTGGTCCGCTGGGCGCTACCGGCGGTGGGATTGTCGAGCATTTTGGCCTGAGTCTGGAGCAGGTACCGGTCCTGGTCGGCACGCTGGGCAAGGCCTTTGGTACGGCCGGCGCTTTTGTCGCCGGCAGCGATGACCTGATTGAAAGCCTGATCCAGTTCGCCCGGCCCTACATCTACACCACCAGCCAACCGCCGGCCCTGGCCTGCGCGACCCTCAAGAGCCTGGAGTTGCTGCGCAGCGAGCATTGGCGCCGCGAGCACCTGCAGGCGTTGATCTACCAGTTCCGCGAGGGCGCGCAGCAGATTGGCCTGAAGTTGATGGACAGCTTTACGCCGATCCAGCCGATCCTGATCGGTGACAGTGAGCGGGCCATGCGCCTGTCGCGGTTGTTGCGTGAACGTGGATTACTGGTCACGGCCATCCGTCCGCCGACGGTGCCGGCGGGCAGCGCGCGGCTGCGGGTCACTCTGTCGGCGGCGCATAGCGCGGCCCAAGTGCAGCTATTGTTAGAGGGCTTGGCAGAGTGTTACCAACAGTTGGAGCCGAACCATGCGTGATCGCCTGATTCTGTTGCCTGGCTGGGGCCTCGGTGTCTCGCCGCTGGAACCGCTGGCTGCGGCCCTGCGCGGGCTGGACGAACACCTGCACGTCAGCATCGAGCCCTTGCCGACGCTGGACAGTGCGGCGCTGCCCGAGTGGCTCGACGAGCTGGATGCGACCTTGCCCGAAGATGCCTGGCTGGGCGGCTGGTCCCTGGGCGGTATGCTGGCCAGTGAGCTGGCGGCGCGGCGGGGTGAGCGTTGTTGCGGGTTGCTGACCCTGGCCAGCAACCCGTGTTTTGTCGCCCGCGATGCCTGGCCCCAGGCAATGGATGGCGCTACGTTTTCAGCCTTTGTCGAGGGCTGTCGGGCAGACCCGGTATTGACCCTTAAACGCTTTGCCCTGCTCTGCGCCCAGGGCAGCCAGGATCCGCGTGGACAGGCGCGCCTGCTATTGGGGGCGGCTCCCCAAAGCGCGCCAGCGCAGTTGATGGCCGGTCTCCAGGTGCTGGGCCAACTGGACACGCGTGAGGCCTTGCAGGCCTTTGCCGGGCCGCAGTTGCACCTCTATGCCGGGCTTGACGGCCTGGTGCCGGCCGAGGCCGCGCCAGCCTTGCTTGGCTTGTTGGCGGATGTGGAAATCGGCCTGATCGAACAGGCTGGCCATGCCTTTATTCTGGACGACCCCCACGGAGTGGCAGCGGCGATCCAGGCGTTCTTGCACGAGGCGGGCGATGACTGATCTAGCGATTCACTCGGTCGCCAGCGTGTTGCCGGACAAGCGGCAAGTGGCGGCTTCGTTCTCCCGTGCGGCCGCCAGCTATGACAGCGTGGCTCAGTTGCAGCGCGATGTCGGTCATGAGTTGTTGAGCCGCTTGCCCGAAGGGCTGCAGCCGCTGCGCTGGCTGGATGTGGGCAGTGGCACGGGTTATTTCACGCGTGCCCTGGCGCAGGCGTATCCACGTAGCCAGGGGGTAGCCCTGGATATCGCCGAGGGCATGCTTGCCCACGCCCGGCCGCAGGGGGGCGCCGCGGCTTTTATTGCCGGCGACGCCGAGCACCTGCCGTTGCGGGCCCAGTGCTGCTCGTTGTTGTTCTCCAGCCTGGCGGTGCAGTGGTGTGCGGATTTTGCCGCAGTGCTGGCCGAGGCTCGACGGGTACTGCAACCCGGTGGGGTGCTGGCATTTGCCAGCCTGTGTACGGGCACGTTGCAGGAGTTGCGTGATAGCTGGCGGTCGGTCGATGGGCGGGTGCATGTCAATCGCTTCCGTGCGCTGGGCGACTATCATCGCTTGTGCGAGGCCAGTGGGCTGCGTGTGGTCAGCCTGGAGTGCCGACCCCATGTGCTGTATTACCCGGACGTGCGCAGCCTGACCCATGAACTCAAGGCCTTGGGTGCACACAACCTCAACCCGGGGCGCCCGGGTGGGTTGACCGGGCGGGCGCGGGTGCTGGGGTTGATGGACGCCTATGAGCGCTTTCGACGGGTCGACGGTTTGCCGGCGACTTATCAGGTGGTCTACGCCGTACTGGAGAAACCGCTATGAGCCCTGCGTACTTTATTACCGGCACCGACACCGATGTGGGCAAGACCACCATCGCTGCCGGCCTGCTCCACGCGGCGCGGCTGGCCGGGTTGAGCACCGCCGCTGGCAAGCCGGTGGCTTCCGGCTGCACGGTGACCCCCAAAGGGCTGCGCAATGCCGACGCCCTGGCGTTGCTGGCCGAGTGCTCAGTGGCGCTGGACTATGCCGAGGTCAATCCGCTGGCCTTTGAACCCGCGATTGCACCGCACCTGGCCGCCCGCGAAGCCGGCGTGGCGCTGACGGTACTCTCGCTGCTCGGGCCCATGCGTAACGTGCTGGCCAAGGGCGCCGATCTCACCCTGATCGAAGGTGCCGGAGGCTGGCGGGTGCCGTTGGCGGATCAGGCGAATATTTCCGATCTGGCCATGGCCCTGGACCTGCCGGTGATTCTGGTGGTGGGTGTGCGCCTGGGGTGTATCAGTCATGCCTTGCTCACGGCTGAAGCCATTGCCCGGGATGGCCTGCAACTGGCGGGCTGGGTCGCGAATATCATCGACCCCAAGACATCCCGCTTAGAAGAAAACCTGTCGACCCTTGCCGAACGCCTGCCGGCGCCGTGCCTGGGGCGCGTGCCGAGGCTGCGGCCGGCCAGTGCGCAGGCAGTGGCGGCTCATCTGCAACTGGACCTGCTGGACTAGTTTTTGCCTATCACCGGGCACAAAGCCATTAGTGTTTTTGACGGGCCTTTCCCGGATGTATCTGCTTCAATACAGGTCGTTGTCCTTGTCCAAAGTCGAGTACGCCCATGGAAATTTCGGGAAATACCGCCTTCTATGCTGGCCTGAGCAGTATTCAGAGCGGGCAGAATCGCGTCGACCAGGCGGCCAGCCAAATCGCCAGTCAGACCGTCGAGCGCTCGGTGGCCAGCCAGTCTTCGCCGACCCAGGTCAACCGTCTGCTTGCCGTCGACCGCAGCCAGCAATCAGACCTGGAGAGCAATATGGTCGACCTGACCCTGGGCAAGCTCCAGGCCGAACTGGGCGTCAAGGTCGCCAAAGCTTCGGATGAAGTCCTCGGTACGCTGATCGACACCTACGCCTGATCTCTACGGGCCCCTCTTTTCCAATGCTTTTGTAGGCGCTCGATCACGAGCGCCTTTTCGCGTTTATTTCATTTCGGTTTACCCGGCCATGGGCCGAAGGCTTTTGGCTGTCTGTCGTCTGCTTGAACGATGACGAACGGCGCGTGCGCGATGCTTGACAAGAATTCGGCGTAAACGTATGTTTCAAACAACTGTTTGACCGCTACAATAAATCCACGCGGTTGTTCATTCCAGGATTCATCAGCAGAGGTTTATCGCTATGCCTGACTACAAGGCCCCCTTGCGTGATATTCGTTTCGTACGTGACGAACTGCTCGGCTACGAAGCGCACTATCAAAGCCTTCCGGCTTGCCAGGACGCTACGCCCGATATGGTTGACGCCATTCTCGAGGAGGGCGCCAAGTTCTGTGAGCAGGTACTGGCACCGCTGAACCGCGTTGGCGATACCGAAGGCTGCACCTGGAGTGAATCTGGCGTTAAAACCCCGACCGGCTTCAAAGAAGCCTACAAGCAATTCGTCGAAGGCGGCTGGCCAAGCCTGGCCCACGACGTGGAGCACGGCGGCCAGGGCCTGCCGGAGTCGCTGGGGTTGGCGGTCAGTGAGATGGTTGGCGAAGCCAACTGGTCGTGGGGTATGTACCCAGGCCTGTCCCACGGCGCGATGAACACTATTTCCGAACACGGTACGCCTGAGCAGCAAGAGGCTTACCTGACCAAGCTGGTGTCCGGCGAATGGACCGGCACCATGTGTCTGACCGAGCCACACTGCGGTACCGACCTGGGCATGCTGCGCACCAAGGCCGAACCGCAGGCTGACGGTTCCTACAAGGTTTCCGGGACCAAGATCTTTATCTCGGCCGGTGAACACGACATGGCCGACAACATCGTCCATATCGTCCTGGCCCGCCTGCCGGATGCTCCGGCGGGTACCAAAGGCATTTCGCTGTTTATCGTGCCCAAGTTCATGCCTAACGCCGATGGCAGCGTCGGTGCGCGTAACGCCGTTTCCTGCGGTTCCCTGGAACACAAGATGGGCATCCACGGCAACGCGACCTGCGTGATGAACTTTGACGGTGCCACCGGCTTCCTGATCGGCCCGCCGAACAAAGGCCTGAACTGCATGTTCACCTTTATGAACACCGCTCGCCTGGGCACCGCGCTGCAAGGCCTGGCCCATGCCGAGATCGGCTTCCAGGGCGGCCTGAAGTACGCTCGCGAGCGTCTGCAAATGCGCTCCCTGACCGGCCCCAAAGCGCCGGACAAAGCCGCTGACCCGATCATCGTGCACCCGGACGTACGTCGCATGCTGTTGACCATGAAGGCCTTTGCCGAGGGCAACCGGGCGATGGTGTACTTCACGGCCAAGCAGGTCGATATCGTCAAGTACGGTGTGGACGAAGAAGAGAAGAAGAAAGCCGATGCACTGTTGGCCTTCATGACGCCAATCGCCAAGGCCTTTATGACCGAAGTCGGTTTCGAGTCGGCTAACCATGGTGTGCAGATCTATGGCGGCCACGGCTTCATCGCCGAGTGGGGCATGGAGCAGAACGTTCGCGACAGCCGTATTTCGATGCTGTACGAAGGCACCACCGGTATCCAGGCGCTGGACCTGCTCGGCCGCAAAGTGCTGATGACCCAGGGTGAAGCGCTCAAGGGCTTTACCAAGATCGTGCACAAGTTCTGCCAGACCAACGAAGGCAACGAAGCGGTCAAGGAATTCGTTACGCCTCTGGCTGCGCTGAACAAGGAATGGGGCGAGCTGACCATGAAGGTCGGTATGGCGGCCATGAAGGATCGCGAAGAAGTCGGTGCGGCTTCGGTCGACTACCTGATGTACTCCGGCTACGCCTGCCTGGCTTACTTCTGGGCTGACATGGCGCGTCTGTCTGCCGAGAAACTGGCGGCCGGTACTGGCGACGAGGCGTTCTACACCGCCAAGCTGCAGACTGCGCGCTTCTACTTCCAGCGTATCCTGCCGCGTACCCGTACGCACGTTGCCACCATGCTGTCGGGCGCCAATAACCTGATGGACATGAAGGAAGAGCACTTCAGCCTGGGCTACTAAGTCCGACTGAGTAGGCTTGAAAAACCGTTTCCCTTGTGTGGGAAGCGGTTTTTTTTCGCCTGGCATTCGGTGGGTGCAGGAGGCCGGGCGGGCGAATCATGGTCGACGGGTACAGGGGGAAAATATCGACAAAAAATATCCTAGCAAAACACTAAGAAAATCCTGATCTCTGCCGTTAAAGAAACGGCATTCACGCCACATCCGCCGGGGTGAGTGTGCTTTACTGGGTTAAGTAAAGGCACAGTGCTACTATTTATTGCCGGGTCGGAGTTCTACCCTTGTCACGTCCTTCCGCTGCACGTTTGAGTCATTTCCTTCCTTCGTTGTTCTTGCTTCTTGCCGGGTTGGCTGCTGCCTACGTCAAGGATCTCAACGTCTTCTTCACGTCCCTGTTCAACGTTCTGCCGACCCTGGTGTTGTTGCTCGGCGGCGCCTACTGCGCGGTGTACCGCCGCCAGCGCGAACTGTTCCTGATGGTCACGGTGTATATCGCCTACTACCTGCTCGATACCCAGACCGACTACTACCGCGACAATGGCCGGGTGCGGGAGGATGCCGCGGTGGTCTTCCATCTCTGTTGCCTGCTACTGCCCCTGTTGTTCGGCCTGTTCGCCGCCTGGCCCGAGCGCACGCACCTGTTCCAGGACATGGTCGCGCGCTTTGCCGTGCTGTTTGCCGTGGGCAGTGTCGCGTTGGGGCTGGAGCAAAGTTATCCCCAGGCGCTGCTGGCCTGGCTGGCGGAAATCCGCTGGCCGGCGCTGCATGGCGCGTGGATGAGCCTGATCCAGTTGTCGTATCCGGTGTTCCTGGCGGCATTCATTCTGCTGGCGGTGCAGTACTGGCGTCACCCGCGGCCCCTGCATGCGGCCCAATTGGTGGGGTTGCTGGGGATTTTCTGGATGTTGCCCAAGACCTTTATCCTGCCGTTCACCCTCAACATCATGTGCAGCCAGGTGATGCTGATGATCGCCGCTGCGGTAGCCCATGAGGCCTACCAGATGGCCTTTCGCGATGAGTTGACAGGCCTGCCGGGGCGCCGTGCATTGAATGAGCGTATGCAGCGGTTGGGGCGCAACTATGTGCTGGCGATGACCGATGTCGACCACTTCAAGAAATTCAACGATACCCACGGCCATGATGTGGGCGATCAGGTCTTGCGCCTGGTGGCCAGCAAGCTGGCGAAGGTCACTGGCGGTGGCCGTGCTTATCGATACGGCGGTGAAGAGTTCGCGGTGGTGTTTGCCGGCAAGACGCTGGAGGATTGCCTGCCGCACCTGGAGTTGATTCGCGAAACCATCGCCCACTACCAGATCCAGTTGCGCAACAAGGACAACCGTCCCCAGGACGATCAACAGGGGCGCCAGCGGCGCGGTGCAGCGGGGGCATCGAGCGTCTCGGTGACCGTCAGTATCGGTGTCGCCGAGCGCCAGCCGGAGCACCGCAGCCCCGAAGAAGTCCTCAAGTCGGCGGACCAGGCCCTCTATGCGGCCAAGGGCGCTGGGCGCAACTGTGTCATGGCTCACGGCCAGAATCGCCGTGGGGCGGTGCGTCAGGACATGCCGGGGAGCTGATCCAGCATTGCTGTGGGGTCAGTGTCGACAGGTAACCAGATCGCGAGCAAGCTCGTTCCTACAGGTTTCCATTGGATTTCTGTAGGAAGGAGTGTGCTCGCGCTCTATTGCGTGACCAAAAATTACAAAAAGGTCATATGCCGACCCTATGTGTCTCAAAAGTTGTTCGGTTACACTCGAGCCTTCGTTAAAGCGGGCCGTTCGAGCCCTACCGACTAGATCTTGCGAGGTTTGCCATGGCTGACTACAAAGCCCCCCTGCGCGATATGCGCTTCGTCCTCAATGAAGTGTTCGAGGTCGCTAAACTCTGGGCCCAGTTGCCGGCATTGGCAGACAGCGTGGACGCCGAAACCGTCGAGGCGATCCTTGAAGAGGCCGGCAAGGTCACGGCCAAGAGCATTGCCCCGCTAAGCCGCAGTGGCGATGAAGAGGGCTGTCGCTGGGACAATGGCGCGGTCAGCACGCCGATCGGCTTCCCCGAGGCCTACCAGACCTACGCCGAAGGCGGCTGGGTGGGCGTCGGCGGTGACCCGGCCTATGGCGGCATGGGCATGCCCAAGGCGGTCTCGGCCCAGGTCGAGGAAATGATCAACTCCTCCAGCCTGGCATTCGGTTTGTACCCCATGCTGACGGCCGGCGCCTGCGTGTCGATCAACACCCACGCCAGTGAAGAATTGAAGGCCGCCTATCTGCCGAATATGTACGCGGGCCTCTGGGCCGGCTCCATGTGCCTGACCGAGCCGCATGCCGGGACCGACCTGGGGATTATTCGTACCAAGGCCGAGCCTCAGGCTGACGGTTCCTACAAGGTATCCGGAACCAAGATTTTTATTACCGGCGGTGAGCACGACCTGACCGAGAACATCATCCATCTGGTTTTGGCCAAGCTGCCGGACGCTCCAGCCGGGCCAAAAGGTATCTCGCTGTTTCTGGTGCCCAAGTTCATGGTCAATGCCGATGGCAGCCTCGGTGCGCGTAACCCGGCGAACTGCGGTTCCATCGAGCACAAGATGGGGATCCAGGCGTCGGCGACCTGCGTGATGAACTTCGATGAAGCTGTTGGCTATCTGGTCGGCGAGCCGAACAAGGGCCTGGCGGCCATGTTCACCATGATGAACTACGAACGTCTGGGGGTCGGTATCCAGGGCCTGGCCACCGGCGAGCGTTCTTATCAGAACGCGATTGAATACGCCCGTGACCGCCTGCAGAGCCGCTCGCCAACCGGTCCGCAAGCCAAGGATAAAGCCGCTGACCCGATCATCGTCCACCCGGATGTACGGCGCATGCTGTTGACCATGAAGGCGGCCAACGAAGGCGGTCGCGCGTTCTCCACCTACGTGGCGATGCAACTCGACACGGCCAAGTTCAGCGAAGATGCGGCCACGCGCAAACGTGCCGACGAACTGGTGGCGTTGCTGACGCCGGTGGCCAAGGCGTTCCTGACGGACCTGGGCCTGGAAACCACCGTGCACGGCCAGCAGATCTTTGGTGGTCACGGCTATATCCGCGAGTGGGGCCAGGAACAATTGGTGCGTGATGTGCGGATTACCCAGATCTACGAAGGCACCAATGGCATCCAGGCGCTGGACCTAGTGGGGCGCAAGATCGTCGGTAACGGCGGGGCGTTCTACCAGTTGTTCGCTGATGAGATCCGCCACTTTATCGGCACCGCCGACGCCAGCCTGGGCGAGTTCACGCAACCGCTGAGCGAAGCCCTGGGCCAGCTCGACGACCTGACCCTCTGGGTGCTGGATCGCGCCAAGGGCAACCCCAATGAGATTGGTGCGGCTTCGGTCGAGTACCTGCAAGCCTTTGGCTATGTGGCTTACGCCTACATGTGGGCGTTGATGGCCCGGGCGGCGCTGGGCAAGGAAGGCGAGGACGATTTCTACGCCAGCAAACTGGGGACCGCGCGGTTCTATTTCGCCCGCTTGTTGCCGCGTTTCCACTCCTTGAGTGCGTCGGTCAAGGCCGGTAGCGAATCGTTGTACCTGCTGGATGCCGCACAATTCTGATTCAAACTGCGTCACGTAAGCATTTGCTTACATAACGTGCGGCGGTTCGTCCCTATCGCCAAATTGGATCCACGGCTAATCTACTGCTCATGGACGTCGAGCAGGAAGCTCAAAGCAACAACAGGGACACGTAGGATTCTGCCAGGAAGGCGGAGCGAAATGGATGTCAGGGAAACAGTCTGTAAAACCCCGCTTCGGCGGGGTTTTCTTTTGCCTCGATTTTTTACTCGCGCAACCCTTCGATGGCCGGCGTAGCCAGGCGCGTATCCGGGCCATTGAGCCCATCCTCAAGCAGCGTGCGCAACAGCTCCAAGGTTGCTTGCTGGCGCTGCACGTCACGGCAGACCAGGCCCACCCTGAGCGGCACGCGCGGTTCACTCAGCGGTTTCCACAGCAAGGCATCATCGTCATGGGCCAACCGCGAGCGTCCGGGTAGCACCGTGGCCAGGCGCGTATGGGGCAGGCTGTCGAGAATCCCGGCCATATTGTTCAACTCCGCCTGGACTTGCGGTCGCCGGCCAAGATTGGCCAGCTGCGTCTGCCAGATCTGCCGCACCTGGAACTCTTCACCCAGCAGCAACATGGGCAGTTCCGCAGCCTGGCTCAGGGACACCTTCTTGAATTCACGCAAGGGATGATCGGCCGGGATGACCAGTTGCAACTCATCCTCGTACAACTGCACCCCATGCAGGCCCGGCTGGCGCGCGGGTAGATAGCTGATGCCGATATCCAGCGAGCCATTGAGCAGCCGTCGCTCGATCTCCAGACCAGTCAACTCGTAGATCTGCACCACTAGGTGAGGCTGGGCCTGGCGCACCCGTTCGAGCATCTGCGGGACCAGGCTGGTGTGCACGGTCTGCAGTACGCCGATGGCCAGGGTGCGCAGGGCCTGGCCCTGGAAGTTGCGCAGGGCCTCGCGGGCCCGCTGCAAGCCATCGAGCAGTGGCAGGGCGTGGTTGTACAGGGTATGCGCGGCCAGGGTGGGCAGCAGGCGTTTGCTGCTGCGCTCGAACAGGCTCACATCGAGGTTGTGTTCCAGCTGGCGGATCTGCTGCGACAGGGCCGGCTGGGAGATTGACAGGCGTTCGGCAGCGCGCCCGACATGGCCTTCTTCATACACCGCGACGAAATAACGCAGTTGCTTAAAATCCATAAGTATTGCTTATCGAAAATGCTGGAAAATCGAAATGGCTGTGAGCCTGTAGGGAGCCTAGTCTACCCCCTATTCACAGGGCTTACAGGGCCAGAGAGTAAGATGAGCAGCGTGGGCGTGGACGGCGTTTACATAGGCAAGGCAAAAAACCTGGGGCAGGGTTTGTTCGGTGATACCGACAAACATCGTGTTGCCAACCGACTCTGGTTATGGCCACAGGGCCTGGGCAGTGACGAACATGGTGATCCACGTTTTCACACCGGCCCTGAACGGGCGCTGCATCACTACCCCGCCGAACACTATGCCTACTGGCGCAAACGCTATCCGCAGATTGGCTGGTGCGCGCCGGCCTTTGGGGAAAATCTGTCCACCCACGGCTTGAACGAAGAACAGGTGTGCCTGGGCGATATGTTTCGCTGGGGGGGCGCCTTGTTGCAGATCAGCCAGCCGCGCTCGCCGTGCTATCGCCTGAGCCATCGCTGGGGGCTGCATGATTTGCCGCAGCAGGCTCAGGACAATGGGCGCTGTGGCTGGTTCTATCGGGTCCTGAAACCAGGCTTTGTCAGTGGCGACCAGCCTTTCGAGCTGATCCAGCGCAGCTATCCCGGGTTGACCGTGGCCTGGGCCCTGCGCGCTTTCTATCGGGAACCGCTCGAGCACGCCGGTCTGAAGAAGTTGGTGGACTGCCCGGCGCTGGCGTCTCGCTGGCGCGATATCGCCATCAAGCGCATGCGTACCGGTCGAGTCGAAGACTGGACCGCGCGCTTGCTTGGCCTGCCACTGGAGGGGTTGCGCGCATGAACCTGTTCAATCTGCGACGTCCGGTGCCGAGCCTTGACGACCTGCGCGTCGATGACGAGCCGCCCGGTGACCCTGCCCTTGCCCGTGAGTACCTGATGCCCAGTGTCGAGCGTCCTCAACCCGTGTTTGTGCGTGGCCAGGGTTCCTGGTTGTGGGACAGTGAGGGCCGTGCCTATCTGGATTTCACTCAGGGCGGCGCGGTCAACAGCCTGGGGCACAGCCCTTCGGTGCTGGTCGATGCGCTGACGCGCCAGGCGCAGTCGCTGATCAACCCGGGGCCGGGACTGTACAGCCGTGGCCTGCTGTCGCTGGCTGAGCGTCTGTGTGAAAGCACCGGCAGCGATCAGGTGCATTTCCTCAACAGTGGCGCCGAAGCCTGTGAAGGCGCGATCAAGCTGGCGCGCAAATGGGGCCAGCTTCACCGTGGGGGGGCTTACCGTATTATCACGGCCAGCCAGGGGTGCCATGGCCGCAGTCTGGCGATGCTCACCGCGTCGGCCAATGACGCCGTCGAGAACCGCTTCGAGCCCGGGTTGCCGGGGTTCAGCAGCGTGCCCTTCAATGATTTGCCGGCGTTGCACGCGGCGGTGGATGCCCAGACCGTGGCGATCATGCTCGAACCGATCCAGGGCGAAGCCGGGGTGATCCCGGCCAGCGAGCATTACCTCAAGGGCGTCGAACGGCTGTGCCGTGAACTGGGCATCCTGCTGATCCTCGATGAGGTGCAGACCGGCATGGGGCGTTGCGGCGCGCTGCTGGCTGAGCAGAATTATGGCGTGCGTGCCGATATCGTCGCCCTGGGCAAGGGCCTTGGCGGCGGCGTGCCATTGGCCGCCTTGCTGGCCCGGGGCAGCGCCTGCTGTTTTGACGCCGGCGAGTTGGAAGGTAGCCATCATGGCAATGCACTGATGATGGCCGCAGGCCTGGCCGTACTGGATACCGTGCTCGACCCGGGCTTTCTCAAGCAGGTTCGCGACAACGGCCAGCATCTGCGCGAGGGCCTGAGCCGTCTGGCCCACCGCTATGGTCAGGGCGAGTTGCGCGGCCAGGGCCTGCTCTGGGGGCTGACGCTGGCCGATGATTCGGCGGAGCAGGTGATCAAGGCGGCCCGCTATGAAGGGTTGCTGCTCAACGCGCCCCAGGGCAATTGCCTGCGTTTTTCGCCAGCGTTGACGATCAGCAAGGGCAGTATCGATGAAATGCTGCTGCGCCTGGCACGGGCCTTTGCCCGGGTGCGTACCGCCCAGTTGCAGTGTCGCAAGGGAGTGGCGGTTTAAATGCGCGTCCTGATCCTGCAACATTCGCCGCACACGGGGCCCGGGCATATCAACCAATGGTTGCTGGAACATGCCAGTGCCGTGCATATCTGCCATATGTATGCCCAGGCCCGCGTGCCTCGCCTGTCCAGTTTTGACCTCTTGATTGTGCTGGCCGGCGTCTTCAGCGTGCATGACGAGGCGCGTGTCACCTGGCTGGCGGGCGAGAAGCGTCTGCTGAAAAATGCCCTGGCTGCCGGCAAGCGCGTGTTGGGCATCGGCTTTGGCGCCCAACTGCTGGCCCAGGCCCTCGGCGCCGAAGTGCGGCCCAGCGTGGCAGCGGAAATCGGTTGGTGGCCGGTAGAGAAATACCCCAGTGCCGGGCAGTCGCCGTTGGGCCAGGCATTGCCGCAACGATTGATGGCTTTTCATTGGCACGGTGAAAGCTTCGAGCTGCCCAAGGGCGCATTGCCGCTGTATCGCTCGGCAGCCTGCGCCAACCAGGGGTTTATCTGGCAGGAGCGCGCCATTGGCCTGCAATGCCTGCTCCAGAGCAATCTGCAAAGCATCGAAGCTTTGCTGCACAGCAAGCCCAAGGCCTGGTTGAGTGCCGAGCAGGCGGCGATGCCCAATAGCGTCGAGGACTACCAGGCGATTCGCGAAGGTATCCCCCATTGCAACGGCGCGAGCCCGACGTTGTTTCGAGTGCTGGATTACCTCAGCGGGCCCCAGGCCCAATTGCGCTAAGCGAATTTTACGAACCGTCTCGCGGTAATAACGCATCGCCCCGTGCCTGATTCTTTCGGCGCGGGGCGTTTTTTTTGGGCTTGAAACAACGATGCAGGCCAGGCGGACTGAACCCTGAGCGCGAGAGAGAGGTCGATTAGCTGAGTGGCTCGTTCGAGCCCACCCTTATCAGGAGCTGCCCATGGACTTTATTCGAATCATTATCGCGATCCTGTTACCGCCTTTGGGGGTGTTTCTGCAGGTCGGATTCGGTGGCGCGTTTTGGCTGAATATTCTGCTGACCTTGTGCGGCTACATCCCGGGGATCGTGCACGCGGTGTACATCATCGCCAAGCGCTGAGCGGGCTAGCGCGTGCGCTCGCTTCTTCTACTGCGATGAAGTGAGCACGCGCTGATAAAACCGCCATTCCTGTTCCAGCGCATGGGCCTGGTTGCTGGCTTTGCGAAACCCGTGGCGTTCATCCGCATAGTAATGGGCCTCGGCCGCTACGCCTCTGTCCTGCAGGGCCTTGACCATGTCCCGGGTCTGCTGTGGGACCACTACGGCGTCCAGTTCGCCCTGAAAGAAAATCACTGGCACGTCGATGTTCTGTGCGTGCAACAGCGGCGTACGTGCCCGATAGCGAGCGGCATCGCGCTGCGGGTCGCCGATCAGCCAATCCAGGTAATCGCCCTCGAACTTGTGTGTCGCCTGCCCCAGTGCCAGGGGATCGCTGACGCCATACAGGCTGGCGCCGGCGCGAAATACCTGGTGAAACGCCAGGGCGCACAGGGTCGTGTAGCCACCGGCGCTGCCGCCGCGGATAAAGGCTTGTGTTCCGTCGATCAGGCCTTGGCCGGCGAGGTGCGCGACCACGGCGCAGGCGTCCTGCACATCGACCACGCCCCAGTTCAGGTGCAGGGCTTGCCGGTAGGCCCGGCCGTAGCCGCTGCTGCCCCGGTAGTTGAGGTCGGCCACGGCGAAGCCGCGCTGGGTCCAGTACTGGATGCGCGGGTCGAGGATCGGGTAGCAGGCCGAGGTCGGGCCGCCATGGATAAACACCACCAGCGGCGGGGTGGGGGTGTCGTTCATGGCGGGATAGAAGAAGCCATGGGCTTCGTCGTCGCCGCTGGAATAACGCAGGGTCCGGGGCCGGCTGATGCGCTCCGGCGGCAACGGCGCCTTACCGCCCGCCAGGACCCGGCGATGGCCGCTGGCACGTTCGATGGCCAGCACCGCCGAAGGGCTGATGGGCGACGCCGCGATGCAGTAGAGGTACTCGGCATCCAGCGCCAGGCTCCGAAAGCGGCTGTAGTCGCCGGTAAAGTCCTGCAGCGTAGCGTCGGTACGCGCCAGGCCCAGGCGAGCAAAGCCGTGTTCATTCCAACTGGCCAGATAGCCGCCATCGGCCAGGGGCAGCCAGGTGTTGGTGCCCAGTTGCCAGGGGGCTGGCGCATGGTCGGCCGCCGCGCTGGGCACGGCGTGCAGGGCGCCCGTTGCGGTTTCCTGCCAGGGTTGCCAGAAACCGCCCCGATCCGTGAGGCAGCCCAGTCGCCCCTGGGCATCGAAGCGCGGCTGCTGCAACGCTTCCGGCAGCTCGTCGCCGGCCACGCAGCGGGCGCGGTCCCAGCGGCCATCGGCCAGGCGTTGGCAGCTCATCAGGCGGGTAGCGGTCCAGGGTTGATGGGGTCTGTCCCATTCGATCCAGGCCAGGCGCGTGCCATCCGGGCTGAGGGTCGGTGCACTGTAGAAGTCGGCACCTTCGGCCCAGACCTGGCGCTCGCCGTTGCGCCCATGGATGGCCACCAGGCGATGGCTGTTGCCTTGTTCCTCCACGGCCAGTACCCAGCCATGGCCGAAGCTGAGGTCTCCATAGCGACAGTCGCCCTGGCTCAACGCCGAGGGCATGCTGCCGGCAAGATCTTGCCGATAAAGCTGCTGGTCGGTTTCGTTGACGAAGACCAGCCCTTCATCACTCAGGCAGAAAGCCCCGCCGCCATATTCGTAGACCCGCGAGCGTACGCTGAAGCCGGCGGGTGTCAGGCAATGGGCCTGGCCATCGCGCCAGTGCCAGATCCGGCAACTGGCGTCGCTGGGGCGGTATTCATTCCAGAACAGCCCCGCCGCGCCATGGCGCAATTCGGCAAAGTCGACACCGGCGGCCACCGCCTGCTCGGCACTGAAGGGGTCAGCTTTTAACGATAAGGCGTGAGTTTCGTTCATTGCGAAAGGCCAGTTGTTCGATGGTCTGGGTAGCATGCTCGGCGTCTTCACGAGCCTTGAGGATGATCCCATGATCCGCCGATTTGCTGCACACCGGATCGGCCTTGCTGGCGTCGCCCGTGAGCATGAAGGCCTGGCAGCGACAGCCGCCGAAATCCCGTTCCTTCTCGTCGCAGGAGCGGCACGGCTCGGGCATCCACTCGTAGCCGCGATAACGATTGAAGCCGAACGAGTCGTACCAGATGTGCTGCATGCTGTGTTCGCGCACATTGGGGAACTGCACCGGCAGTTGCCGGGCGCCGTGGCAAGGCAGGGCGGTGCCATCCGGCGTGACGGTGAGAAACAGGCTGCCCCAGCCATTCATGCAGGCCTTGGGGCGCTCCTCGTAATAGTCCGGGGTGACAAAGATCAGCTTGCACGGATGCCCTTCGGCTTCGAGCTTGGCGCGGTATTCGTTGGTGATGCGTTCGGCCCGGGTGAGTTGCGCCTGGGTCGGCAGCAGGCCGACGCGGTTAAGCTGGGCCCAGCCGTAGAACTGGCAGGTGGCGAGCTCGACAAAGTCGGCTTCCAGGGCGATACATAGCTCGATGATGCGGTCGATGCGGTCGATATTGTGCCGATGGGTCACGAAGTTCAGCACCATCGGATAGCCATGGGCCTTGACCGCCCGCGCCATTTCCAGCTTTTGCGCGAAGGCTTTTTTCGAGCCGGCCAGCAGGTTGTTCACCTGCTCGTCGCTGGCCTGGAAGCTGATCTGGATATGGTCCAGGCCAGCCTTTTTGAAATCGCTGATCTTCTGCTCGGTCAAGCCGATGCCGGAAGTGATCAGGTTGGTGTAGAAACCCAGGCGGCGTGCCTCACCGATCAGTTCGGTGAGGTCCTGGCGGACCAGCGGTTCGCCGCCGGAGAAGCCTAATTGCGCGGCGCCCATTTCCCGGGCTTCGCGAAAAACCTTGAACCACTGCTCGGTGCTCAGCTCCTGGCCCTGGGCGGCAAAGTCCAGTGGGTTGGAGCAGTACGGGCATTGCAGCGGGCAGCGATAGGTCAGTTCGGCCAGCAGCCACAAAGGTAGACCGACTTCAGGGGTGGCGGGTAGCGTTGGCGTGCTGCTGTCAGCCGAGCTCGATCCAGTGCTGTGCACGGGCGACCTCCATAAATTGCTCGATATCGCTGCCCAGTTCAGGCACGTCGGGGAACTGGCGCCCCAGGTCGGCGATGATCGCGGCCACATCGCGCTGGCCGTCGATCAGGCCACCGATCAGCGCCGCGCTGTCATTGAGCTTGATCATGCCTTCGGGGTACAGCAACACATGGCCCTTTTGCGCCGGTTCATACTGGAAACGGTAGCCGGGACGCCAGGTGGGGGTCCGGCTGCGGTCGAAACTCATAAGGCGATTCCTGTGTGCCAGACCCGTTCCGTGGTCACGCTGTGATAGGGCGGTCGGTTCAACTCGTAGGCCATGCTCATGGCATCGAGCATGCTCCAGAGGATATCGAGCTTGAACTGCAGGATTTCCAGCATACGCTGCTGGCCTGCCACGGTCGTGTAGTGCTGCAGGGTGATTGCCATCCCGTGTTCCACGTCGCGGCGTGCCTGGCCGAGACGATTGCGAAAGTACTGATAGCCGGTCGCATCGATCCAAGGGTAATGCTGTGGCCAGGTGTCGAGGCGCGACTGGTGGATCTGTGGTGCGAACAGTTCAGTCAGCGAGCTGCTGGCCGCCTCCTGCCAGCAGGCGCGACGGGCGAAATTGACATAGGCGTCCACGGCAAAGCGCACGCCGGGCAGCACCAGTTCCTGGGAACGCAGCTGGTCCGGGTCCAGGCCCACCGCCTGGCCCAGGCGTAGCCAGGCCTCGATACCACCTTCCTCGCCTGGGGCGCCATCGTGATCGAGCAGGCGCTGGATCCAGCCACGACGCACCTCGCGGTCCGGGCAGTTGGCCAGGATCGCCGCATCCTTGAGGGGAATATTGACCTGGTAGTAGAAGCGGTTGGCGACCCAACCCTGGATCTGCTCGCGGGTCGCGCGGCCTTCATACATCGCCACGTGGTAGGGGTGGTGGATATGGTAATAGGCGCCCTTGGCGCGTAGGGCCTGTTCGAATTCAGCTGGGGACAGCGGTGTATCGGTCATTGCCGGGCTCCAGAACGAAGAGGGCGCCTGGGAGACCCAAGTCGCGTGTAGGAGCGAGCTTGCTCGCGATGTCGGTGGCAGCTCAATACTCATTCCGTCTTGGGTCACTTAAGCCTTTCGGCCTACAGGTTCGACACGTTCGGCGCAGCCCAGTGGCGGTGCGAAAACCGCCAGCCTGCCTGTATTGGTGCACCCGGGGAGTCAGGTCCGCATGGGCCGCCTCACCGCCACGAAGCCGGTAAACAAAAACGCCTCGGCGAACCGAGGCGTGATAGTGCGCAAGCGATCAACGGTTGGCGAAGTACAGGGTGACTTCAAAGCCGATCCGCAGATCGAGATAGGCAGGTTTGCTCCACGACATAAAGTGACTCCTGCAGGTGGCCGGGCGAATGTGCCCTATACCTATAGCCCACCTGGGCAAGCATGGACCGATGCATAGGCGATCAGGCGAGCCTTTTTAATAACCCGTGACGTCGGCCTGGCGAAGAACGCCCGTTGCAATCAGGGTCATGATCATTGGGCGGCCTGCCAGGGCGTGCCGGGCATCGGGGCGTTGGCCAGGCAGAGCCGGCCAGCCTCGGCGTCGCGTAGTTGGCGGGCGGCCTGGTGCAGTTGCGAGGGCGTGAGCCCGAGTACTTCGCGGCGCAGGCTGGCGAGATAATCTGCCGGATGGCCGGCCAGCCGAGCCTGCCAAAGCAGCTCGGCAGCGGTCGCAGTGGGCATGGCGTGCGTGTCGAACTGCGCGGCAAGTGCTTCGCAGCGGGCTTGCCATTCGGCAGGCGACAGCGCTTCGATCAGCGTCGGCAGGCGCTCGATAAAGTCCCGCAGATGTTCCAGGATTTCTGTGTGACGCGCTTGGGGGGATTGCACGCCGAACAGCAGGCCGATGTGGCCACTGAGCTGGCGCACACCACTGAATACGCCATAGCCCAATTGCAGCTCGCCGCGCAGGCGTTGATAGAACGGTGCCTGGCCAAGTTGGCCGAGCAGGCGCCACGCCGCTTCATCCGCCAGATGAGCGCTCGGCACCGGACAGAACAACAGCAGGGCCTGTTCGGCGGAGTCGTCGGTGATGGCATGCCACAAGTGCCTTGCGCCGAGCGATGGCGGTGCAGACGATTCGGTTCGAGGCTGCCCGGGAAGCTGCTTGAGAGGGTTGGCCAGCGCGCTTTGACACGGAGCGGGCAGGCCAATTGCCAAGCCTTCCCACACGGCACTCGACCATAGCGCAAGGTCCGCGCTCAGCGCGTGTGCGGGGCGTGCGTTGGCACATTGCAGGTGGACAGCAGGCAGCGCCTTGAGCAACTCGCGAAGAGGGATCTGCCTGGCGCTGGGAGAGGGCCGCGCGAGTGACTCGCTCGCGCTCAGGGGGGCGTTCAACAGGCTCACGGCCTGTTCAAGAATGCGCGGCATGGGCTCATGGACGCCGCAGGTTCTGACTAGCCACTGGTTGCCTGTGGCTTCGAATGTCAGTTCGACACCGGCCTGCTGCGCCTGCTCGCGCAGATAGCCCAGGCGCTGTGTCAGTGCCTGGAAGGCCTGCGCACCAGGCGCGGTCTCAAACCGCCAATTCAGATAGATCGCGCCTTCCTCGCGGTCTTCACCCAAGGCCTGGCTGAAGACCATGGCCGAGCTGTCGCGGCGTTTTTGCAGGCGGTCCTGGGCAAAGGTCCGCAAGCCCCGGTGGGCGCTGGTCTGCCCGCGAATCAGGCCAGGGCTTGCCGCTGGCGTCACGGGGCATAGAAACGGGTTGGCCGGTGGCAGTTGCCAGGCGTGGAGGCTGGGTTCGGCAGCCTTGGGATGCAATTGGCGCAGAATCGCCTGGAGCGCCGTTTCGCCTTGGGTTGTCAGTTCCCAGAGCACGTGCTCGCTGTCGCGACGGGACAACGCCAAGGCACTGCTGACCTGCTCTCGACGTGTCTGGAGTCGCGAATACTCTTCACTGAGGGCGGCTGCGGCGTATTCGGCCTGGAAGAATGCCAGCCAGTCGAGCAGCAGCGCGTTGAGTCCGTCCAGCGCCTGGGTGCGCTGGGCGCCACCGCTGAGGTCGATTTGCAGCAAGGCCTGTCCGGCGAACTGATAGGGCGTCGAAGCATTCAGGTTGTCGGCCCACTGCTGCTGGCGCAAGGCATCCAGCAAACCGCCAGGATGGGGGGAGTTGAGCCAGGTACAGAGAAAATCCAGGGCCTGGGGTGCGCCTTGGGCCAGCGATTCAAGGCTGAAAAGTAGGCTTGTAGCCTGTGTATCGCTGGTCCGGTAAACCGTCGATTGGCCGTTGCCCAAGGTGGGAGGCAACGCGTGAGGCCGTTGCGGGCCACTGGCGAAATCGCTGGCGAAGGCTTCGGCCAGGCTTTTCAGTTCGGCGAGCGGCTGGGGGCCGGCCAGGCTCAAGGTCATTTGCCCGGTGTGATAGTGGTCCTGGTAGAACCGGCGCAGGGCGCTTTGGAAGGCCGGGTTGGGCACCGGCAGGCTATAGCGATTACCGGCGTGGAAGGCCCGCAGCGGGTGTTCGGGGTTCAGGCCGGCGAACAGGGCAAACTGCCGCTGGGCGGCAGGATCCCGGGACCAGGCGAGAAACTCGGCGTGCAGCACTTCCCGCTCACGCAGTTGATCGGCCAGTGCCAGGCGCGGCCGGGCGAGCATATCACCCAGGCGTTGCAGGCCTTCGGCGAAGGTCTGGGGGGCGAGTTCAAAGAAGAAGTCGGTACTGCGCTCACGAGTGCTCGCATTGATCTGGCCGCCATGGCGTTGCACATAGGCCATCAGCCCATCGGCGGCGGGGAAGCGCTCGGTGCCGAGAAAGAACAGGTGTTCGAGAAAGTGCGCGAGCCCTGGCCAGGCCCGCGGCACATTATGGCTGCCCGCCGTTACGCGCAGTGTCGCGGCGCAGCGCTTGAGGCGCGGCGCATGGCGTAAGGAAACCCGTAGCCCGTTGGCCAAAGTGACCCATTCGGGGGTGAGGTTGGTCGGCGCAGACATAAGCACTTCCGTTACAAATTAAGTGCTTATGCTAGCGGATAACGCGCAGTCAGTCCTCGCCAAGGCGGCGATACAGCGCCGGGCGTCGGTCCGGCAGATAGGAGGTCGTAGCCCGCGAACGTTCCAGCAGCTGGCGATCCAAGGTGCCATACGTCAGGGCGGTATCCTGTTGGGCCTGGGCAAGGCAACTGCCGTCCGGCGCGGCGATGCTGCTCAGGCCGCAGTAGTGGATAGAACCTTCATGGCCGCAGTAGTTGGCATAAGCCACATAGCACTGGTTTTCATGGGCGCGAACCCGGACGGTGAGCTCGGCGATAAATTCATAGGGCCGCATATTGGCGGTGGGTACGAGAATCAGATCGGCCCCGGCCAAGGCCAGGCGCCGGGTATTTTCCGGGAACTCCAGGTCGTAGCAGATCAGTACGCCGAGCTTCCAGCCATTGAGTTCGAACACCGGGAAATCATCTGCCCCCGGGCTGAACATGCCACGGTCCAGTTCGCCGAACAGGTGGGTCTTGCGGTAGTTGCACAGGCTACGACCCTGGGCATCGAAGACCTGTACGGCATTGTAGAGGGCGCCGTCCTGGCCGCGCTCCGGGTAGCCATAGGCGATGGCGATACCGGCTGTCCTGGCCATTGTGGCAATGCGTTGTGCCGCGCTGCCATCCCGGGCCTGGGCCAGCCGATTCACGGCCTCGTGGCCAATGTTGTAACCGGTCAGGAACATCTCCGGCAGCACCAGCAGATCGCTGCCGGCGCTTTGCTCGAGAGCGTCCTGCAGGCGTTGCAGATTGGCGTCGATATCCAGCGGTAGTGGCGGGCATTGGTACAGGGCTAGGCGCACTGGCGGGCTCCTTTACAGGCGGCTTGACCGCTCGCCCCGAACGCTGGGGCAAGCGGATATGGCGCGATACTAGTCGGCAAGCGCGATGGGGCCAATGGCCTCGAACACATCGCCCGGCCCAGGGTTCTCGGCGGGGGATTGGCCACCGAAGTGAGTCATGATGCCCCACACCGCATTGAGCGAGGTCTGTACGGCACCTTCGACCCAGGCCGGGGTCCAGGACACGTCATCACCAGCGATAAAGATGCCCTTTTGCTGCGCCGGCAAATCCTGCTGCATAAAGTGCGCGTACATGCGCTGGTTGTAGCGGTAATGGCCAGGTAGAGCGCCCTTGAACGCGCCGAGGAAATGCGGGTCGGCTTCCCAGGAAACGGTGATCGGATCACCAATGATGCGTGCGGCGATATCGACCTTGGGATAGATCTTCTTCAAGGCATCCAGGGCCAGTTTCACGCGCTTGTCGATGGGTTGCGGAAGCATCTTCAGCGCGTCGCTCATCCACGAGTAGGACAGGCAGATGACCCCCGGTTTATCGTCACCGTTATCGAACAGGTAGGTGCCACGGGTCAAACGATCGGTCAGGGTCATACTCATCAGGTCGCGACCGGTTTGCGGGTCCTTGTCCTTCCAGAAAGGCCGGTCGACCATGACGAAGGTCTTCGAGGACTGCATGTAGCGCGTGCGATCCAGGGCCATCCACATCTTTTGCGAGAACAACGATTCTTCGCAGTCGATCTGGGTGGTCAACAGCCAGCTCTGGCAGGTGACCAGCACCGCGGCGTATTGGCGGGTGTCGCCCCAGTTATCGGTCACTTCGAAGCGGCCATCGGCGCCACGGGCAATGCGCTTGGCGCCGGTACGCGGTGCGCCGTGGTGCAGGCCGCTCAGGCTGGTGCCCGCGGGCCAGTGTGCGCAACGCTCGGGCACATGGCGCCAGATGCCCAGGGGGACCTGCTCGACGCCACCGACCACCAGATGCTGGTGGTCGTCGCAATTGGTCATGACCACGCGGAAGATTTCCAGCATCGAATTAGGAAAGTCCGAGTCCCAGCCGCCGGTGCCGAACCCCACCTGGCCGAAGACTTCCCGGTGCTGGAACGACAGTTTGGCAAACGCCTTGGAGGTGGCGACAAAGTCGTAGAAGGTGCGGTCGTCCCACAGCGGTACCAGGGTGTTCCACAGCGCCTTGAGGCGGGGCACATCGCGGTCGCGAATGGCCTGCTGAATATCGGCGAATTGCGAGCCGGCCTCCAGCGCGTCGGCCCAGGCATCGGCGACCTCCTGGAACAGCGCGGGCAGGTCGGCCAGGGTCTGGGCGTAGAAGGTCTCGCCTTCGAGGTCGATCACGGTGCTACCGGAAGCGGGCGTCAGCGGGTTCGGGAAGGGCTTGGTCTGCAGGCCGAGTTTGTCGACATAGTGATAGAAGGCCGTGGACGATACCGGGAAGCGCATGCCCCCCAGTTCCGCAATCACCCCCTCGGCGCCTTCGAAGGCTTGGGAGCGCAGGCGGCCACCCATTTTCGAGGCCTCGTAGACCACCGGCTTGAGGCCCAGCTTCATCAGCTCGTAGGCGGCGACGAGGCCGGCGATACCGGCACCGACAATGGCGACTTCCTGGCCGTGCTGCTCGGCGGGAATGCTGCCCAGGCCGGCGGGGTGCTCGATCCAGTCGTCAAAGGCGAACGGAAAGTCCGGGCCGAAAATGGTGATCGGTTTCTTGCCGTCGGCAGGATGACGATTGTTCTTGTTCATGGCGGACCTTGCAGGCAGGCGGGATAAGGAAAATGAGACTGCCGATAGTGTAGGTAACCGCGAAAACGTTAATAAGGCGCAAATTGTCGTCGTTTTGTATTAATTTTGAACAAAGTGACGATGGTTGTTTGCTTAGTGATGCGAGGTTGCGTTCAGACCGGCTGACCGCGATCGACCTTGCTACTGAGAATGATAGAAGTCGTGGTCTTCTCCACGCCCTCGACACTGCCGATCTGGTCCAGCAACTGGTCCAGCTGTTCCGGCGAGTCGCTGCGTAGCCAGGCGACATAGTCGAACTCACCGCTGACCGCGCACAGCTGCTGGATCTGTGCCATGGCGCTGAGCTTGCGCACGACCTCCTTGCCGGAGCGCGGCTGCACGGTGATCCCGACGTACGCCTGCAGGCCGCCGTCGACCACCCGTTGGCCCAGCCGCACCCCGTAGCCGGTAATGGCCTTGCTCTTTTCCAGGCGCGCCAGGCGTGAAGTCACCGTGGTTCGGGCAATGCCCAATTGCCGCGCGAGCATGGCCACGCTTTCCCGGGCATTGATCTGCAGGGCGGCGATGAGCTGCCGGTCGACTTCATCAAGGGCAGGGGGGCGGTTGGTGGACACGGTGCAACTCCGGTATGGGCTGGACAGCCCGCGATCTTACAGGCAGCACCGTCTGATGGGCGAGTATGGCCGGTCGTTCGATAACCTCAAAAGAACGCTCGTTTTCTGATAGGCGGGTACTGCGCTCATACGCTACTGCATCAAGACACATTGCGGTGGGGTGATAAGTTCTTGAGCTGCCGAATATGGCCTTTGAAATCAGCTACGAAAAGGCCAAGAGCAACGCACCTGATTTCTCAGTGCTGAAACATCAGGAGCAGGCGAGTTTGAGAGGCTATAGAGGGGGCGGCCTCATGACTGCGTATGAGCAAGGCGCCATCGGGCCGCAAGGGCGAACCCTGAGCGTAGAAAAGCCGCGCAATGCGCGGCTTTTAATGTGGTGGGCCCACACGGACTTGAACCGTGGACCAAAGGATTATGAGTTGCCTAGAAACGCTGCAAGCCCAGAGAAATCGTTCGTAGTTTAATATAGGTACAGATAGTTGGAAGTAGCGTAAACACTGGTGTTGAGCGTAATTTGGCGAAATGGGTAGAAGCTGGGCAATGTACCGCTACTGTACTGATCGCTTGCTCAATCAAGAAGTCCACGGTCAAGAATGAGCCGAGGTTTTGTTCGTTCACCTGGTTTGTTGCGCAAGTGGCTGAAGCGAATCACTGCTGTGTCCGCTTCGGTCAGCTGTATTCCCCCATCAGGTACGGAAACCCTTGATCAGAACTTAAACCCTGCAGGTGTACAGCTGTCAACGATAGGGCGTGAGCCGCTCTATAGATGGGCGTGATACATATATTTTTATATATTTTGATCAGGGTAGCTGTTGGCCATTTCGTTTATGTCAACTCCGTTAACTCTGAATGTAATAGGTTTTTTTTCAGATTTGTCCAAGGATCTAATTAGCTCTACTATACTTTCTTGGAACTCACCATGAAGCTCTTCAGGCATATCTGGTGGAGGTGAAATTGCCTCAAAAATTGTGCTGAGCAGTTTTTCTCCTACATGGAAGTAAGCTGTTTCTATCAGCAGGGCGAGAATCTGCGTTTCTCCATCTTGGAGTGCGGCGGCAATTGCAAGTGACCAAGCTTCTGCATCGTCTGTCTGTCTGAGTGCGCATGTGAGGAAGCGATAGATTGCAATATTTGGTTGTCCAGAACTCAGCGCGTAGTGGCCGCAATTAAAAGATGTAAGTGGATCAATCGCATTAAGCTCAAGAAATGGCTGAAGGTTTTTAATTGTAGTTTCAGTATTTTTTGTAATGGCGAGGCGTACTAGCTTATCTTGAAGCGAGTCCTCGATGGGTATTATGGTTTGCCCCTTTATTCCCCATCTTGATACTATTTCGTCGCAAAGCATCGCTATAAGTGAAACGTATGATTTGAGATTTTCGGTTTCATTAGTTGCACTTTTAAGGAGGTTAAGAGCCGATTCGTATTGGCCTGAGTGAAGCAGAGCGTCGCCTAGTCGCCACTTGATTTCTGAATCAGGATTTATATTGAATGCCATCCTGTAAGAGTCTGCAGCTGAGCTTGCTTGCCCTGATTCAAATTGAGCGGCAGCTAATTCTACCCAGAAATACTCTCGTGTAAGGTATTCTGGGTCTCGCTCTCCAGCAAGTAAGTAGTATTTTGTTGCGTCCGTCCATTGACCCGTATGGGCAATAGAGTTTGCATAGTTATAAGCTGCTGAGGAAGCCACTTCCGGGTAGGGTGGGATGTCTGCCCATTCTTTTAATTGAATTTGCCATAAGTCTAATTGGCCATAATTTTGGCTCGCACGCAGGCCTGCGAAATTTAAAATGGCCCAAATTTCTTGTTTGCTTTTGGCGATGCCTTGTGAAAGTACCGAAGAAATTGCTTGGGGTACCCCGTTGGAATAAATAAGTCCGTCTATAAGCAGTGCCAAAAGTTGACCGTTTGCTGATTTGAAAAGAGAAGGTAGCGCTTGGCGAGATATGCTTTTAGATATAGTGCTTTTGTCGTACCGGCAAGCAATAAGGAACAGGAAAAAAATAGCTATTTCGCCAATGTTTTCAAGATTATCTACGTCGTCACACGAGACAACAAAACCTGGAAGCCCGAGATAGGTTATGCAGAGCTTTTCTCCTTCTAGGAGCACGTCGAAATGGCAAGGGGTAGTGGGTGTGCCTAGAACTTTAAATAGACTGTCATTTAGTTCTTTGCCAATTATTTCTGCCAATTTTAAGCTGGTGGTTACACTGTTTTTTACTTTTATAGATATCGAGGTTGGCGAGGCTGTCTGTTGTGATCTCGTCTCTCGCCTGAGTTTTGCTAGGTCTTCAAATTGCTTTGGTGTGAGTGCCGGATTGAAGGGTTTTAGATGTTTGCTGGCGTTAACTGAGGCCGTATCAGGTTTCAGATGCCATTCGATTTCATGCATCCAACACCATTTAAAGGTTTTGGTTTGCGCATAGAAACGTAAGAGTAATACAGGGTCTGAGTGTGCCGACCAGTATTCGAAGTGTTCGCGGTCTAAGTACAGTTTATCATCGTACTCAGTACTGTCTGTTGCTTTTAGCTGCCCATAAATACGCAGTCCAGTTGTTTTTCCGTTTGGTTCGAAAATTTCAATTTGAACGTCTATGCCATAGTCATTTTCATAGTTGTGTATGATCCACATGTCAGGGAGTGTAGAGCGAAGCCCAGTTATTGACATGTCTTCAAGGACATGATTTCTGTGTCTCTGCATGTGTCTCTCAATTATTAGATCGAATTTGGTTGTAGAGGATCAGTTGTTTTTATGCCTAGTCTGACTTCTCAATGACTCAACTGCTTTTGTCAGCGCGTCCTCATCAGGAGCTTGGGAGCCCCAGTCTTTCCAGAAGTCCCGAGTTGCGCTATCTGGCTTGATAGTCGGTAAGTCTAGTTTGATACGCGATGGTAAAAGTACTGCGTCACCAAGCATCAACGCCTCGCCTGTATCCAGTAGGGGAAGAATGCTGGTTAGCCCCGCTAGAGAATCAGGCATTAATCGTTTGATGACACCTTGATCCGTATCGTTTGTGAGCCGAAGCGATAGAAAATTGTTGCACTGACTCAAAATGGTTCGACTGACATCTGAGGGGCGTTGGCTGACTACAAGCAGTGAAAAACCATACTTTCGCCCTTCTTTCGCAATTCTCTCAAAAGCTCCGAGGGCTTGCCGTTGAACTGCATCAGCATCATCGCGAACAGGTAAGTACAGGTGAGCTTCGTCACAAAGCAAAGTAACAGGGGTACGCTTCTCTGCAGTCATCCAGAATTGCACGTCGTACAGCAGCCGCGCTAGTGTTCCAGTTACTACTGGCAATACATCAGAAGGTACTTCTGAAAAGTCGATGATTTTTATGCCCTGGCCACCTGCCGCACCGAGGAGTCGGACGATTTGCGCTGCCAACCATCCATACGTATTTGCTACTGCAGGGGGCGTGAACATGAATCCGTAGCGGCGGTCATCAAGCTTTGCTTCCATTCTTGATATGAAACGAGTCAGCTTGTTTTCCCACTCTCCTATGATTGGTGCGCCATTCTTTCCTACACCCTTTGTAGTGTTATCTGCGTTCAGAACGGCAAGGAGATCGTCGATTGCATAGGGAATTGGTGAGTCAACGGTAAAAGTCTTCGCCACATCGACTTGACCCTCAGTTTCAAGGGTTTTTTGCTTCAATTCCCGAACATGAGACGTGAATCTTGACGCTTGATTCGGTGCGTTTTGGTCGCTACGGTCGAGAATCATCGACAGCATCTCGTCGCGGTTTAGCAACCAGTAGGGCAGGAACAATGCGTCGTCATTTGGGGTTACCAAATCACCAGGCCCAGCGATGCGCAGGCGTGTCGCGAAGCCGCCGTTGGGTACATCGGCGAGTGGGGCATATTCCCCATGCATATCAAAAACAATAATATTCGGGTACTTGAGTTGAGCTGCGCGCTCCAGAATTAGCGCCACTGCATAGCTTTTACCAGAGCCTGTGCTACCCAGAATTGCCGCATGCCGCTGAAAAAATTTGTCACCGCTAACAATCGCTTCAGCTGTGCGGTCAGCGACAAAGACCCCTAGCTTCAAGCGTTCGTTTTCAGGGTAGTCCGCACCAAGGATGCCCATGAATCGTTGAAGATTGGCAGCCTCAATTACATAACACTCTCGATCGATCTGCGGAAAGCTATCAGCCCCTCGTTTGAACGTGTTGCTCTTGCCCCCATCGACTGTCCGAAAGGTTCCAATCAGCGCCCCCCGCACCGTGTCTGATGGTACGGCAGTTAGAGGCAGCTCCTCACGCTCAGGAGGGAGTTCATCAGGAAGGTCTTCGCTCAACGTTCGGGTAACGCGCTCGGCAATGGCGATTAGGAATTCACGTTCAGTGCTGCCTTTGATAGCGATGAGATTGCCTATGCCAATTCGTGTTAGCAGTGTGGAGTTCGATACGTCTATAGCGACACGGCTCGTATCAACTGAAGAAACACGACCCAACAAGTCAGTATCAGCAAACTGCAGCGCGGCGGGCGTAGTAGTCATGGCTCCATAACCTCCGTTACAAATAAATCCACGTCCCAAATTCCGGTGTTCGGAAAGAAGAACTCCTTTTTCTCAGCAATAACGGCGGTACCTTCGGCCCCATCCACTGTCGAGTATTCGAGTGCAATTACGTTGGCATGCGTGAGCGCAAGCTGTCTTGCCGTGGCAGACAAGGAACGTGTGAGCATCAGAGTGGGCTTGCCACTTTTGATACCAGGCGTCAGGTGTGTTTCCAGATGGTCATCATTGAATCCGTAGCCAAGAATCAAGTAGCGGCTGGCCCGATCAATTGCATCATTAGCTCGCGCGCGATGAAGGTCGAATGGGCTTTCATAACCATTTCTAAACTTGTTCTGGCCGGGAGTGATAATTAGTCGAGTAGCACCCGGTAAGTCACCCGCATAAAAGACAGGGCGACCAGCTCGAACATACCAATCAAGACTGCCATGCGGCTTACAGATCAATGCTCGCGATCGATATTGAAGTGAAACTGTTGTTCTACGGGGTTTGACTGTGGCTCCGCGGCAGAAGCTCATTTGACTCTCGCGCTCGTTTAGCTGCCCAGCGAAGCGCCCGACGAACATTGTGTCTGCGCCTATGCCCGCTTCCTCGACAGCAATTTCGACAAGGCGATCATAGTTTGTCGTTACGATTGTCATGCCTGTTGCCGGCTTGACTAAGTGCGCCAGCAACCGTGTCAGTCGCAGAGTCCTAGTGCCTGCAAATACCTCAGAAACGACGGTGCGTTCCCGCTCTGATATAAGTCGGCCAGTCTCCGCTGATATCGACGCTTCAAGCGGCGGTGTGGGTGGTGCAGCGAGTAACGCTGCTTCCAAACCCTTAGTAGTGATAAGCTGCGCTGCTGCCGTCCATGCAGCAGCGTCAGCGCCTGTCAATACATGACCAACATTGGTAAGCAGATGATCAGCAAGTTCACCCATACCAGGCAGGCCCTCTGCACAAGAAAGCCCGGATCCCACGATAGTGACAAGCCCATCACTTAAATGGGCCTGTAGGCGAGCCTTCAATGTATGTAGGTCCATTTTTTAACCGTTTATTACTGGCATATCGTTCTCTAAGTAATGGCTAACCGAGTGATCAATCACTAGCTGCAAACGATAGCTCGCCGATTTGTAGTCATTCTTCATAGAAGTAATCGCTATCCAGCTTCGGTAACTTGAGCAGGCGTGATGTCACACCGACCTCATGGTCCATCATCAAGTTGACCAGTCGAACGCCATCAACCAGTATCATGCCCTCCACTGAACGAGCAAATTCGATTGCCTGCGCTGTAAAGCCTGAGGTGGTAATAAACACACCGCGTTTGGCTTTTTGTCCGGCAAGTGCGCCATAAAAGGCTTGCAGCTCTGGTCGGCCTACCGTGCCTTGCCAGCGTTTGGCTTGGACGTAGACCTTTTCCAGACCAAGCTTGTCGAGCGAAATCACTCCGTCGATTCCGCCATCACCGCTGCCACCGACGCGCTGCAGATCGTTGCGGCTAGCGCCATAACCAAGGCTATGCAGCACGTCCAGGACAATTACTTCAAAGCGATTGGGGCTAACTTGCAGAAGGCTATCCAGTAAGTCTGCAGCCGTTGCTTCTCGGAGTTCACGCAAAGCCTGATCCAGTCGATCGTCAGGGCTGACAGTGGCTGAGCTGGCTGCTGGCGCAGGCTGCTCTTGCCCATCGAGAGGGACGGCGTCAGTCGGGCTCTTCAGTTTTACATTCATAAAAGCAATGGCGAGCTGTTCGACTTTATCTGCAGTCAGAGGGTAGGGGTGCTGCGCAGTATAGGTAATGCCAGCGTCAGTCAGCTTCCAGTATCCGCGCTTGGCGCTGCTGGATAAGCCGGCGCGCTTGAGGCGGTCATGGGCCCAGCCCGCACGGTTCTTGTACGTGGCCTGGCCGCTGGCAATCAGCTGTTGGCGTTGTGATTCCGAAAGGTTCAGTGCAATGGCAGCGGCTTCATGGGCGTCACGCGCTGTTGCACCTTCGGGTGTGGCTGCCAGGTAGCGGAGGATTGGTTCAATGAACTGGTCGTAGGTTGGGACGGACATTGCCACTCCAGACGCAGGGTTGATGATATACATCAGCTGGCCAGCCTGTACTGGTATGCATCCTGCTGCACCATACCCAGTTCTTCCAAGGCATCCAGAACCGCCTGTACAGCGATCTTGGGCGAGCGCTTGAATTGCGCCGCAAGTGCTTCGGCAGGGAGTGGACCTTGGCTGAGTGCGTTACGCACGGCGGCGACCTGTTCGCGCATTTGTTTGGGCCAGATAAGTTTACCTATGAAGGCTGCGGGGGCAGGGACTGACTCGGAATCCGTTGTGTCATCCCACTCGGCTTCGCTCTGTTTCGATTTGATAGCAGCGCTTGGATTTTGGTACTCGGGGCGCAGCCAACGGATATGGCCGCGGGCTTCCTCGGCAGCGCGTTCGCTGTTCAATGCCACAAGGCGGTAGAGCAAATCTTCTTCTGCTTCAGCTTGTGCTTCGGGTTTGTTCGGCAGAGGCGTGGTAGCTCCGGGTTTCCCCACGAGTTGTTCGGCCAAATCATCCCAACCGTAGGCAGCGAAGACGCCACGATCTAGCTCGTCGTGTAGTTCGCGCAGCAGGGAGATCAAGCCCTTTTCGTGAATGGTCTTATCCTTAGGTGTCAGCGGCTCGCCGGAACGCAGCTTTTCCAGCACGTTGTACATGCCAGTCAGAGTTAGCTCAGAGTGCTGGGCTTGTTGGCGTTTTCGGTGAGCGTCTATACGTTCCGCAAGGTCACGGATTATTACTTGTCTTTCGGGAGTAGAATCAGGGGAGGGGAATGTTGCAAAGCAACGGGTATTGTTAAAAACTGGATCGTTACCAACACCCATCCGACCTCCTGCAGCTAACGCCCAAAGTGCGCTTATGCGCGAAGAAAGTAAGCCGAGCACAAAAGCGCTCTCAGAGGCGATTGCATACAGTTTGTGATCTGGGCAAAAAGGCATAGGCTCAAAAACGAACACACGATGTTTAGCTGTTTCAGGCGTTAGCACGACACGGGGTAACCCTGCCCAGGCTTTTCGTAGTCGACCTACTGGCTCACCAAATAGCCACCAATTACGACGGCGTGAGTCCCGCTTGTTCTGGTCGCGCTCTGGCTTAACTCGAGCCAGTAATCTGTTGTAGAGACTGGGGTATTGTTCTTGGGCTTCTTCAGCATTCAACCCAAACAGATCAATGACCCAGCAAGGTTCGCCATTTTGCATTAGGTCGCGTGCGTTGAAGTGTGGCTTGATTACTTCGGGTAGCGCAGCTGCGTCATAGCCTAAATCTGTGATTTCTTCAGCAGCGACTCGAAACCCCTTGCCAACTAGATTCATGCCTTGGAAGCAAATACCACTGTTCGCGATCAGTGGTCTGGCTCGACTGACAGCAGCACCCACCGACAAGTCAGCATGGATTTCGCCGGTGCGAGTTGCAAATCGTACATCGATCTCATCGTCGGCACCTTCCGTTTCGGCAATCACTTTTGCCAATGTGCCGGGCAAGCCACTAGAAGTGCCAACAGTCATGGAGATCCGCACTTGAGCCCCATCTGCGGCATCTACCCAGGGATGATCAGGGATGGCAAATGCCAGGCATATGGGGTTCTTGGCCGATAGGTGATGTTCCAAAACTTTACGGCTGAAGATTTGTTTGAGACTGTTTGTGGTGATAAATCCAAAGCGTTTCAACTCACCGTTGCGTACCAACTCTGCAGATTTATCCCACCAATACATAACAAAGTCTGAGGTGTCAGGTACTTCCTGCCAGTTATCGCGTACAGCATCCACGTAACCGTCCCCTAGCGCTGTTCGCATCCGCTTGTTGCCAATAAACGGAGGATTTCCCACAATATAGTCTGCCTTTGGCCATTCGGCCTTTTGTGGGTTGCGATAGGTGTACTGCTCGACTTGTGCGGACTCATCTGGAACCTGCTCGCCGGTAATCGGGCTGGTCTTGGTGGTGACGCCGTCCCAGCGTGTAAGCGGTTTACCGCTTTCGTCAGTTACCAAATCCACAGCGTCGTATGTAATCAGCGCGTCTCGATGCTCGATATTGTGGAAGTCGCGCAGTACCGGCTCGGGAGGGTTCACTTTGCCGTGGGTGCGGAAGTGCCATTGCAGGTAGCCGATCCATAGCACCATCTCGGCAATGCGGGCTGCACGTGGGTTGATTTCCAGACCGAGGAACTGATGCGGGTCGACGGTGAGGCCTTCGGTGTCCAACATGCCAGTCTGGCCCAAGTCACCTAACAGGTTGAGCACTTCGCCTTCGAGGCGCTTCATATGTTCCAGAGTCACGTAAAGGAAGTTACCGCTGCCGCAGGCCGGGTCGAGTACGCGCACATCGCAAAGATGGCGCTGAAAGGCTTTTACTTCCTCAACGGCTTCCTTGTGCTTTCCCAGGCTCTCATATGTCAGCGCTGCGGCTTGTACTTCCTTCCACTCGGCGCGCAGTGGTTCGATTACGGTGGGCAGGACTAGGCGCTCGACATAGGCGCGAGGGGTGTAGTGCGCACCCAGCTTATGGCGCTCACGAGGATTGAGTGCACGTTCAAGTAAGGTGCCAAAGATGGCTGGCTCCACATAGCGCCAGTCGGCTTCGGAAGCCTTCAGCAGCAAATCCATCTGATCGCGGTCGAGTGCAATTGCAGATGCATCGGCGAACAGGCCGCCGTTGAACTTCAGCAGTGTGCTTTCCAGGATCGGTGAGAAACCGCCACTGTTCATGGTTTGCCAGAGGTGTTCGAGCATCGGCGCGAAGGTATCGGGCTTGTTCTTTAGGCGAAGTAGCAGCTCGGTGAATCCACGCGCGGGCAACAGCCCCACATCCTCGGCGAACATGGTAAATAGTGCGCGCATTAGGAAGCTGGACACCAGATGTGGGGAATGACCAACCGCCTCCAGGGACTTCGCCAGTTTTGCCAGCTGGTCCGCAATCTCGCGGGTGACTTTGGCTGAGCGGCGCGCAGGGTCTAGGCTGAGCGGGTCAAGCCAAACCGCGCTCAGACGCTCGCGGACTTCTTCTTTGCGCAGGTCTTCCAGACGGATGCGATGGCTGCGTGCGTCCGGATAGGGTGTGTAGGTGGCCCCGGAGCGGCTGAACTCGGCGTACAGCTCAATATTGCGACCAACATCTACGACCAGGATGAAGGGCGGGCGGCCTTCATCGGGGGGCAGGGCACGGGCGTACTGGTCGGCCTGGTTGTGGGCTTTGAGCATGGCCTTGTCCCAGCCGGTGCTGTCCAGGGTCTTACCGGTTTGTTTGGCTTCCAGTACAAAGCTGCCCCGCTTGTATAGGTCAATAAAGCCATTGTTGCTTGAGCCATCCGGTTGGTTGATGACTACACGGCGCTCAAACACATAAGCGTTGTCGCGGGTGTCATCGCCGGCGGGTTCTGGCAGTGGTAGGTCAAGCAGACTGCATAGTTCAGTGAGGAACAGTTGGTAGTTGGCGCGCTCAGTACCACCTGCTTTGCTCCAGCGGCTGAGGAAGGTGTCCAGGTGTTCCGTCACGGTATTGCTCCGAGTGCGTTAAAAGCTTGGATTCTATCGGCTTGTACGTTCAAGAGCTAAGCCTGGTTTTGAGTAACGAGCCTTTGGAGCTTGTGCGTGAATCGGTAGCGTAAAGCGGAGGAGGTGGATGAGCCATTCCAGACTTTGGGGGGGATAATTGTTCAAGAGCCTCTTGCACAATTGCCCAGCCTGTCCACGCCTCGACAAAGGTGAATGGTTGGAGAGGCGTGTGTTCGTGGTGTCAGCTTTACACTCGGCTCGTAGAGCCTGGGGTTTCAAAGGGAGCACCCTTTGGCACCGGATGTGTATACATCCATGGCGTGCCTGTATTTTTTTATTGAGTTGCTGCTTTTGCCTGGCTGTCATGTGTTTGTCAGGCCTTTGCAGGACATTTGTCAGAATCGAATGCGCTGTCAGGCATTTGTCAGGCATTTGTGGGGACATTGTCATGCGTTTGTCAGGCTTAGCTAAATTTAGGAGCCAAAGTAAATGCTTGATGCGCGGATCAGGGAAAGGGGGAAAGATTCCGGCTATCTCTTGGTACTTGCTGAGTGAAGAGGGCGCGAAGGTCAATGGGATAGCAGGGCCATTTATCAGTTGATAGTGGTGACTACCGAGCTCTCAGGGCTGATTACTAATTATCACCAATGCGACAAGCCATCCGAACTGTCCCCGCTGCCGATGTCATTTGACTGAGCCGGTGTATCTAAAT
>NZ_JANHLC010000029.1 GCF_028682395.1 Pseudomonas putida | reverse complement strand
GGACGAAGCGGCGTCCTGGATGCTCAGGTTCGACACGGTGGTTTCCACGGTCACAGCGGTGTTGGTCGCCGAGACGCCAGTCAGACCCAGTTGCGCCAGGCCAGTACCGGCACTGCCGTTGGCCACGGTGAAGGTCTTGTTGGAGAACAGCGCCAGGGTGTTATCAGCATTCTTGCTGGCGGTGACGCCGGTGCTTGCGCTGTTGATCGAGGAGACGATCGAATCGGCGGTGTCGCCCTTCTTGAACTTTACTTCCACGCCATTGAGGATCACCGAGGTATCGGCAGTCAGTTTGGCCTGGGTGGTGCCCGATTGCAGGCCCAGCTTGGCCAGTGCGCCTGGACCGCTGGTGGCGTTGCTGCCGTTGTCCAGCTTGATGGCTTTGCCGTCAGCGGAAGTCAGGACCAGACGGCCGTCTTTCTGCGAAGCGGTTACGCCAGTGGCGGTCACGGTAGCCGGGGTGTTGATGGTGGCCACGGCCTGGGTCAGGGTCTGACCGGCGGCAATGGAGATGGCAGTACCGTTGATGTTGATTTCGGCGCCGCTGACCAGACCAGTGAAGGCAGTGGCCGCAGTGTCGGTGACCGGTGCGGCCTCAGCGTTGTCGCCCTTGACGCTAAAGGCGCTGGCCGAGGTCATTTTCAGCGCGGCGCCGTTAACCACGGCGGTGACGCCAGTCTTGGAGGACTGCTGGTTAACCAGGTCCACGGCCTGGGCCAAGGTAGTACCGGTGGCCAGCGTGATGTCGGTGCCGTTGACCGTCAGAACGCGCGAGGCGGTGGTGGTGGTGTAGGCGTTGCTGGTTTCAAAACCGGCGAACTGACCTTCGCTACCGGTTACGGTGGCGGCCAGGTCGGTGACGGCACCGGCGGCCTTGGCTTCGCCGTAGGATCCCTTCAGACCAGTGGCGCTGATG
>NZ_JANHLC010000028.1 GCF_028682395.1 Pseudomonas putida | reverse complement strand
GGCTGCGCGCAGCCGGGTACAGGATGCCGACTTTGCTTCGGAAACCGCCGAGCTGACCAAGCAACAGACCCTGCAACAGGCCTCGACTGCGATCCTGTCCCAGGCTAACCAGTTGCCATCGTCGGTGCTGAAACTGCTGGGCTGATTCACCGCCAGCGGTCAATAGAGCGGAAGGGCGCCTTGTGCGCCCTTCCGTTTTTTTGTTTCAGGGTAGCGTCTAGTTCCGCTGCTTGTGCAGGCCGCCTTAGGCTGCGAGCGCTCGCAGGGCGGCCGTGTGGGTGGCGCTAGGCTCCCGGCCAAACGCAGCCTGCGGCCGCCGCCATAGGTCTGCCTCAAATTGATTTTTTAGAAAAAAAGTAAATAGGATTAATCTTGAATTATTGAGTGTCTCTGATGTTTTTTTGAGTTGAATGGTGCCTATCTTCTAGGAAAAGTCTTAAAAATGCTCTGATTGGGTTAGATGGTCTCGTGAGGCTATCAAGGAGCCAGCAGTGATGACGATAACTGCAACGAAGGCTCTTTCGGCCAGACCAAGGCGCTTGCCGGGGCTGGAAGCCGTAACACCCAATCAATGAGGAATTCGTCATGGCTCTATCCGTTAATACCAACATCACGTCCCTGGGCGTGCAAAAGAACCTGAACAAGGCTTCCGACGCACTGAGCACCTCGATGAGCCGTCTGTCTTCCGGCCTGAAAATCAACAGCGCCAAAGACGACGCCGCCGGCATGCAGATCGCCAACCGTCTGACCAGCCAGGTCAAAGGCCTGACCGTTGCCGTGGCCAACGCCAACAACGGCGTGTCGATTGCCCAGACCGCTGAAGGCGCGATGCAGGAATCGACCAACATTCTGCAGCGCATGCGTGAACTGGCCCTGCAATCGGCGAACGGCTCGAACAGCGATGACGACCGCGCTTCCCTGCAGCAGGAATTCACCGCCCTGACCGGCGAGCTGACTCGTATCTCGCAAACCACCAAC
>NZ_JANHLC010000027.1 GCF_028682395.1 Pseudomonas putida | reverse complement strand
TCGGCCCCTTGTAGATGAGCCAGGCCATGTAGGCGAGGGCGATCATGGGGTCACCCGCTTGAACTCGACGACCCAGACCCAGGGGTTGGCGTCCCAGTTGCCGCCGGTACCAATCCAAAGATCCTGGAACGCATAGGCGGCTGACTTGAACCCGAACTGATGCCAGTCATCAACGTTGCTCGGGTCGTGGGGGTGCCAATGCCATCCGCCGCGGACGTGAGGAATGATCCCCTCTGCCAGCGCCTGGTCTTCGCTGATGTCTTGCAGGCGCTCGACGCGCACGTCGGTGATCTCCAGCAGGATGCGGCTGGCCCAGCGGTGCATATGAATACTTGGGCGGGACGGGCGTGGATAGTCCCAGTGAGCGGCAGTGCCGTTGTAGGCTGGGTCACTGCTGTTGGAGTACAGGACCGGCGCGCCGTCTGCCGCATAGCGAGACAAAACCGCGCTGTCCGTGGTTTGCTCATCAATCTCCGTTGTTTCACGTACCCATAGCCGGTCTCCAGGCCCTCCGTACGGGCAGTGCGGTAGGGCTGTGTAAGGCTGGGTTCCTGTTGGCAGCCACCAGTCATGGCTGTGGCGCTCATGCCTCGGGTTTTCGGCAGACCTCACAGACCAGGGGCCTTCTGTGTACTGAGGTTTCACGACGCGCCGCGTGACCGTCTTCCGGCCTTCCAGGATGGCCCGCACCATAGGGGCATTGAACAGGATGGGGCGTTCTTTGGTTGTGCTGGTCATGAGGTCACCTTGTGGCGCACCCACACGCAGATAGGCCCGTCTTCGGTATCGTGAATCGAGAAGACGAACCAGCCATCGCCGGCTGGTTTAGTCGGCACCCAGGGAGTGCAGTCGCAAAGCCCCTCATCTGCCCATGTCTCGAACATCCCCTCCGGGCCGTCGTTCTCCATTTCGACGATAAAGAACTCAAGGCCATGCTCGGCGAACCAGGTATAAGGCAGGGCGCATTCTTCCCCATCATCGGGCCAGGCCGGGTGCGTCCAGAAACCCATGTCGT
>NZ_JANHLC010000026.1 GCF_028682395.1 Pseudomonas putida | reverse complement strand
TGAATCGCCCTGGGTTTCGTAGACACCTCCATGCCTTAAACTGAGGCCAATCAGGAGGTGCCATGAGCAACCCACGTTATCCCGAAGAATTCAAAATCCAAGCGGTCAATCAAGTGACCGAAAAGAAGCTGCCTGTCGCTGATGTGGCGGCGCGTCTTGGCGTGTCGTCGCATAGCCTCTATGCCTGGATAAAGCGCTACAGCAAACCTCAGGCAGAACGGCAGCAAGACGATGATCAGCACGCGGAACTGCGGCGTCTGCGAGCCGAACTCAAGCGGGTCACCGAAGAGCGAGACATCTTAAAAAAGGCGGCCGCGTACTTTGCCAAGGAGTGCGGTTGAAGTACGCCTTTATCAAGCAGCGAGCGGGCGACTATTCCATTCGGCGGCTTTGCCTGACGCTGAAAGTCCATCCCAGTGGTTATTACGCTTGGTTGTCTGAGCCGCAATCTGCACGCGCTAAAGACGACCAACGATTGCTGGGTTTGATCAAGCATTCATGGCTGGAGAGCGGCGGTGTTTATGGCTATCGCAAAATTCATGACGATCTGCGCGAGGTCGGTGAGGATTGTGGTCGGCATCGTGTGGCGAGGCTTATGCGTCTTGAAGGTCTGCGCTCTCAGACAGGGTATCGACGCCGCCCTGGCAAGTACGGCGGTAAGCCAGCGGTCGCCTCACCCAATTTGCTGAAGCGCCAGTTCGATGTCGTAGAACCCAACAAAGTTTGGGTCACCGACATCACCTACATTCGCACGTATGAAGGCTGGCTGTATTTGGCGGTCGTGCTGGATCTGTTTTCTCGTCAGGTCGTCGGCTGGTCAATGAAATCGCAGATGACCAGTGATTTGGCCATTGATGCGTTATTGATGGCGGTTTGGAGGCGAAAACCGAAACAGGAGGTGATGGTTCACTCCGACCAGGGCAGTCAGTACAGCAGCTCCGATTGGCGCAGTTTTTTGAAAGCGAACAATTTGGTTGCCAGCATGAGTCGCCGAGGCAACTGTCATGACAACGCCGTGGCCGAGAGCTTTTTCCAGCTTCTAAAGCGGGAACGGATCAAGCGGAAAATCTATTCCACGCGCGAAGATGCTCGTAGTGATGTGTTCGATTACATCGAGATGTTCTACAACGCAAAACGCCGGCATGGTTTCAACAATCAACTGTCACCGGTAGAGTTTGAAAAGCGTTACGCAATGAGCTTGCAAGGTGTCTAGAGAATCCGGGGCGATTCA
>NZ_JANHLC010000025.1 GCF_028682395.1 Pseudomonas putida | reverse complement strand
AGTGCTTGAACATCACGTGGCGTACGGTGGTGTAGTCCTCCAGCCCGTACATGGACATGTCCTTGCCGTAGCCGGAGAGTTTCTGCCCACCGTGGGGCATTTCGCTGACCAGCATAAAGTGCGTATTTACCCAGGTGCAGCCGTACTGCAGGCGTGCGGCCAGGCGATGGGCGCGACCGATATCGGCGGTCCAGACCGACGAGGCCAGGCCGTAGTCCGAATCATTGGCCCAGCCCAGTACCTGGGCTTCGTCGTCAAAACGCGTCACCGAGACCACCGGGCCGAAAACCTCGCGGCGTACGATCTCGTCATCCTGCTGGGCGTTGGCCAGTACGGTCGGCTCAAAGAAGAACCCATTGCCTTCCACCGCTTTGCCACCCGTCACCAGGCGGATATGTGGCTGGGCGATGGCGCGCTCGACAAAACCGGCCACGCGGTCGCGGTGCTGGGCGGTGATCAGCGGGCCCAACTCGGTCGCGGGATCGTCCTGCAAACCGTATTTGAGGGTGCTGACGGCCGCGCCGAGCTTCTCGACAAAGCGCTCGTAGATGCCTTTTTGCGCATAGATGCGGCACGCGGCGGTGCAGTCCTGGCCGGCGTTGTAGAAGCCGAAGCTGCGAATACCCTCGACGGCGGCGTCGATATCGGCGTCGTCGAAAATGATCACCGGCGCCTTGCCGCCCAGTTCCATATGCATGCGTTTGACGCTGTCGCTGGTGCTGGAAATGATGTTCGACCCGGTGGCGATGGAGCCGGTCAGGGAGACCATGCGCACTTTAGGGTGGGTGACCAGCGGGCTGCCGACGCTCGGTCCACGGCCAAACACCAGGTTGAGCACACCGGCCGGGAAGATCTCGGCGGCCAGTTCGGCCAGGCGCAGGGCGGTCAGTGGGGTTTGCTCCGAGGGCTTGAGCACCACGGTATTACCGGCGGCCAGCGCCGGGGCGATTTTCCAGGCGACCATCATCAGCGGGTAGTTCCACGGCGCGATGGAGGCGATCACGCCCACCGGGTCGCGGCGGATCATCGAGGTGTGGCCGGGCAGGTATTCGCCGCCGGCCGAACCGCTCATGCAACGGCTGGCGCCGGCAAAGAAGCGGAAGACGTCGGCAATCGCCGGGATCTCGTCATTGAGGGCCGCGCTGTAGGGTTTGCCGCAGTTGTCCGATTCCAGCTTGGCCAGTTCCGGGCCATGGGCCTCGATGGCATCGGCCAATTTGAGCAGGAGCTGGGCGCGGTCCTTGGGAGGGGTTTGCGACCAGCTCTCGAAGGCGGCGTCGGCGGCGCGCACGGCGGCATCGACCTGGGCTTCGCTGGCTTCATGGATTTCTACCAGCACGCGGCCCAGGGACGGGTTGAATACCGGTTGGGTCGGGCCTTCACCAGCGACGAGCTGGCCATTGATCAACAGATGGGTTTGCATGGT
>NZ_JANHLC010000024.1 GCF_028682395.1 Pseudomonas putida | reverse complement strand
TTCACCAGCACCGTGGCCAACCTGCAAAGCATCTCGGAAAACTCCACTGCAGCTCGTAGCCGGGTACAGGATGCCGACTTCGCGTCGGAAACCGCCGAGCTGACCAAGCAACAAACCCTGCAACAGGCGTCGACTGCGATCCTGTCCCAGGCTAACCAACTGCCATCGTCGGTACTGAAACTGCTTCAGTAATCACGTAACAGGCTGGACCATAACGGAAGGGCGCCTCGTGCGCCCTTCCGTTTTTTTATGGCCGCTAAATGCGCTGTAGCCGTGGTCGCCAGGCTTTTGGGGATGCCTGTGCAAGCCGTCGCGCTCTACAAGACCGCAGGAAAGGGCGGGCGGCAGTGGTTGTGACTGTCGCAAGAGAAGTAATCAAGAAAACTCTCAAAAACAGCTCAAGAACTAAGCGATTTCGACGATAACCATTACGAAGGTTTTCCAAGCCACGCCAGGCGGTTGCCCGGTCGGAAGCTGCAACACCCCATCTACGAGGAATTCGTCATGGCTTTATCCGTAAACACCAACATCACGTCCCTGGGCGTGCAAAAGAACCTGAACAAGGCTTCCGATGCGCTCAGCACCTCGATGAGCCGCCTGTCTTCCGGCCTGAAAATCAACAGCGCCAAAGACGACGCGGCCGGCATGCAGATCGCCAACCGTCTGACCAGCCAGGTCAAAGGCCTGACCGTTGCCGTGGCCAACGCCAACAACGGCGTGTCGATTGCCCAGACCGCTGAAGGCGCGATGCAAGAATCGACCAACATCCTGCAGCGTATGCGCGAACTGGCCCTGCAATCGGCGAACGGCTCGAACAGCGATGACGACCGTACCTCCCTGCAACAGGAATTCACCGCGCTGACCGGCGAGCTGACCCGTATCTCGCAAACCACCAACTTCGGTGGTCGCAAGCTGTTGGACGGTTCGTTCGACAACGTCGGCTTCCAGATCGGCGCCAACGCCAACGAAACCATTTCGTTCGGCATGAGCGACATCAGCGCCACCGGCCTAAAAGGCTCCTACGGCGAAGCCAAGGCCGCCGGTGCTGTCACCGACCTGGCCGCGACCGTCGTCGGTAGCGAAGCGAAGATTGGCCAATACGCCACCAGCAACGCCTATGCGCCGAACGCTGCGGCTCAGACGATCACCATCAATGGCACCGCCATTGGCCTGGGCGCTAACGAAACCCTGGCTGCGACCCTGACCAAAATCAACGACCAGAGCGCTATTACCGGCGTCAAGGCTATTGAAGACCCGGCCACGACCGGTAACATCAAGCTGACGTCCGACAGCAACTTCACCGCCTCCGGCAGCGTAGCGGGTGTAATGCCTCCAGCGGCCACTGTGGCCAAGACCACCACCACCAACGCCGCGGCGCAGATCAGCATCAATGGCACCGAGATCGACATCGCTGCCGGCCGTACCCTGGCCCAGGTCGTGAGCGATATCAACGGCACTGCTGGCGCCAATACCGCGCTGACCGGCGTCACCGCCTCTGCTGCCGATGGTCGCCTGACCCTGACCTCCGCCGATGGCAAAGCCATCAAGCTGGACAACGGTTCCGACGCCACCGACGGTCCGGGCGCTCTGGCTACGCTGGGCCTGCAATCGGGCACTACCCAAGCCAAGCTGACTGCCGATACCTCGGTGATCCTCAATGGCGTGGAAGTGAAGTTCAAGAAGGGCGACACTGCTGATGCAATCGTCTCCTCGATCAACAGTGCAAGTACCGGTGTAACGGCTAGCAAAAACGCGGACAACACCCTGGCGTTGTTCTCCAACAAGACCTTCACCGTGGCCAACGGCAGTGCCGGTACTGGCTTGGCGCAATTGGGTCTGACTGGCGTCTCGGCGACCAACACCGCTGTGACCGTGGAAACC
>NZ_JANHLC010000023.1 GCF_028682395.1 Pseudomonas putida | reverse complement strand
GACCTACTCTCACATGGGGAAACCCCACACTACCATCGGCGATGCATCGTTTCACTTCTGAGTTCGGGATGGGATCAGGTGGTTCCAATGCTCTATGGTCGTCAAGAAATTCGGGTACTGAGCCGTCTTTCGACGTATCAGCAAATTGGGTATGTAATAGATTTGTGTGTCGTGCAAACTTTCGGTTTGTATCGTCTTCACACACCGCAACTCGCTTTTAAGCAAATTGCTTGGGTGTTATATGGTCAAGCCTCACGGGCAATTAGTATTGGTTAGCTCAACGCCTCACAGCGCTTACACACCCAACCTATCAACGTCGTAGTCTTCGACGGCCCTTCAGGGAACTCAAGGTTCCAGTGAGATCTCATCTTGAGGCAAGTTTCCCGCTTAGATGCTTTCAGCGGTTATCTTTTCCGAACATAGCTACCCGGCAATGCCACTGGCGTGACAACCGGAACACCAGAGGTTCGTCCACTCCGGTCCTCTCGTACTAGGAGCAGCCCCTCTCAAATCTCAAACGTCCACGGCAGATAGGGACCGAACTGTCTCACGACGTTCTAAACCCAGCTCGCGTACCACTTTAAATGGCGAACAGCCATACCCTTGGGACCGGCTTCAGCCCCAGGATGTGATGAGCCGACATCGAGGTGCCAAACACCGCCGTCGATATGAACTCTTGGGCGGTATCAGCCTGTTATCCCCGGAGTACCTTTTATCCGTTGAGCGATGGCCCTTCCATACAGAACCACCGGATCACTAAGACCTACTTTCGTACCTGCTCGACGTGTCTGTCTCGCAGTCAAGCGCGCTTTTGCCTTTATACTCTACGACCGATTTCCGACCGGTCTGAGCGCACCTTCGTACTCCTCCGTTACTCTTTAGGAGGAGACCGCCCCAGTCAAACTACCCACCATACACTGTCCTCGATCCGGATAACGGACCTGAGTTAGAACCTCAAAGTTGCCAGGGTGGTATTTCAAGGATGGCTCCACGCAGACTGGCGTCCACGCTTCAAAGCCTCCCACCTATCCTACACAAGCAAATTCAAAGTCCAGTGCAAAGCTATAGTAAAGGTTCACGGGGTCTTTCCGTCTAGCCGCGGATACACTGCATCTTCACAGCGATTTCAATTTCACTGAGTCTCGGGTGGAGACAGCGCCGCCATCGTTACGCCATTCGTGCAGGTCGGAACTTACCCGACAAGGAATTTCGCTACCTTAGGACCGTTATAGTTACGGCCGCCGTTTACCGGGGCTTCGATCAAGAGCTTCGCGTTAGCTAACCCCATCAATTAACCTTCCGGCACCGGGCAGGCGTCACACCCTATACGTCCACTTTCGTGTTTGCAGAGTGCTGTGTTTTTAATAAACAGTCGCAGCGGCCTGGTATCTTCGACCGGCATGAGCTTACGGAGCAAGTCCTTCACCCTCACCGGCGCACCTTCTCCCGAAGTTACGGTGCCATTTTGCCTAGTTCCTTCACCCGAGTTCTCTCAAGCGCCTTGGTATTCTCTACCCAACCACCTGTGTCGGTTTGGGGTACGGTTCCTGGTTACCTGAAGCTTAGAAGCTTTTCTTGGAAGCATGGCATCAACCACTTCGTGTTCTAAAAGAACACTCGTCATCAGCTCTCGGCCTTAGAATCCCGGATTTACCTAAGATTCCAGCCTACCACCTTAAACTTGGACAACCAACGCCAAGCTGGCCTAGCCTTCTCCGTCCCTCCATCGCAATAACCAGAAGTACAGGAATATTAACCTGTTTTCCATCGACTACGCTTTTCAGCCTCGCCTTAGGGACCGACTAACCCTGCGTCGATTAACGTTGCGCAGGAAACCTTGGTCTTTCGGCGTGGGTGTTTTTCACACCCATTGTCGTTACTCATGTCAGCATTCGCACTTCTGATACCTCCAGCAAGCTTCTCAACTCACCTTCACAGGCTTACAGAACGCTCCTCTACCGCATCACCTAAGTGATACCCGTAGCTTCGGTGTATGGTTTGAGCCCCGTTACATCTTCCGCGCAGGCCGACTCGACTAGTGAGCTATTACGCTTTCTTTAAAGGGTGGCTGCTTCTAAGCCAACCTCCTAGCTGTCTAAGCCTTCCCACATCGTTTCCCACTTAACCATAACTTTGGGACCTTAGCTGACGGTCTGGGTTGTTTCCCTTTTCACGACGGACGTTAGCACCCGCCGTGTGTCTCCCATGCTCGGCACTTGTAGGTATTCGGAGTTTGCATCGGTTTGGTAAGTCGGGATGACCCCCTAGCCGAAACAGTGCTCTACCCCCTACAGTGATACATGAGGCGCTACCTAAATAGCTTTCGAGGAGAACCAGCTATCTCCGAGCTTGATTAGCCTTTCACTCCGATCCACAGGTCATCCGCTAACTTTTCAACGGTAGTCGGTTCGGTCCTCCAGTCAGTGTTACCTAACCTTCAACCTGCCCATGGATAGATCGCCCGGTTTCGGGTCTATTCCCAGCGACTAGACGCCCTATTAAGACTCGCTTTCGCTACGCCTCCCCTATTCGGTTAAGCTCGCCACTGAAAATAAGTCGCTGACCCATTATACAAAAGGTACGCAGTCACAGAACAAAGTCTGCTCCCACTGCTTGTACGCATACGGTTTCAGGATCTATTTCACTCCCCTCTCCGGGGTTCTTTTCGCCTTTCCCTCACGGTACTAGTTCACTATCGGTCAGTCAGTAGTATTTAGCCTTGGAGGATGGTCCCCCCATATTCAGACAAGGTTTCTCGTGCCCCGTCCTACTCGATTTCATGACTAAGAGATTTTCGCGTACAGGGCTATCACCCACTATGGCCGCACTTTCCAGAGCGTTCCGCTAATCTCAAAGCCACTTAAGGGCTAGTCCCCGTTCGCTCGCCACTACTAAGGGAATCTCGGTTGATTTCTTTTCCTCAGGGTACTTAGATGTTTCAGTTCCCCTGGTTCGCCTCTTACACCTATGTATTCAGTGTAAGATAACCATCTTATGATGGCTGGGTTCCCCCATTCAGACATCTCCGGATCAAAGTCTGTTTGCCGACTCCCCGAAGCTTTTCGCAGGCTACCACGTCTTTCATCGCCTCTGACTGCCAAGGCATCCACCGTATGCGCTTCTTCACTTGACCATATAACCCCAAGCAATCTGGTTATACTATGAAGACGACATTCGCCGAAAATTTGCATTCTTAATTAAAAGAGAACTCACAAATTTTACCTTAGCCTGATCCGTTACCAGTGAAAGTAACGTTCAGTCTATCTTTCTATCACATACCCAAATTTTTAAAGAACGATCTAATCAAAGACTAGAAATCAATATTCAGTCTGAATATTCATTTCTAAACTCTAACAAGTAGAAGCAGTTAATGGTGGAGCCAAGCGGGATCGAACCGCTGACCTCCTGCGTGCAAGGCAGGCGCTCTCCCAGCTGAGCTATGGCCCCATAACAAAATTGGTGGGTCTGGGCAGATTCGAACTGCCGACCTCACCCTTATCAGGGGTGCGCTCTAACCAACTGAGCTACAGACCCAATTTCGAGCGCGTAACTGTTAGCTTGGAGCTATCAGCTTGGAGCTTAAAGCTGCTTCTATCGTCTTCTTCAATGAATCAAGCAATTCGTGTGGGAGCTTATGGAGCAGCTGATGTCGTCGATTAAGGAGGTGATCCAGCCGCAGGTTCCCCTACGGCTACCTTGTTACGACTTCACCCCAGTCATGAATCACACCGTGGTAACCGTCCTCCCGAAGGTTAGACTAGCTACTTCTGGTGCAACCCACTCCCATGGTGTGACGGGCGGTGTGTACAAGGCCCGGGAACGTATTCACCGCGACATTCTGATTCGCGATTACTAGCGATTCCGACTTCACGCAGTCGAGTTGCAGACTGCGATCCGGACTACGATCGGTTTTGTGGGATTAGCTCCACCTCGCGGCTTGGCAACCCTCTGTACCGACCATTGTAGCACGTGTGTAGCCCAGGCCGTAAGGGCCATGATGACTTGACGTCATCCCCACCTTCCTCCGGTTTGTCACCGGCAGTCTCCTTAGAGTGCCCACCATTACGTGCTGGTAACTAAGGACAAGGGTTGCGCTCGTTACGGGACTTAACCCAACATCTCACGACACGAGCTGACGACAGCCATGCAGCACCTGTCTCAATGTTCCCGAAGGCACCAATCTATCTCTAGAAAGTTCATTGGATGTCAAGGCCTGGTAAGGTTCTTCGCGTTGCTTCGAATTAAACCACATGCTCCACCGCTTGTGCGGGCCCCCGTCAATTCATTTGAGTTTTAACCTTGCGGCCGTACTCCCCAGGCGGTCAACTTAATGCGTTAGCTGCGCCACTAAGAGCTCAAGGCTCCCAACGGCTAGTTGACATCGTTTACGGCGTGGACTACCAGGGTATCTAATCCTGTTTGCTCCCCACGCTTTCGCACCTCAGTGTCAGTATCAGTCCAGGTGGTCGCCTTCGCCACTGGTGTTCCTTCCTATATCTACGCATTTCACCGCTACACAGGAAATTCCACCACCCTCTACCATACTCTAGCTTGCCAGTTTTGGATGCAGTTCCCAGGTTGAGCCCGGGGATTTCACATTCAACTTAACAAACCACCTACGCGCGCTTTACGCCCAGTAATTCCGATTAACGCTTGCACCCTCTGTATTACCGCGGCTGCTGGCACAGAGTTAGCCGGTGCTTATTCTGTCGGTAACGTCAAAACAATTACGTATTAGGTAACTGCCCTTCCTCCCAACTTAAAGTGCTTTACAATCCGAAGACCTTCTTCACACACGCGGCATGGCTGGATCAGGCTTTCGCCCATTGTCCAATATTCCCCACTGCTGCCTCCCGTAGGAGTCTGGACCGTGTCTCAGTTCCAGTGTGACTGATCATCCTCTCAGACCAGTTACGGATCGTAGCCTTGGTGAGCCATTACCTCACCAACTAGCTAATCCGACCTAGGCTCATCTGATAGCGCAAGGCCCGAAGGTCCCCTGCTTTCTCCCGTAGGACGTATGCGGTATTAGCGTCCGTTTCCGAACGTTATCCCCCACTACCAGGCAGATTCCTAGGCATTACTCACCCGTCCGCCGCTCTCAAGAGAAGCAAGCTTCTCTATACCGCTCGACTTGCATGTGTTAGGCCTGCCGCCAGCGTTCAATCTGAGCCATGATCAAACTCTTCAGTTCAAACATCTTTGGGTTTTGAGAAAACCCTAAACTTGGCTCAGCAATCGTTGGTTACATCTTTGATTTCTCGCGGAGTAACTTGTGATGCTGATAATCTTTTTGACTATCAGTCTGACTCCACAAGCACCCACACGAATTGCTTGATTCAGTTGTTAAAGAGCGGTTGGTTAAGATCTTTCGTCTCAACCGAGGCGCGCATTCTACAGCAGCCTCTGTTGCTGTCAAGCGGTTATTTTAAGAAGTTTTCAAAGTTTCGCTTGGAAATCTTTAACAACTTCAACCACTTGCGCTTCCGATCTCTCGTCAGCGGGAGGCGAATTCTACAGCGTTACACGCTGCTGTCAACACCTCTTTTTCTCCGCTTTCGACCGAGAAGATCGAATCGTTAATAAGGCGAAAATGCTGCCTTACCAACTCCTTCTGGGCTTCGATGAACTGAAGCGTAACCGCTGTCGAAAACCGCGTAACTCGTTGAATCTCAAGGAGTTTTCCGTTTCGA
>NZ_JANHLC010000022.1 GCF_028682395.1 Pseudomonas putida | reverse complement strand
TTTCGGGCTTTTGTTGCAGAAGTGCGTTTTCGCCCCATCAAACGGGGAATTCGCCTTGCCACGGCCGGTACACGTACTAATAGAAGCACGCTCCCCAGCGTCGCATAGATAGCCCACTCTTTAAGGTCTGCGCGCACAATCCACAGCATATGCAGCAAACCCAGACCCAGAATCACATAGACCAAACGATGCAACCTCTTCCAGCGAACGCCCAAGCGCTGCTGACTATAGCGATTGGATGTAACCGCCAGCGCCAACAGACCAAGGAACGCCAAACTCCCCACAATGATGTAAGGCCTTTTGCGCAACTCGACACCCAACTGCGACCAGTCCAACCCCAGCACAAAAACCAGATACGCACTCAGATGCAGCACTACATAAGCAAAGCACCAGAGCCCTAGCTGCCGCCGCACCGAAATCCAGCCCGGCCACCCCATCAGCTTTTGCAAAGGCGTCATGCTCAGAGTAATCAACAACAGGATCAACGTGCCCAGCCCGAGCCTATCGACCAAGACCTTGCCTGGATCCGGCCCCAAGGCAAATATCCAGGCCTGATACAGCCACCACATTGGCCAGACGCCGGCAACCAGGAACACTCCCACACGCCACAACCGATAACGCATCAATAGTTCTTCCGCAGATCAAGACCGGTATAGAGAGAAGCCACCTGCTCCGAGTACCCATTGAACATCTGGGTCTCCCGCACATTCGGGCTGAACAGACCACTGGGCAACCGACGCTCACGCGCCTGGGTCCAACGCGGATGATCCACCGTGGGATTCACATTGGCATAGAAGCCATACTCGTCCGAGGCGATGCTTTGCCAGGTGGTTTTCGGCTGTTCGCTAACCAGGCTGATACGCACAATGGATTTGACACTCTTGAATCCATACTTCCAGGGCACGACCAAACGTAGCGGCGCGCCGTTCTGATTGGCCAGCTCCCGCCCGTACATACCCACGGCCAGAATCGCCAGCGGATTCATCGCTTCATCCAGGCGCAGCCCCTCGACATACGGCCAGTCGATCAGCGCAAAGCCCGAGCGCTGCCCCGGCATGCTTTTCGGATCCTGCAGCGTTTCAAATCGAATGAACCTAGCCTTGGACGTCGGCTCGACCTGCTTGAGCAAGGCCGAGATCGGAAAACCAATCCACGGAATAACCATCGACCAGGCTTCGACACAGCGCAACCGATAGATCCGCTCCTCCAGTTGATAAGGCTTCATGAAGTCTTCCAGCGCATAACGCCCCGGCTTGTCGACCTCACCGTCCACCACCACACTCCAAGGCTCGGTCTTCAAGGCGCCGGCATTTTGCGCGGGGTCGCCCTTGTCGGCACCGAACTCATAGAAGTTGTTGTAGTGCGTCGCATCCTTGAATGGCGTTATCGCCTCATCCTTGACCGTCACCGCCCCCCACTGGGTTGCGGCCAGCTTGTCAGCCAGCCAGCCGGGCGCACGGCTCGCCTCGACATCCGCATAGCGCGCCATATCAGCCGCTCGCGCCCACCCCGGCACACTGCCGACAGCCAGCGTGGCCAGGGAAGCGCCCAATACAGCGCGACGTGATAAATAGAAGGATTCAGGCGTGACATCCGACTCTTTGCAGTCGGACGCCGAAGGCACTTTGATAAGCATGACTACTCCGTAGTATTGGAGAACTGATGCACCAATAGACTACGGAGTATGGGGGAAATTACATCACTCGCCGGTTTTGTGCCGACGTAGACGCAACAGGTACTGCACCGGGCCGGACGCCGCATAGGCAAGGAAGATCAGCAGCAGGATACGCGGCGGATCGCTGAAGACCACGGCAAACACCAGCACCACCGCCAGAATGGCGACAAAAGGCACACGCCCTTTCAGGTCCAGCTCCTTGAAGCTGTTGTACTTGATATTGCTGACCATCAGCATGCCTGCCGCAGCCACCAGCAAAGCAACCAGGAAAGACATCTTGGAGCCCTGGATACCGTAGTCGCTGAACGCCCACACCGTACCCGCCACGACGCCCGCGGCTGCCGGGCTGGCCAGACCGATAAAGTAGCGTTTATCGGCAGTGCCGACCTGGGTGTTGAAGCGCGCCAGACGCAGCGCAGCACCGGCGACATAGATAAAGGCGACCATCCAGCCCACCTTGCCCATATCCCCAAGCGCCCAGCCAAACGCCAGCAGTGCCGGGGCGACACCGAAAGCGACCATATCGGACAACGAGTCATACTCGGCACCGAAAGCACTCTGGGTGTTGGTCATCCGGGCAACCCGCCCATCCAGGCCGTCGAGCACCATCGCCACGAAAATCGCGATAGCGGAGAACGCGAAATACTTGCTCGCCCCTGCCGGATCTCCCGCGCTCAGGGCACTCTGCGCGCTCATGGCACTGATAATTGCGTAGAAACCGGCGAACAGGTTCGCGGTGGTAAACAGGTTCGGCAGCAGATAGATACCACGATGCCGGACTTTACGGCCTTGTGCGTCATGCCCTTCTTCGACATGCTCATCGATCGGCAGCAGGCTTTCGGCGTCAGAGGCCTTGTTCGGCTCTTCGGGACGTTCGCTCATGGACATTACCTTGCAACGGGATGGAAAGTTTCGACAGAGGTTTGGGACATGGGTTCGCCCCAAACGATCCCGCTTTATACCAGAAGCGGCTCACACAAACGAAAAAACGCGGCCGAAGCCGCGTTTTCCCTACAAGACCAGGAACTTAGTTCTTGGCTTTGTCGACGATTTTGTTCGCACCGATCCACGGCATCATCGAACGCAGTTGCTCGCCGATGACTTCGATACCGTGAGCGGCGTTGTTACGACGCTTGGCGGTCATCGAAGGATAGCCGGTAGCACCTTCGGAGATGAACATCTTCGCGTACTCGCCGTCCTGGATGCGCTTCAGAGCGTTGCGCATGGCCTGACGGGATTCCGCGTTGATCACTTCCGGACCGGTCACGTACTCGCCGTACTCGGCGTTGTTGGAGATCGAGTAGTTCATGTTGGCGATACCGCCTTCGTACATGAGGTCAACGATCAGCTTCAGTTCGTGCAGGCATTCGAAGTAGGCCATTTCCGGCGCGTAGCCAGCTTCAACCAGCGTTTCGAAACCGGCTTTAACCAGCTCAACGGTACCGCCGCACAGAACAGCCTGCTCGCCGAACAGGTCGGTTTCAGTCTCGTCCTTGAACGTGGTTTCGATGATGCCGGTACGACCACCACCAACGCCTGCGGCGTAGGACAGAGCAACGTTTTTCGCGTTGCCGGAAGCATCCTGGTAGATAGCGATCAGGTCAGGGATGCCGCCGCCTTTGGTGAACTCGGAACGCACGGTGTGACCCGGTGCTTTCGGCGCGATCATGATCACGTCGAGGTCGGCACGTGGAACAACCTGGTTGTAGTGGATCGCGAAACCGTGGGAGAAGGCCAGGGTGGCGCCTTTCTTGATGTTCGGCTCGATTTCGTTCTTGTACAGCTGCGACTGGAACTCGTCCGGGGTCAGGATCATGACCAGGTCGGCAGCGGCAACAGCGCTGGCAACGTCAGTGACTTTCAGACCATGAGCTTCAGCCTTGGCAACGGTAGCCGAACCTTTACGCAGGCCGACGGTAACGTCGACGCCGGAATCTTTCAGGTTGCACGCCTGGGCGTGGCCCTGGGAACCGTAACCGATGATGGCAACTTTCTTGCCCTGGATGATCGACAGGTCACAGTCTTTATCGTAATAAACTTTCATGAATTTCCCCTATATATCCAGGCCGTTCAGGCCATTCGCTAATTTGGTTAGATGCTGAGTACTTTGTCGCCACGGGCAATCCCGGTGACGCCACTGCGTACGGTTTCCAGAATCGAGGCGGTCCCGATCGACTGAATAAAGCTGTCCAGCTTGTCGCTCGTACCGGTCAGTTGCACGGTATAAACGCTGGCACTCACATCAACGATCTGCCCACGATAGATATCGGTGGTGCGTTTGATTTCGGCGCGCTGGGCGCCGGTCGCCTTGACCTTGACCAGCATCAGTTCACGCTCGATATGGGCGCTCTCCGAGAGGTCGACCAGCTTGACCACTTCGATCAGCTTGTTCAGGTTCTTGGTGATTTGCTCGATGACTTCATCGTGACCAACCGTGGTCAACGTCAGACGCGACAATGTTGGGTCTTCGGTCGGCGCCACGGTCAGGCTTTCGATGTTGTAGTTGCGTTGCGAAAACAGGCCGACTACACGGGACAGAGCGCCGGGTTCGTTTTCCAGAAGCAGGGAAATGATGTGCCGCATGATTAAGTACGCTCCGTCTTGCTCAGCCACATATCGCGCATGGAGCCGTCTTTGATCTGCATTGGGTAGACGTGCTCACTGGTGTCGACCGCAACATCGATCACCACCAGGCGGTCCTTCATGGCGAACGCCTCTTCCATCTTCGACTTCAAACTCTTCGAATCGGTGATGCGCATACCAACGTGGCCGTAGGCCTCCGCCAGCTTGATGAAGTCCGGCAGTGATTCCATGTAGGAATGCGAGTGACGGCTACCGTAGCTCATGTCCTGCCACTGGCGAACCATACCGAGTACGCCGTTGTTCAGGATCACGATTTTCACCGGCAAACCATACTGCAGGCAGGTCGACAGCTCCTGGATGTTCATCTGGATGCTGCCCTCGCCCGTGACGCAGACTACGTCCGCATCCGGGAAGCTCAGCTTGATGCCCATCGCCGCAGGAAAACCGAAGCCCATGGTGCCCAGGCCACCCGAGTTGATCCAACGGTTCGGCTTGTCGAACGTGTAGTACTGCGCAGCGAACATCTGGTGCTGGCCCACATCGGAAGCCACGTAGGCATCGCCCTTGGTGACTTCGCAGAGGGTTTCGATAACGGTCTGCGGCTTGATGAGGCTGCCGTCACCCTTCTCATAAGGGAACAGGCCGCGATCACCGCGCCATTCGTCGATCTGCTTCCACCAACTGGCAACGGACTCCTTATTCGGGGTCTCGCCAATTTCCTTGAGGATCGCGACCATTTCAGTCAGCACGCTCTCCACCGGCCCCACGATAGGCACGTCTGCCTTGATCGTCTTGGAGATGGAAGCCGGATCGATGTCGATGTGAATGATCTTGGCGTTCGGGCTGAACTTGGCCGGGCCGTTGATCACTCGGTCATCGAAGCGCGCACCGACCGCCAGGATAACGTCGGCGTGGTGCATGGTCAGGTTGGCAGTATAGCTACCGTGCATCCCCAGCATACCGACGAACTGACGGTCGCTGCCCGGATAGCCGCCCAGCCCCATCAGGGTGTTGGTAACGGGCAGGTTGAGCATTTTGGCCAGCTCGGTCAGCGGCTCGGAACCACCGCCAAGAATGACGCCACCGCCGGAGTACAGCACGGGACGCTTGGCCGCCAGCAGCATTTCCGCCGCCTTGCGGATCTGGCCGGAGTGGCCACGCACCGCTGGGCTGTAGGAACGCAGCTTCACTTTCTTGGGGAAAACGTATTCGAACTTTTCAGCCGGGTTGGTCATATCCTTCGGGATATCGACCACGACCGGACCAGGACGACCGGATTGAGCCAGGTAGAAGGCCTTCTTCATGACTTCCGGGATTTCCGAAGCGTGCTTGACCATGAAGCTGTGCTTCACGATCGGCCGGGAGATACCGATCATGTCGGTTTCCTGGAACGCATCGGTGCCTACCATGGTGCTAGGCACCTGGCCGGAAATGACCACCATCGGAATGGAGTCCATATAGGCCGTGGCAATACCGGTGATGGCGTTGGTCGCACCCGGGCCGGAGGTCACCAGTACCACACCGGCTTTACCGGTGGCACGGGCGTAGCCGTCAGCCATATGGGTTGCGGCCTGTTCGTGACGAACCAGGATGTGAGTCACTTCCGGTTCTTTGAACAGGGCATCGTAGACATGCAGGAGAGCACCACCTGGGTACCCGTAGATATATTTGACGCCTTCGTCACGCAAGAAGCGGACGAGCATCTCACCGCCAGATAAAAGCTCCACGTTGTTCACCTCTAAAACGCCAGAATACCGCCCACAAAAAGGGACGGGTCTTAATAGGTTTACTGCTTAGCAGAGCATGAGCGACGGTGGTCGCCGACTACGTCAGCACTGACTGAGCAAGTATTGGGATAGCCCCAAGTGTTGCGGGGATCTCCCACCCAGCGCGAGGTAACGCGTTGCGGGTGTAACAGGTCGGCGCGGGTGTGCGCCTCATGATCTACTGAGCGGGTCTGCTTCTGGCAGTCCCTCTACAGCGGACTTTGGATTGTTCTGATTCGGCTTCTGCAAGTCAAGTTATCTGTTCGCTTTATTCGAACTTAAGCACATGAGAATGCACGAGAAAACCTTTGCTCGAAGAGTATGCTAG
>NZ_JANHLC010000021.1 GCF_028682395.1 Pseudomonas putida | reverse complement strand
CGGCTTTGATGCAGACACCTTCACCGCCAAAGTGCGTTACGACTTCTAATCGCAAACGTACACCTGTAACCCGGCCATCAGGCCGGGATTCCTGGTACGACACCGCGCCGTCCTTCAGCGTGCGTGTCGTATACCCCTGCAATGCCTTCCTATTTCCCCCTAAAAACCCTGCTTGATTCCTGCGCGCCACTCAGACCGAAACCACAACCATAGCCTTAGAAAAATAAAACGTTCAAAACTCTCAAAAATTTAGCCACCCCCCGTAAACACGGGTTTGAAAGGGCTTTTCAGCCGTGCTGTAGGCACTCATTTTCGCCCTGTAAGACGTGTTGAAGCAGCCTATGAGAAAGATGCCAGAGGACCGTTTCTTCCCCTATTTCAACCGTCGACATATGAAGTAAAAAACGCTCCCGCAAAACCGCACGTTTTCCTCCAGCCCGCCAGATCAGGGCTACACAGGCAACACCTGATTCTGATGATTCCAGATATGCCCGCCACTGCAATATCCCGCCACAAACCCCGTCTTTGAGCCTATCGACAGTTCTCCTAGGATGCCGCGCATTGAAATATGGCACTTCGCCCAAGCCCGAGGCTGGCCCTTGGAACATCCAACTTTCAGTATCATTTTGAAAGGATTAATCAATGAGTTCAGTCATTTTCCGCAAGACCCTACTCGCCCTGGCGATCACGGCGACCGCACTGCCCGCTTACGCAGAAATCCTGGAGTTGAACGATACGGGCCTGGTCATTACCGGGTCTAAAAGCGAGCCTGTCGAAGTAGCCGGCAACTTCAGCGGCACCCACGACCTCGCCCAGGCCATCAAGCTTGACGCCGCGCAACTGGACAAGGGTCTGATCCTCAACGCCACCGCGCATAATGAAGTCAACGCGGACAGCCTGCTGACCGATCACCGCGCAGCCGTGCTCATCGCCAACTCGACCATCCAGAACGGCCTGGCCAACAAGGGCACGCTGAGTATCAAGAATCCGCACGTTCCGGGGTCGACCACCGTGGCTGCGGCCTTGCGCATAACCGGCACCAGCACCATCAATGGCAAAATGATCAATGCCAGCGGCGGCAAGATTCTCGCCGAGGGCGCAGGCTCCAGCGGTATTCTGCTCGAAGGCGCCACCCTGACCGAACGGCTGATCAACAATGGCCAGGTGCAGGTCGATGGCCGCGAAGCCTCCGGGATCAAACTCACTGAGCTCTCAGGCACATCCAGTCCCCCAAAAAGCAAACTCACTGGCCTGACCAATACCGGCAGCATCACGGCTCAGGGTAAAGGTTCAAAAGGGCTGGATATCAGCGGCACCACCTTCACGACGGCGAATCAACATATCGTCAACACCGGTCATATCGCCTCCGAAGGAACGGCCATCCACATTGGGTCTGGGAACACACTCGCAGACCCAAAAGTGAAAAATCTGGAAATCAACAACAGCGGCACGTTGATTGGCGGCGAACATGCTATCTACTTTGACGACATGGGTTCTAACGCCTCCCAAATTGTGCTGAACCTCAACGACGGCAGCAAAATCACTGGCAACCTGACCAATATGGGCCAGATCAACATGCTGGGCGATGTGCAGCTCGACGGCGATATCATGATGAAGACCGGGGCCGCCCCAGTCAGCCTCGGCAATGCCAAGGCGACAGCTCACCTGGAATTGGGCAAGGCGCACACCATGATCGACTCCAACCTTGAAGTCGCCAAGGGCTCGTCCATCGGCTTGAATCTCAGCCAAGCGACCGATGCGACCAAACCGGTTGTGCTCGTCACCAACCGAGTGACCTTCGAGCAAGGTTCACAGATTATCGTCGGCTCTTCAGCGCGTAATTTCAGCACTGAGGAAAAGCACTACACCCTGCTGGAATCCACACAAGGCATGACCGATAAAGGCTTGAGCGTCAGCCTGGATTCGCAATCGCCGCTGTTGAACTTCACGTCCAACATCGACGCCGCCAACAACAAGGTCGAAGCCCGAATCGGCCTGAAAAGCGAAGCCGAGATCGCCCGCATGGTCGCTGTCCACGGCGCCAGCGACAACAGCCAGCAGGGACTGGTGCGCCTCACCCACGATGGTGTGCTCAGCAAGCTGGACGCCAACGACGCCCTGCTCCAAAACATTGCCACTGCCGACGAAAAGAAGCTGGCCACGCTGGCCCAGCAACTGACCCCGGAAGTCAACGGCGGCGCTTCCAAGGCAGCAACCACTGGCCAGACACTCATCGCCAATGCCGCCAGCGCGCGTACCAGCGCCGTGCGTGGTTTGTCCTCGGGTGATGCAGCCACACAAACCGGACTCTGGATGCAGACGCTGTACAGTGATGCGACTCAGGGCAACCGCGATGGCATCGCCGGCTACGACGCTCACAGCAGCGGTATGGCCTTCGGCGCCGATGCCAAACTCAACGATCAATTCACCCTGGGTGTGGCGTACAGCTTCCTAAGCACTGACGTCAACGGCAGCAGCGGCAACAAGACCGAGGTCGATGCCCACGCGTTCACCCTGTACGGCGGCCTGGAGCACGGCAACTACTTCGCTGATGCCAGCCTGACCTATGGCAAAAACAACAACGAAAGCGAACGTCATATCGCCGGTACCAAGGCCAAGGCCGATTACGACAGCACCCTGCTCGGCCTGAACCTGATAGGCGGCTACACCTACCAGATGACCGAAAAACTGCTGGTCGAACCACGTCTGGCGGCTCGTTACAGCCTGGTGGATATCGACAGCTATCGCGAGAAAGGCTCTTCGGCCGCCCTCCAGGTCAGCGACCAGCGCTTCGAAGCCATCGAGCTCGGTGCCGGCCTGCGTGTCGCCGCCAACTTCCCTCTGGGCAAGGGCACGCTGACGCCACAAGCCAAGCTGATGGGCTATCACGATTTTGCCGCAGACCAGTCCAGCAGCACCTCGACCTTCATGCTGGGTAACACCCCGTTCGTCACGTCCGGCGCCAAGCCGGCGCGCAATAGCCTCGAAGCAGGCGTGGGGGCTGACTACCGTTTGGGCGCTGTGACTCTCGGCCTGAATTACGACTACGTCGGCAAGTCTGACTTTGACGCGGACACCCTCACCGCCAAGGTTCGCTACGAGTTCTAAAAAAGCGTGCTCCCCCCAGCCTCTGCACACGGCTGGGGGAGGCCAAATACTGCTTTCCCCCTTCTCTCTTGCCGGTAACGGCACAGCGCAAGACAACCTTGTTTCAGGTCGGCCACATCGCCCGCTTCAGGCCAGGGCCGCGCCCAAACGCGCTAACACACCTGACTAAAAAAGCCAATCCAGGACGGCTCTCAAAACCATTAAAGCCCCTGAAAACAACGGTTTTCAAAGTCTACATCGCCCAAAAAACAAGCATAAAAAAGCCTTTCATTGAGCAAAAAATAGCTCCCGGGTGAAGGCTTTTCGTTCGACTAGATGCAACTACATAAAATGCAAAAAAGTCCTACGCACCCACTGCAAGACTCCTTCAGGCCGCATGTTTACTGACTTCCGACTGGATGTTTTCTGACAAGGTTCATGCACAGAACGCTGCCGCAACATTTCGCCATATAGCCCGTCTTTGACCCTCCCCACGGCTCTCTTAGGATGCCGCGCCATTGCACGTGGCCCTTCGCTATACCCGTTTCAGGCCCACGAAGCGTCAACATTTTCGTAGCATCTTGAAAGGAAATCTCATGCCATCACTTCTGTTCCGCAAAACCCTGCTCGCCCTGGCAATCACCGCTACGGCAATACCGGCCAATGGCCATACCTGGGACACCTCCAAGCTAGTTGAGTTTAACGAGACACCCGAGAAGCCCTTTACATCGGATATGGAAAGTCTGGAGGTGATAGGTACCCCAAACCCTAAAAGCGACATCCTGCAGTACGAAGTCACTGGGGTGACGATCCAAAAGGACATGACGATCAGCGCCATTATCCATACCATTAATGGCCCAAATGCAGCCTTTAGTTTGCGCGACGGCAGCACGATCCATGGCAACCTGCTTCACTCCGGCAGCCTCTCTGTCTTGGGCCCAGGCGACACCTCAGCCCTGCTCCTGAGCGAAACAGAAATTGGCGGTAACCTGATCAATGAAGGCGTCCTGAACGGCGAAGGATCGGGCGCAGGCTCCAGCGCACTGAGTATCAGTGAACAAAGCGCCGTGAACGGCGATGTGATCAACACCCAACAGGGTCTCCTTCAGGCAAACAACAGCATCAGCCATGCACTCTCTGTCACCGAGAGCAAACTCGCAGGCAAGATCATCAACCAGGGTCGTATCGAGGCCATCGGCGCAGACTACTCCACAGCCATCCTTATCGGCAGCGGTGTCACCACTGGCAGCGGCTCTGCGCTACAGATCCATAACAGCGGAACCCTGAGCGCCGGGGTCAACGCCATCGATGCCAGCGCATCCACTGCCCTGCCGGTTGAACTGCTGCTGGATCACGGTAGCGTTGTCAACGGTAACCTGCTCAACCTCAGTCAAGTCGATGTGCTCGGCGACGTACTGTTCACCGGCACCGACCAGGGCAAAGCGCCGCACATCAAACTGGCAAAAGGCGCCGTCAATGTGGGGAATGGGAGCACTGCCGGGCATCTGCAACTGGGCCTGGATCACACCTTGCTTGAGGGGGATCTGGCGCTGGCGTCCGGTTCATCGCTAACGCTGAAGCCGACGGACCCCAGCCAGATATCCCTCACCATCGCCGGCAACGCCGTCTTCGAAAAAGACGCGCAAATCAAGCTCGCCACACAAGCGTCCAAGCATGAGTTCACGACGTCGGGCGCCCAATTCAAGTTGCTTCAGGCGAATAGCCTGGAGGACAAGGGACTCACCGTGGCCCTGGGCGACCGCTCGCCGCTGCTCCACGCTAAGGCCAATGTCGATGCGGCCAACCACGCCGTAACGGCCCAGATCGCCCTCAAGAGCGAGCGCGAGATCGCGGAGCTGGTGGGAAACCGCGGCGCCAACCGTAATAGCCAGCAGGCGCTGGTGCGCCTGGCCCACGATGGTGTGCTGAGCCGGCTGGAGGACGACGATGCAATTTTCAAGGTGTTCAGCACGGCCAACGAGCAGCAACTGGCAGAACTGTCCAAACAGCTGACACCCGAAGTCAACGGCGGCGCCTCCCAAGCCGCCACCACAGGGCAGACGCTCGTCAGTAACACCACGAGCAACCGCACCAGCGGCCTGCGCGGCCTATCCTCGGGGGAGGCCTTCAAGCAAACCGGCGTTTGGGTACAAAGCCTCTACAGCGACGCCACTCAGAGCCAACGCAACGGCGTCGAGGGTTACAAAGCCAACAGCAGCGGCATGTCCGTGGGTGCGGACGGCAAGATCAACGATCAACTGACGCTCGGCGTGGCGTACAGCTATCTGAATACCGACATTAAAAGTCAGGGTCGCAACACGACTCAGGTCGACGGCCATGCCTTCACCCTCTACGGCGGATACGAGCACGGCAACTACTTCGTCGATGCCAGCCTGACTGCCGGGATGAACAACAATCAGGGTAAACGTCACATTGCCGGCACCACAGCCAAGTCCAGCTACGACAGCACACTGTTGGGTCTGGACGTCACCGGCGGCTATACCTACACGGTGAACGACCACCTGTTGCTCGAACCACGCCTGGCCGCGCGCTACAGCCTGGTGGACATCGATGGCTACAGCGAAAAGGGTTCTTCAGCCTCGCTCAAGGTCAAGGAGCAGCGCTTCACAGCCTTCGAAGTCGGTGCGGGTCTGCGGGTCGCGGCCAACTACCCGCTGGGCAAAGGCACCCTCGTGCCGCAGGCCAAGTTGATGCTCTATCAGGACATCATGTCCGATGAAACCTCCACCACTTCAACCTACGTCCAGGGCAACACCCCCTTTGTCACGACCGGTGCCAAATCCGCCCGCAGCAGCTATGAAGCCGGTGTCGGTGCGGACTATAAGCTAGGCGCCGTCACCCTGGGCCTGAACTACGACCACGTCGGTAAATCGGGCTTTGATGCGGACACCTTCACCGCCAAGGTTCGTTACGACTTCTGACCAGACGTCCACCTGGGCCTGTCGGGCCAGGTGAACAGCAGAAACCGGCGGGCATAGCCGACAACCCCAGTGCCCGCCGGGTCCCACCTCTGTCTACTGACACTCTATCGGCCGGTCGCGCCATTGCGCCCAGGCCTGACTCCAGCCTTCGGCATGACTGGCGCCCGCCACGCTGACCGACTGCAGACAACGTGCTGGCCCCAGGGCCTGGCGATAGCGGTCGAGCAACGAGGCCGGCACCACGCGATCCTGGGTACCAGTGAAATGTCGCTGGGGCACCCGCGCCAATTGCGCGCGATAGTCCAGAGGCTCAAGCGAACCCTTGAGCGGGCTGAGGTTAAGCAACAAGACCCACTGACGCGGGCTGAGGTTGCCGGCGAGGGTCTGGACCTGGGCGATGTCGTTACGCTGAACGGCGAGTAACAGCGCCAGTGCGCCGCCACCGGAGTAGCCGACCAGTTCAAAATCCTCATTGCCATAACGCAACTTGATGCGGTCCAGAGCCTGGCTCAGGCTCGTGACGACGGCCGCGGAAAAACGCTGATCGGTCCACAGTTGGGTGTTACAGCCCGGGGCCTCGACGAACTGGCAGGGCCGCGCCAGATACAGGCTGGGCGTAGGGTCGCTAAGGGCCAGGCGGGCCACTAGCAGTTGCCGGGGGCTGGGGTCCAGGCTCGGTTGCGTGGGCGTGGCCCAGGCATGGCCGTCGCCTTCGAGATAGATGCGCAAGCGCGGTGAAACAGGGCGCGTCAACGGGCTGACAAGCGCCAGGGGAAAAGGTTGGCTGGGCATAACTTCCAGTCGCTGGGCATGGCTGGCTGCCAGTTCCTGCAAGGCCTGGTGGGGCGACTGGCAACCGCTCAGCACGGCGCTGAACAACAGCGCCGTGCCTTGCAGCCAAACGCCAGCCCGTTTGAGCGGGCCGGGGTTCTGGTCACGCATCAGAAGTCGTAACGCACTTTGGCGGTGAAGGTATCCGCGTCAAAGCTC
>NZ_JANHLC010000020.1 GCF_028682395.1 Pseudomonas putida | reverse complement strand
GTAGAGATTCCTCATTTTTCAATATGCCTCAGTGGCATGTTGAGCACAGAATTTCTTGACGACCATAGAGCATTGGAACCACCTGATCCCATCCCGAACTCAGCAGTGAAACGATGCATCGCCGATGGTAGTGTGGGGTTTCCCCATGTGAGAGTAGGTCATCGTCAAGATCAAATTCCGAAACCCCAATTGCGAAAGCAGTTGGGGTTTTGTTTTTTCAAATGCCTAATTTTTATGCCTGTGAGGACTGATGCTCGGACAGAATCCGAACATTGGCCATCGCATCGTCCATGAACTCCTGGATAAAGTTCTGCAGCTCCTCCAAGGGCTGCTGTGTATTGGCTATGGGGTCGGCAATAACATTCCAGGTAGCCAGGCACTCTCTGTCCGACAATGCTTTAACGCTCATCGAGGCCCAGAGGTTGCCAATACCGAAGGTGTTGAAAATTGTGCTCCAGGTCATATGCATTAATTGATCGTCATAGGCGTTGAGCTGTTCTACAACAATATTGCCGTCCTTGAAGAGTTTCTTGCGCAGGCAGCCAACGCCGGTACCGAGCATTTCTATATTGGAAAGCGCCGGAATGAAGGCCGTGAAGTTGGAGAAGTTACCAACGATACTCCAAACACTCTGTGCGTCCTTGGTCAATACAACCGCAGAGGTGACACGGCAGACAGTGGGGTTTTTTATTAAGGTATCGGGCTGTAGGGTTTGCATAGTTTCTCCAGTCATTTGTTAGATGAAGTTGATTTCTTTCAAGTACTCACACCCTTTACGTAGCAACGCCTCGGATTTGGAGGGGTAGCGCACGCCCATACGGTGGAGCCCAGACAGCGTGTTCCGGTTATCGGTCATCGATAAATTGCCGATCTCTTCTTCCAATCCGTTTAAATAGAAGCCCAGTACACCAAATAGCGCATTGTTGGGGCCTACATCGACGAGCCTCTTTTGCCATTCGGGAACACTGACACGCTCAAATGTTTGGCCCGCTTCGCGAAATGCTTCCACATAGGCATCCCAACTCAGCGGGCGCGGATTGTGCAGATTGAAGACCGCCTCAGCGGGGCGGTGTTGGTTGGCGTGGAAGGCGATGAAACGTGCAAGGAAATCCACGGGCATCAAATCGAAGTCCTCTTCGCAACTGGGAACCTGGCCGAGCTGGAAAGACCCCTTGAGCATCAGAAGCAGGCGATTACTGTGAGGACGGCAAACGCCGCTGAGGCTGTTGAAGCTGATATTGCCAGGCCTGTACAGGTTCACGCTCGTGCCTGCATCACAGGCCCGCTGGAGAATGCGCTCGGCTACCCATTTTGTAAGGTTGTAACCATTTCTAAGATAAATCGGTGGCGTTGGCGCAGCGGGTTGTTCAAGTATTCGACCCTGACCATCCACACCGCTACAGGCGGATAGCGTGGAGATATAGTTGAAGATTTTCTTGCTGCTTCCTTCGCATAGACGCAGGCATTCAAAGATCGACTCGACGTTTTCCTGGGTCAGCGCTTCGTAATCAAGCACATGGTTCACGCGAGCAGCGTTATGGATCAACACACCGTATTGCTGATCAATGTTCTCGTAGTCTTCGGGGCTTAGGCCAAGCCTTGGCTGACTGATATCACTGGCATAGACGCGTACCCGGCTCAGGTCGAGATATTCCAGGCGGTTGCCTCGCAAGGCTTCCTGGAAGCGCTCAGTTGCGGACTGAGTTGCCGTTGCGCGAACCAGGCAGGCGACTTCGCTTGCGCCATTGGCCAAAAGGGACTCGACAATATGCACACCCAGGAAGCTATTGGCGCCGGTAAGTATGTACTTGCGGGGGTCACCCATTCGCGTGCTGGGTAATGGGCATACATCTATGGGCCTTAGGGCATCTTCCATCGCCCGTGTGCTTACGCTGTCGCGGATAGCCACGCCTCGAAGTAGCCTTCCAAGAGTGCTGATCGTGGGGGCCTCGACAAAGTGGCTAATGCAAATGCCGCGACCGAACTGCTCCCGGATCTTGAGGAGCATTCTTGAGAGGAGGATGGAGTGGCCGCCCAGATTGAAAAAGCTTTCCTCGGTAGAGATGCTCTCCGGAGGCAGTTCCAGCAGCTCGGCCCATATTGCGCACAAGCGTTCTTCGTCAATGTTCTGTGGCCGCTGAAGGTGCAGAGGCTGCGTAGCTTCCAGCGGGATCTGCAGGAGTGCCGAGCGGTCGATCTTGCCGTTTGAGGTATAGGGGAAAGTCTCAACGGGGGTATAGGCGATTGGCCGCATGTAGTCGGGTAGCGTTTGGGTGGCATGGCTCCTGGCCCTGGCCAGGGACTCATCCGTTGATGCATCTCGTGGGCCTGACAGAAAAGCCAGTACCCGCTGCCGCTCGTCAAAGATGACCGCGACGTGCCACCAGCTCTCGCTCTCACGCAGGCACTGTTCGATTTCCGCCGGTTCGACACGCATGCCACGAACCTTTACTTGCTGGTCGCGTCGTCCACAGAACTCGATGCCTTCGCTCCCCCAGCGCGCCATGTCGCCTGTGCGATAGGCCCGTACCTCTATGCCTGGGCTGTACTCCAGTGAGAGATAGCGCTCTGCGGTCATGGGGGCATCTCCCCAGTAGCCGAGCGTGACCCCAGGCCCGCTGATATACACCTCTCCTACGTTGTCCCCGGAAACCGGCCGCTGCTCTTCGTCGAGAATAAGCACTTGGCTGTTGGCGATCGGGCGACCCAGAGCGCGATTGTTATCCCCGGCCTGAAAATGCCGCGCGCTGATCAGCACCGTTGTCTCGGTCGGCCCATAGAGGTTGTAGAGATTGCACTGGGCAACCAACCTGTCGATAACCCAGGGCTCGCAGATATCCCCTCCGGTAGTGACATGCTCCACCTCCATTACGTATTCCGGCGGCAGGCAGTTCAGTAGTGCAGGAGGTAGAAAGGCGTGGGTCAGGCTTCGCTCATGAATGAGCTCGAGCAATTGAATGGGATCCCGTCGTTGGTCCTCGGTGGGGATCACCAGTTCGGCGCCCTGGATAAACGTGGGGAGAAGATCGATCAATGAAGAGTCGAAGGCCAGTGATGAAAACTGCAGGACCCGGCTCGATTCGCTCAGTTGCACATAGTCGGCGTACCAGGCCGCGAAATGACTGAGGTTACGCTGGCTGAGCAGAACGCCTTTTGGCTGGCCGCTGGTTCCTGAAGTGAACAACAGCATGCAGGGCGCGTTCTCAGGAGGGCGCTGGCGCATCAGGGGCGACAATGAAGGGCTGCGCGCAAGCGGGGCAACCTGGCTGATATCCAGAGAAGGTAGGCTGTCGCGCAGCGGGTGGTGCCCGTCGTCCAGTAGCAAGGATGCCTGGGAGGATTGGAGCATGTAGCGCTGCCTCTGCAAGGGGCTGGACGGATCCAGAGGCATGTAAATCGCATTGGTGCCGAGTATCGCCAGAATACCGGCATACAGGTTCGTACACTTCGTAAGACAGATCGCGATGACTGGGAGCGACGCAGGGTTTTTCCCGAAGTTGGCAGCCTCTTCGATGCGTTCCCGAATAGCCAGGCTGAGTGACTGCAGTTCGGCATAGCTGCAGGTTCGGTCGGCGCAGGTCAGAGCAGGGCGAAGGGGAAAGGCAGCAAAGCTGGCATCGATACGTTCCATGACCGGTGATTTGGCCAGTAATAGCAAAGACGGTAGCGTGGTGTGGTTGAACACGTGCTCGAAGGCCAGCGCATCCAGGCTCGCCAGCCCCTGTTCCGGGGCCCGGCTCGGCACATGAGGTATGTCATGCTCGAGAAAACTGCCGCTGTTGCGAGAGAGCCGGGCGACCACAGATGAAACCATATCAATCAATGTATCGAGTGCATTGTTCACCAGGTCCTGGCCATTGCCGGTCAGCGGTGGCGCCACCTGCAAACACTCCAGTAACTGACGTTGCCCGGGGGCTTCATACCAGCAAAGCAATTCCAACCGTGGCAGGGCAGATTCCGACTGCTCTGTAACGGCCAAGCGCAAGGCCAGGTGAACGCAGGGGTTGGGTTTGTGGGGCCATTGGTGAACGGGGGGCAGGCTGCCATCTTCCATCAGCAGGTCGATGCTGTTGAGTGGACACTGCTCAAGGGGAGCCGTGTCGGTCAGCCGTACAGCCCCATGGCCTTGCTGCTCCAACTCGCTGGCAAGTATTTGCATTGCTCGGCCTTGGCCAGCCAGGAGGATTTCTAAACGTCTCATGGTGCTTTCCTCAGCGTAGATAGCCGTTGAGCGCCGACTGGACGCAAGGTGAGTCGAGCAGGGTGCTGTTGCGAAAGAACCGCAGAATATTGCTGACCAATGGATGCTTGTGCGCGACCGGAAACACCAATCCGCACGCCTCACGCCTGAGAGACTGGCGAACGGTCTCGGTGACAGGCAGGTGTTGGATCAGGTGTTGGTCGAAGGCTTGCTGGAGATCGTTGGTCAGGTAGTGAGAGAGGAAGGTCGGTAGCACGGTGGCAATCAAGCATCGGTCTTCTTCGCTCGCGGTATTCCAGTACAGGCGGACGAGGTGAGTCCAGAACACGGAGTGACGGCCTTCATCCAGCAGGTGATCGGCCATCAGCCCCTTGATCGAACTCTTGATACTGGAGTCCTTGGCGAAGGCGGCTACATCATGGGTAATGGTGTTTTCGGAGATCGCTACGCAGATCAACTCCACGGCGTCGTGCAAATGTGAGGGCGTCTGCGCCAAGGCCAGGGGGATCGCCCTGCTCAGCTCTATTTCCTCCGGTAACTCAAGCGGGGCCAGGCCGGTCAGTTCAATGGTTTGCTGCATGAAGTCCATGGCAACCAGGGCGTGATAGTCCTCGTCCACCACCACGGTCATGGCGTCATACCGGCAGGCGGGCGGAAAGTTGATCGCGAAGAGATTCTTGGCAATGCGTCGAGCGGTGCTGTCGACGATCTCTGTCTCGAAGATCACGACATCGTTGATGTATTTGTAGAGACTCTGGACCAGCACGAACTCCAGCGCGTGAGAACACTCGCGCTGGAAGGTTGCGCTGAGCACCAGGGGTTGGCGACTCAGCGGAAAAAATAATTTGTCATCGTTTTCGACGCGGCGCCGTGGGCGGGTGCGAATGGTGGCTCGGTCATCCCAGGTTGCGGCGAATGAGTGATAGGCGCCGTTACTCATGGCTTCACCACGATTTTATTCCGGGGGCGCAAGGCGGGTGTCGGTTTGCGGGTTGAAAGAATGGTTGTAAGCATCTTCATGACTTGTCCTTGTCTGGAGAACTTTCAGCATCTGTCTTTAATTCGACGTGGCTTTTATGAGCGTGCAGGGGGCTACGCGTTGCTAAACGTTTGGTTCATGTGCGACTCGTTCAGCGTTGGGGTACAGGCAGGCCAACCGGCAAGGATGGTTTTAATTCCCTACCTGGTAACGCGGTTGGTCTGATGTTGGCGCTCGGCGAGCTAACGGAAGGCTAGTCTGCGAGCGGGCCAGCAACAGGAGGATTTGTAGATGATGCGTGTGGGATATTTCTTTAATCGAGCCAGTCCAGTAAACCTGGCGTGATAGAGCAGACCTGAAGCACCTGCGCTCAATGTGGACAGCGACGGGAATGGGGCCTAGAGGTTCGAGCGCACGATAAATCTACTGTGGAGCAGTGGCTTGGCCGTTGAGGTACTGGGTAATGGCGTCGACCGCCCGCTTGAGGTGGTTTTGCAAGCCGTCAACGCATGCCTCGATGTCACCTTTACGGGCGCTTTCGAGTAGCTCGTGGTGATCATCCTGGCAGCGTTTGCCCAGGTCCATGGCTGAGAGGTTGAAGCGCAGAAAACGCTCTTCTTCGATCAGCCCCTGTTCGACCAGGCCCAGTAGCCTGCGGTTGGGGGCCTTGTTGTACAGGGCCATGTGAAAGAGACGATTGAGCCGGCCGATTTCCGAGAGTTCGATGTCACCTTCGAGCGTTTCGATGCAACGTTGGGCTTCATGGAAGTCCGCCTCGGTGAGTCGCGGGATCGACAAGCGAAGGGCCTCCGTCTCAAGCAGTTGGCGCAGGGCATAAGTGTCTATGGCGCTGCTATCGATCAACTCCGCGACCACCGCGCCCTTGTGAGGGATGACATGCAGTAGCGCCTGCGCTTCCAATTGGCGCAAGGCCTCGCGTACTGGCATGCGGCTGACACCGAACAACTCGGCCAGGGCTTGTTGGCGCAAGGCCATGCCGCAGGGCAGGCGGCCGTCGAGAATTGCACCGCGCAGTGTTTCCTCGATGACCGAACGGGCACTACTCGCCGGGATCGGTCCGCTGACGAGGATACTGCTCAAGGAGTTCAATTTCTTTGCCACTACAACGTTACCTACTACTTCCAATGACTGTTTGAAATCGCCGCCGAGGGACCGCATCCATTGGCTGGAGCCCCGACAGGACTGGCGTTGATCATTTTAGCCTGTCTGTCCGGCGAGCATTGCAGAGTGTGATTGTCTTTTGTCGGATCAACCCTCACCATCGGCTGAGTTTCCATCGGTTACCTGGACTCATTCCATTGCCGCTACCTTCGATTCGCTCTCGGGCACTGCGTTGGCTAGTCGCTGCTTTATTGCTGGCAGGCGTCCTGTCGGGCGCATTGCATGCCGATTGGGATTTCTCCCGGATCAGTCAGCGCGCCGAGGCCCTCTACGGCCCGCTAGGCCCCGGAAAGTCTCGCATAGACGCCTGGCAGCAGTTGCTCTCGACCCAGCGTCAGGCCGATGAAGGCCGGCAGTTACAGGTGGTCAACCAGTTCTTCAACAAACAACTTCGCTACGAAGAAGACATCGACCTGTGGCACGAAGTCGATTACTGGGCCACGCCCATTGAATCGTTGTTGAAGGGTGCAGGAGATTGCGAGGATTATGCGATCGCCAAGTATTTCAGTTTGCGTCGGCTTGGGGTGCCCAGCGAAAAGCTACGCATCACCTACGTCAAGGCTCTGCGCCAGAATCGCGCGCACATGGTCCTGACCTATTACTCAAGCCCCAATGCTGTACCGCTGGTGCTCGACAGCCTGATCGATGCAATCAAACCGGCCAGCCAGCGGACCGATCTGTTGCCCGTTTACTCTTTCAATGCCGAGGGGCTTTGGCTGCCAGGTGCCAAGGGCAACAAGAAGGTCAGCGATACCAAGCGTCTGTCGCGCTGGCAGGACGTCTTGAAAAAAATGCGGGCTGAAGGATTTCCAGCCGAATCGGACAACCAGGAGTAAGCGCAGATGTCTTTGTTCAAACAATTGTTGATCGCCATCTGCCTGTTTCTGGTGGTGGCCTTCAGCGGCAGTTTCATGGTCAGCCTGGAAAGCTCACGGGCGCAGTACGTCAATCAACTGCGCTCCCATGCCCAGGATGCCGCGACGGCCCTGGCGTTGTCGCTGACGCCCAATATCGACGATCCGGCGATGGTCGAGTTGATGGTCAGTTCGATTTTCGACAGTGGTTACTACGCCAGTATCCGGGTGGTCGATATCGCCAGTGACAAGGTACTGGTCGAGCGCAGTGGTATACCAGATGGTGGCGCTGTGCCGGGCTGGTTCGTGCGCCTGATCGACCTGGAACCCGCCGGTGGCGACGCCATTGTCAGCCGTGGTTGGGAGCAGGCTGCGCGGGTCGAGGTCGTCAGCCACCCGATGTTCGCTGTGGCCAAGCTCTGGCAGAGCGCGCTGGGCAGCCTGGGCTGGCTGTTGTTGTGCGGGGCCTTGAGTGCCGTGCTGGGTGCCCTGCTGCTGCGCCGCCAACTCAAACCGCTCGACTATATGGTCGAGCAATCCCATGCCATTGCCCGCCGCGAGTTTCTCAGCCTGCCCGAATTGCCGCGCACCCCGGAATTGCGCCGGGTGGTGCAGGCCATGAACCAGATGGTCGAGAAGCTCAAGGCGCTGTTTCAGGAGCAGGCCGAGCGCAGTGAAAAACTGCGGGTGGAATCCTATCAGGACAGCCTGACCGGGCTGGCCAACCGACGTTATTTTGAAATGCAGCTCAATGCTCGGGTCAGCAACCCCGAACAGGCCAGTTCCGGCTACCTGCTGTTGTTGCGGGTCAATGACCTGACCGGGCTCAATCAGCGCCTGGGCGGGCACCGTACCGACCAGTTGCTGCAGGCCGTGGGCGAACAGCTGCAGCGCCAATGCGCCCACTATCCCGAGACGCAGAATCTGGTGACCCGGATTCGCGGCGGAGAGTTCGCCGTGTTGGCGCCAGGCCTGGTGCGCGAGGAAGTTATCCAACTGGCGCAGAACCTTGAAGCGGCGCTGCACAGCCTGGCAGCGACCGGCGCCAGTGATATCAGCCCCGTTGCCTATATGGGGCTGGCCCCATTTGCCTACGGCGATGCGCCGCCAGCCCTGCTTGGCCTGGCGGACCAGGCGCTGGCCCAGGCGGAGACCCAGGGCGAGGCAAGTTGGGTCTGTCTGGATCACAGTGCGGTGCAGACGGTCGGCGATGACCATCATGCCTGGCATAAGCTCCTTGAACAGGCGCTGCTACAGCGGCGTTTCGAGCTGTTTTTCCAGCCGGTGGTCGCCACTCAGGACATCCGTACGGTCCTGCACTACAAGGTGCTTTCGCGACTGGTCGATGATCGTGGCCAGACCATTGCTGCCGGGCGCTTTCTGCCCTGGCTGGAGCGTTTTGGCTGGATGGCCCGCATGGACCTGCTGATGCTCGAACAGGTGCTCGAACAGATGCGCAGCCATGAACAATCGCTGGCGTTGAACCTCTCGTCGGCGACGTTGCTGGACCCCCAGGCCTTAAACCGGATCTATGATTTGCTGCGTCAGCACGCGGCTCTGGGCCCGCGCCTGACCCTGGAAATCGGTGAGGAGCAACTACCGGACCAGGCCCTGCTTGAACAGTTGACGCGACGCCTGCGTGAGTTGGGTTTCAGTTTGAGCCTGCAACGCTTTGGCGGTCGCTTCAGCATGATTGGCAACCTGGCCCGGCTCGGGTTGGCCTATCTGAAAATCGACGGCAGCTACATTCGCGCCATCGACCAGGAAGGCGACAAGCGTTTGTTTATCGAGGCGATACAGCGCGCGGCCCACAGTATCGACCTGCCGCTGATTGCCGAGCGGGTCGAGACCGACGGTGAGTTGCAAGTAATTCGCGAGATGGGTCTTTGGGGGGTACAGGGTCGGCTGGTGGGTGAGCCCGGGCCGTGGAAACTCTGAGACGGTAGCGGGAGCGGGCTTTAGATCAGCCCGTCTTCGTCGTCATCGATCAGCTGGCTCAAGCCACCCAGCGCTTCACGCGCGTGGCTGCGGTCGATCAGCTTGGCCTGGGCCGCCGCCGGCAGGTCGGTCACGCGGATCACCCCCTTGGTGGTCAGCACCTGGATCAAGTCATCGAGTACCCGGATCATGTCCAGGTCGCTCTGCTTGAGTTGCTGCAGGCTGTTTTCCACCGCTTCGTTGGCATACCAGGCCTGGATCTCGTGATGATCGGCCGGCAACGTGTCGGTGGCTTGGGAAAAAGCGGTCGCTTCCACCCGGATCAGTTGGCCCTGTGCATTGCGTTGCACGTAGAACATTGAACATCCCTCAAGATATTTAAAGCCGCGCCCATTGTTGCCCAGCATAGGCTAAAGCCTGGGTCTTGGCGCAACGGGAGCCATCGCCCCGTGGAACCGGAGCGAAGACCTGGAGAGGCCGGCCACCCGAAGGGTGGCCGGGAGCGGCTGATCAGCCGTGGGAGGCGTCGTGCTTGATGGTCAAGTCGCCACCGGCAATCAACGAGTCGATGCTGGAGCCGGACCAGTTGTTGCCTTCGAGCTTGATGCTCACATCGGCATTGGCCGTACCGCCTTCGGCATTGAGCTTGCCGGCGCTGCTGACTTGCAGGGTCGTCACATTGTCGGTGGTCGTGACCTGCAGGTAGTTGCTCAGGTCGTTGTTGCCGACGTCCTTGAGCAGATCGCTCAGATCGATCTTGTCACCCTGGGCATGGTTGAAGTCCTTAATGATGTCATGCCCGATATCGCCGGCTTTCCAGACAAAGGTGTCCGCGCCCAGACCGCCGATCAGGATGTCGTTGCCCTGGCCGCCGATCAGCGTGTCGTCGCCGGTGCCGCCCAGCAGGATGTCATTGCCCTTGCCGCCGTCGAGCGTGTCATTGCCGCCCTGGCCGAAGAGGATGTCGTTGCCGGCGCCTCCGAGCAGGGTGTCGTTGCCGTCATGGTTGCCCGAGACATCGAAGTCCTTGTAGTGCTCGGCAATGTACTGGTGCACGTTTTTGGCGGAGACATCTGCCAGCGGTGTTTGGGTCTGCTGGGCCACGTAGCCTTGCAGGGCGGTGTAGCCCTCGCCAGTGACACCGTTGAAGCTCACCAGGTCGCCGAACAGGATGTCGTTGCCTTCGCCGCCATTGACCGTATCGTTGCCGGCATGGGCAAGGCTGGAGCTGCCCAGGATGGCGCTGGCCAGGTTGTCGGGGTTGATACCGGTCTGTGGAGGCGTGTCCGTGGCCGAGTGGTAGGGCGCCAGGTGGCCGGCGTCGATATCGCTGTTCAGGCCGATGGCGATTACCTTGCTGCCGGCTTCGCCGAGCAGGATAAAGGCGGCATCTGCACTTTGGGTGCTGACGGTGCCGTTGGTGTCGGAGGTCTTGCCATTGCCCGCTGCCACGGAGAGTTCATAGGTGCCGTCGCCCTGTGGGTGGATGGTGACATTGCTGCCGTCAGACTTCACGACCTCCGAAGTCCATTTGCCTTTTTTGTCTTCCGTCCATTTGTACAGCTTGCCGTCGGCATCGACGAGCAGGCGGCTGACCCCGTCGATTGTGATGGAGTAGGCCTTGCCTGGAACGTACTTGCCGGAGAGTTTCAGTACGTCGTCAAGGTTGGCGTTCAGTTTGCTGTCCATGGCCGACTGGATCACCTGCGGATTGGTCAGGTCCTTGGCGTTATAGGCTGTGGGTTCGCCATCGGTAATGAAGTACGTGAGGTTGGTGGCGCCGACATTGGCCTTCGCTTCCGGGCTGAGGAACCAGTTGGCCGTGGTCTTGAAGACGTCCTCGTAGTTGGTGTAGCCGCCACTGGTGATCGTGGCGAGCATGGCCTTGAGGTTGTCGAGTGCAGTGGAGTTGGACAGGTCGACACTGATCGAGTTCTGCACCTTGGAGTCGAAGTCCACCAGGAATACATTCACCTTACCTGGGGCAGCACCCGGCACTGGTGAGTTGACGCTGTTGATCAGCGAGGTGAAGACCGACTCCAGATTCTTGAGGGTCGCATCCATGGAGTCCTTCATGCTGGAGGAACTGTCGACCATAAAGGCGATGTTGTAGTTGGCCCCTGGGGCCATGGCCAGCCCGCTGATATCGGCGACCATCACGTCATTGCCGTCGGTGCCGGTGAGGCTGTCGCCCTTGGCGGTGCCGGTGTCGGACACATAGGTTGCCGGGTAGACGTTGACGCCCAGTGGAGCGCTGACGGTTTGCGCGTTGCCGAACTGTTCGGTGGCGGTGGAGGTGACGACCAGGGGGAGCGAGCCGACAAAGTACGGCGGCGGTGTCAGGGTCAGGTTCGCCAGGTTCCAGCCCGTCACGTTGATTTCGCCGTTAACGTCGGCGGTGAGGGTGTGACTGGTGGTGCCATCGCTGAGGATCGAACCGGCGGGCAGGCCGCCGATTTTCACACTGAGGGTTTCCGAACCGTCGGTGTCGGTCAGGCCGCTGGTGATGGTACTGAGTTTGATACTGCCACCTTCCAAGCCTTCATTGTAGGTGTAGGCTTGGTAGTAGCCTTCACCGGCACTGCCGTGCAGGTCGGAGACATTCAGGCCCGCCGCCGTCAGGTCGGCAACACCGGTATACAACGGAATATTGCCGCCGCTCAGGTCCATGACCGGGCCGTTGCCCACTTGCAGGTTGACGTCGTAGTTGCCCGGGCCGTTCTGGTTGTGGTGGTAGATATCCAGTGTGTAGAAACCGCTGACCGTTGGCTTGAACGTGCCATTGAGCGTGCCGCCCTCGCCCCATGTGGTGCGCGCCACGGTGGTGCCACCGACGGCAACCAACAGGCTGTCGTCGCCGGTGCCGCTGAAGGTGTAGGTCTTACCGGCTTCGAGGTAGATCAGGCCGGAAGTTTTCGAGGCGACGTTCTGCGCCACTTCGCCATTGGACTGTACGTCAGTGACTGTGGTCTTGGTGGCACTGGCCGGACTGGCCCCGTCGATGGTGCTTTTCAGCAGGGCGCTGCTGGCCCCGTTGCCTGTCCCGTTGAGGGCATTCAAGCCGGTCCAGACTTCCTTGATCAGGCCGGTGGACACCACCGTATTGCCGGCGATGCTCAGGGTTGGCGTATCGGCCAGGGGGGTGATATCGACCTTCAGCGTCGCTTCGCTGCCCGTTGCGCTGCCGCCGACAGGCTGGAACTTGATCTGCGCGTAGTCGGCTTGTTTGTTGCCCACGCCATTGCCGCCGTAGGCATCGGTGCCTGATTCGTTGTGGTCTGGGGTGAAGATCAGCTTGCCGCCGTCGATGTTGGCCTTGCTGATGAACTGGCCCTGGGTCACGTCGACCAGCGTGCCGTTGACGTTCAATTGCAGCTTGCCGTCGACCGGCAGGCCGGTGATGTTCACCCCCTGGGTAAGCACGGTGCCGTCGATGGCGCTGATGCCGAAGTGGGTCCAGGTCAGGGTCAATGGCTGGTCTTCGACGCCTTGGGCATGGGCGAGGCTCGATGTTGGTACATCGTTGTCGAAAATGGTGGTGGTGATGTTGCCCTGGGTGCTGCTGGTCACGATGTTCTCGAACTTGCCACCGGTCGCCGACTCCACCTTGATGGTGAAGTGTTCGGTGTTTTCGGCGATCAGGTCGTTCAGTGTCTCGATCGTGAAGGTCGTGCCGCTGCTGCCCTTGGGGATGGTAATGGTGGTCTTGCCGGTGAAGTCGCTGCCGTCGACGGCGGTGCCGCTGTAGCTCAGGGTGACGGTGACGTCGGCCTCGGCCTGGTGGGTCAGGGCCAGGCTGTAGTGGGCAGTATCGCCCTCAGTGACCGAAGCGCTGCCCGTTAGGCTGATGACGGTGTCGTCGACAGTGTCGGTGACCGCCGTGCTGGTGGTAGCGCTGGTGTTGAGTTGCTCGAAGTTGCCCCCGGTAGTGCCAGTGATCGTTACTTCGACCGGTTTGTTGCCCGTGTACACATCATTTGGAGCCACAGAGGTGGCGCTGTCACTGGCGCTGGCACCCTTGAGGATGGTCAGGGTCTTGTCGTTA
>NZ_JANHLC010000002.1 GCF_028682395.1 Pseudomonas putida | reverse complement strand
GTCGGCAAATTGATAACCTGCTTGTGAGGCATTGCGATTCAGAGAAATTTGGCATGATTGGATGCCGCAGTAGCCTGAAACCCTTCCTTGGGTTGCAAGTTCTTCGGTCTCCTCGCCACGATCAAGCTATCGTCTGTAAGTAGTCAAAGTTGATGATGGTGGACACCGGAACGTGATTTCCTAGGTCAAAGTGGATAAGTCAATTTCAACCAGTAGGCACTTCCCTCCGGTCTGTTACGCACATCGCTTTCCTGCTGCCACTTGGCGGTTACGAACCAGCCCGAGGCGCTGTTGTATTTAATCGAAGGGCCAATGGCAAAGGCACGTCCCTTGTTGTCGGTGACGCGATCACCGTCTTGCCGGTCGTCTGTGACCTGGTGATAGATATACCCTCCAATGCCCACAACCCAGCCATTGCCCATGCCCCAGCCCAAGTCGTAATCAGCATGGGCTTCCTGGCCTGAACGGTAATGGGTGGCGGGGTTTTTCGCGTTGAAGTCATACATCAATTTGATATCCATGTTCGGACCAACGGGGTCGATGTAAGAGAACGCTGCCACGGGCTCTGCGGCCCAGTAATTGCGTCCGATATTGGCCTGGTTATCTTTATCGTACCGACCGGTGGGCGCGATTATGTCCAGTGCGTAGACGGCATGAAACTTGTCGCTGTAGTGATAGCCCAGCGCAGGGCCGAAGATGATGTCGCCTAGACTGGTGCGATGATCGCGGTTGCCGTTGACGGTTACGGTGAGGTCGACCAGCGGGGCGATGGCTTGGAACGCCAAGTCGCCTCCCAGTACTGTCTGTTGCGTTACCCATACCACTCGCGGTGCGATGACATTGGCACGCAAGCGAAAGTCAATTGCCTGAGAGTGCCCGCCATTGTCCTTCAGATCGTTCGCGGCATAGTGCTCGCTGTAGACCTGTGCGTACCAGCCCGGTGGCGGCAAGGCGCCGGACAAGTAGTTCTCGGCACCCATGGGGTAGGAAGAGCCGCCCCCTTCAGAGGCCCATGCAGTGCCCAGCGTGCAACTCAACACGCCAATGAGGAAAAACCGTTTCTTGTTATTCATGTGGTTATCCAGGATTCGAGGCAATAGAGCGCCAAGCCGCCCGAGCGGTAAGGAGCAGCCGTGGTTAATGAAAGATGTTGAACGCGTTGAGATCAGGCTCTGCGCAATGGCCAGAAATCAAAGTACTGACTGGACACAACCAGCAGGGGGAAGGTCATGGCCAGTAACGCAGAGGCGAGCCAAAGTTCGTGGGTATAAGTGGGCGCGCCCTCGCTCATTGGCCCACTGAGGAGCGGCCCCAGGGCCCAGTAGATGCGTGGCAAAACGGCACCTGCCAGGCAGGCGATACCCAGTTGCAACAAACCCCTGACGGGTTGAGTTCGGTGTTCAAACAACTGGCCTTCAAACATCAGTAACGGTACCAGTGCGCCAAACAGTAGGGCGATGGCGCCATGCACCATGAACTTCACCGGTTCGATTCCCAGCACGCGAGTGCCCACCCAATAGAGCAGCGCAGTCACCGCCATCGTCTGAACGGTGATGGCAACCGCCAGCAACCGTGGTTTGCGTGCCAGGGTGGCAGTGTTCAGTGGCCAGAAGTCCAGCAGTACACCGGCAAACACGACACTCACACTGGTGACTGCAAAGGCCAGTATTTCAAACGCTGCAAACAGACCGTGGGGGTCAAGACTTGCGAGGTAGAACGGGGCCAGGGCCATCACGGAGAAATCGAACAGTACACAGAACAACAGATAGCCCAGGCCATAAGCTACCAGCAGTGTCCCGACGCCGAGGATCGCCGGATTCTCGGTAAATGACGAGAGCGGCCAGCAGCGCCAGACAATCACGAACCAGAACGTCAGTAGCACGCAGAAGATCACATACATCAGTGTGAAGGGCGTAGGTGGCCCGACTTGCTGGGCCTGGGTATAGAAGATCACCGCACTGACCGCACACGCCACGGCCAGCGTCAAAACCAGCATTATCAGCCCCTTGGCCGGCTGGGGTAATGCCGCGACCCAGCCAGGGTATTGGCTGCGCCAGAGCATGGACAGCACGATCTCCACGGGCACGCCGACGACAACCACAAAGGTCACCCAACTGGCGAAGAAATCACCTTTGAAGCAACCGATGATCAACAGTGACAGTGCCATGACCATCAGCAACATGAGGCTGCCAAGCATCGGTTGTCGCGCCAGCAGGGCTCGGCCAACCTGGCTCGGCTGGCGCAGTGGGTTGGGGTTGTCCTGAGTAACGCTATTGTTTTTATTATTCATGCTCAGTGTTCCTGGTAGGGGTCAGCCTGCTTTTTTCAGCAGGTCGAGGGCGACATCGACAATCATGTCTTCCTGGCCGCCGACCATTTTCCGACGGCCCAGTTCGACGAGAATGTCCAACGTCTTGAGTCCGTAATGCTCGGCAGCGACTTCGGCATGGCGCAAGAAGCTTGAGTACACACCGGCATAGCCCAGGGCCAGGGTTTCCCGATCGACCCGCACAGGGCGGGTTTGCAACGGGCGCACGATGTCATCGGCGGCATCCATCAGCGTGTACAGATCGGTACCATGGTTCCAGCCCAGGCGCTCGGCCGCCGCGATAAATACTTCCAGTGGTGCATTCCCCGCACCGGCACCCATGCCGGCCAAGCTGGCATCGATCCGGTCGCAACCTTCCTCCACGGCGACGATGGAATTGGCCACCCCCAGACTCAGGTTGTGGTGCGCGTGAATACCGGTTTGCGTGGTCGGTTCGAGCACGTCCTTGAGGGCTCGGAAGCGCTCACGAATATCCTGCATGTTCATCGCTCCGCCCGAATCGACGACGTAGATACAGGTCGCGCCATACCGCTCCATGTTCTTCGCCTGCTGGGCGAACGCGGCCGGTTCGATCATATGACTCATCATCAGAAAGCCCACCGTGTCCATGCCCAGGCCGCGGGCATGTTCGATGTGTTGTTGAGAGATATCGGCCTCTGTGCAATGGGTCGCTACGCGAACGATGCTGGCCCCTGCTTTGTGTGCGTTGTCGAGATCGTGGGTAGTGCCAATGCCGGGCAACAGCAACGTTGCGATCTTGGCGTGGCTGATGACATCCGCCACTGCCTCGATCCATTCGATATCGCTATGGGCGCCAAAGCCGTAGTTGAAACTGGAGCCCTGCAGACCGTCGCCGTGAGCGACTTCAATGCTGTCGACTCGGGCCTTGTCCAGTTCGCGAGCGATGTCCTGCACATTCTTTATCGAGTACTGATGGCGCACGGCGTGGCTGCCATCGCGCAAGGTCACATCGGAGATATAGAGTTTTTTGTTCATTGGGGGTCCCATTGAGCATCTGAATAAATGATCAGGTCATCACAGTCAGGAAGCGTTCGTTGAGCACGCGGCTGTGATAGAAAATCGCCTTGCCCAAGTGCTTTTCATCCCAGGTGATGGGCTTCTGATCCGGGTAGTGGAAGTCTCCGCCGGCAAATACTTCGTTGCGGTTGCCCGAGGGGTCGAAGAAGTAAATGGTCTGGCCATGAGTGATACCGTGGCGGGTTGGGCCAAAGTCCAGCGAGGTGTCGCTCATGGAGATCAAGTCACCCGCGCGCAGCAGGCCTTCCCAGGTGTCGATCAGGAACGAAGCATGGTGGAATCCGCCGATGTTCCCGTCCTCGATGAACGCCACGTCATGGGCTTTGGTCGACAGCGAGAGGAAGTTGGCCACGGCATGCCCCTCCTCGTTAACGACCTGTTCGGCAAGGTGAAAACCCAGGACGTCGATAAACAGTTCGCGGGTCAGGTGCAGGTCGCCGCCGTGCAGTTGGCAATGGTCGAAGCGCATGGCTCGCATGCCTTTGAGCCCGCGAGGCCAGGCTTCCGGATTCTTCTCGGCAATACCCCAGCGGCCTGTGTATTCCTTCTCGGCATACAGCTCGAACCAGTGCCCGGAAGGGCCGAAGAAACGCACACGACGTCCGCAAAAATCCAGCTCGCCGGCAGGGATATGTTCAACCTGGCAGCCGTAGGCCAGCAGGTCTTGGGTCAACTGCACCAGCGACTGATCGTCGATGACCTTGTAACCCATGAAATCCATGCCCGGTTTATCCGCTTCAACCAGCACCACTGAAAAGCGTTCCACCTCGGTCCAGCCCTTGAGGTAAATCCTGCCTTGGCTGTCACGGTGGGTCAGAATCAACCCCACCAGTTCAACGTAATGTTTGACTGAGGCTTCCATGTCCAGTACACGGATTTGCACGTGGCCAGGACGCAATATGCCTTTTTTCATGATTTCACCTGTTTGTTGTATTTGTTTTTTCGGCTGCCCGAAGGGGCGCCTATATAGGTTCTTTCAGCCGCTCGATTTCCAGATCGCTCAGGGGGATAACGCGGCACGCCAATACGAAGCCTTGCTCCTGTTCGCCGTCAGCAATATGTTGGCGGCTCATTCGCCCGCATTTGTAGTCCCCTGACAGGATTCGCACCTTGCAAACTCCGCAGCCGCCACCGCGACAGCCCACAGCAATGGCACGGCAACCTGCCAATTCCATGGCGCGCAACAGTGCGGCTCCATCCAGCACATGGAACACGTCGCCGCTTACGCGTTCGCGGATGCGGTGTGTTCGCACGCCCATCAGTCCAGGTTGCCAGGCAATGCCGTGGTTGCCGCCAACCGTTCGGCACAGGCCAATGCTGCCGAGGTCATGATGTCCAGATTGCCGGCGTAGGCGGGCAGGTAATGCGCTGCACCTTCCACTTCGAGAAACACCGAGACCTTCAAGCCGCGTGTCAGGCCCAAGCCAGGCACATTGACCGGCGTGTCGATCGGCTCGAACTGCACCGCCTGCTTGAGCCTATAACCTGGCACATACGCATGTACTCGGGCCACCATTGCTTCGACGCTGGCGATAATCGCTTCGCGGTCGGCGGGGTCACACAGTACGAACACGCTGTCGCGCATGATGGGTGGAGGCTCCGCCGGGTTGAGGATGATGATTGCCTTGCCACGTGTTGCACCGCCCAGCACTTCAATGGCTTTGGCGGTGGTTTCAGTGAACTCATCGATATTGGCCCGTGTGCCCGGGCCTGCCGAATGGCTGGAAATCGAAGCTACGATTTCGGCGTAATGCACCTGGGTCACCTGGGAGATGGCCTTGACTATCGGTATGGTCGCCTGGCCACCGCAGGTCACCATATTGATGTTGGCCGCCTCCAGTTCGTCATCCAGATTGATTGCCGGTATCACATAAGGGCCGATGGCCGCGGGCGTGAGGTCAATCACTCGAGTGCCGTGGGCCTGCAATACGGTGTTGTGGTGCGCATGGGCCTGTGCGGACGTAGCATCGAACACAATGCCAATCTCCTTGAATTCGGGTAGCTGGACCAGACCCTCGACGCCGTCCGCGGTAATGGCGACGCCCATGCGTTTGGCACGAGCCAGGCCATCCGAGGCGGGGTCGATACCGACCATCGCGCCCATGGCAATGTGTTCGCCGTGGCGCAATACCTTGATCATCAGATCGGTGCCGATGTTTCCCGAGCCGATGATTGCAACTTTGCAACGAGCTGTTGTCGTCTTCATGTGAACCCCAGACACCTATTGTTTTGGTCTTGCGTACAGCACTGGCTAGCGACCGCGCTGCTTGGCGGTCTGACCGGCAATACCGAAGTCGGTATTGGGCACTTCGTTGATGATCACGCGCACCGATTCGATCGGTGCGTCCAGGGCCTCAACTGCAGCGCGTGTCAGTGCTTCGATCAGACGCGCTTTTTGGGCTTCGCTGCGACCCTGGATCAGGTGGACTTGCATGATGGGCATAGCATTACTCCAGACGAGTTAGACGAAGCGCATCGAGACGGAGCCCAAATGCTGATAGCGCACGGTGATGTTGTCTCCGGCCTGGACTGCGATCGCTTCCGTGGCACCGCCGGTCAAAATCAGGGTGCCTGCGGGGATTTCTCGTCCTTGGGCGCCCAGCATGTTGGCGAGCATTGCGACGCTTTGCGCGGGGTTACCCAGCACGGCGGCGGCGGAGGCAAGGGCTACGACCTCGCCGTTTTTCTCCATCACCACGCCGAGATTTTTCAGGTCCAGGCCCTGCACGTTGCGATGGCGGCCTCCCAGTACGTAGCGTGCAGACGAAGTGTTGTCGGCGATTACACTTTTCAGATCGAAGCGGAAGTTCTCGTAGCGAGAGTCGATGACTTCGACGGCAGGCAGAATGAAATCGGTCGCCGCCAAGACGCTGCCGACGTTACACCCCGGGCCACGCAGGGGCTTGCGCGTGACAAAGGCAATTTCGGCTTCGACCTTGGGGTGAATCAGCCCGGCCGCTTCGATAACGCCGCCGTCGGCAACCGAGCCGTAATCAGTGATAAAGCCGTGGATCGGGTCGATAACGCCCATCTGGCGCATCTTGGCGTGGGAAGTCAGGCCCATCTTCAGGCCGGCAATCCGCACGCCACGGCCGATTTTAAGGGCACGAATCGCGTCCTGAATCGCATAGGCGTCTTCCCAATCCATCTCGGGGTAGTCGTCCGTGATTTTATGGACGGCTCGGTTTTGCATTTCCGCTGCATCCAGGTGCACCGCGAGTTGCTCGATAACGTCTTGTGTCAGGTTCATCAGGCATTTCCCTTCAAATAAAACGCACGCCGGCCGAGCCGATGCCGCCGATGCTCATACGCAGATTGTCGCCAGCTTTCACGGCAACCATGGCGCCCAGCGAGCCGGACAAAATCACTTCGCCGGGTTTAAGGGTCATGTCCAGCTTGCCCAGCGTATTGGCCAGCCAAGCCACAGCATTCGCAGGGTGGCCCAGTGCCGCAGCACCCGCGCCCGTCGAAACGATCTCGCCGTTGAGCTCAAGCGTCATGCCCACTAATGAAAGGTCGAGTTCACGCGGGTCGACGGCGCAATCGCCGAGGATAAACAGGCTTGAAGAGGCGTTATCCGCCACGGTGTCTTGAATCTGGATCTTCCAGTCACGGATGCGCGAGTCGACGATTTCGAAGCAAGGCATTACGTATTCAGTGGCCCGTAATACATCGGCAGCGGTAACCCCCGGGCCGGCCAATTCGTGTTTGAGGATGAACGCAATTTCGCCCTCTGCCTTAGGTGCGATCAAATCATTGGTCGCGATAGCGGCTCCGTCTTCGCGCAGCATTGCGCTGGTCAGGTGGCCGAAATCCGGCTGATCGACTTTTAGCAAGTCCATGACGACCTGGCTGGTCACGCCGATCTTTTTGCCAATTACGCGCTCGCCGTCGATTTCGACGCGATGCGCCAACACACGCATTTGAATGGCGTAAGCATCTTGCAAAGTCAGGCTAGGGAAGCGTTCGGTGAGCGGGGCGATGGGTTGGCTATCCTTGAGCGCGCGATAAAGCTCATCACTTAACGGCTCGATAAACATGGGCTGCATAAGAAGGCCTTTTATTGGTTTAGTCCTGGTCCTGATGCGCAAGACCTGTAGGCAGCTCATGGTGTAAAAGTTAGACGATGCCGTCCAATGCCATATAATTACTAGCCGATGCCGATCAGGCATCGTTGACGAGCCCTCAGGTACCCCCATGGAAATCAGGCAGCTGCGTTACTTCATTGCCGTTGCGGAAGAGTTGAACTTCAATCGCGCCGCTGAGCGATTGCACATCACTCAACCCGCTTTGAGCCGACAGATCCAACAGCTTGAAGAAGCTATCCCAGCAGTGCTGCTGGAAAGGAACTCTAAGCGGGTGACGCTCACCGACGCGGGCAAGTCGTTCTATGAGCATGGGCTCAGGATTCTGGAGCAGTTGCAGCATGCGGCGGATGAGTCGCGCATGTTGTCAGTGGGTCAGAGGGGGAGTCTAAGTGTGGGGATATTCGGTTCGGCGATCCTGGATTTGATCCCCCAAGTCCTGCACCGGTTTTCTAAGATTTATCCCAATGTGAATGTCTCGCTGCACCCTATGGACAAAGATGCCCAAATCCAGGCACTGCGTGAACGCCGCCTCACCATCGGTTTCAATCGATTGGTCCCGGCAGAGCCGGATATCGAACAGGAACTGGTACGAACGGAACCCCTGGTCATCGCCGTTCCGGCCACGCACTCGCTGGCAAAACGAAAGGAGGTTGAATTACGGGATGTGCTGGACGAGCCTTTGATCCTGTACCCGCGAGGTGTTCGGGGCAGCTTGATGGTTCAGGTACGCAAGTTGTATTCCGAGTATGGAGCAGTGCCCGTGGTTGCCCAGGAAGTCACAGACGTAACCACCAGTATCGCGTTGGTGGCCGCCGGGGGAGGGTTGAGCATTGTGCCTAATGCGGCGAAAAACTTGCGTTTGCCTGGCGTGCAGTATAAACCGCTGAAGTGTCGGGGAGACTCCTCAATCGAATTGATTTGCTTGTATCGCAAAGGTGATAAATCACCCGTTCTGCAGGCTTTTCTGCAGACGATACGGGCGTTTATTGGTGAGACAGATAGCCAGGTCTGATCTGCAATGAGGTTGTGCTGTTCAGAGATAACGTCCTTGAGCTACTGTCGCCGAAAGCCATGGATCGGGGCACCTGTCCCGATCCATGGCTTTTATTCAACGGTATCAAACGGTTCGTGAGACATTGTACTGGCAGCCCAACTTCAAAACGGCATTGTCAGTTTCAGCCAATATGCATCGCCTTCCGCACGATTTCGTACGTTGGACTCCTGTTGCCATTTCGCCGTTATAAACCAACCTTTGCGGTTGGTATATTTGATCGATGGACCAATGGCGAGCGCATGCCCCTTATTATTTTCGACACGCTCACCGTTCTGCCGATCATCCGTAGTTTGTTGATAGATGTAGCCGCCGACACCCACTACCCAATTATTGCCAAGCCCCCAGCCTATAGAATAGTCGACGTGAAGCTCCTGACCTGATGTGTAATCGGTAGCGTGGTTTTTCAGATTGAAGTCATACATGATTTTCGCATCGGCATTCAAACCTCGGGATCGATATACGACAACGCCAAGACGGGTTGGATGTCCCAGTAGTTGCGACCAATATTGGCGATGTCGTGGCGATCGTATTCACCAGTCGGCGCCATAACATCGAGGGCTACGATGGCGTGTAGCTTATCGCTCAGATGATAGCCAAGCGCCGACCCGAACGTCACGTCGCCCAACCCTTGCTTACTTTGCGACTGGCCATTGACCTCTACCTTGAGGTCAACCAATGGCATGATGGTATGAAATGCCAGGGAACCACCACATGCGTAACCTCTAGAGCCAATTAGAGCGCGACATGGGCAAAAAAGGAAGAAGCGACAAGACCTAGCCGGAGGTTACGAAGTCGCCGATTGCGTGTCTATGACTGATTATCGGCAGAGTGTATCCTTCTGGCAGGTTTTGCCTACCCTAACTCTAATTAGACGCTATTGCCGCTCGTAAGATCGTCCTCGAAAGGGTACTTTAAATAACGTGCGAATCTAAAGGATTAGTGACGATGAGGGCGAAGAGCATACCAGTCGGTCAATTAATAATTGATGGTCTTGGTGAGATAGAGAACGCCTATGACTATGTTCATGAACTGATGCCCCTGATCGGTGAAGTCGTGCTCTGGTTCAATACGCTTGAGACGGATATCGACGATATTCTATGCGGTTTCATCTCAGATCGAACGGATCAAAAAGGGCTGCTGGTTGTTGGTAGCATGATGTACGCAACCAAGCTAGACATGTTCGAGCGTTTCGCATCTGACTTCTTTCGTTCAGTAGGCGATCAACCCGCTTGCTTTACTCAGCTTTTATCAGACTTGCGTGAGTGCGGCAGCCTGCGAAACAAGGTTGTTCACGCCAATTGGATGTATACCAATGACGATGGGTATACCCAAGTAAAGATCAAGATCACTAAACGCGGCCTTGAGCACGAACTAGTGCAGTTCACCAAGGATTCGCTAGAACTCATCATTGGAAAAATTGAAGCCGCGAGAGATCAGTTGGATTACCTAAACATAGAATTTTTGCCTTGATCAAGTGCGAATTTAAAGATGGAGGCTAAAATATTATGGCGGATTTTTTTTGAAAACAGATCCGCCCTTTGAATTCAATATTATTTTAAACCATCAACAGAAAAACAATTAAAGCGATTATCATGACACAGAACAAAAGCTCCACTGCAAACAATGCCTCACAGCACAAGCCAGGAAAAATAACAAAGAAGAAACGTGTAAATTTTTCGCCTGGTATTATAAAACAGATAGCATTTGAAGCACATTTATTTTGCTCAAATCCTACATGTTGTAGGTTCACTTCCTACTCCACCTCTATCGGCAAAGTTAGAGCAATTGCTGAAGCAGCCCATATTAATGCAGCAAGCGTGGCGGGCCCACGGCCAAGCGCAATGTCAACGGACGAAGTTCTTAAGTCGGCAGCGAATGGTATTTGGCTTTGCAAAATCTGTCATGACAAAGTTGATGATGATCCCAGTTTTTACACAGAGACAAAGCTGCGTCAATGGAAGAAAAACCATTCAGAATTCGTACAGCATTTAGTTGGAAAGGATTTCGATTTGGTACATTTTGAATTGTATGCCCGTAGCCGCAATGTAGCCCAGAGCATTAGTTTTCTCGGCTTCCTCGAAGGAAAGCGAGTCTTTTTTGAAGCCTTGGATGTCGAACATCCAGATCAGGTGCTCGAGTCACTCGTTGAAATCCGCTCACGAATTACTACCGCGCTTGGACAAATGAGGCAGGGAGAGTCGGCTTCGGAAACCCTTCGTGAAATGAATAAAAGGATCCGGGCATTTCTGACAGCGCACCCCCGACTCAATGAACTGAAATGCGACGGCAGTGATACAAACTTTCATAATTTCTGCAATGAACTCCAAACCCTGCGCACTGACCTTCTACCGAAAGTAGTAAAAATGGCTGACGATCTGCAATACAACCTGAGCCCTGAGTTACTCAGGGAGCACAGGAGACTGCAAAGCTCTAATAAGCTTTGACGGCGTAGTTCGCTAACCCACTGTCCGCAACGAGTCGAGGCTGTGTAAAAACGTTTTTGAGCGCGATAGGTACTAAAAATCGGACTGGAAATCGCGTTTTTACGCGAAATCCACATCTACTGACGTGCCGATAAATTTCAGATTTAACGTAGATGCGCATACTTCAATTTTGGTGAAGCATTTTTACACACTCTGGGTCGAAAGCCGCCCACTGCGACAGACGGAAAACGGACATTAGAGGGCTCTATTCACTTGACTCTAGCAGGGTATGATTAGAATAATTTGCCTGATGCCTATGTCTAATCACGTTCGATTACTGCTGTTGGCCGTTCTCTATCGGTCGTCGCTGTGGCACCTGTTGGCCAAGTCGAATGCAAACTGGTCAGCAGGGGGGCAATTGGTTGGTCAGTGGCTATGTAAATGGGGGGGGCAAGTGGCTTGCCATTTCCAACTCTCCAAAGAATTCCATTTTCCCGCATTACATTGGGACGCACTCCGGAAGGAGGGGCAGTGGGGGCGTTAGATGATGCCTATAACTGCCGTAGTCGCATAATGACGTCTGTGATGCCTTGAGCATTCGTGTCCAGAGTTCCCATGGCCGCCATTGCGTTAGCGGCGACACTCCCCACTCCATTCTCAGAGAGCCACTTGGTCACCTCTTCCATGGCCGCACATATGGCGTGCTGATTGTGCAGCAGCAGTGTGAGAGCGTCCGCTGTGGCTATGTTGGCTTCAGAGTTATCTGGCATGGGTATCGTCCTTGAGTAACTGGTGCGGGAATACTAGCTGAACTCGCCGCCGACTGGAGCCACTGCTCCGGATCCGCGCAACTCGATCCAGAGTGTTAGTTCCATGACGGCAGCCTCAAGGGCGAGTTGGTTTTGATTGATCTTGAAAAGTAGGGAATGGAGCAGGTCTGAATTAGGCATTGGTTTTCCTCCGTGAGAGGACAGCGTAGCAGCAGGAAAATTTGTGGCGACCAATTGTCTATACGTTACGATCAGAGCCCATTCAAAGGCGCATTTCCTGAGTTTACATCGTTGGCTGTGAACGTCCGTTCAGCATCAACTAGGGATGACAATAGCGCCGCTTATCGTTGACTACTCAGACCACCAACCTTTTTCCACTTGACCGTAGTGGGAACCACTGAACCAGCTTTCTATCTGTACGTCCAAGTTGGTGATTAATGCCAGATTCTCCAGCAGAGGATCCAGGAGATCAGCCTGCTTGCGAGCCCAATCGATCCAGGGTTGCGCCAACTCTGGATCTACTAATGGGGCAATTTTCAGCTGATCTTCTACCGCTTTTATGAAGGTTCGTAAGCGCTCGGCGCGCTCCCATCGCTCTGTATGTTTAACGAGGCTTAGTCTGAGTCGACGTTGAGTTTCTGTATTACGGGCTCGTTCAAGACATCGTCTTTCATCTTCAGCCCATTCACGATCTCTTGCCTCCTCTTTCTCTCGGAGGACCTTGATAGAAACTGATGCGGAACTCAAGCCCGCCAGGATGCTAGAAAGTTTTTTCTCTAGCGGTGCGGTCTTGGTGTCCTTCCAGTTTTTCCTTTCTCCGTAACCCATCCGCGCTTCGATCTGAAACGTCAGTTCACCCGTTGAGGTCCATTCAAACTGCGGGCTTCGTAGGGGTATGAAATTAGGCTCCCATGGAGCACCAGGGCGGCGCTTTGGGGGAGGCGGTGGTGGTATCGGGTGTTTGTCTAATCGCTCCATGAGTCGCACGGTTATGGGCTCATCGTTGACCGTGACGACTGTTTTTCCTTCAGTGTTGATCTTCCATGAATAACCTTCTATCTCCCCCTCTTTGATCAGTGCATCAAAAAGGATTGCGCAGCGTTCGATCAATGTCGACGAGATCATCACATTCAAGACACACTTGCCTGCGTAATCGAGGTAGCCCTCCTTGAGCTTCGATGCTTCTGCAGTCTTTAGCCATTGGCTCACTAGAGCGTGGGGCTCAGTCAATTGAGAGGGGGCTTCAATCGTTCGCCGGACTATTGGTGAGTTCGAATCAGTGCCAGTCTTGCCGGGCAGAGTGTCATGGTCGAGAACCTGGAATCGGACCTTGCCTTCGACCTGAGGAGGCTTGGGTGTGCGTTGTCGCTGCTTTTCAGATTTGGCCCAGTGGCCACGGCCAGGGAGAGGGATGCCTGCTTTGCGGCAAGCTTTCGCGACGGCGACGTCGGAAACACCAATTTCGTGGGCCAATTTGACCATCGGTGTTTGCCATACTTTTTCGAACAGTTCCGCAACGGTGAAGCTCACGAATGTGTACATGCAGTCTGCCACCTTTGTTCATCGCGAATTTTAGATCACAACACGGGGTGTCGCAGATGTTAAATTCCAGAAAATGCTGGGTGCAACAGCCCTATGATTGAGACCGCGTCTCTGTAGCCGCGAACGCTGGAAAAGACAGCACCGACTCGGTCGGTGGGTGCTCGTAGGTTGAGGACAGTACGGTACTAAGCCGATCACCCAGCAGGTTCCAGGCGCGTTTCTTCTCTTCGGCATAGTCGTGATGCAGGTAGTGGCGCCTCACCCGGGAGCCAGCCAACACATGATTTTGGCAGCGATCAATGACGTCCAGGCTGACGCCTAAGGCTTGCATCATGGTCGCGCCTGTGCGGCGCAGGTCATGCGGCGTCCAGTCACCGTTCTGGCCGTTGGCAAGCACCAGCGTGTCGTCATTACGCCGTCTTGACAGGGCCTTGCGGTTTTTGAACCGGGCCTGGCGGTCACCGACTTGTTTGCTCACCACTTTCACATCCACATGCCCATCATCCTGCTTGTTCGGAAAGCACCATTGGGAATGTCCCGTCAGGGTCTTGAGTTCCTGAAAGAAATGCAGCGCGAAGGGGGAGAGGAAGACATGATGGTCCTGCTTCTTGCCGCGAGTGCCTTTGACGTTTTCGCTCGGGATAAACCAGGTGTGTTGGTCCAGATCGACATTCTTCCATTCGGTCTGCAGCAACTCGCCGATCCGGCACAAGGTGCCCAGGCTGATCCAGAGCGCAAGTTGGGTTTCCTTCTTTAATGGACGAACACCCTCGTACTTTTGGCCGGCGGGGAGGGCGTTGTAATCGGCGGTCATTTGCTGGAAGCGGTTATGTAGTTCCAACAACTCACCAGGCGAGAGAATACGGCTTCTTTCCTCTTCGTAGTCAGATGGGATCAGCTTATTAATCTCAATCAGGTTGGTCGGGTTGCCATCAACCAGCAGAGCCCGCCAAGGCTGGCGCTTTTCTGCCCATGCAAACATCTGAGTGATATCGGCAAACAAACCAATAGCCTGTCGATTGGCCCCGCGACCGACGACGGTTCGCACCACGCTCCGTAAGTCGTGTTCATTTACGGAAGACAATGTCTTGTTTTTCAGTGTGGGGTACAGGTCCTTGGTGAAGCGTCGGCGCAGTTCAGCGTTACCATCTTTCCTCGCTACGCCATTCAGCAGCCATTTTTCTGCCATATCTCCTAAGGTCAGTCCCTTTGCCTTGAGCGTTTCGGCGGCGACAAGTTGAGCGTTGATCTCTGCTCGGACTCGGGCTTTTTCGGCTCGTTTATGATCGTTGGGGTTCACTCCGGTCGCCACAAGGTCGCGGGCGATGTTCCGTATTTTGCGTATTTCCGGTAGTGATGTGCCTGGCCATGTCCCGCACGAAATATCGGTGAATCTCCCTTCCCATCGGAACTGGTAATAGAACGCGACGGTAATACCTTTTTTCTTGAGTTGAACCTTGCCAGAGAGACCACCGTCTTCCCTGAGCACTCGACCTGCATCGTTCGCGTCTAATGACTCCAGTTCTTTGGCGGTGAGTTTGGTCATGACTTTTCCCTCCAAAAAAATACCCCCACATTTACCCCCACAGAAACGTCAGCTACCGATGGATTTCGTTGGATGGTGCTGGACGTGGTGGAGTACTGGAGCCCTTGTAGATACTAGCTCGGTGGATTCTTTTTGGGTATTTAGCGATCCGCTGAAATTCGCCAATAACTAGCATGGGGTGCTAGGGGTCGAGTGTTCGAATCACTCCGTCCCGACCATATTTTTCAATGACTTAGGCCAATGCTCACAGCTTTGGCCTTTTTCATGCGCGTGACATTTGCGTGACTTCTCCATTTCTCACGCCTGCTTCTACTTCAAGATTGTCAGAACCGGCTGTGAGTTCACGCCGCTTTTGGCCCTTTTTCGCGTTGCTTTTGGCACCAATCCTGTTTGATGTTTATCTTCTCTCTCAGCTTTTTCGCATGTCAGATAGCCTTGCCTAATGCCCTGTTTTCGGGCGATTAGGGCGTTTTTCCTCAGGGCTCCGCGGCGCTAAACCCTGGAGGCTCAGTTCCGATTCTTCGTTCTTAAAGGTCACCATCCAACATCCGCGAAACAGGCTGTACGTGAAGCGGGCGGTGCCTTTGAAGACAAACGGAAGCAGCGAAAGCCGGGGCGATTCAGACGGCTTAATGGTCGATGACTCAGCGCTTGTAGAGCAACGCTTCAACTACAACGCCAAACGCTGATGAATGTTCACGGCGGTTTGGGTAATAGAGATGGTAACCGGCAAAGGGTTGGCACCAATCTTCCAACACTCGCACCAAACTGCCGTCAGCCAGCTCTTTGGCGACCATGTCTTCTGGCAGGAACCCCAAGCCGCACCCCGCCACGGCCGCACGCAGGATCGGCACGCTGCTGTTGAACGTCCATTGCCCCTCGACGCGCGCCTTGAGTTCGTGGCCATCCTTTTCAAAATCCCACTGCATCAGGCTCCCATGGGTGGGCAGACGCAGATTGATGCAATTGTGTGCGGCCAGATCACCCGGCTCCCGGGGAAACGACCGCCCCTTGAAGTATTCAGGTGATCCCACAACCGCGATGCGCAACGGCGGTCCGATGGGCACGGCGATCATGTCCTTGGCTACCTGATCTCCCAGCCTCACGCCGGCGTCATAGCGCTGCGCGACGATGTCGGAGAGGGCGTAGTCGACGGTGATCTCGACCTTGATGTCCGGGTAGTCGGGAAGGACCTTCAACAACTTCGGCCAAAGAATATTGTTCGCAGCATGTTCGGAGGCGGAGATCCGCACATTACCTGCCGGGGTATCGCGAAACTCGCTGACCGCGGCCAGTTCAAGCTCGATCTCGTCAAAGCGCGGTGCCATGGTTTGATACAAGCGTTGACCGGCTTCGGTAGGGGAGACGCTGCGTGTGGTTCGCGTCAGCAGACGAACCCCAAGCCGGGTTTCGAGCGCACGCATGGTGTGGCTCAGTGCGGACTGCGAGACGCCGAGCTGCGCCGCCGCGCGGGTGAAGCTGCCTTCGCGGGCAATGACCACGAAGGCTTGCAGATCGTTGAGATTGGCGCGGGACATTGATGAGAGCCTCTCATGGGGCAGCGCGTGATTATGCCATCTAAGCAGGTTCCGGTTGGATGCGCGAGCCCCGAAGAGCCCGTCAGAGAGTTCGTGCGTAAAACGCTGTCAGCTTGCCAATGGCCGCGTCGACATAACGTGGGACCCAGTAGGTTTCGATGTGGGTGGCGCCGTCGATGATGAACAATTCCTTGTCCTGGGTGCCGGTGGCCTTGGGAAATGCATCCTGGCTCATGTACAGGCTGTCAGCCTTGCTGCCGGCGATCATCAGCAATGGCTGATTGATCAGCTCGATCTGATTGGTCGCGTCAAAACGCATCAGGTCCAGCAGGCTGCTCGTGGTGTATTTGAAGGTCGAATTCGGATGCGCATGGGTCTTCCAGTAGTACTCGTAGCCTTGGCGATACAGTTCGAAGGGCAGCTTGGCGATCTGCTCATCGGTGAGGTTGGCATCACCCGAATACAGCACCGCGCCACCGGCGGCTTCCTGCGCGCGGGCGGCCGACGCTTGTAGCAGGCGTTGCTGGATGCTGTCCAGTTGCGAGTCGTTATAGCCGTTGCGACGCACGCGTCCCGAGTTGAACATGCTCACCGTCGCCAGCGATTTGAAGCGCTTGTCGGTTTGCGCCGCGGCCAGCGAGTAACCGCCGCCGCCACAGATGCCAAGCAAGCCCAGGCGCGTGCTATCGACGCCCGCATATTGGCTGATGAAGTCTGCCATGCCGTGGATGTCTTCGATGCGATACGCCGGCTTGTCTATACTGCGAGGCTGTCCGCCACTTGCGCCCTGGTAGGCCGCATCGGCGGTGATCGTGATGTAGCCCTGTTCGGCCAGGCGCTGGGCGTACAGACCGGCGACCTGCTCTTTGACGCCGCCGTTCGGATGCGCGACCACAACGGTCGGGTAGACCTTCTTCGCATCGTAGTTGGCCGGGGTGTAAACGTTGGCAGCGATGTCCAGGCCATTGAGCTTGTAGCTGACCGGGTGGATGTTGACCTTGCCCGGTTCGTTGCGGGTCAGGGCGCCGTCGTACGCCAGGGTGAACGGGTTCTTTTTGTAGTCCGCAGCGCCAGCTTCGCCCGCACAGAGACCGACCAGCGCCGACATGAGCGTGGCTTTGAGAAGGGTGTTTTTCACGTGTAGCTCCTGAGTCATCTAAAGGGCGGCAGTGCTATAGGGAGAGGGGGCAATCCAGTCGTTTTTCTTCGAGGAATTTCGACACCAGGTCGGCAATCTGTGCGTTGTTCAAATCCGACATGGGGAAATGGGTATTGCCGTTGATGCCAATCTCCGGCAAGTGGATCAGTCGCACGTCGCCCCCATGCCGATTGACCGCATCACGCCATAGCCGGGCCATCTTCAGGCGGGCGCGCCAACTGTCCTGGGCGGGCAGGTCGACGGCCTGTTCCGGGATGTTGTCCCCGTAGAGGATCAGGATCGGAATGCGCGTCAGTGTCATGAATTGTTCCATTGGCACCGCCGCGCCTTGCACCGTGTCGAACGCACTGGGAATCGGCGCCGGCAGTTCACCCTGCGGGAAGACGAAGCTGCTACCCGGCTCGAACGCCACAATGGCCTTGACCTTGTCGTTCTTGATTGCCGTCAGCCAGCCCGGCCCGCCACCTTGAGAGTGCGTAAACAGAATGCCCGGGCCGATCTTGTCGAAGACCGCCGACACACCATCGGAAACCACGCCCATGTCGAATGGCCCGGTATTCGGTGTCATCGCACGGAAAAACTGATCACGGGTCTGCGCGTCCTGAGCCACTTGCACGCCGTTGAAGTAGTTGGGCCAGAGGCCGATGCGGAACTGGTTGAACCACAGTTGTTCGTCCGGCGTCGGTTTGACAGTCGCCTCGACCATGCTGCGCCCGGCATCGCCACGCCGAGGCTGATCGATCAGATAGACGCCGTAGTGACGGCGCAGAAAGATGTTCTGGAAACCTTCGCGGCCATCGGCGGTGGTTTCCCAGGTCTTGGAAAACTGCCCCGCGCCGTGCCACATGACGATGGGCAGTTTTCGCGCATCGACCGGGATTTGGTAGAACGCGTAGGCGTGGTCACCGTGGTAGGTCTGGCCGTCGGGTGTCATCGGTTTGCGCGGATTGAATGTGCCCGGCGCGGTGGTCATCGTTCCCCCGGCGGCGAAGCTGCCTTGCGCCTGAATCAGCAATGGGCCTGAGCCATCGGGCTGGTTCGCACAGGCTGCCAACAGGCTCAGCAGAGTGATGCCCAACAGGTTTTTTGCAGATTTCATGTCATTTCCCCGAGGCGGCGAGTGCCTGGTTCAGCGCTGTGTTTGCACGTTCGGCGGTGTGTGCATCTCCGTGCTTTTTCAACTGCTCGGTGACTTGACGCAATTGCGTTGCGCTGAGCCCGACGCGCAGGCTCGCCAGCATGTGCGAACGCAATTGCGATTCCACCCCCGGCGTCGCCGCCAGCGCTCCGACAGTCGCCAGTTCGCGGCTTTGCCAGTCGAGGTTGTCGCGTTCGAAGATGTCGCCAAACAGGTGGGTTTGCAGAAACCGGTTGATCACCGGGGCGAACTCGAACACCGGCCCTTGGACCGGGCCACCGGAAATCTTCGTTTGATTGGCCGTGCCGGCCGCCAACAGCTCATCTCCGGTTGGAATGCCCCGGCCCGGCTCACGCCCCGGCGTATCCTCGATGCCGCGTTGTTTGCGCGCTTGCACCACCGTCATCAGCTCGTTCAAGGCATTGAGGCTGCGCGGGAAGCCTACATAGGCGTATAGCTGCACCAGAACTTCCCGGGTTTCGCTGACAGTCAGGCCGGCATCGAGCCCCTGGTTGAGCGCCGTGTTGAGATTGGGCATGTCGCTGGTCGCCATGAATGCTGCGATCAGAGGAATGGCCTGTTGCTTGCTCGACAGTGTTTCTGCGGTGGCTTGCGTACTGGTCATGGCTGAGGTGGCCTCGGCTGTTTGTGTGGTAACGCTGAACATCGCCCCAAGGCTCAGGCAGAGCGCCATCAATACGGGGAGGGGAGTGGTCTTGTGAGCATCAGTGGTCATCGTGAAAGACTCCGTCCATTCCGGTCACTGCGGTGTCGCTGGATCGTACGGAGGACGGTTGTGGCGATTAACCCCGATATTGCGCAAGGACTCCTGAGCAGAAGTCATGAGTCGATTGTTCAATGAGCGTTGGAAACCGGACACAGCCCCGCAAACACTGAGCTTGAGGTGTTGTGGGGGTATTGCGGGAAAAGTGTCGAGGCCAGGCCCTGACACATTCCGTAACTTTATTTACTGCGCTTGCGCTGCGTATTGCGCGTCCGAGACTTGTTCCTCCCAAGTCATAGTCTTACCGTCCTCGGCTTCAGCGATCGCGATATGAGTCATGCCGTTGCTGGCCGTAGCGCCATGCCAGTGACGGATGTGCGGCGGAATCCAGACAATGTCGCCCGGATGGATGTCCTGGCGCGGGCCACCCTCTTGCTGCACATAGCCGACCCCGGCGGTGACGATCAATGTTTGGCCCAGCGGATGGCTATGCCACGCGGTGCGCGCGCCAGGTTCGAAGGTCACCGTGCCGCCGCCGATGCGAGCCGGCAGGTCCCCCTTGAACAGACCATCAACGCGCACGGTACCGGTGAAGTTTTCCGCCGCGCCCTTGATCGAGGGCTGAGCGCCATTCGGGGTGATGCGAATTTCATTGGCCGCTTGGGCTTCAGCGGTCAAGAGCGATAGGGCCACGAGTGGTGCGATCAATGGGTTCATCGGATGAACTCCTGTCAGACAGTGAAGCTGCAACGCAAATGGAGCAGCGCAAGGCAGGTTCAGAGCCCGGTCATCTTCAGCGCCGATTCCGGCAAGCGTTCACCGTGCACCTGGATCTGCGCCATCTGTTGGTTAATCACGCTCAAATCGTCGTCAGTCAGTTGCAAATCGACCGCGCCGAGGTTCTCTTCCAACCTATGTTGTTTGGTCGTACCCGGGATCGGCACGATCCACGGCTTCTGCGCCAGCAACCAGGCCAGCGCTACTTGCGCAGGTGTCGCGTGTTTACGCTCAGCAACGGCCTTCACCACGCCGACCAACGCCAGGTTGGCCTTGCGTGCTTCAGGTGAAAAACGCGGAACGAAATTGCGGAAATCGCTGGCGTCGAATTGAGTGTTTTCATCGATCTGGCCCGTAAGGAAGCCGGCGCCCAGAGGGCTGAACGGCACGAAACCGATGCCCAGCTCTTCCAGCACAGCAAGCAGTTCATGCTCCGGTCCACGCCAGAACAGCGAGTATTCGCTCTGTACCGCTGTGACCGGTAGCACGGCGTGCGCGCGGCGAATGGTTTGCACACCGGCCTCGGACAGGCCGAAATGCTTGACCTTGCCCTCGGCGATCAGCTCCTTGACGGTGCCGGCAACGTCTTCGATCGGCACTTGCGGATCAACGCGATGCTGATAAAACAGGTCGATGCAATCGGTGCGCAAACGCTTCAATGACGCCTCTGCCACGGCGCGGATATGCTCGGGTCGGCTATTGGTGCCGCCGCCTCGTGCACCGGTTACCAGATCAATATCGAAACCGAATTTGCTGGCGATGACCACCTGTTCGCGGATGGGTTGCAAGGCCTCGCCCAACAACTCTTCATTGGCGAATGGGCCATACGCCTCGGCGGTGTCGAACATGGTGATGCCTTGCTCATGGGCCGAGCGAATCAGACTTATCATGCTCGGTTTGTCGGCGGCCGGGCCGTAGGCGGAGGTCATGCTCATGCAGCCGAGGCCCAGTGCGGAAACTTCCAGGCCGTTGCCCAGCTTGCGGGTTTTCATGGTGCTTCTCCAATCCAGAAATAGATCAGCGCGTGTGAGGGTGATCGTTCAGCCAGCCATTCACGCGCTCCATGGTCTTGCGCTCTTGCTCACCCTCCATCACAAAGCCTTCCATCACCTTAGCCTTGGGTGCGTGCTTTTCGAGGATGCTGCGGCTATTGCCCAAGCCGTAACCACCGTGGGTGTTGAAGGGGATGAGGGTTTTGCCAGTCAGGTCGTGGGCACTCAGAAAAGCACGCACGATTGGCGGGGTGGTCTCACCCCAGATCGGAAAGCCGAGATAAATCGTGTCGTAGTCGCTCAGAGCGTGAACCTTGCTTCCCAGCTCGGGCTCGAAGCCGCTGTCGCGCTCATGACGCGCCTGCTCCACGGTTTGCAGGTAGTCCTCGGGATAGGCTTTGGCCGGACGGATCTCGAACAGGTCGGCACCCAATCCGCGCTGGATGAGTCCGGCGACCACGCGGGTATTGCCGGAGCGGGAAAAGTACGCCACCAGAATTCGCGAACCTGATCGTGGTATTTCAGTTGCGTTTTGCGTATCGGCGAGTGACAGCAGCGGGGCGCTTGCCAGTGCGGCGATGACCGTGCGCCGTAGAGGATCGTGATCGTTGTTCATCGGCCGACGCGCGCCTTGAGGGCCTCGGGATAACGCTCGCCTTCGATGCGGATCTGCGCCAGTGCGGTGTCAATGGCTTGGAGTTCGGCCGCGTCGAGGGTGATGTCCGCGCCGCCAAGGTTTTCTTCCAGTCGATGCAACTTGGTCGTCCCGGGAATCGGCACAATCCAGGGTGCCTGCGCGAGCAACCAGGCCAGCGCGATCTGCGCCGGTGTCGCTTTTTTTTGCGCGGCTATCTGGCGGATCAACACCACCAGCCCTTGATTGGCTTGTAGTGCCGACTGGCTGAAGCGCGGCACGATGCTGCGAAAATCGTCGCTACCGTATGTGGCGTCGGCCGCTACTGTGCCGGTGAGAAAACCCTTGCCCAGTGGACTGAATGGCACGAAGCCGATCCCCAGTTCCTTGAGCGTCGGCAGGATTTCCTGCTCGGGCTCGCGCCACCACAACGAGTATTCGCTTTGCAGCGCCGTGACTGGCTGCACTGCATGAGCACGTCGAATGGTTTGCGCACCGGCCTCCGACAGACCGAAGTGCTTGACCTTGCCTTCGTCAATCAACGCCTTTACTGCACCGGCGACTTCCTCGATAGGCACGTCCGGATCAACCCGATGCTGGTACAGCAAATCGATGTAATCGGTCTTCAGTCGGCGCAATGAGCCTTCGACGGCGACCCTGATGTGCTCGGGGCGGCTGTTGAGAATCTGCTGTTTGTTGTCGGCACCGAAGGTGAAGCCGAACTTGGTGGCGATGACCACTTGATCGCGAACCGGTGCCAGTGCATCGCCGACCACTTGCTCATTCAGGTAAGGACCGTAAACCTCGGCGGTATCGAAGAAGGTGACACCTCGGTCGACTGCCGAGCGGATCAATGCGATGGCTTGTTGCGTGTCCGTCGCCGGGCCGTAGCCATGGCTCAAGCCCATGCAGCCCAAGCCCAAGGCTGACACTTCAAGTGAACCGTTTCCGAGTGTGCGCTTGTGCATTTCGATCTCCCGACGTTAGCGTTGGGGGAACAGTAAGCCAGCTAACGAGTAGAGACTAGATGGGTAGATCGGCAAGGGTTCATGAGGTTTGTTCATCAGTCCCAGAAAAGTGGGAGGTGGCGATTATTTCTTCACGGACGGCTAAGCGCTCATAGCAAGACCAGCCTCAATTCCCCATCCGGAATTCTTCCTGACACAGAAAAAGGCTTAACATTCACGTTCGTCAGCTTGGGCGAGGTTGAAGCCTACCCGATGCAATGGCGCATTGGGTATCCACACCAGGATTTCCGGTGCCCAAGCCTACTGCGACTAGCGCCACTCCTAATGCTCGAGCATGATGCGTTCTCCCTAACCGAAACATCCATTTAGGGCATAGAAGTGGTTCAGTGCTATCAGTTCAAACACCGCCACGAAAACGCAGGTCGCAACGAATCCGGGGCTGGAAGCCCCGCGCCTTCGGCAAGCCCCATCCTGGATGGTTGCTGATGGCTCCGACAGAGGATATCAATGCGACCTTGTCATTTGACGGACAGGGTACTGAGCCGCTTCATTGACCATCTAATTACGCCCTCTGAAAATGAGGGGCGAGGAGGCCAGGTGGTTATCCTTTCGAAATCTATTTCCCAAGCTCCGTCGATAAAGTGCCCATTGAAGGTACGAATGTCGGTGTAGAGCGTCTCGCCGGTTTTACTCTTAAATGGAGTTTGCGAGACGGCGCTGATGCGGTTGCCTGTTCGCGTAAATAGGACCGGGTTACCGACTTCCTGCCCGGGGCCTGTCGTGTAGTAATCAATATTTTTTAGGACTAGATCTGGATTTTTAACGGTACGCCAGTAGATGAAATGGCTGTCGTCCGTGAACATCAAATAGACGTGCCAAGGGGCGGTGGCAGGGCTCTCTGCTTCCGCATACCAGATTTTATCCCGTTCGCTGGAACTGGGCCCTGTTGCGCAACCCGCTAGCGTGATCAGGAGAAACGCGGCCACCCATATTTGTTTCATGCTTCCACTCCTGGCTTATCCGCGTCACGGTTTACTTGGCCCGCTTTGACCTCTGCTGCGTACTCCCTCAAGCGCGTCCTCATCTCCTGAAGCGCTAGCTCAATCTGCATTAGTTCGTTCGCCCCTTGCTCTTCACCGATGACGAGAAGGCGCTTGAAGACCACGAATAGATCCACGCCCGCACATCGCATTCAGGTGATCAACGAAGTTGGTTGTGTTCAGTCTGAGCATGATTACGTCTCACCTATCGACCAGGCAGCAATCCGCGATGGGGTCAGTGCAAGCTGATTGCTTAAGTGCGTTTCGTACGTGTGCGCGCTGGGGGCGAGTTTAATGTAGCAACGGCTGAATGAGCAGCGCTGTTTCCCTCGCATGCCCCACGCTCTGGTCAGTCGAGCGTCGTTCTCAATCGGGGCAGCGGGAAGATCTGCCCCCGATAGCTGACTCATTAGAAACGATAAGCAAGGCCCACGGTCACGGTTTGGCTGCTGAGGTCGACTTTGTTGTGCACGCCGAACTGTTGTCCAACTTCAGCGTCGGTAGCCCAGAACGAGGCTTGCTTGTAATCGGTGTACTGGTACTCCGCGCGCGCGACCAGGCTATCGGTCAGCGTGGTTTCTACACCGAATCCAGCCGTCCAGCCCAGCAGCGTTTCACTCTCGCTTTGCTTGCGATTTGGCCCGTTTGGTGCGCAGACAATGCCATCAGATGGGCATAGGGTGCTGGCTTTCATGCGGGTGGCAGCAAGACCGCCAGTACCGTACAGCAGGGTCCCAGGCGTCACGAGGAAGCCCAGGCGCCCGCGCAATTTTGCATCCCAGTCGGAGCGGACGTTCACGTAGGTGTTTGTCTTGGTGGTGCCGAAGAAGTTGGCAAAGTCGATATAGTTTTTCTCGGACTGGTTATTGGCATAACCACCCGACAGCTCCAGACCGGCGATCACACGCTCACCAATCAGCCAGTTGTAGCCACCGTAGAGGCCAACATAAGCGTCGCTGTTTTTCGATTCATTCTTTACCTGAGGCCCGTTATTAAAAGAGGCGAGGGAGAAGGTATCGGTATATTTTCCATCTTGGTGCCATTGGCTTTTTTGCTCCCGGCTCCCGGCAGAGACGCCGGCATAAAACCCCTGCCAACCATTAGTGTCAGCCTGGGCTGAGGAAGTAGCGAGCAAGAGAGCGGAAAATGAAACGAAACTTAGAAGAGGGCGCACGCGCATTTTTTCCTTAGAGACACGCCAATAAAAAATCGCTACTGCCATTGGCGTGTTTAGGGCTATCCATAGCGTTCTTACATCGAGCAAGAGATGGCCATTTAATGCTAAATCCTGTGCTTTAGCTAGCCGCTATTGCCGTCACGCCAAGGGCGTTACTCGTTTTCCAGCGGGATGCTACACGCGTGAAACGTTTTAGCAAAAAAACTGTATCAATATATTTTTTGGTGCCCGGCGCATGCTTAACGATTTACCAGAATCACCGAGGGATAGGGAATCGGAACGAATTATTTGCCTGCGCGCCAGGCGTATGTGAGGGGTGTCAGCGGGCAGATAACACCCAGCGCCCATTAACCATCACGAAGTTGTCCTCTTGTTTCATTTCGCCCTGAGGGTCGAGAGCAAGATTCGCGCTCACTCGGACTCGCCCATCGGCGAGTGCTTGAGTTCCGACGACGTCGACATGGGCTACTCGTTTATGCATCTCGATAAACGTTCGGCATAGTTGGTCGTCGTTAGTTTGGAGTTTTTCAACTAACTGCGGCCATTGACTCAGTTCTTGTAGTTGTTCGCAGTCGGTTGAAGTCCAGAACTGAGTGAAGGCTTTTGCAGCGGTTTCATTGAGCGGGTTGGCTGAGCTGCTGTTATTAATTGCGGAGCTGTTGTTAGTTGTGCCGGGGGCGTTAATAGCCATGAGAACGAAGCGGTGAACCCTGGCATTTTGTTCGTTCAAATATGACCCCAAGTCTCCTAGCGCTGCGCTGACGTTGAAGAACTTGAGCAGCTCCTCTGCGCTTGCACCTACCATCTCATCTTTGAATCGATTAGTTCGCGGCGCCTGGTTCGCGGCGCTGGTGATAGCGTCGACCTGCATTGAGGCAAGGTTCAAGGCAACACAGTGCTCCACGTCTTCCTCGGAGGAGGCGCGACTTAACAGTCCATCACATTCATCAACGGCCTGCCCCATGCCTGCAACGCCAGAGTCTCTATAGGTGGCAACGGCTTTCTGTGCCGCAGCCATCAATAGCAGGTCTTGCTCAGAGGGCTCTTGAGCATTCGCGACAGTGCTTAATAGGGGGATTAGAAGTCCAGACACCCAGCGCTTCACATGAAATCTCCTGATATCCATAGGAATAGAGGCCTAATGCTATCAGCTTGGGCGATCAAGGTGATTTGAGGCGCCCGACAATCTTTCGTTCGGGCGACCAGGCAGCCTGTGCTGTCCGGCTGCATTGAGTGTCGTGGTCAGTATTCAGGAGTGGAGGGTCGATGGTGATACCTTGTGAACCGGCCTGAAAGAAACCCCGTCCAGCGGATGCTGGCGGGGCTTCTTATGGATAGCGGGCTATGGAACAGCGCGGTGTTTTAGCCCGGCGGGCGGGTCAGATCGGGCATCCCTTCAGCGCTTTAACTGCGCGGTGGCGGCGTCGAGGAAGCTGTAGGTCTCGTGCTCTTTTGGATCGATCCAGGGTGTTGGCCACGCGCTCAGGACGACGGCGACCAAGCCTTCCCTCTGGTTGACGTGGATAAACTGACCGAAGACGCCGTCAGCGGTGAAGGTCCCGGACAGATTCGCAAAGGTCTGCACGGGCGTGCCTGTGTAGGCATCATCGCCCCAGATTGTTCTGTCAGTCAGACCATCCCAGACCGGCCATTCGGCTGCAGGGTAGGACCACCAGTTATAGCCGTAGCCCATCGGGTAGGAATGCGGTTGCGGGTGGGCATTGGCGACCGAGTACAGCACCCCCGACTGGTTCTGCGGCGCATCCGGTGTTGGTCGGCTGGCCTCGGCCACCCAGCCTTCAGGCAGCACGGCGGTACCATTGATGACGCCATCGTTGAGGATGAACGCGCCGAACCGGCCATAGTCGCGCAAGGTCATGCTCAGGGAGCCGCCGGCAAATTCCTTGCCGTCCTTCGATTCCAGCAGCCAGTAGCCATCGGACTCCATGCCCATCGGCGCCCAGATCTTGCGCGACAGGTAACTCGACAGCGATTCGCCGCCCAGCGCAGCGGTCAGCACCTCGCCTTCCATATGGGTTTCGCCGGTCTTGTAGTTGAACTGGGTGCCGGGTCTGGCCGCGCGTGTGAGCTTGGACATGACCCCGAGGATGCAATTGTGTTTGCCGTCCACCATGCACTGGAACATCGCCGCGAAGTCTGACGCCGGGTCCAGGTAGTTCTCGTTCCATTTCACGCCCGAGGTCATCTGCATCAGTTGGCGGACTGTGACGCCGTCATAGGCGGTGCCCTTCATCTGAGGCAGGTAGTCTGTCACCGGGTCATTGATGCTCTTGATCTTGCCATCCTTGATGGCCGCGCCGACCAGGGTCGAGACGATCGATTTGCCGGTCGAGAACGAGGTCCACTTCGAGGCCGCGGTGTTGCCTTGGCCATAGCGCTCGAGCACGATTTTGCCGTCCTTGATCAGGAGCAGCCCTGCGACGTGGTTGCGTTGCAAAAAGTCATCGATGTCGTAGCTCTGCCGACCATCGGGTGAGTATTTCACGGAGGTCAGCGGCTGCGCGGCCATTGGCAGCGGGTAGACGTGTTCGCCGCGGGCGATTGCACGGGTGTTGAAGATTTTGTCGACGTTGCGGTAGGTGCCAGGCTGAAGTTCGGGCGACAGCGTGAGGAAACCCTGGGCGGTGCCGATCTTGTCCGGCGATGGCGCCGCGGCCGCCGTATCGTTGCCGGCCGAGGCCGCGAAGGGGATGCAGAGAGAGATCACACTTGCGATCACGCGCAGTTTGTTTTTATTGAGGTGTGAAGGGTACATGGCATTTCCATTTAGACAATAGCAAGCAAGGTTTGAGAGGCCGTTTTCCAGGGTGGCGCAGGCTTGAGTCAGCTCTAACCTGAGGCCGTGGACGGCGCTTGATTCAAGGGGAAGGGCTTGGCCGACCGGTTAAGGACCGGGGCAAGCAGGGCGAAGGCGCAAGGCGCTGGTGTGTGTTGTGGTTTTAGTCACATAAGGGCTCCGGATAATTACAGTAAATACTGTAGTTATCCGTTCTACCAGCGTTGTCCGGGGGCGTCAATTGGCGAGGGTTCGCCGCTTATGCAGACAAAGCGAGTTGCGCCTGGGGGTCTAGAATGAATCTGCCCATTCCTGTTTTCTGGAGCGCCGACATGCTCAGCAAGAACACGATTTGCCTCTGGTTCGACGGTGGTGCGCTGGACGCTGCGACGTTCTACGCCCAGACCTTCGTGGACAGTGCGGTGGGCGCGGTGTTTCGTGCGCCGGCCGACTATCCGGCAGGTAAGGCAGGGGATGTCCTCACGGTCCAGTTCACGGTGCTGGGGATCCCTTGCCTGGGTTTGAACGGCGGGCCGGCGTTCAAGCACTCCGAGGCGTTTTCGTTCCAGGTGGCCACCGATGACCAGGCTGAAACCGATCGCTTGTGGCATGCGATTGTCGGAAACGGCGGCGAGGCCAGCGATTGCGGTTGGTGCAAGGACCGCTGGGGGCTGTCCTGGCAGATCACGCCGCGTGTCCTGATGGAGGCGCTCGCCCATCCTGATCGTGCCGCGGCCAAGCGCGCATTCGAGGCGATGATGCAGATGGGCAAGATCGATATCGCGGTGATTCAGGCGGCGCTGCAAGGCTAGGAGTGTCGGCTACTGGCGCGTCCGACCGCGCGCCCAGGCACTTGCGCTCAGCCCGGCGATAGTGGCGGCAGGAGAGGGAGGCCTGCTGCTTGAGCAATCTGCGGCGCCCGCGCCACAAAGCTGTTCTACGCTCCCATGTATAAGCCAGCGTTCTAGGTGACGAGCCCCATGGGACATGTTCGAAAGATCGGTGCGACAAGCGCCCTGTACCGTTGGCGGCAAGGGTGCTGGCTGCTCTGCCTGAGCCTGCTGCTGCCGGTGCTGGTGGTGGCTGCCGACCTTCCCCTTGAGGGCGATTCGCCCAAGGCGACGCCCACTGCCGAACTCAAGGTGAGCAACCGCAGCATCATGGTCTTTCGCGCCACGGTATTGGGCGAATCGCCGGAGTTGCGGGTCAAGCGGGCCAAGGCAGTAATCGGTGAAGCCCTGGAGGGTAACGAGCAGCTGGCGGTACGGATCGATCCGATCAGGGAAAGCTACCTGGTGCTGCTGGGGGAGAGGCGGGCCTTTATCGTGGCGCCCAAGGATGTCGACCCCGTGGCGTTCAGCTCGACCTTCGAGGCAGCACAAAGCGCCGCCGACAATCTGCGCCAGGTCGTGAGCGAGACGCAGGAGGCGCGCAGCCTGCGTTTTATCCTAGAGGCGATCGGTTTTTCCGTGCTGGCCACGGTGTTGTTTATCGCCGCGCTCAAGAGCATTCATTTTATTCGGCGCAAGCTGCTGGAACGCCTGACCGCGTTGATGGAGCGCCACTCCCAGGCCATCAAGGTCGGGCAGACGCCCATACTGGATATCAACTACCTGTCTCCCTTGATTAGCCGGCTGTTCTGGCTGCTGCGCTGGGCGTTGATCCTGCTGCTCGCCTATGAGTGGCTGAGCTTTGTCCTGTCGCGGTTCCCGTACACCCGGCCGTGGGGCGAGAGCCTCAATGTCTACCTGCTGGATGTATCCAGTTACCTGTTGGACGCCATCATCGGTTCGATTCCCGGGCTGGTGCTGGCCATCGTGATTTTCTTCATTGCCCGTGGTGCCAGTGAACTCAGTCGACGGGTGCTCCGGCGCATGGCCGTCCCTGGGATTTTCACCTGGCTGAATGATGAAACCCTGCCCACCACGACCAAGCTGACCTCCCTGGCCATCTGGCTGTTTGCCCTGGCCATGGCCTATCCCTATTTGCCGGGTTCGGGCACCGAAGCGTTCAAGGGGCTCTCGGTGCTGGTGGGCCTGATGATTTCCCTCGGGGCTTCCAGTGTGGTGGGGCAGGCGGCGGCCGGTTTGATCCTGACCTATACCCGCACCCTGCGCGTCGGCGAATTCGTGCGTATTGGTGAACACGAGGGCACGGTCAGCGAGCTGGGGATGTTTACCACCCGGATCCGCACCGGCCTGGGCGAGGTGCTGACCATTCCCAATTCGATGATCACCGGCACGGTGACCAAGAACTACTCGCGCACGGTGCATGGCGCCGGCTATGTGGTCGACACCACGGTGACCATCGGCTACGACACGCCCTGGCGACAGGTCGAGGCCATGTTGCTGGAAGCGGCGGCGCGCACCGAGGGGATCCTCAGGCAGCCGCCGCCCCAGGTGTTCCAGACCGCGCTGTCTGATTTCTACCCGGAGTATCGCCTGGTGGCCCAGGCCATCCCCAGCGAACCCCGGCCCCGGGCCGAGTTGTTGAGCATGTTGCACGCCAATATCCAGGATGTGTTCAACGAGTACGGCGTGCAGATCATGTCGCCACACTATCTGGCGGACCCTCTGGAGGCGAAGTCCGTCCCCAGGGAGAAATGGTTTATGGCGCCCGCCCAGGAACCGCCGAAAAAATAGCGGTTGCGCGGCTTGGTGTCGCCAGTGGGTGGCGGATATTTGCTAGCTACACTCAGGCTTTCAAGGCCCGTGCCTGGGAGCTGCCTCAATGATCGACTTCATTGTTCATGCCTTGCGTTCCTCGCCCGAAATAGCCGTATTCCTGGCGATTTCCCTCGGTGTGCTGATTGGCCGGATTCACCTGGGCAGCTTCCATCTGGGCTCGGTGGCGGGGGCCTTGCTGATGGGGCTGTTGATTGGCCAGATCGGGCTGGAGGTGCCCCATGTCTTGAAGTCGGTGTTCTTTGTGTTGTTCATCTACGCCGTGGGCTTCAAGAGCGGGCCGGAGTTTTTCGGCAGCCTCAATCGCGGGACCCTCAAGCTGGTGCTGTTTTCCGTGGTGCTCTGTGCCACGGCACTGGGCACGATCCTGCTGATGAATGTTGTCTTTGAATTCGACGCCGGCTTTACCGCAGGCCTGGGCGCAGGCGCATTGACCGACACGGCCATTATGGGAACGGCCAGCAGTGCCATCAGTCAATTGCCGCTGGATGAGGTGGCCAAGGCCCAGCTCAACAGTCATATGGCGATTGCCTACGCCATTACCTATCTGTTCGGCACCATCGGCCTGATTGTCTTTGTCGGCACCGTGGCCCCCAGGCTGCTGGGCGTGGACCTGCGCACCTCGGCCCGCGAGCTGGAACTGGAGCTGGGCATTGCCAGCAACGAGGATGCTGTCAGCATCCCCTACACCCGTATCGTGGTGCGTGCCCACCGGGTGCTTGAGCAGGCGGCGCAAGGCAAGAGCATCGCCGATATCGAGCAATTGCACCCGGCCATGAGCGTCGAGCGGGTGGTGCGGGGCGGGGTGATTGTCGAGCGTGATCCCGGGTTTGTCCTGGCGGCTGGCGATATCGTCGGGGTCTATGCCCTGCGTGAAGCGGTCGGGGCGCTGCCAGAATGGGTCGGGCCGGAGGTCGATCACCCCGAATCGCTATCGTTTCCCACGCGCGAGGTCGACATCGTGCTGACCTCGCCCGAACTCGCCGGCAAGACCCTTCACGAAATCAAGACACGCCTGGTGCAATCGGAGCGCCCGGGCTGTTTTCTCAAGGGGATCAGTCGCCAGGGCCTGGACCTGCCCCTGCTGCCCAATACGGTGCTGCGGCGCGGCGATGTCATTTCGTTGATCGGCCGGGCCTCCAGTGTCGAGGCGCTGGCGGCGCAGCTCGGGCGGATCCGTGAAAGCCATTACAAGACCGATATCGCCGTGCATGCCCTGGGCATGGTGCTGGGCTCGCTGCTCGGCTTGATGTCGACCCATATCGGCATGGTGCCGGTCGAGTTGGGCGTGGGGGGCGGTGTGCTGGTAACCGCGCTGGTGATCGGCTGGTGGAATTCCCGGCATCCCGAGATCGGCGCGCTGCCGCCGGCGGCGCAATGGGCCTTCTCCGAGTTTGGCCTGACCGCCTTCGGGGCCGTGGTGGGCTTGCTGGCCGGGCCGGCGGCGGTGTCGGCGATGCAGGAGCATGGCCTCTCGTTGGTGCTGGCCGGGGTGGTCGTGACCTTGCTGCCGCCCATTGTGGCCTTGTATTTCGGGCGTTATGTCTTGCGCTTGCACCCGATGATCCTGCTCGGTGCCCTGGCCGGGGCGCAGACCGAGGCGGCCTCGATGAATAAAATTATCGAGCAGTCCGGCAGCAGTACCCCGGTGATCGGTTTTACCGTTTGCTACGCCATTTCCAATGTACTGCTGGCGGTGTGCGGCCCGATCATTGTCTTTATGGCGGCTTAGATCGGGTGATCATCAGGACGCGCACCGCTCTAGTCCGGGACATACCGGCCCAACCGCGCAAAGGGTGCGTTCACCCTGGGAAAACCTCGCCTTGAGCGAGGTTTTTTTATGCCGCTGCAAAAAGCCTCGGCACGCGTGCGGCGGTGGCGAGCGACGGGGCTGCTTTTGCCTGATCCGCAAGGCGGGAGTATTGCGGCAAGTCAATGATGGCTAATTGAAGGCACGTTAAAGTTCGTCCTGGTAATACAAGGACCTTTGCCGTCGATCCCGGGTTGGTGGTTGGCGCCAGGGGTCTGGCTCGGCGTTTGCTGAACGCCTTGTGCCTCGAATGGATCAGGGGCCCTGGCGTGTGCGTTTTTCCATCGGTTGGCCGCAGGATCGCCGCGTGATACGGCGCTCCACTCACCCTCAAGGAGCGTTTATGTTGCGCATGCTGTCTCTGGAAAATCTGACCGTTACCCGCAAGCTGGGCCTGGGTTTCGGACTGATGCTGGCATTGGCCGTATGGCTGGCGGTCACAGGCCTGGAGGGCCTGCGCAATGACCAGTCTTCGTTTGTGCGGATCAATCGACTTGGCGCGCTCTTCGATGAGACGGTCTATGCCCGTGAAGCGAATTTCACCTACGCCCTGACAGCCGATCGCGCACAGCTGGCAACCCATGATGCCCACCAGCAGACGCTGAAGACCGAGCTGTCCAATGTGCTCAAGGATATCGAGAATGGCCAGTGGCCCGCTGAGGACCTGCAAACCATACAACGCCTGAACGAAGGGCTGGACGCCTACGTCAAGGCGCACCAGGAGGCGCTGGCGGCCAATGGGCAGAATGCGGCCGGGATCGTCAAGGTCAATGACCGATTGTCCGCCCTGCAGGACACCATCAACGAAGTCTACAAAAAGGAAGAGGAGCGGGCGGCGGCCGGGGTCGACTCGGTGGTGGCGATTCTGTGGGGTGTCACGGCGGCGGCGTTGATTTTCGGCGCATTGATTGCCTGGATCATTGGCCGGCAGATCGTCCTGCCGCTGCGCGAAACCCTGATCGCGGCCGAGCGTATCGCCCATGGCGACCTGACCGTGGAACTGCATAGCGAGCGTCACGACGAACTGGGCCAACTGCTGCGTGCCATGGGCGATATGAGCCAGCGTCTGCGCGAGGTCATTACCCGGATCGGCTGCGGTTCGGCGCAACTGGCCGCTTCGGCCGGGCAGTTGGCGACCATCACCACCCAGACCCAGGCCGGGACCGCCAGCCAGCGTTCGGAAACCGATATGGTCGCCCACGCGATTGATGAAATGACCGCCATGGTGCGCAAGGTCGCGCGCAATTCGGAAGACGCCGCCAGTGCCGCGCGCCAGGCCGACAGCGAAGCCAGTGGCGCCTCGGATATTTCGCGCAATGCCATTGCCCAGATCGAGAGCCTGGCGGGGGAGGTGGGGATCTCCGCCGAGTCCATGAGCCGCCTGCACCAGGAAATCGAACGGATCGGCAGTGTGCTGGGTGTGATCAAGGCGGTGGCCGGGCAGACCAACCTGCTGGCGCTCAACGCGGCCATCGAGGCGGCCCGTGCCGGCGAGGCCGGGCGTGGTTTTGCCGTGGTTGCGGATGAGGTGCGCAGCCTGGCGCAACGCACCCAGCAATCGTCGGAAGAGATCGAGCAGTTGATCACCGGTCTGCAGCAGATCGCCAACGAAAGTACGCGGATCATGCAGTCCAGCGTCGAGCAGACCCAATCCACGGTGATGGGCGTGCGCAATACCGGCGATGCCCTGGCGGCCATTACCCGCCAGGTCTCGGAGATCCAGCAGATGAGCCTGTTGATCGCCAGTGCGGCCGAGGAGCAGACCACCGTGGTCGGCGAGATTAATCGCAGTGTGCTGCATGTGCGCGAGACGGCCGACGAGTCGGCCCAGGCCGGTAGCGAGATCGCTTCGGCCAGTGTCGAGCTGGCGCGCCTGGGGCAGGAACTGCAAGGCCTGGTCGTGCACTTTCGTACGTGAGGTGGTTGATTGGCGGCGCCCTGGAGGCACTGCCAATTGCTACTAAAGCATGAAGTGCAGTGCCCGCGCGCCGGTCTGCCAATCGCCTGTGGCCCCTTGTGGTCAGCTGCGCCCGAGGTTTTACGGGGTATGCGCGGCCCGGGCTCAGGTAGCCTTCGATAGGTACTGAAGTCTATCTATGCCGGGCCCGGGTCCACTTGTATGCTGATTTTTCGACGGTCGCTAGTGCAATGGAATATGCCAAAAGTTGAAGTCCCGTCCATGAATAACCGTCCGGTGATCTGTGCGCTGCCAGGACACTGTCGGCGAGTGCCTGCGCCTCGCCGTGACAGGGTCGTAAGCCTCGACCCACCGCTTGCCTTCAAGGACACGCCCGCGTCCGTCGTGCGAAGTCCTGCCTTAACCGCCACTCTTCGAGCCTTCCTATGAATCCACTCAATTTCTTCAACAAGGCCAGTGCATCGAGCCAGGGGGCTGTAAGCCTTGTCTGCACCAGCGGCGAGCTGGAAGGCAAGCTGGCAGGGGTGCGTCAGACGCCCGTATTGATCACCGGGTTTGTCTCGCCCTATATCGACATCGACCAGGTCGCCCGGCGGATCCGCCAGCGCTTCCCCGCCAGCGCCGTGAGCCTGTGTACCACCTCTGGCGAGCTGAGCAACAGCGCCAGCCAGCTCTACTGCGCCACCGGCGAGGGCTGGGACCGAATTGCCCTGCAACTGTTCGACAGCAGCATCATTGCCTCGGCCGAAGTGATCATGGTGCCGTTGGAGTGCGCCGATATCCGCGGTGGCGATAAACGCCTGGCGATGCGCGAGCGTATCGCGCGCCTGGTCGCCAATATCAAGCGCATGGCGGTGCAGACGCCCATCGATTACCGCGACACTCTGGGCTACATCGTCTTCGACGGGCTGTCGGCGTCCGAATCGTTCTTCATGGAAGCGCTCTACGAATCCGGCCGATTCCCGTGTCTGTTCGTCGGCGGCTCGGCCGGCGGCAAGCTCGATTTCAAGCGCACGCAGATCCACGACGGCCAGCGCGCCTATGAAAACCACGCGCAGATCGTCTTTATCAAGACCCCCGCCGATGTGCGTTTCGGCGTGTTCAAGAGCCAGAATTTCCAGCCATCGGGCCTGAGCTTCAATGTGCTGACGGCCTCGGTGGAAGATCGCACCATCAACCTGGTGATCGATGCCAAGGGTGATATCAAGACCATGGTCCAGGCGCTGTGCGACGCCTTCAAATGCAGCGGCGAGGCGTTGGAAAAGCAGCTGACCGACTATTCGTTCGCGATTCGTGTGGGCGAGGAGTTGTTTGTGCGCTCCATTGCTCGTATCGACCATGCCCAGGAAGTGATCCAGCTGTTCTGCGACGTGGCGCCAGGCGAAGAACTGGTGATGGTCAAGCGCACACCGATCCAGGAAACCACCCGCACCGACTACCAGCGTTTCCTGCAGGGCAAGGGTGGCAAACCGGTGGCGGCGATTCTCAATGATTGCATCCTGCGCCGGCTCTACAACACCCGCGACCTGGCCGGTATGACCGGGATTTTCGGCGATGTACCCCTGGCGGGCTTCTCGACCTTTGGCGAAATCCTTGGCCTGAACCTGAACCAGACACTGACGGCGATTTTCTTTTTTCGCGTGCCCAAGGGCGGTCATTTCAGCGACGAGTACGTTGATAATTTCATCGCCCACTATGGCGAGTTCAAGGCGTTTTTCCTGCGGCGCCAGATCAAGAAGCAGGCCGGGCTCAACCATGTCGTGGTCAAACAGATCATGGCGTTCAAGGGCAATGACTTCACCAGCGTCCTGGATACCCGCTCGCTGGACGAACATATTCTGCCGGTGTTCAACGGGCTGTCCGACCTGGGTCAGGTGCTGGCCCAGGCCAGTCAGCAGCAGCAGGAAATCGCCGAGCAGCTCAAGCATTATTCGGGCGAGTTGCACCTGTCCATGGATGATCTGGCCAGTACCATTGACCGGCAGCACAGCGTGGCCGCCGATGCTGGCGCCACCGTGGAAAGCCTGTCGACCCAGGCCGGGGATGCGGTGGGCGGGGCCCGTGAGTTGGCGCAGTCGAGCCTGCGTATTCAGTCGATTGTCCAGGTGATCCAGCAGATTGCCGGGCAGACCAACCTGCTGGCGCTGAACGCGGCCATCGAGGCGGCGCGGGCCGGTGAAATGGGCCGCGGATTCGCCGTAGTAGCCGACGAGGTGCGCAAGCTGGCCGAGATCACGCGCAAAAATGCTGGTGAGATCGGTGTCGATATCGACCTGTTGTCGGGCGAGATCCAGCGGGTTGCCCAACAGATCGAGGACCAGTCCACGGCGGTCGGCGCGCTGCGTGAAATGCTCAATGCCCTCGAGGATTCCAGCCGCATGACCGAAGGCACGGCGCAACGCACGAAAACCATTGCCGATACCCTGACCGGCCTGACCCAGCGCACGGGTTAGTTATCGCGCACGCTCAACACCCTTTAGGCGCAAGTCTAAAGGGTGGGGTCTGGCGTGGTTTGTCGGAGCTCTTCGAGCACGCTCAGAAACCTCTCCACCAGCGGGCCGCGTCCGTGTTGGCGGGTGAGTACCAGCAGCGGTGCGTTGGCCTCGGTCGCGAGCAATGGACGGTAGGTCACGCCGGTCCGGGCCAGGGTCTGGGTGCACCGGGGCACCAGGGCGACGCCTTGGCCGGCGGCCACCAAGGCAATGATCGAGGTGATCTGCCGTCCGCTTGGCCCCCGACACAGGGGCAATTCATGCCGGCGGTACAGCTGTTCAATGATCTCGTTGAGACCCGAGCCGTAGCCCTGTGGAAACATAATCAGCGCACGCTCGCTGAGTTGCTCCAGGGCTACTTGCGCCTGGCAGGCCAACGGGTCAGCGCTGTGCAGGGCCACTACCAGGGGTTCTTCTGCGAGGGACAGGACCTTCAGGTCGTCCTGGCCATCGGGGGGCTGCATTCGGCTGAGGCCAATATCGATCCGGCCTTCGACAATCTGCGCCCATTGGCTGCTGGAGGCGCCTTCCACCAGGCTCAACCGGACCTCGGGATAACGCTGGGCAAAGGCTTGGAGACTTTGGCTGAAGAGATCGCTGAGCGCAATCGAACTGGCGTAGCCCAGGGTCAATTGGCCGGCCATACCGGTGGCCAACTGGTCGGCGAACAGGCGGGCCCGTTCGACCTGCTCCAGCACCGCTTGGGCGTAGGGCACAAAGGCCTGGCCCTGGGCTGTCAGCGCTACCGTACGACTATTGCGCTCAAACAACCGAAAGCCGAGCTCGTGCTCCAGCGTGGATATCTGCCGGGTCAGCGGCGGCTGAGCCAGGTGCAGGCGCTGGGCCGCGCGGCCGAAATGCAGCTCTTCGGCGACGCTCAGAAAGTAACGCAATCTACGCAGGTCGAGCATCCTGGCTCCGGGTATCGATCGGTCTGAATTCGGTATTGGTCTTGGCGGGCTCCGGCATTTTATAAAGGCTCATTGCCATAAACGAGCAGTTTTATGGCCTCCCGTGCGCCCCACTCGGTTTTTGGTGGCGGCGTGGCCATCTTGCTGTGTCGTCCCCTGATCAATGCCGGACCCCATGAACCGACTTCAAGACCCCAGTGTTACCGGCGAGTTGTCCCCAGGTGAGACCTCGGTACGTCGTCGCACCCTGGCGGCGGCCGGTAGCGCCCATGCCGTGCATGACGGCCTGACGGATGTGATCTATGTCCTGCTGCCGCTCTGGCAGGCGCAGTTTGGCTTGAGTTATGCGCAGGTTGGGCTGTTGCGCGGTGCCTACGCCGCCATGATGGCCGGCTTCCAGTTGCTGGCCAGCCGCGCGGCCCGGTACGGGGGGCGTGAGCGCCTGCTGGTGGGTGGAACCCTGTTGGCCGGCCTGGCGTATCTGCTGATGGCTCAGGCTGGCGGGCTGGCGTTGTTGTTGGTCGCGTTGCTGTTGGGTGGGCTGGGCGCGAGCACCCAGCATCCACTGGCGTCTGCGCTGGTGGTCGAGGCCCACGAGGCGGGGGGCGGGGTGAAGGCGGCGCTGGCGCAGTACAACTTCGCCGGCGATATCGGCAAGGCGTTGATTCCCGGGCTGGTGGGGGTGTTGCTGATTGTGGTCGACTGGCGCACCAGTGCGCTCCTGCTCGGCGGGTTGGGCCTGGCGGCGGCCGCGCTGCTGCAGTGGCTGCTGCCACCGCCCGGGGCGCTATGCGCCAGTGCCCCGGGCCGCGCTGCCAGCGTGGGGACGGGCTCGGTCAGCGGCCTGCGCGCCTTGCTGGGCATCGGCATTCTGGACAGCGCTGTTCGGATGGGCTTCCTGACCTTTCTGCCCTTTGTGTTGCAAGGCAAGGGCGCCGGCACCGCGGGCATTGGCCTGGCGCTGGCGTTGCTGTTCGTCGGCGGGGCATTTGGCAAGCTGCTGTGCGGTTATCTGGGCGCGCGAATCGGCATGCTGAAAACGGTATGGCTGACCGAGTCTGCGACGGCGTTGTTGATCGTGCTGGCGCTGTTTTTACCGTTATCGGCGACCCTGGTGATGTTGCCGCTGCTGGGGTTGGTTCTCAATGGCACCTCGTCGGTGCTGTATGGCGCGGTGCCAGACCTGGCCGGTGCCGGCAAGCGCGAGCAGGCGTTTGCGCTGTTCTATACCGGGACGATTGGTGGCGGTGCGCTGGCGCCGGTGGTGTTCGGACGCCTGGGGGATGGGCTGGGTGTTCCTGTGGCCGTGATGCTGCTGGCAGCGCTCCTGTTATCGGTGCTGCCTTTGGCGTGGCAGGTCGATAAGGGCCTGGCGCGTTGAGGCCAGCGGCGCGGCAGATTTGGGATTTATCCTGAAATGCTTCCTGGCTCAAGGGGAATGCTGGGATGTCGATAGTAGCCAGTAGCCTTTATTGATTGGCTGCTCCTCTGGCTACCTTCGACCCTCGAAGGGTTGTTAGCGCCTCCCCATCGTCTGGAAGTGGTTATGAACATGTTTTTGGGAACTGTAAAAGGCGCGCTGCTGCTGTTCGCCACCGTCTGCGCACTCGGGCTGATCGGTGTGATCGCCGGCGGTACGGTGGCGCTGTCGAAAGTCGAGCAGGCGGCCGGGCAACTGAGCGAGAGCAAGGATGTGGTGGCCGACATCCTGCCGCCGCCGTTGTATATCATCGAGGCTCATTTACTGGCGTACCAAATGCTGCACCGCGACCTGGGCACTGCCCAGGGATTGGCGAAGATACAGACGCTGATAAGCGCCTATGAAGAACGCAACCGTTACTGGGCGGCATCGCCGCTCGATGGCCGGCTGAGCAGTGCCTTGCTGGGCAAGCAGAGAACTCATGCTGATCGCTACTTCAACATCCTGACCACTCAGTTGGTTCCGGCCCTGGAGCAAGATCGGCCCGCCGTTGCCGAGGCGGCTTTCAATGAGCTCAGTGGCGCGTATGCCAGCCATCGCCAGGAGGTGGACAGCACAGTGGAACTCGCCAGCGCCAATGCCCAGCGGTATCTGGACACGATGGGGAATACTACTTCCAGCGCCTATTTCATGCTGGGCCTGGTGGGGGGGATCAGCCTGCTGCTGGCGCTGGCAATCTATGGGGTGATCGCGCGCCGCATTCATTCGTTGTTGGGTGCTGAGCCCGCTTTTCTGCGCCAGGCCATGGCGCTTTTCGCCCAGGGCAATCTGCACGCTTCGACCGACACGCCCGCCCGCGGCAGTGTCTATGCCGGGTTGCTCGAGGCCCGTGAGCGCATCCGTGAACTGGTGATCGGCATGGCGAGCGGCGCACAGTCGGTCGATACCCAGGTGGCCTGCGTCGGCGCCGAGATCCAGCGTCTGCGCGAGCATTCGGCAAGCCTGGTCGAGTCCGCGCTGTATACCGGTACGGCCATGAGCCAGATGACGCAAAGCATCGCCCTTATTTCCAGCCAGGCGCTCAGTGCCCAGGTCTCGGTGGAAGAAGCTGCGAACCAGGCTCACCGCGGCAACCAGGCGCGTCTGGAGAGCCTCAGCAGTGTGCAGCACCTCGCGGCGGCCAGCCGCAGTACGCAAACGTCGGTGGCTAACCTCGACCAGGGCTCGAGCAAGGTCAGCCTGATCGCGGAAACCATCCAGGACATTGCCTCGCAAACCAATCTACTGGCCCTCAATGCGGCGATCGAAGCGGCCCGCGCCGGTGACCAGGGGCGCGGCTTTGCGGTGGTGGCCGATGAGGTGCGGCAACTGGCAGGGCGTACCAGTACTGCCACCGAGGAGATTAAGGGGCTGATCGGGGTGATCCGTGAGGGGGTCGAGGTGACGGTGCAGAGCATGCAGACCAGCACCCAGGATGTCGATCGGGGGTTGGCCACCGTGACGGAGGCGGGAGAATCGCTGCTGGCGATCCAGGAGCGGGTGGCTGCGGCCACCGCGGCGATGATGGAAATCGTAGCAGCCAACCAGCGGGTCGGTACGGCCTGTGATGATGTGTACCAGCAGATGAATGAGCTCAATCAACTGGCCAGTGCGGGCAATGTTTCCGCCGAGGCGACCGCAAAGGCGGGCGATGCCCTGCAAAAAGTTTCCTGCGACCTACGGATGTCCCTTGGGGTGTTCAAGTACTGAGCCCGTTAAATAAAAAAGGCCCGTGTGCGGACGGGCCAAGAGGGATACATGAAAGGAGAGGACTTCAGGTTAGGTGGCCGCAGGTGAAAACGTTGTGAAAGCCATGTCACGATTTCACCGGCCATGGCCTCTACCCTTTTTTTGGCGGAGCGAGCGCTAGCTGAATCAACAGCTCGCGAGCACGCTCGTGCCCCACCCGTCGTTGGGCTTACTTGAAGGCCTGGGTAAACGAGGTATCGATCAGCGGCTGCACATCCAGCGCTTTAGGCAATGCACCGGTTTCCACCAAGAAGTCAGCCGTGCCCTGGTAGTCCTTGATTGCGCCGGCATCCACCGGCCCCACGCTCATATCAGCCTGGTTGATCCAGTGCTGGGAAACGGCCGGGTCGAGGTTGGCCTTCTGTGCCCAGATCGCGGCGTATTCGGATTTGTGCGCCTGCACCCATTCCCGGGCTTTTTGGACGCGGCCGAGGAAGTCGGCAATTTCGGCCCGCTTGGGCTCGATGGACGGGCCATAGGCGCCAATGCTGCTCAGGCCCGGCATCAGGTCACGAGCGCTCAGGATCGGCCGGGCACCGGAGAAGACGATCTGCTGGGAGATATAGGGTTCCCAGACCGGAAAGGCGTCGATGCTGCCCTGAGGCAACGCGGCGGCGGCATCGATCGGCATCAGCTTGACGAACTCCACATAGTCCTTGGGCAGGCCGGCCTTTTCCAGGGCGCGCAGGGTCAGTTGCTGGCTCCAGGCGCCAGGCCAGTAGGCGACTTTCTTGCCCTTGAGGTCGGCGATGGTCTTGGCTGGCGAGTCCTTGGGCACCAGCAGCGCGATGGTGTCGGGGTTCTGCCGGGAGACGCCGATCAGCTTGACCGGGGCGCCCTTGGCCGCGAGGAACAGAAACCCCGAGTCGCCCAGGAAGCCCAGGTCCAGGGCCCCGGCATCCAGGCCTTCGGCCACAGGGGCGGCCGACTGGAAGTGCTTCCAGTCCACGGTGTAGGGCGCATCCTTGAGCACGCCGGAGGCTTCGACCGAGGCGCGGACGTTGTAGTAGTTCTGGTCGCCCACGCGCAGGGTGACTTTATCGGCGGCCTGGGCTAGGGTCGTGCTCAGGGCCAGGGCTGTGAGGGTCAGGCGAAACAGGTGGGTCAGTTTCATCGCGATTGTTCCTTGGATGCAGGCTGGGCGGCCAACTGCAGGATATGTTCGCGCAGGGCCGGGATCAGGGTTTTGCCATAGAGCACAGCGTCGCCCAGGGGGTCGAAGCCACGGATCAGAAAGGTCGAGACGCCCAACTGGTAGTACTTGCCCATGGCCCTGGCCACCTGTTCGGGCGTGCCGACCAGGGCCGTGGAATTCCAGCGGGCGCCGGTCAGTTGAGCGACGCCCATCCACAGGCGCTCATCGAGTACATCGCCCTGGCGGGCGGCGGCGAGCAGGCGCTGGGAACCTTTGTTTTCCGGGCTGTGATCGTGCAGGGGCAGGCCCAGTTGCAAGCGGGTTTCACGCACCTGTTCGAGAATCTCGGCCGCGCGTTTCCAGGCCGCTTCCTCGGTGTCGGCGACAATCGGGCGGAACGACACCGAGAAGCGTGGCGCCCGACCCTGAGCCGCTGCAGCCTGGCGTACCTGGCCGATATGTTCGGCCACGGCGGCCAGGGGTTCGCCCCAGAGCATATAGGTATCGGCATGCCGGGCAGCGACCTCGATGGCTGCGCCCGAGGAGCCGCTGAAGTAGATCGGAATATGCGGTCGCTGCACCGTGCGTACCGCCGGTGAGGCGCCCTGGAAGCGGTAGAAATCGCCGCTGAAGTCCACCGGCCCGTCGGCGGTCCAGATGGCTTTCAGGGCATCGAGGTATTCACCGGTGCGGGCATAGCGCTGATCATGGTCGAGGTAGTCGCCGTCGCGTTGCAGGTCCTGGTCGTTGCCGCCACTGACCACATTCAGGGCCAGGCGCCCACGGCTGAATTGATCGAGCGTGGCCAGTTGCCGAGCGGCGAGGGGTGGGGCAATCACGCCAGGTCGGTAGGCCAGCAGAATCCCCAGGCGCTGGGTGGCTGCCGCGACAAAGGCGCTGACGACGGCGCCTTCCGGGCCGTTGGAAAAGTAGCCGACCAGGGCGCGGTCGAAACCGGCGTCCTCGTGAGCCTGGGCAAAGCGACGGACAAAGTCCGGGTCGACGGCGTCGCCAAACGGCTGGTCGACTTCGGAGCCGGCCGAGGCGGTGATCATGCCGAGAATTTCAAGAGTCATGGGAGCGGATCCTTTGAGAGGTCTACGCTGCCACAGGCCGTTTCTTATAAGGAAATGGAACTTGGCAGAGCCTTCTTAGAATCTACCGTTGGTTTTTAGATGTTGGAAATTCAATTTAGTCATATCCTAATATGCAAATTGAGAATGCTTGCGAGCGCCTTGCACGCTCGCACTGGATTCAGGGGGTCTCATTGGGTTGCAGCGCCAGGCCGGCAGCGACCACTTCGCCAAACAGCGTCAGGGGCGCCTGTAGATTGCCAATATGCTGGGGGTGCACCAGCCAGAGGTCGATCATCGGGTGAAAGTCCGCCAGGTTGAGCACTTCAAGCTCGTCCCGGTGCGCGCTTTTATGCAGCAACGGCAGCGGTACCAGGCCCAGCCCCAGGCCGTTGGCCACCAGGCCGAGCTGCAGTTCGGTGCCAAAGGTTTCCAGATTGACCGTCAATTTCAGCCCCTGCTCGATCAGGGCGCGTTGGAGCCCGGCGCGAAAACCGCAACCGTCGGGGTTGAGTACCCAGCCCCGGGCCTGGATATCGGCAAGCTTGCCCTGGCGCCGGCCGACCGAGCCCTTGGCGCCGACCACCGCCAGCGGCATGCGTGCCAGGGAATGGCCAACGATGCCATCGGGGAAAATCTTGCCCGCCGGAAACAGCGCGGCGGCGGCATCCAGTTCGCCGTTTTCGAGCTTGGCGATCAGACTGCTGCCCCAGCCATTACTGACCTGGGTCGCCAGCTCGGGGAAGTCGCTCTTGAGTTGTTGCAGCGCATCGAGCAGGACCATGTCGCTGATGGTTTGCGGCACGCCCAGGCGCAACAGGCCGCTGGGCGAGGTGTCATGGGCGACGATTTCACGCAGTGCATCCATGGCGCGCATCACCTGGCGGCACTGTTCGTAGACGCGCAGGCCCAGGGCATTGGGTTTCAGGGGCTTGGTATGGCGGTCGAGCAATTCGGCGCCCAGGGCTTCCTCGAACCGTTGCACGCGCCGAGTAATGGCCGATTGCGTCAGTTGCAGCGAGTCCGCCGCCTGGCTCAGGGATTGGCAGCGAATCACTGCAACGAAGGCGTCGATGTCATCTATCTTCATGCTGATTTCGCATAGTGGGAGGAGGAGGAAGTGAATTTTCCGATCCTAAAGGGATTGGCGCGCCATGACCACCGCATTTGAAATCAGCCTTGCCTGGCCAGCCTGTGTCATTGCCAGGTAACTGGTGAGTGACGGCTTATTTGATTCTCAATTTGCATATTAGGATATGACTAAATTGAATTTCCATCATTTACTGCTGCGTTGTAGTTTATAAGAAATCGGCCTTATAGCTGTTTGTGGTTATAAGCGTCGGCCTCTTTCTGACGACTCTGCACAGGGAAATGATTCCATGGCTGTTGAATTCATTGGCATGATCGGCCACCGCCTCTCCTCGGAAACCATCGCGCCCCAGGGGCCGGTGTTTGATAAGGACTACATCGTCAACAGCGCCCGGGCCCACGAAGACGCCGGTTTCGACCGCATTTTGGTGGGTTACTGGTCGGATCAGCCGGACGGTTTCCTGGTCACCGCCCTGGCGGGGGTGTCGACCTCGCGCATCGGTTTCCTGCTGGCCCATCGCCCGGGATTTGTCGCGCCAACACTGGCCGCCCGCAAGCTGGCGTCCCTTGACCATCTGCTCGATGGCCGCCTGGCCGTCCACATCATCAGCGGCGGCAGCGATGCCGAGCAGCGCAAGGATGGCGATTACCTGGACCACGATCAGCGCTATGCCCGCACCGAGGAGTTTCTGGAGGTGGTCAAGGGGGTCTGGAGTGGCGAGGTGCCGTTCGATCATGCGGGCACCCATTACCGCGCCGAGCAGGCGTTCTCGGCGCTCAAGCCCGTGCAAAAACCGCATTTGCCGGTGTATTTCGGCGGCTCGTCGGCCGTGGCCCACCAGGTGGCGGGCCGCCATGCCGACGTCTATGCGCTGTGGGGTGAGTCCCTGGAGCAGACCCGCGAGACCATCCAGGCGGTCCGCCAGGAGGCTGCACGCCACGGTCGTGAGGTGCGTTTCAGCGTGTCGTTCCGCCCGATCATTGCCGCCACCGAAGCGGCGGCCTGGGCCCGGGCCGATGAGATCCTCGAACAGGCCCGCGCGCGCCTGGAGCAGGCGGGCACGGCGCTGCCAACCAAGCCCCAGAGTGTCGGCGCCCAGCGCCTGCTGCAAACCGTGGCCCAGGGGGATCGGGTCGACAGTCGCCTCTGGACCGGGCTGGCTCGGCTGGTCGGCGGTACCCATAACACCACGGCGTTGGTCGGTACGCCGGAGCAGGTGGCTGATGCGTTCCTGGCGTACTACGAGCTGGGTGTCACCACCTTTCTGATTCGTGGGTTCGATCCGCTCAACGATGCCATCGCCTTCGGCGAGACGCTGCTGCCGTTGACGCGCGCGCGTATTGCCGGCCGTGAAACCAGCGCTGCCTAAGCCTCCCCGGATTGTTGCCGCCCCCAGAAGGAGCGCGTTATGCCGTTAGTTAAAAACCCTGTTCAACCCCTGGAGGTTGCCGCGAGCCTGGCGGCTCCGGCGCGTCTGCGGATTGTCGATGGCCGCAGTTTTTTCTCCGGGCTGTTGTTCATCCTCGCTGGGCTGGCGGGGGCGGGGATTGGCCTGGGCTATTCCATTGGCAGCGCGATGCGCATGGGGGCCGGCTACTTCCCGTTACTGGTGGGCCTGGGCCTGGCATCGATCGGCGTGCTGGTGGCGTTGCGTAGCGTGGCGATCGAGCGGGGCCCTCGTGTCCAGGCAGCGCCTGAACAGGATGAGGTGGCGCTGCGGGCCGCGTTGTCCATCGGCGGCGGGGTGCTGGCCTTTGCCTGGCTGGTGCCGACCTTTGGCTTGTTGCTGGCGACTGTCGGCATGACCCTGATCAGCGGCCTGGCCCGCCGTCAGGCACGCCTGCTCGAACTGCTGGCGCTCAGCCTGGTGCTGGCGGCCTTTGCCGGCCTGGTCTTTGCCTGGGGCCTGGGCCTGAACCTGCCGGTGCTGCCGGTTGCGAAGGGGTGGCATTGATGGACTTGCTGGCACATCTGGCAATTGGTTTCGACGCGGTACTGGATTGGAACAACCTGCTTTACTGCCTGATCGGCGTGACGCTCGGCACGCTGGTCGGCGTGCTGCCGGGGCTGGGGCCGGTGGCGACCATCGCCATGCTGCTGCCGATCACCTATGGGCTGACCCCGGCGGCGTCGCTGATCATGTTGTCAGGCATCTATTACGGCGCCCAGTACGGCGGTTCGACCACGGCGATTCTGGTCAACCTGCCGGGTGAATCCTCATCCGTGGTGACCTGTCTGGACGGCCATGCCATGGCCCGCCAGGGCCGTGCCGGTGCGGCGCTGAGCATCGCGGCGCTGGGTTCGTTCTTTGCCGGGAGCGTGTCGATCCTGCTGGTCGCGGCGGCGGCATCGCCGCTGGCGGAGTTCGCCTTGCGCTTTGGTCCGGCCGAGTATTTTTCGCTGATGCTGCTCGGGCTGATCGCCGCCGTGGTCCTGGCCCAGGGCGATCTGTTCAAGGCGCTGGCCATGGTCATGCTCGGGCTGCTGCTCGGTCTGGTCGGGGTCGACGTCAATACCGGGGTCGAGCGCTTTACCTTTGGCTTGCCGGAACTGAGCGACGGAATCAATTTCGTGGTGATCTCCATGGGCATCTTCGGCATCGGCGAGATTATCGCCAACCTGGAGCGCAGCCAGGATCGCCCGGGTGGCGTGGCACGAGTGGGACGGCTGATGCCCAGTCGCGATGACTATCGCCGCTCCTGGAAACCGATCCTGCGTGGCACCGGCCTGGGTTCCCTGTTGGGCGTACTGCCGGGGGGCGGGGCGATGCTCGCTTCGTTTTCCTCGTACATGATCGAAAAACGCCTGGCCAAGGACCCGTCGCGCTTTGGCCAGGGTGCCATCGAAGGCGTGGCCGGGCCTGAGTCGGCCAATAATGCCGGGGCGCAGACTTCGTTTATCCCGCTGCTGGTGCTGGGCCTGCCCTCCAATGCCGTCATGGCGCTGATGGTCGGGGCGATGATGATCCATGGCATCGTCCCCGGCCCGCAGGTGATCAGCGAGCGCCCGGAGCTGTTCTGGGGCGTGATCGTCAGCATGTGGATCGGCAATGTCTTGTTGCTGCTGCTCAACCTGCCGCTGGTGGGGATCTGGGTCAAGCTGCTGTCGGTGCCGTACCGCCTGCTGTACCCGGCGATCTTGCTGTTCTGCTGCATCGGTGTGTACAGCGTGAACAACAGCCTGTTCGATGTCGGCCTGACCGTGGCGTTCGGCTTGCTGGGGTATCTGTTTATCAAGCTGCGCTGCGAGCCCGCGCCCTTGCTGCTGGGCTTTATCCTTGGGCCGATGCTCGAGGAAAACCTGCGCCGGGCGATGCTGTTGTCGCGGGGTGATCCGACGGTATTCGTCACCCGCCCCCTGAGCCTGAGCCTGCTTTTGCTGGCCGCCGGGCTGATCCTGATCATGCTGTTGCCACGTTTTCGCCGTACCCGACACGTCGCCTTCAGCGAAGACTGACGCGACACTTTCTTTGTTCCCTGCCCAACACGACCGGGTGGATCCACGGTGCGGCCATCGGCGCTGACGATCCACAGCGGGAGCGACGGCGTGTTCTTTCCTGAGGATAAATCCATGTTTGCGATTCGCATGCCCTTCGGCCGTCGGCCGAGTCCGCGCCACCTGGTCACGGCGCTGGTGGCGGCACTGGTTGTACCGCTCGCCCCGGCCATGGCCGCCGATACCTGGCCGGCCCGGCCACTGACCCTCGTGGTGCCGTATCCGCCGGGTGGCGCCGCCGATACGGTGGCGCGGATCTACGCCGATGCCTTGAGTGCGGCGCTGGCCCAGAACGTGATTGTCGACAACAAGCCGGGGGCCGGGACCGCCATTGCCGCCGAGGCTGTGGCCAGTGCCCCGGCCGATGGCTACACCCTGTCGCTGGTGCCGACTGGCCAGGTCACCGTGTTGCCGCATATCGTCAAGAACCTGCGCTTCGACCCGGTCAAGAGCTTCACCCCAGTGTCCCTGCTGGCGTACACCAGCCTGGTGGTTGCCAGTAACGAGCGCGTCCCGGCGACCACGCTGGGTGAGTTGGTCAAGCTGGCGAAGGAGCGGCCGGGCGGCCTGTCCTATTCCTCGAGCGGCAGCGGGACCATTGTCCATCTGGCGGGCGAGTACTTGCGCCAGGTCACGGGTACCGACCTGCTGCATGTGCCGTTCAAGGGCAGTGCGCCTGCGGTGACGGCGGTGTTGGGCGGTAATGTCGACCTGGCAGTGGACACCCTGACGATCCTGGCGCCACAGATCCAGGGCGGGAAACTGCGTGGCCTGGCGATCACCTCCCGCGAGCGTTCACCGTTGCTGCCCAATGTGCCGACGGTGGCCGAGGCCGGTTATCCGGGCTTTGAAGTGACGTCCTGGTTTGGCCTGTCGGTAGCGGCCGGGACTCCAGCGGCGATTGTCCAGCGCCTCAATGGCGAGATCGCCAAGGCGGCGGCCGATCCGGCCGTGCGCGCCAAGCTCGCGGCCCAGGGCCTGGAAGCCTGGGCTTCGACATCGGCGGCCTATGCCGAACAGATCCGCAGCGATTCGGCCAAGTACGGCCGGGTTGTCGAGCAATCCCATATCACGTTTGATTGATTGGCCTGGTGCCGCTGGAGTTCGTTATGCGTAAACCGATACATCTGTCCCTGGGCGCCATTGCCCGGGGTGTGATGCTCTGCCTGCTCGGCGCCCTGGGCCCCCTGGCGCAGGCGGCGGACAGCTGGCCGAGCCGGCCGCTGACCCTGATCGTTGCCTTTCCGCCGGGAGGCGGGGCCGACACTGTCGGGCGTTATTACGCCGAGCGGTTGTCGGCGGTACTGGGCCAGCCGGTGGTGGTCGACAACAAGCCGGGCGCCGGCACGGCATTGGCGGCCGAAGCAGCGGCGCGGGCACCGGCCGATGGCTACACGTTGTCGCTGGCGACGTCGGGGCAATTGACGGTGCTGCCCAATCTGGACCCGAAATTGCGATTCGATCCGCTCAAGGACTTTGCCCCGGTGGCGGTGGTGGCCTCGATTCCCAATGTGATTGCGGTCAACGACAACCTCAAGGTCGATAGCCTGCCGGCGCTGATCGCGGCGGCCAAGGCCCGGCCGGGAGCGATCAGTTATTCGTCCTGCGGCAATGGCACCCTGTGCCATCTGACGGGCGAGCTGTTCAAAAACCAGAGTGGTACCGACCTGCTGCATGTGCCATACAAAGGCAGTGCCCCGGCGATTACCGCCTTGCTTGGAGGTGAGGTGGATGTGGCGGTGGACACACTGACGATCCTGGCGCCGCAGATCAACGCCGGCAAGGTCAAGGGGCTGGCGATCAGCAGTGCCACGCGCTCACCGTTGCTACCGAATGTGCCGACGGGCGCGGAAGTTGGGTTGCCGGGCTTTGTCGCTTCGGGCTGGTTTGGCATTGTGGTGCCGGCGGCGACGCCACCGGCGGTGATCGAGCGTTTGAGCCAGGCCATCGAAGGTATTGCCGCTGCCCCGCAGACGGCTCAGCGATTTGCTCAGAACGGCATCAGCGTGGAGCGTTCGACGCCCGAAGGTTTCGCTCAGTTGATCCGCGATGACCGGGCGCGTTGGAAGCAGGTCATCGACGCCGCGGCGATCAAGATCGAGTAGCGTCGCCGCGACCGCTGTGGGCGTGATAGCCGGCTGCTGTCGCTGCGTGACACATGACCTGCCATAAAAAAACGGGGCTTATCGTCAGATAAGCCCCGTTGCCATTTGTCGCGCTGGGCGTCAGATCACATAGAAGCCGTGAGTGCCATCGCGTCCTAACTGCTCGACCAGGCCGAACTCCCAGTCCAGGTAGGCCTGCATGGCTTCGCGCGGGTTATCGGTGCCTTCATACGGACGACGATAGCGGTCGATACGTGGCGAGGCCAGTTGCCCGTCGCCACTTTCGCCCGGCAGTTGCGCGGCATTCCAGGCGGCATTACCCCCATCCAGCACAAACACCGACTTGCCGGTCAGCGCCTCGACTTGCGCCACCGCATAGCGGGCCAGCAGGCTGCTGCCACAGGTCAGTACATAGCGCTCGGCCGCTGGGATCACTTTCAACGCATTGGCCAGGTCGCTGCGCAAGGTCCACCAGGCGCCCGGTACATGCTGTTTGACATGGTTGGCGCTGGTGGTGAAGTCGAGCACGGCGGTATCGCCCTGGCGCTGCCATTCGGCCAGGGTCTGCGGGCTGATCGGCTCGGCCTGGGGACGTGCCGGCAGCGGCGCGGCCCAGGGCCCGGTTGCGCTGAAGTGCGAGGCCTGCAGATCATCGAGCACATAAACCTGCCAGCCCAGTTGCGCCAGCCAGGAGGCGCTCATATTGGCGCGCACGCCGTCGTCGTCCACCAGCACCAGCCGCGCGCCGCGCACACTGGCGAAGTGGTCGGTCTCCTGGACCAACTGGCCGCCCGGCGTCGAACGGGCATCGGGCAAGTGGCCGGCCTCGAATTCTTCCGGGGTCCGCACATCGAACAGGTAAGTCGTGCGGCTGGCGTCCTGCTGCCAAGCCTGCAGATCCGTCAGGCTGGCGCGCTGGACACGAGCCTGGTCGGCCACGCGGCGCGCCGCTGCGGCGGCGAGATCACGGGTGTCCGGCGTGCCGCTGGCAAAACGCCGCGACTGGCCGTGCTCCAGGTTCTGCCCGGCGAGGGTCCAGCCGATGGTGCCGTTGCGCAGGGCCGCAATCGGGTTGGGCAGACCGGCGTTGAGCAGCGACTGGGTCCCAATGATGCTGCGGGTGCGCCCGGCGCAGTTGACGATAATGCGTGTGGCTGGATCAGGCGCCAGTTCCCGGGCGCGCAGGACCAGTTCGGCGCCCGGTACGCTGATGCCGCCCGGGATGCTCATGGTCTGGTATTCATCGAAGCGACGGGCATCGAGGACCACCACGTCGGCCTCGCTGTCGAGCAAGGCCTGAACCTCTTCGGCGGCCAGGGACGGCGTATGGCGCTGGCTTTCGACCAGCTCGCCAAAGGCCTTGCTGGGCACATTGACGTCGATGAACAGCTCGCCACCGGCGGCGCGCCAGCCCTCCAGGCCGCCATCGAGCAGGGCCAGGTTGCTGTAGCCCAGGCTTGCCAGGCGCTCCAGCGCTTGATTGGCCAGGCCTTCACCGTTGTCATAGACCGTGACGGCGGTGTCGCGCCGGGGAATGCGCGAGTAGACCTCAAGTTCCAGCCGGGACAGGGGAATATTGGCCGCAAACAGCGGATGGGCTTCGGCGAAAGGCGCTTCTTCGCGTACATCGATCAGCGCGACTTCGGCCTTGTCCAACAGAGCCTCGCGGATCTGGGCAAAGGTGCGGACGTTAGGGGTGCTCATAGGGCGTGGCTCTCTTTGGACAGGTCCCAGATATTGGGTAGATGGGTATTGGAATAACCGGAGATAAAGGTTTTCTCGCTGCCGTCAGCCAGGTACACGGCCCGGTGGACCGCGCCGATGTTGGCGCCATAGACATGGATACTGATGGACACCTGGTCGTCGAACGCATTGCTGACCTGGTGGATATCGCCGACGCTGGGCGATACGCATTCGACCTGCCCGGGCGCCAGGCGCACCGCCGGGCCTTCGGCCTGCAGGCGGCCCTGGGCATTACGGAAGTAAGGCTGGGAAAACTCGGCGCCGCGCAACATGCCGATCAAGCCCCAGACGCGATGGTCGTGGACCGGGGTGGTCTGGCCTGGGCCCCAGACGAAACTCACCACGCTAAAGCGCTGGCGCGAGTCCACATGCAGCAGGTACTGCTGGTAGCGCAGGGGATCGGGTTGGGCATATTCCTCAGGTAGCCAGTCGTCATGACGGACCAGTTCGGCGAGTAGCGCACTGCCGTGCTGCAGGGCTTGCGCCTCGTCGGGGTCGCGATCAAGTTGCTCGGCCAGGGCCTGGATAAAGTCGCGCAGGCGCTGGGGATGGGGGACAAGGCTCATTGCAGCTCCATGGACGGTGAAGGGTATAAGCAGATTTAAGCATATTGTTTTTAGTTAATATGCAGTTAAATCATGATTAGCTTATGCCTTTCCGGTCTTTTGAAGCGTCTGGTGGGGTTGGCAGGAACGAGTCAGGTGGTGGCGCAAACGCCAAGACTCGCTCCTGTCGCAGGAGGGGGATTCGGGGGTTATTGCGGGTGGATTCGCGAACCCTGGCGACGCACGTGCTGGCCTGGGGAAAACGTTTCGTTGGGCGAGCGCACGACATGGCGTTCGCCCTGGGCATCTTCGATTTCGTAGGCGCGGCCACTAAGGCCCATCTGCTGCTGCAGCGAGCCCCCCAGCCAGAAGCCCGCGCCCGCGCCGGCCAATGCTCCAATGGGGCCGCCTGCGGCGGCACCGAGCATGATCCCGCTCAGTGCGCCATAGCCACGGCCGGCGGTGTTTTCGGGAACTTCGCGGATGACCTGGTCGGCCTGGGCGAAGGGGGTGGCGAGAAGTGTAAGGGTCAGCGCAAGGATGGGGGATGCTTTCATGGAGGACTCCAATCGTTATCAGGGGAAGACGCGTTGTTTCGCCTCTTCGTCTCTTCACCTGTTCAGATTCAGAATCCATGCCAGCCTTAATAGTCATAAAAATCAATGGCTTGAATTTCTATGTGGTCATATGGACCGAGTACTATCGCAGTCTGAATGACCCCTTTGGGTCCGAATGACAGCGCCATATCGACGCAGCGTAAGCGGTTTGATCTCGCCCCGCGCAGTGGCAATATGCGCCGCCATCCCTGGGTACTTCGCAAAGGCAGGAGCGTTATGAACATCGGAAAATGGTTGAGCCCGCTGGCCCTGGCCCTGCTGTTGGGCGCCTGCGCAACCAACAGTCATCATGACAAGGCGGTCGCGGTGATCGAGACGGCCGGGTATGACGACAACTATGAAACCCTGCTTGGCCAGACGATGGACGAGTTGCCGAACGAGTACCGGTATTCCAGCCTGACCCAGACCCAGCTCAAGAACGTGATCCGCAAGCACCTGCCTCTGACCAAGGTCAAGCAGATCGCCGCCGACTACTATTCGGACAACCTCAGCGAGCAGGAGATGGATCTGCTGGTCAGTATCAATGCGAGCCAGGATCCGCTGAAGATGGCGGCGATGTTTATGAGCAGCGCCGAAGGCCGCGCCCTGGCGGCAAAGATGAATGACCTGCAACACGGCCAAGGCAGGGATGCGAAGGAACGCATGGCCGGTGTCATGACGGCCATCGAGCGTGAACTGGACACCCTGACCGACGGCTGACCGGACTTAGCGAATGCGCAACGGCCACAGTTGGTATACCGATTGTGGCGGGTCGATCACGGGCATCCAGCCCGGTTCGCCACGGGCGCACAAGGCCAGGGCATAGTCGCGATGGGCATGGTGTACCCGTGTTTCGGTACAGCCATCGGCCGCTGGGGCCGGGTTCAGGCTGCACAGGGCTGATAGGTCCGCGACGAGGCCGGTGCCACGGGCCTTGAGCAGGGCTTCCTTGCTCACCCAGCAATCGAGGAAGGCGCGTTGCGGATCGGCTGCGCGGGCAATCAATGCCTGTTCCGCCGGGCTCATGGTGCTGTGGATCAGCGCCTGGGTGATGAGTGTTGTGCCCGGGCTTTCGATATCGATCCCGCAATGCCTGTCGGCGCTGACTGCCAGCGCCACCCAACCCTGGCTGTGACTGAGATTGAAGTGCGGCCCGATGCCGGCCAGGCCGGGCTTGCCGTGCGCATCGTGGGTGAATCGCAGGTCTTGCGGGCGGCGGTGGCACAGCGCCGCCAGCACCTGGCGCTTGAGCCCATGGGCCAGAACGTAGTCGCGGGCCCGTGAAGGGTCGCGAAACGCCCGGTAGACCTGCTGTTCTTCGGCGTCAAGCAGGCCCAGCAAGGGCTGTGGATCAAGATCGGCACTGCGCAGCACAAAGCTGTGCAGCCGATTGCTGCGCAGGGCCAGGTTCACGCCGCAAGGCCGCTGGCGATGGTTCGAACCCGGTCCATGACCCACTGCGGTTGCTGCATCACCGCAAAATGCCCACCCTCGATAATCCGTAGGCTAAAGGCTTGTCCGGTCACTCGCTCCCAAGCGCGTAGCGCTTCGAAGCCCACCTGATCGTCGTCTAGCGCACCGAAGGCGTCCACCGGGATTGGCAGGGCGCCGGGATACTCATGCCGATAATCGAGGATCAGTTCCAGATCGGCCTTCAGGATCGGCACCGCCAAGTCCATCATCGGTTTGTTCTGCAAGACCTCGGGGGGCGTGCCGGCCAGGTTCGCCAGGTAATCGCGCAGGGCCTGGTCATTGAGCGGCGGCAGCCCGGCGCAGGCAGGCTGCCAGTCCGGGCTCTGGCGCGAAGAAACGAGCAGGTGGATCGGCCGCCGCTCGCTGTCGGCCAGCAGTACCCGCGCGGTCTCGTAGGCGAGCAGGGCGCCCAGGCTATGACCGAACAGCACCAGGGGTTTGTCCGGCAGGGCCCGGCACTGCTCGGCAAACGCGCTGGCCAGTTGCGCCACCGAAGTGGCGAACGGTTCGCGCAGGCGACGGCTGCGTCCGGGCAGTTCCACGGCATAGAGGTCGCACACATCGCGGGCCGCCTGCTTCCAGGGAAAGTAGCTCTGCGCGCTCCCGCCGGCACAATGAAAGCAGACCAGGCTGACCGGCGCTTCGGCGTCGGTCAGCCACGGCACCAGGGCCGTGTTCGGCAGTTCAGCGGGCTTCATTGAGCAGGTCCAATTGCGCTGCCAGGTACAACTGGCGCATCTTCGCGCGCTGGATCTTGCCACTGGTGGTCTTGTGCATGCTGGTTGGCTGGACGAAGACGATGCGGTTGAGGTTGATCCCATGGTGATCGACGACCGCGCTGCGTACTGCCGCCTTGAGCTGGACCGGGTTGTCGTTGAGCCAACGCTTGATCTCGCGGTTCAGTTCGATGGCCGCCACGATGCTCTGGCGTTGCTGGTCGTTGTCATGGCTGAACACCGCGCAGCTGGGCGGGCGCGCCTCGCCCAGTGCCTCGATAACCGTGTACTCAATGTCTTCGGGGTGCACATTGCGGCCCTCGCAGATGATCAGATCCTTGAGCCGACCACAGACATAAAGTTGCCGGTTGTTTGGGTCGATGAAACCCAAGTCGCCCGTGCGCAGGTAGGTCTGTTCATTCTCGTCGCGGATCCGCGCCTCAAAGGCCGACTGGGTTGCCGTCGGATTTTGCCAGTAACCCTGGGCGATGCCTGGCCCGCGCAGCCAGATTTCGCCGATCCGCCCCTGCTCGCAGCGCTGCTGGGTATCGGGGTCGACAATCGCCACCTGAACTTCCCACGAAGGCTCGCCGCAGCCGACCAGTTCCTGGTACGCGACACCCTCCTCGGGGGCGACCACCCGCCGCTCCAGCGCCAGGGCCAGCGGGTCGGCGATGACCGAGCGTACCGGCCGGCCGGTCGGGCCGGCGGTTACAAACAGCGTGGCTTCGGCCAGGCCGTAGCTGGGCATAAAGGCATTGGCCTGGAAGCCATGGCTGGCGTAGCGCTCGGTGAAGCGGGCGAGGCTGGCCGGGCGAACCACGTCCGCACCGTTGATGGCATGGGTCCAGTGCGACAGATCGAGGCCTTCGAGACGCTTGGCGTCATAGCGCTCCACAGCCAGGTTGTAGGCGAAGTTCGGTCCGCCGGCCAGCCGTGCCTTGTAGCGTGAAATAGCCTGCAGCCAGATCAGCGGTTGCCGGACAAAGGTCGCCGGCGCCATGAGCACGGTGTGATTGCCCAGCACAATGGGCAGCAATTGACCGAGGATCAGCCCCAGGTCGTGGTGATGGGGTTGCCAAGTCACGAAGTCGCTGGTGTGATCCAGCGACACTGAATCGCGAATCATGCGCAGGTTGGCGGTGATATTGGCGTGGCTGACCATCACGCCCTTGGGCGCCGAAGTCGAGCCGGAGGTGTACTGCAAGAAGGCGATGCGCTGCGGATCTTTCTCCAGGGGGCGGATGAATTGTGCGGGCGGGGTGCACTCGGGGGTCGGGCTGGCCATAGGCAACGCCGCTGCCGCACTGCCGGCAAAGGCCTGCTGGAGCATTTCCCGCTCGCTCTGGGCCACCAGTAGCAGGCGGCTGCCGCTGTCCTGCACGATACTCAGGCAGCGCTCGACCCGACGCCGGTTCGGCAGATTGACCGGTACGGCAATCCGATCGCACATCAGGCACGCGAGGAAGCTGGCGATAAATTCCAGACCCTGGGGAAAGAACAGCGCAACCCGTTCGCCCGGTTCTGTCAGGCCCTGCAACTGCTCGGCAATGGCGCAGGCCCGCCCCAGCAGCTGTAGGTAGCTCATCTGCCCCTCTGGCTCGCCCTGGTCGTCCAGCAGGGTGTACAGCACCTTGTCCGGGTGAACCCAGGCGCGCAAGGCCAGACTGTCGTGGATGGCCAGGGAGCCGGTAGCGCTGTTCAGTTCCTGGGCGCTCATGCAGGTCTTGTCAAACATGGGAGACCTCATTCTGGACGGCAATCTTGGCAATGGCGGTGGCCAGTTCGGCAATGGTCGGGTGTTCGAAGATCAGCGTTTGCCACAGGCGCAGTTGGAACTGCTCCTCAAGGCTGCCGATCAGCTTGGTACCTGCCAGAGAGCCCACGCCGAAAGCGCCAAGGGGGGCATGCACATCGATGTCTTCGGCCGGCAGGTCCATTTCACAGCAGATAAATTCGCTGATGCAGGTTTGTAGCGTCTCGACCAGGTTCATGGCGTTTTCCTTGAGGGGGCGTTAGCAGAAGTGGCGGCGGGGCAGAGCAGATCGAGCAACTGCGCCGTGGGTAGTGGTATCGGCAGATCGGGTTGGCTGTGCCGGCGCCAGCGATTGAACAGCCAAAGCGAGGCATCCCCCGGCAGTTGCCATTGCTCCAGCCTCTGCAGTACGCGGGCCTGGAGTTCGTGGCGAACGGGGCGGGGCTCGGCCGGTGGCTGAGTGTCAATCAGCGGCTCGCTGAAGCGGGCGAGGCAGGTTTGTAAGGCATTCCAGTCGCAGCCTGCAGAGCTGAGGTAGAAGGCTTGCAGGGCTTCGAGCTGTTCGCCGCGCGGGCGGTCGAGCACATAGCCCGGCGTGCGGCTGGCGAATTCGGGGAAACGCCAGTCGAGCAATGGGTGATGATCGACCTGTTCCAATCGGGCCAACCGTTGCTGGTGCTCGACGGGCAGACCGGCCTCGCTGCACAGCAGAAACACACTGGTAGGGATCACGAAATCCACGCCCAGATCAAACAGGGCCTGGGCGCTGGCGGGGCTGCCGATCAGGCTGCTGGCACCGATCAGGGGCCCCGATGGCACCTGACATGCGAGCGCCGCGAGCAATAGGGGCAAATGCGTATCGGCAGCGATCACCAGGCCGTCGGCGTTGGCCAGGCTAGTCTTCAGCGCGTCGGCTGATTCCACGCGTGCCAGCCAGCGAATCTGGGGGCACCCTTCGCGCAGATGCTGCCATTGGCTCGGAGCAAGCCGCTCGGCAGGGATTTCTACGCAGGCAAGCGGCTGTTTCGCGAGCCAGGCGAGCAGGGCTGAATGCGGAACGCCGTCCAGGCGCAGACCAAAACGACCCCGCAACGGCGGCTCGGCATTCAGGCCTAGGACACTGGCTTTAAGGTCGGGCTCGGCCAACCCCGCACATTCGAGTAAGCCCATGGCGCCCTGGCGTGCCAGTTCGGTCAACAGCGCCGGGGAACCCGTGGTCCCGACAAGTAACGGTCGCGGGCAGCCCAGGCGCTGGTGCAAGGCCGAGGGTGCGGCAACGGGCGGGGCAGTCGGCTGCTCGCGAATATCCTTGAGCATGCCGGCTAGAATCGCCGGTTGGCCGATCTCGATAAAATCCTTGATCCCTTCGGCCAGCAAGTGCTCGATCACCTGCTGCCATTGCACCGGATGGGTCAGGTGCTTGGAGAGCGCCTCGACCATCCCGACGCGGGTATGGGGGCGGGCCTGCAGATTGGCGATCACCGGGAAGGCCGGTTCGCGAAACTGTGCGCTCAGCGCTTGGAGAAAATCGCGAAAAGGCGCTTCTACCGCCTGCATATGTACGGTGTGAAATGGCCCGCTGACCTTTAGCGCAATGGCTCGGATAGTGTGTTCTGCGCAGTGTTCGAGCAGGCGTTCGAGGGCCGCGTGGGTGCCGCCGACAATGATCTGTCGAGGGCTGTTAAGATTGGCGATGGCCAGGCCGATGTCGGGTAGCTCGTCCAGCAGTTGCTGGACCCGTTCTCGGGGGTGGCCCAGTACCGCGACCAGCCCACCGCCCTCGACCTGGGCCATCAGCCGGGCCCGCTCGATCACGATGCGCAGGCCCAGCTTGAAGTCCAGCGCCCCGGCGGCGGTCAGCGCAGCATATTCGCCGACGCTGTGTCCGGCCGCGTAGCGAGCCACGGAGCCGTCTTCCCGGGCGGCCAGGTAGCCGAGCCAGGACACCACATAGATGGCCGGCTGGGTGTAGGTGGTCAGGTTCAACTGCTGCTCGGGGTCTTCCAGGCACAGGCGCTCTATCGAGTAACCAAGGAGGGCGTCGGCTTCGGCCACCTGTTCGGGGAAGCGCGCGAAGAGTGTCGCGCCCATGCCCTTGCGCTGGCTGCCCTGGCCTTGAAACAGCCAGGCTTTCATGCGCTCACCCGTGTCAGCGTTGCGGTTACGCCACGCAGTTGCAGGCCGTCGAGACGCAGCGCACAGCGGCCGTCGGCCGTGCACAAGGCAATATCGAAGGCCGCGCCCTGACGCTCGACGCTCAGTTGTCGCGCCTCGTGCAATGCCAGGGGATCGAGCGTTAGATGGCGAATCCGATAGGGCAGGCCCGGTTCGGTCGCGGGATCGAGAAAGCCGAGGGCTGCGCTCAAATTGCTCAATAGTCCGGCCCAGAAGATGAAATCGTCGACGCCGTGGCAGGGCTCGTGCAGGGTGGCTTGCAAGCCGTTTGCCGTGCTGCGCAGGGCCTGTATCACTTGCCCGCCAACGCTGTAGGCCAGGCCCTGTTTGGCCTGTGCGGCATAGAAGGTTGGGGCGCCCAGCTCGACTTCGGCGGGGCGGGCGGGCCATGGGGGTGCCAGCGCAATCGCTGTCGGCGTTTCAACCTGCAACAGCACCTGCGTATCGAGACTGACCTGCCAATGGTCGCGGGCGCGGGTGTACTGTAGCGCCTCGGTCGATGGCAGGGGCACGGGCGGACCAAAGCGCAGGTCACGCCAATGCAGCGTGCTGTGCGGCGTCAGCCTGCTGGCATGGCCGATCAGCCCGGCCAGGGCCATGACCGAACCGGGCAGTGCGGCGCCGGGTTCCCAGCAGTCGAGCCAGGCCTGGGCCGCCGTGGGCGCCAGACGCGGTGCGGGTGCGGGCGTTGCCTGTGCCGGGGTGTACCAGACCCGCTCCAGGCGCCAGGGATAAGCTGGCAGGGGGAATTTATTCGGGCGCGGCTCGTCGGCGTACAGGGTCGACCAGGGTGGGCTGGGCGCTTTGCCGGCTGCCCAGTGGGCTGCCCACTGTTCGAGTAAGGCTCGATTGGCCCGGCCGTCGGTCACGTCCGGTGCCGGGGTGGCAGGCAAGCCGGCATCGCTGCGCCACAGGGTATTGGACGGGGCAGGGGACGCATCGAGGTAATCGCGTAGAGCGTCGAAAAGCTGGGCGCGGCTTTGGACTACAAACGCCAGGCGCCAGGCCATGGCATCGCGCCCTTCCAGCAGGCTGCGGGCAATGGCCGCGAGGCTGGCGCTGGCAGGCAGCTCGGCGGGTAAGGCGTTGAAGCTGTCCAGGCGCGGCTCTTCGACCACGTGCAGCGTCGCTTCGCTCACCAGTCGCTCAACCACTTCTTCCAGGCTGATCGCGCCGCGCCAGGCATCGATGGGCGTGTCGAGTTGCTGGGCTTCCAAGGCCTGTTCCAGGCAACCGACAAAATAGCCGGCATCGACCTTCAGCGTCGCCAGTGGCGTGGCGGTGCCGTTGTCGGGCATTAGACCCAGCAGGTCGCGCAGACGCTCAACCAGCGCCTGGCGCAGGGCGGCGCTGGCGTCGGGCAGGGGTTCGCCAAAGGCGGCGAGCAGTTGCCGGGCGCGGGCCCGCAGGCCGTCTTTATCCTTGGCCGAGAGCAGCAGCAGATACGGTCGGTTGTCGTCCGCCGCGGGGCTATCGACAGCGGGCTCGGCGGCCTTGAGCACCACGTGGGCGTTGACGCCGCCAAAGCCGAAGGCACTGACGCCGGCCAGCAGCGGTGCATGCGCGTCGACCACCAGAGGGGCGGTAGCGTCGGGCAGATAGAACGGGCTGTCCGCCAGACTGATCTGTGGGTTGAGCGCGCTGTGGTGCAGGTTGCCGACCACCTGACGATGTTGCAGGCACAGCAGGCCCTTGATCAGCGAAGCGATGCCAGCTGCGGCTTCCAGGTGGCCGATCTGAGTCTTCAGTGCGCCCAGGGCGATAGGGGCGCCGGTGCCGGCGACGGGCAAGGCTTTTTTCAGGGCATTGATTTCAATCGGATCGCCCAGAGGCGTGCCAGTACCATGGGTCTCGATCAGGCTGGCCTGGCGTGGCGAGTAGCCGGCACGCTGCCAGGCACGCTCGATCACATCGGTCTGCGCCTTGGGATTGGGCGCGGTAAAACTGTGGGCGCGGCCGCCGTGGTTCTGCGCGCTGGCGCAGATTTCCCCATAGATAAAGTCGCCATTTTCCCTGGCAGCGGCCTGGGGCGCGAGGACCAGGGCTGCGATGCCTTCGCCGCGCACATAGCCATCGGCGCTGGCGGCGAAGGTCTGGCAGTGTCCGGCATGGCTAAGCATGCCGGCCTTGGAGAAGGCGACAAACAGTTCAGGGCTGAGTAGCAGGTTGACCCCGCCGACAATGGCCAGATCGCATTCGCCGGCCTGGAGTGCCTGGCAGGCGCGATGCACGGCGACCAGTGAACCGGAGCATGCCGTATCAATGGATTCGCTGGGGCCTTGCAGGTCGAGACAGAACGAGACCCGATTGGCGATGGCGGTCAGGGCGCTGCCCGTGCCGCGCCAGGCATCGGTTGGCACGCCGTCACGGCGCAGCAGCCCCGCGTAATCGCTATGACCGACACCGACAAATACCCCGACCCGTCGCCGGGCCAACTGCGCAGGTGCGTAGCCGGCATCTTCGAGGGCGGCCCAGGCGGCTTGCAGAAACAGTCGCTGTTGCGGGTCCATGCTCTGGACTTCGCGCGGCAGGATGGCGAAGAAGCGCCCATCGAAGCAGTCGACGTGTGGGGTGAAGCCTGCTCGCTGGCAGTAGCTGGTCTCGTCACCGGTCTGCAACTGACTGTCGTAGTCGCGCCAGTTCCAGCGCCCGGCCGGCACTTCGCCGACGGCGTCGGTGCCTTGTGTCAGTAACTGCCAAAAGGCCCGCAGATCGACGGCCCCGGGGAAGCGGCCGTGCATGCCGACCACGGTGATCGGCGCGGCGGTGGGAGGCGTCACGACTGGCATGGGACAGGCTCCAGGGCATCGGCGGTCTTGGTTGGGTGTAGGGCGGTGTGAGTGTCGTAGCCGTGGGCGCGGCTGTGCAGCGGTCCTTGGTGTTCACCGGCTTGGGCACGCTGGCGACCCAGACGCAGTTCCCTGGCCAGTGCGTGCATATAGGTTGGGCCATGCATTTCGTAGTGGTTGCGTGGGGTGGCGAGAAACTCGCGGTCGATGACCTTGCGCTCGGCGGCAATCTGCTGGCGTTCGATCTCGGCGGATGGGCGCTGATACTCGCCGGCAAAATAGTCAGCAGCCAGTTCGGCCTGGCGTTCCATCATGTCGAGAAAGCCCCAGGTCACGGCCTGGAACACGCCGATAAATGCCATGTTTTCGACGTCGGGCAGGAAGATCCGCTGGAACAGCGGGATGCGGTTTTCCTTGATCTGCAACAGGCTTTGCGCCAGGAACGGGAAGTCCGTGTGGTAGCCGGTGGCATAGATCACCGAATCGACATCCAGGCAGGTGCCATCGACAAAATGCACGGTTTTGCCGTCGATCCGCTGCACCTGCGGTACGATTTTCAACTTGCCGTCGCCTACCCGGTTGGCGAAGTTTTCGGAGAGAGTTGGCAGGCTCGACATCATCAAGTGGTCGGGCTTAGGCATGCCCATTTGCTTGCGCTTGGCAATCAACAGGTTGTATAGCCCGGTGAACATCAGGCCGTGAAGCGGGAAGGGCAGGAGCTTTTTCACCCACCAGTCGTTCAGGCGCCCCAGCACCTTGTCGATGCGGGCGCCGAACAGGTAGTGCGGCAGCACATAGACGCCACGGCGTAGCGACAGGTAGGTCATGCGCGCGTCGTGGCTGACATCCACGGCGATCTGCGCGCCGCTGTTGCCGACACCGACGACCATCACCGCCTTGTCCTGATAGGGATGGCGATAGCGGTACTGCTGGGAATGGATGCTGTCGATCTCGGACTGGGCCGCGTAGTCTGGCAGGTTTGGCGTGTTGTGATGGCCGTTGGCGACAACCAGGGCGTCGTAGTGCCGCACTTCGCCGGAGCCCAGGGTGACCTGCCAGACGCCATCCGGCAGACGTTCGGTGTGTTCCACCGGGCAGTCGAGGTGGATGGCGTCGCGCAATTCGAAATGCTCGACAAAGCTGTCGAGGTACGCGTGGACCTGGCGGTGTGAGGGAAAGTCTGGGTAGTGCTGCGGCATGGGGAAATCGCTGAACTGGTACAGGCCCTTGGGCGTGTTCATGTTCATGCTGTGCCACACCGAGGTGTGCTGGCCCGTATGGTCGAAAGCCCAGATGCCGCCAATGCGCTCACGCTTGTCGAAGCAGTCGAACGCCATGCCCTTGCGCTTGAGGGCGCGGGCCATGCACAGCCCGCCGACCCCGGCACCGATGATGCAGACCCGCGGGCCAGAGCCCGTTAGCGGACGAATAGCGGCCACCGTCGAAGAGGCGTGGCTTGGCGAGTTGACGCGAGTGTGCTCAGTCACAGGTTCAGTCCTTTTTTTTTGATCAGGCTCGACAGAAATCCGGCGGTGCGGGTATCTCCCAGACGCAGGTTGTGTTCGGCACAGTCCTGCAGCACGCCATCGATGCCCAGGGCCAGGGCACGGCGCAGGTTCGCGATGATGAGGTCAATGGCTTCGCGGTCGATGTTCAACGGCGGCAGGTAACGCAGGCAGTTGTTGTAGATCGGGCAGACGGCAGCGGCCACGCCGCCTGCCGGATCACGCAGCATGCTGCCCCAGAGCAGGTAGCCGAAGCTGCGCTCGATAAAGGCCGGGGTTCCACCCAGTTCGAGTTCGATGGTGAGCATCAAACCTTCGGCGCGGACCTCGCGAATCTGCGGGAAGTCGCGTTGCACCTCCAGCAGGCGCTGTTGGAAGTAGTCGCCTTGAACCCGCGTCTGCTCCAGCGCTCCGTCACGCTCCAGGGCTTGCAGGCAATTGAGTGCCAGGTGTGCGCTCAGTTGGGAAATGCCGCGCGCTTGCAGATCGGCCAGGCGCTGCGGATGGCGCTGCGCGGCCCGTTGCGCCAGGGTTTCGTGGTAGAGCACCACGCCCATGGGGAGCAGGCTGTCGCACAGGGCGCTGCCCAGGACGACAATATCCGGACGAGGGACCTGGGCCTGGCTGTGCAGGAAGCGCCCGGTCACCAGGCTGGTCTGGGTTTCGTCGATGCCAACCAGGTAGCCGCCGGTCTCGCGATGGCGCTCGATCAGGCTGATCAGCGGCGCGGGGATCGGGCGTGAAGCGTTGGCATCGACCTGGATGGTTTCGAACCAGACCATCGCGATTTCGCCGCTCTGCAGATGACCGAGCAACTGTGCCTCGGCATCGCTGGCCAGTGGGTCGATAAAGACCGTATGGGCGTGAAGCGGCTCGAAGGGCGTACGGAAGGCATCGAAGTCCAGGCTGTGCGAAGACGCTGCACTGACCATGGAAAACCCCAGGCCGCCGCTGAAGCACAACAGCTTGCGTCGCGCCCCCGGTGCCGCCAGCAGGCCGAGCGTCAGGGCCGCCTCCACCCCCGTGACGTTGCTTGAGGCGGGCAGCGCCAGAGGCAGGCCGGTTCTGGCCTGCAGCAGGCTCTGCAGTTCGCCCCAGTAATCGCGTCGGTTATCGTGCTGGCGCGCCACCTGGTCAATGACATCCAGGGGGTTCAGACCGCGCGGGCAGGTCCCGACATTGACGAAGCAGTCGATGATTTCCCGGGATGGCCGGCCGTCCTCAATCAGGCGTGAACGCACGCCCCGGGCTTCGTAGAAGCGCCCATCGAAACCGTGCATGCGGGCGATTTTCGCGTAACCGCTGTTGCCGTAGCGCAGGTGCGCCTGATAAGTCGCCTCGCTGCTGCTGGCAATCTGGCGCAGTTGTCGTTGTTCGGCGGCATCCAGCCCGGGAGCGAACTGCGTCATCAGGTGCTCGAACGCCAGTTTGAACGGCAGGCCGAAGTTGCTCATGACATGGCGTACATAGCTTTCATTCGGCGTCATCAGCCAGGGGTTCTTTACACGCTCGTGCACCAGGCAGGCGCCCAGCGGCGTCTGGAAGCCACTCAAACCTTCACCGAAGACCACCAGGTCAGGGCTTTCGCGCAGGGCCAGCAGTGGCCAGTTATCGGCCTGTCGGCAATGCTCGACAACCACGCTGAGAATACCGCTGCCCGCCAGCCCCGCGATCCAGGCATCGCAGGCGGCCGGGCTGGCGTCGGCAGCCTGGATGCAGGCCACTGCCGCCAGTTGCTGCGGGCCGCTCTGGCGCTGGTAGGCGCAAGCCTCGCCGAGGCTGGCAACGACCCGGACACCCGGCACCAGGGCGCTGGCATCGGCTCGCTGCAGCGGGTCGAAATAGCGGGCCCAGTAGCCGCTGTCATCAATCAGCAGCAACTCGCCCTGGCCGTCGGGAGTGCGGTTGCGCGCATGGTGGCGGGCCAGGCGCAGGGCGGCGTCCAGGGACTCCTCCAGGGACGTCATGAAATAGCTGCGGTAATCGGCGGGCTCCCGTTTGCCGCGTTTGCTCAGGTGGTTGAGCAGCAGCGCGGTTTGCGCCGCCGGCGCCGACAGGATCGCGCAATGGCCCTGTTCGCCATGACGCAAGTAGGCTTCCAGATTTTCCAGGGTGTGCGCGGTGGCAGGCAGGAACACGGGTGGGCGCGCAGTGGCCTGCGGCCGTTCGGCGGTCGACAGGCTTTGCACAAACTCCAGCAGCAACTGGTTGTAGCGCTGGTGATGGGTAAACCCGAGCAAGTGCCCGGCGCCCTCGATCTCGATCAGCTCGGCATGAGGCACGGCCTTGGCAATCAAAGCCGAGTAGGCCGGCGGTTGATAGGCATCCTCGCTGCCGCAAATAATCCGGCAGGGCAGTTGCAGGCTCGCCAGGCGCGAGCGCAGGTCCAGATCGCCGATGACCTGCTGGTAAGCCGGCAGCGCGGGCATGTTCCAGTTGCGATTGAGGGTCATGAAGCGGGGGCTTTTCTGCAGTTCGGCCATCAGCGCCGGGAAGTTCGATGCACCTTCGCCGAAGGGCGAGCTGACGGTGATGCACAAGCCCGCGCAGCGTTGTGGATAGGCCAGGGCAAAGGCCTGGGCGAGCACGCCGCCAAAGGAGTAGCCGATCACCGGGATGGGCTGGTTGATGCCCAATTGATCGAGCACCACCGCGAGGTCGTCCACCAGATTGCCGATGGCCAGGGATTCGGGCAGTTCAGCGTCGCCGCAGCCTGGCATGTGAAACATGATCAGCCGGTGGTTGTCGCCCAGGGCCTGCATTTGCAGGCGCCACATCACGTCGTACTGCATCACCAGACCGCCCAGCAGCAACAGCGGTGTGCCACTGCCGTAGGTGGCGCATTCCAGGCGTGCGCCCTGGGGCCGACGAATGTGCACCAGGCAGGCCTGACGGGAGATCTGCAGCTGTTCGTCGAGCAATTGCTGGCTCGGTTCGCCGCTTGGGCTATCGAGTGCGGTGGGGCGAGCGGGCGCCACGCTCTGATGGTGTTGCCACAGCGCTTCAATGCTCAGGGCAGTGGCACCGGGAAGCGCCGAGGCGGGGGCGTTGACGGGTGCTGGCATCACGGCAACCGCAGGTACGGGGCTTGCTGCCACTGGGGCCACTGGGGCAGAGGGGGCCGGTTGCACGGCGACTGGCGCCGTAGCCGTAACCTCGACCGTGGCCGGCCGGGCGACTGGAGCCTGGCCGTAATGCTCAAGCAATTGCGCGTGATGGTTGGCCAGCAGATAACCGCAGAAGTTGTGCAGGTTCTGGAATTCGAAGAACACCGTCGGCGGTACGTTGATGCCAAAGCGCTCGGTAAACACCGTGCCGATTTCCGTCGAGGCGATGGAGTCCAGGCCGTAGTCCATCAAGGCGCGGGTTGCAGAGAAGTCTTCGGGATCGATCTTCAGAATGTCCGTCAGCAGTTGGCGCAGATCGTCCAGCAGGCGTTGCTCCAGCGCGGGAGGTGCCGTGTCGAGGCTATCGAGCATTTGCAGGGCCTGGCTGGCACTGAGCGCGCGGGTGCCCGGTTCACGGGCGAGGGGCAATTGGGTGGATGAGTTCATGGTGGGCTCTCGGCGTGAGGTCGCGGATCAGGCGCTCTGGGAAAAGGTCTGCGCAGGCTTGAGCTGCGCGGTCAGGTAGTTGATCGCCTTGACGAATTTCCACAGGTCGACCTCATGGGCATGCCGTTGGGTCTGCATAAAACGCTGCTGGCCGAGGTCGAGCATCTTTGGTTGCAGCTTGATCTGCTGCACGGTGTGCCAGGCCGGGCTGCGCAGGGCGCGAGCCTGGATATAGGCGGCCACGAAGCGACCGGTCATATTGGCCAGGTTGCCAATGCCCGAAGGGGTATTGAGATAGCCGACGAACAGCAGGTCATCATGGCTGGCCGGCAGCATGCGCAGGAACAGCGAATCGAAGTCGCGTTTCCAGTCGTAGGTGTCCAGCGGCAGGAAGGACAGGTCGATGTCATAGCCGGTGGCCCAGACGATCAGGTCGAGGGTTTCCACACTACCATCGGTAAAGTGCACCTGCTGGCCGTCGAAGTGGCTGATATCGGGTTTGGCCTGCACATCGCCATGGCCGATGTAGTAGAGAATCTGCGAGTTGAGGATCGGGTGGCATTCGCGGATGTCGTGGTCCGGCGCCGGCAGGCCGTAGTCACAGCCGTCATAGCCGGCGAACTTGAAGCTGCGCTCGACATGGGCCCAGTACTGGTCTTCGTCGGCGAACTTGGGCGCTTGGTCCATCAGCCATTCCTGGGTCGGCTGGCCATCAATGAATTTGGGCATGTAGTGATAGCCCCGCCGGGTTGAGTGCAGTGCGCGGCGGGCGGTCTGCGCGGCGTCGACAGCGATGTCGCAGCCGGAGTTGCCACCGCCGACCACCAGCACCCGCTTGCCGCGAAACTCCTCTGAGCAACGGTACTGGCTGGCATGCAGGGTGGCGCCGCTGAAGGTGCCCGGGTACTGGGGGATTTTTGGTTTACCCAGCAGGCCATTGCACACCACGACCACTTCATAGCGTGCCTGGCTGCCATCGTCCAAGTGCAGCAGCCAGCCTTCTGGCGTCTTGTCCATCCGGGTGACGCGGGTGTTGAAACGGGTATGCCGATCCAGTTGCAAGTGCAGGGCCAGTTGGGCCAGGTAGTCGAAGACCTGGTTGTGCCGTGGGTAGTCGGGATACTCCTGGGGCATCGGGAAGTCGGGCAACTGGGTGTTGCGTTTGGTGCTGATCAGGTGCACAGCTTCATACATTTTTGAAGCCGGACCGTCGGGCTGCCAGTTCCCGCCGAAACGCGCGGTGGCTTCGATCATTTCAAAGGCCACGCCAATCTCGCTAAGGGCCTTGGCGACACCGATGCCGCTGGCCCCTGCGCCGATAATGGCGATCGTTGGCTGCTGCTTCATTGCATGACTCCCTGTAAAAGTTGAAGGTGGCGGGTACCGGATTCAGAGCATCGAACGGAGTAGGTCGCGCGCCTGCTCCTGGCTGATTTCGCGCCGCGCCAGGCGGTCGAGAATGTCCTGGGGCGTTGCCGTGGGCACTGCCGATGACGTGGTCAATGGCGCGGCTGACGGGGGCGCAGGGGGCGGTGCGCCGGTCATGCTCGGTGACGAGCTGATCCAGTACCGTCGACGCAGAAACTCGTAGCCGGGCAGAGGTACTTTGCGCCAGGCCAGGCTGGCGCTCGGCAGGCTTTGTGGCGCGCCGTACGCCAGCCAGGCCTGGGCCAGCGTCTGGTCTTTGGCCGCCGGCTTGGGCCCGCTGAGCAGCACCCGGGTGTCGGTAGTCGACGGGCTCATCAGCCACTGGCCCACCTGTTGGCGCAGGTCGTCGAAATCTGTGGCGATCACTGCCAGGCGGGCTTCATCAAAACACTGGCGGCCGTCCAGCAGGGTGCGGGCGACATCCAGGGTGGTGTAGCGGCGCAGGCCCAGGTACTGGGCCGGGTGCTCGGGGGCCAGGGCGCGTTCATGCTCCAGGCAGTCGACAAAGCGCTGCAGATAACCGCGCAGTTGCCCGGTGCTGCGAGCGCTGAATACAAACGCCTGGGCGCCGGTGGCTGGGGTTGTCGGTTGTGGCCGGGCATCTTCGAGCAGCAGGTGGGCATTGGCGCCGCCGGCACCAAAGGAGCTGATCGCCGCGACCCGCGGCAAGCCGTCCGCCGGTTCCGGCCAGGCAGCCAGACGCTGTTGGACGACAAAGGGCGTCTTGCTGAAATCGATATTCGGGTTCAGCGGCTGGGCGTGGATCGACGGGGCCAATTGCCGATGCTTGAATTGCAGCAGCACCTTGGTCAGTGCGGCCATGCCGGCGGCCGATTCGAGATGGCCGATATTGGCCTTGATCGAGCCGATCGGGCACTGCCAATCGGCCGGTACCTGGGCGGCCAGAGCTTTGCCCAGGCCGCGAATCTCGATGGGGTCGCCCAGGCTGGTGCCGGTGCCGTGGGCTTCGATGTAACCCAGCCGGGTGGCAGGCAGGCCCGAGCGCCGCAGGGCCCGTCCGATCACCTGGGCCTGGGCGTCGGCATTCGGCACCGTATAGCCGGAGGTGCGGCCACCATGGTTGAGTTCGCTGCCACGGATCACCCCGTGGATATGGTCGCCATCGCGCAGGGCCTGGCTCAGTGGTTTGAGCAGCACCACGCCGACCCCCTCACCGGGCACATAACCATCGCCATCGGCGCCAAAGCTGCGGCACTGGCCTTGCGTCGAGGCAAAGTTCAGCTCGCACAGCATCCGGTACTTATAGGGGTGCAGGGACAGGTTGACGCCTCCGGCCAGGGCCAGTTCGCAACTGCCGCTGCGGATCAGGTCGCAGGCCAGGTGCAGGCTGGTCAGGGACGAGGAGCACATGCTGTCGATGGCGAACGAGGGCCCTTCCAGGTCCAGGCAGAACGACACCCGATTGGCAATCGAGGCATAGGACGAGTTGCTCAGGGTCGCGGGTCGCTGCGGCCAACTGGAGGCGCCGTAGAACTGGTATTCGCCGTACATCACCCCGGCGACCACGGCGACGCGGCGTCGATCCACCCCTGGCTGGCGCGGGCCGGACAGGGTCTGCGGGGTGTAGCCGGCATCTTCGACGGCATGCCAGGCGGTCTGCAGAAACAGCCGCTCCTGCGGGTCCATCCGCTCGGCATCGCGCGGTGAAATGCCGAAGAACAGTGGGTCGAAACAATCGAAATCGTCGACCAGGCCACCCCAGCGGGCGTAGAGCCGATCATTCCCGTCCGGTTGCTCCCAGCGGGAGGTCACTTCGCTGATCAGATCGTCGCCGGCTGCCAGATGCTGCCACAGAGCCTGGGCATCGCGAGCCCCGGGGTAGCGCCCGGCCAGACCGATAATTGCAATGTCCTGACGTTGCCCGTCGGCGTCGGGGTGGAGTATTGGCGAGGTTGTGTGGAGTTCCAGGCCGGGTGATGGTGCTTCGGGCTGCGGCTCAGCAACGGTTGACGGCACCAGTCTGGCGACGTCGTCGGGATGCTCGGTGCTGAGCAGGGCGGCCAGCTCGCGCAGGCTGCGGACTTCGAACAGCACGGTTTTTGATAGGCTGGGGAAGTGCTGCTCCAGGCGGCCGTTGAGTTCCATCACCAGGATTGAGTCGAGACCGAAGACTTCCAGTGAGGTGTCCGGGTCGACCTTGTCCAGGGCCGTGGCCGTGACTTCGGCCAGTTGTCGGGTCAGGTAGTCGAGCAGCGAAGGCGAGTCGGTCGCGCCCTGGGGCGGCACTTGCGGGGTCTCGACGGTCGTGGGGCTGACGGCCTCGATGCCGAACAGTCGGGCCACGGCGTCGCGTTTGCCGCAGACCGGAATCAACACCACCTGGGGCAGTGTCAGGCAGTGCAGGAACGTGGCCACGGCCTGATTGCTCGGCAGCAGTGCCAGGCCATGTCGTGTCAGCCATTGGCGCACCGGTTCCGGGGCCTGCATGCCGTGTTCGGTTTGCCATAGCGGCCAGGCAATCGACAGCGAGCGGCCATGGCGCTGGCCGTCGGTACAGCGTTGCTGGCGTGCCTGCATAAAGCGGTCGAGCCAGGCATTGGCCAGGGCGTAGGTACTTTGCCCGACATTGCCGTAGACCCCGGCCAGGGACGAACAAACCATAAACAGCTTCAGCGGGTCGCTGGCGGTGGCCTGGTCCAGATGGAGGGCCGCCAGGGTTTTGCCCCGCAGTACTGATTCGCGTTCGGCGGCCGGCTGGCGCAGGAAGAAACCGTCCTGCAGGACTCCGGCGCAATGGATCACCCCATGACAGCCGCCCAAACGCTGGCGAATATCGACCAGGGCCGTGTGCACGGCGTTGGCGTCGGCACAGTCGGCCTGCCAGTAGCCGGCGTCGGCGGCGCCCCAGTGTTTGAGCTGCGCCAGCCATTGGGCAGCGTCCTCTTCGGCGGTGCGCCGCCCCAAGAGCGCCAGGCGCAGACCGCCGATTTTTGCCAGGGCTTCGCCCAGAGCACGACCCACTGCACCCAGGCCGCCGCTAATGACCAAGACGTCGCCCGAGGCCCATTGCGCGGGTGTGACGGTGGGCTGCGGCGTGACAAAGCGCAGGCTTGCCACGTGCCGTTCACCCCGGGCCAGTGACACACGGCTGACGCCCGGCTGGACGATGGCCAGCAGCTCGCGTGCCAGCGCCTCGCGTTCAGCGGCATCGGGATGGGCGCTGGTTTCGATCAGGCTGGCACTCAGGCTCGGGATCTCCTGGACCACCGAGCGCAGTAGCCCTTCAAGGGCGCTGACGGGGCCTGGATGCAGCAGGACCTGGATATGCAGATGGGGCGTTTTTTGGCCCTGGCAGAGCTGACGCAGCAACTCTGCACTTGTCAGAGCTGCCTCCAGGCCTTCGCCCAGCGCGCCGTCCTCGGCGTCGATTTCGCGCAGATCGAGCAGCAGGCGTTCGGGCGTCAGTTGTTCGGTTGTCAGCAGCCGCAGCAGCAATTCGATGTGGCGCGGATCGCCCAAGTCGGCCTCGACGGTGCGCGGCGACTGGTAGCGGAACTGAGGGGCCGCGAGTAGCTGCCAGGCGCTGTCACGCAGCGGCGCGGGCAGTTGGGCAAAGGCTTGCGGATCGCTGCACAGCACCAGGGTGGTCGGGGTCGACGCCGCGTGGACGGGCGCTGCGGGTTGGGGCTGCCAGTAGGGTTCGAGCAGATGGACGGCCGTCTCGGGTTCGACCCGGTATTCACGAAAGGCAAAGGCCTCGATGGCCATCAACAATTGGCCGCTTGCGGCGAAGACCTGGAAATCGTACAGGTGCATTCGACTGGCCTGGGAGGGGCGCGCACGTACATGCACAAAGCAGTGCTCGGTCAACGGCCCGTAGCAGCGCAGGGACTGGCAGGTGTAGGGGACGAAGGTTGCGTCGACCTGGCTGTTGCCGCGCACAGCGGTGACAAAGGCGCTTTGCAACACCGCGTCGAGCAGCGCCGGATCGAGCGCGCTCAAGGGCTCACCCAAACGCTGCTCGGCGCGCCAGCGCACTTCGGTCAGGGCTTGCGCCTCGCCCAGCCAGGCGCCGGCCAGGCAGCGGAAGGTCGGGCCATAGGCAATGCCCAGGCGCTCAAGGGTGGGGTACAGCGTGTCGAGGGCCAAGGCATCGGGGCATTCACTGTGCACGCGGGCCAGGCTTGGCAGGTTCGTTGCCGGTGCCGGTGCCGCACGGCAGTCGCCACGGAAACTGGGGCTGGCTTCGCTGGCTGGCAATGGCTGGAATTCCAGGCGCAATCCCTGTTCCAGGCGTTCGCTGCGGCATTCGACGGTGCGTACTTGGCCGGGTTCGAAGCGGATCGGGCTGGCCCAGGTCAGTTTATGCAGTTCCAGCGGCAGCTCCAGGCCCTGGCGCCGGGCTTCGTTGTAGCAGAAGTCGAGGTAGGCCGCCGCGGGCAGCACCGGTTGCCCCTGGACCTGATGATCGCGCAGGAAAAACTGCCGGGCGTCGAGTTGTAATCGGGTGCTGGAGCCTGTGGTGACGGGGTCGATCCGGGGCAGCGCGTGCCGGTCCGCAACAAAGGGGTACAGAGGTGCGGCCAGCGGGCTCGGCGGCTGCGGCCAGAAGCGGCTCCAGGTGCCGAGCCGGCCTTCGACCCAGGCCACGGCCAGTTGTTCGGGATCGGTGCTGTCCAGCTCGCTCGATACGGCGCCAGACGTCAGCAGTCGGCCTTGATAGCCGATCGGTGTGCTTGACGGCGCCGGTTGCAGAAAGCCTTTGAGGCCTGCCTGTAATTGGCTCAGGTCGCCAGCGGCCAGGGCGAAGCGATATTCGAACGCCGGGCGGCAGCATTGCAGGGTGTAGGCCAGTTGGCGGGCGGATTCGCCAGGGTGACGTTGCAGCCATTGGAGCAGTGCGCGGGCCTGCTCGCGCAATTGGGTTTCGGTACGTGCCGACAGCGGATACACCGCTACACCGGCGCTGCCGGCCTGTGGCGCACGGTCGGGGGCCTGCTCGACGATCACGTGGGCATTGGCGCCCCCGGCGCCGAATGAGCTGATCCCGGCGCGGCGCACGCCCGCTTCGGCGGTCCAGTCCCGAGCGGCACGGACCACCTGCAGATGGCTATGCTCCAGGCCAGCGTCGGGGTTCAGGGTCTGGGCATGGAGTGAGGGCGCCAGGCGCCGATGCTGCAGTTGCAGGACCACCTTGCTCAGGCTGGCCATGCCTGCAGCTGCTTCCAGATGGCCGAAATTGGCCTTGATCGAGCCGATATGGCAGGCCGTTGTGGCGTCGGCGCCACCCAGCGCCTGCTTGAGACCTTGCAGCTCGATGGGATCGCCCAGTCGGGTGCCGGTGCCGTGGGCTTCGATATAGCTGATGCTGGCTGCCGGCACCCGGGCGTCGGCCAGGGCCTGTTCGATCAGCGCCGCCTGGGAACTGGCGCTGGGCACGGTATAGCCGTTGGTGCGTCCACCATGGTTGACCGCGCTGCCCTTTAGCACTGCCAGGATCCGGTCGCCATCGCGCTGGGCTCTGGCCAGCGGCTTGAGCACCAAGGCGGCGACCCCTTCACCGGGGACAAAACCATCGGCGGCGCTGCCGAAGGTATGGCAACGCCCGCTGGGCGAAAGCATGTGTTGTTGGCACAGCTGTACGTATTTGGCCGGGTGGGTATAGAGATTGACCGCGCCGACCAGCGCCGCCCGGCATTCGCCCTTGCGCAGGCTGTCGATGGCCAGGTGCAGAGCGGTTAGAGACGAGGAGCAGGCGGTATCGACGGCCAAGCTTGGCCCGCACAGATCGAGGGCGAACGACACCCGGTTGGCCACCGACCAGGGCAGTCCGTTGGGGATTGCGGTCTGCCCTGCCTGCCAGAGTGCCGGCCCGAGCAGTGGGTAGGTGTTACTGGTAATGCCGACGAATACGCCGATATCCAGCGCACCGTTGGCATGACGCAGCAATTGGCTGCGCTCGCCCAGGTGGCCGCTATCTTCCAGGGCATGCCAGGCGCATTCGAGAAACAGCCGCTCCTGTGGGTCCAGGCAGGCGGCTTCCCGGGGCGGAATGGCAAAGAACTGGGCGTCGAACTGATCGATGTTCTGCAGGAAACCGCCCCACTTGGCGTAGCTCAAGCCGCTGTTGCGTGAATCAGTACCGGCTTCGAAGAAGCCCTCCAGGGGCCAGCGCTCGACGGGGATTTCGCCAACCGAGTCAACGCTCGCCAGCAGGTTTTGCCAGAGCTCGTCGAGTGTGTTCGCGCCAGGGAAGCGGCCGTGCAGGCCGACGATCGCGATATCCGTGGGCGTGTGGTTGTCGTCGTGCGGCGCCAGGGCGGTAATGAGTGGCCAGGTATCGGCGGCTGCTGGAGTCGTTGGCTCAGTGGGGGCGCGGTCCTGCAGATAGTGAGCGCTGGCCTTGGGGTGTTCGCGCAGTAGGTGCGTGGCGACGTCGCGAATACAGCGGCAATCGAACAGCAAGGTTTTGTTTAGGTTGGCAAAGATGGGCTGGATCAGTTCGTTGAAATTGAGAATCGCCAGGGAAGTCAACCCAATCTCCTGGAAGGTCGCTTCGTTCTGCAGAACATGCAACTCGACACCTGTCGCTTGATGAAGCAATTGGCGGACCAGGTCCATCAGGGCAGCGCGCGAAAGTTCATCCTCAGTGTCGAGCATTTTCATTCCTTGAATAGAGACAGTACTTATCGAGCAGGTACGAAAACGCGCATGGCAATAGCCATGTTGGCGTTCAGGAGTTCTGGATATTTAGATGGGAGTTTGCGCAACTGGCTGGCAGAAAACCTGCCGCCAGTTGCTCTGCGGTGAGCGCAGTTACAGCGTAATGCTGGTGGCGGGGTAGAACAGAGTGTTGAGGATCAGGAGAATGACCCAGAAGCCGATTTCCAATGTTTCGGTAATCGGTTGAATACGTTTGATAGCGCCATATACATGGACAAAGAACATGGAACCAAAAACAAGGAACAGTAGATCGAAGGGATAGCTGAAAGAGGTTCCGGTAGTTGCAGAACGCAACGAGGCAGCTTCGATAACCAGAATAAAGGCCCCCAGGCAGCGACCGAAGTAGATGGCCAGGTGATCATGCTCCGGGATGGTCCAGCGCATAAGGCGGGCCCAGGCCAGTGGTGCGATGAAAAGGGGAAGGGCAAAGAACAGCGTGGTCAGGATCATCAGGGTGGTGATGTATTCCTTGCTGTATTGCGCGTAGTAGCCAAGCATCGACGAACTCCTTGTTCCATTGGCGCGGTGTAGCGCCATTCAATTGTTATTGTTGTTATGTGTTGCCGGTTTTCCTGGCGGCAAGAATCGCGAGGGCGTACCGGGTTGTCAAGCGCGCCAAGGGCGCGTCAATACCAAAGAGGGGAGGTAAGGGTCATAAGGGTTAATACTTAGGATGCGGAGGGATTAAAGGAGTAAAAAACCGCCATCAAGGATATTGGTAGACGGCTTTTTGTTGCGTAGAGCAGGCGAAGTGAGACAGTGGGGAAACTATCTGGAAGTAAATACAAGCGTCAGTAAACCTCTGATTTCTCCGCCAGTGGGTGTGCCGGTGGGAATCAGTCGAGCTTTGAAACGCTGTTCGATGGTGTCGCCAGTGATACTGAAACTACCCTCGCTCATTTTGTACCGGCGAGTGAGGTCCACACGGGTGCCATCTTCCTTCATGACTTCAATGGCAATGCCTTTGGCGCAGGTGGTGCAGGCGTCGTTGGCGAGGGTCCCATCATAGTTCAACTTGCCGGAATGGAAGGCCATCGACATGGCTCCGTTGAAGAGGTTTGCAGCAGCGGCACTGCCGCAGTTCTTCAGTTGGACACTGAACGAACGCTCGCTGGTGTGCAGTTGGTCAAGGGCCAGTTGGTCAAACCGGACGGGGGTACTGATCTGGGCCAGTGCACAGTTCGAAACCAGGGTTCCACTGGTGGCACTCAGATGGGGTCGCCCCCAGTCGTTCTGGACCCGGCCCTGGCTGTTGATGGCCACAAAGCTGTTGGTCAGGGGAAACTCGAGCACATTCAGGCCAGGAGGCAGGTTGGTGGTAGGGCCGGTTTTTATGTACTCCAATGCCACGGGGATCTTGAACCCGGTAACGCTGGAGGTGGGCGATCCGGCAACCATCTCGAACACCAGGTTTTCCGGTTTCGGCGATGGTTCGTTGCACTGCAGGGCGCTACCGCGAGAGCTGCGCAGGCGTACACCGATCCCCTGTACGGGGTGGCCGTTGGGCTGTTTAAGCTGACAGGTTTGATTGTCCATGCCGGCCTGCATCTGCGTGGTGCGATAGACCCTGAATGTATCGCCCGGTTGGCCGCCGCCGCACAGGATAGGCATATCGATGGTCATGTTGCCCAGGATGTTGCGCAGGGGGATGTCATTGAAGGGGTGCATGTAGTTGATAACGTGAGGCACCGGCATGCTTGGCTCTGGCTGATGGGAGCCGGCTGCGCACCAATATTCCGAGGCCGCGGCCAGGCTGGGAAACAGCGCCAGAACCAGCAGGCCGCACCTGGCCGATCGGCTGAGGTGCGGTCTAGCTGACGTGGTGGTGATCATCAGTTTCGACATAGTCCGTGTCTCTCTGCTGCGCAAGCGGGGTGGGTGGTGGGGGCGTTAGGGCGTGGGTTGGACGACAAGTCGCATCAACTCATAGCCTGGCTTGGGGGCGAAGTCTTCGAGGTGGTAGGCCCCGTAGTAGGTCTGGCCCGAGGATTTGACCAGCAGGGTGCCCTGTTGCTCTTCAAGCAGTACCAGCGCTCGCCCATTCGGGTCGGCGATTGCCAGTAGTCGCCCTTCGGGGGTCTCTACGCTGGTGCCGAAAGGAAACCGGCTGCCGTCCGCATGCAGCAGTTCGAACTGCACGCGTCGTCCGAGCTTGGTGGCGAAGCGGGCCAGTGTGATCGAGCCGCGACGGGGGATCAGTTGTTGGGTCGGGGTGTCGATCTCCATATCGGATCCCAGATCGCGGGTATCCAGATTGACCCAGTTGGTTCGATACGGGTTGGTATTGGGCAGTACCGCATAGCCATTGAAACCAGTACTGGAACCGTTGAAGTTGCTGAGTCGGGTGCCCTGCGGGCCTGGAACTTCGACCAGGGCGAAACTCTCGCCCAGAGGCTGGCCCAGATTGACGCCGCCGGCATGAGCGACGATTGAGCCGTTGGCGCCGAAGGTGCTGCCCCGGTAATCGCGGCCCTGGCTGTATCCGGCGTCCAGGCGGGCGACCGAGGTCATGGTGCTGAGGCTGGCTGAGGTGGTGGCCCCGTCGCGTCGATCATGCCCGGCCTGAAGCGAGTAGTAAGTGTCGTCGAACCCGGCCAGGCCTCCATTGAGGCCCATCTGCAGATTGCGTTGGCCATCGCTTTGGGAGCTGTAGTTGCTCAGCAAGCGGGGAGCCCGGGTGCCGCCTCCGAGAGGGAAGGACAGGCTTAGATTCAGCCGTGTGAGGTTTTCCACATTGTAGTTGCCGGGGTTGCGTGTATAGGTGCCGGCAATGTTGTAGTTCATCGAGCGCCAGGTATTGCTGTAGCCCAATTGGTACTGCTGCGAGCGCCCAGGCTGGTTCCAGAAGCGTTGCTCGCTGCCGGAGAAGTACAACGAGCCATTGCTACGTTGTCCCAGTGTCTGGTTGATGGTCAGGTCCAGGCGCGACTTTGCGCGGCCTTGCATGCTTGCTCCACGTTGCAGGCCAGATTCGGCGATGTGTTCGGCGAGCGTGCGATAGCCGGCGGTGGAGTACCGATAGCTGGCCAGGGTTAATGTGGTGTCGGTACTGCTGAGTGTTTTGGAATACAACAGGCGCAGGCTGTGGCCACTGTTTTTATTCTCGCGGGCCTGGCTATCGGACTGGGTGATGTCGGCCGAGACAGCACCCAGAAAGGTGTTCCGGGTCAGGCCTAGGTTGGTGGCCCGAAAGTTGGGTGCCCATTGCAACCCGCCCGTCAGGGTCGTGTTGTCGGTGAGGCCGAATGCCAGGCCAGAGCTGAGTAGCTTGGGCGACTCGTCCCTCTCGTCGTTGCTGTCGTACTTGCCGAGTGCCAGGTCGTAGCGCAGCCGTCCTCGGCGAACCATCTGTGGCAAGGCGGCATAGGGTTGGACGATATCGCGTCGTCGCCCGTCCGATTCGATCACGGTAATCAGCAGATCGCCATTGGAGCCGTTGGGGTAAACATCATCGATCACGAACGGGCCGGGCGTTACATTGACGCTGCGCAGCAGGTATCCGTTCTGGCGAATCTCCACGGTAGCGTTGGTCTCGGCATCCCCACGAATGGTAGGCGCGTAGCCGCGCTCGCTATCCGGCAGCATCGCGTCATCGGAGGCCAGCACGACGCCCTTGATCCTCACGCTGTCGAAGGTTTGCGAGGGGGTGTAGGTGGAGCCCAGCGTTAGCTGGCTTTTCAATGCGGTGATATCGCGCTGAGCAAAGGTCCGGTTGCTTTTGAACTGGCTGGTTTGGCCTGTGCCGGAAGACAGCGTCGATTCGTTGCGCAAACGCCAGGCGCCAAGGTTGATGCCATTGCGCATGCCCAGATAGTAACTTTCACTGGTACTGCCGTGATTGTTGTTACGCCGCCCGTTGAAGTTGTAGTTGATAAACGCGGCATTAACGCCCTCATCCCACAAGGCTGGATCGACATAGCCGCGAGCGCTGCGCGACATGGAGGCCTGGGGCACGCTGATGTTCAGGTGCAAGCGCTCGGCATCGTATTCGACACTGCTGTGTTCGACCTGTGCCGGCAGGTCATAACAACGTTGGCGCAAGGATTCGTCGACCTTGCCGGCTTCGCGTAGAGCCTTGATATCCAGGCCAAGAGCTTCGAGCATGTCGAGATTTAGACAGGCTTCGACCTGGCCAGTACGTGTGTTTTTGTCGAACACAATGTCCTGACGTCCACTCAGGTTGCGGTTGATGTAGATATCTACCCGGTAGGAGCCTGGCAGGATGTTGCTGCCGCGCAGAAAGTCATCGAGATCAATGGTGCTTCCGCCGTTCTTGAGAAACTGGGTGCTGAATTGAGGTGCTGACGACTCGGCTGCACCGTTACCTTGCGCCAAACCATACTCGGGTATTACCAGCGTGGCTGCGATGCAAAGCAGGCTGGACAGGTGTGTAGGTTTGGCGCAGAGGCAATGGAGTGAAGGCGCCAGACCTGAGCGGCGCGAGTGAGCGTCTGTCATGGATACTACACCTGGGTAGGCTGCGAAGTCGGAGGGGTGAAGGGGCGAGGGAATGGCAAGCGCCATTACTCGCGTTGTGCCTGCGCGACTTGGTTGGCGGTCAGGGTGGCCCTGTAGCGATTGGTACCGCCGTAGTCATTGATGGCGGTGAACTTCAATGTCATGGATGACGCCGCCGAGTAGGGCGAAAGCGCAATACGGGTGCTTTGCCCCGGTGCGACCATTGGGGCGTCCTGGGCCCTGGCTTCCTGGCCATTGGCATGGACGGTGACTTCAGCGAGCGAGACGTGGAAGTGGCTGGGGTTGTCGACCTGCACAAACAGCGCGTTGCCCTCGCGAACCAGCTTCCAGTTCAGGGCTAGCGGAGCCATTATTGCTTCGCCAGTGAGACCCGCGGGGCGATAGAAGAGCTTGATACGCTGGCGCACTGCCAGTTGCAGGGTATTCATGCCCGGGGCAGCCTGGGGGATTTCCTGAGCATTGATCCAGAATACCGACTCCTTGTCGGTGGGTACGCCAGTTCCCTGGAACAGCACGCGAAGCTGTTGCCGGGCATTACCTGCCATGCGTGCCAGTGGCGGTGTAATTGCAAACGGTACGGTATCGTCGCTATTTTCGGTTTCCAGCCAGGATTGTAGGAGTATCTGTTGCGCTCCTTGATTGGTGACCGACAGGCTAGCCTCTTTATCCTTTTCATTAAATATAACGCGTGTTGCATTAAGCGAAATGCCAGCCAGGGCTTGGTTGAAAAATAGAGTGCTGATCAAAAAAGTGCCGAAAAGTATACCGCGCCGAAACATGCCGATCCTCTCCCTGTTTAATGCGTGGGGTGCTGTCGTGGGTGATGTGTTGGGTTGTATGGGGTTTTGATAATCGTTACGGTGTTGGCGTTATTGGTCGTTACAGGCCATCGATATGGCGTATTTGAAATATAAACACTGGAAGTGCTATTTGTGATGGCTAACCAATTGGTGTAAGGTCCGGCCGCTTGATGGAGCAGCGGTCTTTTGCTTTTGTTTTGATATTGGAAGAGGGTACGGGATTACCCGTACCCCTAGGGGAAAGCCTTAGAGGGCCTTACTTGTAGCTCATGGTAAATGCCATGGTGCCATTGGCCTCTCCCGGTGTCGGGGCGGCTGCAGTGGTTTTGAAGTAGGCTGCACGCACCAGGATTTTTGCTGTTGCGTCGCCCGTAGTGCCAACCGTTGCCAGTGCAGTATCGAGCGTTCCGCCACTGCCCAATTTAATCAAGCTATTGTTTTCGTCGAGCAGGCCGATACCTACGTTTGTGGCACCACTACCCGTGGCTGCTGGGCTAAGGGCCAGCAGGTCGAGGTTGCCGGATGCGAAGCCCGACCCGGCAGCCGGGTCGAATTTCATGGCGACGGTATTAAAGCCAGTGGTGCCTTTGCATTCGACATCAATAGTGGTTGTGCCGGTGGCGGAAAGGCTGGTGGCACCAACCTCTTTCACATCACCGACGCTGATGCTGCCGAGGGGAATATTAATAATGGGAGACCCACCCCCACTTTTAATCTCGCAAGTGGCAGCGGTGAGCTGACCGGTAAAATTGATAGTGCCAGTAGTGGCTTGAGCAAATGGGGTGATTGCAGTGATGGAAAGGAAAGTGGTGATTAACGCAAGTTTCTTCATGGGTTTGGCTTCACTGTTTTAGGTTATGGAGAGTTAAGTTTTTTTTGTCTATGGAGCGTAATGCCTGCTTGGCACTTTTGGAATGCGTAGTTGCAGGCACGATCAAATTTAAAGTGGTGCTTGTGGTGGTGGCTTTAAGAAATATCTTGAATGCTGTGGTGTTTATTGATTTGTATTTTAAGTCGTCAGTTTTTATGTAGGTGAGGCTAGTTTATTCTGTGTGTTTTGGAGCGCTGTTCTGTAATTTTGAAAGAAACATGCAGTATTTGTGTGAGAAATTTAACAGGCATGGATTTTTAGAGTCCTGGCTCTATTTGTGTCGGAGGATAGTTGTTCGGTAAAGTGCAGTGAAGCCGAATTTCGGTGTTTTATTGTTTTCTACTAACTCCCTGTTTTGGTGAGTGTTTTCAAGATCTGAAGTGGCCGTAAGGGCCTCAGGTCAATGATGTTTGCACGAGGTATGGCAATGGAGTTCTCACACGTTTCCCCGCTTCGCATCGCGTTGCTCGACGACCATGCGATGATTCGCTACGGTCAGGCCACCCGCTTTGCTCAGGAGTCCGATTTTCTCATCGTGGGTGAGTATTCAAGCAGTCGTGGGCTGCTTGAAGGCTTGAGGACGATCAAAGTGGATGTCCTGGTGCTTGATTATTCATTGCGCCCGGACGAGTTGGATGGCTTGAACCTGATTCGTCTGTTGCGTCGACGTTACCCACAGATGCGCATCGTGATTTCGTCTGCACATGAGCATTCGGCGACAGTGCAATTGATCATCAGGGCCGGAGTGCAGGGATTTGTTGGCAAGACCCAGGACATCGAGAGGCTGATCGAGGCCGTTCGGGTCGTGGCGGCAGAGCGGATATACCTTGATCCCTTGATGACTGCCGAATTTGATCCGGCCTTCAAGATCGAGGCAACGGATGGCGATCAGGGCAATGAGCTGGGCCTTGAAGGTCAGGACTCGGTATTGGTCCGCAGCGCCAGCTTGTCCATCCGCGAGCGTGAAGTGTTGCGCTGCTGCCTGGAGGGCATGTCGGTGACGCAGATCGCCGGCAAGTTTTCCCGCAGTATTAAAACCATCAGTGGTCAGAAACAGGCAGCTTTTCGCAAGCTGGGTGTGAAGAACGATACCGAAATGTTCAAGCTGCATGCGCACTTAGGCGGTTTCTGAAGATGGCGTGGGGTAGGAGCAGGTACTTGCTTGGAGCAATAGTGTGGTGGGTCTGGGCAAGCAGTGTTCAGGCACATGAACTGGCGGAGTTCTCCGAGCAGGAGCGCGCCTGGATTGCAGCCCATCCGGTGGTGAGAATTGCGGCGGAGCCGAATTTCGCGCCAGTGGAGTTCATGGAGAATGGCGTATACAAGGGCGTCAGCGCAGGGTATCTGGATGCCATTGCGCAGCACACCGGGCTGCGTTTCGAAGTGGTGTCAGAAGAGGGCTGGGTCGTTGCGCGGAAACTGATGGTCGAGGGCAAGATTGACCTTTTACCGGTGATTTCCAGTGATGATATCTATGGTCCCACCTTGCCGCCGATGAATTTCAGCCGGCCCTATATGACGATCGATGTCGTCGCGATCACGCGCAAGAATATTCCGGTGATTTTCCGGGCGCAACAACTGCAGGGTAAAACGATTGTCGTTAAATCTGGAAGCCGTGTTGAAAAGCTGTTTCGCGCGTCCTATCCCGATGTTCAGCTAATCAGCGTGACGACCCCGCAAGAGGCTTTGAAGGCGGTGGATGAATGCCTGGCTTACGCAGCGGTTGGCCTGGGCGATAATCTGCTGCCCGTTATGCAGAGTGATTACGATAAAACACTGGCTGTGGCAGGGGTACTGACCGAGTTCTCCGGGACCTTCTCTATGGGCATACGCCAGGATCAGCCGGAATTGTTTTCGGTCGTTAACAAGTCGTTGGAATCGCTGACGGCTGATGAGACCGATCTGATCGATAAACGCTGGATTGATACGCTTTATTACAAAAAGCCCGGCTATAGAGTGGCCCTCGATAACTACTTACCGGAAATCCTTCTCGGGGGGCTGGTACTGCTGCTGTTGCTGACGCTGTCTTACCGTGAGCGTTTGCTTAAGCGCAGGGCGATACGCAGTGAGTTGGAGAAGTCCAAGTTCCTCGCTGTCATGAGCCATGAAATCCGCACCCCAATGAATGCCATTTTCTCCTCGCTGGAGTTGCTAGAGCGCAAATCGCTCCCCGCCGAGCATGAACAATTGGTCAAGTTGGCTACTGGAGGCGCGCGCAATCTCCTGCGCTTGCTCGACGATGTACTCGATTATTGCAAGCTGGAGGCGAAAAAAGTTTCGATTGAACTTCGTCCAACGAACTTGAAGACCTTGCTGGAGCAGGTCATTGATATGGCGCAACTGAGTTGTAAGCACAAACCGGTCAAGATCGACCTGCGGGTGCATTCTCAGGGTGGGTTCAATGTATTGATTGATTCGGCGCGCTTGCATCAGATCGCCAACAATTTGGTCTCCAATGCCGTCAAGTTCACCGAAGTAGGACACATCGATGTCGACCTGTTGTTGCAGTTCAACCCAGGCAGTGAGCAATATGGAACGCTCAAATTTACGGTGACCGATACCGGCGTGGGCATTGCCGAGGATCGCCAGGAAGAGTTGTTTTCGCCCTTCACCCAAGTAGGTCCCATGAGTACCTCGCGGGTTGTTGGGACCGGTCTGGGGCTCACCATCTGCAAGGAGTTGGTCGGCTTGATGGGCGGGAGCATCAGCCTGAAGAGTTTTGCTGGCGTGGGCACGCGAATCGATGTCGACCTGCCGATAGAGTTCATCGATGCGAAACTGGTGCGCGAAGAGTATCAGGGTGGGGGGCATACGGATGGCCTGTCAGCGGCCTTGAATATTCTGGTGGTAGACGATCATCCGGATAACCTTGCGGTTATCGAGCGTCAACTGATGGAGCTGGGTTACAGCTCAGTGCTGGTCGACACCGGGCAGAAGGCCTTGGATAGTTGGCGCGACAATCACTTCGATCTTATTTTACTGGATTGTCAGTTGCCGGATATCGATGGCTATGCGGTCGCCAGGCATATCCGTGAGCATGAATTCAAGGAAGGTGGTTTTACGCCGATTATTGCCATCTCAGCGCTACATGGTGGCAATCACCAGCAGGCATGCACCGAAGCGGGAATCGATGGCGTTTTGGCCAAGCCTATTCGCCTCAAGGAGCTGGCGGAAATGATTGAGTCGTGGTGTGCCGATATGTTGCCAAGCGAATCGCTCCACTCGGATGACAAGGCCTTGAGTATCGTCAACTTGGTTGAGCCTTCGGCTCAGGCAGAACTGCATGAACGGTTCCTGTTGACCACCGAGGAGGATCTCCAGGCGCTGAAATTTGCCATCGGCGTACGTGACTGGCCTGCGGCCAACAGACTCGCCCATCGCATTAATGGTGCTTCACTGATGCTGGGTCTGCATCGTATTTCTGTCTTGGCGGCGCAAATGGAGCGCAGCACGGAAGACTATGTCATTGTCGATAGCAACGAAATGGAAATCTTGCTGAACAAGTTGAATGTTGCGGTCAGTATCGCTTCAAATAAGTAACTTCCTACATGGTGGAACTTAAGTTTTCCATGAGCCTTTAGGTTTAAACATCTGCGTATATCGTTTGAGCGTGCCCAAGATTTTCATTATTTAGCATTCTTGGGGTTATTGAGTCATTTAAGACGAGTCCTGTTCTACGCGTCGAAGCCAGCCCGCAAACTCGCTGCCCTCTAGCGCGGTGCCCAGCCTGTTAGTGGGTATCAGCGCTTTTTGTTTTCTTTCAACTTCCCTTGCTTCCTACCGTCGGTTGCACAGTGCAGCGGGGGGGGGGGCAGGGGAAACTGCGAGTAGAGCGACGACGATGGACAGTGCGACCGCTACCAATTTTTGTGAATACGATTCCCCCGTCCCGGTCTTGAACAACGATGACAGCCTACTCGCCTGCGTGAGTTGGATCTGCGATTACTACGGCGTTGGTAAAAGTCCTCAGGCCCTGATGGCGGGGTTGCCCAGAGGTCCGCGGTTGTTGCCTTCTCTGGCGGTCGAGGCGCTTGCAGGGGCGGGGCTGCTCTCGGGCTTGAGCGTTCGCGCCCTGCCGGCCCTGCCGCAGCAATTGTTGCCGATCATTCTGCTCTGCAAGGAACAGAGCGCCTGTGTGCTGACGGGATACCGCCAAGTGAGCGATGGGCAGGGCAAGCAGGTATCGCTGTACCAGGTGATCATTCCGCAGATCAGCCTGGAAGCGGTGGAAATGGACTCGGCCGAGATGGATCGGTTGTATGCCGGACACGCACTAATGGTCAAGCCAGCGGCCAAGGTCGATCAGCGTGCCGGCGAGGAGAGTCTGCAGCCTGCCGGGCATTGGCTGTTGAGCACGCTATGGCGCTACCGCAGTTACTACCGCAGTGCGGCCATTGGCGCCGTGCTGATCAATGTGCTCGCATTGGCGAGCATTTTTTTCACCATGAATGTGTATGACCGGGTTGTTCCGAACCAGGCGTTCGTGACGTTATGGTCCCTGGCCATTGGCGTAGTCATGGCGATGGTCTTCGAGGCTGTGGCGCGTTATGTGCGTGCCCACCTGCTGGATATGGCGGGCAAGAAGGCCGACCTGGTGCTCGGCGCGCTGCTGTTTCGCCAGGCCATGGCGATCCAGATGGAGCACCGTCCCGCGTCGGCCGGTTCGTTCGCCAATCAATTGCGTGAATTCGAATCGGTGCGCGACTTCGCAACGTCGGCCACGCTGGCGGCGATTTCCGACCTACCGTTCGTATTGATGTTCGTCGCCGTGATCTTTCTGGTGGGTGGACCGTTGGGCTGGGTACCGACGTTGTTGATCCCCCTGATTGTCCTGGTGTGCCTGATTGTTCAGTGGCCACTGGCCCGGACGATGAGCGAAAACCTGCGTGAGTCTTCGCTCAAGCAAGGGGTGTTGATCGAGTCCATCGAGGGCCTGGAAACGCTGAAGGCGGTCGGGGGGCAGGCGCATATGCAGCGCCGATGGGATCACTTCAGTGCACTGTCGGCGGCGACGGCCATGAAGTCGCGCAGTCTGTCGAGCCTGGCGACAGGCGTCGTGGCGTTTTTCCAGCAGGTGCAGACGGTGGTGCTGGTCGTCAGTGGGGTTTACCTGATCGCGGCGGGGGAACTGACCATGGGGGCCATGATCGCGACGGTCATGTTGGCCGGGCGGGCAACCGCTCCGTTGGGCCAGGTGGTTGGCCTGGCGGTGCGTTTTCAGCAGGCCAAGGCGGCGTTGCAGTCGCTGAACCGGCTGATGGCCCTGCCGGTGGAGCGTGACGCGGGTCATGAGTACCTGGCGCGGCCGGCATTGAGTGGTCAGTTGTCGCTCAAGGGCGTCGGCTTCGCTTACCCGGCTCCGCCACTTCAACCCAAGCCGCCAGTGCTGCGACACGTCAGCTTGAATATCGCGGCAGGCGAGCGGGTGGCCATTCTCGGGCGTATCGGCAGCGGCAAGTCGACGCTGTTGCGGGTAATGGCGCGCCTCTATGCCCCTGTAGAAGGGCAGATGTTCAGCGATGGCCTGGCGGTCAACCAGATCGATCCGGCCGATTGGCGTGCGGCGGTCGGTTATGTGGGCCAGGAGGCGCGGCTGTTCTATGGCTCCCTGCGTGAGAATGTATTGATCGGCTGCCCGCAGGCCAGTGCTGAGGAGTTTCTCCATGTGCTACGCCTGACCGGCCTGGATCAGGTGGCGGCCCGTCATCCACTGGGTATTCATTTGCCGATTGGCGAGATGGGCGAAGGTCTGTCGGGGGGCCAGCGCCAACTGGTGTCCCTGGCACGCAGCCTGCTCAGCCGGCCGAAGATGCTCCTGCTCGACGAGCCGACCAGTGCGATGGACAGCCAGACCGAAACGAACTTCCTTGAGCATTTGCTGCGCGCCAGCGCCGGACAGACGCTGGTGCTGGTCACCCATCGCCCCAGTGTGCTGGCACTGGTCGATCGGTTGATTGTCATGGAGGAGGGCCAGGTGGTGATGGACGGTGCGAAGGAGCAAGTGCTGAAGGCGTTGTCTCCTGCGACTGCCGAGCGTGCGGGAGAGGCTTCGTGATCGCCGCTCTGTTGAAGCGGCGCAAGACCGGCGCGGCCCCACTGCAGCCGGGTGACAGTGTGTTCATGACTGACCTGAAGGCCTCCCTGCTGAACCAAGTGGCGCCCGGTTCCAGATTGATTCTGCAACTGATCGGTGGGGTGTTCTGTGTGGGGTTGGGCTGGGCGGCACTGGCCCGCGTCGAACAGATTACCCTGGGAGAAGGCCTGGTTGTTTCCCAGAGTCGCGAGCAGGTGATCCAGAGCCTGGAGGGCGGCATCCTGGCGCAGATGAATGTCAGTGAAGGCGATATCGTCGAGCAGGGCGCGCCGTTGCTCAGGATCGATCCGACCCGAGCCGAGTCCAGCTACCGGGAGTCATTGTCCAAGGTGTTGGGCTTGAGGGCTGCGATCAGCCGCCTGCGGGCCGAGGCTTATCAACAACCTCTGCGGTTCGATGAGCAGGTGAGCGCCGAGGCCGATCTGGTTGCCCAGGAAACCCAGGCCTTTGAAGCGCGTAAACGCGCACTCGATAACAGCCTCGATGCCTTGCAGCGCAGCCATCGTTTGTCGCTGCACGAGATCCGTCTGGTCGAACCCCTCGCGGCAAAGGGCCTGCTCTCCGAGGTCGAGCTGTTGCGCATGCGACGCCAGGCCAATGAAATCCACGGACAGATAATCGAGCGCGGCAATCGCTATCAGGCGGAGGCCAGTGCGGAACTGGCGCGTCTCGAACTGGAGCTGGCCCAGGCCAGCGAGCATCTGGTCGGGCGCAGCGATGTCGTCGAGCGCACGACCCTGTTCGCGCCTTTGCGGGGCACGGTGAAGAATATACGCAGCCATACGATTGGAGGCGTGATCCAGCCGGGTGCGCCGATCCTGGAGCTGGTGCCACTGGAAGACCAACTGCTGGTCGAAGGGCGGATTCGCCCGGCCGACATCGCGTTCCTGCAAGTCGGCCTGCCGGTCATGGTCAAGATCACCGCCTATGACTACAGCATTTATGGCGGCCTGGAAGGGGTGCTCGAACATATCAGCCCCAGCACATTGAAGGATGATCAGCGGGCGGCCTCGGGACGCCCCGACGATAGCTATTACCGGGTGCTGGTGCTGACCCGCAGCAATGCGTTGCAGGCAGCAGGACGCAACTTGCCGATCATTCCCGGGATGTTGGCGAGCGTGGAAATTCGTACGGGCGAGAAGACGATTCTCGAGTATCTGCTCAAGCCCGTGCTCAAGGCTCGTGAAGCCTTTCGGGAGCGTTGAGGATGAGCACGATGAGCGGTTTTATCCTTGATCTACGTCTTTATGCCAAGCATGTGTTGTGGAGCGGGGCGTTGCTGTCGAGTACCGGGTTGGCCGATACGTTGCCAGGTGTTTCGGCTCAGGCCCTGATCACGTTGCCCGAGCTGCGGGGCGCTCACGGGCGCGGTATCACTGGGCCGACACAGAGTGAGTTGAAGCGGGTGTTTCTGGGCGCAATAGAGGCAGCGCTGGCGCGCAGCCATGCCCTCGGCGGGGCCCGGGCAGAACATGAGGCGGCATTGGCCGATGTCGATGAGATCAAAGGCAGGCGCTGGCCCCAGGTGGACCTTGGCAGTCAGTCCAGAGCCCACCAATTTGGAGGCGGGGCATACAGCGACCATGCAACAAATGGTGGCGTTAATGTACAGGTGACAACGTCGGTTTTCGACTGGGGTTACTTGGGCACATCTATCGAGAGCCGCCAACAGACGGCCATGGCCATGGCGTTGCGCATTGACGCCGAAGCACAGCGAGCGGCCCATGAAGTGACGGCCACGCTGATCGAGTTGGGCAAACAGCGGTTGATCGTCCAGTTGAGCGAGCAATATGCCAGCCGCCTGCGTGAGTTGGTGGCGATGCTTGCCGAAGTCGTGATCGCCGACCCTGGCCGCAGTAGTGAATTGACCCAGGCCAAGGCGCGCTTGTTGCAGGCAGAAGCGGCACTCGATACGGCACGCACGCGCGTGGCTGATCAGCAGGTCAATCTGCACAAACTGGTGGGTGATAGGCACGTGGCGCTCCCGGTCGGCCAGGAGTGGAATCTGCACCCGGGGGATTTACCTGCACTGTTGGGCGACATCCCTGATCATCCCTTGGTGCAACAGGCCAGGTCCCGGACGGCTGCCGCGCAGTTGGAGGCCGAGGCGGTGAAGGTCTCCGCACTGCCGCAGTTGAGCTGGACCATCAACAAGTCCACCCGTGAAGATGCCTGGGGGCGTGAGCAGCCCTGGCAGACAGCGCTGTCGGTGAACTGGCCGATCTTTCGTGGGGGCGCGGTGCGTGCCGCCGAACGTGCAGCCTTGCAGCGTGCCGAAGCGGGTCGTCAGGAATTGGAACAACTGCGCCGTGATCTTGAATACAGCCTGCGCACCGCGCATCAGGAGGCTTTGGCGCTGTTTGAAAGGGCCGAGCTATTCCAGGCGTTGACGCTGGAGAGCGAACAGATCCGCGGCGATTTTTTCGAGCAGTGGTATCACTTGGGACGACGCACATTGCTGGATGTGCTTTCGGCGGAGAGCGACTACTACGGCAACCGGGTCAGCGCAGTGAGCAATCGTTTCGATGCTTATCATGCGACCGTTCGCCAGTACTCCAGCGCAGGCTCCCTGTTCAAATGGCTGCGCTCAAGGTAATGAGCGCAGCGCAGGGGGAGGGGAAGAACGGGCTTCAGGCCGCGTAAGTATCCAGTTGCACGAGCTCGATAGCGGGGCTGAAGGACACGTCGCCGGCCACGCCTTCACTGCTCGGCGTATCGACGCTGTGCCAGGAACCTATCTGCGCCAGGGTCAGTTCCGGCAACGCGTCACCCTGGGCCGGAGGTGGCTCGGCAAACAAGGCGTCATCGACCGGAGCCATCAGCACCTGGGTCAATGTGAGGGAAATGGCCGGGGAGAGAGGCAACTGATGATTATCGCCCTGAGCAAGTGGGGCGTCGCTCATCAGGATCAAATCGCTGTGGTTTTCTGTGAGTTGATAACTCAATGATTTGCCCCGGCTCTGCGCTACAATGGAGAGTTCGTAGGCATCGCTTTTCGGTCCCCAACTGCCATTGGGCATGATCGGTTGAAGGGTGAACGTGTGTTTGCCCAAGCTCAAGGCCGCCGGCATTTCAAAGAGCCAGTTGCCCAGGGCGTCGGCACGTACTTCGCCGATCCAGAGTTTGTCGTCGTACACCCGGAGCGTCTGGTGGGCGAGTGCTCCGCCGCCCGTCAGCGTCGGGCGATTGTCATCGGTGATACCACCGGAAGCCACCATACCCTGATTCGGGCCGACATCATCATAGACCCCTTGAATGAGCGGTTTAGCACTCTCCACGGTGAAACTGATCGACTCGCTTTGCAGGCTTTTGGTGCCATTGCGATAGTTGACTTGAATCACTAGTTCGTGGGAGCCAATGGTCAGGTTGGCGGAGGGTTTGAAAGTCCAGCTGCCCCGAACATCGATGTTGGCCGTGCCGATCTGACGACCGTTGTCGAAAATCACCACATGACCCATCAACGGATGCAGGCCGCTGCCGCTGAGGACCGGGCGGGCATCATCGGTACTGCTGCCTGCTGCGATGGGGCCACGGTTATTGCCTTCGGTATCGAAGACGGCATCGATGACCGGCTTCATGCTGGGTGAAGTGACAATGCTGGTTGGGGTGTCGCTGGTCGCCCGTTCGATGTTGAAGGCGAAGGGATCGCTTTGCGCGCTTTGGTGACCGGTGTTGTAGTTGATTGCCACCGTAAATTGGTGATGACCCTGGGCCAGGATGTGGCCGGGGGTGTACAGCCAGTTGCCCAGTGCGTCGGGGGTGATGACGGCGATGTTGCGCCCATCAAGGAAGATACTGACCGATCGAGCGGTCTGGGTATCCACCTTGCCAAACAGGCTTGGGCGCGTATCGTCGGTGTAACCTCCGTGGGTAATGAGCCCCTGGCTGACCCCGACGTCATCATAGAGACCGTCGATAACCGGCCGTGGGCTGACGGCTTTGAAGTTGAATACATAGGGTGAGCTGTGTGGGCCCTCGCTGCCGTCTGGCAGGACTGCGCGCACGGTCAGCGTATTTATGGCCTCCTTCCAGGGGCTCTTGGGTTCGAATAGCCATTTCCCCAGGGCGTTGCTGCGGACCCGTCCAACGGGCTCGCTCTGGCCGAACGTGTAGATGACAACCTCCTGGAAGGGCTGGGCGCCACTGCCGCTGAGTATGGCGTACATGTCGTCGGTTTTACCGCCATGGCTGACCAGGCCGCGCTCGAGGCCAACTTGATCATGAATGCCTTCAATCTGCAGTACCGACTGGTTGTGCAGGGTTAGGTGAATGACATAGGGCTGGCTCAACTCGCTTTTGCTGCCATCGGGGTGGCTTGTCTGCACGGTGAAGCGGTGTTCCCCCTGGCTTAGGCCGGAGGGCTTGAAATTCCACTGACCCAGGGCATTGGCGTGGGTTTTGCCGATTTCCTGGCCATTGTCGAAGATCGTGACCAGTAGGTAGGGTTCCAGGCCGGCGCCACTAATGACTGCGCGTGCGTCATCGGTGTGACCACCGTTCGAGATCAAGCCCGTTTCGCTGCCGAACTCATCGTAGATCCCCTGAATGCTCGGTCGGTTGCTGCTCGGGGCGATGACCGTGATCAGAAACGGTTCGCTTGGCTCGCTGGGTTGGCCATTGGGGGTGATCGCGCGCACGGTGATGCTGTGTTGGCCAGGGGCGAGTGGCTCCGTGGGGTCATAGCGCCAATGGCCGTCAGCGTCCGAGCGCACTTGGGCGATTGGACGATTGTTGTCGAAGAGCGTGATCAATTGATTAGGAAGCGGGCTTTTACCAAAGATGGCCGGGCGGTTGTCATCGGTCACTCCGCCATTGGCGATCGCTCCTTGTTCACTGCCGACATCATCGATGACGGTGTCGATCACTGGACGGCTGGATGCAGTGCTTTCGATCATGAGCTCGAAAGGCTCGCTGGGCGGACTGAGACTGGCGTCGACACGGGCGACACGAATGGTCAGCAGGTGTAGGCCATTGCCCAGTTCGGTATTGGGCTTGAAGCTCCACTGCCCTCGGGCATTGGCTTGGGCACTACCGATTAGCAGGCCGTTGTCGTAAACGTTGACCCACTGGTTGGCCAGCAGCCCACTGCCAAACAGCGCCGGTCGGGGATCATCGGTGATGTCGCCACTCGCGAGCAGGCCCTGCTGTGCGCCCATCGAGTCATAGACGCCGTCGATGACCGGCTTGAGGCTCGCCAAGGGGGTGATGGTGAGAGTGAAGTTATCGCTGAACGGACCGAGGCTGCCATTGGGGTAGCTCACCCGGATCTTGAACTGGTGCTCGCCGAATTCGAGTGGCGTGGGAGGTTCGAAGGACCAGCGCCCCTGGTCATCAGTGCGCACGTGGCCGAGGATCTCATTGTCGAGGTAGACGGTGACCAGTTGCTGGCTCTGGAGGCCACTACCGATCAAGGTCGGTTGGCGATCATCGGTCATGCCGCCATGGGTGATACCTCCCTGTTCCTGGCCGAAGTCATCCAGTACGCTCTCTATCACTGGTTTGAGGGTCGCCTGCGGTTCGATCTGGAGGGTGAAGGGCTCGCTTGGATGGCTGACACTGCCGTCCGGATAGTTCAACTGCACGGTGAAGCTATGCTTGCCGCTGTGCAGCGAATTCGTTGGCCGGAAGCACCACTGGCCGGTCGAACTGGTCCGCTCTTGGCCCAGAACCTGGCCATTGTCGAAGATCGTGACCACAAGCCCCGCAGGCAGCTTGCTACCCAGTAGGGTTGGCCGGGTTTCATCGGTCACGTCGTCCTTGCTCAGCAGGCCGGTCTGCTCCCCCGTGTTGTCGTAGATACCATCGATCGTCGGCTGGATAGGCGTGCGCGGTTCGACGGTGATTAGGTACGGATCGCTACTCTGACTCTGGCTGCCATCGCGATCAGTAAGTCTGACGGTAAAACTGTGGTCGCCCAAGCCAAGGGGGGCCTCAAGTCGGTACTTCCAGCGTCCTTCGGCATTGGTTTCGGTATGACCAATCAGTTTGTCATGGTTGTAGAGCGCAACAGTCAGATTGGCGGGCAGACCACTGCCGATCAGCGTCGGTATGGTGTCCTGGGTCTTGCTTCCGCTGGCGATGGGGCCTTGGTCGGAGAGCAGGGTGGCGATGCTCGGCTTAAGCTCCGTTACCGCATAAAAGAACGTAGATAACGAATGCTGCAAGGGTGAGTGATTGCTCAATGAAAGATGCTCTGATTCAGGACGGATAGGCATTTACTAGTTTCCTGCTAGTGGTTTTTTGGGAGAGTGGTTTGCGCGCTGCGCGGCCAACACGGCCAAATGCTTGGCCAGTAAACGTGGCTTGTTTTATTGAGGTGTCGGGTGGCTCTGGCGTTAGTTTTAGTGATGGATAAGGCCGGGTGAGCTGCCGAGCGAAGAAGATATTAGTTTGGCTTTTATAGGTGTTGTGAAAGGCTTTGTAAGTTGTTTTATATGATGGTTTGTTGTTTTTAATCTTTAAATTGAAGCCTTGTTTAAAGGCATTTTCTTAAGCGGATAAACAACAGCGGAGTAAGTTGAGAGGCGTCGTTTTCGAGGTGTGCTTTATTGAAGCTGGGTTAAGGGTTCTTTGTCTTATTAGTTAACGGTATGTCGACACAAAAAATTATGGGGCGGGTGTGTTCGCTGTTCGAGACACAAATGTTTAATGTTGTGCGTGATTTCTTACTGGCTTTGCAGGGGTTTCCGACGCTTCCAGAAGAAATAAAAGCCGGCGGTCAACGGGTAATTGATCGGCGTCGCCCCAGCACTGCCTTGAGCAACATGGTGGATGGCGCGCAAAAGCGATTGCACTGACACCAGTTCCCAGCCCTGGGCGCCCATCGCACTCAGTTGGCTTTCATATTCGGGGGCTTGGCACAGGGATTCGGGTATGGGCTGTAAGAGTAATGGAGAGTCGCGTTTGAACAGCCAGAAGCCCTGGCTTTCGACGCGATACTCTACGGGGAGGTAGGTCGTGGTATGTTCATAGGTCGGCATGGTGGGCAGGCTCGCAGAGGGGTTGAGAGGCCCCGGCTTGTTAGTCGGGCTGGTCCTTTGCCTGGCTTTCCAGCCAGCGCAGAACCTCGGCAGTGGTCTGGATCAGGTCGGCGGGGATGTACTGATCAATGAGGCCGTCGCGGTACAGGGCTCTGGCCAGGGGGATGCGCTGCAATACCGGAATGCCTTCCTCCTCGGCAATCTGGCGGACTCGCAGGGCCACGGCATCGGTGTATTTGAGCGTGACAATCGGTAGCGGGGTCTCGCCGCGTACATAGCGGATGCCGACGGCAATGTGGTTGGGGTTGGCGACGATGACCGAGGAGCGTTTGACGTCGGCGCGGATATTGCCCCTCTGGAGTTCCTTGCGCAGAGCGCGGCGTTTTGACTTGATTTCAGGGCTACCCTCCATCTCCTTGCGCTCCCGGCGAACTTCGTCCTTGCTCATGCGCAACTGCTTGAGGTGCTGGTGGCGTTCAAACGCATAGTCGGCCAGCGAGATCATCGCAAACCCCAGGGCGCACAGCAGTAGCATCTGTTCGAGCATCAGCCCTACGACCGGCGCGATGCAGCGGATACTGCAGCCGGGCAGCATGATCAACGAGCTCAGATTGCCCCGCAACGTAATCCAGACCAGGAGGGATAGCAGGACGACCTTGAGGGTCGACTTGAGTAATTCCATCAGGTTCTTGATTGAGAAAATCTTCTTTGCGCCCTCCAGCGGATTGATCTTCTTCAGGTCCGGCTTGACCGATTCCAGGCTGAACAGCAGCCCGTACTGGAACAGATGAGCGCCGACCACCACCACGGCGGCGACCAGCAGAAATGGCAAGGTAATGTAAGCCAGTTCCAGCAGCAGGTTTTCCAGGACCAGGTCCAGAGCCTGGAGAAAAGGCAGCTTGATAAACGCAGCAGGCAACAGCATCAGGTTGCCGAGGTGCGCCAGGTAGTAATCGGAAAAAACCATCAACATGCCAATGAGGCTAAGGATCAGGGCGCTGGAAACCACTTCGCGGCTTTTGGTGACCTGACCTTTCTTGCGCGCATCGCGCAGCTTTTTGGGGGTGGGCTGTTCGGTCTTTTCTCCACTCATGGGTTTTCCAGTACTGGGCGTAGTAGCCGCAGAGGATCGAGTGCAATCAGTAGGCTGTCGACGGCATGGCCCATCAGTGTGGTGACGTAGATCACCAGCAACGCACTGGCAATCAGACTCTTGATGGGCATGGCAAGGATGAACACGTTGAGCGAGGGGGCGAACCGGCTGATCAGTGCCAGGCCGAATTCAGCCAGGAACATGGCGATCAGTACGGGGGCCGCAAACAGCAGGCACAGGCGCAGCAGTTGGGTGAACTGGTTGTAGAAGAACGCGACCCATTGGCTGCCGATCTGGGGAAAAAAACTGCCGATCGGCCAGGTTGCATAGCTCTGATACAAGGCCCCGATCAGCATCAGGAAGCCACCGCCGGAAAAAAACAGGGTCGTCAGGGTCTGGGCCAGCAAAAGCCCGGTGGGGCTGGTCTGGTTGCCCAGCATCGGATTGAGGGTCGAGGCCATCGAAGCCCCGCGCTGGTTATCGATGATGAAGCCGGCAGCCTCGATGGCCCAGAAGGGGACGGTGGCGATAAAGCCGATCAGCAAGCCCAGAAGCACTTCCTTGCCAATCAATAGCGCCAACTCGTAGCCGGCGATGGCGGGTGGCAGGGTGTGGGCGACCATCGGAAATGCATACAGGGCGAGCGAGCAGGCGACACCGTTGCGTACCAAACCGCCTCCGAGCATTTGCCGGCTGAGGATCGGCATGATCACAAAGCAACTGAGGATCCGCGGCAGCAACAGCGTATAGGCGAGCAGCAATTGCTGGAGATCCTGAATGCTCATCGAACACGCGCAATCTTGTTGAGAATCAGCTCGCCGAAGGCATGCAGTTCGTTGCCCATCCAGCCTGCGGTGACGAACAGCACCACCACTACGCCGATCAGCTTGGCGACAAAACCCAATGTCTGCTCCTGTATTTGGGTTACTGCCTGGACCAGCGAGACCAGCGTACCGACGATGGCCGCGATCAGCACGCAGGGCATCGACAGGATCAGTACCAGCCACAGCGCCTGGGCTGTGAAATGCAGGATTTCGGCGTTGTTCATGCTCAGCCTCCGTAACTGGTGACCAGGCCGTGGGTCAGCCTGGTCCAGCCGTCGAGCAGAACGAAAAGCAGCAACTTAAAGGGGAGCGAGATGGTCATGGGGGACACCATCATCATCCCCATTGCCAGCAGAATGTTCGAGATGATCAGGTCGATAACGATAAAAGGCAGGTAGATCAGAAAGCCGATCTCGAAGGCTCGCGTCAGCTCGCTAACGGTAAAGGCCGGTAGCAGAATCAGCAGGCTGTCCGGTTCCAGGCGGTCAGCATATTCCTGGGGCCAGACCTGGCGTGTGCTGTCGACGAAAAAGGTGTGTTCACGCGTCATGATCTGGCGCTTGAGAAACGCACGGTACGGCTCCATGCCTTCGTCAAGGAAGCGTTCGACCGAGGCCGAGTCGCTCAGGCTGACATCGTGCTCGCGCAGATAGTCGTGCGTCGCGAATCCCACGGGGGCCATGACGTAGATACTGAGGATGATCGCCAGACCATACATCGCCATATTAGGCGGGATTTGCTGCACGCCCAAGGCATTGCGCAGCAGGGAAAAGACGACGGTCATCTTGATAAACGACGTGGCCATGACCGCGATAAAGGGGACGAGCGCCAGCAAGGCCAGGCCCAGGATGAGGTTGAGCTCGTCGGGTAGCTGGATCATGGTGCGCTAGCCTGTAGCAGGCGTACAACGCGTACTCCCAGGCGATCCTCGATATTGACCAACTCGCCGGTACCCAGGCATTGCTGGTTGACCAAAATGCGTACTTCGCCGTTCAGTGGGCAGGCTAGATCCAGCAATGTGCCGGGCTGCAGGGTAGCGAGTTGGTGCAGATCAACGGTCTGGCGACCGACTTCGAACGTCACCTGTACGGGCAGTTGCTCAAGGTCGCTCAATGGGTCCGCGAGGGGAGGTTGAGGGGTTGAATGCATGGCGATGAATTCCAGTTGACGGTCACTAGGGTGAAAGAGCCCCCACGGGCGGGCTTCGACCAGCCCCAACAGTGGCGAGCGGGTTTCGTGCCCGGGGGGTAATAGCAGCAGGTCGCCCAGGCGCAGCGACAGCAGTTCAGCCGGGGTCAGGGCGACGGGCCCCCATTGCAGCGATAGGCTCAGCGGCACATTGGTCTGTTCTTTAAGGGTCCGCCTGGGCAGCTTCGCCAGTACTTCATCGGCGCCACTTTCGAGCCAGAGCTTGAGTTGTTCGCCGCCGTGGACAAGGGTGACGCACAGCCCCGGAGCAACTTGTGCAGCAACCTCGATGGTCTGGATGTCCTGCCAGACCAGCCCCGGCAGGGTATTGGCTGCTTCCAGAACGGCCAGTTGCAGTGCCGGCGGTAGGCTGTCGAAAGCTGCTTCCTGCAGATGCGGTGCCAGCCATCGGGCTAGCAGTGCCCCCTGGCAGGTCAGGTGCAGCAACTGACCTTGCCAGTGCAGCGACAGTCGTCGGTCGAGTGTCGTACACGGGGCCTCGATGCTCAGGTTGGCGTGTCCCTGCGCCAGCGCAAAGTGCTGTTGTCGCGTAGCGAGCCGCTGCTGAAGCAGCCATTCGCGCCGCTCGACACGGGGTAGTACCAGTGCGTTCATGGCTCCGGCTCCCATTCGTCTTCAAGTTGGCGCCGCTGGCGCGAGCGTTGCTCCGCGTCTCCCGAGTCGGCAAAGGCCAGTTGAGTCTCCTGGCCGGGGTTGAGCTTGTTCAGGCGTTCTAGCAGCTCGCCCCGGGCCTGCTGCAAGTGCAGCAGGGTGCCCGAACTGGCTTGCAACTCGATGTAAAGCACTCCTCGGTGTTGGGCCAGTTGGATCTCCACGGTGCCCAGATGTTGTAGGTTAATCTGCAGCAATGTGCTGTTGCTTGCGCCAGGGCTGGTATGGCTCTGGATGCGGGCCTGCATGGCCGTCAGCAGTTGTTCGAGATCCTTCTTGAGTGCGGCCGTCTGCGGTTCGGCGAGCAGTTGTGCGAGCAATCGATCGCCTGGAGTCTGGTTGGGCAGTGCCAAGGCAAGGGGCTCGAGAGCGCTCTGGGTTTTGTGCTCTGTGGACTGGCTCTGGCCCAGGAGCGCTTCCAGGGTCTTGAGGGTTGATTTGTCGAGGAGCAACTGGCGTGCACTGATATTGGGGGTGTCGGGCGTGGCCTTGGCTTTATTGGCGCTACCCTTGCGGTCTTGCACCTTGTCCCGGGGCTTTTTGTTGGTGGGCTGCCGTGGCGCGTTGGCTTGTGCGGCATCGGTGCTGGCCTGGTTGCTGGACGAGTCGCTGTCATGACTGGGGTCACGCCTTTCATTGAGCGGGCGTTGCTTGAAGGTGTGTCCGGGTAAGGAGGCGGTACTGCGTGACTCTGCGGGCCGCGGTTTATGCTCGGCCAGAGCGCTGTATCCGCTGTATCGGCTCGGTTGTCGGGCCTGTTCCTGGGCGTCTTTGTCGGCTCGCTGACGCATGGCGTGTTCGAACTCGACCTGGCGGCTGCGATCCACTTCGCCTGGCCGGGCGTTATCAGGTACACGTGCGGTCGGTTCGCAAGGCGGTGGGAGAGTGGGAATCATAGGGGAGCTTCCTGGCGGCGGAACTCGGTGAGTTCCTGTTCTTCTTTGAGTTCGAGTAGAAATTTTTCCTCGGCCATCGCCTGCTGGTTGAACTGACGAAATTTCTCGACCTGGTACTGCGCCTTGACCAAATGTTGGCTGGCGCTTTTCAGTTGTTCGCGCTCATGGGCCAGGACCTGATCAAGTTCTATAAGGTGTTGTTCCAGCGCCGCTTCCTGTTCTCGCAGCGAGGCCACTTGTTGTTGCCATTGTTCGAGTTGGCGGCGGTTGAGTGGCTGTGCCTGACATTGTTCGAACAGGCGGGTTTCTTCACTCTTTCGCCAGAGCCGGTAACGCTGGTAGTCGGCCTGGCCTTGCTCACAGCTCAGCTTGGCGACCTGCACGCGGCCCTGTGCCTGCTGGTTCTGGCGCTCGGCTCGCTCGACGCGCAGGTCCTTGATACGTGTCAGGGTCTTCAGCGGCATTGGCTGAGCGCCTCAAGCTGGGCTACGCACTGCGTCAGCTCGCTGAGTTCGTGGGTGCCCTGGCGTAGCCAGGCGCGGATCGCGTCCATCTTCTCGATGGCCTGATCGGCCACTGCATCCTGGCCCTGTTGGTATTCGCCGATTTTGAGCAACAGCTCGACTTCTTCGTACTTGGCCATCCACTCGCGGATCTGGTTGGCGCTCTGGCGGTGGGCGCCGGGTACGATCTGGTTCATCACGCGGCTGACCGAGCGCAGTACATCAATGGCCGGATAGTGGTTGGCCGAGGCCAGCTTGCGTGACAGGACGATATGGCCATCGAGAATGGAGCGGGTTTCTTCGGCGACGGGCTCGCTCATATCGTCGCCCTCGACCAGCACCGTATAGAGGGCGGTAATCACGCCCTTGTCCGATTGACCGGCGCGTTCCATCAGGCGTGGCAGTTCGGCGAAGACTGAGGGTGGAAAGCCGCGCCGGGTGGGCGGCTCACCTGCCGCCAGGCCGATCTCGCGCTGGGCGCGGGCGAAGCGGGTGACCGAGTCCATCAGTAGCAGCACCCGTTGGCCCTGATCGCGAAAGTATTCGGCAATTGCGGTGGCGACAAAGGCCGCCTTGACTCGCTCCATTGCCGGACGGTCGGACGTGGCAACCACCAGGACTGAGCGCTTGAGGCCTTGCTCGCCCAAGTCGGATTCGATGAACTCGCGAACTTCCCGGCCACGCTCGCCGACCAGGGCGAGGACGATCACGTCGACATCGGCATTGCGCATCAGCGTTGCCAGCAGGGTACTTTTTCCTCCGCCGGCGGCGGCAAAGATGCCCATGCGCTGGCCTTCGCCGCAGGTCAGCAGGCCATCGATGCTGCGGACGCCGAGGGAAATCGGCCGCTCGATCAAGCGCCGGCTCATGGGGTCGGGGGCATCTCGGTACACCGGGTACCAGGCCTTGGGTTGGCCCAGGGGAGGCCCCTGCAACGGTCCGCCCAGGCCATTGAGTACCTGGCCAAGCAGGTGCTCGCCCACGCCGACCATGTGCATGGTGCCGGTTGGGCTGACTTCGGTGTTGGAGGAGATACCCAGCATGTCACCGAGGGGCGTGAGCAGCGCCTGATGCTGCTGAAAACCGATGACTTCGGCCATCAGTGACAGCGAGTTGTCCGGATTGCGCAAATGGCACAGTTCGCCAATACGTACACCTGGGACCACGGCCTTGAGGAGGGTCCCCGTGACCTGGGTGACCCGGCCGCGAATCTGGATCAGCCGGGTCTTGCTAACGGCTTCCTGTAACTGGCCGGTGATATGTCCGAGGGAAAGGTGCATGGGAATCAAGGCTGATAGGGCTGACAGCCACTATAGGTAAAGCCCTGAAGCGTGGATTGCAGGATCGGTCGCAAGTTTGTAGGTGCTGTTGATGGGGTTCGCTAAAAATAAACGGCGGATTCTGGCGGCGACAATAGGGTGGGTGGGTGCACTCTCTGTGGTCCGTAGTGCTGGTGAGAGCTTTTGTATGTCTTCTGGAGTCGAGAGTCCCAATCAAGTTCCCTTGGTCGAGCATGCGAGGGGTTTTGAGAGTCAGAGTTCCCAACAGGTCTCGCCGAGTCAGTCCCTCGCCGATATCAGTGAAGAGGTGACGTTTGCCTTTTCCGAGCGCGTCGGCCGGGATTTGTCTCGTCGTCTAGTGTCCGATGGGCAACTGCGCCTGAGCGAGGTGCAGGAGATGCTCGAAGAGTATTTGCGCAGAGTCCCGGACTTGGAGCGCCAGCAGCGTCTCGAGGAGTTGGTCGCTCAGTTGAGCAGCGGTGCCCTGCACAATCTTGAGAAGCTCATGGCCTATCTGCAGAGTTTTTCCAGTGAGGTCAGTCATCAGTTCGTGGCGCTGGCTTGTGCGCGGCGGGCATTGGCGCAAAAAGCCGGTACCGAGGCCTTGCTCGGCCTGATTGATCAGGCGTTGCTGAAAATGAGCGGCGAGCATGGCGAGGCCATCGAGCTTGGTCTGCGTATCGGGCCATTGGCGCAGGAGGCTGAAGCTCAGGGCGTGGGCGATATCCAGGCACTGCGTGACACCTATCGCGACGCCATTCAGGACTACAAGGGGCTCCGTGCGGCTTGGGAGGACGTGATCCAGCGCTTCGGCAGCGTCAGTCTCGAGGGTGTCGCAGCCTTTATGCTCAAGGCTCTGAGTGCCGATCTCGATAGCCAGCGGACACCGCGTGATTCGGTGCAACTGGAATTGATCATTGGTGATATGCGCAAATTGCGGGAACTCAAAAGCTTGTATTTGCAGGTCCAGGCGCTCTGGAGTGCAACGATAACCAGGGAGCAAGGCCATGGCATTCGGCCCTTTTGAGTTGACCGGTGAGCTGATCACCCTGATCGATAAGCGCTGGGCCACTGTGCAGGATGTCGAGCGCTTGCTTGCCCCGCTGCACATCGTTGACCCGGTGCATAACGTTCATTGCTTTCGTGAAATCAAGCGGCTGATTCGCCTGGTGCCGGTCACGGTCTTTGTCGACGAGGAGCAGCGCCAAAACCTGCTTGATATGTGTCAGTTGGCACTGGATCGGGCTATCGAACGTGAGGAATCCCAATGTCCACAAGAGTAGGGCTGCGTCATGCGCTGGGTTGATGAGGCGCTGGTCCAGTTCTGCCAGAGCCAGGGTGTCAGCGTGTCGGCGCCGGTCGCGGACTTGATCCAGTTGGAGTTCCAGGCCTGGACTCTGCACTTGGAGCGTCATGCTCGTAGCCTGACGCTATGGGTTGCGCTGGAGTTGCCTTGGCATATGCACTACCAGGCACTCAATCGTGCCCTGGCTCTGACCTATAGTCGGACCGGGCCGGGGCTGCCGCTGCGTTGCGGTTGGGTGCGGGACAACGGTCTGTTGTTGTTTATCACGCTGGGCGAGCGGCGGGTCACGGTGCCGGTGCTGGAGGAGGCGCGGCGCACGCTCTCCCGAGCGCGAGAGGCGGTGCTTGCGCCGTGACGAGTATTGATCGATCGCTGCTCGGATTTACGCCCCTGCCTGATGTTGGCCTGGTGCCGGAGTATGTCAGCCTGCCGGAGCGCCATACGCTGCCGCCCGATGGGCATGGCGTCGAAAGTCACTTCGACGCGCTGTACCCCACGCACCAGGGGGAGCGGCAACTGCTCGCGTTTGCCCGGCCCAGCGAGGGGTTTCACGATCTGCTGCGGCCACAGGCTTTTTGCCAGGCCCTGACACAGTTGCGCCAAGCCCTTGACGGTTGTGAGTTGCCTGCTCTGGTGGCCGCCGCCAACTTTCTGAACGAGCGTGGTCAAGACGAGCAGTTGCTCAGTCTGGCTCGCCATTTGTTGCATAAGGCGTGAAGTGATGATGTTGAAACCCATCGAACGGGATGCGTTGCTGCTGCTGGGCTGGCTGCATTTGCAATGCGGACATGCGGCGCGCGCACGCACATTGATTGAGGCGTTGCTGGCCCTAGAGCCGGCACATGTGGCGGCGCGCAAGATCCTGGTGGTGTGCCTGTTGCACCTGGAGGAAGGCGCTGCGGCTGAGCGAAGTTGCGAGCTGTTACAGCGCGCCCAGGAGCAGGATCCGGCGTTGTGGCTGTGCCTGAGCAGGGCCAAGCAATTGCAGGGGCAATCCGAGGAAGCGCGCATGATTCACGAGTCGTTCCTGGTTCGACGGGAGCGCCATGCCATTGCTTACTGATTGGTTAGGGCGCCTGGGGGAGCGTAAGGACATCATGCTGGCGGTGCTGTTGCTGGCAGTGGTCTTTATGATGGTGCTGCCACTGCCGCCCTTTCTGCTGGATATTCTGATCGCTCTCAATATGACGATCTCGGTGGTGTTGCTGATGATGTCGGTCTACATCGGTTCGCCCCTGCAATTTTCGGTATTTCCAGCGCTGTTGCTGATCACCACGTTGTTTCGTCTAGCGCTATCGGTCAGTACCACGCGGATGATCCTGCTTGAAGGGGATGCGGGGCAGATCGTCCAGACCTTTGGCAGCTTTGTGGTCGGCGGTAATCTGGTGGTTGGCTGTATTATTTTCCTGATTATCACCATCGTGCAGTTCCTAGTGATCACCAAGGGGTCGGAGCGGGTGGCTGAGGTCAGTGCGCGCTTTTCCCTCGACTCTATGCCGGGTAAGCAGATGAGTATCGACGGCGATTTGCGCGCCGGGGTGATCGATGTTGGCGAGGCACGTGATCGCCGCGCCAAGATCGAAAAGGAGAGCCAGATGTTTGGCTCGATGGATGGCGCGATGAAGTTCGTCAAGGGCGATGCCATCGCCGGGCTGATCATCATTGTGGTCAATATTCTCGGTGGGATTGCCATTGGCGTGATGCAAAAAGGCCTGAGCGCGGGTGAGGCCCTGCAGGTCTATGCCGTGCTGACCGTTGGCGATGGCATGGTCACCCAGATCCCGGCGCTGCTGATTGCGATCACGGCCGGCATTATTGTTACTCGCGATGCCAGCGATGACTCGGCCGACCTGGGGAGTGACATTGGCGAGCAGGTGCTGGCACAGCCCAGAGCGTTGCTGATCGGTGGTACGTTGCTGATGCTGTTCGGCATGATTCCCGGTTTTCCAAGCATGACGTTCTTTTTGCTCGCTTTATTGGTAGGGGGCGGAGGGTATTGGGTCATTTATCGTCGACGTAGTCAGGCGGCCGAGGCGGTGCAGGACCTGCCAGCTTTGCTGGCCCAGGGGGCGGGAGCGCCATCGGCCAAGCCGCGCTCCAAGGCCGGAGCAGCGAAGACCAAGAGTGGCAAGTTGGCGGACAAAGAAGAGTTCGCCATGACCGTGCCGTTGCTGGTCGATGTCGATGCCGCGATCCAGCAGGATCTGGAAGCCTTGTCGCTCAATGACGAACTGATCAAGGTTCGTCGTGCCCTTTACCTGGATTTTGGCGTGCCGTTCCCGGGCATTCATTTGCGCTTCAATCAGGGGCTGAAGGATGGCGAGTATCTGATCCAGCTACAGGAGGTGCCGGTGGCTCGCGGGCAATTGCGGGTCGGGCAATTGCTGGTCCAGGAAACCGCTGCACAGATGGAGTTGCTTGGCGTGCCCTGCACCGAAGGCGAGGCGCTGCTGGCCGGCAAGCCGGTACTCTGGACGGCGGCTGATCAGCGGGAGCGGCTTGAGCGCGGCGGCTATGCGTTTTTGGGTATGGACCAAGTGCTGACCTGGCACCTGTCCCATGTCTTGCGCGAATATGCGGCGGACTTTATCGGTATCCAGGAAACCCGCCACCTGCTTGAGCAGATGGAGCAGAGTTACTCCGAGCTGGTTAAAGAAGCCCAGCGCATCGTTCCCTTGCAACGTATGACCGAAATACTCCAGCGTCTGGTCGGTGAAGACATCTCGATCCGCAATCTGCGCGCGATTCTGGAGGCCATGGTGGAGTGGGGGCAGAAGGAGAAGGATGTTGTCCAGTTGACTGAATACATCCGTAGCAGCCTCAAACGCTACATTTGCTACAAGTACTCCAGCGGCAACAATATGCTGCCGGCCTATCTGCTGGACCAGGAAGTCGAGGAGCAGATCCGCAATGGTATTCGCCAGACCAGTGCCGGGAGTTACCTGGCGCTGGATCCGGAGGTGACCCAGGCATTTCTCGATCAGGTTCGCCTCACCGTCGGGGATGTCGCGACAATGCAAAGCAAGCCGGTGCTGGTGGTGTCCATGGATATCCGTCGCTATGTGCGCAAGTTGATTGAAAACGACTACCACGACCTGCCGGTACTGTCGTATCAAGAGCTGACCCAGCAAATCAATATCCAGCCATTGGGGCAGGTCACGCTGTGAGCCCGGACCTGATCGGTACCTGGTTGCAGGAGCAGGGTCATGAGGTGCGTGCGCACCATCTGCGCAAGACGGCCATGCAGATCGGCTGGCGCTTTGTCCATCGCGGCTGCGAGGTCGCCTGGCGATGCGAGGGGCGGCGGGTGTGGATCATCATGGTCCGTCGCGTAGAGCAGCGCAGCGGTCTGGGCAATCCGTTCTCTGCATTGTATTGCCTGGCTGATGCCGTAGCTGCGGTGCTCGGGGACGGTGCCACGCTATATGGCAATGTCCAGGTACTTGCCGGCAGCCCGTTGGACGGTGCCAGGCTGGGCCACTTCTATCGATTCTGGACCGGTGCGCAGGAGCCCCAGCCTGGCTGGTTTGAGCTGGAGGCTGTGCAGGTGCAGTCGCTGCGGCAAATAAGAAAACAACAAATGTTCGACGCCCCCTGACAGTGCTCACTAGATTCAGTCCCTAGCATGGGGCTCATGGACAAATACCAACAGCAATACGAACAGACTTGTCGTGCTGCGAAACAGGCTATTGAAAGCAGCGAGCAACGCGAAGCGCTGTTGCAGGAATTATGGCAAGGCTTACAACTCTCCCCAGTGGTCAGCGAGCTGATTTTTCGTCCTGGCAATCCAGAGTTGGCTGGCGCGGCTGAAAACGAGTTGCTGCTGCAGGTGCAGCGTCTACGTGGCGACTCCGCTAAGGGGCTAGCGCAGGGAGTGCGTCCCCTGCGTCCGGTGGCTGTGCGCGGACTGATAATTTAAAGGAGTCGACGATGTCTATGCAGGTTAGCAGTGACAACTCATCTTGGGATGCAGTTATTCAGGAAGTGCAAGGCAAGCCTCAGGCGACTTTGGTTGAAGAGCGGAAAAGGACGCTTGAAGCGTTGTTGGCTTATGTAAAGGGGCTGGGAGTTTCTTTCTCAAAGGATGGCAGCGCCGTTGATGACGAGTTGCTGGAAAAAATACTGGCCTATTGTTTGCCGCGGTTTTCCCCTGTGAAGGATGGCTATGTCGAGAAGCAACTTGAAGCCGGTATAGATACCTTCAAAAGTCTGCTCAAGGCCTATCAGGGAGGAAGCCTCGGTGTGCCCCTTGAACTTAGAGATTTTATCGCGCTGGCTTATGCTTCCCTATCGAATGAGCGTGTCGATGGATATACATTGGATGCTTACCTGGGGAGTATGAATAAAACGTTCTCGGATCGAGAAAGGTTCACGGCCGAACTTAAAGCCCAGACGGCGGAGTTGCAGATATATAGCAAGATCCAGTCGCACGTCAATGCTCAGCTGGCTAAGGGCGAGGGGGCAATCGATATCACTCGTGATCTCGATCTTTTGGATCGGACCTTGTACGGCTACGCGCCGACGGACGACAAGTGGTTGGAGAGTGCCGAGTACAAGTTTATGAAGGCGCTTGATACCGGGCAAAAGAATACGCTGAGCATCGAGGAGTTTCTTGTTGGAGGTCCTAAGGAAAGTGGTGCCGTCGGCGCAGAGCAGTTGCAGCATGTTTATAACTTTAGCAAGGAAAACAATCCCATCGCCAGTTTCGCCACCATGGTGAATGATCGTTCGCGTCCGATTAATGACAAGGTGCAGGAAACAACCGTTCAATTAAATGATGTGAGTGCTCGTTACAACTCTGCAATTGAAGCCATCAAGCGCTTTGTTGATAAGTTTGCCAGTGTAATGAGCGATATTTTACGTGGCATTTAAGGGGGGGGCATGAGTTCTCAGCACACCGGTGCAGTAGAAGACAGTGAACGTGAGCTGGAGGCATTTCTGAGTGATGGCGGGACCTTGGCCATGCTTAGAGATATCTCCAGTGACCAGCTTGAGCAACTGTACTCGTTAGGGTTCAACCAGTATCAGTCCGGAAAGTGGGAAGAGGCGCACAAGGTCTTTCAATCCCTGTGTGTGCTGGATCATTACGATCCGCGATTTTTTCTCGGTTTGGGCGCCTGCCGCCAGTCCATGGGGCGTTTCGAGGAGGCGGTGCAAAGTTACAGCTATGGCACGCTGCTCGATATCAATGAGCCAAGATTTCCCTTCCATGCTGCTGAATGCCATGTGCAGATGGGGGATCTAGCGGCGGCCGAGAGTGGTTTTTACATGGCTCAGTCGCTGGCTGTCCAAGCGGAACATGCGGTTTTGGGCCAGCGTGCCAAAGAGATGCTGGAAACGGTAGTTGCCAAAATGGAGGGGAACAATGAGCGCAACAATTGATCGCGATATGGGATCGGTGTGGTTGCCTTTCGAGCTTGTAACACCGCAGGCGAAAGAGGCTTCGCCGCACGAGGCGATTCTGCAGGTCAGCCAGGTTGTCAACGAGAAAAGGGCTGATGCATCCCCCTCTGGCGTCAGGCTTTCCAGTCCTTCGCCTGGGCTGCAGATGACGGGGGCGGCTGAGCGTGAGTCGCTGGAGCGGCTTTTTGAGCGCGTTGGGCAAGATATCGGGCGGGTGGGCTCGATACTTTCCGGCTTGAGTGTGTCGCGGTTTACCTCGCCGGACACTTTTGCTGTCGAGTTCGCGGCGGTAATGGACGGCCTTTCCAGTGTCCAGAAAAAAAATCAGTTGCAAGAAATTGAACGTGCCCGCCAGCAGAACCTGCAAACGATAGAACTCAATGCCGAGAAGCTGAAAGAGGCGCTGGAGACCGCCAAGGAAGCACAGAAGTCTGGGCTGGCGGCGAAAATTTTTGGCTGGATCAGCGCCGTCGCTTCGATTGTGGTGGGCGCGGTCATGGTCGCGACGGGGGTTGGTGCTGCTGTAGGCGCCTTGATGATTGCCGGAGGCGTGACGGGCGTCGCTAATCAGGCGGTCCAGGAAATGGCGAAGGCTGGCTTGATCAGCCCCGCGGTCATGGAAAAACTGGGTCCAACCCTGATGGTCATCGAGGCCTTGTGTGCGGTGATTGCTGTGGTAGTGACTTTCGGGGGAGCGGCAGCGGGGGCCGTTGCGCGATTGGCGGGCAAACTGGCCAGCCGTGTGGGCGCCAAGTTGGCGGAGACGATGGCTAGCATCAGTGGAAAACTGGCAGGCCTGGCCGGTGATGTCGCCAAATCGAGCTTGAATGGCGTCAAAGTTGCTACGCAGGCCACCGAAACGGTTTTGAATGTCGGCACAGGGGTTTCTCAGTCGGTGGCCTCGGGCTTGAGCGCCAGGGCTACTGATGCCGCTGCTGACGTAAAGGCATCCCGCGCCGAGATGGCAGTGCTGGAGATGTTGCTGGAGAGGATTCGCCAGATGTTGCAGCAGATCACCGAGGCGGCGTCAGGCGTCATGCAGCAGATACTCCAAATGATGCATGCTCAGGATGCCAGCTTACATAACGTAACCAGTCGCCCGGCGACTATCTAAAGAGGGCTTCATCATGTCTGATGTATCAGTGATATCAACGATGCCTGTTACGTACGATTCGGAGGTTGTCTGGCAGGGGCAGTCGTTGGCTGGCGCGACGCCAACCCGCCATGTTGCCTCGGATCATATTGCCTCGAATCCGGTGCAAACCGTACGCAGACCTGCACCTGAGTTAGACGTTCCGCTACAGCACTACGATGTCAGGCAGACGGGCGCGTTGATTGGTGCTCTTGGAGAGAGCATCGCGTTGCTGTTGATGCTGCTCAAGTTCTCGCGTGAGAGTCGTGAGCAGGCCGTTATGCTACGCGATGTCGAGAACCGATCCATGATTTTTGCGCAGAAAGCCCAAGCTGCGGAAATGCGCAAAGGGGTCGGTGTGATGATCGCGATGGCTGTCGTTTCTGGTGTGATGGCGGTGGGTTCGGCAGCTGTCGGAAGCTGGGGGGCATATAAAAACGGCAAGGTGGTTGGCATGGAAAAGGCTTCTGAAAATGTCGGGGTGAACCCCTTGCGTTCCATGGAGCATGAATTCACTCACCGTTCTAACAATGTCCAATCCCTTAATGCTTTGAACCAGTCGAGCGGACAAGTGGCCAATAACGCTCTGCAGGGCAAAGATAAGGGCTTTCAGGCAGCGGCGAAGGGATACGAAGTGGACTCCACAATGGCGCAGCACGAGAAGCAGAAAGTGGATGATCGTCTCGGCTTCAGCACTACGTTTATGAAAGACGTTATCCAGATACTGCAACAGCTTACCCAGAGCCATAACCAGGCCTTGCGAACGGCGGCTGGCGTGGTTTGACGATTGAAGGTCGTTATCGCTACTCGGGATGGGGCGGATAAGCGATCGCACTTTATGTATATGAAGTGCGGTCGCTTGTTTTTGAGAGGGGTCTGGCTCGGCATCTGGTTGTTTGTCGCGGGTTGTAGCCAGCAGCCTTACGAGACTGATGCGCCGTTGTTCGACGTTCGCGGCAAGGTTCTGGTCGAGCGCGGGATTCAACGTTCGGCGCAGATCAGCCTGCGTTTGTATACGTTGGTTGACGGTCGGCCGCTGTCCATTGCAGAGGCTCGCTACACCGTCAATCTGCTGCCCATGCACTTTGCATTCAGGCTGGCCACCTTGCCTCAGGGGCAAGGATCGTTATGGCTGCGTAGCGAGTTGCGCTGGCGCGACAGCACTGTGGTCCAGGCGCGCAGCTGGCAGCCGGTGGTGGCTGGCGAGACGGTGCTCGTTCGTTTGCGTACGCTGTCCGATATTCCCGATTGATGGCGCTATAAGTTGGTTGCGGCACGAAGTTGGTTGTTGAGGCGGCTCTAGTATATAAGCCTAATTAGTGTGTTAACTCTATTTCCTGGCTGCTGCTCTGGAAGGTGGGGTGGTATAAGGCTGCGTGGAGTTTTCCTACTAAAATAAGAGTTATCTTACATTTGCTGGGTTGTTTTTGTTGTAGGATTGTGGGGTGTTAATGTAGATATTTTGTAATTGAAGGTTGATTAATTGCAGAAAGTTCAGGGGTGTTAAGTTTTTTGGCCTGAGCCTGCAACTTTGGGAATACTAATATGCAAGTTGCCGATGTGTATGAGCAGTCGCAGTTAGCGCTGTGTCAGTGGGCTATTCCCGTGTTTGAGTTTTTCTCCGCCTCGGAAGATGGGATCTACGTCGTCATTGAGGGGGAGTTGAGTGTTCAAGACTTCAATACGACATTCAATCTATTGCCTGGTGAGTTGATTTTTCTACGCCGTGGCAACTACATCGTGGGGACTGGTGGGGGCGAGGCCCATCTTATGTGGATCCCGCTATCCGCAGCCTTTCTGCAAAATTTCGTGCAGCGTTATGGTGCCTTGCTGGCAGAGATAGAGCGATGCGAAGAGTCGCAGGGTGGCGGTATCGCATTTTCAAGCACGCCCCTGCTTATAGACTGTGTAGGGTGCCTGAAGGGCTTGCTGGCCCACGACTACCCACCAGTGCTGGCTTCTTTGCGTATCGAAGAATTGTTGATGCTGATGGCGTTCAGTGCGCAGGGACCGGCCTTTATGGCTGTGTTGCGCCAGCAGAGCAATCGGCATGTCGAGCGCCTGCAACGATTCATGGAGAAGCACTATCTGGAAGAATGGCGCCTGGGCACTTTTGCCAAGGAGTTTGGCATGGGGCTGACCGCGTTCAAGGAGTTGTTTTCGGCGGTCTATGGCGGGTCGCCGCGTGCGTGGATTAGTGAAAGGCGTATTCTGCATGCGCACCATCTACTGTTGAATACTGAGCGAAGTATTGTGGAAGTTGCCATGGAAAGTGGGTTTTCCAGTCAGTCTTATTTCACGCAAAGTTATCGTCGGCGTTTTGGTTGTACGCCCAGTCGTTCTCGGCAGATAAAGGGTTAATTTTTTGTTGTTTGATCATAAGGAATGATCAAGGTCGCTCTGTGAGTGTGGGTGGCGGATGAGACCTGTTTGAGTGGTTAGGAAATATAACAGTCAAGGCAGACTATGAATCAGGAAGCTCATACTTATAACCCTCGCTATCGGGCCTTCATGTCTGTTCAGGCGGCGATTGAAAGCAGGGAATGTCCATTGTTCGTAAGGCTTGAAAACGATTGTTCAGGCCCGTTGTTCAAACAGTGCGCAGGCTTGAGTGGATGGCAACTTAAGTTGTTGAAGCGGTTCTTGCATCGCGCGTCGCTTGATCAATTGTTGCGCTCCCGCTGGTTGCAGCGGCGGGTTAATCGGGGGGTGTCTGTTACGCGAGAGGATATGCGCAACATCCTCCATTTGGCTCGACGCAGGAATGTGAATTGGGATGGTCTGTTACCGGAGCGAATCAATCTCGGCTCCTGTGAGTCCATGGTCGCCTTCGTACTGGTGCCGGTGCTTCAGTGGTGGGAAAGCCAGTACGACGAAGTTGCAGTGACCGGTGGTTGTGATTTAGCGCGACTGCAGGTGCATTTTCAGCAGTTACGAGCCCACGAGGCGTTCTGGCGACAGGCGCTGGCAGTGGCTCCGGAGTCGAGTCGGGTGCAGTTGGAGGGGGCTGGGCAGCGTCAACTCAAGGTGCGCTCTGAAATTGCCAGCCTGGTGAGCAGGCTGGAGGCGCTGTCTCACTGGTCAAGACAATCTTGGACGCAGTGGGAGCGAGGCATGGAGCATTACCTGGCCTCGGGGCAATTGGGGGCTTTTCATCCGGTGCCCTTGGTGCTGGCCCCATTCTGGGAAGCGCTGGAGTCGCTGGGTAAGGATACGCAGGCAATGGAGGCAGTACGGACATGGCTATACGAGAGGGATCTATGCCGGGAACAGGACCATTTGTACTGGTCGAGCGCATGACAACCCCCCTTAGCGAGGAAACATGGATCAACTATTGTCACGCCTGGCTGAGCGTATCGGCCAGGCCCCGTTTACAGCCGATACTGCTGGCCGCTACCACGTATGCATTGATGGTCATAGCGTAATTATCGAGCGCCAGGGCGCGGACCTGGTGGTGACCAGCCCGTTCAATTACTCATTGCCAGCCGATTCCTATCGTGCCCGCGGGCTGCTGATTGACCTGCTCAAGCAGGTGACGAGTTGGGCGCGTAGCTGCCCTCAGGGCATCGCCATCAACGAGCTGGGGAATCTGGTGTTGCAGGCGCGGCTGGCGTTCGACAGCCTGGAGCTCGATGAGCTCGAACAGGGCCTGTGCGCCCAGGCTGGAATCCTGGAAACGCTTGAGCCCTGGCTGCTGCAGGCCTCGTCGGATGTTGTGCTTGCGAGACCGACGATATGGCGCCCTTGAAGGTATTCATCAAGCGCCTGGCGCTGGCCTTGGTGCTGACTTCCACGGCGCAGGCTCAGGAGCTCGACTGGCCTGAGGTCCCTTACCGCTACATGGCGCAGGGCGAGAGTCTGCGCGATGTGCTGATTCATTTTGGCGCCAACTATGACAGTTCGGTGATTGTCAGCGATCAGGTCAACGACCAGGTCAGTGGCCAGTTCGATCTCAAGACCCCCAGTGCTTTTCTGCAATTGCTGAGTTCGTTGTACAGCCTGACTTGGTACTACGACGGCAGCGTTCTTTACGTCTTCAAGTCCACTGAAATGCAATCACGGCTAGTTCGTCTCGAGCAGGTGGGGGCCGCTCAATTGAAGCAGGCACTGCAGGCTTCGGGGATCTGGGAGCCGCGTTTTGGCTGGCGCGTGGACGCCAGTGGTCGCCTGGTCTACGTCTCTGGTCCGCCGCGTTACCTGGATCTGCTGGAACAGACTGCGCTCGCGCTGGAGCAGCAGTACACGCTGCGCAGCGAGAAAACCGGCGACCTCTCAGTGGAGATCTTTGCACTCAAGTATGCGGCGGCTGAAGATCGCCGCATCAAGTACCGCGACGATGACATTGAGGCGCCCGGTGTGGCAACGATCCTTTCGCGGGTATTAAGTGAGGCCAACGTGGTATCGGTCGACGGTACCGCGCAAGCGCTTCCACATGCGGCAGCTTCCGGGCGTGCCGTGATCCAGGCCGAGCCCTCGCTCAATGCCATCGTGGTGCGCGATACCCAGGAGAGAATGCCGATGTACCGGCGTTTGATCGCGGCGTTGGACCGTCCTTCGGCGCGTATCGAGGTCGCGCTGTCGATTGTCGACATCAATGCCGAAAATCTTGCCGAACTGGGGGTGGATTGGCGTGTCGGGGTGAGCCTGGGGGCGCGCAAGCTGATTGATGTGCGCACCACCGGCGGGAGCGGCGAAACAGGGCAGAATGTCGGCGCGAGCTTGATGGACAGCCGTGGCCTGGATTATCTGCTGGCGCGGGTCACCCTGCTGGAGAGCCAGGGGCGTGCGCAGATCGGTTCACGTCCGACCCTGTTGACCCAGGAAAACACCCTGGCGGTACTCGATCACAGCGAAACCTACTATGTGAAAGTCAGCGGCGAGCGGGTCGCCGAGCTCAAGGCCATCACCTACGGCACTATGCTGAAAATGACGCCGCGGGTCATTCAGTTGGGGGATCGCCCTGAAATCAGCCTGAGCCTGCACATTGAGGACGGTAACCAGAAGCCCAACAGCTCCGGGCCTGACGGTATCCCGACGATCAATCGCACGGTGGTCGATACCGTGGCCCGTGTCGGTCATGGGCAAAGCCTGCTGATCGGCGGAATTCACCGTGATGAGTTGAACGAGAGCCTACGCAAGGTGCCGTTCTTGGGGGACATCCCTTATCTGGGGGCACTGTTCCGTTACAAGTCCAACAATGCCCGGCGCTCGGTACGGCTGTTCCTGATCGAGCCACGTTTGATCGACGATGGCGTCGGCCACTACGTGGCCCTGAACGGTCGGGGCTATATGGATGATCTGCTGAAGGTCGATGAGTTGTCGAATAGCAGCCTGGCCTTGCGTCAGGCCGTTAGCGTTCATCAATGCCAGGCGCTGGACACCGCTCGCGAAAGCCAAAAGGGCCTGGCCCAGGCCGGCATCGACTCGGCGTTGAGAGCCTGCCTGCGCAATCAGGGCGAGCCCGGCTGGCGCGTTGAACGAGGTTGCGAAGCAGGGCTGGAGCATTGCATGCAAGGCAGTGTGCAGCCATGAGTTGGAAAATTCGCTTCTACAGTGGCCTCAACCAGGCCGTGGATGTGCCGCTTGACGAAGGCCGAGTGCTCATTGGCACGGATCCTCTATTGGCCGATCTGGTGTTGGTCGATGCAGGTCTGGCCGGGGTTCATCTGGTCCTTGAAGTCGATGCCAAAGGCGTGCGGCTGCTGGACTGGGCGGCCGAGCACAGCCCGCTTCAGGCCGGTATGCCAGTCGTGGCAGGCCAGGCCCTGGCGCCCTTCTCTGCGCAGGAGTGCGGTTCCCTGTTGTGGGCGTACTGCGAGCGCGGGCAAGAATTTCCCGCGCAACTGTCAGTTGCAGGTGGTGCTCAGGAGAGGGGTAGCGCAGCCGGTTTCAAGGCGCGCTGGGGGGCATGCATTCTATTGGGCAGCAGCGTCTTATTGCTGGTTCTGGTCGCGAGCCTGATGAGTGATCCCTGGGCATCGGGGCATAACGCAATTGCGCTTGAAGCTCCGGAGCAATTGGTGCGTGCGTATCTGCGTGAGCGGCAGTTGCTCCAGGTCAGCGTTGAAACGCGTGAGGACGGGTTATCCGTTTTGCACGGCTATGTCGAAGACAACCAGAGCCGCCTGGCATTGCAGCAATACCTCGAGCGCAACCACCTGGGCTATCGGCTGGAGGTGCGCAGCATGGAAGAGATCCGCCAGGCGGTGGACGTGATTGTGCACCGCCTTGGCTTTCGCCAGGTCAGTAGCAGCAATGGCGAGCAGCCGGGCTGGATACGCCTGACGGGCGAGCTTGAGCGCGAGGATGAAACCTGGGCACAGATCGGCGCGCTGCTCAAGGCAGATGTTCCGGGCTTGCTGGGTGTGGAAAACCAGGCGCGCCTGGCGGGTGCGCCTCTGCGCCGTCTGGAGCAGTTGTTGCAGGACGCCGGCCTGGGCCGGCTGCTGGCGCTGCGCGATCTAAGCGAGCGTATTGAGCTCAGAGGGCTGCTGAATGAGGCACAACTCCAAAAATTCTCCGAGCTACAGCGTGAGTTTCGTCGTGAGTTTGGAACTCGTCCCGCACTCGAGCTGATCAATCGCGCCGATCGGGGCGCGAGCGAGAAGTTGGAGTTTTCGCTGCGCTCGGCGTCATTCGGGCATGTGCCCTATGTCGTGCTCAATGACAACCGCAAGTACCCGGTAGGGGCCCTGACCCCCCAGGGAGTGAGGGTGCTGGCGATTGAACCGGGACAGATTGTGGTTAGCAAGGGCCAGCAGCAATTCATTATCAATTTAAAGGTAGGGGTGTCCCATGATGACGGAGCTCGAAGTGCGCCTGTCCGAGGCTGATCCGGCCTATGCAAAACAGTTGCAGGAGGAACTGGAGCAAGCTTGCGGCGAGTGCAAGCGTGAACTCATGCGCGGAGGGCCTCCAAAGCCTTATCGGCAGTTGGAACTCAAGGCCCGGGCGCTTGAGGCCGCGATCAGCATTCTTCATACCATCAAGAGGGGTTAATTATGAGTATGGGCTTTGATAACAGCGCCAACAACACCCTTGATGCCGTCGTCGAGAAGCTCAAGGAGCAGGCGGATGCGGCGAACAAGGAAGTCAATGCAGCGATCGATAAGCTCAACGGCGGCGCGGATAACCCGGCGCTGTTGGCTGACCTGCAGCACAAGCTGAATAAATGGTCGGTGATCTACAACATCAGTTCTACGGTGAGTCGCTCGATGAAGGACCTGATGCAAGGCATCCTGCAAAAAATATGAACCGTTCATTGACCTCTCTTGTCGCGGAATTGGCATTGGCCGGAACCGGCCAGCATTGTCATGAACAGGCCGAGCAGATCGCCGACTGGCTCGAGCACGCCGGGCAGGCCGAGATGGCGTGTTGCATTCGTTTGTCCAGCCTGGCCAATCAAGGGTTCTATCGCCAGGCCCTGATTCTGGGACAGGACAAGGATTGGCCAGCGATCGCGCCTTGGCTGGCACTTTGCGAGTGGCACCTGGGACTGGGCAGTGCCCTGGACCGCCGCCTAGCGCTGCTGGACCACAGTGACGACCCAGCCTTGCGCGAGTTCGCCCGGGGCATGCGTGATCCGGAGGGTGAATGAACCGTATCGACTTCTCTTCACCCCCTCCCTTGGCGCCAGTAACGGCCTCTGAAAATCGCGCCGATCCGCAGCAGGCGCGGCAGTTTGAGCGTGTGCTGGACAGCCCGGCACCGGTGCCGGCTGCGGCGTCGGTAGTCGAGACAGATGCACGCTTGAAGCGTTGGCTGGAGGGCGCGCCTTTGGCCACGGTAATGGCTGGACTTGAGCGGAGCCGACAACGAGATGTGCTCTGGCAATGGTATCGCCAGGACCTGTCGGGGCAGCCCGAGTCGCGCCGGGTGGAACTCAGGGAGGCGCTGATGGGCGGTGTTGCCGGGCGCTGGTTGGTGCAGTTCGCTGAGCCGCAGGCGGGGCCTGAGCTTGATCGGCTTGCGCTCAAGGCCCAGCTCAAGGAGTGCGCACCGTTTGGCAAACAGCAGGAAACCCTGTTGCTCAATGTACTGGAAGAGATCAAAGGGGTCGCTGGTAGCGAGTACCTGGGCGGATTGATCAGGCGCGAACTGCAGGTACAGATTCCCTTGAACGCGATGGTCGACAATTTGATGCGTAATACCCACAAACCTGATCTGGAGTCGTGATGAGCATTGCTGTGGATGTTGAAGCGGTCACCGCTGGCATGGACAAACAGACGGAGGAGTTGGGCTCGTTTGCCCTCGACCCGATGCATGTCGCCGAGTTCGAAGGGGCCATGGGGAAAACGGGCAATCTGGGGGGCGGCTTGCTGAGCGAGATCGGGCAGATCAAGGAGCAGTTCACCCAGGCCAAGCGCGAGCTTGAGGTGCGCTTGGCTACTCCCGGCGATAACCCGGCCAGCCTGATGCAAATGCAGTGGTCGCTGATGCGCATCACCATGCAGGAGGAGTTGTTGGCCAAGACCGTCGGGCGAATGAGCCAGAGCGTTGAGACGCTGCTTAAAACTCAATAGGTGATGCGTGAAAAGACTGAATCGGGCACTGCTGTTACTACTGGTGATGATGCTAGCCGGTTGCAAGGTTGAACTCTATACCGGGGTCAGCCAGAAGGAAGGCAATGAGATGCTTGCGTTACTGCGCACCGAAGGTATCTCCGCGACCAAGCAGGCCGACAAGGATGGGCGCATCAAGCTGCTGGTCGAGGAGTCGGATATGGCGCAAGCGGTCGATACGCTCAAGCGAAAGGGCTATCCCCGCGAGCGCTTCTCCACAATCAAGGATGTATTTCCCAAGGACAGCCTGATCTCGTCTCCCCTGGAAGAGCGCGCCCGGCTTAATTATGCCAAGGCCCAGGAAATTGCCCGGACCCTCTCCGAAATCGATGGGGTGTTGGTCGCACGGGTGCATGTGGTCTTGCCGGAGGAGCGAGAAGGGCTCGGGCTTAAATCCTCCGTGGCCTCGGCGTCGGTATTTATCAAGCATGCTGCCGATATCCAGCTCGATGCCTATGTGCCGCAGGTCAAGCAGTTGGTCAACAACGGCATCGAAGGGCTGAGCTATGACCGTATCAGCGTCGTACTGGTGCCCTCCCAGGACGTTCGCCAGGTGCCTCTGGCGCCACGTCTTGAAAGCCTGTTTTCGATTCAGGTGGCCCCGGAGTCCCGTGGGCGTCTGCTGTTTCTGGTGGCACTGATGGTCGCGCTGGTGCTGATCAGCAACCTCGCCCAGTTCATATGGCGACGTGACAGGGGGCGGTAATGGCGCTGTTACTGACGCCTTACCAACTGCGTTTTTGTCCGGCACGCTATCTGGATGAGCGCCATCTGTCCGGCTCGATCCGTGAAGTCCTGGCAGGGCTCGCGCAGTGGCGCGAACAGAGTCGTCTCAATGCCTGGTTACTGGAAGAACTGTCGCTCAGTACCGACTTCCGGATGCCTGAGGCCCTTGGCGGCCTGGCCCTGTATCCGCAAGCGGCATTTGAATTGACTCTGGGTTATCTGGGCGGGCTGCTGCATGGCCAGGCCATGCGTCAGTTGCTGCGTGCCAGCGATGTGCAGCCTGTGCGCGAGGCGATTGGCGAGGCGGGGCATCGTTATTGTCTTGAACAGCTTGACCTGATTATTGGCCGCTGGCCGGCCGGGTGGCAGCAGCGACTACCGCACGGGTCTTTGCAGGGGTACTTCCAGGCTTGCGGTCTGCAATTCTGGTTGTTTGCGCTGGGTTCGGTGGATGAAGGTTATACACGTCGACTGGCCCTGCGGCTGGCGCCGCATGCGCAGTTGTCAACGTTGCTGGCGGATGCCGAGAACCAGCCATTGGCCAGAGCCCTGTGTTTGAAAGTTGCTCGACAAGTGAGTCCTGAATGCTTCCATTTATTGAAATAAAAGCCGAGCGCATCCTCTTGGCGCCCGAGCAGGTGTTGCTGCGCAGTGCCGATTATCAACGCTATCTGATGGCTGATGAGCTGCTTGAGGTTGCGCGCCGGCGGGCCGAAGACATTGAGCGGGGAGCCGAGGAGATTTACGAAGAGCAGAAGCAACTCGGCTGGCTGGCCGGGATGGAGCAGGCGCGTACGCAGCAGGCTGTGCTGATTCAGGAGACTCTGTTGCAGTGCAATGACTACTATCGCCGCGTCGAAGAGCAGATGAGCGAGGTCGTGCTGCAGGCCGTGCGCAAGATCGTTCGTCAGTTCGACGACACCGAGTTGACCTTGCAGGTCACTCGCGAAGCCTTGTCGCTGGTCAGTAACCAGAAGCATGTGATTCTGCATGTGGAGCCGGATCGGGTGACAGAGGTCCGTGAGCAGATTTCCCGGGTGCTCAAGGACTTTCCCGAAATCGGTTACGTCGATGTGATCGCCGATGCTCGCCTGGGGCAGGGCGGTTGCATGCTGGAAACCGAGGTTGGGATCATCGATGCGAGCATCGATGGGCAACTGATTGCATTGCAAACGGCGCTGAAGCAGCAATGGGCGCAACATGAACTCGGGATCGAGTCTTGCGATAACTCGTCCCCAGGCACCTCCCCAATTGCCTGACGGCATGAGCTGAGTTATTTCGAACGATGTAAAACAGTTTTACTACTGAGGGGCGGGTTGCATGCAATGTGCTTCCCGCCCTGGTAAGTATCGAGAAACGTCACACCCAGTTTGATGCTGTGCTCCCGCGTATCGAGGATGGTAATCAGGATATTACCGTCAATGCGGATTGATTCTTTGGTCTGGCGAGAAAGTACCAGCATGATTTAACTCCCTGAAATGTAAGTGTCAACCAGTTTGTTACGGCGCGTTGGCCGTGTTTCCGATTCTGTGGGGCGGGCCACTATGTAATTGGTGAGGGTGTTGTCGGGTGTGGCTGCAGTATGTTATTTGTTTTGTCAGGCTGTCTAATTATTTATAGTTTGTGTTTCTATGGATTGGATCCAATCTTTCCATGAGGCTGTTTTGTGCGATATGGGAAAATTCTCAAAAGAAACTTTTTGATTATTAGTGACGTTGGTTTATAAATTTTGATCGTGTAGGGTTGTTCCTACGAGTTGGTCTGTAGGAAGTTTTCGTTACGCACTTGTTCTTGTTTGTCATGAACTCCTTTCGTTTTTGTAAGTGTCTCTTTCTGGGGCATTTTTTAAGTGTTGGGTTTTAATGGTTTTTTGAAGGATTTGTTTCCGCGAATAAGGATTTTTTGCGGATATTAAGCGGTATGAATGCGTTGTTATAAGTCTTTAGGATGAAGGCTTGGCGGCGATTTAAACAATCTGGAGATATACATTGAAAAGTTCTATGTTCAAGTTAAACGCACTCTCGGGGATCATTTCCTCCGTGGTTCTGATGGGCGGCATGCTGGCCAGCCAGAACGTGGTAGCACACGGCTACATGACCAACCCTCCCGAGCGCGCTCTGCTGTGCCAGCAGGGTAAAAACACGGGCTGTGGCGACGCACAGTACGAACCGCAAAGCGTGGGTGAGGTGCTCAAAGGCTTTCCGGCAGCACATGGCGCGGTGGACGGCGAGATTGCCAGCGGTTCGCACACCAAGTTTGCGGCCTTGGATCAGCAGTCGGCCAATCGCTGGCACTTGAACGAGATCACGGATCGCGCGATCAAGTTCGACTGGTTCTACACTGCAGCTCACCTCACCACCAAGTGGGAGTACTTCATCACCAAGAACGGCTGGAATCCGAATGCGCCGCTGACGCGCGCCCAGTTCGATCTGACCCCGTTCTGTGGCTATGACGGTAAGCACCTTGCACCGATTGAAAGCGGTCAAGCGGGCGGTCGGGGCCCGGCCAAGGAGAAGCACGACTGCACCATCCCGAATGATAAAAGTGGTCATCACGTGATCCTTGGGGTCTGGACCGTTGGGGATACTGACAAAGCGTTCCACAAAGCGGTTGACGTGAATATCGTGGCGGGTGATGCCGGTGATACGGGTGTGGTTGCACCGGTTGATGGCTGGTCCAGTGTCGGCGCCATCAACGCGAACAGTGATTTGAAAGTCGGTGACAAAGTGACCGCTCGCGCCTTTGTGGGCGGTGCGGAAAGCGCCCAGTTCAGCGTGTCGATCACCATCGAATCGCCAGAAGAAGGTCAGTCGCAGAACTGGGCCTTCAAGCTGGCTGAACGGGTCAATGCCACCCAGACCCTGATTCGTGCCGGTGTCCGTGATGCCGAAGGCGAAATCAATCCGGTCAAGGGCAGCAACCAGTTGTTCGCCAAGGCTGAAAGTGGCGTGACCACTTTCGAAATGCAGATCGAGTACAAAGGCGATCCGGATGCAGCGATGCATATTCACAGCATTCAGCCTGAATTCGCTCTGGAAAACGGTCGTGCCAAAGTTGATTTCAGCGTGATGGGCAACCGTGATCTGGAAGTCAAAGCCACGGTATTCGATGCCAACAACAAGCAGGTTGGTTTCACCAAGCAGTCGGTGACTGGCGGTACGCAAACCATTACCGTGGATGTTGCCAGCAAGCCGGGTGACCACACGCTGGTGATGATCGCTACCTCTGCAGATGGTCGTCTGAGCTTCCAGGAAACCAAGGGCTTCAAATTGACCGGTGATGCTGAAAGCGTTTCGGGCGATTACGACGCTGTGTATCCGGAAGGTATCAAGTCCTATAAAGCTGGCACTGTAGTTCTGCAGCCAGCCAACGGCAAACTCTACGAGTGCAAACCGTTCCCGTATTCGGGCTGGTGCCAAGTCAACAGCCATCACTATGTGCCAGGCGTTGGTTCGGACTGGACGGACGCGTGGATCGCCAAGTAAGTTGATTTAGAGCAACTCCGGATGGCGCCATGCACCATTCGGAGTTGTTTTTTCTAGAGTGCTGGTAGGTTGTTAATGTATGGAAATAGTTAAACGAAGGACTCATTACTCATTGCCGCAGATACTCTTGCATTGGGTGTCGGCGTTGGTGATTCTGTGGACACTGTCCAGTGGTTTTTATGTGGCGATGGCCAGTGTTCTGCCAGAGACAAAAGCGCTTATTGGTTATATCAACGTATCACTGACAGCGTTGTTTATTCCTGTGTTTGTAGTGCGCGTTTACTTCTTTTTTGCCCATAAGATTTCGCATCGTAGCGACTCCGGCCGCTGGGCTGTTTATGCCGCATGGTTAGTGCATGTCGCGCTGTATGTCGTGACTGCGATTGTATTGGCGACCGGTGTGTTGATGATGACGCGTGATATCGATGTCTTCGGCTGGGTGTCCTTAACCCAACCGATAACGGATCCCTATTGGACGCAATGGTTTGAAGATATTCATATTTTTTCCTGCATGTTGTTGAGTGTATTGGTGGCCTTGCATATCGCGGCGGTCATCAAGCATGAATTCCACGGGACCCGGGTGCTGCGGCGCATGTGGCCACGGCGGTCATCTGGTGTACGCATCAATCTGTGTGAAGGCGACAGTGTTTAACGCAGACACCTTTAAACCAGCCCTTCTGCGTGATGCCTCAAGCGTATCTCGCAGACTCTGGCTGTCGCGCCTGGTACTGGTCTGTCTGGTCCTGGTGTACGCCGTGTACCTGTTGCGCGATGAACTCCAGGCACGCGCTGCGCGCGTCATGGTGCCGACCACGGCAACGACGGCTCCGGCTCCGCTGGTTGTGGCCCCCCCCCTGAATCTTTCCGCGCTGCTGATCGTGCTGGGACTGCAAGCCCAGGGACCCCTGGCGCGCAGCAGTGAGGCGTTGCGTCTGCAAGCCAGTTTTGTCTCCCCTGATGGCGAGTCCCGTGCCTTGTTGGCGGGTAGCGGCGGGGCGCGTGTTTATCGGGTTGGCGAGCGTTTGCCGGGGGGCAGCGTTTTACGTCGAGTCGAATCCGATCACGTGGTGCTCTGGCGCAATGGGCGTGAGGAGTCGCTGGCGCTGGGCTCTGGCGCCTCAGCCCGCCACCTGCTGCGCGAGGCCGTTACCCCGGACGCCGGCGAGCGTGATAACGCCCGGCGTTACATCCGTCCCATCGTCGAGCAGTTGCAGGGTAATGATTGAATGAACAAGGCAAAAAACAGCGTACCGGGCCTTCTGATCCTGTCTGCGCTGGTTATTTTGAGTTGGGCCGTCACGGGTGTGGCGCTGGCTCGTGAGACCCAGTGGCAGTTGGCGATGCAGGATGCCGAATTACGTGACGTGGTCGAAGAAATGTCCTCGATTCTGGATACCACGGTGATTCTCGACCCCCGCGTCCAGGGGCGTATTACTGTTCTGTCCAAGCAGGCGCTGGATCGCGAAGGCGTTCGCCGGCTGTTTTACTCGGTACTCGATGCGCATAATTTCACCGTGATCGATGAGGGCGACCGGATTCTGATCACGCCGGCCGCTGAGGCCAAGAGCCGTGCCAGCCAATCAGGCAGTGAAGCGAATACTGCCGATACCCAGTTCGTGACCGAGGTCATTGAACTCAATGCCAGCCTCGCGGCGGATCTGGCGGGCCTGATGCGTCCGCTGGTTTCTGCCAGTGGCCATATTGGTCCCTCCGTATCAGCCAATGCGGTGGTGGTCACCGATAACGCCGCCAATGTCCGACGTGTCGCCAGAATCATTCGCCAGTTGGACGCGGGGGGCAAAAGTGTCCATGGCCTAGTGGATCTCAAGCACGGTCGAGCCCAGGAAATTGCCCGGCTGATGGAGCAGTCCCTTGGCAAGCAGGCGGCGGAGTCCGGTGCACAGGTGATCGCCGATCCACGGGGCAATCGACTGGTCGTGCTGGGCACTGCGCCTGTGCGTCAACGCCTGACGGCCCTGGCGCAGTCGCTGGATAAGCCGACGGCCACGACCTCGGATAACGCCCGGGTTATTCGTCTACGTCACGGGGATGCCAAGGCGTTGGCCGAAATGCTCGATGCCGTGGGGCAGCGCCTCAAACAGCAGGGTGTCCCTGGAACCGGCAAGGAAGCCGGCGTCGCCAGCGATGTGGTGATCCGGGCCGATGAAAGCCAGAACGCGCTGGTGGTGATTGCGGAGCCGAGCCAGGTCGAGGCCATTGAGAATATTGTCCGCCAGCTCGACCAGCCACGCTCTCAAGTTCTGATTCATGCGGCGATTGTGGAAATCTCCGGCGATATTGTCGATGCCCTTGGGGTGCAATGGCAGTACACCGGCGGTGATGTCCAGGGAGGGATTTCCTTTCCCGGGACCGGTATCAAGATCGGCGGGGTGGGTGGTGGTGGCAAGAATGCCTTGCCCGAAGGCGCAGTGCTGAATATCGGTAGTGATCGCTTCAGTGCATTGGTCTCGGCATTGGCGAGTAACAGTCATAGCAACGTGCTGTCGACGCCGAGCCTGTTGACGCTGGATAACCAGCAGGCGGAAATCCTGGTCGGCCAGAACGTGCCGTTCAAAACGGGCTCCTACACCACCTCGGGCAGTGGTTCGGACAATCCCTTTACCACGGTAGAGCGCAAGGACATCGGCATCAGCCTGAAGATCAAGCCGCATATCAATGAAGGCTCGCTATTGCGCCTGGAGGTCGAGCAGGAAAGTTCGGAGATCGCGCCGACCGTATCAGGGCAGAATTCTTCGGACCTGATCACCAACAAACGCATGCTCAAGAGCACCATCCTGGCGGATGACGGCGAGATCATCGTGATCGGCGGGCTGATTAAGGATAGTGTGCGCACCCAGGAAAGTGGCGTACCGCTGCTGCGCAGCATTCCTTATCTAGGAGCCTTGTTTCGCTGGAATAAAGAGATCCAGGAAAAGACCAACCTGATGGTGTTCCTGCGCCCGACCATTGTACGTAGCCGGGAGGATATCAGCGAGATCAGTGAGGCGCGTTACAACGCGTTGCGTGAATTGAGCCGGCCCGGTAAGCACAAGGACAACTCCCTGTTGCTGCCCCGCGATCCACAGCGAATGTTCGACGGCGGTGGTCAGCCGGACGAAGAGGGCGAGGCGCCATGAGTGCCTCTGCGGTGGGGCAGGAGCGCCTGCCGTTTGGCTTTGCCCGGCGTTTTGGCGTCGTGCTCGAGGGCTCGGGTGAACCCTTGACGCTGCTGATGCGCGCCGATACGCCCTTGACTGCGGTGGCGGAGGTGCGCCGCTGGGCCGGACGCGAGCTGGTGTTGCGGATCGTCGAAGCCGAACCGTTCGCCGCCCGTCTGGCCAGTTGCTATAGCGAGGGGCAGAGTGCGGCCGAGCAGGTGGCCCTGGGGCTGGACGATGAACTGGACCTGATGAGCCTGGCCGATCACTTGCCCCAAACGGCGGACTTGCTCGAGCAGGAAGGCGATGCGCCGATCATTCGCCTGATCAACGCCCTGCTGAGCGAGGCAGTACGTGAAAAGGCCTCGGATGTGCATCTGGAAACCTTCGAGCAGTATCTGTCGGTGCGTATGCGTGTGGACGGCCAATTGCGCGAAGTGCTGCGACCCAAGCGTGAATTGGCGACCCTGCTGGTATCGCGGATCAAGGTCATGGCCCGGCTGGATATCGCCGAAAAGCGCATCCCCCAGGATGGGCGAATAGCCCTGCGCCTGGCGGGTCACGAAGTCGATGTGCGGGTCTCCACGCTGCCCTCGGCCCATGGCGAACGGGTGGTGTTGCGTCTGCTCGACAAGCAGGCCGGGCGTCTTGATGTTACCTGCCTGGGCATGCCCGCTGACACCCTGGCGCGGTTCCGGCAGATACTTGGCCGGCCCCACGGTATTTTCCTGGTGACCGGGCCGACTGGCTCCGGCAAGACCACCAGCCTGTACGCAGCCCTGACCAGCCTCAACGATCAGACGCGCAATATTCTCACGGTCGAAGATCCGATCGAATACCACCTGCCTGGCATTGGCCAGACGCCGGTCAATCCCAAAGTGGACATGACCTTTGCCCGCGGTTTGCGGGCGATTCTGCGTCAGGACCCCGACGTGGTGATGGTCGGCGAGATCCGGGACCAGGAAACCGCAGAAATTGCCGTGCAGGCGTCGCTGACCGGACACCTGGTGCTTTCGACCCTGCATACCAATAGTGCGGTGGGGGCGGTGACCCGGTTGGTGGACATGGGGGTGGACAGTTACCTGTTGGCTTCGTCACTGGTGGGGGTGTTGGCCCAGCGCCTGATCCGTACCCTGTGCAGCGAGTGCAAGCAACCCTATACCGCCGATGCGGCGCAATGCCTGCGCCTGGGCCTGCCCGCCGATGCCGCGGTACGCCTGTTCCAGGCTCGGGGGTGCGGCCACTGCCAGCAGGGCTACCGAGGACGGATAGGGATCTATGAGTTGCTGAGTATCAACGCGGACCTGGCCCGGCTGATCCATAACGGCGCCAGCGAGCCTGAACTCGCCTGTGCGGCACGGACAAGCTCGGCCAGCCTGTTTCAGGACGGCCAACGGCGAGTGCTTGAGGGCGCCACCAGCCTCGATGAGCTGTTGCGCGTGACGCAGGAAGACTGACGATGCCGACCTACGATTACCGCGCCCAGGATGGCAACGGCCGATTTTGTCGAGGCCAGCAGGAGGCTGACAGCCCACGGCATGCGCGCCAATTGTTGCGTGAGCGTGGGTTGTTGCCGACGCAATTGAAGCCGGCCCAGGCCGCCGGCCAGCGAGGGGCCGCGGCGGGCCGTGGTGTGCGCTTGAGTGCCAGCGAACTGGCTTTGCTGACCTTGCAACTGTCGACCCTGATCCAGGCAGGGCTCCCGTTGGAGGAGGCCCTGGCTGCAGTGGCGGCGCAAAGTGAGAAGCGCCATGTCAGCGGGTTGCTGGCGGCCGTGCGCAGCCGGGTCCTGGAGGGCCATTCTCTGGCCAATGCCCTGGCCGGTTTTGCTCGGGCATTCCCCGAGCTGTATCGGGCCACTATTGATGCGGGGGAGCGCTCCGGTCATCTGGGCCAGGTTCTGGAGCAGTTGGCCCAGTACACCGAGGCGCGGCGCCTGTCCCGCCAGCAGATTCAGCAGGCGCTGGTCTATCCGTTGATCCTGCTATTTGCCTCGCTCTCAATCGTCGGTTTCCTGCTCGGTTATGTGGTGCCCGACGTGGTGAAAATTTTCATCGACAGTGGCCAGCCGTTACCCGCGCTGACCCAGGGCATGATCACCCTGAGCAGTGGCCTGCGCCATTACGGTGTGTTGATGCTGGTTGTATTGCTGGGCCTGGGGGGCGCGATGGGCTGGCTCCTGCGCCAGCCCGGCCCGCGCCTGCGCTGGCATGCGCTGCTGCTGCGCCTGCCCTTGGTGGGCGGAGTCCTGCGGGCCATGGAGGCGGCACGCTTTGCCAGCACCCTGGCGATTCTTGGCAAGAGCGCCGTCCCTCTGGTGGACGCTCTGACTATCGCTGCTGCAGTGATCGGCAACCTGACGATCCGCCAGCGTATGCACGCCGTGGCGTGTTCCGTACGTGAGGGCGGCACCCTGACTCGCGGCCTCGAACAGAGCGGCGATATCCCGCCCATGATGCTGCACATGATCGCCAGTGGTGAACGGGCCGGCGAGCTGGACAACCTCCTCGCCAGAGCCGCAGAGCAACAGGAAAAGACCCTGGCCACGCGCATTGCGCTGGTGGTCAGCCTGTTCGAGCCGCTGATGCTGGTGCTGATGGGCGCGGTGGTGCTGTTGATTGTCCTGGCGATTCTGTTGCCGATCCTGAGTCTCAACCAACTGGTGAATTGATCCATGAAGCATTTTTGTACTCCAAGCAAGGCCCGCGCCCAACGCGGTTTTACCCTGATCGAAATCATGGTCGTGGTGGTGATTATCGGTGTGCTGGGCTCGATTATCGTGCCGCAGTTCATGAGCCGCCCCGACCAGGCCAAGGTCACGGCCGCGCGCAGTGATCTGCAGGCCATTGCCACGGCACTGGAGATGTACCGACTCGACAACTTCAACTATCCCTCTACGCAGCAGGGGCTAGAGGCCCTGAGCGTGCGCCCGGCCGGTACACCGACGGCGAAGAACTGGAACCCCCAGGGCTATCTGAAAAGCCTGCCGCTTGATCCCTGGGGCACGCCTTATCAGTACCTGAACCCGGGTGTGCGCTCGAGTGGCTACGATCTTTTTTCCCTGGGGGCCGACGGTTCACCGGGCGGTGACGGTTATGCGGCCGACATTGGCAACTGGGCCGAGTAGGGGCGTATGCCGGAGTCACGCGGTTTCACCCTGATCGAGTTACTGGTGGTAATGGTGCTGGTCGGCCTGCTGGCCGGGATGCTCGGTTTGTCGGTATCGCACAGCCCGGCGCGTCAGGCGCGCGAGGAGGCGGCACTGCTGATGCAGCAGTTGCAGAATCTGCGTGAGCAAGCGGTGCTTGAAGGGTGCGAATACGGTGTACGCATCGAGGTCGATGGTTATCGGATGATGCGCTTCGAGGCCCCCGCATGGAGAGTGCACGGTACCGCGCGTCGCTTGCCGGCCGGCCTGTCCATGCGCCTGGAACTGGATGGGCAAACCCTGTCGTTGGGTACTCAGCTCGACCGTCCGCAGTTGTTGTTGCTCAGCAGTGATGAAACCAGTGCTTTCGCGGTGCATTTTGAAAGCGTCGAACAGCGCTGGTTGAGTGTGTTCGGCGATGGACTCGGGGAGCCGATTCTCCATGAGCCGTAAGCCTGGGGTGAATGCGCAACGCGGTTTTACGTTGCTGGAAGTCATGGTCGCGCTGGCCGTGTTCGCGACCCTGTCGGCGGCGGTATTTTCCGCCAGCCAGTTTGTCTTGAGCCGTGGCGCTGCACTTGAGGAGCGGCTGTTTGCCACCTGGCTCGCCGATAACCAGTTGAACGAGCTGTCGCTGCAGGCTGGGCTCAGGCCCGGCCATCAACGCCTTGACCGCCATTTCGCCCAGCGTGACTGGTGGCTGAGCCAAACCATCGAGCGCTCGACCGACCCGCGCTTGTACAAGGTGCAACTCAGTGTCGGACGTACAGAGAGCGACCAGCCGTTGCAGCACGTCACCAGTTGGCTTGCGGTGGTGCCATGAAGTGCATGCAACGCGGTTTTACCTTGCTCGAACTGGTGATTGCCATGGCTATCTTCGCCTTGCTCGGGCTGGGCAGCTGGCAGCTGTTGCAGAGTGTGTTACGCACAGAGCGCAGCACCAGCAGCCATCAACTCGAACTGCGCAGTCTGCAGCGTGCGGTGGCTTTGATCGAACGTGATGCCATGCAGGTTGTCGTGCCCGCCAATCGGCGAGGTATGACGTTGCAGGGCAATCAGTTGAATTTTCAGCGTGGTAACTGGAGCAATCCGCTGGATCAGCCGCGCAGTGAACAACTGGAGGTCAGTTATCACCTGGATAAACAAGGTGTGCTTTGGCGTGACAGTCGGGGCCTGGAGGCATCGTCGTTACGTCGTCAACCAGTGCTCCAGGGCGTCAGCGGGTTGAGCTGGCGCCTGTATGACGCCAATGCCGGCTGGCGTACCGAGTGGAGTGCCACCCGGGCCAAGACCTCAGGGCAACCGCGGGCACTGGAAGTCAGTTTTACGGTCGGGCGCTTCGAGCAGATACGGCGCGTGTTCCTGCTACCGGAGGGGCGGTGATGGGCCAGGGTCAGCGAGGTGTTGCGCTGATCAGCGTATTGCTGGTGATGAGTCTGGCCCTGCTGCTCACCGGCGCCATGTTGCGCAGCCATCGTTTGCTGATCGCGACGACAGCCCAGCAGATCCATCAGGTGCATCTGCGTCAGTTAAGCCTGGCAGGAGAGCGCTGGGCCCGCGAGCAGCTTGGGCAAGGGCCGAGTGACGAGGATAGCAAGCGTCTGCGTACTCACCTGGGCCAGGCCTGGGCCCGGGAAGAGATGCCCCTGGATGTCGACGGCGGCAAGGTTCAAGTGCGGATCGTGGACCTGGCCGGCCGCTTCAATCTCGGCACGGTTTTCCGGGGCGGGAAAGTTGACCCGATCACGTTGGGACGCTGGACACGTTTGCTCGAACAACTGGATATCCCGCCATTCGCCATGCCTGAGCAAGCCACTGGCGGGCTCGATAATTTCAGCCAACTACGTTTGTTGGCCGGCGTTGACGGTCGGGCCCTGGCGCTTCTCCGACCCTGGGTAAGTGTATTGCCCACGGCGGCCAGCCTGAATGTCAATACTGCTCCGGCCCAGGTCCTGGCCAGCCTGCAAGGCGTGTCGTTGGCTCGTGCGAACCAACTGGTGAGTCAGCGCCCGGCAGAGGGTTACGCCAGTGTGCAGGAATTTTCCCAGAGCCAGGCACTGGCCGGGCTCGATATTGGCAGTCATGGACTGGGGGTCGACAGCCGCTGGTTTCGCGTCAGTGTAGATGCCGAGCTGGGCGGGCAGCGCATGCGCCTGATCAGTGATTTTGAACGCAACGACAAGGACCATCGGTTGCGCCTCCTGCAACGCCAGTTTCTGGCCCCGAACTCAAGCGAATTCCCTTTATGAATATGTGGCTCTACCTGACCGCCGAGGGCCTGGATAAGACACCCGACCAATGGCCAGTGGAAACCTGGCAGGAGGGCGAGCCGATTCAGCGCCTGAGCCTGGGTGAAGCGGCTATGGGGCTGGCGGGGCACTCCGTGTCCCTGATGTTGCCGATGGAACTGTGCAGTTGGCTGCGTAGCGACAAATGGCCCGGGCGTCGTCGGCCTACGACACAGGCCCTGGCATTTGCCATCGAGGACCAGTTGGCGGGGGAGCTCGACACCCTGCATCTGTGTGTCGGCCAAGCCGATCGCGAACGGCGGTATCCGATGTTGGTGATCGAACGTGAGCGTTTGCGCAATCTGCTCGGTTTTTTGCGCGAACGCGGTGTACGCCCTGTGTCGATTCATGTGGATGCCGAGCTGTTGCCCCGTGATCAGCCCTGTATGGCCTGGTGGGGCGGGCGTTGGATTGTGGGCGGGGCACTTGAGGCCCGTCTGGCCTTGTCAGCGCAGGCGCTGGATGACGCCCGCGCGCTATTGCCTGGCGATTTGACAAGCCTGGGTGATGGCGACGAAGCCAGTGCGTTGCAGGTTCGCCAGACCTTGATGGCCGGCTGCGGCCAGGCGATTGATCTGTTGCAGGGTGAGTTTCGCCAAGCGCGGTGGTCTTGGTCCTGGCCATGGCAAGGAATGGCAGCGGCGCTGCTGGCCGTCTTTCTGCTGGCCTGGGGGGCGACTCAATACCGCAGCCAAGGCCTTGAGGCCGCGGCGCAAACGCTGCAGAGCCAAGCACTCGAGCGCTTTGCACAGCTCTACCCCGAACAGACCCGGATCATTGATTTGGCGGCGCAATTCAAGGCGCTGCAAGGCCATGGCAAGGCGCCTGCCCCCACCGCCATTTCGCGTTTGGTGCGTTTAAGTGAGCAAGTGCTGGGTGGCGGTGATGTTGACGTGCAACGTATCGAGTATCGGTTAGGGGATGGCTGGCGCCTGCAACTGAGTGTTGGCGGTTTTGCCGAGCTGGAGCGCCTGCGCGAACGGGGTGAACAGAGTGGGTTGGCGGTGCGCATCAGCAACGCCAGCAAGGAGCAGAACCGGGTCCAGGCCCTTTTGACGCTTGAGGAAGATCGTTGATGAAGAAGGCGATAGCCAAGATATCGGTGTGGCTTAGCGGGCCCTGGAGCCGGCTGGGCCCACGGGATCGGCGGATGCTTGTGCTGCTAGCTGTTGTATTGCTAGCAGTGCTGCTTTGGCAGGGGCTCTGGCAGCCGGCCCAAATGCGCCTGGCAGGCGCCGAGCGGCATTATCAACAACATTGGGAACTGGCGCGCGCGATCAGTGCCGCTATCCCGCAGCGCAGCCGAGCCTCGGCATCGCTAGGGCCGGCTCAGGTCAGTGAGACGGTGGCCGCGGCGGGGCTGGAGCTGGAGCAGTTGAATGTCGACGCTAGCCTTGTGCGTCTGACCTTGCGCGGTGATGCGCTGGCGTTGCTGACCTGGTTGGAGGGCATGGAGCGTCGTGGGGCGATCTTGCAAAACCTCGTGTTGGAGAAGCGCGCGGCGCAGCTTGAGGCGAGTCTGGGGTTGGAACTGCCGTGAGAGTGATAAGAACGACACCCGAAGATGACATCGCTGCCCACTTGCAGGCGCTAGGCTGCGCCACCTCAATGTTTGTAAAGGGACACTGCAATGAGTAGCGAGCACATGGTGAGCATCCTGAAGGAGTGTGGCGCCAGAATGGGGATTGTCGACTGGGCGTTCAATGAGCATGGCCTGTGTCATTTCATGGTGGACGATAGTCGATTGTTTTCGCTGTACCACGATACAAACGAGGGCACTGTGGTGCTGGTGGGTCAGTTGCTGAGTGAGCTGCCCGAGCAGGTTGGTGGGCCGTGGCTGGAGCGGTTGCTGAGTATGGCGCTCAATCCCATGACGGGGGCGGGACCGGGAGTGGGGTGGGACCCTGAACTTGCCCTGGTTGGCTATCACACGCTCAATGCCTCGCGGTTGTGCGTTGAGACCTTCGAGGTCGCGTTGGCAGATTTTATTGACTGGATCAATGCGCTCTCGCAGCAACTGGATGCCCTTGAAGTTTCACACGGCATACCTCGCGCACGTGAAGGGCAAGTGTTGATATGAAAAAATTCAGGAGCGTCTCCAGCCTTAGACAAACCAGTGCCTATACCAGGGAGGTCATTCAGGCGGCTGGATTGTTGAAGGTGGGGCGTCGAACCTATGAAGTCAGGCCAGCCCTGCAGCAGGTTGTGCCAAAACTTGGCGGGAGTGCCTGTGACAAGTTGATGATGGGTCTTGAGCGACTGTTTGGCGCCAGCGAGAAAACCGAAGTTGCCTGTTTGACGCAATTGCTCTTCGACACCTCCTGTGCACGCAATCTGCGTTTGCGTGCTCCCTCTTCGGTGGAGCAGGGCAGGATTGTCTTCAAGGACACCAGCCTGCACAGCGCTGAACAGGTACTGGGTCGGTTGATGCTGTGCAGTGATGCGCAGTTGGCATTGTCTGCCGAAGGTGAGGTCAAGTTGCTGTTTGAGCGTGCGATCTGTGAGGTGCTGCTCAAGTGCTCTGCGGGTCGCATCCTGCAAGCCTTGGTGCAGGAGAAGGCCGCGTATGTACTGCTCAGGAAACAGTTGCCGTCGGTCAGTTTGGAGCGGTTGCGCGAAGAGGGCGGGATCCAGGATGCCCTGGCGCAACTGGAAGCGATCCTGCGAGCTGAGCTCGGCCAACTCAACGCGGTTCGTGCGCATCAGGCACGACTGCTCAAATGCGACCTGGGGGCGGCCCGGTTTGTTGCCGTGCTTGAAGAGGGGGACTTCAATCCCGAGGGGCTTACGGGCGATGTCGAGCGTGCTGCGCTTTGGGTCTTGAGTTCATCGCGTTTTCATTGTGAAACCCGCTCGCCAGACGAGCAGCGTGATCAATGTCGGCAGTTGTTGGCTGAATACGCCGCAAACGGCCAGTCGTTGATCGATCCGGCGGTGCTTCGGCATTTGCTGAGCCGTTTGTTGCCTGGCTTGAAAAAGGGCTTTCGCGCTCCTGTCTTCAGTGAGGGGCGGCGTTTGTCCAGTGTGATCGGCGATGCGATGTTGGAGCGGCATCTGGGCCTGCTGGATGAGCGGCATGAGTTTCTGGGCAAGCAGTTATTCGCTGCGGTGATGGCTTATCAGGGCGAGGAGCAGATGGCACGTCTGTTATATGCCATTGAAGAGCTGCGCCAGGCTCGGTTCAGGCCGCTGGCAAGGTCTGTTGAAAGGGCCCTACATGGCCTGCCGTGGCCTGTTTAAAGGGTGTTTGGGAGCGATCCGGTTGTTGGTGGGGCGATGTTGCCAAGATCATTTATTTGGGGAAACGGCTTTGGGTCCCTGTCCAAAAGTTATCGATAGATCTTCAAGTAAAGGGTTGAATGTATGCTAGTTACCGGAAGTGCAGAGTCGATCTCGGTCAGTGCTACTGACGAAACGACTCAAAGCGAGGCCGATCAGTCGATTCGCAAGCAGCTCCAAAGTGTTGTAGAGCAAAAGTATGTGCTGGTTTTCAGCGGTTTTTCAGGGGCGGGTTACAAGGATGAGGCAGGTGTCGCAGCCTTGATGACCTCGATTATCAAGTCCCATGTGCTGGAGTATGGCGCACACAATGTCGTCGTCGTGGCTGGTGCAACTCCTGAGGGTATAGGCAAGGTCTACGAGTTTGCTCGGGAGCAGCAGGTGCAGACTCTGGGCATTGTCTCCAATCAGGCCCAGCCGTCGGACACTTCTGAGCATTGTCAGACGTCGGTTTTTGTCGACGACCCCGAGGGCAACTGGAAGGTACTGTCCTCTGAGGGTAAATCCTACATAGTCTCGGTCGCTCAAATGGGTCTAAGCGGTCAGATTGTCTTTATTGGGGGCGGAGAAGTGGCGGCTTCGGAGTTGAATGAAGCGCTAGAATTGAAGATTCCCATGCAAATCCATTCCCATTACGAGCCCAAGACGAGTAGCGGCCGGCCCGACCTGCGGCAATGGTGCAATAATAATTCAGATTTGCTGGAACAGGAGGGTGTTGTTCATCACGGGTAATTGAGCCGGTATCCGTTGACCGGCTGGTATCAGCCGGTCAACGCAGGGGTGCCGTCACCACAGATGGCGATAGCCCAGGCTTATGGCCCAGGGTTGTTCGATACCCTTGCCTTTGGCGTACTCGGCATCCAACGTAACCCACTGCCGCTCGCTGACTCCCAACGCCGCTCCCACCGCGACTTCGCCGCGCTCTCCCAGGCGTTCTGACTTGAGATTGAGTCCGTTGACCTTCACTTCACTGTGCCCGGCGTGTTCGTTGACCCAATCGCCCTTTAGGTAGGGCTGTAGCGTCTGTCCGGTACGCGTTGTCAGGGTGGTGCCCAGCATAAGCCCAATCCGGCTTTGCAGTGAGTCCAGAGCGTCGGCCTGAACCTGCAAGCCGTTGGAGGCCGTGTAGCGGGCACGTTCCTGGCGTACGGAGGCGAGCTGCAGGCTGGGTTCGACAAACAGCTTGGAAAGCTCGAAGCGTTTTCCCACGTCGATCGCCAGGCCGTAGGCATTACTTGCAAAAGCCGCGGTAATTTTGTCACCCAGATTATCGGGGCTGTGCAGGTCGTTGTCGTATCGGCTGTAACGAGCCAGGGCATCGACATACAAACCGTCGGTATGCAGGAAACTGGCATAGAGCCCAAGGGTTTTGTTGTTGATCGTGCCGTTGGAGCCCTCGCCAAAGCCCTGGCGGGAATCACTTAGGCCGACCAGGCCACCAAGCAAAAGTTGCCCGGAGGCGAGACCGACGGACCGGTCCGCCCCGATCTGGGTGCCGCGAATGGTCTGTTCGAAGGGCCGGCTACTACCGGTGTCGTGTGCGAGGCGGCGATCGACCGCACGTAGCCAGAGGCCGCTCTGGTCGTGGTTGCTGCTGCGCAGGTCAGCAAAGCGCTGGCGCAATGGTGTGGATTCACTGCTCCACAAGGCCGCCCTGGCGGTCTGTGATGCGACGGCGGCATTGGTGCCCTTGCTCAGGCGCGTCGGCTCGAGTGCTCTTGGGTCGTTTGCCAGTACCCAGTTGGGGCCGGCTTGCTGCAAGGTGTAGCGCAAGGCGCCGACATCGACATGCCCACCCTGCAAGGAAAATCCTCCGGTGCCGCCATTGCCCTCTACGAGTGTGATCTGAGCGTCGGTCTGGGTCGGCTCATGGCCGGAGTCGCGGACATGCAGACGATGCTGGCCGTGGGTCTGCCCCTCGATAATCAAGCGATCGGCCTGTTGATTGGCGATGCTGCTGTTCAGATGAAAGTGGCCGTTGCCATTCAGGTCACCGGCGACTCTGAGTGTTTTAAAGCCCGGCGTGGTGGCGAAGGCCAGCGTTCCCGAATGGTCGAGCCCGGAAACCTTCGAACTGGCGCGCAGTTGCCAGTGGCTGCTGGTGTCGATCAGCATCCGCTCGCGGCTCTGGACAGCAGCGTCGAGAGCCGAGCCGGCGCGCAGTTCGACTGCGACCGTACTGTTGGCGTCGGCCTGGATATCGCCGTGGGCTCGCGTGTTGTTCAGTTGCAGCCGGACATGGCTGCCTGCACCGCTATTGTTCTCGGCCGCACCCACGAGCATGCCGCTGCCGGAAAGTGCCAGGCTGTTATTCAGGGTTACTTCCAGGTCGCTGCCGGAGGCGAGTATGACCTCACTGCGTGCGGCCTCGAGCCGGGCACTATCGATGATCGCGTTGCTGGCCTTCAATGGATCGTTGTGGCTGGCCTGGATAACGGCGGCCTGGTCGCCACGGGTTTGCAGGCTGCCACCCAGCATCCTGAAGCTGGCGCCGCGCACAAGATTCAGGCCATTGGCCTGGTCTGCGTGGGTACTGATGTGCGAATGCGCGATCTTGAGCGTCGATTGGCTACCTTGAGCGCCGAGGGCGTGTGCGAGGCCGCCGTGCGTGGTGACTGTGGAGTGGCTCAGGTCGATGTCGCCACCGGCCAGTACGATGGCTCCGTAGCTATCGCTCCCGTGTGTTGTGACCTGCATGTTGTGGGCGAACAGGCCGGGCTGGGAACTGATGGCGAGCAGCCCGTGGGCGTTGCGTCCGGTGGTGTCGATCTGGCTGTGGCGGATGTTGGTCAGGCCGCGATTTTCCAGGGCATTGGCATTGTCGCCTTCGGTGAGGATTCGGGTGGCGCTGACATCGAGTGTCGAGCCAGGGCTCATCACCTGCATGCTCCGCTGTCGCTCTCCTTGGGTGTGGTAGCTGCCACCGACGATGGTGACATCGGCGTTGGTGTTGCTGTCGATCAGCGCGAGATTGCCATCGGCGCTGCTGACATGGACATCGTTGAGCACGGCCGAGGCGCGGGAGCCTGGCGACCCAATCACGTAGAGCAGATGACCATGATCAAGGCTGACGTTGGCGCCGTTGACCAACAGGTTCGAGTCCTGAACGCGCAAGGTTCGGCCATTGCCGGTGGCGGTCAGGTTGTCCATAACGACCTGCGAGTCGCTCTGGAGCTGGACAGCAATTGAGTCGTGCGCACTGATATGGATACTGGCATTTCGCACTGTTGCATTGGACTCACTGGCAAAGAGCCCGGCGCTGGCGGTGCCATGGACCTGGATCCGCGTGTTGTCGCTGGTCAGCGTGGAGTTCAGTAGCGAGATACCGAAGCTGCTGGTGCCGTGTCCGGTCAGCTCGGCATTGTCAACGCGCATCTGTACCTGGTTCCTGGACTGGATCGCGGTCGAGTGCTTGCCGAGCGTCGTGACCTGGGTGCCATCGATGTTCGCGATTGTGCCCGATCCTGTTGAGTAGAGGCCCGGGGAGGCGGTTCCGTGGGTGGTGACCTGACCTCCGTTGAGGCTCACGCGGCCTTCGAGGGCGACGTTAACCCCTTGCGACTGGTCACCGTGGGTGGTGATGGTCGCACTGTCGAAATTGAGGGTGCCTTTGTGCTGCGCAAGTATTGCGTTGGCGTTGTCATCGTGGGTACTGATCTGGGTACCGGGCTGGATGTCCACGACACTGCCGTCGCCTTGTACCGTAATAGCGGATTTACCCGGCCGATTGCCCGTGATAGTGCCGGAAATAGATTCCGTAGTGCCATTATCAATATGTATATAAGAAGCGGTAATGGCATGGGTGTCACTGGCTGGAATTACAAGTAGGATTATAAGTAACGAGCTTCCCGGAAACGAGTAGGAGATTGTTCTTTTCATAAGTGATCCTTTGTGATTGCAGTACTATGGCTCGAGTGTGCCCAGGACGCCGGGAGTTAAAGTCTTGAGTTATTTATGTCGCGGGGTAGTGGCTTGCTGGGCGCTGAGTAGCCCCAAGGTTAAATGGAGATTTTCATCGCTTTCCAGCCCGGGCAGGGCGCTGGCTGGGCCTGTCAGAGCTGGTTCTGGAGCTGGGTTCAGCTGACGAATTAATATGCCGGTTAAAAGCGCGATTTATATGCAGTTAGTCGCGTGCGTACTTGGCTGCTGGGTGTTGTTTATTATGATTTGTATTAAGTGCGGCGGGTGTCGGCTGTTATAGCTTGGAAGTTGAGAAACTTCTGATAGTGAGGCGAGTTATTTTGCTCGAGTGCGCACCGATGCGCTCGCGAGTCGAATGGCGAGGGCAGAGGGGCAGAGGGGCAGAGGCGGACAGGGGGAGAGCTCAGTCCAGCATTATTGGGGTTAGAACCGGTTGGCCAGCAAAGAACGCCGACAGGTTCTCACCCACCAGGCGTACGCTGTCTTCCAGCGCCTCGGGGGACAGGCCCGCGACATGGGGCGTTAGGACCACATTGTCGAGGATCTTGAGCGAATCAGGCACACGGGGTTCATCTTCGAAGACGTCGAGGGCTGCGCCAGCGATCAGCCGGTGTTGCAGGGCCTCGATCAGATCGGTGGTCACGATCACGCTGCCGCGGGCGACATTAACCAGAAATCCTGAAGGCCCCAGCGCCGCGAGCACCGCCTGGTCGACCAGCCCCCGAGTGCCGCTGCCGCCGGGAGTGGCGATCACCAGGAAGTCAGAGCAATGCGCCAGCGCCTGGGCGGTGGCGCAGTAGGCATAAAGCGCGTCTTCACGCGGACGGCGATTGTGATAACTCACCGTCATATCGAAACCGAGGGCCGCGCGTTTGGCGATGGCCAGCCCGACGGCACCCAGGCCGAGAATACCCAGGCGTTTGCCGGCCAGGGACGGGCACAGGCGCTTGCGCCACTCGCCGCGCCGGACCGAGGCGTCCGCCTGGGGAATATCGCGAACCAGGGCCAGCAACAGTGCCAGGCTATGGTCGGCCACCGAAGAGGCATTGACGCCGGCGCCATTGGTGACGGTTATGCCCCGAGCGTGCGCGGCGTGAAGGTCGACCTGTTCATAGCCGGCACCGATCACGCAAATAATGCGCAGGCGCGGGAGTGCGGCGATTTCCTCGGCGCGCAGTCCCAGCGGGCCACGGGTCAGCACAGCGTCGATGTGCGGGCCTTCACGCTGAATGGCCGCCGCGCGTTCAAGGGGCGTGGTGGCCAGAATCAACTGATAACCCAGGTTCTCGAGGATCGGCAGGTAGTCGTGAAGGGTTTCTACCAGCACCAGCACGGTTTTGTTCATAGAGCACGCCACTCGTGATATCCGGACGGGAGGTGTCAGGCCAGAGCCGCTTGGGCGTTGGCGGGTGCGCCGAAGCGTCCCCGATAATCGCTGGGCGACAGGCCGGTGATTTTCCTGAACGTCGAACGAAAGGATCCAGGGTCCTGATACCCCACGCTCCAGGCGATCTGGTCGACGCTGCGCTGGGTGAATTCCAGCAGGGCGCGGGCCTTGCCGATGCGCAAGTGCTGACAGTAGCGGGTGGGCGTGAGGCCGGTGGCGGCGCGAAACCGGCGTAGGAACGTGCGCTCTTCCAGAGCCGCCTGTCGGGCCATGGCAGCCATATTGACATCGACGGCACCACTGGCCTGGAGCCAGTGCTGGACCTTGAGAATGGCTTCGTCGCCATGATTGAGAATGGGCGCGAAATTACCCGCGCATTCGCGCCGGTCGTTGTGTTCAATCACCAGAAAACGCGCGGTCTCGCTGGCGATGCTGGGGCCGAGCAAACGTTCGACCAGGCGCAGGCCCAATTCGGCCCAGGCCATCAGCCCGGCGCTGGTGAGGATGTCGCCATCGTCGATCATTGGCTGCTCGGCCGCGACCTTCAGCCGTGGATAGCGCTCGGCCAGTACCTGCGCATGGTTCCAGTGGGTGGTCACGGTCCGGCCATCGAGCAGCCCGGTTTCCGCCAGGAGAAAGACCCCCAGGCAGACCGAGGCGAGGGCGGCGCCTTCGCGGTGTCGTTCATGTAGCCAGAGGGTCAATGGGTGCAGAGTCGCTGCGGGCGGCAGGTCGAACAGGGAAGGGGGGATGAGCACGGCTGCCGGGTGCCCGGCGGATTGTGGCAGGCTGTCGAAGACTCGCTGCGGTGCCGCCTCGTCCAAGGCTTGCCAGTGGCTGATCCGCAATTGTGGTAGCTGGGCCGTGGGTTGCTGGGCGGCGAAGCGGTTGGCGACCGTGAGCAGGTCGGTCAGCCCATGCACGGCGGCCATTTGGGCGCCGGGATAGAGCAGTAGGCCGATCTCGGCGACGGCGTGGCGGGCGTCCATTGTCAGTTTTCCCCTCGATTATGTCGGTCCGGCCAATGCCCAGTGGACGGCGCGGGCCCGATACTGCGCTCAAGGTCATACAGTAACCGAACCCGGTCCCCTACGAGGAGCTTCAGATGTCCAGCAGAGCACTTATTGTCGTTGATATTCAGAATGACTATTTCCCCGGCGGCAAATGGCCGCTGAGCGGGGTCGAGGCGGCCGCCGACAATGCCGCGCAAGTGCTTGCCGCAGCGCGTGCGGCAGGCGATCTGGTGGTGCATGTGCGCCATGAGTTTCCTAGCGCCGATGCGCCGTTTTTTGTTCCCGGTAGCGAAGGCGCGCAGATTCACCCCAAAGTCCGGGCCCAGGGCGAAGAGCCGGTGGTGCTCAAGCATCAGATCAATGCCTTTCGCGATACCGAACTGGCCGGGCTGCTGACGGAGCACGGGATCAAGGAGTTGGTGGTGGTGGGCAATATGAGCCATATCTGCATCGATGGCGTAACCCGGGCTGCCGCGGACTTTGGCTATCAGGTTACGGTGGTTCACGATGCTTGCGCCGCCTGCGATCAGACATTCAACGGCCTGACCATTCCGGCGGCGCATGTGCACGGGGCCTTTATGGCCGCGCTGGCTTTCGGCTATGCCAGTGTGGTCTCGACGCGCGAGCTTCTGGCCTGATGCCAGGCCAGCGCCCGGCTATCAGTGAGCCTCACCGGCCTTGATGCCTGCCGGCAGCGCCTTGGTCAGCAGCACCGCCAGCATACTGATGCCCAGGGCAATGCCGACAAAGTGGAACGCGTCGTTGTAGGCCATGATCGAGGCCTGCTCATGGGCAATCTGGTTAAGCTTGCCCAGCGCCGCGGTTTCATTGCCGAGTTTCTCGGTGAACAGGGCCAATCGCTCGGCGACTTGCGGGTTGCTGGGCACGATGGCTTCGCGCAGGTAGTCGAAATAGGTCTTGGTCCGTGCGTCGAGCAGGGTTGCCAGGAGCGCAATACCGATGGCCCCGCCGAGGTTGCGCAAGATATTGAACAGGCTGGAGGCGGACCCGGCGTCCTGAGGCAGGATATACGCCGTGGCGATCAGGGAAATGGTGACCATGATCAGCGGCTGACCGAGGGCGCGGATGATCTGGATCTGATTGAACTGCGGTCCGGCGAAATCCGGGTTGAGCACCCCCGAAGAAAAACTCGCCAGGCCGAAGAGGCCGAAGCCCAGGGTGCAGAGGACCTTGGGCGAAATGTATTTCATCAGCTTGGGGACCAGCGGAATCAGGAACAGCTGGGGCACGCCCATCCACATGATGACTTCACCGATCTGCAGCGAGTTATAGTTCTGGATCTGTGCCAGGTACAGCGGCAACAAGTAGATCGACCCGTACAACCCCACGCCCATCCCCAGGCTGGCAATACTCGACAGGCCAAAGTTGCGGTTGCGCAGGATGCGCAGGTTGATCAGCGGATTGGGCCTGGAGAACTGTACGATCACAAAGGTGATCAGGCTGCACAGGGCAATGCTGCCGAGGCTGACAATCAGCGTCGACTCCAGCCAGTCCTTGCGATGACCTTCTTCGAGAAAGACCTGCAGGCAGCCAAGCCCGATCCCCAGGCTGACAATCCCGGCATAGTCGGTGTTCTTGAGCAACTCCCAGTGCGCGGCTTTTTTCTCCAGGCCATAGAGCAGTCCGCCGATCATCAGCAGGCCGGGCGGGATATTGATATAGAAGATGTATTCCCAGCCCCAGTTTTCGGTCAGCCAGCCGCCCAGGGTCGGGCCAATGGAAGGTGCGAACGTGGCGGTCATGGCAAACATCGCCATGCCTTTGGCGCGGTGGTGCTCGGGCAGCTTGATCAGAGTCAGGGTGAAGGCCAGGGGAATCAGCGCCCCACCGGTAAAGCCCTGCAAGGCGCGAAACACGATCATGCTTTCCAGGCTCCAGGCCATGGAACACAGCAGCGAGGCAAACAGGAAGCCGAGGGACACCCAGACGGCCAGCCGGCGTGCGGAGAGCAACTGCACCAGCCAGGCCGTCAGGGGGATCATGATGATCTCGGCGACCAGATAGGAGGTGGAGATCCACGAACCTTCCTCCAGGGTCGCCGACAGTGCGCCCTGGATATCCTTGAGCGAGGAGTTGGTGATCTGGATGTCGAGCACGGCCATAAAAGCGCCGAGCATCACACTCATCACCGCAATCCAGTCGCGCCGGGTCGGTTCGCCGACTGGGCGGATCAGTTGATCACCGGCCATTGTCAGTGGTGTTCGGGTTCTGGATATTCACTTTGACGGTGACCGACATCCCCGGGCGAATGCGCCCGTGCAGCGGGTTATCGGCAGCGAAGGTCAGTTTCACCGGGATGCGTTGCACCACCTTGGTGAAGTTGCCGGTGGCATTGTCTGGCGGCAGCAGGCTGAACTGTGCCCCCGAAGCGGCGAACAGGCTGTCGACCCGGGCTTCGATCGGAGTGTCGGGATAGGCATCGAAGATCAGCGTGGCTTTTTGCCCAGGCTGCATGTGGCCGATCTGGGTTTCCTTGAAGTTGGCCTGGATCCAGATGTCCTGGTCCGGAACGATCGACAGCAGGTAGGCGCCGGCCTGGACGTACTGGCCGTTACGGGCCGAACGCTGGCCGACCAGCCCGCTGATCGGCGCATGGATTTCGCTACGGGTCAGGTTGAGCTCGGCTTGGGCCAGGTCGGTGCGGGCATTGGCGATCTGTGCGTCGAGGCGCTTGATTTCGGCATTCAGGGCATTGACCTGCTGGCGCTGGCCTTGCAGGTCCGCCTGGGCCTTGGCGACCTGAGAGCGGGCGATATGGTTGTCGGCCGAGAGCGTGGTGACCCGCTCCTCGGAGACATAGCCGGGCTTGCGCAGGGTCTGGGCGCGGGACAGGTCGATCTGCGAGCGCCCCAGGCTGGCCTGGCTAGAGGCAACCTGGGCTTCGCCGGCAGCGATCAGGCTGGCCTGTTGGGTCAGTTTGCTCGTGGCTTGCAAGCGTTCTGCCTCGCGGGTGGCGAGGGTGGCGTTGGCCCGGTCGACGGCGAGGCGGAAATCCTCGCTGTCGAGGCGCACCAGCAACTGGTCTTTTTCCACATGCTGGTTGTCGGCGACCAGGACCTCGTCGATGCGGGCCGCCAGCTGGCTGGACACGCGGGTGATTTCACCCTGGACATAGGCGTTGTCGGTGCTTTCGTAGAAGCGTCCCTTGAAGAACCATTCGGCAAAAAAGCCTAGGGCGGTCAGCAGGACGACCAGCAGGAAAATAAACAGGCGACGCTTGAGTTGAGCAGGCATGGGCAGGCTGTATTTAGAAATGTAAGTAAATTTTACAGGATTTATCGCGGAAAAATCCGCGCCCGGCGCAATGCTGGGCAAATGCCATTAATGGAAAAAGGCCCGTTCCAGAGGGCTCTGGTCTTTGCTGGTACCAATCTTGGCTTATATGCCCTCTACCTGCGGTCGTGCGCTGGAGCCGCAGTGGCCGGGCCTGTTACCATTCGCCCTTTGTTTGAACTCCACTTCGGGACTTCCCATGACCACCGTTCGTACTCGCATCGCGCCATCGCCTACCGGCGATCCCCATGTTGGCACCGCCTATATCGCCTTGTTCAACTACTGCTTCGCCAAGCAGCATGGCGGTGAGTTCATTCTGCGAATCGAAGACACCGACCAGTTGCGCTCGACCCGCGAGTCCGAACAGCAGATTTTCGATGCCTTGCGCTGGCTGGGCATTACCTGGAGCGAAGGTCCGGATGTGGGCGGCCCTCATGGCCCGTACCGGCAGAGCGAGCGGGGCGCGATTTACCAGCAGTACGCTCAGCAGTTGATCGACCTAGGCCATGCCTTCCCCTGCTTCTGCACGGCCGAAGAGCTGGACCAGATGCGTGCCGAGCAGATGGCCCGTGGTGAAACCCCACGCTATGACGGTCGTGCGCTGCTGCTGTCGGCCGAGGAAGTGCAACGTCGCCTGGCGGCGGGCGAACCCCACGTGATCCGCATGAAAGTGCCGAGCGAAGGCGTTTGCGTGGTGCCAGATATGCTGCGTGGCGATGTCGAGATCCCTTGGGATCGCATGGACATGCAGGTGCTGATGAAGACCGACGGCTTGCCGACCTATTTCCTGGCCAACGTCGTCGACGACCACCTGATGGGCATCACCCACGTGCTGCGTGGCGAGGAATGGCTGCCATCGGCGCCCAAACTGATTCTTCTCTACGAGTACTTCGGCTGGGAGCAACCGCAACTGTGCTACATGCCGCTGCTGCGTAACCCGGACAAGAGCAAGCTGTCCAAACGCAAGAACCCGACCTCGGTCACGTTCTACGAGCGCATGGGCTTTATGCCAGAGGCCATGCTCAACTACTTGGGGCGCATGGGCTGGTCGATGCCGGACGAGCGCGAGAAGTTTTCGCTGCAGGAAATGGTCGACAACTTCGACCTGTCGCGGGTTTCCCTCGGCGGGCCGATTTTCGATATCGAGAAACTGTCCTGGCTCAATGGCCAATGGTTGCGTGATTTGCCCGTGGAAGAGTTCGCCAGCCGGATCCAGACCTGGGCGTTGAATCCTGAGTACCTGATGAAGATCGCGCCGCTGGTGCAGGGCCGCGTAGAGACCTTCAGCCAGGTCGCGCCCCTGGCCAATTTCTTCTTTGCTGGCGGCCTGCAACTGGACGCCAAGTTGTTCGAGCACAAGAAGCTGTCTGGCGACCAGGTGCGCCAGTTGATGCAACTGATCCTCTGGAAGCTGGAAAGCTTGCGCCAGTGGGAGAAGGACAGCATTACCGGGACCATTCAGGCGGTTGTCGATTCCCTGGAGTTGAAGCTGCGTGATGCCATGCCGCTGATGTTTGCCGCGATCACCGGGCAGGCCAGCTCGGTGTCGGTGCTCGATGCGATGGAAATCCTTGGGCCGGACCTGACCCGCTTCCGTCTGCGCCAGGCATTGGACCTGTTGGGTGGTGTGTCGAAGAAAGAAAACAAGGAGTGGGAGAAGCTGCTCGGCGCTATTGGCTGATACTTGCCCACGCCGGGCGCGGAGTGAGCGTCCGGCGTGGGTAACGTGTTGTAGGTGCTGTTGCAGGGCGCCAGGGCCTCTGTCGGCCCGTGGTGACTCCCGTGCGGAGTGAATCTGCCCCAGGTTTTACGGGGGGAGAGCGGTAAGTGATTGTTATGTCGGCAAAAAATTTTCAAATTTGTTGAAAATAAATTTGACAGCTTCCCGATACGCCCTTAAGATTCGCCCCGTCCTCACCGATGAGGGGCTATAGCTCAGCTGGGAGAGCGCTTGCATGGCATGCAAGAGGTCGACGGTTCGATCCCGTCTAGCTCCACCAAATTGTACAGTTCAAGGTCTGGCCACACCGGCCTTGAATCGATCAGACTCAGCCTGATCACGTTGTATAGAAGGGTTTGCGTCCCCTTCGTCTAGTGGCCTAGGACACCGCCCTTTCACGGCGGTAACAGGGGTTCGAGTCCCCTAGGGGACGCCAGTTTTACAGAAGCTTCATCGTCTGATGTCGCTCCGCCGCGAGGCGATAAATCTGGGGCTATAGCTCAGCTGGGAGAGCGCTTGCATGGCATGCAAGAGGTCGACGGTTCGATCCCGTCTAGCTCCACCAATTTACAGTTCAAGGTAGGCCACACTTGCCTTGAATCGATCAGACTCAGCCTGATCACTGTTAGAAGGGTTTGTGTCCCCTTCGTCTAGTGGCCTAGGACACCGCCCTTTCACGGCGGTAACAGGGGTTCGAGTCCCCTAGGGGACGCCACGTTTACCCGCTCTGCGGGATTTTTAAGGGTCATTCAATTATTGAATGACCCTTTTGTTTTTCTGGCGTTCGCCAAATTCTTTTCCGTCTTCCTTATTCCCTTTCTCGCGTTTGTCATTCCTTGCAGAAAAGCCTTGCGGATAAATATTACATGGATAATATTCTGTTCATAATATTTGGAGGCCGCGATGAACGACAAGAAAGCTCAAACCCGCGAACGGATTTTGCAGGCCGCCAGTGCTGCATTGGTTCAGCGCGGATCGGCCGAGCCCAGCGTCAGTGAGGTGATGGGGGCGGCGGGTCTTACGGTTGGCGGCTTCTACGCGCATTTCGACAGCAAGGACTCGCTGATGCTGGAGGCCTTTTGCCAATTGCTCAGCCAGCGCCGCGACCTCATCGCGCAAGTGGATGAGGATCTTACCGGTGAGGAGCGACGCTCGCTGATTGCGGCGTTCTATCTGTCGCGCAAACACCGTGACTCTCCCGAGCATGCTTGCCCGCTGCCGGCGGTCGTGGGGGAGTTGGGGCGCCTGCCCGAGGGGTTTCGCCAGGCATTGAGTGAGCATATTGAATTGATGGTCGCGCAATTGGCGGCGGGGCCCGAGGACACCGACAAGGTGCTGGCGGACCTGGCATTGATGGTGGGTGGGCTGGCGCTGGCGCGTGCGCTGGGGCCGGGTGATTTGTCTGATCGGATGTTGCGTGCTGCCAAGTCGGCAGTGGTCTGAAGCGGGTTCTAGTCGGGGTGCAAGCGATGAAGTCGTTAAGCTGGATTCGGGGTATCAATGCAACGTTGGGGCGCCTGGCACCGGCGATGGCGGCCAGCCAGATGCGTATGGTCTTTTTGACGCCGCGCACGCGTGCGCCGCGCGACTGGGAGCTGCCGTTGCTGGCGAGTGGTGAACGGATCACTCTGCGCTTCGGTCTTTCGGCCTTGCGCTGGGGGCAAGGGCCGACGGTTCTGCTGATGCACGGTTGGGAGGGGCGGCCAACCCAGTTCGCCAGCCTGATCGAGGCGCTGGTGGCCAGCGGTCATAGCGTGGTGTCGCTGGAAGGGCCGGCCCATGGCCGTTCTCCCGGTCGGCAGGCGAATGTGATGTCGTTTGCCCGGGCGCTGCTCGAAGCGTCGGCCGAGTTGCCGCCCTTGAAGGCCGTAATCGGTCATTCCATGGGGGGTGCCAGCGCGATGCTGGCGGTCCAGTTGGGGCTGCGTGCGCAGCATCTGGTGTGCATCTGCGCGCCGGCCAGGGTGTTGGGCGTCCTGCGGGGTTTTGCCAAGGTGGTGGGTTTGCCTCCCAGGGCGCGTTCGGCGTTTGTCCGGCAGATTGAAGAGGGCGTCGGAATGAGCGCGGAATATCTGGATGTGGCGCACTACCGGCTGGATATGCCAGGGCTGATCGTGCACGCCGAGGACGACACCTTCGTGCCGGTCGATGAGGCCAGCAAGATCCATCAGGCCTGGCCTGGCAGTCGTCTACTGGTGCTGGAACAGGGCGGGCACCAGCGGGTCCTGGCCGACCCGCTGGTGGTGGCCGGGGTATTGGCATTGCTCGCCGATCAGGCCTCGGCCCAGCGCCAAACCGCTTGATGCTTGGGGTACACTGCTCCCCGTCGTTCTTACCGGACTGGGAGTAGTGCATGGCTTGGGCTTGGGATCGGGCATCGCCCTTTATCATTGATCTGCAGGTGGGGGCCGAGGATATTGACGGTCTCGGCCACGCCAATAATGCGGTGTATGTGAGCTGGCTTGAGCGCTGCGGCTGGCGGCACTCCCAGCGCCTGGGGCTGGACCTGGTCGAGTATCGGCGCCTGGATCGGGCCATGGCCGTGATTCGTCACGAGATCGATTACCTGAGCAGCGCCTATGAGGGCGACGAATTGCAGTTGGCAACCTGGATTGTCGACTGGGATCGGCGTTTGAAGATGACCCGCCATTTTCAGTTGGTGCGCCCGGCAGATGGAACCACTCTGTTGCGGGCCCAGACCACCTTTGTCTGTATCGAGTTGTCCAGTGGCAAGCCCAAGCGCATGCCGGTCGAGTTTGTCGACGGCTATGGTGTTGCGGTCATGCCGGCGTGATACGTACCGATCCGGTGCGTAACCCAGTAGACTGCCGCAGGTTTTTTTTCCGAGATTGATTCATGCAAATTGCTTTGGCGCCCATGGAGGGGTTGGTCGACAACATCCTGCGTGACGTGCTGACCCGTGTTGGCGGCATCGATTGGTGCGTGACCGAATTTATCCGGGTCAATGATCGCTTGTTGACCCCTGCCTACTTCCACAAGCTCGCGCCCGAGCTGCTGACCGATGCCCGTACGGCGGCAGGTGTGCCACTGCGTGTGCAGTTGCTGGGCTCTGATCCGGTCTGCCTGGCTGAGAATGCCGCGCTGGCGTGCGAGCTGGGTTCGCAGGTGATCGACCTCAACTTTGGCTGCCCGGCCAAGACCGTCAACAAATCCCGTGGGGGTGCGGTGTTGCTCAAGGAGCCTGAGTTGCTCCATGCCATCGTTGCCCAGGTGCGACGCTCGGTGCCGGCGCATATTCCGGTGACGGCCAAGATGCGCCTGGGCTTTGATAGCCCGGATGGTGCGCTTGTGTGTGGTACGGCGCTGGCCGAGGGTGGGGCGCAGCAGATCGTCGTGCATGCGCGGACCAAGGCGGACGGCTACAAGCCTCCCGCCCATTGGGAGTGGGTGGCGCGCGTGCAGGAAGTGGTCAAGGTCCCGGTGTTCGCCAATGGCGATATCTGGTCGGTGGATGATTGGCGTCGTTGCCGCGAAATCAGTGGTGCCGAAGACATCATGCTGGGGCGGGGGCTGGTATCGCGACCCGATCTGGCTCGCCAGATCGCTGCTGCACGAGCAGGAGAGGAGGTGGTCGCCATGAGCTGGGCCGACCTGCAACCCATGCTCCGCGAATTCTGGGCCCAGGCAGAAAGCCAACTGACACCACGTTCGGCCCCAGGCCGATTGAAGCAGTGGCTGGCTATGCTGACACGTAATTACCCGCAAGCCATGACGCTGTTCAATGCCATGCGGCGGGAAACCGATTGCGCGGCGGTCGGGCGTCTGGTCAATGCCGATTGGGTTGAGGCGGCCTGAAAAAAATCTGCGAAAAGTCTCTTGAAAAGTGTTTGTCGGTCCCTATCTAGGGAGTACGCGATGCCGAACTCGGGTCGCGGAGACAAACACTCGCTGACTATCAGGAGACTGATCATGACCAATGCATTTTCCATGGCGCCACTGTTTCGTTCTTCCGTGGGTTTCGATCGCTTTAATGACTTGTTCGAAACTGCAATGCGTAATGAGCCAGGCAGCAGCTATCCGCCCTACAACGTTGAAAAGCATGCTGATGATCAATATCGCATCGTGGTTGCAGCCGCAGGCTTGCGCGAGGAAGACCTGGAGTTGCAAGTCGAGAACGGTGTATTGACCATTAGCGGTGGCAAACGTGAAGCCTCTCCCGAGAGCGTCACCTATCTGCACCAGGGCATTGCCCAACGGGCATTCAAGCTGTCGTTCCGCCTGGCTGACCATATCGAGGTCAAGTCGGCCGGCCTGCGCAATGGTCTGTTGAACATCGACCTGCTACGGGTTGTGCCTGAAGAGGCCAAGGCCAAACGTATCCCGATCAATGGGGTACAACAGGCCGCTTTGCAGAACTGATCGTTAAGTTCTGCAAGGAGAGTGATCTTGGCAGGCTGTGTGGAAACGCGGCCTGCCAAAGCCAAAAATCCCCCTTATCGAGAGATGCGGGGGATTTTTTTTACCGTCCAGGGCAGCCGAGCCCCTTACTCCAGCAGCTTCTTGAACTCGGCAATCGGTACTGGCCGGCTGTACAAATAGCCCTGGTAAAGATGGCAACCCAACCCTTCGAGAAACTCCAGTTGTTCGGGCAGTTCGACGCCTTCGGCGATCACCGCCAGCCCCAGGCTGCGTGCCATGGCGACAATCGCCCGGATGATCTCCGCATCGTTCGGATCGAAGGTTGCATCGCGGACAAAAGACTGGTCGATCTTCAACGCATCTACTGGCAAGCGCTTGAGGTAGGTCAGCGAGGAATAGCCGGTGCCGAAGTCATCCATGGCAAAACCGACCCCGAGTTTCTTCAGGCGACGCATTTTGCTGATGGTGTCTTCCAGGTTCTGGATCACGATCCCTTCGGTGATTTCCAGTTTTAGCAAGGTGCTGGGGACGCAGTAAGTGTGCAGGCTGCGCTCGACCCGTTCGACAAAGTCGCTCTGGCGGAACTGGCGCGGGCTGATGTTGACGCACAGGCTGAACAGTTTGGCGTCGATCAGGCCTTCCTGCAGCAGCTCGCCAAAGGTGCGGCAGGCTTCGTCGAGAATCCAGGTGCCCACCTCGATAATCAGGCCGCTGTCTTCCAATACCTTGATAAATTCCGCCGGCGATTGCACGCCCAGCTCCGGGTGCGTCCAGCGCACCAGCGCTTCGGCGCCGACGATACGGTTGTCCCGTGCATCGATTTGTGGCTGGAAGTGCAGGGCAAATTCGCCTCTGGCCAGCGCCTGGCGCAGGTCGTTTTCCATGCGCAGACGCTTGCTGGCCGCCTTTTGCATGGTGCTGTGAAACATCTGGGTGACATTGCGCCCCGAATCCTTGGCCCGGTACAGGGCGATATCGGCGCGCTTGAGCAGGTCGGCCGGGGTGCTGCCATGGTCGGGAATCAGGGCCACGCCGATGCTCGGGGTGACTTGCAGGCGCTGGCCATCAAGAAACATCGGCTCGGCCAGCAGTTCGCGCAGGGTATCGGCCAACTCGCGGACCTGTTGGGTGACTTCGGCGCGCGAGCCTTCGAGACCGCTGAGCAGCACTACGAATTCGTCACCGCCCAGGCGCGCCACGGTGTCTTCGATGCGTACGCTGGCCTCCAGGCGTGCCGTGATGATCTTCAGGACGGTGTCGCCCACCGGATGGCCGAGCGAGTCATTGATGTGCTTGAAGTGATCAAGGTCCAGAAACAGCAGGGCACCGCGCAGGTTGTGACGCTTGAGCAGGGAGATCTGCTGGCTGAGGCGGTCCATCAGCAGCGCGCGGTTGGGCAGGTTGGTCAATGGGTCGTGGTAGGCCAGGTGGCGAATCTGGGCCTGGGCATTTTTCAGCAGGCTGACATCCCGGGCGGTCAGTAGCAGGCATGCGGTTTCATTGAGGGTGATGGGCTCGACCGAGACTTCCACGGTCAGGGTGTCGCCGCGCTTGTTGCGCCCGATCATCTCCCGGTGCGTGACTCGGCCACGCTCGCGCAACTCGCCCAGCAGGGCGGTGCGCTGGGACTCGTCGGCCCACACGCCCAGCTCGTAGACGGTGCGTCCGACCACCTCGGCGGCGTGATAGCCGGTCAGTCGGCAAAAGCCGTCGTTGACCTCCAGATAGCGTCCCGAATCGCGCTCGCTGATGGTGATGGCGTCGGGGCTGGAGTGAAAGGCCTTGGCGAATTTTTCCTCGCTGGCCTTCAGAGCGGCTTCGGCGCGCTGTTGCTGGGTGATGTCGCGCAGCGTGGTGACGATGCACGGCTGGTTCTCGACGACGATCTGCCGGCTGGAAATCACACAGGTCAGTGCTTGGCCGTTCTTGTGGTGGACAATCACCGCGACGTTGTTCAATGCCTGATTGCGGATGACTTCCTGGATACGCAGCAGGCGGTTGGCCGTGTCGCCCCAGAAGCCGATCTCGTCGGCACGTCGATCACGGATCTCGTCGGCCAGCCAACCAAAGGTCTGGCTGAAGCTGGGGTTGATCTCGATAAACTGCCCGTTTTTCTGCAAGGTCACGCAGATCGGGTCCGGGCTGGCCTGGAACAGGCTGGCGAATTTTTCTTCGGAGGCGGTGAGGCGCTGTTCGCGTTCGACCTGCTCGGTGATGTCGAGCAGGGTTCCGGCCATGCGCAAGGGGTGGCCATCGGCATCACGATACAGGCGGGCGCGGCTTTCCAGATAGCGTGAGGCGCCGCTTTCCAGCTGCACCCGGTAGGTCATCTGGTAGTTGCCCGCCGGGCCTTCGCGCAAGCTGCGATAAGCCTGGCGCATGCTGTCGCGTTCCTCGTCGGGAACACCTTCGAAGAAGGCATCGAAGGGCTCGTGAAACGCCTGGGGCTCCAGGCCATGCAATTGCGCCGCCCGGGCCGAGCCGTAGAGCATGCCGCTGGGAATGTGCCAGTCCCAGGTGCCCAGTTGGGCCGAATCCAGCGCCAGGTCGAGGCGCTCCTGGCTGTCCTTGAGGGCCTGTTCGGCATTTTTGCGCTCGCTGGTGTCAAGAAAGGTGCTCAACAGGTAGGCCTGGCCCTCCAGTTCGACCCGCTGGGCGCTGAGAATCCCATCCAGGATCCGCCCGTCACTGGCACGGAACCGCACCTCCTGGCTGATCGGTTCGCCCCGGCGCTGGGTCGCGCGGATCAGTTTCTGGCGTTCCTCGGGGTCGACCCACAGGCCGATCTCGACGGTCGTGCGGCCCATCACGTCCTGTAGCGGCCAGCCGAACAGGCTTTCGAAATACTGGTTGGCCTCGCTGATCAGTCCATCTTCCTGGCGCGTGAGCAGGACCATGTTCGGGCTCAGATGGAAGAGGGTGGCGAAGCGCTTTTCCGAGCTGCTCAATGCGTGTTCGCGCAAGCGCTGGTGGGTCGTTTCGCGAATAACACCGATCATGCGCGGCTTGCCGCTTTTATCCGGGACCAGGCTGCCGTTGATTTCCAGCCAGTGCAGGCTGCCGTCCGGCCAGAGAATGCGGTGATGCATGGCTTGTTCCAGCGGCTCGCCATTGAGTACTGCGTGAAAGGCGCGCAGGGTGCGCTGACGATCTTCCGGGGCTAGAAGGTCGAGGTAGTCCAGGTTCTGGGGCAGGGGGTGGCGCGGATCGAAACCGAACAGCGCTTGGGTGCCGCGGGACCAACTGACCTGGCCGCTCTCTATATCCCAGCTCCAGGCGCCCAGGCGAGCGCCATTGAGTGCCGCGAGGAGTTGCGGGGCGCTTTCCCAGCTTTTTTCCGACTCGCCCGGATCGAGGGCGTGAATGCGCGGCAGCGGGGGGTGGCGGTCAGCGGGCTTGGGCATGGGCAACAGTCCTGGATGGGCTGGATGGAACGTTTACCGCACGTAAAGCTTTTTGGCTATATCTGCCTTGGTTCTTTATAGCGAAGAGAGGCTGCTATCGATCTGTCCATCGAGCAGGGCCATGAACGCTCTGGCGGCATTCGACAGCGTCCGCTCGGTGTGCAGGATATAGCCTAGCTGGCGAGTCAGCTGTATGCCCGGCAAAGGAAGTCTCGCTACCTGCTCGTCGAGCATGGTGCGCGGCAACACGCTCCAGGCCAGGCCGATGGACACCATCATCTTGATGGTTTCCAGATAGTTAGTGCTCATGGCGATGTTCGGCGTCAGGTGCTGGGCTTCGAACAGGCGCTGAACAATATGGTGGGTAAAGGTGTTGCCGCCCGGAAAAACCGCTGGATGGTGGGCAATATCGCTGAGGTTGACCGGACCCTGTGTCGCCAGGGCGTGTTCGGGGGCGACCACAAAGTCCAGCGGGTCGTCCCAGACCGCCACGGCGCGTACCAGGGCGTGAGGCTCTGGCGCCAGGGTAATGACGGCCAGTTCTGCACGTCCGTGGAGGATTTCCTCGTAGGCAACCTCCGAGTCGAGAAACTGGATATCCAGCGCCACCTGCGGATAACGCCGGGTAAAGGCGCGCAGCAGGGGGGGCAGGCGATGCAGGCCGATATGATGGCTGGTGGCCAGAGTCAGGCGCCCACTGACTTCGCCAGTCAGGTTGGTCAGCGCCCGGCGGGTGTCATCCAGCACATTGAGGATCTGGTAGGCGCGTGGCAGCAGCGCGCGGCCGGCTTCGGTCAGGCCGACTTCGCGGCCCAGGCGATCGAACAGGCGCACCTTGAGCTGTTGTTCGAGCCCGGCGATCTGCTTGCTGATCGCCGGCTGGGTCAGGTGCAGGCGCTCCCCGGCGCCGGAAAAACTGCCGGTTTCGGCAATGGCGATAAAGGCGTTGAGATTGGCCAGGTCCATGTCTTTCGGATTCCTGTTGGTTATCCAAAGTATAAAAAATATGAATTTGAGTTATTGACTCTAACCCCATAGCATCGACCTCACAAGCCACAGGGTTATTGAGAACATGCCTCAATAAGCCACGGCATAGAAACAAGCTGATGAGGAACCGTCTGATGGCCGGCAAAACGCTCTACGACAAGCTCTGGGATTCGCATTTGGTCAAGCAGCGCGACGATGGCTCGGCGCTGATCTATATCGATCGTCACATTATCCACGAAGTGACCTCGCCCCAGGCCTTTGAGGGCTTGCGACTGGCCGGGCGCAAGCCTTGGCGCATCGATGCCAATATCGCCACCCCGGACCATAACGTGCCGACCACGCCGGAGCGCAAGGGCGGTATCGAAGCCATTGCCGACCAGGTGTCGCGCTTGCAGGTACAGACCCTCGACGACAACTGCGACGAGTACGGCATCACCGAGTTCAAGATGAATGACGTGCGCCAGGGCATCGTCCACGTGATCGGCCCGGAGCAGGGGGCCACCTTGCCGGGCATGACGGTGGTCTGCGGTGACTCCCATACCTCGACCCACGGCGCCTTTGGTGCGTTGGCCCACGGTATCGGTACTTCCGAGGTCGAGCATGTGCTCGCGACCCAGTGCCTGGTCGCCAAGAAAATGAAGAATATGCGGGTGTCCGTCGAAGGCGTATTGCCGTTTGGCGTGACCGCCAAGGACATCGTCCTGGCCGTGATTGGCAAGATCGGTACCGCCGGTGGCAACGGCCACGCCATCGAGTTCGCCGGTAGCGCGATCCGCGCGTTGTCGGTCGAAGGCCGCATGACCATCTGCAACATGTCCATCGAAGCCGGTGCGCGGGTCGGCCTGGTGGCCGCCGACGAGAAAACCGTCGAGTACGTCAAGGGCCGGCCGTTCTCGCCCAAGGGCGCCGAATGGGATCTGGCGGTCGAGGCCTGGAAGGACCTGGTCTCCGATGCCGATGCCCAGTTTGACACCGTGGTCGAACTCGATGCCGCTCAGATCAAGCCACAGGTCAGCTGGGGCACTTCGCCGGAAATGGTCTTGGCCGTCGATCAGAACGTGCCGGATCCTGCCCGGGAAATGGACCTGGTCAAGCGTGACTCCATTGTGCGGGCCTTGAAGTACATGGGCTTGAGTGCGAACCAGGCGATTACTGATATCCAGCTGGACCGGGTGTTTATTGGTTCGTGCACCAACTCGCGTATCGAAGACCTGCGTGCCGCGGCCGTGATTGCCAAGGGCCGCAAGGTGGCCTCGACCGTCAAGCAGGCGATCGTGGTGCCGGGCTCTGGCCTGGTCAAGGCCCAGGCCGAGTCCGAAGGCCTGGACAAGATTTTCCTCGAAGCCGGTTTCGAGTGGCGTGAACCAGGTTGCTCGATGTGCCTGGCGATGAACCCGGACCGTTTGGAGTCCGGCGAGCATTGCGCGTCGACCTCCAATCGCAACTTCGAAGGTCGCCAGGGCGCCGGTGGGCGTACCCACCTGGTCAGCCCGGCCATGGCCGCCGCTGCCGCGGTGACCGGTCGTTTCGTCGACGTCCGTGAATTGATCTAAGGAGCGCAGCATGAAAGCTTTTACCCAGCACACTGGTCTTGTCGCGCCACTGGATCGTGCCAACGTCGATACCGACCAGATCATTCCCAAGCAATTTCTCAAGTCGATCAAGCGCACCGGCTTTGGCCCGAACCTGTTCGACGAGTGGCGCTACCTCGACGTGGGCCAGCCGTATCAGGACAACTCCAAGCGGCCGTTGAACAAGGACTTCGTGCTCAATGCCGAGCGCTACCAGGGCGCCAGTGTCTTGCTCGCCCGGGAAAACTTCGGGTGTGGCTCGAGCCGTGAGCACGCGCCTTGGGCGCTGGAGGAGTACGGTTTTCGCAGCATCATCGCGCCGAGCTACGCCGATATTTTCTTCAACAACAGTTTCAAGAACGGCTTGCTGCCGATCATCCTCAGTGATGCCGAAGTCGATGAGTTGTTCCAGCAGGTCGAGGCCAACCCTGGCTATCAATTGCAGATCGACCTGGCCGCGCAGACGGTCACGCGTCCGGATGGCAAGGTGTTGAGTTTCGAGATCGATGCGTTTCGCAAACACTGCCTGCTCAACGGTCTGGACGATATCGGCCTGACCCTGCAGGACGGCGATGCCATCGCCGCCTTCGAGGCCAAGCACCGTGCCAGCCAGCCCTGGTTGTTTCGGGATGCCTGATGTTGTTTGATTGCCAGCCGGCACGCTCCTGGGAGCGTGTCGGTTAGCGAATACAGTCCCTCTGGACGCCTTCGCCATTAAAGGAAGCTCACCATGACCCGCAATGCCCACAGTGCCGTTGTCCAGAAGCAGTTCGGTGAACAGGCTGCCGCCTACCTGAGCAGTGCCGTGCATGCCCAGGGCACTGAGTTCGCACTGCTGCAGGCCGAGTTGGCCGGGCAGTCCGCGGCCCGTGTGCTGGACCTGGGCTGCGGTGCCGGGCATGTGAGTTTTCATGTGGCGCCCCTGGTGGCCGAGGTGGTGGCCTATGACCTGTCGCAGCAAATGCTCGATGTCGTTGCCGGTGCCGCGGTGGATCGTGGTCTAGGCAATATCGTCACGGTAAAAGGCGCGGCGGAAAGCCTGCCGTTTGCCGATGGCGAATTCGACTTTGTCTTCAGTCGTTATTCGGCGCACCACTGGAGCGATCTCGGCCTGGCCCTGCGCGAAGTGCGCCGGGTATTGAAGCCGGGCGGGGTGGCCGCCTTTATCGACGTAATGTCGCCTGGTAGCCCATTGTTCGACACCTATTTGCAGAGTGTCGAAGTGCTGCGCGACACCAGTCATGTCCGCGATTATTCAGCGGGCGAGTGGTTGCGCCAGGTCAGCGAAGCCGGTTTGTTCACTCGTAGCAGCAGCCGCCAGCGTTTACGCCTGGAGTTCCGCTCCTGGGTCGAACGCATGCGCACCCCCGAGGCGATGCGGGTGGCGATCCGCGCGTTGCAGCAGGCCATGGGCGCTGAAGTGCGCGAGTATTTCGAGATCGATGCCGAAGGCTCTTTCAGTACCGATGTCCTGGTGTTGTGGGCCGAACGCTAATAATTTTCCGTGCGCGCCCCCGGCGGGCGTGCCGACAGATGATATGAGGAACGCATGAGCAAGAAGATTCTGGTTCTCCCGGGCGACGGTATCGGTCCGGAAATCATGACCGAGGCGGTCAAGGTGCTGGCCCTGGCCAACGAAAAGTACGACCTGGGCTTCGAAATGGAACACGACGTGATTGGTGGCGCGGCCATCGACAAGCACGGCGTGCCATTGGCTGATGAAACCCTGGCCCGTGCCCGTGCCGCCGATGCGGTACTGCTCGGCGCCGTGGGCGGTCCTAAATGGGACACCATCGAGCGTGATATCCGCCCGGAACGCGGCCTGCTGAAGATCCGTGCGCAACTGGGCCTGTTCGGCAACCTGCGTCCGGCGATTCTGTACCCGCAACTGGCCGACGCCTCGAGCCTCAAACCGGAAATCGTCTCGGGCCTGGATATCCTGATTGTTCGCGAACTGACCGGCGGCATCTACTTTGGTGCTCCGCGTGGCACTCGCGAGCTGGAAAATGGCGAGCGCCAGTCTTATGACACCCTGCCGTACAGCGAAAGCGAGATCCGCCGCATCGCCCGTGTCGGTTTCGACATGGCGCGGGTTCGTGGCAAGAAGCTGTGCTCGGTAGACAAGGCCAACGTCCTGGCCTCCAGCCAGTTGTGGCGTGAAGTGGTCGAGCAGGTGGCCAAGGACTACCCGGATGTCGAACTCAGCCACATGTATGTCGACAATGCCGCCATGCAGTTGGTACGTGCGCCGAAGCAGTTCGACGTGATCGTGACTGACAACATGTTTGGCGACATCCTCTCCGACGAGGCGTCGATGCTCACCGGTTCCATCGGCATGCTGCCGTCCGCGTCCCTGGATGCCAACAACAAGGGCATGTACGAGCCTTGCCACGGTTCGGCGCCGGACATTGCCGGCCAGGGCATCGCCAACCCGCTGGCAACCATTTTGTCGGTCTCGATGATGCTGCGTTACAGCTTCAACCTGAATGCTGCGGCCGATGCGATCGAGCAGGCGGTCAGCCTGGTTCTGGACCAGGGCTTGCGTACCGGCGATATCTGGTCCGCCGGTTGTGCCAAAGTGGGGACGCAGGAAATGGGCGATGCAGTAGTCGCCGCGCTGCGGAATCTGTAATCTTTCGGGCCCACCGCTCAGACGGTGGCCCACTTTTGTATAGGTGTAGTTGCGATGAAACGTGTAGGTCTGATCGGTTGGCGCGGTATGGTCGGTTCCGTGCTCATGCAGCGGATGCTGGAAGAGCAGGATTTCGATCTCATTGAGCCGGTGTTTTTCACCACTTCCAATGTCGGTGGCCAAGGCCCTTCCGTGGGCAAGGACATTGCCCCGCTCAAGGATGCCTACAGCATTGACGAGCTCAAGACCCTCGACGTGATTCTGACCTGCCAGGGTGGCGACTACACCAGCGAGGTTTTCCCCAAGCTGCGCGAAGCCGGCTGGCAGGGCTACTGGATTGATGCCGCCTCCAGCCTGCGGATGCAGGATGATGCGGTCATCATTCTTGACCCGGTCAATCGCAAGGTCATCGACCAACAGCTCGATGCCGGGACCAAGAACTACGTGGGCGGCAACTGCACCGTCAGCTTGATGCTGATGGGCCTGGGTGGCCTGTTCGAAGCCGGTCTGGTGGAGTGGATGAGCGCCATGACCTACCAGGCGGCGTCCGGTGCCGGCGCGCAGAACATGCGTGAGCTGATCAAGCAGATGGGCGCGACCCATGCCGCTGTCGCCGATCAACTGGCCGATCCGGCCAGTGCCATCCTGGATATCGACCGTCGTGTGGCTGAAGCCATGCGTAGCGATGCCTACCCCACCGAGAACTTTGGTGTGCCGCTGGCCGGCAGCCTGATTCCGTGGATCGACAAGGAGCTGCCTAACGGTCAGAGCCGTGAAGAGTGGAAGGCCCAGGCCGAGACCAACAAGATCCTGGGGCGCTTCAAGAACCCGATCCCGGTCGACGGTATCTGCGTGCGCATCGGTGCCATGCGTTGCCACAGCCAGGCGCTGACCATCAAGTTGAACAAAGATGTACCGATCGCCGATATCGAAGGGCTGATCAGCCAGCACAACCCCTGGGTCAAGCTGGTGCCGAACCAGCGTGAGATCAGCATGCAGGAACTGAGTCCGACCAAGGTCACGGGCACCCTGAATGTCCCGGTCGGTCGTCTGCGCAAGCTCAACATGGGTTCGCAGTTCCTCGGTGCCTTCACCGTGGGCGACCAACTGCTGTGGGGCGCGGCCGAGCCGCTGCGTCGCATGCTGCGGATCTTGCTGGAACGTTGATCTGACGCCTGTCACCCGGGCCCGCGACTCGCAAGAGTGGCGGGCCTTTTGTTTGGGCGCGCCTAACCCCTGTGGCAAGTGGCTATAAATTGCCTGCTTGGCCGCTCACGGGTAAAGTGCCGCTCCCCCCGTTCCGCCTGAGGTAGATCCCATGAGCCAGACCTTCGACATTGCCGTGATCGGCGCCACCGGCACGGTGGGTGAAACCCTGGTGCAGATCCTCGAGGAGCGCGACTTCCCGGTCGGTGCCCTGCATCTTCTGGCCAGCAGTGAGTCGGCGGGGCATTCCGTACCGTTTCGTGGCAAGAACGTGCGGGTGCGTGAGGTCGACGAGTTTGATTTCAGCAAGGTTCAACTGGCATTTTTCGCCGCCGGTCCGGCGGTTACCCTGAGCTTTGCGCCGCGGGCGAGCGCGGCGGGTTGCGCGGTTATCGATCTGTCCGGCGCCTTGCCGTCGACCCAGGCGCCGCAGGTGGTGCCCGAAGCCAATGTCCAGGTGCTGGCTGGCCTGTCCAGGCCGGTGCAGGTCAGCAGTCCGAGCCCGTTGGCCACCGCCCTGGCCGTGGTCTTGGCGCCCCTGGGGACATTACTGGAGGTGCAGCGTGTGACGCTGACGGCTTGCCTGGCCGTTTCCGCCCTGGGTCGCGAAGGGGTGAGCGAGCTGGCCCGGCAAACCGCTGAGCTGCTGAATGTGCGCCCGTTGGAGCCGCGCTTTTTCGACCGGCAAATGGCATTCAACCTGCTGGCCCAGGTCGGCAAGCCCGATGCCCAAGGCCATGGGTCGCTGGAGAAGCGCCTGGTGGGCGAGTTGCGTGAGCTTTTGGTTACACCTTCGTTGAAGATTTCCGTCACTTGCGTTCAAGCTCCAGTGTTTTTTGGCGATAGCGTCAGTGTGTCGTTGCAGGCAGGTAGTGCTGTGGACCTGGCGGCAGTCAACGTGGCGCTGGAAGCGGCTGCGGGCATCGAACTGGTCGAGGAGGGGGATTATCCGACCGCGGTCGGCGATGCAGTCGGTCAGGATGTGGTCTATGTTGGCCGGGTGCGTGGGGGGATTGATGACCCGACGGAACTCAATCTGTGGCTGACCTACGACAACGTCCGCAAAGGCGCCGCGCTAAACGCGATACAGGTGGCTGAGTTGTTGATAAAAGACCATCTGTAAAAGATACTTGGCACCAATTTGCAGAATGATTCTAGCCTGGCGCTATGCTCAGGCGGTTGTTGGAAGTGAGCTGACACCAGGCGCTTGCACGACCTTGACGAAATAAGCGCGCTTGAGCCTAGTCGGGCCGGGCGCAGTGCCTTCAGGCAGCGCAACGTTTTTCTCGCTGGCCGAGGAATGTACATACAAAGGATGAGGCTATGGTTCAAGTTCGCAAACTGGTGTTAGCAATAGCGGCCGCCTCGGCGCTGTCCTCCGGTATGGCGCAGGCACTCGAGTTGGGGGAACTGACCCTCAAGTCGGCTACGAACCAGCCGCTCCTGGCGGAAATCGAATTGCTCGATGTTGGCGGGCTCAATGTCTCCGATGTGGTGCCGAGCCTGGCATCGCCCAAGGCCTTCAGTGATGCGGGGGTCAATCGCGAACAGTTTCTCGATGACCTGACCTTCACCCCGGTCCTCAATCCGGGTGGTCGCAGCCTGGTCCGCGTGACGTCCCAAAAGCCGTTGCCCGAAGGTTATCTGCGGCTGCTGGTCCAGGTGCAGTGGCCTAACGGCCGCCTGATGCGCGACTACAGCGTGTTGCTCGATCCGGCCAAGTATGCGCCGACCGCCCCACCAGCCGCTGTGGCTCCGGCGACAACGCCAGGCAATGCATCGGCATCTAATGCATCGTCCTCTGCCTCGCCTGCGACCAGCCAGCCCGCCGAATACAAAACCGCTGCGCGCGATACCCTTTGGGAAATTGCCGCACGCAACCGTAATGGCGCTTCGGTCCAGCAGACCATGCTGGCGATCCAGGCGTTGAATCCGGGCGCGTTTATCGATGGCAATATCAACCGCTTGAAAGCCGGCCAGGTATTGCGCCTGCCCGACCCCGTGCAAAGTGCCAGCCTGACACAAACGGCGGCGATCGCCGAAGTGGCGGCGCAAAACGCCGCGTGGCGCCAGGGGCGCCGCACCGGGGCGCAGGGGCGTCAGCAGGTGGATGCCACCGGCCGTGCCGGCAATAAACTGGCTCCGGCCAAGGCGGCAGGCAAGGACAGCCTCAGCCTGGTTTCCGCCGAGTCCGGCAAGGCCCGTGGCAAGGGCGCTGCGGGCGATAGCAAGAATATCGGCAATAAGCTGGCCGTGACCCAGGAAAGCCTGGATGCAGCGCGGCGCGACAATGCCGAGTTGAAAAGCCGCATGGCCGATCTGCAAAGCCAGTTGGACAAACTGCAGCGGCTGATCGAACTCAAGAATGACCAATTGGCCAAGTTGCAGGCTGCGGGCGAGGGCGCAGCGCCGGCAGCGAATACAGCAATGCCGGCCGAGCTGGTTGCCCAGCCTGCTCCCGCGCCGGTAGTTGCGCCTGAAAGTGCGGCGCCCGAGGCCGCTGCCGCTCAGGATGAGGCGGATGCGACCAGCGCGAAGAAGCTCGACGATTTGCTGGGCAGCCCATTGCTGCTGTGGTTGATCGGCGGCTCCAGCGTGCTGGTGCTATTGCTTCTGCTGCTCCTGTTGGCCCGTCGTCGCAAGGCGCAGCTCGAAGCCGAGAAACATGTGCGCATGGCCCGGGCGCTGGCGGAAGAGACCGATTTTTCCGCTGACCTGGACCTGCCGCAAAGCAGCTTCGAAGGCCTTGAAGTGCCAGCGGCCAGCGTCAAGCTGAATCCAGCTCCAGCTCCAGCTCCAGCTCCAGCTCCAGTGCAGGCAACACCTGTGCCGGCGCCTGCTCCTGCTCCGCTGCCAGCACCAGTCGTAGCTGCGCCGGTCGAGCGATCTTCCGATGCGTTGGAGCAGGCCGAGTCCCATATCCAGCGTGGCCATTTGAACCAGGCTGCCGAGGTGTTGGAAGAAGCGATCAAGCTGGAGCCGGCGCGCAGCGATTTGCGCCTCAAGTTGATGGAAGTTTATGGTCGCCAGGGTGATCGTGATGCTTTTGTCGGTCAGGAGCGCCAACTGATCGCTACGGGCGACAATCATGCCCAGGTTGAAGAGCTGAAGAGCCGTTTCCCGGCCATGGTCGTTGTGGCCGCGGCTGCGGGTCTAGGCGCTGCCGCGGCAGCGGCCGAGCTCGATGCGCAGTACGTCAAGGAACTGCTGCTGGACGAAGAGCTTGAGCCTGAGCCACAAGCTGCCCCTGTCGTTGAAGCGCCAGAGCCGGTCGTGGCCGATGACGCGTTCGCCGCTCTTGAAGATGATCTGCCTATCGCGGACATCGACGGCCTGGATGCCGAGTTCGACCTGAGTCTGGATGATCTCGACCCGCCTGCGGCAGGGGCCTCGGCCGAAGTGCTTCCTGCCGAAGTGCCGCTCGATGAATTTCCGCTGGACGATGACCTGGACTTCGAATCCGTGCTGCAACAGCAGACCGAAGCGGCGAAAACCCTGGAAGACTTGTCGGATTTCGACCTTGATCTCGACCTGGGCAGTGACGATGCCTTGTCCAGCTCGGCCGAAAAAGACTTCCTGCTCGGCCTTGAAGACGAGTTGAAGGATCTTCCTGCCACCGAGCCGTCTGCGGCTGATCCGGCTTCGCTGGATGACCTGACCCTGCCGGCGGATTTCGATCTGTCGTTGGCGGACGAGCCCGAGGCACCCAATGCCTTTACCGCCGAGCTGGATGATGTCAACGCCGAGCTGGAGCGTCTGTCCAAGACCCTGGAGCAGGCGCCGATCACCACGCCGAGTTTTGGTGCCGACGATGCGTTGGGCGATGACGAGACCGAGTTCGACTTCCTGTCGGGTACCGACGAGGCGGCGACCAAGCTTGATCTGGCGCAGGCGTTTCTGGATATGGGCGATGCCGACGGCGCTCGGGATATCCTCGACGAGGTGCTCAAGGAGGGCAATCCTGGCCAGCAGAAAGAAGCTCAAGAGATGCTTCTGCGTCTGATCTGAGCCAGTAGTGCTTAAACGATAACGGCAGCCCTAGGGCTGCCGTTATCGTTTAAGCGGCCTTGCCTAGAACAGCAGGTCTTCGTAGAACGCACCGAAGGGCCGGGTAGGGTGGGCAATCTGGATTTCCAGGATCCACAGGCCGACATTCGGGCAGGCGTCGAAGTCGCCCAGGTCGCCGGCGCGGTAGATCGCGTGGGGAAAGTCGCTGACCCGGTGCCCCTTGATCTCCAGATTGAGGCGCCAGCCCATGGCCTCGGCCTGGCTGTGCGCATAACGATACAGTTGTGCGCCTGCCACCCGTTCGGTGCGCCAGAAGTCATGTACCTTGTCGAAGAGCGTCTTGGCCGCGGTGGCGCAGGCGTGCATCGCGGCATCCTCGCCCGTGGTGAACGTCGCGCCGCAATCGCCTTCATGTCGATCCCAGACCACGCCCAGGTCAATAAAGAAGATATCGTCGGTGCCCAGTTGAGGGTCGCCCTCGGAGCGCTGCTTGAAGGTTTTCAGGGTGTTGACGCCAAACCGGATCAGCAAGGGGTGCCAGATGCGGTCCATGCCCAGGTCCTTGAGTACCTGCAGGCCCATGGCGCGGGCCTCGGATTCGAGCATTCCGGGCTGGATGCGACGAGCCATGGCGTCGATGGCTTCCCAGGTCATGCGCTTGGCGTGGAGCATGCCTTCCAGGTGATAGGCCTGGCCTACGGCTTCTTTTTGGGTGGTGGTCATGGATCGGGTCTCAGTCGGCTCGGTGTTGTTGGTTTTCGCTATATTGTTTTGTATATAGCGGTGTGAGCCGCTCCTGCGCAATGCCTGTCTGGTTATTTAAAGCGCCCAAGTCCATGGCGTCTTCGCGGGCGGGCTTTATAATGGCCGCCTTTTGCGCACATCACGGGCTTTGAGTTCTTGGCAAATATAGATAACGCGGCTGCCGAAATAGCCGCCGCAGGCTTTTTCAGAATCGCCCTGGGTGTTGAGTACAAGGGGTCGCGCTACCACGGCTGGCAGCGTCAGGCCAGTGGCGTGCTGACGGTCCAGGAAACTCTGGAGAATGCGCTGTCGAAAGTGGCGGACTCGCCGGTTTCCCTGCTGTGTGCCGGGCGTACCGATGCCGGTGTGCATGCCTGCGGGCAGGTGGTGCATTTCGATACCCAGGCCGAGCGTTCGCTGAAGGCGTGGGTCATGGGCGCCAATATCAATCTGCCCCATGACATCAGTGTCAGCTGGGCCAAGGTGATGCCGGCGGACTTTCATGCGCGTTTCAAGGCGATTGCCCGGCGCTACCGCTACGTGATTTACAACGATCAGATCCGTCCGGCGCACCTCAATCAGGAAATCACCTGGAACCATCGGCCGCTGGATGTTTCGCGCATGGCCGAGGCCGCCAAGCATCTGGTGGGTACCCATGATTTCAGTGCATTTCGGGCCGGGCAGTGTCAGGCCAAGTCACCCATCAAGGAAGTCCATCATCTGCGGGTGACGCAGCACGGCAAAATGATCGTGATCGATATTCGTGCCGGGGCCTTTCTGCACCATATGGTGCGCAACATCGCCGGGGTGCTGATGACCATCGGTGCCGGCGAGCGGCCTGTGGAATGGGCGCGCGAGGTGCTGCAGAGCCGAGTGCGCCGTACCGGCGGGGTCACGGCCCATCCTTATGGCCTGTATCTGGTGCAGGTCGAATACCGCGACGAGTTTGAGTTGCCCGAGCGCTTTATCGGCCCACACTTCCTGACCGGCTTTGCCGAACTTGACGGCTGACGCCTGGAAAACCATTTGCTAACATCCGGGACTTTCTCGCCGCAACCCTGGGGTTTTTACGCCATGCCTGCCGTTCGCAGCAAAATCTGCGGCATTACCTGTATCGAAGACGCATTGGCGGCGGTCGAGGCGGGGGCCGATGCCCTCGGGTTCGTGTTCTATGGCCCCAGTCCGCGGGCCGTCAATGTGTTGCAGGCGCGGGCGATCATTGCCGCCTTGCCGCCGTTCGTGACCACGGTCGGACTGTTCGTCAACGCCAGCCGTTGTGAGCTGAACGAAACCCTCGATGCCGTACCGCTGGACCTGTTGCAGTTCCATGGCGACGAAGCGCGCGAGGCGTGCGAGGGCTACCACCGCCCCTATATCAAGGCGCTGCGGGTCAAGGCTGGCGACGATATTGCGGCCGCCTGTGCAGCGTACCCCAGTGCCAGCGGGATTCTGCTCGACACCTTCGTGGAAGGGGTTCCCGGTGGAACCGGCGCGGCGTTTGACTGGTCTCTGGTTCCTCAGGGGTTGAGCAAGCCGATCATCCTGGCCGGTGGCCTGTCGCCGGCCAATGTGGCCCAGGCGATTGCCCAGGTCCGCCCATATGCCGTGGATGTCAGTGGTGGTGTCGAGCGGAGCAAGGGGATCAAGGATCCCGAGAAGATTCGTGCGTTTATGCAGGCCGTTCGCGGCGGCTGAGTAGTCCGATGTGACGGCTGGCAGTCTGCCGCCGTCCATCTTTACCGCTGCAACGATGCAGAAGGGCCCGGTAGTCAGACGGGCCGAAATTGAACAGGGCAGTCATGCGCGAGCCTGGCTGTCCGGATGGCCGGGAGTGGCATTCGAAAGGTTGGGTCGGCATCGCGCCGACCGTGCCGTCGACCGCGCTGATCGGCACCTAACATTGAATTGAGCTCAAGGGCATACACGGGGCTGCGAACGGTCAGCGTTCGGGTCGCCGGTACTGGAGAAAGAAAGCATGAGCAACTGGTTGGTAGACAAACTGATCCCTTCGATCATGCGTTCCGAGGTGAAGAAAAGCTCGGTACCTGAAGGCCTTTGGCACAAATGTCCGTCCTGCGACGCTGTGCTTTATCGGCCGGAACTGGAAAAGACCCTGGACGTCTGCCCCAAGTGCAACCACCACATGCGTATCGGCGCGCGTGCCCGTATCGATATTTTCCTCGATGCCGAAGGCCGTAGCGAGCTGGGCGCGGACCTGGAGCCAGTGGATCGCCTGAAATTCCGTGACAGCAAGAAGTACAAGGACCGCCTGGTTGCGGCCCAGAAGCAGACCGGCGAAAAAGATGCCCTGGTGTCCATGAGCGGTACGCTGCTGGGCATGCCGGTGGTGGTCTCGGCCTTTGAATTCTCCTTTATGGGCGGCTCCATGGGTGCCATTGTCGGCGAGCGCTTCGTGCGTGCGGCCAACTACGCCCTGGAAAACCGTTGCCCGATGGTCTGTTTCTCGGCTTCCGGCGGTGCGCGGATGCAGGAAGCACTGATCTCGCTGATGCAGATGGCCAAGACCTCGGCCGTGCTGGCTCGCCTGCGTGAAGAAGGCCTGCCGTTTATCTCGGTGTTGACCGATCCGGTCTACGGCGGGGTTTCCGCCAGCCTGGCAATGCTGGGCGATGTCATCGTCGGCGAACCCAAGGCGCTGATTGGCTTTGCCGGCCCGCGCGTGATCGAGCAAACCGTACGCGAGAAGCTGCCCGAAGGCTTCCAGCGCAGCGAGTTCCTGCTGGAGCACGGCGCCATCGACCTGATCATCGCACGCGGTGAGCTGCGTCCGCGGTTGGGCAATCTACTGGCCCAGATGATGGGGCTGCCGACGCCAACGTTCGTGCCTGCACCTGTTGAGGCTATCGTGGTTCCGCCGGCTCCTGCCAACCTATGACCGAGCGCACTCTGGGCGACTGGCTGGCCTACCTCGAGCAATTGCACCCTTCGGCCATCGATATGGGGCTGGAACGCTCGCAAGAGGTGGCCCGCCGCATGGGGCTGAGCCGGTTGGCGCCCCGGGTGATTACCGTAACCGGGACCAACGGCAAGGGCTCGACTTGTGCCTTCGTCGCGTCCCTGCTGCGGGCTCAGGGGCTCAAGGTTGGCGTTTACAGCTCACCGCACCTGTTGCGCTACAACGAGCGCGTGCAGGTCAACGGTGTCGAGGCCAGCGATGCCCAGCTGTGCGAAGCCTTCGCGGCCGTTGAAGTCGGGCGTGCCGATATCTCCCTGACCTACTTTGAAATGGGCACGCTGGCGGCCTTCTGGCTATTCCAGCAGGCCGGTCTTGACGCGGTGGTGCTGGAAGTCGGCCTGGGCGGGCGGCTGGATGCGGTCAATCTGGTCGACGCCGATATCGCGCTGGTGACCAGCATTGGTGTCGATCATGTCGATTACCTGGGCGATAGCCGTGAATCCGTGGCCTATGAAAAGGCCGGGATCTTTCGCCAGGGCCGTCCTGCGCTGTGTGGCGATCTGAGCCCGCCGCAGCCGTTGCTGGAGAAAGTGCGTGAGCTGGGTTGCCCGTTCTTCCTGCGCGGTCGTGATTTCGATCTGGGTGTCACTGACCAGCACTGGCAGTGGCGCGGCCAGGATGCGCGCGGACAGGTCGTCGAACTGCACGACCTGCCACTGCTCGATCTGCCGATGGAAAACGCCGCCCTGGCGTTGCAGGCTTATCTGCTACTCGATCTGCCGTGGCAGGCCGAGACCCTCATCACCGCCCTGCAGGCTACGCGTGTGGTCGGGCGCCTGGATCGGCGGGTGTTCGAGTGGCGTGGCAAGCGCCTGAATCTGCTGCTCGATGTTGGTCACAACCCTCATGCCGCGCATTATCTGGCCGAGCGCCTGGCGCAACGGCCGGTGCCCGGTCGGCGGCTGGCAGTGTTCGGCCTACTGGCGGATAAGGATCTTGATGGCGTCCTGGCGGAGTTGAGTGCTAGTGTCGCGCACTGGACGGTCGCGCCGCTGCCATCACCGCGCACGCGTCCGGCGGCGGATCTGCAGCAGGCGCTGCAGGCGCGCGGGCTACCGGTCGGCGCTTACGAAAGCGTGGCCCAGGCCCTGGAGGCGCAGGCGGAACAGGCTGGCGTCGAGGATGAAATCCTCTTGTTCGGATCATTTTATTGTGTGGCCGAGGCGCTGGAATGGCTGGCTCGGCGCATCACGGAGGACGCGGCAGATGGCAGTGCTGGATAAGGCATACAAGCAACGGATGGTCGGCGCGCTGGTATTGATCGCGCTGGCGGTGATTTTCCTGCCGATGCTGTTCTCGCGTGAAGACGAGCTGCGCCAGGTCAGCGTCGAAGTGCCGGTAGCGCCCCAGATGTCGGCGTTGCCGCAGGTCGCGGTCGAGCCGGTGGCGGTGCCCGAGCCGCAAAGCCTGCCCGAGGAGCCTGTCCCGGGCGATGAGCCGTTGGCGGATATGGCAACGCCCGAGGCACCTGTCGCCACGCCGGCGCCGGTCGTCGCGCCAAAACCTGTGGCTGCGGCACCTGTGGTCAAGCCTGCGCAGCCGGTGGCTACGGCGCCTGCCAAGGCGGACACGGGGACCAATCGTATCGATGCCAATGGCCTGCCCATCAGTTGGTCGGTGCAACTGGCCAGTCTGTCCAGTCGGGCCAGTGCCGAAAGCCTGCAGAAAACCTTGCGCAGCCAAGGCTACAACGCCTATGTGCGTTCCGCTGGTGGCATGAATCGGGTGTTTGTCGGGCCGCTGATCGAGCGTGCCGAGGCCGACCGTCTGCGCGATCTGCTCGGGCGTCAGCAGAATCTCAAGGGTTTTGTCGTACGTTTCCAGCCTGAGCGCGGCTAGGTCGGCTGATTGAAGGGCTGGCTTAATTGAAGCGCGCCTGCAATCGCCGCTTACCGCCAGCCAAGGGCTCTGCTAAAATGCGCCGCCTTATCCGTCTGTAGGCTGCACCGTGCCATTTACCTGGGTTGATTGGGCGATTGTTGCAATCATCGCCGTCTCCGCTTTGATCAGTTTGAGCCGAGGTTTCGTCAAGGAAGCCTTGTCGCTGCTTACCTGGATCGTGGCCGGCGTCGTGGCCTGGATGTTTGGTGGCTCGTTGTCCGAGTACCTAGGCGGTTATATCGAAACTCCGTCAGCCCGCGTGATCGCGGGCTGCGCCATTATGTTTGTCGCGACCTTGCTGGTCGGCGCAATGATCAATTTTCTTATCGGCGAACTGATTCGCGTCACCGGGCTCTCCGGGACCGATCGATTCCTGGGCATGGCCTTCGGCGCGGCGCGTGGCGCGTTGCTGGTGGTCGTGGCAGTCGGGCTGTTGAGCCTGGGGCCGGTACAGCAGGATTCATGGTGGCGCGAGTCCAGGCTCGTGCCACAATTTCTATTGGTTGCCGATTGGTCCAAGAACCTCATTCTGGGGTGGAGCAGTCAGTGGCTAGCCAGCGGAGTCAGCGTACCCGCTGATATACCGTTCAAGGAACACCTCTTGCCGGCGACAACGGCGCAGTAGGTTGTGTTCAGTTCAGATCCATTAAGTAGGGGTTGCGTCGCATGTGTGGCATCGTCGGTATCGTCGGTAAGTCGAACGTCAATCAGGCGCTGTATGACGCGCTAACCGTCCTCCAGCACCGCGGCCAGGACGCTGCCGGTATCGTGACCAGCCATGATGGCCGGTTATTCCTGCGCAAGGACAACGGCCTGGTCCGTGATGTATTCCATCAACGACATATGCAGCGTCTGGTCGGTCACATGGGGATCGGCCACGTCCGCTACCCGACCGCTGGCAGCTCGACTTCGGCCGAAGCCCAGCCGTTCTATGTCAACTCGCCGTATGGCATCACCCTGGCGCACAACGGCAACCTGACCAACGTCGAGCAGTTGGCCAAGGAGATTTACGAATCCGACCTGCGCCACGTCAACACCAACTCCGATTCGGAAGTGCTGCTCAACGTCTTCGCCCATGAGCTCGCCCAGCGCGGCAAGTTGCAGCCGACCGAAGAAGATGTCTTCGCCGCCGTGACCGACGTGCACAACCGTTGCGTCGGCGGCTATGCGGTGGTGGCGATGATTACCGGCTACGGCATCGTCGGTTTCCGCGACCCCCATGGCATCCGTCCGATCGTCTTCGGCCAGCGTCATACCGACGAAGGCGTTGAGTACATGATCGCCTCGGAAAGCGTCTCCCTGGACGTGCTGGGCTTTACCCTGATTCGCGACCTGGCACCCGGCGAAGCGGTCTACATCACCGAAGAGGGCAAGCTGCATACCCGTCAGTGCGCGGTCAACCCGCAACTGACCCCGTGCATCTTCGAACACGTCTACCTGGCCCGCCCGGACTCGATCATCGACGGCGTCTCGGTGTACAAGGCCCGTCTGCGCATGGGCGAGAAACTGGCGGAGAAGATCCTGCGCGAGCGTCCCGAGCACGATATCGACGTGGTGATCCCGATCCCGGACACCAGCCGCACTGCCGCTCTGGAGCTGGCCAACCGTCTGGGTGTGAAATTCCGTGAAGGCTTCGTCAAGAACCGCTATATCGGCCGCACGTTCATCATGCCGGGCCAGGCTGCGCGCAAGAAGTCGGTGCGCCAGAAGCTCAACGCCATCGAACTCGAGTTCCGTGGCAAGAACGTGATGCTGGTGGATGACTCCATCGTGCGTGGCACCACCTGCAAGCAAATCATCCAGATGGCCCGTGAAGCTGGCGCGAAGAATGTCTACTTCTGCTCCGCTGCACCGGCCGTGCGTTACCCCAACGTCTACGGCATCGATATGCCGAGCGCTCACGAGTTGATCGCACATAACCGTACCACCCAGGACGTGGCCGATCTGATCGGTGCCGACTGGCTGGTGTACCAGGATCTGCCGGACCTGATCGAATCGGTCGGTGGCGGCAAGATCAAGATCGAGCAGTTCGACTGCGCGGTATTCGACGGCAAGTACGTCACCGGCGATGTCGACGAGGCCTACCTGAACAAGATCGAGCAGGCGCGTAACGACGCCTCCAAGGTCAAGACTCAGGCGGTCAGCGCCATTATCGATCTGTACAACAACTGATTGGGGAGTAGGCGGCATGACGCAGGATTGGGATGCCGGTCGGCTGGACAGCGATCTGGAAGGTGTAGCCTTCGATACCTTGGCCGTGCGTGCCGGCCAGCACCGTACGCCGGAAGGCGAGCACGGTGATCCGATGTTCTTCACTTCCAGCTACGTGTTCCGTACCGCCGCCGATGCGGCGGCGCGGTTCGCCGGGGAGGTGCCGGGCAATGTCTATTCGCGTTACACCAACCCGACGGTACGTGCTTTTGAAGAGCGTATCGCGGCCCTGGAAGGCGCTGAGCAGGCCGTTGCCACGGCCACGGGAATGGCCGCGATTCTGTCGGTGGTAATGAGCCTGTGCAGTGCCGGTGACCATGTATTGGTCTCGCGCAGTGTGTTCGGTTCGACCATCAGCCTGTTCGAGAAGTACTTCAAGCGCTTCGGGATCGAAGTCGACTATGTACCGCTTGCCGAGCTGGCCGGTTGGGATGCTGCGATCAAGGCCAACACCAAGCTGTTGTTCGTTGAGTCGCCCTCCAACCCGCTGGCCGAGCTGGTGGATATTGCCGCGCTGGCCGAAGTGGCTCACGCCAAGGGCGCGCTGCTGGTGGTGGATAACTGCTTCTGTACGCCAGCCCTGCAGCAACCGCTGAAGCTGGGCGCGGACGTGGTGGTGCACTCGGCGACCAAGTTTATCGACGGCCAAGGGCGTTGCATGGGCGGTGTGGTTGCCGGGCGCAGCGAACAGATGAAGGAAGTGGTGGGTTTCCTGCGCACGGCCGGGCCGACGCTGAGCCCGTTCAATGCCTGGATCTTTCTCAAGGGCCTGGAAACCCTCAGCCTGCGCATGCGTGCGCATTGTGCCAACGCCCTGGCGCTGGCCGAGTGGCTGGAGCGCCAGGAGGGCATCGAGAAGGTCCACTACGCCGGGCTCAAGAGCCACCCGCAACACGAACTGGCCCAGCGTCAGCAGCGTGGTTTCGGGGCGGTGGTGAGCTTCGAGGTCAAGGGTGGCAAGGAAGGTGCCTGGCGCTTTATCGACGCCACTCGGCTGATCTCCATCACCGCCAATCTGGGTGACAGCAAGACCACCATTACCCATCCAAGCAGCACCTCCCACGGCCGTCTGGCGCCGCAGGAGCGTGAAGCGGCCGGGATCCGCGACAGCCTGATCCGCGTTGCCGTGGGCCTGGAAGACGTGGCCGACCTGCAGGCCGACCTGGCGCGTGGTCTGGCTGCGTTGTGATCGAGTGGTCCATGGACGCGGCCGTTAGCCATAACGGCCGGGTCGCACTGGTGACCGGTGCGGCACGGGGTATCGGGCTGGGCATCGCCGCCTGGCTGATCTGCGAAGGTTGGCAGGTGGTGCTGGCCGATCTCGATCGGGGGCGTGGCGCGAAAGTGGCCGCGACCTTGGGCGAGAATGCCTGTTTTATCGCCATGGACGTGGCCGACGAAGCGCAAGTCGCCCAGGGTGTTGCCGAGGTGCTGCGCCGCTTTGGGCGCCTGGACGCGCTGGTCAGCAATGCCGCGGTGGCGGATCCGCACAATATGACCTTGGAAAGCCTCGACCTGGCGCACTGGAACCGCGTACTGGCGGTCAATCTCAGTGGCCCGATGTTGCTGGCCAAGTATTGCGCGCCGTACCTGCGTGCGCACTGCGGGGCGATCGTCAACCTCGCCTCGACCCGTGCCAGCCAGTCCGAACCCGACACCGAAGCCTATGCCGCGAGCAAGGGTGGGCTGGTGGCCCTGACCCATGCCCTGGCGATCAGCCTGGGCCCCGAGATTCGGGTCAATGCAGTCAGCCCGGGCTGGATCGATGCACGCGACCCTGCCGTGCGGCGGGCTGAACCGTTGAGCGAAGCCGACCATGCCCAGCACCCGGCGGGCAGGGTAGGGACCGTGGAAGATGTCGCGTCCATGGTTGCCTGGCTGCTTTCCAGGGGCGCCGGATTCGTCACGGGCCAGGAGTTCGTGATCGATGGCGGCATGAGCCGCAAGATGCATTGGGACTAGGCAGCCGCACGCGGCAAGCAGAAGTCGTCGGCGCTCTGCATGGGATCTGGCTTGCCGCTTCACGCTTGCCGCTGTTGTTTGCGCTGTTTTTAAAAAACTTCAAGCGGGCTATTGACTTAGGTTCGTTACCTGCGTAAATTTCGCGGCCTCAGCGAAGCAAAGGGTGATTAGCTCAGCCGGGAGAGCATCTGCCTTACAAGCAGAGGGTCGGCGGTTCGATCCCGTCATCACCCACCACTTCTTGAGGCTTTCGCAAGAAAGCAGGACGCTTCCAAGGGAGCATCCGACCGACGCGCAGCGGTAGTTCAGTCGGTTAGAATACCGGCCTGTCACGCCGGGGGTCGCGGGTTCGAGTCCCGTCCGCTGCGCCATATTTGTACAGATCGGCTTTGCCGGTCTGAGATTGAAAAGCACCGAAGCTTTTCAGTCACGGGTTTAAAAGCTGTACCAGATTTAACGATTCAAACGGACGCAAGTCCGAGCGATACGCAGCGGTAGTTCAGTCGGTTAGAATACCGGCCTGTCACGCCGGGGGTCGCGGGTTCGAGTCCCGTCCGCTGCGCCATATTTGCTTCGAGGCCCTTTGAACACCTCGAAGCTACGAAGAAAGCGACCTTAGGGTCGCTTTTTTCGTTTCTGACATTATCCAGCCGGCCTTCGAGCAAAAAGGCCAGGTGTTGGAGGGGCACGGTGGCGTGAATCTGCTCGGGGCTGGGAGCCTTCCAGTGGCTGAACGGTCAGCAGCCAGCGACAAACGCAAGGAGGCAACCGCCGATGCCCCCCTGGCGATCAACAGATTCGCGGTAATTGCTCCCCGGACAGCCAATCCACAATGCGCCGGCCGCCAAAGCGGGTGCGCATCTGCACAAAGCCGTGGGCGTCTTCCTGCACGCTGCCGATCTGCACGGCGTCCCGGCCCAGGGGGTGCTGGCGCATCACGTCGAGCAGCGAGCGGGCATCGGCTTCGGCGCAGATGGCCACCAGCTTGCCCTCGTTGGCGATATACAGCGGGTCCAGGCCCAGCAGTTCGCAGGCGGCATCGACCTGAGGCAACACCGGGATCGCCGCTTCATCGAGCAACATCCCCACCGAGGATTGCCCGGCGATTTCATTCAGGGTCGTGGCCAGGCCGCCCCGGGTCGGGTCGCGCAAGACGCGGATGCCTGGCACCACTTCCAGCATCTGCGCCACCAGCCCGTGGAGGGCGGCGCTGTCCGAGCGGATCTCGGTGTCGAACTCCAGGGATTCGCGCTTGGACATGATCGCCACGCCATGCTCGCCAATGCTGCCCGACAACAGGATCACATCGCCGGGTCGGGCCCGGTGCCCGCCGGTGTCGATACCGGCAGGCACCACGCCAATGCCGGTGGTGCTGATAAATACCCCATCGCCCTTGCCGCGCTCGACCACCTTGGTATCGCCGGTGATGATCGGCACGCCGGCCGCCCGCGACGCGGCGCCCATGGCGTCAGCAATACGCTTGAGATCGGCCAGGGGGAAGCCTTCTTCGAGAATAAAGCTGGCCGACAGATAGAGCGGGCGGGCGCCGCTCATGGCCACGTCGTTCAGGGTGCCGTGGACCGCCAGGCTGCCGATGTCGCCGCCGGGGAAAAACAGCGGGGAGACGACGTGGGCGTCGGTGGCCATGACCATTTTCTCCCCGGGTGCCAGTGGCGGGACAAACACCGCACCGTCGTTGCCCTCGCGCAGCCAGGGATTGTCGAAGGCCTTGAGAAACAGCTCCTCGATCAATTGCGCCGAGGCACGCCCGCCGGCGCCATGGCCCATATCGACCCGGCCGTCGCGCAGATTCAGGGGCCGCACATAACCCCGTTTGACCGTTGGCGATGCGTTCATAGGGCCTGTACCTCGATATCTTTGTAGCGCCCGTAGGCATAGTGGGCGGCGCAGGCGCCTTCGTTGGAGACCATGCATGAGCCCATGGGGTTTTCCGGGGTGCAGACGGTGCCGAACAACTTGCAGTCGATGGGTTTTTTCTGCCCGCGCAGTATCGGCCCGCACTCGCAGGCCTTGTGGTCCGGCACCGGCTGATAGCTGAGCCCGAAGCGCGCTTCGGCGTCAAAACGGGCGAGGGCCGGGCGGATCTTCAGGGCGCTGTGGGCGACCTCACCCAAGCCGCGCCATTCAAAGCTGGGGCGCAGCTCGAAGACCGCGTCCATCAGGCCTTGGGCCGCGAGGTTGCCGTGGCGGTCGACCGCGCGGACAAATTCATTTTCCACCTCGGCGCGGCCTTCATTGACCTGGCGGACCAGCATCAGGATCGCCTGCATCACATCCAGCGGTTCGAAGCCGGCGATCACCACGGGCTTGCGATAGCGCGCGGCAAAATCCTCATAAGGCTGCGAGCCGATAATGATGCTGACATGGGCCGGGCCGACAAAGCCTTCCAGGTGCACGGCGGTGCTCGCGTCGAGCTCGGGGGCGGCGAGGATATGGGCGATGGCGGCGGGGGTCAGCACGTGGCAGCAAAGCACGCTGAAATTATCCAGACCACGGGCGGCGGCTTCGCGGATCACCAGGGCGGTGGGCGGCGTGGTGGTTTCAAACCCGATGGCAAAGAACACCACCTGGCGCGTCGGGTTGTCCGTGGCGATCTTCAACGCATCGAGGGGCGAGTAGATCATCCGGATATCACCGCCCTGGGCCTTGGCCCGCAGCAGCGACAGGCCGGCGGAGGCCGGTACGCGCAGAGTGTCACCGTAGCTACAGAGAATCACCCCCTCTTCCAGGGCCAGCTTGACCGCCAGGTCGATGCGCCCGATTGGCAGCACGCACACCGGGCAGCCGGGGCCGTGGATCATCTGCACATTGGCCGGCAGTAGGTCGCTGACGCCATAGCGCGAAATGGCATGGGTATGGCCGCCGCAGAACTCCATAAAGCGGTAGTCGCGTTCGGGCCGGGCTTCGGCGCGTATGCGGGCGGCTATGCGCTGGGCTAGCTCGCCGTCGCGGTATTCGTCGATGTATTTCATGGGGTCTGCGCTTGGGCCTGGTTCAGTTCGGCAAACATGTCCAGCGTGCGCTGGGCTTCTTCGGGGTCGATCAGGCCCAGGGCGTAGCCGACATGGACAATCACGTAGTCATCGAGCTGCGCTTCGGGTACCAGGGCCAGGGAGATCTCCTTGCGGATCCCTCCCAGGTCGACCACGGCGATCTGGTGGTCGCGCAATTGCACCACCCGGGCAGGAATGGCTAGGCACATGGGGGCGGTTCCTCAAGGGGCAGGGCAATCGAGTGGGCCAGGTCTGGCCAGTGGCTGGCGACCCAGGCCTGGCCCACGGCGAGGCCGGCATCGCCGCAGGACACAGCCTGGGCGCTGTAGACCCGCAGGCCCCGGGCTTTCAGATGTTGGGTCAGGAGGCGACTGAGCAGCCGATTGGCGAAGCAACCGCCACCCAGGGCCACGGGCAGGGAACGCCGGCCATGAGCGACCCAGTCGGCCAGCGCGGCGGCCAGGGTCAGATGGAAGAGCGCGGCGCCTTGCGCACTGCGGCCCTGGTCGGCCAGGTCGAACAGCCGGCTCAGCAGGGGGCGCAGGTCGAGCACCGACTCGGCGGTGATCGACCACAAGCCGCTGACGGCGGGAGCGCAGTGCTCGGTCAGGTACTCGCTGGCCAGTTTTTCCAGGGCCATGGCGGCCTCGGCTTCGAAGTCCTGGCGCACGCTAAGGCCGAGGATCCCAGCGGCCACATCGAACCAGCGTCCGGCCCCGGTACTGAGCGGGCAGTTGAGCTGGCGCTCCAGCATCAGGGCGACGGTATTGGCACTGCGCTCGCCCACGAGCGGGCCCAGGCGTGCTGGAATCTCGGCGGCCCGCCCTAGCAGGTGCAGTGCCGCTGCCACCAGTCGCCAGGGCTCGCGGGCCGCTATATCGCCGCCCGGCAGCGCCAGTGGCCACAGATGCCCCAAACGGCACCAGGCCTGGGGCGCGACCCAAAGCAGTTCGCCGCCCCAGGCGGCGCCATCGCTGCCCAGGCCGACACCGTCCAGGGCCAGCCCCAAGACCGGTTCGTTCAGGCCGTGCTCGGCCATCAGCGCGCCGATATGGGCGTGGTGGTGCTGCACGGCGAGGCTCGGTACTTGCAACTGGGCGGCCACGGCCAGCGCCCGCTGGGTGCTGTAGAAGTCCGGGTGTAGATCGTGGGCCACTGCGCGCAGCGGCTGGCGGGTCGCGGCCAACAGGCGTTGCAGGGACGCGTCGAGGTCCAGGCAGCTTTGCGGGTCGCCCAGGTCGCCATGCACCGGCGACCAGTGCACCTGGTCGTCTTCGAGCAGGCACGCGGCATTTTTCAGCCAGGCGCCACAGGCAAGTACCGGAGGGCCGTCGACCGGCACGGGCAGTGTCTGTTTATGCACCTGCGGCGCCCTCGGCCTTGAGCGCGGCCAGCTCGGCCTCCAATGCGGCGATCCGCGCCGCGCGCGGGTCGCTGGCGGGGGCGCCGGCCAGCAGCCAGTCGAGCCAGGCATCCATGCCGCTGCCATCGCGGGCGCTGACCTGTAGCACTTGCAGGGCCGGGTTGACCTGGTGGGCGTAGTCCAGGCAGCGCTGCACATCGAAATCCAGGTGCGGCAGCAGGTCGATCTTGTTGAGGATCATTAGGCGCGCGGCGGCAAACATGTCCGGGTACTTGAGCGGTTTGTCCTCGCCTTCGGTGACCGACAGAATCGCCACCTTGCCGGTTTCGCCCAGGTCCCACAGGGCCGGGCAGACCAGGTTGCCGACATTCTCGATAAACAGCAGCGCCGCTGGCCCTTCGCCCGTGCGCGGTGCGTGATGGTGGTGGGGCTGATGGACCTGCACATGGCGGTGCGCGTGGGCGTCGATGGGGGTCGGGCCGTGGCTGTGGCTCGCGCCATGCAGGGCATCGTTGAGGGGCAGGCGGGCATAGGCCTCGCTGACCATCCGCGCATCCAGGTGACAGCCCTTGCCGGTATTGATCTGGATGGCCGCTACCCCGGTTTCGCGAATGCGCTCGGCATCGTGGCGGGTTTGCTGGTCGCCTTCGATCACCGCCAGGGGCAGTTGTGGATGGCGTTCGCGCAGCGCCCGCAGGGTGGCGCACAGCAGGGTGGTCTTGCCCGAGCCGGGGCTGGACACCAGGTTCAGCGCCAGTACGCCGTGGGCGGTGAAGTTGTCGCGGTTGCGTGCTGCATGGCGGTCGTTTTCGCCCAGCACATCCTGCTCCAGGCGAATGGTCCGCGCCTGGCTCAGGCCCGGCACCGAGACCCGCGCCGCGCCGGCGCCGTAATGCAGGTCGCCATGGGCATCGACCTGCACATCGTTCTGCACCTGGGGTCGGCCTGAGACGGGTTTATCGTGGGAGTGGTCCGAGCTGCAACCGCACACAACGCACATGATGGTTCTCCAGACAGTGATCAGTGATCCTCGACCTGCAGGTCGAGAATGCGTAATTCGGTGCCGCCGTTGGGTTGCAGCCAGAAGCCTTGGCAATGGGGGCAGGGTGCGCCCCGTTCGGCCAGGGGCACGCTGCTGGCGCAGTCCAGGCACCAGGCCTGGCCTTCGGGTTCTTCGATGTCGATGCTGGCGCCTTCGAGCAGGGTGCCGGGCGCCAGGGCCTCCAGGGCGAAGCGCAGGGCGCGGACCTCGACGCCGGACAGGCGCCCGGCCTCCAGGCGCAGGCGGCTGACCCGGACAAAAGGGTCCTGGCGGGCGGCAGCTTCGACGGCATTGAGAATACCGCCAGCCAGACTGACTTCATGCATGGTCGTCGGGTCCTGGTTCGGCGCTCGGATGGGGCGCCAGGGTAAACGGAATACACGGGTCGTAGGCTGCCATCAACAGGCGCGCCTGGCGCTCGCTGCGGGTGGTGCCGGGCGCCAAGGCCGCGAGGGCCCGGGCCAGCGCTCCGTGAGGGTGCAGATTCCATTCGGTGGGTGCAATCACCTGATAGTCGCAAATGCGTCCGCCCGATGCTTCAGGCTCCAGGCAGACGCGGTGGATCAACAGTCCGCGGGCGGTCTCGCTCCAGGCCAGGCCCTCGCCGGGGGCCAATTGCAGGGCGCCCATGGCCAGTTCTGCCGGCTGGGGCAGGGCCAGGCGAGCCAGCTCGGCGACATGGGCGCCCAGGCGCAGCCAACTGGAGTCGAATTGCTCGGGCGCGGCTTGCGCCTCGCGGGTCCAGCAGCCGGTTTCACAGGGCAGGCCCTGCAGGTCCGGGTGCTGGGGAAAGTCCAGGGTGCTGCGCAGTCGTTCGGCGATATAGCCCAGGCTCGCGCTGGCATTGGCGCCGCGGGTGCCCAGGCGCAAGGGCCTGACAGCCAGCGGGAGATCATCGTCCCGGCAGGCGGCCAGCGCGGCGGCCAGCCAGTGTCCGCTGCGCTGGGTCCAGGCTCGCAGGGTCTGACGCGGGTCGGCCTGCCATTCGCTCAGCCAGGTTGCCAGGGGGCTGTCGAGCCAGGTACTCATGGTGGCTTCGGGGGCCAGTTCCCATTCACGCAGGACTTCGATCGCCGGTGGCGTAAAGCCGAGCCGGGCCGGCCAGTCGATCACCAGGCGACGCAGGTGTTCGCGGCGATTTTCGGCCTGGAGCGCCTGGAGCGCCAGCGGGTCGAGCTGGGGCGTGCCCTGGCGCGCGGCATTCACAGCCAGGCGTGCGGTCAGCCGATGGGCCTGGCCGCACAGGCTGTAGAGCAGCGGCAGACGTTGGACGGCGGCATCGCCAGGTTGGCCTCGCAACAGGCGTGCGGCGAGCAGGGGGCGGCTGCCGACGATCGCCGGCTGTTGCCCGGGACGGATCAGCAGGGAACCGCCGAGGCGTGACAGGGCCATGCTCACTCGCCAGCCCCCGCAAGACGCCCGAACAACAGCGCGCGGCGGTTCAGCACCGGGCGTGAGGGAGGCGAGGGGGCCGGCGGCTCGCGCAGCAGGCGCAAGACTTCTTCGGCTGTGGCCAGGGCGCTCGCCTGATCGGCGAACTCCAACACTGGGGAAAACAGCGAGCAGCTTTCATAAGGCCCCAGCAGCTCATCGTCGACGCCGATAAAATCCAGCGTTTGTTCACCCAGGCGCCGGCCACGGGAGGCACCGGGGGCCAGTGGGGGATCGTCGGTCGTGCTGCGCCAGATCAGGTTCATAAACCAGGGGGTCAGCAGGATGCCCAGGGTGCCCGGTGGTGCGGGCGCCGCGGCATCGATCTGCGGGGCAAAGCCGATCGCGGCCACCTGCAGGCGCGGGTTGAGTACCGGGACGCCACGCATGCGTGTGTCGGCAATGTGCTCGAAGCGCGCCGTCAGGGCGAGGGCCCAGTCAGGCGGCGGGTTCATCGATCACCATAAATTGCTCGGCGGCGCCGTCGCAGGTTGGGCAGCGCCAGTGCTCGGGCAGTTGGGCGAAGGGCGTGCCGGGCGGGATCTGCCAGACCGGATCGCCTTCGGCCGGGTCATAGACCCACCAGCAGATCTTGCATTCCAGGCGTGTCGCCGCGTCGATCCGGGCGTTGTCGCCTAGGTAGCTGCCTTCGAAGCCGTTCAGCTCGCTCATTTCACTGGCCCTCGAACCATTGGATCACGTCTTCGAAGCGTTCCAGCGAGTCGCTGAGGTCTTCCGGCGCGGCGCAGATCACTTCCGGCAGGTCGGTGATCTCGATGGTGTCGAGGATCATTGCGTCCTGGGAGTTGAAGTAGGTCAAACGCCAGACATTGGCGACCTGCGTGCTGCTGATGCGGCAATTGCCATAGCCCCGGGTCAGGGCCAGTACCGGGCCGCTGCCCAGGCACTGGTCGAGAAAACCGACGTCTTGCTCCGACAGCGGCAGCAGTGTCAGGTTGATCACATGGGCCGGATGCCCGCTTTGCCAGTGCTGCGCCTGGTCTTCGATCTCGGTCAGGATCGACGGTGCGTTCATCACGCCGGCGGGCAGCTCGGCCGGCAGGTCGAACGGCAGCGGCCGGGTGCCGACCCGGGCACTGGCGCGCAGATGGGCGGGTGCGGCCGCGACGTCGACACGGTCCTCGTGCTCGCCGACCGTGCGCCAGATCCCGGCAAAGATTGATTCCTGGATCCGCTGCGCCGGCTGTTCGCCGACCCGGATACTGACTTCGCCCTCGCCCAGCAACTGATCGAGCAGGGCCCGGTCGCCGACGCTATAACCGCTCAGGTCGAGGCCGGGGGCCGGTTCGCCCCGCACGGCCAGGCGCAGGTGTTCGAGCAGTATTTGCAGGGCCTGGCGGGCGCCGGGCTGCTTGTCCAGTTCTTCCGGTTCCGGGAGCATGGGCAGGCTGTGGGTGTACATGCCCTGGGGCATGCTGATGTATTCGAGCACCTCGTCCTCTTCGGGCTGCGAGCCGGGGCCGATATCCATCAGGGGGATGTATTGCAGAGGGTCCATGGGGCTCTCCCGATTCACTGGCAACCTCCGGTCACGGGGTGATCCGTGGTGTTCAGCAGGGCGATCCGCGCATTGCTCTGGTTCAGGGCCTGCTCGGCCAGGCGCAGGTAATCGTCCCAGTCGTGCATGCCGTCCAGGACCGTGACATAGCCGCCATCGCGCAGCCAGACCAGGGTCGGCCAGCGGCGCAGGGCAAAGCGCGCGGCAATGGTTTCCTCTTCACTGCGCTGGACCACGCCGATGCGCACGTGGCGCCCATGGCGGCGGGCGACTTCGCGGCGCAGCTCGGGCAGGACCACCGCGACATCCAGGGATTCGGGGTGGCGCACCGGGTCACCGCACAGCAGCAGCCAGCACTCGCCGCCGTCGGCCAGCCAGGCGTCGAGGTTGGCGCTGTCGATCCAGTGGGCGTCAAATTCGTCCACCAGGCGGCTGATCAGGGGCGGCACGGCCGGCGAGGTCGGGATGGGGGCCATGAAGACCGCGGAATCGCTCATTTCAATTCACTCTTTAATGGGCCGGGTGTCGGCGCGGGCTGGCCGAGCAGGGCGGCCAGTTGTTCGCCGCTGAGGGCCGAGGGCAGGCTGAAGGGCGCGCTGTCGGCGGCCTCGGACCCGGCGCCGAACAGTGCCGCGTCGAGCAGGGCCAGGGTCGCGTTGATTTCTTCGGCACGTTGCGGATCGAGGCGCTCGCGGGCGGCATCGAGAAAAATCAGCAGCCAGTCGCCGGGCGCGCACGGGCCGACCAGGGCGGTATCGATGCGCCGGCGCTGGCCCTGGCGGTCATGGCACAGGGCGAAGCCGGTGCTGGCGCTGAGTACCTGCATGGGCAGGCCGATGCACATCTCAGCGCTGCCTGGCGAGGATGCGTTCGTCACCGATCCGGCAGGCCTGCTGCTCGGAAGGCCGTTCGCTTTCGTAGCGCTGGAGTTGCAGGTGCGGCAGGGTCACCGCGTCATCGCCGGTCAAGGGCTCGGCGCGCTTGCTCGGCGCCGCGCCCCAACTGTCGAGCACCCGCACGGCTTCGTCGAGGGCCAGCTCCAGGGCGGCCTTGACGCTGGGGCGCAGGCTGCCGCCGTAGTCCATCATATGTTCGGGCTGGCAGCCGATCAGCAGGACTTTTTCGGGGTAGTGCCCGGTCAACTGGGCCAGCATCAGCACCTCCTGGAAGCCGGTCTGGTGCAGGCTGAGCTTCTTGATGCCGAGGAACTTGGGGACCTCGTCGTCGGCGATGAATTTCAGCTCGCCGGGGGCCAGGTTGTAGTCCACGGCATCGAAGATCAGCAGGTAGTCGGCCTGCTGCACGTGCTGGATCAGGTACAGGCCCTGGGTGCCGCCGTCGATCAGGGCCACATGCTCGGCAAACTCGTAGCGCTGTTGCAGGGCTTCGACGCAGCGTACGCCAAAGCCTTCGTCGGCCCACAGCAGGTTGCCGATGCCGAGCACGGTGATGCGCGGCGTTTGGGTGTCGGGAAGAGCGGTCGAGGACGTCATTTCTTATAGGTCTTGTAGCCGGAGATCATGGCGCCGACCAGGCTCAGCCGGCCGCCGATTTCTTCACGCACGGCGGCGTAAACGTGGAGTGCGACAAACAGCAGGATCAGCCACATGCCCAGGTGGTGCAGGGTGTGCACGTTCTGCGACTGGCCCAGTAGCGGCAGGACCCAACCAAACATGCGCTCCTGCCAGGAGCCCATCTGCGAGCCCTCGCCGTACAGGGCGAAACCGGTCAGCAGCATAAAGAGCGAGCCGAGCATAAAGATAAAGAACATGGCAAAACGCGACAGCGGGTTGTGCCCGAACATCGGCGCCGGGACCGGGCCGATAAACAGGTAGTAGCGCAGCCAGGCGCCGAAATCGCGCCAGTAGGCGCCGTTCAGGACCGGCACCCAGAACAGCTCGCGGGCGTGGTGGTTACCCACCAGGGCCCAGTAGGCCCGCCCGATGATGCCGATGGCGAAGAGGTACGCGGCGGCAAAATGGGCAAAGCGGATATAGCCCATCACGAAATGGTCGCTGGCTTCGCCCGGCTGTGTCGGCAAGGGCGAGCCGATCAGGTAGCCGGTCACGGCCAGGACCACGATGCACGCGGCGTTGACCCAGTGCCACAGGCGCACGGGGGCCTCGTAGACATACTCCGAGGGGGGCAGAAGACCTTCAGTAGGTTGGCTCATATCGTCACCTCCAAGGGCCGGCGCTGGCGGCGCCGGCCAGCTGTACTCAGCGGACCTTGACCGTGCTCAACTCTGCGCCATCCTCGCTCATCACGTGGGTGGCGCAGGCCATGCAGGGGTCGAAGGAGTGCAGGGTGCGCAGGATTTCCACCGGCTGGTCGGCCACCGCCACCGGGGTGTTCATCAGGGCGGCCTCGAAGGCGCCGATCTGGCCCTTGGCATCGCGGGGGCTGCCGTTCCAGGTGCTCGGCACCACGCACTGGTAGTTCTCGATGCGCCCGTCCTTGATGCGAATCCAGTGGCCTAACCCGCCCCGTGGTGCGGCCACGGTACCGACGCCCTTGGCTTCCTTCGGCCAGGTGGCCGGGTCCCATTTCTCCACATTGGCGGTGGCCCGGTCGCCATTGCGGATATTGGTCATCAGCTCAGTCCAGTCATCGACCATCATCTCGGCGCAGTACTCGGCTTCCAGGGCCCGGGTCAGGGTCCGGCCAATGGTGCTTGGCAGTACCTGCTTGGCGCTGTAGTCGGTTTCGGGCAGGCCCAGCAGCTTGGGGACGCCGTGGTTGACCGCTGCCAGGGAGCTTTCCAGTTGCTCCTTGACCCGCTGGCAATGCGGGTTGCCCTTGAGGGCATGGGCGTAACCGAGGATGTAGCGGGCCAACGGGCCGACTTCCATCGCATGGCCGCGCCAGCGGGGTGACTTGACCCAGGAGTACTTGGCGCTTTCGTCGATTTCCTCGATGGCGGTGCGACTGCCCTTGGTCTTTGCCCCTAGCTCGTAGTGGGCTTCGGTGATGCCGTCCCAGGGGTGCAGGCCCTTGTCGTTGTCCGGGTAGTTGTACCAGGAGTGGGTGACGAACTCTTGGACCTGCTCGGGATCGCGCGGGTCGACCGGGAGGATCTCGTCCCAGTTGCCATTGAGGATCGCGCCGCCCGGCAGTTGGTTGGTGCTCTCGTCGTAATTGACCTTGGCGTAGGTGCCGTAGTCCATGACGTTGCTGGCGGCCAGGCCGCCGCCGTGCAGCCAGCCTTTCTGTTTGTAGATGGTGCCGATGGCCAGCACATCCGGCACATAGACATTGCGGCAGAAGGTCAGGGCTTCATCGATGCGCGCGCGGACAAAGTTCAGCCGCTCCATGTTCAGTGGTGCGCCGGCCGCCAGGTCACCGTCGATATTGATGGCGCAGGGCACGCCGCCCACCAGGTAGTTGGGGTGCGGGTTCTTGCCGCCGAAGATGGTGTGGATCTTGACCCACTCTTTCTGCAGGTCGAGGGCTTCGAGGTAGTGGGTCACGGCCATCAGGTTGGCTTCGGGCGGCAGTTGGTACGCCGGGTTGCCCCAGTAGCCGTTCATGAACGGGCCGAGCTGGCCGCTTTCGAAGAATTTCTTCAGGCGGTTCTGCACATCGCGGAAATAGCCCGGCGAGGACAGTGGATGGGACGGCGAGACTTTCTGTTGCAGCTCGGAGGTCGCCTTCGGGTCGGCCTTGAGTGCCGAAACCACGTCCACCCAGTCCAGCGCATGCAGGTGATAGAAGTGCACCGCATGGTCGTGGACCTGCAGGGTCTTGGCCATCATTTCACGGATCAGGTGGGCGTTGGGCGGGATGCGGATACCCAGGGCATCTTCCACCGAGCGGACCGACGCCAAGGCGTGGCAACCGGTGCACACACCGCAGATACGTTCGACAAAGGCCCAGGCATCGCGTGGGTCGCGGCCCTTGAGGATAACTTCGAGGCCGCGCCACATGGTGCCGGTGGAGACCGCATTGCGGATCACGTTATTGGCGTCGAGGTTGACCTCGACCCGCATATGCCCCTCGATACGGGTCACGGGGTCGACGACGATACGCCGGCCGGTGTTGTTCAGGTCGAAACCCTGGGTCGAGTAATTGCTCATTGATGGTTGATCCTGTCGTGCGATGGGGCATCTGACGAAGCGCTGGAAGCCTGGTTGCCCGCGCGCTTGAGCGCGGTCACGGCGGCGTGGGCGGTGATCGCGGCGCCGACCACGGCCCCGGTGGCCAGGCCGATCTGGTCGGCGTTGGCTTCCACGCCGAAGACGTTGATATCGGTCAGGCGGTTATAGAACGAGCCCTTGTCCCAGAAGCCTTCCTCCGAACAGCCAATGCAGCCATGGCCGGACTGGATCGGGAAGCTCGTGCCGCCGTTCCAGCGCACGGTGGAGCAGGCGTTGTAGGTGGTCGGGCCCTTGCAGCCGACCTTGTAGAGGCAGTAGCCCTTGCGCGCGGAGTCGTCGTCCCAGGCCTCGACAAACTGCCCGGCGTCGAAGTGCGGACGGCGATAGCATTTGTCGTGGATGCGCTGGCTGTAGAACATCTTCGGCCGGCCCTGGCGGTCGAGTTCGGGGATGCGGTCGAAGGTCAGCATGTAGGTGATGACCCCGGTCATCACTTCGGCAATCGGTGGGCAGCCAGGCACCTTGATAATCGGTTTGTCGGTGATGACCTTGTGGATCGGTACGGCCTGGGTCGGGTTCGGCTTGGCCGCCTGCACGCAGCCCCAACTGGCGCACGAGCCCCAGGAAATAATGGCCTTGGCGTCCTTGGCGACGCGGCGCAACTGCTCGATAAACGGCTTGCCGCCGATGATGCAGCTCATGCCGTCCTGGTTCAGTGGCGGGTTGCCTTCGACCGCGAGGATGTAGTTGCCCTTGTACTTGGTCATGACCTCTTCAAGGATCGCTTCGGCCTGGTGCCCGGCCGAGGCCATCAGGGTGTCGTCGTAGTCCAGGGAGATCATTGACAGCACCACGTCCTTGGCCAGCGGATGCGCGGAGCGGATAAAGGATTCCGAGCAGCAGGTGCATTCCAGGCCATGGAGCCAGAGCACCGGGGTGCGCGGCTTGTTCTCCATCGCCCAGGCGATCTGCGGCATAAAGGCCGGGCCCAGGCCCAGGGAGGTCGCGGTCAGCGAGCAGAACTTGAGAAAGCTGCGCCGGGAGATGCCCTGCCTGCGCATCACCTCATAAAACGTTTCGATCACGGATATTTTCTCCCCAGGGTCTGGCGTTGAGTACGCCCGAGCACGGGCCGGCGGATGGCTGTCGGGTGCGCGGGCGTGGATGGCAACGGTTGGGTGCCATCGGTTGTTTTCTGCGTTATCTGAAGGGCAGTGCAGCCGGGCGCGACGGTAAGGCAGGCTGCAAGCGGCATGGGTCGTTCAACTGGATAAGGCAAGTTGAGGAGGTCAGTACAAGACCTGTGCCATTTCGTCGCGGGGTCGCCTACGACTTTGGTCTAGGCGCTGGCCCGCGGGTTTCAAGGGGGATGGGGCAGGGAGAGACGCGCAGGTGGGGGGGCGGCATCAGCGTTTGTGGAAGGTAGGTTTGCATTGCTGCCGGCAAAGTGAAAACCAACCTTCCACTGCCGTCTTCAAGCAGCGCTGTACTCCAGGCGGTCATAGCCCTTGTAGCGATAGAACAGCAGCGAAGCGATCCAGGTCGTGGCAAACAGGCCGACGATCAGGTAACCGATCAGCCCGAAGTCTTCGTTCACGGCAGCGACAAAACCCCAGAACGCGCCTTCCAGGCCCAGGTGTTCACCGATCAGGCCCAGTGCCTCGACCCCGCCGATCAGCAGCGCCACCAACACCGAGATCGAGGTGATGGTCAGGTTGTAGTAGAGCTTGCGCGCCGGCTTGACCATGGCCCAGCGATAGGCGCCGGTCATCATCACGCTGTCGGCGGTGTCGACCAGGGCCATGCCGGCGGTAAACAGCGCGGGGAAGACCATGATCGAGGCCAGGGGCAGATGCTGCGCCGCCTGGGTGGCGGAGATGGCGAGCAGGCCGACTTCGGTGGCGGTATCGAAGCCCAGGCCGAACAGGAAACCCAGGGGGTAGAGCTGCCAGCTGCGGTTGATCAGGCGGAACAACGGGCGGGCGGCCCGGGCAATAACGCCGCCGCCGAGCAGCGCGGCGTTGAGCTCCTGCTCACCGAGACGCTCGCCCCGGCGTACCCGGCAAAAGGCCTGGTAGACCGAGCGCAGGATCACCAGGTTGATCAGCGCGACCAGTAGCAGGAACGTGGCCGATACGGTGGTGCCGATCAGCCCGCCGATGCCGTGGAACGCCTCCAACTGGTCCTTGAAGGCGTGGGTGGTCAGGGCGATAAACAGCGTGGCGAGGATCACGATGGTGCTGTGGCCCAGGGAGAAGAACAGGCCGACGCTGGCGGTGGGCTGGCCCTGTTGGATCAGCTTGCGGGTCGCGTTGTCGATGGCGGCGATATGGTCGGCATCGACGGCATGGCGCAGGCCAAAACTGTAGGCCAGGAACGCGGTGCCCAGCAGCAGGGGGAAATCGCGAAAGGCGACGAAGGCCCAGATCCACACCAGGACATTGACCACCACCAGGGCGGCCAGAATCAGCGTGGCATGGCGCTTGAACAGGGGCGAAAGAGGGGCTGAGAGAGGGGCAGGGGCAGACATGGGCACTCCGTTCGTATGAAGTTTTTTTTATTCTTCATACAAGCGGCATGCCAAGGTGCACATGCAGGTGTTTGCCGCGCTGGATTGAGCGGAGCAAGACTGCCGCACCGCGTCATGACAAGACCTCCACACTTGAACACTTGGTCGATTCGGCATTCCTCGTGTTATGCCTTAAGATAGCCGGTTGCCGAAAGAACCGTCATCGCCATGAAGGGCTTTCATCCTTTAAAAAGAAGTGTGGTGACGATGAACAAGCCTTTTATTTCGCTGTGCCCTGAAATTACCCGGGCGCACGCGCTGACGTTGATGGATTGGTTGGAGGATGAGCGGGTTACCTGCTATCTGAGCGACTCGCGGCATGTCTCCCGTTCCATCGAGCAAGTCATCGATCGGACTCAATTGCCGATCTTGACCCATCTATTCAACCGGGGCGGCCGTTTCTTCATGGCCTATGACCGGCATGACACGCCAGTGGGCTTTGTCCGCCTCATCAAGACCGGCGCAAACTGCGAGATCGTCCTGGTCATCGGCGACAGCGACAAATGGGGTCGCAACCTGGGCGTGCGGACGATCCGCGAGGGCATGAAACTGGCCTTCCTCGACATGCGGGCCGAGAAGCTCATCGCCAAGATCCACCCGGACAACGCGCGCTCGCTGAAAGCCTTTCTGCGCAGCGGTTTTGTGCTTGAGAGCGAAACAACGACCTTGAAGTCATTTGCCATGACGGCGGGGCGCTATCTACAGCGCTTGCGCGAAGGGGCCGTTAGCGACGCCACCAGGATCTACATCACTGAAATCGACAAGGCCCGGCTTGAGAGCCTGATCGCGCTCGAGCAAGGCCCGGCCGTGGTTGAACTCGAACATGAGCTTGAGCGCGCCATTGTCGTCAAGCCTCAGCAGGTGGCGTGCAATGTCGTCACGATGAACTCCAGGGCGTTGCTGCAGCTGGACGACGAAGAGATCGAAGTGGCCTTGGTCTACCCGGAAGACGCGGACAGCAACGCCGGCAAGCATTCTGTGTCTTCCGATATCGGTGCTGCCATCCTGGGCTATCAGGAAGGGGACGCCATCGATTGGCGAATTGCTGATCGGACCCGCCGGATCGAGATCAGGAAAGTGCTTTACCAGCCGGAGGCTGCGGGCCATTTCCACCTGTAGTTGCGGCTTTCGCCCAGTGTTCATCCGCCAGGCGCGAGGACGCGGCTAGACCGGCAACTGCAGCACAAACTCGGCCCCGCCCAGCGGATGGTTGCTCACGCTCAGGCGTCCGCCGCAACGCTCGACAATGCTGTAGCTGATGGACAGCCCCAGGCCGGTGCCCTTGCCCACCGGCTTGGTGGTGAAAAACGGCTCGAAGACCTGTTGCAGGTGTTCTTCGGCAATCCCCGGGCCATTGTCACGCAGGCGCAGGGTGGTCCCGCCGGGCTCCTGTTCCAGCTCGATCCACAGCCCGGGCCGTTCCTGGCCGGCGCTTTGGGCGGCGTCGTAGGCGTTCTGCATCAGGTTCATCAGCACTTGCAGCAATTGCCCGCTATTGCCATGAACGCAGATGTCGGCGCCGGGTTGCCATTGCACGTGCAGGTCCGGGGCCACGCCTCGGCCAACCCAGTGGATCGCCCGCTCGATCACTTCATTGAGTGACACCTCGCCCAGCGCCTCGCGATCCACCGCCGAGAAGCGCTTGAGCGCGCTGACGATATCGGCGGTGCGCTGCGCGCCTTCCATGGTGCCGTCGACCAGCGACGGCAGGTCGGCCAGCAGGGGGTCGATCCGCAGTTGCCGGCGCAAGGCCTCGCGATCGGCGAGGCAGGCATCGCCATGCACGGCTTCGAGATAGCGTTGCAAACGCTCGCGATAACCGCCCAGCACATGGGCATTGGCCAGGACAAAGCTGATGGGGTTGTTCAGCTCATGGGCGACCCCCGCCACCAGGCGCCCCAGGGACGCCATTTTTTCCGCGTGCAGCAGTTGTTGCTGGGTGCGCTTGAGAGCTTCATGCGCTTCGTGCAACTGGCGGTAGGCGTGCTTGAGTTCGCCCAGCGGCCGCCCGACCAGGACATGGCCGATGCAACGGCCATTGGCGGTGCTGCGCACGGTGCAACTGATGTCCACGGGCAGCGCCGCGCCGTCGCCACCCAGGAAGTTCACTTCCAGGGTGGCGCTGGCGCCACTGCGGCGCAGGCCGGCCAGGGTCGTGCGCAGGCGGTGGTCGCTGTCGGCATCGGCCAGCAACCCGTACAGCGGGCTGCCGAGCAGGGCCTGTTCGTCGCGCCCGACCCATTTGCGCAGGGCGTGGTTGGATTCCTCGATGGCGCCATTGAGGTCGCAGGCCAGCAGTACATCGGACATTGAGGAGAGCAGCCCGGCGATAAATTGCTGGGACTGTTCGAGCTCGGCGTTCTTTTCCTCCAGGGCGATTTCATCCTGCACCAGGCGCGAGTAGACCTCGTCCATTTTGCCGATCACTTCCAGCCAGGCGTCTTCGTCTAGGGTGCCGGGTGGTGGCTTGCGTGTCATGGCCTCAGCTCTTGGGATGCAGGTGCGGATGGGCATGGTCCTGGCCGTGGGCGTCGTGGCGCTCTACCGGGATCAGGTTAAGCCGGCCATGGCGCACGCCACGTTCGGCGCACAGGCGCTGGGCAAAGGCCCGCACCTGGTCGGCCGGGCCTTTGAGCAGCAGGCTTTCCAGGCAGTGGTCATGGTCCAGGTGACAGTGCTGGCTGGCGATGGTCAGGTGATGGTGGTCGTGTTGCAGGGCCATGACCCGTTCGGCCAGGGTCCGGGCATGGTGGTCGTAGACAAAGCTCAGGTTGGCCACGCAGTGCGGCGCCTGGTCCTGCTCCAGCCGGGCTTGTTCGATGTGTTTGCGCAGGATGTCGCGCAGGGCTTCCGAGCGATTGCCGTAGCCCTGGGCGCGGATCAACTGGTCGAGGTCTTCGGCCAGGCGGTGGTCCAGTGAAATGGTCAGACGTTCCATGGCGTTTCCCGGGTCAGTGCACCGTGCAGACCATGCACGGGTCGAAGGAGCGAACAATATGCTGCACGGCCACCGGGGTTTTCTCGCCGGGCCGTACGGGTGCGCCCTGCAAGGCTTGTTCCAGCGCGCCGGGCACGCCGTGGGCATCGCGCGGGGAGAAGTTCCAGGTGGTCGGGGCAATGATCTGGTAACCGGCGATCCGCCCGTTTTCCACCCGCAACCAGTGGCCCAGGGCGCCCCGTGCGGCTTCGTTGAGGCCGACGCCCTGGCCGTGGTCGGGCAGGGACGCCGCCAGGTAGTAGGGCTCGCCGGGGCGCAGGGCCAGCAGCCAGCTTTCCATCAACGGTACCACTTGGGCCAGTTCCAGCAGGCGCGCCAGCACCCGGGTATAGACCGAGGCGCCGCAGCGCGCCACCGCGTCGCGGATCAGCGGCTGGCCGGCGACCAACTGGCGGGCAATGGCGCCGGTTTCCAGTACGCGCCCGTCCAGGCGCGGGGCCTTGTTCCAGGTATAGCCGCCGGCCTTGTCGGCCTCTGGCAGGGTTTCGCCCTGGCTCGGGTGCAACGGCCCGGCCTGGTCATCCAGCCAGGCATGGCTGGCGTCTTCGGCAATACTGTCCAGGTCCAGCGCTTCGGGCTGGCCGGTCCCGGCATTCCAGACGCCGCGGGGGAACACCAGGCGCCCGCCGGGCAGCGGGTAGGCGCCATAGGACATAAACAGCCCGGGCCCCTGGCCCATCTGTGCCAGGGCGCAATCCTCGACCATTTCCAGAAAGTGCCGCAGATCGCCCTGGCGCGGGGCCTGGGCATACCAGTCCCAGAGCTGGCGCTCCGACTCCAGGGTGCTAATCAGTTCCAGGGGCGCGGCGAACAGCTCGGTTTCGAGAAACTGGCGGAACTCGCGCACCCGGGTCAGCAAACGCAGGCGTTCGGCGCTGTCGATGGCCCGGGTCGAGCCGCCCGGCTGGATTGAGCCGGTATGCGGCCACTTGCCGCCCAGGGTGCCGATCAGGTCGAGCCAGCGCTTGCGCGCGCCGATGGCCAGGCGCTGCTGGCTGCCGGTATGGGGCGTGAAGCGCGCCAGGGCGGCAGCATGCCAGGGCCGGTCGGCATAGATGGGGCGGACAAAGTCGGGCATGAAAAACAGATAGAAGTGGCTGAGATGGTCGGCCAGGTTCTCGGTCGCGGCCATCAGGTTGATCGCCAGCAGGCCATTGTCCGGCGGCTGCACGCCGGCGAGCGCGGCGAGGGCGCGGGCCGCGCTGATCGATTGCGAGACCGAGCAGATCCCGCAGATGCGCGGCGCGTAGACCAGTGCGTCGAGGGGCGCATGTCCGGCGAGGATCTGTTCGAAGCCGCGAAACATGGTGGCGTTGACCTGGGCCGAGCGGACCTGGCCGGCCTCGATTTCCAGCTGGACTTCCAGGTCGCCTTCGACCCGATTGAACGGGCCGACCAATAGCCGTGACATGGGGCGCTCCTTCAGCGGCGTGGCGTGCGAATGGCCGGGGCGATCAGGGCATGATCGGACGTGGCGTTCTGTTTGACCCGTTTGGGCGTCGCCGATTTGGACAGGGCCGACAGCGCGACAAACCAGGCTTTGGGCATATCGGTCGGCAGGCCGATGGGGATCCCGGCGAGCTTGGGGGTCAGGCCAAAGGCGTGCCCCGGCTCCTCGAAACCTGGCGCGGTGCAGTTGATACAGGCGTAGCCGCCACGCGTACACGAGCCTTCACCGTTCCACAGGCGGGTGTTGCAGTCGCCGTGGGCCTGGGTGCCCTTGCAGCCGAGGTTTTCCATCATGCAGCCCAGGTCGGAGGGTTTTTCCGCGCTGGCTTTGTATTCGTAGTATTCGTTGCGGGTGCAGCCGTGATGCACCAGTTGGTCGGCGTAGAAACGCGGCCGGCCAAGGGCATCCAGATCGGCTTCGGCAAACAGCCCGGCGGCCAGGGCCATCAGCGTGTCGGTGACCCAGCCAGGGTGGGTCGGGCAGCCGGCGACATTGATCACCGGCAGGCCCTGGCGCGAGCGGTAGTCGCTGCCCAGCAGGCCGCCGCGCTGGTCGCCGTCAAACTGCAGGCCACAGGCATCGGTGGGGTTGCTGCCCGCCGCAGTAATGCCGCCAAAGGCCGCGCAGGTGCCGATGCCCAGGGTGTATTCGGCCACGGCAGCGAGGCGGCGCACCCAGTCGATCATCGGCGTCGCGGTGCCGGCCAGCATGTGGAAGCGGCCGGTACCGTTGGGCCCGCGCAGCAGCGAGCCTTCGATGCACAGACCGTGCAGCGGCGTGCGGCCGTTCAGGCAGTCGTCGAGGATGGCCAGCACCTCGTCGCCGCTTTCCAGGGACAGGGAGGGGTGCCACAGCAACTCGATTCCGGCGCTGCGCCACATCCCTGAAAAGTCCTGGGTATCGGCGCATAGCAGCGACATATTGCAGCCGCCACAGCCACCTGATTGCAGCCAGAGCACATTGAAGGGCGTCTTCATCAGGATTCCTCCAGGCCCAGACGGCGCAGTTTCTGCCGCAGGCCGACCCGCGACAGGCCCAGCTCGCGGGCGGTATGGGTCTTGTTCCAGCGGTTGCGCAGCAATGACTCGCGCAGGATGTTCGCCTCGATGGCGTCGAGCTGCTCCTGCAGGGTGCCTGCTGACGGGCCGATGCGCGGCGTGCCAGCCGCGGTATTGCCCGGTGCGCCCTGCATGACCCTCAGGGAAAAGTTGCGCGCGCCCAGGCGCGGGCTGTCGGCCAGGGCGGCGGCGCGGAAAATCTCGTTGCGCAGCTCGCGGATATTGCCCGGCCACGGATAGCCGATCAGGCTGGCCAGGGCATCGCCCTCCAGGCTCAGCTCCGGCAGGCCCAGCTCCTGGCGGGCATCGTCGAGCAGCTTGTGGGCGATGGGAATGAGGTCGGCACTGCGTTCGCGCAAGGGTGGCAAGGCCAGGCAGACGCCCGAGAGGCGATAGTAGAGGTCACTGCGAAAACGCCCGGCGCGCACTTCTTCTTCCAGGTCGCGATGGGTCGCGGCGATCACCCGCACATTGACCCGTACCGTGCTGGTACCGCCCACGGGGCGCAACTCGCCTTCCTGCAACACGCGCAGCAGCTTGACCTGGAAGGCCGGCGAGGTGTCGCCGATTTCGTCGAGCAGGACGGTGCCGCCTTCGGCTCGCTGGAACAGGCCGATATGGTCCTGGTGCGCGCCGGTAAAGGCGCCACGTTTGTGGCCGAACAGTTCGGATTCGAGCAGGGTGTCTGGCAGCGCCGCACAGTTTTCCAGGACAAAGGCCTTGTCGGCACGCGGGCTGGCGTAGTGAATGGCCCGGGCCAGCAACTCCTTGCCGGTCCCCGATTCACCGAGTAGCAGCACCGACAGGTCGAAGCGTGCGACCCGCGTGGCCATCTCGCACAAGGCATCCAGCGGCCCGCCGGGGGTGCGGATAATGCGCGCGAAATCGAAGGTGTCGCGCACCCTGGCCAGGGTTTCGCGGCTGCGTTTGCGCAGGGTCGGGGTGCCAGCGCGCAGCTCCAGGTCCAGGTGCTGCATATGCTGGTGCAGCGCCTGGCTCTCCACGGCGTTGCGCACGGTGTTGAGCAGATGTTCGGGCATCCACGGCTTGAGCAGGTATTGATAGATGCCGGCTTCGTTGATGCCGGTAATGATGTCTTCGGCGTCGGTATAGCCGGAGAGCACGATGCGCACCACCTCGGGCCAACGTTCGCGCACTTCCTTGAGAAACTCGATCCCGCTGACCAGGGGCATGCGCTGGTCGCAGAGGATCACCGCGACCCGGTGCTGCTCCAGCAACTCGCGAGCCTGTCGCGCGGAATCGGCCGCGAGCACCTCGAATTCCTGGTTGAGTACGCGGGCCAGGGACTCCCGGGAGCGAAGCTCATCGTCGACCACCAGGATCGTCGGCAGGTCGAAAGGCGTGTCGGGTATCGAGGTCATGGGTCGGCTTGAAAAGAGTGAGCGGTCGCCGCCGGGGCGTGCGGACCGAGGTCAAATCAGGCCGCGATACTAGCATGGCGATTCATGGCCAGTATCGGGATTGTCGGACGAGCCTCAACGACCCGGTCGGGTTTGTAAGACGGGCGAGACACTAAACGGCGCGCCAGCCGTGGCCGATCTGTTGCACAATACGCGCTGATTGTTTTCCTCGGGATTATCGATGTTTAGATCATTTCACCTGCGGGTTGTCGCTCTAGGCTTGTTACTGGCAGGCGCAGCGGGTTGCTCGACCCCCAAGCAGGCCATTTACGAGCATGAGAACTTCGACGATTCCGGGACCTTTTCGCGCAATTACCCGGTCAGTGATGCCGCCTCCTGTGAAGCTGCTCGTCGAGCCTTGCTGAGCCAGGGTTATATCATCACCAGCAGCGATCCCAAGCTGATCAGCGGCAACAAAAGCTTCCAGCAGACCGGCGAGAGCCATCTGCAGATCAGTTTCAGCGTGGTCTGTGCGCCCGATGGCAGTGCGGCGCATCGCTCGACCATGTTCGCCAATGCCCTGCAGGATCGCTATGCATTGAAGAAGGTCAACAACTCCGCGAGCCTGGGTGTCGGGGTGCTGGGTTCGGTGTCGATGCCGATTGGCTCCACCGATGACTCGATGGTCAAGGTCGCGAGCGAGACGGTGTCTTCGGCCAAGTTCTACGAACGCTTTTTCGCCCTGGTGGAGTTGTTCCTGCCACCGGAAGTCAAGCAGGCCGAACCGGTCAGCGAACAGCCCAAGGCCGATCTGGGCGTGCCGGAAGCGCCGCCTGCCAGCGCACCTGCCGTGCCGCCTGCGGCGCCGGTCGTGGCGCCCGAGCCGACCCCAGCCGTCAGTGTCGAGCCGACCCCAGCCCCGGAGCCCGCATCGGCCCCGGTGTTGGAGGATGATCCCGTTACGGTTCCCGCTACAACGCCTGATACGGTCCCCGCGACGGCTCCCGCTACGGCTCCCGCCGAAAGCGCACCGACCGAAACCCCGGCCAGCACACCTTCTCCGGTCGTCCCCCCGGCCCCCTAAAGCGGCAAGCGGCGCAGGCCCGAGCCATCGTGGTCCTGCCGCCCGGCTTGCCGCCGTTACCGGCCTAGGCCTGCTGCCGCTGCCTGGCCAGTGTCATGGCCGTGTCTTCGATCATGTCTTCCTGGCCGCCGACCATCCCGCGTCGGCCCATCTCCACCAGAATCTCCCGGGCCGAGACGCCGTACTTCTTTTCGGCGCGCTTGGCGAACAGCAGGAACGAACCGTAGACCCCGGCATAGCCCATGGTCAGGGCGTCGCGGTCGCTGCGGATCGGGAAGTCCATGATCGGCACCACGAGATCCTCGGCCACATCCTGGATACCAAAGACACTGACACCGGTCTCGATCCCCATGCGGTCGCACACCGCGACCAACACTTCCATCGGCGTATTGCCCGCCCCGGCGCCCAGCCCGGCACAGGCTGCGTCGATCCGGTTAGCGCCGGCAGCGATGGCGGCAATCGAATTGGACACGCCCATGGACAGGTTGTGATGGCCGTGGAAGCCGATCTCCGTTTCCGGCTTCAACGCCGCACGCATGGCGGCCACCCGGGCCGTGACATCATGGGGCAGCAGGTAGCCGGCCGAGTCGGTCAGGTAAATGCAGTTGGCGCCATAGCTCTCCATCAGCAAGCCCTGCTTGACTAGGCCTTCCGGGCTGTTCATATGGGCCATCATCAAGAAACCCACGGTGTCCATGCCCAGCTTGCGGGCCTGGGCAATATGCTGCTCGCTGACATCGGCCTCGGTGCAGTGGGTCGCCACGCGCAGGGTATTGACCCCCAGTTCGTGGGCCACCTTCAGGTGGTCCACCGTGCCGATCCCCGGCAGCAGCAGGGCTGAGACCTTGGCCTGCTTCATCAACGGAATCACTGCCGAGAGGTACTCCTCGTCGGTGTGCGCCGGGAACCCGTAGTTCAGCGAACTGCCGCCCAGGCCGTCGCCGTGGGTTACTTCGATCAGTGGCACGCCGGCGGCATCGAGACCGCAGGCAATGTCTTTCATCTGCTGCAACGTGATCTGATGGCGCTTGGGGTGCATGCCGTCGCGCAGGCACATGTCGTGAACGGTGATTTTCTTGCCGCGAAGGTCCATGGTCGATTCCTTAGGCGAGGGCAGGTTGAGGGGCGGTGGCGCGCAGTACCAGTTCGCCCTTGAGGATTTCCTCGGCAAACATCTCGGCGGTGCGCGCGGCAGCGGCGGTCATGATGTCGAGGTTGCCGGCGTACTTGGGCAGGTAGTCGCCCAGGCCTTCGACTTCCATGAAGATCGACACGCGGTTGCCGTCGAATACCGGCCCGTTGACGAGTTTGTAGCCCGGCACGTAGCGCTGGACCTGCTGGATCATCGCCTCGATGGCGGTGGTGATCGCTGCCTGGTCTGGTTCGGTCTCGGTCAGGCAGTGCACGGTGTCGCGCATGATCAGCGGCGGCTCGGCCGGGTTGATGATGATGATCGCCTTGCCGCGCTTCGCCCCGCCGACCTTTTCCACGGCGCTGGAGGTGGTGCGGGTGAATTCGTCGATATTCTTGCGCGTGCCGGGACCGACCGATTTGGAGGCGGCCGTGGCGATGATTTCCGCATAGGCCACCGGCTGCACGCTGGACACCGCCGCCACCAGAGGAATGGTGGCCTGGCCACCGCACGTGACCATGTTCAGGTTCATCACGCCCAGGCCGAGGTGGGCCTTGAGGTTGACCGGCGGCACGCAATAAGGGCCAATGGCCGCCGGCGTCAGGTCGATCATCAGCACGCCCAGTTCGTTGAGTTTGCGGCTGTTTTCGGCGTGGACATAGGCCGAAGTCGCGTCGAAGGCGATCTGCACCTGGTCGGCCAGGACGTGGGGCAGCAGGCCGTCAACGCCGTCGCTGGTGGTCTTCAGGCCCAGTTCACGGGCGCGGGCCAGGCCTTCGGAGGTGGCGTCGATGCCGACCATCCAGACCGGCTCCAGTACCTCGCTGCGCATCAGTTTGTAGAGCAGGTCGGTGCCGATATTGCCCGGCCCGATCAGCGCGCATTTGATCTTCTTGCTCATGGTCTTTGGCTCCAGGGGAGAGGTTGGGAAAGGGGGCTCAGGGGACGAAGCGCAGGCTGGCCTGACCGAGGCCGCTCATGCTCAGGCTGATGCGATCGCCGGCAACCACTGGCACCAACGGCGCCAGGGCGCCGGACAGGATGATCTCGCCGCGCCGGAACGGAATGCCGAACTCGCCCAGGGTATTGGCCAGCCAGGCCACCGCCGCACAGGGGTGGCCCTGCACCGCCGAGCCCAGGCCGCTGCCGGCCGGCTCGCCGTTTTTCTGTAGGTGCATTTCGACCCGGGCCAGGTCCAGGCCGCGGGGGTCGACCCGCTGATGGCCGAGGGCGAAGACGCCGCAGGAGGCGTTGTCGGCCACGGTGTCCTGGATGCGGATCTGCCAGTCGTCAATGCGTGAGTCGACGATCTCGAAGCAGGGCAGGACCCATTGGCTGGCGGCCATTACGTCGTGCGCGGTGATGCCGGGGCCGTGCAGGTCTTCGCCAAGGATAAAGGCGATCTCGCCTTCGGCCCGGGGCTGGATCAGGTGGTATTGGGCGAAGCTGACATCACTGCCGTCGGCGACCTGCATGGCGTCGGTGAGAAAACCGAAGTCGGGCTGATGCACGTCGAGCATTTCCTGCACGGCGCGGCTGGTCACGCCGATTTTCTTGCCGACCACCTGCTCACCCAGGGCTTCACGGCGTTGCAGGAAGCGCAGGGAAATCCGGTAGGCCTGCTCCAGGGTGATCTCCGGGTAGCGGCGGGTAAATGGCGCGAGCGTGCGCCGCCCGCGCAGGGCGTTGAACAGCTCGTCGCCGAGTTCGGCGATCAGATGGGCATCCATGGGGAACTCGCTCTGTGAGGTGGAGTAAAACGGCCGCCCCCCTCGCAGGGGGCACCGGCACAAAAAGCTGTGGCCTAGCCGGGCCAGACGGTCGAATCGGCGCCGCCGTCGACATCGATGATCTTGCCGGTGACCCAGCGCGAGGCCGGGCTGGCGAAGTACAGCGCGGCGGCCGCGATATCGTCCGGCGTGCCGAGGCACTTGAGGGGCGTGTTGGTTTCCATGGTCAGGCGCATTGCCTCGGGCATCACCTTGGCCAGGGCCTCGGTCAGGGTCGGGCCGGGGGCGACGGCGTTGACCCGCACTTGGGGCGCGAAGTCCTGGGCCAGCAGGCGGGTCAGGTGACTGAGCGCGGCCTTGGCGGTGCCGTAGGCGCTGAAGTGGCGTTGGGCATAGCGCGCCGCCACCGAGCTGATATTGACGATATTGCCGCCGCCGGCTTCGCGCATCAGCGGCACGCACAACTGGCACAGGGCGTAGGCGCTGGACACGTTGAACTGGAGGATTTCCTCGAAGGCCTCGGCGCTCATCGTCAACGGATCGTTGGGCCCGCCGCCGCCGGCGTTGTTGACCAGGTGGGTCACCCGGCCCAGTTGCTCGCGTGTCTGGCTGACCAGGGCCAGGCGCTGCTCGGCATCGGTGACGTCGCAACTGATCGCCAGGGCGCGCCGGCCCAGGGCGCGAACTTCGTCGGCGACGCCTTCGACATCGCTCAGCGAACGGGCACTGCAGACCACATCGGCACCGGCTTCGGCGTAGGCCAGGGCAATGGCGCGGCCGATACCGCGGCCGCTGCCGGTGACGATGGCGACGCTACCGTCCAGCTGGAATCGCTGCAGGATGCTCATGGGCTGTTCCTTCTTTAAAGGTGAATGGGGCTTTGGGCACGCACTGTGCCGAGTATTCCGAGCCCTGTCCGGGCAGGCATCGTCTCAATGGACTAACGCCCGTGGCCTGGGCTTTACAGGGTGGCGTCCTAGTCCGCTTTGACGATGAACGAATGCCCGGGCAATCCGATGATCCATCACGGCTAGCGCACTGGCGCTTCGAGATCGGGAGAATTGACGGATGGAAAGCATGCGAGAAAAGACTCGGGACGAAATGGAGCTGATCGAACGAGCGCGGCGCATGGTGCCAGCGCTCAAGGCACGCACGGCCCAGGCCGACCGCGAGTTCAAGGTGCCGGATGAAACCGTCGCCGAGTTGCAATCGGCGGGTCTGCTGCGCGCCCTGCAACCGCGGGCGTTCGGCGGCTATGAAGTCGATCCGCGAACCTTTTTCGAAATCCAGATGATCCTGGCCGAAGGCTGCATGTCCACGGCCTGGATCTACGGCGTCATGGGCGTGCATCCCTGGCAACTGGCGCGCTACCCGATCGAGGCCCAGCGCGATGTCTGGAGCGACGATCATTCGGCGCTGATCTCGTCGACCTATATGCCTGCAGCGAAAGTCACGGTGGTCGAGGGCGGTTACCGGATCAGCGGGCGCTGGGGGTTCTCCAGTGGCAGCGAGCACTGCCAGTGGGTGTTCCTGGGCGGCATCCTGCCGGCGGACGGCGAGCTGGCGGCCGAGCACGGGACCTTCCTGCTGCCGCGTAGCGACTATGACATTCAGCATAACTGGGATGTCCTGGGCCTGCGCGGCACTGGCAGCCACGATATCGTGGTCGAGGATGTCTTCGTACCGGCCCATCGCGTGCAGCGCACCAATAACTGCACCCTGGATGCCACGCCCGGGCGCCTGGTCAACACCAACCCGATCTACGCAATTCCCTTTGCCCAGGTATTTTCCCGGGCGGTCTCCACCTCCGCCCTCGGTGCATTGCAGGGCGCGATCAATGAGTTTCGCGCCAATGCCGCGCAACATATCGGCAAGCACGGCGCCCGCACGGCCGATGATCCGGTGGCGCAAAGCACCGTGGCCGAAGCGACCATCATCCTCGACAGTCTGAAGCTGGTGCTGGAACGCAACTACGATCACCTGATGCGCCTGGCCCGGGCCGGCGAATTCCCGGATGTGGAAACCCGCTTGCTGTATCGCTACCAGTCGTCCTACGTGACCAATATCTGCGCGGAAAAAGTCAACGAGCTGTTGCGCTGCATGGCGGCCTCGGGGCTCTACAACACCAACCCGGTGGCGCGGCTGTTCCGTGATCTGCACCAGGCTCGTGGGCATATCGCCAATAACTTCATGGCCTACGGCCGCGCCCTCGGTGCGGTGCAACTGGGCCTGCCCAACCCGGACCCCTACGTCTGATCGGCTCCCGTCACCGCCAGTCCCTTCGCCTCTGCCTGCAGCGGCGAGGGGCAACGAGTACCTGATATGACTGACTATCTAGCCTTGCGGGTGGCACGGGTGATCGAGGAGACGGCCGATGCGCGCTCCCTGATCTTCGATGTCCCCGAGCACCTGGCCGAACACTTCCGTTATCGGCCAGGCCAGTTTCTGACCCTGCGCATTCCCTTTGGCGACGATTGGCTGCCACGCTGCTATTCGCTGTCGAGTACGCCGCTGCTGGACGAGCCACTGCGGGTCACCGTCAAGCGCGTGCGTGACGGCCGGGCCTCGAATTGGCTGTGTGGCGAGTTGCAGGAAGGCCAAAGCCTGCAAGTCATGCCACCGGCCGGGGTATTTGTGCCGCGTCAGCTTGACGCTGACCTGTTGTTGTTCGGCGGTGGCAGCGGTGTGACGCCGGTGCTGTCGATTCTGCGTTCAGCGCTGTTGGCCGGGCACGGGCGCATCCTGCTGATCTATGCCAACCGCGACGAAGCTTCGGTGATCTTTCGCGATGAGCTGCGTTTCCTCGCCAGTGCCCATCCAGGTCGCTTGCAGGTCATCCATTGGCTGGACTCGGTGCAGGGGATTCCCGGTGTCGAGCAACTGGCCGAACTGGCTCGCCCGTTTGCCGGCGCCGAAGCCTTTATCTGCGGCCCCGGGCCCTTTATGGACGCGGCGGTCAGTGCCCTGAAACGCCTGGATATGCCGAGCGCCCGGGTGCATGTCGAACGGTTTGTCTCGCTGCCCGGCGAGGGCGAGGTCCTGGACATGCCGAGCAGTGACGCGGCAGTAGCTGCGCAGCTGCAGGTGCGCCTCGATGGTGAAGATTACGCCGTGCCCTGTGACAGCGGCGAGACCTTGCTGGCGGCCATGGAGCGTGCCGGCCTGAACCCGCCGAGCGCCTGCCGGGTCGGTGGCTGTGCGTCGTGCATGTGTACCCTGCAGGAGGGTGAAGTCGAGCTGCTGCACAACGACGCGCTGGATGCCGGCGAGCTGGCCGAGGGCTGGATCCTGGCATGTCAGGCCGTGCCGACCAGCACGGCGCTGCGTATCCGTTTTCCCGAATGATGCCGATGAATGAGCCCGCGATGACCCCGAGCCTTAACCCAGCAACGCCCCTGGCCTGCGCCCCGACCACTATCGCTCAACTGCTGTTTGCCAGCGCCCAGCGGTTTGCCGGACGCGCGGCCATTGAAGACAACGGCCAGCGTACCGATTACGCCGAGTTGCCGACCCAAGTCCTGGCGATTACCCGTGGCTTGATGGCGCTAGGGATTCAGGCCGGCGACCGGGTTGCGGTCTGGGCGCCGAACAGCCGTGAGTGGATCCTGGCTGCCCTGGGCATTCATTGCGCCGGCGCGGTGCTGGTGCCGATCAATACCCGGATGAAGGGCGCTGAAGCGGCTGATGTCCTGGCGCGCAGCGGTAGCCGCGTGCTGTTTGTCAGCCAGCGCTTTCTTGAGGTGGATTATCCGGCACTGCTCGAACCTGTGCGCCCGGACAGCCTGGAGCACCTGGTGATCTTTGATGGTGAGACACCGCCGCGCGCCTGTGACCTGGCCTTCGAGCGGTTCCTGGCCGGCGCCGCCACCATCGAGCCGGCGGCCGCCGAGCGTCGCGCCCTGGCCGTGGGGCCCGAGGACATCTGCGACCTGCTGTTCACGTCCGGCACCACTGGCAAGCCCAAAGGTGTGATGAGTGGCCACGGGCAGAACCTGCGGGCCTTTACCGAGTACGTGAAGATTATCGGCCTGGTGCCGGGCGACCGTTACCTGATTGTCAATCCGTTCTTTCATGCCTTTGGCTACAAGGCCGGTTGGCTGACCTGCCTGATCGGCGGCGCGACCATCCTGCCCCATGCTGTGTTCGATGCTGAAGCCGTGTTCCAGCGTATTGCCCGCGAGCGCGTCAGCGTGCTGCCGGGGGCGCCGACCCTGTACCTGTCGTTGCTGGCCCATCCACGGCTTCAGGAAACCGACCTGTCGAGCCTGCGTATCGCGGTGACCGGCTCGGCCAGTATCCCGCCGGTCCTGATCGAGCGCATGCGCCGCGAGCTGGGGTTCAGTGTGGTCACCACGGCTTATGGGCTGACCGAGTGCGGTGGCCTGGCGACCATCTGCGACCCGCAGGATTCGGCCGAAGTGATTGCCGGCACCAGCGGCAGGCCCATTGCGGGCACCCGGGTCAGTATTCGCGATCCGCATAACCGCGAACTGGCCAGTGGCGAGACCGGGGAAATCTGCCTGCACGGCTTTCATGTGATGCAAGGCTATTTCGACAATCCGGCGGCCACCGCCGAAGCCATCGACACCGAGGGTTGGCTGCATACCGGTGATGTCGGGCGGCTGGACGCGGCCGGTAACCTGATCATCACGGATCGCTTGAAGGACATGTTTATCGTCGGTGGCTTCAACTGCTACCCGGCGGAAATCGAAGCCGGGCTGATCGCCCATCCGGCGATTGCCCAGGTGGCGGTGATCGGCGTGGCTGACGCGCGAATGGGGGAGGTCGGCTGTGCCTGCGTGGTACTGCGCCCGGGCGCGGTGCTAAGCGAGGCCGAGCTGATTGCCTGGAGCCGCGAGCGCATGGCCAATTACAAGGTGCCGCGTCACGTGCGCCTGTTTGAGGCCTTGCCGCTGAACCCGTCGAGCAAGGTCGCCAAGAACGAACTGCGGGCCCGTTTCGCCGACGCGTGATCGGTGGGGCGGGGCAAGCGGACTAAGCCAAATGGATGATGTGCGACCACCCACGGCTTTTCACACTGGCGGCGTAAATCACACAACAAGAATAAGGAGAGGAGCATGTCTAGGTTCAACCGTAGTGCAGGGAAGGGCCATTGCCTGCTGGCTGTTGCCGTCGCCCTGGCCAGTGGCACGGCCAGCGCCGGGCCGAGCTTCCAGTTGGGGGAAAACACCACGCTGGATTCTTCGCTCACCGTCAATTACACCGCCTCGGTGCGGACCGCCAAGCCGGCCCACGAATACCTCAATGACTTCAACAATGACGACGGCACGCGCAACTTCAAGCGCGGTGCGCTGATCAACAACCGCGTCAGCCTGTTTGGCGAATTGCAACTCAAGCATGACAACCTCGGCGCGGTGCTGCGCGGCAGTCACTTCTACGACGATGTCTACCACGAGCGCAACGACAACAACTCGCCGGAGACCGTGAACAAGATCGGCCGCGCCAACGGCTTCAGCGAGGACACCCGGCGCTTGAGCGGCAGCAAGGCGCGTCTGCTCGACGCCTATGTCTACGGCAACTTCGATGTCGCTGACAATCAGTACCTGTCGCTCAAGGCCGGTCGTCATCTGGTCGCCTGGGGCGAGAGCCTGTTCTGGTCCAACATCAGCCAGGGCCAGGCCCCGGTGGATGCGACCAAATTCAACGTGCCCGGCACTGAAGCCAAGGACTCCTACCTGCCGGTGGGGCAGGTCTCGGCATCCTGGTCGCTGAATGAAAACCTCGCACTGGTGGGCTTCTACCAGTACGAGTGGGAAAAGACCCAGCTCAACCCCGTGGGTGACTATTTCGGCAGCGATACATTTGGCCCGGGTGCCGAGTTCTATCGCCTCAATGCCGGAGTGATTGCCAGCCTGCCGGACAAGACCTTCACAGGCGTCAACTATGCCGGCGAAGTCAAACCCAGCGACAGCGGCCAGTGGGGCCTGGGCGTGCGCTATCGGATCACCGAGAACACCGAGGTCGGGCTGTTCCACTACCGCTACCACGAGCGGGTGGGGGCGATGTTCTTCGACTTCAGCGGCCAGACCCAGTATTCCTCCCTCAAGAGTGTCGGCAAGCAGGCCAATACCGGCAGTGCCCCGGCCTATCGCCTGGGTTACTTCGAAGGGGTGGAATTGACCGGTGTGAGCTTCAGTTCCAAGCTGGGTGATTCGGTGCAATTTGCCGGCGACCTGAGCTACCGCGACGGCGCTTCGGTCTACCTGGACAACGGTGTACCGACCACCGGGCAGATCTGGCAGGGCAACCTCAATTCCGTCTACATACTCGGCCCAAGCCCGCTGGCCCAGCAGACCACCTTTATGGCTGAAGTGGTGCACCAGCAGATCCAGGGCGTCGACAAGGTAACGGTCAGCGGTGGCGGTCCCGGCGTGGATGGCACCTTCGACCAGTTCGAATCGGCCACCCAGACACGCGGCTCAACCCTGTTGGGCGTGGGGGTCTATATGGACCATCCGGGGATTGCCGACGGTATCGACCTGACCACCAAAGTGGTCTGGACCCAGAACGTCGATGGCAGTGCCTACCAGGGCCTGGGCCGTGATGAGAAGCGCCTGACCCTGGGCGGCGATTTCAAGTACCTGGGCAACTTCCAGTTCGGCATGACCTACGTGGCCTACCTGAGCTCGCCGGATATTGCCCAGGGCCGCTTGATGGCCGACCGCGACTACTTTTCGGTCAACGCCAAATACACCTTCTGATGCGTGAGACCACGGCGCCGGGCTTCGGCGACGTGGTCGGTTTTCTCCGATAAGCTGCTGTCAAAAAAAAGGCCTGCCATGAACCGTCAACAGCCAGCCTCACCCTTCAGCCCGATTGCCATCGGCCCGCTGACCCTGAAGAACCGCTTTATCAAGGCGGCGACCAACGAAGGCATGAGCGCCCAGGGCCTGCCCTCCAAGCAACTGGTCAAGCTCAATGCCGCGCTCGCCGCCGGCGGCACGGCACTGACCACCGTCGCCTACTGCGCCGTCAGCAGCGATGGCCGCACCTTGCCCAACCAACTGATTCTCGAACCGCGCAGCGTGCCGCACTTCAAGGCCCTGACCGACGCGGTGCACAGCGAAGGCGGCCTGGCCAGCGCACAGATTACCCATGGCGGCTGCTTTACCTTTATTCGCGAGCGCTCGACGCGGCGGCCGCTGTCATCGAGTGGTGGTTTCAACAAGGTTGGCATGCTCAGTGGCATGTTTCTCAAGCAGAAGATGACTGAAGCCGACATGCAGCAAGTGATCCGCGAATTCGCCCAGGGCGCGCGGCTGGCCCGTGAGGCCGGCTTCGATGCGGTGGAAATCCACATGGGTCATGGCTACTTGCTCAGCCAGTTTATTTCGCCGCTGTACAACAAGCGACGCGACCAGTATGGCGGCAGCCTGCAGAACCGCCTGCGGTTTCCGCGCCGAGTATTGCGGGCGGTGCTCGATGCCGTCGGCAAGGACCTGGCGGTGATCTGCAAGTACAGCATCACCGACGGTGTACGTGCCGGCAACAGTGCCGAGGACGGTGCCGAGATCGCTCGTCAACTCGAAGCCGAAGGCGCGCACTTGCTGGTGCTCAGCGCAGGGATGAACGTCGAGTCGATCACCACCATGTTTGGCTCCTCCTTCCCCAAGGAAAACCGCGTCCAACAGAAAAACCCGGTAATCGCCCTGGCCATGGCCATCCAGCGTCTCAACGACCCCGTGGTCGAGTTCCACGAACTGTATCTGCTCGAACATGCGCGCAAGGTCCGTGCGGCCGTGCAGATGCCACTGGCCTACCTGGGCGGGGCGAAAAGCCTGGCGAGCATCGAACAGGTCATGGCCGAGGGCTTTGACTTGATTGCCATGGGGCGCGTGTTGCTGGCCGAGCAGGATTACGTCAATCGGCTGGCCAGCGGGGCGAGCAGGGATTCCATCTGCACCGCATGCAATCGGTGCGTGGCGATGATGTACACGCCCGGAGGTACGTCCTGCGTGTTGGGCCCGCCCGGGGATGCCGAACTGAACCGCCAGCCTGCTGCGGGGCAATGATTCCCTCGCGGATCACCGCCGCCGGAAACCAAAACGCCCTGTGAAAGCTGGCTTTCACAGGGCGTAGATTTTGCCTCCCATTCACCCCGTTGCCGCTGAAGGCGCAACGGGGTGAAGGCGTTTTAGAACGCCCAGCGCGCCTCGGCCGAGGCGGTCTGGTTGAGGTAGTCGCTGCGTTTTTCCAGGTCGTAACGCACGCCCACCTGCACCCGGTCCGAGACCTTGTAGGTCAGGCCGGTGCCGCCGCGTACCAACCAGCGCTGCGCATCGCCACCGTAGGTGGTGAAGCTCGCGCCCGGCGCACCGGCAAAGCTGCTGGTGATCGAGTCCTTGTCCGCCAGGAAGTCATAACCCACACCCAGGTTGCCGCTCACATTGAGCTGCTGGGTCAGGTCATGGCTCAGCTTGCCGTCCACGCCCAGGATGAACTGGTCGGTGGTGCGGCTCTTGGCCTTGAGGTTCAGGTCCTCGGCGCCTTTCTCGCTGTAGGCCTCATCCTTGATCCAGGTGTAGTCAGCCCGTACCGAAGGCGTGAAGCGCGTGGCCGTGCCCAGGCTGATCGTGTGGTCCAGCGACACGCCCGCATGGGCCGTCCAGGAATCGTAGTTGGACTTGGCCTTCAGCCCGGCGAAGTCGATATCGCGCTTGCCTTCGTTATGGTTCTGGCCGCCATCGATCTGGAAGTTCAGGTCGGTGTTATCGCCCAGGTGGTAAGTACCATAGCCGACCAGTTGGTAGACATCGGTTTTCAGGCTCTGCCGCGCGCTGTCGCCGCTGTTGCGGGTATCGGCATTGGCATAGACAAAGGCCGTACCGAGCATCCAGCGCTCATTGAGGCTGGCATCCAGGCCGAAGGCCAGGCCGCCCACTGAAGTGCTGACCCCAGGCACGCCGCCACGGCTTTCCTGGTCGGCCCACGAGCCGAACGGCTTGATCCACAGGTGCTGATCGGTAAACGCCACATCACCCGAGGACAAGCCGCGTACCTGCTCGCTGCGTGCCTGGACCACACCGTTGATACCGTTCAACGCCGTCCGGGCCGCTTCACTGGAACCGCTGACCATGGGCAGGCTTTCGCTGACGGCGCGCGAGACTTCTTCGGCGCTGCTCAATGGAATGAAGTGACCAGCCAGACCGCCATTGGGGTTGCTCGCGATCACGCTGTCCAGAACCTGTGCGGCGCCCCGGGCTGGCGAATTGCCGAGGGCCTGGACGCTGCCGGAAACGCTATTGCCGCCGCCGCTGCTATCGGCCACCACATCCAGGTCGACGCTGTCGATGTGGTAGGTCGGGGTGAAGTTGAACAGGAAGCTGTTGTCGGTGACCGCGCTGAACTGCCCGGTGATGGTGCCATCGGTACGGATGATGTCGGTCAATATATTGCCAAGGGCGAGGGTATTGCCTTGCTTGACATCGATATTCAGCTTGCCGTCCAGATAAGCATCGCCATCCATATACAGCTTGCTGTACTGCGAGTCACTGAGGACGCTGATCTGCAGCGTGCCGAGGCTATTCTGAGTGAAGGATCCACCGATATCCAGTGCGGCAGCCGCCGACGCCGGGGTGTCTAGCACCAGCTTGCCTTCATTGAACAGGTTGCCGGCGATATAGCTATTGCCGGCTCGGAGTGTGCCCGGGGTGTTGATGTTCACCGAGCCCGACAGCTCTGCGTTGTTGCTCAGAATCAGGGTGCCGGCAGTCACGTCCCAGTTTTTGCCCGTGCTGTCGTAGCCGGTCAGGGTCCAGGTGCTATTGCCAGCCTTGGCGAAGCTGCCGAACCCTTGGTACTGCTTGGCATTCCCCACGGCACCGAGCGAGCCGAGATCGAAAATGTTGGCACTGACATTGCTATCGCCGCCCAGTACCAACTTATCGGAGCCGCCACTGAAGCTGACGACATTGCCGTTGATCACGGAGCCGGATTCCAGCGTCAGCGTATTGTCACCGTAGCGCAGTTCTATCGCATTGGCGCGGGGGCCAGCGCCGCCATTGCCCAGGCCACCGGAAATGGTGCCTGAGTTGACGATGGAGGAGTCCCCGCTCAACAGGATACCAATGCCGCCGGAACCGGCGGTGCCCGCCAGGCCGTTTGCGCCGCCTACGCCATCCATGCCGCCTACGCCTGGCACCGGGGGTTTGGTGCTGGTCCCGGCAATGCCACCTGCGCCACCCGCGCCGCCTCCGCCCGCCGTCCCGCCGTTGCCGCCCTGGATGGTGCCCCGGTTGACGATTTCGAGAGTGCCGCCCTCAATGCCGTTACCGCCGGCGCCACCGTTGCTACCGTTACCCCCGCGGCCGCCTGCTCCACCTGCGCCGCCATATTTAGCTGCATCGGTGGAATTGCCGCCAGTGCCACCGGCTCCGCCAATGCCGCCCGCCGCGCCGTTGGCCCCGTTGCCGCCGGAGATGAGCCCGCTATTGGTTACTCTGGACGCATAACCGCTGACGCCCGCGCCCCCGGAAGAGGCCGCCTGGCCATTGGCCCCGGCACCGCCGGCGCCCCCGACTTGCCCCGCCCAACCGGAAGCACCGATTCCGCCAGTACCCCCGGCACCCAGCACGGGGCTGATGCCGCCATGGCCGCCAGTGAGGGTGGCGTTGCTGCTCAGGTCGAAGTACGAGCCGCTGATCGCCGCCGAACCTGCGCTGACCATGCCATGGGTCCCGGCCCCGCCAGCCGCGCTACCACCAAGGCCAGGAGTACCGGCCGAGCTTGTCCCGCCCGAGCCAACTTGGCCGTTGAACTGCCCGGTGATCGTCGTGGTCAGGAAACCATTGCCGTTGCCCGCAAGCTCCAGGGCGTGGCCACTGCCAATCAAACCAGGGCCGGTAATGGTCAAGGGGCCATTAGCGATCAGTTCCACCGGCCCGGCATACAGGGTGATACCTGAGGTCAGCGCGATGGTGCTGACAGCCGAGTCGATGTGCAGCAACCCACCGCTGAGCATCGCCTCACGCAGCGAGCCGGCTCCAGCATCGGCGCCGGTCGTCACGTCATAGGGCGCCGCGCAGACGGCAGAGGCAATTCCCAGTGACAGCAAGGCCAGCGGCCAGGCCGCTCGGGTTCCCTTGCGCGACGTACGCGCCCCTGGCCCACTGCTCGTTACAGAGCCGCCGCAGCTTTTTGACTTGGCGACCTCAGAAACGACCTGCAGCGCCCCCATGCCGCTGTTCCAGACCAACCGATAAATGCCCTTGTTCATCTACAGAAACTCCGTGTTGTGTCGTTTTTAGTATTTTTTGAACGCGTACTCAAAGAATCTTGACCCCTTGAGTGTTGTTACTGGCGTGTTGCCAGAATGCGTCATTGGTAAAGCGTGCGAAGACATCTGGTGGCAAAATGGTTGCGCGGTGATTGACCTCCACGCTGGGGCGCACCTCATGCAGCCCTGGCGTGCCGGCACGCCGATCGAACTCCTGCGCGTCGAACTGGATGTTGTGCAGGTCGTGGGTGAAGGCCGGCTCGCCAATAAAGGCATAGATGCCATCCAGCACGGCCTGCGGATTGCTGACCAGGCTCTCGTAGCGCACCAGCAGCAAACGGCTGGCGTGTGCGCCATAGAATGCTTCTTTCAGGGCGTTGTAGGGGTAGCCGAGCATGCCCTCGGCACCCGCCAACCCTTCAGCACGGCTGTACACGGTGCCGCCGGACTGGAAGTTGAAAATGGCCGACGGCGATAGTGCATTGCGCTGCACCAGCCGTTCGATGCTGTCGATAATCCATGGCACCTCGCGTACGCAGGCAATCACCTTGCTCTGGGGAAACAGGCCGTGCAGCAAGGCCATGCGCGCGCACCAGGCGCGGTTGCTGTCGAAGATCACCGGCTGGGTAAACTCCTCGCCGTAAAATTGCTCGAACAACCCGCGCAGGATGCGCTGGCGCTGCTGATCGCCGATAAACAGGGCGTACTCATTGCTGCCGCTCATGCCATTGAGCAACTCATGGACCAGGCCGGCCACGGGGCTACTCATATGGGCATGCAAGCGCGGGTTCTGGCGCAGCAGGGCCGAGAGCAGCGTCGAGCCGGAACGGGGCAGGCCGGAAATAAAATGCAGGGTACGCTCAGCCATCATGCTGGCTCCCCATGGGCTAAGGGTCGGAACAGCAGGTGCCAGACACTTTGGCCCTGCTCGTTGTAGCCCAGGTGCTGCAAGCCGACGCGCTGGCTGATACGGATGCCGGCGGGTGTTTCCAATTTTGGGTTCTCGGAGATGACCATCATCCCCACCGGGCCCGCCGCTTCATTGCCATAGGCCAGGGCCAATTGCTCGCGGGTCGCGGTAAACAGCCGGGGGGCCAGGCCCATGTCGCGGCAGTTTTCGCGGATAAAGGTGCGATAGAACCAGTACGGCGCGCCAGCGCCATAAGCGCCATACACCGAGCTGACGCCGACCACCTGTCCCGCGCCATCCAGGGCCACGCAGGCCACCTCGAAGGTACGGCGCCACGCCTCGAAGGGATCTTGCAGTGCACCGTTGTCGCGCCAGAAGTCGACCAGTTGTTGGCGCAGCATCGGCGTGACCTGTTGCCAGACCCAGAAAATGTGATGATCGTTAAACACGCTAATGGCTAGCACGGCAGCGTCTCGCTCAGGGTTCGGGAAGTAACGCTCGCCGCCGGCGGCTGCCAGCGCAGGCGATCGTCATTCAAAAAGAGTTCACACCACAGGCGCCAGAGTTTGATCAGCCGGGCCTGGCCGTCCGCCTGGCGCATTTCGCGCGTTGCGCGGGTCAGCACACTGGCGAAGGATTGGGCATAGAGCCGGCAACTGCCGCAATCGATGTTGGGCGTACAGCATTTGCCGCTGCTCTGGCTCAGGTCGGTGTGGTAATGGCGCAGCGCCGGGGTGAGCAGTACGCCGCAATCGCGGGTTACCGCACCCGGCTCCTGGGCATCGGGATAGAGCCCCGCGGGGTCGTGGATCAGCTCGTTGAACTCAGGGTTGTAAAGGATGCGCTGCCCGGGTTGCTGCAGGAGCAGGGCAATACGGTCGCGGGCCTCGCGCAGATGGTCGGCGCCCAGCACCAGGTTGTCGTCCGCCGTGCTGGTGAGGTGGTACTGGTCGGCCCCGGCGCCGCTGGTGATGAAGTCCCGGTACTTGGCGGTCGGGCTGTAGTGGTTGAAGGTCAGGGCCAGGTCGTTGTCCGCGCAGACCTGGGCGATGTACGGGATATCGTCGAGATTGCGCGCGGTCAGGGTAAAGACAAACACCGCCCTGGGGTCGTTGCGATAGTTCCTGATCTGCTTGGCCATGATATCGGCCCCGCGCAACTCGCGGCTGCGCTCGGGGTTGCCCCAGATCGACACATGCACGCGATAGTCGATCTCGCGGCTCAGGCGCTTGATGCCATTGGTAAACACCGCACCATAGGGAATGTGCCGGCTGGCGATGACCAGCTTGTCCTCGGCCAGCGAGGGCTCGGCCCCGGCGAAGTAACCAAAGCGCACGCCCCGGGCGCCTTCGCTGGCGAAGAACGCCTCGATGCGCTGCAGGTCCGTGACATCCTTGTGGCCAAGGTAGTCATCGCCGGAAAAAAACAGGCAGCCTTCGCACGTCAGGTTGCAGACCGAGGTGAGGTCGTACTGGCTGGGGCGAAACGGCAGAAACTCTTGGCGCAGCAGCTTCCAGAATTCAGTATCACTGAGCATAGGATGACTCTGATGAGATCGAAGCAGAACACTCCAGGCCCGAGTTCGACCCTTTCGAAGCGTTATACAAGGCGTAGGGACGTCGGCCACCGTCGCTGTAGCTGCACCGTATAAATTGGGTATTTCGTGCGAGCATTTGACGACAGAAGTATGGCTATTAGATATCACTGGAAATAGGTAATTTTCGGATCGATCCGGTTGCCCCGAGGAAGCCGTTGGATATTGATGTCAGTGTTTTCGATTCCCAATGTTTTCAGGGGCTGGCGGCGCACTTTTCTGGAGTGATGCAGCCGCTTGCCCGCTGTGTATCCGCCAACGTCGACAGTGAAGGAGGGCCGGGCAGGGGGAAAGTGCGCGCGTTTTCAAGGCTGGAGCCCGTCAGGGCGGGTTTTGCTGCGGGCAGTTAGTCGGTCTGCGCGGTCAACTGGCGGTTTTCTGGGCCCGTCGCCATGGGGGGGCAGCCGGCTCGATTGGGTTCGGGGTCACCGTGTCAGTGCAGGTAGGCACTGCCGGGCATTGGGTTGCGGTGTCGCAGAACGGCAGGGTTACGCCGTTCTGCGGCCTGCCGCCTTGGCGTACTAGCCGTGGGTGAGGAAGTCCACGCACGTGCGGTTGAACAGTTCGCGATGCTCGACCTGGACCCAGTGGCCGCAGCGATTGAGCACGATAAACCGCGCATTGGCGGTGCCATTGATAATGCGCTGGGCGCCACTGACCGGGTTGAAGTTGTCGTTGCTGCCCCAGAACCCGAGGATCGGCGCCTGGATCTCGCCCAGGCGCGCTTCCATGTTGGGCACCATCATGGTGCTGAACAGGTTTTTCGGCTGGGTTTGCGCCACCGCGACCCGCTCTTCGAGCAGGCTTTGCGGCAGGATCGAATCGTCGAACAGTTGCAGGCGCATCATGCTGCGCATTTCTTCCAGGCCAATAGGGCCGGCGCTGAATAGGTTGACCATGCGCACGATGCCTTCCATGCGGAAATAGGCTTCGCGCTCTTCGACGCCACCCGGTGCCAGCAGAATCAATTTTTCGATCAGCGCGGGCTTGAGCAGGGCCATACCCAGGGCAATCGCGCCGCCCAGGGAGTTGCCGAGCACCGTGCAGCGCGGTACATCGATACGCTCCAGCAGGTCCACCACGCAACTGACAAAAAATTCCAGGTGGTACTGCACGTCGTCCGGTTTGTCCGAACGCCCGAACCCTGGCAGGTCGAGGACGATATTGCGGTAACCGGCCTCGACAAAAGCCGGGAAGTTGCCCTTGAAATTACTGAAGCCACTAGCCCCCGGGCCGCTGCCATGCAGCCACAGCACCACCGGCCCGCTGCCTTCGTCCAGATAATGCAGGCGCAGGCCGTTGCTCAGGGTCGCGTAGTGGCCGGTGGGCAGGGGCAGGTCGACGGGTTGGTTCATGAGTTTTCTCCAGAATGTGCGGGTTCAAGGGGCGATCACCGGGCGGGCCGGCCTGAACTTGAAGGGGTGTGTGCGGTGTACACCCGCTCCGGCTTTCGCCAGCGGGATCGTCCGCCGCGCCTGCCATGGGGGCATCGTCCATTTAGACCAGACGCCGCGTTAGTCCTATCGGACGATGCCCCGGGGGCGGGCACCGACCAATCATGGGGTGGTAGGCCTGCCGTCGTGCTGGTGGGCTCCCAGGCAACGAAACCCAGGAGTGATCCATGAAATTGCAGAATAAAGTCGCTTTCGTCACCGGTGCCGGCCAGGGCATGGGCCAGGCCATGGTCCGGCGGTTTGTCGCCGAAGGCGCGAAGGTGGTGGCGGTCGATCTGAACCACAGTGCCCTGGCCGACGGCCTCGCCGACCTGGGCAGCAGCGTGCTGGCCCTCGCCTGCAATGTGGCCGACAGCGCTTCGGTGAGCGCGGCCATGAGCCAGGCCGAGGCGCATTTCGGCGGCCTCGATATCCTGGTCAACAATGCCGGCGTCGGTGCGCTGGACAGTTTTCTGGAAACCCCGGACGAGAGCTGGGCGCGGGTCATCAATGTCAACCTGACCGGCACCTTTCTCTGCTGCCGCGAGGGCGCGCGCTTGATGGTCAAGGGCGGTCGCCAGGGCGCCATCATCAACCTCTCCAGCACCGCGGCGCTGACGGGGGAAGGCCCCAGCCACTACTGCGCATCCAAGGCCGGTGTCATGGGCCTGACCCGTTCCATCGCCCGGGATCTGGCTGCCAGCGGCATCCGCGTCAACACCCTGGTCCCGGGCCCGACCAATACGCCGATGATGGCTGGCATTCCCGACGAACACATGCAGGCCCTGCTCAAGAATGTCCCGCTGGGGCGCATGTGCGAGACCGACGAAATCGCCCGCGTGGCGGTGTTCCTAGCCAGCGACGACGCCAGCTTTATGACGGGGCAGAACATCGCGGTCAACGGCGGCATGGCCTTTATCTAAGGGGATAAGCAATGAGTAAACGTCTGCAAGCAAAGATCGCTTTTGTCACTGGCGCCGGTTCCGGTATCGGTGAAGCCACTGCCCTGCGCTTTGCCGAAGAGGGCGCGACCGTGGTGCTCTGCGGCCGGCGCGTCGAGCCGCTGCAAGCGGTGCTCGAGCGGATTGTCGGGCTCGGGGGCAAGGCCGAGGTGGCCGTGGCCGATGTCAGCGATGAACAGGCTTATGTCGCCGCTCTGGAAGGTGCGGCCCAGCGTCACGGGCGTCTGGATATCCTGGTCAACAATGCCATGGCCTACACCTGGGGCAGCATCGAAAGCACCTCGACCGCCGACTGGCACGCCAACTTTGCCACCACTGTCGACGGCACGTTCTGGGGCACGCGCACGGCCATGCGTTTGATGAAAGACCAGGGCGGTGGTTCGATCATCAACCTGGCTTCGATCTGCGGCCTGTTCGGCACTGCCTGGATGGCCGGCTACTCGGCAGCGAAGGCGGCGGTGATCAACTTCAGCCGCGCGGCGGCCAGTGAAGGGGCGCCCTTGAATATCCGCTGCAATGTGGTCGTGCCCGGTGTGGTCGACACCCCGGCCACCGCCGGTATGCTCAGCGATGAGAAAGCCCGCGCCAATACCGAGAAAGTCATCCCGATGAAGCGGGTCGGCCTGCCGGTGGAACTGGCCAATGCCATCCTCTTTCTGGCCAGCGACGAGGCTTCCTATGTCACCGGCGCCAGCCTGGTGGTCGATGGCGGGCGCAGCTCCGACCTGTACACGGTGCTCGACTGATGAGTGCCGATAGCCACGCCTTGCTCGAACGGCTCGATCGCTTGGAATCCCTGGATGCCATTCGCCAACTGGCCGGCAAATATGCCCTGAGCCTGGATATGCGCGATATGGACGCCATGGCCAACTGCTTTGCCCCTGATGTACGGGTCGGTCGCGACAAGACCGGCCGCGCCCATCTCAAGGCCTGGCTCGACGAGACCATGCGCAAGCAGTTCCACGGCACCTCCCATCATCTGGGCCAGCACCTCATCGAGTTCAGCGACCCGGACCATGCCACGGGTGTGGTCTATTCCAAGAACGAGCATGAGACTGGCCCCGAGTGGGTGATCATGCAGATGCTCTACTGGGACGATTACGAGCGGATCGACGGGCGCTGGTGTTTCCGCCGGCGCCTGCCGTGCTACTGGTACGCCACGGACCTGAACAAACCACCGATTGGCGGCTTGAAAATGCGCTGGCCGGGGCGCGAGCCTTACGCAGGGAGTTTCCATGAGCTGTTTCCGTCATGGGATGCGTTCTGGGCCCAGCGCCCGGACAAGGATGCCTTGCCGCAGATTGCCGAGCCTGCGCCGTTGGAGGGCTTTTTGAGTCAGCTGCGCCGTGGTGCGGGCGACCCGAAGATTCGCGTGCGTTAGTCGCATGGGTGTGTGCCGGGACACGGCGCTCACTCGATAAAAAAACGCCGCCACCTCCCAAGGCATGGCGGCGTTGCATTGAGTCTGCGGCGGGTAACGTGTGAGGGATTTTGATGCGCTGCGAGCGTTTGGCGGCTTACTTATAGGCGGCTAGGTGTTGGCGTTTGCCAATGGCCAATAGCAGGATGGCGAGGCGTTCATCCTCAACGCAATACACCCGCCGATAGGCAATGTGATCTTGTCAATGGGCTCTTGGAGCAATCCTGAAACCGTGGAGGGTATCTGCCCTGGCGCGCCTGCAGTTTGCGCAGCAGTTGCGCTGGCCCGTGCCTGCCAGCGCAGTTCTGCTCAGATCACCCGCGCCGGATGCTGTTGGCGAGGCGCGCCGAGCATCTCGCGGTAGGAGGGGGGCTGGCGCCCGGCGTCTTCAGTGATGCCATAGCCCGCAGCCAGCTCGGCGCTGATCAGGGTCTGGCCACTCAGGTCCAGGCGCGCCGGGTCCTCCAGCAGGGCGTGAATGATCCGTCCATTGAACTGCGGGGTTTCCAATTGGCCGAGGAAGGCTTCGTACTCTGCCTCGCGGGCCTGCACGGCGATGGCTGTGCGCTCGGTCCGCTGCGGGCCGATCCACAGTGAGACCGTGGCCACGCCGCTGCCTTCGAAATCGACGGCCATATCGGCCGCCAGCTTGTCGCAGCCGGCTTTTTGCGCGCCGTAGGCCGGGCCGTGCATATAGCAGCCGGCCCCAAACGAGGAGATAAACACCAGCAGCCCGGCGCCGCCGCGCACCAATAACGGTGCGGCGTGGTAGCTGGCGACATAGGCCGAACGCAGGCCGACATCGAGGATGTCCACCAGTGCCAGTGGCTTGGCCCAGAACGGCCCCGGGTCGATCAGGTTTTCATGCAGCAGGGCCGCATTGTTGACCAGCAGGTCGAGGCGCCCGCATTCGCGCTCGACCCGGGCAAACAGCGCTTCGACCTGCGTATCGTCGCCATGGTCGCAGGCCACCGCGATGCCCAGCCCTCCGGCGCGGGTCACGGCCTCGGCGGTTTCCAGCAGGCTGCCCGGCAAGGGCTGGCCGCGCAGGGTGCTGGTGCTGTGGTCCAGGGAGCGCCCGCTCAGGTAGACGGTCATCCCGGCGGCGCCCAGGGCCAGGGCGATGCCCTTGCCGACACCCCGGCTGGCACCGGTGACCACGGCGACTTTAGGTGAAGAACTGGCCATTGCTCAGGCCCCCCCGGTCGTAGCGGCAGGGCCCTGGCCACTGGTTTGTGAATGCAGCACGGCCCGGGTGGCGACGATCTTCCACTGGCCATCGATGCGCTGGTAGCGGTCGTGATACTGGCCGCCCAGTTGGCGGGTGGCGCCGGTCTCGCGGTCGATATTGAAGTAATACAGCGCCCACAGGCCCCGCGCATGGTCGGCATCGAGCAGTTCGATTTCCTCGTTGCTGCCATGGTGCAGATCGATCACCCGGGCGTGGCAGGCCAGGTCCTGGAACAGCCGGATAAAACTGTCACGATCATGGAAGGTGCCGAGTGGCCCGTAGTCGATCAGCACCGTGCCTTCGGCGAAGCAGGCACGGATATCGTCGACCTGCTTCATGTCGCAGGCATTGAGGTAACGGTGCTTGAGCCGGCGGATGCTTTCCAGGGCTTGAAGCTGTTCGATGTGGCGTTGCAGGTCCATGGGCGATTCCTCTTCGCGGAGTCAGCCGCGTAGACGCGGTTCCCGGGGCATGCCCAGGGCGCGTTCGGCGATGATATTGCGCTGGATTTCATTGCTGCCGCCGTAGATCGTGTCGGCGCGGGTAAACAGAAACAGCGATTGCAGGCGGCTCAGTGCATAGGGCCCAGCGTCGAGGATTTCCGCTTCGCTGCCCAGCACGTCCATGGCCAGCTTGCCCAGCTCCAAGTGCCAGGTGGACCAGGCCAGCTTGTAGATCATGGCCTCTTTGCGCAGGCTGCCATCCTGGGGGCCGGAGAGCATGCGCAGGGAGTTGTAGCGCAGCACTTTGAGCCCAGCCCAGGCCTGGGCGATGCGCTGACGCAGGATGGGGTCGCGGGCGGCGCCGTTGTCTTTGGCGATGCGGATGATTTCATCCAGCTCATTGTGAAACTGCATTTGCTGGCCCAGGGTCGAGACCCCGCGCTCGAAGCCGAGCAGGGCCATGGCGATCTTCCAGCCATCGCCGGGCTTGCCCACCAGATTGGCCGTGGCGGTCGGGGTCTGGTCGAAAAACACCTCATTGAATTCGCTGGTACCAGTCAGTTGCTGGATCGGCTGGACGCGGATGCTCGCCTGGGCCATGGGCACCAACAGGAACGACAGGCCGTGATGGCCGCTGCTGCCCGGTTCCGTGCGAGCGAGGACAAAGCACCAGTCGGCCTCGTGGGCGAGGGAGGTCCAGACTTTTTGCCCGCTGATCAGCCAGTGCTCGCCGCTGTCGTCGAGCACGGCGCGGGTCTTGACGTTGGCCAGGTCGGAGCCGGCGCCCGGTTCCGAATAGCCCTGGCACCAGAACTGGGTCCCGGCGAGGATGCCCGGCAGCAGGCGGGCCTGCTGTTCAGTTGTGCCGAATGCGGCCAGTGTCGGGCCGACCAGGCCTTCGCCGATATGGCCCATGCGCCCGGGGCCACCGGCCCGTGCATATTCCTCGTGGAAAATCACCTGGCGACTGAGGCTCAAACCGCGTCCGCCGTGCTCCGGCGCCCAGCCGACGCCGATCCAGCCGCCACTGGCCAGCAGCCGTTCCCAGGCTTTGCGCTCCTCGGGGAAGCTGTGCTCGTCGCCGGGGCCGCCGCGAAAGCGCAAGGGCGCGAAGTCGCCCTTCAGGTGCTGTTCCATCCAGGCGGCGACCGTCTGGCGAAACGCTTCGTCGTCGGCGTTGAATCCGATCTTCATGGCTGTTCTCCGAAAATCCGTGCGGCCAGGCGTTCACGGTGCAGCGTCGGATGGCCGAACAACTGCTCGCTGGCGCGGGCCCGTTTGAAATACAGATGCGGGTCGTATTCCCAGGTGAAACCGACGCCGCCATGCAACTGGATCGACTCGGCGGCGCAGTGGAAAAACGCCTCGCTGGCATGGATCTGCGCCGTCGCGGCTGCGTCGCCCAGTGCCGCTGCGACCTGTGGCTCGCCCTCGGGGGCCAGGCGCTCCTGGGCCACGCAAGCGGCGTAGTAGGTCGCCGAGCGGGCGCATTCGAGGGCCAGCATCATGTCCGCGCAGCGGTGCTTGATCGCCTGGAAGCTGGCGATGGCCCGGCCAAACTGCTGGCGCTCGGCAATATAGGCCAGGGTCAGGTCGAGGCTTTGTTGGGCGCCGCCAGTCTGCTCGGCGGCCAGGGCAATGGCGCCGATGTGCAGGGTGTCGCGCAGCAGTGGCCAGCCCTGGCCGACTTCGACCAGCAGATGGCAGCTGTCGAGTTGCACATCGTGCAGTTCGATCCGGGCCAGGCGCCGGGTCTGATCCAGCGTGGGCAGGGCGGTCCGCTTGATTCCCGGCGTCTCGGCCGGCAGGGCAAACAGGCTGATGCCGTGCTCGCCCGTGCTGGCGGGCAGGCGCGCCGCGACGATCAGCAACTGCGCCTGGGCGCCGTCGAGGACTTGGGCATACGTGCCGTTGAGCCGATAGCCCGACGCGTCGGGCGTGGCCACGGCCTGCACGCTGTCGGCATCCCAGCCCGGGCCGCTGGCAAAGGCCAGGGTCGCGCGGGTCGCCCCGGCGGCAATCGCCCCCAGCCAGTCGGCTTGCACCGCCGGGTTACTGCTGAGCATCAGCGCCGGGGTTGCCAGGGCGGCCGTGGCGAAGAATGGCGAGCCCAACAGATGCCGGCCGCTTTGCTCCAGCAGGATCGCCAGTTCGACAAAGCCCAGGCCCAGGCCGCCGAATGTTTCGGGAATCATCAGGGCCGGCCAGTACAGCTCCTCGCCGATCCGTTGCCAGACCTGCGGGTCATAGCCCTCGACGCTGTCCATGGCTCGGCGCACGGCGTGGGAGTCGCAGGTCTGGGCGAGAAACCGCGCGGCGGTCTCCTCGATCATCAGTTGTTCCGGGGTAAAGGCGAACTCCATGGCGGGCTCTCGGCAGGGGACAGATAGAGGCCGAGTCTAGGGGCGCCACCCGGGCGCTCGAATCATTGAAACGGACTAGTCCGCCGGCCGGGCCTGCCCGCGGGTTTGCGTAGTCTCAACGGACGATGAAGAGCGCGCTGTCGATTCGCACAATGCCTGCCACGCACTGAATTCAGTCACCAGGAGAACGGCATGATCCATATTCGCGGTTTGAGCTATTTCGTCTCGCAGATCGAGAACCTTAGCCAGTGGCAGCGCTACGCCGAGGATGTCTTGGGCATGCAGGTGCAGCCAGCGCCCGGCGGCGGTCTGTACGTGAAGATGGATGAACGGCCGTTTCGTATGTTGATCGTCGAGGGCAGCGAGGCTCGCTACCTGGCGTCCGGCTGGGAACTGGGCTCGGAAGCCGCGTTCAAGGAGGCCCTGGCTAGCCTGGAGGCCGCCGGGGTCGAGTGGCAGGTGGGCAGCGCAACTGACATCGAGCAGCGTGGCGTGCAGGCCCTGGTCAGTGTGCTCGACCCGTCCGGCAACCGTCACGAACTGAGCTGGGGCCATCGCTCCGACTGCCAGCCCTTTGTCTCGCCCCAGGGCGTGCCGCGCTTTATCACTGGCGATATGGGCCTGGGCCACACCGTGCTGCCAGCGCCGAACTTTGATGCGACCCTGGCTTTTGCCAAGGACGTCCTGGGCTTTGAACTCTCGGACATCTTCAACTTCCGCCCGGATCCATCGGCGGCGCCGATCCGCATCCACTTCCTGCATTGCCGCAATGCCCGCCACCACAGCCTGGCATTGGCCGAATACCCGGTGCCTTCGGGCTGCGTGCATGTGATGGTCGAGGTCGATTCGATGACCGAAGTCGGCCGTGCCCATGACCGCATGCAAGGCCACGCCGCCAAGCTCTCGGCGACCCTGGGACAGCACCTGAACGACCGCATGACCAGTTTCTACATGAAAACGCCGTCCGGTTTCGACCTGGAATACGGCTACGGCGGGCTGCAAGTCGACTGGGCCGAACACTCGGCCTTCGAGTTCACCCGCGTGAGCATTTGGGGGCACGACTTCTCGGTCGGCCAACAATAAGAAGGAGTGTGCATATGAACAAACAACTGACGGCGGCCGATGCGGTCGCCCAATTGCGCGATGGCATGACCATCGGCTTTGGCGGCTGGGGCCCGCGCCGCAAGCCTATGGCCATGGTGCGCGAGATCCTGCGCTCGCCGGTCAAGGACCTGACCGTGGTCGCCTATGGCGGCCCGGAAGTGGGCATGCTCTGCGCGGCCGGCAAGGTCAGGAAACTGATCTTCGGCTTCGCCACGCTCGATGCGATCCCGCTGGAACCCTACTACCGCAAGGCACGTGAAGCCGGCGAGCTGGAGTTGCTGGAACTGGACGAAGGCATGTTCCAGTGGGGGCTGCGCGCCGCCGGTATGCGCCTGCCGTTCCTGCCGACCCGCTGCGGCCTGGCCACCGATGTCACGCGGCTCAATCCCGAGCTGAAAACCATCGTCTCGCCTTACGCCGACGGTGAGGTGTTGCTGGCCATGCCGGCGCTGAACCTGGACATGGCCTTCCTGCATGTGAATCGCGCCGATCGCCTGGGCAACTGCCTGGTTACCGGCCCCGATCCGTACTTCGATCATCTGTTTGCCCGGGCGGCCGAGCGCTGCTTTGTCTCCTGCGAACACCTGGAGGAACGTCTGGAACTGAGCGCCGAGCAGGCGCGGTTCAACACCTTCGAGCGCTACCTGGTGACCGGCGTGGTCCATGCGCCGCTGGGCGCACACCCGACGTCCTGCCCATCCGACTACGGCTGGGACTTGGCTCATCTCAAGCAATACGTGGCTAGCAGTCAGGAAGAGGGCGGTTGGGCGAACTATGTCGCGACTTATGTGACGCCGGGCGAACAGGCTTACCAAGCCAGCAACGGCGGTGCCGAACGCATGGGCGCCTTGCCCCTGCCCGTGTTCTGAGGAGGATGGAAAATGTCTGCTACCTGTGATTTCACCCTCGCGGAATTGATGATTGTCGCCGCCTGCGAAGCCTGGCGCGGCAATGGCGAAGTGATCGCCTCGGGCCTGGGCGTGATCCCGCGCCTGGGTGCCAGCCTGGCCAAGCTGACCCACAGCCCGGAACTGTTGATGACCGACAGCGAAGCGTTCCTGGTCGAGGAGCCCATCCCGCTGGGACCGCGTGGCGATTATGTGCCGCGCTATTCGGGCTACATGTCCTTTGAGCGGGTGTTCGAATGCGTCTGGGGCGGGCGTCGCCACGCCATGATCGGGCCGACTCAGATCGACCGCTGGGGCCAGACCAACCTGTCGTGCGTCGGTGACTACCGCAAGCCGAAAACCGCGATCCTCGGCGTGCGCGGCCTGCCGGGCAACAGCATCAACCATCTCAATTCGTTCTTTGTGCCCAACCATAACACCCGGGTCTTTGTCAGCGGTGAAGTGGACATGGTCTCCGGCGTCGGCTTCAAGGCCGAGCGCTGGCCCGAAGGCACGCGGCGCGACCTGATGGATATCCGCCTGATCGTCACCGACCTGTGCACCCTGGATTTCGACGGACGCGACCGCGCCGCCCAGGTGCGCAGCCTGCACCCCGGTGTGAGCTTCGATGAAGTGCAGGACAAGACCGGCTTCCCGTTGCTCAAGTCGGCGCACCTGTGCGAGACCGTGCACCCCACCGCCGAGCAGTTGGCGTTGATCCGCCGGCTCGATCCCCACGATTACCGCGCGGCGGCGATCAAGGGCAATCCGCCCGGCATCCGCACCTGAGGCAAGGGGACTGACATGCACAGCAGCGACAGTGAATTCGTGGTCCGCGACGATCAGGCGGTCTATGAGACCGAAGAGCCGGTGCTCTATGGCGTGGCCGATGGTATCGCCACGCTGACGATGAACCGGCCGACCTTCAACAACGCGCAGAACTCGCAGATGACCTACGCGCTGGATGCCGCGTTTCGCCAGGCGGTCAACGATGACCAAGTCAAAGTCATCGTATTGCGCGGCAACGGCAAGCACTTCTCGGCGGGCCATGATATCGGCACGCCAGGGCGCGACATCAACAAACCCTTCGAGCGCGCCAGCCTGTGGTGGGATCACACCAACAAGCCCGGCGGCGAGCAGCTCTATGCCCGCGAGCAGGAGGTCTACCTGGGCATGTGCCGGCGCTGGCGCGAGCTGCCCAAGCCGACCATCGCCATGGTCCACGGTGCCTGTATCGCCGGTGGGCTGATGCTGGCCTGGGTCTGTGACCTGATCGTCGCCAGCGACGATGCGTTTTTCCAGGACCCGGTGGTGCGCATGGGGATTCCGGGGGTCGAATATTTTGCCCACCCCTATGAAATGAACCCACGTATCGCCAAGGAGTTCCTGTTTACCGGCGAGCGCATGGGCGCCGAGCGCGCCTACCAGTTGGGTATGGTCAACCGTGTGTTGCCGCGTGACGGGCTGGAGCAGGCCACCTATGCCCTGGCCGCCGTGATCGCCCAGCAACCGCGCATGGGCCTGGCCTTGACCAAGCAGGCGATCAATCACGTCGAGGAGCTGCAAGGCAAGCGCAGCGCCATGGATGCGGCTTTTGCCTGGCATCACTTCGCCCATGCGCACAACGAACTGCTGAGCGGCGACAAGCTGGGCGGTTTCGATGCCAAGGGCATGGTCGCGGCCAACAAGCGCGCGGCGAGTAACGGGGAGCCGTCGGCATGAGCGGCTGGCTCGATACACCGCTGACCCAGGCCCTGGGCTGCCGCTACCCGATTGTGCAAACGGCCATGGGCTGGGTGGCCGACGCCAACCTGGTGATCGCCACCACCGAGGCCGGCGGCTTCGGTTTTCTGGCCGGGGCGACCATTGCCGCCGAGGCATTGGAAGGTGAGATCCGCAAGGTCATCGACGCCACCGGCGGCAGTAACTTTGGCCTCAACTTCCATATGTTCCAGGACAATGCCGCGCAATGCGTGGACCTGGCCATCCAGTACCGCCTGCGCGCCGTCAGCTACGGACGGGGCCCGGACAAGCAGACCATCGCCCGTTTCAAGGCGGCCAAGGTGCTGTGCATTCCCACGGTCGGTGCGCTCAAACATGCGCTCAAGGCCGTCGAGCTGGGTGCGGACATGATCACCATTCAGGGCGGTGAGGGCGGCGGCCATACCGGCGGCGTGCCCAGCTCGATCCTGTTGCCCCAGGTCCTGGCGGCCGTCAACGTGCCGGTGATTGCGGCCGGCGGCTACTCCACCGGGCGCGGCCTGGCGTCGGCCCTGGCGGCGGGCGCGGCGGGGATCGCCATGGGCACGCGTTTTCTGATGACGCGCGAATCGCCGACACCTGCGGCGACCCTGGAGCGCTACCTCAAGGTCGCCGATCCGCAGCAGGTGCGCGTCACCCTGGCGGTGGACGGCATGCGCCACCGGATGATCGAAAACCCCTTTATCAATCGCCTCGAACAGGCCGGCCCGTTCGGTCGCCTACGCATTGCGCTGGCCAGCGCCTGGCACTGGAAACAGCAGACCGGCATGAGCCTGGGCCATATGGCCAGGGTGTTTGTGCAGGCCCTGCGCGAGGACCCCGGCGCGCTGTCCCAGGTGGTGATGGCCGCCAACCAACCGGTGCTGTTGCAGCGTTCGATGGTCGACGGCCAGCCTGACGAAGGCATTTTGCCCAGCGGCCAGGTCGCTGCGGCCATTGGTCAATTGCACAGCTGCCGCGAAGTGATCGAAGGCATTGCCGACGAAGCGGAGCGCTGCCTGGACGCCTTGCTGGCCCGGCGCACTACGGCCCCGGCCAACCCCGAAGCGACTCGCCCGGCGAGTCTTGGAGAACCCCTATGAATTCGGCCTTTACTTCACAGATCGATGCCGGCATCGCCGAACTGGTGATCGCCAAGCCGCCGGTCAACGCCCTCGATAGCCGCGAGTGGCAAGCCCTGGCCGAGCACCTCGATGCGCTGGGTGCGAACCCCGAGGTCCGGGTGATTGTGATCCGCGCCGAGGGCCGTGGCTTTTGTGCCGGTGTCGACATCAAGGAACTGGACGCCCATCCGGAGCGCATCGTGGCGGTCAACGCCGGCAACTACGCGACCTTCAAGGCGGTACACCGCAGCCCAGTGCCGGTGATCGTCGCCGTACACGGTTTTGTCCTGGGCGGCGGGATCGGGATTACCGGCGCCGCCGATATCGTGGTCGCCTCCGAGTGCGCGACCTTTGCCCTGCCGGAAGTCGACCGTGGCGCCATGGGCGGCGGCGCCCACCTGCAACGCCTGTTCCCGGTACAGAAGGTGCGCTACCTGTTCTTTACCGGCGCCACCATCGGTGCGCCCGAAGCCATGCAGTATGGCTTTATCGAACGCCTGGTCAGCAAAGCGCAATTGCGCGAGACGGCTTTGGAAATAGCCGCGCGCATTGCCGAGAAAAGCCCGCAGATGATCCGCATCGCCAAGGAAGCCCTCAACGGTATCGAGGACGGCAACCTGGAAGACAAATATCGCTGGGAGCAGGGGTTCACCCTGCAGGCCTACAGCAGTCCTGACTCGGCGGAAACCCGCCGGGCCTTCGTCGAAAAACGCGACGCCAAGTTCTGAGGGAACGCCATGGAACTTACCTATACCGCCAAACAGCAAGCCTTTCGCGCCGAGGTCCGGGCCTGGCTGGCCGAGCATCTGCCGCGCGAGCCCCTGGCCAGTTATGACACCCGCGAAGGCTTCGAACAGCACCGGGCCTGGGAGGCGAAGCTGTTCGACAGTCGCCTGTCGATGGTCATGTGGCCGGCCGATCTGGGAGGGCGCGGTTGCGACCTGATCGAGTGGCTGATTTTCGAAGAGGAATACTACGGCGCCGGCGCGCCAATGCGCGTCAACCAAAATGGCCAGCTGTTGCTGGGCTCGACCCTGATGGAGTTCGGCACCCAGGCGCAGAAGCAGCGCTTTCTGCCGCCCATGGCCGCCAGCGCGGAGATGTGGGCCCAGGGCTGGTCGGAACCCAATGCCGGTTCCGACATGGCCGCGATCACCAGCAAGGCTTTGCTCGACGGTGACCACTATGTACTCAACGGCCAGAAAACCTGGTCGACTCGGGCGATCTTCGCCGACTGGCTGTTTGGCCTGTTTCGCAGTGAGCCCGGTTCCAGCCGTCACCACGGCCTGTCGTTCCTGATGGTGCCACTGGACGCGCCGGGCGTGAGCATTCGCCCGATCAAGGCGTTGAACGGCAAGGACGCCTTTGCCGAAGTGTTCTTCGACGATGTGCGGGTGCCGGTGGCCAACCGGATCGGCGCCCAGGGCGAGGGCTGGCATGTGGCAATGGCCACGGCTGGTTTCGAACGCGGCCTGTTGCTGCGCTCGCCGGCACGCTTCCAGCACACCGCCCGCAAGTTGGTGGAGCTGTACAAGGCCCACCGTGACAGCGCGGACCGCGATCCGGGGTTGCGTGAGGCGGTAATGGAGGCCTGGATGGGCGCCGAAGCCTATGCGCTGTCGGCCTATCACACGGTCGGCCGGCTGAGCCGGGGCGAGGCGATTGGCGCCGAGTCGAGTATCAATAAGATTGTCTGGTCGGAACTGGACCTGAAGATGCACGAGACCGCCATGCGCATTCTCGGCGCTCGCGGCGAATTGCTGGCCAAGGCCCCGGCGGCCGGGGATGCGGCCGGCTGGCTGGAGGGCTTCCTGTTTGCCCAGTCCGGGCCGATCTACGCCGGCACCAACGAGATCCAGCGCAATATCATCGCCGAGCGGATGCTCGGTTTGCCGAAGTAAGGAGCGGGCCATGGACTTCACTTTTACCGATGACCAGCTCGCGTTTCGCGAGGCCATCAGCCGTTTTCTGATGACCGAAGCCGCGCCGGAAATGCTCCGGGAAATCTGGGAAACCGATGTCGGGCGCTCGCCCGACCTGCGCAACAAAATCGCCGCTCAGGGCCTCACCGCGTTGTCGGTGCCCGAAGCGCTTGGCGGCCTGGGCATGGACGATGTGGCCTGGGCGCTGATGACCCAGGAACTGGGCTACTACGCGATCCCCGATTCCCTGGCCGACACCGCCTATGTTGCGGCCGGCCTGCTCAGTGCCCTGGGCGACGGCCATCCGGCCCGTGAGCGCCTGCTGCCACGGATTGCCGATGGCAGCCTGCGCCTGGCCATCGGGCACCCGGTCAATCTGTTGGTCAGCGATGCCCAGTTGGCCGAAGTGCTGATTCTGTTGGACGGCGATCAAGTGCATGCGGTGAGTCGGGCTGAGGTCGATGTCGAGGCCAATCCGAGCATCGATGCCTCGCGCCGCCTGGGCCGGGTCAGTTGGACCCCGAGCGCAGCCACTTGCCTGGCCTCGGGCGAGGAGGGTCGGGCACTGGGTGCGCAACTGCTCGACCGTGGCGCGCTGTCGGTGGCCGGGCAATTGCTCGGGCTGGCCCAGCGCATGCTCGACCTGTCAGTGGACTATGTGGCCCAGCGCAAACAGTTCGGCAAGCCGATCGGCAGCTTCCAGGCGGTCAAGCACCACCTGGCCGATGTCGCCCGGCAGATCGAAATGGCCAAGCCGGTGCTGTACCGCGCAGCCCACGGCCTGGCCCACGGCGAAGCCGCTGCCAGCCTGTGGGTGTCCCAGGCGCGCCTGGCCTGCTGCGAAGCCAGCTGGCTGGCGGCGCGCAAGGGGATCCAGGTGCATGGCGCCATGGGCTACACCTGGGAAGTCGACCTGCAAATGTTTATGAAGCGCGCCTGGAGCCTGGATGCGTCCTGGGGGGATCGCGGTTTCCACAAGTCCCGTGTCGCCGAGTACCTGTTCGGCGATCAGGCCCGGCTGGGCCCGGGCCACACCTTCGAGGAGTAAACCATGGCCCAGGCCTATATCGTTGATGCCCTGCGCAGCCCTACGGGCAAGCGCAAGGGCGCACTGTCGGAGATTCACGCCATCGACCTGGGCGCCCACGTGCTCAAGGCGCTGGTGGCGCGCAACACCATCCCGGCCGAAGACTATGACGACGTGATTTTCGGCTGCGTCGACACCATCGGTTCCCAGGCCGGCGATATCGCCCGCACCAGTTGGCTGGCCGCCGGCCTGCCACTGAACGTGCCGGGCACCACGGTCGACCGCCAGTGTGGTTCGTCGCAGCAGGCCGTGCATTTTGCCGCCCAGGCGGTGATGAGCGGCATGCAGGACGTGGTCGCGGTCGGGGGTGTGCAGACCATGACTCAGATCCCGATTGCCTCGGCCATGCTCGCTGGGCAGCCCCTGGGCTTCCCCGACCCGTTCTCCGGCAGCCGGGGCTGGCAAGCGCGTTTTGGCAACCAGCCGGTGAACCAGTTCTATGCCGCCCAGCGCATCGCCGACCATTGGCAGATCAGCCGCGCGCAGATGGAAGTCTTTGCCCTGGAGAGCCATCGCCGCGCGTTGGCGGCCATCGACAGCGGGCGTTTTGTCCGCGAGATCGTCGCCTGTGAAGGGCTGAGCGTGGATGAAACGCCGCGCCTGAGCAGCCTGGAAAAAATGGCCAGCCTGGAGCCGGTCGACCCGCGGTATCCGTCGATTACCGCCGCGGTGTCGAGTTCGACCTGCGACGCCTCGGCGGCCTTGCTGGTGGTCTCCGAAGCCGCGCTCAAGCGCTATGACCTGACGCCGCGGGCGCGTATCCATCATCTGACGGTGCTGGGCGACGACCCGATCTGGCACCTCACGGCGCCGATTGCCGCGACCCGCCGCGCCCTGGAAAAGGCCGGCCTGCGCATGGCCGATATCGACCGGGTGGAAATCAACGAAGCCTTCGCGTCGGTGGTGATGGCCTGGGCCAAGGAGCTGGACTACGACCCGGCGCGTACCAACGTCAATGGCGGGGCGATTGCCCTGGGCCATCCACTGGGTGCTACCGGCGTGCGGTTGATGACCACGCTGCTCAATGAGCTGGAAGTCAGTGGCGGGCGCTATGGCCTGCAAACCATGTGCGAAGGCGGCGGGCAGGCCAACGTCAGCATTATCGAACGCCTGTAGGCAGGCGTTTTCCCTTTAACGCCGGGCCCATCCGTGTGGCTCGGCACGTTCAGGAGTGACCCCCATGGCTATTTGTAACGGCCGTACCGTGATTATCACCGGTGCCGGCGGCGGGCTCGGCCGTGCCTATGCGCTGGCTTTCGCCGCCGAAGGCGCGAATGTGCTGATCAATGATATTCGCGGTGATGCCGCCGAAGACGTGGCCGGCGAGATTCGCGCCAGCGGCGGCCAGGCCATTGCCAACAGCGATGACATCACCACGCTTGCGACCGCCCAGCGCATTGTCGACGCCGCCCTGGCCGCCTTTGGCGAAGTGCATGTGCTGGTCAATAACGCCGGGGTGCTGTGCGACCGGATGTTTATCAGCCTGACCGAAGACGATTGGGACAAGGTGATGCGCGTGCATCTCAAGGGCCATTACTGCCTGGCCAATATCCTCGGCCGCCGCTGGCGCGACCTGGCCAAGGCCGGTACGCCGGTGGACGGGCGGATTATCAACACCAGCTCCGGGGCCGGCTTGCAGGGCTCCATCGGCCAGTCCAACTATTCGGCGGCCAAGGGCGGCATTGCCGCCTTGACCCTGGTGCAGGCTGCCGAACTGGCCCGCTATAGCGTGACCGCCAATGCCCTGGCCCCGGCGGCGCGCACCTCCATGACCGAAAGCGCCATGCCCGATGTGGTGAAGAAACCCGAGGACGACAGCTTCGACGCCTGGGCGCCGGAAAACGTTGCGCCGCTGGTGGTGTGGCTGGGCAGCAGCCAATCGGCCCATGTCACCGGGCAGGTGATCGAAAGCCAGGGTGGACGGCTCTCCCTAGGGGACGGCTGGCGGACCGGTGTTACCCGCGACAAGGGCGCCTTGTGGCGCGTGGACGAAATTGGCGCGGCGCTCGATGCGCTGGTGGCGCAAGCGCCTGCGGCGCAGAAAGTCTGGGGCAGCTAACACACCGATCGCCCTGGCGGCCGTGCCAAACGCCTGGGAAACCTATCCAGGCGTTTACGCGCCGACAACCGGGACAGGGCGGGCGTGTGCTAGCGGTGAGTGGCGCCGGGCCGGTTGCCGGCCAGCAGGGCGTCGACCACAGTGCGAGCCATTTCTACCGTGTGAATGATCGAGCCGATCAGCCCCGGCTCGATCCCGCTGCCTTGCTCGGTCACGGCATCGCCGACTTCCTCGGCGCATTTGAGCAGCAGGGCCAGGTGTACCAGCGCGTGTTCGGCCGGGATCCCGGCTTTGACGGCAAACAACGAATGGTCACCGACCGAGGTGGCCACGGTGGCGTTCAAGGGGGCAAAGACAGGACGTTCGGGCTGGTTGGCCAGAGCCTCGCGGATGCGTTGGCTGGCGAGTTTCAGCGCCAGTAACTGGCGGGGCGTACAGGGTGGGTCGGGGACGATTTTCTTCATGGTCAAGCTCCAATGTTCAAGTGGAGCTGCCGGCAATCGCGACTAAACGAAGGGGAGGCAGCCGTACGCAGGTTAGTCGACCGGAACATTGGGAACCCGGCGCACCCGAAGGTGCCCTGCGCACAGCCACCATAAACACAGACGAAAACGACTGAGCTAGAAAGTGGCGCATACGCCCAATGTGTCATGCCGGGCGACTAAACCCGATCACTGTTTGCAGTGACGAGTCGAAGCCTAGCCATGCGCGCTATTGGGCACAAGCCGCCGGAAGTTTCTAGGAAATTTCGCTCGATGAAAAGCGCTAAAGCGGCCTCTCGATTTCCGGTCGCCGCTGCCCTGCGCCGGCGCCTCTCGGGTGGACGCCGGTGAAGCGCTGCTCGGGCCACCCCGTCCGTTTTGACGATGTGCCCGCCAGGGCGGGGCCGTATACCTGACAGCGTATTGATTTCTTCCGAGGTGATCGCTGTGAAACAAGCTCCCCCGTATGTGCCGGGCCATCAACTGCTGGCCGGAAAATCCGTGTTGATTACCGCCGCTGCCGGCGCCGGTATCGGCTACTCCGCCGCCCGGCGCAGCGCCGAAGAGGGCTGCCGGGCCCTGATGATTTCCGATGTCCACCCGCGGCGCCTGGAAGAGGCGGTTGAGCGGCTCAAGGCCGAGACCGGTTTGCAGGCTGTCTATGGCCAGCTGTGCAATGTCACCGTCGAAAGCGAGGTCCAGACCCTGGTCGCGGCCGCCGAGGAAGTGCTCGGCGGCGTCGATGTGTTGATCAACAACGCTGGCCTGGGCGGGCAGAAGTCGGTGGTGCAGATGAGCGACGAGGAGTGGTTGCGGGTTATCGATGTGACCCTGACCGGCACCTTCCGCATGACCCGCGCGCTGTTGCCGCACATGCAAAAGCGCGGCGCCGGGGCCATCGTCAACAACGCTTCGGTGCTCGGCTGGCGGGCGCAGAAAGAGCAGGCGCACTACGCCGCGGCCAAGGCCGGGGTCATGGCGTTCACCCGGTGCGCCGCCCTGGAGGCCGCCGAGTTCGGCGTACGGATCAATGCTGTGGCGCCGTCCATTGCCCTGCATGACTTTCTCAAGAAAGCCTCCAGCGAAGCACTGCTGGCCCAGCTCGCCAGTCGCGAGGCCTTTGGCCGGGCGGCCGAGGTCTGGGAAGTGGCCAATGTGATGATGTTCCTGGCCAGCGACTACGCCTCCTATATGGTTGGCGAAGTGCTCTCCGTCAGCTCGCAACAGGCCTGAGGTGGCGTTCATGACCCATATTTTCAGCAGTGCCCAGCAACTGCTCGAGGCCCAGGGCAAGGACCTGGGCTGCACCGATTGGCTGACCATCGACCAGGCGCGCATCGACCTGTTTGCCGAGGCCACCGGCGATCACCAGTGGATCCACGTCGACCCGGTGCGCGCTGCCAGCGGCCCGTTTGGCGCTTGCATTGCCCACGGCTACCTGACCCAGGCGCTGGCCAACCTGTTTATGCCGCAGTTGATGCGCCTGGAAAACATGGCCATGGGCGTCAACTACGGCAGTGACCGTGTGCGCTTCCCGGGTGTGGTGCGGGTCGGCGCGCGGGTGCGCGGGCGCGGCGATGTGCTGCGCGCCGAACGCCTGGGCGACGCCGTGCAGATGGTGGTGCGCATCACCGTGGAAATCGAGGGCGAAGACCGCCCGGGCTGCGTGGTCGACACCATCAGCCGCTACACCTTCAACCCTATTGCCGAGTGAACCTGTCCATGGATCAGAATGAAGTTGTGATTGTCGCCACCGCCCGTACCGCGCTGGCCAAGTCGTTTCGCGGGTCGTTCAACGACACCGAGGCGCCGGTACTGGGCGGGCATGTGGTGCGCGCTGTACTCGAGCGCGCCGGTATCGAAGCCGACGCCGTGGAAGATGTGATCATGGGCGCCGCCGTGCAGCAGGGTACCCAGGCCTACAATATCGGCCGGCTGTGCGCCTACACCGGCGGCCTGCCGGACAGCGTGCCGGGCATGGCCCTGGACCGCATGTGCGCATCGGGCCTGATGACCATTGGCGTGGCGGCCAAGACTATCCTGGCCGGTGAAATGAGCATCGCCATTGCCGGCGGTGTCGAGTCGCTATCGCTGACCCAGACCAAGCACAAGAACACCTACCGGGCGCAGTCCGAGGCGGTGTTGCAGGTGATGCCGAGCGCCTATATCCCGATGGTCGAGACCGCCGAGATTGTCTCGCGCCGCTATGGCATCAGCCGCGCCGCCCAGGACGAGTACTCCCTGCAGAGCCAGTTGCGCACTGCGGCCGCCCAGCGCGCCGGGTTGTTTGCCGAGGAGATTGTCGAGCTGAGCGTGAACAAGCTGTGCTTCGACAAGGACGGCCAGCCCAGCGGCCATGAGCGTGTGCTGGTCAACCGCGACGAGTGCAACCGCCCCAACACCACCCTGGAGGATTTGGCGGGCCTCAAGCCGGTGTGGAAGGACGGCAAATGGATCGAGCAGGGCGAGTTCATCACCGCCGGTAACGCTTCACAGTTTTCCGATGGCGCATCGGCCAGCCTGTTGATGAGCCGCGCCGAAGCCCGGCGCCGGGGCTTGACCCCGCTGGGCATCTATCGCGGGATCGCGGTGGCGGGCTGCGCGCCGGAAGAAATGGGCATCGGCCCGGTGGTGGCGGTGCCCAAGCTGCTCAAGCGCTTTGGTCTGAGCGTGGCGGATATTGACCTGTGGGAAATCAACGAGGCCTTCGCCTGCCAGGTGCTGCACTGCCGCGAGGCCCTGGGCATTGCCCCGGAGCGCTTGAACGTCAATGGCGGGGCCATCGCCATTGGCCACCCTTTCGGCATGTCCGGGGCGCGGATGGTCGGGCATGCCTTGCTCGAAGGTCGGCGTCGCGGCGCCCGTTATGTGGTCGTGGCCATGTGCATTGGTGGCGGCATGGGCGCGGCCGGATTGTTCGAACTGGCCTGAAGCCCACGTACGCCGCCGCTGTAGGCCTGGTCAGAGGGCGGCGAGCGCTCTGACTAGGCCGTTTGGACGATGTAGGCGGACCGGGGTGGTCTGATGATCCTTGAAACAAAATCAAGAGGATCGCCCCCCGTGAAGCCAGTCCCGTGCCTGTTTTTCCCGTGCTGGAGCCTGCTATGCGCCAGCTGATCGGATACGCCATGAGCGCCCTTATCCTGGCCGCCGTCGCCTTGGCGTTTGCCCCGCGGACCCCGACGCCCCTGGCGCCCACTCAGCTGCATGCCGACCGGGTGCAGATCAACGATCTGCGCGCCAACGGCGAGCAACTGGTCGCGGTCGGTGAGCGCGGCACCATCCTGCTGAGCCGCGACAACGGCTTGTCCTGGCAGAGCGCCCAGGTGCCCGATACGCGTGAAGCCACGCTGACCGGCGTGATTGCCTTGAGCCCGGCGGTGCTGCTCGCGGTCGGCCATGACGGCTGGATCCTGCGGTCGGTGGACAGTGGGCGCACCTGGCAGGAGCAGCACTACGACGCCAGCCTCGGCGAGCCGCTGCTGGGCGTGTGGAGCAACGATGGCGAACACGTGGTTGCCTATGGCAGCTACGGCAAGTTTCTAGAGTCCAGTGATGGCGGCGAGCATTGGACGCCGCGGGAAATGCCTGGCGAGGGCGCCCACTTCAATGGCATGGACGGTGGTCGCGATGGTCGGCAGATGCTGGTCGGCGAGCAGGGCCTGGTCCTGCGTTCGGACAACGGCGGCCAGGACTGGCAGGCCCTCGAACCCTTCTATAACGGCTCGCTGTTTGGCGTGGTGCGCCTGTCGGCCGAGCGCTGGCTGGCCTATGGCATGCGCGGGCAGGTGTTTCGCACCGACGATTTTGGCGACAGCTGGAGCCGCGTCGAGATCGGCAGCCAGCAGCCCCTCTACGGCCATGCCTTGCTGCCCGAGCGCAACGGGCTGGTGCTGGTCGGCGCGGGTGGCAGTCTGATTCGCCTGGATGGCGACGGGGCGCTGCTCGACAGCTCGCGGCGGGCCGGGCTGGGCACGCTGACCTCGGCCACGGTGCTCAATGCCCGCCACCTGTTGGTGGCCGGTGAACGTGGGGTTTTCCAGGGCGCCGACAGCAGTCTCGCCGCCGTCGCACAGTGAGAAAAGACATGACTCAGACAACTGGCTGGATGGAACGCTGCGTACAGGCCTGCGCGGACCGCTTGATGCAACACCGGCGTGCGCTGCTGGCGCTGTTCGCCCTGATCACCCTGGGCCTGGGCTATAGCGCGACCCAGGTGCGGCTCGATCCGGGCTTCAACAAGCAGATCCCGGTGCGCCATGAATACATGCTCAATTTTCTCGATTTCAGCCGGGTGTTTACCGGCGCCAATCGGCTGTTGGTCAATGTGCACTGGAAAGGCGAGGGCGATATCTACAACCCCGAGTTTCTCCAGGTGTTGCAACAGGTCACCGACGATGTGTTTTTTATCTCCGGTGTCAGCCGACCCAGCGTGACCTCGTTGTTTACGCCGAATGTGCGTTACATCGAGATCACCGAAGAAGGCTATGTCGGCGACCTGGTGGTGCCGCCGCAATACGCCGGCACCCCGGAGGATCTGCAGAAGGTGCGCAGCAATGCCGCGCGGGCCGGTCAGGTCGGACGGCTGCTGGCCAATGATCAGCGTTCGGCACTGGTGCGTGCCGACTTGCAGGACAGTGACCCGAAAACCGGCCAGCCGGTGTCCTATGTGGAGATCGCCAAGCGCCTGGAAGAGATCCGCGCCAAGTACAACAGCCCGACCATCGAGATCAATGTGGTGGGCTTCGCCAAGCTGGTGGGCGATGTGGTCGAAGGGCTGAACACGGTGATGCTGTTCTTCGTCATGGCTTTTCTGATTACCGCCGGCCTGCTCTGGCTGTATTCACGCTCGTTGAAACTGACCCTGGTGGCGCTGGCCGTGGCCTTGCTGCCGGTGATCTGGTTGCTGGGCCTGCTGCCGCTGCTGGGCCTGGGCATCGACCCGATGTCGATCCTGGTGCCGTTCCTGATCTTCTCCATCGGCGTGTCCCATGCGGTGCAGATGACCAATGCCTGGAAGCAGGATGTGCTGGCCGGCAGCGATTCGGTGAGCGCGGCGCGGGCGGCGTTCTGCAAGATCTTTATTCCCGGTTCCCTGGCGCTGCTGATGAACGCCCTGGGGTTCGCGGTGATCATGCTGATCGATATTCCCATCGTCCATGAACTGGGTGTCACGGCGTGCATCGGGGTGATGTTGATGATCATCACCAACAAGATGCTGCTGCCGTTGATCATTGCCCATCTGCGCCTCGAAGCTTCGGCCCGTGCCAGCGAGACGGATGCCCAGGCCGCGCGGCACCCTGTGTGGTGGCGCCTGTCGGCCCTGGCCGAACCGCGCCCGGCCCTGGCGGTGTTTGCCGTGAGCCTGTTGCTGCTCGGTTTCGGTGTGGTCAAGGCCCGCCAGCTGGAGGTTGGCGATATCGGCGCCGGAGCGCCGGAGCTGCGCGCCGATTCGCGCTACAACCAGGATAACCAGGCGATTATCGGCAGCTACTCGATTGGCCTGGATGTGCTGGCGGTGTTTCTCCAGACCCAGGGCCTGGACGAGGCCTGCCTGAACCCCGTGGTGATGCGCGCGGTGGAGTCGTTCGATTTCCAGATGCGCAATGTCGCCGGGGTGCAGTCGGTGCAGAGCGTGGCCGGGATGGGCAAGGAAATGATTGCCGGCAATAACGAGGGCAACCCGCGTTGGTCGGCGATTCCCGGTTCGTCCCGGGGTTTGCAGCAGGGCTCGATGGCCTATTCGGCCGACTCCGGGCTGGTGACCGATGGCTGCAAGCGCATGCAGATTCTGGTGTTTCTCAACGACCACGAAGGCGCCACGGTGTTTCATGCGGTCAACGAGGCCAAGCGCATCATTGCCGGGATCCACGCACCGGGTGTCGAGTTCAAGCTGGCGGGGGGCAATATCGGCGTGATGGCGGCCTCCAACGAGGCGGTCAAGCGCGCCGAAGTGGTGATGCTCGCGGCGCTGTTCTGTTCGGTGGCGCTGTTCTGCCTGCTGACCTTTCGCTCGATCCGCGCCGTGCTGTGCATCCTGGTGCCCTTGGGGATTGTGGCGATTCTGTGCAACGCGCTGATGGCCATGCTCGGCATCGGCCTCAAGGTCGCGACCCTGCCGGTAATGGCCCTGGGCGTGGGCGTGGGGGTGGACTACGGGATCTACCTGTACGAGCGCATCGAGCATGAAATGGCCGACGGCCAGAACCTGCGCAATGCCTTTTACCGGGCCATGTGCCAACGCGGCACGGCGGCGGTGTTTACCGCCCTGACCATGTCCATTGGGGTGGGCACCTGGGCTTTTGCCCCGCTCAAGTTCCAGGCCGATATGGGCATCCTTCTGGCCTTTATGTTCCTGGTCAATGTGTTCGGCGCGATTTTTCTGCTGCCGGCCCTCGCGGCGTGGTTCAACCAGGGCTGGCCGCTGGTAAGGTCACGGCGCGCGCCATCCGCCCCGGCGTCCATGGCCTCGGCCGGGACACTGGCCGGGCGCTGACGCGCAGGTTGCCCATAACAATAAAAAGGCGGGCAGGGCCACTGCGTTCTGCCGCGCCCAAGGGGAATGTCTATGCAAACCACCGTGCCTAACGTGCAGGTCCTGGCGGACATGGGGCTGGATCTGGCCGAGTATGAGCAGATCATCGGCAATATGTACGACGCGGCCCTGGATACCCGCTGCATGGGCGAGTCGCTGCGCCAGATCCGCCGCCTGTTCAAGGCCAAGTTTGCGACCCTGATCCTGCGGGTCGTAGACGAGCCTTACCTGTCACCGATGATGGTGGCGGGCGATGTGGAGTTCGAGGACGGCATCAACTATTACGCCTACCACTGCAAGTCCACGCCGTTCCACAACCTGCCCACCGATGTGGTGTTTACCATCGAAGACTTGATGAGCGAGGCCGAGTGGCTCAGCTCTTCGTTTTATCTGTTGTATTGCGAGCCCTACGACAGCTGCCAGGTGCTGGGTGCCGACATCGTCATGCCTGATGGCGGCAAGGTGCGGTTTCGGATCAACCGCTCGCGCAACGATGCGCGCTTCACCGCCACCGAGCGGGCGATGTGCGCCATGTTATTGCCCCATCTGCGCCGGGCCTTGCATATGCATTCGTTGCTTGATCGCAGCGAGTCCCTGGGCAGCCTGTATTCCCAGACCATCAGCCGGCTGGCCGTGGCCGCGATTGTGCTCGACGAAAACGGCCATGTGCTGCAGCTCAACCCCGTGGCTCGGGAAATTCTCGACAGCAATGATGGCCTGAAAGTGGTGGGCGGGCGCCTGGAAGCGACCTATCCCAGTGATAACCGCGAGCTGCAGCGCCTGGTGCGCCATGCGTTCGCCCGGCCGCAACAGGGCGAGGAAGCGCTGACCGGGGCCCAGGCGATGTCGATTTCCCGGCCTTCGGGGCAAGTCAGCCTGGGGGTGGTGGTGGAGCCGGTTCCGTCCCATGAACTGGTGGAGGGCAAGGGCCAGCCCACGGCGGTGGTGTATGTGCGCGATGCGGTGGGCAAGTCGCTGGTCAGCAACGGCGTCACGGCCCAGTTGTACAACCTGACTCCGGCCGAAACCGCGCTGGCCCTGGAGCTGGCCAATGGTTTGTCCCTGGAAGAAGCCTCGGAGGAATTGAACATCCGCCGCAACACGGCGCGGGCGCATTTGCGTTCGATTTTTTCCAAGACCGGGGTGCGGCGCCAGACCGAACTGGTGCGGATCATGCTCAACAGCGTGGTGGCACTGGGTGAGCCGGGGGCGGTGCAACTGCTGCCCGGGGCGCTGGCGCCAGCGTTGCGCGGCCAGGGTGGGCGAGGGCGGGCCTGACGGGCGCGGTTGGTAAAAATGCGTTAGTCCGTGCGGACGATGCTCCCCCCGGCAGGCCCTGTCGATACTGGGCCACCGCCATCGAAAACCTAGGAGAACAACAAGATGACTGGCAGTAATCTGGCCCTGCGCCGCTTTGTGCGGCGCCCTGTAAATGACCTGCATACCTTTGGGTTGGCCCTGATGCTGGGGTGCAGCGTGATCGGCAACGCCAGCGCGGCGCCGGAAGATGTGGCCCGCCTGGGGGCGGACCTGACCTGCCTGGGCGCCGAGCAGAAGGGCAATGCCGACGGCACCATCCCAGCGTTCAGCGGCAAGTGGCTGGGCGTACCGCCGGGCGTGGATTTCAAGGGCACCGGTAATCATCCGGTGGATGCCTACCCGGATGAAAAGCCGCTGTTCGTGATTACCGCGGCCAACCTGGCGCAGTACAGCGATCACTTGTCCGACGGCCAGAAGGCGCTGTTCAAGCTGTATCCGGCGACCTACAAGATGCCGGTTTTCGAGTCCCATCGCGACTTCCGCTTCCCCGACAAGGTCTGCCAGGCCACCCGGGAAAACGCTGGTATCGCCAAGTTGGTCGACGACGGTGAAGGCGTGGTCGGCAAGACCGGCGGTACACCGTTCCCGGTGCCGCGCAATGGCCTGGAGCTGTTGAAGAACGCCTCGACCTTTACCCTGCGCGCCTGGACCGAGGAGTACACCTCCGACAACGCCTATGTGCTCAAGGATGGCAATATCAACTGGGGCCGCGTGCATTCGCGCAACCTGGCGCCGGGGCTGGAGCCGGGCAAGATCGGCGAAACGACCGGCAACTCCTCGTTCTACCTCAATGAAACCCTGTTGCCCCAGCGTGACAAGGGCGAGGTCAATACCGGCACCGAGTTCTGGAATGACAAGACCGAACCACGCCAGAGCTGGCGCTACGACCCGGGCACCCGCCGCGTGCGGCAGTCGCCGGGTTATGGCTTTGACATGGCGTTCCCGGGTTCCGGCGGTTCGATCACCGTGGACGAGGTGCGGATCTTCAACGGTTCGGGCCAGCGCTATGACTGGAAAATCGTCGGCAAGCGCGAGCTGTATATCCCCTACAACACCTACCGCCTGCACTCGGCCAACCTCAAGTACGCCGATCTGCTGACCCCGGGGCATATCAACCCCGATGCCATGCGCTACGAGCGTCACCGCGTCTGGGAGCTGGAAGGCACCCTCAAGCCCGGTTATCGCCACCTGTATGGCAAACGCAAGATGTACATCGACGAAGACACCTGGTTCCCGATCATGGCGGACAACTACGACAACCGTGGCGAGCTGTGGCGCACCTCGATGGTCAACTACTTCTACGCCTATGAGAGCCAGGGCCCGCAAGCCGGGGTCGGCCTGTACTACGACCTCAACGCCGGGAGCTACCTGGCGTTCAACCTGATCAACGAACAGCGCAATGGCTACTCGCTGAACAAGGGCGGCTTCAGCCCGCGCGACTTCGGCCCCGAGGCGGCTCGGCGAGTCGGGCAGTAAGGGCGGCTGGCGGAGCGAGCCTGCTCGCCCCGCCAGCGAGCTGCGCAGGCCGGTCTGTTTTTTGCGCACTTGTGGCCTCTAGTCCGTTTGGACGATGAAAGCCTTGCCTGCGCTGCTCAATGATGTCGGTTATGGAGTTTCCCCTTTATTTGTAGGGGCATAGGTCAATCGTGGAGCTTTACGCCGAGGAATAACAAGAAATGACGAAACTCGCTGAAATCAATATCGAGAATATCCAGGGTACCCATCGCTATGCCCGTGGCTGGCATTGCCTAGGCGACGCCCAGGACTACCGCGATGGCCAGTTGCATACGCTGAATATCTTTGGCACACGGCTGGTGGCCTTTGCCAACAGCGCGGGCGCCATCAGCATTCTCGATGCCTACTGCCCGCACATGGGGGCCGACCTGTCCCAGGGCACCATCGAGAACGACACCGTGGTCTGCCCCTTCCACCACTGGAAGTACGACACCAGCGGCAAGTGCGTCGAGATTCCGTATTGCAAGCGTATCCCGCCCAAGGCCAAGACCCGCAGCTGGTTGACCTGCGAGGAGAACAACCTGCTGTTCGTCTGGAACAACCCCGAGGGCCATCCGCCCAAGGAGAACGTGGTGATCCCCCATCTGGCTGAGATGGACGACGAGGCGTGGATCCACGACTGGAACATCGACACCATGCTGATCGAGACCAACCCGCGCGAATTGGTCGACAACCTGGTGGACGCCCAGCACTTCGGTCCGGTGCACGGTACGCCCACCAAGTACTTCGCCAATATTTTCGAAGGCCATATCGGTCATCAGATCTTCCATGGTGATTCCGAGCGTCTGGGTGGCGACCTGATCGCGCCATCGGCTTACTACGGTCCGGCGACCCACTTCACCCATTTGAGCTCGATGTTCGGCGAAACCCGGATTCACGCCATCCTGCTCAACAGCCATGTGCCGGTCACACCGAACAGCTTTGTGCTGCGCTTTGGCTGCATGGTCAAGAAGGTCCCGGGCTGGACCGAAGAGCAGAACCGCGAGATTGCCCAGGCCTATGTGCAGGGCAACCGTGCGTCCTTCTACCAGGACGTGGACATCTGGAAGCACAAGGTGCGTATCGACAAGCCGGTATTGGCTGAAAACGACGGCCCGGTGTACCAGCTGCGCGAGTGGTACCAGCAGTTCTTCACCGATGAGGACAAGGTGCCGGCGAGCATGGCCGAACGGCGCGAGATCATCACGGTGGATGAGCGCTAGGCGACAGGTTTCACGCGGTACGTTTCAAGCGGGAAACGACAGGCTGCAGGTGGTTGGCGGCTTGTCGTGCGTTTCGCCGCGGCGCCGGTCGGCGTCGCTTCGATCCCAGGTCATGAGAGAGCCGACAATGAAAATAAAAAGCCTTCTAGCCTATAGCGTTCCACTGCTGATGTTGCTGTTGGTACTGGCCGTAATCGCGGCCCGCCCACCCGAGCCATTGCGGACCACGCTGTGCAATTACTCGATGTGCATGACCTTGTCCGGTTTCCAAGGCTGGCCGAACTTGCGCTGAGCGGCGCTTCGTTCGCGCCTGCGGCACGGGACACGCCCGGCGAGATTATCGCCGGGCGCCTTGGCGCCTTTCGGGTCGCGTTTGCGGTCTTCACGGCTGCCGACGGTGCGCGCTCGCGTGCTGGCTGCGGCTACTGCTCAAGCCTGCGTGCGCGTATCTCCTGCAGTTCCTGAATGCTCTTCACCGGCCTTTGCCGATGGGCCATCGCGTGGCAATTGGGGCAGAGCGGGCGCAGGTCGTTGATGGGGACCAGTTGGTAGCTCTGGCCGTAATCCGCGATGGGCTTGAGGTGATGAACATGGATATAGCCCGCGCCCAAGGCGCCAAAGACAGCTTCGAAGTCGAAGGCGCACACCTCGCACTTCACTCCCCATTTATCGATGCAGATTTCCCTTGCCTTGGCGCTGCGTTGGTAGCGTACGCCCTCTGTCTTGGTGGGCTGGCCTTCGGTCACCGTGATCGGCTCGTCCAGGGTTGCGCCGAGGTAGGCCTCGACGAGTTCTTCTTCCCGATATTCGCCCCAATAGCGAATCCGTGCGCTGCCCCACTCGGCGGGGGCTGTTTGGTATTCGTGCTTGTGCAGTAAACCCTCATTGGCGAACCGATTGAGGTGATGGGCCATGCGGCTATAGGCGCTGTAGCGGGTCTTGGCGCCTTTGCCACCGCTGCCATGCTGTTGTTCGATCTGCGCCCACTCGGCCGGGAATTGCTCGCGGTAGCGCTCGATAAACTGCAGCGTGGAAAATGCAGCGCCGTTGAACAGGTGCAGCACGTGGGTGAAATGGGGCTTTTGCAGGGTGACTCCTCAGGCGCAGGGCCAGACAGCGACCCGCCCCTGGCGGGCGGGTCGCGGGGCGGATTCAGGAGCCTGGTTTGATATCGCCGCGATCCCAGCGGCTTTCGCTGTCGCCCAGGGCCTGGGCAATATCGGCGAGCTGGCTGGACGGCAGTTGCTGGGGCAGGGGGTCGAGGCCGGCACTGGCAAACAACTGGCTGTAACTGTTGCGCAGTTCGGCATAGGCCAGGTCGCGGCGCAGGTCGGCCTGCAAGGCATTGAGCTCGCCCTGGATCAGTTCCAGCTCGCCAATGCCCTGGGCCTTGTGACGGTTGCGCATCTGTTCGGCAATCTGGCCGTCCAGGCTGGCCAATTCCTGGCTGGTCTGGAACTGGCGCTGGGCTTCATGGAAGTTCGCGTTGGCCACGTACAACTGGGCCAGAATCGCCATGGACATGGCTTGGCGCCGTGCCTCGGCCACTTGCTCGCCGGCCTTGGCGACCTTGATCGAGGCCGGGGCGGACAGCACGTTGAACAGGTTCCAGGTGATCTTGACGCCGTAGTCGGCCCAGCTCTGGTTGACCAGGAAGGAGTTGCTGTCGTAGTGCCCGCCGGCGGAGAACTCCAGGCCTGGCAACAGGCGCAGCATGGCCTTGCGGGTTTCGGCGGCACTGATGCGCGCCTGGTAGTCCTGCTCGCGCAATTCCGGACGGCTGGCCAGGGCCTGTTGCTCCAGGGCCGCGAGGTCGACGCGTAATTGCGGTACCTGGTAATCGGCGTTGGCCGCCAGGGTCAGGTCGGTGCCGATCGGCAGGTTGATCAGGGTGGCCAGTTCGGTCTTGGCCAGCGCCAGGGCGCGGCGTTGCTGCTCCAACTGGCGGGTGGCTTCGATCAGGCCACGCTGGTAGCCCAGGGCCTGGATCGGATCGCCGATGCGCTGATTGCCCATGGTCTGGCTATTGCCCCGGGCCTGGTCGACGCGGGTCATCAGGCTGTCGATCTGCTTGAGCAGCCGTTCGGCCGCGACGGCGCGCCAATAGGCCGAGCGCACGTCCTGCAGGATGGTCTGCACCACCTTGCGCCGACGTTCCTCGACGATCAGGCGTTGGTCGCCCTGTTGCTTGGCGCCGATATAGGCGACGCCGAAATCGAGCACGTTCCAGACCATGGTCAGGTCCGCCACTTCGCGATCGCGGTCCTGGGAGGTCGACGGTTCCAGGGACTGGGTGCCGGTGCGCACGCTCTGGCTGCTGGAGGCGCTCATATTGTTGCGCCCGGCGTAGCCGGCGGACAGGGCCATGCGCGGCAGCATATCGAAGGTGGCCAGGTCGACCTGGCGCTGGGACAGGGCCTCTTCCATGACCTTGAGGCGTGCCTCCAGGTTGTATTTCACGGCGCGGGCCATGGCCTGCTGCAGGGTCAGGGGGCCGCTGAGCGGCTCCTGGTCCTTGAACATGTTCTGCAGATCACTCTGGGCCCGCTGCTCGCTCACGGAGCGGTCGATGGGCTGGCTGGTGACCGCGCAGCCGCTGACGGCCAGCGCCAACAGGCTGGCCGTGAAAAGCTTGTAGGTTGTCTTCATCCTTGCGCCGCCCCCTAAGTACGGCTGAAATTGGCTTGTTATCGTTCTATGCCGTGGTGTCAGGCGTGCGTTGCCGGTTCTGTGATCTGGCCGAGGGCCAGGGCCAGCTCGCGCAGGCGTTGTGGATCGTTGTGCTGGAGCTCGTGCAATTGCTGGCCCAGGCTTGGCGCGCCAAAGACGCCGCGCAGGCCCTGGCCGACATCGTTGCCGGATAGGTTGCCGAAGACCGGTGGGGAGGCGGACTCGGGGGTTGCGCTACTGAAGATCCCTGCCAGGCTGCTGGAGCCGAAAATCCCGCCATCGCCGCTGCCAAAGCCGAGGAAACCGCTGCCTGAGTCGATGCCGCCACTGTCGCTGCTGGCAAACACCTGGGCGATAAAGCTCGGGGCCAGGGCGCCGTTACTGATAAAGATAGTGCCCAGGCTCGGGATGCCGCTGCCCAGGGTAGGTTGTTCGAACAGTGGCGCCGGTAGCAGCGGCGAGGTGGCATCGGAGGTAGCCAGGCCCGGTACGCTGGGCCACAGCACGTCGGTGGCCGGTGGCGGGGCCTCGACCGGCGGGTAGGCCATCAGTTGCGGGTCGCCGCTGGGCGCCGTCGGCAGTGTGGAAGGTGCCGTTGGGGGCGGTGTATTCACGGCGTAGCCCGGGGTGCTGAACGATACTGCCAGGGCATTGCCGTGGCTATCGACAATGCCGCTATTGGCGGCATTAAGGGTCAGGCCGAGGGTGCCTTGGCCATCGACCGTGTCAACGGTGACGCGGTAGGTGTTGGGCGAAATTTGCGTCACCGAGCTCAGTGCGCCGCTGGCACTGCCGGTGGTCAGCAGGTTGAAGTCGCTGCCGCTCACGCCGCTTACGTTCTCGCTGAAGGTCACGGTAAACACCAGGGTGCCCGGCGCGGCCGGGCCGTCAAAGCTGATACCGGTGACTTCGGGGGCCACGGCATCGACCTGAACACCGGGGGTGGCGCCGGCGGTAAACGTCGGGTCCAGGGGGTTGCCGGCGGCGTCATGGATGCCGCTGCCCGCGAAATGGACGTTGTTGGACAGCACGATGCCATCGCCATCGTTGTCACCGCTCTGCACGATGTAGCGAAACACCAGCGTACTGGTCGCTGAGCCGCTCAGGTATTCGGCATGACGGATCTGGCCACCGATATTGATTTCCAGGTACGGCGTGTTGCCGCTGTTATCAACCGTGACGGCTTCTGAGAAGTTAAGGGTGTAGTCCAGCGCATCCCCAGCGACATAGGTGCCGTCGGCGGGCACGGAGCCCCAGTTTATGGTGGGCGCGATACCGTCGATCACCATGCTGGCGTTCGCCCCCATGGAGCCGGCGCTGCCGGGAGTGGGCAGGGCTATTACAGCATTGTCCGACTGGCTATTGGCAATGGTGGCGCCGTTGAGCGCCAGGGCGGTGCTGGAGTGGTAGTCCAGATCGGCGCTGCGGTCGCCCGCCTGGACGGTGTAGGTAAAGAACAGGGTGTTGGTGCCTGAGCCGCCGGCATAGGTGGCAACCCGATCGATGCTGCCGGTTTCCAGTAGCAGGGTCGGCGTGCCGCCGGAGACGTAGATATGTTGATCGAACGCCACGACCACGGTAATGGTGTCGCCCGCTTTGTAGGGACCATTGCCGTTGGTGCCGAAGGCGCTGACGTCGCTCACAACCGGGTTGGCGCTGGTGACGGTGAGTGTGAAGGTATCGGCGACGTTGCCGCCGTTGCCGTCGCTGGCCGTCACCTTGACGCTCAGCACACCGACCTCGCCGGCGCCCGGCGTGCCGCTGAAGGTCCGTGTCAGGGGATCGAAACTGAGCCAGGCGGGTAGCGCCCCACCTCCGGCCAATTCGGCCGTGTAGCTTAGGCTGTCGCCGACATCGATATCGTTGAAGGTATTGCTGGCGAACTGGAAGTTGAGGGCCGAACCTTGCCTCACCTGTTGGTCGGCAATGGGGTGGGCCACCGTCGGCGCGTCGTTGAGGTTGGCCACTGTGAGCGTGAAGTCATCGGTAACCGTACCACCGTGGCCATCGCTGGCGGTGACCACGATGGTCAGGGGCCCAACATCGCCATTGTCCGGCGTACCGCTGAAAGTGCGGGTGGTGGCATTGAAACTGAGCCAGGCAGGCAGGGCGCCGCCGCCGGCCAGTTGGGCGGTGTAGGTCAGCGTGTCACCGTCCGGGTCGTTAAAGGTGTTGCCAGCAAATTGAAAGCTAAAGGTCGCGTTTTGGGTGGCGGTCTGGTTGGCCATGGGGTAGGTGACCGTCGGGGCATCGTTGACGGCGCTCACGCTGACGGTTTTAGTCGTTGCCGCGCTTTCACTGGTGCCGTCATTGACGGTGAAGGTGATGGTGCGATCGCCAGTATTGGGCGAATTCGAATTGTTGGAATAGGTTACGGCCCGCAGAGCGGCCTGCCATTGGGCCAGAGTGGCAGTGGCGCCGGCGGAGCTCAGGAGCATTTCCCCGGTGCCGGTGTTGTAGCTGGCAATGATGTTGCCGGTATTGGGGCCGAGGGTGATCCACAGAAGGTCCTCGGCACTCTGCAAGCCGCTGCTGATCTTGACCGTGGCACTGGTCAGGGTGCTGCTGTCCAGATCATTCAGCACCAGGCCGCTGTCGATGGCGATGGCACTGCTGCCTTCGGTGTATGCCGTGGTGTCGCTGCTGGTCGTGGCGATCGGCGTATCGTTGACCGCCGTTACTGTGACGATCCGGGTTCCGGCGTTGCTCTCGTTCGTGCCGTCATTGGCGCTGAAGCTGATGGTCCGGTTGCTGGTGTTGGGGCTTTCCGAACTGTTGGTATAGGTCACCGACCTCAGCGCTGCCTGCCACTGAGCTGCGCTAGCGCCGCCGCTGGAGGTCAGGGTCAGGGTGCCGGTGCTAGCGTTGTAATTGCCGGTGATATCGCCCATGGTTGCGGCGTTCGGGCTGAACCCCAGGCTATCCTCGCCGGCCTGGAAATTGCCGCTGATCACCACTTTGGCGCTGGCCAGGGTCGGGCTGTCGGGGTCGCTGAGGGTCAGGCCGGGGTCGATGGCCACCGGGGTGGACGCGACATTGTTGCCTTCGACAAAGCCCGCACTGCCGCCACTGGTGGTGAGCACGGGGGCGGGGCTGGAGACTACTGCGGCGGCGAATTTCAGGTCATCGACAACAATAACAGTGTCAGTGCCGGTAATCCTGATTTCATCAATGTTCTGCCAGGCGCTGGAGAAGGTCAGCGTGCCGCCAAACCCGTTGGCGATGCCATTCTTGGTGTAGGTCACCGAGCCTGTTGAATCCGAGGCGGCGGTATCCAGGGTATCGGACGCCACTGCAACGCCGTCGCGGTAGCCCCTGATGATTAAGTGGCTGCTTGTGTTGAGGCTGGTGCCCGTGTCGATTTCCATTGAAACAAGGCGGAACGTTGATCCGTCCGCAGACGCCATTCGTGCATCGACTGGTCCGGGGATCGTTATGACGCCGTCAAAGTTGAACATGATTGCCCGATCAGAGGACCCTGTGATGCTGATAAACGCGGGTGCCTCTGTGATGGTCATGGCTCCGCCGTTTGCATCCGTTGGTTGGAGCATCGAGTAGGTGATGCCGTCAATGGTTTCACCGGCACTATCCAAGTAGCGCGGCACCTGAATGTCGAAGTTCTGGTCCGCCGGTGTGGCCAGCAGACTCCGATAGTCGACCAGATTCAATGAAGCCGCTTCAATCTGGCCCGTCTGGCGCTCCAACTGCCAATCGCCGCCTTTGTCGGCCGCACCTGTGGGGTCGACGGAGCCGGCCACATCGGCCTGCGTCAAACGCGCCAGTTCATTGAGCAGTGCGGTGCCCTGCGTGCCTTCGGCGGTACTGCAGCCATAGACCAGGATATCGCCATCGGCGGCCAGGGCCGCGCCAATGGCATTCAGGGCCGCGCTGTGCTGGCCAATATTTTGGGCATTCAACCAGGTGTTGCCCAGTTCGACCGTGCCGTCGGAACCGTGGCTCAGCAGATGGATGGCATCGACGTCGGAACGATTCTTCAGGTAGTCGGCGATCTGCTGTAGGCCGTCCTTGCTGCTGTCGAGCACCACCACTTCGGTGCCTGGCTTGAGACCGGTGATCAGTTGTTGTTTGTTGTCGACTTTGCCATCGATAAATACCACTTCCTGGCGTTGGTCGGAGGTGGCGGCGGGCGGCACGGCATCGCTGGCATGCTGGCTGGCGTCATCGCTGGGCCTGGCGGCATCGGCGGTGCTGGCGTGTTCGGCGCTGGCAGCGGTTTCAGCGACCGTGGCGGCAATTGCGCCGTCGAACAGCATGCGCGGTTCCAGGGCGGCGGCCAGTGGGGCGCGGGCGGCGGTGAAGGGGCTTGCTTGACGCTTGAACAGGTCCAGAAATTTCACGCAAACCTCCTTGTCGACCGCGCGCGCCGAAATACGGGCATGCAAAATATTCAGTGAACTATCCATAAAAAAATATGTCGGCGCAATCGAAAACCCGGCCTGGCTGAGGCTTAATCGATTAACCAGGGCTCAGAAACCACTTTCCCGCACACCCAACGCCACCATGCGCCGCCAGACAAACCCCAGCAGTGACTCAGCGCGACCTTGCAGCACCACCATGCCGCGCAAGGGTTGCTGTGGCGCCGCGGCATCCGGGTCGATCACGCGCAGGTGCACACCGTATTGCGCGCGCAGCGGTTCGGCTTCGCGGGCGGCATTGCGGCGTACGGCAATGGGCCCCTGGTGATCGGACGCCAGGGCCTGCAATTGCAGCTGGCTGGCGCCGGTGGCGTCGATTTCTTCCAGGCGTACGGCGGGCGCTGCCCGGCTCGGATCGTCGCTGATAAAGCGGCCTTCGGCGCCCGGTTCTACGCGCCACAGCGCTTCTTCCTGTAAATAGCCGCGCAGGCGCACACCGGGCTCGACCACCCGGGCGAGGGTGTTTTGCGGCGCCAGCCAGCGGCCGGGACTCAGGTTGGGCAGCAGATCGCGCACCACTCCGGCGGTGGGCGCCCGTAACTGCAGGCGTTGGCGTTGGGCCTGCTGGCCGCGGTATTCGGCCAGGGACTGGGCCAGTTGCTGCTCCAGCACGCCGACATCGGCAATGGTCTCGCTGCGCCCGGCCTGGCGGCGCAACTGCAATTGCAGCAGGGCGATTTCATGGCGGATGATCGTCATGCGCGCATCTAGGTCGGGGGATTCGAGCTCCAGCAGCAGTTGATCCCTGGCCACGACCTCGCCGTCGCGCACATGTAAGTGCTTGACCCGGGCCGGCAGCGGCGCATGCAAGGCGGTACTGCCTGACGCTTCGAGCAGGGCGGGGATGTCCACGCTGCTGCGCCACGGCACCAGCAACACGGCCAGCAGGGCCAGCAGCCCCACGCCGACCAGCAGCGCATTGCCGGCGTGGGCCTGGTCGCGGCGCTGCCACCATTGTTGGCCTTCGCGCCAGATCGGCAGGACGATAAACCACAGCAGTTCGACCGCCATCAGGAACACGCCGAGCAGCTTGAAAAACATGTGGTAGACCGCCAGGGCGATCCCCAGAAACAGCGCCGCGCGCCACAGCCACGAGCCGTAGCCCCAGATCAGCAGGCGTCGGCGCAGCGTCGGCGGCCAGGGTTCGGGCATGGGTTCGCCATAGCCGAACAGCGCCTCGCGCAGGCGCCAGCGGCACAGGGCGAAAGCGCGGTTCTGCAGGTTGTCCACGCCCCACCAGTCGCTGATCAGGAAGTAGCCGTCAAAGCGCATAAAGGGGTTGAGGTTAATCACCAGGGTGGTGATCCAGGTGGCGCTGGCCAGCATGAAGGCCGCGGTGCGCGCCGGGCCATCTGGCAACAGGGACCAGGCCAGCAGCGCGACACTGGCCAGCAGCAGTTCGGCCATCACACCGCCGGCGCCGATCAGCAGCCGCGAGCGGCGGTCGTTGATCCGCCAGGCATCGCTGACATCGGTGTAGAACATCGGCAGCATCACCATAAAGGCCAGGCCCATGCTCTGGACCCGACAACCTGCGCGCTTGGCCATATAGGCATGGCCGAATTCATGGCACAGCTTGGCAAAGGTCAAGGCAATGGCGAAGGACAGGGCGCCGCCGAGGCTGAACAGATGGGGGAAGGTCGCGATAAAGCGTTCCCAGTCCCGCGCCACCAGAAACCCGCCCAGGCCCAACAGCATGGGTAGGCCCCAGCGCAGCAGACGTGGGCCGTAGCGTGCGAGCCAGGGCCAGGTGCGGTCGAGAAAGGCATCGGGGCGCCATAACGGAATGCGGAAAAACAGGTACTGGTGCAGCAGTCCCTGCCAGAAACCCTGGCGCTGCTGGGCGGCCTTGGGTGCATAGCTGGCGCGCTGTTCTTCATCCTGGGCGGCGACCAGGTCGTGGTTGCGCACAAACTTGAGCAGTTCTTCCAGATCATTGCCGTCCAGGGACATGCCCGCTTCGCGATTGGCCGCCTGCAGCACGGCGTTGGCTTCGCCCAGGTGCCAGTGCCGCAACAGGCGCATGGCCGTGCCGCCAAGCTTGAAGTAGCGCCCGCGCAGTGGATCGGCCAGGGTCCATTGGGGTGAGCCGTCCAGCGCCGGGCTGGCGGCGGACAGTTGCAGGTCGGGGCGCAGCGGTGGCAGTTGCATCTACAGGCCCACGGTCTGGCGCAGCGCGGCCAGTGGCCGGCGTAGCAGGTACAGGACCAGGGCGGTGCGTTCGCCATACAGTTTGGCGGTGCCGCGCAGGCCGATGCGCGGTGGCGCCTGCTCGAACTCGCCATCCAGGCGATAGGCCAACTGGCCACTGGCGACCTGTTCGGCCTCATAGGCGCTGCGTTGCAGGTGCGCGACATGACGGTGCAGCGGGTCGCTGTCGAGGAACAGATTGATTTCGCTGCCCGGCTTGAAGTCCAGGGCATCGCCCACGGCCAATTCGATGCGCAATTGGGCCTGGGACGGGTCGGCGACTTCCAGCAGCCGCTCGCCGGTCTGCACCGGTTTGCCGGTCCAGCGCTGGGCATCGGCGAACACGGCAATGCCGTCGCGTTCGGCGCGCACTTCGGTACGGGCCAGTAACTGGCGGGCGTAGTCGCGTTCGGCGCGTTTCTGCTCGACCCGGGCGGCAAACAGGTCGATCCGCGCACTGGAATCGGCATCGGCGAAAGCGCGTTGGGCATTGGCCTTGAGCTCGGCTTCGGCGACATTCAGCGTGCGCTCGGCCACATCGGCCTGGGCCTTGATGCTGGTGGTGTCAAAGCGCAGCAGCACATCGCCCTTGCGCACGGCCTGGTTGGGCTTGACCAGAAACTCGGCGATCACCCCGTCCAGCGGCGCGGCGACCACCTGGCCGCCCAGGGGCACCACTTCGGCTGGCGCCAGCACCGATTGGCGCATCGGCACCAGCAGAACCAGTAGGGCTGCGGCGCCCACGGCGAGAATCTTTTTGCGCGGCCAGCGCAGCCGCCACGGTTTGCCGGGCTGCAAGGCTTGCCAGGCATGGGCGTAGCACTGGCTCAATTGCGTGAACAGGGTCTGCTCGGCTTCGCTCCAGGGCTGTTCGCGGGCGATCCACAGGCCGCCAAAAGCCTCCTGCCGGCGGTCGAGCAGGGGCAGCCACAACGCCGAGCCGGTGGACAGCGCACGCCAGTCCGCCTGACTTTGGACATCCAGTGAATGGGCATCGACGACCTGGGCCTGGGCCGAGCGCCCTTGGGCCAGCAACTGCTGGGCGGCATGCTCGACAAAGGCGACAAAGGGCGCGTTGGGCTCGACCACGCTGATGCCGGTTAGTGCGCGGACCTTGCCGGCAATCAGCAGGGCGCCATGGCGATAGCCGAACAGACGCTGGGCATTGTTGACCATGGCATAGGCCAGGCTGTCGATGTCGGTGGCAGCGCGGGCCTGCTGTTCCAGTGCGAGGAACTGGGCGAAGACCTGCTGAGCCAGCCCTGGCGCCTGGGCTGTCATGGCGTGGGGGTGAAACGTGCGCTGCCGCTCATGCCGGCCAGCAAGCCTTGGGTGCCGGCGGGCAGGCTGCCGATCAGCAGCAGGGTCTGGCTGCCCTCGTCGATACGTGCGCCCAGACGCTTGATCTCGACTTGCAGGGGTTGCCCGGTTTCATCGGGGATAAAGCTGAAGTGCTCGCCCGGCTTGAGCCGACCCTGCCAGCTGGAGGGCACCAATAGGCGAACCTCCAGGGTGCGGTTGTCGACAATCTCCAGCAGCGGTGTGCCACTGGCCACGCTTTCATGGGGCTGGACCTTGCGCTGCACCACCTGGCCATTGAACGGCGCGGTCACGCTGCAACGGCGCACCTGCACCTGGTAGACCTGGGATTCGGCCTGGGCCTGGGCCTGCTTGGCTTCGGCCAGTGCAACCTCGAACCGTCCGACCGAGTTGAGCGCTGCCAGCTGCTTGTTGTGCTTGAGCTCTTCGCTGGTGGCCCGGGCGGCAGCCTGGGACGCATTCAACTGGGCCTGGTAGCCGCTGCAATCGAAGCGCACCAGTACATCGCCCTTGTTGAAAGTCTGGCCGTCGCTGAAGGGCATCTCGACGATGCGCCCGGCCAGTTCGCTGGACAGCGTGGCCTGGTCCCGCGCCCGCAGAATGCCCCGGGCGCTGGCCTCGGGCGCAGTGGTGGCGGTGGCGGGGGTATCCAGGAGGGGATCGTCCTGTGCGCTGGTGGCATGGCCGGTGGCGGCGGCCAGCAGGCTGGCTGCGGCCCAGGCCCAGCGGGTGGTGGTGTGCATGGTGACGTCCCCTCTATTCCTTGAACGGCGCAGTGTACGGAAGTCGCTGCACGCTGAAAATGGCGTTCTGATAGCAATTTAAGATTAATCCCAGGGCGGAGAATGCCGTCCAAATGCTGAGCAAACAGGCAGTCGACTAGCGGTTCTTGTAAGAAAAATCCTAGAGGAGTACAAATGTACTCCATGACGAATCTAACGCCCCGCCGTAGCGCCATCCTGAACTTTATCCGCGAACGCATCGCCGATAAGGGCCAGCCCCCGAGCCTCGCCGAAATCGCCGAGGCCTTTGGTTTTGCCTCGCGCAGCGTGGCACGCAAGCACGTGGTCGCGCTGACCGAGGCGGGATATATCGAGGTCAATGCGCACCAGGCGCGCGGCATTCGCCTGCTTAACCAGCCGGCGCGGCCCGAGCTGCTGGAGATCCCGGTGCTGGGGCGCGTGGCGGCGGGCATGCCGCTGGGCGTTGATGCCGAGGTGCACGACCGGTTGTTGATCGATCCGGGGCTGTTTTCCCGCACGCCCGATTACCTGCTGCGGGTGCGCGGCGACTCGATGATCGGCGACGGCATTCTCGATGGGGACCTGGTCGCCGTGCGGCGCACCCCCGTGGCCGAGAATGGGCAGATCGTCGTGGCTCGCCTGGAAGGTGAAGTCACCATCAAGCGGTTTCAGCGCGAGGCCGAGGTGGTGCATTTGCTGTCGCGCAACCCGGCGTATGCGCCGATTGTCGTGCAGCCCGATCAGGACCTGGCCATCGAAGGGGTGTTTTGCGGCCTGGTCAGGCCTCACTGATGGGCGCCGTGATTGCCCTGGAGGCGCTGCTCGATCAGCGCCGGGTCTGGAAGGGGCGGCCCGCGCCGGCTCCGGCCAGTGCCCAGCCCAGCGGCCATGCCCAACTCGACGCCGTGCTGCCTAGCGGGGGTTGGCCGCCAGCGGCGCTGACCGAGATTTTGCAGGCCGACGAAGGCGTGGGCGAATTGCATCTGGTCTGGCCAACGTTGGCACGTCTGACCCAGGCCGGTGAGCGCGTGGTGTTGGTCGCGCCGCCCCATATTCCCTATCCCCAGGCCTGGTCCCGTGCGGGTGTCGATCTGCGGTATCTGTCGCTGGTCCAGGCGCGTGGCCTGGATATCCTCTGGTCGGCCGAGCAGTGCCTGCGTTCGGGCAGTTGCGGCGCGGTGCTGTGCTGGCCGCGCCAGGCCGATGACCGCGCCCTGCGGCGGTTGCAAGTGGCCGCCGAGAGCGGCCAGACCCTGGCCTTTGTCTATCGCGCGCTCGCCGAGGCGTGCAACCCGTCACCGGCTGCGCTGCGCATTGCCGTGGAGGCGAGCCCGTCCCGATTGCGGGTGCTCAAGTGCCGGGGCGGGCTGGCCCATGGTGCGCCCATCGCCTTCGACGCCAGGCATTGAGGTTGGCATGCGCTGGGTGTGTATCGTCTTCCCTCAACTGGCCCTCGATGGTGTGCTGCGTACTCGCCCGGAACCAGACACGCCGCTGGCGCTGCTCAGCGGTCCTGCGCAGCGTCGGGTCGTGCAGACCGTCAATAGCGCGGCTCGGGACCTGGGCCTGCGCCCCGGGCAGTCATTAGCGGCCGCCCAGGCCATCAGCCGGGACTTTGCCTGGGTTGACTATGAGCCGGCCGAGATCGAACGTTGGCAGCAGTTTCTGGCGGCCTGGGCCTACCGCTACAGCTCCCAGGTCAGCTTGCGCTATCCCCGGGCGCTGGTGTTCGAGATCGAGTCGAGCCTGGGCCTGTTCGGGCCCTGGCCGCCGTTACAAGCGCGCTTGCGCGAAGAACTGACGCAACTGGGGTTTCGCCATCGCATCGTGGCCGCACCCAATCCGGCTGCGGCGCGGGCCCTGGCCAATGTCCACGACGGTTTGGCCGTGGCAGACCCGGCCAGCTTGCTGGCGCATGTGCAGGCTTTGCCGATCGCACGCAGCGGGCTGGTACCCACGGTGGCCACGGCCCTGGCGCGCATGGGCCTGCGCACGGTACAGCAACTGCTGGCGCTGCCGCGCGAGGCCCTGGCCCGGCGCTTTGAACCGCGGGTGCTGGAGCATCTCGATCAGTTGCGCGGGCTGCGGCCATTGCCCCTGGAGTTCTATCAACCGCCGGAGCGCTTTGAGGCGCGGATCGAACTGAATTTCGATGTGCTGTCGCATCAGGCGTTGCTGTTTCCCCTGCGCCGTCTTACCGCTGATCTGGCGGCGTTTCTGGCCGGGCGCGACAGCGGTGTGCAGCGCTTCGAGCTGCTGCTCGAACATGCCCAGTGTGAGCCGACGCGGGTCCCGGTCGGCCTGCTGAGCGCCGAGCGTGAGCCGGGCCTGTTGTTTGAGCTGGCGCGCGGGCGCCTGGAGCAGATTCAGGTCGGCGCCCCGGTACGGGCATTTGGTTTGCAGGCGGCGGACTTGCCACGCTTTGTCCCGCAACATCGGCAATTGTTCGAGGAACGCCCGCAGCAATCGCTGCCCTGGGAGCAACTGCGTGAGCGCTTGCGCGCTCGGCTGGGCGACGAGGCGGTGCGCAGCGTGGGTTGGCAGGCGGATCATCGTCCGGAGTACACCTGGCAATCGGCGGCCGGGCATTTGTCCGGCCCGCCCGCGGGGGATGTGCGCCGTCCTGGCTGGTTGCTGGCGGAGCCGGTGGCCCTGGCGGCGTCGAGCGTGCGCGTGTTGCAGGGCCCGGAGCGTATCGAGTCGGGGTGGTGGGACGGTGGTGATATCCGTCGCGACTATTTCCTGGTGCAGACCGCCACCGGCCAGCAGGGGTGGGCCTATCGCGCCGTGGGCGAGGAGGGGCCCTTGCTGTTGCAGGGCTGGTTCGCATGAGGCCGGAGTATGCCGAGTTGCATTGCCTGTCCAACTTCAGCTTTCAGCGTGGCGCCTCCAGCGCCGTCGAGTTGTTCGAGCGGGCCCGGGACGAGGGTTACCAGGCCCTGGCGGTGACCGATGAATGCACCCTGGCCGGTATCGTCCGCGCCTGGCAGGCGGCCCGGGCCGCCGGCGTGGCGTTGATTGTCGGCAGTGAAATGCAGGTCGAGAACGGCCCCAAGCTGGTGCTGCTGGTGGAAAATCTTGAGGGCTACCAGGGGCTTTGCCGGTTGATTACCCGGGCCCGGCGCCGCGCGCCCAAAGGCCAGTACCGGTTATTGCGCGAAGATTTCGCCGAGCCTTTGCCCGGGTTGCTGGCGCTCTGGCTGCCGGGCCCGCAGGCCTGTGTGGAGCACGGGCAATGGCTCAGCTCGGTGCTGGCCGCCCGAGTGTGGCTGGCGATCGAACTGCACCATGGCCAGGACGATGACGCGCGCCTGGCCAACGGGTCGGCCCTGGCCGCCCGCCTGGGCCTTGGCGCGGTGGCCAGTGGCGATGTGCATATGCATGTGCGCGGCCGTCGGGCTCTGCAGGACACCATAACGGCTATCCGTCATCATCTGCCGGTGGCCGAGGCTGGTCTGCGGTTGTTCGCCAATGGCGAGCGGCATTTGCGTAGCCGTGAGACCCTGGGCCGGCTCTATCCGCAGCCCTTGCTCGACGAAACCCTGGTGATTGCCCGGCGCTGCACCTTCGACCTGAGCCAGTTGCGCTACCAGTACCCCCGCGAGCTGGTGCCGGCCGGCCAGACCCCAGCCACGTGGCTGCGTCACCTGACCGAAGAGGGCCTGCGCCGCCGCTGGCCAGCGGGGGAAAGTGTCGCTGTGCGCGAGTTGATCGAGAAGGAATTGACGCTGATCGCCGAGCTGGCATACGACAGCTATTTTTTGACCGTGCACGATATCGTCGACTTTGCCCGGCGCCAGGGCATCCTCTGCCAGGGCCGGGGGTCGGCGGCCAATTCGGCGGTGTGTTATGCCCTGGGCATCACGGCCATCGACCCGTCGCTGTCGAGCATGTTGTTCGAGCGTTTTCTGTCGCGCGAACGTAACGAACCGCCGGATATCGATGTGGATTTCGAGCACGAGCGCCGCGAGGAAGTGATCCAGTATGTGTTCCAGCGCTACGGGCGGCATCGGGCCGCGCTGACGGCGGTGGTCAGCACCTACCAGGGGGCCGGGGCGATTCGCGATGTGGCCAAGGCCCTCGGCCTGCCGCCGGACCAGGTCAATGCCCTGGCCGATTGCTGCGGCCGCTGGAGCAATGAACCGCCGAGCGAAGAGCGCCTGCGCGAGGCCGGTTTCGATCCGCAGAGCCCGTTGCTGCGCCGAGTGCTGGTGTTGACCGGGCAACTGATCGGCTTCCCCCGCCACCTGTCCCAGCACCCTGGCGGCTTTGTCATCTCCGAAGCGCCGCTGGACAGCCTGGTGCCGGTGGAAAATGCGGCCATGGCCGAGCGCACGATTATTCAGTGGGACAAGGACGACCTGGACCTGGTCGGCCTGCTCAAGGTCGATATCCTCGCCCTGGGCATGCTCAGCGCGCTGCGCCGGACCTTCGACCTGCTGGCCCGTCATCGCGGCCGCGAACTGACCCTGGCGAGCATCCCCAAGGAAGACCCGGCGACCTACGAAATGATCGGCCGTGCCGACACCGTGGGGGTCTTCCAGATCGAGTCGCGGGCCCAGATGTCCATGCTGCCGCGGTTGCGGCCGAAGAATTACTACGACCTGGTGATCGAGGTGGCGATTGTCCGGCCGGGGCCAATCCAGGGAGGGATGGTTCATCCCTATCTGCGTCGGCGCAAGGGCGAGGAACCCATCGACTATCCCTCGCCCGCGCTCAAGGCGGTGTTCGAACGCACCCTGGGGGTGCCGCTGTTCCAGGAACAGGTGATGCAGATGGCGATTGTTGCGGCCGACTACAGCCCTGGCGAGGCCGATGAGTTGCGCCGTTCCATGGCCGCCTGGAAGCGCCATGGTGGGTTGGAGCCACACCGCCTGCGCCTGACCCAAGGCATGCTGAAAAACGGCTACAGCGGCGAGTTCGCCGCGCAGATTTTCGAGCAGATCAAGGGCTTTGGCAGTTACGGCTTTCCCGAGTCCCATGCCGCCAGTTTTGCCCTGCTGACCTACGCCAGTTGCTGGCTCAAATGCCATGAGCCGGCAGCCTTTACCTGTGCGCTGATCAACAGCTGGCCCATGGGGTTCTATAGCCCCGACCAGTTATTGCAGGATGCCCGGCGCCACGGTTTGCAGATTCGCCCGGTGGCGGTCGAGGCCAGTGACTGGGAGTGCAGCCTGGAACCCATCTCTGGCGCGCAACCGGCGATTCGCCTGGGGTTGCGGATGATTCGCGGTTTTCGCGAGGACGCGGCGCGACGCATCGAGACGGCGCGCACGGTGGCGCCGTTCCATGACCTGGCCGACTTCGATGCGCGGGCCGGGCTCGACGCCCAGGCCCAGGCAAGCCTGGCTGATGCGGGGGCCTTGCGCCACCTGGCCGGGCACCGGCATCAGGCGCGCTGGGCGGTGGCCGGGGTGCAGCGACAGCTGGGGTTGTTTGCCGGCCTGGCGAGTACGGATGAGCAGGTGGTCGAGTTGCCCAAACCCAGCCAGGGGGAGAATCTGCAAGCCGACTACGCGATGCTCGGGACCACGCTGGGGGCTCATCCGCTGGCGTTGCTGCGCGACCAGCTGCGTGCAATGCGCTGTCGCAGTGCCCGCGACTTGGCCAGTGTCGAGCATGGACGGCCGGTCAGTGTGGTGGGGCTGGTCACCGGGCGACAGCGCCCGGGCACGGCCAGCGGGGTGACCTTTGTCACCCTGGAAGATGAGTTCGGCAATATGAATGTGGTGGTCTGGCGGGACCTTGCCGAACGCCAGCGCAAGGTGTTGGTGGGCGCTCAGTTGCTCAAGGTCGACGGGCGCCTGGAAGTCGAGGGCGAGGTCCGGCACCTGATTGCCGGGCGGCTGACGGACCTGTCGCCCATGCTGGCCGATATCACCGTGCGCAGCCGCGACTTCCACTAAGGCGCCTTACCAGAGTGCAGGCGCGGCCTCGACCTGGCGGCTGATGGCGGCAATGGCCTGTTCCACATCCTGTTCGCGGGTATAGCGGCCCAGGCTCAGGCGGATGCTGCTGCGCGCCTGGGCTTCGCCAAGGCCCAGGGCCAACAGCACATGGGAAGCGGCATTGCAGGCCGAGTTGCAGGCCGAGGTGGATGACACGGCAAGGTCCTGGGCCAGGCTGGTGCTGCTGAAGCCAGGTCGCTCGATACACAGGTTCAGGGTGTGGGGGATGCGTTGCTCGGCGCTGCCATTGAGGCGCACACCGGGCAGCGCCTGCAAGCCGTCGCGCAGACGTTGGGACAGCCGGGCGATACGCTGGCCTTCCTCGACCATTTCGGCGCTGGCCAGGGCGAAGGCACTGCCCATGCCGACGATCTGGTGGGTGGCCAGGGTGCCGGAGCGCAGGCCCTGTTCATGCCCGCCGCCGTGGATCTGTGCGTGCAGGGCCCCGCGTGCGCGCTCGCCGACATACAGCGCGCCGATACCTTTGGGGCCATAGGTCTTGTGTGCGGAAAACGACATCAGATCGACCGCCAGTTCGCTCAGGTCAATGGCCAGCTTGCCGGTCGCCTGGGCGGCATCGACATGCAGCAGGGCGCCGTGCTCGCGCACGAATTGGCCGATGGTGGCGATATCCGTGGTGGTGCCCAGTTCGTTGTTGATCAGCATCAGCGACACCAGCAGGGTGTCGGGGCGCAGGGCCTGGCGCACGGCGTCAGGCTGGATCAGGCCCTGGCTGTCGGGTTCGAGCCAGGTGACCGGGTAGCCGGCCAGTTCCAGTTGCCGGGCGGTGTCGATAATGGCCTTGTGTTCGATACGGCTGGTGATGATGTGGCGGCGCTCACCCAGGCTGGCCTGGGCCACGCCTTTAAGGGCGAGGTTGTTTGATTCGGTGGCACCGGAGGTCCAGATCAGCGCCTCGGCGCTGGCCCCGACCAACTCGCCGACCTGCCGCCGGGCCTGTTCAACCGCTTGGCGGGCCTGGCTGCCAAAGGCGTGGGAGCTGGACGCGGGATTGCCGAAATTGGCCTCGCGCCCGAGACAGGCGACCATGGCTTGGATAACCCGGTCGTCGACGGGGGTGGTGGCGGCATAGTCGAAATACAGCGGGGCAGTCGGCATGGGCAGGGCTCTTTCAAAACGGGTTATGCCGAAATGGTACTAGCCTGTTAGGCGAAAAAAATTGCTTTGTTGGCGAATTATTCGGTGTTGCTAAGTATTTGATTCTATTTTTTTGTCTTTAAATGAAAATTTATTCCATTGTCCTTTTAAATTCCAACAAGCATATATCTTTATGGAATAAGCGGGCGATAAAACCCTAAGCGAGCAACGGCCCGCCCACGGAATGATCTTCGGCGGGCCGTTGCGTGTGACTTTCCAGCGCAGCGCTATCAGCGCATCTAGGGGGCGGCTTTGCTTGCGCATGACCGGCTGCGGCGTGTTCCAGGAAGTCATCTAACTGCGCGGACTCCTGGGTGTAGATGCCGGCCGCCTGTCTCGACGCCTGCAATGGGCTGGATTGCTGCAAAGGCGACAGGATTTGATAGGTTTCGCCCGGGCGAAAATCCTAGACTTCGGGCTTCAACAGACCCATCAACGTCGAGGCACCGATCATGAACACCCTGTCTGTCGAAAGGGATGTCAACCCAACGCATACGGCTTTCCGGCACGAGGGCCGGGAGGTTCTGAGCAACCCGAGAGCGGCGCTGGTGGAGACGCCCGGGGATGTCCAGACCCTGCTAGGTTTCGCTGAAGCGTGTGGCGGGCCCCGCTCGCTGGTCAAGACAGTTGCCTCTGGGGAGTGCACAGCCCGGCGCTCGTTTCTTTTGAGCTGTATCGCCTGGGTTGAAGTGTCGCTGAACGATGGTACATGGTGCCAAGGCGAGCCTTTTTACAATGTGGAGCGCATGTTGATGGCGGATCTGGTTCAGATGGCCAATGACCGGAAACCAGGGTTGAACCTGGTCTATCTGGAGGCGCCGGAGCCGCTGGGGGCCTTGATCAAACAAGCGATGGAAGGGGCGGATGCCACTCGCTATGTCGTCAATATGGGCGACGATGGCACGCATTTCGCGGTGTTCGATTGCCGGATTCTGGACGGACATGCCTCCGTCATTCTGTTTGAGCCGACAACGTTTGAGAGGATGATGGCGCCGGCGCCGACGAAACTGGCGCTTCGCGCCAAAACGGCCGTGCAGAGGGCGTGCTCGTTAGAGACTTGCCATTTTTTGACCGTTGAGATGAATCTGCAGAGAAGTGTCAGCGAATGTGGGGTGTTCAGCCTGGCGCTGGGTAAGAAGCTGCACAAAGAGCATCAAGCCTTGAGCTCTCTGCATCAGCTGAATGTCCAGAGAGTCTTTTCTGACAACCCCTTCATGCCGCCTTCCGAGGCGGCCCAATACTTGCCGCCGAGCTTCTACAAACATGTTCAGGGCCGTGCGCGAATGGCCGAGTATCTGGAGACCCGTCCGGATGCCGAGCAAGTCATCCTCAATAAAAAACAGCAGACATTGCGCGAGCGCGTTAACGGGCACATGGAGGCGGTGGGGGGGAGAGTCATATCCAAATCCGCGCACGACAAGAGACTCACGGAGTTGAAGGCCCTTGAGCGCTATCTTGCCTGATCCGGCTGTTGGCCTCTGGCCTTCCATTGCCGATCCTGCACGTTGCCCGTGGAGCCCATGCCTGACAACTGTGCCGAATTCGTCTTCGTGCAGGGCCAAAGGGCTCAAGCCGCCAGCCGGTGCCTGGGGCAAGCTGGAACGCCAGCACGAGGACGTGAAGATGATCCGCATGACCCTGGACGAAGCCCGCGAGTTGGCCGAGTCGATTCTGTTGCACAACGGTTTCAGCCCTGCTCACGCCCAGGCGGTGACTGCCACGGTGGTCGCCGGCGAGCGCGATGGCTGTGCGTCCCATGGGCTGTATCGGGTGCTCGGTTGCGTGAGTTCGCTGCGCAACGCCAAGGTCGAGGCCGCGGCCGAGCCTCGGGTGATCGATCAGGCGCCGTCGATTGTGCGGGTGGACGCCGCTGGCGGTTTTTCCCAGCTGGCGTTCCAGGCCGGCCTGCCGTTGTTGGAAGAGAAGGCCCGGCGCAACGGGATTGCCGCCCTGGCGATCAACCGCTGTGTGCACTTTTCCGCACTTTGGGTCGAGATCGAGCAACTGACCGCCGCCGGCCTGGTGGCCCTGGCGTGCAACCCGAGCCATGCCTGGGTCGCACCGGCAGGCGGCAGCCGCCCAGTGTTCGGCACCAACCCGATTGCCTTTGGCTGGCCGCGCGCGGGCCGTGATCCGTTTGTCTTTGACTTTGCCACCAGCGCCATTGCCCGGGGCGATATCGAGCTGCATCGGCGGGCCGGCAAGGCCATCCCCGAAGGCTGGGGGGTGGATGCCCACGGGCAGCCGAGTACCGACGCCAATGTGGTGCTCGACCAGGGCGCCATGCTGACCTTTGGTGGGCACAAGGGCTCGGCCCTGGCGGCCATGGTGGAGTTGATCGCCGGGCCGCTGATCGGCGATCTGACCAGCGCCGAATCCCTGGCCTATGACGCCGGCAGCAAGTCCTCGCCCTACCATGGCGAGCTGATTATCGCCCTCGATCCCCGGCGTTTTCTCGGCGATGCCACCGAGGAGCACCTGGCACGTGCCGAGACGTTGTTTGCCGGGATCGAAGGCCAGGGCGCGCGCCTGCCGTCGCAGCGTCGCTATGAAGCGCGAGCCCGCAGCCTGGTCGAAGGGGTACAGATCCCCGAGGCACTGTACAACGACCTCAAGGCTTTGATGTTCTAAAGGAAGCGGGCGCCCAAGGCGCCCGCTTCGGTCTACAGCGGGTCGCGGCTGTGCTGGCCGTCGACCAGGCGTGCAATGCCCAGCGGGTTGGCATTTTGTAAGGCCTGGGGTAGCAGGGCGTCCGGGCAGTTCTGGTAGCACACCGGGCGCAGGAAACGCTCGATGGCCAGGCTGCCGACCGAGGTGCCGCGGGCATCCGAGGTGGCCGGATACGGGCCGCCGTGGACCATGGCATCACAGACTTCGACCCCGGTCGGGTAGCCATTGAACAGTACCCGCCCGACCTTCTGCTCCAGCACCGGCAGCACGTGGGCAAACGGCACCAGATCGCCCGGCTCGGCAATCAGCGTGGCGGTCAGTTGGCCATGCAGGCACTCCAGGGCCTGGAGCAGTTGCGCCTGATCGGCCACTTCGACTACGACGGTGGCCGGGCCGAACACTTCTTCCTGCAGTAGCGGATCACTTTGGAGCAGCAAGCTGATATCGGCCTGGAACAACTGCGGCTGGGCCTGATTGCCCTGTTGTGCGCGCCCGGCCAGATGCTGCACGCCGGGGTGGGCGAGCAGGGCCTGAATGCCGTGGCCGTAGCTGGCGAGGGTGCCGGCATTGAGCATCGTCTGCGCTGGCTGGTCGCCCAGCAGGCTCGCCAGGCGGCGGGTAAAGGCGCTGAATTCGGCCGAGCGAATGCCGATCACTAGCCCGGGGTTGGTACAGAACTGCCCGCAGCCCAGCACCACCGACGCGGCCAGCTCGGCGGCGATTTTTTCGCCGCGCAGGGCCAGGGCTTCGGGCAATACCAGCACCGGGTTGATGCTGCTCATCTCGGCAAATACCGGGATCGGCTGCGACCTTGCGGCGGCCATGTCGCACAGGGCACGGCCACCCTTGAGCGAGCCGGTAAAGCCGACTGCCTGGATGGCCGGGTGCTTGACCAGGGCTTCGCCGACGCCGGCACCGTAGATCATATTGAATACGCCTGCGGGCATGCCGGTCTGCTCGGCGGCCCGCAGGATCGCATTGGCCACGTGTTCGGCCGTGGCCATATGGCCGCTGTGGGCCTTGAACACCACCGGGCAACCGGCGGCCAGGGCGGCGGCGGTATCGCCGCCGGCGGTGGAGAACGCCAGGGGGAAATTGCTCGCCCCGAACACGGCCACCGGGCCGACGCCCAGGCGGTATTGGCGCAGGTCGGCCCGTGGCAGCGGTTGGCGTTCGGGCAGGGCGCGGTCGATCCGTGCCCCGTAGAAGTCGCCCCGGCGCAGTACCTGTGCGAAGAGGCGCATCTGGCTGCTGGTACGGCCACGTTCGCCCTGGATACGCCCGGTCGGCAGCGCGGTCTCGCGGGTCACCAGCTGGATAAAGTCGTCGTCGAGGGCGTCGAGTTGCGCGGCAATCGCCTCGAGGAAATCGGCGCGGCGGCTGGCCGGCAGTTGGCGGTATGCGGGGTAGGCGGTGGCGGCCGCGCGGGCGGCGGCATCGACTTCTTCGGCGGTGGCCTGGATGAAGCTGTAGGGCAGGGGCTCGCCGCTGCTGGCATCGTGGCTATGGAGGGTAAAACGGCCGGCGGCGCTGCGAGCGCCGCCGATAAAGTTGTGGCCGATAATTTCGGACATGCGCGGGCTCCTGAAAGGCGCGGGGGAGGGGCGAAACGCTACGCGGTACGCAGGGCCCGTCCCTGGCGGAACGGGCCGATTGCGGGATCGATCAGAGACCGACATCCGGCAGTTGCGGACGGTTGGCCAGGGCCTTGGCCATGATCTGCTCGACAAACACCCGATCCGCTTCTGGCAGGGCCAGGCGTGGTGGGCGGGTCAGCGCGCTGCCGCGACCGGCAATGGCTTCGCACAGCTTGATGCACTGCACCAGGTCGGCACGGGCATCGAGGTGCAGGATCGGCATCAGCCATTCGTAGATCGGCATGGCTTCGGCAAAGCGGCCGGCCTTGGCGAGGCGGAAGATCGTTTCGCCTTCCTTGGGGAACACGTTGGACATGCCCGAGACCCAGCCTTCGGCGCCAACCGCGAGGCTTTCGAGTACCACGTCGTCGAGGCCAGCGAACAGCACGAAGCGGTCGCCGACTTCATTGCGGATGTCGATAAAGCGCCGGGTGTCGCCCGAAGAATCCTTGAAGCACACCACGTTGTCGCAGTCGGACAGCGAAATCAGGATGTCCGGCGTCACGTCGTTTTTGTAGATCGGCGGGTTGTTGTAGACCATCAGCGGCACGTCGGCGTTCTTGGCCACGTAGCGGTAGTGTTCGGCGGTCTCGAACGGCTTGGAGCCGTAGACCAGCGCGGGCATCAGCATCACGCCATCGACGCCGACCTTGCGCACCGCGTTGGCCACTTTGGCGGCCTGCACGCTGGTGAACTCGGCCACGCCGCAGATCACCGGTACACGACCGCGCGAGGCGTCGACGGCGACTTCGGTCACGGCGATCTTTTCTTCGGCGGTCAGCGAGGTGTTCTCGCCCACCGAACCGCAGACCACCAGGCCCGAGACGCCGTCACGGATCACATTGGAGATGACCTGGTGGGTCTTTTCCAGGTTGATGGTGAAGTCGTCGTTGAATTGAGTGGTGACCGCAGGAAAGACGCCACTCCAGTTGATGCGCTTGCTCATGGTTGTCTCCGGTTGTGTCTATTGTATTTCGTATACGATATTTTAAAGCCCTAAGTTGGGCCAGTGTTTTTTTCTGTTCAAGCGGTGTTTAAGTTATTTATCCAACTGAATCATTGGCTTGGCTATCACGCACCGGGCCAGGTGTCCGATAGGCGGTAGCCTTGGGGCCACGGGTCGCTCGGATCGAGCAGCAGTTGATGGGTGCCGGTGATCCACGCACGCCCTGACAAACAGGGGTAGATGGCCGGGCGGCCGGCCAGTTCGGTGGCCGAGTCGATGCGGCACTGGAACTCGGAACCAATGATCGAACGGCCGATAAAGCGGTCGCCAACCTTGAGAATGCCCTTGGCCTGCAGCACGGCCATGCGCGCGGAACACCCGGTGCCGCAGGGGGAGCGGTCAATCTTGCCGGGACGGATGACCACGGCGTTGGCGCCGGTAGCGATACCGTCTTGGTAGACGATGGGCGCGGCGATCTGGCAGAACGAGATATGGGACCAGTCCGGGTTCAGCGGATGGACGAAGCCCAACTGCTCGTTGGCGGCCTGGGTGATTTTCAGGCCGATGGCAACGATGTCCTTGGCTTCATCGGGGCGAATCTCGAAGCCCAGGCGTCGCGCATCGACAATCGCAAAACTGTCGCCGCCATAGGCTGTATCGACCTGGATCGAGCCCAGGCCTTCGACCTCGATCCAGGCATCGAGACGGTCGGCAAAGGACGGTACGTTCTTCACCTCGACCCGTTGGACCTTGCCATCGCGGCACTCGGCCACGGCTTCGATCAACCCGCCGGGGGCTTCGAGGACCAGCCGGGTCTGCGGTTCGGTCATCGGCAGGATGCCGCTGTCGAGCAGCACCGTGGACACGCACAGCGAGTTGGAGCCGGACATCGGCGGCGTGTCGGCCGGCTCCATGATGATCCAGCCCATCTGCGCACGTGGATCCTTGGGCGGCACCAGCAGATTGACATGGCGGAACACGCCGCCCCGCGGTTCATTGAGGACGAAATTGCGCAGGGTCTCGTCCTGGGCGATCCAGCGCGACTGCTCCCAGACCGTAGCGCCCGGCGGCGGAGCCACGCCGCCGACAATCACATCGCCGACCTCACCTTCGGCGTGGCAGCTGACCACATGGATGATTTTCGATGAACGCATTGCCGACTCCTATTTGACCGATTTGAGGAAGGCTGCCGTTTCCGGCTGCATGGGGTTGCCGATCACCTGATCGGGCGAGCCGATCTCGTGGACCAGGCCGTTGCGAAAGAACGCCACGCGGTCGGACACATCGCGGGCAAAGCGAATTTCGTGGGTCACCAGGACCATGGTCATGCCGTCTTCGGCGAGCATGCGCATGGTGTCCAGCACTTCGCCGACCAGTTGCGGGTCAAGGGCCGAGGTGGCTTCGTCGAACAGCATGTAGTCCGGTGACATGGCCAGGGCGCGGGCAATCGCCATGCGCTGTTGCTGGCCGCCGGACAGCTTGCCGGGGAACGTCTTGAACTTGTCGCCCAGGCCCACATGGGTCAGTTGCTGGATGGCCAGGGCTTCGGCCTCTTCGCGGCTTTTGCCGAGCACCTTGCGCGGCGCCAGCATGACGTTTTCCAGCACCGTCAGGTGAGGGAAGGCGTTCCATTGCTGGAAGACGATACCGATCTTCTGGCGCAACTGATTGAGGTTGGTGCCCTTGCCGTGGACCTCGATACCGTCGACGCGGATGCTGCCTTTCTGGATCGGTTCCAGGCCGTTGATGCACATCAGCAGGGTCGACTTGCCGGAGCCGGAGCCGCCGATGATCGACACCACTTCGCCCTTGTTGACGGTCAGGCTGACACCCTTGACCACTTCGAGGTCGCCGAAGGATTTGTGTACGTTGTCGATCTCAATCATTTTCTTGCCACCTTCTTTCCAGACGGGCGCCCAGGCGTGCAACCACCAGGCTCATGACGTAGTAAATGAGGCCCGCGATGCACAGCACCAGCAGGGGTTCCTGAATCCGCGTGACGATGGTCTGCGAGGCCCGCAGCAGCTCGACGATGCCGATCCACATCACCAACGCAGTGTCCTTCATCACGCTGAGCACCAGGTTCAGCCAGCCGGGGAAGGCCACGCGCGAGGCCATGGGCAGGACAATCCAGCGCAGGTCCTGCAGGTAGGTCAGCCCCAGGGAGCGGCTGGCCCGGCGCACGGTCGGCGGCACCGAGAGCACGCCGCTGCGCACGATCTCGGTGAAGTACGCGGCGGCATAGACCCCCAGCACGATGCAGCCGACGCTGAAGGCGCTGATGTTCAGGCCGACGATGCTCTTGAACGAGTTGAACAGCACGAACTGGATCAGCAGCGGCACGCTGCGAAAGATATCCAGCACCCAGGCCAGCGGTAGGCTGGCGCGCGGCAGCAAGGCGCGCAGCAGGCCGAACAGCAGGCCGGCGACGGAGCCGAGGATGATCGACCAGAACGTCAGTTGCAGCGTGACCCAGGCGCCATCGAGCATGAACAGCAGGTCATTCCAGGTAAAACTGGTGGCAAACATGCACAGGTCCTCAGTAACGGAACAGCCGCCAGGCCATCAGCCGGGCTACCGCGACGATCAGCTTGGCGATCAGGTAATACAGCACCGCGGCGATGGCGAAGTATTCGAAGGTACGGAAGGTCTTGACGTTGTAGTCCTGGGTCACGCCGGTGAGGTCGTTGTTCAGGCCGACGATCACCCCCAGGGACGTCATCAGCACCGCCCAGACCATCTGATTGCTCAGCGGGTAGAACACCACCCGCAACAGCTGCGGCACGATGATCATCCGATAGGCCTGGAAGGCGCTCATGCCCAGGGAGCGGGCTGCGCGCATCTGTGTGGTGGGCACGGCCTTAAGGCCGCCGCGAAAGTTCTCCGCCAGGTAGCCGGCGTTGTTGAACGTGATCCCCGCCAGCAGGGCGAACCAGGAGCTGACGTGCAGCCCCAGCGAACCCAGGCCGAAGTAGAGGATGTAGATCTGGAACAGCGACGGCGTGTTGCGGGCAATCGACACCCAGCCATTGCCGATGCCGCGCAGCAGGGGCTGCTTGGCTTCGCGCATGACGGTCAGGCCCAGGGCAATCAGCACCCCGAAGATCATCGACAGGGCGGCGGTCTCGAACGTGACCCAGGCACCGCCGAGCATATCGGGCAGGGCGCGCAGGGCCGCTCGCCATTGGAAGGTATAGTCAAACATGCGCGGGGCTCTCCAGAAGGGCAGCAGGTGCCAGCCAGGTCGGCAGGCGGCCCGTGCTCAGGGCGGTACAGGCCGATTCGACACACTCGCCCAGGCTGGCGAAGTGCACCGGCCGACCGGCCAGGCCGGGGGCGTAGTGGGCGTACTTGCCCGAGTTGGTCATCAGCGTGCGGGCGGCAGGCGGGATCACCGGCTCGCCAAGCATGCACCAGCAGGTGTCGGTCACCAGGGTCGCGCCAAAGGCCTCGATGGCCACCAGATAACCGGCGGCGCGGGCCTGTTCCAGCACGGCGCGCCCGCAGGTAATTGCCAGGCTCACCTGCGGGTGTTTGCGGCGGCCCTGGCACAGTTGCGCGAGGCGCGCGAACTCGCTCAGGGAGAAATGCGGGTTGCCCAGTGAGACCATGTCCACGGCCGGGTCGCGGGCGCTGTTGAGTTCGCGCCAGCTGAGCAGCAGGTCTTGCAGGCGGATGCGGGTGACCGGCAGTGGTTGACCCGGCGCGATGACCTGGGTCGGGTCCAGTGCCTCGGGCGTCACGCCGGCGATATGAAACAGCGGTGCGGCCGAGGTGGTGGCGAAGGCTGCGCCAAAGGCCTTCAGGTCGTCCAGGCTCGGCTGGCGTTGCTCCAGGCCGAGGATCAGCGGCACCTGACTGCCGACCAGCGTGCCGATGTGGTAGCCGAGCAGCGGGTAGAAGGCGTCATCCAGTTCGCCCAGGGGCGGTAGTTCGATCTGCAGCCGGGCCTGGCGCTGGGCGTCCAGGTGGCAGCCGATCAGCGGTGCGCGGCCGGTCAGGGCAATGCAGATATCCAGGTAATCGGGGTACTTCTGGGTGCGCGCGCCCAGTACGCTGTTGGCGTAGACCACGGCGTTGGATTCGGCCCAGACAATCTGCTCGCCCAGTTTTGGCGCGCTGTCGAGAAGATAGGGTGCGCAGGTAAAACTCAGTTGCGCGCCCATGGCCATATAGGCATCACCCAGGGCGCTGGCCGGCTCGCCGAGCGCAGCATCGATGCCCAGTTCGCGCCAGCGTCGCTGGTCCACGGAAATCGAGTTGAGGGTGGTCGGCACCCGCACCTGTGCGCCCCACTGCACCAGTTGCTGGGCAAAGCGCAGGCTGGCGGGACCGGTATAGATGCAGCCGTCGATATGGGCCTGGGTCACGTCCACCAGGCAGGGGGCGCCTTGCAACTGGGCCATGCGCAGAACGATCTGCATAGCGACCTGGGCGGCCTGGCCATGGCGGCCATCGAGTAGCGCCTGGTCGAGTTCGCTGAGGGTCAGGGAGGTATTGGTAGCAAGGTCCGGCGGCGCGTCGGGCGTCGTCGGGGAGGATTCGATAGGGCTGTCGTGCAGTTTCAGCTGTTCGCCCAGGACCTCTGCAAAGCCGTGGCCGCGCAGCGTGGCAAAGGCCTCCCGGCCGATGCAGAGCACCGGCAGGGAGCGGTTGAAGAAGGTCTGGGCCACCAGCACGCCCAGGGTCAGGATCTCGTCGGGTTCAGCCAGCACCAGTGCCGCCGGTGCATGGCCATTGCTGATCAGTTCCATCATCACACTGCTGCCGGTGCATGAGCCCCGGCCGCTGGGGATGGCCAGCACGCGGCCAGCCAGGTGCTGGCCGCTGAGGGGGTGGTGCCGATCGATCACTTCGCCGGTAAACGGATCGACGCCGCCCCAGAAACTCAGCCCGGTGTCGGCAAACAGCAGGGCGCCGTGGCCGGCGCCCTCGACCAGGCTATGCCCGGTCAGGGAAGTGGGCGTGCTGGGCATGCCGGTCACCTCAGTAGTAGACGTGTGGCACGGTCAGGTCGGTCGGCGGGATCTCGGTGCCGACCCACTTGACGAACAACTCCTTGTAGCGCCCGCTGCGTACTTGCTGGTTGACGAACAGATTGAGGTAGTTGATCAGGCCGTATTCGTTACGCTTGGCGCCCAGGGACACGTAGTCGATGACATACGGGGCGTTGCCGGCGATCTTCAGGTTTTTGTACTTGCCCGATTTCAGGGTGGCGGCGGCGACGGTGTTGGTCACCACGGTGGCATCGATATGGCCCTGGGCCACGGCGAGGATAGTGTCGTTCTGCGATTGGTAGGCACGGAAGCTGCCGCTGCCCCAGCTCTTCACGTCTTTTTCCAGGGCGATGGCTTCATAGGTGCCGCTGGTGTTGCCCAGGGCCTTGCCCTTGATGTCGTCGAAGCTCTTGATGCCGGTGTCGTCGCGGGTCAGCACGACCATCTGGAAGGCGAAGTAGGGAATGGTCAGGCCGACGGTCTTGGCCCGCTCCAGGGTGTCGGAAGTGGAGGCGACGATGATGTCGGCGCGCCCGGAAATCAGTGCGGGAATACGATCAGGAAAGGGCGTCTCGACCACTTCGGCATCGACGCCGAGGACTTTCGCCAGGTCGTTGCAGTAGTCCACGTCGAAGCCGGCGGGTTTGTTGGCTTCATCGCGAAAACCCATGGGCGGGAAGTCCAGGGTGACGGCGCAGCGCAGCTTGCCCGAACCGATGATGTCATCGAGTTTGTCGGCCTGGGCGGTGGCAACGAAGGAGGTACTGAGCACAGCGCTGAGGGCTACGGCAAATGCGGGGTTTTTCATAGAGGCCTCGTTATCGGAAAAGTGCTGTTGGCTATCGTAGTGAGAATTTCGTATACGATATTTGTTTTGCAATGGCCGTGCCTATTTCCGCTTCGAGTCTCGATTTTTTCACCGGGCCTTAAGCTATATGTCCTACAGAGAAGGTGATTTGCCAGTGGGCGTCAAGGGCGACGAAAGCGCGGGTTGCCGGGTGTTACATAAGGGAGCAGTGCACACCCGCGACGCCCGCTAAAGGAACACCGGCGTCTTAACGGTGGGTATCGCGGTACTGGCTGGGGGATAGGCTGGTCAGGGCGCGGAACTGGCGGCTAAAGGCGCTATGGTCGGTATAGCCGCAGCGCAGGGCGATCTCGGTGATCGGCAGGTCGTGCTCCAACAGCAGGCGCGAGGCTTCTTCAAGGCGCGCCTTGTGGATCATCTGCCGGGGCGTGAGCTGGAAGATTCGCTTGCAGTGACGTTCCAACTGGGCCACGGACAGGCCGGCAATGGCCGTCAACTCGGCGAGGCTGATGGCGCGGGCGAAGTGGTTGCGGATATGGGCATCCACTGCTGCCAGTTTCTGGAACGCTGGGTGGTTGGACTGGGGCAGCTGCAGGTCGCGGGAGATGCCGGCCAGGCCGACCACCTCGCCCTGTTCATTGCGCAGGGCGAGCTTGTGGGTCAGGCACCAGACGGGCTGGTTGGCGTCATACAGGTGCAGTTCCAGTTGGTCGGCCAGCTCACGGCCGCTGCTCAGTACGCGTCGGTCCTGCTCGGTATAAAGCGGGCCGAAGCGCGCCGGGAAGACCATCTCGGCGGTCAGCCCGAGCAGGTCCTGGCTGTGCTTGAAGCCGCAGCGCCGGGCCAGGGTCTGGTTGACGAAGGCGTAGCGCGCCTCGCGGTCTTTGATAAAGAAGACCACGTCCACCAGGGTATCGAGCAGCGGCGCGATGGGTTGCAGGCTGCCCAGTAGGGTAGGCAGGTCGCAGGGCTTGAGCGTGTTGAGCGATAGGTACATGGCGCCGGGGGTCCGAGGAGTACCCCCGGGATCATAGAGATCCGCTGGCGCGGCCGAAAGCCCCGGCGCGGGGCTTAGAGCGGCGGGGTGTCGTCGAGGCACAACAACGTCTCGATACGCGCCGGGCTAAAAGGCGGGCGTGGCACGGGCGGTGTCCAACCAAACAGATGCTGCGCCGCGCCGCCGCAGACCCGGCCCTGGCAGGCGCCCATGCCGCAGCGGCTGGCCAGTTTGGCGGCGCGCCAGTCCGCATGCCCGGCCAGGGCCTGAAAGGCGACATCCTCGCAGCGGCAAACCAGGGTGTCGGGTTTTGCCAGCTGTTTGAGCGCGGGCGCGATGGCGAAGGCGTGGTTTAGCGTATCGGCAAACCCTTGCCAGCGTGCCCGTTGCGGCCACAACCGTTGGGCCGCATCGCGCTCGCCAACGGCGGCCAAACCGGCAATGGCGCCTTCGACCAGGGCCAGCTCGCTGCCGCCAAAGCCAGTGCATTCACCCGCGGCGTAATGATCGGCCAGGCTGCTGGCTTGCCAGGCATCCACCGCCAATGCCGTGCCCGACAGGGCGCAGCCCAGGGCCTGGCCCAGTTGGGTATTGGGGATCAGGCCGAAGCCCACCGCCAGGCGCTCGCAGGCCAGTTCAACGACCTTGCCCTGCTGGTGCAGGCGCACGCCTTCCAGGCGGTCGCTGCCCAGGGCTTCAAGGACATGGCTGCCTGTGCGGTAGTGATGATCGAACAAGCCAAAGGATTGCAGCAGCTTGTGCGGCCAGCGCGGTAATTGCGCGGCGAAGCCGGCGACGGCCCCTCGCGATGCCTGCTCGGCAATCCGCACAATCCGTGCACCGTTGCTGCGTGCCGTGGTGGCGCTGGCCAGTAGCAGCGGGCCGCTCCCGGCGATCACCAGGCGCTCGCCGCTCACTGGCAAACCGCCCTTGATCAATGCCTGGAGGCCGCCGGCGCCGGTCACGCCGGGCAGGGTCCAGCCAGGGAAGGGCAGCAGCAGTTCACGGGCGCCGGTGCACAGGATCAGTGTTTCGTAGGTCATGACCCAGCCGCGCTCGGCGTCTTCGAGCAGCAGTTGTTTTGGGCCGGCCTGGGCGATAACCCGGGTGTCCGCGTGATGGCGCACATTGCTCAGTCCCAGCAGCTGTTCGCGCATCTGCCGTGCCTGGGCGGGCAACTTGGCTTGGGGGCCGTCGCGCCAGATCTGCCCGCCGGGCAGTGGGTTATCGTCCAGCAGCACGATACGCGCACCACTGGGCGCAGCTGCGAGGGCGGCGGCCATGCCCGCAGGGCCGGCACCGATAATCAGCAGGTCGGCATAGTCGCTCATGGTCGGGTCTCCACGTGCATGCCGTCGCGGCAGAGGGTCTGGCAGGCCAGGCGACGCCGGCCGTCGATGGTGACCCGGCATTCCTGGCAGATCCCCATGCCGCACAGCGGTGCGCGGCGTTGGCCGCTGACCGAGGTGCGGCTGCTACCGTCGCCGCCCAGGGCCAGGGCGGCGGCCACGCTGGTGCCGTCGGCGACGCGCAGCACCCGGCCATCGAGGGTCAATTCAGGCATGGGCGGGTTCTCCAAGGAAACGTTCAGGCAAATAGGCTTGCGCATTCAGCGGCGTGGTTTCGCCGAACAACTGGGCCACCAGCAGATCAGCCGTCGCGGGGGCCGTGGTGACGCCCAGGCCTTCATGGCCGACCGCCAGCCACAGCCCCGGTCGTTGTGGGTGCTGGCCAACCAGGGGCAGGCCGTCCGGGCTGGCCGCGCGAAAGCCGGTCCAGGCGCGGATGGCGTTGAGCTGGGCGAGCCCGGGCAGGTATTCGACGGCGCGCTTGAGCATCTTGGCGAGCATCCAGCTCTCGACCGCCGGATCAGTGGTGCCAAATTGCCGCGAAGCGCCGATAAACAGCTGGCCGGTAGGCCGTGGCTGGATGTTGCAGGCGGTCGAAGGGCCGCTGGCATGGTGAGCGCTGGTGACATAGCCCAGCTCGACCAGGGTATGGGTCACGGTGCCGGGGTAGCGGTCAGTAATCAGCAGATGGCCTTTTTTCGGTTCGATGGGCAGTTCCGGGCACAGTTCGGTGGCTTGAATACCGTTGGCCAGGACCACCGCGCCGGCGCCGAGCCACTGGCCGCTGTCGAGGCGCACGCGCTGGCCGTCGACTTCACTGACGCGCGCCTGGCGCTGGCGGATGCCGGGAGTATCGAGCATCCAGCGGGCGGTGGCCGGGGCGTAGAGAATCCCGTCGCCCTTGATCAGCAGGCCGCCGGTCAGGCCATCGCGCAGGTGCGGCTCGCGCTCGCTCAGGGCCGCGCGGGTCAGGAGTTCGCAGGCTTCGCCGTGTTCGCTCAAGTGGGCGAACTTGCTTTCGGCCACGGCCATTTCCTCGCCATTGGCCGCCAGCCACAGGGTGCCGTTGGTGCGATAGGCGCAGCCTTCGGGCAGCGCCGGCGCGGTTTCACGCCAGCGCCGCAGGGAGTATTGGCTAAGGGCCAGTTCGGCCGGGTTGTCATCGAGCACCAGCAGATGGCCCATGCCGGCGGCAGTGGCGCCGGGCAGGCCGGCGTCTAGCACCAGCACGTCGAGGCCGCGCAGGGCCAGGGCCTGGGCACAGGCGGCGCCGATAATGCCGGCGCCGATCACGATCACATCGGCGTCATGGCCCGGGTTCACAGCTGGATGCCCCAGGCGAACGGATCATCCTGTTCGAGGATCAGTGTGGCTTCGGCGCTGATATGGGCGCGGCCGCGAATGGTCGGGATGATGCGCTCGCCGGCGGTGGTGGCGTCGAGCCGTTCATAGGAGCCTTCGAATTCGCTACCGATGACACTGGCCTGGCGCCAGATCTGCCTGGGTTGCAGCTTGCCGTCGGCGGCCAGGCAGGCCAGTTTGGCGCTGGTGCCGGTGCCGCAGGGCGAGCGGTCATAGGCCTTGCCTGGGCAGAGCACAAAGTTGCGGCTGTCGGCGTGTTCGTCGTCGGCGAACAACTCGATATGGTCGATCAAGCCGCCGTCATCCCCGCGGATGCCTTGGCGGTCAAGGGCCTGCTGGACCGCCACGGTGTAGGCGGTCAGGGCTTCGAGGTTGTCGCCGGCGACTCGCTGGCCATGTTCGGCGATCAGGAAAAACCAGTTGCCGCCCCAGGCGATATCGCCAACCACTGTGCCGATACCCGGGACCTGCAGCGTCACGGCCTGGCGATAACGATAGGCCGGGACATTGCGCACGCTGACCGAGCGATCTTCATGGAGGGTCGCCTGGACCGTGCCCACGGGCGTCTCGATGTTGTGCACGCCCGGGCCAATCCGGCCCAGATGGGCGAGGGAGACCACCAGGCCGATGGTGCCGTGGCCGCACATACCCAGGTAGCCGCTGTTGTTAAAGAAAATCACCCCGGCGCAGGCGCTCGGGTCCACGGGTTCGCAGAGCAAGGCCCCGACCAGTACGTCGTTGCCACGCGGTTCGAGCATGCAGGCGGTGCGCCAGGCATCGTGCTGGTCGGCCAGGCGCTGGCGGCGCTCGGCCATGCTGCCGTGCCCCAGGTCGGGAAAGCCGTGGGTAACCAGGCGGGTCGGTTCGCCGCCGGTATGGGAGTCGATCACGCTGATGCGTTGCATGGGGGCCACATCCATTGAGAAGAGTGGCCATCAGAGTGGTGGATCAGTGGTTGATTCGGCTTGATGGATTTGCCGGGTGCCGATGACGAAATCGGCACAGTGACCAAAAAAATTCAGCGGGCGCTGGGCAGGTGGGCGAAGAGGGTTTGGCAGACCCCAGCAATATGTTCGTCGAGCAGGCCCACGGCACGCTCGACATCGCCATCGCGGCAGGCCTGGAGGATATCGCGGTGTTCATGGTCGGCGCGATCCTTGCCGGCGGAAAGGCTCATCTGCATGCGCAGGTAGCGTTCCAGCTTGTCATTGATCGAACGGATCAGGCTGACCAGGAAGGGCCGCTGGGCCGGCTCGTAGAGGCAGGCGTGCAGCTCCCAGTTCAGTTCGGCCCAGCGACCGACGTCGTTTTCGCCGACGAACTCCCGGCAGATGCGCTCGGCGCGCTCGAAGGTCTCCTCGGTCATGTTCGGGATGGCCAGGCGCAGGGCCTTGTCTTCGAGCAGCATGCGCACTTCGAACATCTGCGCCAGCTCGGCTTCGGACATCCGCGTGACCATGGCCCCGCGATTACGCTGGAACAACACCAGGCCCTCGGCTTCCAGGCGCTTGAGCGCCTCGCGCACGGGGATCTTGCTGACATTGAACTGGCGGGCGATATCGTCCTGGCGGATCGGCTCGTCCTCGGCGAAATGCCCGGCCACGATGGCATCGCGCAAGTGCCGGGTGATGATCTCCGACGTCGAAGGGGTGTTGCCCAGGTTGGGCGCATTGAGTCGAGATGGATTCACGGCGGCGATCATTCGAAAGGAGGTTGGGATATGGTATACGAATTTTTCGGCTGTCGCGCTGCTGGCGGGGCTTCTAGAAGGTCGCCGCAGGGGGTGTGCCTCAATTGCCGTCAGGCAGCGTCTGGGCCTGAGAGCGCTGCGCACTCGGCCGCAGCCTGGCAGTAACGGCTACGGGACGGGCGCAACGGGTTGGCGCTCCATCAATCCTGAGGCAGGTTATTGAAGATCTTTTCCAGCGTGCCGTTGAGCTTGGTGATCTGCGCTTCGGTCAGGCCCTTGAAGCTGGTGCGAAAGATATCGCTGGTGCCCAACTGGATCTTTTCGATGGTCTGGCGCCCGCTGTCGGTCAGTGACACTTGGGTCACGCGTCCGTCACTGGCGCAGGTGTTGGTTTCCACCAGGCCGTCGGCCTTCATGCGGTAGACGATCTTGGTGATAGTCGACAACTTGGCGATGGCATGGATGGAAATTTCCGAAATGCTCGATTCGCCGTTTTCCTTGAGGATAAACAGGATCCGCCAACGGGGGATGTCCATATCGATTTTCTTCAGCGCTTTCTCCATGGCCATGGAGTAGCGTCCGTGCAGGCGAGCCAGCCAGTAGAAGGGGAACTCTTCTTTCTTGAAGTCCTCACTGGCGGGGTTGTAGCGGCTCAAGCGCTTTTTTGGGGTGTTCATAAAGATTCGCGGTGCCTTGGCTCGAAGCCGGATTGATAGGGGCGCAGTGCCGATGGCGCGCGTGCAGGGGGGCAGCGGGCGCCATTGTCGCGCCCGCCGTCGCAAAAAACCAGCCGGGGCTGCGGGCCCCGGTGAGGGGACTCAGCCGTCGATAAAGCGCTCGGCCAGGTCCAGTTGGGAGTTGGCCAAGCGGTGCAGCTCTTCGCCAATCTGGGTGCTGCGCCGGGACTGGTCGCTGCTGGTCTGGGCCAGCTCGACGATCTGCGCGATCTGCCCGTTGATCTCCTGGGCTACCTGGCCCTGCTGCTCGATGGCCGAGGCCATCTGCAGGCTCATGCCGGAGATCTGCCCGACTTCCTCGCAGATGCGCTGCAACGCCGTCTGCACCTGCTCGACATCTGTCCGCGAGGCGCGCGCAGCGACTTCACCGCGCTGGGCGGTGCTCAGGGCCTGGGCGCTGCCCTCGCGCAGTTGTTCGATGGACTGCTGGATCTGCTCGGTGGACTCGCGGGTACGGGTCGCCAGGCTGCGTACTTCATCGGCGACCACGGCAAAGCCGCGGCCGCTTTCGCCGGCCCGTGCCGCTTCGATCGCGGCGTTGAGCGCGAGCAGGTTGGTCTGCTCGGCAATGCTGCGAATCACATGGGCCACGCCACTGATCGACTCAATCGACTCGGCCAGGCGGCTGACCGCTGTGCCGATCTCTTCCACCGACTCGCAGAGGCTGGTCATCGATACCTGGCTCTGATCGGAAATCCGGTCGCCGTCATGGGCCAGTTGGTCCACGGCCTGGGTCGCGGCAGCGGTCTGCTGCAGGTTGCGCGACAGTTCCTGGATGGTTGCACTCATCTGGTGGACCGCCGCCGCCGACTGCTCGGCTTCTTCGAGCTGACGCTGCAATTGCCCGGCTTGGGTCTGCACCAACTGCGAGGACTCGGCCGCGCTCTGGCGCAGGGTCAAGCCATTGATCCGGATCCGTGCCATGACGGTACGCATGCGGGTTTTCTGGCTGGTTAGCGCCATGCCCAGGTGCCCGGACGCGCTGCTCGAATCGCCCATCAGCGGCGCCAGCAGGGCGTCGCTGTAGACCAGTTCATGCTGGGCCATGATTCGCTGTACATCGGCGCGTTGGCGGGCGCTGGCCTGCCAACTGGTCGCCGCCAGGCCGGCCAGCAGGGGCAGGCCCCAGGCCGGTTCAAGCCATTGACCAAGCATGGCGGTGGTGACCCCTGCGCCCAGCAGCCAGGCCAGGCCATGGCTGGCCAGTTGTTCGCGCAGGCGCTCGCCAGCACTCAGCGGGCCCTGGCCGGCATTGAGCCGGCTGTACAGCAGGTCGGCGCGCCGGCTCTGCTCGCGGTCCAGCGGATGATAGGCCGTGCCCAGGGCATTGAGCTGACCGCCTTCGAACAGGGGCACCACATAAAGGTTGCACCAGAAGGTCGTCCCCAGCTTGTCGCGGCCCATCAGCGGGCCGGTCCATGGCACGCCGCTGCGCAAGGTCTGCCACATGCGCTCGATGACGCGGGCAGGCATGCCGGGGTGGTTGATCAGCCCGAAGGACTTGCCCTCCAGCTCGGTGCGGGCATAGCCGCACATCGCCAGGTAGGCATCGTTGCAGGCCAGTAGCTGGCCCTGGGTATCCAGGCGCGAAATCGGCACTTCGTCCGGCATCGCTAGCAAGGCTTGACTCATGACAGGCTCCCGCCAGTTACCAGCTCTGGCCGCGCTCGGCGTGCATCTTGCGTACCATGGCGGTGAAGAATTTATCGGCGAAGCCGCTGTCGCGAATCAGCATCGCGGTGAGGTCGGCGCACTTGGCGCTGATGTCTTCGGGCAAGGGATTGTCTTCGCCACCGTGGGCACCGGCCTGGCACTGGATCTCGGCGGCACGCTGGACGGTCCAGAGCAGGAAGAAGGTCTTGGCGATGCTGCTTTCACCGACCGCGATGCCGTGGTTACGCAGCACGAGGATGTGCTTGTCGCCCAGGCTGTCGATCATCCGTGCCTTCTCGTCATCGAACAGCGTGATGCCTTCGAAGGTGTGGTAACCGATGCGTCCATAGAGCTGGGCGCCATAGAAGTCGTTGTGGGCAAAGCCGGCCTTTTTCATGACGATGGCCGAGATCGGCGTGGTGTGCGTATGGATCACACACTCGATGTCCGGGCGCGCGCCATGCACGGCGCTGTGCAGGGCAAAGCCGGCCGGGTTGGCGTCGTAGGGCGAGTCTTCGAGTTTGCGCCCGTGCAGGTCGACCTTGAGCAGGTTGGCGGGCGTCACTTCGGTGTAGTTCAGGCCGAACGGGTTGACCAGGTAGTGGTGCGCCGGGCCGGGCAGGCGGGCGGAGATATGGTTGAAGATGGTCTCGGTCCAGCCGAAAAAGTCCACCAGGTGATAGCAGTGCGCAAGCTCGACGCGCAGGGCCCATTCTTCGTCGCTGCAGTGGGCCGGTTTTTCCAGGGATGCTTGGTTCATAGCGGATTCCTTGTGCAAAACGTCAGAGGCAGGCCTGGTCGCCACGAAAGCGCGCCAGGGCAATCAGATGTCGGGTCAACGGCATGGGGATGGCCATGCAATCGGCCAGCTCCAGCACGGCGTCGCCAATGGCGGCCAGTTCCAGGGGGCGGCCCTTTTCATAGTCCTGCAGCATCGAGGTGCGCACCGCACCCATGCCGGCGCCGAGGTCGAGAAAGGTCTGCGGATCGATGCTGACCCGCGCCCCGTGGGCGGCGGCGGTCAACAGGGTTTCATGCAGCGAGGTACTGACCAGCGCGCGCAGGGCAGGCTGGCCGTAGAGTTGCTCCAGGGTCGCGCCGGTAATCACCGACAGCGGGTTGGAGGTGATGTTGGCAATGATCTTGGTCCACAGATTGTCGCGAATACGGTCGGTGGCCCGGGCCTCGATCCCGGCGCTTTCGATCAGCGCACGGACGCGCTCCAGGCGCGGGCTCAGGCTGTTGTCCGGCTCGCCAAAAATCATCAGGTGCGGGTTGCTGGATTCGACCACCGCGTTGGCCGGGCACTGGGCGGTGATAAACACCACGCAGCCGAGTACCTGCTTCAGGTCCAGGGCCTGGGTCAGGGCACCCGCCGGGTCGACGGCCTCGACGATCCGCCCGTCCAGCCGACCGCCTTCGCCATGGAAGTACCACCAGGGCACGCCATTGACTACCGGCACGACCACGGTATCGGGCCCGATCATCGGCTGGATCTGGGGGAGCAGGCTGGCCAGGGCCGGAGCCTTGGTGCACAGGAAGATCAGGTCCTGTTCACCCAGTTCGGCGGCATTGGCGCTGGCCTGGACCTGGACATGGTGCTGGCCGTCCAGGTCGCTCAGGTGGATGCCGTCACGCTGCAGCGTGGCCAGGGTTTCGCCCCGGGCCAGGACCTTGACGGCCTGGCCGCTGGCGGCCAGGCGTGCGGCGAGGGTGCAGCCGATGGCACCGGCACCGGCGATGCAGATGCGCAGAGGGGAAGCGTTCATGGTGACTCCGCAGATTCTGGGGCGCCCGCCGCCGGCAGGGTGCGCGGCGGCGGGGCCGGGAGGCTCAGGTGGCGAGCATTTCCTGATGCTTGCTGGCCAGGCCCAGGTAGGCCTCGATCACCCGTGGGTCATCGGCCAGCTGCTGGGCCGGGCCCTGCATGGCGATCTGGCCTGTTTCCAGCACATAGGCGTAGTCGGCGACCCGCAGCGCGGCGCGGGCATTCTGCTCGACCAGCAGGATCGACACGCCTTGTTCACGCAGGGCGCTGATGATCCGGAAGATCTCCCGGGTAATCAGCGGCGCCAGGCCCAGGCTCGGCTCGTCGAGCATCAGCAGCTTGGGCTTGGCCATCAAGGCGCGACCCACCGCCAGCATCTGTCGCTCGCCGCCGGACAGGGTCGCCGCCAGTTGCTCGCGGCGCTCCCACAGGCGGGGGAACAAGTCATAGACTTCGGTCAGTGTCTGGCTGTAGTCGCGGTCACCCTTGCGATGGCGCTGGAAGGCGCCGAGCAGCAGGTTGTCGGCCACGCTCATGCTGGTGAACAGCTCGCGTTTTTCCGGCACCAGGCCCAGGCCACGGGAGACCATGACTTCGACCTCCGGCACGGTTTCCAGGCTGCCATCGAAGTTGACCTGGCCGCGCGAGCCGAGCACGCCCATGATCGCCGAGAGCAGGGTGGTCTTGCCGGCGCCGTTGGGGCCAATCACGGTGACGATCTGGCCCTTGCCCACCGTGAGGCTGGCATTGCTCAAGGCCTCGACCTTGCCGTAGGCCACGCTCAGGTCGTTGATCTGCAAGACGGCATCGCTGACCTGGTTGTGGCTGACGGCTTGTGGTTCCACGGACATATTCATTATTCGACCCCTCCCAGATACGCTTCGAGTACCGCCGGGTTCTTCTGCACCTCTTCGGGCAGGCCCTGGGCGATACGCTGGCCGAACTCCATCACCACCACGCGATCGACCAGGCCCATGACGAAGTCCATGTCGTGCTCGACCAGCAGGATCGCCATGCCTTCGCTGCGCAGGCGGCTGAGCAACAGGCCCAGGGCTTCTTTTTCCTTGTGGCGCAAGCCGGCGGCCGGCTCGTCGAGCAGCAGCAGACAAGGGTCGGCACACAACGCCCGGGCGATTTCCAGGATGCGCTGCTGGCCGAGGGCCAGGCTGCCGGCTTCTTCGTACAAGTAGTCGCCCAGGCCAACGCGTTCGAGCTGGCGGCGGGCTTCGTTGAGCAGTTCGGCTTCTTCACGACGCTCCAGGTGCAGGGCTGCGGACAGCACGCCCTGGCTGCCGCGCAGGTGGGCGCCGATGGCCACGTTTTCCAGCACGGTCATGGTCGGCAGCAGCTTGACGTGCTGGAAGGTCCGGCTCATGCCCATGCGGGCAACCTGGCGTGAGCTCAGGCCGTTGATCTTCTGGCCAAGGAAGTGCACGTCACCGGAGGTCGGCGTGTCGACGCCGGACAACTGGTTGAACATGGTGCTCTTGCCGGCGCCGTTGGGGCCGATCAGCGCGAGGATTTCACCGGAGTGGATATCCAGGCTCATGTCGTTGTTGGCGACCAGGCCGCCGAAGCGCTTGGTCACATTGCGCGCTTGCAGAATGACCGTGCCGTGTTCGGGCAACTGGCGACGGGGCAGTTCCTTGGCGCTGTCATCGAGGGCGATGACCTTGCGGCGCGAACGGGTCGGCACCAGGCGTGCGAGCAGCGGCCAGAGACCACCCGGCGCACGTTGCATCAGCACCACGATGAGGATGCCGAAGACGATGGTTTCGTAGTTGCCGGTGTTGCCCAGCAAATGCGGGAGCAGATCCTGCAGCCATTGCTTGAGCATGGTCAGGATGCCGGCGCCGAGCAGGGCGCCCCAGACGCTGCCCACACCACCGATCAGCGCCATGAACAGGTAGTCGATCCCCATGTTCAGGCCGAACGGCGTCGGGTTGACGAAGCGTTGGGTGTGAGCGTACAGCCAGCCGGAGATCGCGGCGAAGACGGCCGAGATCACGAAGATCACCATCTTTGAGCGGAAGGTGTTGACCCCCATCGATTCGGCCATGACCTGGCCGCCCTTGAGGGCGCGGATCGCCCGGCCTTCACGGGAGTCGAGAAGGTTCTGTGTGATCAGGATGGCCACCAGCAGCACCGCCCAGATCAGGTAGAAAATCTTCTCGCCCTTGTCCAGGTCGAAGCCGAACAACGACACTGAAGGCAGGCCGCTGACCCCGGTATGGCCGCCCAGGGAGTCGAGTGTGCCGAACAGGTAGTAGAGCGACAGGCCCCAGGCAATGGTGCCCAGCGGCAGGTAGTGCCCGGAGAGCTTGAGGGTCAGCGCGCCGAGAATCAGCGCCACACTGGCGGTCAGCAGTACGCCGGCCAGCAGTGCCAGCCAGGGCGAGGCGCCGGCCCAGGCCAGCCAGGTCGGTAGCTCGGCACTGGTGGTCAGGTAGGCCGAGGTGTAGGCCCCCAGGCCGACAAAGGCGGCCTGGCCGAAGCTGGTCATGCCGCCGACGCCGGTCAGCAGGACCAGGCCCAGCACCACCAGGGTGTACAGGCCGATGTAGTTGAGCAGCGTCACGTAGTAGGGCGGTAGCACCAGCGGCGCCAGGCCAACGACCAGGAGCAGGGCAAGTAACAGGTAGCGCGGGTTCATTCTTCTTCCTCCACATGCCGGCTGGTCAGCGAGCGCCAGAGCAAGAACGGGATGATCAGCGTGAACACGATGATCTCCTTGTAGGTACTGGCCCAGAACATCGAGAAGGCTTCGATCAGGCCGACCGCCAGTGCGCCGACGGCGGCGACGGGGTAGCTGACCAGGCCGCCGATGATGGCGCCGACAAAGCCCTTGAGGCTGATGATGAAGCCGGAGTCGAAATACAGTGTGGTGATTGGCGCGATCAGGATGCCCGACAGCGTGCCGATCAGGGCCGCCAGCAGGAAGGTCGACTTGCCGGCCAGGGTCGGCGAGATGCCCATCAGCCGTGCACCCATGCGGTTGACCGCGGTGGCGCGCAGGGCCTTGCCATACAGGGTGCGTTCAAAGAACAGATAGAGCCCCACGATCAGGCTCAGGGACACGGCCAGCACCCACAGGGTCTGGCTGTTGAACGTCACCGGGCCCAGTTCCAGGCCAGCGTCGGAGAACGGTTCGGTGCGCGCCCCTTCAGGGCCGAACAACAGCAGGGCGATACCGACCATGCTCACGTGCACCGCAATCGAGACGATCAGCAGCACCAGGGAACTGGCCGAGGCGATGGGCTGGAACACCAGGCGATAGATCTGCGGGCCCAGCGGCACGACCAGTGCCAGGGTCAGCAGGGCCTGGACCGCCATCGGCAGTTCGGCCAGCGGCAGGGTGTTGATCAACACGGCCAGCAGCCCGGCATAGCCGAGCTTGAGGAAGATTCGTTTGGGTAGGCGGAACGCCTGACTGGCCCGCGTCGCGCCCCAGAGGTCGAGAACGCAATCGATCAGGGTCAGGCCCAGCAACAGCCAGACCAGTGCAGTCGGATGACCGCTCTGCAGGGTGGCCATGGTCAGGGCGCCGTAGGTTACGAATTCACCCTGGGGGATCAGCAGGATCCGCGTCACGGTGAACACCAGGAGGATCGACAGGGCCAGCAGCGCGTAGATCGCGCCGTTGGTCATGCCGTCCTGGCCCAGCAGCATGGCTATCTGGAAATTCATATTGAGAACTCTTTTTCTACAGATTGAAAATCAAGCAGGCCCGGACCCGCCGGGTGGGCGGGGCCGGGTCGAGCGCGCAGCGGACTGCGCGCCGGCGATCAGTCGTGCAACAGGGTCCAGTTGCCGTTCTTCACCTGGATCAGCTCGCGGCCACGTTCGTCGAAACCGCTGTGGTCCTCGGGCGTCATGTTGTAGACGCCTTGGGTCGCGGCCAACTCGTGGGTTTGCTCCAGTGCGTCACGCAGGGCGGCACGGAACTCGGGCGTGCCCGGCGCAGCCTTGGCCGCGGCAACCGGAATGGCTTTTTGCAGCAACAGGCCGGCGTCGAACGTGTTGCCGCCGAAGGTCGCCGGTTTCGCGCCGTTGAGTTTCTCGTAGGCCGCGGTGTAGTCGCTGGCGATCTTCTTGGACGGGTGGCTATCCGGGATCTCGTCCAGGACCAGCATCAGGCTGGCCGCCAGGATGGTGCCTTCGACCTTCTTGCCGCCCAGCTTGAGGAAGTCCTGCAGCGCGGCGCCGTGGGTCTGGTACATCTGACCACGGTAGCCCTGGTCGAATAGAGTGGTTTGCGGCATCACGGCCGAGCTGCCGGGGGCTGCGACCAGCACGGCGTCGGGACGGGCCGACAGCACTTTGAGGCTCTGCCCGGTGACCGAAGTGTCCTGGCGCTGGAAGCGTTCGTTGGCGACGATCTTGATGTTCTGCGCGGCGGCGAGGCCGGCGGCGACCTTGGCCCAGTTCTCGCCGTACGGGTCGGCGGTGCCGACGAAGGCCAGGGTTTTGACGCCCTTGCGAGCCATGTGCTCGAACAGGGCCTTGGCGATCAGGTCATCGTTCTGGGTGGTCTTGAACACCCATTTTTTCTGTTCGGTCATTGGCAGCACCACGGCGGCGGTGCCGACCGGGGCCAGCAGCGGTACGCCGGCTTCGGCGACGAACTGGATCACGCCCATGGCATTGGGCGAGCCGCTTGGGCCGATGATGGCGTCGACCTTTTCTTCGTCGATCAGCTTTTTCAGCGCCTTCACGGTGGCAGTGGGGTCGCTTGCATCGTCCAGCGAAATGTATTTCACCGTCTGGTCGCCGGCCTGGGTGGGCAGCAAGGGGACGGTGTTTTTCTGCGGCAGGCCGACCAGGGCGATCGGGCCGGTTGAGGAGGTGATAACCCCGACTTTCACTTCAGCTTGCGCAGCGGCGGCGCAGGCAGCACTCAACAACAGCGTGGACACGGCTTTTCTGAAAAGCATGACTTTCTCCGAAGAGTTGCAAGGCGATGCAAGAGGCTTATGGCCAGCCGGCCCCGCCACATCCTGGCGCTGGGGCGGCCGAGTAAATGGCCTGTTTTTTTGTCGAACTGCTCAGTCTCCCGGTTCCTTGGCGAACACCTGGGAGCGCTGATCGACCCTGAACACTCGGTCGAGGGGCGAGGAGGGCAATAGCAGGTTGCATGCCAGAAAATATTTTGAGGGTGGCGAATGGCCGTTACCGCGGCCGTGCGGCGCGGTGGCAATTCGGCCTTTGGGTGTGTCTGGAAAAGGGCCTGGGAATTGAGATTTTTCGCCGTCAGAAAATGCCCATCACGCCGCGGGAAATAAGGCGTTGATCTGGATCAAGAACGCTGGAAAAGGCCTAAAAAATCGATATTTTTAATGGCAAAAAAAGCGCTTTTTTAAGGTGTTATTTCTGCCGTTTCTATCGGGCTTTTTTATTTTTAAACCTGTTTTTTTGACGATTGGTTTTTGCACCTGTTTCCGTCATGTGCGCGTTGAGAACGGTTATCGTCAACTTTATAACTCCATGTATTTAAAGGTATTTATGCTGTTTTGTAGATATTGGCTGACTGTTTTTGGGTGTTACCAAAGTGCACGGTGACGGTGCAAAAGCTAAAAAAATGCACCGAAAATACACACCGTTTAATTTGGGAAAATTCAATTGACATTTCACGTAATTATTACGATTTTAGATTTAAGCGTTTACCCCGTGATGGCGCCGCAAGGTGGTGCTGACGGGTCAGCGTTCCAATCAGTAGGTAGAAGACATGTCGATCGTTGTCGAAGATTTAGCCCTCGGGGGAGATGGCCCCACGGTCATGGTGAAAGACACCATTGATATTGCTGGCCATGCCACCCGCGCTTCGAGTCGTGCCCTGGCTGACGCGCCGCCCGCCACTGAGCATGCTCAGGTGGTCAAGGCGTTGCTCGCCGGCGGTTGCCGCATTACCGGCAAGACCAGCCTGCATGAGCTGGCGTTCGGCACCACCGGCCTTAATGCCTGGGTCGGCACGCCAGACAATCCGCGTTATCCGGGGCGTATTCCCGGCGGCTCGTCCAGCGGTTCGGCGGCGGCGGTGGCAGCAGGCTTGTGCGATTTCGCCCTGGGCACCGATACCGGCGGCTCGGTGCGGATTCCCGCCACCTGCTGCGGCGTTTTCGGGCTCAAGCCAAGCTTCGGTCGGGTTAGCCGCGTGGGTGTGATGCCGGCGGTGAGCAGCTTGGACTGCGTGGGACCGTTTGCCGCCGATATGACGCGGCTGATCGAAGCCATGCGCTACATCGACCCGACTTTCAAGGCGCTGCCAACGGTCGAAGGTGTGCGTATCGGCGTGATCGCGGTCGAGGCCCAGCCAGAAATTCAGGCGGCCGTCGAGTACGCGCTGGCCCGTAGCGGCTTTGAATTGCACGACCAGGAACTGCCAGGCATGCACGCGGCTTATGGTGCGGGAATGGCGGTGATCAACGTCGAAACCTGGAATGGCTGCGGCCATCTCCTGGAAACAGGCAAGGTCGCCAATGATGTGGCCGATCGCCTGCGCGCCGCCAGCCTGACCTCGGCCGAGGCCCTGGAAGGGGCCGAAGCGGTACGCCGGTCTTTTATCGCGGAAGTTGACGCGTTGCTGGCGCAGACGCCGATCCTCGCGCTGCCGACCATGCCTGATTATCCCCTGCTGGTCGCCGATGCTACCGACACCCGTGCTGCGCTGGGCATGACCTCGCTGGTACGGGCTTTCAATCTTTCCGGTCATCCGGCCCTGAGCATTCCTCTGGAAGGCGCCTCGGGACTGCCGGTCGGCCTGCAACTCATTGCCGCCCATGGCGCGGACGAACTGCTGTGTGCAGTCGCCCGCGAGCTGGTTCGGCGCCTGGAAGACTAATCGTCATGCTTACTATGGAGAAACCCATGACTGCGCTAAGCGAGCTGAACCACCAGCGCTGCGTGCCTATCACGGCGGGTGAAGAGTTCCAGCAACTGCTGGTGGAAATCCGTGCGCGTGCGCGGGCTGAAGAGTTTGACCAGCAGAAGTTCATTTCCCAGGACGTGATCGAGCGTTTCCGCACGCTCGGCGTGTACCGCGCCCTGGTGCCCAAGCGCTTTGGCGGTGACGAGCGTTCGCCAGCCGAGTTCTGCCGGATGGTCGAAGACATCTCCATCGCCGACGGCTCCGCCGGCTGGGTGGCGAGCTTTGGTATGAGCCCGGTCTACCTGTCCGCGCTGCCCCTGGAAACCATCAAGAAAATCTACGCCGATTCGCCGGACGTGGTCTTTGCCGGCGGCATCTTCCCGCCGCAGCCTGCGGCCTTTGTCGACGGCGGCCTGGAGGTCAATGGCCGCTGGAAATTCTCCAGCGGTTGCATGGGCGCCTCGTTGATCGGCGTCGGTGTCGCGCCGAAGAACGGCGACATGCTCGGCCTGCCACGCCTGGCCGTCATGCCGCGCGAAAAGGTGCGGATCGAGGAAACCTGGAACGTGGTCGGCCTGGTCGGTACCGGCAGCCATGACGTCGTGGTCGAAGGCGTGGTGGTCCCGGAAGAGTGGACCTTCGTGCGCGGCGGCCCGTCGAACCTGGACGAACCGTTCTTCCGCTACCCGTCGCTGTCGTTCGCGACCCAGGTGCTGTCGGTCGTCGGCCTGGGCGTTGCCCGTGCCGCCCTCGACGAACTCTGCGGCATGGCCTCGGGCCGGATCTCCGTGACCGGCGCGCCGTCGCTGTCCGATCGCCCGTTGGCCCAGGTTGAAATGGCCAAGGCTGAAGCCGCCCTGCGCGCCGCCCGTGCCTGGTTCTACCAGTCCATCGACGATGCCTGGGACAGCATTCTGGCCGGCGACGCGGTGAGCATCGAGCAGACCAATATGCTGCGCCTGTCGTCGACCCACGCCACCCGCGTGGCAGCCGATGTGGCCCGTACCGCGCAAATGCTGTCGGGCATGAGCGGCGTGTATCGCACCAGCCCGCTGTCGCGTTTCGTCAACGACACCCAGGTCATTACCCAGCACGCCTTCATGGGCGACATGACGTACCAGAACGCCGGCGCAATCTTCTTCGGCAACAAGCCGCTGCCGGGCTACCTGTAATTTTTTCCAACTGAATTGGTGAACCCCATGACTGATAAAAAAATGCTTCGCGTGCTGTTTTGCATCGGCATCAACCAGAACTTTTTTGACGCGCCACGTCCTGAGGCGCTGGAGGTTTGGGCCGCTTTTGGCGAGATGTGGAACGGTATCGCCGACCTGCCGGGTGTGACCGTGATCGGCAACATGGACGACGACCAAAGCATGGTCGGCCCTTCCGCAGGCTGGCCATGGACCACCTATCTGCTGGCTGACGTGCCGGATATCGAGACTGTCCACGCCGCGTGCAACCTGTTCCGCACCACCTCGGTCGGCGACGGTCCGTACAAGCTGTGGAAGTACTGCAAGGTCGAGGCCCGTACCGGCCGCGAACTGATTATCCAGCGCTGAGTCGGTCGAGGTCGTGATGTCAAACCAAGCGAATATCGACGCCCTGTGCCAGCGCCTCGACCAACTGGAGAGCGAGAACGCGATCCGGGCCTGCATGAACCGCTATATGTGGCTGTGCGACGAGCTGGGCGTGGATTCCCCGCTCGACGAACTGGCCGGGCTGTTCACCGAGCAGGCGGTCTGGGAAGGCAAGGGCGCCAAGTACCGTGACAGCTTCGGGGGCTACCGTGGCCGCGAAGCGATCAAGGCGATGTTCGCGACCTATATGGTCGAGCCCGCGCACTTTGCACTGAATGTGCACTTCCTGACGTCGGAGTTGATCCGGGTACAGGGTGACAGCGGCGAGGGCAGTTGGGTGATGTTGCAGACTTCGACTTTTGCCTCGGGCGCTTCGCACCTCAACAGCGCACGGCTGACGGTGCGGTTCGCCCGCGAACAGGGGCAGTGGCGCATGGCGCACTTCCAGACCGAAAACCTGTTCAGCCGTCCGGTGGATCGCTGGAACAGCGACGCGCACCTGCCCGTACCCGGCCAGGCCGGCGAGTAATACCCAGAATTCTTAGAGTCGGCGAGCCATGCCGACGAGGAGTGATCGTGAGTAACCTGATTGAAACCGTAACGTTGGAAACCAACCTGGGCGACCTGGTCCAGCCTGATCGCGTGCACACCTCGCTGTACACCGATGGCCAGATTTTCGAGCAGGAACTGGACAAGATTTTCTACAGCACCTGGATCTGGGTCGCGCATGCCAGCGAGATTCCCGAGACCGGCAGCTACAAGAGCACCTATGTCGGCAAGCAGCCGGTGATCGTGGTGCGCGACCGCAAGAAGGGCGTCAACGTCCTGCTCAACCGCTGCCGCCATCGTGGCGCCACCGTGTGCGAGCACAAAAAGGGCAAGACCAACAGCTTCGTGTGCCCGTACCACGGCTGGAGCTACGCGCTGGACGGCAGCCTGCGTGGCGTACCGCACCCGGAAAGCTACGGTGACTGCCTGGACAAAGGCGAGCTGCCACTGGTGAGCCTGCGTGTCGAGGAATACAACGGCATGATCTTCGCCACCTTCAAGGACGATATCGAGCCGCTGAGCGACTTCCTCGGCCCGGCGAAAAAATGGATCGACCTGTTCATGAAGCAGGGCGCCGGCTACCCGGTCAAGGTCGGCGGCGAGCACCGCTTCCGCTTCCCGGGCAACTGGAAGATCCAGCTGGAAAACACCACGGATGCCTACCACTTCCCACTGGTTCACAAGTCGTTCCTGTCTTCGGTGGACGAACAGACCCTGGAGCTGTTCGACTTCGTCGAAGGCCCGGGCTATGTCGAAGACCTGGGCAACGGCCACAGCGTGATGGTGATGATCCCCGACCTGGTGGATCTGGAAGCCAACCTGGACCTGCCGATCCCCGGTCGTTTCGAAGACCTGGCCGCCCAACTGCGCGCCGAAGGTCACGAAGAAGCCGAAGTCCGTCGCATCGTGCGTGCGGTCGGCGGTTCAGGCTTCAACCTCAACCTGTTCCCGAACATCGCCTGCTCCATGGCGTTCTTCCGGGTCCTGCAACCGATCGCGGTCAATGAAACCGAGATCCACCACGCCGTGATCACCATGGACGGCGGCCCGGCTGTGGCCAACCGCTACCGCCTGCGTCTGCACGAGCACTTCCAGGGCCCGATGGGGTTCGGTACGCCGGATGACTCCGAAGCCTGGGAGCGCGTACAGCGTGGCGCCAGTGCCGGCACCGACCTGTGGATCATGCTGAACCGCGGTCTACCAGGCGAGAAGCCGAGCGAAGACGGGCTGGTCAGCGATGTGAGCGCCGAAACCGGCATGCGCGCTGGATACCAGCAGTGGAAAAAGATGATGTCGGTCTAAGTCGACGGAGAACACCATGATCAACCTGCAATTGCTCAACCAAGTCAGCGCCTTTATCTGGCAGGAAGCGGACATGCTCGACCACGGCGAATTCGCCCAGTGGCTGGACCTGTGGACCGAAACCGCGACCTACATCATCCCGATCGATCCGCTGGAGACCGATTTCGAGAACACCCTCAACTACGCCTATGACGATCACCATATGCGCCAGTTGCGGGTCACCCGCCTGACCAGCGGCGAATCGATCTCGACCACGCCGCGTGCCCGTACCGTGCGCAGCCAGTCGCGTTTTCGCATCCTCTCGGATGAAGACGGGATCATCACCGTGCGCTGCGCGCAGAACCTGCGCGAGTTCCGCAAGGATGTGCTCAAGCAGTACACCGCCGATGTCACCTTCCAACTGGTGCGCAACGGCGACAGCTTCAAGATCCAGCGCAAGCTGATCCAGCTGATCAACTCCACCGATACCCTGGCCGGTATCGGCTACATCCTCTGAGGACGCTGTCATGACGCACGTAGCATTGGTCACCGGCGCCGCTCAAGGGTTGGGCCGCAGCATTGCCGAACAGTTGTTGATCGCCGGTTATCGGGTGGTCATCAGCGACCGTTCGCTGGCGTCTGCCCAGGCCACTGCGGCCGAACTCGACGCCAGCGGTGAGCGGGTGCTGGCACTCAAGCTCGATGTTGCCAGCAAGGCCGACTTCGAGACGGCGCTGGCCGATGTGCTCGCCCACTGGGGGTCGCTGCAGGTGGTGGTGAACAATGCCGCGATGACCATGACCACGCCGGTGATGCAGATCAGCCCGGAGGAGTTCGACCGGGTGGTGAGCGTCAACCAGCGCGGCACCTTTGTCGGTTGCCAGGTGTTCGGCACTTACCTGGCCAGTCAGGGTTATGGGCGGATCATCAATATGGCCTCCCTGGCCGGGCAGAACGGCGGTACGGCCACGGGCGCGCATTACGCCGCGTCCAAGGGGGCGATCATTACCCTGACCAAGATCTTCGCCAAGGAACTGGCCGCGGCCGGGGTGACGGTCAATGCCATCGCTCCGGGGCCGATCGAGTCGCCGGCGGTGCGTGCCGCCGTGCCGCCCGAGCGTCTGGAAAAGCTGATCGAGGCCATCCCGGTCAAGCAACTGGGCAACGCCGCGTTCCTCGGCAAGCTGATCGTGCAACTGGCCAGCGAAGACGCCTATTTCACCACCGGGGCAACCTGGGACGTGAATGGCGGGATCTTTATGCGCTGAGCCCCTTGGCCGGCCACAGGGATCACAACACAAGCAAGTCGCGGGGCCGTTCGAACGGTCCCGCTTTACCAAGATATCGGGATGTTCCTGTATGAGCGATCAACTGTTGAAAGTCGTCGTGCGCAAGCGCGAAGAACAGGGCGAGGGCGTTGTCGTGCTCGACCTGAGCGATCCGTCGGGGCAGCCTCTGCCCGCCTTCGAGGCGGGCGCGCACGTCGATATCCACCTCAAGACCGGCCTGGTGCGCCAATACTCGCTGTGCGGCGACCCGGCCAACGCCGACGCCTATCGCCTGGGCGTGCTCAAGGACCCGGCTTCGCGCGGTGGTTCGGTGGCGGTGCATGAGTTGCTGCTCGAAGGTCGCGAGATCGAGATCAGCCTGCCGCGCAACCACTTCCCGCTGGCCGGCGATGCCCGTCGTTCGATCCTGATCGGTGGCGGTATCGGGATTACGCCCATGGTCGCGATGGCCTACGCGCTCAATGCCCGCGACAGCGATTTCGAATTGCACTACTGCGGCCGTTCCCGCAGCCGCAGTGCCTTTCTCGATGAACTGGGCAATGCCGCGTTCGCCGCGCGCCTGCACACCCACTTCGATGATGAGGCCAGCGAGCAGAAGCTCGACCTGCCACGGGTCCTGGGCGCTCCGCAGGCCGGCGTGCATGTGTATGTCTGCGGCCCGGCCGGCTTTATGGACTGGGTGATCGCCGAGGCCCTGAAGGCCGGGTATGCCGACGATCATGTGCACCGCGAGTACTTCCAGGTTGAAGTCGATGCGTCCGGCGCCGGTTTCGAAGTGGTGGCCCAGCGCAGCGGCAAGACCGTGCAGGTCGCCGAAGGCCAGAGCATCGTCGAAGCCCTGGAGGCGGTCGGGATCAAGATTGAAGTGTCGTGCGAGCAGGGCGTGTGCGGCACGTGCCTGTGCGACGTGCTCGAAGGCGAACCGGATCACCGTGATGTCTACCTCACGGACGAAGAAAAATCCGCCAATGACCAGATCCTGGTGTGCTGCTCGCGGGCCAAGTCCAACAAGCTGGTCCTGGATATCTGATAGACCGGAGGGTTAACACCATGGTCGATACAACTGGATTTCGTAACTCGATGGCAATGCTCGGTGGGGCGGTTTCGATCATCACCACCGACGGTCCTGCCGGGCGTTTTGGCTTCACCGCCTCGGCCGTGTGCAGCGTTACCGATCAGCCGCCGACATTGCTGGTGTGCATGAATCGCTCGTCGTTTTCCAACGTGCATTTCAAGAGCAACGGCGTGCTCAGCGTCAACGTGCTGACCCCTGATCACCGTGAGGTTTCCGGGGTGTTCTCCAATCGCAACCTGGACACCGAGCAGCGTTTCTCTGCGGCCAGTTGGAGCACCCTGGAAAGCGGTTCGCCGCTGCTCGACGAAGCGCTGGTCAGCTTCGACTGCCGGATTGCCCAGGCCCATGAAGTGGGTTCGCACACGATTTTCTATTGTGAAGTGCTGGGCATTCGCAATGGCGAGAGCCAGGAAGGCCTGGTGTATTTCAATCGTGCCTACCATCAACTTGGGGAGTCCACAAAAGCCACTTCCTAAGTTTAGTAAGTTGCCGTGTTAGTTGTTGTAAGCCTTTCCATGTGTCCGTAATAAAAATAATGAGAATGCGCCTTTCGCTGTATTGGTGGAGCGTCGCGTCACAACTTTTTTGCAGTAAGTGGTTATAAAAACAATACTGCGGATTGACTGCCAAAGTTGCACTTTGCTGATTTGATCTGCTTCCACTAGCCGTGCCTGTGTGCGGAAAAAAAGAAGGAAAGTTACATGTTTCAGAAGAGCTGGGTAAGCCGTGGCATCACCACTGCGGCGGTAATGGGGATCTTCGCGCCACTGACGGCCTACGCCGACTTTGTCAAAGACAGCCAGGTCAGCCTGGGTATGCGCAACTTCTATATCGACCGTGACTTCAAGCAGTCGGACGCGCCGAAATCGCGGATCGGCAGTTGGACCCAAGGTTTCGACTTCCGGGCCATCTCGGGTTACACCGAAGGCACCCTGCAGTTCGGTCTCGATCTGTCGGCGCAGTACGCCTATCGCCTGGATGGTGGTGGTGGCCGTGGTCCGGACACGATCATTCCGTACGACACCAGCAAGGGCGAGCAAGTGCGTGACTATGGCCGCGCCGCGTTGACGGGGAAAGTGCGTTACAACAAGACTGAACTGAAAATCGGTGAACTGCGCCCGATGTTGCCAGTCGCCTTCATCGATGACTCGCGGCAGTTGATTACCACGTATCACGGTTTCCAGATCGAATCCAAGGAAGTGGATAACCTGACCCTGACGGGCGGGCGCTTCACCGAAATCAGTTCGCGTGAATCTTCCAACCGGGAAAAGATGTATCTGTTCAACGGGCCTAACGTTCAACACCGCAGCGACGGTTTGAACTTCGGTGGTGCGACGTATGCGTTTACCCCAAACCTGTCGGCCACATACTTCTTTGGGCAACTGGAAGATATCTACCAGCAACAGTACCTGGGCCTGACTCATCTTCAGGATCTGGGTGGCGGCTATGGCCTGAAAACCGACCTGCGTTATTTCGATAACAAGGAAGACGGCAAGGCCATGTACGGCGACATCGATAACCGTTCCTACGGTGCCATGACCACCCTGAAAAAGGGTGCCCATGCCATTGGCGTCGGTTATCAGCGCATGCTCGGCGAGTCCGGCTTCCCGACACTCAACGGCTATGCGCCGCAACCGTACCTGATCAACTGGTCGACGGTGGGGTTTGTCAAACCCAACGAAAGCTCGTGGCAGGTGCGTTATGACTACAACTTTGCCGGCTGGGGCCTGCCGGGCCTGAAACTGATGACGCGCTACTTGCGCGGCAGCGGTATCGACCGTGGCAACAATGCCCTGGACCAGAACGTCGAGAGCGAGCGCAACTTCTACCTCAGCTATGTGGTGCAGTCCGGTCCGTTCAAGGACCTGGGCGTTGAATGGCGCAATATCGACGTGAAAACCCGCTATGGCAGCGGTCGGGCCTCCGGTGCGGACTATCAGGAAAACCGCCTGATCACGACCTACACCTGGAAGTTCTGATCCCGGCCACGTGCTTGACCTCGCGAACCGGCAGCGGTTCGCGGGCAGGCTGCCAGAGCCCGCGCATCTGAGCCCTGGCAGCCGTTTTATTCCTCACCCGGAGCGCTCCCTCCGGGTTTTTTTTCGTTGCGGTTTTGGCCGCCCGCACCAAGGAGCGCCTATGCGCCGCTTCCATACCGGCACCGACCTGAGTCGCGTGCACAGCATCGCCGAATTGGCGGATATGGCCCGTCGGCGGTTGCCGTACTTTGCCTGGGAATACCTCAGTGGCGGTGCCGAAGCCGAGTTGACCCTGGGCGACAATCTGCGCGCCTTCAGTGCCTGGGGCCTGCATGCCCGGGCCATGGTCCCGTGCCATGTGCCGGACACCGGGCGTGCCCTGTTCGGTCGGGTGCTGCCGGTGCCGATGCTGATCGGCCCGACCGGCTACAACGGGCTGTTGCATCGCGATGCCGATATCCATCTGGCCCGTGCGGCGACCACGCGCGGTCTGCCCTTTACCCTGAGCACGGCGTCCAATGTTTCCCTTGAACAGATCGCGGCCGCGGTGCCCGGCGTCGATCTATGGTTTCAGCTCTATGCGATGCGCGATCCAAAAGTCCAAGGCGATCTGTTGCACCGCGCCGCAGCGGTGGGCTGCCGGACCCTGGTGCTGACCAGCGACGCCATGGTGCTGGGCAATCGTGAATGGGACCGACGCAATTTTGCTCGGCCCCGGCAGTTGTCCTGGCGCAACAAACTCGATGTGCTGCGCCATCCGCGCTGGCTCAAGCAAGTGATGTGGCCGGCGGGGTTGCCGGGCATGGGCAACCTGCAAGCCTATCTGCCCGAAAGCGAGCGCAATGCGTTGGGCTCCATGGCCTTTATCGGCAAGCAGATGGACACCTTGCTCGACTGGGACATGCTCGCCCGCCTGCGCGATGCCTGGGACGGTCGCCTGCTGCTCAAGGGGGTGCTGCACCCGGCGGATGTCGAGGCCGCCCTGGCCCTGGGGCTCGACGGTATCGTCGTCTCCAACCACGGCGGCCGCCAGCTCGATGGCGCCTTGAGCAGCCTCGACGCACTGGCAGCCATTGCTCCGGTGGTCGCAGGCAAATTGAGCTTGCTGCTCGACGGCGGGATTCGCCGGGGCAGCGATATCGTCAAGGCCGTGGCCCTGGGCGCCGACGCGGTCTTGCTTGGGCGCGCCACCCTGTATGGCGTGGCGGTGGCCGGTACGGCGGGGGCCGGCAAGGCCCTGGACCTGTTGAGCGATGAGTTGAAGCTGAGCTTGAATCTGATGGGCTGTAGCCATCTCAATCACCTGGATCGCAACGCTCTGTTTGCCCGGCGCCCTTAAGCCGCCGTTGGCCCGATGAATTCACCTGGAACCGAGGATGCTATGCAGTTATTTGAGTTGCTGACCTTTACCGTACGCGTGCGGACCGTGGCCACGGCTATGGCCTGCCTGGAACAGCGCCTGCCCGAGAGTCTGCCAGGCGTGGCGCTGATGGGCTGCTGGGCTTCGGAAATCGGCCCGCTGAACCAGATCGCCGTATTGCGCGGCTTTGCCGATGAAGCCACGCGCCAGGCCGAGCGCGAGCGTTATCTGCTCAGTGCCGATGCCTTTGGCATCGAAACCTACCTGACCGATATGCGTGCCGAGAACTACACGCTGTTTCCGTTTCTCGAACCCCTGGCGGCCGGGGCGCACGGGCCGTTCTACGAGCTACGGGTCTATCACCTGGTGCCTTCCGGGCTGGCGCCGACCCTCAAGGGCTGGGAAAAAGCCGTGGGCCCGCGCACGGCGGCGGATTTCTCGCCGGTCTATGCCGCCTTCTATGCCACCGACGGGCAACTGCCCCGTTATCTGCATATCTGGCCCTACACCACGTTGGAGCAGCGCCTGGAGGTGCGCACTCGCGCGGTGACGGATGGCGTCTGGCCGCCGGAGAACTCCGGCCCGCAGTTGCGCGATATGCACTCGACGGTTTATTTGCCGGCGAGCTTTTCGCCATTGCAGTAGGTGCAGGTGGTCGAGTCTGCATAATCGGTTCACTACAAAATGCATTAAAAAACTCGACGCAATCTGATAGCGGCCGGATCAGTGTGCACTTAACCTCAAAACCTCAATCGGGGTAAGGGTATGTGCGGTGTCTATGAAGCGGATGGTAGTTATGTGTTTTACCTCACCAGCAAATATCTGAAGGCGGATGTTCTTGAGCGTTTCGAATCTGAGACAGATGCCAAGAAGGCATTGGCAGAGGTCAGGAAGAGATTGGTTTGGGTGCCATCTCTTCCTGTCAATAGTCTGCCCTACACCGACCTTCCGGGCATATATTCCAAGGATCCGCAATCTAGTGGCAAGAGCCTGTTAAGTCGAATGAAAGTGGCCCTTGTGTCAGTGCGTGACACCGTAAAGAACTGGTTAGCCCAGCTGCTGGGAAAAGTCGCGTCTAAGGGGGATGGGCTACAGTGGGACTCTAGTTGGGACTGGATGCGCTTGAATTTGAAGTGTAATGGGAAGGTTAATTTTAATAACGGGGAGGTCAGCTTTTACAGGTGGGTCGATTGTATTGGTGGAGTGGCAGCAGTACGCACAAGCGCCTCGGACGTCATTTTTGGAGAGTAATCTATAACGTTTGAACGCTGATTACGATACAGGGGGGGTGGGTTTTCCGATGTTCTGTTCGCCCCTTGGACTATGCGCATTAATAGTGGAGGCGGGTGATGAGCAAAATAGGATTTGAGCAAGCCACGTATGTTTCAGATGCGCCCCCCGTTAGCGGGAGTAAGTCTGCTAAGGGGGTGTTCGTCAAGGTTGAGCCGATCATCAGGATGATAGCCAAGCGCCTGGAGGAAGAGCTTGAGCAGGCCGGAAATGTACTCAAGGACCTTGCCTGTAGGCTGGTTCAGCCATTAAACGACCTGTCCAAGTGGTTCTACAGTGTGCTCGGCAAGGGGGCGTCAGCACCAGGCAAGGAGTCACCAACACCATTTGCCCCGCACGCCAATGCCGCGATGTCCGCCGATCAATATAAGATCATCGTAGATAAGGCTATCTTAGAGAGTGCGCGTGACGGCTTGTGCAAAGCTAACGTTGAAGTCTTATTGAGCATCAGCCGTAACACCCTGGAAAGCAAGCACGCTGTGCTGGCGACCGGCAATGGTGCATTACGCCGCGTAGTTACTGCGTTGTCGGCGCTGTCTACTAAGTACTCTGATACAGACATAAACGCGCGGGCGGGAAAAATTCTGAACCACATTATGGGTACGACGAAGGATAAGAAGGGGCTTGCGTTTTCGCAATGGGGGACAACGGGGAGCATCGCTACGACACTGGTCCAACTCCCAGATCAGTTGCGTGGCAAAGCGGGGGCGGACCAGGAACTGGCTGAGGCTGATGCGTGTCTGGAGCAGGCGGCTGCCGATATTCGTCAGTTGGCTCCCGATATCAGTCAGTTAGCTCTCGATGTGCTGAAACTGTTGGGCGATCCTGAGTCCACGAATAAAACCGCCGAAACCCAGAGTGCACCGCTTGGTGATATAACCGGCGAAGAGAGTGAGCATGAGGCACTGTTCGAGAGCCTGAAGAAGTCGTTATCGGTGGAACAAGACTCCTCGGCGATCACGATCAAGCATTTAGATCTTGCGCTGATGCTCAGAGCCATGCGCGAGGGCTCCATCAGTCCCAACGAATTGGGCGAGCGAGTCAAAACCGGTGCCGATCTGAAAGTGCTGCAGTCGCTGTACCAAGCGCGTGATATCGAGGCGCCGAGTCTTGAGAAGAGCCTGAGTGAATTGGCGACGGGCACGCAAGGCAGTGATACGGCGCTGGGTAATATCAGCGTGGCGCTGATGCGTTTATTTCGGGAGACCGAGACGCGCTGGAAGTTAGCAAGCAAAGCCATGCCGGCGGTGGCGGAGGATGTACTGCGGGCGCGGTTCAACACTCATTTGGAGTTGCAATTGCGTAATCAATTGCAGGGCCTGGACAGTACGATTACCGAGCAGGTTCTGAAACAGTTGCAAAATGAAAGCCTGGGCAAATGCCTGAGTTCCGTTTTTGGAGAGGTGGATAAGTTGCGTCGAGCGTCGTTGTTGGGAGAGCGCACAATGCCCATGGTCAGCCTCATGATCGCGACGTTGCGCGAGCAACTGAAACTGTCGACGCGGGCCCAAGGCGAGACCCAGAGCCAGTCATGGTCATTGCTGGCCCCCGAGGAGCTGGTGGCCCTGGCTCGCGTCATGCAGGAAGACGAACGCGTAGCGGCCCCAGGGCCAGCCGTTCTTGGTCAAACCCCGAGATAACGCTGGGACAGTTCCGGCGTCTGGGCCAGTTGTTCCGGGCTGCCCTGCCAGACCTGGCGGCCCTTTTCGATAATGTGATGGCAATCGACCACGCGGGCCATTTCCTTGAGGTTCTTGTCGATCACCAGGATGGTCTCGCCTTCGGCCTTGAGGCTGGCCAGGCAATTCCATATGGTTTCGCGAATGATCGGCGCCAACCCTTCGGTAGCTTCATCGAGAATCAGCAACTGCGGGTTGGTCAGCAGGGCCCGCGCCACCACCATCATTTGCTGCTCGCCGCCGGACAGCGTGCGTGACAGCTGCTCCTGGCGCTCCTGCAGGCGTGGAAACAACTGGTAGATACGCGCCAGATCCCATTTGCCGCGCGTGGCGGTGGCCAGCAGGTTTTCGCGCACGCTCAGGCTGCCAAAACCGCGCCGGCCCTCGGGCACCAGGCCGAGCCCGGCCTGGGCGATGCGGTAGGGGGCGGCACCGCGCATTTCCCGGCCATGCACCAGAACGCTGCCGGCGCTGGGCTTGAGCAAGCCCATGATGGCCTTGACGGTGGTGGTCTTGCCCATGCCGTTGCGGCCGATCAGCGACACCACCTGGCCTTGTTCGATCTTCAGGTGCATGTCGAACAGCACCTGGCTCAGGCCGTAGCCGGCCTGCAAACCACTGACTTCAAGCATGTTCTTCTCCCAGGTAGGCGGCGCGCACTTGCGGGTCGTTGCGGATCTGCTCGACGCTGCCGGTGAGGATGGTCTTGCCGTACACCAGCACGGTGATCCGGTCGGCGAGGGCGAACACGGCGTCCATGTCGTGCTCCACCAGCAGGATCGCGTAGCGGCCCTTGAGCTCGAGCAGCAACTGGGTCATGCGGGCCGATTCTTCGGCGCCCATGCCGGCCATGGGTTCGTCGAGCAGCAGCACCGAGGCTTCCTGGGCCAGGGCCAGGGCGATTTCCAGTTGCCGGCGCTCACCGTGGGACAATTCGCTGACCAGCGAGTGGCTGCGCCCGCCCAGGCCGACACGTTCCAGGTAGACCGCCGCCGGGTCGAGCAGGCGCCGGTCGCTGGCCAGCGGGGTCCACAGGCCAAAGCTCTTGCCTTCGCGAGCGGCAATGGCCACGGCGACGTTTTCCAGCAGGGTGAACTCAGGGTACAGCTGGCTCACCTGGAAGGCCCGCGCCAGGCCCAGGCGTGGACGCTGGTGGGCGGGCACGTCGGTGATATCGCGACCAGCGAGGAAGATCCGGCCCTGGTCCGGGCGAATCTCCCCGGCGATCTGCGCGATCAGCGTGGACTTGCCCGCACCGTTGGGGCCGATGATCGCGTGCAGCTCGCCAGGGGTGATATCGAAGCTGGCGCCGTTGGTGGCCTGGATCGCGCCAAAGGCTTTCTCCAGGCCCTGGATGGACAGTTGGGCGGTCATGGGCGTACCTCGCTGATTTCGGCATTGACGACCCGTGCCTCGGCCGGCGCCTTGCGCCAGCGGGGCAACGGGGTGAGCAGCAGCCCGTAGAGACCCTTGCGTCCGAACAGCACCACCAGCAACAGCAGCGGACCGAACAGCAGCAGCCAGTGCTCGGTCCACAAGCTCAGCACCTGTTCCAGGCCCAGGTACACCGCCGCGCCCAGGACCGGGCCGAGCAGGGTGCCGACGCCGCCAAGAATCACCATGGCCATCAGCTCGCCGGACTTCTGCCAGGCGCCCATGTCGGGGCTGACGAACATCGCGTAGTTGGCCCACAGAATCCCTGCCAGGCCGCCGCCGACCCCGGCGATGACAAAGGCGCTCAAGCGATAGCGCAGCGGCTCCAGGCCCAGGCTGACGCTGCGTCGCTCGCTCTGCTTGAGCCCGCGCAGGACAAAGCCGAAGCGCGAGCCGACCAGGCGCCGGCAGAACAGCAGCCAGGCCACCAGCAAGCCCAGGCACAGGTAATAGAACTGCACCGGGTTACCCATGTCCATGCCCGGCAGGCTGTTGCGTTCATTGATCAGAATGCCGTCGTCACCGCCGTACACCGACAGCGAACTGAGGACGAAGTAGAGCATCTGGCCGAAGGCGAGGGTGATCATGATGAACTGCACCCCTGTGGTGCGCAGCGACAGATAGCCGATCACCAAGGCGAACAGGGCGCAGACCAGCAGGGCCAGGGGCCAGACGATCAGCGCGCTGTTGGAGCCTTCCCAGCCCCACAACGGCATGAACTGGCTGGTATGGAAACCCACCACCCCGACCACATAGCCGCCCAGGCTGAAGAAGGCCGCGTGGCCGAAGCTGATCATCGCCCCGTAGCCGATCAGCAGGTCGAGGCTGGCAGCGGCCATGCCGTAGATTGCCAGGCGGGTAAACAGGCTGACCAGGAACGGTTCGTGCAACAGGCTGGCGAGCAGCGGCAGGAGGGCGAAGGTCGCCAGGCAAAGCAGGTCGATCAGGACTCGACGGGACATAGGGTCTCTCCTTACGCGCGAGCGGGCAACAGGCCACGGGGTCGAAACAGCAGGACCACGGCCATGACGATGTAGGCGCTGGCTGAAATCAGCCCGGCGCTCAGGGTGCCGCTGATTTGCGCCGGCAGCAGTTGGTCGAGCAACTGGGGGATATAGGCGCGACCCAGGCTGTCGACCATGCCGATCACCAGGGCCCCGGCCAGTGCGCCACGCACCGAGCCCACGCCACCGACCACAATCACCACGAAGGTGGTAATCAGCACGCGTTCGCCCATGCCGATTTCCACCGACAGCAGCGGTGCTGCCATAAAGCCGGCCAGCCCGCACAGGACGCAGCCAAAGACAAAGACCAGGGTGTACAGGCGCGAGATATTCACGCCCAGGGCGCCGACCATTTCATGGTCATCGGCGCCGGCGCGGACCAGCATGCCCAGGCGGGTATGGTTGATCAGCAGCCACATGGCGATGGCCACCACGATGCCGGCGGCGATAAACAGCAGGCGGCTGACCGGGTACATAAGCCCGGGCAGCACTTCGACGAAACTGCCGTACCACTCGGGCGTTGGCATTGCCGTGGGGCTGCGGCCGAAGAGCACGCTGATCAGTTCATTGCTGAAAAACACCACGGCCAGGGTTGCCAGCACCTGGTCCAGGTGATCGCGGTTGTAGAGCCGGCGCATGATGCTGGTTTCGATCAACAGCCCGTACAGCGCCGAGCCGATAATGGCGGCCAGCCCGGCGAGCCAGAACGAGCCGCTGACCGAGGCGGTGTAGGCGGCGCAGAACGCGCCGACCATGTAGAAGGCCCCATGGGCGAGGTTGATCACGCCCATGATGCCGAAGATCAGTGTCAGCCCGGAGGCGAGCAAAAACAGCAGGGCACTGTATTGCAGGCCATTAAGGATTTGTTCAAGTAGCAGCATGCTGGACATCCTACGAGAAGTGCCCGCCGCCTCGGGCGGCGGGCACGCGACCCTGGGGCCGGATTACATGGCGCATTCGGCGGCGAAGCTGTCCACTTGCGAGCGGGCGATGGTGCTGACCGGGACTTGCACCAGCTTGCCGTCGGCATTGGCCTCGACGCGCAGCAGGTACCAGTCGATGACGGCGTGCTGGTTCTTGGCGAAGGCGAAGTCACCGCGGATCGAATCGAACTTCACGTGACGCAGGGCCTGGCGCATGGCGTCCTGGTCCTTGACGTTGCCGTCGACGGTCTTCAGCGCAGCGCCGATCAGGCGCGCGGTGTCGTAGGTCTGTGCGGCATAGACGGTAGGGACGCGCTTGTACTTGTCGGTAAAGGCCTTGACGAACGCCTGGTTGGCCGGATTGCTCGACTGGGGATTCCACAGGCTCACGATATTCATGCCCTTGGCCATGTCGCCGGTGGCCGCGAGCATGCGCTCGTCCATGGAGAACACGGGCACGACCATCGGGATGGTCTTGTTCAGGCCGGAGCCGGCGTATTGCTTGGCAAAGTTGATCCCGGCGCCGCCCGGGTGGAATTCGAAGACCGCATCCGGTGCCAGGGAGCGTACGCGGGCCAGTTCGACCGAGAAGTCCAGCTGGTTGAGCTTGGTGTAGATCTCCGTGACTTCACCTTTGTAGGTGCGCTTGAAGCCTTCCAGGGCATCGCGGCCGCCCTGGTAGTTGGGGGCGAGGATGACCATTTTTTTGTAGCCCAGGTCATTGGCAGCCTTGCCGGCCATCTCGTGGATGGTGTCGTTCTGGTAGGAGGCGACGAAGTAGTTGGGCTTGCACTGCTTGCCGGCCAGGCTCGAGGGACCGGTGTTGTTGCTGATGTAGAAACCGTCCTGGGTCGCCGTGTTGACCACGGCGGCCAGCACGTTGGAGAAGATCACCCCGCTGTAGAGGTTGATGCCGTCCAGGCTCATGCGGTCGACGATCTGCTTGGCCTTGGCCGGTTGCAGGCCGTCATCCTCGACGATCAGCTTGACCGGTACGCCGCCGAGCTTGCCGCCTTCCTGGTCGATGGCCAGTTGGAAGCCGTCGCGCGAGTCTTCGCCCAGGTAGCCGGCGGGGGTGGAGAGGGTGGTGATAAAGCCGATACGGACCGGTTCCTGGGCTTGAGCCAGCAGGGTGGCGGTGGAACCCGCCGCCAGTAGTGCACCCACGAGTAGTGTTTTCATCATGCCGCCTTTTTTGTGAGGTCCACGCCGCGCGGTTGGCGCCGTGGACGGGTTGTTAGTGGAGGGCAGTAAAAGGAGTTCGCGGTTCTGGAATATTGTTCTGGCTGTTGCCTGTGTTCAGGTGTTGCTCTCGGTGAATTTCTCGTAATACAGGTGGGTCTGGTCCAGCGCCTGCTCGCCCAGCCACTGCTTGATCGACTCGACCATGGGCGGCGGGCCGCACAGGTACATGTCCAGGGCCTGGTCGCGAAATTCGGCGCTGTCGAAATGCTCGGTGATATAGCCGCGCCTGCCGCTCCAGTCCTGGCCCGGATCGCTGACCACGGGGATAAACCGAAAGCCGTCGATACGCTCGGCATAGGCCGCGATGCGCGCGGTTTCACAGAGGTCGGCGGCGTTGCGTACGCCGTAGTACAGGTGCACCGGGTGACCGCAGCCGCCACGCTCGGCCAGTTCGTCGAGCATGCCCAGAAAGGCCGAGAGCCCGGTGCCGCCGGCGACGAACACCAGCGGCTTGTCGACATGGCGCAGGTAGAACGCACCAAGTGGGGCCTGCAGCACGATCTCGTCGCCGATCAGGCAGCGCTCGCGGATGTAGTTGCTCATCAAACCGTCGGGCAGCAGGCGAATCAGAAACTGCAACTGGTTGCTGCCGTTGGGCCGGTTGGCAAATGAATAGGAACGCATGCCGACGCTGCCCGGGACCTGCAGCCGGGCGTACTGCCCCGGCAGAAAGTCCAGTTGCTGGCCATCGGCGCCGGCGTCCAGGTGCAGGATCGCGGTGTTTGGCGAGACCTGCTCGACGGCCCGCACAATGCCCTTGAGCTGGTCGGGACCCGGGGCGTTGCACAGGCTGGAAGCGAAGTCGAAATAGAACGCCGCATCGGACTGGACCCGGGTCTGGCAGGTCAGCATCTTGCGTTGGCGCAGGTCGTCGGCCGACAAGGCCTCGTCATCCACATAGTCCTGGCTGTATTGGCCCGACTCGCAGCGGCCCTGGCATGTGCCGCAGACACCTTCGCGGCAGTCCAGGGGGATATTGATGCCGTTGCGCAGTGCCGCATCGAGCAGGATTTCATTGGTCTTCACCGGGAAAAACAGGGTTTTCCCATCGGCAAAACTGAACGCGACCTTGTGACTCATGATCCGCATACCTGCCCGTCAGAGGTGATAGAAATCGAGCACCGAATTGATGGTGTCGTTGAGCAACAGCACGTGCTTGCGGGTGATCTTCCAGCTGTCGCCGGCCGGCTCCAGCCAGTAGGTGGCCCGGCCGTAAAACTGCTCCGAGGTGGCCTGGCGGTAGAACAGCGTGTGCCAGTTGAGCCGCACTTCCAGACCGTCGCCTTCGCGCGGGGCAATCCGCAGGTTGTTGACCAGGTGCAGGGTGCGCGGCATTGGCGTGGCCGAGGCGGCCTTGCCGGTGCGCAGGCGGAACACGCGGTCTTCCAGGCCAGAGCGGTTGGCGTAGTAGATCAGCGACATCTCGCGCTTGGGGTCGCGGGTGTAGACGTGTTCGGAGTCCCACTGGGGCAGGTGGAATTCGCTGCCCTCGGCAAAGAGCTCGATATAGGCGTCCCAGTCCTGGGCGTCGCACAGCTCGGACTTGCGGTAGAAAAACTGTTCGATCTGGTATTGCAGTTGCGGATTCATGCTTAGACCTCGCGCAGTTTCAGGGCTTTGGCATCCAGGCCCTTGAGCAGGAAGTTCTGCCAGTTGCTGTGCTGATTGACGTACAGCCCTTCATGGGTAATTTCGGTGCCGGTCAGGACCGGGGCGATACCGATGGCTTCACTGTTGCGCGTCGGGCCGTCGACCCATTTTTCGTAGCCGCGTGAGATATCGCTCCAGCGCTCCAGGCGGGCCTGGAAACCGCGCTGGGCTTCGCGAAACTCCACCAGGTCGTCGGGTGTGCCGAGGCCGGACACGTTGAAGAAGTCCTCGAACTGGCGGATACGGTTTTCGCGGTCGGCGTCCGACTCGTTCTTCACGCCCAGGCACTGGCTGACGATCTCGGTCTTGTTCCAGGCAACGGGGCGGATAATGCGCAGTTGGGAGCTGATCTGATCGAGGAAGAACAGGCTTGGGTAAATGTTCAGGTTGCGCAGGCGGTGCATCATCCACTCGGCTTTGTCCTGGCCATATTCTTCGATCAGGCGCGGCATGATCGTCGCGTAGCCGGAGCGCACGGATGGGTTGGGCATGTCGCTGAACAGCACGCTGTGGCCATTGTTGAACGAGAACCAGCCGTCATCGGTGTCGTTGTCGCCGGCCCCCAGCTTGCTGTAGTCCAGGTTGCCGGCGCTGTTCAGGCCTTTTTCGGTGTTGACCTGCTGGCGATGCTGGGCGGTGGCGACGTAGTTGTAGTGCACGGTGCTGACGTGATAACCGTCGAGGCCGTTTTCGTTCTGCAGCTTCCAGTTGCCGTCGTAGGTGTACGCCGACTTGCCGGGCAGCACTTCCAGTTCGCCGGTCGGCGACTGGGCGACCATCATGTCGAAGAACACTTTGGCGTCGCCGAGAAAGTCCTGGAGGCTGTCGGTGCCATTGGCATCGAGGCTGATAAAGACAAACCCCTTGTAGCTTTCGATCCGGGCCTTTTTCAGCCCGCGGGTGGCCTTGTCGAAGCCTTCCGGGTATTCACCGGGGGCCTTGACCTTGACCAGGCGCCCGTCGCTTTTGTAGCACCAGGCGTGGAAGGGGCAGGTAAAGGTCGACTGGTTGCCCTTGCCGACGCGGGTCAGGGTGGTGCCGCGATGCTGGCAGGCATTGATCAGCGCGTTGAGTTGGCCTTCGCCATCGCGGGTGATGATCATCGGCTGGCGGCCGGCGCGCATGGTCATGAAATCGTGCTTGTTGGCGATTTCGCTCTCATGGCAGGCGTAGATCCAGTTCTTCTCGAAGATCAACTCCATTTCCAGGTCGAAAAGTTCCGGCTCGGTAAACATGTCCCGGGCAATTCGGAAGATCCCTTCGGCGGGGCGAAAGTCCAAGCAACCTTCAATAAAGCTTTTCCATTGTTCGACGCTTTTTGCACTGCTCATTTATCGATACCTCATTGCATCGGGCGAATTCGTGTCGCTGGTAAGTGCGTTGTGCTGGCATTAAATAAGTTGCCCGTGGGCGGGTCTATCCGCTTTGTCGGCGAACACAGTCCATAAAATTGGTGCCTGGGTTTTTACGGTTTTGCCCCGTAAACGTTGAGGCTGGCGGCTGGGGGAGAATGCCCAGTAAACGGATATGAGTGGCCTATTAACGGGATAGAGAGTCCGTCGTCGATACGGCTTAATCGCTGCTGAAGTTTGGCAATGGCAGGAAGCCCTGTCGCTTCTACTTATAACGACTCACGCTGAATATTTTAATAAAGAAACAACTGCCAACTGTGGGGGCGATCGCCTTGATTGCGCCGCTGATTAATGTGCGCGCACATTAAAATAAGAGGGATAAGTCATGTTTCAAGCGAGTTGGTTAACCCGTAGCGTGCAGGCCGCCAGCCTGGTCGGCTTCTGTGTGCCGCTACTGGCCCAGGCGGACTTTGTTGACGACAGCCAGTTGTCGCTGGGCCTGCGCAACTTCTACATCGACCGGGATTTCAAAGGTGAAAATCCGAAGAATTCCCGGGTTGGCAGCTGGAGCCAGGGCTTCGATCTGCGCTTTATTTCCGGTTACACCGAAGGGCCGCTGCAATTCGGCCTCGACGGCTCCATGCAATACGCCTATCGCCTTGACGGCGGTGGCGGTCGTGGTCCGGACAGCATCATTCCGTACAGCCTGAGCCAACAGGAACAGGCCACCGATTACGGGCGTGGCGGCTATACGGCGAAGGTGCGTTTTTCCAAGACCGAGCTGAAATACGGTGAGCACCGCCCGACGTTGCCGGTGGCCTACACCGACGATTCGCGGCAGTTGGTCACCACCTACCACGGCACCCTGGTGGAGTCCAAGGAGATCGACAAACTGACCGTGACTGGTGGTCGTTTCACCGAGATCAGTGGTCGTGAATCGTCCAACAGCGAGAAGATGTACCTGTTCAACGGCCCGGATATCAAGCGGCGCAGCGATGGCCTGAACTTCGGTGGGGTCAGCTACGCGTTTACCCCGGCGCTGACCGGTACCTATTTCTACGGGCAGCTCGAAGACATCTACCGCCAGCACTACCTGGGCGCCACCTACCTGGCTGATCTGGGCGGTGGCTACGGGCTCAAGACCGACCTGCGCTACTTCAACAACAAGGAGGATGGCGATGCCCTCTACGGGCGCATCGACAACCGTTCCTACGGTGCCATGACTACCTTGCGCAAAGGCCCGCACGCCTTTGGCCTGGGTTACCAGCGCATGTTGGGTGACAGCACTTTCCCGACACTCAATGGCTTCGCACCACAGCCGTACCTGGTGAACTGGTCGGCGATTGCCTTCGTCAAGCCCAATGAAAAGTCCTGGCAGGCGCGTTACGACTACGACTTTGCCAGCCTGGGTGTGCCCGGCCTGAAGCTGATGACGCGCTATATGCGCGGCACCGATATCGACCGTGGTGCGCTGAGCGACAACAGCGAGTCGGAGCGCAATATCTATCTGTCCTATGTGGTCCAGGATGGCCCGCTGAAGAACCTGGGCGTCGAGTTGCGCAACATCAACGTCAAGTTTCGCCATGGCAACAACTTCGACGAGAACCGCCTGATCACCACGTACACCTGGAAGTTCTGGTAAGCACAGAAAACCCGACAGGCGTAAACCGGCTCGCTGCCATCAGGGGCGGGCGCGGCGGTGGGCGCCCGGGGTAACACCCGGCTGCCCATCTGGGCAGGTAATACCCACTGTTGCCGTCGGATTATCCACCTGGCACGGGTGATCTGTGTCCCTTCAGGTGCGCCGTTTTACAGCGGCGTGCCCTGTTTGTTGGCTTGTAGGTCGATGGCCTTTTGTTCTGTAGGTCAATTCCTAGCCATTTAGTCGGTCAATGTTATCCGCATATTTCAAGTCCGCCCTGCAAGGCGGCTCGCGGCATGAAGTTTGCTCCTTCGACTGCAAAGGCGTGCCGTTAGAGCGCGTCCATAAAATAGCCTTGGGTGCCCCCGTGATGAGTACAAGTCCTGACGTGCATGTTCGAGATATTCGTATCGAGCGCTATGACCTCAATGGCGCTCGCCAATGGATGGCCGGTATTTGCGGGCCCCATCTGCTGACCACTTCAACCCCGAACCGTATTCAGTTCCACCACAGTGGCAATGTGCTCAAGTCAATGTCGACCACGCTGGGCGTCATCGAATACGGCACGGATGTCACCGTCGGCATCGAAGATGCCGAACACCTGAACAGCTACAGCCTCAGCCTGCCGCTTGTGGGCGAGCAGTATTTGAGCAAGCAGGGCTGTCAGGTCACCTCCGATGCCGATCGTGGGATCATTCTCTCGCCCCACGAGAGCCAGGAGCTGGCGATCGCCGGCGACTGCCGCAAGGTCCAGGTGGTGATTACCCGTGCGGCCATGCGCAAGTCCCTCGAAGACATGCTGCAGCGTCCCCTGGAAACACCGCTGTTGTTCGATCCGGTCATGGATGCGGTCAATGGTGCGTCGGCGTCCTGGTGGCGCATGGCGCGTTATTTTATTGGTGAACTGGAGCGCAGCCGCGAGCTGTATGACCAGACTTTTTTCAGCCGCGATATCGAAAGCTCGCTGATCAAGGGCCTGATCCTGGCCCAGCCCAATAATTACTCTGAAGAGCTGCGCGATGTGCTCGGCGTCAAGCTGCCGCACTACCTGATCCGCGCCAAGCAGTACATCCACGAGAATGCCCGCGAAGCCCTGCACCTGGAAGATATCGAGGCGGTTTCGGGGGTTTCGCGCTTCAAGTTGTTCGAGGGATTTCGCAAGTACTTTGGCGTCTCGCCCATGGCCTATCTGAAGAAGCACCGCCTGGGCGCGGTGCGCCAGGAAATTCTCGAAGACAATTCGGCGCGCAATATCTCGGTGATCGCCATGGGCTGGGGGTTTACCCACCTGGGACGGTTTTCCAGCGAGTACCGCAAACTGTTCGACGAGACACCGAGCATGACTTTGCAGCGCAACGAAGCGCGCCGCAACCGGGCGTTTTAAGTGATGGCCCAGCTACAGCCCAGCCCGCACCAGGGGGTTGGGCTCGATCTCTCGCGCCTGTGCCAGACCCCGGTCTTCACCAGTCGTTCACGCCAGGAAAGCCACCGACTGTTGGCCCGTGAGCTGGTGGAACACGACCTGAGCTGGCGCGACGGCAGTGTCGACACTGCGTTCTTTCGCGCCGAAGTGGGGCGCTGCCAACTCTTTGTGCTGCGCTATGGCGCCGAGGTCGAAGTGCGGCCGCGGCCCTTTACCGACTTCGTGCTGATGCAGATGCCGTTGCGCGGGCGCGCCAGTCTGGAGTGCGATGGCCTGGAGCTGACGCTGGAGGCCGGGCAGGTCGCGGTGCTGGCGCCCGAGCGCCAGGCGCGGCTGGTCTGGCACAGCGGCTGCGAGCAACTGTTGCTCAAGGTGCCGCGCAGCCTGCTGCGGCTGATGCAGGCGCGGCTGGTGGATGAGGGCGGTCTGGCCGCAGACTTCGCCTTGCCCGCCGCCTACCGTCTCGACACCGGGCAGACCCGCGGCTGGTTGCGCCTGGTCGATAATCTGCTCGGGCAACTGGGGGCCAGTGCTGACGAGCCGTTGCATGGGCACTGGCTGCGACACCTGGAGGAGAGCCTGCCGCTGTTTCTGCTGACGCATCCGCCCCAGGTCGAGAACGGCGCGGGCCTGCGCGTCGAATCGCCGGCGCAGCGCCAGGCTTTGCGTCAATTGCACAGGATCGAAGGGTTGATGCGCAGTCGGCTGGGAGAAACCCTGACCCTGGGTGAGCTGGCGGCGGCGGGCGGAATGAGTGTGCGCAGCCTCAACACCCTGTGTCAGCGCTGCTATGGGCAGACGCCCATGGAGCGCTTGCGCAATCTGCGCCTGGAGGCGGTACGCGAGCGGTTGCTGGGGCGGCGTGATCTGAGTATTACCGAGGTCGCCCTGGAGCATGGCTTCGGTCATCTGGGCCGGTTTGCCCATTACTATCGCGAGCGCTTCGGCGAGTTGCCCCACCAAACCGCCAGGCTGTAACGAAGAACGCCAGGCCGCGCGATCGCACGGCCTGGCGTTTGGCAGTTACTCGGCGCTGCTTGGCCAGTTGCCCATCAGGGTATTGGACGGCAGTTGTTCGTCGAGCAGTTTCTTCGCGGTTTCAATCCCCGCCACCGGCAGGCCGGTTGGGTCGAGCAGGCCGATCTGCACCAGCACGCTGGCCTGGTCCCAGTAGATATGTTCGTGGCAGAGCTTGTCGCCACGGAACTTGATCACCCCCAGCATGGGGATCTCCACGTATTTACCAGTGGGCTCGACGTTGGGCAGCATCCAGTCGATCTGGGTGGTATGGGTAAAGCACATCACGAACTCGTCGACGATCTGCGAGGCGCCGACCGTACGCGAGATCGGCACCAGTTTCATGTCCGGCGGATTGGCGTGGACAAAGTGGTGCTGGTAGAAGCGGCTCAGTTCGCGATAGCCGACGCCGCCGGTCATGGTCGGGATATGGTTGACGTAGGGTTCGGCCACCATGGTTGCCATGGTCTTGGGCACGTCCCGCGCTCCGAACTCGTACTCGATGTGTTTTTCCCAGAGCTCGGAGAGGTTGAAGTTTGGGCCGATTTCTTGCTTGAGGGCGGCAATGCTGCGCTCATGGGCCATCAGTGCGGCGGGTTTGTTGTAGTGCATACCGCCGGCACGGGCAAAGGCGTGGTCGACATCGGCGTAGGTGTAGATCTCAACCTTGTCACGGCCGTTCAGGCGCTGGGCGATCTGGCTGCGGGCGGTGGCGTCGCAGTAACCGTCCTGTTCGGCAAAGTGCAGCACCAGGCGGCCCTTAATGTTGTCGGCCTCTTCGAGCAGGTGCTCGATGCCCATGCCGTAGTAGCCCACGGAGCAGGCCACCGCGGTGCGGGCGGCGGTCAGGTAGGCAAGCCGCCCGCCCATGCAGAAACCGACATAGCCCAGGCCCTTGCCCTCGACGGCGGCCAGGCCGCGCAGGACGTTGAAGCTGGCCTCGATATCGGTCACGGCCAGGTCGAAGTCCATGCGTTGGAACAGGTCGATGGCGCGGGCGAAGTCAGCTTCGGTAAAGCCCAGTTCAATCCCTGGCTCCAGGCGCCAGAACAGATCCGGCACCAGGGCGACATAGCCTTCCTCGGCATAGAAATCGGCGATCTCGCGCATGTTCGCGTTGATCCCGAAAATTTCCTGGCCGATCACCACGCCCGGACCCTTGCCGCTGGCGGGAAGCGCCAGGTAACCGGCGAAGCTGCCACTGCCGTCGGTGGCTGGAATTTCGATCATCTTGCCCATGTCATTTCCTCGTTATCGACTCATCAGGAGGTCGTGTTTGTTGTGTTCAAGGCGCTTGGTCGGTGGATCTTATCGGTCCGCCGGAACCGGGTCACGCAATCGCTCGAACCAGACGCGCGGCGAGAGCCCCTGGTCCGGGCCGAGAATGGAAAAACCGCCGTCCACCGGGATGTCCACGCCGGTGATCCAGGAGGCGCCCGCGCTGCACAAAAAGGCCACGACCCGGCCGATTTCCTCGCCGCCACCGACCCGCCCCAGCGGGTGGAAGGTGGCGCCGACCCGGTCGGCTACACGACGATCGTCGCCACTGAGCCCGGCCACCGAGGGCGACCAGGTCCAGGCTGGCGAGACGCTGACCACGCGGATCGCCGCCGGGGCCAGGCTGACCGCCAGGTTGCGTGTCAGTTGCAGCATCCCGGCCTTGGATGCCGGGTACAGCGCCCGGCCGGCGGTGCCGAACTTGCCGCCGGTGCTGCCTAGGTTGATCACGGTGCCGCCGTTGCGCATGTGGGGCGTGGCTTTTTGCACGAAGATTGCCGCCGAGACCAGGTTGATATTCAGCGTGTGCAGCCACTGGGCCCGGTCCGATTGCAGGCCCTGGTCGTCATAGACGCAGGCATTGTTGACCAGGATGTCGAGACGGCCGAAGGCGGCCAGGGTCGCCTCGATGCAGTCGTCGATATCTTCGTCCAGCTCGACATTGCAGGCGCTGAACCGACAGTGCTCGCCCAGCTCGGCGGCAAGCGCCAGGCCGGCGTCACGGTTGCGGCCGACCAGCATGACCCGGGCGCCGGCCTGCAGGAGTTCGCGGGCGATATCGCTGCCCAGACCCTGGGTGCTGCCGGTGACAATGGCCACCAGGCCATCGAGTTGCGCGGTGGGAATCGGCATCATGACTGGGCCTCCAGAGCGTGTTCGACCGTGCTGATGGTCGCGATCAATTGCATGCTGGCGAGCGCCGCCAGGTGCGTGCTGGGGTTGGCGGCGGTGCAGGCATCGGCGAGCACTGTGACCTCGAACCCGCAATCGACCGCATGGCGCACCGTGCTTTCCACCACCGAGTGGGTGGCGACGCCGGCGACCAGCAACTGCCGGGCGTCGAGCTGGCGCAGCAGGGTGTCCAGCGGCGTGCCGTAAAAGGCGTTGATGCGGTTGTGGGTGACGACAAACTCGCGGGCATTGTCCAGCGGGCACAAGGCGTCATGGAACTGTGCGCCCCAGGTGCCTTCGCGCACCGCGCCGCTGGCCGCCACGGCCCGCAGGATCGGCGCGTTCTGCACCAGGTCGGCGTAGTCCGGGCGATAGGCCACGCGTACGTGGATAATCGGCCAGTCCCGGGCGCGGGCGCCGGCCAGGAGCCGCCCGGCCGCGTCCATGACCGTGGCCCGGGCCGGGTCGTCGGCGCTGAGGCCGACCCGGATCCGCCCGTCCGGGTGCAGCACGTCGTTCTGATAGTGCAGGGCGAGGACGGTCGGGCGGCCCATCAGACAAAGACCTCCAGGTTGGCGAACACATCGTTGCAGTTGATCAGGTCGACCCGCTTGAGCTGGATCTTCCAACTGCCGTTGTCCTGAGTCGCCAGTTTGTAGGTGTAGCGTCCGCCCAGTTGGCGTTGTTCAAGGCGCCATTCACTGACCTGGAAGGTCGCGCTGACCACCAGCAGGCCGTCGCTGTCCAGGCCCTCGACCATCACGTTGCCGATCAGGTGCGCGGTGCGTGTCGGTGGTTGCTGGGACCAGTTGCGTACATTCTCCACGCGGCGGATGCGCACTTCGCGCAGCATGCGGTTTTCCCAGAACAGCGAGATATGGTCGAACGGATCGGCCTGCTCGTGCTGTTGCGGTGCCCAGTACATGCCGGTGTCGGTGAACAGCCGGTCCCATTCCCAGAAGCGACGCTCGTCCAGCAGGCGCGCCTCGGCGTAGAGAAACTGTTCGATCTGGCGCAGGGTTTCGCCGGGCACCTGGGCCGGGGTCAGGTCCCGGGTCGACACATTGAAGGCGCGATCAAGCAACATGGCTGCTCTCCTTGGCAATCAGGCTGGAAGCGGCGGGGCGCGGAGCCGGGGCCGGGGCCGGGGTCACTGGTGGATGGGTCATGTAGTGTTTCCAGGCGGCGAACTGATTGCGCATCGGCAACTCGCTGGTGCCATTGGTCGAGACCGCGCCATCGGCGAGCAACTGGTCGGTGCCGACGTAGCGGTGCAGGCTGACCCACTCACCGCCACGGGTCTGGTTACCTTCCTGGCAACGGGCATAGACCTCGACGTCGTCGGGCATCACGTTGGACGACGGCGAGTTGATCACGTTGGCATAGGTCAGCGCGCGATCGAACACGGCCTGGGGCGCGCCCTTGCAGCGGAAGGTCTGGATTTCCACCAGGGTGCGGTCCACGGCCATCGGGCGGATGACCCGGAACTGCATGAACACCGTGTGCGGCGAGCCACTGCCATAGATCACCGTGTTATGTCGGTTCATGCCCAGGATGCCGCGGGCGCGTTCTTCGCCATAGGCGCCGGTCAGGCACTCGAAGTGGGCCTTGGACACTTCATCGCGCTCGGCCGCGGCCGGGTCGAAGATCGCTTCCATATAGCCGTGGCCATTGTGATAGGCGCGCAGTTCGAGTTTTTCCCAGAAGTCATAAGGCTCGCCGTTGCCGTCCATGATCAGCAGTTCAAAGGGCATTTCGCCCAGTTGTTCGGCTTCGCTACGTGCCGCATCCACCGAGGATTCGTGGGTCACGCGGGCGTGCATGGTGTCGTGCAGGTTTTCGTAGAAGACCTTCCAATTGGAGCGCTGCATCACCCGGAACACGCCGCCGGCGACTTCCACTTCGCCCACCGGCGAGCGGTCGCAGAGGTTGTCGATGGAGCTGATTACGCCGCCCAGGAAACTTTGCAGGTCCGGGCCTTCGGCGCTCTGGCTGGCAAAGACAAAGCCGCGGTAGCTGTCGACCCGGGCCAGGGACACCATGGAGAAATCCGGGTGCGCCGGGTTGAAACAGGTGCCTTCGAAACCATTCTTCAGGGGCGCCGATAGGTGCTGGCCGTCGAGCTTGAAGGTCCAGGCGTGGTACGGGCAGCGGAAGAACTTGCCGACATGCCCATCGCCCTCGGCGACCAGCTTGGCGCCTTTGTGTGGGCAGCGGTTGTACAGCACGTTGACGCGCTTGTCGGCGCCGCGCACGAGGATCACGTCCTGATCGCCGATCCGGGTGGTGTGGTAGTCACCGGGGTTTTTCACCTGGCTTTCATGGCCGACATAGATCCAGGCCTGGCCATAGATGCGCTGCATTTCCAGGTCGAACAACTGCGGATCGGTGTAGACGCTTTTATGCACGCTGTCATCGCGCACCAGGCCGGCGATTTGCTCAATCGAGGGAATCATAAGTGCTCCTTTAAACAACCATCAGTGACGCGCCGCAGGCGGCGCCTTTACAGATCGAGTACCAGCCGCGAGCCACTGGCCCGCGACACGCATGTACAGAAACTGCCCGAGGCCCGTTCGCGCTCGGACAGGCAGATATCCCGGTGCTCGGCCGTACCTTCGAGGACCTGGGCCACGCAGACGCCGCAATCGCCGCGACGGCAATCGAACATCGGGTCCAGATCGGCTTCGAGCATGGCGTCGAGCACGCTTTTTCCGGCCGGCACGTGCAAGGTCACGCCGCTGTTGCGCAGTTCCACTTCGAAGCCGTCATCGGCGGCGCCATCGAGGCTGCCGACAAACAGTTCACTGTGGACCTGGCCATCGTCCCAGCCGCACTCGCGCGCGGTTTGCAGCACGGCGGCGATCAAGGCCTTCGGGCCGCAGACATACAACTGCCGACCCGGGGCGGGCGTGGCCAGAACGCTGTCCAACGGCAGGCGCCGGTGCGGGTCGCCGCTGCTGATCCAGCATTGGGCGTTGTCCAGGCAGCGAACTTCATCCAGATAGGCCATGCGGGCCGCATCGCGACCGGCGTAATGCAGGCTGAACGGTTGCTGGCGTGCCGCCAGTGCGCGAGCCATGCCCAGCATCGGGGTGATGCCAATACCACCGGCGATCAGCAGGAAATCCTCGCCGTCATCCACCAGGGCAAAGTGATTGTTCGGCGCGCGCGCGGTCAACTCCTGGCCGCGCTCAACGCCATGCAGCCAGCGCGAGCCGCCGCTGCTCGGGTCTTCGAGTTGCACGGCGATTTCGTAATGGTCCTGCCCAGGCAGATTGACCAGCGAGTAGGCCCGCCACAAGGGCTTGGTGCCGGGGATCTGCAGTTCGAGATGGGCGCCCGGGGTAAAGGCTGGCAACGGTGCCGGGCCTGTGGCTACCAGGATCAGGCGCCGGATATGGGGGGTGAGCGGGTCGATCCGTTCGATACGCAAGGACAGGCTGGACATGCACGATTCCTGAACGGGGCGAGGGGTTCGCCGTTGAAGTCCTAGCCACTCTAGGCAAGGGCTTCACGGCAAAAAAGCCGCTATCGGCAAGTCGCTATCCGTATCTTGCGCAACTGTTTTGCAAACCATCTGCTGGTTTGGCGAACGGCAATGCCTGTTCAAGGCAAGGAGCGGTCGAGGCGTGATCCGCGACCTGTGTAGGCCGGCTGTCGAGAGGGAATTGGCGTCGGGTTGAGAACGCTCCCGGTGTAAAAACCAAGACCAGTTTTGATAGTGACCGGGTAGCCAGTGAATTTAACGTGGCGGCACTTCCAATCAGTCATTGAGGACACAGCCATGCCGGGCGGAATATCCATATCGACCATGCCATTGAACGTGCCAGCAGAATCATTTCGAGAAAAAGAACCGGTGGTTTCTGGCGGTTCTCCTATCAGGTCGGGGACTCTGGTGGGAACCAACACTGCAGATACAGGCTTACTTCGCAGTGAGGGTATCGGCGCCGCGAAGGGGGGGCTGGCACATTTCAAGGCCTTTATTCTCAGCCCTGCGCAGAAGGCGGCGGAAGTCAGTGCTGTGCTGACACTTGAAACGTACAAAGAGGCGCTGGCCAGCAAGGGAGGAAAAGCGGGGTTGCAGCAGAAGCTGGAACAGGTCGTGCGTTGGGGAAGAACGTCCATTGCTAAGGATGCCTTTGTCCGTGTTGGTGGCCTGCGTGACGTAAGTTTCATTTCCCAGTGGAAGTATACGAGAGCTGCGAAGGGCATTCTAAGGAATATTTTGAAGGGCCTTGATAGTAGGCATGACCTTATTCTGGACGTTCGTCACAACGTTCTGGAGAACGTTGCGAAAAGCGCTGCAAAGATTGTTGTAGAGAGTGATGCAGCGATCGATGCAAAGAAAGTTGCAACGAGCGTTGCAACGAGCGTTGCGGAGATCATTGAGAAGAACTTTAAGGAGGACTTTGTGGCGGGTTTTGACGCGTCTAATGCGTCCCATGCGCTGTACATTGCGGAGGTCGTTTCACCGGCCGTTGCATGTTGCGTTACGGAGAGAGTTGAGTGGTGGATTGGGGAAGTCGTTAAAGAGGAGCAGGCTGTGCTGGCCTCTTCTCTCGAGCGGTTAGCCAAGGCGTCTGACCTGATTGAGCGTAGAAATGTCGAGGCGAAAAGTCCGGCCCCTATGCCGACGTTTAAGGACGTGGAGAATATGAAGACCTGGCTCGGTCCTGAGAATAGCCTGGAGCGACTGAGCAGGCTGCTGGAAGGATTGCTTGGCATCAAGAATGAGCAATCTACACCTTCATCTACGCGTTCTGCTGCTGCCCAGTTACTGGAAGGTGGCGGTTATGGTATGGACTTTGGGAGAGGCGGCGATCAGTCAATTGAGGCCTGGTTCGGATCTACCAGTGCGGAGGGCAGGTTTGAAATGGCCAAGAAACTGAATGACTGGGCGGACGAGGCCACTGAACTGCTATTAAAGTCTGAAGCCGAGAAGTTTGAAGTTAAAGACCCAGGTCAAGAAGCTTTAAGTCTTGGGTTCCAATACGTGTAGTCGTCGTATAGAACCGGAACATTCAGTTAGGCGAGAGTGCTCGTCCAACTGAGTGATCTGATGATCAGGCAATATCGTTGTTCAAATGCAGGCTGAATTGCTGCGGATTCTCTAGTCACCTACACGTTCATTGCGTAACGCTTTTTAAACGCTACCGGCGACAGCTGATTGTTGAAGTCATATCGGCGTTTTGCGTTGTAAAGCATGTAATCGAACGCATCGCTACGAGCATCTTCCAGTGGGGGTGCAGACTATCCGCTGGGCCCATTCCCGCTTTAGACGCAGGGAAAGGTGCTCGGGCATTGTAGTGGCAGTTGTCTCGGCGGCGCATGTGGGTAACTAAGCTGTTCGCCTTATAAACACTGTGCCAATCAGTGCTGCTGTATTGAACTGCCGTCAGTTTTTGCCAGCAGCACCTGAACTACAGTTGGTTTATGACGTGCGGCGAGAGATCAGCCATTACCTTGTCATCGTACAGCTGGATTCGGCCCTGTTAATTCAGCGGTGGGCTGGCGTCAGTTCAGGCCGAGAATAAACTTAACGTTGTGTCGGGGATAGTTTGACTACTACAGATCCCGCCGATCCCAAGTTCGAGAAGGGTGAGCAGGGTTTGCGTATCGGGTTGGAGGGGCTGGATAGGCTTGCCAAGCTCAAGGGGCAGGATAAGAGTGCCTTCGAGTGGCTGCTCGGTAACAGTAAGGGCGAGCCAGAATTGGGGCGGCTGGTCAGCGCGTTGCGGCAGATCGAGCGCGCGCAGATCCGCCCGTGGTGCGAGAAGGCCTGTAAGCTGCTTGATCAGAAGGTAGATGGTGTTGCTTTGAGGCGATGGGGTAGCGAAGTCCTCGACAAGGGATACACCAGGTTGATCAATGGGCGCGAATGGAGGGCACGGCTCGGCAACCAGCTTGCCGAAGTGGTGCGGTTGGCTATGGTTTTGCGTGATGGTGTGGAATGTCATGTGCACGGGGCGCGCGAATTTGAGGCTATGCCGCAAGCCTATGAGGTGTTGGCGGAGTTGCAAAAAATCGCTGAGTCCAGTTCTGCGTTGCAGACTGATTCAACGATAACGCTGGATGCTTTTGGGTTTCGCGCGTTGCACGACTGTATCGTGCGCCGGCAGTTGAGTAGTGCTGACTTTGCCAAGTTGCTCAGGACCAAGGGTGATCTTGAACTGGTTAGCAAATTGGCCCTTGCGCTGAAGGCGGGTGTGGGCGCGGTTGGGGCCATGTTCGAAAGCTTGGCTTCGCCCAAGCCTGAACCGTTACTGGTACTGGAGGGGTTGCGCAGCTTTGCGCAGAGCTACTTGCGGGGCAGAGTGGCTGGTGAGGACCAGAATGCTCGTCTGGATTTCGTCTGGCCGCAGCTTCAGCAGCAATTGGCGAGTGTCGATAGGGCGTCTATCGCGGTGATGGAGGCGCATCTGAGAGGGGCGTTTGTCGAGCGCTCTCTGGTTATCCTCGATGCAGAAATAGAACGCGTGGTTGATCTTCGCGATCAAATGGACGATTTGCGCTTGGCCAGGGCGCTGCTGGTGTGGTGGGCTACGCTCGCGCGGAACCGCAGCTTTGGCAGCCCTCCCGGTAAGATTGACGCCAATGGATAAAGTTGTGCTGGGGCGCTTGCTTCGCAAGTAATGGTGCTCCAGGCGAGCGCCGCTGAAGTGGCTTCCGGCTTAATGGCCTTGAAGCGCCGACAATGATCGCGAACATGCCTGCATGCTGAAAAGGATGCGGGCATGTTTGTTTATGGGCGGTACAGAGTCCATAAAAGCGGACGGATTGTGATAGCGGTGCAGTTACGGATTGCCTAGATTCAAGCTGTTATCCGAATAGGTACGAGGAGTCGAGTATGTGGGAACTAGCGGGAGTATCCGGGCAAGGTCCTATCAATGAATCTAGTTCTCTTGTCGTTCGTCCCAGTCCTCCGCTAGGTGCGCTCCGGGACACAGATCACCATGCGAGGAGCCTGGCCGGCTCGCAGGAGCTGCCAGTGCCGACCGGCCGGCTGGAGCGTCTAAAGACCTTTATCCTGAGCCCCATACGGGCGTTGATGACCTGGGTTAACAGGCTGTTGAACCGCACTGAGTCATCTGGCGAGTGCTCCATTACGCCAGATGCTGCCGACCCGAAGCCCATCTTGAGCTATCTGGGTAAGGGATCGGGGTCGCCGGTCAACAGCGCCAACTATGTGCTGCTGGTAGATGAGGGAGGGGAATTGAATAGGCCGCTCCAAGCGCTTCTTGAGCTCATTGGCGTCGAGCCTTATAGCGGTCAGGCGGAAGAATTGCTTGAGAGCGTCTTGCTTAAGGATTTCACGAATGGAATTGTAATTACTGCCCGGGATTGGGCGGCAGGATCTAGTGAGGCTCATAATTTTGTTGGCAGATGTGAACGCGACATGGGGATCCATCTTGCCCATGAACTCAATTGTTGGGCCGACAGCGCGCTGAAGCTGAGAAATGCTGCATATGCTGAGATCAAGCAAGCCTTGGGCACGGTGTTCGAAAGTGGAGAGGAGCTGGCTAGTCTGTATGGGAGGGTGGTGGATGCCTTTGTGGCCGGTACCGCCGATACCGGAGCGGTGTTCCATGAGCTGATAAACAGGAAAATCGAGGGTATTGAGGAGAATAACAGTATCGGGGAGTGGGCGTGGAGTGCGCAATCGGCAACCGACTGGCTTGAAAATGTCGCGGGGGATAAGCAGCTTTTCGTTGCTCGGCAGTTGAAGGGTTGGACAAATGATGCCACCAAGCACCTGGCTAACGCAGAGGTACGTGCCAGCGGATCCGATGAGCGATCCGCGTAAGGTTGCTTAGGAAAGGGGCACTACCCGGCTTGAGCCGGGCCACGCCCCTGCTGCATTTAGGCCCACTGCGCCAATAGGGCGCGCTGCTGTTCCTGGGCCAGTTCCTGGACCACCGGCGTCAGGCGCAGTTCTGTTCCCGGCAGGCACTGGGCCAGGCGGGCCAGGGCGGCGGGCGTCAGGGCGCCCAGGCGCGGATAGCCGCCGATGGTCTGTCGATCATTGAGCAGCACAATTGGCTGGCCATCCGGTGGCACCTGGATCGCGCCCAAGGGAATGCCTTCGGAAATCAGCGCCCGGCCCTGATATTCCAGGGTCGGCCCCAGCAGGCGAATACCCATGCGGTCGGCCCGTGCATCGACCTGCCAGACGCTGTTGAATGCATCGAACAAACTCTGCCCGGCAAAGTCGCCAATTTGTGCACCGAGCACGGTGTCCAGGGGACGCTGGGGGCTCAGGTCGGGGATTTGTGCAGGGCTCAGTTCGCGCGCAGGCGGGGAGGGGGCGGACCAGTCAAGCAGGTCACCCGCAACCAGTGCCTGGCCGCTACCATCCAGGCCGCCCAGGCCTTCCCGGCAGACGGTCGCCTTGCTGCCCAGCACCGGGCTTGCATCGAATCCGCCTGGCGCCGCCAGGTAGGCACGGGCGCCGTGCAGCGGTTGCTGAAAGTTCAGGCGCTGACCACGACGTACCACAAAACTGCGCCAGGGTTGCAGCGGCTGGTCGTCCAGGCGAGCCCCCAGGTCGGCACCGGCCAGGGCCAGGCAGGCATCGCGCTCGACGATCAGGCTCAGGCCGCCCAGGGTAATCTCAAGCACCGCGGCATCCAGGGCGTTGCCCAGCAGCCAGTTGGCCCAGCCCATGGAAATCCAGTCCGCGGCGCCGCCCTGGGTTACGCCCAGGTGGCGGCTGCCAAAGCGTCCGGCGTCCTGCAGCAGGATCAGGGGCGTACTGCGTTCTACCCGCAAGCCACTCATGTGTTCGCCTCCAGTGGCGTGTCGTCACCGCCCAGGCGGATAAATTCATCATGGCTGACGGGTGCAAAGCGCACGCGATCACCCGGTTGCAACAGGCTGTAGCCGTCCAGTGCCTGGTCGAACAGGCGGACCGGCGTGCGTCCGATCAGGTTCCAGCCGCCTGGCGAGGCTTGCGGGTAGGCGGCGGTCTGGCGTTCGGCAATACCCACGCTGCCGGCCGCGACCCGTTTGCGCGGGGTGCTCAGGCGCGGGCTGGCGAGGATTTCTTCCACCAACCCCATAAAAGCGAAGCCGGGCACAAAGCCCAAGGCGAAGACCTGGTATTCATGTCGGCTGTGGCGTTCGATCACCTGGCTGACGGATAGCCCACTGCGTTGGGCCAGAGCCTTCAGTTCAGGCCCGACGCTGGGGTCGTACCAGGTCGCCAGGCTGTGGCTGCGCCCGGCGGTTCCGGTATCCGGCTGGAGGTCGTCGAGGGCCTGGGCGATCAAGGCCCGGGCGTCGCCCGCGAGCAGGTATCGCAGGTCGTAATGGACCATGAGTGTGGTGTACGAGGGCACCAGGTCGATCAGGTGCTCGCCAAAGCTTTCGCGCAGGCGCCGGCCGGCGGCCAGCATCCAGGGCATATTGGCTTCGTCGATACGGTCGAACAGGCGCACCATCAGGCAGTCGACGGCGACGATTTCAATCCGGATGTTCATGCCGTGCGCAGCTCCCCGAGGGACTGGCGAATGCGCTGCACAGCCGCGATGGAGCTGTCGTTGTCGCCATGCACGCACAGGGTGTCGACGTGCAGTTGCAGGTCGCTGCCATCGGTGGCGACCAGGCTCTCGCCGCGGGCCAGGGTCAGGGCCTGGGCGATCACGGTGTCGGCGTCGTGGTGCACGGCGCCAGGCAGGGTGCGCGAGACCAGATGGCCGGCGGGGTCATAGGCACGGTCGGCAAAGGCTTCGAACCACAGCGCGACGCCGAACTCGGCGCTCAAGGCCAGGGCCGTGCTGTTGTCGCGCTGGGCCATCAGCATCAGGCGCAGCTCGCCCTCGTAGGCGGCGACGGCCTTGAACACGGCGCGCAGCTGGCGGGCGTCGCGCATCATGTCGTTGTACATCGCGCCGTGCGGCTTGACGTAGCGGACCTGGCCGCCCTGGGCCCGGCAGATGCCCTGCAGGGCGCCTATCTGGTAGTGCAGCAGGTCTTCGATTTCCTCGGGCGAGCAGCTCATTGAGCGACGGCCGAAGCCGACCAGGTCCGGGTAGGCCGGGTGCGCGCCGATGGTTACGCCATGTTCCAGGGCCAGCGCCACGGTCTTGCGCATGGTGCTGGGGTCGGAGGCGTGGAAGCCGCAGGCGATGTTGGCGCAATCGATAAAGGGCATGACGTCGGCGTCACGGCCCATGGTCCAGGCGCCAAAGCTTTCGCCGATATCGCAGTTCAATAGGGGGATGTTCATGTCGACGACTCCTGCAAACGGTGCAGCCAGGCTGCGAAACAACCGGGGCGGGCGAGGCCGCCCGGTTGTCAATTTAGCCTGCCTTTACTTTTCCCACTCGGCTTTGGCAATCAGCAGGCCGTGGTTGCCCTTGTAGGCGGCGCGTTCGGGCTGCTTCCAGCCGTCGAGCAGGCTGTCGTCCAGGCGATAGATTTCCACGCCCAGCGGGCGGCAGACCTTCAGCGGGTCCTCGGCGTCCGGGCCCCACATTGGCAGCGACAGGTCGCCACCCGGGCAGGTCGACAGGGCACAGAGCAGGTCGATCTCGGCGAAGAATTCCAGGTAGTCGCCCTGCTTGGCCGGGCAGGCTTTCATGAAATACATGTCGTCGTGGTTCAGGCCGGTGCACTGGAAGATATTCAGGACATCATGCACATCGAACTCGGTCAGGCCGTGTGGCAGGACGGCGCGGGTCAGGTTGGAATGGCAGTGATGGTGGAAGTCTTCGCCGGTGAGCATTTTGTTTACGTACGGGTCGCAACGGGTGCCCAGCAGGTCGTGCAGGCGCCCGCCATGTTCGTCGATGCCGTAGGCGGCGAGGCTGTCGTCGGTGATGGTGACCATCGGCCGCAGGAACGGCAGGTTCGACCACAGGCGGTCATAGGTGGTGACGTGGGCGCCCTGCAACTGGCGGGTGCGTGCGGCCCACATGCGTTCACGCGGGTCGTTGGCGCTCCAGACGTTGAAGTCGCCGACCTGGGGGCCGACCGGGGTGGTCACGCGGAACAGGTGGCCGGCCGGAACTTTCCAGGCGCGGCCGGTGCGGATCGGCACTTCGAACTGCTCGACCAGAGTACGACCGTCCTTGCTTTCGCGCACACGGTCGTAGAACGCCTTGTCGACTTGCAGGGCCGCGCCCTTGCTGACCTGGTAAGCGGCAGGATAATCCTTGTACATGGTGGGTCCTCTTTTCAGTGATGGGGCACGTTGGCGAGAATGTCCAACAGCCCTCTTTCGGAGTCGTTGAGGTAGCTGCTCATGGCTTCTTCGGCGTCTTTCTTGCGGCCTTCGCCGAGCAGATCATGGATGTGGCGGTCGCGTTCGAGCCAGGGTTTCTGGAAGGTTTCCTCGCTGGGGGCATGGGAAAACACCAGGCGCATCTGGGCGGCGACATGGGTAAAGAATTCGTCGAACAGCGGGCTGCGCAGCAGGCCGACGATGTGCTGGTGAAAGCGCAGGCTGTGAGTGCCGAAGGCCTGCCAGTTCTCGCGGTCCTGGGCCAGTTGCGCGGCCTCGATGGCTTCGAGCATCAGGTCGGACTGGTACTCGCGCAGCGGCTTGCTGGCGGCAATCGCCTGCAACTCCAGCGTGCGGCGGACCTTGAAGATATCGCGCACATCATCGATGCCCAGGCGACGGACCATCACGCCTTTATTGCGCACATAACTGGCCAGGCCTTCGCGGCCGAGCTGATGCAACGCCTCGCGCACGGTATTGCGCGAGGCGTTGTAGGCATTGACCAGCTCGCTTTCGATCAGTGGCATGCCGGGCAACAGGCGCCCGCCGATGATGTCTTCACGCAGCTCCATGGCGACCTGATCGGCCAGTGACAGGCTGGGTTCCTTGCTCGTACTCATGGGGCGCTCCTGCTTCTCAGGCCAACTGCACATCTTTGAGGAAGCGCGTCATGCGCTCGCTGCGTTGTTCGAGCATGTCCTTGGGCGCCGCATCCTGGATGATTTCGCCACGCTCCATAAAGACCACGCGGTCGGAGAGCTTGAAGGCGAAGTTCATTTCGTGGGTGACGATCACCATGGTCATGCCTTCGCGGGCCAGTTCTTCGATCACCGCGAGGACATCGCCGACCAACTCCGGGTCCAGGGCCGAAGTCGGCTCGTCGAACAGCATCACCGATGGGCGCATGGCCAGGGCGCGGGCAATCGCCACGCGTTGTTGCTGGCCGCCGGATAACTGGTGCGGGTACTTGCCGGCGTGTTCGAGCATGCCGACCTTGCGCAGCAGGGCCAGACTGAGCAGGCGCAGCTCCTCGCCGCCGCCATGGGCGTGATAGACCGGCGCGAGCATGACGTTTTCCAGGGCGGTCTTGTGTGGGAACAGGTTGAAGCCCTGGAAGACCATGCCGACGTGGACGATGCCCTGCATATGGGTCTTGTGGCTCAGGGCGCCTTCGGCTTCCTTGGTGCCGCGCAGGAACGGTTCGCCTTGCAGGGTGATTTCACCGTGATCGAGGCTTTCCAGGCCGTTCATGGTGCGGATCAGGGTGGTCTTGCCCGAGCCTGACGGGCCGATGATCGACACCACTTCGCCCCAGCGTACATTCAGGTCGACACCCTTGAGCACTTCCAGCTCGCCATAGGCTTTACGAACGCCGCGCGCCTGCAGGGCAAATTCGCCCGGCTCGGCCTGGCCGCTGGCACGTTGGGTCGCGACCGCGCCGAGTTCGGCGGCGGCAATGGCCTTGGGTTTGCGGCGCGTGACGTCCAGATGGTTTTCCAGCACGCGCAGCAGGCGGCTGAACACCGTCACGATCAGCACATAGTAGAAGGCCACCGCCAACATGGTTTCCATCACCAGGAAGTTCTGGGTGTAGAGCTGCTGGCCGACCAGGAGAATCTCCGAGAGCGAGATCACCGAGACCAGGGAGGTCAGCTTGACGATGGTGATGTACTCGTTGGCCAGGGTCGGCAAGGCGACGCGCAGGGCCTGGGGCACCACGATCAGCCGCTGGATGCCGCGATAGCCGACGCCCAGTGCCTTGCCTGCTTCGAGCTGGCCTTTGACCACTGCCAGCAGTCCGCCGCGATGGATCTCGGCGATATAGGCGGCCTCGCTGAGGACCAGGGCGATCAGGCCGGCCGAATAGGGGTTGGACAACAGCACGCTGGTGGAGGGGAACACCTGCGGCAGGTTGTAGACGAAAATCAGCAGCACCAGCAACGGCAGGCTGCGGAAGAACCAGATATACAGGCCGGCCGCATCGCGCAGCCAACGGCGTTGGGATTGCCGCGCCAGGGCGAGGAAAAAGCCGAAGACAATACCCAGGATCCAGGTTTCCAGGCTCAGTTCGACCACGGTGCCCACGGCGCGCCAGAAGTCGGCGTTCCACAGCAGGCCTAAGGTGTAGTGCCAATCGAATTGCATGTACTTACTCCGCGTTACCCTGACCCCTGCCGCGTGCGACAGGGGTCGACAAAACCGCTACCGGCGAGCGCCGTGCCTAGTTCGCAGTACCGCCCAGGGCGGCGCTGATTTCTTCACTGTTCGGTTCGGCCAGGTTGTAGCGTGCGAGCAATGCGCCGTAGCTGCCGTCCTGGCGGATGGCTGCCAGGGCACCGTTCAGCTCGTCCAGCAGGGGTTGGTTGCCCTTGCGGATGGCCAGGCCGATGACCACCGGGTAAATCAGTTCCTTGGAACTGATCTGGATCTTGCCCGGCAGTTTCTCGGCAGTGATCTTGGCCACGGCCGCGTCTTCCATCTGCACGTCGACGGCCTGGGCCAGCAGGGCCTGGGCCGCTTCCGGCGAGGTTGGGAATTCACGGGACTGGATGGCCGGCTTGCCGGCCGGGATGCAGTACTCGGCGGAAACCTTGTTGAGTTTGGGTACCCAGGAGGCGCCCTTGATCGAGGCAACGCGCTTGCCGCACAACTCTTCGGGCTGTTGCGGCTGGAAGTCGCCGTTGCTGCGCACCATCAGCGAGTGGCCGGTTTTCAGGTAACTGATGAAATCCACTTGCTTGGCACGTTCGGGGGTGACGTACAGGGCGGAGGCCACCACGTCGAAGCGCTGGGCGTTGACGCCCAGGATCAGGTTGGCGAAGCGGGTGTCGAGAAAACGTGGAGTGAGCCCCAATTGCTTGCCCATCAGTCCCATGAACTCGGGATCGAAGCCGGCCGGCTGCTTCTGGTCGAGGTAGGTGTAGGGCGGGTAGGTCAGGTCGGAGCCGATGCTCAGTTCGCCTGCCTTGAGAACGCCCTTGCTTTCGGCGGCCGACACGAGCGGTGCCATACACGCCAGAGTGATTGCCAGTGCCAGGTTGCGTTTGCCGTGCTTGCCCATCAGACCTTTAGCCATGTTCGTATCCTCGGTTGCTGGAAAGAAAGAGTGCCTGGGATTGTTCAACAATCATGTAGTTGTACTTAAGCTTTTATCGTGCCAACTATTTGTTTTTGACTGTTTTTACCCTGATAAAGATGTAATAAGGTCTTTTTTGAGGTGCTGTCGCGGCCAAAACGGTGCATGTCGTTACCGAACGCAACATCGTGGGGCGCGGTGATGATGGGGTGTTACCGAGTGAGCCGGAGGAAGGGCACCGCTAGGGCGTGGTGGGGTTTGATTCGCCGCGCCCCAACGGGCTTGACTGCTGTCTGATGGCAGGCGGCTAGCGGGTTGGGTCGCCGTTAGCGTTGCAGTGGGCGTGGCGAGCGCCGGCCGGGGCGTTGGAAAGGAGGGCGCCAGGGTTGTAGGTCGGCGCTCGGCTAATCTGCCCCTCGGCATCCCTGGACAATGGCGTCGGCCAGTTCGTCGAGTATCGGTTGCGGCCCGCTGCTTGAGGTATAGAGGCGAAACTGGGCGTCGGGTAACGCCGGCAGGGCCTCGAGAATTTGCAAGTGCGGGGTGATCTGGCTCAACGCCATCGGTGCCACGGCAAACCCTGTTTGCGCCGCCGCTCGCAGGCTGGCCGTGCTGCTGCAGAGCATGGCGGTGCGTTGCGCTACACCGGCTCGGGCCAGGCTGGCCAACGCGGCTTCGCGATAAGGGCAGGGCTCGGGGAACAGGGCCAGCGGTAGCGGGGTGGGCGGCTGGAGGCCAGCCTGAGAGGACCAGGCCCAAACCAGTGGTTCGCGCCAAAGCAGGCGGCCGGGACCGCTGACTTCACACTGGGAGCCGACGACCAGGTCCAGGGCGTTGGCCTTCATCAATGGCAGCAATGCGCCGGGAATTCCCACTTGCACTTCGATCTCCAGACCTGGGTATTGGCTGGCGAAAGCCTGGACCGTGCGCAGAAAGGCGGTGTGGGCAAAGTCTTCGCTGATGCCCAGGCGGATTCTGCCCTGAAAAGGGGCGCGGGTCAGTTCGGCCAGGGCATCACGGTTCAAGGCCAGTATGGCCCTGGCGTAGCCAAGCAGGCGCTGGCCGTCGGCAGTGATTTCCAGGCGGCGGGTGGTCCGGGTGAGCAAGGGCTTGCCCAGCTGCTCTTCCAGTTTGCGCAGGTGCCCGCTTACGGCCGATTGGGTCAGGTGCAGGTGCGTGGCGGCGCGACTGAAGCCTTCTGCATCGACAACGGCCACAAAGGTACGAAGCAGGATGGGGTCGATCATATAGTTCAATCTGGAATGAGTGCGGTCTTGAGAGTCTGTTTATAGTTTTAAATTGGATATGTTGCAATAAGGCTTCTCTGCTTCTAAACCAAGGCGCCTCGATGACCACGATCCTGCATATTCAAGCTTCGCCCCGCAAACAACGTTCCGCTTCATTGGAAGTGGCCGAGGCCTTTATCCAGGCTTATCGGGAGCGCCACCCCGAAGCTCGAGTCGAGACGCTGGACCTGTGGGCTATCGGTTTGCCGGAGTTTGACGAGTCGGCGATGGCTGCCAAATACGCCGGCCTCAGCGGCACGCCGCGTACCGAGGCGCAATGCCAGGCCTGGGGCGTACTTGAAGCCCTGGCGCAGCAGTTGTTTCATGCCGATGTGCTGGTGTTATCGGTGCCGCTGTGGAATTTCAGCATCCCCTACAAGCTCAAGCACTTTATCGATCTGGTGACGCAGAAGGACATTCTGTTTTCCTTCGACCCGCAGTCCGGTTTTACAGGGCTGTTGCGGGGTAAGCAGGCGGTGGTCAGCTACGCACGCGGGCTGGATTTTTCCAACGATTCGAGTACGCCGGCCCAGCGCTTCGATTTTCAGAAACCGTATATAGAAGCCTGGCTGGATTTTATTGGCGTCACCGATGTGCGGGCGGTGATCGTGGAGAAAACCATCTTTGCCAGTGACGTCGATGCGCTGGCGCGCCAGCAGGCGGTGCTGGAAGCGCGGCAGTTGGTCGATGCATGGTCGGACTAAGCGGTGTTCGCCGGCCCTGGCAGAAGCGCCCGCCAGGGCTCTGTGTGAATGACGACCACCCGCATCCGCAGGCGTGTCCAGGCACGTTGTCTGGAGGTCGGCCTTTAGGGCGCGCTGATACTGAGGTTTTGCAGGGTGACCTTCATGGGCGTTGCGTTCGAGTTCAGTCGATAGACCCCCGCCTTGAAGTAAGGATAAAGATTGTCGTAACTCCCAAAGCGAACGGTCGTGTTATCGACCAGCAGTGTGGGCTGTGCGGTGAATGGATCCAGCGTCTCGACTTTCAGTTGGTAGCTGGTATCGCGTATGTCGGGCCATTTAATGCTGACGCGAAAGTGGGGGCTACGGAAAAACCGCTAAGGATCAGGGCATGCAGTTTCATGGTTGACCTCCACAAAGGCACGAGTTGGCCCGTCGCGGTCATGGGCAGGGCGTTCTCGATGCGCGGTTGTCGTTTACGCAACCTAGAGGTCGGTCGACAGTTGCGGCTATCAAGTTCAAATGCTGTTAAGGAAGGTTTATCAGGGGGGGGCGGGCTGACTCTGTCGGGGAATCAGTGGAGGGTCTGGGAGGACTCGTCTTCGCGGATATTGAAGCGTTTCAAGGTTTTTTCAAATGCTTGCAGCCCATTCAGAAAGGCCCTCGCTTCGCTGTCGCGCCCCTCCAGGCAGAGCTTGACCGCCATGCCGAGCAGGGAGGTGAGGCCAAGGTTCGAGGTGGCAGTGCTTTCCGGGTTTTTGCGGGAATTCATCGCAAGGCTCTCTGCTGGATGTGCCTATGAGTAGGGTCTTGAACGGTTTGAACAGTCGTGGGCTTTTGACTGCGCGCGGAGCTTGAAGTTGCCGGTCTCGGAGGTTGCGGTGAACCTCATGGGTCGTAGCACCGAACACGCACGAATTCACTCAGGTAAAAACAAACACAAGGCCGGCCTGAAGGTGATCTTGCGCGCCGGCCTTGGTTTTTCAAGGGTGCGATTGCCTAGCTAGAACGTGACTTCCATGTTGAGTGTGGGCGCTGACGTCCGGCTGCCCCGTCCGCCATCGACCCCGAATTTGTTGTGCCAGTATTCATAGCCGACGCCGAAGTAGACATTGGGTTTGATGTTCTTGCCCGGCAGGGCAGCGACCATCAGCGCGGTACGCACCAGGGTTTCCGGGGCAGTGTCACGGTAGTTGTAGTCCGTGCCCTTGTCGCCGACATGGTTGATAAAGCCCTGGAACTTGGCAGCGTGGTTGCCGATCTCGAACGGGCGTAGCCACGTCAGGTTCAGCATATAGGTGCTGTCGAAGGTGTGATTGGGGTCTTTCGCGCCCGGGATGCCGGAATGGTTATTTTCCTTGTAGTACATCAGGCTTAGGTCCAGCACACCGATGGTGTTGAATTTCAGCGTCGGGCCGATCACCACCGCGCGCTTCTTCGCCGAGGCGAGGTTGTTGTTACGGTTGACGTCGAAGCCGAAGGTCAGCGCGTAGTCCTTGATGATCCCGCTCCCCAGCGGCCTATCGAACACGCGCGAGGCGTACAGTTGGTGCCGGTAGACCGCATAGACTTCGCTGCCACCGTGGTCGGTGCCTTTACGCTTGTCGTTGGTGTCGGACAGGAAGACGTCCAGGTTCAGGAAGTTGCTGCCGTAGCGATAGCCGCTGGCGTGGGTGAAGCTGTAGATGCGCTTGCTGATTTCTTTCGGGTTGTTGGGGTTGGTGAACTCCTGGCCGTAACGAAATCCGACGCTATTGTTCATCCACTCCACGGCGACTGCCTGCCCACTGCCGATAACGGCGAGTACCAGGGTCGCGCCTTGCAATGCCTTTCTCATTTTTATTATGTCCTATGGCGTTCTGGCTTACGGCGGGCCCACTGGCCGCCGCCCGGGCGCAGTATCGGCACAAGCTCGGCGAGCGCCAAAGAACAGAATATCGAGCGCACTGATGCCGCATTGGCATCGGCTCTCTTGATTTTTCAGTCAGGAAAACCCAGCGGGGCCAGGCATTTCCTGGCGTTCGCGCAGGGCAATTTCTTCGCCCAGCAGGTGGGCCAGGGCCTCGACTGCGCCCGGCAAGATCCTTCCGCTGCGGGCGTAAAGTCCCAGATCGCTGAAGATCCCGCCCTGGTCGTTCAGGGGCAAGTGCTGCAATTGGCCGTTGGCGAGGTCGGCTTCGACGCCGATCCGTGTCTGGAAGGCGATCCCCAGATTGTGCCGGGCCATTTGTCGCGCCAGTTCCATGGAGTTGCTTTGCAACGCCGGCTTGTCGGTGGTGCCAAGACGCTTGTACAGGGGAGTGATCAGGTGGTGCAGGGACAGTTCGGACTTGGCCAGGATCAGCCCATGCTCGGCGCAGGCGGCGAAACTGATTTCGGCATGGCCGGCTAGAGCGTGGTCAGGTGGAACCAGGGCGCCGACGCGAAAATGCCCGACGCTGACCTGACGGATTTCCGCGTTGCGGGGCAGGGCAAAGGCTAAGCCCAGGTCTGCACGACCCTGGCTGACGGCCTCCGGGATGGCCTGGGAGCCTTGCACCGTGACGCCGATGGTGACGCACGGGTGCAGGTCACGCATGCGCTTGAGGACTCGGGGTAGCAGGTCGACGGTCGCGCCCTCGACCGTGGCAATTTCCACGTGGCCGCTTTGCAGCCCCTGCAGCGCATCAAACTCCAGGCGCACCCGCTCCAGGTCCTGCAGCACCAGGGTGACATGGCGCCCCAGCAGTTCGCCGGCCAGGGTCAGGCGCAGACCGCCGGGTAGGCGCTCGAAGAGCGGCGCGCCGATTTCATCCTCGATTTTCAGGATCTGCCGGTTGACCGCCGAGGAGGCGACATTCAGCCGGCGTGCTGCCTCGCGAATCGAGTGGCAACGCCGGACCATGTCGAAGTAGTGGATAGCCGAGGAGTGGATGCGCAGTTTCTGCCGGGTCATTGGGCGAGCCCTCGAAGGCGGGTTGGGGCGGAAAATGCCCTGGATCAGTAATTGTATACAATGTGGTGGACACATCTTTGTTTTGTTGCATACAGTGTTGGCACAACAAAAACAGAGAATCCCCTCACCATGAAGAATCCATTGGATACAAATCAGCGGCCGGAAGATGAAAATCTTGGCGTCGCGGCAAACGTGGCTTACGGTCTCCAGCACGTGCTGACCATGTATGGCGGCATCGTTGCCGTACCGCTGATCGTCGGCCAGGCTGCCGGGCTGTCGCCGGCAGAAATTGGTCTGCTGATCGCTGCCTCACTGTTTGTGGGTGGCCTGGCAACCATGTTGCAAACCATTGGTATACCGTTTTTTGGCTGTCAGTTGCCGCTGATCCAGGGCGTATCGTTTGCGGGTGTCGCGACCATGGTGGCGATTGTTGCGGGCAGTGGCGGTGAGGGTGGCATCCAGTCAGTATTGGGGGCGGTGATGGCGGCGTCCCTGATCGGATTGCTGATCACGCCGGTGTTCTCCCGGATCACCAAATTCTTCCCGCCGCGGGTGACGGGCATTGTCATCACCACCATTGGCTTGACGCTGATGCCGGTGGCGGCGCGCTGGGCCATGGGCGGCAACAGCCGCTCCGCGGATTTTGGCAGCATGTCCAATATCGGCCTGGCCGCCGTGACGTTGTTGCTGGTGTTGGTCTTGAGCAAGGTGGGTAGTGCGACCATCTCGCGCCTGTCGATTTTGCTGGCCATGGTGATCGGTACGTTGATCGCGGTGGCGCTGGGTATGGCCGACTTCTCCAAGGTCGGTGAAGGTGCGTTGTTCGGCCTGCCGAGCCCGTTCCATTTCGGCATGCCGACTTTCCACGTGGCCGCCATTCTGTCCATGTGCATCGTGGTGATCGTGATCCTGGTGGAAACCTCGGCGGATATCCTCGCGGTGGGCGAGATCATCAACACCAAGGTTGATTCCAAGCGCCTGGGCAATGGCCTGCGTGCCGACATGCTGTCGAGCATGCTGGCGCCGATCTTTGGTTCCTTCACCCAGAGTGCGTTTGCCCAGAACGTCGGGCTGGTCGCCGTGACCGGGATTAAGAGCCGCTACGTGGTTGCCACGGGTGGCCTGGTGCTGGTGCTGTTGGGGCTGATGCCATTTATGGGGCGTGTGATCGCTGCGGTGCCGACCTCTGTACTGGGTGGTGCCGGTGTCGTGCTGTTTGGCACGGTGGCCGCCAGTGGTATCCGCACCCTGTCGAAGGTCAACTATCGCAACAACATGAACCTGATCATCGTGGCCACCTCGATTGGTTTCGGCATGATCCCCATCGCCGCGCCGAGTTTCTACGACCACTTCCCCAGCTGGTTTGCGACCATCTTCCACTCGGGCATCAGCTCGTCGGCGATCATGGCCATTGCACTGAACCTGGCGTTCAACCACTTCACTGCCGGCAACTCGGATCAGCAGTCGGTGTTTGTCGCCGGTACCGAGCGCAGCCTGTGCTTCCAGGATGTCGAAGCGCTGCACGAGGGTGATTACTTCATGGACGGCAAGCTGTTCGACGCCCATGACAATGAGATTCCGATGCGGGCGGCCAGCCCGGTCAGTTGCGGCGTAGGCCCTCGTCAGACGGAGGGCGCATCGACGCGCAGCGCGGTGGCCGAAACGAGCGGCACCCACTAAATAAGACGGCAGCCTAAGGCTGCCGTTTTTTTTGCTGCGAGCTACGAGCTACGGGCGAGCCCAGGGTGCTTTTGCTGGCCGTCTGTAGTCTTGGTGCTCCCGGTGGCTCTCAAGGTTTTATGGCGATTTTCATGACACCGTCGCGCTGATTGGCGAACAGATCGTAGGCCGCCTCGATCTCGTCGAGCTTGAAGTGGTGGGTGACCAGCGGCTTGAGGTCGACCTGGCCCGAGGCAACCACGTCCATCAGCCGGCGCATGCGTTCCTTGCCGCCCGGGCACAGGGTGCTGACGATGGATTTATCACCCAGCCCGGCACTGAAGGCGTCCACCGGAATGCGCAGGTCCGTGGAATACACCCCCAGGCTCGACAGCGTACCGCCAGGGCGCAGTACCCGCAGCCCGGCTTCAAAGGTGCTTTGCAGGCCCAGGGCTTCGATGGCGACGTCGACCCCGCGGCCATCGGTCAGGCGCATGATCTGCTCGACCGGATCACCCTGAGTGAAATCGACGATATCGCTGGCCCCCAATTGCCGCGCCATGGCCTGGCGAGCCGGCACCGTGTCGACCCCGATAATCCGCGTGGCGCCCTTGAGTCGCGCACCGGCCACTGCACACAGGCCGATGGGGCCCAGGGCAAAGACCACCACGCAATCGCCGATCTGGACCTGGCCCCGCTCAGCCCCGGAAAAACCGGTGGACATGATGTCCGGGCACATCAGCACTTCTTCATCGCTCAGGGCATCGGGGATGGCGCACAGGTTGGCCGTAGCATCTGGAACGAGCAGGTACTCGGCCTGGCTACCGTCGATGGTGTTGCCGAACTTCCAGCCGCCGGTGGCCTTGAAGCCGTGGCGGGTATCCGGGCCGTCTTGGGAACCACAGCCGCACAGGCAGGCAAAGCTATGGCCGCTGGGGGTAATGGCGCCGGCGATGACGCGCTGGCCTTCCTCAAAGCCGATCACCGCCGAGCCCAGCTTCTCGATGATGCCCACCGGCTCGTGACCCACCGTGAGGCCACGGGCGACCGGGTACTCGCCCTTGAGAATATGCACATCGGTGCCGCAGATCGTGGTGGTGGTGATGCGAATCAGGGCATCCAGTGGACCCACCTCTGGGATGGGCTTGTCTTCGAGGACAATGCGGTTCTTTTCGACGAAGACTGCAGCTTTCATAAGGGCCATGGGGGAAACCTCCTGTGGATGAGCACCGCTCAAGGGTAGACGTCGTGACGCACCTGTACAGGTTCTACGCGCTGACACCTGATGGGCGTTGATCGAGGTCAAGGGCGAGGCCCTCCACGGATGTGGGCCGATGGCTGGACAAAAAAAAGCTTAAGTGGGATGTTCGCTCTCCCCAGACATTCCAAGGATCGGCCATGGCGCCCGCCATCTCTCGCATTACCCTCTATACCCGTGATATGTCGGTCACGGCCGCGTTCTATCAGCGCTATTTCGGCTTTGAAGTGGTGCCGGACGAGGCGGGCGGGATGATCGAGCTGCACTCGCCGATTGGCGGCCTGGCGATCTATCTGCATCCGGCAGCCAAGAGCATCAAGCTGGGCCATGTCGGGATCAAGCTGGTGTTCGATGTCGAGGATGTGGAGGCGTTCAAGCGTGAGAGTGCCGAGCGCGGGCTGGTATTCGGCCCGACTCATCAGGGTGACGGCTACTGCTTTGCCAATGCCAAGGATCCGGACAAGAATTCCCTGAGCATTTCCAGCCGCGCCTGGCGTCAGCGCTAGGGCTTATTCAGCTTGGTTTAAGCGATCGAGGGTAGGGTGCCCGATGTGGATATTTCACAATATTACGGAGACTGACCATGAAAGCCCTGATCGCATTGATAACCGCCGCCACTTTCAGCCTGGGCACCGCCTCTGCCTTTGCCCGCGACCTGGGCCCGGATGTCGCGCTAAAATTGCGCGATGCCGGGACTATCCAGTCCTTCGAGCAGCTCAATGCCACGGCCTTGGCCAAGCACCCGGGAGCCACGGTGGTCGAGACCGAGCTGGAAGAGGCCTACGGCAAGTACATTTATCAAGTCGAGCTGCGTGACGCCCAGGGCGTCGAATGGGACGTGGAGCTGGACGCCACGACCGGGCAAGTGCTCAAGGATCATCAGGATACGTAATGAAGGCAAAATATCGCGCCTGGGCCATGCTGGCACTGCTTGCCCTCTGTTCGCTGGCGATGGCGCGTGACCTGGATCAGGACGAGGCCCTGCGCTTGCGTCAGGAGGGCTTGATCCTGCCTCTGGAGCACTTGCTGCAACAGGCCCTGGGGCATTACCCCGGGGCCCGCTTGCTGGAAGCGGAGCTGGAGGAAGAGGACGATATCTACGTCTATGAAGTCGAGTTGCTGACCCGCGAAGGCGTGGTGCGCGAACTCGAACTCGATGCCCGCACCGGGCGCTTGCTCAAAGACAAGGAAGACAACTGATGCGCCTGTTGCTGGTCGAGGACAATGTACCACTGGCCGATGAACTGCTGGCGGGCCTGCAGCGCCAGGGCTATGCCGTCGACTGGCTGGCCGACGGGCGCGATGCCCTGTATCAGGGCGCCAGCGAACCCTATGACCTGATTATTCTCGACCTCGGTCTGCCGGGGCTGCCGGGCCTGGACGTGCTCAGGCAATGGCGCGCCGACGGGCTTGCGGTGCCGGTACTGGTGTTGACTGCACGCGGTTCCTGGGCCGAGCGCATCGAAGGGCTCAAGGCCGGGGCCGATGACTACCTGAGCAAGCCGTTTCATCCCGAAGAGCTGCAACTGCGGATCCAGGCACTGTTGCGCCGCTCCAAGGGCCAGCCCAATCAACCGACCCTGGAAGTGGCCGGCCTGCAGCTCGATGAGGGGCGTCAATGCGTCATTCGCGACGGCGAACAGATCCAGCTGACGGCCGCCGAGTTTCGCCTGCTGCGTTATTTCATGCTGCATCCCCAGCGGATTCTTTCCAAAAGCCATCTGGCCGACCATCTCTATGACGGTGAAACCGAGCGCGATTCCAATGTGCTGGAAGTGCATGTCAATCACCTGCGCCGCAAGCTGGGCCGTGAGGTGATTGAAACCCGTCGTGGCCAGGGCTATGTCTACGGCGCCCAGGCGTCGTGAGGTCGATCCAGCGGCGGTTGAGCCTGGGGCTGGCCAGTGTGATCCTGGTGGTCGGGCTGGGGTTGGCGCAGACCAGCCTGTGGCTGTTCGAGAGCGGGCTCAAGCGCTATCTGCAAGATGAGCTGCGCAACGACAGCGAAAGCCTGCTGGTGGCCCTGGTCCGTGGCCCGGCGGGCATCCAGCTGGATGAACAGCGCTTGTCGCCGGCCTATCAACGGCCGTTTTCGGGGCATTACTTTCGTATCGACTTTGCCGGCAACCACTGGCGCTCGCGCTCCTTGTGGGATGCCGAGCTTGAACAGCCGGCCAGCCCCGGTCTGCTCGACACCCTGCAGCAGGGGCCGGAAGATCAGCAACTGCTGGTACTGCGCTCGGACTACCGGCGCCTGGGCCAGGCGATCTCCATTACCGTTGCCCAGGACTACAGCCCGCTACGGGAGAATTTTGCCCGGGTGCAGCGGATCGGTTTCGGGCTTGGCCTGCTCGGCTTGCTCATGATTGTTCTGCTGCAACGCCTGACTGTGCGTGGCGCACTGCGTCCCTTGGAGCGCGCACGCGAACAGATCGCCCAACTGCAGCAGGGCCAGCGCTCGCAGCTCGATACCCAGGTGCCGGTCGAGTTCGAGCCCCTGGTGGCGCAGATCAATCATTTGCTGGTGCATACCGAGGCGAGCCTGACCCGCTCGCGCAATGCCCTGGGGAACCTGGGGCATGCGCTGAAGACGCCGCTGGCGGTGCTGGGCAGTGCGGTGCAAGGTCCGGCCCTGGATCAGCATCCCGAACTGCGGCGCGTGCTGCGCGAGCAGTTGGAACAGATCCAACAGCGCTTGGGCCGCGAACTCAATCGCGCACGACTGGCCGGCGAGGCCTTGCCGGGTGCGCGATTCGACTGCGACCGCGAGCTGCCGGCGCTGTTCGCCACCCTGCAGATGATGCATGGTGGCCATCTGGATCTGAGCTGGCAGGCGCCGACGGGGCTGGGCCTGCCCTGGGATCGGGAAGATCTGCTGGAGCTGCTCGGCAATCTGCTGGACAACGCCTGCAAGTGGGCCGATAGCCAGGTCCGGCTGAGCGTCGAAACCCTGCCGGGCGGTTATCGCCTGAGTGTCGAGGATGATGGCCCGGGAATCCCGGCCAGCCAGCGTGACAAGGTTTTTGGTCGTGGCGCACGGCTGGACGAGCACACCCAAGGCCACGGCCTGGGGCTGGGGATCGTGCGCGATATTGTCGAGGCCTGGGGCGGCCGCTTGAGTTTGCGCGACAGCGAGCTGGGTGGGTTGCGGGTGGATGTCGAGCTGGAGAAAACCCTCTCGCCGTAGCCATGGTACGGCGAGAGGGTGAGTGCCCTAGACGCGGAACTGGTCCATCAAGCCTTGCTGGTGATTGGCCAGGCTGTTGAGCGCCTGGCTGACCCGCGCCGACTCGTTGGCCTGCTCGGACAGCGACTCAGTGACATCGCGAATGCTCGTCACATTGCCATTGATCTCTTCGGCCACGGCGCTCTGCTCTTCGGCGGCGCTGGCAATCTGCAGGTTCATATCGGTAATTACCGTAACGGCATTGCCGATCTGTTGCAGCGCGGTCACGGCGTGGCTGACCTGGTCGACGCTGTCCTGGGCCTGGCGATGGCTGTTGCCCATGGACTCGACTACATCGCGGGTGCCGGCCTGCAATTGTTCGATCACCTGGCGGGTTTCCTCCACCGACTCCTGGGTGCGGCGAGCCAGGTTGCGCACCTCATCGGCGACCACGGCAAAGCCGCGTCCGGCTTCCCCGGCCCGGGCCGCTTCAATGGCCGCGTTGAGGGCCAGCAGGTTGGTCTGCTCGGCGATGGCACGAATCACTTCCAGGACCGAGCCGATTTTCTCGCTATTGGCCGACAACCCTTCGACTTCGCCCATGGCATCGCTCATGTCGGCGGCCAGATGGCCAATGCTGGCCGTGGTGCGATCAATGACCTTGAGCCCCTCCTGCGTCGCCTGGTCCGCTTCGCGGGCGGCCTGGGCCGCCTGGGCGGCGCTGCGTGCGACATCCTGCGCCGTGGCGCTCATTTCGTGGGAGGCGGTGGCCACCTGATCGACCTGGCGGTACTGCTGCTCCATGCCGGCGCTGGTCTGGCTGGCGATGGCGGCCGACTGGTCGGCGGTGCCACGGGCGTCCTGGACGGTGCGCTTGACCTCGGCAATCACCGGTTGCAGCTTGTCGAGAAAACGGTTGAACCAGCCCGCCAGTTCGCCCAGCTCATCGCGTTTGGCGTAGTCCAGGCGGCGTGTCAGGTCGCCTTCGCCACTGGCGATATCTTCGAGCATATGGGCCACGGCGAGGATCGGCCGGGTCACGCTGCGGGCCATCAGCCAGATCAGCAGCAGGCCGAGCACCGCAGCCAGCAGACCCAGGGTCAATTCGATCAGGGTGCTTTCGTGGTTGCTTGCGTCCAACTGGTTTTTGAGGTGCTCGGCGGGGCCGACCAGCACCGGCTCCGGCACGTCGAGCAGCACGCCCCATGGCTTGCCATTGGGGATGGGCAGGAAGGGCGCCAGAATTTTCAGATTGCCATGGCTGCGCAGGCTTTGCGGCTCCAGGCCACGGGTGAGCAGGCCGAGCAGTTGTGGACCATCGGCGCCATCGACCTGGACCAGGCGCTGGCCGAGTTTGCCGGCATCGGCACTATGGCCGGCGAGCAGGCCCAGCGGGCTGATGATGCTGACGTGGGTCTGGCCGTCGTACAGCTTGGCACTGGCCTGCTGGCTCAGGGTCTGCAGGCTGTTGAGGTTGATGTCCACCGACAGCGAGGCAATGACTTTGCCGTCATCCATCAACGGGAAGACGATGCTGGTCATCAGCACGTTCTGGCCATTGATCTCGTAGAAGTAGGGTTCGATCACGCAGGGCTTGAGGGTGCTGCGCGGGCAGGTGAACCAGGCATTGTTCGCCTCGCCGCTGGGGCCGGCGCTGGTATCGGCGATATCGCGCTCGGGCAGGCTCATGGCGGTGATCTGGCCGGGGATCGGTTGCGACCAGTAGAGTGCAAAGCGCCCCTTTTCATTGCTGCCCAGATCTTTCTGGTCAACAAACAACTCATCCTTGCCATCCAGGGCATTGGCTTCGAAGACCAGGGACAGGCCCAGCAGCTCCGGATTATTCTGCAAGGCGGTCTTGACCTGGCGGGTCAGGTCTTCGCGCAGGTCGAAGGCGTCGAGAAAACGTTTTTCCGCCTGCTCGCGCAAAAACAGGACCTGGCGGGAGAAGCCGCTGCCGTATTGGTAGGCGTCCATGAACTGGCGGCGAATACCCAAGGCCTGGACTTCGCCCTGGGCCTCGATGCGCGCCTGGGCCGAGCTGTCGAGCATCTGCGCGCTGGCGGCTTTGACCTGGTCGGCGTTGTGTTCCATGCGATAGAGCGACAGGCCCACCAGCAGGCTGACGATACCCAGCAGGCACAGCCCGGCGAGGAGGGTGATCTTCCATTGAATGGAGAGTTGTCGAAGAAACATGGGTCCATCCTTGAGCAGTTAGGCAAGGTAATAGCGGATTGTAACGACATAAGAATCTGTTTCTTTATGTAATGCGGCAAATCAGTACGAACTTGGCACTATTACGCTAGGAAAATTGAAGGATTGTCGGACGAACGCTGATGACAAGCGCGTATTTTCCTTTAAATGATCATTGGGCAACTTTGGTCGGGTGGCGGGTCCAGCGCTTTGACAAGCTGTCGGACCTGCTGCAAAGTGCGCGCCCTCGAATAAAAAACCTCCTTTAGTTCGGCAACTGCCTATGCGGTTCGTGGCCGAAGCCATCACTTATTGCTGTTGTTTCTGGTTGTGGAGTAACAAAGATGAATGCAGTCATCGCTGCGGTCGGCATCATGCTGGTCCTCAGCCTGTCCCGTGTGCACGTGGTCATCGCACTGATCGTCGGTGCCATTGCGGGTGGTCTGGTCGGAGGGCTGGGCATGGCCGACACGCTCAAGGCCTTCAATGCCGGCCTGGGTGGCGGTGCTACTGTTGCATTGTCGTACGCCTTGCTCGGCGCCTTCGCGGTGGCGATTGCCAAGTCGGGCCTGGCCCATGCCCTGGCGGACAAGGCGCTGGCGATGGTTGGCCGGCAAGAGGCGGCGGGCGGCGGCGGGATGAAATGGCTGTTGATCGGTCTGCTGCTGGTCGTGGCGATCTGCTCGCAGAATGTCCTGCCGATTCATATCGCCTTTATTCCGTTGCTGGTGCCGCCGCTGCTCTATGTATTGACCAAGTTGGAACTTGATCGACGTCTGATCGCCTGTGTCATGACCTTTGGCTTGATTACGCCGTACATGTTTTTGCCGGTCGGCTTTGGCAATATTTTCCTTAACCAGATCCTGCTGGCCAATGTCAGTAAAAGTGGTGTGGACATTAGCCAGGTCAATGTGAGCCAGGCCATGGCCATCCCCGCCCTGGGGATGTTGGTGGGGCTGTTGACGGCGGTTTTTATCAGCTATCGCAAGAAGCGCCGTTATGACTTGAAGAAGATCGAACAGGCCGAGCAGGTGGCGGTGCAGTACAACCCCTTGACCCTGCTGGTCGCCGGCGTGGCGATTGCGGCAGCGTTCGTGATCCAGTTGCTGCTGGACTCGATGATTGTCGGTGCACTGGCCGGCTTCCTGATCTTCTCGGTTTCCGGAGTTGTGCGTTGGCGCGAGACCGACGATCTGTTTACCGAAGGCATGAAAATGATGGCGATGATCGGCTTTATCATGATCGCCGCCTCGGGGTTTGCCGAAGTGATGAAGGCCACGGGGGAGGTCAAGACGCTCGTTGAATCCTCGGCCAGCTGGATTGGCCATAGCCGTGGCGTTGGTGCGTTGCTGATGTTGCTGGTGGGGTTGCTGGTGACGATGGGCATCGGTTCGTCGTTTTCGACCGTGCCGATTCTGGCCGCGATTTTTGTGCCGCTGTGCGTGCAACTGGGCTTTAGCCCGCTGGCGATTGTCTGCATCGTGGGCACGGCTGGGGCGTTGGGTGATGCCGGCTCACCGGCCTCGGATTCGACCCTGGGGCCGACCTCGGGCCTGAATATCGATGGCCAGCACCACCATATCTGGGACACCGTGGTACCGACCTTCCTGCATTACAACCTGCCACTGCTGCTGTTTGGCTGGGTGGCGGCGATGGTGCTCTAACGCTTCTTTCAGACGGCGGCCATCGCCCGGTGGGAGCCGGGTGGCCGCTCGAGCATGTTGAGTGCAGGGTGTTTGCTCTGGGCGTCAGCCTGGCCCGGTCTTACTGATCGCCGCCGTGCTTAAGGTCGCGCATCAGCAGGCCATAGGCCAGGTCGACCTGATCGGGGATCGGCAAGTACACGGTATGCCCGTCGCCCGGTGCGACGTCGATGGCTTCGCCGCGGGCGTTGTGCAGTTGGTTCAGGTCGAAGTGGAAGTTGCCCTTGGGGGTCATCAGTTCCAGGTGGTCGCCCACTGCGAAGCGGTTCTTGACCTTGACCTCGGCCAGCCGGTCACGGCGCTCGCCGGTCAGTTCGCCGACAAACTGCTGACGCTCGGAAACCGAGCTGCCGTTCTGGTAGTTCTGATATTCGTCATGCACATGGCGGCGCAAAAAGCCTTCGGTGTAGCCACGCTGGGCCAGTGACTCCAGGTCGGTCATCAGGTGGCGGTCGAATTCGCGGCCAGCCACGGCGTCGTCGATGGCCTGACGGTAGACCTGGGTGGTACGCGCGCAATAGAAGTGCGATTTGGTGCGCCCTTCGATCTTCAGCGAGTGCACGCCCATTTTCGTCAGGCGCTCGACATGCTGTACGGCGCGCAGATCCTTGGCATTCATGATGTAGGTGCCGTGTTCATCCTCGAAGGCCGGCATCAGCTCGTCGGGGCGATTGGCCTCCTGTAAAAGAAACACTTGATCGGTCGGGGCGCCAATGCCCAGGGTGGGCTCGGCGATGGCCGGGTCGAAGCGCTGGACAATATCGCCGACGGCATTTTCGCTGGCCTCCTGGGCGGAGTATTTCCAGCGGCAGGCGTTGGTGCAGGAACCCTGGTTGGCATCGCGCTTGTTCATGTAGCCCGACAGCAGGCAGCGCCCCGAATAGGCCATGCACAAGGCGCCATGGACAAAGACTTCCAGCTCCATGTCTGGCACCTGCTGGCGGATCTCGGCGATTTCCTCCAGGGACAGTTCGCGCGACAGGATGATCCGGCTCAGGCCCATCTGCTGCCAGAACTGCACGCTGGCCCAGTTCACCGTGTTGGCCTGCACGGAAAGGTGAATCGGCATCTGTGGGAAGTGTTGACGCACCAGCATGATCAGCCCTGGGTCGGACATGATCAACGCGTCCGGGCCCATGGCGATCACCGGCTCCAGGTCTTTGAGGAAGGTGCGCAGCTTGGCGTTGTGCGGCGCGATATTGACCACTACGTAGAAGCGCTTGCCCTGGCTCTGGGCTTCGGCGATCCCCAGTGCCAGGTTGGCATGGTCGAACTCGTTGTTGCGCACCCGCAGGCTGTAGCGAGGCTGGCCGGCATAGACCGCATCGGCGCCGTAGGCAAAGGCGTAGCGCATGTTCTTCAGGGTGCCGGCAGGCGCGAGGAGTTCGGGGGAGGCAAGGGGCATGGTCGGATCGTTCGCAAAAGGTCGCGATATTAATGGGCTGGAGAGTGGGTTTTATTGACCTGGATCAGGTGGCCCTGAACCAATGCGGCGCGTGTGCGGACTAACGATCAGGCGCACTGCGGCGCCTGGCCGACCGGGACTGTCCATGAACGAAAACACCCTGCAATTTAAGACGCTGATCCTGCTGCTGGTGCTGGTGAGCATGGCTTTTGTCTGGATCCTGCTGCCGTATTACGGCGCGGTGTTCTGGGCGGTGATCCTGGGGATTGTCTTTGCACCGTTGCAGCGGCGTCTGCTCGCGCGGTTCAACGGCAGGCGCAACCTGAGTTCGTTGTGTACGCTGGGCATCTGCCTGGTGATCGCGATTCTGCCGGTGATCGTGGTCAGCGCGCTGCTGGTACAAGAAGGCACAACGCTCTACAAGAATATCGAGAGCGGCCAGCTGGATATCGCCGGCTACCTGGAGCATTTCAAGGGCCTACTGCCATCCTATGCGCAACACTGGCTGGACCGCCTGGGCATGGGCAACTTCGAGGGCTTGCGCGACAAGATTGCCAAGGGGGCGATGCAGGGCAGTCAGTACTTCGCCAGCCAGGCGTTCAGCTTCGGCCAGGGCACCCTGGATTTTGTGGTGAGCTTTTTCATCATGCTCTACCTGTTGTACTTCCTCCTGCGCGACGGCGCTGAGCTGGCCCGCAAGGTGCGCGCCGCGGTGCCCCTGGCGGAGCCGCAGAAACGCCGGTTGCAACTGAAATTCAATCGGGTGGTGCGCGCTACGGTCAAGGGCAACCTGCTGGTTGCGGTGACCCAAGGTGCACTCGGCGGGTTGATTTTCTGGTTTCTCGATATTCCCAGCGCGCTGCTCTGGGCGGTCTTGATGGCGTTTCTATCACTGCTGCCGGCGGTGGGCGCTGGGATTGTCTGGGCCCCGGTGGCGGTGTATTTCCTGCTGAGCGGGGCGATTTGGCAGGGGGTGCTGCTGTCGCTGTTCGGGGTGTTCGTGATTGGGCTGGTGGACAATGTGTTGCGCCCGATCCTAGTGGGCAAGGACACCCGGATGCCCGACTACCTGATCCTGATCAGTACCCTGGGCGGGCTGGCGGTGTTTGGCCTGAACGGCTTTGTGATTGGCCCGCTGATCGCCGCGCTGTTTATGTCCAGTTGGGCGATCTTTGCGCAGACCAAGAAGCAGGTAAGGCTGCCGGGCTAACTTCAGTCGCGGCACCGCAGCAGCGCGTCGATATCGGCCGCCACGATCAGGGGCAGGTGCTGACTGATGGTCTCGATCGGCCAGTCCCACCAGGCCAGCGCCTGCAAGGCGGCGATCTGCTCGGGGCTGAAGCGCTGCTTGAGCGGTTTGGCCGGGTTGCCACCGACAATGGTGTAGGCCGGTACATCGGCGGTGACCACCGAGCGTGCGGCCACAATGGCGCCGTTGCCGATCTGTACGCCCGGCATGATCAAGGCTTCGTAGCCGATCCAGACATCGTTGCCGATCACCGTATCGCCCTTGTAAGGCAGCTCGGCCAGCGTCGGCATCACCTGTTCCCAACCGCCGCCGAAGATCTGGAACGGGTAGGTCGAGGCCCCGGCCATTTTGTGATTGGCGCCATTCATGATGAATTTGAGGTCGCGGGCCAGGGCGCAGAATTTGCCGATGATCAGTTTGTCGCCGATAAACGGGAAGTGGTAAAGCACGTTGCGCTCGAAGTTTTCCGAGTCCACCGGGTCGTCGTAATAGGTGTAGTCGCCAATGCTGATATGGGGGTTGTCGACGGTATTACGGATAAAACACACCTGGGGAAAGCCTGCCATGGGGTGCTTGTTGCGCGGGTCCGGGCCGTACATCCGTGTCTCCTCGGGTGGTGTGGGCGTTTACCTGAAACTGTAGGACACGCCGGCATAGATGCCGCGTCCTTCGCCCGGTGTGGAGCGCGCCAGATCGGCGCCCTTGTCGTTGTAGCCGGGGGTGACCGTGGCGGCGTAGCGCTCGCCGCTCAGGTTGCGCAGGTCGAGCCAGGTGTGCCAGTCCTGTTGGGGCGAGGCATAGCCCAGGGTCGCGCCATAGAGGTGGTAGGACGAGGCATAGCGCGAATTGGCGTAGTCCACGGCGATGCGCGAAGCCAGTTGGGTGTTGAGCCCCACATAGAAACCGAGAGGATGGTCGTAGCGGATCTCTGCTTGGTAGTAGTGCTGTGGGATGCCCGGCAGGCGGTTGTCGCCAAAGGCGGCATCGTCGCGGTAGTGGAAGTCGCTGAAGGTGTAGGCCTGGCGCAGCGCGAGCTTGCCGACATCGGCCCGTTGCCAGAGCAGGCTGTCCAGGCTGGCTTCGATGCCCTGGTGCACGGTGGGGCTGGCATTGCGTTCGCTTTGGACCGTGCTGCCGTTGGGTTCCAGGGTTTCGACATTGAGCAGTTCATGGTGCACCGCCGCGTAGTAGGCGGCGATATCCCAGTGGCCCGGGGCAGCCTCCCCGCGGGCACCGATTTCCAGGGTGGTCGCGGTCTGATTGCGTAGCTCGATCGGCGTGCTTTGCAGGTTGGCAGACGGCCCCGCCGCAGCCGGGAAGCGCAAGCCGCCGCTCCAGATCAGCGCCCACGGGTGGGGTGGCTCGACCGAACGGGACAGGTTGGTGTAGACCTGCAGTTGCGGGCTGAACTCATAACGCAGGCCGAGGCGCGGGGCGTAGTCCCAGTCGTGCTGGCTGACCTTGCCGCCAGTGGTCGGGTAGCTCACCGCGCTTTCGCGGCGGGTGTAGATCAGCGCCAGGCCACTGCTCAGCCAGAGATCGGGGACCAGTTCCAGGTCATTACCCGCATGCAGCACACTATCGGAGCCCTGGTAGCTGAAATCCCGGGTACGGGTGCCTACCGGGTAGGTGGCGGTCGTGCCTTCCGGGACGCGCACAAATTCCGATGCGCCGCTATTGGGCAGGTGTTTGGTCGAGCGCAGGCCCAGGGTGCTTTGGCTTTGTAGGCCGAACAGCGTGTCGCGGCGGCTGTAGTTCAGGCTGGCGCTGATATCGGTGTAGGCGACTTTCAGGCGATTGGGGCCTTCGCGCAGGTCCATCGGGTAATCGTGGTAGACCAGGCCGGCTTCGAGCTTGGCGTCGTCATCCAGATAGAAGGTGGTCTTGTTGCCCAGCCAGGTACTGCCTGGTTGCGGGCGACTGGCATCGCGCCGGAGGTAGGCCGGATTGGCCGACCGTGGCGCGTGCTTGATCTGCGCCTGGGTGACCCGCCCGGCCAATTCGTTGTCGGTTTCGCGGTAGCGCAGATAGAAACGGGTTTCCAGGTTCGGATTGAAGCGGTAGCCGATATTGGCGGCAATCCCCTTGCTGCTACCTCGGGTGTGGTCCTGATAACCGTCGGTGTCGGAATCGGTCAGGGCGACGTAGTAATCCAGATCGCCGAGAACCTGGCCGGAGCTGATCTGGCGCTTGCGATAGCCATAGCTGCCGGTCTCGTAGCGCACCTGTAACGGCGCGGCGTCGCGACCGGTATGGGTGATGTAGTCAATGGCGCCGCCCAGGGCCAGTGCGCCCTTGTCGAAGCCGTTGGCCCCGCGCAGCACCTCCACCCGGCTAAGCCACAGGGGTTCGAACAGCTCGTAGGGGGTGCCGCCGGGACCGGTCAGCGGCAGACCGTCGAAGGTGACATAGACGCCGGAGCCGTGGCTGCCCGGTGCGCGGTTGATCCCCGAGCCACGGATGGAAACCTTGGCGCCATCATTGCCGGCCGACTGGGCGTAGATTCCCGGTTGGTAGGCCAGCACATCCTGATTGCCGGCGACACGGCCACGCTCGACCTGTTCGAGGTCGATCAGGTTGCTGGCCCCTGGGGTTTGTTCCAAGCGCGCGCGGGCGTTGTCCAGCTCACTGCTTTCATCACTGCGCACCTGCACGGCACCCAGTTCGACGCTGGTCGCACTGGCCGGCAGGGGAGTGACACAGAGCAGAGCGAGGGGCAGCAAAGACGGTAGGCGGGCACGCATCGACGGGTTCCAGAGGCAGGCGCATAGGCAAGCCGCGCAGCCTATCGCCTTGAAGAATCGTTCGCAACAAACAGGTTGTGGTCCGCCGTCGGTGCCTCGGGCACGCTGACCTGTCGGTCGGGCGCCTGCCATACAGGGAACGTGAACAGCTCGCTGTGGCGACTTGCTGATGGATCGTACGGATGACTTCGCGCTCGCAGGGGCGTTGCCTGAGGCTTATGCGCTGACGCCATGTCGCTGGCCATAGCGCGCAAGACCACGGGCCTGGGGGACCACGACATTGCCACTGCCGACGATAAAAAAGCGCTCGAGCCCGGGGATGACGACGCTGACCAGGGAGGTACCCGACTCCGAGCGGTACAGGGTGCAGACGCCCAGTTCGCGCCGGTGGGCGCGCAGGTCCTGGGCCAGGCGGGTGATCTGGCGGCGCAGGGACGGCAAGGCTTCGTCAGCGGGCAGTGCGACCCATGAGGACGGGCGTGAAAGTAGGTAGTGGGTATCGAACAACTGGCAGCGTTGCAGCCTGGGGAACGCGGCGAGGTTGTGTTGTGCCTCGACCAGGCTCTGGCGCACGGCCTCGTGCTGTGTGGCCAGGTGCAGCTGGACCAGTTCGCTCAGGGCGTGGCTGAGTGCCGAGTGGGCGTTGAGTGACGTGCCCGAGCCGAACACACAGGCGTGGGGATATTCGGTGCGGGTAAAAGCCAGGTAAGTCTTGGCGGCGAACTCGCTGCTGATAGTGAGCACCACGACTTCGGTATCCAACTGCCGCTCCACGTCATGCCACAGCTGCCCCAGAGGGCTTGCCGAATCGACCGGAAGCACGCGGTGCAGCGGTACGTCATGGCCATAGTAGAAATGTGCCAGCAGGAACAGCGAGACCGCATCGCGGCCGATGCATTCATTGATGCCGTGCAGTACCGCTTCGTCGTGGGTCGCGCCAATGGCGGTCCCGCTATCGCTGCTGTAGCGCCTCAGCGCGCGGTAGTCGAAGTGGTCTTCGGGCAGGGGGCTGTCGGCATAGTGGGGCTGAGTAAGAATCAGCGGATAGGAGAAGCTCTTGCCATCCAGGGGATTACTGTAGTGTCGGCAAGCCAATGTGCAGGGTGACTGTTGTGTAATGAGGTCCAGCAGGCTGTCGTCAAATAAAAAGCCCAGTTGTTTGAAGTAACTATTACTTTGATAGTGAATGTGGGTGTCCTGATAGTGATGTTCGATCAAGTAATGTTCGAGGGCTTCATACAAGGCACCGACCAAGGCGGCGTGTTTATAACCCTTGCCCGAACCCGATGAATAACGCTCCGCCAATATCGATCTGAGTTGGACATGGGCAAAGACAAGCCTGTCGCCGTACTCGGCAATATCGGCCTGCAGGTTCAAGCGGTTCAGCTCGTAGAGTATCTGCTGATGCGCTTGGTTTAGCGGGCGCTCGCGCTCGGGTGGCGGACTGAGTGTATTCATGCCATCTCTGGATAGGTTGAGGGCGGGCGTGGTTTTCCCCGCAGATTTAACCGGCGCTCTGTTCCAGCTCTCTTTCATTTCGGTTGGCGACAGCATTGGCGAGCCACGACAGCATGTAGCTCATAAATAAAATTACATGACTAGGTATCTGATTGTGCTTGCATCAACCACTTACATTTGAGTGTGGCGCGCCGAAATTTAGGCGGCGATGAAAGTTACTGTCAATAAACGCTTTGTTGGGTATTGGTTGTGACGCGTTTAGCTGTGTTGGTTGGTATTGTAGGAATAGGTTTGTATAACTTTTATAGGTGCGTAAATTTGTGTGTGGCGGGCGAGGGCGTCGTGCCGATGCTGGCTTGCGCTTGCCTGGAGTGGCGCAGTGATGGGTTGGGATGTTTATCCGATCCGGCCAGGCCAGGCGGCTGGACTTCGTGGTGTGTAGACGCAGAGGTCTCGTGCGGGCGAAAAAAAACCCCGCCGAGTCGCCTCGTGCGGGGTGTCTTGGGTTCGACAGTGATGCTTAGCCTGCCAGTACCGCCTGCTGAACCAGTTCCAGCAACGGTTGCGGGTAGATGCCGAGGAAGAACGCGAGTACCGCAATCGCCAGCAACATCACGCCACCGGCACGTTGTTCCCAGTGCAACTGGGCATCGTGGCGACGCAGGTTGGGTTCGATCAGGTACAGGGTCACCATCACGCGCAGGTAGTAGAACACGCCGATGGCGCTACCGATGATCAACGAACCGAGCAACCACCACTGCTTCGACTCGACGCCGGTGGCAATGATGTAGAACTTGCCGATAAAGCCGGCGGTCAGCGGGATACCGGCCAGGGACAGCATCATCACGGTCAGCACGGCGGTCAGGTACGGACGACGCCAGAACAGGCCGCGGTACTCGTACAGGGCGTCGGCGTCACGGCCTTTGTAGGGCGAGGACATCAGCGTGATCACGCCGAATGCACCCAGGCTGGTGATCACGTAGGTGACCAGGTACACGCCCATGGCTTCCACGGCCAGACCTTTGCTCGCCACCAGGGCGATCAGCAGGTAGCCGAAGTGGGCGATGGACGAGTAACCCAGCAGACGCTTGAGGTTGCTCTGGGTCAGGGCCAGCAGGTTACCGATCAGGATCGAAGCCACTGCAATCACGGCCAGGACATCGCTCAGTACGCCACTGTTGGCCGCAGGCGAGAGCTGGAACAGACGCACCATGACCGCGAAGACCGCCACTTTGCTCGCTGTGGCCAGGAACGCCGCGACCGGCGCCGGGGCACCTTCGTAGACGTCCGGGGTCCAGAGGTGGAACGGCACCAGGGACAGCTTGAACGCCAGGCCGACCAGCATCATGGCCAGGCCAAGCTGGGCCAGTGGGGCGGGCATGCCGGTGGCGGCCAGGGCGTGGCCGATGCCGCTGAAGCTCAGGCTGCCGGCTTCGGCGTACAGCAGCGCCATGCCGAACAACAGGAACGCGGAACCGGCAGCCGACAGCACCATGTACTTGATGCCGGCTTCCAGGGAGCGCTTGTTGAAGAAGGCATAGGCCACCAGGCCGTAGACCGGTACCGAGAGCAGTTCCAGACCGATAAACAGGCCCGCCAGGTGCTGCGCGCTGACCAGTACCAGGCCACCCAGGGCAGCCAGCAGCATCAGCAGGTACAGCTCTTCGCGGTTACCCGGATAACCCGTGCCGCCATCGCCGAGGTAGGCGTGGGCCAGGGTGACGCAGGCCAGGGTCGCTACCAGGATCAGGGCCATGTATAGGCAGGCGAAGTTGTCGAACTGCAACAGTGGGGTCACTGCCAGGGGCGCAACCTTGAGGGCTGGCAGGATCGACAGCAGGGCCAGATTAAGACCGCCCACCGACAGCAGGAATGTCTGGGAGTGATTGCGGCGCCAGGCGATAGCCAGCATCACCACGACAATGGTGAGGCTGGTAATCAGCAGCGGCGCAAGCGCAATAAAGTGTTGAATCGTCAGGTCCATAGCGCTCTTACCGGGCCGAAGCGAGTTGAGTGAAGGCGGTACCGATCCACTGCTGCACGCCATGCATCGTCGCGGCAGAGGTATCGAGGAACGGTTGCGGGTAGACGCCGATGTAGATCAGCAATACCGCCAGTCCCAGCACCATGATCAGTTCGCGGGCATCCATACCGTGCAGCACCGCGTCCGACTTGGACGGGCCGAAGTAGGCACGGTGAATCATGATCAGCGAGTAGACCGAACCGAACACCAGGCCGCTGGTTGCGATCGCCGTGATCCACGGGGCACTGACAAAGGTGCCGATCAGGATCAGGAACTCGCCGACAAAGTTGCCCGTGCCCGGCAGCCCCAGGGAGGCGGCGGCGAAGAACAGGCTGATGGCCGGCAGGTAGGCGATGCGCGACCACAGGCCGCCCATTTCACGCATGTCACGGGTGTGCAGGCGCTCATACAACTGGCCGCTCAGGATAAACAGCGCGGCGGCCGAGACACCGTGGGCGAGCATCTGGATCACGGCGCCCTGCAGGGCTTGCTGGCTGCCGGAATAGAGACCGATCAGGACGAAGCCCATGTGCGAGACGCTGGAGAAGGCGATCAGACGCTTGATATCGGTCTGGGCGAACGCCAGGAACGCGCCGTAGAAGATCCCGATCAGACCGAGGGTCATGGCGATCGGCGCAAACTCGGCCGAAGCATTCGGGAACAGCGGCAGGGCGAAGCGCAGCAGGCCGTAGGCGGCGGTTTTCAGCAGGATACCGGCCAAGTCCACGGAACCGGCGGTCGGTGCCTGGGCGTGGGCGTCCGGCAGCCAGGAGTGGAATGGCACCACCGGCAGCTTGACCGCGAAGGCGATGAAGAAACCGAGCATCAGGATGTACTCGGTGGTCAACGACATCTTGGTCTTGAGCAGATCGGCGTAGTTGAACGTCAGCACGCCAGTGTCGTTGTAGTTGACCAGTACCAGGCCAAGGATCGCCACCAACATGATCAGGCCGCTGGCCTGGGTGAAGATGAAGAACTTGGTGGCTGCGTAGATCCGGGTCTTCTTACCGTCCGAGGAGCTGTGACCCCAGAGCGCGATGAGGAAATACATCGGCACCAGCATCATTTCCCAGAAGAAGAAGAACATGAACAGGTCGATGGCGAGGAACACGCCGACGACACCGCCCAGGATCCACATCAGGTTCAGGTGGAAGAAACCCACGTGACGCTGGATCTCTTTCCACGAGCACAGCACCGACAACACGCCGAGCAGGCCGGTCAGCAGGATCATCAGCAGCGACAGGCCATCGAGCGCCAGGTGGACGCTGATGCCGAAGCGTTCGATCCAGATGTGCTTGAACTCCAGCGCCCAGGCCGGATCGGCGCCAGGCGCCGGGGCCAGTGTGTAGTTGCCGTGGGCCCACAGCCAGAGGCCGAGCGCGAGTTCCAGGGACATGGTCAGCAACGCAATCCAGCGTGGCAGGGTGGAGCCGAAGCGCTCACCCAGCCAGCACAGCAGGCCGCCGATAAAGGGGATCAGGATTAGCCAAGGCAGAATCATGACGGGCTCAATTCCTTTCGCAATTTCGCAAGGTTCATATCAGACCGCTACCAGTACGACGGCGCCAAGCACCAGCACCGCACCGGCTGCAATCGACGCGGCATACCAACGCAGTTGACCGGTCTCGGTACGGCTCAGGGCATCGTGTCCACCCTTGGCCATGCGCGGGATCAGGCCAATGGTCTGGTCAAGCGGGTCTTTGCGCAGCATGTGGCTGATCATCAGGTACGGCTTGACGAACAGCTTGTCGTAGATCCAGTCGAAGCCCCAGGCGGCGAACCACCAGGCCGACAGCACGCGACCGATACCACTGTTGGCGATGGCGCTGACGAAGCGGCGCTTGCCCAGGAACAGCAGGGCCGCCAGCAGGATACCGGCCAGGGCGATGGCGCCCGAGGCGATTTCCAGGCTGTGCTTGGCGTCGCCGCCGGCATGGCCGACGCTCTGCGGCAGCACACCGTGCAGGGGCGGAACGATCATGGCGCCGACAAAGGTCGACAGCACAATCAGCACCGACAGCGGCAGCCAGTGGGCAATGCCATGGCCCGCGTGGGCTTCGGTCTTGGCTTCACCGTGGAATGCGATGAAGATCAGGCGGAAGGTGTACAGCGAGGTCATGAATGCACCGACCAGGCCGGCGTACAGCAGGCCGTGGTTGCCGCTGGCAAAGGCCTCCCAGAGGATCTCGTCCTTGGAGTAGAAGCCGGCGGTCACCAGTGGCAGGGCCGAGAGCGCCGCGCCGCCGACGATGAAGCTGGCGTAGGCCAGTGGCAGTTTCTTCCACAGACCGCCCATCTTGAAGATGTTCTGCTCGTGATGGCAGGCCACGATCACCGCACCGGAAGCGAGGAACAGCAGGGCCTTGAAGAAGGCGTGGGTCATCAGGTGGAAGATCGCGCCGTCCCAGGCACCGACGCCCAGGGCCAGGAACATGTAGCCGATCTGGCTCATGGTCGAGTAGGCGAGGATACGCTTGATATCGGTCTGGACTAGGGCCGCGAAACCGGCCAGGACCAGGGTCACGCCGCCGACCACGCCGACCAGGTGCAGGATGTCCGGTGCCAGGGTAAACAGGCCGTGGGTCCGGGCGATCAGGTAGACACCGGCGGTGACCATGGTTGCGGCGTGGATCAGGGCCGAAACCGGCGTCGGGCCGGCCATCGCGTCCGCAAGCCAGGTCTGCAGCGGCAGTTGTGCCGATTTGCCGACCGCACCACCCAGCAGCATCAGGGTTGCCAGGGTGATCCAGAAATCACCGGCCTGGAACTTCTGCGGGGCCAGTACCAGCAGTTCCTGGACATTGAGCGTGCCCAGTTGCTGAAACAGGATAAACAGGCCGATGGCCATGAACACGTCGCCGATACGGGTGACGATAAAGGCCTTGAGGGCAGCGTTGCCGTTGTTGCGGTTGCTGTAGTAGAAACCGATCAACAGGTAGCTGCACAGGCCCACGCCTTCCCAGCCGAAGTACAGGAACAACAGGTTATCGCCCAGGATCAGGAACAGCATGCTGGCGATAAACAGGTTGGTGTAGGCGAAGAAGCGCGAGTAACCGTCTTCACCGCGCATGTACCACGAAGCGAACAGGTGGATCAGGAAGCCGACGCCGACGACCACGCCGAGCATGGTGACCGACAGGCCGTCCAGATAGAGGGCGAAGTTCGGCGCGAAGCCGTCCACCGACATCCACTGCCACAACACCTGGGTGTAGTGGCCGCCTTCGGGCGGCGCGACGTTGAACTGCCAGATCACCCAGGCGGTGACGATGGCGGACAGGCCGATGGAGCCGACACCGATCAGTGCCGAGAGGTTTTCCGAGAAGCGTCCACGGGAGAACGACAGCAGCAGGAAACCGATCAGGGGGAATACGAAAGTCAGAAAGAGAAGGTTCATCCGCGCATCTCACTGGCAGCGTCGATATCGAGCGTGTGGAAGCGGCGATACAGCTGCAACAGGATCGCCAGGCCAATACTGGCCTCGGCGGCTGCCAGGCTGATCACCAGGATGAACATGACTTGTCCATCCGGTTGCGCCCAGCGGCTGCCGGCCACGATGAATGCCAGGGCGGAGGCATTCATCATGACCTCCAGGCTCATCAGCACGAACAGGATGTTGCGGCGCACCATCAGGCCGACCAGGCCGAGGCAGAACAATACGCCGGCAACTGCCAGGCCGTGTTCTAGAGGGATAGCAGGCATAGTCTTACTCCTTCGCCTCGTTGCGGCCCAGGTGGAAGGCCGTGATGGCTGCAGCCAGCAGCAGCATCGAAGCCAGCTCGACCACCAGCAGATAAGGCCCGAACAGGCTGATGCCCACGGCCTTGGCGTCAATGGTGGTATGGCCGATGCTCACGCCACTTGGGTGGGCGAACAGCACGTAGAGCAGTTCGGCCAGCAGCAGGGCGGCGAGTACCGTCGGTCCACCCCAGATCCCGGGCGTAAGCCAACTGCGCTCCTGCACCACCGCGGCAGGGCCGAGGTTGAGCATCATCACCACGAACACGAACAGGACCATGATGGCGCCGGCGTAGGCGATCACTTCCAGAACGCCGGCGAACGGTGCGCCGAGGCTGAAGAAGGTCATCGCCACGGCGATCAGCGAGATAATCAGGTAGAGCAGGGCGTGCACGGGGTTGGTGTTGGTGACGACGCGAAGCGTGGCCACCACTGCAATACCCGATGCGAAATAGAAAGCGAATTCCATCTTTCTTCCTTAAGGGAGCAAGCTCTTCACGTTGATCGGCTCGGCTTCGTTCTGGGCAGCCCCTTTGGGCTTCCCGGCAACCGCCATACCAGCGACGCGATAGAAGTTGTAGTCAGGGTTCTTGCCGGGGCCGGAGATCAGCAGATCTTCTTTCTCGTAAACCAGGTCCTGACGCTTGAACTCGGCCATTTCGAAATCCGGTGTCAGCTGGATGGCGGTGGTCGGGCAGGCTTCCTCGCAGAGGCCGCAGAAAATGCAGCGCGAGAAGTTGATGCGAAAGAAGTCCGGGTACCAGCGACCGTCTTCGGTCTCGGCCTTCTGCAGCGAGATGCAACCCACCGGGCAGGCCACGGCGCACAGGTTGCAGGCTACGCAGCGTTCCTCGCCGTCGGGGTCGCGGGTCAGGACGATACGACCGCGATAACGCGGCGGCAGGTAGACCGCTTCTTCCGGGTATTGCAGGGTGTCGCGTTTGCGAAAGCCGTGACCGAACACCATCACCAGGCTGCGCAACTGGGTACCGGTACCCTTAACGATGTCACCAATATATTTGAACATGGGTCAAATCCTCACTGAACCGCGGCCGCTGGCGTGTGCAACAACACAACCGCAGCGGTCACCAGCAAATTGATCAGGGTCAGTGGCAGGCAGAATTTCCAGCTGAAATCCATCACCTGGTCATAACGCGGGCGCGGGATAGAGGCGCGCAGCAGGATGAACAGCATGATGAAGAACGCGGTCTTCAGGGCGAACCAGACGAAGGACAGTTGCGGCAGGATGCCGAACGGACCGTGCCAGCCACCGAAGAACAGGGTGACCAGCAGCGCCGAGATCAGGATGATGCCGATGTATTCGCCGACGAAGAACATGCCCCATTTCATGCCGGCATATTCGATGTGGTAACCGTCGGCCAGTTCCTGTTCCGCTTCCGGCTGGTCGAAGGGGTGACGGTGAGTCACGGCTACGCCAGCGATGAAGAAGGTACAGAAACCGAAGAACTGCGGAATGATGAACCACAGGTTCTGAGCCTGGTACTCAACGATGTCGCGCATGTTGAACGAGCCGACCTGCACCACGATGCCCATCAGCGCGAGGCCCATGAACACTTCGTAGGATACGGTCTGGGCCGAGGCCCGCAAGGCGCCCAGCAGGGCAAACTTGTTGTTGCTCGACCAGCCGGCGAACAGCACCGCGTAGACCGACAAACCGGCCATGGCGAAGAAGAACAGCAGGCCGATGTTCAGGTCCGCCACGCCCCAGGTCGGGGTGATCGGGATGATCGCGAAAGCGATCAGCAAGGCGCTCATGGCGACCACCGGGGCCAGGGTGAAAATCACCTTGTCGGCGAACGGTGGGGTCCAGTCTTCCTTGAAGAACATCTTCAGCATGTCGGCGGCGATCTGGAACATGCCGAACGGGCCAACGCGGTTCGGACCGTAGCGGTCCTGCCACCAGCCCAGCAGACGTCGCTCGACGAAGCTCAACAGCGCACCGGCAACGACCACGGCCAACAGAATGACGATGGCCTTGATCACCGTGATAATCACGTCGATCACATCAGGTGTGAACCAGGTCATTGCGCCGCCTCCTGCAGACCGTCAACGGATGTGCCGACGATGGCCGGTGGAATACCGGCCAGACCTGCCGGCAGTGCCACCAGGCCAGCGCCCAGTTCTTCATTGATGCGCAGGGGCAGACGCAGGGTCTTGCCAGCGACGTTGAAGCTCAGCAGGGCACCTTCATTGACGCCCAGGCGATCGGCTTCAGCCTTGGCCAGTGCGATGTAGGGCGCAGGAATGCGCTCTTGAACCGGCGCGGCGCGGGAGGAGTTTTCCTCGCTGCCAAACAGGTGGAAGAACGGCACGACCTGCCAGGTACCCTGGGCCGGGGAGAAGGCCCGCGGCACGCTGGCGAACCAGCTCAGACGGTCGCCCTGGGGCTCGATCAGACGGGTGCCCGGGTCACCGGCACGCAGATGACCCCCGACTTCGTCCTGGAACTTGTTCCAGGCCTGTGGCGAGTTCCAACCCGGCGACCAGGCAAATGGCACTTGCTGGCGCGGTTCGGCGGAGCCCGAGTAGCCTTCCATGGAGAAGGCGAACGCGGTGTCCGGGTCTTGCGGGGTGCGTGGTTCGTGCACGCTGATATTGGCGCGCATGGCCGTGCGGCCGCTGTAGCGCAGAGGCTCGCGGGCCAGTTTCATGCCTTTGATGCGGAATGCGGCGGACGGTGCGGCGTCGACGATGGCGGCCAGTTCGGCAGTGCTCGCGGCGCAGGCAGCGGTCACGTGGTCGAGTTGGGTCCAGTCCACCGGCTTGTTCAGCAGGGTCGCGCGCAGAGCGTGCAGCCAACGCCAGCCTTCGTGCACGAGGATCTCGGCATTCAGGTATTGCGGGTCATAGACCTGGAAGAAGCGCTGGGCGCGGCCTTCCTGGCTGACCAGGGTGCCGTCGCCTTCGGCGAAGCTCGCCGCTGGCAGTACCAGGTGGGCGCGTTCGGCGGTGGCGGTCTTCTGGTGGTCGGCGACGATCACCACTTTGGCTGCGGTCAAGGCTGCATCGACCTTGGCTGCGTCAACGCGGGTGTACAGGTCGTTTTCCAGCACGACGATGGCGTCGGCCTGGCCATCGATCACCGCTTGCAGCGCGGCATCGGCGGACTCGCCACCCAGCAGGGCCAGGCCCAGGCTGTTGGCTTCCGGTACGACCAGGCTCAGGGAGCCGGCCTTGTCACGCAGCTTGAGGGCCTTGGCGATGTTGGCAGCGGCTTCGAGCAGCGCCTTGGAACCCAGGGAAGTACCGGCAATGATCAGCGGGCGCTTGGCGGCCAGCAGGGCATTGGCGATGCGTTGCGCCAGTGCCAGTGCTTCGCTGTCCAGGCCTTCAACGGCCGGGGCGCTGGCGTCGAGGGCGTGGGCCACGGCGAAGCCGATACGGGCCAGGTCGTCAGGGGCGGCATGGACGCACTCTTCGGCTACGTCGTCGAGCTTGGTTTCAGCCAGGCTGGCGATAAACAGTGGGTTCAGCGCGTGCTGGCCAATGTTTTTCACCGCAGCGTCGAGCCATGGCTGAACGCGCATGGCTTCGGCCATTTCCTCGGCCTTGCCCTTGACCGACTGGCGCAGGGACAGGGCGATACGGGCGGCGGTCTGGGTCAGGTCTTCACCCAACACGAACACGGCGTCGTGATCTTCGATCTCGCGCATGTTCGGAATCGGCAGCGGGCTGTCCTTGAGGATCTGCGCGACCAGGCGGATGCGCTCCAGCTCGCCGGCTTCGATGCCCGAGTAGAAATGCTCGGCACCGACCAGCTCGCGCAGGGCGTAGTTGCTCTCCAGGCTGGCACGTGGCGAACCGATACCGACGATGTTACGGCCGCGCAGCAGGTCGGCGGCCTTGTCCAGGGCGTCGTCCAGGCTCAGCTTGGTACCATTGGCGAGCAGCGGCTGGCGGGGACGGTCTTCACGGTTGACGTAGCCGTAGCCGAAACGGCCGCGGTCGCACAGGAAGTACTGGTTCACCGAGCCGTTGAAACGGTTCTCGATGCGGCGCAGTTCGCCGTAGCGCTCGCCCGGGCTGATGTTGCACCCGCTGGAGCAGCCATGGCAGATACTTGGCGCGAACTGCATGTCCCACTTGCGGTTGTAGCGCTCGGAGTGGGTCTTGTCGGTGAACACGCCGGTCGGGCAGACCTCGGTGAGGTTGCCGGAGAACTCGCTTTCCAGGGTGCCGTCTTCAACGCGACCGAAGTACACGTTGTCGTGGGCACCGTATACGCCCAGGTCGGTGCCGCCGGCGTAGTCCTTGTAGAACCGCACGCAACGGTAGCAGGCGATGCAGCGGTTCATTTCGTGGGAAATGAACGGGCCGAGGTCCTGGTTCTGGTGGGTGCGCTTGGTGAAGCGATAGCGGCGCTCGTTGTGGCCGGTCATCACGGTCATGTCTTGCAGGTGGCAGTGACCGCCTTCCTCACAGACCGGGCAGTCGTGGGGGTGGTTGGTCATCAGCCATTCGACGACGCTGGCCCGGAAGGCCTTGGATTCTTCATCGTCGATGGAGATCCAGGTGTTGTCGGTGGCGGGGGTCATGCAGGACATGACGATACGACCACGGGTGTCGTTTTCGTCGGTGTATTGCTTGACCGCGCACTGGCGGCAGGCACCGACGCTACCAAGCGCGGGGTGCCAGCAGAAATACGGGATGTCGAGGCCTAGGGAGAGACATGCCTGTAATAGGTTGTCTGCCCCATCGACTTCGAGCGCTTTGCCGTCTACGTGGATAGTGGCCATGGTTCAAAGTTCTTCGTTGGCCCGCGTCTGCGGGCGTGGCTAATGGAATCCTGGTGCTCGCCTGGCGCATCAAGGGTGCGGCTTCAGGCGAAGGGAGGGCGGCACGGACCGCCCTCGCTCGATACGGTTACGCGCCGACGACGATCGGCTTCGCCAGAGGCGGTACGGCAGCGCTGCTAGGCGCGATGCCGGCCTCGAACTCCGGACGGAAATACTTGATTGCGCTGCCCAATGGTTCCACGGCGCCCGGTGCGTGAGCACAGAAGGTCTTGCCTGGACCGAGGAAGCCGACTAGACCCAGCAGGGTCTCGATATCGCCGGCCTGGCCTTCACCGTTCTCGAGGGCGCGCAGGAGCTTGACGCTCCATGGCAGGCCGTCGCGGCACGGGGTGCAGAAGCCGCACGATTCACGGGCGAAGAACTCTTCCATATTGCGCAGCAGCGACACCATGTTGACGCTATCGTCGACCGCCATGGCCAGGCCGGTACCCATCCGGGTGCCCACTTTGGCGATGCCGCCTGCGTACATTTGTGCGTCCAGGTGCTCGGGCAGCAGGAAGCCGGTCCCGGCGCCGCCTGGCTGCCAGCACTTGAGCTTGAAGCCATCGCGCATGCCGCCGGCGTAGTCTTCGAACAGCTCGCGGGCGGTGACGCCGAATGGCAGTTCCCACAGGCCCGGGTTCTTCACCTTACCGGAGAAGCCCATCAACTTGGTGCCGTGGTCTTCACTGCCTTCGCGGGCAAGGGATTTGTACCAGTCGGTGCCATTGCCGATGATCGCTGGCACGTTGCACAGGGTTTCGACGTTGTTTACGCAGGTCGGCTTGCCCCACACGCCAACGGCGGCAGGGAAGGGCGGCTTGGAGCGCGGGTTGGCGCGGCGGCCTTCGAGGGAGTTGATCAGGGCGGTTTCTTCACCGCAAATGTAACGCCCGGCGCCGGTGTGGACGAACAGCTCGAAATTGAAGCCGCTGCCCAGAATGTTCTTGCCCAGCAGGCCGGCGGCCTTGGCTTCTTCCACGGCACGGTTGAGGTGCTTGGCGGCGGTGGTGTATTCGCCCCGCAGGAAGATATAGCCGCGGTAGGTCTTCAGCGCGCGGGCGCTGATCAGCATGCCTTCGATCAGCAGATGGGGCAGTTGCTCCATCAGCATGCGGTCCTTCCAGGTGTTGGGCTCCATTTCATCCGCGTTGCACAGCAGGTAGCGGATGTTCATGGATTCGTCTTTGGGCATCAGGCCCCACTTTACACCCGTGGGGAAGCCTGCGCCGCCGCGGCCCTTGAGGCCGGCGTCCTTGACGGTCTGGACGATATCGTCCTGGGACAGGTCGGCGAATGCCTTGCGCGCGGCGGCATAGCCGTCCTTGGCCTGGTATTCGTCGAGCCACACCGCTTCGCCGTCGTCACGCAGACGCCAGGTCAGTGGGTGGGTTTCTGCCGAGCGCGCGATGCGGTTGGCAGGGCCGAAGGAAGTCAGGGTCATACGTAGCCCTCCAGCAATTTGGCAACGCCGGCCGGCTGTACGTCACCGAAGGTGTCGTCGTCGATCATCAGCGCCGGCGCCTTGTCGCAGTTGCCCAGGCAGCAGACCGGCAGCAGGGTGAAACGCCCGTCTGCGGTGGTCTGGCCGAGGCCGATGCCCAGGGTGCTCTGGATCTGACTGACCACCGACTCATGGCCGCCGATATAGCAGACCATGCTGTCGCACACGCGGATGATGTGGCGACCGACCGGCTGGCGGAAGATCTGGCTATAGAAGGTGGCCACGCCTTCGACGTCGCTGGCGGGGATGCCGAGGATCTCGCCGATGGCGTAGAGCGCGCCGTCAGGCACCCAGCCACGTTCCTTCTGGACAATTTTCAGGGCTTCGATGGACGCCGCGCGCGGGTCCTCGTAGTGATGCAGCTCGTGCTCGATGGCCGAGCGCTCGGTTTCGCTGAGGGCGAAACGGTCTGTCTGGATAAGCGTGCTGTTCATGCTTAGCGGTCCACGTCGGCCATAACGAAGTCGATACTACCCAGGTACGCGATCAAGTCCGCGACCATGCTGCCTTTGATCACCGAAGGGATCTGCTGCAGGTGCGCAAAGCTTGGGGTACGAATCCGGGTGCGGTAGCTCATGGTGCCGCCATCGCTCGTCAGGTAATAACTGTTGATGCCCTTGGTCGCTTCGATCATCTGGAAGGATTCGTTGGCCGGCATGACCGGGCCCCACGAAACCTGCAGGAAGTGCGTGATCAAGGTCTCGATATGCTGCAGCGTGCGCTCTTTTGGCGGCGGCGTGGTCAGCGGGTGATCCGCCTTGTACGGGCCGGCAGGCATGTTGCGCATGCACTGGTCGATGATCTTGATGCTCTGGCGCATCTCCTCGACGCGGACCATGCAGCGGTCGTAGGCATCGCCATTGGCGGCCAGCGGCACTTCGAACTCGAAGTTCTCGTAGCCCGAGTAGGGACGCGCTTTGCGCAGGTCGAAATCGCAACCGGTGGAACGTAGGCCTGCACCCGTGACGCCCCATTCCAGGGCCTCCTTGGTGTTGTAGGCGGCGACGCCGATGGTCCGACCCTTGAGGATGCTGTTCTGCAGGGCGGCCTTGGTGTACTCGTCGAGGCGCTTTGGCAGCCAGTCGACGAATTCCTTGACCAGTTTTTCCCAGCCGCGAGGCAGGTCATGGGCGACGCCGCCGATGCGATACCAGGCCGGGTGCAGACGAAAGCCTGTAATGGCTTCGATGACCTTGTAGGCGCGCTGACGGTCGGTGAACGTGAAGAACACCGGGGTCATGGCGCCGACGTCCTGGATATAAGTACCCAGGAACAGCAGGTGGCTGGTGATCCGGAAGAACTCGGCCATCATGATGCGGATGGTGTCGACCCGGTCCGGGACCTTGATGCCGGCCAGCTTCTCTACGGAGAGCACGTACGGCAGGTTGTTCATCACGCCGCCGAGGTAGTCGATCCGGTCGGTGTACGGGATGAAGCTGTGCCAGGACTGGCGTTCGGCCATTTTCTCGGCACCACGGTGGTGGTAGCCGATGTCCGGTACGCAGTCGACGATTTCTTCGCCATCGAGTTGCAGGATGATGCGGAAGGCACCGTGAGCCGAAGGGTGGTTCGGGCCCAAGTTGAGGAACATGTAGTCCTCGTTGGCGCCGGAACGCTTCATGCCCCAGTCTTCAGGGCGGAAGCGCGCGGCTTCTTCCTCAAGCTGTTGCTTGGCCAGGTTCAGGGTGAACGGATCGAATTCGGTGGCGCGGGCCGGGAAGTCCTTGCGTAGCGGGTGACCTTCCCAAGTCGGCGGCATCATGATGCGCGACAGGTGCGGGTGGCCGGCAAAGTCGATGCCGTACATGTCCCAGACTTCGCGCTCATACCAGTTGGCGTTGGGCCAGATTCCGGTCACGGTCGGCAGGCTGAGGTCACTCTCGCTGAGGGCCACCTTAATCATCACGTCGCTGTTACGTTCGATCGACAGCAAGTGGTAGAAGACGCTGAAGTCAGCGCCCGGCAGGCCCTGGCGCTTGGTGCGCAGGCGCTCGTCCACGCCATGCAGGTCATAGAGCATGACGTACGGCTTGGGCAGGTTGCGCAGGAAGGTCAGGACTTCGATCAGTTTGGCGCGGGTCACCCACAGTACAGGCATGCCGGTACGGGTGGCCTGGGCGGTGAACGCCTCGGGGCCAAAACGGTTGTTCAGTTCGACGACCACATCTTGGTCGTCAGCCTTGTAAGGCGGGATGTACAGAGCGGTGTCTGCAGTCATGGTCTCGGTCGCTTTCGGTCAACGTAAAGAATGAAGCCAGTTACTCGTTTCTGGATAAGAAGCAGGTCTGGATCAGACTTCGTCGGGGCTGCGCAGGTTGGTCACCTGAATACGCTGTTCGCGGCGCTGTTCCTTTTGCGACGGCATCTCGGCGCGGTACACGCCTTGATCGCCGACGACCCAGGAAAGTGGGCGACGCTCCTTGCCAATCGATTCCTGCAACAGCATCAGGCCTTGCAGAAATGCTTCTGGGCGGGGCGGGCAGCCAGGCACGTAGACGTCCACGGGCAGGAACTTGTCCACCCCCTGAACTACGGAGTAGATGTCGTACATGCCACCGGAGTTGGCGCACGAGCCCATGGAGATGACCCACTTGGGTTCGAGCATTTGCTCATAGAGACGCTGGATGATCGGAGCCATCTTGATAAAGCAGGTACCGGCAATGACCATGAAGTCGGCCTGGCGCGGTGATGCCCGGATGACTTCGGCGCCGAAGCGGGCGATGTCGTGGGGCGCCGTGAAGGCGGTGGTCATTTCCACGTAGCAGCAGGACAGGCCGAAGTTGTACGGCCACAGGGAGTTTTTACGCCCCCAGTTGACTGCACCGCTCAGCACGTCTTCGAGCTTGCCCATGAAGATGTTTTTGTGGACTTGATCTTCTAACGGATCGGAAACGGTTTCCCGCTCGCCGATCGGATACTGCTCGTTAGGAGCATCGGGGTCGATCCTGGTGAGATTGTATTGCATTGCCAAAGCCTCATTGTTTCAGCTTCGCTTGCCGCTTAAGACGAGCTTGCGGAGCCCAATCAAGCGCCCCCACTCGGAAAAGGTAGACAAGGCCTGCCAACAGAATTGCTATGAAAACGAGAGCTTCGACAAATCCGGTCCAGCCGCTTTCGCGGACGGACACAGACCAGGCAAAGAGAAAGAGGGCTTCGATATCGAAGATCACGAAGAGCATCGCGACCAGATAGAATTTGGCTGAGAGCCGCAAGCGGGCGCCACCTGTAGGTAGCATGCCGGACTCGAACGGTTCGTTTTTGCTGCGGCCCCAGGCTTTTGACCCGAGGAGGCTGGAGACACCGAGCATGAAGGCGCAGAGGCCGACAACGCCGAGAAGGAAAATGGCAAAGCCCCAGTTGTGGGCCATGAGTCCTGTCGCTTCGGGCATGCTGGTAATCCTTAACAGAGAGCAAAGGTCTCTGAGCTTGAAAAAGTAATAAAGCAGTGACGATATGTCGCAGCGCAATCAATCCCGGTGATTTTATGGGTAAACACCGAGCAAGTAAATTTTCTAGGGCGAAATTATTTATTGAAATAAGGACATAGGGTTCGCCAAAAGCCCTGTGGGTCAGGCCCTGCGGGCATTAGCGGGGCTTTTGTTAAATAACTTTTGTGGTTGTTGTAATGAATAAAGCTTGGTCTAAATGATAATCAGTATTGTTTGCGTTGGTTTTAATCCACCCATCGCAGGCGCATCGGGAAGTTGCCTTAATATAGTAGCTTGCGAACTAGTTGCCTGCCGCTTTTAACTGTTTTTTCCGCGCCCCGGGGTGCGTTGGGTCAACGCTTCGGCGCTTATCGTCGATCTGTTTGCAGGCGCCGTGCGCCTCATGGAATGCCGAGCGGGCAATCGCCAGGCTAAAAAAAACGCCCCGAACCAGTCGGGGCGTTAGTTTTTCAGGCGTTCCAGTGGTTGTTTACACGTCCTGGCGCGGCCTGTTGACGATCAATCAGTGGAACTGTTCTTCTTCGGTCGAGCCGGTCAGGGCGGTAACCGAGGACGAGCCACCCTGGATGACGGTGGTCATGTCGTCGAAGTAGCCGGTGCCTACTTCCTGCTGGTGCGCCACGAAGGTGTAGCCTTTGGCGGCGTCAGCGAATTCCTGCTCTTGCAGTTTCACGTAGGCGGTCATGTCGTTGCGGGCGTAGTCGTGCGCCAGGTTGAACATGCTGTGCCACATGTTGTGGATGCCCGCCAGGGTGATGAACTGGTGCTTGTAACCCATGGCCGACAGTTCGCGCTGGAACTTGGCGATGGTCGCGTCGTCCAGGTTTTTCTTCCAGTTGAAGGAAGGCGAGCAGTTGTAGGACAGCAGTTGGTCCGGGTATTCCTTCTTGATCGCTTCGGCGAAGCGACGAGCCTCGTCCAGGTCCGGCTTGGCGGTTTCGCACCAGATCAGGTCGGCATATGGCGCGTAAGCCAGGCCGCGAGCGATGGCTTGGTCCAGGCCGGCGCGCACTTTGTAGAAACCTTCCTGGGTACGGGTGCCAGTCACGAACGGCTGGTCGTACGGGTCGCAGTCGGAAGTCAGCAGGTCAGCAGCGTTGGCGTCGGTACGGGCCAGGATGATGGTCGGTACACCGGCAACGTCGGCAGCCAGACGAGCCGCGGTCAGCTTTTGTACGGCTTCCTGGGTTGGAACCAGTACCTTGCCGCCCATGTGGCCGCATTTCTTCACGGAAGCCAGCTGGTCTTCGAAGTGAACGCCGGCGGCGCCTGCTTCGATCATGCTCTTCATCAGCTCGTAGGCGTTCAGTACGCCGCCGAAACCGGCTTCGGCGTCAGCCACGATCGGTGCGAAGTAGTCGATGTAGCCTGCGTCGCCCGGGTTTTTACCGGCTTTCCACTGGATCTGGTCGGCACGACGGAACGAGTTGTTGATGCGCTTGACCACGGTCGGTACGGAATCGACTGGGTACAGCGATTGGTCAGGGTACATCGATTCGGCGGAGTTGTTGTCCGCAGCTACTTGCCAGCCGGACAGGTAGATCGCCTGGATGCCAGCCTTGACTTGTTGTACAGCCTGGCCGCCGGTCAGGGCGCCCATGCAGTTGACGAAATCTTTCTCTGGGCGGAAAGCCGGCTTGGCGCCCTGGGTCACCAGGTTCCAGAGCTTCTCGGCACCCATGCGGGCCAGAGTGTGCTCAGGTTGAACCGAACCACGCAGACGAACGACGTCGGCAGCGGAGTAGGTGCGAGTCACGCCTTTCCAGCGCGGGTTTTCAGCCCAGTCTTTTTCAAGGGCTGCAATTTGCTGTTCGCGTGTCAGTGCCATGGAGATAAACCTCGTCGCATAGGTCTTGGGTGGAAAATTCCTTGCTCCGCCCCGTGCGCCTGATTTGAAAGGGCTGCACATTGGGTTGCTCGCTGACCAGAAGCTGGGTGGTCAAGTCGGTTTGGCGGGGTGGGCGACGGTTGAACGATGGGCTCGAGAATGGAAGAGCAGGTAAGGGCGAATCTGTCGGGCGCAGCCGGGCGTCGTGGGCCTGGTTGACGAACTGCAGAAGTATTGCCGGACTACCTAATTACGCTTCCGTCCCTCGGGACAACTTCGTTCCAGTCGCAACCTCGTCAAACGGCCTTGTGGGCTGTACAGACACGGATCGGCTCAGTTGGGTAGCTTAGAGACGGTCCGAAGGCCCTTGCCAGGGCCCCTGATTAGCGGGAGCGGGGCCATCATGCCTCCGCTTTTTTGCCTCGTCAAATGTTTTGTAGTGCTTTTTTTATGGCACTACATCTTTGGTCTAATACGACTCATCAGTCAGTTCTGGGCTTGCTAGTCCAGCGTCTCGACTTTGACCCGCAAGGTCATGTCATCGCGGCCCTGGGTCGAGTAGCGCTGGGCGATCCCCTGCTGGTCAGCCTGGTTCTGGCGATTGACGCCGGCCAGGGTGATCCACTCGCCAAGGCGTCCGCTGACTTTTGTGTCGGTACTTTGCACGTTCACTACATCCGGGCGTTCCTGGCTCATGCGGTCGCGGTTGGTGGTGATGCTCAGGTGCACGATATCGCCGGTCACGCTGGCAGTGACGTAGAAACCCTGGGTGACGTTGCGGTATTGGGTCTGGTTGATCGGACGACCATAGGCGTCGAGCTGGGTGCTGGTCAGTGGCACGCTCTGGCCGACCTGGATCAGTGCCGGCGAGCCTTCGCTGGCCTGGACCTGCTGGATACCGCCATCGCGGCTGTCGGTGCTGCGGTTGATGATGCGTGTCTGCGCGCGACCATCGACGCCACCGTTGCCGGCACTGATCGAGCCATTGACGCTGTAACCGCGTTGGTCCTGGGTAGTGTTCTCGCTGGTATCGACGGTGATCAGCAGGCGCTTGGGGGCGGTGTCCAGTTGTGTGAGCAGGGTGCGCAGCTCGTCGATTTTTGCCGGCTCGGCGTTGACGATCAGTTGGTTGCCATAGGCGCTGACGCTGCCGTCCTTGCCGAGAAAAGACTGGGCTACGGGCAGCAGGTCGCTGCTGGTGCGGTAGTGCAGGGGCAGGATCTGGGTGGCGGCACTGGCGCTGAAGCTGCATGCCGCCAGCAGGCCGATCAGGAAGGTGCGTAGGGACATGTCCGTTATCTCCGTATTCGAGGTTATGAGTGTGCCAGTTTCTCGGCAGCATGGCAGGGCAAGTTGAATCCCGGATGGCAAAACGCCCCAAGGGCGTAAGCCGTTGGGGCGTCAGGATTGCCAGTGTTTTCGGGATGGGCCCGAACCCTGGCTTCAGGCGGCGTCGCGGACCATGTCGACGTGAGGGATGCCGGCCTCGAGAAACTCCTCGCTGACGATCCGAAAGCCCAGTCGCTCATAGAACGGCGTGGCGTGTACCTGGGCACTGAGCATCTGCTGTTTCAGGCCGCGCTTCTGGGCTTCATCGATAACGGCCTGCATCAGCGCATCGCCGACTTTGAGCCCGCGCCAATCCTTGAGGACCGAAACCCGGCCGATATGGCCGTCCGGCAACAGGCGTGCGGTGCCGATCGGGAAATCGCCCTCGAAAGCGAGAAAATGCACGGCGGTATCGTCGTCGGCGTCCCATTCCAGCTCGGGCGGCACCGACTGCTCAGCGATAAACACCGCCTCGCGGATGCGGCGCAATTCGGCATTGTCCTTGTGCCAGTCGGCGACTTCTACGTGGATTCTATTCATCGGCAAACCCCAGGCTTCCTTGCTTGACCAGCTCGCAGAGCAGGTTGCGTCCATCTTCGTCGGCCAACCATTGGCCGAGATTGTCGATATGCAGGGCGTCGGCCGCGCAGATCATTTTCAGCAGTTCGCGCAGCTTGCCCGGCAGCAGGCGGCTCTGGCCGCTGGCAAACAGCAGTAGATCGTCGTCGACTTCCGACCAGGCCAGGCGTGCACTTGGGTTGCGGATCAGGATGGCACCCTGTTGCAGGCCGTCGAGCAGGTCTTCTTCTTCGAGCTCGGGGCCGACCACGAGTTCCGGGTAGCGGGGCTCGGTCATGAACTGGCCAAACCAGGTCAGCAGCAGCCGTTCGTCGCTCATGTGCTCGGCGAGCAGCTTCTTGAGGCGATCGAGGGCGTCGTGCTGGATCTGGTGCGGGTCGCTGACCGGCTTGGCATCGGCGTCGGTGTAGCGCTCTTCGTTCGGCAGGAACTGGCAGAGGAAGTCGGTGAAGTGGGTCAGTACTTCAGCGGCACTTGGCGCGCGAAAGCCCACGGAGTAGGTCATGCATTCATCCACGGCGACGCCGCAGTGGGCCAGGCGCGGGGGCAGGTAGAGCATGTCGCCGGGCTCAAGGACCCATTCGGCCGTCTCTTCGAATTGCGCCAGGATGCGCAGGTCGGCATGCTCGATCAGCGGGCTGTCGGAGTCGCACATCTGGCCGATTTTCCAGTTGCGCTTGCCGTGCCCCTGCAACAGGAACACGTCGTAGTTATCGAAGTGCGGGCCCACGCTGCCGCCAGGCGCGGCGTAGCTGATCATCACATCGTCGATCCGCCAGCTGGGCAGAAAGCGGAAGTTCTCCAGCAGTTCGGCCACTTCCGGGACGAACTGATCGACGGCCTGGACCAGCAGGGTCCATTCGCTCTCCGGCAACTGGCTGAAGGCGTCTTCGGCGAAGGGGCCGCGACGCAGCTCCCAGGGGCGCTCGCCGTGTTCGATGATCAGGCGCGATTCGACTTCTTCTTCCAGGGCCAGGCCGGCCAGTTCGTCGGCATCGATCGGGCTTTCGAAGTCAGGGATGGCTTGACGGATCAGTAGCGGTTTCTTCTGCCAGTAGTCGCGCAGGAATTCTTGCGCAGTCAGGCCGCCCAGGAGTTGAAGAGGAGTGTCAGAATTCATGTGTAACCTATTGAAAAAAAGCATTTTTCAGACGGGAATAAAAACGCCCGGCGCGGCCGGGCGTCTTAGGGTGTGCGGTCGATCAGATGCGCTTGGCCTGTTCTACCGCGTTACCGATGTAGCTGGCCGGGGTGAGCTTCTTCAGCTCAGCCTTGGCTTCGGCCGGCATTTGCAGGCCATCGATAAAAGTCTGCAGCGCTTCGGGGCTGATGCCCTTGCCGCGAGTCAACTCTTTGAGTTTTTCGTAGGGGTTCTCGATGTTGTAGCGACGCATGACCGTCTGGATCGGCTCGGCCAGGACTTCCCAGCAGGCGTCCAGGTCGGCGGCGATGCGCTGCTCATTGAGTTCCAGCTTGCTGATGCCCTTGAGGCTGGCTTCATAGGCAATCACGCTATGGGCGAAGCCGACACCGAGGTTGCGCAGCACGGTGGAGTCGGTCAGGTCGCGCTGCCAGCGGGAGATCGGCAGTTTGCTGGCCAGGTGCTGGAACAGTGCGTTGGCGATGCCCAGATTGCCTTCGGAGTTTTCGAAGTCGATCGGGTTGACCTTGTGCGGCATGGTCGAGGAGCCGATTTCGCCGGCAATGGTGCGCTGCTTGAAGTAGCCCAGGGAGATGTAGCCCCAGATATCGCGATCGAAGTCGATCAGGATGGTGTTGAAGCGCGCAATGGCGTCGAACAGCTCCGCGATGTAGTCGTGGGGTTCGATCTGCGTGGTGTAAGGGTTGAAGCCCAGGCCCAGCTCGTCTTCGATAAAGGCGCGGGCATTGGCTTCCCAGTCGATCTGCGAGTAGGCCGACAGGTGGGCGTTGTAGTTGCCTACGGCGCCGTTGATCTTGCCCAGCAGTGGCACGGCGGCGACCTGGGCGATCTGGCGTTCGAGACGGTAGACGACGTTGGCCAGTTCCTTGCCCAGAGTGGTCGGCGAAGCCGGCTGGCCATGGGTGCGCGAGAGCATTGGCACGGCAGCGAAACGCTGGGCCAGTTCGCGGATTGATTCGGCAATCTGGCGCATCAGCGGCAGCAGCACGCCATCACGGCCTTCGCGCAGCATCAGGGCGTGGGACAGGTTGTTGATGTCCTCGCTGGTGCAGGCAAAGTGGATGAACTCGCTGACATTCGCCAGCTCGGGCAGCTTGGCGGCCTGCTCCTTGAGCAGGTACTCGACGGCTTTGACGTCGTGGTTGGTGGTGCGCTCGATCTCTTTGACGCGCTCGGCGTGTTCCAGAGAGAAGTTTTCGGCCAGGGTATTCAATACCGCATTGGCCTCGGCGGAGAATGCCGGTACTTCGGTGATCGCTTCATGAGCGGCCAGGCGCTGGAGCCAGCGCACTTCAACCATGACGCGAAAACGGATCAGGCCGTATTCGCTGAAAATAGGGCGCAGGGCCTGGGTTTTGCCGGCGTAGCGGCCGTCAACAGGGGAAACCGCAGTGAGCGAAGAGAGCTGCATGGGGTGTTCTCGGACAGTCGGGCAACGAAATGGGGCGCGTATCATACATGAAAAGAACCGCTGGTCCGTTGCCAACTGACCAGCGTCTTACGCGTTTGCAGCGGTTACAGCATCAGTGTTCGCTGCGCATCAGCGGGTACAGTTCCTTGAGCAGCTTGCGGCGGCTGAAGACCAGCTGCCAGCGATGGCCGCCCAATTGACGCCACAGGCGTGCCGAACGTATGCCGGCCAGCAGCAGGGCGCGAATTTTCGAGGCGTTGCTCGGTTGTTGCAGGTTGCGCATGTCGCCATGCACCTGGATACGTTGGCGCAGGGTGCTCAGGGTGTCCTGGTACAGCGCGCCACAGGCGGCGACCACGTTTTCATGGGCTGGGCCAAAGTGCTCGACCTGGGACTGGATCTGCGGCAGGCGTTTGCCGATCACCTCAAGCAGGTCGTCGCGCTTGGCCAACTGGCGCTCCAGGCCCAGCATCGACAGCGCGTAGCGCAGGGGTTCGCGCTGCAGCGTGCTCGGATCGCGCTCAAGGGCGCCAATCAGCGCCCGGTAACCTTCGCGCAGATTGAGATCATCGCCGCCGTAGACCTCCAGGGTGTCCTTGGGGTCGCGGATCAGCAGGCTGCCGAGCATGCAGGCCAGATCCGGTTCGCTGACCTGGCCGGTCTTGGCGATCTTGTCGACCAGCACTGCGGCGAGGAATACGCCGCCCAGTGCTGTCAGTTGTTCCTGGGTCGGGCTCATGGGCGCGAATCCTTGCTGTACCACGGCTCAGCCACTTCGATGACGCCACCGCCCAGGCAGATTTCGCCATCGTAGAACACCACGGACTGGCCGGGTGTTACGGCGCGCTGCGGCTCGTCAAACACCGCGCGATAGCCGTCAGCAGTCTTTTCCAGCGTGCAGGGCTGGTCGCTCTGGCGATAGCGAACCTTGGCGGTCAGGCGGCGCGGGCTGCTCAGGTCGACCGGGTTGACCCAGTAGATCTGCGAAGCGAGCAGGGCGCGGGAGAACAGCCATGGATGGTCGTTGCCCTGGCCGACGATCAGTTCGTTGTGTTCCAGGTCCTTGATCAGCACGTACCACGGCTCGTCGCTGGCGTCCTTGAGGCCGCCGATGCCCAGGCCCTGGCGCTGGCCAATGGTGTGGTACATCAGGCCGTGGTGACGGCCGATGACTTCGCCTTCGGTGGTCTTGATCTCGCCGGGCTGGGCCGGCAGGTACTGCTTGAGGAAGTCGCTGAAACGCCGCTCACCGATAAAGCAGATGCCGGTGGAGTCCTTCTTCTTCGCAGTCGCGAGATCGTGTTTCTCGGCGATGGCGCGCACCGCCGGCTTCTCCAACTCACCCACCGGGAACAGGGTCTTGGCAATCTGTTCGCCGCCGACGGCATGGAGGAAGTAGCTCTGGTCCTTGTTCGGGTCCAGGCCCTTGAGCAGTTCGGTGCGGCCGTCGATATCGCGGCGACGCACGTAGTGCCCAGTGGCGATCAGATCGGCGCCGAGCATCATCGCGTAGTCCAGGAAGGCCTTGAACTTGATTTCGCGGTTGCAGAGGATGTCCGGGTTGGGCGTGCGCCCGGCCTTGTATTCGGCCAGGAAGTGTTCGAACACATTGTCCCAGTACTCGGCGGCGAAGTTGGCGGTGTGCAGCTTAATGCCAATCTTGTCGCACACGGCCTGGGCGTCCGCCAGGTCGTCCATGGCGGTGCAGTATTCCGTTCCGTCGTCTTCTTCCCAGTTCTTCATGAACAGGCCTTCGACCTGGTACCCCTGCTCCATCAGCAGGAGGGCAGATACGGAAGAGTCCACGCCGCCGGACATGCCGACGATGACGCGCAGGTTTTCTGGGGCAGGGGAGGCTGGATCACGCATAGGGTTTCAATGAGTGTCTTTGAAAAAGGACGCGATTCTAGCAGGCCGCGGCCTTCAAGGCTAAAGAGAAGGGCGGATCAGTTCGAGGCTGTGCAGGCGACCGCTGGAATAATCGTCAAGGCATTGCCCGATCAGCTCGCTGCGCCAGTGTTCGCGCTGCGTCAGCAGTTCGTCGCGGGTCAGCCAGCGGGCTGCAATGATGCCGTCGTCCAGGGCGCGCTCGGGGTGGTGTTTGATTGGTTTGCCGGCAAAGCACACGCGCTGGTAGGTCACGCCATTGCTGGGGGCGGTGTACAGATAAATGCCGATAACCGCGGTCAGCTCGATGTCCCAGCCGGTTTCTTCAAGGGTCTCGCGGACGGCGGCGTCGAGCAGGCTCTCGTTGGGGTCGAGGTGGCCGGCGGGTTGGTTGAGCACGGCGCGGCCGTGTTTCAGTTCCTCGACGAACAGGAATCGGCCCTGGTCTTCGACAATTGTGGCGACGGTGATGTGGGGTTGCCATTCCATAAGGATTCCTCTTCGAATGCCTGCGTAGGTTGGGCTTGTCGGGACGGACAAGGCAATACCCGGCGGCGAGCGGCAGGCTCATACAGCGGGTCCATAAAAAACCCCGGAGCAAGTCCGGGGTTTTCGGTGTTGCCACGCCATCAGGCGTCAGCCGTTACTCAAGCCACCAGTGTCGCGATGGCGGCATTGAATACCTGGCTTGGGCGCATGACCTGGCGAGTCAGCTCGGGATTGGCCTGGTAGTAGCCGCCGATATCCACGGCCTTGCCCTGAACGGCGTTGAGCTCGGCGACGATGGTTGCTTCGTTCTCGGTCAGGGTGCTGGCCAGTGGGCTGAACTGCGCCTGCAGGGCAGCATCTTCGTTCTGCGCGGCCAGGGCTTGGGCCCAGTACAGCGCGAGGTAGAAGTGGCTGCCGCGGTTGTCGATATTGCCGACTTTGCGCGATGGCGATTTATTGTTATCCAGGAACTGGCCGGTGGCCTGGTCCAGGGTCTTGGCCAGCACCAGGGCTTTTGGGTTGCCGTAGGTGTTGCCCAGGTGCTCCAGGGAAGCGGCGAGGGCGAGGAACTCACCCAGCGAGTCCCAGCGCAGGAAGTTTTCTTCGAGCAGTTGCTGAACGTGCTTGGGCGCGGAGCCGCCGGCGCCGGTTTCGAACAGGCCGCCACCGTTCATCAGGGGCACGACCGAAAGCATTTTGGCGCTGGTGCCCAGTTCCATGATCGGGAACAGGTCGGTCAGGTAGTCGCGCAGTACGTTGCCGGTGACCGAAATGGTGTCCTGGCCCGCACGGATACGTTGCAGGGAGAAAGCCATTGCGTCGACAGGCGACATGATGCGGATGTCCAGGCCCGACGTGTCGTGGCCCTTGAGGTATTGCTGGACCTTCTCGATCACCACGCCATCGTGGGCGCGCATTGGGTCGAGCCAGAAAATCGCCGGGGTGTTGCTTGCACGAGCGCGGTTGACGGCCAGTTTGACCCAGTCCTGGACCGGGGCATCCTTGGTCTGGCACATGCGCCAGATATCGCCGGCTTCAACGTTCTGTTCCAGCAGCAGGCGGCCTTGGCCGTCGGTGACGCGGACAACGCCGTCGGCTTTGATCTGGAAGGTCTTGTCGTGCGAGCCGTACTCTTCGGCTTTTTTCGCCATCAGGCCGACGTTAGGTACGCTGCCCATGGTCGTCGGGTCGAAGGCGCCATGTTGCTTGCAATCCTGGATCACCGCCTGGTAGATGGTGGCGTAGCAACGATCCGGGATCACGGCCTTGGTGTCGTGCAGTTGGCCGTCGGTACCCCACATCTTGCCCGAATCGCGGATCATCGCCGGCATCGAGGCGTCGACGATAACGTCGCTCGGCACGTGCAGGTTGGTGATGCCCTTGTCGGAGTTGACCATGGCCAGCGCCGGGCGCACGGCGTAGACCGCCTGGATATCCGCTTCGATCTGCGCTTGCTGCTCGGCCGGAAGGGCCTTGATGCGTGCGTACAGGTCGCCGATGCCGTTGTTCAGGTTGAAGCCGATTTCGGCCAGGACGGCAGCGTGCTTGTCCAGGGCGTCTTTATAGAACTCGGCGACGATCTGGCCGAACATGATCGGGTCGGAGACTTTCATCATGGTGGCTTTCAGGTGGACTGAAAGCAGTACGCCTTGTTGCTTGGCGTCTTCGATCTGGGCGGCGATGAACTGGCGCAGGGCTTTCTTGCTCATGACGGCGCAATCGATGATCTCGCCGGCTTGCACGGCGGTCTTTGCCTTCAGGACGGTGCTGGTGCCGTCTTGAGCGATCAGTTCGATTTTGACGCTGTCGGCGCTTTCAATCAGTGCGGCTTTTTCGCTGCCGTAGAAGTCGCCGTCCTGCATGTGGGCGACGTGGGACTTGGAGTCCGAGCTCCAGGCGCCCATTTTGTGCGGGTGCTTGCGGGCATAGTTCTTGACCGACAGTGGAGCGCGGCGGTCCGAGTTGCCTTCGCGCAGTACCGGGTTCACGGCGCTGCCCTTGATCTTGTCGTAGCGTGCGCGGGTGTCTTTGTCGGCGTCGGTGGTCGGCGCTTCCGGGTAGTCCGGGAGGTCGAAGCCGTGGGCCTGCAGTTCCTGGATCGCGGCCTGGAGCTGTGGGACCGAGGCGCTGATGTTCGGCAGCTTGATGATATTGGCTTCAGGGGTCACGGCCAGTTCGCCCAGTTCGGCGAGGTGGTCCGCTACAGCGTGTGAGCCCAGTCGTTCAGGGAAGCTGGCGAGAATGCGGCCAGCCAGGGAGATGTCCCGGGTCTCGACGGCAATGTCGGCGCAAGCGGTGAACGCTTCGACGATAGGGAGCAGCGAATAGGTGGCGAGGGCTGGAGCTTCGTCGGTGAAGGTGTAGATGATCTTCGAACGGGTGGGCATATTCGGATTAACTCTCTTCTTTGCTGAGCGTGCTCAGAGTCTCGAGATGCGCAGGGTAGGCGCTTTCGTTCAACGTCATCCTTGAGCTGAAAGTCGAGGTTTCTTGGCGGTGATGTTGGGTGCATCAGTAGAGCGTCAAGCGGCCGGGCTACGATAGCGGCCCTGCCTTCTCAAGGCCTGAAGGCCTGTTGCAGACGGGTCGGTCCGCGTGACTCTTTGGTCACCGGAGCATTATACATAGGTCTTTGGTATTACGCCGAGGGTTGCGCTACTTCAGTGGTCATCCATTGGTCTATAAGGTCTCGGCGCCAGAGGCGCTGTACCATGGCACCTCCAGGCTGGATTTTGTCTGTTTCCCCGTTGCCTTCGAGCTTGTGGGCATTGAAGAATGCTGACCGGACGCAGATGAGTGGAACATGTGGTTTCCGTCCAGATTCAACTGGGTTACGCTCGAAGGCAGGCACGAAGTTCAATCCACACAACGGAGTTCAGCATGGGATACCAGAAGATTCAGGTTCCAGCAGTCGGCGACAAAATCACCGTCAACGCAGACCATTCTCTCAATGTTCCTAACAACCCGATCATTCCTTTCATCGAGGGTGATGGTATCGGTGTCGATATCAGTCCCGTCATGATCAAGGTTGTCGATGCTGCTGTGAAGAAGGCCTACGGCGGCGAGCGCAAAATCTCCTGGATGGAGGTTTACGCCGGCGAGAAGGCTACCCAGGTTTATGATCAGGACACTTGGCTGCCCCAGGAAACGCTGGACGCTGTCAAAGATTACGTCGTTTCCATCAAGGGCCCGCTGACCACGCCGGTCGGTGGCGGTATTCGTTCGCTGAACGTTGCCTTGCGCCAGCAACTGGACCTGTATGTGTGCCTGCGCCCCGTGCGCTGGTTTGAAGGCGTGCCAAGCCCGGTCAAGAAGCCAGGCGATGTCGACATGACCATCTTCCGTGAGAACTCCGAAGACATCTATGCCGGTATCGAGTGGAAAGCCGGTTCGCCGGAAGCGACCAAGGTCATCAAGTTCCTGAAAGAAGAAATGGGCGTCACCAAGATCCGTTTCGATCAGGATTGCGGTATTGGCGTCAAGCCGGTCTCCAAGGAAGGCACCAAGCGCCTGGCGCGCAAGGCGCTGCAGTATGTCGTCGATAACGATCGCGACTCGCTGACCATCGTGCACAAAGGCAACATCATGAAGTTCACCGAAGGTGCCTTCAAAGAGTGGGCCTACGAGATCGCTGCCGATGAGTTCGGTGCGACCTTGCTCGATGGCGGTCCTTGGATGCAGTTCAAGAACCCGAAAACCGGCAAGAATGTCATCGTCAAGGACGCCATCGCCGATGCGATGCTCCAGCAGATCCTGCTGCGTCCGGCAGAATACGATGTCATCGCGACCCTGAACCTCAACGGCGACTACCTGTCCGACGCCCTGGCGGCCGAAGTGGGCGGTATCGGTATCGCACCGGGTGCGAACCTGTCCGACACTGTGGCGATGTTCGAAGCGACCCATGGTACTGCGCCGAAATACGCCGGCAAGGACCAGGTCAACCCGGGTTCGCTGATCCTGTCTGCCGAGATGATGCTGCGTCACATGGGTTGGACCGAAGCGGCCGACCTGATTATCAAAGGCACCAACGGCGCTATCTCGGCCAAGACCGTGACCTATGACTTCGAACGCTTGATGGATGGCGCGACACTGCTGTCTTCGTCGGCGTTCGGCGATGCGCTGATCTCCCATATGTAAGCTGAGTCGCGCTAAAGCAAACCGCCCGGCTCAAGCGATTGAGGCCGGGCGGTTTGTCTTTGGGGTGTCGGAGGGGTCAGGCTGTGGCGTTGAGTGCATCGCTGGCGAGTGCCGGGCTGATGGCGCGGGCGAAGGAGATTTTCACCGCGTGCAGCCCTTTGGGGCCCTGGATCACCTCGAAAGCCACCGGCTGTCCTGCCTTGAGGGTCTTGTAGCCATCCATTTCGATGGCAGAGTAGTGGGCGAACAGGTCTTCATCCTTGCCATCTTCATTAATGAAGCCATACCCTTTGGCATTGTTGAACCACTTGACCTTACCGCTTAGCATGCTCATATCCCTCTGCAAAGGACTCCAACACTGGAGTATCATCCCGATCAACCGCGCGCCAGCCTAAAGTAGGGTTGACTGCACGGACCTTTTCACCCCCAAGTGGGCTCTATTGGTTGTAACACCGTTTTGCCGATAGTCAAGGTCATGGGGATGCCGAGTTGAAAACCGACCCAGGCGCCCCCACCACTGTATTCGCACAACTCACGAACCTTTCTCTCCATGCATGCAAATAGCCAGATTCGACTAACATTCAATCAGGATCGCCCGGATTTTCACGACGACGATTCCGCTGGCTTGGCCGTACAGGAAGCCAAGCCTGCTTTGCAGGCGCCGCCGATGTACAAGGTGATTTTGTTCAACGATGACTACACGCCAATGGATTTTGTCGTCGAGGTGCTCGAGGTGTTCTTCAACCTCAACCGTGAGCTGGCGACCAAGGTTATGCTGGCCGTTCATACAGAAGGACGGGCAGTATGCGGATTGTTTACCCGCGACATTGCCGAGACCAAGGCTATGCAGGTCAATCAGTACGCCCGTGAAAGCCAGCATCCGCTACTCTGTGAAATCGAGAAGGACGGTTAACGCCGACCACTTGGGTATGAGGTGAAGCCATGTTAAACCGCGAACTCGAAGTCACCCTCAATCTCGCCTTCAAGGAGGCGCGCTCCAAACGCCATGAGTTCATGACGGTCGAGCATCTCCTGTTGGCTCTTTTGGATAATGAGGCTGCCGCCACCGTTTTGCGTGCCTGCGGCGCAAACCTCGATAAGCTGCGGCACGATCTGCAGGAGTTTATCGACTCCACCACGCCACTGATTCCCGTCCACGATGAAGACCGCGAAACCCAGCCAACCCTGGGCTTTCAGCGCGTGCTGCAGCGTGCGGTGTTCCATGTACAGAGCTCCGGCAAGCGCGAAGTCACCGGTGCCAATGTGCTGGTCGCCATCTTCAGCGAGCAGGAAAGCCAGGCAGTATTCCTGCTTAAACAACAAAGCGTCGCGCGTATCGATGTGGTCAATTACATCGCTCATGGCATTTCCAAAGTGCCCGGGCATGGTGATCATTCCGAAGGCGAGCAGGAAATGCAGGATGAAGAGGGCGGCGAGTCGTCGGCCTCGAGCAATCCGCTGGATGCCTATGCCAGTAATTTGAACGAACTGGCGCGCCAGGGGCGGATCGACCCTCTGGTCGGGCGTGAAATGGAAGTCGAACGGGTTGCGCAGATCCTGGCTCGGCGGCGCAAGAACAACCCGTTGCTGGTCGGTGAGGCCGGTGTCGGTAAAACCGCCATCGCTGAAGGGCTGGCCAAGCGGATTGTCGATGGCCAGGTGCCCGATCTGTTGACCAATAGCGTGGTCTATTCACTGGACCTGGGCGCATTGCTGGCAGGTACCAAGTACCGCGGTGATTTCGAGAAACGTTTCAAGGCGCTGCTCGGCGAACTGAAAAAACGTCCGCAGGCCATCCTGTTTATCGATGAAATCCACACCATCATCGGCGCCGGTGCGGCCTCCGGTGGCGTCATGGATGCGTCGAACCTGCTTAAGCCGTTGCTGTCTTCGGGTGATATCCGCTGCATCGGCTCGACCACGTTCCAGGAGTTCCGCGGCATCTTCGAAAAGGACCGGGCCCTGGCGCGCCGCTTCCAGAAAGTTGATGTCTCCGAGCCTTCGGTCGAGGACACCATTGGCATCCTGCGGGGGCTCAAGGGGCGTTTCGAGCAGCATCACAATATCGAGTACAGCGACGAGGCATTGCGTGCCGCCGCCGAGCTTGCCTCGCGCTACATCAATGATCGGCATATGCCGGACAAGGCCATCGATGTGATCGATGAAGCGGGCGCCTACCAGCGTCTGCAGCCTGTCGAGAAGCGTGTCAAACGTATTGAAGTGCCACAGGTCGAGGATATCGTTGCGAAAATCGCCCGGATTCCGCCTAAGCACGTCAGCAGTTCCGACAAGGAACTGCTGCGTAATCTTGAGCGTGACCTGAAGCTCACTGTGTTCGGCCAGGATGCGGCGATCGATTCGCTGTCGACGGCCATCAAGCTGTCGCGGGCGGGGCTCAAATCGCCGGATAAACCCGTTGGTTCGTTCCTGTTCGCCGGCCCTACGGGTGTCGGCAAGACCGAAGCGGCACGGCAATTGGCCAAGGCGCTGGGTGTCGAGCTGATTCGCTTCGACATGTCCGAGTATATGGAGCGCCATACCGTCTCGCGCCTTATTGGCGCACCACCAGGGTATGTCGGTTTCGACCAGGGCGGGCTGCTGACCGAGGCGATCACCAAGCAACCGCACTGTGTCTTGCTGCTCGATGAAATCGAGAAGGCGCATCCGGAAGTCTTCAACCTGCTTTTGCAGGTCATGGACCACGGCACGCTGACCGACAACAACGGGCGCAAGGCGGATTTCCGCAATGTCATCGTCATCATGACCACCAATGCCGGTGCCGAAACGGCAGCGCGAGCTTCCATCGGGTTCTCCCATCAGGATCACTCTTCCGATGCGATGGAAGTGATCAAGAAGGCATTCACGCCGGAGTTCCGCAACCGTCTGGACACCATTATCCAGTTTGGTCGCCTCAGTCATGAGGTTATCAAGAGCGTGGTGGACAAGTTCCTTACCGAGCTTCAGGCGCAGTTGGAAGACAAGCGTGTGCAGCTTGAGGTAACGGACGCGGCGCGCAGTTGGCTGGCGGCTGGCGGTTATGACGAGGCCATGGGCGCGCGGCCGATGGCGCGGCTGATCCAGGACAAGATCAAGCGTCCGCTTGCAGAAGAGATTCTCTTCGGTGAACTGGCTGATCATGGTGGCGTCGTGCATATCGATATCAAGGACGGTGAGTTGACCTTTGATTTCGAAACGACGGCCGAGATGGCTTGAGCCATAGGGGATGAGTTTGCTCGCGATGCCGCAGGGCTCGCGAGCAAACTCGCTTCAGGCGCTAGGCTGCTCACATAAATGACACGCACACAAAAACGCCCGGCAATGCCGGGCGTTTTGTATTGACTTGATTAGCGAGCGCGGTAAGTGATGCGCCCTTTGCTCAAGTCATAGGGCGTCAGCTCGACGCGCACTTTGTCACCGGTAAGAATACGAATGTAGTTCTTGCGCATCTTGCCGGAGATATGCGCGGTTACGACGTGCCCATTTTCCAACTCCACGCGAAACATGGTGTTGGGCAGGGTGTCGACGACAGTGCCTTCCATTTCGAAGCTGTCTTCTTTCGACATGCAGTAAAGCCCTCGGTGTCCAGTGAATGGCCCGGTGCAACTGCGCCAGGCAAAAGCGGCGTGCATTGTGCCCGAAAAAGGGGTGTCAAGCCAAGAGCTTCTAGTTAAGAGTGACCCAGCGCTGGTTTATAAGCAGCTCAATCGGGCGATATTGGGTTTTATAATTCATTTTTTTGCAGTTTTTGATCCAGTATCCAAGGTAAACCGCATCCAGTTTCAGTCGTAGCGCCTCGCCAATCTGCCAGAGAATCGCGAAGCGCCCCAGGCTGCGGCGCTCTTCATCAGGATCGTAGAAGGTATAGACCGCCGAGAGGCCGTTGGGCAGCAGGTCGGTGACGGCAACGGCGACCAGGCGTTCGCCCAGGCGAAACTCGTAGAAGGTCGAGAATGGCAGGTCGCGAACCAGGAATGTCGAAAATTGCTCGCGACTGGGCGGGTACATGTCGCCGTCGGCATGGCGTTGTTCGATGTAGCGCTGATACAGGTCGAAATGCTCTTCACTGAATCCGGGCTTGGCGGCCCGGACCTGCAGGTCGCTATTGCGCTTGAGAATGCGCTTTTGCTGGCGGTTGGGCAGAAACTGGCCGACGGGGATCCGCGCCGGCACGCAGGCATTGCAGTTCTGGCAATGCGGCCGGTAAAGGTGGTCGCCGCTGCGGCGAAAGCCCATTTCTGACAAATCCGCATAGACGTGCACGTCCATCGGCTGGCTAGGGTCGAGGAACAGCGTAGTGGCCTGTTCTTCGGGCAGATAGCTGCAGGCGTGGGGTTGAGTGGCATAGAACTTCAAGCGCGCCAACTCGGTCATGATCGGCCCTCGGAATAAGCTTTGAATAAGTGTAAGCCAGGCTGGTAAAAGTCGCCTATCAAACCCAGGTAGCCGTATTGGGCAGGTCCAGGTGAGCCTTTAGATAGTCGGCGAATACTTTTCGGGGAATGGCTCGGGCGCCCAGGCTGTGCAGATGCTCGGTTGGCATCTGGCAGTCGATCAGCACGAAACCGGCGTTTTCCAGGTGCTCGACAAGCCTGGCGAAACCGAACTTGGACGCGTTGTCAGCGCGGCTGAACATGGATTCGCCGAAAAACAGCTGGCCCATGGCCAGGCCATACAGTCCGCCGACTAACTCACCTTGGTCCCAGACCTCGACCGAGTGGGCGTGCCCGCGCCGATGCAGTTCCAGGTAGGCGTCCTGCATGGCTTGGGTGATCCAGGTGCTGTCTGCATAGGGGCGGGGCTGGGCGCAGGCATGGATCACCGCGGCAAAGTCCTGGTCAAAGGTGACCTGGTAGCGCTGTTGGCGCAAAAGCTTGCCCAGGCTGCGGGAGATATGCAGTTCGTTGGGGAAGAGCACGGTGCGTGGGTCTGGAGACCACCAGAGAATCGGCTGGCCTTCGGCGAACCACGGGAAGCAGCCGTGCCGATAGGCCTGGACCAGCCGGTCGGCCGACAAGTCGCCACCCGCGGCGAGCAGGCCGTTGGGGTCGCGTAGGGCTTTTTCCAGTGGGGGGAAAGTCAAGCTGTTGCGATTCAACCAGGTCAGCATGGTAGTGGGGCTTGGCAGTGGGCGGGGCGAGGGGAATAACTAGAGATCCCTGCACCGGTGATCATGATCTGGGGAGGCGCTATGGAGCGCTGCGCTCACCCCCGCGGGAAAACTCGCCGTGCTTGCAACTACAGGGCGCAAGTGCGGTCGTAGACGGTCACTATTGCCAATCCTGCGACAGGTTTGCAAGTCAGTGCCCCGAAAGCTTGGTCAAGCTTGCAAAACACCGCATAAGCCTTTGTCACAAAAGAGAATGCATGCTCAAATTGAGGCGTACAAAAGGTGTTTTTGGCTATGCTACACCCTAGTCAACGCGGCGTGGCATGGTTCGGGCAAATCCGTACAATGGCACTCGCAAACCCTGGGGATTGTACAAGGTTGCGGTATTGGGCCTATGTTGCGCGTCAGAGCGCTTGTATAAAAATGTGTGTATGGCAGAGCCGGCTTGGCTGACCTGTTAATTTTCAACCGTCCGGTAGGGGCGGTATTGTGTAGTCAATCCATTGTTGGGCGCGCCTTTGGCGCAGGAAAAGAAGCGTTTTGAAGAAATCCACAGCAACATCCAAACCCGTCGTGCCACTTTGGCGCCAGCAACTGCACTACCGGCTCAAGGAAGGTGCGTTGATTGCCATTGGTGCACTGTGCCTGTTCCTGATGATGGCACTCCTGACCTATGGCAAGGACGATCCGGGCTGGAGCCACAACAGCAAGATTGACGACGTGCAGAATTTCGGCGGCCCTGCGGGCTCCTACAGCGCCGATATCCTGTTTATGGTGCTGGGTTATTTCGCCTATATTTTTCCGCTACTGCTGGCCATCAAGACCTACCAGATCTTCCGCCAGCGGCATGAGCCGTGGCAGTGGAGCGGCTGGCTGTTTTCCTGGCGCCTGATCGGCCTGGTCTTTCTGGTGCTGTCCGGTGCGGCCCTGGCTCATATCCATTTCCATACGCCGACCGGCCTGCCTGCCGGGGCGGGTGGCGCACTGGGCGAAAGCCTTGGCGACCTGGCCAAAAACGCCCTGAATATCCAGGGCAGTACCCTGATGTTCATCGCCTTGTTCCTGTTTGGCTTGACCGTGTTTACCGACCTGTCGTGGTTCAAGGTCATGGACGTGACCGGCAAAATCACCCTGGACCTCTTCGAGCTGTTCCAGGGCGCCGCCAACCGTTGGTGGGAGGCGCGCAACGAGCGTAAGCAACTGGTCGCGCAACTGCGTGATGTCGATACCCGTGTCAGCGAAGTGGTCGCCCCGGCAGTCGCGGATCGCCGCGAGCAAGCCAAGGCCAAGGAACGCCTGATCGAACGCGAGCAGGCGTTGACCAAGCATATGTCCGAGCGGGAAAAACACATTCCGGCCGTGATTGCGCCTGCCCCCGTCAAGGCACCCGAGCCCAGCAAGCGCGTGCAGAAAGAAAAACAGGCGCCGCTCTTTGTCGACAGTGCAATCGAAGGCACCCTGCCACCGATTTCGATCCTCGATCCGGCAGAAAAGAAACAGCTCAATTACTCCCCCGAATCCCTGGCTGCCGTTGGCCATCTGCTGGAAATCAAGCTCAAGGAGTTCGGGGTTGAAGTGAGCGTCGACTCGATTCATCCCGGGCCGGTCATTACCCGTTATGAAATCCAGCCGGCCGCGGGCGTCAAGGTCAGCCGTATTGCCAACCTGGCCAAGGACCTGGCGCGCTCTTTGGCGGTGACCAGTGTTCGGGTCGTGGAAGTGATTCCCGGCAAGACGACTGTCGGCATCGAGATCCCGAACGAAGACCGCCAGATCGTGCGCTTCTCCGAGGTGCTTGAGTCGTCCGAGTATGACGACGCCAAGTCACCGGTGACCCTGGCCCTGGGCCATGATATTGGCGGCAAGCCGGTCATTACCGACCTGGCGAAGATGCCGCACTTGTTGGTGGCCGGTACGACCGGTTCCGGTAAGTCCGTGGGTGTTAACGCAATGATCCTGTCGATCTTGTTCAAGTCGGGTCCCGAGGACGCGAAACTGATCATGATCGACCCGAAAATGCTCGAGCTGTCGATATACGAAGGCATTCCGCACCTGCTGTGCCCTGTGGTCACCGACATGAAGGATGCCGCCAACGCGCTGCGCTGGAGCGTGGCTGAGATGGAGCGGCGCTACAAGCTGATGGCGGCCATGGGCGTACGTAACCTGGCGGGCTTCAACCGCAAGGTCAAGGATGCGGAAGAAGCAGGCACGCCGCTGACAGACCCGATGTACCGGCGCGAAAGCATTCACGACGAAGCGCCGCTGCTCAAAACCTTGCCGACCATCGTGGTGGTGGTCGACGAGTTCGCCGACATGATGATGATCGTCGGCAAGAAAGTTGAAGAGTTGATTGCGCGTATCGCCCAGAAGGCGCGGGCAGCGGGCATCCACCTGATTCTCGCGACCCAGCGTCCATCGGTGGATGTGATCACCGGCCTGATCAAGGCGAACATACCGACTCGCATGGCGTTCCAGGTATCAAGCAAGATCGACTCGCGAACCATTATCGACCAGGGCGGCGCCGAGCAATTGCTGGGCCATGGTGACATGCTCTACATGCCGCCAGGTACCAGCCTGCCGATCCGGGTCCATGGCGCGTTCGTCTCCGACGACGAGGTTCACCGCGTGGTCGAAGCCTGGAAACTGCGCGGCGCTCCTGACTACAACGACGATATCCTCAATGGCGTAGAGGAAGCCGGTAGCGGCTTTGACGGTGGTGGCGAGGGCAGTGATGACAGCGAAAGCGATGCCCTTTACGACGAAGCTGTACAGTTCGTCCTGGAAAGCCGCCGAGCGTCCATCTCCGCCGTACAACGCAAATTGAAGATCGGTTACAACCGGGCCGCCCGGATGATCGAGGCCATGGAAATGGCTGGCGTCGTGACGGCAATGAATACCAACGGCTCGCGCGAAGTACTGGCGCCGGGCCCGATGCGCGACTGACCGGCGGGCCTGGTTCCACGCCTGCCGCTACTCACCCGTTTTCAATGAGGATTCCCATGCGTCTTATCCGCATGCTGTTGCTGCCGGTTCTGGCCTTTTCTACGTTCTCGGCCCATGCCGACGACAAGGATGTGGCGCGTTTGACCCAATTGCTTGAAAAGTCGCAGACCCTGACGGCGCGCTTTTCCCAACTGACCCTGGACGGCAGTGGCACCCAGTTACAGGAAACCACCGGTGAAATGGCCCTGCAGCGGCCCGGCTTGTTCTACTGGCACACCGATGCGCCGCAAGAGCAATTGATGGTTTCGGATGGCAAGAAGGTCTCGCTGTGGGACCCGGACCTTGAGCAGGTCACCATCAAGAACCTGGACCAACGCCTGACTCAGACCCCGGCCTTGCTGTTGTCCGGTGATGTTTCGAAAATCAGCGAGAGCTTCGACATCAGTGCCAAGGAGGCGGGCGGAGTCATCGACTTCGTGCTCAAGCCAAAATCCAAGGACACGCTGTTTGATAGCCTGCGCCTTTCGTTTCGCAACGGTGCGGTCAACGATATGCAGTTGGTGGACAGTGTCGGCCAGCGCACGAATATCCTCTTTACCGGGGTCAAGGCCAATGAGCCGATCGCCGCCTCCAAGTTCAAGTTCGACATTCCGCCAGGGGCTGATGTGATTCAAGAGTAATCACTGCGCCAATACGAGGTTTCAAGCACTGCCCATGGATCTGTTTCGTAGCGACCCGATTGCTCAACCCCTGGCTGCGCGCTTGCGCCCGGCCAACCTGGACGAGTACGTCGGTCAGGAGCACTTGCTGGCCCGTGGCAAGCCGCTGCGTGAGGCATTGGAGCAGGGTGCGCTGCACTCCATGATCTTCTGGGGGCCGCCTGGCGTTGGCAAGACCACGCTGGCGCGCTTGCTGGCCAAGGTTTCCGATGCTCATTTTGAAACCGTCTCGGCGGTGCTGGCGGGCGTCAAGGAAATCCGCCAGGCGGTGGAGATCGCCAAGCAGCAGGCCGGCCAGTACGGCAGGCGGACGATCCTGTTCGTCGATGAAGTCCACCGCTTCAACAAGTCCCAGCAGGACGCATTTCTGCCTTATGTGGAAGATGGCACGCTGATTTTTATCGGTGCCACTACGGAAAACCCTTCTTTCGAGCTGAACAACGCCTTGCTTTCCCGGGCACGGGTCTACGTGCTCAAAAGCCTGGATGAGGTCGCGCTGCAAAAGTTGGTAAACCGCGCGCTGACGGAAGAGCGCGGCCTGGGTAAGCGGCAACTGACGCTGGAGGACGAGGGCTTCAAGATGTTGCTGGCCGCCGCCGACGGTGATGGTCGGCGCCTGCTGAACCTGCTGGAAAATGCCTCAGACCTGGCCGAAGACGGCACGCCAATTAGTGTCGAATTGCTGCAAAGCCTGCTGGGCGACACTCGGCGGCGTTTCGACAAGGGCGGGGAAGCCTTCTATGACCAGATTTCCGCGTTGCACAAATCGGTGCGCGGCTCCAATGCCGACGGCGCGCTGTACTGGTTCGCACGCATGCTCGACGGTGGCTGTGACCCGCTTTATCTGGCGCGCCGGGTGGTGCGCATGGCCAGCGAGGATATCGGCAATGCCGATCCTCGCGCATTGAGCCTGTGCCTGGCCGCCTGGGATGTGCAGGAGCGCCTGGGCAGCCCCGAGGGCGAGCTGGCGGTCGCCCAGGCCATTACCTACCTGGCGTGCGCGCCGAAAAGCAATGCGGTGTACATGGGCTTCAAGGCCGCCATGCGCAGCGCTGCCGAACATGGCTCCCTGGAAGTCCCGCTGCATCTGCGTAATGCGCCGACCAAGCTGATGAAACAGCTCGGCTACGGCGATGAGTACCGCTACGCCCATGATGAGCCGGACGCCTACGCGGCGGGCGAAGACTATTTCCCCGAGGCGTTGGAGCCGCAGCCGTTCTATCAGCCGGTCCCGCGCGGGCTGGAATTGAAGATCGGCGAGAAGCTCAAGCACCTCGCGGCGTTGGATCGGCAAAGCCCAAGACAGCGGAGAAAGCCATGATCGGACTGATCGCGGCAGTGGCGGCTGGTGGTGTGGCGGGTACGTTACTGCGTTTTGCCACGGGTAACTGGATCAATGCCAATTGGCCGCGGCACTTCTATAGCGCGACGTTGGCCGTTAATATCGTGGGCTGTTTGCTGATTGGTGTCCTGTACGGGCTGTTTCTGGTGCGCCCGGAAGTGCCAATTGAAGTGCGTGCCGGGTTGATGGTGGGATTCCTCGGCGGCCTGACAACTTTTTCATCCTTTTCACTGGATACGGTACGCCTGCTCGAAAGCGGGCAGGTGCTGCTGGCCTTGGGCTATGCGGCTATTAGCGTATTCGGCGGGCTGCTCGCGACCTGGGCTGGCCTGTCTCTGACCAAACTTTGATAGACGAGAAACCGATATGCTCGATTCCAAACTGTTACGTAGCAACCTACAGGACGTAGCGGATCGCCTGGCATCCCGTGGCTTCAGCCTGGATGTGGTGCGCATTGAAGAGCTGGAAAGCCAGCGTAAAGTGGTGCAGACCCGCACCGAGCAATTGCAGGCCGAGCGCAATGCGGTTTCCAAGAGCATCGGTCAGGCCAAGCAGCGCGGCGAAGATATCGCTCCGCTGATGGCTAGCGTCGAGACCATGGGCAATGAGCTGACCGAAGGCAAGGCTGCACTGGACGCGATCCAGGTCGAGTTGGATTCGATCCTGATGACCCTGCCTAACCTGCCTGATGCGTCGGTCCCGGTAGGCGCCGATGAAGAGGGCAACGTGGAGGTGCGTCGCTGGGGTAGCCCGAGCGCGTTCGATTTCCCGGTCAAGGATCACGTAGCGCTGGGCGAGCAGTATGGCTGGCTCGACTTTGAAACCGCCGCCAAGCTTTCCGGCGCGCGCTTTGCGTTGCTGCGCGGGCCTATTGCCCGTCTGCATCGTGCGCTGGCCCAATTCATGATCAACCTGCATATCAACGAGCATGGCTACGAAGAGGCCTACACGCCTTATCTGGTTCAGGCGCCGGCCCTGCAGGGCACCGGCCAGTTGCCGAAGTTCGAGGAAGATCTGTTCAAGATCACCCGTGAAGGTGAAGCGGATCTGTACCTGATCCCTACCGCTGAAGTGTCGCTGACCAATATCGTCGCCGGTGAGATCCTCGATCAGAAGTCGCTGCCGCTGAAATTTGTCGCACACACGCCGTGCTTCCGTAGCGAAGCCGGTGCATCCGGTCGCGATACCCGCGGCATGATTCGCCAGCACCAATTCGACAAGGTCGAAATGGTCCAGATCGTCGAACCGAGCCAGTCCCAGGCGGCGCTGGAAAGCCTGACCGGCAATGCCGAGAAGGTCTTGCAACTGCTGGAACTGCCATACCGCGTGCTGTCGCTGTGCACCGGTGATATGGGCTTCAGTGCGGTCAAGACCTATGACCTGGAAGTGTGGATCCCAAGCCAGGACAAGTACCGCGAAATTTCCTCGTGCTCGAACTGCGGTGACTTCCAGGCCCGTCGGATGCAGGCCCGTTGGCGCAACCCGGAAACCGGCAAGCCCGAGCTGGTGCACACCCTCAATGGCTCTGGCCTGGCAGTCGGTCGCACCTTGGTCGCGGTGCTTGAGAACTATCAGCAGGCTGATGGCTCGATCCGCGTACCGGCGGTACTCAAGCCCTACATGGGCGGCCTTGAGGTCATCGGCTAAATGGAATTTTTGCCGCTGTTTCACAACCTGCGCGGCAGTCGGGTGCTGGTGGTCGGAGGCGGTGAGATTGCCTTGCGCAAATCTCGCCTGCTGGCCGATGCCGGCGCGGTGTTGCGGGTTGTCGCTCCCGAAATCGAGCAGCAGCTCAATGCGCTGGTGCGCGATAGCGGTGGCGAAGGGCTGTTGCGCGGCTATGTCGAGTCTGATCTTGACGGTTGTGTCCTGGTCATTGCCGCCACGGACGACGAGCTGCTCAATGCGCTGGTCTCCAGCCAGGCCCGGCAGCGTTGCGTGCCGGTCAATGTCGTCGATGCGCCGGCGCTGTGCAGCGTGATTTTCCCGGCAATCGTCGACCGTTCGCCGTTGGTGATCGCGGTGTCCAGCGGCGGCGATGCCCCGGTATTGGCGCGTTTGATCCGCGCCAAGCTCGAAGCCTGGATTCCCCCGGCCTATGGGCAGCTGGCAGGCCTGGCGGCACGTTTTCGTCGGCAAGTGAAAGACCTGTTTCCTGCCGTGCAACAGCGGCGGGCGTTCTGGGAAGAGGTCTTCCAGGGGCCCATAGCTGATCGTCAACTCGCCGGGCAGGGCAGCGAAGCAGAGCGTTTGTTGCAGGCCAAGATCAATGGCGCGCCTCCGGATGCGCGGGGCGAGGTGTATCTGGTCGGAGCGGGCCCTGGCGATCCGGATTTGCTGACCTTCAAGGCCTTGCGCCTGATGCAGCAAGCAGACGTGGTGCTATATGACCGTTTGGTGGCGCCGGCGATTCTGGAGCTGTGCCGTCGTGATGCCGAGCGTGTCTATGTCGGCAAGCGCCGGGCCGACCATGCCTTGCCCCAGGACCAGATCAACGAGCAGTTGGTGGCGCTGGCCAGGCAGGGTAAGCGCGTGGTGCGCCTCAAGGGCGGCGATCCGTTTATTTTCGGTCGCGGCGGCGAGGAAATCGAGGAACTGGCGGCCCACGGTATTCCTTTCCAGGTCGTGCCGGGGATTACCGCCGCTACTGGTTGTGCTGCGTATGCCGGGATTCCATTGACCCACCGTGATTACGCGCAATCCGTGCGCTTTGTCACCGGGCATCTGAAGGACGGCTCGACGGACCTGCCTTGGGCCGAGCTGGTCGCCCCGGCACAGACGCTGGTGTTCTATATGGGCCTGGTGGGATTGCCGATTATCTGCGCGCAGCTGATTGCTCATGGTCGTTCGGCGCAGACGCCGGCAGCCCTGGTGCAGCAGGGCACTACCGCCAATCAGCGGGTATTTACCGGGACCCTGGGGGATCTGTCGGAGTTGGTGGCCAAGCATGAGGTCCATGCGCCAACACTGATTATTGTCGGTGAAGTGGTCCAGTTGCGTGAAAAGCTCGCTTGGTTCGAAGGCGCGCAAGCTAAGGCCTGATCGAATGTAGGAGCGCGCGGGCTCGCGAAACGTTTAGACGTTGATCGCGAGCTTGCTCGCTCCGGCAAAGGTTTTTGATTACTTCAGCCAAATACCTTTGCCGTCCAGGCGCTCCCGGTCGTGATTGACACTGAAATCCTGCAGCGGTCCTTTGGGCACTATGCCGGTAGGATTGATGGTGCGGTGGCTTGCGTAGTAGTGGTGCTTGATATGGGCAAAGTCCACAGTCTCTGCAACGCCGTGCCATTGATACAGTTCACGTAGCCAGTTCGACAGGTTGGGGTATTCGGCAATTCTGTGCAGATTGCATTTGAAGTGGCCGTAATACACCGCATCGAAACGAATCAGCGTGGTGAACAGCCGTATATCGGCTTCAGTCAGGTATTCCCCGGCCAGATAACGCTGTTGATCCAGCAAACCCTCGATCTGTTCCAGCTCGCTGAATACGTCATCGAACGCGTCTTCATAAGCTTGCTGCGTGGTGGCGAAGCCTGCCCGATAGACACCGTTGTTCAAGGCCGGGTAGATGCGTGCATTCATTGTATCGATGGTCGGGCGCAGGGCTGGCGGATAGAGGTCGAGGCGATTGTCGGTCAGCCCGTCGAACGCCTCATTGAACATGCGGATGATCTCTGCCGATTCGTTGCTGACAATGCGCTGGCGTTGTGTGTCCCAGAGCAGGGGGACCGTAACGCGGCCACTGTAGTCGGGCGTATCGGCGGTGTAGCGCTGATGCAGGTAGCTCAGGTTGTCCAGGCGGTCGCCGGTCGAGCCATGAGCCGGATCGAAGGTCCAGCCGTTTTCGCGCATCAGCCAGCTTACGACCGAGACATCGACCAGCTTATCCAGGCCCTTGAGCTTGCGCAGGATCAGGGTGCGATGGGCCCAGGGGCACGCCAAGGACACATATAAGTGATAGCGGCCCGCTTCGGCGGCAAAGCCTCCTTCGCCACTCGGCCCGGGGCGGCCGTCGGCGGTCAGCCAGTGGCGGCGTTGTGCCTGTTCGCGCTGGAAGGCGCCGTCTTTGCTGCTTTCATACCACTGATCATGCCAGTGTCCTTCAATCAGCAGGCCCATTGCAGGCTCCTTGGCTCATTTGCATTAGCTTGCAGTGTAAGAGCCTGGGTTCGAACGAATAGCGCAAAACATGGCACTTTACAATCGATTAAATCGATCGATCGCGTGCCTCCCAGTATTGATTTGCCAATTCGAAGGCCTGCTCGCGAGGCGTGCCCAGGCCGCGCAGGGCCAGTGCCATGGTCGACAGTAGGGCCAGCTGCGGATAACTGTCCTCGATTTCCCCGCGCCAGAGTGCGCTCAGTTGCTGAGGGTCAAGAGCGGCGGGCTTTACATGCCGTTGAGCCGAAAGGGCTGGCCACTCTTCATCCCAATTGACGCCTCCCTGAGTGCCATACAGGTGGCTGGCGCTGTCGGGGTTGACCTCGATCTCACCGCCGTCGCCCTTGATCACGATGGCGGTATCGCCAAGCAGCTGGCTGGCCTCGCGGTGCACGGCCTGATAGCCCGGATGGAAGATGCTTTGCAGGGCGCAGCGTGCAGCCAGAGGGTTGAGCACCCGCGCCAGCGAGTGAATCGGCGAGCGTAGGCCGAGAATATTGCGCAGGTCGATCATGCGCTGCAGTTGCGGCGCCCAGTCGACCAGCGGTGCAAAGGCGATCCCTTGGTTACTCAGGGCGGTCTCTACGGCCTGCCAGTTGCGGCACAACGGAATCCCTAACGGCTCAAGCAGTTGTTCGCTGTAGAGCCGGCCTGCGGTGTGGGCGCCGCCGCCGTGCATCAAGATGCGAATGCCTTGCTGGGCCAGGCATTTGGCGGCCAGCAGGTACCAGGGCAGGTGGCGTTTCTTGCCGGCATAAGTCGGCCAGTCCAGATCGGCCTTCAGTCCGGCCGGGGCCTGCAGGCGTTCGCGCACGGCTTCGGTAAAGCCGGCCAACTCCTCCGGGCTTTCTTCCTTGTGCCGCAGTAGCATCAGAAAGGCGCCGAGCTGAGTGTCCTCAACCTTCCCGTCCAGCAGCATGCCCATGGCTTCGCGGGCCTCTGCGCGCGTCAGATGGCGAGCGCCACGCTTGCCCTTGCCGAGAATACGGACAAACTCGGCAAAGGGGTGTTCGGCGGGTGTTTCGAGCAGCAGGGGAGATGGGCGGGTCATAGACAATTGGTCGGCTTGGGCAGGCCCGCCAGTTTGGCGGCCAGTTTGGCGGGCGTGCCCTTGAACAGCCGGTTGAGATGCAGGCTATTGCCCTTATCCGGACCGAGTTTCAGGGCGGTGTATTTGATCAGCGGCCGCGTGGCCGGGGAGAGTTGAAACTCTTGATAGAAACCACGCAGCAGCTCGAGGATTTCCCAGTGTTCAGGGCTCAGATCGATCTCTTCCCGGGCGGCGAGCGCGCGGGCGACCTCGGCTGACCAGTCGGCCAGATCGAGTAGATAGCCGTCCTTGTCCAGCCTGATTTCGCGTCCGTTGAGGGGCAAAGTGTTCATAGCCAGGTATTGACCTTGGTGTAACGGAGCGACAGTTCGACAAACGTTGCGTAATCCACGCGCGTCGCCCAGTCCGGGCACTCCAGGCCGCGTGCCTGGAGGTCTTCATCAAGAATAAACAGGCTCAGGCGAGCGTGTTGCTGCTCCAGGGCATCGCAAGGCAAGCTGTGAGGTTGCACGGCATAGACCGCATCGCCACAGAGCAGCAGCGCATCTTCTGTGCCTAGCAGGCGTAGGCAACTGCTCAGGCGGCTGTCTGTAAACGGCGAGTGAGAGAGAACATGCAAGGTCGACATTAGAGGGTGATCACTTGGTCATAACGGTCGATAAGTGCGCCGATTTCGTCAGCCGGCAGCACCTTTATGGTTTCGGCGTCAAGACCGGCTGGCAGTATCGCGCGGTCTGCCAGGCTGTCCTTGCAGGCAAACAGATCCTCGACGCCAAACAGTGACAAGGCTTGCAGGTTGGCCGTCAGGTCTTTCTGTTGCAGGGCGCCGGCATTTTGGCCAGGCATCAACTGGAAAACGCCGTCGTCCATAAACAGCAGGCCGATGGGCAAGTCGAAGGCGCCGCCAGCCAGTGCGATATCCAGTGCTTCACGTGCGCCAGGCCCGGACCAAGGCGCCTGGCGGCTGATGATCAGAAGAGATTGGAGCATGTTATGGCCCTCCAAAGCAGATCAGGCGGTCAGCGGCCTGCACGGCATCGTGCAATTGCCCCAGTCCGGACAGCTCCCAGGGGGCGTCGAGATTGGCGGCCGGCCGCTGGTAGCGCTGGGCTTCTTCATGATTGAGCACCCCACGGCGCAGGGCCGCAGCGATGCAGACGATGCCATCAAGCTTGTGTTCATTGACAAAGTCAGACCATTGCTGCGCCGTGTCCTGCTCGTCCTGAGGCGTCACGATACTGTTTGAAGCGCTGTGCACTCCATCCTGGTAGAAGAACAGGCGCACAATCTCGTGCCCGCTGGCCAGGACGGCTTGAGCGAAGCGCAGGGCGCGGCGCGAGGAGGGCGCGTGGGGCGCTGAATACAAGGCAATGGCGAACTTCATGGAGGGCTCGATCGGCAAACATGCCGCCATGATAAGGCCAGAACCCTCAAGAAGCTAAATTGCGGATAAGAAAAAGCCCGCCGAAGCGGGCTCTGTACTGGGTGCTTGAATCAGTCGTCGCGGCCCATGATGCCGAACAGCTGCAGCAGGCTGATAAACAGGTTGTAGATCGATACATACAGGCTGATGGTTGCCATGATGTAGTTGCGCTCGCCGCCATGGATGATGGCGCTGGTCTGGAACAGAATGCAGACCGAGGAAAACAGCACGAAGCCGGCGCTGATTGCCAGTTGCAGGCCGCTGATCTGGAAGAAGAAGCTTGCCAGCATGGCACCCAGCAGGACGAAGAAACCGGCGGTGATAAAGCCGCTGAGGAAGCTCATGTCCTTGCGAGTGATCAGCACATAGGCCGAGAGGCCGCCGAACACCAGCGCGGTCATGGCAAACGCGGAGCTGACAACTTCAGCGCCGCCCTGCATGCCCAGATAGCGGTTGAGGATAGGGCCGAGCAGAAAGCCCATGAAACCGGTCAAAGCGAAGGCCGAAACCAGACCCCAGGCCGAATCGCGCAACTTGTTGGTCAGGAAGAACAGACCATAGAAGCCGATCAGTACCACGAAAATATTCGGATAGCCGACGCGCATCTGCTGGGCGACGAAGGCCATGACGCCACTGAACGCGAGAGTGAGCGCCAGAAGGCTGTAGGTATTGCGCAGGACGCGGCTAACTTCTAGCTGCTCAGCCTGCACGCTGTGGTTAACGGCGTAATCCTGTTCGCGCATGGCGACACTCCTTTGGGTTTTGAAATGTTAAGTCGCAAAAGATCATAACAGAGGCTCTGTAACAAGCTATCACGAGAGTTTGACAGTGTATTTCATTCGGGTATTATGGCGCCCGCAACGCAATAGGAGGTGTGGCCGAGTGGTTTAAGGCAACGGTCTTGAAAACCGTCGACTGTAACAGGTCCATGAGTTCGAATCCCATCGCCTCCGCCATATTTGTAACGTCAAAGCCCTGATCTTTCAGGGCTTTTTCGTTTCCGGGGTTTGAGTTTTTGTCCCCCCGAAAACCGAATCGTTTCCGCATCTTTTACATCGTTTCCGCAACTGCCCGCTAAATCGACCTCATCGCGTCGGTTTTACAATTTCTCCTACGCGACGGTACCTGCTGCTGGCGGCGGCCTATCGCCATCGCGAACTGCTGGTGCTGGGGCAAACCCTCAATGAACTGCCGGACCGCCACCTGCTGACCTTGTTGGCCAGCATCACCGTACCACCGAGGATCTGATATGGCCTGGCGTGAACCTGGGGCGGGAGATCTGGACCGGCGCATCACCGTGCGCCGGTGCATGGATGTGCCGGCCGCCGATATGGGCCTGGACTCGGTGTTTTCCGAGCCCAAACGGCGCTGGGCCAGGATCGAACCGGTGGGCAGCGCAACCTATGCGGCGGGTGTGCAGACCGATAGCAAAGTCACACACCGCATCACCCTGCGCTGGCTGGTCGGCATTACCGATGCCCATGCAGTGCTGCACGGGAAAACGCTGTACCGGATCCGGCGCAGCAGCGATATGAACGGCACCCATCGTTTTACCCTGCTGGAAGTCGAGGAGCTGGGTCAGGCTCGGAGTGGAGGCAGTATCTATGGCTAACTCGGCATCGGTGGAGGGCTATCTGCACTTCGAGGGCTTTGACAGCTTCGAGCGCGATGCCTTCGACCGCAAGAAAGTACGCGCCGGGATGCGCAAGGCCGGGAAGCTGGTCACGCAACGGGCGCAACTGAACCTGGCTTTGTCCCGCGGCCAGGCAGGCTACCCGGCGAACCGGACTGGGGCCTTGCTGCACTCGATCAACTTCAAGGTGTCCAGGGCGGGTTTTATGGTCAAGGTCGCGCCTCGCAAAACCAGTGCCATGAAAGCGTTTTATCCGGCCTACCTACACTATGGGGTCAAGCAGGGTGGACGGCTGAAGGCGCTGGCTCCCGGAAAGGGCAAGGGTAAGTCCAATCGCCGGGCCAAGGGCGATCGAGCCGCGGCCCTGGCTCAGCGCGCCTCGGGCGGGTGGCGTATTACACCGCGGGAAAACTACGTGGCGGATGCGCTGCAGGATTCTAGACGCGAAGTCCGCGACATCCTGAAAACTGCATTTGGACAGGCACTTTCCAGATAGTCGTCTAGAGTAGTCGCCAATCGAAGAGCTTTTGGAGCCCTTTGTTAAGGGGGAGCGCCTAATAAGGGCTGAGATATAGTTTTTACAGTTTTGTTGTGCGTGGAATGGATAAGGCCATTCTAAATGGTAGTGTTGTCAGGAAGTCATTTGATAAAAGGAAGTATCATATGTCGGGGCATGATCTTGTTGTTTGTATTTGGTCTATTAATACGCAATATGTACAGAGTATGACTCTGTTGGCTAGGCAGATAGCTTTACGGGATGCCGTAATTGCTGCGTATAATGTCGTTAAGGCGATAGGTGGTATAAGCCCAAAGCCATGGGGGGTATTCATAGCGCCAGAATATCTGTTTGCCCATCCATCAGTTAATGGTTCACATGTTTATGGGGAGCAGCGACATCTGGAGCAGGGCGATAAAGAAAGACTTCTAGAGTGGCTGAAGTTAGTTAGCGCAGCCTGCGAAGGTATGATTATAGTTCCGGGAACAGTTGCATGGCAAAAACCTGCGGAACGCCCTGTTGTAAATCCGCCAGCTCCTCCAGGTACAAAACCTTTCAGTCGGACTGAAAAAGCATTTGGCGCTTTACTTCAGCATGCCAATCGATTCTTTGCAGGAGATCTTGACGCACAGCTAAGCAGTGCCTCCGGAAACCAAAATGCACTTACAACGGGCGCGAAAATGGTTTCTTTATTACTTGCTCCAGCAAATACACTGAAATTTGCCCGTAATACTGCCTATGTTTTATACGACGGTAGGCTGCTGCTTAAATATAATAAGGGCTCGGATTTTCATGAGGTGCTTACGGGTTTGACAGTAATACATATCCCCGGCTGTAAACCTGGTGTGTTCAGTGTTCGGCCTGAAGGAGGGGGGCGTGACATAAAATTTGGGGTCGAGATATGCTTGGATCATATGTTTCATACATTGGGGCATTCTATTCCGCCTGATGATTCGGTTGATGTTCATCTGCTGGTTTCTGCCTATGTTGCTCCATGGTTGACGGTGAGTGGAGTTTCAATGTCTGGGTATGTCATACATGCCAGTTCTAATGCAAGCTATTCAGGGGTTTATAGGAATGGGCATTCTTTTTTTGGTGCGGCATGTGGCCAGCAGTTAGCAATTCCGGGCTACGGCGATTACCAGCTGAACTATTATGGGATTCATGTGGCTCTTGATCCGGCTATCAGTGCGGTCCCACCGCTTTCTGCAAGCGTGGGACAGCCTTGATGAGAATGAAATTGCGGAAGTTAGGAGTAGTGTGGATGATGAGAAACATCAGTGATCCAAGACTACTTATTAGATGACTTGATACTGGTAGATACATATTGGAGGGCGTTCATTAATAATTGATTACTCCTTCAAGATCTCTCCTGACCCTTAACTGAAAACCTCGCATATGCGAGGTTTTTTTTCGCCTGGATAAACTCACCATGCTCATCACCCCGCTAGTCGCACAACTGCGCCAGTACGGCCCCGACTTCTCGGGTCGCGTGGCCGCCGGGATCGATTTCGAAGCCGTGGCCAACAGCGCCAAGCTCAATCACCCCTAGGCCTACGTCATCTACACCGGCGATAGCGCCGGCGCTTAGGGCTGAACAGAGGCCTGCTGTTCTTGCAAACACTTGGCCACAACCTTTAGCAAGTCGTTGTCGGGGTGCTGCGCAAGACTCGCCCGGGTAGCCCGTAGGGCCTTGTCCAACTGGCCGATATGCCAGGCATCGGCAATGCGCAACAGCGCGTAGCACTGGGTCAACTCACTGAAACCGCGCAGGTTGTGAGCGCAGATGCTGCTGTCGAAGCCGGGATCGGGCTGGCGCCAGTGCTCGCCATACAGGCTTGCCAGCCAGACCTCCGGAGCTCGCAGGGTCCAGACTCGCCCTGCAGGGCTATCGCTCAGTTGCAGTTGCATCAGAGGGTAGTCGGTCAGGCGGTTCCAGTGCGGCGGGATGCCGGGCATCCAGAAACCACCGACACAGCCCCCCTTAACGCCGTCCTCGGCGAAGGCACACAGATCCAGAGTCAGACCGCTGTCCGGATAAACGAAGGAGCGCGGGTTGCTCAGGCCGTTGGAGCAATCCAGCTCACGCCAGCCGTGCTTCTGCACACTGTGGATGGCTGCCGGCAGTTCCGGCCAGGGCAGGCCGATGTCGATGTCTTTGTCGCCGGGCAGCAGGCGGCCTTCACGGACCAGACCGAGCAGGGTGCCGGCGGTGGCGAAGGCATGGACACCATCGGCCGCCAGCTGCGCCAGGGTTTTCCAGAGCGTGGCCAGGTCCTGCTCTGTGCAGCTACGCTGTACCGGCTGTGCGGTCGGTGGCGCCATGGCGGTGCGCTGACACAGCAACTGGAGCACCTGCTTGAGAGTGGCAAGCGCTTCGGACAGGCGACCCTGAGTTTGCAGCAGGGTTGCCCAGAGCTTGAGCAGATCGATGTCCTGGGGCGCGCCTGGCACCAAGGGAGCCAGCAGTGAGTGGGCCTGTTGATAGCGTCCGCAGTTGCGCAGACTGCGGGCCAGCAGCAGGGTCATTTTGCGGTTGCCGGGGTGGTTCTGCAGGCCCTGGCAGAGTACCTCGATGGCCTCATTTTCCCGTGTCGAGCGGCTGAGGGCCTGGGCCCAGGCGATGCAGGCGGTGGCTGACTGCGGCTGCTCTGACCAGGCCTGCTGAAGGGGGGGGATGTCTGTCATGGAGGGGACCGGAAATACGGGGAAGTATGCATCTCTGGCAAACACAATGGCCACGCGCATGTCGTGGCCTTTGGCATCTCCCCGCAGCAGTTTAGAAGGCCCAGCGAGCCTTGAGCGTTGCGCCCTGGTTGGTGAAGTCGCTGCGTACTTCGGCATCGTAACGCAGGCTGACCTCGGTGCCGCTGGGTAGGGTGTGGCTCAGCCCCATGCCTGCGCGCGCGAGCCAGGGTTCCAGATCCATGCCAGTGGTCTTGAAGGCCGCGCCCGGTGCGCCTGTGTAGGTGGAGACGATGGCGCTGTCTTCGTCGATCACGTCATAACCGGCGCCCAGGTTGACACTGGCAACGGTGGCCTGATTCAACTGGTAGTCCAGCTTGCCGTCCACACTCAGCAGCAGTTCTTCGGCATCGTTGCGATCGACATCCAGGTTGAGGGCGCCAGCGCCTTTCTCCTGATAGGCCTCGCTCTCGATCCAGGTGTAATCGGCGCGTGCCGACGGGATGAAGGTCAACTGCTCGGACAGACGCAGACGGTGGCCGATACCGATCCCGGCATGGACGTTGTAGCCGTCGTAGTCGGCCTTGGCGCTGGCATCGGCGAAGGGCATGTGGCGCTCGCTGTTGATACGGCTCTGGCCGCCGTCGAGCTGGAAGTTCAGCTCGGTATTAGCGTCAAGAGCATGGCTGCCATAGCCAATCAGCTGGAAGGTGTCGATATCGGCGCTCTGCGGGGCGACATGCGAGTCACTGTTCAGGTTGGTCTGTGCATAGGCGAAGGCCAGGCCCAGGCGGCTGTGTTCGCTGACGGCGGCGTCGCTGCCGATGGCCAGGCCCTGAGTGTTGGCGTCATAGCCACCGAGGCCGTTACGCTCGCCCTGATCGGCCCAGGCACCGAAAGTCTTGATCCATAGGTTGTCGTCAGTCACCGCATCGCCGGAGGACAGGCCGCTGTTGCTGGCCTGGCGGGCCTGCACCACGCGGTTGACATTGCTGAGGGTGTCGCCGATAGCGTTACCGGCGCTGCCGGCGACAGTAGGCAGGGTCTGAGAGACGGCGTCGGAGACTGCCTGATCGGATGTCAGACTGACGAAGTGGCCGGCCAGTTCACCGCCCGGGTTGTTGCTGATGATCTTGTCCAGCACCTTGGCGGCGCCCACGGCCGGAGTGTTGCCCAGGCCGGTGACAATGCCCTCGATAAGGTTATTGCCGGGGTTCGCTGCGGCGCTGATGGTCAGATCGACGGTATTGCCATCCTTGACCGCACCGAAGTCGAATAGCACGGAGTTGTCGCTGACGGCGAAGGTGCCATCGCTGTTCAGGGTGCCGGCGCTAAGCACGTCCTGCAGGCTGGCAACGCTGAAGTTGTAATTGGGGTTGCTGACATTCACCGCGATCTTGGCATTGCTGGCCAGTTCGGCCGTGCCGTCGACCACCAGCTTGCCGTAGCTGCTGTCGCTGGCGACGCTGATCTTCAGGGTGCCGCTGGTGGCCTGGTTGTAGTCACCGTGAATGCTGCCGCTTACGCCGGCGGCCAGGCTCAGGGTGCCGGCATTGCTGAAGCCATTGTAGGCGGTGAAGCCATCGCTCAAAACTCCGCTGCTGGAGATGCCGTTGGACATCTTCAGTGTGGCGCCGTCGGCAATGGTAAAACTGCGCACGCTGAAGGCGTTGCTGCTGCTGAATACGCTGCCAGCAGTTACGGTGACATTGGTGTTTTCTGCACGCACATCGCCAAGCATGCGGGCCGTGTCATCACCCTCGATATAGATGGTGTCCAGCCTGGAGGAATAGTCCGTGTCGAAGATGGAGTAGAGGTCGCCCTGGATGGTGCCGCTGTTGGTGAGGGTTACAAGCCGGGCGTTGCTGTCGAGAAGGACGCCGTTCTCGCCGCCTTTGATGAGGCCGCCAGCCTGGTTATTGACCCCCTCCACCCGGCTATAGATCAGATGCATTCCGTTGTCTGAGCCCTGGATGGTTCCGGAGTTACGGATCTCGTTACTGACGTAGGCACCTTCCAGGTAGACGCCGGCGCCTGATTGGCCTCGGATTGCTCCGCTGTTGTTCAGGCTGCCGATCTCGTAGCTCAAGATCGAGATGCCAAAGCTGTCACTGAGGATCTGGCCGCTGTTGTCGATCTGTGTAGCGATATTGCCTGACCCATACAGGAGGATGCCTGTAGATCCGCCCTGAATGCTGCCGCTGTTGATGATCCGATCGATGTCGCTATTGGCGAAGATGGCATCACCCGGTGCGTCGATACTCCCAGTCTTGCTGATAGTAACGCTGCCGCCGCTAATCAGCCCGCAGTTAACACCGCTGCTGGGCGTGGAGATAGTGGTGTTTAGGGCCGAGCACAGATCGGGTGCCCCCAGGGCACTCTGGCTGGCGACCAGCAGGCCTGATCCGGCGGCGGCCAGCAGCAGGCGGGCGCCGCTGCACTTGCCGCCTGCGCTGGCGTGTTCATCGGCGACCACAAAGGCCTGACAGGCGTGGCTCCAGATGATACGGAATGCCCTGTTCATACTGCTCCTCGACTGGCCGTTGCCGGCCATGGTGGAAATGACCGCGCGACTCTAGCCGAAGAGAGTTGGGCTCAAACTGAGCAATTCTGAGCACAGGGTCAGATATCAGGCATGCAGGCTGGCCTGGGCATAGAAGCAATAGCCTTGGTTGCGCACGTTGCCCACGCCTCTATCTACCTTGAACCACTCGAAAGTATCGGCCGGCTCGCTTTGCCGAAGCGCCACCTGTTCAGCCCGCTCCATGGGTGTGGAACGATCGAGCCATTGTTGATATCTGCGACGCAGACAAGCGCGATTGGGTGCTCCGCAACACGGATGTGGCTGAGGTATGGGGCGTCGGGCGCAAGATGAAAGTTCACCTGGAAGAACTGGGCATCCGTTCGACGATGGACCTGGCGCGGGCCGCCCCGGGCATGTTGCGCAGCAAGTTCAGCGTGGTGATCGAGAAAACTGCCCGGGCGCTGGCCGGTACCGCCTGCCTCGAGCTGGACGAGCCGGATCCGCCCAAGCAGGAAATCTGCTGTAGCCGGATGTTCGGCAAGCGTCTCAAAGACCTGGCACCTATAAAGGAAGCGGTGGCCACCTACATGATGCGAGCCTCGGAAAAACTCCGGGCCCAGGGCTCGCTGTGCAAAAAGGTCCGCGTCAGCATCCGGACCGGCATGTTCAATCCGGAGGAGGCCCAATACGCCAAGGGCGTGGTGGTTGACCTGCCGTATCCGACCGACGACGTGCGGCTGCTCTCAAGCGCGTCGCCAGCAGGCTTGATCGTGACGACAGAAAACCCTCACCAAAAGGAAGGAAAGTATTAATACCACGCATAAGAACACCGGTTTTTTAGATGTGTTTGCTCGCACGAACATCATTAATCAAATCGGCGTTCTTGTTTCTGTGTTTCCCGGGATTCCGTGAAGAACCAAAAAGCCCCACACAGGCGGGCCGAATGTCGGGCGGGGGGCAAATTAACCGGCATGGATGGGTGTAGATCGAAAAATGAAAGAGCCCTGCACGAAGCCGGGCTTGGGTGCCTTCGATATTGAACAGCCGAGCAGGTTCTGCCCTAGTAGGAGACTGGAAAGGGAAGGAAGTATCACTGTATCACTACGGCTCAAGGGCTCTAGGTTGACTCTTTCTCGATAATCGAAGCAATATCTTTAAAGTCTATTGTGTAGTCGATATTGGTATTGTGGGTGTCATCCATTCGATCCCTGAAACTGTAGGTCCATTCGGATTGTTTGCCGGTCTTTAGGAATTGCTCAAAAGCGCGTCGGATGTTTGCTGGCCCGGGCCCTCCTAGTGGACGGTGCGTGAATTGGATCTCGGCCCCTGACTTGTATCTCACCGAAAATTGGATTGCCATGGTTCCTCCATTATCGCCATCAATCTACGTTGCCTGAAGCGTAGTCCAAGTTTGAAGGGAGGTATGAGATCGGAGAGGCTTAGTGTGGATACAAGAAGCCCGGCGCCACGGACAGTCTGAGTATGGGTATCAGAACGAAGTTACGATTGCCTGGGCCAGCTGCATATCGGACATGACAGGCGATGTGTAGGTTGAGCGATAGTACCGGGACGCCTGCTCAAACTCCGCGCCGCGAATCTCGCCGTCCGAGCCGATGAACGCCAGTGCGTCAGTCTTGGCTGACTTAAAATACTCTGGAATTTCCGAGGTAATAGCCGTGGGCGCTGAGATGATCACTGCGGGCACGATAGTGGTGATCATGAGCGCGCCTTGGAACGGGTTGTTGTTTTCGGCTGCAATGGCCTGAGTGCTGCTCAGCACCATGACGGCGATTGCCAGGGGCTTCCATGAGATCATGCTTCGATGCTTCCATTGCGGTAGAGGGCGCCAGGGTAGCAGAGCAGGGGAGCGCCAGATACAAGAAGCCCGGCGCTGGGCCGGGCTTGGCTGTCGTAGGAGTCAGAGCCTAACGGTGCTTGTTCTTGTATTTGTGCTTGTTGTTGCCTTTGTGCTTCTTGCCGTCCGATCGATGATTGCTCTGATCATCCGCCAGGTTATTACCCAGCGCGCCACCTGCAGCTCCGCCGAGACCAGCTCCAATGGTCGAGCCAGTTGAACCGCCGAGGCGATTACCTATGAGTGATCCGCCAGCAGAACCGACTCCGCCGCCAATCGCGGCTTCTGCTCTATTTCCCTTTTGAGCACCCACTGCTCCACCGGCGGCACCGCCTAGGCCTGCGCCAATGGCTGCGCCAGTTGAGCCGCCAAGCTGTTGACCTACGATATTGCCAAGTGCGCCACCAACTCCGCCTCCAACAGCGGCTGTGCCATCCCCAGCGGCCATCGTACCCTGTGAAATCAGGACACCCAAAGCTAGGGCGGGTAGTGTCATTTTCATTTTGTGAACCTCTATGGGTTGTCAGCAGGCGCTCACGGTTTGATACGCGCCTAGCATTAGGATTAGAACAAAAGCTCGAAGTTCTATACGGATGGTGCCCTGAGGCGAATTGCTGTCACCAGGTATGCCTTGATGGCCTCGGCTACGGAGCACCTCTGCTGGCAGACGGCAGTTCAGGAGAGGGTGGGAGGGCAGAAACAAGAAGCCCGGCGCTGGCCGGGTTTTCTGGTCTGTTCGGTCTGGAGGTGAGAGCTTGGTAGGGGCCAAGTCTCAGCCGGAACTGGTGCTTTAGAGCTTTGACGCTGCAGCGTTAACTTCGAGCTCCTGAGCCCTTACTGCTTTCTCGATTACAGCCTTGTTAGTGAAGACGGCAGAGCTTTGCTCCCCATTGTAGCTGTAGAACTCTAAAGTGAGAGATACAGATTTACCCGACCAGGAAAGAATTTCGTTCGGATGTTTAGACGTCGCTTGGTCCGGATTATGAACACTACTTTCTGGAGACATTACCCGCCTAAATTATTGTCCACTAAGCGTGGGGAAGCCACATTGTGGCACAGAGAGGCAGAAGCACCTTTGCTGAAATTGGCAAAATCACTCCACTCAAGCTAACGTATTTAGATGTGTAGCCGTAATTAAATTTAATAGGTGCTGCAGTAGCAATGCATTCAAGGGAACCGAAAAATTAATCAAACTTTAAAAGGAATTTATGGCATGCGCCAGATGCTCCAGGAAACGTATGGTGAAATTATAAAATCAGTTGGGAAAAGGTCGGCCGGTATCCTTAAGGCGGTAGCCTATCCTGAAGGAACAGTGAAGCCTGGCGTTATTAGCGTAGCTGTAGGGCTTGCTTCTAAGAGACCTATAATAAAAGCTGATCTAGCGAAGCCCTTTACGCTAAGTCAATATCTTGCTGCAGAAGGAATAGTTTTATATGTAGGAATGTCTCCAGGAATGGCTCACAATTTCGCTTATAGAAATGGACTTGGGGGAAGGGTTAAATACAGGCCAGGTTCACAAGAATTTAAAAAATTTATTGAGGCTAGCTTGAGCCCAATCGCTCCAGTCATCTTTTGCCCTGCGCAACCAAGGCCCGAGGGGCCTAGAGAGGAAGATGATCAGGTGTCGTTCATTGGCGGAAGCCATGTGGCGAACGCAGGTTGCGCGGAAAAGCAAATTATGTTTGGAGTGATGGAGGTTGGTAGCGGAGGTTTGTTAGGCATCAGCAATACGTCCTTCCCAGATCCAGAAGTCCCAGACAAGAGTTTGTATAGCTACATGAAGAAAAAGAGGGATGGTACTTTCTATATTTGCCCGTGTACAACCTGTCAAATAAGGCTGGATTACTACGGGATCAAGAATCTAGATTTGGAATAATTAAGTAAAAGTTTAATTTTAGTTTTTATTAGTTGCTCGGGGCGGTAAGTATTTTTGCTGGGCGTATGGGCTGAGCTGCAGCGCAGCAGGATTGCAAGGAGAGCAGCAGAGCGGAGCGAGGGGATGCAAATGCCCGCCTATCGGCGGGTTTACCGTTTAATGTGCAATAACCGTCCCAACAGCTTTTACGGGTAGGCTGGGACGATCGTTGCCTGCTCGATAAGCCAATCGATAAGCAAGGCTATTTCAGGGATGTCACGACTATCTTCGTTGCAGATGCAGAAGTAATCCATCCCCGTCGGCACTTTCAGGGCAAAGGGCTGCACCAGGCGGCCCTCATCCAAGTCGCGTGACGAGTTGATCTCGTCGCTGAGTGCTACGCCATAGCCATCTCGAGCGGCTTGCAGGGCGATACCGAGGTCTTCCAGATGGACATCGGCATCCCCCGGATAGGGCAAGCGCGCTTCGAGCAACCAGCGTCGCCATTGAGTTCCGTCATCTTCATGCAAGAGGCGGTGGTGGATCAGGTCGGACGGTTGCTTGAGCGCATGAGGGCCGCGCAGCAATTGCGGGCAGCAGACCGGAAACATATGCAGGTTCTGCAAGGGGCGCCACCAGAAACCCTCCCAGGTCGGGGCGTCGTAGAGTACGGCGATATCGGCCCTGCGCCAGTCAACCTCACTGATATCGTCGGCCGTAATGACGCGCAGCTGAATGTGCGGATGTTCTGCGCGAAAGGCGAACAGCTTCGGCACCAGCCAGGACGCGCCAAAAATCGGCTCCGTGGAAATAGTCAGAACTTTCGCCGCCGGCTCCTGGAAGTGCTCCTCGGATATCTGTCGCACCCCTTCGGTGATTTCGCCGATGCCTCGCGCAACCGAGCGTTGTAGTGCCAAGCCACGCTCCGTCAGCACCAAGTGGCGGCCCTGCTTGTAGAACAGATCGATACCGAGTGAGCCCTGTAACGCCCTTATCTGCTGGCTGACTGCACCCGCGGTGACATGTAGCTCAGCGGCGGCTGCGCCGACATGGCCCAGCCTCGCAACACATTCAAAGACGCGAAACGCATGCAGCGGAGGCAAGGCCATGGGGTTCTACCGTTTAGTTTTATTGACTAGATTTTTGGTGATTTATATAGATTGATTGTGTTTCGAGCAACCGCAAATATTCACCGAAGTGAGGCCAACGACAACAATTCAAAAGGTGACTCCATGAACGACAAGCTAGAACAGCCGGGGAACTGCCCCTATGCGAGGTCGAACTCGTTGTCTGGGCGTACCATCAGCACAGGAGTCGACAGCCTGCGTACCTTGCTGCTGATGGTGTTGGTACTGCTGGCTGGCCCAGCGCTGGCCACCGAGCGGGTGGTACAGGTTTACGCCTGGGCGGAATATATCGGCCCTGAAACCCTGAAAAAATTCGAGGCCGAAACGGGCATCAAGGTCCAGTACGACACCTTCGACAGTGCGGACGTGCTGGAAACCAAGCTGCTGACCGGACGCAGTGGCTACGACGTTGTCGTCCCCAGCATCGCCATGCTCGATCGGCTTATTCAGGCCAAGGCATTGCAGACTACTAGTCTGCAGCAGATGCCCCATATCGATGACTTGGACCCGCAGTTGCTTGCCCAACTGACGGCTGTCGATCCGGGCAATCACTTCGCGGTCCCTTACACCTGGGGCACCGTGGGCTTGGCATTCAACCGCCAGGACGTCGATAAGCGCATTGCCAACCCACCGCTGAACAGCCTGGATCTGCTGTTCAAGGCGGACTATGCGAGCCAGCTGAAAGACTGCGGCATCTCGCTGATAGACGCGCCTCAAGAGGTGATCAGCATCGCACTGCACTACCTGGGTAAACCGCCCTTCAGCAAGAACCCCGCCGATCTTCGCGCAGTTCAGGAACTGTTCGTCAAATTGCGCCCTGCGGTTCGCTCTATCTCGACGGGGACGCAAAGCACGGACCTGGCCAATGGCGACCTCTGTATGGCACTGACCTATAGCGGCGATGCGGTGCTGGCGAAAAGCCAGGCCATGGCCGCTAACAAGCCGTTCAGCATCGAATACTCGGCCCCTCGGGAAGGTACGCTGACCTGGGTCGATACCCTGGCCATTCCGGCTGATGCGCCCCATCCGCAAGCGGCCAAAGCCTTTATCGAGTTCATCACCCGGCCCGAGTCGATGGCCGAACTCACCAGCAGCTTCTTCTTTGCCAATGCCAACTTGGCCACCATCGCGCTACTGGAGGCCAACATTGCCGCCGACCCCGCTATTTATCCCCCGGAAAACGTGCGCGACAGATTGTTCGGCGAACAACCCTTGCCCCTGCGCACCCTGCGCGAACGCACGCGTGTCTGGACCAACTTCCGTAACCAGCATTGAGACTCCCATGACAGACGACAATCCAATAATCGACCAGGCGATGACGCGTGACAGCCTATATGGCACCGCGGGTGAGCCAACCTACGGTGGTATCACCAGCTTTATGCGGCGTCGCTATACCCGCGATCTGCGTGGTGTGGATATCGCCATCAGCGGCATCCCCTTCGACACCGCCACCAGCAATCGTCCTGGCAGCCGTTTTGGACCGAGAGCCATTCGCGAGGCCTCGGTGCAGTCGGCCTGGGCTCGCCACTGGCCTTGGGAGTTTGACCCGTTCGACGTGTTGGCCTGCGTCGATTACGGCGACTGCTATTTCGACTATGGCACGCCAGAGCAGACTCCGGCGGCGATCAGGGCTCATGCCGAACGGATTCTGGCGGCGGGCAGCGCAATGCTTACGCTGGGCGGTGACCATTTCATCAGCTATCCGCTGCTGCAAGCACATGCGGCCAAGTTTGGTCCGCTGTCTCTGATCCATTTCGATGCGCACCATGACCTGGAGTGCGACGGCGAGGACAAGCGCATCGACCACGGCTCGATGTTCTACCATGCCGTCCGCGAGGGGCTGGTTGACCCCGCACGCTCCATCCAGATTGGCCAGCGCACCAGCCAAGATGACGTCATGGGCTTTCAGGTGCTGAACGCCAGCGCGGTGCATGAACATTCGACCAAGGAGCTGGCGGAGATTATTCGGGCGCGCGTTGGCGATCACCCGGTCTACCTAACCTTCGATATCGACTGCCTCGACCCGGCGTTTGCCCCAGGCACAGGCACGCCCGTATGCGGAGGCCTATCGAGCTATCAGGCCTTGGCGACTCTACGTGGCCTGCGTGGTATCAACCTGATCGGTATGGACGTGGTGGAGGTGGCCCCCCCCTATGATCACGCCGAGATCACCGCGCTGGCCGGGGCCGCAGTGGCCATGGAGATGATATGCCTGTATGCCGCGCGGCATAAACTTTAAGCCAGTGGTCTGGGCAGCTGTCCGGCAAGAAATGCTTCGCAGCTGCCCACGCTATGCGATCCTGGGCGTCTTGTAGGGTGGGCAAGCTTGACTTGTCCAGCGGCTGCTGCGGCAGACCGTTTGGGGGCGAAAACGGCAGGTCGCGAGCGACCGCTTTTGGCCGATTCTGTTGAAAAAGTCGGACTTTCAAATGGCCTGAACTCAGGCACAACCACCACCGGAGCACCTACTCACTACATTGAGTGGTTTTTCGGCCCTTCGGTGATCTTTGCTGCTCTGTTATTGGGTTAATTTGAGGTTTTTTGCTGAGTGCAGGCGCACCTATCCCCTGACTGGCGGTCCTTGAGATGAAAATTTGGCCTGCCGTCGCAGGTTCTGCACCGCTGCGGCCAGCGTGAATTCATCCGTCGCGCCACCCAGTGGAAATCGATGCTCGAAAAACTGTCGTTCTTGCGCTCGGTTTTGTCCCACACCGGCACATGCGGCTCGATGCCTTTTTCCTCCACCATCCAGGCCAGCATCGGCGCGGTATCGTGAGCGGTATCGCCAATGAGGCGTTCCGGCTTGAAGTAGAACTGCGCTTCAACTCGTTCGATCATTGTTTTGGTGCTCTCGACTTTTGCGGTTCGATGAGCTGGTGTGGGTGCCACGTCCATGATCACGCCGTGCTCGGTATCGATCAGATAATTCCTGGAGTGAGCGTAAAAAGCTGGGCCGCCTGGAGCAACGGTCCAGCGGGCCTGAGGATCCGTCAGCGACAGTAGCGTTTCGGCCAGAGCCTCTTCATCGAGGCGTCATGCATGAGTGTTCATCTAGAGAGTTGATATAGTGGATAGTTAGAAGGATGAGGAACTCCCTGCTTCCGTTGAGGCTTACTTTGCGATGGCGGCTAGTAAGGCTCACTGTGCTTTTGCTGTGGTTGGGATGAACCACCTTCGCTGCCAGTCTCAGTAGATAGCTTGGTGTCATGAGCGTGTGCTGATCGATGATTGCCTGTTGAATTTGCCAATGATGAATCAAACGAACATGAGCGATGTCCCTCAGCCTTATCGCAATCACTGGACAGTTTTTTTAATCTTTCTGCGCCTGGGTCTGACCTCTTTCGGCGGACCAATCGCCCATCTGGGTTACTTCCGAGAAGAGTTCGTAGTGCGTCGACAGTGGCTAAGCGAGCGCCGTTATGCGGACTTGGTCACCCTATGCCAGTTTCTGCCGGGGCCAGCAAGTAGTCAGGTGGGTATCGCGCTTGGGCTATCTCGCTCGGGCTATGGTGGTGCCCTTGCTGCGTGGATGGGATTCACTTTACCTTCAGCTATTGCCCTGGTCTTCTTCGCGCTAGGCATTGCCAGTAATGGAGATGCCATACCCGCTGGCATGCTGCGAGGTTTGAAGGTGGTAGCCGTGGCGGTGGTCGCACAAGCGGTATGGGGGATGGCGCGCAACCTGTGCCCCGATGCTCCGCGTAAATTCATTATGCTGGCAGCGACCTGCTTCGTACTGCTCATGCCGTCGGCGTTAGGGCAACTGGGTGTCATGGCTCTTGGGGCGGCGGCGGGTCTGTTGCTGCTCAAGCCCCCGCCAGGTGATGCCCATGATCCATCGCCAGTTTGCATCCGGCATCGTGTTGGCCTGTTTTGTCTGATTCTGTTTTTTGCTCTGCTGCTCGGACTGCCGCTCCTGGCAACATGGTTCCCAAGTCAGATGCTATCGATGGTGAGTGTCTTCTACCGTGCCGGCTCGTTGGTATTTGGCGGCGGGCATTTGGTGCTACCCCTTTTGCAGGCAGAGGTCGTACCTTCTGAGTGGGTCGACAATGATGTATTTTTGGCCGGCTATGGAGCTGCGCAGGCCGTCCCTGGGCCGCTGTTCACCTTCGCGGCATTTCTAGGTGCTTCGATGAACCAAGCGCCCAGCGGTTGGTTTGGGGGGCTGATCTGCCTGTTAGCGATCTTCGTGCCTTCGTTCTTATTGGTAGTGGGCGCTTTACCGTTCTGGGAGCATTTGCGCCACAGCGTCCGCACGCAAGCAGCGCTGCTGGGCACCAATGCGGCGGTGGTCGGTCTGTTGCTTGCCACGCTCTATCAGCCGGTGTGGACGACTGCGATTCACGCACCACAGGACTTCGCCCTGGCACTCGTGGCATTGGTTGCACTATTTTGGAAGCTACCGCCTTGGTTGGTAGTGCTCGGCAGCGCTGTCTTGGGCGGGCTATTGAGTATCGCCTCGTGAGTGCAAAACTAGTGATTGATGTCCGCCAATGGTTGATTGCGCGTAGCCGAGTAATGACTAAGAGTGAAGACTCTTGAGCGTTGGGGCATTGTCCAGCCATGCTTCGAACTGGCTGGCTGGCAGGGGCTTGCTGATCAGGTAGCCTTGGCCCGTATCGCAACCGGCCTTTTGCAGAAACTCCAATTGCTCGACTGTTTCGATCCCTTCCGCGGTCACGGTAAAACCCAAGGCATGCCCTAAATCGATGATTGCTTGCGTGATGGAGATGTAGGCTGCGTCATAGGGTAGGTCGGAAATAAATGTCCGATCAACTTTCAGATTATCGATGGGTAGGTCTTTCAAATAGGCCAAGGAGGAGTAGCCGGTGCCAAAGTCATCTATCGCTACCGTAACTCCCATCCGTTGCAGTTGCCCCAGAACTGTTTTCATCAGTTCTTGATGGTTCATGACTAAGCTTTCCGTCACCTCTATTTCCAATGACTGAGGTGGTAGGTTATGGCGCTGTAATGTTTGCCTTACCGTTTCCACGAAGTCGCTTCGTTCGATTTGTAATACGGCCACATTGATGGCCATCCGCTGGATGAATCGTCCGCTATCACGCCAATGTCTGGCCTGGTTGCATACTTGGTCGAGTATCCATTCACCAATCGGAATTATTAGTCCCGTGCGCTCAGCCAGTGGAATGAAATCCACTGGGGAGACCAGCCCAAGCTGCGGATTTCGCCACCTGATCAACGCTTCAGCACCATTGATAAACCCAGTTGCAAGGTCGAATTGGGGTTGATACCAAACTTCAAGTTCATTGCCATCCAAGGCATTACGCAAAGCACTCTCAAGGGCAATTCTGGCCTTGATAACTGTTGTCATTTGCGCTTGATAAAAACGGTAGTCATTGCGACCGGATTCTTTGGCTGCGTACATCGCCGTGTCAGACTGGGTAAGCAGGGTTTGTGCCGCTACAGCATTTTCCGGGCACATTGCTACGCCAATACTCGCGGTTATCAATATTGAGGTTCCCTTCAGATCGAAAGATTGATGAAAGGCCTGCAAAATTTTTTGCACTATAGGAATAGCATCTGTAGCCTCGTGCAAGTCGTAGAGTATGAATGCAAACTCATCTCCTCCTAGGCGAGCAACAATATCGCCAGCCCTGACTGCCGCTCTGAGGCGAAGAGCCGTTTGCTGCAATAGCAAATCCCCCATTGGGTGGCCCAAGCTGTCATTGACCTGCTTAAAACCATCCATATCCAGAGTAAGCACAGCAAGGCTGTTGTTTTGCTGGACCGCTCGCTCGATGGCTTGCGTCAGATGCTTGTAAAAAAATCCCCTATTAGGCAGCTCTGTTACGGAATCGAAATGGGCAAGGCGCTCTAATTCAAGCTTCACTTTCTCTCGTTCAGAGATGTCGCGCACTATGGCGTAATTTACATTTTCGTGAGCCAGTTGCACTGCACATAATGTGACCTCGGCAGGGAAAATACTGTTGTCGGAGCGTTTGTACAGCCATTCGAAGTGTAACGATCCTTCTTGATGAACTTTAGCCAGGAAAAACGAGACCTTATCGGTGGACCTCTGTCCATCTGCCTGAAACTCAGGGGATATATCTATAATTTTGGTAACTTGAAATGATTCGCTATCGAAGCCCAGCATCTTTAAGGCGGCAGCGTTGGCAAAGTTTATTTTTCCATCATCGGTTACAATCCAGATCGGATTTGGAGAGTGTTCAAATAATGCGCGAAAACGATCTTCACTTTGTGCCAGTGAGGATTTCATGATCTGTCGTTCGTTGCTTTCACCCAGTAGCTCTGCGTTACGTAGGCGAATCAGTCGGTGGCTTAAAGTGAGCTGAAAGGCAAAAATGCTCAGCAGAATAGTACTGAAAAGTCCCATCATAAATAATGAAGAGTCAAGCAGTGAGATGGCTGACCATCCGCCAAATGGTTTTCCTGCCAATTGCCAACTTCCGCCAGGGATGTTGACAGATACAAGAATCGGTTGATCTTCGAACAGGGCGGGGGTTCCCTGAATGATGTCGCCTGTTTCTCCCTGTCCATCTTTACCACGAAGAGCGAGATCAAGGCCTTTCGTATCGTACATGCCACTGACCTGTAAGAGTCTATTAAGGTCCGCGACGACTGAAATACTGCCCCAATATACCTGGTGCCTATCATGATCTGAGAGGAAGATAGGGCGACGATAGATCAGTCCCCGCCCGCCTTGATAGAGTTGCAGCGGCCCTGCAATAACGGGGGATTTTAGCTGATGGGCTTTTTCTAATAAAGGATATTGATTGGCTAGGCTTCGATAATCCAAGCCAATGATTTTTTCATTCCCCTCCAGCGGGTAAACATCACTTACAATATCATTGGGTGCCAGTGCGACATGACGAATATAAGGCGCAGTATTGATCGCGCTTTTCATCATGATGCGCAAGTGCTCTGGGGAGATAAAACCATTTGCACTCAGCAGCTGCGCAATGCCTTCGGTCTCGCTGAACGCGAAGCGAATATGCTTTTCTAACTGTGCGCCTAAACCGCCTATTTCTAAACCAATTTTAATGCGCTCAATATTTCGTTGGCGCTCGTTTTCGAGCTTTCCCACAGCATAGGAAAGCATTGTTCCTATGAGTAACACTCCGATGGGTAAAAAAAATGAGCTGATAAAACGATCCAGGAACCTGGTAATCAGCGGAGCACCGTTCATACATATACTCATTCATGTTTTCTGGAGTAAGCCAAGAGCAGGTGCACTGTGGATGACGTTGCCTATGCTTGTCGGTGGGATCTCCACACTGCTTTACGATGCCCTGCAGTCATCTAGGAAAGCGAACCGCGCATTCTTTTTTCGAGGTCCCATTCGACAACACCATGGACATTTAGGATCCAATCTTAAGGTTGTGCTCGAGGCGGTTGATCGCATGTGCTAGGGGACACTCAGATGTTTATCGACTGGCTCGCAGATTAATTGAGTAACAGAATGTTTTTTGCAGCCACGCTGAGCTCTAACGCGGATAAACCCTATTCAGCAGCTTGGGCAGTTTGATCTTGGTCTCGTGAACCGTGCGATTATTCCCTGGCTGGAATGGATAACGTCGCCCTCAAACCACCTTCTGCCCGGTTTACCAGTTCGATACGTCCGTTCAAGCGCATGGCGATTGTGTTGACGATGGTGAGCCCCAACCCGGCGCCTTGCACCGTGCCACGGCTGTAGAAACGCTCAAACAATCGCTCTCTACAAGACTCATCAATTCCCGGTCCCTCGTCATCGACGGTCAAATGACAGAAACCATCAGCCCGGCTAAGTTGCACAGTGATTGCCCCGTATTCGGGAGAGAAGTTGGCGGCGTTGGTGATCAGGTTGTTCAGCGCGATATCGATGGCGGCGGGGGTGGCGAAGACGTGAAATGGCTGGTCGCTGACGTCGAATATCAGTTCAAGGTTTTTGCTCAATAACCACGGTGTCAGTTGCACGAGGCTGTTGCGCACGGTTTCGCTGAGGTCGATGCGTTGCAGCGGCGGGGGATTGGGTTTGGGTTCCAGCCGCGCCATGGTCAGTAGCTGGTTGACCAGTCGGCTGGTGCGATCGACGCCTGAGATAAGAAAGGCCAGCGATTCGCGCCGCTCCTCTTCGGTGCCTGCCTCCAGCAGGTTTTGCGCATGCACCCGCAGTACAGCGAGTGGCGTACGCATTTCGTGGGCAGCGTCGGCGATAAAGCGTCGTTCGCGACCAAGCACCTCTTGAATCTGCGCGAGCATGCGGTTGAGCGCCGCTTGCATGGGCTCAAGTTCGCGGGGCAACGGTGCCAACTGCAATGGCTCAAGTGAACCGCTGTGGCGGGCACGTAGGGTCTCGGCCATGTTTGCCAAGGGCTTTAGGCCCCAGCCTATGGCGAGCCAGACCATTGCCGCGAGCAGCAAACTGCCGACGATATTCGGCCATAGCGTATGACGTACGATGCGGTCGACCAGATCCGTGCGCACGTCATCGCGCTCGCCAACCCAGATGCGCATGCCGTTTTGTGGGTCTTCAAGGAGAAATGCGCGCCAATTGCGATGGTTTAAATCCACCACATCACTGAAGCCAGGTTGCGTCGGTGGTGAACTGAAGGTCGGCGCGCTGGCGGTGTGTACCAATACCTCACCACCAGGGCTCCATACCTGGAAAGCAATTTTGCGTTCGTAAGGATGACCGTCGCCGTGCGGCACCGCTTCGCCCAGTGCGGTATTGAAGGCCCGGTACAGTTCGGCGTGCTGCTGGGTCGCCAGCGGCATGCGCATCACGCCTTGCAATAAGCGCGCGTTCTGCGCCAGTTGAGCATCGTAAACCTCGGCGATCTCATGGTTACTATCGTATAGGTTAAAGCTGCTCAGCACCGCCAGGCCGGCCAACAATAGGCCAATGATCAGTGTCAACGTACGGCGGCGGATCGACGTCATCAGCGCTCCTCCACTAGATAACCCACACCCCGAATAGTGCGGATCAGCTCCGGCGAGAACTTCTTGCGCAGATGATAGATGTGGACTTCCAGCGTGTTACTTTCCGCTTCTTCACTCCAACCATAGAGCAGTTGAATCAGTTGATCGCGCGTCATCACCCGGCCCGGAGGTGAGAGCAGTTCATGTAGCAGCTGATACTCCTTGGGCGTCAGTGCCACGGGCTGGCCCTGGTAGCTGACCTGTTGGGTGCTGGGGTTGAGGCTGATACCGGCGTGTTCGATCAGTGCTTGTGCGCGCCCGGCACTGCGCCGCAACAACGCTCGCAATCGCGCCTTGAGTTCGGCCAGGTCGAACGGTTTGATCAGGTAGTCGTCGGCACCGGCATCCAGCCCGGCGATGCGATCTTCGGTCGCATCGCGGGCGGTGAGAATCAACACCGGCAGGTTTGAGCCGCTGTCGCGCAGGCGCCGCAGTACTTCGAGGCCGTCCATGCGCGGCAAGCCGAGATCCAGCACAGCGACATCGAACGTTTCGCTGAGCAGGGCATGCAGCGCGCTGCTGCCATCCTTGAGCCAATCCACGGTGTAGCCCTCGCGCGCCAACGCTTGATGAATGCCTTCACCTAGCGCCACATCATCCTCAATCAATAATAAACGCACGTGGCCCCCTGTCAGTCGAGTTTCTTGTTGACGTCCACCAGCAGAGCGGCGATCTCTTGGCGGCGGCCGCTATCTGCCGTTTCACGGCCAGGACGCGGTGCCGCTTGCAGGGCTTTTTGCAGCGCTACTTTTGCTTGAGCGTAGCGCTTCTGACGGTAGAGGTGATCGCCCCAAAAGTACAGGCTATCGATGCCGTCGGGGTTGAGCTGCAGCGCCTGCTTGAGCAATTGTTCAGCTTGGTCGCTGTCGCCGAAACCGATAGGCCAGCCGGGCACCCGATCATATAACGCCGCCAAGCTGGTATAGGCCGAGCCTTGCAGTGCCTTGGGGTCGAGGCTCAGGGATTTCTCCAGGTCGGCCTTGGCTGTCTTGGCTTTGCCCAGCGCTGCGAGCCCACCTTCGGCACCGGCCCAACTGCTGGTGACAATGCCTTTCCAGATCCAGGCTTCGGCCTGCGCCGGGTGTTGCGCAGTGAACGCTTGGGTTTCGCTGGACAACCGCTCGAACGCGGCGGCGCGCTGATCTTGCGCCACTTCATATTGGATGTGCGCCCAGCTTTGTTGAATGCTGCTCAGTTGCTGCTGCTCGGCAGCCTCCAGCGCCCAGACGCTTTGGCTGAGGGCTGCGATGAATAGGCACGCGACGATTTTTTTCATGGGTCGAGGGTCTCATTGTCGGGTTTTTCGCTGAAGCGGCGGATCAGGGGTAACTGCTTGCGCAGGCCTCTATCGACCAGATGCGGCAGTAGATTGTTAAGGCGCACAAAGAAGCGCTCGGGCCAGCCCATATAAAGGTCGCGGCGGTCACCGGCAATCGCGTGGATCACCGCCGAGGCCACGGTTTGCGGATCATCGACGTTGGCCTTGAGGGCATCGTTCAGGGCTTGCGCCGCCGCACTGTTCATCGAGGTGCGGGTGGCCCGCGGTGCGACGTAGAGCACGTTGACTCGGGTGTCGGCCAGCTCTCGGCGCAACGCTTCGGAAAACCCGCGTAGGGCAAACTTGGTCGCGCAATAGCTGGTGTAGCCGGCGTAGCCGATCGAGCCATAGGTCGAGCCGACGTTGACTACCATGGCGCTGTCGGCCTGCTGGAGCTGCGGCAGCAATAGCTTGGTTAGGCATATCGGAGCGCTGATGTTCACCGCAAGCATCGCATTGATATCACTGTCGTCGAGCTGTTCGAGCATGGCGAAGTGATTTACCCCGGCGGCGTTGATCAGCAGGTTGACGCCGCCAATCGCTTCGGCGGCGGCGACTACTTTGCGTCGGTCGCGTAGGAACGTCAGGTCAGCCGCGACCCAGCACAGGCTGTCAGGGTAGCGTTTGAGCAGCGGCGCCAAGGCTTCCTGATGCCGCGACACGGCCAATACCCGAGCGCCGGCGGCGCATAAGGCTGCGGCGATAGCCATGCCGATACCGCCACTGGCTCCGGTCAAGACCACTCGCGCGTTACGCAACTGCATGTTCGGTCTCCGCGTCACGCGGCAGGCCACGAAACATGTCGGTGTACAGTCGGTATACAACTTTTGAAGCATGAATGACTGCCGCTTGATCCTCCGGATCTTCCAACTGATTCATCAGGCGGCGATAGGTTTGCATGTGCGCAATGTCGAGCGAACCATGAGAGCTCAGGTAGCTAAAGGCGGTTTCCGGTAACGCCAGGCGTTCGCGAATGCTCCCCGCTGCGTGTGTGGCCAGGGCGATGCTGGTGCCTTCAAGGACATTGACCATGCCGAACAGACCCACCGGGTTGCCTCGGGCGATCAGGTCATAAAGGAAGCTCACCATCAGCTCAATCGGCAGCGAAGGCTGGCCATCAAGCACGGCCTCGCGATCACCTCCGCAGGCCGCAATGTCATTGAGCACCCATTGTTCGTGGCCGTATTCGTCTTCGATGTACTCGCACACGGCTTTGCGCAACCATTCCAGACGCGTCGGCAAACGCGCACCGCAGGCCATCATCAACGGCACGGTGTGGCGTACGTGATAGTAGGCCTGTGCAAGAAAAGCCCGATAGCTATCGATACTGACTTTACCCTGCAACGCATCGAGAATGATTGGCAGGTTGAACAGCTCTTGGCGTTCACGCTGTGTGGCTTCTTGCAGGGTGTCGAAAAAATTCATGATGCGGACTCCTCCCGGGGAACGGATTCGGTCAATTGGGCGTGGTACTGGGCGACGATGGTGTCGCGGCGTGGGCGGCCATTGGCGGTAAGGAAGCCATTGGCGGCGCTGAAGGGTTGTGGCAGGCGCGTCCACTGATGGACCTGGGCGTAATCGGGCAACGCCTCGTTGGCCTCGGCGACGGCAGCGGCAAGTTCAGCATCGGTACAGTCCGGGCGATGCGGCCAGAGCAGAGCGTGATTGCGCGGCAACGACTCGCCGTAAACGAACGCCTGGGCGATATGGCGGCGCTGGGTCAGCTCGGATTCAACCCATTCCGGGTTGACGTTGCGCCCGTAACTGGTGACGAACTGATGCTTCTTGCGGCCCTTGAGATAAAGAAAACCTTCCGGGTCGAACTCGCCCAGGTCGCCGCTCGGCCACCACTCATCGGTGTACGGTGCGTCGCCCAGATAAGCGAGCAACGCCGAGCCCTTGACCAGCACTTCACCGTCCTCGGCCAACCGCACTTCGACATGGGGCAGGGGACGACCGACGCTGCCGGGGCGTTGTGCGCCGGGGCGATTGAGGCATACCACCGAGGCGCATTCGGATAAACCGTAACCTTCGAATACCGGTAGGCCGACCCGTTGCGCACGGTGCAGCAAATCTTCGGACACACGTGCACCACCGACCGCCGCAAAGCGCAGGGTTTGCGGGGCGAAGGCCTTCTGTTCGGCGGCACTGACCAGCATCAGTAACAGTTGTGGGACGAGAATAAGGCTTTGCGGCGCACGTCCGGCGAGATAGCCCAACAGGTGCGGGGCATCGACGCCACTGGCGCCCTGAATGCCGAGGGTATTCTGGCTCGGCAAACTGAGCATCGCACCGGCATACAGCGCGGCATAACAGCCGAGATTCTCCAGCAGAATTGCTAATGGCAGCAGCGCCAAGTGGTGATGCGGGCTGGTGGGCTTGCTCGCCTGATCCAGCTCTCGTGCGACCCGCAACAGGCTGTCGGCACTCAGGCAAACACCTTTCGGCGTGCCGGTTGTGCCGGATGTGAAGGTCAACTTCGCAGTGCCCATCGGCATCGGCCTTTGGCTGCTGAAGGCCTTGCACCAAAACTCGCCGCATTGCTCATAGCCGGCCGCGCGCAATTCGGGTTCCAGCTCCGGTTCGGCGATCACCCGTTCGGCCTGGCTCTGCTCCAGACAATGGGCGCGTTGTGCTGCGCTGAAAAACGGTGGCAGCGTTACGCAGGTCAACCCTTCGAACAACACCGCAAGGTCCCAGAGCATCGCATCGACGCCGTTGTCCAGCGCCAGTGCGACGACTTGCACCTGCTCATCGCGCAGGCGTTCCTGGCGATACAGCACTTCTGCATACACGGTGGCGTAATCGAGTTTCAGCGTGTCGCCCCACAGTGCGGTCGCGCTGTCATTGCGCTGGGCATGCTCGCGCAAGGTTTCCTGAAAGCGTTGCAGTTCAAGCGACATGGCAGGCTCCTTCAATCGAGGTTGGCAAACCCAGGCGGCTGAACAGGCCGCTGTTGCGTAGGTGGACGAACCCTGCGCGGATGTTGCCAACGTGCACCCAGGGTTTACTTTCGTAATAGCTACCCCAATGTTGACGCTCGTCACCCAGTCGATCCGGATCGGCGGCGCACAACGTCGCGGGTTCCAGGCCGAGACGATGGAAGCTGTTGACCAGTCCGATATTGCCAGTGAACGTCACCCATTCCAGGCCGCCCATGGCCAGCAGATAGGTGATGGCGATGATGCTCAGACGTGCGCTGCCGGTGTTGCTGGCCGCCAGGTTGCCCACCTCGACAATGGTGTTTCGGTCGACCGAGTGATCAGCTACGGCGCTGATCAAAGGTTCGATCGGTTCGTCCAGATAGCGCTCTAGAAACAGCGGCTCAAGTTGCGCGCGACGCACGCCGGCCACCGCGCACAACTGGCCGTCAGCGCTATGCACACCGAACAGCTCGGGCATGAAGTGGCGGATGTCGGCGCCGTAGGTCTTGCGGAATCGCTGCTGGATAAAGGTTTCGAACGTCGCTCGTAAAGCGTCGTTCGGCAACACACCCGTCAGGGTCAACGGTAGCGCCTCGGCTTGGCCGAAATGCAAGGGCAGGGGGATGTTCCAGTCAAAATCGGGCATGGGCAGAACGCCTCCCTTAGTGGGGTTGAGCGAAGTATCCAAGCGATTTCTTAACGAAGTCTGAAGGTGAAAGAAGATTAATCTGAGGGTTGATCTTCAGGTTCTCTTAAGGCCGGACGAGTAGGGTAAGTCGGCCGGTTAAAGGCAATCGGATCGATCGTCCCTTACAACAATCAAAAGGCGCTTCTTATGACCCGCGACACCGCTGTAACCCGATATGGAAAACTTTCAATCACCCTGCACTGGCTGATGCTGGCGCTGTTCATTGGCGTGTATGCCAGTGTCGAAATCAAGGGTTTTTTGCCCAGAGGCAGCGAAGCGCGCGGGCTATTCATGGGCTTGCACGGCCTGTTTGGAGCAAGCATCTTCGCCCTGGTCTGGGTGCGCCTGATCGGGCGCCTAAGCCCACGGCCACCGATCACCCCAGAACCACCGGCCTGGCAGGCCGCTATCGCGCATCTGACACATCTTGCGCTGTACGGGCTGATGCTCGCCACGCCCATCCTCGCCTGGCTGATGCTCGCCGCTGGCGACAAGCCGTTCCCATACTTCGGCTTCCACCTGCCGGCTCCGGTAGCCGTTGATCCAGACTTCGCCAAACAGCTCAAGTACTGGCATGAACTGATTGGCACTATGGGTTACTGGTTGATTGGTGTGCATGGGGCGGCGGGGCTGTTTCATCACTATTGGATGAAGGACAACACCCTGGAACGGATGCTGATTGAACGAAATTGATGAAGGCCAGTTATTGGCCGGTTCTGTTAAAAAGTTCCGACGCGATTTTTGCCTATGCCTATGAAAGAGCGTGAGCGACGTTACCGGCTAAACTGTGTTTGTAACCGAACGATCTTGCTACGAGCTTCGTTAGCTTCGTTAGCTTCGTTAGCTTCGGTGACTTCGCGTTTGTGCTCTTTGCCGTGGGCGGCCTGCATTGCCATCGATGTTGGTGACCAGAGCGCGGCCCTGCGCAATGGCTAGGGCAGTCGCGGCATGGATAGGGGTGCCGCTGAACATTTTGCGACGTGGGGGCTGGGCAATCAGGGCATCTTGCCCGCTAGCCGCGTAAACAATCCCTCACCCTGCGTTCACCCGCACCAGTATTACGGTCACCTTAACAGCACGATCAACGCCCCGCTCGCGGCTATTGCGGGCGGGTTGCTGGTACTGCTCTCGGATCTTCCGGCCTGGTGATTGAGCAGATGAAATTGTGGGATTAGAGGATCTTGTTTGTCGTTGCTGAATCCTTAACGGTGTTAAAAGTTGGTCCTTTATACATATGTTGGCGCATGTGCCGGCTGTGTAAGCCGTAAATGTGGGAATTTGGTTGTTTGATGTTAAGTGTTTTCCATTGTTGTAGCTGTTTTTTCCGAGAGGTAGAGCGTTTCAGTGTTCGGAGTTGCACTGCTGGGACAAAAAATGCCTAATTCGTGCTGCTGTTTTCGTATTGAATTTTATATAGGGTTTTTTCCATATGAGCTTGATTTCCAAGTCACTTGAAACCATGCTGGCTGATATTTATTCAGATGAAGATGTTTCCATGTGTGAGTTCAAAAAGCTGCAGGCTGAGTCTGACCGTCGCTGGGAGGCTGTCATAGCTGAGCTTGGTCCGAATAACACCTTGCTCTCTTTCCAAAATGCCATGGACGTGGCCCTGCATCTGCTGCACTTGAGCGCCCAGCATGTAAAAAATCAGGAACTGACTGATCTGGGTGAGGCGGTCGTTAAAGATGCAGTGCTGGCTCAAGTTGAAGCTGTGCGTGCTGGAGCTTTGTTGTCGCTTAAACAGTTGAAGGTCGGCGTGAACAGTTTGTAAGTTTACGCTGAAGTCGTCACTGTCGATAAGTTGGATGAGTTCTCAATTCGTCTTCTCTCGTCAGTTAACCCTTTACTGTCATTGGTGGCGTATAAGGGGGGCGCAAAAAACAAGTGGTTTAAAACTTGCGGGTTAACGCTAAGAATTAGAGACTGCTTGAATAATTAAAGCCCTGCACTGCGGGGCTTTTTTTCGCCTGGAGAAACGCAATTGGCTTAGCCATTGCCGCTTGGCGTTGAGGCGTTGTTGTTGCCGGTGATGGCGTTGCGCTGGCTGCGGAGTTCGTAGGTGGGACCGCTGGGGGAGTTGACGATCCTTCATCTGCGGCATCAGAAACAAGAGGCACAACAACCATAGAGCCGACGGCAACTGCCCCTAACGCAGCCACCGTTCCCGAGTCCATGCCCGGAACCATCGCCCCCCTAACGCTCCTAGAGTTGCCAACTCTCCTAATCCGCCATCGTAGGTACAGCCATCTACACCTGAAAAGACCGTGACAATGGCTAGGCATCGAATTGTGCCATCTATCGCGGGGGGCGTCGAAGGTGCAGGCGATATGAGGTGATGCCGATCAATTCGCGGTCTGCTGGAGGGGGGGGGCTCAAGCAGCGCCGGTGACGGGCGTCAAGCGTTGCGGCCTCGATGAAAAGGGCTCAAAAGGGAGAGAGGGCGGCATACGGAGCGGCTCAGTCGCTGGGCCTGTAATGGGTTGTTGGTCCTTGGGGGCGGCTCCAATGTTGGAATGCTTTTTTCCTCAGTCGACAACTCTTTGATTTAAAGATCATCGCGCTGAAGGATGGGCTCTATCGCATGGCGCCACAAAAAATCCGAAGCCGCTGACGGCCTCGGATAAGTGATGCGTGCAGTGCCCGGGTCTTGGAAGCGGGCCCTTCGCGGGTCAGTCCCCGGTATAGATGCAGCCGCTGGTGCAGGTCTCATGGATCCGGATGGCGCTGAGTTCGGGCAGCAGGGGTTTGAGTTCCTGCCAGATCCACTTGGCCAGAACTTCACTCGTCGGGTTTTCCAGGCCGGGAATGTCGTTCAGATAGTTGTGATCCAGGCGCTCGTACAGCGGCTTGAAGATCGCCTTGATTTCCGAGAAGTCGCGAATCCAGCCGGTGTGCGGGTCGATATCGCCGCTCAGGTGGATGGCGACCTTGAATGAGTGGCCATGCAGACGCCCGCACTTGTGCCCTTCGGGGACGTGGGGCAGGCGATGGGCGGACTCGAAAGTGAATTCCTTGAATATTTCCACGGTGTCTTGCGCTCTAAAAATGACGGTCGCCAAGGCGAAAAATGCAGGGCCGCAGTTTATCAGTTCCTGCTTCTCGCTGCCGAAACCCCTTCGGCGTTGCACTGCAAAGGTTGTCCGGCTTGCTGGATGGCATCTGGAAAATGTAGTGATAGTGACTCGGGTTGTGGTCAATATGACCTGATTTGTCTGATGTTTAATTGACTTGTGTGTTTATAAAGTGCTGATTTTATTGATAAAAAAATCTGGCACGATTGATGATGTATTGAAAGCGAAGTGGTTAACCATCAGGAGTGCTTACCATGTTCGATTTCTTCTTTTGTGCGCAGAAGGTTCTCAATCTGTCGAGCAAGATTCTCTGGGCTGGTTTGCTGATGCTGCTGGTCGGAGTGGTCGGCGCCTATGGATTCGAATCCCAGTTGGGGCTGGTGACTCTGGTGATTCTGCATTCCATGGTTATCCTGGGCCCGACCTTGCTGAAAATAGGCTATGTAATGCGTTTACTGGCGCAATACCGTCTGAGCAAACCAGAAAAGGAGACACTGCGTGTTGCGATCTGAAGGCGCGGTAGAGGCGCCATTCTGGAGCCTGGGCTTTCGCCCGTTTTTCCTCCTCGGGGCAGCGTTCAGCTGCCTCGCCTTGTGTGGCTGGATTCTCTGGCTCGCGGGTTTGCTGACGCACTGGCAGCCCATGGGCGGGATGTTGGCCTGGCATCGGCACGAAATGCCGTTTGGCTTTGCCGTGGCAATCGTCGCCGGTTTTCTGCTGACCGCCGTGCCTAACTGGACCGGCCTGCCCGGTTTGCATGGCAAGCCTCTGATGCTCCTGGTAGCGTTGTGGCTGGTGGCGCGCCTGGCCTGGTTGTTGCCATTGCCACCACTGGCGATGCTGGTGCTGCAACTGCTGTTTTTACCTGCGTTGGCGCTGATCCTGGGGCGGCAATTGTTTCTGGCTGGCAAGCGCAACAACTATCCGATTATTGCCGTCCTGGGCTTTATGGCGATCTGCCAAGCCGTCACGCTGTCGGGCATTCTGCAGGACGATGTATTGCTGCAGCGCCGCGGCGTGCTGGCGGGGCTCTGGCTGATTGCCGCATTGATGACGGTGATTGGCGGCCGGGTCATTCCGTTTTTTATTCAGCGTGGCCTCAGCCGTACGCAGGGGTTCGCACCTTCGCCCTGGACCGACCGGGTGCTGTTACTGGGGACGGTACTGATTGCCGGGTCGATTGTGGCCGGCTTTGGCGATGCGCCGACGGTATGGCTGGCCCCGGTCTATCTGCTGGTCGCGGTATTGCACGCCGTGCGGTTGGTGCGCTGGCATGTACCGGGCCTATGGCGTGTGCCGTTGCTGTGGTCGCTGTATCTGGCCTATGCCTGGCTGTGGGTGGCGGCGCTCGGGATGGTGGCGTGGCACCTGGGCTTCCTGGCGCAGGAAAGCCTGGCTACCCATGCGTTGGCGGTGGGTGGGGTGGGCGGGATGATTCTGGCGATGATCTCGCGGGTCAGCCTCGGACACACCGGGCGGGCCCTCAAGCCGGCCTGGGCCATGAGCCTGGCGTTTGTCGCGGTGAATATCGCGGCCGTTTGCCGGATCGCCTGGGTGCCGTTCGCCACGTCGGGGTTGTGGGTATCCGGAGTGCTCTGGGCGCTAGCTTTTGCATTGTTCGTCGTGCATTACGCGGCCATCCTTCTCGGGCCGCGATTTTCGGAACCGCCGCGGCCTTAAGGCGGCCTGGCATGGTTGGGGCTGATCGAGACTGGCGAACTCATCCTGATCGACTGCCAGGCTGGACAAGCAGGGTTCTCCCTGACCTGACCCGAATGGGCGCGAGCTTTTTGCGGTGCTTATAGCGCGCCGCTTGCCACCGCGGGGGTCAGGCTTGGAAGTCACCCCAATCGGCGGCTCGCCGTGGTTCGTCGATCTGCACTGCTTTGATCGGCTTGCCCGTCGCCTGTTCGACCCGGCGGGCGACCTCCGGGTCGTCGGCGAAGGGAATCGCGCTGGCTTCGTCGTCATCGGCCTGGGTGTGGTGCTTGAGGCAGTATTCGATGGCGCAGTACAGCGCCACTATCGCCGTCAGATTCAGAGCTATTTCGAACATCGCTGCGCTCCCTTGAAGGCCCGACGAACCGTGGGGTTCGCCGGGCGGGTGATTCAGGCAATCTGCGCTTCACGCGCGGCAATCCGCGCATCGGCGACACGCACGGTGCGCCAGGTGTTGTAGGCCATCAGCAGCATGCCCGCGAGGAAGAACACACCGCCGGCAAAGCGCACCACAAACCCTGGATGACTGGCTTGCAGGGCCTCGACAAACGAGTAGGTCAGCGTGCCGTCATCGTTCACGGCGCGCCACATCAGGCCCTGGGTGATGCCGTTGACCCACATCGAAGCGATGTAGAGCACGGTGCCGATGGTCGCCAGCCAGAAGTGCAGGTTGATCAGCGGGGTGCTATACATCTGCTCGCGGCCGAAGACTTTCGGGATCATGTGGTAGAGCGAGCCGAAGGTGATCATCGCCACCCAGCCGAGGGCGCCGGCATGCACATGGCCAATGGTCCAGTCAGTGTAGTGGGAGAGGGCGTTGACGGTTTTGATCGCCATCATCGGACCTTCGAATGTCGACATCCCATAGAACGCCAGCGACAGCACCAGGAAGCGCAGGATCGGGTCGCTACGCAATTTATGCCAGGCCCCGGAAAGCGTCATCATCCCGTTGATCATGCCGCCCCAACTGGGCGCGAGCAGGATCAGCGACATTGCCATGCCCAGCGACTGGGCCCAGTCCGGCAGGGCGGTGTAGTGCAGGTGGTGCGGGCCGGCCCAGATGTACAGGGTGATCAGGGCCCAGAAATGCACGATCGACAGGCGATAGGAGTACACCGGACGCCCGACCTGCTTGGGCACGAAGTAATACATCATGCCCAGGAAACCGGTGGTCAGGAAAAAGCCCACGGCGTTGTGCCCATACCACCACTGCACCATGGCATCGGTGGCGCCGGAGTAGACCGGATAGGACTTGAACCAGCTCACCGGGATCGACAGGTGATTGACCACGTGCAGCATGGCAATCACCAGGATAAAGGCGCCGAAGAACCAGTTGCCGACGTAGATATGCGTGGTTTTGCGCTTGACCAGTGTGGTGAAGAACACGATGGCGTAGGCGACCCAGACCACGGTCATCCAGACCGCGCCACTGAATTCGATTTCCGCATATTCCTTGGTCGTGGTGTAGCCCAGCGGCAGGCTGACCAGCATGATCACGATCACTGACTGCCAGCCCCAGAAGGTAAAGGCGGCCAGGGTGTCGGAATACAGCCGGACCTGGCAGGTACGCTGCAGGGCATAGTAACTGGCGGCGAATTGCGCGCTGCCGGCGAAGCCGAAGATCACCAGGCTGGTGTGCAGTGGCCGCAAGCGGCCGAAGGTGGTCCAGGGCAGGTCGAGGTTCATGTCCGGCCAGACCAGCTGCGAGGCGATCCACACGCCCATGGCCATGCCGATCACGCCCCATACCACTGTTGCCACGACGAATTGGCGCACGACCTTGTAGTTATAGGCCTGTGCGTTTAGTGCTGTGCTCATGGTCAAGTCTTCCACGGTTGCAAAGTCGCGCCAGGCCACCCGGTCTGGCATGGGACGGACTTTAGGAATCGCAGGCAAAACAAAACAGACTCAGAAAAAAATCATTAATACGTATCAGATAAAAATCCATGGCGTAATTGCTGGATAAAGACTGATATGAGTTTATTGATCTCATCTGAATCTGTTCTGTGTTGGGCGAGCAGGCCATAGTCCCGCGTCAGGTAATGGCCCTTCGATTGGCCGCCCCATCGAGGGCGCGCACGCTGTCCAGCGCTGGTTTTAACTTGGGCGAAGGTAATGGCCTTTTGATAGAGTGCGCGCCTTGAAAAAAAGGAAGTCTGAAAATGCGCAGGATGTTGGTTGTGGGGGTCGCGGCACTGATGCTGGCCGGTTGTGGTGGCCCGAAGCTCGATGGCACCAGTGAAGCGAGCCTGAGTGAGTCGATGGGGAAAATCGGTGCTCAATTGCCCCAGGAGCAACGGGTTAAATTCGTCGAAGACCTGAAACTCATCACCCTGAGCAAGATTGGTGAAGCCTTTAGCGGTGCTATCTCTGCCGAACAAACCGCCGACAACTTGCGCGCCGAGCTCAATGGCAAGACCGTCGAGCAGGTCGCGGCCATGGCGGACGCCCTGCGCGCCGCGCGGGCCCAGCGTCAGAAGGACCAGGCACTGGCCGAGATCAAGCAACTGCTGGAGATCCAGCAGGCTGCCCAGGCCGCTGCGCAGGAAATGGCCAAATTCCAGATCCTGAAGTCGGAGTTCTATTTCACCGAAAAGAACAAGAACGTCGCGGCCCCCCATGGGCAGCCGGTGGTGGTGGCCAAGGTGCTCAATGGCACTCCGTATGCAGTGGCCCGTGTCGGCTTCAAGGGCACTGTGGCCAGCCCGGGCCGTGCCACGCCGTGGTTTGTCGGAACGGTCGAACTGCCGATTCCGGGCGGGATCGAGCCGGGCGAGTCGCCGACCTGGGAGGTCACCCCGAACATGTTCTCCGAATGGGGCAAGCTCGACGCGCCACAAGGCGCCCTGTTCACCCTGGAAGTGATCAAGCTGGCCGGTGCCGACGGCACAGTGCTGTTTGACGCCACAGGCCTGAGTGAAGCCCAGGCCCAGCGCCTGGCCAGCCTGCAGAGCCAGTATCCGGCGGCGAACTAGGCGTTAGCGCACGCCAGCGGCATGCCGCCTCTGTGGCGGCCTTGCCGACAGGTAAGAGATTCCTCTCTGTCGCTATAAAAGCGCATACGGCCCCCGACAAAGCGACCAGATGTAGCTATACCTGTAATTCCCTACGCCAGTGCCCTGGCGCCTGACAGGAGTTATGCGATGAAGCTTCCATTGATGACCGGCCTGCTTTGTGCCGCTGCACTGGGTGTGGGCGGCTGTTCGAGCAATGTCACTCAGCCGGACGAATATTCCGGATTTCTCAAGGACTACAGCCGGCTCAAGGAGAGCCGCTCGCCGTCGGGCGTCGAAGTGATGAACTGGATCGACCCCAAGCTGGAGGTCAATCAGTACAGCCGCGTCTATATCGAGCCAACCCAGTTCTATCCCAAGCCCCAGCCAACGGACAAGATCCCGCAGAAAACTCTGTCGGCGATCACTCAGTATTACGACCAGGCGCTGAAGCGCGAGTTGTCTAAGTCATTGCCATTGGCTGATGGCCCGGGCCCGGGTGTCGTTGTGGTCCGGGCGGCGATTACGGCGGTCAGTAGCAAGACCGAAGGCTTGAAGGCCTATGAAATTATCCCAGTGGCCTTGGTGGCCGCCGCCGTCAGCACCGCCAGCGGTATTCGCGACCAGGAAACCACCCTGGCGACCGAAGCGGTGTTCCTCGATGGCAGCACTAATAGGGTGGTGGCGCAGGTGGTGCGCAAAGGCACCGGTAAACCGCTGGAGAACGACAGTCAGGTGATGACGGCCAACGATGTGAAAAACGTGATCGATAGCTGGGCGTCGGACTTGCATCAGTCGTATCTTAAACTCAAGGCCAAGGGCCGCTAGCCAGCAGTTCCTTCTTTATCTTGTAGGTGCGGGCTTTTTAGCGTGTCAGATATCACTAAAAGGCCCGCGAGCAAGCTCGCGCCAGCAGGCTGGGCGGGTATCCGGGCATCTCGCCCATTGTTGGAGGGTGTCCGGTTCATGGCTGTATTGCAACGCAGCACCTTTTTCCGTGGGCGCACGCCGGCCCAGGTCCTGGAGTTCTGCCTGGAAGGGCGCAACTTCCCCAGGATCTTTCCTGAGCCGATCACGCCGCTGGGTGTGGTCGACGAGCAGGATCTGCGCATTGTCGCGGGGCGCGAATTTCGCTTTCGCCACTGGATGTTCGGCGTGGTGCCGGCGAACTGGACGGTGCGTATCCGTGAAGTGGGCGACACGCATTTTATCGACGAGATGCTCAAGGGGCCGCTGCGTGCCTTTTGTCATGAGCATCGGGTGGAAGCGGCCGTTGGCGGAACGCTATACACCGACCGGGTCACCTACGGGGCCATCGGCGGCGTACTGCTGGAGCGTCTGGTCGTGGACCGCTACATGCGGCGGATCTTCGATGGCCGCCACCGCAATATGCTGAGTCTGCTGTAACCCTTGTGCAATCGTCAGGTGGGCGGCAAAGTCCTACGCGATCGATCAACTATTTGTGCTCCTTCCCATAGGTTGCCGGGCGCTTTCGTGTTTAACTTTCGGCCTCTTCAAAACCACTGTCAGAAGGACTCCGTTCATGGCTCAAGTGACTCTTAAAGGCAACCCTGTTCAAGTCAAAGGCCAGCTGCCGCAAGTCGGCACCCAGGCTCCGGCATTTTCCCTGGTCAACACCGGCCTGGCCGATGTGACCCTGAGCAGCCTGGCGGGCAAGCGCAAGATCCTGAATATCTTCCCAAGCGTCGACACCCCGACCTGCGCGACCTCGGTCCGTACCTTCAACGCCAAGGCCAATGACATCGCCAATACCGTGGTGCTGTGCATCTCCGCCGACCTGCCGTTCGCCCAGGCCCGCTTCTGCGGCGCGGAAGGCCTGGAAAACGTGCAGAGCCTGTCGACCCTGCGCGGTCGTGAATTTATCGAGAACTACGGCGTTGCCATCGCCGACGGCCCATTGGCCGGCCTGACCGCCCGTGCGGTCGTGGTTCTCGACGAAAACGACAAAGTGCTGCACAGCGAGCTGGTTGGCGAAATTGCCGACGAGCCTAACTATGCAGCGGCCCTGGCCGTTCTCAAGTAAGGCTACCGGCAAGAAATCGACGGCCTGGCTTTGCCCAGGCCGTTTTTATTTGTGCTTCAAATGCTTAGCTGACAGTCCGGGAACGTCAGCGCTAGGTAAATTGCCGGTAAAGGCGCTTTTCATCAGGGCCGCCAGTGCTTATCTTTCAGCCTCCCGATAAAGAAGCTCTCGCGCATAATGGTTGATCACTCCATGCAATCCTCCGGTTCCCGCAATTCCCGTCGTTGGTTATTCGCCCTGTTGGTGCTGGTGGTGATCGCCATTCTCTGCTGGTGGCTCTGGCCTGCCAGCAGTGCCCACAAGGACAGCGCCGCGCTGACTTCCGCGCCTCGTACGGGCAAGAGCGGCATGATGCGCCCCGGCTTTGGTGGCTCCAGTGCCGCGGTTCCGGTGCGTGTGGCGCCCGCGACCCAGGGGGACTTCCCCCTGTATTACAAGGCGCTGGGCACGGTGACTGCCCTCAATACCATCAATGTGCGCAGTCGCGTCGGCGGCGAGTTGGTCAAGGTCTATTTCCAGGAAGGGCAGCAGGTCAAGGCCGGCGAACTGCTGGCCGAGATCGATCCACGCAGTTATCAGAATGCCTTGCTCCAGGCCGAAGGCACCCTGCTGCAGAGCCAGGCACAACTGAAGAACGCCCAGGTCGACCTGGCCCGTTATCGCGGCCTCTATGCCGAGGACAGTATTGCCAAGCAGACCCTCGACACCGCAGAAGCGTTGGTCGGTCAGTATCAGGGCACGGTCAAGACCAACCAGGCGGCGGTCAACGACGCCAAGCTCAATCTGGAATTCACCAAGATTCGTGCACCGATCGCCGGGCGTGTCGGCCTGCGTCAACTGGACGTCGGCAACCTGGTGGCGGCCAATGATGCCACCGCCCTGGTGGTTATCACCCAGACCCAGCCGATCAGCGTCAGCTTCACGCTCCCGGAAAACAACCTGCAGACGGTCCTTGAACGCTATCGCAGCGGCGCGCAGTTGCCGGTGCAGGCGTGGGACCGTGGCGACCAGAAGATGCTCGCCGTCGGCGTCCTGAAAAGCCTGGACAACCAGATCGACACCACCACCGGCACCCTGAAATTCAAGGCGCGCTATGACAACCGGGACGAAAGCCTGTTTCCCAACCAGTTCGTCAACGTCAAGTTGCTGGCCGACACCCTGAAGAATGTCGTGCTGGTACCGACGGCGGCGGTGCAGTTCGGCAACGCAGGCACCTTTGTCTATGTGCTCGACGGCGAGACGACCGTGAAAATCCGCAACCTCAAGCTGGGTGCCAGCGACGGCGAGACGACGGTGATCAAGGAAGGCCTGGCGGCCGGCGAGCGCGTGGTGCTCGAAGGGACTGACCGCCTGCGCGATGGCGGGGCGGTGGAGGTGGTCAATGATAGCCAGGCCGTGCCGAGTACGCCGGCTGAGCAATTGCAGGGGGCCTCGGCCGTGCCTGGCGAACCGGTAGCCCGTGGCAAGGCGCAAAAGGGCGGCGCATGAATCTCTCGCGGCTGTTTATTCTCCGTCCGGTCGCCACCACCCTGAGCATGCTGGCCATTGTCCTGGCCGGCCTGATCGCCTATCGCTTGCTGCCGGTCGCGGCCTTGCCCCAGGTCGACTACCCGACCATCCGCGTGATCACCCTGTATCCCGGTGCCAGTCCGGACGTGATGACCAGTGCGGTCACCGCCCCCCTGGAGCGTCAGTTCGGGCAGATGCCGGGGTTGACCCAGATGGCGTCCACCAGCTCCGGTGGCGCCTCGGTGCTGACCCTGCGTTTCAGCCTGGACATCAACATGGATGTCGCCGAGCAACAGGTACAGGCCGCGATCAACGCTGCCAGCAACCTGCTGCCCAAGGACCTGCCGGCGCCGCCGGTGTACAACAAGGTCAACCCGGCGGACACCCCGGTGCTGACCCTGGCGATCAGTTCCAAGACCATGCCGCTGCCCAAGCTCAATGACCTGGTCGATACGCGCATGGCGCAGAAAATCGCCCAGATCAGCGGCGTCGGCATGGTCAGCATTGCCGGCGGCCAGCGCCAGGCCGTGCGAATCAAGGTCAATGCCCAGGCCCTGGCGGCCAACGGCTTGAACCTGGCGGATGTGCGCAGCCTGATCGGCGCGTCCAACGTCAACCAGCCCAAGGGCAACTTCGACGGCCCGACCCGGGTTTCGATGCTCGACGCCAATGACCAACTGAAGTCGCCCGAGGAGTATGCCGAGCTGATTCTGGCCTATAACAATGGCGCCCCGTTGCGGCTCAAGGATGTCGCCGAGATCGTCGCCGGCGCCGAGAACGAACGGCTGGCCGCCTGGGCCAATGACCGTCCAGCCGTGTTGCTCAATATCCAGCGCCAACCCGGCGCCAACGTGATCGAGGTGGTGGACCGGATCAAGGCCATGCTGCCGAGCATTACCGATAACCTGCCGGCGGGTCTCGATGTCACGGTCCTGACCGACCGCACCCAGACCATTCGCGCCTCGGTCAAGGATGTCCAGCACGAGCTGTTTATCGCCATTGCCCTGGTGGTGCTGGTGACCTTCCTGTTTCTGCGTCGGGCCAGTGCCACGATCATTCCGTCGATTGCCGTGCCGCTGTCATTGATCGGCACCTTTGGCGTGATGTACCTGGCCGGGTTCTCGATCAATAACCTGACGCTGATGGCCTTGACCATCGCCACGGGCTTTGTGGTCGATGACGCCATCGTCATGCTGGAAAATATTTCCCGTTACATAGAGGAGGGCGACAGCCCGATGCAGGCTGCGCTCAAGGGCGCCAAGCAGATCGGTTTCACCTTGATCTCGTTGACCCTGTCGCTGATCGCGGTATTGATCCCGCTGCTGTTTATGGCCGACGTGGTCGGCCGGCTGTTTCGCGAGTTCGCCATTACCCTGGCGGTGGCGATCCTGATTTCCCTGGTGGTCTCCCTGACCCTGACGCCGATGATGTGCGCGCGGCTGCTCAAGCGCGAGCCCAAGGAAGAAGAGCAGGGCCGTTTCTATCGGGCCAGCGGCGCCTGCATCGACTGGATGATTGCCGCCTACGGGCGCAAATTGCAGTGGGTGCTCAAGCACCAGCCGCTGACCTTGCTGGTGGCCATCGCGACCCTGGGCCTGACCGTGCTGCTGTATATGGCCGTGCCCAAGGGCTTCTTCCCGGTGCAGGACACCGGGGTGATCCAGGGGATTTCCGAGGCGCCGCAGTCGATCTCGTTCAGTGCCATGAGCCAGCGCCAACAAGCCCTGGCCAAGATCATCCTGCAGGACCCGGCAGTGGAAAGCCTGTCGTCCTATATCGGTGTGGATGGCGATAACGCCACGCTGAACACCGGCCGTTTGCTGATCAACCTCAAGCCCCATGGCGAGCGCGACCTGAGTGCCGCGCAGATCATTGCTCGCCTGCAACCCGAGGTCGACAAGCTGTTGGGCATCCGTCTGTTTATGCAGCCGGTGCAGGACCTGACCATCGAGGATCGGGTCAGTCGCACCCAGTACCAGTTCAGTCTGTCGTCGCCCGACGACCAGTTGCTGGCGCAGTGGAGCTCCAGGCTGGTCGAAGCCCTGCAACAGCGCCCGGAATTGACCGACGTGGCCAGCGACCTGCAGGACAAGGGTCTACAGGTGTACCTAGTGATTGACCGCGATGCGGCGTCGCGCCTTGGCGTTTCGGTGGCCAATATCACCGACGCGCTGTATGACGCCTTTGGCCAGCGGCAGATTTCCACTATCTATACCCAGGCCAGCCAGTACCGGGTAGTGCTGCAGGCCGAATCCGGCGAGAGCATCGGGCCCCAGGCGCTGGAAGATATTCACGTCAAGACCACCGACGGCGGCCAGGTTCGCCTGAGCAGCCTGGCGCGGATCGAAGAGCGTCAGGCGCAACTGGCCATCGCCCATATCGGCCAGTTCCCGGCGGTCATGATGTCCTTCAATCTGGCGCCCGGCGTGGCGCTGGGCCAGGCGGTGGAGATCATCGAGCAGGTGCAGAAGGACATCGGCATGCCGGTGGGTGTGCAGACCCAGTTCCAGGGCGCGGCCGAGGCTTTCCAGGCGTCGTTGTCGAGCACCTTGTTGCTGATCCTGGCAGCGGTGGTGACCATGTATATCGTGCTCGGGGTGCTGTACGAGAGCTATATCCACCCGATCACCATTCTCTCGACCCTGCCATCGGCCGCCGTGGGCGCCTTGCTGGCGTTGATGCTCAGTGGCAATGACCTGGGCATGATCGCGATTATCGGGATCATCCTGTTGATTGGCATCGTCAAGAAGAACGCGATCATGATGATCGACTTCGCCCTCGACGCCGAGCGCAATCAGGGCATGGCCCCGGAGCAGGCGATCTACCAGGCGGCGCTACTGCGTTTCCGGCCGATCCTGATGACCACCCTGGCCGCGCTATTCGGCGCTATCCCGCTGATGCTCGCCACCGGCTCGGGCGCCGAGCTGCGTCAGCCCCTGGGCCTGGTCATGGTCGGCGGGTTGCTGGTCAGTCAGGTACTGACCCTGTTCACCACCCCGGTGATCTATCTGTACTTCGATAGATTGGGCCAACGCGCTGCCGGCGCTGGGGAGGAGAGGGCATGACCAAGGGCTGCGATCAGCGGCAAGCGGCTAGCGGCACGCTCAAACAAGAGTCGCAGCCGGGGCGCTTACGGGCGTGGCTTTTTACCGGCCGCCTGCCACTTGAAGTGCGGAGCCGCGTGCTATGAATTTGTCGGGTCCGTTTATCCGCCGTCCGGTCGCGACCATGCTGTTGAGCCTGGCGATCATGCTGTTGGGCGGGGTCAGTTTCGGTCTGCTGCCGGTGGCGCCGCTGCCGCAGATGGATTTCCCGGTGATCGTGGTCCAGGCCAGTTTGCCGGGGGCCAGCCCCGAGGTGATGGCGTCTTCCGTGGCCACGCCTCTGGAGCGCTCCCTGGGCGCCATTGCCGGGGTCAATACCATGAGCAGCGGGTCGAGCCAGGGGTCGACCCGGGTCATTCTGCAGTTTGATCAGGGCCGCGATATCAATGGTGCGGCGCGGGAAGTGCAGGCGGCGATCAATGCGTCGCGCAATCTATTGCCCAGCGGTATGCGCAGCATGCCGACCTACAAGAAGATCAACCCGTCCCAGGCACCGATCATGGTGCTGGCGCTGACCTCCAATGTCTTGCAGAAGGGCCAGCTCTATGACCTGGCCTCGACCATCCTGTCCCAGAGCCTGTCCCAGGTGCCTGGGGTCGGCGAGGTGCAGATCGGCGGCAGCTCTCTGCCGGCGGTGCGGGTCGAGCTTGAGCCGCAATTGCTCAACCAGTACGGCGTGGCGCTGGACGATGTGCGTGCGACCATCGCCAATGCCAATGTCCGCCGCCCCAAGGGTTCGGTCGAGAATGACCAGCATAACTGGCAGGTCCAGGCCAACGACCAGTTGGAGAAGGCCAAGGATTACGAGCCGCTGATTATCCGCTACCAGAATGGCACGGCCCTGCGCCTGAGCGATGTGGCCAAGGTTCGTGATGGCGTGGAGGACCGCTACAACAGTGGTTTCTTCAATGACCAGGATGCGGTGCTGCTGGTGGTCAACCGCCAGGCCGGGGCCAACATCATCGAGACGGTGGAGCAGATCAAGGCCCAGTTGCCGGCGTTGCAGGCGGTGCTGCCGGCCAGTGTCAAACTGGAGCTGGCCATGGATCGCTCGCCGGTGATCAAGGCCACGCTGCACGAAGCCGAAATGACCCTGCTGATCGCCGTGGCACTGGTGATCCTGGTGGTGTTCCTGTTTCTCGGCAATTTTCGCGCCTCGCTGATCCCCAGCCTCGCGGTGCCGGTCTCGCTGGTCGGGACCTTCGCGATCATGTACCTCTATGGTTTTTCGCTGAATAACCTGTCGCTGATGGCGCTGATCCTGGCCACCGGGCTGGTGGTCGATGATGCCATCGTGGTGTTGGAAAATATCTCCCGGCATATCGATGCCGGCATGAAGCCGATGCAGGCGGCCTACCTGGGCGCCAAGGAAGTCGGTTTTACCCTGCTGTCGATGAACGTCTCGCTGGTGGCGGTATTCCTGTCGATCCTGTTTATGGGCGGGATTATCGAGAGCCTGTTCCGCGAGTTCTCCATCACCCTGGCCGCGTCGATCGTGGTCTCGCTGCTGGTCTCGCTGACGCTGACGCCGATGCTCTGCGCCCGTTGGCTCAAGCCCCACGTGCCAGGACAGGAGAACGGCCTGCAACGCTGGAGTCAGCGGGTCAATGAACGCATGGTCAGCGGCTACGCCCGTAGCCTCGACTGGGTGCTGGCGCACAAGCGCCTGACGCTGTTCAGCCTGCTGCTGACCATTGGCGTCAACATCGCCCTGTATGTGGTGGTACCCAAGACCTTTATGCCGCAGCAGGACACCGGCCAGTTGATGGGCTTTGTGCGCGGCGACGACGGCCTGTCGTTCAGCGTGATGCAGCCCAAGATGGAGATCTTTCGACGTGCGGTGCTCGCCGATCCGGCCGTGGCCAGTGTGGCCGGTTTTATCGGCGGCAACAGTGGCACCAATAACGCGATGATGCTGGTGCGCCTCAAGCCGATTGGCGAGCGCAAGATCTCCGCGCAAAAGGTCATCGAGCGCCTGCGCAAGAACATGCCGCTGGTGCCCGGTGGACGCCTGATGCTGATGGCGGACCAGGACTTGCAGTTTGGTGGCGGGCGTGACCAGACCTCGTCGCAGTATTCCTACATCCTGCAAAGCGGTGATTTATCGGCCCTGCGCCTGTGGTATCCGAAGGTGGTGGCGGCGCTCAAGGCCCTGCCGGAACTGACCGCCATCGACGCCCGTGAAGGCCGTGGCGCGCAGCAGGTGACCCTGGTGGTCGACCGCGACACGGCCAAGCGGCTCGGGGTGGACATGGACATGGTGACCGCGGTCCTGAACAACGCCTACAGCCAGCGCCAGATCTCGACCATCTATGACAGCCTGAACCAGTACCAGGTGGTGATGGAGGTCAATCCCAAGTATGCCCAGGACCCGGAAACCCTTAACCAGGTCCAGATCATCACCGCCGATGGCCAGCGCATTCCCCTATCCGCTATTGCCCATTACGAGAACAGCCTGGCCGACGACCGCGTCAGCCATGAAGGACAGTTTGCGTCCGAGAACATCGCTTTCGACCTGGCCGAAGGAGTGTCCCTGGATACCGCGACGGCGGCCATCGAACGGGCCATCGCCCAGGTCGGCCTGCCGGAAGAAGTGATCGCGAAAATGGCCGGTACCGGTGATGCCTTCGCGGCTACGCAGAAGAGCCAGCCGTTCATGATTCTCGGTGCGCTGCTGGCGGTGTACCTGGTACTTGGCGTGCTTTATGAAAGCTATATCCACCCGCTGACCATTCTCTCCACGTTGCCATCGGCCGGGGTCGGTGCGCTGTTGAGCATCTATGCACTGGGCGGCGAGTTCAGCCTGATTTCCCTGCTTGGGCTGTTTTTGCTGATCGGCGTGGTGAAGAAAAACGCGATCCTGATGATCGACCTGGCCCTGCAACTGGAACGCCATGACGGCATGAGCCCGCTGGAGTCGATTCGCAGTGCCTGCTTGCTGCGGCTGCGACCGATCCTGATGACCACCCTGGCCGCGATCCTCGGTGCCTTGCCTCTGATGCTCAGCACTGCCGAGGGTGCCGAGATGCGCCAGCCTCTGGGCCTGACCATTATCGGCGGGCTGGTCTTCAGCCAGATCCTGACCCTTTACACCACCCCCGTGGTTTATCTCTATCTCGACCGCCTGCGTCACCGCTTCAATGCCTGGCGCGGCGTGCGTACCGATGGCGCACTGGAAACTCCGCTATGACTGATCGCCTGTCACCCCTCTTGCCTGCCCAGCGCCTGTCTAGCGCTCGCGGCTCGCGGCTCTTGAGCCTGTCGCTGGCGGCGCTGATGCTCAGTGCCTGCGCCATCGGCCCGGATTACCAACGGCCCGAGCTGGCGGCCCCCGCGCACTACAAAGAAGCCGATGGCTGGCGCCAGGCCCAGCCCAGCGACGCCCTGGCCCGTGGTGCCTGGTGGGAGCTGTATGGCGACCGCCAGCTGAACGACCTGGTGTTGCGCCTGAACAGCAATAACCAGAGTGTGGCCCAGGCCGAGGCGCAGTTCCGCCAGGCCCAGGCGCTGGTGCGCAGTTCCCGGGGGGCGTTTTTCCCCAGTGTCGACCTCAATGGCGGCAAGACGCGTTCCAGCCAGGGCACTGGCAGCAGCAGTTCGAGCTTGAGCAGCTCCAGCAGCGGGATTCGCAACACCTATAACGCCCAACTGGGCGTGAGCTGGGAGGCGGACATCTGGGGCAAGCTGCGTCGTGGCCTGGAGGCCGACCAGGCGAGTGCCGAAGCCAGCCTGGCCGATCTGGCGGCCATGCGCCTGAGCCAGCAGTCGGAACTGGTGCAGAACTACCTGCAACTGCGGGTGATCGACGAGCAAAAACGCTTGCTCGAAGCCACGGTCGAGGCCTATCAGCGTTCGTTGAAAATGACCGAAAACCAGTACCGCGCCGGGGTATCCGGCAAGGATGCGGTGGCCCAGGCCCAGACCCAACTCAAAAGTACCCAGGCCGACCTGATCGATCTGATCTGGCAGCGTGCGCAGTTTGAAAACGCGATTGCCGTGTTGATCGGCGTGCCGCCGGCGGACTTCAACCTGGCGGCCACCACAGGCATTCCGGCCTTGCCCCAGGTGCCGGCGAGCCTGCCGTCGCAACTGCTGGAACGGCGCCCGGATATCGCCTCGGCGGAACGTTCGATCATCGCCGCCAATGCCAAGATCGGCGTGGCCAAGACTGCCTATTACCCGGATTTGAGCCTGAGCCTGAGCGGTGGCTATAGCAGCAGTACCTTCAGTGATTTGATCAGCCTGCCCAACCGCTTCTGGTCGGTGGGGCCGAAGCTGGCCATGACCCTGTTCGATGGCGGCCAGCGCTCGGCCGAAGTCGATCGCACCGAGGCCGTTTACGACCAGACCGTGGCCAAGTACCGCCAGACCGTGCTCGACGGTTTCCGCGAGGTGGAGAATTACCTGGTGCAGTTGAAGGTCCTGGAAGACGAAGCGGCGGTGCGCGCCGAGGCACTGGCCTCGGCACGTGAGTCGTTGCGCCTGACCAGCAACCAGTACAAGGCCGGGCTGATCGCTTATCTGGACGTGGTCAATGTGCAGACCACGGCGCTGAGCAACGAGCGCAGCGTGCTCAATGTCCTGCAGAGCCGCTTGGTGGCCAGTGTGCAATTGATTGCGGCACTGGGTGGCGGCTGGGATGGCAACACCGACCTGAGTGTCAATGAACAGGCCGGCAACAAAGCCGTCGATTAGCCGCGGGTGGCCCCTCGCGACCAGATACGGTCGCGGGGGCGACGAATTTTACAAATCTTGTAATATTTTCTCTGTGGGAAATATTCTCATCGAATGTACGATCCGCTCCCGTATTTGAAAAACAGGTTGTCAATGAACACCGTTTTGGAGCCTCCCAGTTACACCTTTCCTCACCCAGCTCTGACTGTCGATCTTGCTACCCGGCCATGTGCCGCGCCCCCTGGCCTTACCCCACACCATGCCCCCACGGCCCCTCGGCTGCGTGTTGTCGTGTCCGCTATTCTGAAACATCACAAGATCGAGGCCTGATAATGGAATGGTTAGCTGATCCCACGGCCTGGCTAGGCCTTTTGACCCTGATCGTGCTGGAGTTGGTGCTCGGCATCGACAACCTGGTGTTTATTGCCATCCTGGCCGACAAGTTGCCGCCCGAGCAGCGTGATCGCGCGCGGGTGATTGGCCTGTCGTTGGCGCTGCTGATGCGCCTGGGCCTGCTGGCGAGTATTTCCTGGCTGGTGACCCTCACCGCGCCGCTGTTCGAGGTGTTCGACAAGAGCTTCTCCGGCCGAGACCTGATTATGCTGTTCGGTGGTGTGTTCCTGCTGTTCAAGGCGACCATGGAGCTGCATGAGCGCCTTGAAGGGCATATCAGCCAGCGGAGCGGCAATGCCGGCTATGCCATGTTCTGGCCCATCGTGGCGCAGATCGTGGTGCTCGATGCGGTGTTCTCGCTGGATGCGGTCATCACTGCCGTGGGGATGGTCGAGGAACTGGCGGTGATGATGATCGCGGTGATCGTTTCCATCGGCCTGATGATGGTAGCCAGCAAGCCGCTGACCCGCTTCGTCAATGAACACCCGACGGTGATCATGCTCTGCCTGGGCTTTTTGATGATGATCGGCTTCAGCCTGACCGCTGAAGGCCTGGGCTTCCATATCCCCAAGGGATACCTCTATGCGGCCATTGGCTTCTCGATCCTGATCGAGGTGTTCAACCAGATCGCCCGGGCCCGACGCAAGCGCTCCCTGCAGGGCCTGCGGCCACTGCGCGAGCGCACGGCCCATGCGGTGATGCGCCTGCTGGGTGGGCGGCAACTGGCCAGTGAGGAAGTGGGCGAGGAGATCGCCGACCTGTTGGCCGGTGACGAAACGCCCACTCAGGAACTGTTCGACCGCCGTGAGCGGGTGATGATCAGCGGCGTACTGCAACTGGCCGAGCGACCGATTCGCAGCGTGATGACGGTGCGCGCCGAAGTTGACCATATCGACCTGAGCGACAGCCCTCAGGCGATCCGTACCCAGTTGCTGCATTCGGCGTACTCGCGCCTGCCGCTGATCCGCGACGGCGCCATCGACGAACCGCTGGGCTATGTGCACAAGAAGGAGTTGCTCAAGCAGTACCTGGCCGGGGATGAGCCGGATCTTCAGGTGCTGGTCCGTCCGGCGGTCAATCTGCTGGACAGCTACTCGGTGCTCAATGCCCTCGAGCAGATGCGCCAGTCGTCCACCCATATCGCCTTTGTGGTCAATGAGTTCGGCGATTTCGTCGGCCTGCTGACCCTGACCGATATTCTCGAGTCGATTGCCGGCCAGTTGCCGGATGCCAGTGAAATCACCGGCCCGGACATTGTCGAAGAGGCGGGCGGTTACCGGGTCAATGGCGCGCTGAACTTGAGCCAGTTGCGCCAGCGTATCGGCTTTGCCGCCCAGGCCACCGAGGACTACCAGACCGTGGCGGGGCTGGCGATGAGTCTGCTGGACCGCCTGCCTCGGGTCGGTGATGAGCTGACTTGGGATGGCTGGCGCATCAGCGTGCTGACGGTGGAGGAGCGGCGGATCAAAAGCCTGCGCCTGAGTCCCATCGCGGAGTAACGCGGTAGGCCCTGTGGCAGCGAATTTGCTGGCTGCCACAGGTTTTGTTGTCCTTGAAATAACCGTTCGTCGGTACTGGCGTATTGATAACTTTTCTCGGTGCGTTTCTTGACGCAATGGGTACAATCGCTGCTTTTTTCAGCGAGCCTGGAATGCATTCCACTCGCCGGCCAAGAGACTCGACAATGCTTGCGGGCAGCTATTCTTCCACTCTGGTTATTATCTCGCTGTGCGTGGCGATTCTCGCGTCCTATACCGCCCTGGACCTGGCCGGGCGCATTGCCACCGCCACGGGGCGGGCCGTCTATCTATGGATGGGCGGCGGCGCGCTGGCGATGGGGGTGGGGATCTGGTCGATGCACTTTATCGGCATGCTCGCCTTCAAACTGCCCATCGACCTGGGCTATGACCTCTGGATCACCCTGCTGTCGCTGCTGATTGCCATGCTGTCCAGCGGCTTCGCCCTGTGGCTGGTCAGCCAGCCCCGCCTGCCGGGCTGGCAATTGGTCTTTGGGGCCCTGGTCATGGGGGCCGGGATCAGTTCCATGCATTACCTGGGCATGGCGGCGCTGCGCATGCAGCCAGGCATCGACTATGACCCGACGTTGTTTGCCAGCTCGCTGCTGATCGCCGTGGCCGCCTCGGCGGCGGCGTTGTGGATCGCCTTCCGGCTGCGGCGCAATACCCCCTATGTGCGCCTGGCGCGTGGTGGGGCGGCGATTGTCATGGGGGTGGCGATTGTCGGCATGCATTACACCGGTATGGCCGCCGCAGGCTTTCCCGAGGGCAGTTTCTGTGGTGCCGCCGCCAACGGGCTGAGGGGCAAGGGCCTGGATAACCTGGTCTTGGTCACCACCCTGGCCGTGCTGGGCATCGCCTTGCTGACGTCGGTCCTCGATGCCCGTCTCGAAGCGCGTACCGCCAGCCTGGCGGCGTCACTGACCCAGGCCAATCAGGAGTTGATGCAACTGGCCCTGCACGACACTCTGACCGGTTTGCCCAATCGCGTCCTGCTCGCCGACCGTATCGATCAGGCGATGAAAAAGGTCGAATCCCAGGGCGGCTGCTTTGCCCTGATGTTTATCGACCTGGACGGTTTCAAGCCGGTCAATGATGCCTATGGCCATCATCTGGGCGATCTGTTGCTACGCGAAGTGGCCCAGCGCCTGCGCCAGGATCTGCGTGGCATGGACACCCTGGCGCGGATCGGTGGCGATGAATTCGTCCTGCTGGTGCGCCTCAGTGAACCGGACGATGCGATGCAGGTCGCGTCTCGCCAGGTCGGCTTGATGGCACGTTCGTTCCGCGTGGCCGAACACGATCTGCAACTGTCCGCGAGCCTGGGCATTGTCCTGTATCCGGGCAATGGTGAGAGCCAGCAGGAATTGCTGCGCAATGCCGATGCGGCGATGTATCACGCCAAGGGCCTGGGCAAGAATGGCTACAGCTTTTTCGATGCCTCCATGAACAGCAACGCCCTCAAGCAACTGCAACTGCTGCAGGACCTGCGTTGCGCCCTGGAGCAACAGCAGTTCCAACTGCATTACCAACCCAAGTTCGATGCCAGCAATGGCCTGCCGATTGGTGCCGAGGCGCTGTTGCGCTGGCAGCATCCGCAGGAAGGGTTGCTGATGCCGGATCGCTTTATCGAGCTGGCGGAAAAGAGTGGATTGATCATCCCCATCGGCGACTGGGTGCTCGACGAAGCGTGCCGACAGATGAGCCTGTGGTTCGCCCAGGGCTACCAGCATTGGCGCATTGCAGTCAATCTGTCGGCCCTGCAGTTCTGCAATGCCGGGCTGGTGGCCAGTGTTGCCAGTGCGTTGGCGCGCCATGGCCTGCCGGCCAACAGCCTGACCCTGGAAATCACCGAGACGACGGCCATGAGCGATGCCGACGCGAGCATGACGGTGCTTCAGCAGCTGTCGGACATGGGGGTGGACCTGTCCATCGATGATTTCGGGACCGGCTACTCCAGCCTGATGTACCTCAAGCGCCTGCCTGCCAACGAATTGAAGATCGACCGCGGCTTTGTCCGTGATCTGGAGCAGGACAGTGACGATGCGGCCATTGTCTCGGCCATCGTCGCGCTGGGCCAGGCCCTGGGCTTGCGTATCGTCGCCGAGGGTGTCGAGACTGATATGCAGCAGAATTTCCTGACCCGCCTGGGTTGTGATTCGCTGCAGGGTTACCTGCTCGGGCAGCCGCAACCGGCACAGGCTTTTATGGCGACGATTCGCCAAGGGGAATGCGCGGTCCCAAGCTGACTAAAGTGCCATTGACCGATTCGTCGGCAGACGGTATCAACGGCGCTTCAACGGGGGAGAGACCTATGGATAAAGTTGTCCTCATTACGGGCGGCAGCCGCGGCATTGGCGCCGCGACGGCTGTGCTGTTGGCCCGCGCGGGTTACCGAATTGCCATCAATTATCTGTGCGACGAGCAGGCCGCCCATCGGGTGCTGGCCGAGGTGCGTGCCTTGGGTGCCCAGGCCATCGCCATTCGTGCCGATGTCAGCAACGAAGACGAGGTGATCGGCCTGTTCCATCGGGTCGATGCCGAGCTGGGGCCGATCACCGCGCTGGTCAACAATGCCGGTACGGTCGGGCAGCAGTCCCGACTCGATGAAATGTCCGAATTCCGCCTGCTCAAGACCTTCAGGACCAACCTGCTCGGGCCGCTGCTCTGCGCCAAGCAGGCGGTGCTGCGCATGTCCATGCGTCATGCCGGCCAGGGCGGCAGTATCGTCAATGTGTCTTCGGTGGCCGCGCGGCTGGGCTCGCCGGGCGAGTACATTGACTACGCCGCGTCCAAGGGCGCGCTGGATACCTTTACCGTCGGGCTGGCCAAGGAAGTGGCGGGCGAGGGCATCCGCGTCAATGCGGTGCGCCCGGGCTATATCTTCACCGAATTCCATGCCTTGAGTGGCGACGCCGAGCGCGTTGGCAAGCTGGAGTCGGGCCTGCCCATGGGCCGCGGTGGCCAACCCGAGGAGGTGGCCGAGGCGATTGTCTGGTTGCTCTCGGACAAGGCTTCCTATGCCACCGGCACCTTTATCGATCTGGGCGGTGGTCGTTGAACCGCTCCACGCCAGTGGACTGCATCGAGGTGAGCTAACGCCCGGCCTGGACATGTGGTTCTTGCCTGGCCGGGGCGTCAGGGTGGCATTGGGGGTGAGCGGGTTGCCCGGGCGCCTACGCCTCATCCAGGGTTTTAATCAGCTCAGGGGCGGCTTAGCGGTCGATCTGTCAGAACGAGCGTACGATTCGCCCCAGGGTTTCCATGGCTTTCTCGCAGGTTTCGTCCCACGGGCTGCCATAGTTCAGGCGAATGCAGTGACGAAAGCGCTGGGCGGGCGAAAAGATCGGCCCTGGCGCAATGCTGATGCCTTGGGCCAGGGCCATCTGGAACAGCTTCAGCGAGTCCATCTGCTCTGGCAGTTCCAACCACAGAAAGTAGCCGCCGGCCGGTTGGCTGACGCGCGTCTGCGCCGGGAAGTAGCGGGCAATGGCCGCAAGCATGGCGCTCTGCTGTTCTTCCAGGGCGTAGCGCAGCTTGCGCAGATGGCGGTCGTAGCCACCGTGTTGCAGGTAGTCGGCAATGGCGGCCTGGGCCGGCATCGAGGCGCACAGCGAGGTCATCAGTTTCAAGCGCTCGATCTTCTGCGCATAGCGTCCGGCGGCGACCCAGCCCACCCGATAGCCCGGTGCCAGGCTCTTGGCGAACGAGCCGCAGTGCATCACCAGCCCTTCGGTGTCGAAGGCCTTGGCCGGCTTCGGGGCCTGCTGGCCGTAGTACAGCTCGGCGTAGACATCGTCTTCGATCAGTGGCACCTGATGCTTGCGCAGCAGTTCGACCAATTGTTCCTTCTTGGCCTCGGGCATGGTTGCGCCCATGGGGTTTTGGAAGCTGGTCATGCACCAGCAGGCCTTGATCGGGTGGCGTTCGAGCGTTTGCTCCAGCACGCCCAGATCGATGCCGTCGCGCGGGTGCACGGGGATTTCCACTGCCTTGAGCTTCAGGCGTTCGAGCACCTGCAGGCAGGCGTAGAAGGCCGGGGCCTCGATGGCAACCAGATCGCCCGGCTCGGTGACCGCCTGCAGGCACAGGTTGAGGGCTTCGAGGGCGCCATTGGTAATCAGCAGTTCTTCCATCGGCAGCATCAGGCCACCAACCATATAGCGCAGGGCGATCTGGCGGCGCAGTTGCGGATTGCCCGGCGACATGTCGGTGACCACCATGCGCGGGTCCATTTCGCGGCTGGCGCTGGCCAGGGAGCGGGCCAGGCGCTGCAGCGGGAACAGCGTCGGGCTGGGGAAGGCCGAGCCGAAGGGCACGGTCTGCGGGTCCTTGATCGAGTCCAGGACCGAGAACACCAGCTCGCTGACATCGACTTCGGTCGACTCGTTGACCTGGCTGCTGATCACCGGTTCGGAAAACGGGCTGGGCGCATGGGTGTTGACGAAGTAGCCCGAGCGCGGCCGGGCGCGGATCAGCCCGCGGCGCTCGAGTAGGTAATAGGCCTGGAAGACCGTGGACGGGCTGACCCCGTAGGTCTGGCTGGCATAGCGCACCGAAGGCACCCGTTGGCCGGGGCCCAGGACCCCGCTGCGGATCAGCTCTGCGATGTCGTCGGCGAATTTTTCGTAGCGTTTCATGGCCAGGGCTCGGGGTTGTGCGGTGTCTTTGGCGGTGCCTTCACAAGCCCGCCCACGCTGGCAGGACAGTCAAGCCTGCAGGCGCGAGCGGGCTCGCAACGGTCGTCAGTCTAAGGGATCAACGGTTCAACGGGGCAACAAAGCGGCTCTTGGCCACGGCGTAGATCGCTGGCTCATCGCTGTCGACCACCTTGAAGGCCAGTTCCTGGGAACTGCTCTTGGGTTGGTCGTCGAGCATCGCTACCGAGACCGGCAGGTCGACGATTTCGCCTGGGGCCAGGCTCAGTTCGGTTTTGCCTTGTAGCTGGAAGCCTTCACCGTCCACCAGTTCCAGGCGGTAATCCTGGCGCAGCTGAGTCTTGTTGATGACCTTCAGGCTATAGATGTTCTCGATCTGGCCCAGGCTGTTTTCACGAAACAGGCCACGGTCCTTGCTGACATCCAGGGACACCATCGGCCGTTCGATCAGAGCCAGCGCGAGGGCGCCGATCATCAGCAGCAGCACCAGGCTGTAGCCGATCAGGCGGGGGCGCAGCAGATGGGTCTTGCCGCCCTGTAGCTGGTGCTCGGAGGTGTAGCTGATCAGGCCGCGGGCATAGCCCATTTTGTCCATGATCGAGTCGCAGGCGTCGATACAGGCGGCGCAGCCGATGCACTCCATCTGCAGGCCGTCGCGGATATCGATGCCGGTCGGGCAGACCTGCACACACAGGTGGCAATCGATGCAGTCGCCCAGGCCGACGCTGGCCGGTGCCACGTCGCGCTTGCGTGGGCCGCGGCTTTCGCCCCGTGCCGCATCGTAGGAAATGGCCAGGGTGTCCTTGTCGAACATCACGCTCTGGAAGCGCGCATAAGGGCACATATGCATGCACACCGCTTCGCGCAGCCAGCCGGCGTTGATATAGGTGGCACCGGTAAAGAACAACACCCAGAACAGGCTGACGCCGGCCATTTGCAGGGTGAACAGTTCCTCGGCCAGCGGGCGGATCGGCGTGAAGTAGCCGACAAAGGTCAGCCCGGTCAGCAGGCTGATCGCCAGCCACAGGGTGTGCTTGGCCGAGCGACGTAGGAGCTTGTTGAGGCTCCAGGGCGCGGCCTGCAGCTTGATCCGCTGGTTACGTTCGCCCTCGGTGACCTTTTCGCACCACATAAACAGCCAGGTCCAGGAGCTTTGTGGGCAGGTGTACCCGCACCAGACCCGGCCCGCGAACACGGTGATCGCGAACAGGCCGAAGGCGCAGATAATCAGCAACGCCGAGAGCAGGATGAAATCCTGCGGCCAGAACGTGGCACCGAAGATATGGAACTTGCTCTCGGCCAGGTCCCAGAGCACGGCCTGGCGGCCGCCCCAGTTCAACCAGACGGTGCCGAAAAACAGCAGGAATAGAAAACCGGCCCCACCGATGCGCAAGGTGCGGAAGAAGCCGGTGAAGCTGCGGGTGTGAATCTGGTTGTCGCTGGATTTGGCCTTAGTTCTTGGGCGCGAAGGCTCAAAGTTTTCAACTATCTGGACGGGGATTCTATCGCTCATGGTCTGTCGCTCATCAGCCTCCATCAGGCCGATGCACTATGCCCAGCGATCTGTTTGCATAACAGGCTCAGGTAAATTATTAAAAAGCGGATCAGATGGCTTGGATCAGTGACCTGCGACAACTTGCCATACCTGCCCGGGGGCTTGTCAGGCGTGCTTGTAGCCGCATAAACGCAAGCGTCGGGCAGGGACCTTGATCAGGGTCAATCAAATCACCGAATCACCATCAGTGGCCCGCAGATGGTGTCGAGCGTCCTCGGCACCTGCTACGGTCAATGCGTCGGCTTCTGCTTCGGTAATGGGCACGCGACGGCCGTTGAGCTCGGCCATGGACATGCGTTTGGCCGAGTCGGTGACCACCCGCACGGCGCTGGCCGGGCCCCGCTCATGGATACCCTCGGCATCGAGGGTGCAGCTCTGGTTCGACGGATCGATATGCACGGGCATGGGGTTCTCCAGGTTGGCGGGGGTACATGCACATTAGGTAGCGCCAGGCGCCGGGGGTTCGACGCGGCCGATTAGCGGTCGGCTGCACCTCTTCGTTGCGCTGTGGTCCATGCTCTATGGCGTCCCTGGCAGGAGTTGAACATGAGCAGTGGGTGGCAGACCGTCTGGACAACGCTTCAAAGTGAATTCGCCGATATCGACGACGTGGCGCAACTGACCCGTATTACCGTGCGTTTGCTGATCGCTGCGCTGCTGGGTGCGGTGCTGGGCTTTGAGCGCGAGCATAAGGGCAAGGCGGCCGGGGTGCGGACCCATATGTTGGTGGCCATGGGCGCCGCGCTGTTTGTGATGGTCCCCCAGTTGTCCGGGGCCCAGGCCGACGCGATGAGCCGGGTGGTCCAGGGCGTGATTGCAGGCATCGGCTTTCTTGGTGCAGGCACCATTCTCAAGGGCCACGCCGAGGAGGCCGACCAGCACGTCAAGGGGCTGACCACGGCGGCGGGCCTGTGGATCACCGCCGCCATCGGTGTGTCGGCAGGGCTGGGGCGCGAGTCCACGGCGATCCTGAGCACCCTGTTGGCGCTGGCGGTGTTCAGCGTGATGCCGCTGATCGTCGCACGCCTGGACAAGGACTGAGGCTTAGCCGAGCACCGGTGGCGCTTCGCTTGGCGGATCGCCGACTGGCGGCTGAAGCGGTACGGGTGGTTCTTCTTCGGGAATCGGTTGCGGCTCGGTAGGGGGCAGCACGGGGTCGTCGATGTTCGGATCGGGCGTTTCTGCTGGAATCGGAATATTCATGGTGTCGTCCTCGCAACGCAGGGTCTTGGCAATCGGTATGGCGATGGACCTGCGTGACCGGTATTTGATTCCCGGCCTGAGCGTTGCCCTGATCGGTGGTACTGAGCGTGTAGTCGCATAGGCGGTTCGCCGATCTAAAGGTGGCACCGGTCGCCGGGCCGTAGGGGGCATCGAATGAGTCTGGGGTTTTCTCTGCGCAGATTGGTGGGCGACGTCTAGGCTTGGTGCGATGGCCAATCGCGTCGGTTGGTGCGTGATGTTTGGCGTTGGACCGGCCCGCTTCTACAGCGTGGCAGGGCGTCAACCTGCAATACCGAATGCGGGGGAGCGGAAAAGAGGCTGCGATTGCATGGCCTGTGGGGAATGGGGAAGCAGTAGGCCTAGCCGTTGGAGAATAGTGATGAGTGCAAGCAAGGGTTCAGGAACAATTGACGCGCTACCGGCGGGCAAGGACTGCGCGGCTCTGGTACGTGGCGAACACCGCGATCCGTTCGCGATCCTCGGCCCCCATGGCGACGGCGCCGGCGGCTGTTTTATCCGGGCCTTTGTGCCGGGAGCGCTGGGGGTTGGGGTGCTGGCGCGCGATAGCGAGCAAGTCTTGGCGACTCTGGACGACAGTACAGTCCCCGGGCTGTTTGTCGGTCACTTGGTGCAGGCTGATGCCTATCAGCTGAAGATCCAGTGGCCCGCGGGCGAGCAGGTCTGCGAAGACCCTTACAGCTTCGGGCCACTGCTGGGGGAGATGGACCTTTATCTGTTTGCCGAGGGTAATCACCGCGACCTCGGCGGCTGTTTGGGCGCGCAACTGATGACCGTCGATGGCGTCGCCGGGGTGCGCTTTGCCGTCTGGGCCCCCAATGCCCGGCGGGTGTCGGTGGTCGGTGACTTCAATGGCTGGGACGGCCGCCGTCATCCCATGCGCCTGCGCCATCCCAGTGGCGTCTGGGAGCTGTTTGTGCCGCGCCTGTGCGCTGGGGAGGCCTACAAGTACGAGATTCTTGGCGCCGAAGGCATCCTGCCGCTCAAGGCTGACCCGGTGGCGCTGGCCACCCAGTTACCGCCGGACACCGCCTCGAAAGTCGCCAGTCGGTTGCAGATAGCCTGGCAGGATCAGGACTGGATGCAGCGCCGTAGCGAACGCCAGAGCGTCACCGCGCCGTTGTCGATCTACGAGCTGCATGTCGGCTCCTGGCAGTGCGAGACGGATGAGCTGGGTGAGGTGGCCCGCCAATACCGTTGGGGCGAACTGGCCGAGCGGTTGATTCCCTATGTCCAGCAACTGGGTTTTACCCATATCGAACTGCTGCCGATCATGGAGCATCCCTTTGGCGGCTCCTGGGGCTATCAGCCCTTGTCCCTGTTTGCCCCGACGGCTCGCTACGGTTCGCCCGATGAGTTTGCCGCCTTTGTCGATGCCTGCCATCGCGGCGGGATCGGCGTGATTCTCGACTGGGTGCCGGCGCACTTTCCCAACGATGCCCATGGCCTGGCGCAGTTCGACGGCACGGCGTTGTACGAATACGCCAATCCCCTGGAAGGCTTTCACCAGGACTGGGATACGCTGATCTACAACCTGGGGCGCACCGAGGTCCACGGTTTTATGCTGGCGTCGGCCTTGCACTGGCTGCGTCATTTCCATATTGACGGGCTGCGCGTCGATGCGGTGGCCTCGATGCTCTATCGCGATTATTCGCGCAAGGCTGGTGAGTGGATACCGAACCGCCATGGCGGGCGCGAAAACCTCGAAGCCATCGACTTTATCCGCCATCTCAACGAGGTGGTGGCGCAGGAAGTGCCCGGTGTCCTGGTGATTGCCGAGGAGTCCACGGCCTGGCCGGGCGTCAGCCAGCCGACGGGTGAGGGGGGGCTGGGCTTCAGCTACAAATGGAACATGGGCTGGATGCACGACTCCCTGCACTACATGCAGCAGGATCCGGTGTACCGCGGCCATCATCACAACGAACTGAGCTTTGGCCTGGTCTATGCCTGGTCCGAGCGCTTTGTCCTGCCGATTTCCCACGATGAGGTCGTGCACGGCAAGCATTCGCTGATCGACAAGATGCCCGGTGATCGCTGGCAGAAGTTCGCCAATCTGCGGGCCTACCTGACATTTATGTGGGCGCATCCGGGCAAGAAATTACTGTTTATGGGCTGCGAGTTCGGCCAGTGGCGCGAGTGGAACCACGACCAGCAACTGGACTGGTACCTGTTGCAATACTCCGAGCACTTGGGTGTGCAGCGGCTGGTGAGCGACCTCAATCGCCTGCATCGCGAAGTGCCGGCCCTGCATGACCAGGACCATCTGCCCCAGGGCTTCCAGTGGCTGATCGGCGACGATGCGCTCCATAGCGTCTATGCCTGGCTGCGCTGGAGTCGGGCCGGTGAGCCATTGCTGGTGGTGGCTAATTTCACCCCAGTGCCGCGCGCGGGCTACCGGATCGGCGTACCGCTGGCCGGACGCTGGCAGGAGCTGATCAACAGCGATGCGGCCACCTATGCAGGGTCCAACTACGGCAATGGCGGCGGGGTTGGCAGCGAACAAACGCCGAGCCATGGGCAGGCCCAGTCGGTGGTGTTGAACCTGCCGCCCTTAGCGGTCTTGATCCTGGCGCTGACGCCCTGAGCCGCTTGCTTAGAGGTGTACCTCGACCGCCAGCGGCAAATGGTCGGACAGGTGGGTCCAGGGCTTGTGCCCCAGGATCTGCGGCGCATGGCTGCGGGCGTTGCGCAGGTAGATTCGGTCCAGGCGCAGCAACGGCCAGCGCGCCGGGTAGGTCTTGGCCAGGCGGCCATGGTGCTGCTCGAAGGCTTCATGCAGGTCGGTGGCACGGGCCAGGGTGGTATTGCCCCGCAACTGCCAGTCATTGAAGTCACCGGCAATGATCACCGGCGCGTCCGCAGGCAACGAGTGGAGAAGCTGGCAGAGCAGGGCCAGTTGCAGTTGGCGATGACTCTCCAGCAGGCTCAGGTGGACGCAGATCGCATGGACCTGGGCCTGACCCGGCACATCCAGTTCGCAATGCAGCAGCCCTCGACGCTCGGGGCCGGTGATCGAGACATCGAGGTTGCGGAATTGGCGGATCGGATACTTGGACAGCAGTGCGTTGCCATGATGGCCGTCGGGGTAGACGGCGTTGCGCCCATAGGCGAAATCGTCCCACATGCTATCGGCGAGAAATTCGTACTGGGACGTCTGCGGCCAGTTGCTGTGGCGCATGGCGTGGCGATCATGCTCGCCGAGCACTTCCTGGAGAAACACCAGGTCCGCCGACGTGCTGCGTACCGCTTCACGCAGCTCGGGCAGGATAAAGCGCCGGTTGAAGGTGGTGAAACCCTTGTGGGCATTGATCGTCAGGACTTTGAGGCGTTCGACCGCCGGTGCCTGGGCGGTGGTGGTCTGCCGGGGTGTGGCTGTGCTCACGGTCGCTCCTGTGGATTGGCCAACGGGTCCTCTATGCGACCACTGCGCTCGACGGCTAGTTCAGCCCAGGCCCCGTGCATCTAGTGCGGCTTGGCGGTGCGCAGTTCGAACAATAGTAGCGATCTGCCAGTTACGCTGAAACGGTCGCCAAAATCGAAGGAACGTTCGCCTTGGAACCCTGGCTCGCAGGTGTCGAGTTGCAGGCTCCAGCCGCTGCCTTGGGCCAGGTCGGGCAGGCAGAAGTCGATCGGGTTGGCGTGGGCATTGACCACCAGCAACAGGCTGGCATCGTTGCCGGTGTGGCGGATGCCCGAGACCCGCGCCCGCCCGTCCAGCAGCATGCCCAGGCAGCGGCCCTCGCTGTCGTGCCAATGCTCGGTGGTCATCTCGTTGCCGTCTGGGGCGAGCCATGTGACGTCCTTGAGCGCCAGTTGCTCGTTGTATTCGCCGGTGGCAAAGCGTCCGCGCCGCAGGACCGGATAACGCCTGCGCAACTGGATCAGGTAGCGCACAAAGGTTTGCAATGAGCGGGCGTCGTCGTCCAATTGCCAGTCGATCCAGCCGATCTCGCTGTCCTGGCAATAAGCATTGTTGTTGCCGTGCTGGGTGCGAGCGAACTCGTCGCCGGCCACCAGCATCGGCGTGCCTTGGGCCAGCAGCAGGGTGGCGAGGAAGTTGCGCATCTGGCGCTGGCGCAGCGCTCGGATCTGCGGGTCGTCCGTGGGGCCCTCCACGCCGTGATTCCAGGACAGATTGTGATTGCTGCCGTCGCGGTTGCCCTCGTCATTGGCTTCGTTGTGCTTGTCGTTGTAGGACACCAGATCGTGCAGCGTGAAACCGTCGTGGGCGGTGACGAAGTTGAGTGAGGTATAGGGCCGCCGCCCGCGTCGGTTGAACAGGTCGCCCGAGGCACTCAGGCGGCTGGCAAAATCGGCGAGCTGGCCTTCGTCGCCTTTCCAGAAGGCGCGGGTGGTATCGCGAAAGCGGTCGTTCCACTCGACCCAGCCAGGCGGGAAGCCGCCAACCTGATAGCCACCGGGGCCGCAGTCCCAGGGTTCGGCGATCAGCTTGACCTGGCTGAGCAAGGGGTCCTGGCGGCAGGCCACCAGGAAACTGTGGCGCTGGTCGAAGCCGTCGTGATACCGACCGAGAATGGTCGCCAGATCGAAGCGAAAACCGTCCACGTGCATGTGCGCGGCCCAGTAGCGCAGCGAGTCGGTGACCATCTGCAGGACGCAGGGGTGGCTCAGGTCCAGGGTGTTGCCGGTCCCTGAATCGTTGATATAGAAGCGCTTGTCGTCCGGCATCAGCCGGTAGTAGGAGACGTTGTCGATGCCGCGCATGGACAGGGTCGGGCCCTGTTCGTTGCCTTCGCCGGTGTGGTTGTAGACCACGTCGAGCAGCACTTCGAGGCCGCCTTCGTGCAAGTGCGCGACCATTTCCTTGAACTCGGCGATCTTGCCGCTGGCCAGGTAGCGTGGGTCGGGGGCGAAGAAGGCGATGCTGTTGTAGCCCCAGAAATTGGTCATGCCCTTGTGCAGCAGATGCTGGTCATTGACGAAGGCATGGATCGGCAGGAGCTCGACCGAGGACACGCCCAGGTCACGGATATAGGCAATCACCTCGTCGACCATCAGCCCGGCGAAGGTCCCACGCAGGTGCTCGGGAACGTCCGGGTGGCGCATGGTATAGCCGCGGGCATGGGTTTCGTAGATCACCGTGCGCTCCCAGGGCACGCTGACACGCTGGTCGCGGCCCCAGGTGTGGGCCGGGTCGATCACCTTGCACTTGGGCACGAAGGGCGCGCTGTCGCGCTCATCGAAACTCAGATCGGCGTCCGGATGGCCGATGGTGTAGCCGAACAGGGCTTCGGACCACTTCAGTTCGCCCACCAGTTGTTTGGCGTATGGGTCGATCAGCAGCTTGTTGGGGTTGAAGCGATGGCCGTTCGCCGGATCGTAGGGGCCGTGGACCCGGTAGCCGTAGACCAGGCCCGGATGGGCGTCGGGTAGGTAGCCATGAAAGATCTCATCGGTGTATTCGAGGAGTTCGATGCGCTCGATCTCGACTTCGCCGCTGTCATCGAACAGGCACAGCTCAACGCGGGTGGCGTTGGCAGAGAACAGCGCGAAGTTGACCCCCAGGCCATCCCAGGAGGCGCCCAGTGGAAAGGGCAGGCCCTCGCGCAGGCGCGACGCATTGTCAGGGGGGCGGGGGCTCTCGTGCATGGTTGTCTCCTCGGGCTGGGGGGGTTATTCGGCAGAAGGTTTGCGCGGTGCACGGGGCTTTTTCGGCGCCGTGGTCTTTGCTGCAGTGGTGGCCGGCCGGGTCCGTGCCTGGCGCGCAGGTGGCGGTGAGGGCGCCAGGGCCTGGGCCTCCGCCAGCTTGCAGGCCATTGCCCAGTGGCGTGCCTCCTGCCCGTCGGGACGGCCCTCGGACTCCCAGATCTGATAGGCGAATTCGCGGATGCGTTTGTCATCGGTATTCATGGCGGGCTCCTGGGTCGGGTCTGACGTTGGCTGGGTAGGTAAGTCCTTGAAAGTGGGTGTCCGGCCCGGCGCTCATGGGCCGCGGTCGCGCTCCCAGGCCTGGGCCCTGGCACAGGCCAGCAACTCCAGGCGACGGGCCGCATCCGGGTCGTCAAGCAGGTTCACGCAGTCGCCGGGCAGGCGCTGGCGCCAGTTCGGGTGGCTGGTGACGGTGCCGGGCAGGTTGGGCTGCTCGGCCAGGCCCAGGGCATCTTCAAGGGGCAAGAGCACCAGTGGCGCGCGGGTATGGCCGAGAAAGCGCACGCTGGCGTCGATCAGTTGATCGGTTTCACGGGAGGCACTGCGAAAGTTCTGCGGGTCCTGTCGCAACGCCTGGAACAGGCCGTCGCGTTCGCGCTGACGGCGTTCGCGCCAGTGCCATTCGGCCTCGGCATCGATCATCCCGAGTTGGCGGTTCCAGTCGATATCCCGGGCGTGCCACCAGCCGTTCAAAGGCGGCAGATCATGGGTGCTGGTGGTGGCCAGGGCATTGTCCGGCCAGTCAAGGATCGGCTTGAAGCAGGCGCCGTGATCCTGTTCGAACAACAGGACGCGGATCCCGAGAATCGCCCGGGCGCTGAGTTTTTCCCGCAGCCCATCGGGCACCGTGCCCAGGTCCTCACCCAGGACAATGGCCTGGTGACGATGGGATTCGAGGCACAGCAGGCGCAGCAGATCGTCCACCGGATAATACAGGTAGGCCCCCTCGCTGGGCGCGCCACCCAGGGGAATCACCCACAGGCGTTGCAGGCCCATCACGTGGTCGATGCGCAGGCCGCCGGCCTGGGCGAAGTTGGCTCGCAGCATTTCGATAAAGGCCCGGTAACCATGGCGCTTGAGGCCGTCGGGGGAAAACGCCGATATGCCCCAACCCTGGCCGATGCGGTTGAGCTGGTCCGGCGGTGCGCCGACGGTCAGGGCGGCGAGCAATTCCCCTTGGCGACTCCAGGCCTGGCTACCGCCACCGTCGGCGCCAACCGCGAGATCGGCGACCAGGCCGACGGCCATGCCGCTGGCCCGGGCGGCGCTCTGGGCTCGGGCCAGGCCGCGGGCGGTCAGCCATTGGCCAAAGGCGTAGTAACCGACCTGGGCACTGTGCTCGGTGGCGAACTGGGTCAGTTGCGGGCTGTGCGGGTCTTGCCATTCGGCGGGCCAGTAGCGCCAATCGGTGGTCTGCCCGCGAGCCAGGCAATCGGCTTGCAGCGCTTCGAAACGGCAATGGTTCTCTAGGGCTTCACCGCCGGCCTGGCGAAACAAGGCGAAGTCGTCGCACAACGGGTGCTCGCCCTGGCGGAACTGCGCATAGAGGGCCGCCAACAGCAATTGCTTGGCCCGCGCCACGCGAGGCCAGTCGATCAGGGTCAACTGGTCGAGGGCCTGTAATTCATCTTCCAGCTCGCAGGCTTCGATGGCCTGGCGCACGGCCTCCTCGCCAAGGATCGCCGCAGGAGCGGCATAGATACTGTTGAGAAACAGGCGGCTGGACGGTGAGTAGGGGCTGAAGAGCGTCGGGTCGCAACTGAACATCGCGTGCAGCGGGCTGATGGCCAGGGCATCGGCGCCGCGCTCGCCGGCGGCGCGGGCCAGGGTTTCCAGTGCCATGCAGTCGCCACAGCCGCCTGCGCCGGGGCGTTGCAGGCTGTACACCTGGACACCCAGGCCCCAGGCCCGGGCCGGGCGCTCATCAAGGGCGGCGGCGAGGGTGTAGCAATGGGGCGGAGCCACGGCGAGGGTGAAGCTCTGGCCGAGAATCCGCGCCTGGTGATAGCCGAGGGTCATGATGGCGGGCAGGATAGCCTGCTCATCCAGGTACAGCTCCAGCTCGCTGCCGTCCTCCAGGTGCAGGTGGCAATGGCTGTAGGGCGCGAAATAGCCAGCCAGGTCCAGCGGCTGGCCAAGGTCGGCGGTCAGTAGGGGTGGCAGGCGGTGTTCCTGTTGCTGCAATTGCAGGGTGAGCAGGCTGGCTTCGATCTGCTGCGCGTCTTCGGCGTTATGGCCGAGCCCGGCCAGTACCCGGCGCAAGACCTCGGGGGCGACTCGTTGTGCCCGACCCTCGGCGTCGACCCAGTCCACGGCCAGGCCGGCCCGGCTGGCGAGTATTTCCAGTTGCATGTCGCTCATCGGCACTCCCCCTTGCGTTTCTCGGCCTGGGCCCGCTCCCCATCGGCGTGCCGCTGGCATGGTCCGTTACGATCAGCGATAGGCTTCGGCCACCAGGTGTTCGTACAGTTGGGCGTAGGGTTCGACCGCCTGGCACCAGTTGAAGGGCGCCGCCATGGCCCGGCAGCGCATGGCATTGAGCAGCGACGGGTAGGCGAACACCTTGAACGCCCGTTTCAGCGCGCCCTCGTAGCTGGCCACGGTGGACTCATCGAATAGAAACCCGGTGACGCCATCGTCGATGGTGTCGGCCAGGCCGCCGGTATTGCGCGCCACCGGTAGCGAACCAAAGCGCTGCGCATACATCTGGCTCAGGCCGCACGGCTCGTAGCGCGAGGGCATCAGCAAGAAATCGCTGCCGGCAAACATCCGCCGCGCGTCGGTCTCGTTGAAGCCGATGCGCACTCCAATGCGTCCGGGGAAGCGTCGGGCCAGTTCGCGCATAGCCTGTTCTTCCTCGGGCTCGCCGCGGCCGATAATCGCGATCTGGCCGCCGCAAGCGACGATAGAGGCGGCAACGCCTTCGGTCAGGTCGAGGCCTTTCTGGTAGACCAGCCGCGACACCACGGCAAACAGCGGCCCGCTAGAGGGCTGCAGGCCGAACAGCTCACGGACATGAGCGGTATTGATGGCTCTGGCGCGCCAGTCGCCAATGGCAAAGGGGCTGACCAGATGGGGATCGGTGGTGGCGTCCCAGCTTTCATCGATCCCGTTGGGAATGCCGCTCAGCAGCCCTTGCTGGGTCTTGCTGGCGAGAAAGCCATCGAGTCCGCAGCCAAAGGCCGGGGTGGTGATTTCCCGGGCATACGTGGCGCTGACCGTGGTGATATGGCTGGCATACGCCATGCCGGCCTTGAGAAACGACAACTTGCCGTAGAACTCCATGCCTTCCTGTTGCAGGGCGTGGGGCGGGATACCGAGTTCCGGGCAGCAGGCCAGGCTGACCACGCCCTGGTAGGCCAGGTTGTGGATGGTGAACAGGGTGGGCGTGCGTTGGCCGCGCCAGTGCATATAGGCCGGGGCGAGCCCGGCGGGCCAGTCGTGGGCGTGGACCAGGTCCGGGGTCCAGTGGATCTGCGCCAGGTTAGCGGCGATATCGGCGGCAGCCAGGCCCAGGCGTGCGAAGCGGATATGGTTGTCCGGCCAGTCGCGCCCATTGTTGGCGCCGTAGGGCGTGCCTTCGCGCTCGTACAGTTCGGGGCAGATCAGCACATAGATCACCAGCCCGTCCTTGAGGTCCATGCGCCCGATCTTGCACGCCGGCAACGCGGCATGGCCGCTGAGCTCGCCGATGATGTGGATCGGGTTGTCGCTGTTGATCACCTGCCGGTAGCCGGGGATCAGCACCCGCACATCGTGCAAGTGGCGCAGGGCCCGAGGCAGGGCGGCGGACACATCGCCCAGGCCGCCGGTCTTGACCAGGTCGGCAAGTTCGGAGGTGACGAACAGCACTTTCTTCTGGTTTGGATTGTTACGCGGCGTCGCCACTGCCCGTCCACCGGGCGTGAGGGTCAGCGGCTCGCTGTTTGGCTGGGCGGAACGTTCTCCCTGGGGGTCTATCGCGGCACTGATCATCAAGCTCTCCCGTCCCGACAAAGGGACCTGGCCATTGGCCAATTTTGTGTGGGCCCCGTCCTGGGGCCGTACGCGCGAATTCCCGGCAGAGCGACCATGGTGGCGTCTGCATTGGGGGATCGACGAGGGATGGCAGCTGCTCGCGGTACACCGTGTGCAGTGGCCTTACCTTTAACCTGACCTGGCGTAACGCGACAAAGTTTCGGGCGTTTTTCAGCGACGCGACCGTCGGACACTGCCAGGCAGAAGCATCAGTGTAGGAGAGATAAAGCCAGAGCGTAGGGCCCTGCGCTGGGGTTTTTTCAGGCGACGGCGTCGGGCTGATACGCGGTCACGGGGGCCGGATTCCCGCGCCTGGAAATCACCGGCGAAAAAAAACCGAGGCCCGTTAGCCTCGGTTTCTTGTGCGGCGCTGCTTGAGCTTAAACCGGGAACAGTTCGCTCAGTTTCATCGACAGCATCATGTCGCCTTCAACGCGCAGTTTGCCGCCCATAAAGGCCTGCATGCCGTCGGTCTCGCCGGTGGTCAGGCCTTCGAGGGTTGCGCTGTCCATGATCAGGGTGACGTTGGCGTCAGGGTTGGCGCCTTCTTCCAGGGCACAGGTGCCGTCTTTGACGATCAGTGCGTAGGATTTGTCTTCATCGGTAATGTTGAAACCGAAGATCAGGTCCAGGCCGGCAGCGGCAGCCGGGTTGAACTTGGATTGCATCTTTGCAACGGCATCAGCTACAGAACTCATGGTTCGATCCTTTTATGGGTGATTCCAGTGACCTTGGGGTCACGGTTGGCCGGTACTCAACGAAACGTGATGAGTTCCGGCGCCTTCAGCAGTTGCAGGTGCGCTTGACTGTTGAAGGAAGCCAGGGCCACCTCGCGACCGCGGAATTTCAGCTGGTTGAGCGAGGTGTTGATAATTTGCCAATTAAGCTCGAACGCCTGGCGCGCCGGGATTTGCGTGACCAGGTGGAGCAGGGCGGTAATGGTGCCGCCGGAAGTAAAGATTGCGATTTTCTGGGTGTTGTCGGCGTGTTCGAGCAGGCGTTGCAGGCCGGCTTCGACACGCTCGACAAAACCACTCCAGCTTTCCAGGCCGGGGCTGTCGTAGTCGCCCTCCAGCCAGCGTTCGATGATCAGGGCGAACACCCGCTGAAACTCGGCACGATGCTGCGCGCCGTTGCGCAGCGCTTCCCGGGCCTTGGGCTCACGGTCCAGCAGGCTGGGGAGCAGGGCGCGGATAATGGCGTCGGCGTCGAATTCGTTGAAGGCCGGATCGACTTCCAGCACCGGTACCGGCAGGCCGACCTTGGCGAACTGCGCCAGGGCGCTGCTGGCCGTATGTTGCTGGCGACGCAGATCGCCGGCCAGGCACCGGTCCAGGCTCAGGCCCAGTTGCGCCAGATGCTCGCCCAAGACCTCGGATTGGCGGATGCCCAGTGGCGACAGTACGTCGTAGTCGTCTGCGCCGAAAGAGGCCTGGCCATGTCGAATCAGGTAGATGCTGCCCACGTCCGCGTCGTCCCGGTACGTTGAAAGTCAGGCGAGGTTATGGGGATGGCGCGGGCCTGTCAATCAAAAAACATACGCTTGTTTGAAAATCTTGTTGGAGGCCTGTGGCAGGCTGTTCTGCGCCGGTGCGGCGGCCTGGCTGCGGGCTTCTTCGCGATGGGTTAGGCGGCGCTGTCATGCGTTGCTGCTGGGGTCAGCGACAGCGCCCCGGCCATTGCGGCCGGGGCTGTGGCGTTCAGTCTGGCGCGTTCAACCGATCCTTGAGGCGCTGGCTACGCAAGCGGTCTGCCTCGCTGACATACGCGTCATAGCCCTGAAAGCGGATATCCAGATAGAAATGGTCTTGGCCGAGCGTCGGATCCTGGCGCTTGGTCCGCCAGTCCGGGCGGATGCTGACGATATGGTCACTGATCCGCGTCTGTGCGTAGTGCAGCAGCTGCTCGCGTGTCGGGGATCCCGTGACGTAAATCTGCCGATATTCGGCTTTGCTGATAAAACGATTGTCGAGACCGGCCGTGACGCCGTTGCCGTAGTTCTGCCTGATCTCGTCCCCAACCAACGCGACCAGCCGCCCCAGGCTGGGTGCGTCGGTACTGCTCAGGTCCTGCAAAATCCGCAGTACCCGGCCCTCGCTGTCGAGGCAGACGGCGGTATCGATTCTGACCGCGTCGATCTGGCGTGAGTGGGCATAGGGCACGGATGGGCAGTGGGCGGCCAGTCCGAGGAGCGCCGGGCGATAGCCTTGCGGATTGAAACTCGCGTAGTCGACCCCAAGCAGGCTGTGGTCATTGTGCGGGTAGCGCCCATCGCGCTCGCGGGCACTCTGCTTGATCTGCGCTACTTGCTCGCGCGTCCAGCCATCATAGCCGGGGGCGTAGTGCGAACAACCATTGAGGGCGAGGACGGGGGTGAGCAAAAGGGCGCTTAACAGTTTGACGGTCACGCAGGAAAATCCTTGTAGGTGGTTCTATTTCGAGCCTCTGGCCCATGGTGAGGGGCTCTGGCTGCGCGGATTATAGCCTTGGAGGCTGCGGCCTTTTAAGTGTGCAGCCTCGGTCTATAGGGCGACACCGAGGGCGGTGCGTAAGCGAACAACGGAGTTAGACGCGCCTCGGACAATGCTCCTACAATGGCCGTTTTAAAGCCATTGAGGTTGTCCCGTGGAGTTTCTTGCCGAGTACGCAAGTTTTCTGGCTAAAACCGTTACCTTGGTCGTCGCCATCCTGGTGGTATTGATCACCGCCGCTGCGCTGCGTAGCAAAGGCCGGCGCAAGCCTGGCCAGTTGCAGGTCAGCAAGCTCAACGATTTCTACAAAGGCCTGCGCGAGCGCCTGGAGCAGAGCCTGCTCGACAAGGATCAGCTCAAGGCGTTGCGCAAGCAACAGGGCAAGAGCGAGAAGAAACAGAAGAAACCGGTCGAGAGCAAGCCCCGGGTGTTTGTGTTGGATTTCGATGGTGATATCAAAGCCTCGGCCACCGATAGCCTGCGCCATGAGATCACCGCGCTGCTGACCCTGGCCACGCCCAAGGATGAAGTGGTCCTGCGCCTGGAAAGTGGTGGCGGCATGGTGCACAGCTATGGCCTGGCCTCTTCGCAACTGGCGCGGATCCGCCAGGCCGGCGTGCCGCTGACCGTGTGCATCGACAAGGTTGCGGCCAGCGGTGGCTACATGATGGCGTGTATCGGCGAGAAGATTATCAGCGCGCCGTTTGCCATTCTTGGCTCCATTGGCGTGGTCGCCCAGTTGCCCAACGTCAACCGCTTGCTGAAAAAACACGATATCGATTTTGAAGTGCTCACCGCCGGTGAGTACAAGCGTACCCTGACCGTGTTTGGTGAAAATACCGAGAAGGGCCGGGAGAAGTTCCAGGAAGACCTGGATGTCACCCATCAGTTGTTCAAGGACTTTGTGTCGCGCTATCGCCCGCAACTGGCCATTGATGAAGTAGCCACCGGCGAGATCTGGCTGGGTGTGGCGGCGTTGGACAAACAATTAGTGGATGAGCTCAAGACCAGCGACGAATACCTGGCGCAACGGGCCAAGGACGCGGAGCTGTTCCATCTGCACTACAGCGAGCGCAAAAGCCTGCAAGAGCGGGTGGGGTTGGCGGCCAGCGGTTCGGTTGATCGCGTGTTGCTGACGTGGTGGAGCCGGTTGACCCAGCAGCGCTACTGGTAAACACGCACCCCTGGCGTGTAAGAACGCTACGCCATGAAAAAGCCCCGCCATCCGGATGACCGGATGGCGGGGCTTTTTGGTTCCTGCAGGCTTTAGCGTCGACGGAACAGCGGCAGCGGCTCGTCAGTGGCGGCCTGGTAGGTCACCGAGAAGTCCTTGAGGCTTTCCAGCGCTTCGTAGGGGTCCTTGTCGGCCCGCAGGGCATAGGCATCGAAGCCGCAGCGGTGCAGATAGAACAACTGGTCGCGCAACACGTCGCCAATTGCCCGTAGCTCGCCCTTGTAGCCGTAGCGATCACGCAGCAGGCGCGCATTGGAGTAGTTGCGTCCGTCGGTAAAGGCCGGGAAATTCAGGGCGATGACCTGGAAATGCGCCACGTCGGCGCCGATTTCCTCGGCTTCTTCATCGGCGTCCAGCCACACACCCAAGCCGCCATCGCGGGCCTTGAGGGCGTGACCGTGGTCACGCCACAGGGCCAGCGGGACGATCAGGTCGTCGCAATTGGAGATGCCGTCGAAGCTCGCGTCCTTGGGCAGCAGGTGCCAGGTTTCGTCGATGACTTCGTTGTTCTTAATGATTCGCTGCATAGACGCGCTCCTTGAAGGGGTCGATGCCGATACGCTGGAAGGTGTCGATAAACCGCTCGTCTTCCGTACGTTTTTCCACATAGACGTCGATCAGTTTTTCGATCACATCGGGCATGGCTTCCTGCGCGAACGAGGGGCCGAGGATCTTGCCCAGGCTGGCGTCGCGGCTGGCGCTGCCACCCAGGGAGACCTGGTAGAACTCTTCGCCTTTCTTGTCCACGCCCAGGATGCCGATATGGCCGACATGGTGATGGCCGCAGGCATTCATGCAACCGGAGATATTCAGGTCCAGCTCGCCGATATCGAACAGGTAGTCCAGGTCGTCGAAACGGCGCTGGATCGACTCGGCAATCGGGATCGACTTGGCGTTGGCCAGGGAGCAGAAATCACCGCCCGGGCAGCAGATGATATCGGTCAGCAGGCCGACGTTCGGCGTGGCGAAGCCTTGCTCGCGCAGTTCGCCCCACAGGGTGAACAGCTGGCTTTGCTCGACGTCCGCCAGAATCACGTTTTGCTCGTGGGAGGTGCGCAATTGGCCGAAGCTGTAGCGATCCGCCAGGTTGGCTACGCCGTCGAGCTGTTTGTCGGTGATGTCGCCCGGTGCGACCCCGGTAGGTTTCAGTGACAAGGTCACGGCGACATAGCCAGGCTTCTTGTGGGCCAGGGTGTTGCGGCTGCGCCAGCGGGCAAAACCGGGGTGCGCCTGATCCAGGGCGGCGAGCTCGGCGCTCTGATCGGTCAGGGCCTTGTAGTCCGGATCGACGAAGTGCTTGGCGACACGATGGACTTCGGCATCGGTCAGAGTGGTCTGGCCACCGCGCAGGTGGGCCATTTCCGCCTCGACCTTCTCGGCGAAGACTTCCGGCGTCAGGGCCTTGACCAGGATCTTGATCCGGGCCTTGTATTTGTTGTCGCGACGTCCGTAGCGGTTGTACACACGCAGGATCGCATCGAGGTAGCTCAACAGGTCCTGCCACGGCAGGAACTCGTTGATAAAGGCGCCAATGACCGGGGTCCGGCCCAGGCCACCACCCACCAGTACACGGAAGCCCAGCTCGCCTGCGGCGTTGTACACCGGTTCCAGGCCGATGTCGTGGACTTCGATGGCTGCACGATCGGAGGCCGAGCCATTGATCGCGATCTTGAATTTACGTGGCAGGTAGGCGAATTCCGGGTGGAAGGTCGTCCACTGACGAACGATTTCACACCATGGGCGTGGGTCGATCATCTCGTCGGCCGCGACACCGGCAAACTGGTCGGTGGTGACGTTGCGCAGGCAGTTGCCGCTCGTCTGGATCGCGTGCATCTGCACGGTCGCCAGTTCCTCGAGGATATCGGGAACGTCTTCCAGGGCCGGCCAGTTGAACTGCACGTTCTGGCGGGTACTGATATGGGCGTAGCCCTTGTCGTAGTCGCGAGCGATCTTGGCCATCATCCGCGTCTGGCGCGAGGTCAATTGGCCATAGGGCACGGCCACGCGCAGCATCGGGGCGAAGCGCTGGACATAAAGGCCATTTTGCAAACGCAAGGGGCGGAATTCTTCTTCGCTCAGCTCGCCTGCCAAATAGCGTCGGGTCTGATCCCGGAACTGCTTGACGCGGTCCTCGATGATCCGCTGATCGTACTCGTCGTATACGTACATATAGGTCCTGTTCTCAGGCTGCTTTTACAGCATATCTGCGCGCACGGCCGCGCACTCCTTGGCGGAGCCGGCGCACGATAACAGTTTGTAGTTATGCGCAAAAGTGATGTTTGAGTATATGTAAAGAACCAAAACGACTAATGAAAATCACTCTCGCCATACCCTTACTTGTGATAAGGGCAAGGCTCGACTTTACTCTGGACGTGTCTTCGAGCAATCACCGATAAAACCGACAAGAGGCGATAGCGATGAGCAATCCTTCCAAAGCTGGGAAAAGCGATAGCAGCGTCGATGCTTGGGCCATTCTGTTTATCATCATCCTAGTGGTGGCAACCGGCGTGTTCTGGGTGAGCCACCAGTAGAAAACCGCTCTACCCCAAGCCCGGGCCGACAGACTGGTCGGTCATGCCGGTGAATTCGTCGAGTAATGCCAGTACTTTGCTAGCTATAATGCACGACGAATTTCTGCGGGCTTGGGGTCACCATGTCGAAGGTGTTGGGCACGTGGTTACTGGCCTTGAGTGTGCCGTTTTGCTCGGTTGCCCAGGCAACCTCAGTGCTGTTCCTCAATCCGGGCGAGTCCACGGAAACGTTCTGGGTCAGCTACACGCAATTTATGCAGGCGGGTGCGACCGATCTGGGGCTGGACCTGCGCGTGCAATACGCCGAGCGTCAGCCCGCCACCACGCTCCTCCAGGCCCGCGAAGCGCTCCAGGGGCCGGACAGGCCGGACTACCTAGTGGTGGTCAACGAGCAGTACGTGGCCCCCGAGATCCTGCGTCTGTCCCAGGGCAGCGGGGTCAAGCTGCTGCTGGTCAATAACACGCTGACGGCCGATCAGTTGAAGCTGCTCGGTGATCGTGGGCGTAGCCATCCCGAATTGCTCGGCAGCGTGGTCGCCAATGACGAAGAGGCCGGCTACCGGATGCTCAAGGAGCTGGTGCGTTTGCGCGAGCGCGAGGCGCCTGGCGAGCCAATCGAGCTGCTGGCGTTTTCCGGGATGAAGATCACACCGGCCGCGCAACTGCGTGAAAAAGGCCTACACCGGGCGCTGGCGGAACACCCCAATGTGCGCTTGCGCCAGCTGGTGTATGGCGAATGGAGTCGCGAGCGTGCCTATGAGCAGGCCCGGCAGTTATTTGGTCGCTATCCGCTGATCCAACTGGTCTGGTCAGCCAATGACGAAATGGCCCTGGGGGCCATGCAGGCGTTGGAAGACACCGGGCGAGTGCCGGGCAAGGATGTGTTGTTCAGTGCCGTGAACAGCTCGCCCGCGATTCTCCAGGCGCGCATTGATGGCCGCTTGAGTGTGCTGATGGCAGGGCATTTCTCTATCGGTGGCTGGGCCATGGTGTTGTTGAGCGACCATGCCCAAGGCATCGATTTCACCCGTTACGGCGGGCAGGACCAGCAATTGCCGTTGTTGCAGCTGATCGATGGGCGCCAGGCCCGGCGCTTGCTCGATCCTGGCGCTTCCCGGCACTACGACGTCGACTTCAAGGCGCTCAGCGCAAAGGGGCATGCACTGGGCTGGCGTTATCCCTTCTCGGTCCAATTGCTGTTGCGCTGATGACGCTCAGACGCCGGCCAGGTGCAGGACCAGCTTGACGATGCCCAGCAGCGTCAAGGCAAATACGGCCGTGAACAGCAGACCCAGAATGACAAAGTGGCTGGGTTTGCCGTGGGTGAAGTCCCGGGCGCGGTTCTTCGCGCTTTGGACGCCAAAGGCGGCGGCCACTACGCTGTGCAGCATCTGCCAGAAGGTTGGCGGCTTGTTGTCCAGTGGCTCGTCCATAGATCCCTCGACACTATGAGTGTCCAGAGAGCATAGCCGCTCTTTGGCGCGAGGATGAAAGGCTGCCGCTGGCTCGCCAGGCGGCGATCGAGCCGCAGGTCGCAAAGGGCCTTGCGGCCCTAGTGCGGCCTCGCGACAGCGGCTACGGGCTACACCGCTTTAGTTGTCGTAGCCCAGGTTCGGTGCCAGCCAGCGTTCGCTGACGCTCAGGTCCTGGCCCTTGCGTGCGGTGTAGCTGAGTACCTGGTCCTTGTCGATCTTGCCCACGGCAAAGTACTGCGCCTGCGGGTGGGCAAAATACCAGCCGCTGACCGCGGCGGCGGGAAACATTGCATAGTGTTCGGTCAGGAACACGCCGCTTTTCCCGGCCTTGCCTTCACTGGCTTCGGGATCGAGCAGGGCGAACAGCGTGCCTTTCTCCGTATGGTCGGGGCACGCCGGGTAGCCAGGGGCCGGGCGAATCCCGCTGTACTGCTCCTTGATCAGCGCCTCGTTGTCGAGCTGCTCGTCGGTGGCATAACCCCAGTACTCCTTGCGCACCTGCTGGTGCAGCCACTCGGCGCAGGCCTCGGCCAGACGGTCGGCCAGGGCCTTGACCATGATCGAGTTGTAGTCGTCGCCATTGTCCTGGTAAGCCTTGGCCACTTCCTCGGCACCAATCCCGGCGGTGGTGATAAAGCCGCCGATATAGTCGGTCACGCCGCTGTCCTTGGGCGCGACAAAGTCGGCCAGGGAGAAGTTCGGCTTGCCGTCCGTCTTGATGATCTGTTGGCGCAGGTGATGCAGGCGCGCCAGTGGCTGGCCCTCGGCACCGTAGACTTCCAGGTCGTCGTCCTGCACCTGGTTGGCTGGCCAGAAACCGAAGACGGCGCGCGCGCTGATCAGTTTTTCGTCGATCAGCTTGCGCAACATTTCCTGGGCATCGGCATACAGCGCGGTGGCCGCTTCACCGACCACTTCATCGCTCAGGATGCGCGGGAACTTGCCGGCCAGGTCCCAGGAGATAAAGAACGGTGTCCAGTCGATGTACTCGGCCAGGACATTCAGATCGATATTGTCCAGGACCCGGCTGCCGGTAAAGGTCGGGGTGACCGGTTGGTAGGTGCTCCAGTCGAACTGCGGCTTTTTGGCAATCGCGGCCGGGTAGCTCAGCCGCTCGGTGCGGGCGCTGCGGTTGGCGGTGCGCTCGCGCACCTCGACGTATTCGGCGCGGGTACGTTCGACGAAGCCGGCCTTGAGTTCCTTGGACAGCAACTGTGTGGCCACGCCCACGGCGCGGGAGGCGTCAGTGACATAGATCACCGCGTCATTGCTGTACTTGGGCTCGATCTTCACCGCCGTGTGGGCCTTGGAGGTGGTCGCACCACCGATCATCAGGGGCAGGTGGAAGTCCTGGCGCTGCATTTCCCGGGCAACGTGGACCATCTCGTCCAGTGACGGGGTGATCAGGCCGGACAGGCCAATGATGTCGCACTTCTGCTCGCGGGCGACCTGGAGAATTTTCTCCGCTGGCACCATGACGCCCAGGTCGACGATGTCGTAGCCGTTGCACCCCAGGACCACGCCGACGATGTTCTTGCCGATATCGTGGACATCGCCTTTGACCGTGGCCATCAGGATCTTGCCCTTGGCCTCCGGCTTGTCGCCTTTTTCCAGTTCGATAAAGGGAATCAGGTGGGCCACGGCCTGCTTCATCACCCGGGCGGACTTCACCACCTGGGGCAGGAACATTTTGCCGGCGCCAAACAGGTCACCGACGATGTTCATGCCGGACATCAGCGGCCCTTCGATCACCTCGATAGGCCGGGCGAAGGATTGCCGCGATTCCTCGGTATCTTCGACGATATGGGTGGTGATGCCCTTGACCAGGGCGTGCTCCAGGCGCTTGTTGACTTCCCAATTGCGCCACTCCTCGGTCTCGGCTTCCTTGACGCTGCCGTCACCGCGGTACTTGTCGGCAATGGCCAGCAGGGCATCGGTGCCGTTGGGCGTGCGGTTGAGTACCACGTCTTCCACGGCGTCACGCAGTTCGGCGGGGATCTGGTCGTAGATCTCCAACTGACCGGCGTTGACGATCCCCATGGTCAGGCCGTTGCGGATCGCGTGCAGCAGGAACACCGAGTGGATCGCTTCGCGCACCGGGTTGTTGCCCCGGAACGAGAACGACACGTTGGACACGCCACCGGAGGTCAGCGCATAGGGCAGCTCGTCACGGATATAGGCGCAGGCGTTGATAAAGTCGACGGCGTAGTTGTTGTGCTCCTCGATACCGGTGGCGACCGCGAAGATGTTCGGGTCGAAGATGATGTCTTCCGGCGGGAAGCCGACTTCATTGACCAAGATGTCGTAGGAGCGCTTACAGATTTCTTTTTTGCGCGCCTCGGTGTCGGCCTGGCCGGTTTCGTCGAAGGCCATCACCACCACGGCGGCGCCGTAGCGTTTGCACAGGCGGGCGTGGTGAATGAACTGCTCGACCCCTTCCTTCATGCTGATGGAGTTGACGATGCCCTTGCCCTGGATGCACTTGAGGCCGGCTTCGATCACGTCCCACTTGGAGGAGTCGATCATGATCGGTACGCGGGAGATGTCCGGCTCGCCGGCAATGAGATTGAGGAAGGTGACCATCGCCTTCTTCGAATCGAGCATGCCCTCGTCCATGTTGATGTCGATGATCTGGGCGCCGGCTTCGACCTGCTGCAGGGCCACTTCCAGGGCTTCGGTGTAGTTGTCTTCACGGATCAGGCGGGCAAACCGGGCCGAGCCGGTAATGTTCGTACGCTCGCCGACGTTGACGAACAACGACTGGCGATCGATGGTGAACGGCTCCAGGCCCGACAGGCGGCAGGCCTTGGGAATGTCCGGGATTGCCCGTGGGGCGTAGTTGGCCACCGCCTTGGCAATGGCTTCGATATGGCCTGGGGTCGTCCCGCAGCAGCCGCCGACGATGTTGAGGAAGCCGCTCTGGGCGAATTCTTCGATGACCTTGGCGGTTTCGGCCGGCAGCTCGTCGTACTCACCGAACTCGTTGGGTAGGCCGGCGTTGGGGTGCGCGGAAACGTGGGTGTTGGCCTTGTTCGACAGCTCTTCCAGGTAGGGGCGCAGCTCACTGGCGCCCAAGGCGCAGTTCAGGCCCACGGAGATCGGCTTGGCGTGGCTGACGGAGTTCCAGAATGCTTCGGTGGTCTGGCCGGAGAGGGTACGGCCGGACGCATCGGTGATGGTCCCGGAGATCATGATCGGCAGCTCGATGCCCAGTTCTTCGAAGACGCCCTGGACGGCGAAGATTGCCGCCTTGGCGTTGAGTGTGTCGAAGATGGTTTCGATCAGGATCAGGTCGGCGCCACCTTCGATCAGGCCTTTGGTGGCTTCGGTGTAGTTCTCCACCAGTTCGTCGAAGGTGACGTTGCGGTAGCCCGGGTTGTTGACGTCCGGCGACAGCGAGCAGGTGCGGCTGGTCGGGCCGAGTACGCCGGCGACAAAGCGCGGCTTGTCAGGCGTTTCCAGGGTTTTCGCATCGGCCACCTGGCGGGCCAGGCGGGCGCCTTCTACGTTGAGTTCATAGGCCAGCGCCTCCATGCCGTAGTCGGCCTGGGACACCTGGGTGGCGTTGAAGGTATTGGTCTCGAGAATGTCGGCACCGGCATCGAGGTAGGCTTTCTCTATGGCGCCGATGACGTCCGGGCGGCTGAGGACCAGCAGGTCATTGTTGCCCTTGACGTCGCTCGGCCAGTCGGCGAAACGCTTGCCGCGGTAGTCCTGTTCCTCGAGCTTGTAGCTCTGGATCATGGTGCCCATGCCGCCGTCGAGAATCAGGATGCGCTCCTTGAGAGCTTGCTGAAGGGCGTTGAGGCGAGCGCTGCGATCGGACATAGGACTACCTGGAAAGGCCAATACAAAAAGAGGCGAGATGATAGCAAACCTGCGGGCTATTTGATCGCGGCTGGCTTTTCATGAAGATCGCTCATGTTGAGGGCGGGCGTGTGACGGTAGAATCGCGACGTTTTTTTATTGTCAGGACAGGGATATGCCGTTTCGCGCAGTTTTACAGACAACCTTCGGTGCTTTCATGCTGTTGGTCGGTGGCACGCTCCTCGCGCAGGAAGCAGCCCCGACGATTTCCTACAGCCGGGATATCCAGCCGATCTTTACCGAGAAATGTGTCGCTTGCCATGCCTGCTACGACTCGGCCTGCCAGCTTAATCTGGGGAGTGGCGAAGGCGTGGCGCGTGGGGCCTCCAAGTTGCCTGTCTACGATGGCGAGCGCAGCAAGGCGCAAATGACCACGCGCCTGTTCTACGATGCCCTGGGCCCGTCGGCCTGGCGGCAGAAGGGGTTCTATTCGGTGCTGGATAACCAGGGCAACCAGGCCGCACTGATGGCGCGGATGCTGGAACTGGGCCATCGCACCTCGCTGGAACCCAATGCCAAACTGCCCGCGGAGATTGTGCTGGGACTGAGCCGGGACAATGCCTGCCCGTTGCCGGCTGAATTCGCGAGCTACGCCACGGATCATCCCCGCGAAGGCATGCCACTGGCCGTGACCGGCCTGACCGACCAGCAGTACCAGACACTGCAGCGCTGGCTTGCCTCCGGTGCGCCCATCGACGAACAGGCGCTGGCGCCCAGCGCCCGCGAAAGCCTGCAGATCAGCCAGTGGGAAAACCTGCTCAATGCCCCGGGCGCGCGGGAAAGCCTGGTCGGGCGCTGGTTGTTCGAACATCTGTTCCTGGCCCATATCTACTTTGAAGGGGGCGAGCCGGGGCACTATTTCCAGTGGGTCCGTTCGCGCACGCCGAGCGGCCAGCCGATCGACCTGATCGCCACGCGGCGGCCCAATGACGACCCGGGGACCCAGGTCTACTACCGCCTGTGGCCGATTCAGGGGGTGATTGTTCACAAGACTCATATCGCCTTTGCCATGAGCGCGGCGAAGCTGGCGCGGGTCAAGACCCTGTTCTTTACCGGCAACTGGCAGGTTAATGCCTTGCCAGGCTACGGGCCGCAGCGCCGCGCGAACCCGTTCGAAACCTTCGAGGCGATACCGGCCGGGGCGCGCTACCAGTTCATGCTCGATAACGCCGAATACTTTGTGCGCACCTTTATCCGGGGGCCGGTCTGTCGTGGGCAGATCGCCACGGACGTGATTCGCGATAACTTCTGGACCTTGTTCCAGGCGCCCGAGCGCGACCTCTATATCACCGATGCACGCTATCGCGCCGCGGCCACGCCGCTGCTGGCGATGCCCGGGCAGATCGATGATGTGGGCAGTATCCTCAGCCTGTGGCTGGCCTATCGGGACAAGCGCAATCAGTATGAGGCACTGCGCCTCGATGCCTATGCCGATGCGCCGCCGCCGAGCTGGTCGAGCCTGTGGGCGGGTAACGACAATGCCTTGCTGAGTATTTTCCGGCATTTCGACAGTGCTTCGGTCAGCAAGGGCTTGATTGGTGATGTGCCGCAAACGATGTGGTTGTTCGACTTCCCGTTGCTGGAACGCACTTATTATCAGTTGGCGGTGAATTTCGATGTGTTCGGCAACGTTTCCCATCAGGCCCAGACGCGGTTGTACTTCGACCTGATCCGCAATGGCGCCGAGGTCAACTTCCTGCGCCTGATGCCGGCCAATGCCCGGGACGCCCTGCTCGACGACTGGTACCAGAACAGCGGCAAGATCAAATTGTGGCTGGACTATCAGAGCATCGATAACGACACGCCGACCGCGCTGAAACTGGATAAGAAGGACCCTAAGCGTGACTTTGCCCAGCAATTGCTGGCGCGCTACGGTGATCTGAATGCCCGACCGGACCCGATCAACCGGTGCGCCGGGGCCTACTGCTCGCGGCCCGATATCGCGCCGGTGTTTCAAGATGCGGAGCAGGCGCTCAGCCGATTGACGTCGCGGCCAGCGGCGGGGCTCAAGGTGATCGAGCAGTTGCCCGAGGCAACCATGCTGCGGGTTGAAGCCGCCGATGGCCGACGTGAGGTCTACAGCCTGCTGCGCAACCGGGCCCACAGTAACGTGGCCTTTATGCTGGGCGAGGCCTACCGCTATCAGCCGGGCCTGGATACCCTGACGATCTACCCCGGGGTGCTGAGCAGCTACCCGAACTTCATGTTCAATGTGCTTGCCGCGGATGTGCCGGCCTTTGTCGCGGCCATGGAGCAAGCCCGCGATGGGGCGGCGTTCGAGCGGATTGTCCAGCGCTGGGGCATTCGGCGCAGCCACCCGCAGTTCTGGGGTTACTTCCATGATCTGAATGACTACATCAAGGAAACCGAGCCGGTGGAAGCGGGCGTTCTGGATATGAACCGCTACGAGAACCTGTAAGGCGGGCCGGGCGTTGCAGAGCGCCCGGCGCTTTTCCTGACAAAAATACTAGGGCTTTGTCCAGCGCGTGCGATTGGCGTAAACTGCGCCCAAGCCTGCGAGGAGTTTCCATGACCGCTATTACCATTACCGACGCCGCCCATGATTACCTGGCTGACCTGCTGTCCAAGCAGAACACCCCGGGCATCGGCATCCGCGTCTTTATCACCCAGCCGGGTACCCAGTACGCCGAGACCTGCATTGCCTATTGCAAGCCAGGCGAAGAGAAGCCGGAAGACACCGCGCTGGGGCTCAAGAGCTTCACCGCCTGGATCGATTCCTTCAGCGAAGCCTTTCTCGACGATGCAGTGGTCGACTACGCCACTGACCGTATGGGTGGCCAACTGACCATCAAGGCGCCGAACGCCAAAGTCCCGATGGTCAACGCTGACAGCCCGATCAATGAGCGCATCAACTACTACCTGCAAACCGAAATCAACCCGGGGCTGGCCAGCCACGGCGGCCAGGTCAGCCTGATCGACGTGGTCGACGATGGTATCGCCGTGCTGCAGTTCGGGGGCGGTTGCCAGGGTTGCGGCCAGGCGGACGTCACGCTCAAGGAAGGCATCGAGCGCACCCTGCTCGAACGCATCCCGGAGCTCAAGGGCGTGCGTGACGTGACTGACCACACGCAGAAAGAAAACGCCTACTACTAAGAGCGTTCGCTGCACCTGGAAACGGCACCCGTGAGTGCCGTTTTTTTATGCCTGGCGTTTGCCTAAGGGCGATACAGATGGGCGTGCCCGGCCCGGTACAGCGATGACTCGGCAAAGCTGTCGCTGGCCAGCACCCGGCCTACCAGAATCAGCGCGGTGCGGCGAAAGCCCTTGGCCCGGACCTTGTCCAGAATGTCGGCGAGGGTGCCGCTGACCCAATCCTGGTCCGGCCAGCTGGCGCGATGGATCACGGCAATCGGGCAGTCGGCGCCGTAGTGAGGCAGTAATTCAGCGAGGATTTTCTCCAGGTGCTGAACACCCAGGTGGATGGCCATGGTCGCCTGGTGTCGGGCCAGGTCGCCCAGGGCTTCGCCCGCGGGCATGGCGGTTTTGTCGGCGAAGCGCGTAAGAATCACGCTCTGGGAGATATCCGGCAGCGTCAATTCGGCGCCCAGCAGCGCAGCGCAGGCGGCGGTGGCGGTGACGCCGGGGATGATTTCGTAGGGAATCTGCGCTTCGCGCAAGTAACGGATCTGTTCGCCGATGGCGCCATACAGGCTGGGGTCGCCGCTGTGTACGCGGGCGACATCCTGGCCGCGGGCATGGGCGCTGCGCATCAGTGCCACGATCTGCTCCAAGTGCAGCTCGGCGCTGTTGATCACCTGTTCGGCCTGATGCCCTTCGAGAACAGCGGTGGGCACCAGGGAGCCGGCATAGATGATGACCGGGCATTGGCGGATCAGGCGCTGGCCCTTGACGGTGATGAGTTCGGGGTCGCCGGGGCCGGCGCCGATAAAGTAGACGGTCATGACAGTCTCAAGTGGATGCGGGGCGAGTCGCTGGGCAAAGATGAATGGCGCTCATCTTGGTCGCAGCTGCCGGGGGATTATCGGGGATGGGGGGCGGTGCTGGCCAATGCCAGTGTCGCCTGGCCGAATTTTTGCCGGGCAACCAGTAGCTGCGCATTATTCTGGCCCAGATGCTCGGCGAGGGCCAACGCGGCACTTTCGGCTACGCCATAGCAGCCGGTGCGTTCATAGGCAATTTGCGAACGCTGGCTAAGACGAGGTTCGTAGCCGGCCAGCTGCGTGTTGCTGAAGAAGGTCAAGGGTAACCCGAGCTGTTCGGCCAGTGCCAACAGCCCGGGCTCGTCACGTTTCTGCTCGATACTGGCCAAGGCCTTGAGCGTGCGCCGCTCGATACCATGGGCCTGGAGAACCTGGTCGAGCAGGGCATCCAGTGTGGTGAGCGGGCAACCGCGTTGGCAGCCGATGCCGATCACCACATAAGGCGTGTCACTCATGCCGAGTATTGGCCATCCGCTTTGCGGCGGAACAACCAGGCGCTGATCAGGCCAAGGGCCAGCCAGAATGCAGCGTTGGTCAGTTGGGCAGCAATGATGAACTGAGTTTCCAGTGCTTGCGGCGCAAGGCTGGAGTGAACTTCCGGTTGCGGTGCGCCGATCACGTGGGGCACCAGCACAATGGCCACGCCCAGGACTTTCAAGGCCCAGTGCTTACCAAAGACCAGCAGTGCGATACCGGCCGCCGTCGAGGCAGCGGTGCCGACCCACCAGGTCTGGCGCTGTAACAGATCTGCGGCAGCCGTGCCCGGCAGCTCGGGTGGCAGGCCCAGGGTCGGCGCCAGGCAGAACGTGGCATAACCGGCCAGCCCCCAGAGCAGTCCTTCGGCGGTGCGGCTTGGCGCACGCAGGGTATAGAGGCCCGCAAGCATCAGGGCGAAGCCGACGGCCACCACCAGGTTGCCGCCGGTGGTCGAGAGAATGCGCTGCCAGCCATCTTCCGGTGCCCAGGCTTCGGCATCGTGGCTGTGGGCGGCCATGGCGCCATCGGCGTGTTCGTGGACTTCGGTAGCCGGGGCATTTTCATAGGTTTCGGCCTGCAGGATCAGAGGCGCGACAGAAAAACTTTGCAGCAGGGTCAGCAGCAGGGCACCGAGCAGGCCGGCGAAACCTGCGGTGCGAGCAATTCGCTTGATCATCGGTGCAGGTCTCAGTGGCAGGGGAAGGCAGCGCTGTGGCGGGTGTCGTGGGCGGCGTTGTGCACGGCCTCGATATGGGAGAACCCGGCGAAATACACCAGCAGCACGCCGAGCAGGCTGGCGCCGATGGCCGCGACAACGCGCTGGCTCAGGGTGGTGGTGCTGGCCGCAGTGTGGCTGGCGGTACTGATGGACATGGCGCTTCCCTCTGGGTGTCAGCGGGGGCTCAAGCGCGAAGAAACCCTGCGAAGGGCTTCGCAGAGAATGCAACAGCGCCCGCCCACCGCGGGTTTGTTATCGTGTCGATTGGGCCGGTCTCCGGGCTTGCGAGGGGCTGGGCATGGGCCGAACCTGCCGGAATCACCTTCCCATGCCGGACTGCTGGCACAGTGGATCTGATTCCGCTCTCGCTTACCGTTGCGGGGGCAGCGCCGGACTTGCCAGGTGACTACGACCTGACGCACCGGTTTCCCGTTTCACCCCGTGAGGGGCACCCAATACAAGATGTGTAGGAAATCATGGGCGCGCCCGGCCGTCAATTGCCGGTCGTGTATTCGAGAGCGGATGGACAGCGTTTCCTGGACCTAAAGCAGGCTCTTGACCTTGTCGCGCAGTTGGTCGATGGAAAACGGCTTGCCGATCACCGCCATGCCGACCGGGACTTGCAGGTTCTCGGCGTAGCCGCTGGCAAACAGGATCGGCAATTGCGGGCGCAACGCACGCGCCGCCGCTGCCAGCTCGCGGCCATCCATGCCGGGGAGGCCGACATCGGTCATCAGCAGGTCGATGCTGATTCCCGCATCCTGGACGATATCCAGCGCTTGCTCGCTGCCGGCGGCCTCAAGCACGTTGAAAGCGAGTTCTTCGAGCACGTCGACAATCAGCATACGCACGATGGCATCGTCTTCGACGACTAGAATGGTGGAGGTGGCTGAGCACATAAGGGTCATCTCGAAAAAGGCGTGGGTTGCGCCGGCAAAAAAATCGCCGACCACTTGTCTGTGGCCCTGAGAGACTTGGACAAGTTCCCCGATTTGTATCGATAGTTGGCTGTTCGCGGGTGGCCCGCAGAATAGCCTGCTCCAGACCGTCCAGGCAGGAAAATCTGGAGTTCTGCGGTCACATTTGTGAGAAAAATAGATAGTTACTATGTTTTTGCGGCAAACTCCTTCGACTTAAAACCTTCGTCCGAGCCCAGAAATGACTTCTTCGTCTACGGTTGATGAGCAAAGTTTCCGCAAACTCCTGAGTCGCAACATCAGCTTGCCGCTGGGTGTGGGTGTACTCAGTGCCGTTTTTTTTGTGTCCCTGATCACGTATTTGTTGTCGGTCATCCAGTGGGTCGAGCACACGGATCGGGTGATCGGCAACACCACCGAGGCGATGAAGCTGTCCATCGACCTGGAAACCGGTATGCGCGGTTATTTGCTCACAGGGGAAGAGCGCTTTCTCGACCCCTATGAACTTGCCAAACCACGGATTATTGCCGAGTTGCGCAACCTGCAGGAACTGGCGAAAGATAATCCGCAGCAGGTCGACCGGCTCAAGCGCCTTGAAGCCCTGCAGGTGGAATGGAGCACCTACGCCCAGTCGATGATCGATCTGCAACGTAGCAGCGGCGATTACCGTGCGGCGGTCAAGGCCGGGCGGGGCAAGCGCCTGACCGATGAGATCCGCAAGGAATACGAAGGCATCATTAACAGCGAGCAGCAGTTGCGTGCCAGCCGTAGCGAAGATGTCAGCCGCACCACGATCTGGAGCATCACGCTCTATGTGCTGTTTATCATTGGTATCAGCGGCCTGCTTGCGTTTGTCGGCCGACGCGATCTGTTGGCCCTGTCCGCCAGCTACGGCGCAAGCCTGGCCGCCGCTCAGGAGAGCGCTGCACGCCTGGAAGAACAGGCCTGGCTGCGCAATGGCCAGACCCAGTTGGCCGAGCAAGTGTTGGGGCAACTGACGCTCAATATGCTGGGGCGCAATATCCTGCAATTCTGTGCCCAGTACCTGGGTAGCGCGGTGGCGGCGCTCTATGTGCGTGAGGAGCACGGTGGCCTCAAGCGTGTGGCGTCCTACGGTTTCTCCCGCGAACAGGAAGAGCGCGACCAACTGATTTATGCCGACGAGGGCATTATCGGCCAGGCGGTCCAGCAGGACCGGCTGATTCGCCTGGATGCCGTACCGGATGACTACTTCAAGGTCAGTTCGGGCCTCGGCGAGGGTAAGCCGCGCAGTGTGCTGGTAGTGCCGACCAGCGATGACGAGCGTATCAATGGTGTGATCGAACTGGGCTTCCTGCGTCGCCTGACTGATCGCGATGTTGAATTTCTCGAGCGCATCGCCGGCAATATCGGCACCTGCATCGAGGCCGCGCGTTATCGCCAGCGTCTGCAGGAAGTGCTGGCCCAGACCCAGCAGCTCAACGAAGAGCTGCAGGTGCAGCAGGAAGAACTCAAGACCGCCAACGAGGAGCTCGAAGAGCAGTCGCGGATTCTCAAGGAGTCCCAGGCGCATCTGGAAAGCCAGCAGGTGGAACTGGAGCAGACCAACGAGCAGTTGGCCGAACAAGCCCAGGCCCTCGCCGAACAGCGCGACGCCATGGACCAGAAAAATACCGAACTCAACCAGGCCCAAACCCAGCTCGAAGAGCGCGCCGAGGAACTCCAGCGTTCAAGCAAGTACAAGTCCGAGTTCCTCGCCAATATGTCCCACGAGCTGCGCACGCCGCTCAACAGTTCGCTGATTCTGGCCAAGTTGTTGGCCGAGAACCCCCAGGACAACTTGAGCGTGGAGCAGGTGAAGTTTGCCGAGTCGATCTATTCGGCCGGTAACGATTTGCTGAACCTGATCAACGATATTCTCGATATTTCCAAGGTCGAAGCCGGCAAGCTCGAAGTCCGTCCGCAAAACGCCAGCGTGGCGCGCCTGGTCGACGGCCTGCGCGGCATGTTCGAGCCGCTGGCGGCGGACAAACACCTGGCGTTTCAGGTCGAAGTGCACCAAGACACGCCGCAGTCGCTGTACACCGATTGCCAGCGCCTGGAGCAGATCCTCAAGAACCTGCTGTCCAACGCCCTTAAATTCACCGAAAGCGGCACGGTCACTCTGGGCGTCAATCGCCAACCCGGCGAGGGCATTGCTTTTAGCGTGCGCGATAGCGGCATCGGCATTGCCGCCGACCAGCAGGAAAGCATTTTCGAAGCCTTCCGCCAGGCCGACGGCACCACCAACCGCCGCTACGGCGGCACGGGCCTGGGGCTGTCGATCTCGCGGGACCTGGCCGCCTTGCTCGGCGGCTACATCACTGTCAGCAGCGAGCCGGGGCAGGGCAGTGTGTTTACCCTGATCGTGCCTGAGCGATATGAAGAGCAGACGCCTGATACACCGCCCCGGGCACCCAGTGTGATCGCCGCGCCGCCGCGGCCGGTCGTACCGGTGAGCGTGGTCGAGGAGCCGATCCCCAGCTTCGCCGATGACCGCGACAAGGCGCCGTTCAGCAGTCGCTGCGTGCTGGTGATCGAAGATGAGCCGAGCTTTTCCCAGATTCTCTTCGACCTGGCCCATGAGCTGGGTTACCAATGCCTGGTGGCCCATGGTGCTGATGAGGGCTTTGACCTGGCCGGGCAGTTTGTCCCCGATGCGATCCTGCTGGATATGCGCCTGCCCGATCACTCCGGGCTGACCGTTCTGCAACGCCTCAAGGAGTCGGCGCCAACCCGGCATATCCCGGTCCATGTGATTTCCGTCGAAGACCGGGTCGAGGCGGCCATGCACATGGGCGCCATCGGCTACGCGGTCAAGCCGGCCAGTCGCGAAGAACTCAAGGAAGTCTTCGCCCGCTTGGAAGCCAAGGTGACCCAGAAGGTCAAGCGCGTGCTGCTGGTCGAGGATGACGACCTGCAGCGCGATAGCATCGCGCGCTTGATTGGCGACGACGATATTGAAATCACCGCAGTGGGCCTGGCCCAGGAAGCCCTGGATCTGCTGCGCGAGAATGTCTACGACTGCATGATCATCGACCTGAAGCTGCCGGACATGCTCGGCAATGACCTGCTCAAGCGCATGTCCACCGAGGATATCTGCTCTTTCCCGCCGGTGATCGTCTATACCGGACGCAACCTGACCCGCGATGAAGAGGCGGAACTGCGCCGCTACTCGCGCTCGATCATTATCAAGGGCGCCCGCTCGCCGGAGCGCCTGCTTGATGAAGTGACGTTGTTTCTGCACAAAGTCGAATCCCAGTTGTCACAGGATCGTCAGCGCATGCTCAAGACCGCGCGTAGCCGCGACAAGGTCTTCGAGGGGCGGCGAATCCTGCTGGTGGACGACGATGTGCGCAATATCTTCGCCCTGACCAGTGCCCTGGAACACAAAGGTGCAATCGTGGAAATTGGCCGTAACGGCCTGGAAGCGATCGCCAAGCTCAAAGAAGTCGAAGATATCGACCTGGTATTGATGGATGTGATGATGCCGGAGATGGATGGCTACGAAGCCACGTTGGAGATCCGCAAGGACCCACGCTGGCGCAAGCTGCCGATCATTGCCGTCACGGCCAAGGCCATGAAGGACGATCAGGAGCGCTGCCTGCAGGCAGGCGCCAACGACTACCTGGCCAAGCCCATCGACCTGGATCGATTGTTTTCGTTGATTCGTGTGTGGTTGCCGAAGATGGAACGGATATAAGTGGAGCGAAATACCGAAATCGAATTGCGTTTGTTGATCGAAGCCATCTACCTCAAGTACAGCTACGATTTCCGCGATTATTCCGGCGCTTCGATCAAGCGCCGGGTTTTACATGCGTTGCGTCAGTTCGAGTGCCAGACCATTTCTGCCTTGCAGGAACGGGTGCTGCACGATCCGACGGTGTTTATGCAACTGCTGCAACTGCTGACCATTCCGGTCAGCGAGATGTTTCGTGATCCGGCGCACTTTCTTGCGATCCGCCAGGAAGTCGTGCCGCTGCTCAAGACCTATCCCTCGATCAAGATCTGGATCGCCGGCTGCAGCACGGGCGAGGAGGTCTACTCCCTGGCCATCCTGCTGCGCGAGGAGGGCCTACTGGAGCGCACCATCATCTACGCTACGGACATCAATCCCCACTCCCTGGAAAAGGCCAAGAAGGGCGTGTTTTCCCTGGAAAATATCCGTGCCTACACGCGTAACTACCAGGACGCGGGTGGCAAGCGCTCGTTCGCCGACTACTACACCGCCGCCTACGACTACGCGATTTTCGACAAGAGCCTGCGCGAGAACGTGACCTTTGCCGATCACAGCCTGGCCACCGACAGTGTGTTTTCGGAAACCCAGATGATTTCCTGCCGCAATGTGCTGATCTACTTCAACAAGAAGCTCCAGGACCGGGCCTTTGGCCTGTTCCATGAGTCACTGTGCCATCGCGGCTTCCTGGCGCTGGGCAGCAAGGAAACCGTGGATTTCTCTGCTTATTCCAGCCAGTTCGAACCGCTGGTCAAGCAAGAGCGGATCTACCGCAAACTATGAGTACCTCTCCTTTGTCGTTCAGTACGCCAATCAAGGCGATTGTGGTCGGGGCCTCGGCGGGCGGCGTTGAAGCGCTGCTCAATCTCTATGGTGAACTGCCTGAAGGTTTCGGTCTGCCGATCATCACGGTGTTGCACCTGCCGGATGAACACCGCAGCCAACTGGCCGGTGTCTTTGCCCGGCGGGTGTCACTGGCAGTGAAGGAGGCGGCGGACAAGCAACTTATCGAGCCGGGCACCCTGTATTTCGCCAGTCCGGGCTATCACTTGTCGGTGGAGCGTGATTTCACGCTTTCGCTGAGCCAGGAAGAGCGGGTCAACTACTCGCGCCCGGCCATCGACGTTCTCTTCGAATCCGCGGCGGATGCCTATGGCAAAAACTTGTTGGCGATCCTCCTGACCGGTGCCAACCACGATGGTGCCCGTGGCCTGGTGCGGGTCAAGGCGCGGGGCGGGCTGACGCTGGTTCAAGACCCCGGCGAAGCCCAGGTCCCGACCATGCCCCAAGCGGCGTTGGCACTGCACCGCCCGGATTTCATCCTTCCCCTTAGCGGCATTGGCCGCCTTCTGGTCGAGTTGGAACACGCCTCATGCTGAGACATATTCAAGCCAAGCTGCTGATCGTTGATGATCTGCCGGAAAATCTGCTGGCCCTCGAAGCGTTGATCAAGCGTGAGGACCGATTGGTCTACAAGGCCTTGTCGGCCGATGAAGCACTGTCGCTGTTGCTCCAGCATGAATTCGCGATGGCCATTCTCGATGTGCAGATGCCCGGTATGAATGGCTTCGAGCTGGCGGAGCTGATGCGTGGCACGGAGAAAACCAGGAACATCCCGATCGTCTTTGTCAGCGCCGCCGGCCGCGAGCTCAACTATGCCTTCAAGGGCTATGAAAGCGGCGCGGTGGACTTTCTGCACAAACCGCTGGATATCCAGGCGGTGAAGAGCAAGGTCAATGTCTTCGTTGATCTGTATCGGCACGGCAAGGCGCTCAAACAGCAGATCGACGCCCTGGAGCAGAGCCGGCGCGAACAAGACCAACTGCTCCAACAGTTGCAGGCGACGCAGAATGAACTGGAGCACGCGGTGCGGATGCGCGATGACTTCATGTCTATCGTGTCCCATGAAGTGCGCACGCCGTTGAACGGGCTGATCCTTGAAACCCAGCTGCGCAAGATGCACCTGGCCCGCGACAACGCGGCAGCCTTCAGCCTGGACAAGATGCAGGCCATGGTCGAGCGCGACGAGCGGCAGATCCAGAGCCTGATCCGTCTGATCGAGGATATGCTCGACGTCTCGCGGATTCGCACCGGCAAGCTGTCGATCCGTCCGAGTCGCTTTGACCTGGCCCAGACGGTCGCCAGCCTGCTCGGCAACTTCGCGGCGCAGGTGGCCGCAGCGGAGGCGACGGTCAGCCTGGACGCGCCCGCCCCGGTGATGGGGCACTGGGACGAGTTCCGTATTGAGCAGGTGATCTCCAACCTGCTGACCAATGCCCTGCGCTACGGGGCCAAGAGCCCGATTGAAGTTCGAGTGCATCAGGTCGATAACCAAGCGTGGATTGAAGTGCAGGACCGGGGGATCGGCATCAGTGAAGAGAACCAGGCGCGGATTTTCCAGCAGTTCGAGCGGGTCTCGGGCAGCAACGTGGTTGCGGGCCTGGGGTTGGGGTTATTTATTTCCGAGCAGATTGTCAGCGCCCATGGCGGTACCATCAGCGTACACAGTGCCATGGGTGAAGGGGCTCTATTTCGCGTTTGCCTGCCATTGCACGATTAAACGCAACCTATGGCCCGGGTTGTGGTCGTAGACGCAGCAATTTTGAGAACGAAGGCGTCCCATGAGTGAAGATGCGCAAGATGTCGTACTGGTCGTCGAGGATGACCCTTCCATCCTGATGGTCCTGGTAGCCTATCTGTCGGGCGAGGGCTACCGCGTATTGCAGGCGGAAAATGGCGAGCAGGCATTCGAGGTGCTGGCCAGCAAACCCCATCTGGATGTGATGATTACCGACTATCGGCTGCCCGGCGGGATCTCCGGGGTCATGATTGCCGAACCTGCGGTCAAGCTGCGTCCGGATCTGAAAGTGATTTTTATCAGTGGCTATCCGGCCGAGATTCGCGAGTCGGGAAGCCCTATCGCGCTGACGGCGCCGATTCTGGCCAAACCGTTCGACCTGGACAGCCTTCAGGAGCAGATCCAGCGCCTGCTGGCCTGATCCACGACCCTTTGGAGTACGACGCAACAGGCCGGCCGAGGCAATCATGCCCTCTGCCGGCTTTTGTGTTTCTGGTGGGGCCTGCGCTCGGACACGCTCACCACTTGCCGCCTAACCCTGCGACCACCACTTGGCCTCTGCTATTGCGAGTGGCTGGCGTTGCCCAGCGTTCTGTTCAGCCAGGGATTCTGTTGTGCTGTTTTTTGCCGCCAACGGCGTTGCGCAGGGTGAAGGGTGGGGGTGACACCTGTTAAAGTGCGTACCTCGACAGAATCGGCTGTCGCTGGATGTTTTTTCGGTCGGTTCCGGCTGTCTTGGCGGCCGTTAACGACACAGGTGATACCGCCCGGGTTGGCATGCTGGCGCCTCCTTGCACCCGCACCCGCTCGCTGCGCCGTATGAAATGAGGCTAACCCGTCATGGCGGAAATTCGTGACCCATCGATAGCGCTTGATCGCATCGACCAGGCAATTATCGAGGTACTGCGCCATGAAGGGCGTATCACCTACCAGAAACTTTCCGAGCGCGTGCACCTGACGCCCAGGCCGTGCCTGGAGCGCGTGCGCAAGCTGGAGCAATCGGGTGTGATCCGTGGTTACGCGGCGATTCTCGATGAGAAAAAGCTCAGCGCCGGGCTTTCCCTACTGGTGCTGGTGGCGCTGTCGAACCAGAGCGGGCGGGCGGCGCAGAAAGCCTTCGAGGCCAAGGTGCGCGGCTGTCCCCAGGTGCTGGAGTGCCATTTGATCAGCGGCGCGTTCGACTACAGCCTGCGCATGCGCTGCCGCGATATGGAGCATTACCGGGTGCTGACGGAGGTCTGGCTCGACGATCCGGACCTGCATATCGACAAGCTGGTCAGCCACCCCGAACTGGCAATGGTCAAAACTGGAATGGAATAGCCCGTTCGTGATTTCTGCAGGCGTGAGCGGGTCGTCGAGGGGAACAGGCTCGCGGCGATAGAGGCACTAGGCAGCGTGATGCACGGGTGCGCAATGATCGGTCGCCTTGCCACCGATTCGGCTGTCGACCTCGTGATTTCAGCGTTTTTGCGCCGCCGGCCACTGGCCTTCAGCCAGGTTTCAAGCGCAAGCCCATCGACAATAAGCACCCCGAATCCGCTCTGGAGTGCTCTTGATGATTGTCCGTCCTGCCACGCTTGCCGACTTGCCTTCGTTGCTACTGCTGGCCCAGAGCGCCGGTGCCGGCCTGACCACGTTGCCGGCCGACCCGGTGCGCCTGCGTCACCGCCTGGAGTGGGCTGAGAAGACGTTTGCCGGAGAGGCCGAGCGGGCCGATGCCGACTATCTGTTCGTGCTGCAGGCGCCCAGCGGCGAGGTGCTCGGGATCTGTGCCATCGCCGGTGCCGTAGGGCTGCGCGAGCCCTGGTACAACTACCGGGTTGGCCTGTTCGTGGCCGCCTCGAAAAGCCTTTCGATCAACCAGCACGTGCCGACGCTGTTTCTGGGCAACGACATGACCGGGCAATCGGAGCTCTGCTCGCTGTTTCTCGGCGCCGAGCACCGCACCGGTCTGAACGGGCGGCTGCTGTCCAAGGCGCGCTTTCTGTTTCTGGCCGAGTTCCGTGAGCATTTCGGTGACAAGGTGATCGCCGAAATGCGCGGCTACTCGGATGAGCAGGGTGTCTCGCCGTTCTGGGAAGGCTTGGGCCGGCATTTTTTCAAGATGGATTTTGCCGATGCCGATTTCCTGACCGGGCAGGGCAACAAGACCTTTATCGCCGAGTTGATGCCCAAGTTCCCGCTGCCCACCTGCCTGCTGCCGGAAAGCGCCCGGGCGGTAATCGGCCGCGTGCACCCCAACACGGAGCCGGCGTTGGGCATGCTCAAGGCCGAAGGGTTCGGCTTCAAGGACTATGTCGATATCTTCGATGGCGGGCCGCTGATCGAGTGCGCCACCGACCAGATTCGTGCGGTGCGCGATAGCCAGGTTCTGCCCCTGGGCATCGGTTCCGTAGGCGCGGGGGCCGAGGCTTATCTGATGCACAATCGCCGCTTTGCCGACTGCCGAATCAGCGCCGCCCCGGCACGGGTGGTGGCGGGGCGGCTGGTGGTCGAGGCGCACGTGGCGCAAGCGCTCGGCCTGGCGGCCGGTGACTCGGTGCGCGCAGTGGCACTGTCGGCGCGCAGTGCCGAGCGCCTGGCCGCCTAGGCGCCCTAGCGGCGCAGGTAGGCGGCGAAGTCGATATCGCCGGCGCTGAGAATGGCCTGGACGCGGTTGTGCACGTTGAGTTTGCGCAGGATCGCCGAGACGTGGGCCTTGACCGTGGTCTCGGCAATTTCCAGGGTATAGGCGATTTGTTTGTTCGACTCTCCCTTGGTCATGCGCTCCAGGACCAGCAGTTGCTTGCGGGTCAGGGCCTGCAGCAGTTCCGGCGGGAAGCTTGGGGCTTCGCTCTGGTTGCGTCGGCTGCTGGATTTCTGGGTACGGATAATGTCCGACGGCAGGTACACATTGCCATTGAGGATCTGCTCGATGGCCTCGGTCATCTGCGCCCTCGGCGAGGACTTGGTGATAAAGCCGACGGCGCCGTAGGTGATGGCCTGCAGCACGATCTGCTTGTCCTGCTCGGCGGAGACGATAACCACCGGAATGGTCGGCGCCTCGTTGCGCAGGTTGATCAGGCCATTGAGGCCATGCATACCGGGCATGTTCAGGTCGAGCAGGATCAGGTCCAGGTCGTCGTGGCTCTGGGTCAGGGCCAGGGCACTGTCCAGGTCGGCGGTTTCCATCACTTCGCTGCCGGGGAAACCGTCGCTGATGACATTGTGGATGGCTTCGCGAAACAGGGGATGGTCGTCGGCGATCAGAATCTTGTACATGGCCTTCACCTCTTAATTTTTTTGTGTGGGTAGGCGCGTTGCGCAGTGCGGTTCAGAGCAGCGGTTGGGGTTGTGCGGGGGTCACCGGCAGGCCCGCAGCCTCCCAGGCGTCGAGGCCGTCACGGTACCAGTAGAGCCGTGTATAGCCTAGCGCGCGGGCGCGTTTGATGGCATTCCAGCTAAGCCAGCAGTCGGAGCGGCAATAGAACACCACGGGATGGTCCAGGCGCCCGGCGGTCGCGGTGCGTAGGTTATTGGCAAAGTACTGCTGCCACTCGGGTGTCAGCTCGCCATCGCCGGCATTGGCCAGCCACAGGCTGTCGGGCAGGTTGGCGTGCGGCTGGTCTTCAACGAACTGGCCATGCAGCCACGGGCGTCGATACACGTCGACCAGCAGTGCTTTGGGTGTTTGTTGCACCAGGGCTTGGACTGCTGGAGTGTCGACGATCTGCGCGCCGTCGATCTGGGTCGGTGTCGGGCTGCGATAGAGGGTCAGCCGAAAGCCATCGGCGGAGAACAGCGGGGTGTCGGCCTGGACCGTCCCGCACAGGGATACCGCGACAAACAGGGCGCAAAGCAGGGTACGCATGGCAGTCGTCTCATTCTTCTTATGTGCCGTATTACAAGCCAGTGCCGATGCTTTGGGAATGCGACGATAGGCAGGTCAGGCAGTACTAAAGTAGTAGATGGGTGATGGTGCTCGGCGTTCAGCCGATCTTGCGCAAGGCGGCGTGCTGTGGGTTGAACGTCAGGACCGCGAGCACTGCGAAGAGCAGGGTCAGGCCCAGACACACGGCCATTGCCAGCAGGTTGAAGCGCTCGTACAGCGCAAAGCGCACCAGTTCCACGGCGTGGGTGAACGGGTTGAGCGTGCACAGCCAGTACAGCCATTCACTCGCCTCGCGCATCTTCCAGAGCGGGTAGAGCGCCGAGGACAGGAAGAACAGCGGGAAGATCACGAAATTCATCACCCCGGCAAAGTTCTCCAACTGACGAATGCCGTTGGACAGCAGCAGCCCCAGCGCACTGAGCAACAGGGCCACCAGCAGCAGGGCCGGCAGGGCGGTCAGTAGCCCCCAGGCGGGTGGCTGCACCCCGTAGACCCAGGCGATGGCGAGAAACGCGTAGACCTGCAGCAGGGAAATCAGCGCGGTGGCGAGCAGCTTGCTGGCCAAGAGAAAGGCCCGTGGCAGCGGGCTGGTCAGCAGGACGCGCATGCTGCCCATTTCCCGGTCGTAGACCATCGACAATGAGCCCTGCATTCCGTTGAACAGCAGGATCATGCAGGCCAGCCCCGGCACGATATAGACCTCGTAAGGAATATAGGTGTCATAGGGCTCGATGATCGCGATGCCCAGGGCCGCACGAAAACCCGCGGCAAAGACCAGCAACCACAGCAACGGTCGCACCAACGCGCTGAGAAAACGGGTGCGTTGCAGGATAAAGCGCAGCCATTCGCGCAGCACAATCCCGCGCAGGCATTGCCAGTAAGCGTTCATGGGTGAACTCCAGAGCCGGTCAATCGGGCGAAGGCGGTGCTCAGTTCACCGCCGTGGGTGGCGCTGATTTGCGTGGCCACGCCAGCGGCGACCAGCTGTCCCTGGTGCAGGATCATCAGGTCGTCGTCGGCGTGCACTTCATCGAGCAGGTGAGTGGTCCAGAGCACGCTGATCCCATCCTCCAGGCACAAGCGGCGGACATGCTGGTTGAGCGCCAGGCGGCTGGCTGGGTCGAGGCCGACGCTGGCTTCGTCCAGCAACAACAGACGTGGTTGGTGCAGCAACGCCCGGGCGATCTCGACGCGACGTCGATGGCCGCCATTGAGCGCGCGAACCTTCTCCCGGCGGCGCTCGAGCAGGTCCTGACGGGTCAACTCCAAGTCGATGCGCGCCTGGCTGTCGCGCCGTGACAGGCCGTGCAGCGCCGCATGGTAGTGCAGGTTCTGCTCCACGCTCAGGTCCAGGTCCAGGGTGCTTTGCTGAAACACCACGCCGAGCTGGCGCAGGGCCTGGCGCGGCGCGCGGCGTAACGAGTGGCCGCCGACACTGATTTCGCCCTGCTGCACATCGTAGAGCCGGGTCAGCAACGCGATCAGGGTCGACTTGCCGGCGCCATTGGGCCCGAGCAGGGCGGTAAAGCGCCCTGGCGCCAGGGCGAAATCGATCTGGCGCAAGGCCTGGCGCTGCCCATAGGCAAAGCTCAGGTCGTTGACCTGCAAGGCGTTCACGGCGTGACCACCACGCCCCACGGGTAGCGCCCGACCTTGACCGACTTGACCACCTTCAGGCTGTCTACGTCGATCACCGACACATCGCCGCTGACGCCGTTTGTCGCCAGTAACTGGCGTTGATCCGGGGTAAATGCCATCTGCCAGACGCGGCGGCCGACCAGCAGGTAGTCGAGCACCTCTAGGGTCTTGGCATCGATGACTGCGACGTGGTTGGCTGGGCCCAGGGCGACAAAGGCATATCTGCCGTCGGCACTGAGCTTGACGCCCACGGGCTGGACCTTGTCCGGGTGCACGCCCTTGACCTTGAAGTTCAGGGTCTTGATGATCGAGCGCGAGGCGACGTCGAGCACGGTCACGGTGCCGCCGATCTCTGCCGAGGCCCAGAGTTGCTTGCCGTCGCTGCTGAACTCGACAAAGCGTGGGCGTTGGTCGACCAGGGTGCTGTCGGCCAGGGTCTGGGTGCTGGTATCGATCCAGTGCAGCATGTTGGTGGTTTCACTGGTATTGACCGCCCACTTGCCGTCCGGGCTGACGGCCATGCCTTCAGGCTCGACGCCGACATCGACCTGGGCCAGGACCTTGGAGGTCTCGGTGTCGATCACGGTGACCAGGGCATCGTCTTCGTTGGAGACGTACAGCCAGCGGTTGTTGGGGTGCAGGGCGAATTGCTCGGGGTCCTTGCCGGACGGCAGTTCCTTGATGATCTTGCGCGTGGCCACGTCCATGACCTGGACTCGGTCCGAGTCGCTGGCGCAGATGTACAGCAGCTTGCTGTCGTGGGACAGCAGCAGGCCGCGCGGCCGCTGGCCGACCGCCAGGGTCTCGACCACTTGCAGCGTCTGCATATCGATCACGCTGAGGCTGTTGTCCTTTTCATTGGAGACAAATGCCGTGGCGGCCAACAGTGAGCCAGAGGCGAGCAGCAGGGCGCTGGCCAACAGGCTTTTACCGAGGGCGAGCGTGGAAGGGGCGGGGCGGGTGGGCTGATACATGGCAAGTGCCTTTTCTTGTAGTTATTGATGGGGTCGGCGCTAGCGCCTTACGGCGCGCGGTACTGGCAGGTGACTTCGGCCTGGTCGTAGCCAAGGCTGTCCATTTCATTGAAGGGGTGCAAAAAGCCGTCCTGGGGCGAGGTGGTCACCAGGGCGCGGGGCTGCACGACTGGAATGGGTTGGCGCAACTGACCGTTCCAGGGGCGGTAACTGAGCTTGCGGCCCTTGAAGCCATCCAGCGGTAACTGGTCGGACAGGGCCAAGTGGCGAATCGCCGTGGCATCGGCCTGACGTAGCTTGCTGACGGCGCTCGCCACGCTGCGCACAGCCATCCAGGCGGCGAAATCGCGGTCGTTCATCCAGCGCCCGGCGAGGGCTTCGAAGCGTTTTTGCAGTTGCGCCGCGCCGTAGGTTTCCACGGTTTTGTGCCAGCCCACCGGCGTCAGGCCCTGGGTGCCGGCGACCGGGCGCGGGTACCAGGTCTGGTAGGGCACATACTCGCCAAAGTCACCGCGCTCGTCTGCGACCAGCACCACGTCGTATTCGGCCGTCTGGGTAAACAGCGGCATATCGGCTTGGGCACTGCGGCGCTGGTCGTTGTCGAAGGACCAAGGCTTCTCGGCGACGATCTTCAGCCCGAAACGCTTGAGGGCGCGGCGCAAGGCGGCGGCATAGGCTTGGTCTTCGGCGGTCTGGCCGACGATCAACAGGCTGCGCTGCCATTTGCGCACGGCCATGAATTGGCCCAGGGCATCGGCCAGCATCGCTCGGCTGGGCAGCGTGTGCAGGACATTGTTCAGGCAGGCGGTGCTACGCAGATCATCATCGGCGCTGCCGGCGTTGAACAGCAGGCTGTCGGGCAGGGCGGCACTCAACTCACGCAGGCTGCTGCCGGGCGCGTTGATCACGAACAGGCGCAGGCCCTCGGCATGCTGGCGCTGAGCTGCTTCCAGCAGGGCCTGCGGGTTGTCGACGGTGACGCCCTCCAGGCTGTAGGACTGCTTGAGAAAACGTCCGGTGCTGTTGCTGTCGACGATGGCCAACTCGGCACCCCGCAGCCCGGCATCGGCCGGCTCGGGGATGACGTTGGACAGCAACGGGCCGGTGTCCGGACGGTAACCCAGATAGCCGATGCGCACCTGCAACGTGTCGTCGGCTGCCTGGCTGGCGGACCAGGGCGCGGCACTGGCGACGAGTGCAAGTAGCAGGGGCAGGGTGGAACGGGCGAACGGGCGCATGGCGGCACTCCACAACAGGTGGCGCCAGCATAGGAATACTTCCCGGGTCGAGGAATATGCAGAAAGTACCAGCCGGGCAGTACCAAGGTAGTAGTCCGGCCAAGCGGCAGGGCCTCTAGCATGGGCAACAGACCATAACAATAAAGAGGCCCGGCCATGCGCGTCGTCAAAGCCCTGCTGCTGCCCTTGCTCTTGATTCTCAGCATGATCGGTGTGGACAAGCTCCACGTCGGCGGCACCTTCCAACCCCAGGCTGCCCCACCGGGCTTGAGTCGCTAAACCATGTCAGCCCTGTGGCGAATCAATCTGTGGGTCAGCGGGTTCTTTTCCCTGGTGACCCTGGCGTGCCTGGTGTTGTTGCTGCATCAGGCGATCGCCGATGTGGAGCGCGAATTACGCGCCGCCGAGGCCGTGGTCGAGTACCTCGCCGAAATCGCCGAGCGCGATCCGGCCAGCCTGCAGCCGCGCCTGACTTCCAGCCTGCGCCACGTGCGGGTCACCTGGCCGCAGCCCGGTCAGCTCGGCGAAGCGCCGTCCCTGCATGGCCTCGATGCCTGGCTCGGACGCTGGTTGTTCGATGCCGAGCGCCATCCGCCGCGCAATCTGCAACTGGCTGATGGGCGCGAGGTGTCGATCAGTGTCGATCCTGGTGACGAGATCGATGAGGTCTGGGATTCCCTGCAACTGCTGTTGTGCCTGAGCGGCCTGGCGCTACTGGTCAGCCTGTTGACCATCCGCTGGGCGGTGCGCCGTGGCCTGCGTTTACTCGATGAGTTGCTCAAGGCCTTGCAGCAGGTCTCGTGCGGCCGGCTCGATGTGCGCTTGCGCAGCGAAGGGCTGCCCGAGGCGCGCCAATTGGCTACGCATTTCAATGCCATGACCGCCACCCTGGAGCAGACCCAGGCCGAAAACACGCGGCTGGCCCAGACCCTGCTGGCGGTCCAGGACCAGGAGCGCACTCGCCTGGCCCAGACCCTGCACGACGACTTGGGCCAGTACCTGGCGGGCATACGTGCGCAGGCCTGCCTGTTACGGCTGATTGCCCACCAGCCGGACACCGTGGCCAGTACCGCCGAAAGCCTGGAGCAACACTGCGAGCAACTGCAGCAGGGCTTTCGCGCGCTGATTCGCGATTTGTACCCGGTGGTGTTGCAGCACTTGCCGCTGGGCGAAGCTCTGGAGCTGCTGACCGATCAATGGCAAAGCACCCAGGGCATCGATTGCCGCCTGACCCTGGGCCGCGACTTGCCAGTGATGTCGGCACCGACCAAGGCCCATCTCTACCGCCTGTTGCAGGAGGCCCTGACCAATGTTGCCCGCCATGCCCAGGCCAGTCGCGTGCGCGTGCGCCTGCAGCAGCGCGCCGGTCGCCTGCACCTGCTGGTGCGTGACAACGGCTGCGGCGCACAGGCGCCCCAACGCCCGGGCGTGGGGCTGTACTCGATGCATGAACGTGCGCGTAGCCTCGAGGGTGAGCTACGGATCATCAGCCAGCCTGGTGCCGGATGGGCGCTGGCCTTGAACATACCCCTGGAGAACGGATGAATATCCTGATCGTCGATGACCATGCCGTGGTGCGCCAAGGCTATGCCAGCCTGTTGCGGGCGCTGTTGCCGGAGGTTCAGGTCCGCGAGGCCGCGACCGGCGAAGAGGCCCTGACGCGGGTGCAGGAAGAGATTCCCAACCTGGTGATCATGGATTTCGGGCTGCCGGGTATCAGCGGCCTGGAAACCACGCGCCGTCTGCGCCAGCGCCTGCCTCAGCTGCGGGTGCTGTTTTTCAGCATGCATGATGAGTTACCGCTGGTGCGCCAGGCGCTGGAGGCCGGGGCTTCGGGTTACCTGACCAAGAGCTCGGCGCCCCATGTGCTGATCGAAGCGGTGCATCGTACGTTGGCCGGGCATACCTATATCGAGCAGGGCCTGGCCACACAGTTGGCCTGCCATTCCCCGCGCCAGGATGCCAGCGATCCACGATTGCGCAGCATGACCCAGCGCGAGCTGGAGATCTTCGTGATGCTGGCCAAGGGCACGCCGGCACGGCTGATTGCCGAGCAGTTGTGCATCAGCGCCAAGACCGTCTCCAACTACCTGACCTTGCTCAAGAGCAAGCTGCAGGTCAGTTCCCATGCCGAACTGGTGCATCTGGGGATCGATATGGGCGTGGTGCGGATCGGGCAGTAGCCAATCAGGGTGTGCGTAGCCGTTGTCGCGCGGCTACCTCTAGGCGTACTGCGTTGGTAAAACCACAGCGGCACGATTGCCCTGGCCGACTGAGTCGCCCAGGTTACGTGTGCTGCGCACAGGGTCGCCGCCTGCCGACGGCCAAGGGGAGGGTGGGGCTTTCCAGAGGATAAACCTCGCCGCTGCCGTCAGGCGGCGTTAGGGCCGGGCAGACCCTCGGTGATCGTGGTCACGCCCAGCCCCTTGGGGTTCATGACAGCCTGGCGGCAGCGACTACCGCTCGCCAGGCGCATGCTTGCTCAGTTTTCCCAGCCGCTGGTGCAGCCCAGGCAGCCTTCCATGTAGCTGTCCTGGAAGTTCGCGTAGTGCTGGCGTGCGCCGGTCAGGTTGGCCTGTTCCAGGCTGGCTCCGCCGAACTTGGCTTCCTGCAGGTTGGCATCACGCAGGTCCGCCCCCTTGAGGTCGGCCTTGCTCAGCCAGGTCATTTCCAGGTCGGCGGCCTGCAATTTGGCACTGTGCATCTTTGCCCCGGACAGCTTGGCGAATTGCAGGTAGGCCGCGCTCAAGTCGGCGTTCTGGAACTGCGCGCCCTGGGCGAACATGCCCCAGCCCTGGATGGCGATCATCTTGGCGTCGCTGAAGTTGGCGATCCGCAGGTTGGCTTGTTGCAGGCTGGCGCGCGTCAGGTTGGCGCCGGTGAGGTTGGCCTTTTCCAGATTGGTCAGGTCGAGGTTGGCGTGACGCAGGTCGGCACCGCTCAGGTCGGCGCCGCTCAAATCCATATGGCGCATGTCCTGGTTGCGCAGGTTGGCGCCCTTGAGGTTGGCGCCCGGGCATTTGCTGCCCTCATCAATCACGCAGCCGTTGATCACCAGCGGGGCGTCGTCACCCTCGTCGCCATGTGGGGCCGCGGCAAACGCCGGGGAGAGAGCAAAGGCAAGTACAAGTGGCAGGTAATTCATGACAGGTTCTCTTCTTGTTGGCGGACACAAACGAAAACGAGCCCGCACCTACAGGTCTGTTGCGTCTCCTGTAGGAGCGAGCTCGCTCGCGATGGGCGTCCTTGGACGCCCGGGCTAAGGTGCGTTACTTGGCGGCGGTCTTGTTGTCCCAGCTTGGGATTTTGAAGACCCAGAACGAACCACCCTGTGCCACCGGCTTGGTCAGTTCAGCCATGTCGCCGCCCCACAGTGGGACCGCGCCGCCGTAACCGACGGTCACGCCGATGTACTGCTCGCCGTCCTGGTCCCAGGTGATCGGTGGCGAAACGATGCCGCTGCCGGTCTGGAATTTCCACAGCTCCTTGCCGGTCTTCGCATCGAAGGCCTTGAAGTAGCCGTCGCCGGTACCGGTGAACACCAGGTTGCCCTTGGTGGCCAGTACGCCGGCCCACAGTGGCAGCTTCTCGTTGTGTTCCCAGACGACCTTGCCGGTGGTCGGGTCCATGGCGCGCAGCGAACCGACGTGGTCCTCGTACATGCGCTTGATACGGAAGCCCATGCCCAGGTAAGCCGAGCCTTTTTTGTAGGCCGGTTGCTCGGTCCAGTATTCCTCTTTCCAGTGGTTCGCCGGTACGTAGAACAGGCCGGTGTCCTGGCTGTAGGCCATTGGGTTCCAGTTCTTGCCACCCAGGAACGGCGGCGACACCTCTACCGACTTGCCTTTGCTTTCGCCTGGCAGCGGTTTGGCCGGACGCTGGCCTTCGCGTTCAACCGGACGACCGGTTTTCAGGTCGATATGGCTGGCCCAGGTGATGTTGTCGACAAACGGGAAGGCGTTTTGCAGCTTGCCGTTGGCACGGTCGACCACATAGAAGAAGCCGTTACGGTCGGCGTGAGCCGTGGCCTTGACCACTTTGCCGTCCTTGCCTTTGTAGTCGAACAGCACCAGTTCGTTGTTACCGGAGAAGTCCCAGGTATCGTTCGGAGTGTGCTGGTAGAACCACTTCACTTCGCCAGTGCTTGGATCGACGCCCACCTGGCCGGAGGTGTAGAGGCTGTCGAAGTCGTGCGGGTTGCCGTCCTTGGAGGTCCGTGCCCAGCCATTCCACGGGCCAGGGTTGCCGGCGCCGACGATGATGGTGTTGGTTTCGGCATCGAAGCTTGCGCTCTGCCAAGGGGCGCCGCCGCCGTGGCTCCAGGCCTCGACCTTGCCGGTTTCGGTGGTCGGATCATCTGGCCAGGATGGCGCTTTGACGTCGCCGGTCGGAGTGCTGTCCTTGCCGTTCAGGCGACCCATGTGGCCTTCGACAAACGGACGCATCCAGACTTCTTCACCGGTGTCCGGATCGCGGGCGTACAGTTGGCCGACCACGCCGAATTCGTCGCCGGAGCTGCCGTGGATCAGCAGGACTTTGCCGGTGACCTTGTCTTTGATCAGCGTCGGAGCGCCGGTCATGGTGTAGCCGGCGCTGTGGTCGCCGAACTTCTTGTTCCAGACCACTTTGCCGGTGGTCTTGTCGAGGGCGATCAGGCGCGCATCGAGGGTGCCGAAGTAGATTTTATCGCCGAAGATCGCGGCACCGCGGTTGACCACGTCGCAGCACGGACGGATGTTGTCCGGCAGACGGTGGTTGTAGGTCCACAGGCGTTGACCGGTCTTGGCATCGAGGGCAAATACCCGGGAGTAGGAACCGGTGACATAGACCACGCCGTCGTTGACGATGGCCTGGGATTCCTGGCCGCGCTGCTTCTCGTCACCGAACGAGTAGGACCAGGCTGGCGTCAGCTTGAACACGTTCTTGTCGTTGACCATGGCCAGCGGGCTCCAGCGCTGGGCGTTGGTGCCCATGCCGTACTGCAGCACGTTCTTGGTGTTCAGGTGGTCGTTGGCAATGTCTTCCCACGTCACGTTCTTGGTGGCAGGTGCAACAGCAGCCTGTACCGCCGTGGCACCCAGCGACAGGCCGCCGACGAGCAGGAAGGCCTGCATGGCGACACACAGAGGTGAAAGGACGGGTAGCGATCTTATTGTCATGGTTTGCAGTTCCCAGTGGATGTTTTGGCCTGCATAGGTTGTGTCTGAGCGCGATGGGGCGATACGGAAAATATCCCGCCCTTGCCGGGAATAGTTCCCAGTCCGGACATGATTTAGATCCTCGCCACAAGCCCTACTACCAAGGGAGTAGGGCGCGACCACCAAAGCAGCATACGGCTGGTGGGGAGGGGTTTCTAAGATGGCGGCACAGCCTCTGTTCAGAGAGGTTAAGCGTGCAATCCTGAGGGCAAAACAATGAAAAAAGTGCACAACGCCGGGTTAGTAGTAGGCCTGCTCGCAGGTCTGATGGCCTCGGGTCTGGTCTTGGCCCATGGTGATGTGGTGCCGCAAGCGGTGGAAACCAAAGGCCTGACGCCGGTCAAGGATGCCGGTGTGGATGTCGATGCCGATGGCTGGGCCGCCGTCAACCCTTACCGCACGACAGGGGAGCGTGAGCGGGCGCGTGAGATCGGTGCGTCGGCCTATAACCAGAACTGCGCTGCGTGCCACGGTCTGGAAGCCAAGTCGGGCGGTATCGCCCCTGATCTGCGTTTGCTCGATGTCGGCGATGCCGGTGACGAGTGGTTTGTCGAGCGTGTGCGCCACGGTGCCGTGCGCGACGGTCGCGTCTATATGCCAAAAATGGCTGACTACCTGAGCCAGGAAGCGCTCTGGGCCGTGCGTACCTACCTGGACAGTGTCCACGTCGATGAGTAAGTCCCTGCGTCGATTTGGCGTACTCCTGGGCGGGCTGTTGCTGTGCTGCCAGGCAGCCATGGCGCAGGTTCGCGACTACGATCAGATCATCGCTGCCGGTGAACTGAAGGTGGCGGTCTACAAGGATTTTGCCCCCTACAGCTTCCAGGTCGACGGCCAGCCCAAGGGCGTGGATGTCGACCTGGTCGCGGCGTTGGCCAAGGCGCTGGGCGTGCAGTTGAAGCTGATCTGGGCGCCGCCCGGCGAGAAGCTCGACGATGACCTGCGCGACTACATCTGGCGCGGTAGCCAGCTGCGTGACCAGCAGTTGGCCGACCTGATGATGCGCGTGCCTTACGATCGCGATTTCCGGCAAAAACGCAACGATGTCGGCGAGCTGGAGAATGAGCACGCGGTGATGTTTGGCCCTTACCAGCGCGAATGCTGGCAGGTTGCCTATGATCGCCGTCGCCTGGAGGCGGTGCCCAGCGTGGCAGTGTTCCAGCAAAACCCCATCGGGGTCGAAGTGGACAGCGTGCCGTCGTTCTATTTGACGTCAGTCTTCAACGGTAGCCTAAGTGCCAAGACCCACCATTACCCTAGCGTGAGCCTGGCCTTCGCGGCCATGAAGAACGCCGAGGTCGATGCGGTCATGGCCATGCGCGGTGAAATTGACTGGCAGCTGCACGAAGCCGGTGATCCGCAATGGGCGCTCGCCGAAAATGCCTACCCCAACATGGGGCGGCAGGTCTGGGAAATTGGCATGGCGGTGCATGAGAGCAATCGGCAATTGGCCTACGCTCTCGAAGAGGCCTTGGAAGGGCTGATCCGCGATGGCTCGGTGCAGGCGATCTACGCGCGTTACGGCCTGCGCTACGAAGTTCCGGAGATGTATCAATAGGAGCACTTGGATGAACTGGCGAAATGCTTGTCTGCTGGCCCTGTGGTTGCCGTTGGGCGCCATGGCGGCCGACGCACCCGCAGCTTTACCGGGCACGGATCCCGTGCCGTCGTCGGTGATGTGGGACTTCTATCACAAGCAGATCCTCGGCAGCGCGGCGTTTGTCTTCGATGATCGGGTCAAGCTGCTCGCACCGCCATTCGCCGAAGATGCCCGCCAGGTTCCCATCGAGATCGACGCCCGGGCGCTCCAGGGGGATGTGGTGCGCATCCTGGCCTGGGCCGAGCTCAACCCCTTGCCCAAGATTGTCGATTTCCAGCCTTCAGCGCAGGTGTTGCCGTGGCTGTCGATCCGTATCCGGGTCGAGCAGGCCACCCCGTTGCGTGCGGCGGTACAGACCCGCGATGGCCTCTGGCATGTCGGCTCGACCCTGATCGATGCGGCCGGTGGCGGCTGTACTGCGCCCAGTGTGGTGCGCACCGAGGCCGGTTGGGAGGAGCATGTGGGCGAAGTGCTGGGTGGGCGGTATCCGCGCGAGCATTTCAGTCGCCTGCGCCTGCAGGTTTCCCACCCGATGGACAATGGCCTGGTCAGCGGTATCCCGGAGTTCTACCTGACCCAGGCTGAACTCCTGGATGCGGCGGGCAAGACATTGGCGACCCTGGAGCTGTTCCCGGCGGTTAGTGAAAACCCTAACCTGGGGTTTGATGTCCAGGGCGCAGGTCAAACCCATCTGCGGCTGCGCGACAACAGCGGCAATGAATTCAACGCAGCGATTCCCTGACCGCGATTAAAGGAGAGCGCCATGCGCTGGTTGCTGATGTTCGTTCTGGGCCTGAGCCTGCCGGCACTGGCTGATCTGGACTATCGACTGGAGCCGCGGCAGATCGCCGACGGCACCTGGCTGCTCGAAGGCAGCACGGATAATTTCGCCAAGGCCAATGGCGGCAATATCGTCAATGTCGGGTTTATCGTCACCGAGGCGGGCGTGGTGGTCATTGATACCGGGCCTTCGCGCCGTTATGGCCAGGCGCTGCGAGCGGCCATTGCGCGGGTGACCGACAAACCGATCATCCAGGTCCTGCTGACCCACCATCACCCGGATCATGTGCTGGGCAACCAGGCCTTTACCGATGTGCCCATCGGTGCGCTGGCGGGCACCACCGAGCTGTTGAAGCAGCAGGGCGATGCCATGGCCGAGAACATGTACCGCATGGTCGGCGACTGGATGCGCGGTACCGAGGTAGTGTTGCCGACTCAGGTGGTCGAGCCAGGCACCCGGACCATTGGCAGCCACCCCCTGCGATTGCTGGGGCTGCGTGGGCATACCGGCGCCGACCTGGCGATTCTCGACGAGAAGACGGGCGTGTTGTTTGCTGGGGATCTGGTGTTTTTCGAGCGGGCGCTGACCACCCCCAACAGCCCGGGCCTGGAAGTGTGGCAGGCGGATATCGACACCTTGCAGGCCTTGCCGTGGAAGCAGGTGGTGGCGGGGCACGGCCCCGTGGCCAGTGATGCCCGACCTTTCGCCCAGATGCGTGACTACCTGGGCTGGCTGGACGGCTTGATGCGTGATGGCGCGACCCAGGGCAAGGATATGGCGGAGATGATCCGCAGCCCGATTCCCGAGCGTTTTGCCGCGATCAGCCTGACGCGCTATGAACTGATCCGCAGTGTCAGCCATTTGTATCCGCGCTATGAGCGCGGCCAGATGAAACGCCTGGACGAAAACGCCAGGGACGCGCTCTAAGCGGTTTGCCTGACGCTGCCGTCAGGCTACGCCCGCGCGCGCAGCGTTCGGAGCGCGCCATCCCGCCGATTTTTCTAAAACCTTGAGTCGCCTTGTTGCGCCCCCGGATGTCGCCTGGCGCCCGCGGCTGCGCGCCCGCGCTGCGGGGTCTACGTACTAAGGAACTATAAAAATCCCCACAGCGGCCAATTGTTGGGAATAGGCCTGCAACCAAGAATCTGCGCCAGACCGGGAAAATTTCCCGGGTACAACAAAAACCGCAGAGGAAGCCGTCATGTCCCACCCCGCACGTCGCCAGCCCTTCGCCCTGAGTCTGATCCTCAGTGCCATGCTCCTGTCCGGCTCGGCCCTGGCCGCCGTCACCGACCAGGAGATCCTCCAGGACCCGAAAAACCCGGCGCAGATCGTCACCAACGGGCTCGGCGTTCAGGGCCAGCGCTACAGCCCGCTGGACACCATCAACGTCAACACCATCAAGGATCTGCGTCCCGTCTGGGCCTTCTCCTTCGGTGGCGAGAAGCAGCGCGGTCAGCAGGCCCAGCCGATGATCAAGGACGGCGTGATGTACCTGACCGGCTCCTACTCGCGGGTCTTCGCTGTCGATGCGCGCACCGGTAAGAAACTCTGGCAGTACGACGCGCGCCTGCCGGACGATATCCGTCCGTGCTGCGACGTCATCAACCGCGGTGTGGCGCTCTACGGTGACCTGGTGTTCTTCGGCACCCTCGATGCCAAGCTGGTCGCCCTGAACAAGGACACCGGCAAGGTGGTCTGGAGCAAGAAAGTCGCCGACCACAAGGCTGGCTACTCCATCAGCGCCGCGCCCATGGTGGTCAATGGCAAGCTGATTACCGGCGTGGCCGGTGGCGAATTCGGCGTGGTCGGCAAGATCGAAGCCTACGACCCGAAAAACGGCGAGCTGCTGTGGACCCGTCCGACTGTAGAAGGCCACATGGGCTACGTCTACAAGGATGGCAAGGCCATTGAAAACGGGATCTCCGGCGGCGAAGCCGGCAAGACCTGGCCCGGCGACCTCTGGAAAACCGGCGGTGCCGCCCCTTGGCTGGGTGGCTACTACGACCCGGAAACCAACCAGCTGTTCTTCGGTACGGGTAACCCGGCGCCGTGGAACTCCCATCTGCGCCCTGGCGACAACCTGTACTCCTCCTCGCGTCTGTCCCTCAATCCGGACGATGGCACCATCAAGTGGCACTTCCAAAGCACGCCGCACGACGGTTGGGACTACGACGGCGTGAACGAACTGGTCTCCTTCAACTACAAGGAAGGCGGCAAGGAAATCAAGGCGGCGGCGACTGCTGACCGTAACGGCTTCTTCTACGTGCTGGACCGCACCAACGGCAAGTTCATCCGTGGCTTCCCGTTCGTTGACAAGATCACCTGGGCCACCGGCCTGGACAAGAATGGCCGGCCGATCTACAACGATGCCAGCCGTCCAGGCGCGCCGGGCAGCGAAGCCAAGGGCACCTCGGTCTTTGTCGCGCCGGCGTTCCTGGGTGCGAAAAACTGGATGCCTATGGCTTACAGCCAGGACACCGGCCTGTTCTATGTTCCGTCCAACGAATGGGGCATGGACATGTGGAACGAAGGCATTGCCTACAAGAAAGGCGCGGCGTTCCTCGGTGCGGGCTTCACCATCAAACCGCTGAACGAGGACTATATTGGCGTGCTGCGCGCCATCGACCCGAAAACCGGCAAGGAAGTCTGGCGTCACAAGAACTTCGCACCGCTGTGGGGCGGGGTGATGACCACCAAGGGCAACCTGGTGTTCACCGGTACGCCGGAAGGTTTCCTGCAGGCCTTCAATGCCAAGACCGGCGAAAAGGTCTGGGAATTCCAGACCGGTTCCGGGGTACTGGGTTCGCCAGTGACCTGGATGATGGATGGCGAGCAGTACGTCTCGGTCCTGTCCGGCTGGGGCGGTGCAGTACCGCTCTGGGGTGGCGAAGTGGCCAAGCGGGTGAAGGACTTCAACCAGGGCGGCATGCTCTGGACCTTCAAGCTGCCTAAAGAGCTGGTCGCCAAGAAGTAAGCGCTGAATCCAGCGCGCCACAACAACAGGCTCGCTCCCGTCAGGGGGCGGGCTTGTTTGCGTTTCAGGGGCGCGCGTGTGCGAAAAAAACTACGACCAAATAACGAGACCCCCACTGCCAACGGCGCATTCGTCTGAGGCTCCAGGCTGTCTACCATCGGGTCATCGCCTGTTCGACCGACAGGCATCGACCCGTACAGAGGCCTCAACCATGATCTACGCACAACCCGGAACGCCAGGCGCCGTCGTCTCTTTCAAACCACGCTACGGCAACTTTATCGGGGGTGAGTTCGTCGCTCCGGTCAATGGCGAATACTTCACCAATACTTCGCCGGTCAATGGCGAAGTGATCGCCGAGTTCCCGCGCTCCACCGCCGAAGACATCGAGAAGGCCCTGGACGCAGCCCACGCGGCTGCCGATGCCTGGGGCAAGACTTCCGCTCAGGACCGTTCGCTGGTCCTGCTGAAAATCGCCGACCGGATCGAGCAGAACCTGGAAATCCTCGCCGTCAGCGAAACCTGGGACAACGGCAAGGCCGTGCGCGAGACTCTGAACGCCGACGTCCCCCTGGCTGCCGACCACTTCCGTTACTTCGCCGGTTGCATCCGTGCGCAGGAAGGTGGCGCCGCCGAAATCAACGAGCTGACCACCGCCTACCACTTCCACGAGCCCCTGGGCGTAGTGGGTCAGATCATTCCCTGGAACTTCCCGCTGCTGATGGCCGCCTGGAAACTGGCGCCGGCCCTGGCGGCCGGTAACTGCATCGTGCTCAAACCCGCCGAGCAGACGCCACTGTCGATCATGATCTTCGCCGAGATTATCGCCGACTTGCTGCCGCCGGGCGTGTTGAACATCGTTCAGGGCTTTGGTCGCGAAGCCGGTGAGGCCCTGGCCACCAGCAAGCGCATTGCCAAGATCGCTTTCACCGGCTCGACCCCGGTGGGCGCGCACATCATGCATTGCGCGGCCGAGAACATCATTCCGTCGACTGTGGAACTGGGCGGCAAGTCGCCGAACATCTTCTTCGAAGACATCATGAAGGCCGAGCCGCAATTTATCGAGAAAGCCGCCGAGGGCCTGGTCCTGGCCTTCTTCAACCAGGGCGAAGTCTGCACCTGCCCATCGCGGGCACTGGTCCAGGAGTCGATCTACGAGCCGTTCATGGCCGAAGTGATGAAGAAGATCGCCAAGATCAAGCGTGGCAACCCGCTGGATACCGACACCATGGTCGGCGCCCAGGCGTCCGAGCAGCAATACGACAAGATCCTGTCCTACCTGCAAATTGCCCAGGATGAAGGCGCCGAGCTGTTGACCGGCGGTGCGGCGGAGCGCCTGGACGGTGACCTGTCCAGCGGTTACTACATCCAGCCGACCCTGCTCAAGGGTCACAACAAGATGCGTGTTTTCCAGGAAGAGATCTTTGGTCCGGTAGTCGGGATCACCACCTTCAAGGACGAAGCCGAAGCCCTGGCCATTGCCAACGACAGCGAGTTCGGCCTTGGTGCCGGCCTGTGGACCCGCGATATCAACCGCGCCTACCGCATGGGCCGGGCGATCAAGGCGGGTCGCGTCTGGACCAACTGCTACCACCTGTACCCAGCCCACGCCGCGTTCGGCGGTTACAAGAAGTCGGGTGTTGGTCGTGAAAACCACAAAATGATGCTCGACCACTACCAGCAGACCAAGAACCTGCTGGTCAGCTACGACATCAACCCGCTGGGCTTCTTCTAAAGCCTGAGGGTGAGCGGTTACGCCGCCTGGCCAGTGTCCGTAGGGTGATCACCCTCGCTGCGGATGCCGGTCAGGCGGCGTTTTTTTTGCCTGCGCTTTTGTGGGCGGCATGCATGGGTCAAAAGCACCGGCAGACCTAGCTCGAAAGTAGCATTCAAGCGGCTATGCTCCCCATGTATTAATGCGGTTACCGGAATTGACCGGCATAAGAAGAGGATTGACCTATGTGGACTAAACCCGCGTTTACCGATCTGCGCATTGGCTTCGAAGTGACCATGTACTTCGCAAACCGTTAATAGCGCGCCCTCCGGTCAATCGTCGCGTTGGCCGGAGTCTCCTCTGCTCGTCGGAGCCTTTCATGTTTATCCAGATTCTCGGTTCAGCCGCCGGTGGCGGTTTCCCTCAGTGGAACTGCAACTGCCGCAACTGCGCCGGTGTGCGCGATGGCAGTGTGCGCGCCGAGCGCCGCACGCAATCGTCCATTGCCCTGAGTGACAACGGTGTGGACTGGATCCTGTGCAACGCCTCGCCGGATATCCGCGCCCAGCTCGAAGCCTTCCCGGCTCTGCAGCCGGCGCGCGCGCTGCGCGATACGGCGATTGCCGCAGTGGTCCTGCTCGATAGTCAGATCGACCACTGCACCGGGCTGCTCAGCTTGCGCGAGGGCTGTCCGCACCAGGTCTGGTGTACCGAGATGGTGCATCAGGATCTGACCAGCGGCTTCCCCCTGTTTCCCATGCTCAGCCACTGGAATGGCGGCGGCCTGCACTGGAACCCGATCCAGCTCGACGGCGTGCCTTTCCAACTCGGCGCCTGCCCGAGCCTGCGGTTTACCGCGATCCCGTTGCGCTCCAGCGCGCCGCCTTATTCGCCCCATCGGGGCAACCCGCATCCCGGCGACAATATCGGCTTGTTTGTCGAAGACCTGAGTACCGGCGGCAAGCTGTTCTATGCCCCGGGCCTGGGGCAGACGGATGCCGACCTGCTGGCCTGGATGGAGCGCGCCGATTGCCTGCTGCTCGACGGCACACTGTGGCGCGACGATGAAATGCGTGTGTGTGGCGTCGGCGACAAGCTGGGCAGCGAAATGGGTCACCTGCCGCAAAGCGGGCCGGGTGGCATGCTCGACGTACTGGAGGGGCTATCACGCCCCCGCAAGGTGCTGATCCATATCAACAACACCAACCCGATCCTCGACGAGGACTCGGCCGAGCGGGCGCTGCTCGGGCGCAAGGGGATCGAAGTGGCATTTGACGGTATGAGCATTCGTCTCTAGGCCGGCACACGCCAGGCGGCGGATTACCGCTGCCAACGTATCAATCACTATGCTCATGTCTCGCTTCGGCAAGACATATTCGCCGACTGCGGGGTGACCTGCAGTCGGTTTTTTTTGCTGTAAAAATAGAATTGGGAATATTTGTAATGCATAAAGATTCCATTTTTGAATATTAACTTAGAAGAAAAATGAATTTCACGGCGGTTTTTTATATGGCTAGCATGGGGTCATAAACCTTTGAAAGGCCCGCCACGGCACTCGACCTCGCCGGGCCATCCCTTTTCCCTTGTTCAGGAACGCCCGCCGATGAGCCTTTCGCCTGTGTCAGTTCGCCCACTTCAGCAGGGCCCGGGGCCTGACCTCGATTCGCCGGCGTTTATCGAGCGCCTGGCCCGGCTCAGCACTGAGTTTGCCGCGACGGCGGCGTATTTCGACCGCCACAGTGAGTTCCCCCATGCCAATCTGGCGCGCTTGCAGCAAGAGGGCCTGCTGGCCCTGACCGTGCCGCGTACGCTGGGTGGTGCAGGCGCGAGCCTGGCTCAGGTACGCCGGGTGATCGGCGCCGTGGCGCGGGGGGAGCCTTCCACTGCGCTGGTGCTGGTGATGCAGTACCTGCACCATGCGCGTTTGCAGGCCAATGCCGCCTGGCCCGAGCATCTGCGCCTGCGCCTGGCGCGCGAGGCGGTAGAGGAGGGCGCGTTGGTCAATGCGCTACGGGTCGAGCCTGACCTTGGCACTCCGGCCCGGGGAGGCCTGCCCAATACCGTGGCGCGCAGAGTGGAGAATGGCTGGCTGCTCAGTGGGCGCAAGATATACTCGACAGGCATCCCGGGGCTGACCTGGCTGACGGTCTGGGCGCGCAGCGACGAACCCGAGCCACGGGTCGGTAACTGGCTGGTGCACAAAGACACGCCAGGGGTGCGCATCGAGGAAACCTGGGACCACCTGGGCATGCGTGCCACCGGTAGCCACGATGTGGTCTTCGAGGATGTCTGGTTGCCGCTGGAGCACGCGGTGGACGTGCTGCCGGTCAGCGTGTCGCGCCCGTCCGAATTGGGGGCCGAGGGTGGGCTCTGGCTGGCGGTCCTGCTGTCGACGATCTATGACGGCGTGGCGCAGTCGGCGCGCGACTGGCTGGTGGGTTGGCTGGCCGAACGCACACCGGCTAATCTCGGGGCGCCGCTGTCCAGCCTGCCGCGCTTTCATGAACTGTTGGGACGGATCGATACCCTGTTGCTGGCCAATCGGGTGTTGCTCGACGCCGCCGTCCACGGGCGCATGGCCGCCGGTGAGGCGGGGCAGATCAAGTTCTTAGTTACCACTAACGCCATTCAGGCGGTGGAGCTGGCAGTCGAGGCGATCGGTAATCCGGCGCTGGCCAGGGGCAATCCGTTGGAACGTCACTATCGCGATGTGTTGTGCAGTCGTATCCATACTCCGCAGAACGACGCGATCCTGGGAGCGGTCGGGCGGGCGGCTTTTTCCCGGCCTGTGGGCCACGCTGTTTGACGCCTCGGCGCATTCAGACAGAGGTCACGATGTAGGTCAGCACGCTGTCGACCGTACCGGGTTTGAGCGGTATGGTCGTACGTTTCAAGCGGGCTTTGAAATGGTGACTGATCCCTTTTTCGCTCAGTGTAAAGACGCCATTACGCAGGTCGTAGCGGTTATTCAGGTTGAGCCTGCGGTTGTTGCGGGTCGACACTTCGATGGCCAGTCCCTGGGCACAGGTCTGGCATTCATTGATATCGATACTGCCGTCGGGTAATAGCCGGTTGGAGGTGAATTTGAGTCGCATGGTGTTGTTGTAGTCGCGGGCGTCGTCAAGGCCCGAGCAGTTACCCATGGTGATATCAAAGGGGATTTCCAGTGTGGCGAGGTCGGCAAGGCTGAATTCGCCAAAAGGCACAGTAATGGGCGCGGTGCTGAGGGTGCAACTGGAGACAACGAAGTCGGTGGTGTCGGCTTGGGCAACAAAGTAGTTATTGGGTTGTTTAACGCCGTTGACATAGGCAATGAAGCTGATAAGTCTGAATTCGTACTTAAGGTTCTGGGCACCGGGCTGCAAGGGCCAGCGGGTCTTGATTTTGATGCCTTCGATGAAATCAGGCTGGTTGAACGTCGGGTAGCTGGGTTGTCCGGTGGCGACTGCGCGGAAAACTTCTTGGGAATCTCTGGATAGGCTGGCGCAACGAAAGGGCGCGCCATCTTCGCGGCGAAAGCGTAGCCCGACGATACTGGACGCGTTGGAGCAGACTGTCTCGGTAGAGCTTGATGAGAGAAAATTCATCCGCAGGCTGAACACATCGCCAGGCTTGCCGCCCTGGCAGTTAAAGGTGGAGTTTACGGACCAGAAGCCAAGTGTTTCGTCGTAGGCCGCGTCCTGATAAGGGCGAATGTAGTTGGATGTGAATTTGATGATTTTGTTGGGGACGCTGCATTCGAATACAGCGTATGAATAGCTTGAAAACAGGGCGCTTACGCTAAATAACAACAACAGTAAGAGACCACGACTCCTGCTAGGGGGAGCGGCAACACGCCTGCGTTCGATAATCTTGGGCATATTTGTTTACTTAGGGGGTGGGTGTTTAATGTACGGGCCATCTTAAGGATTTAGGTTGTTGTCGCGTGAGAAAAGGTATTGGGAATTTTCTCGAAGTTGTCTTTTTATAGTTATTTCAGGAAATGGATGGCGAGCCAGGTAGTGGTTTCTTACTTGAAAGAGACTCGTATGTAAGAAATATCTTGGTAAAAGTGCCCTCGGCGGAACTTTTTGGCGACGGCATACCCGTCCGCTCGATGGAAAGCCCTGCCGCCTACGCGGTTACAGGAGGGGTTGTCGGCGGATAGATCCACACGATGTTGAGCGATTTTTTGAGGGGGGGCGGCCAGTCTGCTCAGTGTGGCCTTGCGAATCCAGCTTCACTTTACAGCGCCCCCAAGGTCCAGGCAGTTGATGCACCTGGGGCTGGCAGTGCGGGGCAGTTGCCCTCCGGGCGCTCTGTGCCGCGACGTTATGCCTGGCAAAACGCCCTTGCCTCATTGCGTACCAGCGCACGGCCTCCTCATCTTCCTGGCGGGCGAGGGCGAGGGCGGTGGCAGCCGCAGCCGCGCAGCGCGCGAAGGTGATCGCGCGCAGCTCCAAGGGGGGCTGCTTCAGCCCAGCACTGACAGCAGTGACTCCGTGGCGGACTGAAGCCCGATCAAGCCCTGGCTCGCAGGCTTTGCTCCATACGGTGCAGGCCTTCTTCGAGCAGGGCGCGCGGGCAGCCGAAGTTCAGACGCACGAACTGTTGGCAATCATCGCCAAACTCCAGCCCGGCGCTCAAGCCAACTTTCGCCTGTTCCAGGAAAAACCGCTGCGGGTCTTCCAGGCCCAGCGCACTGCAATCGAGCCAGGCCAGATAGGTGCCCTGGGGAACGCGCATGACCACCCCCGGAAAGCGGCTGCGCAGCGCTTCCACCAGGTAGTCGCGGTTGCTTTGCAGGTACTCGACCAGTGCGCCGAGCCAGGGGCCGCCCTGGGTATAGGCCGCATGGGTGGCTTCCAGGCCCAGGGCGTTGACGCTGTCGACCATACCGGCGCGGGACGCATTGAAGCGCTCGCGCAACGTGCGGTCCTGGATGATTGCGAAGGAGGTCTTCAGGCCGGCGATGTTGTAGGCCTTGCTGGCTGACATCAGGGTGATGGTGCGGCGGGCGATCTCCGGGCTCAGGGAGGCGGTGGGAATATGTCGGCGCCCGTCGAAAAGTAGCTCGGCATGGATTTCATCGGAAATAATCAGCGCTCCACGCGCCAGGCAGGCCGTCGCCACCGCCAGCAGTTCGTCCCGGGGGAAGACCTTGCCCAACGGGTTGTGCGGGTTGCTCAGCAGCAGGGCGCCGCCGCTGTCGAGGGCGGCGTCCAGGGCGGCAAGGGGCGTGCAATAACCGCCTTGATCGTCCGGCTCGAAGCCCAGCTCGACCTTGGGCAGGTTCCAGTTGCCCGGTGCCAGGCGCAACGGCCGGTAGTTGGGCACCTGGACCACAACTCGGCTGCCCGGCTCGACAAAGGCATGCAGGGCCATATTGAAGCCCGGCTCCACGCCCGGTAGGAACACCAGTTCCTGGGGCTCGACGCGCCAGGCGTATTTGTTCCAGAGGTCGTCGACAATGGCCTGGCGCAAGGCGTCCTGGGCCACGCAATAGCCGAGCATGGGGTGGGTTAGGCGGGCTTGCAGGGCCTGGAGGATCGGGGGGGCGACGGCAAAATCCATGTCGGCCACCCACATCGGCAGAACATCCGCCGGGTAGCGGCTCCACTTACTGCTGCCGGTGTCGTGGCGCTGATAAACCGTGTCGAAGTCGATGTGCATGGGGCAGGTCTCGGGTAATCGGGTAATCGCAGGGCGTGGCCGATTTTAGCGGCTTTGCCGGGATAGCGGCGCTAGTCTTGGGCGCGGGCCTGGGGCTGGACCGCGACCACGCGGTTGCGTCCGCCATGCTTGGCGCGATAGAGCGCCTTGTCGGCCTCCTTGAGCAGCGCCTCGACACTGAGCCCATCCATGGGCCAATGGGCGACGCCCAGGGATACGGTGACCTGGATACTGCTCGACGGCTGCTCGGTGGACATCGCCAGGCGCAATCGTTCGGCCACCAGCACCGCCTGTTCCAAAGGCGTCTGTGGCAGCAGCATGACGAACTCCTCGCCACCGAGGCGGCAAAGCACGTCGCTGTCGCGCGAGTGCTGGCGCAACTGCTGCGCCAGGTGCTGCAAGACCAGGTCGCCAGCACTGTGGCCGTGTGTATCGTTGACTTGCTTGAAGTGGTCGACATCCAGGGTGATCACCGAAAAGGGCTGCGCGCCAGCCTCCCACTGGTCGAGCGTCAACTGCATGCCGCGGCGGTTGGTCAGCCCGGTCAGCGGGTCGGTGACGGTTTCGCGGTTGAGCTTGCCCAGTTGCTGGTGCAGCAGGGCCAGGCCTTTTTGCATGGCCTGCTTGAGTTGCGCGGCCTCGTAGTACCAGGCGTGGACTTTACCGATGGATTCGGCGGCGGTCAGGCTGCCCCAGTACTGCGCGGAGTTGGCCAACTGCGACAGCGGGCGGGTAATCAGGCTGGAAATCCACCAGATCCCCAGCAGCGACAGCGCCAGAAACGGCAGGGCATAGCCGAAGACTTGGCGCATCAGCTGTTGCAGGCCCTCAAGGGTCACGGCGGTGGGCCGCTGGCTGATCACCCCCCAGCCGGTCCTGGCCACGGGGGCATAGCCGGCGAGCATATCCACGCCCTGGGAGTTTTTCAGGCGCAGGCTGCCGACATGGCCGGCGATCACCGCATCGATGGCCGGGTTACCCTGAATGATCTGGCCTACCCGGTCGGGGTCCTGGTGATAGATCAGCTTGCCCGCGGGATCGACGACAAACAGGTAGGAACCATCGCGGTAGTAATGCTCACCCAGCAGGGAGTGGAGGATATTCGGCTCGTTGAGATAAATGGAGCCGGCGACAAGGCCCAGGTATTCGCCACTGTCGCCAAACACCGGTTGGGAGATATGAATCATCAGGTGCTTGCTAAGGCCTACATAGGGCTTGGAGATAAACGGCTGGCGCAGGCGCAGGGCGTCGCGCGGGCCCGCGCTTTCGGCGACCGAGCCGAGCAGGTTCAAGGCGCGCGGCGAGGCGGCGATAATAGTGCCATCGGCGCGGGCCACCACGACGGAGTTGAAACTGTTGCTCTGCTGGCGCAGCCGATAGGCCTCGCGATTGAGGGCCGCCGTCTGATTCCAGATGGCCGGCAGCAGGTTGGCGCCGAAGGCCAGTTGCTGCTGGGCCGACGCGATAAAGTTGTCGGTGGTACTGGCCAGCTTCACTGCATAGATGCGGTTGGCTTCCAGGGTTTGCTGCATCAGGAAATGCCGCTGGGTTTCATAGCTGGCATAGAAGATGTTGCCAGCGGTGAGGGTGACCACGCTGATCGAGAGCAAAAGGATCAGTCGGCGCAAATCGATTCGAAACATAGGGCGTCTGAAGGGTGAGCCTGAAAGTGAAGAGGATCGGCGCATCATAGAACAGACTCGCCGCCGGGTTGGATCCATTCTCGCCATGCCGCGACAATAGCCGGGCCTTGGTCCCCTGCAAATGCCTGGCTGAACCTAGCGCAGCACCGCCAGCTTGAGGCCGAAGCCGATCAGGCACAAGCCGGCCAGGCGTTCAAGTGACTGGGTCAGTCTTGGGCTGGCGCGCAGCCGTTCGGCCAGGAAATGCGTGATCAGCACCGAGCACAGCCCATAACCCAGGGTCAGCACAGCGGCGGTCATGGCCAGAAAACCGAAGGTCACCACGCCCTGGTGATTGACCGGGTCGATGAATAGCGGGAAGAAGGCCATGTAAAACACAATGGCCTTGGGGTTGAGCAGGGTAATCAGCAGGGTCTGGCGCAGGAAGTGGTCGGACTTCATTGGCCGCACTGGTGTGGTGTCACCGGGCTTTGCAAACAGCATGCGCGCGCCCAGCCAGGCCAGATAGGCCGCCCCCAGCCACTGGACCAGATAAAACGCCGCCGGGTAGGTGGCCAGCAGCGTTGCGACCCCGGCCACGGCCAGCCAGAGCAATACCTGGTCACCGATAATCACCCCGCAGGTGGCCGCCAGCCCGCCCTTGATCCCACCTTTGCCGGTCGAGGCAATCAGCGCGAAGTTACCGGGCCCGGGAATAATCAGCAGCACCAGGAAGGCAATAACGAATGCGCTGTAGTCGGTGACGCCTAGCATGGAAAACTCCGGGGCGAGGAAAGGGTGACGCCGATTCTAGCGCCGACCAGGGCAGGCAGATAGAGCCGCGGGTTCAGTGCGCGTTGATCAACCGGCGAATGCGCTCCGCCAGATCATGGATTGAAAAGGGCTTGGTCATCACATGCATGCCGGCCTCCAGGTCGTGATCGCCAATTACCTGCTGTTCTGCATAGCCGGTGATAAACAGCACCTTCAAGTCCGTTCGCTCGACCCGCGCCGCGTCGGCCAGTTGCCGCCCATTCAGCCCGCCAGGCAGGCCGACATCGGTAATCAATAAATCGATTGCCACGGGTGATTGCAGGATGGCCAGCGCGCCAGGGCTGTCGTCGGCCACCAGCGCGGTATAGCCCAGGTCTTCGAGCACCTCGGCCACCAGCATGCGCACTGCCGGCTCGTCATCGACCACCAGCACGGTTTCACCACGGCTCAGGTGTGTCGCTGGTTGCGACGCCGGGAGCGGCGGTGGTTGAGGTGGTTCCTGCTCCTCGTAGCGCGGCAAGTAGAAGGCTGCCGTGGTGCCATGGCCAGGGCGTGAACTCAAGCGCACCTGGCCAGAGGATTGCAGGGCGAAGCCATAGACCATGGAGAGGCCAAGACCGGTGCCGGCTCCCAGGGGCTTGGTGGTGAAAAACGGATCAAAGGCTTTGCCTAATACCTGTTCGCTCATGCCGATACCGCTGTCCGTGACACTCAGGCACAGGTAGGCGCCGGGCTTGAGGTCCAGGTGACGGGCGGCGCTGTCGTCGAGGTTCAGGTTGGCGGTGGTGATCAGCAGGCGCCCGCCATCCGGCATGGCATCGCGGGCATTGAGACAGAGATTGAGCAGGGAGTTTTCCAGCTGGTTGCGGTCGACTCGCGTGCGCCACAAGTCCTGAGTCGCGTGTATCTGTAGTTCGACCGTAGGGCCAACGGTGTTCTTGAGCAGTTCGCCCATGTCCCGGACCAGCCGATTGACATCGGTGGGCTGGGCATCGAGGGTCTGGCGTCGAGAGAATGCCAGCAAGCGATGGGTCAGCGCCGCCGCACGGCGAGCCGCCTCCAGGGCCGCGTCGATGTAACGTGGCAAGTGTTGCACGCGGCCCTGTTGCAGGCGGGTCTGGAGCATCTCCAGGCTGGCACTGATACCGGTCAGCAGGTTGTTGAAGTCGTGGGCGAGGCCACCGGTCAACTGGCCCACGGCTTCCATTTTCTGGCTCTGGCGCAGCTGTGCTTCGGCCTTGGCTAGCGCTAGGGCGCGCTCCTTATCCTGGGTGCAGTCGCGGCCCACGGCATTGATGAAGTGATCGCCAGGGCTGGACGACCAGTTGATCCAGCGATAGCTGCCGTCGCGGCAGCGGTAGCGATTTTCGAAGCGCCGCAGGGTCTGGCCTTCGGCCGAGTGACGGGCGGCTTCCAGGGTGTGGGCAAGATCGTCGGGGTGGACCAGGTCATGGATGCAACTGCCCAGCAGCTCTTTTTCGGTCCAGCCCAGTGTGTCGGTCCAGGCCGGGTTGATGGCGGTCACCGTGCCGTCAAAGCGACAGCGCAGCATGATGTCGCTCGACAGGTTCCAGAGTTGGTTGCGGTCATCGGTGCGTGTCGCAACCTCCTGTTCAAGGGCGACGGTCAAAGCCTTGAGGGCGTTTTCGGCTTGGCGTCGCTGGGTAATATCGGTAAAGAAAATCGCCACTCGTGGCGCGTCGGCATCGCCAATGCGCAGCGCGTGTACTTCATACCAGCGGCCGAGGGCCGCTGCGGGGTTTTCAAAGCGTATGGGCTGACCGGTGCGTGCGACCTGCCCATAGAGGTCGAACCAGTGTTGTTCGTGGTCGGGGACTCGCTCGCGCATCCAGCAACCTGTGGCATTGACCAATCCGGTCTCGCGTTCGAATGCGGCGTTGACCTCCAGAAAACGGTAGTCGCAGGGTGCGCCGGCGCTGTCGAACTTCATCTCGATCAGGCAAAAGCCGCTGTCCATGGCATCAAGCAGGCCCCGGTATTGGGCTTCGCTGGCCATGAGTTGCTCGCGAGTGCGGCTCATAAAACTCTCATTGAATGGACGGGCAGGAAAACAGCTGAGGCAAAGGCTTGAATGAAGCTGTGACCGCAGCGTCCGGCAGCTGTTCACTTGGCTGTGACATGAGTCGTAGACCGATCAGGGTTCTTCTTCGGGCGTGGTGTAGGCGTCCAGCAGGGCCGCCAGGGCCCGGGTCTTTTCCAGCCCGCGCAAACGGGTGGTGATGACGGCGATGGCTTCGAGGGCGGCGGCCCGGGCGTGGGCCTTTTCGCTCTCGCTGCCATCGGCCACATTCGCCAGGGCGGCATCGAGGATCGCTTGTTCGAAGCTGTTCATAAGGTGTTCCGTAGGGACAAGCCACCGTGATACCGCCATCCGCCGTGCATTTCAAGCACTGTGACGGGGGCATCGAGGGAAATATGGCATTTTGCCTTAGGTGAGCGACCGGTATTGCCGTCTCCTGCCATCACAGATAAAGGGTCAGCAGCACCAGTACCCCATAGCGTGCGCCCTTGGCCAGGCTGACGATCAGTAGGAACCGCCAGAGCGGCTCGCGCAGGATGCCGGCGACCAGGGTCAGCGGGTCGCCGATAATCGGCAGCCAGCTCAGCAGCAGCGTCCAGTAGCCATAGTGCGCGTAATGCCGGCGTGCGCGCTCCAGTTGCGCCGGCTTGAGCGGGAACCAGCGGCGCTGGCCAAAACGCTCCAGTGAGCGGCCCAGCCACCAGTTGACCCACGAGCCCAGCACATTGCCCAGTGTGGCGACTGCCCAGAGGGTCCAGATGGTGTGGCGCTCGCTGAGCAACAGGCCCACCAGGACGGCTTCGGACTGCAGCGGCAGCAAGGTGGCCGCGCCGAACGCGGTTAGGAAAAGCCCGAAAAAGGCGCCGCCAATCAACGTCCGGGGTATTCGGCGATCACTTCGTCCGTGCCGCTACGGGTCAGGCCGATGACCTGGAAGGCATCGCGACGATCACCCATTTCCATGCCCGGCGAGCCCATAGGCATGCCTGGAACGGCCAGGCCGCGCAGGTCGGGGCGCTTGCTCAGGGCGATGACCTGTTCGGCTGGGACATGGCCTTCGATAAACTGTCCGTTGATCACGCCGGTATGGCACGAAGCCAGGCGTGGCGCGACGCCGAGGCGCTGCTTGACCTGGCTCATATCGTCCTCGACATGGTCAATGACCTTGAAACCATTCTCTTCGAGATGGGAGATCCATTGGGTGCAGCAGCCGCATTGGGCGTCGCGGTGTACGTCGATGGTCAGTTGCTCGGCCGCATGGGCCATGGGGCTCATAAACAGGGCAGAGAGCACTGCCAGGCGAAGTGTGGATTTCATCGGGATTCTCTCGCAGCAGTGGCCAAGGTCATGGACCCCAGCCAGGGTTCATCATGGGGCGTGAGATTACCTGTCTGATGCCGTCAGATAAATGAGTAAATAATTACAGATTTGTCAGTTTTATTGCTGCGAAGACTCTTCAAGGCGGGCCTTGAGTCGCTGCATGGCGGTATCCGAAAGCATCACTAGCCGCGTGTGCAAACCACTGACGGCGACCTGCAGGCTGTAGTCCAACGTGCGCCGAAACAGCGTGCCTCGACCCTTTGGCTGTAAACGATAGTGCAGGCAACCATCGGCCAGGGAAGAGGTGAACAGGCTTTTGAACTCCTGGGGCGGACGGGCGATCAGCACCCGATAGTCCATGTGCAGTTGCAGGCCCAGCAGGTCGATTTCTTCGCTGAAGCGTTGCCCGACCGGGACCGGGCCGCGCATGCCGGTGTCGGCACTTAGGGACGTCGGGTGCCATTCATGCCAGCGATCCGGCTGCGTGACGTAATCGTAAACCCGCTCGACGGGGCAGGCGATATAGAGTTCATTGCGGATCGGCTGGGCGCTGGGCTGGAATTGAAGCAGGCTCATGGCGGCATTCCCTGGCGAGTGCATGGCCGCTTGAGCATAGGCCATCACGCGCTTTTTGTAGGGGAATCCGTCTGACACGTGCACTGACATTGCGCGCGTTCATTTAAACGATCGGGCTGGTAATATCGCTGCCGCCAATTAGGGGCATCACCGGAACAAGGAAGCGTTGGGTGCGTTTGATTCACGTATGGACAGTGGTTCTATTAGGGGTGAGCCTCAACGGCTGCGACAAGGTGCGTGAGCAGGCAATCGCCCAGGTGCACCAGAACGACCTACAGAAAACCTTCGCCCAGGCCCACCGTCTCCACGACCAGGGGCAGAGCAAAGAGGCGATCAGGGTTTTCGAGCGAATTGTCCGGGATCCATCGGCCAGCCCCGCGCAAAAATCCGAAGCCCTGCGCTATATCTCGCTGGGCTATTACGAGTTGGGTAACCACCCCCTGTCCGGTGAGTACGCCGCTCAGGCAGCGGCGTTCTTTCCAGAGCAGTCTTACGAGTACCTGGTCAATATGGCCGATGCCGACCTGATGCTAGGGCGGGTGCCCGAGGCCAGGGGGCGCCTGAGCCGTGCCGTCGAGCTGAAACCGCGCGGCCTGGCCGCTAATAATGTGTTGGGCCTGTTGTATCTGGGCGACAACGGCGCGCAGTACGCCGACTACCCCAAGGCGCTGGGCTTCAACCAGGCCGCCTACGACATCGCGCCAGGCCGGATTACCCGGATCGTACTGGCCAGAAGCTATTTGAGCGTCCATGACTACGCGCTGGCCGCCGGTCATCTGCGCGAATTGCATCAACAGTTCCCCCAGGACGCGCGTGTGCGTGAGCTGCTCGATGAGGCCGAAGCGGGCCTGAGCGCCAGTGCGTCGAGCGCGCAGTCCGCCCCGAAACAAGAAAACTAGTCACTGTGATGACACCATTCTCAGGAGTAAAACCCATGAAGTACACATTGCATCTAACGGCCTTCGGTTTGGTCGCGGGCCTGGCGCTGACGCTTGGCGGTTGCGCCACGGAAAGCTCGCGGGCGGTGCCGGTGGCCAAGGTCCAGAGTTATGGCACGGCCTATGCCGGCGTCCGTACCCCCATCGCGGTCGGCAAGTTCGATAACCGTTCGAGCTATATGCGCGGGATCTTTTCCGACGGCGTTGACCGTCTGGGCGGTCAGGCCAAGACCATCCTGATTACCCATCTGCAGCAGACCAACCGCTTCAGCGTGCTGGACCGCGACAATATGCAGGAGATCAAGCAGGAAGCGCAGATCAAGAACCAGGCCCAGCAACTCAAGGGTGCCGACTATGTGGTCACGGGTGATGTGACCGAGTTCGGCCGCAAGGAAACTGGCGATCATCAACTCTTTGGCATTCTGGGGCGCGGCAAGAGCCAGGTGGCCTACGCCAAAGTGGCCCTGAATATCGTCAATATCCGCACCTCCGAAGTGGTGTTTTCCAGCCAGGGCGCTGGCGAATACGAACTGTCGAATCGCGAGATCATTGGCTTTGGTGGCACCGCCAGCTACGACTCGACGCTCAATGGCAAGGTCCTGGATCTGGCCATGCGTGAAGCCGTGAACAATATGGTCAGCGCCTTGGACAGCGGCGTGTGGAAACCGGCCAACCAGTAAGTGAAATCGCTCAGGGAACGGTAGATATCATGCATAAAGCGTTCAAGTTCCAGTGGGTGGCGTTGTGTGCCGCAGTGTTGCTGGCGGGCTGCGCCTCCGGGCCGCAGACTCTCTATCAGTGGGAAAGCTATCAACCGCAGGTGTATCAGTATTTCAACGGCGAAGAAGCCCTCGAAGCCCAGGTCGAGGCCATGGAGCGTGACCTGGAGAAGATCAAGGCCACCAACCGTGCGGTGCCGCCGGGCTATCACGCTCACCTGGGCATGCTGTACGGCAGCCTGGGCAAGGATGACCAGATGGTGCAGCAGTTGCGCACCGAGAAGGCCTTGTTCCCTGAGTCGGCGACCTACATGGACTTTCTGTTGAGCAATGCCGCCAAAGGAGTGCGCCAATGAACCTGCGTTTCCTCAACCCTGTTATCGCCCTGGCCATGGTGACCTGGCTGGCCGGTTGTGCCGCTCCGCGTACGGTCGATTATTCGGCCTACAAGGAAAGCCGTCCGCGCAGCATCCTGGTGCTGCCGCCGCTCAATGAGTCGCCGGATGTAAAGGCCACCTACAGCGTGCTGTCCCAGGTCACTTTCCCCCTGGCCGAGGCAGGTTACTACGTGTTGCCGGTGGCCCTGGTCAACGAGACCTTCCAGCAGAACGGCCTGACCACTGCCGGTGATATTCACCAGGCCCCGCCGGCCAAACTGCGGGAGATCTTCGGCGCCGACGCGGCGATGTACATCACCGTGAAAGCCTATGGCACCACCTATATGGTGATCAGCAGTGCGACCGTGGTCACGGCCACCGCCACACTGGTTGACCTGCGCAGCGGCACCGCGTTGTGGACCGGCAGCGCGACGGCTTCCAGCGAAGAAGGCAACGGCGGCAACAACGGCGGCCTGATCGGCATGCTGGTCACGGCGGCGGTCAAGCAGATCATCAACAGCGCCACGGACGCTGGCCATCCGATTGCCGGTATTACCAGCCAGCGCCTGCTGTCGGCGGGGCAACCCACCGGCTTGCTGTATGGACCGCGCTCGCCGAAGTACGGCAGCGACTGAATGCGCTGCTAAGGCGATGTCGACAAAAAAACGGCGAAGGGCGACCTCCGCCGTTTTTTTATGCCACTTATGCGCTTATTGGCGGGCGAGTTAAGGGGTGATCAGGGCGCTTGATGGTGCTTGGCGGCGGGTGATTTACGGTCAGACTGCAGGTTTTCTCGCCTCGGGGGGCGGATATGCTCAAGACCCTGCAAACCATCAATCAAACTGCGGCTTTCAATCGCTGGGCGGGTATCGAAGTGCTCAGCGCCAGTGCCGGCGAGGTGGAAATTCGTCTGGCCTGGCGCCCCGAAGACATGGGACAGTACGCCGGTTTCCTGCATGCCGGCATGATCGCGGCCTTGCTCGACACGGCCTGCGGTTATGCCGCCGCGACGCTGGCGGGCAATGTCCTGGCCTCGCATTTTTCCGTGAACTGCCTGGCGCCGGCCATCGGTGAGTCATTTGTGGCCAGGGGCAAGGTGATCAAGGCGGGACGCAAACAGGTATTTGCCAGTGCCGAACTGTTCGCGAGCGCGGCGGACGCACAGTTGAAGCTGGTGGCCACGGGCAACGGGATTCTGGTGCCGGTCGAAACCGCCTAGCGTCAGGTCCGGGATGCACGGCGTGCTGGCTTTTTATGGGCTGCTGCCTAAGATGGCCGTCAGCGCAGAGGACTCAGGGTTCGAGTGACGGTCGATGTCGGAAAAAGACAGCATTTCCATCCAGTTGGTGCGTGAAGCACTGCTGCAAAGTTGCGCGCCCGGGGCGGCGACGGCTGAGGTCCTGCTCAAGGTCGGGATCGATCCGGCGCTGCTTGATCTGGCCGACGCTCGGGTGCCGGCCAGCGCCTATGCGCGGCTCTGGCGCCTGCTGGCGCGGCGCAATGATGATGAGTTTTTTGGCATGGACCCGCGCAAGCTCAAGTCCGGCAGCCTGGCCTATCTGTGCCGCGCCGCCATGGCTCAGCCGAATATGGCCGCGGGGCTGGAGACCGTGCTGGGGTTTCTGTCGCTGATGCTCGAACACCTGCCGGCCCAACTGCTGCGCCAGCAGAGCCTGGCCGAAATCGTTCTGCTGGAAGACCTCGACGAGCCACGCCGACCCTTTACCTATTTCACCTACTGGATGATCGTGCACGGCGTGGCGTGCTGGCTGGCCGGGCGGCGCATTCCCATACTCGCCATCGAGCTGCGCTGTCCCGCGCCGGCCTACAGCGAGGACTATCGGGTGATGTTCTCGCCGAACCTGCGCTTCTCCCGGCCGCGTACGCGGATGATTTTTTCCGCCGAGTGCCTGGACCTGCCGATCAAGCGCAGCCCGCAAGAGCTCCAGCGCTTCCTTGGCCTGGCACCGGCCAATATCCTGGTGCGTTACCGCGACCCGCAGAGCCTGGCCAGCCGGATCCGTCAGGACCTGCGCCAGGTCCCGGCCGAGCAGTGGCCGGAGACCGAGCGGCTGGCCCATAGCTTGTGCATGTCGGCGTCGACCCTGCGCCGGCGTTTGTCCGAAGAAGGGCAGACCTATCAGGCCCTCAAGGATGGTGTACGCAAGGAATTGGCAGTTGTCTGGTTGGCCGAGCCGCATATCAGCTTTGCCGAGATTGCCACTCGGTTGGGGTTTGCCGATACCAGCTCGTTCTACAAGGCGTTCCGTAAATGGTCTGGTTCCAATCCCGGGCATTACCGCAGTCTGATCCTGAATGAGGCGCCTGCGCGCAGCGGTTCCCAGGTCTCGGCTGACTTGCGTTAGAGCGGCTAGCCGCCGTTGGTGCCGAGGATGGTGGCGACCTGGCGTGGCTGGCAGTTGAGGTAGGCCGAGGATTTCAACCAGCGTTGGTCGGGGTACCAGGAAAACATGAACTGGCCGTCCTTGAGCTTGTCGATTACCTGGCGGGCCACTTGCGGGCGTACCGCCGGGCAGCCCTGGCTACGGCCGATACGGCCCTGGCGCTGGCTCCACAGTGGGTTCACATAGTCGGCGGCGTGGATCACGATGGCGCGGTCGCGGGCCTGGTCATTGATGCCGGGCTCCAGGCCATCCATGCGCAGGGAATAGCCATGGTTGCCCTGATAGCTTTCCTGGGTGCGGAACAGGCCCAGGCTTGACTGGTAGCTGCCTTCTCGATTGGAAAAACGGGTGGCGAAGTTTTCCCCGGAGTTCTGCCCGTGGGCGACCAGATCGCGCAGTACCAGGGTCTTCTTGTTCAGGTCGAAGATCCACAGGCGGCGCGCGGTAGAGGGTTGGGAATAGTCGATGATGGCCAGGTGACGAGCTTGCCTGGCGCCACTGCCGACCGCGCATTGCATGGCGCTCAGGGCGCTTTTCAGGGCCTGGGGGTTGAGTTCCGGGGCCGCGTGGGCAAGGCTTTTGTAGAGTGTCGTGGGGGTGGCAGGGGTGGCGAGGGCAGGAACGGCAAGCGCGCCCAGGGTGGTAGCCAGACAGAGCCGGCGCAAGAAATTCAGCATTTTAGAGAAGATCCCCGTAATAACGTTGGCTGAGGCATCCTGCCTTGCGCCTTCGCTGCTTTACTGCAACGTTGGGGCAGAGGCTGATCGTTATGTGTCGACCATCGACAGGAGTAAAGCACTTGTTCAAAAAAACCGCATGTTACTTGAGCGTTTGCCTGATCGCAGCGCCGTTGGTCGCACTGGCCGAAGAGTTGCCCGTCGCGCCTGCCGGCCCGGTGCAGCAGGCGCTGGCCCAACTGCCGAGCGCCTGCCCCGGGCTGGCCAAGCGCCTGGAGCCGGCGGCGCAACAGCGGTTGCAGGCGCTTTACCAGCAACAGGGCGACCAGTTGCTCTGGACGGCCACGGTGCGCCAGGCGGCGCTGCTGACCCAATTGGACCTGCTGGCCGATGATGGCCTGAATCCCGCCGACTACCGGCCGGTTGCCGTGACCACGGCGGACAACGGGGTCTGTGCCGATCTGCAGACCACCGGCCAGTACCTGCAAGCCTTGCAGGATCTGCGTTATGGCCGCGTGTCCCAAGCGCGTTTCGAGCCGATCTGGCATGCCAGTGAGGAGCCTCACAATCGTGAAGCTGAAGTCCTCGCCATCGCCGGTCCCGGCTTGCTGGACATCGCCGCGGCGTTCGAACTGGCTCGCCCCAGCCTCGAACTGTATCGCCAACTGCGCCAGGTCTATGCCCGGCAACGGCTGCAGCCGCTGCCTCAGTGGCCAACCGTGGCCGGCGGGCCGTTGCTGCGTCCGCAAATGCAGGATGGGCGGGTGCCGGTTCTGGCCCAACGGCTATTCGACGAAGGCTACCTGAGCAACCTGAATGGCATCGACGGTAATCGGTACGCAGGGCAGGTGCTCAGCGCCGTGATGGCGTTCCAGCGCAGCCATTCGCTCCAGGCCGATGGTGTGATCGGCCCGGGTACCCTGGCCGAACTGAATATCAGCCCCTTGGCACGACGGGACCAGTTGCGCGCCAACCTGGAGCGTTTTCGCTGGCTGGCGCGGGATATCGAACCCAGCGGCCTGCTGGTCAATGTCGCGGCCGCGCAGTTGAATGTGTATCAGGATGGCCAACTGGTCTGGCAGACACGCACCCAGGTCGGCCGGGCGGATCGCCAGACCCCCTTGCTCAAGTCCCGGGTCACGCGCTTGACCCTGAACCCGACCTGGACCATCCCCCCGACCATCCTGCGTGAGGACAAACTGCCGGCAATCCGCCAGGATCCGGCCTTTCTCAGCAAGCACGATCTGCAGGTCTTTGATGCCGCCGGGCAGCCGTTATCGGCGCAGGATGTCGATTGGCGCAATCCCGGCAACATCATCCTGCGCCAGGGCGCGGGGCCACGAAATCCGCTGGGGCAAATGGCGATCCGCTTCCCCAATCCGTTCTCGGTCTACCTGCACGACACGCCCAGCCAGGCGCTGTTCAGCAAGGGCCCGCGGGCCTTCAGTTCGGGCTGCGTGCGGGTCGAGCATGCGCTGCAGTTACGCGACCTGCTGTTGACGCCGGCCGAGCGCGCGCGCACCGATGAGCTGCTGGCCACTGGCAAGACCCATGAATTCCGGTTGGCCAAGCCAGTGCCGATTCTGCTGGCTTACTGGACCGCCCAAGCCGATGGCCAGGGTGGGGTGATCTACTCGCCGGACATCTACGCACGTGATGCGAAGTTGGCTGCGGCACTCATCGCTGCGCAGTGACGAGCGCAGGCCAGTGCGGTGTCGACGTTATTCGACGCCGCGCAGCAGAGCGCTGTGCCCGGCACAGATCTCGATCAGGTAATCCCAGACAATGCGCAAGCGTACCGAGTGATGCAGTTCGCGGCGTGTGCAGATCCAGTAATGGCGCTCAATGCCAAGGGCCGGCAGCACCGGCTGGAGCAGCGGATCGCCGTCGCCTGGAACGCGGGGTGAAGGTCAGCGGGGGCCGTTGCACATCGATCGGGACGGCACGGTCCAGGCGTCCCGCGCTGAGGCGATGGCTCCGGCGCTAGGGATTAGCGCTTGTGCTGCTAGCGGGCAAATTTCTTCGCCCCGGCCACGCACAGTATGACCGCCACCGTGACGCCCAACAGGCGGCTGCTGACCTGCTCATGGAGCAGGCCGGCAGCCAGAGCCAGGCCAAAGAGTGGTTGCAGCAACTGCAACTGGCCGACGGCGGCGATCCCGCCCTGAGCCAAGCCGCGATACCAGAACACAAAACCGATCAGCATGCTGAACAGGGCGACATAGCCCAGGCTCAGCCAGGCTGGCGGGCTGATACCGGTCAATGACGCCGGGCGCAGGTACAGGGTCAAGGCGAGCATCACTGGCAGCGACAGTACCAGGGCCCAGCAGATCACTTGCCAGCCGCCCAGGCTTCTCGCCAATTTGGCCCCTTCGGCATAGCCCAGGCCGCACACCAGAACGGCCAGCAGCATCAGCAGATCGCCCCGAGCCGAGGCGCCCACTCCCTGAGACAGCGCATAGCCGGCCACCATCAGGCTCCCCAGCACCGAAAACAGCCAAAAGGCCGGTCGTGGACGTTCGCCGCCCCGGATCACGGCAAAGGCTGCAGTCGCCAGCGGCAGCAGACCGATAAACACAATCGAATGAGCGCTGGTGACGGTCTGCAGGGCCATGGCGGTCAACAGCGGAAACCCGAGCACCACGCCCAATGCCACCACCACCAGCGCCAGCCACTGCGGGCGGGCAGGGCGCGGTTGGCGAAACAGCCACAGCAGGAACACGGCGAGCACGCCGGCAATACTGGCGCGGGCCACGGTCAGAAACACCGGGTCGAACTCCAGGACCGCCAGCCGGGTGGCCGGTAGGGAGCCGCTGAAAATCAATACGCCGATCAGGCCATTGATCCAGCCCCGGGTCGCGCTGCTCAGCCCGGTTGGCTGCGTGGGTGAAGTGTGTTCCATGGTCGGTCGCTCGTGTTGATCGTGGGGGCCAACAGGCCGTGGCGGCTTGCACATGCTCCATCCTGAGGGTGATCATCAGCACAATCAAAAAATTGTCATGGATACAGCTGCCCATGCCCCGTGCCCGCTACAAGTCGTTGGTCGATGGTTTTGTGGCCGATATCCGTGCCGGTCGTCTTGCGCCTGGCAGTCGGTTGCCAACCCACCGCCAGCTTGCTGCGCAAGCCGGCGTGGCCCTGGTGACCGCCTCACGGGTGTATGCCGAGCTGGAGGCCATGGGCCTGGTCAGCGGGGAAGCGGGGCGGGGCACCTTTGTCCGTGAGACGGCCTTGCCGCCGGGGCAGGGTATCGATCAGCAGGCCGTCGCCGCAGGTGTGGTTGACCTCAATTTCAATTATCCCTCGGTCCCCGGGCAGGCAGATCTGTTGCGCACGGCCCTGCGTCAACTGGCCCTGTCCGGCGACCTCGATGCGTTGTTGCGTTACCAGCCCCACGGTGGGCGGCTGCATGAGCGGGCGAGTGTGGCACGACACCTGGCACTGCGCGGTCTGACGGTGCCGGGCGAGCAGGTCCTGTTGGTCAATGGCGCCCAACATGGCCTGGCCGTGACCCTGATGGCCCTGTTCAAGCCGGGGGATGTGATCGCGGTGGATGCACTGACCTATCCCGGTTTCAAGGTCGTTGCTCAATCACTGCATATCGAACTGTTGCCTATTGCCGCGATGGCCCAGGGGCCGGACCTGGAGCTACTGGAAACGCTTTGCCGCACGCGGCCGATCCGCGCGTTCTACAGCATGCCGACCCTGCATAACCCCATGGGCTGGGTGACACCGCTGGCGCAGCGCGAGCAGCTGGTGGCCCTGGCCCGCCAGCACGGGCTGATACTGATTGAAGACGCCGCCTATGCTTTTTTGCCGGAAAATCCACCGCCACCCCTGGCAGCACTGGCCCCGGAACGGACCCTGTATATCTCCGGCTTCTCCAAAAGCGTGGCCACCGGCCTGCGTGTCGGTTGGGTGGTCGCGCCGCCGGGCTGGATAGGCGCATTGGAGCGGGCGATCCGGGCGACGGCCTGGAATACCGCGGGTGTATTAACGGCCATTGCCAGCGGCTGGATTGACGATGGCACCGTCCAGCGCCTGGAGGCGCAGAAACGTGCGGACGCCCGGGTCCGACAGGCGTTGGCGGCCAAGGCGCTGGCAGGGTTGCAGCGGGTCAGCCATCGCGACTCCTACTTTGTCTGGCTGCCCCTGGCCGAGGATGCCCGGGCCGATCGGGTTGCCATGGCCCTGCTGCACGAGGGGATTTCGGTGTCCACCGCCGAGCCGTTTGCCGTTTCCAGTCATGTCCCGCATGCCTTGCGCCTCGCCCTGGGGTCGGTGGACCTGCAAACCCTGGGCGCAGCCCTGGCGCGGGTGAAGTGGACGGTGCAGGCCTTGGCCTAGCTTCAGTGGAACCGGCGTATCAAGCTAAAGTCTCATTTGTTAATAATTATCAATAGGATTAGTATCGCCGCGCCTCACAGGCACTCATCGTGGTTAACGGGCGTGGTCGCAGTGTCGGAACACAGTCAAAAACTTGAGCTCTATCTCGCGCACCGCAAGGCGCTGGTGGAATATGCGTCGCCGATTGTGGGCTGCCGGTCCAAGGCCGAAGACGTGGTTCAGGAAGCCTGGCTGCGTTTCAACCAGGCCACGGCGCAACGCACGCCGCTGGCCCAGCCGGTGGGGTATCTGTATCGCATCGTGCGCAACCTGGCCTTCGACCTGAACCGACGCCTGACCCTGGAAAACCGCCATCCGGCCAGCGAAGCGCAACTTGAAGACTTGCCATCCGAGAATCCTTCCCCAGAATGTGAGGCCCTGTACTGCGATGAACTGCAGCAACTGGAAAACGCCCTGGCCCGCCTGCCTGAGCGCTCGCGCCAGGCCTTTGTGATGCACCGCCTGCATGGCATGACTTTCAAGGACATTGCGCAGCACTTGGGTATTTCGTTGAGCCTCGCGCATCAACTGGTCCGGGACGCGCTGACCTACTGCTCGGAGCAAATGAGTGATGACTGAACACCTCGTGCGGCGAGATCGCTGCCGGGCCTGGCGGGCAGTGTTTGCCTGTGCCTGACTCCGTGGCACGTCCCTCGAAGGCCAGGGATCCGGTGTGGGAGGCCGCGCTGGACTGGCTGCTGCGCGAGCCGAGCGATCCGCAGGCATTGCAGGCCTGGCTCGACGCCGCGCCCGAGCATGCGCAGGCCTATCGCAAGGCGCAAAAAGTCTGGGGCCTCAGTGGCCAGGTGATGAACCGCCCGACGTTCGACTGCCCGCTGCCGCCGCCCGCCGTCGCCCCTCGTTCACGTCGTCGCGGGCTAAGACGCTGGTTGCTTGCCAGTGCGGTGGCGGCCTGCGCCGTGCTGCTGGTATTGCCGGACTGGCAAGGGCTGGGAGCCGACTATCACAGCCCGCGCGGTGAACATCGCGCGGTGACCCTGGCCGATGGCAGCGTGGTGGAACTCGACAGTGGCAGCGCTATCGACGTGCATTTCAGTGCCGACAAGCGCCAGGTGATCCTGCTGCGCGGGCAGGCGTTTTTTTCCGTGGTCGCCCAGCCCGGACGGGTTTTCCAGGTCCAGGCCAAGGGCATTGATGTGACGGTCACCGGCACCGCCTTTGCTGTCGAGTTGGCGCCGCAGGCCATCGAGGTCAGCGTCGCCCGGGGCTCGGTCAATGTTGCCGATACGCGCCAGGGCGGCACGGCGCTGGAGCCACTCAAGCCTGGTCAGCGCCTGAGCTTCGCGCGTGCCGGGCAGGGCGGGGTGCGCACCCAGGTGCCTGTGGAGCAGATTGCCGCCTGGCGCCGCTGGCAACTGCTGGCGATCGACCAACCGCTGAGTGCGATTGTCGAACGGCTGCGCGCGTACCAGCCCGGACTGATTCTGCTCGACGATCCGGTCTTGGGCCAGCGCACCATCACCGCGGCCCTTGATCTGCGCTCGCCGCGCGAGGCTCTGCAAGCCGCCATTGCCCCCCTGGGTGGCCAGCTCAAGCAGCTGGCGCCCTATGTGTTGCAGGTGTCGGCAGCCGATTAAGGCCCGGCGTTGTCCCTGAGAAATCGCCGGGTGTTCGCCCCGGCGATTTTTTTTGGGCTATTTCTGGAAATTCTAGAAGACCGTTCGTTATTACCCAGAAAGCTACTGATAAGGATTCGTATTAGCGAATCCCAGGCCTCATTTCGCAGGTAAACGAATGTCTCGCGCGCAGCCTTTTGTCGTTGTCTCCTCACGATTTCCCCTGGCCCGATCCGGCGCGTTGGCGTTGTTGATGGCACTGCCTTGCATGGTCCAGGGCGCGCCGCCAGCGCCGACCCTGGCGGCCGCGACGCCGCGCACCCACAACTTCGACATCGCTGCCGGCTCGATGACCGATGCGCTGATGCAGTTCGCCTTGCAGTCCGGGGTGCAGGTCAGTGTGGAAAGCGGGTTGCTCAAAGGCTTGTCAAACCGGGCGGTGAAAGGGCATCTGGGTCAGGATCAGGTCCTGGACCGCTTGCTGGGGCAGAGCGACCTGGCCTGGCAATACAGCCATGACAATGCGGTTTCGGTGTTTGCGCGCCAGCCGTCCGGGGTACTGCAACTCGACAGCACGCGGGTCAATAGCCAGGTGATCGAGCCCCAGGGCGAACGCACCCTCAATCGGCGCACCATCGAAGCGCTGCCCAGCGGCAATGGCGATATCACCAGCCTGCTGCGCACCAACCCCAATGTGCAGTTCGACGACAGCCAGCTCAATGGCAAGAGCCCGGGTGAAATCGCTCCGGCCAATATCAGCATCAACGGGGCGCGCTACTGGCAGAACCTGTTTGTGGTCGACGGCATGGGCATGAACAACGATATCGATCCCGGCTCGACCACCGATGACTATGACAAGGTTTCCGGGCGCAGCCAGGGTCTAGCCCTGGACACTGATCTGCTGGAAGAGATCAAGGTCTATGACAGCAATGTCCCGGTCTCCTACGGTGGCTTCAATGGCGGGGTGATCGAGGCCAATACCCGCAACCCGAGCAAGGAACTGCACGGCAAGGTCTCGGCCCAGATGACGCGCTCCGCCTGGACCCGCTATCACCTGAACAAGGACGATCCGGACCTTGAGTCCTTCGAGGCCGGTTTCGGCACGGGCAACCAGCCCGAGTTCGACAAGCTCATCACCCGTGCCACGCTGGAAGGTTACCTCACCGATAACTTTGGCTTGCTGGGCAGTTTCTCGCGCAAGGACTCGACCATCCCGACCCGGGTTTTCGCGGTGAGCAACCAGAGCGCCCAGGCCAATGAGGAGCACGAGCAGACCCGGCGTATCGACAACTATTTCCTCAAGTCGGTGTGGCAGATCAACGAGGACTGGGGACTGGATATCAGCGTCAATCATGCCCCGGAAACCGCCCATACCTTCGGTCCTAACTCGCTCTACTCGGCCCGTGATACCACGGCCGGCGGTGACAGCGTCAGCGCCCGGCTGGTCTGGAACGCGCCATGGGCCAGGGTCGAGCAGAACCTGAGCTGGAGTGAACTGGAGAACTCACGCTCCTCGGAGTCCGACTATATGATTATCTGGCGCAAGTCGACGACCAAGGACTGGGGCGCCGGCACCTCAATGAGTTCAACGTCCGTCGAAGGCGGCTACGGCGAAATCGAACAGCAGCAAAAAAGCCTGGGCTACAAGCTCAAGGCCGATTGGAACAGCTTTCAGGCCCTGGGGTTGGAACATAGCGTACAGACGGGACTGGAGCTGGCCAGCAGTTCCACCGCCTATGATCGCTCGAAGCCCTATGAGTACTACGCCACCATGGCCAGTACCGCGACCTGTGTGGGTAACGATCCGCTGTGTTCCATCGGCCCCACCACCAACGGCTGGGCTGGGCAATACGCCAAGAACAAGACCGTGACCCAGGGCAAGATCGCGTTCGATACCCAGTCATGGGCGGTCTTTATGCAGGATGAGATGCGCCTGGGCCGTTTGAAAATACGCCCGGGTGTGCGGGTCGACAGCGACGATTATATGGACAAGACCACCATCGCCCCGCGTCTGGCCCTGGAGCTGGATGTGTTCGGCGATGGCCAGACCCGCCTGACCGGCGGGGCCAACCGCTACTACGGGCGCAATCTATCGGCCTATCGCTTGCGCGACGGGGTGGCTTCACTGCAGAAAAACTACACGCGGGCCAACCAGACCTCCGATTGGGTCTACGTCTCCCAGGTGGCCAACGGCGCCAAGTTCAATCAACTGGATATCCCCTACGACGACGAACTGACGCTGGGCCTGTCGCAGATCCAGTGGAACACTGAGTTCGCGGTCAAATATGTCAAGCGCAAGGGCCGTGACCAGATTTCCCGCGCCTGGGGCAACCAGATCGGCCAGCCCAGTACCAATACCCAGGAACTCGCGGCCAACTATTACACCTATTACAACGGCGGCAAAAGTGAGTCCGATACCTACACCCTGACCATCACCCCCTTGCGCGACTTCGGCCTGTGGGGCACCCGCACCAGTGGGCAGTTCGCCTTCGATTGGACCGATGTCAAAAGCTCCGGGCTGTCCGACTACACCGCGAGTATCGGCTTGACCTATGTCGACGATCCGCTGATCCAGTACCAGGGCAAGTTGATGCATTACTCCGATCGGCCGGCCGAAAACTACAACCGGCCCTGGACCGCGCGCCTGACAACCCTGACGCAAATCCCCATGCTCAACCTGAACTGGAGCAACTTCCTGCGCTATCGCGATGGCTACCGGCGGATTGCCGTGACCGGGGCGACGGTCACGGTCGATAGCCAGGTCGTACGGGTCTGGGAAGAAACCGCCTACGCCGGAGCGCTGACCTGGGACACCCGCCTGGGCTGGGAGCTGCCTACAGCCAGAGAACAGGCCCTATTCGTCAACCTGGATGTCAGCAACCTGCTCGACAAGGCCATTGTCAGCAATGCCGATGCCAAGAACATCGCCAATTACGAAGTCGGTCGCCAGTTCATGGTGGAAGTGGGGTATCGGTTTTGATCGCGCAGACCTACCTACGGCGGCTGACACAGCCCGTGCTGGCCATCGGCTGGATGCTGGCCTGGCCGCTGGCGCAAGCGCAGGACACCGAGCGCTGTGCCGCTGCGGCGCCGGGTTCCCAGGCCCACCAGGCCTGCATCGCCGCGCTCTATCGCCAGCCCGTCGCCCAATGGCCAGCGCCGCAGATTGATGCGGGTATTGCCTGGCAGGAAATGGCGGCCTTGCCCGAGCGTGCGCCATCACCGCCCGAAAACCCCCATACCGAGGCCAAGGCGGTGTTGGGCGAACGCTTGTTCAACGACCCGAAGCTCTCGCGTTCCGGGCAGATTGCCTGCGCGTCCTGCCATGAGCCCGATGAAGCCTTTGCCGATGGCCGCCGGGTTTCCTTCGGGCATGATCGCCAGAGCGGCCGGCGCAACGCGCCAAGCCTGGTCATGAGTGGCTATGCCCAGCCGTTGTTCTGGGATGGGCGCAGCCCGACGCTGGAAGCCCAGGCCCTGGTGCCGGTGGTCGATCATGTGGAAATGGCCTTTACCACCGAAGAGCTGGTGGCGCGCCTGAATGGCGACAGCGAGTACCCCGGGCGCTTCCGGCAGGTCTTCGCCGACCGTGGCCCGATCCGCGCCGAACAGATAGCCCAGGCCCTGGCCACCTACCAACGCACCCTGGTCAAGGCGACCCGCAACACCGCCTTCGAACAACTGCTGCGCGGGCGCCCGCAGCGCATGAGCGATGAGCAACTCTATGGCCTGCACCTGTTCCGTACCCAGGCGCGCTGCATGAACTGCCACTTTGGCCCGAGCCTGAGCGACGAGCGTTTCCACAACCTCGGGCTGACCTACTACGGGCGCAAGTACGAAGACCTGGGGCGTTACGAAGTGACGGGCAAGGCCGAGGATGTCGGCGCGTTCCGCACGCCGTCGCTGCGCTTGCTGACCAAAACCGCGCCGTGGATGCACAACGGTTTGTTCGTCAACCTCAATGGCACCGTGGCCTTGTACAACCTGGGCATGTCGCGCCCGCAGCCCACGGAGCAACAGAAACACGACCCGCTGTTTCCCAAGACCAGCGAGCTGCTCAAGCCACTCAACCTGGATCTGGAGCAGCGCCGGGCGTTGGTGCGGTTTCTTGAGACGTTGTAGGGTAGATGAGCTGTGCTCTGTCGCCGTGTCCGGAGAATCCGGACACAGGGCTGAGGCGCAGGGCTAGCGGTTTTAGCGCTTAGGGTTGGCCAAACATGGCGGTCCAATAAATCCCCGCATCGCTTTTTGGGTCGACCGCATAGGCCGCGCCCGAGTCGCGAAAGTCCGGGTTCATGATATTGGCGCAATGCCCCGGGCTGCCCAGCCAGCCATCGACGACCCGGCGGGCATTGTCCTGCCCGGCAGCGATATTCTCGCCGATCTGTTGCCCCGAGTAGCCGGCCAGTTCGGCACGATCACCAGGGGTGTGGCCTTCGCGGTCTTTGTGGTCGAAGAAGTTGTTGTTGGCCATGGCCCTGGCGTGAGTCTGTGCGGCGTTCGCGAGGTTGGCGCTCCAGGTCAGTGGCGGCGCGGCGGCAAAGGCCTGGGTGCCACATTGGCGAGGCTGCGCGCGAGCGGCATTGAGGGTATCCAGCAGCTTGCGGCCTTCTGCCTCGGCGTCGCCCAGGCGGGCGCTCAACAGGGGGCGAGCGAGCACGATGCGCCAGTCGCGTTCGTTGTGGCTGACGCCGATATCGATAAACTGCGGGTCCAGCACCACCCGGCAGAAGCTTTCCTGCACGGCGGCCATGGCCGCCTGGGCATCACGCGGCCCCGACAGGCTGATGGACTGGACGTTGACCATGGGGTAGCTCGCTTGCGCGAGGGCTTGCTGCAAATTGCCGATGCTATCGGTCGAGAGAATCAGTCGGGGGTCGATCGTCAGGGCTGGCAACTCCAGCGAGGCCTGGCCGCCACAACGCTGCACCTGGGCGCGGTAAGTATTGATCGCATCGACCAACTGCGACTCCTCGCTGCTGGCTACCGCCGTGGTGGCCAGCAGCGCTCCCAGCGTCAAGGTGGCGAGGCGCAGAGCGGGTGAAGTGATCCCCATGAAAATCTCCTTTGAGCGAACTGCGCCCATGATGCGCGATTTGGTCCGGACCTGGGTACTGGCTCAGGTCTTGAAATATGAAATTGGCACTAATAGCGAGGGATATTGCTACTTTTTGCTAGGACCTCCTTGGCGAGCCAGTCGGTCCATTCGAAGTTGCGCGTGAACTGTTGTTCCAACGGGGCAACGCGCTCAAGGGACCGTATTTCTGCGCTGGAGTTCGGCACGCCTCGAACGGTTTAGGCGCACGTGCACGAGAGGGATGGCCCGCAGCGGCTGTTCCAAAGCATTGCCTGCCTGCGCCCTGGCCGGGGACCCGCGCGGCCACGGCGTCGTTGCCAATCGCCATGGCATGGCCTGCGAAGGCCGCGGGTTTATCAATACCCCCGGGCACCCACGGTATCGCAAGCCGATGGATGAATGCAGTTGGCCCAGGAGACGAGGGCGCCTCTAGCCGTGACTCACCCTGGTAGTCGTTGCCTCTTCCACCGGCACCAGCGGTAACACGCCATCGACCTGCTGTTCCCACAGCCGACGATAAGCCCCGTCCGGACGGGCCAGTAGTTCGCTATGGCTGCCATCTTCGATAATCCGGCCATTTTCAAAAAACAGAATCCTGTCCAGTTGCGCCACGGTGGAAAGGCGGTGGGCCACGACGATGACGGTTTTGTCTTCCATCAGATGGGTCAGCGTGTTCTGGATGGCTTTTTCGGTCAGGGAGTCGAGGCTGGAAGTGGCTTCGTCCATGATCAGGATCGGCGCGTTTTTGATGATGACCCGGGCGATGGCAATCCTCTGGCGTTGCCCTCCCGAGAGGCGTACGCCACGCTCGCCCACTAGGGAGTGATAGCGCTGGTCCATCTGCTCGATAAAGTCATGGGCATAGGCCTGGCGGGCAGCGGCTTCGACGTCGGCTTCGCTGGCGTCCGGACGGCCGTAGCGGATGTTGTCCAGCAGGCTGCGGTGGAACAGGCCCGGCTCCTGGGGGATTAGGCTGATCTGAGAATGCAGCGAATGCTGGGTGAACTGGCGAACATCGATGCCGTCGATACGCACGCTGCCCTGTTGCGGGTCGTAGAGGCGCATCAGCAGGTTGAGCAGGGTCGATTTACCGGAGCCCGAGTAACCCACCAGCCCGACCCGTTGACCGGCGGGGATGCTCAGGTTCAGGTGCTGGAACAGCGGCTGCTCGGGCTGATAGCCAAAGGTCAGGTCGCTCAGTTCGATGTGGCCCTGGCGAATGGTGATGGCCTTGGCATGGCTGGCGTCGGTGATTTCGTGGGGGACGACGATGGTCTTTACCCCATATTCGATATTGCCGAAGTATTCGAACAGGTCGAGAAAGCGTCGGCTGATATTGCGCGCCTCGGCAATCACCACAAAGGACAGGGTGGTGCTCATCACGAATTCCGCCAGGCTGATGGCGCCCTGTTGCCAGAGCCAGAGGGCAAAGCCCAGTAGCCCGACTTTCAGGACCAGCGCTGCACTGAGCTGAAACAGCACGATCTTTTCATTGAAGCCCCAGGCCACGCGCGCCGCGCTGACTTCACGGCCGAGAAACTGTTGCAGGTGGCGACGTTCGTACCCCAGTCGAGCAAACAGACGCACGGCGGTCAGGTTGCTCACGGCATCGACCACCCGCCCGGTGGTTTCGCTGCGTGCGGCGGAAAAAGCCTGGGAGTAGGGCTGGCAGCGGCGTGCCAAGGCGTAGGAACAGGCGACAAAAATCACCGACCAGAACAGGGTGAAGAGCGCCAGCAAGGTATTGGCCGTGGCCAGGATGATCACCGCGACAATCAGCGTGACCAGCACCGGCAGCACATCGAAGATCAGCGCCCACAAGGTCATGTTCACGCCCATGGCGGTTTCGGAAATGCGGTTGGCCAGGGAGCCGGCGAAGTTGCTGCCGATGTACCGCTGTGAATGGTGTTGCAGGTAGGCGAAGAGATGGGCGGTTACGCGGGTGCGTTGCAGCGGCGCGATATGCACGCGGCAAAAGCCGGCGATCCGGCCAAACACCAGTTCGCCGGCATTGAGGGCGACAAAAATGCCCAGTGGCAGCCATACGCCCTGTAGGTCGCGGGCACCGCTGGCCGTCTGGCTCAGGGCGCCGACCACCTGACCGAGGGCCAGGGAAACGCTGACGCCACAGGCTGAGGAAATGATCTGCAACGTGGTGATTAGCAAGTACCAGCCCAGAAAGTGCCGGGCAAATTGCAGGGTAAAGCGAAACGGGCTGCGGGCGAGCGCCGGGATCGGCGAATCGCAGGTCGTGGCTGACGACGTCATGGTGGTCCTTGAAGTACGCAGATCGAGAAAGGCTTCGAGGCGGGTGCTGCGCGGTCAGGGACCGCACAGCACAGGGTCAGGCCTGGCGCCGTGGGGGGAAGTCACGGGTCTTGTAGGTGTCGTCGCCCGGACGGTAGCGAACCGTACCGGCCAGGTGGCGCTGTTGGCCGACCAGCAGCACATCGTTGACGGGTGTGGGCACGCCTGCCAGGCGCCGGCCTTCCTGTTCGCGCATGCTGTCCAGGCCCAGCGTCAGCTGTTGGCCGAACCACAGGGTCAGGTAGGAGTGGTCGATATAAACGTTCTCGGTAATGGCATGCAGCAATACGCTCAGGCCCTGGCGGGCTTCGAGAATCCAGTACACATAGCGTTCGAAATCCTCCTTGAGGATGGCGAAGCGAAACATCGGCGTGGGATGCAGGCCATTGGTCTGGTCCAGCCAGCGGTAGTCCCAGATTTTGAAGCGATCCTGGAGTTCTTCATTGAGGCGCTCGGCAATGTGCCGGGTGTGCTCGTCAAAGTAGATATGGCTGTGCCAGGCGACGATTTCATCGATCTGGGCCGGTACGGCGGGCACGGTGGCGAGTGGTTGGGTCTGGGTCATGCGAACACCTCGGTCGGGGATGGTTCAGTGAGGGCCACGCCTTTGCTGCGCAGCAGGCGGGCGGCGTTGTCGTGGAACAGGGCACGCTGGCTCGCGGCATCCAGCGGGGTGCGGCGAATGTCGTCGATGACTTCGCGAGTGTCCGCCCAGCGCGTGGCCGTAGGAGAGAACCAGTGACTATGCAGGTCGATCAGGGGTTCAGGCATTTGGGGCTCCTTGTGTTCGGGGACAACTCACAGGCTTTGCTGCCAGATGGCACGCAGTTTCGGTACCCATTCCTTGAGCCCTTTGGCGGTGGCTTCGGGGCTGAGCATGGCGGCGCGGGCACGCTGTTCGGCTTCGCCCGGCAACCCGGCCGGTCGGGGCGCGCCGGGCATATTGCCGAGGGAAAAGGCCTCGCTTGCCAGCAGCGCCTGGGCATCGGGACTCAGCAACCAGCTCAGTAACAGGCGTGCGGCATGGGGGTGGGCGGGTTGGCTGACCAGGCCCTGGCCAAAAGGCACCAGCAGGGTGAAGTCCGCCGGATAGCTGATGGCGATGGGCACGCCCAGTTGTTGCTGTCGCATCAGGGGCGGCAGATAGGCCCAGGGATTGAGTGCCCGGCGGCCCTGGGCCAGGCTGATCACGCCGGTTTCCTGGGCGCCGCCGGCACCGCCCTGGTCGCGCAGTTGCTGCAATTGGTTCGGCTCGACCCGTTGCTGGGCGAGCAATTGCAGCAGCGCCACGTCGGTCGTGCCGGCACCGCCGCCGGGGGCGCCGTACTCGAAGCTGTCGCGCCAGGTCTGGGTCAGCAATTGCGTCAGATCCTGGGGCAGGTTTGCCGCCTCGGCGCGGCGGGTGTCGTAGCCCAGGCCGTAGACCTTGTTGAAGCTGAAGTAGACCTGGTCCTTGTAGTGCCAGCGCGGGTCGAGAGCGTGGGCCGTGGCCGGACGCCAGGCCGATAGATAGCCGCGTTCGGCAATATCCAGGACCACATTGACCGGTTGGCTGATGAGGTCGGCGTAGCGTGCGCCCGTGACGTTTTCGATATCCAGGCGGTCGGTCACGGCACTGGGTGACAGGTGCATGTAAGTGACGCGCAGCCCGGGAAAGGTCTGGGCAAAGTGCGCCCAGAGCGGCTGCCACTCGTAGTCCATCGCTGCCTGGTACACCGTCACCTGGTCCTCACCGGCCGCCAGGGCCTGGTGGTAGAGCGCTTCCATCGCGGCCTGTTGTTCGGGTGTGCCGCTCAGGGCCTGGGTCCGTCGGGTGGAGACCTCGTCACTGAACGGGTTCTGCCGCGTGCCAACCGCCAGCACGCCCAGCAGGGCCACGGCCACCAGGCTCAAGCGCAGGCCATAGGACAGGCGCTTCATGCGGCCGCTCCCACCGCCGCGACGGCGGGTGCTTCCACGGGCAACAGCAGGGCGGCCTCGGGCTGGATCAGCAGGTGGACGGAGCGTCCCGGCACGGCGCCGCGCTCCGGGGCTGATACGCCCCAGGTATCCAGGGCAAAGGTCACGGCCAGGGCTTGTCCCTGGACGTCTACTTCGCCCAGGTAACGGTCGCCGGCGTAGGTGATATGGCGAATGGTGCCGGCCAGCACCTGGGCCTGGGCGGGCAGGACGTGGTCGATGGGCAGGGCGGCGATCTGGGTCGCCCGCAGGGCCAGCCACACCGGTGTACCGCTGGGCAGGCCGGCAGGGTTGGCCGTGGTAAAGGCCAGGTCGCTGCCATCCAGGGCTACCTGCGCCCGCTCGCCACGGGCGGCATCGATGTGCCCCGCAAGGATGTTTTCAAAGCCGATAAAGTCGGCGACATAACGGGTCCGCGGCGTCAGGAAAATTTCGCTCGGGGTGCCGACCTGCTCCAGTCGCCCGGCATTCATCACGCCGATGCGGTCGGCCAGGGCCAGGGCCTCGGCATGGTCGTGGGTCACATAGACGGCGGTGTAGCCCAGTTCATCGTGGATCCGTCGCAGGTCCTGGCGCAGGCGGATGCGCAATTGGGCGTCCATGTTCGACAGGGGCTCGTCGAACAGCATCAGCCCTGGCCGTGCGACCAGGGCCCGGGCCAGGGCCACGCGTTGTTGCTGGCCGCCGGACAGCTCGGCCGGGTAGCGCTCGCCATGCTGATGTAGCCCTACCAACTCCAGCGCTTGCACCACCTGCTGGCGTTGCTCGGTACCCAGGCGACCCCGCACCTTGAGCGGATAGCTGACATTCTGGCGCACCGTCAGGTGGGGCCACAGGGCGTAGTTCTGGAAGACCATGCCGATATGGCGTTTTTCCGGGGCGACAAACAGGCCCTGGCGGCTGTCGGCCACGGCCCGCTGGCCGAGCAGCAGGGTGCCGCTGTCCGGCTCCTCCAGCCCGGCGATGCAACGCAGGGTGGTGGTCTTGCCGCAGCCACTGGGGCCTAGCAGGACGAAGAACTCGCCGTCCTGAATATGCAGATCGAGTTGTTCGATGGCATTGACCCGGCCATCGAACGCCTTGCGAATTCCGTTGAGGGTGACACTGCTCATGATCAGAACCTTGGGTTGGTGCTGCTGGCCAGGGCCAGGGCACGTTGTTCGTGACGGTGGTGGTTGAGATGACGGGCGCGGCGAAACAGCCAGAGCGTCAGTAGGCTGGCGAGCCACAGGGCAATGGAAAAGGCCATCAGCACCATCAGTAGGGCGGCTGCCAGGCTGTAGTCGCCGGCGCTTTGCAGGTTGTAGGTGATCACCGCGAGGGTGTTGATCCCGGGTGACTTGAGCAGCAAGGGCACCTCCAGATTGCCGGAGACCATCAGTGCGCTCATGAACCAGCCGGCGATAAAGCTCGGTGCGGCCAGCGCCAGGACAATGTCGAAAAACGTCTGGGTCGGCCCGGCCCCGCTCATGCGGGCGGCCTCGGACAGTGACGGGGCAATCTGCGAAATAGCCGACAGGGCGATCTGGCTGGCAAACGGCATGGCCGTGACGATCAAGGCCAACGCCACCAGCCAGATCGAACCGTAGAGCGAGGCAAACGCCGGCAGGCTGAGCCAGGCCCAGGAAATCGCCACCGTGGTGACCACGCCGGGCATCGCCAGCGGGATCAGGGTGGCGAAACGCACGGCGGCACGGCTGCGTCGACCCATCTGCTGGGACAGCCGGGTGACGCTGAAAGCCAGGGTCATCACCACCGCACCAACGATCACACCCAGCACCAGGGTCACGCGAATGGCTTCGACCACCCGTGGCTGGCCAAGCACATCGCTGTAGCGGGCCAGGGAGAAGCCGCTATAGACCCCGGGATAGGGTTGCACCGAGGAAAACAGCAGGGAGCCCAGGGGCAGGGCAAACGAGAGCAGCAGAAACAGTATGACCAGCACGCTGACCAGCGTACGCAGGCCGCGCAACGGCAGAAGCCGCGTGCGGGAAAACTTTCCGCTGACCGAGACATAGCCCTTGCGGCCCAGCACCCGCAGTTGCAGCAGGTAGAGCAGGGCGACAAAGGCCACGAACACGCTGGAAAGAATACTGGCCTGGGCGTAGTCGGCCGGCCCTGCGCCACCCCCCAGCAGGTTGAGCAGCAGGGTGGCGATCACCACGATGTTGTCCGGCCCGCCGAGAATCAGGATGGGTTCGAAGACCTGTAGCCCGGCAATGATCCCCAGCAGCGCGACACTGGTCAGTGCCGGGGCGAGGCTGGGCAGGTTGATTCGTACAAAGGTGCGCAGCGGCCCGGCGCCACACAGGTACGAGGCTTCGTCCTGGGCGCTGTCCAGGGCCCGGAATGCGCCGACGATAAACAGGTAGCTCAGCGCCACCTTCTTCAGGATCAGCACGGTGTAGATGCCCCACCAACCCTGCACGTTCAACCAGGGCGTCGATAGGTCGAAGGCATAGCGCAGGGCATCGTTGACCAGGCCGGTCCAGGGGTTGGCCAGTTGGGTAAAGGCAATGGCGTAGAAGATCCCCGGCGTAACGAACACCAGCAGCATGCTCGGCATGATCGCGCGGCGCAGCCACAGGTTGGTCCGCTCGCTGATAAAGGCCAGCGCCGCGGCAATCACCAGGGCTGCGAGGGTGCTGACCAGTGCAATCTTGATCGACGCCCAGACTGCCGCCAGCATGCCCGGATTATGAAAGGCCACGCGCCAGGCGCTGAGTGTCCATTCGCCCGGCAAAAACGGCGCCCGGCTGCGAAAGGCGCCGACCACCAGCATCACCAGTGGCCAGACAAACAGCACGCCAATCAGGCCGAGAAAGGGCGTCAGCCACACGCCCTTGAGCAGTGCCCGCGCGCTGACACGCTGGCGGCTCAGGCGGGCCAGTTGGATGGCCAGCCACTGCAGGGGGCGTGGTGACGGTGTGACGGTGTCGAGGGTATTGGCGGTCATGGGGTGCGCTCCGTCTTAGAACTGGTAGTTCAGGCCGACGTAATAGAAGGCTCCGGAGGCGCCCGCCGGGGCGATAAAGCCGTAGCGGTTGATGCCGTTGACCTGGTTGAAGGACTTGAATTTCTCCGGGTAGGTGTCGAACAGGTTGTTGGCCCCGGCGTTCAGCCCCAGTTCTCGAGTGAGCTGGTAGCGCACATCCAGGTCCACCACCCATTGGGCGCTGAAGGTCTGGTCGCGCTCGGCGAGGGTCGGGTGGTTGTAGGTGTATTCGCCAAAGCGCGTGGCCTGGACGTTTACGCCCACCGGGCCATAGGTGTAGTCGCTGGACAGGATCAGCTTGTTTTCCGGTGTACCGTTTTCCGGGTTGCGCAACACATCCCGGTTGAACAGGGTGGTGCCGGTGCGGGTCTGCACGGTGCCCTGCTTGACGTTACTGACCTTGGTGTCCGTCACGCTGGCGCCGGCGCCCAGTTCCAGCTGGCCGAAGCGCTGCAGGTCCAGGCGGTGCTTGAGCAGCGCGTCCATGCCTTGGGTCCGGGTGTCGTAGCCGTTGGTGTAGAACGATGCGCCGGAGAACCCGTTCAAGCCGGCCTGGGCCAGTAGATCGCGCACGGCGGTGGAGCTGTTGTTGGCGGGGTCCTGGAGCACCGAAGTCGCGAGGATATTGCCCTCGATATTGATCTGGTACGCATCCACGGTCAGCGACGTGCGTGCGGTCGGGGTCCAGACAAAGCCCAGGGAGTAGTTGCGCGCCTTGACCGGGTCCAGGTCCTTGGCACCGAAGGCGGCGACTGCCGAATCCCCGGGGCGGAACAGGCGGGTGCGTCCGGGCGCGGCCTGGCCGCCGTCGAACGTCCAGCTCCCGGTATAGGTGGTGGTCTGGGTCGCCAGCTGGCCCAGGCTCGGGGCGCGGTAGCCGGTGCTGAAGGTCGAACGCACGGCGAATGCCGGGGTAAAGGTGTAGCGCGCCGAGAGCTTGCCATTGACCGTGGCGCCGAAGTCCGAGTAATGCTCGGCGCGCAGCGCGGTGCCCAGTTCCAGGTTGTCGGTGAGGTTACCCTCCAGCCCGCCATAGAGGCTGTAGACATTGCGCGACTGGCTGCCCAAGTCATCGGGGTTGATCCCGGCAATATCCACGGCACCAAAGCGCGCCGGTTGCCCGGCATTGAGTTGGCCGGCGGGAATCAGGCCACCGCCGTAGTTCCAGGATTGCTCGTCGCCGATTTCGTCGATGGCGAAGGACTCATGGCGATAGGCAGTACCGGCGGACAGGGTCCAGGGCGCCGGGGCCCAGTTGAAGTTCAGCTCGCGGTCCCAGTCCAGCGTCAGGTTGGTGGTCTGGCTTTCGGTCGCGCCTAGGGCGAAGTGGGTGGCACTGGCCAGGCCATAGCTGGGGCTCAGGCTGTTTTCCAGGAAGCCCTTGACCTCGTTCTTGCCGTAGGACAGCGACAGGTCAAAGTTGCCTAGCTGGGCCTCGCTGTACTTGACCCCCACCACGGAGGACAGGTCGAAGCGCTTTTCCCGGGTGCGCGGTTGGAAGCCGTTGGGGTAGACCGCGAGGATGTTGTCCTTGGAGCGGCTGAAGTTGGGGTTGATGTCGTTGAAGTTTTCCGTGTAGCCGTAGTTGAGCGTGGCGTAGCCGCGGGTCTCGTCGTCAAACCCCAGTTCGCCATTGGCCAGCACCGAACCCTGCTGGCGGCCGCCCTGGCCCCAGCGCCCGGTGCGCAGGTCACCGGCGGGGCCGGCGTTGACGTATTGATGGTCGATGCCGCTGCGGTCCACCGGGTTGTTGCTCAGGCCATCGGCGCTCAAGGTCAGGAACCCGTCACCGGGCAGGCTGGTGCCCCACCAGCCGTTGGCGTTGCGGGTTTCGCCGTCGCCTTCTTGATACTGGCCATAGCGGGCCTGGAAACCGCCGCCGCTGTCACGCTCCTTGAGCACGATATTCAGCACCCCGGCGATGGCATCCGAACCGTACTGCGCCGAGGCGCCGTCCCGCAGGACTTCGACCCGTTCGATGGCACTGATGGGAATATTGTTCAGCTCCACCAGTTGGTCGGCGCCCCATGGATCGACGCCGGAAAGGCGTCCGGTGGGGTTGCGTCGTTTGCCGTTGACCAGGATCAGCGTGTAGGCCGGGCTCAGCCCGCGCAGCGAAGCGGCGCGCACGGCGCTTGTGCCCTTGGAGGCGTTCTGGCCCTGGGGAAAGTTGAAGGAGGGCACCAGTTGGGTCAGGGCCTGGTTGAGGGTGACCGCGCCGGTGCGGGTGATTTGCTCCGGGGTAATCAGCTCCACTGGCGCAAGGCTTTGCAGGGCTGTGACATCCTGGCGGCGGGTGCCCAGGGTCACCACAGTGGCGAGCACTGGGTCAGCGGCGGTCGAGGGGGCGGCGCTGGGGTTTTGCTGGGCAGCGGGCTTGGGACGGGCGCTGGTGGCGCCGTTGTCCTGGCTGATCACGATGGCGCCACTGGCGGTGTAGTGGGCGCGCAGGCCGCTGCGCTGCAAGGCTTGCTCAATGGCCTGGTCGCGGCTCAATCGGCCTTCGATGGGCGCGCTGGTCAAGCCGTCGAGGGCGGCCTGGTCGAAGGAAATCGGCGTGCGGGTCTGACGCGAGATGGCCAGCAGGGTATCGGCCAGCGGGCCGCCGGCAATCGAGAACGGTTCAAGCGTCTGGACGGCCGCGGTGTCGCCGGCATGGGCACGCTCCGGCAACGCGGCGGTAGCGGCCAGCAGCGCATAGGCGAGGGGAACGAGGGCGAAGTGGCGGGCTGGGGTCGGCATGGAGAATTCACTGTTTCAGGGTGGAGTTATTCACCATGAGCAACGAGTGGGCTGGATTTTCCACGCCGCCCTAGACCGTTTGGGCCTATGGATAGAACCGCTCAGGCGCGCTCGATTTCGATCCAGTAGGGGCTGTAGCGCGTGACCCGGATCGGCAGTTGCTGCTGGAGCATTTCCAGGGTCTGGTCGCTGTTGTCCAGCGGGTACAGGCCGCTGACCGCCAAGTTCGCCAGGCGGGCGTCCAGGCGCACGATGCCGCGTCGGTAGGCGCGCATGGTCTCGATGATCTGCGCCAGCGGCTCATTGCGCGCTTCGATCCAGCCATCGAGCCAGGCCGTTTCACCGTGGCTCATGGCCGCCTGTTGCAGGATCGAGGTCTGGTCGAAGAGCACGCTCCGGCGCGGCTCGATCAGTTGCTGCGGACCATTGGCCGGCGTCAGTCGAGCACTGCCGCTCAGGGTGATCAGGCGGGTCGACTCGCCTTGCTGGCGCAGCAGCAGGCGTCCACTACTGGCGCTGACCACGCCCTGTTCTGAACGCAGGTGGAAGGGGTTCGTCGGGTCTGCGGCCAGATCCAGCACCAGTTCGCCCTGATACAACCGCAGCTCGCGATGTTGGGTCGAGAACGTCGTGGCGACGCGGCTGCGGGCATTGAGTTGCAGGCGGCTGCCATCAGCCAGTTGCCAGTCGCGCCGCTGGGCAGTGCCGGTCTGCAGATCACCGGGCAGGGACCAGGGCAACAGGCCGGCACGCGCCAGCAGGCCCACGGAAAGCGCCAGTCCGCCAAGGGCCAGGCTGTTGCGCATAAAGCTGCGGCGACTCGAAGGGGCTTCGAGCGCTTGCAGCATCGGCCCGCTGGGGCGTCCTTGCCAGGGCGATTGGCGCGCCGCTGCCAGGCCCGCGGCCAGGCGCTCGAACGCGACGCCATGGCGCGGGTCGGCGGTCTGCCAGTTCTCGAAGGCCTGCTGCTCGGCGGGGCTGACTTCACCGGATTGCAGGCGCACCATCCAGAGGATGGCCGCTTCAGCGACCGCATCGTCCAGCCGTGTGCTGGCGCTGCGCTTCATGCGCCAAAGACTCGATAGCAGCAGCGCAGGGCATCGCTCATGTGCCGATGCACACTGCCCAGGGACAGTCCCAGGCGTTCGCCGATGCAGGTATAGGTCAGCCCTTCGAGCTGGCTCAGCACAAATACCGCCTTGCCCTGGCTCGACAGGCCGTCGAGCAGCTTATCGATTGCCAGCAGGCTTTCGATCAGTATCAGGTGCTCTTCGGGGGCCGGTTGCTGTTGCTCAGGCACATTGTGCAGGGCGCGCAGGTAGGCCTTTTCCAGATCACGACGGCGCCAGCCTTCATAGATCAGGTGTTGGGCAATGGTGGTCAGCAGCGCCCGGGGCTCGCGCACCGCGCTGGGGTCCTGGAGGGCCAGCACCCGGGCAAAAGTTTCTGCGGCGATATCGTCGGCATCGTAAGGGCAGCCCAGGCGTGCGCGAACGCGCGCGCGCAGCCAGTCATAGTTGAGTTTGAACAGTTGGCCGACCAACTCGCGGTCGGCGACGTGCGAAGTAGCCATGGCGAATCACGCAAGAAGCTGCTGCGCCGCAGGGAGCGAAGGGTGGCAAGCAGTAAGTGTGCAAGCGGCGACCTGGATTTAGGGGTACGCCCTGCCGAGGGCAGTGACGAAACTATGACCGGAATTTGATAGCAGTAGAAAGAATAAAATATGGGAAATAAATACCGATAGGTTATATGTGGCGCCGCAGATCCAGGTCTCTCAGCGCTGGCCACGGGCTTGGCCATCCGGTGCAGGGAGTGGCTTGTATCGGTTGGCGATCTATCTTACCTTGACGTAAGCGTAAAGGGTGGGTGGCGAAAGCGTGAGATTGTGACCCATCAGTCATTGCCCTGGCGCCGGCCACATGCTTATGTGGCGGGTGTGTTCCTGACGGGCCGCTGCCTGACGCCCGTAGGTGAGTGCTGGAGTTGGCATGCAGACAAAAATAAGAAACGAAGCTGTTTTGCGTGAATCCATCGATGTGCGCAGTATCGTCCGCCAGGAGGGCGTGATTCCCGACGGCATGCTGCGCGACGAAATCGACGCGTCCTGGCGTCGTAGCCTCGGCCACGGCCGCCGCCTGGGTGATGGCTGCGACACGCCCCGCACCAGTGGCTCGCGTATCTATGAAAGCAATCGATCCTTTATCGACGCGGCGACGCCGATCATTGAGCAACTGGCCGCACAATTTGGCCAGACCCATGGCGACAGTTTGGTGATCCTGGCCAATGCCGAGGCGACCATTGTCGCCGTCGAAGGGCACAAGGCCCTGGCGCAACGCGAACTGCGCGATATCGCCCCCGGGGTCTGCTGGAGCGAGGCGTCGCGCGGCACCAACGCGCTGGGCACGGCGCTGGTGGAAGTCCGGCCGATGGTGATCGACTACAACGAGCATTTCCTCGATCGCCTCAGTCCGTTCTGCTGCACCTCGGTGCCCATCCGCGATCCGGCCGGCCGGGTGCAGGGTGTGCTCGACCTGACCCGCCAGGGCCACAATCGCCAGCCCCATGACAGCCTGTCACTGCTGGCCCTGAGCGCCAGCCAGATCGAAAGCCGGCTGTTCAGCGCCTGTTATCCGCGGCAGTTGATCCTGGCCTTCCACCCCCGTCGTGAATACCTCGAATCGTCCTGGCAGGGCCTGCTGGCGATTGGGGCGGATGGTGAGTTGCTGGCGGCCAACGAACATGCCTGCGCCTTGTTGCGCCAACCTCGCGAAACATTGTTGGGCAAGACTGTCCAGGCCTTGCTGGGCGATGAAGCCAGCCAGTTGGGCCGTTTGTCCCAGGGCACGACCGCCAGCCTGCAAAGCCCCCGGGGTGAACTGTTCTATCGTGCGCTGCAAGCGCCGCTGCGCCTGTTGGTGCACGAGGTTGCGCAACGCCCGCCGGTTGCCCGCGAGCGGACAACGGATGAAGACCGCCTGTTGGCCCTGGCCGGTGGCAACCTGCGCTTTGCCCGCAGTCTGGGCATGGCGCGACGCGGCTTGCGCAATGCCTTGCCGATCATGCTCCAGGGCGAGACCGGCACCGGCAAGGAGCGTGTCGCCCAAGCCCTGCACGACACCAGCAGTCGGGCGGACAAGGCCTTTGTCGCGGTCAACTGTGCGGCGATCCCCGAGGGGCTGATCGAGTCCGAACTGTTTGGCTATCGTGAGGGGGCCTTTACCGGGTCACGCCGTGGCGGCATGGTCGGGCGCTTGGTCCAGGCCCATGGCGGCACGCTGTTTCTCGATGAAATCGGCGATATGCCCCTGGCATTGCAGGCCCGGTTGCTACGCGTGTTGCAGGAACGCAAGGTCGCGCCCCTGGGCGGTGGTGAAGAGCAGGCGCTGGATATCGCGCTGATCTGCGCGACCCACCGTGACCTGAAGCAGGAAGTTCTGGCCCAGCGCTTTCGCGAGGACCTCTATTACCGGGTCAATGGCCTGTGCGTGCAATTGCCGCCGCTGCGCGAGCGTGACGATCTGCCAGCCCTGTGCCGGCAGTTGCTGGCGGGCATGGGCGGTGAGAACCTGCGCCTGGATAACGGCTTGAATGAACTGTTGGCCCAGTACCACTGGCCAGGCAATATCCGGCAGTTGGAGATGTTACTGCGCACCGCCATGGCCATGCGTGACGAAGGGGAAACGCTGTTGACCCTGGAGCACCTGCCTGATTGCACCCTCGACGATCTGCGCGAGTCCGCGCCGGGAGCACGCCAGGAAGCCTGCGGGCAGGGCGCGGCGGCGATCCAGCAGGCGCTGGATCGGCATCAGGGCGATGTCATGGCGGCCGCCCGCGCGCTGGGTATCAGCCGCGCCACCCTGTACCGCAAGCTCAAGCAGTAACCGTGGCGCGTCCCGTGGTTTAGCGGGACGCGCCATGGTGTGTCAGAGCTTGATCAGTACCGACTTCAGCTCGGTGTAATGCTCGATGGCCGCAGCGCCCATCTCCCGGCCAACGCCGGACAGCTTGTAGCCGCCAAATGGCAGCGCCGGATCCAGGGCGCTGTGGCAGTTGACCCAGACCGAGCCGGACTTGATGCGCGGGATCATCCGATGCACCTGCCCCAGGTCGTTGGACCAGATACTGGCGCCCAGCCCGTAGGTACTGTCATTGGCCAGACGGATCGCGTCCTCCACATCATCGAAGGGAATCGCCACCAGCACCGGGCCGAAGATCTCTTCCTGGACGAGCGAGCATTGCTGGTCGACATCGGCGATCACCGTCGGCTGGACAAAATAGCCCGGCCCGTAGTGTTCACCGCCGCACGCCAGGTGTGCGCCCATTTCCCGGCCCATCTCGATATAGCGCGAGACCCGCGCCTGCTGCTTGGCCGAGATCAGCGGCCCCATATCGACACTCGGGTCTAGGCCGTTGCCCAGCTTCATGCCGTTGGCGATCCCGGCAATATCGGCGACCACCCGGTCGAAGTGCTTGCGCTGCACATACAGGCGCGAACCGGCGCAGCAAACCTGGCCGTGGTTGAAGAAAATCGCGCTGGCGGCACCCGCGGCAGCGACCTCCAGGTCGGCGTCGGCGAGCACGATGGTCGGCGACTTGCCGCCCAGCTCCAGGGTGACCCGGGTCATGGAGTCCATGGCGGACTTGCCGATCAACTTGCCGACTTCGGTGGAGCCGGTAAAGGTCACCTTATCCAGGTGCGGGTGGGCCGCCAGCGCCGCACCGGCCACCGCGCCGACCCCGGTCACCACATTGAGCACGCCCGCCGGATAACCGGCTTCGAGCACCAGTTCGGCCAGCTTGAGAGCGCTGAGCGGGGTTTCGTCGGCTGGCTTGAGGACCACGCTGCAACCGGTGGCCAGGGCCGGGCCAAGCTTCCAGCAGGCCAGCAGCAGCGGGAAGTTCCAGGCGACGATGGCACCGACCACGCCCACCGCTTCGCGGCGGACAAACGCATGGAACTGCCCGTCGAACAACGGCACGGAAGGCTCCAGGCTGCTGCCTTCGATCTTGGTGGCCCAGCCGGCCATATAGCGCAGGGAGTCGATAGCCATCTGCACATCCATGGCTCGCGCCACCTGGGCGCTCTTGCCGTTGTTCAGGCATTCCAGCTCGGCCAGTACCTGGGCGTCCCGCTCGATCAGGTCGGCCAGTTTCCACAGCAGGTTCTGCCGCTCACGTGGCCGCATCCGACTCCATGGCGAATCGTCGAAGGCCTGGCGCGCAGCGCGCACGGCCCGGTCGACATCCTCGGCGGTGGCGGCTGGTACCTGGCCGAGGGCCTGGCCATTGGCCGGGTTGACCAACTGCAGGCTGGCGCCATCGCTGGCGGCGCACCAATCGGCACCGATCAGCATGCGGTGCTGGCGATCGAGGAACGCTTGGGTATCGGGATGAATCGGGAAGGCATGGGACATGGAGTGGCTCTCTTCTTATTGAAAGTGACGCCTTGTCCCAGCAACCCCTATGCCAGCTTCAAACCAGTACCAAAGTACTTGTTTTTCAGGGGTTTGACGGCTTTTACCGTAGCGGTTTGTCTCGCATGATGAGAATCGTGGTGAGACAGCTGAGACAGCCCCGAGAGGGCGGGAAAGCCTCGGGAAATCGGGCTTTCGACGCCATTGCCTTAGCCGCCGCAGAACCGGCCAATGATCGGAGTTATTAATTAAGTGATTGATATAAAAGGATAAATTTAATTGGCATGAAGCCTGCTATTGCCTGAGTGCTGCCCACTGGGCGGCTCATCCACAAAAACAATAAACAGGTGACACGATGAGCAAGACCACACTGTCAACCGTGCCCGCGCTCCCTGTGCGGCGCCGCCCCCTCGCCACACTGCTCCAGACCTGCACCCTGGCCCTGGCTGCCAGCCTTGCGGGCCAGGCCCAGGCCGTCGACGTCGATGCCGGCGACTACACCGCGCTGCCCGAAGGCACGACCCTGGGCATGGTCTACTACCAGCACGCCGAGCGCCGCTCGCTCTATGCCGACGGCCACAAGCAACCCCTGCGCGCGGGGCTCGATTCGGATATCGGCATCCTGCGGGGCGTGCACTTCATGAAGCTTGGCGGCTTCACCATCGACCCGCAATTTCTGCTGCCGTTCGGCCAACTGGAAGGCAAGCGCGACACCAAGGGCCTGGGCAAGAGTGATGGCGGCATCGGCGACCTGATCCTGGCATCGACCCTCTGGCTGGTGGAGCAGCCGGCCGAGAAAACCTACTTCGGCGTCACGCCGTTCCTCTATGTGCCGACCGGTCGCTATGACCGTGACGATGCGTTGAACATTGGCGAGAACCGTTGGAAGTTCGCGCTTCAGGCGGGCTATATCCAGGGCCTGGGCGACAAGTGGTGGCTCGATCTGGTGGGGGACGTCACCTGGTTCGGCAAGAACGACGACGCCACGGCCGCCGGCCTGACCCTGCGTCAGTCGGCCTTGTATCAGGGCCAGGCGTTCCTGCGCTATCAGGTCACCCCGACCTTCGATGTGCGGGTCGGCTACTCGCGGCTCTGGGGCGGCGAAACCCGTCTCGATGGCACGGATCAACGCGATGAACCCAAGACCCAGAAGTTCACGGTCGGCGCCGGCTGGTTTGTCGCGCCCAAGACCCAACTGCTGGTCAACTATGGTCGTGACCAATCGGTGGAAAACGGTTTCAGGGAGGGTGATCGCATCAACCTCCGTCTGATGCAGATTTTCTGATCCGCGCCCCCAGCGTTCACCGAGGAAGCCTTGCAATGCTCAATACTCTGTCTTTCCCCAGTTCCCTGCGCAGCTCCTTGCTGCTGATGTGCCTCGCCGTGCCCATGCCTTTGCTGGCGGCAGTGGACGAGGCGGCGATCCGCGCCACCGAACACGATGGCAGCCAATGGCTCAGCCATGGCCGCACCTATTCCGAACAGCGCTACAGCCCGTTGGAGCAAATCAACGCCGGCAACGTCAAGGGCCTTGGCCTGGCCTGGTACAAGGACCTGGACAACACCCGGGGCCTGGAATCGACGCCGTTGTTCCATGACGGGGTGATCTACACCTCGATGTCCTGGAGCCGGGTGATTGCCGTGGACGCCGTCAGCGGCAAGGAACTGTGGAGCTACGACCCGCAGGTCGAGCGCGTCAAGGCGCGGACCTCCTGCTGCGATGCGGTCAATCGTGGCGTCGCGCTGTGGGGCGGCAATGTTTATGTCGGCACCCTGGACGGCCGGCTGATCGCCCTCGATGCCAAGACCGGCAAGCAACTGTGGAGCCAACAGACGACCGATCCGAGCAAGCCCTACAGCATCACCGGCGCGCCGCGCGTGGTGAAGGGCAAAGTGATTATCGGCAACGGCGGCGCCGAATATGGCGTGCGCGGTTTTGTCTCGGCCTATGACGCGGTGAGCGGCAAAATGGTGTGGCGCTTCTACACCGTGCCGGGCGATCCGGCGCTGCCCTACGAACACCCGGAATTGCGTGAAGCGGCCAAGACCTGGAAGGGCGACCAGTACTGGAAGCTCGGCGGTGGCGGTACGGTCTGGGACAGCATGGCCTATGATCCGGACCTGGACCTGCTGTATGTCGGCACCGGCAACGGCTCGCCGTGGAACCGCGAGATCCGCAGCCCGGGCGGTGGCGACAACCTGTACCTGTCATCGATCCTGGCGATCCGGCCGGACAGCGGCAAACTGGCCTGGCACTACCAGGTCACCCCGGGCGACAGCTGGGACTTTACCGCGACCCAGCAGATCACCCTGGCGGAGCTGGAAATCGATGGCAAACCGCGCAAGGTGCTGATGCAGGCGCCGAAAAACGGCTTCTTCTATGTGCTCGATCGCACCACCGGCAAGCTGATCTCCGCCGAGAAGTTCGGCAAGGTTACGTGGGCCGAGCGGGTCGACCTCAAGACCGGCCGCCCGGTGGAAGCGCCCGGCGTGCGCTACGAGAAAGAGCCCATCGTGATGTGGCCAAGCCCGTTCGGCGCCCACAACTGGCACTCGATGTCGTTCAGCCCGAAAACCGGCCTGGTCTATATTCCCTACCAGGAAGTACCGGGGGTGTACCGCAATGAAGGCAAGGACTTTGTCTCCCGCAAGGCTTTCAACACCGGCTCCGGCTTTGCCGATGCCACCGACGTGCCTTCGGCAGTGGTCAGCGGTGCCTTGCTGGCCTGGGATCCGGTGAAACAGAAGGAAGCCTGGAAAGTGCCGTATCCGACGCACTGGAACGGCGGCACCCTGAGCACCGGCGGTAACCTGGTATTCCAGGGCACCGCGACCGGGCAGATGCATGCCTACTCGGCAGACAAGGGCGAACCGCTGTGGAGCTATGAAGCGCAGAGCGGCATCGTCGCCGCGCCCATGACCTTCGAGCAGGGTGGGCGCCAGTATGTGGCGATCATGGCGGGCTGGGGCGGCGTGGCCACCTTGACCGGCGGGGAGTCGATGAACCAGCCGGGCATGAAAAACCGCAGCCGTCTGCTGGTCTTCGCCCTGGATGGCAAGGCGCAGTTGCCGGCGGTGGCACCGACGGCCGCGAAGAGCGAGCGCGTACCGCCAGCGGTCACGGCCGATGTCACGCCGGGTAAACAGCTGTACGGGCAGTTCTGCAGCGTTTGCCATGGCATGGGCACCATCAGCGGCGGCCTGGTCGCGGACCTGCGTCAATCCAGCGACGCCACCCGCGAGCACTTCCAGCAGATTGTCCTGCAGGGGCTGCTCAAGCCCGCGGGCATGCCGTCCTTCGAGGACTCGCTCAAACCTGCGGACGTCGAGCAGATCAAGTTGTACGTGATGTCCCGCGAGTACGAGGACTACATGGCCCGCCAGAAAAAGGCCCCGTGAGATAAGCGGCGGACCGGCACCCTGGTGCGGGTCCGCTGACGGCGACCAACAAGAACAACAAGGGAAGTCAGTATGATCGAGTCCTATACCCGCGGCCCCCGGGACAAGTCCCTGTTGGCCATGACCATTGGCGAAGCCCTGGATACCACGGTGGCTGCCTTTGCAGAGCGTGAGGCGCTCGTGGTCTGTCACCAGAACCTGCGCTACACCTGGGCCGAATTGGCCGCCGAGGTGCTGGTCGTGGCCCGGGCCCTGCTGATGCTCGGGCTCAAGCCCGGCGAACGCCTGGGCGTCTGGGCACCGAACTGCGCCCAGTGGTGCATTGCGCAACTGGCCAGCGCCAAGGTCGGCGCGATTCTGGTCAATATCAACCCGGCCTATCGCAGCAGCGAGCTTGAATATGTGCTCAACCAGGCCGGTTGCGCCTGGCTGGTGTGTGCCGACGCCTTCAAGACCTCCAATTACCACGCCATGCTTGGCGAGCTGCTGCCGCAACTGGGCGAGCATCCGCCAGGGCACCTGCACAGCGAGCGTCTGCCGCTGCTGCGCGGAGTGATCAGCCTGGCACCCCAGCCGCCGGCGGGCTTCCTGCGCTGGGACGACCTGGGCGGCATGGCCCAGGGCATTCGCCCCGAAGAAGTGGCGCAGCGCCAGGCAGGGATCCACTGGGACGATCCCATCAATATCCAGTACACCTCCGGCACCACCGGTTTCCCCAAGGGCGCGACGCTGAGCCACGCCAATATCCTCAACAACGGCTACATGGTCGGCGAAAGCCAGGGCCTGACCGAGCACGATCGCATGGTCATCCCCGTGCCGCTGTACCACTGCTTTGGCATGGTGATGGGCAACCTGGGCTGCCTGACCCACGGCACCACCATGATCTACCCGGCGCCGGCGTTCGAACCCGAGGCGACCCTGCGCGCCGTGGCCGAGGAACGGGCCACGGTGCTCTACGGTGTGCCCACTATGTTCATTGCCCAGCTCGACCACCCAAGGCTGCACGACTACGACCTGTCGAGCCTGCGCACCGGAATCATGGCCGGTTCCAACTGCCCGACAGAGGTGATGCGCCGGGTGATTGACGTGATGCATATGCGCGAGGTCCAGATCGCCTACGGCATGACCGAAACCAGCCCGGTCTCCCTGCAGACCAGCGCCACGGATGAACTGGAAGTGCGGGTCAGCACGGTGGGGCGCACCCAGCCTCATCTGGAAAGCAAGGTCATCGACGCCCATGGCAAGCCCCTGTTGCGCGGGCAGATCGGCGAGCTGTGTACCCGTGGCTACAGCGTGATGCTCGGCTACTGGGAAAACCCCCAGGCGACCCTGGAGGCGATCGACGGCGAAGGCTGGATGCATACCGGCGATCTGGCGGTGATGGATGAGCAGGGCTATGTGCGCATTGTCGGGCGCAGCAAGGAAATGATTATCCGCGGCGGTGAAAATATCTATCCGCGCGAACTGGAGGAGTTTCTGATTACCCATGCGGCGGTGGCCGATGTACAGGTGATCGGTATCCCCGACGACAAGTACGGCGAGGAAATCGTCGCCTGGATCAAGCTGCATCCCGGTCATCACGCTGAAGCTGACGAACTCAAGGCCTGGTGCAAGCAGCGCATCGCCCATTTCAAGGTGCCGCGCCACTTCACCTTCGTCGATGAGTTCCCGATGACGGTCACCGGCAAGATACAGAAATTTCGCATGCGCGAAATCAGTGTGGCCGCCCTGGTAACGGCCGGTCCCGACCCGTTGCTCAAACAGGCCGGAGGCTGATACCCAGGCGTGGGCTTAGAAGTCGCCGCGCAGCGTCAGCATGTAGCTGCGCGGAGCACCGTAGTAACTGCCACGGCGGACTTCACCCGTAGCTTCGTAGTACTTGCGATCCAGGACGTTCTTCACGTCCAGCGCGACCTTCCAGTGTTCATCCAGTTGCCAGGCCGTGCGCGCATCCCAGACCGCGCGCCCGGGGTTGGCCACGATCACGCCGTAATCCGAGGCATAACCGCTCTGGGCCGAGACACCACCGCCGATGCTCAGGCGCTTGAGATCGCCTTGGAAGTCATAGGCGGTCGAGACCCGGGCGATATGCTTGGGCGACTCGGCGTCGAAGACCTGGCCTTCATCGTCCTTGCGGGTGTTGTAGGTATAGCCGGCCATGACCTGCCAGCCTGGAAGCACTTCGCCACTGGCTTCAAGCTCCACGCCCTTGCTGGTGCGCGGTGTGCCGTTGACGTAGCAGATACCATCGGTGTTGTAGCGTGAGCAGACGTTGAAGTCGGTGTTGCCGCCGTCTTCCATGGCCAGGTCCTGTTGCTTGACGTAGAACAGTGCCGCCGACAGGTTCAGGCGTCCGTCATAGAACTCGCCCTTGACCCCGGTCTCGTAGTTCGAACCGACAGTGGGCTCCAATGACTTGCCGGCGGCGGTGAACTTGTCGCTTTGCGGGCGGAAGATATCGGCATAGCTGGCATACACCGACCAGTGGGAATCGAGGTCATAGATCAGCCCGGCGAACGGGGTGAATTCATGGTCCTGGCGCGCCACGGAGCGCGGCGCGTTGTTGGTTTGAATATCGTCCTTGTACCAGCTCAGGCGGCCGCCGATCACCAGGCTCAACGGCTCGGCCAGACGCAGGCGCAGGGTGCTGTAGAGACCGTACTGGCGCGTGGTCTGGTCGCTCAGGCCGCTCCATTGTGGACGGGCGGGTTTGGGGATCAGGTGGTGGTCGGGGTTGAACACATTGATGGGCAGGCCGACGCTCAGGTCGGCGGTCTTGGCGTCGACCTGCTGCTGCGACCAGTTGGCGCCCAGCATCAGTTCATGGCTCAGGCCAAAGGCTGTGAAGTTACCGGAAAGGTGGGCGTCGGCGGCGCTGTTTTCCAGGTCATAGCTGCGAAACTGCACGCCTTGCAGTCGTGGTCCGGTCAGTGTGTCGGGGTCGACGGCACCGCGCACGTAGGCGGCTCTCTGGTCGAAACCGCCCTCGCTGCGCATCAGCGAGAGCTTGGTGCTCCAGTCGTCATTGAGCTGGTGTTCGAGGTCGCTGAAGACCTCGGTCACTTCGGTCTCGTGGCGGTTCCAGTCCTGTACCAGCGAGGTCGAACGCGGTACATCCAGGGCATTGCCGTTGCTGTAGCGGGGCAGGCCGAAGATCGAATAGCCGCGGGTGTCCATGGTCTGGCGACGGATGCCGACGGCCAGGGTGGTGGCGTCGTTCAGGTCGGCCTCGACGATACCGTAGAGCAGCGGCGTGCGGGTCTGGGTCACGTCCTGGAAGTAGCCACGGTCCTCATAGGCGACCACGGCGCGGCCGCGCAGGGTGCCGCTGGCATTGAGCGGGCTGCTGCCATCCAGGTCCAGGCGATAGGTGTCCCAGGAGCCGGCGTGGGCCGCCACCGAGAAGCGGGGAGCGGTACCGGGGCGCTTGCGCACCAGGTTCACCGCGCCACCGGGGTTGCCGGCGCCGACCAGCAGGCCGGCGGCACCGCGCAGGATTTCGACACGGTCAAAGACCGCCATGTCCACCGGCAGCCAGCCGGTCGGGTCGTAGGCCGAGCCGGGTACGCCATCGAGCATGTAGCTGTCATCTTCCAGGGTGAAACCCCGGGAGTTGAAACGGTTCGAGCCGAAGTTGCGGTTCGAGCGGGTAATACCGGTGGCCTGGTCCATGACCCGGTCGAGGGTGGTGAGGTTTTTGTCGTCCATCAGTTGGCGGGTCACCACGCTGACGGACTGCGGCGTCTCGCGCAGCGAGTGGGCGGTCTTGCCAAGGGTCAGTGCACCAGTGGTGTAGGAACCGGTGCCGTCAGTGGCCACGCCCAGTTGTTCGCCCGAGACGCTGGTCGCGCCCAGTTGCAGGGCGCTGCCCGTGTCAACGCGGGGCAGCAGCAGGAATGCCTTGGCCGATTGCTGTTGCGCCTCGATCCCGCTGCCTCGCAGCAGGCGTTCCAGCGCCTGCGTGGGATCGAGTGCACCGCTGACCCCCTGGGTACGTTTGCCGGCGACCGTTGCCGCCTCGTAGGACAGGCTGACCCCGGCTTGGCGGGCGAACTGGTCAAGGGCGGCGGCCAACTCACCGGCGGGGATACTCCAGCTGTGCTGCAGGGTGCCGCTGTCCTGGGCCAGGGCAATGCTTGGCAGGGTACTGCCGGCGACGGCAAGCCCCAATAGAACGCCGCGAATGGCGTGGCTCAGCACAGGGTTGCGGGGAGGGGACAGGTTCATTGCGCGATCTCGTTCGGGGTCTGTGGGGCAGGTGTGGCGTGTTTTCCGCCTTCCCTTACAGGTCGAACAGGAATGAGAATTCCCCTCATTTATTTTTTAGATCAACTGGGCAGATCCAGCGTGACCCAGTAGCGGCTGCGGTAGCGGACCTGTACGGGTAGCGCTTGGGCGAGCAAGGCGAGGACTTCGTCGGTGTCGGCCAACTGGTAGGTCCCTGACACCCGCAGGTCGGCCACCGCCGGTGAATAGCGCAGCACGCCGCGTCGATAACGGGCAAGTTCATCGATAAAGGCCCCCAGGCGCATCTGCCGGGCGCTGAGGACGCCGGCGCTCCACGACCAGGGATCAAACCCTTCATTCGCCAGCGGCAGCGGGCCATTGGCGGTGAATAGCCATTGCTCGCCGGCGCCCAGGGTACGCACTGGCGTCTGTTGGTCATGCTCGGCAAACACCGTGACGCTGCCGTGCTGGACCGCCAGCAGGGTGCCATGGACCCTTTCGCGCAGTAGAAAGCGCGAACGCTGGGCTTGCACATAGCCATCGCGGGTGCGGCTCCAGAACGGGCGGGCAGGGGGCGCCTGCGAGTCGGCCCCGGTCTCGACCAGGATTTCCCCCTGGCGCAGGCGCAACTCGCGCTGTTGCGGGTTGAAGTCGACGGCCGTGTCGGTGTTGAGCTGCAGTTGGCTGCCGTCGGCCAGCACGACCCGGCGTTGTTCACCCACCGCCGTATGATAATCGGCGAATGTCGCGGGCCAGGGCAGATGTTCGCGGCCCAGCCAGGCCAGGCTGCTGGCGCCAAGACCCAGGCCCAGCAGCTTGAGGCCTTCGCGGCGACTGATCTGGCGCTGCGTGCCTTCGAGGGTCTGGCGGGTCAGGGTCGGCGGCAGGCCACTGAATTCGGCGCCCAGGGTGGCGACTCGCTGCCAGGCCCGGGCGTGTTCGGGACGTTGCCCGAGCCAATGCTCAAAGGCTTGTACGGTGGCGGGGTCGGGGCGGTCGAAACGCAGCCGCACCAGCCAGCCAATGGCCTGGTCGACCACCTTCGCCTCGAGTGGGGCGGTTTCAGAGGTCGGCATAGTGCAACCGGTAGCAGGCATGCAGGGCCTTGGCCAAGTCGCGTTCGACCGTAGCCCGGGAGACCCCGAGGCGCGCGGCGATCTGCGGGCAACTCAGGCCCTCTAACTGGGCCAGTAAAAAGGCTTCGCGGACCCGGGGCTTGAGCCGGTCGAGCAGACGGTCAAGACGCTCCAGGGTATCGAGCAGCACCAGGCGCTCCTCTTCGCTGGGAATCAGGCAGGGTTCGAGATGCAGGATGCTGTCCAGGTACGCCTGTTCCAGGGCGCGACGCCGATAGTGGTCGATCATCAGGCCACGGGCGATGCTGCTCAGGTAAGCCCTGGGCTGTAACAGGCTGGGGCTGCGCTCGCTTTTGAGCAGGCGCACGAAAACATCCTGGGCCAGGTCTGCCGCATTCTCCCGACAACCGACACGGCGGCTGAGCCAGCCTTGCAGCCAGGAATGGTGTTCACGGTACAGATGGCCAATGCCGGCGGTCAGCGGGTCGGTGTCGCTCTGCATGCAGGCCGGTTCCGAAAATGTATTTGATAATGTTTCGCATTATACTCGGGCCGGTTGCGCGCCAGCAATTGCCGTGTTGAACACGGGCGATCAGTGAGGGCGGCTCCAGGAGCAATAGGGGTCAGTCGAGCAGGCTCAACTCCCGTGCGCGGTTCATGGCCTGGGTACGGCTGGTGACCTGTAATTTGCTGTAGAGGTTTTTCAGGTGCCATTTCACGGTTTCGGCGGAGATCTCCAGGGTCCGGGCAATTTCCTTGTTCGATTGGCCCTCGGCAACCAGGAGCAGGGTCTGGCTTTCACGCTCGCTCAGGCAGTGGATCAGCATCGGGGCGGGCCCCGAGGGAGCAGGTGCCTGGCCGTGGCTGTTGTCGAGTAGGCATTGCAGGTAGCTTTTGCTCGCACCCTTGAGTTCCCGAGCCGCGCTCTGGAGCAGTTCGAGCATGGCGGGGCCGTTGTCCAGCAGGCTGCGGTTCAGGCGCTGCCGGCGGGCCGGCTCGAGAAATGCCAGCAAGGCTTCGTGAGCCTGCCGGGATTGGCCGGCCTGCCACCACGCGGTGGCCCGCATCGCCTGAAACCGCAGGGCTTCGAGGGTCTGGCCCTGTTGGTGCAGGCGCTCGATCCAGGGAGTGCACCACTGGGCGGCTTGCTCGGGCTCGGCCTGGGCCATCAACCACTGCGCCTGACAACGTGCCGCGCAGCGTTGCAAATGCTGGTGCGGGTCGGCGGCGCCGTCAGCCAGGGCGGCCAGGGCGTGCAGTTGCTCGAGCAATGACTGCGCCTGCGGCCACTGGGCACAACTGAGGTGGACATGGAACTGCTCGGCCAGTAGCGCGCCCTGCAGGCGTGGCCAGCGGCGGGCGGTGGCCAGTTGCTGGGCATGTTCGAGCAGGCGGTTGGCCTGGCCTGGCTCATCGCGTGCCAGTGCGCGCCGGGCCAGCGCACTGTAGGCCGCGAGCAGGGCGTCCAGGGGAGCAATGGCGTCGATCTGGGGCAGGCGGCCATCGAGCAGCTCATCGAGCGCGGACCAGTCGCCGCGTTCCTGCAGAATTTCACCGAGCAGCGCGGCCAGGGTGGCGCTGCCGCTGGACTGGCGTCCGGTCAGGCGCTCGGCCTGGAGCAGGGTTTGGCGATAATCCTCCTCGGCGCTGAGCAGGTCGCCTTGGCGCAGGTGCCCGAGCCCCAGGATAAAGGCCCGGTAGACGCTGACAAACAGGTTGTCCGCCGGCGTGTTCGGGCACGGCATATGGCGCTGGACCCGTTGCGCCTGGTGGTAGCGCCCCTGAACCAGATAGCCGTAGCTGAGAATGTTGCACACCAGCCCGTCAACCCAGGTATCGCCGCAGGGAATCTGCGCCAGTAGGGGCTCGACGCGCTGGATGCTGCCTTCGATATTTTCGGCGAAGGCCTCGGTAATGGCGCCGACCACCTGATATTTAACGCGCAGGCGCGGACTCAGGGCGTGCTGCTGGAACAGCGTTGGCAGTTCGCCGAGCAGCTCGCGTGACTCGTCGAAGCGAAAGTGGTGGGCCAGGGCCCAGCCCAGGTTGAGCTGTAACTCGATACGTTGTTCATCGACGCCGATCGGCAGTTGTTGCAGCCAGCGCACCAGGGTGTCGATATCGCCTTCCTCGGCCAGGGACTGCGCCCCCTGGTCGGCGCAGGCCAGCTGGCTGGCAAGCTTGCCCGCCGCGAGGGCGTGGCGAATCGCCTCGGCCCAGAGCTGCTGGCCGGCCAGCCAGTTGCTGGCCCGTTCATGCAAAGGGGCGATGGGCTGGCCGCTATGCTCCAGGCGCTCGTAGAGCATGTCGCTGAATAGGGTGTGAAAGCGAAACCAGCGACCCTGTTCGTCGAGGGCCGAGATAAACAGGTTGTGCTGTTCGATAAAACCGAGCATCTGTTCGCCATCGTCGCGCTGGGTCACGGCATTGCACAGCTCGGGGGTCAGGCGATTGAGCACTGCAGTCTGCAACAGGAAGGCCTGGACGGCTGCGGGCAGCGGTTCGAGCACCACTTCCTGCAGGTAGCGCCCCAGCAGCCGCGAGCCATGGCCCAGGGCCCGTCCCGGGTTCAGGGTCGGGGCCAGGGCCGCGAGGCGAATGCCGGTGATCCAGCCCTCGGTAAGGTGCATCAGTTGTTGCAGGTCGCCGGGGCTCAAGGGCGCTGGCGCGGTATCGTGAAAGTAGGCCTGGACCTCCTCAAGGGCGAAGCGCAGGTCATGGGCGTCGATCTCCAGCAGTTGCTGGCGCGCGCGCAGCTGGCTCAACGGCAGCGCCGGGGTGCTGCGACTGCCCAGCAGCAGGTGCAGGCAAGCCGGGGCGTGCTGGATCAGCTCGACCAGGTCGTGATGGATGGCGGGGCTGCGTATCAGGTGCAGGTCGTCGATCACCACGTAGAGCGGTGTGGCGCGCAGGCTCAGGGCATTGATCAGCAGCGCGATAAACCCGGCACCGGGTGACTGGCTGGCCGCGCGGGCAGCTTCCAGGCCACTGGGCGCGGCGGGGCAGGCCTCCAGGGCGGCCAGGAGATAGCGGCGAAAACAGCTCAGCGAATCGTCCTGTTCGTCGAGGCTGAGCCAGGCCACGGTCTGTCCGGCCTCCACACGTTGCTGGCGCCATTGGCTGAGCAGGGTGGTCTTGCCGAATCCAGCTCCGCCGACCACCAGCGCCAGGGTGCATTCACGCAGCCTGTCCAGGCGCGCAAGCAGGCGCGGGCGCTGCAGCAGCGGCCCGGCCGAGCGCGGCGGGCCGAGTTTGGTGGCAATCAGCGGCAGGCCATGGCGCAGGCTGAACGCGCCTTGGCCATGGGGCGTGGGGACGCTACTCAGAGGCTCCATGGCGAGCCATCCTTCTCGATGTGCGAGTCAGTCATTGTTTTTATCGGCTCGATTGTACGCCGCGGTGCCTGTCTGACCGCGTTATCCCTGCGTGGTCCAAGGTTAAGCCCCCCCGTCATCCGATTGCGCCCCCCCATCCGGGTAGTTATGGCCCGTCTCTACTGCTCTTACCTTAGCGCCACGCCAGTGTCGCGGCTCTGATGCAGATCAGCGACCCAGACCGACAAAAACCAGCACGAGAGGGCGAATCCATGTCGCTAAGCAAACCGCAGCTGCTTCAGGCCTATCGCAAGATGCGTGAAATCCGCGTCTTCGAGGAGCGGCTGCACCAGGAAAACACCACCGGCGATATCCCCGGTTTTATCCACCTGTACAGCGGTGAGGAAGCCATTGCCGTGGGCGTGTGTGAAAACCTCACCGACCAGGACTATATCGGCTCGACCCACCGCGGTCACGGTCACTGCATCGCCAAAGGCTGCGACCTGCACGGCATGATGGCGGAGATTTTTGGCAAGGAAACCGGCCTGTGCCGAGGCAAGGGCGGCTCGATGCATATCGCCGACCTGAGCAAGGGCATGCTGGGCGCCAACGCCATTGTCGGGGGCGCACCGCCGCTGGCCATTGGCGCGGCGCTGACGGCCAAGACCCTGGGCACCGGCCACGTCGCAGTGTCTTTCACCGGTGATGGCGGCTCCAACCAGGGCCTGGTGTTCGAGGCGATGAACATGGCTGTGGTGCTGCAGTTACCGACCATCTTCATCTTCGAAAACAACGGTTTCGGCGAAGCCACCGGGCATGACTATGCCGTGGGCGGGCGGGATATCACCACCCGTGCCGCCGGCTTCGGCATGCCGGCGGTCAAGGTCGACGGCACGGATTTCTTCGCTGTCTACGAAGCCGCTGCGCAGGCCATTGCCCGTGCCCGTGCGGGGGGAGGGCCGAGTGCCATTGAAGCGGTGGCCCATCGTTGGCACGGCCACTTCGAAGGCGACCCGATGCTGTACCGGGCGGACGGCGAAGTCGAGCGTTTGCGCAAGGAGAACGACCCGCTGCAGATCTTCAGCCAGCAGGTGCAAGGGCAGGTGTCTGCCGAGGAGTTGCAGGCCATCGACGATGAGGTGCACGCCCAGGTCGATGACGCGGTGGCCAAGGCCCGCGCGGCGCAATACCCGGCAGTGGAAACCCTTCTCACCGACGTTTACGTGGCTTACTGAGGATCAGCAAATGGCAATTCGAACCTATCGCGAAGCGGTCAAGGAAGCCCTGGCCCAGGAAATGGAGCGCGACCCACGCGTGGTGCTGATCGGCGAAGACGTCTGCGGTGGCCAGGCGGGCACTGCGCCGCTGGGTAACAAGGGCGAAGCCTTTGGCGGTGTGCTGGGCGTGACCAAGGGCCTATGGACCCAGTTCGGTTCTTCCCGGGTGATCGATACGCCGATCACCGAGTCGGCCATTATCGGCATGGCCGCCGGTGCGGCGGTAACCGGTCTACGCCCGGTGGCGGAGCTGATGTTCATGGACTTCTTCGGGGTCTGCCACGACATGCTCTACAACCAGGCGGCGAAGTTCCGCTACATGTTTGGCGGCAAGGCCAAGGCGCCCATGGTGGTGCGCGGCATGATCGGCGCCGGCTTCAGCGCGGCGGCCCAGCATTCGCAGTCGCCCTACAATATTTTCGCGACCACGCCGGGGCTCAAGGTCGTGGTGCCGTCCACCCCCTATGACGTCAAAGGGTTGTTGATCCAGGCCATCCGCGATGACGATCCGGTGGTGTTTTGTGAACACAAGATCCTCTACGACATCAAGGGTGAGGTGCCCGAACATGCCTATACGATCCCCTTCGGCGTCGCCAACTACACCCGCGAAGGCACCGATGTCACCATCATTGCCCTGGCAGCCATGGTCCATAAGGCCAATGAGGTGGCGGACAAACTGGCGGCTGAAGGGATCTCTGTGGAGGTAGTCGACCCGCGCACCGTGTCGCCGCTGGATGAAGAAGGGATCCTGGAGTCCGTCGCGTCCACCGGGCGGGTGGTCATTGTCGACGAGTCGGCCGCGCGCCTGGGCTTTGCCCACGACATCGCCGCGTTGATTGCCTCCCAGGCGTTCTATCACCTCAAGGCACCGATCATCATGGTGACCCCGCCGCATACACCCGTACCGTTTTCGCCGGTGCTGGAGCAGGCCTGGATCCCGAGTGTGCAGCGCATTGAAGCCGCTGTGCGCAAAGTGCTGGAGGCCTGAACATGAGCAACATACGCGTAATCGAAGTCCCCAAGTGGGGCCTGTCGATGGAAGAAGGCACGCTCAATGCCTGGCTTATCGAGGCAGGCGAAAGCTTCGCGGCCCATCAGGCGCTGTGCGAGATCGAAACCAGCAAGATTGCCAATGTGCTGGAGGCGCCATTTGCCGGTGTATTGCGACGACGGGTGGCCGAGCCGGGGCAGACCATACCGGTCGGTGGCGTGTTGGGGGTGGCCGCGGATGCGTCGGTCAGCGAGGCGGATATCGACGCGTTCCTGGCGGGACGTACAGGGAGTACTGCGCCGAGTGCCAGTGCCACCGCGAGCGAGGCCGTGGTTTCGGTTCCCGGTTCGGCCCCCGTTACGGCTCCCGTTACGGCCCCGGTTGCAGCGGCGGCCGGCGCCGCAGCCAAACCCGCCGTCGTGGCACGGGGCGGTTGGCAGATACCGGCTGGCCTGCAAGGCAGTACGGAGGTCGGCGCGGTCTTTGCCACGCCCCATGCCGTGCGCCTGGCCCAGCACCTGAACATCGACCTGGGCCGGGTGGCAGGCAGTGGTCGGGAAGGGCGCATTGCCGTGCGTGACCTTGAAGCGGCGATTCTTGCCCAGGGCGGGCGCATTGAAACGCCGGCCACTGCCGACACAAGCCGTGGCCCGCAACCCTCGCGTGCCGACGATAGCCAGGTGCCCGCCACTTCGGTCGCTCGGCGGCTGGCTGCCAGCCTGGGGATCAATCTGCATGATTGCCGCAGCACCGGCAGTCGGGGGCGGGTTTGCAAGGAGGATGTGCTGGCCGCCCAGGGTGGCGTGAGTGGTGTTGCACCGGTGGTTGAAGCGGTGCCTGAAAGCGTCTTTGAAAGCCTACCCATGAGTGGCATGCGCAAGGCTATTGCAACGCGCTTGCAAGCGTCCAAACGCAACGCCCCGCACTTTCGCCTGAACATTGACCTGGACCTGGAAAACCTGCTGGCCGTGCGCGCGGAGATCAATCGTACGGTGCCGGCGGTCAAGCTGTCGGTCAACGATCTGCTGATCAAGGCCTGCGCCCTGGCGCTGGTCAAGGTGCCGGACGTCAATGTGCAGTTCGACGAGGCCAGCCAAACGGTCAGGCGCTTTGCCGATGCCGATATCGCCGTGGCCGTGGCGCTGCCGGGTGGGTTGATCACCCCGATTATCCGCGCCGCCAATCGCCAGAGCCTGGCGCAGATTTCCAGCCAGATGCTTAGCCTGGCGACCCGGGCCAAGGCCGGCACGCTCAAGCCCGAGGAGTTCCAGGGCGGCACCTTCAGTATTTCCAACCTGGGCATGCTTGGCGTGCGGCAGTTCGATGCCATCGTCAACCCGCCCCAGGCGGCGATCCTGGCCATCGGAGCCGGGGAGCAACGGGTGGTTGCACTGGCAGGGCAACCTGCGGTGCGCATGCAAATGAGCGTTTCGCTGGCCTGCGATCACCGAGTGATCGACGGCGCGCTGGGCGCGACGTTCCTCAAAGAACTCAAGCGCCTGGTGGAAAGCCCGGCCTTGATGCTGGTCTAGGAGCGCCCATGAGCGAGACATTCGATGTATTGATTATCGGCGGTGGGCCGGGCGGCTATGTGGCCGCCATTCGGGCTGCGCAACTGGGCCTGCGCACTGCGTTGGTGGAAAAACAGCACCTGGGTGGCATTTGCCTGAACTGGGGCTGCATCCCGACCAAGGCCATGCTCAAGGGTGCCGAACTGGCCCATAGCCTGGCCCATTTGGAAGAGTACGGCTTTGCTGCCGACAACATCCGCTTCGATATCAGCCAGTTGGTGGCGCGTAGCCGTGCAGTCTCGGACCGGCTGACCTCGGGTATTGCCTATCTGCTGAAAAAGCATGGTGTTCAGGTGATCGACGGGTATGGGCGTCTGGTCGCCAAGGGGTGTGTCAGCGTGACCGGCGCCAGCGGCGAGCAGGCCTATCGCGCCAGCCATATCATCCTGGCCACCGGTGCCCGCCCGCGGCCTTTGCCGGGGATCGCCGCCGACGGCCAGCGGATCTGGAGCTACTTTGAAGCGCTGCTGCCCAAGACTGTTCCCGCGTCGTTGCTGGTGATCGGTTCGGGAGCCATTGGCGTGGAGTTCGCCAGCCTCTACAGCGACCTGGGCAGCCAGGTGACGTTGGTGGAAATGGCGCGCCAGATCATGCCGGTCGAGGATGGCGAGGTCGCAGCCCTGGTGCGAAAAAGCTTCGAACAACGCGGGATTCGGGTTCTGACCCAGGCCAGTGTCAGTTCGGTGACCTCCACTGCCGAAGGCGCCGAGTGCTGTGTGCGCCTGGCCGATGGCAGCGAGGAGCGCATGCGCGTCGAGCGGGTGCTGCTGGCGGCCGGGATCCAGGCCAATATCGAGGACCTTGGCCTGGAGGCGTTGGGGGTCGAGTGCGAGCGCGGCTTTATCAAGACCGACGGCTTTGGCCGGACCAATGTTCAAGGGCTCTATGCCATTGGTGACGTGGCCGGCGCGCCATGCCTGGCCCACAAGGCCAGCCATGAAGGGGTGATCTGCGTCGAGAAGCTGGCCGGCGTGCAGGGCGTACATGCCCTGGACAAGGCCAGCATTCCCGGCTGCACCTATGCCCGTCCGCAGGTCGCCAGCCTGGGTCTGACCGAAGCGGCGGCCCAGGCCAGTGGCCGGCAGTTTACGGTGGGGCGCTTCGATTACCAGGCCAATGGCAAAGCCCTGGCCATGGGCGATACCAGCGGGTTTGTGAAGACCCTCTTCGACTCGGCGAGTGGCGAGCTATTGGGTGTGCATATGGTCGGCCCGCAGGTCACCGAACAGATCCAGGGTTTTGGCATCGCCCAGGCCCTGGAAGCCACCGATGAAGCGCTGAGCCAGGTGGTATTCGCGCACCCGACCCTGAGCGAGGCCATGCACGAAGCCGTACTCGCGGCCCTTGGCCGCCCCTTGCATCAATGAGGCACGGCGCGGTCGCAAGGTCGCGCGGTGTGATCGAATCCTAGCCTGTACAAGGAAGCAAACCATGCAACGTTTTCAAGACAAGGTCGTGCTGGTCACCGGCGCTGCCGCCGGTATTGGTGAAGCTACGGCGCGCCGTTTCAGCGCCGAAGGTGCGCGCGTCGTGCTGGCGGACTGGAACCTGGAGCAGGCCGAACAAGTCGCCAGTGAGCTGCCGAAGGCCTCGACGCTGGCGCTGCACGTCGATGTGTCGAGCCTGGCCTCGGTGCAGCAGATGATCGATGCGACCGTCGAGCATTTCGGCGGGTTGGATGTACTGGTCAATAACGCGGGGGTGCATATCCCGGGGACGACATTGCAAACCAGCGAAGCGGATTGGCGAAGGATCGCCTCGGTGAATATCGACGGGGTGATTTTCTGCTCGAAACTGGCCTTGCCGCACCTGATTGAACGCCAAGGCTGCATCGTCAATACGGCGTCGGTGTCGGGATTGGGGGGGGACTGGGGGGCGGCGTTCTACTGCGCCAGCAAGGGCGCGGTGGTCAACTTTACCCGGGCGCTGGCGCTGGACCATGGTGCCCAGGGCGTGCGCAGCAACGCGGTGTGCCCGAGCCTGACGCGCACGGCCATGACCTGGGGCTGGGAACAGTCGATTCGCGACAAATTCAATGAGCGCATTCCCCTACAGCGCGAGGCTTTACCGAGTGAGGTGGCGGCGGCGATTGCGTTCCTGGCCAGTAGCGATGCGAGCTTTATCAATGGCGTCAATCTGCCGGTAGACGGCGGGGTCACGGCCTCCGATGGACAGCCTAAGGTGTTGTAGGCCCCGGCAGGCTCCGCGGATGGGCGCGGCTAGGGGATTTGTTCGAGGCGTTGCCAGAGGCTGGGCCAGTGCTCGGCCCAGCCGCTCTGGTGGGTGTAGCCAGGCATGACCCAGACCTGTGCCGGCGGATTGGCCGGATGTTCACGCACAAAGCGCTGGGCCAGCGGCGGCGGCAAGACCCGGTCGTCGCTGCCGACCAGATGGATCTGCTCCAGATGGGCCAGGCGCGTGCTGTCGTCCGCGGGATTAAGCGAGCCGCGCAACGGTTGCACGTGGTGATAGTCGGTCCAGGCGCGATGGTCGAGGTTGCCGGCGACCGTCACGACACGGCGGATATCATCACGCCGGGCCGCCACCAGCAACGCAATCGCTGCGCCACCGGAGTAGCCGACCAGGACCACTTCCCGGGCGTTTGCCCGGGCCTTGAGGGTGCTGATGGCCAGGTCGACACTGGCGACCACCGTGTCGGCAAAACGGGCATCGGTCCAGTAGCGCTGGCTGCAGGGTGCACGCTGTGCGCCCAGGTACTGGCAGGGTCGTGCCAGATAGGCCGCGTTACCGGAGGGCTGGGCCAAAGCCAGGTGCAGGGCCAGCGGGTTGATCGGCGTCGGGTCGTCGGACGGTTGGCTGGCGGTGCGCCAGGCAAAGCCGTCGCCTTCCAGGTAGATCACCAACCGACGCTCGTCGGCAAAGGTCGATGGCACGAAGGCCTGCAATGGAAACGACTGGGTGTCGAGGGTGAGCCCCTGCCAATGCTGCAGGCGGGCCAGCTCCATGGCCTGTTGGCGGCGGGCTTCGGGCGCCGGCGCACTGGCGCAGGCGCTAAGCAGCACGACCAGTAGAACCGGCAGCAGGCGCAGGGGCGACAGGGGCATTTTCAGGGCTGGATCCGGGCGTTGGCGTAGAAGCAATAGCCGGCGTTGCGCAGGGTCTTGACCGGCAGCTCCTGGCCGGTCACTTCCTCGATCTTGCGCCGCAGCCGCCGCATCTGGGTATCCAGGCGGCGCTGGTCGTAATGCAGGTAGTCTTCATCGAGAGCACTGACAATCATCTGGCGGCTGACCCCTTTGCCGGCATTGCTCATCAGGCTTTCCAGCACCAGCAGATCCTGCTGGGACAAGGCCACCGCTGGCGCTCCCGGCACGTGCAGGCGGCGCGGACCCAGCTCCAGTCGCCACTCACTGCCTTGGCGGGGCTGGTCGCCCAGTTCCAGACGGCGCTTGAGCGATTGCAGGGTTGCGGCCAACTCGTCGAGGTCGCAGCCTTTGTCCAGGTAATGGTCGGCGCCACCTTCGAGGCCGGCAATCTTGTCCAGCGTGGTGTTGCGTCCGGTCAGTACGATGATGCCCAGGCGATGGTCGCCCGCGCGCAGTTGGCGGATCAGGTGCAGGCCGTCGCCATCGGGTAGGCCGAGGTCGATGATCGCCAGGCCATGGCGTTGGGGGTCGAAGCGGGCGGCGAACTCGGCGAGGCTCGCCACCTTGTCGGTGCGGTAGCCGCAGTCCTCGAGGAATTCCCCGAGTTCTTGGCGCAGTATGGGCTCGTCTTCGAGCAGGATCAGGTCGGTCATGGGCGCAGCTTACCCGAATGCCGGGCCGCTGGGCGGCGGTTTACGCGGCAGAATCTGAGCGAACCTGAGCGCGGTGCAGCCGATAATGGCCTCGTGATAGTATCGCCCGCTATGAAATGGCCTGTTTTCGTCCTCCTCCTGGCGGCGCTGTTCACGTGTGCGCCTTTGAACGCCAGGCCTTTGCTGCTGGAGGGGGGGGCTTTGCCGATTGAAGCCAAGGGCTATATCGAGCGGCTCGACGACCCCGACGGCACGTTGAGCCCCGAAGAAGTGTTGCTGGCACCGAGATGGCAGGCCTTGCCGGGCGCTCTCAACGCCGGCTTTACCGATGCGACGGTCTGGCTGCGTTTGAGCGTGCGGGTACCCGAGCCGGCAGGGCAGACGTGGGCCCTGCGCCTGGACAACGCACTGCTGGACGACGTTCGCCTGTATCAGCGTGAAAGCGACGGGCGCTGGAGTGAGCAACGCGCTGGCGAGAACCTGGCGCGCCCCCTGTGGCCGGTGGATTACCGCAGCGCGGTCTTTCCCCTGCGATTTGCCGAGCCGGGGGACAGAACCCTGTTGCTGCGTCTGCAAAGCAAGAATGCCATGGCGGTCGGTCTCGACTTGGAACCCGGCCAGCAGTTTTCCAACCATTCGCGGCGCGAGTTTTTCGCCTACGGTCTGTACTTTGGCTTTTACCTGCTACTGATCGGTTTTCATACGGTGTTCTGGCGTATGACTCGCGCGCCGGAAAGCGGCTGGTACCTGCTGTACGTCAATTGCTGCGTGGGCATCGAGGTGCTGTCGCTAGGCCTGCCCCAGCAGTTGCTCGATCTGCCGGTCAGTATCAGTGACCCGTTGCTGGGCGTGACCCTGGCCCTGGCGATTCCCATCGGAATGATTTTTGCCGGCCGCCAGTTGGGCCTGCCCCAGGTCTATCCGCGCTTGCATGGACGTTTGGCGTTACTGTGCTGGGGGATTGCCGGCGTCGCCGCGCTGGCGGTACTGAACGGCCACTATGGCGAAGGTGCCAGGCTGAGCCAGGGCAGTGCGTTGGTGCTGATCCCGTTCTTCCTGGGGCTGGCGTTTTGGCTGCTGCTGCGCGGGCATCGTCCGGCCCGTTACTACCTGTTTGCCTTCGGGGTGTTCTATGCCGGGGCGGTCATCAGCTTTATGCGCAACCTGGGCTATGTACCGAGCAATGTCTGGACCAACCTGGTGTCGCCCATTGGCTCCATGCTGCATATGGGCCTGATGAGCCTGCGCATTATCAGCCACTACAACACCCTCAAGCGCGAGTCGGCGCAGGTCCAGGCCCGGGCTGCCGAACAGGCATTGCGCCATGGAGAGCACCTGGAAGCTCAGGTACGGCTGCGCACTCGTGAGTTGCGCAATGAAATCTCCCGGCGTGAGCGCCTTGAACAGGACCTGCGCGCGGCCCTGGTCAAGGAAAAACATGTGCTCGAAGAGCAGCGCGACTTCGTTGCGATGGTCTCCCACGAGTTCCGCACGCCCCTGGCAATTATTTCCACGTCGGCCCAGCAGATGGCGCGAAACCTGGGGGCTTCGACGGAGAAAAGCCTGCAGCGCTGTCAGAATATTCGCGATGCCTCGACCCGGCTGATGGCCCTGGTCGATGACTACCTCAATCACGACCGCATGACCGGCCCCAACCCGACGTTGCGCCTTGCGCCCTGCGATCTGGCGGCACTGCTGGAGGACCTGCAGGCCGATTTTGCGCCGGGGCGGATTCACGTCGACTGTCGCCTGGCTGCCGGTTTGTACCAGTGCGATGCGGGGTTGCTGCATGTGGCCATGCGCAATCTGCTGGCCAATGCCGATCGCCACGCACCGCCGGGCAGCGCAGTGCTGGTCCAGGTCTATGCCGCAGCGGACGGCAGTGTCTGCCTGGAGGTGCGCAATGGTGGCGAGCCGATCCCCGAGGACGAGCGCGAGCGGCTGTTTCTCAAGTACTACCGCGGGCGCCAGTCCCAACTCAGCCCGGGCGCCGGGTTGGGGCTCTATCTGGTCCGACGGATCGCCGAACTGCACGGTGGCGATGTGAGCCTGCTCAGCGCTGGCGAAGAGGGTCAGATCCATATTCGCCTGCGCCTGGTGATCACGCCTTTGCAGGAGCGCCGCCAGGACACCCTATGTGCCAGTAGAAACGACCTGGCCGACGACGGCCAGCCCTCTGGCCCGGGCCTCTCGGTCAATCATTGATCTCCATCAGCGGTGCTGTCACAGACAGGGTTCATCATTCCTGCCTCGATATCTGCTGGAGACAACCATGAGCGTATCCGCGCCCAGCCCAACCGCCGCGCCAGCCAAGGCGCGCCTGCCCATAGGCCTGGTGATTGGCGTACTGGTGATGATTGGCGTATTGCTGCTGCCATTGCCGCCCGACCTGCCCGTGGCAGGGCATCGCATTCTGGCGATCCTGGCCTTTGCCGTGGTCGTGTGGATTACCGAGGCAGTTTCCTACGAAGCCAGTGCAATCATGATTACGTCACTTATGGCGTTTCTGATCGGCACCGCGCCTACTCTGGCTGACCCGCAGCAGCTATACGGTTCGTCCGCTGCCATCAGCATGGCCCTTACCGGTTTCTCCAACTCGGCCCTGGCCCTGGTGGCGGGTGCGCTGTTTATTGCGGCGGCGATGACCCATACCGGCCTTGATCGGCGTATTGCCCTGGTGACCTTGTCCCGTGTCGGCACCAGCACCCGGCGAATTCTGCTGGGGGCGATTGCCGTGACCATCCTGCTGAGCCTGGTGGTGCCCAGCGCCACGGCCCGCAGTGCCTGTGTCGTGCCGATCATGATGGGGGTGATCGCCGCGTTTGGCGTGGACAAGCGCTCGAATATCGCCGCCGGGATCATGATTGTGGTCGCCCAGGGCACCAGCATCTGGAACGTCGGCATCCAGACGGCGGCCGCGCAGAACCTGCTGACCGTCGGCTTTATGGACAAGATGCTCGGCGAGCGCGTGGCCTGGATCGACTGGCTGATCGCCGGTGCACCCTGGGCCGTGATCATGTCGGGGGTGCTGTTGTTTATCGTGCTGAAAATGCTGCCACCGGAAAGTGACAGCGTTCCGGGCGGCCGGGAAGCGGTCGCACAGTCGTTGGCCGAGATCGGCCCCATGACCAGCCCGCAAAAGCGCCTGCTGGGCGTGTCGCTGCTCTTGCTGCTGGCCTGGGCCACCGAAGGCAAGCTGCACAGCTTCGACACCACCTCGACCACCTACGCCGGGTTGGTCTTTCTGCTGTTACCGCGGTTTGGCGTGATGACCTGGAAGGACGTGCAATCGCGGATTCCGTGGGGCACGGTGATTGTCTTTGGGGTGGGCATCAGCCTGGGCACGGCGCTGCTGACCACCCAGGCGGGACAATGGCTGGGGATTCAGGTGGTCGGGAACACGGGCCTGGATCAGCTCGGCTCGCTGGGCGTATTTGCGATTCTGGCCGCTTTTCTGATTCTGATTCACCTGGGCTTCGCCAGTGCCACGGCCCTGACCTCGGCCTTGTTGCCGATCCTGATCGCCGTCTTGCAGACCCTGCCGGGGGATTTCAACCGGTTGGGCATGACCATGCTGCTGGGCTTTGCGGTCAGTTACGGGTTTATCCTGCCGATCAACGCGCCGCAGAACATGGTCTGCCTGGGCACCGAGACCTTCAATGCGCGGCAGTTTGCCAAGGTCGGGCTGGTGGTGACGCTGGTCGGCTACCTGCTGATGCTGGTATTTGGCGCCACGTACTGGCGTTGGCTGGGCTGGATGTAAGCTGGTATTGCGCTTCTTGCTGGAGTGCACCTGCTCGCGAGCTTTTAGCGTCCGGATGGTCGCCGCAGCTCGCGAGCAAGGGCGGTTAGCTGCCGCCTTCGGTGCGTCCGCTGCTGATTTCCGCCGGTACATTCTCACCGGCCATGCGCTTGCGAAACAGGCTGGTGCGGGCCAGCAGCAGGGTGGTCACCGGCACGGTAATCGCCAGCAGCACCGGGATCAGCCAACCGTGCAGCACCAGCTCGGACTTGAGGGCGGAAAAGTTGATGATCGACGCCAGCGCCACACTCCAGGCGCCCAGGGTCGAAGCCAAGGCCGGTGGGTGCATGCGCTGGAAAAAGTCTTTCATGCGCAGCAGGCCCAGGGCCCCGAACAGCGCGCAGAGCCCGCTGATCAACAGCAGCAAGGCCACCGGTACTTGCACCCAGAGCGATAGATCATCCAGCGCATTCATTCGATCACCTCGCCACGCAACAGGAATTTCGCCAAGGCGAATGAGCCGACAAAACCGAACAGCGCGATCAACAGCGCGGCTTCGAAGTAGGTATCACTGGCATAGCGAATGCCCAGTACCAGCATCATCAGCATGGCGACGATATACAGGTAGTCCAGTGCCAGTACCCGGTCCTGGGCCGAAGGGCCCTTGAACAGGCGAATTACGGTCAGGATCATCGCGACGCAATAGATGAACAGGGTCAACAGAATCGCGTTGGAGAGCAGGGTGTTCATTCGAAAATCTCCATCAGGGGACGTTCGTAGGACTGCTTGAAGTGTTCGATAAAGCGTTGCTCATCATCCAGATCAAACACGTGCAAGAGCAGAAGGCTGCGGTCGAGCGCCAGCTCCGACCAGATGGTGCCGGGCACCACCGTGGTAATCATCGACAGGGCGGCCAGGCCATTGGCGTCGCGTAGGTCCAGGGGGATTTTGATAAAGCGCGAGCGCGGCGGCTGCCGGCGTGCATTGAGTACGCCCCAGGCGACTTCGAGATTGGACACCAGCACATCGTAGCCGACCCGCAGAAACAGGCGCAGCATCACCCCGGGGCGGCGGATTCTGATCGGCAAGGGGCGCAGCGGGGCCATCAACAGGGGCGCGAGGAACGCCAGCAGGGCGCCCAGCAGCAGGTTGCCGACACTGAGTGACAGATTGAGCACCAGCCATAGCACCCAGAGCGCCAGGGATAGCCAGGGGGCAGGGAACAGACGCTTCATGGCTGCACCTCCAGCGTGGCGCCGGCGGCCTTGGCTTCGGGGCTGGGCACGGCGCGGGTAGCGAGCACCGCCATCACATACTGCTGCGGGTGGTTGAGGGTGTCGGCGGCGGCCTGGGTGTAGCGCATCAAGGGCTCGGCCTTGAATGTCAGTGCAATGCTCAGGCCCAGCAGGATCACAATGGGCGCGTACTCATAGCGACGCAGCACTGGCGAGGGGCGCTCCTCGGGGCTCCAGAAACGCTGGATACCGACCCGGGAGAAAGCAATCAGCGAGGCCAATCCGGAGAACACCAGCAGGCCCAGCAGGCACCAGGCCGCAGTGGACACCGGCACCTCGGCGCTGGCACCCAGGCCCAGAGGGTTGAGCAGGGCATTGAGCAGACTGAGTTTGCCAATAAACCCGGAGAGCGGTGGCATGCCAATAATCAGCAGCGCGCAGGCGATAAAGCTCAGGCCGAGGAATGCCATGGTCCAAGGGATGACCTGGCCGACTACGGCTTTCTGTTCGTCGTCCAGGTTGGTGCCACGGCGCAAGGGTTGGGGCTCGACAGGGCGCGGCAATGGCTCGACATCTTCTTCCAGGGGCTGCTCGATGGCCGAGCGCGAGCGCTCGATCAGTTCGGCCAGCAGGAACAGGGCGCTCAGGGCCAGGGTCGAGCTGACCAGATAGAACAGCGCGCCGGCCGTCAGGTTCGGCTGGGCGAAGCCGACGGCCGATAGCAGGATCCCGGCCGAGACCAGGATGCTCAGGCTGGCCATGCGCTCCAGGCGCTGGGCGGCGATGATCGCCAGGGCGGCGCAGACAATGGTGGTCATGCCGCCATAGACCAGCCAATCACCGGCAAAGTAGGCCGAGGCCCCGGCCTGGCCAGAGAACAGCAGGGTCCAGATCCGCAGCACCGTGTAGATGCCGACCTTGGTCATGATCGCAAACAGGGCCGCGACTGGCGCGCTGGCTGACGAGTAGGCCGGTACCAGCCAGAAGTTCAGCGGCCACATCCCGGCCTTGGCCAGGAAGGCGATGGCCAGGATCCCGGCGCCGGCATGCAGCAGGCCACGGTCCGCCTCCGGCACCAGTGGCACCTTCAGCGCCAGGTCGGCCATGTTCAGGGTGCCGGTCACGCCATAGATCAGTGCCGCACCGATCAGAAACAGCGAGGAGGCCAGCAGGTTGATCGCAATGTAATGCAGCCCGGCCGAGACCCGTGCGCGTCCCGAGCCGTGCAGCATCAGGCCGTAGGAGGCGGCGAGTAGCACTTCAAAAAACACGAACAGATTGAACAGGTCGGCGGTCAGAAACGCGCCGTACAGGCCCATCAACTGGATCTGGAACAGCGCATGGAAGCTGGCCCCGGCGCGGTCCCAGCGGGCCATGGCAAACAGCAGGGCGCAGACCGCGACGATCCCGGTCAGCACCAGCATCAGCGCCGACAGGCGATCGACCACCAATGCGATGCCGAAGGGCACCGGCCAGTTGCTCGGCAGATAGACGCCGATGGCCGCTGGCGAGGCCTGGTGCTGCGAGCCGACCAGCAGGGCAATGGCGATCCCCAGGCCCGTCAGGGTGGAGAGCAGATTGATCCGGGCCTTGAGCGGCCGGTGTTTCTCGCCCAGCATCAACATAATGGCCGCCGTCAGCAGCGGCAGCAGGATCGGGGCGATGATCAGGTGGGAAAGCGGGTTCATTCTTTGGGCTCCCGGCCGTCCACATGGTCAGTCCCGGTCAGCCCGCGCGACGCCAGCAGGACGACCAGGAACAGCGCGGTCATGGCAAAGCTGATGACAATGGCGGTCAGGACCAGGGCCTGGGGCAGGGGGTCGGTGTAGTGCAGCAGGTCCTGGGTCACGCCATCCTTGACGATGGGCTCCTTGCCGATAAACAGGCTGCCCATGCTGAAGATAAACAGGTTGACGCCATAGGACAGCAGGCACAGGCCCATGACCACCTGGAACGTCCGTGGCCGCAGGATCAGCCACACGCCCGAGGCCGCGAGTACGCCGATGGCAATTGCAATGACTTCTTCCATCAGGCGGCTCCTGGCTTGGGTTGCGGGCTGGTCTGGCCGGCTGGCCGATGGGCACGGACCGACTGGTGCGCCAGGGCCGTGAGAATCAGCAGCGTGGCGCCGACGACGACGGCGTAGACGCCGATGTCAAAGAACAGGGCGCTGGCGATATGGATGTCACCGAGCAGCGGCAGGTGCAGATGGGCAGTGTGGGTGGTCAGGAACGGATAACCCAGCGCCATGGCGCCAAGCCCGGTCAGCGTGGCGCACAGTAGCCCGGTGCCCATCCAGCGCAGCGGCCGCAGGCTCATTTGCGCCTCGACCCACTGGGTGCCTGCGACCATGTACTGGAGGATAAACGCCACCGACATCACCAGGCCGGCGACGAAACCGCCACCGGGCTGGTTGTGCCCGCGTACAAACAGGTACATGGAAATCACCAGGGCAATCGGCAGCAGCAGGCGCACCAGTACGGCCGGTACCATCATAAAGCCCAGGGCGGTATCGCTGGCGCTGCGCGGGTTGACCAGGTCGGTCACCACGTCGCTGGCCAGCAGGCGTTGCTGGTTCGGCAGTTCGAGGCTTTCCTTGGGCGGGCGGAAGCGGCGTAGCAGGGCGAACACGGTCAGGGCCACGGCGGCCAGTACGGTGATCTCGCCCAGGGTGTCGAAACCCCGGAAGTCCACCAGCATCACATTCACCACATTGCTGCCGCCGCCTTCGGGCAGGGCACGACTCAGGTAGAACGACGAGGTGTCGTTGGGCGTCTGACGGGTCAGCATCGCGTAGGAAAGCAGTGCCATGCCACCGCCGACCAGAACCGACAGCAGCAAGTCACGCAGGCGGCGAGCCCGGGCCTTGGGCAGGCTGCTTGGCAGTGGCGAGACTTCCTCGATCCGCCGTGGCAGCCAGCGCAGGCCCAGCAGGATAAGGACCGTGGTGACCACTTCGACCACCAGTTGGGTCAGCGCCAGGTCCGGAGCGGAGAACCAGACAAAGGTCACGCAGGTCATCAGGCCGCAGACGCTGACCATGGTCAGGGCGGCAAGACGGTGGTACTTGGCTTGCCAGGCGGCGCCCAGGGCGCAGGTGATGGCCAGCAACCAGAGGGTGACGAAAACCACCGAGCCGGGGATCTTCGGCCGATCGCCCCAGCTCAACCCGCTGTACAGCATGGGAATCAGGCCCGCGAGGACGGCCGCCAGAACCAGCAGGAACAGCTGCGGTTGCAGGCGCTGGGTGCTGACGCGACGTTCGATGCGCCGGGCAAGGCGCATCAGGATCACCAAGCTGCGCTCGAACAGGCGCTTGCCATTGAAACGGCCGATAAAGGGCGGGTAGCCGGGGCCGGCCATCAGCTTCTTGCGCAGCAACAGATAGAGCAGGATGCCGCCGGACATGGCCACCAGGCTCATGATCATCGGTGCGTTCAGGCCGTGCCAGATGGCGAGGTCATAGTGCGGCAGTTCGCCGCCGACCACGGGCTGGGCCGCGGTGGCGAGGATCGAGCCGACCATCATCGCCGGGAAGATGCCGACCAGCAGGCAGGTAAAGACCAGCAACTCGACCGGCGCGCGCATCCAGCGCGGCGGTTCGTGGGGCGTGTGTGGCAGATCGGTAGCCGGTGGGCCAAAGAACACATCGACGGTAAAGCGCAGCGAGTAGGCGACGCTGAACGTCCCGGCGATGGTCGCGATCACCGGCAGTGCGGCCTCGACCCAGGCGGTGGAGTTGATAAACACGGTTTCGGCGAAGAACATTTCCTTGGAGAGGAAACCGTTGAGCAGTGGTACCCCGGCCATGGACGCACTGGCCACCATGGCCAGGGTCGCGGTAAACGGAATCAGGCGGAACAGGCCGCTGAGCTTGCGGATATCGCGGGTGCCGCTTTCGTGGTCAATGATCCCGGCGGCCATGAACAGCGATGCCTTGAAGGTCGCGTGGTTGAGCACATGGAACACCGCGGCCACGGCCGCCAGGGGGCTGTTGAGGCCCAGTAGCAGGGTGATCAGACCCAGGTGGCTGATGGTCGAATAGGCCAGCAGGCCCTTGAGATCGTTCTGGAACATCGCGCAGTAAGCGCCGAGCAACAGGGTGCAGGCGCCGGCCCCGCTGACCATCCAGAACCACTCTTCACTGCCCGCGAGGGAGGGCCAGAGGCGGGCCAGGAGAAACACACCGGCCTTGACCATGGTGGCCGAGTGCAAATACGCCGACACCGGTGTCGGCGCGGCCATGGCATGGGGAAGCCAGAAGTGGAAGGGAAATTGGGCGCTCTTGCTCAGGGCGCCGATCAGGATCAATGGCAGCAGGACTGGGTAAAGGGCGTGGGCGCGGATCAGATCACCGGCAGCGAGCACCTTGTCCAGGTCATAGCTGCCGACCACATGGCCGAGAATGAGTACCCCCGCCAGCAGGCATAAACCACCGGCTCCGGTGACCATCAAGGCCATATAGGCGCCGCGACGGGCGTCGCTGCGGTGGTGCCAGTAACCGATCAACAGGAAGGAAAAGAGGCTGGTCAGTTCCCAGAAAAATACGATCTGGATCAGATTGCCCGACAGCACCAGGCCGAGCATCGCGCCCATAAAGGCCAGGAACACCGAGAAAAAGCGTGGCACCGGATCGTCCGGGGACATGTAGTAGCGTGCATAAAGCGACACCAGGGCGCCGATGCCCAACACGAGCATCGAGAACAGCCAGGCGAAGCCATCCAGGCGCAACACGAAGTTGAGGCCCAGGCTCGGCAGCCATTGATATTCTTCACGGATCACGCCGCCATGGGCGATCTGCGGGTAAAGGAGGGCCATGGAGACCGCGCCAATCAGGGCGAGCAGGCCAGCCAGAATCGATTCGCTATTACGCGCATTGTGGGGCAGCAAGGCCGCCAGACAGCTGCCAAAAAAAGGCAGAAGCAGTAGAACTATCAGGGACATAGGCTTCTAATCTGCAGGAGTTTGTGAGCGATCATACGTTGCGTACTGCCAATCACCAACAGCGGATCCGAGGCAGAATCCTACAAATTGTGTAGAAATGACGTCGCATGATCTGACGCCTTTCTATCATGGTTAGTCGTAAATCCATCTTTAAACTGCTTTTTTCAGTGTTTTCCCGAGGCCTCCGGGGAATCTTGTGCGTCCGTTGATCTAGAGCCTTTGCGTTGGATTTTCAACTCGCCGATCACCACCGCCACCACAATCAACGCTGCACCGAGCAGGGCAATGGCAGGCAGGCGTTCGCCGGCTACGCGCCCGACAATACCTGCCCAGACAGGCTCGCCGGCATAGATCAGCGTGGCGCGGGTAGGCGAAACGCTTTTTTGTGCCCAGTTCATGGCCAATTGAATCGCGGCACTGGAGGCGCCCAGGCCAACGGCGCTAAAGAACAGCAGCCAGGAAAACCCGGGCACTGCCTCCCCGGTGGGAATCACCAGCGCGAAGGCGAGTATGGCGGCGACAGCCAGTTGCACCACGGTCACGCGGCGTACATTGACCTGGCCGGCATAGGCACTGATCAGAATGATTTCGGCGGCAATTGCCAGGGCACCGATCAGGGTCGCGATCTCACCCCTGCCCAGGCCCAGCTTGGCACCCTGGGGGCCGGTCAGCAGGACCAACCCGGCAAAGGCCAGCATGATCCCCAGTGAAGGCATCAAGCCGGGGCGACGGCCCAGTACCAGCCATTGCAGCAGCGGCACCAGTGGTACATAGAGTGCGGTGATAAACGCCGACTGGCTGCTGGGAATGGTCTGCAGGCCGATTGTCTGCAAGCCGTAGCCGAGGGTAATCGCCACGCCGATAAAGACCCCTGCCTTGAGCTCCAGCCGGGTGAGTCCGGATAGCTGGCGCGCCGACAGCAGGCCGACAAATACGGTGGCGGCGAAAAACCGCAGGCCGACAAAGAACAATGGCCCGCTGGCGCTCAAGGCGTTTTGTACTAACAGGAAGGTGGCGCCCCAGATCATGGTGATCAGCACCAGCACAAGTTCGGCTTTGCTCAGGCGTAAGGAAAGCAGGGCGTTCGTAGCGGATTGCACGGGTGTCGTATCCTTGCGCACTAAAGAAGCAGGACGCACAATGCGCCACAGCTGAGCAGTATACTGCGCAAACCGATAAAGCGAGCTATAGAGTGCACGATGAACCTGCGCCAAGAGCCTCCGTGCTCCAGCATGTCAGCCAGAATATCCGCCGCCTGCGCCATGCCGCGCAGTTGAGCCAGAGTGCCTTGGCGCAAAAGTCCGGGGTCAGCCGCCGCATGTTGGTGGCAATCGAGGCCGGCGAGAAGAATGTCAGCCTCAGTACCCTGGACCGGGTGGCCGAAGCCCTTGACGTCGCTTTTAGTGATCTGATCCAGGCGCCCGATGCCCAGGACCCAAGCCGTATCAATGAAGTGGCCTGGGCCGGTGAAATTCCCGGCAGTCGCGCGGTGCTGTTGTCCAAGGCCCCGGCCCGGCGCGAGGTCGAATTATGGGAGTGGCGACTGGAGCCTGGAGAACAGTACCTGTCCCAGGCGGATGCCGACGGTTGGAGTGAGCAGTTCTACGTCTTTGAAGGTCGCTTGACCCTGGTGCTGGCGGGGCAGGCGCGGGTGTTCGAGACGGGCGACTTCCATATGTTCGCCAGTAACCAGCTACATATGTATCGCAACGATGGCGTGGTGGCGGTGCGCTTCGTGCGTAACGTGGTCATCTGAACGGCCCCGGAAAGATAAAAATTATTAGATATCAGGGGGTTGCCAGTGCCATTCAACTACGACATAATGCGCGCCATCAGCTGACACGCAAGTGATTTAAAGGCTGAAGATTCAAGGAGTTGCAGCGAGCTTCCCTCGCAAGTCGCTCAAGTTTGTATGTATTTGGCAGCAATGCCGGATACTTGAGGCCGAGTAGCAAAATGGTTATGCAGTGGATTGCAAATCCACCTACGCCGGTTCGATTCCGACCTCGGCCTCCACTCTAAAACCCCCGCAGATCATTGATCTGCGGGGGTTTTTCTTGTCTGCGATTTGGGATGTGTTCCGCGACTGCGCGAATATGAGGGTTGCGCAGCCTAAGATCTGGCTGGCTGAAGCAGGCTGACCGGTTGAATCCACAGCCAAAAGCAGACATTCAAAGGTGTCTACGAGGCTAGGGCGATTCAGTGGTTTGTTTTATCGGCAGTATGACCCTGAATGTCGTTCCTTTGCCTATTTCGCTAAAGACCTCAATATCGCCATGGTGTTTCTTGATTATTCCATATGACAGTGATAATCCCAGCCCGGTACCTTGGCCTACAGGTTTGGTCGTGTAAAAAGGATCAAAGATTCTCTTTAGGTTCTCCGGTGCGATACCCGAGCCGGTATCGCTAACGTCGATCCATACACGCTGTCCATCTACTCCGTTGCTCAAGGTTATGGTTCCACGCTCTGCGCCAAAGGATTGTGCCGCATTTACGATGAGGTTCATAATAACTTGGTTGATCTGCGAAGGTAGGCACTCTACCTCCGGTAGTGTCGTGTAATTTTTTATTACATCAGCCTTGTACTTAACCTCTGCTGCGACAATATTTAGCGTCGAGTCAATGCCTTGCTGTAAGTTTGCCCATTGCCATTCCTGGGTCGAGTCTACGCGAGAAAAATCTTTTAGGTCTTTAACTATTCGGCTTACCCGCTCAAGCCCTTCCTTTGATTCTTTAATGAGTAAAGGTCCATCTGTGAGTATAAAGTCTAAGTCTAGATCGGTTCTAAGTTGCTCGAGAGATTGGCGTGTCTGAGGTGAGTTGATGCTGCATTCCGCTTCGATGTAGGCATTTAAGATCTGTTGAAATTGTTTGAAGTAGTTGTCTAGAGAGCTAAAATTTGAGCTTATAAATCCGACGGGGTTGTTTATCTCGTGTGCCACCCCCGCAGCCAGTTGCCCTAGGGATGCCAGTTTCTCGGATTGAATAAGTTGCACTTGCAGTGACTTTCGCTCATCGATCTCTTCTTGCAATGCCGTGCTAGCCTTCTGCAGGTCTTGAGTGCGCTGTTCTACCAGGTCCTCCAGTTGCCCCATCTTTAGTTGGGCCCTGCTAGTCATTTCCCATTTATTGGTTAGGGTGTTGGCCATTTGTAGCATTTCAATGTTGTCGAAAGGCTTTTTCAATATGAGCAGGCGGTCATGTCCTTTCAAGCGATCTAGTAATTCTTCCCATGAATAGTCTGAGTACGCGGTGCACACGACTATCTGCAGCAATGGGTCGCACTTCCACAGCTGTTCAATGGTTTGCGCACCATCCCAACCATCTGGCATGCGCATGTCGACGAATGCCAAGGCATAAGGGCGTTTGTTTTTCTCGGCATTCAATAGTTTGTTCAGGCCCTCTTGCCCCCCATAGGCTGAGTCAAGCTCAAATACTGTTGAGGCTGTCTTTGGGGCTATTCCGAACAAGACATTTTCTATGGCGTCAAGATCTGTATCATCCACTGTCTCAGGTGTAAGAATTTTACGAAAGTCATCGTGAATGGCAGGGGTGTCGTCGATTAATAGAATGCGACGGTTTATGGGAGTACTCATGATGGAGTCTCGGCAACTTTGAGAGGGATTTGCAAAACAAAGACTGCGCCTCTTTCCGGGCCATCACTGTAAGCGTTCAATCGGCCGTTCATTTCGATGGCCGCGAGAGCGCAACTGTGCAGGCCGAAGCCGTGGCCTTCTTTACGTGTGGTAAAGCCATGAACAAATATCCGACTCATATTCTGTGCGGTAATGCCCTCACCTTCGTCACGTACGCTTATTTGCAAGGTTTCACCATCAACGATGCAAACCCCTAGGGTCATATTACGCTCGCGATTTGATACATTGGACATCGCATATTTTGCATTGCTTATCAGGTTGATCAGTATCAGTAAAAGCCGATGTTTGTCACCCATGATCAGTGGCGTGTCAGCATATTCTCTTATAACATTTACGTTGTGGCGGGTGAGGGCTCCCGAGTTCATGCGCAAAGCGTCTTCAAGAAGATCATTGATCGAGAGCGATTCAAGCAGGCTTCCCGCACCGGCGTAAGACTGCTGAGTGGATACTATGTCTTTGATGTGGTCCACGCTTTTGTTTAACTGGGACAGTTCTTCTGCCATGCTTAGTTGTTCATGAGCAATAGCGTCGACTAATTGGTTCAAGTAGCCTGGGATTAATTTCCCTTTTTCATCTTCTGTTATGAAGCTGCCGAGATCCTGAGTGTGCTCATTGAGCATCTGCATCGCTTTGCCCAATCCCTGCGCTTTGCTATTGCGTAATTTCCTGCACACCAAGTCAGCCGATATATTGATGCTGTTGAGTACGTTGCCGACGTTGTGTAATACGTTGGTCGCGATTTCAGCCATGCCCGCCTGTCGTGCTGTATCGAGCAGTTCGCTCTGAGTATCTTTGAGTTGGCGAGTTCGTTCTTCGACACGACGTTCGAGTTCGTCGTTGGCGGCTACAAGCGCTCGGTTGATTTTGCTGATCTCAGCAAAACTTCGTATCAAGCGAATCGCTAAAATTATCAGTAAAATAACCAGTGCTGCTGAAAAAAGCAGCATGTAAAAATGATATTGCTGATCGATAGTCTCGGCATTTTTTTGATCGCGATTCAGCATGTTGGTAATATCATCCAGGCGTTCAGACACCTGTACGCTTTCAATTTCTTCAAGCAAGCTATTAACCTTGGGTTGCTCTCGTAAAATTAACGAAATATGATTGCTAAGAAGGTCGATAGGATCATGGAATTGTGCTCCCAGTCGCTCTTTGTTAACTTGAAGTTTGTTAAGCCCTAGCAAAATGCTAGCAGCATGGTCGGCGGAGGCGGTTTGGGAGAATTCCAAGGTGTTAAGTAATAAGTCGTAAGTGTCGGTGGCTACCTGTTGCGTGTGCGTTTTTTCTGCAGCGGTTATTCCTGATAACTGAGCTTGGATATCATCTTCTAGCGTGGGCAGGAATGCTAAAGAGTTGCGCAGCACAGCGTTGTGAGATTTAAAAAGCTCTACCAGTCGGGTTTTTTCCTTCATCGTATCTAGATAAGCATCTAAGGTTGTACGCCAGCCAGTAGATTGGCTTCGTTTGTGTTGCGCTTCCATTGATTCAAATTTTTGCCATAGCTGTGTCATTTCGCTCAGAGGTGAGACCAATGGATCATAGTTATGGGTAATCGCTATCCGCGCTTTGAGAATCTCATTCTCCCATTGTGAGTTTTTTTGCATGATTTGTCTGATCAAATCCCTAGAGTCGGTATACGATTCGCTCAGGTCGGATCTGGAGTTAATGTAGAGGAACATCAGTATGGATGCCAAGGTTAGGGCCGCGCCTGCCAGCAATACGACGCTGTTCCGACGAGATACCTTCATAACGGTTTACCTTCCCATTCCCCTGTCAGGGTCTTTAGGAACTTAACAATGAGACTCGTATCCTCCTCGGATGGGATGCGGCCCAACTGGTACTTGAACATCACTGCCACGGCACCTTCGAGTGTTTGCTCCGATCCATCATGGAAGTAGGGGGCAGTAACGGCGACGTTACGTAGGCTGGGCACTTTGAATACATTTCGGTCTTCCTCTTCTCCCGTGACGTTGAATCGGCCTAGGTCGGCCTTGGTCGGGTTGCCACGTGCAGCAAAGTAATCCCCGAGTACACCGAATTTCTGGAACATATTGCCGCCAATATTCACGCCTTGGTGGCAGGCTATGCAGCCATAGTTCTGGAAGCGTTCATAGCCATACTTCTCCTCAGTGGTAAGAATGTCCGTGTCTCCTGCTAAATACTGGTCAAAACGCGACTTTGTGCTGAGTAAGGTGCGTTCGTAGTCCGCTAAGGCACCCTGAATATTTTTTTGAGTTACTGCGTCCGGATAAGCGTCGGTGAATGCTTTACGGTAGCTAGGGTCTGCGGCAATACGTTGCACGACAGTACTCCAGTTGCCGCCCATCTCTGTTGGGCTTTGCACCACTGTATGGGCTTGATCTTCCAATGTTTCTGCCCGACCGTCCCAGAATTGGCGGAAGTTTAGGCTGGCATTGAACACGCTCGGGGTATTGACCTCTACAGGTTTACCATCGACTCCCAAGGACAGCGATTTATCATCAGCACCTGCGTGGTCCAATTTATGGCAGCTTGCGCAAGAAATGCTGCCGTTGGCTGACATTCGCGGGTCATTGAACAGTAGACGTCCTAGCTCTACTCGCCTGTCATCTATCACTGGAGGCTTGGGCAGAGGCTGGAGTGGCCCCTCCAGTGGTGCGGCCTCTGATCCGTTGGTGAGCAGCAGGCCAGCAGCTACAAGTAATGCGAGCGGCAACATGGGCGGTTTCCTTGCCAGGCGAGCTATCAGGAGTGGAGGCGTTTTTTTGGCATGGATTCGGCTAAGAAATCGGCAAATGCCTCGGGCTCTAGAGCTTTACTAAAGTAGAACCCTTGCGCCTCTTCACAGTGGTGACGCTTGAGAAAATTCAGTTGTTCTGCTGTTTCTACACCTTCGGCAATGATGCTCAGACTTAGATTTTTCCCTAAGTCAATTATGCTGCTGACCAGTTTTGCGTCATTGCTATCAGTGCTTAAGTCGCGGATAAAAGATTGGTCAATTTTCAAGACGTCGACTGGAAATTTCTGCAGGTAACTCAAGCTGGAGTAACCGGTTCCAAAGTCATCGATCGCTAGCCTCACTCCAAGTTTCTTGATTGCTTGAAGTGTATTGATCGTATTGGTTACGTCTTGCATCAGCACGCTTTCAGTGATTTCCAACTCCAGTAGAGATGGCTCAAGTCCAGTTTCTGCCAATGTAGAAGTGAGTCGCTCGACGTAATCGCGTTGACGAAAGTCGATGGCCGATACGTTTACCGACATACAGATAGGGGGCAGGCCTTTTCTCTGCCAGTCTCTCGCTTGCAGGCATGCAGTACGCAGAACCCATTGACTGAGCGCAACTATTACGCCGCAGTCTTCAGCGGCGGGGATAAAGTCTGAAGGCGGTATCCAGCCATAATCAGGCCTGTTCCAGCGGATGAGTGCTTCGGCACCCACGACAGTGCCTAGAGTCAGATCCAATTTGGGTTGATAGTGCAGGAGGAATTCATTGTTGTGCAGGGCTGAACGCAGGTCTGTTTCCAATGTCTGCTGTTGCCGGGCCCGGAGGTTCATATCCTCAATAAAAAAACTAAAGTCGTTAGGGCCTCTGTCCTTGGTGTTACGCATGGCCGTTTCGGCTTTCTTAATCAGTGTTATTGCATCGAAGCCATCATTTGGGTAAATACTGATGCCCAGACTGGCAGTGACAGTCAAATCGTGACCTACCGCAGCATGTGGAGTGCTGATAACGGCAAGCAGTTTCTCGGCCACTTTAGTAGTTTGCTGCGGGTGCAGGATGTCGCTGAGAATAATCACAAACTCATCTGAACCGTAACGAAATACCGAGTCGGATTCGCGCACTATAGTCAATAGGCTGCGTGCTACATGTTTGAGTACTTCATCTCCTACGGGATGCCCCAGTGCATTGTTGATGCGTTTGAAACGGTCTAAACCGATGAACAGCACCGCCACTTGTCGATCATGGCGACGAGACTGCGAGAGATATTGGTTCAAACGATCGCCCAATAACGTACTGTTGGGGAGCCCGGTAAGGGCATCGTAATGCAATAACCGTGACACACTCAGCAGTTCTTTGACGCGGGCTTCAATGGTTTCCTCCAGATCGCGCATCTTATTCGCGGCGTCCTGAGCAAGTTGCCATTTCCAGGTTAGTGCGCTGGCCATCTGCCTTATCTCAAGGCTGTCAAATGGCTTTTTTAGGATCAGTAGTTGATCACCGAACTCGATACGCGCTGCCATGCTCTCCCACGAGTAATCGGAGAACGCCGTGCATAAGGCAATCTGTAGGTGCGGGTCCGTTTTCCAGAGATGTTCAATTGTTAAGAGCCCGTCCCAGCCCGGCGGCATACGCATATCAATAAAGGCCAGCGCATATGGCTTGCCTTCTGCTTGGGCCTGTTTAACCCGCTCCAGGCCTTCTTCACCTTGATAGGCTGAGTCGAGTTGGAAGTGCTGCTGTGGAGAGGAGTAGGTTCCGAACAACAGGGCTTCCGTGCTATCGAGGAAGTCTTGATCTTCGGGGCAGAGAATCTTGCGAAAGTCCTGATGGATTGCAGGCGTGTCGTCAATGATCAAGATTCGACGATTGGGTTGTGCGGCCAAAGGATTCATTTAGGGTTCTCCGACGTTGCGTTCGCTGTCCATTTGCTGGCATTGGCGGATTGCGGAGTTGAGCTCATCCTCACCCTGACACGGTTCAATGGTTCTGCCTGAAGGGAGGGTCATTGGTGTGCCGGTGGATATCAGGGTGAAACGTTCATCCTCGGTTTCAATACCTTTTGCGGTAACCCCGATGCCCACGTCACTGGCAAAGTTGAGAATGGCTCGTAGTGTCAGTGCATTGGTTGCATCGCTTCTAGCGCTCTCGAGAAAGCGTTTGGCTAGCTTCAGATGGCTTACCCGGTAAGTCTTGAGGTAGTCAAACGAAGAGTATTCTGTACCGAAATCTTCAATCGCGACATTTACTCCCAATTCGCAGAGCCGTGGGAGGATATCGTTGTGGGCCCATGTAGTTTGAGCCAGCGTGCTCTCGGTCACGTCAAATCTCAGCTCCCAAGGACATAGGTTCCAATGGGCGGTGGTTCGCAATACATCGAAAATGAGTTCTGAGCCGGTTTTCAACTGGACCAGCGAGAGCTGTATAGCGATGAGTGGTGGAGCCGTATTTTGGTCGTGCCAGATACGCATTTGCCGGCAGGCGTTATCCAGTACCCAATGTCCTAGAGCTATGACGATGCCGCTCTTCTCGGCGATGGGCATGAAGTCTTCAGCCTCGAGCCTACCTCGCAGGGGGTGGAGCCAGTACACATGCGCGGACATCCCGAGAGTTGTGCCAGTGCTGAGATCTATCTCGGGTTGGTAATACAGATGCAGCTCCTCGCGTTCTAGTGCGAGCTTCAGGTCGCTGGCAAGGGCTATGCGCTCCATTACCTCCTGATTGATTTCCTCTGTATGGAAGTGGAACTGGTTGCGCCCCTTGTCCTTGGAGCGATAGAGGGCCATGTCCGCTTGTGCGAGCAGGCTGTCTGCGCTGGTGGTCACTGGCGTGTACAGGCTAATGCCGATGCTCACTGATATGCGGCCCTCGTTACCGTCAAGGGAATAGGGCAATGCAAGAGCGTCGCGGATTTTGCCTGCCAAGGTCGCGCAGTGAGTGGCCTCTTCGACCTCCAGTTGTAATATTGCGAACTCGTCGCCTCCCAGGCGCGCGATCACATCGTTTTCTCGTGTACAGGACTTGATACGCCGCGCAACCTCCTGCAGGAGCAAGTCGCCAACGGGATGGCCAAGGGTGTCGTTGATACGCTTGAAGTGGTCCAGATCCAGGTAGAACAACGCGAATGGTGTCGCCCCTCGTCTGGCGGCGGCAAAAGCTTGATGCAGACGCTCAATGAGCGTGGCTCGATTGGCCAACCCTGTCAGTCCGTCTGTGCGAGCCATCAAGGCGAGATTATCTTCGGCCAGTTTGCGTTCGGTGATATCGAGGATAATGCCCTCGACCTCAACCAGTTGCCCCATCTCGTTGCGTACCGGTAAGTAGCGGTTCTCCACCCAGCGATAGGTGCCATCTCCAGTTCTCATTCGGAATTCGATGCACGCACCGGCTAAATCACGATCCAGAGCCCGAAGCATGGCACCTTCAACCTTGGCTATGTCATCAGGATGTATCAGTTGCTGAGACCAGTTGGCCGATGCCACCAGTTGTTCTGACGTATGGCCAAATTTGGTGATGTTGTGGGAGATGTACATCAGGGTGAATGAAGGTTCGCCTTTCAAACGATAAAGGATTGTGGGGCTGTTCTGGACGATAATGTTGGCATCTGATAACTCACGAGTACGCTGCACCACAGCCTGTTCCAGCTGCTCCATTTTCAGCATTGCGTCTTCGGTCATCTGCCACTTTGCGCACAGGGCGCTGGCCATCTGCCGAATTTCAATGGCATCAAATGGCTTTTTTAAGATCAGCAAGCGGTCGCCCAGCTCGAGGCGTTCGGCTATATCCTCCCAAGAATAGTCAGAGTAGGCAGTACAAAGTGCGATTTGCAGTTTGGGATCGATTTGCCAGATTCGCTCGATGGTTTCTAAACCGTTCAGTCCGGGAGGCATACGCATATCAATGAAGCACATGGCGTAGGGGGATTTCTTGTCCAGCGCTTCCTGCACCTTATCCAGGGCTTCTAGGCCCTGGAACGCATAGTCCAGATCAAAACTCGTGGGCGAACAGCTATGCGGCGCGCCGAATAGAGCGGCTTCGAGATGGCCGATAGTGTTCTCGGAAGGGCTTGGCGCGGCGAGCACTTTGCGGAAATCTTCATGAATCGCGGCGGTGTCATCAACGATAAGGAGTCGCCGATTGGGCCACCCCGTTGACGCTGTCATCGCTGCGATCCGGCCAAACTTAAATATAGGCTCATTGAGCTTCCTATGCCGCTCGGCGGTTGCCGCGTCCATTCAGTGCTTGAGCATAGTCACGCCTTCCTGTATCTGCTACTCGACAGGTGTATAACTGCTACAGGAATGACATGTGTCATCCAGCTTGCTGAAATGGCAGGTTCGATGAATGCCAAGGGAGGGCGCGCCAATGCAGGAACAGACCGCAGGCTTGGTTCAGGGTAGGCAAACAGTACTTTTGGTCGATGATGAAGAATCGATCACCAACAGCTTGCGTCGACTGTTGCGGAGCCAGCCTTACGACATCCTGGTCGCCGATAGTGGTGCCAAGGCTCTAGAGCTCCTTGAGCAGCGCCCAATAGACGTGGTCGTGAGTGATGCTCGTATGCCCAATATGGATGGTGCGACGTTACTGGCGCATATCCATCGACGCTATCCGTCAACACTGCGTATTTTGCTCACCGGTTATGCTGATATGACGATGATTGCCAAGGCTATCAATGAGGGGCAAATTCATCGCTATATCAGCAAGCCATGGAACGACGAGGACATGTTGGCGACCTTGCGCCAGGCCTTGGCTCATCATCATTCAGAGCATGAGCGCAAGCGTTTGGAAGCTCTGGCACGGGAGCAGAACGAACAACTTCGACACCTTAACGCAACGTTAGAGAAACATGTTGCGGCACGTACTGCAGAGTTGCAGCAGACCGCGGATATGCTCGATTTGGCTTATGAGGAGCTTAAGCGTAGCTATGTTACGGGGACCGAAGTCTTCTCTCTTTTGGCAAACTTGCGCTTACCTAAGGCCAAACAAACCAATCGTGCGATTATCGAACTAATTAGAGCCTATTGCGTTACTCATGGTCTAAGTGAAACCGAAAGTCGAGACATGACCATGGCGGCGGCGCTGTACAACATCGGTAAGATGAGCTGGACGGACAGCATGATGACGGCGCCAGCAGATCTGCTACACCACACTGAGCGTGATCTTTATCGGGCCTACCCAAAACAAAGCGAATCGTTGTTGATGGCCCTAGAGCCAATGAAGGATGCTGCGCGAATTATCCTGCATCATCAGGAGCGTTGGGATGGCACCGGTTTTCCCGACCACCTCAAGGGCAACGGGATCCCTTTAGGTGCTCGATGGCTGAAGTTGGCTGTGGACTTCGTTGAATTACAGTGTGGATTGATACTAGAGCGCCAAATGAATAGTGATGAGGCGCTGCTGTTCATTCGTAAGTACGCTGGCAGGCTTTATGATCCTGATTTGGTTGAAGATTTTGTGGTTGTCTGCGCTACCTACCTTAGCGACGTTACCTTGGTCGATCCGACAGTCAGGGCTTTAAGTACGCGAGAGCTTGTTGCCGGTATGACGCTCGTGCGCAACTTAAATGCAGACAACGGCATGTTATTGCTCAATGCTGGCAAGGTATTGAGCACGGCACTAGTGGAGAAATTGATTGCTTTTGAAGCGATGGAGGGTGGGAAGTATACTGTTTTTATCAAAGCTTCAGAGCAAGAGGAGGATAAGGGCTAGGTATCCAATCCACTTTGCCTTAACCGGGCGTCCTCATTCGCCATGCAAATTGGAAGCTTGGTGCAAGTTGTGCCAGGCAAATAGTGAATGAAAGTTAAGGTATTGGCTAAGCGCCATGTCCGATCTCCAGCGTTCCGCGACTCGCCAGTGGTCTCTTGAAATACGGGCTCTTGATAATATGAAAATCAGCAGTCTGTGTAACGATTTTCCAGCGAATCTATCGGTTTTCATAATTTTATGAAGTGGGATTGAAAATCCATCTATCCCGGTTCGATTCCGAGCTTGGCCTCTACTCTCACAGAGCCGTAGATGAATGATCTACAAGGTTTTTTCTTGTCTCTAGTAAAGTGAGGTGTTGCGCGACTGCGCAAAGGTGAGGGTTTCTAGTGTCTATTTTTTGGCGTTCTAAAATTGACTAATTCGTGGGGGGGCCAACAGCAGCGCTTGGCTGCTGGCGATGCGACTCCTCATTTATGCGCGGAGGCTCTAGAATAGCGAGGTTTGTTGATAGAAATATTGTTACTTAAACCTCCTCGCACGAAGAGCAATAGCAGGGAATGTATGAGAGCGCATGGAGGCCTGACGGTGTTTCGGTTTTTGCTGGTTGTTCTGGCGCTTCTGGCGCATTCACATGCCTATGCACTGGAGCCTATTGTCGTTGATGCCAATCTCGATGGCCTGTCGCTGGTGGGACATGCCGAATTTCAGCGCGATCCACACCATTACGAGTCGCTGCAGCAACTCGACCCCTCCGCGTGGAAGCCACTGACGCAAGCTGATCTTTATCAGGGCATCACCCGCGACAGTTTCTGGCTGCGGCTAACGCTGCGCAATCCAGGTGCGGATACACAGCCTTGGGTGCTGGTTGATGACACGCCATGGGTTGATTCCATGACGGTTTTCGTGACAACCCCGACCCCATGGCAGCAGGAAGTCGGCGACCGCGTGCCATTTTCCAGACGCGCTCTACCTTCGCCCCTGCCTGCGATCATGCACAGCATCGCCCCTGGCGAAACACAGCAGGTTTACGTGCGGTTGCGTTCAGTGTCTGGCGACGATATGCGATTGACCTTGCGCCTGTACCAGCCAGCTGCGCTTATGGCGACCCTGCAGGGCTATACCGCCATCTACACAACACACTTGGGCGTATACATCACGCTGGGGGCCATCTGGCTGCTGTTCGGTATCGTGCTGCGTCAGCCGACCTTTATCACCTATGCCGCCTTCGTTACGTGTACTGGCTTTGCGTGGTTCAACTTGCGCGGCCTGCTCGCGCAGCACCTTGCACCGGATACCAGTTTCTGGACGAACGAAGGTCTCGGCCTGCTGGTCAGCGGCGCGCTGTGTTTTTCCTTCCTGTTTACCCGTAAGGCCCTGCGCCTGAGCGCCGTTGCGCCAATGCTCGACCGCGTGGCCCTGGGGTTTGCGCTGGCGAATGCGGTGGTTGCGCTCTTGTGTGCGTTGCGTGCATTGCCTCTCGATACGCTTTTCCTGATGTACCGCTTCTTCAACGCCACGGCGATTATCAATGCGTACTTTGCTTTTGTCAGTTGGAGGCGCGGCACACCGCATGCAATCTGGCTGCTGATTGGCTGGGCGACCTTCGGTCTCAGTGCGCTCGGCGTCAGTTGGGCCTGGTACGGTATCAAGGGCGGGCTCGCGCACATCAATATGATCGCACCGATGACGCTGACTCAGAGTGCCGCGCTGATCGAAGTCCTCTGTTTCGCCATCTCGCTCGCCTTGTGGATACGTACCCAGCAGCAAGAACGTCTCGCGGCTGAGCATTCGGCCAATACTGATGGCCTTACCGGGCTGAACAACCGCAAATGCGTCGAGCGTCGTCTGGATGAGCTGACGAAACAGCCTGCCGCACCGGATACACGCTGGCTCGGGATTATTGATATCGACTTCTTCAAGACGGTCAACGACACCTATGGCCATGCTGCCGGCGATGCTGTGTTGCGTAGCTTTGCCAAAATTTTACGCGCCAACTCGCGCCAGGCTGACATTGTCGGCCGTTTCGGGGGAGAGGAGTTTGTCCTGGTCCTTGAGCGTATTGATCGGGAAGGCGCTGAACGCGTCACCAATCGCCTGCGTGAAGCCTTCGAGGCGACGCCGACCGAGTTCGAAGGCCAGATCATTGCGCACACGCTCAGCCTGGGGCTCGCTGCCCATGCCCACGAGACCGATGCGCAGCTCTGGTTCCAGCGCGCCGACGCTGCGCTCTATGAGGCCAAGCACTGTGGGCGCAACCGCGTTTGCATTGCCGGCGGATAACGCCTGATTCGTTGAGATATCTGAGCCTTTGCTCCTGAACGAAAACGGGCTGTCGGCAAGAGTGTATTGGCAATCATCAGTGGAGATTGCCGATCCTCATCCCGCTTTTTAGCCAAGTGAGCAGTATCAACGGCATCCCGTGTCAGATATAACCGTGCAACCAGTAACCTGCAGAACGGATTTTGTTATAATTTATTTATCTACTTTTCTGTTTGGCGTGGATTGCAAATCCACCTACGCCGGTTCGATTCCGACCTTGGCCTCCACTGCACTCTAAAAGTCCCGTAGATCAATCATCCACAGGGGCTTGCCTGCAGGAAAGTGAAGTGTTTTACCGTTAAGGGGGCGGTCTGCCGCTGGAGGGCAGAAGAGGGCGCTGGTATTGACCATCGCCAGCACTTGCTTCTAGGGAAGCCCCGCCTCACGCCCAGCCCGCTCACGTCGCGGGGGCTGGCGGTTTCAAGAGCGCGATTTTCGCGCAGCCATACTCCAATAAGCCCAACGCCTAGAGTCATTCATGAATACCGGAACGCCGGAAGTGCCACAGAACAAAAGTCTAAAATATTATTGGCATGTTGAAATCCTCGGTGGCCCGGACAAGCCGTTCTCCTGGGTGCGCCTCTGGAGGCGAGTGCGCCGTAGCCGCTCCAGTCATTACCTGTTCTGGTTCCGTCTGGCAGACCATTTGGCCCGCAAGCGTAATCGAATGCTTAAATCAATGGCCAAAGGCATTAATGATGGGCTCATCACCCGCCATGGCACCGAAATCATGCTGGGTGCGCAAATCGATGAGGGCCTAAAGGTAGGGCATGGCCTGGGCATTGTGGTGACTAAGAATGTGCGTATTGGCAAGAATTTTTCGATCCACCAGAACACCACCATCGGTGTCGACTACAAGGGTAATGCCCCCATTATCATTGGCGATAACGTGGATATCGGGGCCAACAGTTGCATCATTGGTACCGGAATACGAATTGGCAATAATGTCGTGATCGGTGCAATGAGCTTTGTTAATAAGGATATCCCCGACGATCATACTTACATCACCGAGAAGACGTTTCGTGTGATTTCTCATGCGAAAGCAAGAACCGGCCTGGAACACCAATAGGCGCTACGCCCCCCGTCTCCTGTGAGTGCATGTCTCTGCGAGGTCATGCACTCACACGGCTGTTGAGCTCAACTAACGCCTGGCACCTAAGAGCCAAGACTGCCCAACAACATGAATTTCTCCGGTCAATGGCATCAACGTTGTTATGTTGAAGATGATTGTTGTTCTGCAAGCCCCCCCCAAAAAAACTCGCTGCGGCGAGTTTTTTTGGGGATGAAGAGAAACGCTATCGGTTTGTCCAGCGCTTGAGGGCGCGACGGCGTGCAGCAGGGTCGTGGCAGCCAGTTTGCCCAGCGCATTGGCGGCCAGCGGGCTGACGCCGGTGAGCATTGTCTTCGGCGGGATCCGGGGTAGGGCGTTTGTCATCCAACGGGGTACTGGGCATCTTGTCCTCCAAGGTTTGAACATTGGCGGGTTCAATGTAGAAGGCTCAGCAACCAATTGCCCAGAAAAGCGGCGTTTACCGATGGACGTGCAGTCGCTCGCCAGTCAGTGGCGCAATGCACTGTGCCGGGCAGCAAGAAACACAGGCAGTAAAAGGCTTGCGCGGGGTTTTCCGGCAAGCCTTTGGTTTTCAGATGTCAGTGTTTTTGGCGACCGGTTGGGGCACCGTGTTGCCTGGCCGGCTCCAGCCTGACTTGTGCAGCACCAGGTAGGTCAGGCTGCCAATGACCAACCCCCAGAATGCCGAGCCCAAGCCGAAGTAGCTCATGCCGGAGGCGGTGGCAAGAAAGGTGATCATCGAGGCTTCGCGGTGCCCGGCCTCATTGACGGCCCCCATGAGATTGCTGGTGATGGCACCGATCAGCGCCAACCCGGCCAGCACGGCGACAAAGGTTTTCGGCATGGCGGTAAAGAGCGTGATGATGGTGCCGGCAAAGCACGCCCCACATAGATAGAAGAAGCCATTGGCGATGCCGGCGATGTAACGTTTGTCCGGGTTTTCGTGGGCATCCTTGCCGGTGCACAGCGCGGCGGTAATCGCGGCAATCACAATGGTGATGCCGCCAAACCAGGCAACCACCACCGAGACTAGGCCGATGGTGCTGAGCAAGGGTTTGGCCGCAATGCCGTAGCCCGAGGTCCGCAAAATGGCCATGCCAGGCAGGAATTGCCCCGTCAGGCTGACCATCACCAGCGGGATGGCAAGGCTCAGGGTCGAGGCCCAGGTCCATTCCGGCTGAATGAACACCGGTTTGGCCAGCGTCCACTCTATGCCTTGCAGATCACTGCCCTCCAGCAGAACAGCCAGAATCACGCCAACGATCAGCAGGAAAATCAGGCAGTAGCGTGGGAACAGTCGCTTGAAAATGATGTAGGCCACGAACATGCACAACGCCAGCAACGGCATCAGTTCCACGGACTTGAACGCGCCCACGCCAAACTGGAACAGGATCCCGGCCATCATGGCGCAGGCTAGCCCCTTGGGAATAAGGCGCATGAGTTTGTCGAAGCAGCCGGTGATGCCGATCAGGAAGATTGCCACAGCGGCGGTGATATAGGCCCCTACGGCCTGGCCAAGGGGCAGCTCGGGAAATTGGCTGACCAGCAGTGCCGTGCCAGGCGCGGACCAGGCCGTAATCACCGGTACTTTGAACCACCAGCTCAAGAGTATCCCGCTCACCGCGGCGCCGACTGAAACCGCCCAGATCCAGGACGTGATCATCTCGGTCGAGGCATTGGCGCTCTGGGCGGCCTGGAAAAAGATGATCATGGGGCCGGCGTAGGAAATCAGCACGGCAAGAAAGCCGGCAGTCACGGCCGAGACGGAAAAATCTTTGGAGATCATAGTGCGCTTCTCTTTGCACCCAGTGGCCGTATAGCCGCCGGGTATTTATTATGAGCGCACTCTATTAGCCTTCTTTGAATTGATAAATAGGCCAGACCTGAGCAAGGCTGCCGAGCAGTTGGGCATTTCCCGCGGCTGCGCGACCACGTTGGTCAGGCAGTTGGAAAGCCGCCTTGGCGCCCGGTTGCTGCAACGCACTACGCGACAGCGTCTGTGCCACTCTGGATGGGCAGTCTTCTGACTCTCGGCTGACTGAGCAGTTGACCCTGCGCGGCGGTGTGGCATTTGACGAAACGCCACTCCGCAACAAGGGCAAAGTCGATTCGAAGGGAGAAGTGGCGAGTCTGTCTGCGACTTATCGCTTCTGACCCCCTGTGGGGTTCTCAGCATTGCGCGGGCTTGGTGGTGCTGCGCTCGGTTCGATCGCGAGGCGCCAAGCGAGGGCGGTGGAGTGGCAGAGCAGGCAAAAATTTCGGAGCAGAAAAGATAAGGGCCTGCATGAGATTAATCATGCAAGCCCTTGATATCTATGGTGCCCGAACCCGGAATCGAACCGGGACGCCCTTACGAGCGGGGGATTTTAAGTCCCATGCGTCTACCAGTTTCGCCATTCGGGCGGTAGCGCGGTGAAGCAGGTTTGCTGCTTTTAAATCAATCCGTTAGCGACGCGATGCGGCTTCGGTCGAAAATTTCGCAGGGGCACGAATATATACAGGTGTCTTCGTCTAGGCAAGTTTGCCGAGGCTGATATCACCACAATTCTTTACTGCTGTTCTTTTGGGAAAAGCCAGATAGATCAGTGATCTACGTAATTTTCCACGCGTGCAGTCTCACTCAAGTAGCACGTGGCTCGGGCGTTGCGCGCATCTGATCTGTACTTTGCTGCGCCACCTGCCTCTGTAACGAAGTATCCAGCTACCTAGAATAGCGCTGTGATGACAGAGAGAGGATAGGAGGCGAAATGTTGAAGATGGCGTTGTTTCTGGGCGGCTTTCTGGCGCTCACCCTGGTGATTGGCGCACTCGCGACAATCTCTCCCATTTAAGCCAATACTCCGCAAAAAACAGCCTATAGCCATGGCAATAGCGGCGCCAAGGCATGGACGAATGTAATAACCCCAGCGCATTACACCCATGGGGTTAATGCTATTTGACGCTAGATATCATATTGCCTCCATGCGCTACTGGGCGCCTCGTTATCGAGGTTATCGAGCGCGGAGACAGGTATGCGCAAACGTGGATTCAAGTACTGGGACTGGGCTGATTGCACCTTGCATAGCCGCTGCCATATCGAGTGGCTCGCCGATCGAACCCTGATCGACGTGCAGGCGCGCTTGTCCCGGATGGGGGTTACTCAGTTGTTTGTGGGGGCCTATGCCCAGGGCGGGGAGCTGATTTTCGAGGAGTATTACGAAAGCCGTTGTGGCGAAACCATCAGCCAGGCGCTGTTGTGGGGGCAGGAGCGGGCCCGGTCGCTGCTGTCGCTGCAGTTCACGACATTGGTATTGCCGCGCCGTGGCGCATACCGGGCGTGTTGATTGATGTGTGGTGAGTGTTGAGCGGGCGGCGAGGCCGTCCGCTCAAGATCGCTCTAGAAGCGAAAGTTGGCGGCCAGTTCGGCCGAGCGCCCCGGTGCAACGTTGGCGAACACGCCCACATGGGAGGCGTCGTAGATGGTTTCGTCGGTCAGGTTCAAGACGTTGAACTGCAGGTCCAGGTTCTTGTTGACCCGGTAGGCAACCATCGCGTCGTAACGCCAGTAGGCATCAAGGCTCTTGATATTGGCGTCGTCGACATAGCGTTTGCTCATGTAGTTGGCGCCACCGCCGACTTTCCAGCGCTCGGTCAGCATGTAGGTGGTCCAGACGCTGCCGCTATGGGGCGCAATAAACTTGGCCTGCTTGCCGTCGAAGCTTTCGCGTGAATTGGCGTACTTGACTGTCTTGGCATCGAGATAGGTATAGCCCGCCGCAATGTCCCAGCGATCAGTGATGCTGCCAGTGGCCCCCACTTCGAAGCCCTGAACTTCGCTATTACCGGTCAAGCTGACTTCGCCCGTGGCGGCGTCATAGGAGCGGCCATCGGTTTTTTCCGTCTTGAACACGGCCGCCGTTAGCGCTAGGCGCTCGTCAAGCAGATCCCACTTGGTCCCCAGTTCCAGGCTGCGACTTTTTTCCGGATCGAGGTCGAGCAAGCCGCCCCCTGCCGGGCCATCCGCGCCCCCCGATTGACCGGCGGTTTCGCCCGAAGGGTTGGAGGAGGTACCGTAGCTCAGGTAGATACTGCCGTACGGCAGTGGCTTGAAGACGATGCCGGCCTGGTAGTTCCACAGGTTGTTCTTGTTGGTCAGCTTGGCGTCGGAGACGTGGTAGTCGTCATAACGCACGCCCAGGTTCAGGTCCCATTGTTCATGCAGGGCCAGGGTGTCCATCAGGTAGAGGGCGCGGTTGTTGTGCTTGACCTCGCTGTGACTGCCATTGCCACGCCCGTAAGGCGCATAAGGATCGTTGGGGTTGGGATGGTTCAGGTCGCCGGCATCGATATCCCTGGAGGTTGCGTACCGCGCCTTGGTGTCGAGGCGTTCCCGGGAGAACTCCAGACCGGCGCTGTAGCTATGGGTAATGGAGCCGGTATCGAACTTGCCGAACAGGTCGGTCTGGTTGATCAGTGCCTTGTTCACCACATTGCGCCCGCGCGCCGGACCCCGGGCGACGATGCCGGCCTGCTCCTGCGCTGCGGTGAGGGACGCACGGCTCATGACGTAGTCCTGCATGCTGCGGCTGCCACGCAGGGTGTTGCGCAGGGTCATGTGCTCGTTGAGGTCATGCTCGAGCTGGAAGGTTGCCAGGTCACTGGAGGTCTTGCGAAAGTCGCGTTTGGCGAAGCCGTAGAAGTTGTCGCGGTCGACATTGACCGGCTTCTTGGTGATCTCCGACATCGGGTGGCCCTGGTCGGGGATATCGTCGCTCTGCATGTGGTAGTAGCTGAGCGTCAAGCGAGTCGGGGTGTGCAGGCCAAAGGTCAGGGTGGGGGCAATGCCCCAGCGGCTGACTTCGACATCATCACGTCCCGGGGTATCGGCTTCATGCTTCATGGCATTCAAGCGAAAGGCCATGTTCTGCTCGGGCAGGTAGCGGTTTACATCGATGCTCGTGCGGCGCAGTTGGTCGGTCCCCAGTCGCAGGCTGCCTTGAGTGAAGTCTTCGGCGCGTGCGGTCTTGCTGACCAGGTTGATCGTGCCCCCGGTGGAGCCGCGGCCAGCATAGGCCGAGCCCGGGCCCTTGACGATTTCGACCTGTTCGACGTTAAAGGTTTCATGGGACAGGCGACCGACATCGCGGATGCCGTCAATCAGGATATCGGTGCTGGCTTCATAGCCCCGGATAAAGGGGCGATCGCCCAGTGGCGTGCCGCCTTCACCTGCGCCAAAGGTGATGCCTGGGGTCGTACGCAGGGCATCGGCCAGGGAGGTGACGCCGCGTTCCTGCATCAAGGTATCGGTGATGATGGTGACGGACTTGGGCGTTTCGCGCAGGGGCGCGGTGAATTTCGGCGAGCTGGACACATCCTTTTTGTAGCCACCATGCTGCTCGCCTGTGACCTCGGTACTGTCTAGCGTGAGTGCATTGTGTTCAGGAGGCGTTGCGCGTTTCTCGGGCACGCCCGCAGCCAGCGCACTTTCGGAAATACCGAGGGCCAGAAAGCCCAGCGAAGTCGACCACAACCGGCGGGAAGCATTAGGGTATGGAGTGTTGTTACGGGACATGAAGAAATGAACCTCGGCCTAAAAAGTGCGGGGATTCTTATATGCAAACGAATCTCAATCAATTTAAAGTTCCGAGCAAACAGTGTCGAAATGTATATCTGGTGTACTGGCCTAAAGGGCTCTAGCGCGCCTCATTCTGGCGTCATCAGGACCGCCAGGGCCATGCTGATGAATTCGTGGTTGTGATCGAGTGGGTCCAGGGTGCTGCGTACATGGTCGGCGATGTCGGCTGAGCCTTGCTGCTCGACCCAGTTGGATAACTCGACAATGGCGCTTTCCAGCGCCAGCTGGTTTTCATTGAGCTTGGAGAGCAGGGCGGGGAGCAGATCGGTATTGGGCATGGGTAATCCTCGACGTTAGGCCAACGTTAGCCCAGGCGAGGCGGAACCGCCTTGCGCCTGGTCTATGGCTGATGCCGGAATTTCCTCAGGCTGGCTGCAGATTTGTGCCTTTTCTTCTGTTGCTGATTCGCCAAAGCCTGTAGGCCCTAACCCCGGCACGCACCGAGCGAAAGACTTGGCCCGGGCGCATTTCCCGGGCGAAGCCGGAGCGTACGAGCATGCGCAGGAAGGTGCCGCGAGCCCGGGAGATACTCAGGATAATGCCCTGGGCCTTCAGGGTTTCGCGCACTTCGTTCAGGGCGGCCAGGCCGCTGACATCGATCGATGTCACGCCTTCGGCATCGAACAGCACGGCCTTGGCATTGGGCTCGTTGGCGACGGCTTCGAGGATCCGCATCTTGAAGTAGTCGGCGTTGAAGAACAGGATCGCCTCGTCGAATCGGTAGATCACCAGGCCCGGGTAGGTTCGCGCCTTGGGATGCCGGGCGATATTGACCTGGCCTTCCACGCCGCGCTCCCAGCCCAGTACAGCGTCAGTGGGCTGGTAGATGGTTTGCAGCAGGCGCAGTACTGCCAGGGTCACGGCGATCAATATGCCGGGCAGTACGCCAACGCCCAGCACGCCGACGGTGGTTAGCACGCACAGCCAGAACTCGAAGCGGCTCAGGGAGTAGATTCTGCGCATCGAGCGAATATCGATCAGGCCCCAGCCGGCCATCAGCAGCACGGCACCGAGCGCCGGCTGCGGAATCCATGCCAGCGGTGCGGTAAACAGCAGGAGGGTCAGGGCAATCACCAGGGCTGCGATGATGCCGACCAACTGGCTTTTGCCGCCGACCATATCATTGACGGCGGTGCGCGAGTCGGCGCCGCTGATGGCAAAGCCTTGGGAAACCCCGGCGCCGATGTTCGACAGACCCAGGGCAATGAATTCACGGTTGGCATTGACTGCATAACCGTGACGCGCGGCAAAGCTGCGGGCGGTCAGCATCGCGCTGCAAAAACTGACCGTGGCAATCCCGAGGGCGTCGCGCAGCAAGCTTTTCATTTCGCCCAGATTGCTCTGCGGCCAGCTCAGTTCCGGCATGCCGGAGGGCACCGCACCCAGTACGGCGACGCCGAAAAGGTCCAGGCGAAACAACGCTGCCAATACGGTGGCGACTGCCACGGCGACCAGCGCCGAGGGCCATTTGGGATAGCGGCGCGGCAGCCAGATCAGCAGGCCCAGGGCGAAGAGGCCCAGCAGGAGGCTGAGGATATGGGTTTCGTTGATCCGGCTCAGCATATTGACCAGGCTGAGAATAAAGCCGTCGGCCTCGGTTTTGTAACCAAGCACCTTGCCCAACTGCCCGGCCAGCAGGCTCAGGCCAATACCGTTGAGATAACCGATCAGGATGGGCCGTGAGAAGAAGCTGGCAATAAAGCCGGCCCGGGCGACCCCGGCGGCGATCAGCATCAGGCCCACCATGATCGTGGTAATGACCGACAATGCCGCCAGACGCTGAGGGTCACCCATGGCCAAGGGGGCGATGGCACCGGCAAGCATGGCGCAGGTGGCGGCATCGGGGCCGACCATCAACTGGCGGGAACTGCCCACCAGGGCGTAAATGATCATCGGCAGAATGCAGGCGTATAGCCCGACATGGGGAGGGAAGCCAACAATCTGTGCGTAGGCAATGGCAATGGGGATCTGGATAGCCGCCACTGACAGGCCGGCCTGCAGGTCGGACTGAAACCACTCGCGTTTGTAATGAAGAAGGTCGGCCAGCCCGGGTAGCCAACGGGAAAGCGCCATGGGTAGATCTCCTGAAAAGCCATGAAGCGGCAAGACACAAAAGCCGCGCAGTAGAGCAGATCTCCCGCGTGCTCGTCCTTGACTAGGGTCAGCATAAGGCCATTGGCCATCTATTTACATAAAGACGAATCCCACTTATCTGGGCATGTATTCCTTCTGCCAGCGACGAGGAATCCAGAGTGATACCAGGCCGAGTATTACGGCTATCAAGGCACTGGCCCATAACGCACGCAAGCCGAACTGGCTCTCCAGTAGTGCGCCTAATATGGCGCCCAGCAACATTCCGCTCCAGGGCACCAGTTGCACCCGCCAGCCGTTGCGCCGCTCGCCCATTAGCCAGCGCCCGAGCCCGCGGCCAAAGCGCGACAGTGCCCCGGTGACATAGGTCAGCCCGATGGGCAGCCCATTGACCTGTTCGACGGCGGCATTGAGCATGCCCATGGCCAAAATGGCGGCGATCAGCGCGAGCAATTGCCCGCTCTGGGGCAGCGTAGCCGCACCACATAGCAGTGCGGCGATGCCCAGCATCAGGGGCAGGGCGCGGTGACCGCTGAGGCGACCGATGACCACCCCCAACGCGTTGCCCACTACAAATGCGGCGATTGCGGTGAGCAGGCGCAGGGTCAAGCCCAGCTCTCCTTCGCTGACCGCCACCGCCAGGCGGGTGGTGTTGCCGCTCATAAATGAAACGAAATCGCCGGTGGCCATAAACCCGATGGCATCGGTCATGCCCGCCAGGAGCGAAAGACTGGCCACCAGCCCCAGGCCGATGCGCGCCCGCCAGGCCTGAATACGTAAGTGACGTGGGTTGCGTCGCACTAGACCGGGTAACGGCAACATCGATTCGGTTCCTTGAACAGGGCAGTCGTGCCCACCAGTTTGCCTCGCGGCTCTGTGGCTTGGCCAGCCTGCGGTCGCCGGTCCTCAGGCGAGTACGGCGACTGCCTTGATCTGTGCCCAGAGTTGCTGGCCCGGGTGCAGGCCGAGCTGGTCTCGCGAGTAACGGGTGATGCGGGCCAGCAAGGGTGTGCCGCCGACGTCGAGGCGGACCAGCATATGGGCGCTGTTATCTGCCGGCGCTTCACCGGTGACCACAACAGGAAGGCGATTGAGGATGCTGCTTTGCTCATCGTAGTGACGACTGAGGCTGACATCCCGGGCCTGGACCTTGATCCGCAGCGGGGTGCCCTGGGCCAGTTCGGTATGGGTCACGCGCATCTGCAACTCGCTGTCGGGCAGGCGTACGGTCAGCAGTTGATAGGCTGCGTTGTAGTTGCTGACCAGCCCCTCGATGACCACACCGCCGTCGTCGCCCATGGCCAATGGCAGGTCCAGGCGCGCCAGTGTTTCGCCAATCGGTCCGCTGGCCAGGGCGCGGCCCTCGCTGAGCAGGACGATATGGTCGGCCAGGCGGGCGACTTCATCCTGGGAGTGGCTGACATAGAGCACCGGGATATCCAGCTCCTCATGCAGGCGTTCGAGGTACGGCAGGATTTCGGCCTTGCGCCGTGAATCGAGGGCAGCCAATGGCTCGTCCATCAACAATAACCTGGGGCTGGTCAGCAGGGCGCGGGCGATGCCGATGCGTTGACGTTCGCCGCCGGACAGCGTGCCTGGATCCCGTTCCAGTAGATGACCAATGCCCAATAGACCGGTGGCCTGGGCCATATCGACCTGGCGCTGGCTCCGGGGAATGCGGCGCAAGCCGAACTCCAGATTCGCCCGCACCGAGAGGTGGGGAAACAGGCTGGCCTCCTGGAAGACATAACCCAGGGCGCGCTTGTGCGGTGGGATGAATATTTTCTGGCGACTGTCCTGCCAGACTTCATCGTTGATCCGCACAAATGCCTGGCTGGCACGTTCCAGGCCGGCGATACAGCGCAGGCAGGTGGTCTTGCCCGAGCCGGAATGCCCGAACAGCGCCGTGACACCTCGCCCGGGCAGTTGCAGGTCAAGGTCAAGGTCGAAGCCCGGATAGTCGAGCTGCAGGCGTACTTCGATTGACGCGCTCATCGCTAGCCCCAACCCATTTTGGTTTTACGGCTGGAGTAAAGCGCCAGCAGCACGAGGAACGAAAATATCAGCATGGCGCCCGCCAGCCAGTGTGCCTGGGCGTATTCCAGGGCTTCGACATGGTCATAGATTTGCACCGAGACCACCCGGGTCTTGTGCGGGATATTGCCGCCGATCATCAGCACCACGCCGAACTCGCCGACCGTGTGGGCAAAGCCCAGGATGGCGGCTGTGATAAAGCCTGGCCTGGCCAGGGGCAAGATCACACTGAAAAAGGTGTCCCAGGGATTGGCCCGCAAGGTCGCGGCGACCTCCAGTGGGCGTTTGCCGATGGCGATAAAAGCGTTTTGCAGCGGCTGGACCACAAAGGGCATGGAATAGATCACCGAGCCCAGCACCAGCCCGCTAAAGCTGAAGGTCAGGGTGCCCAGCCCGATGGACTGGGTGAACTGACCGATAAAACCGTGGGGGCCAAGGGCCAATAGCAGGTAAAAGCCGATCACCGTCGGTGGCAGCACCAGGGGCAGGGCGACGATGGCTCCGACTGGCCCGCGCCAGCGTGAAGGGGTGCGGGCCAGCCAAAGTGCAATCGGAGTGCCGACCACCAACAGAATCGCCGTGGTCAGGGAGGCCAGCTTGAGGGTCAGCCAGATCGCGGCGAAATCGGCACTCGAGAGCGGCATTTAGAGCTCGTAGCCGTAGGACTTGATCACGGCAGCGGCTTTCGGCCCCTTGAGGTAGTCCATCAGCGCCTTGGCGGCTGCGTTGTCCTTGCCTTTGGTGAGTAGCACGGCGTCCTGTTTGATGGACTCATGCATGTCCGCCGGGACAACCCAGGCCGAACCGCTGGTGACCTTGCCGTCCTTGTAGATCTGGGACAGCGCGACAAAGCCCAGTTCGGCATTGCCGGTGGAGACAAACTGGAACGCCTGGGTGATGTTCTGGCCAGTCACCAGCTTGTCCTTGACCTTGTCGGTCAGGCCCAGCTTGGCCAGCACCTGGGTGGCTGCCAGACCGTAGGGAGCGGTTTTTGGATCGGCGATGGACAGGTGCTGGTACTGGTTGTCCTTGAGTACCTTGCCGTTGGCATCGACATAACCGTCCTTGGCGGACCAGAGGGCGAGGGTGCCTATGGCGTAGGTGAAGCGCGAGCCGGGGACAATATCGCCCTCTTTTTCGAGGCGGGCCGGGGTGCTGTCATCGGCGGCGAGAAACACTTCGAAGGGCGCGCCGTTCTTGATTTGGGTGTAGAACTGCCCGGTGGCGCCATAGGCCGCGATCAGCGTGTGCCCGGTGTCCTTTTCGAAATCGGCGGCGATGGCCTGGATCGGCGCAGTGAAGTTGGCGGCGACGGCCACCTGGACTTCATCGGCCTGGGCGCTTCCTAGCGCGAAGACTGCCAGCAGGGTTGCCAGGCATGTCGGGGCAAAACGTGATGGGCGGATAGTCATGGAACAGCTCCGTGGTGGACGTAGGCGCACACAGCAGGTTATTGGAAGAGGATGCGCCGGTAGGGGTGATTCGCTATATAAATGAATATATAGCGAATTGTCGACGAACGGAATGTTCCTGGTGCTGCCGGGGCTGTGTATCTAGTCCCTGAGCTTGAGTCGTGCCAGCGCCTGCTCGGCCAGTCGCCGCGTCAACTCGGCGCTCGACAGGTCGCGTCCCAGGCCCAGCGCCTGGCCAGACCAGAGATTGGCGAAATCGGCTTCATCCTTGGCCCGCAACGGCATCAGCGCGCCGCCGGCCAGCGGAAAGGCCGGGGCCTTGGCGTTGATCGGCCCCAGTTCGCGCATGACCCGGTTGACGATGCCCCGGGCTGGTCGCCCGGTAAACAGGTTTGTCAGGGCGGTATCGCTGTCCTTGGCAGTGCGCAGGGCCTGGTGATGGCTGGGCGAAACCTTGGCCTCGGGGGTAAACAGGTAGGCGGTGCCGACCTGGGCCGCCGAAGCGCCGAGCATCAGGGCCGCCGCAAGGCCGCGGCCATCACCGATGCCGCCGGCGGCAATCACCGGAACGCTGACCGCATCGGCAATCTGGGGCACCAGGGCGAGGGTGCCGACCTGGGTATTGAGGTCATCGCTGAGAAACATGCCGCGATGGCCGCCCGCTTCGTAGCCCATGGCGATGATTGCGTCACAACCGTGCTGTTCCAGCCAGATGGCCTCGGCCACCGTGGTGGCCGACGATAGCACCTTCGCCCCGGTCGCCTTGACGCGGTCGAGCAGCGGTTTGGGCGGCAGGCCGAAATGGAAGCTGACCACCTCGGGGCGTAGCTCCTCGATCAAGGCACAGCCTGCTTCGTCGAAGGGCGCGCGATTGGAGACGGGCGTCGGGGCATTGAAGTCCACGCCAAGCTCACGGTAGTAGGGCTCCAGGGCCCGTTTCCAGGCCGCTTCACGGACGGCGTCCGGCGCTGGTGGTTGATGGCAGAAAAAATTCAGATTCAAGGGGCCCTGGCTTGCCTGGCGAATGCTCAGCACTTCCTGGCGGACCTGCTCGAGGGTCAGCATGGCGCAAGGCAGTGAGCCCAGGGCGCCGCCCTTGATGGCGGCAATCACCATGGCTGCGGTCGTGGCGCCGGCCATGGGGGCCTGGATAATCGGCAGTTCGATGCCCAGCAGATCCAGGATACGCGTATCAGGCCACTGACTCATGCAAGGATGTCCTTCTGAAAAGGTGGGAGGCAGGCCGGTGGTTGTAACAGCAGTGCGCGCCCGTCTCAACTGTCTTGTGGTGTGAAAAGAGCGCGGCAAGGCTGCTGCGCCCATGCTAGAAAGCACTTTAAGATTTAGCATAAAACTTAATTAAAACAGTTAGTTGTATATCTATATTAAAGTACTTTATTGCCTAGCCGGCGACTCGAAATGTCAGATTGATTCTTCGCTCACCCCAGTCGGGATGCTCGCCTGCAGACAGCGGCATGATCCCGTGAAAGCGCAGGCGATCCTCGCCACCCCAGACCACCACGTCGCCGTGGAGCAGAGAAATGCGTGCGGGTTTATCGCTGCGTTGGTGACCACCAAAGAGAAAGGTGGCTGGCAGGCCCAGCGAAACCGAAACAATAGGCGCGGCGAAATCGCGTTCGTCACGGTCCTGATGCAGGCCCATGCGTGCACCGGGGCGATAGCAGTTGATCAGGCAGGCGTCGGGGACGAAAGCGCCAAAGCCCGTTGCTGCAGCGGCCTGGCCGGCGAGGTCGAGAAACACCTCGGGCATGGACGGCCATGGCTGGCCACTCAGGGGATCGAATGCACTGTAGCGATAGCCGAAGCGATCACTGATCCAGCCAAGCGCACCGCAACAGGTCGTGCTCGCCGACAAACTCAGGCCCGACGGTGTGACCAGATGGCGCAAGGGCGCCAGGGTCATCACCTGATTGAGCGGTGCGAGCAGCCGGTCGGCGAAATCCAGGGCAAAGCCTCTTAGTACGAAAGCCTCGCGCCCAATGCCGAGCGTCCTGGGTGGCTGCTCGACATCGCTGAACAGATCAGGCGTCATCGTCGCTTACAGCGCCTTGCTGACCTTGATGTCGCTGATGACTTCGCCTTGGGTGCCGTGGATGGCCTCCAGGGCTGCGCGGGCTTCGGCTTCGCTGCCGGTCTGGAGCTGGGCAAACTCGAAACGGCGTTCACCGTCGAGCTTGTACTTGATGACGTACTTGGTGGTCTGGGTCACGGTCTTTCCTGGGCCTGCCTAGCGCAGTTTCGAGCTGGAGCGGCGGATGATGCGGATGGAATGAGTCAGGTTGGGTTTGCGCGTCACGCTGATCGGGCGCCGATTGACGGTGTCGATGGTGATATTCCAGAACCCGGTGCTGGGGATGGTGATCTTGGCCGGGAACTGGTCGAACGCGCCGCCATGGTAGGTGTGCCGTCCACCATTTTTGAAGCTGCGGAAGTTGGCGTCGTTCATCAGCCGGATATTGCAGACCTGGGAGCAGTCGATCACGACAATGTCGTCTTCGTTCAAGTGCTCGCGCTGGTGGATGAATTTCATGGGCGCCTCCAAACGGCTTTTTCTACACAATCAAAACAATAGCTTGTGCCGTGGGTTTTTCGGGTCGCCACGGGGCGCCCATTATGGGGCCGGCGAGGGGCGGACTTGAGTATTTTTTTCTTTGTTTTCCAGATTAATCCGTCTTTTCAGGGAGAAAATTCCAACGGGTCTTGTCGTAAGGGTCTTTAAGCGAGGTTTACCGGATGAAGCGGGGAGTTTGGGTCATGGTGCTGGCGATCAGTGGCTGTACCACAGTGGCGGATATCGAGCAGACGCCCCCGTCGATGAATGTCATCTCCGGGAAAAAGCCGGATGCCTATGCTCGCTGTGTTTCCGACAAGCTGGCTGGCAGTCGCGAGCCCGCGGTCGTACAGGCCCGCGAAGACGGCTACCGGGTGATTATCGCCCAATCGCTGTCCTCAGCACCGGCGGCGGTGTTCGATATCGAGGAGCGCTCGGGCGGCAGCAGCATCAAGGTGCACGAGTTTCTCGCCAATCTGCCATTACGCTCGACACAAGTGCGCGATGCCGCGACCCAGTGTATTTCCGGCTAGGGCACCTACCTTGAGCCGGGCGCATACGCCTCGGCAGCGAGCCTCCTAAAGGCCCGACGCTTCCAAAGAAAGCGTCGGGCCTTTGCTTTGGTTGAGGCAGTGCTCTAGGCACATTTCGACTTGCGGGTCACGCTTTGGTCACTTTTTGGTTGATGTCAAATTGTCGCAGGGTTTAAAGTCATATTCTTTTCCGTGATAAGCATATAACTAGAAAGATGAGGAGAGAGCCATGATCCCGTTGGATCGAGCACTGTTGGGCGGCTTGTTGTTCGCGTTGCTCAACACCGCCCAGGCGGCAGATGGGCAAAAGGTCATGACCCAGGGTGGCGCGCAACCAGGCGCCATGGCCTGTATCGCGTGCCATGGTCCCGATGGCATGGGGATGGCAGCGGCAGGTTTTCCGCGCCTGGCCGGCCTGCCCGCCGCCTACCTGAGCAAGCAGTTGCATGATTTCAAGGCCGGCACCCGCAGTAACCCGGTGATGGAGCCGTTGGCCAAAGCCCTGACTGAAGAAGAAATCGCCGCGGTCACCCAGACCCTGGCCGCGCTGCCTGCGCCCAAGACACCGCAACTGGCCCGTAGCGAAACGCCGACCAATGCTGTCGAAAAACTGGCCCTGCAAGGTGCTTGGGATCGTCAGATTCCGGCCTGTAGCAGCTGCCACGGCCCAGGTGGCGTCGGCGTCGGTGATGCCTTCCCGCCATTGGCCGGCCAACCGGCCAGCTACCTGGTCGCCCAACTCAACGGCTGGCGTGACGGCACGCGGCGCAATGATCCCAACGACCTGATGGGCCACATTGCCAAGTCCATGACCGCTGAAGAGGTTAAGTCAATCGCCGATTATTTCGCTTCCCTGACCGCCCGGGAGGTCAAATAATGAAACGTCTGATGCTCAGCCCTTTGCTGTTCGCCCTGGCGCCATTGAGCGCGCTGGCGGCACCGATTGCCATGGAAGACCAGTCGCAGATCAAGGCGCCGCCTGCCAGCAGCCATGTGGGCGAGTACTTCCAGCCGCCGAGTGAAAGCGAACTGCCGGATAACGCCTACGGCAAGATGGTTCGCCAAGGCTATGCGCTGTTTGTCGACACCAAGCGCCTGGCGCCGCAGTACGTCGGCAACGGGCTCAACTGCAGCAACTGTCACTTGGATCAGGGGCGTCTGGCCAACTCGGCACCGCTGTGGGGGGCCTACCCGATGTACCCGGCCTATCGCAAGAAAAACGACAAGGTCAATACCTACGCCGAGCGTCTGCAAGGGTGCTTTCAGTTCAGCATGAACGGCGGCAAGCCACCGGCGGCGGATAGCCCGGAGATCACGGCGCTGTCGGTGTACGCCTACTGGCTTGCCAGTAAGGCGCCGATTGGTGTCGAGCAGCCAGGCCGTGGCTACCCGGATGTCGTGCAGCCGGCCAAGGGCTTCGATATCAAGCGCGGCGCCAAGGTTTACCAGGAGCAATGCGCGGTTTGCCACGGTGCCGATGGCCAGGGCCAGAAGGTCGGCCAGGACTACGTGATGCCGCCGTTGTGGGGTAAGGACTCCTACAACTGGGGCGCGGGCATGCACCGGGTCAATACGGCGGCATCGTTTATCAAGCACAACATGCCCCTGGGCAAGCCGGGCTCGTTGAGCGATGAGCAGGCCTGGGACGTTGCAGCTTATGTCAACAAGCATGAGCGCCCGCAGGATCCGCGCCTGATCGATGGCTCGATCGAGAAAACCCGCGAGAAGTTCCATGCCAACGATGGCATCAACTTCTACGGCCAGAAAGTCGATGGAGTTCTGGTCGGGCAAGGTATCAAGTAAACTGCACGCCGATTGGAAAATGCCGTCAACGCGCAAGGCGTTGGCGGCATTGTTATGGGTGGAGTTCAAATGAAGCGCGAACAGGTTAGAGAACGGCATGCCGAAGGCCATATTTCGGCAACCCATGTGATTCAGAACCCGGCGAACTCGGGGGAGTGGATCGTGTTTTTCAAGAAAAGCGCAGGGCGTAGCTTCTTTCTGGTCGACGACAACGATGAAGTCGAGTCCTTTGCCCGCCTGGACGATTTGATCGAGACGGTACGCTCACTGGGCATCAAGTTCGCCGAAATCCATATGTAGGCTTGAGCCTACTTGCAGACCACCACCACGCTGCGACTCTTGTAGTTACCGACATCCACGCCCAGGGTTTTCTCGCTTTCCTTGGGGGCCGGCGTGCCGTCGGTGCCCCTGATCTCGTACTGCGCGCCCGCGCAGGACTCACTGGCTTTCTCATAGCAGGCGGCCCAGGAATTGGCTTCGCCCGAGCAGTCGATGGTCAGCCCTTGCTCACCGTTGTTCAGGTAGGTGTCGGAGACGGTGGCGCAACCGCCCAGTACCACGACCGCCATCAGTGCCATGCATGTTTTCATCAATGCGTTTTCATCCAGAAATAAGGGAGGCGGCCCGCTGTCCGAGGGCACGCTATAGCGAAGTGCCATGCAGGTATAGAGCGCAAGGAAACGCCCCGGTTCCCACGCTAGCTCAGCCGGCATTCAGCGCCCGAATGGGCCGCTCGTAAAGGGCGTCTGACGCAATATTTACAGCGCCGAGGAACTATCTGGCCTAGGATTTCTCTATCTTGGCATCGGTAGGCCATCAGCGGGGCATTGTAAGGTGAACGCCGCCTGATTAGACTGCGCCGAAACTCGTAAGCCCAGCCTTTTTAAGGACTCATATGATCAAGAAATGCTTGTTCCCAGCAGCCGGTTACGGCACTCGCTTTCTGCCAGCGACCAAAGCCATGCCCAAGGAAATGCTGCCGGTGGTGAACAAGCCACTGATCCAATACGGTGTAGAGGAAGCCCTGGAAGCCGGGCTGAGTGAAATCTCCATCGTGACCGGCCGCGGCAAGCGCGCTCTGGAAGATCACTTCGACATCAGCTACGAGCTGGAAAACCAGATCAAGGGCACTGACAAGGAAAAATACCTGGTCGGTATCCGTCGCCTGCTGGACGAGTGCTCATTCTCCTACACTCGCCAGACCGAAATGAAAGGCCTTGGGCACGCGATCCTGACGGGCCGCCCACTGATCGGCGACGAGCCGTTTGCTGTGGTGCTGGCAGACGACCTGTGCGTCAACCTGGAAGGCGACGGCGTCCTGACCCAGATGGTCAAGCTGTACAAGCAATACCGCTGCTCGATTGTCGCGATCCAGGAAGTCGACCCGCAAGAAACCAACAAATACGGCGTGATTGCCGGCGAGATGATCGGTGACGACCTGTACCGCATTCGCAACATGGTCGAGAAGCCAGCGCCGGCAGATGCACCGTCGAACCTGGCCATTATCGGCCGCTACATCCTGACCCCGGATATCTTCGACCTGATCGAGCAAACCGAGCCAGGCAAGGGCGGTGAAATCCAGATCACCGACGCGCTGATGAAGCAGGCGCAAAACGGTTGCGTTATTGCCTACAAGTTCAAAGGCAAGCGCTTTGACTGCGGTGGGGCAGAAGGCTACATCGAAGCCACCAACTTCTGCTTTGAAAACTTCTACAAAACCGGCAAGGCGTACTGATTCAGCCGCCTGAACGGAACTGAAAAAACCACCTGAGGGTGGTTTTTTCATTTATGGACCCCATGTAGGAACAGCACTGGCCCTGAGGACAGCAAGGGCTGTGCTGTGTGCCTGCCTAGGAGAGTGAAATGGCCTACGATTTTGATTTGTTTGTAATTGGCGCCGGTTCCGGCGGTGTCCGTGCCGCGCGGTTTGCTGCGGGCTTCGGCGCGAAGGTGGCGGTGGCTGAAAGCCGCTATCTGGGTGGGACCTGTGTCAACGTCGGCTGCGTTCCGAAAAAACTCCTGGTCTATGGCGCTCATTTCGCCGAAGACTTCGAACAATCCCAGGGATTTGGTTGGTCATTGGGCGAAGCTCAATTCGACTGGGCGACCCTGATTGCCAACAAGGATCGCGAGATCCAGCGCCTCAACGGCATCTATCGCAACCTGCTGGTCAACAGTGGCGTCAGCCTGTACGAGGGCCATGCCAAGCTGGTCGGGCCCCATGAGGTCGAGATCAATGGTCAGCGGTTCAGCGCCGAGCATATTCTGATCGCCACGGGCGGCTGGCCGCAGATCCCCGAGATCCCCGGGCGCGAACACGCCATCAGTTCCAACGAGGCGTTCTACCTCAAGTCCTTGCCCAAGCGCGTGCTGGTAGTGGGTGGCGGCTATATCGCGGTCGAATTCGCCGGGATTTTCCATGGCCTGGGCGCGCAGACCACCCTGGTTTACCGCGGCGAGATGTTCCTGCGCGGTTTCGATGGTGCCGTGCGCAAACACCTGCATGAAGAGCTGAGCAAGCGCGGTATGGACCTGCAGTTCAATGCCGATATCGTGCGGATCGACAAACAGCCTGACGGCAGCCTCAAGGCGACCCTCAAGGACGGCCGCGAGTTGCTGGCCGACTGCGTGTTCTACGCCACGGGCCGGCGACCAATGCTCGACAATCTGGGCCTGGAAAACACCGCAGTAAAACTCGACAAACGCGGCTTTATCGAGGTTGACGAGCAATATCAGAGCAACGAGCCATCAATCCTGGCCATTGGCGATGTGATCGGGCGAGTGCAACTGACGCCGGTGGCGCTGGCCGAAGGCATGGCTGTGGCGCGTCGTCTGTTCAAACCCGAGCAGTATCGTCCGGTGGACTACCAGATGATTCCGACGGCCGTCTTCAGCCTGCCGAACATTGGCACCGTTGGCCTGAGCGAGGAGCAGGCCCGCGAAGCAGGGCACAAGGTGCAGATCTTCGAGAGCCGCTTCCGGGCGATGAAGCTGACGCTGACCGATTGCCAGGAGCGGACCCTGATGAAGCTGGTGGTCGATGCCGACACCGACAAGGTGCTGGGTTGCCATATGGTGGGGCCGGAGGCCGGCGAGATTATCCAGGGTCTGGCGATTGCGTTGAAGGCCGGGGCGACCAAGCGTGATTTCGACGAAACCATTGGCGTTCACCCCACCGCGGCGGAAGAGTTCGTGACGATGCGTACACCACTCGTAAACTAATCGCGGGCCTCTGGCCCGGCGGTTGGCGGCCAGAGGTCGTGACGCCCCTGGCAGTGGCCGGTACACTCCCGGCCTACTGCTATGTGACGCGATGGTCATGTCACCGTCGCAGAAATCCGCTAGAGTCGCGGATATGGTTTTCTTCTATTTATAGAGTCACTTGATAGAGAAACCTAATCAGTAGTATCAGCTTTGCCAATGAGCCAATCGGCAGAGCCATGGGTATGATTCACCCATCAACTTTTTCAACCCTGACGGAGAGTCAACGATGCCTATCATCAACAGCCAAGTTAAACCCTTCAAAGCAACTGCATTCAAAAATGGCGCATTCGTCGAAGTGTCGGACGCCGATCTGAAAGGCAAGTGGTCTGTGGTGTTTTTCTACCCGGCTGACTTCACCTTCGTTTGCCCAACCGAGCTGGAAGACCTGGCAGACAACTACGCCGAATTCCAGAAACTGGGCGTTGAGATCTACAGCGTTTCCACCGACACCCACTTTGCCCACGCTGCCTGGCACAACACCTCGCCAGCTATTGGCAAAATCCAGTACACCATGATCGGCGACCCTACGCTGACCATCTCGCGCAACTTCGACGTGCTGATCGAAGAAGCGGGTCTGGCTGATCGCGGTACTTTCGTGATCAACCCAGAAGGCCAGATCAAGATCGTTGAACTGAACGACGGTGGCGTAGGCCGCGACGCTTCCGAGCTGCTGCGCAAAATCAAGGCCGCTCAGTACGTTGCTGCGCACCCAGGCGAAGTGTGCCCAGCCAAGTGGAAAGAAGGCGAGGCCACTCTGGCTCCGTCTCTGGACCTGGTCGGCAAGATCTAAGTCTGTGAGTCAGTCAAGGGCGGTCATCCGCACTTTCTAAGTAAGCCGCACCGCCCTATAACGCCCGGGTGGTAGACACCTGGGCGTTGTTATTTCTACAGAATGAACAAAGGAGATCGCCCATCATGTTGGACGCCAATCTTAAAGCCCAGTTGAAGTCGTACCTGGAACGGGTCACCCAACCGATCGAGATCGTCGCCTCCCTCGATGACGGCGCGAAATCTCAAGAAATGCTGGCCTTGCTCAAAGATGTGGCCAGCCTTTGCGACAAGATTACCTTGCTCGACAACGGCAACGATGCGCGCAAGCCTTCGTTCTCGCTGAACCGCCCTGGAGCCGATATCAGCCTGCGTTTCGCCGGTATCCCCATGGGGCACGAATTTACTTCGCTGGTGCTGGCCCTGCTGCAAGTCGGCGGCCACCCATCGAAAGCCAGCGCCGAAGTGATCGAACAGATCCGCTCGCTCAAGGGCGAGTTCAACTTCGAGACCTACTTCTCGCTGTCCTGCCAGAACTGCCCGGACGTGGTTCAGGCGTTGAACCTGATGGCGGTGCTCAACCCCAATATCCGCCACGTCGCCATCGACGGTGCGTTGTTCCAGGATGAGGTCGATCAGCGTCAGGTCATGGCTGTTCCCAGCGTGTACCTGAACGGTGTCAACTTCGGTCAGGGCCGCATGGGCCTTGAAGAAATCCTCGGCAAGATCGACACCAGCGCCATCGAGCGCCAGGCTGAAAAGATCAGCGCCAAGGAAGCTTTTGACGTGCTGGTGGTCGGCGGTGGTCCAGCCGGCGCTGCAGCGGCGATCTACGCCGCGCGCAAAGGTATTCGCACCGGTGTTGCTGCTGAACGCTTTGGCGGCCAGGTACTCGATACCATGGCCATCGAGAACTTTATCTCGGTCCAGGAGACCGAAGGGCCGAAACTGGCCATGGCCCTGGAAGAACACGTCAAACAGTACGACGTCGATATCATGAACCTGCAACGTGCCGACAAGCTGATTCCCGGCCAGCATGGCGAGCTGCACGAAATCCACTTTGCCAGCGGTGCCTCGCTCAAGGCCAAGACCGTGATCCTGGCCACCGGTGCACGCTGGCGCGAAATGAACGTGCCCGGTGAGCAGGAGTACCGCAGCCGCGGTGTCGCCTACTGCCCACATTGCGATGGCCCGCTGTTCAAGGGCAAACGCGTGGCGGTCATTGGCGGGGGCAACTCTGGTGTTGAAGCGGCCATCGATTTGGCCGGTATCGTGGCCCACGTGACACTGCTGGAGTTCGATGTACAACTGCGCGCCGATGCGGTTCTGCAGCGCAAACTGCACAGCTTGCCGAACGTGACCGTGATCACCCATGCCCAGACCACCGAAGTAACCGGCGATGGGCAGAAGGTCAATGGCCTGCGCTACAAGGATCGGCAGTCTGGCGAGATCCATACGGTCGAACTGGAAGGGATCTTTGTACAGATCGGCCTGCTGCCGAACACCGACTGGCTCAAGGGGACTGTCGAGCTGTCGAACCGTGGCGAGATCGTGGTCGATGCCCGTGGCGAGACCTCGCTGCCCGGTGTGTTCGCCGCCGGCGACGTGACGACCGTGCCGTACAAGCAGATCGTGATTGCTGTGGGCGAGGGCGCCAAGGCTTCGCTGAGCGCCTTTGATCACCTGATCCGCAGCTCGGCGCCGGCTTGAGGCCGACAGCGGACTGATTCGGACGCGATGGCCGTAGCCCTGTTGAAACCGAGCCGATTCGGACGACGGATTCAGGCATTGGTGTTGGTATAGGGCTGTTGTCAGTCCTGAAACAAGAAAGCCCCATGATTGCTCATGGGGCTTTTTCTATGCCTGGGTTTCAGGCATCGGCCAGGGGCGCGGGTTGGATGATCTCGACCCAGTAATTGTCCGGGTCCTTGATAAACGCCAGGCTCTTCATGCGCCCATCGTTCAGGCGCTTCTGGAAATCAACACCCAGTTGTTCGAAGCGCTCGCAGGCTGCCCGGATATCCGGCACCGAGATGCAGATATGGCCAAAGCCGCGTGGGTCGGTATTACCGTTGTGGTAGGCAAAGTCCGGATCGTTTTCCGTACCATGGTTATGGGTCAGCTCGAGGATGCCGGGGATCGATTTCATCCACTCGGTACGCTCGGCGGCATCGGCCGGGATCTGGGCTTTATCGACCAGGGCGAGGAAGTACAGGCTGAACTCGGCTTCCGGGAAGTCACGCTTTTCCACCAGGGAGAAACCCAGGATGCGCGTATAGAAATCCAGGGAGCGGGTGATGTCCTTGACGCGCAGCATGGTGTGGTTGAACACGAAGCGGGCGGTGGCGCTATCGGGTTGCGCCGTGACGCCTGGGAATGAATTGAGTGCTTGCAGGCTCATGGGCCCTCCGTAAAAGAAATGAAAACCTGATACGGAATGATACGGACTTGCCCGGCGCAATGCCAAATCGCTGAGCGCAGGCATAAAGAAGCCCGCCGAAGCGGGCATGGGGCGCTAGTCCTTTAGCAGCCTTCATCCTGGAAGAGTGGATGTGAAAAAAATGTGAAATCTCACGGAGGTAAAGAGTGTTTTATCTGAAAGCTGAAAATAACGAAGTAGTCGCAAGAAGATTGTCTGCAACTTTTTGCGGGGTACTACGAAAGAAAGGGAATAAGCCTGCAAATAGCTAGGCCCATAGGTTGGAATGAGCGAGAGAGAGTTGCGATCAGCGCACTAAAGTATTAACTCGCCCAGCATAGGCAAGGCGAGTAGTGGGCGATACAAGAGTCGGCTCAAACTTGTAACCAGCTATCAACGGTGCCGGCACCGTACTGCTCTTTCCAGGCCTTGAGTCCGCGGTGGTTGCCACCTTTGGTTTCGATCCGCTCGCCAGTGTGGGGGTTGCGATAAACCTTCACCACCCGCGGCCGACGCTGCTTGGGAGCCGTAGTAGCCAGGTTGCCTGGGTTGGGGGCGAGAATGGCAATGATATCCCGCAGGCTCTTGCCATAGGTCTTCATCAGGTCCTGAAGAGCGCTCTCGAACTCGATTTCTTTCTTGAGGCGGGTATCGTTTTTCAGGGCCTCGAGTTGAGCGATCTGCTCTTTGAGTGCCTTCTCGGCAGCGCGAAATTCTGCAAGTTTGGACAAGATCTTTACTCCATCAGCGTAGGCGGTCGACAGGATCATCCTTGGATAAGGCGATAAGCGTGGCGCATTCGGTTAACGGGCCCCCGTGCGGGGGGATGCAACGACAATAATAGAACTCATATCAGTCATTAAGTTTTGATATGAGATGTACGCACTGAAAAAAAGTGTAGTTGCTAATGGGTGGCCGGTAAATGATCTATCTCTATGGAATGGCTGAAAATCAACCACGAAACAGCGACAGCGCCATGTAGTCGTTGCCGCGTCAGGTCGCGCCCAAGCACTTAAGGAAGTCGGCCGGCGGCATGGGCCGTGCAATAAGGTAGCCCTGCAGAAAGTCGACGTGGTGTCCCAATAGATAGTCGCGCTGCTCGCGCGTCTCGACGCCCTCGGCAACGATTCCCAGGTTCAGTTTGCTGCACAACTCGATAATGCTGTCGAGGATATGTCGGGACAGGACATCGTCGCCGATCATTGCGACAAAGCTCTGATCGATCTTCAAGTAGTCGACATTGAGCGTACGCAGGTAACTGAGACTGGAGTGCCCGGTCCCGAAGTCGTCAATGGCAATCATCACCCCCAGTTCGTGCAACTCACGGAAGAGTTGGTGCGTCACCGGCCCTGGTTCGATCAGCTCACGCTCGGTCAATTCCAGCACGAGGATGACCTGTCCCGGCTTGAAGGCCGCTAGAAATTCGCGGCAGTCCTCGACCAGGTCCAGTTCATGGCAGTGTCCGGCCGTGATATTGATGCCCAGGTGAAAGCCGGGGCTCAGTTTGTCGGCGTGGGGGGCCAGCAGCTTGGCGGTCTGCCGCATCAGCGAACGGGTCATCGGCATGATCAGGCCCGATTGCTCGGCAAAGGGAATAAACAGGTCCGGGCGCACCAGGCCCTCGCGCGGGTGTTGCCAGCGCATCAGCACTTCAGCCCCGGCCCAGGCCTCATCCTCACCGCGGACCACCGGTTGGAAGTAGGGGATAAATTCCTGTGCTTCCAATGCCCGTTGCAGTTCGTGGGTCGGCGCCGATGCGCGCTTCTGCATCCAGCGGGTGCTACCGCCGGCCAGTGCGCCAAGCAGGACCAGCAAGCCGAATAACACAGGATACTCGGCCTGCATGTAGCGCCAGACCTCTCCCTTGGGGAAACCGGCTTCGATGCTGTAGGCAAAGCGGTTGGACGTGACTTGGTTATCCGCCACCGGGAAGACTGGCGGAGCCGAGTCGCGGACCTGGCCATCGGCTGCGATCCAGTGCTCGCCCACCTTGAAGAAGAGCCGGGTCTTGTGGCTGATCAAGGAAAGGATATTGCTCAGGTGAAAGCCATCGATGGCGACCAGGGCGCTGCGTTCTCCATCCGCGATGCGGTAGATCAGCACACCCGAACCTGGGGTGACGGGATTGCCGTCCATGAGACGGAGTGTGCCGTCGACGTACTGGCTGGGATCGAACGGTTCGTTGAAGTCACCAAACAGCGAGCTGCAATACAGGATGTTGTTATTGACCAGATTGGTACTGCGTACAAAAGGCCGTCGTGTTACCTGATCGCGCAGGGCAAACAGGTTCTTCGAGCACTCCTGTCCGGCCAGCGGCAGGAGTTCGCCAGCTGAGCGAGCGGCGTGGCCGAGCATCAGGTCGAACTGCTTGACCGAGTCGTTGGCCGCCTGCAGGGAGATCTGCTGGAGCGTGCGCTCGGCCTGCCAACTGAGCATAAGCAGGCCCAGAGTAATGGGAAGCAGGCCGGCGACCAGCGCCAGGCCATGGCGAGCGGACCAAGAGCGCGGGCCGGTGGCAGTCAAGGGCATTCTATACGCCTTACCTCAATGGAGGGCTGTCGTGGGGGAGGGCCGTGGGCCATCCATGCGGGAGCACAGCTAACGCCATGATAGACGGCTTGGCTGCACTGGGGTTCAGTTTTGGCGTGAGTTTACGGCCATCTTGATAAAAGCCTGGGCCGCCGGCGATGCCCCGCGCCGATCCAAGACTGCCAGGCCGACGGTTCGCTTGAACAGAGGCCTGAGGGGGATTTTTTGCAGGCCCGGGCCCAGCACCTCAGAAAGCGCGCCTTCGGCGACCAGGGTGATCGCTGCACTACGTTCGACCGTCGCCAGGGTACTGAGCAACTGGGAGCAGCGGTAGTGGATGTTTGGAACCAGGCGCTGCGCGGCATTGGGCGCCATGTCGACCCGTGATGCTATGGCTGGCTACACTGATGCAAGGAGAGGCCGATATCACGGCGATTGCTGCGCTGGATGCTCGGCACTGACGTGGTCTTGGCTACCTGGGGTGTTTGCTTCAGCGCTGGCCTGTATTGGGTATTACATGGGCGCAGGTGGGCTGCTGATTCTCGCCGGACTGTACCTGTGCAATCGGCCAGTGGTGAATCGTGGAGCGGGAAGTAGGACAAACCGTATTACGGTATGTAGAATCCGCTTACGCATACAAGAATAATGACTTCTGGAAACAGAAGCCTCGCCCAGCAGAGAACGGCGAAATGAAAACACTCGGTTTCCCACTGATCTACGGCGACTTCCTGGCCCGCAGCGTGCGTGGCATCTCCTGCGCGCCACCCGTGCGCGTCTGCATCCTCAATGACTAACGTTCCGTTAATTCTAAAAATGATGATGAGGCGCCACCATGACAGATATCTTCGAAAACCCCATGGGCCTGATGGGCTTTGAGTTCATCGAGTTCGCATCGCCGGTTCCCAATACCCTGGAGCCGATCTTCGAGATCATGGGCTTTACCAAGGTGGCCAGCCACCGCTCCAAAGACGTGCATCTGTATCGCCAGGGCGTGATCAACCTGATCCTCAACAACGAACCCCATAGCGTCGCCTCCTACTTTGCGGCCGAGCATGGCCCGTCGGTCTGCGGCATGGCTTTTCGCGTCAAGAATGCGCAGAAGGCTTACACCCGTGCCCTGGAGCTGGGCGCCCAGCCCATCGAGATCAAGACCGGTCCTATGGAGCTGCATCTGCCGGCCATCAAGGGCATTGGCGGCGCACCGCTGTATCTGATCGACCGCTTTGGCGAAGGCAGCTCGATCTATGACATCGACTTCGTGTTCCTCGAAGGCGTCGACCGCAACCCACCGGGTGCGGGCCTGAAAATCATCGATCACCTGACCCACAACGTTTATCGCGGGCGCATGGCCTATTGGGCCAACTTCTACGAGAAGTTGTTCAACTTCCGCGAAATTCGCTATTTCGATATCAAGGGTGAGTACACGGGCCTGACTTCCAAGGCCATGACCGCCCCGGACGGCATGATCCGCATTCCGCTCAACGAAGAGTCGTCCAAGGGCGCCGGGCAAATCGAAGAGTTCCTGATGCAGTTCAACGGCGAGGGCATCCAGCACGTGGCGTTCCTTACGGACGACCTGATCAAGACCTGGGACCAACTGAAGAAGATCGGCATGCGCTTTATGACCGCGCCACCGGATACCTACTATGAAATGCTCGAAGGCCGTTTGCCCAATCACGGCGAGCCGGTAGATGAGCTCAAGGCCCGTGGCATCCTGCTGGACGGCTCGTCCGAGGCCGGCGACAAGCGTCTGTTGTTGCAGATCTTCTCGGAAACCCTGATGGGCCCGGTGTTTTTTGAATTTATCCAGCGCAAGGGCGACGATGGCTTTGGCGAAGGCAACTTCAAGGCACTGTTCGAGTCCATCGAGCGCGATCAGGTGCGCCGCGGCGTGCTCAACGCCGAGTAACCCCGGCGCCGCCTTGTTGGTGCAAGCGGGCTTGCGTCAACAAGGCGGGCTGCGGGCCTGGGTCTAGATATCCAGGCAGATCTTGCCGAAGTGCTGATTGCTTTCCTGGTAGCGAAACGCTTCGACGATTTCGCTCAGCGGGAAATGGCGATCGATCACCGGGCGCATAGTCGAAGCGTCCAGCGCGCGGACCATATCCTGTTGCTGGGCCCGGCTTCCCACCAGTACGCCTTGCAGGCGCAGTTGCTTGACCAGCGCCAGCACCAGCGGGAAATTGCCCGCGACACCGGTCAAAATCCCAATCAATGAAATCTGCCCGGCCACACGGGCGGCGAGCATTGATTGCTCCAGGGTGGCTGGCCCACCGACATCAATCACATGGTCGACACCGCGCCCACCGGTCCACTGGCGGGCGGTCTCGCCCCAGTTGGGGGTCTTGCGATAGTTGATCAGATGGTCCGCCCCCATGGCTTCCAGCCGCTCGAGCTTGGCATCGCTGGAGGAGGTAGCAATGACCCGGGCGCCGGCCAGTTTGGCGAACTGCAGGGCGAAGATCGAGACGCCGCCCGTGCCCTGGACCAGCACCGTATCGCCCGGTTGTAGGGCACCATCGACCATCAGCGCACGCCAGGCGGTCAGCCCGGCGGTGGTCAGGGTCGCCGCTTCGGCGTGGCTATAGCCTTGGGGCGCGAGGGTAAAGGCACAGGCCCGGGCGGTCACGTGCTCGCGGGCGTAGCCGTCGATGCCGTCGCCAGGCACAGTGGCAAAGCCTTCGACCAATGGGGTGCCGTCGATCCAGTCAGGGAAAAAGGTGCTGACGACCGAGTCGCCGACCTTGAATTCGCTCACGGCCGAGCCCACCGCCGTGACCACGCCGGCGCCGTCGGCCATGGGAATACGCCGCTCGCTGGGCCCCCACATTCCGCTGACCACGGCAAAGTCATGGTAATTGAGGGAGTTGGCATGCAGGCGCACACTGATTTCGTGGGCAGCGGGGGCACGCACTTCACTGTTGCCGAGTACCACACGATCGTAGCCGCCGCCGGCTTCCACATAAAGCGTCTTGTTGGTCATGGCAGGGGTTCCTGGTCGCTAGAGGGATAAGAGAAAGTACCTGAAGAGGCGTGCAGGACAACAGTAGACCTTGTGCCCGCTTCCATGGGCGCGAAAAATCCGGCGGGTGTGGATTTCTCTTAACAAAACTCTTCAGCGCTTGCGTATACATCGTTTAGTTGACTTTAAGAATATTACTTAAGTCATTGAATATACAAGATATAAAATCCGATATAGGGTTGGCACGATAGTTGAGAAGGGCCCTTGGCATTCAACAATAACAAGGTGCTCAGCCATGAACTTCCGTGCTCGCTTATCCGCGACCCCCTACCGTTGCAAATACCTCTGGGCCGCGCTGCTGCTCAGTGGTGCCGCCCCAACCCAGGCCACCGAAGGGGGCGGATCGTCCTGGCCGATGGGGATCGAAAACTACCTGATGGGCGCAATCCCCGCGCCGGGCTTCTATAGCCAAGTGTTTGTCGGCAACTACCTGGCCGACACCCTGCGCGGTAACGACGGGCGCAAGTTGGCGGTCGACCTCGATCTGCGGGTCACCACTGTCGTGCCGCGCTTTATCTGGGTCAGCGAACAGCAGTGGCTGGGCGGTAGCCCGGGTTTCCATGCCTTGCTACCGCTCAACGATATGCGCATCAACGTCAATGGTGCCCATGATCACAAACGCGGGATCGGCGATGCACACTTGGGACCGTTTCTCGGTTTCCACCACAGCGATAAGTTGCACACGGCCCTGGGGGTCGACTTTGTGCTGCCCACAGGCGCCGAATACGACAAGGACGATGCCATCAACCTGGGCAACCACTACAGCACCGTGCAAGCGGTATACGCCGTGAGTTATATCGACCCCCAGGGCCTGAACGCCGATATCCGCCTGATGCACGAATACAACTTCGAGAACCCGGCCACCGACTATCAGTCCGGTCGCGAACTGCACGCCGACTATGCCCTGGGCTGGGGCGTGGGCAACTGGGTGCTGGGGGTGGGCGGCTATGCCTATCGGCAGATCAGCGATGATCGGGTCGATGGCCGGCGGCTGGCCGACAATCGCGGGCGCTCCTTCGCCATCGGGCCGTCGGTGCAATACCGCAATGCGGCTGGCTGGTCGTTAAGCGCCAAATGGCAGGGAGAGAGCGGGGTGCGCAACCGGGCCGAAGGCCAGGCCTATTGGCTCAAACTGACTGTTCCCCTGTAGCGCGCTGCAGCCCTGCCACTGTGAGGTGGCAGGGCACGGGTTACTTGTCCTTGAGGCGATAGCTTATCTGGGCACGGCTCATGCCCAGCATCTGCGCCGCAGCGGTGATATTGCCCGCGGACTTTTCCAGGGCCAGGTCGACCAGCAGCCCTTCGATCTCCTTGAGTGACGCCCCCAGCTCGCGCTCGCGGCCCTGGACAAAGGCCTGGAGCTTGTCGAGCGTGGCTTGGGCCGGCGAGGGCCCGGCACCGGGCTGCTGAGTCTCATAGGCCCGCTGCAGCAATTGTGCGTCGGCCTCGGCCTTGTCCCGCTGCTCGCGGGTGGCGGCCAATGAGGACAGCTTGCCCTCGGTGGTCAGCCCGACCGGCGTGGCCATATTCTGCGTGCCGCCCTGGGACAAATGGATCACATCCATCACTTCACCATCGGCGGCGGCGATCACGCCTCGCTCGATCAGGTTTTGCAGTTCGCGAATATTGCCGGGAAAACGGTGGGTCAGCAGCGCATTGACCAGGCGCGTACTCAACCCACCCAGCGTACGGCCGTGGCGGGCGCTGAAGGTGCGCAGGAAATGGTTGATCAGCAACGGGATATCTTCGCGTCGCTCGCGCAGTGGCGGCAGGTGGATCGGAAAGACATTGAGGCGGTAGAACAGGTCCTCGCGAAAGCGCCCGGCTGCCACTTCATCGAGCAGGTTCAGGTTGGTGGCGGCGATGACCCGCACATCCACCCGAATGACCGTGCTGCCGCCGACCCGTTCGATCTCGCCTTCCTGCAGGGCGCGCAGGATCTTGCTCTGGGCGCTCAGGCTCAGGGTGGCGATCTCATCGAGAAACAGGGTCGCACCGTCGGCCCGCTCAAAACGCCCGGGACGGGAGCGATCGGCACCGGTAAAGGCCCCGCGCTCCACCCCGAACAACTCGGCTTCCACCAGGTTTTCCGGCAGTGTCGCGCAGTTCAGGGCAATCATCGGTAGGTGGCGCCGGCTACTGGACTGATGCAGGGTCCGGGCGAACAGTTCCTTGCCCACGCCCGACTCACCGGTCAGCAGGACCGTGGCCTGGGTCGGGGCGACACGTTGCAGCAAATGGGTGGCCGCGATAAAGCTCGCGCAGATACCGACCATCTGTTTGTCGTCCGCACCGGGCTCGGCCAGTGCGTCGGGGGCCGGGCTGGCCGGCGCCACATGGCTGCTACGGCTAAGGAACTCACTGGCATCGAAATGAGCCAGATCGGCCTCGACATCCTCCCAGAGCTGCGCCGGCTTGCCGATGATCCGGCAGGCTTGCTGGCCGGTGGCACGGCACTCGACCTCGCGAAACACGATCAAGCGGCCCAGCAGCGATGACGCATAACCGCTGGCATAGCCGATCTGCATCCAGCAGGCGGCCTCGCTGCCAATGCCGTTGGCGGCGATATGGACATCGTCCTCGATGCTGTTGTGCCAGAGAAACTCGGCATAGAAATGGCCGATGCCACTGTCGATTTCAAAGCGGATCACCTCGGCCCGCAGCATGCCCTTGAGCATATGCAGGCGCGGCCCGGCGGAAAACAGACTGGCATGGTCGCCGGCCGGCCACTGCTCGTTGACCTTGGCCGCATCCCGGGCACCGGCCTGCCAGCCGATCCGCGTCAGCAGCCCGCGGGCGCGTTCTGCACCGAGCGCATGGGCCAGCTCACTGCGGATGGCGCCGAATGACGACGCCTGCAGCAGCATCATGCGCTGGCCGCACAGCCAAATATTGCCGTCGTCGGGGGCAAAGGTCACCGTTTCGGCCAGATGGTCGGCCGAGGGGTAGCCGCTGAGGTCGAACTGGATGGTGCGGTCCACGAGCAATGGTTTTTTCTGGCGCAGCAATTGCTCGATGAAATCCTCTTCGGGGCCTCGAACGGGCGGGATCTGGGTAGGGCGTGACATAGGCAGTTACAACACCAGGCAAGGGGCGTTCAGTATGCCCCGGACGGTCGAAGGGTCAATCGTAACGATGGTCGATGCTCCTGATCCCAGGGCTTTGCTGTTCGATAATCGAACGGGAATCTGGTCAGCAGAAGAGGGTGGCGAGCCTTGCGCACGCTGCTGATTTTTCTGCATAAATTTCTCAGGCACTGAAGGCCCACGGCGGCACAATAGTTCATGTAAAACCTCCATTAATTTAATAACCTCATGATAAATAACGATAAAAACAAATTTAATCTCATCTGGCACAGTCCTTGATAAAGCCAGTGACCCACTTTTATAACAACAGGGTCATTTGCTTATGAAAACTCCATGCCTTGCTTATGAGCACCTTGAACAGCAACCCATCGCGGGCACCTGGCGCGTCGGCCGGGGCGACCGCCAGCTGGCTGTCAGCGATCCCTTTACCGGTAAGACACTGCTGAACCTGCCCCTGGCCAACCGCGAAGATCTGGACGAGGCTTTTCGCACGGCCCGCGAATGCCAGGTGGCCTGGGCGGCCAGCGGGCCGTCGACGCGGGCCGACGTGATGCTGCGTGCCGTGGCGATCTTCGATCAGCGGCGCGAAGAGATCATCGACTGGATCATTCGTGAGTCCGGCAGTACCCGCATCAAGGCGCAGATCGAATGGGGCGCTGCCCGCGCCATTACCCAGGAGGCGGCCAGCCTGCCCAGCCGGGTTCACGGGCGGATCCTCGCGTCGGATATCCCCGGCAAGGAAAGCCGGGTCTATCGCAAGCCCCTGGGCGTGGTCGGGGTGATCAGCCCCTGGAACTTCCCGTTGCACCTGACCCAGCGCTCCCTGGCGCCCGCCCTGGCCCTGGGCAATGCCGTGGTGGTCAAGCCGGCCAGCGATACGCCGGTCACGGGTGGCCTGTTGCTGGCGCGGATTTTCGAGGAGGCCGGGTTGCCGCCTGGGGTACTGAGTGTGCTGGTCGGCGCCGGGGCCGAGATTGGCGATGCCTTTGTCGAGCACCCGGTACCGGGCTTTATCTCCTTTACCGGTTCGACGCCGGTGGGCCGCAATATCGGGCGGATTGCCAGTGGTGGCGAGCACCTCAAGCACCTGGCGCTGGAACTGGGCGGCAATAGCCCCTTTGTGGTGCTGGCCGATGCCGATATCGAGCAAGCCGTGAATGCCGCCGTGGTGGGCAAGTTTCTCCACCAGGGGCAAATCTGCATGGCGATCAACCGGATCATCGTCGAACAGCCGCTGTACCAGGCGTTCACTGAACGCTTCGTGGCCCGGGTCAAGGCTCTGCCGGTTGGCGATCCGAACCTGGCTGAAACGGTGGTGGGGCCGGTGATCAATGCCCGCCAATTGGCCGGGCTGCTGGCGAAAATCGCCACGGCCAAGGCCGAAGGGGCGACGGTGCTGGTCGAGGGCGTAGCCCAGGGCAATGTGCTGCCCCCTCATGTGTTTGGCGATGTCAGCAATGACATGGAAATCGCTCGCGAAGAGATCTTCGGCCCCCTGGTCGGCATCCAGTGCGCACGCGACGAAGCGCACGCCCTGGAACTGGCCAATGCCAGTGAATACGGGCTCTCCAGCGCGGTCTTCACGGCCAGCCTGGAGCGCGGCGTGCAGTTCGCCCAGCGGATTCAGGCCGGCATGACCCATATCAATGATATTCCGGTCAATGACGCGCCCAACGCGCCGTTCGGTGGCGAAAAGAACTCGGGCATCGGCCGTTTCAATGGCGACTGGGCCATTGACGAGTTCACCACCGACCACTGGATCACGCTGCAGCACGCGCCGCGCGCCTATCCGTTCTGACGCTAACAAAACCAACAACAAAAACAGGAGAACACCATGTCCTTACCTGCCTTTCCTCGGGCGGCGGTGCGTGCGGCTATCTGTCTTGCCGTGCCGCTGGCCTGCCTGTCCCTGCCTGCCGTTGCCGACGGCGACGGCCAATGGCACGGCGGCGCGAATGTCTACGAGAAGCTCTGTGGCCATTGCCATGAAGCCGGTGTCGGCCCGCAGATCAAGGGCCGCCAATTGCCGGCGCAATACATTACGGCAGTGGTGCGCCATGGTTTTCGTGCCATGCCGGCGTTCCCGGCGAGTTTTATCGATGAAAACGCCCTACAGCAAGTTGCCGAGTACATCTCGACGGCTACTGCCGCACCGGCCAAGCCATGAAGGAGACGCCCATGAATCTTGATCGTCGTACCGTGCTCAAGGGCGCGGCGCTGGGTGGCCTGGCCGGCGTGGGCCTGAGTGTGTCCGGGCTATCCCTGGCCAACGGTGCCCTGGGTGGCCAGCCGCCCATCCGGCGGCCGGACCTGCTGCTGGTCGCGGCAGGGGCCGAGTCGGCGTTTGTCCAGGGGGCCCAGGCCGCAGCCGGTGGCCAGCGGCTGGCGGTGGAACGCTGCACGGCCGATCTGGCCTATCTGCGCTCGATCGAGCAGCGGTTGCGCAGTGGCAAGCCGCTGCGCCTGATCGGTCTGGTGGATGACGCCAGTGCCGAGTTGCTGGTCGAACTGGCCCGCAGTGCCGGGGCCCGGGTGCAATGGCTCGGGCAGCACAGTGCCAGCGCCGATGCCTCCCAGCACCGTGTGCTGAGCGCCGAAGCGGCCCATGGCTGTGCGGCACAACTGGGGCAGCAACTGAATGCGTGCGGCAGCGGCTTCGTCCTGCACGAGCAACGGCCCCTCGGCGGGCGTGAGCCCCTGGCCCTGGCTGCGCGCCAGCGTCAGGCCGGTGTGTCGTCGCAATGGGCCACGACCCTGGGCTTCGCCCTGGCTGCACTGGGCACCCCACATACCGCCACGGCCCCGCTGGTTGCCACCTCGGCCCCCCTGCGCGGGCATTTCGTTTCGTTCTCTATCGAGACGTGAAGGAGTTGAATTCAATGAGTGAACAAGATTACGCCGTACTGCCCCGGGGTGTTGTCCAAGCCCAGTTCAAGAAAGCCGTGGCCAAGTTTCGCGCCTTGCTGGGCGACGAAAACGTGCTGCTCAAGGACGAGCAACTGGTGCCCTACATGAAAATCATGATGCCGGTGGAGGACGCCGCCCATGCGCCGTCCGCCGCCGTCACCGCGACCACCGTGGAGCAGGTCCAGGGCATCGTGAAGATCTGCAATGAATACAAGATCCCGATCTGGACCATCTCCACCGGCCGCAACTTCGGCTACGGCACCGCGGCACCTGGCCAGCGCGGCCAGGTGGTGCTGGACCTGAAGAAAATGAACAAGATCCTCCACGTTGATGCCGAACTGTGTACCGCGCTGGTCGAGCCGGGCGTGACCTACCAGCAGCTCTACGACTATATCCAGGAGCATAACCTGCCCCTGATGCTGTCGTTCTCTGCGCCGTCGGCGATTGCCGGGCCCGTGGGCAACACCATGGACCGTGGCGTTGGTTACACCCCTTACGGCGAACACTTCCTGATGCAGTGCGGCATGGAACTGGTGCTGGCCAATGGCGAGGTGCTGCGCACGGGCATGGGTGGGGTCAAGGGCGACAATGCCTGGCAGGTCTTCAAGTGGGGCTACGGGCCGACCCTGGACGGCATGTTTACCCAGGCCAACTACGGTATCTGCACCAAGATGGGCTTCTGGCTGATGCCCAAGCCGCCAGTGTTCAAGCCGTTTTCCATTGCCTACGATTCCCAGGACGATATTGCCGAGATCGTCGAGCTGCTACGCCCGCTGCGTATCGCCCAGATCATTCCCAACTCCGTGGTGATCGCCAACTCCCTATGGGAAGCGGGCAGCGCCAATGTGCGCCGCGCCGACTATTACACCGAGAAAGGCGCGACGCCGGACGCGGTGATCGACCAGATCATGAAGGACAAGGGCCTGGGCCACTGGAACGTGTATGCCGGGCTGTACGGTACGCCGGAACAGGTGGCGGTGAACTGGAAGATTGTCACGGATGTGATCAAAAAGTCCGGCAAGGGCCGCTTGATCACCGAGGAGGAGGCCGGTCAAACCCAACCGTTCAAGTACCGTGCGCAATTGATGTCCGGGGTGCCGAACCTGCAGGAATTTGGCCTGTACAACTGGCGTGGCGGTGGCGGTTCGATGTGGTTTGCGCCGGTCAGCCAGGCCCGTGGCAGCGAGTGCGACAAGCAGCGGCGCCTGGCCAAGACCATCCTGAATAAGCATGGCCTGGATTATGTTGGCGAGTTCATTGTCGGCTGGCGCGATATGCACCACGTGATCGACGTGCTGTACGACCGTACCGACCCTGAGGAAACCCAGCGCGCCCGGGCATGCTTCAACGACCTGCTCGACAGTTTCGAGCGCGAGGGTTATGCGGTGTATCGGGTCAATACCGAGTTTATGGATCGGGTGGCCCAGAGCTACGGGCCGGTCAAGCGCCGGGTCGAGCATGCGATCAAGCGTGCCTTGGACCCGAACAATATCCTGGCGCCGGGCAAGTCTGGCATCGACCTGGCCAATAACCTCTAAATACCTCAGCTCTGTGTCTCTCTGTGGGAGCGAACTGGCGAGCGCGTTGGCTAACGCCCAAGCGCGAGCCCGTTCGCTCCAGCAGGAGACGGTGTTGTTTCTTTCGGATGTTGCGTGATGCAGATAAAGCGATGGTTGTTGATCGGCACTTGGCTGTGCCTGGATATCGGCGCGGCTCAGGCCGCCGGGGACCCCTTGCGGGGCAAGGCGCTGTTCGGCCAGTGCGGTTTTTGCCACAGCACCGAGCCTGGCAAGCACGGCATGGGCCCCAGTCTCCAGGGGATTTACGCAAGAACGGCCGGGCAGGCTGTCGGCTTCGACTACTCACCGGCCCTCAAAGGTGCCGGCGTGCAGTGGGATGCCGGCAACCTGGATCGCTGGCTCAGCCACCCAGCCAGCATGATCCCGGGTAATCGGATGATGTTTCCCGGCGTCGCGGACCAGGCGGCCCGCGACGACCTGATCAGCTACCTCAAGACGCTGCTTTAGCTCGACCGGGCACCAGTGCCAGGACCGGTGCCGGTTTTTCCAGCGCGCCGCGAATCACGCTCAAGGCGATATTGCGCAGGAAGCGCCGGTGGGCCGCGCTGTCCAGCGCGGCATTCGCCGACCAGACCGGCAGATGGCTGAGCAGTCCGCTGAAGGTCCGCACGGTGGCCGTGGCCAGCGACGGGCTGGAGGAAATGCCAAAAGGCGTGAGCAACTGGATCAAATGCTCTTCATACCGGCGCCGCAAGGCCAGGATCGACGCCTGGTGTTGCGGTTCCAGGCAATGCAGTTGCTGCTGCGCAACCACAAAGAAATCGCTCTTGCGCGCATGCAGGTCCAAATGGGCATCGATCAGCTCGTTCAGGCGTTTCTGCGCCCCTGCCGTCGAGCGTTTGGCGACAATCTCCAGCAAATCGCCGTAGAAGGTTTCCATCAGCTCGAACAGCAGCGCTTCCTTGCTCTCGATATGGTTATAGATCGAACCGGCCTTGATCCCCAGGTGGGTGGCCAACTCGCGCAGGCCGACCTGGGCGAAGCCACGCCGGGCAAACAGTTCGACGGCTTTTTCGCGGGTTTCCAGGTGGCGCGAGGCAACCCGTTCCAACGGGCCGCCGGGGCTGTGTATGGGCGTGGGCATCGGTGATCACTCGTAGGTGTAGAAGCCGCGGCCGCTCTTGCGGCCCAGGTAACCGGCCAGGACCATCTCCTTGAGCAGCGGGGCGGGGCGGTATTTGGGGTCGTCAAAGCCGACATACAGGCTTTGCATCGCCGCCAGGAGGGTGTCCAGGCCGATCAGGTCGGCCAGGGCCAGCGGGCCGATCGGGTGGTTGCAGCCCAGGCGCATGGCGGTGTCGATATCCTCGGCGCTGGCCAGGTCGTCCTGGAGCACGAAGATCGCTTCGTTGAGCATCGGGCACAGCAGGCGATTGACCACGAAGCCCGGACGATTGCGCACGCTGACCGCGCTCTTGCCGATCCGCTCGGACACGGCCACGGCCGCTGCCTGGGTGGCATCGCTGGTCTGCAGGCCACGAATCACTTCGACCAGGGCCATCATGGGCACCGGGTTGAAGAAGTGCAGGCCGATAAAGTGCGCCGGGCGGCTCAGTGCCGCGCCCAGTTCGGTGATCGACAGTGACGAGGTGTTGGTGGCGATGATGCAGTCGGCCCCGGCAACGCCATCGACCTGCTGCAGAATGCGTTTTTTCAGCTCGAGGTTTTCCGTGGCGGCTTCGATCACCAGTTCGACCCCTGCCAGTACGGCGTAGTCGGTGCTCAATTGAATGCGCGCCAGGGCGCCAGCCTTGTCGGCGGCGCTGATCACGTCCTTGCGCAGTTGCCGGTCAAGGTTGCCGGTCAGGGTTGCCAGGCCTTTTTCCAGGGCCTGCTGGCTGATGTCGATCAATGTGACGTCGAGACCTGCGAGGGCGCAGACCTGGGCAATGCCGTTGCCCATGATGCCGGCGCCGATGACGGCGACTTTCTGAATGCTCATGGCTGTATTCCTTGAATCCTGAAATGAAGAGGCGATCAAACCCGCTCGAAAATAACCGCGATACCCTGGCCGCCGCCGATGCACATGGTTGCCAGGCCGTAGCGCCCACCCGTGCGGTGCAACTCGTGGATCAGCTTGGTGGCGATGATTGCGCCGGTGGCGCCGACCGGGTGGCCGAGGGCAATCCCCGAGCCGTTGGGGTTGACGCGCGCCGGGTCCAGTTCCAGCTCCTGGCTGACCGCGCAGGCCTGGGCGGCAAAGGCCACGTTGGCTTCGATCACATCCAGGTCGGCGATGGTCAGGCCCGCGCGCTTGAGCGCCAGGCGGCTCGCCGGTACCGGGCCAAGGCCCATGAGTTCGGGTTCGACACCAGCATGGGCGTAGGCCACCAGCCGTGCCATGGGCTTGAGGCCGTGGGCCTTGACGGCGGCTTCGCTCGCCAGCATCAGGGCCGCGGCGCCGTCGTTCAGGCCCGAGGCGTTGCCGGCCGTGACGCTGCCGTCTTTCTTGAACGCGGTTTTCATCTGCGCCAGCTGTTCCAGGGAAGTGGCGCGTGGGTGCTCATCGATCTCGAACAACTGGGTGCCCTTGCGACTGCGCACTTCCACGGGAACGATCTGCTCGATAAAACGGCCTTGCTCGATCGCACGGGCGGCACGCAACTGCTCTTCCAGGGCGAAAGCGTCCTGCATCTGACGCGTGATGCCATTGCGCTCGGCAATGTTTTCGGCCGTGATGCCCATATGAATGCCATGGAAAGGGCAATGCAGGATGCCGAGCATATAGTCGATGGCCTGCACATTGCCCATCCGGGCGCCCCAGCGGGCGGAAGGCAGCAGGTAAGGGCCACGGCTCATGGACTCGGCGCCGGCGCCGATGGCCACTTCGGCATCGCCGAGCATCACGCTCTGGGCGGCCGAGACAATGGCTTGCAAGCCCGAACCGCAGAGGCGGTTGACGTTGAAGGCCGGGGTTTCCTTGGGGATGCCGGCGTTCATGGCGGCCACACGACCCAGGTAGGCGTCGCGGGTGTCGGTGGGGATGACATTGCCCATCACCACGTGGCCGACCAGTGCCGGATCGAGGCCGCTGCGTTGCAGTGTGGCCTGGACGGCGGTCGTCGCCAGGTCGCACAAGGCGACATCCTTCAAGGCGCCACCAAAGGTGCCGATGGCGGTGCGGGCGGCGCTGACGATATAGACTGGCGGGGTGCTCATGCTGGGTTCCTGATGGCTGGAATAATGCGCGTTGACTGCGTAACGTTCAGCCTCGCAGTCTACGGGTGGGCCGGGCCGGGGGCCTATGCCGAAACTGCTCACTGAAACTGCGCTTTTTTGCCACTGGTCTTGCAGGCTCCATGAAAGAAAAACACTCGATTTCCACCTATTTCGTCCATGCCTTGCTCTGGCGTTTTCGCGAGCAGCCCGAACGTATGGCGCAGTTGCTGCAAACGGCCGGATTCGAAGAGCGCTCACCGGCCCACCTGGGCGAACGGATTGCCCCCCGATTACTGGCCAATCTCTGGCTGGCCGTGATTCGCGAGCTGGACGATGAATTTTTCGGCTTCGACTCCCATGGCATGCCAATCGGCAGTTTTGCCCTGATTTGCCGAGGGCTGATCCAGGCGCCCACGCTCGGCAAGGCGTTGCAATCGGGGGTGGAATATTTCGAGCTGTTCCTGCGCGATCTGCGCAGCGAGGTCCAGGTACGCGGTAAGCGGGCGGTGCTGGTGCTGCGTTATCGCGGCGCGGACGAATACCTGCGGGCGCTGGTCAGCGAAACCTTTCTGCTGCTGATTGTCGGTTTGCTGTGCTGGCTGGGGGGGCGGCGGATTCCCATCAGTCATGCACGCTTTGCCTTTGACCGCCCGGACCATGGCGACGCGAACCTGCTATGGGGTGCGCAGGTGGAGTACAACTGCGCCCAGACCGAAATCGAATTCGAGCGCGAGTACTTGCGGTTGCCGGTGGTGCAGGATCGCAAGTCGCTCTATGGCTTTCTACGCGATGCACCGCAGTCGGTGTTTATCCGCTTTCGCAACCGGGAAGGCTTCAGCGCCCGGGTCCAGCAGCGCCTGCGCAATTGTGGCTATGACCAATGGCCGACGCTGGAGCGGATTGCCGACGAGTTTGCGGTCAATATTGCCAGCCTGCGTCGAGGGCTAAAGCGCGAAGGGTTTTCCTATCAGCAGATCAAGGACGAAGTGCGGCGCACGGTGGCCTTCGAGTTGCTCCAGGGCTCCACGCGCAGCATCACCGAGATTGCCCTGGAAGTCGGTTTTCGCGAACCCAGTGCTTTTCACCGGGCGTTCAAGCAATGGACCGGGGAGAGCCCGGGAAGTTTTCGGTTGCGCATGCAACGTTAGTTCGCCATCCGATTCTGCCCTTTCGCCAGTTACTACCCTGACGCGCCCAACCTATGGCTACCCCCGCGACTAAGTCGGCTGAACCGACAGGGATGCCATGTCGATAACGAACCGATAGCGCACATCGGACCGTTCCATCCGCTCGAATGCGTGATTGATCTGCTCCATACGGATCATTTCGCACTCGGGCAGGATGTTTTTCTCTGCGCAAAAATCGAGCATCTCCTGGGTCTCACGAATGCCGCCAATCGGGGAACCGGCGATTCGCCGGCGGCCAAGGATCATGGGGACGGTGCTCTGTTCGGCCATCGGTCCAACCTGGCCGACCAGGACCAGGGTCCCGTCGACATCCAACAACGGCACATAAGGGTCGAGGCCGTGCTTGACGGGGACGGTGTCGATAATCAGGTCGAAGCTCGAGCGAGCCTTGGCCATCGCCGACTTGTCACCTGACACCAGCAACTGATGGGCGCCGAGCGCCAGGGCATCGGCGGCCTTGTCCGGGGAGCGGCTCATGACCGTGACCTTGGCGCCCATGCCGGCTGCCAGCTTGACCGCCATATGGCCCAGACCGCCCAGACCAATGACCCCCACCCGGCTACCCGGCACGACATTCCAGGTCCGCAGGGGCGAGTAGGTGGTGATTCCGGCGCACAGCAGCGGGGCGACCTTGGCCAGGTCCAGCGTGGCGGGAACCCGCAGGACAAACTCCTGGCGCACCACCAGATGCTTGGCGTAACCGCCCTGGGTCGGTTCGCGAGTCAGGCGATCCCGGCCGCTATAGGTGCCGGTATTGCCTTCGCGGCACAGCTGTTCCTCGCCCTTGCGGCATTGATCGCACTGCTGGCAGCTATCGACCATGCAGCCCACCGCGACGGTATCGCCGACTTTGTGGCGGGTCACGGCAGTACCGACCGCGGTCACCCGACCGACGATTTCATGGCCCGGGACGATGGGGTAAGAGGTCCAGCCCCAGTCGTTGCGGGCGGTATGCAGGTCGGAGTGACAGACGCCGCAGTAGAGAATCTCCATGGCAACATCATTGTCCCGCAGCGCGCGGCGCTCGAAGGCATAGGGCGCGAGCGGTGTAGTGGACGATTGTGCGGCGTAGCCCAGGGTTTTCATCGGTTGCCCCTCAAGGGTGAAAAAGCGTACCTCTCACAGACTAGAATGGGCTGCGGCAAGCGCAAGATTGACGCTTATTTTAGGAGTTCCACCATCAAAGCCTTATCCCTGGTAAGACCCAGCGGCAGTCGAATTGCCAGCGGGGAGAAAACCCTTGAAGTGCGCCGTTGGCACCCGGAGCTGGAGCCCTGGGAGGATCTGCTGATTGTCCAGAACGGCCGGTTTCTGCATAACGAAGGCGAGGAGGACGCTGACGGTCTTGGCGTGGCCATCGTGCGCGTAAAGGCCGTGCGCCCCTTCGTGCCGGCGGATATGCAAGCGGCCTGCGCCAGTTACTTCGCCGAGGGCTGGCTGGCGTGGGAGTTGAGTCATGTCCGGTCGATTACGCCGCCGGTGAGGGTCCGCGCGGCGCGCGGCATTTACACGGTAGAGCTTGAACTGCCCGTTGACTGACTCCGGGCAGCAAGCAGTGAGCGGCAGAAGGTCCGTATGTCACGGGCGCAGCGCAATCGCGGCGAAACGATCGCCAGGCTGGCCGTTCCGCTAGGCGCCGAACGTCGTATTCGGCGCGCGGCTTCCTAGACCAGGTAGCGCCTGAACCAGCCCAGTGTCCGGTCCCAGGCCAGCGTGGCGGCGGCTTCGTCGTAACGCGGGGTGGAGTCGTTGTGAAAGCCATGGTTGGCACCGGGGTAGATATAGGCCTCATAGGTCTTGCCGCCCGCCTTGAGCGCCTGCTCATAGGCGGGCCAGCCTTCGTTGATGCGCGTGTCCAGTTCGCCATAGTGGATCAGCAGGGGCGCCTGGATCCGGGGCACATCCGCGGCATCGGGCTGGCGTCCGTAAAACGACACCGCAGCACCCAGCTCGGGGTACGCCACGGCGGCGGCATTCGCCACGCCACCGCCATAGCAGAAGCCGACGATACCGACCTTGGCGGTGGTGGCCGGATCCTTGAGCAGCCATTCGATGGCGGCGAAAAAATCATTCATCAGCTTTTGTGGGTCGACGCTCATTTGCAGCTCGCGCCCCTTGTCATCGTTGCCCGGGTAACCGCCGACCGAGGACAGCCCATCGGGGGCCAGGGCAATAAAGCCGGCCTTGGCCAGGCGGCGCGCGACGTCTTCGATATAGGGGTTGAGCCCGCGATTCTCATGCACCACCACGACCGCCGGCAGTTTGCCGCTGGCCTTCGCGGGGCGGACCCGATAGCCGCGCACCTGGCCATGGCCCCTGGGAGACGGGTAAGTCATGTATTCGGCCAGGATATCCGGGTCGGTAAAGGGCACCTGTTCCGCCAGGGCATAGTCCGGGCTCAGCGAGGCCAGCAGGCTGGTGGCCGCCAGGCCGCAGAAGGTGAGGGCCGTGGCCCGTTCGAGAAATTCGCGCCGGTTGATCTGGCCGTGGACATAGTGGTCATACAGTTCGAGCAGTTCGGGGGAGAAGTCTTTTGCAGTCAGACGGGTCATCCGTGCGTTTCCTTATCGAGCGCCCGCGCCGCCCACCGGGTCTGGATCGGGAGGGCTGACAAGCACGGCCTGGCGTGAATGATTAAAGCAGCCCCTGGCGGACGGGCCAGTCGGGGCGAGCGATAGGGCGCTGCTCGTTTCGATCAGGTTTTTGTCGCTTGCGATCATTGTTACCGCTGGCGCCCGGTCTTATGTTGACGTTGCAAAGATAAGTCGGACGAACTGCAAGCGTTAAGCCGCAAGGGGCTCGCGTGTTGGGTTGAAGCCGTCACTCATAACAACAATGGATCACTGATGGGTATTACTATGTCCGAGCTGAAACTGCATCCCCTCGCAGCCGAGTCGCTGCAACGCTGGCATCGCATGATTGCCAGTGACGACCTCAGTGCATTGCCCGAGTTGCTCGACGCACAGGCGGTGTTTCGCTCGCCCATGGCCCACAGTCCCTATCCGGGCGCGGTCGTGGTGTCGACCATCCTCAATACCGTGAGCAAGGTGTTCAGTGACTTTGCCTACCACCGGGAGTTGGCCAGCGCCGATGGCCTGAATGTGGTACTGGAGTTCAGTGCCAGGGTCGGTGACCGCCAGCTCAAGGGCATCGATATGATTCGCTTCAACGAGCAGGGCAAGATCGTTGAGTTCGAAGTCATGATTCGCCCCATCAGCGGCTTGCAGGCACTGGGGGAGGAGATGGCAAAACGCCTGGCCCCGTACCTGGCGGCCAGTAAAGGCCAGGCTAGGAGCTGAGGCCGGACGCCGCGCAGGAGAAGGCTGCGAATGCTGGGTGGGCATCCGCAGCCAGCGGGTCAGAAGATCTGTACCGGCAGTTCCAGCGCAATGATATGCATGGTGATGTCACCGTCCGGCTGGCCCTGCTTGGCGTTGTGCACGCCCTGGCGCAGGCGCACCCGCAGGCCTTTGGCGACGCCGCTTTGCACCACGTAGCGGGCTTCGAGATCACGCTCCTGGTGCTCGGCGGTCTCGAAGCCCGACCAGCCCTGGTAATGCGGGTTGGATGAACTCTTGATGTCGTAGCCGTAGACATAGCGGGCCATGAAGCTCAGGCCCGGGTAGCCGTAGGGCGCCATGTCCAGGTCGTAGCGCAACTGCCAGGACTTTTCATTGGGACCGTTGAAGTCCGAGACCATCACCGGGTTGTCCAGGTAGATCGAGTTGCCGAACGAGCCCGAGCCGTTGTTGCCGAACCCCACGTAGTCCATAGGCGTATCGCCATGGATCTGTTGGTAGGACAGGCTCAGTTTATGGTTGAGCCGGGTATACGCCACCTTCGTCGAGAACGCCGTGGTGTTGATGTCGCCAGCCTTGGCCTGGCCCTGATCCAGGGAACGGTAGAGGTTGAAGCTGGTATCGATCCGCGATTGGCCATCCACTGCCCAGCCGTAGTCGGTCCCCACATAGGCCTGGCGCCACAGGTCTTCGTAGTTGGCGCCGTACAGGCTCATGTTCCAGTGATCGCTGATGGCGTAGCGCCCACCGGCGAAGTCGACCGCCCGCGTGGTGACGTTGGCATAGGTGGCCCACAGCTCGCCCGAACGGCTGGTAGAGGCCGGCTCCGTGCCTGCGGTGAAGTGCCCACCTTCGATCAGCAACCCGGCAATGTCCTGGTTACTCAGATGAATACCCGTGGCGGTACTGGGAAACAAGCGTGGGTCTGCCGTGGCGAACACCGGGTTGGTGACCTGCATTTCACCGAAGCGCAATTGAGTCTGGCCGTAGCGCAGCTTGATCGAGCCCCCCGCGCGGCCGTAAGTGTCTTTGGCTTCGGCGCGGTCGTTGACCTGGATATTGCCGTAGCCGGTGTGGCCATCGCCGCCGTCCAGCTTGAAAGCGCTGTAGGCAAAGGCATCGAACCCGATCCCCAGCGTGCCCTGGGTAAAGCCGGAGGAAAAGTTCGCCTGCAAACCGTAGGACAGGTCCTTGGGGTCACGGCGGTTGTTGGGGCGCCGATCATGCCCATCGCCCTGGACCTGGGTATTGAGGAAGTTCACCCGGTTGACCAGGTTCAAGTGACTGCCTTCGATAAACCCTTCGGCAGTGTCGGCAACGGCAAACAGCGGGCACACAGCGAGCGCCAGGCAACTGAGCGGCCATGGATTGTTGAGCTTGAACATAGTGGTTCTCTTGCACGTGGAGGCGTTGTAACGCCTGTTTTTATTATTGAGCGCCCTGGCAGCCGGGCGCCTTGTTGCCCCGGCGAACGCTCGCCGGGTGTACAGGCCCTCCGTTGCGCCGTGCCCTGAGGCGTCGGTCAACGGAGGGCGCGCCTGCCCCAGGTTCAGGGCTGGGTGCGCGAGCCGGCATAGGCCGGGTAGTTGAGAACGAACTGCACATGGGCCTTGACCCCGGTAGCCAGGGTGGCGTCGTCGACGGCGAAGAGCGGGCTGTGGTTGTTGGCGGCCTTGTTCATGTCCTGGTCCGCTGGCGTTGCGCCGAGGAACACGAACAGGCCCGGGACTTTCTGCGCATAGAGGGAGAAGTCTTCGCTCGGCGACAGCGAGGCCGGCAGGCGTTCGACCTTGCCCGGGGCCGCGAGCTCCAGCGCCGGGACCATGGCTTCGGTCAGGGCCGGGTTGTTGGTGGTAACCGGCGCGTAGTGCATGACTTCCAGGTTGGCCTTGACCTCGTAGGCGCTGGCAATACCGCTGACCAGGGTCGGCATTTTCTCCAGGATAGTCTCGCGAATGCCGGCATCGTTGGTGCGGATGGTGCCGGAGAGCATGACCGACTCGGGAATGATGTTGCTGGCGTTGCCGCCGTTGAAGGCACCCACGGTGATCACGCCCATGCCCTTGCTCAAGTCGACGCGGCGGCTGATCAGGGTTTGCAGGCCGTCGACGATTTTCGCGCTGGCGACAATCGGGTCTGCGCCGGTCCATGGCGCGGCGCCGTGGGTCTGCTTGCCATTGACGGTGATGCGGAAGTTATCGGCACTGTTGAGCACCGAACCCGACTTGAAGTACAGGTGCCCGGTAGGGAAGCCCGACATCACGTGAATCCCGAACACCGCCTCGACCTTGGGCGAGTCCAGCGCACCGTCGCGAATCATGGCGCGCGCGCCGATCACCGCCTGGGTGTCGAAATCATCCACGTCGGCCGCGCCTTCCTCGGCGGGCTGGAACAGGAACACCACGGTGCCGGCGATCTCGTCGCGATGCTCGGCCAGGACCGAGGCCGCGCCCAGCAGCATGGCGGTGTGGGTGTCATGGCCACAGGCGTGCATGACCGGGACGGTCTTGCCCAGGCGCACACCTTCGGCCTTGCTGGCGAACGGCAAGCCGGTCAGTTCCTTCACCGGCAATGCATCCATATCGGCGCGCAGCGCGATCACCGGCCCCGGCTTGCCGCCCTTGAGCACGCCGACTACGCCGGTCTTGCCCACGCCGGTGCGCACATCGATGCCCAGTGCCTTGAGGTGTTTGGCGACCAGAGCCGCGGTCTTGAACTCGACGTTGCCCAGCTCGGGGTTCTGGTGAATGGTGTGGCGCAGGTCAATCACCTGCTGGTTGACCGCGGCGACGGCCGGATCGACCCAGCGGTTATCGGCCGCCTGGCTCATGGCGCAGGACAGCGAAGTGAGAACCGCAAGGCACAGGGGGGCAGCTACTTTCATCGTGGATATCCATGGCAGTATGGTTTTTTAGGGGCAAAGCTCGGCCGTCGCGGCACGCGAAGCGCGTGCAGCCGGTCGTTTGTCACAGGGGTGAAGCGTGATTCGAAAGGCGGGCTAGTCGAGGGGCTGGCCGGCGGTTTCCTTGACCAGTGCCAGGCCGGCAAGGGTGCAGCACAGGCACACCATGACGTACAGCGCCGGGGCGTTGTTGTTGCCGGTCAGGCCGATCAGGCCGGTGGCGAAAAACTGCGCGAAGCCGCCGAACACCGAGACACCCAGGCAGTAGACCAACGACAGGCCGGTGGCCCGAATCGCCCGAGGGAACAGCTCCGCGACCAGCACCAGGGTCGGCACGGTCATCAGCACCACCGGCAAGGTCGCGAGCACCGAGACGAGCACCAGCGTGGTCAGCGTCGGCAAGTGGTTCATCAGCATGAAGATCGGGTAGATCAACAGCAGCATGGGCACGCAGCCCAAGGCGATGGTGCGCCGCCGGCCGATACGATCGCTGAGCCGGCCGACGCGCACCGCCAGGCCGATCTGCACCAGGACCGCCAGACAGACGGCGGCCATCCCCGTGCTGATGGGCAGGTGCAGGACCGTGACGCTGTAGTTGGTCAGATAGTCCAGCACGATATAGCTGGACGCCGTGCCACCGATGACCAGCAATGCACCACTGAATATTCGCTGGCGATAGTGAGTCAGCATCAAGCGCAGGCTGAGAGCCGGCTGGCGACCGCGTGCTGATTCGGCCACGGTTTCCTTGAGGTGACGACGCATATAGGTGCTGACCGGAATCACCAGGAGCCCCAGCACGAAGGGCAGGCGCCACCCCCAGCTTTGCAGGGCCTCGGGCGACAGGGACGCGCTCAGAAGCAGGGCCATCATGGCGCCCAGTAGAAAGCTCAGACCTTGGCTGAACACCTGCCAGCTACCGTAGAACCCACGATTGCCGTTGTCGGCGTATTCCAGCAGCAGGGTGGTCGAGGTGCCGACTGCGCCGCCGATGGCAAACCCCTGCACCAGCCGCGCCAGCACCATGATCAACGGCGCAGCGATGCCGATCTGGGCATAGGTCGGGGTGAGGGCGAATACCAGCGAGGCCAGCGCCATCAGCCAGAGCGTCAGCAACATCGCCGGTTTGCGCCCGACCCGGTCCGCATAGGCACCGAGCACCAGGCCGCCGACCGGGCGCATACCGAAGCCAACGCCAAAGGTCGCCAGGGCCAGCAGTAACTGCCCCTGGGCAGTTTCGACCGGGAAAAACAGGCGCCCAATCAGCGTGGCGAAAAAGCTGTAGACACAAAAATCGTAGAACTCCAGGCCGGAGCCGAGGGTGATAGCGGCGATGGCGCGGGCACCCAGGGGCGGGCAGGGCACAGTAGCCGGCTGGGTACAGGCAAAAAGGCCAGAAGCGGGCGTGTTGGCGAACGCATTGACGCTCGATTGCGCAGGGCTGCGCCGAGCGATCAGATCTTCTTCGAGCGCGCGAATACCGGGCAGCGCAGGCAGATTGACCATCCGCTTTTTCCTCGTTTTTATTAGTCGTTTTCGAGTGTTGGGCTGATACCCTGGCGATCCTAATGAGTTGGCGAGTGCTGCGGCAGTCGCAAAAAAGCGGGGCTGAAAACCATAGGTTTACACCCCCGGTGTCTGGAGTCGTGGATGAAGCTGCATCAACTGCGCGCGCTGGTGATGATTGCCGACTGTGGCAGCATTCGAGCGGCGGCGCGCCAACTGGGTATTTCGCAAACGGCGGTGGCCAAGGCCCTGCGCGAGCTGGAGGAAGGGCTGCAATTGCCATTGCTGATGCGCAATGCCAGTGGTGTGGTGTTGACTGGCTACGGCCAGTCGCTCCTGCAGCATGCGCGCCAGATGCTCAACCAGCTCGAACGGGCCCAACTGGAACTCGCGCACCTGAGCGACCAGGCCCAGGGCAATCTGTGCCTCGGTATCTCGCCATGGATGGGCATGACCCTGTTGCCGGAGGTCGTGACATTGTTCCGCCAACGGATGCCGCGAGTGCGCCTGGAAGTCTTCGAAGGGTTGATGGCAGTGACCCTGCCACGCTTGCGCGATGGCACCATGGAACTGGCGGTGGGGCTGGTGTCGTCCCTGCTGCCGCGCCCGGAGTATGCCAGCGAGCAGATACTCTCGTACCGGATGGCAGTGGTGTCGCGCCACGATCACCCACTGCGCGACTGCCGCTCGATCCACGACCTGGTGGAGCAAGACTGGGTCGTCAATTACCCGGACATCGGTTACGACTTCCTGATGAACGAGCTGTTCTGGCAACACGGCGCGCAGATCGATATGCAGCACATCCACCGCGCGCAATCACCGCAACTGACCCTGTCCATGGTCGAGCAGACCGACATGCTCAGCTACTTCCCGGAGCCGGTGCTCACGGTGCCGTACTACCGTGAACGGGCCAGGCGTCTGGAGCTGGTCGAGGAGTTTGCCACCGACACCATCGGTATCGTCACCCCGCGCAACGCCCAGATGGGCGTGGCAGCCCAGTGTTTTGTCGAATGCATGTTCCAGGTCCTGCGCCGCCGTGCACGCTCGACGCGCCCGGAGGATGTCCGGTTGTTCGATACCCTGGAACTGTTGATTTGACGGCGCGGCCTGCGGCCTGGGCGTCAGGCCGTGTCGCGGCGCAACCAGACCGAGATACATAACCCGCGGGGGTGGCGCTCGTCCGTGCAGCCCAGCTCAATCCGGGCGCCATTGCGCTGATGCTGGGCCGGTGGTCAAGGCAGGGCACATAGGCGGGCGAGGGTGCCCGCCAGTGAGGGAGCAGGGTGCTTGCCGCCATCGATTTTCCCACACTCGTCTATGATCAGAGGGGCTCACCGGCCAGCGGTTATCCGGCCCGGATAATCGTGCACTGTTCAAGGGAATGGGTGTGTTTCACGCCCCTATCGCGCCTATGTCATCAACGTCCCAATGGATCATCTGCGAGCATTGCGACTCGGTGTATACCCCGGTTCCATTGGCCAAGGGGCAGGTGGCGCGCTGCTTGCGTTGTGAAGCGATTCTCGCGCGGGGCGGGCCGATGAGCCTGCAGCAGCTCCTGGCCCTGTCGATCAGCGCCGCGCTGCTGTTTGTCTTCGCCAATGCCTTCCCGGTGATCTCCATCAGCCTGCAGGGCCTGAGCAACGAAACGACGTTATTGCAGTCGGTCCAGGCCCTGGCCCAGGGGCAGATCAGCGTGATCGCCGCGGTAGTCGGGCTGGCCATTATCCTCGCGCCGATGCTGCAGATCATCCTGCTGTGCTGGCTGCTGCTGTTCGCCTTGAACGGCCGCGCGGCACCGGGCTTCAAGGCCTGCATGCGTGCCCTGGAACACCTACGCCCCTGGAGCATGCTGGAGGTGTGCCTGCTGGGCATTATGGTGGCTATTATCAAGCTGGCGGGCATGCTCGATGTCCATCCCGGCCTGGGCCTCTGGGCACTGGCCATGCTGACGGTGCTGTTGATCCTGATTTCCGGCCGAGGCATCCGTCGCCTGTGGGATGACCTCGACGGGGTGATCTCGTGAGCCTGCCACCTTATGCCGTCGAGCTGAACCTGGCGTTGTGTCATACCTGTGGCGCGGCCTGCGCGTTGGACGCCCACGATTGCCCGCGCTGCGCCGCCGCTGTGCATCGGCGCAAGCCCAATAGCCTGGCGCGAACCTGGGCGTTTCTGATGGCCGGCCTGATTTTTTATATTCCGGCTAATCTCATGCCAGTGATGCACACCAATATCTTCGGCAGCGGCAGTGAAGACACCATCTTCAGCGGAATCATGGTGTTCTGGAACGCCGGGGAATGGGACTTGGCGCTGGTCATATTTATCGCCAGCGTCGCGGTGCCGTGCATGAAGTTCCTGGTGCTGGGGGTGTTGCTGGTGACCTGCCAGCGCCGTAGCCGCTGGGCGCAACGCGAGCGTGCCAAGCTCTACCGGATGGTCGAGCTGGTCGGCTACTGGTCGATGCTCGATGTGCTGGTGGTCGCGTTGATTGCCGCGCTGGTGCAGTTTCGCTCGCTCAGTTCCATCGACCCGCGCATGGGCATCCTGTTTTTTGGTTTGGTCGTGGTCATGACGATGTTTGCCGCCATGAGCTTCGACCCTCGACTGATCTGGGACACAGAGGTCAACGATGCCTGAACAACCCCACCCCCCAGTGCCCCCCACGCCCGGCCCCCCCGAGGTCAAGCGGCGGCGGTGGAATATCTCCCTGGTCTGGCTGGTGCCCATTGTCGCGGCGCTGGTAGGGGTCTCGATGCTGGTCCACAACGCCAGGACGGCGGGTCCACAAATCACCATCAGTTTCCTCACGGCGCAAGGGCTGGAGGCGAACAAGACCCAGGTCAAATACAAGAACGTGGTGATCGGCAAAGTCACGACCATCACCCTGAGCGACGACCGCAGCCATGTCGAAGCCATTGTCGAACTCGACGGCACGGCCCGATCCTTTGCCGTCGAGGATTCACGCTTCTGGGTCGTACGGCCGCGCATTGGCGCCGGCGGCGTCTCGGGTGTCGATACCTTGCTGTCCGGCGGCTTTGTCGGCGCGGACGCCGGGGTGTCGGGCAGGGTGGTCGACCGGTTTGTCGGCCTGGAAACCCCGCCGCCGATCACCTATGGCGAAAAGGGCACGCGATTCATCCTGCGCACCGAGGACCTGGGCTCGCTGGATGTGGGCTCCACTGTCTATTACCGGCGAATCCCGGTCGGTCAGGTGGTCTCCTACGCCTTATCGAAGGACGGCAAGGGCTTGGATGTGCAGATTTTTATCAATGCGCCGTACGACCAATTTGTGATCACCAACACCCGTTTCTGGAATGCCAGCGGGGTCGATGTCAGCCTGACTGCGGGGGGGCTGAAAGTGAATACCCAATCCGTGGCCTCGATCCTCGCAGGCGGTATTGCGTTCGTCGAGCCCAAGTACAGTCCCAATCCGCAGCTGGCCCAGGCCGATACGGCCTTCACCCTGTTTGTCGACCAGGAGTCGGCACTGGCGCCTCCCGACGGCCCGGGGCGCTTTATCCAGATGCGTTTCTACCAGCCTTTGCGCGGCCTGGTGGTGGGCGCGCCAGTGGAATTCAATGGTGTGGCGATCGGGCGAGTGGTGTCGGTCGACCTGGACTTCGACCCGGTGAGCAAGGACTTCCCGACGCTGGTCGGCGTGGTTATCTACCCGAATCGGCTGGGCAAGGCCCACGAAAAACTACTGAAAGAACCGGGCGCCGATGAGGAAGCCCGGGGCGAAAAAATCATCGCGGAGCTGGTCAAGCATGGCCTGCGAGCCCAGGCCCGGACCGGCAACCTGCTGACCGGCCAACTGTATATCGCCCTGGATTTTATTCCGGGTGCCAAGCCCGTGGTCTACGACCCCAGCGCGCGGCCGGCGCAGCTCCCGACCGTGCCGGGGAGCCTGGACAAATTGCAGCAGCAACTGGAAGGGATCGTCGAGAAATTCAGCAAGTTGCCGACCGATCAGATCGCCGCCAACCTCAATGGCAGCCTGAGCGAACTGCAAAAGACCCTCAAACAGGTCAATGGCAGCGTCCTGCCCGAGATGCGCAGCACCCTGGAACAGGCAAAAAACACCCTGGCAGAAGCCCACGAGAGCCTGGGCGAAGACTCGCCACAGCGCCAACAGTTGGGTCAGGCCCTGGAAGAAATGCAGCGTACCGCGCGTTCGGTCCGGGTCCTGAGCGACTTCCTGGGCCGCCATCCCGAAGCATTGATCCGTGGCCGCACCCGGGACAAGGAGCCTGACAGCTTCAAGTCATCGCCTTCATCTTCACGTGAGATCGAGCAGCAATGAGCGCCATGATCCTTCGCCATCTGGCGGTGTTTGCCACATTGGGTCTTGCGGCCTGCACATCGGCCCCGACGCATTACTACACCTTGGTTCCGGCCAGTGATGTCAGCCCCCCGCGCACCGTGGCGGCTTTTCAGTTTGCGATGCAACCGGTGCGTATCCCGGTGCAGGCCGACCAGCCACAGGTGGTGGTGCGTGAGAGCAATGGCTCCCTGGCCATCCTGGAAACCGAGCGCTGGAGCGCACCGTTGGCCGACGAGTTCCACGATGCCTTGAGCGGCGCAATGGAGCGCAAGCTGGGGGTACGTGATGTGGCAGGGCTGCCCAAGGCGGCGAATCTGCCGGTTGTATCACTACAGACCGATGTCCGCCGTTTCGACTCCGTGCCGGGGCACTACGCACTGGTCGATGTGGTGTGGAGCATCAGCCGGCGCCAGGCAGGAGAGGCGCGCCGCAGCCTGACCTGCAGCAGCGTGATCCGCCAACCGGCTGGTGCCGGGGTGGCGCAGGTGGTACTGGCCCACCAGCAGGCGATTGAACAACTGGCCAGCCAGATCGCCCCGGCCGTACAGCGCTTTGCCCAGAATGGGCCAGTGACGTGTCCATGATCCGGGGCGTTGTTTATCAACGGCTATAACCCTGGATTTTGCGACCTATTGGCCAAAAACCACGTTAGAGTGCTCATCAATACCTGTTCAGAGGGTACGCAACTCGATTCGCACAGCCACCGGGCCAAGCGCTTCCTGCAGCGAACAGGGCAAAAAAACCGCACTTCAATAAATAGATGAAAAATGAATCGCCCGCTGTTTGTATCACTGGATGGCCCCAAGGGCGCCGGAAAAACCACACTGTTGGAAGCCATTACCAAAGTACTGAGGGCTGACCATAAAAAGGTCATCCGACTTTGCGAGAAAAAAAGTGATCCCTTCAGGGGTGAAACCATGGCGCTTGTAAACAAACTCGTCAGAAATCCTGACCGGGATCTCGACCGGGATCTGGAATGGCAAGTTTGTGAGCGCCTGGCTGAGAGCCGAGCCTGGATCTCCCGGCACGTACTGACTAAACAGCCCACGGACAGCATCATCCTGATCGATCGCTGGTACCCGTCCGATGCGGCGTTTCGCCGGATAGTCTCGTTTGCAGAAATTCTACAGCTGAACATTGAACGAAACGTGCGAGTGCCAGACCTGCATGTTGGGGTCGTCACCGCCCCTGAAATATCATGGAGGAGGGCAGCGGCACGGTCCCGCGGCCTGGGCAGCACGGTGATCCGTGAGCTGGAAGAACATGACGCTTGTACCACCGCGTTCGAGCAAGCAATTGCCGATCACGGCTGGATGTTATGCCGTAATGAACGAACGATTGAAGAGGCAACGATGCAGGTGGTTTCTGGGATTTATGGGTTAGAGGGTAATTCCTGCCTGAGCCCAGCTCCCGTTTGATGTGCAAGCGGAACTCGTCATGAAGATATTCATGTGATTCAGACGTGGCCAAAGGTGAACAGCATTCAGGCCTTGAGCTTGCAAGGTGACTAGAGAGTCCGGGGCGATTCATAGTGACATTGGACACAAGACCTTACTGAAAGTCGCAGTACGCTATTTAACTTACGGGCCATGTATTTTGTTCATAAATAGCATAACTCATTGTTAATAAATATATTTCCATGAATTTTGATTGATGGATGTACATAGCCTATTGTTCACTAGGAACAACAAACGGGCGAACCCGATCTACGAAGACTTAGAGTCCGATGTGCCGACGTGAGGTGATCAGTAAGTTTTTCGTCAGGCTGGATGGGCCACTAAATTTTGGCGTCGCGAGGCCAGTTTAGGCTTTAGCTCAGCCGGTAGCCTATGAGCTACAGCAAGCCCCCGGCTATCCACGCCGCAATTTCTACAAAATTCACCGACAACGAAAGGAGTTAGTTCGGTATGCCAAAAACCATCGGTTATTCGGTCTTAAGCGATTTGGAGGAAGGTTTTTTGGTCCAAACTGCTCCGAGTGTGTGGCATTTCTCTATCGACTCTGCGATCCGTTACGAAACCGAGAAAGAAGCATGGGCAGCAGCAAATAGGCGCAAGTTTGCTCTGGCTGCACCGGTTCGCATCATCGAGGATGATGAGGGAACACTTGATTATGAAAGGCTCGAATCCATCGTCAAAGCTAAGGGCGGTAGCTGGATAGTCAAGGTGACTCTTGAACGGCCAGCAGACCGCATTCATTACCTCATGAGTGCCGGTAAGAAAATCACCATTTCTACATCGCGGCAGGATGCCAAAGGCTACACAACAGAAGGAGCCGCACAGCGGGCAGCAGATCTGGTGAGCTCCAGCCCGACCATGAAAGCTCAGATAGAACGAGTGACCGCGGAAATCGTGGCCTTTCCAGTTAGCGGTATGTAGCCTGTAGTTGGGCTGTTCAAGCAATAGCGCTGAAAATAACCTTTCTTGAACTGACTTCAGGTTGTCTCGAAAACCAGAGCCACAGACTACCCAGCGAGCTCCGACCTCAGAGAGGAGCTTGTCTTAACTTAAATAGTCTAAGACCTTCATACCTGATCACCAGCAATGAGGGGGTCTAATGAGCGTTTTGGAACTTAAGATGAGTCTTAGCCTTCTGAAAATGCGGGAGCAGCGGACAGCTGAAGTGATCGCTAGGCATCGCGTATTTAGGGCGTAATGGGTATCAATCGAATCAGAGTCTTACGAAGCACATGAACATTTATGACATGGCATTTTATTTAACATAATATACATTATGCGAATCGTCCTATAGAGGTCTGGGATGCTCTGGTGGTCAGATTTGAAGCCAGCCCGCGCTGCGTTTTTCGCGGGAATGCCTTGGCCTCAGCCGTTCGCCAGATCCTAGGCAGAAACAACACCGGTCATCTCGGTCAGGACCTTGTCCAGATGCGGTGCCAGTTCAAAAACTTCAGACCGTAAAACCTTGAGCGAGTCAGCCTCATAGCCGTAGCGAGCTTTGGTGAAAAGCACTGAACAGGCCTGGATCCTTGCCTCCAGAGGAAAACCAGGTTCGATGCTTTCAGAAACGGCATCTAACTGTTGCCTCAATGCCGGCGGGATTTGCTCGTAAAGCTTGACCAGGTCGTGCTTGTCACCCTTAACGTGCTTGCTGAGACGAACGAAGCTCGGACAGTCAGGGTCAGTTTCGACAAGGAAAGACTTCAAGTATTGCTCTGATGCCAGGCCAGCATTCATGGCCGCAGGCAGTAGCAAATCACTGTTTCCGCGCAGCCCCTCTTGCTCAAGCAACAAAGCAGCATTGAGGAAATCACGAGCCTCACTCACAACCTGAATACTAGGCAAATGTGCCTTGTAAATGGGGGTACAAAGGAACGATAACTGACTACCAAAATGGGTTGCTCCGTCGATGAGATAACGATGAGTGTGTCCACCATAAACCGCATCAACATGCGTAAAAGAGTCGGTGGTCAAGGGCATAACGGTAGTGATCCGAAAGCGATGAAGAGCAAGTTCAATCGCAACAGAATGATCGCCAAGCGACAGCTCAGACGGAGGCTTAACGCCGGTGGCACGAAACGTTAGATCAGCCTTCCCTTGGTAAATCATGCACACTCCTTTATATGATTGAGTAATAACTAAACTAAATGGTTGTTTAGTTTAGTTATATTATAGGGCTTTCCTGAATCCTTCGATGGCCACCCTTCAAGCTAACGTCCAACAGCCGGCGCATTCAACCACGCGGCTTCTTCTGCCTTTGCGACGTTCTCCAAAGCCTGCTGATAAACCTGCGGATCTGGATCATTGCGGGCCAGCTTCAGATACTCACGAATGACGTTTTCGTTGTCCAGATGCATGACTGGATCAAATGGTTTTAGCGGCTTTTTGCTGGTCATTTGCGTTGGCCTATTGAGGTTGTCTACTTCTTAAGTCCTGTACCTGGGCCACGTCAATAGAAGGAATTAACGTCGGTGTGATGAATAGAATCAACTCGGACGTACCGCTGGATTTCGTGCTGTAACGGAAAATTCGGCCCAGATAAGGAATCGAAGCCAACCCCGGCACTCGATGCTCTTGGACGTGTTCAGTGGTTGAATACACACCGCCTAGAGCGATGGTTGAACCCAAACGAACGCGAACCTTAGACGTCAACGACGCTGTTTTGATCGGCGGAACACCATTGATGGCATTGGAAAAATCAGGCTCGTCCTTGGCTAATTTCACGTCCAGTAAGACCCCGGTTTCATCAATCGAAGGTGTTACATCAAGGGACAGCGCGGCCTCTTTAAAGGAAACAGATGTCGCACCATCACCGGCGGCTTGCTGGTAAGGAACCTCAGAGCCTTTAACGATTCGAGCCTGCTGCCGGTCGGAGGCAAAGACTCGCGGACGTGAGATAACTTTGCCGTAACCACCCTTCTCCATCGCTGCCAATTCTAAATCCAGAATAAACGCGCTTGAAACAAATCCAATCCCCGCGTTAGAAATT
>NZ_JANHLC010000019.1 GCF_028682395.1 Pseudomonas putida | reverse complement strand
AAACTTGAAGGGACGAAAGCTGAAATGGCCCTGGCCGTGACCGCGTACAACTTCAAGCGGGCGATCAGTGTCTTAGGAGCCAAGAAAATGATGCAACTGATGGGCTGAAGAGCCTTTTTCAGCACAAAAACAAACGCCTGTCAGTGTGTTTTCACACAGTCTGTTCGGGTCCTTTTTTCGTTGTGCTGAAAAAAGCCCGGAACCCGCCACGGCTGCAGTGGGCCCAAGCATTCTCAATGCAGAGATCGGCCTCAAGAGGTTCTCGATGGCCGGCGGGTGCTCAGCCCACGGCAGGATGCCGTCTTTTTACCTGGTACATCGCGCCATCCGCGTGGCGCAACAGCGTCTCGGCATCTTCGCCGTCCGCAGGGTAGCGGGCTACGCCGATACTGCAGGAGGGCATGTGGATCTCGCCGAAATCAGCGCCCAGCGGCTCGGCCATGGCGGCGCGAATCTGCTCGACCTTCGCGTCAATGGCGTCCTGGGATGAAATATCCGTCAGTAGCACCGTAAATTCATCACCGCCCATCCGGGCCACGGTGTCCGTCTCGCGGATGCAGCGTTCCAGCCGCCGTGCGAGGGTGCAGAGCAGGCGATCGCCCGCCGCATGCCCATGGACATCGTTGATGCCCTTGAAGTCATTGAGATCCATAAACAGCAAGGCCAGCTCGCTTTTGTGGCGGTGCGCCGTGCGCAGGGCCGATTCCAGCCGATCACTGAACAGTGCGCGGTTGCTCAGCCCGGTCAGCGGGTCGTGGTGGGCAAGAAAGCGCAGCTCCTGCTCGGCCTGCCAGAGGGCCGTGACATCACGCGCTACGCCGATCCGCGCTTCCACCTCCTGGGACCAGAAGGCTGCCCACAGGATATGGACGACACTGCCATCCTTGCGCACATAACGGTTGCGAAAATCGACATGGGGCTGGCCGTTCATCACCCGGACAATCGAGGCACGTGTGGCTGCCAGGTCTTCAGGGTGCATGTAGTGGGTGATCGAGGTGCCGACCAGTTCGTCGGCACGGTAGCCGAGCAACGCTTCGCAGGCGTCGCTGACAAAGACGATCTGGTTGTCGCTATCGACCACGAAGACCGTATCCAGCATCAGGTGGATCAGTTTGGGGTAGAGCGCTTGCAGATCGACAGGCATAGATCGGGGGTATCCGGTTTATTTAGCCAGATCATAGCCCGATCGCGATCGGCGGCGGCGAGCAATCCGGGACTTTTTTAGTGGCGCTCATCGCCTGCTTCCGATCCCGGAGGGCAGGACGGGGTGGTGCTAGTGGACGTGTCCGTGTCATCAGCCGGTCATCGAACGGCTGTTCGTGCAGCAACAGCTGTTCAACAGGCTGTTGTCGTGCAGGCATTCTTTTGCTGCCTTGAACTTGTAATAACTTATTGAATTTAAAGGGTTATTTTAGTTGGCACGAATCCTGTTTAGATCACTGTAAACGCATCGCAAGGTGCCATGACCTTGAGTGAACAGGAGCAGCCCCGTGCCACGTGAAATCCGTTTGAACGCCTTCGAGATGAACTGTGTGGGTCACCAGTCACCGGGCCTGTGGGCTCACCCCAAGGATCGTTCCTGGCAATACAAGGACCTGGAATATTGGACGGATCTGGCCAAGCTGCTGGAGCGTGGCAAGTTCGACGGCCTGTTTATCGCCGATGTGATCGGCATCTACGACGTGCTCAATGGTAATGGCGACGCGGCCATTCGCCAGGCCACCCAGGTGCCGGTCAACGACCCGCTGGCGCTGATCACACCGATGGCGGCGGTGACCGAGCACCTGGGTTTTGGCCTGACTGCCTCGCTGACCTTCGAGCATCCGTATCCCTTCGCCCGGCGCTTGTCGACCCTGGACCATCTGACCAAGGGCCGTATCGGCTGGAACATCGTCACCTCCTACCTGGACAGCGGCGCGCGCAATCTCGGGCAGAAGGCCCTGAGCGACCACGATGCCCGCTACGACTATGCCGACGAATACCTGCAAGTGCTCTACAAACTGTTCGAAGGCAGCTGGGAAGAGGGCGCGGTGCTGCGCGACCGCGAGCGCCGGGTGTTCAGCGACCCGAGCAAGATCCATGAGATCAACCACCACGGCAAACACTTCCAGGTCCCCGGCATTCATCTGTGCGAGCCTTCGCCCCAGCGCACGCCTGTGCTTTACCAGGCGGGCGCCTCCAGCCGTGGCAAGGACTTCGCGGCGGGCCATGCCGAGTGCGTTTTTGTGGCCGCGCCGTCCAAGGTGATCCTCAAGAAAGCCGTGGCCGATATCCGGCGTCGTGCCGCCGAGGCCGGGCGGGACCCCCGCAAGGTGCTGATCTTCAATCTGCAGACGGTGATCGTCGACGAAACCGACGCCAAGGCCCAGGCCAAATGGCAGGAGCTGCAGTCGTACACCAGCTACGAAGGTGCCTTGGCGCTGCTCTCCGGTTGGACCGGGATCGACTTCGGCCAGTACCAGCCTGACCAGGTGCTCAAGCATATCCATACCAATGCCATCCAGTCGGCAGTGGAGGCCTTCTCCACGGCTGATCCAGACAAGCAATGGACCGTGCGCGAGCTGGCCAACTGGGTCGGTATCGGCGGCTTCGGTCCGCTGATCGTCGGCAGCGCGCAAACCGTGGCGGACGAGTTGCAGGCCTGGGTCGAGGACACCGATGTCGACGGCTTCAACCTCGCCTACGCCCTGGCCCACGAGACCTTTCACGATGTGGTCGAGTGGCTGGTGCCCGAGCTGCAACAGCGCGGCGTGTACAAGACCGAGTACGCCACCGGCACCCTGCGCGACAAACTCTTTGGCGATGGCCCGCGGCTGCCGGCCAGCCATCCTGGCGCCGGCTACCGGGACCTGGCCAGGCTCCAGGCAGACGCCGAGCGCCATGAGGAACCGTCCTATGAGCGTGCATGAACTCACCCCCCGGCCTGGTGATGAGGTGCCGGACTTTGCCTTGGGCGCATTGCGTCGCTGGGCAACGGAAAAGCCACTGCAGATCGCCCTGCGCCATCGCCGCCAGGGAGCCTGGAAGGCTTGGCGCTGGATCGATGTGCTGCGCGAGGTCGAGCGCGCGGCGGCAGGCTTGCGCCAGCAGGGCTTTAGCGACCATTCGCGGCTGGCCCTGTGCGGCGCGCTCGAGCCCTCGCTGCTGATTCTGGCCCTCGCGGCCCGCAGCCTGGGCGGTATCAGCCAGGCGATCAGCCCGCACAGCCGTGGCGTGGCCCTGCAACGCCAGGTTCAACTGCTGCGCGCGGATTTCGCCTTTGTGCAGCGGCGCGAAACGCTCGCCCATTGGCGTGAAGCGCGCTTGCAGGGCTTGCTCCCGTTGCAGCTGTTCTGCGCCCAGGCCAGCCAGGCCGGGCAGGGTGATGATCAGGTGCTGGCGCTCGATGTGCTGTTCAGCGGGCCCCTGGAACACAGCTTCCAGGGCTGGTCTTCGGTTGCCGGCGACCCCGTGGTCTGGGTCGATGAGGGGACCGAATGGAGCCAGGGCCTGGCCCATGTCCTTGGCCGCTGGTTGCAGGACGGCGCGGGCTTCGCGTTTCCGGAGACCCAGGCCTCGGCCAGCCGTGACCGCCGTGAAATCGCCCCGACCACGTTGCTGATGTCCGCCGTGCGGGCCCGGCAGGTGGCCGATGAAATCGAAGCCCGGCTGGCGCCGCACGGCACCTGGCGCCGCCGTCTCTGCGAGTGGTCGCTGGCGGACCCGCGACGCGGCCTGCGCCGTTGGCTCAAGGCGCGGGTGCGCCATCTGTTCGGCTTCCAGCGGGTTCGGCATATCGCTACGCCGACCGGGGCCGAGCAGGCGCCCGGGCGTCTGCAATGGCTGCACGACACCCTCGAGCGTGCCGCATGAGCGCGTTGCTGGAGGTGCGCAATATCTCCCTGTCATTCAAGGGCGTGAAGGCGATCAATGATTTGTCGTTCGCCGTGCGCCGGGGGGAAATCTGCGCGTTGATCGGCCCCAACGGCGCGGGCAAGAGTTCGCTGCTCAACATTCTCAACGGCGTCTACCGTGCCGATGCCGGCGAGCTGGTGTTTGAGGCCGTGCCGTTGCGCCGGCCCCATCCCCTGGAGGCCGCACGCCGGGGTATCGGGCGTACGTTCCAGAACAACGCGCTGTTCAAGAAAATGAGCGTGCTGGACAACCTGCTGACCGGCCTGTCACGCCTGCAACGCACGTTCTTTCTCGAACAGGCCCTGGGCCTGCCGCGAGCGCGGCGCGAGGCCCGAGAGTTCAATGCCCGGGCCGAACAGGTGCTGGATTTTCTCGAACTGCAACCCTGGCGTGACGTTGCGGTGGGCAGCCTGGCTTACGGCCTGCAGAAACGCGTGGAGCTGGGCCGGGCCCTGATCGCCCAGCCCACGCTGTTGTTGCTCGATGAGCCCATGGCCGGGATGAACGCCCAGGAGAAGCAGGAGATGAGTCGCTTTATTGCCGATATCAACCGCGACCTGGGGACCACGGTGATTCTGATCGAACACGATATCAAGGTGGTGATGGGCCTGTCGGCCCACGTGGTGGTGCTCGATTACGGGCGCAAGGTGGGGGATGGCACGCCAGCCGAAGTGCAGGCCAATCCCGATGTGATCGCGGCTTACCTGGGGACGGTGCACGGATGAATCTTTTTCTGGAAACCCTGATCGGCGGCTTGCTCGCCGGCACCATGTATTCGCTGGTCGCCATTGGCTTCGTGCTGATCTACAAGGCCAGTGGCGTGTTCAACTTCGCCCAGGGCTCGATGCTGCTGTTTGCCGCGCTGACCTTCGTCAGCCTGCACGAACAGGGCGTGCCCTTTGCCCTGGCCCTAGCGATCACCCTGGTGGTGATGGTCATCGGCGCACTGCTGATCGAGCGCCTGGTGCTGCGCCCGCTGGTCAACCGTTCGCAGATCACCCTGTTCATGGCCACGCTCGGCCTCTCGTTCATTATCGAAGGCCTGGCCCAGGGCCTGATGGGGGCCCAGGTGCGTGCGCTGGACCTGGGCATCGACGATGTCCCGCTGTTTGTCGGTGAGATCATGATCAGCCAGTTCGACCTGATCGCGGCGGGCATCTGCGCGGTTCTGGTGGCGGTGCTGGCGCTGCTGTTCAACAAGACCCGGATCGGCATCGCCCTGCGTGCCGTGGCCGATGACACCCGGGCGGCGCTGTCGGTGGGCATCAACCTCAATCGCATCTGGCAGATCGTCTGGGCCGTGGCCGGCATGGTCGGCCTGGTGGCCGGGCTGCTGTGGGGCGCGCGCCAGGGGGTGCAATTTTCATTGTCGCTGGTGGTGCTCAAGGCGCTGCCGGTACTGATCATCGGTGGTTTCACCTCGATTGGCGGCGCCATTGTCGGCGGGTTGATCGTCGGGGCGGCGGAGAACCTCGCCGAAGCCTATATCGGCCCGTTGATCGGCGGCGGCATTACGCCCTGGTTCGCCTATTTCCTGGCCCTGATATTTCTCTATATCCGCCCGGCCGGCCTGTTTGGCGACCGCGCCATTGAGCGAGTGTGACCTTATGAACACGACGACGGCGCGTATCAGCGCCAGTTTCGACGATGCACCGCTGACCCTGGTACGCCGTCGCTGGCCCCTGGGCTTGGCGCTATTGCTGCTGGTGGCCTTTGTCGGCTTGCCGCTGCTGGGCAACGACTATTGGCTCAACGCAATCGTGATCCCCTTCCTGGTGCTGTCCCTGGCCGGCCTGGGCTTGAACCTACTGACCGGCTACACCGGGCAGACCTCGGTGGGCGCTGCGGGCTTTATGGCCGTCGGGGCCTTCGCCACCTACGGCCTGCTGCTGCGCGTGCCCGGCATTCCCTTGCCATTGGCGCTGTTGGGCGGCGGCCTGATCGCCGCCTTTGTCGGCCTGCTGTTCGGCATACCCAGTGCCAGGATTAAGGGCTTCTACCTGATGGTCACGACCCTGGCGGCCCAGTTTTTCCTTGAGTGGGTGTTCTCCAAGTTTGCCTGGTTCTACAACTTCGCCTCGTCCGGGACCATCAGCGCGCCGCGCCTGGAGCTGTTCGGCTACAGCCTGGCGTCGCCGGTCGGGCGCTACCTGCTAACGCTTAGCTGTGTGGTCCTGTTGACCTGGGTCGCGGTGAACCTGGTACGCAGCCAGGTCGGGCGCAACTGGATGGCGATCCGTGACATGGACACCGCCGCATCGGTGGTCGGCATCCCGGTGGATCGCTACAAGCGCCTGGCGTTTGCCGTGAGCTCGTTCTACCTGGGGATCGCCGGGGCACTCTGGGCGTTTGCCTACCTGGGCACGGCCAGTTCCGGCAGCTTCGATATCAACCGCTCGTTCCAGATCCTGTTCATCATCATTATCGGTGGCATGGGCAGCATCGCCGGCAACTTTATCGGCGCGGCCTTTATCAGCCTGATGCCGATCCTGCTCAACCATGGCGGGCAATGGCTGTTCGGCGGCAATGTCGATGCCGGACAGCTGCAGAACCTGCAAAAAATCATCTTCGGCACGCTGATCATCTGGTTCCTGATCAAGGAGCCGGAAGGCTTGGTCCGCCTGCTGGGCGACCTGCGCGAACGGCTCAAGGCCTGGCCGCTGCGGTTCTAGCGCAGCCGAATCGAACACACCTTGACCCGACCACGGGAGGGGGGCTCACCACACCCACTACAACGTCATAGAAGTGATCCCAATATGCGCAAATCCTTGCAGCGCACCCTTGTCGGTGCCGTGCTCGCCCTTGTCCTGCAGCCCTTGCTGCCCAGCCTGGCCCAGGCGGCCGGCAATGAGCAATTTATCCCGATGGCCACCTACCGCGTAGGCGCCTATGCCTCCAGCGGCATTCCATGGTGGGCGGGCGAGATCGATTATTTCCGCTACATCAACGAGGTCGAAGGCGGCGTCAATGGCGTCAAGCTGGTCTGGCAGGAGTGCGAGACCGAGTGGAATGTCGACCGTATCGTCGAGTGCTACGAGCGCTACAAGGGCGGCCTGAATGGCGCGCCCACCGCATTTTTCTTCACCCATAGCACGCCCGGTTCCTATGCCTTGATGGAGAAGGGCGCGGCGGACCACATCCCGTTGATCGACGGCGCCGGCGGGCGCACCGAGTCCACCGACGGCAGCGTGTTTCCCTATGCCTTCCCGTTGCTGCTCAACTACTACGGGCAGGCGTCGGTGGGGATCAACTACATTGCCCAGCGTGAGGGTGGCCTCGACAAGCTCAAGGGCAAGAAGATCGTCACGGTCTACCACGACTCGGCCTACGGGCGTGAAACCCAGGGGCCGATGAAGCTGCTGGCCGAGAAGTACGGCTTCGAGAATATCCAGATTCCGGTGGCCGACCCGGGCAACGAACAGTCCGCACAGTGGCGCCAGGTTCGCCAGATCAAACCGGACTGGGTATTTCTGCGCACCTGGGGGGTCTCCACGCCCGTGGGCCTGAAAACCGCGGCGCGCTTCGGCATCTCTGCCGAGCGCATCATCGGCGACGTCTGGGCCGGTTCCGAGGCAGATGTCATCCCCGCAGGCGTCGCAGCCAAAGGCTACCAGGCCCTGGCGCCATTTCCGGGCGGGACTGATTTCGCGATTCACAAGCGCCTGCAGCAATACATCCTCGACACCGGCAAGAGCGACCTCAAGGACCCGAGCTACTTCGGCAAGGTCTACTACAACATCGGCCTGATCAATGCGGCCATCGCTGTCGAGGCGCTGCGTACCGGGCAGAAACAGTTTGGCAATCGTCCGCTCAATGGCGAGGAAGGTCGCTGGGCCTTCGAGCACCTGGATATCGATGCCGCGCGCCTCAAGGCCATCGGTTTCGAAGGCCTGCTGGCGCCCCTGAAACTGTCCTGCTCGGATCACGAAGGGGGCGGCTCTGCACGCGTGCAGCAGTGGGACGGTAACAAGTGGGTGTTGGTGACCGATTGGGTCCAGGCCGACCGCGCCACCTTGCGCCCGCTGATCGAGGCCAAGTCCGCCGCCTACGCGCAGGAGAAGGGCATCACCCCACGCGATTGCGCTACCGAGCGCTGATCGCCGCGCCATCCGAACCAGACTGCCTGCGGCCTCACCCTACGGCCGCAGGCCCACTGCCAGAGAGAACCTCCATGATCCTCAATGCACTTGTGCAACGCACCACGGCCACGCTGGCCCTGGCGCTGGGCCTGTTGACGGCCTTGCCGTCCTCGGCCCAGGCCGCCGCCAACGAACAGTTCTTCCCCCTGGCCACCTACCGCGTGGGCGCCTATGCCTCCAGCGGCATCCCGGTCTGGGCCGGGATGATCGACTACCTGCGCTATATCAATGAAGTCGAAGGCGGTATCAACGGCGTCAAGCTGGTCTGGCAGGAATGCGAGACCGAATGGACGGCGGAGAAGGGCATCGAATGCTACGAGCGTTTTAAAAATGGCCTCAATGGCGCGCCGGTGGCGGTCTATCAACCCAACGGTGCACCGGCGGCCTATGCGCTGGCGAACAAGGCCGAGGCGGACAAGATTCCCTTGATCACCCTGGGCTACGGACGCACCGAAGCCACCGATGGCAGTGTGTTTCCCTACAACTTTCCGGTGATGCTGACCTTCTACAGCGAGGCGTCGGCGTTTATCAACTATGTCGCCGAACGCGAGGGCGGCCTGGACAAGCTGCGGGGCAAGAAGATCGCCACCGTCTATCACGACTCGGCCTATGGCCGCGAAACCCAGGGGCCGCTGGCTTTGCTGGCGGAGAAATACGGCTTCGAGAATATCCAGATCCCCGTCGCCGACCCGGGCAACGAACAGGCAGGACAATGGCGCCAGGTGCGCCAGGCCAAGCCGGACTGGGTGTTCCTGCGTACCTGGGGCGTGTCCACGCCGGTGGCGATCAAGACGGCGGCGCGCTTCGGCTTTCCGGCGGATCGGATCATCGGCGATATCTGGGCCAGCTCCAATGAAGATGTACTGCCTGCAGCCGAGGCCGGCAAGGGCTACCTGGCGCTGACGCCGTACCCGGGCGGCAGCACGTTCGAGATCCATCGACGCATCAAGCAGTACATCGTCGACCAGGGCAAGAGCGACCTCAAGGATCCGAAGAGCTTTGGCAGCGTGTACTACAACTCCGGCCTGGTGAATGCCGCCATTGCCGTGGAAGCGATTCGGGCCGGGCAGAAGAAATTCGGCCATCGCCCGCTCAATGGCGAGGAAGGTCGTTGGGGCCTCGAACACCTGGACCTGGGGGATGCGCGGCTCAAGGAGATCGGCTTTCTGGGGCTGATGCAACCGCTGAAGTTGTCGTGCAGCGATCATGAAGGCGGCGGTGCGGCCAAGGTGCAACAGTGGGATGGGGCGCAATGGACGTTGGTCAGTGACTGGATCCCGGCCGACCGTGGAACCTTGCGCCCGCTGATCGATGCCAAGTCGGCGGAGTATGCCCGGGAGAAGGGTGTCACCGCGCGCGATTGCGCGGCCGAGCAGTAAGCCCCCCTTATCGTCATGGCGTGCTTGCCACGCCCCAGAGGTGTTCCGTTATGAGCAGTGCCATCCCATCCAACGCCAGCCAGTACGGTGCCGAGCCCATCGAACTGCTGGCCGTCGACGATATCGAAGTGATCTATGACGGCGCCATCCTGGCCGTTGCCGGTGTGTCCCTGCGGGTCGAGCAGGGCGGTATCGTCGCGCTGCTGGGGGCCAACGGGGCCGGCAAGAGCACCACGCTCAAGGCCATTTCCGGGTTGGTCCAGGCGGACCGGGCCCGGGTCAGCCGTGGGCAGATCCGCTTTGCCGGGCAGAGCACCGCCACGGTTGCAGCCAACCAGTTGGCCCGCCAGGGCATCGTCCATGTGTTGGAGGGCCGCCATGTGTTTGCCCACCTGACCATCGAGGAAAACCTGCGCAGTGGCGGTTTTCTGCGTAAACCGTCGCGCCGCGAGCTGGAGCAGGACCTGGAGCGCATCTACAGCTGGTTCCCCCGGCTCCAGACCAAGCGCAAGACCCAGGCCGGGCTGACGTCCGGCGGCGAGCAGCAGATGCTCGCCATCGGCCGCGCCCTGATGACCCGGCCCCGGCTGGTGCTGCTGGATGAACCCTCCATGGGCCTGGCACCGATTATCGTCGAGGAAATTTTCGAGATCGTCGCGCAGCTCAATGCCCGGGAGGGCGTCAGCTTTCTGATCGCCGAGCAGAACATCAATGTCGCCCTGCGCCACGCCAGCTATGCCTACATTCTGGAAAACGGGCGTGTGGTGGGCGAAGGCTCGGCGAACGAACTGGCCGCACGCGAGGACATCCAGCATTTCTACCTGGGCGGCAAGGCGGGCTAGGGTGGTTTTTCACGGGGGTAGTGCGCCCCATTCGACGCGGCTCCGGCCGCGTTTTTTTATGCCTGCAAAAGCGCGGGGCAGGGGGCGCACAATCGTGGCTGTGCGGCTGGCAACAGCGCTTGTGCAGATTGCTTGCCAGGGAGAATTTGGCTGTCAGGCTTTTATTGTTATCTATATGATTTATAAAGAAGTATTAGTTGGCATGGTTGTTGGAATAGGTCCTGGTACAGCGCCGGTAAAGGCGTTACTTCTGCCCATCATAGGACTCTGCCATGCGTTTCAACGCTTACCCCCGACCGGCCCTTTCGTTGGCCCTCCTGCTGGCCAGCCCGGCCTTTGCCGCCAGTGACGACACCGAAGGTTTTCTCGACGCCAGCCAGTTGCGCGTGCTCAACCGCAACTACTTCTTCAGCCAGGACTATCGCCACGGCGACTTTACCCGCAACCCCAACAACGGTGAGCGCCAGAGCCTGCATCGCGAGTGGGGGCACGGGATCATTGCCGACCTGCAATCGGGCTTCACCCCAGGCACCGTCGGTTTCGGCGTGGATGTGCAGGGTGTGCTGGGGCTCAAGCTCGACGGCGGCAATGGGACGGTGGGCAATGGGGTCGGCGTGCCCGGGATCGTTTCGCGCTCGGGGGCCAATTTCGACGGCGAACCCAAGGATGCCTACGGTAAGGTTGGCGCGGCGCTCAAGGTGCGGGCCTTCGATACCGAAATTCGTTATGGCGATGTACGCCCGACCAGCCCGGTGCTCTACGCCAGCGACATCCGTCTGCTGCCCCAGACCCTGCGCGGCCTGGTGTTCCACAACACCTCGGTGGATGGCCTGACCCTGCAGGGTGGCAAGCTCGAATCGAGCAGCGACCGTAACGCCAGCAATCACCGTGGTGATCTTGGCACCGTGTACGCCGGGCGTTTCAAGGGGGCCAACGATGTCGTCTATCTGGGCGGCGACTATGTGTTCAACGACCAGTGGCGTTTCAAGTTGCACACCAGCCGCCTGGACGATATCTGGGACCAGTCCTTTGCCCGTGCCGATTTCGTCCAGCCCCTCGGAGACAGCCTCAGCCTCAACACCGGTTTGAATTACTACCGCACCCGCGACAGCGGCAAGGCCGTGGCGGGCAAGATCGACAACGATTCGTGGAGCACCCACGCCGGCGTTGCCTATGGCAGCCATGCACTCAAGCTCAGCTATACGCGCATCGATGGCGACACGCCGTTCGACTATGTGTGGAACACCTATGACATCGAACTGGATGCGGCCTCGCAGATCTCCGACTTCAATAACCCCAACGAGCGGGCCTGGGAGTTGCGCTATGACTACAACTTTGCCGGGCTCGGGGTGCCTGGCCTGAGCCTGACCTCCCGCTACGTGCGCGGCAGCGATATCGACGGCAGTCGAGCGGGCGGCGCGTACAGCTACTTCAACGCCACCCGGGACGGGCGTCACTGGGAGCGCAATCTCTGGGTCAAGTACGTGGTGCAGAGCGGCCCGGCCAAGGATCTGTCGTTCAACCTGATGCAGGCAACCCACCGGGTCGGTGGCGATCATGTGGCCGAGTCCAATGTCGACGAGGTGCGCTTTATCGTCGAGTACCCGCTGGATATCAGTCTCTGAGCCGCTGCCCGCCGGGCAACAGCGTTTCAGCAGAGTGTCTCTGCACAGGCGGATAGGTTGCTCGCAGCTATCCGCTAACTAATTGATTTATCGAATAATTCAAGGTTGGTACGGACTGTGCTCCAGCTTCTGCCAACCCGATCTGAATGGAGTCGACGCATGAGTGTTACAGCCCAGCCCCGCCTGCCCGAGCAGGCCGTATCGGCGCCCCGGCGCCCCGCCCATATCATCGCCAGCGACGCCGAGGCCATCGAGGTGGCGCAGCGTCTGGCCGAGGATTTTGCCCGCCAGGCCCGCGAGCGCGACAGTGAACGGCGCCTGCCCTGGGCCGAACTGGAACGTTTCTCCGACAGCGGCCTGTGGGCCATTACCGTACCGAAGAGCCATGGTGGCGCCGGGGTGTCCTACAGCACCCTAACCGAAGTGGTGGCGATCATTTCCGCTGCGGATTCGTCCCTGGGGCAACTGCCGCAGAACCACTATGGCGTGCTCAACAATCTGATCCTGACCGGCAGCGAAGATCAGAAGCGCGAGTACCTGGCCAAGGTGCTGGCCGGCTATCGCTTCGGCAATGCCTTTGCCGAGGCCAAGAGCAAGACGGTCACGGCCTTTGAGACGCGGATTCGCTTCGACGGTGACAGTGCCGTGCTCGATGGCGAGAAGGCCTACTGCACCGGGGCGCTGTTTGCCCATATCGTCCCGGTGGCCGGGGTGGACGAACTCAGCCGGCCGTTTGTTGCGTTCGTCCCGCGCGATACCCCGGGCCTGAGCGTGATCGACAGCTGGGATGGTTTCGGCCAGCGCATCACGGCCAGCGGCCAGGTGCTGCTGGAGGCGGTGCGGGTGCCGGGCAGCGCGGTGATTCCCGCCTGGAAGGCCTATGACCAGCCGACCGCCGACGGGCCGGTGTCGCAGATTATCCAGGCGGCGGTGGACACCGGGATTGCCCGTGGCGCCTTTGCCGAGACTCTGCGCGTGGCACGCCTGGCCAGGCCCTGGGCCGACAGCGGCCTGGACCATGGCTGGCAGGACCCGTTGAGCCAGGCGGTGATCGGCGACCTGGCGTGGCGCCTGCGGGCGGCCGAGGCGATTCTCCAGCGTGCGGCGCTGGCGGTGGACCTGGCCCTGGCTGAACCGAGCGAAGACACTGTTGCCCAGGCTTCAGTGATCGTTGGGCAGGCCAAGGTGCTGTCCACCGAAATTGCCCTGCTGGCGTCCAGTCGCCTGCTGGAACTGGGTGGCACCCGCAGCGTGTCCGCCAGCCAGGGCCTGGACCGCTTTTGGCGTAACGCGCGCACCCATACCCTGCATGACCCGGTGCGCTGGAAATTCCACCTGATCGGCAACCAGCGCCTCAATGGCGTCAAACCACCCCGTCATTCCTGGAACTAAGGAGCCTCCCATGACCTATCCCATTACTCAGGCCGATCTGCAGTTTGCCCACAATGCCCGCCAAGCGCTGGTCGAGCACCTGCAAGCCGGTCCGCTGCACGACGATACGCTGGCCATTGCCGGTGTCGGTGATCTGGAAGTGCGCATCGCGGCGGCCGAGGCGCTGCTGGCCTGGGCCGAGCGCTCGCCGGCGGCGCAGATCGAGGCACGGCTGGCGGCGGCCCATGCGGCGCAACGGGCCGGGGAGCTGCTGCTGGAATTCACCGGCCAGACCCTGCTCAGGCCCACGGTCGAAGGCCAGGTATTGCCATTGGCACACCTGCGCCGCCGGCTGGGCGATCACTATCTCAATGCGGCCGTGCTGGGCTGATCCCCCGGCCCGAGTGTGATCCAGGCGCCCCGTCCAGTACGGGGCGCCTGTCTTTCAGCCCTGCTTGGCGCCACCGCCGATCTGCCAGATATACGGCGGCTCGGTGCCGTTGATCTGCCAGTCGCCGAGGATGCGCTCTTTGTAGATCACCGGGTTGTGGGAGGCGGCGGTCCGCGCATTGCGCCAGTGCCGGTCGAGCTGCTTGCCGGTACGGGTGGCCGAGGCCCCGAGGCTGTTGAACAGGTCGCTGGTGGCCCGCAGGATCAGTTCGACCGCTGCCACCTGGGCCTGGGCCGATTGCAGTTCCGCCGCGATATTGGCCTGGCGCTCGGCATCGGCGTCGCCACTGAAGTGCGCCAGGTAGGCCGCCTGCGCCGCTTCGGCTGCGCGCAGGGTGGCGGCTTCGCTGGCATAGACCTGGCCGCTGGCCTTGCCGATTACCTGCTGGATCTGTGGGTCCTGGCTGGTGGACGGGGCGTTGCCGTGGCTGAACACCCGCGTGCGCTTGGCCACCTCGGCCGCAAAATCGCGCAGGGCTGCGCGTCCGGAGCCCACCAGGACGGTGAGCAACACCAACTGATAGAAGGCCGTCTGGTACTTGAAGCGGGTTGCGAAGTCGATCAGATTTTCTTCCTCGACCACGGCATTCTCGAACACCGAGGTGCCGCTGCCGGTGGTGCGCTGGCCGAAGCCATCCCAGTCATCGCTCTGGCGCACGCCCGGTTGTTGGGTGCGGATCGCGGCGATCACATCGGCGCCGGTGTCGTCGCGGCGGGCGAACAGGTCGATCCAGTCCGAGTACAGGCTCCCGGTGCTGTAGAACTTGGTGCCGTTGACCACCCATTGCCCGTCGTGGCGGGAGACGCGGGTGATGACGTCGCCGATCTTCACTGCGCCAATTTCCGTCCAGGCGCAGCCGACCAGGTCGCCCTCGACAAAGCGCTTGAACCAGTGCGCCTGGGAACTGCTCGCCTGGGCATTGAGGCGGTCCTCGACAAAGGCAAAGTGGCCGCGCAGGGCCTGGGCAATGTTTGAATCGGCCTCGGCCAGCTCGATCAGCAACTCGAACAGCTGGGGCAGCGACGCACCGCCGCCGCCGTACTCGAGCGGGACGCGCACGGCCCCAAATCCAGCGGCCTTCAACCACTGGATCGGTTCGTAGGGCAGGCTGCGCTCGCGTTCACGGGTGACGGTGCCTTCGGCAATCCGGGCAAAGATCGGCCGGAAGCGGGCCGCCAGGGTGTGATAGTCAACGGCGCTGGCCAGCGCGGGCAGGGGGTGGGCTTGGGCAGTCATGCATAGGCTCCTGATACGGGACAGAAAAGCCGCGTGCCGGTAGGCACGCGAGGCGACACAGGTCATTGCACAGGTCATGCCGCCGCGCCTGGGCCTGTGTTTGCAGGCTTTTTGCGGGCTGTTGGTGGCGCTGGCCCGTCAGGCGCTGTTGGTGCTACGGGCAGCTTGTTGATGGGCTGTTGATGGAGCAACAGCGGCGCTCGTGTGCAAGGCTGGCACGCCGCCCGGGCGCACTGTTGCTGGCGCAACAGCGCTTCGACAGACCTGCTGGCCAACGCACAGCCGCGGCGTCGGCCGTGTTGAGCTATCTATCGGAAATACAACACTATTTCGTTATGGCACGGTTGCTGCTCCACCGCTTGCAGGGCTCGGCGATCCGTCGAGCACCGAACGTCTTGTATCCCGGGCTCGGCCGTTTCCCGAGCAGTCACTGGAGGACCTGCCATGAGCCAACAACCGATCAAATTCGCCTATTGGGTGCCCAATGTCAGCGGCGGCCTGGTGGTCAGCAAGATTGAGCAGCGCACCCACTGGGACATCGACTACAACCGTAAGCTGGCGCAGATCGCCGAGCGTTCGGGGTTTGAATACGCGCTGTCGCAGATCCGCTTTACCGCCGGCTACGGCGCCGACAACCAGCATGAGTCCGTGACCATCAGCCACGCGCTGCTGGCCGCCACTGAAACTCTGAAGGTGATTGCCGCGATCCTGCCGGGGCCGTGGACGCCGGCGCTGGCGGCCAAGCAATTGGCGACCATCGACCAGTTCACCCAGGGTCGCGTGGCGGTCAATATCGTGTCCGGCTGGTTCAAGGGCGAGTTCCGTGCCATCGGCGAGCCGTGGCTGGACCATGACGAACGCTATCGCCGTTCGGAAGAGTTCATTCGCGCCTTGAAAGGCATCTGGACCCAGGACAATTTCAGCTTCCAGGGCGACTTCTACCGCTTCCACAACTACAGCCTCAAGCCCAAGCCGTTGCAGCGCCCGCACCCGGAAATCTTCCAGGGCGGCAGCTCGCGCGCGGCCCGGGACATGGCCTCGCGTGTGTCCGATTGGTACTTCACCAATGGTAATAGCGTGGAAGGGATCAAGGCCCAGGTTGACGATATCCGCACCAAGGCGGCTGCCAACGGGCATTCGGTCAAGGTCGGGGTCAATGCCTTTATCATTGCCCGGGAAACCGAGGCCGAGGCCCGGGCGGTGCTCGACGAGATCATCGCCAAGGCCGACCCGCAGGCGATCCAGGGCTTTGGTAGTGAAGCCAAGAATGCCGGGGCCTCCAGCCCGGAAGGCGAGGGCAATTGGGCGCAGTCGAGCTTTGAAGACCTGGTGCAGTACAACGACGGGTTCAAGACCAACCTGATTGGTACGCCGCAACAGATTGCCGAGCGGATCGTCGCGCTCAAGGCGGTGGGGGTCGATCTGATCCTGTCCGGCTTCCTGCATTTTCAGGAGGAGGTCGAATACTTCGGTAAACAGGTTCTGCCCTTGGTGCGCGAGTTGGAACAAGCCCGCGTCGAAGCCCCGGCACTGGCGTGATTGCCGGCCGCCAAAGCGGCTGAGCGGACATGACAAAGGCGCCCGGA
>NZ_JANHLC010000018.1 GCF_028682395.1 Pseudomonas putida | reverse complement strand
GAAAGGGCCTTTTTTGTGGTCAATGCAATGCGCTCTTTCCTGTGGGCCCGAGCCGTTGGCTGGCACGCAGCCCTACACTCGTCACAACCCCAGCTGGCGCCGCAACTCAGCCAGCACTGGTGCCGTATCCGGCCGCACGCCTCGCCACAGGTAAAAGGCTTCCGCCGCTTGCTCGGCCAGCATCCCCAGGCCGTCCATCGAGATTCTGGCGCCCTGCTCGCTGGCCCAGCGACAAAATGCAGTGGGTTCCTTGGCGTACATCATGTCGTAGCATACCGTGTGGCCCGGCTCGATCAGGCTGCCGGCAATGGGCGGCAGATCGCCGCTCAGGCTGGCGGATGTGGCGTTGATAATCAGGTCCACCGGCTCTTGCAGCCAGTCGAAGCCGCTGGCAGAGACAGGGCCCAGGTCAGCGAACAACTCGGCCAATAGTTCAGCTTTTTCCACGGTGCGGTTGGCGATCACCACCGATGCCGGTCTTTGTGCCAGCAGCGGTTCGAGTGCCCCCCGGACCGCTCCCCCGGCACCCAGCAGGAGGATTCGTTGGCCGCCCAGGGGGACCCCGGCATTGACCGTCAGGTCGCGTACCAGCCCGGCGCCATCAGTGTTGTCGCCCAACAGGCTGCCATCGGCCAGCTTGCTCAGGGTGTTGACCGCTCCCGCCCGATGCGCCCGCGCCGTCAGGCTGTTGGCCAATCGATAGGCATCTTCCTTGAAGGGCACGGTGACATTGGCACCACGACCTTCATGGAAGAACGCCGTGGCACAGCCGGCAAAATCATCGAGCGGTGCCAGCAGGGTGCTGTAGTCCAGTACCTGGCCCGTCTGTTCGGCAAACAGGCGATGGATCATCGGCGATTTGCTGTGGCCGATCGGGTTGCCGAATACAACGTAACGGTCCATCAGGCGACTCCTCGTGCGGCCTCGCACGAGGCCGGGGGTGGGCGGCTAGCTGTTCGGGCTCAGGCCTGGGCCAGCCAGTCGCGATCCTGCAGGAAGTATTCGGTCAGGCGGGCTTCTTCGCTGCCTGGCGCGGCCTTCCAGTCATAACCCCAGCGAACATGCGGCGGCAGCGACATCAGGATCGACTCGGTGCGCCCGCCCGACTGCAGGCCAAACAGGGTGCCACGATCGTAGACCAGGTTGAACTCGACATAGCGCCCGCGCCGGAATTCCTGGAACTCGCGCTGTTGCTCGGTATAGGTCTGGGCCTTGCGGCGCTGGATGATCGGCAGGTAGGCGTCGATATAGGCGTCGCCGATGGCACGGATAAAGGCGAAGCAGGTGTCGAAGTCCCATTCGTTCAGGTCGTCGAAGAACAGGCCGCCGATACCGCGTGGCTCATTGCGATGCTTGAGGTGGAAGTAGCTGTCGCACCAGGCCTTGTAGCGCGGATAGACATCGGCGCCGAAGGGCGCGCAGGCCTGTTCGGCGACACGGTGCCAGTGCACGCAGTCTTCTTCGTTGGCGTAGTAGGGCGTCAGGTCGAAACCGCCACCAAACCACCAGACCGCCTCTTCGCCTTCTTTTTCGGCAATGAAGAACCGCACATTGGCGTGGGACGTTGGCACATGGGGGCTGTGCGGGTGGATCACCAGAGATACGCCCAGCGCCTCGAACCCGCGCCCGGCCAACTCTGGCCGGTGAGCGCTGGCGGAGGGTGGTAGGCCACTGCCGAACACATGGGAAAAATTGACGCCGCCTTTTTCAATGACATGACCGTTCTCGATCACCCGGGTCCGGCCGCCGCCGCCGGCAGGGCGGGTCCAGGCGTCCTCGACAAAACGAGTGCCGCCGTCTTCGGTTTCCAGGGCGTTGCAGATACGGTCCTGCAGGTCGAGCAGATAGGCTTTTACGGCCTCGGTACGGCTAGTCATGGGCATCACCTTGAATCGGGCAAAGCTACGCGGCACTTCGTACGCAGGGAGGCCGGCGGCAAAAGGCGCGTAGCATACCACCACGCTACCACCCTCCGCAGTTGACGAAGATCAAGCATAGGAGTCCGATAGGCCCTTCGCGAAATGTCCGAAGGAGAGTGCAGATGGCCAAACGTATTCAGTTCAGCGCCCACGGCGGCCCCGAAGTCCTCGAATATGTCGACTACAAGCCCGCTGAACCAGCGGCCGATCAGGTGCGCGTGCGTAACCAGGCGATTGGCCTGAATTTTATCGACACCTATTACCGCAGCGGCTTGTACCCTGCGCCGAGCCTGCCGTCAGGCCTGGGTACGGAAGGTGCGGGAATCGTTGACGCGGTGGGCAGTGCGGTCACCCGCTTCCGGGTGGGCGACCGTGTCGCCTATGGCACCGGCCCGTTGGGGGCTTGCAGTGAACTGCACACCCTGCCGGCGGCGAACCTGGTGAAGCTGCCCGATGCCATCAGCTTCGAGCAGGCGGCGGCCGTGATTCTCAAGGGCCTGACGGTCCAGTATCTGTTGCGCCAGACCCATGTCGTGCAACCTGGTGAAACCATCCTGTTCCATGCCGCCGCCGGTGGCGTTGGTTCACTGGCGTGCCAATGGGCCAAGGCCCTGGGTGCGAAACTGATCGGTACCGTCAGCTCGGCGCACAAGGCCAGCGTCGCCAAGGCACTTGGCGCCTGGGAAACCATCGACTACAGCCATGAGGATGTCGCCCAGCGGGTGCTGGAACTGACCGACGGCAAGAAATGCCCGGTGGTCTACGACGGTGTAGGCCATGACACCTGGCTAACGTCTCTTGATTGCCTGGCACCGCGTGGGCTGATGGTCAGCTTCGGCAATGCTTCGGGCGCGGTGACCGGGGTCAACCTGGGGATCCTGGCGGCCAAGGGGTCGCTCTATGTGACTCGGCCGACCCTTGGCAGCTACGCCAACAATGCCGAGAACCTGCAGGCGATGGCCGATGAGCTGTTCGAGATGATTATCGGCGGGCAGATCAAGGTCGACATCAGCCAGCGTTATGCCCTGAGTGACGCGGCCCAGGCACAGACCGAGCTGTCGGCGCGCCGCACGACAGGCTCGACCATTCTGTTGCCTTAAAAGTCTCCCCCTGTAGGCGCGAATCTGCTCCTACAGGGGGAAGGGAACGAGCCGTCAGCCCGGTCGCACCACTTCGCCACTGATCAGGTCGCGAATCACGCTGGGATTGCGCCGCCCGCCCAGGCTGCCGCCCAGCACCAGATCCAACTGGCCGCGAAAGTACTGTTCCACACGCAGGCGTGTCCGTGCGGCCGGTCGGCCCTGGGGGTTGGCCGAGGTCGAGATCAGTGGTCCGACCAAGGCGCACAGTTCACGCACCTGTGGATGGTTGCTGACCCGCAGCGCGACGGTGTCGTGTACCCCGGTGATCCACTGCGGCAACAATTCGCGATGGGGCACCAGCCAGGTATTGGGACCGGGCCAGGTGCTGGCCATGCGGTCGAGCCAGTCCTGGGGGAAGTCCTCGAAGAGGAAGTCGAATTGGCGGATATTGTCGGCGATCAGAATCAGCCCCTTGTCCACCGAGCGGGACTTGATCGCTAGCAGGCGATCCACCGCTTCTTCGTTCCATGGATCACAGCCCAGGCCCCAGACCGCTTCGGTGGGATAGGCAATCACTGCGCCTGCGCGTACTTCTCGTGCGGCTTGTTGTACCCGCCAGCTGCTGACCATCACATGTTCTCCAGAATAAGCCTGCGCGCAGTTTACTCAGGTTAGCGATAAAACCTAAGCGCCTGTCGGAACCTTCACACTTGCCTTGCTGCAGGCCTGCCAGCGTCCCTGGGCGTTGACCACGCGGTCCTGTAATTCCAGCTCCGTCAGTGCTGCCAGTATCCGTGGCAACGGCCAGCTCAGGGCCGTCGCCAGGGCCTCGGCGCTCTGCGGTGCGGCGTGCAGCAATGCCAGCAGGGGATTGTCCTCGACGGGCTCGACCGCCGTTGGCGAAACGACCCGCCAGCCCCGCAATTCCTGGAGAATTTCCTCGATGCTTTCGACCAGCGTCGCGCCATCGCGAATCAGCCGATGGCAACCCCGTGCCCCGGGATGATGGATCGAGCCGGGAATGGCGAACACCTCGCGGCCCTGTTCGGCCGCCAGTCGCGCTGTAATCAGCGAGCCGCTGGCGACCCCGGCCTCGATCACCAGCACACCCAGGGAGAGGCCGCTGATGATTCGGTTGCGGCGTGGGAAGTGACTGGCATGGGGACCGGTCTCCAGGGGGAACTCGCTAACCAGCGCGCTGCCTTCGGCCACCATGCGTTCGGCGAGTGAGCGATGGCGCTGTGGATAAAGTTTTTCCAGGCCAGTGCCCAGTACGCCAATCGTGTGCCCGCCGATGTCCAGCGCCGCGCGATGGGCCGCGCCATCGATCCCCAGGGCCAGGCCACTGGTGATCACAAATCCTGCCCCGGCCAGGCTGCGGGAAAAGGCTGCGGCGGTGTCCATGCCTGGACGCGAAGCGTTGCGACTACCGACCAAGGCCAACTGGGGTTTTTCCAGAATGCTGGGGTTGCCGGCGACGAACAGCAGCGGCGGCGCATCCGCCAGTTCGGCCAGCAACGCGGGATAACCGGGCTGGTCCCACATCAGCAATTGGTGATCGCGCCGCTCTAGCCAGGCCAATGCAGCGCTGGCCGAGTCGCGGACCAGGCTGTCGCGTCGACCTTCGGCGCAGCACGCGGGCAAGCCGAGGGCGCGCCAGGCACTGGCCGGCGCACTGAGCGCGGCCGAGGCGCCACCAAAGGCCTGAAGCAGCCGTAGAAATCTTTTCGGGCCCAGCTCGGGCAGGCGATGCAAGCGCAGGCGCGCTTCCAGTTCCGCAGGGGAAACCGCGGTGGTGACAGAGAGCGGCATGGGATCATCCTTGATCGTCTGCGGCTTCCCTCAGGCTTGGGACAAGCTGTGGATAAGTCTGTTAGTAACCTACTTATTCCATTAAGGGTTACGCACCTTGTCCTGCACCGCGAGGGAGCGCGTTGCATTGAGCACTAAACCATAGCTGAGCTTTTCATAAGTGCGAAAAACCATCAGCAGGCCGGCGCGCTCGTCGGGCAGTTTCACCTGCTCGCCGGTGATGCGGTCGCGTACGGTTTCACTGGTCTTGTAGATTGCCAGGACGTTGCCTTCGATCAGGCCGTCGCGGCGGCCCTTGTTCAGGGTCACCACATCGTACTTGGCAACCTGGTTGACGCCGCGTGGCACGTCGATAATCAGCCCTTCGACCGGACGCGAGGGCGCGCTGGGCATGAAGGTGGAATTGATTGGCCGTTCCTCGCTGACGAACAAGCGGTCACCGATCCGCACCTCTTCGGTGGTGCGCTGCAGCGCCAGGGTGGCGATGTCGCCGTCGGTTGAAACGATTTCGCCACCACCGATGTCATCGGCGTTGATCCCGAGAAGCTCCTTGGTCTTGGCATCGGTGTAGACCTTGCCCTGGCGGAAGATGCCGTAGACCGAGTGCTGCGGGTCGAACTGGCCGCGAGCGTAGATCCGGTCACCCGCGCCGCTGAGTACCCGCTCGGCATTGCCGGCGAGGACATAGGGGGCTTTCTTGAAGTCTTCGACCGAATCGACGATCCGGTTGCTGAGCAGAAAGGCGTTGATCGACTCCAGCGGAATACTCGGGATCGCCTCTGCCATGGGGGTGCTGCGCACGTGCGGCGAGAGCTTGAGGGTGCCGCGGCTGGCGGCCCGGTCAAGCAACAGGCGCGGTTGGCCGTCGACGTACTGCAGTGTCAGAGAATCGCCGGGATAGATCAGGTCCGGATTGGCGATCTGCGGATTGGCATGCCAGATTTCCGGCCACTTCCAGGGCTCGCGCAGGAATTTTCCGGAAATATCCCAGAGTGTGTCGCCCCGTACCACGGTGTAGCGCTGTGGATAACCTTCCTTGAGCTGCACTTGCGCCTGGACGATACCGGCCGAGGCCAATAGCAGCAGGGCGAGTAGTGATTTCCTCATGCGGTGAATCCCTTTATTATGTGCCTTCGCGTAAAACGCCAGAGCCCCCGCGGCTCAACTCCCAGGAGAACGTTTTGCAATGGCTGCCCGAGATCCCCGATCCAGGCGGCAGCCGACCTTGACTTTACCTCACAAGTGCAGCAAATACGCCTATGGCCATTTTAAACATCCTCGAATTCCCAGATCCGCGCCTGCGTACCATCGCCAAGCCTGTGGCCGTGGTGGACGACAAGGTCCGGCAACTGATCGATGACATGTTTGAAACCATGTACGAAGCGCCCGGCATCGGTCTGGCCGCGACCCAGGTCAATGTGCACCAGCGCATTGTGGTCATGGACCTCAGTGAAGATCGTAGCGAACCCCGGGTGTTCATCAACCCCGAGTTTGAAACACTGACCGACGAAATGGACCAGTACCAGGAAGGTTGCCTGTCCGTACCGGGCTTCTACGAAAACGTCGACCGCCCGCAAAAAGTCAAAATCAAGGCCCTGGACCGTGACGGCAAGCCGTTTGAAATGATCGCCGAAGGCCTGCTGGCCGTGTGTATTCAACATGAATGCGATCACCTCAATGGCAAATTGTTTGTCGATTACCTGTCCACGCTCAAGCGCGACAGGATCAAGAAGAAGCTGGAAAAACAGCATCGTCAGAACGCGTGAGCAGGACGACCCTGGCCATGGCAATCGCCCTGGACGGTATACGGTTGTCCTCCTGCCCCGCTTTTTCCTGGCACCTGCGGGCTGCAAGCGCAGCCCGACTCGGCCTTCGGCAGCTGCCATTGGTAGCGCCGCTCCTCCCAGCGAATTTCCAAGCGAGTAACCCATGACCGAGCCCCTGCGCATCGTCTTTGCCGGCACCCCGGAGTTCGCCGCCGAACACCTCAAGGCGTTGCTCGACAGCCCTTACCAGATCGTCGCGGTCTACACGCAGCCGGATCGCCCTGCAGGTCGTGGGCAGAAGCTGATGCCCAGCCCGGTCAAGCAGCTCGCCGAACAACAGGCGATTCCCGTACTGCAGCCACCCACCTTGCGCGACCCTGCGGCCCAGGCCGAGCTGGCGGCGCTCAAGCCGGACCTGCTGGTCGTGGTCGCCTACGGGTTGATCCTGCCGCAGGTGGTGCTGGATATTCCGCGCCTGGGCTGCATCAACAGCCACGCCTCGCTATTGCCGCGCTGGCGCGGTGCGGCGCCGATCCAGCGTGCGGTGCAGGCGGGCGATCGCGAAAGCGGCGTGACCGTGATGCGCATGGAGGCCGGCCTGGACACCGGGCCGATGTTGCTCAAGGTCACTACCCCGATCAGCGCCACCGACACCGGCGGCAGCCTGCATGATCGCCTTGCCGAACTCGGCCCGCCGGCCGTGTTGCAAGCCATCGCCGGCCTGGCCGCAGGCACCTTGACCGGGGAAGTCCAGGACGACAGCCTGGCCACCTACGCACACAAATTGAATAAGGACGAAGCGCGCCTGGACTGGAAGCGTCCGGCAGTCGAGCTTGAGCGGCTGATTCGTGCCTTCAATCCGTGGCCGATCTGCCACAGCACGTTGAACGGCGAAGCCTTGAAGGTGCTCGGCGCCAGCCTGGCCGAAGGCCAGGGCAGCCCCGGTGAAATTCTCGCCGCGAGCAAGGACGGTCTGGTTGTCGCCTGCGCCGATGGCGCCCTGTGCCTGACCCGCCTGCAGTTGCCGGGTGGCAAGGCCCTGAATTTCAGTGACCTGTTTAACAGTCGCCGCGAGAAGTTCGCCCTCGGCACGGTACTTGGCCAATGAACCCGCGTCTGGCGGCCGCCAGGGCCCTGACGGCGGTACTCAACGGCAAGGCCTCGCTCAACAGCTCCCTGCCGGTGCAACTGGACAAGGTCGAGGTCCGTGACCGAGGCCTGACCCAAGACCTGGCGTTTGGCGCCGCGCGTTGGCAGCCACGGCTGTCGGCCCTGGCGGCCAAACTGCTGCAAAAGCCTTTCAAGGCCGCTGATGCCGATGTTGAAGCCCTGCTGCTGGTGGGCCTATATCAATTGCTCTATACGCGGATTCCGGCCCATGCCGCCATCGGTGAAACCGTAGGCTGTGCCGACAAGCTGAAAAAGCCCTGGGCCAAGGCGCTGCTCAATGCCGTGCTGCGCCGCGCCCAGCGTGAGAGTGAAGCCTTGCTGGCCGAGCTGGAGCACGACCCGGTGGTCCGTACCGCTCACCCGCGCTGGCTACAAAAGACCCTGAAAGCCTTCTGGCCGCAGCAATGGGAAGCCATCTGCGCCGCCAACAACGCCCACCCGCCGATGATCCTGCGGGTCAATCGCCGCCATCAGACGCGTGCGGGTTACCTGCAGTTGCTCCGTGACAGTGCCATTACCGCCCAGCCCTGCGCCTACAGCCAGGACGGCATTGTCCTCGACGAGCCCTGCGATGTCCGCAACCTGCCAGGCTTTAACGAGGGCTGGATCAGCGTGCAGGACGAAGCCGCCCAATTGGCCGCCGATCTGCTCGATCTGGCGCCAGGCCAGCGCGTTCTGGATGCCTGCTGTGCGCCAGGGGGCAAGACCTGCCACATCCTTGAAGTCGAACCCGGGCTGGCAGGCGTAGTGGCCATCGACCTGGAAGCCAAGCGCCTACTGCGCGTGCGCGAAAACCTCGACCGCCTGGGCCTGGATGCCCAACTGATCGCCGCCGATGGCCGCGATACCGCCGCCTGGTGGGACGGCAAGCCCTTTCAACGGATCTTGCTGGATGCGCCCTGCTCGGCGACGGGCGTGATCCGGCGTCATCCGGACATCAAGCTGACTCGCCAGCCGGACGATATCGTCGCCCTGGCTGCGCTGCAGGGCGAATTGCTCGACGCGCTCTGGCCGACCCTGGAAGTCGGCGGCATCCTGCTCTATGCCACGTGTTCGACCCTGCCGACCGAGAACACCGAAGTGATCGAAGCGTTCCTGGCGCGTACCAGCGGTGCCCGCGAACTTGATATCCCTGGCCAGTTCGGCATCAAGCAGGCCCATGGCCGCCAGTTGCTGGCCCAGCAGGGTGGCCACGACGGTTTCTACTACGCCAAACTGATCAAGATTGCCGCCGTGCGCGGTTAACCGGGTTTAAGGGAGTAACCGGATGAAAATCATCATCCTCGGTGCGGGGCAGGTTGGCGGCACACTGGCTGAACACCTGGCCAGCGAAGCCAACGACATCACCGTGGTCGACACGGATAGCGAACGCCTGCGCGACCTTGGCGATCGCCTGGATATCCGCACGGTGCAGGGTCGGGGTTCGTTTCCGACCGTTCTGCGCCAGGCCGGCGCCGACGATGCTGATATGCTGGTGGCGGTGACCAACAGCGACGAAACCAATATGGTCGCCTGCCAGGTCGCTCACACGTTGTTCCACACCCCGACCAAGATTGCCCGGGTCCGTGAGGCTGCGTACCTGACCCGCGCGGGGCTGTTCGATAACGAGGCCATCCCGGTCGATGTGTTGATCAGCCCCGAGCAGGTGGTGACCAACTACATCAAGCGCTTGATCGAATATCCCGGGGCCCTTCAGGTCATCGACTTTGCCGAGGGCAAGGCGCAGTTGGTGGCGGTCAAGGCCTACTACGGCGGGCCGCTGGTCGGCCAGCAACTGCGCCAGTTGCGCGAACATATGCCCAATGTCGAAACCCGCGTGGCCGCGATCTTCCGCCGTGATCGGCCGATCCTGCCCCAGGGCGATACCTTGATCGAAGCCGATGACGAAGTCTTTTTCATCGCCGCCAAGGCCAATATTCGGGCGGTCATGAGCGAAATGCGCCGACTCGACGAAAGCTACAAACGCATTGTGATTGCCGGTGGCGGGCAGATCGGCGAGCGCCTGGCCGAGGCCATCGAGAGTCGTTACCAGGTCAAGATCATCGAGATGAATGCAGCGCGCTGCCGCTATCTTTCCGACACCCTGGATAGCACCGTGGTGTTGCAGGGCAGTGCCTCGGACCGTGATCTACTGATGGAAGAAAACATCGCCGACGCCGACCTGTTCCTGGCCCTGACCAACGATGACGAGGCCAATATCATGTCCTCGCTGCTGGCCAAGCGCATGGGCGCGAAGAAGGTGATGAGCATCATCAATAACCCGGCCTATGTCGACCTGATCCAGGGCGGCGATATTGATATTGCCATCAGCCCGCAGTTGGCGACCATCGGCACCTTGCTGACCCATGTGCGCCGTGGCGATATCGTCAGTGTGCACTCGTTGCGCCGTGGCGCGGCGGAAGCCATCGAGGCGATTGCCCATGGCGATGCCAAGTCGAGCAAGGTGATTGGCCGGGCCATCGAGGATATCGGCCTGCCGCCGGGGACCACCATCGGTGCGATCATCCGTGATGAAGAAGTGCTGATCGCCCACGACGATACGGTGATCCAGACGGGCGACCATGTGATCTTGTTCCTGGTGGACAAGAAGTACATCCGCGATGTCGAGAAGCTGTTCCATGTCGGCCTGAGTTTCTTTTAGGCCTTGTTAGAGCCGGCGAGCACGCTCGCGGCTACAAGGGTGACGGGTGATGCTGGAGTCGTTGGAAAAAATGCTGGCCAAGGGCGTGGATAACGCCTTGTTGCGGTTCGGTCTGGGCAAGGGGTATCTGGATCAGGGCGACTACGCCCTGGCCGTCGAACATCTGCAACGGTGTGTGGCGTTCGACCCCAAGTATTCGGCGGCCTGGAAACTGTTAGGCAAGGCGCACCAGGGCCAAGGCGACACGACCGAGGCACGCCGCGCTTGGGAGCAGGGCATCGCAGCCGCCCAGGCCCATGGCGACAAGCAGGCGGAGAAGGAAATGTCGGTGTTTGTGAAGAAGCTCGATAAGGCGGCGCTCAAGGATCAATAGAGTGCCGCTCGGTAGGGCCTGCCGAAACTTCTCGCCAGCAAACGCGTTTCTACAAACCGGCCGATACTCCGATACGCGTCTCTAGCGCTTGCGCAAGGCGTACCGACGTACGCCCAACAGCACCAGCAATCCCACCCCTCCCGCCAGTAACCAGCCCAAGCCGTCATAGCTGAGCAACGGCTTCTCGACGCGCCAGTAACCCGGTGCGGCAAAGAGCTGGCGCATGGCTTCGTTGGCTTGTTCCAGTGTCACGGCCTGCAGGTGCTTGGCCGGGTCGGCGAAGCGACCATCTTCGAAGCTGCCCAACGCGCCCCAGTAGTAGTCGGCCATCGCGCTATTGCCCTGCACCGCCCAGGCCTGGCGGGCGATGGCCGCCTGGCGCAGGCGCTCGAAGGTCTGCGGGTCCAGCCCGTGCTGAAGCAGGTCAGCCTTGAGCTCGCGCAGCACCTGATCGGCCTGCGGCAGGTCGGTGCGTTCGATATCGGCATTCAGGCTGAGGAAGCCGACGCCGCCCAGTAGCTCCCGCTCGCTCCACGGGCCGTAGGACAAACTGTGGTCCAGGCGCAGTCGCCGGTACAGCGACCAATCCAGGTAGTCCTTGAGCAAATCCCAGCTGGCATCGTGCTGTGCATCGAGCACGGGCTCGGGAAACAGCCAGTGCACCCGGGCGTCGTTGCCCAGCCAGCCACGAGTCAGCTCGCGGCGCTCGGCCGCGGTGCCGCTGATCTGCGGCAGTGGTGGGTGTTCGCGCGGTGGTACCGGCTCAAGCTCACCGTAGGTGCGCTCCAGATAGGCCGGCAGCAGGCGGTCGAGTTCGCCGACAATGATCAGCGTCATATTGTTGGGGGCATACCATTGCTGGCGCAGGGTCTGGAGCTGGTCGGCGCTCAGTTGGGCGACTTCGGCCCGCTCGGCACACTTGAGCCCCAGTTCAATGGCCAATTGATTGCTGGCCTTGTGGCCCAGGTCCTGGCGATCGAGCCAGCGCTGCAGATGGGAGTAATGCCCGCCGTCCTCGCGCTCCACCACCTGCTTGGCGGCTGCCAGGGTCGTGGGGTTGAGTTCGGTGCGCGTCAGCAGGGCCAGCAGCAGGTCGAGCACCTTGCGCTGGTTCTTGGCCGGCGCTTCGATCACGAATGTGGTGTCGGCATTGCTGGTAAAGGCATTCCACTCGCCGCCCAGGGCCTGCATGCGCTCTTCCAGGCCGCCTTCGCCCTGGGCGTCGATACCACTGAACAGTAGGTGTTCAAGCAGATGTGGCAGTTCCTTGTCCGCACAGGCGAAGTCGTCGAAGCCGACCCCGACGACCAACCGGATCGCCACATGGCCGCGCTCGCGGGTGGGCTTGAGCAACAATTGCAGGCCGTTGGGTAGCAGGTAGCCTTCCGCTTGCAGGCGGTCCACGGCCGAGGCAGGGGCAGTAGCGAGCAACAGGCAGAGCAACAGCAGGCAACGCATAAGGGTTTTCCACAGGCTAGAGGGTGGCGCGGTGGTCTTCGGGCCGGGCTAAGGCTAATGACCATCGCGCGCAGCGCACGTTCAGGGCGAATGGTTGGTATCGGCGATATCTTCAAATGCCAGGGCGCCGGTTTCCGCAGATTCCAGGACCACATAGGCGCTGCTGCAGAATAGCGAATTGAGCCGCTTCATATCGGCGATCAGCTCTAAATGCAGTGAACTGGTTTCCAGGCTCTGGACCACCTTGCGCTGCAGGCGGCTGACATGGGCATGGGCCAGGCGGCGTTCCTGGGCGCGGAAACGGCGTTTTTCACGCAGCAACTGCCGGGCACTCTGGGGGTCGGCACTGAGAAACACCGACAAGCCCAGGCGCAGGTTGTCGATCAACTGGCTGTGCAAGCCTGCCAGCTCTTCCAGGCCCACTTCGGAAAAGGAGCGGCGTTGGGCGGTTTTCTGCTGCTGAACCTTGCGCAGCATGCGTTCGATCAGGTCGCTGGCCAGCTTGAGGTTGACCGCCAGCTCGATGATTTCCGCCCAGCGCCGGCTGTCCTGTTCGCTCAGGTCTTCGCGGGGCATTTGCGCCAGGTACAGCTTGATCGCACTGCACAGGGCTTCGACATCGTCGGCCAGCTGGCGCACGGTCTGGCTTACGGCGTTTTGCTTGCCGCGCAGCACGTCGAGCATGGCGCCGAGCTGGCTGTCGATCAGATCTCCCATGCGTAGGGTTTCACGCACCGCATTGGCGAGGGCCAGGCTCGGTGTGGCCAGGGCCGCCGGGTCGAGATGGCGAGGCCGGGCCAGCCCGTTGGCGTCCGGCCGCTCGGGCAGCAGCCAGGCGCAGAGCCGCGCCATGGCGCCGACTGTGGGCAAGAGCAGCAGGCAGCGCCCGGTGTTGTAGAGCAGGTGGAAGCCGATCACCATTTCCTGTGGGCTGAAATCCAGGCTGTCCATCCAGTGCACCAGCGGGTCGAGCACCGGGATTACCAGCAGCAATCCGATCAGTTTGTACAGCAGGCTCCCCAGGGCCACCTGGCGGCCTGCGGCGTTTTGCATGCTGGTGCCGAGAAACGCCAGCACGCCACTGCCGATGTTGGCGCCGATCACCAGGCCGATGGCTACGGGTAAGCTGATCACCCCGGCGCCGGCCAGGGTGGCAGTGAGCAGTACGGCAGCAAGGCTGGAGTAGGAAATCATCGCGAACAGCGCGCCGATCAGGGCATCGAGCAGGATATCGCCGGTCAAGGAGGCGAAGATCACCTTAACGCCCTGGGCCTGGGTGATCGGTGCAGCGGCTTCGACGATCAGTTGCAGGGCCAGGACAATCAGCCCCAGGCCGATACCGACCCGCCCCAGTTGCCCAGCGCGGGTCTGTTTGCGGGAAAGAAAGAAGATCACGCCAAGAAAAATCAGCAGGGGCGACAGCCAGGACAGGTCAAAGGTCAGCACCCTGGCCATCAAGGCGGTACCGACATCCGCGCCCAGCATGGTTGCCAGGGCAGGCGTCAGGGCCATCAAACCCTGGCCGACAAATGAGGTGACCAGCATGGCCGTGGCGTTGCTGCTCTGGACCATGGCCGTGACCAGGATACCGGCGACAAAGGCCAGTGGCCGGCGAGCCATGTTCTGGCTGATGACGTGCCGCAGATTGGAACCGTAGACCCGCAGGATCCCGGTACGCACGATGTGGGTGCCCCAGATCAGTAGGGTCACGGCGGAAAGCAGATTGAGCAGGGTGAGCATGAAGGGCCCCCTGGAAATTGACGCCCCAGCGGGGCAAGTGCGAGTTCTGTAAGCCTTTTTACTTGCTGTACTTAAGCTGTAGTCGGCTATTGGGTCGAGCGCCAGCATCGCATAGCTGGAAGGGGCTTTGAAACAAAACTGTCACATGTATGGAGGGATCGCGCGTCAGCCCGCGCCTCCTGCAGATGATGGGCTCACTGCAGGAGGCGCGGGCTGTCTCGCGAGGGACATTACTCGCCCGGGATATCCTTGCGCAGTTTTACCGGGTCGCTCTGGGCCTTTTTCTTGGCCATTGCGGTGCGCATCTTGATATTGACCATCTCCACTGCCAGGGAGAAGGCCATGGCGAAGTAGACGTAGCCTTTAGGCACATGCACGTCGAAGGCTTCGGCGATCAGAACCGTACCGACGACCAGCAGGAACGACAGGGCAAGCATTTTCAGCGACGGGTGCTTGTCGATGAAATTGCTGATGGTGCCGGCGGCCAGCATCATCACCAGCACCGCGACGACAATGGCCGCGACCATGACCGGCACATGGGAGACCATGCCGACGGCGGTGATCACCGAGTCCAGGGAGAAAACGATGTCGATGATCGCGATCTGGACGATGGTGTAGATAAAGCTGCCGCCCGTGCCCTTGGGCTCGGCGCCGACCTCATCTTCGCCTTCCAGGCCGTGGTACATCTCCTGGGAGCTTTTCCAGAGCAGGAACAGGCCACCGAAGAACAGGATCAGGTCACGCCCGGAAATGCCCTGTTCGAAGACCACGAACAGGTCGTCGGTCAGGCGCATGACCCAAGTGATCGACAGCAGCAACAGAATCCGCGTGACCATGGCCAGGGCCAGGCCGAAGATCCGGGTGCGCGCCTGCATATGCTTGGGCATGCGGCTGACCAGGATCGAAATCATGATGATGTTATCGATGCCCAGGACAATTTCCAGGGCGGTCAGCGTAAAGAAGGCAACCCAGATCTCCGGGTTGGTCAGCCATTCCATGTGTATTCCTTTGAGCGAGTGTTGAATCGCGCCGACGATGGCTTCGAAAGTCGAAGTCTAGTCGCCGGCGCGCAGAGTCATGAATTTATAGGGTGCTGAAAAGCGGAAAAATGCCCATCAGCAAAGCGGCGAACATTATGCACAGGCAAACCAGCACTGCCCACTTCAGGGTGAAGCGCTGGTGATCACCGAATTCGATGCCGGCCAGGGCTACCAGCAGGTAGGTCGAAGGTACCAACGGGCTGAGCAGATGCACTGGCTGGCCGACAATCGAAGCACGGGCCATTTCCACCGCGGTGATGCCGTAGTGGCTGGCGGCTTCGGCCAGTACCGGCAGCACGCCGTAGTAGAAGGCATCGTTGGACATAAAGAAGGTGAAGGGCATGCTTACCAGGGCTGTAATCACCGCCAGATAAGGGCCCAGGGCCTCGGGGATCACGGCCAGCAGGCTTTTGGACATGGCATCGACCATGCCGGTGCCGGACAGAATGCCGGTGAAGATACCGGCGGCGAAGATCAGCCCGACCACGGCCAGCACGCTGCCGGCGTGGGCCGCGACGCGGTCCTTCTGTTGTTGCAGGCATGGGTAGTTGACGATCATCGCGATACTGAACGCCACCATAAACAGCACAGGCAGTGGCAGCAGACCGGCAATCAGCGTGCCCATCAGCGCCAGGGTCAGCGCGCCGTTGAACCAGATCAACTTGGGCCGGCGGGCATCGGGAAACTGCGACACGCTGATTTCACTGTGGTCGACTTCATCGCCGTGCAGGTGCAGTTCGCCCAGGCGGGCGCGTTCGCGTTTGCCGTACAGATAGGCAATGGCCAGGATGGCGAAGACGCCGGCCAGCATGGCGGGAATCATCGGCACGAAGATATCCGATGGGTCGACATGCAGCGCGCTGGCGGCGCGGGCGGTCGGACCGCCCCAGGGGGTCATGTTCATCACTCCGCCGGCCAGAATGATCAAGCCGGCCATGATGCGTGGGCTCATGCCGACACGGCTGTAGAGCGGCAGCATCGCGGCCACGCAGATCATGTAGGTGGTGGCGCCGTCGCCATCCAGGGAGACAACCAGGGCCAGCACCGCGGTGCCGACCGAGATCTTCAGCGGGTCGCCCTTGACCATCTTGAGGATCTTGCGCACGGCCGGGTCGAACAGGCCGGAGTCGATCATCAGGGCAAAGTAGAGAATGGCGAACATCAGCATCACCCCGGTCGGGGCGAGCTTGGTGATGCCTTCGAGCATCATGGGCCCGATCTTCGGCGCAAAGCCGCCGAACAGGGCGAACAGGATTGGAACGATGATCAGTGCAATCAGTGCCGAGAGGCGCTTGGTCATGATCAGGAACATGAACGTGATGACCATGGCGAAGCCAAGGAAAGTCAGCATGGTAGGTACTCCGGGCGTAACACGGCTGGGAAGGGCAAACCGGGGAGGGTTAGCGCAGTGCGGGAAGCGCGTGGATAGCGAACGGAGTTGTAGCGATCAGGCGGGAAGTTGCGGACATCAGAATCACCCATTGTTGTTGTTAATTGGGCCCGCTGGCGCCTGAAAAGGCAGGCACGGGCCGACCGGTCTGTGCCGGCGGTGGGTGGATGCTAATGGGCGAAGCTTTCAGCCAGCTTTCGCCAGGGCGCGTGAAACAATTTTCGGTCGCGAACCGCAACTTGTTGCCTGGCGGCAACGGCCACGGTGCTAGGCTGGGTTTTTCAGGGGTGGGCGGGAGTGATGCCATGCAACAGCTTCACTACGGCGGCTGCCATTGCGGCGCTCTGCGCTATGCATTCAGCGGACCGCTGCAGGACATCGCCCATTGCCATTGCTCGGTTTGTCGTCGTGTGAGCGGTGGCCTGGTGACCACCTGGATCACGGTGCCGCGCGAGGCGTTCTCCTGGGCCAAAGGCCACCCGGCCCGTTATGACTCATCAAGCACCTGCCAGCGGTTTTTCTGTGGCCATTGTGGCGCGCACTTGGCACTGGCGACCCGGCTAAGCCCCGAGAGCATCGATGTTACCATCGCGACCCTGGATCACCCCGAGCTGGCGCCGGCAGATCGGCATATCTGGGCCGATAGCCGATTAACTTGGCTGCATCTGGATGAGCATCTGCCCCAGGAGCCTGAAGAAACGCTTTAGGCGCCACCCGGGGCAGGGCCTCGGATTCAGGGCAGCTCCAGCCCCCCGGCGGCTTTGTGCAGGGCGCGCAGATGTTCGCCCAATTGCTTGATGTTGGCTTCGTTGGCCGCGATCTCGGCGGCGCGGGAGGGGTCGAGCAAGGCGCGCACCTCTTTATCCAGTTCGCCGCTGAGGCGTTGCAACTGCGCCTGGCGTTGGCTGCTCTGGTCTTCCAGGCGTTGCCACTCGCTGGCCTGAGGCAGGCCGTAGCCATGTCCGCCCAGCAACTCTGCCGGTCGACTGAGAAAACCGCTGTTGGCGAGAATGTCCTGCAGGGTCGCATTGGCCTTGTCCATGCCGCCGCTCTTCAGCTCGCGGCCATTGAGGTATTTCTGTTTGACCTCGTCCTGGGCCAGCAGCAACTGGCGCCGGTAGCTGGCCTGTTCCAGCAGCAGCAGTGCGGCACTGGTGCGCAGGTCGGCGCGGGCAAACCAAGTGCGGCGCTGCTCGGCACGCTGGGACAGCCAGGCTTCAACGCTGTCCTGTCGGATGGGCAACTGCTTTCTCAACACCTCGAACATGGCCTGGTAGCGGTCGCGATAGGAGTCGAAGCGATAGCCCAGGCGCAGGGCCTCTCGAGGATCGTCGAGCACGCTGGTGTCGGCCAGCCCACGCCCCTTGAGCACTTCGAGCAGGCCATTGGGTACGATGCTGTCCAGCGTCTCGAGTTGCGAGCTGTTGCTACCGCTGCGCAACAGCTTGAGGGTCTCGACCGCGCAGTTATTGGAGACAAAGTAATAGTTGCCGTCGTAGCTCCAGTGCATCTCGGCGGCATGCTCGACCACTTCTTCGATCTGCTCGCGGGACAGTTTGAGCGGTACCGAGGCCAGGCTGCGCAGCTCGGTCTTGGTGTACTCGTCGATCACCTGGGCCAGCGGCAGTACAAACAGCCGTGATGGGTAGGCGCCGGTCAGCCCGCCCCAGGTCGAAAGTTGTACATCGTTGACGAAGGCGCGATAGGACAGCACCAGGTGCTGGTCCAGATCGAGGCGGCAATCGGGCCCGCGTGGGCGGCCGGGTGCGCAGATCACCAGGCGCAGCATGCTGTGGCCCCAACGGCTGACCCAGTTCTGGTTGGCTTCGGCCAGCAGATAGTCGACGGCATAGACGCGTTCAGGGTCGACTTTACCCAGGGGTTGCTTGGCGAAGTCATTGCCGGCATTGAGGAAGGCCAGCTCCCGGGAGCAGGCGTCACGCTCGGCGGGCGCCCAGCCGAAGTGGGCCTGGTAATAGCGATACAGGGCTGGGCGGCGGCACGCATAGGACGGGTCGAGGAGGAAGTACTCCATATTGACCGCCACAAACTCCTTGGGACTGCTGATTTCGTAGAGGTCGGGGCTGCGGGCGACCTGACGATTCTCGGTTTCGCGTTCGCCACGGCGGCCGACGTACTGAGGCCATCCGGCCAGGTCGAGCAGGCGTGGATCATCGCTGAGGGTATAGCGGCGTTGTGTCTGGCCCCGGCAACTGTCAGCCAGGCCGACCAGGCCGGTTGCACCGCTCTGGCGGCGGCAGCGTTGGATCAGTGTGCGCTCGCTGGTGGGCCAGAGACGTGCGCGGTCATAGATATGGGTGAGCTCATGGAGCACGGTGGCGAGCATTTCACGGCGTACGGTGCCATGGGGGCGCTGGGTCTTTTCATTGGCGGCCGAGCCGTTGACGAGGCCGGGCAAGAGGCGTCGATTGAGGTCCAGCTCGGCAACCAGAGTGGCCTGGCCGTACGCATTTGCGGGCATGTCGTCGGTCCAGCCGACGCTGATGACGCGATTGAGCTGTTCGATAAAGCGTGGAGGCAAATGCTGCATCGCTTCATCGAGCAAGGCCTGGCTGGCCTGTTGTTCGGCCGGGCTAAGCCCTTCGGTCTTGAGCTGCAGTTGCAGGCTGGCCTGGGCCATGCCGCCAAGGAGCGACAGGACAAGGGCCAGCAGCCAGCCGGCAAATGGCTTCACAGCGCGAGGATGGCTTCGGCAAGCACCTGGTCGCTGGCGTCGCGCGCTTGCGGTACTTCGGTGCGCAGGGTCTGGAAGGCGGCTTCCAGTTGCGCGCCGCGAATCTCGCCATGGCTGGCGACGAAGCTGGCGGCGTCGTCCTGTGCGTCGCGCACGATTTTCGAGTCGCGGATCGACGTGGTGGTGTCCGAGGTGAAGTCGATGGTGCGTCCGGATGCACGCACGATGATGTTACTGGTGGCCACCAGGGTCTGAGCCTGTGCCATATCAGCCAGCAAGAGCAGGCCAAGCGTGGCGGCGATCAGGGGGGTACGCATGGAATATCTCCGAAATACAGATGTGGCTATTGGACGAGAATCGCCTGTGCCAGTTCAAGGTCGCTGGCACGAAGTTTTGGCTGGCTCTGGCGCAGGTACTGCAACGCCGATTCCAGCTGGGCACCGCGCAGATGACCCGCGCTGGCGACGAACGCCGCAGCATCATCCTGGGCTGCCAGCAACAGTTTACGGTCGAAGGGGGCCGAGGTCACTTTGCTGGTGACATAACCTGATGCAACCAAGGTGTTGGTGCTCAAATCGAAGGCTTGGGCGTGATTGATCCAGCAGAGGGACAGAAGCAGCAGGGAGAGTAGGCGCATGGGTCTCTAGGGCTGAAAAAACGATGGCGCAAGGCTAGCGCAATGCCTTGGCCAGAGCCAGGGGCGGCGTGCAGACCGGGTACTGCCGCCCCGTGCGCCAGTCTTCAGATGGCCAGGATGGCTTGGGCCAACTGAGCATCCGACGCTTGTAGCTGGGGGGCGACCCTGCGGATGGTGTCAAACGCACTTTCCAGTTTCACCCCGCGGATGGCGCCGTCGGTGGCGACAAAGCTGGCCGCGTCATCGCGTGCCGCACGCACGATTTTGTCGTCGCGCAATGAGGAGGTGACATCGGAAGTCGCATCGGAAGTCGCGCGAAGGGCTCCGACGATCGCATCGGTCGTAACCACCAGGCTGGTGGCCTGGGCGCTGGCTGCCGCAGTTAGAAGGGTGGCGGCGCAAAGCAGGCGAAGACGGGTCATGGTGAAGCTCCTGAGAATGATGCGAAAACAATTGCCTGGTAGGGGCAAACAGCCCGCTGTGAACGATGAAAGTAGGCTGTGAGTAGATTCTAGGCGGCGTTCTACGGGGCGGATAGGGCCAGTTTAGACAGCTCGGCAGAATAAATGTGTGTCCTGATAACTGTACTGGTGTTTTTTTGATTTTATTTAAATTGTACTGTTGTTGTCGCCTGGCCCCCATAAACGAGAAAGCCCGCCACGGGGTGCGTGGCGGGCTTTCTCTATACGATTCGGGTGGCTGGCGGTGGACCTTGGCGGTCAGGGCCAGCTGCTTGGCTTAGCGCCAGAAAGGCTTGCTCAGCTCTTCGTAACGCTGTGCTTCGCTGATCCCGGCGTCTGCCAACAGGCGAGCATCCAGACGGGCCAATTGATGGCGGCTGGAGATGCGGCGCTGCCACAACATCAGGTTGGCGAGAACGCGCAGCGGCATGGAGGCTTGGGCGTTGTTAGCAGTGTTTTCGAAGTGCAGGCCGGAACTGAGTGTACGTTCCATGATTGACATCCTTCCGCTTGTGGCGGGATTAGGTAGTGGTTTAACTGTTGCCAATGATCCTCCTGTGCAGGGCATCTCTCTAGATACAGTTCATCTGTATTGTGCGAGACCAGTTAACTGTTTATAGGCGCTGTACCGCTCGATAATGGCGCAACTGTACCTATGTGCACCAATATAGTGCTTTTATGGTCATTTGAAGGCGGGGGAAGGGAAATATAGGCGGGAAAGTAGCGGTACAGTAGTACAGTTTTTGAAGGGGGTGCGGTGCAGCTGGCTCGCTGACGAAACTGGGTTGGCGTCAGCGAGCCACTGTTTCACTTATTGGGCGAGCATTTTCCCGGTTTCTTCCAGGTTGATGTGCCAGCTCAGTGCATCGCGCAGGATATGCGGAGTATGACCGCCGATGGCGCAAGCCGCGGTGAAGTAATCATCCAGCGCCTGGCGATAATCCGGGTGCACACAGTTGTCGATGATGACGCGTGCGCGTTCGCGTGGTGCCAGGCCGCGCAGATCCGCCAGGCCTTGCTCGGTGACCAGGATGTCGACGTCATGCTCGGTATGGTCGACATGGCTGACCATCGGTACCACGCTGGAGATGGCGCCGTTCTTGGCGATGGACTTGGTGACAAAGATCGCCAGGTGCGCGTTGCGGGCAAAATCGCCCGAGCCGCCAATGCCGTTCATCATCCGCGTGCCGCAGACGTGTGTGGAGTTGACGTTGCCGTAGAGGTCGAACTCCAGTGCGGTATTGATACCGATGATGCCCAGGCGCCGCACTACTTCCGGATGGTTGGAGATCTCCTGTGGACGCAGAACCAGTTTGTCCTTGTACTTCTCCAGGTTGCCGAACACATCGGCATTGCGCCGATTGGACAAGGTGATCGAACTGCCCGAGGCAAAACGCAGTTTGCCGGCGTCGATCAGGTCGAAGGTGGAGTCCTGCAGCACCTCGGAGTACATGGTCAGATCTTCGAACGGCGAGTCGATCAGGCCGCACATCACCGCGTTGGCGATGTTGCCGATCCCGGCCTGGAGCGGGCCGAGCTGGTTGGTCATGCGCCCGTCGGCCACTTCTTCCTTGAGGAAGGCGATCAAGTGGTTGGCGATGGCCTGGGTTTCGGCATCTGGCTCGGCCACGGTCGACGGTGAGTCGGATTGGTTGGTGATGACAATGCCGACGATCTTCGCGGGGTCGATCGGGATCGCGGTGCTGCCGATACGGTCCTCGACGCTGACCAGCGGGATTGGTGTCCGCGTCGGCCGGTAGGTCGGGATGTAGATGTCGTGCAGGCCTTCGAGGTTACTGTTGTGCGCCAGGTTGATCTCGATGATCACCTGCTTGGCGAAGATCGCGAAGCTGGCGGAGTTGCCTACGGAAGTGGTCGGTACGATATGACCCTGTTCGGTAATGGCCACCGCTTCGATCACGGCGATATCAGGCATCTTCAACTGCTTGTTGCGCAGTTGCTCGACGGTCTCGGAAAGGTGCTGGTCGATAAACATGACCGTGCCATTGTTGATGGCCTTGCGCAGTGTGCTGTCGACCTGGAACGGCATGCGCCGTGCCAGTACGCCGGCTTCGGTCAATTGCTTGTCGAGGTCGTTGCCCAGGCTCGCGCCGGTCATCAGGGTGATTTTCAGCGGCGACAATTTCGCGCGCTCGGCGAGTGCGTGGGGCACGGCCTTGGCTTCACCGGCGCGGGTGAAGCCGCTCATGCCGACGGTCATGCCGTCCTCAATCAAGGCGGCAGCGTCGGCGGCGCTCATGACCTTACTGTGCAGGGAAGGCAAGCGGATACGATCACGGTACATGGATTGTTATCTCGGGCAACGAAAGCAAGATGCGCAGTCTAGTGAATTCAAAAATTTTCGCCCCGCGACAAAGGTCGAATGCTCAGGCGCTATTTAGAGCCTTTGGTCGGGTTTTTAGGCAAAGAAAAACCCCAGCCTAACCGCGCCGGGGTTTTCGGTGTTGCGTTATAGCAGGGTTTTACTCGACAGCCTTGACCATGTCTTCGATGACCTTCTTGGCGTCACCGAAAACCATCATGGTTTTGTCCAGGTAAAACAGCTCGTTATCCAGGCCGGCATAGCCGCTGGCCATCGAGCGCTTGTTGACGATGATGGTCTTGGCCTTGAAGGCTTCGAGGATCGGCATGCCGGCGATCGGCGACTTCGGATCGTTCTTCGCGGCCGGGTTGACCACGTCGTTGGCGCCCAGCACCAGCACCACGTCGGCCTGGCCGAACTCGGAGTTGATGTCTTCCATCTCGAACACTTGGTCGTAAGGCACTTCCGCCTCCGCGAGCAGTACGTTCATATGGCCGGGCATACGGCCCGCCACCGGGTGGATCGCATACTTCACGGTCACACCGCGGTGGGTCAGCTTCTCGGTCAGCTCCTTGAGCGCGTGCTGTGCACGAGCCACTGCCAGGCCGTAGCCGGGAACGATGATCACGGTGTCGGCGTTGGTCAGCAGGAACGTCGCGTCATCGGCCGAACCGGATTTGACCGGACGAGCTTCTTGCGCGCCTGCCGGGCCGGCGTCCGCCGTGTTGCCGAAACCGCCGAGCAGCACGTTGAAGAACGAGCGGTTCATCGCCTTGCACATGATGTAGGAGAGGATCGCGCCGGAGGAACCAACCAGGGAGCCGGCAATGATCAACATCGAGTTGTTCAGCGAGAAGCCGATCCCCGCAGCGGCCCAGCCCGAGTAGCTGTTGAGCATCGAGACGACCACCGGCATGTCGGCGCCGCCAATCGGGATGATGATCAGCACGCCCAGCACGAAGGCCAGGGCCAGCATCACGGCGAAGGCTGTCAGGTTGCCGGTGAACATGAAGACCAGGCCCAGGCCCAGGGTCGCCAGACCCAGCACCAGGTTCAGTTTGTGCTGGCCGCCGAATTGTACCGGTGCGCCCTGGAACAGGCGGAACTTGTACTTGCCCGACAGCTTGCCAAACGCGATGACCGATCCGGAGAAGGTGATCGCACCAATCGCGGCGCCCAGGAACAGCTCCAGGCGGTTACCGGCCGGGATCGCGTCGCCCAGTTGCTTGACGATGCCCAGGGACTGAGGCTCGACTACGGCGGCAACGGCAATAAAGACCGCCGCCAGGCCGATCATGCTGTGCATGAAGGCGACCAGTTCCGGCATCTTGGTCATTTCAACGCGCTTGGCCATGATCGAGCCGGCGGTGCCGCCGATCAGCAGGCCGACGATCACGTAACCGATCCCGGCGGTGGCCAGTTCAGCGCCCAGCTTGAAGACCAGGCCGACTGTGGTCAGCACGGCCAGCGCCATGCCGAGCATGCCGAACAGGTTGCCGCGTCGCGACGTCGTCGGGTGGGAAAGCCCTTTTAGCGCCTGGATAAAGCAGATCGAGGCGACCAGATAGAGGGTTGTTACCAGATTCATACTCATTACTTACGCACCTCTGCTTGAGCCTTGGGCGCTTTCTTCTTGAACATTTCCAGCATCCGACGGGTCACCAGGAAGCCACCGAAGACATTCACCGCTGCCAGGGCGACAGCCAGGGTGCCCATGGTCTTGCCCAGCGGGGTGACGGTCAGCGCGGCAGCCAGCATGGCGCCGACGATGACAATGGCCGAGATCGCGTTGGTGACGGCCATCAGCGGCGTGTGCAGTGCGGGTGTGACATTCCAGACCACGTGATAACCGACATAAATCGCCAGCACGAAGATGATCAGGTTGTAGATACCGGGGGAGATAAGCTCTTCCATCGTCTGAATCCCTGCTTAGGCGTTTTTGCGGATGACTTGGCCGTCGCGGCACATCAGGCACGCGGCGACGATGTCGTCTTCTAGGTTGATCTCGAACTGGCCGTCCTTGTTGAAAACCAGCTTGAGGAAGTCCAGCAGGTTGCGTGCGTAGAGCGCCGAAGCGTCCGCAGCGACAGCGCTGGCCAGGTTGGTCGGGCCAACGATGGTGACGCCATGCTCGACAACCACCTGGTCCGCCACCGTCAATGGGCAGTTGCCGCCCTGTGCCGCTGCCAGGTCGATCACCACCGAGCCGGGTTTCATCTGGGCCACGGTGTCTGCGCTAAGCAGCACTGGCGCCTTGCGGCCCGGGATGAGCGCGGTGGTGATCACGATGTCGGCCTGCTTGGCGCGTTCGTGCACGGCCAGGGCCTGGCGCTGCATCCAGCTGGCAGGCATCGGGCGGGCGTAGCCGCCAACACCCACGGCGCATTCGCGCTCTTCATCGGTCTCGTATGGTACGTCGACGAACTTGGCGCCGAGGGATTCGATCTGTTCCTTCACCGCAGGGCGTACATCGGAGGCCTCGATCACAGCGCCCAGACGCTTGGCCGTGGCGATGGCCTGCAGGCCGGCCACACCGGCGCCCAGAATCAGCACGCGGGCGGCTTTTACCGTACCGGCGGCGGTCATCAGCATGGGCATGAAGCGCGGGTAATGATGCGCCGCCAGCAGCACGGCCTTGTAGCCGGCAATGTTGGCCTGGGACGACAGCACATCGAGGCTCTGCGCGCGGGACGTCCGCGGGGCGGCTTCGAGCGCGAAGGCGGTGATGCCGCGTTCGGCCAGCTTGGCAATGGTTTCATTACTGAACGGATTGAGCATGCCCACCACAATGGTGCCGTGCTTGATCAGTGCCAGTTCATTGTCGCTGGGGGCGACCACCTTGAGGATCAGCTCTGCGTCGAACGCCTGTGCGGCGCTGCCAATAGTGGCACCGGCAGCCTCATAGGCGCTGTCGACAACACTGGCATTAATGCCGGCGCCGCTTTGCACAGTGACCTTGTGGCCTTGGCCGATCAGCTTCTTGATGGTTTCCGGGGTAGCAGCAACCCGGGTTTCACCCGTCTGGGTTTCGAGAGGAACACCAATGTGCACGTCAAATCTCCTGCGTGATCTTTGTAGGTAAACCAGCGCACTACGGGTGGTGCAGCTGGGGCGGCCGATCAGCACGATCCCGCCTGAATCAAGGCGGGGCGCGGCATTTTGCAGGCGAACTTTACGACCATCAAGAGATTATGAAAGGTGACGGGATTTTAACTACAAGTCATGCTGTGACCGAATGTCGCAATTGGAGGCTTTTGAGCCTTCAAGATCGGGCTTTTCAGGGTATTGCCAGGAGATTTGAGTTTTTTCACATCGGCGACATGAATAAGCCGTCATCCGACATAAATCGGGCTACAGGCCCCGAGACCAAGCACTTTCGTACCATTTTTAGTTGCTACAGATACAGTTTTGAAAAAGCGACATATTGTTATGTCTGTAGCGCAAATAATTAGTTGACTACAGGGTCAGTTAATAGCTTTGGTCCCAGAGATTGCTGGCTGTAGCTATATGATTGGTTGATCAGCCAATCGCGAAATGCCTGGAGCGACGCTGATTCGACTTTTCGCTCGGGAATCATCAGGTAGTAAGCCTTGGGGCTGGCGAGGCTCTGATGGTTGGCGATTACCAAGCGTTGCTCCAGCAATTCGCGCTGGATCAGGAAGGGGGGAATCAGCGCGATACCCATCTCGTGCATGGCGGCCTGGGCCAGCATGGAGAATAGTTCATAACGAGGTCCGGTCATGTCGCGGGGAATATTCAGGCCCTGGGCATTGAACCATTGGCGCCAGGCGTACGGCCGGGTGGTTTGCTGAAGGAGCGGCAGGTTGGCGATCTGCTCGGGGCTAAGGCCTTTTTGCTCGGCCAGCAGTGCCGGGCTGCAGACCGGCACGGGGTTCTCGCCCATCAAGCGGTGAGATTCGGTGCCGGACCAGTCGGCATCGCCGAAGTAGATGGCGGCGTCGAACTCGGTGTCGGCAAACAGAAAAGGGCGGGTACGGTTGGTCAGGTTGACCGTGACTTCCGGGTGGTGGTGCTGGAAGTCCTTGAGGCGTGGCAGCAGCCACTGTGTGCCGAAGGTCGGAACCACGGCCAGTTCGATCACATTGGTGCCCTGTTGGCCCATCACTGACAGGGTGTCACGTTCGACCGCATCAAGTTGTGCGGCAATCCGGCGGCTATACGAGAGGCCTGCCTCGGTCAGCTTTACACCGCGCCGGGAGCGCCGGAACAACTCCACACCAAGGAACGCTTCCAGGCTGGCTATTTGTCGGCATATGGCACCTTGCGTGAGTGAAAGCTCCTGAGCTGCCTTGGTAAAGCTCTCGTGGCGAGCAGCGGCCTCGAAGCTGATTAGGGCGCCAGTGCTGGGGATCTTTCTACGCATGTACGCAGACCTCACTAAAGTTAGGCTTTACTAGGCTTTTCGTTTATTACGGAGTGAGAAATTAGCACAACACTATGCCAAATCCTCGTTTGCTGGATGGCGAACTCGAGCCTAGGATCTGTGCACGATGTTTGATCACTTGTGCGAGGACAGGGTTATGGGCGGCAAACCGAGCTTCAACTGGATCGATCCGCTGTTGCTGGATCAACAGCTCACCGAAGAAGAGCGCATGGTGCGTGATGCCGCCGAGCAGTTTGCCCAGGGCAAGTTGGCCCCGCGCGTGCTTGAAGCGTTCCGTCATGAGAAAACCGACCCGGCCATCTTTCGTGAGATGGGTGAGGTTGGTCTGCTCGGTGCGACGATTCCTGCGGAGTACGGTGGCAGCGGTCTGAACTATGTCAGCTATGGCTTGATCGCTCGTGAAGTGGAGCGTGTGGACTCTGGCTATCGCTCGATGATGAGTGTCCAGTCCTCCCTGGTCATGGTGCCGATCAACGAGTTCGGTAGCGAAGCTCAAAAGCAGAAGTACCTGCCCAAGCTGGCGTCTGGTGAATGGATCGGCTGTTTTGGCCTGACCGAGCCGAATCACGGTTCGGACCCGGGTGCGATGATCACTCGGGCGCGCAAGGTTGAGGGCGGCTACAGCCTGACGGGTAGCAAGATGTGGATCACCAATAGTCCGATCGCGGATGTCTTCGTAGTCTGGGGCAAGGACGATGCGGGTGATATCCGCGGTTTCATACTCGAGAAGGGCTGGAAAGGCCTGAGCGCTCCGGCGATTCACGGCAAGGTGGGATTGCGTGCGTCGATCACTGGCGAAATCGTCATGGATAACGTCTTCGTTCCCGAAGAGAATATTTTCCCGGACGTGCGTGGGCTGAAAGGGCCGTTCACTTGCCTGAACTCGGCTCGCTATGGCATCGCTTGGGGTGCGCTGGGTGCTGCCGAGTTCTGCTGGCACACCGCTCGCCAGTACACCCTGGATCGCCAGCAATTCGGTCGCCCGCTGGCGGCCACCCAATTGATCCAGAAGAAGCTGGCCGATATGCAGACCGAGATCACCATGGCGTTGCAGGGCTGCCTGCGTCTTGGGCGGATGAAGGACGAGGGTACAGCGGCTGTCGAGATTACCTCGATGATGAAGCGCAACTCCTGTGGCAAGTCCCTGGACATCGCGCGCATGGCGCGAGACATGTTGGGCGGTAATGGTATTTCCGACGAATTTGGTGTGGCTCGTCACCTGGTCAACCTTGAGGTGGTCAACACCTATGAGGGTACCCATGATGTGCACGCGCTGATCCTTGGTCGGGCTCAGACCGGCCTTCAGGCCTTCTATTAATAGGAGCAGGGGCCATGGGCGCGTTATCGCATCTACGGGTATTGGATTTGTCGCGGGTACTGGCCGGGCCGTGGTCGGGCCAGATACTGGCTGACCTGGGGGCGCAGGTCATCAAGGTCGAGCGCCCTGGCAATGGTGACGATACGCGTGCCTGGGGGCCTCCCTTCCTAAAGGATGCGGCGGGGGAGAATACGAGCGAAGCGGCTTACTACTTGTCGGCGAACCGGAACAAGCAGTCGGTCACTATCGATTTCACCCGGCCCGAAGGTCAGCGCTTGGTGCGAGAGCTCGCGGCGAAGTCCGACATTCTGATCGAGAACTTCAAGGTTGGCGGTTTGGCGGCTTATGGGCTCGACTATGAGTCGCTCAAGGCTGTTAACCCGGAGCTGATCTACTGCTCCATAACCGGCTTTGGCCAAACCGGGCCGTATGCGAAGCGTGCGGGCTATGACTTCATGATTCAGGGGTTGGGCGGCTTGATGAGCCTGACGGGGCTTCCCGAAGGGGATCCGGGTGCAGGGCCGGTGAAAGTCGGTGTGGCATTGACGGATATCCTGACGGGCCTTTACTCGACCGTAGCGATTCTCGCGGCTTTGGCACATCGCGATCATGAGGGTGGCGGGCAGCATATCGATATGGCGCTATTGGATGTGCAGGTTGCATGCCTGGCTAACCAGGCAATGAATTACCTGACCACGGGTGTTGCTCCGAAGCGTTTGGGCAATGCTCATCCTAATATCGTGCCCTATCAGGATTTCCCTACGGCGGATGGCGATTTCATACTTACCGTGGGTAACGATGGGCAGTTCCGCAAGTTTGCAGAGGTTGCTGGTCAGCCCCAGTGGGCAGATGATCCGCGGTTTGTGACCAATAAGCAGAGGGTGGCCAATCGTGCTGAGCTGATCCCCTTGATTCGTCAGGCAACGGTTTTCAAGACGACGGCTGAATGGGTTGCTCAGTTGGAGGCGGCCGGTGTGCCTTGTGGGCCGATCAATGATCTGGCACAGGTATTTGCCGACCCGCAGGTAATGGCCAGGGGGCTGGCTATCGAGATGCCGCACGCCATTGCCGGTGTGGTGCCTCAGGTTGCCAGTCCGATTCGTCTTTCGCGTACGCCGGTTGAGTACCGAAGCGCTCCTCCCTTACTGGGTGAGCATACCCAGCACGTACTGCAGCAGGTGCTAGGGCTTTCCCAGGAGGCGATCCGTCTGCTACGCCATGAGGGTGTCCTGTGACTCTTCTATATAGAAGAGGCGCTTTTCGGCCCTTTGAGC
>NZ_JANHLC010000017.1 GCF_028682395.1 Pseudomonas putida | reverse complement strand
ATAAGGCCCTTTTTTCAAAGACTTACAGACTTCCGTGGAACTCTGTAGATCTATAACTGGAGCGGGAAACGAGACTCGAACTCGCGACCCCGACCTTGGCAAGGTCGTGCTCTACCAACTGAGCTATTCCCGCGTCTTGGTGTGGCGCATTCTATAGAATCCAGGATGCACGTCAACCCCTTGATTCAAAAAAGCTTATTTCTTTTCCACGGTGGTCTTCAGGTGCGGCCAGGCCGCCCGCAGGTATTGCACCATGGACCACAGGGTCAGCCCTGCCGATACCAGCAGCAATGCATAGCCGCTCAGGACCCAGAAGCTGAAGTCCCGCGGGTTGGCCAGCAGGATGACCAGCGCCAACATCTGCGCGGCGGTCTTCCATTTGCCCAGGTTGGACACCGCGACATGGGCCCGGGCACCCAGCTCGGCCATCCACTCGCGCAAGGCCGACACCACGATCTCACGCCCGATAATCACCGCCGCCGGCAGCGTCAGCCACAGGTTGCCATGCTCCTGCACCAACAGGACCAGGGCCACGGCCACCATCAGTTTATCGGCCACCGGGTCGAGGAACGCACCAAAGGGCGTGCTCTGTTGCAGGCGGCGGGCCAGATAGCCGTCCAGCCAGTCGGTGGCAGCTGCAAAGGCAAAGACCGAACTGGCTGCCATGTAGCTCCACTGATACGGGAGGTAGAACAGCAGGATAAAGATCGGGATAAGCAGTACACGTAGAACGGTGATCAGATTAGGGATATTCATCGGCACAACTGGCTACGAGGTGAAAAGGCATTCTACTCGCTGTGCAGGTTCGCATAAATCGACTCTGCAAGCTTTTTACTGATTCCCGGTGCTTTGGCAATCTCTTCGATACTGGCACGGGACAACTCCTGCAAACCACCAAAATGTTTCAGCAGCTCGCGCCGGCGTTTCGGCCCCACTCCCGCCACCCCTTCCAGGGTCGAGGTACGCCGGGTCTTGCCACGCCGGGCACGGTGTCCGGTAATGGCGAAGCGGTGAGCTTCGTCACGGATCTGCTGGATCAGGTGCAGCGCCGGCGAATCACCGCGCAGGGTGAATTCATGGGCAGCATCGTTGAGGTACAGGGTTTCGAAACCGGCCTTGCGTGTCGCACCCTTGGCCACGCCGAGCAAAATCAGGTCGGGGACCGCCAGCTCGTCGAGCACCGCGCGAGCCATGGACAACTGCCCCTTGCCGCCGTCCACCAGCAGGATATCCGGTAATTTGCCTTCGCCATCCTTGAGCTTGCTGAAACGCCGTGTCAGCGCCTGGTGCATGGCCGCATAATCATCGCCCGGGGTGACGCCCTCGATGTTGTAGCGTCGGTAGTCCGACTTGAGCGGCCCTTCCGGGCCAAATACTACGCACGAGGCCACCGTCGCTTCGCCGCTGGAATGGCTGATGTCGTAGCACTCCAGCCGCTGCGGCAACTCATCGAGGTCGAGCACCTGGGCCAGCGCTTCGAAACGCGCCGCCACATGCTGCCGGTTGGCCAGGCGAGCCCCCAGCGCCTGCTCGGCATTGGTCACCGCCAGTTGCTGCCAGCGCGCCCGCGTACCGCGCACCCGATGGCTGATGGTCAACTCACGGCCACGCAAGCTCTGGATCGCCTCGATCAACGTTGGAAAGTCTTCATGGACCACATTGACGATCAGTTCATTGGGCAGGTCGCGCTCGGGACTGCTGACGAAGTATTGGCCCAGAAAGGCCACCATGACTTCGCCCACCTCCTCTTCAATGCCCACCTGCGGAAAGAAGTTCTTGCTACCCAGCACCCGCCCGCCCCGCACGCTGATCAGGTGCACGCAGGCACCGCCCGGGTTGACGAAGGCGGCAATAACGTCCACATCGCCATTGCCACCCTCCATGCTTTGCTGGTCCTGGACCCGGCGCAGCAGGGAAATCTGATCGCGAAACTCGGCGGCGCGTTCGAAGTCCAGCGTACTGGCCGCCTGTTCCATGCTGGCAGACAGTTCATCGGTCAGGGCACTGCTGCGCCCTTCGAGAAACATCACCGAATGCCGTACGTCCTCGGCATAGACCTCGGGTTCAACCAGGCCAACGCAGGGCGCCTTGCAGCGCTTGATCTGGTACTGCAGACACGGCCGCGTGCGGTTCTTGAAGTAGCTGTCTTCGCATTGGCGTACCAGGAAGGTCTTCTGCAACAGGCTCAAGCTCTCGCGAATCGCCCCCGCGCTGGGATAGGGCCCGAAATACTTGCCCTTCTGCTTCTTGGCACCGCGATGAATGCTTAGCCGTGGGAATTCGCCGTCAGACAGAAAGACGTAGGGGTAGGATTTATCATCGCGTAGCAGGATGTTGTAGGGCGGCCGCCATTCCTTGATCAGGGTCTGCTCAAGCAGCAGCGCTTCCGTCTCATTGGCGGTAATGGTGGTTTCCACCTGGGCGATCCGCGCGACCAGGGCGGCGGTCTTGGGTGCCAGACCGGTTTTGCGAAAGTAGCTGGCCAGGCGCTTCTTGAGATTCTTCGCCTTGCCGACATACAGCAGCCGCGCCTCGGCATCGAACATCCGATACACACCGGGCCGACCGCTGCAGGTGGACAAAAAGGCACTGGCATCAAAGGTGTCGGTCATTTCAGAGGTTGGCATCGACCATGCCATGGCGCACGGCCAACAGAGTCAACTCCACATCGCTACTGACCGAAAGCTTTTCGAAAATGCGGTAGCGATAGGTGTTCACGGTTTTCGGCGACAAGCACAGCTTGTCGGAGATGATCTGCACCTTCTGGCAGCCAACGATCATCAAGGCAATCTGGATTTCGCGCTCCGACAACACATCGAAAGGCGAATCACTGGCCGGTTGGAAAGACTTGAGCGCCAGTTGCTGGGCGATCTGCGGACTGATGTAGCGCTGACCGGCAAACGCCAGGCGAATGGCCTGCACCATTTCGCCAAGCCCCGCGCCCTTGGTCAGGTAACCCGCCGCGCCGGCCTGCAACAAGCGTGTCGGAAACGGATCATCTTCACAGACAGTCACCGCGACCACTTTGATATCCGGGTGGCTGCGCAACATCTTTCGCGTGGCTTCAAGACCGCCGATACCCGGCATCTTCACATCCATCAGCACCACATCGGGCTTGAGCTCGCGAGCCTTGAGCAGTGCCTGCTCGCCGGAATCGGCTTCACCGACGACTTGCAGGCCATCGATATCGGCCAACATCCGGGTAATGCCTGTTCGCACGAGATCATGGTCGTCGACAACTAGAACCCTAATCAAGCAGACACCTCACGAAATATTCTTAAGCAGAGCCGATCACCTTAGCAAAAAACCGATGAGCTGACCTAGCGCGAAGCTTCGTACATATTGTACTCACGCTCCATCCAGTAGAAGTACGCATCCTGCCCCACGACCTCGAATCCCAGCCGCGTGTAGAGCGCTTGGGCCGGATTGCTTTTGAACACCGTCAGGCGCACTTTCTGCAGCCCTTGCGCCAACGCCATCGCAAAGACGTGCGTGAGCATCTGGCGACCCAAACCCTGCCGCTGAAATGCCGGCGCTACATGTATCTCACGGATAAACAGGGCCCGGCTGTCCCGGCTCAGGCTGATAAAGCCCAGACGCTCTGCCCCGCGACACAGCAACCAGTTCTCGCGCCCCGCCCAGCCCGCATCGAACCCTTCGTCCTGCCAGAGCAGGCTGTACTGACCGTAGTAGCCCAGCAAGCCGCGCCGTGCCAGGTCACGAGCAAAGGTCTGATCCGCAGTGGTCGCCGGGCGCAGTTGCAGTGAGTCTTCCCGATCGCTGGGTTGGAGAGTGTGTGATGAGGCGGCAGGTGGCAGGGACGACATAGCGCGAGGCTCGGCACAGGGGACGCGCGAGTCTGCCATAAAGCGCCATCGGCGAGCACGAGCAAGAATTTGTCTTTGGGGATGATAGAAATATCCCATTGAATTGACGGACAAGTCTCTTGTAAGCTCCCAGACAGTCAATCGGAGACACCCCATGTCGCACCTCACCCCTCTCAAGCTTCGCCACACCGCCTGCGCCTCGCGCCCGGTTGTCGCTGCGCGGGTGAATGACACGGTTTCCGGCTTTTATTTTGGGTATTGGTTTAGCCACTGGCGCGCCTGATACCCATCCGGCGCCCACTACCTAGGGGACGCCAACCAGAGAACTTCTCACCCCCGGTCGGCTTCCCGACCGGGGGTTTTGTTTTTTCAGGTTCCAGACTTTTTTCAATTTGAGGATTTGCACCATGAACTACGCCACTTATTACCGTCACGACAGCGCCTCTGCCTGGCGATTTACCAGCCGCCGTTCGGGACAGCTCGCCGCCTCCGATCGGTCATCCACTGGTGGCACGCCCGTACTCGCAGCCAATCCGGCCAATTGTCGAACACCCCAGTAGGGCCGCACGGGAAAGCCTCCCGCTGCCGCCCAGGAAGACCGCACCATGAACGCATCGATTTCCGCTCTGCCGCTGTCCATCCGCTCGCCCGCCAATGAGCCGCTGACCCAACGCCTGCCCAGCGCCCTGGAACTCAAGCAGCGCATCCCCCTCGATCAGGCCCTCGTGCAACGGGTACAGGATCAACGCCAAGCCATTCGCGCTATTCTTGACGGCCAGGATTCGCGCCTGCTGCTGATCGTCGGCCCCTGCTCGATCCACGACCCGCAGGCCGCCCTGGAGTACGCCGCCAACCTCGCCAGCCTGGCCGCCGAGGTCAGCGACCAGATGCTCCTGGTCATGCGCGCCTATGTCGAAAAACCCCGCACCACCGTTGGTTGGAAAGGCCTGGCCTACGACCCGCGCCTGGACGGCTCCGACGATATGGCCGCGGGCCTGGCGCTGTCGCGTGAACTGATGCGCGAGATGCTGCGCCTCGGCCTGCCGATTGCCACCGAACTGCTGCAGCCCATGGCGGCGGGCTACTTCGACGATCTGCTCGGCTGGGTCGCCATTGGCGCACGCACCACCGAATCGCAGATCCACCGCGAAATGGCCAGCGGTCTGGCGATGCCGGTCGGCTTCAAGAACGGCACCGATGGCAGTGTGGCCGTCGCCTGTGACGCCATGCGCTCGGCGGTCCACCCCCATCGGCATTTCGGCATCGACGCCCAGGGCCACCCGGCGATCATCCAGACCCCCGGCAACCCGCACACCCACCTGGTACTGCGCGGCGGCCACCAGGGCCCGAACCATGATCGCGCCAGCATCGAGCGGGTCCAGGCGGCCCTGGACAAGCAGAACATCCACTCGCCGATCATGGTCGACTGCAGCCACGCCAACAGCGGCAAGAACCCACTGCGCCAGCCGGCGGTCTTCAACGATGTCCTGCAGCAGCGCCTGCAAGGCAACCGGGCGCTGGTCGGCATGATGCTCGAGAGCAATCTGTTCGAGGGTTGCCAGGCCCTGAGGCCGAACCTGCGCTACGGCGTGTCGATCACCGATGGCTGCCTGGGTTGGGAAGCGACCGAAACCTTGTTGCGCACAGCGGCCGAGCAATTGCGCACGCCGTCGGCACGCCCGGAACTTTCCCGGGAAATCGCCCGCTGAATCCGGTAGGCTCAGCACTTTCTTGAAAGGAGTATCCCCTCATGGCAAAAGCCACTGCCCGTCATATCCTCGTCGACAGCGAAGCCAAATGCGCCGAACTGAAAGCGCAAATCGAAGGCGGCGCCGATTTCGCTGAAATCGCCAAAGCCAATTCGACCTGCCCGTCCAGCCGTGATGGCGGCAACCTGGGTTCGTTCGGCCCGGGCCAGATGGTCAAGGAATTCGACACCGTGGTCTTCAGCGCCCCGGTCAACGTGGTACAGGGCCCGGTAAAAACCCAGTTCGGCTACCACCTGCTGGAAGTAACCAGCCGCCAGGACTGATTGTCCCGTGCGCACGCCAACAGCCCACCTCCGGTGGGCTGTTTCGTTTCGGTCACGGGCTTGGCGCCCTTGGGCGAGCCGTGTAGCGTACAGGCTTCGATTGGTGAACCGGCTTCTAAGGCTGAGCATGCGACTGGCTTTATCCTCCCTGTTATTGATCACCCTGAGCCTGCTCGGGCCCCTGCCCGCCAGCGCCGCCAGTGCGCAACATGCCCTGACGGTCTATGGCGAACCTGCCAAGTACCCCGCCGGCTTCAGCCACTTCGCCTACGCCAACCCCCATGCCCCAAAAGGCGGCAGCCTGCGCCGCTCGGCCATGGAAATCGGCCAGTTCGACCATGTACTGCCCTATATCGACAAAGGCATCGGTGTCTCCCAGCTCGATGGCTGGATCTACTCGCCGCTGGCCGTGCGCTCCCTCGACGAGCCCTACACCGTCTATGGCCTGGTCGCCGAAAAAATGCAGCGCAGCGATGACGGCCTGTCCCTGCGCTTCTTTATCAACCCTAAGGCCCGCTTCGCCGATGGCACGCCGATTACCGCCGAAGATGTGCGCTACACCTACAACCTGTTCATGACCCAGGGCAGCCTCAACTACCGCATGCAATTCGCCGACGTGGCCGGCGTCGAGGTCGAGTCGCCGCGCCAGGTGCGTTTCGACTTCAAGAACCATGACAACCGCACCCTGGCACTGGACCTGGCGACGCTCCCGGTCCTGCCCGAGCACTGGTGGAAAACCCGCGACTTCGCCAATGGCGGCGGCTACGAAGCGCCGCTGGGCAGCGGCCCGTACAGGGTCGGCAAGATCGACGCCGGCCGCAGCATCACCTTTGTCCGCAATGCCGACTGGTGGGGCAAGGACCTGCCGGTCAGCCGCGGCCTGTACAACTTCGACCGGTTCAGCATCGAATACTTCGGTGACACCGACGTCGCACGCCAGGTCCTGCGCGGCGGCGCCTATGACTATAACCGCGAGTATTCGGCCACCGCCTACTCCATCGGTTACAACGGCCCCGCCCTGGAGGACGGCCGCCTGCAAAAAGCCCACCTGGCCAAAGAGGCACCCCAGCCGGCCCAGGGGTATGTGTTCAACCTGCAACGGCCGATCTTCAAGGACCGTCGCGTGCGCCAGGCCCTGGCCATGCTCTGGGACTTCGAGTGGAGCAACCGGCAGATGATGCGCAACATGTACATCCGCCAGCAAAGCGTCTTCTCCAACAGCGCGCTCGCGGCCCGACAACTGCCCGATGCTGCCGAACGGGCGATCCTCGAACCACTGCGCGGACAGATCCCCGACGAGGTCTTTACCCAGGTCTTCGAAGCGCCGAAAACCGATGGCAGCGGTAACCTGCGCGACAAGCAGCTGCAGGCCCTGGCCCTGCTGGAAGCTGCCGGCTGGAAACCCGAGGGCGATCGCCTGGTCAACGCCGCCGGCGAGCCGCTGAGCTTTACCTTCCTCAATGCCCAGAACGGCATTGAACGCCTGCTGCTGCCCTATAAACGCAACCTGGCGCAGATCGGTATTGCCATGGAAATCCGCCGCATCGATGCCTCGCAGTACGTCAACCGGCTCAAGGCCCGTGACTACGACATGATCATCACCGGCTATCCGGTCACCACCTCGCCCGGCCTGGAGCTCTACAGCTACTTCGGCTCGGCCTCGGCCAACGACTCCGGGGCCAGCAATTTCATGGTCCTACAGGACCCGGCGGTGGACAGCCTGATCAGCGGCCTGGTCAAGGCCAGTAGCCAGGCGCAGATGCTGACCTATGCCCACGCCCTCGACCGGGTGCTGCAATGGAATTACTACTGGATCCCCAACTATTACCCGCCCGGCACCTCGACGGTCTGGTGGAACCGCTTCGGCATTCCCAAGACGCCGGCCAGTGGCGACCCGGCCGTTGAAAGCTGGTGGCAGGTCAGCCCCACGCCCCTGACCAACGAGCAGATGGCCGCCGAACTGATCAGCCGTGGCAAACCCGGAGGACCGCGCTGATGCTGGCCTATATCGTGCGGCGCCTGCTGCTGATCATTCCGACGCTGATGATGATCCTGCTGGTCAACTTCGTGATCGTCCAGGCCGCGCCCGGCGGCCCGGTGGAGCAAGCGATCGCCCGCCTGCAGGGCATCGGCGGCGGTGGCATCGGAGCCTCGGGCGATATGCTGCACGGCGGCTCACGCGCCAGTCGCGGGCTGGACCCGAAACTGATCGAGGACATCGAGCGCCAATACGGTTTCGACAAATCGGCACCGGAACGTTTCTGGCTGATGCTCCAAAACTACGCCCACCTGGATTTTGGCAACAGCTTCTTTCGTGGCGCCAGCGTCACCAGCCTGATCCTGGACAAGATGCCGGTGACCCTTTCCCTTGGCCTCTGGGCCACGCTGATCACCTACCTGGTCTCGATCCCCCTGGGCATACGCAAGGCCGTGCGCCACGGCAGCCGCTTCGATATCTGGAGCAGTACGGCGATCATCATCGGCTACGCCATGCCCGCGTTTCTGTTCGCCATGCTGCTGATCGTGGTCTTTGCCGGCGGCACGTCACTGAACTGGTTCCCGGTGCGCGGACTGGTCTCGGAAAACTTCGACCAGTTGTCCACCCTGGGCAAGGTGGCCGACTACTTCTGGCACCTGGTGCTACCGGTGACCTCCCTGGTGATCGGCGGCTTCGCTACCCTGACCGTCCTGACCAAGAACTCGTTTCTCAATGAAATCACCCGCCAGTACGTAGTCACCGCCCGGGCCAAGGGCCTGAGCGAACGGCGGGTGCTCTACGGCCACGTGTTTCGCAACGCCATGCTGCTGATCGTCGCCGGGCTGCCCCAGGCTTTCATCAGCGTGTTCTTCGCCGGCTCGCTGCTGATCGAGGTGATCTTCTCCCTCGACGGTCTCGGGCGCATGAGCTACGAAGCCGCGGTGTCGCGGGACTATCCGGTGGTGTTCGGCTCGCTGTTTATCTTCACCCTGTTCGGCCTGCTGATAAAACTGATCGGCGACCTGTGCTACACCCTGGTCGACCCGCGTATCGACTTCGCCGCGAGGAACGCCTGATGCTCACGCTTTCGCCCCTCGCACGGCGACGCCTGGACCGTTTCAAACGCAATCGCCGCGGCTGGTGGTCACTGTGGCTGTTTATCGGGCTGTTCGCCCTGACCCTGGGCGGCGAGCTGATCGCCAACGACAAGCCCCTGGTCCTGAGCTACAAGGGCTCACTGTATTTTCCAGTGTTCAAACGCTACACCGAGCAGGCATTCGGCGGCCAGTTGCCCTTCCAGGCCGACTACCGCAGCGACTACGTGCGCCAGCTGATTACCGCCGACGGCGGCTGGATGCTGTTCCCCCCCATCCCCTTCAGCGCCGACACGCCCAACTACGACCTCGATCGCCCGGCGCCCAGCCCTCCCAGCACGGTGAACTGGCTGGGCACCGACGATCAGTCGCGCGATGTGCTGGCGCGGGTGATTTTCGGCGCGCGGGTCTCGATCCTGTTCGCCCTGGCCCTGACCGCCATCAGCGCGCTGATCGGCATTGCCGCCGGCGCCCTGCAGGGCTACTACGGCGGCTGGGTCGACCTGCTCGGCCAACGCCTGCTGGAGGTCTGGTCCGGACTGCCGGTGCTCTACCTGCTGATTATTCTCTCGGGGTTTGTCGAACCCAATTTCTGGTGGTTGCTGGGCATCATGGCGCTGTTTTCCTGGCTGGCCCTGGTGGATGTGGTACGCGCCGAGTTCCTGCGCGGGCGCAACCTGGAATACGTCAAGGCCGCTCGCGCCCTGGGCCTGAACGATCGCAAGGTGATCCTGCGCCATATCCTGCCCAATGCCATGAACGCGACCCTGACCTATCTGCCGTTTATCCTGACCGGCGCGATCTCCACCCTGACGGCCCTGGATTTTCTCGGCTTCGGCATGCCCGCCGGCAGCCCGTCCCTGGGGGAACTGATCGGCCAGGGCAAGCAGAATCTGCAAGCGCCCTGGCTGGGCCTGACCGCCTTCTTCACCTTGGCGCTGATCCTGTCGCTGCTGGTGTTTATCGGTGAGGCGCTGCGTGATGCCTTCGACCCCCGTTCCTGAAACAGGCCCTGTGTAATGAGCGAGAACCTGATTGAAATCCGCCACCTGCGTGTCGCCTTTGGCGAACAGGCGGTGGTCCATGATCTAAGCCTGGATATCCGCCCCGGCGAGTGCCTGGCGCTGGTCGGCGAGTCGGGCTCGGGCAAATCGGTGACGGCCCATTCGATCCTGCAATTGCTGCCGAGCAGCGGCTGCCAGGTCAGCGGCAGCGTGCGCTACAACGGCCAACAATTGCTGGGCGCCGACGTCGCCACCCTGCGTCGGATCCGGGGTAATCGCATCGCGATGATCTTCCAGGAGCCGATGACCTCGCTCAATCCCTTGCACAGCATCGAAAAACAGCTGGGCGAAACCTTGCTGCTGCACAAGGGCCTGGGCGGTAAAGCGGCGCAACGGCGTATCGTCGAGTTACTCGAGCTGGTCGGGATCCAGAAGCCCACCGAACGCCTCAAGGCCTATCCGCACCAGCTTTCCGGTGGCCAGCGCCAGCGAGTCATGATTGCCATGGCCCTGGCCTGCGAACCGCAATTGCTGATTGCCGACGAACCGACCACTGCCCTGGACGTGACCGTGCAACGCAAAATCCTGCGCCTGCTCAAGTCATTGCAGGAGCGCCTGGGCATGGCCCTGTTGCTGATCAGCCATGACCTCAACCTAGTGCGCAGCATGGCCCAGCGGGTCTGTGTGATGCGCGCCGGGGAGATTGTCGAAACAGCTGAATGCGCGCGCCTCTTCGCCCACCCCGAACACCCCTATAGCCGCCTGCTGCTCGACGCCGAACCCAGCGGCCAGGCCCTGCCCCGCGAGGAACGCGAGACGGTCTTGCAAGTCGACGACCTGCGGGTACGCTTTCGCCTCGGCGGCGGCCTGTTCCAGCGCAAGACTTACCTCGATGCCGTGGATGGCATCAGCCTGTGCGTCCAGCGCGGCAAGACCCTGGGGATTGTCGGCGAGTCCGGCTCGGGCAAGTCCACCCTGGGCCAGGCCATCCTGCGCCTGGTCGATGCCCGCGGTAGCATCCGCTTCCAGGGCAGCGCGCTGGACGGCCTGGACCCGAAGCGGATGCGGCCCTGGCGCCGGCAGATGCAGATGGTTTTCCAGGACCCCTTCGGCAGCCTGAGCCCGCGCATGTCGGTGGCGCAGATTATCGGCGAGGGCCTGGAGGTGCATTGCCCGTCCACGGCGGCAGAGCGCGAGGCCCAGGTCATCCGCGTACTGGAAGAGGTCGGCCTGGACCCGGCCAGCCGGCATCGCTACCCCCACGAGTTCTCCGGTGGCCAGCGCCAGCGCATTGCCATTGCCCGGGCCCTGGTGCTCAAGCCGGCGCTGATCCTGCTCGACGAACCGACCTCGGCCCTGGACCGCACCGTGCAAAAGCAGGTGGTCGCCCTGTTGCGCCAGCTCCAGGACAAATACGGCCTGACCTATCTGTTTATCAGCCACGACTTGAGCGTGGTCCGCGCCCTGGCCCATGACCTGATCGTCATCAAGGATGGCAAAGTGGTGGAACACGGCGAGACCTGCCAGGTCTTCGACCACCCCCAGCATCCCTACACCCGCGAACTGTTGGCGGCGGCCCTGCAACCGGCCTGAAGCCGGCGCCGTTCAAGGCGTGCCGGCGACCTCCGCCAATAGCCATTGGCGCAACGCATTCAGCGCCGGCAGGCCCTGATGGCGCGCGGGATACACCAGGTAATAGCTGCGCTCGCTGGGCAGTGCCGCACAGGGATTGAGTAACTCGCCGCTGGCCAGTTCCTGCTCCACCAGTACGCGCGGCACCAGGCCGATGCCGATCCCGGCGATCACCGCCTGGATCAGGTGCGCGGTCACTTCAAAACCCGGCCCGGTGCGCATCCGTCGCCGCTCCAGAGCATGCTGGTCGAACCACTGACCCCAGACCTGGGGCCGACTGGCCACATCCAGCAGCCGGTACTCGCTCAGTTGCTCGGCCGTGCAGACCTGGCGCCCGCCCAGCAGTGACGGACTGGCGATCACCGCCAGCTCTTCGTGGTGCAGACGATGGGCAATCATCCCCGGCCATTCGCCACTGCCGGCCACAATCGCCGCGTCGATATCACCCAAGCTGAAATCCACCGGCTGGATGCGCGAGTGGATATCCACCAAGACCCCGGGGCTCGCCGCATAGAAACGATGCAGACGCGGCAGCAACCATTTCGAGCCAAAGGTCGGCAGCGTGGCCAGGCGCAGGGTCCCGCGCCCGGACTCGAAGCTCAGGGCCTGCAAGGTCGCGGCGCGGATCTGTCCCAGGGCCGCGGACAGTTCCTGCTGGTACAACCGGCCGACATCGGTCAACAGCACCTGCCGCCCTTCACGGCGAAACAGGCGCAGTTCCAGCAATTGCTCCAGGGCCTGCACCTGACGGCTGACCGCGCTTTGGGTCAGGGACAGCTCCTGGGCCGCCTGGGTATAGCTCTGGTGCCGGGCCGCCGCCTCAAAGGCCAGCAGCAATGACATCGAAGGCGTCAACTTACGAGGATTCATTCATAAAGCTCATGGATTGCGACGAGTTATTCAGTTGTGGCAACGCCGTTAGGCTCCGCACAATGCCTTTATACCGCTAGACCCCACAGCGCCCCTAGAGGCGTGTCGCCTACTTCCGTGAATTGCTGGCTGGCGCACGCGCCACGCCCCGAGGCCCCGCTTGATGATTGCCAGACTGCTGCCCGACACCGCCCTTGAACAGCCCTATCGTGATTTTCTCGACACGCTGAAAGCCGCTGGATTCAAAGGTGAAATCGACAGCAGCCGGGGCCTGCGCAGTGTACTGGCGACCGATAATTCCATCTACCAACGGCCGCCCCTGGCCGGCGTCTTCCCGCGCGACACGGCCGATATCACGCTGCTCGCCCGGTTGCTGCAGGACCCGCGTTTTCGCCAGGTGGTGGTCACGCCCAGGGGTGGCGGCACCGGTACCAATGGCCAGTCGCTGACCGAAGGGCTGTGTGTCGACCTGTCGCGACACATGAACAAAATACTTGAGATCGACCCGCAAGGACGCTGGGTCAGGGTCCAGGCCGGCGTGGTCAAGGACCAGCTCAACACTGCGCTCAAACCCCACGGGCTGTTCTTCGCCCCGGAGCTGTCGACCTCCAACCGCGCCACCCTGGGCGGCATGATCAGCACCGATGCCAGCGGCCAGGGCAGTTGCACCTACGGCAAGACCCGCGACCATGTACTAGAACTGCACAGCATCCTGTTGGGCGGTGAGGCCCTGCACAGCCAGCCGGTGGACGCCAGCGAGCTGGCCCGCCTGTGTGCGCGCACCGACCGGACTGGCGAGGTCTACCGCTGCGCCGAACGCATCAGCCGGGAACAGGCCGAAGCCATCGAGCGGGTCTTCCCCAAGCTCAATCGCTGCCTGACCGGCTATGACCTGGCCCATCTGCGCCAGGCCGACCAGCGCTTCAACCTCAACAGTGTGCTGTGCGGCGCCGAAGGTTCCCTGGGCTTTATCGTCGAGGCCAAGCTCAACGTGCTGCCGATTCCCCGGCACTCGATCCTAGTCAATGTGCGCTATGCCGGTTTTATGGAGGCACTGCGCGATGCCCGGGCCCTGCTCGCGCTGGAGCCGTTGTCCATCGAGACCGTCGACTCGCGCGTGCTCCAGCTGGCCATGCAAGACATCGTCTGGCATGGGGTCAAGGAGTACTTCCCCAGCGATGCCCAACCGACCCTGGGCATCAACCTGGTGGAGTTCAGCGGCGACGACGCCGACGCGGTACAGGCGCGGGTGGCCGCCTTTGTCGAACACCTGCAACAGGACCAGGGCGTGCCGCGCCTGGGCCACACCCTGGCGGTGGGTGCGGCGGCAGTGTCGCGGGTCTACGGCATGCGCAAGCGCGCGGTCGGCCTGCTCGGCAATGTCCAGGGCGAAGCTCGGCCACAACCTTTTGTCGAAGACACGGCCGTGCCGCCGGAGCACCTGGCGGACTACATCGCCGAGTTTCGCGCACTGCTGGACGGCCGTGGCCTGACCTACGGCATGTTCGGCCACGTCGATGCCGGCGTGCTGCACGTGCGCCCGACCCTGGATATGAAGGACCCGGCCCAGGCCGAGTTGATTCGCCCGCTGACCGACGCCGTGGCGCAACTGACCCATAAATACGGCGGCCTGCTGTGGGGCGAACATGGCAAGGGCCTGCGCTCGGAATACGCCCCGGCCTTCTTTGGCGAGCTGTACCCGGCGTTGCAGGCACTCAAGGCCGCCTTCGACCCGCATAACCAGCTCAACCCGGGCAAGATCGCCACGGCCCTGGGCACCGACCTGGCCCTGAGCAAAGTCGATGGCGTGCCGCTGCGGGGCGAGCTGGATCGCCAGATCGACGAGAAGGTCTGGCAGAGCTTCGGCCCGGCCATGCATTGCAACGGTAATGGCGCCTGCTACAACTACGACCCGGACGACGCCATGTGCCCGTCCTGGAAAGCCACCCGCCAGCGTGTCCACTCCCCCAAGGGCCGTGCCACGCTGATCCGCGAGTGGCTCCGCCTGCAGGGGGCGGCCGGCGTCGATGTGTTGGCCGCGGCCAAGGTCCCCGGGTTTTGGCTCGGCCTGCCAGGGCGCTGGCTCAATAGCCGGGCGCAGCAGCGTGGTGCCGAGGACTTTTCCCATGAGGTGTATGCCGCCATGGCCAGTTGCCTGGCCTGCAAATCCTGCAGCGGCCAATGCCCGGTCAAGGTCGATGTCCCGGATTTCCGCGCACGGTTCCTGCAGTTGTACCACCAGCGCTACCTGCGTCCGCTCAAGGACTACCTGATCGGCTCGCTGGAATACACCGTGCCCTACTTTGCCCGGATGCCTACGCTGTACAACGCGGTGATGGGTGCACCCTGGGTCACGCGCCTGCTGGCACGCCATGCCGGCCTCGTCGACAGCCCATTGCTCGAACGTTTCGATCTGCGCGCCAGCCAACGGCGCTTCCAGGTGCGTCAGGCGACCCCCGCCCTGCTCGCCCGCCTGAGCCCGCAGGAGCGCCAACGCAGCGTGATCCTGGTGCAGGACGCGTTTACCCGCTACTTCGAAACACCCCTGCTGGCCGATCTGTTTGAGCTGCTGGCCCGGCTCGGCTACGCCATCTACCTGGCGCCCTTCAATGCCAATGGCAAGCCGCTGCATGCCCAGGGCCTGCTGGGGCCGTTCGCCCGCGCCGCAAGGCGTAACGCCGACCGCCTGCATGCCCTGAGCACGTTCGATGTGCCCCTGGTTGGCCTGGACCCGGCCATGACGCTGGTCTATCGCCAGGAATACCTCAAGGTACCCGGCGCCGAACACTGCCCGCCGGTGGCGTTGCTGCAGGAATGGCTGGCCGGGGTGCTACCCGACAGCCTGCCCACCGGCGAAGCCGAAGCCACGCGCTACCGCCTGTTGGCCCACTGCACGGAAAAAACCAATGCCGCCGCCAGCGTCGGTCAGTGGCAGCAGGTCTTCGACAAATTCGGCCTGCGCTTGCAGGCCCAGGCCAGCGGTTGCTGCGGAATGTCCGGCAGCTACGGCCACGAAGCCCGCAACCGGCAGACCTCACAAACCATCTTCGAGCAATCCTGGGGACCCTTGCTCGCCTCGCCCTCGAACGCTGGCGAACTCCTGGCCACCGGCTACTCGTGCCGTAGCCAAGCCCAGCGCCTGGCCGAGCAACAGGTGCGTCACCCCTTGCAGGCGCTGCTCGAACACCTCAAGCGCCGGCCTACAGATACTTGAGCCAGGCCAGGTCGCGGCGCCGCGCCTTCAGCGCCGCGAACCAGGCAACCACCGGGTAGAGCACGACACCGAGCAGGACGGCGACCAGCCAGATCGCCGCGACCGAGTCGAAGCCAAAGTAGCTGCCCTGATTCAGCCCCAGGGTGGCCACGGCCAGGACATAGAGCACCTTGAGCACATACAGGTGCAGCAGGTAGAAAAACATCGGCGCCGCGCCGAACACCGCCAGCGGGCGGAGCCAGCGCGCCGTCGGCACTCGCTCGAACCCCCGCAGCAGTAACAGCCCGATGCCCAGGGTCAACGCCAGGAACAACAGGGACGGTGGGTACTTGGTGATGTTGAAAAAGCTCATCAGGTTCTGCACCAGGCTGTCGCCCGCCTGCCAGGGCTGCTCGCCGTAACCATTGAGCAACCGCAGCCCGACAAACCCCAACAGCACCGCCACACCCAACGCCAGCAGGCGCTTCTGCCGCCAGCCGGCATCGACGCCCCGGGCAAACCAGGGGCCCAGCCCGTAGCCCAGGGCGATCACGCCAATCCACGGCAGCACCGGATAGGACGTACGCAGGCGCAGTGCCTCTGACACCTCGATCCAGCCACGGTCGTGGGCGATCGCCCAGGGCAGATGCCAGGTCGACTCCGGCGCGAAGTGCAGGCCATCGAGCAGATTGTGCCCCGCAATAATCCCCAGCCCCAGCGCCACCAGCACTCCACGCGGTAACCAGACCAGCGCAGCCAGGGCCAGCATGCTAAGGCCGATGGCCCAGATCACCTGAAGGTAGATCACGCTGGGCGGCAGTTGGAAGGTCCAGGCGAAGTTCACCAGGGTGAACTCCAGCACCAGCAGAAACAGCCCGCGTTTGAACAGGAAGCTCGATACCGCGCGCAGGTCCGCCTGTTTTTCGCCATAGAGATAGGCCGAAAGGCCCGTCAGCAACACAAAGACCGGCGCACAGAGATGGGCCAGGGTGCGACTGAGAAACAGCGTCGGCTCGGTATTGGCAATGTCCATGGGATCGCTGACCTGGCGGTGCAGCAGAAAGGTTTCACGCACATGGTCGAGCAGCATCAGCAGAATCACCAGCCCTCTGAGCGCATCGATCGAGAGCAACCGGCCCATTGCCAGGCGAGGAGAAACAAGGGAGGTCATGGAGAACATTCACACTGCAGGAGGGAGAAAATCCGAGGGACGCGAAGATAACAAAGGTTATCTTATAACATTATCCCCCTCCTTGAAAGCCGGGCCTCGACGCCGCGCTCATTCCGCCCCTGAAATGTCGGCACAGGTTATTGATCCAACTCAAGCATTACAGCTTTAAATAATAATGACGGATCAGATATCGGCAGCCAGCACTAGCCTTAACTATCCACACACCAAACAAGAATCATTAACATGCAATACACGAGCATTAAAGTCGGAATATATAAATATATATAGCGGTCGATTAAACTTCATTTCCCATTCAACTACCCGCGCCATCATAGAGACAGTCGATTAGACCATCGAGAAACTCGATTGGCCCGATGAAAGCTCTATCAATACACTGCCCCCCCTTATCAAATAAGCCTTCCAGCGATGCATTCAGTGTCGAAGAAGAGTCGTGCACGTAAAAACTCCGGTATTGCGGCCCGGTAATTACTTATTAGCCTAATGTCGTAGACGAACAAACTTGCAGTTTCGCCCCAGACCTCTTTAATTACCGCCAAGCTCTACAAAGAGTTCTACTTCAGGCGCGCAAGTGCCGTTTCAATTATTTAGCCCACTGCACTTTCGATGTTATTCATCGTGCCTGCGCATGCCTGGCGAGTCGTGACGCCACCCGAACAAGGAGATACCCATGGAACTTGGCAGACGACAGTTCTTCAAGCTCTGTACCCTCGGCGTCGCTACCGCCACCACCGCCACCCTGGGCTTTGCGCCTGCCGTGGCCCAGGCGACCCAGTCGCGCCAGTACAAGCTGCTGCGTGCCAAGGAAACACGCAACAACTGCACCTACTGTTCGGTCGGCTGCGGCGTGTTGATGTACAGCCTCGGTGACGGCGCGAAAAACGCCAAGGCGCGAATCTTCCACATCGAGGGCGACCCCGACCATCCGGTCAGCCGTGGTTCGTTGTGCCCAAAGGGCGCCGGGCTGGTGGACTACATCCACAGCGAACAGCGCCTGCTATTCCCCGAATACCGCGCTCCGGGCTCCGACACCTGGCAACGCATCACCTGGGACCACGCCATCGAGCGTATCGCCCGGCTGATGAAGGACGACCGCGACGCCAACTTCATCGAGAAGAACGCCAAGGGCACCACGGTCAACCGCTGGCTGAGTACGGGCATGCTCTGCTCCTCGGCGGCGAGCAGCGAGACCGGCTCCCTGGACCAGCGTTTCACCCGTGCCCTGGGCATCCTCGGCACCGACAGCCAGGCCCGGGTCTGCCATGCACCGACCGTGGCGGCACTGGCGCCGACCTTCGGCCGTGGCGCGATGACCAATAACTGGGTCGATATCAAGAACGCCAACGTGGTGCTGATCATGGGCGGCAACCCCGCCGAGGCGCACCCGGTCGGGTTCAAGTGGGTGATCGAAGCCAAGATCCGCAACGGCGCCAAGGTAATCGTGGTCGACCCGCGCTTCAACCGCAGTGCCGCTGTGGCGGATATCTACTCGCCGATCCGCGCCGGCTCCGACGTGACCTTCCTGATGGGCATGGTCAACTACCTGATCACCCACGACAAGGTCCAGCACGAGTACGTGCGCGCCTACACCAACGCCAGCCTGATCGTGCGCGAAGACTTCAGCTTCGACGATGGTCTGTTCAGCGGCTACGACGCCCAGAAACGCGCCTACGACCGCAGTTCCTGGACCTATGAACTGGATGCCGACGGCTACGCCAAGCGCGACATGACCCTCAGCCATCCACGGTGCGTGTGGAACCTGCTCAAGGCCCACGTCAGCCGCTATACCCCGGAGATGGTGAGCAACATCTGCGGCACGCCCCAGGACGATTTCCTGCAGATCTGCGCGATCCTCGGCGAGACCAGTGCCCCGGACAAGACCGCGACCTTCCTCTACGCCCTGGGCTGGACCCACCACACCAACGGCGCGCAGATGATCCGTGGCTCAGGCATGATCCAACTGCTGCTGGGCAATATCGGCATGGCCGGTGGCGGCGTCAACGCCCTACGCGGTCACTCCAATATCCAGGGTTATACCGACCTGGGCCTGCTGTCGCTGCGCCTGCCAGGCTATATGAACCTGCCTTCCGACGAGCAGACCAACCTCGCCACCTACCTCAAGCAGACCACCCCGGCGGCGCTGCTGCCCGACCAGGTCAACTACTACAAGAACACCCCGAAATTCTTTGTCAGCATGATGAAGAGCTTCTGGGGCGACAAAGCCACCAAGGACAACGACTGGGGCTTCGACTGGCTGCCCAAGTGGGACGACAGCTACGACGTGCTCAACTTCAGCAACCGCATGTACGAAGGCAAGGTCAACGGCTATATCGCCCAGGGCTTCAACCCAATTGCCGCCTTCCCCGACAAGAACAAGGCCGCCACCGCACTGGCCAAGCTCAAGTTCCTGGTGATCATCGATCCGCTGGCCACCGAGACCAGCAGCTTCTGGAAAAACCACGGCGAGGAGAACGATGTCGACACGGCCTCGATCCAGACCGAGGTGTTCCGCCTGCCCTCCTCGTGCTTTGCCGAGGAAGATGGCTCCATCGTCAACTCCGGGCGCTGGCTGCAATGGCACTGGGCCGGCGCCGCACCGCCGGGCGAGGCCTGGCACGATGGCAAGATCCTCGGCCATCTGTTCATGAAGCTGCGCGAGCTGTACGAGAAGGAAGGCGGCGCCAACCCGGCGCCGATCCTCAATATGGCCTGGGACTACCAGAACCCGCTCGACCCGCACCCTGAAGAAGTGGCCAAGGAATCCAACGGCCGCGCCCTCGCCGACCTGCACGACGAGCAGGGCAACCTGATCCTGCGCAAGGGCCAGTTGCTCAATGACTTCTCGCAGTTGCGCGATGACGGCAGCACCGTCTGCTTCAACTGGATCTTCGCCGGTTCCTGGACCGAACAGGGCAACCAGATGGCCCGGCGCGACAATGCCGACAGCGGCCTGGGCTGCACGCCAGGCTGGGCCTGGTCCTGGCCGCAGAACCGACGCATTCTCTACAACCGTGCCTCGGCCGACCCGCTGGGCCAGCCGTGGGATCCCAAGCGCAAGCTGATCGGCTGGGACGGCCAGCGCTGGAGCGGCATCGATGTACCGGACTTCGCCATCGGCGCGGCACCGGGCGGCAACGTCAACCCGTTTATCATGCTGCCCGAAGGCCTCGGCCGGCTGTTCTCGGTCGGCGCGATGAACGATGGCCCGTTCCCCGAGCACTACGAGCCGACGGAAAGCCCGCTGGCCAAGAACCCCCTGCACCCGAACGTCACCTACGGCCCGACCGTGCGCCTCTACGAGAACGATCGCAAACGCATGGGGAGCCGTGAAGACTTCCCCTACGTGGCGACCACCTACTCGATCACCGAGCTGTTCCGTCACTGGACCAAGCACTCGCGGCTCAACGCGATTATCCAGCCGGAGCAGTTTGTCGAGGTCGGTGAAAAGCTGGCCAATGAAAAGGGCATCGTCCAGGGCGATACCGTGCGCGTGAGCACCCAGCGCGGCTATATCAAGGCCAAGGCGGTGGTCACCAAGCGCATCCGCCGCCTGACGGTCGATGGCCAGGATGTCGACACCATCGGCATCCCCTGTCACTGGGGCTACGAAGGCGCAACGCGCAAAGGCTTCCTGGCCAACACCCTGACGCCCGGCGTCGGCGAATCGAATACCCAGACGCCCGAATACAAGGCGTTTCTCGTGAACATTGAAAAGGTCTAAAGGAGAGCACCCATGTCCATGCAATCCCAAGACATCATCAAACGCTCCGCCACCAGCGTACTGACACCCGCGCCCCAGGCCCGCGATCACCAGGTCGAAGTGGCCAAACTTATCGACGTCAGCATCTGCATCGGCTGCAAGGCCTGCCAGGTCGCCTGCAACGAATGGAATGACCTGCGCGACGAAGTCGGGCACAACGTCGGCGTCTACGACAACCCGGCCGACCTCACCGCCGAGACCTGGACGCTGATGCGCTTCGATGAAGTGGAGCAGGAAAACGGCAAGCTCGAGTGGCTGATCCGCAAGGACGGCTGCATGCACTGCGCCGACCCTGGCTGCCTCAAGGCCTGCCCGCAACCGGGGGCGATCATCCAGTACGCCAACGGCATCGTCGACTTCCAGTCCGAGCACTGCATCGGCTGCGGCTACTGCATCGCCGGCTGCCCCTTCGACGTGCCGCGCATCAACCAGAAGGACAACAAGGCGTACAAATGCACCCTGTGCTCGGACCGCGTCGCGGTCGGCCAGGAGCCGGCCTGCGTCAAGACCTGCCCGACCGGAGCGATCAATTTCGGCAGCAAGCAGGACATGCAGCACCTGGCCAGCGAACGCGTCGTCGAGCTGCAAGGCCGCGGTTTTGCCGGTGCCGGCCTGTATGATCCGCAAGGCGTGGGTGGGACCCATGTGATGTATGTGCTGCAGCATGCCGACAAGCCGCACCTGTACCACAAGCTACCGACCGACCCACGCATCAGCAGCGCGATCCAGGGCTGGAAAGGCTGGCTCAAGCCCGTGGCCGCTGCCGCATTCTTCGCCACCCTGGCCGGCACCCTGTTCCACTACATCGGCACCGGGCCGAACGAAGTGGAAGAAGACGCAGAAACCGAAGAGGACACCCTGGCATGAACAAGGACAAGATGATCCTGCGCACCCGCTTTATCGAGCGGGCCGGCCACTGGCTGATGGTGCTGTGCTTCTTCGCCGTGGCGCTGTCCGGCCTGTCGTGGTTTTTCCCCTCGTTCAACGGCCTCAACGCCGTGTTCGGCACGCCGCAGTTGGCGCGCATCCTGCACCCCTTCTTCGGGGTCGTGGTGTTCCTGCTGCTGGTGTTCCTGTTTATCCGCTTCGTCAAATACAACCTGCCGGAGCGCGAGGACCTGGTGTGGTTCAAGAATATGCGCCAGGTTCTCAGCGGAGCACACGACAAGCCGCTGCAGATCGGCAAGTACAACGCCGGCCAGAAGCTGCTGTTCTGGGGAATCATGGGCCTGATCTCGCTGCTGCTGATCAGCGGCGTACTGATCTGGCGGCCGTATTTCGCGCCGCTGTTCAGTATCCCGACGATCCGCCTGGGTCTGGTGGTGCATGCCGTGGCCGGGATTGCGCTGATCCTGCTGGTGATCGGTCACGCGTACCTGGCGTTCTGGATCAAGGGCTCGATCCGCGGCATGGTCACGGGCTACGTCACCCGCTCCTGGGCCAAGAATCACCATGACCGCTGGTACCGTCAGTTGCTCAGCAAATCCTCCAAGCCGGGAAACAAGCCATGAACAGCATCCACCTGACCCCGGCTGCCGAGCGCTCGCCGGGGCTGGCCGAAATCCCGCCGTTGTTGCTGCCCCAACTGGATCGCCACTACCTCAAGCGCGCCACGCGCCTGCGCCAGTTAGCCGAAGGGCACGACCTGGCGGACTACCTGAGGTTTGTTGCCAACGTGGTCGATATCCAGCAGCAATTGCTGGAAGCGCTCCCGTTGCCGGCATCGCAGATCGCCGACCTGGCCACACGCCTGGGCGGCGGCCATCCGCCCCTGGCCACCGCCAGCCTGTCCCGCTCGCCGTACTGGCAAGCGCTGCTCAAGGCCCTGATCGAGCGCCTCCACCCCCAGGCATCCGCCCCTGTGCAAGCGACGCTGCAAGCGCTGCGCGAGCTGGATGGAGCGGACCTGGAAACGCGCGCCAGCGCCCTGCTGGCGGGTGACTTCGCCGGAGTCGACAGTGGCCAGGCGCTGTTTATCTGGTCTGCCCTGTCGCTGTACTTCACCCAGCTCGCGGCCCATTTGCCCGCGTCGGCCAGTGCACTGCCCGGCGAGCGCCGCCAGTTCTGCCCGGTCTGCACCAGCGTACCGGTGGCCAGCGTGATCATGACCGGCGCCCAGGCCGGGCTGCGCTACCTGCACTGCGGCCTGTGCGAGAGCCGCTGGCATATGGTCCGGCTCAAATGCAGCAACTGCGAGGAAACCGGCAAGCTCGACTACTGGTCGCTGGACGAACACAACGTCGCCTGCAAGGCCGAGAGCTGCGGCGATTGCCAGAGCTATCTGAAAGTGTTCTACCTCGAGCACGATCGCGAACTGGAAGTGGTTGCCGACGACCTGGCGACCCTGGCCCTCGACGCCGAAGTCGAGCGCGAGGATTTTGCCCGCAGTAGCCTCAGCCCATTCCTGTTCCCAGGTTGATAGCAGCGGGCGGGCATCCGCTCCCGCCCGCCCCGACCGCTCTAGCACGGCCATTTAGCGCTAACCCACGGCTTATCAGCTTATGCAATTAAGGAATCAATAAATTCTTTTATATTCCTTTGAATCTTATTGGCTGACTGCAAAACTCGACACCACATCATCCATCAAGTGTTGAGAACCCCATGAAAAAATTGACTGCCCTCACCGCATTGACCCTCGCCGTTCTCTCGGGCCTGGCCCACGCCGACCGTCTGGACGACATCAAGAAATCCGGCGTGCTGCGCGTCGCCTCGTTCGACAGCAACCCGCCCTTCGGCTTTGTCGATGCCAAGAGCAAGCAGATCGAAGGCCTGGATGTCGACTACGCCAAGGCCATCGCCGACAAGCTGGGCGTCAAGCTGCAACTGCAACCGACCAACCCGGCCAACCGTGTCCCGCTGCTGGTCGCCAACAAGGTCGACCTGGTCCTGGCCAACTTCACTATCACCCCGGAGCGTGCCGAGCAGGTCAACTTCAGCATCCCGTACTTCAGCTCCGGCCAACAGTTCATCGTCAAGAAAGGCACCCTCAAGTCGCCTGAAGACCTGAACAAATGGCGGGTCGGCGTGGACAAGGGCACCGTCAACGAAGGCGTGCTGCGCGAGAAATTCCCCGGCGCCAAGGTCGTTGCCTATGACGACACCCCCTTTGCCTTTACGGCCCTGCGCAACGGTAACGTCCAGGCCATCACCCAGGATGGACCGAAGCTGATCGGCCTCCTGGCCAATGTGCCCGACAAGGACAAGTACGAAGTCCCGCCCTTCACGATCTCCAATGACCTGATCGGTGTCGGCGTGCCCAAGGGTGAGACGGCCCTGACCGAGTTCGTCAACGAGACCCTGGTCGAGCTGGAAAGCAAAGGCCAGGCACAGACCATCTATGACGCCTGGTTCGGCCCGACCACCAAGACCCCGCTGACCCGCCTGTACAAGATCGGCGACAAGAGCTGAGTCACCCTGCTTACCCCTGGCTGCCCGCTGCGGACCACCGCGCGGGCGTTTTGCGTTCTGATGGACACCCTGATCAATGTTCGGTGAATTGCTGGGCCCGCAGTACCTGAGTTGGTTGTTCGATGGTTTTCTCCTGACCCTGGGCCTGTCCCTGGTGGTCTGCCTGGTCGCCAGCGGCCTGGGTTTCGCCCTGTGCCTCGCCCGCCTGGCGCGCACCCGCTGGCTGGCCTGGCCGGCGCGAACCTACCTGGCGATATTTCGCAATACCCCCCTGCTGGTGCAGCTGTTTTTCTGGTATTTCGGCGTCAGCGCGCTGCTGCCCGAAAGCTGGGTCAGTTGGCTGAACATGCCCCATGAGGTGAGTGTGTTCGGGGCGGAGATAGCCTGGCCATCCTTTGAATTTATCGCCGGTTTCTGGGGGCTGACGCTGTACACCGCAGCCTTTATCGCCGAGGAGTTTCGCGCCGGCATCGCCTCGGTACGCGCCGAGCAATATGCCGCCGGCATGGCCCTGGGCCTGCGTCCGGCCCAGATATGGTGCCATGTGATCCTGCCCCAGGCCCTGCGTACCGCCTTTGGGCCGCTGGTGGGGCAATACATGAATGCCTTGAAGAACTCGTCGCTGACCATGGCCATCGGCCTCGCCGAGCTGTCCTACGCCTCGCGCCAGGTGGAGACCGAAACCTTCAAGACCTTCCAGGCCTTCGGCTTCGCGACCCTGCTATACATCCTCGCCATTGCGCTGATCGAGGCCGGTGGCCAGTGGGTCCAGCACAGCAAGCGCTATCGTCAGGGAGCGATCTGAGCCATGGACTTTTCGGTAATTACGGACAACCTCGACTATTTTCTGCTCGGTGCCTATCCCGACGGGCCCCTGGGCGGCGCCGCGCTGACGCTGCTGCTGAGCTTGCTGTCGGGCCTGATCGCAGCGCTGCTCGGGCTCGGCCTAGGCATTGCCCTGAGCGTGCTCAAGGGCTGGCCGCGCGGCGTGCTGTTGACGGTGCTGGGGTTCTTTCGGGCGATCCCGGTACTGATGCTGATTTTCTGGAGCTATTTCCTGCTGCCCATCGTCTTTCATATCGACGTACCCGCGCTGGCCACGGTGGTCTGTGCCCTGTCACTGATTGGCGGTGCCTACCTCGCACACTCGGTACACGCCGGGATCCAGAGCCTGCCCGAAGGCCAATGGGCCGCCGCCCGGGCCCTGGGCATGCAGCCGGGCCAGGTGCTGCGCCTGATTATCCTGCCCCAGGCCCTGCCGATCATGCTGCCGTCGTTTCTCAACCAGTGGATCAGCCTGATCAAGGACACCTCGCTGGGGTATGTGATTGGCGTGGGCGAGCTGTCGTTTGTCGCCACCCAGATCAGCAACCGGGTGATGGTCCACCCTACGGAAATATTCCTGTTCGTGGCGCTGGTGTACTTTGTGTTCTGCTCGATCCTGGACCTGCTGGCGGGGCTCTTACAGCGGCGACGCAGCGGCGTTCGTCCCACCACCTGAGGGCAGCAGTTGCACTCTCTGATGGGCCCGAAGGTCGGATCGGGTTCTCTAAGCCGTTCTGGGTGTCAGAGCGGATACATTTCGACAGACCGAACGGCGTCAGGGCATGAAAAAGTGCGCGTGGCTCAGTAGGACGAGCGCAGGGTGATGCCGATGCTGCGCGGCTCACCGGTCATCACGGCATAATCGCCGCTGCCCAGTTGCGCATAGGCCGCCATGAGGTAGCGCGTATCGAACACATTACGTGCCCACAGTTCCGTCTCCCAGAGGCGATCCGCGCGCCGCAGCCCAAACCGCAGATGGGTCAGGCCATAGGCCGGCTGATAGCTGCCCGCCCCGCCTTCAAGGGCACCGTAGTAGCCGCTGCGAAAGCTGTAGTCCACGCCACTGAACAGCTCCAGGCCGTAGAGCAGTGGATAGCGCTGGGCAACCCCGGCGGTGACACTCCAGCGTGGCGCATTGAACAGGCGTTCGCCACTGCGGTTACACGATGCCTGGCTGCTGCCGGGAGGACAGGGAGCATGGGCAAAGTCCAGGTAACGAGCGTCACTCAAGGCGACGCCCAGGCGCAGGTCGGTCAGCTCGTCGGCATGCAGCAGGCCATCGACTTCAATCCCGCGCAGGCGGACCCTGTCGATATTAATCATCCGGTCACGCAACGGCGGCGCGTACTCATTGACCGGCGGGCTGGTGGTAAGGGCCTGATAACCGTCGACATCGGTCTGGTAGAGCGTCAGGTCGAGCTGTGCCCGCTCGTCCCATAAGCGGCTCTTGAGTCCGGCTTCCAGGGACGTTGCGCGCTCGGCCCCGAACGTCTGCGGCACGCCAGCCGCGACCACATCCAGGTTGATACCACCGGCCTTGTAGCCCCGCGACCAGCTCGTGTAGCCCAGTAATTGCTCGGTAAAGCGGTAGCTGGCGGCCAGTTGCCCGGACAGATTGCGCTCCTCGATGCTGTTGCGCCGGTAAGAGTTGGGCCCCAGGGTGGCACTGTGCAGCAAGCCACCGGCAAGCTGGGATATCGGGTCAGAGCGAAGCGTCAGTTCCGAGACCTTACGGTCGATCACGGCCTGCTTGCGCTCCAGGGTGTAACGCAGGCCAGGGGTGATTTCCAGACGTGGCGTCAACTGCCAGGTGAACTGGCCAAAGATCGCGCGACTGTCATTGCGCTGCTCGCCATCGAGCGATTGGCGGGCATCTTCAAGCAGGTAGGCGGGAATCATGTCGGCAGTGACGGGAAAGGGAAGCTGGAGCTTATGGATCTGATCGCCCACGAAAAACGCCGCCGCATCGGCGCCAAAGCGTGCATCGATCTGGCGATTGAGCTGCTGGCGCAGGTAATACAGGCCAACCACATAGTCCACCGTTTCCCCGGCGGGCCCGGCCAGACGCAGCTCCTGGCTGAACTGATGGTGATCGAGACGTGCCGTGACCGTGGCGATATCCACTGCCGAGCCTTCGCCATCGAGCTGAGTGTCATAGCTCCAATCGCGGTAGGCCGTGAGGCTGGTGAGCGTCGCACCGTTGTCGAGCAGTTGGTTAAGCTCCAGACTCGCACCGTTGTGGCGGATTTTGGTGCTATTGCGCTGGTCCTGATAAATGCGCCCCGACCAAGGATTGATCGGTGGCAAGACATACCCCACATAGGCCGCACGCTGCACACTCGAGGGGCTGTAATGGCTGGCGTTCAGCGCATCACTTTCATCCTGCCAGGCATATTCGCCGGTCAGCCTGGCGCTGAACGTCTCGTTCGGCGTCCACAGCAACTGGCCGCGCCAACCCTGGCGGTCCAGGCCGCGCAGTTGCTGGCCATTGACCGGGTTGTCGAGCAGGCCGTCGCGCTCGACCTGATAACCCGTCAGCCGACCCGCCAGCACCTCGTCGACCAACGCGCCGGACACCGTGCCCCGGTAGCGGCGCAGCCCGTCTTCGCCAACGCTGACCTCGCCACGGCCCTCGGGGGCGAAAGTCGGCGCGCGGCTGATGATGTTCACCGCCCCGGCGGTGGTGTTCTTGCCATAGCGCGTGCCCTGGGGCCCGCGCAGCACTTCAATCCGCTCGATATCAAGCATCTCGCCCAAGGACATGCCTTGGCGCCCGAGGTACACACCGTCGAGGTAGGTCCCGACACTGGCGTCAATGCCATCGTTGTACGAGCTCGCACCCATGCCGCGAATGCCGTAGCTGACGTATCGCGGGTTGGGCGCCGAGACCAGCAGGCTCGGCACACGCTGCTCAAGGTCCGCGATGGTATTGACGCCGGCCTCTTCCAGCTCGCGACCATCGAGCACGTTGATCGCGATCGGCTCGTCGCTGACCCGCGCCTCGCGGTGAGGCGCGCTGACCGTCACCTCATCGAGCACCAACGGCTCCTCGTCCGCCAGCGCCATTGCGGGGCCGAATGGCAGCAGGCTGATGAGCGAACACGCACGAAGGGCCCTACGCGAATGGCTGGTCTGACGCAAAACCGACCTCATGTTCAATATCAAAGGATATACGCGGTGCCAAGGGTCGCCCCTCTCGCCGTCCTAGCCCATTTGAGCGTTGACGGGCGTGCCAGACGCCCCGGTGGCGGCCTGGGGGATCCTAAGCAGCCCGGCGATCACTGCCAAGAGCTCACCACTGCTGGCCGGCTTGAGCAGGCAGGCGTCAAAAGCCAAGGCTTCAGGCCAATTGCCATCACGCAACGGCGGTGCCGCAGAATACAGCAATACCGGTAGCTGGGGCCATCGCACGCGTACGCTCGCGAGTAATTGCCAGCCATCCATGCGGGGCATCATCTGGTCGCTGATCAACCAATCGAACGGTTTGCCAGGCACCAGCGACCGTGCTGACGGCATGGTGCCGAGCAGCTATGGCTGCCCGGACCACAGGGGCATGAAGCGTGCACTTGAAAGCACAAGCCGGACCAGCCCCGCAAAGACGGGTCGTCCATGCTGCACTAGAGGGTTTGCGCCTCGCTACCAACTGTCGCTGTGCTTGCCGACGCCTTGTGCAGGGACGAACCGGATGATAAATCAACCGCTGAGGCTTGCAGTACCCGGGCGCCAAACCCGGTAGCGGCGATACTGCCCAGCAGCAAGACAAACAGCAGCGTCAGTTGCAGCGCCAATCTGGATGTAAACGACATGAGGGTCACTCCGGGATAACCTGAATGGGCCGTATCTCAACATCCCGTCATGTCAGCCATGTTGCATTTGCGGGAAATTACCGTCATAGCTCACCAATGGCTTTACCTGATGGAGAAGCCGGGACTACTCTCGATTGTCCCTCTCCAATCCAGAAGCCCAATGCCCATGCTCGAACTACGCCCCAACTGCGAATGCTGTGACTGCGACCTGCCGCCCGAATCCGCCCAGGCACGTATCTGCTCCTTTGAATGCACCTTCTGCGCGAACTGCGCCGATGAGCGCCTGGCCGGCCATTGCCCCAACTGCGGTGGAGAACTGCTGCCCCGCCCTCGCCGCCCAGCGCAGAAACTGGCTAAGAACCCGGCGTCGACACAACGCATTCACAATCCCCAAGGATGCGCTCAAACAGCCAGCCTCGATTGAAGTGACGCTCTAGATTATCCGCAGGCTCGTCCACAAGGACGATGCATTGATTCAACCTGCCTGGGAGGGTATGTCCAGCCCCTCTTTTGGATAAGGATGATCATGAGCAACAGCGCCGTGGAAATCACCAATCTGCTCTATCGCTATGCCGACAAAATGGACAGCGGTGACCTCAAAGGCGCCGCCGCGCTTTTTCGTCATGCACAAATCAGAGTCCATGGCAGTAAGGAGCTACTGGATGCGCAGGGGATTCTGCAAATCTGGCAGCGGCATATCAAAATCTATTCCTGCGCGACCCCGCGCACCCAGCATCTGATCACCAATCCGATTATCGAAATTGATGAAGGCTTGGGCAAGGCCACTGTGCGCTCTTACTACACGGTCCTGCAAGCCACTACGGGCTTGGCTCTCCAGCCAATTGCCACAGGCAGGTACCACGATGAGTTTGAACGTATCGAGCAACAATGGTGCTTTAGCTATCGCGATTACTCGCGGCTGGAGTTCACGGGTGACCTGAGCTTTCATCTGCAGGGTTTCGAGTGAAACCTGGAGACTCGCAAAGGGGCTTTGTGGGCATCGCACCTGGTTGATTGGCCAGGCTGTACCGCTGGCCTTTTAGATGTAGAGGGTGAGTCAGCGTACGCGGCAGCTCAGCAGGATGATTTAGGCGGCCATTGCGCGACTAACTCAAGGCCGCGAACATTATTAATTTCTTTCTACGATACGGTGTGGGCGTGCCTCTCCAAGCGACAGGTGAATCACTGCGGCCTTACTGGGGGTGTTCACAGAGTCGCCCGGAGTATTCACCATCACCGGGATATCGATCAGGATTTGTTTTCCCTTCGGATCAGGCACAAGCGTCGCATTCAGCTGTTCAATGGCACGCCAACCGTCCCCACCGATTTGAATCACATCGAGCAAGCTGTAATACACCTCGTTTTTTTCCTTAACGGATGAGGAAAATGCCGCAAGGTACTGGCGGTAATTGTTACCCATCCCGAAGGCCTCAATGTTGAAAAGCGCCAGGGTCACCTGGCTATCGCTGCCGACCTTCAGGGTCTGCACCTCAGCCAATTCGGCGCGCCCGCTGGCGTAGCTGTCCTTGAGCAGTGCAATCAGGTGACCGACCTGCTCTTCCAATGGCTTCGGAATAGGTTCAGGCGTGGCTGCATAAGTAAGCGTGCAGGAGAGGAACAGGCTTAATGGCAGCAGGAAAAATTTCATGAAGCAAAATCCGAGATCGGGAGAAAGAGCCGTTTCAGCGACGTCCCAGGCTGCGCAGCTCGTCCAGGCGATTGCCATGGACCACCATGAAACCTGCTTGGGAAGGTACAAAATCCAGGGCGAACCTTACCATCGCGAGCGACCGAGCATGTCGCGCCCTGCTCATTGACCTGCTCATTGATTTGCGCTCTTTTTCGCGCGCATAAACAAAACCCCAATTGCTTTCGCAATTGGGGTTTCGGAATTTAATCTTGACGAT
>NZ_JANHLC010000016.1 GCF_028682395.1 Pseudomonas putida | reverse complement strand
AGTCTCCACGGTCACGGCGGTGAACGTGTTTGCCGCCAGGCCCAGCTGGGTCAGACCAGTGCCCGAACTGCCGTTGGCCACGGTGAAGCTCTTGTTGGAGAACAGCGCCAGGGTGTTGTCAGCATTCTTGCTGGCGGTGACGCCAGTGCTCGCGCTGTTGATCGAGGAAACGATCGAGTCAGCAGTGTCGCCCTTCTTGAACTTCACTTCCACGCCATTGAGGATCACCGAGGTATCGGTGGTCAGCTTGGCCTGGGTGGTGCCCGATTGCAGACCCAGACGCGACAGCGCGCCCGGACCGTCAGTGGCGTCGGAACCGTTATCCAGCTTGATGGCTTTGCCGTCAGCGGAAGTCAGGACCAGACGACCGTCTTTCTCCGAAGCAGTCACGCCGGTGGCGGTGACGGTGGCCGGAGTGTTGATAGTGGTGACGGCCTGCGCCAGGGTCTGGCCGGCAGCGATGGTGATCTCAGTGCCATTGATGCTGACCTGAGAAGCCTTGGTCAGACCGGAGAACGCGGTCGCCGCGGTAGCGGTAGTCGGTGCAACTTCAACGTTGTCACCTTGTACCGAGAACGCCGTAGCCGACGTCATTTTGAGATTGCCACCAACGACTTCAGCCTTGACGCCAGTCGTGGCAGTCTGCCCGTTGATCAGGCCAGCAGCGGCCGTGATGTCGATGCCGGTACCGATGTTGATACCTGTGCCATTGACCGTCAGAACGCGAGCCGCGGTGGTGGTGGTATAGGCAGTAGTAGTGGCAAAGCCATTGACGAAGCTGCCTTCGCTACCGGTAACGTTCGCCGCCAGGGCTGTGGTGGTGCCAGCAGCCTTGGCTTCGCCATAGGAACCTTTCAGGCCAGTGGCGCTGATGTCGCTCATGCCGAACGAAATGGTTTCGTTGGCGTTGGCGCCGATCTGGAAGCCGACGTTATCGAACGAACCGTCCAGCAGTTTACGACCACCGAAGTTGGTGGTTTGCGAGATACGGGTCAGCTCGCCGGTCAGCGCGGTGAATTCCTGTTGCAGGGAGGTACGGTCGTCATCGCTGTTCGAGCCGTTCGCCGATTGCAGGGCCAGCTCACGCATACGCTGCAGGATGTTGGTCGATTCTTGCATCGCGCCTTCAGCGGTCTGGGCAATCGACACGCCGTTGTTGGCGTTGGCCACTGCAACAGTCAGGCCTTTGACCTGGCTGGTCAGACGGTTGGCGATCTGCATGCCAGCCGCGTCGTCTTTGGCGCTGTTGATTTTCAGGCCCGAAGACAGGCGGCTCATCGAGGTGCTGAGCGCATCGGAAGCCTTGTTCAGGTTCTTCTGCACGCCCAGGGACGTAATGTTGGTATTAACGGACAAAGCCATGACGAATCCCTCGTGGGTGGGTGCTGCGGCTTCCGGCTGGAGGGCAAACCCGACACATCCAGAAAACCTTCGTCACCTATATCGCCTAGAAAAAGCCTTTCTTGAGAGTTATCCCACTATCTTTTTTATGGCTACTCGCCATCAGCCTCCAAAAGCAGCCGTCGGGCCAAGCAAAACGCCCAGGTTTTCAAAGACCTGGGCGTTTTGGGACCGCTGTACGATGAGCCTGGGCTCAAGGCCGATAAATGACCGCCGAGCCCCACGACAGGCCGACCCCGAAACCGCTCAGCGCCACGCGCTGCCATTTCGAGTCGAGGACGTGGTGTTGCAACAACAGCGGAATACTCGAAGACACCGTGTTGCCGGTTTCGAGCATGTCCTTGATGAATTTCTCCGGCTCGCCCTCAAAACGCCGCGCCACCGCGTCGACAATGGCCGCACTGCCCTGGTGGATGCAGAAGGCGTCGATATCTTGCGGCTTGAGGTCGGATTCATCGAGTAACTGATGCAGATGCGCCGGCACCTTGAGCAAGGCAAAGTTGAAGACCTGGCGGCCATTCATGAAGAACACGCCGTCGCTGACCTTCAGGTATGGCGCACCAGAGCCGTCGGTGCCGAACTTGGCCTTGCCCAACTGCCAGGGGGCGTCTTCGCCCATCCAGGTGGCGGTAGCCGCATCACCAAAGAGCATGGTGGTGTTGCGATCCTCTGGATCGACGATCTTCGAATACGGATCGGCGGTGACCAACAGGCCGTTTTTCAACCCTGCGGCTTCCATAAAGCCCTTGAGGGCGTAGATGCCGTAGACATAGCCGGAACAACCCAGGGAAATATCGAACGCAGCGACATGCGTCGCCAAGCCCAGCTTGTCCTGAACAATCGCCGATGTGTGGGGCAAGCCCTCTTCATCGCCGTTTTGCGTGACCACGATCAGCGCATCGATGGACTCGCGCTTGAGTTCGGGGTTGTTGGCAAACAAGGCATTGACCGCCTCGACGCACAGATCGGAGGTTTCCTGGACCGCTTCCTTGCGCGGCAGGAACGCCGAGCCGATCTTGCCGAGAATAAACTCTTCATCCTTGGCGAACTTCGCACCCTGGGCGTAATTGTCCAGCCCGCCTTCTGGCACGTAGCTGGCGATGCTTTTTATGCCAATCATTGTGGCTTCCCAATACTGAATAACCGGAGGTCACCGCTCGCAAGATCGAGTGGTGCTGACAATGGGTGGATTGCGCCGCGTCAAAATGCGTCGCAGGCTCTTGCGCACACGCCGCAAAACGCCTGGCCGGGGCACCCGCCCGGCCATCCTTTTTCGCACGATACAGTGAAGATGCCCGTTGTGACTCATAGGTCACGCATTATGCGTCGCCCGCAAGAAACAATCAGCCATAAAGGCACGATCAAGCACTTATTGGATAACGAGGCAGACGGGCCGCAATCAAGCCCTGGAGGAAAAAATCGGTACTGCGAGGGGGCCTAGCGAGGAAAAACCGCCGGCACCTGGGTGCCGGCAGTCCAAACGGGCTTACATTTTGTTGAACAGGCTCAACTGGGAGATTTTGACAAAGGCCAGTTGCGAGGCCTGCAACAGCGATTGCTGGAACGCCAGGTCGATGGACGCCGTTGCGACATCGGTGTTGCCGATGGCGGCCTGGATGCTGCCATTGGCCAGGTCCAGACTGCTGTTCTCAACGCTCTGGATATCGATCGAGTTCAACCGCGCACCAATGGCGCCCTGCACACTCAGCACCTGCTCGCTGGCGTTGCTCAGATTGCCGATGGCCGAATTCAGCGCATCCTTGAGCTGGATCTGCGCCATCACATCGTTATCGGACGGGGTTTCCAGAGCCTTGCGCAGCTGGCTCAAGGTATCCAGGGCACTTTGGGTCTTGTGGCTGGAGGAGCCGATCACGAACTGATCACCGCCTTGCAGCGCCGCACCAAAATCGACTTTGACACCGTTGAAGGTCGCGGTCATGGAACCGGCTGGAGCCGGCGCCGGAGCCGCCGTAGCCGCGCCGCCGCCAATCGACTTGCTGGTGTCCGAATACGGCTGGGCATAGACCTTGTAGTCGGTGCCATTGGCGTCGAACTTGATCACCACGCCGCTGCTGGGGAAACCGTTGGTGTAGTCAGCCTTATTGGTGATCGTGGTGCTGGTGATCTGGGTGCTGGACGGGTTGCTTGGCGTGCGCGAGCTGTTGAAGCTTTCAGGCTTGGTCGCCAGGTTGAAGGTATAGCCGGCAACCTGCTCGTCGTTGGTCATCAGAACCGGATCGCCATTCGCATCAACCTTGGGCTGGTTCGTTACGGTATCGAACGCCTGGGGTGCAGGTGTCTTGAGCCGCAGCGTGATATCGAACTCGACACCGCGCAGGCTGATCTTGGAACCGCCTTCCTTGGTCGCATCGAACTTGCCGTTGCCAGAGACCTGGGAAGTGACGTCCTGGTTGTTCTTGTCAAAAATCTTGTATTCGGTGCTGCTGGTAAACGCCAGCTTATAGGGCTCGCCCTCTGCAAAGCTTTTGGTGTAAGCCGAGTTCGACGTCATCAAACCGGCCGACACCGATACCGTGCCATCGTTGGCCTTGGTAAGACCGGCAGGCGTGGCCGGCGTTGTATCGAATGCCGCCTGGGTCCGGCCCGAGTTGATCGCCGATTCCATCACGCTCTTGCCCGTGTCGTTGCTGGCCAGCGACAGGGTGTCGGACACCTGCAGGTTCAGCTGCATGTCGTCACCCTGGTAGGTGTAGGTGCCATCGTTATTGCGCACATACGGCGGCGTCGATGTCTTCGAGCCGGAAAACATGTACTGCCCCGAAGCATCTTTGCTGTTGAGCAGGCTGAGGATATTGCCTTCGATGTTGGACAGCTCTTCGGCAATCGACTTGCGGTCAGCATCGCTCTTGCTGCCGTCACCGGCGCCCAGTGCCAGCTCGCGGGCGCGCTGCAGGGCAGTATTAATGCTATCGAGCACGCTTTCTTCGTTGGCCAGGGAGTTCTTGAGGCTGCCCATATTGCCGCTGTACTGAGTCAGCATTTCTTTCTGCTGTTGCAGCATCAGCAGCTTGGCGGCGCCGACCGGGTCATCACCAGCGGTCTGGATCCGCACGCCAGAGGTGATCTGCTCGTTGGTCTTGACGATCGAGGAGAAATTGCTCTGGTACTTAGCCGCACTCGTATCGTAATACTGGGCTGTGGAAATACGCATCGTCGAAAACTCCCTTAAAGACTGTTGATCAGCGTGCTGAAGGTTTCTTGCGCGGCCTTGATGATCTGCGACGACGCGGTGTAGTACTGCTGGAACTTGATCAGGTTGGACGCTTCTTCATCCAGGTTGACCTGGGAGACCGCCCCTACCTCGGACTTGGCCCGCGCCAGAATGGCGCCGCTGGCCGTGCTGTCACCAATGGCCTGACTGGCCTTGGCGCCCACCTGCTCGACCAGGCGGCTATAGGCACCGCCCATGCTCATCCCGGCATTGCCATCGATCAGGCCCACCGTGGACTTGGTCTGCAAGCCGAGCAATTCATTGGCATTGCGGTTGTCTTTCTGGCCGTTGACGTTGAAGCCAACCTCGAACTTGTCGTTCTTGGACGGCGCACCACTGATGGTGGTGTCAAAACTGAAGCTCTGGGCTGGGGTCAACACCGCGCCATTGGCATCGCGCATCGGCACCTGGATACTCAGGTCGTTGCTCTGGCCCGGCACGATGGTCCCGGCCGCCGTAGCGATCTCGGTGCCGTTGTAATACACCTTGTACGGCTGGGTGCCGTCGGCGGCGACATCACCAAACACCAGGCTGACCGGCATCGAGTTCTTGATGCCCGCCTGCTGGGCAGCCAGCCCCGTACCGCCATAGATATCCAGCGGCACCGACAGGGACGGCTGGGTCATGGCCCCTGTACCACCATTGCCGGTGTTGGTGTTGGAAACCAGCGCGCCGGCAAAAGCGATCTTGTTCGAATCGGTCATCACCGTGTTGATGCTGCTCGCACCGGTGCGGGTCGGGACCACCTTGAAGGTGTCGCCGGCCGCCACGCCGCCGGGATTGCCTTTACCGTCCAGGGCAATCTTGAAACCGTCGATTTCGACCGGGTTGGCCGTGTCGTAAGGCCCCGTGAACACCTTGCCATCGGAACGCTTGACGCTGTATTCGGTGCCCGACGTAAAGGTCACTTCGTAGTCATAGGTGGTCAGCGCGCCGGTGTTGCTGATGGAGACGCTCAGGTTGTCGGAACCTGTACTGTTATTGGACGACGCCAGGCTGCGCTGGCTGATCGCCGAGGCGCTGTTGATGCTGGCGAACATCGCCGAGCCAAACTCGCCATTGGCATCGAGGCCCTGGCCCAACTGTTTGTTGATCTGGTCGGCCACCACCAAGGCGGTACGGCCCAGATCGTTGATGGCCGGGGTCAACACGTCTTCGCGATAGCGCAGCAGACCGCCAATCTGGCCACCGGAAATCACCGAGGTCACATCGGAGGAGTAATTGCCGGAGCTGACATGGATATTGTATTGGCTCTTATCGATCCCCGACGGGACTGCCGACATTTTGCTGGCGGTGCCGCCCAGGACCAGGGACTGGCCCGTCCCCAGGGACACATCGTAGCTGCCATTACGCTCCTGCACGGTCACACCGACCAGCTCATTGAGCGAGCGGACGGCCTCGTTACGCGCATCGAGCAGGTTATTCGGGCCGCTGCCGGCCGAGGTGGTGACCTGGGCGATCTGCTTGTTCAGGTCGGCGATGGACGCCGTCAACTGATTGACCTTGCCGGTCAGCGTGGTCAGCTGGCTGTTGATGCCCTCGTTCTGCTGTTGCATTTGCGAGGACAGCGAATTGAAACGGTTGCTCAGGGTCTGGGCATTGGTCAGCAGCAATTGGCGCGAGGCACTGTTGGTCGGGTCCGCCGCCGCTGTCTGGACCGAGGTGAAGAAACTGCTCAGGACCGCGCTGATACCGGTGGTACGGTCGGAAAACAGCTTGTCCAGCGGGTTGATCTGATCGAGGTACGCATTGGCATCGCTGCTCAGCGACGTGGTGGTCTGCAACTGGCTATCGAGAAAGGAGTTGTACACCCGACGCACGTCAGCCAGGGTCGTACCGCTGCCGATAAACACGCCGCCAGTGAGGTTCGAGGCATTGCTGCCTTGAATCGTTTGCTGGCGCGAGTAGCCCGCGGTATTGGCGTTGGCAATGTTATTACCGACCGTAGCCAACGACGCCGAACTGGCGTTGATACCCGACATCCCGATATTGAGCAGACTCATGATTCAGACCTTATAAATTCGTGGTAACGCTGGCCGCGGCGAAGTTCTCGTAACTCTTCATTTGCTTGGCAATCTGCGAAATCTTGCTGGCGTAATCCGGGTCCGTGGCATAACCGGCTTTCTGCAACTCGCGTACAAACTGCTCCGGTTTATCGGCCGACTTCAGTACATCTTTATAGCGATTGTTGCTCTGCAACAGCGTCACCAAGTCATGGAAGCTGTCCTGGTAGGAATCGTAGGAACGGAAGTCCGCGGTTTCCTTGACCATCTGCCCATTCTTGAACTCACTGGTAATCGCTCGGGCCTGGGCGCCCTGCCAACTGCCCGTGGCCTTGATGCCAAACAGGTTGTGGCTGCTGCTGCCGTCCTGCTGGCGCATGACCGATTTGCCCCAACCGGTTTCCAGGGCGGCCTGGGCCACCAGGTAATGCGCATCGATGCCAATACGGTCGGCGGCCTGCTGGGCCATCGGCAGCATGGTCGCGACAAATTCGTCCGGCGAACCAAATGCCTGCTTGGCCGGCGCCAGCGGCGGCTGGGCCATGGCGCGGCCGTAGATCTGCATCCGCCCGGCAGGGGCAGCAAAACTGCGTGCCGCCGGCCAGTCACCCTTGACCAGGCTATCGGCACCTCGACCCGGCACAGTGGCGCCCTTGAGCGCAGCCTGGCTGCCATCGGTCGACGGAACGATCCCGGCCAGCAGGCGATCCGTCAGCTTGCTGGGCAGCGACAAGCGCCGCTGATTGAGCAGCGCACGGTCGTTATGCAGCGCACCCTCGCCCGCCCCCACCGGCGCTTCCACCCGCGCCGCCCACAATGGCCGCTGGCCATTGGCACGCACAAACGGCGTGCCAGGTTCTGAACCGGTCACCGCCGCAACGCCGCTCACGGCGCTATCGGTGGTCGGCAACGCACTCTTGTGGCTGGAACCGTCAGCCGGCGTGCCTTTGTTTTTCGCCATCTGGCGCATCAACACATCGGCCAGGCCGATACCGCCACCCTGGCGCGACATCGTCACCGCCAGTTGCTGATCGTACATTTCCTGGTAGTGCTTGGCCGCCGGGGTATTGAGCGGGTTGTCCTTGCCCAGCACTTCGTTGGCAGAGCGCATGGACTTGAGCATTTCATTGAGAAACAGCGACTCGAATTCCTGGGCGACCTTGCGCATATTGGCGTCGCCGTCGCGATCACCGATCTTCAGGCTGTTGAGCCGATTGAGGTCGGTAAAGGCCCCCGAGTCGCCGCTGGTGGTCAGGCCACTTTTACGAATATCCATAGCGCTGGCCTCAGATCACGATCAGGTCGGCTTGCAACGCGCCGGCCTGCTTCAGGGCTTCGAGAATCGCCATCAAGTCGCCTGGCGCGGCCCCCACCTGGTTGACCGCCCGCACGATCTCGTCGAGCGTGGTGCCAGGGCCGAACTTGAACATCGGCTTGGCTTCCTGCTCGGCATTGACCCGCGAGCGCGGCACCACGGCGGTCTGGCCATTGGAGAACGGGCCCGGCTGGCTGACGATCGGGTCTTCGGTAATGGTCACCGTCAGGCTGCCGTGGGTCACCGCTGCCGGCGACACCTTGACGTTCTGACCGATCACGATGGTGCCGGTCCGCGAATTGATGATGACTTTGGCCACGGCCTGACCCGGATCGATCTCCAGGTTCTCCAGGATCGACAGATAGTCGACACGCTGGCTCGGGTCCAGTGGCGCGGTAACGCGAATCGAACCGCCATCGATGGCCTGGGCCACGCCCGGACCCAGCAGGTCATTGATTTTATCGACCACGCGCTTGGCGGTGGTGAAGTCGGAGCGATTGAGGTTCAGGGTCAGGCTATTGCCCTGGTTGAAACCACTCGGCACCGCTCGCTCAACCGAGGCACCACCGGGAATCCGCCCGGCCGACGGAACGTTGACGGTGATCTTGGAACCATCGCGCCCCTCGGCATCGAAACCGCCGACCACCAGGTTGCCCTGGGCGACGGCATAGACGTTGCCGTCGATCCCCTTGAGCGGTGTGAGCAGCAAGGTACCGCCGCGCAGGCTCTTGGAGTTACCGATGGACGACACGGTGATATCCACCAACTGGCCAGGCTTGGCGAAAGCCGGCAGATCGGCGCTGATCGACACCGCCGCGACGTTCTTCAACTGCACGTTGCCCGAACCCGGCGGCACCTTGATGCCGAACTGCGAGAGCATATTGTTGAAGGTCTGCAGGGTGAACGGGGTCTGCGTCGTCTGGTCGCCCGTGCCGTTAAGCCCGACCACCAGGCCATAGCCGATCAATTGGTTGGAACGTACACCGGAAATACTGGCGATATCCTTCAACCGCTCGGCCTGGGCGCCCAGGGCCGTCGACATCAGAAGCACGGCCGCCATCAGCTGCTTGAATTTCAACGTAATCACCTAGAAAGGGAACAGCGGGCTGAGGAAGAAACGGTCGAACCAGCCCGGCTGGCTCGCATCGGCAAACGAGCCGGTGCCGGAGTAGGTAATGCGCGCATCGGCGACCCGGGTCGAAGAGACGGTGTTGTCCGTAGCGATATCGTCGGCACGCACCAGCCCGGCGATACGCACCAGTTCATCACCGGTATTGAGGGTCATCCATTTCTCACCCCGCACGGCAATAATGCCGTTGGGCAACACATCGGCCACGGTCACGGTGATCGAACCGGTCAGGCTATTGCCCTGCCCTGCCTTGCTATCGCCCTTGGTCGCGCGCGAGCCACTGTAGCCGGCGTCCAAGGTCAGGTCGCCACTGCCCAGCGGGTTGTTGGTATTGACGCCGGCGCCGAACAGGGAAGTCAGGCCGATATTGGCATTGCTGTTCTTGCCGATGGCCGAGTTGGCGTTCTTGCTGGCCTGGGTTTTTTCGTTGAGCGTGATAGTGATGATGTCCCCGACCCGGAACGCCTTGCGGTCGCTGTACAGGTTCTGTTCGAAGCCGGCCTGGTAAATCGAACCATTGTTCGCCGCGGCGGGCAGCGGGGTGCGCGGCAACACCGGCGCGTAGTACGGGTCATTGGGCTTGGGCGGCGGCGCAACGCAGCCCGCGAGCACGGTAATCCCACTCAGTGCAAGAACAGAAAACAACCGATTCATGACCCTAACCTCACGGTGTTGCAGGCGCCCCAGAGAGCGCCCCATAGACTTGATTACAGATTCTGCGTAACGAACGAGAGCATCTGGTCGGCGGTGGAGATCACCTTGGAGTTCATTTCGTAGGCACGCTGGGTGGTGATCATATTGACCATCTCTTCCACAGTGCTGACGTTGGACGTTTCCAGGGTGTTCTGCAGCGTGGTTCCGAAACCATTGAGGCCCGGGGTGCCGATCTGCGGCGCGCCGCTGGCGGCGGTTTCCAGGAACAGGTTGTTGCCTGCAGCCTGCAGGCCCGCCGGATTGATGAAGTCGACGGTTTGCAGATTGCCGATGATCTGGGCGGCCGGGTTGCCGGCCACGGTAATGGAGACCGTGCCGTCCTGGCCGACGGTAAAGGTCTGCGCATCATTGGGCACGACAATCGCCGGCTCCAGGGTGTAGCCGTTGGCCGTCACGACCTGGCCTTCGGAGCTCAGATGGAAAGTGCCGTCACGGGTATAAGACGTCGTGCCATCGGGCTGCAGGATCTGGAAGAAGCCGCGACCGTTGATGGCCAGGTCCAACGGCTGCTCGGTGGTCTGCAGACTACCGGCACTGAAGTTCTTCTGGGTGCCGACAACGCGCACCCCGGTGCCCACTTGCAGGCCCGAAGGCAGCTCGCTGTCCTGGGTCGACTGACCGCCAGGCTGGCGTTTGATCTGGTACAGCAAGTCCTGGAATTCGGCACGATCACGTTTGAAACCCGTGGTCGAGACGTTCGCCAGGTTGTTGGAAATAACGGTCAGGTTAGTGTCCTGGGCAGACAGGCCTGTTTTGGCAACCCATAGAGCCGGAAGCATTCTGTTCTCCTCGAGCGCCTGTTTTACGGCGCTGGATGCTGGTAATTAGCTGATCTGCAAGACCCGAGCCATGGCCTGGTCGTCTTCTTTGGCGGTGTTCATCATCTTGATGTGGAGTTCGAACTGCTTGGACAAAGCCAGTACCGCGGTCATTTCTTCCACGGCATTGACGTTGCTGGCCTCCAGGAAACCGGAGACCACCTGCACACTGGCATCGGCCGGGGCGGGCTGGCCGTCCTTGGTATGGATCATGCCGTCGAGGCCCTTGGTCATATTCTTCAGGTCCGGCTTGACCAACTTGATGCGGTCGACCTCGGCCATGACACGCGGGCCTTCACCCATCGCGCGAATACTGATGGTGCCGTCCTGGCCAACTTCGATCTTCTGCTCCGGCGGCACGGCAATCGGCCCGCCATTGCCCATGATCGGCATGCCGTTGCCGGCACGGAGCATGCCCAGGGCGTCGACGTTCATGCTCGCGGTGCGCACATAGGCCTCACCGCCATCGGGAGTCTGTACCGCCAGCCAACCGTCACCGCCGACGGCGACATCGAGGTCGCGGCCGGTTTCGACCATGGCGCCAGGAGTGAAGTCAGTGGCCGGACGCTCCGACATGGCAAAGGCCCGCGCCGGAAAGCTGTCGCCGAACACTGGCATCGAGCGCGCCTGCTCGAGGTCACGCTGAAAGCCATTGGTGGAAATGTTCGCCAGATTGTTGGCATGAGCCCGCTGGGCCAGAGCATTCTGGCTGGCGCCGGTCATTGCCACATACAGGTACTTGTCCACGTTCCTTCCTCTTTCTGACGGACGTTTGCCGCCCAACGCTATGCTGGCAATGCCAGTAGCAATTTCTGCACCAACTCTTGAGAACCGCGTTTGCGCCCAGCAAATACGCGGGGTTCTGGGTGCCATAGAGGAATCGAGGAGGCAGGCAAGACGAAAAAACGGCGCACTTCTGCCGCTTGCGGCAAAAGCGTCCCCGCCGTCGCCGCTGGCTAGTGGTAATTGCTAAGGCCGACCGGCCGTTTTACTGGCGCTACGCCTGGCTCTTGCCCAGTTCGTATTCGCGTAGCTTATTGGCGATGGTGGTATGGGAGACGCCCAGGCGCTTGCCCAACTGCCGACTGCTCGGGTGCTCGGCGTACAAGCGCTCCAGCACGGCCTTTTCGAAGCGCCCGACAATCTTCTCCAGACTGCCCTCCAGGGAGAACTCCCCCAGCGGCTGGCGCACGCCGTAATCAGGCAGCCGGATGTGCTCGACCTTGACCGTCCCGCCGTCACACAAGGAAACCGCCTGGAACAGCACGTTCTCCAGTTGCCGCACATTGCCCGGCCAGTGGTAATGCCTTAGCCGCTCCAGCGCCGCCCCGGCCAGTTGGGGCAAAGGGCAACCGATCTGCCGGCTGGCCTGGTCGAGAAAGTGCTCGACCAGCGGCTCCAACCCATCCAGGCACTCGCGCAACGGCGGAATATGCAGCGACAGCACATTGAGACGGTGATACAGGTCCTGGCGGAACTCACCACGGGCACACAGTTCGGAGAGATCGACCTGGGTCGCACAGATCACCCGCACATCGAGATACACCTCCTCGTCGCTGCCGACCCGGCGAAAGCAGCCATCCTGCAGAAAGCGCAGTAACTTGACCTGCAAGCGCGGGCTCATTTCCCCGACACCGTCGAGAAACAAGGTGCCGCCTGCGGTCAGCTCCAACAGCCCCAACTTGCCTTCCGCCCGAGCCCCCTCGAACGCCCCCGGGCCATAGCCGAACAACTCGGTTTCGGCCATGGACTCGGGCAATCCGGCACAATTGAGCGCCATCAACGGCGACTGTCCACGCGGGCTGGCCAGATGGCAGGCGCGCGCCAACAGTTCCTTGCCCGTGCCGGTTTCGCCTTCGATCAGCAGCGGCGCATCGAGCGGGGCCATCCGCCGGGCTTCGCGCACCACGGCGGCCATCACCCGCGAACTCTGGAAAATACTGTCGAAGCCGCGCAACTCCTGCTTGCGCACGTTGTAGATCCGCTCGCCCACGCGGTCGGCACGATGCAGCGTCAGCACTGCGCCGGCCATCGCCTCGCTGTCGTCATGTTCAGATTGCAGTGGGGCAATATCCGCCAGAAATACGTCGCCCCTGACCTTGACCCGCAAACCATTGATCCGCGACTTGCTAGCCCGCACCAGCTCCGGCAAGTCGAAGCCCTCGGCATAGCGCGACAACGGGATACCCGGCACCTCGTCGACCCGTACCCCGAGCAACTGGGCCGCAGCCCGGTTGGCGGCAACAATGGAGCCGCCCATATCGATGGAGAGCACGGGGAACTCCAGCGCCCCCAACAAGGCATTGAGTTCCATATGCCGACGCTCGCTGGGCATCAGCCCGACACGTTTAACGCCAAACACGCCGGCGATGGTTTCGAACTTCGGCCGTAGAGCCTGGAACTGCAGGTTGATCAGGTTCGGGCAGTGTAGATAGATCGCATTGCCCTGATCGCCCCCCACTTCGCCACGCGCTACGTTGATCCCGTAGTCGACCAGCAGATTGAGGATGTCGCGAAGAATACCGATACGGTTCTGGCAGAGAACTTTGATGCGCATGGCAAGGATTCCGGGATAACGGACGCTACACACCTTGCCAATACCTTCTAGGAGCAAGCGTGCTCGCAAGCCCTGGTGCTCAGGTAAAGGGGGAATGTGGTCGGTACTTTTTTGTGCAGACGAGAGATTTCCGTAAACAATATGTTACGAACGGCGTCATATACAACCCCATCAACACGCCTTAGCGGCCCTTGCGTAACGTTTTATTTACAAATACCCACCTCTTTCACCGGCCTTTTGTGCCAGTACCTAGCTGCAACCGCGTGCGCCTCGGGTTATCACTTAAGCCATTGCAGCGCAGAACAAGAACGAGTTTCTCCAAAGGAGAGCAGCATGAAAAAGACCCACTACGTGGCCCGCGAGCCCGACGCGCAGGGGTTTATCGACTACCCGCCTGCCGAGCATGCGGTATGGAACACCCTGATCACTCGCCAATTGAAAGTGATCGAGAACCGCGCATGCCAGGAATACCTGGACGGTATCGAGCAATTGGGTCTGCCCCACGACCGCATTCCCCAACTCGGCGAAATCAACCAGGTGCTGGGCGCTACCACCGGTTGGCAAGTCGCCCGAGTGCCTGCACTGATTCCTTTCCAGACGTTCTTCGAGCTGCTGGCCAACAAGCAGTTTCCGGTCGCGACTTTTATTCGCACCGAACAGGAGCTGGACTACCTGCAGGAGCCGGATATCTTTCATGAAATCTTTGGCCACTGCCCGCTGCTGACCAACCCCTGGTTCGCCGAATTCACCCATACCTACGGCAAGCTCGGCCTGAGTGCGACCAAGGAGCAGCGGGTCTACCTCGCGCGCCTGTATTGGATGACCATCGAATTCGGTCTGGTGGATACTCCAAAGGGCCGGCGTATCTACGGTGGCGGCATTCTGTCCTCACCCAAGGAAACGGTGTACAGCCTCAGCCAGGAGCCGGAGCATCAGGCCTTCGACCCACTGGAAGCGATGCGTACACCGTATCGCATCGATATCCTGCAGCCGTTGTATTTTGTCCTGCCGGACCTGAAACGGCTGTTCGACCTGGCCCATGAAGACATCATGAGCCTGGTCGAGCGCGGTATGCAGTTGGGCCTGCACAGCCCGAAATTCCCACCGAAAGCCGCCTGAAGCGCCGCTTTCGAACGTCCCTGGAACCTTGTCGGAAGCTTTTTTATGAACACATTGAACCAAGCCCATTGCGAAGCCTGCCGCGCTGACGCCCCCCAGGTCAGCGACGAAGAACTGCCGGTGCTGCTCAAGCAGATCCCGGACTGGAACATCGAGGTGCGCGACGGCGTGATGCAGCTGGAAAAATGCTACCTATTCAAGAATTTCAAAACCGCCCTGGCCTTTACCAATGCCGTGGGCGACATCTCCGAAGCCGAAGGCCATCACCCAGGCCTGCTGACCGAGTGGGGCAAAGTCACCGTGACCTGGTGGAGCCACTCGATCAAGGGTCTGCACCGCAACGACTTCATCATGGCCGCGCGTACCGACGAGGTCGCCAAGACTGCCGAAGGCCGCAAGTGATGCATTTTCAAGCCATTACCCGGGTTCCGGGCGATCCGATCCTCGGCCTGATGGAGGCCTACGCCCAGGACCCCAACCCGAACAAGTTCGATTTGGGGGTCGGGGTCTTCAAGGATGCCCAGGGCCTGACCTCGATCCCGCGCGCGGTCAAGCTGGCCGAGCAATTGCTGGTCGACCAGCAGCCCACCAAAACCTATATCGGCGGCCACGGCGACAGCCGCTTTGGCACCTTGCTCAGCGAACTGGTGCTGGGCAACGACGCGCCGGCGCTCGCGGCCCGTCGCGCTGGTGCAACCCAGACCCCGGGCGGCACCGGCGCCCTGCGCCTGAGTGCCGACTTTATTGCCCAGTGCCTGCCCGGTCGCGGCATCTGGCTCAGCGATCCAACCTGGCCGATCCATGAAAGCATCTTTGCCGCCGCCGGCCTCAAGGTCGGTCACTACCCTTATGTGGGACGCGACAATCGCCTGAATGTCGAGGCCATGCTGGCTGCCCTCGAACAGATACCCCAGGGCGATGTGGTCCTGCTGCACGCGTGCTGCCACAACCCGACCGGCTTCGATCTGGCCCAGGCCGACTGGCTCAAGGTCCTGGACATTGTCCGCCGGCGCGAGCTGCTGCCACTGATCGACTTTGCCTACCAGGGCTTTGGCGATGGCCTGGAGCAGGATGCCTGGGCGGTCCGGCTATTCGCCGCGACACTGCCGGAACTGCTGATTACCAGTTCCTGCTCGAAGAACTTCGGTCTGTACCGCGAGCGCACCGGGGCGCTGATCGTCTGCGCGGCCGAGCATGAAAAGCTGCTGGATATCCGCAGCCAACTGGCCTCGATTGCCCGCAACCTATGGTCCAACCCACCGGATCATGGTGCCGCGGTGGTGGCGACCATCCTTGGCGATGCCGATCTGCGCGCCTTGTGGGTGAGCGAAGTCGACGCCATGCGCGCGCGCATCGCCCAACTGCGCACGGGGCTGGTCGAAGCCCTGGGGCCTTTTGGCCTGGCCGAGCATTTCAGCCATATCGGTGTGCAGCGCGGGATGTTTTCCTACACCGGGCTCACGCCGGGTCAGGTCCAGCGCCTGCGCGATACCCATAGCGTCTATATGGTCGGAACGGGCCGGGCGAACATCGCCGGTATCGACGCCAGCCGCCTGCCCCTGCTGGCCAAGGCGATTGCTGAAGTCTGCGTCAGCTAGCTGGCGGCACGGCGCCTGGAGGACCGCACCGCGACGCGTGCCCAACGCGGCGCGTGCGGCCCCAACCGCCCGGCAACAGCCCTAAGCGCGATAAAAAGTCTGTTTGTCATTTGCAGTGCTGTATCCTGCCCAAGCTTTTTAAAAGCGCAGAGCCATACCCGCTATTTAAAAACGACCTTGCGAGGAGCGAAGACGATGCACGAGATCCCCAACTTCCCCTATCCGAACCTGCAATCCACAGAGCAGGCAAACGCGCAACAAGCCAGCGCACAACCGGCAGAACCCAGCGAAAGCGCAGACAGCCAAACAGCCGACAGCGAAGACTGAAGGCCTCGTATCAGGCCATGGGAAAGCCGTGTTATGGCCGTTTTCCCATAGCCTGACAAAAACCGGACAGCCCATGACTGACACCTTCAGCCAGACCCAGGCCAGCGTTCTGATCGGCACCGCCGAAAAAATGATCGACATCTGGAACCGTCTCAGCCCGCAAAAGCAGGCCCTCTTGCTCGAACGCTTTGGCAGCCAGGAAAACGCCCTCGCCGCCCTGGTCACCACGCAGTTGCTGGCACCCGCCGCAGACTGACTGCCGCCACCTCGACCTGACGCGTCGTTACCCTCCCGCCGTTGCTCAAGCGCGGCTATCATAAGCCCCCTATCTTTCTTCGCGGCCGTGTTACCCATGCCTGAAACCCAGCGCCCCGCAGCCGTCACGCTGCAAGTCGTGTCGATCGTGCTCTTCACCTTTATCGGCTACCTGAATATCGGCATCCCGCTCGCCGTCCTGCCCGGCTACGTGCATAGCCAACTGGGCTTCGGTGCCGTGATCGCGGGCCTGGTGATCAGCGTGCAATACCTGGCGACGCTGCTCAGTCGCCCGTATGCCAGCAAGATCATCGACAACCTGGGCAGCAAGCGCGCGGTAATGTATGGCCTGGCCGGCTGCGGCCTGAGCGGGGTTTTCATGCTGGCGGCCGGCTTCTTACAGGCCACGCCACTGACCAGCCTGATCTGCCTGCTGGTGGGCCGCCTGGTGCTGGGCAGCGCCGAAAGTCTGGTCGGCTCGGGCTCGATCAGTTGGGGCATCGGCCGGGTCGGCGCACCGAACACCGCCAAGGTGATTTCCTGGAACGGCATCGCCAGCTATGGCGCTCTGGCCATTGGCGCACCGCTCGGTGTCTGGATGGTCGGCCAGTTGGGCCTATGGAGCATGGGCGTGAGCATTGTGTTGCTCGCGCTGGTCGGCCTGCTGCTGGCCTGGCCAAAACGTGCCGCGCCGATTGTCGCCGGCGAGCGCCTGCCCTTCATGCATGTACTTGGGCGTGTGCTGCCCCACGGCACCGGCCTGGCCCTGGGTTCCATCGGCTTTGGCACCATCGCCACCTTTATCACCCTGTACTACGCCACCCAGCAATGGTCGAACGCCGCACTGTGCCTGAGCCTGTTCGGCGCCAGTTTTATCGGCGCGCGGTTGCTGTTCGGTAACCTGATCAACCGCCTGGGCGGCTTTCGCGTGGCCATTGTCTGCTTGTCCGTGGAAACCCTCGGCCTGCTGCTGTTATGGCTCGCACCCACGGCCGAACTGGCACTGGCCGGCGCAGCCCTCAGCGGCTTCGGCTTTTCCCTGGTATTCCCCGCACTGGGCGTGGAGGCGGTCAATCTGGTCCCGGCTTCCAGTCGAGGCGCTGCGGTGGGCGCCTATTCGCTGTTTATCGACCTGTCCCTGGGCATTACCGGACCCCTGGCCGGCGCCATTGCCGCCGGTTTCGGCTTTGCCTCGATCTTTCTCTTTGCCGCGATCGCCGCCTTCTGCGGGCTGCTGCTGACCCTCTACCTGTATCGCCAGGCACCGCGCAACCGGCAGTTACGCGAGGGTTAGAAGTCGACCCGCCCGCGCCCGGCCTTGATATCGCCGCGCTTGCTCTTGCTCTCCAGCCGGCGCTTCTTCGACCCCAAGGTCGGCTTGGTCGGACGTCGAGCCTTTTCGACTTTGGCGGCGGCAATGATCAACTCGCTCAAGCGCTGTAGCGCATCCGTGCGGTTCTGCTCCTGGGTGCGATACTGCTGGGCCTTGATCACCACCACCCCGTCGCTGGTGATCCGGCTGTCGCGCAGGGCCAACAGGCGCTCCTTATAAAAAGGCGGCAGCGAGGAAGCCTGGATATCGAAACGCAAATGCAGGGCGCTCGACACCTTGTTGACGTTCTGCCCACCGGCGCCCTGGGCGCGGATGGCCGTCAATTCGATCTCGCTATCGGGCAGGTGCACGTTGTTGGAAATCACCAGCATTGAGGGGATCCACTGTCGGGGGCGTACAGGATACGCCGGTCAGCACCGGGTAAAAACAGAAAACCCGGCACAAGGCCGGGTTCTCTGTGGATTCGCCGTGACCTATTTGGCCAGGGCGAGTTGGGCGCTACGTTTGTTCTTGAGGGTATAGCAGACCCACATAAACACCAGCCAGACCGGAATCGCGTAGACCGAGATCTGGATCCCCGGAATCATTAGCATGATGCCCAGGATAAACACCACGAACGCCAGGCAGATCAGGTTGCCGTAGGGGTACCACAGCGCCTTGAACAGCGGCGTTTGCCCGGTGCGGTTCAGGTGCTGGCGGAACTTGAAGTGCGAGAAACTGATCATCGCCCAGTTGATCACCAGGGTCGCGACCACCAGCGACATCAGCAACTCCAGGGCATGTTGCGGCATCAGGAAGTTGAGCAATACCGCGATCAGTGTCACCACCGCCGATGCCAGGATCGAACGGACCGGCACGCCACGCTTGTCGATCTTGGCCAGTGCACGCGGGGCATCACCCTGCTCGGCCATGCCCAGCAGCATACGGCTGTTGCAGTAGGTGCCACTGTTGTAGACCGACAGGGCCGCCGTCAGGACCACAAAGTTGAGCACATGGGCCGCGGTATTGCTGCCCAGGATCGCGAAGACCTGAACGAACGGGCTACCGCTGTAGGCATCACCGGAGGCATTGAGCGTCACCAGCAGGGTGTCCCATGGCGTCAGGGACAGCAGGACCACCAGGGCACCGATATAGAAAATCAGGATGCGGTAGATCACCTGATTGATCGCCTTGGGGATCACGGTTTTCGGCTTGTCGGCCTCGGCTGCGGTGAAACCGAGCATCTCCAGGCCGCCAAAGGAAAACATGATGATTGCCATGGCCATGACCAGGCCGCCGACACCATTGGGGAAGAATCCGCCGTGCTCCCACAGGTTGCTCACCGACGCCTGCGGGCCGCCGCTACCGCTGACCAGCAGATAACTGCCCAGGGCGATCATGCCGATAATGGCCACGACCTTGATGATCGCGAACCAGAACTCCGCCTCGCCGAAGACCTTGACGTTGGCCAGGTTGATCACGTTGATCAAGACGAAAAAGGCGGCGGCCGATACCCAGGTCGGGATCTCCGGCCACCAGTAGTGCACGTACTTGCCGACCGCCGTCAGCTCGGACATGCCCACGAGGATATACAGGATCCAGCAGTTCCAACCCGACAGAAAACCGGCAAAGCCGCCCCAGTATTTATGGGCAAAGTGGCTGAAGGAACCGGCCACCGGCTCCTCGACAATCATCTCGCCCAACTGGCGCATGATCATGAACGCGATAAAGCCGCAGATGGCATAACCGAGGATCATCGATGGGCCGGCCGACTTCAGCACCCCGGCCGAGCCGAGGAAAAGACCGGTACCGATGGCGCCACCAAGGGCGATCAACTGGATATGGCGATTTTTCAGGCCGCGCTTAAGCTCGCCCGAATGGGAGGTTGGTCCACTCATTGAAAGGGTCTCACGCAAGGTTCGAAGATGTTCGTTCAGCGGCGCAGCTCAAGCACCTGGCAGTGCTTGTCAGCTCTTGAGCGCCGATCAACTCCCAGCGCGGGCACAGTGGTGTTTCAAGGATCATGCGTCACCTGCTTGTTTTTGTCCGTGACGAAATCGAACCCGCCACGCTTATGGCGCAACGGAGTTTACAAGGCGGATAGCCTTGAATTCATGGGGCGCAGGCGCCGGCTCTGGGTTGCCCGAAGGCAAGCGAAGATCACACTGCAGCCTGCGACCGACACGGGAATACGCGGATACGTACTCGAGTCACAGTCAAATCGCGGCGCATTGTACACCTGTGGCCAGCAACGGCCAGACACGGCGAAGCGCTCGATCCCGGTTACGAGGGCGAGGAAAAGAGAGGGGTAGAGCTTTCGGCGTACATTGCGCCTCCTTTTTTGTTGTCAGCCCGGCACGTCGGGCAGGCCCCATCACACCCCGGCAAGCGGCGTAAAACAAGCCTTCTGCGACATCGGGCAGGGATGCGCACCCGGTTTTTTGGAAGTATTTTTTTACACGCGCTCGAAGGCGCTTCATCACGCCGAATTGACTGACTTCAATGTAAAAATTTTCTTACAAGGCGGAAAGAATTCCTTCCAGACCGCCGCCATTCGTTGATCTCGTCAGTCACACCTGCCAGGCCGGCCATACGCCAGGCCAAAAAAAACGCCAACCCGCAGGTTGGCGTTTCTTGTCACGAGCGTACCGCGAAGCTTACTCCGGCTTGCGCCGTCCGAAGCCCGGGCGTTGACCCGCACCGGCCGGGGCGCCACGGCGCTTGCCCGACGGTGCGTCCTTGTCGACCAGCACAATACCCGGACGGGTTGCCTTGGGCTTGGCCGGACGCTTGGCTGTATCGGCCGGGCGATCGGCGACCGGCGTGCCGCGCGTCGAATCGCTGCGACCATTGGCCGGGCGCGGTGTACGCGGGGCACGGCTGCCGTCCTTGCCTGGCGCCGGCTTGCGCGAACCACGCTCGCCTTCTACCCGCGGCTCGCGGCTTGGACGCGGCGCGTCAGCCGAGGCACCGTTGGCCGGACGCAGGGTCCGCACGCGCTCGGTACGGGCCATTGGCCGCGACGATTTACGCTGCATACGCTCCAGCTTGTCTTTGCTCTTGGCATTGAGCTGGGGCATGGCGACCGGCGTCAGGCCCACTTCGGCGCTGAGGATATCCACTTCGTACTGGCTCATTTCGCGCCAGCGCCCCATCGGCAGGTCGGAGTTGAGGAATACCGGACCGAAACGCACGCGCTTCAGGCGGCTGACCACCAGGCCCTGGGACTCCCACAAACGACGCACCTCACGGTTACGTCCTTCCATGACCACGCAGTGGTACCAGTGGTTGAAGCCTTCGCCACCGGGTGCTTGCTGGATATCGGTAAAGCGCGCCGGACCGTCTTCCAGCACCACGCCCGCTTTGAGCCGCTCGATCATTTCATCGTCGACTTCACCGCGTACACGCACGGCGTACTCGCGATCCATCTCGTAGGAAGGGTGCATCAAGCGGTTGGCCAGCTCACCATCGGTGGTGAACATCAGCAGCCCGGTGGTGTTGATGTCCAGACGACCGATATTGATCCAACGCCCTTCTTTAGGCTTTGGCAGCTTGTCGAACACGGTCGGACGGCCTTCTGGGTCGTCACGGGTGCAGATCTCGCCGTCGGGTTTGTTGTACATGATCACGCGGCGAACCGATTCGGCTGCCTCTTCGCGCTTGATGACCTTGCCATCAATGGTAATGGCGTCATGCAGGTCGACACGCAGGCCCAAGGTGGCCTCCTTGCCGTTGACCTTGATACGGCCCTGGCTGATCCAGGACTCGACATCGCGGCGCGAGCCGACGCCGATACGGGCGAGAACCTTCTGCAGTTTTTCGCCTGCTGGGCCGATTTCCTGGCTGTCTTTCTGATCGTGGTCACTCATCTGGGCACCTCCCGGTGTGTCGATTCAGGCAATGGCCTGAGGGTCTGAAAACGGTTCCTGTGGCGAATGGATCGCCAAGGGGTCGCGAATCATACGCGCATGCGCGCACGAACGCATCAGAGACTAGACGCTGGCAGGGCGATCAGCGCTTTTTCCGCCGGCCGGTGGCCGCCAGTTGCAGCAGGCGTAGCTCGGCTTCAGCCAATACCGCACGCTTGTCCGCCTTGTCGAGTTTCTTCCAGGCCTTGATCTCGCGCTTGCTGCGCCCGCAGCCCAGGCAGATATCGTCCGCAAACTTGCACACGCTGATGCAGGGGTCCTTGCTCGACATATACAGACCTCGGTTTTTTGCCGATAACGACCGGATCAGTCGTCCAGCAGGCGCCGCTCATTTTCGATGGCCTCAGCCAGGGCCTGCGCTTCGGCCTCTTCATCACTGAGCTCGGGCTCCTTGGCGGCGGCATCCAGAGCCGCGACGGCCGCCAGCAACTGCGCCCGGGCCCGGGCGGCCTCGTCAAAAGTAGCCTGTGCGTCGGCGTAGGATAGCGCGCCTAGCTCCGATTCAGGTTCAGGTTCAAGCTCAGGTTCCGGTTCTAACTCTGGCTCCGGCTCCGGCTCCGGCTCCGGCTCCGGCTCCGGCTCCGAAAGCCTATCGACCGTTTCCGCGAACGGGCCCTCGCGCAACAAATCATCGAAATCGGTCTTGAGCCCCTCCTCCATCGAATCCAATTCAACCAACAGGGTATGGAAACTGGTTTCGTCTTTCGCCTCTTCCGGCTCGCCACTGGCATCGGCCAGGGCCTGCAGGCTGGCCGGGACCGGCGCATCATCGAAATCGAGCACTGGATCGGGCTCCAACTCGCGCAATTCGGCCAGTGGCGGCAGGTCGTCAAGGTTCTTCAAATTGAAGTGGTCGAGAAAACCCTTGGTCGTGGCAAACATCGCCGGCTTGCCGGGCACATCGCGGTAACCGACCACCCGGATCCACTCGCGCTCCAGCAGGGTCTTGACGATATGGCTATTGACCGCCACACCGCGCACGTCCTCGATCTCGCCCCGGGTAATGGGCTGGCGATAGGCGATCAGTGCCATGGTCTCCAGCATGGCCCTGGAGTAACGCTGGGGGCGCTCTTCCCAGAGTCGGCCGACCCAGGGCGAAAAGCGCTCGCGAATCTGCAGGCGATAACCCGAGGCCACTTCCTTGAGTTCGAACGCACGGCCTTCACAGGACTTGCCCAGTAGCGTCAGGGCTTTCTTGAAGACCGCCGGCTCAGGGCGCTCGCCTTCCTCGAAGAGCTCGAACAGGCGCTCCATCGACTGTGGCTTTCCGCTGGCCAGCAGAAAGGCTTCGAGCAGGGGTGCCAGCTCGCGGGGTTCGTTCAGATTCATTGATTCGGCTCGTTATTCGGCTCGCGCCCGCACATGGATCGCAGTAAAGGGCTCATTCTGCACCAGCTCGACCAGGGATTCCTTGACCAGTTCGAGAATCGCCATAAAGGTCACCACGACCCCCAAACGCCCCTCCTCTGCCGTAAACAGCTCGACAAAGGGCACAAAGCCACCACCTTTGAGACGCTCCAGCACATCGCTCATGCGCTCACGGGTGGACAGTTGCTCGCGACTGATTTGATGACTCTCGAACATATCGCCTCGGCGCAGCACCTCGGCCATCGACATCAGCAACTCGTCAAGGCTGACTTCGGGCAACAGCTTGCGGGCCCGCGCCTCGGGGGCGTCGAGCTTGGGCACCTGGACGTCGCGGCCAACCCGACTCAAGCCATCGATACCTTCGGCAGCCGCCTTGAAACGCTCGTACTCCTGCAGCCGCCGGATCAGTTCGGCGCGGGGGTCTTCTTCCTCTTCCTCGACGGTGCTCGAGCGCGGCAGCAACATCCGCGACTTGATCTCCGCGAGCATGGCGGCCATCACCAGGTATTCGGCGGCCAGTTCCAGGCGCACCGTCTTCATCAACTCGACATAGCCCATGTACTGGCGGGTAATTTCCGCCACCGGGATATCGAGAATGTCGATGTTCTGCTTGCGGATCAGGTACAGCAGCAGGTCGAGGGGCCCTTCGAAAGCTTCGAGAAAGACTTCCAGGGCATCCGGCGGAATGTACAGGTCCACCGGCATCTGCGTGACGGCCTGCCCATAGACCAGGGCAAAGGGCAGCTCCTGTTGCGCGCCGGCCTGCTCGTCGACGGTTTCGACCGCGGACATCTAGGCCTCGACCATAAAGGGCGCCGGGTCGCCACAACCGACCCGCACCACTTGCGGCTCGTCATCGGCCAGATTGATCACCGTGGACGCCTTGATCCCGCCAAAACCGCCGTCGATGATCAGGTCCACATGGTGTTCGAGCAATTGGCGAATTTCATAGGGGTCGCTCAGCGGCTCGCTGTCGCCGGGCATGATCAGACTCACGCTCATCAGCGGCTCGCCCAGTTCTGCAAGCAGGGCCAGGGCAATCGGATGGCTGGGAATCCGCAGGCCGATGGTCCGGCGCTTGGGATGCAGCAACAGCCGCGGGACTTCCCGCGTGGCGTTGAGGATAAAGGTATAAGGGCCCGGAGTATGGGCCTTGAGCAGACGAAACAGACCGGTATCGACCTTGGCAAACAGGCCCAACTGCGACAGATCGCTGCAGATCAGCGCGAAGTTGTGCTTATCGTCCAACTGACGCAAGCGTCGCACGCGCTCGATGGCGCTCTTGTCGCCGATCTGGCAACCGATGGCATAGGACGAGTCGGTCGGGTAAATCACCACCCCGCCCTTGCGGATGATCTCCACCGCCTGCTTGATCAGGCGCGCCTGGGGGTTTTCCGGATGAATCTGGAAAAATTGGCTCACATTTTCTACCTGTTCAGACGCATGCGGTTGGCTGGTCATGTGCGAAGCGACACCAAAGCGGCGGCAGGTCTTCGGGTAACGGACGGTATTCGCCGATCTCGGACCAGCCTCCAGGGCCATGAAAGTCACTGCCGGCGGTGACCAGCAGGCCAAACTCACGGGCCAGAATCGCCAGACTGCCCACTTGTTCGGCTGGCTGGTGCCCGTTGACCACCTCGATAGCGTGGCCTCCCGCTTGAATATAGTCGCCAATCAGGCGGCGGCGCTTGCTGCGCGTGAAATCATAATGCCATGGGTGCGCCAGACTCACCCAGGCCCCGGCCTCGCGCAGGGTCGCCACGGTGTCTTCGAGGCTCGGCCAATGCTGCTTGACGTCGCCCAGCTTGCCGGCACCCAGCCACTTGCGAAACGCTTCGGCGCGGTCTTTGACGAAACCGGCCCGTACCAGGTAGTCGGCAAAGTGCGGACGCGCGGGGGCGTTGCCGCTGTCGCCCAGTTCCTGCTGGATCGCTCGCGCACCTTCCAGCGCATCGGGCATGCCCTTGAGGGCCAGCTTGCGGCTGATTTCCTCGGCACGCAGCCAGCGACCCTCGTGCAACTTGGCGATGGCCTCGACCAGCGCCGGGGCCTCGATGTCGAACCCGTAGCCCAGGACGTGAATCGTCGCGCCGCCCCAGGTGCACGAAAGCTCGACCCCGTTCACCAGGCGCACGCCCAGGGCATTGGCCGCGGTACGGGCCTCTTCCAGGCCCTCGACGGTATCGTGATCGGTCAGGGCCAGTACCCGCACGCCGTGTTCGTAGGCACGCGCAACCAGTACCGCGGGCGCAAGGGCGCCGTCGGAGGCCGTGCTATGGCAGTGCAGGTCGATTTCCACGCAGACTATTACCTTTCGCTGTCATTGATGTTTGTTATTATGCCGCCACATCCTGCTTCTGGCTGCCACTGTGAAACAATTCATCGATTTCATCCCGCTCCTGCTGTTTTTCATCGTCTATAAAATCGAACCGCGGGTCATGGAGATCGCCGGCCACAGCCTCACCGTCGGCGGCATCTATAGCGCCACGGCCATGCTGATCATCAGTTCCGTGGTGGTCTACGGCATCCTCTTCATCAACCAGCGCAAACTGGAAAAAAGCCAGTGGCTGACCCTGATCGCGTGCCTGGTCTTCGGCAGCCTGACCCTGGCCTTCCACAGCGAAACCTTCCTTAAATGGAAAGCCCCGGTCGTCAACTGGCTGTTCGCCCTGGCGTTTGCCGGCAGCCATTTCATCGGCGACCGCCTGCTGATCAAGCGCATCATGGGGCACGCCCTGACGTTGCCAGACCCGATCTGGACCCGGCTGAACATTGCCTGGATCGTGTTCTTCCTGTTCTGCGGTGCGGCCAACCTGTTCGTCGCGTTTACCTTCCAGAGCATCTGGGTCGACTTCAAGGTCTTCGGTAGCCTGGGCATGACCGTACTCTTCCTGGTCGGCCAGGGCGTGTACCTGTCCCGTCACCTGCATGACGCCGACCCCACCACCCCGAAAACCGAGGACTGACATGCTTTACGCAATCATTGCCACCGACGTTGCCAACTCCCTGGAAAAACGCCTGACCGCACGCCCGGCGCATATCGAGCGCCTGCAACAGTTGCAGGCCGAAGGCCGTATCGTGCTGGCCGGTCCGCACCCGGCAGTCGACAGCAATGACCCCGGCGCCGCCGGTTTTACCGGGAGCCTGATCGTTGCCGAATTCGACTCCCTGAGCGCTGCCCAGGCCTGGGCCGAAGCGGACCCCTACGTCGCGGCAGGCGTCTACGCCGGGGTCCTGGTCAAGCCGTTCAAGCAAGTCCTGCCCTAAGCTCACCTCGCCCCCTCGCCACTGCGCGGGGGTGCGACGTTTCAGTTGCTCATTATTCTCGTTTGACGGCCGATAACCTGCAGAACAATCGATTGGAATCAGGAGTTCCGATGCGCCAAGGTCCGTTGTGTCTGCTGTTGGTTATGTTATCGATCGGGGCCACTGCCCAGGCCGAAGAAACGCCGCTCTCCCTGAGCGCGGGTAGCCAGATCACCGAATTGCAACAGCGCTTGAAGGAAAGCGAGCGTGTGCGCGAGGAGTTGAGCAAACAAATGCAAACCGCCGATGCCGAACGCGAAAGCGCCCAGCTCAGCCGGCTGCGCCAGGAAAACCAGCGCCTCAAGCTGCAGCTCAAGGAAGCCCAGGCGAGCCCCGTGCCGCGCCTGCTGACGGACCAGCAGCAATGGTTCATCATCGGCGGCGGCGTAGCGCTATTGGCACTGCTGTGCGGTATCTTCGCCAGTGGCGGACGTAAACAACGTCGGCAATGGCTAAATTGAGTGAGTCATGAGCGACCTGTTACTGATTGATGATGACCAGGAATTGTGCGAACTGCTCAGCAGTTGGCTAAGCCAGGAAGGCTTTCAGGTTCGCGCCTGCCATGACGGATCCAGCGCCCGCAAGGCGTTGGCCGACACCCCGCCGGCGGCGGTCGTGCTGGATGTGATGCTGCCCGACGGCAGCGGCCTGGAATTGCTCAAGCAACTGCGCCAGGACCATCCGGAACTGCCCGTGCTGATGCTTTCGGCCCGTGGCGAGCCGCTGGACCGCATCCTCGGCCTGGAACTGGGTGCCGACGATTATCTGGCCAAGCCCTGCGACCCCCGTGAATTGACTGCACGCCTGCGCGCCGTACTGCGGCGCAGTCACCCGGCCGCCGTCGCCAGCCAGATCGAGCTGGGCGACCTGGTCTTCAGCCCGGCACGTGGCGTGGTCAGCATCGATGAGCACGAATTCACCCTGACCATTTCCGAAAGCCGCCTGCTCGAAGCCCTGCTGCGCCAACCCGGCGAACCGCTGGACAAGCAGGAACTGGCGCAAATCGCCCTGGGCCGCAAGCTGACCCTCTATGATCGCAGCCTCGACATGCATGTCAGCAATCTGCGCAAAAAGATCGGCCCGCACCCCGATGGCCGCCCGCGCATTGTCGCCCTGCGCAGCCGTGGTTACTTCTACAGCCTCTAGCCTGCGTGCTCTACAACACCGTGAGTGTAAAGTCGGCGCAAGCACCTCTTTACCCAAGCTTTACCCTCGCTTGACCGCCGTTGACCTTGATCTCCCTAGACTGTGCTCATCCGGACTGACCGGAATCGAGATAAAGGAGATTTACCATGCGCAAGACTCTAATCGCCCTGATGTTCGCCGCAGCCCTGCCTACCGTTGCCATGGCCATGCCCGAAGGCGGCCAGATGGGCCCGCGTCACGGCGGCGATCGCGGCCACATGCCTTACAGCCAGCTGGACCTGAGCCGCGAACAGCGCCAACAGATCGGCAAGCTGATGGGCGAGCAAATGCACGAGCGCAAGGCACTGGTCGAGCAGTACCTGGGCAAACTCCCGGCCGCTGACCAGAAGGCGCTCAAGGACCAGATCAGCGCCAAGGAGCAGAAAACCCAGAGCGATATCCGTGCCCTGCTCAAGCCTGACCAGCAGAAGCGCTTCGACGACATCCAGAAAAAACAGGCCGAACGTCGCGCCGAGTGGACTGAATTCAAAGCCTGGAAAGCACAACAACCGCAAAAGGCGCAATAATCGCCTGATCGATGGCCCAACGACTTCTGGTCGTTGGGCTTTTTTCGTTTAACGAGGACTTTACGTGCGATCACTGTTCTGGCGCATCCTTGCCAGCTTCTGGCTGGCCATCGCCCTGGTCGCAGGGCTATCGATCCTGCTGGGGCATATGTTGAACCAGGACGCCTGGATCCTCAGCCGCCACCCGGGGCTCTCCAGCCTGGCCCAGGACTGGACGCAACGCTATGAGGAGCAGGGCGAGGACGCCGCCCAGCAGTTGCTGGAGAAGCGCAAGCGGCGCTATCACATCGACGTCCAGGTCCTCAATGAAAGCGGCGACCCGCTGGTACGCGGCACCTTCCCCCGCCGCGCCGCCGCCTACGAGGCCCGGCAGAACAACGACGATCGTCAGCTACCCTGGCGGCGCCTGACCGCCGAGTACACCAGCCCGAAAACCGGTGAAACCTACCTGCTGATCTACCGCATTCCCCACCCGGAACTGGACGCCTGGCACCGTGAAAGCCTGCTTTGGCCCTTGAGTGCTCTGGGTATCGCACTCGTGGTCCTGACCCTATTCAGCCTGTTGGTCACCCTGTCGATCACCCGCCCGCTCAGCCGCCTGCGCGGTGCCGTGCACGACCTGGGACAAACCACCTACCAACAGAACAGCCTGGCGCGCCTGGCCAATCGACGCGATGAATTTGGCGTACTGGCCAACGATTTCAACCGCATGGGCGCGCGCCTGCAAAGCCTGATTGGCAGCCAGCGCCAGTTGCTGCGCGATGTTTCCCACGAATTGCGCTCGCCACTGGCCCGGCTGCGCATCGCCCTGGCCCTGGCCGAACGGGCCGGCCCTGAAGAACGGGAACGCCTGTGGCCGCGGCTGATCCGCGAATGCGACCGCCTGGAGGATCTGATCAGCGAAATCCTGGCCCTGGCCCGGGTCGATGCCGACCAGGCCAGTGCCGAAACCGTCGACCTCGAGGCCTTGCTCAATAACCTGAAAAAGGATGCGCTCCTGGGTTCACCGGAGCAGGCGATCCACCTGGACCTCGAGCCGTCGCTGAGCCTCAAGGGCTGGCCGACCATGCTCGAACGCGCCCTGGATAATCTGCTGCGCAATGCCCAGCGCTTCAATCCGTCCGGGGAGCCGATCGAGGTCACCGCTCGCCGCCAGGGTGAACGGATTGAAATCAGCGTGCGTGACCACGGCCCTGGCGTCGAGCCCGAGCATCTGGCCCAACTGGGTGAGCCCTTTTATCGGGCCCCCGGGCAAAGCGCCCCCGGCCACGGCCTGGGCCTGGCCATCGCCCGGCGCGCGGCGGAACGCCATGGCGGCAGCCTGATCCTGGCCAATCACCCACAGGGCGGGTTTATCGCAAGCCTCGAACTGCCCCTGGAGCCCGGCATTCCCGGCTGACTCAGTGGCCTGGCCAGGCCGCGACAAAATCCTCGATGGCCGGGCGCGCCGGGGTCCGCAGTTCATTTTGCGGCGTACCCAGATACAGGAACGCAATCACCTCCTCATCGGCCCCCAGACCCAGCGCCTGGGCCACATGGGCCGAGTACGACAGCTCGCCGGTGCGCCACACGGCGCCGACGCCCTGGGCATGGGCGGCCAGCAGGATGCCATGAGCGGCACAGCCTGCCGCCAGCAGTTGCTCGGACTTCGGCACCTTGAAATGCGCTTGCAGGCGCGCAATCACCACCACCACCAGCGGCGCACGCAACGGCATTGCCCGGGCCTTATCGAGCGCTGCCTGGCTGACATCGACGCCGGCCAGTTGTACCGCCTCGGCCAGCACCTCACCGAACTGCTCACGGGCCGCACCTTCGATGGTCAGGAACCGCCAGGGCCGCAATTGGCCGTGATCCGGAGCGCGCAGCGCCGCGGCAAACATCGCTTCACGCTGGGCCGCAGTGGGCGCCGGGTCGAGCAGACGCGGAGCGGAAACACGGTTGAGCAAGTTGTCGAGAGCCTCCATCGGCCACCTCCTGAAAAAAAGTCCGGCTATTCTAGAGGTCCGGGCGCTAAATAGGCGCACCTTTTGCCAACCGTCCAGCCTGCCGACCAGAGCCAACACCCGGCCTGGAGCGCCGGCCCGCGACAGCCACCGTGTCCCGCCGGTTTACAAGCCCCGGGCCACAGGTAGAATGGCGCCCTTCCCTTTCCTGCCCGAGCGGATTTCATGGCGTTGCCGACCCTGCGGATCATCGGTTTCATTATCGGCATCTTCCTGATCACCCTGGCCATCAGCATGGTCATTCCCATGTTGACCCTGGTGATATTCGACCGAACGGGCGACATACCGTCGTTTCTCTGGGCGAGCCTGATTACCTTTGTCGCCGGCCTGGCCCTGGTCATTCCCGGACGCCCGGAACATGTGCACCTGCGCCCGCGGGATATGTACCTGCTGACGGTGTCGAGTTGGGTCGTGGTGTGCATCTTCGCCGCCCTGCCCTTCCTGCTGACCCAGCACATCAGCTACACCGATGCGTTCTTTGAAAGCATGTCGGGCATCACCGCCACCGGCTCGACGGTCCTCAGCGGCCTGGACAGCATGTCGCCCGGCATCCTGATGTGGCGCTCGCTGCTGCACTGGCTGGGCGGTATCGGCTTTATCGGCATGGCGGTGGCGATCCTGCCGCTGCTGCGCATTGGTGGCATGCGTCTGTTCCAGACCGAATCCTCGGATCGCTCGGAAAAGGTCATGCCGCGCTCCCATATGGTTGCCCGGCTGATCGTGGCGTCCTATGTGGGCATCACCGTGTTCGGCAGCCTGGCCTTCTGGTGGGCCGGCATGTCGCCGTTTGATGCGATCAACCATGCCATGTCGGCGATTTCGACCGGCGGCTTCTCGACCTCAGATCAGTCCCTGGCCAAATGGCATCAGCCAGCGGTGCACTGGGTGGCCGTTGTGGTGATGATCCTCGGTAGCCTGCCCTTCGCCCTGTATGTGTCGACCCTGCGCGGCAATCGCAAGGCACTGATCAAGGACCAGCAGGTCCAGGGCCTGCTGGGCTTGCTGGTGGTGGTTTGGCTGATTCTGGGCACCTGGTACTGGTGGACCACCAACCTGCACTGGCTCGACGCCTTGCGCCACGTCGCCCTCAACGTGACCTCCGTGGTGACCACCACCGGCTTCGCCCTTGGCGACTACAGCCTGTGGGGCAACTTCTCGCTGATGCTGTTCTTCTACCTGGGTTTTATTGGTGGCTGTTCCGGCTCGACCGCCGGCGGAATCAAGATTTTCCGCTTCCAGGTCGCCTACATCCTGCTCAAGGCCAACCTTAACCAGTTGATCCACCCCCGTGCCGTGATCAAGCAGAAGTACAACGGTCACCGCCTGGACGAAGAGATCGTGCGTTCGATCCTGACGTTCTCGTTCTTCTTCGCCATTACCATCTGCATGATCGCCCTGGCGCTGTCGCTGCTGGGCGTGGACTGGATGACCGCCCTGACCGGCGCCGCCAGTACGGTCTCGGGCGTCGGTCCGGGCCTGGGCGAGACCATCGGCCCGGCCGGCAACTTCGCCACCCTGCCGGACGCCGCCAAGTGGATCCTGTCCCTGGGCATGCTGCTCGGCCGCCTGGAGATCATTACGGTATTTGTGCTGTGTATTCCGGCGTTCTGGCGGCATTGAGTGCGCTGGCATTTTCCAGAAGCCGGGAGCGGTACTCGCCGGGCGTGACTTCAAACCAGCGGCGAAAGGCCCGGAAGAAATTGCTCGGGTCGGCAAAACCCAGCAGGTAGGCGATTTCCAGCAGGGTCATGCGCGGCTGCCCCAGGTACTGCTCCGCCAGTTCGCGGCGAGTATCATCGAGCAGCACCTGGAAACTGGTGCCCTCCTCCTGAAGGCGCCGCTGCAACGTACGCTGGGACAGATGCAGGGCCTGTGCGACCACCTCGCGCTTAGGCTCGCCCTGGGGTAGCAGCCGGCACAGCACCTGCCGCGCCTTGTGCGTGACACGCCCTTCGGAAAACCGCGCCAGGTATTCCCCGGCAAATCGATCATGTAGCAGGGCCATGGCCTCATTGGCCGTCGGCAATGGCGCCTCCATATCGGCCCGCTCGAAAATCAGCGCATCGTAGGGCGCGTTGAATACCAGCGGGGCACGGAACGCTTGCCGATAGGGCTCGATATCCACCGGCACACCGCCCTGTATCAGCACCTTGCGCGGTTGCAGGGTCTGCCCGCGCAGCCAGCTGCACAGCGCCAACGCGCAGGCCAGCGAGGCTTCGGCACTCTGGCGGGTGGGGGGCAGATGATCGCCATGCACGGTCAGGATCAGGGCATAGCCTTCGGGCAACAGACGAAAACTCAGGTCGGCACTTTCCGCGATGATCCGCTGATAGCGCACAAGGCGCATAAAGCCCTCGGCCAGGGTCCGGCTCGACATCAGCGCATAACCGGCCACGTGGAACGACGCCGGGCGAACGAACTTTCCCATGTTCAGGCCAATGGCCGGGTTACCGGACACCTCGACGGCCCGCTGCCAGAGCCGAGTCATGGAGTCCTGGGAAAAGCGCGCGTCGGGATCGTCCAGCGCGCGGTAATCGAGCCCGAGCTGGTTGAACAGGGCCTGACAATCCAGGCCATCCATTTCCAGCATCTTGACAATACCCATGGTCCAGCTTGCAGAAGTCGTTCGTTCGCTCATGGCGGTGTCTTACGTGATAAGCCGCGTACGGCGGTCAGTGCGCCAAAGGATACTAAAGTGGCGCCTATTGTCACTGGCCGTGACAGGTAATGACTCTAGACTCGAATAGGCTGCGCGTTGAACATCCTAAAAATACACCCCCTCGACCGAGGTGCTTCGATATGGAAAAAGCCAGGCATTTCAATAGCTTCGCCGAGTTCTATCCTTACTACCTGAGTGAGCATGGCAACAGCACCTCCAGGCGTCTGCATTTTATCGGCACCAGCCTGGTGATTTTTATCCTGGCCCTGGCCATCGGACGTGGCACCTGGTGGCTGCTGCTACTGCTGCCGATGGGTGGCTACGGCTTTGCCTGGGTCGGCCATTTCTTCTTCGAGAAGAATCGCCCGGCAACCTTTCAGCATCCTTTCTATAGCCTGCTGGGCGACTTCGTCATGTACCGCGACATGATCCTGGGCAAGGTACCGTTCTAGGCCACCTAGACCGGTTCGCCTATCGGCTCCTGTCCGGCTTTGCGCCGGGCTTCACGGGCCTGGGCGTCGGCCAGGCGGTAGAGCTCGATGGTACCGTCCCAATGTTCGATCAGCGCCGTGCAGGACTCGACCCAGTCACCGCAATTGAGGTACTCGACCTCACCGACCCGGCTAATCTCGGCATGGTGGATATGCCCGCACACCACACCATCGAGCCCACGCTTGTGGCACTCATGGGCGATGGCCTGCTCGAAGTCGCTGATAAAGCTCACCGCGGTCTTGACCTTGCGCTTGAGATACGCCGACAGCGACCAATAGCCATAGCCATAATGGGCCCGCCAGTGATTGAGCCAGCGGTTGAGGGTCAAGGTGAACTCGTAGGCCGAATCGCCCAGAAACGCCAACCAGCGGTGATAGCGGGTGATCACATCGAACTGGTCGCCATGGATCACCAGCAGTTGCCGGCCATCGGCGGTCCGGTGCACCGCTTCGTCGACCAACTGGATATTGCCCAGGATCAGCTTGGAGTAGCGGCGCAGAAACTCATCATGGTTGCCGGTCACGTAGATGACCTCGGTGCCGCGCTTGCTCATGGTCAGCAGGCGTCGAATCACATTGGTGTGAGCCTGTGGCCAGTACATGCCGCCACGCAGCTTCCAACCGTCGATGATATCGCCGACCAGGTAAATGCGATCAGCGTGGTAACCCTTGAGAAACTGCGACAGATGCTCGGCCTGACAATCCCGGGTGCCGAGGTGCACATCGGAAATCCACAAGGTCCGTACGCGCTGCTTACGGCTGGGTCGGGCAAGTTCCGCTCGGGTCATGGGCAATCTCCGGATTTTTTGCGAGCTTGCGCCGAGGCAATGAATCGCCCATGACAGTAAAAAGTCAGCCCGATGACAGCCGCTCCCCGGTCGCCGCCGGTGTAAACTGCCGGCTTGCCCGGGAGAACGCGATGAGCCCCATCCTCACGCTACGCGACTACAGCCATGAACTGATCACCCACAGCCACGACCACGCCCAGCTGGTTTTCGGCCTGAGCGGCTGCCTGGATTTCGAGGTCGATGGACGTGGCGGCCAAGTGCGCCAACAGAGCCTCATGGTGGTGCCCAGCGCGGTCCATCATGCCTGCGGCAGTGCCCAAGGCAGCCGTTGCCTGGTCCTCGATGTACCGGATGAAGACTGGCTCGTACATTCCCTGGGCGAGCATGCCGACGCCAGTCGGCGCCTGCTGGAACGACCCGGTCCCGTACTGCTGGACGCTGGCCAAAGCCAACTGGTGCAATGGTTGGCCCGTAGCCCTGTGGGAGATCGGGTGATTGCCCAGCAGGGCGCAGCGTTGTTGCTCGCCAGCCTCAACCATCGCGATGCTGGACCCCAGACGCGGCGTGCCCTGCCGCTGGCCGCCCTCGACCGCTATATCGACCGCCATGCCGCGCACCCGCTGCAGGTCGCCGATCTGGCGCGCATTGCCGACCTGTCCTGCGCCCGCCTGCACGCCCGATTTATCGCCGAATGCGGCCAGACGCCCATGGAGTATCTGCGCAGTCGCCGCCTGCAACTGGCCCTTGGCCTGCTGCGCGAGTCGAACCTGCCCATCGGTGAAATCGCCAGCCGCGTTGGCTATGGCTCGCAAAGTGCTTTTGCTGCTGCGGTCCTGAGGCAGTTTGGTCGCTCGCCCCGCCAGTTGCGCCGCGAGGCTGGCGACAAATAAGGCGAGCCACGCGACAGACAGTCGCGCGCGCCAGCCCCTAGACTGGCGTTCAGCTCGTCGTATTTCCCAAGGACTGCAATGACTCCGCGTACCGCCCTTGGCGCCCTGCATATTGGCGCCCTGATGTTTGGCCTGACCGGCGTGTTCGGCAAACTCGCCGCCGCCTCGCCCACTGTAATTGTGTTTGGCCGTGCGGCGTTTGCCGTACTGGCCCTCGCGCTCTTTGCCCGTTTCGCCAGCCGCACCGCCTGGCGTCGACTCCAGGCCACCGACTACCGTCGCCTACTGCTCAGCGGCCTGCTGCTGGCCGGGCACTGGATCAGTTTCTTCATCTCGGTAAAGACCGCTGGCGTGGCCGTTGCCACCCTGGGTTTCGCCAGTTTTCCAGCCTTTACCGTGCTACTCGAAGGGCTGATTTTCCGCGAACGTATCCGCGCCAATGAAATCCTGCTGGTGGCCCTGGTCAGTATCGGCCTGGTCCTGGTGACGCCAGCCTTCGACCTGGCCAGCGAAGCCACGCTCGGGCTGTTCTGGTCAGTGCTTTCAGGCCTGCTGTTTTCCCTGCTTTCGCTGAACAACCGTGCCAGCTCGGCACGCATTCCCCCCGTGCAGGCCGCCCTGTGCCAGAACGTGGTGGTCGGCCTGTGCCTGCTGCCGATAGCGGCACCGGAACTGGCCACGGTGCGCGCTCTGGACTGGCTCTGGATTGCCCTGTTGGGGGTGTTCTGCACCGGCCTGGCGCATAGCCTGTTTGTCGCCAGCCTGGCCGTGATCAAGGCTCGTACGGCGGCCGTGGTCTTCGCCATGGAGCCGATCTACGGCATCGCCATGGCCTGGTTGCTGTTTGGCGAAAATCCCACGCTGCGCATGCTGCTGGGCGGGGCGTTGATCATCGTCGCCATTGTCGTGTCCAGCCGCCTGGGTGGCAGGGCGAGCGCCAAGGCGGCGGCCAGCGCACATTAACCTCGATCGTTATGGCCCAGATCGCGCTCGGGGTCGATGCAGTCGCGAACCCGCTGTTTGAGCACCTTGGCCTCAGGGAAACCACCGTCGGCCTTGCGCTCCCAGATCTGCTCGCCATCGCAGGTAATGCGAAAAACCCCGCCGGTGCCCGGCTCCAGCGCGACCTGGCCCAGGTCGTCGGCAAAGGTACTGAGCAGTTCCTGCGCCAGCCAGGCAGCGCGTAGCAGCCATTGGCACTGTGTGCAGTATGTGATGACAATTTGCGGTTTGGCACGGCTCATTCAGGGCAATCTCCGGGGAAGGACGGCCGCTATAATAGCCGCCTTGTCGCCTGCACCGAGACTTCCAATGCGCGTTCTGCTGTCCTGCCTGCTGCTCTGCCTGTTGCCACTCCTGGCCCAGGCTGCCGAGCCTCCCCGCCCGAAGATCGGCCTGGTCCTGTCCGGCGGCGCAGCCCGTGGCCTGGCCCATATCGGCGTGCTCAAGGCCCTCGAAGAACAGGGCATCGCCATCGACGCCATCGCCGGCACCAGCATGGGCGCCGTGATCGGTGGCCTGTACGCCTCGGGCTACAAGATCGATGAACTGGAAAAACTCGCCCTCAACATCGATTGGCAGCAGGCACTGTCCGATGCGCCGCCCCGTGACGACGTGCCCTTTCGGCGTAAACAGGATGACCGCGACTTCCTGATCAAGCAGAAACTCAGCTTCCGCGACGACGGCAGCCTGGGCCTGCCCCTGGGCGTGATCCAGGGGCAGAACCTGTCGCTGCTGCTCGAAAGCATGTTGGCCCACACCAGCGACACCCGCGATTTCGACAAGTTGCCCATCCCCTTTCGCGCTGTAGCGACCGATATCGCCAGTGGCGAGAAAGTGGTGTTTCGCAAGGGCCACCTACCCCAGGTCATCCGCGCCAGCATGTCGATTCCCGCAGTCTTCGCACCGGTGGAACTCGATGGCCGGCTGCTGGTGGACGGCGGCCTGACCGACAACATCCCGCTGGATGTCGTCCGGGAAATGGGGGTCGACGTGGCGATTGTGGTCGACATCGGCACGCCCCTGCGCTCGCGCAAGCAGCTCAATAACGTGATCGATGTGCTGAACCAGTCGATCACCCTGATGACCCGCAGCAACTCCGACGAACAACTGGCCACCCTCAAGCGCGACGACGTGCTGATCCAGCCCTCGCTGGCGGCCTATGGCGTGACCGATTTCGGCCGGGCCCAGGACATGATCGACGCGGGCTATCGCGCCGCTCGCCTGCTCGAAGGGCGACTGGCACAGTTGCACCCGCAACAACCGATTGATGGCGAGTTGAGCACCGCCAGGACACCCGGCCAGCGCACGCCGGTGATCGATGAAATCCGCATCGAGAACGACTCCAAGGTCGGCGACTCGGTGATCCGCTACTACATCCGCCAGCATCTGGGCGAACCCTTGGATGTGGGGCGCTTGCACAGCGATATGGGCACCCTCTATGGCCTGGACTACTTTGAGCAGGTGCAGTACCGCGTGGCGCACAAGTCCGGGCACAACACGCTGATCATCAATGCCCGGGGCAAACGCAGCGGCACCGATTACCTGCGCCTGGGGCTGAACCTGTCCGACGATATGCGTGGCGACAGCGCCTTCAACCTGGGGGCCAGCTACCGCGTCAACGGTATCAACCGCCTGGGTGCCGAGTGGCTGACCCGGGTGCAGATCGGCGACCAGCAGGAGCTCTACAGCGAGTTCTACCAACCCCTGGATGTGGGCTCGCGCTACTTTGTCGCGCCTTATCTCAAGGCCGAATCCCAGAATGTCGAAGCGACTCTGGACAACGACCCCATTGCCGAATACCGCCTGGAGCGCTACGGCTTTGGCCTGAACCTGGGTCGGCAGATCGGCAATAGCGGTGAGATTCGCTTCGGCGTGGGCGAGGCCTGGGGCAAGGCCGATGTGAAGATCGGCGAGCGGGATTTGCCTCGAGTCAGCTTTACCGAGGGCTTCTACGAGCTCAAATACTCGTTCGACTCGCTGGATAACGTCTACTTCCCCCACTCCGGTGAAGATATCGGCCTGAGCCTGCGCGAGTACGAGCCGGCGCTGGGCTCCGATCAGCGCTACCGCCAATGGGAGTTCAAACTGAACAAGGCCTTGAGCGCCGGCCCCAATACCTGGATTCTCGGCGGCCGCTACGGGCGCACCCTGAACGATGCCGAAGTGGTCACGTCCAGCTTCCTGCTCGGCGGCGCGCGTCAGCTCTCGGGCTTTCGCCAGGACGCGCTGTCCGGGCAGAACGTCAGCCTGATGCGCGCCGTCTACTATCGCCGCCTGACCCCTCGGGCCTATCTGCCACTGGATTTCCCGCTCTACCTGGGCGCCTCGCTGGAGCGCGGGCGGGCCTGGAACAACGACAACGAATTCGACAGCGGCTATATCAATGCCGCCAGCATCTTCCTCGGATTCGACACGCCGTTGGGCCCGCTGAACTTCAGCTACGGCTTCAACGACGATAACCAGAAGGCGCTTTACCTCAACCTCGGCCAGACGTTCTAACCCGGCGTAACGCGTGCTCAACGCCATGCAAAACGCCGCGCTCCAGGGCGCGGCGTCTTGGCTTACAAGCTCTACCTAGCGCAGGCTGGACAGCAGACTGCGCGCGACCTGTTTCAGCGGCTCGGGGGCTTCCTCAAGCAGCTCGTGCAGCAGCTTCTGTGCCCCTGGCGAATCACCCTTGGCGATGCAGTCCTGTGCGGCTTCCAGCTTGTCTGCGGCCAGTTGCTCACGCTCCAGCGCTTCGAAATCCATCGCCTGGGGCTCATCAAAGGCGAATGCCTCGGGATCGTCCTTGAAGCCATCGAGGAAGTCGTCATCCAGTTCCTCGCTGGCCAGGCCGCTCACCTGGGGTTCAGGCTCGGCGAAATCGCTGAGGAACTGTTCCTCGGGCATCTCCAGGACCTGTGGCAATTCCTGCAGATTGGAGGCGAATGGCGGCTCGCTCACCGGCGCCACCTCGGCCTGCGCCGGTGGGGCAGCAGCCATGTCCCGCGATGCCGGGGTATCGAAGGGGCTGACCAGATTCCAGTCCGCATCCATCGACAGGTCATCGAGGTTGAGCTGGAACTCGTCAGCCGCTGCGGGTGCCGCCACCAGGGCAGCCGCCGCCAGGGGCGCAACCACGGGCGGTGCGGCATCGGGAACACTGGCCAGCTTGGGATAGCGACGACGTATTTCTTCCAGTTGCCCGGCATCGAAACCCTGGAGCAGCAAGTGCTGCTCCTGGACCGCATAACCGGCAGCGTCCCCTTGCTGGGCCAGCACTTCGAGCAGGCGCACCCGCAGGTCAGTGCGCTCGGGCTCCTTGCTCAGGGCCTCGCGCAAAATGGCCTGGGCCTCGGTGAAGCGGCCGTAAGCGATATAGATCCCCACACCTTCCAGGGCATCAGGGCTTTCGCCGGGCTCGGAGCGTGGTGTGGCGTTGGCCGCTGGCGTTGGCGAAACCCGCGGTTCGACACGTTGGGCCACAGGCGAGGGCGCAGCAGCGACCACCCGACTGACCATGGCCGGCGAGGTGGGCGGCTCAGGCGTCAACGGTAAAGGCGACGGCTCGAAGGCGCGACGGCTGCGACGCAGGTACAAACCCAGGGCCAACAGCAGCAATAGCACGGCCAGTGCCGCCAGCAGCAGCAAGCTGGAACCACCGGTATCAGTGCTGACCACGACCGGCGGTGTGGTACTGACCGGGGCTTGAGGTACAGCCGCCGGCGCGCTGGCGGGTGCAGCCTTGACTTCAGCCAGTTGCGTCTGCAACTCGACCACCTGTTTCTGGCTGCCGAGAATCTGTTCGTCCTGCGCCTGGACCTTGGCCTGCAATTCAGCCAGGGCCTGCTGCAACTGCTGGTTTTCCAGCACGCTGGCGGCCAGTTGCTCGGCATTCTGCTCGGCCTGCGCCGGGGCCTGGGAGGCGGCCGTGGCTGCACCGCCCGGCTGCACGCTATCCGGCAGCAACAGGCTCTGGCCCACGATCAGGCGCTCGCTGCCGGGGTTCAAGGCACGAATGCCACGCATCAGTTCGCTGATCGACGCCTGGCTGCCGCCGTTGCTCAAGCGCTTGGCGATCGACCAGAGGTTATCGCCCTGGAGCACGGTATAACGCTTGCCTTGCGAAGCCGGCGGCGGCGCACTGGCCAGCGGCTCTGCCCGCGACACCGGGTTCGCGGCCGAAGCCGGGCCGGTCGGCGTGGGGCGCGGCAGTGCCACGGTGCCCGGCGGATCCAGCAGCACAGTGTATTCGCGCAGCAGATTGCCGTTGGGGCGGTTGATCTGGACCAGGAAATTCAGGAAAGGCTCGTTGACCGGCTTGTTCGACTCGACCCGGATAAAACTGCGATTGCCACGCAACACCGGGGTAAAGCGCAAGTCATTGAGAAAGAACAGGCGCTCGACGCCAGCCCGCTTGAACTCTTGAATATCGGCCAGGGTGACCGACAGCTCATCGTCCGCCAGGTCACCGGGTTCAATCAGGGCGATCTCGGCCCTGAACGGCTGGTTGAGCGCCGATTGCAGGGTGATATCGCCCAATCCCAGCGCCGAGGCCCAGGCGCAGTAAAAGAATGAACCGCAAGCGGCGGCCAGCGCCCAGCGACGGGCCTTGATCGGTCGAGTCATCCCTGGGGAAAAACGCAACACGGACTGCAAACTTTCGAGCATGGGCATCCCTTAGCTGACCGAAATCCACGTGATCCACAAACAATATCGTAGTGCCATTAGCGTATCGAGGTTTTATAGAAAACAGCCTGTCTATCAACCGGCACTATCGGCAAGCAGCCTTCGGGTAAACCTTATAGTCTGCCTGCCGTTGTTTCTCAAAAAGGCCGCGCTTCAGGACTTCTCCAGATTCGCCAGAATCCGCGCATGCACGCGCATGCAGATCCGCAATTCTTCTTCATCGACGCCGACGAACACTTCCTGGCGCAATGCATTGGCAATCGCTTCGATCTTCTCGATCAGCGGCAACGCCGGTGCGCACAGGGCAATCTTCTTCGCCCGCCGGTCTTCCACCACCGCATGCCGCTGGACCAGGCCCTGGGCTTCCAGACTGTCGAGCAAACGAGCCAATGTCGGCCCTTCGACGCCCACGCTCTTGGCCAGCTCGCGCTGGGTCGGCGGCTCCTCGAAACGGGCGAGATGCAACAGCACCAGCCAACGGGCCTGGGACAGGCCAAGACCCGCCAGGCGGCGATCCAGCTCAGCACGCCAGCCTCGGGACATATGGGCCAGTTGCATGCCAAAGCGGTGTTCATCGGTTAACGGCATAGGAAACTCATGATCAGGCTGAAATAGACAAAACTAATTATTAGCCAGCTAAGCATGGCATCTGCCTATAGGCAAGCGTCGCGACGCCTTAAAACAACAGATGTCGTAAATGACCTCTCAAATTTCGAACTCCGATTGCAATGCCGCCCGAACACAGTACAAAACGCCTTCCGGAACCCGACCCGCGAACTGCTCGGCAATGGCCGTCACCGCCGGCAACTCGCCCTCACCGTCGAGGAAGGCATCCTGCACTTCACCGAGCAAATCCTCGGGCAGGTCCAGGGCCTGTTCCAACGACAACTGCTGGCGGCCGATGGCCTCGGCCAGCAGTGTGTAGACGTTTTTTTCCGAGCATTGCAACTGGCCGGCGATCTGCACGGGCGTCATACCGGCGCGCGCCAGGCTGATCAATTCGTGGCGAAGATCGGCCACCACCTTCGGCGCTTCGCCCTGGCCGCCGAGCACTTCGAGGAAAGCCTCGCCATAGCGCTCCAGCTTGCGCGCACCGACGCCGCTGACCGTCGCCATTTCGGCCAGGGATCCGGGCTGGCTGCGCAACATTTCCAGCAATGTCGAATCGGGGAAAATAACGTAGGGCGGCACGCCATGCTCTTCCGCCAGCTTGCGCCGCAGGGCCCGCAGGGCTTCCCACTGTTCGCGCTCCTCGCCCCGCACCAGTTGGCTGGCCGGGCTGCCGGAGCTGCTCTTGACGCTGGTTTGCGGCTTGAGATCGCGGCGCAGTTCCAGGGTGACCTCACCGCGCAGTAACGGCCGGCAGATGTCGCTCAGACGCAGGCCGCCATAACCCTCCAGGTCGATATCGGCCAGGCCCCGGGCCACCAACTGACGGAACAGCGAACGCCACTCCCCTTCGGAGCGCGCCTTGCCGATGCCAAACACCGCCAGGTGCTGGTGGCCAAAGCTGCGGACCTTGTCGTTTTCCTTGCCCAGCAGCACATCCACCAGATGACCGACGCCGTAGCGTTGCCCCGTCCGGTAGATGGTCGACAAGGCCTGGCGCGCTGGCTCGGTGGCATCCCAGGTCTGCACCCCATCGACACAGTTGTCGCAATGGCCGCAGGGCTGAGGCATGTCTTCGTCGAAATAGGCCAGCAGGGTTTGCCGGCGGCAGCGGGTTTCCTCGCACAGCGCCAGCATGGCATCGAGCTTGTGATGCTCCAGGCGCTTATGGCGCTCGTCGCCCTCGGAACTCTGCAGCATCTGCTTGAGCATCAGTACGTCTTGCAGGCCGTAGGCCATCCAGGCATCGGCCGGCAGGCCATCACGCCCGGCCCGACCGGTCTCCTGGTAGTAGGCTTCCAGGGACTTGGGCAGGTCCAGGTGGGCGACAAAGCGCACGTTGGGCTTGTCGATGCCCATGCCGAACGCAATGGTGGCCACCATGATCAGCCCTTCCTCATTGAGGAAGCGCTTCTGGTTGGCCGCACGGACCTCACTGGGCAGCCCGGCATGATAGGGCAATGCCGGAAAGCCCTGTTCGCAGAGAAAGGCTGCGACTTCATCGACTTTCTTGCGTGACAGGCAATAGACGATCCCCGCATCGCTGCGCCGCTCCGACAGGAACGCGAGCAACTGTTTGCGCGGCTGCTCCTTGGGCACGATGCGATAAAAGATATTCGGCCGGTCGAAGCTCGACAGGAAACGTTCGGCGTCTTGCAGATGCAGGCGGTTGACGATTTCTTCGCGCGTACGTTTGTCGGCCGTGGCGGTCAGGGCAATACGCGGAACCTGCGGGAACATCTCGGCCAACTGGCCCAGTTGCAGATACTCCGGACGGAAATCATGCCCCCACTGGGAAACGCAGTGCGCTTCATCGATGGCAAACAGGGCAATCTCAAGACTCTGCAGAAAGCCCAGCATGCGTGGCTGGACCAGCCGCTCGGGGGCCAGGTAGAGCATTTTCACCTCGCCGCGCTTGATGCGGGCGGCGAGATCACGCTGCTGCTCGGCGCTCAGGGTCGAGTTCAGGGCCGCTGCCGCGACGCCCAGTTCCTCGAGGGTCGCCACCTGATCGTCCATCAATGCGATCAACGGCGAAACCACCACCGCCAAGCCTTCACGCAGCAATGCCGGGACCTGGAAGCACAGGGACTTGCCGCCCCCGGTGGGCATCAGGACCAGGGCATCACCGCCGCCGGCCACGCGCTCAATAATGGCACCCTGGCGACCACGGAAGCTGTCGTAACCAAAGATATCCTTGAGGACGCGTTGAGCCTGTTCGAGCATCGGTAACTCCAAAAATCAGCGAAACGCCCCGGTAAAGACTGGTCGAGACTGACGCACTTGCCGGGGAAAATTCCGTAAGCGCACGTTACTCGAACCACCACACACAGGTGGGGCATCACAAAACGCGGCAGTATACCCGAGCGCCCACCGCGACAGGGCGGCCGCGACGAACCGTCTGGTGCAGCGATATCTGCGCTGCGGCTGGGCACGAGGCTCAAGAAGGCCTAGAATTCAGCATCGTTTATTCCCAAGGTAGCCCTTCAATGTCCTTCGCTGAGCAACTAACCCGCCTGCAAGCCTTCCTCGACGCCGACGAGCTGCATGAAGAAGCGCTGGACTACGTGGCCGCTCACGGCTACCTGACCGCCCTCTCGATCTGTGCCGAGACCGTACCCGATCGCGAATGGATCGACGCCCTGTTCGCCGAAGAGCCCCACTACGCCGATGCCGCCCAGCGCGAGGAAATCGAAGCCACCCTGATCCAGCTCAAGGCCCATATCGGCCGCCAGTTGGCTTCGGACGAGGAATTCGAACTACCGTGCGACCTCGACCTCGGCGACGATCCGGATGATTCCGAACTGCGCGGCTGGTGCATCGGTTTTATGGAAGGTGTGTTCCTGCGCGAAGAAGCCTGGTTCGAGACCGCCGAGGAAGAAGTCAGCGAAATGCTGTTGCCGATCATGGTCGGTTCGGGCCTGTTCGACGAGCAGCCTGAGTTTGCCGATATCGCCGGCGACGCCAACCTGATGGACGACATGATCGTGCAGATCCCCGAAGCGCTGACCGCGCTTTACCTGCTGTGCAACGCCCCGGACGAAAAGCCGGCACTGCTCAAGCCACGCCATCACTGAGTCCGCGTGACGTCCAGATCGTCTACCCAGCGCCCTCTGGTACTGCGCTACGCCCTACTGGCCATTGGCTGGTTGAGCGTGGCGCTGGGGGTGATCGGGATTTTTCTTCCGGTGTTGCCCACCACTCCTTTCCTCCTCCTGGCCGCTGGCTGCTTTGCCCGCAGTTCGCCGCGTTTCTATGCGTGGCTGGTGGGTCATCCACGGCTTGGCCCATGGATCCGCGACTATCTCGATGGCCATGGCATCCCCCTCAAGGGCAAGGTCTACGCCATTGGCCTGATGTGGCTGAGCATCGGCCTTTCCTGCTACCTGGTCCCTCTGCCCTGGGCACGCGGCTTTATGCTGACCAGCGCGGTGCTGGTCACCCTGTATATCCTGCGCCAGAAGACCCGCTGAGCCGAACGCCAGGCGGCGTCGGCCCAAACGCAGGCTCGCTGTCAGACCGTATCCACCTTCAACGAATGATCGTTGAGCATGCCATTGATAATGGTCGCGGTATCCGCTCCGGCAGCAATCACCCCGCCCGAGCCCGGCGTCACCCCATAGTGCGTTGCCAAACTGACCCCGGCCAGATCGATGGTCTGGGTCGGCGCTGCCCCCGCTACCGAACTGATATCAATGGTCGAGACCAACGTAGCGCCGCTGCCGGTCACCTTGAAGTGCAGGTAGTCGTCCAGCGAAGCCGAACTGGCGTTCTCCCCTTGTAGCAGTTGGGCAAGGTCGAGCTTGTCGGTGCCCAGGCTGAAGTCCGTCACCAGGTCGTGCCCACTATTGCCTTGCAGCCACTGGAAGGTATCGGCTCCCGGACCGCCGGTCAGGGTGTTGTTACCCATCCCGCCAATCAGCAGGTCATCGCCACCGCCGCCAATCAGGGTGTCATTGCCCAAACCGCCACTCAGCACATTGGCATTGTTGTCGCCGGTCAGGGTGTCGTTGTAGTTGGAACCGATCAGGTTCTCTATCGACACCAGCGTATCGAGCCCCGCACCGACAGTATTCTGCTGGCCAACATGGCCCAGATCGACCGTCACCCCGGCCGTGGCATTGAGGTAGCTGACCGTGTCGTTGCCCGCCCCGCCATCGAGCAGGTCGTTACCCGAGCCACTGAATAGCAGGTCATTGCCATTGCCGCCGTACAGGCTGTTGGTGCCGCTGACCACACTGAGGACATCGTTGCCGTCATTGCCGTTGAGGATATTGTCGCCCGGCGCCGCCAGCAGCACGTCATCGCCCGAAGTCCCCGTCAGCGTGTGCCCGGCCTGGTAGGTGATGCTGATCGCCGCGCTGTCGCTGCCGCCATGGCTGTCGTTGGCCGTATACGTACCGCTGTAGTCGGGCGTGCTGTCCGCCGCGTCGGCATAGTTGACCGTCATGGTCAGTTGATAGTTTTCGGCAGCATTGCCCACCTGGGCATCTGCCAGGTTGGTCAGGTGGATTCTGTAGGTCCCATCCTGCAAGGCGGTGAACAGGCCGCCATCGGCAATCGCCGTGTAGGCAGTGGCAGCACCAACCGTAGGAACGTATTGCCACTCCATGGCCAGGTGTGAGGCGGCCAACGAGTGATCGAGGGTCAATGTTTCGCCCTGCTTGAGCGTGACGGTAATCACATCCTGCGCGTTGGCCGCCGCGCCGTTGACCGCCCCCAGATAGCCGCTGACCACCGCCACGGCTGTCATCATGGCGCTGTTGCTGGTAAAGGCGCTACGCGCCACGGTAAGCGCCTGGTTGGCGGAACTGTTGCCGGGGCCGGCAAATCCGGGAACCGTCGTGGTGCCAGTGAATTCGGCGCCTCTGGCAATCCAGCCAGTATTGAAGGTCGTGGGAGCGGCATTCAGTGGATCGCCATTCGGGTCCGTATCATTGGCCAGCAACAAGGCTGCCGGCACATTGATATTGGCGGCCAACAGGTTGGTGATGACATGGTCATCGCCCGCCACCGGCGCTGCGTTGGGATTGACCTTGATCACCAGTTGCGCACCGCCCAGGTCGCCGTCGTTATCGACCAGTACAAAGCCGATATTTTCCGTGACCTGAACGCCGCTGACTTTCGGTGGCGTGTAGATGTACTCGCCCGTGTCCATATCGACAATCAGGGTGCCACCACTGCCGGTGGTGATGGTGATGCTGTTGCTCACGGTATCGAAGGTGCCTGTGCCCGTACCGCCGGCGACGGTCATACCGCCCTGGTTACTGTTGGCCGTCGGGTCGAACGTGTAGGTAATCCCCCCCACCACCAGCGATTTGACAAAGCCGCCATCGGCGCCAAACGAGCCGTCGGTCAACAGGCTGCCCGTCACCGGTGCGCCTTGCACGGTGCCTGCCAGCACCGAGTTGAGTTGGTTGAGATCGGTGACGACGACCGAGTTGGTGTCGGTATGAGTACTGCCGTCGTAGGCCAGGGGGTTGAGTGCCGCGCTGTTGACCCCGGTACCCAGCCCGATGGCATAGGACTTGATTCCGTTGGCATCGAGAAAGGCTTTCCAGGCGGTCTCATCGGCGGTACCGATTTCCTGCCCGGCAGTCGGGACGCCATCGGAGAAGAAATAGCCGACATTTTGCGCCCCCACCAGCTTGCCGCTGGTGCCAAAGGCTGTCTGCGCGGTCGCCACTGCCGCGTCGTAGTTGGTGTTGCCGCCGGCCGTCAGGCCATTGACGATAGTCTTGGCGGTGGCGATATCGACCCAGGTTGAAGTGCGGTCGGTGGCATTGGTGCTGAATGTCACCACCTGCACCTTCACATCCCCCATGTCATCGTACTTGTCCAATAGCGTGCTGATGGCCTGCTTGGCCAGTGCCAGCCGACTCAAGCCGGGCACGCCCGAGGCATCGGCCATGCTGCCGGAGACATCGATGATCAGCAGCAGATTCGAATCCACTTCCACCGTGGTGACCGAACGTTCACTGGCCACGGCTTTGGGTACGTCGTCGACAATGCTGATCACAATGGTGCTGTTCACCGTATTGCCCAGGGCATCGGTGGCCTTGTAGGCAAAGCTCTCGGTCAGCACATTGGGACCGTCATTGGCACTGGGTGAAGTCTTCGGTGCCGAGGTCAGGGTGTAGGTGTAGGTGCCATTGCTATTGAGCAGGATCTGCCCATAGCTGCCGGTGGCACTGCCCACCAGGGCAAAGGTCAGCGGGCCCGTACCGCCCGTAGCCGCGCCGACCAGGGTGCCGCTGGCGGTTTCGCCCGTGTTGCTCGGGTCACTGCCAATGACCGTACCGGCGGCCAGGTCCTGGCCGTCCTTGCTCAGGTCGAGGGCCTTTTCGTACACCGTAATATCGCCATCGGGCACCGCCTTCAGGCCGCTGTCGGCAACATTGATGGTCAGCGTGGTGGTACTCAAATCACCGTCGCCATCGCGAATCGTGTAGGTGAACACATCACTCGCACCGGGCGGCGTTACCGCGTTGGGGTTGCTGTGATAGACCGCAACGCCAGCCGCATTGAGCGTCAGCGTGCCGTAGGTGCCGGTAATCGTGGTATTCAGGCCAGTGCTGACATTGGCTGTCTGGCTACCGGCCTTGACGCCGATCACGGCCGCACCATCGGCCCCCAGAATGTCGTTACCCAGCACATTGGTGGTGACGGTGTCGCCCTCTGTGACCTGAGCGGTATCGGCCTTGGCGGTGGGTACATCGTCGACGATGCTGATCTGGATCGTGCCGGTGACCGTATTGCCTACCGCGTCGGTGGCCGAGTAAGTGAAGGTCTCATTGAGGGCGATATTGGCGCCGTTATCACCGTTTGGCGTGTTGGTTACCGGCGAAGTCAGGGTGTAGGTGTAAGTGCCATTGCTA
>NZ_JANHLC010000015.1 GCF_028682395.1 Pseudomonas putida | reverse complement strand
GTACCTTTAGACTATAGGATTGGTCTAGCGGTTTTTGAAGCAGGCATGAAAAAGCCGCGCAATGCGCGGCTTTGAGTATGGTGGGCCCACACGGACTTGAACCGTGGACCAAAGGATTATGAGTCCTCTGCTCTAACCAACTGAGCTATAGGCCCTCAGTAGGCCGCGCATTATAGCGATGCTTACTCGGCTGTGCCATCCGAAAACTCCGAAAGCGCCAGGCTGAGAAAGGTCGCGGCAAACTCGTCGGCAGGTAAGGGCAAGCTGACAATGTAGCCCTGGATTTGCTCGCAGCCTTCGGCCCGCAGAAACGCCTGTTGGGCGCTGTTTTCGACTCCTTCGGCAATCACGGTGAACTGCATGCTGCGGCCCAGCGCGATGATGGCCCGTACGATTGCCGCGTCGTGTGGGTCGTTGGGCAGGCCGCGGACAAAGGATTGATCGATTTTCAGGATGTCCAGGGGCAGGCGCTTCAGGTAGCTGAGTGACGAATAGCCGGTACCGAAGTCGTCAATGGCCAGTTGCACGCCCAGGTGCTTGAGTTGGTGCAGCACGCTGAGGGCTTCTTCGGTCTGGCTCATGATGAAGTTTTCAGTGATTTCCAGCTGCAGGCAGCCGGGTTCGAGATGGTGTTGGCGTAGCAACTGCTCGATTCGCGCCAGCAGGTTGGGCTGGCGCAGTTGGGCTCCGGCCAGGTTGACTGACAGCGGCCCGAAGTCGCCGTACAGCAGGTTCCAGTCGTGCAATTGCCGGCAAGCCTGTTCGAGTACCCAGTCGCCCAGTTGCAGGATCATGCCGTTCTCTTCGGCCAGGGGGATAAAGCGTTCCGGGGGCACATCGCCAAAGGTGGGGTGATGCCAGCGGATCAGGGCTTCGGCGCCGACCAGTGCCAGGCTGCCCAGGCTGATTTTTGGCTGGTAGTAGAGCACCAGTTCATCGCGTTCCATCGCACGGCGCAGTTCCTGCTCCAGGGCAATCCGCTCGCTGGCCTGGGCCGTCAGGTCGCGGGTATAGCGTTCCACGCGGTTGCGCCCCTTGGCTTTGGAGCGATACATCGCCGCATCGGCATTTTTGATCAGGCTGGCGACATCACAGCCATCCTTGGGATAGAAGCTGCTGCCGATACTGGCGCTGATAAAGAATTCGTGTTCGCCGGCCTGGAATGCCGCACTGAAGCAGTCCAGCAGTTTACTGGCGATATGGTCGGCATCGCTGGGCTGCTGCAGGCCCGGCAGCAGGATAATGAATTCATCGCCGCCCAGCCGGGCGACCGTATCGATATCGCGCAATTGCTCCTTGAGGCGCGTGGCGATGCTTTTGAGCAGCAAGTCACCGACCGGATGGCCGAGGCTGTCATTGATATGCTTGAAGCGATCCAAGTCCAGGAACAGCACTGCGCCCTGGCTGCCGCTGTCCTGCTGGTCGATCAGGGCGCTATGGAGGCGGCTCTCGAAGAGTGTGCGATTCGGCAGACCGGTCAAGGGATCGTGATGAGCCTGGTAGTCGAGGCGTGCCTGGGCATGTTTCAGGCTGGAGATATCGGCAAACACGGCCACGAAATGGGTGATGAAGCCGTCGCTGTTGCGCACGGCATTGATGGTCAGCCAGCTGGGATAGAGCTCGTCATTTTTGCGTCGGTTGTAGATCTCACCCTGCCAGTGACCTTCTGCGGTCAATTGGTGCCACATCGCGACAAAGAACGCGCTGTCGTGCTGCCCGGACGCCATAAGGCGAGGTGTATTGCCCAGGGCTTCGATCTCGCTATAGCCGGTAATTTCACTGAATGCTCGGTTTACGGCGGTAATGCGCTGGCGGGTATCGGTGATCAGGACGCCCTCGGCGGTACTTTCAAAGACCGTCGCGGCCTGTTGCAGTTTTTCCTGCATCAGGTGGCGTTCGGTGATGTCCCGGGCGATGGTCAGCATGCAGTCTTCGTCGCCAATCGGCAGGGGGCGACTGGAGAGTTCGCACAGGCGAATCTGGCCATCGGCGCGACGCACATGGCAGAGAAAGTCACGGACGTAGCCATTGCGCTGGATCATGGCCAGCATCTGCCGGCGTTCGTCGAGATTGACCCACAGGCCCAGATCGACGGTCGATCGATCGAGCGAGCTGGCACTGGCATAGCCGGTCAGGCGGCTGAAGCCCTCGTTGACCTCGATCAGCAGGCCATCGCTTTGCCGGCTCAGCAGCAGCCCGTCGGGCGATGCATGAAATGCCTTGGCGAACTTCTCTTCGGAGGTTTGCAGTTTTTGCTGGGTCTCTTTCAACTCGCTGATATCGCGTACCACCAGCAGGACGGCAGGGGTTGTGTCCAACTCAAAGGGCTCGGCGGAGATCAGGCTGGTAAAGCACTCGCCATTGCTGCGCCGCAGGGGCATCTCCAGATTGCGTACGCTACCGGCTTGCAGACGCACCAGCAGGCTCGGGCCAATTCCGGCGATTCCCCAAATATTCAGTTCGGTGGCGGTCTGGCCGACCACCTGTTCGGCGCTCAGGCCGATTTGCTCCTCGAATGCCTGGTTGACTTCCAGCAGGCAGCCGTCGGTTATCCGGGCAATCACCAGAATGTCGGGGCACTGCTGGAACACCGAGGCGAATTTTTGCTCGGACAGGCGCAAGGCTTCTTCGGTGTGCTTGGTTTCGCTGATGTCGATCATCAGTCCGCGCATCACCACCCCGTTGCCATGTTCGGTCAGGCTGACGATATCGCGCACCCACAGGCTGCGGCCATCAGCGGTGATAACCCGATAATCGAGGCTATGGTCGCGGCCGGCTTTGAGCTCGTGTTCACAGAACAGCTGTGCACGGCTCAGGTCGGCAGGGTGGGTAATGCTGCGCCAGAACCCCGGCATCAGCCAGTGCGACTGGGGGTAGCCGAGCAGCGCCTCGGCATGGGGCGACACGTAGCTGTAGGTGAAATCACTGGAACCCGCCTCCCAGGCAATGGCCGAGAGGTTCTCGACCAGGCCTCGATAATGGTATTCGCTGCGGCGCAATTCCTGCTCCAAGGCCACCCGTCTGCCAATCTCCGAGCTCAGGCGACGGTTGATGCCGATCACGACGGCCAGGATCGCCACGAGCAGCAAAATGGCTGGCAGCCCATAGAGCAGCAGGTCGTACCAGAAGGTGCGATCGTCCAGCACATTACCGATCCAGCGTTGTTGTATAGCTTCGGCTTCCTGGGGAGTGATATCGGCCAATGCCTTGTCCAGAATGCCAACCAGGATCGTTTCCTGTATTGGCACGCCCATGGCCAGTTGATAGCGATAAGGCGTCTGGCCGCTGACATACAAGCCCGCGAGCTTGAGCTGGCGCAGGTTCCAGACGCTGGAGGCGAGATCACCCACCACTGCATCGACCTGATCGGTGGCCAGTGCTTGCAGCGCTGAACTGACATTGGGCAGCGCCACCAGATTCAGGTCGGGGTAGTGGCTGCGCAGCAGTTCGTGGGGGGCGTAGTCCTGGACCACGGCAACCTTGAGGCCGTAGAGGTCCTTCATATTGCGCGGTTTGGCGCCGCCTTCATGGGCCAGGATGACAATCGGAAAATCCAGGTAGGGGCGGGTAAAGGCCAGGTAGTTTTGCCGCTCGGGGGTCGACATGATCCCCGGCAGCAGGTCGACCTTGCCCTCCTTGGCCAGTTGCAGCACCGCGCTCCAACTCATTGGCTCGATGGGTTGTAGGCTGATTTTCAGGCGCTTTTCGACCAGCCTGATGTAGTCGGCGGCCAGCCCTTCGTAATGGTTGTCCTCATCCCGAAGCTCGAACGGTGGCCACGAAGCATCTACGCCCAGGAGCACACGTGGGTGGGCGTCGAGCCAGTGTTGCTCTTCATCGGTCAGTGTCAGTGCGTTAGCCGTCGCGGTCCAGGTAAGTAGCGACAGCCACAGCAGGGCCGGCAGTCTGGGCATAACGGTCTCGTTATGGCACGGGAGAATGCTTCGAGTGTAGACGGGCAAATGGCCAGATAGGGGGGAACATCAATGGCTAGAAAGCAAAACCCCCGGCAAGCCGGGGGTTTTGTCATTACTCGTCGAGGAAGGAGCGTAGATGCTCGCTTCTCGTCGGGTGGCGCAGCTTGCGCAGCGCCTTGGCTTCGATCTGACGAATCCGCTCACGGGTCACATCGAACTGCTTACCGACTTCCTCAAGGGTGTGGTCGGTATTCATGTCGATGCCGAAGCGCATGCGCAGTACCTTGGCTTCACGCGCGGTGAGGCCGGAGAGTACTTCGCGGGTCGCTTCCTTAAGGCTCTCAACAGTGGCGACATCGATCGGCGACTGCATGGTCGAGTCTTCGATGAAGTCACCCAGATGGGAGTCTTCGTCATCACCGATCGGGGTTTCCATGGAGATCGGTTCTTTAGCGATCTTCAATACCTTGCGGATCTTGTCCTCAGGCATTTCCATGCGCTCGCCAAGCTCCTCCGGAGTTGGCTCACGACCCATTTCCTGGAGCATCTGCCGGGAAATACGGTTGAGCTTGTTGATCGTCTCGATCATGTGCACCGGGATACGAATGGTGCGGGCCTGGTCGGCAATCGAGCGAGTGATCGCCTGACGGATCCACCAGGTGGCATAAGTCGAGAACTTGTAGCCGCGACGGTATTCAAACTTGTCCACGGCCTTCATCAGGCCGATGTTGCCTTCCTGGATCAGGTCGAGGAACTGCAGGCCGCGGTTGGTGTACTTCTTGGCGATGGAGATCACCAGACGCAAGTTCGCTTCAACCATCTCTTTCTTCGCGCGACGGGCCTTGGCCTCGCCGATCGACATGCGACGGTTGATGTCCTTGATCTCGGCGATCGTCAGGCCGGTCTCGGCCTCCAGCGCGCTCAGTTTCTGCTGGCAACGAATGATATCCGGCTGCAGACGGGCAATGGCTTCGGCGTACTTGCTTTTGCCTTTGGCCAGGGCGTCGGTCCAGCTTTCGTCAACTTCGTTGCCCGGGAACTGGCGCAGGAAATCGGCGCGCGGCATACGTGCATCACGTACGCACAGCTGCATGATCGCCCGCTCTTGAGCGCGAAGACGCTCCAGGGCACTGCGAACACGCTCGACCAGGCCTTCGAACTGCTTGGGAACCAGCTTGATCGGCATGAACAGCTCGGCCAGCGCCAACAGCTCGGCAATCGCCTGCTTGTTGTTGCGACCATGCTTTTTCAGGGCCTTGCGGGTGATTTCCATCTGCTCGGCCACAGCGCCAAAACGCTGGGCTGCGATGACTGGATCCGGACCGCTTTCGGCTTCTTCTTCGTCGTCGCTGCTTTCGGCTTCTTCGTCTTCGCTGTCGTCATCGGCCTTGGCGGCTTTGGCGTCGACAGGCGGAGGTACTTCGGCGGCTGGCGGCGCAATGCCGTCATCCGGGTCGATGTAACCGCTCAGAACGTCGGAGAGGCGACCACCTTCGCTGGTAACGCGAGTGTATTCGCTGAGGATATGGTCAACCGTGCCAGGGAAGTGCGCGATAGCGCCCATCACTTCACGGATACCCTCCTCGATACGCTTGGCGATTTCGATTTCGCCTTCACGTGTGAGCAGCTCTACCGTACCCATTTCGCGCATGTACATGCGCACCGGGTCAGTAGTGCGACCGATGTCGGTTTCCACAGCCGCCAACGCTGCCGCAGCTTCTTCAGCGGCAGCTTCGTCGGTGTCGGCTTCGGCCAACAAAAGGGCATCCGCATCCGGAGCACTCTCGAATACGTTGATCCCCATGTCATTGATCATGCGGATGATGTCTTCCACCTGTTCCGGATCTGAAATATCCTCCGGCAGGTGGTCGTTGACCTCCGCGTAAGTCAGGTAACCCTGCTCACGACCGCGGCTGATCAACTCTTTGAGGCGAGACTGCTGTTGCGCTTTTCCGGACATAACACCCTATCCACTGAAGGTCTTGGCGGGCAAAAAAACAAGCCGAGGATTATACCCGAGCTGTGACCTCACGCGCCAGTTGAGGTCGGGTTTGATGCAGGAACATTGCGTTTCAACAGCTCGAGCAACTGATTTTTCTCTTCAGTGCTCAATTCGCTTTGACGCGATTTCCTGAGAAGTTGCTCCAGCGCGCGTTCGCGCTGACGAGCTGACAAGCTAGTTATGGTGTCGAAAAACTGTTGTTCAAGGTTATCTCCTTCAATCAGCCACTCCTTTTCCAGCAATCGTTGCAGCAGGCGGCCCTGTTCGGTGCCATGCCAGCGCGAAAGAAGCTGAATAGAGCTTAGCTTAGGATTTTTCTGTAAGGCTTCAATCAGGGCCACGAGAAGCTGTGCGTTGGTCTGATCTTCGGCGGCAAAATGCTCTGCTTCTTCAACCTTGGCCGCTAACTGCGGGTGATGGAGCAGGGTGCGCAGCGCTGCGAGCGTCGGCGGCTCGACGGCCGCCGGAATGCGCGGGCCACGGGGTTGATCACGATCCCCCTGGCGCTTGCCATTTTTGTCCCAGGGTTTCTTGTCCCACTTCTTGCCGTCGGCACCGGGCTTCTTCGGCGTCCACTCCTGTTGCGGTGTATAGGCGTCGCCAGGATTGTAGTCTGAGTAGTCCGGCATGGCGCCGTAATCGATGCCAGGATCGTAGGCTGGTGGCGCGTCCGGTGGCGCGCTTTGAACCAGCTGGCTCATCGCGTCGTTGCTCAGCCCGGTAATCTCGCTGAGGCGCTGACGCATCAGGGTTTTCAGGTTGGCGCCGGGCACCTTGTCGATCAGCGGTGCGGCGAGGGTGGCCATATGCGCCTTGCCCTCCAGAGAACGCGGATCGGCTTCTTCGGTCAGTTGCTGGAAGAAATAGTCAGCCAGGGGCTGTGCGTGCTGATTGATTCGGGCGCGAAAGGCGTCGGTGCCTTCGGCGCGAATCAGTGTGTCCGGGTCTTCGCCCTCGGGCAGGAACAGGAAGCGTGCGCGCCGGCCGTCCTGCAGGCTGGGCAGGGTGGCTTCGAGGGCTCGCCAGGCAGCATTACGCCCGGCCTGGTCGCCATCGAAGCAGAACAGCACGCTGGGCACCACGCGAAACAGGCGCTTCATATGCTCTTCGCTGGTTGCTGTGCCCAACGTTGCCACGGCATTGCGCAGCCCTTGCTGAGCCAGGGCGATCACGTCCATATAGCCTTCGACGACGATGATTTCGTCGAGGTTGCGATTGTGCTTGCGTGCCTCGAACAGCCCGTAGAGTTCCTGGCCTTTATGAAAGACCGGGGTTTCCGGCGAGTTCAGGTACTTGGGCTTGTCATCGCCCAGCACGCGCCCGCCAAAGGCGATAATGCGGCCGCGACTGTCGCGGATCGGGAACATGACGCGATCGCGAAAACGGTCGTAGCGTTTGCCGGTCTCGGCGTTTTCGATCAGCAGGCCGGCGTCGATCATGGCGCGTTGCTGCAGGCTGTCGCTGCTCAGGTGCTTGTACAGGTTGTCCCAGCCCGGCGGGGCGAAGCCGAGGCCAAAGTCTCGGGCTATTTCGCCCGTCAGGCCGCGCCCCTTGAGGTAGTCCACGGCGGCTTTGCGGGCCGGGTGGTTCTTGAGGGCCTGGCGATAGAAGTCAGCGGCGGCATTGAGCAGCGGGTAGAGCGGCGAGTCGGTGGGCTGGCGCGGCTTGTGCGCGCGACCACCTTCTTCGCGGGGGATCTCCATCCCGGCGGCCTTGGCCAGTTCCTCGACGGCCTGGGGGAAGTCCAGGTTGTCGTGGTCCATGATAAAGCCAAGGGCGTTGCCGCCGGCGCCGCAGCCAAAGCAGTAGTAGAACTGCTTGTCCGGGCTGACGCTGAAGGATGGGGTCTTTTCCTTGTGGAACGGGCAGCAGGCGGTGTAGTTCTTGCCGGCTTTCTTCATTTGCACGCGTGAGCTGACCACGTCGACGATGTCGGTGCGGTTCAGTAGGTCGTCAATGAAGCTCTGGGGGATTAGCCCGGCCATGGCGTTCTCATCGCAGCAGTAGAGACGGAGCTAGCGCAACGCTATTCGATACAGCGTGCAGGGCAAGTCGCTGCTCGATGATCGGTCGTTGGCCCGTGCACGGTCGGAAAGTGTATCTGCCAAAAATCTTCTGACGTTAGCTTCAATCAGGCTTTTTGGTTTGGTTTTTTTAAAGCGGCTATCGAGTCCGGCGGGGACCTGGGTGGTCGCGCAATGCTCGAGAGCGTACGGAAAGGGTGTGCTCGTCAATAGCCTTGGAAGGCTCGTCAGTAAGACGTGCACCGCTGGCAGGAGCCAGGTCTGACGGGGTGAAGCAGGGTTGTCGCGGTCGCATGGGCGGCGTTGACGTAAAGCATCAAGCGATATCCGCAAATGCCATAAGCCCGGCTGAGGGCCGGGCTTGGCAGAAGCTTGCGACAAACGTCTGTGTATTAGTACAGACGAACGGCGCGGCGCTGCTCGCGCTGAACTTTCTTGGCGTGACGCTTAACAGCGGCTGCTGCTTTGCGCTTACGCTCAGAAGTCGGCTTCTCGTAAAATTCGCGGCTACGAACTTCAGCCAGAACACCGGCTTTTTCGCAGGAGCGCTTGAAACGACGCAGAGCTACGTCGAAGGGTTCGTTCTCTTTAACTTTGACGGCTGGCATCCAGAGCTACCTTCATTCATTACCGGGGTCAACGTCTCTAGGCAAAACGCGCAGGAGATCGTCGGTTTTTAAGGGTTGCGGATGTTAACCCCTCACAGCCGGGAATGCAAAGCCTCTGATCGAAAAGCGCTGGCCGGGGCAGGGAGTGACGACTATTATGCGCGCCTTCGAATTCAGCCTCTACAAGGCGCAAACCCATGCTAGTACTGGGATTAGAAACTTCTTGCGATGAAACCGGTGTCGCATTGTATGACAGTGAGCGCGGGCTCTTGGCCGATGCGCTGTTCAGTCAGATCGATTTGCATCGGGCCTATGGTGGCGTTGTGCCCGAGCTTGCGTCGCGCGATCACGTCAAGCGCATGCTGCCGTTGATCCGCCAGGTCTTGGCCGAAGCCGACTGCGTGCCGACCGAAATCGACGCCATTGCCTACACTGCCGGGCCGGGCCTGGTCGGCGCGTTGCTGGTGGGGGCCTCGTGCGCCCAGTCCCTGGCTTTTGCCTGGGGTATTCCGGCCCTGGGCGTGCACCATATGGAAGGCCACTTACTGGCGCCGATGCTGGAAGAGCAACCGCCGGAGTTTCCGTTTGTCGCCTTGTTGGTGTCCGGCGGGCACACCCAGTTGGTTCGGGTCGACGGTATCGGTCAATACGAGTTGCTGGGCGAAACCCTGGACGATGCGGCGGGTGAAGCGTTCGACAAGACCGCGAAAATGATGGGGCTCAACTACCCTGGCGGGCCGGAAATCGCCCGGATGGCGACTCAGGGGCAAGCCGGGCGTTTTGTGTTTCCGCGGCCGATGACCGATCGTCCGGGGCTGGATTTCAGTTTTAGCGGCTTGAAGACCTTTGCGCTGAATACCTGGCAACAGTGCCAGAGTGCCGGGGACGACAGTGAGCAAACCCGTTGCGACATCGCCCTGGCCTTTCAGCAGGCGGTGGTGGAGACTTTGACCATCAAGTGCAAGCGGGCCCTCAAGCACGCGGGCATGAAGCGTTTGGTGATCGCTGGCGGCGTCAGCGCCAACAAGGCCCTGCGCGTTTCGCTGGAGACCATGCTGGGTGCCATGCAAGGCAATGTGTACTACGCGCGCCCCGAGTTCTGCACGGACAATGGTGCGATGATTGCCTTTGCCGGTTGCCAGCGTTTGCAGGCCGGTCAGCACGAAAGCCTGGCAATCACTGTGCAGGCGCGCTGGCCGATGGAGCAGCTGTCGCCGTTGTAAGTGGGCTGCGAGCGGGCTGAACGATTTTCATGGTGGGTATTCAGAAATGCCGTTCGCGTCCCGCAAACAGGTCACGTAGATTGCCGCGGTGTCGCCAGACGATCAGCCCTGTAAGGGCTGACATGGGCACCAGCGCGGCGGGCTCCTGCCAGGCCAGCAATGGCAGGGTCAGGGGCGTGGCAATCAGTGCGGCCAGGGAGCTGGTACGGGTCAGGTAGAAGGTCAGCAGCCATGCGCCAATGGCCAGTAATGCGGCGGGAGGATAAAGCCCCAGCAGCATGCCGGCGGCGGTCGCGACGCCTTTGCCGCCTTTAAAGCGGAAGTACACCGGATAAAGATGGCCGAGTACGGCGCAGACCCCGATCCAGGCCTGCTGTTGCAGGGAGAGGCCGATCAGGCTGGCGATCAGCACCGGCAACAGGCCTTTGCACAGGTCGCCGAGCAAGGTCAGCACGGCCAGTTTTTTACCGGCCAGGCGCAGCATGTTGGTCGCGCCAGCATTGCCGGAGCCGCTCATGCGTGGGTCGGGGTTGCCCGTCAGGCGGCTGAGTAGGATGGCGAAGGACAGGGAGCCAAGCAGGTAGGCGAGGATTGCCAGTAACCAAAACATGCTAACCATTCCGGGCGGGGACGCCCTGATTCTAACGGCGCATTGCGCCCTTGTCGTGCTGCGGAGAAGAGTGCTTGGACAGAGTGTTTATCGAGGGCCTGGAAGTCGACACCGTGATCGGTGCCTATGACTGGGAGCGTGGCATCCGTCAGTGCCTGCGTCTTGATCTCAGTTTTGCCTGGGATAACCGCCCGGCGGCAGCTGGCGATGACCTGACCCTGGCGCTCGATTACGCCAGCGTCAGTGCGCGTATCCAGGCTTTCGCCGAGCAGGCGCAGTTCCAATTGGTGGAAACCTTTGCCGAGCGCCTGGCGCAAGTGTTGATGAGTGAATTCCAGATTCCCTGGCTGCACTTGAAACTGACCAAGCCGGGTGCCGTTGCGGCGGCCCGTGGCGTGGGCGTGGAGATCGAGCGCGGATGTCGCTAACTCAGGTTTATCTTGGGCTCGGCAGCAATATCGAGCGCGAAACCCATCTGTGTGCGGGGCTCGACGCGCTGGCCGGATTTCTGCTCGACCTACGCTGTTCGGCGGTGTTCGAGAGTCAGCCGGTCGGGATCAAGAGTGGTCCCTTCTTCAATCTGGTCGTGTCGGCGTTTACCGACCTACCATTGATGGAGCTGGACCGGCGGCTCAAGTTCATCGAGGCCGACAATGGCCGCTACGCCCCCGAACGCAAGGGCCTGCCGCTGGATATCGACGTGCTGTTGTATGGCGAACAGGTGGGCAATTTCGACGGATTGATTCTGCCGCGAGCGGAAATTCTGCGAAATGCCTTCGTCCTGTGGCCATTGTCGTTGATCGCGGCGCAAAAACTGCACCCGGAAGTTGGCCGCAGTTTTGCCGAGTTATGGGCCGAGGCGCAGATCGACCAAGTGCTCGCGCCGGTGCCGTTTGAATGGCGTGGGGTTCAATTGACGCCGGCGGCATTGCTCTCAGTTCGCTGAAACGGCCTGCGCCTTGTAGGCAGTCAGTGCCTTCAGGCGTTCGTGCTTGAGGGCCTCGCCCAGATCCGGGCCCTTGAAACCCTGTTCCAGCAGGGGTTGCACCGCGACAGCCTGGGCAGCGGTGGCCGCGCCACGCAGGTAATCGGCCTGTGAATACGGCCGATCCTCCAGGCCGAGACGACCGCGTGCGTCCATCTCGCAAGCCATGATGAATTCCTCGAAGCGCTGCGGCCTGCGGTAGATATCAAACCGTTGCAATAGCTCGAGCAGCGTCGAGGGCTTGAGCTCGAGCGCGCGGTGGCCATGGGTGTGGAACTCTCCCACCAGCAAGGCCAGCTCCTGGCAATCGCGGGGGGCCTTGAAACGCTCGTTGACCGCTTTGATCAGGCGCAGGCCCTTAAACTCATGGGCGATATGCCGTGGCCATTGCTCTGGCGGGGTCAGACCTTTGCCCAGGTCGTGCAGCAGGCAGGCCCAGCGTACGGTCAGCGGCTGGGCATGCCGTGCAGCCTGTTGCAGAACGCTCAGGGTGTGTACGCCGCTGTCGATCTCCGGATGATGGATGGGGGGCTGCGGTACCCCAAACAGCGCGTCGACTTCAGGCATCAGCACCTGCAATGCGCCGCAGTCACGCAGCACCTGGATAAAGACCTGGGGTTGATCTTCCATCAGGGCGCGGGAAATTTCCTTCCAGGTACGCTCTGCCGTCAACGCCTGTAGCTCGCCGCTGGCGCTGAGCTGGCGCATCAGTTCCAGGGTCGGCGCGGCGACGGTGAAACCCAGGTCGGCATAGCGCGCGGCAAAGCGGGCAACACGCAAAACCCTCAAGGGGTCTTCTGCAAATGCAGGGGAAACGTGGCGGAGCAGGCGATTCTTTAAATCGTCCTGGCCGTGATAGGGGTCGGTCAACTGGCCGTGTTCGTCCTCGGCCATGGCATTGATGGTCAGGTCGCGTCGGATCAGGTCTTCTTCCAGGGTCACTTCGGGGCTGGCGTGGAAGATGAAGCCACCGTAGCCGCGACCGCTTTTACGCTCGGTGCGGGCCAGAGCATATTCCTCACCGCTTTGAGGGTGGAGAAATACCGGGAAATCGCTGCCGACAGGGCGAAATCCTCGGGCCAGCATGTCCTCGGCCGTGGCGCCGACTACGACCCAGTCGATATCGGTGACAGGTCTGCCCAACAGGCGGTCACGGACCGCGCCGCCGACTTTGTATATCTGCATGATGAATCTCCGTTAGCGCCACAGGATAACCCTTGCATGGCGCCAACGCAGGTCCGGCTTGCGGCTAAAGGTGAATGACGGCCAGGTCCAGGCGTCCGTACTCGCCTTCGGCATGTTCGCCCTTGGGGGGGACATGGTGGGTCTTCATGACCTGGTCGCCCTGCAAGGTTTCCAGGTGGATATCGAAGCCCCAAAGACGATGCAGGTGCTTGAGCACTTCTTCAGTGGAGTCGCCCAGTGGTTTGCGGTCATGTTGCTGGTGGCGCAGGGTGAGCGAGCGATCGCCCCGTACATCGATGCTCCAGATCTGTACGTTGGGCTCGCGGTTGCCGAGGTTGTACTGCGCGGCCAGGGTTTCGCGGATCGTCCGGTAGCCACTTTCATCATGGATGGCCGGCACCAGCAGGTCGTCTTTCTGGTCATCATCAAGGATGCTGAACAGCTTCAGGTCGCGGATAACCTGCGGTGAAAGGTACTGCAGGATAAAACTCTCGTCCTTGAAGCTGCTCATGGCGAACTTGAGCGTGGAGAGCCAGTCGGTCCCGGCGATATCCGGGAACCAGCGGCGGTCTTCTTCGGTGGGGTGTTCGCACATACGGCGAATGTCACGGTACATGGCAAACCCCAGCGCATAGGGGTTGATGCCGCTGTAATAGGGGCTATCGAAACCAGGCTGGAAGACCACGGCGGTGTGGGAGGTCAGGAACTCCATCATGAAGCCTTCGGTCACCAGGCCTTCGTCATACAGGTCGTTCATCAGCGTGTAATGCCAGAACGTCGCCCAGCCTTCGTTCATGACCTGGGTCTGGCGCTGTGGATAGAAGTACTGGGCGATCTTGCGCACGATCCGCACGATCTCGCGTTGCCAGGGTTCCAGCAGTGGGGCGTGCTTCTCGATGAAGTACAGGATGTTTTCCTGGGGCTCGGCGGGGAAGCGCGCGTTGTCCTTGTCGCTGAGCTTGCCGGCGCCCTTGGGAATAGTGCGCCAGAGGTCGTTGATCTGCTTTTGCAGGTGCTCTTCGCGGTCTTTCTGGCGCCGTCGTTCTTCTTCGGCGGAGATCGGGTAAGGGCGTTTGTAGCGGTCGACCCCGTAGTTCATCAGGGCGTGGCAGGAGTCGAGCAGGTCCTCGACCGCGTCGATACCGTGGCGTTCTTCGCACTGCATGATGTACTGCTTGGCGAAGACCAGGTAGTCGATGATCGAGCTGGCATCGGTCCAGGTGCGGAACAGATAGTTGCCCTTGAAGAAGCTGTTGTGCCCGTAGCAGGCATGGGCAACCACCAGCGCCTGCATGCAGATGGTGTTTTCTTCCATCAGGTAGGCGATGCAGGGGTCGGAGTTGATCACGATCTCGTAGGCGAGCCCCATCTGCCCGCGACTATAGGATTTTTCGGTGCTGAGGAAGTGTTTGCCATAGGACCAGTGGTGGTAGCCCAGGGGCATGCCGACCGAGGCGTAGGCATCCATCATCTGCTCGGCGGTGATGACCTCGATCTGGTTGGGATAGGTGTCCAGGGCGTAGCCCGCCGCGATACGACTGATTTCCCGGTCATAGGCCTGGATCAGCTCGAACGTCCATTCCGAGCCGGTGGAGATGGGTTGGCGTTTCTGCTCTTTGGCGGTCATGTCACTAACCTGCGCTGGAAGAGTTCACGGAAGACCGGGTAGATATCGCCGGCCGAGACCAGTTGCTGCTGGGCGAAGGTATCGGCGAAGGCATCACCGATACGCTCGTATTCGTACCACAGGGCCTGGTGTTCGCGGGGGGTGATCTCAACGTAAGTGTAGTACTGCACAAACGGCATGATCTGGTTGATCAGGATGTCGCGGCAGATCGGCGAGTCATCGTTCCAGTTGTCGCCATCGGAAGCCTGGGCGGCATAGATGTTCCACTCATTGGTGGGATAGCGCTCGGCCATGATTTCCTGCATCAGCTTCAGGGCGCTGGAGACGATGGTGCCGCCGGTTTCCCGGGAGTAGAAGAACTCCTCCTCGTCGACTTCGCGGGCGCTGGTGTGGTGGCGGATAAAGACCACCTCGATCTTGTCGTAGTTACGCTTGAGGAACAGGTACAGCAGGATGAAGAAGCGCTTGGCGATATCCTTGGTCGCCTGGGTCATGGAGCCGGACACGTCCATCAGGCAGAACATCACGGCCTTGGAGCTGGGGTTGGGCTGCTTGACCAGCAGGTTGTACTTGAGGTCGAAGGTGTCGAGAAACGGTACGCGATGAATACGTGCGCTCAGGCGCTCGATTTCCGCCTCCATGAGCTGGATATCGCCGAAATTGTCCGGTTCTTCCCGTTTCAGTCGTTCCAGTTCGGCCTTGGCTTCACGCAGTTTGGCCCGGCTGCTGCCGGACAGGGCGATTCGCCGCGCATGGGCTGAGCGCAGGGTGCGGATGATATTGATGCGTGACGGGTTGCCCTCGTTGCTGATCCCCGCGCGCACGGTTTTGAAGGTGTCGGTGCCGGTCAGGTTGCGCTTGACCAGGTTTGGCAGCTCCAGGTCCTCGAACATGAACTCGAGGAATTCCTCCTGAGTGATCTGGAAGACGAATTCGTCCATTCCTTCGCCGGAATTGCCCGCTTTGCCCGGGCCCTTGCCGCCTGCGCCGCCGGATGGGCGGGGGATATGCTCGCCGCTGGTGAACTCCTTGTTTCCAGGGTGAACCACGGTCTGCTTGCCGCCACGGCCATGGTGAAGCACCGGCTCATCGATATCGCGACCGGGAATGCTGATCTGCTCGCCGTGTTCCATATCGGTGATGGAGCGGCGGCTGACGGCTTCTTCGACTGCTTTTTTGATGTGGTCACGGTAGCGCCGCAGGAAGCGCTGGCGGTTCACCGTACTCTTGTTCTTGCCATTGAGACGTCGGTCGATCACATAGCTCATGGGCCCCTCCGGAGAGCTTCAAGTCGTAAGCTGCCCGCTGCAGGCCGCTCGAACGACCCTCTGGGGCGTCCGGCGGCTTGAAGCTTGGCGCTAAAGGCTTGCCGCTGCTTCACTGCGATTTTCTGACCCGTAGGTACCACTCGGAGAGCAGACGTACCTGTTTGTCGGTGTAGCCGCGTTCGACCATTCGAGTGACAAAGTCGTTGTGTTTTTTCTGGTCCTCTTTGCTCGCCTTGGCGTTGAAGCTGATGACCGGCAGCAGGTCCTCGGTGTTGGAGAACATTTTTTTCTCGATCACCACGCGCAGCTTTTCATAGCTGAGCCAGGTCGGGTTCTTGCCATTGTTGTTGGCCCGGGCCCGCAGGACGAAATTGACGATTTCGTTGCGGAAGTCTTTCGGATTGCTGATGCCGGCCGGCTTCTCGATTTTCTCCAATTCTTCGTTGAGGGCCACGCGGTTGAGGATTTCCCCGGTTTCCGGGTCGCGGTATTCCTGGTCCTGGATCCAGAAATCGGCGTAGAGCACATAGCGGTCGAAGATGTTTTGCCCGTACTCGCTGTAGGACTCGAGGTAGGCGGTCTGGATCTCCTTGCCAATGAATTCGATATAGCGCGGGGCGAGGTATTCCTTGAGGAAACGCAGATAGCGTTCGCGCGTCTCCGCCTGGAATTGCTCCTGCTCAATCTGCTGTTCCAGCACATAGAGCAGGTGCACCGGGTTGGCGGCAATCTCGTGCGGGTCGAAGTTGAAGACTTTCGAGAGGATCTTGAAGGCGAAGCGGGTCGAGAGACCGTTCATGCCCTCGTCGACGCCCGCGCTGTCGCGATATTCCTGGATCGACTTGGCCTTGGGATCGGTGTCCTTGAGGTTTTCGCCGTCGTAGACACGCATCTTGGAGTAGATATTGGAGTTCTCCGGCTCCTTGAGGCGCGACAGGACGGTGAACTGGGCCAGCATCTTCAGGGTGTCGGGCGCGCAATGGGCCTTGGCCAGGGAACTGTTGAACAGCAGTTTGTCGTAGATCTTCACCTCGTCGCTGACCCGTAGGCAGTACGGCACCTTGACGATGTAAATTCGGTCAATGAAGGCTTCGTTGTTCTTGTTGTTGCGAAAGGTATGCCACTCCGATTCGTTGGAGTGGGCCAGCAGGATCCCGGTGAAGGGGATCGCGCCCAAGCCTTCGGTGCTGTTGTAGTTGCCTTCCTGGGTGGCGGTGAGCAAGGGGTGCAGCACCTTGATCGGCGCCTTGAACATTTCGACAAATTCCATCAAGCCCTGGTTCGCGCGGCAGAGTGCGCCGGAGTAGCTGTAGGCGTCTGCGTCGTTCTGCGGGAATTCTTCCAGCTTGCGGATATCGACCTTGCCCACCAGCGCCGAGATATCCTGGTTGTTTTCGTCGCCTGGCTCGGTCTTGGCCACGGCAATCTGGTTGAGGATCGAGGGGTAGAGCTTGACCACGCGGAACTGGCTGATATCGCCACCGAACTCGGCGAGGCGCTTGGTCGCCCAGGGCGACATGATGGTGTTGACGTAGCGGCGCGGGATGCCGAAGTCCTCTTCGAGAATGGCGCCATCCTCGGCGGCATTGAACAGGCCCAAGGGCGACTCGAAGACGGGCGAACCCTTGATGGCATAGAAAGGGACTTTTTCTATGAGTTGCTTGAGCTTTTCAGCCAGGGAAGATTTACCGCCACCCACCGGGCCGAGGAGATAGAGGATCTGCTTCTTCTCTTCCAGGCCCTGGGCGGCATGACGGAAGTAGGAAACGATCTGGTCGATGCATTCTTCCATGCCATGGAAGTCTTCGAAGGCCGGGTAACGGCGGATCACCTTGTTCGAGAAAATCCGCGACAGGCGGGAGTTGGTCGAGGTGTCGAGCAGCTCCGGCTCGCCAATGGCCAGCAGCAAGCGCTCTGCCGCCGAGGCATAGGCGCTGCGATCCTTTTTGCAGAGTTCCAGGTACTCCTGGAGCGTGAGCTCTTCCTGGCGTGTGGATTCAAAGCGTTGTTGGAAGTGGCTAAAAATACTCATGACGTCACCTCGCTCGATACGTGGAGCCGACGTCAGATCATTCAGTCGCGTGCTGGCAAGCAACCGAAGATCAGTTGCCGTGTACCCCCCAGAACGCCGTCAAGGCAATGGCGACCTTGAGGCTACTACCGATGACCCGCACGCCGGTGTACCGGCTCTCCCCTGATTTGGATGGCCTGGGCTTAAGGATAGTTCGGAATCGGGGAGGTCAAGGCGCAATGCACAATTAGTTCGCCCTGACCGTTCGTCAGGTGAGGCGCAACCCCGCGCAGAACGCGGGGTGGAGGGCAGAAAAAATTATTCTGCCGGGCTTTGGGCGGTCTCGGCGGGGAAGGTGCCGCGCCACAGTTCAAAACCACCATCCAGGCTGTAGACATCGCTGAAGCCTTGGCTAACCAGGTAGGCCGCCGCGCTCTGGCTGGAGTTGCCGTGATAGCAGACCACGACCAGCGGTGCGTCGAGGTCGGCGCCCCGGATGAAGTCCTGGATGTTCTGGTTGTCCAGGCGTACCGCGCCATTGATATGGCCTGATGCGTAGGCTTGCGGATCACGGATATCGACCACCACCGCGCCTTTTTCGCGCAGGGCCTGGGCCTGTTCCGGGGGGATGCGTTTGAACTCGGTCATGGGGGCTCCTGGGCCTAGCGCTCGGCCGGCTTGGCTGATGATTCGGATAAAGGGGCTGGGGTGTGTGGTTTGATGCCATCGGGGGCCTTGCATTCGCAGCGCAGGCGCACGCCGGTATCGACATTGAGCAAGGTCATGGCGCCGCCCCAGACGCAGCCGGTATCGAGGGCGAAGATGCCCGGCTCGTTGCAGCGCCCTTCGAGCGCCGCCCAGTGGCCGAAGATGATCTTGTGGTCCTTGGTCTTGCGGTCTTTGTAGCTGAACCAGGGGGCATAGCCACGCGGGGCGGTATCGATGCCTTCCTTGCTCTTGAGGTCGAGCTTGCCGTCGCTGGTGCAAAAACGCATGCGCGTGAAGTAGTTGGTGATCACGCGCAAGCGCGTAACGCCCTTGAGTTCCGCGTCCCATTTATTCGGCTCATTGCCGTACATGCCATCGAGAAAGGGCGCAAAGAGGTTGTCGTCACGCAGTGCGTCCTCGACTTCGGCCGCGCACTTGAGGGCCTTCTTCAGGGACCACTGGGGTGGAATGCCGGCATGGACCAGGGCGATATCGCGCTCGGCGTCGTAGTGCATCAGCTTTTGCCGGCGCAGCCAGTCGAGCAGGTCGTCACGATCCGGTGCGGCGAGGATCTCGCTCAAGGTGTCGCTTTTTTTCAGACGCTCAATATTGTGCCCGGCAGCCAGCAGATGGAGGTCGTGATTGCCAAGGACGCAGACCAGTGAGTCGCGCATTGCATAAAGGTAGCGCAGGGTTTCCAGGGACTGCGGTCCGCGGTTGACCAGATCGCCGACCAGCCACAGGCGGTCTTTGGCTGGATCGAACGCGACCTGTTCCAGTAGGCACTTGAGTGGCTCCAGGCAGCCTTGCAGGTCGCCGACCGCGTAGACCGCCATCAGTGCAGCGCTCCGGGAACCGCCAGGCGGAACGGCGCGATCACGGCGTCGAAATGCTGGCCATCGTCCGCGAGCATCTGGTAACTGCCCTGCATATTGCCCACGCGGGTCGGCATGACCGTCCCGCTGCTGTAGGTATGGCTCTGCCCGGCAGGGATCAGCGGTTGCTCGCCGACAACGCCGGCGCCGCGCACCTGCTCGACATGGCCGTCGCCATCGGTAATCACCCAGTGGCGCGACAGCAACCTGGCTGGCAGCAGGCCGTTGTTGCGCACGGTAATGGTGTAGGCGAAGGCGAAGCGGTTGTGCTCGGGTTGCGACTGTTCTGCCAGAAAGCGAGTGACGACGCTGACGTCGACCTGATAGCGGGGATCGGACATGCGAGAGGCCTTGGAAGCAAAAGCGGAAGACACTGACTGAGACGCTCAGTCTAGGCCAACTACCGGGCAGTAGACCAGACGGCTGTCTGCTCTCCTGCCCCGGCAGGGAAGACGCGATCAGTTGGCGGGAGCGGGCTGCTCGCTGAGTTTGTCGGCCAGGCGGACAAACGCTGCCAGGTCGAGCTGCTCGGGGCGCAAGCCACCATCCACACCCGCGGCCTCGATCTCGGCGCTGCTCAGCAGGGCCTTGAGGGTATTGCGCAGGGTCTTGCGGCGCTGGTTGAACGCTTCGCGCACGACGCGCTCAAGCAGGCGGTGGTCTTTGGCCGGGTGGGGCAGGGTGGCGTGCGGCACCAGGCGGACAATCGCCGAATCGACCTTGGGCGGCGGGTTGAACGCGCCAGGGCCAACGTTGAACAGGTGTTCGACCCGGCAGTGGTACTGCACCATGATCGACAGGCGACCCCAGTCGCCACCGCCTGGGCCCGCGGCCAGGCGTTCGACCACTTCCTTTTGCAGCATGAAGTGCATGTCGCGAATCAGGCTGGCGTTCTGCAGCAGGTGGAAAATCAGCGGCGTCGAGATGTTGTAGGGCAGGTTGCCGACCACGCGCAGGGTGCCTGGAGCGGCATTCAGGCTGTTGAAGTCGAACTTCAGTGCATCGCCCTGATGCAGGTTGAAGTTGTCCTTGCCGGCAAATTGCTGATTGAGGATTGGGATCAGGTCCTTGTCTAGCTCCACGACGTCGAGCTGGGCGCCGCTGTTGAGCAGGCCTTCGGTCAATGCGCCCTGGCCCGGGCCGATTTCCAGCAGGCGGTCATCGGCCTTGGCGTGGATGGAGCGCAGGATGCGGTCGATGACGCCGGCATCGTGCAGGAAATTCTGACCGAAGCGCTTGCGCGCCCGGTGTTGGTATTGCTCGCTCATATACGGGTCTCGGCCATCTGGTAGGCGGTTTCCAGGGCGACCTGCAGGCTGCCGGTATCGATCTTGCCGCTGCCGGCCAGATCCAGGGCAGTGCCATGGTCGACGGAGGTGCGGATGATCGGCAGGCCAAGGGTGATGTTGACCGCGGCGCCGAAGCCTTTGTACTTCAGCACGGGCAGGCCCTGGTCATGGTACATCGCCAGCACTGCATCGCAGTGCTCCAGATATTTGGGGGTAAACAGAGTGTCGGCTGGCAGCGGGCCACGTAGATCCATGCCCTCGCGGCGCAGACGCTCCAGTGTCGGTTCGATGATGTCGATTTCTTCATGGCCCAGATGCCCGCCTTCGCCGGCATGGGGGTTGAGCCCGCAAACCAGGATGCGTGGCTGGGCAATGCCGAACTTCTGTTGCAGGTCGCTGTGCAGGATGCGTGTGACCCGCTCCAGGCGTTCGGGGGTGATTGCATCAGCGATCTGGCGCAACGGCAGGTGAGTGGTGACCAGCGCCACGCGTAAGCCGCGGGTTGCCAGCATCATCACCACCTGGGCGGTGTGCGTCAGGTCGGCAAGAAATTCGGTATGGCCGGAGAAAGCGATGCCGGCTTCGTTGATCACGCCCTTGTGCACGGGGGCGGTAATCATCCCCGCAAAGTGTCCGTCCAGGCAGCCCTGGGCCGCGCGAGTCAGGGTCTGCAGCACGAAGGCAGCATTGCGTTGGTCCAGTTGCCCGGCCGTTACCTGGGTCTGTAGTGGGGTATCCCAGACATACAGGCTATGGGCGGGGGCTGGTCGGTCGGGCCAGTTGCCTGGGCCGGCGTCGAGCAGGTCGACGGCCACGCCCAGTTGCGCGGCCCGCTCTAGGAGCAGGGCGCGGCTGGTAATGGCAATCAGGGGGTAGGGCTGGGGTTGCGAGGCGAGTAGCAGGCACAGGTCTGGACCTATGCCCGCCGGTTCGCCGGGAGTCAGTGCGAAACGCTGGGGTTTCACAGCTTGATTTCCACGTAGGCCTCGTCACGGATCTGACGGAGCCAGGTTTGCAGTTCTTCGTCGTATTTGCGGTTACGCAGTACGGTCATGGCTTGCTGTTCGCGGGCCTGGCTGGTGCTGTCAGTGGCGCGACGGCCAAGGACTTCCAGTACATGCCAGCCGTATTGGGTCTGGAACGGCTTGGACAGCTTGCCTTGTGGGGTCTTGGCCATGACTTCGCGGAATTCCGGCACCAGTGCGTTCGGGTCGACCCAGTTGAGATCGCCGCCGTTGAGCGCCGAGCCCGGATCTTCCGAGAAGCTTTTTGCCAGATCGGCGAAGTCTTCGCCGGACTCGATGCGCTCGTAGATCTTTTGCGCGAGTTTGCGGGTTTCGGCTTCGCTGCGAATTTCGCTCGGTTTGATCAGGATATGACGAACATGGACTTCGTCACGCACCACGTTCTCGCCGCCACGCTTTTCCAGGATCTTGAGGATGATAAAGCCACCTGGAGTACGCATTGGCTCGGTGACATCACCCACGGACATCGAGCTGAGCAGGCGATCGAATGGCGGTGGCAACTGAGCGGCTTTACGCCAGCCCATGTCGCCGCCTTCCAGTGCGGTTTCGCTGGCCGAGCGAGCAATAGCCAGTTGGCCGAAGTCGGCGCCTTGCTTGAGCTGCTGGTAAACCTCGCCAGCTTGACGCGCGGCGGCCTGGATCGCTTCCGAGTTGGCGCTTTCCGGGGTCGGGATCAGGATATTGGCCAGGTGGAACTCTTCGGAGAGCTGCATCTTGCCCAGGTCCGAGGCGAGGAAGTTCTTCACTTCCTGTTCCGTGACCTGCACGCGCTCGGCCACCCGGCGCTGGCGCACGCGGCTGATGATCATCTCGCGGCGTACCTGGTCGCGAGCATCCTCGTAGGACAGGCCGTCGTGGGCCAGGGCCGCACGGAACTGCTCCACGCTCATGCCGTTGCGCTGGGCAATGGTGGCAATCGCCTGGTTCAGTTCTTCGTCGGTGATCCGGATGCCGGAACGCTCGCCGATCTGCAGTTGCAGGTTTTCGACGATCAGGCGTTCCAGCACCTGCTGGTTCAGCACATCGGCCGGCGGTGCGCCGGCACCGCGCTTGGCGATGGTTTGCTGAACCTCGTGGACCCGCTGGTCCAGCTGGCTGCGCATGATCACGTCGTTGTCGACGATCGCCACAACCTGGTCCAGGGGCTGTACCGCAGCATGCACTGCGCTACCCAGCAGCATGGCGCCCAGCATCAGCGGGCGCAGACAATCAGAAAGCTTGGTCTTCACGTTCACGATAACCTTGAATGCCTTTGTCGAGGAAGCTCTCTACTTTCTGGCCAACAACGCCACCGAGTCCCTTCAGAACGATTTGTAGGAAAATGCCGCGGTCGCCTTTTTCGTTTTCCGGGGCGTCCTGACTGAATTCGTCATACTTGACCCAGTAACGGCTGATCAGGCGCAGTTTCCAGCAGCAGTTGTCGTACTCGAAGCCACCAAAGGCTTCCAGGGTACGGTTGCGGTTGTAGTCGTACTGCCAGCGGCTGATGGCGTTCCATTGCGGCACGATCGGCCAGATCACCGAGAAGTCGTGCTGCTGGATCTTGTAGTAGTCCTTCACGTAGCCAGCGGTGCCCGGGGTGCCGTAGTTACCATTTGGGGTCCATTTGCCGCTGTTCTGGTCGTAACGGACGATATCGTTGCGATAGCGATAGCCGGCGTTGATCACCTTGTTCGGGTTGTCTTCCGGCTGGTAGTGGAACATCGCGCTGCCGGAACGGGTCTTGTGGCTGTCCGGATCCCAGTTGAAGTCGGACGTCGCGCGCCAGTCGCGGTTGAAGCGATAAGCGTATTCCAGGGCGTACGGCGAAACCTTGGCGGTCGCTTCGTCGCGCTTGCGGTAGTCGATACCCGGCAGTTGGACGGTACGATCCTTGAAGTAGTAGGCCTGGCCGACGCTGAAGCGCTGACGTTCAAAGCCGTTTTCTTCGATCCAGCGGTTGGTGACGCCCAGGGATAGCTTGTTCTCGTCACCCACGCGGTCGGAGCCGGAGAAGCGGTTCTCACGGAACAGCGAGGCGTAGTTAAAGGTGCTTTCGCTGGTATCGAAGACCGGAATGTCCTTTTGGTCTTTCTCTGGAACATAGAGATAGAACAGGCGCGGTTCCAGGGTCTGGCGATAGTTGGTGCCGAACCACTGGGTATCGCGGTCGAAGTACAGGCCGCTGTCGATACTGGCGATCGGGACGCCGCGGTTTTGCGAGCTTTTGAATTTCTCGCCCATAGCCGAGGCATTGTTGCGACCAGTGATGAGGTCGTCACGGCCTCGGGAATCGATGTCGAGATCGTACTGGGTGTACATGTACTTGAGCGATGGCGTCAGGTAGCCATAGCTCCAGTTGAGCGGCAGGCTGACACCCGGCTTCAGGTTCAGGCGGTCGCCAGTGGAGCGTGCGAGGCCTGAAATATTTTCGTCAAGACGCAGTGAGCCTGTCGAGCCACCGGCATTGAACGGACCGCCGTCCTTGTCGAAGTAGCGACCGCTTTCCAGGTTGCGCTCGAAACGCACTGCTTCGGTCTTGTAGGTGAAGTCCAGGCCGCCTGGGTGGTAAGGCAGCGCGCCGTCGAAGGTCAGCTGTGGCAGGCGATCGTAAGGGGTGATATTGGACACACTGGCCAATTGATAGGCCTGCACATTCAAGCGTGCGGTGTAGTCATCGCCCCGGTAGGTCGCGGCGGCCTGCTGGTTCACATACTCGGCTGAAGACACGCCCATCTGGTCGGTCTGCAGGTCCTGGAAGTAGTACGGGTCGCTGATCTTGGTGTAATCCACCTCGGTCATCAGGCGCGAGTCCAGGCCGCCCTTGTGCTGCCAGTTGATCATGTAGCGGCTTGTCTTGGCGTCGGTCTGCTTGCTGCGATCATTGCTTTCATCGTTGAGGAATGCGCCGCCGAACTGACCTTCGCTGGATTTGGTCAGGTAGCGGAATTCGCCTTCCATCAACAGGCCGCGCTTGCTCATGTAGCGCGGATACACCGTGGCGTCGTAGTTGGGCGCCAGGTTGAAGTAGTACGGCGTGACCAGCATAAAGCCGGTATCGCTGCCGCTGCCAATGGTCGGCGGCAGGAAGCCGGACTGGCGGCGATCATCGATCGGGAAATAGATGTACGGCGTGTACAGAACCGGGATGTCCTTGACGCGCAGGGTCACGTTGGTCGCGGTACCGAAACCGGTCGCCGGGTTCAGCGTGATGTTGTTGCCCTTGAGCTGCCAGGCGTTGCTGTTCGGTTCGCACGTGGTGTAGGTGCCGTCCTTGAGACGGATAATCGCGTTCTCGGCACGCTTGGCGTACAAGGCGTTGCCGCGGATGCGCGATTTGTGCAGCACATACTCGGCATTGTCGATCTTGGCTGCGCCAGTATCGAGTTCAACCTCGGCATGGTCACCGACGATCAGCGCGCCGTTGTCGCGCAAGCGCACATCGCCATTGAGTTCGCCACGGTTCTCGGCTTGGTACAGGTTGGCCTCGTCGGCCTCCAACTGCATGCTGCCCTGGCGCATGACCACGTCACCGGCGAGGGTCGCGATCTGCTCTTCCTGTTGGTAACGCGAAGCCTTGGCACCGATAAAGGTGGGCGCGTCACTTTTTTTCGTCTTGTCATTCATGCCAGGACGAATCGGTTCGATATAGGAGCCAGAGCAATAAGGGCCTGTCTCGGCCAGTTGGGCCGCCGTCAGGTTCTCGCGAGGGACCCAGTCGAGGTGGCTGTAGTCAGCGCTGCGGGACTTGAGGCCCCGGCCCTTGCTCTCGTTGACCAGCGTGCCCGAGGCGACTTTTTCGCCACCGGCGCCGCTGTCCGCCGCGCTCGCATTGTTCGAGCTGACCGCCGCCCCGTCATGCACGGGGCGTGGTGGCAACTGAGCAGTGCTGGCTTTTGGCGCGCAGTCCCAGGCACCCGAAGCAGAGACTGAGCAGTCATACTGTTCCGCGGCGACCACGAAGGAAGTGGCTAGAGGTTGCATGGCCAGCAGACTGCCGGTTACCAGCAACGGGAATTTTTTACGAAACGCGGGGGATTTCAATGCCATCTTATTAGTCCGGGCTTCCTGCGTGCCATCTGCCCGCGGTGTGGGCCGCACGCCTCTCGATGGTCTGAAAAAGATGCTGGATAATAAAGCATGACCCGCTTGACGGCTAGCGCCGTCGGAGACCCTTGTAATGCCTGACCAAGATGTACGCCTGCAACACCTGAAAGTTTGGCTCGACGAACAGTTGGCCGGCTTGTTCCACGCCCAGGGCTGGGGGCGCGTACCCCCGGCCACGTTGACTGCGGCCAGTAGTGACGCGAGTTTTCGGCGGTATTTTCGCTGGGAAGGCGAGGGTCGCAGTTTTATCGTGATGGACGCCCCGCCGCCCCAGGAGAACTGCCAACCCTTCGTCAATATCGCTGCATTGCTGGCAACCAGCGGCATAAATGTGCCGCAAATTTTTGCTCAGGATGTGCCGCGCGGCTTTTTATTGCTCAGTGACCTGGGTCATAAAACCTATCTGGATGTGATTGACGAAGCCAACGCTGACGCTTTGTTCCAGGACGCCCTGCAGGCACTGCTGGCCTTGCAAAAGTTACCCATGGAGGCCGAGCTGCCTAGCTATGACGTGGCTTTGCTACGTCGGGAACTGGAACTGTTTCCCGAGTGGTATGTGCGCCGGCACCTGGGTATTGAACTCGACGCCCATCAACAGGGGCTCTGGCAGCGTGTCAGCGCGCAGCTGATCGACAGCGCCCTGGCCCAGGCCAAAGTGCTGGTGCACCGCGACTATATGCCGCGCAACCTGATGGTGAGTGTGCCTAACCCCGGCGTGCTGGATTTCCAGGATGCGGTGTACGGGCCGGTGACCTACGACGTGACCTGCCTATTTAAGGATGCCTTTCTCAGTTGGCCCGAGGCGCGGGTTCGGGGATGGCTCGAGGATTACTGGCGCCAGGCTGGCGCGGCGGGTATCCCGGTGCCGGCTGATTTCGACGAATTCCTGCGTGCCAGCGACTTGATGGGCGTGCAGCGACACCTGAAGGTCATCGGTATTTTTGCCCGCATCTGCCACCGTGATGGCAAGCCACGCTATCTGGGCGATGTGCCACGGTTCCTGGCTTATATAGAAGCGGTGTTGGTGCGTCGTCCTGAACTGGCCGAACTGGGTGAACTACTCGCCAGCCTGGTGGCCGCGGCCGGAGCCCGGGCATGAAGGCAATGATTCTCGCGGCGGGCAAGGGCGAGCGAATGCGCCCGTTGACGCTGCACACCCCCAAGCCGCTGATCCGCGTGGGTGGGGTGCCGCTGATCGAGTTCCATCTGCGGGCACTGGCTGCCGCAGGTTTCAAGGAAGTGGTGATCAATCACGCCTGGCTTGGCCAGCAGATCGAGGACTACCTGGGCGATGGCCAGCGATATGGCTTGAGCCTGAGTTACTCGGCTGAAGGCGAGCCGCTGGAAACCGGTGGTGGCATCTACCGGGCCTTGCCATTGCTGGGGGATGAGCCCTTTCTAGTGGTCAATGGCGATATCTGGACCGACTGCGATTTTGCTTCGCTGCATCGGCCCATCGCCGGTCTGGCCCATCTGGTACTGGCGGCAAACCCGGCACACCACCCGGCGGGGGACTTCTGCCTGGACGATGGAACGGTCCGCGACGCCGAGGCGGGCGTCGAGACGTTGACTTATAGCGGTATCGCTGTCCTGGATCCTCGGCTGTTCACCGGCTGTTCAGCCGGTGCCTTCAAGCTGGCGCCGTTGTTGCGTCAGGCCATGGCGATCGGGCAGGTCAGCGGTGAGCGTTTGCAGGGGCACTGGGTTGACGTCGGGACGGTCGATCGGCTGGCCGAGGTCGAATCTCTGCTCAAGGCGCGGAGCTAATTATGTTGTGGCCAGGGACTCTGATTGGAGCTGGAGCAGGCTATTTCGTAGCCAGTATTCCGGGGGCCATGCTGGGCGCACTGCTGGGGCAGGCGCTGGACCGCCGTCTGCAATTGCACAGCCTGGCACAGTTGCGCGAGCGGCTGGGTGGGCGTGCGGCGTTGCGCAATGACGAGCTGCTGTTTGTCTTGCTCGGACGCCTCGCCAAGTGCGATGGGCGGGTTGTGGAAGGCCATATTCAGCAGGCACGTGACGAAATGCGCCAGCTGGATATGAGCGAAACCGCGCAGCGCCGGGCGATTGCGGCGTTCAATCGCGGCAAGAATGGCAATGATCGTCTGCGCGGTTACTTACGTCGTCTCAGCAGGCAACCCCATGCGGCCGAGGGCGTCTTGCGCGCGTGCTGGCGGATGGTATGGGCCGATGGCCGGGCTGGGGCGGCCGAGCGCGAACTGGTTCGTCAGTGGGGGCATTGGCTGGGTTGGACACCGCAGCAGCTGCAGGCCCTGGCCAATGACTACGAGCCGCACACCAAACGGGGGCTCGCGGGCAGTGCTGGCGCTTATCAGGAGGCGTTGCGGGTGCTAGGTGTGTCGCAGAGCAGTGAACCGGCGCAGATCAAGCGGGCCTATCGGCGGTTGTTGAGCCGTCATCATCCGGACAAGGTTGCCGGCAGTGGTGCCACTGCGGCCCAGGTGCGTGAAGCGACCGATAAAACCCGCCAGTTGCACAGCGCCTATGCACTGATCCGCGAGCGGCGCGATTTTCGCTAGTGCGCCTGCCGATGTCGGCCGGCGCCGCTGCGCAACTTGGCGCAACGGTGCGGCTGGTTCGCCGGCCTAGGGCTTGTCGACGGGCTGCGGGCTTAGCCAGCCGCGGACCCGGCGGAACAACTGTTCCTGCTGCGCGGCGCTGTTGCCCGGTAGTGCGCTCAAGGCAATCTGGGTAAAGTTCGAGCCCTTGTCGCGCTTGCTGGTCTGCAAGCGCTGCGCGGCACTCTGGCGAGGCAGTGGCTTGTCGTTATAGAAGAAGTCCGCCACCGCCAGCTTCAATGTCGGCAGCAACTGCGTCAAATCGGGCTTGGCCTCTGTGGGGATCTGCGCTGACACCAGCACCAGCTTCTGTATCTGCGGTGGCTGCCGTTCGCTGATGTAGCGGGCGCCCCAGTAGGCGCCTGTACCGTGGCCGAGCAGGACAATGCCGCGGGCGTTCTGTTGCTGGGCATAGGCGATGGCGGCATCCAGACGGGCAAAGATGCGTTCGGCGTCGGCCTTGAGCGGGTCTTCGTGGTTGGCGGCGGCACGTTCGGCAGCCTCATTGGTGGTCTCGGCGCTGGCGGCCTGCTCGATCGGCTGGGTCGCTGCGCTGGCGGCCTCTTTGCTGCTACTGTCCACTGCCGGCGGCTCGGTAGCGGGTGGTTCGGTTGCGATTTTGCGGGGCTGCGCGGCTTCGCTTTGCAGGTCCGGCAGGCTGATGCTCAGGCTGTGCCACTGAGCGTCCGGCAATTTTTGGCGCAAAGGACCGATCACTTGCGGCCAGTCAGCCGTTTCGCCGGCGCCAGGAATAATAATGACGGCGCCGCTCGGTTCACTGGTGTTGGCCGGTTTCCACAGGGCCAGGAAGGTTTCACCGTCAGCAGCCTGCAGCGACTGTTGCTCCTGTTGTGGCACGGTTCGCTCAAGGGCCAGGGCGTCTTCCTCGCTGCGTTCCAGCAGGGGCAGCCGGGCAGGCGGGCTGGCTTCGCTGGCCGGGGCGGCGTCCGGTGCCGGTGTGGCGGTTTCAGCTGCCAGGGCACAAGGTAGGATCAGTGACAGGCACAATGCAGGGAGTGCCGAGCGGTGAGCAAAGGGCATCGCAATTTCCAGGCCAGAAGTAATCCTGGCAGCCTAATGGGTTGTTCAGTATTTGTCAGTGTGTGAGATCTCGGAATGAAGCCTTTTCGTTGTCTGTGGGTGATTGCCTGGTTGTGCCTGCCCTTGATCGCGTGGGCAGGTCCGCCTGCTCCCGGGGTACTGGCGTCGTTGAGCGGCGAGCAGCGCCAATGGCTCGATCAGCATCGCCAGTTGCGCGTCGGGCTGGTGTTACAGGCACCGTATGCGCAGTTCGACCGGCGTTTGCAGCGCTTGTCGGGGGTCAATGTCGAGCTGATGAACTGGTTGGCCAAGAGCCTGCAGGTCGAGCTGGTCTGGCGCCATTTTGCCGACCTGGCCCAGTTGGAAAAGGCCGTGCGCGAAGGCCAGATCGACATTGCCCCCGGCTTGAGCCAAACCCCGGCCGGCCTGCGGTTATGGCAGTTTTCCGATCCTTATATGCGTATCCCGCAATTGGTGGTCGGCGAGCGCAGCGGGGCGCGTGCGGTGGATCTGGAAAAAATCGACGGCCAGGAGCGGGTCGCCGTGCGCATGCCCAGCGCGATTGCCGACTACCTGCGCAGCAACTACACACATTTGAATCTGCAGGGGGTGCCGATTGAGCGCCATGCCCTGCAATTGGTGCTGAGTCGCCAGGCTCGTTACGCCGTGATCGACGAAGCCCAGCTCAGTCGGCTGTCCGCCGAGCCTGAGTTCGCCGATCTGGTGGTGGTCGGCGATATCGGCCTGCCGCAGTTGCTGCGGGTGGCCACGCGGCGCGACTGGCCCGAGCTGGCCGGTATCGTCGAAAAAGCCTTGCACGGCATTGCCCCCAAGGCACTGGAAGAACTGCACAATCGTTGGCTCAAGGCCCAGTACCCCCGTTTGACCGAGTCGCCGGGGTTCTGGCAAAACCTGTGCTTGCTGCTGGGCGCCTTGTTCCTGGCGAGCATGGCAATTGTCACCTGGCAGCGGCGCCAGCAAAAAAGCCTGGAGCAGCGCCTGTTGGTTGCCCGGGAAGATATCGCCCAACGGGCCGCCAATGAAGAGGCGCTGCGCCTGACCCAGTTTTCCATCGACCAGAGCACCGTGGGCATTCTCTGGGTCAATTGGGACAGCCATGTGCGTTATGCCAACCGGGCCGCCGAGGAAATGCTCGGTTATGAGGCGGGCGGGATTCTGGAGCGGCCGCTGATCGATTTCGAACCGAACCTGCACATGGATCGCTGGCTGAGTCTGTGGAAGCGTGCGCGGGCCAGCGACGAGGCCCCGCAAAGTTTCGAGACGCAGTGCATTCGGGCCGACGGCAGCATCTTGCCGGCGGATGTGTCGCTGAGCTTTCTGCGCTTTCGCGACAGTGAATATCTGGTGGTCTATCTCAACGATGTCACTGAGCGGCGGCGGGCACAGGCCGCGCTGCAGGAAAGCCAGGCGCGGCTCAAAGGGATTGCGGCCAACGTGCCCGGGCTGGTGTTTCGCCTGGAACGGGTGCCGCTGACCGGCGAACTGCACTTTCCCTACATCAGCGAAGGCAGCGAAAGCCTGGTGGGGTACTCGCCGGCCACCCTGTGCCACCCTGATATGGGCCTGCGCAACCTGGTGCATCCGGATGATCGTGGCGATTATCACGTGGTGCAGGACCGCGCCCTGGACAGTGACAGCGATTGGACCTGGCAGGGGCGGATCCTGACCCGTGAAGGGCTGCAACGCTGGGCCGAGATCAAGGCGATTACCCGGCGCCTGGACGATGGCAGTGTGGTCTGGGACGGCATTGTCTGGGATATCAGCGAGAGCAAACGTATCGAGCTGGAACTGGCCAGCTCCCGGGAACAGTTGCGCGAGCTGTCGGCGCACCTGGAAAGCGTGCGCGAAGAGGAGAAGGCGCGTATTGCCCGGGAAGTCCATGACGAGCTGGGTCAGATGCTGACGGTATTGAAACTGGAGACCTCGATGTGCGAGCTGGCGTATGCCCAGCTCGATCCCGGGCTGAATGAACGGCTCAACAGTATGAAGAAGCTGATTGCCCAGCTCTTTCAACTGGTCCGGGATGTGGCCACCGCACTGCGCCCGCCGATCCTCGATGCGGGCATCGGTTCGGCCATTGAGTGGCAGGCCCGCCGTTTTGAGGCGCGCAGCCATATTCCCTGCCTGGTGCAGGTGCCCGAAACCCTGCCCACCCTGAGCGATGCCAAGGCCATCGGCCTGTTCCGGATTCTTCAGGAAGCGCTGACCAATGTGCTGCGCCATGCCCAGGCGCATACCGTCGAATTGACGCTGGTGATCGAAGGCAACGAATTGTGCCTAAGCATCAGCGATGATGGCGTAGGCTTTGTCCGTAAGCCGGGCCGGCCGACATCCTTCGGTGTGGTCGGCATGCGTGAGCGTGTCCTGATCATGGGCGGCAGCCTGACGCTGGACAGCCAGCCGGGCGAGGGCACCACCCTGAGCGTGCGAGTCCCCTTGGATCTGTAGACACGGGCAGTGCGTCGTAGCGAATGTCCCCCTCAATCGCCACCAACCGGGCATCCGCCCGCTAGATAACCACCAGGAGAACCCAGTGATCCGTGTATTGGTAGCCGAAGACCACACCATCGTTCGTGAAGGTATCAAGCAGTTGATCGGCCTGGCCAAGGACCTCCAGGTGGTGGGTGAGGCCGGCAATGGCGAGCAGTTACTCGACGCGCTGCGCCAAACCCCTTGTGAAGTGGTGCTGCTGGATATCTCGATGCCTGGGGTCAACGGCCTTGAGGCCATTGCGCGCATTCGTGCGTTGAGCAATCCGCCGGCGATCCTGGTGTTGTCGATGCACGACGAAGCGCAGATGGCCGCCCGGGCCTTGAAGGTTGGCGCTGCCGGCTATGCGACCAAGGACAGCGATCCGGCGCTGCTGCTGACGGCGATCCGGCGAGTGGCGGGCGGCGGGCGTTATATCGATCCGGACCTGGCCGACCGGATGGTCTTCGAAGTCGGGCTGACCGACACCCGCCCCCTGCATACGCTGTTGTCGGAGCGCGAATTCTCGGTTTTCGAGCGCCTGGCCCAGGGCGCGAATGTCAACGATATTGCCCAGCAGTTGGCGCTGAGCAGCAAGACCATCAGCACCCACAAGGCGCGGCTGATGCAGAAGCTCAAGATCACGTCACTGGCTGAACTGGTGAAGTACGCCATGGAGCACAAGCTGCTTTAAGCATCGCCCCCGATGTCCGTCTGCCCACCGGGCGGCATCTACCGATGGCTGAGGCGCATACCTGTTTACGACGCTTTTTGAGCGCGCCCCGTCCGCGCGGCACGCGCTGGGGCGATCGCGACCTGGGCACATATCAAATTGCGCCATCTCTGTAGGGCGTTCCCTACAAGAAACCCTCCATAGCCCTGAGGCAATTCTCTCTTGCCTCCCGATTTGCGCGCGTTGCCGGCTTGATTAGTCTTTAGTTACGGCAGTCCAATACAAAAGGTGTGGGTATGAGCGAGGTTGATTCAAGCGCTGGGGCGAACGATGTACTGGTCAGTTTTCGTGGCGTGCAAAAGAGCTACGACGGCGAGAACCTCATCGTCAAAGACCTCAACCTGGAAATCCGCAAGGGCGAGTTTCTCACCCTGCTCGGTCCCTCGGGGTCGGGCAAGACCACCAGCCTGATGATGCTGGCCGGTTTCGAGACGCCCACCGCCGGCGAGATCCAGCTGGCAGGGCGCTCGATCAACAATGTGCCGCCGCACAAGCGCGATATCGGCATGGTGTTCCAGAACTATGCGCTGTTCCCGCACATGACCGTCGCCGAGAACCTGGCATTCCCCCTGACGGTGCGCGGCCTGAGCAAGACCGACGTCAGCGAGCGGGTCAAGCGCGTACTGAGCATGGTGCAGCTGGATGCCTTCGCCCAGCGCTATCCGGCGCAATTGTCCGGCGGGCAGCAGCAGCGCGTCGCACTGGCTCGGGCTCTGGTGTTCGAACCGCAACTGGTGTTGATGGACGAACCGCTGGGCGCTCTGGATAAACAGCTGCGCGAGCATATGCAGATGGAGATCAAGCACCTGCATCAGCGCCTGGGCGTGACCGTGGTCTACGTGACCCACGACCAGGGCGAAGCCCTGACCATGTCCGACCGCGTGGCGGTGTTCCACCAGGGTGAGATCCAACAGATTGCGCCCCCGCGCACGCTCTATGAAGAGCCGAAGAACACCTTTGTCGCCAACTTTATCGGTGAGAACAATCGCCTTAACGGCCGTCTGCTTAGCCGCACGGGCGAGCGTTGTGTGGTCGAGCTGGCGCGGGGCGAAAAGGTCGAGGCGCTGGCGGTGAATGTCGGTCAGACCGGCGAGCCGGTGACCCTGTCGATCCGCCCTGAGCGGGTCAGCCTCAACGGCTCCAGCGAGTCCTGCGTCAACCGGTTTTCCGGTCGGGTGGCGGAGTTCATTTACCTGGGCGACCACGTTCGGGTGCGCCTGGAAGTCTGTGGCAAGACTGATTTCTTCGTTAAACAGCCGATTGCCGAGCTGGATCCGGCACTGGCCGTTGGCGATGTGGTTCCGATTGGCTGGCAGGTCGAGCACGTTCGCGCGCTCGACCCGTTGCTGGAAGCCAACTAATAGAAGCGAATCCGTATGCGCTTGCACCGCAGCGGTGATCGCCTCGTGCTTCACCAACCTGCACTGTGGAGAGAAGAATAAATGTCAAAATCCCTGAAGCTGACGGCCCTGTCCCTGGGGCTGATGTGTGCGGCCAATGCGATGGCTGCGACCGATCTGACCGTGATTTCCTTTGGCGGTGCCAACAAGGCCGCCCAGACCAAGGCGTTCTACGCGCCCTGGGAAGCCCAGCCGGGCAACGGCAAGATCGTTGCGGGTGAGTACAACGGTGAAATGGCCAAGGTCAAAGCCATGGTCGACACCAAGAGCGTGTCCTGGGACCTGGTGGAAGTCGAGTCGCCCGAGCTGTCGCGCGGCTGTGACGAAGATATGTTCGAGCCCCTCGACCCGGCCTTGGTCGGCAATACCGCGGATTACATCCCGGGTGCCGTCCAGCCTTGTGGCATCGGCTTCTTTGTCTGGTCGACAGTGCTTGCCTACAACGCCGACAAGGTCAGCACGGCGCCGAGTGGCTGGGCGGACTTCTGGGATACCAAGAAATTCCCGGGCAAGCGCGGTCTGCGTAAAGGCGCCAAGTACACCTTGGAATTCGCCTTGATGGCCGATGGCGTTGCGCCCAAGGATGTCTACAAAGTGCTGGCCGGCAAGGATGGCCAGGACCGTGCCTTCAAGAAGCTCGACGAACTCAAGCCGAATATCCAGTGGTGGGAGGCCGGTGCTCAGCCGCCGCAATACCTGGTGTCCGGCGATGTGGTCATGAGCTCGGCCTACAACGGTCGAATTGCGGCGGTGCAGAAAGAAAGCAATTTGAAGGTGGTCTGGAACGGCGGGGTCTATGACTTCGACGCCTGGGCCATTCCAAAGGGCCTGGACAAGGCGCGCGCCGAAGCGGCGAAGAAATTCATCGCTTTCTCGGTGGCTCCGCAGCAGCAGAAGACCTTCTCGGAAAACATTGCCTATGGTCCGGCCAACACCAAGGCCGTTCCGCTGCTCGACAAGGCGATCCTGAAAGACATGCCGACCACCCCGGAAAACATCGCCAACCAGGTGCAGATCGACGTCAGCTTCTGGGCTGACAACGGCGAGCAGTTGGAGCAGCGCTTCAACGCCTGGGCTGCCAAGAAGTAAGTCTGCGTTACCGAAAGCGCGGTGCCAGGTGTTCGCTGGCGCCGCTTCGTTTAAAGATTGCCGGAGTTTGTCATGGCCATTTCCGTTCCCGTGAACGAGGTCACCAGCCCCACCCTGAAACAGCGCCTGGCGCGTGCCGAGCGGGTCAATCGCTGGAAGGCCCAGGCCTTGATCGCACCGTTGGTGCTGTTTCTGCTGCTGGTGTTTCTCGTGCCGATCGTGGCGCTGTTGTACAAAAGTGTCGGCAACCCGGAAGTGGTGAATGCGTTGCCACGCACCGTCACCGCGATTGCCGGTTGGGACGGCAAGGGTTTGCCTGGCGAACCGGTCTACCAGGCCATCAGCGAGGACCTGTCCGAGGCACGCAAGAATGCGGTGCTGGGCGATCTGTCCAAGCGCCTGAACATGGAACTGGCCGGCTATCGCAGCCTGCTGACCAAAACCGCGCGCGCCTTGCCGTTCAAGAGCGAGCCGAGTGCTTATAAAGATGCGATGGAAAGTCTCGACGAGCGTTGGGGCGACCCGGCGTACTGGCAGGCGATCCGGCGCAACACCAGCAGCATCACGCCGTTCTACCTGCTGGCGGCGGTCGATCATCGAATCGACGACCTGGGTGAGGTGGCCGCAGCCACACCTGACCAGGCGATCTATCTGGATATCTTTGCCCGTACGTTCTGGATGGGCCTGGTCATCACCGCCGTCTGCCTGGTGCTGGCTTACCCCCTGGCCTATCTGCTGGCGAACCTGCCGGCACGCCAGAGCAACCTGCTGATGATCCTGGTGCTGCTACCGTTCTGGACCTCGGTCCTGGTGCGAGTCGCGGCCTGGATTGTGCTGCTGCAGTCGGGCGGCCTGATCAACAGTACGCTGATGAGCATGGGGCTGATCGACAAACCGCTGGAGCTGGTCTTCAACCGGGTCGGTGTCTATATCTCCATGGTCCACATTCTGCTGCCCTTTATGATCTTGCCGATCTACAGCGTGATGAAGGGGATTTCACCTACCTATATGCGTGCCGCTATTTCCCTCGGTTGCCATCCGTTCGCCAGTTTCTGGCGGGTGTACTTTCCGCAGACCTACGCGGGGGTGGGCGCCGGTTGCCTGCTGGTCTTTATCCTGGCCATTGGTTACTACATCACCCCGGCGTTGCTTGGCAGCCCGAACGATCAGATGGTCAGCTACTTCGTCGCGTTCTACACCAACACCAGCATTAACTGGGGCATGGCCACGGCGCTCGGCGGTCTGCTGTTGCTGGCGACGGTCGTGTTGTACCTGATTTACAGCTGGCTGATTGGCGCCAGTCGCCTGCGCCTGAGCTAAGGAGAGAGTCGAAATGCTGAGCCCCTACATGTCGCCCGTCGAGCGGGTCTGGTTCTACAGCTTGCGCATTCTCTGCGGGCTGATCCTGTTGTTCCTGATCCTGCCGGTGCTGGTGATCATTCCGCTGTCATTCAACTCGGGCAGTTTTCTGGTCTATCCGCTGCAAGGGTTTTCCCTGCACTGGTATCAGGACTTCTTCGCTTCTGCGGAGTGGATGCGCGCCCTGAAGAACAGCATCATCGTGGCCCCGGCGGCGACGGTGCTGGCAATGGTCTTCGGTACGTTGGCGGCCATCGGCCTGACACGTGGCGAGTTTCCTGGCAAGGCCCTGGTCATGGCGCTGGTCATCTCGCCGATGGTGGTGCCGGTGGTGATCATCGGTGTGGCCAGCTACCTGTTCTTCGCGCCGCTGGGGCTGGGCAACAGTTTCTTCTCGCTGATCGTGGTGCACGCGGTCCTCGGCGTGCCCTTTGTCATCATTACCGTGTCGGCGACCCTACAGGGCTTCAACTACAACCTGGTCCGCGCTGCGGCGAGTCTGGGCGCATCGCCGCTGACAGCCTTTCGCCGGGTGACTTTGCCGCTGATTGCACCGGGGGTGATTTCCGGGGCCTTGTTCGCCTTTGCCACGTCTTTCGATGAGGTGGTAGTCACACTGTTTCTCGCCGGGCCTGAGCAGGCGACCCTACCTCGGCAGATGTTCAGTGGCATTCGCGAAAACCTCAGCCCTACCATCGCTGCCGCTGCGACCCTGCTGATTGCCTTCTCGGTGATCTTGCTGCTGACCCTGGAGTGGTTGCGCGGACGGAGCGAGAAACTGCGTACGGCTCTGGTGTAAGGCCGGGGGGATCGTTGCGGCCTGGCGGCCACGAGAAATTGCGGCTTTTGGGAAATCTCCAGCTACGCTTGCCCCTGCCCACTTTGGAGAAGAGGCCGAGATCATGCGTATCGCTGCATTCAAGATCGCCCACAAGTTGCTGACGGGCCAAGGAGCCATTGAACAACTGGCCGCCGAGCTGACCCGCCTGGATATCGATCACCCTTTGATCGTCACCGATGCGGTCCTGGTCAAGTCGGGAACCGTGGATCTGGCTCTGGCCCATCTGGGGGGACGCGAATACCGGGTGTTTGACCGGGTACTGCCTGACCCGGAGGTGGCCATCGTCGAGGACTGCATGCGCGTCTATCGCGAGGGTGGTCATGATGGGTTGATCGGCCTGGGCGGTGGCAGTGCGATCGATATCGCCAAAAGTGTTGCGGCCTACGCGGGCTATCACGGTGAGTTGCAGGACCTGTTCGGCATCGATCAGGTCCCGCGCAAGGGGCCGCCGCTGATTGCCATCCCGACCACTGCGGGAACCGGTTCGGAAGTGACCAATGTGGCGATCCTGTCGGATCGTTCCACGCATTCGAAAAAAGGCATCGTCAGCGATTACCTGTTGCCGGATGTCGCGCTGGTCAGCCCGCAGATGACCCTGACCTGTCCGCCGGGCGTCACGGCCTCCAGCGGGGTCGACGCCCTGGTGCACGCCATCGAGGCGTACCTGTCACTCAATGCCTCACCCATCACCGATGCCCTGGCCCTCGATGCCATTCGCTTGATCGCCGGGGCGCTGCCCAAGGCCTATGCCAACGGCAGCAATCTGCAGGCCCGCGAAGATATGGCCACCGCCAGCCTGATGGCCGGCATGGCGTTTGGCAACGCCGGCGTCGGCGCCGTGCATGCGCTGGCGTATCCCCTGGGCGGCAACTTCAATATTCCCCACGGCGTGAGCAATGCCATGCTGCTGCCCCATGTGATGACTTGGAACAAGATGGCCTGCGTCGAACGCATGCAGGATATTGCCGCCGCCATGGGCGTCAGGATCACTGGCTTGAGTGTGCTCGAAGCGGCCGATCAGGCGGTGGCTGCGATGTCCACATTGTGCGCGGCACTGGATATTCCCACTGGCTTGCGTGACTTCGATGTGCCTCGGGAGGCAATCCCGGCCATGGCCCGCGAGGCCGCGCAGACCGAGCGATTGATGCGCAATAACCCGCGCCGGTTGAGTGCCGCGGACATCGAGAAAATCTACCAGGCCGCGTATTAGAGCTGCGGCCAATCATCGCGGCTACGGTGCGCGGGGCAAAGCATGAGGTATACAATGCGCGCCACCGTGATTCCGCTCAAAAAAGGTGCGTCATGCAGCCCTTCGCAATTGCTCCGTCGATTCTCTCCGCCGACTTCGCCCGCCTGGGTGAGGAAGTGGACAATGTTCTCGCCGCCGGCGCCGACATCGTGCACTTCGATGTCATGGACAACCACTATGTACCGAACCTGACCATCGGCCCGATGGTGTGTTCGGCACTGCGCAAGTACGGCGTGACCGCTCCCATCGACGCACACCTGATGGTCAGCCCGGTGGATCGGATCATCGGCGACTTTATCGAAGCCGGCGCGACCTATATCACCTTCCACCCGGAAGCCACGCTGCACGTCGACCGCTCCCTGCAGATGATCCGCGAAGGCGGCTGCAAGGCTGGCCTGGTGTTCAATCCGGCCACGTCCCTGGATGCACTCAAGTACGTGATGGACAAGGTCGACATGATTCTGCTGATGAGCGTCAACCCGGGTTTTGGCGGGCAGAAATTCATCCCTGCCACCCTCGACAAGCTGCGCGAAGCGCGGGCGCTGATCGATGCCAGCGGGCGTGACATCCGCCTGGAGATCGATGGCGGGGTCAACGTCAACAATATCCGTGAAATCGCTGCGGCGGGTGCCGACACCTTTGTCGCCGGCTCGGCCATTTTCAATGCCCCGGACTATCAGGACGTCATCGCCAAGATGCGTGCCGAACTGGCGCTGGCCCGTCCATGAGTGGCTTCGAGCAGCTGTTTCCTGGCGGCCTGCCCAAACTGGTGATGTTCGATCTAGACGGTACGTTGATCGATTCGGTGCCAGACCTGGCAGCCGCCGTGGATACCATGCTGCTCAAGCTTGGCCGCGCGCCCGTCGGGCTGGAGGCTGTGCGCCACTGGGTCGGCAACGGTGCCCCGGTGCTGGTGCGCCGTGCCCTGGCGGGCGATATCGACCACTCGGGTGTCGATGACGCCCTGGCCGAGCAGGCTCTGGATATTTTTATGGAGGCCTATGCCGACGGCCATGACCTGACCGTGGTCTATCCGGGCGTACGCGATACCCTGAAGTGGCTGCACAAACAGGGTGTGGAAATGGCCCTGATCACCAACAAGCCGGAACGTTTTGTCGCGCCGCTGCTGGACCAGATGAAGATCGGTCGTTATTTCCGCTGGATTATCGGCGGCGACACCTTGCCGCAGAAAAAACCCGACCCGGCGGCGCTGTTCTTTGTGATGAAGATGGCCAACGTCCCGGCGTCACAATCCCTGTTCATCGGCGACTCGCGCAGCGATGTCCAGGCGGCCAAGGCGGCCGGCGTGACCTGTGTGGCGTTGAGCTATGGCTATAACCATGGGCGCCCGATTGCCGAAGAAGAGCCGGCCTTGGTCATCGACGACCTGCGTGCGCTGCTCCCTGGTTGCTTAGATGATGGCACTGAGCTAAGGTCGTCGGATTCCGATAACACCCCTCCTAGAGATTCCATCGTGGTGGTCACTCGCAAACTCTGGATGAAAGTCATCAAGGCCTTGGCCCGCTGGCGTTGGCGCGCCTGACTTTAATCTGGCCGGACTGTTCCGGCGCGTTTGCATACCTGACTGTTTGACCCTCAAGCCACGAGGCTGATCATGACCCGCGAAGAATTCCTGCGTTTGGCCGCTGCCGGCTACAACCGTATTCCGCTTGCCTGCGAAACCCTTGCCGACTTCGACACGCCGCTGTCGATCTACCTGAAACTGGCCGACCAGCCGAACTCCTATCTGCTGGAGTCGGTTCAAGGCGGAGAAAAATGGGGCCGCTATTCGATCATTGGCCTGCCATGTCGCACAGTGCTGCGTGTGCACGACCACAGCGTGCGCATCAGCCACGATGGTGTGGAGATCGAAAGCCATGAAGTGGCGGATCCATTGGCGTTTGTCGAAACGTTCAAGGCTCGGTACAACGTGCCGTCCATTGCTGGGCTACCCCGTTTCAACGGTGGGCTGGTCGGCTACTTCGGCTACGACTGCGTGCGCTATGTCGAAAAACGCCTGGGCAAGTGCCCGAACCCGGATCCCCTGGGCGTGCCGGATATCTTGTTGATGGTGTCCGATGCTGTGGTGGTCTTCGACAACCTGGCCGGCAAGATGCATGCAATCGTGTTGGCCGACCCGGCCCAGGAAAATGCCTACGAGCAGGGCCAGGCGCGTCTGCAAGCCTTGCTCGAGCAACTGCGCCAGCCAATCACGCCGCGCCCGGGCCTGGATTTCAACCGGCAGCAGGCTGGCGACCCGGTTTTCCGCTCCAGCTTTACCCAGGCGGACTACGAGCGCGCGGTCGACACCATCAAGCAATACATCTTGGCCGGCGACTGCATGCAGGTGGTGCCGTCGCAACGTATGTCCATCGATTTCAAGGCCGCGCCTATCGATCTGTACCGGGCGCTGCGCTGCTTCAACCCGACGCCTTATATGTACTTCTTCAACTTCGGCGACTTCCATGTTGTCGGCAGTTCGCCGGAAGTGCTGGTGCGCGTCGAAGACAATCTGATTACCGTACGGCCGATTGCCGGGACCCGCCCGCGGGGCGCTACCGAGGAAGCCGACCGGGCGCTGGAAGAAGACTTGCTGTCCGATGACAAGGAAATTGCCGAGCACCTGATGCTGATCGACCTGGGCCGCAACGACACGGGCCGCGTTTCCGAGATCGGTTCGGTGAAACTCACCGAGAAGATGGTGATCGAGCGTTATTCCAACGTGATGCACATCGTTTCCAACGTCACCGGGCAGTTGAAGGAAGGCCTGACGGCAATGGATGCCCTGCGGGCGATCCTGCCGGCGGGCACGTTGTCTGGCGCGCCGAAAATTCGTGCGATGGAAATTATCGATGAACTGGAGCCGGTCAAGCGTGGGGTCTACGGCGGTGCCGTGGGCTATTTTGCGTGGAACGGCAATATGGACACGGCCATTGCGATCCGCACTGCGGTGATCAAGGACGGCGAGTTGCATGTGCAGGCCGGCGGCGGGATTGTCGCTGACTCCGTGCCGGCCCTGGAGTGGGAAGAGACGCTGAACAAGCGCCGCGCGATGTTCCGCGCCGTTGCGCTCGCTGAACAACCCCCCAAGTCCGACGCCTGAGGAGCTTTTGCCATGTTGTTGATGATCGATAATTACGACTCTTTTACCTATAACGTCGTGCAATACCTCGGTGAGTTGGGCGCGGATGTCAAAGTCGTGCGCAATGACGAATTGAGCGTCGCCGAGATTGCGGCCCTCAACCCCGAGCGTATCGTGGTGTCCCCCGGCCCGTGCACGCCGACCGAAGCCGGGATCTCCCTGGAAGCCATTCGTTATTTCGCCGGCAAGCTGCCGATCCTGGGTGTGTGCCTGGGCCATCAATCCATCGGCCAGGCTTTTGGCGGCGATGTGGTGCGTGCCCGGCAAGTGATGCACGGCAAGACCAGCCCTTTGTTCCACGAAGGCAAAGGCGTGTTCGCTGGCCTGAACATGCCATTGACCGTGACGCGTTACCACTCGCTGGTGGTCAAGCGCGAAACCTTGCCCGACTGCCTTGAGTTGACCGCCTGGACCCAGTTGGCCGACGGCTCGGTCGACGAGATCATGGGCTTGCGCCACAAGACATTGAACGTCGAAGGGGTGCAGTTCCACCCCGAATCGATTCTTTCCGAGCAGGGCCACGAGCTGTTCGCTAACTTTCTCAAGCAAACCGGCGGCACGCGCTAAGGACTTTTCATGGATATCAAGACTGCCCTGAGCCGTATCGTCGGCCATCTGGACCTGAGCACCGAAGAAATGCGCGATGTCATGCGCGAGATCATGACCGGCCAATGCAGCGATGCGCAGATTGGCGCCTTTATGATGGCGATGCGCATGAAGAGCGAGAGCATCGATGAAATCGTCGGAGCCGTCTCCGTGATGCGCGAGCTGGCGGACAAGGTCGAGCTCAAGACCCTCGACGGTGTAGTCGACGTGGTCGGCACCGGCGGTGATGGCGCGAACATTTTCAACGTCTCCACCGCATCGGCTTTTGTCGTGGCGGCGGCGGGCTGCACCGTGGCCAAGCACGGTAACCGTGCCGTGTCGGGCAAGAGCGGCAGTGCCGATCTGCTTGAAGCTGCCGGGATCTATCTGAACCTGACACCGGTCCAGGTGGCGCGCTGTATCGATAATGTGGGTATCGGCTTTATGTTCGCCCAAAGCCATCACGGTGCTATGAAGCACGCCGCAGGCCCACGTCGTGACCTGGGCCTGCGCACCCTGTTCAATATGCTCGGCCCGCTTACGAATCCGGCCGGGGTCAAACATCAGGTCGTCGGGGTATTCTCCCAGGCGCTCTGCCGGCCACTGGCTGAAGTGTTGCAGCGCATGGGCAGCAAGCATGTGCTGGTGGTGCACTCCCAGGATGGCCTGGATGAGTTCAGTCTGGCTGCGCCGACCTACGTGGCCGAGCTGAAAAATGACCAGATCAGCGAGTACTGGGTTCAGCCTGAAGACCTTGGCATCAAGAGCCAGAGCCTGTTCGGCCTGGTGGTCGAGAGCCCGGCGGCCTCGTTGGAGTTGATCCGCGATGCCCTGGGTCGACGCAAGACCGAAAACGGCCAGAAAGCCGCGGAAATGATCGTGCTCAATGCTGGTGCCGCGTTGTATGCGGCCGACCACGCCTATAGTCTCAAGGAGGGTGTGGCATTGGCCCACGATGCACTGCATACCGGGCTGGCTCGGGAGAAGCTCGAAGAGCTGGGTGCGTTCACCGCAGTTTTCAAGCAGGAGAATGAAGGATGAGTGTGCCGACGGTTCTGGAGAGTATTCTCGCGCGTAAAGTCGAGGAAGTGGCCGAGCGCAGCGCCCGGGTCAGCCTGGCCGAACTGGAGCGCCTGGCCGCCTTGGCCGATGCGCCGCGTGGCTTTGCCAATGCGTTGCTGGCACAGGCCAAGCTCAAGCAGCCGGCGGTGATCGCTGAGATCAAGAAGGCGTCGCCGAGCAAGGGTGTGATCCGCGAGGATTTCGTCCCGGCCGACATTGCCAAGAGCTACCAGAAGGGTGGGGCGACCTGCCTGTCGGTACTGACGGATGTCGATTACTTCCAGGGCGCCGATGTCTATCTGCAGCAGGCTCGTGCGGCCTGTACGCTGCCGGTGATCCGTAAGGATTTCATGATCGACCCGTACCAGATTGTCGAAGCCCGGGCATTGGGCGCCGATTGTGTGCTGTTGATCGTTTCAGCACTCGATGACGTGAAAATGGCCGAGTTGGCGGCTGTCGCCAAGGGTGTGGGTCTCGATGTACTGGTGGAAGTCCATGACGGCGCCGAGCTGGATCGCGCGTTGAAAACCCTTGATACCCCGCTATTGGGGATCAATAACCGCAACCTGCATACGTTCGAAGTCAGCCTGGAAACCACCCTTGACCTGCTGCCGCGCATCCCCCGTGACCGCCTGGTCATCACGGAGAGCGGAATCCTCAATCGGGCGGATGTCGAGCTGATGGAAATCAGTGAGGTCTATGCTTTCCTGGTGGGCGAGGCATTTATGCGTGCGCCAAATCCGGGAGCCGAGTTGCAGCGCCTGTTCTTTCCCGAGCGCGGTGTGGCTGTGAGTGGTTCGACGCTGGACTGATCCGGCGCATGGCTTGCCTCTGCCGGCAGAGGCAAGCCTGCTGCTGAACAACACCTTCCCAGGACATCCACCGATGACCTTGCCCGTTGTGCTTAGCGTTGAAGAGGGCCTGCGTGCCGAGCAGGATCTGCTGGCGGCAGTCTGCGCCGGTGAACAGGATTACGGGCTGCTGTTCTGGCAGCCGGGCGATCATGCCCTGGTGATGCCGCGCCGCTTGAGTCGCCTGCCGGGCTTCGATGCGGCCTGCCAGGCGTCGGCCCACAGTGGCTGGCCGGTATTGCTGCGTGAAACCGGTGGGGAACCGGTCCCGCAGTCGGCCTCGACCATCAATATCGCATTGGTCTACGCACCGCCGCGTAGCGAGGGCGATCAGGGGCGAATCGAAACCGGTTATCGGCGTCTGTGCCAGCCCATCTGCGATGAGTTGAGTGCGTTGGGTGGCGAGCCGTCACTCGGGGAAATCGACGGTGCGTTCTGTGACGGTCGATTCAACGTCAATCTGGCCGGGCGCAAGCTGGTCGGCACTGCGCAACGCTGGCGCCAGAGCCAGGGGGGCACTCGCCCGGTGGGCCTGGTCCACGGTGCATTGCTGATGGATAACGAGCGTGAGTCGATGGTCGCGGCGGTCAATCGCTTCAATCAGGCTTGTGGGCTGGCGCAGCGTTGCCGTGCCGAGAGCCATATCGCCTTGCATGAAGCCTTTAGCGCGCCGGATTTTATTGGGTGCCTGGCCGAGCGCTATCAGCAGATGCTGGCACAGGTTTTTCGCGCCTAGCGAGTGCCGAACACCACCATGGTTTTGCCTTTGACGTTGACCAGGTTCTGTTCTTCAAGGTCCTTGAGCACACGGCCGACCATTTCCCGGGAACAGCCAACGATCCGGCCAATCTCCTGACGCGTGATTTTGATTTGCATGCCGTCGGGGTGGGTCATGGCATCCGGCTGCTTGCACAGTTCCAGCAGGCAGCGGGCCACTCGGCCTGTGACATCAAAGAACGCCAGATCGCCGACTTTGCGTGTGGTGTTGCGTAGGCGCTGGGCCATCTGGCCACTGAGGGCATAGAGAATGTCCGGGTCCTGCTGGGCCAGCTCGCGGAATTTGACGTAGCTGATCTGGGCCACTTCACATTCGATCTTGGTCCTGACCCAGGCGCTGCGCTGTTGCTCGTGGCCGGCTTCCTCAAACAGACCCAGCTCACCGAAGAAGTCACCGCTATTAAGGTAGGCAATGATCATTTCGCGACCGTCGTCGTCTTCGATCAGCACCGTGACCGAGCCTTTGACGATGTAGAACAAGGTATCCGAGCGTTCGCCGGCACAGATGATATTGCTCTTGGCCGGATAGCGCTGCCGCTGGCAGTGCATCAGCAGTTTTTCGAGGTTCTTGATCTTGGGGGTGGGCGCAAGCGCAGCCATGGTGGTATCTCGGGAAGCGGCACGGTTTGGTAGGGTTCTTATCGTAGTGGCGGAGCGCCATTGGTTTGGCGTCAGTTTACCAGACACTCTGCCTGTGAGCCGGGGGAATTTCTATCGTTGCTCAGCGCCTTTGGTGTCAATCTTGAAAGCAGGCATGGCGGAACGCTGTGCTAAGCTGGCGCCCCTTTTTTCAGCAGTGGAGTCTTGGCGATGAAGGCACGCATCCAATGGGCTGGCGAAGCCATGTTCCTCGGTGAGTCGGGCAGTGGCCATGTTGTGGTGATGGATGGTCCGCCGGAAAGTGGCGGGCGCAACCTGGGTGTTCGCCCAATGGAAATGCTGTTGTTGGGACTCGGTGGCTGCAGCAACTTCGATGTCGTGAGCATTCTGAAGAAGTCGCGTCAGGCTGTGGAAAGCTGCGAGGCATTTCTGGAAGCCGAACGCGCCACGGAAGACCCCAAGGTCTTCACCAAGATCCATTTGCATTTCGTGGTCAAGGGGCGCGGGTTGAAAGAAGCCCAGGTCAAGCGCGCGATCGAGTTGTCGGCCGAGAAGTACTGCTCGGCGTCGATCATGCTGGGCGCGGCCGGTGTTGCCATCAGCCATGACTATGAGATCGTCGAACTCGGTTGAGCTGACATCGATCTTCCACGCGGGCCTTGAGCGCGTGCGTGTGGCAAAAATGGGGCGCTCGATGAGCGCCCCATTTTCATACCCGCCATAAACCTCTGGATCAGATCCGGTAGGTACTTTTGGTCATGACCTTGGCCAGCAGGCTCATGCCGAACTTCACGGGCGCCGGGAATCGGTAGCCACCGGCTTGCAGGGCTGTCTCGGCATGATGTTCTTCGTCGATGCGCATCTGTTCCAGAATGGCCCGGGACTTTTCGTCTGTGGCCGGAATCTGTTCCAGGTGTTCGTTCAGGTGCTTGCAGACCTGATCTTCGGTGGCGGCCACGAATCCAAGGCTCACTTTGTCGCTGATCAGCCCAGCCGCGGCACCGATGCCAAAAGACAGGCCATAGAACAGCGGGTTGAGAATGCTGGGATGGCTGCCCAGTTGGCGAATACGTTGTTCGCACCAGACCAGGTGGTCGATTTCTTCCTCGGCCGCATGTTCCATGGCGGCGCGGACCTGCGGCAGCTTGGCCGTCAGGGCCTGGCCCTGGTACAACGCCTGGGCACAGACTTCGCCGGTATGGTTGATGCGCATCAGGCCTGCAACATGACGGGCCTCTTCATCGCTCATTTCGGCTTCGGGCTGGACGATGGCCGGGGATGGCCGATACGGCTGGCCGCTAAAAGGCAGCAGGGTGCGCATGGCGGTGTCAGCTTGCAGGAGCAGACGGTCAATCGGCGAGTAGTGACGTTGGGTAGTCATGCTTACCTCCGGAAAAAATCACGGCGGCCAGTTTAACCCAATCGGCAGGGCAAGGTTTGCGCTGGATCACGGGGGAATGGCGAGCGGGCTCGCCCCAACAGTGCTGTTGGAGCGAGCCTAGGGCGGGCTCAGCCCGGCGGCCAGTTCATCTGACGCTGACCCAGTACGTGCATATGAATGTGATAAACGGTCTGGCCGCCCATCTCATTGCAGTTCATCACCACGCGAAAGCCTTCTTCGCAGCCCTGTTCCAGGGCCAGGCGCTGGGCCGTGAAGAGAATATGCCCGGCGAGGGCCTTGTCGTCTTCGGTGAGGTCGTTGAGCGTGCGTATCGGCTTTTTCGGGATAACCAGAAAATGTACAGGCGCCTGTGGCGCGATATCGTGGAAGGCCAGTACCTGATCGTCTTCGTAAATGATCCTGGCAGGTATTTCTCTGTTGATGATCTTGGTGAACAGAGTATCCACAGCTGTTTCTCCATTGTGTTGGTGCGCCCGAGTGTACTCAGGCACGTTCCGTGAGCCCAGTGTTTTGCGTGTTCAGCGCGGACATACCGAGCGGTTGATGGCGCCACTGATCTTGCGCACCAGCCAGCGCGTACCCAGACGGGGGCTGAGGGCGAGCCAGCGATTGCGCGCACCGGGGATAATGATGGCGCGGTTCTTGGCCAGCGCCCGCACGGTATACAGTGCCACCTCTTCGGGGCTGAGCATCCATTTGCTGTTGGCGAGCTTGCCGACCCGTAATTGCGCGGTATCGAAAAAGGCGGTGCGGGTGGGGCCAGGGCAGAGCACCGAGACCTTGATGCCGGTTTTCTTCAGCTCTTCGCGCAGGCCTTCGGAAAAGTGCAGGACATAGGCCTTGCTGGCGTAGTAGGTACTCATCCAGGGGCCGGGCTGAAAGGCGGCGACCGAGGCGACATTGAGAATCTGGCCGCCGCCCTGGACGGCCATGAGATTGCCGACGGTGTGACAAAGGCGGGTCAAGGCCAGGATGTTGAGTTCGATCAGGTCCTGCTCCGTACCCCAGTCCTGAGCCAGAAATGGCCCGCTGGTGCCGATCCCTGCGCAGTTGACCAGCAGGTCGATTCGCCGCTCGCCTTCTTCGAGCTCCAGCAGGAAGCCGGAAAGTCGCAGCGGTTCGCCAAGGTCACAGGCGCGTAGAAGCACCTCGACGCCGAAGCGTTGGGTCAGTTCCAGGGCAATGGTTTCCAGGGTATCGCGCTGGCGGGCCACCAGGAGCAGGTTGTGGCCACGGCGGGCCAGCGCTTCGGCCATGGCCAGGCCGATACCGCTGGAAGCACCGGTGATCAGGGCGTAACGGGTCATGCAGAATCTCCATCGGTACGGCCGCGAGCGTGTCGTCGCGTGTTTTTTGCTTGCCGATAGTCTACAGCCAGATAGCGCCCTGCCGGGTGTTGATCAGTTACTCAATGCGGCGCCAAGCAAGGCCAGGCTGCCACCGACAAGCGTCAAGCCCAGGAACAGGAATGCCAGGATGATCACGCCAATCCAGATCCAGGCCAGAACCTTGACCGATGTGCTGTTCGGTGGCGGAGGCGGCCCATAGAGGTTGGCCTGTGGGTGGCCTGGCATCACCAGGATCAGAATCGAGAAGATCGTGTTTACCACGGGCACCAAATTGAGCAGCATCAGCCAGGCGGACCAACCCAGATCATGCAGGCGTTTGGCCGTGATCACGACCATGACGAAAGCCAGGGCAATACAGGAGGCAATGAGCAGCAGCATACCCAAGGCTTGCGAAGCCTGCGTCAGCAGTGCGCTGATCCCCATGGTCGGTATGCAGGCGAACAACAGAACCATCGACCAGGCCAGGTAGCGCATGCGCCCGATGCGTCCCTCCACGGAAAATACTTTGAGCTCGGCATACTCGCCCTGGGTGGCGTCGAGTGGGGTTTGCGGCGGTGCATAGGGTGATGCGGGCTCCACCGGCGCCGGCGCGGGGGCGGAGACAGACGTCGCCGGTGCCGGGTGGCTGACCTCGTCAAGGTCGAGGCTCAATTCGGGTTGGGCTTGCAGTCGTGCATTGAGGCCGGCACCCAGTAGAGCATCGAGATACTTCTGGGCATCGGCTTGCGTGAGGTCGCGCTTGAGGGCAACGGGCGCGCCGGTGAACAAGCGCTCGATGGCCGCGACATCGGTTTTGAAAAGCTCTGCCAGATTGTACTTGGCGGTGGTCAATTCGACCCCGGGAAGCAGTGTCCCGTCGAAGACTACATTGAAGCGGGTTTCGGTCATGCCGGGGCATCCTTGTCGTAGGGGCTTGCGAAGCTTTTGGAAATAACGGCGCTCATTCTATAGAAAACCCGCCGAAAGGCGGGTTTGGATTCTCTCAAGAACGTGGCCAGCGCTTGGGTAGCTGGGCAGCTCGCTCAAGGGCTTCACGGTATTCGCGGTCCAGGCGTGCGACCAACTCGTCGACGCTGGGCGTATCGTCGATTTCTCCGACGCCCTGACCGGCCGACCAGACGGTTTTCCAGGCCTTGGCTTCGTCGCTCAGGGGTTTGAGTTTGGAGCCGAAGTTCACTTCGCCCTTGCCTTGCAGGGCGGCGAGGTCGAAGCCGGCATTTTCCAGGCTCTGGCGCATAAAGCTTGCCGGCACCCCCGAGACCGCAGCGGTATGGACAATATCGGCGGCATGGGACGTCAGCAGCATCTGCTTGTAGGCTTCTGGTGCATGGCTTTCTTGCGTGCCGATAAAACGTGTGCCGAAGTACGCCAGGTCCGCCCCCAGCAACTGGGCTGCGAGCACTTCGTGACCATGGTTGAGGCAGCCGGCCAGCAGCAGGGTTTTGTCGAAGAATTGCCGGATTTCGGCGATCAGGGCAAATGGGCTCCAGGTCCCGGCGTGCCCACCTGCGCCAGCGGCGACCGCGATCAAGCCGTCGACCCCGGCCTCGGCCGCTTTTTCGGCGTGACGACGAGTGGTTACATCATGGAAGACCAGGCCGCCGTAGCTGTGCACGGCGTCCACCAGCTCCTTGACCGCCCCGAGGCTGGTGATCACGATCGGCACTTTGTGCTCGATGCAGATCGCCAGATCAGCCTCAAGGCGTGGATTGCTGTTGTGTACGATCAGATTGACCGCATACGGCGCCGGGTTCTCCAGTTCTGCCAGTCCCGCTTCGATTTCTTCCAGCCAGGCCTTGAAGCCGCTGCTTTCACGTTGGTTCAGTGCCGGGAAACTCCCGACTACGCCATTGCGACAGCAGGCCAGTACCAGTTGCGGGTTGGAAATCAGGAACATCGGCGCAGCCACCACGGGCAGGCGCAGACGTTGTTCAAGCAAAGCGGGCAGCGACATTGGAGGTACCCCGAGTGATTGAAGTTAGAACGGTTTGACCACGACCAAAATTACGATAGCCAGCAATATCAGAACCGGTACTTCATTGAACCAGCGATAAAAGACATGGCTGCGGGTGTTTTCGCCACGGGCAAAGCGTTTTACCTGTGCGCCGCACATATGGTGGTAACCGATGAGCAACACGACGAGGGTCAGTTTGGCGTGGATCCAGGCACCGGATTGAAAGATCGCAGGGTTGAGGTAGATCAGCCCGCCGCCGAATATCAGCGTGGCGATCATCGCCGGGCCCATGATGCCGCGGTAGAGCTTGCGCTCCATGACGCTGAAGCGTTCCTTGCTGACGGTGTCTTCACTTTGGGCGTGATACACGAACAGGCGTGGCAGGTAGAACAGCCCGGCAAACCAGCAGACGATGGCGACGATGTGGAAGGCTTTGATCCATAGATAGAGCATTTCTAGTTATTCCTAGGTTCACGGTAACTGAAGATAGTAGTGGCTCATGCGCCTGTACGTCACGTTGACGGTTGTCGCAGGGCGATGTGGCCCCTATTATCGACGGCTTTCCAGTGGGTTCGTTGAGGGCAGGTTTATGGTCAGGGTCGGTATCGTCGGCGGCACGGGTTACACCGGTGTCGAATTGCTGCGTCTGTTGGCACAGCATCCTCAGGCGCAAGTGGATGTCATCACTTCGCGATCCGAGGCAGGCCTGGCGGTTGCCGATATGTACCCGAACCTGCGCGGTCACTACGATGGCCTGGCCTTCAGTGTCCCGGACATCAAGACCCTGGGCGCCTGTGACGTGGTGTTCTTCGCCACTCCCCATGGCGTCGCCCATGCCCTCGCCGGTGAGTTGCTGGATGCAGGCACCAAGGTGATCGACCTCTCCGCCGACTTTCGTCTGCAGGACGCCGATGAGTGGGCCAAATGGTATGGCCAGCCTCATGGCGCGCCGGGACTGCTCGATGAAGCGGTCTATGGGCTGCCGGAGGTCAATCGCGAGAAGATCAAGGGGGCGCGCCTGATCGCTGTGCCGGGTTGCTATCCCACTGCCACCCAGCTGGGTTTTCTACCGCTGCTTGAGGCAGGCCTGGCGGATGCCTCTCGCTTGATCGCCGACTGCAAGTCCGGGGTCAGCGGCGCGGGGCGTGGCGCGAGCGTCGGTTCGTTGTATTCGGAAACTTCCGAAAGCATGAAGGCCTACGCGGTGAAGGGGCATCGTCATCTGCCCGAAATCCGGCAGGGCTTGCGCCGGGCAGCGGGCAAGGAGGTTGGCTTGACGTTTGTGCCGCACCTGACCCCGATGATCCGCGGCATTCACTCGACGTTGTATGCGACGGTCGTTGACCGTACCGTCGACCTGCAGGCGCTGTTCGAGAAGCGTTATGCCAATGAACCGTTTGTCGATGTCATGCCCGCCGGTAGTCATCCGGAAACCCGCAGCGTACGTGGTGCCAACGTGTGCCGGATCGCGGTGCACCGTCCGCAGGATGGCGAACTGGTCGTGGTCTTGTCGGTGATCGACAACCTGGTCAAGGGCGCGTCGGGCCAGGCCGTGCAGAACATGAATATCCTGTTTGGTCTGGATGAACGTCTGGGCCTGTCCCATGCGGGTATGCTGCCGTAGGTTCGCCGAATCGGTAAAAAGGCCCGCGATGCGGGCCTTTTGCATTCTTGGACTTCTAGCCAGGCAATAGTTGACCGATTTTCTCGGGGAAGCGGATAATGCCCGTCATCACGCATTATGGCGGCTTAACGCCGGGAGATATTGAGCATGAGCGTCGAATCGTTCACCCCCATGGCTTTGCAATTCACCCACGGTGCTGCGCACAAGGTGAAGAGTCTGGTCGATGAAGAGGGTAATGACCGCTTGAAGCTGCGCGTATTCGTAACAGGTGGCGGTTGTTCCGGTTTTCAGTACGGTTTCACTTTCGATGAGGAAGTGGCCGAAGACGATACCATTGTCGAGCGCGAAGGCGTCAGCCTGGTGGTCGACCCCATGAGTTTTCAGTACCTGGCCGGTGCTGAGGTGGATTATCAGGAAGGGCTGGAAGGGTCGCGCTTTGTGATCAAGAACCCGAATGCCACGACCACTTGCGGTTGCGGTTCTTCGTTCTCGATCTGATCCTTTGCAGTAGCCCGCAACGCCGCGTTGATTAACGCGGCGTTTTGCTTTCTGGCATTCAGGCGGGGTAGATCGCGCCCAGGACCCTGAGCCCGCGAGCGCCGGTAACGCTGGGGCGGTTGGCAGCTATGCCGTGCAGGCAGCAATGTGCGAGCCAGGCAAAGGCCATGGCCTCCACCCAGTCAGGGTCAATGCCGTGGGTAGCGGTGCTGCTGACGCGGGTGGTTGGCAGTAGGCTGGCGATTCGGTTCATCAGTGTGGCGTTATGGGCGCCGCCGCCGCAGACCAGCAACTCGTCCGTTTGTGGTTGGGCCGAGTGCAGTGACTCACAGATACTTTGTGCGGTCAGTTCGAGCAGGGTGGCCTGCACATTCTCGGTGGGTAGGCGCGGTAGGCTGGCCAAGCGGTTTTGCAGCCAGTCGAGGTTGAACACTTCGCGGCCGGTACTTTTCGGACCTTGGGTGGCGAAGAAGGGATCACTCGACAGCACACGCAGCAAACTTGGTTCAACCTGGCCGCTGGCGGCCCAGCGACCGTCACGATCATAGGGCTCGCTGCGCTGGTGTTGAATCCAGGCGTCGAGCAGAACATTGCCGGGTCCACAGTCGAAGCCCGCCACCGGGCGTTCGCTTTCAATCAGGCTGAGATTGCTGAAACCGCCGATATTAAGAACGGCACGGTGTCCTTCGCTGCGTTCGAACAGCGCTTCATGGAAGGCGGGAACCAGGGGCGCGCCCTGGCCGCCGGCCGCGACATCGCGGCGCCGGAAATCACTGACCACGCTAATTGAGGTTAATTCTGCAAGCAGGGCGGGGTTGCCAATCTGCACGGTAAAACCGCGAGCAGGTTCATGGCGGATGGTCTGGCCATGGCTGCCTATGGCCTGGATCGCGCTGGGCGTGAGGTTTTGTTGCTCAAGCAGGGTGTGAACGCCTTGGGCAGCCAGGCGAACCCAGTTGTTCTCGGCGATGGCGCTGCGGGCGATCTCGTCGGGACCGCTGGCGCAGAGCCCCAGCAGTTCTTCACGCAAGCTGTCGGGCATGGGGATGTAGTGAGTGGCGAGCAGCTTGATCCGGGGGTCGACCTCAATCAGGGCAATGTCCAGGCCATCGAGACTGGTCCCGGACATTATCCCGATATAAAGCGCCATGGCTTAGCGCTTGCTCGAGGCCAGCATGGTGGACTTTTCCTGATCCATGCGTGCCATCAACGGCTGGCTTTGCTGCAGGAAGCGCGCACGCTCCGATTTGGCAATTGGATCGGCCATAGGCAGCTTCTGCCCCAGCGGGTCGACGTGAACGCCGTTGACCTGGAACTCGTAGTGCAGATGCGGCCCGGTGGATAACCCGGTGGTGCCGATGTAGCCGATCACTTGGCCTTGCTTGACGGTACCGCCGGTAGTCACGCCCTTGGCGAAACCTTGCATATGGCCGTATAGGGTGCGGTAGCTATTACCGTGCTGGATGATCACGGTGTTGCCGTAACCGCCGCGGCGGCCGGCGAGCAGCACCTTGCCATCGCCGGCGGCCTTGATGGGGGTACCGCGCGGTGCTGCATAGTCGACGCCTTTGTGGGCGCGGATCTTGTTCAGGATCGGGTGCTTGCGGCCCATGGAGAAGCGCGAGCTGATGCGGGCGAAATCCACTGGGGTGCGAATGAAGGCCTTGCGCATGCTGTTGCCGTCAGCGGTGTAGTAACTGCTGGAGCCTTGCTTGTTGGTGTAGCGCACCGCGGTATAGGTCTTGCCGCGATTGGTGAAGCGGGCCGAGAGGATATTGCCGGTGCCGATGGTTTTACCGTTGACGACCTTTTGCTCGTAGATCACGTCGAACTCGTCACCCTGGCGAATGTCCTGGGCAAAATCGATGTCGTAGCCAAATACGCTGGCCATATCCATCGTCATGCTGTGGGACAGCCCGGCGCGTTGTGCGGACTGGGAAAGCGAGCTGTTGATCACGCCGTGTGCATAGGCCGAACGCAGGGTTGGCTTGGTGGTGACACGGCTGAACGCAAAGCCTTTGGGGCCTTTGGTCAGGGTAATGGTCTCGAGGTCGCTGACCTTGCTGTGCAGATTGCTCAGTTGCCCATTGGCATCGAGTTCGAACTCCAGCTTTTGACCATGCTTGAGTTTGCTGAACAGCTTGGCCTGCTTGTCGCTTGCCAATACCTCATGAACCGTTGTGGCAGGCAGGCCGACCTTGGCAAACAGGGTGGAAAGCGTGTCGCCTCTGGCCACGATAACTTCGCGGTGGCCCTCGACTTTAGGCTCCTGAACTTCCTGGGCGGTTTTTACCGGCTCTTGGCTGGCCTCTGTATTGCCTTCTATCTGGGCAAAGGGAGATGGGGTGCTGTCATTTGTGGCCTGGACGACATCTGGGGCGTCTTGGTCTTGTAACAATTGCTCTGCTGGGCTTTCAAGGTCCAGGTTGAGGGTAGTCTTTTTCGCTTCTACGTCGCTGGAAGGAAAGACCAGCAGGGCCAGGCTGAGCAGCGCAGCGATGCCGCTGGCTGCAATCAGGTGGGTCTTGGGATACAGCGGCGGCGCTTTAGGCGGTTCATTGATCATAGGTAATTTGACTTTGATAAAGATGAATTGGAAAAGATGACTGACATGATGAAGATGAAATAACTGTATAAAATATAACCAAATCATCTGCGAAGCAAGGCCGTAGGCGTTGGGCAGGCTGATGCACGCCTGTACGCTGGGCAAAACTTGTAATTAGTCGGCGATATTGTATGGTTGGTTCCCTTTGAATCTGAGCCTTGCGGGTTTGTTATGAAGTCGGTTGAAGAGCAGCTAGCGCTGATCAAACGTGGTGCGGAAGAGATACTGGTCGAGTCTGAACTGGTCGAAAAATTGAAGCGCGGCCAGCCGCTACGCATCAAGGCCGGTTTCGATCCGACTGCGCCGGATCTGCACCTGGGTCATACCGTGCTTATTAATAAGCTGCGTCAGTTTCAGGATCTGGGGCATCAGGTGATTTTCCTGATTGGTGACTTCACCGGGATGATTGGTGATCCAAGCGGCAAGAGTGCGACCCGTCCGCCGTTGACGCGAGAGCAGGTGCTCGACAACGCCGAGACCTATAAGAGCCAAGTGTTCAAGATTCTTGATCCGGCCAAGACCGAAGTTGCCTTCAACTCCACCTGGATGGACAAGATGGGGCCGGCAGATTTCATTCGCCTGACCTCGCAATACACCGTTGCTCGCATGCTTGAGCGGGATGATTTCGACAAGCGCTATACCACCAATCAGCCGATCGCCATTCACGAGTTCCTCTATCCGCTGGTCCAGGGCTATGACTCGGTGGCTTTGCGTGCGGACGTCGAGCTGGGTGGCACCGATCAGAAGTTCAACCTGCTGATGGGGCGCGAGCTTCAGCGTGGTTATGGGCAGGAAGCTCAGTGCATTCTGACCATGCCTCTGCTCGAGGGGTTGGATGGCGTCAAGAAGATGTCCAAGTCGCTGGGTAACTACGTAGGTATCCAGGAAGCGCCGGGTGTCATGTACAGCAAGCTCGTCTCTATTCCTGATGCGTTGATGTGGCGTTACTTTGAGCTGCTTAGCTTCCGCTCCATGGAAGAGATCCTTTCCTTTAAGGCTGATGTCGAGGCTGGGGCTAACCCGCGCGATATCAAGATCAAGCTGGCCGAAGAGATCGTGGCGCGCTTCCATGGCGAAGAGGCTGCGGCCAATGCGCATCGGGCAGCGGGCAACCGTATGAAAGATGGCGAGCTGCCGGATGATCTGCCGGAAGTCACCTTGGCTGCTTCCGAGGATATGCCAATTGCAGCGGTGCTTAATAAAGCAGGCTTGGTGAAGAACTCGGCAGTGGCTCGCGACCTGCTCGGCTCGGGTGGTGTGCGTATAGATGGTGAGGTGGTCGATCGCTCCTATATATATGCGCTGGGATCGACTCATGTTTGCCAGGCGGGGAAGAAGGCTTTTGCGCGTATCACGCTCAAGTCGGAATAAAACCTGAAA
>NZ_JANHLC010000014.1 GCF_028682395.1 Pseudomonas putida | reverse complement strand
GACGCGCGGCTCGACCAGCAGTTGCGGGTTGATCTGATAGGTGTAGCCACCGATCAGGTTCAGGCCCAGCAGGGTGCTGTCGTAGTCGGCCTTGGCCGTGGTACCGGCGATCTTGCGCTGGCCTTCGTTATCGTTCAGACCGTAGGTCAGGCTGGCGTCGGCGAAGTAGTTGCCTTGCTCGAAGCCGCCGTACAGGGTGAACGCGTGGCTATCGACCTTGGTTTTGTTGCCGGTCTTGCCGTTGACGTCGGTGTTCAGGAAGCTGTACGCCAGGCCCAGGGTCAACTGGTCGCTGACCTTGCCATCGGCACCCACGGCGATCCCGCGGCTGTAGGCGTTGTAGCCAGCGATGCCGTCACGCTTGCCTTGGGTAGCGTCGCTGTACAGCGATTGAACCCAGACACCGGTCTGCTTGAAGGTTTCACCCGAGGACTGGCCACGCGTCGAGCTGGTACGCGCGTTGGTGGTGTTGCTGATCAGGCTCTGGCTGGTCGTGGCCGCCTGGGAAGCGCCGCCATTGATTTCCGGGGTCATCTGCGCAGCAATCGCGGCAACCTGCTGGGCGTCGGCATTGACCAGCGCCTGGTAGAGCGGGTCGTTGGCGTTCAGGCGGCTCATCAGGCCATCGCGGCTGAAACTGGTCAAAGCCTGCAGGCTGTTGTTGCTGCCGCCCTGGCTGTTGATCAGGTCGCTCAACTGGTCGCTGTTCTTGGCGGTGACCTGGGCCACCACTTCGTTGTTCTCAACCTTGAACAGGTCGACATTGAGCAGGGCGGAGCTGCTGATCACGCTCAGACCGTTGTCTGTGAGGGTGCCAGCTTCGATCAGTTTGTAGGTGACGCCGTCGGCCTTGAAGTCGTTGCCCGAGGCACCCAGCTTGATCTGCGAACCTTCGGCGAACTCGGCGGTGCCGGTGACCGACAGTACGGCGGTATCAGGGTCGGTGACCGGGCTCAGGGTCATGCCCAGGGAGGAATCGGCCGCTACAAAAAGGTTGCCGTCAATGCTGGTATGGGCCTGGCCCAGTTCCAGATGTCCAGTGAAAGGCGTCGAGTCTTTTATGCCGCCGACAGCCACCCAACCGTTATTTTTCATACGGATGTTATAGCCGTCGGACGTGGTGTCGGTGCCGTTGAATACGGTATTACCGACGATATCGATAGCACTCAGATCGATCAGGTTGCCGGTGATTTTGCTGCCGTCCAGCGACACCAGGTTGACATTATGTGTGGCGTCTTCGGCATCGATGGCTTCGTCTTTGGAAATCAACTCACCGCTGTTGTGGATCACCAGTGGATCACCCGCTGCTGCGCCTTCGATCTCGAAGCCACCAATGAAAATGGCCGCGTCCTCGGCATCGATGGTGCCGGCGTTGATGACATGGGCGCCGGTGCTCTGGGTGAAGTTGGCGCCGTCGATCTGCAGGCCGGTCGCATCATCGCCCGTGGCAAGGATGGTGCCGTAGTTGTTCACGGAACTGAGGTTGACCTTCTCCGAGGTTTTCGCATTGGTGGTCAGGTCGATCGCCGTAGCACCACTACCCGTCACCTGGATCAGGCCGTAGTTCCTCAGGCCATGTTCAACAGTGGTGCCGGCGATGGAGATGCCCTTGGCATTGGTGCCCGAAGCGAGAATCTTGCCGCCGGGGCCGTTGGCCACACCGCCACCGATGGTGGTGGAGCCGGAGATATCCAGGGCGCGGACCGGATCGATGGTGCCGTTATCGTTGACCGGCTCGCCTGTAACACTCAGGGTGCCATCATTGATCACGCTGTCGCCGATTTCGGCCGGGTCGATCAGCAGTGCTGCGCCGCCATCGCCGACGATGGTGATGCTGCCCTTGTTGATCAGGTTGCCGCCGATTTTGTTCGGGGTCTTGGTGCTGTCGTCCTGATCCATATCGACGCCATCAGCAAACTCGCCATTGGCGTTGATGGTGGCATTGAGGATCAGGTCATTGGCCACGTCAATACCGTGCAGTTCAACGGCATCAACGTCGCTGTCGGTGCTGGTGAAGCTCCCGGTGATTTCCAGGTTGCCGGTATACACATCGGCGGTCTTGACCAGGCCGGTGTCTGTCAGCACCAGAGTGTCATCGGCGTAGGCCGGCAGAGCAGTGGCAGTGATTGCCAGTGCGAGAAGGGTCTTGCGGAACATAGCGGGGTTCACGAGCTCTTCCTTAAACAGCTTCTGATTGTCAGGTGCATCCATCCATTAATGCGGCTGCCAGATATGGCTAAGTGCCATGAACGGTGCGCGGCGATTCTATGAGAAGCCTTTTGAAAATGACAGGCAGGTTTGTGGTTAAGGGTTCTTTTACCTGCGCTTAACGCCGCACCCCCCGTAAATATTGGGTCAAGGCGTTGGCGTTATTTTTTTGGCAAAGCCGAAAAATGACAATTTAGCGGATTATTCCGCCATCCAATCCGCCAAGGCGCGATTTATCCAGGCGATTTGTCGCCAGTAATGTTGGCCCGGCAGCTGGCGACCGGTGTTTGAAGGCAAGGGGCTCACGTTAACCTAGGGTCAGCCTGCCGATTTCAACATTCGACGGCGCCTCCCGCACGTGTGGTCACTCATGCCGACACTGCCGCAAGGACGGCCCTCTGCGACAACTGGAGATCTCTTGAAAGACGACGTCAGCCGCCCCGTTCATTTGCCCCGAAGCCCTCTGTCTGCTAGTGTCGCGCCGGTTTAACGTCAACCGAGAACGCCACCATGGCCCGCAAAAAAGCTACCCTGGATTTCGAACAATCCCTCTCTGATCTGCAAACGCTGGTTGAGCGTCTGGAGAACGGCGAGCTGTCGCTGGAAGACTCGTTGACCGCCTTCGAACAAGGTATCCGCCTGACCCGCGAATGCCAGGGCGCCCTGGCCCAGGCCGAGCAAAAGGTGCAACTGCTGCTTGAGCGCGACGGCGAGTTGGCCGAAGAGCCCTTCGACGCGGAACAGGCCCAATGATCAAAGCCTACCAGGCCGCCAGCCAGGCCCGTGTCGATGCCGCGCTGCAACAGCTGTTCAGCGCACCGACCCCCGAACTGACTCGTCTCTACGACGCCATGCGCTACAGCGTGATGAATGGCGGCAAACGCGTGCGCCCGCTCCTGGCCTATGCCGCCTGCGAGGCCCTCGGTGGCGCGGCGGCGCAGGCTAATGGCGCGGCTTGCGCGGTGGAGCTGATCCACGCCTATTCGCTGGTGCACGATGATCTGCCGGCCATGGACGACGACGACCTGCGTCGTGGCCAGCCGACCACGCACAAGGCCTTCGATGAAGCCTGCGCGATCCTGGCCGGCGACGGCTTGCAGAGCCTGGCCTTCGATGCACTGCTCGACCCGAACCTGAGCGACCTCGACGCTGAAACCCGCCTGCGCATGGTCACCGCCCTGGCCCGCGCGGCCGGTCCGGCCGGCATGGTCGGCGGCCAGGCCATTGACCTCGGCTCGGTAGGGCTCAAGCTCGACCAGCAAGCCCTGGAATTTATGCATCGGCACAAGACCGGCGCCCTGATCGAGGCCGCCGTGTACCTTGGCGCCCTGGCCAGCGGCCGGGCTCGACCGGATGCGCTCGAGGCCCTGCAAACCTATGCCCAGGCCATCGGCCTGGCCTTTCAGGTCCAGGACGATATCCTCGACGTCGAAAGCGATACCACGACCCTGGGTAAACGCCAGGGCGCCGATATCGCCCGCGACAAACCCACCTATCCGGCACTGCTCGGCCTGGAAGCGGCCAAGGCCTACGCCCTGGAACTGCGTGACCAGGCGCTGCAGGCCGTGCGACCTTTCGACGCGGCGGCCGAGCCGTTGCGCGAACTGGCGCGTTATATCGTTGAACGCCGTAACTGATGGCGTGCACGACTGGCCAACCTGAGACTGTAATTGGCCAGTACGGCGCCAGACTGCGTGGGCAGCTTGCGATGCATAAGGTAAACTGCCGCCTCTCTTTATACCTATAACGATTCGCCTGATGCCCACGACGTTTCAAGAGTTCCCCCGCAAGCGCCCGACCACGCCCCTGCTCGACCGTGCCGCCACGCCGGCCGGCCTGCGCCGGTTGGGTGAAGCCGAGCTGGAAACCCTGGCCGATGAGTTGCGCCAGGAGTTGCTCTATACCGTCGGCCAGACCGGCGGGCACTTTGGTGCCGGCCTCGGGGTCATCGAACTGACCATCGCGCTGCATTACGTCTTCGACACCCCGGACGACCGGCTGGTGTGGGACGTCGGCCATCAGGCCTATCCGCACAAGATTCTGACCGGGCGCCGCGAACAGATGGCCACCCTGCGCCAGAAGGACGGCATCGCCGCCTTCCCGCGCCGCTCCGAAAGCGAGTACGACACCTTTGGCGTCGGCCACTCCAGCACCTCGATCAGTGCAGCGCTGGGCATGGCCATTGCCGCCCGCCTGCAAAACAGCGATCGCAAGGCTATCGCCGTGATCGGCGACGGCGCCTTGACGGCTGGGATGGCATTCGAGGCGCTGAACCACGCGCCGGAAGTCGATGCCAATATGCTGGTGATCCTCAACGACAACGACATGTCGATTTCGCGCAATGTCGGCGGGCTGTCCAACTACCTGGCCAAGATCCTCTCCAGCCGCACCTACGCGAGCATGCGTGAAGGCAGCAAAAAAGTGCTGTCGCGCCTGCCCGGCGCCTGGGAAATTGCCCGGCGTACCGAAGAGTATGCCAAGGGCATGCTGGTGCCCGGCACGCTGTTCGAAGAACTGGGCTGGAACTATATCGGCCCGATTGACGGCCACGACCTGCCGACCCTGGTCGCCACCCTGCGCAATATGCGTGACCTCAAGGGTCCGCAGTTTCTGCATGTGGTGACCAAAAAAGGCAAAGGCTTCGCGCCAGCGGAAGTCGACCCGATCGGCTACCACGCCATCACCAAGCTCGAACCCCTGGACGCCCCGGCCAGCGCCCCGAAAAAAGCCGGCGGCCCCAAGTACTCTGCGGTCTTCGGTGAATGGCTGTGCGATATGGCCGCCGCCGATCCGCGCCTGGTCGGGATTACCCCGGCCATGAAGGAAGGCTCCGACTTGGTGGCCTTCAGCGAGCGTTTCCCGCTGCGCTACTTCGATGTGGCCATCGCCGAACAGCACGCCGTGACCTTTGCCGCCGGTATGGCCTGCGAAGGCGCCAAGCCAGTCGTCGCAATCTATTCCACCTTCCTGCAACGCGGCTATGACCAACTGGTCCACGATGTCGCGGTGCAGAACCTCGATGTGTTGTTCGCCATCGACCGGGCCGGCCTGGTCGGTGAAGACGGCCCGACCCACGCCGGCAGCTTCGATCTGTCGTACCTGCGCTGCATCCCCGGCATGCTGGTGATGACGCCCAGCGACGAGAACGAGCTGCGCAAGATGCTCACCACCGGCCATCTGTATCCAGGCCCGGCCGCCGTACGCTATCCACGGGGCAGCGGCCCCAATGCGCCGATCGAAAAAGACCTGCACCCCCTGGAAATCGGCAAGGGCATCGTACGCCGCCAAGGCAGCAAGGTCGCCATTCTGGTCTTTGGCGTGCAATTGAGCGAAGCCCTGCAGGTGGCCGAGAAACTCGATGCAAGCGTGGTCGATATGCGCTTCGTAAAACCACTGGATGAACAACTGGTACGTGACATGGCCGCCAGCCATGCGCTACTGGTGACCATCGAAGAAAACGCCATCATGGGTGGCGCGGGTGCGGCGGTCAGCGAATTTATGGCGCGCGACAACCTGCTCAAGCCGATCCTGCACCTGGGCCTGCCCGATCTCTATGTCGAGCACGCCAAGCCGGCGCAGATGCTGGCCGAGTGCGGGCTGGATGCGGCGGGGATCGAAGCTTCGATCCGCGAGCGGTTGCGCCTGCTGGACCTCTGAATACGCTCAAATAGGGCCTTGATACCCTCGCAAAAAGCTCGCCCCTACAGAAATACAAAGGTTTCTGTAGGGGCGAGCTTTTTTGTGTGCCGTGACGACTTAGCCGAGTTGCCGAGGGATCCGGTAGAGGTAGAACAGTACCACCGTCGACAGCGCCAGCAGCATCAGCGGCACCGCCTCCAGACCGACAAAGACCGCCAGGGTCCCGATCCAGGTCGGGAGCGCCGCGGCAAGAAATGCCTTGCGCCGCACGTGGGCCAGTTCAATCCAGGCCGCAGGTTCTTCCGGGGTATCGAGCGCCTGGTGGGTGGCGATCAGGGCCCGCTTGTAGGCGCCGAAAAAACGCAGGCTGACAAACATCGAAGCCACTCCGGCGATAAAGAACGGCATCGCCAGCATCGGCATAACCGGGTCGGTCTTGCCGAACAGCCAGCTGGCAATAAACAGCGGCAACAGGGTCATAAACAACTGCTGCCACCAGCCGAAGGCCAGCCGCCGACGTACCTGACCACGCGTCACGCCCGGTCGACCTCGCCCTGATGTTCATTGCCCATCATGTGGCCGAGCTTGCCGGCCTTGGTCGCCAGATAGAGCTTGTTGTGCGGGTTGTGCCCGGTGTGCAGCGGCACACGCTCGGCGACGGTGATGCCCATGGCGGTCAGGGCATTGACCTTGCGCGGGTTGTTGGTCATCAGCCGCAGCGACTTGACCCCCAGATGCTCAAGCATCGGCAGGCAGATCCCGTAGTCACGCTGATCGGCGGCAAAGCCCAGGCGCTCATTGGCCTCGACCGTGTCGGCACCACCGTCCTGCAGCTCATAGGCGCGGATCTTGTTCAACAGGCCGATGCCGCGTCCTTCCTGGCGCAGATACAGCAGCACACCACGCCCTTCACGGGCAATGGCCTGCAGGGCCGCTTCCAGTTGCGAGCCGCAGTCGCAACGCTGGCTGAACAGGGCATCGCCCGTCAGGCACTCGGAATGCACACGACCCAGGACCGGTGCGCCGTCACTGACATCTCCCAGGCTGAGCACCACATGCTCACGCCCGGTGGCTTCTTCAAGAAAGCCATGCATGGTGAATTGGGCAAAAGGCGTAGGCAGCTTGGAAGCGGCGACAAAAACGACGGACACCGTGTGCTCCTGATTCAATATGAAGGGGGGTATTTCACAGAGGTCGGCATTGTAGCAGGAGCTTCCTACAGACGCTTAGGCTGAATTGTCGGTGATAAAGATCAAGAAGTTTGATTGCTATTGCGCGGGCGCTGCCGCGTCATCGAAGGGATAGGGCTGTTTCCAGCGGGCAAAAATGGCGCGCAACGCACCACTTTTCACCAATTCCCCCATGCGGCGATCGTAAAACGCTAGCAACGCACGGCCCCTGGGGTTGTCGGCAAACCCCAGGTACAAGGGCAGTTCGGCCAGATGGGAGCGACGATAACGGCTCGGCTCCGGCGCCTCATTCAGCACCGCGTCGACTTCGGCCAGGGCATCGATGTAGTAATCGGCCCGCCCATGCTGCAGCATCGGCAGAATGCCGCCCCGCCGCTGTACTTCACTAAAGTGGCGAACACCCGGCAGGTAGTCCTGGTATTCGTAGCCGCGCACCCAGGCCAGGCGATAGTCGCCAATGTTCTTCAGGTTCGGAACAGGGCTGCTGGCCAAGCCCAGGGCGTAGATATGATCGGTGTCGAAGTTCCAGTGGGGGTAAAGCGCCGTGTCGATTTCCTGATAATAGGAACCGACCCACGCATCGGCCTCACCGCGCTGCACCAGGCCGATAGAGCGGGTATAGGGTTCGCTACGAACCTGAACCGTGACGGATGGCTCGAAAATTTCGCGCAGAACGTCCCAGGCCAGGCCGCGACCATCCGCTTCGCTGTAGTCGACCCACGCCTCACTGGCTAGACGAATGTCTTTGGGCAGTTCGCTCGCCTGCGCGGCGCACAGTATCAGCCACAGCAGCACCCCCCACCACGCCTTGCGCATACCTGCTCCTCAAGTGAATAGCCAGACCAGCCCCTGCATGCCCAGCCAGGCAAAGACCCCGGCGAGTACATCGTCGAGCATGATGCCGACGCCGCCGTGCACATGGCGATCGATCCAGCGGATCGGCCACGGCTTGAGAATATCGAAGAATCGGAACATCAAGAAGCCGGCCAACAGCCAGTACCAACCTTCGGGCACCAGCCAGAGGGTGATCCACATGCCGACCATCTCGTCCCAGACGATCCCTTCGTGATCGTGCACCCGCAGATCGTCAGCGACTTTGCCGCACAGCCAGAAGCCGAACAAAATGGTGATGCCCAGCATCAGCCAGTAACCCCAGTCGGGCAGCATCTGCCACAGCGGGATAAACGGCAAGGCCACCAGCGAACCCCATGTGCCCGGAGCCTTGGGCAAGGTGCCAGAACCAAAGCCAAACGCCAGGAAATGCCAGGGATTACGCCAGACCGACGGCGGCACGAACTCGGCCGGAACCTGCTTGGGATGATCTGTCACGGTGTCTCCCGAAAATGTTGATAACCCCGGGTAAACGGGGTGATGTCCTGACCGTCTTCATCCAGCAGCGTGACGCCCGCGCCCGCCACGACCCGGCCCACCACCTGTACCGGCCAACCCTCGGCCAGCAGTGGTGCCAGTTGCGCGGGCGGCAGGGTAAAGGCCAGCACATAGTCGTCGCCGCCACTCAAGGCCGCATCTTGCGCCGCCGCCTGGCCAAGAAAGCTCAGCAGCGCACTCGACAGCGGCAGGCGGTGGCGCTCGACTTGCAAGGCGACCCGCGAGGCCAGGGCGATATGCCCGCAATCGGCCAGCAGGCCATCGGAGATATCCAGCGCCGCCGTGGCCTTGCCCCGCAAGGCCAAGCCCAGCGCAAACTGCGGTGCGGGCGACCAGTAGTGTGCCAGCAGGGGCTCGGCAATCGCCGGCACGGCTGTGCGCTGGCCCAGCACCAGGGGCAAGGCGCCAGCGGCATTGCCCAGTTCGCCGCCGACACACAACAGATCACCCGGCTGGGCACCGGCACGCGTCAGCGCCTGGCCCGTCGGTACGCTGCCGAACACGGTCACGGTCAGGCTCAACGGCCCGCGTGTGGTATCGCCGCCGACCAGGCGCAAGCCGCAGGCCTGGGCCATGCGGTTCAAACCCTGGGCGAACGCCTGCAGCCAGTCGGCCGCAACGGTCGGCAAGGTCAACGCAAGGGTGAAGGCCACGGGGGCAGCGCCCATGGCCGCAAGGTCACTAGCAGCCACTGCCAGCGCGCGCTGGCCGAGCAGAAAAGGATCGCAGGGGTCGGCGAAATGCACGCCGGCCACCAGGGTATCGGTGGAAACCGCCAACTGTTCGCCGGCGGGCACACTGAGCAGGGCACAGTCATCGCCAATCCCCAGGGCAACGCCCTCGCCGGCCTGCGCACAAGGCGCGGCGGCGAAGAAATTGCGGATCAGCTCAAACTCGCCCATGCCCGGTACAAGCGCGGATCAGCGCTTGAAAGCCTTCACTTCGGCTTCACGCAGGCGCGGGGCCAGCTTGTCGAGCACGCCGTTGACGAACTTGTGGCCGTCGGTGGAACCGTAGACTTTGGCCAGTTCGATCCCTTCGTTGATCACGACACGGTACGGTACGTCGACACGCTTGATCAGCTCCCAGGTGGACAGGCGCAGCACGGCCAGTTCAACCGGGTCGAGTTCGTCGATGGTGATGTCCAGGCAAGGCGCCAGGGCACTGTCGATCTCGGTCTTGCTCGCCGGCACGCCGTGCAGGATTTCACGGAAGTAGGCGCCATCAATATCGATGAAGTCGTTGTCGACCCGGAACTGGGCCTCGATTTCGTTCAACGAGTGACCAGCCATGTGCCATTGGTACAGCGCCTGGGTCGCCAGCTTGCGCGCCTCGCGGCGCTTGGCGCTCTTGGACGGCTTGCCGGTGTCCGCAGGCTTGGCGTCACGCGGGTTGAAACGATCGCTTTCGTCGCTAATCACTTGGCCTCCAACTGCGCCAGCAGGCTGACCATTTCCAGAGCGGACAGGGCAGCTTCAGCACCTTTGTTGCCGGCTTTAGTGCCGGAACGCTCGATGGCCTGCTCGATCGAGTCGACCGTCAGCACGCCAAAGGCAACCGGTACGCCGAACTCCATGGACACCTGGGCCAGGCCCTTGGTGCACTCGCCTGCCACGTATTCGAAGTGCGGAGTACCGCCACGAATCACCGCGCCCAGGGCGATGATCGCCGCGTATTGGCCTTGCTGGGCAACCTTTTGTGCCACCAGCGGGATTTCGAAGGCGCCCGGTGCACGAATGAGGGTGATGTCGCTTTCGCTCACGCCATGGCGAACCAGGGCATCAACGGCACCGCTCACCAGGCTTTCGACAACGAAGCTGTTGAACCGGCCAACTACCAGAGCATAGCGGCCTTTGGGGGCGATGAAGGTACCTTCGATGGTCTTCAGGGTCATTGGCATGTCTCGTATTAAAGAGCCAGGGCGCCCAGTTGGCGCCCTTGAGGGATAGAGTTACCGCGAATCCAGCACTGCAATCGGCAGGGCTTTATTCGGAGGGCACGTATTCTACAACTTCCAGATCGAAACCGGATATCGCATTGAACTTCATCGGCGAGCTCATCAGGCGCATTTTGCGCACGCCCAGGTCACGCAGGATCTGCGAACCGGCACCGACGATGCTGTAGGTGGTCGGTTTTTTCACCGGCGCCTGCTCCGAGGTTTCACGGATATGGGCCAGCACCGAGTCACCATCCAGTGGGTGCCCGAGCAACAGCACCACGCCGCTGCCGGCCTCTGCTACCGCGCTCATCGCCGCGCGCAGGCTCCAGCGCCCGGGCTGCTTGACCATCAGCAGGTCGCGCAACGGGTCCATGTTGTGCACACGCACCAGGGTCGGTTCTTCGGCGCAAATGGTGCCCAGGGTCAGGGCCATGTGCACATCGCCTTCCACCGAGTCACGGTAGGTCACCAGGTTGAAATGGCCCAGTTCGCTGTCCAGTGGCTGCTCGGCAATCCGCTGAACGGTACGTTCGTGGATCATCCGGTAATGGATCAGGTCGGCAATGGTGCCGATCTTGATGTTGTGCTCGGCAGCAAAGGTTTCCAGCTCGGCGCGACGGGACATGGTGCCATCGTCGTTCATCACCTCGCAGATCACCCCGGCCGGCTCGAAACCGGCCATGCGCGCGAGGTCGCAGGCCGCTTCGGTGTGCCCGGCACGCGCCAGGGTTCCGCCCGGCTGGGCCATCAGCGGGAAGATATGCCCCGGGCTGACGATATCTTCAGCCTTGGCGTCCTTGGCCGAGGCGGCCTGAACGGTACGCGCACGGTCGGCCGCGGAAATACCGGTGGTCACGCCTTCGGTGGCTTCGATGGACACGGTGAACTTGGTGCCAAAGCCGGAGCCATTGCGCGGCGCCATCAGCGGCAGCTTGAGCAGCTCGCAGCGCTCGCGGCTCATAGGCATGCAGATCAGGCCACGGGCGTGCTTGGCCATGAAGTTGATGTGCTCGGCCTTGCAGCACTCGGCGGCCATGATGACGTCGCCTTCGTTCTCGCGGTCTTCGTCATCCATCAAGATGACCATCTTGCCTTGGCGAATGTCTTCGACCAGTTCTTCAATCGTGTTGAGCGCCACGGGGCACCCCCTTTGCGTCAGGATTTGAGGTAGCCGTTGGCGGCCAGAAAACTTTCGGTGATGCCGCCCGCGCTCGGCTCCGCGGCCTTGTCACCGAGCAGCAGGCGCTCCAGGTAACGTGCCAGCAGGTCGACTTCGAGGTTCACCTGCCGGCCCGGCCGGTAGTCGGCCATGATGGTTTCGGACAGGGTATGGGGAACGATGGTCAGCTCGAACTCGGCGCCATTGACCGCGTTCACCGTCAGGCTGGTGCCGTCGACGGTGATCGAACCCTTGTGGGCGATGTATTTGGCCAGGTCCTTGGGCGCACGGACGCGGAACTGGATGGCCCGGGCGTTTTCTTCCCGGGCCACGATTTCACCGACACCATCGACATGGCCGCTGACCAGGTGCCCACCCAGGCGGGTAGTCGGCGTCAGGGCTTTTTCCAGGTTGACCCGGCTGCCGGTCTTGAGCTGATGAAAAGCGGTGCAGTCCAGCGTTTCACGGCTGACATCGGCCCAGAAGCCGTCGCCCGGCAACTCCACCGCCGTCAGGCAAACGCCATTGACCGCGATACTGTCACCCAGTTTGACGTCGCCCAGGTCGAGCTTGCCGGTTTCGACATAAACCCGCACATCTCCGCCTTTTGGGGTCAATGCGCGAATCGTGCCGATGGATTCGATAATGCCGGTGAACATAAAGTCCTCCTCGAGAACAGGACCTGCACAGGGTGCAGGCCGCAAATTATAGGCCGGGGGCCGGATCAGGTACCGCGATGACTCGCCAGTCGGCACCCACCGCACGCATCTCGACAATTTTCAAACGCGGTGCTTCGCTCATCTGATTCAACGGCCAGTCGAGCAATGGCCGCGCGCTCGACCCCAGGAACTGGCCGGCGACAAAAATCTGGTACTCGTCCACCAGGCCCTGGCGTGCAAAGGCACCGGCCAGGCGCGGGCCGGCTTCAACCAGCACCTCGTTGATGCCACGCCCCGCCAGCTCGACCAAGAGCTTGCGCAGGTCGACATGACCATTGCTGCCGGACACCGCCAGCAGCTCATGCCCGTCCTCCTGGTAGCGCTCACGGGCGGTCGCCGCGGCGCACGTCGCAACCAGCGCCGGGCCGGCCCGGAAGAACGGTGCATCGAGCGGCACCCGCAGCCGCCCGTCGATCAGCAGGCGCAAGGGCGGACGCTGTTCGGCCAGGGCCGTCAATTCGGCGCCCAGGCCCAACTCGTCGGGACGTACGGTCAGCCGTGCCTGATCCGTCAGCACCGTATCGGCGCCCGTAATCACCACACTGGAGCGGGCGCGCAGGCGCTGCACCGCCGAACGCGCCGCCGGCCCGGTAATCCACTGGCTTTCGCCACTGGCCATGGCCGTGCGTCCATCCAGGCTCATGGCCAGCTTGACCCGGACAAAGGGCAGGCCGTGCTCCATGCGCTTGAGAAAGCCCTGATTGAGCAGGCGCGCTTCGCTTTCCAGCACGCCGCTGTGCACCGCGATCCCCGCATCGAGCAAGCGCAACAGGCCACGTCCGGCCACTTGCGGGTTGGGGTCGCGCATGGCAACCACCACACGCGCCACTCCGGCCTGGACCAGCGCCTCGGCGCACGGCGGCGTACGGCCGAAATGGCTGCAGGGTTCCAGGGTCACGTAGACCGTCGCATCGCGAGCCAACTCACCGGCCTGGCGCAAGGCGTGGACTTCGGCATGGGGTTCGCCGGCGCGCACGTGCCAGCCTTCGCCAATCACCCGGCCATCACGCACGATCACGCAGCCGACACGCGGGTTCGGATGGGTGGAATACAGGCCTTTACGTGCCAGTTCGAGGGCACGGGCCATGTAATGGGCATCAAGCACGAGTTGTTCGTTGGACAGGCTCATTCCTTGGCTGGCTCACGGGCCAGGCGATCGATTTCTTCGCGGAATTCGTTGAGATCCTGGAAGCGCCGGTAGACCGAGGCAAAACGGATATAGGCCACTTCATCGAGTTTTTGCAGCTCGCCCATCACCAATTCGCCAACCACCAGCGACTTGACCTCGCGCTCGCCGGTGGCCCGCAGTTTGTGCTTGATATGCGCCAGCGCCGCTTCCAGGCGCTCGACGCTGACCGGGCGTTTTTCCAGCGCGCGCTGCATGCCCGCACGCAGTTTTTCTTCATCGAAAGGCTGCCGGCTGCCGTCCTGTTTGATCAGGCGTGGCAACACCAGTTCGGCCGTTTCAAAGGTCGTGAAACGTTCGCCGCAGGCCAGGCATTCACGCCGGCGGCGGACCTGTTCGCCCTCGGCGACCAGGCGCGAATCGATGACTTTGGTGTCGTTGGCACCGCAGAAGGGACAGTGCATGGTGGCAGGCAACAAAAAAAGGGAGGGCCATGTTAGCGCATCCCGGTCGCAAGACAAGCCATGGGGTTTGCGGTATACAGTCGCCCGTCTACCTTTTACCCATGCCGACACACCGAATTCTGCCTTGCTGGAGCCGCTTCATGTCCGTACGACCGCTTGTTTTGCTCGGCCTCGCCGGCCTGCTTGGCGCTTGCAGCAGCGAAGCGCCCAAGGCACCCCAGGCACCTGCCACCCAACAGCAATCGAAAAAAACAGCCAGTTCCCAAATCGAACTGGGGCCTCTGCCCGCCTTTCAGCGTGAGCTCAGTGGCAGCCTGGTCGGCGTACCGGCCGGGGCTGAAGCCGAACTGGCACTGCTGGTGATCGACAGCCGGGGCCGTCCGCAGCAACTGCTGGCCAGCAGCAAGCTCAATGGCACGGGGCAGGCCCTACCCATGCGCCTGCGCTTCAACCCCGAAGCCTTCCCCGCCGGCGCGCGGGTAGAACTGCGTGGCCGCGCCAGCCAGTCCGGGCAGTTGATCCTGCATCTGCCGGCCGTGGTCATTACCCAGCCAACGACCCAGGCCCTGGGCCCGCTGCAATTTGAAAAAGCCCCATGAATGCACCGCTCGACCTGCAACACGCCCTGAGCCAACTGCTTGGCGATGCTCAACTGCGCGCCTGCCCATTACCGGGGACCGAGCTGCAGCTCTGGCTGATTGACGCCGACAATATGGACCGCGCCTTCAGCCCGGAAGAAACCCGACGGATCCTCCACGAGCCGCCCTACTGGAGTTTCTGCTGGGCCAGCGGCCTGGCCCTGGCACGCTTTCTGGCCGAGCGACCGCAATGGGTCGCCGGCAAACGCGTCCTGGACTTTGGCGCAGGCTCCGGTGTGGCGGCGATTGCCGCGGCCAAGGCCGGTGCGCTTGAAGTAGTGGCCTGCGACCTCGACCCACTGGCCTTGGACGCTTGCCGGGCGAATGCCCAGCTCAATGCTGTACACCTGGGCTACAGCGCCGACTTCTTTGCCGAGGAGGATCGCTTCGACCTGATCCTGGTGGCTGACGTCCTCTACGACCGCGAAAACCTGCCGCTGCTTGACCGTTTTCTCAGCCGCGGGCGCGAAGCGTTGGTGGCCGACTCCCGGGTCAAGGATTTCCGCCATCCACTGTACCGCCAGCTGGAAACGCTCGAAGCCCTGACCCTGCCCGACCTGGCAGAACCCCATGAATTTCGCCAGGTCAGCCTCTATCACGCCACGCGATAAACCTGCGCCACACGCCGACTCGGCAAAGTGCCTGGCAGCCTTTATAGTTGGCGCATTCAACGCTCTTCGAGATTTCCGATGACTCAGAACACGCCGTATATCTTCGACGCCAGCAGCGCCAATTTCGACCAGTTGGTGATCGAGAACTCTTTCCACAAACCCGTGCTGGTGGACTTCTGGGCCGAGTGGTGCGCGCCGTGCAAGGCGCTGATGCCCCTGCTGCAACAGATCGCCGAGAGCTATCAAGGCGAACTGCTGCTGGCCAAGGTCGATTGCGAGGCTGAACAGGATATCGTCGCGCGCTTCGGCATTCGTAGCCTGCCGACCGTGGTGCTGTTCAAGGACGGCCAGCCGGTCGACGGTTTTGCCGGTGCCCAGCCCGAGTCCGCAATCCGCGCCCTGCTCGAACCCCATGTGCAGATGCCACCACCGGCAGCAGCCGACCCGCTGGAGCAGGCACAGCACCTGTTTGGCGAAGGCCAGATCGCCCAGGCCGAAGCGCTGCTCAAGGCGTTGCTGGGGGAAGACAACAGCAATGCCCAGGCACTGATTCTCTATGCGCGCTGCCTGGCCGAACGCGGCGAACTGGACGAAGCCCAGAGCGTGCTCGAAGCGGTCAAAGGCGACGAACACAAAGCCGCACTGGCCGGTGCCAAGGCCCAACTGACCTTTCTGCGCCTGGCCGGCGAGCTGCCGGACGCCGCCGATCTCAAGAGCCGCCTGGCCCAGGATCCGCAAGACGATGAAGCGGTGTATCAACTGGCGATCCAGCAATTGGCCCGCCAGCAATACGACGCGGCCCTGGACGCCCTGCTCAAGCTGTTTATCCGCAACCGCAGCTACGGCGAAGGCTTGCCGCACAAGACCCTGCTCCAGGTCTTCGAACTGCTGGGCAACGACCATCCGCTGGTGACCACGTACCGGCGCAAGCTGTTCGCCGCGCTCTACTAACGACTCACGCCCCACACCTGCAGGAGCGAACCCGTTCGCACCTGCAACGGGAGGCGCAGGTCTATTCGATCCAGCTGTACAGCGGCGTGTCCCCACCGTTCACGACCTTGACCTCGGCGCTATGGCGCAGGCGCACCAACAAGCGCTTGCCGGCCACCGCATTGCCGGTCAAACCTTCCAACTGCGCCAGCAGCTCCGGACCACTGAGCTGGCCAGCCTGGCGCAACAGATCCTTGGCCAACTGCCACAGCGCATCGTCCTGATTCACCGGACGCACCACCGCAGGCGCACTCACCGGCTTCTCAACCTGTAGCTGGGCACCCAGTCGTGCCCAATCCGCATCGTCAAGCTCCAGGGTCAAATCCACCGGCCAGTCACCAATACTTCCACGAATTCGCAACATTGCTCTGCTCCCGCGATTTTCCGACGAGCATGCTCCCATGCGGCTTGCACAACGCCAAGCAGAGGGGCACACTCTCGCGCCTTACGTTATAAGATTACATAACACTTAATCCCGTATCGGAGTCTCGTCATGCGCCGCCTGCTTCTTGCCTTGCCGTTCACCCTGCTCCCGCTGGCTGCCAGCCAGGCCGCCGAGCCGTCGCAACACGCTCACGATCACGACGCCGAGCACGCCAGCCTGGGGGCTCACGAACACGGCGTGGCGCGCCTGAATGCGGTGCTGGAGGGCGACACCCTGGAGTTGGAGCTGCAAAGCCCGGCGATGAACCTGGTGGGTTTCGAGCATGCCGCCAGCACCCCTGCCGACCAGGCCAAGGTCAGCGCCGTGCGCGCCCAGCTTGAACAACCCTTCAGCCTGTTCGGTCTGCCCAAGGCCGCTGGTTGCACGCTGGCCAACCTGGAACTGGAAAGCCCGCTGTTTGGCGACAAGCCCGAGCCCGACCACGACCACGACCACGACCACGCCAAGGGTGAAGGCGAGCATCACCACCAGCACAGTGAAATCCATGCCCACTATCAGTTCACTTGCGCCACCCCCGAGGCGTTGAAAAATCTGGATATGGGCCCACTGTTCAAGACCTTCCCCGCCACCCAGAAAATTCAGGTACAACTGATCGCCCCCAAGGGTCAGCAAGGGCTCGATGCCACGCCCGCAGCCGCAACGCTGACCTTCTGATCGACGCCGTCGACAGGCTGGACACGGCCCACCGGCCTTCGGGTTCCCATAAACCCGTGAGCGCGGTACGGTCGATCGCAGCCTGACGACAGCGGCTACAACCCTGCTCCTAATTGCGTGAATTCCATGACCCAAGCCCTTATCGAACTCTGCGACCTTGGCTTCAACTGGCCCGGGCATCCACCTCTACTGGATATCCCGGCCTTTGCGCTGGAGCCCGGCGAGACGCTGTTTCTCAAGGGCCCGAGCGGCAGCGGCAAAACCACGCTCCTGGGTCTGCTCGGCGGCGTACAAAAGCCCACCCGAGGCAGTATTCGCCTGCTGGGCCAGGAGTTGAGCGAGCTATCGGCCAGCGCCCGGGATCACTTTCGCGTCGACCACACCGGCTACATCTTCCAGCAATTCAATCTGCTGCCCTTTCTCTCGGTACGGGAGAACGTCACGCTGCCCTGCCACTTTTCCAAGCTGCGCGCCGCCCGGGCGATCCAGCGCCATACCAGCATCGAACAGGCGGCCATCACCCTGCTCGCCCATCTGGGCCTCAAGGACCCGGCGTTGCTGGAGCGACGCGCCGACTCACTGTCCATCGGCCAGCAGCAACGGGTCGCAGCGGCTCGCGCACTCATCGGCCAGCCGGAGCTGGTGATCGCCGACGAACCGACCTCCGCCCTCGATGCCGATGCCCGCGAAGCGTTTATCCAGTTGCTGTTCAGCGAATGCCGCGAGGCTGGCGCCAGCCTGTTGTTTGTCAGCCATGACCAGAGCCTGGCCCCGCTGTTCGACCGCCATGTGTCCCTGGCCGAACTCAACCGCGCGACCGCGCCTGTGGAGGTTTGAGATGTACCTGCTGCGACTGGCCCTCGCCAGCCTGGCCAACCGCCGCTTCACCGCGATGCTCACTGCCCTGGCCATTGCCCTGTCGGTCTGTCTGCTGCTGGCCGTCGAGCGCGTGCGCACCGAAGCCCGCGCCAGTTTCGCCAGCACCGTCAGCGGCACCGATCTGATTGTCGGCGCCCGTGCCGGGTCGGTGAACCTGCTGCTGTATTCGGTCTTTCGGATCGGCAATGCGACCAACAATATTCGCTGGGACAGCTTCGAGCATTTCGCCCAAAACCCGAAGGTGAAATGGGCCATCCCGATTTCCCTCGGCGACTCCCATCGCGGCTACCGCGTGATGGGCACCAGCGCCGCTTACTTCGAGCACTACCGATACGGTCGTCAGCAACCGCTGCACATCGCCAGCGGTCGGGCCTTCGCCAGCGATCCCTTTGAGGTGGTCCTGGGGGCCGAAGTCGCCGATGCCTTGCACTACAAACTGGGCGACAAACTGGTCCTGGCCCATGGCGTGGCGGCGATCAGCCTGGTCAAGCACGACGACAAGCCCTTCACCGTGGTTGGCATTCTCCAGCGCACCGGTACGCCGGTAGACCGCACCCTGCATATCAGCCTGGGCGGCATGGAAGCCATCCATGTCGACTGGCACAACGGTGTACCGGCGCGCGGGGCCGGCCGGGTCAGCGCCGACCAGGCGCGCAATATGGACCTCACGCCCCAGGCCATAACCGCCTTTATGCTGGGCCTGAACAGCAAGATCGCGACCTTCGCCCTGCAGCGCGAGATCAACGAGTTCCGCGGCGAGCCGATGCAGGCGATCCTGCCCGGGGTCGCGCTGCAGGAGCTTTGGAGCCTGATGGGCACGGCAGAGAAAGCCCTGTTCGTGGTCTCGCTGTTTGTCGTGTTGACCGGCCTGATCGGCATGCTCACCGCAATCCTGACCAGCCTCAATGAACGGCGCCGGGAAATGGCGATCCTGCGCTCCGTTGGCGCCCGCCCCTGGCATATCGCGACCCTGCTGATACTCGAAGCCTTTGCCCTGGCCCTGGCCGGAGCAGTGGCAGGGCTGGTGCTGCTGTATCTGGGTATCGCTCTGGCCCAGGGGTATGTCCAGGCAAACTATGGGCTGTACCTGCCACTGAGCTGGCCAAGCGAGTATGAATGGACGCTGCTCGGCGCTATCCTCGGCGCCGCCCTGCTGATGGGCTGCGTGCCCGCTTGGCGCGCCTATCGCCAATCCCTGGCCGATGGTCTGTCGATTCGCCTGTGAGGAAAGCGCTTATGTCGCGCCTGTTGTATGCGTTGTTACTGGTGGTCGCCCTGCCGCTGCAAGCGGCCGAGGCACTGCGGGACCTGGTCTGGCAGGAAATGATTCCGCCGGATGCAGTGGTGCAGGAGCCGCAGATGGCCCCCTTGCACGACCTGTCGAAACTCGGCGACACCCTGAGCGCCGAGTCGGCACCCGCCGCCCAGCAGGACCAGCCCGATGCCCCAGTGGTCAAGAGCCTCGACGGCCAGCGTGTGCGCCTGCCCGGCTATATCGTGCCGCTGGAAGTCAACGAGGCCGGACGCACCACCGAATTTCTGCTGGTGCCCTACTTCGGCGCCTGCATCCACGTACCACCACCGCCCTCCAACCAGATCGTCCATGTCACCAGTGAAGTCGGGGTCAAACTCGAAGAGCTGTACCAGCCGTACTGGATCGAAGGGGCACTGCAGGTCAAGGCCATCAGCAGTGATATCGCCGATGCGGGGTACCAGATGGACGCTGAAAAAATCTATGCCTATGAACTGCCTGACTGAGGTCGTGGCTCGCCAAATAGCCATATTCCAAAAAAGTTCCATTGTTTTAAGGTAGCAATTGGACTTCCATTGAGCTGAGTCAAAGAGAGGGACAAGACGCTCACTAACATTGGACACAGCCAACTTGAACCGTCCTTTGGAGCCTTCCATGCATAAGTCCCTGCTTAGCGCATCCCTCTTCGCGCTCGCACTCGCCGCCCCACTCGCCCAGGCCCACGAAGCCGGCGATATCCTGATCCGGGCCGGTGCCATCACCGTCAACCCGAAAGCTGACAGCTCCCACGTCAAGGTAGACCGCGGCAACCTGGCCGGCATGGACCTGGAAGGCAAGGCGACCATGAGCAGCGACACGCAGCTGGGTCTGAACTTTGCCTACATGCTGACCAACCATATCGGTATCGAACTGCTCGCCGCTACGCCGTTCGAACATGACGTGAAGGTCAAAGGCAGTATCCTGCCTCAGGCCAATGGCAAGCTCGGTACCCTCAAGCACCTGCCGCCAACCCTGAGCGTGGTGTACTACCCTCTGGACGCCAAATCCGCCTTCCAGCCCTACGTCGGCGCCGGCATCAACTACACTTGGATCTTCGACGAACACGTCGGTAGCGAAGCCAAGGCCAACGGCTTCAACAACTTCCGGGCGAAAAACTCCTGGGGTATGGCCTGGCAGATCGGTGCGGACTACATGCTGACCGACAACATCATGGTCAACGCCCAGGCACGCTACATCGATATCGATACCCGCGCCTACGTGGACAACAGCATCGTGGGCACCGGCACCCGTGCCAAGGTCAACGTCGACGTCGATCCATGGGTCTACATGGTCGGCCTGGGCTACAAGTTCTAAGTCCACGCCCACAAAAAAGGCGCCTTTCGAGGCGCCTTTTTCATGTCTGCAAAAAACCTAACGGCCCAGTAGCCGCGCCAGCCCTTCACGCATCGGCGTCTGCCGGGTAAAGCTGAAGCGCTGCAACAGCCGCTGATTATTGGCACGCGAGTGACGGATATCCCCAGCCCGCGGCGGCGCATGGCTGACTGGCGGCAAACTGCCGAGCACAGCTTTGAGCGCGTCCAACATCTGCAGCAGGGTGGTGGCCTGGTTCAGGCCGACATTCACCGCGCCCACTTCCAGTTGCGGTGTTTCGATAGCCTGGATCAGCAGGTCCACCAGGTCTTCGACATAGACAAAATCACGAGTCTGCTCTCCGTCGCCAAATACCGTGATCGGTAGGCCTTGCAGAGCGCGCTCGCAGAAAATGCTGATCACCCCGGAATACGGCGAGGACGGATCCTGGCGCGGACCGAAGATATTGAAGAAGCGAAAGATCGCCGGCTCCAGCCCATGCTCGCGCCGGTAGAAGTCCAGATAGTACTCACTGGCCAGCTTGTCCGATGCGTAGGGCGTCAAGGGTGCCTTGGGCGTGTCTTCATCGATCGACTCGCCTTCGCCGTTGTTGCCGTAGACCGCCGCGCTGGAGGCGAACAATACCCGACGTACGCCGGCCTGGCGCATGGCCTCACAAACATTCAGGGTGCCGATGAAGTTACTTTGATGGGTGCGAACCGGGTCGTCGACCGAAGCCTGCACCGACGCCACCGCTGCCAGATGGGCAACCGCCTGGCAGCCCTGCATGGCGCGTGCAACCAACGCGGCATCGGCTACATCGCCTTCGATCAGTTCGATCCGTGGATTGGCCAGCGGCAAGTTGGCGCGCTGACCGGTGGACAGATCATCCAGCACCCGCACCGCATACCCCTTGGCCAACAGTGCGTCGACCAGGTGGGAACCGATAAAACCGGCGCCGCCGGTCACCAGAATAGGAGCATCAACCATGGCGATAAAATCTATCCAGTAAGCCCGGGAGCGCCGCGCGCCAGGCACGCGGCTTGATCCCGAAGGTATGTAGAATTTTCTTGCAGGCCAGCACCGCATGCTGAGGTTCTTCGCCAGCATCGGGACGAGCCGCATGCGCCTGGGGGGTCGGCGCCTCGACAGCCAGCTCGCGCAGGCTGCGGGCTTCGGTGAGGATCGCCTGGCCGAGTGCCAGCGGCGTGGTCGCCTCGTGTCCTGCGTAGTGGTACGTGCCCCACAGCGGCGCACCGCAATCGAGTTGCTTGAGCACGGAGATAATCACTCGGGCTGCATCGTCGACGGGCGTTGGATTACCCCGCCGGTCATCCGCCAGCAGCAGTTCCTGCGCCTGCTCGGCCCGCGCTAGGAAGCGCCCGAGGGAACCTTCGGCACTCTCATCGAGCAGCCAGCCGAAACGCAGCAGCACGTGTTGTGGACAGATGGCGCGCACACTCTGCTCGATGCGCCATAGCGCCTGCCCCCGCAACCCGAGCGGCACCGGCTCATCCTTCTCGCTGTAGGCGGTCGCGCGCGAACCATCGAAGACCCGATAGCTCGAAGGCTGAAGCAAAATGATGTTGTGGTGCTGGCAGAGTTCGGCAAGCCGTTCAACGGCACGCTCCTGCCCGGCAAGACGGGTTTCGCTGACGGCTTCGGCCTGGAACCAGTCGAAGTAGTAGGCGAGATTGATCAGGGCATCGGGACGGGTGTCGTCGAGCAATTGCGTGAGGCTCGCGGCGTCCCAGCCGTCTTGCGGCGGACGCGGTGCGAGGAAACCGATGTCTTCCTCTGCACCCAGGCGAATCAGCGCCTGCCCGAGGGCATTCCCGCCGCCCAGTAACATAAGGCGCATTCGCATAGATTCAGCAGGCCCAGTCTGTTTGCAACGATGAGTAGTAACGCGAAGACCCGAGGCCTTTGCGGTGGCTAATGCCGGAATCGTTGCATTTTGCGGGTTTAGTGCGCAATCGTCACTTAGAAACTTCACGCCGCCCGCGTAGCCGTGGGGGGGGCGAGGCCCGTTCAGGGCACTGGCCCGCGCGCCGCCTGACGAACCGCCCCTCAAGGCGTGACAGGTCTGGGCGGCGGCGCAGGTTGTGGATAGTTTTGTGCGAACTGCACGTTGTCGTGCCCATCCACCCGTTTTTTCAGGCGTTCATTGAATGCCCGGCCCACTGCATATTGCCCACCGGAGACCGTACGGACCTGCGCCGTCAACAGCACGCCATTGAGGTCCATGCGCTCGACCCCAAAGATCTCGAGCGGTCCCTGCAGACTGTGCTTGAGCAACGCGTCTTCACGAATCGACTGCCCGGTCTCGCGGATCAACAGCAGCGCCTGGTCAATATCGGTTTCATAAGTGAACTGCACCGCGAAATAGGCAAAGGCAAATTGCCGCGACTGGTTGGTGACCGCCTTGATCTGGCCGAACGGTACCGAGTGCACGAAGCCCTTGCCGTCGCGCAGGCGCAGGGTGCGGATGGTCAGGCTCTCGACCGTACCTGCGTGGCCGGAGTCGAGGACCACCCAATCGCCAATGGAAATGGTGTCCTCGATAATGATGAACAACCCGGTAATCACATCCTGGACCAACTGCTGCGACCCAAAGCCGATTGCCAGCCCGACCACCCCGGCACCCGCGAGCAGCGGCCCGACATTGATCCCCAGATTGGCCATGGTGGTGATCACACAGATCACCACCAGCACGATCTTGATCGCGTTGCGCAGCAGCGGCAGGATGGTTTTGGCGCGCAGGCTCGGTTGGCGCAAGCCTCGGCGCGTGGCCGGCGGCTTCAGGGCCTGCTGGATCGCCGTGTCGAGTACCACCCAGAGCAGCCAGGTGGCCAGTAGGATCAGGCCGATGCGGCTGAGCGAATCGCTAATTGCCCGCCCGACCGTATTTTCCAGGGCGAACTGATACAGCGAAAAACCCCAGATGCGCCCCAGTATTTCAATGAATACCAGCGCCAGCACCATGCGCAGCAACCCATGGCACACTCCCAACAAGCGCTCCTTGTACGCACTGCTGCGCTGTACCTCCGCCGCGCTGCGGGACTGGAACACATGCTGGAAAACCGTACTGAGAAACACCGCGGCCACCAGTAATACCGTCGTCAGCAATGCCCCCCTCAAGGCCTTCTGACTGTCTTCGCCCGCGCCGATCAAGCTGACCACCGAGACCAGCACCATCAACAGAATCGGCCAATACCAGAGCCCGGAAAAAACCCGCAGGGACTCCTGCAAAGCCGGCTGCTTCAAACGCTGATCCAGCGAGCGGTTGCGAATCAGGTGCGCCACCGGCCGACGCAGCTTGAACACCAGCACCCCGAACAGCACCGAGGCAAACAAGCCGGCCAGTACCGCCACACTACTGGTGATATTACCGCCCAACTGGCGAGCGATCTGCGGGCTGGTCAGGGCATCACTCAAGGCCGCCAGAAAGCCGATCAGGAACAGCGGCAGCGGGATATAAGCACGAATCAGCCGAATGGCCACGCGCTTGTGCCCCTGGTCGAGCAGCGCACTCAGGCACAACAGCAACGCCGTGGTGAAAATACCGCTGCTGGTGGCATACGCCAGACACAAGGCCAGCGCCCGGCCCACGGAGCTCTGCAAGAACTGGCTGGCATACAGCGTCACCGGCAGACTGATCACCGCCGGCAGCAGATAAGGCAATACATAGCCGACTATCGAGGCGCAACGCGCACGGGAGCGGAGCCAAGAGCCGTGGCAGGCGCGCTTGCCCAGCCACCGCCCCGACAGCATCAACAGCGCAAAACAGCCCGCCCATATGGCCGAGAGCAATAGAAAGTCCCCGGCAACCCGCCACGGCGAGCGCTCGGCGGTCTGGTTGACCAATTGATCGACCTCACTGGCCGCCCGATCGGCGCGTAACCGCCAGGTATCGAGCAGACGCTCGTCGACATCGAGCTGCTGCTGGAGCTGCTCCAGGGTCGAACTCAGCGCCCCCAGCAAGCCGCCCTGCACGATTGGCTCGGCCTTGGCCGGTGCGGTTGCCTCTGCGGCCTGCGCCCCACCGGCCAAGCTGCAGAGCAGCACAAGGGCCGCCATCGCTGTCTTGAGATCGAACAAAACCCTGAACCTCTCTACGCCTACCTGTAAGGCACTGAGTGCCAACAGTTCGACAAAGTTCGCTTTTCACCCTCGCCCTTGCAGGAATGAAGTTGCCCACGCGCCTTGAGAGCAACTGCCGCGCCTGAAAAAAAGGCAAAAAAAACGGAACCTGAGAGGTTCCGTTCTTGATGACACCGTTCGGCCAGGGCCTAGAACGGAATATCGTCGTCGAAGCTGTCGAAGTCAGCGGCTGGCTGTGGAGCCGCCTGCTGTGGTGCCGGGCGCGATTCACGCTGAGGCTGCTGCGAAGGCTGAGGACGCGACTGCTGTGGGCGTGGCGCGGAGTAGGAGTTACCGCCGCCCTGCTGGCCTTGCTGATCGCCCTGTGGACGGCCGCCCAACAACTGCATGGTGCCTTGCATGTCGACCACGATTTCAGTGGTGTAACGCTTGATACCGTCTTTTTCCCATTCGCGGGTCTGCAGCTTGCCTTCGATGTAAACCTGCGAACCTTTGCGCAGATACTCGCCGGCGATTTCCGCAACCTTGCCGAACATCGATACACGGTGCCACTCGGTCTTTTCGACTTTCTGACCAGTTTGCTTGTCAGTCCATTGTTCGCTGGTCGCCAGACTCAGGTTGGTCACGGCGTTGCCGTTAGGCAGGTAGCGAACTTCTGGATCCTGGCCGCATGTACCGACCAATATGACTTTGTTAACCCCACGGGCCATAACGTTCTCCTAGGCTTCGCACGTCTGCGGCGCTGGATTGTTGACCAGCTGCTCGAGCGTCGCGCGATCCAATAGTTCGGTGTCCAATTTGATATAGATGGCGGCCTCCTCGGCCACCACCACTGCATCCGTGACTCCCTCGACTGCCTTCAGGCGCTCGATCAGCCCGGCTTCGCGTATCGCTTCAGGCGACAACGGCAAGCGCAGGCTCGTCACATAGGGAGGTTCACGCATGGTAACAGCAAAGCCCAACCACAGGGCAGCGAGTCCGGCACATCCCAGGAACACAACCGACAAACCGCCATGCTGGAACAGCCATCCGCCCAGAATGCCACCCAATGCCGAACCCAGGAACTGGCTAGTGGAGTACACCCCCATCGCCGTCCCCTTGCCGCCGGCCGGTGAAACCTTGCTGATGAGCGACGGCAGCGAAGCCTCCAGCAGGTTGAACGCAGTGAAGAACACCACGGTACCGATCACCAGCGCTCGCAGGCTGTCGCCGAACTCCCAGAAGAATAGCTCAGTGAGCAGCAGCGTAATGACCGCGCCGAGCAAAACTTGTTTCATCTTGCGTTTCTTCTCGCCATAGATAATGAAAGGAATCATGGCAAAGAAGGAAATCAACAAGGCAGTAAGGTAGACCCACCAGTGCTGCTCTTTCGGCAACCCGGCCTTTTCGACCAGGGCCAACGGCAACGCGACAAAGCTCGACATCAACATCGCATGGAGTACGAAGATCCCCAGGTCCAGACGCAGCAGATCAGGATGCTTGAGTGTCGGCAACAGCGCCTGGCGGGCCACACCGGACTCGCGATGCTGCAAGGGGCCAGTGGCGCGCGGCACCATAAAGGCCACGATCAGGATCCCCACCAGCGCCATCCCCCCGGTCGCCAGAAACAACCCCGACAGGCCAAAGCTGCGGGTCAGCAGCGGCCCTACGACCATGGCCACGGCAAAGGACAAGCCAATGGTCACGCCAATCATGGCCATGGCCTTGGTGCGATGTTGCTCACGCGTCAGATCCGAAAGCAGCGCCATCACCGCGGCGGAAATCGCCCCGGCACCTTGCAGGACTCGCCCGGCGATGACGCCCCAGATCGAGTCGGACTGAGCCGCTAGCAGGCTGCCGGCGGCGAAGATGATCAGGCCCAGATAAATAACCGGGCGCCGGCCGATACGATCGGAGATCATCCCGAATGGAATCTGGAACAGCGCCTGGGTCAGGCCATAAGCGCCAATCGCCAGGCCGATCAGGGCCGGGGTCGCTCCGGCAAGATCCATCCCATAGGTCGCCAGCACCGGCAACACCATGAACATGCCAAGCATACGGAATGCGAACACCAGGGCCAGACCGCTTGCTGCGCGGGTCTCGCCGCTACTCATGCGTTCGCTGTGGGGATCGTGCATGGAAAAACCTCGTGTGAACCGGCGGCGATTCTACCAGTCCCATCGATTGACGGGGTATAGGGTGACGCTTTGCCGCGCAACTGGACGGCAAGGCCATTAACGGCTATTTCGATAGTGTGCATCCATCCAGTATTTAGTCTTATACTCCTACGTTTTACGCCCGCCGAGCGAGGCCGCTGTGGACAAGATCCTGATACGTGGGGCACGGACCCACAACCTGAAGAACATCGACCTGACCCTGCCGCGGGACAAGCTGATCGTCATCACCGGCCTCTCCGGCTCCGGCAAGTCATCGCTGGCCTTCGATACCCTGTATGCAGAAGGCCAGCGACGCTATGTCGAATCCCTTTCGGCCTATGCGCGCCAGTTCCTTTCCATGATGGAAAAGCCCGATGTCGACACCATCGAGGGCCTGTCGCCAGCGATCTCCATCGAACAGAAATCGACCTCGCACAACCCGCGCTCGACCGTCGGCACTATCACCGAAATCTACGACTACCTGCGCCTGCTCTATGCGCGGGTCGGTACGCCGCGCTGCCCAGACCACGATATCCCCCTGGAGGCCCAGACCGTCAGTCAGATGGTCGACCTGGTGCTGGCGCAACCTGAGGGCAGCAAACTGATGCTGCTGGCGCCGGTCATCCGCGAGCGCAAGGGTGAGCACCTGTCGGTATTCGAGGAGCTGCGCGCCCAGGGTTTCGTACGCGCCCGTGTCGACGGCAAGCTGTGCGAGCTCGATGAGTTGCCCAAGCTGGATAAACAGAAGAAGCACTCGATCGATGTCGTGGTCGACCGCTTCAAGGTCCGCGCGGACCTGCAGCAGCGTCTGGCCGAATCCTTCGAGACAGCGCTGAAGCTGGCCGATGGCATTGCCCTGGTTGCACCGATGGACGACGAGCCCGGCGAAGAAATCATCTTCTCCGCGCGCTTTGCCTGTCCAATCTGCGGTCACGCCATCAGCGAGCTGGAACCCAAGCTGTTCTCCTTCAACAATCCGGCCGGCGCCTGTCCGACCTGCGACGGGCTGGGGGTTAAGCAGTTCTTTGATATCAAGCGCCTGGTCAATGGCGAACTGACCCTCGCCGAAGGCGCGATTCGTGGCTGGGACCGGCGCAATGTCTATTACTTCCAGATGCTCGGCTCGCTGGCCGCGCACTACGATTTCAGCCTGGAAGTGCCATTCAACCAACTGCCGGCCGACCAGCAGAAAGTCATTCTCCACGGCAGCGGTAGCCAGAACGTCGACTTCCGCTACCTCAATGACCGCGGCGATATCGTCAAGCGCTCCCATCCCTTCGAAGGGATCGTGCCCAACCTGGAGCGACGCTATCGGGAAACCGAGTCGGCCAGTGTTCGCGAAGAGCTGGCCAAATTCCTCAGCACCCAGCCGTGCCCGGACTGCCGCGGCACGCGTTTGCGTCGCGAGGCCCGGCATGTTTGGGTTGGCGAAAAGACTTTACCCGCGGTTACCAGCCTGCCGATTGGCGATGCGACCCTGTACTTCGGCACGCTGAAACTGACCGGTCGACGCGGCGAAATTGCCGACAAGATCCTCAAGGAAATTCGCGAACGCCTGCAATTCCTGGTCAATGTCGGTCTCGATTACCTGACACTGGATCGCAGTGCGGACACCCTGTCTGGCGGCGAAGCCCAGCGTATTCGCCTGGCCAGCCAGATTGGCGCGGGATTGGTCGGGGTCATGTACATCCTCGACGAACCGTCCATCGGCCTGCACCAGCGGGACAACGACCGCCTGCTGGGCACACTCAAGCACCTGCGCGATATCGGCAATACCGTGATTGTCGTTGAGCACGACGAAGATGCCATTCGCCTGGCCGACTATGTCGTCGACATCGGTCCGGGCGCGGGCGTCCACGGCGGCCGGATCGTTGCCGAAGGCACCGCTGCCGAAGTCATGGCCCACCCTGACTCACTGACTGGCAAGTACCTCTCCGGACGAGTGAAAATCGTCGTGCCGGCCAAGCGCACCCCACGCAACAAGAAACTGTCGCTGACGCTCAAGGGCGCCCGGGGCAACAACCTGCGCAATGTCGACCTGGAGATACCACTTGGCTTGCTGACCTGCGTTACCGGTGTTTCCGGCTCGGGCAAGTCGACGCTGATCAACAACACCCTGTTCCCACTCGCCGCCACCGCCCTCAATGGTGCGACCACACTGGAAGCTGCGACCCACGACAGCATCAATGGCCTGCAGCATTTGGACAAGGTGGTCGATATCGACCAGAGCCCCATCGGCCGCACACCGCGTTCGAACCCGGCGACCTATACAGGGCTGTTCACACCGATCCGTGAGCTGTTCGCTGGCGTACCGGAATCGCGCTCGCGGGGCTACGGGCCAGGGCGTTTCTCGTTCAACGTCAAGGGCGGGCGCTGTGAAGCCTGCCAGGGCGACGGCCTGATCAAGGTCGAGATGCACTTCCTGCCGGATATCTACGTACCCTGCGATGTCTGCAAGAGCAAGCGCTATAACCGCGAAACGCTGGAGATCAAGTACAAGGGCAAGAACATCCACGAAACCCTCGAAATGACGATCGAGGAAGCTCGGGTGTTCTTCGATGCCGTTCCGGCACTGGCGCGCAAACTGCAAACGCTCATGGATGTAGGGCTTTCCTATATCAAGCTGGGTCAATCGGCGACCACCCTGTCAGGTGGTGAAGCGCAACGGGTGAAGCTGTCACGCGAGTTGTCCAAACGCGATACCGGCAAGACCCTGTACATCCTCGATGAGCCCACCACGGGCCTGCACTTCGCCGATATCCAGCAATTGCTCGATGTGCTCCATCGCCTGCGTGATCACGGCAATACCGTGGTGGTGATCGAACACAATCTGGATGTGATCAAGACTGCTGACTGGCTGGTGGATCTGGGCCCTGAAGGCGGCTCCAAGGGCGGCCAGATCATCGCGGTGGGTACACCCGAGCAGGTTGCGGAAATGCCGCAGTCGCATACCGGCCACTACCTCAAGCCGTTGCTGACTCGCGACCGAGCGTAATGCCCAAGAAAAAGCCCCTGCCATTGTAAAATGGCAGGGGCTTTTTCGTAGGTTCTGAAAAGCCTATCGGCAGCTAGCGCCGCCTGGATACGATCAGAACTGCGATTGCAGGTAGTTCTGTAAACCGATCGATTTGATCAATCCCAGCTGTTTTTCCAGCCAGTAGGTGTGATCCTCTTCGGTATCGGCCAGCTGCACACGCAGGATGTCGCGGCTGATGTAGTCCTTATGCAGTTCGCAAAGCTCGATACCCTTGCACAGCGCTGCACGAACCTTGTATTCGAGACGCAAATCCGCAGCGAGCATCTCAGGCACGGTGGTGCCGCTGTCGACATCGTCGGGACGCATGCGCGGCGTGCCTTCGAGCATCAGGATCCGCCGCATCAGGGCATCAGCGTGTTGCGCTTCTTCTTCCATTTCGTGGTTGATACGCTCGTAGAGCTTGCTGAAGCCCCAGTCCTCGTACATCCGCGAATGGATGAAATATTGGTCACGAGCCGCCAGTTCACCAGTCAGCAACGTGTTGAGATATTCGATTACGTCCGGGTGACCTTGCATCGCCCTCACCTCCCTACTTCAAAGTCGATAGTTTGAACCAAGCTGACCGAGAGGTCACCCGCGCAACGCAATAAAAATGAAGAATTTCAGAGAAAAGTGGGTTAAATAACGCAAAAACCGCCCAATTGAGGGCGGTTCTGCTTATCGTTTAGACTTAGTTACGCTGTACACCCAGCGCCTTGGCAACACCCTCACCGTAAGCCGGATCAGCCTTGTAGAAATGCTCCAGTTGACGCTGCACGACCTGCGGCGTCACTCCAGCCATTGCACCGGCAATATTGCCGATCAGCAGGGCTTTTTGCTCGTCAGTCATCAGGCGGAACAACGCCCCGGCATGGCTGTAGTAGTCCGTATCTTCGCGATGATCATAGCGATCAGCCGAGCCACTCAGAGCCAATGCTGGCTCAGCGTACTGCGGCGCCTGCTTGGGAGCATCGGCATAGCTGTTCGGCTCATAGTTGGGCGCAGCGCCGCCGTTGCTGCCAAAGGCCATTGAGCCGTCACGCTGATAGCTGTTAACCGGGCTACGCGGCGCATTGACCGGCAGTTGCTGGTGATTGGTGCCGATACGGTAGCGGTGTGCATCCGCGTAAGCGAAAACCCGCCCTTGCAGCATACGGTCTGGCGACAAGCCCACGCCTGGCACCATATTGCTCGGTCCAAAAGCGGCCTGCTCAACTTCAGCGAAGTAGTTGAGCGGGTTGCGATTAAGCTCCAACTCGCCAATCTCAATCAGTGGAAACTCCTTCTGCGACCAGGTCTTGGTCACGTCAAACGGATTTTCGTAATGAGCCGCGGCCTGGGCCTCGGTCATGATCTGGATGCAGACACGCCATTTCGGAAAATCACCGCGCTCGATCGCCTCGAACAAGTCGCGCTGAGCGTAATCGGGATCAGTGCCAGCCAGACGCGCAGCATCGGCCGGCGCCAGGTTCTTGATGCCCTGCTGGGTCTTGTAGTGCCACTTCACCCAATGCCGCTCGCCCTTGGCGTTGACCAGGCTGTAGGTATGGCTACCGAAGCCGTGCATATGCCGATAGCCATCGGGAATGCCACGGTCGGAAAACAGTATGGTGACCTGGTGCAGCGCCTCTGGTGAGTGCGACCAGAAATCCCACATCATCTGCGCACTTTTCAGGTTGCTCTGGGGCAAACGTTTTTGGGTGTGGATAAAATCCGGAAATTTCAGTGGGTCACGGATAAAAAAGACAGGCGTGTTATTACCCACAATGTCCCAGTTGCCTTCCTCGGTATAGAACTTCAAGGCGAACCCACGGGGATCACGCTCGGTATCTGCCGAGCCGCGCTCGCCGCCGACCGTGGAGAAACGCAGAAAGGTAGGCGTCTGCTTGCCGACCGAATCAAACAGCTTGGCGCTGGAGTAGCCAGTGATGTCCCTGGTGACGGTAAACGTACCGTAGGCCCCCGAACCCTTCGCGTGAACGCGACGCTCCGGAATATTTTCCCGGTTGAAGTGTGCAAGCTTCTCGATCAGGTGGAAATCGTCGAGCAACAACGGACCGCGCGGGCCGGCCGAACGGGAGTTCTGGTTATCAGCGACTGGAGCGCCGCTGGCGGTCGTCAGGGTTTTATTCTCGGTCATATTTTCCTTCCTCTTCAGGCTCTATTCGAAAATGCCGCTTAATCGGCTTGGAAGGAGTATTGGCCAGAATAATTCCATTTAAAAATTCATTAACTATCTTCAACCGATAGAAATTTACTAATGCACAAGACACAAAAAACCGGGCACTAGGCCCGGTTCTTTGTTTCAGACTGACGTCTTACTCAGCGGATACTGCTTCACCGCCGACAGGACGATCAACCAGCTCAACGTACGCCATAGGAGCGTTGTCACCAGCGCGGAAACCGCACTTGAGGATGCGCAGGTAGCCACCCTCACGGGTAGCGTAACGCTTGCCCAGGTCGTTGAAGAGCTTACCAACGATAGCTTTCGAACGAGTACGGTCGAAAGCCAGACGGCGGTTAGCCAGGCTGTCTGTCTTGGCCAAAGTAATCAGCGGCTCAGCAACGCGGCGCAGTTCTTTAGCTTTCGGCAGTGTAGTTTTGATCAGCTCGTGCTCGAACAGCGACACCGCCATGTTCTGGAACATAGCCTTGCGGTGCGAGCTGGTACGGCTCAGGTGACGACCACTTTTACGATGACGCATGGTTCATTCCTTACCAAACTCACGTTCGGTGATTACGACGATCAGGCAGTCGCCTTGTCGTCCTTCTTAAGACTTGCAGGCGGCCAGTTGTCGAGGCGCATGCCGAGGGACAGACCGCGGGAGGCCAGTACGTCCTTGATTTCAGTCAAGGATTTCTTGCCCAGGTTCGGAGTCTTCAACAGTTCTACTTCGGTGCGCTGAATCAGATCGCCGATGTAGTAAATGTTTTCCGCCTTAAGGCAGTTAGCCGAACGTACAGTCAGTTCCAGATCGTCAACCGGGCGAAGCAGGATCGGATCGATCTCGTCTTCCTGCTCGATTACCACAGGCTCGCTATCACCTTTGAGGTCGACGAACGCAGCCAACTGCTGTTGCAGAATGGTTGCAGCACGACGGATGGCCTCTTCAGGATCCAGGGTACCGTTGGTTTCCAGATCAATTACCAGCTTGTCCAGGTTGGTACGCTGCTCGACACGGGCGTTTTCCACCACGTATGCGATACGGCGAACCGGGCTGAACGAAGAGTCGAGCTGCAAGCGACCAATGCTGCGGCTTTCGTCTTCATCGCTCTGACGCGAGTCTGCTGGTTCATAACCACGACCACGAGCTACGGTGAGCTTCATGTTCAAGGCGCCGTTAGACGCCAGGTTAGCGATTACGTGATCGGGATTAACGATCTCGACATCATGATCCAGCTGAATATCGGCAGCGGTAACCACCCCCGAACCCTTCTTCGACAAGGTCAGCGTAACTTCGTCACGGCCGTGCAGCTTGATAGCCAGACCTTTAAGGTTCAACAGGATTTCAATGACGTCTTCCTGTACACCTTCGATGGCGCTGTACTCGTGGAGCACACCGTCAATCTCGGCCTCGACTACTGCACAGCCTGGCATTGAGGACAACAGGATGCGGCGCAGCGCGTTGCCCAGGGTGTGGCCAAAACCACGCTCGAGAGGCTCGAGGGTAATTTTGGCGCGGGTTGGACTGACAACCTGCACATCAATGTGGCGGGGTGTCAGGAACTCATTTACCGAAATCTGCATGGATGCACCTATTTTCTAGCCCTTACTTGGAGTAGAGCTCGACAATCAGGCTTTCGTTGATGTCGGCGGAGAGGTCACTGCGAGCTGGAACGTTCTTGAAAACGCCCGACTTCTTCTCAGTGTCCACTTCTACCCATTCTACGCGGCCACGCTGGGCACACAGATCGAGAGCCTGGACAATGCGCAGTTGATTCTTTGCCTTCTCACGAATAGCAACCACGTCACCAGCACGAACCTGGTAGGACGGGACGTTTACGGTTTTGCCGTTAACGCTGATCGACTTGTGCGATACCAGCTGACGGGATTCGGCACGAGTAGAGCCAAAACCCATACGGTATACAACGTTGTCCAGACGGCATTCGAGCAGTTGCAGCAGGTTTTCACCGGTTGCACCTTTCTTGCCAGCAGCTTCTTTGTAGTAGCCGCTGAACTGACGCTCAAGAACGCCATAAATACGACGGACCTTCTGCTTTTCACGCAGTTGGGTGCCGTAGTCGGATTGGCGACCGCGGCGTTGGCCGTGGATACCAGGGGCAGCTTCGATATTGCACTTCGATTCGATAGCGCGGACGCCACTCTTCAGAAAGAGATCGGTGCCTTCACGACGTGCCAGTTTGCATTTTGGACCAATGTAACGAGCCATTCTTTACAGTCTCCTGGATTACACGCGGCGCTTCTTCGGCGGACGGCACCCGTTGTGCGGGATTGGCGTCACGTCGGTGATGCTGGCGATCTTATAGCCACAGCCGTTCAAAGCACGGACAGCGGACTCACGACCTGGACCTGGGCCCTTGACGTTAACGTCGAGGTTTTTCAGGCCATATTCCAGCGCAGCTTGACCAGCACGTTCAGCAGCTACTTGAGCAGCGAACGGGGTGGACTTGCGGGAACCGCGGAAACCCGAACCACCGGAGGTTGCCCAAGAAAGCGCGTTACCCTGACGGTCGGTGATGGTCACGATGGTGTTGTTGAAAGACGCGTGGATGTGGGCGATGCCATCAACCACTGTCTTTTTAATCTTTTTACGAGGACGAGCAGCAGGTTTTGCCATGACTAAATTCCTGTCGATTCGCTGGTGCGATTACTTGCGGATCGGCTTACGCGGACCTTTACGGGTACGCGCGTTGGTCTTGGTACGCTGACCGCGTACTGGAAGACCACGACGATGGCGGAGACCGCGATAGCAGCCCAGATCCATCAAGCGCTTGATTTTCATGTTGATTTCGCGACGCAGGTCACCTTCAGTGGTGAACTTAGCCACTTCGCTACGCAGCTGTTCAATTTGCTCGTCGCTCAGATCTTTGATCTTCACGGCTGGGTTTACCCCAGTGTCTGCACAGATCTTCTGTGCAGTAGTGCGACCAACACCATAGATGTAGGTCAGCGAGATAACAGTATGCTTGTTATCTGGAATGTTAACGCCTGCAATACGGGCCATTCAGTGGGACTCCAATTGACAGCTACCTACGCCCCGGAAGCCAAGAAATAGGGCGCGAGATAATATCGCTGTAATAACAAATAATCAACCCAGCAGCGCACTAGCTGCTGGGCTTGAAGCACAGATCACACTCAGCCTTGGCGCTGTTTGTGACGCGGTTCCGCGCTGCAAATTACTCGAACAACACCTTCGCGGCGAATAATTTTGCAGTTACGGCACAGCTTTTTCACCGATGCACGAACTTTCATCACCAACTCCTCGAACCTTATGGGAACTTCAGCGCAGCATTCCGCTGCCGTAGCCCTTCAGGTTGGCTTTCTTCATCAGGGATTCGTACTGGTGCGAAACGAGGTGCGATTGTACTTGGGACATGAAGTCCATAACAACCACGACCACGATCAGCAACGAGGTCCCGCCAAGGTAGAACGGAACGTTTGCAGCAACCACCAGGAACTGGGGCAGCAAGCACACGGCCGTCATATAAAGAGCACCGAACATGGTCAAGCGGGTCAGAACGCCATCAATGTAGCGCGCCGACTGCTCACCTGGACGGATGCCCGGAATAAAGGCACCGGACTTCTTCAGGTTTTCCGCTACGTCTTTCGGATTGAACATCAACGCCGTATAGAAGAAGCAGAAGAAAATAATCCCTGCACTAAACAGCAGAATATTCAACGGCTGACCAGGAGCGATCGACTGCGAGAGGTCCTGCAACCAGCCCATACCTTCAGACTGACCAAACCAGGCGCCCAGCGAAGCCGGGAACAGCAAAATGCTGCTCGCGAAAATGGCAGGAATAACGCCCGCCATGTTCACCTTCAACGGCAAGTGGCTAGTCTGCGCAGCAAAAACCTTACGACCCTGCTGACGCTTGGCGTAGTGAACAGCAATACGACGCTGACCACGCTCAATGAACACCACAAAACCGATAATCGCTACTGCCAGCAAACCGATGGCAACCAGGGCGAAGATATTGATATCCCCCTGACGTGCAGACTCGAAAGACTGCCCAATTGCTCTCGGAAGACCGGCGACGATACCTGCGAAAATCAACATCGAGATACCGTTGCCAACACCACGCTCGGTAATCTGCTCACCCAGCCACATCATGAACATCGCGCCCGCCACAAAAGTGGTTACCGCGACGAAATGGAAGCCAAAGTCAGCCACGAACGCAACGCCCTGCCCGGCCAGACCAACGGACATGCCGATAGCCTGAACCAGAGCGAGGACGACAGTGCCGTAGCGGGTGTACTGGCTGATCTTGCGACGGCCAGCTTCACCTTCCTTCTTCAACTGCTCCAGCTGAGGGCTGACGGCGGTCATCAACTGCATGATGATCGATGCCGAAATGTACGGCATGATCCCCAACGCAAAAATGCTCATCCGCTCCAGCGCACCGCCGGAAAACATGTTGAACAAGCTAAGAATGGTCCCCTCATTCTGTCGAAACAGGTCTGCCAATCGGTCTGGGTTGATACCTGGAACCGGAATGTGTGCGCCTATTCGGTAGACGATAATCGCCAAGAACAGAAAACGCAGACGAGCCCAAAGTTCAGACATACCGCCTTTGCCGAGCGCAGAGAGAGCACCTTGCTTAGCCATTTATTCCTCGAACTTGCCGCCAGCTGCTTCGATAGCCGCGCGCGCACCTTTGGTGGCGGCGATACCTTTGAGGGTGACTGCGCGAGTAACGTCGCCGGACAGCATGATTTTCACACGCTGAACGTTTTGGTTAATCACGTTGGCATCCTTCAGGGACTGCAGAGTTACAACGTCGCCTACCACTTTAGCCAGTTCGGAAGTGCGCACTTCTGCGCGATCCATGGCCTTCAGGGAAACGAAGCCGAACTTCGGCAGGCGACGATGCAGCGGCTGTTGACCGCCTTCAAAGCCTGGAGCGATGGTGCCACCGGAGCGGGAGGTTTGACCCTTGTGGCCACGGCCACCGGTCTTACCCAAACCACTACCGATACCACGGCCCGGACGATGCTTTTCGCGACGGGAACCCGGCGCTGGACTCAGATCATTGAGTTTCATCGATTAACCCTCGACACGCAGCATGTAGTAAGCCTTGTTGATCATCCCGCGATTCTCGGGAGTATCCTGGACTTCTACAGTGTGACCGATGCGACGCAGACCCAGACCCTTAACGCACAGTTTGTGGTTAGGGATACGGCCGGTCATGCTTTTGATCAGCGTTACTTTAACGGTAGCCATGATCAGAAGATCTCCTTGACGCTTTTGCCACGCTTGGCGGCAATGGATTCAGGAGACTGCATAGCCTTCAGACCCTTGAAAGTGGCGTGAACCACGTTTACAGGGTTAGTCGAGCCGTAGCACTTGGCCAGAACGTTCTGAACGCCAGCAACTTCGAGGACAGCACGCATAGCGCCGCCAGCGATGATACCGGTACCTTCAGAAGCAGGCTGCATGTACACCTTGGAAGCACCGTGAGCGGACTTCATTGCGTACTGCAGAGTAGTGCCGTTCAGATCAACCTGGATCATGTTGCGGCGAGCAGCTTCCATTGCCTTCTGGATCGCAGCAGGCACTTCACGCGACTTGCCACGGCCGAAGCCAACACGGCCTTTACCATCACCAACCACGGTCAACGCGGTGAAGGTGAAGATACGGCCGCCTTTAACGGTTTTGGCTACGCGGTTAACTTGAACCAGCTTCTCAATGTAGCCTTCGTCGCGCTTTTGGTCGTTATTTGACATAACTTAGAACTCCAGCCCAGCTTCACGAGCAGCATCAGCCAGCGCCTTGACGCGGCCGTGATACTTGAAGCCAGAGCGGTCGAAAGCCACCTGCGAGACGCCAGCGGCTTTTGCACGCGTAGCGACCAGCTGGCCAACCTTAGTGGCCGCGTCGATGTTGCCAGTGGCGCCATCACGCAGTTCTTTATCCAAAGTCGAGGCGCTTGCCAGGACTTTGTTGCCGTCGGCCGAAATGACCTGGGCATAGATGTGCTGCGAAGAGCGGAACACGCAGAGACGCACGACTTCGAGTTCGTGCATTTTCAGGCGTGCTTTGCGAGCGCGACGCAGTCGAGTAACTTTTTTGTCGGTCATTTGCTATGCCCTACTTCTTCTTGGCTTCTTTACGGCGGACGACTTCGTCTGCGTAACGCACACCTTTGCCTTTGTAAGGCTCTGGTGGACGGAAGTCGCGGATCTCAGCGGCCACTTGACCAACCAACTGCTTGTCGATACCTCGGATGAAGATATCGGTCTGGTTGGGAGTCTCAGCGGTGATGCCTTCCGGCAGTTCGTAATCCACTGGGTGCGAGAAGCCGAGAGCCAGGTTCAGCACTGTGCCTTTTGCTTGCGCTTTGTAACCAACACCGACCAGCTGGAGCTTGCGCTCGAAGCCTTGGCTTACGCCCTGGACCATGTTGTTTACCAACGCACGAGTGGTACCGGCCATTGCACGAGTTTGTTGGTCGCCATTGCGAGCAGCGAAACGCAGCTCACCAGCTTCCTCAACAATTTCAACGGACGAGTGTACGTTCAGTTCGAGAGTGCCCTTGGCACCCTTCACCGAAAGCTGTTGGCCGGCGAATTTTACTTCAACGCCTGCTGGCAGCTTAACGGGGTTCTTAGCGACGCGAGACATGCTTATCCCCCCTTAGAACACTGTGCAAAGAACTTCGCCGCCGACACCGGCAGCGCGCGCAGCACGATCAGTCATCACACCTTTGTTGGTGGAGACGATAGACACACCGAGACCGCCACGAACTTTTGGCAGATCATCGACGGACTTGTACTGACGCAGGCCTGGACGGCTAACGCGCTTAACTTCCTCGATGACCGGACGGCCTTCGAAGTACTTCAGCTCGATGGATAGCAACGGCTTAGTTTCGCTGCTGATCTGATAACCCGCGATGTAACCTTCGTCCTTCAGGACCTTGGCTACAGCCACCTTCAACGTGGAAGACGGCATGCTTACGACGGACTTTTCAGCCATCTGGGCATTACGGATTCGAGTTAGCATGTCCGCTAACGGGTCCTGCATACTCATGGGCTAGACGCTCCTGATACAAAAAAAATTAGCCTTCCGGCTACTACTTTCGCCGAGCTGCACGCACACAAAAAGTGCGGGCTCAGGCGAGCCGGTCATTCTAGACATACGCCAGAAATGAATCAAGCCCCAAAAGGGGCTTGATTCAAGTTCAAGGTCACCGACGGTCAGGTTCCTGAGAACCCGAACGCCGAGACTTTGGCGGTATGACTTACCAGCTGGCTTTAACCAGACCTGGAACGTCACCACGCATTGCAGCTTCACGCAGCTTGTTACGGCCAAGGCCGAACTTGCGGTAAACGCCGTGCGGACGACCGGTGATGCGGCAGCGATTGCGCATGCGCGAAGCGCTTGCATCACGTGGCTGCTTCTGCAGGGCAACGGAAGCTTCCCAACGCGCCTCTGGACTTGCGTTCAGATCAACGATGATAGCTTTCAGCTCTGCACGCTTCTTGGCGTACTTAGCGACCGTGAGCTGACGCTTCAGCTCGCGGTTTTTCATGCTCTTCTTGGCCATTTTCCTACTCCAATCAGTTGCGGAACGGGAATTTGAAAGCACGCAGCAATGCGCGACCTTCTTCATCCGTCCGAGCAGTGGTGGTCAGGGTGATGTCCAGACCGCGGAGAGCATCGATCTTGTCGTAGTCGATTTCCGGGAAGATGATCTGCTCTTTAACGCCCATGCTGTAGTTACCACGACCATCGAAGGACTTGGCATTCAGGCCGCGGAAGTCGCGAACCCGAGGCAGGGAGATCGACAGCAGACGATCCAGGAATTCGTACATACGCTCACGGCGCAGGGTCACTTTGACGCCGATCGGCCAACCTTCACGGACTTTAAAGCCAGCGATGGATTTCCGAGCGTAGGTCACGATGACTTTCTGGCCGGTGATCTTTTCCAGGTCAGCAACAGCGTGCTCGATGACTTTTTTGTCGCCGATCGCTTCGCCCAGACCCATGTTCAGGGTGATTTTGGTAACGCGCGGAACTTCCATCACGTTCCCGAGCTTAAGTTCTTCCTTAAGCTTGGGAGCGATTTCCTTCCGGTAAATCTCTTGTAGTCGTGCCATGGTCTTATCTACCTAGCAGTGTTCAAGCATCAACCGCTTTTTGGGTCGACTTGAAGACACGAATTTTCTTGCCGTCTTCTACTTTGAAACCAACGCGGTCAGCCTTGTTGGTTTCGCCGTTGAAAATGGCGACGTTAGAAGCGTGCAGTGGCGCTTCTTTCTCGACGATACCGCCCTGTACGCCCGACATCGGGTTAGGCTTGGTATGACGCTTAACCAGGTTCAAACCACCGACGACCAGACGGTCATCAGCGAGAACCTTAAGCACCTTACCGCGCTTACCCTTGTCCTTGCCGGCGATCACGATGATCTCGTCGTCACGACGAATCTTTTGCATGTCGGATCTCCTTACAGCACTTCTGGGGCGAGCGAGACGATCTTCATGAACTTCTCAGTACGAAGTTCACGGGTCACTGGCCCAAAGATACGGGTGCCGATCGGCTCTTGCTTGTTGTTCAGCAGAACAGCAGCGTTGCCATCAAAGCGGATGATGGAGCCGTCAGCGCGACGAACACCATGGCGAGTGCGGACTACGACAGCAGTCATCACTTGGCCTTTTTTCACCTTACCGCGCGGAATTGCTTCCTTGACGGTAACTTTGATGATGTCACCGATACCAGCGTAACGACGATGGGAGCCACCCAGCACCTTGATGCACATAACGCGGCGAGCGCCGCTGTTATCGGCCACATCGAGCATGGATTGAGTCTGAATCATATAATTTCTCCGACCCCTAGTCCTTAGACTTCCACAGCGCGTTCGAGAACATCAACCAGTGCCCAAGACTTAGTCTTGGCCAACGGACGAGTTTCACGAATAGTGACTTTGTCGCCGATGTGGCACTGATTGGTTTCGTCGTGCGCGTGCAGCTTAGTCGAACGCTTAACGTATTTACCGTAGATCGGGTGCTTAACGCGACGCTCGATCAGAACGGTGATGGTCTTGTCCATCTTGTCGCTGACAACACGGCCAGTCAGCGTACGGACAGTTTTTTCGGCTTCAGCCATGATTACTTACCTGCCTGCTGGTTGAGCACAGTCTTCACGCGAGCGATGTCACGCTTAACTTGCGAGAGCAGATGCGACTGCCCCAACTGGCCAGTTGCTTTCTGCATGCGCAGATTGAACTGGTCGCGCAGCAAGCCGAGCAGTTGCTCGTTCAGCTGCTGTGCGGATTTTTCACGAAGTTCATTCGCTTTCATCACATCACCGTCCGTTTAACAAAGGAGGTGGCGAGCGGCAGCTTTGCAGCAGCCAGGGCGAAAGCCTCACGCGCCAGCTCTTCAGTAACACCCTCGATTTCATACAGGACTTTGCCTGGCTGAATCTGGGCAACCCAATATTCCACGTTACCCTTACCTTTACCCATCCGAACTTCGAGTGGCTTCTTGGAAATAGGCTTGTCCGGGAATACACGGATCCAGATCTTGCCGCCACGTTTTACGTGACGGGTCAGTGCACGACGCGCTGACTCGATCTGACGAGCGGTGAGACGACCACGAGCTACAGACTTCAGCGCATATTCGCCGAAGCTGACTTTGCTACCGCGCAATGCCAGACCACGGTTGTGGCCAGTCATTTGCTTGCGGAACTTCGTACGCTTTGGTTGCAACATTTGGCGTACCCCTTACTTAGCAGCTTTTTTACGAGGCGCTGGTGCTTGTGGCTTCAGCTCTTCTTGGCGACCACCAATTACTTCGCCTTTGAAGATCCAAACCTTTACACCGATCACACCGTAGGTGGTGTGAGCTTCGTAGTTGGCATAGTCGATGTCGGCACGCAGGGTGTGCAGTGGCACACGACCTTCGCGATACCATTCAGTACGTGCGATTTCAGCACCGCCGAGACGACCGCTCACTTGGATTTTGATGCCTTTGGCACCAATGCGCATTGCGTTCTGTACTGCGCGCTTCATAGCGCGACGGAACATTACACGGCGCTCCAGCTGCTGAGCTACGCTCTGCGCAACCAGCATACCGTCGAGCTCCGGCTTACGGATCTCTTCGATATTGATGTGCACAGGCACACCCATTTGCTTGGTCAGGTCCTGACGCAGTTTCTCAACATCTTCACCTTTCTTCCCGATAACGATACCTGGGCGAGCGGTGTGGATGGTGATACGTGCAGTTTGGGCCGGACGATGGATGTCGATACGGCTTACGGACGCGCTTTTTAGTTTGTCTTGGAGATACTCACGCACCTTCAGATCAGCGAACAAGTAGTCCGCATAAGTCCGACCGTCTGCGTACCAGACGGAGGTGTGCTCCTTGACGATTCCCAGGCGAATGCCAATGGGATGTACTTTCTGACCCATCTCTTCGACTCCGTTACTTGTCAGCAACCTTGACAGTGATATGGCAAGACCGCTTGACGATGCGATCAGCACGGCCTTTGGCACGCGGCATGATGCGCTTCAGCGAACGCCCTTCGTTGACGAAAACGGTGCTGACCTTCAGGTCATCAACGTCTGCGCCTTCGTTATGCTCGGCGTTGGCTACGGCCGACTCCAGCACTTTCTTCATGATCTCGGCGGCTTTCTTACTGCTGAAAGCCAACAGGTTGAGCGCTTCGCCCACCTTCTTCCCGCGGATCTGGTCGGCGACCAAGCGGGCTTTCTGGGCGGAGATTCGAGCGCCCGACAACTTAGCGGCTACTTCCATTTCCTAACCCCTTAACGCTTGGCTTTCTTGTCAGCCACGTGCCCACGATAAGTGCGGGTACCGGCGAACTCGCCCAGTTTGTGGCCGACCATGTCTTCGTTAACGAGAACTGGGACGTGTTGACGACCGTTGTGTACTGCGATGGTCAGACCGACCATTTGTGGCAGGATCATCGAACGACGCGACCAGGTCTTAACTGGTTTGCGATCGTTCTTTTCCGCCGCCACTTCGATCTTCTTCAGTAGGTGAAGATCAATAAAAGGACCTTTTTTCAGAGAACGTGGCACTGTCGTATCCCTCTATTTACTTGCGACGACGGACGATCATTTTGTCGGTACGCTTATTACCACGAGTCTTCGCGCCCTTAGTCGGGAAGCCCCATGGCGATACCGGATGACGACCACCAGAGGTACGACCTTCACCACCACCATGTGGGTGGTCAACCGGGTTCATGGCAACACCACGAACGGTTGGGCGAACGCCACGCCAGCGTTTGGCACCAGCTTTACCCAGGGAACGCAGGCTATGCTCGGAGTTCGAGACTTCGCCCAGCGTTGCACGGCATTCCGACAACACTTTACGCATTTCACCGGAACGCAGACGCAGGGTCACATAGACACCTTCACGAGCGATCAACTGAGCCGAAGCACCAGCGGAACGAGCGATCTGAGCGCCTTTACCTGGCTTCAACTCGATGCCATGTACGGTGCTACCCACTGGGATGTTACGCAGTTGCAGAGCGTTACCCGGCTTGATCGGCGCCAAAGCACCTGCGATCAGCTGGTCGCCAGCGCTCACGCCTTTAGGGGCGATGATGTAGCGACGCTCGCCATCTGCGTACAGCAGCAGAGCGATGTGAGCAGTACGGTTTGGATCGTATTCGATGCGCTCGACAGTGGCAGCGATGCCATCTTTGTCATTGCGACGGAAATCGACCAGACGATAGTGCTGCTTATGACCACCACCGATGTGGCGAGTGGTAATACGGCCATTGTTGTTACGACCACCAGACTTCGATTTTTTCTCGAGCAGCGGTGCGTGAGGAGCGCCTTTATGCAGCTCCTGGTTGACCACCTTGACCACAAAACGGCGGCCAGGGGAAGTCGGTTTGCATTTAACGATTGCCATGATGCACCCCTTCCTTACTCAGCACTGCTGCTGAAATCGAGATCTTGGCCTGGCTGAAGGGAGATAACTGCCTTCTTCCAGTCATTACGCTTGCCCAGACCGCGAGCAGTGCGCTTGCTTTTACCCAGAACGTTCAGGGTAGTCACACGCTCTACTTTCACGCTGAACAGGCTTTCGACGGCCTTCTTGATTTCCAGCTTGGTTGCGTCAGTAGCAACCTTGAAAACGAACTGACCTTTCTTATCTGCCAGAACCGTAGCCTTCTCGGAAACGTGCGGGCCAAGCAGAACTTTAAATACGCGTTCCTGGTTCATCCCAGCAGCTCCTCGAATTTCTTCACGGCCGACACGGTGATCAACACCTTGTCGTATGCGATCAGACTAACTGGATCGGAACCCTGTACGTCACGCACGTCGACGTGAGGCAGGTTACGAGCAGCCAGGTACAGGTTCTGATCAACTGCGTCAGACACGATCAGAACGTCGGTCAGACCCATGCCAGTCAGTTTGTTCAGCAGATCTTTGGTTTTTGGAGCTTCAACAGCGAAGTCCTGAACCACGACCAGACGATCAGTACGCACCAGCTCAGCAAGGATGGAACGCATTGCTGCGCGATACATCTTCTTGTTCAGCTTCTGGGAGTGATCCTGTGGACGAGCTGCGAAAGTGGTACCGCCGCCACGCCAGATTGGGCTACGGATAGTACCGGCACGAGCACGGCCAGTACCTTTCTGACGCCAAGGGCGCTTACCGCCACCACGAACGTCGGAACGGGTCTTTTGCTGCTTGCTACCTTGACGGCCGCCGGCCATGTAGGCCACGACTGCTTGGTGAACCAGCGTCTCGTTGAACTCGCCGCCAAATGTCAGTTCGGAAACTTCGATCGCTTGAGCGTCATTTACATTTAATTGCATGTCAGCTTCCCCTTAACCGCGAGCCTTGGCTGCTGGACGTACAACCAAGTTGCCGCCAGTAGCGCCAGGAACAGCGCCCTTGACCAACAACAGATTGCGTTCAGCGTCCACGCGCACTACTTCCAGGGACTGCACGGTCACGCGCTCAGCGCCCATATGACCGGACATTTTTTTGCCCTTGAATACACGACCAGGAGTCTGGCACTGGCCGATAGAGCCTGGGACGCGGTGGGACACGGAGTTACCGTGGGTATTATCTTGCCCGCGGAAGTTCCAGCGCTTGATCGTACCCTGGAAGCCTTTACCTTTGGACTGACCGGTTACATCAACCAGTTGACCTGCAGCGAAGATTTCAGCGTTGATCAGATCGCCTGCCTGGTACTCGCCTTCTTCAAGGCGGAATTCCATTACGGTACGACCAGCAGCTACGTTCGCCTTAGCGAAGTGGCCAGCTTGAGCAGCTGTGACACGCGAAGCACGACGCTCGCCGACAGTGACTTGCACTGCACGATAGCCATCGGTCTCTTCAGTTTTGAACTGGGTGACGCGATTCGGCTCGATCTCAATGACCGTGACCGGAATGGAGACACCTTCTTCGGTGAAAATACGGGTCATACCGCATTTACGACCGACTACACCAATAGTCATGTTGTAAACCTCATGAGTGTACGGGGCTTTCACCCGCTATGGCCGCCCATTTCAGAGCGTTACACGACTAAGACCGAGTCTTAGCCGAGGCTGATCTGCACTTCCACACCGGCCGCAAGATCAAGCTTCATAAGAGCATCAACGGTTTTATCCGTTGGCTGGACGATGTCCAACACGCGCTTATGAGTACGGATTTCGTACTGATCACGCGCGTCTTTGTTGACGTGCGGGGAGACCAGAACGGTGAACCGCTCTTTACGGGTAGGCAGTGGAATTGGACCACGCACTTGGGCACCAGTACGTTTCGCGGTTTCCACGATTTCCTGGGTCGATTGGTCGATCAGGCGATGGTCAAAAGCCTTCAACCTGATACGGATTTGCTGATTTTGCATTGGATTTCAGACTCCGGCTGCTATTCCCACCGGGCGCAATACGCCCGTTAAAAGGAGGCGCAATTCTATAGACGCCCCAGATAGGTGTCAACCCAATAAAAAAGCCCCCGCTAGGCGGAGGCTTTTTCAAACATCTAAGCAAACTCTAAAAAGAGATTACTCGATGATTTTGGCTACGACGCCAGCGCCGACGGTACGACCGCCTTCACGGATAGCGAAACGCAGACCATCTTCCATCGCGATGGTTTTGATCAGAGTGACAGTCATCTGGATGTTGTCACCTGGCATTACCATTTCAACGCCTTCTGGCAGTTCGCAGTTACCAGTCACGTCAGTAGTACGGAAGTAGAACTGTGGACGGTAGCCTTTGAAGAACGGAGTATGACGGCCGCCTTCTTCTTTGCTCAGAACGTATACTTCTGCGGTGAACTTGGTGTGCGGCTTAACCGAACCCGGCTTAACCAGAACCTGACCACGCTCAACGTCGTCACGCTTGGTACCACGCAGCAGAACGCCGCAGTTCTCGCCAGCACGACCTTCGTCGAGCAGTTTGCGGAACATTTCAACACCGGTGCAGGTGGTGACGGTGGTATCACGCAGACCAACGATTTCCAGCGGATCTTGAACGCGAACAATGCCACGCTCGATACGGCCAGTTACAACGGTACCACGACCCGAAATCGAGAACACGTCTTCGATTGGCATCAGGAATGGCTTGTCGGTCAGACGAACTGGCTCAGGGATGTAGGCATCCAGAGTTTCAACCAGCTTACGAACGGCAGTGGTGCCCATTTCGTTGTCGTCTTTACCTTCCAGCGCCATACGCGCGGAACCGATGATGATTGGAGTGTCATCACCTGGGAAGTCGTAAGTGCTCAGCAGATCGCGCACTTCCATCTCAACCAGTTCCAGCAGCTCAGCGTCGTCTACCAGGTCAGCCTTGTTCAGGAAGACCACGATGTACGGAACGCCAACCTGACGGGACAGCAGGATGTGCTCACGGGTTTGTGGCATCGGACCATCAGCGGCCGAGCAAACCAGAATAGCGCCGTCCATCTGGGCAGCACCGGTGATCATGTTCTTCACATAGTCAGCGTGACCTGGGCAGTCGACGTGAGCGTAGTGACGGATCTTCGAGTTGTACTCAACGTGCGCAGTGTTGATGGTGATACCACGAGCTTTTTCTTCTGGCGCGCTGTCGATCTTGTCGAAGTCAACAACAGCCGAACCGAAAACCTCGGAGCAAACACGGGTCAGTGCTGCAGTCAGAGTGGTTTTACCATGGTCAACGTGACCGATAGTGCCAACGTTGACGTGCGGTAGGGAACGATCAAATTTTTCTTTAGCCACGACAATTAACTCCTTGCCTAAAGGGCTGAATCAGCCTTGTTTTTTAACGAGTGCTTCGACGATGTTCGACGGAGCTTCGGCGTACTTGGAGAACTCCATGGAGTAGCTCGCGCGACCCTGGGACATGGAACGGACGTCGGTCGCATAACCGAACATCTCACCCAGCGGAACTTCAGCACGGATAACCTTGCCAGAGACCGAATCTTCCATACCCTGGATCAGACCACGACGACGGTTCAGGTCACCCATCACGTCACCCATGTAGTCCTCAGGGGTTACTACTTCAACCTTCATGATCGGTTCAAGAACTACGCCCTTGCCCTTCTCACGCAGCTGCTTGGTCGCCATGGAGGCCGCTACCTTAAACGCCATCTCGTTGGAGTCGACGTCATGGTAAGAACCATCAAACACGGTCGCCTTCAGGCCGATCAGCGGATAACCGGCAACAACGCCGTTTTTCATCTGCTCTTCGATACCCTTCTGGATTGCCGGGATGTATTCCTTCGGAACCACACCACCAACGACCTCGTTGGCAAACACCAGACCTTCAGTGATATTGCCTTTCTCGTCCACATCAGCCGGAGCAAAGCGGATCCAGCAATGACCAAACTGGCCACGACCGCCGGACTGACGAACGAACTTACCTTCGACTTCGCAGCCGACGGTGATCTTCTCGCGGTAAGAAACCTGCGGCTTACCGATGTTGGCCTCTACGTTGAATTCACGACGCATACGGTCAACAAGGATATCCAGGTGCAACTCACCCATACCCGAGATGATGGTCTGACCAGTTTCTTCGTCAGTCTTGACGCGGAACGAAGGGTCTTCCTGAGCAAGCTTGCCCAGTGCAATACCCATCTTCTCTTGGTCAGCCTTGGTTTTCGGCTCTACAGCCACCGAAATTACCGGCTCAGGGAAGTCCATGCGCTCCAGGATGATCTGCTTGTCCAGATCGCACAGGGTGTCACCGGTAGTGACGTCCTTCATGCCGATCAGAGCAGCGATATCGCCTGCACGCACTTCTTTGATTTCTTCGCGCTGGTTGGCGTGCATCTGCACCATACGACCAACGCGCTCTTTCTTACCCTTGACCGAGTTGATCACGGAGTCGCCAGAGCTCAGGAAACCCGAGTAAACACGAACGAACGTCAGAGTACCAACGAACGGGTCGGTAGCAATCTTGAACGCCAGAGCGGAGAACGGCGAGGCATCATCTGCATGACGCTCGTCAACGCGCTCTTCGTCGTCCGGGTGGGTACCCTTGATCGGCGGGATCTCGGTCGGAGCAGGCAGGTAATCGATAACAGCATCGAGAACCAGTGGTACACCCTTGTTCTTGAACGAAGAACCACAAACAGCCGGAACAATTTCACCAGCCAAAGTACGAGCGCGCAGACCTGCCTTGATTTCTTCGACAGTCAGCTCGCCCTCTTCGAGGTACTTGTTCATCAGCTCTTCGTTGGCTTCGGCAGCGGCTTCAACCATGTTGGAGCGCCACTCTTCAGCCAGGCTCAGCAGCTCAGCAGGGATCTCCTCCTCACGGTAGGTAGTACCCTTGTCGTCGTCGTTCCAGTAGATAGCCTTCATCTTGACCAGATCGATCTGACCCGCGAAGTTCTCTTCCGAACCGATAGCCAGCTGAACCGGAACCGGGGTGTGACCCAGACGATTTTTGATCTGACCAACAACGCGCAGGAAGTTAGCACCGGCACGGTCCATTTTGTTCACGTATACAACACGCGGAACACCGTACTTGTTGGCTTGACGCCATACGGTTTCGGACTGTGGCTCAACGCCGGAAGTACCGCAGAACACCACGACAGCACCGTCGAGTACGCGCAACGAGCGCTCTACTTCAATGGTGAAGTCCACGTGACCCGGGGTATCGATAACGTTGACGCGATAGTTATCGTACTGGCCGCGCGAACCCTTCCAGAAGGTCGTTACAGCAGCGGAGGTAATGGTAATACCACGCTCCTGCTCCTGCACCATCCAGTCAGTGGTCGCAGCGCCATCATGCACTTCACCCAGCTTGTGGCTGAGGCCTGTATAAAACAGGATCCGCTCGGTAGTAGTGGTCTTGCCCGCATCAACGTGCGCACAGATACCAATGTTACGGTAGCGGTTAATCGGTGTAGTACGAGCCATAAAGCCCTCGCAAATTGAGTGACGCTAAAATTAGAAGCGGTAGTGCGAGAAAGCCTTGTTGGCTTCAGCCATACGGTGCACGTCTTCACGCTTCTTAACTGCAGCACCTTTGCCTTCGGCAGCGTCCAGCAGTTCGCCAGCCAAGCGCAGAGCCATAGACTTCTCGCCGCGCTTGCGGGCGTAGTCTACCAACCAGCGCATTGCCAGAGCATTACGACGGGACGGACGCACTTCAACAGGAACCTGGTAAGTAGCACCGCCAACACGGCGCGACTTCACTTCGACCAGCGGAGCGATGGCGTCGAGAGCTTTCTCGAAGAGTTCCAGGGGATCACTGTTCTTGCGTTCTTTAACTTTTTCCAGCGCGCCATAAACGATACGCTCGGCAACGGCTTTCTTGCCGCTTTCCATTACGTGGTTCATGAACTTGGCGAGAATCTGGCTTCCGTATTTCGGATCGTCCAGAATCTCACGTTTGGCTGCTACGCGACGTCTTGGCATGATAAGCCCTCAAGCGGTCTTCAGGTTAGCCCGGGACAGTGACCCAATGGGTTGCGTGCCCGACCTTACTCTTATCGACTCAATAAAATTAATAACTACAAACGGCCGATTACTTCGGACGCTTGGTACCGTATTTCGAACGACCCTGGTTCCGGCCTTTAACGCCCGAAGTATCCAGAGAGCCGCGAACGGTGTGGTAACGAACACCTGGCAAGTCTTTTACACGACCGCCGCGGATCAGTACCACGCTGTGCTCTTGCAGGTTGTGACCTTCACCACCGATGTACGAGGAAACCTCGAAACCGTTGGTCAGGCGCACACGGCATACTTTACGCAGTGCCGAGTTAGGTTTTTTCGGCGTAGTGGTATACACACGGGTGCACACGCCACGACGTTGCGGGCAGTTCTGCAGCGCAGGCACGTCGGATTTCTCGACGATACGCTTACGCGGCTGACGTACCAGCTGGTTGATAGTTGCCATCTACTAGCTCCACTGTTGTCTTGCGACGCTATTGTCTTGCAAGAAAAGCAAAATGGCAGGAACGAGCTCCCGCCAAATTTAGGGGTACAAGAGTCTAAAGAGGATCTTGGCCCCAGTCAAGACAAGGCCCCGGCCTTCCCTTCATCTCCATCCCGACATTGCTGCCAGGACTTCGACTTCAGGAAGGACCAGGGCCTCGCTCTCATTACCGCCGGTCTTAATTACCGCTGGAGTTCAGCGCTTCAGTCAGTGCTGCTTCGACTTCGCTAGCGCTTACACGCAACGGCTTGTCGGCTTCACGACGACGCTTGCGCTCGCTGTGGTAAGCCAAACCGGTACCGGCCGGGATCAGACGACCCACGACCACGTTTTCTTTCAGGCCGCGCAGGTAATCGCGCTTGCCGGTAACGGCCGCTTCGGTCAGTACGCGGGTGGTCTCTTGGAAAGAGGCCGCGGAGATGAACGATTCGGTCGACAACGACGCCTTGGTGATACCCAGCAGCACGCGAGTGAACTTGGAGACGAACTTGTCTTCCGCGCCCAGACGCTCGTTCTCTACCAGTACGTGAGTCAACTCCATCTGGTCGCCCTTGATGAAGCTGGAATCGCCAGACTCGGCGATCTCAACTTTGCGCAGCATCTGACGCAGGATGGTCTCGATGTGCTTATCGTTGATCTTCACGCCTTGCAGGCGGTAAACGTCCTGGATCTCATTGACGATGTACTTGGCCAGTGCGCTTACACCCAGCAAACGCAGGATGTCATGCGGATCGCTTGGGCCGTCGGAGATAACTTCGCCGCGGTTCACTTGTTCGCCTTCGAAGACGTTCAGGTGACGCCACTTCGGAATCAGCTCTTCATACGGATCGCTACCGTCGTTCGGGGTGATGACCAGACGGCGCTTGCCCTTGGTCTCTTTACCGAACGCGATGGTGCCGCTGACTTCAGCCAGAATCGAGGCTTCTTTCGGACGACGAGCTTCGAACAGGTCGGCAACACGCGGCAGACCACCGGTGATGTCACGGGTCTTCGAAGTTTCCTGCGGAATACGCGCGATAACGTCACCGATCGCAATCCGCGCACCATCCGCCACACCGACCAGGGCGTTGGCTGGCAGGAAGTACTGAGCGATAACGTCAGTGCCTGGCAGCAACAGATCCTTGCCGTTGTCATCAACCATCTTCACCGCAGGACGAATGTCCTTGCCGGCTGCCGGACGGTCTTTGGCATCGAGTACTTCAATGTTGGTCATACCGGTCAATTCGTCAGTCTGACGCTTGATCGTGATGCCTTCTTCCATGCCCACGTAGGTCACGGTACCTTTCATTTCGGTAACAATTGGGTGAGTGTGCGGATCCCACTTGGCCACGATGGCACCAGCGTCGACCTTGTCACCCTCTTTCACCGAAATCACAGCACCATACGGCAGCTTGTAGCGCTCACGCTCACGACCGTAGTCATCAGCGATTGCCAGCTCACCGGAACGGGATACCGCTACCAGGTGGCCGTCTACACGCTCAACGTGCTTCAGGTTATGCAGACGGACGGTACCGCCATTCTTCACCTGAACGCTGTCGGCTGCCGAAGTCCGGCTTGCCGCACCACCGATGTGGAACGTACGCATGGTCAGCTGAGTACCCGGCTCACCGATGGACTGGGCAGCGATAACGCCGACCGCTTCACCGATATTCACCTGGTGACCACGAGCCAGGTCACGGCCATAGCACTTGGCGCAGATACCGTAGCGTGTTTCACAGCTGATCGGCGAACGCACGATCACTTCGTCGATGCTGTTCAGCTCGATGAACTCGACCCACTTCTCGTCAACCAGGGTGCCAGCAGGAACGATAACGTCCTCGGTACCCGGCTTGAACACGTCACGGGCAATGACACGACCCAATACGCGCTCACCCAGCGGCTCCACTACGTCACCACCCTCAATGTGCGGTGTCATCAGCAGGCCATGCTCGGTGCCGCAATCGATCTCGGTCACGACCAGATCTTGCGCTACGTCTACCAGACGACGAGTCAGGTAACCGGAGTTCGCGGTTTTCAACGCGGTATCCGCCAGACCTTTACGAGCACCGTGAGTAGAGATGAAGTACTGAAGTACGCTCAAACCTTCACGGAAGTTCGCGGTAATCGGCGTTTCAATGATGGAGCCGTCCGGCTTGGCCATCAGGCCACGCATACCGGCCAGCTGACGGATCTGCGCAGCAGAACCCCGTGCGCCCGAGTCGGCCATCATGTACATCGAGTTGAAGGATTCTTGGTCGACTTCGACGCCATGACGGTCGATGACTTTCTCTTTCGAGAGGTTGGCCATCATCGCCTTGGAAACTTCGTCGTTCGCCTTGGACCAAAGGTCGATCACTTTGTTGTACTTCTCGCCCTGGGTTACCAGGCCGGAGGCGTACTGACTTTCGATTTCTTTCACTTCGTCGGTAGCAGCACCGATGATGTGGGCTTTCTCGTCCGGGATAACGAAGTCGTTAACACCGATGGAAACACCGGAAATAGTCGAGTAAGCGAAACCGGTGTACATCAACTGGTCAGCGAAGATAACGGTTTCTTTCAAGCCAACCACGCGATAGCACTGGTTGATGAGCTTGGAGATCGCCTTTTTCTTCATCGGCAAGTTAACGACATCGAACGACAGACCGGCTGGAACCACCTGGAACAACAGCGCACGGCCAACGGTAGTGTCGACGATACGAGTGTTCTTGATGCTGCCACCGTCACGGTCGTTGACGGTTTCGTTGATACGAACCTTGATCTTCGCGTGCAGCGCTGCTTCGCCGGCGCGGAATACGCGGTCGACTTCTTGCAGGTCCGCAAAGATACGACCTTCGCCCTTGGCGTTGATCGCTTCACGCGTCATGTAGTACAGACCCAATACAACGTCCTGCGACGGAACGATGATTGGCTCACCGTTGGCTGGCGACAGGATGTTGTTGGTCGACATCATCAACGCACGCGCTTCCAGCTGGGCTTCCAGTGTCAGCGGTACGTGCACGGCCATTTGGTCGCCGTCGAAGTCGGCGTTGTACGCCGCACAGACCAGAGGGTGCAGCTGGATAGCCTTACCTTCGATCAGTACCGGCTCAAACGCCTGGATACCCAGACGGTGAAGGGTCGGTGCACGGTTGAGGAGAACCGGGTGTTCGCGGATCACCTCAGCGAGAACGTCCCAAACCTCTGGCAGTTCGCGCTCGACCATTTTCTTGGCCGCTTTGATGGTGGTCGCCAGACCACGCATTTCCAGCTTGCCGAAAATGAACGGCTTGAACAGCTCGAGAGCCATTTTCTTCGGCAGACCGCACTGGTGCAGACGCAGGGTCGGACCTACGGTAATTACCGAACGACCCGAATAGTCAACACGCTTACCGAGCAAGTTCTGACGGAAACGACCCTGCTTACCCTTGATCATGTCAGCCAGGGATTTCAGAGGACGCTTGTTCGAACCGGTGATCGCACGACCGCGACGGCCGTTGTCGAGCAAGGCGTCGACCGCTTCCTGCAACATACGCTTTTCGTTGCGCACGATGATGTCCGGAGCGGAAAGATCCAGCAGGCGCTTCAAACGGTTGTTACGGTTGATCACTCGACGATACAGATCGTTGAGGTCGGAAGTGGCGAAACGACCACCATCCAGAGGAACCAGTGGGCGCAGATCTGGCGGCAGAACCGGCAGAACGGTCAGCACCATCCACTCTGGCAGGTTGCCGGAACCCTGGAAGGCTTCCATCAACTTCAGACGTTTGGACAGCTTCTTGATCTTGGTTTCCGAGTTGGTTTGCGGAATTTCTTCACGCAGGCGGCCAATCTCGTGCTCCAGGTCGATCGCGTGCAGCAGCTCGCGGACCGCTTCAGCACCCATGCGGGCGTCGAAGTCGTCACCGAACTCTTCAAGCGCTTCGAAGTACTGCTCATCGTTCAGCAGCTGGCCTTTTTCAAGGGTGGTCATGCCCGGATCGATAACGACATAGCTCTCGAAGTAGAGAACGCGCTCGATATCACGCAGGGTCATGTCCATCAGCAAGCCGATACGGGACGGCAGGGACTTCAGGAACCAGATGTGGGCAACCGGCGAAGCCAGCTCGATGTGCGCCATGCGCTCACGACGAACCTTGGCCAGCGCGACTTCAACGCCACACTTCTCGCAGATCACACCACGATGCTTCAAGCGCTTGTACTTACCGCACAGGCACTCGTAATCCTTTACCGGGCCAAAGATCTTGGCGCAGAACAGGCCGTCACGCTCAGGTTTGAACGTACGGTAGTTGATGGTTTCCGGCTTTTTAACTTCACCGAACGACCACGAACGGATCATCTCAGGCGAGGCCAATCCAATACGGATAGCGTCGAACTCTTCGACTTGACCCTGGTTTTTCAGCAAATTCAGTAGGTCTTTCAAGGCCTTTCCTCCTGGCGGAGCAGAGAGCGGGCTATCCTGCCCCGCTCTCGATCGCGTCACGTGTTATTCGGTTTCCAGATCGATATCGATGCCGAGGGAACGAATTTCTTTGATCAACACGTTGAAGGACTCGGGCATGCCCGGCTCCATACGGTGATCGCCGTCCACGATGTTTTTGTACATCTTGGTCCGACCGTTCACATCGTCCGACTTCACTGTGAGCATTTCTTGCAGAGTGTATGCCGCGCCGTATGCTTCCAGCGCCCAGACCTCCATCTCCCCGAAACGCTGACCACCGAACTGCGCCTTACCACCCAGCGGCTGCTGGGTAACCAGGCTGTACGAACCAGTAGAACGAGCGTGCATCTTGTCGTCTACCAAGTGGTTCAGCTTCAGCATGTACATGTAGCCAACGGTTACCGGACGCTCGAACTTGTTGCCGGTACGGCCGTCAGTCAGCTGCATCTGGCCGCTTTCTGGCAGGTCAGCCAGTTTCAGCATCGCCTTGATTTCGCTTTCCTTCGCGCCATCGAACACCGGAGTGGCCATAGGTACGCCGCCACGCAGGTTGTGCGCCAGATCCAGGATCTCCTGATCGGAGAAAGTATCCAGCTCTTCGTTGCGACCACCGATCTCGTTGTAGATCTCGTGCAGGAACTTGCGCAGCTCAGCGACTTTGCGCTGCTCTTCGATCATCCGGTTGATCTTCTCGCCCAGACCTTTGGCCGCAAGGCCCAGGTGCGTTTCGAGAATCTGACCAACGTTCATACGCGAAGGTACGCCCAGCGGGTTGAGGACCACGTCGACCGGAGTGCCATTGGCATCGTGCGGCATGTCTTCAACCGGCATGATCACGGAGACCACACCCTTGTTACCGTGACGACCGGCCATCTTGTCGCCCGGCTGGATGCGACGACGGATTGCCAGGTAGACCTTGACGATTTTCAGCACGCCTGGAGCCAGGTCATCGCCCTGCTGCAGCTTGCGCTTCTTGTCTTCGAACTTGTCGTCCAGCAGACGACGACGATCAACGATGTAAGCCTGAGCTTTCTCGAGCTGCTCGTTGAGCGCGTCTTCAGCCATACGCAGTTTGAACCACTGGCCGTGCTCAAGACCGTCGAGCACTTCGTCGGTGATGTCCTGGCCTTTCTTCAGACCAGCACCGCCTTCAACCTTGTGGCCAACCAGTGCAGCGCGCAGACGTTCGAAGGTTGCACCTTCAACGATACGGAACTCTTCGTTCAGGTCCTTGCGGATCTCGTCGAGCTGGCTCTTCTCGATCGACAGGGCACGCGCATCGCGCTCTACGCCGTCACGAGTGAAGACTTGTACGTCAATGACAGTACCTTTGGTGCCGGTTGGCACGCGCAGGGAGGTATCTTTAACGTCGCTGGCTTTCTCACCGAAGATTGCACGCAGCAGCTTCTCTTCTGGAGTCAGCTGAGTCTCGCCTTTCGGAGTGACCTTACCGACCAGAATATCGCCGGCGCCAACTTCAGCACCTACATAAACGATACCGGCTTCGTCCAGCTTGTTCAGTGCAGCCTCACCCACGTTCGGGATGTCTGCAGTGATTTCCTCTGGGCCAAGCTTGGTGTCACGGGCCACACAGGTCAGTTCCTGAATGTGGATCGTGGTAAAGCGGTCTTCTTGAACAACACGCTCGGACAGGCAGATGGAGTCTTCGAAGTTGAAGCCGTTCCATGCCATGAACGCGATACGCATGTTCTGACCCAGTGCCAGTTCACCCATATCGGTGGACGGACCATCGGCCATGATGTCGCTACGTTGAACACGATCACCTTTACGCACCAGCGGACGCTGGTTAATGCAGGTGTTCTGGTTCGAACGGGTGTACTTGGTCAGGTTGTAGATGTCGACACCCGCTTCGCCGGTCTCAACTTCATCATCTGCAACACGCACCACGATACGACTGGCATCGACCGAGTCAATCACGCCGCCACGACGAGCCACGACGCAAACGCCGGAGTCACGGGCTACGTTACGCTCCATCCCGGTGCCGACCAGCGGCTTGTCGGAACGCAGGGTCGGTACAGCCTGACGCTGCATGTTCGAACCCATCAACGCACGGTTGGCGTCATCGTGCTCGAGGAACGGGATCAGCGACGCTGCAACCGAAACTACCTGTTTCGGCGAAACGTCCATCAAGGTGACGTCTTCCGGCGCCTTGACGGTGAACTCGTTCAAGTGACGAACAGCTACCAGTTCGTCGATCAGAACTTTCTTGTCGTTCATCGTGGCCGAAGCCTGGGCGATTACGTGATCGGCCTCTTCGATGGCGGACAGGAAAACGATCTCGTCGGTGACCAGAGCGTCTTTCACCACACGGTACGGGCTTTCCAGGAAGCCGTACTGGTTGGTGCGCGCGTAAGCCGCCAGGGAGTTGATCAGACCAATGTTCGGACCTTCCGGCGTTTCGATCGGGCAAACACGACCGTAGTGCGTCGGGTGTACGTCACGAACTTCGAAGCCTGCACGCTCACGAGTCAGACCGCCCGGGCCGAGTGCGGAGACACGACGCTTGTGGGTGATCTCGGACAGCGGGTTGTTCTGGTCCATAAACTGGGACAGCTGGCTGGAACCGAAGAACTCTTTCACCGCCGCAGCCACTGGCTTGGCGTTGATCAGGTCTTGCGGCATCAGGCCTTCGCTTTCAGCCATCGACAGACGCTCTTTGACCGCACGCTCTACACGTACCAGGCCAACGCGGAACTGGTTCTCGGCCATTTCGCCAACACAGCGAACACGACGGTTACCCAGGTGGTCGATGTCATCGACGATGCCTTTGCCGTTACGGATATCGACCAGCGTCTTCAGGACGGCAACGATATCTTCCTTGCACAACACGCCCGAACCTTCGATCTCGGTACGACCGATACGACGGTTGAACTTCATCCGGCCGACCGCAGACAGGTCATAGCGCTCAGGACTGAAGAACAGGTTGTTGAACAGGGTTTCAGCAGCATCCTTGGTCGGCGGCTCGCCTGGACGCATCATCCGATAGATCTCGACCAGTGCTTCCAGCTGGTTGCTGGTGGAGTCGATTTTCAGCGTATCGGATACGAAAGGACCGCAGTCGATGTCGTTGGTGTACAGCGTCTCGATACGAACAACCTGTGCCTTGGCGATCTTGGCCAGGATTTCAGTGTTCAGCTCGGTGTTGCACTCGGCCAGGATTTCGCCTGTAGCTGGGTGCACGATAGCCTTGGCAGTGGTGCGACCCAGGACATAATCCAGAGGCACATCCAGCTCTTTGATACCGGCTTTTTCCAGCTGGTTGATGTGGCGAGCAGTAATACGACGACCTTGCTCGACAATTACCTTGCCTTTGTCATCCAGGATATCCAGGACGGCAATCTCACCACGCAGGCGCTGAGGCACCAGTTCCAGGCTCAGGGTCTCGCCCTTCACGTGGAACACGTTGGTGGTGTAGAACGCGTCGAGAACTTCCTCGGTGGTATAGCCCAGCGCACGCAGCAATACCGATGCAGGCAGCTTGCGACGACGGTCGATACGCACGAACACGCAGTCTTTCGGGTCGAACTCGAAGTCCAACCACGAACCGCGGTAAGGGATGATACGAGCGGAGTACAGCAGTTTACCGGAGCTGTGCGTCTTGCCACGATCGTGGTCGAAGAACACGCCCGGGGAACGGTGCAGCTGGGAAACGATTACACGCTCGGTACCGTTGATTACGAAGGTACCGTTCTCAGTCATCAGGGGGATTTCACCCATGTAGACTTCTTGCTCTTTGATGTCTTTGATCGCTTTGTTCGACGATTCTTTGTCGAAAATGATCAGACGCACTTTTACCCGCAAAGGTACGGCGTAAGTCACACCGCGCAATACGCATTCTTTGACATCAAATGCCGGTTCGCCCAGGCGATAACCGACGTACTCCAGCGCAGCATTGCCGGAGTAGCTGATGATCGGGAAAACGGATTTGAAGGCCGCATGCAGGCCCACGTCGCGGAACTGATCTTTGGTCGCTCCCGCCTGCAAGAATTCACGATACGAATCCAGCTGGATTGCCAAGAGATACGGCACATCCATGACGTCCGGCAACTTGCTAAAGTCCTTGCGGATACGTTTTTTCTCAGTATATGAGTAAGCCATCAGCGTTCCCCAGCTTGGTCACCTGCTTGTTTGGCCCCTCCCGACGGGAGCAGCCAGAAAATCGTGCAAACCCCTTGGTTTGCGCCACCATATCGGGTGGTTACAGCACGCTATCGACACCGACCTAGTCGGTCGCCAATAACGGAAAAAGGCCGGTGGCAAGAGCCACCAGCCATCAGCCTTCTGCTTAACGCTTGGGCTGGAGACGCAAAGTCGATGCTTACTTCAGCTCGACTTTAGCGCCTGCTTCTTCCAGAGCTGCTTTGGCTTTGTCAGCTGCGTCTTTGGCAACAGCTTCCAGAACCATGGCAGGAGCGCCGTCAACTACAGCCTTGGCTTCTTTCAGGCCCAGACCGGTCAGTTCACGTACAGCCTTGATCACGTTAACTTTCTTCTCGCCAGCTTCCAGCAGCATGACGTTGAATTCAGTTTGTTCTTCAACAACGGCAGCAGCTGCAGCTGGGCCAGCGGAAGCAGCAGCAGCGGAAACGCCGAACTTCTCTTCCATGGCTTTGATCAGCTCAACGATTTCCAGAACGGATTTCTCGCCGATTGCTTCGATGATTTGCTCGTTAGTCAGAGACATGACTATAAATTCCTGTATTGGGGTGACAGCCTACGCGGCCATCGAAATAAACAATAAACGCAAAAGAGGTTGCTGAGCCTTAGGCTGCGGCAGCTTCTTTCTGGTCGCGAAGGGCCGCCAGAGTACGAGCCAATTTGCTGGTAGCGCCTTGAATCACGCTCATCAGCTGGGAAATTGCTTCGTCACGGGTCGGCAGGCTTGCCAGTACGTCGATCTGATTAGCTGCGAGGAACTTGCCCTCGAACGCAGCTGCCTTGATCTCGAACTTATCCTGACCTTTAGCAAACTCTTTGAACAAACGGGCAGCAGCACCAGGATGTTCGTTGGAGAATGCGATCAAGGTCGGGCCAGTGAACACGTCGTTGAGGACACTGTATTCAGTGTCAGCAACAGCGCGCTTCAGCAGGGTGTTACGTACAACACGTACGTATACGCCAGCTTCACGAGCCTCTTTACGGAGTCCGGTCATTGCGCCTACTGTCACACCACGGGCATCAGCCACGACAGCGGACAGAGCGACTTTGGCAGCCTCGTTGACTTCAGCGACGATGGCCTTCTTGTCTTCGAGTTTAATTGCCACGGGTTTAACTCCTGCTTGTTACCGTTTCATCTGGCCGAGGCCGGATGTCGTTTTGGTGTCTGATTCGGTAAGGAACCGGGAGCACCATCTGCGTAGGCTTGAGGTTTAAGACTTGCGTCGCCTACGGTCTTGGACAGCCCCCGCCAGGCAGGGACCCCAATCTTGCAAATTGGCGTGTCGAGCACGCCAACTTTTGTCTTACGCGTCGAGCGAGCCTTGATCAATGATCAGACCTGGACCCATTGTGGTGCTCAGGGTAACGCGCTTGACGTAGATACCTTTCGAAGAAGCTGGCTTGATACGCTTCAGATCAGCGATCAGGGCTTCAACGTTTTCCTTCAGTTTGACAGCGTCGAAACCGACCTTGCCAACGGAAGTGTGGATGATGCCGTTTTTGTCGGTGCGATAACGAACCTGACCAGCCTTCGCGTTCTTAACCGCGGTAGCGACGTCTGGCGTTACGGTACCAACCTTAGGGTTAGGCATCAGGCCACGTGGACCGAGGATTTGACCCAACTGACCAACAACGCGCATGGCATCCGGGGATGCGATAACTACGTCATAGTTCAGGTCGCCGCCTTTCATTTCAGCAGCCAGGTCGTCCATACCTACACGGTCAGCGCCGGCAGCCAGAGCGGCCTCAGCAGCTGGACCTTGGGTGAAGACAGCTACGCGAACGGTCTTGCCAGTGCCGTGTGGCAGCACAGTAGCGCTACGTACAACCTGGTCGGATTTACGCGGGTCAACGCCGAGGTTCACAGCAACGTCAACGGACTCGCTGAACTTAACGGTGGACAGCTCGGTCAGCAGAGCAGCGGCGTCAACGAAGCTGTAGGACTTGCCTGCTTCGATTTTGCCGGCGATTGCCTTTTGACGTTTGGTCAGCTTAGCCATTACACACCCTCCACGTTAAGGCCCATGCTACGAGCAGAACCGGCGATGGTACGCACGGCTGCTTCCATATCAGCTGCAGTCAGATCCGCATTTTTTACTTTTGCGATTTCTTCCAGCTGAGCACGAGTCACGGTGCCAACCTTAACGGTGTTTGGACGAGCGGAACCGCTAGTCAAACCAGCAGCCTTCTTCAGCAGAACCGAAGCAGGGGTGCTCTTAGTTTCGAAAGTGAAGCTACGGTCACTGTAAACAGTGATGATCACGGGAGTCGGCAGACCTGGCTCTTGGCCTTGGGTACGGGCGTTGAACGCCTTGCAGAATTCCATGATGTTCACGCCGTGCTGACCCAGAGCAGGACCTACGGGCGGGCTTGGGTTGGCCTGTGCGGCCTTCACTTGAAGCTTGATGTAAGCTGTAATCTTCTTAGCCATGAGGCACTCCAATTACGGGTTCAAACGCCTATTCAGGCTCCCCGGTTACTTGCGCGTTTATCCCAGTGACGACAAAACCCCACAGCCTAGGACTGTGGGGTTGGGATGCTTGTTCAGCTAGACCTTTTCGACCTGGCTAAACTCAAGCTCTACCGGAGTAGAGCGACCGAAAATAAGCACAGCCACCTGGATGCGACTTTTTTCGTAGTTAACTTCTTCAACAGTGCCATTGAAATCAGCGAACGGACCGTCAGTAACACGAACCACCTCACCCGGCTCGAACAGAGTCTTGGGCTTAGGTTTATCGCTACCATCAGCAACGCGACGCAGAATGGCTTCTGCCTCTTTATCAGTGATCGGTGCCGGCTTGTCGGCAGTACCGCCGATAAAACCCATCACCCGAGGAGTATCCTTGACCAAGTGCCAAGTACCCTCATTCATATCCATTTGGACAAGCACGTAACCCGGGAAGAATTTACGCTCGCTTTTGCGTTTCTGGCCATTACGCATTTCCACCACTTCTTCAGTGGGGACCAGAATTTCACCAAAGCCATCTTCCATGCCTGCCAGCTTTACACGCTCAATCAAGGAGCGCATAACATGCTTCTCGTAACCCGAGTAAGCATGCACAACATACCAACGCTTAGCCACGGGACACCCTTAGCCAACAATCAAGGAAACAAGCCAGCCCAGGAGGGAATCGAGCCCCCACAAGAGCAGCGCCATAACCAGAACTACAGCCACGACTATCAGCGTGGTCTGCGTTGTTTCTTGGCGAGTAGGCCATACAACTTTACGGATCTCGGCACGGGCTTCCTTGGCGAGCACGAAGAACGACTTGCCTTTGGCTGTCTGCAAACCGACAAAAGCGGCCACAGCAGCGATAGCAAGCAGAGCGAGCACGCGATACAGGATTGGCGAACCAGAGTAATAATGATTCCCAACAACGCCAACAACAACCAAAGCAACTACTACAAGCCACTTGAGCACATCGAAGCGAGAATCTTGGGCTTCTGCTTTTGGAGTCATCTAAGGAGATCCTGTGAAAAGAAAGCCAGATACACCGAGTGAATCTGGCAGGTCAGGAGGGAATCGAACCCCCAACCTACGGTTTTGGAGACCGTCGCTCTGCCAATTGAGCTACTGACCTAAAACAAAATTAGGCCGACCATTATGTCGGCCTAGAAGAGCTATTTCAACAACTTATTCGCCTAACTCAGCTACTAGCCTATGCACCAGCAGCCTACGCGACCAATGAAGCATGCAACACCTTCACTGCCACCTAAAACAAAGGCAGATATTTTCATATCTGCCTTGTTATATGGAGCTCTTGAGCGGATTTGAACCGCTGACCTCACCCTTACCAAGGGTGTGCTCTACCAACTGAGCTACAAGAGCGAAACACTTTGCACGAACAGCAAATCTGGAGCGGGTGGCGGGAATCGAACCCGCATCATCAGCTTGGAAGGCTGAGGTTCTACCACTAAACTACACCCGCACAACTTGCTATTCACGCTTAAATATGGTGGAGGGAGAAGGATTCGAACCTTCGAAGTCGTAGACGTCAGATTTACAGTCTGATCCCTTTGGCCGCTCGGGAACCCCTCCTAAGCGAGGCAGAATTCTACAGCATTCCACCCTTCTGTCAAGCGCTTTTCTCATTAAAAACCTGAACTTAGCTGCATGACTATCGCTTCACTGCCCACCTTCCGAAGAGAGGATCACTGCGAAGCGGGCGCCATTCTATGCAAACTATTCGTCACTTGCAATGCCCTCGCAAGGCATTATTTTATGTTTTAACTCATTGAATTCTTTAGAAAGGTCTTCCAGATCCAACGTCCCGAGCAAATCCCGGCTTTCGGGGTGCACCCTCAACCAGTAACCTTGATTTTCGCCACCCTCGAAATGCTCCCGCAGCCCCCTAACGCCCAGGGCCGCAAGACGAGTTTCCAGGGGCGCGAGCCGCGCTTCATTGACCACGCCACCTATGTACATGCAATTCGGCGCAGCCCATCCAGCAACACCCGAGCTCCCGGCAGGCCGCTTAACTCCCCCCCCAGACTCACTTAGGAGGCGTATATCCTGTTGAGTGCCGCGATAGAGCGCCAGAGGCGTTACATCCTTGGCCTTTAGAGGCGCCTCCTGCTGGTGCCACACGTAATAGAAAACATTCAGGACAATCAGCAGCAGAAACAGCCAGCGCATAGACACCTCTTTAAAGGGGACAAGCTATCCCCAACCCCACAAACACAAGATCAGGCACAACACAGGCATCTGGTACCAGGTCACGCACCAAGCCAGCATCCCCGCCTGTCAGGAAGACCGTAAAGTCCTCCCCCCAGCGAGCCCGAGCAATCTCCAGCTGAGTGTGAACGAACCCTCTGATCATCAGAGCACAACCTCTTTCCACAGCCTCGGCGGTTACACGCCCTGGAACGAGGTCAAGGAGCGCAAGCTCTGCGGCATTGTCGTCATAGCGAATGCGCCGCGTATGAGTCCGCAACTGGCTGCGCATCAGCGGCATACCAGGACAGATGAACCCCCCTAAATGCTCACCATCCACAGCCACAAAGTCAGATGTCGCTGCCGTACCAAAATCCAGAACCAAACACGGGCGGCTCGCCAGATGGAACGCCCCCAGCAGCGCCAACCAGCGGTCCAGCCCTAATAGCCTGTAGTCTTCATAGCCATTGCGCACACCCGCCACTTCTCTCGCGGAACGGGCACGCACTACCGCGATCCGATACTCAGCCTCTAGAGAGAGCACCAGAGACTCGGTCTCTTCATCCGTCCTGACACTGACCAGTCGGGAATGAGTGATGCAAATATCAGCCAGCCCCTTTAACTCATCTATAACTGCCGCACCAGAGTCAGCAACACCTCCTGCAACAACCTGTGCCGACTCGGTGGTAATAACCCGCCATTTGATAAAACTATTTCCACAGTCAAGCTCAAGTATCATTACGCAACCTCAGGCTGAGCTCACCACCACTAAATACAGCTTCCTGCCCATCGACCAGCAGGCGTAGCGCCCCGCGCTGATCAACGCCCAAAACCACACCACTGATCACATTTTCCCCTGCAATCAATGACACTTCCCGCCCTTGCCATAGATGATTTTCATCCCACTCTTGCTGCAGAGATGAGAAACCAAGGGCATGAAAACGCTTCAAATACGATTGCAAAGCCTCATTGAGCGCGAGTATCAGCTGGTTTCGATCGATGTCCGAACCCGTCTCAAGGCGTACAGAACTCCACTGCTGATCTACCCCCTCGACGCTCACCATATTAACGTTGATTCCAACGCCTACTACCACGTGGCAAACGTCTGCGGGATCGCCCACAAGCTCCAACAGGATTCCCGCTATTTTTCGCCCTTGCACCAACACATCATTTGGCCACTTAAGCCCCGCCTGGCGAATGCCTAGACCGCGCAAGATCCGCAACACCGCGAGACCTACCACCAAACTTAAGCCTTCAAGCTGACGCATTCCTCCGTCGATCCTCAACACAGCGCTGTAATAGAGGTTCTGCCCATAAGGACTAGACCACACTCTCCCACGGCGCCCTCTTCCGGCAACCTGGCGCTCTGCAACCACTACAAAAGGCGCTACAACACCGCGCTCGATCAAGCGCAACGCTTCAGCATTGGTCGAATCGACCGTATCCAGGACATGAACCGGCCAACCAGCCCCATCGACCTCACACAGCGACAAGATCGGCGCAGCCAGCCGATAACCCCGGCCTGGAACTTTGTGCACACTCAGGCCCAGCTCCAGCTCAAGCTGCTTGAGCCGCTTCCAAACAGCGCTACGGCTCACACCCAGTATTTCGCCGAGCACCTGTCCCGAGTGAAACTGGCCATCTTTGAGCAGCTCTAACAACCTCGACATGTTGGCCTCGTTTCACAGTAAGGCAGGCATCATAGCGATGGCTTTCTCTGTTGCATAGAAAGGCACGACCAGGTCAACCCAAGCAATTAGATGTTTTTTTTGCGCGCAAAAACAAAACCCCAACTGCTTTCGCAATTGGGGTTTCGGAATTTAATCTTGACGAT
>NZ_JANHLC010000013.1 GCF_028682395.1 Pseudomonas putida | reverse complement strand
CCTGAGCATCGACGGCGACAACGCCTACAAGCGCGACCTGTGTGACGCGATTGTGGGGGGCCTGGCCATGGGCGCCCAGAACGTCAACCCGCCGCCGGCGGATCACTGGGGTCAGCGCTTTTGGGATATAGGCCGGGAAGAAGGCGCAATGAACGGGGAGCTGCTTTCCGCCGCCCAGCACGTCCTCTCAAAACTTGACCACCCAACCCACAGCGTCACCTCCTTCGACGCGGACGCTCTACGCGCTGCAATCAGCAGCGCGACCAAATAACCCACCTTCTGCCGCCATAGGGCGGCATGGAGCAGTAGCGCCCACTCCGGGCAGAGGTAGCCGATATGGCAGCACTAGAAAAGCTGGCCGACGAGCCCGGCCAAGATAAGGTTTCCGAAAAGCGAATGGCCGAACTGCTCGGCACCACGCCAAAAGCCCTACAGCGAAAGAGAGAGCGGAACATCATACCGCCAGATGTATGGCTGAAAGTCGACGGCCGGATTATGTACAGCAAGTGGAGATACGATGAATGGCTAGAGAGCCTGTGGAGCTGCCCAAGGGCGTTGAGTTCGTCGGTAAATCAATCCGAATTCGATTCTCCTGGAACAAAAAGCGGCGTTGCGAAACGCTCCCCTACCCTCAGACCCCGAAGGGAATCGCAGCAGCAGCGGGCCTTTGTTCTCAAGTAAAGCAACTCGATAAGCTGGGGATGCTCACCGAGGAAAAGTACGCCGAGCTATTCCCCGGCTCCCGCTCCGCAGTCACACACAGGGTCCCGATCTTCTTCGACTACGCCCAAGAGTGGCTGGATGGGCTTCAGATCGTTGAGGTGACCCGCAAAAGCTATCGCTCTGCACTGCAAAAATACTGGATTCCCTACCTGGCCAGCACGCCCATCGACAAAATCACGCCAATGCTGATGCGCAAAATCGCGCAAGAGATCCAGTGGTCTTCGCCCAGCCGGCGCAAGGGCGCAGTGCGGCTGGTCACCAGCATCTTCAAGCAGGCAATGAGCGACGAGCTGATTCTAAGGAACCCGGCCCTATCCATTCCTCAGAGCCGGGTGACCAAGCGGGAGATAGATCCGTTCAGCAGAGAAGAGGCAGACGCGCTGGTAGCCAAACTGTACGAAATCACAAGCGGTCTTCAGCAAATCTATGCAGCATTTTTTGAGTTTTCTTTCTATACGGGAATGCGCCCAGGCGAGGCGATGGCGCTGCGTTGGAGCGAGGTAGACACGCGCAACAGAACTGCCAGGGTGTGTCGTATCAGGATCTTCGGACAGATCAAGGAAAGGACCAAAACCAAAACGGTACGCGAAGTTTTATTGAACGATCAGGCGCTTCGGGCACTCGATAAAGCTAGGTCATTGACGGCGGCGCGGTCTGATTATGTCTTCGCGCCAGAGGGGACGGGTGCTAGGGAGGAGCTCTACATTCGTTCCGAAACCGGGGCCAAACGCTACTGGGTAAGCGCTATGCGCAAGCTTGGAATGAGGCATCGCAGGATGTACGACACGCGCCACACGTACGCGACGATGTGCTTGATGTCCGGCATGAACCCGGCATTCATCGCCGCCCAGCTCGGGCACAGCGTCCAGGTACTGCTGTCGACATATGCGAAGTGGATCAGCTCATCAAGCGACTGGGCTGAGCTGGATAAACTGAATGCACCGCAAAGCGGTACGAAATTGGTACAAGCAAAACCCCAGTAGCGACACACATGCCGAAATACAAAGGGCTTACGCAACATGTGCGGATTAGCTGGAGAACTACGTTTCGACTTTCAACCGGCCGACCTGGCCGCCATTGAACGCATGACCCACCACCTCGCGCCACGCGGGCCGGATGCCTGGGGCTTTTACAGCCACGGGCCAATCGCCCTGGGCCATCGGCGGTTGAAAATCATGGACCTGTCGGACGGCTCGGCCCAGCCTATGGTCGACAGCGAACTGGGCCTGTCCCTGGCCTTCAACGGTGCGATCTACAACTTCCCGGAGTTGCGCCGCGAACTTGAGGACCTGGGCTACCGCTTCCACTCCCACGGTGATACCGAAGTCCTGCTCAAGGGCTATCACGCCTGGGGCGAAGCGCTGCTGCCCAAGCTCAATGGCATGTTTGCCTTCGCCATCTGGGACCGAGACCGGCAAAGCCTGTTTCTGGCCCGTGACCGCCTCGGCGTCAAACCGCTCTATCTGGCACAAAACGCCCAGCGCCTGCGTTTTTCCTCGACCCTGCCCAGCCTGCTCAAGGGCGGCGATATCCAGCCGGTGCTCGACCCGGTTGCCCTCAATCATTACCTCAACTTCCATGCTGTGGTACCCGCGCCCCGTACCCTGCTGGCAGGTATCGAAAAGCTCGAGCCCGCCAGTTGGCTGCGTATCGACGCCAAGGGCGTTCGTGAGCGCAAGACCTGGTGGACGCTCCCCTACGGCCCCCGGGCCGATGAACTCGACCTGAGCCTGGAGGACTGGACCGACCAGGTGCTGGACAGCACCCGCGAAGCCGTGGCGATTCGCCAGCGGGCGGCGGTGGACGTGGGCGTCTTGCTGTCCGGCGGCGTCGACTCGAGCCTGCTGGTCGGTTTGCTGCGCGAGGTCGGTGTCGAGCAACTGTCGACCTTTTCCATTGGTTTTGCCGATGCCGGCGGCGAACGCGGCGATGAGTTCCAGTACTCGGACCTGATCGCCCGGCACTACGGCACGCACCACCACCAGTTACGCATCGCCGAACAGGAAATCATCGAGCAGTTGCCTGCGGCGTTCCAAGCCATGAGCGAACCGATGGTCAGCCACGACTGCATCGCCTTTTATCTGTTGTCCCGGGAAGTGGCCAAGCACTGCAAGGTGGTGCAAAGCGGCCAGGGCGCGGACGAGTTGTTCGCCGGCTATCACTGGTACCCGCAGGTGGACGGCGCCGCCGATCCCTACAGCGCCTATCGCGAGGCGTTTTTCGACCGCAGCTACGACGACTACGCCGCCACCGTGCAACCCCAATGGCTGGTGGAGCACGACGCGGCCGGGGATTTCGTCCGTGAGCATTTCGCCATGCCCGGTGCCGCGGCCGGCGTGGACAAGGCCTTGCGCCTGGACAGCACGGTGATGCTGGTCGATGACCCGGTCAAGCGCGTCGACAACATGACCATGGCCTGGGGGCTGGAGGCTCGCACGCCGTTTCTGGACTACCGCCTGGTGGAGCTTTCGGCCCGGGTGCCGGCCCGTTTCAAGTTGCCCGACGGCGGCAAACAGGTGCTCAAGGAAGCCGCACGCCGGGTGATTCCCAGCGCCGTGATCGACCGTAAGAAAGGTTACTTCCCGGTCCCCGGTCTCAAGCACTTGCAGGGCGACACCCTGAACTGGGTCCGCGACCTGCTGCTGGATCCCAGCCAGGATCGCGGCCTGTTCAACCCAGCCATGCTCGACCGCCTGCTGAGCAATCCCCACGGCCAGTTGACCCCGCTGCGCGGCTCCAAGCTGTGGCAACTGGCAGCGCTCAACCTGTGGCTTAGCGAACAAGGAATCTGACCGATGAAACCCCACGCCACGGCTTACAACCAACGCCTGCTGCGCGGCCAGGCACCGTCCTATGAACGACTGCAGGCGCGCTTTGCCGAGGACGGTAGTGCGCCGACCCAACAGCCCATTGCCTTGCATTGCGGTTGGGGCCGGCTGCTGCTGGGCCATACTTTTGCAGAGCCCGCTGCGCTGGCGGCCGAGCTGCTCAACGAACGCCCCGGCGCACGCGATATCGCGCTGTACGTCGCGGCGCCCCAGCAGGTCCTGGCCCAAGCGCCGCACCAACTGTTCCTCGATCCCTCGGACACCCTACGCCTGTGGTTCAGTGACTATCGCCAGGCCACTCGGGTCTTTCGCGGTTTTCGCATCCGGCGTGCGCAAAACGAGGACGACTGGCAGGCCATCAACCAGCTCTACCAGGCCCGCGGCATGCTGCCCATTGACCCACAGCGGCTGACACCCCGCCATCAGGGCGGACCGGTGTACTGGCTGGCCGAAGATGAAGACAGCGGCGCGGTGATCGGTAGCGTGATGGGCCTGAACCATCAAAAGGCCTTTCATGACCCGGAAAGCGGCAGCAGCCTCTGGTGCCTCGCGGTCGATCCCGGCTGCAGCCGGCCGGGCGTGGGCGAAGTACTGGTGCGTCACCTGATCGAGCATTTCATGAGCCGTGGCCTGAGCTATCTCGATCTGTCGGTACTGCACGATAATCAGCAAGCGAAAAACCTCTACGCCAAGCTGGGCTTTCGAACCCTGTCGACCTTCTCCATCAAGTGCAAGAACGGTATCAACCAGCCGCTGTTCCTCGGCCCCGGGCCGCAGGCCGGGTTCAATCCCTATGCCCGCATCCTGGTGGAAGAGGCCCATCGACGCGGGATCGAAGTACAGGTCGACGATGCCGCCGCCGGCTTGTTTACCCTGGTCCATGGCGGCCGGCGGATACGCTGCCGTGAATCGCTGAGCGACCTGACCACAGCCATCAGCATGAGCCTGTGCCAGGATAAAAGCCTGACCCACCGCACCCTGGACGCCGCCGGCCTGAAACTGCCAGCCCAGCAATTGGCGGGCAATGGTGACGACAACCTGGCCTTTCTCGACGAACACCAGCGGGTGGTGGTCAAGCCCCTGGATGGCGAGCAAGGCCAGGGCGTGGCGGTGGACCTGCGCTGCATCGAATCCGTGCAGGCGGCTATCGAGGCCGCACGGCGCTTTGATAGCCGGGTGCTGCTGGAGAGCTTTCACGAGGGCCTCGATCTGCGCATTGTGGTGATCGGCTTCGAGGTCGTCGCCGCCGCGATTCGCCGGCCGGCACAGGTTGTCGGTGACGGCCTGCATGCCATCGGCGCACTGATCGAGGCCCAGAGCCGGCGCCGCCAGGCCGCCACCCAGGGCGAAAGTCGCATTCCCCTCGACCGGGAAACCCAGCACACCCTGCAAGCCGCTGGCTACGACTACAGCAGCGTGCTGCCAGCCGGCGAGCAACTGGCGGTGCGCCGCGTGGCCAACCTGCATACCGGCGGTACGCTGGAGGATGTCACCGCGATCCTGCACCCCACACTGGCCGAGGCCGCGATCCGCGCCGCCCGCGCACTGGATATTCCAGTGGTCGGCCTGGACCTGATGGTCAGCGCTGCCGACCAGCCCGACTACGTGTTTATCGAAGCCAATGAACGGGTTGGCCTGGCCAACCATGAACCCCAACCGACGGCCGAGCGCTTTATCGACCTGCTGTTTCCTGCCAGCCGACTCCCTGATGTCAGCGGCGGCTGCCCGCGTTCGCCCCTAGCCCTGGAGCAACCATGACCCCGTCACTGCCCGAACCGGATCTGCACTACCTGCAAAAAGTCCTCCTGGAAATGCTGGCCATCCCCAGCCCCACCGGCTTCACCGACACCATCGTGCGCTACGTCGCCGAGCGGCTGGACGAGCTTGGTATCCCCTTCGAGCTGACTCGCCGCGGTACCCTGCGCGCCACCCTCAAAGGCCAGCAGAGCAGCCCGGACCGTGCCGTCTCCGCCCACCTGGACACCATCGGCGCAAGCGTGCGCGCCATCAAGGATACCGGCCGCCTGACACTCGCCCCGGTCGGCTGCTGGTCAAGCCGCTTCGCCGAAGGCAGCCGCGTCAGCCTGTTCACCGACAACGGCGTGATCCGCGGCAGCGTGCTGCCGCTGATGGCCTCGGGGCACGCCTTCAACACCGCCGTGGATGAGTTGCCCATCAGTTGGGACCATATCGAACTGCGCCTCGATGCCTACTGCACCACCCGCGCCGATTGCGAATCGCTGGGTGTCGGCATCGGTGATTTCGTGGCCTTCGACCCCCTGCCGGAGTTCACCGAAAGCGGCCATATCAGCGCCCGCCACCTGGACGACAAGGCGGGGGTAGCCGCCCTGCTCGCCGCCCTCAAGGCCATTGTCGACAGCGGCGCGCAACCCTTGATCGACTGCCACCCGCTGTTCACCATCACCGAGGAAACCGGCAGCGGCGCGGCGGCCGCCTTGCCGTGGGATGTCAGTGAGTTCGTCGGCATCGATATCGCGCCGGTCGCGCCGGGCCAGCACTCCAGCGAACATGCGGTCAGCGTGGCCATGCAGGACTCTGGCGGGCCCTATGACTACCACCTGTCCCGCCATCTGCTGCGCCTGGCGACAGAGCACGAGTTGCCGGCACGCCGCGACCTGTTTCGCTATTACTTCAGTGATGCCCATTCTGCGGTGACCGCCGGCCACGACATCCGTACCGCCCTACTGGCCTTCGGCTGCGATGCGACCCATGGCTACGAACGCACCCATATCGACAGCCTGGCGGCCCTGAGCCGCCTGCTCGGCGCCTATATGCTCAGCCCACCGGTGTTTGCCAGCGACGCGCAGCCGGCCAGCGGTTCGCTCGACCGCTTCAGCCACCAACTGGAGCACGACACCCAGATGGAAAGCGATACCCGGGTGCCAGCAGTCGACAGCCTGATCGGCCAGCGCTCCTGACACCCGGCCAGGGGAATCACGCGTGACGAGGACCGGGCAAGCCGTTAGCATCGTGCGGATTTTTTCGGAGAAATGCCCCATGCTGATTCCCTACGACCAACTGGAACCCGACACCCTGACCCGGCTGATCGAGGACTTCGTCAGCCGCGACGGCACCGACAACGGCGATGACACGCCCCAGGAAACCCGCGTGCTGCGCGTGCGGCATGCGTTGAGCAAGGGCCAGGCCGTGATTTTCTTCGACCTGGAGAGCCAGCAATGCCAATTGATGGCTCGCCATAGCGTGCCCAAGGAATACTTCGACTGAACGCCGTCAGCGCCTGGGCTCAGCGTCCTCGCGCTTGAGTTGCAGACGGCGATAAATCTCGCTGCGGTGCACCTCGACATGCCGCGGCGCCTCTATCCCCAGCCGAACCCCGAACGCAGTCACAGCCAACACTTTCACAGTAACGTCATCGCCGATAACGAGGGTTTCGCCGACGGCGCGAGTCAAAACCAGCATGGAACAGTCCTTGTAGTGAGCGGACTCTGGAGACTGCACAACCAGCGCACGCCCGGGCAATCCAGTAGCGCCGAATCAGCCCAATACGACAGGCTCTCTCGATCCGACCTACAGACGGGGACTGCATCACTCGCGCAAGCCGTTATGGTGCGGAGAAGCGCGGACCGAACAGGATGATGCTGGCACCGACCACGCACAGCACAACGCCCAGCCAATCCGACGCCAGCGGGCGCACCCGTTCGATCAGGCCGAGCCAGGCGATCGAGGCCACGATGTAGATCCCGCCATAGGCAGCGTAGGCTCGCCCGGCATAGGTCGCCTCGACCTTGGTCAGCAGCAGCGCGAACAGCGTCAGGCTCAACAGGGCCGGCGCGATCCACCAGGCACTCTTGCCCTGCCGCAACCACATCCAGAACGCATAGCAACCGGCGATCTCAAACAGCGCCGCCAGAAAGAACCACAGATAATTAAGCACGCGTAGTACTCGTCAGGGAGATCGGATGGCCGCCACCCTAACCAGCCCTGCCGCGCCGGGCAAGCCTACTGGCTACCCTGGCGCGCCTTGCTGCGCATCCGGTCGGCCATGGCAATCATTTCGCTGTGCAGCAACTGCGGGTTCTGCTGCTTGAGCGCCCAGGCCATGCGCCCCTGCTCGTGGGGCAGGATCATGAATTCACCGGCCGCGACCTGGCGGTAGATATAGTCGGCAATCTCGGCAGCACTGATGGGCGAGCTTTCCAGCAACTTGCCGACCTGGGCCTTCATGGCTGGCGTCGGCCCACGAAACGAGTCGAGCAGATTGGTCTGGAAGAACGACGGGCAGACCACATGCACCGCCACTTCCTGATGGGCCAGTTCGATCAGCAGGCTTTCGGACAGCGCCACCACCCCGGCCTTCGCCACGTTGTAGTTGCTCATGGCCGGGCCCTGCATCAAGGCCGCCATCGAGGCGATATTGATGATTGTGCCATGACTCTTTTCCAGCAAGGGCAGGAAGGCCTTGCACCCCTTGACCACGCCCATGAGGTTGATTGCGATCTGCCAATCCCAGTCTTCCAGGGACAATTCGCTAAAGAACCCGCCCGAAGCGACTCCCGCGTTGTTGACGATCACATCGATACCGCCCAGTTTCACTTCGCAGGCCTGGGCGAGCGCGGTGAGCTGGCTGTAGTCCCTCACATCGCACCGCTGGATAAACCCGTCACCGCCGGCGGCACGTACCCTCTGCAGGGTTTCCTGCAGGCCGGGTTCACTGATATCGGACAAGGCCAGTTGCCAGCCTTCGCGCGCCCAACGCAGGGCCATTTCACGGCCCAGACCCGAGCCGGCGCCAGTGATCATCATGCGATTTTGCATAGGAACTGCCTTGCTGTTCTGGAGAGATGAACCGCAGTGTAGCGAAGGCCCCGGCCGCCCCCACGTACCATCAGAGCGCTGAATGGCGCAGGCAAACCCCAGGCCCGGTGCGAACGTGCGAGGCCGGCAAAGTTCACTGCCAGGAACAACTAAGCAGGTCGTTCAAGTGCAACTTCCCAGGGCTTTAAAAGAAATAACGGTTTGAGCGAAATACTTTAAAAATTCAGGGAATTTTCTTTTCACCCGATCAGTCGGACTTATTAAGCGGCCCGTTGTACCTGCAACGCTTGCCATGATTGCAGCCGCGTCACGCTCCCACGAAAACCAATAAGGAATACACCATGGGCACTATCCTGATCGTCATCCTTATCCTCCTGCTGATTGGTGGCTTGCCAGTCTTCCCGCACTCCAGAAGTTGGGGTTATGGCCCGTCCGGTATTATCGGGACCGTTCTGATTGTTCTGTTGATCCTGCTCTTACTTGGCAAGATATGATCTACCCGCAATAAAAAACGCCCTGACAAGTCAGGGCGTTTTTTTGAGTCACGCTCGATGGATCACTTTCGACCGATCAATCCGGCTTGCCATCCACCACGCCGGCCGTGTTATCCAGCAGGCTCTTGGTGGCGGTCTGCAGATACGACTCCAGTTTCTGGCGCAGCTCGGCTTCGTCGGCCGCATTCGGAATCAACTCGCCATTGGGCTTGGCCCCCAGCTCATAACGATAGATCCGTGGCGGCATTTCCTTGGGCAGTACCAGCACCCGATCCGCTGTCAGCAATGCCACCGTCTGGTCGCTGCCCGACGGCTTGATAATGCCGATGCCCTTGTCGCCTTCCGGCAGGTTCAGCAAGTCACGCCCCCAGCACTGGTGGCGTACTTCGCCACCAACCCGCCCCATGATGGTCGGCACAATATCGACCTGCGTCCCCACGGTGTGGTTGCGCTGGCCGAACTTCTCCTGGATGCCCGGGCCGATCAGCAACAGAGGCACGTTGAACCGTCCCAGGTCCATTTCGGTGATCTGTTGCTCGTTACCAAAGCCGTGGTCGCCGACGATCACGAACAGGGTGTCCTTGAAGTACGGCTCCTTGCGCGCCTTCTCGAAGAACTGCCCCAGCGCCCAGTCGGAATAACGCATCGCCGTCAAATGCTGGTCCAGGCTGCCACGACCCGTAACCGGTTCGACCGGCAACGGCGTTGGCAAGGCATACGGGGTGTGGTTGGACAGGGTTTGCAGCAAGGCATAGAACGGTTTCTTGCCTTCGCGGGCCTTCAGCTCTTCCAGGCCACGGTTGAACATATCCTGGTCAGACACGCCCCACGTCGGATCGGAGAACACCGGGTTAACGAAGTCATTGCGTCCGATAAAGGTCGTCATGCCCTGGTTGCTGAAGAACCCGGCCTGGTTGTCCCAGGCAAAGTCGCCGTTGTAGACATACACATCATCGTAGTCACGCCCGCTCAACAACTGCGGCAGGCCAGACAGCTTGTGGCTGCCTTCCGGCGTCTGCATCAGGTACTCGAAACCCGGCAGGTTGGGGAAGCACGCCATGGTCGCGAACATACCCTGGTGGGTATGGGTGCCATTGGAGAAGAAGCGGTCGAACAACAGGCCTTCCTGGGCCAACTTGTCGAAGTACGGGGTCACGTTGCCCGAGGCCCCCAAGGCGCCCACCGAGTGCCCGGCGAAGCTTTCCATCAGGATCACCACGACATTCTTGATCGCCAGCGTGTTCTGCGCCGGCGGCAGGAAGTCACGGCGCACGGCAGCCGTCTCGGCATCCACCAGCGTGTCGTTCGGCGTCAGCAGCAGGTCACGCACGGTTTGCTGGGCCAGGGGCTGGGGCAACGTGGCTTTCCAGATATTGTCGCGATCCTCGGACATCCGGCTTTTGGCCGCCGCGATCAGCGACAACGTGCCATTGAGGCCCAGTTGGTTGGCGAAGTTGGAGTCGGTGGTGTACACATCGCCCCAGCGCATTGGTGGGCCCTGGCGCAGGGTACCGCGTGCCGCGACCACTGCGATCAGCAGGCAGACCACGAACACTGCGATACGGGTGTACCAGGGCGCGACGGGCCGTGAGCTGGTCACGGTGTTGAACGAGGCGCTCGAACGGGTCAACCGATCGGCCCCCTTGAACAGCCAGCTCAGGACCAGCGTCCCCACCGCCCAGGCCAGCAGGTAGCGAACCACCGGGAAACCGTACCAGAGCATGCTCATCACGGTTTTCGGGTCTTCCTTCACATACTGGAAGACCAGGCCGTTGAGGCGCTGGTGGAACTCGCGGTAGAAGTCCATCTCCATCAGGCCAAGGAACAGCGCGATGCTCGAAGTGACGGTCAGCCAGAACCGGAACACGCCCCGGGCCGCCATGGCCCGCACGCTGAACAACGCCAGCAGCAACGGCGCGATCAGGTAGACGACGATGCGCAGGTCAAAGCGCAGGCCATTGAGAAAGGCCTCGATAAAGGTCGAGGCCGGGGTGTCGAGGATCATCTCGCGGTTGTAAGCCAGCAGTGCCACCCGCAACAGGGTGAACATCAGCATCATCACCAGGGCACACAGCAAGGTGTAGGCCAGGTGCGACTTGACCGTCGGTTGCAGCATGCGCTTTGCAGCGCGCTGCGCGTTCAGGGCGTCCGGGTTTGCCATATCGTTTTAGGACCCATTGGATTCAAGGTTGGAATAGTGAACGGTGCATCGGCGCCCGAGCGGCGCTCGCCGTGGAATACGCGGTCGGCAAATGTTGCATGAACACTCACGGTTTACCATCACGCCAACGCGATTATTTCTCACTCAAACACCCGCGAGGACGCTGGCACCGGCAAACAGCATAGGCATCAGCGAAAAAAAAGCCGGGCGAATTGTCTGCGAGAGAATGTGAAAATTTCGTCCAGAGCGCCGGCGACCGCTCTCGCAGCCGGCCAGCACTCGATTCGCCGCACAAAGGCGTGCATGCTAAGTCACCCGCCTGACTAGAGGGCTCGAACGCCCTATGCCTCGCCTGCCCAGGAGCCCTGAATGTTTTATCGATTGCACCCCAGCCCGCTGGGCGAACTCTTGCTCGCCGGCAATGAACAGGGCTTGCAGGCCCTGCAGATGGACGCCGAGCCGCCTGCCGATGGCGAGCCGGCAGGCGCTCGTTTCGATGAGGTGTGTCGGCAACTGGATGAATACTTCGCCGCCCGCCGCCGGGTCTTCGACCTGCCCCTGGCGCCCCGCGGTACCGTGTTCCAGCAGCAGGTCTGGCAGGGCCTACAGGCCATTCCCTACGGCCAGACCTGCAGCTATGGGGAGTTGGCGCAGCGGATCGGCAACCCGGGCGGCATGCGTGCCGTCGGCATGGCCAACAACGCCAATCCGATTGCGATCATTATCCCCTGCCATCGGGTGATCGGCAGCGATGGCAGCCTGACCGGCTACGCCAGCGGCATCGAGCGCAAGCATCAACTGCTGGTGCTCGAAGGCGCCTGGCTGCTTTAAGACCGACTCAGATCCGCACGTTACCCCGCGGGCCGGCGATGGCCCAGATCACCAGGCCCAGCACCGGCAACAGGATGATCAGCAGGATCCACAGGACCTTCATACCGGTTTCGGCGCCGCTCTTGAGCACATTGAGGATGGCCCAGATTCCAGGGCAAGAATGATCAGGCCAATCAGGCCATTGAACGTTGAACCCATATCGAATGCTCCCAGGAAATAAAGTACTCCCTTAGGATAGTCAGCCCTGGCCAGGGTTCCGTTTATTTCACGGCTCAGACGTGCAAGGCGATCCGCAGCGCTTCGAGCGACGGCGCGCCAGCGATGCCAACCTGCTCGCACAGCTCCAGCACCCGTGGCAGGTCATTGCCATACACCAGCACGGCCTGGATCTCATCATCGAGCAGCTGGCTGAAGTTGAGCAGCACATACCCGCCCTGCTCCTTGTTCATGCTCGACAGCTGGACCTGGATCCGGTTAAGCGCCGTCAGTGCCTCGACCTTGGCCAGTTGCTTGGGCTTGAAGTTGAACGCGACATCCGGACCAAACGAATCGACGATCTGCGCAAACAGGTCCACATAGTTGTCGGCCTGGAACAGCACCGTCTCCGGCAGGCTGCCAACCACCACCCACTCGCCCAGGGGAATGGGGAAGCTGTCGTCGTAGTTGATATCGGGATTGGCCGCCAGAAAGCCCTCGGCATCGCTATAGGCCTGGCTGGCCTCGTCTGCGACGCGCTGGATCTCGAGTTCGCTCATGCAGCCGGAGCTGATTTTGCTGATGAGTTCGACGAGTAGGGCTTTCATGGGCAATTCCTGCGCTGGACACAAAATGAGGCCGCGCAGAATACCCGACATGCCCTAACGGAGCGAGCCGGGCAGGTGGTGACCCGTCGCCTAAAGCAGTTTGCCCAGTTGCGCGACCGTGTCCGCAGCGCCCATGGTCTGCGCTGCCGCCAGGGCGGTCACGCCATTGGCGTCCTTGGCGTGGGGATCGGCGCCCTGGCCAAGCAGGTAGTCGACGATTTCCGTGCGGTTGAACATCGCCGCCATCATCAAGGCGGTGCGCCCATCGAACGACGCGCCGTCGAGTTGCGCCCCGGCTTCGAGCAGCAGCTTGACCATCGCCAGGTCGCCCTTGAAGGCCGCACCGGCCAGCGGGCTCTGGCCGCTTTCGTTGCGCAGGTCCGGATCGGCCTGGTGTTCGATCAGCACGCGGACGGCATCGATATGCCCGTAATAGCTGGCAAGCATCAGCAGGGTATCGCCCTTGTGATTACGCAGATTGACCGGCAGGCCCTTGCTGACCAAGGCGGCAAGCATGGCCGCGTCGCCATGGCGAGCCAGATCGAAGACCTGCTCGACAAAGGCCGCCGCCTCTTCTTCGTTCATCTGCCGCGGTTGCTCGGTGGGCGGGGTTCTATCAGACATCGGGCTCTCCATCAGGCATCGGTATTGGCAGGTAGTTTCTCCAGCCACCGGACGGGTGTCACCCAGTTTTTACCAACGCCCTCGATAGCCAGAATCAATAGACGAACTTGGCATCATTGATTTCCTGCGCGACTCGCTCGGTGACCCGCACATAGGTGTGTGAACCCGGTAGCCAGGCAAACAGCGGGTCTTCGCCAGCCCTGCGCGGATCAAAGGCCTCTTCACGCAGGCGAGCCTTGTGGTACGTGAAGGTGCTGCTGATCTCCATCTTCAGCTTGATCCGCAGGAACCGTGGTATCGCCCCCGCCGGCAGCCAGCGTTGGGCAAATTGCAGCAACTCACTGAAGTCCAGGGTGGCCAGCGATTCGGCCGGCGTGATGGCGGCCATGCCCACCTGGCCGTCGAGTTGCCCAAGGGTGACCCCGTAGACCACCGCTTCGGCGATCTGCGGGTGGCGCAGCAAGGTATTTTCCACCGCACGACTCGACACCCTTTCCCCCTGCCAACAGAAGGTATCGCTCAGGCGGTCGACAAACTGACCATGGCCATAGCCGATATCGCGCAGCAGGTCGCCGGTATTGAGATACCGATCGCCCGCTTCAAATACATCGCACAACACGCGGCCGGGATCGAGTGGCGCCGGGCCCTCGAGGCGGGTCAACAGCAAGCCTTCGCGCCCCCGGGTGACTCGCCGCATAAAGCCGTCCGGCCCGCGTAGTGGCCCGACATACTCGACCAGGGCCCAGTTCGCCCGGGAGAAGCCGAAGGTATTGTCGAAATCCAGCACATTGCCCAGCCCGACGGCGCCATCACTGGCGCCATAGCACTCAGCGATATGGGCGAGGCCAAAGCGCGCCCTGAACACGGCCCAGAGGTCCGGACGCAAACCGCTGCCCAGCATCTTGCGCAACGGATGGTCGATATCGTCGGCACTGGGCGGCTGCTCGACCAGGTAGCGGCACAGTTCTCCGGCGTACACCAGGGTCGTGGCCTTGAAGCGCCGGACATCGCCCCAGAACTGACTGGCACTGAATTGCCGCCGCAGGGCCAGCCCGGCCCCCGCTGCCAGCGCCGCGCCCCAGCCCAGGCACAGCGCGCTGACCTGCTGAAGTGGCAAGGGGCAATAGACGATATCGGGGCCGCGCAGATCGAGCGTGACCACGCCCATCTTGATCGCGGTCTTGAACAGCCGCTCATGGCTGATCGCCACAAACGCCGGTGAATCGCTGGTAGCGCCGCTGTACAGGAGCAAGCAGGGCCCATCGGCGGCGACCTCATCCAGCCTCGGCAGCGGCGCCGCTGGGGCCTCGCCATCGATCTGCATCAGGTTGTGATAACCCGAAGGCGCCTGGCCGGGGTCGTGCCAGGTATCCCGGTCGGCGACAAAGTAGCGCCGCGCGCCGACGGCATGTTGCTCGCCTGCATGGGCCGGGTTGTGCAGCCATTCCTCACCCACCACCACGGCACTGGGCGCCAGTGAATCGAGAGATTGCTGGAACGGCTCAACGCCGGCCAAGGCACTGACCGCGCCCAGTTTCGCCACCGCCAACACCGTCACCAGCAATTCGGGACGGTTGTCGAGCCACACCGCAACCACATCGCCCTGGCCAACCCCGTCGGCCTGCAAGGTCCTGGCCAGGCGATCGGCCCACTGGTCAAGCTGCCCATAGCTGTAGCGACGATTCTCGAACAGCAGCGCCGTACCCTCGGGGTGACGCTGGCGTGCCTGCTCGAACAGCCCTATCAGCCCCCGATTGCGGGCCTTGATAAAACCCCGGGCCTTGATCAACCGTGGAACAAGTCGAGCGAGCGCCGGTAACCGACTCAGCAACATGGGCCAGGTAATCAGGTCTTGCTTGGGCTCGATCATCCGGGCACCCCGTCTTTTATTGTTCTTCGGGTATTGTTCTTCGGACCACGTCCAGTCGCCTGGGCAAACATGCCGAGCACAACCTGGCGCCTTGATTCAACAGGGCTTGCGCCACTGCCAAGGGCAATTTCGGTGATATCGGTTTGAAATTATGCAGCGGGTTGCACGGGAAAATACGATAGGCGCCGAGCGACTGCCTAGAAGGTATTTGAAAAGTTTTGTATCTCCTTGATCTACTGGGAATTCTGCCGAATGCCGCGGGCCGGAATCCTCCCCTCCAGTGGGCAAAATGCAGGATGCACGATAGCCATTCATGCAATTTGCACGAACGAGCAAATCGTCAAAAAATACAACCTATTGTTTTATAAGTAATTTTTTTAAAATCAGATGCTGGCACAATCACTGCAACCTCTACTCCACGCTAACCTTACATAGCTGATGGAGCCGATCGACATGGACCTGATCCAGGAAAAATTCTCTAGCGTATTCTCCGAGTACGAGGTGACCACGCAAGCTCGCCCAGACGGTGGCATTCTGCTGACCCTGCGCGACAAGGAAGGCAAGCTGTCAAAAAGGTCGCTTTCCTACGCGCAGTTGCATACCGCCGACCAACTGACCTGGGCGATCAGCGCCATCCGTCGCGACCTGGCTGAACAAGCCAGCGAACTGCCAGCGATTTCCCGCCTGCAAAGCCAGAACCGCTTTGCCTTGCCGACCTATCACAGCCGCTAATCATCCGCGCCTAAAAAAACGGGCCGCACACCTTCAAGGCATGCGGCCCGTTTTTTATCCAGCCCGTGAACTAGTCGTCCAGCGGCTCGAACTGCGAGGCAATAGCGTCACCGGTGAACTGTGCCACCCAGCCCTTGAGATTGCCGAACAAACGGATCGCCACCAGTTGCGGCTGCTCACCCAGGTCCAGCCAGTGCGCGGTGCCGGCAGGCAGGGAAATCAAGTCGTGCTTTTCGCAGCGCACGGCATAAACGTAGTCCCCACTGTGCACATAGAACAGTGCGCGGCCGGCGACGAAGAGACAGGCCAGATCGCCGTCCAGCCGGTGCTCGTCAAGCAAGCCTGCGCGCAGCTCGGCTTTCTGCGGGTGATCCTCGGCCAGGCTCAGCACGTCGAAGGCCTGGCCGCCGCGCTCGTTTTTCAGCTGGTCAATCTGTGCCTGGTAAAGCTCGATCACCTCAGTTGGCGACGTACCCGCACGCACGCCGAGGGTCGTTGAGCAACGCTCGAAACGCACCCCAAGTTCAGCCAGCGTCGAGGCGATATCGTCGAAATGGGTCAGCACCTTGTTCGGCAGGTCGGGGCTGGAAACGTGGTAAACGGACAGGCTGCTCATGGTGCTTTTCCTTGGACTCGGGTCTGGGCCTGGCGGCAAGTGGTCGCCATGATAACGGCTGCGGCCATGGCTGCGACGCTGGCAATACTAAAGGTGATACCCGGCCCCAAGGTTTTCCAACTGTAGCCAGCGTACAGTGCACCCAGTGCGCCGCCCGTACCGGCCAGCGCGGCATACAGCGCCTGGCCCTGGCCTTGCTGGCGCGAGCCAAAACTGCGCTGCACAAAATGAATGGCCGCCGCGTGGAAACTGCCGAAGGTTGCCGCGTGCAGCAACTGCGCCAGCAACAGCATGGCCGGGTACTCGGCGAACGAACCCAGCAGCAACCAACGCAGCGCCGCCAGCAGAAAACTCGCCAACAGCACCTGCTGCACCGAGAACCGCAGCAGGATCCGGCTCATCGCCAGGAACATCAGCACTTCCGCCACCACCCCCAGGGCCCAGAGCAACCCGATCACGCCACGGCTATAGCCTAGGTCCTCAAGGTGCAGTGTCAGAAAGGTGTAGTACGGACCATGGCTCATCTGCATCAGCGCCACGCAGGCATAGAACGCCAGCACGCCAGGCCTGCGCAGTTGCCGCACAAAGCCATCCTCCGGCGCGGCGTCGCCCTGGACCGGTGGCTGGGCATTGGGCACCCAGGCGCTGCACAGCACGATCCCGGCCATAATCAACAGGATACCGGCCGGGTAAACATCCAGGCTCAGCCATTCGAACAGCCGTCCGAGCCCGACCACCGCGAGAATAAAACCAATCGAGCCCCACAGACGGATCTGGCTGTAACGGGCGGTCTGGCCCTGCAAATGCGCCAGGGTGATGACTTCGAACTGGGGCAGGACCGCATGCCAGAAAAACGCATGCAGGGCCATGACCAGCGCCAACCAGGCATAGCTCTTGCTGAGAAAGATCAGCGAAAAACTCAGCAGGGTGCACACCGCGCCAAACCGTACGATCGCCAGCCGCTGGCCCGTGTAATCGCCCAGCCATCCCCAGATATTCGGCGCGACGACGCGCATCAGCATGGGAATCGCCACCAGCTCGCCAATACGCGCCGGCGCAAAACCGAGGTGATGGAAATACAGGGCAAGAAACGGCGCGGTTGCACCGAGCAACGCGAAATAGAACAGGTAGAAGCTGGACAGTCGCCAGTAGGGAATCGATGCCACGGCCATCAGACCGCGGCATCGGCAGGCAGCGCCATTAGCGTTGGCCCAGCACCGGGGTCGCGACCCGCACATCGGCGTTTTGACCCCGATGGCGCAGCAGATGGTCCATCAGGACAATCGCCATCATCGCCTCGGCAATCGGCGTAGCGCGGATGCCAACGCACGGATCGTGACGGCCCTTGGTGATCACTTCCACCGGGTTGCCATGGACATCGATCGACCGCCCCGGCGTGGTGATGCTCGACGTCGGCTTGAGCGCCAGGTGTGCCACAATTGGCTGGCCGGACGAAATACCGCCCAGAATGCCGCCGGCGTTGTTGCTGAGGAAACCTTCGGGAGTCAGCTCGTCACGGTGCTCGGTGCCGCGCTGGGCCACACTGGCAAACCCGGCGCCGATCTCCACCCCCTTGACTGCGTTGATGCTCATCAGCGCATGGGCCAGTTCGGCATCCAGGCGGTCGAAAATCGGCTCGCCCAGGCCTGGCATCACACCTTCGGCGACCACGGTGATCTTCGCCCCGACCGAGTCCTGGTCCCGGCGCAGTTGGTCCATATAGGCTTCGAGCTCCGGCACCTTGTCGGGATCGGGGCTGAAGAAGGCATTTTCCTCGACCGAATCCCAGGTCTTGAACGGGATTTCGATAGGGCCCAACTGGCTCATGTAGCCACGAATCACGATGCCCTGGCTGGCCAGGTACTTCTTGGCAATGGCCCCGGCGGCCACACGCATGGCGGTTTCCCGGGCGGAGCTACGGCCGCCGCCACGATAATCGCGCTCGCCGTATTTGTGGTGATAGGTGTAGTCGGCGTGGGCCGGGCGGAACAGATCCTTGATCGCCGAGTAGTCCTTGGACTTCTGATCGGTGTTGCGAATCAGCAGGCCAATGGCGCAACCGGTGGTGCGTCCCTCGAACACGCCGGACAGGATTTCGACCTCGTCGGCTTCCTGGCGCTGGGTGGTGTGTCGGCTGGTGCCGGGCTTACGCCGGTCGAGATCGCGCTGCAGATCGTCCAGCGACAATTCAAGCCCTGGCGGGCAGCCGTCGACGATGGCGACCAACGCCGGGCCATGGCTCTCGCCAGCGGTGGTGACAGTGAACAGCTTGCCGTAGGTATTGCCGGACATGCAGGGCGCTCCGCGAAATCGGTCTAGATCAGTCCACTGGACAATTCAGCGCGCCAGTATACGCAGGCTAACCGCTGAGTTCATCCTCGAACCTTAGCCGTCGCGCCCGGTCCAAACGGCATCTCCTCGATAATGGCCCGATGATGTTGCGTGTTCTGCTCCTGCTTCTCACCCTTTTCACGCTCAGCGCCCAGGCCGCCACGCCGAGTGTGCTGCAACGCCCCATCGACCTGGACACCGGCCATGGGGTGTTGCACGGCTCGCTGTTGCTGCCCAGAAGTACCACGCCAGTGCCGGTGGTCCTGATGCTCGCCGGCTCCGGCCCCACCGACCGCGATGGCAACAACCCTGAAGGCGGGCGCAACGATGCCCTCAAGCGGCTGGCCTGGGTGCTCGCCCAAAATGGCATTGCCAGCGTGCGCTACGACAAACGTGGCGTCGCCGCCAGCCTCGCCGCCGCGCCCGATGAACGTGACCTGAGTGTCGAGGCCTATGTCGCCGATGCCGTGGCCTGGGGCCGGCGCCTGGAACAGGACCCGCGCTTCGGTCCGCTAATCCTCCTGGGGCACAGTGAAGGCGCCCTGATCGCCAGCCTGGCCGCCGCGCCACTGGAACCGGCGGCCCTGATCTCGATTGCCGGCAGTGCCCGCCCTATCGATCAGGTACTGCGCGAACAACTGCGCGACCGCCTGCCGCCGGAGCTTGTCCCGCGTAGCGAGCAGTTGCTCGACAGCCTCGTGGCCGGGCGCACCGATGCCAACGTCCCTCCGGCGCTGCAGGTCATCTTTCGCCCCAGCGTGCAGCCCTACCTGATCAGCCTGTTTCGCCAGCAGCCGGCCGCAGCCTTTGCCCGGGTGAAGGCCCCGGCGCTGATTGTGCAGGGTCGCAACGATATCCAGGTCAGCGTTCAGGATGCCCAGCGCCTCAAGGTCGCCAGGCCGGACGCCGAATTGGCGTTGATCGAGGGCATGAACCATGTGCTGCGTATCGTCCCCCGCGACCTGTCGCAACAATTGGCCTCCTACAAGGACCCGCAGCGGCCCCTGGCCAGCGAGCTGGGAACGCGAATTGTCGACTTTATTGCAGGACTTCCCCGGCGTTGAACCACTTTTTGTCCTCCAGTCCTGGCCATTGCTGCCGATAAGTCATTGCTGGTAACGAAAATGTTACCCGCAAGCAGGAAAAGCACAGGACCTTGCCCTCATGACCGATAGCCAAGCTGCACCCGAAACGACCCCTGAGGCTGAGGCCGAGGCGCAAGCCCCCGAAGCACTGAACCTGCCGTGGGCGGACATCCACCCCGAGCATTTCAAGATGCTGCGCCTGGCCCCGTTGCCGACGGATCGCAACACAGGCGCGCGCGCCCTGCGTTTTGTCCAGTTCGGCTACGCCGAGCGCAACAACAAGGATTTCAGCCTGCTGCGCATGAACATCCAACTGCCTAACCAGCGCGTGCGCAAGGAACAGAACCACCTGGATATCTGGGCCGATCACGCCACGCAAAAGGTGCATTTCGGCGAGAGCAGCAGCTTGCAGATCGAGCCCGCCAACCGCGGGCTCGGACGCTTCCTCGCCGCCCAGGGCATTGCCTGGGCGAAAAGGCACTGGCCGCGCTATCAGATTGACGGCGCAGCACTGGCCAGCAAGGACGGTTTGAACGAAGACACGCGCCTGCGCCGCGATCACTTCCTGCGCATTCAGGGTTTCGACGTAGTCTATGCCGATGCACAGCATATGAAGGCGACCTACGAAGACGTGCGGGTCGGCGATCTGCTCGAAAGCTGGAACACCGAGAAAGTGCAGTTCGTGGAGATTCTCGAAGCAGCGCAGATGCTCCAGCAAGCCGAGGAAAATCTCCTGGAGCAGGAAGTCAAACTGCGCAAACAGGAGGAGAAGGTCACCAAGTTCAAGCGTGAAGATGTCAGCCTGCGCTTCACCATTACCTGCCTGGTGGCGTTCTCGGTGTTTCAGGCCGGGCTATTGATCTGGATTGCAACGCACCGCTAAGCGGTGCGGGGCAAGGCCAGTTGCCGGGCGCGCGGGGCAGCTGGCAGCTGTGGTTTAAATTTTCGACGCGAAGAGTGCCTGGTGCTCGCGGCATTGCTCGGCCGTGAGCATAAAGACCCCGTGACCACCGCGCTCGAGTTCCAGCCACGCAAAGTCGACCTGCGGGTACAACGCCTCGACATGCACCTGGCTATTACCGACTTCGACAATCAGCAACCCTTTCTGCGTCAGGTGGTCCGCCGCTTCGGCCAGCATCCGGCGTACCAGGTTCAGGCCATCATCCCCGCAGGCCAGCCCCAACTCCGGCTCATGCTGGTACTCGGCGGGCATATCGGCGAAATCCTCGGCGTCGACATACGGCGGATTTGACACGATCAGATCAAAACGCTGGCCGGGCAAACCCTCGAAACCATCGCCTTGGACCGTAAAGACCCGATCTTCAAGGCCATGGCGCTCGATATTCTGATTCGCCACTTCCAGCGCCTCGAAGGACAGGTCGGCCAGGATCACCTCGGCGTCCTTGAACTCGTAGGCACAGGCAATGCCGATACAACCGGAGCCAGTGCACAGATCGAGAATCCGCGCGGGCTCGGTACCCAGCCAGGGTTCGAAGCGTTTCTCGATCAATTCACCGATGGGCGAACGCGGGACCAGCACCCGCTCATCCACGATAAACGGCAGCCCGCAGAACCACGCCTCACCCAACAGGTAGGCTGTCGGCACACGGTCCTCAATACGCCGGCGCAGCAGCCGCTGCAGATGGACCAGCTCATCGTCTTCCAGACGGCAATCGAGATAGCTGTCAGCAATTTCCCAAGGCAGATGCAGGGCGCCAAGCACCAGTTGGCGGGCTTCGTCCCAGGCATTGTCGGTCCCATGGCCGAAAAACAGATCCTCCCCATGAAAACGGCTGACAGCCCAACGGATATGGTCGCGCAGGGTGCGCAGGCGGGAAGTGATCACGGGGTGGAACTCCTGAAATATCGACCGGCGATTCTAGCAGCCAAAGCGGCGCACGACGATCCGTGAAAACCCCGAACCGGTGAACGGCTTCGACGGTTTTCGCGGTTTTCGCGGCTTTGCCGGCCCCCCTTGACATCGCTGTAAGCCAAATAGCACGCAGCTTACGGCGGTAGCGATTCACATAAGTGCTCAGCCAGAGGACAATGCGGTAAAAGCCCCACCCGAAGGAGCCCCCGAATGTCCGTTCCAAAGACGATGTTTCAACTCAGCGGCCGTGGCTATGCGCCTGCCAATCCGAACCACGCGACCCTGTTGATCATCGACGCCCAGAAAGAGTATTTGAGCGGCCCACTGGCCCTGACCGGTATCGAGGCCGCCGCTGCCAACATCGCCCAACTGCTGGCTGCCGCCCGTGCCGCCAACCGCCCCGTGGTACATGTGCGCCACCTTGGCACGGTCGGTGGCCTGTTCGACCCCCAGGGCGAGCGCGGCGAGTTTATTCCCGGCCTGGAACCTGAAGCCGACGAAACCCTGATCGGCAAACTGCTGCCCAGCGCCTTCCACGGCACCGACCTGGAAAAACGCCTGCAGGAAATCGGCTCGCTGGACTTGATCGTCTGCGGCTTCATGAGCCACTCCAGTGTCAGCACCACCGTGCGTGCGGCCAAGAACCTGGGCTTTCGCTGCACACTGGTGGAAGACGCCTGCGCCACTCGCGACCTGCCCTACAAAGGCGGCGTGCTGAGTGCTGAACAGGTCCAGCAAACTGAAATGGCGATCATGGCCGACAACTTCGCCACCCTCGCCCAGACTCGCGACCTGCTCTAGAGCCAGCATCGATGGGCGGTCGCAAGGGTCGCCCATCCCGTTCCCAGCGTTTAAGCCGCACATCAGGAACAACCCGTCGATCTTCCGGTCGAAGGCCCGATACCCATAGAGGAAATCGGAATGAAGATATCCGATGGATTTGACGCTCGTCGCTTGCGGCCCAAAACCCCAAGCAACTGGCGCTTGCGCTTAGGCGCAGCCTGTTCGGCCCTGCTGGCCACCGTTGGTGTGCTCCTGACCCTGGCCGGCGTCGCCAGCCTGCTGGGCCATTCACCGGCGGTGGATGAGCTCAATAGCAACCCGGCCGGCGCGTCTGCCGTACTGGTCGCAGGCCTGGTGCTGCTGTACCTGGGTGTCTGGCTCTGGCGCCTGAGCCGACGTCGCATGCGCCGTCCCCGCGACCTGAACATGGCCCCGCACCTGCTGAAAAAGCGCGACTGACCCGCATCCATTGCCCAGGAGTCCGCCCTTGCGCGGACAACTTGGGTAAACTAGCCGCCCTTCGCGGAGGCTGACATGCAAGACGACGATTTTTCCCTATTCAAAAGCGAGATCCGCGGCGTCAAGCCGATCAAGCACGATCGCGCCGACACCGGTAAACCCAAGGCTGACCGCGCACAAATCGCCAAGCTGCGCCAGGCAGCGACCGTGCGTGACGATGTGACCACCGTCGACGGCCTGTCCGATCAGTTCGTCATCGACGTCGGTCCGGAAGATGATTTGCACTGGGCCCGCGACGGCGTCCAGGAAAGCCAGATGCGCAAGCTCAAGCTCGGCCAGATCAGCTTCGAAGGCAGCCTCGACCTGCATGGCATGACGGTCGAGAAAGCCCGGGAAACCCTCTGGGCCTTTTTGGCCGAAGCGACCCAATTCGAGATTCGCTGCGTACGTGTGACCCATGGCAAGGCTGTGCGCCTGGACGGTAAGCGCCCCATGATCAAAAGCCACGTCAACACCTGGTTGCGCCAGCACGCCCAGGTACTGGGCTTCACCTCCTGCCAGGCCCGGCATGGTGGCACCGGTGCAGTCTACGTGATGCTCAAACGCACGATGATGGAAGGCCGCGACGAGTAGTCAGCGACACACTCAGGACATTGCCGGCATGGACGTCGGCAGCAAGGCAGCAGTCAAGGCCAGTAACACTTCAGTGTCAGCCGGTTTGAGCAGCGCACCAGCAAAGGCATAGCTTGGGTCAATGGGCACCGGGCGCCGCGGCGGTGCAGCACTTGGCGACCAACTATGCGGCCAACAACAGCGCCGGCAGAGACTTCAGCAAATCGTCGATCATCCGTATCAACCAGGTAAAAAAGCCGACACGCGCTCGCTTCGCGCCGACGCCAGGGGGCGCCACCATACCGTATGGCACCGTCCACCAGCAGCACCGTCCGTCCCGCTCACGCCAACAGAGTGTTCCATTTATGCCACCTCCAGACGGGGTTTTGCGGCCTGCGTGCTAGCCACTTCAAGCGCCGCAACCGGGGTGATTTGCACGTTCCCCGGCTGCCAGCCATACAACTGCCGGCGGACCTGGGCTACTATGTCGCCCCAATGGCGGGCATGAACACTCGGGTTCACGCTCAACTGGCTCGGCCTCGGCGTGCAAGCACGACTGTCGACCCCGAGGCCGGCTCAACAACTTCAGCCCAGACTGAGGTGACGCTGGCCAGCAGGCACTCAGCCTAATTGGTACAAAATTGGTACAGACAGACAATGTGCCCCACTGAAACCCTTATGGAATCAGCCCCTGTGACACTGGAACAGAATTACACCGCGATCCTTGGCCAACTGGGCGAAGACGTCTCCCGCGAAGGCCTGCTCGACACGCCCAAGCGTGCCGCCAAAGCTATGAAATACCTGTGCCGCGGCTATGAACAGACCCTGGAAGAAGTCACCAATGGCGCCCTGTTCAGCTCCGACAACAGCGAAATGGTCCTGGTCAAGGACATCGAGCTGTACTCGCTGTGCGAACACCACCTGCTGCCGTTTATCGGCAAGGCGCACGTGGCCTACATCCCTAGCGGCAAGGTGCTGGGACTGTCCAAGGTGGCACGTATCGTCGACATGTATGCGCGCCGCCTGCAGATCCAGGAAAACCTCAGCCGCCAGATCGCCGATGCGGTCCAGCAGGTGACCGGCGCCCTGGGCGTCGCCGTGGTGATCGAAGCCAAGCACATGTGCATGATGATGCGCGGTGTCGAAAAGCAGAACTCGTCCATGATCACTTCGGTGATGCTCGGCGAATTCCGCGAAAATGCAGCGACCCGCAGCGAGTTCCTCAGCCTGATCAAGTAGGCTCGCAACGCAAGGAAACCGGCGTTTATCGCCGGTTTTTTTTCGCCCGGGGAAATCAGGTAAGCTGCGACCCCATCATTCATGGCAAGAGACTGTAACCGTGATCGTCAAAGCGCTTCGAGTCGGCCTGGGCCAACTCATCATCTTCATCGACTTCATCACCCGCCCACGCAAGCAACAGCGCTCTGGCGAAGCCCAGGCCCAGGTCGACAACGCGGCCAAGGATCTGACCCTGTACCAGTTCCACGCCTGCCCGTTCTGCGTGAAGACCCGCCGGACCCTGCACCGCCTGAACGTGCCCGTGGCCCTGCGCGACGCCAAGAATAACGAACAGGATCGCCAGACCCTGCTCGAACAGGGTGGCAAGATCAAGGTGCCGTGCCTGCGCATCGAAGAAAACGGCCAGACCACCTGGATGTACGAATCCAAGGTGATCATCGACTACCTGGACACGCGCTTCGCCAACGCCTGAGGCGTCACGAACGCCCATAAAAAAACCGGCCCCAAGGCCGGTTTTTTTATTCAATCGAGCATGCCGACATAACCCGGCTGGCTGGCCACCCTGGCCAGCCACGCCTGAATGGCCGGGTAGCGACTCAGGTCGAAGCCACCCTCGTGTGCCACATGGGTATAGGCATACAAGGCGACATCGGCAATCGAGAACTGCTCGCCCACCAGGAAGGGCGTGCGCTTGAGCTGTTGCTCAATCACGTCCAGCGCCTTGTAGCCGCGCTTTTGCAGCTTCTCGTACTCGGCCCGTCGTTCGGCCGGCAGCCCCAGGTAAAACTGGATAAACCGCGCCACGGCAATGTACGGCTCATGGCTGTATTGCTCGAAAAACTGCCACTGCAGCACCTGCGTGCGTAAACGCGGCTCACTGGGCAAGAACTGACTGCCATCGGCGAGGAAGTTGAGAATCGCATTGGATTCCCACAGGCAGGTGCCGTCTTCAAGTTCGAGTACCGGCACCTTGCCGTTGGGGTTCTTGGCCAGAAATTCGGGGGTCTCGGTTTCGCCGTTGAGGATATTGATCGGCACCCACTGATACTCCAGCCCAAGCAGATGCAGCATCAGCTTGACCTTGTAGCAGTTCCCCGACTGGTAATCGCCATAAACCTTGTACATGACCCCCTCCTCTATCAAGCCGCTTCAGCAGCCTGTGCTTGACGGACAACGGCCGCCAGACGCTTGAGCCCCTCGTCCAGGCGCGCCGGATCGATATGGCTGAAGTTCAGCCGCAGGCTGCCCGGGTTCTGATCCGGTTCGGCAAAGAACGGTTCGCCTGGCATAAAGGCGACATTCTGTTCCAGGGCCGGCTTGAGCAGGGTCCGGGTATCCAGTGGCTGCTTGAGGGTCAGCCAGAAGAACAGCCCGCCTTGGGGCACTTGCCAATCGGCCAGATCGCCAAAGTGTTTCTCCAGCGCCAGCTGGAACGCATCGCGACGTACACGGTAAAAGTCGCGCAGTTCGGTCAGGTGGTTGCGGAATTTTTCGGTACCGATCCACTGCTGGGCCTGCCACTGACCGATGCGGTTGGTGTGCAGGTCAGCCGACTGCTTGAGACGCAGCAGGTGCGGGAACAGATCCGGGCTGGCGATCAGATAGCCCACGCGCAGGCCCGGCAGCAGGGTTTTCGATACGGTGCCAGTGTAGATCCAACTGGCCTTCTTCAAGCGTTTGACGATGGGCGTCGCGCTGCCGCCATCGAAGGTCAACTCGCGGTAGGGTTCATCTTCGATCAGGGTCACGCCGAACTCGTCCAGCAACGCCGCCACGGCATCGCGCTTGGCTTCGCTGTAGCGGACCGCCGAAGGATTCTGGAAGGTCGGGATCAGATAGATGAAGGCCGGCTTGTGTTTCTCCAGGCGAGCACGCAAGTCCGCCAGGTCAGGACCGTCGGCCTGCAGTTGGAAAGTCAGGCAATCGGCGCCGAACAATTGGAAGATCTGCAAGGCGGCCAGGTAGGTCGGCGCCTCGAGCATGATCTCGGTGCCCTTGTCGATGTACAGCTTGGCAGCCAGGTCGAGGGCCTGTTGCGACCCGCTCAGGACCAGGACCTGGCTCGCTTCGCAGGGCACACCCAATTGGCGGGCTTCGGTGGCGAGCAATTCGCGCAGTTGCGGTTCGCCTTCGCTCATCCCGTACTGGCTGATCGAGGCCGGCATGCCGTCCCACTCGACCTTGGGCAGCATGGCTTCGGCGGGCAAGCCACCGGCAAACGACATGACTTCAGGACGCTGCGCCGCAGCCAGAATTTCGCGAATCAAGGAACTTTTCAGGCGGGAGACACGTTCGGAGAAAGCCATGGAGGTCACCGGTAGCGGAGATAAAGGAAAATAAGTCAAACTGCTTGACCGAAATTACGATGCCCGGCATAGATACGTCAATATGCTTGACCTTAAAAATCCCACCACCCAGCAGGCCGCCATGGAGGCGTTCTTCTTCGGCTATCAGGCGTTCACCGCCAAGGCCGACGAAATGCTTGCGCGCAGGGGTTTGAGCCGGGTGCACCAACGCATCGTGTTTTTTATCGCCCGCTACCCGGGACTGAGCATCAAGGAATTGCTCAACGTGCTGGGCGTGAGCAAGCAGGCGCTGAATATTCCCCTGCGCCAGTTGATGGAAATGAACCTGGTACAGAGCGTTGCCCCGGACACCGACAAACGCAAACGCCTGCTCGGCTTGACCGCCGAAGGCCAACGCCTGGAACAGGCCTTGCGCCGTGAGCAGGTCAAGCTGCTACAGCGGGTGTTCGCCCAAGCCGGCGAAACGGCGGTCAATGGTTGGCTGGCAATCAACCAGGCGCTCGGCGAAAACCGCCCACTCTGATCCCCCCTCCTACACCCCTTCCTACGCGTCATGACGTTACGCGCGGCCCTCTCGTGGCCGCTATAAGCACTTCGTCAAAAAAATCGCACACAACTTATAAAACATTATTTGCATTATCTGTATACAAAAGCATAATTCATTGCGTGCCAGTTCCTGACTTTTCAGTCAATAAAAAGCACACCCTGCTACCTCGAACCGCCACCGCCCCACCCTGGCCTGCGGCTTCGCCCATAACAATAAAACGCTTGAGGAGTGACCACCGTGCAAAGTCGCAAATCCGAAGCCTCGCCCCTAGACCTCGCGCCCCCTGCCCATAACGGACTGCTGGAACGCCTGTTCAAACTCACGCTGCACGGCACCACGGTCAAAACCGAACTGATCGCCGGCCTGACCACTTTTATCACCATGGCCTACATCATCTTCGTCAACCCCAATATCATGGCCGATGCCGGTATCGACCACGGCGCCGCGTTCGTCGCCACCTGCATCGCCGCCGCCCTGGGTTGCCTGCTGATGGGGCTGTATGCCAACTGGCCCGTGGGCCTGGCCCCCGGCATGGGCCTCAATGCGTTCTTCACCTACACCGTGGTCGGCACCATGGGCTACAACTGGGAAACAGCCCTGGGCGCGGTCTTCGTTTCCGGCGTGCTGTTCATGATCCTGACCTTTTCCCGGGTGCGCGAATGGCTGCTGCAAAGCATCCCGGTCAGCCTGCGCCATGCCATGGGCGCCGGGGTCGGCCTGTTCCTCGGCCTGATCGGCCTGAAAACCGCCGGTATCGTAGTCGACAGCCCCGCCACGCTGCTCAAGCTCGGCTCGTTGCATGAGCCCGGCCCGCTTCTGGCGGCCATCTGCTTTTTGATGATCGCCATACTCAGCTACCACCGCGTGTTCGGCGCGATCCTGATCAGCATCATCAGCGTGACCCTCGCCGGCTGGGGCCTGGGGCTGGTGGAATACCAGGGCATCTTTTCCGCGCCACCCAGCCTGGCCCCCACGTGGCTGGCAATGGATGTCGCCGGGGTCTTCAATATCAGCATGATCAGCGTGGTGCTGGCCTTCCTGTTCGTCCATATGTTCGACACGGCCGGCACCCTGATGGGCGTCGCCCAGCGGGCCGGGCTGGTCAAGGCCGACGGACGGATCGACAACCTCTCCAAAGCCATGAAAGCCGACAGCGCCTCCAGCGTATTCGGCGCCCTGGTGGGTGTCCCGCCGGTCACCAGCTATGTGGAAAGCGCCGCGGGCGTGGCGGCAGGCGGGCGTACCGGGCTGACCGCCGTGGTGGTCGGCCTGCTGTTTATCGCCGCGATGTTCTTTGCCCCGCTGGCCGGCATGATTCCCGCCTATGCTACGGCCGGTGCACTGATCTACGTGGCCATGCTGATGATGGGCAGCATGGCCCATATCGAATGGGACGAGGCCACCGACAGCATTCCGGCGATTGTCACCGCCATCATGATGCCCCTGACCTTCTCGGTCGCCGACGGCATCGCCCTGGGCTTTATCACCTATGTCGCGCTCAAGGCCGGCACGGGCAAGTACCGGGAAATATCCGTCAGCCTATGGGTGTTGTGCGCCATTTTTATCGCCAAGTTCGTGTTTCTGTAGAACCGGCGATAGCAACCGGCCCCATCGGCGTAGATGGGGCTTTTGTACTTATGGAGGAAATGATGAGTCTGGAAACCTGGCTGTTGTTCAGTGGCGCAGCATTGGTGGTGATCCTGATCCCGGGACCGCTGTCGTTGTTGATGATCAGCAACAGCCTCAATTTTGGCCTGCGCCGCTCCTATCCGGCTTTTCTGGGCGGTGTGTTCGCCTCAATCTGCCTGCTGAGCGCTTCGGCGTTGGGTCTGGGGGCATTGCTGCTGGCCTCGGAACAATTGTTCAGCGCCCTGAAGATTGTCGGCGCGCTGTACCTGTTCTACCTCGCTTGGCAAAGCTGGCAACAATCGCGGCAACCGGCCAGCGCTGCCGAAGTCCCCGAGGCGCCTCCGGTGCCACGTTTCCGGGCACTGTTCGGACGCGCGTTTGTACTGGGCGCAAGCAATCCGAAGGACATTCTGTTCTTCGCCGCCTTCCTGCCGCAGTTTCTCAGTGCCGAACAGCCGTTTCTCAGCCAGTTGCTGATCATGATCGCCACCTGGACCGTCCTCGACCTGCTCTGCAAGCTGGCCTACGGCCTGGGTGCCCATGGCGCGGCGCGCTACCTGCGTAGCGGCAAGGGCCAGAGCTGGTTCAACCGCATCAGCGCCGGGCTGTTCAGCGGTGCCGGCGCCGCTTCGCTGCTGAGCCGCTGACCTCCCCCTCTACCCACTCGCCCTACTTCAACTCCTCGTTGAGGTAGGCGCGAGCTTGCTCGCGATCTTTTCGCGCACTCCTTTACCCCCCCGCGCGCTTTTCCCCAGGCATAAAAAAGCCCGCAGTGTGAGCGGGCAAAAGACCAAAGAAGTTTATGCGCAGATTCTTGGGGGAAATCTAACTTCCTCTGTAGGTCGAATAGCTGTAGGGCGAAATCAGTAGCGGTACGTGGTAGTGGTCCTGCTCGGCGCTGATCCCGAAGCGCAATACCACAACATCGAGAAAGGCCTGCTCCGGCAGCGCCACGCCACGGGCGCGATAGTAATCACCGGCATGGAACTGCAACTGGTAGACCCCGGAACGGTAGTCGTCGCCCTGCAGCAACGGCGCATCGCAACGGCCATCGCTATTGGTCAGCGCCGTGGCAACGCGTTCGAGTTGCGTCCCTTCGACCCGATACAACTCGACCTTGATCGAGCTGCCGGGGCAGCCATGTGCGGCATCCAAAACATGCGTAGTCAAACGTCCCATTGATTTCGCGTACCTGCCTGCCCTGGGGCAATTCAGGCCTCGCGCCTCCCGGTGTCAGTGGATAAAAGAAACGCCGCCCCCTTTTAGGGCATGGAAATCCGCGGCGGATGAACAATTAAGACATTTTCATAAAAAATTGTACACAATAATCAGCGTCTTTTTTCTGAAAACCATCCGTCGGAACGCTCCTGTCTAAAAAACCCTCAAGCCATAGGCTATAACGACCAAAAGTCCATTAACTGACTAATCAGGCAGGTTTCTTGCACAGCCAATCCCAGAGCAAAAATGGGGTAAATCGCCGTAATGGAGAAAATAAATGCGAAAATTCAGGCTTACAAACCGACATTAAACTTGTATACAATCACTCCATCGCTGTGACGCACCCCGAGCTCTCCGGCCGCCACGCAATCGTTATCACGAACAAGAAGGAAGACTGCAGTGAGCGACTATCCACGCGACCTGATCGGTTACGCCAACAACCCTCCTCATCCACACTGGCCGGGAAATGCCCGCATCGCCCTGTCCTTCGTGCTCAATTATGAAGAAGGCGGCGAACGCAACATCCTTCATGGTGACAACGAATCGGAAGCCTTTCTCTCGGAAATGGTTTCGGCGCAGCCCCTGCAGGGCGCTCGCAACATGAGCATGGAGTCGCTCTACGAATATGGTAGCCGCGCTGGCGTGTGGCGCATCCTCAAGCTGTTCAAGACCTTCGACATCCCGCTGACTGTCTTTGCCGTGGCCATGGCCGCCCAGCGCCATCCCGACGTGATCCGCGCCATGGTCGAGGCCGGCCATGAGATCTGCAGCCACGGTTATCGCTGGATCGACTATCAGTACATGGACGAGGCCCAGGAGCGCGAGCACATGCTCGAAGCCATCCGCATCCTCACCGAACTTACCGGCGAACGGCCGCTGGGCTGGTACACCGGGCGCACCGGCCCCAATACCCGGCGGCTGGTGATGGAAGAAGGCGGTTTCCTCTACGACAGCGACACCTATGACGACGACCTGCCCTACTGGGAACCGAACAACCCGACCGGCAAGCCGCACCTGGTGATTCCCTACACCCTGGACACCAACGACATGCGCTTCACCCAAGTCCAGGGCTTCAACACCGGCGAGCAGTTTTTCCAGTACCTCAAGGATGCGTTCGACGTGCTCTACGCCGAAGGCGCCGAGGCGCCGAAGATGCTGTCCATCGGCTTGCATTGCCGGCTGATCGGCCGCCCGGCGCGCCTGGCGGCCCTGCAGCGGTTCCTTGAATACGCCAAGGGCCACGAACAGGTCTGGTTTGCCCGCCGCGTCGATATCGCCCGCCACTGGCACGCGACCCACCCCTTTCAAGCAGGCACCTGCAAATGAGCGCATTCAAGACACTCAAGCCCTCGACCCTGAGCCGTGACGCCTTCGTCGAGGCCTTCGCCGACATCTACGAACATTCGCCATGGGTCGCCGAGAAAGCCTTCGACCTCGGCCAGGACCCTTCGATCGACGAGATCGAGACCCTGCACCAACGCATGAGCGACATCCTGTTGAGCGCCGATCACGCCAGCCAATTGGCGTTGATCAACGCTCACCCGGACCTGGCGGGCAAGGCTGCCATCCAGGGCCAACTGACCGAGTCCAGCACGAATGAACAAGCTGGCGCCGGTATTCACCAATGCACGGCCGAAGAGTTCCAACGCTTCACCGAGCTGAACGAGGCCTACAAAGCCAAGTTCGCGTTTCCCTTCATCATGGCGGTAAAAGGCAGCGACCGGCACCAGATCCTCGCCGCGTTCGAAACGCGCATCCACAACCCGGTGGAAACCGAGTTCAAGTGCGCGCTGGCAGAGATCAACAAGATCGCCCTGTTCCGACTACTGCAGCTCTAGCACGCCTGGCCCGAGTCCGCGGCATAACGCCAAGCGGACCCAGGGCCTGGCGAATATCCCCAGCCACTTTATTCAAGGCAGACAAGAAGAATGAAAGCTTACGCCGTACCTTTCGAGAAGTTCGTCAACCTGGCCGACGCCCGCCTGGGCACCAAGATCATCTCGGTTACCGATGACTGGTTTGCCGACGCCAACCGCCTGTTCCAGCCGACCCCGGCCGTATTCAAGGAGGGCGTTTTCGATGATAACGGCAAGTGGATGGACGGCTGGGAGTCACGCCGCAAGCGCTTCGAAGGTTTCGACAGCGCCGTGATCCGCCTGGGCGTGCCCGGCTCGATCAAGGGCGTGGATATCGACACCTCATTCTTCACCGGCAACTTCCCGCCATCGGCCTCCCTGGAAGCCTGTTTCCTGGCTGAAGGCGAGCCTACCGAGCACACCCAGTGGGTCGAAGTGCTGTCCGCCGTCGAGTTGCAAGGCAACAGCCATCACTATCACGAGATCAGCAACGACCAGGCGTTCAGCCACCTGCGCTTCAATATCTTCCCGGATGGCGGCGTAGCCCGTCTGCGCGTCTACGGCATCCCGTTCCGTGACTGGTCGGCTGTCGGCGACAACGAACAGGTCGACCTGGCAGCCGCCCTGAACGGCGGCCGTGCGCTGGCCTGCTCCGACGAGCACTTCGGCCGCATGGGCAACATCCTCAACCCGGGCCGTGGCATCAACATGGGCGATGGCTGGGAAACCGCACGCCGCCGCACGCCGGGCAACGACTGGGTCATCGTCGCGCTGGGTCATCCGGGCGAGATCGAAAAAATCATCGTCGACACCCTGCACTTCAAGGGCAACTACCCGGACACCTGCTCGATCCAGGGCGCCTTCGTCAAGGGCGGCACCGACAGCCAGATCGAAACCCAGAGCCTGTTCTGGCGTGAACTGCTGCCGAGCCAGAAACTGGAAATGCACGAAGAACACACCTTCTCCGAGCAAATCCGCAACCTGGGCCCGATCACCCATATCCGCCTGAACCTGTTCCCGGACGGTGGTGTAAGCCGCCTGCGCATCCTCGGCAAAGTCGCCAAGTAAGCGCCCGCTTCACGTTCCACTCGATAGGCGCGAGCGTGCTCGCGCCTATCGGCCACACATGAATTCCAAGACAAGAAGAACAGCATGCGCACATTGACGATTGAACCGCTGAGTAAAGAAGCCTTCGCCCCTTTCGGTGACGTGATCGAAACCGACGGCAGCGATCATTTCATGATCAACAACGGTTCGACCATGCGCTTCCACCGTTTGGCCGAGGTGCAGACCGCCTTGCCGGACGACAAGGCGATCATCAGCATCTTTCGCGCCGACGCGCAGGACATGCCGCTGACCGTTCGCATGCTGGAGCGCCATCCGCTGGGCAGCCAGGCGTTTATCCCGCTGCTCGGCAATCCCTTTCTGATCGTGGTCGCGCCCGTTGGCGATGCACCTGTATCGGGTCTGGTCCGCGCCTTTGTCAGTAATGGCAGGCAGGGCATTAATTACCATCGCGGCGTCTGGCACCACCCGGTGCTGACGATCGAAAAGCGGGATGACTTCCTGGTGGTTGATCGCAGTGGCACTGGCAACAACTGCGATGAGCATTTTTTCCAAGAGGATGAGCTGTTGATCCTCGCCCCCCACCAATAAGAGAAGACTCGATCTCTGCTGACCCGGCAGAGACGGGTGAGAGGTAAAGACTGTGGAAGCACATCTGTTGGAATGGCTGAATCTGAGCGTGCGCTGGATTCACATGATCACTGGCGTCGCCTGGATCGGCGCTTCGTTCTACTTCGTCTGGCTGGAAAACAACCTCAATCGGGTCAACCCGAAAGACGGCCTGGCCGGCGATTTGTGGGCAATCCACGGTGGCGGTATCTACCACCTGGAAAAATACAAACTGGCGCCGCCGAGCATGCCGGAAAACCTGCACTGGTTTAAGTGGGAAGCCTACTTCACCTGGATGTCAGGGATCGCGCTGCTGTGCGTGGTGTTCTACTCCAACCCCCTGCTCTACCTCGTTGCCCCTGGCAGTGGCCTGACCGGCCCTGAAGGCGTGGGCATCGGTATCGCCTCGTTGATCGCCGGCTGGTTCGTCTACGACTTCCTCTGCGATTCGGCCTTGGGCAAGCGCCCGGCGCTACTGGGCTTTATCCTGTTCGTGCTGTTGATTGCCGCCGCCTATGGCTTCAGCAAGGTGTTCAGCGGTCGTGGCGCCTACCTGCATGTCGGCGCGATCATCGGCACCATCATGGTTGGCAACGTGTTCCGCATCATCATGCCAGCCCAGCGTGCACTGGTGGCCGCCATCGCCGAGAACCGCACCCCGGACCCGGCACTGCCGGCCAAGGGCCTGCTGCGCTCGCGGCACAACAACTACTTCACGTTGCCGGTGCTGTTCATCATGATCAGCAACCACTTTCCGAGCACCTACGGCAGCGCCTACAACTGGCTGATCCTGGCCGGTATCGCGGTTCTGGCCGTGCTGGTACGCCACTACTTCAACACCCGCCACGACAGCCACAAGTTCGCCTGGACCCTGCCCGTCGCAGCCCTGGGCATGATCTGCCTGGCTTATGTCACCGGCCCGACGCCGATGTCCACCAACCCGGATGTCGCCAAACAGCCTGCCGCTGTCCAGCCTCAGGCAGCCGCTACCGGCGAAACCCCAGCGAGCGCCCCGGCCGTGGCCAGCAACGCATTCGACAAGGTCCATAGCGTGATCCAGGAACGCTGCGCGGTGTGCCATTCGGCCACGCCGACCAGCCCCCTGTTCAGCGCGGCACCCGGCGGCGTGATGTTCGATACGCCGCAGCAGATCCAGCAGATGGCCGCGCGGATCCAGGCCCAGGCGGTGACCACGCAGATCATGCCCCTGGGCAACATCACTCAGATGACCCAGCAGGAACGTGACCTGATCGGCACCTGGATCAGCCAGGGAGCCCGCACCAACTGACACCGGCTACACCCACTTGCGCCCCCGGGGATCACACTATCCCGGGGGCGCAAGTCGAGCGGCGCTTCGGTCGCCCACGCCACACCGTTAAAAAGCTGTGCGCAACGACGCAGCGGTTAATCACAAGAATAAAAAAGATTCGAGGTGTTGCATGTCCGTATCAACCGAAACGCGCGTTTGCGCCGCGCCCGCCATCGAGCGCCTGCCCTTTCTGCAGTTGCTGCTGGTAGGCCTGCAACATGTTCTGCTGATGTACGGAGGCGCCGTTGCCGTTCCTCTGATCATTGGCCAGGCCGCCGGCCTGAGCCGTGAAGAAATCGCTTTTCTGATCAATGCCGACCTGCTGGTCGCCGGGATTGCGACCGTGGTCCAGTCACTGGGCATCGGCCCTGTCGGCATTCGCATGCCCGTCATGATGGGCGCCAGCTTTGCCGCCGTCGGCAGCATGGTCGCCATGGCTGGCATGCCCGGCGTCGGCCTGACCGGTATCTTTGGCGCAACCATCGCCGCGGGCTTCTTCGGCATGCTGATCGCACCCTTTATGTCCAGGATCGTGCGCTTCTTTCCCCCTCTGGTCACTGGCACAGTCATCACCGCCATCGGCCTCTCGCTCTTCCCGGTCGCGGTCAACTGGGCCGGCGGCGGTAGCACGGCGGTGCAGTTCGGCTCGCCCATCTACCTGACCGTCGCCGCCCTGGTCCTGGCGACCATCCTGCTGATCAACCGCTTTATGCGTGGCTTCTGGGTCAATATCTCGGTACTGATCGGCATGGCCATCGGTTACCTGCTGTCGGGCATGATCGGCATGGTCGATCTCAGCGGCCTGGCCCAGGCGCCGTGGCTGCAGGTGGTGACCCCCATGCACTTCGGCATGCCGACCTTTGAACTCGCGCCCATCCTGTCGATGTGCCTGGTGGTAGTGATCATCTTTGTCGAGTCCACCGGCATGTTTATCGCACTGGGCAAGATCACCGACCAGGAAGTCACCCCGCGCATGCTCCGCCGCGGCCTGCTGTGCGACGCCGGAGCCTCGTTCTTCGCCGGTTTCTTCAACACTTTCACCCACTCCTCGTTCGCCCAGAACATTGGCCTGGTGCAGATGACTGGCGTGCGTTGCCGCTCGGTGACCATTGTCGCCGGCGGTTTCCTGATCGTGCTCAGCCTGCTGCCCAAGGCCGCCTACCTGGTCGCCTCGATCCCGCCAGCGGTACTGGGCGGCGCAGCCATCGCCATGTTCGGCATGGTCGCGGCCACCGGGATCAAGATCCTGCAGGAAGCCGATATTGGCGATCGGCGCAACCAACTGCTGGTGGCAGTCAGTGTCGGCATGGGCCTGATCCCCGTGGTGCGTCCGGAGTTCTTTGCCCAGTTGCCCCAGTGGATGGACCCGATCACCCACAGCGGCATCGCCATGGCGACCGTCAGCGCAGTCTCGTTGAACCTACTGTTCAACGTGCTCGGCGGCACCGAGCGTGCAGCCCTCAGCGGCCACATCGAGCAGCACTGAAGCCTGCCTGCTGTTGCCCGACGCACGTTTCGTCGGGCAACAGCCTCCCAGCAAGACAAGCGCAGGCCGCCCACAATGGAAAGAACCTTTCCTGGTCCGCCATCCCCTGCCCCAATTTTGCGAGGGGCGCTCCGTTGCAGGGCACTTGAGCCATTGCGCGCGAGCCAGTATTCTCCGCGGCCGCTCGCGCCAGGCGCACAGGCCCAGACCCCATGAATGTTGACCGCCAAGCCAACTTACCGTGGCTGCGGCCTGCCTCCAAGGCCTTCCCAAATAGCCCGTACCCGCCTGTGCCGCGCACAAGTGAACGGGCTTTTCAGGGTTTACCCAAGCCTTGGCTCAGCTCTTGCTACAAGCAACAAAGCTGACCGATCGGACGATTTTGACAGCGAAGAAAAGGTGCCACACCAGAGCACCGAACCTGCGGATAACCGGCAGAACCACTTACTTTTGGGAGTCACCGAATGAAGCGCATCACCACAAGCCTGATGCTGACCGCCAGCCTGCTGACGGGGAGCCAGGCCATGGCTGGCGAATGGTTGCAATGGCAGAACAACAGCCTGACCTACCTCTACGGCCAGAACTTCGAAGTCAATCCACAGATCCAGCAGACCGTGACCTTCGAGCACGCCGATGCCTGGAAGTACGGCGACAACTTCTTCTTCGTCGACCGGATCTTCTACAACGGCAAGGCTGACGGTAACGTCGGCCCGAGCACCTACTACGGCGAGTTCAGCCCACGCCTGTCGTTTGGCAAGATCTTCGACCAGAAGCTGGAGTTCGGCCCGATCAAGGATGTGCTGCTGGCCATGACCTACGAGTTCGGCGAAGGCGACAACGAGTCCTACCTGATCGGCCCGGGCTTCGACCTGGCAATCCCCGGTTTCGACTACTTCCAGCTGAACTTCTACCAGCGCCAGACCGAAGGCAGCCGCGCCGGTGATGGCGTCTGGCAGATCACCCCGGTCTGGGCCTACACCCTGCCCGTGGGCAAATCGGACATCCTGATCGACGGCTTTATCGACTGGGTGGTCGACAACGACCAGACCCGCAAGGGCACGTACCAGGCCAACCTGCACATCAACCCGCAGATCAAGTACGACCTGGGCAAGGCCATGAGCTGGGGCGAGAAGCAGTTGTATGTCGGTATCGAATACGACTACTGGAAGAACAAGTACGGGATCAAGGACAGCCCGAACTTCGACACCGACCAGAACACCGCCAGCCTGCTGGTCAAGTTCCACTTCTAAGCCACATCGCTGGCACGAACGGTCGCCGTTCGTGCCACGCTCCCCCATCGCCTTCCAGGCTCTGGATCAGAACCAATGGCGCCTTCAGCGCGCGACCGTCGACCCGCCATGACCTGCCCCTTGCGCCCCCGTCGGTAAACGCCAGCGACGCCAGGACGCCCTCGGCCTGACCCAACTTACGTCCACCCCGTTGCTCTGCATAAACCGTCCAGCCCATTGCCCTTGGGCCCAGTCGCGGCACTGAGCGTGAGCCACGCGCCGGCCACCCATTCAGCGCCCGGACTTTTTCGCTCAGACAGAAGTAAGACAGATGCGTAGGACTCTAATCAAAACCCCGGCGCCAGGCATTCTTGAGCCCCCTAGAAGCCCGGTGCTACCATGGGCAACCGCCCGTACAGGCAAGGATTTCCCCGGCTTATGAGCACTATCCGTGAACGCAACAAAGAACTGATTCTGCGCGCAGCCAGCGAGGAGTTTGCCGACAAGGGTTTCGCCGCCACCAAGACCAGCGATATCGCGGCCAAGGCCGGACTGCCCAAGCCCAATGTGTACTACTACTTCAAATCCAAGGAAAACCTCTATCGCGAGGTTCTGGAAAGCATTATCGAGCCGATTCTGCAGGCCTCGACCCCGTTCAACGCCGATGGCGTACCCGGTGAAGTGCTCAGTGGCTATATCCGCTCGAAGATCCGCATCTCGCGCGAACTGCCGTTTGCCTCGAAGGTCTTCGCCAGCGAAATCATGCACGGCGCACCGCACCTGAGCCCCGACCTGGTGGAGCAACTCAATGCCCAGGCCCGGCATAATATCGACTGCATCCAGGGCTGGATCGACCGTGGCCAGATCGCGCCCATCGACCCTCACCACCTGATGTTCAGCATCTGGGCCGCGACCCAGACCTACGCCGATTTCGACTGGCAGATCTCCACGATCACCGGCAAAGCCAAGCTCGATGACAGCGACTACGAAGCCGCTGCCCAAACCATTATCCGCCTGGTCCTCAAGGGCTGCGCACCCGACTGAGCGACGCTGCCAGCGTCAACCGCCGGCAGCACCTTCTGTATGCGCCTGCCTTCAGGCAGTCGCCCCGGCGTCCGCACACAGCCCTTCGGCCTCGATGGCGCTGATCGCACATTGCTCGTCGATGTCCGAGGTATCCCCCGTGATCCCCACGGCGCCTAGAACCCTGCCCGCCTGATCACGAATCAGCACCCCACCCGGCGCCGGCACCACACTGCCCTGGCCCAGGCTATTGAGCGCAGCAATAAACGCCGGGCGCTGCTGCGCGTCCAGCGCCAGCAGACGCGAGCCCTTGCCCAGGGCAATCGCGCCCCAGGCCTTGCCAATGGCGATCTGTGGCCGGAGCAAGCTGGCGCCGTCCTCGCGCTGCAACGTAATCAGATGCCCGCCACTGTCGAGTACCGCAATGGTCAGCGGGGCTGCAGCAATCTGCCGACCCGCAGCGATGGCCTGGTTCGCCAGGTTGACTGCGACTTTCAAGGTTAAAGCGCTCATGGGTGCCGTCCTTATTTGTGTGAATCGGAAAGCCTGGGGATCTTCCGTGGAAAACCCGATGGAATAAATAGAACACAATAGAAGATGTTTTTGTATACAATAATTTCGCCATGGCAAATCAAACCGATTCAGAACCCTATTTTCAGGGGGTTCCGATGAAAGCACTCGCTGCCAGAGAAAATGGATTGACCTGCACCATCGGCCGTGAATAAACTCGGCGAAAAGCCACTTGTATACAATTACAAAACGTAAGAGGCACAAAACCATGAGCAAAATGAGAGCAATCGAAGCCGCCGTTCTGGTGATGCGCCGCGAAGGGGTCGATACGGCCTTTGGCATCCCAGGCGCCGCGATCAACCCGCTGTATTCGGCCCTGCAGAAGGTCGGCGGCATCGATCACGTGCTCGCTCGCCACGTCGAAGGCGCCTCGCACATGGCCGAGGGTTACACCCGGACCAAAGCCGGCAACATCGGCGTCTGCATCGGCACTTCCGGCCCGGCCGGTACCGATATGGTCACGGGCCTCTACAGCGCCTCGGCCGACTCGATCCCGATCCTGTGCATCACCGGCCAGGCCCCCCGTGCCCGCCTGCACAAGGAAGACTTCCAGGCCGTGGATATCACCAGCATCGTCAAGCCGGTGACCAAGTGGGCGACCACCGTCCTCGAACCCGGCCAGGTGCCCTACGCCTTCCAGAAAGCCTTCTACGAAATGCGCTCCGGGCGTCCCGGCCCCGTGCTGATCGACCTGCCGTTCGACGTGCAGATGGCTGAAATCGAATTCGATATCGACGCCTACGAGCCACTGCCACTGGCCAAGCCCAGCGCCACGCGCGTCCAGGTGGAAAAGGCCCTGGCGCTGCTCGACCAGGCCGAACGTCCCTTGCTGGTCAGCGGTGGCGGCGTGATCAATGCCGACGCCAGCGACCTGCTGGTGGAATTCGCCGAACTGACCGGGATTCCGGTTATCCCGACCCTGATGGGCTGGGGCACTATCCCTGACGATCACCCGTTGATGGTGGGCATGGTCGGCCTGCAAACGTCCCACCGCTACGGCAACGCCACCCTGCTCAAGTCCGATGTGGTCCTGGGTGTGGGTAACCGCTGGGCCAACCGCCACACCGGCTCGGTCGACGTGTACACCGAAGGCCGGCGCTTTATCCATGTCGATATCGAACCAACCCAGATCGGCCGCGTGTTCAACCCGGACCTGGGCATCGTGTCCGATGCCGGCGCCGCGCTGAAAGTCTTTATCGAAGTGGCCCGCGAATGGAAAGCCGCCGGCAAGCTCAAGGACCGCAGCGCCTGGCTGCAGGATTGCCAGCAGCGCAAGGCATCCCTGCACCGCAAGACCCACTTCGACAACGTGCCGGTCAAACCGCAGCGCGTTTACGAAGAGATGAACCAAGTCTTCGGCCAGGACACCTGCTACGTCAGCACCATCGGTCTATCGCAGATTGCCGGCGCGCAGTTCCTGCACGTCTACAAGCCGCGCCACTGGATCAACTGCGGCCAGGCCGGCCCGCTGGGCTGGACCATTCCGGCGGCACTGGGCGTGGTCAAGGCCGACCCGAGCCGCAAGGTCGTGGCCCTGTCCGGCGACTATGACTTCCAGTTCATGATCGAAGAGCTGGCCGTCGGCGCACAATTCAAGCTGCCGTACATCCACGTCGTGGTGAACAACTCCTACCTGGGGCTGATCCGCCAGGCCCAGCGCGGCTTCGACATGGACTATTGCGTCCAGTTGTCCTTCGATAACCTCAATGCCCCCGAGCTCAACGGTTATGGCGTCGACCATGTGGCCGTCGCCGAAGGCCTGGGTTGCAAAGCCCTGCGCGTCTTCGAACCGTCCGAGATCCAGCCGGCGCTGCGCAAGGCCCAGGCCATGATCGAAGAATTCAAGGTTCCGGTGATCGTTGAGATTATTCTGGAGCGCGTGACCAACATTTCCATGGGCACCGAGATCAACGCCGTCAACGAATTCGAAGACCTGGCGCTGGTCGGCAACGACGCGCCGACCGCGATTTCGCTGCTCGACTGATCCCTCTACCGTGGCCGCCTGCCCTGGGCGGCGGCCACGGATTCAGCCGCTTTACAGGAGACCACCATGCCGCGTTTTGCTGCCAACCTGTCCATGCTGTTCACCGAACAGGATTTCCTGGCCCGCTTCAAAGCCGCCGCCGAGGCCGGCTTCAGTGGTGTCGAGTACCTCTTCCCCTACGAATACAACTCCGCCGAGCTCAAGGCGCAACTTGACGCCCATGGCCTGACCCAGGTGCTGTTCAACCTGCCGGCCGGCGATTGGGCCAAGGGCGAACGCGGCCTGGCCTGCCACCCCGACCGCATCGAAGAATTCCGCGCCGGCGTCACTCTGGCCATCGCCTACGCCCAGGTGCTGGGCAATACCCAGGTCAACTGCCTGGCCGGTATCCGCCCGCAAGGCGTGGATGACGCCCTGGTGGAAAAAACCTTTGTCGACAACCTCAAGTACGCCGCCGACAAACTCCAGGCCGCCGGCATCAAGCTGGTGATGGAAGCAATCAACACCCGCGACATCCCCGGCTTCTACCTGAACAACACCCGCCAGGCCCTGGCGATTCGCGAACAGGTCGCCAGCGCCAACCTGTTCCTGCAGTACGACATCTACCACATGCAAATCATGGAAGGTGACCTGGCGCGGACCATGGCCAACCACCTGGGCGAGATCAACCATATCCAGCTCGCCGACAACCCGGGCCGCAACGAACCCGGCACAGGCGAGATCAACTACCGCTTCCTGTTCGAACACCTGGACCGCATCGGCTACCAGGGCTGGGTCGGCTGCGAATACAAACCGTTGACCACCACCGAAGCGGGTCTGGGTTGGCTGAAAAGCCACAACGCAATCTAACGCGCCCCATTCCCGGCAGGCGCGAACGCGCGACAGCGATCCATCTGAACAGCGCTGAGCGCAATCCCGCTCGCTCGCGCGGCACCCAATAAAAAGAGGACTTACTCATGGCTAAAATCGGTTTTATCGGCACCGGCATCATGGGCCATCCCATGGCATCCAACCTGCAGAAAGCAGGTCACAGCCTGTTTCTGTCGTCCCAGCGCGACGCGCCACCGGCTGACCTGATCGCCGCCGGCGGCATCGCCTTGGCCAATCCGAAGGAAGTGGCCCAGGAAGCTGAATTCATTATCATCATGGTCCCCGACACCCCCCATGTCGAAGACGTGCTGTTCAGCGCCAATGGCGTAGCCGAAGGCCTGGGGCCGAACAAGATCGTGATCGACATGAGTTCGATCTCGCCTTCCGCGACCAAAGCCTTCGCCCAGAAAGTCAACGCCACCGGCGCCCAGTACCTCGACGCGCCGGTCTCCGGCGGCGAAGTCGGGGCCAAGGCCGCGTCCCTGAGCATCATGGTCGGCGGCGATAGCCAGGCCTATGCCCGCGCCCTGCCGCTGTTCCAGAACATGGGCAAGAACATCACCCTGGTCGGTGGCAATGGCGACGGCCAGACCGCCAAGGTCGCCAACCAGATCATCGTCGCACTCAACATCCAGGCGGTGGCCGAAGCCCTGCTGTTCGCCGCGAAGAACGGTGCTGACCCGGCGAAGGTGCGTGAAGCGCTGATGGGCGGCTTTGCCTCCTCGCGTATCCTCGAAGTCCACGGCGAGCGCATGATCAAGGGCACTTTCGATCCGGGCTTTCGAATCAACCTGCACCAGAAGGACCTCAACCTGGCCCTGGCCGGTGCACGCGAGCTGGGCATCAACCTGCCCAACACCGCCAACGCACAACAGGTCTTCAGCACCTGCGCGGCCATCGGCGGCGCGAACTGGGACCACTCGGCACTGATCAAGGGCCTGGAACACATGGCGAACTTCTCGATTCGCGAGCAGTAAGCCGGGTCTGATCGCGAGCCAGCCCGCGCCTATTGGCGCTGCCGGGCTCGCGATTGCCCCAGACCCTCGCGCCACCTCCAAAAACAATAAATCCGGGAGCCCGCCATGTCGGTCGATCCGCAAGAATTCCTGCGCCAGCTGTTTGCCACGGCCATCGACGCCGCGCACCCGCAACACGTCCTCGAACCCTACCTCCCCGCCGATCGCAGCGGCCGCGTGATTGTCATCGGCGCCGGCAAGGCGGCCGCTGCCATGGCCCAGGTGGTCGAGCGCTGCTGGCAGGGCGAGGTCAGCGGGCTGGTCGTCACCCGCTACGGCCACGGCGCCAGTTGCCAGAAGATCGAAGTGGTCGAGGCCGCGCACCCGGTCCCCGATGCGGCCGGCCTGGCCGTGGCCCAGCGGGTGCTGGCCATGATTAGCGACCTCAAGGACAGCGACCGGGTGATTTTCCTGCTTTCCGGTGGTGGCTCCGCCCTGCTCGCCCTGCCGGCGGCCGGTATCACCCTGGCGGACAAGCAGACGATCAACAAGGCCCTGCTCAAATCCGGCGCGACCATCGGCGAGATGAACTGCGTACGCAAGCACCTCTCGGCCATCAAGGGCGGCCGCCTGGCCAAGGCCTGCTGGCCAGCCAGCGTCTACACCTATGCCATTTCCGATGTACCGGGCGACGAAGCCTCGGTCATCGCTTCCGGCCCCACCGTGGCCGACCCCAGCACCTCGGCCGATGCCCTGGCGATCCTCAAGCGCTATGCCATCGAGGTGCCGGTCGCGGTGCGCAACTGGCTGAATAACCCCGACTCGGAAACCGTCAAACCCGGCGATCCCCATCTGGCCCGTAGCCACTTCCAGATGATCGCCCGGCCCCAGCAGTCCCTCGAAGCGGCTGCAGTCAAGGCCCGCCAGGCCGGTTTCAGCCCGCTGATCCTCGGCGACCTGGAAGGCGAAGCGCGGGAAGTGGCGAAGGTCCATGCCGGCATCACCCGCCAGATCATCCAGCACGGCCAACCACTGGCCGCGCCCTGCGTGATCCTGTCCGGCGGCGAGACCACCGTAACCGTGCGCGGTAACGGCCGCGGCGGGCGCAACGCCGAATTCCTGCTCAGCCTGACCGACAGCCTCAAGGGCCTGCCCGGGGTCTATGCCCTGGCCGGCGACACCGATGGCATCGACGGCTCCGAAGACAACGCCGGCGCCCTGATGACACCCCACAGCTACGGTCGCGCCCAGGCCCTGGGCCTGAACGCCAGCGACGAGCTGGACAACAACAATGGCTACGGCTATTTCGCCGCGCTGGATGCCTTGATCGTGACCGAGCCGACCCGGACCAATGTCAACGACTTGCGCGCCATCCTGATTCTTGAGAGCCCAGAACAATGACACCGAATAAAAAGGTCAAGATCCTCGCCACCCTCGGTCCAGCCACCCATGGCATCGAGGATATCCGCGAGCTGGTGGAAGCCGGCGTGAATATTTTCCGCCTCAACTTCAGCCACGGCGAACATGCCGACCACGCCCAGCGCTTCCAGTGGATCCGTGAAGTCGAGCGCCAACTCAACTACCCGCTGGGCATCCTGATGGACCTGCAAGGGCCAAAGCTGCGCGTGGGGCGCCTGGCCGAGGGCAAGGTGCAACTGGTTCGCGGCCAGGCCCTGCGCCTGGACCTGGATCCGACGCCCGGCGACGTGCACCGTGTCAACCTGCCTCACCCGGAGATCATCGCGGCACTGGAGCCGGGCATGGAACTGCTGGTCGATGACGGCCGCCTGCGCCTGAAAGTGACCACCAAATACGCCGACGCCATCGACACCACCGTACTCAATGGCGGCGAGCTGTCCGATCGCAAGGGCGTCAACGTGCCCCAGGCCCTGCTGGAACTCAGCCCGCTGACCGCCAAGGATCGCCGTGACCTGAATTTCGGCCTGGAGCTGGGTGTGGACTGGGTGGCGCTGTCGTTTGTCCAGCGCCCGGAAGACATGCTCGAAGCCCGCACGCTGATTGGCGACAAGGCCTACCTGATGGCCAAGATCGAGAAACCCTCGGCAGTCGAACGCCTGCGTGAAATCGCCGAGCTCAGCGACGCCATCATGGTGGCCCGTGGCGACCTGGGCGTCGAAGTGCCGGCCGAAAGCGTGCCGCAAATCCAGAAAAACATCATCAGCACCTGCCGCCAACTCGGCAAGCCGGTGGTGGTCGCGACCCAAATGCTCGAGTCGATGCGCTTTTCCCCGGCCCCCACGCGAGCGGAAGTCACCGACGTGGCCAATGCCGTGGCCGAAGGCGCCGATGCCGTGATGCTCTCGGCCGAAACCGCCTCGGGCGACTACCCGCTAGAAGCGGTGCAGATGATGAGCAAGATCATTCGCCAGGTCGAAAGCGGCCCCGACTACCAGAACCAGCTCGATGTCAGCCGGCCCCAGGCCGAAGCCACGGTGTCGGACGCCATCAGTTGCGCGATCCGTCGGATCAGCCGGATCCTGCCGGTCGCGGTGCTGGTCAACTACAGCGAATCGGGCAGTTCCACCCTGCGCGCCGCCCGCGAACGGCCGGCGGTGCCGATCCTCAACCTGACGCCCAATCTGCAGACCGCACGGCGCCTGAGCGTGGCCTGGGGCGTGCATTCGGTGGTCAATGACCGTTTGCGCCAGGTCGACGAAATCTGCTCCACCGCCCTGGAAATCGCCCAGGCCCAGGGCCTCGCCAAGCGCGGCGATACCTTGCTGATTACGGCCGGCGTGCCGTTTGGCCAGCCGGGTTCGACCAATTCGCTGCGTATCGAAACCCTGGTCTAAAAAGTCTCGCGAGCCCGCTCGCGCCTCACCGCATCGGTAGGCACGAAAGGGCCCGCGAGCCGCTCTCCATTCCCCAGACGCGCCCTTCATGTATTCACACCATTTCAACCAGCACTGCCCCGACTGGGCCACAGCCCTGCTCAACGGCTTTAGCCAGATTTTTCTCCAGCGCCACCCCCTGTGTGGCCTGCTCTGCCTACTGGCCATTCTTTTCAGCGCCCCGAGCCTGCTCGGCGGCGCGCTGCTGGGTGGCGTCGCCGGCCTGCTGACCGCCCAGCGGCGCGGCTATGCCAAGGCCGAACGCCAGGCCGGGCTCTACAGTTACAACGGCGTGTTGCTAGGCCTACTGCTCAGCCAGCAACTGGCCTGGTCCGTCCTGCTCTGGCCACTGATCATCGCCGCCGGCGGCCTGAGCGCGATCTTCACCCAGCAATGGTTCAAGCGCGCACGCGATCCCGCCAGCCTGCCGACCTATACCACCCCGTTCGTAGCCCTTGCCTGGCTCTTGTTGAGTCTCGCAGAGGTGCAGCCTGCCAGCAGTCCCTCAACACTCGCCATCAGTGGGCCCAACCTGCTGGCGGCGCTGTTCCAGGGCCTGGGCCAGATCATGCTGCTGGAGCGGCCCCTGGCCGGCGGCCTGATTGTCCTCGGCCTATTCCTGGCCAGCCGTCGGGCGGCGTTCTGGGCGCTGTGCGGCTCCGCTGCCGGGCTGGCGTTCGGCGTGCTCTACCACGATGCCCAGGGTGCCCTGCTCGGCCTCACCGGCTACAACCCGGCGCTGGCCGCCCTGGCATTGAGCCAGGTCAGCCGCCGGCCCTGGTGGCCGCTGAGCGGTATAACCCTGGCCATCCTGCTGGCGCCCGGCTTTGCCAGCCTCGGCCTGCCGGCCCTGACCGCGCCCTTTATTCTGGCCTGCTGGCTGGCCCGTGCCAGCGCCCGGCTGTTCTGCCCCGTGAAGGACAAACCGGCGACCGTGGCTGGCTTGCGCATTGACCGTTAATCGCCCAGGCTTGCCACACACCCCGCTTGGACCCCCCTGTGCTATGAGCCGCAACACCGATTGGCGCCAACGTCTTTACGTCGTGATCTTCCAGACCGATACCCTGGCGGGAAGGCGCTTTGACAGCACCCTGCTCCTGATTATCCTGGCCAGCCTGGCAGTGGTGGTGGTCGACAGCATCGACAGCATCCACCGCGACTACGCCAAGCTGCTGGCCTATATCGAATGGGGCTTTACCCTGGTCTTCGCCATCGAATATGGCCTACGGCTCTATTGCTCGCCCAAACCATTGCGCTATGCGTTCAGCTTCTATGGGTTGGTCGACCTGCTGGCCATCGTGCCGGGGATCCTCGCCCTGTATTACAGTGACGCCCAGTACCTGTTGATCATCCGTATCATCCGCATGCTGCGCATCTTTCGCGTACTCAAGCTAGGGCCCTACCTCAAGCAGGCCCATTACCTGCTGTCGGCACTGCGGGGCAGCAAGCAGAAAATCATCGTCTTCCTGGCCAGCGTCTCGACCCTGGTCACCGTATTCGGCACCCTGATGTACGTGGTCGAAGGCCCGGAACACGGCTTTACCAGCATTCCCGTCGGCATCTACTGGGCTATCGTGACCCTCACCACGGTCGGCTTCGGCGATATCGTGCCCAAGACGCCGCTGGGTCAGGTCATCTCCTCCATGGTGATGATCACCGGCTACTCGGTTATCGCCGTGCCGACGGGGATCTTTACGGCCGAACTGGCCAACGCCATGCGCGGCGAAGAGCTCAAGCACGACTGCCCGGTGTGCCGTAAAAAGCAGCACGAACAGCACGCGGCCTACTGCTCGCGATGCGGAAATGCGCTATTTAAGAAATTGGAATAAGCACAGTACTTTTTAATCTTTAAACGACTATGCAAGGCCCGCTATAGTCACTGGCAAATTGCCCTCATTTCCAACTACAACAAGGATCGCGCAGTGAAAAAACTCGTTAGTGCCTCTCTTCTCGCCGCAGGCCTGGCTTTGGGCAGCATGGCCCAGGCCGCACCGACCCTGCTGAACGTGTCCTACGACGTGATGCGCGACTTCTACAAGGATTACAACGCCGCGTTCCAGAAACACTGGCAGGCCGAGCACAAGGAAAATATCGCCCTGCAGATGTCCTTCGGCGGCTCGAGCAAGCAAGCGCGTTCGGTGATCGACGGGCTGCCAGCCGATGTCATTACCATGAACATGGCCACTGATATCAACGCCCTGGTCGACAACGGCAAACTGGTCCCGGACAACTGGGTCACCCGCCTACCGAACAACAGCGCACCGTTCACCTCCGCCACGGTGTTTATCGTGCGCAAGGGCAACCCCAAGGCTCTGAAAGACTGGCCCGACCTGCTCAAGGATGGCGTGCAAGTGATCGTACCCAACCCGAAAACCTCGGGTAACGGCCGCTACACCTACCTGTCCGCCTGGGGCTATGTGCTGAAGAACGGCGGCGATGAAAACAAGGCCAAGGACTTTGTCGGCAAACTGTTCAAGCAGGCGCCGGTGCTCGATACCGGTGGCCGCGCAGCGACCACCACCTTTATGACCAACCAGATCGGCGACGTGCTGGTGACCTTCGAAAACGAAGCCGAGATGATCGCGCGCGAGTTCGGTCGCGATCAGTTCGAGGTGATCTACCCAAGCGTTTCCGCCGAAGCCGAGCCGCCGGTAACCGTGGTCGACAAAGTCGTCGACAAGAAAGGCACCCGCGCCGTCGCCGAGGCGTACCTGAAGTACCTCTGGTCTCCGGAAGGCCAGGAAATCGCCGCCAACAACTATTTGCGTCCACGTGACCCGAACGTATTGGCCAAGTACACCGACCGCTTCCCGAAAGTCGACTTCCTCTCGGTAGAGAAGACCTTTGGTGACTGGCGCACCGTGCAGAAGACCCACTTCAATGATGGTGGCGTGTTCGACCAGATCTACGCCCAGTAAGCCCGCCCAAAAAAACCTGTAGGCGCTGCTGCCTACAGGTAAGGCAAATACCTCCATCCGACACCCTGCCTGCGCAGGGTGTTTTTTATGTGCCAGGATCAGGGCAAGGCCGCTTCGGCCTCGATTTCGATCAGCCATTGCGGCAACGACAACCCACTGACGATGATCCAGGAAGAAGGCGGCGGATCCACCGGGAAGCACTCGCGCAACACGCTGACTAGGGCGTCCTGCTCTTCGCGCGCTGACTCGGCGATATAGATACGCAGCATCACCACATGCTCCAACCCCCCACCCACTTCCGCCAGCAGCGTGGCAATATTTGCCAGCGCCGCCCGGCTCTGCTCCAGCAGACCCGGGCCGACGGTGCGCTCGTTGGCATCGACGCCGACCTGGCCGGACAGCAACAGCCGCCGCCCGCCTCGGACCTCCATGGCCTGGCTGAAACCGTATTGCAGGGTGTTGAAGACGGTGGGCGGGTTGAGTGCAGTCTTGTGCATAGGCAACTCCAAAGGGGCAAGGTCTGAACAGCGCGCAGCGTTGATAGCGCCTTGGCCAGCAACTCGCAATACCGCGCAACACCTTGAAATCATTGCCCTGAAGAGAAAGCCCTCACGACGTCGATGGTCAGGAAACCTGCCATCCGTCGTCTCTGTGTCTCGCCCCTGGCCTCACTGTCCGAATTTGCGCCCCAGTCCGGCGGGCACACCGTTGATGTTGGTTTCTTCCCACGGTCCCTGCGGGCTGATCGAACGGCTCCAGCCATTGCTCCAGCGGTAGTAGGTGCGCTGGCGGTAGAAGGTATTGGGCTGTGTGTCGAGCACGTAAACACCCAACTGGGCATCCCAGTGGCTGGCACCGCCCGGTGGCGGGGCGAAGGTTGCGGAGGTGCGGGGCAGCGCCTTGGGTGCCTGGGGAATGGGCTTGTCCGGCACCGAGGGCGGCAGTGTCGGCCGAGTGGCCGGTGGCAGCGGCGGCGCACCGGGGGCGCCTGGCCGCTGGACCGCACAAGCGCTCAACCCCAGAACCAGACTTAACAGGGTGATGCGAGCGATGGCGGTCATAAGGATTTCTCTAGGTTATTGGTCCGGGCTGTCGATGATCAGTTGCTGCTGCGCGGTGGTGCTGCTCGCCAATGGCTGGCTGCGTCCGACCCACTCGCCGGCAGTCGGCTGACCGGCGCGGGAGATCCGTGCCATCAGTTGGACTTCAGGGAAGTTCGACAGTTTCAGTTGCGGCATCATTGCATCGGCATCGCCCAACTCTACCGTGGCCGGCAGATCGGCCACCGTCAGACGCTTGGCGGCCAATGGCGCTGGCGGGCCGGACACGGCGCGCGCGAAGATAAACACACTGTCGCCCGGCTGAACCTTGGCCTTGAGCGCTGGCGCCAGGTCGACCCGGACCTTGAGCACTGCGGCCGCCTTGGCCGGTGGCGTTGCCGCTACCTGACCGCCGGCACCGAGTTTCTCGCGCGCCTTGTCGATACCGCCCTGCAACGCCGTAGCGGAACTGTCGCCTGCTGGCAGCAGGGCCAGCAGCCGCTCCCAGTAGCCAATAGCGTCCTGATAGCGTTCGGCCTCAAAAGCCGCGATCCCGAGCAGACCCAGGCTGGTGACTTCATTGGGATCGGCCTTCAGGGCTTCGTCAGTCAGCGCCTGAAGCTTGTCGGACCATTGCTTGCCGTCGGCGAAATACTGGGCCTGGGCCCACTGGCCCAGCAGCTCCGGCTGACGGCCGGCCAGGGCGGCGGCGCGTTCAAAGACTTTCGCCGCTTCGGCGGCCCGTTCCTGGGCCATATAGGCACGCCCGAGGAAGTACAGGCCTTCGGCGGAATCCGGTTGGGCCAGCGCAGCACGCTCCAGGCGCTGGGTCATGTCCGCCAGGGAGGTCGGCGGCTGGGAGAACTCCTGGGTCAGTTGGACCTTGTCGCTCGCCCCGAAATGCAGGTACAAGCCCAGCCCCACCACCGGCACCAGTACCGCGGCCAGCACGGGAAACCATTTGCCCAGGCGGGCCACGCGGGTCGGCTCGCCGCCCTCGGTATCGGCCAGCAATTCGCGCGCCGCTTCGGCGCGGCCGCTTTCCATCTGCTCGGCGCTCAGCACGCCTTCGGCCTGCTGGGCCTGCAGTTCAGCCAGGCGCTCCTGATAAAGCGCCACGTTCAGCGCGGTACGATCCTCTTCACGCTGGGCACGACGGCCGCGCAAAACCGGAATCAGCAGAAAACTCAGGGCTACCAGTAACAGCAGGCCTGCTGCGAGCCAGAAATCAATCATGGGTGGTCTTTATCCAACAGTTGGTCGAGGCGCTGACGCTCCTCAACGGAAAGCGTGTCCGAAGTGTCGGCGTGCTCGGCACGGCGACGGCGAACGATCAGACCGATCACCAGCACACCGCCCAGCAGCAGCGCGGCGGGACCGAACCAGAGCAGTGCGGTCTTGCCCGTCAGGGCCGGCTTGTAGCGGACGAAATCGCCATAGCGGTCGACCATAAAGCCGATGATCTGCTCATTGTCCTTGCCTTCGCCAAGCATGCGGAAGATCTCCCGGCGCAGGTCCATGGCAATCGGCGAATTGGAATCAGCGATGTCCTGGTTCTGGCATTTGGGGCAACGCAGCTCTTTGGTCAGGTCGCGAAAACGCTCGCGATCGGCCTCGTTGGCGAACTCATAGGTGTCGATGGCCGCATGGGCCACGCCCGCGAGGCTCAGCCCCAGGGCGATCGCAGCGATCCAGCGCTTCATGGCCGCGCCTCGTCAACCAGGCCCTGGTACAGGCTGGCCAGTTGCTCGCGCCAGACCACTTCGTCGATCACCCCGACAAACTTGTGGCGGATGATGCCCTTGGCGTCGATCAGGAACGTCTCCGGCGCGCCGTAGACCCCCAGATTCAAGCCCAGGGTGCCGTCTTCGTCACGGATATCCAGCTGATAAGGGTTGTGGAACTCGCTCAGCCACTTCAGGGCCGCGGCATTGTCGTCCTTGTAGTTGATGCCGTAGATCACCACGCCCTGCTCGGCCAGCTTGTTGAGCACCGGGTGCTCGACCCGGCAGGAAATGCACCAGGTGCCCCAGACGTTGACCAGCGCCGGCTTGCCCAGCAGGTCAGCCTGGGTCAGGGTGCGGTCGCCCTGTACATTCGGCAGGGAAAACTCCGGCAGCGGTTTGCCGATCATCGCCGACGGCAACTCGGCCGGGTCCAGGTACAGGCCCCGATAGAGAAACACCGCCACCAACAGAAACACCGCCAGCGGCACAATCATCAACCAGCGTTTCATGCCGTCGCTCCCTTCATGCCCAGTGCTTCGCGCACCTGGCTCTTGACCTTGACCCGATAGCGCCGATCCAGCGCTGCCAGCAAGCCACCAAAACCGGTGAGCAGACCGCCGAACCAGATCCAGCGCACGAACGGTTTGACGTGCACGCGTACCGCCCAGGCGCCATCGCCCAGCGGCTCGCCGAGGGCGACATAGAGGTCGCGGGTGAAACCGGCATCGATGCCGGCTTCGGTCATCATTGAGTTCTGCACCGTGTACAGACGTTTCTCCGGATGCAACACGCTGATTTCGCGGCCGTCGCGCAGCACTCGGATGGTGCCTTTGTCGGACGTAAAGTTCGGCCCTTCAAAGTGCTTGGCGCCCTCGAAGACGAACTGGTAGCCGGCCAGGTCCATGGACTCGCCCGGGGCCAGGCGCAAGTCGCGCTCGGCGCTGTTCTGGCTCGACAGCACCACGCCCAGGGCACACACCGCGATCCCGATATGGGCCACCTGCATGCCCCAGTAGCTGCGGGTCAGGCTGGGCAGGCCCTTGATCAGGCCTTTGTGGCGGGTCTTGTCGAGAATGTCGCGCACGCCGGCCAGCAGTACCCAGGCCGCCAGCAGGAACGTCGCCAGCACCGCCCAGTTGAAATCGCCATAGGCGAACCCGGCGACCACCGCCAGGACCACGCTACCCAGCAGCACCGGCGAGAGCATGCCCACCAGCCACTTCACCGGGGTGTCTTTCCAGCGCACCAGCACACCGACCGCCATGACCACCATCAGCAAGGCCATCAACGGGATAAACAGCGCATTGAAGTACGGCGGGCCGACCGACAGCTTGGCCCCGGTCAGCGCGTCGAGTACCAGCGGATAGAGCGTACCGAGCAGGATCATCGCCGCAGCGACCACCAACACCAGGTTATTGCCCAACAGCAGGGTTTCACGCGACCACAGGTTGAAGCCGACATGGCTCTTGACCACCGGTGCCCGCAGGGCGAACAGCGTCAGGGAACCACCGACGACAAACAGCAGGAAAATCAGGATAAACACCCCGCGCTCCGGGTCGGACGCAAAGGCGTGAACCGAAGTCAGCACCCCGGAACGCACCAGGAACGTGCCCAGCAGGCTCAGGGAGAACGCGGCGATCGCCAGCAACACGGTCCAGCTCTTGAACACGCCACGTTTTTCGGTCACGGCCAGGGAGTGAATCAGCGCAGTGCCGACCAGCCAGGGCATGAAGGAAGCGTTTTCCACCGGGTCCCAGAACCACCAGCCGCCCCAGCCGAGTTCGTAGTAGGCCCACCAGGAACCCAGGGTGATACCGATCCCCAGGAAAGCCCAGGCCACGATGGTCCACGGCCGCGACCAGCGGGCCCAGGCGGCATCCAGGCGGCCGCCGAGCAAGGCGGCAATGGCAAAGGCAAAGGCTACGGAGAAGCCGACATAGCCCATGTAGAGCATCGGCGGATGCACGATCAGGCCGATATCCTGCAGCAGCGGGTTGAGGTCGCGGCCATTGGCCGGAATCTGCGGCAGAATGCGTACGAACGGGTTCGAGGTGATGATCAGGAACGACATAAAGCCGGTGCTGATCATGCCCATGACCGCCAGGACCCGTGCCAACATCACCTGGGGCAGTTGGCGGGAGAACACCGATACCGCAAAGATCCAGCCCCCGAGAATCAGCGCCCACAGCAGCAGGGAACCTTCGTGGGCACCCCAGACCGCACTGAACTTGTAGTACCAGGGCAAGGCACTGTTGGAGTTGCTGGCCACATAGGCCACGGAGAAATCATCGGCCATAAAGGCGTAGGTCAGGCAACCGAAGGAAAACGCCAGGAAGGCGAACAGGCCCCAGGCCGCCGGCTGAGCCAGACTCATCCACAGACGGTCGCCACGCCAGGCACCGAGCAACGGCACGACGGCCAGCACCACGGAGAAGCACAGGGCGAGGATCATCGCCAACTGGCCGAGCTCCGGGATATACAGTTGGGCAAGCATGGGTCAGCCCTCCTTCGCAGGGACAGGGGCGGACTGGCCGCTTTCATTGAGCGCCTTGGTGACTTCCGGCGGCATGTACTTCTCGTCGTGCTTGGCCAGTACCTCATCGGCGACCACCACACCCTCGGCGTTGAGCTTGCCCAGGGCGACGATGCCCTGCCCTTCGCGGAACAGGTCCGGAAGAATGCCGCGATAGGTGATGGTCACGGACTTGTTGAAGTCAGTGACCACGAATGTCACATCCAGGGAGTCGCCCGAGCGTTGCAGCGAACCAGCCTCGACCATGCCACCGGCACGGATGCGCGTGTCCAGCGGCGCTTCGCCATTGGCGATCTGGGTCGGGGTGTAGAACAGATTGATATTCTGCTGCAGGGCGCTCAGGGCCAAGGCGACAGCGGCGCCGACCCCGACCAGGATGGCGAGGATGATCAATAGACGCTTTTTACGCAGCGGATTCACTTCAAGGTCTCCCGGCGCAGACGACGCGCCTCCTGTTGCAGATAACGCCGGCGAGCCAGGATCGGCGCCGCCACGTTGAGGGCCAGGACCGCCAGGCTGATGCCATAGGCCGACCAGACATACAGGCCGTGATGGCCCATGGCAAAAAAGTCACCCAGGGACGCGAAACTCATCGTGTCACCTCCAGTTCACTCAGCACCTGGGCCTTGACCCAACTGCTGCGGGCTTCGCGCTTGAGCACTTCCAGGCGCATGCGCAGCAGCAACACCGCACCGAAGAAACAGTAGAAACCCAGCACGGTGAGCAGCAGCGGCAGCCACATCTCCACCGGCATGGCCGGTTTTTCGGTGAGGGTAAAGGTCGCGCCCTGGTGCAGGGTGTTCCACCACTCCACCGAGTACTTGATGATCGGGATATTGATCACACCGACAATCGCCAACACCGCGCAGGCTTTCGCCGCGCTGTCACGATTACTGATGGCGTTGCCCAGGGCAATAAGACCGAAGTACAGGAACAGCAGGATCAGCATCGAGGTCAGTCGCGCATCCCAGACCCACCACGAGCCCCAGGTTGGCTTGCCCCAGATTGCCCCGGTGACCAGCGCCACGGCGGTCATCCAGGCACCGATGGGCGCCGCGCATTGCAGGGCGACGTCGGCCAGTTTCATTTTCCAGACCAACCCGACGATGCCGCAGACCGCCAGCATCACGTACACCGACTGGGCCAGCATGGCGGCCGGTACGTGGATATAGATGATCCGAAAGCTGTTGCCCTGCTGGTAGTCCGGCGGCGCAAATGCCAGGCCCCAGACCACACCGACGCCGATCAGCAGCACCGCGGCGACACTCAACCAGGGCAGCATCCGGCCACTGATGCCATAAAACCACTTGGGTGAGCCGAGCTTATGAAACCAAGTCCAGTTCATTACTGTTTCCATCACGGTTGCCCGTCGTTATGACGAAGGGCCAGGGTCTTTACTGGTCAAAAAGTGACCAGACCTCATTATTCGCCGACGCTAATCTTCAGGCCAGCGGCTATTGCAAAAGGTGTCAGGGTTACCGCCAAGGCGGTCAGGCTGCCAAGCCAGAGGAGATAACCGATGGCCGGCATGCCTTGCAATGCCGCCTGCAAGGCACCACTGCCCAGAATCAACACCGGGATATACAGGGGCAGGATCAACAGCGCCAGTAACAATCCACCGCGCTTGAGCCCCACGGTCAGCGCCGCACCGACCGCACCGAGCAGGCTCAGCACCGGTGTCCCGAGCAGCAATGACAACAGCAGTACCGGCAGGCAGGCGGTCGGCAAACCGAGCATCAGGGCCAGCAACGGCGCCAACAATACCAGCGCCAGGCCGGAAAACGCCCAGTGTGCCAGTACCTTAGCCAGAACCAGAAGAGGCAGGGGGTGCGACGAAAGGACCCACTGCTCGAGCGATCCATCCTCGAAATCACTGCGAAAAAGCCCGTCCAGCGAGAGCAAAACCGATAAAAGCGCGGCGACCCAGACCAGTCCCGGAGACAAGGTTTGCAACAATTGAGTCTCCGGGCCGACCGCCAACGGAAACAAAGCAATCACAATGGCGAAGAAAACCAGGGGGTTGGCCAATTCCGCCGGACGGCGAAACAACAGGCGAGCTTCGCGCGCCACCAGCAATCCGAACACACTCATACGGCCCAACGCCCCAGATCGATATCGCGGTAGCCCGAAGGAGTCCGGGTCAGCGTGTGGTGAGTGGTGAGCACAACCATGCCGCCGCGCTCGCAGTGATCGGCCAGGTGCGCTTCCAACTGGGCCACGCCCTGCTTGTCGAGGGCCGTGAAGGGTTCATCGAGGATCCACAGCGGCGGGCTGTCCAGGTACAACCGCGCCAGGGCCACGCGGCGCTGCTGGCCGGCGGACAGGGTGTGACAGGGCACATCTTCGAAACCGCGCAGCCCCACCGCTGCCAGGGCCTGCCAGATCGCCTCGCGGGACGCCGGACGGTGCAGTGCGCCGAGCCAACTGAGGTTTTCCTCGGGGCTAAGCAGGTCCTTGATCCCGGCGGCATGACCAATCCATAACAACGAGCGCGCCAGTTCGCTGCGCTGAGCCCCCAGCGGCTGGCCATTGAGCAGGACTTCACCGGCGGTCGGCTGCATCAGCCCGGCCAACAACCGCAGCAGACTGGTTTTGCCACTGCCGTTGGGACCGCTGATCTGCAACATATCGCCGGCGCTCAGGCGCAATTCGAGGTTCTCGAAAAGCGTGCGCCAGTCGCGCTCACAGGCCAGCGCTACGGCTTCTAGAAGTGGGCTGGTCAAAACAGGGACGGCCTTTTCGGTTCAAATATCGGTTCAAGTCGGCCCGTGTGCGGCCGTTACAAAGAGATGCAGATTAAGTGCTTTTACCTGCCGGACTAGAGAGCTGCGTCAAACATCGACAACGTTTTGACGCACCAACGGGAACGGCGCAGCATTATACATGTCATGTCCTACTCTCAAGAGGGCAATTTCAACAGGCCACGACCCGATGACAGGCGAAATAACCCCCCTTCCCCTCCCGGCAGCCGTCGCCAATGGCGGCCGTCCGCTGGTCGCTACGGGTGAGCTGCTCAAGCTGCTGGAACCTGCCGAAGGGTTGATCGCCACCGGGCAAACCGCCAAGGCCGAGGTCCTGTCGCTAAAACAGGCCGAGCAGAATTTTCAGCTGCTGCTCAAGCTGACCCTCGATAATGGCCGGCAAACCACGGTCCAGGCCACTAGTAGCCAGCCACTGCCGCTGGGCACCAGCGTGTTGGTCAGCCAGCCGAGCGCAGGCAACCTGGCGATCACCGTACAGCAGGCGCTGAGCGCCAGCGTCGCCGCGCTGACCCGCCTCGATACCGGCCAACTGCCCGCTGGCACCCTGCTACAAGGCAAAGTACTGACCACCCAGGCCTTGCCCCAGGGCAGCGGCCAGCCAGCGATCTATCGCTCCCTGGTCAGCCTGCTCAATAGCGCCCAGAGCGGTGCGACCCTGATCCTGGAGAGCGCGCAGCCGCTGCGTATCGGCAGCTTGCTCAGCGCCCAGGTACAGGACGCGCAAACACTCTCCTTCGTCCCCCTGAGCGGCCGCCAGGACCAACTGGCGATTACCCAGCAGCTCGCAGCCCAGCAGGGCCGCCAGGCCTCCATCGAAGGCCTGATCCAGCTGCTGCAACGCCTGCCGGCAGACGCCCAGGTTCCGGCGGGGCTGCGCAGCGCTATCGACAAGCTGCTGAGCGGGCTGCCCGACGCCGCACAACTGAGCACCCCCAAAGGCCTGGCCCAGGCCCTGCAAAACAGCGGGGTGTTTCTTGAAGCACGCTTGCTCGGTGCGCAGAACCCGGGGCTGACGCCCGATCTCAAGGGCAACCTCCTGCGCCTGATTGCCCAGACACTACCGGGCGTCCCCGCCAGTTCGACCTTCAATCCCGGCGTCGCGGCAACGGCTCTGGCCCAGTCACTGCCCAATTTTGTCCGCAGCGCCCTGGGCACGCTCGGCCAGGTTGGCGCCCGCCCGCAGCCGGCCGGCTTTCCCCTGCCCTCGCGCCTGCTGCAAAGCCTGGAAGGCGAAGGCGACCTGGAGAACCTCCTGCGCCTGGCCGCTGCCGCCATCTCGCGCCTGCAGAGCCATCAACTGGCCAGCCTGGAGCAGACCGGCACCACCGCCAATGGCAACCTGCAAACCACCTGGCAGTTGGAGATCCCCATGCGCAACCTGCAGGACATTGTGCCTCTGCAGGTCAAGTTGCAGCGTGAAGAGCCGCCCGAACGCGAGCCCCAAGAAAAGACTGCCCGCCGCGAACCGAAAGAACAGCTCTGGCGGCTGGACCTGGCCTTTGACGTCGAACCCCTCGGCCCCCTGCAAGTACAGGCGCAACTGGTGGCCGGTCGCCTGTCCAGCCAGCTCTGGGCCGAACGCCCCTACACCGCCAACCTAATCGAAACCCATCTGGGCACCCTGCGCGCCAGGCTCAGCGCTTCGGGCTTGAATGTCGGCGACCTGGACTGCCATCTGGGCGTCCCGCCCCAGGGTGCGCAAACCCGTCTTGAACAACGCTGGGTGGATGAAACCGCATGAAGAATCCGCACCCGCCGCGCCAGGCCATCGCCCTCAAGTACGACGGCCAGCAAGCTCCCACCCTCACCGCCAAGGGCGACGATGAACTGGCCGAGGCGATCCTCAAGCTGGCCCGCGACTATGAAGTGCCGATCTACGAAAACGCCGAATTGGTCAAGCTACTGGCCCGCATGGAGCTGGGCGAGAGCATTCCCCAGGAGCTGTACCTGACCATTGCCGAGATCATCGCCTTTGCCTGGCAACTCAAGGGCAAGTTCCCGGTGGGCTTCGACCATGAGGCCGAGACTCGGGAAAAGGACATCACGGCCCTGGGGGATGATTATTGAGGGCCTGTCGAACGACAGACACCGGGGTTTGATGCAGGCGGCCCTGGTAGACAGGCCCCTCGCCCTGCACGGGCCAGGCGAAACAACGTGGCAGCCGCCTCAGCCCTTGTGCAGCTTGCTCATCAACTCGGCTTCGGCCTGGGTCAGGCCACAGGATTGAGTCAACTCATCGATGCTTGCGCCCATGCCGACCAGGCGTGCTGCCTGGGCAAAGGACAGGCTGGACGGATCACGCTGCTCCAACTGGACCAGCTTGTCCGGCAGCGGCGCGACCACAGCCCGCAGTTCGTGCAGGTCTTCGCCCATGCGCACCGTACCGTTCTGATAATGGTCCAGGCGCCGACCCAGGTCGCGGATGCGCTGGTCACGCAGGGCATCCGCCTCGGCCTGCTGTACGGCGAGCCGCCGCTGGCCTCGAACATAGACCACAAACAGGCCCACGCTCACGGCCCAGAGGATGCCCAGCACGATAACGCCCACCTCGAAAAACAATCAGATGCTCTCCAGCTCGGACCATTCTTCTTCGGTCATCATCTTGTCCAGCTCAACCAGAATCAGCAGCTCGCCGTTCTTGTTGCACACGCCTTGGATAAACTTGGCCGATTCCTCGTTACCGACATTCGGCGCGGTCTCGACTTCGGACTGACGCAGGTAAACCACTTCCGCCACGCTGTCGACCAGGATACCGACCACTTGCTTGTCGGCCTCGATAATCACCACACGGGTGTTGTCGGTGATTTCGCTGGACATCAGGCCAAAGCGCTGACGCGTGTCGATCACGGTCACCACATTGCCGCGCAGGTTGATGATCCCCAGTACATAGCTGGGTGCACCCGGCACCGGAGCGATCTCGGTGTAGCGCAGCACTTCCTGCACTTGCATCACATTGATGCCATAGGATTCGTTATCGAGCTTGAAGGTTACCCATTGCAGAATCGGATCTTCGGAGCCCTGTACGGACGACTTGTTCATACTCCCAACCTCTGAAAAAACCGTCGATGACGGTATGAGCTGTCTGGCTGCCCGCATTCATCGTGCGGTGCAGCGGTTATTTGTTCGCTTTGTCCAGTTTCATCTGTTTCACCGCACCGCTGGCAATCAGCTCGGCCAACTCGGCAACATCGAGTAGCGCGCACATATGCTCGATCACCGTACCGGCCAGCCACGGACGCTGCCCACGATGGCTGCGCCACTTGATCTCGTTAGGGTCCAGGCGCAGCGAGCGACTGACCTGGTGCACCGCCAATCCCCACTCATAGCCTTGAACCGAAATGACGTACTGCAAGCCTTCGCGAAAATCATCGCGATAGCGATCTGGCATCACCCAACGCGCCGTGTCCAGCACCTTCAGGTTGCCGGCCTGGCTCGGCAGAATGCCGAGAAACCATTCCGGCTGGCCAAACAACGGCGTCAGCTCGTGACCCGCCAGTGGATAAATCGAACCCAGGCACACCAACGGCACCGCCAGGGTCAGGCCCGCGACATCGAACAGCAGGCATTCAAACGGCTCAGCCGCCCAGGCCGGACGATCAGAACCCGCCTTCGGCGGTGGCGGATGACCTGCCACCGAGGGCAAATGAACCTCAACCACCGGCTCGATCAATGCCGGCGCCGGCACAGCCACCACCGGTGCAACAACCACCGGAACAACCACCTCGGCAACCGCGACCTGAACCTTGGCCTGGACCGCGTCACGTGCCTGCTCCTCAAGCACTGCGGCCTGAAACTCATCAATTTCGACACTGCTTGTCACAATCTGCGGGGCATCGACCACTGCCACCGGGACCGAAACCGGTACCAGTTCTGGAACCGCCTCGAGCAACTCCTCAGTCGCTTCCTGCAACAACGCATCCAGATAGGACTGCAAGGCCATCTGGGGCCGGGTCGTAATATCCAGTGGACGGTTCATAAGCGGGCCCACGAACAAGGACCATCACCCTTGCGTAAAGAGGTTATCGGCTGACCTGGCGCACGACTTGAATACAGGGCCATTTCACGCCACCTGGGGAACAAGTTGCTGGGCCAGCAAATGCTTGAGCAAGGCTCGATACGCCAGCACGCCGCGGCTCTTGCCGTCGAACTGCGAGGGTGTGACCCCAGCGCGGCTGGCATCGCGCAAGCGCGTGTCGACCGGGATATAGCCCTGCCAGATAGTCTCGGGAAATTTGTCGCGCAGCACTCGCAGGGTGCCCAGGGAGGCCTGGGTCCGCCGATCGAACAGGGTGGGAACGATGCTGTAGGCCAGCGGCTGCTTACGCGAACGATTGATCATTGCCAGCGTGTTGACCATCCGCTCCAGGCCCTTGACCGCCAAATGCTCGGTCTGAACCGGCACCACCAGTTGCTGGCTCGCCGCCAGGGCGTTGACCATCAACACGCCGAGCAACGGCGGGCTGTCGATCACCGCGTAGTCGAAATCCTGCCACAGTTGCGCCAGGCTCTTGGCGATCACCAGGCCCAGGCCGCTCTGGCCCGGTGATTGCCGCTCCAAGGTTGCCAGGGCGGTGCTCGATGGCAACAGCGAGATACGTTCATGACTGGTCGGCAGCAACAACTGGCCCGGCAGGCCCTGAGGCACGCCGCCCTTGTGCAGGAACAGATCGAAACTGCTGTGCTCCAGGCTGTCCGGATCGTAGCCGAAGTAGCTGGTCATCGAGCCGTGGGGGTCGAGATCGACCACGACCACGCGCTTGCCCGCCTCGGCCAGCAACCCGGCCAGAGCGATGGAGCTGGTGGTCTTACCGACACCACCTTTTTGATTGGCTACTGCCCAGACTCTCATTCGGTTCTTTACCTCCCGGCAAGGCGTGGCCCTGTCGAGAACATACACTCGTTATAGGGCCGGTGACGGAGAATTGACGGTCCTTGCGCGCACCGACTGCGTGGCACCGCTCGGTGCAGTTTGTGTGCCAGCGCGGCGCAGGGCCGCATCCGGCTTGGCATTGGCGGTTCCGGTACCGGTCAGGCTGCGGCGCACATCGAGGTTGCGCGAGATGACCAGCACCACCCGACGATTCTTCGCCCGGCCTTCTGCCGTGGCGTTATTGGCCACCGGCTGGAACTCACCATAGCCGACCGACGCCATTCGCCCCGGGTTGACCCCTTCCATCGCCAGCATCCGTACGATGCTTGCCGCCCGCGCCGAAGACAGCTCCCAGTTGGTCGGGTACTGCGCGGTACGGATTGGCTGGTCGTCGGTGAAGCCCTCGACATGGATCGGGTTATCGAAAGGTTTGATGATCTTCGCCACCTTGTCGATGATCGTGAACGCGATATCGCTCGGCATGGCGTCGCCACTGCCGAACAGCAGGCTGGAGTTCAACTCGATCTCAATCCACAGCTCGTTGCCGCGCACCGTCATCTGGTCGGACTTGAGCAGATCGCCGAACGCCTCGGTGACGCTGTCGGCAATGGTTTGCAGCGGATCACTGGTGCTCTGCGAGAGCCCGGCGTCGGTCTGCTCGCTATCGCTGATCAACGGCTCGGCCGGCTTGACCGTCAGCGGGCGCTCGTCACCAATGGGAATGGGCTTGAGGCTGCGCTCGGGGTCATTGAACACCCCGACCAGGGCCTGGGACAGGATCTTGTATTTGCCTTCATTGATCGATGAGATCGAATACATCACCACAAAGAAGGCAAACAGCAGCGTGATGAAGTCAGCGTAGGAAACCAGCCAGCGCTCGTGATTTTCGTGTTCTTCAGGTTGGCGACGACGGCGCATAAGGCTTCTCCATCAATCCATGAAGCCCTGGAGCTTCAATTCAATGGAGCGCGGGTTCTCACCCTCGGCAATCGACAGAATGCCCTCCAGAAGCATCTCCCGATAACGTGACTGACGCATGGCAATCGACTTCAATTTGTTGGCAATAGGCAGCAGCAACAGGTTGGCGCTGGCCACACCGTAGATAGTCGCGACAAACGCGACCGCGATACCATCGCCCAGCTGCGACGGATCGGCCAGGTTGCCCATCACGTGGATCAGGCCCATGACCGCACCGATGATCCCGATGGTCGGCGCATAGCCGCCCATGCTCTCGAAGACCTTGGCGGCCTGGATATCACGGGTTTCCTGGGTATAGAAATCGACTTCAAGAATGCCGCGGATGGCTTCCGGCTCGGCGCCGTCGACCAGCAATTGCAAGCCCTTGCGCGAGTAACTGTCCGGTTCGCTGTCCGCCACACCTTCCAGCCCGAGCAGGCCTTCCTTGCGCGCGATCAGGCTCCAGTTGACGATCCGGTCGATGCCGCCGGCCAGGTCGACATGGGGCGGAAACAGAATCCAGACCAAAATCTGCATGGCCCGCTTGAAGGCGCTCAGCGGCGCCTGCAGCAAGGCCGCGCCGATAGTCCCGCCAAGTACGATCAGGGCCGCCGGGCCGTTGATCAGCGCCCCCAGATGACCACCCTCCAGATAGTTGCCGCCGATAATGGCGACAAACGCGAGGATGATCCCGATAAGACTTAAAACATCCATCAGCTGCACGCCTCGACCAGGTGTTTGCCTATGTCATCCAGGCCGTAGACCGCATCGGCCAGGTTGGCTTTGACAATGGCCATGGGCATGCCATAGATCACGCAGCTGGCTTCATCCTGGGCCCAGACCGAACTGCCGCCCTGCTTGAGCAGGCGCGCGCCTTCGCGGCCATCGGCACCCATGCCGGTCAACACCACGGCCAGCACTTTGTCGCCGTAGGACTTGGACGCAGAGCCAAAGGTGATATCAACACAAGGTTTGTAGTTCAGACGCTCATCGCCCGGCAGGATTTTCACCGCGCCACGGCCATCGATCATCATCTGCTTGCCACCCGGTGCCAGCAGGGCCAGGCCGGGACGCAGGATATCGCCGTCCTCCGCTTCCTTGACGCTGATCCGGCACAGCTTGTCCAGGCGTTCGGCAAAGGCCTTGGTAAAGGCCGCCGGCATGTGTTGGATCAACACGATGGGCGCCGGGAAACTGGCCGGCAACTGCGTCAACACGCGCTGCAGCGCCACCGGGCCACCTGTCGACGTTCCAATCGCAACCAGCTTGTACGGCTTGCGTTTGGGCGCAGGCGAGGACATCGGTGCGGCAACAGCACGGCTCGGGATCGGTGTGGTCCGGCTCGGAGCCGGGGCCGGGCTTGCGTAGCCAGCGGAACTCGGCGCAGGCGCAGGGGCCGCCCCCGGCTGTGGTGCAGACGAGCCATAGCCGCTGAAACGACGGTTGCTGCGGGAAATGCTGTGAACCTTCTCGCACAGCAGTTGCTTGACCTTGTCGGGGTTGCGCGAGATATCTTCGAAATTCTTCGGCAGGAAGTCCACCGCGCCAGCGTCCAGCGCATCCAGGGTCACCCGGGCGCCTTCGTGGGTCAGCGAGGAGAACATCAACACCGGGGTCGGGCAGCGCTGCATGATATGACGCACAGCCGTGATGCCATCCATCATCGGCATCTCGTAGTCCATGGTGATCACGTCCGGCTTGAGTGCCAGGGCCTGATCGATCGCTTCCTTGCCATTGGTCGCCGTCCCGACGACCTGGATGTTCGAATCAGCGGAAAGAATTTCCGTGACACGGCGGCGGAAAAAACCCGAATCATCCACCACCAGGACCTTGACTACCATAAACACTCCGTTAGGCGGCGCAAGACGCGACCGCCCTGCACCACCAGAATCAAATACGCCGTGCGGCGTAACGCTTGAGCATGCTCGGGACATCCAGGATCAGTGCGATACGGCCATCACCTGTGATAGTCGCGCCGGACATGCCCGGGGTGCCTTGCAGCATCTTGCCCAAGGGTTTGATCACCACTTCTTCCTGCCCGACCAACTGGTCAACGACAAAGCCGATGCGCTGGGTACCCACCGACAGAATCACCACATGGCCCTCGTGCTGTTCTTCATGCGCAGCCGAGCTGACCAGCCAGCGCTTGAGGTAGAACAGCGGCAAGGCCTTGTCGCGCACGATCACCACTTCCTGGCCGTCGACCACGTTGGTGCGCGACAGGTCCAGGTGGAAGATCTCGTTGACGTTGACCAGCGGGAAGGCAAACGCCTGGTTGCCCAGCATGACCATCAGCGTCGGCATGATCGCCAGGGTCAGCGGCACCTTGATGACGATCTTGGTGCCCTTGCCCTTGGTCGAATAGATATTGATGGTGCCGTTGAGCTGGGCGATCTTGGTTTTCACCACGTCCATGCCCACGCCACGCCCGGACACGTCGGAAATCTCGGTCTTGGTCGAGAAGCCCGGCGCAAAGATCAGGTTGAAGCAGTCGGTTTCGCTCAGGCGATCGGCCGCATCCTTGTCCATCAAGCCTTTCTTCACGGCGATGCCGCGCAGAATATCGGCGTCCATGCCTTTGCCGTCATCGGAGATCGACAGCAGGATATGGTCGCCTTCCTGTTCGGCGGAAAGAATCACCCGACCGCTACGCGACTTGCCCGCCGCCTCGCGTTCGTCCGGCACTTCGACGCCATGGTCGACCGAGTTGCGCACCAAGTGGACCAATGGATCGGCCAGGGCCTCGACCAGGTTCTTGTCGAGGTCGGTTTCTTCACCGACCAGTTCCAGGTTGATATCTTTCTTGAGCTGACGCGCCAGGTCTCGTACCAGGCGCGGGAAGCGCCCGAAGACCTTCTTGATCGGCTGCATGCGGGTCTTCATCACCGCGGTCTGCAGGTCGGCCGTGACCACATCCAGGTTCGACACGGCCTTGGACATGGCCTCGTCGCCGCTGTTGAGCCCCAGGCGGACCAGGCGGTTACGCACCAGCACCAACTCGCCGACCATATTCATGATCTCGTCGAGGCGCGCGGTATCGACCCGTACCGTGGTTTCGGTCTCGGCCACCGCCGGTTTGTCGTGGGCCGGTGCTGCAGCCCGTGCAGGCGCAGGTGCTGCCGCTGGCTTCGCTGCTTCGACTTTCTTGACTTCGGGTTTCGCCACGACCGCCGCAGCAGCAGGGGCCGCAGCAGAAGCCGGTGCAGGAGCGGCCTTGGCCGCACCCGGTTGTTCGGTGAACTTGCCCTTGCCGTGCAATTCGTCGAGCAGCGATTCGAACTCGTGATCGCTGATCAGATCGCTGCTACCCGCCGCTACAGCAGCCGGGGCAGCCGCAGGCGCCGCAGCACCCGCGCTCTCCAGTGCATCGACGGCGAATGTGCCCTTGCCATGCAACTGATCGAGCAGTGCTTCGAATTCATCGTCGGTGATATCACCGCTGACCGGCGCTGGGGCCGCAGCTGCCGGGGCAATAGCCGCCGGCACGCCATCGGCGGCAAACTGGCCCTTGCCGTGCAACTGGTCGAGCAGCGACTCGAACTCGGCGTCAGTGATTTCATCGCCCTGCGCTGCGCCCACCTCGGTGCCACCGACCACCGCTGCGGGTGCAGCCGCCTCGGCTTTGACCGCATTGAGCGAGTCGAGCAGCATTTCAAATTCGTTGTCGGTGACATCGCCGCTTTCGGCTGGCGCTTCGATCACCGGCTCAGGTTCGGCCGCCACGGCTTCGACAGCCGCAGCCGGCTCGGCCAGACGGGCCAAAGCCGCCAGCAGTTCAGGCGTTGCCGCCGTGATCGGGCTGCGTTCGCGCACTTCGCCGAACATGCCATTGACCGCATCCAGCGCTTCCAGAACCACGTCCATCAGCTCGGAGTCGACGCGCCGCTCACCCTTGCGCAGGATGTCGAAAACGTTCTCGGCGATGTGGCAGCACTCCACCAGCTCATTGAGCTGGAGGAAGCCGGCGCCCCCTTTTACAGTGTGAAAACCGCGAAAAATTGCATTGAGCAAATCAGAATCATCAGGCCGGCTTTCCAGCTCAACCAGTTGTTCGGACAGTTGCTCTAGAATCTCGCCGGCCTCTACTAGGAAATCCTGGAGGATCTCTTCATCGGCGCCGAAGCTCATTTAGGTGCTCCTTAGAAACCCAAGCTGGATAGCAAATCGTCTACGTCATCCTGACCGGACACGACATCTTCACGTTTATCGGCATGAATCTGCGGACCTTCACCCTGGGCAAGGTGTTTTTGTGGGTCTTTCTCCGCGAGGATGGCCTCACGGTCATGTTCAATACCTGCAAAGCGATCAACCTGGCTGGCCATAAGCACCAGCTTGAGCAGGTTACTCTCGACTTCTGTAACCAATTGCGTAACACGCTTGATGACCTGACCGGTAAGGTCCTGGTAATCCTGCGCCAGCAGAATGTCATTGAGGTTGCCGGTCACCGTGCGCGCATCACGCTCGCTGCGTGCCAGGAACCCTTCGACCCGCCGGGCCAGCTCGCGAAACTCTTCGGCACCGACCTCACGGCGCATGAAGCGCGCCCAGTCGGTACTCAGCGCCTTGGCCTCGGAATTGATCCCGTTGACCAGCGGCGTGCTGTTCTCGACCAGGTCCATGGTGCGATTGGCCGCGTTCTCGGTCAGGCGCACCACATAGGACAGACGCTCGGTGGCGTCCGTGATCTGCGACACCTCTTCGGCTTGCGGCATATGCGGGTCAATCTGGAAATTGACGATAGCGCTATGCAGTTCGCGCGTGAGCTTGCCGACCTCCTGATACAGGCCGCGATCACGGGTCTGGTTGAGCTCATGGATCAACTGCACTGCATCGCCGAATTTGCCCTTTTCAAGGCTGTCGACCAATTGATGCGCATGTTTCTTCAGGGTCGACTCAAAGTCGCCCTGTGACGATTCGTTATGCTCCATAGCTTCCCCCGCAGTGGATGCCATCAGCCGATGCGCTCAAAAATCTTCTCGATCTTGTCTTTCAGCGCCTGAGCGGTGAAGGGTTTGACCACATAGCCATTCACACCGGCCTGGGCCGCTTCGATGATCTGCTCGCGCTTGGCCTCGGCCGTCACCATCAGGACAGGCAAATGCTTGAGCTTTTCATCCGCACGCACATGACGCAGCAGGTCGATGCCGGTCATCCCGGGCATGTTCCAGTCAGTCACCAGAAAGTCGATGCTCCCGCTGTTGAGGACAGGAATCGCGGTAGTACCGTCGTCCGCCTCGACCGTGTTAGTGAAACCAAGGTCACGCAACAGGTTTTTAATGATCCGCCGCATCGTCGAAAAATCATCAACGATGAGGATTTTCATGTTCTTGTCCAATTCGACCTCCAAGCAGTCTTAAACGCACTCAGCACCTGAGTGCGCCATTCAATCAATCCGGCACAACACGCAACGACTATATGGATGCTACGAAAGAACGAGCCGACATGAGGCTTTCACCCCCTGTACGGCTCGCTCTCGGCACTTCCACACGGCCGGTCAGCGCGCGCGCCATTCCCCCAATCGCCCCCGCAAACGGGCCGCACACTGGCTGTGTAACTGGCTGACTCGCGATTCGCTGACCCCCAGGACCTCACCGATTTCCTTGAGGTTCAGCTCTTCGTCGTAGTACAGCGCCAACACCAGTCGCTCACGCTCCGGCAAATTGGCAATCGCATCCGCCAGCGCAGCCTGGAAGCGTTCATCTTCCAGATCGCGCGACGGTTCGAAATGAGCGCCCGCACCATCCTCATGCAACCCTTCATGTTCGCCGTCCTGTACCAGGTCGTCGAAACTGAACAAGCGGCTACCCAAGGTATCGTTCAAGATCGCGTAGTAATCATCGAGACTCAATTGGAGTTCGGCCGCAACCTCGTGATCTTTAGCGTCACGACCGGTTTTTGCTTCAATTGCACGGATTGCGTCACTGACCATCCGTGTATTGCGGTGTACCGAACGGGGTGCCCAGTCGCCCTTGCGGACTTCATCGAGCATGGCACCACGGATCCGGATTCCCGCATAAGTCTCGAAACTGGCACCCTTGCTCGAATCGTACTTGGTCGAGACTTCGAGCAAGCCGATCATCCCGGCCTGGATCAGGTCTTCCACCTGAACACTGGCCGGCAGGCGTGCCAGCAAGTGATAGGCAATACGCTTGACCAACGGAGCGTAACGCTCGATCAACTCATACTGGCTGTCACGCGATGACTTGGAATACATGCGATAGCCACTGGCAGTCATAAGGCCGGTCCCGCACTCGTTTGCTGTATCAGACGCTCGACAAAAAACTCCATATGCCCCCGAGGGTTAGCAGGCAGAGGCCAGGTGTCGACCTTCTGAGCGATAGCCTTGAACGCCAGCGCGCATTTCGAACGAGGGAACGCTTCATAGACCGCACGCTGCTTTTGCACGGCCTTGCGCACACACTCGTCATAGGGAACTGCACCGACGTATTGTAAGGCTACATCCAGGAAACGATCCGTGACCTTGGTCAACTTCGCGAATAGATTGCGCCCTTCCTGCGGGCTCTGCGCCATGTTGGCCAGTACGCGAAAACGGTTCATGCCGTAGTCACGGTTGAGCAGCTTGATCAGCGCATAAGCGTCGGTGATCGAGGTCGGCTCATCGCAGACCACCAGCAGCACTTCCTGGGCCGCGCGCACGAAGCTGACCACCGAGTCACCGATCCCCGCAGCGGTGTCGATCACCAGCACGTCGAGGTTGTCGGCGATATCGCTGAACGCCTGGATCAGCCCGGCATGCTGCGCCGGACTCAGGTGAACCATACTCTGGGTACCGGAGGCCGCCGGAATGATGCGAACCCCGCCAGGCCCCTGCAGCAATACATCGCGCAGGTCGCAACGCCCCTCGACCACATCGGCGAGAGTACGCTTGGGCGTCAGCCCGAGCAGGACGTCGACATTCGCCAGACCCAGATCGGCATCCAGCAGCATGACACGTCGGCCAAGCTCGGCCAGTGCCAGTGAAAGATTCACCGACACGTTCGTTTTCCCGACGCCACCCTTGCCGCCGGTCACTGCGATCACCTGTACGGGATGCATGCTACCCATGTTCTTTCTTACCTTGTCTTACTTAGACGTAGGCCACATAACTGGCTGCGAGCTCACTGTCGTGCGGATGCCAAACAGGCCATCGGGGCTGACAGATCGCAAAGTCTTCATCACGCCTCAGCCCACCCGCTTGGAAGGGCTGTGGTAAATATCAGCGAACATATCGGCCATGGCCTCTTCGCTGGGTTCTTCCTGCATTTGCACGCTGACGGCGCGGCTTACCAACTGATGCCGACGCGGCAGGTGCAGGTCATCCGGAATACGTGGTCCATCCGTCAGATAGGCCACCGGCAACTCATGGCTGATCGCCAGACTGAGCACTTCGCCCAGGCTCGCGGTTTCATCCAGCTTAGTCAGGATGCAGCCTGCCAGGCCGCAACGTTTGTAACTGTGGTACGCGGCCGTGAGGACCTGCTTCTGGCTGGTCGTCGCGAGAACCAGGTAGTTCTTGGCGCAAATGCCCCGCCCGGCCAGGCTTTCAAGCTGCATGCGCAGGGCCGGGTCGCTGGCCTGCAGGCCGGCGGTATCGATCAGCACCACGCGCTTGCGCAGCAACGGGTCGAGCGCCTGCACCAAGGATTGCCCCGGATCGACATGCGTCACCGACACATTGAGAATTCGCCCCAGGGTCTTGAGCTGCTCCTGGGCACCAATGCGGAAGCTGTCCATGCTCACCAAGGCAATATTCTGCGCGCCGTACTTGAGCACATAACGGGCGGCAAGCTTGGCCAGGGTGGTGGTCTTGCCCATGCCGGCTGGACCGACCATGGCAATCACCCCACCTTCTTCGAGCGGCTCGATTTCCGGGGTCACGATCATCCGTGCCAGGTGCGCCAGCAACATGCGCCAGGCATGGCGTGGCTCGTCGATTTCATTGACCAGTTCCAGCAGATCGCGCGACAGCGGCCCGGACAGCCCGATGCGCTGCAGACGCCGCCAGAGATTGGCTTGCTGCGGACGACTGCCGCGCAGTTGATTCCAGGCCAGGGAGCCCAACTGGACTTCCAGCAGCTCGCGCAGGCCATTGAGTTCGAAGCGCATCGAATCGAAGGCACGCTGATCGACGCTCGGCGCCGGCGCGGCTGGCGGCACTGGCCGTGGCGGCTCTTGCAACGTCGGCTCAATCAACGGCTCGGCGGCCGTCAACGGCAAGCCGGCAAACAACTGCCGATTGGTAGTGCCGTCACTTTCGCCCTCGCCACGCAGGCTCAGTTCGGCCTGGGCGCTGACAATGCGCGATTGGGTCTTGCGCAACTCGTCCTCGAGCTCGATATTCGGCACCCGTGGTGCCAGCGCGGAAAGCTTATAGTCCAGCGCAGCCGTCAACTCGACACCGCCGGCGATCCGACGATTGCCGATAATGGCCGCATCGGAGCCCAGCTCATCACGAACCAGCTTCATGGCCTGACGCATATCGGCGGCGAAAAAACGCTTAACTTGCATAACCCACTACCTCAGCCGTTGGGCCCTACTGTCGCAACGATGGTGACTTGCTTGTTGTCAGGAATTTCCTGGTAGGCCAGTACATGCAGGTTGGGTACTGCCAACCTGCCGAACCGTGACAACATGGCCCGGACCGGACCGGCTACCAGCAGAATCACCGGTTGCCCCTGCATCTCCTGGCGCTGAGCGGCGTCAATCAATGAACGCTGAAGCTTTTCAGCCATGCTCGGTTCCAGAAGAACGCCCTCTTCCGAGCCCTGTCCTGCCTTCTGCATACTATTGAGCAATATTTGTTCCAACCTTGGCTCCAAGGTGATAACAGGCAGCTCAGACTCAAGCCCTACAATGCTTTGCACGATTGCGCGGGACAATCCGACGCGTACTGCAGAAACCAAAGCGGCGGTATCTTGACTCTTGGCGGCATTGTTCGCGATGGCCTCGGCAATACTACGAATGTCGCGTACAGGCACCTGCTCGGCCAGCAACGCCTGCAACACCTTGAGCAGTTGCGACAGCGACAGCACGCCCGGCACCAGCTCTTCGGCGAGCTTGGGCGAGGCTTTGGCCAGCAATTGCATGAGTTGCTGCACTTCCTCATGGCCCAGCAGCTCATGGGAATGCTTGTAGAGAATCTGGTTCAAGTGGGTCGCAACCACCGTACTGGCGTCGACCACGGTATAGCCCAGCGACTGCGCCTGGCTGCGTTGGCTGATTTCGATCCAGACCGCGTCCAGACCAAAAGCCGGGTCCTTGGCGGTAATACCGCTCAAGGTGCCGTAGACCTGGCCGGGGTTGATCGCCAGCTCACGATCGGGATAAATCTCCGCCTCGGCCAGCGTCACGCCCATCAGCGTGAGGCGATAGGCACTGGGGGCCAGGTCGAGGTTGTCACGAATATGCACAGTCGGCATCAAGAAGCCCAGGTCCTGGGAGAGCTTCTTGCGCACCCCCTTGATCCGCGCCAGCAACTGCCCACCCTGGTTGCGGTCCACCAGGGGAATCAGGCGATAACCCACTTCAAGACCGATGATGTCGATCGGCGTCACGTCATCCCAGCCCAGCTCCTTGGTTTCCATGGCACGCGCCGGCGAAGGCAGCAGTTCCTGCTGGCGCTGGACCTCGGCCAGGGCCTGGACCTTGACTTGGTTCTGCTGGCGCCAGACCAGGTAGGCGATACCGCCGGCGATGGCCGCCAGGCTCAGGAAGGAAAAGTGCGGCATGCCCGGCACCAGCCCCATGACCGCCATCAAACCGGCGGACACGCCTAGCGCCTTGGGCGAAGCGAACATCTGCCGATTGATCTGCTTGCCCATGTCTTCCGAGCCGGAGGCTCGGGTCACCATAATGGCCGCAGCGGTCGACAGCAGCAGGGATGGCAGCTGCGCCACCAAACCGTCACCGATGGTCAACAGGGCATATACCTTGCCGGCATCGGCAAACGTCATGTTGTGCTGGAAGATCCCGACCGCCATGCCGCCGATCAGGTTGATAAAGAGAATCAGCAGGCCGGCGATGGCGTCGCCACGGACGAACTTACTGGCACCGTCCATGGAACCGTAGAACTCGGCTTCCTGGGCCACCTCCAGACGGCGGCTCTTGGCCTGGTTTTGATCGATCAGGCCGGCGTTGAGGTCGGCGTCGATCGCCATCTGCTTGCCAGGCATCGCATCCAGGGTAAAGCGTGCGCTCACTTCGGAAATACGCCCGGCGCCCTTGGTCACCACGACAAAGTTGATGATCATCAGGATCGCGAACACCACGATACCTACGACATAGTTGCCGCCGATCACCACTTCACCAAACGCCTGGATCACCTTACCCGCGGCAGCATGGCCATCATGGCCGTGGAGCATCACCACCCGGGTCGAGGCCACGTTGAGCGCCAACCGCAGCAGGGTGGCGATCAGCAGAATGGTGGGGAAGACCGCAAAGTCCAAGGGTCGCAGCGCGTAGACGCAGACCAGCAGCACGACGATGGACAGGGCGATGTTGAACGTGAAGAACACATCGAGCAGAAACGGTGGAACCGGCAACATCATCATCGCCAGCATGATCAGCAGCAGCAGCGGCACACCCAGATTGCCTCGACCGAGGCTTGTCAGGTTGCTGCGAGCAGTATTGAGTAGCTGTGTGCGATCCACCAATTTTCCCTATTTCCCGAAGCAAACTTTTGACGCCAAGCGCAGCGCAGAGCTGCTTGTGCAAAAAGCCTTCCAACTTTTCCCACAATGACCAATTTGCTTGAAACCCACGGAAAACCGGCACCCCGACTCCCGCTGGGCAATAAAACAGCAGGTAGGATGCAGCACGTCGCCGGATCGGCGCGCGCGGGGATTACTCGTCGCGCCGTAGTTCCGGCGGAATCGGCAGGTCCTTGATCGGGTCCGGACGCTTGCCCTTGCCCGCGCGGAATTGACGGATCTGGTAGACATACGCCAGCACCTGGGCCACCGCCAGATACAGGCCACCCGGGATCTCCTGATCCATCTCCGTGGAGTGGTAGATAGCCCGCGCCAGCGCCGGCGACTCCAGCAGCAAGATGTCGTTATGGGTGGCGATTTCGCGAATCTTCAATGCCAGGAAGTCCGTCCCCTTGGCCAGCAACACCGGCGCACTGCCCTTTTCCGGATCGTACTTGAGCGCCACCGCATAGTGGGTCGGGTTGGTGATGATGACGTCGGCATCCGGCACGGCAGCCATCATCCGGCGCTGGGACATTTCACGCTGGGTCTGGCGAATCCGCTGCTTGACCTCCGGACGCCCTTCCTGATCCTTGTGCTCGTCGCGCACTTCCTGCTTGGTCATCAGCAGCTTCTTGTGGCTTTCCCAGAGCTGGACCGGCACGTCCACCGCGGCAATCAGCAACAGGCCACAGGCAATCCACAACGCACTCCAGCCCACCACCTGCAAACTGTGGATCACCGCCATTTCCAGCGGCTCATGGGCAATACGCAGCAGATCATCGATATCCGAGGTCAAGACCACCAGCGCGATAATCAGGATCACAAAGAACTTGGCCAGGGCCTTGAGCAGCTCGACCAGCGCCTTGGCGGAGAACATCCGCTTGAGCCCGGCGGCCGGGTTCATCCGGCTGAATTTCGGCGCCAGGGTCTTGCCGGCAAACAGCCAGCCCCCCAGGGAAATAGGCCCCACCAGTGCGGCGATCAGCAAGGTGATCAGCACCGGCTGGGCGGCAATAATGGCCAGCTTCCCCGAATGCAGCAGGAAAATCCCCATCGAGCGCTCATCGAGCAGCACCTCGCGCGACAAGCTGAAATTCATGCGCATCAGCTCCATCATGCTGTTGGCCAGGGCCCCGCCAAAAACCAGCAGGCCGCCCGCCCCCGCCAACATAATGGCCAGCGTGTTCAGCTCCTTGGAGCGCGCAATCTCGCCCTTTTCCCGGGAGTCCTTCTTGCGCTTCTCCGTGGGGTCTTCTGTTTTATCCTGACCGCTCTCGCTCTCTGCCATGGCTTAGCTCGCCCGTGCCAGTTCACGTAAAAACTGCAAGGCCTCGACGGCCAGCGGTTGATACTGATTGAGAATATCGGCCATGCCGATCCAGAGGATCACCATGCCCAGCACCAGGGTCAGCGGAAAGCCGATGGAAAAGATATTGAGCTGCGGCGCCGCACGGGTCATCACGCCAAAGGAAATATTCACCACCAGCAAGGCGGTAATCGCCGGCAGGACCAGCAGCAGAGCCGAACCCAGCACCCAACCCAGCTTGCCAGCCACTTCCCAGAAGCTCTGGACCAGTAGCCCACCTCCGACCGGTAGCGTAGTGAAGCTTTCAGTCAGCACCTCGAACACCACCAGGTGACCGTTCATGGCCAAAAACAGCAGGGTCACCAGCATGGTGAAAAACTGGCTGATCACCGCCACCGAGACGCCGTTGGTCGGGTCGACCATCGAGGCAAAGCCCATGCCCATCTGGATCGCGACGATCTGTCCGGCGATGACAAAGGCCTGGAAGAACAACTGCAGAGAAAAGCCCATCAGCGCGCCGATCAATATCTGTTCGGCGATCAACAGCAACGCACTGAGATCCAGGGCGTGCACCGGCGGCATGGCCGGCAAGGCCGGGACGATCACCACGGTAATGGCCACGGCGAAATACAGGCGTACACGCGTCGACACCAGGGAAGTGCCGAACACCGGCATGGTCATCAGCACCGCGGCGACACGAAACAGCGGCAGGATAAAACTCGCGACCCAGCTACTGATCTGTACGTCGGTGAGCGCCAGCATGGGTCAGCCGATCAACTGCGGAATACTGCCGTACAGCTGCAGGATGTATTCCATAAAGGTGCGCACCAGCCAGGGACCGGCCACGATCAACGTGACCAGCATCACCAGCAGACGCGGCAGGAAGCTGAGGGTTTGTTCGTTGATCTGCGTCGCGGCCTGGAACATCGCCACCAACAGACCGACCAGCAGGCTGGGAATCACCAGCACCGCCACCATCAGAGTGGTCAGCCAGAGCGCGTCGCGAAACAGGTCTACTGCAACTTCTGGAGTCATTTTGCGCTACCTGCCAAGGTGCTAAACACCGCCGAAACTGCCGGCTAACGTTCCGATAATCAGCGCCCAGCCATCCACCAGGACAAACAGCATGATCTTGAACGGCAGGGAAATAATCAGCGGCGACAGCATCATCATCCCCATGGCCATCAACACACTGGCAACCACCAGGTCGATGATCAGGAAGGGAATAAAGATCATGAAGCCGATCTGGAACGCCGTCTTGAGCTCGGACGTCACAAAGGCCGGCACCAGGATCGTCAGCGGCGCCTGGTCCGGGCTGGCGATATCGGTACGCTTGGACAGGCGTACAAACAACTCCAAATCACTGCTGCGGGTTTGCGCCAGCATAAAATCCTTGATCGGGACTTCAGCCTTGGCCACCGCCTGCTGGGCAGTCAGGGTTTCATTCAGGTAGGGCTGCAGAGCATCCTGGTTCACCCGATCGAACACCGGCGCCATGATAAACATGGTCAGAAACAGCGCCATGCCTGTCAGGATCTGGTTTGACGGCGTCTGTTGCAGGCCCAGGGCCTGACGCAGGATCGAGAAGACAATGATGATCCGGGTAAAGCTGGTCATCAGCATGACGAACGCCGGAATAAAGCTCAGCGCCGTCATGATCAGCAGGATCTGCAGGCTGACCGAGTACTCTTGCTGGCCATCGGCCCCGCTGGTCAGGCTGATAGCCGGGATCGATAGCGGATCGGCCGCCAGCGCCAGGGGCGCTGCCAGCATCAGCAGCAGCGTCAACAGAATGCGCAACGGCATCACTTCTTATCCTTTTGCTCTTTACCCAGCAGCTCCATCAGACGCTGGGCGAATTCCGGCGTGGCCGCTTCGGTGCTGGGCACCTGCACCGGCTCCTTGAGCACATGCAGCGCCGTGATACTGCCCGGGGTCAGCCCCAACAGAATCTGCTCGTTGCCGACCTGCACCAGGACCAGTCGATCACGCTGGCTCAAAGCCCGCGAGCCAATGAGCTCGATGACCTGGCCCTTGCCAGCCGGCCCGGCTTGCTGGACCCGGCGCAGCAGCCAGGCGAGGAAGAAAATCAACCCCAGAACCAACAGCAGCCCCAGTACCAACTGCATCAACTGCCCGACCACACCCCCGCCAGAGGCCGGAGCCGCTGCATTCGCCACAGGCTCGGCCGCCAGCACGGCACCCGGCAGGCTGAGCAGTACCGCCAGCAAACCCTTCATTCAGCGCAGCTTCTTGATGCGTTCGCTTGGGCTGATCACGTCGGTCAGGCGGATGCCGAACTTCTCGTTGACCACAACCACTTCGCCATGGGCGATCAACGTGCCGTTGACCAGCACGTCGAGCGGCTCGCCGGCCAGGCGATCGAGCTCGATCACCGAGCCCTGGTTAAGCTGCAGCAGGTTACGGATGTTGATATCGGTGCTGCCGACTTCCATGGAGATCGACACCGGGATATCCAGGATCACGTCCAGGTTCGGACCATCCAGGCTGACCGGCTCATTGTTTCGCGGCACGCTGCCAAATTCTTCCATCGGCAGGCGATTGGAGGACGGCGCGCTACCCGCATCGGCGGCCAACAGGGCATCGATATCGTCCTGGCCGGCGTCGCCGGTTTCTTCCAGGGCGGCCGCCCACTCATCGGCCAGGGCCTGGTCTTCCGGGGAAGTCATTTCGTGTTCGTCAGCCATCAGTTGTCCTCGGCGAGCAGTCATTCATCAACAAAACAGGGTTTGGCGAGCGCCGTTCAACGGCGCTCGATGGGCTCGATCACTTGCAGGGCCAGGTTGCCCTTGTGCGAGCCCAGCTTGACCTTGAACGATGGCACGCCATTGGCGCGCATGATCAGGTCGTCGGGTAACTCCACCGGAATCACGTCGCCCGGCTGCATATGCAGGATGTCGCGCAAGCGTAATTGGCGACGGGCAACGGTGGCACTGAGTGGCACCGCCACATCCAGCACGTCTTCGCGCAGGGCCTTGACCCAGCGCTCGTCCTGGTCGTCGAGGTCGGACTGGAAACCGGCATCGAGCATTTCGCGCACCGGTTCGATCATCGAGTACGGCATGGTCACGTGCAGGTCGCCGCCACCACCGTCGAGCTCGATATGGAAAGTCGACACCACCACAGCCTCGCTTGGCCCGACGATGTTGGCCATGGCCGGGTTGACTTCCGAGTTGATGTACTCGAAGTTGACCGCCATGATCGCCTGCCAGGCTTCCTTGAGATCGAGGAACGCCTGCTCCAGGACCATGCGTACCACGCGCAACTCGGTCGGCGTGAATTCACGCCCCTCGATCTTGGCGTGACGGCCATCGCCGCCGAAGAAGTTGTCCACCAGCTTGAACACCAGCTTGGCGTCGAGAATAAACAGCGCCGTACCGCGCAGCGGCTTGATCTTGACCAGGTTCAAGCTTGTCGGCACGTAGAGCGAATGCACGTACTCGCCGAACTTCATCACCTGCACGCCACCCACGGCCACGTCGGCGGAGCGCCGCAGCATGTTGAACATGCTGATACGGGTGTAACGGGCGAAACGCTCGTTGATCATTTCCAGGGTCGGCATGCGCCCACGGACGATACGGTCCTGACTGGTCAGGTCATAACTCTTGACGCTGCCAGGCTCGGCGGCGTTATCGGTCTGCACCAGACCATCGTCGACGCCATGCAGCAGGGCATCGATCTCATCCTGGGACAGCAGATCTTGCACGGCCATTTCGGGATCCTACTGCAGTACGAAATTAGTGAAGAGCAATTGTTCGACAACTACTTTGCCGACTTCCTTCTGCGCCACTTCCTGCACGCTGGCAGTAGCTTTCTGACGCAGCATTTCCTGGCCGATCGGCGCGGCCAAGGCCTCGAAGCTTTGACCGGAAAACAGCATCACCAGGTTGTTGCGGATCACCGGCATATGCACTTTCAAGGCATCCAGGTCGGCCTGGTTGCGCGCCAGCAGGGTAATGCTGACCTGCATATAGCGCTGGCGGCCGTTCTGATTGAAATTGACCACGAAAGCGGGCGCCATCGGTTCATAGATCGCCGCAGCCTTGACGCTGCTGTCGACCACCGGCGCCGGCTCAGGCTTGGGACTGTGCAGGAAGAACCAGGTTGCCCCCACAGACATGCCGATGGCCAGCAACAAAGCTAGCACTATCAAGAGGATAAGCTTGAGTTTGCCTTTCCCGGCGGGGTCTTTCACTGCTTCGCTCTTCGCCATGCCAATAATCCGTCACTAATCGGGTTTTCACAGTCGCACGGCTAGGCAGGAGCAAGTGTTATGCCAGATTCGACAAAGAGACGAAAGAAGGGCCCCTGAGGGCCCTTCCTAGCGGCAAGCGACAAGCGGCCTCAAGCGTGCAGCTTGAGACTTGCAGCTGATTTTTAAGCGTAATAGTCCACGGCACTGGTCCCCAGCAACACGCTTGGCCCCGCCGCTTCGGCTACGCCGGCAATGGCGTCGTCCTCGGCGGCGTCCAGGCGATCGCCTCCACGACCACCCTGCCCGGCCTGTTCCTGGTTCTGCTGCCAGCCCCGCGACTGGTCGGAGACATTGACGTCAACCTGCCCCATCCCCTGCTGGGCAAACATGTCCCGTAGACGGAACATCTGGCCTTCGAGCGCCTCGCGCACACCGACATGCGCACTGGCGAAGTTGACCTGGGTCGGCTGATCCGCGGCCATGTTGACGCGAATATCCAGGCGCCCCAATTCAGCCGGTTCCAGCTGAATATCGGCGGACTTGAGGTTGGCACTCGAGAGGTACATGACCCGGTTGACCACCTCTTCGGTCCAGCCACTCTGATTCATCGCCAAAGGCTGGTTCACTGGCAGGGCATTGGCGGTCTTGGGCGTCGCTGCCTGCGTCAGGGCCGCCAGGCGATTGGCGAAGTCATCGACGCGGGTGTCGCTCGAAGCACTCTTGAGGTCCTTGAGACCGTCATCAATCAGCCCCTTGAACGCCTTGTCGCCACCCTGCTCGGTGGTCTCGGACTCGCCCTTCTGGTCGATCAGGCTGGCCACGCCATTGGCCAGGTTCTGGCTCGGGGTCGGCTCGGCTTCGAGCGGCGCGGGCTTATGGCTGCCCTGACTGGCCGCCGACAGATGACCGCCCTGCTCCATGGCCAGGCGCACGGCCGGCAAAGCATCCAGCGGATCAGCCGCCGGGTCGAACTCCGGATCGACGGTCGCGGCCACGGGCGCTGCCACCACCGCCAACAGCGGCTCGGCATCCACCGCATCGGGCAATACCTCGGGCGCAGGCTCAGGCACCGCGACCGGCACCTGGGCAAGCAATGGGTCGATCAGGGGATCAGCAGGCAGGCTATCGACCAAAAGTCCATCGGTCGCGCTGCTGTCATCCGTGTCTGGCGATGCCGATTTGTTGTCGCTTTTGTCGACAGGCAAGGTCTTGCCGCTATCGGCAACCGCTGGCGCACCAGCGGCATCCTTGCTGGCCACTTCCTGTTTGCCTGGCGCGTCGTCCTGTTTGCCCGGCGCGCTCTTGGGCGCAGCATCGGTGGCCTTGGCCGGCACGGTACGTGACTCTTTCTCGTAGACCTGGGCAAAGCTGGAACCGTTGTTCTTGCTCGGTTCGCCAGCGGCCGCCAGGGCATTGGCCGAAGCTGTCTGAGCGTTGGCCTTGGCCGTGGGCTGAAGCAGTGAATTCGGGGCAAGAGGCATAAAAAATCTCCGCTGCGCGAGATCAAGGGCGCAGTCGGATGATTAACAGCAAAGTTCGCGCCAACTTGCCCGAATCCCCGTAAATAGCTCGTCAGTGGAGAAAGCGCGCACGCTCGGCCTGGTAGAGACCGCGAACGGTGGCGAACTCATGGTCGATGGCAATGACCAGTTCTTCAACACCGCTGAGTGGCTGCTTCTTGACCTGCTCTTCGAGCAGCCCGCAAAGCTGGGCCAGCCGTGCGGCGCCCATATTGCTGCTGCTGCCCTTGAAGCTGTGGGCCGCCTGACCCAGGCGAACAGGATCTTGGGTTTGTCGAAGCTGGCTCAGGCGCAGTTGCGAATCACGCAGAAAGGTATCCAGCAATACCGGGTACTCGCTCTCCATGATTTCCGCCAGGGCGACCAGCACCGTAGGGTCGAGATGAATGTCTGTCACTTGTTCACTCCTTGATCAAGAACTGTAGGAATTATGCACCAGCCTCCCAAGAAAATTCCACGTGAGCGCTACGCCCGCCATCACTCCAGCGCACGTTGCGCCCTAACTGGCGTACCAGGCTGATCCCTCGACCCGACAGCCGATCGATGTCCACGGGGCGCTCCAGCACTCGCGTCACATCGAAGCCAGGCCCGCTGTCATCGACCCGGATAGACAGCCGCCCACCTCGCCCCTCGGGACTGACCCGCAGGCACACACGCACACACCCCTGCTCCAGCGCCTGCAAGCGGGCGGCACGCTGCTGGTAATAGTCGGCAAAACCACGCACATCGCGCTTGAGGCTCGAATCCAGGGCCAATACACCGTGCTCCAGCGCATTGGAGTACAGCTCGGCCAGCACGCTGTACAGCGCTCCACTCTGAGCCCGCAAGCCATGCACCTCAAGCAGCAGTTGCAGCAGCGAAGGCAGCGGATTGAAACGCTTGAGGGTGGTCGCGTGAAACTCGAAACTGGCCGACCAATCGAGGGGACAGGATTCCCCGCTGTCGGAATAGACCATGACCGGCGGTGTCACCAGCACCGGCGCCGGCAGCTCGACCTCGACCATACTCACATCGTCGCGCACCTGGCCGCCAAAATCGCGCAGCGCCCGCTCGATCTCCTCGAACAGCCGCTGCGGCTCACGATTGGCGGCCAGCACCCGTTGCAGGCGTTCAGCGCCGAAACACTGCTCGGCACTGTCGCAGGTATCGATCACACCATCGGACAACAGAAAAAGCCGATCACCGGGCGCCATGGGCAGTACCTCGGTGGTTTCGTCGAATTGGCTCGGCGCCAGCACCCCCAACGGCAGATGCTGGGCGACCAGCGGCAAGCTCTCGCCACTGCCCTGGCGCTGCAGATAGCCGGCAGGCATACCGCCATTCCAAATTTCCACGGACCGCCGCTGGCCGCTCAGGCACAACAGCGTCGCGCAGCAAAACATATCCACCGGCAGGATGCGCTTGAGCTTGGCGTTCATCTCACGCAGCGTCTCGGCCAACCCGTAGCCCTTGGCGGTCATGCCGTAGAACACCTCGGCCAGCGGCATAGCGCCCACCGCGGCGGGCAGACCATGGCCGGTGAAGTCACCGAGCAGCACATGCATATCCCCCGCCGGGGTATAGGCCGCCAGCAGCAGGTCACCATTGAACAGCGCATAAGGCGATTGCAGGTAACGGATATTCGCCGCGCCCAGGCAGCCGGTGTGCGCGACCTTGTCGAACACCGCCTTGGCCACGCGCTGCTCGTTGAGCAGGTGCTCGTGGTGCCGGGCAATCTGGTCACGCTGCTCCAGCACAGTGGCCTGCAGGCGTCGCAGGCGATCCATGGCCATGATCTTGGCAGCGAGAATCACTGGGTTGTAGGGTTTGGCCAGAAAATCGTCGCCGCCGGCATCCACGCACCGGGCCAGGGCCTCACCCTCGCGCAATGAGGTGAGAAAGATAACCGGCACCAGAGCCTCGCCCGCCAGTTGCTTGATCTGGCGCGCCGCTTCGAAACCATCCATGATCGGCATCATGGCATCCATCAGCACCAACTGCGGCCGCTCGCGGGCAAACACCTGCACCGCCTCGGCGCCGTTACTGGCGGCCAGCACCGCGTGTCCCTGGCGCCGAACGATGGTCGAGAGCAGCAGGCGGTCCGCATCGCTGTCCTCGGCGATCAGCACCGTCAGCGTGGACTCCAGCCTCAGCCGGTCGATCAACTGATTTCGAACAGCTTGTGGAAGTTGGAAATGGCGAGAATCTTGCCGACATCCGGGCTGCAATTGATCACCCGCACATCGGCATCGTCGCCCCCGGCGTGATCGCGCAACAGCAGCAACATGCCCAGCGCCGAGCTGTCCAGGTAGGTTGCCTCTTTGAGATCGACCACCACCAATTCCGGACGATCATTCAGGCGTTCGTAGGACTCACGAAACTCCTGGTGGCGACCGAAATCGAAACGGCCCTTGACCGAAATCGTAAGTTTTTTCTTGTCCGAGGAAAGTTCTGCAAGAACGGCCATGTCATCGAGTCCTTGATTTGCGCGCAATGCTACTGAGGAATACCACGCCGACGTGATGTAAGAAGGTGTAGCACCGAGCATGGCAGGCGGCAACCGCCCATCGTCGACTCAGTAGGGATTTTCGCGAGGCAGGCGCTGGGACAACTCATCGAGCAATTTCTGCTCACGCTTGTCCTCCAGTTGTCGCGCTTCGTCGATATAGCGCTGCACTAGCTTGCGCAAGCCCTCGACCCGGGCATAAGCCTGCTGCCAGGTGTCGCGCGCCCGATCAAGGTTGGTCTGGTGCCAGGCCAGGCTCTGGCGCTGCTGGCCGACCGCGGTTTCCAGTTGATTGAGAAAGTGCTGGTAGTTCATCAGCCATTGGCCGGAGACCCCCTGGCTGCCGCGCTCGATCCACTGCTGCTGGTACTCGCCGCGAAACCGCTCCAGGTCGCCCAGCTTGCTTTCCGCCAGCCGGACCTGGCCTTGGAAGTGCCCCAGGCGCTGCGCGGCATTGCGCTCGGTCTTCTGGGCCATGTCCACGACGGGGGCCAGGCGGCTTGCACGGGTCTTGGCCATGGCCGATTAGCTGCTGGCAATCGGGGTGAAGATCGACTCCAAGTGCGCTTCGCTCTCCCCCAGACTGATATTGGCGTCCAGGCTCTGGCGCAGGTACTGCACCATCGCAGGTTGCAGGGCGATGGCCGTGTCGGTTTCCCGATCACCACCCGCAACATAAGCGCCCACACTGATCAGGTCGCGGCTCTGTTGAAAGCGCGACCACAACTGCTTGAACTGTTGCGCCCGCGTCATATGCTCGGCGCTGACCACCGATGGCATGACCCGGCTGATGGACGCCTCGATATCGATGGCCGGGTAATGGCCTTCTTCCGCCAGGCGCCGGGACAGCACGATATGGCCGTCAAGCACGCCTCGCGCCGAGTCGGCGATAGGGTCCTGTTGGTCATCGCCTTCGGACAGCACGGTATAGAACGCGGTGATCGAGCCGCCACCGGCCTCGGCATTACCGGCGCGCTCCACCAGCTTGGGCAGCTTGGCAAATACCGACGGCGGATAACCCTTGGTCGCCGGCGGTTCGCCGATGGCCAGGGCGATCTCACGCTGAGCCTGGGCAAAACGGGTCAGGGAATCCATCAACAGCAGGACATTCTTACCCTTGTCGCGAAAATATTCGGCGATACGCGTGCAGTACATGGCTGCGCGCATCCGCATCAGCGGCGCATCGTCGGCCGGGGAAGCGACCACCACGGAACGCTTGAGCCCTTCTTCACCGAGGATATGCTCGATGAACTCCTTGACCTCACGCCCCCGCTCGCCAATCAGGCCCACGACGATAATGTCGGCCTCGGTAAACCGGGTCATCATCCCCAGCAATACCGACTTACCGACGCCGGTACCGGCAAACAGCCCGAGCCGCTGGCCGCGGCCTACCGTCAATAATCCGTTGATGCAGCGAATCCCCACGTCCAGCGGCTGGCTGATGGGGTCACGATTGAGCGGGTTGATGGTCGGCCCATCCATGGGCACCCAGTCTTCGGCCTTCATTCCGCCCTTGCCGTCCAGGGCCCGACCAGCCCCGTCGAGGACGCGACCGAGCATGCCCATGCCCATCGGCAAGCGGCCGTTATCGGCCAGCGGCACAACCCGCGCACCCGGGGCAATGCCGGCGACACTGCCGACTGGCATCAGGAAGACCTTGGAACCGGAGAACCCCATCACCTCAGCCTCGACCTGCACCGGGTGATAGCTGTCATCATTGATCACCATACAGCGGCTGCCCATGGCGGCCCGCAGGCCTTCGGCCTCCAGTGTCAGGCCGACCATACGCAACAGCCGACCCTCGAGGATCGGCTGGCCAGGCAACTCGATGCTGGGGGCGTAACCGCCCAGGCGCTTGGCGAAACTGGTGCGATCAAGGCGCATCGGGGCTGTCCGGCACGGTATCCGCTGCGGTATCCGGCGGCACCGGCGCATCCAGATCGACGCTCAGGTCCGGTGCAGCGGGATGCAGGGCCTGCTCGTGCAACTGATCGAACAACTGAGCCATGACCTGAGTAATGCGCGTCTCGACACTGGCGTCGATACGGCTATGCTCGGTCTCGACCCGGCAACCGCCCGGCAGCAGGCTTTCGTCTTCGACGATGCGCCAGCTTTCATCATGGCGCTCGCGCAGGGCTTTGACCTGGGCGAAATCCTGCGGGTTGATGTATAGCCGGATGTTCTCGCAACCCAGGGGCAGCAACTTGAGGGTTTCGCGCAGGACCTGCTCGATCTGGCTGGAATCGAGGACCAGTTCGCGCTGGATCACCTGACGAGTCATATGGCGGACCAGCTCGATCAGCGACTTCTCGATCTGGGTATCCTGCTCGGCGATCGGCGCGAACAAATGGCCCATCAGCCGCTCAAGACTGCCCAGCTTGGCGGCCAGGGCCACTTCGGCCTCCTGGCGAACCTTGAGCTGGGTACTGTGAAAGCCTTCACGTTCGCCCGTGGCGAAGCCTTCGTTATAGGCTTCCTGGCGAATGCTCTCGAGCTCTTCGAGGGTCAGTGGCTGGACTTCATCCAGCGGCACCTCTTCCATTTCCACCGGCAGTTCTTCGACCGGCTCAGGCTCGGGTTCGGGCACATGCGGGTCGAAACTGGGCAGTGCCCAGATATCGAAACCTTCGACATCACGGGCACGGATCAGATCGGTTGGATCAGTCATGGCACGATCCTTAGATCATCTCTTCGCCGCCCTTGCCACCGAGAACAATCTCCCCGGCTTCGGCCATACGGCGGGCAATGGTGAGGATTTCCTTCTGGGCAGTTTCGACGTCGCTGACACGGACCGGGCCCTTGGCCTCGAGGTCGTCGCGCAGCAGCTCGGAAGCGCGCTTGGACATGTTCTTGAAGATCTTTTCCTTGACGCCTTCGTCGGAGCCCTTGAGCGCCAGGACCAGTACGTCGGAAGACACTTCGCGCAGCAACGCCTGGATACCGCGGTCGTCGACATCGGCCAGGTTGTTGAAGACAAACATCAGGTCTTCGATCTGACCCGACAGGTCTTCGTCGACTTCGCGGATCGAATCCATCAACTGGCCTTCGATCGAACTGTCGAGGAAGTTCATGATATCGGCCGCACGCTTGATACCGCCCAGGGTGGTACGCGAAGCGTTGGAGTTGCCGGAGAACTGCTTCTCCAGAATCTGGTTGAGCTCCTTGAGCGCCGCCGGCTGTACGGTGTTGAGCGAGGAGACACGCAGGATGATGTCCAGGCGTACCTTGTGGTCGAAATTACCCAGCACTTCGCCAGCCTGGTCGGGGTCCAGATAGGCCACGACAATCGCCTGGATCTGCGGGTGCTCGTAACGGATGACGTCGGCCACCGCCCGCGGCTCCATCCATTTCAGGCTGTCCAGACCACTGGTGTTGCCGCCCAGCAGGATCCGGTCGATCAAGCCGTTGGCCTTGTCCTCGCCCAGGGCCTGGGTGAGCATCTTGCGGATATAGCCGTCGGAGCCGACGCCCAGGCTGGTCTGGTCGCCGACGATCTCGACGAACTCGCTCATCACCTGCTCGACCTGCTCGCGGTGCACGTTGCCCATTTGCGCCATCGCCACGCCGACCCGCTGCACTTCCTTGGGGCCCATATGCCGCAGCACTTGCGCGGCATCGGTCTCACCCAGGGAGAGCAACAGGATCGCGGCCTTGTCGACGCGCGTGAGTTTCATCGTGGCAGCTCGGTTATCACTCATCGGCGTTGATCCACTCTTTCACGACCTGGGCAACACGGCCCGGATCTTCAGCCACGAGGCTCTTGATTGCGTTCAGTTGAGCGTCATAGCCTTCGCTCGGGCTCGGCAACAGAATACTTTGCGGCCCGCCCAGGCTGACGCGGTCGTTGGCCAGCTCGCCGTCGAGACCGCCCATACCACCCAGTTCGAGGTCGCCATCGGCGCCCACCAACTGACGGTTCTTACCGTGACCGGTGATGTTGTTGAGCACCGGACGCAGGACACCGAAGACCAGTACCAGGATAAACAGGATACCCATCACCTGTTTCACCACATCCCAGAACCAGGGTTGCGAGTAGAACGGGATATCGGCAATGGCTTCGCCACGCTCGCTGGAGAACGGCACGTTGATCACGCTGACGCTGTCGCCACGGCTCGCGTCAAAACCGACTGCGTCCTGGACCAAGCGGGTAAAGCGCGCCAATTCGTCGGCGGTCCAGGGCGCACGGGTGATTTCACCGTTGGCGGCATTGACCTTGACCTGATCATCGACCACCACCGCGACCGACAGGCGATTGAGCCGGCCCTGCTGCTGCTTGGTATGGCTAATGGAACGGTCGAGTTCGAAGTTGCGGGTCGACTGTTGACGCTTGTCGGCCGGATACGGCGCGAGCATCGGCTGGCCGGTGGCCGGATCCATGATCTGCTGGCCATTGGCATCGAGCAGCGGCTGGCCCGGCTGAACCATGCCCGCCGAGGCCGTCGCGCCGCCCGTGGTCTGCGGTGCAGACGCGGGTGCCGGTGGCTGGTTGCTCAAAGCGCCCGGTACACCTTGGGGGCCGTTGCTGCTGGAGCGCTGTTCATTGACCGATTGTTCGCTGCGCAGCGCCGGCTGGTCCGGGTTGAACTGTTCGGAGGTCGATTCGACCGCGCTGAAGTCCACATCGGCGGAGACTTCAGCCTTGTAGCGATCATTGCCCAGCACTGGCTGCAGGATGTTGTGGACGCGCTGGGTCAGCATGCTTTCCATGCGACGGCTGTAGTCGAACTGCTTGCCGGCCATGGTCAGGGCCGATGTTTCGGCCTGGTCGGAGAGCAGATTGCCCTTCTGGTCGACCACGGTGATCTGGGATTTGCTCAGTTCAGGAACGCTGGTCGCCACCAGATTGACGATGGCCACGACCTGGCCCGGCTCCAGGGAGCGCCCGGAGTACAGTTCGACCAGTACCGAAGCGCTGGGCTTGCGCTCATCACGCACGAATACCGAGCTTTTCGGGATCGCCAGGTGAACGCGCGCACCCTTGACGTTGTTCAGGCTGGCGATGGTCCGTGCCAGCTCGCCTTCCAGACCACGGCGATAACGGGTGGCTTCCATGAACTGGCTGGTGCCAAGACCTTGCTCTTTGTCGAGGATCTCGAAACCGATATTGCCGTCGCCGGGCGCGACGCCGGCCGCCGCCAGCTTGAGCCGCGCGCGGGCCACATCATCGGCCTTGACCAGCAAGGCACCGGAATTGGGTTCAACGGTATAAGGAATGTCGGCCGAAGCCAGGGTGTCCATGACCTGCTTGGCGTCCATACCCGCCAGGCTGCCATAAAGGGGCCGATAATCAGGCTGCTGCGACCACAACACCACGGCAAAACCAATCGCCACGCTGGCAGCCAGACCGACCATAAGGCCGACCTGACGGAGCATGGTCATCTCGGAAAGGTTTTCCAGAAAGGACAACCCAAACAGCGGCGGCTTGCCATCTGCTGAGCCGGACTTGGCCGGAACGTTATCGGCGACTGCTTCTGCCATGACTCAATCTCGTCCTTATACCGGCATCTGCATGATGTCTTGATACGCCTGAACCAGCTTGTTGCGCACCTGGGTCAATGCCTGGAACGACACACTGGCTTTCTGCGACGCGATCATCACGTCCGTCAGGTCCACGCCGCTCTTGCCGATCTCGAAGGCACTGGCCAACTGACTCGACGCCTGCTGCGTGTCATTTACTTTGTTTACAGCCTTGCCGAGCATATCGGAAAAGCTGCTGGCGCCCATTTCGGGGACCTGGGTAACCGACTTGGTCTTGGCCATGGCTTCCATTTGCATGGAGCGCATATCCAACATCAATCGATTGAACTCAACACCTTGGCTCATGGATTTCTCTCTTCGGCGGCCTGCATTTTTTTGACGCTTACACAACGATTGATAGGGTGTTAGCAACAAGGGTGCCAGCTACGCCTCGCCCTTAAACAAAAGACAATACAAGCCACTACCCACGCGCCCCCTCAATTGGCAAACAGATACGCCTCGACATCCATGCCCGCGTCGCGCATCTGCGCCAGCTTGTAACGCAGCGTGCGCGGGCTGATGCCCAGGCGCTCGGCCGCTTCCTTGCGCCGCCCGCGCTCGGCGCGCAGGGTATCGATAATCATCTGGAATTCACGCCGACGCAGATCGTCGCCCAACCCGCTACCCGGCTCAGCCTGGGGCAACGGCAATTGCACCGCCCCGCCCGGCATCGGCGCAGCCTGCACGGCGGCGAGCGGCGCGCAGCTTACCACTCCCGCGAGGCAAAAATCCGCGGCCTGGATCAATCCGCCCTGCTGCAGAATCAATGCGCGCTGCAAGGCGTTATCCAACTCGCGAACATTGCCCGGCCACGGGTAGCTCACCAGGCATTCGCGCGCCTCCTGCGACAGCCTGACTGGCGCATGCTTCATTTTATTGACGTGCTTGGCGAGCAGACGCTCGGCCAACGGCAGAATATCGGCTTGACGCTCGCGCAACGGCTGCCACGCCAGCGGAAACACCGACAGGCGATAGTAAAGATCCTCACGGAAACGCCCCGCCGCCACTTCGCCCGCCAGATCCCGGTTGGTGGTGGCCACCACGCGGATATCCAGGCTGATCGGCTTGCGCCCACCGACCCGTTCAACCTCGCGCTCCTGCAATACCCGCAGCAACTTGGCCTGCAACCCCAGCGGCATCTCGGAAATCTCATCCAAGAGCAAGGTGCCACCATCGGCCTGCTCAAATTTGCCCGCCTGGGCGGCAATGGCCCCGGTAAACGAGCCCTTCTCATGCCCGAACAGCGTGGCCTCGAGCATATTGTCGGGAATCGCCGCGCAGTTGATCGCAACAAACGGCTGATTGGCGCGCTGTGATTGCTGATGGATAAACCGCGCCAGCACCTCCTTGCCGGTCCCCGACTCGCCGGAAATCAGCACCGTGGAATCACTGCGCGCCACCCGCGTGGCCAAATCCAGCAGCCCGGCGCTGGCCGGCTCGACAGCCACCGGCCCTTCGCCTTCGCTGGCGCCCAGGCAGCCCAGCGCATGCCGAGCCACCAGGTCGAGCAAGGCGCGCGGTTCGAACGGCTTGACCAGGTAGTCCGCTGCGCCCTGGCGCATCGCATCCACGGCACGCTCGACGGCGCCATGGGCCGTCATCAACAACACCGGCAACTGCGGTTGACGCAGGCGCAGCAACCCCAGCAACTGATGGCCATCCATGCCCGGCATGTTCACATCGCTGACCACCAGGCTAAATGGCTGCGCCGAAGCCGCCTGCAAGGCTTCCTCGGCCGAGCCGACGGCCTGGAACGAGTGCCCGGCCAAAGCCAGGGTATCGCCCAGCGCCTCGCGCAAGGCGCGATCATCCTCGACCAGCAGTACATTGATTGGCATGCCCATCATTGCCCCCCCGGCAGACCCGAGATCAACGGCAAGGTCACCTGCGCACAGGTGCCGCGCCCAAGCCTGGAAACCAGCTGAAACTCGCCCTGATGCGCCCGGGCTACGGCCTTGACCACCGCCAGGCCGAGGCCGGTCCCCGTGGTCTTGGTGGTAAAAAAGGGTTCGCCGAGGCGCGCCAGCACGCGCGGCTCGATGCCGCTGCCACTGTCGCTGATCACCAGGCGCAGATTACTGCCCCGTCGGTAAAGGTGGACCTTGAGGCGCACGACACCCTGGCTGGCCTGTACCGCATTCTCGACAAGGTTGAGCAGTGCACCGACCAGGGTGTCGCGATTGCAGAGCAACTCGCCTGCATGGATGTCGCATTGCCAGCGAACCTGCAGCCCTTCGACATGGGGCGCTGCGGCCGCCTGCAAGGCCTGCAACAGAAGCTTGGGACTGAGACGATCGTTAAGCGGCAACTCGCCACGCGCAAACACCAGCATATCGCGCACCTGATGCTCCAGCTCGTGCAGGCGCTCTTTCAGACGCCCGGCGAAGCGCTGCTGGGTTTCCAGCGGCAGCTCCTGCTCAGTCAAATGACTGGCGTACAGCAGCGCGGCGGAAAGCGGTGTGCGAATTTGATGGGCCAAGGAAGCCACCATTCGCCCCAGGGAAGACAAACGCTCGTGGCGGGCCAGTTGATCCTGCAGATGACGGGTTTCGGTCAGGTCATTGAGCAACACCAGTTGCCCCGGCTCGGCATCCAGCGAACGGGTAGCAAGCGAGAGCCGTCGACCATCCTTGAGGGAGATTTCATGCCCGTCGTCTTCACGCGGGGCGAAACAGCGGGCAATAACTTGACGCCAGAGTACGCCCACCAGGGGCAGGCCGAGCATTTCGCAGGCGGTCGGATTAGCCTCGCGCACCATGCCCTGGCCGTCGATCACAATGACCCCACCCGGCAACAGGTCGAGCAGATGCTGCAAACGATTAGCCAGGCGCTCTTTCTCGGCCAACTCTTCCATACGCTGAGCACTGACCAGCGCCAGCTCGCCCTTGAGCTCGGTCACCCGGGCTTCCAGCATCCCGTAGGAATCGGTCAGCTGGCTCGACATCTGGTTAAACAGCGCGAACGCCTGCTCCAGGCCAAGCCGGCTAGCCTGCTCGACGGACCTTTCGGCATCAGGGACTGGAGATATCTGGGCGGCTAGGGGCATCGTGCTCACTCGCGTCAGTAAACGGAACGTTGAGTGAGGCTTAGCAATACCCGTGCCTAAAAAAGGGTTTTATCGAAGGAACCTGGAAAACCGGCGTCAATCCTCCGACTGTTCATCACCCTCACGGCGACTCATGCCGTATTTGCGCATTTTTTCCACCAGGGTCGTACGCCGGATCCGCAGGCGCTCGGCGGCACGCGCCACAATACCGCCGGCATCGTCGAGCGCCTGCTGGATCAGGCCCTGCTCCAGACCGCCAAGGTAGTCCTTGAGGTCCAGTCCCTCCGGCGGCAGCATGGCCGTGACCGAGAAGTCGGGCGCATGCCCGTTGATGGCCACACGCTCTTCCAGGTCGCTGCGCAGGCTGTCGACCAATTGCTCGTCTTCATCGTCAACGTAGCGGAACTTCTTCGGCAGTTCCGCCACCCCGATCACCCCATAGGGATGCATGATCGCCATGCGCTCGACCAGATTGGCCAGCTCGCGTACGTTGCCCGGCCAGCCATGGCGGCAGAGGGACATGATCGCCGCCGAGTTGAAACGGATCGAGCCGCGCTTCTCGTGCTCCATGCGCGAGATCAGCTCGTTCATCAACAGCGGGATATCTTCGACTCGCTCGCGCAGGGCCGCCATTTCGATGGGGAATACATTGAGGCGGTAATAGAGGTCTTCGCGGAAACTGCCCACCTCGATCATGCTCTCGAGGTTCTTGTGAGTCGCAGCGATGATGCGGACATCGGCGCTCTGGGTCTTGTTGCTGCCAACCCGCTCGAACGTACGCTCCTGCAAGACCCGCAGCAGCTTGACCTGCATGGGCAGCGGCATATCGCCGATCTCGTCGAGGAACAGCGTGCCGCCATTGGCCAGTTCGAAACGCCCGGCACGACTGGTGATGGCGCCGGTAAAGGCGCCCTTCTCATGGCCGAACAGTTCACTTTCCAGCAGCTCGGCCGGAATCGCCCCGCAATTGACCGGCACAAAAGGCGCGTCTCGGCGCTTGGAGTGGTAATGCAGATTGCGTGCAACCACTTCCTTGCCCGTGCCGGACTCGCCCAGGATCAGCACGTTGGCCTCGGTATCGGCCACCTGCTGCATCATCTGGCGCACATGCTGGATCGCCCGACTGGTGCCGACCAGGCTGCGAAACAGATTCGACTCGCGCTGCCGACCACGCTCGCGCGCCTGGTCGTACATCTCGCGATAGACCTGGGCCCGGTGCAGCGAATCGAGCAGCTTGCTGTAGCTGGGCGGCATTTCGAGACTGGAAAGCACTCGGCGGCGCTGGTCCTCGGGCAATTCGACGGAAGAATTTTCGCCCATCAGCAAAACCGGAAGGAACTCATCCCAGGCGGACAGTGTCTTAAGAAGCCCTGTCAGACCGCCCGGCGAGTTGACTGTGCCGATCAACACACAAAGTACTTCGCGGCTGGACGACAACGCGCCGACCGCCTGCTGCCAGACATGGCTCTCGCAGGGCAAATTGTCTTCGCCGAGAAAACTCAGAATCACCGCCAGGTCCCGGCGGCGCACGCTATCGTCATCGATCAGCAGAATTTTGGTTTCACGCCACATGCAATAGCAACTTCCCTAGTCAACTCAATGCCCGTCAGTACAGGGCAAGCTAGACGCCTACAGGCATTTTCCTACATATAAACGTCTGAATTCTGAAAACAGCACTAGTTAAGTCAAAAATCCGCACATAGTCAAATTTATGGCGCACTACGTGTCGGTCAATGGGACATTAACCGAACAGATGGTAAACCTTTGCCGCGCTCTGCGCTTGGGTGATCTGCGACATTTCGTTGACTATCGCCTGACGCTCGCCCTTCGTTACCTCCAATAACTGTCGGTAAACCGCCAGCAGACTCTCCAACTGCTCACGCAGCACCGCTTCATCCACCGGCGCTTCGCTCAACGCTTCATCAATGCAGGAGCGGCAGGCGATATCCAGCTCGCCGATCGCATCCCAATCGCGCTGCTCCAAAGCACCGATCAAGGCATCGCGACTCTCTTCAATACGTTGCAGTGCGTGACTCATAACGCATTCCTCAGACCCGCGGGCCTATTGATCCGCAATGGCATCCCAACCGCTCTTGACGGTCACCAGCAAACCCTGGACTTCATCGATCATCTGCGCATCGTTGGCGCTGTTGGCCTCGACCAGGCGTGCGGTCATATAGGCATACAGCTCATCCAGGCGCTTGAGCGACGCCGGATCTTCGCTTTTCTCCGGGTCCAGGCCTTCACGCAGACCGGAAATGATTTCAATCGCCTTGCCCAGCATCAGGCCTTTCTGAGCGACATCACCACGGGCCATGGCGCCCTTGGCCTGAGCCATGCGATCCAACCCGCCTTCCATCAGCATCTGCACCAGGCGATGTGGGCTGGCTTCGGAGATTTGTGCGTGGGAATTGACCTTCTGGTACTGACGAAGGGCTCTCATGGGATTCATGTTTCTACCTCTATTACCGGCAATAACTGAAAGGTTGCTCTGACCATTGTGTCGACTGTGTTGCAAAAAACTTTAAGCACGAAATAAAAAGGCCCAGGCCGCTGAAGACAACAGACCCGAGCCCAAAACCTACTCGCCCAGGTCAGCTCGACTTAGGATTGTTCAGCGAGTTGAGCGTGGTCATGATGCTACTGCTGCTGGCCGTCAGCTTGGCCACCAGGCTGTCCATGGCGTTGTACTTGTCGTTCAACGTCTTGGTCAGGGTCTCGATACGTCGGTCCAGGGCCTTCTGCTGAGTGTCCAGGTCGGTCAGCTTGTTGTTCAGGTTGGTCGAACGCGAAGCCAGGATACCAGTGGTCCCCACATAACCGGCGGTGGCCTTGGTCATGCGCGACACCAGGCCGGTCTCGCCGGTGAACATACCCGCGACATCAACCTTGCCGCCGGCGATTGCCGCATCCCACTTCTTGCTGTCGAGCGACAGCAGGCCGGTCTTCTGATCGGTGTTCATGCCAATCTGCGACAACGTCCCGCCCGCGCCATTGAGCAACTCGCCACGGACTGTCGAGACCAACTGCCGCATGGTCGCATCACCCGTCAGCGTACCCGCCTTGGTGGTCGCCGAGTCACCGGTCGCAGTGACCTTGGTCTGGGTGTTGATCGCCGTCATCAGCGCGTTGTAGGCGGTGATAAACGACTGCACGGAAGTCTTGAGCGTTTCAGTGTTGTTACCGACCTTGATCATGGTCGGCACATTCTTATCCGTATTTGCCGCCACCAACTCCAGGTTTACGCCACTGATCGCCGACGTCACCGTGTTGCTGGTCGATTCCATCTTGATGCCATCAATGCTGTATTCCGCATTCTGCGGCACATTGCCGGTAAACGCGCCGAAACCGCCCGTTGCTGCGGCACCGCTCACCGTGATTTCGGTGTCTTTACCGGTTTTCTGCGAGGTCAGGACCATCCGCGAACCGTTGGCGTCGGTCAGGATGTTGGCGCTGATACCCTTGGACGCCAACTGGGTGTTGATCAGGTCACGGGTCTGCTGCAGGGTCGCCCCGGCGGGAATGGTCACATCATAGCCATTACCCGACTGGCTAATGGTCAGGACCTGAGACTCCTTGCCCGCATTGACGACGCTGGAGGCGCCATCCGCGAACACGTCACTCGTGGTCTTGGAGGCTGTGGCGAGCTTATCGACCACCAACGCATAAGTGCCACTGGACGCTGAATCGCCCAGCGTGACCTTGGCCGTCTTCTCGTCGGAAGAACTACCGGTCAACCCGTTGAAGGCGGTCGCGGTATTGAGCTTGGCGATTGCCGAACGATAGCTTTCCAGGGCCGCCTGCACCGTGCCGACAGCAGACAGCTGGGTCGTCGCATCTTTCTGCTGGCTGGTGATCTGCGCTTGCTTGGGTGCCTTCTCGGCCCCGACCAGCGCCGTCACGATATCGCCAACCTTGACGCCCGATCCCAGGCCCTGACTTACTAAACCGACCATTTCCCTTACTCCTTATCCCGCAGCCGCCGCTTTCTTGACAAAAAGCCTCTGAAGCGAAGACCGCAACAATTTTCATGCCACTTCAGGCATTCGTTTCAAACAGCAGGCTACTGGCATCCGTCAGGCTTTGAGCCAGTTTCAATGCCGTTTCCGAGGGTATCTGGCGGATAACTTCGCCGCTACCGGTTGCGATCACCTTGACCACCACCTTACCGGTGGAGTCATCGATGGAAAAATCCAGCTCGCGCCGCGCCGCCTGGACGAATTCGCGGATATCAGTCACCGCCTTTTCCAGGTCGTCACGCGTCGACTCCCCGGAGGCCTTGGCCAATGCTTCGACCTTGGGCGGCTGAGGAACGACTTCAGGCGCCTTTGCGACCTGAGCCGGTGCGGCCGCCGGGTAAGACAAGTTCAGCTTCACGCTCATATCCATGTCTGTCACCTAACCAAGCTAATAGTAGAAGGCCGCGCCTCAGCGCTTGCCAGCCAATTGCCACGCCTGCCCAACTGAAGCAGCTTCAGCTCCAGGGCAGGCAGTTCGGCCATCCCAATGCAGGATATCCGCTTGCAGCCCGGCAACCGCCTGACGTGTTTTTACAAAGCTTCGTAAAGGTTATCGTCGCCAACGTACACAGCTTGAGCATTTTCTGCGGTTTTTTTCCCTGACACGGGTTTGTGTGTGATTTTTCAAGGATTTAGCCGCGACAAACCACAGGATTGCAGATGTACGGAGCCAGTTGTGGATCCTGGCGACCGAGCAGGAGGCAGGTGATTCCGCCATCAGGATGGTGTCGGCCGATAGCCATAGTGGCCATCCAAGAACAACGACCATAAAAAAACGGAAGGGCGCACAAGGCGCCCTTCCGTTCTGATCCAGCCTGTTACGCGATTACTGAAGCAGTTTCAGTACCGACGATGGCAGTTGGTTAGCCTGGGACAGGATCGCAGTCGAAGCCTGT
>NZ_JANHLC010000012.1 GCF_028682395.1 Pseudomonas putida | reverse complement strand
TTGGCACAAGCGCAAGAACACCTCTTCAAGCTCTGAAACCTTGGCAAATGATATTTGCTCGGAGCCGTTCATGACTTGTAAAAACTTTAGATACCCTTGGTTGGCCTGCTCACAATTAGTCCGCCAAAACTCACGAAATGCGGCTATTTCGGCACCTTCAGCGGTCTGAAAAGCCACGGAAATTCGAGTTTTATCTTTGTGAAGATCTTGCAACTGCGTCATGGGATTCCTTATCAAAACTGCTCATGGGAAAGCAAAAAGTGTACGACAGACTTATACAGAGAGGGCAGCCAGAAAGCTAAAGCGCATCGCATAATGGACGTTATGGCTAAATTCAGCGCCGGGGCTGCGCGATTTTCCCGGCGCTAAATTCGTCGATCACGACGGCATAGCTACCATAACGTCACAGAAATTATGCGAACCTATGTGTGCAGAGCCTGGATCTCTGGCATGCCGCTTTTCACCAGCGTACGCTCTATCAGGTGGCTTTAGAACTTAAGCTTTGGTTGAACCTCAACAAATAGCCATCTGGATCAAGCACTAGGAAATTGAGTTGGCCGTGAAGATGATCATGGTCGCGATACCAGCGTTCCTCGATCGGTTTATGCAAAGGGTGGCCGGACTCTACAATTGCCGCAGCTAAGAGCGCGCTGTCAGGACACTCAATCGACAGGTTCAACCCTCTGCCAAATGGACGCTCCAAAGGACCTACTCGCCAAGGCGACTCATCTGGATAGTCTTCTTCAAGCATCAATTGACTGCCGCAGTATGAAAGAAACGCGAACTTGTCTTCTGGTCTGTCGTACTCAATGTTGAACCCCAGAATATGGCAGTAAAACCGCAAACTCTGTTGCAGATCAGAGACGATCAGCTCTGGAATCAGCGCATTCATTTTCATCATGGCATGCTCCTATTGATTTCAAAGGCATACAGCGACTATGCGGACTTTCCTACGTCAGCTGGCCCAGTCCAGCTTTCCGTTTATTGAGCCACTGGCATTGCGTCGGGTTTAGGCCGAATTGAACGCGCCATTCTCGATATTGGGTCCTGCAGTAACAGCCGGAAAAGCTGCCCGGCTGATACCCAAGTGCCGCTCAATTCAGCATTCGCGAACACAAGCCTAGGTATTTCAAATCAAGTGCATCGCAACCAGCGGCACTAACTGGCATGCAGACTGCTTGGAGTTTCCGGCAGCGGGCAGGCTGGTCAGGCAAATCATCGCCATTATTCGCTTGTGCACTCGTGCCGGTGGTTCTTCTCTATCCCAGTGCTCTGCCCTCCTCCTCGCCGCTGCCAGACTCCCCCGCTGCCTTGCGCCGTTTTTTTCGCACTGCTAGGGTGCTCTGACAATAATAAGCACTGGCCCTGCCCGGTTTTTGTCCGAGCAGGCGCATAAGGAAGGACAAGATGCGAATTACATCGCACGACAGCGCCGATGTGGATCAGCAGTTGGTCATGGCCGGTTGGCAGGAGCACTACCAGCAAATGTCGGCCGGCTATTTCCAAGGCAAGGTCGTGCATATGCAGCTGGACGGCCTCGAGGTGTATCAGGAGCAGATGAATACGCGCATTGAGCAGCATTTCCATGCGCCCGCCAATTCGCTGGTGTTCAGTTTCGATCTGCTGGGGGGCTCGCTTTATCTGCTCGATGAGGAAAGCCAGAACACCTGGATCACCCCGGAAAACTATAAGGAAGTTGCGGTGGTGATCGGCCCGCAGTACCTCAGGCAACTCGACTGCCTGAACACCGGGCGCCTGGATGGCCTGCTCCTGACACCGTTGGTTTCCCAGCAAAGCCAGATCTTCGGACGCTGGTTAAGCAGTACCCTTGAGCAACTGCTCTCGCAAGCCCGCTCGATGACGGGCGAAGACCTGGCGCAACAGTTGGTCGACGACTGCCTGTATATTCTCGACTGCCCCAGCCAGGCCCCTGACCCTGTCCTGCAAAAACATGCGGCCCATGATCGGCGCCTGATTCAGCGCGCATTCGACATGGTCATGGCCAGCCCCCAGGAGCACTTCAATGTGCTGCAACTGGCCAATGGCATTGGTGTCTCGGTGCGCCAATTGCAGCGCAGTTTCACTTCGTTCGCGGGCGCCTCGCCCAGCCAATGGCAGCGCATGCGCCGGCTGAACTTTGCCCGCCGCGACCTGCAACGCGCCAAGCCTGGTGATGCCAGCGTCGCCGAAGTGGCCATGCGCTGGTCGTTCTGGCACCTGGGGCGCTTCTCCCAAGACTATCGCAACTTCTTTGGCGAACTGCCCAGCAGCACGTTGCTGCGCACCCGCTAGATTCCAATCGCTTTTTGATCGCCTGAATCAACGCCCCAAAATGGGGCATTGATTCAGGCATGAATAGGATAGAAGCCTAACTATCTCCGATTGCACTATCACCTCGCAGCATGGATCCGGGCCGTTATCTGACGCTCGGGCATTTCCTTGTAAGAGGCGTTATGAAAGGCAATCTGGATCGACTCAGCCATTGGCTAAAAGAACACAAAATCACCGAAGTTGAGTGCCTAATTTCTGATCTGAGCGGCATTGCACGGGGCAAGATTTCGCCCACCAACAAGTTTCTCAACGAGCAAGGCATGCGCCTGCCCGAGAGCGTGTTGCTGCAGACCGTCACCGGAGATTACGTCGAGGACGATATCTACTACGAGCTTCTCGACGCCGCAGACATCGATATGCACTGCCGCCCGGATGAGGGCGCCGTGTTTATCGTGCCCTGGGCGCTGGAACCGACGGCCCAGGTGATCCACGACACCTACGACAAGCAAGGCAACGCGATCGAGCTGTCGCCGCGCAACCTGCTGAAAAAGGTCCTGAGCCTCTATACCGCCCGGGGCTGGAAGCCGATTGTCGCGCCGGAAATGGAGTTCTACCTGACCCAGCGCAGCGCGGACCCGGACTACCCGCTCAAACCGCCGATCGGTCGCTCCGGCCGCCAGGAAATCGGCCGCCAGTCCTACTCCATCGAAGCGACCAACGAGTTTGATCCGCTGTTCGAAGACATGTACGACTGGAGCGAAGCCCAGGGCCTGGATCTCGATACCTTGATTCACGAAGAAGGCACGGCGCAGATGGAGATCAACTTCCGTCACGGTGACGCGCTGTCCCTCGCGGATCAGATCACTATCTTCAAGCGCACCCTGCGCGAAGCTGCGCTCAAACATGACGTCACGGCCACCTTTATGGCCAAGCCGATGACAGGCGAACCCGGCAGCGCGATGCACGTCCACCAGAGCGTGGTGGACCTGGAAACGGGCGTCTCGGTGTTCTCCAACCCTGATGGCAGCATGAGCGAACTGTTTATGCACCATATCGGCGGCCTGCAAAAGTACATCCCCGATACCCTGCCGCTGTTCGCGCCCAACGTGAACTCATTCCGCCGCTTCCTGCCCGACACGTCGGCGCCGGTCAACGTGGAATGGGGTGAGGAAAACCGTACGGTCGGCCTGCGCGTACCAGATTCCGACCCGCAGAATCGGCGAGTCGAGAACCGCCTCGCCGGCGCCGATGCCAACCCCTACCTGGCGCTGGCCGGCAGCCTGCTGTGCGGGTACGTAGGCATGGTCGAAGGCGTAGAGCCAAGCCCGGCCGTGGTAGGCCGTGGTTATGAGCGCCGCAACCTGCGCCTGCCACTGACGCTGGAAGCGGCACTGGAATGCATGGAGCAGTCACAGATGGCCAACCGGTACCTGGGTGAGCGCTTTACCAAAGGCTATGTGGCGGTCAAGCGCGTCGAACACGAGAACTACAAGCAGGTCATCAGCTCCTGGGAACGCGAGTTCCTGCTGCTCAGCGTCTAGCCTGGCGCTGGTTTGGTTGAGCGCATCCTCACATGTACCCACAATAAGGACATATGAATGAAACGTATCGCCTTGAAACTGATGTTCACCACGCTGTGTACCCTGGGCGGCCAGGCGTCGGCCCAGGAGGTGGTGAATATCTACAACTGGACGGACTACATCGCTGAAACCACCCTCGCGGATTTCCAGCGGGATACGGGGATCAAGCCCACCTACGACGTGTTCGACTCCAATGAAACCCTGGAAGGCAAGTTGCTGGCCGGGCGCACCGGTTATGACGTCGTGGTGCCGAGCAACCACTTTCTCGGCCGGCAGATCAAGGCTGGGGCCTTTCGTGAGCTGGACCGGTCCCAACTGCCCAACTGGAAGAACCTGAACCCCGACCTGATGAAACGGCTGCAGGCCAATGACCCAGGCAACCAGTACGCCGTACCGTACCTGTGGGGCACCAACGGCATCGGCTACAACGTCGACAAGATCAAGCAGGTGCTGGGCGTCGACAGCATCGACTCCTGGGCCATGCTGTTCGAGCCCGAGAACCTGAAGAAACTCCAGGCCTGTGGCGTGGCCTTTATGGATTCGGCGGATGAAGTCCTGCCGGCCATGCTCAACTACCAGGGCCTCAACCCCAACAGCACGACCATCGCCGACTACAAGAAGGCCGAAGCCAAGCTGCTGACCCTGCGGCCCTACATCAGCTACTTCCACTCCTCCAAATATGTCTCGGACCTGGCCAACGGCAATGTCTGCATTGCCTTCGGTTACTCGGGCGATGTCTACCAGGCCATCAACCGGGCGAACGAGGCCGGGAACGGTGTGAAAGTCGCCTACGTGGTGCCTAAGGAAGGCGGCAACCTCTGGTTCGACATGTTGACCATTCCGGCCGATGCGAAAAACCCCGAGCAGGCGCACGCCTTTATCAACTACTTGCTCAAACCCGACGTGATCACCCAGATCAGCGAGTACGTCGGCTATGCCAACGCCAACGACCAGGCCACTGCGTTGATGGATGAGGAGGTCACCCGCAACCCTTCGATCTACCCGCCCGAATCCGTGCAGGCAAAACTCTACGTCTCCACCGAACTGCCCCCCGACGTTATGCGCTGGATGAACCGCTCCTGGAGCAAGTTGAAGTCCGGTCGTTAACCCTTGCGCCTGGCGTGCTCGCACGTCAGGCAACTGATAGGCAGTCCCTTATGACCTCCCCGTTATCTGCACCGCAGACGTACTACCACGCCACGCGAAACCGTCGACTTGACTGCCCTCCCCTGGAGGGTGCGGTCCAGTTTGATGTGTGCATCGTCGGCGCGGGCTTTACCGGATTGAACACCGCCATCGAGCTGGCTGAACGCGGCCTTTCTGTCATCGTGCTCGAAGCGCATCAGATTGCCTGGGGCGCCACGGGCCGCAACGGCGGCCAGTTGATTCGCGGGATTGGCGAGGGTCTCGATGTCCATGAAAAATACATCGGTCGTGAAGGCATCGAGGTGCTTGAGCAACTGGGGCTGGATGCGGTCGATATTGTTCGCCAGCGCATCCAGGATCACGGCATCGAGTGCGACCTGCGCTGGGGCCATTGCGAGCTGGCCAACACCCCTCGCCACTTCGAGAACCTGCAGGCGCAATACCAGGCCCTGACGGACCAGGGTTATCCGCACCCATTCGAGCTGGTCGAACAGCGGGATATGCATCGGGTGGTGGGTTCCGATCGTTATGTCGGCGGGCTGATCGATGCCGGCTCCGGGCATCTGCATCCACTCAACCTGGCCCTGGGCGAAGCCGCGCTAGCACAGCACCTCGGCGTGCGGTTGTGCGAGAACAGTGCCGCGGTGCGAATCGAGTACGGCAACCGCGTACGCGTGCACACCGCTAAGGGTGTCGTCAGCGCCGCGACACTGGTGTTGGCCGGCAATGCCCATCTGGGGGATCTGGAACCGGCGCTGAGCGGCAAGGTCCTGGCGGCCGGCAGTTATGTGGTGACCACCGAACCGCTGAGCGCTGATCTTGCCGCTGCGCTGATTCCGCAAAACCGTGCCCTCTGCGACCAGCGTGTGGGGCTCGACTATTACCGGCTAACGGCTGATCAACGCTTGCTGTTTGGGGGCGCCTGCCACTACTCGGGACGCACGCTCAAGGATGTCGCGAGCTATATGCGCCCCAAGATGCTGGAGGTTTTCCCGCAACTGGCCGAGAAGAAAATCGACTTCCAGTGGAGCGGCATGATTGGCATTGGTGCCAATCGCTTGCCCCAGATTGGTCGCCTGCCGGCGCACCCGAATGTGTTCTACGCCCAGGCCTACGCCGGCCACGGGCTCAACACCACGCATATGGCGGCACGACTGGTCGCCGAAGCCATCTGCCTGGATCACAGCAAAGGCTTCGAACTGTTCGCCAGCGTGCCCCATATGACCTTCCCCGGCGGGAAGTTGTTGCGCTCGCCGTTGTTGGCGCTGGGCATGCTCTGGTATCGGCTCAAGGAAGTAGCAGGTCATTGATGTGAGCACCCTCCCCTTAAAAAAACACCAATAAAGGATTCTCCCATGAGGCAATTTACCCCGTGTGTGCTGGCCGCCCTGTTCTCGCTGACCTCGCTGCAAGCCCTGGCCGCCGCTGACCTGGTGTTCACCAATGGCCAGGTTTTCACCGGCGTCCCCGGTCAGGGCCTGGCCCAGGCCGTAGCCGTGGAAAACGGCAGGATTGTCACGGTCGGCAGCGATGCCCAGGTCAATGCCCTTGCCGACGCCAAGACCCAGCGCATCGACCTGGCCGGCAAGGTTCTAATGCCAGGCATGATTGACACCCATAGCCACGGCGTCTTCGGTGGTTTCGCCAGCCTCGGGGCCAACCTGTACGACGAAGTCAAGCCGGTGCCCGAACTTGAGCAATGGATCATCGAGCAGGACAAGGCCGGCAACGCCAGGGCGGGCGATGTGATCAGCATTGCTGGCGCCAGTTCGGCCTATTGGGAGAAGGCCCGTGACCTGGGAAAAACCTTCAATCAGGGCCGTTGGTTGGCGCAACCGGTCGTCTTGATCGGCATCGACGGCCACACCGGCTGGGCCAACAACGCCATGCTCAAGCGTGTGCAGATCGATGCGGCGCTGGTCAAAAGCCTACCGGCCAATGAGCAGGCTTATATTGGCCATGAAGCCGACTTCACCCCCACCGGGTACTTTGCCGAATCGCGTTGGGACCAGGTCCGCGCGGCCATCCCTGCGCCCAGCCAGGCAGTCATGCTGAAGGCCACCCGCGAAGCGGTCAAAATCAACAATGGATATGGCGTCACCGCCTGGATGGACGCCGCGTCGAACGCCACCAGCGAAGATTCGCTGTTCGACTTTACCGCCACCGAACAGACCTACGGGGTGCTACCGCTCTACCGGGCATTGGCCGAAAAAGGCGAACTCAGTGCGCATGTTGCGGCCTTGATGCTGGTGAACTCCAAGAGCAAGCCAGCTGACCTGGAAGTCATCGCCAAGGTCATGCAGAAGTTCGAAGGCGTACCTAACCTGACGTTCCCCGGGATCAAGGTGTTTGCCGACGGTATTCTCGAGTTTCCCGGACAGACCGCCGCCGTGCTTAATCCCTACAAGAACAGCCACAAGAACGGTCAGTTGTTGATCGAGCCGGAGCATTTTGGTGAGCTGGTGGTCGCGGCGGAAAAACGTAACTGGCGGGTGCATGTCCACGCCGTCGGCGATCGGGCCGTACGCGAAGCGCTGAACGGCTTTGCCTATGCACGCCAGCAAACCCCGGCGCCCGTGGCCCACAGCATTTCTCACTTGCAGATGGTCAACCCCCAGGACTTTCCACGCTTCAAGGCGTTGGGCGTGATCGCCTCCATGCAACTGCTGTGGGCCACCGCCGAGAGCTACACCGAGGAGTTGGTCAAACCCTATATCAGTGCCGCCGACTTCAGTTACCTGTACCCAGCCAAATCGTTACACGACGCCGGCGCAACCATTGCCGGTGCTAGCGACTGGCCGGTATCGAGCCCCAATCCGTGGAACGCCATTGCCCAGGCCAGTACCCGCAAAGGCCCCTTGGGCGTGCTCAATGCCAAGGAAAGCCTGGATCGCCAGACCCTGTTCTACGGCTACACCCTCAATGCGGCCAAAGCCCTGGGGCTGGACACGCAGATCGGCTCCCTGGAAGCGGGCAAGCAAGCTGACCTGATCATCCTTGATCGCGATGTGTTCAAGGTCAGTGACGACGAGCTGTTCGACACCAAGGTGCTGAAAACCTACTTCGCCGGCAAGCAGGTCTACGCCCCCGAAGCCTGATCCACACCGCTCACGCCAATCCATGCCTGACGCCGTGCCATGCGCGGCGCTGGGCACGGCCGTGCCTGAAATCCCAATAAAAAAAAACGCAGTGAGTAAGAGAGTCCCTATGAAAGCACTATCTGTTTTTATGTTTGCCGGTCTTGCTCTGACGCCCCTGATAAACGCCCAAGCCGTGCCGCTCAACGACAGCTTCGAGCTGGTTATCACGCCCCTCCTGACCAGCGACTATCGGGCCAGTGGTATTTCCCAGACGTTGGGCGATCCAGCCGCACAGTTGGCCGTCACCCTCAACCATGCGAGCGGCCTGTACGCCGGGGTCTGGACCTCGAATGTCAACTTCGGCTATGGCTCCAAGACGCGCCAGGAGCTCGAGTACTACGGTGGCTACTTCTGGCAGATCAACGAAAACATCAGCCTGGACACCTTCTACACCCGCTATGAGTTCCCTCGTGAAAGCGACTACAACCAGAGCGACGTCCAGACCCTGCTGGATGTGTACGGCGTTCTGCTTGGGGCGAAGTACGTCAACAACATGAAAGGCCCGGACTACGAAGATGAGGACGGCAATGTCTACAAGGGCAAAAAGGACGAGGATGTCGCTTCTTTTCTGATCGGTTATCGCACCGTACTGCCCGCTGAGTTCGGTCTGGAAGCGCGCTATGAATACGTCGACTACAAGGACGATGTGTTCTTTACCGATAGTGGCAAGGGCCGCGGCGACTACTACAACTGGGAAGTTAAACTCAGTCGTGAATTTGTCGGCGTCGACTGGGCACTGAGTTACATCGATTCCGATCTGTCGAAAGCGGAATGCGCCAGCTTCACCGGATTTGACGATCTGTGCGGGGCTACGCTGGTGGCCAGCGCCAGCAAAACCTTCTAACCCCCCACCCTCGGGATGCCCGGTGCAGGGCATCCCGAGCGCGGTTCACCTTGAACGGCCGACCATTAGTCCGTTGTTCAAGGGCTTTCCCCGAGCCTCCCCCACTGCTCCCTCGATAGAATCCAGCGAAGTAAAAGCGCAAATGTAGTGCCTATAAAAAAACACTACAAAGCCGTTGACGGCGCCATTTCGTAATTGCATTATGAGGCCGTCTCCCCCATCGGGAGCATTGGCAACGGTGTTGTGGGAATGTTCGAACAGCCGCGAGCGTTTCCCGGATATGTACTGCTCATAAGGCAGATTGATGAAACTGACCTGGCAAAATCGTCGAGACCGGACGAGGCGCTGGCGAAACGACCTTATGATGCACGGGACTGATTTTTTGGGTTTACCTGCGTTATTCCGGTCTTCGCCACCCCTCCTCTGCTTTTCAACGTGAATATGTAGCTGGCTTTCCAGCAGGCTACATGGTCCAGGTTCAGGGACGTCTATGCATCCCGTCGACAGCACCTGCCGTCCCATTTGTAGGGCCATGCATCACTGGCCGATTTGGCGACGTGCTTGAGCGAATCGAAAAGACAGTTCAACGAGTGGTCAAGGAGCTTGGAAATGAATTTGAATAATCAACCTACTATCAACGAAATGGCTGAACTGTTCGCATCGCACAAAGATAGCCACGACAGCCATATCCTTTGGGTCTGTGATTCGGGCAAGGTCCACATCGATTGCCTGTCGCCCTGTGCCGCGGAAGAGGACTTCAGCCAGAAGCATCCGCAGATGCGGGCTCGGTTGAAAATGTACCGCCGGGGCCACGGCTATGTCGGCAAGAAGGCCGCCGCCGACAAGGACTTCATCGGCCGGGTGCTGCAGACCCTGCAACGTGAATGGCCGGCAGCACGAGACCAGTCTGGCATCCGGGTGATTGACAGCTACTGCTGATCCTCCCTCTCAGCGGCAGAGGCGCTACGCGCGAGCGCCTCTGCTTTCTCGACCTGATCGGCCAGGGCCTGATCGCGCAGCAGCAACTCACGGCTTAATCGCTGCGCTTCGCGAGCCCCCTCCTCGACCATGCCGGTCAATTGACCAACCTCCTGCAACAACCCTTCCACTCTTTGCTCCATCACGTGCCGGGCACCCTGCGCCTGGGCAATCTGCGCCTTCAACCCGCCCGCCTCTGCTGCCAGACGCTCGATGCTCGCGTCCTGCTGCGCGTACAACCTGGATTGCTGACGCGCCTCGGTCAGCAGCCGTTCATTGTCGCGGTTGAGTTGCGTCAATTCATCCTGCTTGACGATCTGTGTCTGCTGTAACTGGCGCAGTTCCAACTGCAACTGCTGAACCTGGCCTTCGTGCCGGCGTTGTTCCTGTTCGCGCTGCATCTGCACTGCGCCTCGGTAATGTTCCAGCGCTTCACGGGCATGGCGGTGCTTTTCTTCCAATGACTGAATGTGCTCGTCCTTGTCTTTCAGGCGAACTTCAAGGTCCGCGCAGGATTGGCTCAGCCGTGCATTGCGCGTGAGTTCGGTCTGCAGCGTGGCCTGGCTGGTCTGCAATTGAGCGGACTCGTTGTGCAAGGCGCTCTGTTGTATCGCGAATTGCTGCTCCAACGTTTGCAGCGCGGCCTGGCATTCCAATAGCTGCCCTTGCAGGTGTTGCTGCTGGGTATCGAAGCGGATCTGGGCCTGATCGATCTGCTCCTGCCCCTCCTCTTTCAAGCGCTCGGCCAGGCGTGACACCAGTTCGCCAAGTTCCTGGCTAAGCCCTTCCTGGGCGCTACGCAATGGCTGCGCGCTGTCCTCCAGCTCCTTGAGATAGCGATGGATCGTGGTCTTCGAGCCGGTATTACCCAGCTCCACCCGTACCGCATCGATACTGGGATGCTCGCCACGCGCCAGTATGGCCTGCCGGGCTTTCTGCACATTGACCTTGTTTACACCGCCGCGTGCCATAGGATTCTCCGTCGATTTCATACTGTATTACGTACCATGTAATTACATATTAAATTGACGATAAGTAAAGCATTTACTCGCTAATTTTAAGATGGAATAATTGAGCGTTATCGCATGTGAATGCCCCAATGGCCGCCGCAAGCCCCCTCCTGGAGTACGTTTGGCATGAAGCAGCGCAGATGAATAAGGCCGACCGCTATTTGCAGGCGGCGACTCGGGAGAACACGCGACGTAGCTATCGCGCGGCCGTGGAGCACTACGAGGTGACCTGGGGCGGCTTCCTGCCCGCCACCGGCGATGGCATCGTGCGCTACCTGGCCGAGTACGCCGACCAGCACAGCATCAGTACGCTCAAGCAGCGCCTGGCAGCGCTGGCTCAATGGCATATCACCCAGGGATTTCCCGATCCCACCAAGACGCCCGTCGTCCGGCAGATGATCAAAGGCATTCGCGCCGTGCATCCCGCTCGGGAGAAGCAGGCCCCACCCCTGTTGATTCGTGATCTGGAACAAACCATTCGCTGGCTGGAAGACCAGGCTCGCCTGGCTTACGGGCGCCATGACCACGCCAGCGTGCTGCGCTGCCGCCGTGACTGCGCACTGATTCTGATTGGTTTCTGGCGGGGCTTTCGCAGCGATGAGCTGTCGCGTCTGCGTGTCGAGGACATCCAGGCACAGCCCGGTACGGGGATTACGTTCTACCTGGCCCGCAGCAAGGGCGATCGTCAGAACCTGGGCACGACCTTCCATACCCCGGCACTGAAAAAGCTCTGCCCGGTCGAGGCCTACAGCGCCTGGATCACCAGCGCCGGTATAGCCCATGGCCCGGTGTTTCGCCGCGTGGACCGCTGGGGGCATCTGGCCGAAGAAGGGCTTAATGCCAATAGCCTGATCCCGCTGTTACGGCGCACCTTCGAGCAGGCCGGCGTGGATGCGACGCGGTACACCAGTCACTCCCTGCGACGCGGATTCGCCACCTGGGCCACGGCAAACGGTTGGGATATCAAAGCATTGATGAGTTATGTTGGCTGGAAGGACGCCAAGTCAGCCCTACGCTATGTCGAGGCGTCGGCGTCCTTTGCTGGGCTAGCGCTTATACCCAAAGCGCTGAACTGAGGCGAATAGCAAAGAGCTTAGTCCCGCCTAGGTAGTTCATAGTTATAAGCGTCTGACGTGTGAATACGACGGACTGTCATCCTCCCGCGCTTATAGCTGTCTTGATAGCCGGAGATGGGCCAAAACTGCTGTTTAAACCAGTTGGAGAATTGCTTTCTATCAGTGAACTGTATTTCGCCATGCGCGGGATCGAACAGACAGATAAGCGATCCCTCTCCCTTGATCTCCCACCATGTTGCAATGGTATGAGTTCTTATTGCACCACCGGGACCAGGGCTGGCTCTGCCATGGAGTGTGAAAAGTTTATATTCGTCGATGTCGCTATTAAACACCTCCTCCAGCAGCGAGTAACCGCTAAGGATAGGCTTCTGGGGAGCGCGCTTTTTTTCAAGGCCATGCTTTTCCAGTAATGCTCCGAGCGATACTTTACCTCCCCCAACTCCCCATAGATTTGCCTTGAACGCATTAACCCAGGCGGCTCCAGTTTCTCGGGATGAGGAATCAATCCGGCCGGATTCAAAATGATGTGCGACCCAAAATCCACAAGGCCCAAACCCCCAATCGCCACCAGATGAATATTTGAGCAAGTGATGCGACACGTCGGACAAATCAAGTGATACTTCCCCGCCGACGCTCCTCAGTGTGCCAAATAACCGCTCACTGAGGCTGCGGGCTTTAGAGGGGTTGCTCGCTTGACGAACAACGCTAATATCAAACGCATTGTAACGTTTCTCATAACCGGCCAGTTGGGAGAACAGCCACTCAAACCATTCGATGAACTTTCGCTGGTCGATGAACTGGAATTCACCAAACGCTGGATCGAACAGGCTGATTGGCGAGTTTTTTTTCAGATTTCCCGGCCAGATGGCAATGGTATGTTGCGGTTGCGCACCTTTGGGCGCCTGGGGGGCTTTGCCATAAAAGGTGATGACCCTGTAACCCTCGCTATCGCTTTGGAACACTTCTCTCATCATTCTGTCAAGAAGGCCAACCTGCGCAGGCACTACGCCCCCAGGCCAAGGAGCAGACGCTGGCGTGTGCGCATTATGCTCACTTGGAGGCACCAGACTTTCTTGAGGCATTTGAATCAGTTGTGCTGCTTCACTGGCTGAACAGTCTATTTCCAGGTCACGGCTCCCCAACCACTCGACCAATCCGACCCTGACGCCGCAGGGGTTAGCCAGAACATTGGGTTGATGTGCTTTGAGAGTTTCGGTCAACTCTGCTGCTGTTTTTCGGGCTGCTTCCCCTTTTATTATACGGAAGCTGTTGGCATGCTGCGCGACCCAAAAACAGCTGGGGATAAGAGTCCAATCACCATTTTTCTGCGCGTACCCGTGTAGTAATTGCTGAGAAGAACCCGAAAGTTCCAGTACTCGCCCCCCCCAAGTACCATTGAGTGAATCCGATATTATTTCGCTGGTGCGATCACAGCGCTTGGCCAGGACTTTTTGCCCTAGCTGGACGTTGACTGATGAGTTACTCGTTTTTTTGAAGGAAAAACCCTTTCTTACTAAGTGGCCCACCTTAACGGAAGAACATAAAATACCGCCTAGTCGGGCAGGGCCAACGGATCCTTTAAAGTGCGCGGCATGCTTAAAGGCATCTGCCTCGCTCGTGCTGAAAGAAGTGGACGGTGTGTTTTGAATACAACTAGGCATAGCTTTTTCCTGAGTTTTTACCCAGACGCACGATCACACTTCTCCCCCCTCCAAGCCTATCTGGCACGCTTTGGTCTTTTACCAAAAGTAGTCGGCTGTGCTTTTTTTGATACAAGTCCAGGCAAATGTTTACACGGGCAGCGTCAAACCATTAGGCGGCAAGGGCAATGCGGTTTTATAACGCACCTGCTTGAGCGCAAAGCTGGAGCGGATATTGGCCACGCCCGGGACTTTGGTCAGGAAGTCCATCATAAAGCGCTCCAGCGCCTGGATAGTCGGCACCAGTACCCGGATCAGGTAGTCCGGATCGCCAGCCATCAGGTAGCACTCCATCACCTCCGGGCGATCGGCAATGGCCTGTTCAAAATGCTGCAAGGCTTCCTCGACCTGCTTCTCCAGGCTGACATGGATAAACACATTGACGTGTAACCCCAGCAACTCCGGCGCCAGCAACGTGACTTGCTGGCGTATCAGACCTTGTTCTTCCATGGCCTTGACCCGGTTGAAACACGGGGTGGGCGACAGGTTTACCGAGCGTGCCAGGTCGGCGTTGGTGATACGGGCGTTCTCCTGCAGGCTATTGAGGATGCCGATGTCCGTTCGATCAAGTTTGGCCATGAGATAAAACCACCTGTTTTTTGTCCTTATGCAGAGAGATTGTCCTCAAACAGGCGTCCTGGCAACGAAGTTGAGAGAAATATTCTTTGGGCTCAGGAATATGATTTAGCCAGGGACTACAGTTGATCCATGGATGATCAACGCTGTCCCACGCTTCAAGACGCTATCGCGCCCAACAAAAATATCGACAAGATCGAGCGTAGAGAAAGCCATGAACGACTATGAACCGCTGCGCCTGCACGTTCCTGAACCCTCGGGACGCCCTGGTTGCAAGACCGATTTCAGCTACCTGCGCCTGACCGACGCCGGTCTGGTGCGCAAGCCACCCATCGATGTCGAACCCGCCGACACCGCCGACCTGGCCAAAGGCCTGATTCGCGTGCTTGACGACCAAGGCCAGGCGCTCGGCCCCTGGGCTGAGGGGGTGAGCGTCGAGATTCTGCGCAAAGGCATGCGCGCCATGCTCAAGACACGGATTTTCGATAACCGCATGGTGGTCGCCCAGCGTCAGAAAAAGATGTCCTTCTATATGCAGAGCCTGGGCGAAGAAGCCATTGGCAGTGCCCAGGCCCTGGCCCTGAACATCACCGACATGTGCTTCCCGACCTACCGCCAGCAGAGCATTCTCATGGCCCGGGAAGTGCCGCTGGTGGACCTGATCTGCCAACTGCTGTCCAACGAACGCGACCCGCTCAAAGGGCGGCAGTTGCCCATCATGTATTCGGTGCGCGAATCGGGTTTCTTCAGTATCTCCGGCAACCTGGCCACCCAGTTTGTCCAGGGCGTGGGCTGGGGCATGGCCTCGGCGATCAAGGGCGATACCAAGATTGCCTCGGCCTGGATCGGCGATGGCGCCACCGCCGAATCGGACTTTCACACCGCCCTCACCTTCGCTCACGTCTATCGCGCACCGGTGATCCTCAATGTCGTCAACAACCAGTGGGCGATCTCGACGTTCCAGGCCATCGCCGGCGGCGAAGCCACGACCTTTGCCGGACGCGGCGTCGGTTGCGGGATCGCTTCGCTGCGCGTCGACGGCAATGACTTTGTCGCGGTCTATGCCGCATCTGCCTGGGCCGCCGAACGGGCCCGGCGCAATCTGGGGCCGACCCTGATTGAATGGGTCACCTACCGCGCGGGCCCGCACTCCACCTCCGACGACCCGTCCAAGTACCGCCCGGCCGATGACTGGAGCCATTTCCCCCTGGGCGATCCGATTGCCCGCCTCAAGCAGCACCTGATCCACATTGGCCAATGGTCTGAAGAGGAGCACGCCAGCGTCAGTGCCGAACTGGAGGCACAGATCATTACCGCCCAGAAGGAAGCCGAAACCTTCGGCACCCTGGCGGGCGGACAAATACCCAGCGCCGCGACGATCTTCGAGGATGTCTACAAGGACATGCCACAGCACCTGATTCGCCAACGCCAGCAACTGGGGATCTGACATGAACGATCACAACACTTCCATCCAGTTGGACACCGCCATGACCACGACCACCATGACCATGATCCAGGCCCTGCGCTCCGCCATGGATGTCATGCTCGAGCGCGACGACAACGTGGTGGTCTTCGGTCAGGACGTCGGCTACTTCGGCGGCGTGTTTCGTTGCACCGAAGGCCTGCAGGCCAAGTACGGCACGTCGCGGGTCTTCGATGCGCCGATTTCCGAAAGCGGTATCGTCGGCGTTGCCGTGGGCATGGGGGCCTACGGGTTGCGGCCGGTGGCCGAGATCCAGTTCGCCGACTATTTCTATCCGGCGTCCGACCAGATCGTCTCCGAAGCCGCGCGCCTGCGCTATCGCTCGGCCGGTGATTTCACCGCGCCGATGACCCTGCGCATGCCCTGCGGCGGTGGCATCTATGGCGGCCAGACCCATAGCCAGAGCCCCGAGGCGATGTTTACCCAGGTCTGCGGGCTGCGCACGGTCATGCCATCCAATCCCTATGACGCCAAGGGGCTGCTGATTGCCTCCATCGAAAACGATGATCCGGTGATCTTTCTCGAACCCAAGCGCCTGTACAACGGCCCGTTCGATGGCCATCACGATCGCCCGGTCACGCCCTGGTCGAAACACCCGGCCAGCGCCGTCCCCGAGGGTTACTACAAGGTGCCGTTGGATGTGGCGGCCATCGCCCGTCCGGGCAGCGCGGTCACGGTGCTGACCTACGGCACCACAGTCTATGTCTCCCAGGTCGCCGCCGAAGAGACCGGCATCGATGCCGAAGTCATCGACTTGCGCAGCCTGTGGCCACTGGACCTGGAGGCCATCGTCAATTCGGTGAAGAAAACCCGGCGCTGCGTGGTCGTGCACGAAGCCACCCGCACCTGCGGCTTCGGCGCCGAGTTAGTGGCCCTGGTGCAGGAGCACTGTTTCCACTACCTGGAAGCGCCCATCGAACGTGTCACGGGTTGGGACACTCCGTATCCCCATGCCCAGGAGTGGGCATATTTCCCTGGTCCGACCCGCGTGGGTGCGGCTTTGCAACGGGTTATGGAGGTCTGAATGGGCACGCACGTTATCAAGATGCCGGACATTGGCGAAGGCATTGCCGAAGTTGAACTGTCGGTCTGGCACGTCAAGGTCGGTGACCTGGTTGTCGAGGATCAGGTGCTGGCCGATGTCATGACCGACAAGGCCATGGTCGATATTCCCTCCCCTGTGCACGGCAAAGTGATTGCGCTGGGCGGCCAGCCCGGAGAAGTCATGGCGGTCGGCAGCGAGCTGATCCGTATCGAAGTCGAAGGCGCCGGCAATCTGAAAGAAAGCGCTAGCGCACCGACGCTCAAGCCAGCCGCCGCGGAGAAAGCGACGGCGCCGCCCATCAATCCTGCCGCCCAGGTAGAGAAGGCCAAGCCCGACACGACGGCGACGCCGGCGCCACGGCCGGCCGTTGCGCCGGTCGCGCGTACCGCGGATGAACGCCCTCTCGCCTCGCCTGCCGTGCGCAAGCGCGCTCTGGATGCCGGTATTCAATTACGCCTGGTCCAGGGCAGTGGCCCGGCCGGGCGGATCCTGCATGACGACCTCGATGCGTATCTGCAGCAAGGCCAGTCCCGCAGTGCGCACACTTCTGGCTATGGCGAACGCCACGATGAACAGGCTATCCCGGTGATCGGCCTGCGTCGCAAGATTGCCCAGAGGATGCAGGAGGCGACCCGTCAGGCAGCGCATTTCAGTTACGTCGAAGAAGTCGACGTCACGGCGCTGGAAGAACTACGCGTACAGCTCAATGAGAAATGGGGCGCCAGTCGCGGCAAGCTGACCCTGCTGCCGTTTCTGGTCCGGGCGCTGGTCGTGGCCGTGCGCGACTTCCCGCAGATCAATGCCCGGTATGACGACCAGGCGCAGGTCATCACCCGCCATGGCGCGGTGCATGTCGGGATCGCCACCCAGGGCGATGCCGGCCTGATGGTGCCGGTGGTACGCCATGCCGAAGCACGCGGGTTATGGGCCAGCGCCGAGGAAATCAGCCGGCTGGCCAATGCGGCTCGCAGTGGCAAGGCCAGCCGTGAGGAAATGTCCGGTTCGACCATTACCTTGACCAGCCTGGGCGCCCTGGGCGGCATTGTCAGTACACCGGTGCTCAACCTGCCGGAAGTGGCGATTGTCGGCGTCAACCGGATTGTCGAGCGGCCGGTGGTGATCAAGGGCCAGATCGTGATCCGCAAGATGATGAACCTCTCCAGCTCCTTCGATCACCGGGTGGTCGATGGCATGGACGCCGCGCAGTTTATCCAGGCGGTTCGTGCCCTGCTCGAACAACCCGCCACCCTGTTTGTGGAGTGACCATGCACCAGACTGAACAGACCACGCTACTGATTATCGGTGGCGGCCCGGGCGGTTATGTCGCCGCCATCCGCGCCGGCCAGTTGGGCATCCCGACCATCCTCGTGGAGGGCCAGGCGTTGGGCGGCACCTGCCTGAATATTGGCTGCATCCCGTCCAAGGCGCTGATCCACGTCGCCGAGCAATTCCAGCAGACCCTGCATCACAGCCAAGGCTCGGCCCTGGGCATCGAAGTGGCGCCGCCGCGGCTGAATATCGAGCAGAGCATTGCCTGGAAAGACGGCATCGTCGATTGCCTGACCAGCGGCGTCGCGACGCTGTTGAAGAAACACAAGGTCAAGGTCATTCACGGCTGGGCAAGCATTGTCGACGGCAAGACCGTGGACATCGCCAGTGCCGGCCTGCGTATCCAGTGCGAGCATCTGTTGCTGGCCACCGGTTCGAAAAGCGTGGAATTGCCCATGTTGCCCCTGGGCGGCCCGATCATTTCCTCCACCGAGGCCCTGTCACCGAAAAGCCTGCCCAAACGACTGGTGGTCGTAGGCGGCGGCTATATTGGCCTGGAACTCGGCAGCGCCTACCGCAAGCTGGGCGTCGAGGTCAGCGTGGTCGAGGCCCGCGACCGCGTGCTGCCGGCCTACGATCAGGAACTGACCCAGCCCGTGGCCGACGCCCTGAAGAAACTCGGCGTGCACCTGTACCTGCAGCATAGCGTCGAAGGCTTCGACGCCCAGCGCCAGTGCCTGCAGGTGCGCACGCCCAGTGGTGAGATCCTGGCCCTGGAAACCGACCAAGTGCTGGTCGCCGTGGGCCGGCGCCCACATACCCAGGGCTGGAACCTGGAAGCCCTGGCGCTTGATCGCCAGGGCGCGGCGATCAAGGTCGATCGTCACTGCCAGACCAGCATGCGCAATGTCTGGGCCATCGGCGACCTGACCGGCGAGCCGATGCTGGCCCACCGGGCCATGGCCCAGGGTGAATTGGTTGCCGAAGTGATTGCCGGCCAGCACCGCGAATTCAATCCGAGTGCCATTGCCGCCGTGTGTTTTACCGACCCGGAACTGGTGGTGGTCGGACAGTCGCCCCAGGAAGCCGAGGCGGCCGGTATCGATTGCCTGGTGGCGCAGTTTCCTTTCGCCGCCAACGGGCGGGCCATGACCCTGGAATCCAAGGCCGGATTCGTGCGGGTGGTGGCGCGCCGTGACAATCACCTGATCCTCGGCTGGCAGGCCGTGGGGGTGGGTGTCTCGGAGCTGTCGACCGCATTTGCCCAGTCCCTCGAGATGGGGGCGCGGCTTGAGGATGTGGCCGGTACCATCCATGCGCACCCGACCCTGGGCGAAGCCGTGCTGGAAACCGCCCTGCGCGCCCTGGGCCATGCCCTGCACTTGTAAGCCTCTGCCATTGAGGGCCGCGCCGTATAACGCATTAGCGGGTTGTACGGCGCACGGCGGCAAATGTTGAGAAAACCTGTAGAATCGCGCTCTTTTTTCCGAAGCTGCCGCCATGACCTCACAACAAAAGCCCCCGGCCAATGAACTGATCTTCGGCCTGGAAGACCGCCCGCGTCCGTGGATCGGTATGCTCGCCGCTCTGCAGCACCTGCTTGCGATCATCGTCCCTATCGTCACGCCCGGCCTGCTGATCTGCCAGGCCCTGGGCGTTTCGGCCCGCGATACCAACCTGATCGTCTCCATGTCCCTGGTGATTTCCGGAATTGCCACCTTTGTGCAATGTCGGCGTTTCGGCCCGTTCGGTGCCGGCTTGCTGATTGTCCAGGGCACTAGCTTCAACTTTGTCGGGCCGCTGATTGCCGGCGGTGCACTGATGGTCAAGCAAGGCACGCCCGTTGAGGCGGTGATGGCCGCAATCTTCGGCGTGGTGATCGCTGGCTCGTTCGTCGAAATGGGCATTTCGCGGATCCTGCCCTTCGTCAAGCGCATGATCACGCCCCTGGTCACCGGGATCGTGGTGCTGATGATCGGCCTGACCTTGATCAAGGTTGGCCTGATCAGCATGGGCGGCGGTTTTGGCGCAATGGCCAACGGCACTTTCGCCAATGGCGAAAACTTACTGCTGTCCGGTGTGGTCCTGGCGATTATCGTGGTGCTCAACCGGATCCCGGTGGTCTGGATGCGCAGTTGCGCCATTGTCATTGCCCTGGCCGTTGGCTACGCCCTCGCGGGCTACCTGGGGCGCCTGGACTTCACCGGCATGCACCAGGCCGAACTGTTCCAGGTCCCGGTCCCCCTGCATTTCGGCCTGGGCTTCTCCTGGTCGTTGTTTATTCCGATGTTGGTGATCTATCTGGTGACGTCCCTGGAGGCCATCGGTGACGTCACCGCGACCAGCAAGGTGTCGCAGCAACCGGTGGAAGGCCCGTTGTGGATGCAACGGATCAAGGGCGGTGTCCTGGTCAATGGCGCCAACTCACTGCTGGCCGGCCTGTTCAATACCTTCCCCAGCTCGATCTTCGCCCAGAACAATGGCGTGATTCAGTTGACCGGCATTGCCAGCCGCCATATCGGGGTGTGGATCGCCCTGATGCTGGTGGTGCTGGGGCTGTTCCCCAGCGTCGCGGGAGTGATCCAAGCGGTACCGGAGCCAGTGCTGGGAGGTGCGGCCATGGTGATGTTCGGCGCCGTTGCAGCCTCGGGGATCAATATCCTCGCCAGTATCGAACTGGATCGGCGGGCGCTGTTGATTATCGCCGTGTCCCTGGCACTGGGCCTGGGCGTATCCCAGGTACCGGAGTTCCTGGCGCACATGCCGGCGGCCTTGCGCAATGTGCTGGAGTCCGGCGTGGCGACCGGCGGGATTTGTGCGCTGGTCTTGAACTGGTTCCTGCCCACTGTTCCCCAACGTGACTGAACCGTCTGCACACTAGCAGGCGCTGCAAGAGTGAGCGCCTGCTAGAGTTTACAACTAAGAAGCCTGGGTGGCCGTATAGCTATATGCTTTTATCGCCTCACATGTATAAGCAGAGCGCGGCCAAAATTCATTTTCGAACCAGACCTTAAAAACGGAGGCGAATGGAAATTTGAAATCGCCGTAATTGGGATCAAAGAAACGAACTTCACCTTCCTCTGTAGTATGTGCAACTATGGCATGCCACACGTTATTATTAAGCAAGCAAACAACTTTGTAGTGCCCTCTATTAATTAAGCAGTTCAGAAGAAAAAATTCCTTAAGGCCATATTTATTATCTTTTATATTACCATAAGGGATATCATCAGCACCTCGTTCAAGCCCATGTCTTGCCAGCCAGTCGCTCACAATACGAACTTGATCATCTCCGTTACCAACATTCGCATCAATATTCAACTGCTTAATTGACGTCAGCATGTCAATATTGAACTGGCCCTTCTGCCCACCTGTATAGAGCCCATCAAATAAACTCAGACCGTTTGCATGGCAGGCCATCCAGTGATCACATAATGCCATACAGCCCCCCCCTGAGTGGCTGAGTGCAAAGCAATCTGTTTATTAAACTCACCTTTTGATTGAGAAAATTTGAAGACAACTTCTCCACAATATCTCTTTGCTGACATTCGAATAGCATTCATTCGACTAGCTAAAATCGTCGAGAATTTAGCAGCATTAAGCTCAGGGACTGAGCGAGCCGCCAGGTCACAGGGATTTTCCTTATTATCCGAGGTCAGCTGTCTATTCAGTGGGGCCGGAGGGGAGATATGGCATCTTATTCGGTAAAGCAATCGCTGGATAGAGTTTGTAGAATTCGCGAACTCAATCTCACGACCGCTTAGTCTCAACGTCTTCGGTTGGGCGTGCCTGGATATATGGTTGCTCGCTCGATGGAGAAATTGCCGTATTAGATGTTTATCAGATTTTATAAATTCAACGCCATGCCTATTTAGTCCCGCGGTATCCCCGGGCATTGATGGCGGCAAAGTGGAATATTGATTTATGCTGCCTTGCACAATCATAAACTAAGACCTCTCTATCCTGTTTTTGGCCAGCCTTTAAAAAGGAAAGCTAAAATTTGCAAAACTGAAATTGTATTTGGAATAACTCTAAATCCAGAGACGGGGCTTGAATTGTAAAAAAACAGACTATTTTTTTATGTTTATGAAACTGATCTAAAAAACGCGCAAGAAATCAACAATAGTGCCCGATTATCGCGGTCAAAACGCTCACTCACGCATGCTTTAATGAAAGGAATCGCACGCCCGTATCAAGGCGTGGCGTGGACATCTCGTAAAGGTCGCTACGAGCAATAGAAACCGTACAAAGGTTCACGACGCGCAATGTGCTGGAGACCGGCGTGGCACCGGCGGGATTTGTGCGCTGGTCTTGAACTGGTTTCTGCCCACTGCTCCCCAACGCGACTGAACCGTCCTCCAACTAGCGGGCGCCGCGAAAGTGAGCGCCTGCTTTTATTTGCAACAAAAAAGCATGGCTGGTCGTATAACTCATTGTTATCATCTGCTCATACTTATAAGTAGAGAGCGGCAAAAAATCGACTTCGAACCAACTCTTGAAAGCGCTGTAAGTTGGAAATTTGAAATCACCGAAGTTGGGGTCAAAGAAACGAACCTCACCATTCCCAGCTGTATACGTAACCGCGACATGCCCACCGCGACGCTGACAAAAGAAAATAGCTGTATAATGCTCCCTGTCAATTATGCACAGCGGAAGCGTTCTCTTTGCAGTATTAACACTCGTTTCAACCAGCCCAAGGCCATTTTTTGCTAGCCAGTTGTCCGAAGCATTGAGTTGGTTTTCAACGCCTCTGCCAAACGTATCAATAGTCGACTGTTTAATGGATGCTAGCATGGCATTATTAAATTGGCCTTTTTTCCCGTTTACATAGAGCCCATCAAACAAATTCAGGCCATTTGCATGGCAGGCCATCCAATGGTCACATAATGCTTTGCAGGCACCCTCCCGAGTGCCTGCGTGCATAATCAGCTGTTCTTTAAATGCGCCTTTTTGTTGCGAAAACTTAAAGACGACCTCTCCACCATATTTCTTTGTTGTCACTCTAATAGCTTTAAGCTCTGACATTTGAGTAGCACTAAGCCGAGGCGAGACAACCTCACTAATAGCTATTGAGGGGGTTGCAAGGTTGCAGGGGGGTTCCTTGTTGTCCGAGGTCAGTCTCCATATTATTTGTTGGAACAATCGCTGGATTGGATTTATGGGACTCGCGAACTCAACCTCACGATTGCTTAGTATCGAGGGAAACCAGGTTGTATGGGAACTCACTCGACGGAGAAATTGTTGCATGTCATTTTCGCAGGAGCTCACGAGCTTAACGTCACGCCCATTTAATTCTGGCCCCGCATTATCCCCGGGTGCTAGTGGCGTCAAAGCAGAGGATTGATTTGTGCTGCATCCCACCTTCATAAACTATGACCTCTCTATCCTATTTGTTTTGGCCGGATCCGTTAAAAGGAAAGCTAACGTTTGCAAAGCTGATATTTATGTTGAATAACTCTAATTCAGAGGCAGGGCTTGAGTTGTAAAAAAACAGAATATTTTTTATGTTTATGATGCTGGTCTAGAAAACGCGTAAGAAATCAACAATAGCGCCCGACTATCGCGGTCAAAACGCTCATTCACCCGCATGTTTTAATGAAAGGAGTCGCACGCCTGTATCAAGGCGTGGCGTGGACATCTCGCAAAGGGCGCTACCAGCAATAGAAACCGTACAAAGGTTCACGACGCTCAATGTGCTGGAGACCGGCGTGGCAACTGGCGGGATCTGTGCGCTGGTCTTGAACTGGATTCTGCCCACTGCTCCCCACCAATGCGACTGAGCCGTCTCCACACTCGCAGGCGCCACGAAAGTCAGTGTCTGCGCTTACAAGTAATAGCTGTTATCTCATTATATTGATAATGAGAGCGCGGCCAAAATTGCTCTTCGAACCACCTCTTGAAAGTGCCGTGTGTTAAAAAGATAAAATCGCCGTAATTGGGATCAAAGAAACGAATTTCACCATTCTTCGCTGTATACGTAGCCACGACATGCTTAAGCCCCCCCCCACCAGCCATCACGATTGATTGGTACCGCCCTCTGCCAGTTATGCAATCCATAAACACACGCCCTACATCGTCCCTTGCATCCTTAGTCTCGGGCGGAACACGGCGAAGTTTAAGGCCGTGCCTTGTCAACCACTCGTTCGAAACACAAAGTAGCTGAGAAAAATCCATAGCCACCACCGCCGCCGTCAACGCGTCAATGTGCAGCTGTTTAATTGACACCAGCATATCGATATTGAATTGGCCTTTCTGCCCATCCATATAGAGTCCGTCAAACAAACTCAGACCGTTTGCATGGCAGGCCATCCAGTGGTCACATAATGCTTTGCAGACTCCATACTGAGTGGCTGAGTGCATAGCAATCTGCTTATAGAACGCCCCTTTTGATTGGGCGAATTTAAAAACAACCCCGCCACCATATTCCGCTGCCGAGCTTCGAATACGATTAATATCAACGAGCATCCTTTTGAGCTTATCTTCACTAATGGTAGGTATTGAGTGAGCGGGCAGATCACAGGGATTTTCCTTGTTGTCCGAGGTCAACATCCTATTCAGTGGGGCCGGTTTCCCATTCACTGGGTCCGGTTTCCTCTTCACTGGTTCCGGTATCTCCTCCCATAGGTTCAGTGCTGCTGTACAATTCGCGAACGTAATCTCACGGCCGCTTAGCCTAAGCGTCTTCAACGGATTCGACGGCGCTTGATGGAGAATTTGCTGTGTAGTATGGCTGTCGCTATTCACGAATTTAACGCTATGCCCGTTTAATTTAGCTTCTGCGGCCTCTACGAGTGTTGAAGGCGGCGACGCGGGATATTGATTTGTACTGGGCTCCACATACATGAACTATAACTTCCATTTCCGCATTATTTTTGCTACTCACTGAAAGCTAAAGAGCTGTTAGTGTTTAGTAGAGGTGACTGTATAACTAAGAGTCCCTATACTCATTGATTCATCATCATATGCGCGCGGCCAAAGTTCGAGCGTCAACCACTCCCTGAATGTGAGGAGTGTTGGAAATTTAAAGTCGCCGTAATTGGGGTCAAAGAAACGAACTTCACCACCCTCTGCAGTATATGTACTCACGACATGCCCTTGCTTGCCATGGTCCCACTGTAGAAACATTAATTTGTAGCACCCTTTGTCAGCCGTACAACCCAGGAGCACATCTACTGCGTCGCCCCCTACTTCCTTAAAATCGGGATAGTTAGAGTTCGACTTAAGGCCATAGCTTGCCAGCCACTCGTTCGCAATAGTGATTTGTGAATTCAACGAATTAATTATCGTCTGATCAATTTGCAACTGCTTAATTGACACCAGTATATCGATATTAAATTGGCCTTTCTGCCCACCCACATAGAGCCCGTCAAATAAACTCAGAGCGTTTGCATGGCATGCCATCCAGTGGTCACATAACGCTTTGCAGGCCCCAGGCTGAGTGGCTGAGTGCATAGCAATCTGCTTATAGAACGCCCCTTTTGCTTGGGAGAATTTAAAGACAACCTCGCCACCATATTCATCTATTGACCTTCGAACAGCATTAATCGCAACGCGCGTCTCTTCAAGCGCCTCTCCACTAATGGTAGGTATTAAGTGAGCGGCCAGATCACCGGGATTTTCCTTGTTGTCCGAGGTCAACATCCTATTCAGTGGGTCCGGCTTCTTACCCAATGGCGCCAGTGCTGCAGTAGAGTTCGCGAACGTAATCTCACGGCCGCTTAGCATAAGCGCCTTCAACGAATTCGACGGCGCTTGATGGAGAATTTGCTGTGTGGCATGTCTGTCGCCATTCACGAATTTCACGCTATGCCCGTTTAATTTAGATCCCAACTTGCTGTTCGCCAGAGACAACAGAGCGGGACTTTGATGTGTACTGAATTCCACAAGCATAAACTAGACCTCCCTTTCAGAATTTGTAAGCCTAGGCTTTCGATGCGAAAACTCTAGCCCAGACATAGAGCTTAAGCTGTAACAATAGAGAGGTTTTTTTTATAATTATGATGCGTTCGCATTGATAAAAAATGCGCGAAAGAATTAACAGCAGCTTCTTACTACCGCCGCCAAACCGCACATTCAGCGGTATATCTTAGTGAAAGGAGTCGCACTTCTGTATCAAGTCTTGGCTTGGATATTTCGCGAAGATCACAGCCAGCAACAGAAGCCGTACAAACGCTTACGACCTTGTTCCTGTACGTAGAATATGTCGTGGCCTTATTGTGGCTGCTGGCGTTTGTGGTGCTGTAGCGCAAGCATCACCTGCGCCGGCCGCTGGCAGTGGCCTTTGTGGCCATGATCTGCGTGTCCATTGCACAGATCACCGTGGGTTTCTATGCCCTTGACCGACTGGGCCTGGCGCCCGCGCAAGCAGCCCAGGCCGCCGGGATTTCCCTGACCATGGTGGGTTTTGCGCTGATCGGCGCCCTGGTGGCGGCGACTGGGTTCGCCGGTGCGATGTTCGCCGATACCCGGGAACTGCTGTGGCTGTGTTTTTTTGTTTCCGCTGCTGGCATGGGCTGGATCTTCCCGGCCTTTGCCGCCCTGGCGGCCAACTCGGTGGACGCCGCCGAACAGGGTGCCACGGCAGGCACCGTGGGCGCGGTACAGGGCCTGGGGGTGGTCATCGGCCCGCTGGCCGGGACGCTGATCTACGCTGTCGAACCGCGTTTGCCCTACCTGGTCGCGGCCTTCCTGCTCTTGCTGGTGGCGCTCTGGCCGGCTCAGAGAATCCGGTAGAGCAGGCGTTCGATGCGCACCCGGCTGACCCGACGCAGAAACTTGGCCACCGCTGGAGGGTAATCCGCTAGGGTTTGCAGATTGCGGAAGTCATCAATGCGCCGGGTGTGTTCCATGATCCTGCGCAACTCGGCTTCGCGCGGTGCCAGCCATTCGCCACGCGGGTCGTCGAGCAGCAAGGCGTTTTCCAGGTCGAGCCGGAAAGCCCGCGGGTTGAGGTTGTTGCCGGTCAGCAAGGTGTAGCGCTGATCGACCCACATGCCCTTGAGGTGGTAGCTGTTGTCGCCGTGGTGCCACAGGTGCAGGTTCAACTGGCCGCTGTCGATCACCTTCTGGTGCCGCTTGGCAAACCGCCGCAGGCTGATTTCATACAGGTACGGCAAGGCCGCGATAATCCGGAAGGGTTCGCTGGGCGGGATAAAGAAGTCATTGGCGGTCTTGTCGCCGACGATGATGTCGATCTTCACGCCACGGGCCAGGGCCCTGTTGAGCGCCCGACTGACCGGCTGCGGCAGGTTGAAGTACGGCGTACAGATCGTCAGTTGCTCGCGGCTGCCCTCGATCAGCTCGCAGATCACCCGGCTCAGCGGATTGCTCTTGCCCACCCCCAGGATCGGGCAGACGCTCAACCCCGGCGCCTGGCCTGGCGCCATGCTGGTGTCATAGGCGGCGCGCTTGAGCCGGTTGCGCAGGTCGCCAATGGCTGCGCGCAGGCTGCGGGTGCTCGGCAGCACAGGCACGTCGAGCCGGTGTACTGCGGGGGTGTGGATCAACTGTTCTTCGACCAGGCGCTGCATCGAATCGGCCAGCGCCGGGCACTGCAACAGGTGATAACGATCGAAACGGTACTTGTCGAATTTGTGCAGGTAGACGTTGTTCAGGCTAGCGCCGCTATAGACCACGCAGTCATCGATCACAAAGCCCTTGAGGTGCAGCACGCCGAACAATTCGCGGGTCTGCACTGGCACGCCGTAGATCGGCACTTCGCAGTCCGGGCCGTAGGCCTGGCTCTGGGCCTGATACCAGGCCGCGTTACCCGGCTGTTTGCCCGCGCCGATCAACCCGCGCTGGGCCCGCAGCCAATCGACCAGTACGACGATCTGCAGCTCGGGCCTGGCGGCCTTGGCCGCATGCAGCGCATCGAGGACTTCCTGGCCGGCTTCATCCTGTTGCAGGTACAGCGCAACCAGGGTGATACGCCGGCGGGCCTGGGCGATCATCTCCAGCAGGCGCTGGCGATACTGCGCGGCGCCGTCCAGTACGGTCAGGTCCGCAGGTTGCAGAGCAAAGCCACGAAGTTCGGGCAACAGAGCGCGTTTGAAGAACGACGGCATGGGGCTCGCTTGGGTCGAATACACAGGGCCGCGCAGCTTACACGATTTTGTCGGCGATCAGCGCCTGGCACCCAGTTGCCAGACCCGCGCAATATCCCGCGCCCGCGCGGCCAGTAGCGCCGGCGCCTCGCTACAGGCCTGGGCCAGGCTCATCGGCCCGGACACCAAGGCAAAGGCCGCATCGATGCCGTGCGGGTACAACTGCTCATAACCCTCGCCCAGGGTCCCGGCCAGCACAATCACCGGGACGCCCTGTTGACGGGCGATCCGAGCCACGCCCAGGGGCGTCTTGCCGCGCAGGGTCTGGGCATCGAACCGCCCTTCGCCGGTGATCACCAGGTCGGCGCCGCGCACTTTGCCAGCCAGGTCGACCAGTTCCCCAACCACTTCCACTCCAGGACGAAACTGCGCACCGAAAAAGGCCTTGGCGGCAAATCCCAGGCCGCCCGCCGCGCCGCTGCCCGGCTCATCCTGCAGATCCTTGCCCAGGGTTTGCGCGCAGTGCCAGGCAAAATGGGCCAGGGCTTGATCCAACTGCTCGACCTGGGCCGGCGAGGCGCCCTTTTGCGGACCGAAAATCGCCGAAGCGCCCTGGGGCCCGCACAGCGGATTATCGACATCGGCGGCAATCTCGAACTGCACCCCGGCCAGGCGTGGATCGAGCCCGCTCAGGTCCAGGCGGGCCAGGCCCGCCAGAGCTGCGCCTCCCGGCGCCAGAATCCTCTCCTGAGCATCGAACAGGCCCAGGCCAAGGGCCTGCAAGGCGCCGGCCCCGGCATCGTTGGTGGCACTGCCGCCAATGGCCAGGATGATCCGTTCGGCGCCCAGGTCCAGCGCGGCCCGAATCAGCTCGCCGGTACCGAAGGTGCTGCTGATGCAGGCATCGCGCTGCGCCAGCGCTACCCGTTGCAGGCCACTGGCCTCGGCCATTTCGATAATCGCTGTGCGGCTGGCCGGCAACCAGCCCCATTGCGCCTCCACCGTTTCCCCCAGTGGCCCCTGCACCGGGCTACTGCGTTGCTCACCCTCGGCCGCCAGCAGAATTGCTTCGACAGTGCCTTCGCCGCCATCGGCCATCGGGCACTCGATCAGCTGCGCGTGCGGCCAGACACTGGCCAGCCCGGTGGCAATGCTGCGGGCCACGGCGCTCGCGGCCAGGCTGTCCTTGAACGAGTCAGGGGCGATAACGATTTTCATGGGCCAATCTCCAGTTCTTATGCCGCTATGCTGCCAGTTGCCCGGGCGCTTGACGCCTGTCCACTGCACAAGCGGGCGCCGGCTTTTTTGTTCATGTCGACAAAGCCGTGGCGGCGTCCGGCAGCAATTGCACGCCGAGATAGAGGGCCAGCATGCCGTCCAGGCGCACAGGATCGACGCCGCTCAACTCGGCAATCCGCTCCATTCGATAGCGCAGGCTGTTGCGATGGATGCCCAGGGCCTCCGCACAAGCCTGGCTCTGCCCATCGTGCTCGCACCAACTGCGCAAGGTGCTGATCAACAGACCATTAGTGTCCTTGGCCATGACTTTGCGCAGCGGGTTGAGCAACTCCTGCAGGGCATCCTCGTTGCGGTGACGCCACAGCATGACCGGCAGCCGGTAGCGGTTCAGTGTCAGCAAGCGGCTGCGCGGCAATACATCGCGGCCATAGGCGAGCAAATCCCCCACCCGCCGATAACAGCGGCGCAGCCCGGCCAGTCCTTCGGCCTGGCCACCGACGGCGACCCGCAGGATCGTCCAGCCCAGGCCATCGAGCTTGCCCAGCAGGCGCAGGTCATCCATAGCCAGCGCCGCCGGGCGACACCAGAGCAGCGACAGCTTGGCTGGGCTGACACACCAACTGTCCGGGTAGCGCGACAACAGCCAGGCACTCAAGGCCTCGGCACTCTGGCCCTCGCCCAGCTCGAACAGATAAGGCACGCGCGCCAACTGCGGCTTGAGCCCCATCTGCTGGGCCTCGTCCAGCAGCCGTGGGGCGTCGCCGGCCTCGCTGAGCAGCAGTGCCAGCAGGTCTTCACTGCGTTGCCGGCGCCATTGCTGCTCAGCCTGTTGATGGCGCTGGCCGACCAGCATCTCGGCGGTCATGCGGACCAGTTCGGCATAGGTGCGCAATTGGTCCGGCTCACCGGTGAGGCCCAGCACGCCGATCAGGCGCTGATCCAGCAATAGCGGCAGATTGATCCCTGGCTGCACGCCTTTCAGGCATTTGGCCGCCTGGGCGTCGATTTCCACGACGCGGGCGTTGGCCAGGACCAGTTGGGCGCCTTCATGGCGCGTATTGATACGCTCTTTCTCGCCACTGCCTAGAATCAAGCCCTGGCTGTCCATGACATTGACGTTGTAGGGCAGGATCGCCATCGCCCGGTCGACGATATGCTGGGCCAGGTCATGATCGAGTTCGAACATAGGGATCAATCCTTGCGGGCGACGTCCAACGAACGATTCGCCGATCAATTGTTCAGTCGCACAGGCTGTCTGGATAACCTCTGTGCAGTAGCACAAAGACGTGGGCCCCTTGCGTGGTCGAGACTTTGCGGGCAGGTCAACGTTACCTGCGCATCGCGAAAAAACATAATAAAGAGAGACCGATATGTCACAGAGCGCCGCTTTGCCCCAGGCCACCGATGACGATAAAAACGCCGTTTACAAGCGCATCACTCTGCGCCTGATCCCCTTTATCTTTATCTGCTATCTGTTCAATTACCTCGATCGCGTCAACGTCGGCTTCGCCAAGCTGCAGATGCTCGACGCGCTGAAGTTCAGCGAAACGGTCTACGGCCTCGGCGCCGGGATCTTCTTTATCGGCTATGTGCTGTGCGGCGTGCCCAGCAACCTGGCCCTGACTCGCTTCGGGCCTCGGCGCTGGATCGCGCTGATGATGGTGACCTGGGGCACGCTGTCGGCCTGCCTGCTGTTCGTCACCACGCCAACCCAGTTCTATACCCTGCGCCTGTTTACCGGTGCGGCGGAAGCCGGCTTCTTCCCGGGCGTGGTGCTGTATCTCTCGCAGTGGTTCCCGACCTTCCGGCGTGGGCGGATCATGGCGCTGTTCATGTCGGCCATCCCGGTTTCCGGCCTGTTGGGCGGACCGTTCTCCGGCTGGATCCTCAATCACTTCGCCGCGGGCCAGGGTGGCCTGGCCGGCTGGCAGTGGATGTTCCTGTTGCAGGGCGTCCCGACCGTACTGCTCGGCGCCCTCGCGTTCTTTCTGCTCAGCGACACGTTTGCCAGCGCCCAGTGGCTGAGCGCGCGGGACCGTGCCGTACTGGAGGCCGATCAGGCCGAAGATGCCGCGAACAAGCCGAAAACCGTCAGCGACTCCCTACTGGCCGTGTTCAAGAACCCGGCCATCTGGGCCTTCGGCCTGATCTATTTTTGTATCCAGAGCGGTGTCTACGCGATCAATTTCTGGTTGCCTTCGATCATCAAGAGCCTGGGCTTCAACGATAACCTGGTGATTGGCTGGATCAGCGCCATTCCCTATCTGCTGGCCGCGGTCTTTATGCTGCTGGTCGGCCGCTCGGCCGACTTGCGCAAGGAGCGCCGCTGGCACTTGGTCGTGCCCATGCTGATGGGCGCCGTCGGCCTGTTGATCGCGGTCAACTTTGCCGCTAACCCGGCCATCGCCATTCTCGGCCTGACCCTCGCCACCATGGGCGCCCTCACCGGCCTGCCGATGTTCTGGCCAGTCCCCACCGCCATGCTCAGTGCCGGCGCGGCGGCAGGCGGCCTGGCGTTGATCAACTCCATGGGCCAGATGGCCGGCTTCCTCAGCCCCTACCTGGTCGGCTGGATCAAGGACAGCACCGGCTCCACCGACGCCGCCCTGTATGTGCTGGCAGCAGTGATCGTCGGCGGTAGCCTGTTGGCGTTGCGCATGACCCGCACTTTGCGCACTTGAGGTGCGTTTTACCGACACTGCCGCGTTATGGCGCATGAATGGGTTTGCCTGAAACGGCCCGGGGCCTCAAGCTGATGGCCCCCCTGCTGATTCCATGTGCTTGCACGAGGCTGTTGTGTCCAAAGGTATTGTTCTCTCGGTAATGGCGTCGGTGCTATTCGGCGTCATGTATTACTTCACTTCCCTGCTCAAGCCCCTTGATGGCGAAGAGATTTTTGGCTGGCGCATGTTGCTGACGCTGCCCTGCATGACGCTGTTCATGGCGTTCAGTGGCGACTGGAAGCTGATCGTCGGGATCTTCCAGCGGCTGCGCTCACAGCCCTGGCTGGTCGCTGGTTTGCTGTTGTCCTCGCTGCTGGTCGGCGTGCAGCTCTGGCTGTTTATGTGGGCGCCGCTCAACGGCCGTAGCCTGGATGTGTCCCTGGGGTATTTCCTGCTGCCGTTGACCATGGTGCTGACCGGGCGCCTGGTCTATGGCGAGCGCCTGTCACGCCTGCAGACCGTCGCCGCCCTGCTCGCCTGTTGCGGTGTATTGAACGAGCTGTACCGGGTCGGCAGCTTTTCCTGGGCGACCCTGGTGGTGGCCATCGGTTATCCGATCTACTTCGTCCTGCGCCGGCGCTGCGGCACCGACCATCTCGGCGGGCTCTGGCTGGACATGGTGTTGCTGTTGCCGGCAGCCTGGTGGTTCGCCCTGCACGGGCCCCAGGGCGGCCTGGCGGTCGTGCAGCACACCCCGGCGCTGTATGGGCTGATCCCGTTGCTGGGGGTGATCAGCGCCTCGGCGCTGATCTGCTACATCCTCGCCAGCCGATTACTGGCCTTCAGCCTGTTCGGCTTGCTCAGTTATGTCGAGCCGGTGTTGCTGGTCGGTGTAGCCTTGCTGCTTGGGGAAAGCATCGGGCCCGGCGAATGGCTGACCTATCTGCCGATCTGGCTGGCCGTGGCGGTGTTGGTGCTGGAAGGCGCCAGGCATTTGCTCGGCCAGCGCAAGCGCCGGTGGGTGTAGAGCGTTAGCCAGCGCTGGGTGCAGAAGCAATCAGCGCACGCCTGTCGCCAAGGTTACAGAGAGCCCTCGGTGGGCAACCAGATACGCAAGCGCGCCCCGCCCAGCGGTGAGGCCTCTACCGTCAACCGCCCACCCTGGGCATGGACTGCCCGGCGACTGATCGCCAGGCCCAGGCCAAAGCCGCCCGTGGCACGATCACGGCTGCGATCAAGCCGGTAGAACGGCTCGAACACCAGTTCACGCTGAGGTTCGGGAATGCCGATACCGTCATCGTCGACCCACAGCTCGCAACCCTGGGCGGTGACCTTGACCCCCACCTGCACATGCCGCTCGCAATAGCGCACGGCATTGCGCAGCAGGTTTTGCACCGCCCGCGCGGTCAGGCGCGGGTCCAGGGCAAAGCGCTCCAGCGGCCCCTGCAACAGCACATCGAGTACGATATCCGGCGCTTCCAGGGCCTCATCGAAACTGCCCAGGATGCTGTCGACAAATTCGTCCAGCGCGACCACCACCCGCTCCGGCTGACGGGCCGGGTCTTGCAGGCGACTGTAGGACAGCAGTTCGAGCACCAGCTCGTCGAGCTCGCGAATATGCTGCACCAGCCCCTGCAGGCGCTCCCGGTTGGCCGGCGGCAAATCGTCAGACAAGGCCAGGGCCAGGCCGAAGTCCAGGCGGGTCAGGGGGGTGCGCAGCTCATGGGAAACCGCATTGAGCAGGTCCCGCTGCTGGTTGAGCAAGTGCTCGATATCCCGGGCCATGGTGTCGAAGACATGGGCCAGTTCGCCGATATTCGAGCGTGGCGAGATCCGGGTCCGTTCGCCCAGATGCCCCTGGCCGATCAACCCGGCGGTGTGCTTGAGCCGCTCCAGGTCCCGCCAGTGCGGGCGCAGCCAGAACAGCAGGCAACCGAGCATCACAGCGCCGATCAGCACGTTGATGCTCCAGTACAGCAGGTTGATATCCAGCGGATCGGGCGGCACCACGATCTCTACCGCGTATTCATCGTTCAGGGGCGCCGCCACGAGGGTCCAGAGCCCCCAGTCGCCGATCCGCACCACCGGCTGCCCGCACCGCAGGCGTTCCTGCTCGGCGGGGCTTAGATCCGCATCATCGAGCTTGACCAGCGCCACCCGTTGCGGGCTGAACAGCCTGTCCAGTTCCATGGCCAGGCTCGGCCAGCTCTCGGCCGGGACACTCTTGAATTGGCGGACCAGCAGGTTTTGCAGGCCACGGGACTGGTTGACGTTAAAGTCCGTGACCCGCTCGTGAAACAGGCCGATCACCAGTTCCGGAACCAGATAGATCGCCGCGCTGAAACTGACAATGGTCACCAGGTACAGGCGAATCAGGATCTTGAACATCGACTCAGTATTCCCACTCGCTACGGCTGAACAGGTAGCCCTTGCCCCAGACGGTCTTGATTTTGCGCGCCTCGCCGGCACTGTCGTCGAACTTGCGCCGCAGTTTGGAGATCGCCACATCCACCGAGCGGTCGGTGCCATTGAACTCGATACCGCGCAGGCGCTGCAGGATCTGGTCGCGGCTCAAGACCTCGCCGGCATGCCGGGCGAGGACGACCAGCAGATTGTACTCGCCACTGGACAGCTCGACCGGCTGGTCGCGCCAGGTCACCGTACGCTCCGAAAGATCGATGCGCAGGTTGCCGACCAGGATCTGATCGCTGGCCATCTGCGGTTCACTCAGGCTGCTGCGCCGCAACAGGGTCCGCACCCGGGCCAACAGGACCCGCGGCTCGCAGGGTTTGGTCACGTAGTCGTCGGCGCCCATTTCCAGGCCCAGCACCTGGTCGTGACTGTCATCGCGGGCGGTGAGCATCAGGATCGGCAGCGTGGCCGAATCGGCCCGCAACAGGCGGCAGACCTGCAGGCCATCGAGTCCGGGCAGCATCAAGTCGAGAATCACCAGGTCCGGCGGGTCGAGCCGGGCCCGTTCGCGTACCTGGTCGCCCCGGGCGATCACGCTGACTTGATAGCCATTACGTTCCAGATAGCTGGCAATCAGTTCGGCCAGGGCGCAGTCGTCTTCGACCAGGAGAATGGTGGGCATAGGAAAGTTACGGACCGGAAAAACCACAAAGGATATACGCCCCCGGTACAGCACGCCCGCAAGCTTCACACTTTTTCACAGAGCCCCTACAGAGCTTCACAGCGCTATGTAGTCGCGCGCCTTAGGATGCCCGGGTCATAATTGGGACTGTCCTATGAATAAGTTGTTTGCTGCGCTTAGCCTTGGCCTGCTGGCACTGACCCTCGCCGGTTGCGACCGATCTTCCAGTGCCGAGGAATCGGCACCGCTGCCCAAGGTTCGGGTCGAAACCCTGCAACCCCGGGCGCTGACGATCAATAGCGAGTTGAGTGGGCGCATTGCCGCGCCACGGATCGCCGAAGTCCGCGCCCGCGTTGCCGGCGTCGTGCTGCAGCGGGCTTTTCGCGAAGGCAGCGACGTCAAGCGCGGCGATGTGCTGTTTCGCATCGACCCGGCACCGTTCCAGGCTGATCTGGACAGTGCCCAGGCGGCGTTGAGCAAGGCCCAGGCCAACGCCTTCCAGGCCAAGTTGCAGAACGAACGCTACCAGGCGCTGATTGAGATCAATGCGATCAGCCACCAGGAGTACGACAACGCTCGGGCCAATGCCCTGCAAACGGCGGCGGATGTCGCGGCCAACCAGGCGGCAGTCAAGCGCGCCAAGCTCAACCTGGGCTATGCCACCGTTACCGCGCCGATTTCCGGGCGTATCGGCCGGGCACTGGTCACCGAAGGCGCACTGGTCGGCCAGGGCGAGACCACGGCGCTGGCGGTGATCCAGCAACTGGACCCGATCCATGCCGACCTGACCCAATCCACCCGCGAGCTCAACGAACTACGGCGGGCCCTGCGTGCCGGCCAGTTGCAGCAGGTAGGCCAGGACCAGGCCCGGGCCACACTGATCCAGGACGATGGCAGCGCCTACCCGCGACCGGGCAAGCTGCTGTTTACCGATATCAGTGTCGACCCCAGCACCGGGCAGATCATCCTGCGCAGTGAATTCCCCAACCCCGACCTCGACCTGCTGCCCGGCAGCTTTGTGCGTGTGCGCCTGGAGCAGGCCGTCAATCGCCAGGGCCTGAGCATTCCCCAGCGCGCGGTCCTGCGCGACAGCGCCGGGGTCGCCCAGGTGCTGGTGGTCGATGCCGAGGAGCGGGTGCATCAGCAACCCGTCGAACTGGGCGCTGTCCAGGACGATCGCTGGATCGTCAACAGTGGCCTGCAGGCCGGTGACCGGATCGTGATCGAAGGCCTGCAACATGCCCGTCCTGGCGAGCAGGTGCAGGTCGATAACGACGCTCCCCTCGCCCAGACAGAGGCTCGCTGAAGATGCCGCAGTTCTTTATCGATCGCCCGGTCTTTGCCTGGGTGATTGCCCTGTTTATCCTGCTGGCCGGTATCCTGGCGATTCCCCAACTGCCGGTGGCCCAGTACCCCGACGTCGCTCCGCCCCAGGTGGAAATCTCCGCCACCTACCCCGGCGCCTCGGCCGAGACCCTGGACGAGAGCGTGGTCAGCCTGATCGAGCAAGAGCTCAATGGCGCAGACCACCTGCTGTACTTCGCCTCGCAAAGCAGCCTGGGCACGGCGACCATCACCGCGACCTTCCAGCCCGGGACCAACCCGGAAATGGCCCAGGTTGACGTGCAGAACCGCCTGAAGATCGTCGAGTCGCGCCTGCCCCAGGCCGTGACACAGCAAGGCCTGCAGGTCGAGAAAGTGTCCTCCGGCTTCCTGCTGCTGGGCACGCTGACCTCCAGCGATGGCCAGCTCAATGAAGTGGCGTTGAGCGACTACCTTGCGCGCAATGTGATGAACGAGATCAAGCGGATCGACGGGGTCGGCAAGGCCCAGCTTTATGGCTCCGAGCGCGCCATGCGGATCTGGCTCGACCCGCGCAAGCTGATCGGCTTCAACCTGACGCCCAGCGACGTGAGCAATGCCCTGGCCGCGCAGAACGCCCAGGTCTCGGCCGGCAGCATCGGCGACCTGCCCAGCCCCGCCACCCAGGAAATCACCGCAGCGGTACTGGTCAAGGGCCAGTTGTCGACGCCCGAAGAGTTTGCCGCGATTGTGTTGCGCGCCAACCCGGACGGCTCCACGGTGCGGATCAGCGATGTGGCCCGGGTGGAAATCGGCAGCCAACAGTACCAGTACGCCACCCGTCTCAACGGCAAGCCGACCACCGCGTTCAGCGTCCAGTTGGCGCCTGGCGCCAATGCCCTGCGTACCGCCACCCTGATCCGCGAGAAAATGACCGAACTGGAGCGCTATTTCCCGGCCGGCGTGGAGTTCAAGATCCCCTACGACACGTCGCCCTTCGTCAAGGTCTCGATCACCAAGGTGGTCTATACCCTGCTCGAAGCCATGGTGCTGGTGTTCGCCGTCATGTTCCTGTTCCTGCAGAACCTGCGCTACACGCTGATCCCGACCCTGGTAGTGCCCGTGGCACTGATGGGTACGTTCGCCACCATGCTGGCCCTGGGTTTCTCGGTCAATGTGCTGACCATGTTCGGCATGGTGCTGGCCATCGGTATTCTGGTGGACGACGCCATTGTGGTGGTGGAGAACGTTGAGCGCATCATGGTCAACGAAGGGCTGTCGCCCCGGGACGCGACACGCAAGGCCATGGGCCAGATCTCCGGAGCGATTGTCGGCATCACCCTGGTGCTGGTGGCGGTATTTATTCCCATGGCCTTTATGCAGGGCTCGGTGGGCGTGATCTATCGACAGTTCTCGCTGTCCATGGCGACCTCGATCCTGTTCTCGGCTTTTCTTGCCCTGACCCTCACGCCGGCCCTCTGCGCGACCTTGCTCAAGCCCATCGCCAAGGGCGAACACCATGCCAAGGGCGGTTTCTTCGGCGCCTTCAATCGCCGTTTCGAGCAGATGAGCGACGGCTACCAGCGCTGGGTCCTGCATGCGCTCAAGCGCAGCGGTCGCTACCTGCTGATCTACGCGGTCCTGTTGCTGGCCCTGGGCTGGGCATTCACGCGCCTGCCCTCCTCCTTCCTGCCCGTGGAAGACCAGGGTTACACCATCACCGATATCCAGTTGCCGCCAGGCGCGAGCAAGGCGCGCACCGTGGAGGTGGTCAAGCAGATCGAGGCGCACAACACCGGTGAACCGGGTGTGGCCGATACCACCATGATCCTCGGCTTCAGCTTCTCCGGCAGCGGGCAAAACGCCGCCTTGGCCTTCACCACGCTCAAGGACTGGTCGCAGCGCAGCGCGCAGGACAGCGCCGAGGCGATTGCCGAGCGGGCCAATATCGCTCTAAGCGGGTTGAAGGACGCGGTGGCCTACGCCATTTTGCCACCGCCGGTCGACGGCCTCGGTACGTCCAGCGGTTTCGAGTTCCGCCTGCAGGACCGGGCCGGAGTCGGTCACGCCGCCTTGATGAAGGCGCGCAGCGAGTTGCTCGCCGCCGCCGAGAAGAGCCCGGTGCTGGTCAACGTGCGCGAAAGCGCCCTGGCCGAAAGCCCTCAGGTGCATCTGGAAGTGGATCGCCAGCAGGCCAACGCCCTGGGCGTGTCCTTCAACGATATCGGCAATGTGCTGTCCACCGCCGTCGGCTCGGCCTATATCAATGACTTCCCGAACCAGGGCCGCATGCAGCGCGTGGTGGTCCAGGCCGAGGGTGACCAACGTAGCCAGATCGCCGATCTGTTGAAGATCCATGTGCGCAACGACCTCGGCAAAATGGTGCCACTGGCGGCGTTTGTCCAGGCGCGTTGGGTACAGGGGCCAGCGCAGCTAACGCGCTACAACGGCTATCCGGCAATCAGTATTTCCGGCGAGCCGCAGCCCGGGCACAGCACCGGCGAGGCCATGGCCGAGATCGAGCGGCTGGTGGCAGCGCTGCCGGCCGGGCTCGGCCTGGAATGGACCGGCCTGTCGCTGCAGGAGCGCCTGTCCGGCGCCCAGGCCCCGATTCTGCTCGGGCTGTCGTTGCTGATCGTGTTCCTGTGCCTGGCAGCATTGTATGAGAGCTGGTCGATCCCGACCTCGGTGCTGTTGGTGGTGCCGCTGGGGGTACTCGGCGCCGTGGTGGCCGTCAGCCTGCGCGGAATGCCCAACGACGTGTTCTTCAAAGTGGGGCTGATCACGATCATTGGGCTCTCGGCCAAGAACGCGATCCTGATCATCGAGTTCGCCAAGAGCCTGGTCGATGAAGGCCATGACCTGATTGACGCGACCGTCCAGGCCGCGCGCCTGCGCCTGCGCCCGATTGTCATGACCTCCCTGGCGTTTATCCTCGGCGTGGTGCCCCTGGCCATCGCCACCGGGGCCAGTTCCGCGAGCCAGCAGGCCATCGGTACCGGGGTGATCGGCGGGATGATCAGCGCCACCCTGGCGGTGGTCTTTGTCCCGGTGTTTTTCGTGGTGGTGATGAAGTGGGTCGACCGCCGTCATCGGGCGGCCAAGCCCTAGCCCTTGACGCCATTGCACCGTGCTATGGTGCGGCAATCGCCCGACTCAAAGTGAGCGTCCATGCCGCACCTACTTCGCACCCACCCACGCCTGACCGCCGCCGCCCTGCTGGGCGCGGCGGCTGGGGTCCTGGCGCCCGCCAGCGACCTGCTGACAAAAATCCTGATTGGCTGGAACGCCGGCGTCTGGGCCTACCTGGCGATCATGCTGTGGCTGGTGATTCGCTCCGAGGCCCGCGACGTGCAGCGGATTGCCGAGCGCGAAGATGAAAACGCCGGCATGGTGCTGTTCATGGTGTGTATCGCAGCCATTGCCAGCTTGGCGACCATTACCCTGGAACTGGCCGGCAGCAAGCACCTGGAAAGCACCGAGCAACTGCTGCACTACGGTTTTACCGGGCTGACGGTGCTGGGGTCGTGGTTGCTCATCGGGGTGATCTTCAGTGTCCATTATGCGCGGCTGTTCTACACCGACACCGGCCAGGAGCCCGCACTGCGCTTTGCCGATGGCGAGCGAAACCCGGACTACTGGGACTTCCTGTATTTCTCCTTCACCATCGGCGTCGCGGTGCAGACCTCGGATGTCGGCGTCGGCACACGGGCCTTGCGCAAGGTCGTGCTGGGGCAGTCGTTGATCGGTTTTCTGTTCAATACCGCCATCCTTGGCTTCTCGATCAATATCGCGGCGGGGCTGTTCGGTTAAGTCGGTGGGCGCCTTGGCGCGGCGCAGAGCCCGCTCCAGGTTCAGGTGTTCAGCGTGGCGCTCTCGCGCAAGATATCGAACAGCGCTTGCGCCGCCGCCGACAGTTCATGCCCCGGCTTGGTCAGTACTCCTATCGCCCGTTCGATCCGCGGCTCGCGCAAGGTAATGCACTGCGCGCCCAGTTCCTCCATCTGCCCGGCGCACAGGGCCGGCACCGCGCTCACGCCCAGCCCGCACGCGACCATGCGCCCAACTGTCGCCAACTGATGGCTCTCCAGCTCCACCGGCAACTGGATGCCATGGGCCTGCAGATGCTCTTCGAGCATGACCCGTACCGTCGAAGGGCGTTGCAGGGTGATAAACGGCTGTTCCAGCAACGCCTGCCAGTCGGTACTGCCCTGGCTGGCGAGGGGGCTGTCCCGAGGTACCACCGCGACAAAACGGTCCAGGTACAGCGGGGTGAATTGCAACGACGCGCTTTGCGGCGGTTCGAAGGCGACACCCAGCTCCACTTGCCGCTCGCGAACCCTCTCCAGCACCTGTTCGTTGATCACATCGTCGACCCGTACATTGACCTTGGGATAGCGCAATCGAAAGGTCTTGAGCACCTCCGGCAGGCGGTTGCCGGCAAACGACGGCATGGCCGCCAATGTCACCCGCCCGCGTTGCAGGCTGAAGCGCTGGCGCAGTTCGTCCTCGGCATTCTCCCAGTCGGCAATCAACCGCCGCGCCAAAGGCACCAGGGCTTCGCCTTCCGGGGTCAACGCCACATTACGGGTGTTGCGGCTGAACAAACGTCCGCCCAGGCCTTCTTCCAAGGCCTTGATAGTCAGGCTCAGGGCCGACTGCGACAGGTGCAGCCGCTCGCAGGCCACGGCAAAGCTCAGGCTCTGGGCCACCGCCAGGAAGGCGCGAATCTGTTTGACGGTCATGGCGCTGGGCCTCGGTACGCGAACTGGATTATTTGGTTTTATCTATTAATCCACCTTAAAAATCAACTTAACAAATCAATCTGCTGGAGCAACACTCGGCGCAACACGGCTGAACGCCGTCCACGAACAAGAAAGAGGAAGGGCATATGGCAGGTTTCGACAAGCGTGTGGCGTCCTACGAGGAAGCCCTGGCAGGACTGACCGATGGCATGACAGTACTGGCCGGCGGATTCGGCCTGTGCGGCATCCCCGAAAACCTGATCGCCGAGATCAAGCGCAAAGGCACCCGCGAGCTGACGGTGGTCTCGAACAACTGCGGAGTCGACGGGTTCGGCCTTGGCGTGTTGCTCGAAGACCGGCAGATTCGCAAGGTCATCGCCTCCTATGTCGGCGAAAACGCGCTGTTCGAAAAGCAACTGCTCAGCGGTGAGATCGAAGTCATCCTCACCCCCCAGGGCACCCTGGCCGAAAAGCTGCGCGCTGGCGGCGCCGGGATCCCGGCATTCTTCACCGCCACTGGCTACGGCACGCCGGTAGCCGAAGGCAAGGAAACCCGCGAATTCAACGGCCGTCCGTACCTGATGGAAGAATCCATCACTGGTGACTTCGCCATTGTCAAAGGCTGGAAGGCCGACCATTTCGGTAACGTGATCTACCGCCACACCGCCCAAAATTTCAACCCGCTGGCCGCCACGGCCGGGCGTATCACCGTGGTCGAGGTCGAAGAGATCGTCGAGCCGGGCGAGCTCGACCCCGCCCATATCCACACTCCGGGCATCTATGTCGACCGGATCATCTGCGGCACCTTCGAGAAGCGTATCGAACAGCGCACCGTCCGTACCTGACCCCCCGCCCCACGCCCGAACAACGGAGAACACCCCATGGCTCTTACCCGCGAACAAATGGCCCAACGCGTTGCCCGCGAGCTGCAGGACGGCTACTACGTCAACCTGGGCATCGGCATTCCGACCCTGGTCGCCAACTACATCCCGGCCGGCATGGAAGTCATGCTGCAGTCGGAAAACGGCCTGCTTGGCATGGGCGCCTTCCCCCGTGAGGATGAAGTCGACGCCGACATGATCAACGCCGGCAAACAGACCGTGACCGCCCGCGTCGGCGCCTCGATCTTTTCCTCCGCCGAGTCCTTCGCGATGATCCGCGGCGGCCATATCGACCTGACCGTGCTCGGCGCCTTCGAGGTCGACGTGCAGGGCAATATCGCCTCCTGGATGATCCCCGGCAAACTGGTCAAGGGCATGGGGGGCGCCATGGACCTGGTCGCCGGTGCGGAAAACATCATCGTCACCATGACCCATGCGTCCAAGGACGGCGAATCGAAACTGCTGCCGCGCTGCAACCTGCCGCTGACCGGCGCCGGCTGCATCAAGCGCGTGCTGACCGACCTGGCCTACCTGGAAATTGAAAACGGCGCCTTCGTGCTCAAGGAGCGTGCGCCGGGGGTCAGTGTCGAGGAAATCGTCAGCAAGACCGCCGGCCAGTTGATCGTGCCCGCGCATGTGCCTGAAATGCAGTTCGCCTGAGAAGGAATCACTCCATGCAAGACGTCGTTATCGTTGCCGCGACCCGCACCGCCATTGGCAGTTTCCAGGGTTCGCTGGCCAGTATTCCCGCGCCGCAACTGGGTGCCGCGGTGATCCGCCGCCTGCTCGAACAAACCGGCCTGGCCGGTGAGCAGGTCGATGAAGTGATCCTCGGCCAGGTCCTGACTGCCGGCAGTGGCCAGAACCCGGCGCGTCAGGCGGCGATCCTGGCCGGCCTGCCCCACGCCGTACCCGCCATGACCCTGAACAAGGTCTGCGGCTCCGGGCTCAAGGCCCTGCACCTGGGCGCCCAGGCGATTCGCTGCGGCGATGCCCAGGTCATCATTGCCGGCGGCATGGAGAACATGAGCCTGGCGCCCTATGTACTGCCCGCCGCGCGCACCGGTCTGCGCATGGGCCATGCGAAGATGATCGACAGTATGATCAGCGACGGCTTGTGGGACGCCTTCAACGACTATCACATGGGCATCACCGCCGAGAACCTGGTGGAGCAGTACGGCCTGACCCGCGAAGAGCAAGATGCCTTTGCCGCGGCCTCCCAGCGCAAGGCCGTGGCCGCCATCGAGGCCGGGCGCTTTGCCGATGAAATCACCCCGATCCTGATTCCCCAGCGCAAGGGCGATCCCGTGGCGTTTGCCGTCGACGAGCAACCCCGCGCCGAGACCAGCGAAGCGTCTCTGGCCACGCTCAAGCCGGCCTTCAAGAAGGACGGCAGTGTCACCGCCGGCAATGCCTCGAGCCTCAATGACGGCGCGGCGGCCGTGTTGCTGATGAGCGGCGACAAAGCCCGCGAACTGGGCCTGCCGGTCCTTGCCAACATTGCCGCCTACGCCAATGCCGGGGTCGACCCGGCGATCATGGGCATCGCGCCGGTCTCGGCCACGCGCCGCTGCCTGGACAAAGCGGGTTGGCGCCTGGAGCAACTGGACCTGATCGAAGCCAACGAAGCCTTTGCTGCGCAATCGCTGGCCGTGGGCCGGGAACTGCAGTGGGACGCGCAGAAGGTCAATGTCAATGGCGGCGCCATTGCCCTAGGCCATCCGATTGGTGCCTCGGGTTGCCGGGTGCTGGTCTCGCTGCTCCATGAAATGCTCAAGCGCGATGCCCGCAAAGGCCTGGCGACCCTGTGCATCGGCGGTGGCCAGGGCGTGGCCTTGGCACTCTCGCGCGATTAGGGGGTACCGCTCGCGGGCCGGCCCGCTCCTACTGGAATCCACGAACGTGTAGGAGCGGGTCGGTTCGCGAGCCCTTATTCCCCACCCAGCAAACGCGCTCCGGCATAAAGCGCACCCAGCCCCCCAATCAGCAGCAGGGCCACGCTGGCCGCCGTGGCAATCCTGCCCGCATGGCGCAGGCTAAACGGCCGCCCGGCCAGATAGATATACCCCCCGAGAATCACCAGGTCGATCACCAGCCAGATCAGGCCCAGCCACGTCACGCTTTGGCTAAAGGACGTGGTGATCGGGATGAATTGTGGAAAGAACGCGATAAAGAACACGATGTCCTTGGGGTTGGCGATCCCGACCAGGAACCCCCTGCCCCAGCCATGCCCACTGGGGCTTTCCTGCCCTTCGTTATAGGCACCGCGGCGCAGCCCCGTCAGCCCCAAATAGCCGATAAACAAGCAGCCCCCTAGGCTGATCCACTCCAGCAAGCGTGGATCCAGCGACAGGCTCGCGCCCAGGACCAGCACCGCCACGCCAATCAGCACCAGGGACGCACCATTGCTGCCCAGTGCCGTGAGCAGTGCCTGACGGGTTCCGCCGCGCAGGCGCGCCTCGACCACCAGGGCCATGACCGGCCCTGGAGTCGCGATCAATAGAAGCACACTGAGGGCATATAGCAGCAGTAAGGACAGTTGCATTGCAAAAAGACTCGCAGCTCGAAAACAAGCCGCCAGCTTGCAAGCGCCCCGGCGGTTTGAAAAACCGATAAAGCTGTGACCTACTATGACTATTAATCATGATCGAGCCCCGCCATGAGCGACCGCCTGCCTCCCCTCTATGCCTTGCGTGCCTTTGAAGTGGCCGCGCGTTCGTCATCCTTTACCCGGGCGGCCGAAGAGTTGTCCCTGACCCAAAGCGCAATCAGCCGGCATATCCGCAATCTGGAAACGGTACTGGGGTGTCGGCTGTTCGAGCGCCATGGACCGAAACTGTTGCTGACCGAGGCCGGCCAGCGTCTGGCGGATGAGTTGGGCCGCGGTTTTCGGATTATTGAAGCCGCCTGCCACCCGCTGCGTACCCAGGGCAATCAATTGCGCCTCAAGGCGCCGTCGACTTTGACCATGCGCTGGCTGTTACAGGCCCTTGAACGCTTCAACAGCGCTGACGCAAGCGCGGCCGTGCAACTCTCCAGCGTCTGGATGGATATCGACACCGTGGATTTCCAGGCCGAGCCCTATGACTGCGCCATCCTGCTTGGCAATGGCCAGTTCGGCGCCGGTATCGACACCTGCAAGCTGTTCGATGAATGGCTGCTGCCGATCTGTGCCGCTGACCAGGCGCCCTCACCGTGGCCGCTGGAGCGCTTGGACACCGCCGAACTGATCCACCCCTCGGCGGATCGTCGGGATTGGCGGCGCTGGTTGCAACGGGTCTATCCCGAAGGGCAAGTGCCACTCGCGCGTGGCAAGGTCTTCGACACCCTCGACCAGGGCATTGCCGCCGCGATGGCTGGGCATGGTGTGTCCATGGGCGATCTGCATCTGATTGCCGCCGATCTGGCCCGGGGCCTGCTCGGCCTGCCCGTCCCCATCGCCATTGGCACCGGGGACAGCTATTACCTCGCTTGGCCCAGGGACAGCGCCCAGCTGGGCGCTATCAGACACTTGAAGGATTGGCTGCTGGGCGATCTGCCGGATATCTGCCCGATCGCGGTAGAACGCCGCGCTTGAAGCCGGGGTTTCAGGCGCGCTGTTGCGTTGCACCGACCTGCTTGGCAGTGCGCCTCCAGGTCAGCAGGCAATGGGCCCCCAGACCGAAGATCAAGCCCCAGAACGCGGCCGACAGCCCCAGCAGCGACATCCCCGAGACGGTCACCAGAAAGGTGATCAAGGCTGCTTCGCGATCATCGGGCACCGCCATGGAACCGGCCAGCGCCCCGGCAATGGCCGAGAACAGCGCCAAACCGGCCAGTGCGGCGATCAGTTCCTGGGGGAATGCGCTGAACAACGAAACCAGCGTCGCCCCGAAGATCCCGAATACCAGATAAAACACCCCGCCCATGACCCCCGCCACATAGCGCTTGCGCCCGTCCTCATGGGCTTCGCGCCCGGTACAGATCGCCGCCGTGATCGCGGCCAGGTTCAAGCCATGACAGGCAAAGGGCGCCAGCAACACGCTGCCCAGGGCACTGGCGGAAATAATCGGACTGGCTGGCGTGTTGTAGCCGGCGTTGCGCAATACGGCGATGCCCGGCACAAATTGCCCGGTCAACGCGACCATCACCAGCGGCAAGGCAATGTTCAGGGCGCCATGCCAGCTGAACTCCGGGCTGATCCACACCGGCGTGGCCATGCCAATCACCAGCGCGCCGGTATTCAACTCGCCGTTGGCCAGGGAGATCCCGACGCCCACAAACAGCACCGCCATCACCGCATAGCGCGCCAGGCAGCGTTTGAACACCAGGTAGGTGACGAACATCGCCAGGACCAACGTGGGTTGGTCCTTGACCGAGACAAACAGCTGGGTGCCAAAGTTGAACAGGATCCCGGCAAGCATCGCCGCCGAAATCGCCGCGGGCAGCTTGCCGATAATCCGGTCGAAGACTCCGCACACCCCGACCAGGAGAATCAGCAGATTGGCCAGGATATAGGCGCCCACCGCTTCATTGAGGCTGATGTCCGGCAGCATGGCGACCAGCAGGGCCGAGCCCGGTGCCGACCAGGCAATCACGATAGGAACCTTGAAGCGCAGGCTGAGCACAATACCCAGTACGGCGCTGCCAATGGAGATGGCCCAGATCCAGGACGACACGACGTCGGCCGGTAGCCCGCCAGCCTTGGCCGCCTGGAAGATAATCACCAGTGGCCCGGCATAGGAAATCACCGTCGCGATAAAGCCCGCGACCACGGCTGACAGGGAGAAATCTTTGAAGAACGCTTTCATCACTTTTTCCGCTCAGTGTGTTGCGCACACCCGGGGCAACCCGGGTGCGCGCCAACCCCCTCAGACCTGCGAGACTGCCACCGTCGCGGCCGCGCTGGCCGCCTTCGACTGGCGTTGGTACACAAAGCACATGGCCAGGGCGGCAACCACGCCCGGTACGGCAAAGGCCATGAAGTTAAGGTGCAGCGGCAATTGAATGCCGACCAGCGCGCCACCCAGTAGCGGCCCGACAATCGCGCCCGTGCGACCGACTCCCGATGCCCAGCCCAGGCCCGTGGAACGAATCGCCATCGGGTAGAACTGCGCCACGCAGGCATAGGCCAGGATCTGGGTGCCGATCGTGGTCGCCCCGGCAATCGCGATCAAGCCATACAGCACCACGGTCGGGCTGTTGAAGCCCAGCAGGCTGATGGAAATGGCGGCAATGATAAAGAACGCCACCAACACCTTTTGCAATTTGAAGCGGTCACCGATCCAGCCACCGCCGACGGCGCCAAAGATCGCCCCGAAGTTCAGGACCAGCAGGAAGGTCAGGCTCGAACCCAGGCCATAACCGGCGCTGACCATGAGCTTGGGTAGCCAGGAGTTGAGCGCGTAGACCATCAGCAGGCAGCAGAAGAACGCGACCCAGAGCATCAGGGTACTCAGCGCACGGCCATCGCGGAACAATTGCACCACCGGTGCACCGGCGGCCTTGAGCGCGCCGGCGACAAAGCTGTCGCCACTTTGCGGGACATAGGTCGGCTCGATGCGTTGCAGCACGTTGCGTGCCTCGTCTTCACGGCCTTTGCGCACCATGAAACCCACCGACTCGGGCAGGAAACGCAGAATCAACGGCAACAGCAGCAAGGGCACAATGGCCACGTAGAACACCGACTGCCAGCCGAACGCTGGCAACAGCACGATCCCCAGGCCGGCCGACAACATGCCGCCCACCGAGTAGCCGCTGAACATGATCGCAACCAGGGTGCTGCGGATCTTCTTCGGGGCGTATTCGCTCATCAGCGCCACGACGTTGGGCATTACCCCGCCGATCCCCAGGCCCGCGATAAACCGGCAAATGCCGAATTCCAGCGGATCACGGGCAAAGCCGTTGAGCACGGTAAAGCCGCTGAACAGCACCACGCAGAGGGCGATCACCGGCTTGCGTCCGAGCCGGTCGGAGAGTGAGCCGAAGATCAGCGCACCGAACATCATGCCAAACAGGGCATAACTGCCCAATGCCCCCGCCTGCAGAGGGGTCAGGCCCCACTCCTTCATCAGTACCGGCAGGACCACGCCGTAGATCACCAGGTCGTAACCGTCGAAGATAATGATAAGCGCGCACCAGAACAGCACTCGCCAATGAAACACGTTGAAACGCGCATCATCGATCAACTGATTGATATCTATTTTTCGCATGGCATCTGACTCTATGTTGTTGTTTTTATAGATTAGGTAGAGCACCGGCCCCGCCGGGCCGGCTTTGAAACAGGAACGGGCCTAGCCCTGATCGCCACCGCCGACCGGCATGACCATGCCGGTGATATAGGAAGCTTCATCGCTGGCCAGGAACAAGATCGCCCCGGCCTGTTCATCGATGCTGCCGTAGCGTTTCATCAGGCTGCTGTCCAGGGTCTGGTCGACGATCTGCTGGTACCAGACCTTCTCGTCGGCCGACTGCTCGGCGCTGTTGCGCGGGATCCGCCGTGGCGGCGCTTCGGTGCCGCCCGGCGCGGTGGCATTGACACGCACCCCGCGCCCGGCGGTTTCAAACGCCAGGCAGGCCGTCAGGGCATTCACGCCGCCCTTGGCCGCGCCATAGGGCACGCGATTGACACTGCGCGTGGCAATCGACGATACGTTGACGATGGCGCCGCTGGCCTGTTCCAGCATGTAGGGCAGTGCCGCGTGGCAGCACCACAGCGTGGGAAACAACGAACGGCGGACTTCAGCCTCGATCTGTGCCGGCTCGTAGTGTTCGAACGGCTTGGCCCAGATCGTCCCACCGACGTTGTTGACCAGAATGTCCAGGCGACCGAAACGCTCAACGGCCGCAGCCATGACCCGGTTACACTCTTCGTACTGTTCCAGGTCGGCCGTCAAAGCCAGTACTTCGTGAGTGGGCGACAGCTCGGCGGCCAGTTCGAACACCAGTTCGGAGCGATCCACCAGCACCACCCGCGCGCCCTCTTCAGCCAGGCGCTCGGCCACGCGGCGACCAATCCCCTGGGCCGCACCGGTCACCAGGGCGACTTTTTGCTCGAATCTGTTCATAGGCATCCTCGTGCTGTAATCGGTAGTTTGCGTATCCACCTGCCCCGCCCTTTCCCGTAGGAGCGAGCGTGCTCGCGACCCCGATCAAGGGAGCGCGAGCGTTGTTCAGGGCCGGTTGGGCAATCAGGCGGCGCTGGCAGCGAATTTCTCGAAGTAGAAGTTCGCCGGAGTAATCCCCTGTTCACGGATGTAGGTGCTGACCGCTTCAACCATCGGCGGCGGGCCGCAGAGGTAGACGTCGACATCGCCCTCGTTCAGGTGGGCCGGCTCGATATGCTGGGTCACGTACCCCTTGCGCGGGTACTGGCTGTCCGGGCTGGCGACACAGGCGCTGAAGGTGAAGTTGGGAATCCGCGCGGCAAAGGCTTCCAGGCGGTCCATCTCGACCAGGTCCAGATCCTGGGTCACACCGTAGATCAGGTGCAGTGGATGCTCGCTGCCCTGCTCGGCGATTTTCTCGAGCATGGCGGTAAACGGCGCCAAGCCCGTGCCACCGGCCAGTAACAGCAAGGGACGGCGGATTTCGCGCAGGTAGAAACTGCCCAGCGGACCGGCCAGGCTCATGCTGTCGCCCGCCTTGGCCAGACCGGTGAGGAAGCTGCTCATCAAGCCGCCCGGCACATTACGGATCAGGAAACTGACCTCGCCATCGTGTTGCAGGGAGCTGAACGAATAGGCCCGGGTCTGCTCGCTGCCCGGCACGCTCAGGTTGACATACTGGCCCGGCAAAAACGCCAGGCTGCTCAGGGCCTCGCCCTTGATCGACAACGCAATGGTGCTGTCGGACAACTGCCGTACAGCGCTGATGGCGGCGCTGTAGCTGGCCTGGCGGGTGCGGCAGACATCCGAGGACGCCGGTACACGGACCACGCAATCACTCAAGGCGCGCATCTGGCAGGTCAGGACAAAACCCGCTTCGGCCTCTTCGCTGGTCAGCGCGTCCTCGATGTATTCCTCGCCCAGTTCGTAGCGGCCGGCCTCGGCAAAGCATTTGCAGGTGCCGCACGCGCCGTCACGGCAGTCCAGGGGGATATTGATGCCCTGGCGATAGGCGGCATCGGCCACGGTTTCGCCGACATTGGCGCTGACGAATCGGGTCACGCCGTCTTCGAAATTAAGTGCAATCTGATGGGTCATGAGCGCCGCCTCAGAGGTGGTAGACATCGATGACCTGACGAACATAATCGTTCTTCAGGACCACTTTCTTGGCCTTGATCAGCGGGTTCTCGCCGCGCATATCAAGGGTGTAGAAGCTGCTGCCGAAATAGCTGTCGACGGTTTTGTAGCGAAAGCTCAGGGTGTGCCAGTTAAAGCGCACCTTGCACAGGCCGTCGGCCTCTTCCAGCACTTCGATGTTGCTGATGTTGTGGGAGGTGCGGGTGTCCGGCACGCTGGCGCTGGAGCGCTCGGTCTTGATCCGGAAGACACGGTCTTCCAGGCCTGTGCGGTTGCCGTACCAGATCAGCGAAATTTCTTTCTGCGGGTCTTCGGTCAGCTCGTCGTTGTCATCCCAGGACGGCATCCAGAAGCTGGCGTCGGCGGCATACAGCTCCAGCCATTGGTCCCACTGCTTGTCATCGAGGTAGCGGGCTTCGCGGTAGAGAAAATCGCGGACCACTTCATAGGTGCGGCTCATTGCACGGCCTCCACGTCAATCTGGCGCGACTGCTCGGCGGCCAGGGCCTGGAGCATGGTTTCCTGCCAGTACTTGTGTTGCAGCACGAACAGGCCTTCGTCTTCGGTGCGCACGCCACTGAGCAGCGGATGCAGATCGATTTCCTGGGCCGCCGCATCGGCGCCCTCGACCCAGTGGGCGGCGCCACGCGACATGTCGTTCCAGGCGCTGGTGCTGCCTTCGTAGCCCATCTGGCAGGAGCGGAACTCTTCCAGGTCATCCGGCGTGGCCATGCCACTGACGTTGAAGAAGTCTTCGTACTGGCGGATGCGTCGCGAACGGGCTTCATCGCTCTCACCACGGGGGGCGATGCAGTAGATGGTGATTTCCGTACGGTTGACCGAGATCGGCCGGGCAATGCGGATCTGCGAGCTGAACTGGTCCATCAGGTAGACGTTGGGGTACAGGCACAGGTTGCGCGAGTTCTCGATCATCCAGTCGGCGCGTGCCTGGCCGAAGTCCTGGGCCAGTTCGTCGCGACGCTCGTAGAGCGGACGGTCCTCGGGGTTGGCCCAGCGCGTCCACAGCAGCATGTGGCCCTTGTCGAACGAGTAGAACCCGCCGCCCTGCTTGGCCCAACTGCCGGCGCTCATGGTCGGGTTGGTGTCGCCCGCAGCGCGTTGCTTGCGCTGGTTCTGGGTGGCGGCGTAGTTCCAGTGCACGGAACTGACATGGTAGCCATCGGCACCGTTCTCGGCGGTCAGCTTCCAGTTGCCCTCATAGATGTAGCTGGAGGAACCGCGCAGCACTTCCAGGCCATCGGCGGACTGGTCGACGATCATGTCGATAATCTTTGCCGACTCGCCCAGGTGTTCCACCAACGGCACGACGTCGGCATTCAGGCTGCCGAACAGGAAACCGCGATAGGACTCGAAGCGCGCGACCTTGGTCAGGTCGTGGGAGCCTTCGCAGTTGAAGCTCGACGGATAACCCGCTTCGGCCGGGTCCTTGACCTTGAGCAGCTTGCCGGAGTTGTTGAAGGTCCAGCCGTGGAACGGGCAGGTATACGAGGCCTTGTTGCCGGTCTTGTGGCGGCAGAGCATCGCCCCACGGTGGGAGCAGGCATTGATGAACGCATTCAGAACACCGTCCTTGTTGCGCGCGATAAAGATCGACTGGCGCCCCATGGTCGTGGTGTAGAAGTCGTTTTTGTTGGGGATCTGGCTCTCGTGGGCCAGGTACAGCCAGTTGCCCTCGAAAATGTGCTTCATTTCCAGGTCGAACAGCCGAGGGTCGGTGAACATCTCCCGCTTGCAACGATAGACACCTTGGTCTTTGTCTTCTTCAAGCAGGGAGTGAAGGTATTCGGGTCGCAGGGACATGGCCGCCGCCTCCATTGTTTTTATCAGGCAAGGCCCATGCTAGGTCGCAGGGCAATTGCGCAATATCCACTGGCTGCAGAGATCTATCCGTTTTGTGCAAAGGCCCGAAGCGCGTGCGCTTCGGGCGGATAATCAGTGGCGACGCTTGAGCGTGTCGGAAGGCAGCTCGCCGAACTGGTTGCGGTAGTTCTCGGAGAAACGCCCCAGGTGCAGGAAGCCATAATCCATGGCCAGCTCGGTGACATTGCGCACCTGGCTGCCGGGATCGCGCAGGCAGGCATTGACCCGCTCGAGCTTCTTCTGGCGAATGTAGTTTTTCGGCGTGGTATGGGCGTTGCGCTCAAACAATCCGTACAGCGAGCGCAGGCTCATCTGGGCCTGGCGGGCGAGATCCTCGCTGCATATGTCCTGCTTGAGGTGGCGCTCGATGTAGTCGGCAATTCGTTCGAAAGTGGCGGTTTGCGAGCCCAGGCTGGCGCGGCTGACGTTGGTTTTCATCAGGCCGAGCATCTTGTTGGCCACGATCTGGGCGTAGTGGTCCTGCACGCGCGGCATGGAGTCCAGGGTTTCGGCCTCCTGGCAGACCATGCCCAGCAGGTTGACGAAGCCGTCCAGTTGATCGAGCCGGTAGCGGTTTTCCAGAAAGCGCACGCCCTGCTCCGGATGCTGCCAGCGTTGTTCCTGGCACACGGATTCGACCAGGCTGGTGGGCACCTTGAGAATGAATTTTTCGCAGTCGTCGGAATAGGTCAGATCGACCGGATCATCCGGGTTGATCAGCAGCAATTCGCCGGGGGCGAAATAGTGTTCCTGCTTGTGCCCGCGCCATAGGCAATGGCCGCGCAACAGCACCTGCAGGTGATAGATGGTTTCCAGCGCCGGTGAGGTCACCCGTACTTCGCCGCCATAGCTGATGCGGCACAGGTCCAGGCTGGAAAACTTGCGATGGTTGAGGCTTGCCTCGGGGCTGCCGACCTTGGGCAACCGTATGCAGTGGGATCCCACATGCTGATTGACATAGCCCGACACCGCATGGGGGTCGGCCTGTGCAAACACCATGCTGCGCTCGCTCAGCAGATGCGCTTCCATAACCAGGCACTCTCTTTCTTATTGTGAATGGGTCGTCGTACACGCAGGTCGACGTCCTCAGGCAATACACGCTTGGTCATTCTATGTCAGTAGATGCAAAGAAGCAGGCGGCAAGATCAACCTGGGTTGTCTTGCCGCCTGCCGGTCGCTGGCGCTCGATTTACGCTTCGAGGGCGCGCACGCGTTCGTGGCGCTGCTGCTCGGTCGGCTCAGGCGAAGATTGCAGGGTGAAATCGAACTCGATTTCAGCAAAGCGGCCGGTTACGCCGTATTGCTTGGCACGTTCCTGGTCTTCGCTGAAGTTGATCTGGGCGATCAGCTCATCGCGAGTGGCGTAGGCGAAGTCGTCATGCAGGTACTTCTCGCCGGACAGGTTGATCTGGGTAGTCAGGTGGCGATGATCCGGGGCCGAGATAAAGAAGTGGATATGCGCCGGACGCTGGCCGTGACGGCCCAGTTGATCGAGCAACTGCTGGGTCGGACCATCCGGTGGGCAGCCATAGCCCGACGGCACGATGCTGCGGAAGCGATAGCGACCTTCGCCATCGGCGACGATACGGCGACGCAGGTTGAACTCCGACTGGGTGCCGTCAAAGTACGAGTAGGTGCCACCGGTGTTGGCCTGCCAGACATCGACTACAGCGCCCGGGATCGGTTCGCCAGCGGTGTTGGTGACCTGGCCTTTCATGAACAAGGGCACACCTGGGTCGGTGCCGTCGTCCAGGCGCGCTTCGAAGTTGGACATCGGGGCGCCCGCCACGTACAGCGGGCCTTCGATGGTGCGTGGGGTGCCGCCGGTCTTGCCGGCTTCTTCGTCCTGGGCATCCATCAGCAGGTCGAGGTAGTGCTCCAGGCCCAGGCCTGCGACGACCAGACCGGCTTCCTGGCGCGAACCCAGCACGTTCAGGTAGTTGACGGCTTTCCAGAACTCGACCGGCGTCACATTCAGGTCTTCGATGATGTTCACCGAGTCACGCAGGATGCGATAGATCAGCGCCTTGGCACGCGGATTACCGTTGTCGTTGAGTAGGCCGCTGGCTTCTTCGAGAAATTTCTGGACTTCAGCAGTTTGGGAGATTCTGACATTCATGATGACTTCCTCATCTAATTGTATTTATTAGGCGTTGGGCACGGCTAGGCAAATCGATCAGCTGTCGTCCTCGCGGATCGAGGAGGGATGACGGCACATGGCATTCACTTCAATGGCCATATAGGGGTAGAGCGGCAGTTGCATCAGCAGGTCGTGAAGCTCTTGCACGCTGTCGACATCGAATACGCTGTAGTTCGCGTAGAGCCCGGCGATGCGCCACAGGTGGCGCCATTTACCCTGTTCTTGCAGACGTTGGGCAAGGGCTTTTTCGTCGGCCTTGAGGCTGGCGGCGCGCGCGGGATCCATATCCACCGGCAGGTTCACGGTCATTTTTACGTGGAACAGCATGGGGGCTCTCCTCAGGCTTGATAAACGGCAGTCGATGTCCGGTCACGGCGGAAGAACGCCAGGCGCTCCTCGTCCAGGCTTACGCCCAGGCCCGGCTCGCGGGACACATGGAGGTGGAAATCCTGGTACAGCGGCGCTTCGACCAGGATGTCCTCGGTCAGCAGCAGTGGGCCGAACAGTTCGGTATCCCAGGCCAGCTTGTTCAGGGTCAGGAAGGCATGGGCCGACGCCAGGGTGCCGATGCCGCCTTCGAGCATGGTGCCGCCATAGAGGCCAATACCTGCGGCCTCGGCAATCGCGGCGGTGCGCAGCACGGCACGCGGGCCACCATTCTTGGCAATTTTCAGGGCGAAGATCGACGCTGCACCCTCGCGAGCCAGGTTGAACGCATCTTCCACGCATTCAATCGATTCGTCGGCCATGATCGGCGCCGGGCTGCTGGCATTGAGGCGGACCATGCCCGAGCGGTTGTTGCGCGAGATCGGCTGTTCGATCAGGTCGATAGCGTTATCACCCAGGATGCGGCAGGCGCGGATGGCCACGGCCTCGTCCCAGGCCTGGTTGACGTCGACGCGCACGCTGGCACGGTCACCCAGGGCTTTCTTGATCGCGATAACGTGGGCCAGGTCGCGGTCGACTTCACCGGCGCCGATCTTCAGTTTGAAGATGCGGTGGCGACGCAGTTCGAGCATTTTTTCCGCTTCGGCGATGTCCTTGGCGGTGTCACCGCTGGCCAGGGTCCAGGCCACCGGCAGCGCATCACGGACACGACCGCCGAGCAGTTCGCTGACCGCCAGACCCAGGCGCTTGCCCTGGGCGTCGAGCAGTGCCGTTTCGATCCCCGACTTGGCGAAGGTATTACCGCGGATCGTGCGCTCGAGGCGCAGCATGGCCGCGTTGATGTTGGCGCCATCCTGGCCAATCAACAGCGGCGCAAAGTGCTTGTCGATATTGGTCTTGATGCTGTCCGGGCTTTCATTGCCGTAGCTCAGGCCACCGATGGTGGTGGATTCGCCGATCCCTTCAATGCCATCGGCACAGCGGATGCGGATGATCACCAGCGTCTGGTTCTGCATGGTGTGCATCGCCAGCTTGTGCGGACGAATGGTCGGCAGATCGACAATGATCGTCTCGACGGATTGGATGACAGAAGAAAGCATGTCGATACCCACTAGGTTCTTAAAATTCTGGGCCGATTCTCCAACGGCTTTTTTCAGGGTGCCAATATTGATTTGGTCTGGCACCATACCTCCAAGGTATTGTCCGCCCTGCCCTCCACCACGTGCCTTGTTGCCGGGAGTCCCATGGAGCTTCGTCATCTGCGTTATTTCCAGGTTGTGGGGGAGACCCTCAACTTCACCCGTGCCGCCGAACGCCTGCATATCGCCCAGCCGCCCTTGAGCCGACAGATTCAGCAACTGGAAGATGAACTGGGGGTCAATCTGCTGGAACGTTCCCGCCCGCTGCGCCTGACCGAGGCCGGGCGGTTTTTTTATGAGCACTCCAGCGCCCTGCTCGAACAACTGACCAAGGTCTGCGACAACACCCGCCGGATCGGCCATGGCGAAAAGACCTGGCTGGGCATCGGCTTTGCCCCATCTACCCTGTATGGCGTGCTGCCCGATCTGATTCGCCGGTTGCGCAACGACGACCAGCTGGAGTTGGAGCTGGGCCTTTCGGAAATGACCACGCTGCAGCAGGTTCTGGCGCTGAAAGCCGGGCGGATCGATGTCGGTTTCGGCCGGATTCGCATCGACGACCCGGTGATCACCCAGCAGGTGCTGACCGAGGACCGCCTGGTCGCGGCCCTCCCCGCCGGACACCCGCTACTGGCCGGCCCCATCAGCCTGGCCGATATCGCCAATGAACCCTTTGTGCTGTACCCGGGCAACCCGCGCCCCAGCTACGCCGACCACGTGATGGCACTGTTCGATGCCCATGGCCTGAACATCAAGGTGGCGCAGTGGACCAACGAACTGCAGACCGCCATTGGCCTGGTCGCCGCGGGCATCGGCATCACCCTGGTACCGGCCTCGGTGCAGGTTTTGAACCGGGTCGATATTGGCTATACGCCGTTGCTGGAACCCAATGCCACCTCGCCGATCATCCTTAGCCGGCGTACCGGCGACAGCTCGCCGGGGTTGGCCCACTGCCTCAAGGTCGTCGGCGAACTGCTCGACTCCCACCGTAGCTGATCGGCGCACGCCGGCCCTGAACAAAACCCGCGGCGGGTATCTGTCGCGGGCTTGACCTGCATCAACCCCAGCCCCCTCCTCCCTGCACAAAGCGGATAGCACTCTGCACTGAGCGGATATTGCCGCGCGTATCCAGCCCCTAGTCTCGCCGCCGACAAACGTCCAAAAATAACAATAAGAGCCCAACCATGAACTCGACTTCCTCGACCGTTCTCCTGTTGCCCGGCGTGCTGTGCCTGGGTGTCTGCACACCGCTTCTCGCTGAAGAAAGCGGCTTTTTCAAGGACGCGACCGCCACCCTACAAGCGCGCAACTACTACTTCAGCCGAGACTATTCCGATATCCGCGGCACCGAACCCTCGCGCGCCCAGGAGTGGGCCCAGGGCTTTATCCTCAACCTCAAGTCGGGCTACACCCCTGGAACCATCGGCGTCGGCGTGGACGCCATTGGCACCCTTGGGCTCAAGCTCGACAGCGGCAAGGGGCGGGTCAATACCGGCCTGTTGCCGGTGCAGGAAGACGGTGACGCCGCCGACGATTACAGCCGCCTGGGCGTGGCCTTGAAGTTGCGTGCGGCGAAGACCGAGTTGCGGGTCGGCGAGTTGCAACCCAACCTTCCGGTGCTGACCTTCAGCGATATCCGCCTGCTGCCGCCGTCGTATCAGGGGGCCAGCCTGGTATCCAACGACATCGACGGCCTGACCCTGCAAGGCGGCCGGCTGCGCTCCACCAGTCTGCGCAATGAATCCGGCGACGACAAACTGCAAGCCATGCTCGGTCACGTGCCCAAGCGTGCGGTCAGCAGCGACGCCTTCAACTACGCCGGGGCCGACTACGCCTTCAACAGCAAGCGCACCACCGCCAGTGTCTGGTATGCGCAGCTCGAAGACATCTACCAGCAGCGCTTCTACGGCCTCAAACACACACAGCCAGTGGGCAACTGGGTGCTGGGCGCCAACCTGGGCTACTTCGATGCGCGCGAAGATGGGCGCAAGCTGCTGGGCCGAGTCGATAACCAGGCCTTCTTCTCCCTGCTATCGGCCAAGCGTGGCGGGCATACCTTCTATGTCGGCTACCAGGGCATGTATGGCGACAGCGCGTTTCCACGGGTGTTCGCCAATATCACGCCGCTGGGCAACGAAGTGCCGACCTATGAGTTCGCCTACACCGACGAGCGCTCCTGGCAGGCCCGTTACGACTATGACTTCGCCGCCCTGGGCGTGCCTGGCCTGACCACTACGCTGCGCTACATCAGCGGCGACAACGTCGATACCGGCAAGGGCTACGAGGGCAAGGATCGCGAGCGCGACCTGGATATCGGCTACGTGGTCCAGTCCGGCACCTTCAGTGGTCTGGGCATCCGCGTGCGCAACGTGATGGCGCGCTCCAACTACCGCACCGACATCGACGAGAACCGTCTGATCCTCAGCTACACCTGGACCCTGCTCTAACCTCAGCCCATGCACGCCTGGCCAGGCTCTTGATCTGGCCAGGCGTCGCTGTATTTGGAAGACACCATGAAGCCTGATTCTCCGGCGCTTGTGCGCAAGCGCTTGCACAACCCCCTGGCCAGTGCGCTGTTGGGCCTGGCCCTGCTCAGCTGCGCCGCCCTGCCGTGGCTCGACACGCCCCTGCTGCACACCGGGTTGGTCATCCTGAGCCTGGTCTGCGGGCTGTTGGCCGGGATGTTGTACCAAACCCGCCCGGCCACGCTGATCCAGCGCGTTGAAGTCGAGTTGATGCCGTTGAACGCAGCGCCGCCAGTGGTCGAAGCCACAGTGCCAGCCGACACCGTAGCGCCGTGGCGGATCGAATACCTGGAGGCATTGCGCGCGCAGTTGCAGGCCATCAAGGACAACGTGGCCAGTAGCGAGCAGCAGATGCAGGCGGCCAGCCAACTGGCTCGCCACTCCGGCGAGCAAGTCGCATTAAGCGCCACCAGCATTCGTGCCTCGCAAAGTGCTATTCATGATTTGAGCGACTATATGAGCCGCATCGACGGGGTCTTCGACGAGTTGGGCCAGCAATCCAAGCGCATCGGGGCGATTGTCGGCAGCATCCAGGACATCGCCCGCCAGACCAATCTGCTCGCACTCAATGCGGCCATCGAAGCCGCCCGGGCCGGCAGCCATGGCCGCGGGTTTGCAGTGGTGGCCGATGAAGTGCGCAACCTGGCGGTACGGGCCAACGAGTCCAGCGAACAGATTGGCCACATCGCCGCCGGCCTGGAAAAAACCGCGCAACAGACCCGTAGCGGGGTTGAGCATATTGGCCAGTCCAGTGAAAGCAGCCTGCGCGGGGTGGCCACGGCGTTACAGGCCATGGAGGAGATCCAGGCCGGTGCGCTGACGCGCATGGAGGTGGTCAAGGGGGTGAGTGAGCGCCTGGCGACCCAGCATCAATTGGTGGAGCATGCCTGCGTGCAGCTGGAGGCGCTGACCGCCACCTGAAACCGGCCAGAACCGCTGCGCTGCGCCTTATCCAGACGGATTCCAGCGCAGCCTCGCGGCAATCGCGACGCGCTGGCGTGACCGCTGCTACGAGGCGTTTTGCTGGCGCAACTGGCGCTGGGTATCCAGCACCCTGGCCAGGGCCTGTTCCGATTCGACGTTCTGCAGGGGCGCGCGAATGGCGGCCGAGACCAGGCTGATCAGTTTCGCCATGACCTCGGCATCGGTCGCCGGGCGGCCCAGGCTCATTGCACTGATCAACAAACGCAACTCGGTCCCCGCCATCACCCCGGAAATCGCCTTGAGGGCAAACTGCAGCCGCACTCCCAGCTCATTGCGCGGAACATCGGGCAATGCCAGGGCAAACGCCGCGAAAAAGCGCTCGAACACCGGGCGGTAATGCTCCTTGAGGTATTCCTGGATAAACGGCGAGGTGTCGCTGTAAACACGGCCGAGAAAGCGAATGAACGAACGTCCTTCGCCACTGGCCGGGTCGCTACGCTCCAGGCCCATGGCCGGGGCGAACAGCACGCCGAGCAGGGTGTCGCAATCGAGCGGCCCCTTGGCCTCTTCTTCGCATTTGGCAAGCAACTCCAGGCGCTGCTCGTTCAGCGGCTCCAGGCGCTGCATCAGCAGCGTCTTCATCAGCGAATCCTTGTCGCCAAAGTGGTAGTTCACCGCCGCCAGATTGACCTGGGCGCGCTCGGTAATCTGTCGTAACAGGACTGCGTCATAGCCGTACTTGATAAACAGCGCCTCGGTAGCATCCAGCAGCCGGGTCTTGGTCACGTTCGGAGCACTGAGTTTTTTTACGACCATAAGGAGAGCAGCCTATTGCTTGGGAGGGGCTGGAGACCCCGGCGAAAAATCGCGTTTTAAAATAAAATTTGATTTTTTATACCCGCGAAACCCTTTAAAAGCAAGCGTTTCGCCGACTTTGCCAGTGCTTACCACGCCTGATTGAACGTAGACGAAAGGGCTTTTCCCAGCGTCACATTTTCCATGGCCTGCCACTTAAACCCGGCTGGTCAAGGCTGGGGTTCGCAGCTACTATTCAAAGAATCTTTTAAAAATAAGAAATAAAACGTGTTTGGGGATGACGTCAGGAACCTCTTGAATTTGTTTCTTGAGATTTCATGGATGGACTCGCGCTCCCCGGTACCAGCGGCCGGTAATCATGATGAAGACCTCTGCACGCAACAGCCTTATTTCCCTGCACGGCATTGCCAAGCGCTACCAACGGGCCGAGCAGTGCCTAACGATCCTCGATGACGTGTGCTTGCAGATCCATGCCGGTGACAGTTGCGCCATCCTTGGCGCCTCGGGTTCGGGCAAAAGTACCTTGCTCAATATCCTCGGCCTGCTGGACTTGCCCGACAGCGGCACCTATCACTTCGCCGGACACGACATCCTCGCCGCCAGCGCCGACCAGTTGGCAGCCATGCGCAATCGCCAGATAGGCTTCGTGTTCCAGAGCTTCAACCTGCTGCCGCGCCTCAGTGCGCTGGACAATGTCGCCCTGCCCCTGGCCTATCGCGGCACCCCTCGACGCGAAGCTCTGGCCCAGGCCATGCATCGGCTCGAGCAGGTCGGCCTACAGGCCCGTGCCAGCCATCGGCCGGCCGATCTTTCCGGTGGCCAGCGACAACGCGTTGCCATTGCCCGGGCACTGGTCGGCGAACCCGCGGTGATTCTCGCCGACGAGCCGACCGGCAATCTGGACAGCAGCACCGCGCGGGAGATCATGGACCTGTTGCTGAGCCTCAACCGCGAGCAACAGGTCACCCTGATCATTGTCACCCACGACCCGGCCATCGCCGCCCACCTGCAACGTAACGTCCTGGTCCAGAACGGTGTGGTGCGCGAGGCCCAACAGCCATGAGCGCATTACTGGAACATAGCCCCGCACAGTTGTTGCACGAAGCCATGGTCAGCCTGCGCACCCTGGGCAAGCGTTCGATCCTCGCCCTGCTGGGCATCGTGATCGGCAGTTCATCGGTGGTGGCCTTGATTAATATCGGCCATAACGCGGCCGAGGATGCCAGTTCGATCTTCAAGGACATGGGCACCGATATCCTGGTCGCCCAGTTCCCCACGGCCTCAGGCAGCCGCACCCCGATGCCTGCCAGCCTTGATCTGGCGAGCCTGCACCGGGCCGCGCCCGGCCTGGCGCATATCGCCCCCACCGCCCAATCCAGCAGCCAACTGGTGTTCCAGGGGCGCACGAGCAACGCCTTTGTCATCGGCACCACCCACGACCTTGAGGCCTCGATGCGGCTCAGGTTGCGCGAGGGGCGCTTTCTCTCGGCCTACGACCCGGGGCAAACCCATGCTGTGGTCGGCGCCCAGGTGGCGCGCAACCTCAGTACCGGGCGCTTGCCATTGACGGTGGGCGACCGGATCCGCATTAACGACTACCTGTTTATGGTGATCGGCATACTCGAATCCCAACCCAACGCCGTGCTTGTACCAATCCAGGCCAATGACAGCGTCTTCGTGCCCCTGGAAGGCATGCGCCGGATCGCCGTTTCACCGCAGATCGGCAATGTCATCGCCCGGGCGGTTTCCGACCGGCACATGAGCCTAACCGCCCAGACCCTGGTCGAAGCTCTGAAACAGCAATTGCGCGGGCGCGATGTGGAGGTCCAGGTGCCGGAGCAGATTCTCGAAGGCATGACCCGCCAGAGCCGGACCTTCGGTTATCTGCTGTTGGCACTGGGCGGCATTTCCCTAGTGGGCGGTGGCGTCGGCGTGATGAACGTGATGCTGATGAATGTGGCCGAACGGCGCCGGGAGATCGGTGTGCGCATGGCCCTTGGGGCTCGCCGCCGGGATATCCGCAATTTGTTTCTGCTCGAAGCCGTAACCCTCACGGCGGTCGGTGCGCTGTGCGGCGGCGTGCTGGGCCTGGGAGCGGCCTATCTCTACGCGCGGGTTTCGGGCTGGCAGTTTTCCCTGGCGATCCTCGCGCTGCCATTGGGTGTTGGCAGCACGTTGCTGGTGGGGCTGTTTTTTGGCATTTACCCGGCGATCTCGGCGTCACGCCTGCAACCGGTGGAGGCCCTGCGCGATGAGTAGGCGCTGGATGGGCTGGCTCATGCTGCTCGCCATCGGTGTACATGATTCGGCCGGCGCCGAGATTTCAATCAAGCCGTCGGCCCCCTCCAGCAACCACGACCGTGCGGGTTCCGTGCTGTTGAGCGGCCAGACCACCAACCTGACCCTAGGCGATGCGGTTTACCTGGGGCTGCGCAATAACCGGGGGATTCGCAGCGCGTACCTGCAACGGGTCGCGCAAAAATTCGACCTGCGGATATCCGAAGACACCTTCAGTCCCAAACTCCTGTTGAGTGCCCGCTACCAGACCAACAAAGGCTCCCAGGATCGCGGCCAGCAAAGCAGCGTGACACCGACGACCAGTTTGTTGAGCGAGTACGGCACCCGCCTGAGCCTGGCCTGGACCCAGCAGTTGAGCAATGCCGACCGCGCTGGACGCTATCGCAGTGATGGCCTTGACCTCAGCGTGGTGCAGCCATTGCTGCGCGGCGCGGGGTGGGATGTCACCACCGCCCCGGTGCGCCAGGCCCGCCTGGCAGAACAGGCCAATCGCCTGGCGCTAAAGGCCAATGTCGCGCAGACCATCAGCCAGATCATTTCGACCTATCGGGAAATTCTGCGCAGCCAGGAGCAACTGAAAATCTCCCAGGCCGCACTGGAACGCTCCCGCGCCTTGCTGGCGGTCAACCGAGCGCTGATTGAAACCGGACGCATGGCGGAATTCGAGATTGTCCAGACCGAGGCCGATATCGCCAGCCAGGAACTGGGGGTGGAGGAAGCGCAGAACCTGGTCGATATCAGCCGCCTATCCCTCCTGCGCCTGCTGGCCCTGGACCTGTCCACGCCGATTCGCGCCAGCGAGGCCCTGGAAGCCGTGCGCATGGAGGTCAATCGCCAGGACGCCCTGCGCCTGGCCCAGCAACAGCAACCGGAGTACCTGGCACAACTGATCGGTAGCGAACAGGCCGATATCAACCTGGTGGTCGCAAAAAACCAGAGCCTGTGGGATGTGTCGCTGGTGGCTGGGGCCAATCAGGTCCGTGATCGCTTCAACAGCGACTACAACAGCGGAGGCGGACGGCGGTGGGACAGTTACGCCGGGATCCAGGTGGAGATTCCCATCGGCGACCTCAGCACTCGCCGTGCCGAGGTCTACGCCCGGGTCGAGGTCCAGAACCAGGAGCTGGTGCTCGCCGATGCACGCCAGGCCCTGGAGCGCAGTGTCAACGATGTGGTGCGCGACCTGGGTGTTCGTTGGCGCCAGTACGAAATCTCCCTGCGGGCCGTCGAGCTGTCCAAACGCAAGCTGGAGATCGAGCGCGAAAAACTGAATGTCGGACGCTCCAGCAACTTCCAGGTGCTGAGTTTTGAAAACGATCTGCGCAACGCCGAAAACGCCCGCCTCACCACCCTGATTGCTTACCTGAACGCCCAGACCCGGCTGGATCTGACCCTGGGCATGACCTTGGAAAGTTGGGATATCGCGCTCAATGACTTCTGATAAACGTAAACGCCGCGTGCAGGGCGCCTGCGCCCTGATGGTCCTGGTCGTCGCGGGCGTGGTGGTCTTCAGCTACCGCAGTCCCGCCGACAGTTCGCCGCACGCGCAACGTTGGCTGACGGTCAATGCCGATCCGCTGGTTCACCAGATTGGCCTGGTGGGCAAGATCGAGCCCGAGAAGACCATCACCCTCACCGCCCCCTTCGATGGCAATGTGCAGGACAAGCTGGTGGAACTGGGGCAACGCGTCGAAGCCGGGCAACCGCTGCTGCGCATGGACCCGGCCTTGCTCGAAGTGCAGTTGCGCGACGCCCTTTCCACCCAACTCAAGGCCCGGCGCACCGTGCGCGAGATGCAGGATTGGCTGAACGGCCCTCAGGTCGCGCGAGCCCGCCGGACCCTGCGCACCACCGAGATGTCCTTGCGCAACGTGGAGCGTCGGCTGGCAGAAAGTCGCACGCTCTACAGCCGCGGCATTATCCCGCGCAATGAACTCGATGAGCTGGAGCAACAGAGCCGTAGTCAGCACATCGATCTGGGCGCCGCCCAGATCGAGTTGCAACAGGCGATTGACCAGGGCCAGGGCGAGTACCGGCAGATCGCCGAGATGGAGTTGGCCAACGCCACCGTCAAATACGATGCGCTGCACAAGCTACTGGATGGCAAGGACCTGCTCGCGCCGTTTTCCGGCATCGTGGTACCGGCCCCGGGCGCCAACCAGGCCGGGGCCGGTAGCGCCCCGACGGCGCCGATCCAGGCCGGCAGCAAGGTCAGCCAGGGCCAAGTGCTGTTTGGCCTGTCGAGCATTGAGCAACTGAAAATCGTCGCCCGGGTCTCCGAGCTGGACATCAACCAACTGCACCAGGGCCAGACGGTAGAAGTACTGGGCGACGGCTTTGACGGTGAGCGCCTCAATGGCTCGGTCGAGATCGTCAGCAGCCTGGCCCTGCCCGGTGACACACCCGGGGGCAGCGCCCAGTTCCCGGTCACCCTGTCGATTCCCAGGCTCAGTGCCGAGCAGATGAAGCGGGTGCGCCTGGGCATGAGCGCGCGGCTGACCATCGTCACCTACCGCAATGACCAGGCAATCGTCGTGCCGGCCGAAGCCATCCAGCGCACGGATAAGGGATTACAGATTGAATACCGGGCAACGGCGCAGCAACCGTCGCAGCGGATAACCGTGACCACCGGCCAGTCGACGGCGGCGGGCGTCGAAGTGTTCGGGCTCGGGCCGGGGCTGGTGCGGTTAGCCGACTGAAGCGCCAGGCCCGTAGGTTGCGGGGGCGGGCAAGGTCCCCTCGACGCGGGCGTTGACGTCACAACAGCGCCCGCGCCTACAGGGGGCCACTCAGTCGCGCAGCGCTCGGCGCAGGACCTTGCCAACCGTGGTTTTCGGCAGTTCTTCGGTGCGGAATTCCACCACCCTCGGCACTTTGTAGCCCGTCAGGTATTCACGGCAGTGAGCCAGCAGTTGCGCCTCCGTCAGGTTCGGGTCTTTGCGTACCACGATGATCTTCACCCGTTCGCCCGCGGCCATGTCTTCGATACCAATCGCCGCCACTTCCGCCACGCCGGGATGCAGGGCCACCACGTTCTCGATTTCATTGGGATAGACGTTGAAACCCGAGACCAGAATCATGTCCTTCTTGCGGTCGACCAGGCGAATAAAGCCGCGCTCATCCATCACCCCAATATCGCCGGTGGACAACCAGCCGTGGCGGTCGAGCACCTGGGCGGTCTCTTGCGGTTTCTGCCAGTAGCCCTGCATCACCTGGGGGCCACGGACCTGCAATTCGCCCTCCTCGCCAATCCCGACCAACTGACCGTCCTCGCCCATAAAGCGCACCCAGGTCGAGGGTAGCGGCACGCCGATGGTTCCGGTGAACTCCCCTTCGCGCATGCGCTTGATATCGATAGGGCTAATACTCACCACCGGCGAGCATTCCGTCAGGCCATAGCCCTCGATAATCGGAACACCGGTCACTTGCTGCCAACGCTTGGCCACGGCGGTGTGGGTGGCCATGCCGCCGGCAATGGCCAGTTTCAGTTGGGAAAAGTCCCGGGCGCGGAACTCATCGTTCTCCAGCAAGCCATTGAACAGGGTGTTGACCCCGACAATGCCATTGAAGCGCTCCTTGCGCAGGATCATCTGCACCCGCGCCACGTCCCGTGGGTTGGCAATCAGGATATTGCGCCCGCCCAGGCACATGAACATCAGGCAATTCACCGTCAGCGATAGCACGTGGTACAGCGGCAGCAGCGTGACATTAGTCTCCTGGCCGCTCTCGTCGAGCTGATCGCCGACCCAGGCCTTGGCTTGCATCAGGTTGGCGAGGATATTGCGGTGGCTGAGCATGGCGCCCTTGGCGTCGCCGGTGGTACCGCCGGTGTATTGCAGAAATGCCAGGTCCTCACGATCCAAGGGCACCGGACGATAGTCCAGCTTGTGCCCCTGCTTGAGCACCGAGGGAAAGCGCAGCGCCGTGGGCAGGTCGAAACGCGGCACCTGCTTTTGCACATGGCGCAAGGCAAAGTTCAGTGCAGCGCCCTTGAAGGTCCCCAGCAGATCGCCAATGGCGGCGATCACGATATTTTCCAGCCTGCGCCCTTCCAGGGCCACTTCGAGGGTGTGGGCAAAATTTTCGAAGATCACCAGGGTCTGCGCCCCGCTGTCCTTGAGCAAATGTCGCAGCTCATGGGCGGTGTACAGCGGGTTGACGTTGACCACCACGGCACCGGCCAGGATCGTGCCCAGCAGGCAGATCGGATACTGCAAGCAATTGGGCATCATCAACGCCACGCGATCGCCCTTCTTCACGCCCTTGGCCTGCAACCAAGCGGCAAAGGCAAAGGCGCGATCCTGCCATTGGGCGTAGCCCATTTCGGTGCCGATACTGACGTAGGCCGTGCGATCACGGTACTTGAGCAGGTGTTCGAGAAACACTTCGCGCAGCGATGGATAACGCTCGATCTCGGCCTCGATATCCGCCGGCACGCCGGGCATGTAGGCGTCCAGCCAGCGACGTTCGACGGTATGCAGATTGGCGACACTCATGGGCTCATTTCCTTATTGTTGTTTTATTTTTCGACGATGGCGGTCACGCCCAACCCGCCGGCAGCACAGATGGAAATCAGCCCGCGCCCGCCTCCGCGTTCGTGGATCGCCCGGGCCAGGCTCGCCAATTGGCGCCCGCCCGTGGCCGCAAACGGATGCCCGCAGGCCAGGGAACCACCATTGACGTTGAGCTTGGCGCGGTCGATCGGTCCCAGGGGTTGCTCCAGCCCGAGTTGGTCGCGGCAATAGTCGGGGTCTTCCCAGGCCTTGAGCGTGCAGAGCGCCTGGGCGGCAAACGCTTCGTGAATCTCGAAGAAGTCGAAGTCGGCAAAGCCCAGCCCTTCGCGGGCCAACATGCGGGGCACGGCATACGCCGGGGCCATCAGCAGCCCTTCGCTGCCATCGACAAAATCCACCGCAGCGGTCTCGCCGGTGCGCAGGTACGCCCAGACTGGCAAATTACGCGCCGCCGCCCAGTCCTCGCTGGCCAGCAGTACCACGGAGGCGCCGTCGGTCAGTGGGGTCGAGTTCCCGGCGCTGAGGGTGCCATTGCGCCGGTCATAGGCCGGGGCCAGGCCCGCGAGCTTTTCCAGGCTGGCATCGGCACGCAGATTGTTGTCGCGGCCCAACCCGCGATAGGGCGTTACCAGATCATCGAAAAAGCCCCGGCGGTACGCCGCGTCCAGGCGCTGATGGCTCGCCAGGGTCAATTCGTCCTGGGCCAGGCGGCGGATCTGCCAACGCTGGGCCATGGCTTCGCAATGCTCGCCCATGGACAGCCCGGTGCGGGGCTCGCCATTGCGGGGCAGCAAGGGTTTAAACAGCATGCCCGGACGCGCGCCCAGCAGACTGCGGACCTTGGCCAGCGTGCCCTTGGCCCGGTTGGCCCGCAGCAGGGTCTTGCGCAACTGCTCGTTGATGCCGATAGGCGCGTCGGAGGTGGTGTCGGCGCCGCCGGCGATGCCTACCTCGATCTGCCCCAGGGCAATTTTATTGGCCACCAGCAGGGCCGCTTCCAGCCCCGTGCCACAGGCTTGCTGTACATCATAGGCCGGGGTCTGGGGGGCCAAGGTGGTGGACAACAGGGTTTCACGGGCCAGGTTGAAATCACGCGAATGCTTGATCACCGCGCCAGCGGCAAATTCGCCCAGGCGCTGGCCATGCAACTGGTAACGGTCGACCAGGCCTTGCAGCGCGGCGACCAGCAAATCCTGATTGCTGTCTTGGGCATACACGCCGTTGGAGCGGGCGAACGGGATGCGATTACCGCCCACAATGGCCACGCGCCGGACCGGCGCGGGGGTAAAGCTGTATTGGCTCATAACGGGGTTCCCCAGATAAACAGGCCGCGCATATGCGGTCGTTCGCCCGTACGGTCGCGCACTTCAAAAAACTGCCGTGGACCACCGGCCGGTACGCGCCACAAGGCGACTTCGCCCGGCAGGTGGATAGGCAGCTTGAACTCGCACTGCAACTCGGCGGCGTCTAGCGCCCGCGGTGGCTGTTGGGCGGCCAGGGCCCGGCCCAGCGTCCACATGCCATGGGCAATGGCCGAACGAAAGCCGAAAAACCGCGCGCCCAGGCGCGACGTATGGATAGGGTTGAAATCACCGCTGACCCGGGCAAAACGCCGCCCCAGGTCGGCCGGCAGCGTCCAGCGCTGGGTCCGCTGCATAAGCCCAGCGGGGCTGTCCAGGCCGGCGTTCCAGGGCTCGCCCACCGGTGCCGCCACGCCCCGGCGCAGGTACAGGCTGTCGCTCTCCCACACCAGCGCGCCATCGCTGATGGCCCGGGTCGCGATACTCAGCGCCTGCCCCTTGGGATGGGCAACCCAGCGCTCGGCATACACTTCCAGGCGCAGCGCCTGACCGGCGCTCAACCGCCGGTACTGGCGGATATGGTTGGCCAGATGGACCATGCCGCTGGCCGGATAGGGAAACGAACGCGCGGTCAGCAACAGCAGGTGCAAGGGAAAGGCCAATTGATGGGGAAAGGCCAACGGCACGCCGTGCTCATGGCGATAACCGCAGATCTCGGCGTATTCGGCGATGGCCGTCGCGTCCAGCGCCACGGCCGGGCGTACCAGACGCTCGCCGGGCAGCACCGGCGCTGCCGGCGGCTTGGGTTTGCGCAGGCTGCGCACGCCATCGAGCAGCAAACGGCTACGCGACGGCGCAGGATCGATGATCCGCATCAGGGCTTCATGGCTCACGAATCAGGCTCCCAGCAGGCTTTGCCCGCACACGCGTACCACCTGGCCATTGATCCCGCCCGACGCCGGATGCGCCAGCCAGGCAATGGTTTCGGCGACATCCACCGCCTGCCCGCCCTGGGACATGGCATTCATCCGTCGTCCCGCTTCGCGGATCAGTAGCGGAATCCTGGCGGTCATCTGGGTTTCAATAAAGCCCGGCGCCACCGCATTGACCGTGACCTGCTGGCGGGCCGCCAGAGGTGCCAGGCCCTGGACCAGGCCAATGACCCCGGCCTTGGAGGTCGCGTAATTGCTCTGGCCCAGATTGCCAGCAATCCCGGAGATCGATGACACGCACACGATTCTCCCGCCCGGCAGCAGGCCCTGGCCTTCGAGCAGCGCCAGGCTCAGTTCAAGCGGGGCTTGTAGATTGACCGCCAGTACCTGACGCCAGGCCGCTTCGGTCATTTTCGCCAGGGTCTTGTCCTGGGTAATCCCGGCGTTGTGCACCACCAGGTCGAAGGCGCCGTGCTGGCCGACAAACTCCAGTAACCGCTTGCTCGCATCCGCCGCGCAGATATCCATGGCCAGGGGCGTGCCGCCCACCGACTGGGCCGCCTGCTGCAGGGCGTCGGCATGCTGCGGCACGTCGAGGCAAACCACCTGGGCGCCGTCGCGGGCCAGCACCTGGGCGATTGCCAGGCCAATGCCCCGACAGGCGCCGGTCACCAGCGCCCGACGCCCGGCCAGTGGCCGCTCCCAGCTGGGGTCGTGGGGCGCATCCACCGGCTCGCCAATACGGATCACTTGCCCGGACACATAGGCCGAGCGCCGCGACAGGAAAAAGCGCAGCGTGCTGTCCATTTCCGCCTCGGCCCCAGGCTCGACATAAATCAGTTGCGCGGTGATTGCCCGGCGCAGCTCCTTGCCCAGGGAGCGGACAAAGCCTTCCAGCGCACGCTGCACAGTGGCGTGCGGCAGATCGCGGCACTGCTCCGGGGGCGTCGCCAGCACCACCACCCGCCCATGGGCAGTGAGCCTGCGCACGTTGGCGTGGAAGAACCGGTACAGCTCGTCCAGTTGGGCGATATCGGCCAGCCCCGTGGCATCGAACACCAGGCCCTGGACCTTGACCGTGGACGGTGCCTCGGGGCTAGCCGGTTGGGCGGCCACGGTGTCGGTGGCGGCGAAAATGCGCTGCAACTCACCCAGCAGGCGGCCCTGGGCCGCACCACCGAGTACCACCGGGTTGGCCCCCAAGGCCTGCTGGCCCTGACGATGACGCTGCAGGGGCAAGGGCTGTGGCAGCCCGGCCGTGCGGGCCAGCCAGCGCCCCCACGGGGAATTGACGAAGGAAAGATAAGCGTCGGTCATAAATCCATTCCGATAGAAGTCAGGCTGCGGTCACAGCGCACTGTCATTGGCCAGGGGTTTGTCCGCCTCACGGCTGGCCCGGCGCCGTGCGCCCTTGCCATCGTGGTACTGCTGGCGCTGTTGCAGGGCTTCGAGCAGGCCGAAGTCCTGGGGGAAGTCGTCGACCTGGATCGCGTGATCGCCGTATTCCACATATCGGCCCAGCAGTTGTTCGTCGTCTTCGCTGATCAGCCCCAAGGCACGCGCCTTGACCCGCCAGGTCACGAACGCCGCCGTGGAGATCGGCAAGGGCTCGATCTGCCCCTGCTTCACGGCGGCCTTGAGCCGGACCTCGATCAGTTCGACCTGGGGCAGCAAGCGAAACGCCAGCTCGCCATAGGCCAGTTTGTCGACATCCGGTTGCGGCATATAGGAGTCGGCCAGTAGCCGATCGCGGCTGTCGCCATGGCTCTGGACCAAGGTGGCGATCTCGCCCAGCAGGCGATCCGAGGGCTTGCGCTGGGGCATGCCGAATGGAAAGGTTAACCCGCGCAGGAGGCGAGCAGCCGCTTTCGACGGGTAGTTGTCGAGTGTTTCGGCCAGGGCTTCATGGGCCCGCAGCAGTGCATCCTGGGCGGCCCAGTGCACCAGAGGTAGATCGGCCTGGGGCCGGCCATCGTCCTCGAAACGCTTGAGCACGCAGGACAGGATGTACAGCTGGGACAGGATATCGCCGAGCCGCGCGGTGATGCTTTCCTTGCGTTTGAGCGCGCCGCCGAGCACCCCCATGGAGATATCCGAGATCAGCCCCAGCACCACCGAGAGCCGGGTGATCTGTCGGTAGTAACCCGCCAGCGCACCATCGGCCTGTTTCGGTGCCGCGATAAAGCGCCCGCCGGTCAGCCCGTGGACCACCGCACGGACACTGTTGGCCAGCACAAAACTGATATGGCCGAACATGGCCTGGTCGAAGGCGACCAGCCCTTCCCGACCTTCGGCCCGCGCGGCCTCCATTTCACGCAGCACATAGGGATGGCAACGGATCAGCCCCTGGCCATAGATGATCAGGCAGCGGGTCATGATATTCGCGCCTTCTACTGTGATCGCGATGGGGCTTTGCTGGTAGGCGCGCGCGAGGAAGTTGTTCGGGCCCATGCAGATCCCCTTGCCGGCGACGATATCCATGGCGTCGTTGACCACAACGCGGGCCCGTTCGGTCACGTGGTACTTGGCGATGGCGGAAATCACCGAGGGCTTCTCGCCCGCGTCCAACGCCGCCACCGAGACTTTGCGCACCGCATCGCAGGCATACAGATGCCCGGCCATGCGGGCCAATGGCGCCTGCACGCCTTCGAACCGGCCGATAGGCAGGCCGAACTGCTTGCGCATCGCGGCATAGGCACTGGTGCCGCGTACTGCGACCTTGCTCATGCCGACGTTGGCCGAGGGCAAGGAAATCGCCCGGCCAGCCGCCAGGCACTCCATCAACATGCGCCAGCCATTACCGATTTGTTCACGCCCGCCAATCACCCATTCCAAGGGGATAAACACGTCCTTGCCGTGGGTCGGGCCGTTCTGGAACACCGCATTGAGCGGCCAGTGCCGGCGCCCGGTCTCGACACCCGGATGGTCGGTGGGGATCAGCGCACAGGTAATGCCCAGGCTGCCGGCCGGGCCTAGCAGCCCATCGGGGTCTTCGGCACGAAAGGCCAGGCCCAGTACCGTGGCGATCGGGCCCAGGGTGATGTAGCGCTTGTCCCAGGTCAGGCTGAAACCCAGCACTTCCTGGCCGTCATGCAGGCCCATGCAGACCACGCCCAGGTCGGGAATCGCCCCAGCATCGGAACCGGCATAGGGGCTGGTCAGGGCGAAACAAGGGATATCCTCGCCGCGCGCCAGGCGCGGCAGATAGTGCTGGCGCTGGGCCTCGGTGCCGTAGTGCAGCAACAATTCGGCCGGGCCCAGGGAGTTGGGCACCATCACCGAAATGGCCGCCGCCGAGCAGCGGGTCGACAGCTTCATCACCACCTGGGAATGGGCATAGTGGGAAAAGCCCTTGCCGCCGTATGCCTTGGGAATGATCATGCCGAGAAAACCGGCGTCCTTGGTGTACTGCCAGCCCTGGGGCGACAGGTCCTGCCAGACCTGAGTGGTTTCCCAGTCATTGGCCATATCGCAGAGCTTTTCCGTTTCATTGTCGAGAAAGGCCTGCTCTTCGGCGCTCAAGCGCGCCGGTGCGGCCTCCAGCAGCCGTGACCAATCGGGCTTGCCACTAAACAGCTCGGCATCCCACCAGACGGTGCCGGACTCGATGGCGGCCCGCTCGGTGTCGGACATCGCCGGCATGATTTGGCGGAACCATTTAAGTGCCCGCTGGCTCAGCAACGTGCGGCGCAGCGGTTTGAGCGCCAGGATCAAAGCCGGCAGTACCAGAACCAGCGCCCCGAGGGCCAGCCCCGGCGTGCCCACCAGGTTCAAGAGATAACCCACCCCCAGCCAGATCAGGCTCGCCCCCAGCCACAGGGTCGCTGTTGCCTGCCGATACGCCAGGGCCAGGACCGCGACGAGTCCCACCAATAACCAGACAATCATGGAATACCTCTCTTTAATTCAGTGCCTATTGCACGGTGCAAGCCGGGTGGATCACCCGGGTTTGCGGCTACCGCAGAAATCGTTTCAAATAATTGTTTTAAATATTTATTTAATGCTTGGGCCAAAAAAATCCGACTGAACGGGTCAGCCTGGCGGATCGATCAACGTTGAATATGAATTGGGGCTATGGACGGGCCGATGCGCGACCCGTCGATACGTCGGTGATGCCAGCACAACGAGCGCGCTGGGCATCACCCCGGTTGCTATCCCAACCTTGCGATCAGAAACGGTAGGTCGCCGAAACGCTGACCACCTCCCCTTTGCTTTCGGCCTTGCCGTCCAGGCGCGAGCCGCCAAGGCGGTCCTGGTTTTGCGTCTTGAGTTTCACCTCCTCCACAAACTGCCGTGAGTAGGCGCCATCGATGCTCAAGCCTGGAATCGCGCGGATGTCGTAGCCAAAGCCCAGGGAAGCGAAAATACGATCGCCATCGGGGATACGTGGGTCACGGGTCGAGTTGCGGGTCGGGGTCTGGTCGAAGGCCATACCGGCGCGCAGCGTCAACTGATCGGTGAGTTTGTAGTCACCGCCGAAGGAGTACATCCACGAGTCCTTGTATTTGTATGGGATCGCGACGATCAGGTTGCCGTTGGACTTCAGGGTCAGGGATTCGAACGACGACCATTGGGTCCAGGTGACGCTCGCGCCCAGGGTCAAGCGCTCGTTGAACTCATGGACCCAGTCGACGGAAGCCGTGGCCGGGATGTCGAGTTGAGTGCTGGCCTTGGCGCCATCGGGCATCAGTTGCAGCCCGGGGTAGGCCAGGGAAACCAGGGTCTCGCCCGGCAGTACCTCGGTGGTCATGATGCCGTACAGCGCTTCGTCTGCACGGATATTGTATTTGCCTTCCATCTTGTTCTTGATCTTGGCGTGGTAGTTCAAGCCTATGGAGTCCTGTAGGGTCGGCTTCCACTCAACCCCAGCAAACCAGCCGACCGAGGTGTTGTCGACCTTGACCCGCATCAATGCATCGCCCAAGCCCGGCGGTAGCGTCAACAACGGGGCCAATGCCGCAGCACCGGTGAGGTCGATGTTTTGGCTGACGAACCCTTTGCTGTGTTGAACGATCACGCCCGCACCTACAGAGAACTGATCGTTGACCTTGAACGCCAGGGAGCCGGTCAGGCCCACCGTCTCGATTTTGGTGTCGACGGCAAAATCGCGGCCCTTCCAGCCCTCGTCCCAGGTACTGCGCATGCCCTGAGGCACCACCTGGCTCAGGCCGAAGCTCAATTGGTCATTGATCGGAATGACCATGAAACCGGTCGGCAGCCACGCGGTAAAGCCGCCCTCACCGCCATCACCGGAACGCGGCCCGGTTTGGTTGATGATGCCGTTTGCCAGGTCGAGGTTCCCGGACTGCAGTGGCTGGCCGTCATAGCCGTAGGCCTCGCCCTTGTACTTGATGTTGATACGCGCGTAATCGATCGTCATCTGTGCCACGGCCTGATCGATAAACGCCATGGCCGCCGGGTTGTTGAACGCCGCAGCGGGATCGTTCTTGAACAACGAACCACCCCCGAATGCGCGCCCCCAGCCAGGAGCACCATAGGTGGGAGTCGAAAAACCGCCCGCATGTGCGGGAGTGCCCGCGATCAGGCTGCCCAGTAATGCCACTGCAATTAAGCCCTGTACCTGACGCTTGTTATTGCTCATGCCCCACTCCTTATTATTATTGGTCTTGCTACAGCGGACGCCTCTTTCGAGACACCCGCTTTTCAACGGGTGATCAACCCTTTACCGCGGGCCTTAAGGCGTCACGGTCACAGCCGGGCTAGGTGTTGCATCCAGGGACACCACGGTGCAGCTGCCGCTCAACGCCTGGTTGGTGGCATGCAGCGCCGTGCCATCCCAGGTCACGTCGATGGTGGTCGGGCCGCAATTGGTCGCCGGGATGAACGCGATGGTGTAGCCCACGTTCGTGACAGTGCCTTTGGTGACGGTGTTGTCTGGGTTGGTATCCAGCGCCAGGGTCCAGCCCGGGTTAGGGAAGCCTTTCATCTTCGGCAAGCCACACAGTGGGTTGCTGCCGCTGACGGTGGCACCATCGATGGTTGCAGTGCCGTTGGCGTTCACCACGCCATGGAAGTCGATCGAGCAGGTCACCGCCGCCCCATACGAAGAAGGCGACTTGACGGTGATGCTGCCACCCGGGGTATTGAACGTCTGACCGGGCGCACCGATGGTGGCCGCGCTGGCCAGTGATGCGGCGCCCAGGCAGAGGGCAAAGGAGCTAAGCGTTACGAGGGTTTTGAAACCTTTCATTGTTGTTATTCCTCACATGTATGGCGAATCATTCGCCGGGGTAATGGCCATCACGAGGCACACGGAGTACTGCGACCGAGCTTCCCTTTCCAGCCAAATTCAGAATCCGTTGATCGGCCGCTTACTCGGCCACTACCCGAAACGTGGGGGGCATCTGGATCGATACCGTTTTGATCGTGCAACCACCGTCGATCTGCACCCCGGCGGCCTTCAGTTGGCCGCTTTGATTGTTCCAGGTGCCATTGGCGGTCGACGGCCCGCAGTCGCCACCGACCAGGGGCGCGCCCACATTCACGCTAATGCCGGACATCGAGCCGCTGCCTTCATCCTTGGCAACCAGGGTCCAGGGCAGATGCGTGGCGGTGACCTGGCTGCATTTGAAACCGCCGAGAAACGCGACTTTCTCGACACTGGCGAAGGCACCGTCGGGGCTGACCTTGCCGCTGACTTCGATGGTGCAATCGGCGCTGATAATGCTTTTGGCAAAGCTGATCGGGCCCTTGGCGCTGAATTCACTGCCGACCGGTTCGATCCGCGCGGCCTGGGCCGGGGCGATCACCGCCAGGGCAAACAGCGCAGCCATCAGTCGGCGAGCGGCGGTAGAGGTTGGGTTGTGCATCGTTGACTTCCTTCTCTGTACTTATTGTTTTTCGGGTCAACCCACTGCGTTGCGTTACTGACCCACCCGTTTGGCGGGCAAGCCGATCCCCGTCATGCGCACTGGAAGCAGTGGGCACGTGCGCTGACGTGGAGCGTTACTCGGTGTTGCTCTGGCCGTAGCGCTCAAGCAGGCCGGCACGTTTGCTCGGGTGCAGATTGGCCAGGCGGACATCGCCGTCGTAGTGCGCCAGGACCCGGTGGTCCATCAAGCGGCGCCACAGAAACGGCACATAGGCCCAGACAATCATGCTGGCGTAGCCATAGGGCAATTGCGGCGACTCGTCGAAGTGACGCAGCGACTGATAGGCCCGCGTCGGATACGCGTGGTGATCGGAATGCCGTTGCAGCTGGAACAGGAAAATATTGGTGACGATCCGGTTGCTGTTCCAGGAGTGGCGCGGCGAGCAGCGCTCGTAGCGACCATTGGGCTGTTTCTGACGCAGCAGGCCGTAGTGCTCAACATAGTTGACCACCTCCAGCAACGAGAACCCGTAGATGCCCTGGATGAGCAGGAACGGAATCACCGCCGCCCCCAGCCAGGCGATCAACACGCCCCACAGCACCACGCTGAACAGCCAGGCCGAGAGCACGCCGTTGCGCCAGTGCAGCACCGGTAGGCCTTGCTTGTTCAGGCGCTCGCGTTCCAGGTGCCAGGCCGAACGCAGGCTGAACCAGGTCGAACGCGGCAGGAACGCCCAAAAGCTCTCGCCCAGTCGCGAACTGGCCGGATCTTCGGGCGTGGCGACCCGTACATGGTGACCACGATTGTGTTCGATAAAGAAGTGCCCGTAGAAGGTCGGCGCCAGGGCCAGCTTGGCCAGCCACTGCGCCAACGGCCGCGGTTTGTGACCCAGTTCGTGGGCAATATTGATGGCGATGCCGGTGGCCGCGCCGGTGGACATGGCCATGCCCAGGTAGGTCGACCAGTGCACGGCGCCATGAACCTGGGCGCGTTCGGTAAAATAGTTCATCAAACTGGCAAAACCACCGTGCCAGCCTAAGCTGTCCGCCAGGCGCACCAGGCCACCGGCGGCAATCCAGTCGATCCCTCCAGTGGCCAGCCAGGCGGTCACCACCAGCGACAGGCAGACCAGCCACACGCACGAGTACACGATCCAGCGGTAGTAGTGTTGTTTCTCCAGGTCCGGGACTATGGATTCAGGTGGGTTACTGGTGTCTTCGCCGAGCAGGCCGTCGATCAGCGGGATCAACCCGAAGATCACCACCACCCCGCTCCACCAGAGCGCCTGGACACCGGTGGTCAGGGCGAACAAGCCGGCGAGCAGAGGGGTCGCCATGGGCAGTGTGCCGAGCCACCAGAGGTGACGCTTGCTGTCGCTCCAGGCGGCGGACGCCGCTACCGAGGCGTTCATGCCGACCACCGCTGGGTGCTGTTGCGAGAATGAATGCCGCCGCGAAGACGATAGGCGTCGTTCGAGACAGAAAATGCGATAAAAGGCGTTATTTTCATTATTTTAATCGCTCAATTGCATTTCAAAAAAAACATTCAAAATATTTTTTAAAAGAAATAGCTCGGATCCGATAGGTCGTCAACTAATTTCTTAGAACCTTCTGAATGTCTCGCCGGATATTTCTTTGCCTGCATTCAGGCAGGGCTCTGGAGCAAGGTTTCCGGCCATAACCCTGGCCGACAATAAAATCGCGCCGACTACGGCACAGCGCGGGTGGGACTGGGAGAACTGACGTCGACCAGATGTTTTTTGCCCGCCACCCGGTCAACCATGGCGACCACCTGCTCGACCGCACTGATCGGCAACATATGCCCGCGCCCTTCAAGCACCTTGAGCTGGATCCCCGGCACTTTCTCGGCCAGGGCCAGGCCATGCTGGCGATAATCGAGCACACGATCCTGGGCGCCGTAGATCAGCCCGACCGGCAACTGCAACGTGGCGTAGCGCTTGACCATGCCCGGCAATGCCGCGTTGACCGTGGCAATCTCACTGGAGGCGGCATAAAAGCTGCCCGGGCGCATGCCCAGCAGCGCGCCGCCCCGTTCGGTGAAGTCATCCGGCACCGGGTCCGGGGTGAATACGCCCTTGAGCACACCCCGGCGCCCCAACACCGCAATGGGCGTGGCCAGCGTCGCGGCCAGCCAGCGGCGTAACAGCGCGGGACGTATGCCCAGGGACAGAAACACCAGCGGCAACCTGCGCTGGGGATGAGTCAGCGGCGCGACCAGCACCAGGCCACTGACGGCCCGGGGATGATCCAGGGCCAGGGCCAAGGCAATAGCGCCACCCAGGGAATGGCCGAGCACCAGGGGCTGAGTCAGGCCCAGCGTCTGGATCACCTGGGCCAGCCACCGCGCCTGGGTCGCAAGATCGCACGGCGCGCCAGGGGCGCGGGTCGAGTAACCGCAGCCGGCGCGGTCCAAGGTAATCACCCGATAGCGGTTACGCAGGGCCGGGGCCAGGGCGTAGGTGAGATTGCGCGAACAACCGGTAAGGCCGTGAATCATCACCAGCGCCGGGCCCTGCCCTTCATCCACATAGTGGACACGCTCACCGTCGACCTCGATAAAACGTCCATCGACCGGCACTTTTTCTTCGATTCGGCGCGTGATGCGTCGGCTGACCCAATTCAGTAGCACCGAGCCCACGACCAGTGCGCCAACGGCGACCGTCCATCCGTTTTCCATAGCGTTGCCCTCCGCCTCCCTGCGCCGCTGTCGCACGTCACCCTGACGGGGATCACCGGCAAACCCTCTGTGCGGCGCCTTGCCAGTCCCGGTTAGGCCTGGCGACTGACTGCGCATATCCACCGCTAAGGATTTTCAGATTAGCTATTTAAATTATTTTTTAAAACAAATAATTTAAATGTGCAATGCTAAACCTGCACAAACCGACCACTCACTCCCGGCAGCCCGGTTGCACCCACAAGAGGTACACACAATGAATGCGTACTCACCGCCCATGGACGACGAAGAGAGCATTGATATCGCCATCATCGGTTCCGGCTTTGCCGGCCTGTGCATGGCCATCAAACTCAAACAGGCGGGCCTTGAGGACTTCCTGATTGCCGAACAGGCCGACGCCCTCGGCGGCACCTGGCGCGACAACCACTACCCCGGCTGCGCCTGCGATGTGCAATCGCACGTCTACTCGTTTTCCTTCGCGCCCAACCCGCAGTGGAGTCGCCAGTTCGCCCCCGCTGCGGAGATCCGCGCGTACCTGGAGCAGTGCGCCGAGCGCTTCGCGATTACCCCCTACCTGCGCCTGGGCCTGGCCCTGGAAACCGCCGTGTATGACGAAGCCCGCCAGCGCTGGGCCCTGCGCTTCGCCAATGGCCGACGCCTCAGCGCCCGGGTGCTGGTGTCGGGCATGGGCGGCTTGTCGCGCCCGGCGCTGCCGGATATCCCGGGGCTGGAGAACTTCCAGGGCAAGGCCTTCCACTCCCAACACTGGGATCATGGCTATTCCCTGCAAGGCAAACGGGTCGCGGTAATCGGTACGGGCGCCAGCGCCATCCAGTTTGTGCCACAGATCGTGCCCAAGGTGGCCCATCTCGATCTGTTCCAACGCACCCCACCCTGGATCCTGCCCAAGCCGGACCGGCCCTTGAGTACCTTGGAACGTTGGGCCTTCAAGCACCTGCCCTTTACCCAGCGCCTGGCGCGCAGCGTGCGTTACTGGATGCTGGAAAGCCGGGTCCTGGCCTTTGCTCATCGTCCGCAACTGATGAAAGTGGTGCAGCGCATGGCCCTGCGGCATTTGCACAAACAGGTCGCGACCCCTGGGCTGCGCCAGGCGCTGACCCCCAACTACACCATTGGCTGCAAGCGCATCCTGATGTCCAACGACTACTACCCGGCCCTGACCCGTAGCCATGTGCAGGTGGTCAGCCAGGCTATCCAGCGGATCGAGGCCGATGCCGTGGTGACTGCCGATGGCGTGCGCCACCCGGCGGACTGCCTGATCTTCGGCACCGGTTTCCAAGCCACCGCGCCCCTGCCCCGGGGCATGCTGATCGGGCGCGATGGCCTCGACATCCTGGACAGTTGGCACAACGGCGCCCATGCCTATCTGGGGACCACCCTGCCCGGCTACCCCAACCTTTTCATGATCGTCGGGCCGAATACCGGGCTGGGGCACAACTCGATGATTCTGATGATCGAGGCCCAGGTCGAGTACATCCTCCAGGCGGTGCAAACCATGCAGCGCCAGCGCCTGGCGTGCATCGAAGTCAGCCCTCTCGTGGAAACCGCCTACAACCGCGAACTGCAGGGACGCCTCAAGCGGGCCATCTGGTCGACCGGCGGCTGCGCCAGTTGGTACCTGGACCCGCGGACCGGCAAGAACACCACGCTGTGGCCTGGGTCCACCTGGCGCTTCAAACGCCTGACCAGCAACTTTCGCCTGCAGGATTATCGCGCCAGCCCAGCCCATGACATCAGCCCGCAAACCTCTACCACAGGACCGCGCCCATGAAGCATTTCAACGGGCGGGTCGCCGCCATTACCGGTGCCGCTGCCGGCATGGGCCGGGCCTTGGCCATTGCCCTGGCACGCGAAGGCTGCCATTTGGCCCTGGCCGACAAGAACCTGGCGGGTCTGCAACAAACCGTCCAACTGGCGCGTGCCGCCACCCTGTTGCCCGTGCGCATCAGCCTGCGCGAGTTGGATGTGGCCGATCGCGCAGCCATGTTCGCCTGGGCCGCCGAGAGTGCGCAGGAGCATGGCGCGGTGCACCTGATTTTCAACAACGCCGGCGTCGCGCTGTCGAGCACGGTCGAGGGCATGGAGCAGACCGATCTGGAGTGGATCATGGGGATCAACTTCTGGGGCGTGGTGCACGGGACCCAGGCCTTCCTGCCTTATCTCAAGCAGGCCGGCAGCGGGCACATCATCAACACCGCCAGCGTTTTCGGGCTGTTCTCCCAACCTGGCATGGCCGGCTACAACGCCAGCAAGTTCGCGGTTCGCGGCTACACCGAAGCCTTGCGCCAGGAACTGGACTTGCAAGGCTGCGGCCTGAGTGCCACTTGCGTGCTACCCGGAGGCATCCGTACCGATATCGCCCGCACCAGCCGTATCCGCGACAACCTGCACGGCTTTTTGATCGAGAACGAGCAGCAGGCCCGCGATGATTTCGAAAAATTCTTTATCACCAGCGCCGAACAGGCGGCCAAGGTCATCCTGCAGGGCGTGCGCAAGAATCGCCGCCGCGTGCTGATCGGCCGTGACGCCCATGCCATCGACTGGTTGATCCGTCTGCTGCCCGCGGCCTACCAGGCGCTGGTGGTCATGGCCAGCCGCCGCCTGGCGCCCAAGGCCCAGCGCAAGGCTCGCGCCTATTCCAAGGAGAACTGAACATGCTCCCCATCCGTCGCGATCTGACCTTTTCACTCCCCGCCTCGCGCGCCAAGGACTGGCACGAGCAAGGCCGCCATGTCAGCCACTTCTTCAATGCCCTGTCCCTGCTATTCCCAGCCGGCGAGCTGTTCTTCATGGACAGCGTGCGCCATTACCGCGACCGTATCGTCGATCCACAGCTCAAGCGCGAGATCCAGGGTTTTATCGGCCAGGAAGCCATGCACAGCCGCGAGCACGTGCGCTACAACGACCTGCTGCAGGCGGCAGGTTTGCCAGCCCATACCCTGGACCGCCGGCTGCGGATGATTCTGCAATGGCAGAAAAAGTACTTTCCGGCCTCCTTCAACCTGGCCATCACCGTCGCCCTGGAGCACTACACCGCGATGCTGGCCGACCTGTTACTCAGCGACCCGACACGCCTGGGTGACTCCGTCGAAGGCTACCGGCAGACCTGGATCTGGCACGCCCTGGAAGAAACCGAGCACAAATCGGTGTCCTTCGATGTGTTCAATACGGTGCTGGAGCCCGGCCTGAAACGCTACCTGATCCGCACTGGCAGCATGCTCACCACCACGGTCTTTTTCTGGCTGGTGGTGTTCGACTTCCATGTTCGCCTGCTGATCGCCGACCGGCGCGCTGGCGGGCATCTGCGCGGACTCTGGCGGGTGATCAAGTACCTCTACGGGCGCCAGGGCATCTTCCCGCGCATCGCCCTGGCGTGGCTGGATTACTTCCGTCCGGGCTTCCATCCCTGGGACCACGACAATCGCCAGCACTTGCAGCGGATCGATCAGTTGATCGCGGCAAGTAACCGGGCCGCCCAATAGCCTCGCAGCCCCTATGAGCCAGGCACCTGCACCCGGGCGGGAGCCTGGCTATACTCGGGAGGCCTTTTCATGGATGAATGGAGTTTTTCATGGGCAGTCCCCACGTCTGTTCCTGCGCCACCCTGCAATGCAGCTTCGGCGTTGCACCGGCGCCCTTGATGGTCCTGCCGCAGAACCGCACACTGATCGGCGGCATGCCGGCCGCCAACCTGATGGACCATATCCCGCTGGTCAATATCCTGCCCTTCGGCCTGTGCACCAGCATGGCCAATCCCACGGTGGCCGCGGCGACGGCCGCAGCCCTGGGCGTACTGGTGCCCATGCCGTGTATCCCCGTGACTGCCGCCCCCTGGATCCCTGGCGGAGCACCCACAGTGCTGCTCGGCCCCATGCCGGCGCTGGATGCCAATAGCACGTTGATGTGCACCTGGGCCGGGGTGATCAAAATCGTCTTCCCAGGCCAGGTCCAGACGCTGATTCCCTGACAATCGCGCAGGCTCTCACTCCGGTGGCTGGGACCAGCTCAGCCACCACCAACGCCAACGCGCCATCGGCTGGCCCTGGGCATTCAGCGGGCGCCCGTCAGCGGCATAGCGCCGGCTGGCTTCGAGCGGTTGGCCCTGGTGATAGTCGATGGTTTCGGCCAAACAGCCATTGGCGTGATAACGCTGGCAACGGCCTTGCAGTTGCCCGTTCTGGTAATGCTCGCGCGAGGCCAGGCTGCCATCTTCGAAGTAGTTGCTGGCCGGGCCATGGAGCTGGCCGAGCCGGTACTGCACCTCGCGCACCAGATGGCCCTGAGGGTTGTAGAAACTGGCCGGGCCGTGCAACCGATCCTGCTTGAAGGTCAACTTGGCCGAAGGCTTGCCGTCGGGATGGTAAAGCACCATTGGCCCCTGTAACGCCCCTTGGTGATAGCTCATTGCAGCCTGGGGTCGACCCTGTTCGCTGACGCGTGCCAGCCCCTGCAATGCACCACTATCCAGTTGTCCGACCAGGCGGCTATCGCCACGCTGTACCTCGACCGGCCCGCTGCTGCTCATGCCCTGGCCCTCAATTGATCTTCACCAGCCCGCCCTTGATTGTCAGCATCCCACCGCCATCGACCGTCTGCTGCGCACCGCCCTTGTTCATCAGGCTGATGCCGGCGTCGTTGGTCAGGGTGGTACCGGCCTTGTTTTCCAGTGATGTACCGGCCTTGTTGCTCAGAGCCGTGCCCGCCTGATTGCTCAAGGCCATGCCCGCCTTGCTTTCCAGGTTGGCATCGCTGCCGGCCTTGAAATCACCGGTGCTGTGCAGGGTCAGGGTGCCGCTGACCTTGATCGTCAGGTTGCCATCGACCGTCAACTGGTAGTTGCCGGTCACTGTTTCGGTGTAGTTGCCCTCGGTGCTGTGCTGCTGGTTGCCGCCGACTTTCAGGATCCGGTCACCCTTGACATCGAGACTGTCGCTGCCGGTTTGCAGGGTGACACTGCGCTTGCCTTTCTCCAGGGTGATGGTTTCATCACCCTCCTTGACCGTGCGGGTGCGGGCGTTTTGCACCGTAAGCGTCTCGTCATGGCCAACGGTCGCGCTGCTATCGTTCAGCACATTGATGTTGAGGTCTTTCTGCGCCTGCACGAAGACTTCCTCGGCATCCTTCTTGTCCTCGAAACGCAGTTCGTTGAAACCCTCGCCGCCCAGCGACGACTGGGTCTTGATCCCCGATTGCGTTTGATTGGCCGGCAACGCGTAAGGCAACACGTTGCTGCCGTTATAGAGGCAGCCCGTGACCAGCGGGCGATCGGGGTCGCCATCAATAAAGGTGACAATCACCTCCTGGTCGATCCGCGGGATAAATTGCGCGCCAAAACCCTTGCCGGTCCAGGCTTGGCCGACCCGGACCCAGCATGAGCTGTTTTCATTCTTTTCGCCGAATCGATCCCAGGGAAACTGGATCTTGACCCGCCCGTACTCATCGGTCCAGATTTCCTCCCCCGCCTTGCCCACTACCCGTGCCGTCTGGGTATGCATGCGCGGCTTGGGGGTCAGGCGCTGCGGCCGATAAGGCACGCTGCGCGGGATGGCCTCGAAGCGGTTGCGATAGTGCTCGTGGCTGACTTCATGGGTGACGCTGATCAGCAGCCATTCGATATTGGCCGCCGGGTCATCGTGCCCGCTCAGGGTGAAACAATGCCCGGGCACCAGCCAGCGACAGTCGCTTTCACCGATAAAACGCAGCTCCTCGGTACGCAGGGCTTCCACCCGTTGCTTGACCAATGCATCACCGCGAGCCTTGGCCGTATAGCCGCCCGGGTGCTCGTAGATCGCCTGCGGCCCGGCCACGGCTTCGGCGCGCTCATAGAGCGAGGTGGTCGGGGTGACGAACTGATAGTCGGTGGCGCTGTAGACACCGCTGCTGGCCTGGCGGCACAACTGGCCGGAACGGATGCCGTGCAGTTCCCGTTCACCGACCTGCTGGCCCAGATACTTCAGCGCGGCGTTGTTCGGGCAGTCGGGAAAGGCGTCATTGTTATCGGCCAGCACCAGGGTGTGCCGACCTTCGGCATGGCTGAAAAACCAGAAGATGCCGTCGTCCTCCAGCAACCGCGAGACAAACGCGAAGTCGCTTTCAGCGTACTGCACGCAGTACTCGCGGGGCTCATAGGTGCCCGTCAATTGCAGGCGGAAATCACTGAAACCGTGGTCCTTGAAGATCCCGGTGACAATATCGCTGGTGCTCAGGTTCTGAAAGACCCGGTTATTGCTGGCCAGGGTCAGCCACCAGAGCCAGGGGCGCAGCAGCAGGCTGTAGCGCTCGGCGGTGCTGTCGGCCGGGAGCTGACGGATCTGCGCGCACAAGCCATCCAGTGGGCGCTGCTGCGCATCGTTGTGCAGGGTCAGGGTGACGTGGCTGGCGATGGCATCCCCCATCACCAGGCTGCTGACGCTGTACCCCGAGATGGACGCTACCCCAAGCTGACTCAGTGCCTCGTCGGCTGTGGCACTCTGGGCGAACATGCTAGTGACAACGGGTCCTGACAGGGCAAAGCCGGTGTTTGTATCTTCGGGGCGAGTCATGTAACGCCTGCTAAGTGGGCCAAACGGATTCCCTGCAGCAACGCACTACCACTTAAGGGTAACGGCGCTGGCTTGGATGACCTTTACAAAGGTCTTGCTGTAAACGGTCTCGGCCAAATCTTCGAGGGGGGCAGAGTCTTTGCCAATGCTATCCAGCGTCGTCTCCTTGCTCGGATAGCAGGTTTTCAAGGTCAATCTCCCGCACGCGCTGTACCCCATTACCACGACCACATGATCAATGGCGCAGGCGCTGACATTGACATTGCCCGTCATCGGATAGAACCCCGTAACGAGACGTGGCTGGGTTTGATCAACCTCAACGGAGCGCTCCAGCATCACATTCGGGATCTTGGGATCATAATCTGTCACCGATCTGACCGCCGTCTTGGAAAACAATCCCACTGTGTCGACCGCACCGGTACCCAGCGCCTCTAGTGCCTCCAGCACTACCAGCCCGGCATCGGATCCTAATGCAGCAGTCAGATGCAATACCAGTGACTCAGAGTCGGGAAACATCGTATGTACCGGTGACTTGGCAACCCGCGCCGCAACAATGGTTTTGTCGACCCTGATGCCCAACTCGGTTGGTTTTCCCGGGACACAGAAATACTCGTCAGGCCCGATGCCCACTATCAGTGTTTTAGTGATGCCGCCTTTTGTAGCCTGATATCCAGCGGCGCTTTGCGTAATGGTCTCGTAGGTCTCCGGGAGAGGCGGCCCGCCTTTTACGCGCTTACGAACCGTACTGGTTGAAGTCTCAATCAACGGCAACTCGCCAAGCCCGGTGCGATAGGCGAAATCATTCAGCAGCGGCAGGCGATCACCGTCTTGCAGTACATCATTGGATAGATGTGGCGTCGGCGGCACGCCGGTAAACACTCGCCGGCCCACATCGTTAACAGGGTTGGACGGAAATAGGTGGGTGGGTTGCTCCCATTGCCCCTTTTTAGCGAGCAACTGGTCGGCAGTCCCCGAGAACTTGGTCTGGGACAACTTGAAGCCTTCCATCGCATGCATATGCACATGGGACTCGATTTTTCGACCTATCGCCTGGGTCGGTTGACGCATCAACTCACTGACCACATCACCGCAGGTGAGGGTTTTAGCGCGTACTTTCCCTATCAGCACACTCAGTAACATTTTGAGAGACTCCTTCCTCTAATTGGATCCGTAGTGCTTTATCGACTCACTCCAGCACCCACTGCGCCAGCTTCCCGGCCACCTGCGCCATCAGCACATTTTCGATATCCCGCGCGCCTGCCGCACTGCATTGGGCGAGCACGGCCTGGACAATCCCATCGTCGTAGTCGAAACGCTTGCCGGTCGCTGCCAGGTAGCGCTCGCGCAGCTTTTCCAGCTTGCTCAGGACAATCGCTTCGAGGGTTTCATCCGCCAGGGCCCGATATGGCACCACGGTCATGCGGGCCAGAAAGGCTGGACGGAACTCGGCGGCCAGCACCTTGCGCAGGCGCTCATTGAACGGTTCGCCCTGTTGCTGGGCCAGAGGTGTGTCGAGAATCAGCTCAGCCCCGACATTACTGGTGGCGAGCATCACCGTGTTTTTGAAGTCCACCACCAGCCCGCTGCCATCCTCCATCAGGCCTTTGTCGAACACGTTGTAAAAGGCTTCGAGCACGTCCGGGTGGGCTTTTTCGATTTCATCGAGCAGCACCACGCTATAGGGCTTGCGCCGTACCGCTTCAGTGAGCACGCCGCCGCTGCCGTAGCCGACATAACCCGGCGGCGCGCCCTTGAGCTGGCTGACGGTATGGGCTTCCTGGTATTCGGAAAGATTGATACTGATCAGGTTGCGCTCGCCGCCATACAGCGCGTCGGCCAGGGCGTAGGCGGTCTCGGTCTTGCCGACCCCGGTCGGGCCCAGCAACAGGAACACCCCGACTGGCTTCTGCGGGTCGGTCAACCCGGCACGATAAGCCTGGATACGTTGGGCAATCACCCCAAGCGCGGCGGTCTGGCCCATCACCCGTTGTGCCAGCCGCTGGTCCAGGGTGCGCAGGGCATAGGCTTCGTCGGCCAGCATCTTGCCCAGCGGAATCCCGGTCCAGCCGGCGATCACCGCCGCGACGATCTTGGAGTCCACCTGCTCGGGCACCAACGGGTCATCCTGGCGAATCACTTCCAGGCCACTTTCCAGGCGCGCCAGTTCGGCTGAAAGCTGATCGATACGGCTGTCGAGGTCGGCATCCGCGCTGTCGGGGTTGAGTTGCTCGCTCAGTTCGAGCAGGCGCACCCGCGTTTCCAGCAACTCGACCACCGCCACCCGCTCTTCGTTCCAGCGTTGTTCCAGCTCGCGCATGGCCACACGGCCGTCGCCGTCTTCGATCTCCAGCGCGCCAATGCGCCGGGCATGGTCATGCCCCGTGGCCTGCTCACGGCGCAGGCGCTGCAACTCATCGGCCAGGGCCATCTGGCGATGGCGCAGGGTTTCCAGTTGCGGCGGCACATCATGCTGGGCCAGCGCAACCCGCGCGCACGCGGTATCGAGCACACTGATGGCCTTGTCCGGCAACTGCCGACCGGAGATATAGCGCTGGCTGAGCTTCACCGCATCGTGGATCGCCGCGTCCAGCACCTTGACGCCGTGGTGGTGCTCCAGCTTGCCGGCGATGCCGCGCAGCATGCCGACGGCGGTGGCCTCGTCCGGCTCTTCGACCTGGACCAGTTGAAAACGCCGGGCCAGGGCCGGGTCCTTTTCGAAGTACTTCTTGTATTCCAGCCAGGTGGTGGCCGCGAGGGTGCGCAACTCGCCCCGAGCCAGGGCGGGTTTAAGCAGGTTGGCCGCATCGCTCTGTCCCTCTGCGGCGCCGGCACCGATCATGGTATGAGCTTCGTCGATAAACAGAATGACCTTGGGACTGGCGCTGCGCACGCCCTCGATCACCCCCTTGAGACGCTGTTCGAACTCGCCCTTGACCCCGGCCCCGGCCTGCAGCAGCCCCAGGTCGAGCACCCGCACACTGACGTCCTGCAACGGCGGCGGCACGCTGCCTTCGGCGATCCGCCGGGCCAGGCCCTCGACCACGGCGGTCTTGCCCACCCCTGGCGCCCCCACCAGGATCGGGTTGTTCTGGCGCCGCCGCAGGAGGATATCGATGCACTGCCGGATCTCGCTGTCACGCCCGACAATCGGGTCAATCCGGCCCTCGCGTGCTTCCTGGGTCAGGTCCTGGGTGTACTGCTCCAGCAGCGAATCGCGCGCCGTCGGCGGTGCCCCGGCGCGGGCCGGCTTTTGCACCGGCAGGCTCGATTCGACGGAGCCGGCCGTCCATTCCAGCAGATGCTCGCGCAAGGTCTCGCGCGAGATCCCCAGCAGCGAGGGTGCGCTTACCTGGAGCAACTGACGACGTTCCTCCCGGTCCAGCAGGGCCAGGAGCAGCAACCCCGAACGCACACCGTGGATGCCCAGCACACTGCCCTGCACCACGGCATCCTCGATCAGTGCCACGGTTTGCGCAGACAGCACCGGATAGCGCGTATTACCGGTCTTGAAGCGCTCCAGGCTACGGTTGATCTCCGCGGCCAGGGCATCGCGATCGAGCCCCAGTTGCGGCAACAGCAGCGACAGGTCGCCAGCGTCAACATCGAGCAGTTCCAGGAGCAGGTGCTCGATCTCGACAAAATGCTGGTTGCGCCCGTGACAGCGCTGGGCAGCCCGTTCAAGGGCGCCGTGGCAGGCACCGTTCAGGCGTGAGATAAGCGCGGCCAGTTCCATGGTCAGGGTTCCTGTTGCAAGTCCAGTTGCAGTTCGATGGGCGCATTGCACAGCCCGTTGACGCGTTTGAGCCAACTGCCCCAGCCCAGGCGCACGGCGCTCTCGGGCTGGCGCTGCAGCTGTAGCGGCGCCGTCTCTTTCAATAACAGGCGCAGGCTGCACGCCAGCTGCGCATCCAGATAAAACGCCACCAACTGGCCCAATGCGCGATGATCGGCGCCTTCAGGCAAAAAACCGCGAACCTGATCGCTGTCCAGCGGGCCCAGGGTGATTCGAATCCCGGCATGTTGATCCCAGACGTGACGCCCGATCAGGGCCCCGCGCCCCAACTTTGGCGGGCTCGGCCCCCGGCCCAGAACACTTTGGCTGGCACCGGGAATCGTGCGCCAGGCGCCCTGGAAAGCCTCGATGCGGGTATTTAGCCCGAAACGCTGGCTGACCAGATTGTGCAAGCCCGCCAGGGAACGCCGGCGATTGGCAAACAGCGCAGTGCGGGCCACCACCGCGCGGCTCTGCGCTTGCTCCCTGGCAGGCGTCAGCCCATTGAGCGCCAATAGTTGGCGATACACCGGGCTTTGGGTCGGCTCGCAAAAAGGCAGCGCCAGGCGATGCTTGCGCTGCACCCGATACAGCAGGCTGAGCAGGCGATGTTGAAACAGATCGAGAAACTCGGCGGTGGCTTCATCCTTGTCCCGCGCACGTTGTTGCAGCCACTCTTGATAAGCATAAGGGAGCGGTCCATCCGGGCCGCCCAGGCCGAACACCGGTGTATGCAGCACCAATTGCGGCGGGCCGCCCTCCTCCTCGGTGTAACTGATCCGGCTGATCTGACTGGGGGCGAACACCGGCGTCAGCGGCCCACGCAGGCGGACCACTTCGTGGCGCGGATCATTGCCGCAGGCCAGAGAGGTGCTGCTGGGACGCTCCTGCTCCAGTACCAGCAGGGCCTGAAGCAACTCGAAGGATTGCGGCGCCTGGCGCAGGCGCTCGCCTAGAGAACCAGGCCGGGGTCGCTGTCCGGCTGCCATCGCATGACCTCCTCGTCGTTATGGATCAGGCAGGTACGGACAAAGCAGTTGAGGTTGGCGTAGAGCGCGAGAAAATTCGCCAGTACCGCACCAAACAACATCCGGCTCTGTCCGGCGAAGGCTTCGTCATTGAGCTGAATCCGCACTTCCAGGCCGTTGCGCCAGCCCCGCCAGGCATCCCGGCCCACCTGGTCGACCACACGCACCGTGTCCATGCGCGCGATCCCCTTGATCATCGCCTCGATGCTGCTGTCATTGCGCAGATTGTGCAGGCTGAGCATTTCCTTGAGCGCGGCCAAAGCATCATCACCCTCGACCAGCGACAAGTGATTGAGGTTGAGCTGCGCCACCAGTCGCCAGCGCGAAGCTCCGCCCAAGGGCGGCAAGGATTGTGCGGTCGGGCTTTTCAGCAAGCGGATGGCGGCCACCGGCCCGCTGAGTTCGAATTTCAGCTTGCTGTTAGGCCCCAGTTCCTCGGCCAGATGACGATTGGTGCACAACACCTTGGCGGTAAAGCTCAGGCCCGGCAACTGGCTCAGGGGCTCGAACTGGGGATCGACCAGGCTGAGCAGCAGGTCGGTGCCACGCCGGTTCGGATTCAGGCCGGCAGTGCGGCGTGCATGCCAGAACAACCGCACATCGCTCTGGCCATGCTGGCAACCGTAATAACGCGCCACTGGGAACAGCGCATCGGCGCTGCTGGCTTGCAGGCTGGTAATACTGTGGATTTCCACGCTGTCTTCACGATGGGCGTCGGCCACCAGGCGATGTTCACTGCGGCTGCCATCCGGGCGCAGGGTTTCGGCGGTGCGGGCAAACAGATTGATCACCGGGGTGCAACCCAGGGCGATATCTTCGCGTTGCAGGCTGATGCGGTGCACGGGCGCGCGGTCAAAAGCCACATGGATCACCAGCCGGTCGGTGGCCAGCGGCGGGATCCGTACCGGCAGATCGAAGAAGGCAAATTTGTCGGGAAACGCAAAGTACTCGGCGAGCAGACGCAGGCCGGGATGCAGGCCATCTTCTTCCGGCAGCAATTGTTCACTGTCGGCAAACCCCACCGCCAGGGGTTTGGCATTGAGCCGCACCGAGGCCGGCTCCCCTGGCACGCCGCAGCACACATCCAGGCTATGGGCCGACAGCAAATCATAGAGTTGCGCCCGATTGAGCGGATTACCCGCCAGGTGGATCCGCAGGTGAGTGATGCCCAGCGTGCCCAACGGCACCTTGTCCGAGCCACTGAGTTCCAGGCGCAACGCACTCAACGCCTGGGGTATCCCGGTGACGTCACTGGCGCGCGTGCGATCGAGCAGGCTGACCTCGGCCACACTCAACGGCCACAACTGCACATCGGTGCTGGTGCGCCAGTAAATGCTGTCGCTGCGCGGCGCCTGGGGCGGCGCAAACAGCTGGCTGCCCCGAGGCAGCGTATAGCCATTGTTCAACTGGCCTTTGAGCGGATCAGGGGAGAACGCGACGATGGCGCACGAGGGCATCGGGCGCAGCGCCAGGGGATAGATCTGTTCCAGCAGGGCATCACTGAATTCGGCGTAATCATCGTCCAGCCGGCGCTGCAAACGGGCCGCCAGCAAGGCAAAACCTTCGAGCAGGCGCTCGACATGGGGATCCTGCGAGCCCTGGGCCGACAAGCGCAGATTGGCGGCCACCGCTTGATGGTTCTGGGCGAAAGTGGCCCCGGTACGATGCAACCAGGTCAGCTCGCGCTGGTAATAGTCGAGCAGTTGCGCATCGATCGAGTCATTCATAGCGCACCTCGAAACTGCTGTCGCCAAAGCTCATGACCAGTTCCAGCAGCGCCTCACTGCCGCGCAGGTGTCCGGCAATGCGCAGGATAAGCTTGCGCCGCTGCCCCGGCACGGCTTCGACATCCAGGGCACTGAGGCGCAAACGGGGCTCGAAACGCTCGATGGTCTGGCGGACGTCGCGCAGCAGCGCACGCCGATCCGCCTCGCGGTCCGCGTAGAAGTTGCTCCAGTCGTCGATGCCGTAGTCGATGATGCTCGCCGGCATCCGATGCTCACGGGTGGTACGGCGGGTATTGAGCAGGCGCTCAAGCTCCAGGCGAATCGACTCGGCGACCGCGCTGTCGCTCGCCGCATACGCCTCGCCCGGCCCGGCGGCCAGGCGATCGAACAGTGCAATGCCCATGGGCAGACTTCCTGTGCAGCCCCGGGATTACTTGACCAGTTTGTTAGCCGCCAGATCCCAGGTGGCCGCTGCGGTGCCTTCCTTGGTGCCGTCGTCTTTTTGGGCGGTCAGTTCCCACTTGATCTTGGTGAAGTTCAGCGAGAGGGTCTCGACCGGCTTGCCGCCCGTGCCACCGCTGACGCTGACGTTGGACAGCACGACATTGGTCAGGGTGTAGACGATAAAGGGCATCAACTGGCCGCTGGTTTCCGAGGCGTTGCGTCCAATGGTGATCTTGGCTTCGGGAATCGGCTTGCCGGCGCAGCAGTATTCGTTCAGCGACGGGGTGGAGGTGTCGATGAACTTGGTCAGGGTGAACTCGCCGATATGGGGTTTACCGGAAGTCCGCTCCGAGTTGCTGACGTCGTTGGTGACCTGCATGGCGACGTTATGGCTATAGGACATGACTTCGATCTTGTCCTTGAAACCCTCCAACATCGAGTCGCCTTTGATATCGCCGCCCAGGTCGAGAATGATCGCATCCATCGCGTTTAGCTCCGTGTACTGCCATTGAATAGAAAGAAACCCCGCCGCACCGCGGCGGGGTCAACGCAACTGCTAGCGCCTGTCAGGCCGCTGCCGGGCTTGGCAGGCTCGCCACCAGACGGATCGAGGCCGTCAGTTCTTCAAGCTGGAAGTGCGGGCGCAGGAACACCGTGGCCCGATAGCTGCCCGGACGCCCCGGCACTTCGCTGACATCGATCCGGGCTTCGCGCAACGGGTACTGCGCCTTGATTTCCTGGGGGGCGTTGTCATTGATCAGCACGTAGTCGGCGATCCAGTTGTTGAGGTAGGTCTGCACGCTGTCACGGCTGGCAAAGCTGCCTACCTTGTCGCGCAGGATGACCTTGAGGTAATGGGCAAAGCGCGAGGCTGCCAGCACATACGGCAGCATCCCGGAGATCCGCGCATTGGCATTGGCCTCGTACGTATTGTAGGTCCGCGGCTTGTTGGTGGTCTGGCCGCCGAAGAACACCGCCTGGGAGGTGTTCTTGCGATGGCACAGGGCAATAAAGCCGAGGTCGTCGAGTTCTTTTTCCCGGCGGTCGGTAATCGCCACTTCGGTCGGGCACTTGAGGGACTTGTCACCGGCGGGCGTATCGAAGGTGTGGAACGGCAGGTTGCTCACCGCCCCGCCGCCCTCGACGCCACGGATCGCGGCGCACCAGCGATGCTTGGCAAAGGCCGAGGTAATGCGCTGGGCCAGCAGCCAGGCCGGATTGCCCCAGAGGTATTTGTCGTGCTCCTGACCGTTGACCTCCTCAGTGAAGTTCAGGCCCTTGACCGGTACGGTCAGCGGCCCATAAGGCAGGCGCATCAGGTAGCGCGGCAGGACCAGCGAGACATAGCGTGAGTCTTCCGAGGCGCGGAACTGGCGCCAGCCATCGAGTTCCAGGCTTTCGAAGACCTTGGCCAGGTCCCGGGGCACCGCGAGGTCGGTAAAGGCCTTGAGGTCGAACAGCTTGGGGTCGGCGGCGGCGATAAAGGGCGCATGGGCCATTGCCGCGACTTTCGACAGACTGGTCAACAGGGCAATGTCCTGCACGCTGCGGCCAAAGCTGAAGTCACCGATCAGCAGGCTGAAGGGGTCGCCACCGTAGGTGCCGTACTCCTCCTCGTAGACCTTCTTGAACAGGGCGCTCTGGTCGAAGGCCTCAGCGGTCTTTTCCTGGTCCAGGCGCAGTTCTTCACGCGTGATATTGAGCAGACGCAGTTTCAGGGTGGTGCTGGTTTCGGTGTTGACCACCAACTGGTGCAGGCCGCGCCAGGACGCTTCGAGCTCCTTGAGCTTGGGGTGCTGCAAGATCAGGTTGAGCTGCTGGCTGATCTTTTCGTCCAGTTCCTTGATGCGTTTGCTGATAAAACTCACCAGGTCCTGGTCGACCTTGAGCTGTACATCGCTGACCTCTTCGGTCAATGCCTCGAGCATCTGCCGGGCATAAGGCTTCTGGCCTTCGTCCTGGATCATCTGCTGAACGATGGTGTCGAGCAGGGACACCGTTTCGGTGGTCTGGGTGGTGCCGCTTTCGGTATCGGTCTTGGCCATGGGGGTTGCTCCATGCAGGGGTGGGATCAGGCGTTGGTATCGGCTGCCGGGTCTTTGTCGCTCAGCGGTTTTTTCCCGGTGTCACCGCCCGCCGCGCTCTGCTCATCGAGCAGGGCCTTGAACTGCTTGATCGCCTCTTCGCTGGCCAGGCTCTTGACCAGTTCCTTGTCCAGCGCCGCGTCACCGTCGAGCTTGATCAGCAGGTCCTGAAGCTTCTGGCGTTTGTGGAACATTTCCCTGAGGCCATCGACTTTCTCGATGATGTTGGCCGGATTGAATTCCTCGAACTTGCTGAACTCCAGGAAGACATTGAGCTTGGCGTCCGCGGCATCCGCCGCATTCGGATCACCGAGCTTGCTCGGCACGGTAAAGGACACTCCCGGCTTGATATTGCCCAGGACCGAATCGAAGTTATCGACATCGATATTGATAAACGGACGCGCGCCGAGCGCGGGCGCTTGCACCTTCGAGTCCGGCCCGGATAGATCCGCCAGAATGCCGACCACCAGCGGCAGTTCCTTCTTCTCGAAGGCATTGCCGATCTCGACGTCGTAGGTGATTTGTACGCGCGGCGGACGATTACGCCCCAGCAGGTGCTGAGTACTTTCGTTGTTACCAGCCATTTCCCATCTCCTTCGGGTTCATGCGGGGCGTTGCGTCCCGTTTGACTTCTGTCTTCAGCACCCCGATTGCCTGGCACTGCGGCAAGACAATCGAGATTCGGCATGACGAGCTGTGGCAAAACCTTAGAAGACGGCTATAAGAATGCAAGTAAGTTTTTACAGAAAAATCAGAATGGGATTACATGGATTCGTACAAGTTCCGAAAAATCGGCTGGATAGCCGCCCTGTTCCTGGCCTTTCAGATCAGCGGTTGCAGCCTATTCGCGCCCAAGGTCGCACTGGACCATGTCACCGTCGATGTCGAACCGCGCGCCAATAACGACACGCCGATCGCCATCGACTTTGTCGTCGCCAGCGATAGCCAGTTGTTCGAGCGCCTCAAAGCCACCCCCGCCAGCCAGTGGTTCGAACAACGGGCGCAACTGGCGCGCGACTACCCGAACATGTTCTCGGTGTGGCACCTGGAGGTGGTCCCCGGGCAGTTTCTGGAACTCAAGGAAAATCCCCTCAAAGGCCGGCCAGGCAGTGGACTTTTGCTGTTTGCCAGCTATAACACCCCGGGCGCCCATCGCTTACTGGTCGAGCACCAACCCAGTATCTGGCTTCGTCTGGGCGCTCGGGAAATGCGCCTGCTCGATGCCCAGGGCCAATAAGGACTCAACCCGCGTGAAGGACACAATACCCACGCGATTTACCAGGATGGTCAAGGAGTAACGCATGTCAGGCATACCGGACGCGATCTGCTGGCACGAGGGCATGGCCCTTCTACCACAACACTTCCAGCTGCAATCGCTGCGCGCAGAAGCCCTGTCGGCACGCCATGCACTGGGGGCCCATCCGTGGTTCTGGGGGGTCGAGCGCCTGGTCATCGACGACACACGTCTGGGCAGCGGCCTGGTGCGGGTGAGCGAACTGCGTGCGGTGATGCCCGACGGGCTGGTCGTCGACCTTGATCGCGAGCGGGGCAAGGACCCGTTGCTGGAGCTGCAACTCAACGATCACTATCGTCTCGGTCACAGCGAGCTGATGATCTACCTGGCCGTCGCCCCCCAGTGGCGGGCCCGCCAGTTGGTACCCTGGGGCGAGCGCCTGCGCAGCCTGCAGAGCGAGTCGCTGCCGGACCTGGAAAGTGGTCAGTTCCCCCAGCCGCTGACGGTGCTGCGGCCACACTTGCGCCTGGTCACCCGGGCCGGCCTGAGCGATTCCCTCTACCTGCCGTTGCTGCGCCTGGACTGCAAAGGCCAGTCATTTACCTGCCTGCCCTACCAGCCACCCAGCCCACGGCTCGCGCCCGACTCGCCGATCAGCCTGGAAATCAACAAGCTCTGCGCCCTCGCCCGGCACAAGATCGACTTTCTCACGGTCCGTCTGCGCCGGCTGCAAGACGACGGAAAACTAGTGGAAAGCGCCGAACTGCGCCGCCAGTTGAGCGCCATCTGGACCTGCCTGCCCGGCGTCCAGGCCGCACTGGACTGCGGGGTCGTGCACCCCGCCGATCTCTACCTGCAACTGATGAACATGGCCGGAGCCCTGGTCAGCCTGGACCTGGAACAGGGCATGCCGACCTTCGCCCCGCTGGCCTATGAAAACCTGTTGGAGAGTTTCCAGGCAGTACTCACCTGGCTGACTGCCAAGTTGAGCAATATCCGCGTCGGCTACAGCCGCCGCGACTTCACCTTGCAGGACCGGCGTTTTTCCATTGAGTTGCTCGACTTCGAAAGCCAGAAGCAGCAATTGGTCATCGGCGTGCGCATGCCTGCTGGCGTCGGCCCCCAGGCCGCGCTGGAGTGGCTCAAGCATGCAGTCATCACCTCCGAATCCCAGGTCGACCCACTGATTCGCCAACGCTCCCAGGGCTTTGAGGTCAAGGCTCTGGAGCGCAGTGAACAGGTGGCCTATAGCGTCGGGGAATCTTTCAGGCTGTTCAGCCTTCGGGCTCAGGGCGAACGCTTCAAGCCCAAGGAACGTTTGTTTCTTTTCGTCCCCATGACGCAAAGCACCCTGACAGCACCCATGGAGATTGTGCTGTTCGACGCCAATACACAGGACTAAGCAGGACCAGGGACCGGACCGACCATGGCTGACACCTACACGCCGCAACAATTGAACCCATTTGCCACAGCGCCCCTGAGCCAGGCCTTCACCCTGGCCTGGAACCAATGGCTGCGCTGGCGCGACGAATTGCCCAGCGCCCTGGACCCGCAAGTCCAGGTGGCCCAAAGCGCCGAACAGGCCGGCGCGATAGCCCGACGCTTGTGGCGCAGCGCGTTTGCCGCCGTCGGTGAAGCCAACGGGCATCAGGCCAAGGCCACCCTGTACGCCTTTGTCGCCCTGGTCGACGAGCATCTGCTGTTCAACGACTGGCCAGGCCAGGCGCTGTGGCTGGAACGGCCGCTGGAAGCACGGTTGTTCGGCAGCAGCTCGGCCGGCGACCGCCTGCCCGTCGCCATTGGCCGCCTGCTAATGACGCGTGATCCGGCCACCCGCGACCTGGCCAATGTCTACCTGCTGTGCCTGGTGCTCGGGTTCGAGGGGCGTCTGCGCATCGCCAACGGCAAGGCGATTCATGAAAAATGGCGGCGCGCCCTGTTCGCCTTCACCCGCCAGCGTCCGGCCACCGACAGCCAGTGGCTGCTCCAACTGGAGCGTCCGACCCAAGTCGAACCCAGGCAACTGCGGACCCGGCGCAGCCTGCCCGATAGCCTGCGCCTGGGCATGGCAATCGGCCTGGGGCTCTTGTTATTGCTCGGGGTCAGCCAATTGTTCTGGTGGAACATCACCCAGCGCCTGGAGCCGGCCATCGAGCAGAGCCTCAGCCACCCCCTGGCGGAGCGTGCGCTGTGATGGCTTACGCAAGCACCCTACTGATCGTTCTGCTGTTGCTGGTGGTGGTTCTCGCCGTGCTCTGGCACTTCTCATGGCTGCATCTCAATGGCGCCAGCCGCAGTTTCTTTGCCGCGCTGCGCGAGTGGGAGCAGGCGCTGGGCGTACGTGATCGTTATGAAACACCCTGGCTGCTGATGCTTGGCGATGACGAGTACGCCGAGCCCCTGCTCACCAGTTGGGGCCTGGTGCCGGCGCCGAAACCGGCCTGGTTCGGCCGCTGGTGGCATGGCCCCGACGGCGCAGTGCTGGTGGTCCCCCAGGCCTTGTTCAGCCATGGCGAGAACGCCAGCGTGCAGCTCAAGCTCTGGCGCCAGTTGCTCGGCCTGTTGCTCCATGCCCGCCCCCATCGCCCCCTCGATGCGGTGCTCTGGCTCTGCGCCCTCGAACCTTTGCTGCAGCCCGCCACGGCCGCCAGCGCTGGTCTCGCCGCGCGGCGCAAATTCATGGATCTGCAACAGCGCCTGGGGCTAAGCCTGCCCGTCTACCTGCTGATCGGAGGGATCGAGCAGCAGCCCGGGGTGAGCCAACTGATCGAGCAGTTACCGGGCGATAGTCGGGATATGCCGCTGGGCTGGTCGTCGGGCTATCCGGTCAATACGCCCTGGCAGGCTGACTGGATCGACCAGGCACTGGCTCTGCTCAATGCCGCCCTGTGCGAAAGCCTGGTCGAGTTGGCCACACTCAAGGGCCATATCGACCCCGACCTGTACCGACTGCCCGAGCACCTGCTGGCCCTGCGCGATCCTTTGCAGTCATTGTGCGATCCGGTGTTCCAGGGCAACGCCTTGGGTGAGGCCCCGCGCCTGCGCGGGTTGTACTTTTGCGCCGCGCCCAGCCCCGACCCGGCCGACGCCAACCTGGACCCTTTCGCCGACGATGTGCCGGCCGAACCGGCCGTGCCGTTGTTTGCCCAACGCCTGTGGCGCCAGCGTATCGTCGCCGAACAGGGCCTAGCCCAGCCGATTGGGCGCATTCTGGACCTGCGCGAACGCCGCCACCGGATACTCGCATTTAGCGCCGGCGGCCTCGGGGTTATCTGGTTCTGCGCCATGCTCTGGGCCTGGAACCAGCGCAGCGAAGACGCCAGCCGCCTTGCAACCCTGCTGCACAACGACCAGAACCTGGTATTCAGCAGCGGCGCCGACGACAGTGCCCGCAAGCGCATCAGCAGCTTCTGGAACCTGCTGGGCCAAGCCCCCCGCTGGGATTACAGCGCGGTGGCCCTGCCTGGCTCCTGGGCGTCCCCCTTCGAACGTCAGTTGAGTCAGCTGTTGCGCGAGCGGGCCCTGCGCCAGCTGTTCGAGCCGGTGCAAGACAAGATCATGCGCGACCTCGAAAGCCTGAGCGACACCCGCTCCGATGGCACCCGGGAAACCGACTACCAGCGCGCCTCGCTGCTGGTCCAGCGCAGCCTGAGCCTGGAGAGCCAGTACAAACGCTTTATCCAGGCCGTGGAAGGCGACCTGCGTCCTCTGGATGACATCAGTGTCGTGGCCAACGATCTGTTCGGCCTGAGCCTGCAGGGACAGACCCTGTTCTTCGACCCTTACTACAACCGCACCCTGACGCGCCTACCGCTGCCCTTGGCGAACGGGGCCCAGGTCAACCAATTCAGCAGCCGGGTTTCGGACAGCTACCAGGCGAGCATGCGCGCCTGGCTCGACAAACTGTTCGGCGGCGAGAGTTTCACCAGCACCGCCAACGCGCTCACGGAACACCTGCGCAGCCTGCAAAGTGGTCAGCGCAACAGCCTGGGTGAACTGGAAGTGCTCGGCGAGCAGATCGACCACCTGCGCCAACTGATCGGCCTGAGCAATGTCGTCTGGAGCCAGGGCTCCAGCAGCGAGCTGGCGCCCGGCTACCAGGCGTTGCTGGAGCGCAGCCGGCAAAGCTCGCTGATTGGCCCGAAGGCCGTGCTGCAAGTGGAGAATTATGCCGATAGCCTGCGACGGACCTTCCATGATCGTTGGCTGGAGCAAGGCAACAACCAGCAGGGCCTGCTACGCCAGCAGAAAGGCGGCAGCCTGGAGCTGCAGAGCCATGTCGACAAGCTCGACCAGAGCGTCGAAGCCCTGCTGCGCCAGGACTTCAGCCAGGCCGCACTGAGCCAGGGCGGGGCCGTGGGCGCCCGGCCGAGCCTGCGCAATCTCGACAGCCTGGCCCTCGAAGAGGCCCTGCGGTTCCATGCCAGCTACCAGACATACCTGCAACAGGATGTGGCCGAGTTGCCGCCAATCTACCGCAAGGCCGTGATCGGTGCGGCCCAGGCCGCTACGGCCACGGCCATGTGGCAGCGCCTCAATGAAAGCCCGCCAAACCCGTTGCAATCGAGCCCCCTAGGGGATCACCGCGAATTCGAGCTGTCGCCGGTCAAGGCCCTGGAAGTGCTGCATGTCTTCACCGCCTTTGCCGATACCGGGCATGCCGATGCCCTGCGCCGCGAGCTCGACAGCCGCGCACTGAACGATATTCACCGCGCCGACCAGCAGATCAACGCCCTGCCCATATTCAGCCATCCCCTCGACTTTGCCGCCTGGAACGGCAACCACAACCTGACGCTGAACCACTACCAAGTGGCGGACCAGCCCGGCCTGAAACAGACCTTCGCCCAGCAGTTCAAATTGATCGGCGACCAGTTGAGCAATAACCGGGGCGCCCTCGACTGGCTCAACGCCGAGCGCGAGCGGCTACGGCCCAGCGATCAGGCAACCCTGGATACCTTTCTCGACATGGCCGTGGAAATGCGCAAGTACAGCGAGCAGAACCCCGTCAGTTCGCCCATGCTCTTCGAGCAACTGGTCAACCGCGATTTCAACCAGATGGATACCGGCAACTGCGCTACGCTGCTGGCGGCCGTTACGCTGCACCAGGGGCATGGCGAACTGGCGGCACTCACCCGCACCTATCGCGAGCAGGCGCTGCAGCGCTGCGCCAGCCTGCAGGTCGGGCATGCGGCCCAGGCCTGGCAGCAACTGAGCGGCTACTTCAACCAGTTCCTCGCCGGGCGTTTTCCCTTTGCCTACGACGGTGGCGTCAGCGATGCCAACCCGGACCGGGTTCGCGAGTTCCTGGAGTTGATCGATACCCAACTGCCCATTGCGATGACCGGCCTGAACAACCCCTACGGGCCCGACTCGCCGGTCGCCCGGGCATTTCTCGATCAATTGAGCAGCGCGCGCCTGTGGCTCGGGCCCATGTTGCTGCGTGACAAGGAAGGCCTGCGCGGCGTTGATCTGGAGATCCGCTGGCGCACTGACCGCGACGACGAACGGGGCGCCGACCAGGTGATCGACTGGAACTTCAACGCCGGCGGCCGGTTGGCCAACTATCCGGCCGAGCAGGCCAGCCAGGCCCGCTGGAGCGTCGGCGAACCGGTGCAACTGGGCCTGCGCTGGGCCATCGGCAGCCCGCAACGGCCGATCCCGGACGCGCACCAGGCCGCCCTGTCGGTCGCCGACCTGCAGGCCGAATGGTCCTATGACGGTCCGTGGGCCCTGCTGCGCTTTATCCGTGCCAACCAGGCCGTGGAGCGTTTCCCGGCGGCCGACAGTGTCGACCGGCCATTGGCGTTGCAGCTGCCCGTACGCACCCAGGCCAACCATGACGCGCGGGCGCTGATGTTTATGCGCCTCTCGCTCAAGGCCATTGGCGGTAAACAGGCCCTGGCACTGACGCCACTGCCCGTCAGTGCCCCGGCATCCCCCTTTGGTTCGCTGGCCCCGACGCCGCTGGCGGGCATCGAGGTCATGCCATGAACGAGCAGGCCTCCCTACACACCCTGCGCGAACGTTTGCCCGCCCTGTGGGCGCCTATCACCGACGCTGAACCGAGTGGCCACAGCCTGCGGGGTACGCGCGACTTTGCGCTACTGCGCGAGGCCCGGCGCGAAGACGATGCGAGCCTGCCCACCGGGGTCTGGGAGCACGATCTGAAAACCGCTGACTGGCTGGCGGCCCAAGAACTGGCCTGTCGCCTGCTCAGCGAACAGGCCAAGGACCTGCTGGTCGCCAGTTGGTTGGGCGAAGCCTGGATCCAGCGTTACCAGGCCGCCGGCCTGTGCGTGGCACTGGAGCTGCTCGATGGCCTGTGCGAACGCTATGGCCGTACGCTTCACCCACGGACCGATGGGCCTGGCGAAAGCTGGCTGGTCTCGCCCCTGAACAGCCTGATCCACCGTTACGCCGAGTTGATGAACCTCAACCTGCCCTTGCTGGGCAGCCACGTGCGTGGCTTCGAGAGTTTTACCCTGGATCAATGGCGAACCCTGCAACAGCAGGCCCGCAGCAAAAGCGATGAGCGTCGGGCCCAGGCCAGCGCCCAGGCGGCCGACACCCTGTTGCGCCAGTTGCGCGATGCGCTGGGCAAGACGCCAGCCCAGGCACTGCGCGAGCGCGTGGCCCTGTTGCAACAGTGCTGCGAGCCACTGGCACGCCTGGACCAGTGGTGCGATGGACACCTGCAGGAACAGGCCCCCTCCTTTGCGCCTCTGCGCAAGCTGTTCGACTCCCACTTCCAAGCCTTGCAGGAGCTACTGGCCATGCACCCCAATCCAACGCCCGTTGAAGTGGTCGTCGAACCACCCAGCCCGCCTGTCGCCACCAGCGCAACACCGGTTCCTGCCCCGGCACTGGGGCAACCTGCCTCACGGGACGAGGCCTATCGCCAGTTGCAGATGATCTCCGACTACCTGGCTCGGGTCGAACCCCACAGCCCCGTGCCGTATCTGATCAACCGGGCCATCGATTGGGGTAATAAACCCTTGCGCGAACTGCTGGGCGAATTGATCGCCGCCGACACCGATACCCGCAAGATCTGGACCGTGCTGGGCGTGCTGCCTTAATCCCGGGGCGCTGCACCGGAGGCTTGCGACCGCATCGCAGAGAGGCACTAAATAAAAGTGTATAAAAAGTACACCCCGACAGTTGCAGGCCCAGCACTTTTCAGACTCTTCCATACACATGACAAACCTATCTTGATGATTAAAGCCTCGCTAGCTGAATAAACGCTGTACAGCCTTAATAAACGACAGAATCTTAACCTTTAGCCACTATTCATTTAACAGCTCAAGAACTACCTTTGCTGCAACGAAGTGCCGGCCAGCCTCAAGCAAAGCTGACCTTCGCAATTAAATAAGCCAACGCCCTTTACCTTTTAAGAACTTAAGCTTTAATCCAGCTAAACATTATTTAAAACAACATCTTGGCACTCGCAGAGTGCGTTGACAGGACGCAACGATTACGCCCACAGGATAGAACACCCAGCAATGATACTTATTCTCTCCGGTCACTTACTGGCTGCGCCTGCCGTTATTCAAGAGGTCCCATGACGCCCACTTTTCTACCCTTTTCCCGCCCCAGCATGGGCGATGAGGAAATCGCGGCAGCCGAGCAGGTTTTGCGCTCGGGCTGGATCACCACGGGCCCGAAAAACCAGGAACTCGAAGAGCAATTTGCCCAGCGGGTTGGAGCCCGATATGCCGTCGCACTGTCCTCCGCCACCGGGGCCATGCATATCGCCCTGCTGGCTCTGGGCATCGGCCCAGGTGACGAAGTGATCACGCCCTCGCAGACCTGGGTCTCGACCGCCAATATGATCTGCCTGCTGGGCGCCACCCCGGTGTTTGTCGATGTCGACCGCGACACGCTGATGAGTGATGCACAGATCATCGCCCAGGCCATCACCCCGCGTACTAAAGCCATTATCCCGGTGCACTACGCAGGCGCGGCGTTCGACCTTGATCCGCTCTACGCCCTGGCCGAGCAGCATGGCATTGCCGTGATCGAGGATGCCGCCCACGCGGCGGGCACCGAGTACCGCGACCGCCCGGTCGGCGCGCGGGGTACGGCGATTTTCTCCTTCCACGCCATCAAGAACATGACCTGCGCCGAAGGGGCCATGCTGGTCAGCGACGACGAAGCCTTTGCCAACCGCATTCGCATGCTCAAATTCCACGGCCTCGGCGTGGATGCCTATGACCGCCTGACCCATGGCCGCAAGCCCCAGGCCCAAGTGATCGAACCTGGCTTCAAATACAACCTGGCCGACCTCAATGCCGCGATTGCCTTGGTCCAGTTGCACCGTCTGGACGCCATCAACCAGCGCCGCGAGCAACTGGCCCAGGGCTATCTGCAACGCCTGGCCCACCTACCAGTGCAACCGCTGCACCTGCCCACCTACCCCCAACGGCACGCCTGGCACCTGTTTATCCTGCGTATCGACCCCGAGCGCTGCGGCCTGGACCGCGAAGCCTTTATGAAAGCCCTGCAGGCCCGTGAGATCGGCAGCGGTATCCATTTTATCGCCACCCACCTGCACACCTACTACCGCCAGCGTTTCCCAGACGTGCATCTACCCCACACCGAATGGAACTCGGCCCGCCTGTGCTCGATTCCACTGTTTCCTGACATGCACGAGGAGGATTTCGAGCGGGTAGTCGGGGCCATTGAGGACATTGTCGGAGCTCATGCATGAAGCCTTATCCCATCGATTGCGTGTCCATCGTCATCCCGGTCTACAACGAGGAAGAAAGCCTGCCCGAGCTGCTGCGCCGCACCGAAGCAGCTTGCGCACAACTGGGGCGCGAACATGAAATCGTCCTGGTCGACGACGGCAGTCGCGACCGCAGTGCCGAGTTGCTGCAGGCCGCCGCCAACCGACCGGGCAGCCCGGTGGTGGCGGTCATCCTCAATCGCAACTACGGCCAGCACGCAGCAATCATGGCCGGCTTCCAACAGTGCCGTGGCGACCTGGTGATTACCCTGGACGCCGACCTGCAGAATCCCCCCGAAGAAATTCCGCGCTTGGTGCAGCAGGCCGCGCTGGGCTATGACGTGATCGGCACCGTGCGCAGCAATCGCCAGGACTCGGCGTGGCGTCGCTGGCCCTCGCGGCTGATCAACCTGGCCGTGCAGCGCTCCACCGGCGTGGCCATGACCGACTACGGCTGCATGCTGCGCGCCTACCGCCGTTCCATCGTCCAGGCGATGCTGGCCTGTAGCGAACGCAGCACTTTTATTCCGATCCTGGCCAACAGTTTTGCGCGCCATACCTGCGAGCTGCCGGTACACCACGCCGAGCGCGAGCATGGCGACTCGAAATACAGCGCCATGCGCCTGATCAACCTGATGTTCGACCTGATTACCTGCATGACCACCACGCCCCTACGGCTGTTGAGCATCATCGGCTTCAGCATCGCCCTGCTCGGCGGGCTGTTCGCCGTGCTGTTGATTGTGCTGCGCCTGATCTTCGGCGCAGCGTGGGCCGGTGACGGCACGTTTGTGCTGTTTGCGGTGCTGTTTATTTTCACTGGCGGCCAATTTATCGGCATGGGCCTGCTGGGCGAGTACCTGGGCCGCATGTACAGCGATGTGCGCGCGCGTCCGCGATTTTTTATCGAAACCATCTGGCGGGCGCCGTCCCCGGCTGACCACGCCAGTGTGGTGCGCACAGATTCCACTTCCTCCAGCCAGGTAGCCCCATGAGTTCAAAAGCCGTTGTTTTCGCCTATCACGATATCGGTTGCGTGGGTATCGAAGCCCTGCTCGTCGCCGGCTATGAGATTGCCGCCGTGTTCACCCACGCCGATGCCCCCGGGGAAACCACCTTTTTCGCCTCCGTGGCGCAACTTTGCGCACGCAGGGGGATTCCCGTGCACGCCCCGGAAGATGCCAATCACCCACTGTGGGTCGAGCGGATCCGCCAACTGAATCCCGACTACCTGTTCTCCTTCTATTACCGCAACCTGCTGGGCGAAGCGCTACTGGCCTGCGCCAGCCGCGGGGCCTACAACCTGCATGGCTCGCTGCTGCCGCGCTATCGCGGGCGGGCACCGGCCAACTGGGTGCTGGTCAATGGCGAGACCGAAACCGGCGTCACCCTGCACCGCATGGTCAAACGGGCCGATGCCGGGGCCATCATCGCCCAGCGTCGCGTACCGATCGAACGGGCGGACACCGCCCTGAGCCTGCACGCCAAACTGCGCGAAAGCGCCGCAGCGCTACTGCGCGACACCTTGCCGGCATTGGCCCGTGGCCCACTGCCGGAAACCGCCCAGGACGAAAGTCAGGCCAGCTATTACGGACGCCGCAGCGCCGCCGATGGCTTGCTCGACTGGCAACTGCCGGCCGAGCGCTTGTTCAATCTGGTGCGCGCCGTGACCCAGCCCTACCCCGGCGCCTTTTGCCCGGTGGGTGAGCACAAGCTGATTGTCTGGAGCGCTGAGGTGGTACCGGGCAATGACGGCCAGGCCCCTGGCCGGGTCATTAGCTGCGACCCACTGCGCATTGCCTGCGGCGAGGACTCTCTGGAGATCCGCGCCGGCCAGCGTGGCGACAACGGCCTGTACCTCAGCGGCGCGCAACTGGCCCGCGAGCTGGGTCTGGTCGAGGGCTCGCGCCTGATCGGCAGCCAGGCGGCGCGCGCCCAGCGACGCACACGGGTGCTGATCCTGGGGGTCAACGGGTTTATCGGCAATCACCTGTCCGAGCGCCTGCTGCAGGACGAGCGCTATGAAGTGCATGGCATGGACATCGGCAGCGACGCCATCGAACGCCTGCGCAGCCACCCACGCTTTCACTTTGTCGAGGGCGATATCAGCATCCATTCCGAGTGGATCGAGTATCACATCAAGAAGTGCGACGTGGTCCTGCCCCTGGTGGCCATTGCCACGCCCATCGAGTACACGCGCAATCCGCTGCGGGTATTCGAGCTGGACTTCGAGGAAAACCTCAAGCTGGTGCGCTATTGCGTCAAGTACAACAAGCGGGTGGTCTTCCCCTCGACCTCGGAGGTCTATGGCATGTGCCAGGACAGCCACTTCGACGAAGACACCTCCAACCTGGTGGTCGGGCCAATCAACAAGCAGCGCTGGATCTATTCGGTGTCCAAGCAACTGCTGGACCGGGTGATCTGGGCGTACGGCCAGAAGGGCCTGCGCTTTACCCTGTTCCGCCCCTTCAACTGGATGGGCCCGCGCCTGGACCGATTGGACTCGGCCCGGATCGGCAGCTCGCGGGCCATTACCCAGTTGATCCTGCACCTGGTGGAAGGTACGCCGATCCGCCTGGTCGACGGCGGCGAACAGAAGCGTTGCTTTACCGATGTCCAGGACGGCATCGAGGCCCTGGCACGGATTATCGAGAACCGCGGCGGCGTCTGTGACGGGCAGATCATCAATATCGGCAACCCGGACAACGAAGCCAGCATCCGCCAATTGGGCGAAGAGCTGCTGCGCCAGTTCGAAGCCCATCCGTTGCGCGGTCACTTCCCGCCGTTCGCCGGTTTCCGTGACGTGGAAAGCCAGGCGTTCTATGGCACCGGCTACCAGGATGTCAGCCACCGCAAGCCGAGCATCGACAACGCCCGCCGCCTGCTGGACTGGGAGCCGGGGACTGAGCTGAGCATCACCATTGGCAAGACCCTGGACTTTTTCCTCCACGAAGCCCTGCTCGAACAGGAGGGCCAGCGCTGATGCGAGCGGGCCTGCGCATCGACGTCGACACCTATCGCGGCACCCGCGAAGGCGTGCCGCGCCTGCTGGAACTGCTGGATGAAGCCGGGATCAAGGCGACTTTTTTCTTCAGCGTCGGCCCGGACAATATGGGCCGTCATCTGTGGCGCCTGGTCAAGCCGCGCTTCCTTTGGAAAATGCTGCGCTCCAAGGCCGCCAGCCTCTATGGCTGGGACATCCTGCTGGCCGGCACTGCCTGGCCGGGCAAGCCGATTGGCCGGGACCTGGGCCATCTGATGCGCCAAACCCGCGAGGCCGGGCATGAAGTCGGCCTGCATGCCTGGGATCACCATGGCTGGCAGGCGCACGCCGGGACCTGGAGCGACGCGCAACTGCAGGAACAGATCCGCCAGGGCGTCGAGACCCTGGCCGATATTCTCGGCCAGCCCGTCGAGTGCTCAGCCGCCGCCGGTTGGCGCGCCGATGAGCGGGTGGTCGCGGCCAAGGAGCGCTTCGGGTTTCGCTACAACAGCGATTGTCGCGGCACCCAGTTGTTTCGTCCGCGCCTGCCCGACGGACGTCCGGGTACACCGCAGATTCCGGTGGACCTGCCGACCTTCGATGAAGTGGTGGGCCCGCAGGTCGCGGCCGAGGATTTCAACGCCTTCATTCTCCAGCGGTTCAGCGCCCGGGCGCTGAACGTTTACACCATCCATGCCGAGGTCGAAGGGATTCTTATGGCTGAAGAGTTTCGCCAACTGCTGGCCCAGGCGGCCAGTTCCGATATCCGCTTTCAACCCCTGAGGCACCTGCTGCCCCAGGCCCTGGAGACGCTGCCCACCGGGCAGCTGTCACGCGGCACCCTGAGCGGTCGCGAAGGTTGGCTGGGAGTGCAACGACCATGACCCGACGCTGGACATGGCCCCTGTTGCTGGGCGCCTTTGTACTCTTCTATCTGTTGCCGTTGGGCACCCACGGCCTGTGGATCCCGGACGAACCCCGCTATGCGCAGATCGCCCAGGAAATGCTGCTCAAGGGCGACTGGGTTTCGCCCCATTTCATGGGCCTGCGCTACTTTGAAAAACCCATTGCCGGCTACTGGTTTATCGCCATCGGCCAGATGATCTTCGGCGACAATCTGTTTGGCGTACGGGTGGCCTCGGCCATCAGCAGCGGGCTCAGCGTGTTCCTGGCCTATGTGATCGCCCAACGCCTGTGGCGCGACCCACGCCAAAGCTTGGCCTGCGCCCTGCTCTACATGAGTTTCGGGCTGATCGCCGGCCAGGCCGGCTACAGCAACCTCGATCCGCAGTTCACCCTCTGGGTCAACCTGAGCCTGGTGGCCTTGTGGTTTGCCGTCGACACCACCACTCGCCGCAGCCGGCTGGGCGCCTGGGCCCTGCTGGGGTTCGCCTGCGGCATGGGCTTTATGACCAAGGGCTTCCTGGCCCTGCTGCTGCCGGTACTGATCGGCCTGCCCTACATGATCTGGCAGAAGCGCTTCAAGGAGCTGGTGGGCTATGGCCTAGTGGCGATTCTGGTCGCCACCCTGGTTGCCCTGCCCTGGGTCTTGGCGGTGCATATGCGCGAACCGGATTACTGGCGGTTCTTCTTCTGGCACGAGCATATCCGCCGCTTTGCCGGCGAGGACGCCCAACACTCGCGGCCCTGGTGGTTCTACCTGCCGTTGCTGGTCGCCGCGAGTATTCCCTGGGCGCTGTGGCTGCCGCGCACCTTCACGCAGGCCTGGCAGAGCCGGGGCCAGCGCTCGACCGTGTTCCTGCTGCTGTGGCTGCTTCTGCCGCTGGCGTTTTTCAGCCTGAGCCGGGGCAAGCTGCCGACCTACATCATGCCGTGCCTGCTGCCATTGGCCCTGCTGATGGGGCACAGCTTGAGCCTGTACCTGGAGCAACAAAAGGTCGCGCTGCTACGCCTCAATGCCGGGTTCAATCTGGCCCTGGGCACCGTGGCGCTCCTGGCCCTGGGGTTCTTCCAATGGAAAAAGCCGTTCTATCACGACGAACCGCTGCACCTGACGCTGCTGGTGCTGTTCCTGCTCGGCTGGATCGGCGCCAACACCCTGGCAATCACCCGGCCACGGGCCTTCTGGGCCGCACCGGCACTGGGCATGGGCCTGCTGGTCCTGCTGCTGCCGGCGAGCATGCCCAACGCGGTGGTCTTCAACAAAATGCCCGACGGCTTTATCGCCCGCCATGCCGACGAACTGGCCACCAGCAAACACCTGCTGAGCAACGATCTGGGCGCCGCCTCGGCCCTGGCCTGGCGCCTGGAGCGACCCAAGGTGACTTTGTATAACACCACCGGCGAGGTGAAATATGGCCTGTCGTACCCTGAGGCCAGCCACCGGCGAATCGACCTGGAGGAAGTCGAATCATGGCTGCTCCAGGCCCGGCGCGACGGTCCGGTGGGCGTGGTGATGCGGGTCAAGCGCTCGGACACCAGCCATGAGATGGATCGCCTGCCCAAGGACGCCGTGCGCTATCAGGAAGGCAATATGGTGATTTTGATTATCCCGGCGAGCGCGCCATGACCCTGGCCCTGCTGCTCGGCGCCTGCCTGCTGACCTGCCTGGGCCAGATTGCCCAAAAGCTGGCCGTGGAGCGCTGGCGCGTTACGCCCACGAGCCTTGGGCAAAAACTGCTGAGCCCCTGGCTCTGGCTCGCGCTGCTGTGCCTGGGCCTCGGCCTGCTGGTGTGGCTGCTGGTGCTGCAACGCCTGGAGGTCAGCATTGCTTACCCCATGCTCAGCCTGAACTTTGTACTGATCACCCTGGTGGCGCGTTATGGGTTCAAGGAACCCATCGATGCGCGGCACTGGTGTGGCGTGGCGCTGATCATCGCCGGGGTGGTGCTGTTGGGGCGCCAGGTATGAGCACGGCGCGGGGTATCGGCGTGGCCACCGCCAGCGTGCTGTTGGCCAGTGGCGCGCAGTTGGGCATGCGCTGGAGCATGAGCCGTCTGCCCACGCCCACACAGTGGCCGGCCGCTCTGGAGGCCGGGGAACTGGCTGGCGCGGCGTTGACGGTGGTGGCGCTGGCGATCATCGCCTATGGGTTATCGATGCTCTGCTGGCTGGCCGCCCTGCGCGACCTGCCCCTGGGCCGCGCCTATTCACTGCTGAGCATCAGCTATGTCCTGGTCTATGTGCTGGCCGCCAGCCTGCCGCTGTTTGACGAAGGCTTTACGAGCACTCGAACGCTGGGCGTGGCTTTGGTCACGCTGGGCGTTTTGACGATCAATTTTAGAAGCACCACCGGTCCCAGGGATCTCTTATGAAAATCAGTGTTTTTGGTTGCGGGTATGTCGGCCTGGTCCAGGCGGCGGTGTTGGCCGAGGTTGGCCATGACGTGGTGTGCATGGACATCGACGAGGCCAAGGTCAAACTTCTCCAGCAAGGCCACGTGAGCATCTTCGAGCCGGGGCTGGCGACGCTGGTGCGCGAGAACCTGGAGAATCAGCGTCTGCGCTTTACCCATGACGAGCAACTGGCCGTCGAACATGCCCAAGTGCTGTTTATCGCCGTCGGCACGCCGCCGGGCGAGGACGGCTCGGCCGACCTGCGTTATGTCTTTGCAGTCGGCGATGCCGTGGCCCGCCATCGCAGTGAGCCGCTGATCCTGGTGGAGAAATCCACCGTACCGGTCGGCACCGGTGATGCCTTGCACCGCCATATCGAAGAGGCCCTGGCCTTGGCCGGGCGCCAACTGCAATTCGATATCGTCTCCAATCCAGAGTTTCTCAAGGAGGGCTCGGCAGTCAGTGATTGCCGCCGCCCCGATCGCATTGTGGTCGGCTGCGCCAGTGAAGCGGTGCGCGAGGTGATGCGCGAGCTGTACGCGCCGTTCAATCGCAACCACGACCGCATTATGTTTATGGACCTGCGCAGCGCCGAGCTGACCAAGTACGCGGCCAACTGCATGCTTGCGACCAAGATCAGCTTTATCAACCAGATCGCCGAACTGGCCGAACACCTGGGTGCTGATATCGAGGCGGTGCGCCTGGGCATCGGCGCCGATTCGCGGATCGGCTACCACTTTATCTACCCGGGTTGCGGCTACGGCGGCTCGTGCTTTCCCAAGGACATGCGCGCGCTGATCCACAGCGCCGAACAGGCGCATTGCTCCAGCGACCTGCTCCAAGCCGTGGAAGCCATCAACGAGCGGCAGAAACACAAGCTCTTCGAGCGGATCAAGGCCTTCTACAAAGGCGACCTGCAGGGCCGTACCTTTGCTCTCTGGGGCCTGGCGTTCAAGCCCAACACCGATGATATGCGCGATGCACCGAGCCGGGTGCTGATGGAAGAACTCTGGGCCGCCGGTGCCAGGATCCGTGCCTTTGACCCCGAAGCCATGCAGGAAACCCAGCGGCTGTACGGCGAAGATCCGCGCCTGATGCTGATGGGCACCCCGGAGTCGGTTCTGGCCGATGCCGATGCGCTGATCATCTGCACCGAATGGCAGCAGTTCAAGGCACCGGATTTCAAGCTGATCCAGGCTCGGCTCAAGGCCCCGGTGATTTTCGATGGGCGCAATCTCTACGATGCCGAGCGCCTGACGCAGCAAGGCTTCCACTACTTCCCCATGGGCCGTGGCGAATCCTGCAGCCTGCCGGTGTCCCAGGCCCAGCAACTGGCTCCGGTGCTGTTCGAACCTCGCCTGCGCCAGGTCTGAGGCCCCCTGTAGGAGCGACTTGCTCGCGCCTACAGGGGGGATGACGGTCAGGTACGGAAGCGGGCAACCATGGCATTCAGGTCCACGGCCAGGCGCGACAGCTCATGGCTGGCGGCGCTGGTCTGGTTGGCCCCAGCCGCCGACTGCGTGGCCAGGTCGCGAATATTGACCAGGTTGCGGTCGACCTCGCGTGAAACCTGAGCCTGCTCTTCCGAAGCGCTGGCGATCACCAGGTTGCGCTCGTTGATCATATTGATCGACTCGGTGATCTGCTCCAGCGCCACGCCCGCCGCTCGCGCCATCTCGAGGGTACTCTGGGTGCGCTGGTTGCTCGTCTGCATCGATTGCACCGCTTCGCCCGTGCCGTTCTGGATCCCGGCAACCATCTGCTCGATTTCCCGGGTCGATTGCTGGGTGCGATGGGCCAGGGCGCGCACTTCGTCGGCCACCACGGCAAACCCGCGTCCGGCTTCACCGGCCCGTGCCGCTTCAATGGCAGCGTTGAGTGCCAGCAGGTTGGTCTGCTCGGCAATCGCCCGGATCACGTCCAGTACCTGGCCAATATCCCGGCCCTGGGCCGCCAGGCCTTCGATCAGCACTGACGTGCTCTGGACATCGTGGGTCATGGACTGGATCGCGTCGACGGTCTGCACCACCCGGTCGCGGCCCTCGCGCGCGGCCAGGTTGGACTGCTGGGACGCTTCGGACGTTGAAACCGCGTTACGCGCCACCTCTTCCACCGCCGCCGTCATCTCATTGACCGCCGTGGCCGCCTGCTCGATTTCATTGTTCTGTTGCTGCAGGCCACGAGACGCTTCTTCGGTAACCGCGCTCAGTTCCTCGGCCGCCGAGGCCAATTGAGTCGCCGAGCCGGCAATTTGCTCGATGGTCTTGCGCAGGCTGCCCTGCATGGTGGACAGCGCAGCCAACAGGCGTGCCGGTTCGTCCTTGCCATCCACCTTGACCGGCTGGGTCAGGTCGCCCGCGGCAATGGTTTCGGCCACCTGCAGGGCCCGGCCCAAGGGAGCGACGATGCTGCGGGTCAGCAGCCATGCCAGCAGCACGGTCATGACCGCCGCCACCAGCGCCACCAGGATAATCCCCAGGTTGGCGTTGTCGTAATGCTCACCGGCCTCGCGGGCCGCCTGTTTTGCGCCCGTGCTGTTGATCTCGACCAACTTGTTCAACTGCTCACCCATCTGGTCGGTGCCGTTCTTGATCTGGGTATTGATCAGGGTGCGCATTTCCTCGGTCTTGCCCTGACGGGACAATTCGAGCATCTGCTCCTGGGCCCGCAAGTAGTCGTCCAGGGTGGCGGCAAAGCGCTGGTACAGCGCTTTCTCTTCACTTTCGGCCGGCAGGGCCGCGTAGGTCTGCTGGGCCTGGCGAGCCTTTCTTACCAGGTCGCCGATACGCACTTCCGTATCCTGCAACGCCGCTGGCTCGCGGTTGACCAGGATGCGGAACGAGGTAATGCGCAAGCGCAGTACGTTCTCCGTCAGGTTGCCCAGGGCGCTGATACTCGGCAACTGGTTGGCCTCCATATCGACGGACGCCTGGCGAATCACCGTCATGCGGTTCAGGGCAAACACGCCCAGCACAATCACAAGCAACGCAATGAACGCAAAACCGAGAAAAGCTCTGGGCGCAATATTCATGTTACGTAGGGACATAGAGTGACTCTCGGGAGATAAAGGCGACGGGCATCCATGCAGAAGTACGCTCAGGCGGCCGACGGGTGCCCACCTGAAGGTCTGGCCCCTCGGTGCTTTAGAACTGAATGGGCCTATTCTGTATATCGGCCGGGCTTGAGGTTTTTTGCGGGAAACATGGAAAAATATTTCAAAGCATTACGTGTGTTTCATCCTTGAGACACATGCCTGGGCGAACACCTGCCGATTAAACGTTTAAGCGTCTGAGAACGCCGCCTTTCCTGCGAATCAGCCCATAAAGCCTTCCAGCCAATTGGCGATCCCACTGGCCAGCCGGCGCCGCCAAGGTGGGGTCAACGGGTTATTCAGGACCCGATCTTCGTGGACAAAACTGCGCACGATGGCGTTGTAGCCCAACCAGCGACAGGGCTCCGGCTCCCAGGCCCGCAGAGCACCCAACCCACCTTCGGTGATCACCCATGGCTGGCGAACCAGCACACTCTCGCGCTCCAGAATCAGGTCGGCCAAGGTCCGCCCGGCCAGATTGCTGGCCCCGACGCCCTCGCCGCCATAACCGCCGGCCAGGGCAATCCCCTGCCGGCGGTCGCACAACATATGCGGGTGAAAACGCCGCGACATCCCCAGGTTGCCGCCCCAGCCATGGCTGATCGGCACGTCCTTGAGCAGCGGGAACAGTTCGCCGAACAACTGGCGGCGCAAACCCACCTCATTCGACGTCAGGGTGAAATCGTTGCGCAGGCGCCCGCCAAAGCGATAGCCGCCTCGGGCACCAAAGACCAACCGGTCATCGGCAGTGCGCTGACCATAGGTCACCTGGCGGCTGCTCTCGCCAAAAGCCTGGCCGCGGTCCAGGCCGATTTCGCTCCACAACGCGGTCGACAACGGCTCGGTGGCCACCATCAGGCTCTGGACCGGCAGTTGATAACGCTCCAACGGCGCCAGAGAACCGGCATAGCCCTCCACGGCGGGCACAACCCAACGCGCCCTGACCTGCCCTCGGGCCGTGTGCAGTTGGCCGGGACGCCAGCCGGTCACCGGGCTTTGTTCATGGATCGTGACCCCCAAGGCCTCCACCGCCCGCGCCAGTCCACGTACCAAACGCGCCGGGTGCAAGGTGGCGACATGGGGGCTGTGGATCGCGCCATAGACATTAGCCATGCGCAGTTGCGGGGCCAGTTCGGCCGGGGTCAGCCAGCGATAGTCGGCTTCCCCCAGACCCAGGCTGCGCAGCGTGTCCAGGTACAGGCGCAGGCTCTGCGCCTGCTCGGGGTAACGCGCCGCGCAATACAGCACCCCTGCCTTGCGGTAATCACAGGCGATGGCTTCTCGCTCGAGAACGCCAGCCACTTCATCGGGAATCCCGTGCAGCAGTTCGAAGGATTCGCGGCGTACCGATGGCGCCAGAGCGCCCAGCAGAGCGTGTTCACCCAGCAGGTTGCCCATCAGCCAGCCACCATTGCGGCCCGAGGCGCCGAAGCCGGCCGTCTGCGCCTCGATCAGCGCAATGTTCAGCTCAGGGGCATGGCGCTTGAGGTAATAGGCAGTCCAGAGCCCCGTATACCCGGCGCCGATAATCGCCACATCGACCTCCAGGTCGCTCTCCAGCGCCGCCCTGGGCTGCAGCGGCTCATCGAGTTGGTCCATCCACAAGCTGAGCGAGCGCCATGCCGACATTGCACAATCCTCCTGGTCGAAGGCGCTGATCCTAATGCCTGGCCGGGATCGCTGTCGTGGGGGCGGTCAAAAATACGCTCGAGCCCGCCAATCGACCGCCCACAATAATGGCCTTTTGCCCCGAAAGGCCTGGGGATATGACGGACATCAAAGTATTGAGAAACAACCGCCCAACGGACATAAAAAAGCCGCCGGCGCGGCGCAACCGGGTGCTATTTTTAATCTCAGTCTCGGGCTTTTGTCCCGGGGCCTGGGACCCCATTGGGCAGTGCCGTTTCCAGGCCTGCTCGTTATTCACATGAGCAAAGGAGCGCTCTATGAACAAGGTGGGCAGAATGAACAAGGTCACCTTCCCTAATGCATGCCAACTGATGCGCTGGCATTTTCACCCCATGGGCTTCGAGGCGACCATGGATGCCCCCGGTAGCATGGTTGCTCGCCTGTTTGATCGGGCCAGCGGCGAAACCATGATTGCCATTGCCGGCATTCCCTGTGCCACGGTCATGAATGCCACGGATGTCGAACGAATCATCGAGGCGGTCGAGGACGAACTCGAAGCCTTTATCCCTCCCGTAGGCCTGCGCGCTATCGGCTAGCGCCTCCCACCCACGATCAAGGCCCGCCTCGTGCGGGCTTTCTTATGGGCGCTGATCGCTGAAGTAGGGCCGATCCGCGGGTACACGCGCCGAAGCCCTGGGTTGCAGGGCCTCACCTGGCGTGACCGGATCCACGTACCAGTAGCAGTGCGCCACGGCCCGGGTGATCCCAACGTACGCCAGGCGCAGGGTCTCGTCCTGCTGCGCTGCGTCGTAGGGCTCGAGTTCACCGGCCTTGCCCAGGCCCGCCAGGCGATAGAGCTGGTTCTTGTAGGGCGAGCTGCTCAGGTGCTGGCAATCACCCAGCAGGAACACCGCGTCAGCTTGTAGGCCTTTGGCACTGTGATAAGTCAGCTGTTTCAGCCGACGCGCCTCGGCTGGCAAGCTAGAATCCACCTTAACTATTGACTCAATATGCTTTTCAATCAGCAACTTATCGCTACCTTTTCGAAATAGCATCAATATTGAATCGCCCTGCTGGTAGTGCTCGCTCAGTCGCTGAGCCAGGGCTGCATCGTCACGATCGAATACCTGGACGGGTCGAAGTTCCTTACTGGCACCCGCCGCTCGGGCCTTCTTCCCGGCAATCGCTGGCGCAGTGCGAACGATATGCTCGGCGGCATCGATGATGTGCTGCTGGCTCCGGTAGTTTTCCGCGAGCATCACCCGGGTGGTGGCTGGCGAGACAAAGGTCTTGGTGAAGTCCATGAAGTACTGGGGCGAGCTGCCACGCCAACCATAGATCGATTGCCAGTCGTCGCCCACGCAGAGCAGCGATGAGCGCTGGGCGGTGCGTCCGGCGTGCAGGGCTGGGCCGCGCCGGCGAATTTCCCGCAGGCTGGCCCGGAGCCAGGAGACAATCTGCGGCGAGACATCCTGGAATTCGTCGATCATCAAATGGGACAGCGGGCGCAATACGCCGTTATCCAGCAATTCAAGGTTTTCAGGCGTGCTTTCGCCAAACAGGGCGAACATCCGGTTGTAAGTCATGACCGGGGGCTTCTGGTCCAGCAGATGGTCTTCAAACGCCCGCCAGTAAAGGCTCAGGGCGATAAAGAAGTGCCGATCGGGATCGTCTTCGGCAAAGCTCATCCCGCCGATGGCTGCCAGCACGTCCAGGCCGAGGTTCTCGATAAACCCGGCGGCGGCGACAAAACAGTCAAGCAACGGTGCCGAGGCCAGTTCACCCTTGAGCCGGTAGTCAAAACCAGGACCGGCGCTGGCATCCCCCGCCAGGGCCGACAGCACACGTTTTGCAGACTCATAGCTCTCCAGCCAGATCACCGGCTTACGACAGAAAGCTTGAAACAGCGTGCGCTTGACTGCCCATTCCGCCCGAATGCTCAGCTTGGCATCGGGACGGCTCAGTTGCGGGCTTTCAGCGGGATCGAAGCCGAGCACCACCCAGGCGTCCAGCTCGGCAATGTAACCGTGGCACTGGAATGACGCGCCATTGATCTCCAGCGTCTGGCGCCGGGACTCGATGCCCGCGATAGGCCAGGCGCCGGCCCGCCGCCACAGCCCCTCGACGCTGTCGCACAAGGCCTGGTCACGCTGGGCCGCCAGCTCGGTGACAGCCACGCGTTTTTGGACATCGGGGTGATCGCGCTCCAGCGCCTTGAGCTGCAAGGCATGGCGATAGAGTGGCGCCAAGGCCTGGCGAAAGGCTGGATCTTCGCGGTACAGGCGCTGGTAACAGGCATTGAGCAACTGGCGCTGGCTGTCGTTGATGCGCAGGTCGAAGGGGTTGCTGTCGCCTTCCATGCTCTCGCTGCCCAGGCTCTCGAAGGCGCGCAGGCGCTCGAAGCCGGGCAGGCTGCGCACCATCGGCAGAATCCGCGAATGGAAGGTACGTACCAGCTCCCTGGCCGTCTTGAGGTCCAGAGGCAGCCCCCACAGGCGGAAGATTTCCTGCAGCTTGGCCACGAAGTCCTTGCGCGACTCCCGGGTAAAGGTCACGACGGTCAAGGCCTCCAACTCAAACCCCAGGTAGTGATGCAACACCAGGATCCGCAGGATCAGCGAGGTCGACTTGCCCGCGCCCGCGCCGGCGATCACCGAGGTCGAGGGCGTATCGCTGAAGATCATCTTCCATTGCGCCGCGCTGGGCTGGGCATGGGCCGGCAGCCGTCTGGCGACATCGGCCTTGATCAGCTTCTTCAGCTCGGCACCGAGCGGTAGCCGCCAGTCATCGAACAACTGGTCGTCGATGGCCGGTGCCAGTGGCTCCTGGTTGCGGGTGTCGCGAATCAGCAAAACCTGACGACCCTCCTCGATACCGTCGAGGCGGCCCAGGTCGTAGCCGTAGTCATGCCCAGCGCTATGGCCACTGCGAAAGCCGTCGGCCTGGCCTTGCAACCAGGACGCCCGGTGATGGATGTTCAGGCGATCCAGGCTAGCGCCCAGCATTCGGGCCAACTGGCGCTTGAACCAGGGTAATTGGGCGGGCTGGGGCAGTTCGGCGGGACGATCTTGCGACACGCGGGCTCCTGTACTCGAGGTGTGCGGACGGGGATGCCCATGGTCGCCGCATTTGCCTGGATTTTCTAGTGAAATGCTTTTCGATCAGAGCCTTAGCCGACAAAGCGGAGAATTTACCGCAGCAAAAACAAGGGGCGTCCCGAGGACGCCCCTTGTTCCACTACCGGCCTGCGGCCTACCGGTCAGAGCGCGTTCGCTCGCCAGCCTGTGCGGCCACGTCAGGCAATCGCTTTGTCCACCAGCACCTGGGCTTCTTCCACCAGGCGCTTGAGGTGATCGTCGCCAATAAAGCTCTCGGCGTAGATCTTGTAGATATCCTCGGTGCCCGAAGGACGCGCGGCAAACCAGCCATTCTCGGTCATGACCTTGAGCCCGCCGATCGCCTGGTCATTGCCCGGTGCATGACTGAGGATCTGCTGGATCGCTTCGCCGGCCAGTTGGGTCGACGTCACCTGGGCCGGTGCCAATTTGCCCAGCAGGGCTTTCTGCTGCGGCGTGGCCTTGGCATCGACGCGCACGGAGAACGGCTCGCCCAGTTCGTCGGTCAGCGCCCGATAGGCCTGGCTCGGATCACGACCGGTGCGGGCGGTCATCTCGGCTGCCAGCAGGGCCGGAATCAGCCCGTCCTTGTCGGTGCTCCAGACCTGGCCATCACGGCGCAGGAACGAGGCCCCGGCGCTTTCTTCGCCGCCAAAGCCCAGGGAGCCGTCGAACAGGCCGTCGGCAAACCACTTGAAGCCCACCGGCACTTCGTACAGTCGGCGACCCAGGCGCGACGCGACGCGGTCGATCAGGCCGCTGCTGACCACGGTTTTGCCCACGGCCGCATCCGCTCGCCATTGCGGCCGATGCTGGAACAGGTAGTCGATGGACACGGCCAAGTAGTTGTTTGGCGCCAGCAGGCCGCCGGACGGGGTGACGATGCCATGGCGATCATGGTCCGGGTCGCAGGCAAAGGCCACGTCGAAACGATCCTTCAGCCCGATCAAGCCCTGCATGGCGTGGCTGGAGGACGGATCCATGCGGATCTTGCCATCCCAGTCGACGCACATGAAACGGAACGTCGGATCGACCTGGGTATTGACCACGTCCAGATTCAACCGGTAGTGCTCGGCAATCGCCGACCAGTAATTGACCCCGGCCCCGCCGAGCGGGTCGACGCCCAGGCGCAGCCCGGCGCCACGCAGGGTGTCCATGTCGATGACATTGGCCAGGTCGGCCACGTAGCTATTGAGGTAATCATGACGGTGGGTGGTGCTGGCCTTGAGCGCCTGCCCATGGTCCATGCGCTTGACGCCCTCGAGTCGGCTGGCCAGCAGTTCATTGGCCTTGGCTTCGATCCATTTGGTCACATGGGTATCGGCCGGGCCGCCATTGGGCGGGTTGTACTTGAAGCCGCCGCTGTCCGGCGGGTTGTGCGAGGGGGTAATCACGATACCGTCGGCCAGGCCACGGGTGCGACCGCGGTTGTAGCAGATAATCGCGTGGGACACTGCCGGCGTTGGCGTGTACACATCGCCCGCCGCAATCATGACCTCGACCCCGTTGGCTGCCAGCACTTCCAGCGCCGTGGCGCCGGCAGGCGTGGACAAGGCGTGGGTGTCGATGCCGACGAAGAGCGGACCGTCGATCCCGTGAGCCTGGCGATACAGGCAGATGGCCTGGCTGATCGCCAGGACATGCCACTCGTTGAAACTCAGCTCGAAAGAGCTACCGCGATGCCCTGAGGTGCCGAAGGCGACACGCTGGGTGGAAATGGCAGCATCGGGCCGGCCGGTGTAGTAGGCCGTCACCAGTCGCGGGATATCGACCAGCAACTGCGCTGGCGCCGGCTTGCCCGCAAAAGGACTGAGTGTCATGCAAAACCTCTGAACAAGGATGATGGGGAGTATAGGGAGCAGTTTACTGGCAGTTTGACCTCGCTGCTAAGGTATCTATCCCGGTGCCTGCAGAAGATTTTCTGCCTGCCGGGCCAGGGCTCGTGCATCGGCTTGCAGACGGTTTGCATTGCGTGGGCCCAGCGGTTAAAAAGATCCATACCCGATAGCCAGGAGGCTCACCATGCCGACGATTCGCTCCATCCCCCTGCTGATCACCCTCGCCACCCTGGCAGGCACTGCCCAGGCCGCCAAGCTCGAAGATGTCGCCCCATACCCCAAGGCCGAAGCGGGCTTCACTCGCCAGGTCATCCACCTGCCCAAGCAGAAGCGCGAAGACCAGTACAAGGTCGAGATCATGGCCGGCAAGACCCTGACCGTCGACTGCAACCACCAGCGCCTGGGCGGCACGCTCGAAGAGAAGACGCTGGAGGGCTGGGGCTATCCGTTCTATCGCCTGGAAAGCGTCAACGGCCCGACCAGCACCCTGATGGCCTGCCCCGATGGCAAGACCCGCAAGGACTTTGTCCCAGTGGTCGGCGAAGGTTTCCTGCTGCGCTACAACAGCAAGCTGCCGATCGTGGTCTATGCCCCCGAGGGTGTTGAAGTGCGCTACCGGCTCTGGTCGGCGGGCAAGCAGATCAAATCGGCGAAAGTCGAGTAACCCAACGGAGCGCACCCGTGATTACCTGCCATGTGAAATACGTGATCGATCCCTACCAGCTTGGCGAATTCGAGGCCTATGCCAAGGTCTGGATCCGGGTCGTGGAACGCTTGGGCGGCACCCATCACGGCTATTTCCTGCCGAGTGAAGGCGCCAGCAATATTGCCTACTGCCTGTTCAGTTTCCCTTCCCTCGCGGCGTATGAAACCTATCGCCATGCCGCGCTGAGCGATCCGCAAAGCCAGGCCCTGGTGGATTCGGTGCTGGAAAAGAAATTCATCCTGCACTACGAGCGCAGCTTTCTACGCCCGCTACTCAGTTAAGTTGTTCGGGTTAAGTCGATCAGGTTGAGCCCATCGGGTCGCCGTGCCCTGGAGCACGGCGACCCGAGCGCGACCTACTCCAGCCCGACCTTGAGCAATGCGCCCTGGGCGCTGTCGGTCAGCACATACAGATAGCCATCCGGCCCCTGGCGCACATCCCGTATGCGCGCCTGCAACTCGCCGAGCAAGCGCTCTTCGTGGACCACCTTGTCGCCCTCGAACTGCAGGCGAATCAACGTCTGGGCCCCCAGCGCACCGATAAACAGGTTGTGTTGCCAGGCCTTGAAGCGCTCGGCGTCATAGAACGCCATGCCGCTGATGGCCGGCGACTTCTCCCAGACGTGGTGCGGATCCACCGCGCCGTCCACGTGCTTGCCCTTGGCCTCCGGAATCGGCAACAGCGAATAGTTGATGCCGTAGGTCGCCTCGGGCCAGCCATAGTTCTTGCCGCGCTCGATGATATTGACCTCGTCTCCGCCACGCGGGCCATGCTCGTGGGTCCATAGCGTGCCGGTCCAGGGGTTGAGCGCCGCGCCCTGCTGGTTGCGGTGGCCGTAGGACCAGATCTGCGGCTGAACCCCGGCCTGGCCGACAAAAGGGTTATCGTCTGGCACCCGGCCATCGGGGTAAATACGCACCACCTTGCCCTGCAACTTGTCCAGGTCCAGGTCCTGGGCCGTCGGCCGTTCATTGTTTTCGCCCAGGGCAATAAAGAGATAACCATCACGGTCGAACACCAGGCGCGAGCCGAAGTGATTGCCCGTCGACAACTTCGGCTCCTGGCGGAAGATCACCTTGAAATCGCTGAGTCGCGTCAGGTCGGCCGATAGCCGCCCACGACCAACGGCGGTACCGGCCTTGCCATCGGCACCACCGCCCTCGGCGTAGGACAGGTAGACCAGGCGATCCTCGGCAAAGCCCGGCGACAGCACCACATCCAGCAGGCCGCCCTGCCCTTTGGCCCAGACCGGCGGCAGCCCCTCGATAGGCGCGCCCAGGCGCCCCTGGGCATCGACCACGCGCAGGCGGCCTGGCCGTTCGGTCATCAGGAAACCCGCGCGATCAGGCAGAAAGGCCAAGGCCCAGGGATGTTCCAGGCCCTTATTCAACTCAGTGACCGTGACCGGCCCCAGTTCGGATTCAAACGTCTGTGCAGCCTGGGCGGCGCTACCGACGCTCAGACACAACAGGGCGACCACCAGGCCGGCCAGAGGGGGCTTTACTGCCATACGGGATTCCTTCTATAGGGGGCACGCTTATGGGCGGTCGTTGGCATGCTGGCGCGGCGTGCCCGGTTCAATTGCCCGGGGCTGCGGTTGGGCGCGCGGATAGCCATTGCCGATGCCACCGTTTTCCAGGGTAGGCGCCCGTGGCACCGGTGCGGTACTGGGCCCGCGAACAGGCGGCGTGGCTGGCGCGCTACCTTGGCGGCTATTGGGGTTGGCCCGGCGAATGGGGCTGTTGTAGGGGTTGGCGCTATCGTTTGAGCCCTGCGCCAACTGAATCGGGACAACGGGCGGCGGCGACAGCCTCTCGGTAGCCCCGACGGGGCCAATCAAGCCGGTGGCCAGCAACAGCGCCGGCAGACTGAATCCATAGGCATTCATGACACGCTCTCCTGATCGATGGCAGATAGACAGAGTTTCGATAGCCCACCGCCCGGAAGGTTCGCCGCCATGGGCGCAAATGCCCTGCTCGCACGCCTGCCGGGATTATGTCGGCATCCGCTGATGGCGGCATAAACCGGCATAACCCAGCCAGGGCTGGTCGTGCTCAGTCCAGATATGCGCCGTAGCGGCCATACCGGGGTCATCGTCCAGCGTGGCCACCCGCACGATCACATGGGGCTGACCTACACGCTCAGCCATTAGATGGCTGCCGCAGTTGTTGCAGAAATATCGAAACTTACCCGGCGAGGACTCATGGCGAGCCAAGCGCTCCTCCCCCTGCAGCCAGCGAAAATGCTCGCGCATGACCCCGGCAGTGCTGGCAAATGGCGCAGCATGGGCCTTGCGGCAGGTTTGGCAATGACAGTGGACAATGGGCATATCCAGGCTGTCGACCTCATACATCAGGGCCCCACACAGACAACTTCCCTTCATGGCAATCTCCGGCATTTAAAGGCAACAACGGTGGGTTTGGCCTGGGGTTCAGGGTCGGCATTTTTCGTAGCGCACATCGTCATGGTCTTCCCGGCCGGCAAGCACCCAGCCGAGCCGCTGATAGAAGCCGTTGGCCCTGATGTTCTGGCGCCCATCGGTAATCAGAAAGATCCGCTCGTGCTGCTCGAACAGCGCCGCCTCGGCCACCCCCATCAACCGCCGGCCCAACCCGCGGTTTTCGTGGCCGGGCCTGACAAACAGCGCAAAGAGTTCACCGGTCTCGCGGTCGATCATTACAAAGGCCAACGGTTGCCCTTCCACCTCGGCGATCCATACGCACTCACTGTCTTCGATGGCCTGCCCCAGCACTTGCGGGGTGATACCCAGCGCGGCCATCTGCTCGCGACTCAGGTGATTCTGCTCCACGCTGGTGCGGATCTCGAACAGACTGTCCACATCTTCCCGTGTCGCCACTCTGATCAGCACGTCCATCGGACTCTCCCTTCAACGGTGCCAGGCAGTCTAATGAGACCGGCAGCACCTGGGCAGCCGCTTATTGTGCTTGATTTGTGAACGCCGTGACGGTCCACTGCCCTCCATGGAAAACCCCGTGACCCCTCCTCCGCCTGCCGACGATGGCCAGGCGCAATTGCGCCACTATCGGGCACGCTGGCACTTGAGCGAAGCCGGCCCGGCGTTTCGCACGCACTCCAGTTGGCTGCAGCCGGTCCGGTATCAGGGTGCGCCCGCGATGCTGAAGATCGCCATGAGCACCGAAGAGTGCCGCGGCTCACACCTGATGCAGTGGTGGGACGGCGACGGCGCCATGGCTGTATTGCGCCTGGAGCGCGAGGCCCTGCTGCTAGAACGCGCCACCAGCGGGAGCACACTGCATGACATCGTCCGCCAGGGCGACGATGACCACGCCAGCCGGATCCTCTGCCAGGTGGCCGCCAGGCTTCATCGTCCACGCCTCGCACCCGTGCCAGCACTGGTGCCCCTGGCTCGGTGGTTCGAAGCGCTGACCCACGCCGAAACACCGCACACCGGCATGCTGGGCGCCGCTGCCGGCATTGCCACCCGGCTACTAGCCGCACCACAGGAGGTCTGCGTGTTGCATGGCGACCTCCATCACGAAAATATTCTCGATGCCGGCCAACGTGGTTTTCTGGCGATAGACCCCAAGGGCCTGCTGGGGGAGCGCGGCTTTGATTTCGCCAATGTGTTCTGCAACCCTGACTTCGCGACCGCAACCGCGCCAGGGCGCCTTGCCAGGCAAGTCGCCGTCATCAGCCAGGCCGCCGCCCTTGAGCCCGCTCGCCTGTTGGCCTGGATCCTGAGCTGGGCGGCCCTTTCCGCGGTGTGGCATCAGGAAGATGGCAGCCACCCCGACACCGCATTGACCATCGCGCAAATCGCGCTCGTCGAGCTGCGCCGCGCCAACGCGCCGCAATGGCTGCTCAGCCCCGCCCAACACCTCTAGCCTGCCCCTCTCCTCGCGGCTTGAGCCATTCAAAGCCGTGCTAAATCGCCGATCAAATGATAATCTTTCTCACTTAAAAGCCAGGGACGGATGTTGAGCGGATGAAGGAACGTTACGAGATCCATTTCGTAGCCAGTGGGTGCAAGAAAGTCATCATTATCGAGCAATCGAGCATGAGCGAGCTGCAAGCCTGGAAAGCCGCACTCCTCAATCATGGGGAATGCGCCGGTATCATCTTCAGCCTGCGCCAGATCAGCCACGCCATGGCAAAAGCCCGCGAGCGCCAGATCAGCAAGGTCCGCTGGAACAAGGCCAGCCACACCCGCTCCTGGAGCGAACGCGCGCAACTGGCGCGCAATAGGGTCAGGCTGAAAAACCTTCAATAGTGCGCGCACCGGATCCCCAGTGCCATCAGTCGCCAAGGTCAAGCCCCGAGCCCCTCCAGTCTGTAGACCCCCGACAAGGATACTTCCCGGGCGGCCTGCTATTGTCATTTGCCAACGCTATAAAAAAACAGCCTCGTTAAAAAGCTGTCGTAACCATCCTAACTACCCGAACTGTCCGACCTGATAGCCAAGCAAGGAATCCGACCATGAGCGACGAGCCAAAATGCCCTTTCCACGCCGCTGGGGACCGTAGCACCACCAGCACTGATTGGTGGCCCAATCAGTTGCGCGTGGACCTGCTGAACCAGCACTCCGAACGCTCGAACCCGTTAAGCCCGGACTTCAACTACGCGGCGCAATTCAACTCCATCGACTACAGCGCCCTCAAGGGTGATCTCAAGGCACTGCTGACCGATTCGCAGGATTGGTGGCCCGCCGACTGGGGCACATATGGTGGTCTGTTTATCCGTATGGCCTGGCACAGCGCCGGGACCTACCGCGCGGTGGACGGACGCGGCGGCGCCGGACGTGGCCAGCAGCGTTTTGCGCCCCTCAATAGCTGGCCGGACAACGTTAGCCTGGACAAGGCACGCCGCCTGCTGTGGCCGGTCAAGCAAAAATATGGGCAGAAGATCTCCTGGGCCGACCTGATTGTCCTGGCGGGCAACGTGGCCTTGGAAAACAGCGGCTTTCGCACCTTCGGCTTCGGCGCGGGGCGGGTCGATGTGTGGGAGCCCGACCAGGATGTGAACTGGGGCGACGAGAAAGCCTGGCTGGCCCATCGCGACCCGCAGGTGCTGGCCAAGAACCCTCTGGCGGCCACTGAAATGGGCCTGATCTACGTGAACCCCGAAGGCCCTAATGCCAGCGGCGATCCGCTCTCGGCCGCACCGGGCATACGCGCCACCTTTGGCAATATGGCCATGGACGATGAAGAAATTGTCGCGCTGATCGTCGGCGGCCACACCCTGGGCAAGACCCACGGCGCCAGTGCTGCCAGCCATGTCGGGCCGGATCCCGAAGCTTCCCCCATTGAACAGATGGGGCTGGGTTGGACCAGCGCCTACGGCAGTGGCGCCGGTGCCGATGCCATCAGCTCCGGCCTGGAAGTGGTGTGGACACAGACGCCGACCCAGTGGAGCAATAACTTTCTCGAGAACCTGTTCAACTTCGAGTGGGTACAGACGCGCAGCCCGGCCGGGGCCATCCAGTTCGAGGCCAAGGACGCGCCCGAGATCATTCCCGATCCTTTCGACCCGTCGAAAAAACGCAAGCCCACCATGCTGGTTACCGACCTGACCCTGCGCTTCGATCCTGATTTCGAGAAAATCTCGCGCCGTTTCCTCAATGACCCGCAGGCCTTCAATGAAGCGTTTGCCCGCGCCTGGTTCAAGCTGACCCACCGCGACATGGGCCCCAAATCACGTTACCTGGGGCCGGAAGTACCGGTACTGGACCTGATCTGGCAAGACCCGTTGCCAGCACCGATACACAATCCCTCGGCCGTCGATATTGCGGATATGAAGGCGAAGATCAACGAGTCGGGTCTTTCGGTCGGTGAGCTGGTGTCGGTCGCCTGGGCATCGGCCTCGACCTTCCGCGGCGGTGATAAACGCGGCGGCGCCAACGGCGCACGCCTGGCGCTGGCCCCGCAGAAGGACTGGCCGGTCAACCAGATCGCCGTCAGCGTGCTGCCTCGTCTGCAGGCGATTCAACAAGCCAGCGGTAAGGCCTCGCTGGCCGATATCATTGTTCTGGCCGGTGTGGTGGGCGTGGAACGCGCGGCCAAAGCCGCAGGTGTCGCCGTGGATGTACCGTTCGCGGCCGGTCGGGTCGACGCCCGGCAGGACCAGACCGATATCGAGTCCTTCGACCTGATGGAGCCGGTCGCCGATGGCCTGCGCAACTACCGCCGCCTGGTCGGCGACACGTCGACCGAAACCCTGCTGATCGACAAGGCGCAGCTCCTGACCCTGACCGCCCCGGAACTGACGGTCCTGGTCGGAGGCCTGCGCGTACTGGGCACCAACTTCGACGCCAGCGCCCACGGGGTATTTACCGACCGGGTCGGTGTGCTCAGCAACGACTTCTTCGTCAATGTGTTGAGCATGGCCACCGTCTGGAAAGCGGCGGACGGCTCGACCGAGTTGTACGAGGGGCGCGATCGCAAGACTGGCGCTGTAAAGTACACCGCAACCCGAAACGACCTGGTGTTTGGCTCCAACTCGGTCCTGCGGGCGCTGGCCGAGGTCTATGCCAGCGCCGACGCCAACGAGCGCTTTGTCCGCGACTTCGTGGCGGCCTGGACCAAAGTCATGAACCTGGACCGCTTCGATATCGGTGCAACGTCAGTCAAGGCTTGAGGGCATTGATGCCATGACCAGGGGCCTGGGGTGCAAACCCAGGCCCCTTTTGCTTTGGCGCATGTACGCTTCAGCCTGAATCGTTTTTGAGCACCGCCAGGGCTATTGTTTAGCGCCCTGGCGCCCTTCAAGCGTGCGCTTCAGTTGCCTTAGATTCGCCTTGATAATCAGCCGATGCACCGGACCTACCGGTAGCATGTAGAAGCGGCCAAAACGATTATGGGTCACAACCGACGAGGTGATAGTGCACACCCGATCGGTGATCGAGAGGCAAATCATCACATCCAGGTGCCGGTCACGCTCGGTCAGCACCAGCAGGTCCGGGGCGCTGTGCTCCACCAAAAAGAAATCCAGCATCTGGCCGGCGCTGATCGCTTCAGACCGCTGCCCCGAGAGCCCGCCGATCCGCTTGACCCCAAACAACGCCGAAATCGCGTCCCTCGCGCGAAAAGCCAGGCGCATGAACAGCTGTGGATTGGCGGTCATGCCGTTCCAGGCTTCAAGCGCGGTGATTTTCCCAGGAAGCAGGACTGATCGGCAGTCATAGTAATCAAGCTCGGATAAAGCCCGTAGCGTGTGTGCCGTGGATACGCGCGTCAAAGCTATCTCCCTGAGTGTTTCGACTGTTATTCCCGATATCGGCGAAAGCTGATCGCACGCGGCCATGCTACGTCAGATCGGCAGCAAAATACCGCTCAACTGTCAGGCATCGCGCCGGCACTCCAAGCCCGCCGCCGGCCCCCGTTTTTCATACCTGCACGGCGCGCCTCTGCTATGGTTCCGGGGATAAAACAGCTGCAGCCGATACCACAAGCCGTGGATGCGTGCAAAGCGCCGAGGGGCCGCCCTTCGACATCGATCGGCCCACCAGGCTCGCCCCACTGAGCCTGTTTTTTAGCTCTGATACGCCATTCAAACGCAAACAGATAGGGCGGCCTGAGGCCGGTCACTGCTGGCTAAAACGCGCAAAAAAAGGAGTCTTATGTCCATGGCTATTCAATGTTCGGTTTTTATTGCGGCGAGCCTCGACGGTTTCATCGCCCGGCCGGACGGCGATATTGAGTGGCTTCACCGCCCCGAATATGAGTGTTCGCGCCTGAATGGCGTTACCTATGACGACTTTATGGCGACCGTGGATGCCTTGGTGATGGGCAGGAACACCTTTGACAAGGTGCTGTCGTTCCCTGAGTGGCCCTACGCGAACACGCCGGTCTTTGTCCTGTCACGCCAAGGCGTAAGCGTCCCCCCCACGTTAGAGGGCAAGGTGCAGGTGCTGTCCGGTGCTCCAGTATCGATCGTCGAACAGTTGTCGGCTCGTGGTTTCAAGCACCTTTACATCGATGGCGGACAGACCATCCAGGCCTTTCTCGCTGCCGACCTGATCAACGAAATCATCCTCACCCGTATTCCCGTACTGCTGGGACAGGGCATCGCGCTATTTGGCGAAGGAAATCGCGAACGGGCACTTCGCCTGATCAGCACATCGGCCTCGGAAAACGGCTTTGTCCAGAGTCATTATCAGGTCGCTGGCAAGCCACTCTGAAGCCGAGTAGTTGCATGGCCATGCTTATACGTCGACGTCGACCTCCACCGCCTTGGCATTGCCCAGTAGCAGGCGGGATTCCTGGTGAGCTTGCAGACGTTGCACGATGGCGTTTCGGCGGGCCAGGCTGAACGTGATAAATGTCGACCTCGGGAGCAATAAACGGATCGGCGCCGGCAATAGTTCAAAGGCTTTCTCTATGGCGACAAGAAAGACCTCGTCGTTCTTCAAACTATCGTGAGTCACGGTCAACAACCCATCGACCAGGAGTTTCTCAACTGCTGGCCAATGTGCCTCCATCTGCGACGAGGCCGCGCTGGCGCCATGGCTCACACTGCCCACAACCGAGTCCTTGGCTGACACTACCACCTCGCCGGCCGAGGTCACCGCCTCACCCACAGCCCCGCCAAGCGACTTTGCCTTTTCTGCAATAAATCCGAACATGCCCATTCACTCCATGAATTGTGTTTATTTTTAGTAGGCCAGCGCCATCCCCAAGCGCCAGCAGGCCCATGACGACGCTATTTGTAGAGCCCTTACCGGGCAAATAATAGCAAATGGCCTTTAACTAGTTGATAGGCCCGTTCCGGTGCTGCTTCAATTGCCTTCTTTTGCTCACGGAAGGCCCGAATTGAAAAAGCTCATTGCCCTTGCTGCCTCGGTCTGCGTGCTGGCCGGTTGTTCAAATGACAACGCCAAGAACGAAATAAAGCAGATCCTGGAATGCTCCATGGCGGCCAAACTGGTCGGCAAACCCGGGATGATCGATGTGATTACCGATCATGCCAACTGGGTCGCCGCCAAAAGCGGGTACAAACCAGAGCCTGCCGACTTCCAGAAAATGCATGACGAGATCAAGGCGAAGTGGGGGCTTAAATCGCTCTCCCGACACGACCAGGACCAGCTTCTGGTCAACATCTACAACTCAGAGAAATGCCGTTCGCTTCACAAGGGCGACCCACTCTCCGTGGACGATGTCCCGCCGGATGCATAAGCCGTTGCGCTGAAGCGGCCAGCCTGGTGCCTTCACCACCCACAATAAAAAGCCCCGCACTTGGCGGGGCTTTTTGTGGACCAGAGGGTGCCTGGATCAATCCTCCAGGGCGACCTCGTCCGGATAGTGATACAGGTAAAACAGCCCGATCGGCGCCATGAGAATGGCAAAGCAGAAGCAGGAAAAAACCGTGAAACCCTTGGCCAGAAACGCCATGTTGCCGCTCAGCAAACTGGTGACAAACCGCTCCACGCCACCTAGCAGCTTGTCATAGATAAACCTTGAGTACGGGTACAGCAGGCAACTGACGATGACAAATGGATATACCCAAAACTCCCAGGGCTTGGGCATCAACCAGCCAATGAACGGCAGGATCGCGCCGATGAAAAAATGCTTCACATAATACTCGGCAGAGATACTGCCAAACGCTTTCAGGATCGCTTGCTTCACTCTGATTTCCTTATTTCAGCGACTGCAATATCAGTATGCTATCAAGGAGAGGGCAACAGCGAAACACGCAGATCGACAGCAGCAACACACACCCGTCCACCAGGTGCATGGGCAATCTGAGCAGCCGACCGAGTCTACGAGCAAAGTGCGGACAAGGCGGGTTGTACGGGCTAAGGCTGATTAGCCTTGGCTGCAGGCGCGGTCATTTAGTGGCGATGTATTTGCGCAAAAAAATGAGGATAATGCCCTGCTATAAGGGTCATCAAATGCCGAAGAAACAGCCTGAACGTAAAGCAACAGCCACCGCTGCCGAGATTGAGCACGCGATCCAGGCCCTCAATAAAATGGCGGAACGCCTTTGGGGTGAGGGCCGCGAGGCCGAAGCAGAGGCCCTACTGAACGCCCTGGATGGGCTCAACCGAGCGCTGGACCGGATCCGTATCGGCGAGTTTCGAAGAGCCTCGACCATCCACTGATCCAACCCGTCATGTGTCTCTGCTCAAGGATGAAGGTATGACTGATATTCACGACGAATTTGCACACAGCCGGTACTTCCATAGCGCGAGAATCGACAGGCGCTCGGCCGACGTACTCGTTGGCCTTGCCGCCGGGCTCGCCGCCGATGGCACTATCTCGACCGCTGAAGGACTGTTTCTCAAGGATTGGATTGAAACCAACCTCGTTCACCTTGAAGACCCCGTGATCAATCTGTTGTATGCACGCTTGTCCAACATGCTCCTGGATGGCGTACTCGATGCCGATGAGTCACTTGAGCTTATCGGTCTTCTGCAAGGCTTTAGCGGCCTGAGTATCGACAAGCCCAAGGCAAGCGATCAACAGTACAGCGCCCCCAATGATCTCCCCTTCAACAGCCCTGAACCGGAACTGGCCTGGAATGGCCGACTGTTCGTTTTCACCGGGATCATGGCCTACGGCCCGCGGAAAGACTGCCAGGCCCTGGTCGAAGATCGAGGCGGTATTATTGGCGCCGGCGTCAGCAAGAAGATCCATTATCTGGTCGTGGGCAGCATCGGAAACGATCAGTGGCGCCATAGCAGCTACGGAACAAAAATAATGAAGGCCGTCGAGTTGAGAGAGAGTGGCAGCCCTATAGCCATCATCGGTGAACAGCAATGGCAGCGTGCCCTTTTTGGCTGAGCCGATAGCGCTATAGTCCGGCCCGATCTAAAACTGTGTAGATGAGCGCACACCTAACTCAGACGCCTGACTAGGCATAAGCAATGGGGGCCGGCCCTGGGAGCGCTGGGCATCCGATACAGGCTGCCATACAACTGCCGCCCTACATATGCGACAATATGCGTTATGTCCGGCATGAACCCCGCATTCATCTCTCCTGCAACTCGGCCACCCTGCGCCGATGCTGCTGTCGACTTATGCGCGCTGGATCAACTCAGGCCCAGCCTGGAGTGAACTGGAAAAACTCCAGATTGGCCCCACATTGGTCCCAGCTCAAGCAAGCGCAACGTAACCCCTTGATAGGTAAAGTAATTGATCTCCACAGCTAACATCACGATGCAATTCGGCGCCAAGCCGCTCTTCGAGAACGTTTCCGTCAAGTTCGGCAGCGGCAATCGTTACGGCCTGATCGGTGCCAACGGGTGCGGCAAGTCAACCTTCATGAAAATCCTCGGTGGCGACCTCGACCCGTCGGGCGGCCAGGTCATGCTGGAACCGAATGTGCGCCTGGGTAAACTGCGCCAGGACCAGTTCGCCTATGAAGAATTCACCGTGCTCGACACCGTGATCATGGGTCACGAAGAGTTGTGGCGGGTCAAGGCCGAGCGCGACCGCATCTACTCCCTGCCGGAAATGAGCGAAGAAGACGGCATGGCCGTCGCCGAGCTGGAAACCGAATTCGCCGAAATGGACGGCTACACCGCCGAATCCCGTGCCGGCGAGCTGCTGTTGGGCCTGGGTATCCCCCTGGAACAGCACTTCGGCCCGATGAGCGAAGTCTCCCCAGGCTGGAAACTGCGCGTCTTGCTGGCCCAGGCGCTGTTTTCCGATCCAGAAGTGCTGTTGCTCGACGAACCGACCAACCACCTGGACATCAACACCATTCGCTGGCTGGAAAACATCCTGACCCAGCGTAACAGCCTGATGATCATCATCTCCCACGACCGTCACTTCCTGAACAGCGTGTGCACCCACATGGCTGACCTGGACTACGGTGAGTTGCGCCTATTCCCGGGCAACTACGACGAGTACATGACCGTCGCGACCCAGTCCCGCGAGCAATTGCTGTCGGACAACGCCAAGAAAAAAGCCCAGATCAGCGAGCTGCAGTCCTTCGTCAGCCGCTTCTCGGCCAACGCCTCGAAAGCCAAGCAAGCGACTTCCCGCGCCAAGGCGATCGACAAGATCCAACTGGCCGAGGTCAAGCCTTCGAGCCGTGTGAGCCCGTTCATCCGCTTCGAGCAAACCAAAAAGCTGCACCGCCAGGCGGTCATCGTCGAGCACATGGCCAAAGGCTTCGACGGCAAGCCACTGTTCAAGGACTTCAGCTTCCAGGTCGAAGCCGGCGAGCGCGTCGCGATCATCGGCCCGAACGGGATCGGCAAGACTACCCTGCTGCGCACCCTGGTCAACGAACTGACCCCGGATGCCGGCTCCGTGAAGTGGACCGATGCCGCTGAACTGGGTTACTACGCCCAGGACCACGCCCACGACTTCGAAGAGGACATGAGCCTGTTCGACTGGATGGGCCAGTGGACCCAAGGCGAACAGGTTATCCGTGGCACCCTGGGCCGCATGCTGTTCTCCAACGACGAGATCCTCAAGTCGGTCAAGGTCATCTCCGGGGGTGAACAGGGCCGCATGCTGTTCGGCAAGCTGATCCTGCAAAAGCCGAACGTACTGATCATGGACGAACCGACCAACCACTTGGACATGGAATCCATCGAATCGCTGAACCTGGCGCTGGAAAACTACCCGGGCACGCTGATCTTCGTCAGCCACGACCGTGAGTTCGTATCCTCCCTGGCCACGCGTATCATCGAGCTGAGCCCAAGCGGCGTGATCGACTTCAGCGGCACCTACGACGACTACCTGCGCAGCCAGGGCGTCGTGTTCTAACGTCGTCTTTGCAGCCACCCAAAGCCCCGTCCCCTGACGGGGCTTTTGCGTGGGTGCAGCACTCAGTGGGCGCACCAAGAGTGCCGAGCAAGTCGTTAGCCTGCTTTCATTTACGTCCGGGGCACGCCATCATGGCGCACTCCCACCGCCCGCCCGCGATCGAGCCGCCATGCCTGCGCAGTCAGCCCCCCAAGCCAGCTCCATGGCCATCACCCTGCAAATCGTCTCCATCGTCTTCTATACCTTTATTGCGTTCCTCTGCATCGGCCTGCCCATTGCCGTGCTGCCCGGCTATGTCCATGACCAACTGGGCTTCAGTGCCATCATCGCCGGCCTGACCATCGGCTCGCAGTACCTGGCGACCCTGCTCAGCCGCCCCATGGCCGGGCGCGTGGCCGATAGCATCGGCACCAAGCGGGCAATCATCTACGGTCTGCTGGGAATTTTCCTGAGTGGTGCGCTCACCTGGCTGTCGGCCCATTGGCAGCACCTGCCACTGCTGAGCCTGGGCGTCCTGATTAGCGGGCGCCTGTTGCTGGGCATCGCCCAGGGCCTGATTGGCGTTGGCACCATCAGTTGGGGCATCGGCCAGGTCGGTGCCGAACATACGGCCCGGGTGATTTCCTGGAACGGCATCGCTTCCTACGGGGCGATTGCCATTGGTGCTCCGCTGGGCGTGGTGATGGTCGAGCATTATGGCTTCAGCAGCCTTGGCCTCAGCCTCTCGGCGCTGGCCATGGGTGCCCTGCTGCTGATCCGCAACAAACCCTCGGTGCCGCTGATTCGTGGCGAGCGCTTGTCGTTTCGCGCTGTATTCGGCCGGATCGCACCCTACGGTACCAGCCTGACGCTGGCGTCCATCGGCTATGGCACCCTGACTACCTTTATTGCACTGTTCTATATCGAACGTGGCTGGAGCGGCGCCGCGTACTGCCTGACGGTCTTTGGCCTGTGCTTTATCGTCGCCCGGCTATTTTTTATCGGCTGCATCAACCGCTTTGGCGGATTTGCCGCCGCCATTGCCTGCATGAGCATCGAGACCTTGGGCCTGGGCCTGCTCTGGCTGGCCCCCTCCACCGCCGTGGCCCTGGCCGGTGCCGGGCTGACTGGAATCGGCCTCTCGCTGGTCTATCCGGCGCTCGGCGTGGAAGCGATCAAACAGGTGCCCACCAGCAGCCGTGGCGCAGGGCTCAGCGCCTACGCCTTGTTCTTTGACCTGGCCCTGGCGATCGCCGGCCCATTGATGGGCGCCGTAGCCCTGAACCTTGGCTATCCGTGGATTTTCTTCAGCGCGGCCCTGCTGTCGCTGCTGGGTTTGGGCCTGACGCTCGTGCTTTCACGCCGAGCGGCCTGACTCAGTGACCCGCCGTTTGCAGCCCCGCGCCGCTGGGCACGCTCAAGGTACGCGAAAAAAACAGCCCGGCCTCATGGATCAAGTCACGATGGATATCCTCGCGATTGACCCCCGCCGCATCGTTGCACAGCCCCGGGGTCGCTTGCCGCTGCTCATCATCGCAGGGCGCCATAAACACGAAATGGCCCGCCCCGGCCAACAACCTGAACTGGGGCGCCACCGGCAGCTTGCGCGCCAGCGCAGCTGCATTTTTGTCGGGAAATACCAGGCTGTCGCCATCACCGCTATACAGCAGCACCGGCACATGCACGCCGGACAGCGTCTCGCGGCCGAACATCAGGCTGAGCGGCGCCATCAGCATCAACGCGCCCACCCGTGGGTCAGCCTCCGGCTGCAGGTCGTCGCGATCGGCAATCAGCTCGCCTTGGGTCTTGCAGGCATCGTTGTCCTGCGGTCGCTCCTGACAATAGCGGCGCAGGCGGTCCAGGCTGGGCTGGGCGCCGGACAGTATCAACGCCGTCTCACCACCGGCCGAGTACCCGATAACCCCGACCTCCCTGGGCTCGATAAACGGTGACAGCATCGGATCGCCCAGCGTCGCGGTGATGGCCTCGGAAATCTGCATCGGCCGCCCATATAGGTTGCTCAGGGTCCCCAGGCGACTGTGGTCCTTGTAGTTGTCCCCGGGGTGCAACACCGCCACTACAATAAAGCCCTGGCGGGCCAATGAGGTCGCCAGATCGTGCAGGGCCAAGGGCGTACCGGTATTACCATGGGACAGCATCAGCAAGGGAAAGCGACCGATGGCAACCTTCGCCTCGGCAGCCGCCTGAATCGCGTAGCCGCCAATCTTGCTCCGCTGTTCACGACCGGTCGAGGGATAGAAGGCAATGGCCTTCATGGGCTGCAAATCCAGCGGATCGAGGAAGGTCAGCCGATGGTAGCCGACGCTCCAGTGTTGCGGATGGGCCGCGTGCACTGTTACCAGGCTGCTCGACAGGAAAATCAGTAGCAGTGCACACAGACGCTTCATGGGAATGCCCACCTTCAATGCTTGCGCGCCACCCCTGCTCCCTGCAAGTGCTTGAAATCCGGGCCTGAACCCAGCTTCACGAATCAGCCGACGGGGTCTGGGTAGCGCAGCCTACATCAATGCACTGCATAACCCGCGCCATACGCCCCTTGAAAGGCAAAAAACTCCGGACACCGCCCCATGTTCATGGGTGGATGTACGGAGTTTAGCCGCTGCAACGCGGGGGGCCGCGCCCATTTACAGCGCTTTTACGCGGCGGCGAACTGCTCGCTGATTTGCGCCCGAGCGTCGCTGAGGGCTTTGCTGCGCACGTCTTCGCCATAAGCCAAGCCATGGGCGCGCACAAACTCGATATCGGTGATGCCGAGGAACCCCAGCATGACTTTCAGGTAGTCCTCATGACCCACCCCGGTAGGCTGCCCCACGTGCAGACCGCCGGCCGTGGAGACAATGATCACCTTCTTGTTACCGCACAAGCCTTCAGGGCCGACTTCGGTGTAACGAAACGTCTGGCCGGCGACCGCAATCCGGTCGATCCACGCCTTGAGTTGGCTGGGAATGCTGAAGTTGTACATCGGCGCCGCAATGACCACGGCATCGGCCGCGAGAAACTCGGCCAGGGTAGAAGCGCTGAGTTCTGCTTCATGGCGCAGGGCTGCATCGCGCAACGCCTCGGCAGTGCCGGCGGCCAGCAGAGTAGCGGAAGAGAAATGGCTGATCGCGTCGCTGGCCAGGTCACGGTAGCTGACCTCAGCTTGCGGCTGGGCGGCTTTCCAGGCTTCAACCAGCTCCTGGCTCAGTTGGCGGGAAGCCGAATGTTCACCAAGGATGCTCGAATCGATATGCAGCAGTTTCATGAGGGATCTCCACGTGAGGACCGCCACCGGCGATCAGATGGGATAATCCTACAGGCGAAACCAATAGAAGATTAGTCAGCTCAAATGCGATAGTTTGTCTCACCAGTAGGACAATAGAGCTGCCACACATGCAAGACCTCAATGATCTCTATTATTTCGCCAAAGTGGTCGAAGCCGGCGGATTCGCTGCGGCCGGTCGCGGACTGGGGATCCCCAAGTCACGGCTGTCACGGCGCATCGCCGAGCTGGAGGAGCGCCTGGGTACCCGCCTTTTGCAGCGCACCACCCGCAAGCTGAAATTGACCGCTGTCGGTGAGCGCTACCTGCGCCATTGCCAGGCCATGCTCCTGGAAGCCGAGATGGCCGATGAAGCGGTGGCCAGCATGTCCAGCGAACCGCGCGGGCGATTGCGGGTGTCTTGCCCCGTGGGCCTCGCCCAGGAAATCCTGCCCAATGTGATCGCCTCGTTTCTGGCCAGCTATCCCCAGGTCGAGCTGGAAGTGCTGCTGCTCAATCGTCGGGTCGATTTGATCAGCGAGGGGATCGATGTTGCCCTGCGCGTACGGGAGCTGGGCGATGAGGACCCGCTACTGGTCACCTGCCGCCTGCGCCAGGCACAAACCGTCATGGTGGCCACCCCGGCGTTTGTCCGCGAGCACCGGATCGCCAGCCCGGACGACCTGAAAAATGCCCCGCTGCTCGGCGCCCTGGAGGCCGACCGCCTGGTCCACCTGAGCATGCTCGACCCACAGGGAAACAAGCGCGAGTTGGCCTTTGAAGCACGCCTGGGCATCGACGACTTTATCGTGCGCAAGACCTGTGCCCTCGACGACCTGGGCTTTACCATCCTGCCAATGATGTACTGCGAGCAGGAGCTGGCCAGCGGCCAACTGGTCCAATTGCTGCCGCAATGGTCGCTCCCCGGCGGTTGGCTGCAGGCGGTCTATCCCCATCGACGCGGCGTGCTGCCAGCCGTGCGCGCCTGGATTGACCATGTCACCCAGGCCTTTAAAAACTGTGGAGATAAATTGCTATGAGCAACAACACCCTGAGCGAAGAACAGGTCGCGCAATTTTGCCTGTCCTTGCCCGGCGCCCGCGAAGACTATAAATGGGGCGGTGTACGGGTGTTCTCGATTGCCGAGACCAAGATGTTCGCCCTGCTTAACCTGCAGGGCAATTCGCTGTCCTTCAAGGTCGACAAGGAGCTGTTTCTGGGCCATGTCGATCGCCCTGGTATCCGCCCGGCGCCGTATCTGGCACGGGCCCAGTGGATCAGCATGAATGCGCCCTACCCGCTGGGCGCCGATGAACTGCGCGCGCTGCTGACGCGCTCCCATCAACTGGTGGTCAGCAAGCTGCCCAAGCGCACGCAGGTCGGTCTATTGCTTTAGAAGCCCATCAGCGGGCCAAGTATCCTGCCCAGGTAACGCCCGCCCAACAGCAGTCGGTCGCCCCAGAACGCCTGATGCAGGGCAACAATGGTCCAGAACGTGACTTGATAGGACAGTTTGCGGGTTTTGTGGCGAAACACCTGCTGCGCCAGCAAGGCCCCAGGCCAACCGCCGGCCAGCTCGGCGGCGTGCAGCACATTCTCCGGCGTACGCCAGCTATCACTCTGCGCCTTGCGCTTGTCTTCCCAATACAGGAAGAAGGCGATCAGGCTGACCAACCCGTAGGCAGCCAACGGCAAAGGCGAGCCGCCCTTGAGCCAGAGCTGCAGCGCCCCGCCGACCGGCAACGCGCACAAGCCCAGAAACAGCAAGGCCTTGAGCCCGGGCTGGCGAATCGACACGCCCCCTGGCTCGCGGGCCCGGCGCGGCCGCGCACTGGCACTCGCGGGTTTGGCCGGCTGGCGTGCCGGGCGCTGGCGAATCGACGGCTCATCGAGCTGCCACTCACCCGCCGGGCGCACATGCTCGGCCCGCACCCGACCCTGGGCATCACGCCCCGCAACGAACAGCACCGAATCCCCGACCGCGGGTCGCCGCTCGCCATGCAACGCCGAGAGATGGACGAAGACCGGCTCGCCCTGCTCCGGCTGGATAAAGCCAAAGCCCTTGGCTTCGTTCCAGCTCTTGATCCGCCCTGATCGCTCCATAATACCTAGCCCTGAACCGTCGCCCAGTTGATCCAGCCAAACTGCCAGGTCGCCAGAATCAACACGCCGAAGGCGATCCGGTACCAGGCAAACAGCGCATAGCTGTGGTTGGCGATAAACTTGAGCAAACCGCGGACCGCGATCATGGCGAAGATAAACGAGGTGATAAAGCCGATGGCAAACACCGGCAGATCGGCCGGCTGGAACAGGTCGCGGTACTTGTAGCCCGAGTACACGGCGGCGCCGACCATGGTAGGCATGGCCAGGAAAAACGAAAACTCGGTGGCGGTCTTGCGTGACAGGCCGAACAGCAGGCCACCGATAATCGTCGAGCCGGAGCGCGACGTCCCCGGGATCATCGCCAGGCACTGGACGAAGCCGACCTTGAGCGCATCCTTCCAGGTCATCTCATCGACCGTCTCGGCATGCACCCTATGCTGGCGGCGTTCAGCCCAGAGCATGATCACCCCGCCCACCACCAGGGCCACGGCGACCGTGATCGGGTTGAACAGATAATGGTGGATCAGATCGGCAAAAATCACCCCCAGCACCGCCGCCGGCATAAAGGCAATCAGCAGGTTGGCGGTAAAGCGCTGGGCCGTGCGTTCACGGGGCAAGCCCAGTACCACTTCAAAGATCTTGCGGCGAAACTCCCACACCACCGCCAGGATGGCCCCCAGCTGGATGATGATGTTGAAGGCCATCGCGCGCTCGCCACCGAAGTCGAGCAGGTCCGCGACGATGATCTGGTGTCCTGTGCTGGAAATAGGCAGAAACTCCGTCAGCCCTTCGACGATACCGAGTATCAATGCCTGTGCGGCGGTCCAGAAATCCATCATTTACCCTGAAGCACTGCGCCGGGCAGGCCCCTTTTGATTAGTGTGAAGTAAGTGGCGGCAGACAGGCTTTCCTACCGAAAACCTGCCGGACGTCAGTCCTGCGCCCTGGAAAACCGTGAATAATCAGGCCGCAACTATCGACCTGGCGGTCCAGGCGCGAAATCCTAGCAGACATGCCCGAATAACGCTTGAGCGTAACTAGCCAAAAGCATGCTTGGCCTGGATGGCAAAGCATGCTTCGATGCTGGCCAGTAGACAGCCTCAAAAAAAAGAACAAGGAGTGACGGTTTTATGAACAGCTTGCGCAGAGTGTCGATCAGCCGACGTTTGTGGCTCATCCTGATAGTGGCTGTGGTGATGCTGTTGACACTGGGGCTCTTGATGCTCAAGCAGATCCATAACGATCTGTACCAGGCCAAGGCCGAAAAAACCGCCCATGTGGTCCAGACCGCCAGCGGCCTGCTTGCCTATTACCATGGCCTGGAGAGCGCAGGCACCCTTAGCCGCGAGGCCGCGCAGCAGCAGGCACTGACCGCCGTGCGCGGCTTGCGCTACGGGGAAAACGACTACTTCTGGATCAACGATCTCAAGCCGGTGATGATCATGCACCCGGCCAATTCCAAGCTCGAAGGCCAGGACCTGAGTGCCATCCGCGATCCGGATGGTTTTGCGCTGTTCAATGAGATGGTCAGCCTGGCCAAGAGCCAGGGCGCTGGCAGCATCGACTACCGCTGGCCCAAGCCCGGCGCCTCCACACCGGTGCAGAAAACCTCCTACATCCAACTGTTCGAGCCCTGGGGCTGGATCATCGGTTCGGGCGTGTATATCGATGATATGCAGGCCGAGTTCTACGGCCAGTTCTTGGAGGCTTCCGCCATGGGGCTGGTCATTGCCCTGGTCATGACCCTGCTGGTCGTCATGATTGCCCGCAGTATCGTCCATCCGTTACGCGAGGCGGTCCACGCCATGGCCAATATCGCCAGCGGCGAAAGCGACCTGACCCGCACCCTCGACACCCATGGCAATGACGAAGTCACCGAGCTGTCCCGCCACTTCAACGGGTTTACCGCCAAGCTGCGCGCAGTGGTTGGCCAGTTGCAGGCTTCGGCTAGCGCCCTGGGGCAATCCTCCGGCGAGCTGGGCGACAACGCGATCCAGGCCCAGAACCGCAGCCAGGAGCAATCGCAGCAGATGGAACTGGTGGCCACCGCCATCAACGAAGTGACCTACGCGGTGCAGGACGTGGCGAAGAACGCCAAGCACGCCGCCAGTGAAGTCCGCGATGCCGAGGCCCAGGCCCGCCAGGGCCAGCTCAATATCGACGGCAGCCTGCGCCAGATCGATGCGCTCTCGGGCACCATCGACGAAGCCGTGGACGTCATCCGCACCCTGGCCGGTGAAAGCACCCAGATCGGCACGGTCCTGGAGGTGATTCGCGCCATTGCCGAACAGACCAATTTGCTGGCCCTCAACGCCGCCATCGAGGCCGCCCGGGCCGGCGAGCAGGGCCGCGGCTTCGCGGTGGTGGCCGACGAGGTGCGCCTGCTGGCCCAGCGTACGCAGCAATCGACCGCAGAAATCCAGTCGATGATCGAGCGCCTGCAAAATCATTCCGATGCCGCCGTCCAGGTGATCAGCGCCAGCAGCCGCGCCTCGCAACTCACCGTCGAACAAGCCAGCCAAGCAGGCCAGAGCCTGGCGTCCATCGGCCAGGCGTTGCGCAACCTCAACAGCCTGAACGACTCCATCGCCAGCGCAACCCTGCAGCAGGCCCAGACCGTCGAAGACATCAACCAGAACGTCACCCAGGCCGCCGGCCTGTCCCACGGCACAGCGCTGGCGGCCGAACAGTCCAGCGCCGCCAGCCTGCATTTGCGCGAGTTGAGCGAGCAACTCAACAGCCTGTTGCGTCAGTTCAAGGTCTGACGCCCCGGGCCCTGGCGCGCGCACCATTGCGTGCGCCAGGGTCGTCACCTCGCCAGGGCAGCAAATCCGCCGCAGTGTGGTTACAATCCGGGCCCTGTTCGCCATTGCCCAAGGAACCACCATGTCCATGCTTGAACTGTTCGCCGCCGGGCTCGGGGTGATCGCTGTCTGGCTGACGGTCAAACAGAATCCCTGGTGCTGGCCGATCGGCCTGGTCATGGTGGTGCTCTATAGCTGGATCTTCTACGAAGTGAAGCTGTATTCGGACATGCTCCTGCAACTGATCTACGCCGTCCTGCAGCTTTACGGCTGGTGGCAATGGACCCGTGGCGGCCTCGCGGCCCATGGCCGGGATGTCACGAGCCTGGATGCGCGCAGCCTCTGCACCGGGCTCGCCGTCGGCGCGGTGACCGGGGGCCTACTGGGCGCTGCCATGGCCCACTGGACCGATGCGGCACAACCCTGGCTCGACGCCGCACTGACCAGTTTCAGCCTGGTCGCGCAACTGTGGATGGCGCAAAAGCGTGTGCAATGCTGGCCGCTATGGATCGCGGTCGACGTGATTTTTGTCGGCCTGTTTCTTTACAAAGGCCTTTATCTCACCGCCGCCCTTTACGCACTCTTCACCCTGCTGGCCGTGCAAGGCTGGCGTGAATGGCGCGCCGATCCGGCGCTACGCTCATGAAAGTGGTGGTGCTGGCAGGACCCGAATCGAGCGGTAAAAGCTGGCTGGCCGGTGAATTGCTCGCGCACTTTGGCGGCGTGCAGGTCGCAGAATATGTCCGCCACTTTATCGAACAGCACCAGCGCGATACCTGCCTGGCCGATATCAGCCAGATCGCCAATGGCCAGTTGGCCTGGGAAGATGCGGCCCGGGCTCGACAACCCGAGCTGCTGATTCTCGACACGCACCTGCTCAGCAATATCCTCTGGAGCCAGGTGCTGTTCGATGACTGCCCAGCCTGGCTCGAACCGCAATTGCTGGCTCGCCACTACGACCTGCACCTGCTGCTGTCCCCGACGGGGGTCGGCTGGTATGACGATGGCCAGCGGTGCCAGCCCCTGCTGGAGGAGCGCCAGGCGTTCTTCGAGGCCAGCCGAACCTGGCTGATCGCGCACCAGCAGCCCCTCCAGGTGCTTGAAGGCGACTGGCAGCAGCGCCGTCAAGGCGCCTTTGCCGCAGTTGAGCGCCTGCTCGGCTGAGGCTGGTGTTCGGCCTCGCGTTCGTTGCAAGTGTCCACTTCTGAAACACCCAGGCGCGGTGCAGCCAGCCAAACCCGGGGGTGCGCGCGTTCTCCTCGAATACTGTTAAGTCACTGATACAGTCCGCTACAACCCCCGGAATAGAGGGCCGGCTAACTAATGGCCATTGGCTTGCCCGACGGCCTGTCTCATCTTTGAAACACTGCCCACGCCTCCCCGTCCCTCCCCTAACCCAAGCCTCTGTTTTCAAAGACTTTTCAAAAACTGGCATGGGCCCTGCTCTGTCCTTCACATGGCTGATCGAAGCCGGCGTACTTTGCAGAAGGAATGCCACCGTGGAGATGCTCAATTCTGGCTTTACCCGCACGCTGCTGATAGGCACTGCCCTCAGCGCCGCGCTGAGCTTCCAGGCTCTGGCCCAGGGTAATGGCGAGATTGTCCTGACCCGTGATGTCCATCCCTATGCCTTCGGCAACCCGCCAATGCGCCCGGACCCCAACCCCACCACCGTCAATGCCGACGCCTCGGGGCGAATCATCGGCCTGACCAGCCGGGGTGAGTTGAGCGACGGCGATTTTGCCGGGGTCAATTCCGGCAACACCGTGCGCAACGCCCTGATGCCCGATGGCAGCACCCTGCGCGGCCTGAGCAACAGCAGCAACGGCAGCCTGCCGGGCGGTATGGGCGCCCTGCAAGGCGGCTCCAGCGCCGGCACCGGAGGGGTCGCCGGCCAAGTCAATCGAAGCGTCCAGCAAGGCATGGGCGCCCTCAATGTTCTGACCCGGGGCCAATAAGATGAAAGCGTCCATTCTGATTCTCGCGCTGCTCACCAGCGCCAGCGCCCTGGCCGACTCCAGCGCCCAGGTGAATGACACCGCCACGATCAACAACAGCGGTTCGAACTACCGCGGCAACCAGCTTATCAACCAGGCCGCCGGTGACCAGCAACAACAGATCAACAGCCGCTCGATCGCCATCGGGACTCAGGCCGCAACGCACGACAACCTGAGCCAGACCCGTTCGGGTCAACTCGACCCTTCGATCAACGCCAAGGCCCAGATCCTCGGCAACTCTTTCAGCAACGGCAGCGGCTCACTGGGCGTCAACCAGTCCGCCGGTGCCGGTAACCAGATGATCAATGTCATGCGGGTCAGCATCAGTGCCCAACCGCAGAGCATGGATGACAGCGCGCTCCTGCAGCAGAACGTCGCGCTGTCGAACAACTCGGGAGCAACTGATCCCCAGAGCGGTAGCCGCCAGGTCGTCACCGGCGACCAGGCCTTCACCGGCAGCCGTGGGGTGACGCAGTTGAACCAGAGTGCCGGGGTGGGAAACCGCATGGCCAATACCCTGAGCATCCGGGTCGCAGACTGATCCGACACGAAGTGCAGTTAGAGACAAGTACCAACACTTAACTCAATCAGCAGCACGGAGAGACATCATGAAAACAACAACCGCTCTGAAGCCACTGGCCTTCGCCCTCGCCGCAATCATGGCCATGGCCGCACAAGCCAATCCACCCAAACACGATCCAAAACCAACACCGGCCAACACCGATGGCGCCAGTGCCGCCGTAATCGATACCCAGTACACCCACAACAACGCGGTATTGAACCAGGGCACCAAAAACAACGCCTCGATGGACCACTCGGTCAATGACAACAAAGGCAACGTGGGCGTCAACAACGCCTCCGGCGACGGCAACCAACAAGACAACTCCGCCGCCATCGCCACGGCCGACGAGCACTTCATCTTCGGTTCCGCAGCCGCCGCGACCAACGTGACCCAGAACAACTCGTACAACACCGTGGCCAACTACAGCACCAAAAACAACGCGTCGCTGGATAATTCGGCCAACAACAACTCCGGCAACCTGGGCCTGAACAACGCTGCCGGCAACTTCAACCAACAGAAAAACAACCTGGCCATTGCCGTGTCCGGCGGCCGTGTAGCGACCGCAGGCAACGCGACCAGCCAGACCGAAACCGGCCTGATCGTGAACAACCTCGCCGACCGCAAATACGAAGCGATGGATGACAAATGGCTCGACAAAAACCACCCACAAATGCCTAAACCTGATGGCTGGAAAAATGTCGTGACCAACAACGCCAGCCTCGACTACTCGGTCAATGGCAACTCCGGCAACATCGGCGTGAACAACGCCGCTGGTGTGGGCAACCAACAAAGCAACTCGCTGTCGATTGCCGCCGGCTGCTCGGCCTGCGCCGGCAAGTAGTCATCGCTGCAACAACAAGAGCCCTGGCAACAGGGCTCTTTTCTGCATTCAGAGGCGTGTCGATCATGCGAACTCTTGCGCTCTCTCTTCTACTTTGCCTGGCCGCTCCGGTGTATGCCGGGCAGATGCCGATTCCCGGCCTCAGTGGCGGCGTCCTCATCTATAAACCCGTGCAGAGTATTCGCGAGCGCCGCTTCAGCGACCTGGTCGAGCAGAAAACCGACTTCAGTTGTGGCGCCGCCTCCCTGGCGACGATCCTGCGCCAAGCCTACTGGCTCGATGTCGACGAAGAACATGTGATCAAGGGCATGCTACAGACCGCCGACGCGGCGCAGGTGCAAACCAACGGCTTTTCCATGCTCGATATGAAGCGCTACCTGGAAAGTATCGGCATGCGTGCCCGGGGCTATCGGATCCCTCCCGATCGCCTGGACAGCGTGACGATTCCGGTCGTGGTGCTGATGGAAATCCGTGGCTACAAGCACTTCGTCGTGATGCAGCGGGCACAGAAAGACTGGGTCTATGTCGGCGACCCGGTGCTGGGCCACAAACGGTACTCGCGCGAAGACTTCATCAAAGGCTGGAACGGCATCGTTTTCGCCGTGATCGGCCCGGGCTACGACAAGACCAACGCCTTGCTCGACCCTCCCACCCCCTTGACCGCCAAGAACCAGCTCGACGGGTTCAACCCGGTCAAGGACGCGGAACTGATGGACTTCGGCTTCATTCAGAGCGACTTTTTCTAGAGGCGCAATAATGATAATGGGGCTGGATGCTCCGGGAGCAGCAAATGAAGACCCCCTACTGGCTGTTAGCTGGTTGCTTCGCCGCCATCGTGCCCCTCCAGGCGAGCGCAACCTTCAAACCGATCGAAGTCCAGGACCAGGAACTGGCCCAACTGCGCGGACGTTATGTAATGCCCGGGCGGATCATCAGCTTTGGCGTGGTCATGAGCACCAGTTGGCAGAACGCCAGTGGTGACGTGATTGGCGCCACCACCACCATGCAAGTGCAACAAACCACGATCAAACCGCAGTTCTACGTCTCGCTGGTCAATACAACCGGCAATGGCACCCCCACCAGTACCGGCACCGGGACAGTCACCGGCGGCGCCGGCCTGAGCACCACCCAGGGCGTAACCCAGAGCATTCGCGCTGCGGGCGACAACAACAGTGCTTACAACAACGTGAGTATCAATGTCAGCGAAAGCAACAACCCACCCGCCAGCAGCACACCGCAAGGGCAACTCCTGACCAGCGGCACCCCAATCACCGGCACCAACGGGGCCGGTAATCTGAGCGTCAGCGTCAACAGCGGCGGGGTTCTGCTGAACATCCAGGCCAACAATAATCAAGGCAACACCCTGCAGCAAATTGCCCAGGGTGGCGTGATGCAAAACACCACCCTGCTGGGTGCCAGCAACATGGTCAACAACATGACCCAGTTGAATGTGGTGCTACGCAACAACATGCCAACGGTGGGGGCGCTGGACTGCAATTTGGATCAACTAAAGGGCCTACGCAATATAGGATATTGAACTACGCTGAGCCTCGATATCAGAACTATAAAGGACGGCTTTTCCCATGCATCGATCGTCGGTACTTCGCGTAGCTGTATGTTTAGGCACGTTTTTCCCCGCCGCCATGCTCCAGGCGGCGCCGGACTCGGAAGTGGAGGTATTAAAGAGAGAACTCCTGGAGCTGCGCCAACGCTACGATCAACAACAGAACGCCCTGTCGGTCCTCGAACAACGGGTCCGCCAGGTCGAGGCTCAGCCCGCCGTGACGCCGCCTAACCGCCTGGTGCGCTCACCCGCCGAGCTGAAAAAAGGCTCGTCGGTCGCCACCAACAGCGCTGGCACAGCTGCGGGGGGCAGCTCCTATGGCCAGTCGCTCAAAGACGATTCGGAACCGGCCCAGAGCGTCACCAACCTGTACGACGAAGCCAGCGGCTTCTTCGGCGGCGGTACGTTCAGCTTCGAAACCGGCCTGACCTACTCGCGCTACGACACCAAACAATTGATCCTCAATGGCTTCCTGGCGCTGGACGCGATTTTCCTCGGTGATATCAACCTGGACCGCATCCAGGCCGATAACTGGACCCTGGACCTGACCGGTCGCTATAACCTCGACCAACGCTGGCAGTTCGACCTCAACGTCCCCGTGGTCTACCGCGAGTCCACCTACCAGTCCGGCGGCGCCCAGGGCGGCAATGCCCAGGCGATCACCGAAAAAACCGTGACCCGCGACCCGACCATCGGCGACGTCAACTTCGGTATTGCCTACAAGTTCCTCGACGAAACCCCCGATCTGCCCGATGCCGTGCTGACCCTGCGCGTCAAGGCGCCAACCGGCAAAGATCCGTTTGGGATCAAACTGGTCAATGCCTCGACGGCCAACACCAACCTCACCGTGCCGGAGAGCCTGCCTACGGGTAACGGCGTCTGGTCGGTCACCCCGGGCATCTCCCTGGTCAAGACCATCGACCCGGCTGTGTTGTTCGGTAGCCTGTCCTACACCTATAACCTGGAGGAGTCATTCGACGACATCAGCTCGACCCAGGGCCAGAAAAATCCGGGCAAGGTCCGCCTGGGCAACAGCTGGCAACTGGGGGCCGGTATCGCTTTCGCGCTGAACGAGAAGATGAGTATGGCCTTCTCCGTCTCCGAACTGATTCAACAGAAGAGCAAGCTCAAGCAGGACGGCGGCGATTGGCAGTCGGTGGTTACCAGCGATGCCAATGCGGCCTATTTCAACGTCGGCATGACGATTGCTGCCAACCAGCACCTGACCATCGTGCCCAACCTGTCCATCGGTCTCACCCCGGACGCGTCGGACTTTACCTTCAGCCTGAAATTCCCTTACTACTTCTAGGCGCCACGCCCCAAAAAGGGCCCACTGCGTACCCACGCAGCGGGCCCTTTTTGCATCGAGCTGAAACCTGGCTAAAGCACGCGCCAGCAGGCCGTGGTTAGCGGATCTGATGCTTGTGCAGCAGCCGATAGAAGGTCGGCCGGGAAATACCCAACACCTTGGCCGCCACACTCAGGTTGTCACTGTGGCGGTTCAAGACATCGCACAGGGCTTGGCGCTCGGCGCGCAGCTTGTAGTCTTCCAGTGTGCCCATGGGCGCTATGCATGCCTGCTGGCTTTGCAGCCCCAGGTCACCGGCTTCGATCTGCCGCCCTTCGGCCAGCACCAAACCACGGCGCACCCGGTTGGCCAACTCGCGCACATTGCCTGGCCATTCATGCTTGCCCATGGCGACCAAGGCGTCCTCACTGAAGCTGCGGGGCCGGCGCCCGGTTTCCTGGCTGTAGAAGTGGGCAAAATGGTTGGCCAGCAGCGACACATCGCCATGGCGTTCACGCAGCGGCTCGGTCACCACCTGCAAGACATTCAGGCGGTAGTACAGATCTTCGCGAAAACGCCCATTGCGGATCGCCGCTTCCAGGTCCACGTGGGTCGCCGCCAGTACCCGCGCATCCACCGGAATCGGCTGGCTGCCACCGACGCGCTCGATATGCTTCTCTTGCAGGAAACGCAAGAGATTGGCCTGTAATTCCAGGGGAAGATCGCCGATCTCGTCGAGAAACAGCGTGCCGCCGTGGGCCGCTTCGATACGCCCGACCTTGCGCTGGTGGGCACCGGTAAACGCGCCCTTTTCATGACCAAACAGCTCGGACTGGATGAGATGTTCGGGAATCGCCCCGCAATTGATCGCGACATAGGGTTTGCCATTGCGCTGGGACTGGCGGTGCAGGGTCCGCGCCACCAGTTCCTTGCCCGTGCCGCTCTCGCCACGGATCAACACCGGCGACTCGGTCGGCGCCAGTTTGCCCAACAGTTTGCGCAACTCACGTACCGAGCGGCTGTCCCCGAGCAGTTCATGCTCGGGCGCATCGACCCGCACCGCTCCCTGGCCACGCAAGCGCGCCATGCCAAAGGCCCGGCCCAGGGTGACCTGGACCCGCGAGACATCGAACGGCAGGGTATGAAAATCAAAGAACCACTCGCAGACAAAATCGCCGACATTCTGCCCACGCAGCATCTGCGGATTGAGCACGGCAATCCACTCGGTGCCGCTGTGGCTGATCAACTCCTTGACTGCTTCCGGGCGTTCCAGGTGAAAAGGCTGCAAACGCAGCAGCCCGACATCGCAACTGCGCTCCGTAGCGGTCTCCAGGCTGCAACTGTCAACATCCCAGCCGGCAGTGCGCAAACCGGGGAGTAAACGGTGGCAATCATCACAGGGATCGACCACCAGCAAACGGCGTTGCGAGGCAATTTCGGGCATCACTGTTCCTTTATTGCAAATGAGTAAACCATTTAGAAACAGTACGTTGGCAAACCTGGCTGTAACGTTAGCAAGAACTTGACGCGCCCTTGTACCGTTTATCTATAACCCTAATGCCGAATTAGACTGACAGCGATCAACGGCCTGGCAGCGCCTTGGCTTTAGGCTCTGCCGAGCACGCCAGATAAACGAAAGTTTAAAAAAGTTCTGAAGTTCTGTGACCCGACGGCCACCTGCGGGCATCAGTACAAGGAACCCGCCGAACGGTAAGCCCAACCGACGGCCAACGACTTGATTGGGCATACAGAGAGAAGACCCCATGAACGCCCCGCTCCGTTTCAATGAAGCCTTGCTGATTGCCGGCCACGCCTTTGAACCTTTCCAATGCGTCGCCTGGGCCCCACAAGACGGCAATGGCGAACTGAGCCTGACAGTCATCGACCGCACCAACCAGCGTATCGGTCGCAAACAGATTTCCAGCCGCACCTACACCGACCCGGCGCAACTGGCCGACGTGCTGCAGCAAGCCCGCGCCGAACTGAGCCGCGAAGGCTATGCCCTGCAACCCTGGGTAATGCCCGCCTGATACGCCGGTACCGCGCCGCTCAGCGCCGCCTCGCGTGCGGCGAAGCGTAAGCGGCTACAACGTATCGATATGCCGGTATTCGGCATCCAGGTCGTGCGCCAGTTGCCGGGCACGACCCAGACGGATCGGACCGCGCTCGATATCGACCAGCAAGCCCGGGCAGTTGAGTCGAGGCAGGCGCGGCCACTCCTTCAAGCGGCCGTCGGTGACCACCAGCAAACGCTGCTGCTCTTCTGGAAAGTGCTTCTGGCGCAATACCAGCCAGCGTGCCGCCTCCTCCAGCGCCGCGAACAAGGGCGTACCACCGCCCGCCCCCAGCGCCTGCAACCAACCGCGTACCCCTTTGGCAGCCTTCAACCCCTGGACATGCCAGTGCGGCGTTGCGCCGCTGGCGGTCAGTAACGCCAGGCGCGCACGCTGGCGATAAGCATCGTCGAAGACCTGGGCCAGCAGCCCCTTCGCATCACTGAGTGCCTGATGCCGGCGGGTCGAGGCCGACGCGTCGACAATCACCAGCCACAGCTCATGACTCGCGCTGCGCCGTTGCCGAAAAACCAGTTCACTCACTGCCCGTGGGCGCCCCTGCAGCAAGGTCGCCGTCCAATCGATACGCCCTTGCTGCGCAACGCGCGCCGCGCCACGCTGACCGCTGGCAAGCCGGCCGGCCCGGGGCCTGGCATCCGCCCCTCGGGGCTGGGTTGGACGAATGCCTAGGGCTTTTTTGGCCAGCTCGGTATTTCCCGGCGGGCACCGCTGGGCAAGGGCACTGCCGCCAGCTCGCCCCATTGCCCCTGGCCCGCGTCCGTCTCGGTCGGGCTCACCGGGGCAGGACTGGACGGCGATTGCGGCGCACTCCCGGGCATCGGCTCGCGACGGCGATGCCGCAGGGCAAATTCGGCCACCGCCTCGATATCCTGTGTCTCGATGACCTCGGCGCCGCGCCAGGCAGCATGGGCCCGCGCCGCTCGCAACCAGACCAGGTCGGCGCGCAAACCATCGACACCGGCGGCAAAGCAGCGCTCGGTAATACTCGCCAGGGACTGGTCGTCCAGCGCGATCTCGTGCAGACGCCCGCGCGCCTGCTCGCAACGCTCGCGCAAGTCCGCCTGGGCCTGGGCCCACTGTGCGCAAAAGCGCTGTGGGTCGCTGTCAAAATCCAGGCGACGGCGGATGATCTGCCCGCGCTCTTCGGGCAGTGGCTGCCCAACCAACGCCACATTCAAGCCAAAGCGGTCGAGCAGTTGCGGACGCAGTTCGCCTTCTTCCGGGTTCATGGTGCCGATCAGGACAAAGCGTGCCGAATGCCGGTGGGAAATCCCATCACGCTCGATCAGATTGGTTCCGCTGGCGGCCACATCGAGTAGCAGGTCCACCAGGTGATCGGGCAGCAGATTGACCTCATCGACATACAGCACGCCGCCATCGGCCTTCGCCAGCACGCCGGGCGAGAACTGAGCGCGGCCTTCACCGAGTGCCGCCTGCAGATCGAGCGTGCCCACCAGGCGTTCTTCGGTCGCCCCCAGCGGCAAGGTGACGAACTGGCCGCTGACCAGCAAGTCCGCCAGGCCGCGGGCCAGTGTCGACTTGGCCATGCCCCGTGGTCCTTCGATCAGCACCCCGCCGATTTTCGGGTCGATGGCCGTCAGGCACAGCGCCAGCTTCAGCTCATCGGCGCCCACCACGGCTGACAACGGGAAATGGGGGGTATCGCTCATCTCGGGCCTCAATTTTCTTCAATATCCAGCAGCAGGTTTTCCAGCGCCTCACGGTACTCGCCGGGTTCCTGCCACAGGCCGCGCTGCTGGGCTTCGAGCAGGCGCTCGGTCATATCCCGCAGGGCGTGGGGGTTGTGCTCGCGAACAAAGTCGCGGGTGTCCGGGTCCAGCAGGTACGCATCAGCCAGCAAGGCGTACTGATGATCGTCGATCAGGCCAGTGGTTGCATCGAAGGCAAACAGGTTGTCGACCGTCGCCGCCAGCTCGAAGGCGCCCTTATAGCCATGGCGCTTGACCCCGGCAATCCACTTGGGATTGGCCGCCCGGGCACGAATCACCCGGTTCAACTCTTCTTTGAGCGTGCGGATACGCGGCAGGTCCGGCTGGCTGTGATCGCCATGATAGCTGGCCGCCGGTGCGCCGCCGAGGGTCTCCACCGCCGCCAGCATGCCGCCCTGGAACTGGTAATAGTCATTGGAGTCGAGCAGGTCATGCTCACGATTGTCCTGATTCTGCACCACCGCCTGGACCTGGCCCAGCCGCTGGGCAAATTGGCCGCGCGCAGCGGTCCCCTCATCCTGGCCGCCATAGGCATAGCCGCCCCAGTTCAGGTAGACCTCGGCCAGGTCTTCGCGGCTCTGCCACAGGCGGCCATCGATCGCATTCTGCACGCCGGCCCCATAGGCGCCCGGCTTGGCCCCGAAAATTCGCCAACCGGCCTGGCGCGCGGCCTGCTCGGCATCGAGGCCGTCGCGCTGCAACTGTTCGCGCTCGCTGCGCACCTTGGCCGCGAGGGGGTTGAGATCATCCGGCTCATCCAGCGCCGCCACCGCCTGCACCGCTGCATCGAACAGGCGGATCAGGTTGGCAAAGGCATCGCGAAAGAACCCGGAGACTCGCAGCGTCACATCCACCCGCGGGCGGTCGAGCAGGCTCAAGGGCAGGATTTCAAAATCGTCCACGCGCTGGCTGCCGGTGGCCCAAACCGGACGCACGCCCATCAGCGCCATGGCCTGGGCAATGTCGTCACCGCCGGTGCGCATGGTCGCCGTGCCCCAGACCGACAGCCCTAGCTGACGCAAGTGGTCGCCATGGTCCTGCAAGTGTCGTTCAAGAATCAGGCTGGCCGACTGAAAGCCGATGCGCCAGGCGGTAGTCGTGGGCAAATTGCGCACATCCACCGAGTAAAAGTTGCGCCCGGTGGGTAGCACATCAAGCCGGCCCCGGCTGGGCGCGCCACTGGGCCCGGCCGGCACAAAGCGTCCGCCCAGGGCGGCCAGCAGCCCGTGCATTTCTGCCGGACCACAGCCATCCAGGCGTGGCGCCACGACGCCAAGCAGTGCGTCGACAATCGCCCGGACCTCGTCCCACTCCGCGCCAGCCGGCAACTGCAACGTCCCCGCCAGGGCCTGCTCGATCATCTGCGCGGCATAGTGTTCAAGCCGCTCGCGGCTATCACCGGCAGTACGCCAGGGCTCGTCGCCCAGGGCAAGAAGCACGTCGGGACGCGGACCGTTCCACGGCTCGGCGAGCGCACAGTCGAGGGGATCGAAACCCAGCCCGAAGGCCTTGGCCAACGCCCGCAGCACGCTCGATTGCGCACCGCGACCGTCGCCCCGGGGGATGCGCAACAAGGCCAGCAAGGTGTCGATCCGCAGTCGACCGGCGGGTGACTCGCCAAAGATGTGCAGGCCGTCGCGAATCTGCGATTCCTTCAAGTCACACAGATAAGTATCCAGACGCGGCAGCCAGACCGCCGCATCGGCGTCGCCGGTCAAGGTGCCATCGAGCTGCAATTCGCGGTCAAGCCGGGTCTCGCGAACCAATTGGAGAATGTCGCGCTGCAGTTCGCGGGCGCGGCGCGGGTCCAGCAACTGCGCTTCGTAGTACTCGTCGGCGAGCAATTCCAGATTGCGCAGCGCCCCATAGGTTTCGGCGCGCGTCAGTGGCGGCATCAGGTGGTCGATAATCACCGCCTGAGTACGCCGCTTGGCCTGGGCACCTTCCCCCGGGTCGTTGACGATAAACGGATAGATATTGGGCAGCGGCCCCAGCAATGCATCCGGCCAGCAATGCTCGGACAAGCCCACGCCCTTGCCCGGCAGCCACTCCAGGTTGCCATGCTTGCCCACATGGATAGTCGCGTGGGCCCCGTAGGTTTCACGCAGCCAGAAATAGAACGCCAGATAACCGTGCGGCGGCACCAGGTCCGGATCGTGGTAGACCGCGCTGGCATCGACCTGATAACCGCGCGCCGGCTGGATACCCACAAAGGTCAGGCCTAGGCGTAGCCCGGCGACCATCATCCGCCCACGGCGAAACATCGGGTCGCGCTCGGGTGCGCCCCAGCGTTGCAGTACCGCCTGGCGATTGGCCTCGGGCAGGCGGTCGAACATGGCCTGGTACTCGGCCAGCGCCAGGCTCTGCTGGCATGGCCGCAGGTCAATACTTTCCAGGTCATTGCTGACGCCGCCAAGCAGCGCCTGGATCAGCGCCGTGCCGCTGGCCGGCAGTTCGACGTCCAGGGGATAGCCCTCGGCCTGCATGGCTCGCAGGATATTCAACGCCGCTGCCGGCGTATCCAGGCCCACGCCATTCCCGATGCGACCATCGCGGGTCGGGTAATTGGCCAGGATCAGGGCAATTCGCTTCTGTCCGTTGGGCAAGCGCGCCAGATCGCTCCAGCGCCGGGCCAGGCTGGCGACAAAATCCATACGCTCGGGCTGCGGCCGGTAGCACACCACATCGCACTGGCTGCGCTCGCTGCGCCAGGCCAGGTCCTTGAAACTGATGGGCCGGCTGATAATCCGTCCATCCAGCTCCGGCAAGGCGATATGCATGGCCAGGTCCCGCGGCCCCAGGCCTTGTTCGCTGGCTTGCCAGCCGGGTTCGTTGTCCTGGGCGCAGATGGCCTGGATCACCGGGATATCGCGGCGAAACGGGCGTAGATGAGGGGCTTCCGGGCTCGATTGGGCAAAGCCGGTGGTGTTGAGGATCACCGCCGCGTCCACCTCATCCAGCCAATCCTCGACCACCGCCAGGCAGGCTGGCTCCTTGAGGCTCGCCACCGCCATCGGCAGCGGGTTCAGCCCGGCGGCCTGCAGCCGCTGGCAAAACACATCGACAAAGGCGGTATTGGCGGCCTGCAAATGGGAACGGTAGAACAGCAGCGCCACCACCGGCTGCCCGGCCTTCCAGTCGGCTTGCCAATGCGCCAGCCCGGCAAAGGCCTGGCGCGGATGATAGATCGCGGTACGCGCCAGAACCTGCGGCTCGTCCCACGGGTAATCGCGCCCCAGCCATTGGCTGGCCAGGCAGCGGTACAGTTCCAGGGCATTGCCCAGCCCACCCTGGCGCAGAAAATGCCAGAGGCGCTCGCCCTGCTCCGCCGACACCGTGCTCAAGCCGCTCAATTCCGGGTCCGGACGGTCATCACCCGGCACCAGAATCAGCGTCACACCGCGTTCAGCCAGTTGCACCAGGCGTTCAACGCCATAGCGCCAGTAGGCAATGCCCCCGTGCAGGGAAATCAGGATGACCTGAGCATGCTGCAGCACCTGCTCGAAATACAGGTCGACCGAAGCGTGATTCTGCACCTGCATGGGGTTGGCCAGGCGCAGGCTCGGGTAGTCATCGGGCAGTTGCTGGGCCGCTTCGGCCAGCAATGCCAGGCTGGAATCGCCGCTGCACAGGATCACCAGCTCGGCGGGGGTCTGTCCAAGGTCGGCAATATTGTCGTCCGAGACGAAACCACCGGGCTGAGTCCTGAGCAGGTGCATACGTCAGGCGGTCAAGGCAGCGCGCAATTGCGCTTCGAGGGCGCTGGCATCCAGGTCCTGGCCAATCAGCACCAGGCGCGTGCTGCGCGGCTCGTCGGCGCGCCAGGCGCGGTCAAAATGCTTGTCGAAGCGCGTGCCCACGCCCTGGATCAGCAGGCGCATCGGCTTGTTGGCAATGGCGGCAAAGCCTTTGACCCGCAGGATGTCGTGCTGCACCACCAATTGGCTCAGCGCATCGAGCAGCAGGCTTTCGTCGGTCTGTGGCAGTTCGATGGAGATCGAGTCGAAGGCGTCGTGATCATGGTCATCGTGGTCATCATCACCGTCACCATGGTGGTGGTCGTGATGGCTATGGCGGCTGTCGATATGTTCCTCGGAGCCCGCCCCCAGGCCCAGTAGCACGTCCAGCGGCAGGCGCCCGCTGCTGGCTTCGATCACCTTGACCGCCGGCGGCAGTTCTTCGGCGACTTCCAGGCGCACGGCGGCCAGGTCTTCGGCGCTGATCAGGTCGGCCTTATTGAGGATCACCAGGTCGGCGCTGGACAGTTGGTCGGCGAACAGCTCATGCAGCGGCGATTCGTGGTCCAGGTTCGGATCGAGCTTGCGCTGGGCATCCACCTGGTCCGGGAAGGCGGCAAAGGTCCCGGCCGCCACTGCTGGGCTGTCGACCACGGTGATCACGGCGTCCACGGTGCAGGCGCTGCGGATTTCCGGCCACTGGAAGGCCTGGACCAGCGGCTTGGGCAGCGCGAGGCCGGAGGTTTCGATCAGGATATGGTCCAGGTCGCCTCGCCGGGCCACCAGTTCGCGCATGACCGGGAAAAACTCTTCCTGCACCGTGCAGCACAGGCAGCCGTTGGCCAGTTCGTAGACGCGGCCATTGGCCTCTTCTTCGGTGCAGCCGATGGAGCATTGCTTGAGAATCTCGCCATCGATGCCCAGCTCGCCGAATTCATTGACGATCACCGCGATCCGACGCCCCTGGGCGTTGTCGAGCATATGGCGCAACAGGGTGGTTTTGCCCGAGCCGAGAAAGCCGGTAACGATAGTGACGGGAAGTTTGGCCAGTGTTTTCATCGGATGCCCTTTGGCAAGGTGGCGGGCATACGGGACGATGCCCAGGCACCGCCTGCGCAAACGTTCGCCACCGGATCACCCCGCCCGGTTGTAGGTGAGAATCTGTTACGAGGCAGGTCTCCTGGCTTACAGCCGGCTTGTAGGCATAGCGCCCAGCAAGCAGAGTCTTGCGCCTTCCCGCCCGTGGGCAGTGGCCATGCAAAACTGTCGGACCGTATACAGTTGCGGGGGCAGCCGCGGCATTCCGCGTTCCCGTCTTAGCTCCGACCTGGGTCGGAGAACCTCGAAAGCGCAAGGCTACGCAGTGCTTGGGGGCGGGTCAATGTCGGGCAGCGCAAACCTGACGGAGATAGCCTGCACCTGTGCTTTAATGCGCCGCCTTTTTTACCTGCACGCTTCGAGGAGCCCTGTCCATGCATCGCCCCGGTCCTACGCAAGTCCTGGTCATCGGTTATGTCTGGCCCGAGCCACGCTCCTCGGCCGCCGGCGGGCATATGATGCAGATCCTCGACAGCTTTCTCGCCGCCGGCTGGCATATCACCTTTGCCAGCCCCGCCAGCGAGGGCGAACACAAGGCCGACCTGCGCAGCCTGGGCATCGACGAGTGTGCGATCGAGCTCAATAACAGCAGCTTCGACCGCTTCATCAGCCAATTACAGCCGGATATCGTGCTCTTCGACCGCTTCATGATGGAAGAGCAGTTCGGCTGGCGGGTCGAACAGCAGTGCCCCAACGCCGTGCGCGTGCTGGAAACCTCGGATTTGCAGAGCCTGCGTGATGCCCGCCAACAGCAGCTCAAGACCTGCCTGAAAGCCGACCCACGCCAGGAAGACTTCAGCGAATTGTTCGCCCCTGAACCGGCGCAGATCTTTACCCAGATGAGCGAAACCGATCTGGCCCAGCGGGAAATCGCCGCGATCTACCGCTCGGACCTGAGCCTGATGATCTCCGATGTCGAGATCGAGCTGCTGACCGGTCCGTTTGGCCTGTCACCGGCGTTGCTGCACTGGTGCCCGTTGATGGTGGACAGCCCGCAGGGCGCCCTGCCCGGCTTCGATGAGCGCGCGCACTTCCTGAGCATCGGCAACTTTCGCCATGCGCCCAACTGGGACGCCGTACTCTGGATGAAAAACAGCCTCTGGCCGTTGATTCGCCAGCAACTGCCCCAGGCTCAGTTGCATATCTATGGCGCCTACACGCCGCCCAAGGCCACCGCCCTGCACAATGCCGCCCAGGGCTTTCATGTACTGAACTGGGCCGAGGATGCCTTGCAGGTGATGCGCCAGGCGCGGATTTGCCTGGCGCCCTTGCGCTTCGGTGCGGGGATCAAGGGCAAGCTGGCCGACGCCATGCTTTGCGGCACGCCGAACGTCACCACGCCGATCGGGGCCGAAGCCATGCACGGCACGTTGCCCTGGCCGGGGGCGATTGCCAGTTCGGCCGAGGCCCTGGCGGCCGCAGCGGTCCGGCTCTACCAGGACCCGTTGGCCTGGCAACAGGCCCAGGACGCCGGGCGCACGCTTTTGGCCGCCCGCTATGAACAGAGCGAGCACGGCCCGGCACTGGTGGAACGGATCCGCGCCTGCCAGCGCGACCTGGCGCAACTGCGCCGCGCCAATTTCACCGGCGCCATGCTGCGCCATCACCATCACAAGAGCACCCAGTACATGGCCCAGTGGATCGAAGCGAAAAACCGCCCGCTTGCCTGAAACCGCTACGACTCGCCAAGTGGACGCCTGAGCAGGTAGGTGTCCATGATCCAGCCCTTGCGCTGCCGCGCCGCCTCGCGCACCTGCACGATCCGCTCGGCGACCTCATCGAGTCGACCGGCAATCAAGAGCTCGTCGGCGGTGCCCAGATAGGCGCCCCAGTAGATATCCAGGTCCTGCCCGAGAAAACGCTGGAAGCTGCAATGGGCATCGAGCATCACCAGCACATTGTCCAGGTCCGCCACTTCCAGGCGCCGCCCGGTGGTGATACGGATCGGCTCGCCAATGCGGTTGAGCGGCACTCGGTGCCGCGCCGCCAAGGACTGCACGCTACTGATCCCGGGAATCACTTCGTAGTCGAACTGCTCGCAACCGTTATCGACCACCCGCTGCAGGATCCGCAACGTACTGTCGTACAACCCAGGATCGCCCCAGAGCAGGAAAGCGCCGCACTCACCGTCGGCCAACTCTTCGCCGATCAGGCGGGCAAACAACTGCGCCCGCTGCTCATGCCATTGCTCGACGCCTTCGCGGTACGAGGGCGTCGAACCGTCGCGCAGCGGATCCTGGACCTGGACCAGCCGGTAACCCGGCGTCTCGATATAGCGCTCGCAGATTTCCCGACGCAGGCGCAACAAGTCGTCCTTGGCCTCGCCCTTGTCCAGCAGAAAAAACACCGAGGCTCGATTCAGCGCCTTGATGGCCTGCACCGTGATCTGTTCCGGATCACCGGCGCCGATACCGATCAACAGCAGTTTCTTCATAGCCTGTCCTCAGCGGGGATACGTGCCGGGGATTATCGGTCAATCGCGGCAAAATGCATCCCGCCCGCGCCTACCAGATCGATAGGTTGTAACTGACGATCAACCGCGTCTCATCCATATCACGGGAAAATTTCTGGTAATTGCTGCGGTAGGTGGCGTTGCGCAAGCGCAGGCTGACATCCTTGAACAGGCCGCTCTGCACCTGGTATTTCAGTTCGCTGTCGCGCTCCCATTCCTTGCCCGCCGAGTTTCGGCCCAGCACCTTGATATGGTCGCCACTGACATAGCGCGTCAGAAAACTCAGGCCATTGATACCCACGGCCTTGAAATCGTAGTCGTAACGCAACTGCCAGGAACGCTCCTGGGCGGCGGCAAAATCGTTGACCTGCACATAGTTGACCAGGTACGGATTGCTGCCATCGAGGTAAGGCATCGAACTGTCGCCGCTCATACGCTGCCAGCCCGCACTGAATTTATGGCCGACCACCGCGTAGTTCAGCAGCGCACCCACGGCCCGGTTATCGATACGCGATGCGAGGGCCTTGCCACTGTCGGCGCTTTTGATCAGCCGCAAGTCCGCGCCAAGGACGCCGGCACCCAGGGGCTGACTGGCCTGTAGACCGAGGAAGTGCTGGCGATAGATATCCTCCAATTCGCCATAGTGGTACTGGACGTTGAGCCGCTCGCCAAAGCGGTAGTCCAGCCCGTACATATCGAAATGCCCGGTACTGATGCCGCAACCATAGCGCTTGTTCTTACAGTTCAGGCGCACCTCCTCGCGGTCGGTGGAGTCACGGGCGGTATAGCGATCCAGCCGCGCGGCCATGAACTTGAGGTGGCGAATCTCCTCGGAGTTGAGCAGCGCGCCATTGAACGCGGTAGGCAGCAGACGGCCATCGTTGTACTTGAGCAATGGCAGATCGGGCAGCAAGGTGCCGTATTTCAACACGGTGTGCGACACCCGGACCTTGGCGGTTGCGCCGAGCTTGGCGTATTGATCCTCGGACCCGCGAGGATCCTGGCCACGGGACGGCAGCAAACCGGAGTTACTGCGATCGGCCGCAGAATCCAGCTTGAGTCCGTACATCCCCAGCATATCGACGCCAAACCCGACCACACCGGGGGTATAGCCCGACTGCAGATCGAGAATAAAGCCCTGGGCCGATTCCTCGCGCTTTGACGCTCCCTGGGGGTTGGACGTGTGGCCATCGCGAAAATCACGATTGAAATAGAACGTACGCGACTCCAGCCGGGCGTGGCTGTCCTCGAAAAAGCCGCTGGCTTGACCCTGAACGGGGAAAAATACACAAACAGCCAGCGTCCCCAGGGCAATCGCTTGACCCCGTGGAGCACTGTGGAAAAAGCGGGACATCGAGACAAACTCCAACGACCAGACACTGCGCCGACAGGCGCAGCCATCCGCTGCATGGATAGTTTCATGGCAGCAGAATTGATTGAATTGATAATGACCCACCATCATGGCAGATGGCTTGTATTGGCTACAGGCGACCTTGGTCGAACAGGCTTGATCGGCAATAAAGCCTGTTAGGCTAGCGCTTTAACGATTCAGGTACGGGAACACACCATGCTCCACGCGCTACTGTTCGACCTCGACGGCACCCTGACCGACACCGACGGCTTGCACCTGCTGGCGTTGCAACAACTGCTCCTGGAAGAGGAAGGCCGGGTCTTCAGCCGCGAGGCGTTCGAGGCCCATGTCAGTGGTTGCGTCAATGCCGCCATGTGCCACTACCTGTTTCCCGGGCGATCCATCGCCGAACATGAAGCCTTTGCCGAACGCAAGGAAGTGCGTTTTCGCCAGCTTTCCCAGCATCTGGCACCGCTGCCGGGGCTGGTTCACTTGCTCGATTTTGCTCGCGAGCGCGAGATTGCCATGGCCGTGGTCACCAATGCCCCACGGGCCAATGCCGAACATATGCTCCAGGCCCTGGGCCTGCGCGAACGCTTCGAGCCTGTACTGGTGGCCGAAGAGTTGGCCCGCGCCAAGCCGGACCCGCTGCCCTACCTGACGGGCCTGCAACGCACCCACGCCCGGGCCGAACAGGCGCTGGCATTCGAAGACTCGGTCCCCGGGCTCAGCGCCGCCGTGGCGGCCGGTATCACCACGGTGGGCCTGGCCACCAGCCAGAGTCGCGAAACCTTGCTGGCCCACGGTGCCGCGCTGGTGATCGAGGACTTCAATGACCCGGCGCTATGGGCACTGCTTGAGCGTCGCCTGGGCTGACGGGTCGGCCCCAGCCTATTGACTGGAGCGGCGGCCCCTTGCGTCGCTCCCTGGGTTTAGCCAAAGTGCAGCTCTTTGCGCCAGGGATGAATCGCCATGTTTACCGCTCCGTTGAAACACACGTATCGGGCTCTGGCCCTTGTGCTGGCCGGGGTCGCCAGCGCCAATGCCGCCGATTTCCCGGATGCGGCCGCCAGTGACCCGGTCAAGCTCGGCTGGATGGTCGGCGCGCCACCACCGGCTGATCGCCAGATTCGCTTTGAAGACGGCAGCTATTACCGCTTCCCGGCATTTCGCTGGAGCGTCGCCCATTTCCGTCAATTGATGCCGACCATCAATGTGTCCCGTGGCCTTGGTGCGCCAGTGCCCCTGGCAACCGCGCTGCGCAAGGATATCGACGCCATCAGCTTCACCCCCCTGGGCAGCCAGCAGAAAATGACCTGGGAGCAATCCCTGGCGGCGGCCTACACGGACGGGATCGTGGTGCTGCATCGCGGGCAGATTGTCTATGAACGCTACTTCGGCGCCCTTCAAGCCGATGGCCAACATGGGGCAATGTCCGTAACCAAATCCGTGATGGGCACGCTGGGCGCGACCCTGGTGGCCGAAGGCAAACTGGATGCGAATAAGCAGGTCAGCGCCTATGTGCCCGAACTGGCGCAGTCGGCCTTTGGCAATGCCACCGTGCGCCAGGTCCTCGACATGACCACCGGCCTCAAGTTCAGCGAAGACTATGCCGATCCCAAGGCCGAAGTCTGGGCCCACGCCCAGGCCGGCAGCCCGCTGCCCAAACCCAAGGACTACACCGGGCCGCGCAGTTACTTCGAATTCCTGCAGACCGTGCAGCCCCAAGGCAAACATGGCGAAGCCTTTGCCTACAAAACCGTCAACAGCGACGTGCTGGGCTGGATCATCGCCCGGGCCACCGGACGCGACGTCGCCCAGTTGCTGTCGGAGCGCATCTGGAGCCGCATCGGCGCCGAACAGGATGCCTACCTGACCGTTGACTCCACCGGCACCCCGTTCGCCGGCGGCGGCCTGAATACCGGCCTGCGCGACCTGGCCCGCTTCGGCGAGCTGTTGCGCAACGATGGCCGGTTCAATGGCGAACAGATCCTGCCTAAGGCCGTCATCGAAGATATCCGCCGCGGCGGCGACCAGCAGCAGTTCGCCAAGGCCGGCTACACCCTGCTGCCGGGTTTCAGCTACCGCGACATGTGGTGGGTCAGTCATAACGACCACGGCGCCTATATGGCGCGCGGCGTCCATGGCCAACGCATCTATATCGACCCCAAGGCCGAAATGGTCATCGTGCGCTATGCCTCCCACCCCATCGCGAGCAACTCGGCCAATGATCCGGTGACCCTGCCGGCGTTCGAGGCCCTGGGCCGCTACCTGCTCGACCCGGCGCCACGCTAGGGTCTTCTCAAGCCTTGAACTGCTCGACCTGACGCTGCAACTGCGCCGACAGGTCGGCCAGTTCATGGCTCGCCTGGGAGCTTTGCCGCGAGCCTTCGCCCACCTCTCCCAGACTCTCCTTGACGCTCAGGATATTGCGATTGATTTCGCCGCCCATCGCGGCCTGCTCTTCGGTGGCCAGGGAGATTTTCCCGCTCATCTGGGCAATGCGCTCGACCGAGCTTTTGATTGCTTCGAAAATCGCCCGGGACTCACCCGCCTGCTCAGCACTGCTGCGCGCCTGGCTACGTGCCTGATCCATGGTCTGCACGGCCTCGCGGGCCGAGCCCTGCAATTGGCCGATCATCTGGCTAATCGATTCGGTGGCCCGCTGAGTGTGTCCGGCCAAGCTGCGCACTTCATCCGCAACCACGGCAAAACCCCGTCCGGCCTCACCCGCGCGCGCTGCTTCGATGGCCGCATTGAGGGCCAGTAGATTGGTCTGATCGGCCACCGAGCGAATCGTGACCAGCACCTCGCCAATCCCCTCGGAACGCTGCCCCAATTGTTCGATCACCCGCGTGGCGGTATCCACCTGTCCTGCCAGGACCTCGATGGCCAACAGATTGTCGTGCACGCGTTGGCTGCCATCACGCACTCGATCATCCGCCTGCTGCGCCTGCGCGGAAGTTTGCTGGGCATTCCCGGCGACGGCCTCGATAGCCACGTTCATCTGCCCGATGGCCGTGGCCACCAGCAGGGTTTGCTGTTCCTGGGCCATCGTGTTGCTACTGACCAGCGCATTGACACGGCTCATTTGCTGCGACGAGGACGCCAACTGGCTCGCGGCCAGGCTCAGATCAGCAATCAGCGCCTGGAATCGCGCGATCATGGCGTTAAAGTCCTCGCCAAGTCGGCTCAACTCGTCCGTACCGTCCAACTCGACACGTAGGCGCAGGTCCGCCTGCTCGCCAATGCGCTGGATCACCTCGCAGACATGCCCCAGGGGCTGGCTGATAGAGCGATAAATCAACCCGCCCAACCCACCCAGCACCCCGATCAACAGCACGCAACCGATGATGTAGTACTGCTTCAGCCGGTCGAAATCGGCCGCCGCCCGCAGGCGAAAGGCATTGCCATACTCCAGCTGAAAAGCCGACAACTGCGCCAGGACCCGTTGCACAGGCTCGTAGGCGGCATTCGTTTGGCGTTCAAACGATGCGACATCCATCGCGCGTAACTGGCCATTGGCAACATGGTCCAGGTGCTGGATCGCGTGTTTACGGGCCTCGGGTATCCTGGCATTGGCCTCATTGACCAACTCGCGCTCGCGGCCCTCGATGGAAGTCAGCAGATACGCGGCCCAGATGCGCTCCACCTGCTCCAGGTTCATCTTTACCGCACGCTCAAAGGCCGCCCCCTCCAACTGCCCTGCCCGATACTGGCGAGGCAGGTCGACCAGGCTCGCCGCGTAGCCATCAGCGACTTCGCGCAATTGCTGCATGGGCACCAGGCGATCGGCGTACAGGCTGTCGATCCCGGCATTCAGACGACTCATCTGGCTCAGCGAAATCAAGGCCACCACGAGCAACGGCACCAGTGACAGCAACGACAGCCACAGCAACCGCTGCTTGACGGATATTCGATTCAGTTTCAGTCCATGACTCAAGGTCCACTCTCCTGGCGCACACTCCAGGCCTGGCCGCACAACGCGGTGTACGACAGACCTGTGCGGATTAAGCAGGCCCACCTCCTGATCGCGACCGGAATGCATGTCGAAAGCCGCTACAGCCCGAGCACAACCCTGCGCGATATGAAAGCGCCTGCATGAAGGGCCGCAAAGGTACTACGGGCTATTGGCCATCTACACAGCGTCCAGGGCCGTTGACTATTGCCGGATAAATCACCCGAAACGACAAATGAAAAAACCTACAAGCAATGAAGAATTACCCCTGAAAACAAAAAGAAAATAGGCAGATGCGTATGCAAAAATGCCTACACTTCTGCAGAAGTGCAGCACCCTGGAAGGTAAACCTCCTACAAAGCATGGACCGGATGCCTGGCATGCAATATGCCATCAGTTTTTTTGCATAGTGTTTCAAGTAATCCGTTTCCAACCCTGATGGAGCCCACCCCCTGTGGATATTCTTAGCCTGCTCAGTGAAAGGGCCCAGCCGCTTTCCAGCACCACCGCCGCCAATGGGCGCCTGCTTGGCCTTTCCGCCAGCCTTAGCGACCAACTGGGCTATGCCAGCGCAGAGCTTGTGGAGCAACCGCTCGAACGCCTGTACAACGCCGATTCGGCCCAGGCCTTGCGCCAATTGTTCGCCAATCCGCCCGCGGACGAGCGCGTACAGAGCCTGGAACTGACCCTGATCCGGCGCAACGGCGGGCTCCTGCCGGTGATTGCCAGCGGCCTATTGCAATGGCGCTCGCAGCAACCTGCGCAGCTGCATCTGCTGATGATCCCCCTGGGGGCGTTGGGCCATCAGCTGCGCGAGATGCGCAATGCCAATGAAGTGATGAACCAGATGCTGTTCAGTGCCAAGGTTGCCTACTGGTGCATCGAGTTCGCCCAGGCCGTGGATACTCACAATTCGCCGGACGAGATCGTGCGCCAGGTGTTTGAAAACGACTCCCACTGGCGCATGTGCAACCGGGCCATGGCCGGGGTCTATGAAATGCCTTCCGATGTCGACTTCAATCAACAACCCGTCCGGCTCTACTGGCCCCGCAGTCCGGCCAACGAAGAGTTTGTCCGACGCCTGATCGAATCTGGTTTCAGCGTCGACGGCGCCTTATCCGTGGACCGGCGCCACGACGGCTCCCCTGCCTATGTGGAGAACGATGTGCGCGCCACCATCGTCAATGGGCAGTTGTTGCGCATGTGGGGCAGCATCCGCGATGTCAGCCAGGAGCTGCGCATGCAGCACGACGCCGAACAACGTATCGAGGCCCTGCGCCGAGTGTTCGATGCCGTGCCCGATGCCGTGCTGGTCATCGACGAAACCCGGCAACCGCAATGGCGCAATGCTGCGTTCGAACAAACGTTCGGCATCACTCATGGCATCGCTATCGCCCAGACCCTGCTCAATCAGGAGCTGGCGGAACGTACCTGGCAACAACTGCCCTTGCCCGACCAGTACGGCCGCGTGCTGCATTTCAACGTGCATTGCTCGCGTATTCTGATCCGTGAAGGCGTGGCCTGGCGGGTCGCGGTGCTGCGTGAAAGCCGTGACGGCGCGGCGCACGTCGAAGAGTTGCACCCATGAAAGACCGCCACCTGCTTCCCCCCCTGCAAATGGGCATGCGCTCCTCCGTCAGCGTCAGCAGTGAAATCCTCGCCGTACTGCTGGAAACCCCGGCCCTGCATGCCCTGCTCGACACCTTCGCTGACGCCCTGGTCATCAGTGACGGCGAAGCGCGGGTGCGCTTTATCAATCTGGCCGCCGAACGCCTCAATCGCCTCTCCAGGCAGCAGGCCATCGGCTTGTCCGACAGCGAATTCTTCGAACGCTCAGCCCTGAACTACGACGAGTTACAGGCAGCGCTCAATCGCGGCAGCAACAGCGCCCTGACCCGCTCACGCGAAGGCCGTGTACTGCTGGCCAGCACTCAGGCGCTTCCCACCGGCCCCTATGAAAAACCCTTCAGCCTATTGAGTCTGCGTGACAGCGACGCCGGCAAATCGGTACGGCGCTCGCCCTTGAGCCCGCGCCCGGTCGAACCCGACGGGCTGAGCGACCCCCAGGACAATGCCCTGCACCTCTCGCCGCTGCTGTCGAGCATTGCCGACACCGGCGTACGTGCCTTTCGCCGTCGCGCCCGGCTGTTGTTACTGGGCGAGCCCGGCGTGGGCAAGACCGCCATTGCCCGGCATATCCATCGAGCTGCCGGCTGGGGCGACCGGCCCTTTATCCACGTCAATTGCGGCAGCATTCCGGAAAGCCTCTTTGAGTCGGAGATGTTCGGGTATGAGCGCGGAGCCTTTACCGGGGCCTTGCAGGGCGGCAAGCAGGGCTATATCGAAGCTGCATCCGGGGGCACACTGTTTCTCGATGAAATCGGCGAAATCCCGCTGCATGTCCAGGCCAAACTGCTCAAATTTCTGGAAGACAGTACCATCCAGTCAGTAGGCTCGCCCTTGAGCAAGACCGTACAGGTCCAGGTCATTGCCGCGACCAACAAGGACTTACGCCAGCAAGTCAGCCTCGGCGCCTTTCGCGCCGACCTCTATTACCGCCTGGCGGTGCTGCCGGTGGAAATTCCGCCGCTACGCGAGCATCTGGACGACTTGCCGTTTTTGATCGATATCCTGCTCAGCCGCATCAATCGCGACCGCGAGCCTTCACTGAGCCTGTCCAGTTCCTGTCGCAAACGCCTGATGGGCTATGACTTCCCCGGCAATATCCGTGAGCTGGTGAATATCTTCGAACGTCTGGCGGTGTTGGCGGATGACGAAGCACAGGAACACCATCTGCCTGCGGAAATGCTCGGGCCGCTGCCCGTCGTCGCTGCTCCTGGTAGCCAGCCCGAGCAGGATGGGCAGCACCTCAAACGGCAGGTCCAGCAGTTCGAACGCCAGGTCATCCTGCGCGCCGTGCACTTGTGCGGCAGCAAGCGCAAGGCCGCCCAGCACCTGGGCATCGATATCGGCACGCTGATCCGCAAGCTGCAACGCGACTGACCCCGCCACCGACACAGGGATGTGTCGCCACTGCTGCGATACCGCATACACATCTTGTCACATATGCCTATTCAGGCCCTTTCCATAAAATTAAAATCCTTATAAATCAAATATATAAGTAATTGGCATAGCCTGTGCTTCTGCTTCTTTCAATCCCGCTGCGTGCGTGGATCTTCGACAGAACCGGCCGTCCGTTATCGAGCCGGCAGCCAGGAGGAACAATAAGAATGTTGATTACCGGGATCAAAAGCCGACCGGTCTACGACCAGTTGCACCCTTTGCCAGGAGGCCTGCACCACATAGTCGCCGGCCAGGGCAGCGGCGGCCGGGCCATGCTCCGACTGCTCGACGCTCTGCAGGGACAGGACGCTCCCGTCACCCTGCTCTACTCCCAGGAATCGTTTTCCGGGCACGACCACCTCGCCGCCCTGCAAAACACCCGCTGCCAGGCACTGCGAGTCCATGCCAGCAACCAGGCGCTGATCGAAGACCTGCGGGCGCTGCTCGGTGCTGCGCGCATGGGCACCCGTCTGTACCTCGCCGGGTCCGAGAGTTTTCTGGGCAGCGCCATGCAGGTCGCCACGCCGTTCGACCTGAACCGCGACGAAGTGCTGCGCGAACATTCCGGCACCCTGGTGCGCAGGGTCTGGTGCGTGCATTGCGACACCTACACCGAAAACGTCACCCAGCGCGTCTACGACTGCCCCGGCTGCGGCGTGACGCTGGTGGTGCGCGACCACTACTCCCGGCGACTGGCGGCCTTCCAGGCCGTCAAGGCAGATGCCGAAGTCCCCGGCGAACTGCCACCGGCCGAGGAGCTCGACACATGAGCCAGCAAAACGGAACCCTGAACCTGCGCGTCGCGCGGATCGAAACAGTCACCCCTGAAATCAAGCGCTTCACCCTTGTCTCGCCGGACGGCGCCCATTTGCCAGCCTTTTCCGGCGGCAGCCATGTGGTGGTACTGATCGCCAATGAGCGCAATACCCTACGCAACCCCTACTCGCTGCTGAGCTCGCCCTACGACACCAGTTGCTATCAGATCGCTGTGCGCCGGGTGGTCGACGGTCGCGGCGGCTCCAATGCCCTGCATGATCGCGTCAGCGAAGGCGAATTGATAGAAGTCACCCCTCCGGTCAATCTGTTCCCGCTGGTCAAGCAGGCACGCCTGCATCTGTTTATCGCCGGCGGCGTCGGGATCACTCCGATGATCTCGCAACTGGAAGAACTGCGCCTGAGCCAGGTGCCCTTCGAGCTGCACTACGCGGTACGCGGTGAAGCACATGCGCAACTGGGTCTGGAGCTGCAGGCCATTTATGGCGAGCAGGTGCACCTGTACCGCAAGGGCGTGGAGGCACGCCTGGATATCGCCGCCGTGCTTGCCAACCGGCCCCTAGGCAGCCATGTCTATGCCTGCGGCCCGGATAGCATGATCGACGCGACCCTGGCCTGCGCCCGAAGCCTGGGCTGGACCGACAGCCATGTGCATTTCGAGCGTTTCCTCGAACAGAGCAGTGGCGGCGAAGCCTTCAGTTTCACCCTCGGGCGCAGCGGCGCGACCATCGAAGTATCTCCTGACCAGAGCATGCTCGAAGCCGTCGAAGCAGCTGGCTACAGCCTGCCGTACCTATGCCGGGGCGGGGCCTGCGGGCATTGCGAGACCGTGGTCTTGGAACTCGACGGCGAGTTGCTGCACAGCGACGACTGGCTATGCGAAGAAGACCGCCTGGCCAACCAGAAAATCATGCCTTGTGTGTCCCGGGCCAAATGCAACCGCCTGGTTATCGACCTCTGAGCGACGGAAACAGAACAATGACAATCCAATTCAAGCCCGACGAAACCTACCGCGACGACTACACCTTCGCCAACAGCCCGCAGACCATTGCCCGCGCGCCCTTCCCGTTTCCTGACGACGACTACATGTACTCGATGAACCTTGAGCCCCACGTCTCGGTGGGCGACGGTGCGTTCCGCGCGGCATTCGACATTGACGAGCACTACATCAGCGAATGCCGCGACCGAGCCATCACCCTGGAGAAAGACCCGGGCATGCACTACGTCTCGGCGCCACACATGATGGAAGCGCAATGGGACCTGCTGGAACTGATCATGGAGTGCTACGCCAGGGACTATCCGCAGTATTTCCGCCTTGAGCGCGAAGGCCGTGAATGGCATTGGGTCAACCACCTGCTCGACATCGACGACCGCTTCACCTTCGGCGACCCGACCACCCTGCCTTACGAACCCATGGAATACATCACCCGCCAGGCACAGGGCGATTGGGTGCTCCAGGAGGAGCGCGATGGAACCCTCTACTGGGGTGCGGGCATTGCCACCCAGCGCGCCGACTATTCGTTGCGTTTCAATCTGGGCATGAGTTGGGAGGAATTCCACGGCCCGGTGCCGCTGGTCAAGGAAATCGGCATGCTCGACCGGGCGCTTAAGTTCTTGCTGCGCCTGCGCACCGGCCACCCGGTACGCCGCCTGAACTGGTCGCTGACGGTCAACCCGCGCCTCGAAGTCTCGGCCGAAAGCCTGCCGGAATGGGCGCCGGACCGCACCATGGTGACCGCTGAAAATGCCGGCAAGCTGGTCTACCTGCGCATCGAATTGCAGCCCCTGCACCGCTTGCCGCGCAGCAACGCCATCGTCTTCCCGATCCGCACCTACCTGCTGAGCCTCGAAGATATCGCCACCCACCCCGACTGGGCCCGCCGCATGCACCGGGTACTCAAGGGGCTGAACCAGCAGTTGGTCGACTACAAGGGCTTTGCCCGTTACCGCGATGCGGCCGTCGAGTGGCTCTCCCAATACGACGACGGTCGCTGACCCAGACGTACCCGCGCCTGGTTCGCGGCCTTAGCACGATCACAACAACAAGCTCGACACGAGCAACGGTGGGCCCACCCACCGACTTTGAAAACACCTGCCATTGATAATGAGGAAATAACATGAGTGGCTCATCCACCTCGCGTGCAAGCGCCGAAGCTGACCGGGATGCGGAACAACTCCGTGCCCTGGGCTACAGCTCGGATTTCAACCGCAGCATGAGCCTGTGGGAGAACTTCTCCCTAGGCTTTACCTACCTCTCGCCCGTCGTCGGGGTCTATACCCTGTTCGGCCTGTGCCTGGCCGCTGGCGGCCCGCCGATGTTCTGGTCGTACCTGCTGATTGGTGCGGGCCAGTTGCTGGTCTGCCTGATCTTCGGTGAAGTGGTTTCCCAGTTCCCAATCTCCGGCGGCGTCTACCCCTGGGCCCGCCGCCTGGTCGGCAAGCGCTGGGCGTGGATGGTCGGCTGGGTCTACGCCTGGGCCCTGTGCGCCACCATTGCCGGGGTCGCCGTCGGCGCCGGGCCGTACCTGGCGCTGATGCTCGGTTTCGAGCCAAGCGCTCAGGCCAATATCTATATCGCGCTGACGCTGATCCTGCTGTCCACCGCGCTGAACCTGGTAGGCACCAAACTGCTGGCCCGGGTAGCGATGTTCGGATTTCTCTGTGAGCTGGTCGGGGCGATCCTGGTCGGCGGCTACCTGCTGATCTTCGAGCGTCATCAGCCGTTCAGCGTGCTGTTCGATACCTTCAACTTGGAAGTCAACGGTTCCTACCTGCCGGCCTTCCTCGCCGCCTCCCTGGCCGGCCTGTTCCAGTACTACGGCTTCGAGGCCTGTGGCGATGTCGCCGAGGAAACCCCGAACCCTGGCAAGCGCATTCCCAAGGCCATGCGCATGACCATCTATATCGGCGGTGCGGCGGCGATGTTCGCCTGCCTGGCATTGATCCTGTCGGTGCCGGACATGGCCAAGGTCCTGGCCGGCGAAGACACCGACCCGGTGGCGACCATCCTGGCCAATGCCTTCGGCCCGATTGGCTCGCGCCTGGTGATGGCGGTAGTGATGGTGTCGTTCATCTCCTGCGTACTGAGCCTGCAGGCGGCGGCGAGCCGTTTGTTGTTCGCCTATGCACGCGATGAAATGATCGTCGGCAGCACTCAGCTTAAGCGCCTGTCGGCCAATCATGTGCCATCGGTGGCCCTGCTGGTTACCGGCCTGGTGCCGGCGGCGATTGTTTGCCTGGGCATGTTTATGGCCGATGCGGTCGCGACCATCGTCGGCTTTGCCGCCATTGGTATCTACATGGCCTTCCAGTTGATCGTGGTCGCGGCGCTGATCGCCCGGGCCAAGGGCTGGCGGCCCAATGGCCAGTTCACCCTGGGAGCCTGGGGGATCTGGGTCAATCTGGCGGCACTGGTCTACGGGGTTTGCGCGATTATCAATATGGTTTGGCCACGGTCACCCGAGGCACCCTGGTTTATCAACTACGCGATGATCCTGACCACTGCGGTGGTCATGGGTTGCGGCCTGCTCTACATGCTACTGGGCAAGCCTTACGACAAGGGCATGGCGCCGGCCGGTGATGCCTGGAAGTTCTCGCGCGCCACCGCTGCGGGCGAAGCCACGCCGGAACTGGCGTAACCCGAAAACCTGTAGGTGCGAGCTTGCACGCGAGTTGCAGCGTCTTTGGCATCGCTGGAGATCGCGAGCACGCTCGTGCCTACATAAACTTAATAAGAGTCACGGAGCCCAAGCGC
>NZ_JANHLC010000011.1 GCF_028682395.1 Pseudomonas putida | reverse complement strand
CAGGCGTGGCTCAACCAGTACCTGCTCGGTCAGTTGATAGGTGTAGCCGGCGTTCAGGTTCAGACCCAGCAGGGTGCTGTCGTAGTCGGCCTTGGCCGTGGTACCGGCGATTTTGCGCTGGCCTTCGTTATCGTTCAGGCCATAGGTCAGGCTGGCGTCGGCGAAGTAGTTGCCTTGCTCGAAGCCGCCGTACAGGGTGAACGCGTGGCTATCGACTTTGGTTTTGTTGCCAGTCTTACTGTTGACGTCGGTGTTAAGGAAACTGTACGCCAGGCCCAGGGTCAGTTGGTCGCTGACCTTGCCATCGGCACCCACGGCAATCCCGCGGCTGTAGGCGTTGTAGCCGGCGATGCCGTCACGCTGGCCCTGGGTGGCGTCGCTGTACAGCGATTGAACCCAGACACCGGTCTGCGTGAAGGTTTCACCCGAGGACTGGCCGCGCGTCGAGCTGGTACGAGCGCTGCTGGTGTTGCTGATCAGGCTCTGGCTAGTTGTGGCGGCCTGGGAGGCGCCATTGATTTGCGGGGTCATCTGCTCAGCAATCGCGGCGACCTGCTGGGCGTCGGCATTGGCCAGCGCCTGGTAGAGCGGGTCGTTGGCGTTCAGGCGGCTCATCAGGCCATCGCGGCTGAAACTGGTCAGTGCCTGCTGGCTGTTGTGGCTACCACCCTGGCTGTTGATCAGGTCGCCCAACTGGTCGTCGCTCTTGGTCGTTACCTGAGCCAGCACTTCGTTGTTCTCGGCCTTGAACAGGTCGATATTGAGCAGGGCGGAGCTGCTGATCACGCTCAGACCGTTGTCTTCGAGGGTGCCGGCTTTGATCAGTTTGTAGGTGCTGCCGTCGGCTGTGAAATCGTTGCCCGAGGCGCCCAGCTTGATCTGCGAACCATCGGCGAACGCAGCGGTGCCGGTGACCGTCAGCACGGCTTTATCGGCGTCAGTGACCGGGCTTAGGATCATGCCCAGCGAGGAGTTGCCCGCTACAGACAGGTTGCCAGTGAAGACGCTATGGGCCTGTTCCAGGGAGAGATGGCCGGCATTATCGGCATCGGTGCCGATACGGATGTTGCCGTCTTTCGCCATGGTGATATCGGTCGGGCCGTTGAACTGCGTATTGCCCGTGACCGTCAGGGTTGTCAGCCCGAGCAGATGGCCGGTGACCTTGCTGCCATCGTTCAGGGTCAGGTTGACTTGTTTTGGCTTGGCTGCGCCGGTGGCGGCAGTGGCATCGAGCGCCGCGGTGGTGCCGATCAGGGTGCCGCTGTTGCTGATGTTCAACGCCGCATCGTCAAGGGTCGAGACAAACTCGCCAATACGAATGGCGGTGCCCCCCTGCGCCTCGATATGGGCGGAATTGAGGATATGCGCGCCGACGTCATCACCTTGGGTGAAATGAGCGCCATCGACATTCAGGGCGAACGACCCCTTGCCATCGGTGAACAACTTGCCAGTGTTTTCAAGGCCGCTCAGCTTACCGTTGGCCGAGCTAATCGCTCCGCCATTGCTCAGCCAGATTGCCGTAGCGCCGTCGCCAGTGGCCGAGATCGTGCCCTGGTTGACAAGCTTGCCGTCAAGGGTGGCCTGGTCGAATGCAATGCCCGTGGCACCTTGACCGTTAGCAATGATCTTGCCGGTCTGGTTGTTGAGCAGATCGCCTTTGATCCAGGACTCGCGCCCCAAGGACACGGCGATTGTATTGGCCCCTTCGGTGGCCAGGGTGCCGGTGTTGTTCAGGTTGCCTTCGAGGACCGCTTGGACGAGATGAAGGGCGACGGCATCGTCGTTCTTGACGGTAATGCTGCCGCTATGGGTGAGGTTGCCTTTGACGGCGTCGGCGCCGGCGTTAAGGCTGGTGTGTCCCGTGGCGCCCATGATGAAACCGGCTTTGACGTTAGCGCCCTCGAGCTCAACGGTGGTGGCGAGTTCGAGCTCGCCATTGGTAACGAGCGTGTCCAGGGAGAGCGCGTTGTTAATATCGCCGGTGATCTTACCGGTCAACTGGGTGAGTTCATTGTTGGCTGGGTCGGCTATCTCGTGTGTTGTCGTGATGGTGCCGATATCAATGGTTGCGGCATACGCCGGCAATGCCGTCGCGGTAATTGCCATGGCCAGAAGGGTCTTTCGAAAGGTGATAGGTCGCATTGGAGGTCCTTGGATGCTGGGAATGCCTTGGAGCTTCGCCGCGAAAGCACGCTAATAGCGAAGTGCCGGGGTTTGCAGGTGCGCATCCTAGGAGGGCTGACCGTGGGGTCAAGGTCATGGTGTTTGGCTAAACATTGCGGAAGGATATTTTCCTACATTGAAAAATCCTTCTGGACTACGTGAATGCTGGTGTCAGCGGGTTGCACAAGTGTTGTAAGTGAATTCTCTATTGCTCATAAGAATAAGAGGATTCTTATGTGTCGTTGTTCGACAGATCTCGCCAATCCGTAGACGCGAGCGTCGCCAAGATCGTCAGATTTTTGTCCCGCGTTACGTGGCGGCCACGAATGTTTTGAAACATCGCTGCGGTGTCATTTTTCGCGAATATGGCGTTGACCTCGATATCCTCGGGCCGGTCCTGGTCTCTGCCCCAGCCGGTATCTGTACGCTCAAGCGACTGGGCCAGTATCGGGGATGGGGGGCGGCAGTGATGGCCAGCGCAATGCTGGTCTGGCGAAATAAGCGGATATGCAGGTGAAGCGCCCTCGCGGTTGAAGCTCCCAGGCGCCGTCAACCGTACGGTTTCAGGCGGCCTGAGCCGGGGCGCGACAGAGATGTGGGTGGCTCCATCAAGCCGACAGTGCCTTCAAGCGTAGTTTTGCCGCGCACTCGGCCAGTGAGCGCCGCTGGGTATCGGCATAGAGTGTGAGTTCGTCCAGGGTGGTGCGGCCAAGGGCGTGCTCAAAGCTCTCCCGGTTAGCGCGCGTGGCAAATGAGCGCTGAGCGTCATCGCCCAGGTTGGATTGGAAAATGCCGGCCGCGCTGACAGGCAGGAAGTCTTCATACACCAGCGGCTCGAAGGTAATCCTGCCGTTTGCGATCAACGCCTGCAGATCGGTTGCCGACGGTGTGCCGTGATTGGCTAGGCCCTTGTCCGTGACGAAATAACGAAAGTAGGCCAGGCCCTGCTCACGCATTTCGGCCAGCGAGTCGGGGAAGGCGGCGAAGTGCTGTTGCTGGAGGGCGTTGTAGCGCTCGGCATTGGCTTCGTTGGGGGCAGCGCCCAGGGCTTGCCGCGAGGCGTCGAGCAAACGGTCGTAGAGCGCGCGCCCCTTGGGTGTGAGGGCGGCGCCGCGTTGTTCGATTTCACCGAAACGGGCCGAATGGCTGCCGCGCTCGTTGCCCTGTTGGTCGATAAAACTGATCGGTTCGTCGAGTGCCTTGAAGCTGGTCTGGCGCAACAGGATTGGGCACTGGCGCGACGGCGGTCCTTCGATCACGGCCTTGGGGGTGATGCCCTGGCGCGGCATTTCGGCCTGCACTCGGTCGATATCCAGGGTGCGCGGCGTCAGGTGATTGATATGCGGGCCGCGAAAGGCCACGACATCGGCAATCAGCCGGTGTTGTGCAGCCAGTTGCTGGTACTGGGCCAGGGTGACGGTGGCCCTGTCGTGCCAGCGAAAGGTTTCCAGGGCCTGGGCGACAAACACCTCGGCTTCGGCCGGGGTCAGTCCGCCCTGTGTTTCGCACTGCTCGATCAGTTCCAGCAGCCGGGGGGTGAAGATGTTGCGCTTGGCCAATGTGGCTTTAGCCAATTCGCGCAGTGACGCGGGCTCGATGACCTCCAGGCGCAGCAATGAGGTGAAGACCCGGAACGGGCTGATGTGCAACGCGCTTTCATGGACCGCGCGAAAGGCTGTGGAGTGCACGGGCACCCCGGCCGGCGTGAGGTCGTAATAGCCCACCGGCTCCATGCCCATCACCGCGAACAACCGCGCCAGGGTCGCCAGTTCCGTGGGCGTGCCGACCCGGATCGCACCATGCCGCTCGCTGTCCAGACGCTGGAGTTCCCCGGTTCTTTCCAGGCGGTGGGCGATGTCCGGCCGTTCGGCCATGACCTGGGCGTTGATCTGGGCAACCAGGCTCATCAGCGTCCCGTAGAGCGGTACCTCATGTCGATACATCGCGGACATGGCGCGGGAAAAATCGGCTCTTATCGTATCGCGGCTGATGAAATCTGCTGGGTTCATTGCGATCGTTTCTCTGCTGGAGGTGGGCGCTCGAAGGTGACCATCGCGGTCGTCGGGAGCGTCGCTGGCGGGGCTTATCTAAGCGAGGAAACATCGGGTCGTACAAGCGAAATTAAATCAGGGGGTCATTCCGAATATTCCGGATGTGGCGCGCTTGTACGCGCCCTTGAGCGGGTGCGAGTTTGCTCGCGATGGGCTCGCGCAGTGGGTGTTTTTTTGAACGGGTAAGGGGCCGTGAATCGCGTGCGCGCCCGCTCTAATCGAGCGGGATCGACGGGCTATTTACGGCGGAACGCTCTAAATAAGGGTTTCTGAATGTTTCTTCGTGGCGGGCTTAAGACGAATGGCTAGCACTCTTGGATATTATTTTGAACATTGTGTGTGATATTTTGCGCGCTGCTCGAAGTTTGGGCTGACAGGCAGCGACCTTGAGAGCGACCGCTGCGCGGATACCGCAATAACTATAAATAGCGAGAAGTGTTCATGAGCAATACCCCCCATGCCGTTTCCGGCGACGTTGGCCAGGAGCTCGTTGGCGAGTCATCCGGGCTGGAAGTCAAACGTCTGACCTTTGTCGAGGCGGTGGCAATGATTGTCGGCACCAATATCGGTGCGGGCGTGCTGTCGATGGCCTATGCCAGCCGTAAGGCCGGCTACATGCCGTTGCTGTTCTGGCTGGCGGTGGCCGGTATTTTCACCACCATTTCCATGCTCTATGTCTCGGAAACCACCCTGCGTACTCGTCGCCATCATCAGTTGAGTGGCCTGGCGCAGCGCTATGTCGGCTCCTTTGGTGCCTGGGCAATCTTTCTCTCGGTCGCGGTCAACAGCATCGGCGCGTTGATTGCCTATATGAGCGGCAGCGGCAAGATCCTCAGCGCGTTCTTTGGCATCAGCCCGGCGTTGGGTAGCCTGTTGTTCTTCCTGCCGGCAGCATTGGTGCTCTACCTCGGCCTGAAAGCCATCGGCAAGGGCGAGAAGTTCATCAGTATCGGCATGGTCAGCATGACCCTGGTCCTGGTGATTGCCACTCTGATCAATGAAAACACCGAGTTTGCCCGCCTGCTGGACGGTGACTGGGTCTACATGATCCCGGTGTTCAATATTGCGGTCTTCTGTTTCTCGGCCCAGTACGTGGTGCCGGAAATGGCTCGTGGTTTTGCCCATGATCCCAAGCGTCTGCCGGTGGCGGTGATTACCGGCATGGTCATCACCTTTATCCTGCTGGCCATTGTGCCGTTGTCGGTGATCTCCCTGACCGGCCTGGAAAACCAGAGCGAAGTGGCGACCCTGGCCTGGGGGCAGGCGCTGGGGCAGTGGGCGTTCTACACCGCCAACACCTTTGCGCTGTGCGCGATGATGACCTCGTACTGGGGCCTGGGTGGCAGCTTCCTGACCAACATCTTCGACAAGTTCCAGAGCCTGGGTTCGGAGAGCAACCCCAAGACCCGCCTGATGGTGCTGGCGATTGTCTGCGTTCCGCCCTTTATCCTGGCGTACAGCGGTATGGTCGGCTTTGTCAGCGCCCTGTATTTCGCGGGTGTGTTCAGCGGTGTGATCCTGTCGATCATGCCGATCCTGATGCTGCGTTCGGCACGCAAGAATGGCGACCTTACCCCGGCCTGGCAGTGTGGCTGGATTGCCCATCCGGCGATTCAGGTGGCCGTGGTGGTGCTCTATCTGTGCAGCATGGCGTATGCCATTTGCGGCGCGCTGGGCTGGTTGCCGGCGAGCTGGTAATGGCTGTCGAGCTGATGCGCCGATAAAAAACGCCCCGCTGAGTCGGGGCGTTTTCGTGTGCGGCGATAGCGATGCCAACGGCTCAGAAGCTGAAGTCGAGACCTGCCTGCAGCGCATTGGCCTGTCCATCGCTCCCCAGTTCGCCGTTGTAGCCCAGGGTGGCGTGTAAGCCAGGCGCCAGGGCCAGGCGGCCTTGCACGCTGGCCTGGAGTGCATCGCGCGGCACCTCGAGCCCCGCGACCTTGAAGGTTTCGCTGCCGTCGAAAGCCAGGGTGCGGTGCGTGTCGGTCTGCCCCACGGCACGTTGCCAGGCCAGGCTGCTCGACCATTCGAAACGCGAATCGGCCGGCTTCCAGCGGTGGCGCAGGCCGACACCCAGGAGCGTCAGGTCATTGCTGGCGCTTTTGCCTTGCAGGCGGCTATCGCCACCTTTTTCGTGGAATCCATCGGACTTCACCTGGACCTGGGTCAGCTCGACAAACGGCTCCAATTGGCTGTTGCCCTGTTCGATGGGGTAGCCGATTTCACTGAAGGCCTGGGAGACCCGCGCGTTGTAGCGCCCCTTGAGTTGTTGATGTTCGTTGCTCCAGCTCTCGCGTTTGCTGTCGATGTCATACCACGCCTGGCTGGCACCGAGGCGCAGGTTCAGCGGACCCAGGCGGCGGCTCGCATAACCGCCCAACTGGTAGCCGGTCGTGTCGGCGGACGAGTCGCGGCGCCCGAGGTTCAGCGAGCCGTCGCTGATGCCGCTGAGTACGCCCAGGGTCCAGTCGCCGGCTTGGCCATCGACACCCAGCACCAGGCTGTTGAGCTCATGCTTCAGGCTGGCCGCGTTGTGGTTGCCGTCGAGGCGCGCCTGTGCGTTCGATGCCTGTGTCCACAGGGTCAGGCCGTTATCGAACGTCTGCCCGGTTCCGCGTTGTGTCGTCGAGCGCTGCAGGCTGGCCTCGCGGACCACGTGGCTGTCTTGCAGCAGGGCGGTATTGAGGCTGGCATGCAACTCGCCGGACAGGCTGTCGAACGCCGCGGGTGCCTGGTCGCCGGTCAAGGTTGAAACGCGGTTGTACAGGTCGACATTGCCCAGGCTGTCCAGGGCTCCGGCGGCGGCCCGCTGATTGCGCGTCTGGGCGAAGTCGGCGAACTGGACGCTGTTGCGCGTAATGGCCTGCGTTACGCTGGTACCGGAGTAGTTCATGGAAAAGTCGAGGAAGGCAAAGGGATTGCCCAGCACCTGGCCGAAGGTCCCGCTGATGGCGTCGGCGGTCAGGATGGCGTTCTGCACCCCGGCGCGGTAGTTGGCCGTAGGTGAGAGCAGCGAGAGTTGCAGGTTGCTGCCGTTCAGATAGGCCGTGCCGCCGTTGACAATGACCTGGTCGGCGTTGCCGTTGGCATCGACCTCCACGCTGAATGTCGCGCCAGGGTCGAGCACCAGGTCACCATTGACCGTCAGGCTGCCAATCGAGTTGCCCGGGGCGAGGGTGCCGCCGGCTTCGATATGGGCGGCGCCGACCGTGCCATTGCCACCCAGCCGTGCGCCGTCGCGCACGGTCACGGCGGAGTGGGCGATTGAGCCATTGACCGCCAGGGTTCCCTGCTCGATCAGCGTGTCGCCGTGGTGGTTGAGGGTGCTGTCGAGGTTCCAGGTCCCGTTGCCCTGCTTGAGCAGTGTGCCGTTGAACAGGGTGCTGCCACTGACCGCGTCGGAGTAGCGTTGACGCTCGTCGCCGCTGAGAATCAACTGCGAGGCGCTGTTGGCGCCAATATCCAGATCACCGAGCAGGGTCGAGCCTTCATGCAGGTAAACCGTATTGGCATAGTTGCCGGACAGTTCGACTTTCCCGGAGATGCTGCCTTCGTTATGCAGGGTGATGGCTGCCCCGGAAGACAGCACCGCCCCTTCGCTGCCGCCGATGATGCGGCTGCTGCGATCATTGATCAGCAGGCCACCGCCTGCCAGGTTGACGGCCTGTACCGTGCCCTGGATCTGTGCGCCATCGAGGTTGTAGATGGACGCCAGGCTGGAGGAGGTATAAACCCCGTACCCCGATGAGATCAGGCTGCCGGCGCCGCTGTTGACCAGTTGCAGGGCGTAGTTGGCACCTTGCGGATTCAAGGTGCTGGTCTTGCCGTTGGGCAGTGTGTACTGGGGCACGTCGGTGGTGAGGAAAACCCCGTAGCGTCCGCCGGAAATCAGTGCACCATCGAGGTTGTACAGGTTGCTGGAGCTGCAGCCGGAGCTGCACTGGATCAGTACGCCGAAGTCGGCATTGCCGGTGATGGCGCTGCCCGGCCCCTGGTTGAGCAGGTCGCCGCCGGCGCCAAACGCCACGACCGCGCTGGCGCCATTCGCGGAACTGCTGGTCACGCCGCCGGTGATCACTGCGCCATCGCGGTTTTCCAACTGCGCTGTGCCGCCACTGATCACGACGCCGAAATTGCGCTCGCCCTCAATGCGGCTGCCCGCGCCGGCGTTGAGGACACTGCCGCCTTTTTCCAGCCAGATCCCCCGGGTATAGCCATAGACCGTGGCGCCATCGAGATTCTCCACCGTCCCGGCGCCGCCGGTCACGCTGATGCCAGTAACACGAATGCTGTCGCCGAAGGCTGCCACCGGTGGTTCCAGGCGGTCATTGCGCACGGCACTGATGACGCTGTTCTTGCCCTGGTTAAGTACCGAGCCGCCGGCTCCCAGGGTAAGGCCACGGGTCCAGCCCTGGATCACGCCCTCGCGGTTTTCCACCTGGCCGACGCCGGCAATGGAGACGGCCGCGGCGGTGGCTGAGGTGATGCGACTCTGCTCGTTGAGCAGTGTCGCGGTCGTTGTACTGTTGCTGATGCGCACGGCCGTGCCGCCACTTTCGATGCTGGCCCCGCCGGTGTTTTGCACGCTGCCCGAGAGCAGGCTGACGCCAACACCGGACACCATGCCGCCCTTGATCAGCGCACCGTTGCTGTTGATGACCTCGCCGGCATAGCCCGCGATATTGATGCCTGTTCCGCCGCCGGAGGTGCCCTGGTTGACGATATCGCTGCCCAGGCCATCGTTCTCGACACGGCCGCCATTCTTCAATTCGACGACGGTGCTGCCTGTGCTGTTGACCTTGGCGCCGTCGGTATTGCCCAGGCTGCTGTTGCGTCCGCCCAGGCTCACGGCTGCGGTACCGCCACTGATACTCGCACCACCACTGTTGAGGATATGGGTGGTGACAAAGTCGGTGCTCTGGATGCCGTAGCCGCCGGTATTGCCGCTGATCTTCGCGCCATCGCGGTTGCTGATGGTGCCGGTGATCTGCAAGGCCGCCGAGCCGCCCGAGAGGGTAATGCCATTGCCGGTGCTGCCGCCGCCAGGGGTTACGGCGCCGATAATCGAGGCGGTTTCTCCGCTGTTGCTGACACTGATTTCCTTGGTCGTACTGTTACCGGCCAGGCCTACGCCGGCGCGCGTCCCACGGATCTGCCCATGGTTCTCGACGTTGCCCTGTGCACCGGTGCCGCCTACGCCGTAGGAGTTGGTCGAGGTCAGGGTGTTGTTGATCGTGCCGTTGTTGAGCAGCATGGCACCGTTTTTCAGGTCGAGGGTCTGGTTGCTCAGCGTCACGCCGCTCGCGACCTCCAGGCGTGACAGCGTGCCATTGACGGTTACGGTCCCGGCGCTGGTGCCCAACGCACTGTTGCTGGCGGCCACAAGTGTGCCGCCGGTAACGGTGGTCGCGCCCGAGAAGGTATTGGCTCCGGACAGGAGCAGCGTGCCGGCGCCCGACTTGCTCAAGGCGCCAGTGCCGCTGATTGCTCCGCTCAGTTTCAGCGAGCCGTCGGCGCCGACGTCGACGCTGCGGGCGGTAGTGCTTGCCCAGGCGCCGGCCAAGCTCCAGTCGAGGGCCGTGTCCAGTGCCAGCGACTGAGTGCCGGCCAGGCTGTCGGCGCTGCCGTTTTCGGGCAGTGCCTGTACCAGCGGCGAGCTCAGCAGGGCACTGAGCCCAAGGCCTGTGAGCAACTGGGCGCTACCGGCTTTACGGGCGCCCCGGGCCTGCTCGCAGACCACTTGGGTGAGCCCCAGTGTGCGATTCCAGAGCGTTCGGTAAATCCTGTTCATCGGGTGTTCCTCGTATTCAAACCGCCTTGGCGCTGCCGGCGGAAACGGCAGCGTCAGGCCGCAGCGGTCCGCTTCGGCCGAATTTCGGCCAAAGGGATGCGCGCGGCGACGGGGCCGTGGTTAAGCGGTTGGGAGTGGGGGCTGCTGGTGGCGCAGGGGCCGGATGCCGTCAGGGCGTAGGGCGCGTCTTCGGGCGAGCAGATGTTGCGGGCTTAGAACTTCCAGGCGTAGGCAACGCCGAGGATGTCCTGGCTCATCTTCAGATTGGCTTCGCCGCCGCCGAATGCCGCGGAAATGGAGCCGTTGCCTTTAACGGTTTCCTCGAAGCCATGGGTATAGGCCAGGCTCAATTCGCCCTCGGGCGAGACGGCCCAAGTCAGGCCAACGCTCAGGTGGTCGCGAATCACGCCGGGCGCAAGGATGTTCAGGAACGTCTGTCTCCGTTGCACTGGTTGGTCGGCATGGCTGAAGCCGCCGCGCAGGGTCAGCGTAGGCGTCAACGCGTAGCTGGCGGCGAGCTTGTAGACCGTTACGTCCTGCCAGCCAAACCCCGGGCCATTTTTGGCGCCGAAATTGTCTCCGGCAAACACCTGGCTCAGATCGAATTTATTGGCGATCGAGCGCACGCTGCCGTACTTGATGTGCTGCACATCGGCGGCCACGGTCAGGGCCGGAGTGAGCTTATAGGACAGGCCGGCGCCATAGTTTTCCGGGATATCGAAGCTACCGCCATCGGCGAACAGACCGGCATAGCGATCAAATTCCCGGGCCTTGATCTTCGAAGACCAGGCCAGCCCCAGCGTCAGGTCGTCGGTCAACTGGCCCTGCCAGCCCAGGCGTAGGCCCCAACCAGTGGAGGTGTCGTGGTCACGGTCGTTGAGGTGGTCCGGGTCGCTGGAAAACACCGGGTTGGCGAAGGCGCCCAGGCCTTTGGCGGCAAAGCGCTGATAGACAAAGTTGACCCCCACGCCGATGGACTGGCGCTCGGTAAATTTGTAGGCAATCGAGGGCGTGATGAACAGCTGGGCCAGATCTACGCCAGCGCTGCCGGTGTTGCCGAAGGCGCCGTAGGGGTTGTGCTTGTAATCGGTGTTCATGCCGCCATTACCGTAGACCGCGACGCCCACCCCCAGGCGCTCATTGAGTTGCTTGCTGTAGCCAATCTCCGGCAGCAGGAAATATTTTTTCTGATTGGCGTCGTACTTGCCATTGGCGCCCGCTGCGTTGCCTTCGATTTCGGCGCTGCGATCAGGTGAGAACAACGTAGCGCCGATATCGAGCCGATTGCCGATCCAGACCGTGCCTGCCGGGTTGTTGGCGGCCGCGAGGGCGTCCTGGGGTTGGGCAATGCTGACCCCGGCCTGGCCCTGGGCCTTGATGCCGTAGCCGTGTACGAAGTAGCCATTGGTAGCGCTGGCCTGGCTGCTGATCGCCCCGCCCAAGGCGACCAGTGAAGCGAAGAGTGCTGTGGATTTCATGGTGTCTGCTCCTAAGAATATGACCGGTCTTGGCCGTCTCGGAGCTAACTATTAAATAAAATACATAATGTTTAACAATAATATTAAATGCTATTTATATCCCTAAAAAGAATAAGTGATATGGCACGGTGCCATTGGCTTTGGTGAGAGGGGATTGCAGGGAAATCAGGGTTGGGGGCAGTAAAGGGCGTAGAGCGTGCCGAGCAATTGCAGGGCCTTGGGGTCTTTGACCGAATAGAAAATGCGTTTGCCCTCGCGGCGGGTATCGACCAACCCTTCGGCACGCAACACGCCCAATTGCTGGGACAGATTGGGTTGCTGGATGCCCAGCAGCTCTTCCAGTTCACCGACAGAGCGTTCGCCCTGGCTCAATTGGCAAAGGAGCATCAGGCGATCCGGGTGGCTGAGAGAACGAAGGACGGTTGCAGCCTCCGTGGCTGCCTGACGCATCAGCTGAATATCCATGTGTCCGTGAAAGCCCCGGTAAGCGGATAGGAGCTGCACAGTATAAGAAAAACATTTTCATTTCTGAAAAAAAACTGCCGCCGACGCGGTGTCGATGCCGACGCAATCCGGACGTTGATGCGGGTCAAGGGTTCCCGGCCCGGCTATTGACGGAGCAGGGTGGGCATACATTATTATAAATAATATATTGTAATAATGAATATTGAACCGTACGGCTCATGTTCCGCCCGCCATGCCATTGGGGGGCTGGCGCGAGCCAGTAACTTCGAGGCTCCAGAGAGTACGAGATGACAATCGACTGGACACATTTCACCTGGCTAACCGGGCTGTTGGGCGGACTGCTGATTGGCCTGGCCTGCGCGGTGCTTTTGCTGGGAGCCGGCAGGATCGCTGGCGTCAGCGGTATTCTTGGTGGGCTGTTACGTCGCGAGCCGGGGGATTGGCTCTGGCGCGGGGCATTTGTTTTTGGGCTGCTGCTGGCGCCCTCGGTCTATGCACTGTTCAGCGAGCGTTCGCCCGTGCATATCGAGACCGCCTGGCCGTTGTTGCTGCTGTCGGGCGTGTTGGTCGGTTTCGGCACGCGGTTGGGCAGTGGCTGCACCAGTGGGCACGGTATCTGCGGGTTGGCCCGGCATTCGCGCCGCTCGTGGGCCGCGACGCTGACCTTCATGCTGGCAGGCGTCGCGACGGTCTACGTGACGCGGCATCTGCTGGGAGGTGCGCTATGAGAAACCTGATTGCAGGCATATCGGGCCTGGTGTTTGGCCTGGGGTTGATCCTTTCCGGCATGACTGACCCGCACAAAGTCCTCGGTTTTCTGGATATCACTGGCCTTTGGGACCCTTCGCTGGCGTTTGTCATGGGCGGGGCGGTGTTGGTGGCCGCGCTGGCATTCGCCATTGCCGGGCGCCGTGGCGCGTTGGTGCGCCTGCCGGTGGCTGTCGATAGGCGCCTGTTGCTGGGCGCAGTGCTCTTCGGGATCGGCTGGGGGCTGGCGGGCATTTGCCCCGGCCCTGCGATTGTCCTGCTGGGCAGCGGCTCCAGCGATGGTGCGATCTTTGCCATCGGAATGGTCGGCGGGATGGGCCTTTTTTGCTTACTGGATAGGCGCATTAAATCGGGCACCTCGCAAGGTTAAGTGGGCGATGCTGCTGTTTGTTTTGCCCTGCGCATTGAGCGCCCTCCGGCCACCTTATTGGCGCAATGCCTCTTGCACGAACCGCCTTTGCCCGAAATAATGCGATCAATTACCATTTGCATATTTAACGGCCCCCTATGTCCGCGCTCGAGCCTCTGGCACTCCACCAGCTTTACTCCGAACACAACGGTTGGCTGAAAGGCTGGTTGCGCAGTCGTTTGGGCAATTCGGCCGATGCGGCGGATTTGGCCCAGGACACCTTCGTGCGGGTCATGACGGCGCGTAATGCTGCGCCGATCCGAGAGCCGCGGGGTTACTTGAGTGCAATTGCGCGCTCGCTGTTGATCGACAAGTCGCGGCGACGGGCGATTGAACACGCATATCTGTTCGCCTTGGCGCAGAAGCCTGAACCGGTCGAAGTGTCACCTGAGGTGCGCTTGTCCATTCTCGAGATGCTGGTGGCGGTCGACAGCCTGCTGGACGAATTGGGCAAGCGTACCCGGGAGATTTTTCTGTCGGTACAGCTGGACGGGCAGACCTATGCGGCAGTGGCCGAACGTCTCGGGGTCTCGGTCACGACGGTGAAGAATCATCTGGTGCGGGCCATGACCGAGTGCCTGCTGCTGGCGGATAGCTGATGAGTGCGGTGCTGGATCGTCGGACTCTTGAGGCAGCAGCGACCTGGTATGTACAGCTCAACGATGGCGTGGTGGACGAGACCTGCACCCAGGCCTGGCAGCAATGGTTGGGTGCAGATCCTTTGCACGCCGAGGCGTGGGCGCGGGTCGAGGCGTTCCAGCGGCAGTGGGCAACCGTGCCCCTGCATGCCGCCCGGTCGAGCCTGGACGCCGCCCAGGCGCAGCGCCGCGAGGTCTTGAAGATCCTCAGCGTGCTTCTGGCGGTCGGGGGGGCAACCTGGATGGTCGGCCAGCCGTTGTCGAATCATGGCCTGCTCGCTCAGCAGAGCACGGGGGCGCGCGAGCGTCGTTCGCTGCGCCTGGAAGATGGCTCGCAGGTGGAGCTCAACGCCAACACGGCGCTGGATGTGAGCTTCGACGGACAGCTTCGGCTTATCCGTCTGTATCGCGGGGAGATCCTCGTGCAAACCGCCCAGGATCCTGGGCTGAGGCCCTTTGTCGTCGAGACCATGGACGGGCGCATTCACGCGCTCGGGACGCGCTTCAGCGTGCGCCAGATGGCAGACCAGACCCGGGTCGGCGTGCTGCAGTCGGCGGTTGAGATCCGTCCGCGCCGCCATCCGGAGCGGGTGACGCGCCTGGATGCCGGTCAGCAGGCGGCCTTCGATCATGATCGCGCCGATCGTGTGCACGCCTTGCCGGCGGACTCGACCGCCTGGGTCCAAGGCATGCTGAGCGTTAACGAATGGCGCCTTGGGGACTTCGTCGATGAACTCGGGCGCTATCGTCCGGGTGTACTGCGTTGCGCGGGGGCGGTCCGGGACCTGAGCATTTCCGGCGCATTTCGTCTCGATGATACCGATGCGATCCTGGAAAACCTGGCCAGGACGTTGCCGGTGACGGTGCGCTACCTGACCCGCTACTGGGTCAGTATCGAGGCCGCCTGAACCGTCACGGGCAGAAAATGTTCGGGGCGCCTTGCTGATTCCGATTCTCATCCGTCAATGACAAGAGCCGCGATGACAGCGGATTTCTGCCATGACAACGGAAGGATCATTCCATGCCCCAGCTTTGCTTCTCTCCCTCGGTTTCATTGTCTCGTGCCATACGCCTGGCGATCTTCGGCCTGACGATGGCGAGTGTACCGGGGGTGGTGCTGATACCAGCAACGGCTCAGGCCCAGAGCCGCATCGCCTATCACATTGGCGCAGGCCCGCTGGGTAGCGCGCTGACCCAGTTCGGGGTGCAGGCCGGTGTGACGATTTCCTTCGACCCGCGCCAGATACACGCGCTGACGACCCCGGGCCTTGACGGCGCCTACGGGATTGATGAAGGGCTGGCGTTGCTGCTGTCCAATAGTGGCTTGCAGGCTCAGCGCCAAGCCAACGGCGGTTATCTGCTGGTCCAGGACGGCTCCTCGGGCGCGGTGGTGCTCGGCGCCACCAATGTCGACGGGCAATCCTTGGGCGCTACGACCGAAGGCACCGGTTCCTACACCACGGGCTCGAGCAATACGGCAACCAAGCTCGCCCTGAGCCTGCGGGAAACACCGCAGTCGGTGACGGTGATCACCCGTAAGAAGATGGACGACCAGAACATCCAGAACCTGGACGATATCGCGCGCACGGCGACCGGTATCACCCTCACCAAGATCGGCACTGACCGCTCTACCTATTACTCACGCGGCTTCGAGATCAGCGACCTGCAATATGACGGAATTGCGACCAACATCTCGGAAAACTACTCAATGGACGTTATGTCCACTTCGAACATGGCCCTCTATGATCGCGTCGAAGTCGTCCGCGGGGCGAATGGCCTGATGCAGGGGACGGGCAATCCGTCGGCGGCGATCAACCTGGTGCGCAAACGACCGACCCAGGACTTTCGCTTGGGCGCGGAGCTGGGGGCAGGCTCCTGGGACAACTATCGTAGCCAGGTGGATGTTTCCGGGCCATTGACCTCCACGGGCAATGTTCGCGGCCGCGCAGTGGCCTACTACAACAACGCCAACAGCTACAGGGACGGCTCCGAGCGGGACAACCAGTTGCTGTATCTGGTTGGGGAGGCGGATCTCAACGACGCCACCGTGTTGACGGTAGGTGCCACTATTCAGAAGGACAACCAGAACGGCTATGACTGGGGAGGCTTGAATACCCGCCGTGACGGCTCGTTCTATCCGCTTTCGCGTTCCACCAACCTCAACGGCCAGTGGGCCCATCTGGATCGCAACAACTACACGCTGTTCAGCGATGTTACGCACAGCTTCGACAATGGGTGGAAGTTGACCCTGGCCATGAATGCGATCTGGTCGGACGCCGACTTCCTCTCCGCGTATCCGAATCGGGTATCGGGTGACAACTATCGCATGACCGTCTCCCAGGCGGACTACGAAGATACCCAGTTCGCGCTGGACCTCTATGCTACCGGTCCCTTCGAGCTGTTTGGCCGCAAGCACCAGTTGATGCTCGGGGCCAACAGTCGCAAGGACGAGTTCGACGCGGTGATCAAGAGCGCCACCAACAACCCGACGATCAACATCACCGACTTCGACCACAGCGCTCTGCCCAACCCCATCCTCAATGCAATTGGCTCGGACTATAACTACACGCGCAAGGAGCGTGGCCTGTATGGCGCCTCGCGCTTCAGCCTTACGGATGACCTGAGCCTGATCGTCGGTACGCGGGTGAGTTGGTCGGACTACAAAGTGGCCAGCCCCTTCACCAATGATCAATATCGCGAGAATGGCCGGCTGGTGCCGTATGCCGGGCTGGTATTGGACCTGGACAAGCATCACACCTGGTACGCCAGCTACACCGAGATCTACAAGACCCAGAGTTACTACGGGGTCGGCAATACCCTGCTTGACCCAATTGAAGGCGAAAACTACGAAACGGGCATCAAGGGGGAGTACTTCGATGGCCGCCTAAACACCTCGCTGGCCATTTTTCAGACCAACCTGGAGAACATGCCTGAGGCATTGTCGGTGTTGCCCACCTGTGGCGTGACCGGGACAAGCAAGTGCTATGAAACCGGCGCGAAAGTGCGTAACCGCGGCTTTGAACTGGAGATTTCCGGAGAGCCGTTGGAGAACTGGAACGTCAGCGCTGGCTACACCTACAGCGATCCCGAGTATGTGGCCGGCAGTAGCAAAGGCTCGGACTACTACCGCAAGATCCCGCGTCGCCTGCTCAAGGTGTCGACGGACTACCGCTTGCCCGGTGTCCTCGACCAATGGCGTGTGGGTGGCGACGTATATGCCCAGAGCCGCACTGCTGCCGATGTGACTGGATACGCTATCGAACAAGGTGGCTACGCGTTGCTCAACCTGCATGCCAATTATCAAATCAACCAACAGTTCAGCGTGCAGTACAACCTCAATAACGTCCTGGATAAGGTCTACTACCAGTCCTTGCCAACGTCCAACAACTTCGGTGGCCTGTACTATGGCGATCCGCGCAATTTTGCGCTCACGTTACGCTACCAGTACTGATGCAAGGGCCAGGGGGTGACGCCTCGGGGATATCCCGCTCGTGTGACCTTGCCCGGCCAGCGTGTGCCAGAAGCCTTCATTCGCTTCCAGATCAAGAGGCCGTGAGTCGGTAGAAGTACCGACCAGCCGCGCAATGACCGTTCAAATGCTCGGCAAGAAACCAGCGCACGTGCTCGGTTCGCCTGGTCCAGGGGGGGGGCGCAAGGTTTGAGATGGCTTTTCAAGCGCGCATTAAAAAGCCGGCTTGTGGCCGGCTTCTCGGGGACTGGCTTGGCTTATTTTTGGTAAGCCGCGCCAGCCTTCAAAACGTACATCCAGATTCTGGCGTCTGGCTGCGGGACTTGGCAGGCAGTGGCTTGCGTCGTCGGGGCGATCCGGCCTGCGCTGGGCAGGGGGAGGCCAAATGTGCCGCGCAGCATACGGGATTTGACTTCGCTTGCCCAGTAAAAAGGCCTGCCAAAGCCCCTTTTTGGGGCGTCGACGCTTAGATAAACGGCACTGGCGGGCGTCGTCGGTTGAGTGTCGACCACCAGAACACCCACCCCAATATCCGTACCCGTTGCCTGTCCAGCTGTTCGGCGCTGCAGATTTCGTCGGGGTACTCGGCGCTGTTGTGGCTGCGCAACCGTAGTCCCGAACCGGGTAGGCGATAGAGGTATTTCACCCGGAGCATGCCGTCCTGTTCGAGGGCGTAGATTTCGCCGTCCACAATCTGGGTCAGGCTGCGATCCAGGGCAATGGTGGAGCCGTCCTGGATTTTCTCCGCCATGCTGTTGCCGACCATGGGCGCGCAAATGGCCTGGTCGGGCTCGACGCCCATGACCTGCAGTACGCGCAAGGGCAGGCGTACACGCGCATGGGGGGCGGTGCTGATGCGGGTCTGCCTGGCGTCGGCACTGATAGCGACTTCCTGGAGCAGTTGTACTTCGACGTCGTTGCTATCGGCGCTGGTCGGAAGATAGTGCTGGCGGGGAGTCATGATCTTGTAGCTGTGAGAGGGGGTGGAGGGATCGGCTGGCTGCTGGGTGCTACCTGGGTGTTTCGCACCCTCGCCAGTGCGCAGCCACCGGCTGTTGACGCTCAACAGTTCGGCAATTTCATCCAGGCGTGCCATGGGGATGCCGCGCTTGAACCAGTTATTGACATGCTGAGGCGTAACGCGCCGATTGGCAGCGAAGTCCGAAGCGGATAATTGGCACTCCCTTAGAAGCGCTCTTAAGCGGTCACCAGATGTTTTCATGGCGAAACAGTCTACTGAGGCATCATCGCCGTTTAAATAAACGATGCGTTCAATATTCATGGCTATTCGACTAATTTTCTTTGTATTTCGGACCACTTGCCTACAAAGTTCAGGATGACGATCCGCTTTTAGCCGAAGTAAACATGAGGTTTATTTCTGGCGCTTGGCCATGAAAAAGCCCCGAGAGATCGGGGCTTTTTATGTTGCAAGTGTTTGCAGGCTATTGCGATCAGCCTTTGTAAGCAGCAACCGACTTCATGATCTCGGCGCGAGCCGCTTCAGCGTCGCCCCAACCGTCGATCTTCACCCATTTGCCTTTTTCGAGATCCTTGTAGTTCTCGAAGAAGTGCTTGATCTGTTCCAGCAGCAGGGCTGGCAGGTCGGTGTACTCTTTGACGTCGACATACAGCTGGGACAGCTTGTCATGCGGAACCGCGATCACTTTGGCATCGCCGCCGCCGTCATCGGTCATGTTCAGGATGCCGACCGGGCGAGCGCGGATAACCGAGCCTGGTGCTACCGGGTACGGGGTCACCACCAGCACGTCGAGGGGGTCGCCATCGTCGGCCAGAGTGTTGGGGATAAAACCGTAGTTAGCCGGGTAGAACATCGGGGTGGCCATGAAACGGTCAACGAACAGGCAGTCGCTGTCTTTATCGATTTCGTACTTGATCGGCGCGTGGTTGGCCGGAATCTCGATTGCGACGTAGATGTCGTTTGGCAGGTCTTTGCCAGCCGGAATCTTGCTGTAGCTCATTGGGCGGTGCCCCCGTAGTTGACCAAATAAATTGGCCGGATTGGCCGAAAAGTGGGCGCGATTATAGGCACATTCGGACAACGATGCTACGTGCCACCCGGAGGATAGACCTTAGTCGGATACCTGGTAGGCCGGGTGGCTCGCCTGTAATCGCTGCAGCCTGGCCAGCGGGTCCTGGCGATAGAACTGCTGCAGTTGTCGATAAACCTGCGGGAAGGTTTCGTAGAGTAAATCGGGGGCACTAAAGAAGTATTCGCTGGTGACAGCAAAGAATTCCGCCGGGTTTTCCGCGGCATAGGGATCGATGGTGGTCTGGGCGTCAGGGTTGGCGTCCAGTTGACGGTTCATCTCATCATAGGCGCTCTGCATCACCTGGGCCCATTCGCTGACGCGCATATCGCTGTGCAGGGGCGGCAGGCCATTGGCGTCACCATTGAGCATGTCGAGTTTATGCGCCAGTTCGTGAATCACCAGGTTGTAGCCATCCCAGCCGCCGCTGGCGAGTACGCCGGGCCAGGCCAGGATAACCGGACCTTGTTGCCAGGCTTCGCCACTGTGTTCGCCACTCCATTCATGCTCCACACCAGTGGCATCGCGATGGCGCTGGGGGCTGATGAAATCGTCGGGGTACAGCACGATTTCATGGAAGCCCTGGTACCAGTTCAGGTCACCCAAATGCAGCAGCGGTAGTTGTGCCTGGGCGGCCAGCAGCAAGCGTTCCTCCTGGTGCAGTTCAACACCGGGCAGGGGGCTCAGGTACTTGCTGTCGAGAAACAACACGCTGCTTTCGCGCAGCCACTGGTCTTCGTCTGCGCTCAGCCCGTCCAGAAAGCTCAGGCGATGGCGTACGCGCGCCCAGGTCTCATCGCAAACCGGATGGCGCGCCAGGATTCGGCGCCGGCGCCAGGCGCTCAGTGACCACATGATCGAAGGCCGCTCGACTCAGGCTTTGCTGGCCGATCGTCCGAGCCGGCTACGCACGAGCCCGACAATCATCGGTACCAGCGACAACAGGATGATGCCGACCACCAGCAATGACAGGTTCTTTTTGATAAAGGGGACGTTGCCGAAGTAGTAGCCGAGGGTCACCAGGCCGCCCACCCAGAGAATGGTGCCGAACACGCTGAACATGAAGAAGCGCGGGTAGGGCATTTTCGCAATACCGGCCACAAAGGGGGCAAAGGTCCGCAGGATGGGCAGGAAACGCGCCATGGTCACGGTCTTGCCACCATGACGATCATAGAAATCATGGGTCTGCTGCAGGTAGTCGCGGCGGAAGATCTTCGAGTTGGGATTGCTGAACAATCGCTCGCCGGCTGTTCGTCCGATCACATAGTTGGTGCTGTCGCCAAGAATGGCCGCGATCATCAGCAGGCCGCCCAGCAGCACCGGGTCCATGCCGCCACCGGCGGCTACGGCGCCGGCAATGAACAGCAGGGAATCACCGGGCAGGAACGGCATGATCACCAAGCCGGTCTCGCAAAAAATCACCAGAAACAGAATGGCGTAGATCCATGGCCCGTAATTGGTTACCAGCAAATCGAGGTACACATCGAGATGCAGGATCAGATCTAGCGGGTTGAAATCCATGTATGGCACCTGTGTCGGCGACCCGGCTCGGCAGGCCTGTGCAGAAGGGAATAGACAAAAAGCTGGCAAATAATTGCGAACTTTCTTATAGATTTTCAGAGCTTGGCATTATACGGGGCGGAGCCGGGTGTGTTTGCAGAGTTTGTAGCGAGGGATTTCGAATAGGCGCGTGCGCGGCCTGCATGTGCAGACCGGCCGGGTAACGGGTTTACTCGTCGCTGATGGGCAGTACGTAGTTCTTGAATTCGCTGTCTTCGCGAAAACCTATGGATTCATAGGTTTTCTGGGCGACCAGATTATCGCTGCTGGTGGAAACGCGCATGCGCACCGCGTGGGTTTCACGAGCCATTTTCTTGGCCGTCTTGATCAGATGGTCGGCAACGAGCATGCGCCGGGCATCTTCAGCCACGTAGATATCGTTGAGGATCCACACACGCTTGAGCGACAGCGAGGAAAAGCTCGGGTACAGCTGGCAGAAGCCCAAGATCCGGCTGTCGTCGTCATCCGGCAGGGCCAGATAGATCACCGACTCTTTGCGGCGCAGGCGCTTCTCCAGAAAGCTGCGGGATGAGTCCGGCAGTGGCAGCGCGCCATAGAACTCGCGGTATTTGATGAACAACGGGGTCAACAGGTCCAGGTGCTCCAGGGTCGCTTGAGTAATCCGCATCGATAAGCCTCAACTTCAAATGGATGTGACGGCAAGCGGTTCACTCTGGCAGCCGTGGGTCAGATGCTGCCTAAAGCGGCGAAAAAGCGCAATCATCATGGATTTCAATGATCCCTGGGGCCAAGCAGGAAGTTGCCGGCCGGTGAGTCCAGCGCAGCGCTTTCCAGGGTTTGCACTTGTGCCTCGTCCTTGAGGTTGACCCCGGACAGCTGGCGGCGACAGGCCTCGCGCATCAGGTAAAGCAGGCGGTGGGCGGCCATGCCGTAGCTCAGGCCTTCCAGGCGTACATTGGAAATACAGTTGCGATAGGCATCGGTCAGCCCGACCCGTGGCGTGTAGGTGAAATACAGGCCCAGGCTGTCCGGCGAGCTGAGCCCCGGGCGTTCACCAATCAGGATAACGGTCATTTTTGCCCCGAGTAGCTCGCCCACTTCATCGGCCACCGCGACCCGGCCCTGTTGCACCAGGATCACGGGTGAGCGGGTCCAGCCTTCGGCAGCGATCTGTTCCTCCAGGCGCCCGAGAAACGGCAGGGTATGCCGATTTACCGCCAATGCCGACAAACCATCGGCCACCACAATGGCGAGGTCGACGCCGCCGGGGTTGCTCCGGGCATGGGCGCGCAGTTGTTCGGCCGAGTCGTCACTGAGCCTGCGTCCCAGGTCGGGGCGTTGCAGATAGCTGTGCCGATCGCTGGCAGCGCTGTGCAGCAGCAGGCTGGCATGCCCGCGCTCGGCCAGTTGGCAACTGATGCCGGCGTGATCGAAGGGCAGGTGCACTGCATCGCGAGCCTGGGCGTGGGCGTACTGAAAATCCAGCTGGGCCTGGGTGGGCAGGCTGGTGCCGGTGCGCCCCAGGGCGATGCGTGCCGGGGTCAGGCGGCGTAGTTCCAGCCAAGGGTTGCTGCTGTCGGTGGGGGTCTTGTCCATTACCTGTCCCTTATCCCAGTTGCGCCAGGGCCTGGCGAAAAGCCGGCGGCAGATTGTCGCCAAACCGCACCCGGCCATCGGCCTGGGTGAAGATGCCGGTCCTGGCCAGCCATTGCTCGAACTCCGGCGCCGGCTTGAGCCCCAGGGTCTGGCGGGCATAAAGCGCGTCGTGGAAGGAGGTAGTCTGGTAGTTGAGCATGATGTCGTCGGAGCCGGGGATGCCCATGATGAAGTTGATTCCGGCCACGCCCAGCAGGGTCAGCAGGGTGTCCATGTCGTCCTGGTCGGCTTCGGCGTGGTTGGTGTAGCAGATGTCGCAGCCCATGGGCACGCCGAGCAATTTGCCGCAGAAGTGGTCTTCCAGACCGGCGCGGATGATCTGCTTGCCGTTGTAGAGGTATTCCGGGCCGATAAAGCCGACCACGGTGTTGACCAGAAACGGCTTGAAGTGGCGGGCGACCGCATAGGCACGGGTTTCGCAGGTTTGTTGGTCGACGCCGTGATGGGCGTTGGCCGACAGCGCGCTGCCCTGGCCGGTTTCGAAATACATCAGGTTCTGTCCAAGAGTGCCGCGGTTCAGGCTCAGGCCTGCGTCGTAGCCTTCTTGCAGGACATTGAGGTTGATGCCGAAACTGGCGTTTGCCGCTTCGGTGCCGGCAATCGACTGGAACACCAGGTCCAGGGGCACGCCACGGTTGATCGCTTCGATCGAGGTGGTGACATGGGTCAGCACGCAGGCCTGGGTCGGAATGTCATAGCGCTGGATAATCGCATCGAGCATTTCCAGCAAGGCGCAGATCGAGGAGAGGCTGTCGGTCGCCGGGTTGATGCCGATCATGGCATCGCCGTTGCCGTAGAGCAGGCCGTCGAGAATGCTGGCCGCAATACCCGCCGGCTCGTCCGTGGGGTGGTTGGGCTGCAGACGCGTGGACAGGCGACCGCGCTGGCCCAGGGTGCCGCGAAAACGGGTGATCACGCGGATCTTCTGGGCCACCAGCACCAGGTCCTGAACGCGCATGATTTTCGAGACCGCGGCGGCCATTTCCGGCGTCAGCCCTGGCGCCAGGGCGCGCAGGCTCTGTTCGTCGGCGGCGTCGCTGAGCAGCCAGTCACGAAAGCCGCCCACGGTCAGGTGGCTGACGGTGGCGAAGGCCTGGCGATCATGGGTGTCGATGATCAGTCGGGTGACTTCATCGGTTTCATAGGGGATCAGGGCTTCTTCGAGAAAGTGCTTGAGCGGGATATTGGCCAGGGCCATCTGGGCCGCGACCCGCTCGCCATCGTTGAGGGCGGCGACGCCGGCCAGAAAGTCACCCGAGCGGGCCGGGCTGGCCTTGGCCATGACGTCCTTGAGGTCGTCGAAGCGGTAGGTTTGCGCGCCGACGGTGTGTGCAAAACTTGCCATACAGATTCTCCGGAACGACGCGGGTCGGGCCCGCGTCGGGGTTTTCAGCGCTTAGTGCAAAGCCTCTTCGGCTTTCTGGATAGCCGCGAATTCTTCTTCCGGCGTGCCCGCTACCAAGTGATGCCGACTGTAGAAAGCAAAGTAAGCAATTAATACTCCATAGATGATCGCGGCGCCAATCACTACCCGCGGGTCCACCAGAAAGCCCGCCACGACAGCAATACAGGCCAGCACCAGGGCCACGCCGGAGGTCAGCACGCCGCCCGGGGTGCGATAGGGTCGCTCCATTTTGGGGCGGCGTACGCGCAGGGTGATATGCGCGGCCATCATCAGCACATAGGAGATGGTCGCGCCAAAGACCGCCACCAGAATCAGCAGGTCGCCCTGGCCCGTCAGCGACAGGCCGAAGCCGATGATGCCGGGAATGATCAGGGCCAGGACCGGCGCCTTGCTCTTGTTGGTCTGGGACAGTTTGCGCGGCAGGTAACCGGCCCGCGACAGCGCGAATATCTGCCGCGAATAGGCGTAGATGATCGAGAAAAAGCTGGCGATCAACCCGGCCAGGCCGACCAGGTTGACGAAGCTGCCCATCCAGGTCGAGCCGCCGTAGGTTTTGCTCAGCGCTTCGACCAGCGGGTTACCCGAGCTCATCAGGGCGTTGGCGCCCGCGCCACCCGGGCCGATCACCAGGATCAGCAGGGCAAAGCTGACCAGGACCAGCATGGCGCCGATCAGGCCGCGCGGCAGGTCCCGTTTGGGGTTCTTGGTTTCTTCGGCGGCCAGGGGCACGCCTTCGACTGCGAGGAAAAACCAGATGGCGTAAGGGATCGCGGCCCACACGCCGACATAGCCGAATGGCAGGAAGCTGCTGGCACCCTTGGCCTCGCTCACGGGGATGTCGAACAGATTGGCGACGCTGAAGTGCGGCACCATCGCCACCAGAAACACGCCGAGGGCAATGGCCGCGATAGCGGTGATGACGAACATCAGTTTCAGGGCTTCACCGACACCGAAGATATGGATGCCGATAAAGACAATGTAGAAGGCCAGGTAGATCATCCACCCACCTATGCCGAACAGCGACTCACAGTAGGCGCCGATAAACACCGCGATGGCGGCCGGTGCAATGGCGTACTCGATCAGGATCGCGGTGCCCGTCAGAAAACCGCCCCAGGGCCCGAAAGCGCTGCGCGCAAAGCCGTAGCCGCCACCGGCGGTGGGGATCATCGAGGACAGTTCGGCCAGGGAGAAACACATGCACAGGTACATGGTCGCCATCAGCAATGTGGCCAGGAACATCCCGCCCCAGCCACCCTGGGCCAGGCCGAAGTTCCAGCCGGCATAGTCACCGGAGATCACGTAGGCGACGCCGAGGCCGACCAGCAGCACCCAGCCGGCGGCGCCTTTTTTCAGTTCGCGTTGTTGGAAGTATTCGGAGCCGACTTTTTCGAAGTCGACCGAGGAGGCCGCTGACTCGAGGCCAGAGTGATCGCTTGGCATGGGTGTTCACCTGTTATGTTTTTTATTGTTTTTGGAACATTGAGGTGGAGCATCGCGAGCCACCTCGCTCCTACAGGTTGTGCATGTGCAGGAACGAGCTGGCTCACGATCAATCGCCGAGCCTTAGAAGAAGCCCAGCGGGTTGATGTCGTAGCTGACCAGCAGGTTTTTGGTCTGCTGATAATGGTTGAGCATCATTTTGTGGGTTTCACGGCCCACCCCGGACTTCTTGTAGCCACCGAACGCGGCATGTGCCGGGTACAGGTGGTAGCAGTTGGTCCAGACACGACCGGCCTTGATGGCGCGGCCCATGCGGTAGGCGCGGTTGATGTCGCGAGTCCACAGCCCGGCGCCCAGGCCGAACTCGGTGTCGTTGGCGATGGCCAGGGCTTCGGCTTCGTCCTTGAAGGTGGTGATGCTCACCACCGGCCCGAAGATTTCTTCCTGGAACACGCGCATTTTATTGGTGCCCTTGAGCAGGGTCGGCTGGATGTAATAGCCGCTGGCCAGGTCGCCCTGGAGCTTTTCCACCTTGCCGCCTGTCAGCAGCTGGGCGCCTTCGTTCTTGGCGATCTCCAGGTAGGACAGGATCTTGTCGAACTGCTGCTCGGAGGCCTGGGCGCCGACCATGGTGTCGGTGTCCAGCGGGTCGCCACGCTTGATCTGCTCGACCTTTTTCATCACCACTTTCATGAAGTCGTCGTAGATCGACTCCTCCACCAGGGCCCGGGACGGGCAGGTGCAGACCTCGCCCTGGTTGAAGAACGCCAGGACCAAACCTTCGGCCGCCTTTTCGATAAAGCTCGGTTCGGCCTTCATGATGTCGGCAAAAAAGATATTCGGCGATTTGCCGCCCAGCTCCACGGTTGACGGGATGATGTTCTCGGCGGCGCATTTCATGATGTGCGAGCCGACCGGGGTCGAGCCGGTAAAGGCGATCTTGGCGATACGCTTGCTGGTGGCCAGGGCTTCGCCGGCCTCCTTGCCGAAGCCTTGCACCACGTTCAGGACGCCGGGCGGTAGCAGGTCGCCGATCAATTCCATCAGCACGCTGATGCCCAGCGGCGTCTGCTCGGCCGGCTTGAGGACCACGCAGTTGCCGGCCGCCAGGGCTGGGGCGAGTTTCCAGGCGGCCATCAGCAGCGGGAAATTCCACGGGATGATCTGGCCGACCACGCCCAGCGGCTCATGGATGTGATACGCCACGGTGTTGCCGTCGATCTCTGCCGCACTGCCTTCCTGGGCGCGCAGGCATCCGGCGAAGTAGCGGAAGTGGTCGGCGGCGAGGGGAATGTCGGCGTTCAGGGTTTCGCGCACGGCTTTGCCGTTGTCCCAGGTTTCGGTGATCGCCAGGACTTCCAGGTTCTGTTCGATACGGTCGGCGATTTTCAGAAGCACCAGCGCGCGTGCCTGGGCCGACGTGCTGCCCCAGGCATCGGCCGCAGCATGGGCGGCGTCGAGGGCTTTTTCGATGTCTTCGGCGCTGGAGCGTGGGAATTCGGCGATGGGCTGGCCGTTGACCGGTGAGGTATTGGTGAAGTACTGGCCTTTGACCGGTGCCACGAACTCGCCGCCAATGTAGTTGCCATAGCGGTTCTTGAACGAAACGATGGCGCCTTCGGTACCAGGATGGGCGTAACGCATGGTGGGTATCTCCTTGGCTCTTGTGCTTGTGTGGAGGGGCGCTGTCGCGCCGGTACTAGCGTAGAGCAAAGGTCGGGCCAGTGCGTTGCAGCCCAGTCAAATCAAGGCCTTGGGCAAGCGTGAAGGAAGGCGGGGGCCGGGTGTGTGACAAGGCTGGCACAGGGCGGGGTGACAGTTTGTACCGTTCTCGATGCAGTCCGTGACCGGTGGGTCGCATCAGGATTGCAATGCTTCTTTGGCTGGAGGATGCTGGCTCGATTCGCTACTTAAGTAGTGGTTATCGCCAGGTTGCGCTCATCCGGTTCCGGTTTCGGACAGGCGCGTGACCCACGGGAGAAGAATAAGAATGCACAGCAATCATTTGAGCCGGCATGCCCAACAAGTGCTGACTGTGGCCCAGGGCAAGCCCCATCTGCACGGCCCGGGCAGCGATCCGTCGATTGCCCGCTCCTGGCTCCGCTGTCTGCAGGACTACCACTTGGACCCGGCGCTGGCCGTGGCACCGACGGTACTGGAGCACGACCGCTTGCTGGAAAGCCGCGAGCGGCTGCAGCAGGTGCTGCAGATTGCCGGCAATGAAATGAACAGTCTCCATCAGCAGCTCTGCGGCGCAGGCCATGCGGTACTGCTGACGGATGCACGGGGGGTGATCCTCAATTGCGTCACGGCGCCCAGCGAACGACAGATTTTCGAGCGGGCCGGGCTCTGGCTCGGGGCCGACTGGAGCGAGGCCTGCGAAGGTACCAACGGGATCGGCACCTGCCTGGTCGAGCGGCAATCGCTGACCATCCATCAGGATGAACATTTTCGCGGACGGCATACCGGGCTGACCTGTTCGGCCAGCCCGGTATTCGACCCCCACGGCGAGCTACTGGCGGTGCTGGATGTGTCTTCGGCACGCCAGGACGTTTCGCGCCAAAGCCAGTTCCACACCATGGCCCTGGTCAATCTGTCGGCGAAGATGATCGAGAGCTGCTACTTCCTGCGTCATTTCGAGCATCAATGGTTGCTGCGCTTTCATTTGCAGGCCGAGTCCGTGGGCCTGTTCAGCGAGGGCTTGCTGGCCTTCGACGGCGACGGTCGGGTGCGGGCCCTGAATCAAAGTGCCCTGAATCTGCTGGGGCTCAGGCGCGATGCCTTGCTCGGACAACCGGTCGACGCCTTGTTCGCCTGTTCCCTGGATGAGTTGCTGGCGCGCGCCAGCGCCCAGGCCACGGCCAGTTGGCCATTGCTGACACGTGAGGGGCGGCGCCTGTTTGCCGCGCTGCGCGGGCAGCCGCGCAGTGTGCCAGCGGTAGTGTTGCCGCCGCCGAGTGCGCCCGAGCCAAAGGTGCCGGGCATCTGCCTGCTCGACCCGGCCTTGCAGGCGGTTTTTCACAAGTCGCTGCGGGTGTTTGAGCGCGATGTACCGCTGCTGGTCAATGGCGAGACGGGCTCCGGCAAGGAGGCCTTTGCCCGGGCGGTGCACCTGGCGAGCCAGCGCTCGCGCAACGCCTTTGTCGCGCTCAATTGCGCGGCGATTCCTGAAAGCCTGATCGAAAGCGAGTTGTTCGGTTATCGCGGGGGCAGCTTTACCGGGGCGCGCAAGGAAGGCATGCGTGGCAAGTTGCAGCAGGCCGATGGTGGCACCCTGTTTCTCGATGAAATCGGTGACATGCCCCTGGCGTTGCAGACCCGCCTGCTGCGGGTGCTGGAGGATCGCCAAGTGGTGCCCATCGGCGGCGAAGCCCAGGCGGTGGATGTGCGCATCATTAGCGCGACGCACCGCAATCTGCTGGAGCGGGTCGCGGATGGCAGCTTTCGCGAGGACCTGTACTACCGCCTCAATGGCCTGGAAGTCGGTTTACCTGCGCTGCGCGAGCGCAGTGATAAAGCCCAGTTGCTGGATTTTCTGTTGAGTGAAGAGGCGCAGGGCCAGCCGTTGACGATCAGCCCTGACGCACGTACGGCATTGCTGGCGTTCAGTTGGCCGGGCAATGTCCGCCAATTGCGCACGATGTTGCGGACCCTGGCGGCGCTCTGCGAGAACGGGTTAATTGACCTTGAAGACCTGCCGTCGGTCGTCAACCGGGCCCGTCCGGTGCCGAGTCTCGACGAGGCTCCTCAGCATCCGCTCGACGATGCCGAGCGCCAGGCGTTGCTGGCCGTGCTGGAACAGCAGCGTTGGCATATAAGCCATGCGGCGGAGCAGTTGGGCATCAGCCGCAACACCCTCTATAGAAAGCTGCGCAAGCATGGTCTCAATCGCCAACCGGCCAGGGCTGGCGTGTAGCCGTCGCCGCCAGGCTGTCAGGCTGCTGCGACAGCTAAAGGGTGCGATTTTTTCTACCCTGGGCTAACCTGCGGCCATGTTTTACGAGGTCGACCATGCATATTCATATTCTCGGTATTTGCGGCACTTTTATGGGCTCCCTGGCGGTTCTGGCCAAGGAACTCGGCCATCGGGTGACTGGCTCCGATGCCAATGTCTATCCGCCCATGAGCACTCAGTTGGAGGCCCAGGGCATCGCGCTGACCCAGGGCTACGATCCCGCCCAGTTCGAGCCGACGCCGGATCTGGTGGTGATCGGCAATGCGCTGTCGCGCGGTAATCCGGCCGTCGAATACGTACTCAACAAGGGCCTGCCCTATGTGTCCGGCCCGCAGTGGTTGGCGGACCATGTGCTGCAAGGCCGCTGGGTGCTGGCCGTCGCCGGGACCCATGGCAAGACCACCACCAGCAGCATGCTGGCCTGGGTGCTGGAACATGCCGGCATGAGCCCGGGCTTCCTGATCGGTGGCGTGCCCCAGAACTTTGCAGTCTCGGCGCGCCTGGGTGACACGCCGTTTTTCGTGGTCGAGGCCGATGAGTACGACAGCGCGTTTTTCGACAAGCGTTCGAAGTTTGTCCACTACCGTCCACGCACTGCGATCCTGAATAACCTCGAGTTCGACCATGCGGATATCTTCCCCGATCTGCCGGCCATCGAACGGCAATTCCATCATCTGGTGCGTACCATTCCCAGCGAAGGCCTGGTGATTCACCCGACCACCGAGCCGGCCTTGCAGCGCGTGATTGAAATGGGCTGCTGGACGCCGGTGCAGACCACTGGTGCGGGCGGCCAATGGCAGGCCCGGCTGCTGAGCGACGATGGCTCGCGCTTTGAGGTGTCGTTCGAAGGCGTCGTGCAGGGCGTGGTTGACTGGGCGATGACCGGCCAGCATAACGTCGCCAATGCCCTGGCGACCCTGGCCGCTGCGCGTCATGTTGGCGTCGTGCCGGCTATGGGGATTACCGGGCTCAGTGCTTTTAAAAGTGTGAAGCGGCGGATGGAAAAAGTCGCCGAAGTGCGGGGCGTGACGATCTACGATGACTTTGCCCACCACCCCACAGCCATTGCCACGACCCTGGATGGTTTGCGCAAGAATGTTGGCGGCGCCCCGGTGATTGCGATTATCGAGCCGCGCTCCAACTCCATGAAGCTAGGTGCGCACCGTGACGGCTTGCCGCAAAGCGTGGTCCAGGCCGATCAGGTGATCTGGTATGCACCGGCCAACCTGGGCTGGGACTTGGCCGCCACGGCGGCCGAATGCTCGGTGCCAGCGCTGGTCTGCGATTCGCTGGACGCGATTATCGCTCGGGTCAAGGATCTGGCCACGCCGGGGACCCAGGTGGTGATCATGAGCAACGGCGGTTTTGGCGGCCTGCACGGCAAGCTGGCCGAGGCCCTGACATGAGCGGGCCACAACGCATCACCCTGGCGATGACGGGCGCTTCCGGCGCGCATTACGGTTTGCGCCTGCTCGACTGCTTGGTACGGGAAGATCGCGAGGTGCACTTCCTGATCTCCAAGGCTGCGCAGTTGGTGATGGCCACTGAAACCGATGTCAGCCTGCCGGCCAGATCCCAGGCGATGCAGACCTTCCTGACCGAATACACCGGTGCGGCGGCTGGGCAGATCAAGGTCTATGGCAAGGAAGACTGGATGTCCCCGGTTGCTTCGGGCTCGGGTTCGCCTGCGGCGATGGTGGTGGTGCCGTGTTCCACCGGCACCCTGTCGGCGATTGCCATGGGGCTCTGCAATAACCTGATCGAGCGGGCGGCGGATGTCACGCTCAAGGAGCGCCGGCAACTGATCCTGGTGCCGCGCGAAACGCCGTATTCGAGCATCCATCTGGAAAATATGCTGAAGCTGTCGAATATGGGTGTGACTATCCTGCCGGCCTCGCCGGGCTTTTATCACCAGCCACAAACCATCGACGACCTGGTCGACTTTGTCGTGGCCCGGATCCTCAATCTGCTGGATATCCCCCAGGACATGCTTCCCCGCTGGGGCGAGCATCATATCGGCGGCGATGAATAGGCTGCTGCTCGTTCTATGGCTGGCGCTGCAACTGGGCGGCTGTGCCAGCGTGCGCACTCTGGATGCGGCAAAGCCGGGTGCGCCGGTGGTATACGCCGGGACTCGGCTCGACTGGTATGCCTTGCAGGGCGGTTGCTGTGCGATGGATCGCTTCGGTGCCCTGGCGCCGCGCTATCCGGGGCTGGACCTGCCGGCCAGCGCGTTGCTCGACACCTTGCTGCTGCCGCTGTCCGCGCTGACCGTGCTCGGGGTGGGCTTTCAGGCCACCGGTGGCTTCTAGGGGTTACTTCCCCAGCCGGCGCAGTTCATCCGACTCGACAATCCGCACGCCATCCTGCTCTTCCAGGGCCAGGCGCCACAGGGCTCGCGCCAGGTGGCAGGCCTCGATACCGCGATATTTGCCGGGGATCAGCTTAGATAGGGGGCCCGCCAGTTGTTCACCCAGGCGCGGCTCGATACGCTCGCCCAGTAGCAACGAGGGGCGGGCGATGGTCAGTTGCGGCCAGCCTTGTTGCTTGAGCGACTCTTCCATCTCGCCCTTGACCCGGTTGTAGAACACCTTGGATTTGGGGTCGGCATCGATGGCGCTGACGACGATCAGGTGCCGGGCGCCCATTTCCCGGGCGCGCTTGGCAAAGGCCACGACCATATCGTGATCGACTGCGCGGAAGGCTTCCTGCGAGCCGGCCTGCTTGATGGTGGTGCCCAGGCAGCAATAGGCGATATCCACCCGGCCGCTCAGTTGCGGCAAAAACACCTGGGGATCGCCGACCGGGTTTTCCAGGTGCGGGTGTTCGGCCAGCGGCCGGCGTGAGGGTGCCAGTACGCGGCTGACAGTGGGCTCATTGAGCAGGCGGTCGAGCAGGTGCTCGCCGGTCAGGCCGGTGGCACCGGCTAGCAGGATGTGTTGGGGCGTCAAATACATAATGGCTCTCCCTCTCCCTTATTAGGCTCAAGCTTAGTCGCTTCTAACTGCCCTGCTGGACGAAGTCGCGCTTTCCAAAGCCTTTCGAGCCTGTTGCTGGCGTAATAGTTTCCAGCGCGCCAGAACGCCCTTGGGTGCCCAGATCTGCGGTTCGGACGCTTCGTAGTTATCGGCCAGTTCACGCTCGGCGACATGGGCCTTGGCGAGGTTGAAGGCGTGCGCCAGGTCGTCCGTTTCATTCAGCGCCTGGGCGAACAGGGCGTCGCCGAAGTAGGTGAAATCGGCTTCTTCGGAGCAGCCGAAGGAGACCCGGTCGGCCCGCGAGGCGGTCATGATCAGGGTTCGCTCGTCTTTGAGCGCTGGAATAAAACCGCCGGAGTAGCAGGCCGAGATCACGATGATTTTGTCGCGGTTCTTCAGGGGCGCGAGCACGATGGCCAGTTCATCGGCTGGCAGGTCAGCCAGTTCCAGGCGGGGTTGATCGAGCACCAGTTGGTGGTCGTGGCTGCCATGGCTGGTCAGGTAGATAAACAACAGGTCTTCCGGGCCGCTGCGCTCGGCCAGGGTCTGGGCGGCGCGGCGCAGGTTCTCGCGGGTGGCCATGGGGCGGTCGAGCAGGTGATCGCGATGGTTGACCAGGCCGATCTGGCCGTAGGCCCCAAAACGGCTGGCGAGCATAGTGTTCACATAGTCGGCCTCGCGCAGGAACACGCTCTGCTTGCCATCGCCAGCAAGCACCAGGCTGTACAGTTCGATGGCCGGGGTCGACGGTGCAATGGCCGCCAGGGCTTTTTCCAGCAGCGGGCCTTGCGCCAGCAGCCCCAGTTCCAGCGGGTCGGGCAACAATCTGCCATCAGCGTCGCGAACCCGCAGGCCATTGACCCAGTAGCCGCTTTGTACTTGGCCGTCGGGCAGGGTCAAGGTGCCATGCCCCTGGTAGATATCGGCTTCGAAGCCGCCGCTATAGACGCTGCCATCGCCCAGGCTCAGGCGGCCCTGGCCGTGGAAGCGCCAGTCGCTGAACTGGCCGCGGTAGTGGCTGCCATCGGCGCCGATCAGTTCGCCCGGGCCATTGAGTGCGCCTTCGCGGAATTGACCGATCCAGACGTCGCCGTCGGCGTTTTCATAGCGGCCCTTGCCATGCAGTTGGTTGTGCTTGAAGGCGCCCACGTATTGATCGCCTTCGGCGCTGACAAATAGCCCCTGGCCTTCAAGCTGGCCATTGACGAAATGGCCGCTGAACTGGTTGCCGCTGGCATCGCTGCGCTGGCCCTGGCCATTGGCTTTGCCATTGGCGAACGCGCCCTGATACTGGCTGCCATCGGCTTGTTCGAGGCGCCCGAGCCCGGCGTAGCGGTCGGCGTGGAAGCCGCCGCGGTAGGTCATGCCGCCTTCTTTCAGCGTGCCTTCACCTTCGCGCAGGCCTTTTTTGAAGCCACCGGTGTAGGTGCTGTCGCGGGTGGTCAGGGTGCCGCGGCCATCGAACAGGCCGTTCTCGAAGCCGCCGATATACACCTCGCCATTGCTGCCATGCCATTCGCCCTGGCCGTGCCACTGACCATTGGCAAACTGCCCGGCGTACCAACTGCCATTGGGGTAGTCGATGCGTCCGTGCCCTTGCAGTACGCCATTGACCAATTCGCCACGATAGCGGCCGCCATCGGGCAGGCGTGCATCCGGCGGCAACAGCGATTCGCCATCACCGCAGGCGGTCAGCAACAGGGTCAGCACTAGGGGGGCGAGTGGGCGCATGGCTAGATCCGGATCGAACAGGGTGCCGAGTATGCCGCAGCCATGTGTCGCTTATATAGAGTGGCGCGCCACGGCCGTAGCTGTTTTGCGCCAGGCAGGGCTCAGACGAAGCAGAGCGAGAGCGGTTCGGCGATATAGGCGGGCTTGTCCTGGCCTTCGATTTCCAGGGTTGCGGTGACCTTGAGCAGCCATTGGCCGGGTTTCTTTTCGTTGACCTCGGTGAGTGCGACCTTGAGCCGAACCCGTGAGTCGACTTTGACCGGCTGGATAAAACGCACGCTGTCCAGGCCGTAATTGACCACCATCTTCAGGCCTTCGGGCAGGACCAGGATGTCTTCCATCAGCTTGGGGATCAGCGACAGGGACAGGAAGCCATGGGCGATGGTGCCGCCAAAGGGGGTCTTTGCGGCTTTTACCGGGTCGACGTGGATGAACTGATAATCGCCTGTGGCTTCAGCGAACAGATTGATGCGGTCCTGATCGATGGTGAGCCATTCGGAACGTCCGAGTTCCTTGCCGACATAATCATTGAGCTGCGCTACGGGTACATAGGGCATGGGTACTCTCCTGGGTTCATCGCTGTTGTCGTTGTTGTTATGCACAGCCGGGCCAAGGGCCTGGTCCGGGAACCGGCCTAGGCGCTGCACTGAATGTCTCTGCGTATCGGTGCGCGTGCGAATGGGCTGCAAGCGTGTGAGGCACAATAGGCCTCGCGCTCGCGGTGTAGCTTCGCTTTGCCGAACCGTCGCTGGAAAACATTGCGTACAGAGCCTAGATCACCATGGCCGCAGGTAAAGGGTCAAGCTCGCATGGTTGTGGCGAATGCCCGCCCATAGGCCTGGGCGTGTTTATAATGGCCGCGCCAATTTGGAGGGGACGTCTGATGTTGCTTCGCGGCTTGACCTGGCTGGTGCTGTTTCAATTACTCGGCACGGCCATCAATCATCTGTTTCTGGCGATATTGCCGGGGCCGATCATCGGCCTGGTGCTCTTGCTGGGCTTTCTGATTCTGCGCGGCGAGGTCGGCGCGCCCCTGAGCGAAGCCGCCAGCAGCCTGTTGCGTTACCTGCCGTTGCTGCTGGTGCCGCCGGCGGTAGGGGTGATGGTCTACGCGGCCGATATCGCCGCCGATTTCTGGGCGATTGCCGGGGCGCTGGTGCTGTCGTTGCTGTTGTCCATGGCTTTTGTCGGGTTGCTGATGGAGAGAATGATGCGGCGCCAGGCCCGGCGGGAGCCCAAGCCATGACGTTCGATTGGCAAGGCGCCTGGACGGCGGTTATTCACCATCCCTTGTTTGGCATCGGGATCACCCTGGGTGCCTATCAACTGGTGCTCGCGGCATTCGAAAAGACCCGCTGGATCTTCCTGCAGCCGGTACTGGTTTCGATGTTGCTGGTGATTGGCGTGCTGCTCGGCTGCGGCCTGACCTATGGGGAGTACCGCAAGAGCACGGAGATCCTGAGTATCCTGCTCGGCCCGGCCACGGTCGCCTTGGCCGTGCCGCTGTACCTGAACCTGCGGCGGATTCGGCAATTGTTCTGGCCGATCTTTACTACGCTGGTGGTGGGTGGGGTGGTGGCCACCGGGCTGTGTGTCCTGCTCGGCTGGTGGTTCGGTGCCGAACACAGGATGCTGATGACCATGGCGCCCAAGTCGGTGACTTCGCCGATCGCCATGCTGGTCGCCGAGCAGATTGGCGGCGTGGCGGCGCTGGCGGCGGTCTTTGTATTGATCACCGGGGTGATCGGGGCCATTTTCGGCCCAGGCCTGCTGCGGCGTCTCGGGGTGCACAGCCCGGAGGCGCGCGGCATGGCCCTGGGCATGACCGCCCATGCGGTGGGTACTTCGGTGGCCCTGCAGGAAAGCGAGGAGTGCGGTGCGTTTGCAGCCCTGGCCATGAGCCTGATGGGGGTGGGTACCGCTGTTTTGTTGCCGTTGGCCGTGACGTTGCTGGTTTAAGGAAGGCTTTATGACCCTGGCGTTGTTTCCCCTGAATGCGGTGCTGTTTCCCGGTTGTACCCTGGACCTGCAGATTTTCGAGGCACGCTATCTGGATATGATCAGCCGTTGCATGAAGCAGGATTGCGGTTTTGGCGTGGTCTGTATTTTCGACGGCGAGGAGGTCGGTGTGGCGCCTGATGGCTACGCGTTGATTGGCTGCGAGGCGCTGATCCGTGATTTCCAGCAGCAGGAAAACGGTCTGTTGGGGATTCGGGTCCAGGGCGGTCGGCGTTTTCGGGTCATCAATGCCGAGGCGCAGCGCGACCAACTGCTGATGGCCGACGTCGAGTGGCTGGATGACCTGCCCGAACTGCCATTGCAGGAAGAGGATGCCGACCTGGTCGCCTTGCTCAAGGCATTGGCCGAGCACCCGATGGTCGCGGCGCTTGATATGGACACCGAAGCCAATAGCCAGCAGGCGCTGGCCCATCAATTGGCCTACCTGTTGCCCTTTGCCGAGGAAGACAAGGTCGAGTTGCTGCAACTGGACGATCCGCAGGAATGCCTGGATGCGATCCAGGCCTTGCTCGATGAACTGCAGGGCGAGCCCGGCCTGCCCTGATGCCCGCGGATGCGGCGCGCCTACCTAGTAGGCGTACCGCAGCAAGTGGTGAGGCAGGTGATGCAGGGCGAAGTAGGCGTAAAGCGCAATGCACGCCGGCAGAATCAACCACCAGACCTTGGCCGGTAGCGGTTCGAGCGGCATAAAGCGGTGGCTCAGGGTCAGGCTGATGGCCAGAATACCGATGGCCAGAAGTGCGCCAGCCAGGATATCAGTGGGCCAATGGGCGCCAAGGTAGACCCGCGACAGGGCAATCGCCGCCGCCGGCAGGCAGCCGAACAGCAGCCAGGTCAGGCGCATCCGTGGCGGTTGGCCGCGCCCAGCCAGCACCGCGAGCATCAGGCAAAACGCAAAAGCCCCCGAACTGTGCCCGCTGGGCATGCTGAAGCTGGTCAGCGGGTCGCTCAGGACTTCGGGGCGAACCCGGGCAAAGAGCATCTTCGTCAGGGTATTGGCCACTGCCGTACCCGCCAACGTGGTGCCGACAAACACCGCGTGGCGCCACAGCCGGCAAAGAAACAGCAGGCAGGTCAGCAGCAGGGCAACGCAAAACTGCGTACGAAACTCGCCCAGGCTGGTAATGACGACTGCCGCATAGTCCATGCTCGGGCTGCGATGTTCCTGGACCAGGGCCATGACCCCCTGATCGAACTGCTTGAGGTAGGGGTAGCCGATAAACAGGGCAACCAGCAGCGCCAGGCTGAGCCCGGCGATCAGTTGGGTGGTGCGTGGGTGACGACGCAGGCCGCTATTGATACTCAGGCCCAGCAGCGCAGCCAGGCCGATGGCCACGATGGCGGCTTGGGGCCAGAATCCCTCCGGTAACGGCAGGCGCAAGGCGGCTCCCGTTGCCCAGCCCGGCAGCAGATACGCCACCGACCAGCCGGCCCCGGCGAGAAGACTGACCGCGAGAAAGCGTGGAAATGGCATGTCGCACATGCCCGCTACCATCGGCAGCATGGGGCGTAAAGGGCCGATAAAACGACCGATCAGCAGGCTGACAATGCCGTAGCGCTGGAAATAGGCCTCGGCCCCGGCCATCCATTGCGGATGGCTGCGCAGGCCAGGCAATCGTCGGATGCCTTGGTGGAAGCGTCGGCCCAGGCCGTAGGAAATCAGATCGCCGAGCAAGCCGCCGAGCATGCCCAGCAGCAGCGTCTCGCCCAGGGGCAGGGCGCCGCTGCCGGCCATTACCGCAATGGCAAACAGCAGAATGGTGCCCGGTACGATGATTCCGGCTATGGCCATGCATTCGACGCAGGCCACGATAAATACGGCGAGGCCCAGCCATTGTGGGTTGGCTGTCAGCCAGCCGGTCACGCTATCGAGCCAGGGGCCCATATGTCGATGTCCTTGCTTGGTTCAATGGGGGGCGCCGGCGTCTGTTGTGTGTACGGCGCTGGCAGGTAACGGGGGTATCTGACCTGTCCGGGGGACATTTGTCGTCAATAAGTGCGCTGTTCTCTAGAGAGAAATCGCGCGTTCTTGTTTCAAGATGTTAGAAGGTAATCACGTCCTTCGACCTGACCCCGGCGCAGCGGATTGCGAGTGCAGTACGGTGCGTAGTCGGCATCGACAAAGCGGTACATCAGGTGTTCATCGCGCCCGCTCGGAATGCCCAGGCGGGTGGTCTGGATGATCTGAGACGGCGAGGGGCCGATATCCTCGACCAGGAGCCGGTCCGGGTCGAAGCGCTGGGCATCCCAGTCCGGTACTTTCAAGCCGAGCGCCTTGCACAGCAGGGTCTGGCCGGCGCACAGCCGCTGCTGCGGGCGCGGCGTGCCGTCGGCAGCGGGGTTGTTCAGGGTCATTCTGGCCAGGCTGGCCGGCCCGGATAGCGCATCGATCCAGGGGTAGGCCGACTTGATCAGGACCGCATTGCCCGGGCCCTGGGCACTGAAGTTCAGCGAATCGCCGCCGCGGGCGTAGTACATGTAGATATGCCCGCCGTCGAGAAACAGTGCCCGGCGCTTGTGTGTGTAGCCCAATGACGCATGGCTGCCTTTCTCTTCGCAGTAATAGGCCTCGGTCTCGATGATCCGTGCGGCCAGCCACAGGTCGCCGACCCGATGCCGGATCACCTTGCCCAGCAGTTCGCGCGCCAGCTGTTGGGCATCACGGTCGAAAAAGTGACAGGGCAGGGCGATGGGCGGGGCGGCTGGCAGGATGTCGGGCATGGGCGCGGTGGCTAAAAGCGGCTGAGCGGGCGGCGATCATACCAACAAGCACCTTAATCGTGACTGAACGCCGACTATTTGCGGCCGATTTCGACCATCCGCCTGCCACCGCTGTGCGCGGGCGGGCGTCACGGCTATAATCGGCCGCTTTCCCCTCCGCCAAGACCACTGAGACCATGACTGAGTCCGTTCTTGACTACATGACCCGCCTGGGTCGCGCTGCTCGCGACGCGTCCCGCGTGATCGGCCGCGCCAGCACCGCGCAGAAAAACCGCGCCCTGCATGCCGCCGCCGACGCCCTGGATAGCGCCCGCGCCGAATTGACCGCTGCCAATGAGCTGGACCTGGCCGCTGCCCGGGCCAATGGCTTGGAGCCGGCCATGGTCGAGCGCCTGGCGCTGACCCCGGCTCGTATCGACGGCATGATCGTCGGTCTGCGTCAGGTGGCGACCCTGCCGGACCCGGTGGGCGCCATTCGCGACATGAGCTATCGGCCGTCGGGTATCCAGATCGGCAAGATGCGCGTGCCGCTGGGCGTGGTGGGGATCATCTACGAGTCGCGGCCCAATGTGACCATCGATGCTGCGAGCCTGTGCCTGAAGTCCGGCAATGCGACCATCCTGCGCGGTGGTTCCGAGGCCATTCATTCCAACCGGGCCATTGCCACCTGTATCCAGCGTGGCCTGGCCGAGGCAGGTCTGCCGCCCGCCGTGGTGCAGGTGGTGGAAGTCACCGACCGTGCCGCCGTCGGCGCGTTGATCACCATGCCCGAGTATGTCGATGTCATCGTGCCGCGCGGCGGCAAGGGCCTGATCGAACGGGTCAGTCGCGATGCGCGGGTGCCGGTGATCAAGCATCTGGACGGCATCTGCCACGTCTATGTCAGCGCCCATGCGGACCTGGCCAAGGCCCGGAGCATTGCCTTCAATGCCAAGACCTATCGTTATGGCATCTGTGGGGCCATGGAGACCTTGCTGGTCGACCAGGCCGTCGCGGCAGCGTTCCTGCCGGCCATGGTCGAACAGTTTCGCGCCAAGGGTGTCGAATTGCGTGGCTGTGAGCGTACCCAGGCCCTCGTCGAGGTGTTGGCGGCCAGCGAAGAAGACTGGCAGACCGAGTATCTGGCACCGATCTTGTCGATTCGCGTGGTCGACGGGCTGGAGCAGGCGGTCGAGCATATCAACCACTACGGCTCGCACCACACCGACGCGATTGTGACGCAGGACCTGGGTGAGTCGCGCACATTCACCATCGATGTCGACTCCAGTTCGGTCATGGTCAATGCGCCGACCTGCTTCGCCGATGGATTTGAATACGGATTGGGTGCCGAGATCGGCATTTCTACTGATAAGCTGCACGCCCGCGGACCGGTCGGCCTGGAAGGCCTGACCTGCGAGAAATACGTGGTGATCGGCGATGGTCAGTTGCGCGGCCAGGAGCCGGCCTGACTTGAGCGAGCAACGTCTGTCTGCCGCTGTGGCCCCTGGCGCTGTTCCACCTCGACGCATTGGCGTTCTGGGTGGGACCTTCGACCCGGTGCATATCGGCCATTTGCGCGGGGCGCTGGAAGTTGCGGAATTGATGGGCCTCGATGAGCTGCGCCTGACACCCAGTGCCAGGCCGCCGCATCGGGAAGCGCCGCAGGTATCGGCTGTCGACCGTCTGGCGATGGTCGAATGCGCGGTGGCGGGGGTCGTGCCGTTGGTGGTGGACGATCGCGAGCTGCAACGGGACAAGCCGTCCTACACTATCGACACTCTGGAACTGATGCGGGCCGAGTTGGCCGCCGAGGACCGGTTGTTTCTGTTATTGGGCTGGGACGCATTTTGCGGCCTGCCAACATGGCACCGCTGGGAAGAGCTGCTCCAGCATTGTCATATCCTGGTGCTGCAACGCCCGGATGCCGACAGCGAGCCGCCGGATGCCTTGCGCAACCTGCTGGCCGCACGGTCGGTCAGTGATCCGCTCGCCCTGCAGGGGCCGGGCGGGCAGATTACATTTGTCTGGCAGACGCCCCTCGCGGTGTCGGCTACCCAGATCCGCAACCTGCTGGCCAGCGGGAAGTCGGTGCGTTTTCTGGTGCCGGACGCAGTACTGGCCTACATCGATGCGCACGGGCTTTACCGTGCGTCGAACTGAAGGAATGCATCAGGCCCAGGCCTGGAAGCGCTCCAAACATACGAGTTGAACGAGTTTTATATGAAGAACCAAGTAATGAAGGGCGAAGATCTGGTCAAAGTGGCGGTAGCCGCTCTGGAAGACGTCAAGGCCCAGGACGTCCTGGTTATCGACGTGCGTGACAAGCAAAGCATCACCGATTACATGATCATCGCGACCGGTACCTCGAACCGCCAGATCAGCGCGATGCTGGAAAAGGTCCGTGAGATGGTCAAGGCCCAGGGCGTTCGCCCGTTGGGTGAAGAAGGTAAAGGCGACAGCGATTGGGTTCTGCTGGACCTGGACGACGTGATCGTTCACATGATGACGGCCTCGGCTCGTCAGTTCTACGACCTTGAGCGTCTGTGGCAGGGTGCCGAGCAGAGCCGCGCCGAAAGCGCTGCGCACCACAGCCCGGAAAATAGCCATGCGCATTTCGACAAGCTCAACAAAGACCAGCAGTAAGAGGTCGTTGTGCGTCTGCGCCTGATCGCTGTGGGTTCGCGTATGCCCAAGTGGGTGGAAGAAGGCTGGCATGAATATGCCAAGCGTCTGCCCGCCGAGCTGGCATTGGAACTGGTGGAAATTCCGCTCAATACCCGTGGCAAGAACGCCGACGTAGCGCGCTTTATCCGTCAGGAAGGCGAGGCGATGCTGGCCAAGGTGGGCCCCGGCGAGCGGATCGTCACGCTCGAGGTCCATGGCAAGCCGTGGAGTACCGAGCAGTTGGCGGTCGAGCTGGATCGCTGGCGGCTGGATTCGCGTACGGTCAACTTCATGGTCGGTGGCCCCGAGGGGCTGGCGCCGGAAGTGTGCGCGCGCGCTGAGCAGCGCTGGTCGCTGTCACCGTTGACGCTGCCGCATCCGCTGGTGCGGATTCTGATCGGCGAGCAGCTGTATCGCGCCTGGACAGTGCTGTCCGGGCACCCTTACCACAAATAAGCCTGCCTGAATGACCCAGCCGATTCGCCTCAAGGACCACGAGAAAGACGCACGTCTGGTGCGCAGCCGGGTCGTGGTCGGGGCATGCGTGGTGGTGGCCCTTATTGGCGTGCTGATCGCACGGCTCTACTATCTGCAGGTGATCCAGTACGAGTACCACTCGACGCTGTCGGAAAACAATCGGGTCCATGTGCAATCGATTCCACCGACGCGCGGCTTGATTTTCGACCGCAATGGCGTGGTGATTGCCGATAACCGCCCAAGTTTCAGTCTGAGCATGACGCGTGAGCGTTCCGGTGACTGGCAGCAGGTGCTCGACGTGATCGTCGAGGTGCTGCAACTGACGCCCGAAGACCGTGCCTTGTTCGAGAAACGCATGCGCCAGGGGCGGCGCCCCTTCGAGCCGGTACCGATCCTGTTCGAGCTGAGCGAGGAGCAGATTGCCCGGATTGCGGTCAATCAGTTCCGCCTGCCAGGCGTGGAGGTGGTGGCCCAGTTGGTACGTCACTACCCCCAGGGCGCGCATTTCGCGCACTCGGTGGGGTATATGGGGCGGATCAACGAAAAGGAAAAGCAGACCCTCGACCCGGTCAATTACAGCGGTACCCACCATATCGGCAAGACCGGCATCGAACGCTTCTATGAGGCGGAATTGCACGGCAAGGTCGGTTACGAAGAAGTGGAGACCAACGCGCGGGGCCGGGTGCTGCGGGTGCTCAAACGCACCGATCCGACGCCGGGCAAGGATATTGTCCTCAGCCTCGATATCAAGTTGCAGGAAGCGGCCGAACTGGCGCTGGGCGGGCGTCGTGGCGCCGTGGTGGCGTTGAATCCGAAGACCGGTGAAGTGCTGGCGATGGTCAGCCAGCCGAGCTTCGACCCCAACCTGTTTGTGACCGGCATCAGCTTCAAGGCCTATGCCGAGCTACGTGACTCCATCGATCGGCCGCTGTTCAACCGGGTCTTGCGCGGCCTCTATCCGCCCGGCTCGACCATCAAACCGGCGGTGGCGATTGCCGGTCTCGATGCGGGCGTGGTAACGGCCAGCAGCCGGGTCTTCGACCCCGGTTACTACATGCTGCCCAACTATGACCATAAGTATCGTAACTGGAACCGTACCGGGGACGGTTATGTCGATCTGGACACGGCGATCATGCGGTCCAACGACACCTATTTCTACGACCTGGCGCACAAGCTGGGGATCGACCGGCTGTCCAGCTACATGAACAAGTTCGGCCTGGGGCAGAAGGTCTCCCTGGACATGTTCGAAGAGTCACCGGGGCTGATGCCATCACGCGAGTGGAAGCGGGCCACGCGCAAGCAGGCCTGGTACCCCGGCGAGACGCTGATCCTCGGGATCGGTCAGGGCTATATGCAAGCTACGCCGCTGCAACTGGCCCAGGCTACGGCGCTGGTCGCCAACAAAGGGGTGTGGAACCGTCCGCACCTGGCCAAATCCATCGAAGGCGAGCAGCCGGTCGACGATAACCCGATTCCCAATATCGTCCTGCGCAACCCTGCCGACTGGAACCGCGTGACCCACGGCATGGAGCAGGTGATGCACGGTGCCCGTGGCACGGCGCGCAAAGCGGCCATTGGCGCGCAGTACCTGATTGCCGGCAAGAGCGGTACGGCCCAGGTGGTCGCGATCAAGCAGGGCGAGAAATATGACCGTTCCAAGGTTCAGGAGCGCCATCGCGACCACGCCCTGTTTGTCGGCTTCGCTCCGGCCGAGAACCCGCAAATCGTGGTCTCGGTGATGGTCGAGAACGGCGAGTCCGGTTCGGGTGTCGCCGCGCCGGTGGTTCGCCAGGTCATGGATGCCTGGCTGCTCGATGCCAATGGTCGCCTCAAGGCGGAATACGCCAGCCCAACCACCGTGGAGGCTACGCCTTGATCAGTAATTTCGACCGCATCCTGTCCAGCGAGGATGTGATGCGGCGCCGGGCCACCCTGTTGCAGCGCCTGCACATCGACGGCCCTTTGCTGGTCCTGCTGCTGATTCTGGCCGCAGGCAGCCTGTTCGTCCTGTACTCGGCCAGTGGCAAGAGCTGGGACCTGCTGCTCAAACAGGCGACTTCGTTCGGTATCGGCCTGGTTTCGATGGTGATCATTGCCCAGCTCGAACCCCGCTTTATGGCGCGCTGGGTGCCGCTGGCCTATGTGTGCGGGGTGATCCTGCTGGTGGTGGTGGACGTCATGGGGCACAACGCCATGGGGGCCACGCGCTGGATCAATATTCCCGGGGTCATTCGCTTTCAGCCCTCGGAATTCATGAAGATCATCATGCCGGCGACCATCGCCTGGTACCTGGCCAAGCGCACCCTGCCACCCCAGCTCAAGCATGTGGGAATCAGCCTGATGCTGATCGGCATCCCGTTTATCCTGATTGTGCGCCAGCCGGACCTGGGCACCGCGCTGCTGATCCTGGCCGGCGGCGCCTTCGTGCTGTTTATGGGCGGGCTGCGCTGGCGCTGGATCCTCAGTGTGCTGGCGGCGGCCGTGCCGGTCGCGGTGGCGATGTGGGTTTTCGTCATGCACGACTACCAGAAGCAGCGCGTGCTGACCTTCCTCGATCCGGAAAGTGATCCGTTGGGCACGGGTTGGAACATTATCCAATCCAAGGCCGCCATCGGTTCCGGCGGGGTTTTCGGCAAGGGCTGGCTGCTGGGCACCCAGTCGCACCTGGATTTCCTGCCGGAAAGCCATACCGACTTCATTATTGCGGTTATGGGCGAGGAGTTCGGCCTGGTGGGCATCTGCGCCCTGTTGCTGATCTATCTATTGCTGATCGGCCGCGGGCTGGTGATCACCGCCCAGGCTCAGACCCTGTTCGGCAAACTGCTGGCCGGTGCGCTGACCATGACGTTTTTTGTTTATGTTTTCGTCAACATCGGTATGGTCAGTGGCCTGCTGCCGGTGGTGGGCGTGCCATTGCCATTCATTAGCTATGGCGGAACTTCGCTGGTGACGCTGCTGTCAGCGTTTGGGGTTTTGATGTCGATCCATACCCATCGTAAGTGGATCGCACAGGTTTGATTAAGGTGAACAATTCAATGCAGGTTATGCGTGGCTGGGCGGCCCGATATGTCCCCTGGGTCGGTCTGGTAGGCATCCTCGGCTCGGCCCAACAGGCCCTGGGCGGTGATTACGATGGCTCGCCCCAGGTGGCCGAGTTCGTCGGGGAAATGACCCGCGACTATGGTTTCGCCGGGGAACAGTTGATGGGCGTGTTCCGTGAGGCCCAGCGCAAGCAGGCGATTCTCGACGCCATCTCGCGTCCGGCCGAACGGGTCAAACCCTGGAAGGACTATCGCCCGATCTTTATCAGCGACGCGCGCATTGCCCGCGGCGTGGATTTCTGGCGTCAGCACGAAGCGGTGCTGGCCCGTGCCGAGCAGGAATACGGTGTGCCGGCTCAGGTGATCGTCTCGATCATTGGCGTCGAAACCTTTTACGGGCGTAATACTGGCAACTATCGGGTGATCGACGCCTTATCGACCCTGGGTTTCGATTACCCGCCACGGGCCGAGTTCTTCCGCAAGGAGTTGCGCGAGTTCCTCCTGCTGGCGCGTGAAGAGCAGGTCGATCCGCTGACGCTCAAGGGGTCCTACGCCGGGGCGATGGGCCTGCCGCAATTTATGCCGAGCAGCTTTCGCGCCTATGCCGTGGACTTCGACGGTGATGGCCACATCAATATCTGGAACAATGCCGACGATGCGATCGGCAGCGTTGCCAGCTACTTCAAGCGCCATGGCTGGGTGGCCGGCGAGCCGGTCGTCAGCCTGGCCAGCATCCGTGGTGATCGAGTCGACGAAGGGCTGAGCCCGGGAATCGAGCCGGTCAAGACCGTCGGGGAGTTGCGGGCGCTGGGCTGGTCGAGTCATGATGCGCTGCGCGATGATCTGCCGGTTACGGCGTTTCGCCTGGAAGGCGAAAATGGCCCCGAGTACTGGCTGGGCTTGAAGAACTTCTATGCGATCACGCGATATAACCGCAGCGTGATGTACGCCATGGCGGTACATCAACTGTCCGATCTGCTGGTTCAAGCACGGGGCGCCAAGTAATGCGGGCTTTACCGATTCACCCAACATTCAAGCTGCTGGCCTATGGCGCCCTGGCGCTACTGGTGGTCAGTTGCTCCACCAGCCGTGCGCCGCAGTCGTCCAACACGGTACGCAGCACGCCGGGCCTGGATATCAACCGGGCCCACAAGGATGGCGCGCCCTGGTGGGACGTCGATGTCTCGCGTATCCCGGACGCCACGCCGACCCTGCACACTGGCCCCTACAAGGCCAACCCCTACACCGTGCTGGGCAAGACCTATTTCCCGATCCAGGAATCCAAGCGCTATGTCGCCTCTGGCACAGCGTCTTGGTATGGCACCAAGTTCCACGGGCAGAACACCGCCAACGGCGAAGTCTATGACCTGTACGGCATGAGTGCTGCGCACAAGACCCTGCCGTTGCCCAGCTATGTGCGGGTAACCAATCTGGACAACAACCGCAGCGTGATTCTGCGGGTCAACGACCGTGGTCCGTTCTATTCCGATCGAATCATCGACCTTTCCTACGCGGCGGCCAAGAAGCTTGGTTACGCTGAGACTGGCACCGCCCGGGTCAAGGTCGAGGGGATCGATCCACAGGAGTGGTGGGCCCAGCGTGGTCGTCCGGCGCCGCTGATGCTCAATGAGCCGAAAGTGGCCCAGACCGCTCCGGTCATTACGGCGTCCGCCGGCACCGTCGAGCAATGGACGCCACCACCGCAGCAACACGCTGCGGCCGTCGTGCCGACGCAGTTCGAGGCAAAAAAAAACGCTTCTGCACCAGCATCTGGCCAGTATCTCCAGGTGGGCGCGTTCGCCAACCCGGACGCTGCGGAGCTGTTGAGATCGAAGTTGAGCGGTATGGTGAGCGCGCCGGTCTTTATCAGCTCGATCGTACGCAATCAGCAGACGCTGCATCGGGTCCGCCTGGGGCCGATCGGCACGCCGGGTGAGATCCAGCAAGTGCAGGACAGCGTACGTCTGGCCAATCTGGGCCAGCCGAGCGTGGTGTCTGCCGAGTAAAGGGATAGACGGCCGGTCGCGTACGCGCGGCGGGCCTGGGTTGCTGGCTTGTCAAAGAACAAGAGCCCGGTCAAGGGCGTGGGGCGAGCAACTGCATGCGCGACAGTCTGGCGACGGACTGTCAGATTAGTTTTGCCCGCGAGGGCAAGTTTCCATTAGCAACTTCGAGAGACGGATGAACATCACCACTTTTGCCAAACGCCTGTGCCTGCTTGTCCCCCTGCTCATTGCGCCTGCCGCCTGGGCCGCCGAAATGATGCCGTCGCCGCCGCAATTGGCCGCCAAGTCCTATGTATTGATGGACGCCAGCAGTGGCAACATTCTGGTCGAAAACAATGGTGACCAGCGCTTGCCACCGGCCAGCCTGACCAAACTGATGACCGCCTACATCGCGACCCTGGAAATCCGTCGCGGCCAGATTGGCGAGAACGACCCGGTGACCGTCAGTGAAAACGCCTGGCGTACCGGTGGTTCGCGGATGTTCATCAAGGTCGGCACCCAGGTCAGCGTCAGTGACCTGCTGCACGGGATCATCATCCAGTCCGGCAACGATGCCAGCGTAGCCATCGCGGAACACATCGCCGGCAGCGAAGATGCCTTCGCCGACATGATGAACAAGACCGCTGGCGAACTGGGCATGGGCAACAGCCACTTCATGAACCCGACCGGCCTGCCGAATCCGGAACACTACTCGTCGGCTCACGATATGGCGGTACTGGCTCGCGCGATCATTCACGAAGATCCAGCCCACTATGCGATCTACTCGCAGAAGGAGTTCTTCTGGAACGGCATCAAGCAACCTAACCGCAACCTGCTGTTGTGGCGCGACAAGACCGTCGATGGTCTGAAAACCGGCCACACCGACGAAGCCGGCTACTGCATGGTGTCCTCGGCCGTACGTGATGGCATGCGCCTGATCGCGGTGGTCTTCGGTACCGTCAGTGAACAGGCGCGCGCCGCCGAAACCCAGAAGCTGCTGACCTACGGTTTCCGCTTCTTCGAAACCCAGACCTTCTATCAGAAAGGTGCCGAACTGGCTCAGGCTCAGGTCTGGAAAGGTTCGACCCATCAAGTCAAGGCCGGCCTGGCTGAAGACCTGACCATGACCCTGCCGAAGGGCCAGCTCAAGAAGCTCGCTGCCAGCATGACCATGAACCCGCAACTGGTCGCGCCTATCGCCAAGGGCGACGTGATCGGCAAGGTGGAAGTCAAACTGGACGACAAGGTGGTGCACAGCGCTGACCTGATCGCCCTGGAAACCGTTGAAGAAGGTGGTTTCCTGCGCCGTGCGTGGGATAGCATCCGCCTGTTCTTCTTCGGCCTGTTCAACTGATATTTCGACCGCTACGCTCTGGGCTTGTACATCGAGCCCGGGGCGTATCCCGTCGCCACGGCTTACGAGGCCGTTACCGCCATGACAGATACTGACGTTAAGTCGCACAAGATTGAATTTCCCGTCGATGACTACCCGATCAAGGTCATCGGCAATACCGGTGTCGGCTTCAAGGACACGGTTATCGAGATCATTGCCAAGTACGCCACGCTGGATATCAGCACGCTGGCCGAGCGCTTGAGCAGCAATGGCAAGTACACCACGGTGCAACTGCACATCACGGCCACCGGCGAAGACCAACTGCGCGATATCAACAGTGCCCTGCGTGCGACCGGTATCGTGCACATGGTGCTCTGATGCCAGGCGTGCTCGGTTTTCGCGAGCTTGGCCTGCAGGCCTATGAGCCTGTCTGGCAAGCCATGCAGCGCTTTACCGACACGCGCGGGCGCGAGGCTGGCGACGAGGTCTGGCTGGTGCAGCACCCGCCGGTGTTTACCCAGGGGCAGGCCGGTAAAGCCGAGCATCTACTACTTCCGGGTGATATTGCGGTGGTCAAGGTCGATCGCGGTGGCCAAGTGACTTATCATGGCCCCGGTCAACTGGTCGCTTATCTGCTGCTGGACGTGCGTCGTCTAGGCTTTGGCGTTCGCGACCTGGTTACCCGCATGGAGCACTGCCTGATCGAGCTGCTGGCCGAGTATGGCGTCAGTGCCGCGGCCAAGGCCGATGCGCCGGGGGTTTATGTGGATGGCGCGAAGATCGCCTCCCTGGGGCTGCGGATTCGCAATGGCTGCTCCTTCCACGGCCTGGCCCTGAATGTCGACATGGACCTGGAACCGTTCCGACGGATTAACCCCTGCGGCTATGCCGGGCTGGCAATGACCCAGCTGAGCGACCATACAGGGCCGATTGAATTTGCCGAGGTAAGTGCCCGACTGCGTGCGCAGCTCGTCAAACACCTCGACTATGCTGAGCAGACGACCCTTACGGGCGGAATCGATTGATATGACTACTGCGCAAGACGCTGTGCAAACCCTGATCCCGACGCTCGATATTTCCGAGCGCGTGGCCGCCGCCCAGGCTCGTCCCAAAGTCGAAGCCGGCGTGAAGCTGCGTGGCGCCGAGAAGGTCGCGCGGATCCCGGTGAAGATCATCCCGACCACCGAGCTGCCGAAGAAACCCGACTGGATTCGCGTGCGTATCCCGGTTTCGCCGGAAGTCGACCGTATCAAGCAACTGCTGCGCAAGCACAAGCTGCACAGCGTCTGCGAAGAGGCCTCCTGCCCGAACCTGGGCGAGTGCTTCTCCGGCGGTACTGCCACGTTCATGATCATGGGTGATATCTGCACCCGTCGCTGCCCGTTCTGCGATGTGGGCCATGGTCGTCCGAAGCCTCTGGATATCAACGAACCCAAGAGCCTGGCCGTCGCCATTGCCGACCTGCGCCTCAAGTACGTGGTCATCACCTCGGTGGACCGCGACGACCTGCGTGATGGCGGTGCCCAGCATTTTGCCGACTGCATCCGCGAAATCCGCCTGTTGTCGCCGAATGTCCAACTCGAAACCCTGGTGCCCGACTATCGTGGCCGGATGGATATCGCGTTGGAAATCACCGCTGCCGAGCCGCCGGATGTGTTCAACCACAACCTGGAAACCGTGCCGCGCCTGTACAAGGCCGCGCGTCCGGGTTCGGATTACCAGTGGTCGCTGACCTTGCTGCAACGCTTCAAGCAGATGATGCCTCACATACCGACCAAGTCCGGGCTCATGCTCGGCCTGGGCGAGACCGACGAGGAAGTCATCGAAGTGATGAAGCGCATGCGTGAGCACGATATCGACATGCTGACCTTGGGCCAGTACCTGCAACCTTCGCGCAATCACTTGCCGGTGCAGCGTTTTGTCCATCCGGACACCTTCGCCTGGTTCGCCGAGGAAGGCTACAAGATGGGCTTCAAGAACGTCGCCTCCGGCCCGCTGGTACGTTCCTCGTACCATGCCGACGAGCAGGCGAAGCTGGCCAAGGCAGGCCTGGTCGGTGCGTGAGGCATTGCGTCCTCCGTATTCAGGCTTCACCTATCAATCGCCAGTCGCGCCACTTCCGTCCGCGGGCGGGGTGATCGGTCTGATCGCCCCGGCTGGCCCGGCCGACCTGGACCTTGCCAGGGCGCATCAATGGATGGGCGAGCGTGGCCTGACGTTGCGCGTCTTCCCAGGGGTCAGCCAGCGCGACGGTTATCTGGCAGGCAGCGATGCCATTCGCCTGGCCGATCTGCATGCGGCCTTTGCCGACCCTGCCATTGACGCCATTTTCTGCCTTCGCGGCGGTTATGGCTGTCCGCGATTGCTGGATGGCATCGATTTCGAGCTGCTCAAAGCCAACCCGAAACCCTTTGTCGGCTACAGCGATATCACGGCGTTGCACCTGGCGATCAGCCGTTACGCAGGGTTTGTGACCTTCCATGGGCCGCTGCTCAATGCGGACTTGCTGGGTGACAAGCTAGCCCCCACCGAGTCGTCTTTGCTGAGCCTGCTGACCGGCCAGGCCGACGCTGACGCGATACTGCACCATCCCCAGGCTTACCGTTTGACTACATTGGCCCCGGGCAGTGCCAGCGGGCGTCTGTTGGGCGGCAACCTGGCGCTGATCTGCGCGCTGCTTGGCACACCCTATGCGCTGGACAGCGAAGGCACGATCCTGTTTATCGAGGACGTCAACGAGCCGCTCTATCGAGTGGACCGACTGTTGACACAGTTGCGCCTGGCAGGCGCCTTGACGGGCCTGAGGGGCGTGCTGATAGGGGATTTTGCCGGTATCGAGACAGATGCGCTGATGCGGCTGATGAAGCAGGAACTGGCGCCTCTGGGCATTCCGGTTCTGGCGGGCTGGCGCAGCGGGCATTGCGACCCGAACCTGAGCCTGCCCTTGGGGGCTCAGGTTGAGCTCGATGCCGACCGTCAGCAATTGCGCCTTAAGCAAGCCATCACGCACCCTGTTCTGTAAGCGCGAGCTTAAGCGATTCGGATGTCGCCCAAGCCCGCGCCTACCGGCGCGCCTGAGTGATTTAGCGGTCGCGCAGGCTCTGCAGCAGTTTCTGCGTAGGGTAACCGTCTGCCGGCCAGCCCTGGGCTTGCTGGGCGCTGCGAATCGCCTTGCGGGTATTGGCGCCAATGATCCCGTCGGGATTGCCGGCGTCGTAATTGCGCGCGCTAAGCAGGGTTTGCAATTCGATGCGTTCGGAACGGCTCAGGGGTAGTTCATCCTTCGGCCAACTGCCGCGGATCAGGCCGGCGCCGCCAAAACGCTCGGACAGCAAGCCGATGGCCAGGGCATAGGACGACGAATTGTTGTACTTGAGAATCGCCCGGAAATTGTCCAGCAGTAGAAATGCCGGGCCGCGGTAACCCGCGGGCAGCAGCAGGGTCGCTGACTGTTGCTCGACGCCGGTGGGCAGGCGTACGCCAGCCGGTAGCGTAACGCCGCTCTGTAGCCATTCGGCCACGCTTTTGCGGGTGGCGCCATCAGCCAGGGCATAGTCGAAGTTCGCCGGGAGGCGGGCCTCAAAGCCCCAGGGTTGGCCTTTCTGCCAGCCCGAACTCTTCAGGTAATGGGCCGTGGAGGCGAGGGCGTCGGGTGCGCTGTTCCAGATATCACGTCGGCCATCGCCGTCAAAATCCACGGCATGGGTGTTATAGGTCGTCGGGATAAACTGCGTCTGACCCATGGCGCCCGCCCAGGAGCCGAGCATTTTCTCGGGTTCGATATCTCCGTGCTGAAGAATTTCCAGCGCGGCCAGCAATTGGCTGTGCGCAAAGGCTGGACGGCGGCCTTCGTAGGCCAGGGTTGCCAGTGAGCGGATAACCGATTTATCACCTTGGAACTGACCGAACGCACTTTCCATGCCCCAGACGGCGACCAGGGTCTGGCGGTCGACGCCATACCGCTGTTCGATCTGTTGCAGGGTGCCCTCGTACTGGTTGAGTAGCGCCTGACCCTTGCGCACGCGCAAGGCGGACAGCGCGCCATCGAGGTACTCCCAGACCGGACGGCTGAATTCGGGTTGGCTGCGGTCGGCCTTGATCACGCCCATATCCGGGATGACACCCGCGAATGCGCGGTCGAACAGGGCGGGCTGAATACCGGCTTTCAAGGCTTCAGTGCGAAAGGCGGCGCGCCATTGTTCGAAGCTCTGTTCAGGTTGGGTATCGACGGTAACCGGGGTTGGCAGCGGGCTGGCGGCAGGCGCGGCCTGGGGGATCGTCGGGAGGCCAACGGCGTCGGCGGCGGTAGGTTTCTCGGCGCAGGCAACGAGCAGGATAAAGCTTGCGGCGGCGGACAGTCGGCGCAGGTGCCAACGGTCGGAAAGGCTAAAAAGCATGCTTGGGTCCAGGTAATGCAAATCAGGAGCAGACCTTATCATGCCTGGGGACAAAGGTCGTGATAGCGCGGTTAAGCGGCCTGAAAGTAAGAAGCCTCCCAGCTTTTAGACTGGAAGGCTTCGCGACGATAACTGCCTTTGCCCTTGCTCGGTCGTTCCTGGCGGCTGCGGAACAACGGTTGGGCGACAATGGATTTGGCCTTATTGGGGCCATGCTTGGATGGCTTGCTCATGACAATGCACTCGCTGGGGTGGATGTGCGCGCATCATCGGGCAGCCATCTGCGCTTGTCCAGTACTGGCCCGGACCGTTGGGCGCGTATCGCGCTTATTCGGGCGGCAGTGCGAGTCGCTGGCCGGCCATCAATAGCGCCAGGCGGCTCAGGCTGCTCCATGGCGATCCGCTGGCCTGGCCCTTGATCTGTGCATCAACTCGCTGCGCTTCGAGCAGCAGCTGCGCCCAGCGTTGCGCGGTGTAACGTTGCAGGGCCTTGCTCATCAGGGGTTTGCGCTTGTCCCAGACCGGTGGCCGGGCCTGGCTGAACGCCTTGTCCAGCGGCACCCCCTGGCTGTACTGCAGTGCCAGGTTGGCCAGCAGGCGCAGTTCACGGGCCAGGGCCCAAAGAATCACCGGTGGCTCGACCCCTTCGCCCCGTAGCCCGTCGAGCATCCGTAGGGCGTGGGCGGCTTCGCCGTTGAGGACGGCATCGACCAGGCCAAAGACATCGAAGCGAGCACTGTCGGCCACGGCCGCCTGGACGGTTTCGACACTGATCTGGCCGTCCTCAGCCATCAGCTTGAGTTTTTCGATTTCCTGGGCCGCCGCCAACAGGTTGCCTTCGACCCGTGCCGCGATCAGTTCGACGGCGTCCGGGCTGGCTGACATGCCGGCCTGGGACAGGCGCTGGCGAATCCACTGCGGCAGCTGGCTGGCATCTACCGGCCAAATCTGTACGAACTGGGTGTGCGGCCCTTCGACCAGTGCCTTGCCCCACTTGGTTTTCTGCGCGCTGCCGTCGAGCTTGGGCAGGCTGATCAGCAACAGGGTGTCTTCGGCGGGGCGCGAGCAGTATTCGATCAGTGCCGCGGCACCCTTGTCGCCAGGCTTGCCGGAAGGCAGGCGCAGCTCCAGTAGGCGCTTTTGCGCAAACAGCGACATGCTGGCCCCGGCCTGGAGCAGGCTGCCCCAGTCGAAGTTGGCATCGGCACTGAACACCTGGCGCTCGTCAAAGCCTTGCTGGCGAGCCGTGGCACGGATGGCGTCGGCCGCCTCCTGGCACAACAGCGGGTCGTCGCCGCTGATGATATAGACAGGCGCAAGCGAGCCTTGCAGGTGTTTGGCGAGTTGGGCGGGGGCGAGTTTCATCGGCAGGCAAGAGCGGGGCGCCAGGGCGCCCCGGGATGATTACTGGTTAGGCAGTTGCAGAGGCGACTGTTGCGGCGTCGACTCTTCGAGCTGGCGCGCGGCTTCCAGTGCATCGGCCTCGGCTTTGGCCTTGGCATCTGCAGCTTGCTGCAACTGGTCAAGCTTGGTCGGCGTCAGCAGTTGCAGGCGCATGACCATCTGCTGGACCAGATCGCGGCGCATTTCGGTGCGCAGCTGCTCGGCTTCCTGGTCGCCACCGGTCAGGTTGTTGCCGTCGTGCAGGTAGTACTTCACCAGCTCAACCCTGTCGCCCAGCAGCACCAGGTTGCGTGCATCGCGGATTTCATAGTTGATGCTGCTCTTGATCTCGTACTCGGCACTGCGTCCCGAGCCCGAATAGGTCGCCGCGCGCTGACTGTTCTGCTCATCGGTCAGAATCAGCTTATAGGGTGCGCCGTCAAAGACCTTGACGCCGCTGCGCTCGAGAACCTGGCTCAGTTGCTTGACGGTATCGCCGTAGGTATTGCGGGCGGTAACCGCCAGTTCCTTGATCGTCAGCTCGGAGTCACCGGTACCGCGCAGCTGGAAACCGCAGGCGCTCAGCATGACGGCGAGGCCCATCACCAGCAGATTGCGTTTGATCATCTTGTTGCTCCCCTTGAAACCATGTGGGCCGACTGTGGGCCCTGAAGGTTTTGAAGGCCCCGGTTCAGTGAACCGGGGCCTGATCCAATTAGCTGGCGACGATATTGACCAGTTTGCCGGGCACGACAATCACTTTGCGGATCGTCAGGCCTTCGGTGAAACGCAGTACGTTCTCGTTGCTACGCGCCGCCGCTTCGACTTCCTCGCGGCTGGCGCTGGCGGGCATGTCGATCTGGCCGCGCAGCTTGCCATTGACCTGGATAACCAACTGCAGGCTGTCTTGAACCAACGCGCTGGCGTCCACGACCGGCCAGCCGGCATCGATGACCGGATCTTCATGACCCAGTTGCTTCCAAAGTTCATGGCTGATGTGCGGTGTGATCGGTGCCAGCAGCAAGGTCACGGCTTCGAGGCCTTCGTGCATCAGTGCGCGATCCTGATCGCTCACCTGGGCGGCTTTCTCCAGCACGTTCATCAAGGTCATGACCTGGGCGATGGCCGTGTTGAACTTGTGGTTTTGCCCCACGTCCTGGCTTGCCTGACGGATGGCGAGGTGGATCGAACGGCGGACGGCTTTCTGCTCGTCGCTCAGGCTGGCCAGGTCCGGCTTGCCGGCCAGACCCTGGTTGATGTAGCCCTGGGCCAGGCGCCAGACACGCTTGAGGAAGCGGTGGGAGCCTTCCACGCCGGAGTCGGACCATTCCAGGTTCATGTCCGGCGGCGAGGCGAACATCATGAACAGGCGGCAGGTATCGGCGCCGAACTGCTCGATCATGTACTGCGGGTCGATGCCGTTGTTTTTCGACTTGGCCATTTTTTCGGTGCCACCGATCTCGACCGGCAGGCCGTCGCTGATCAGTTTGGCGCCAATCACCTTGGCCTTGCTGTCACGCTCCAGCTCGACGTCGGCCGGGTTGTACCAGGTGTAACTGCCATTGGCCTCGCGGCGATAGTAGGTCTCGGCGACCACCATGCCCTGGGTCAGCAGGTTCTTGAATGGCTCGTTGGAGGTCACGAGGCCTTCGTCGCGCATCAGCTTGTGGAAGAAGCGCGCGTAGAGCAGGTGCAGGATCGCGTGTTCGATACCGCCGATGTATTGGTCTACCGGCAGCCAGTGGTTAGCTGCATCCAGGTCGACCAGGCCGCCTTCATAGTGGGGCGACGCATAGCGGGCGTAGTACCAGGACGATTCGACGAAGGTGTCCATGGTGTCGGTTTCACGCTTGGCCGGCGCACCGCATTTCGGGCAGTTGCACTCGTAGAACTCGGGCATGCGCGCCAGTGGCGAGCCGGCGCCGTCCGGTACCACGTCTTCGGGCAGGATGACGGGCAGCTGGTTTTCCGGGACTGGCACATCGCCGCAGGTGTCGCAGTGGATGATCGGGATCGGGCAGCCCCAGTAGCGCTGGCGGCTGATGCCCCAGTCGCGCAGGCGGAACTGAGTGCGCGAAGCGCCGAGGCCTTTCTTGATCAGGGCGACTTCCATGGCGTCGAACGCGCCGTCGAAGTCCAGGCCGTCGAACTCGCCGGAATTGATCAGTTGGCCATGCTCGCCATAGGCGTCGCTCCACTCGCTTGGAATGGCGTCGCCAGCGCTGGTACGGACCACGGCCTTGAGCGGCAGTTTGTATTTGGTGGCGAACTCGAAATCACGTTCATCGTGGGCAGGCACAGCCATTACTGCGCCATCACCGTAGTGCATCAAGACGTAGTTGGCGACCCAGACTGGCAGCTTCTCGCCGGTCAGTGGGTGCTCGACGAACAGGGCCGTTGGCAGGCCTTTCTTTTCCTGGGTCGCGACGTCGGCTTCGGCAACGCTGCCGGCCTTGCACTCAGCGATAAACGCCTGCAGCTCGGGGTTATTCTGCGCAGCGAGGGTCGCCAGCGGGTGCTCGGCGGCCACGGCGACATAGGTCGCGCCCATCAGGGTATCCGGACGGGTGGTAAAGACTTTCAGGGTGCCCGCTTCGCCGATCGAGGCTTGATCGTAGGGGAACTGGATTTCCATGCCGCGCGACTTGCCGATCCAGTTGCGCTGCATGGTCTTGACCTGCTCGGGCCAGCCCGGCAGTTCGTCAAGACTCTCCAGCAGCTCATCGGCATAGGCGGTGATCTTGAAGTAGTACATCGGGATTTCGCGCTTTTCGATCAGCGCGCCGGAGCGCCAGCCACGGCCATCGATGACTTGCTCGTTGGCCAGTACGGTCTGGTCCAGCGGGTCCCAGTTGACGGTACCGTTCTTGCGGTAGATCACACCCTTTTCGAACAGGCGAGTGAACAGCCATTGTTCCCAGCGGTAGTAATCCGGTTTGCAGGTGGTGATTTCACGAGACCAGTCGACCGCCAGGCCCAGGCTGCGCAGCTGGGTCTTCATGTAGGCGATGTTTTCGTAGGTCCACTTGGCGGGCGCGACGTTGTTCTTCATCGCGGCGTTTTCCGCCGGCATGCCAAAGGCATCCCAGCCCATCGGTTGCAGGACGTTCTTGCCTTGCATGCGCTGGTAGCGCGAGATCACGTCGCCGATGGTGTAGTTACGCACGTGCCCCATGTGTAGCTTGCCGCTGGGGTAAGGGAACATCGATAGGCAGTAGAAGGTTTCCTTGCCTGGCTGTTCACTGACTTCAAAGGACTTTTGAGTGTCCCAGAAGGATTGGGCGGCGGCTTCGATTTCACGGGGTTGATATTGTTCGTGCATGGCTACTTGTACTGGATAAGGGTGGCCTAATCCTCTTCAGTGCAACGTTTTGGCATAAAGCCAACGCAGTTACAGGAAGTGGAATTACAGGAAGCGCCGTAGCATACATGACCCCACTCTATCGAGGGAAACGCTGATTGCGCTGGTGTTCTCGGGGGCTTGGCCGTTGGTCGCAGCAACAGACCGGTTTCATCTGCGGCGCTAAGCTGGTGAGTGGGGGCTGGGTCTTATTTTCAATGAGGTGAACGGATGGCCGGGTCACAGCGAAACGCAACACAATCCGAGGTGTATGAACGTTTGATCGATCGTCTGGGGATGGCCCTGGACGCGGCAAGAACCGCAGGTCGTTTGCGTGATGAGCGTCCCGCCGAGTTGGAGTTGCGGGGCTTGAGTGCGGCTGAGATCGAGTTGATCAACGCCTATCTGGATCGTAATGGCCGTGATGCCCGCGACCGTTCGTCCATGACGCTGTCCGAGGCGACCGAATCCTCGAGCGGTGCCAGGATTATCTGGTTGAAAGACAAGCTGGCTGGCCCGCAGTTGGCCAAGGCCGGGTCCCGAGGTTTCAAGTAACGGTACAGCGATCGCACACCCTTATCGTTGGTTGTCTATTTAGTTATCTCTGGTGGTTGTCGCGTTTTATCAATCCACATAGGCTTCGGGCATCTCGGGAGATGCTTGATGCCTATTCGCTACATCCTCAAACAACTTGTGCTGCCCCCTGGCATTCTTTTGCTGCTGCTGGCGCTTGGCTGGTGGTTGCGTAATCGGCGCCCGCGCCTGGCCCGCTTGTGCTTTGGTTTGGGGTTTGTGGGGTTCTGGTTGATGAGCCTGCCGATTGCGGTCCAGACGCTGGCCGGGGCCCTGGAGCGTGATCCGCCACTGCCGATTGCCGATTGGCGTGCATTGGCCCGCGACGCTGACGCCATTGTGGTACTGGGCGCGGGACGTGAGCGCGGTGACCCGGCCTGGGGCAGCGACCAGCCGACGGGCCTGGCGCTGGAGCGCGAGCGTTATGCCGCGCGATTGGCCAAAGCTTCCGGCTTGCCGGTATTGACCACGGGAGGCCTGCATTTCGGCCTGCCGCCCAGCGAAGCGGCGGTAATGGCGCAGTCGCTGCAGGATGATTTCGGGGTGACGGTGCGCTGGCAGGAAGGGCAAAGTCGCACGACCTGGGAGAACGCACTGTTCACTGCGCAGATATTGCAGCCCCAGGGCATCAAGCGTGTTGTGGTGGTCACCCAGGCCTGGCATATGCCGCGTTCGCGCTGGAGTTTCGAGCAGGCGGGCTTCGAGGTGGTGGCCGCGCCGGTGGGCTTTATGGGGACTGCCCGGGATCGGCCGTTCCATGGCTGGTTGCCCGAGGTGCGGGCGATTTGGCAGAGCGGGCAACTGCTCAATGAAGTGGCCGGGCTGATTGGCTATCGGCTGTTTTATCGCTGACGGGGCGACGTGGAGGATGGGCTCGCAAGCTCGCTCCTTCAGGTCGCCCTGGCGGCTAAACGGTCTTGGCCATTCTTCCAGCCAGCAATGCCCAGCCGAACAGCAGGCCGCAGACCATCACCAGCGGCCATGAGCGCCAGCGAAGATACGGCGTCAGTTGGTGCATCGGCACGACATCACCATAGAGGATGCCGCGCTCGAACTGCGGGATCTGTGCGGTAATCCGGCCAAAGGGGTCGATCAGCCCGGTCACGCCATTGTTGGTCGCGCGGATCATCCAGCGGCCGGCCTCGAGGGCGCGCATCTGGGCCATCTGCAGGTGTTGCAGTGGACCGATCGAAGTGCCGAACCAGGTGTCGTTGCTGATGGTCAGTAGCAGATCGCTGCGGGCGGACAAGCTGGCGGCAAACTCTGGATAGACCACCTCGTAGCAGATAAACGGCGCAATCTGATAACCCTTCGCCTGCAGCATGGGCTGGTCGGCGGGGCCGCGTGCGAAGTCGGACATGGGCAGATCAAAGAATGCGATCAGACCGCGCAGCAGGTCCTGCAGCGGGACGTACTCACCAAACGGCACCAGCTTCTGCTTGAGATAAGTACCGTCGCCTTCGCCGACCACGGTGATGCCGTTGAAGTAGCGTTTCTCGTGGTGGACTTCCTGGCGTATCGGCACCCCGGTAATGAGGGCCGAGCGGCGATCTGCGGCAAAGTTGCCGAGCATGTTCAGATAGCCTTCGGCCTGATCCTTGAGCACCGGGATCGCAGTTTCCGGCCAGATGATCAAGTCGACCCGCTTGCTGCTGAACGTCAGGTCGCGATACAGCGCCAACTGCGCGTTGAGTTGGGCTGGGTCCCACTTCAGGCTTTGTTCGATATTACCCTGCACGGCCGCGACACTCAGCGGCTCGCCAGAAGGCTCGGTCCAGGCGTGATGTTTCAGCGCCAGCCCCAGCGCCCAGGGGGCAACCAGTAAGACGGCCCCCACTGCGATAAACAGCTTGCGAGCATTTTTCAGCAGGCGTGGGGCATTGCACAGCAGCGCCGCAGTGAGGGCCAGCGCGAAGGAAATCAGCCAGGTCCCGCCCAGTGGTGCAAGTCCGGCCAGGGGGCCGTCGAGCTGGCTGTAGCCGGAGTAAAGCCAGGGGAAACCCGTCAGGAACCAGCCCCGGAACGCTTCCTGGCCGACCCACAGTGCTGCGAACGCCATGGCATCGGCCAATGGCGCCTCGTTACGACGGATCCAGCGTGCCCAGAGCCAGGCGGGTAGGGCAAAGAACAGGGCGATGGCCGCGATAAACGCCAGCATCAACAAGCCGGCCAGCAGAGCCGAGGCGCCGCCATAGGTGTGGATGCTGACGTAGATCCAGCTGGTGCCGGCGCCGAACAGGCCGAAACCGTAGCACCAGCCGCGACCGGCGGCCTGGCGCGGGCTTAGCTCGCGCAGGCCTCGGTAGAAGATCGCCAGGATCAGGAGCGACAGCGGCCAGATATCGAACGGCGCCAGGGTCAGGGTAGTCAGTGCGCCGGCCGCCATGGCCAGCAGGTTACCGGGCCAGCCGGGGCGGTTGAGGCGCAACATGTCAGTCCTTAACGGGCGATGGGGGTCAGGCGAATCAGGTGAATACGGCGACTGTCGGCATTCAGGATGCGGAAGCGGTAGGCGCCGATTTCAGTGATTTCATTGCGCTTGGGCAGGTGGCCGAACGCACTCATGACCAGGCCGCCCACGGTATCGAATTCATCGTCGGAGAATTCGCTGTCGAAGAACTCGTTGAAGTTCTCGATAGGGGTCAGTGCCTTGATCAGGAAGTCGCCGCTAGGCAGAGGCTTGATGTAGCTGTCTTCCTCGACGTCGTGCTCGTCTTCGATATCGCCGACAATCTGTTCCAGCACGTCCTCGATGGTCACCAGGCCGGCCACGCCGCCGTACTCGTCGATCACAATGGCCATGTGATTGTGGTTGGCGCGAAACTCGCGCAATAGCACATTCAGGCGTTTGGATTCAGGGACGAAGGTCGCTGGGCGCAGTAGATCCTTGATGCTGAAGCTGTCGCCGTTTTCCTGCAGGATCAGTGGCAGCAGGTCTTTGGCCAGCAGGACGCCCATGACGTCGTCGTGGCTTTCGCCGATCACTGGGTAGCGCGAGTGCGCTGCGTCGATGATCGCCGGGAGGAATTCGCGCGGGGTTTGCGTCGCCTTGATGCTGATCATCTGCGAGCGCGGGACCATGATGTCCCGGACCTGCAGGTCAGCGACCTGGATCGCGCCTTCGACAATGGCCAGCGCTTCGCTGTCCAACAGTTTGTTCTGGTGTGCTTCGCGCAGCAGCTCGAGGAGCTCCTGGCGGTTTTTCGGCTCATGGGCAAAAGCCTGGGTCAGTTTACCCAGCCAGGACTTTTGCCCGTTGCTCGATCGGTCTTCGCTCATAGCGATTTACTCGTATCCCTTGGTTGTTTCAGGTGGTCAGTGATCAATTTTCGTCGTCAGCGTATGGATCCGGATGACCCAGTTCGGCTAGCAAAGTCCGTTCCAGGGCTTCCATCTCATCGGCTTCTTCATCATCTATATGGTCGTAACCCAGCAGATGCAAGCAGCCATGGATTACCAGGTGCGCCCAGTGGGCCTCCAGTGCCTTGCCCTGTTCGGCAGCTTCGCGCTCCACGACCGGTACACAGATCACCAGGTCGCCCAGCAACGGGATGTCGAGCAGTTCATCCGGCACGTCGGCCGGGAAGGACAGGACGTTGGTCGCGTAGTCCTTCTGGCGCCAGGTGCGGTTGAGTTCGCGGCCTTCAGGCTCATCCACCAGACGAATGGTCAGCTCGGAATCGGCGCTGCGCTGGCGCAGGGCCAGTTCACACCAGCGGCGGAAATCGGTTTCGCCGGGGGCGTTTGCGTCAGTGGCCAGTTGCAGGTCGAGCTCAATCATTGCGGCGGGCGTCCTGGGGTGCGGGCTCGCTCGCTGGGCGATTTTCGTAGCGCTCGTAGGCTTCGACGATCCGCTGCACCAGCGGGTGGCGCACGACGTCCTTGGGCAGGAAGTGGGTGAAGCTGATCCCCGGCACGCCATTGAGCACGTCGATCACGTGGGCCAGCCCGGACTTGGTGCCCTTGGGCAGGTCGACCTGGGTCACGTCGCCGGTGATAACGGCGGTAGAGCCAAAGCCGATCCGGGTCAGGAACATTTTCATCTGCTCGACCGTGGTGTTCTGGCTTTCATCCAGGATGATAAAGCTGTTGTTCAGAGTGCGACCGCGCATATAGGCCAGCGGGGCGATTTCGATGACCTGGCGTTCGATCAGTTTGGTCACGTACTCAAAGCCGAGCATTTCGTACAGCGCATCGTAGAGCGGGCGCAGGTACGGATCGATTTTTTGCGCCAGATCGCCGGGCAGGAAGCCGAGCTTCTCGCCGGCTTCGACCGCCGGACGCACCAACAGGATGCGCCGTACCTGCTCGCGTTCCAGCGCATCTACTGCACAGGCTACGGCCAGATAGGTCTTGCCGGTGCCCGCCGGGCCAATGCCGAAGTTGATGTCATTGGCCAGCACTTCCTTGACGTAGCGCTGCTGATTGATCCCGCGCGGGCGAATCATGCCCTTCTTCGTGCGCAGGGCCACGCTGGCTTCGGCGACCGGGTTGCTGTCCAGGTCCTCCACGGCGGACTCCTGCAGGAACAGGTGGACCATATCCGGCGACAGCTCAGTACCCTTGGTTTCCCGGTACAGGCGGCGCAGCAGATTTTCCGCGGAGGTGGTGTGTTTGAGTTCGCCGATCAATTCGAATTGATTGCCGCGATTGCGGATTTCGATGGTCAGGCGCTGTTCGATCAAGCGCAAATGCTCGTCGAACTGCCCGCACAGATTGGCGAAGCGGCGAGCCTCAAAGGGCTCGAGGATGAAACGATGAGGTTCTATGGGAGCGTTCAAGGTCGTTTTAAGCCGCCCGACGGCAATTAAGATGGATTCAAGGATAACGCTAGCAGCCAGGGTGCGAAAGCACTTAAACAGCGAAGGGCTTTTCCTCAAGTAGATGCTGCTTTGAGGAAAGGCCTGGTTGGAAATCGCTCCTGGCGTTGCGTGTGATCATTCTTCCTTACTGGAGCAGCGAACCACGCAGCGAATGGGGTTGTGCGGCATCGATATGGACATCGGCAAACTGGCCGATCAATTGGGCATTGTCGCAGCGGAAGTTGACGATCCGGTTGTTCTCGGTGCGCCCCTGTAGTTCCCCCGGGTCTTTTTTCGAGTAGTCGGTCACTAGAATGCGCTGGGTCGAGCCGACCATCTGTCGGCTGATCTCGAAGCCCTGCTGGTTCAGCCGGTGTTGCAGGGCGTTGAGACGCTCCTTCTTGAGTTCTTCCGGCGTGTCATCGGGCAGGTCGGCCGCGGGTGTGCCGGGGCGCTGGCTGTAGACGAACGAGTAGGAAAAGTCGAAGCCGACGTCCTCGATCAATTTCATGGTCTGCTGGAAATCCTTCTCGGTTTCGCCGGGGAAGCCGACGATAAAGTCCGAGCTGATGCAGATGCCTGGCACCGCTGCGCGCAGTTTGCGCAGCTTGGATTTGTACTCCAGTGCGGTGTGGTTGCGCTTCATGGCGGCAAGGACACGGTCCGAGCCCGATTGCACAGGCAGGTGCAGGTGCTTGACCAGTTCCGGGACTTCCGCGTGGGCCTGGATCAGGCTGTCGGAGAATTCCAGCGGGTGGGAGGTCGTGTAGCGAATGCGCTCGATGCCATCGATGGCGGCCACGACGCGGATCAATTCGGCCAGGTCGGCCAGTCGACCGTCGTGGGTCTGGCCACGATAGCCGTTGACGTTCTGGCCCAACAGGGTCACTTCGCGCACGCCGTTCTCGGCCAGGTGGATGACTTCGCCGATCACATCGTCGAACGGTCGGCTGACTTCTTCGCCGCGGGTATAGGGCACCACACAGAAGGTGCAGTACTTGCTGCAGCCTTCCATGACCGACACGTAGGCGCTGGGGCCGTCGATGCGCGGTTCGGGCAGGTGGTCGAACTTCTCGATCTCGGGGAACGATACGTCTACCTGGGGCAGCTTGCTGATGCGCGCTGCGTCGATCATTTCCGGCAGGCGGTGCAGGGTTTGCGGGCCGAAAACCACGTCGACGTAGGGTGCGCGATCGCGAATGGCCGCGCCTTCCTGGCTGGCGACGCAGCCGCCGACGGCAATCACCATGTCCGGGTTGGCGAGCTTCAATTCACGCCAGCGGCCCAGCTGGGAGTAGACCCGGTCCTGGGCCCGCTCGCGAATCGAGCAGGTGTTGAGCAGGATGACATCCGCGTCTTCGGCGCGTGCGGTGACTTCCAGGGCCTGATGTTCACCCAGCAGATCGACCATGCGCGAGCTGTCGTACTCGTTCATCTGGCAACCGTGGGTTTCGATGTAAAGCTTCTTGGCCATGGGCGTTCATCAAGTGATTCAAAGAACCGCGCATTATAGTGGTCATAGCCCTTGCTTCCTAGCATTGTGCGTCCGGTGGCTATGCTATAGTTCGCGCCCTCATTTTTATCCCCCGATGTGTTCCCCGTCCGCCATGACCAAACGCGAAGCTCCAATCTACAAGGTGATTTTCCTCAACCAGGGCCAGGTGTTCGAAATGTACGCCAAGCAGATCTATCAAAGTGATCTGTGGGGCTTTCTGGAAGTCGAGGAGTTTGTCTTTGGCGAGCGCACGCAACTGGTGGTCGACCCGGGCGAAGAGAAGCTCAAGGCACAGTTCGAAGGGGTGGTGCGCAGCTTTGTCCCGATGCATTCGATTGTGCGCATCGACGAGGTTGAACGCCTTGGCACGCCAAAGATCAGCGAAGCCCGCGGTATGAGCAATGTCATGCCCTTTCCGGTACCGATGCCGGAAAAATAAGGCTACTCGGCAGGCTCGACTCTCAGGTCTGACGTCTCAGGCGTGAGCGAAGGTGTGTATCAGGGCAGCGGCGCGAACGGTGTCCGCCCATCGACCGTCTGCAACTCCAGCAGGTACTTGCGGAAGATCTGCCCAAGCACCTGGGTCGCCATTTCCAGCTCACTGCGTTGCATCTGCTCGGCCACCAGGTCGGCAGTGTCCAGCGCCTCTTCGGCGCCATTGACTGCCGCCATTTTCAGCACGATATAAGCCTGCACGTTATTGGCGGGCACGCCTTCGCCGTGGAAGAACATGGTGCCCAGTTGGAATTGCGCCTGGGCATGGCCCTGCAGGGACGCCTGTTCGAAATAGCTGAGGGCTTTGTCGAGATCGCGGGCCGTGCTTTTTCCGGTGTAGTAGAACTCGCCCAGCTCGTATTGCGCCTGCGCATCCCCGTCTTTCGCGGCGAGTTGGCAGGCGGCAAGCGCTTCAGCCTGGTCCTGGGGCTGGGTATCGAGGGTGCAGCGACCCAGCGCCGGGACCAGCAACGAGTTGCCTCCTGCCTGAGCCAGCAGAGGCAAAAGGAGCAACAGGCAGCCCAAGGCAAGGGTGCGGCCGGTGCGGTTCATGGGAATCGACGTACCTCTGAAGGGCGGGCGGACCCGACCAGGGGGTGGGTATGGCGCGCATTATGAAATAAGCAGGGCCAACCTTACAAAGTCTTTACTCGTTTTTCTGCCGCATGACCGCCCAGGCCGCTGCTGGCGGGGAAGAAAGGGCGGTTAAGGGCGGAAAACCGACAGGCGGTAGAGCGAAAGGCTGACACCAACCCGGGTCGGTGTCAGCCAGTGGCTTACTTGAGTGCGGCGAACGCGCGCTCGGCGGCATCCAGGGTCAGTTGCAGCTCGGTGTCACCATGGGCGATCGAGGTGAAACCGGCTTCGAAGGCGCTCGGAGCCAGGTAGACGCCACCGTCGAGCATCAGGTGGAAGAAGCGCTTGAAGCGCTCGGCGTCGCTGCTCATCACGTCGTCGAAGGTGACGATATCGTCGGCGCCGCTGAAGTACAGGCCAAACATCCCGCCCGCCTGGGTGGTGACGAATGGGATGCCGGCAGCATCCGCACGTTGTTGCAGGCCGTCGAGCAGGCGACTGGTGTAGTCGCTCAGTTCGGCGTGGAAGCCCGGCCGGCTGATCAGGCGCAGGGTGGTCAGGCCGGCGGCCATGGCCAGCGGGTTGCCCGACAGCGTGCCGGCCTGGTAGACCGGGCCCAGCGGGGCGATATGTTGCATGATCTCGCGCTTGCCGCCGAAGCAGCCAACCGGCATGCCGCCACCGATGATCTTGCCAAAGGTGCTCAGGTCTGGCGTCACGCCGTAGTGCGCCTGGGCGCCGCCGAGGGCGACCCGGAAGCCGGTCATCACTTCGTCGAAAATCAGCACGACGCCGTGCTGGTCGCACAGGCTGCGCAGGCCTTCAAGGAAGCCCGGTGCCGGTGGTACGCAATTCATGTTGCCGGCCACGGGCTCGACAATGATGCACGCCACTTCCTGGCCGGATTGCGCGAGCATCTTCGCCACGGCGTCGATATCGTTGAACGGCAGGGTGAGGGTGTGTTTGGCGAAAGCTGCCGGTACGCCCGCCGAACTGGGCACGCCCTGGGTCAGCAGGCCGGAGCCTGCCTTGACCAGCAGGCTGTCGGAGTGGCCGTGGTAGCAGCCTTCGAACTTGATGATGCTGTCGCGGCCGGTAAAACCACGGGCCAGGCGAATCGCACTCATGGTCGCTTCGGTACCGGAGCTGACCATGCGCACCATTTCCATGGACGGCACGATGGCGCACACCAGGTCAGCCATTTCGGTTTCCATGGCGGTCGGCGCACCGTACGACAGGCCGTGCTCCAGTTGCTTGCGAACCGCTTCGAGCACGTCCGGATGGCTGTGGCCGAGAATCATCGGGCCCCAGGAACCGACGTAGTCGACATAACGCTTGTCGTCTTCGTCGGTCACATAGGCGCCGGCGGCGTGCTTGAAGAACAGCGGCGTGCCGCCGACGCTCTTGAACGCGCGAACGGGCGAGTTCACGCCACCTGGGATGTGTTTTTGGGCATTGGCAAACAGGGTTTCGGAACGAGACATGGTCGGGCTCTCTACATCAGGATTCGAATAGGGCATTGAACGCGCGTGCGCGGCGGGTCACTTCCCGGGTGTTTTCGGCGCCGAACAGGCCGTGCACTACGGCCAGCAGATCTGCGCCATGGGCGACCAGCGGCGCGGCGTTATCCAGGCTGATGCCACCGATCACGGCAATGGGCAGCTGCAGTCTGGGGCGGGCCAGGTCGAGCAGGGCCAGGTCGGCGGCCGGCGCGCCGGGTTTGGTCGTGGAGTTGAAAAAGCGCCCGAAGGCGATATAGCTGGCGCCTTCATGGGTTGCCTGCTCGGCCAGGTCGAGGCTGGCATGGCACGTCGAGCCGATGATCGCCTGGCGACCGAGCAGGGCCCGGGCCGGGGTCAATGGGCCATCGGTCTGGCCCAGGTGGACGCCGACGCCCAGGCGCGCGGCCAGTTCGGCATCGTCATTGATGATCAGTTGAGTCTGGTAGCGTTCGCACAGCTCGCGCAGGGCCTGGGCCTCGCGCAGACGCTGGGTCTCGTCGCTGCTTTTGTCGCGGTACTGCAGCAGCCGGACGCCGCCGTCGAGCGCCGCCTCGACATAGCTGAGGAACTTGCCCGCGAGCAGTTGACTGTCGGTGATGGCATACAGGCCACGCAGCTTCATTGATCCAACCTCATGGTCTTACGAACAGAAATCCAGCGGCAGGCGACGCGGTACGAACTGGCCCTGGCCGAGCTGTTCGGCATCGCGCAGGGTGCGCCAGGTGTAGTTCAGCGCGGTCTGGACGGCACTGACCAGGTTTTCGCCCTGGGCCAGGCGTCCGGCGAGGGCGCTGGCCAGGGTGCAGCCCGAACCGTGGTAGCTGCCGGGCAGGCGCTGGCATTTGAACGTATGGCGGGTGCCGTCGCGACTATAGAGGCGGTTGTGGATTTCATCTTCATCGCCATGACCGCCGGTGATCAGCAGGTTCCGGCAGAACGGCAGCAGTTTTTGCGCACACTCGTCTGCCGTGCCTTCGGGCAGTTCGGCGAGGATGCGTGCTTCGGGCAGGTTGGGTGTGGCGATGGTTGCCAGCGGCAGAAGCTGTTCACGCATGGCATAGCCGACTTCATCCTTGCCCAGGCGACCACCGCCGCCGGCGCGCAGGACCGGATCGCAGACCAGCGGCAGGTGCGGGTGCGCCTGCAGCAGTTCGACCACGGTGGCGACCATTTCCAGGGAGCCGAGCATGCCCAGCTTGACCGCCGCGACGGGCGAGTCACTGAGCACGGCATTGGCTTGGGCCATTACCCACTCGCGGTCGAGCACGCGAAAGTCACTGACATCCACCGTGTTCTGCACGGTCAGTGCGGTGACCGTCGGTGCGGCGTGGCAACCCTGGGCTAGCAAGGCTTCGATATCTGCCTGAAGGCCGGCGCCACCACTGGGGTCGTGGCCGGAGAGACAGAGGACAACGGGGCGTGAGCTGTAGATATTCATGGTGCGCGAGCTTACCACCAAACCGCGGGCTCGGAACGGCCCCGCGAAACGTGAATTTCGCCGCGCCAGCAGCCGTTGCCAGCGCGCCGTACGAGGCCGGATAAAAGGCATGAATTGCCCTGAAAGGCCTGTTCTAGAGCCGTGTAACAAAAAATATAAATGGTGTGCTTTAGCCATCAATGGCTATGCTAGAGTGGATCCAAACCAATAACAGGTGTTGCCGATGTTTGTCGTCTCAAACGGAATGGGGGCTTCCTGACACAATCGGACGGGCCACGCTGGGGCTGTATGCGCTATTTGTTGATGTTGCTGTTGAGCTGGCTGCCGGTATGGGCCGGCGCAGTCGAGTTCGATCAGAACACCCGTAGTTTGCCCCTGGGGCGGGTGTTGCAGGTCTTCGAGGATGTGCGTGGCGACGCCTCGATTGACGAGGTCAGCGCGCCCGCCATGGCCAGCCGGTTTGTGCCGCACGAGCAGGCGGCGCTGAATGCCGGTTACTCGCGCTCGGTCTTCTGGTTGAAAGTCGACCTGCAGTACCGTCCCAAGGGCGTGGCCCGCCAGCAGGATTGGCTGCTGGAGTTGGCCTATCCGCCGCTCGATCATCTTGATCTGTATCTGCCCGACAGCAGCGGTCATTACTACTTGGCCCAGCGTACCGGCGATGCCTTGCCGTTTTCCAGCCGCCAGGTTCGTCAGAACAATTACCTCTTCAATCTGGACTTCACCCCGGGGGAGCGCCAGGTCCTCTATTTGCGCCTGCAAAGCGAGGGCTCGATCCAGGCGCCGCTGACGCTCTGGTCGAGCCAGGCCTATCTGGAAGCGCAGCCCGTGCGTTTCTATGTGTTGGGGATGATCTATGGCGTGTTGCTGGGGATGTTGGTCTACAACCTGTTTATCTACCTCAGCGTGCGCGACACCAGCTACCTCTATTACATCTTCTATATCGCCGCGTTCGGCCTTTACCAATTGTCGGTCAATGGCGCGGCGGTCCAGTATTTCTGGCCGAACAATCCATGGTGGGCGAATGCGTCCACACCGTTTCTGATCGGTGCGGCGGCCTTTTTCGGCAGCTTGTTTTCGCGCAGCATTTTGCAGACCGCCCGGCGCAATCGCTGGCTTGATCGCTTGCTACTGGTGCTGATCGGCTGCAGTGCGCTGGTCATGTTGCTGTCGCTGGTCAGCGAATATGCCCTTGCGCTGCGCCTGGCCACGGCCCTGGCGCTGGCCTTTATCCTCTCGATCTTTGCCGCCGGTATCGTGACCTGGGCGGGCGGGTTGCGGGTCGCCCGTTATTTTGTCATCGCCTGGTCGGCGTTTCTGCTCGGCGGCCTGATCAATACGCTGATGGTGCTGGGCTACCTGCCGCATATGTTCCTGACGATGTATGCCAGCCAGATCGGCTCGGCGGTGGAGGTCTGCCTGTTGTCCCTGGCGCTGGCGGACCGGATCAATGCGATGCGCGAAGAACAGGCGAGCAACCTGTCGGAAGTCGGGCACAAGCTTGAGCAACTCAACCAGCAACTGGCCCGCAGCAACCGGCTCAAGGATGAATTCCTTGCAACCCTGACCCATGAGTTGCGTACGCCGATGAATGGCGTGATCGGTTCTCTGGAATTGATGAATACGGTCCAGCTCGACCCCGAACTGGAGCAGTACCAGCAGACCGCTGCCGGCTCGGCGCGGGACATGATGCGCATGGTCAATGGCATCCTCACGCTCACCGAACTGCAGGCCGGCCGGCTCAAGCCCGATGAGCAGGTGTTCAGCCTGCACAAACTGCTGGGCACGGTGCACCGCCAGTTTGCCGTGCAGGCCTACAGCAAGGGGCTGAGCTTTACGCTGGAGGGGCTTGAGGCTTTGCCGGATCGCCTGTGTGGCGACGGGCCGCGCCTGGCCCAGTGCCTGGAATGCCTGCTCGACAATGCGCTCAAGTTCACCCGTGCCGGTGCCGTGATCCTGCGGGTTCGTGGCCAGAAGTTGGCGAGCGGCGAGGTGGGCCTGACGTTTGTGGTGATCGATACCGGCATTGGTTTTGCCCGGCTGGAAGATGCGCGTCTGTATCAGCGTTTTTTCCAGCTCGACGGTTCGATGACGCGACAATACGGCGGCCTGGGTATTGGCCTGGCGATTTGCCGGCAGTTGGTCGAGGTACTGGGTGGGCAGATGACCCATGAATCCGAGCCCGGCTGTGGCAGCCGTTTCCAGATCGACTTGCAGATGCACCCGGTACCGGGTGGCCCGCCGTGCCCGCTGGTCGTGCGCCGTCGCCCCCAGGAGTGCCGGGTGCTGGTGGTGGATGACAACAGCGTCAGCCAACTGGTGGTACGGGGGATGTTGCTCAAGCTCGGTTATCAGGTGCGTACGGCCGACAGCGGCGAGGCGGCATGCCTGGCGGTACAGCGCGAGCGCACGGATGCTGTGCTGCTCGATGGGCGGGTGGACATGGCCCAGGGCCAGCCATTGTGCGAGCGCTTGTGCGCCCTGCCGGAAGGCGCGGGGTTGGCCATTGTTGTCCTGTCGGTCGAGCCCCCCTTGTATGACGGGGCCAGCCCAGGCGCGGGGGTGGTGGAACACCTGGTCAGGCCGGTGCGTTTCGACGACCTGCAGCGTGTGCTCTACCAGCGCGTGCTCTGTGAAGGGCAGGGGGAAAGCGCCGGTCATTAGGCGTATATGCCACTTTTTAGGTGGCTGGACGCGTGCTTCACTGGGCCCATTCGCCGCCCACCAGGAGAGCGCGTCATGACCTTGCATCAATTTGCCGAGACTCACGAAGTCACCAATCAGCCGCCGTCGCTCGATGGGCGCAACCTCTATCGACTCGACCTGCCGCTGCAGGAGTGGACCCGGCGTTTCGATGCGGGATGGGCCGAGGCGCGCCTCGATCGCTACGGTGAACTGGCCGGCGGACCCTTGATGGCGGCGGGCTTTCTGGCCAACCAGAACAAGCCGGTATTTGTCAGCCATGATCGTTTTGGCCATCGTCTCGATCTGGTGGAGTTTCATCCGGCCTACCACGAGTTGATGCGCACGGCGGTCGAGCATGGCCTGCCATCCCTGCCCTGGACCGATACGCGCAGCGGCGCCCATGTCGCCCGCGCGGGGCTGACCTATCTGCACAGCCAGGCCGAAGCCGGTACGGGCTGCCCACTGACGATGACCTTTGCCTGCGTACCGGCGCTGCGCTTGCAGCCGGACCTGGCCGAGCAATGGCTGCCGAAGATTCTGGCCCGCGAATACGACCCGCGTAATGTCGGCATCGCTCACAAGGCCGGGGTGACCATTGGCATGGCGATGACCGAGAAGCAGGGCGGCACCGATGTGCGGGCCAATACCACCCGGGCGTACCCGGTGGGCGCCGGTGGCCCGGGCCAGGCCTATGAACTGGTCGGGCACAAGTGGTTCTGTTCGGCGCCCATGTGCGATGCCTTTTTGACCCTGGCGCAGACCGACAAGGGCCTGACCTGTTTCCTGTTGCCGCGCCAGCGTCCGGACGACAGCCGTAATCAGTTCTATATCCAGCGGCTGAAAAACAAGCTGGGTAACTGCTCGAACGCGTCGAGCGAAGTGGAGTTTCGTGGGGCCCTGGCCTGGATGGTGGGCGAGGAAGGGCGGGGTGTGCCGACCATCATCGAGATGGTGGCCATGACCCGGTTCGACTGCATGGTTGGCTCCAGTGCCCTTATGCGCCAGGCGCTGACCCAGGCCAGTCATCACTGCGCATATCGCCAGGTCGGCGGCCGGGTGCTGGCTGAGCAGCCCTTGATGCAGAACGTGCTGGCGGACCTGGCCCTGGAAAGCGAGGCGGCACTGGCTTTGAGCCTGCGCATGGGCCGGGCACTGGATCACCCCGAGGATGCCGACGAGGCGCGGTTCGCCCGGCTGGTCACGGCAGTGGGCAAGTATTGGATCTGCAAGCGTGCGCCGGCCATGATCAATGAGGCCGCCGAGTGCATGGGCGGCGCCGGTTATGTCGAGGACAGTATCCTGCCGCGTTTGTACCGCGAGGCACCGGTCAATTCGACGTGGGAAGGTTCGGGCAATGTGCAGTGCCTGGACGTGCTGCGGGCCCTGTCGAAAGAGCCGGGTGTGCTCGACAGCCTGTTTGCCGAGCTGGGTGATGGCCATGGCGACAAGCGCCTGGCCGGGCATATCGGGCAGTTGAAGGCGGCGTTCAAGGACACCACCGATATCCAGTATCGCGCCCGTCAGCTCACCGAGGACATTGCCCTGGCGCTGCAGGCCAAGTTGTTGCTGGAAGCCGGTAACGCCGTCGTCAGCGACGCGTTTATTGCCAGTCGCCTGGCCGGGGCCGGGCGGGTCTATGGCGCTCTGCCGCGCGGCCTGGAGGTTGAGGCGATCGTCGCGCGCTCGACACCGCAGTAGGTCTGCGCCGTTGAGATGAAGGTTTTTATCCGGGTGTTTCAGTCCACTGGTTAAGCAGGCAAGATGAGGGTCTGCAAGATCAGAAGACAGGATGCTGACCGTGACCGAAGCTTTTATTGTCGTGCAAACCGCCGAGCAAGCCGTGGACCGCCTCGCCGCGCTTCACGAACGCGCCACCAGCGCCTTGAGCCAGGCGCTGAAACGCTACCTGAAGGATCGGCAGGAACCGGACGCCGAACAGCGCGCGCTCTTTCGTTATCCCGAACTGCGGTTGACCTACACCTATCAGGGCGAAGTCCCGGCCACCACCCGGGCCTATGCCAAGGTCCAGTTGCCGGGCACCTACAGCGTTACCGTGACCCACCCGGCGGCGTTTCGAAATTATCTGCTGGAGCAACTGGTCCCGCTGATGCGCGATTTCACCGTGACGGTGGAGGTCGGTGTCAGCGAACAGAATATTCCCTATCCCTATGTGGTCGAGCAGGGCGATGAGCTGGCCGGCTCCGGGGTGACCGCCGCCGCCCTGGCGCGGGTGTTCCCCAGCACCGACCTGTCGGCTGCCACCGATGGCATCGCCGACGGTTTGCATGACTGGGAAAGCAGCGAGCCATTGCCGCTGGCGCTGTTCGATGCGGCGCGGGTCGACTTCTCCCTGCGCCGACTGGTGCACTACACCGGCAGCGACTGGCGCCATGTGCAGCCGTGGATCCTGCTGACCAACTACCATCGCTATGTCGACCAGTTCATTCTCCACGGTCTGGAGCAACTGCGTGACGACCCGCGGTTTGTGCGCCTGGTGCTGCCGGGCAATGTGATTGTCGAAAAGTCCATGGACTACGGCGAGGCCCAGGCCATCGTTGCGGGTGTGGTCTGGCACCGCTATCAGATGCCGGCCTATCACCTGCAGGCCAGCGATGGTCACGGCGTCACGCTGGTCAATATCGGCGTGGGGCCGTCCAACGCCAAGAACATCACCGACCACCTGGCCGTGTTGCGTCCGCACTGCTGGCTGATGATCGGTCACTGCGGCGGCCTGCGGCAGTCGCAGACCATTGGCGACTACGTACTGGCCCACGCGTATATGCGCCGTGACGGCATTCTCGACCGAGTGGTCCCGCCGAATATCCCGATTCCGGCCCTGGCCGAAGTCCAGATGGCGTTGCAACAAGCCGCGGCAAATGTCACCGGCGAGCGTGGCGACGATCTGAAGAAACGCTTGCGCACCGGCACCGTGCTGACTTACGACGATCGCAACTGGGAGCTGCGTTGGGCCCAGGAACGTCCGCTGATCAATCTCTCGCGGGCGGTGGCGGTGGATATGGAAAGTGGCACGATCGCCGCCCAGGGCTATCGTCTGCGGGTGCCTTATGGCACGTTGCTGTGCGTTTCCGACAAGCCGTTGCACAGTGAAATCAAGCTGCCGGGTTCGGCCAACGCGTTTTATGAGCGTGCGGTCAGCCAGCACCTGAAGATCGGCATTGCCGCAGTGGACCTGCTGCGCACCGAGTTGCATTCGTTGCACTCGCGCAAATTGCGCAGCTTCGACGAGCCGCCGTTCCGCTGAGTCTGGCGGTGGTCATTTGGCGGTCGGGGCTCTAGCATGGTCAGCCCTGATCGTCAGATACCGTTGTCGCCATGTCCCGTCCATCCCGCCCCGCCCCGCGCCGTCCTGCAGCGAAACCTTCGAGTGGCCCGCGCCGCGTAGCCAAGGCCCCGCCGGCCGAGCCCAGGCTGATCCTGTTCAACAAACCCTTCGATGTACTGACGCAGTTCAGCGATGACTTGGGGCGGGCGACGCTCAAGGATTTTATCGACATCCCCGGCATCTATCCGGCCGGGCGGCTGGACCGCGATAGCGAAGGGTTGCTGCTGCTGACCAATGACGGCCAGTTGCAGGCGCGCATCGCCGATCCCAAGCACAAGCTGGCCAAGACTTACTGGGTGCAGGTCGAAGGGGTACCGAGCGCCGAACAGCTGGCGCGGCTGGAGCAGGGGGTGGAACTCAATGACGGCATGACCTTGCCGGCCCAGGCCCGTTTGCTTGACGAGCCGTCACTCTGGCCACGCAACCCACCGGTGCGCTTTCGCCAGAGCATTCCGACGCATTGGCTGGAATTGGTGATTCGCGAAGGGCGTAACCGTCAGGTGCGGCGCATGACCGCTGCTGTTGGCCTGCCCACCCTGCGCCTGGTGCGCGTGCGAATTGGCGATTGGAGCCTGGAAGGGCTCGACCAGGGGCAGTGGCGGGAAGTGCCGGCGCGCTTATAGGGAGCCGGACTCGATCAGGCCGATCACCACGCTTTTGATCACGAACGCGGCGATGCCCAGGCCCAGGACGAAGAACAGGATAAAGGTGCCGAAGCGCCCGGCCTTGGACTTCTTTGCCAGGTCCCAGACAATAAAGCCCATGAAAATGATCAGGATGCTGACCAGGCCGGTCATCATCCACTCTTCGAACACAGCAGGATCCATCGAACATCTCCGGCGCGGGGTAAAAAAGCCGGGGGAGTATACGCCAACGCCCATGGCTGGCGCATTGACCTGCATCCTGCGCTGACGGGGGGCGGTTTCAGCTGCGTAGATGGGTCAGTGGCAGCTCGGTGCTGTTAAGTACCTGGTTCAGCACAAAGCTGGAGCGCACGCTGGTCACGCCTTCGATGCGGGTCAGGTGGCCCAGCAGCAGTTTTTGATAGTGATCCATGTCCGGCACCACCACTTTGAGTTGATAGTCCGCATCGACCCCGGTCACCAGGCTGCACTCCAGTACCTGGGGCAGGGTGCGGATGGCGGCCTCGAAGTTCTCGAAGCGTTCGGGGGTATGGCGGTCCATGCCGATCAAGACATAGGCGGTCAGGCTCAGGCCGAGCATCTTGCGATCCAGCAGCGCGACCTGACGCACGATGTAGCCATCGTCTTCGAGCTGCTTGACCCGGCGCGAGCAGGGCGAGGGCGACAGGCCGATACGCTCGGCCAGGTCCTGGTTGGAAATGCGGGCATCGCGCTGCAATTCAGCCAGGATGCTCAGGTCGTATCGGTCGAGTTTGCTCATGATTCGGCTCTTTGTCATATCGATTGCGTCAAATTATCTATCTTAAGTTAAAAATTGCGCAAGTCATGTTTAATTGAGCAATTTTCGCAATCGCCTGTCGGTGCGGCAGGCCTATTCTTATTACCAGAATCACTGCCCGGACATAGAGTCCACTGCGGCCCGCCGAATCAGGCCAGCCGCGGCCGCCAACCCCACAGGGTTGCCCCGGCCCCCGGGCTACACACTGTCCAGAAGACGGCGTGAGGTGAGCCGGCGTCAAAAGCGCCGAGCACGGACGAAAATCTCAAAGGAGGACCGACGGGTCCTCCTTTTTTATTGCCTGAAAAATATCCCGCACGGCTGCTAGAGTGCGCAGAACGACGTTCGGGTTTTCCAGTCTTATCTGTACGTCCCAACCCGCAATGAGGAAGAACATGAAATCGCGCATCTGGCGTTTGGCAGGTGTTGGCTTGCTCAGCCTGAGTGTCAGCACGGCGGTGTTGGCCGATGAGCCCAATGTGTTGCGCGGCAGTGCCAATGGTGGCCAGCACGGCGGGGAGGGGCGTCCCGGCAACAATGGTCAGGAGCGTCCGGGCAGCAACCAGAACCACGGGCCGCAGAATCAGCCGCGACCCGAGCACAGCGGCCAGAATCAAGGCGGGCAGTGGCAGGGGCGGCCATCGCGCGAGCCCGCGCTCGAGCAACGTCCGCAGGTCCAGCAACCCCGGCCCCAGCAACCCCAGTACCAGGCGCCGCAGGTGCGCCCGCCCGTCCAGTCCACCCAGCCGAGCAATAGCCTGCCGATTCAGAGCCGTCCCGATACGGTGCATCAGACCCAGTCGCCCCTGCGCGGCAGTTACCAGGACATCCCGCGCAGGGGCGACAACAATGCCTACTGGCAGCCCGGCATGAACCGGCCCTCCTATGACTACCGCCCGGGCGGCAATCGTCCGTCCGACAACCATTGGCCAGGTCGTCCCGATGGACATGGCAATGGTTGGGGGCCGGGGCCGCAGTATCGTCCCGGTTATGTGGTTGACCGGTTCCCGGATCGCAACCTGCGCGTGCCCTATCGTGGGCGGGATTATTTCTTTTCAGGCGGCTACTGGTATCGCCCGCAGGGGCCACGTTATGTCGTCGTCACACCGCCCTACGGTATTCGAGTTGGTTACCTGCCGGACTATGCCCGGGAAGTCTGGATCGGCAGCTCGCTGTTTTTCCTGGCGGCGGGGGCGTACTACCTCTACCAAGCCGATAGCCAGGACTATGTCGTCGTCCAGCCGCCGGTCGCGGTGCCGGCACAGCCGGTGAACAACGGCTATGACGTGGTGGCTTATCCGATCAATGGCCAGACCCAGGCCCAGGTCGAGCAGGATCGCTATGACTGCTATCGCTGGGCGGTCGAGCAAAGCCGTTTCGATCCGGCCACTGTGACTTACGCACCGGATGCTTCGGTGGTGCAGACCTATCGCCAGGCCCAGGGCAGTTGCCTGAACAGTCGCGGCTATCAGGTGACCTACTAGCTGGAGGGGGCGTTTTTCACCACTTCCTGCGGGTCGGCGTGTACCAGCACTTCGGCCTTCGGGTAGACCTCCTGAATCGCCTGCGCGGCACGGTCACTCAGCGCGTGCGCCACCGAGAGCGTCAACTCCCCTGGCAATTCCAGATGCAACTGCACGAACCAATGGCTGCCGGAGATGCGCGTGCGCAGGTCATGGGCGCCGAGCACGCCCGGTACGCTGCAGGCCAGCGTCAGCATATGCTGGCTGACATCGGTCGGTAATTCTTCATCCATCAGCACCGCCACGCTTTCGCGGGCGATCTGCACGGCGCTCCACAGGATGTAGCCGGCGATGCCTAGACCGAACCACGCATCGAGCTGTGGCCAGCCGAACGCCCCCAGGAGCAGGGCGACGAGGATGCTGCCGTTGAGCAGCAGGTCGGAGCGATAGTGCAGGGAGTCGGCTCGCACGGCGGTCGAGCCGGTTTCGCGGATGACCTTGTGTTGCAGCATCAGCAACGCCACGGTCAGGGCCAGGGACAGCAGCATCACCGCAATGCCGACACCCGCCGCGCCCAGCGGCTCGGGGTGCTGCAGGCGTTCAACGGCCTGGACGCCGATCAGCACCGCACTCACGGCAATAAACAGCGCTTGGGCCATGCCCGACAGCGACTCAGCTTTGCCATGCCCATAGCGGTGATCGTCATCGGCCGGGCGCAGGGCGTAATGCACCGCGAGCAGATTGAGGAACGAGGCCGCGCCATCGAGCAGCGAGTCGGTCAGCCCGGCCAGCAAGCTGACCGAACCGCTCAACCACCAGGCAATGGCCTTGGTCACAATCAAAATACTGGCCACCGCAAGCGAGGCGCGGGTGGCCAGGCGTAACAGGCGGGCGTGTTCCGGGCTGCTGCTCATGGCGACGGGCTTCCTGTGCGGTTTTAGGCGGCCGGGGCCAGGCCCAGGCTTGCCAACTGCTCGACACTGCCTTTGTGCTGGATCAGGCGCGGGTCGTTCAGGGGCAGATTGATGCCCAGTTCGGTCTGGATAATGGCCTGCAGCTTGAGGTTGTCGACCTTGCCATCCGGGGTGACGGCCGGTTGCAGTTTTTCCGGGGCGATCTGGGCGGTCTGCCCGCCCGGGAAGTAGATGGCCCCAGTGGCGAAGTCGACGCCAAAGGCAATCAGGCCCGGAATCACATAGAACAGCAGGCCGATGGCATCGAGGATCACGATGGTGGGGTCGATGCGGCCGTCGATCTGGCCGCGCCGGTCCGGGTAGAACAGGCTGCCGCAGGCCGAGAGTTGAGTCAGCAGGGTGGCGACCAGGACGCCGCCGACAATACGAGAAGCAATACGCATGGGAGTCTCCAGAAACAGTAATGGGGTCCAGGCTAAGACCCACGATCAAGCCAGGCCGTTCGCCGTTATACTCGTCGCCCTGTTCTGGAGCCAGCATGATTTCTTTACCGATCGATGAAGTTTTGCCCGCATTGCGCGAGGCCCTGGCCGCCCGCGATGAAGCCGTGCTTGAAGCGCCGCCGGGCGCGGGCAAGACAACGCGGGTTCCGCTGGCCCTGTTGCACGAGCCCTGGTTGGCCGGGCAAACCATCCTGATGCTCGAGCCCCGGCGCCTGGCCGCGCGGGCGGCCGCTGAGCGGCTGGCCAGTGAACTGGGGGAAAAGGTCGGGGAAACCGTGGGCTACCGCATCCGCCTGGACAGCAAGGTGGGCCCGCACACGCGCATCGAGGTGGTCACCGAAGGCATCCTGACTCGTCGCCTGCAGGACGATCCGGCCCTGGACGGGGTTGGCTTGCTGATTTTTGACGAGTTCCACGAGCGCAGCCTGGATGCCGACCTGGCCCTGGCCCTGAGCTTGAACGGGCGCGCCCTGTTTCGCGATGAACAGCCGCTGAAGATCCTGCTGATGTCGGCGACCCTGGAAGGCGAGCGCCTGGCCGGCCTGCTCGACGCGGCACCGATACTGCGCAGTGAAGGCCGCATGTACCCGGTGAGCCAGCGCTGGGGGCGGCCTTTCGTGCCCGGTGAGGTTATCGAGCCGCGCGTGGTGCAAGCGGTCCTCGATGCGGTGAGCGACGAGCACGGCAGCCTGTTGGTGTTTCTGCCCGGCCAGGCGGAAATTCGTCGAGTGCATCAACAGTTGGTCGAGGCGTTGGGCGAGTGCGGCGATATCCTGCTTTGCCCGTTGCACGGCGAATTGGACCTGGCGGCCCAGCGTGCGGCCATCGAGCCCGCGCCGCTGGGCCTGCGTAAAGTGGTGCTGGCGACCAATATCGCCGAGACCAGCCTGACCATCGACGGCGTGCGCGTCGTGATCGATGCCGGTTTGGCGCGGGTCCCGCGTTTTGATCCGGGTAGCGGCATGACCCGGCTCGACACCCAGCGTATTTCCCGCGCCAGTGCGACCCAGCGTGCGGGGCGTGCCGGGCGGCTGGAGCCTGGAGTTTGCTACCGCTTGTGGTCTGAGGCCCAGCACGAACAGTTGGCGGCCTACGGCTCGGCGGAGATCCTCCAGGCCGATCTGGCCGGCCTGGCGCTGCAACTGGCGCGCTGGGGTGTGACGCCGGACCAGTTGATCTGGCTCGATCCACCGCCTGTTGCCGCCCACGCCCAAGCCTGCGACCTCCTGGAGCGGCTTGGCGCGTTGAGTACCCAGGGGGATGGCAGCCTGACTCGCCATGGCCAGGCCATGGCCGAGCTGCCGGCCCATCCGCGCATTGCCCATTTACTGCTGCGGGGCCAGGCCCTGGGGTTGGCGCAGATGGCGTGCGACGTGGCGGCCTTGTTGGGCGAGCGCGATATTCTGCGTGGCGCGGGCGCCGATCTGCACAGCCGGCTGGCGCTGCTGAGCGGCGAGACGCGGGCGGCCCGCGGCGGTCAGGGCGGCGTGCAGCGCGCGCGCCAATTGGCCCGGCAATACCGTGGCTATCTGCGCGGCACATCTGCAGAGCCGGTGGCTGATCCCGAGCATCCGCGCTGGCTGGGCGCCTTGCTGGCACTGGCCTATCCGGATCGGGTCGCCCAGCAGCGCCGCCCGGGCGGCGCGGAATATCGCCTGGCCAATGGACGGGCGGCGTTGTTCAGTGAAAGCGATAGCCTGATGAAGCAACCCTGGCTGGTCGTTGCGGATCTGGGCAGTCGCCAGGGCCAGCGCGAAGAACGTATCTATTTGGCAGCGGAGTTTGATCCGGGGCTATTCGAGACCGTGCTGGCCGAGCAGGTCCGTTGCCTCGACCAATTGGACTGGGACGAGCGCGAAGGCGTGCTGCGGGCCGAGCGTCAGCGCAAGGTGGGCGAGTTGGTACTCAGCCGTGAACCGCTGACGGGGCTGGATGAGTCGGCGCGCACCCTGGCCCTGGTTCATCTGGTGCGGCGCAAAGGCCTGGAACTGCTGCGCTGGACCCCTGAACTGCGCCAGTGGCAGGCGCGGGTGGCCTTGCTGCGCCAGCTCGACCTGGCAGCCGGCGGGCACAGCGAATGGCCGGATGTCAGCGACGCCAGGCTGTTGGCGACCTTGGAAGACTGGTTACAGCCTTATCTGGGCAAAGTCTCGCGCTTGAGCCATTTCGCCAACCTGGACCTGGCGGCCATGCTCCATGGCTTGCTGCCCTGGCCGCTGCCCCAGCGGCTGGAAGAGTGGGCGCCCCATCATCTGCGTGTGCCCTCGGGGTCGTCGGTCCGGCTGGACTACAGCGAGTCGCCACCGATTCTGGCCGTGCGCTTGCAAGAATTGTTCGGGCTGGCCGAAACCCCACGGATCGCCGGTGGCCGGCAGGCGGTCAAACTGCATCTTCTGTCGCCGGGGCGCAAGCCAGTGCAGGTGACCCAAGACCTGGCCAATTTCTGGCGCAGCACCTACGCCGAGGTGAAGAAGGAGTTGAAGGGCCGCTATCCCAAGCACTACTGGCCGGACGATCCGCTGGTGGCGGAGGCCACGGCCAGGGCCAAGCCGCGCAAGTAGGTCCTAGCGACTGGCCGGCAGCAGGAACCGCGCAACCAAGGGCAGATGGTCGGAGATGCGCAGGGTGTCGTCCTGCCTGACCCGGGCTTCGACCCGTTTGAGCCGGGGGCTGTGGAACAGGTAGTCGAGGGTCCGGTCCGGGCCCTCGACACTCGGATCGTTGGGGTAGGCGGTCAGCCAGTCGGCCCGGCCCTGTCCGCCGGACTCCTGGTTGCTGGGAATCATCGGGTATTTGTCCCAGAGCAGGTGCAGTGGGCTGTCGGCGTCGTACTGCTGGCGCTGGTTCTGCGCCAGGCGCAGGTATTGCCCCAGTGGCAGCAGGTTGAAGTCGCCGCCAATCAGCCAGGGGGTGCCGAGCTTTTCGAAGTCGTCGAGCAGGGCGGCACTGGCCTGTACCTGTTGTTCCTGGGTGTCGTAACCGCGCTTGAAGGCATCGAGGTGGGTGTTGATCACGGCCAACTGGCCTTTGTCACTCAAGGGCAGGTAGCTGACCAGCAGGGCGCGCTTGGGCTGGAACTGGCGGCTGAGCAGGTTGCTCTCGGTCACCGGCAACTGCCGGCGCTCGGCGTGTTCGATGCGATAGCGGCTCAGGGTCGCCAGGGTACTGCCCACGCTACCGAAGATGTGGCGGTCGGGCACGAAGTCGGCTTTCCAGTCGAAGGCCCGGGTACTGCACGGGTAGATATCGGTCAGCCGCTCTTCGAGCAGCGCCAGTTGGTCCTGGTAGTCGCTGGCCTTGGCGCCGTCGTGCAGCTCCTGCAACAGCAGGATATCGGGCTTTTCATCGCGAATCACCCGTGCCACTTCGTCCAGGGTAAAGGCCATGTCCTCGGCGGTCGGGCGTTCGTCCGGGCCACTGCCATCGGGCAGGTCGTACCAGAAGACATAGCGCTTGCCAGCCAGGTACTGGACGTTCCAGCTCATGACCTTCAACGCCTGGCCGGGCACCAGGGTCGGCGCTTCGGCGCTGCAACTGACAGGCAGGGTCTGCAGCGCGTCCGGGCGCCAGGTCAGGCTGTGGATCGAGAGTCCCAGCAGTAGTGCGATCAGTAGCAGGATCAGCAGGGTACGGCGTAGTAGACGGGTCATCGGCTCGGCTTATCGGCGCTGCAGGAAGGGCCCGAGCATAACCGAGAGCGCCGGCCGGGCCCAAGGGGTGTGGCGTTCACGGATGTTGCCGGGGGGCGTCGATCAACATGAACAGGCGGAATAGCACCACGGTGGTGAACACTTGCAGGAAACTGTTGGCGCAGTCGATCAGGACCCCGATCAGCGGATCCTGGGGCTGGGGGTAGAGCATCAGGCTCAGCCCGTCGAGCAGCCAGAGCGGAATCAGGACGCCGAGCACACAGGCCAGGATCCGCCAGAAATGCCCGTTGCTCATCTGGAAGCTCTCGCGCATGGCCGCCAGCGGTGCCAGCCCGCGCAGCACGAACAGGTATTCGGCGAACACCAGTTTGACCATCACCCAGAGCCCGGGCAGGACGAACATCGAGACCCCGAGCATGATCAGCAGCGTGCTCAACGCGGCCAGCAGGGCGAAGCCCGGCCACAGGCGCAGGGCCATGGCCCAGAGATCGGCCGTGCGGGGTTGCTCGCCATGGCTGCGGGCATCGAGGAACAGGATCAGGGCGCCGGTGTAGAGGGGGTAGAACAGCAGCCCGACAATCATGTCGTAGGCTGGCGCTGCGTCGGTACCGCCCGTCAGGCTGGTCACCGCCAGCTTGCCGATGGATTCGAGCAACACCAGCGGCAGGCACAGCAGGACGATCTGGCCCAGGTTGCGCTGGAAAAAATACAGGGCATCGCGGATGACATTGAGCGGGTTCATCGATGGCAGTCACAGGCAAAAAAACAGGGCCCCACTTTACCCGAAGAACGGCGCCGCTCGCCAAATGTAAACCTTGAGTAAAGATCCCTTGAAACCGTGATCACCAGCCCCATTACCGGCAGGTAGCCCGGGCATTGGTCCGGGCGAGGATTTCTACCGGCAATCTAACGAGGTCGCCATGAACCACGAAGAGCAAACCCTGATCGATGGACTGTTTTCCCGCCTGCAACAGGCTCAAGCGCAACCCGGCCCGCGTGATGCCGAGGCCGAGGCGCGGATCAGGGAGCATCTGCTGCGTCAGCCCACGGCGGGCTATTACATGACCCAGGCGATCCTGGTTCAGGAGGCGGCCCTCAAGCAGCTTGATGAACAGAACCGCCAGTTGCAGGCGCAACTGCAGCAGGCCCAGGCCGACCTGCAACAGGCGCGCTCCCAGGGCAGCCCGGCGCCGTCCAGTGGCGGTGGGGGCTTTCTCTCGAGCATTTTCGGCGGCGGCAATCGCGAGCCGCAGCCCGCGGCTCCCGCCCCCTCGGCGTCTGGCGGCGGCTGGCGCGAACCGGTGCGGCCAGCCGCCAATGCGCCCGCGCAAAATTTCAATGCCCAACCTGGCTATGCGTCGCAGCCGCCACAGCAGCCGCCAGCGGCCGCCGGTAGCGGCTTTCTGGGCGGCGCCCTGAAAACAGCGGCAGGCGTCGCCGGCGGGGTGATGTTGGCCCAGGGGCTGAGCAGCTTGTTCAGTCATAACCAACAGCCGGCGGTGGTCGAAGAGATCATCAAGGAAGAGCCGGCTCCGCTCAGCGACAGCGGCGGTGGCTGGAACGATCAGCCACGCATGGCCAACAACGACAGCTGGGGTGGCAGCGATCAGGCAGGCCTGAGCGATGCCGATTTCTCCAATGATGACGCTGGGTTCTTTTCCGACGACGATACCTACGTCTGATGTTCTAGCCCCGGGGCGGCCTACGCCCCGGTCCGATTATTCGCAGGCTCGGTCTTCAGGCTGGCATACTGCGCGCTCTCTCAGAATTTGAGCCCCAGTGAGTCGTCCAGAGGATTGGCGGTGAAGAAAATCGCAGTGTTCGCCGATGTGCAGAACCTCTACTACACCGTGCGCCAGGTCTATGGCTGCCACTTCAATTACGCGGCCCTGTGGGCCGATATCAGCCAGCGCGGGCAGATTGTCGAGGCTTATGCCTATGCCATCGATCGCGGTGATCTCAAACAGCAGCAGTTTCAGCAGATCCTGCGCAACCTGGGGTTTACCGTGAAGCTCAAGCCCTATATCCAGCGCAGCGACGGCTCGGCCAAGGGCGACTGGGATGTGGGTATCACCATCGATATCATGGATGCTGCGGACCACGTGGACGAAGTGGTGCTGGCTTCCGGCGACGGTGATTTCGACCTGCTGCTGGAGCGGATCATTACCAAGCATGGCGTCGAAGCGGTGGCCTACGGGGTGCCGGGCTTGACCGCCAACTCGCTGATTCGCGCGGCCAGCCGCTATGTGCCGATCGACGGCCCATTGCTGCTCAAGAACTGAACACCTTTAATTGTCTGCACGGGATTGAAACAGGTTTGGAACGCATAGCGGTCATCGACTTTGAAACCACCGGGATCTCCCCGGGGGCCAGTTGCCGGGCCACGGAAATTGCCGTGGTGATTCTTGAGCGGGGGCGCATCGTCGAGCGTTACCAGAGCCTGATGAATGCTGGCGTCCGCGTGCCGGGCTTTATCGAGCAACTGACCGGTATCAGCAACGCCATGCTGCGCACCGCCCCGCCAGCGGAGCAGGTGATGAACGAGGTCAACGAGTTCGTCGGCATGACCCCGTTGCTGGCACACAACGCCGCGTTCGACCAGAAGTTCTGGGACTACGAGATGAGCCGGATCAAACGGACCCGGCTGCAGAACTTCGCCTGTTCACTGCTGCTGGCCCGACGGCTGATGCCAGCGGCGCCCAACCACAAGCTCGGTACCCTGACCACCTGGGCCAGCCTGCCGCACACCGGTCAGGCGCACCGGGCCATGGCCGACGCCGAGATGGCCGCCAACCTCACCGCGCACCTGGCCGGCGAGTTACGGCACAAGCACGGCCTGCGCGAGCTGTCCCATGATTTCCTATGCAAATTGCAGAAGGTTCCGGCGGCGAAGATCGGCGAACATCTCAAGCGTTATCGCGGTTTCTGAACCGCTCGTTCAGCCTTTTCCGCGGCCATTGACCTCCAGGTGCCCCTGGGGGATGCGCCGCTCGATGGCGCTGGACAGGACAATGGAGGTCTTGCTGAAACCGAACCGGGCAATGCGGTTGATCAGCTCCTCCAGTTCCGGCATCGAACCCACGGCGGCCTGCATGATCACGCAGGGATCGCCGGTGACCCGATGGCATTCGGTCAACTGGGGGATCTGCACCAGCTCATCGTAGGTCTGCTGGTTACCGTGCTGGTTCAGGCGCAACTCGATCACGCACTGGATCGGCAGGCCGATCTTGTCCATATCGACCTTGGCCTGGTAGCCCGTGATCACACCACTGTTTTCCAGCTTGGCCACCCGCTCGGCCACGGCCGGGGCTGACAGGTTGACCTTGCGTGCCAATTCGGCGAAGGACGCCCGGCCGTTTTCCAGCAAGCCGCTAAGGATCAGACGGTCGTATTTATCCATGGACGAAGGCTCTTGAGGGCTGGCTTTGGAAAACACGGTTTATAGCGGTGATATCCGTGTTTTGAAAAGTGTACGGCTGCGATAAACAGGTTTTGTAGCTTAATTAAAGCCCGGGACCTTTCTAAAATAACGCTCCCGTCTCCTGCCTTGAGCCTTCCATGCCTGCGCCTCGTCGTATCACGCTGCCGCTGATCGCGGCCTTTTTCGCCTTGTACTTTATCTGGGGCTCCACCTATCTGGTGATCCGGATTGGCGTCGAGTCCTGGCCGCCGCTGTTGATGGCGGGTGTGCGTTTCACCCTGGCCGGCAGCCTGCTCTATGGTTTCCTGCGCCTGCGCGGGGTGCCGGCCCCGACCTGGCAACAGTGGAAGTCTGCCGGGCTGATTGGCGTGCTGCTGCTCAGCTTTGGCAATGGTGCGGTGACAGTCGCCGAGCATATTGGCGTGGCGTCGGGCATCGCCGCATTGACCGTGGCCACCGTGCCGCTGTTCACCCTGCTGTGCGGCTACTTCTGGGGCGCGCGCAATACCCGCCTGGAGTGGGCCGGGATTGTGCTCGGGCTGATCGGCATCGCCCTGCTGAACATGGGGTCCAACCTGCAGGCCAGCCCGCTGGGCGCCGGCCTGATCCTGATGGCGGCCGCGGCGTGGGCTTTTGGTTCGGTCTGGAGTAAGCACCTGCCACTGCCCCCTGGGGCGATGGCCAGTGCCGCGGAAATGCTGGTGGGTGGCGTGGTGCTGCTGATTGCCAGCGGAGTGAGTGGCGAGCGCCTGACCCAGATGCCTTCGGCTGCCGGGTGGGGGGCCATGGCCTATCTGGTGGTGTTTGGCTCCATCGTCGCGTTCAACGCCTATATGTACCTGCTGAAAAACGTCCGCCCGGCGGCGGCCACCAGCTATGCCTACGTCAACCCTGCGGTGGCCGTGTTGCTGGGGATCGTTTTTGCCGGCGAAACCATCGGTGTCGAGGAGTGCCTGGCGATGGGGGTGATCATCAGCGCCGTGGTGCTGATCGGTTTGCCGCAGTGGCGCAAGCCGAAAGAGGCCTGACAGGGTAAACTGCCGCGCATTGCTGCATAGCGCTGACACTTTTCCTACGGTACTCCCATGACATTCGCCACCCTCGGCCTGATCGAACCCCTGCTGCGTGCCCTCGAGACACTCGGCTACCAGACCCCGACGCCGGTCCAGGCCCAGGCCATCCCGGCGGTACTCGCAGGTCGCGACCTGATGGCGGCGGCCCAGACCGGCACCGGCAAAACCGCCGGTTTCGCCGTGCCGCTGTTGCAACTACTGACGACGCAGGGGCCGAAGGTCGCCGCCAACTCAGTGCGGGCGCTGATCCTGGTGCCGACCCGCGAGCTGGCCGAGCAGGTCCATGAAAGCGTGCGCCAGTACGCTGAAAACCTGCCCCTGAGCACCTACGCGGTGTACGGCGGGGTCAGCATCAACCCGCAGATGATGAAGCTGCGCAAGGGCGTTGATGTGCTGGTGGCCACCCCCGGTCGCCTGCTCGACCTGTTCCGCCAGAACGCGCTGAAATTCAACCAGTTGCAGACCCTGGTACTGGACGAAGCAGACCGCATGCTCGACCTGGGCTTCTCCGAGGAGTTGTCGAACATCTACCGTGTGCTGCCGAAGAAGCGCCAGACCCTGCTGTTCTCCGCGACCTTCTCCGACGATATCCGCCTGTTGGCCGGGCAGATGCTCAATGATCCGTTGAGCATCGAAGTCAGCCCGCGCAATGTGGCGGCCAGTTCCGTCAAGCAGTGGGTAGTGACGGTGGACAAGAAGCGCAAGCCGGAGCTGTTCAGTCACCTGCTGCGCAAGAACCGCTGGAAACAGGTGCTGGTGTTTGCCAAGACCCGCAATGGCGTGGATGCGCTGGTGGAAAAACTCCAGGGCCAGGGCGTCAATGCCGACGGTATCCATGGCGACAAACCCCAGGCGACCCGCCAGCGTGCGCTGGACCGCTTCAAGGCCAGCGAGATCCAGATCCTGGTGGCCACCGATGTGGCTGCTCGCGGTCTGGATATCGAAGACCTACCGCTGGTGGTCAACTTCGACCTGCCGATCGTGGCCGAAGACTATATCCACCGTATCGGCCGCACCGGTCGTGCCGGCGCCACCGGCGAAGCGATTTCCCTGGTCTGTGCCGATGAAGTCAACCTGCTGTCGGCCATCGAGACCCTGACCCGCCAGACCCTGACCCGTCATGCGGAGCCGGACTTTATCCCCGAGCACCGGGTGCCGGACACCGATGCCAGTGGCCAGGTGGTGAAGAAGCCGAAGAAACCGAAAAAGCCGAAAGCGTCGGGTGGCGGCAAGCGCAACCTGGGCAAATGGGTCGACAGCGGCGAAACCGTTGCCGATGTGCCGCCTTCGGTAAAACCGGTGCGCAAGGTGCCGGCGTTCAATACCGGGCCGCGCAAGCGCAAGCCGTAAGCGTTACCCGGTGTGACCCAAGGTGACAGTTCTGGCCCGCGCTGAGCGATTTCAGTGCGGGGCAACTGACAGCCTAAAAGGCTGTTTCCCACGCCGGCATGGCCCGGCGGAGTAGGGCGGGTGCTGGCGCGCATTGTGCATCTTCAGCGGATCGACTCGCCCGACCCCAAGCCACTGCCCTATGCGCCCCAAGGAACTGAAACACTGGACGACCGCCATAGCCCATTTGCTCGAGCTACCTGCCGGGCCGGTGCGCCTGGCCGGGTTGAGCCAGTGGTTGAAGCAGATCTGCCCGGTCGATCACTTCGTGCTCTTTGTCTATGAAGGTCAGCATCGGCCGCTGGCCCTGTTCGACACGTTTGCGCCAGACAAGCGCAAGGTCTATGTCGACGACTACCAGTGCGGGCCTTATCTGCTCGACCCCTTCTACCTCGCCTGCACCCGGCGCCAGCCGCCGGGGTTGTGGCGTTTGCGCCAGTTTGCGCCGGATCACTTCTACCTGGGCGAGTACTACCTGACCTATTACCAGCAGACCGGGCTGGCTGAGGAAGTGGCGTTTTTCATCGACCTGGGCGGCGGTGCCATGGCGGTGCTGTCGTTGATGCGCGCCACGGCCAGTGCGGCGTTTAGCCGGGATGAACTGCAGTTGATGGATTGCGCCCAGGCGGTGGTCGAGCAGGTGGTGATCGAGGCCTGGCAGCAGTGCCGCGCCGAGCAACCGCGGCCGGCCCGGGACCTGGATTTCAAGATCCGCGAAGCCTTCGATCAATTCGGAGCCCATTGCCTGACCGGGCGCGAGCAGGAGATCGTTCAGCTATTGCTGCGCGGCCACTCCAGCGCCTCGGTCGCCGAACAGCTGTCGATCAGCCCCGGCACGGTCAAGATCCACCGCAAGAACCTCTACGCCAAGCTCGGTATCTGCAGCCAGTCGGAACTGCTGGGGCTGTTTATCCGCGAGCTGGGTGGCCAGGAACTGGCCGTCAGCGCCTGATTCCAAAAGCGACCTCTATCCCCCAAGGGATATATACAGGGCAAAACCGCGGTTGTTAGTTTCCTCCCCAGATGCAGCGAGCCACGCACTGGGACAGAGGATGCCGGCGATGACCGACAACAGCCAAGCAAGCGATATCGAGTTCTGTCATGTGGTCAAGCGCTACGGCGCGGTCCAGGCGGTCAACGGCCTGAACTTCAAGGTCCGGCGGGGCAGCTTCCATTCCTTTCTCGGTGGCTCCGGCTGCGGCAAGACCACCACCCTGCGCATGATCGCCGGCTTCGAACAGCCCAGTTCCGGCGATGTCCTGCTGGCCGGGCGCAATGTGGCGGGCGTTCCGGCCTTTGAGCGGCCGGTGAATATGGTGTTCCAGCATTACGCGCTGTTTCCCCATATGAGCGTGGCGCAAAACATTGCCTATGGCCTGCGCTACCGCAACCCGCGTCCGAGCACGCAGGAGCAGCGGCGCATGGCCGACGAGGCGTTGGAAATGGTGCGCCTCGAAGGCTTTGGCCAGCGCAAGCCCAGCGAGTTGTCCGGTGGCCAGCAACAGCGCGTGGCCCTGGCCCGGGCTCTGGTGAACAAGCCAACGGTGTTGCTGCTCGACGAACCGCTGGCCGCGCTGGACCGTAAGCTGCGCAAGGAGATGCAGTCCGAGCTGCTACGTTTGCAGCGCGAAGTCGGGATTACCTTTGTGCTGGTCACTCACGACCAGGAAGAGGCTTTGTCCATGAGCGACAGCATCAGCGTGATGCACAGTGGCTCGATCATCCAGACCGCCAGCCCCGAGCAGCTCTATGAGGCGCCGGCGAGTCGTTATGTCGCCGACTTTATCGGTGAGTCAAACTTGTTCAACGGCACCGTGCGCCACCTGCAGGGCAACTCGGTGGTGCTGCGCACGCCCGAGGGCCTGGAGTTGACCAGCCCGCTGACGCCCACCGGCGTGGCCCTGAGCGCTGATGCACCGGGCTGCATTGCGGTGCGCCCCGAGTTGATCAGCATTGCCGCGCCCGACTCGACAATGGGCCGCGAAATACGCCTGGACGGTTGCGTCGAAGACCGCATTTACCTGGGCAACCTTACCGAATACCGCGTGCGTACCGAGCCTTTCGGCCTGGTTTGCGTGCGCGTGCCGCGCCAGCAGGAGCCGGGGCAGGGCAGCTTCGAACACGGGGCGCGAGTGCAGGTCGGCTGGGATCAGGCCAGTGGCCTGGCGATGGCGCTTTAGCAAGGTTTTCAGCTTCCAGCATCAATGATTCGCCAACGACATCATTTATCCGAAGGGGAACGTGCCATGGACCAGAAAAGCTTTATCAAGAGCCTGCGCAGTTGGCAGAACGGTTCGATCAGCCGCCGCGAGTTTCTCGGGCGCACCGGTTTGGGCCTGGCTGCGGCCGTGGTGGCGAGCAATATGCCCGGCCTGCTGACCAGCAACGCCTATGCCGGCGAGCAGGGCGCCCTGGGTGACCGGCTGGCCCTGGCCACCTGGCCCAACTACCACAGCCAGGAAAACCTCGATGCGTTCGGCAAGACCACCGGCGCGCGGGTGTCGATGAGCGTGTTCGGTTCCAACGAAGAGATGCTCGCCAAACTCCAGGCCGGCGGTAGCGGCTGGGACGTGCTGGTGCCGACCAACTACACCGTCAGCACCTACGTCGGCCTGGGCCTGATCGAACCGTTGGACCTGTCGCGCCTGCCCAACTTCAGTGCCAGTGCCTTCGAGCCGCGTTTTATGGCCCAGGGAACGGTGGACGGTAAGGTCTATGCGGTGCCGAAGAACTGGGGCACCACGGGTCTGATCTATGACAGCAGCCAGTTCAAGGCCCAGCCCACCACCTGGAAGGAATTCTGGGCGCTGAGCATGGGCGAGGCCACCGGGCGCAGCATCGTCCATGACTATCAATTGACCGCCATCGGCAATGCCCTGAAGTCGTTTGGCTACAGCTTCAACTCCCTGGACCCCAAGGAACTGGCCGATGCGGAAAAACTGCTGATCGACGCCAAGCCCCATCTGTTTGCCATCAACTCGGATATCCAACCGGCACTGCGCAGCGGCGATGCCTGGATGGCGATGTGCTGGACGGGTGACGCTTCGCAGCTGCACCGCGACAACGCCGCCATGCAGTTCACCCTGGGGCGCGAAGGTGGCGAATTGTGGAGTGATTTCTTCGCCATTCCCAAGAGCAGCGAGCACAAGGACGCGGCCTACGCCTTTATCAACTACCTGCTCGATCCCCAGCACAACAAACTCGAAGTGCTGAGCCACGGCTATCCGAGCGGCGACAAGCGCGTCGATGCCCTGCTGCCGACGGCGATGCTCGAGGACCCGATCATGTACCCGGCTGCCGAGCACCTTAGCCCGCTGGAATTTGGCGCGGCCGCGACACTGACCAGCCCGTTGCGCGCCGAAGTGATGGCGCGCTTCAAGTCCGCCTGAGCCGGCGCCATGCGCAGCAAGGATTCCCCCATGAATACGGCACATGCTGTTCCTTCTTCCGCTGTCCCGGCGAACGCGCTGGTGTCCCTGGCGGCCAGCCGGCGGCGCAGCCTCGGGCGGCGGATCACGCTGCTGATGCTGTTGCCGTCGACGTTGTGGTTCTTGCTGCTGTTGTTGATGCCGCTGTTGATCATCCTGGTCTTCAGCTTTGGCGAGCGCAGCGCGGTCGGGGGCTATGCCGGTGGGTTTACCCTGGCCAACTACCTGAACCTGGGCTCGCGCGCCGCGGCGTTCGGCAACACCCTGCTGCTGGCGCCACTGGGCACCCTGGTGTGCCTGGTGGCGGCCTATCCGCTGGCGTATTTCCTGGCGGTCAAGGTTCGTCAGAATCGCTCGCTGCTGCTGACCCTGGTCATCGTGCCGTTCTGGACCAGCTTTCTGATTCGCACCTACGCCTGGATCTTTATCCTCAGCGGCAAGGGCATTCCGGCCCTGCTCGCCAGCCTCGGGCTGGAGGGCGTGCGGATCATCAATACGCCCTATGCGGTGCTGATCGGCATTGTCTACGGTTACCTGCCGTTGATGGTGTTTCCGATCTACGTCAGCCTGGAAAAGCTCGATAAGCGCCTGCTCGAGGCGTCCGCCGACCTGGGGGCCAGTGCCTTCGAGAGTTTCCGGCGGATCACCCTGCCGCTCTCGGCGCCGGGGATCATCACCGGGGTCATGCTGGTGTTTATCCTGCTGATGGGCGAGTTCCTGATCCCGGCGATCCTGGGCGGCGGCAAGGTGTTCTTTGTCGGCAACGCGCTGGTCGACCTGTTTCTGCAATCACGCAACTGGCCATTTGGCAGTGCCCTGGCCATGACGCTGGTGGCAATCATGCTGCTGATCATCGGCGGCTATCTGAAACTGGTGGCGCGCTTTGGCGGGCGTCCGGCCGACGGAGGCTTGTGATATGTGGCTGCGCAGCTATTCGACTTCGCTGTACCTGTTTCTCTATGCGCCCATCGCGCTGATCATGCTGTTCAGCTTCAACGCCGGGCGCAGTGGCCTGGCCTTCGAATGCTGCTCGGTGCAGTGGTTTGGCCGGGCCTTCGACAACCCGTTCATCATGGAAGCGCTGGGCAACAGCGCGCTGATTGCCCTGTGCTCGGCGGTGCTGGCCACGTTGTTTGGCACCCTGGCGGTCTTCGGCCTGCAGCGGGCCGGACGGCGGGTCAGGCTGTTGTTCGATGCGCTGACCTACTGCGCGATCATCATTCCCGGGATCGTGATCGGTATCTCGACGCTGATCGCCTTTATCAGCCTGTTCGACGTGCTCAACCCGTTGCTGGCGCAACTGATCCCGGGTATCCCCCGACTGAACATGGGCTTCTTCACGGTGGTGGCGGCGCATTCGCTGTTTACCATGGCGCTGGTGATGGTCATCGTGCGCAGCCGCGTCGAGTCCCTGGACCGGGCGCTGGCCGAGGCCTCGGCCGACCTCTACGCACCGCCGCTGGAAACCTTTCGGCGGGTGACCCTGCCGCAGATCACTCCGGCGATCCTGGCCGGCTTTCTGTTGGCCTTCACCTTCAGCTTCGATGATTTCATCATCGCGTTCTTTGTCGCCGGCTCGCAGACGACCTTGCCGATCTACATTTTCTCTTCGATCCGCCGGGGCGTGACACCGGAGATCAATGCGCTGTCGACGGTGATTATCTGCGCCTCGCTGGCCCTGCTGTTTACCTCGCGCTATCTGCAAAATCGTCATGCCGGCGCTTGATCCGGGGCCTGCTGTCTGTTTTCGACTGGGAACACTCCCTGGGAGCTTTCATGCGTGATCAGTTGTTTATCAACGGCGAGTGGGTCAGCCCGGACCTGGGTGGCTACCTGGAGGTGATCGATCCGGCGACGGAGCAGGTCCTGCAACAGGTCGCTCGCGGTACTGAAGAAGATATCGACCATGGCGTGCGTGCCGCCCGGCGCGCCTTCGAGCAGGGTTGGGGGCAGAGCCGCGGGGCTGAGCGTGCGGTCTGGCTGGAAGCCCTGGCCGATGAGTTGCAGGCTAGCCAGGACGAGCTGGCAACTCTTGAAGTGCGCGACAACGGCAAGCCGCTGCCCGAGGCGCAATGGGATATTGCCGATGCGATTGGCTGCTTTCGTTATTACGCCGGGCTGGCCCGTGAGCTGGACGAGCGCCAGGACACGCCGCTGGCGTTGCCGGATGCGCGCTTTCGCTGCCGGATTCGCCGCGAGCCGATTGGCGTGGCCGGGCAAATCATTCCCTGGAACTATCCGCTGCTGATGGCTGCCTGGAAGGTTGCTCCGGCATTGGCGGCCGGTGCGACGGTGGTGCTCAAACCCTCCGAGTTGACACCGCTGAGCGCCCTGGAGCTGGCGGGCGCGGCGGACCGGATCGGCCTGCCGGCGGGGGTGTTGAATGTCATTACTGGCCTGGGTGCCGAGGCGGGCAGCCCGCTCAGCCTGCACCTGGGTGTGGATAAGCTGGCCTTTACCGGCAGCGTGCCGACTGGGGCGAAAATCATGTCGGCGGCCGCCGCCGACATCAAGAACGTCAGCCTGGAGCTGGGCGGGAAATCGGCGTTTATCGTGTTCGACGATGCCGATGTCGAGGCGGCGGTGGAGTGGATTCTGTTCGGCATCTTCTGGAACCAGGGCCAGGTATGCAGCGCCACGTCGCGTCTGTTGGTGCAGGAGGGGATTGCTCCGCGGCTGATCGAGCGGCTGGTCGAGGCGACGCGCCAGATCAGTATCGGCCCGGGTCTGGAGCCCGGTGTGTTGCTGGGGCCGCTGGTGAGTCGTGGACAGTATGAGAAGGTCCTGGGGTTTATCGACCAGGGCCAGGCCAGTGGCGCGCGGTTGCTGACGGGTGGCCAACGGCCGGGGCATCTGGATGGCGGTTATTTTGTCGAACCGGCGATTTTTGACGAGCCGGCACTGAACAGCATTGTCTGGCGCGAAGAGATCTTTGGCCCGGTGCTCTGTATCAAGCGTTTTAGCCGCGAAGAGCAGGCGGTGCAGATGGCCAATGCCAGCCGCTTTGGCCTGGCGGCAGCGGTGATGAGCCGCGATTTGCAGCGCACCGCGCGGGTGGCCGACCAACTGCGGGCGGGGATTGTCTGGGTCAATTGTTCGCAGCCGACGTTTGTCGAGGCGCCCTGGGGCGGAATGAAACACAGTGGTATTGGTCGCGAGCTGGGGCAGTGGGGGCTGGACAACTACCTGGAGGTCAAGCAGGTCACTGAATACATCGGTGATGAGCCGTGGGGCTGGTACCTCAAGTGATGGCTTGAAAGACGCCCTTGTGGGCAGCAGATCCCTAGCCGCTGGCGCCAGGTAGCGTGCGCAGGCGTAGGGTGGGGCAAACGCCAAGGCGTGGTCTTTCAGCTGGGGTGAGTCGTTGGCTCTGCGGGCGCTCCGCCCGCGAACGTCACCGGCGGCAACGCAAAGCAGTGAGCGGCTATCGAGCGCGTAGCCATTCCAGCACGCCGCGGCCTGCCACGTGGCCGCTGGCAAAGCAGGCTGTCAGCAGGTAGCCCCCCGTTGGGGCCTCCCAGTCGAGCATTTCGCCTGCACAGAACACGCCCGGCAGGTCGCGCAGCATCAGGTTTTCCGTCAGGGCTTCAAACGGTACGCCGCCGGCGCTGCTGATCGCTTCATCCAGCGGTCGAGTCCTGACGACGGTCAGCGGCAAGGCCTTGATCGCCGTGGCCAACCGGGTCGGATCGTTGAACGCTTCGCTCGGCGCCAGTTCTCGCAGCAGCGCCGCCTTGACCCCATCGATCCCCACCTGGCTGTGCAGGTGCTTGGCCATGGAGCGTGAACCGCGGGGCTTGGCCAATGCTGTCTGGATCTGGCTCGCGGTCTTGCCCGGCAACAGATCAATCTCGATCGTCGCCGCCCCCTGTTGCTCGATACGGTCGCGGATTGGCGCCGACAGCGCGTAGATCAGGCTGCCTTCGATCCCCGTCGCGGTCACCACGCATTCGCCCAGGCGGGGCGTGCTCTGGTCAAAGCTGATGGCGATATTCTTCAGTGGCGCACCGGCGAACTTGCTGCGCAGCAGGTCGCTCCAGGCTTGGACTTCAAAGCCGCAGTTGCTGGGCCGCAGTGGCGCGCAGGGCACGCCACGGGCCTGGAGGTGCTGGAGCCAGGCCCCATCGGAACCCAAACGCGCCCAACTGCCACCGCCCAGGGCCAGTAAGGTGGCATCGGCGTGTAGGGTGATTGCACCTTCGGGGCTGTGGATAACCAGCTTGCCTTCGCTGTTCCAGCCCTGCCAGCGATGGCGGGTGTGGATAACCACGCCACTGTCGCGCAGGCGCTTGAGCCAGGCGCGTAGCAGGGGCGCGGCTTTCATGTCCGTGGGGAAGACCCGCCCGGAGCTGCCGACAAAGGTGTCGATCCCCAGGCCGTGGATCCATTGGCACAGGGCGTCGGCGCCGAATTCGCGCAGCAGCGGGGCGATATAAGGGCTGCGTTCGGCATAGCGCGAAAGAAACGCCGGGTAGGCCTCGGAGTGGGTGATATTCATCCCGCCGACCCCGGCCAGCAGGAACTTGCGCCCCACCGAGGGCATGGCGTCATAGAGCGCGACCCGGACTCCAGCCTGGCTCAGCACTTCGGCGGCCATCAGGCCGGCCGGGCCGCCGCCGATAATGGCGACGCAGGGTGTGGGAGCGATGTTTGGCTGGGTCATGGTGCGGGCTGCGAATCGGCAAAGGAGGCCGGGTATTCTACCTGAGCGACAGGCCCTGCTGCGCGCGGCGGGGCTTCAGGCGGCTTGTGAATGGTCTGTACAAAAAATAACCAGGTTCCTGCAGGCCATGCTGCCTATGACCTACAGAGGCTTTCACTCAGGTTATCCACAGGCCGCTCCACAGGGATTGTGGGTAAGCCGGCACAGTTCAATGGCAACCTGATGACAGCCAGACGCGTTGCGCACTGTGGTGCAGGATGCCGTGGCGGCGGGCCAGGGCCTGGCGATCCTTGCTGTAGCCGCCGCCGATCACCCCGACCACCGGGATATCGCGGCCCAGGCAATGGCGCAGCACGCTTTCATCGCGTGCGGCGACGCCTTGATCGGTGAGCTTGAGATAGCCCAGGGCATCGTCCTGGTGTACGTCGACACCGGCGTCGTAAAGCACCAGGTCCGGCTGGTAGAGCGGCAGCAGGTAATTCAGCGTGTCGTCGACCACTTGCAGGTAGTCGCGATCGCCCATGCCCATGGGCAGCGGTATATCCCAGTCGCTCTCGGCCTTACGGGCCGGAAAGTTCTTTTCGCAGTGCAGGGAAACGGTAATCGCCTCCGGGGTATGTTCGAGAATACGCGCCGTCCCATCGCCTTGATGCACGTCGCAATCGAAGATCAGCACCCGATTGACTCGACCGCTCTCCAGCAGATAGCGGCTGATGATTGCCAGGTCGTTGAAGATGCAGAAACCGGCGGGGTGGTCGTAATGGGCGTGGTGGGTGCCGCCGGCCAGATGGCAGGCCAGGCCATGTTCCAGGGCCTGCTCAGCGGCCAGCAGCGAACCACCGACGGCGCGCACGGTTCGCCGGGCCAGGGCTTCGCTCCAGGGCAGGCCGAGGCGGCGCTGGTCTTCGCGGGCCAGTTCGCCGGCCATATAGCGTTCGATATAGGCGCGGTCATGGGCCAGGGCGAGGATATCCACAGGGCAGCATTCGGGCCGCAGCAGCGCCGCGTCTTCGGTCAGGCCGCTGTCGACCAGGTGATCGCGCAGCAGGCGGAACTTGTCCATGGGGAAACGATGTTCGGCCGGAAACTCGGGGCTGTAGTCATCGTGATAAATCAGCGGCAGCGGCATGATGAACTCGGGTCGGAACAGGCGACGAATCTTAGCAGCGCGTTACACTTGTCCACAGGGAAAACGCCTAAGCAATCCGGAGGGAATAGATGGAGCCGATACTTGAACTCGAAAGTGCGCGCCTGCTGTTGCGCCAGTGGCGCGATGAGGACCTGCCCGAGTTCACCGCCATGTGTGCTGATCCCCAAGTGATGCGCTACTTCCCCGCGCCCTTGAGCCGGCTGGAAAGTGCGGCATTGATCGGCCGAATACGTGGGCATTTTGCCGAGCACGGTTATGGAGCATGGGCGTTGGAGCGCAAGGATACGGGGGCCTTCATTGGCTTGACCGGGTTGGCGCAGGTGGGATTCGACGCGGCGTTTACCCCGGCAGTGGAGATCGCCTGGCGTCTGGCGAGCCGCCATTGGGGGCTGGGTTTTGCCAGTGAGGCGGCGTGGACCGCTCTGCGCTGCGGGTTTGACCAACTCGGCCTGGACGAGGTGGTGTCCTTCACAACCCAAAGCAATACCCCTTCGCAAAAAGTCATGCAGGCCATCGGCATGCACTACGACCCCCAAGGTGACTTCGATCATCCGGCCCTGGCGCCCGATCATCCGTTGCGCCGCCACGTGTTGTACCGCATCAGCCGCGCGCAATGGCTCGCGACTTTGCATGGCTAAGCTGTTACGCCCGTTTACAATAGCCCGATTTACGCTGGCCGCCGCAGCCAAGACTGCGCGGTAATGCTTTGTGTGAGGAGAGTCCGAATGAGCCAAGTGTTGGAAGATCTGGTCGATTTGCTGACCCTGGAGCCGATCGAGGAAAACCTCTTTCGCGGACGCAGCCAGGACCTGGGCTTTCGTCAATTGTTCGGTGGCCAGGTGCTGGGCCAGTCGTTGTCAGCCGCCAGCCAGACCGTCGAGGAAGCGCGGCATGTGCACTCGATGCACGGTTACTTCCTGCGCCCCGGCGATGCCGGATTGCCCGTGGTCTATCAGGTTGACCGGGTGCGCGATGGCGGTAGCTTCAGTACCCGGCGGGTTACGGCGATCCAGAAGGGCCACCCGATCTTTACCTGTAGCGCGTCGTTCCAGTATGACGAAAGTGGTTTTGCGCATCAGATCGCCATGCCCCAGGTGGTCGGCCCGGAAAACCTGCCTTCGGAGTTGGAGCTGACCCAGCAGCGCGCCCATCTGATTCCCGAGCCGATGCGCGACAAGATGCTGTGCGCCAAACCGATTGAAGTGCGCCCGGTCACTGAAAAAGACCCTTTCAACCCGCAGCCGATGGATCCGGTGAAGTACGTCTGGTTCCGTGCCGACGGCAAGCTGGCGGATATTCCCGCACTGCATAAATACCTGTTGGCCTATGCCTCGGATTTCGGCCTGCTGACCACCTCGCTGCTGCCCCATGGCAAGACGGTCTGGCAGAAGGATATGCAGGTGGCCAGCCTCGACCACGCGCTGTGGTTCCATGGCGAGTTGCGTGCCGATGACTGGCTGCTCTATGCCATGGACAGTCCGTGGGCCGGCAATTCGCGCGGCTTCTCCCGGGGCAGCGTGTATAACCGCGCCGGCCAACTGGTGGCGTCGGTGACCCAGGAAGGCTTGATTCGCCATCGCGAGGACTGGGCATGAAGCTTTGTGACATCCGTCACTGGGTCTTCGATATGGACGGCACCCTGACCCTTGCCGTGCATGATTTTCCGGCGATCAAGGTGGCCCTGCAGATCCCGCCCGAGGACGATATTCTCACCCACCTGGCCGCGTTGCCGGTTGACGAAGCGGCCGCCAAGCATGCCTGGCTGCTGGAGCACGAGCGCGAGCTGGCATTGGGGGCACAAGCGGCACCGGGGGCCGTCGAGCTGGTGCAGGACTTAGTCGCACGCGGTCATCGCCTGGGGATCCTGACCCGCAATGCCCGCGAGCTGGCCCATGTCACCCTGCAAGCGATTGGCCTGGCGGACTGCTTTGCGGTGGAGGATGTACTGGGCCGCGAAGATGCGCCACCCAAGCCCGATCCCGGTGGCCTGCTCAAGCTGGCGCAAGCCTGGGATGTGGCGCCGCCGCGCATGGTGATGGTCGGTGACTACCGTTTCGACCTCGATTGCGCGCGGGCGGCGGGCGCACACAGCGTGCTGGTCAATCTGCCAGACAATCCCTGGCCGGAGCTGACCGACTGGCATGCCGAGGATTGCCGGGCCCTGCAGCGAATGCTGGCGCGCTAGCGGCCAAACAACGCCGCCTGGCCCTCGGGCGACGTGAACATTTGGTCGCCGTTATGCCCCACGCCCGGCACCTCGACCAGACGTTGGGCCAAGCCCTGCCCATGGCGCTGGCGCAGCATGTCGAAGAAGTTGTGCCCACGAATCAGCCGATAAGCTCCCTGGGCTTGGGCGGCACAGCTTTTGTCCAGCGCCGGATGATTTGGATCGGTGTCGTTCTGGCCGAGCAGGTAGGTGATAGCGCGCTGTGCATAGGTTTTTTCTAGCGATGCGGGGCTCTTCCCGTTCGCGTAGGCCGGCAACTGTTTCAGGCCGTACTTCCACGTATTGAAACCAGGGCAGGTTGCGGGATCGAACCCCGGCGCCGGACGGCGGGTATCGAACCAGGCATAGGACGACGGATTGGCGATCACATAGCGCAGGCGCAGGCCGGGTGGCGGGCTCCAGTGCCCGAGCAGGGCATAGCGCTGCACCACCTGGGCGCCGCCGGAATGCCCGGCGATGACGATGTCCTTGAGTCTGGGAAACCGGCGTCGGTCACTCAAGCGCTGAAGGATGGCATCCAGTACTGCGTAGGAACTCAATGGGATTGGCCCGAGCGCGGGCTCGCCGGCCATCCAGTCATTGGCGTGCCAGCGCAGCAGCGTGTCCGGCAGTGGATGGCGAGCGGTATCGAGCGGGTTGAGAAACTGCGGGGCGATGATCAGGGTGTTGCTCGACTGCCCGGCCCGGGCGGCGGCCTGCTCGGCGCTGCCCAGATAGGTCTGGGCATTGCGCAGGCGGCCATGGATGATAATCAGTGCACGCTGGATAGCCGGCAGCGGCTGGTTCCAGTTCTGGCTCAGGCCGATGCTCAGCTCGGCGCCTTCCAGCGCCAAGCGTTGCGGGCTGATGACCTTGACCCCGTGTTCGCTGGCGGCGTGGGCTGCGGCGCAGGTTATCCACAGCGCGGCGAACACGGCGAGCCGCGCGGGCCTCAGGGTTACAGACTCTTGGCGTTGAAGGTGTCGCACTGGCTGACCTGGCCCTGGGAAAAACCGGTCTTGAACCAGCGTACCCGCTGGGCAGACGTGCCGTGGGTAAAGGAGTCCGGTACCACGCGGCCCTGGCCCTGCTGTTGCAGGCGGTCGTCGCCAATGGCATTGGCGGCATTCAAGGCTTCATCGATATCCCCGGGCTCCAGCCAGTTCATCCGCTGCTGGCCGTGATAGGCCCAGACACCGGCCAGGCAGTCCGCCTGCAGTTCCTGGCGCACCAGCAGCCCGCCATCGCCTTCCATCCGGCGCCCCTGCTGGCGGGCGGCCTGGATTTTCGCGGAAACCCCGAGCAAGGTCTGTACATGGTGGCCGACTTCATGGGCGATCACATAGGCCTGGGCAAAGTCGCCGGCCGCCTTGAAGCGTTGGGCCATTTCCTGGAAGAACGCCAGGTCCAGATAGACCTTCTGGTCGGCCGGGCAATAGAACGGGCCGGTGGCCGAAGAGGCCAGGCCGCAGGCGGAATTGACCCGGTTGCTGAACAGCACCAGGGTCGGGTTCTTATATTGTCGGCCGGCCTGCTGGAAGATCTCGCCCCAGGTGTCCTCGGTATCGGCGAGGATCACCCGGACAAAGTCCGCTCCCTCGTCATTGGCCGGTGGGGCCTTGCGCGTCTGCACGGTGGTGGGGGCAGTCTGCTCACCCATCTGCCCGGCCAGTTGGCCGAGAATCTGTAGTGGATCCTGCCCGGTCAGCAACCCAAAGCCGACGATCAGCACCACGGCTGTCAGGCTCAGCCCCTTGCCGCCCCCAAACCGTGGCCCGCCGCCTGCGCTGCTGTCGCCCCGGGCATCCACCACGTTGTCGCTGCGCCGCCCTTTTTTCCAAAGCATGTGCAAATTCTCAAAGAGTAGAATCAGGATCTTGGCTGCCAGTGCCGCCAACCGTGAGTGTAGTGCTTTTAACCGGTCGCTTGCCGCTTGGAGCTTGCCGCGGCTACCGGCATCATAGAGTCGAACTCGCCCTGGAACTGTAGCTCCTGTGAATATCGATACCCGCATCAAGTTCCGCCATCTCGTGTGCTTTCTCGAAATGGCCCGCCAAGGCAGCCTGGCGCGGGCGGCGGATGTCTTGGCGGTCAGCCAGCCGGCGATGTCGAAGACGCTCAAGGAACTGGAAAGCCTGGTCGAGGCTGCGCTGTTTATACGCAGCAAGAGCGGGGTCAGCCTGACCGAGGCCGGGGTGGCCTTTTTGCGCTACGCCGGGCCTTCGGTCGAGGCGCTGCGCAATGGCGTCAATGCCTTGCGCGGCGGCGAGTATGCGGCGGGGCTGGTGCGGCTCGGGGTGTTGTCGACGGTGGAAAGCCTGCTGGTGCCCGAGGTGGTGCGCCGCCTGCATGAGCGTCACCCGGCGCTGGTGGTCAGTGTGGTGACGGGGCCCAGCGCTTATCTGTTGTCCCAGCTTCGGGTCGGCGATGTGGATTTGGTGATCGGCCGCATGACCGACAGCCCGGAGATCCAGGGGCTGAACTTCGAACATCTGTACAGCGAGTCCATGACGCTGGTGGCCCGGGCCGGGCATCCGCTGCTGGCGGGCGTGCTCGACCTGCATGCCCTGGAGCGTTATCCCCTGGTCCTGCCGTTGGCGGGAACGACGATCCGCCGGTTTGCCGACAGCTTGTTCGTGCAGTGCGGCATCAGCCAGTCGCGTCAGCGCCTGGAAACCCTCTCGGTGCCTTTGAGCCGACGTTATGTGCTGTGCAGCGAGGCGCTGTGGATCGCGCCGCTGGATGCGGTCCGCCTCGACCTGGCCAGTGGCGACCTGTACGAGATCGATCTGGGCCAACGCGAGCCGGGCGGGTCGGTGGGTATTTCCAGCAATGCCAGCCTGCCATTGTCCTTGGCCGCGCAATGGGCATTGGAGGTGGTGCGCGAGGTGGGGGGTGACTATCGCGAGGGGCGCTATCCATAACCTTTTGGTTATGGATGAGGGCCGGGGTTTCACTATCGGCCGGGGTTGGGTTGGGGGAGACTGCGCGCCAGCCCTCCATAAAAACCAACAACAGGAGAACGACATGTCTGATGCAGACAGCCGTCGCTTCAATATCCGTGATCGCAACTGGCACCCCAAGGCCCTGACGCCCGACTACAAGACCTCCATCCCGCGCTCCCCGCGCCAGGCGCTGGTGAGCATTCCCCAGTCGGTCAGCGAAACCAGTGGCCCGGACTTCTCCCATCTCAAGATGGGTCAGTTCGATAACGATCTGTTGCTCAACTTCAACAATGGCGGCTTGCCGGTTGGCGAGCGGATCATCGTTTCCGGACGGGTGTGCGACCAGTACGGCACGCCGATCCCCCATACCCTGGTGGAAATGTGGCAGGCCAATGCCGGCGGCCGCTACCGTCACAAGAACGACCGCTACCTGGCGCCCCTGGACCCCAATTTCGGCGGCGTTGGCCGTGCCCTGACCGACCGTGACGGCTATTACAGCTTCCGCACCGTCAAGCCGGGCCCGTACCCATGGCGCAATGGGCCGAATGACTGGCGTCCGGCCCATATCCACTTCTCCATCAGCGGCCCGTCGATTTCGACCCGCCTGATTACCCAGCTGTATTTCGAAGGGGATCCGCTGATCCCGATGTGCCCGATCGTCAAGTCGATCGCCAACCCGCAAGCAGTGGAAAGCCTGATTGCGCGGCTTGACATGAGCAATGCCAATCCCATGGATTGCCTGGCTTATCGCTTCGACATCGTGCTGCGTGGCCAGCGCAAGACCCACTTCGAAAACTGCTGAGGACGCCGACCATGCCTATCCAACTGCTTACGGAAACCCCGTCCCAGACCGCTGGCCCCTACGTGCATATCGGCCTGGCCCTGGAGGCCGCCGGCAACCCGCCGCGCCCGGATGAAATCTGGAACCGGATGGCCAAGCCCCAGGCGCCTGGCGAGCACATCCTGCTGGTCGGCAATGTCTACGACGGCAATGGCCACCTGGTGCGTGATTCGTTCCTCGAGTTCTGGCAGGCCAACCACGAGGGCGTCTATGACGAGGCGTTCGATTCGGAAAAAGCTTTCAACAGCTTCGGCCGCACCGCAACGACGTTCGATTCCGGTGGCTGGACCCTGGAAACCATCAAGCCGGGCGTGGTGAAAAACGCCGCTGGCGTGCCGATGGCGCCGCATATCAACGTGTCGTTGTTTGCCCGCGGGATCAATATCCACCTGCAAACCCGGCTGTATTTCAGCGATGAAAGCGAGGCCAACGCCCAGTGCCCGGTGCTGAACCTGATCGAGCAGCCGCCACGGCGTGAAACCCTGGTCGCCCAACGTTGCGAAGTGGACGGCAAGACCGCCTATCGTTTCGATATCCGCATCCAGGGTGAAGGCGAGACGGTGTTCTTCGACTTCTGAGTCGTACGTTGAAAAACGGGGGTGGACGCTTGGCGTCCGCCCCCGTTTTTTGCCTGAATATTCAGCGCTGCGGTGTGTCCCATTGCGGGGCAAAGTCCGGGCTGACCTGGCGCTGGTCTTTGGCCAGGCTGGCAATCAGGGCGCGATCCTGCTCGTCGAGCCTCAGGTTGAGCGACTCCAGGTTGGCCAGTTGATTGGCATGGCTGGCTGCCTTGGGAATCGCCGCGACATTGTCCTGCTCCAGCAGCCATTGCAGCGCTACCTGGGTGGGCAGTACCCCATGGCGTGCGGCGATCTGCTGGATCTGGGGGATCTGCGAGACCTTGTTGCGCGCCAGGGGGCTGTAGGCGATCAGGGCCATATCGTGCTGGCGGGCGTAGTCGAGCAGGCGGTCCTGGCCCAGCAGGACGTGGTACTCGACCTGAATCGCGGCCAGTGGCGCGCCCAGTTCTTCGACCGTCTGGCGCAGCAGCGCCAAGGGGAAATTGGCCACGCCGATTGTCCGTGTCAGCCCCTGCTCCTGCACGGCGACCAGCGCCTCGATGGTTTGGCGCAGGTCCCAATCCTGGCCCGGCCAGTGGATCATGAACAGGTCGACATAGTCGCTGCGCAGGGCGCTCAGGCTGTTGTCCAAGGAGCGGCGCAGTGCATCGGGCTGCAGTTGGTCCCACCAGACCTTGCTGGTGATATGCAGTTGTTCGCGCGGCACGCCGCCGGCCTGTAGGGCCAGGCCGACGGCGGCTTCGTTGTGGTAGGCAGCGGCGGTATCGATGTGGCGATAGCCGAGGGCCAGGGCCTGCTCGACGGCCGCAGTACAGGCTTCGCCGAGCATCGGCCAGGTCCCCAGGCCCAGCTTGGGCAGCTTCAGGCCATGGTGGGTCAGCAGGGGGACATTAATGCTGCGCGGCATGGTTGATCTCCTTTACTCGTAATCGCGAACGCCGGCGATATGACGTGCGGCGATATAGCCGAAGGTCAGCGCCGGCCCGAGGTTGATGCCGCCTGCCGGGTAGTGGCCGCCCATGATGCTGGCCATGTCACCGCCTGCGGCGTAGAGCCCGCTGATGGCCTGGCCATGCGGATCGAGCACTTGGGCCTGGGCATTGACCTTGAGGCCGGCAAAGGTGCCGAAGCAGCCCGGCTCGACTTTCACCGCATAGAAGGGGCCTTGCTCGATGGGCGCCACGCACGGGTTGGGCGAGTGCAAGGCGTCGCCCTGCTTGCGGTTGTAAGGGGTCGAGCCGCGCCCGAAGAGCGGGTCTTCGCCATGGCGGGCGTGCTGGTTGTACTGCGCCACGGTGCTGGTCAGCCCATTGCGGTCGATCCCGCAGGCATCGGCCAGGGCTTCGAGCGTAGCGCCACGCTTGAGATAGCCGCTGCGGATAAAGGGCGCGAGCGGCACTGGAAACGGCCGGGACATGCCCAGGCCATAGCGGCGCTGGAAGGCATGGCTGCAGATCAGCCAGGACGCGACTTCCTCGCCGGCCGGGGCGTTGGCGACCATGGCGCTCACATAGTCGAAATAGCCATCGGCTTCATTGACGAAGCGTTGACCATTGCTCAGCACGCCGATGATCCCGGGCTTGGCCCGCTCGATGATATGGGGGAAGTGACCAAGGCTGCCGTCGGCATGGGGCACCCGTGAAACCGGCGCCCAAGCCACGGGGGAGTGCAGGTCGGTCTCGACCTGCGCGCCAACGCTTTCGCCCAGGCGCAGGCCATCGCCGGACACGGCCACGGGCGGCAGGGCCAGGTGTTCGTGGCCGGTGGGAGTCCGTGGAAACAGCGCCTTGCGCCGCTCGATATCGTTGGCAAAACCGCCCGCCGCGAGCACCACGCCCCGACGGGCCTGGATGCGCACGGGGCCGTTGGCGCTGTTGACCACCGCGCCACAGACTCGCAGGTCCTGGTACAGCAGTTCGCTGACCGGGGCCGATTCCCAGAGCTGCACGCCCAGGTCTTCGGCGGATTTGGCCAGGCGGCCCACCAGCGCGACACCATTGACCAGTTGCAGGGCGCGACCCCGCAGCGCCAGGTCGAGCAGGTGCCGGCTGAAGCGGCGAGTCACATGCCAGGCGGCCGACCAGGAGCGGGTTAGGTTGAGAAAGGCCGAGAGATCGGCGCCGGCCATGATCGGCATGCCCATGAAGGAGGTCTCGCGCATCGTCCTGCGCAGCCGGTCGAGCAGTTTGCGGTTGATGTGGCGGGCATCGTAGGGCGCGGCGATCACCGAGCGACCACCGGTGCCGGCACCGGGCGTATCGCCATGGATGTCGGCGATGCCATTGCCGTCGGCAAACTGCAGCGCGGTATGGCGCTCGAAGAAGCTGACCATGTTCGGACCCGCTTCGAGGAAGGCGTCGATGATGGCCGGATTGTAACGTTCGCCCAGCTCATGGCGCAGGTAGGTGCGCGGTAACTCGACATCCTCGATGATCCCGGCGCGCTGTGCCAACGGGTTGCAAGGCACCCAGGCCCAGCCGCCGGACCAGGCGGTGGCACCGCCGAAGACCGGGTCCTTCTCGACCACGATGACTTTCTGGCCATGCCAGGCGGCGGTCACGGCGGCGGACAATCCGGCCGCGCCGGAGCCGACGATCAGCACGTCGCAGTCGAGTTCTTGGGGAAAAGAAGGCGAGGCAGGCATGGGCAGCAGTATCCGGATTTGTTGATTTTATGGAACTTGATTCCAAAATATACGTATGTGTTTTTTAAACGGCAAGCCGGCTTAGCTCGCGATTCGGCGAAGGTGACCGTTTTATGGGCGAACAGCGGACAGTACAGTTCCGGTTTTCCATTCCCGGCGATGTCTTTTAGAATCGGCCAAATTTTGTAGGGACCGCACCCATGGCCGGCAGTCAGATCGAACGCGTCTTCAGTGTGCTGGAAAGTCTTACCAGCGACCCCCGGGGCTTGCCGATGCAGACCCTGGCCGAGCGCCTGGGCATCCCCAAGAGCGCGACCCACCGCCTGTTGGCCGAGTTGATCCGCCTGGGCTATGTGCGCCAGAACCCGGACAACCTGCGCTACCACCTGTCGACCAAACTGGTCGCCATGGGCTTTCAGTACCTGGCGGGCAGTGGCGCCGATATTGTCCAGCCGGTTCTTGACCGGTTGGCCCAGGAAAGCGGTGAACTGGTGCGCCTGGGCGTGATCGAGGGTGAGCGCCAGACCTGGATCGCCAAGTCCCAGGGCGCCCGCTCCGGGCTGCGCTACGACCCGGACATGGGCCGCGATGCGCCTCTGTTCTACACCGCTTCAGGCCACGCGTGGCTGGCCAGCCTCAGCGATGCCGAGGCCCTGGCGCTGGTCGAGCGCCAGGGCGTACAGCCCCCGGCGGAACTGGGCCCGAACGCACCACGCTCCAATGCCGAACTGCTCGAGCGCCTGCGCATGGCCCGCGAACTGGGGTATGCCTGGGTCGAGGAAAGCTCGGCGGTCGGCACGTCGGCGCTGGCGGCGGTGATTCGCCATCCGCTGGATAAACATGTGGTCGGTGTCCTGAGCATTGCCGGGCCAAGCGCTCGCATGCCCCGCGAGCGCCTGCATGCATTGGCGCCTTTACTGCTGACCTACGCCGCCGAGCTCTCGGCGGCGTGCCAGGCCTCCGAGCTGTTCAACTGAACCTGATTCCCTCTGGCAGGAGAAGGTGTGCGGTTATCGACCCGGCATTGCCGGGTTTTTTATGTTCCTCTTGCGAAAAAATGGAACCTGGTTCTAAATTATTTTAGTCCAGCCTTTCCAAAACAACTCCCAAGAGGATCTGTGCTTTGACTTCACCCTTGCGTATCGCCCTGATTGGCGCCGGTGTCATGGGCCGCCAGCATTACCAGCATCTGCGCGGGCTCGACGAGGCACGACTGTGCGCGGTGGCCGACCCGGGGCCCCAGGCCGGCGACTTTGCCGCGGCCTGTGGCGTGCCCTATTTCGCCGATTACCGGCAGATGCTTGAGCAGGCGCGGCCCGAGGCCGTGATCATTGCCAACCCCAACACCCTGCATGTCAGCACGGCGCTGGATTGCCTGGCGGCGGGCGTCCCGGTGCTTCTGGAAAAGCCGGTGGGTGTCGACTTGCACGAGGTGCGCGAGCTGGTAGCCGCCTCCCGGCGCCATGGCGTTCCAGTGCTGGTGGGTCATCATCGGCGGCACAACCCGTTGATCGTCCGTGCCCACGCCTTGCTGCAAGAGGGCGCTTTGGGCCGACTGACCACGGTGACCGCGCTGTGGCAGTTGCAAAAGCCCGACAGCTATTTCGATATTCCCTGGCGGCGCGAGGCCGGTGCCGGGATGCTGCTGACCAATCTGATCCACGACCTCGATCTGCTGCGCCATCTGTGCGGTGAAGTGCGCCAGGTGCAGGCCATTACCAGTAATGCCGTGCGCGGTTTCGGCAACGAAGATTGCGCGGCGGTGCTGTTGCAGTTCGACAATGACGCACTGGGTACCCTGACCGGTTCCGATGCGGTGGCGGCGCCCTGGAGCTGGGAGCTCGACTCGGGGGAGAACCCGGTCTATCCACGTCAGCCCGACCAGCCTTGTTACTTGCTCGCGGGCACCCGGGGCGCCTTGAGCATTCCCCAGCTCAAGCGTTGGCACTACGCCGAGGACGGCGCGGGTTGGCACCAGCCGCTGCTGGCAGTGCAGGAGTCGTTTCGCGCCGATGAAGCCCTGCGCCTGCAACTGCAACATTTTGTCCTGGTCGCCCGTGGCCTGGTCACGCCTCTGGTCAGTGCTGCGGATGCGGCTCGCACCCTGGCGCTGCTCGAAGCCATCCGCGAGGCCGCCGCCACCGGCCGTGCCTGCGCTCCTGCCCTGATTGAGTGAATCCCCGATGAATGAACGTATTTTCTCCCTGGCGACCCTGACCGTGCTCGAAGTCTCGCCGCCGCAGATGGTCGAGATCGCGGCTCGTGCGGGCTACAGCCATGTCGGTCTGCGCCTGGAGCCGGCGACGCCTGAAGAGCAGCATTTTGCCCTGGTCGCGGATGCCGGTTTGCGCCGCGAGACCCTGGCGCGTCTGCGCGATACCGGGATCAAGGTGCTGGATGTCGAGATCCTGCGTCTGAAGCCCGAGACCCGGGTGGCCGACTTCGAGGCGATCCTGGCGGTCGGTGCCGAGTTTGGTGCCAGCGAGTTGCTGGTGGCCGGCAATGATCCGGATGAGTGTCGGCTGACCGACAACTTTGCTGCGCTCTGTGATCTGTCGCGTCAGTACGGTCTGCATCCCCATCTGGAATTCATGCCCTGGACCGATGCGCGCAATCTCGAACAGGCGGTGCGCATTGTCGAGAGTGCCGCACGAGCCAATGGCGGGGTGCTGGTCGATGCGTTCCATTTCGACCGTTCCGGCTCGCGCTTGGCAGACCTGGCGCAGGTCGACCCGGCGCGTCTGCGCTACGTCCAGCTGTGCGATGTGGCCGGGCCGTGCCCGCCGGACATGGCCGAGATTCTGCGTCAGGCCCGCAGCGAACGGCGCTTCCCCGGTGATGGCGATTGCGATCTACTGGGGCTGTTGCGCTGCCTGCCGGCCAATGTGCCACTGAGCCTGGAAATCCCGACCGTGCAATTGCTGGAGCAGGGCGTCAGTGCTCAGGACCGAGCCCAATGGGCCCTGGACAAGGCCCGCGAGGTGCTGCGGCAGGTCTAGCCGCAATGGCGGTAGGCCTTTGCTCCATTGATAACTAGAACAGGGTTCCATATTATCTGGCAGTCTGCCTCCAGGCTGCCTCTCATTCGAGATCCCCATGACCAGTACCCCGTTGTCCGGCGTCAATCAGCCTCTCAAGGGATTGCTACTGGTCATTCTGGCGACCTTTCTGTTTTCCAGTCATGACGCCCTGTCGAAGTACCTGTCGGGTTTTTATCCGATCGTGATGGTGGTGTGGGCGCGCTATATGGTGCACACGCTGCTGATGGCCGGGATTTTCCTGCCCCAGTCTGGCCTGCGCGTGCTGCGCACCAAGCGGCCCTTGCTGCAGCTGGCGCGGTCGTTGTGCCTGTTGGGCACCAGCCTGTTTTTCACCACCGGGCTGTTGTTTATTCCCCTGGCCGAGGCCACGGCTGTCAACTTCCTGGCCCCGGTGCTGGTCACGGCGCTGTCGGTGCCGCTGCTCAAGGAAAAGGTCTCGCGCGGCCAGTGGTTGGCGGTGATCTGCGGGTTTATCGGCGTGCTGATTATTGTCCACCCGGGGGGAGAACTGTTTACCCCGGCGATATTGTTGCCGTTCTGCTCGGCGCTGTTCTTCTGCTTCTATCAGTTGCTGACGCGCAAGCTGGCCCAGCACGATAGCCCGACGACCAGCAACTTCTTTGCCGGGCTGTGCAACACCCTGATCATGAGTGCGCTGGTACCGTTTTTCTGGCAGGTGCCCAGCCTGGGCCATGGCTTGTTGATGCTGGCGCTGGGCACCTGTGGCATGACCGCCCACCTGTTCCTGACCCAGGCGTTCCGCCTTGCCGCCCCGGCGTTGCTGGCGCCTTTCGGGTATTGCCAGATTGTCTTTGCCGGGTTGCTGGGCTGGCTGTTGTTTAACCACACGCCGGACTTGAGCGCCCTGGTCGGGATCGTGGTGATCTGCCTCAGCGGCCTGGCGGCGGCGTGGCAGCAACGACGGGGCTGAAGGGCGTTAATTACTTGCAGTGCGTTTGATTTGTTTAAGTGTGAGCGTCATTAATAACGGGCGGGTGTTTAAAGTGCATTTCAGTGAGTGCACTCATTGTCTTTTTTGAAAATTGAGTGACGTCTGATGGTTTTGCGGTATGGCGATTGCGGAAAATAGACAGGCAAATTATAACTAGGGAATTTGATATGTCTCTTTCAGTTGGTCCCAGAGCAGCTGATTACTACCTCGATCAGCTGCCGGTCTGCAGCTCGCCGAGCAATGAGTATATTGCTACTGCCACTCTTGAGGCTTTTGCCTTTATTGGTGGTGCGAATGGTGTGGGGGCTCGCTCCATCGAAACACCGCTATTGGATGAGTTTGCAAAGATAGCTCCAGATTTTTACAAGACTCTGGATAGTGTTGCGAGAGAGTGCGCTGCCAAACACGAAGAGTTATGTAAAGTAAGGCGCAATACCTTTGATTTTATAGATGAATACACGCTTGAAGCGCACGTTAAGTGGAAAGATGGCGTGACAGAGGAAGACGTGAAGCGCTATAGCGATGGGCTGGGTGAATTTCGGGCGATGCTAGGCAGAGTGAGTGAGGTGTTGAATATAAACAGCTCCAAGGTGGGGCGCATAGTTATGGAGTGTATGTTTGTTCTTCGTGACGAGTCCCCTGTTTCTCAAGATATGGTGGCGCTTGCTAGGGGGCACTCAATCCCCTATATCGATACTGCTCCTAGGCCTTTTGTATTCGATCCGGATCTGTAGAGCTGATTGCTCGAAAAATCTAGATTGTTGTTTGGAGGAGATACGGGTGCCTGGACCAGGCACCCGTACTTACATCAGTCTTCGACTTTCGGGATCTTGCGTGGGGCCATGAAGTACAACCAGATCAGTGCGATGAAGTACATCGCCGGGATCATGGTAAACAGCACCGAGTAGTTGTTGTTGGTGGTGGTTAATATATAGCCGACCAGTTGGGTCATGAACATCCCGCCCACTGCGGCGCACATCCCGCCAAAGCCGAACACCGTACTCATCATGTGTTTGGGGGTGTAATCCATCACCAGGCTCCAGATATTCGCCGTCCAGGCCTGGTGTGCACCGATGGCCAGGGAAATGGCACCGACCGCGACCCACAGGTGGCTGGAGCCTGCCGCAATGATCACGCCGATGATGCAGCAGGCGAACAGCAGCATGGAGATCAGGCGCGCCTTGATCGGGTTGAGCCCGCGACCGATCAGGAACGAGGAGAGTATGCCGCCGCCGACGCTGCCGAAGTCGGCGGTCAGGTAGATGATGATCAGCGGGATGCCCATTTGGGTCACGCTGATGCCCAGGTTGTACTGCTGGTTGAGGAAAGGGGGGAGCCAGTACAGGTAGAACCAGAACACCGGCGCGGTGATTGAGTACGCGAGAGCAAAGGCCCAGGTGCCGCGCATGCGCAGGATCCGCGAGAAGGCGACGCCTTTCTGCTCGGGTTCGACCTCACGCTGGATGTATTCCAGTTCAGCCTTGTTCACCGAAGGGTGGTCCTCGGGGTTGTAGTACTTCAGGCCCCAGAAGATCAACCAGATACCACCCAGCACGGCCATGCACATGAATGCGGCTTGCCAGCCCCAGACGTGCAGCACCAGGGGCAGCAGCATTGGGGTGAACATCGCGCCGACGTTGGTCCCGGCATTGAAGATGCCGGTGGCTACGGCCCGTTCGCCGGCCGGGAACCACAACCGGGTGGTTTTCACGCAGGCCGGGTAGTTGGCGGCTTCGGTCAGCCCAAGAATAAAGCGACAGACCATAAAGCCTACCGCGGAGGTAGCCAGGCCGTGGGCGCCGGTCGCCAGGCTCCAGAGCAAGACGGCCAAGAAGAACACGCGTTTGACGCCGACCCGGTCGATCAATCGGCCCTGCAGGACGAACCCGATGGCATAGCCGACCTGAAACCAGAAGTTGATGTTGGCGTAGTCCATCGCCGTCCAGCTCATTTCCTTGGCCAGGATCGGCTGCATGACGCCGAGGGCGGCGCGGTCGATGTAGTTCAGGGTGGTGGCGAAAAAGACCAGGGCCAGCATGCCCCAGCGGGTCTTGCCGACGGCCATGGCGCCGCGGATCTTGTCGCCGATGCCGCCTTGGGCGGCCCCCAGGGCTGGGGCGATGGGTGAGCTTTGAGAAGGAGTCATGGGTGTAGGGCCATCCGTTCAGTGACTGACGAGCGTTGGGCTCGTCGAGACTTCAATGAGCTTGGCAATCGGCGAAGTTTAACCCTTGGGCAGTGGCCGACGGGCAAGGGCATTCGCAGATCAACCGGCTGTGCGGTAATCGGCGCCGAGGCGTCAGTGGCTGGGCTCGAGGCGCGCCGCTTGAGGATCGGCGGGACGGATGGCGGTCTGGGGAAGCAGGCAGGACGATAGAGCGTGAAGTGCGTGCATGAGCGTTTACCCGATTTTTGAAATTTTTATGGTGTGTTCTGGGTGATGGATCTGGGCCATGAAACCCGCAGGTTTCGATCGTTGCCTGCCCCGCAGGACCGGCTTCAATGTGCTGACGATGGTGCGCAGTGGCTAAAAAATCGTCAATTCGCTAAAGGCCTTTGTGGTCGATAATCGCACACAAAACTAACTGGTTCGTACACTTTTATTGATGTATAAACTGGCCGTAACAATAATTCATCTGCCCGGGCCGTCGGCCGGGTTCACGAGCTCAACCCAGGGCCGCAACCGGCCTGCTCGCGAACGATGCCCGGCGCTTTACGACAGATCCCACGTCCTTTCGGGAGTCCCCTATGCAGCGCTCCATTGCCACCGTATCCCTGAGCGGCACCCTGCCGGAAAAACTTGAGGCCATTGCCGCCGCCGGTTTTGATGGGGTCGAAATTTTCGAAAACGACCTGCTTTACTACGATGGCAGCCCGCGCGAGGTGCGGCAGATGTGTGCCGACCTGGGCATCGCCATTACGTTGTTCCAGCCGTTTCGCGATTTCGAAGGCTGCCGGCGCGACCGTCTGGCGCGCAACCTGGAACGGGCCGAGCGCAAGTTCGATCTGATGCAGGAACTGGGCACCGACCTGGTGCTGGTATGCAGCAATGCCAGTGCCGATTCGGTGGGTGATACGCAGATACTGGTCGACGACCTGCACCTGCTGGCCGAACGCGCCGGCGCCCGTGGCTTGCGTATTGGTTATGAAGCACTGGCCTGGGGCCGGCACATCAATACGTATCAACAGGTCTGGGACATTGTCCGCCAGGCCGACCATCCCAGCTTGGGGGTTCTGCTCGACAGTTTTCATACGCTGTCGCTCAAGGGCGATCCGAGCGCCATCGCACAGATTCCCGGCGACAAGATCTTCTTTGTGCAGATGGCCGACGCGCCGATCCTGGCCATGGATGTGCTGGAGTGGAGTCGGCATTTTCGCTGCTTCCCCGGCCAGGGCGAATTCGACCTGTCGGGTTTTCTTGCACCGATTATTCGCAGCGGCTACACCGGGCCGTTGTCGCTGGAGATTTTCAACGACGGTTTTCGCGCCGCCCCGCCCCGGGCCAATGCCGCCGATGGGCTGCGCTCGCTGCTGTACTTGGAAGAGAAAACCCGCGAACGGCTGTTGCGCGAAACGCCCACGGTGGCCAATCTCGACACGCTGTTCGAGGCGCCGGCGGCTACGGCGCAGGCGGGTATAGAGTTTCTCGAGTTTGCCGTCGACGACGAGCTGGGTGCCAAACTCAGCCACTGGCTGGAGCGCCTGGGCTTTACCAAGGCCGGCCAGCATCGCTCGAAGAATGTCAGCTTGCTGCGCCAGGGCGATATCAACCTGATCCTCAACAGCGAACCCTATTCCTTCGCCCACAACTTTTTCGAAGCCCACGGCCCGTCACTGTGTGCCACGGCGATTCGCGTGCAGGACAGTGCTAGTGCTCTGGCCCGTGCCGTGGCCTACAAAGGGCAACCCTATCGCGGGCTGGTGGGGCCCAATGAGCTGGAACTGGGCGCGGTTCGGGCGCCCGATGGCAGCCTGATCTATCTGGTGGACCAGGCCGTCGCGGGAGCGTCATTCTATGCGACCGACTTTGTGCTTGAGCCCGCGGCCGCCGGGCCGGGCGGGCTCAAGCGCATCGACCACATGGCCATGGCCTTACCGGCCGACAGCCTCGACAGCTGGGTGCTGTTCTACAAAAGCCTGCTGGATTTCGAAGCGGACGATGAAGTGGTGCTGCCCGATCCCTACGGTCTGGTGAAAAGCCGCGCGCTGCGCAGTCGTTGCAGCTCGATCCGCCTGCCGCTCAATATCTCGGAAAATCGCAATACGGCGATTTCCCACGCGCTATCGAGCTATCGCGGCTCGGGGGTCCACCATATTGCCTTCGAGTGCGACGATATCTTCGCCCAGGTCAGCCGCGCCAAGGAGGCCGGATTGCCGTTGCTGGATATTCCGCTGAATTACTACGACGACCTGGCGGCGCGTTTCGATTTCGATGACGAGTTTCTCAGTGAGCTGGCGTACTTCAACGTGCTTTATGACCGCGATGCCCAGGGCGGCGAGTTGTTCCACGTGTACACCGAGCCATTCGAGGGGCGCTTTTTCTTCGAGATCCTGCAACGCAAGGGTGGCTACGCCGGTTATGGGGCGGTCAACGTAGCGGTGCGTCTGGCCGCAATGGCCAAGGCGCGCAGCGGTGTGGTGCGCCAGGCCCGCCTCTAGAACGTCCCTTGGGAGATGGAATCATCCATCTCCCTGCTTCCTTCACTGCGCGACCCGGCCCATAATCGCCGGCGTCCGTAGAGCAGGCCGTGAGCCCAGAATGACCATAATTCCAGAACTCCCCGTGAAGCCCGATGCCGGCCAGGTCGAGCCGCGCAAGAGTCGCAAGAACAATCCGGAAAAAACCCGCGAGAACATCCTTCAGGAGGCCATCGTCGAGTTTGTCCAGCAGGGGCTGTCCGGCGCCCGCGTCGATGCTATTGCCGAGCGCACCCATACCTCCAAGCGCATGATCTATTACTACTTCGGCAGTAAGGAACAGCTTTATGTCGAGGTGCTGGAGAAGCTCTACGGCGATATCCGCAGCACTGAAAGCCGCCTGCACCTGGCAGAGCTGGAGCCGCGCGAGGCGATCCGGCGAATGGTCGAGTTCACCTTCGATCACCACGACCGTAATGTCGATTTCGTACGGATCGTGAGTATCGAAAATATCCACAAGGGCGAGTACGTCAAACAGTCTGCGGCGATTCGCTCGATGAACAACACCATTCTCCATGCCCTCGATGCGATCCTGCGCCGTGGGGCCGAGTTGGGCGTGTTCCGCAGCGGCCTGGACCCTCTGGATGTGCATCTGCTGGTGAGTTCGTTCTGCTTCTACCGCGTCTCTAATCGCCATACCTTTGGCGAAATCTTCCAGATCGACCTGCCGGACGAGCAGGTCAAGCAGCGCCATCGCGAGATGATCTGCGAGTCGGTGCTGCGCTACCTGCAAGCCTGAGTTCTCGCGCCGCCGCAGGGGCGCGGCGGCGTCAGCCGTTGAAGCTCTGGAAGTGTTCGAGCATGCGCTGGGCGTCCGGCGTTACGCCGCTGAACAATTCAAAGGCCTTGACCGCCTGGAACACTGCCATGGTGCCGCCATCGAGGGTGCGGCAACCCAAGGCACGGGCCGTGCGCAGCAGTTCGGTTTCCAGCGGGAAGTAGACAATCTCGGCGACCCACAGCTCAGGACGCAGTAGCTCGGCGGGCACCGGCATGCCCGGCAACTTGGCCATGCCCATGGGCGTGGTGTTGACCAGGCCATCGGCCAGCGCCAGGCTGTTGGCCAGGTCACTACCGGCCCTGGCGCGCAGGCTGCCGAAATGCTGGTTGAGATTGGCGGCCAGGCTTTGCGCGCGCTGGTTTTCCACATCGTAGATCTCCAGCTGTTCCACGCCTTCTTCGAGCAGTGCATGGGCCACCGCTGCGCCAGCACCACCGGCGCCCATTTGCACCACGCGTTGGCGAGCCGCGCCATGCAGGCCGCGGCGCATGCCTTCGGCAAAGCCCAGGCAGTCGGTGTTGTGGCCAATGCGACGCCCGTCCTTGAGCACCACGGTATTCACCGCGCCGATTCCACGGGCCTGGGGCGACAACTCATCGAGCAGCGGCAGAATCGCCTGCTTGCACGGGAAGGTGATATTCAACCCGGTAAAGTTCATGCGCTCAGCCGCCAGCAGCAGGTCGGGCAGGGCATTGATATCCAGCGCAAGCTGATCCAGATCGATCAACCGATACAGGTAATTGAGCCCCTGGGCATGGCCTTCGCGTTCGTGCATGGCTGGGGTGCGCGAGCCTTGGATACCGGCACCGATCAGGCCGGCGAGTACGCCGTGAGCAATAGCGTGCGTCATTGCGATTAACCCTTGAGCTTCTGGGCGAAATGTTCGAGTGCCAGGCGGTAGCCCTGGCTGCCGAAGCCGCACAGGATTGCCGTGGCAATGGCCGAGACAAACGAGTGATGGCGAAACGGTTCGCGGGCATGAACATTGGACAGGTGAACTTCGATCACCGGCAGTTCACTGGCCACCAGGGCGTCGCGGATGGCCACCGACGTGTGGGTCCAGGCTGCCGGATTGATGATGATGCCGGCGCAGCGCTTGCGTGCGCCGTGGATCCAGTCGAGCAGTTCGCCTTCATGGTTGGTCTGGCGAAACTCGACGGTCAGGCCCAGTTCGCTGGCGCTGCGCCCACACAGGGCCGAGATATCGGCCAGGGTTTCGTGACCGTAGGTGGCGGGTTCGCGGGTGCCCAGCAGATTCAGGTTCGGGCCGTTAAGCACCAGAACGATAGGGGACATGGTTGTCTCTCCGTTGTTGTTTTTGTGTGGCCGAATGCAGTCCGGCCTGGAGAGATAAAATGTACTAACCAGTTAATACGGTCAACTGTCGGCAAGCGTCCCGCCGTGGGTGGATAGATTTACTGTGCGTTAATCGCCCGCAGTATTTGTCGGTCACCGGGCGTTGGGCGTCCGGCGACGGTCTCCAGGTTCAGCCCGTTATTGCTGAGCAAGGCGCCACAGGGCGTTGAGCAGTTCGTTCTGCTCCATGGCGTGTTGCACGGCGTTGATTTCGCTTGGCTCGGCCGCGTTGCACAGCAGGTTGGGGAGCACATGGCGCACGCCATAGGCCTGGTCGATCTCGAGATAAGGGCCGGCGAAGCATTTCAGGCGGTGCAACTCGCCGAGCAGGGCAGCATGGCGTTGGGCAAAGTCCTGCAGGTGTTCATTGATTCCGGCGAAGTACGGGTCCTGCTCCCAGGCGCTTACGATCAGGCGCGAGCGGATATCGTCCAGTTGCGGCCGGATCAGGGCATCCAGCCCCGGGCGGGCCAGGGCTTGGGTTAGGGCGGCGATCAGCCATTCGTCATTGATTTGCAGCCAGTTACTGTCGTTGTACAGATGCACGCGCTCATGGCTGTCGGAGACGATGCCCAGCCAATGGTAGTGCTGGCCGTAGTGGCTTTCGATCCAGTCGCTGTAGCGCGCCAGTTGGCCTTCGGTCAGGTGATGGCCGTCCTTGCGCTCAATGGCGATCACCAGACGGTTGTGCGGGTCGACCAACACCAGGTCGATGCGCCCGTCTTTGTCGCCCACCTCAATAGCCACGCAAGCGTGGCTCAGGTCCATCCCCGCCAGGCGCGATTCGGGCAGCCAGCTGTCCTCGGCGGCCCAGCGTTCCAGGCTTTGGGCATTCCCTGTGCTGGACGTCTTGAGGCCGCTGAGCAGCGCCCGGATAAACAGATCGCCGAGCCCGTGGCCTTCACGTGGGTTGAGCAGCCAGGCGAGCATATTGCGAAAGTTGTGCTCGTGCAGGCGTTGGTAATCGAGCCAGTGCCGGTACTGGTTGTAGCGCGTCAGTGCCTGAAAATCGGGCTGGTGGCGCCACTGTTCGATGATCTCAATAAAGCGTTTGGCGTCGCTCACGGTGCAGTCCTTTTGGCGTGAAGCCGGCGCGTCGAGCGTCGGCGGGGCGAGCACGACTGTAGGATTTCACTGCCGAGATGGCAATTTGATGTTGTCGCCGGGATCTATCCTGTGCAGCTGCCGGACCTCGAGGTCTGTGCGGTTGGCCGGGCCGAGGCCGGCGCAAGGATTTACGCGCGCCGGTGGCGGGCTGTTGAATCACGACGCGGCCGGCTTACGCTGCTGACGCACCAAAACGGGTGGCGTGGCGCCGGTGATGCGCCACGCCGGGGCAAAATCCTATGCAGCCGAACGCTGGCTGACCACGCCGCTGACCTCGAACTGGCCGACCAACTTGTGCAGCTTGTTGGCATTAAGGCGCACGGTCTCGGCACTGCTTTGCAGGATCGCCGCCGTTTCACGCATGTCGCTGGAAGACTGATCGACCTGCTGGATGGTCTTGCCACAGTCGCGGCTGCTGGCATTGAGTTGCTGGATAATGCGAAACAGATCGTCCACCGCCTGATGCAATTGCAGGTTTTCCGAAGAGGCTTCCTCGGCCAGGCGCAGGCTGCTGTCGACGTCCTGCACACCGCCTTGCATAAAGGCCACGGCGCGCTGGGTTTCGCCTTGCAGGTCTTCAACCATATGGCGGATATCCTCGGCGGCCAGGGCGGTGCGTGCGGCCAGGGAGCGAACCTCATCGGCCACCACCGCAAAGCCGCGCCCGTGCTCGCCAGCGCGAGCCGCTTCGATGGCCGCGTTGAGGGCCAGCAGGTTGGTCTGCTGGGTAATGGCGCTGATCACCCCGGTAATGCTGCCGATCTGTTCCATCTTGCTGTCGAGCAACTGAACGCTGGAAGAGGAGCGCTGTACCACATCGCGGATCGACTGGGTGCCTTGCTGCACCGATTCGAACTGCTCGCGGGCGCGGCTGACCACGTCTTCCATGGCCTGCTTCATTTGCTCGGCGCTGACCGAGGCTTGCTGTATTTCGCCCAGTTGGCCTTCGACGATAATCATCATCCGATGCACCGCTTGCGCCACTTCCCGGGAGCTGGCATTGGCCTCCTGGCTGCGGCCGAGCATCAGTCGATTGGTGCTGCCGACGCTGTCGCTGGCCTTGATGACATGGCCGACCACGGCGTCGAGGTTGTCGATAAAACTGTTGATCCAGCGGCCCATATCACCGGTTTCATCGTTGGCCATGCGCCCGGTGTCGAGGCGTTGGCGCAGGTTGCCTTCGCCTTCGGCAATGGTCCGGATGACGCCGGTCATTTCATTCAGGCGCCCGGCCAGACGCCTGGGCCCCAGGGCGCCGAACACAAACGCGGCGACCAGCATGCTGCAGGCTTCGACCAGGTCGATCCACTGGGCCGACAGGCCGCTGTAATGACGTATCAGGTAGTTGCTGACAAACAGCGCGGCCATCGTCGCCAGGTACGGGCGCATCAGGCCATAGCTCAGCGAGCGGCGCCGATAGACTTCCTCCAGGTCGGCCTCGCACATCATGCCCCAGCGATCCGGCGAGCCAGGCAGTTGGAAGGTCACGCCCTTGCCGACCACGGGAATGTGCCGATAGTCCGAGTAGCCCGGGTAGGTGACGAACAGGTTCGAGCCTTGGCGAATGGTCTCGCGCACGCCCGGGTGCAACTCCTGGGTGGCGGGGTCGGTAAAGCGCAGTTCCAGTTCGGTATGGCGCTGGATCTGCACGGTTTTCCACGGTGTATGCACGCCGCTCTTGAGGTTTTCACCGTGGGTGAAGGTCGCGTCTTCGAAGCGCGAGCGTGAGAGCGCGACGCCTGGCTGGATGGCCGGATCGAAGCGCGACTGCACCATAAACAGGTAGTTGTCCCCCGATTCGGCGTAGATATGCCCGGCTTCGCGCTGGATCAGGTCGCTCATCACGTCGTTGGGCACGCGCGCGCAAAGGCAGCCCAGCACTTTGCCCGCGGCCTTGAGCGGTTGGTAGAACATGAGCGTCACTTCATCGTGAAAGCGCGAGGAAGAGGGGCCAATCTGCAAGGTCAGGGGGTCGCGATACGGGCCGTGCAGAAACGCGGCCTTCAAGCCTTCGGCCAGGGCCCTGGGCTGGTCGTGGCGGGCGTTGCTGCGGCTGGCCCACGTCGAGGCGAGCACCTGACCGGTTGGGTCGAGGACAAACAGTTCGGAAACGTCCTCGGCCTGGCCCAGCTTTTCCAGCAGGGTTTCGTTGTTCAGGTGGGCGAAGTCGCGCTCAACGACCATGGCCAGTTCGGCCAGGTGCTCCCACTGTTCCTGGGTCCAGTTGTGGAGCAGCTTGACCCGGGTTTCGGCAATGGCTTCGAAGGTCTGCTCGATCACCGGATAGGTTGTGCGGTTGACCCGGCATGCCCAGCCCATGGCCAGTTTGCCGGTCTTGCCGAACCAGGGGAGCCAGCGTTGTTCAGCCGTGGATAGATGCATTGAATTGCTTTTAAGCGACATTCAGATCTCCAACTGCGACATTCAGATGGAAATTTCAAGGCAATATGCAGGCCACTTCACAAGCTTGCTACCGAATTTGGGCATTTCGCCACTACTTATGAATGATTATTAATTGAAAATCATTCTCGATAATAAGTAAGATGGCGCCCCCATTTCCCACCTGCTCCAGGGAGTCGGTTTGTCGGACGCGGATCTCAAAGGGCTGTTTCTCAAGCACGCCAGCGCGCTACGCGGCTATTTGGCGCGCAAGGTGCGCGACCCGCAGTTGGCGGCCGACCTGGTTCAGGAGAGTTTTCTGCGCCTGGCCGAACAGACCCGCAAGGAGCGCATCGACAATACGGCAGGCTACCTCTACCGCACCGCCCGCAATCTGCTGGTCGACCATATTCGCCAGGAGACGCGCCGCAAGACCGACACGGTCAGCCATGACGCCCTGGACGAGATCGAAGATGAGTCGGCAGGCCTGGAAGCGCGGGCCATGGCCGAGCAGCAGCGCATCAGTTTGTTGCAGGCTGTGGCGGAGTTGCCCGAGCGCACGCGGGAGATTTTCCGCCTGAACCGCCTCGAAGGCCTGACCCATGCCGAGGTCGCCCGCCAGTTGGACATTTCCGACAGTTCGGTGCAGAAGCATTTGTCCAAGGCGCTGGCGTATGTGATGCAGCGCTTGCAAGATAGCGCGCCACAGGACCCAGACCCATGAATGACGGTGATGAGCCTGTCCAGACCTCACGATTTCTATCTCACTCGTATTCGAGAGCGCCACGTGGATAGCCAGATTTCCCCGGAGCAGATCATCAGAGAGGCCGCTGCCGAGTGGGCGGTGCGTCTGCACGCGGGGCCGCTGGCGTCGGCCGAGGTGCTTGAGTTGTTGCGCTGGCGTGCTGCTGACCCGCGGCATGAGGCGGCGCTGGCGTTTGCCCGCAGCACGTGGGCGGCGTTGGGCGAACTGGGCGTCGACGCTGACGGGCAAGTTGCGAGTGCGGCCCGCCGTGCTCGCTCGCCAGGGGCGAGGGCGGTACGACCAAGGCGTGCACGACGCCTGTGGCAACGGGCGGCCAGCGCTGCGTTGCTGGTGTTGGTGATCGGTGCCGGCGGGCTCAATGGCCCCGAACTGCTGTTGCGCCTGCAAGCCGATTACCTGGCCGGCAAGGGCGAAGTGCGCCAGGTGCAATTGGCTGACGGCAGCACGGTGGAACTCGACAGCGGCAGTGCCATCAGTCTGGCTTTTACGAACAGTGAACGGCGGATCCGGCTGCTGAACGGGTCGGCTTGTTTCGATGTGGCCCCCATGGGCGAGGGCGAAAACCGGCCGTTTGTGGTCGAGAGTGCAGGCGGGCAGACCCGCGCCCTGGGCACGCGCTTCGTGGTCGGCCGCGAAAGCGCCGAGCAGGCCTGGGTCGGCGTGTTGCAGCACAGTGTGGCGGTCAGTTTGCAGGCCGCCCCCCTGCGCGGCAAAAGCGAACAGCAGCTCGACGAAGGGCAGGGCGCTCGCTACAGCAAGACCGGCGGGGTGCAGGCGCTCAACGACCTTAATCTGCAACGGGCCACCGGTTGGCGCCGTGGCGTGCTGGTGTTCGAGCGCCAGCCCCTGGCCCAGGTGGTCGAGCAACTGAACCGCTATCGCAAGGGGCGGATTGTGCTGGGCGACAGCACCCTGGGCGAGCGTCAGATCAGCGGGGTCTTCCGCCTCGACATGCTCGACAGCGTGGCCGCGACCCTGAGCCAGGAGTTGCAGCTCAAGCACTTCGATCTGGCAGGCCTGAGCCTGATTTATTAGGTGCTGGCGCCAGGCGCCGAGCTATTTGGCCATTAATTTCAAAAAACCTTACTGAGTTCCCCCGGGCAAGGCGTCTTGCTAGTGAGATTCATTCGCATAAGCATTGTCGTCAGTACAGGGATCAGGATCATGTGGGCACGCAGTCGCAAGGGGAATCGAGCCACCAGCCGGTTGGCATTGGCCGTTCATTTGGGCTTAATCAGCGGTTGGCTGACCCTGGCGCCCGCACACGCTGCGCCGGTCATCCGTGAGCAATCGGCGCGCCCGGCCTTCGATATTCCGGCCCAGCCGCTGGACAGCGCGGTGCTGCTGTTCGCCGAGCAGGCCGGGTTACAGGTGTTGTTCGACGGTCAGATGCTCCAGGACCTGCGTGGTATGCCGCTCAAGGGCCGCTTCAGCGCCCAGGAAGGGCTGGCGCGTTTGCTGGGCAGCAACCCGGTCGAATACCGTTTCACGGGTGAGCATCAGGTGACCTTGAGCCGGGTCGCAGCGGAGCATGGATCGGCCCTGGCCCTGGATACCACTTCGGTGTCGGCCGGCAGCACCGAAGGCCGCGGCAGTGATTGGGTCTACCAGGCGCCGCGCTCCGTGGCGGTGATTACCCGCGAGCAGCTCAACCGCAATCCACCGCGCCACGCCGCCGACATGCTGGAAGAAGCGGCCGGGGTGTACTCGGCGGTCAACCAGCAGGACCCAGGGTTGTCGGTGAATATTCGTGGGGTGCAGGACTATGGCCGGGTGAACATGTCGGTCGACGGCATGCGCCAGAACTATCAGCAAAGCGGCCATCAGCAACGCAACGGCACCCTGTACATCGACCCCGAGCTGTTGTCGGGCGTCGAGATTGAAAAGGGTGCGACCTCCACCATGGGCGGTGCCGGGGTGATAGGCGGGATTGCCAATTTTCGCACCGTCGAGGCCCATGACCTGATCAAGCCCGGTGAGGAAATGGGCGGGCGGATTCGCCTGACCACCGGCCTGGGCGGTCGCAGCAACGGCACGCATTTTATCGGCAGCTCTGCTTTCGCCATCGGGACCGAGGTCTGGGACATGCTGGTGGCCGTCAGCGAACGGCACATGGGCGACTACCAACCGGGCACCCGCGGCAGTATCGGCGAGCTGCGCACCGGGAGCTGGATGGACCCCGCGATTGCGGATCGGGTCAAGGAGTCACCGGTGTCTTACTCCGGGTCGCTGATGCGCTCGCGCCTGGTCAAGCTGGGGCTCAACCTGCCCGAGGATCAGCGCCTACAACTGAGCTACCTGACCACCGAAGTGTCCTACGACGACGCCAATATGATGAGCACCGAAAACGCGGTGCTCTGGGACAAGCTGGGCAGCAGCAAGGTCCGCGCGCAGAACATCGCCCTCGACTACAGCTACCGCCCGGACAACCCGCTGATCGACTTCAAGGCCAAGCTCTACTTTGTCGACAATCGCAACGACCAGACCACCCTGCGTCGACGCAGCAACCCCGGTTACGACATTACCTACCAGACCGACACCTATGGCGCCCAGGCGCAGAATACCTCGACCTTTGCCCTGGGCGAGGCGTCGACGATCAAGGCCAACTACGGGCTGGAGTTCTTCTACGACAAGGTGCGCCCCGACTCCAACCAGGCGGTGGCGGCGGGCTCGGCGGTGACGGCTTCGGCCTCGGAAAGCATGACCCCCGAGGGGGATCGGGCCATGGCCAGTCTGTTTACGCGCCTGGACTACGACTACGACGACTGGCTGAACCTCAATGCGGGGCTGCGCTATGACCGTTATCGACTGACCGGCGAGACGGGGTTCAACATCCGCACCTTCATTATCGGCAAGACGCCCACGCAGACTTCGGTGCCACTGAACTTCGACATCGAGCGCGAAGAAGGCCATTTCTCGCCCACCTTTGGCCTGTCGGTCAAGCCGGGACTGGACTGGCTGCAATTGTTCGTCACCTACGGCAAGGGCTGGCGCCCGCCCGCCGTGACGGAAACCATGATTGCCGGGCGTCCCCACGGCGGCGGGGCAGAGAGCATGTTCCCCAATCCGTTCCTCAAGCCGGAGACCTCCACGGCCTGGGAGGCGGGGGTCAATATCCTCAAGGAGAACCTGCTGTTTGCCGATGACCGCCTGGGCGCCAAGGTGGCGTACTTTGACACCCGCGTCGATGACTTCATCTTCATGACCATGGGCGTGCGGCCGCCGGGCTATGGCATGGCCAGCATCGGCAACAGTGCCTACGTCAACAACCTGGAGCAGACCCGGTTCCGGGGTGTCGAGTACCAGCTCGACTACGATGCGGGTGGCGCTTATGGCCAGTTGGCCTACACCCATATGATCGGCGCCAACAACTTCTGTTCCAAGACGGCCTGGCTGGGCGGTGTGACCGATCCGGTCAAAGACGCCCCCGGGCGAACCGGCATTGTGATCGGCATGGCCCCCAACGAGGCGGCCAACGGGTACACCCACTGCAGTGCAATCCTGGGCTCGGCCGAGCATATGCCCATGGACCGTGGCACCTTGACGCTGGGGGCGCGCTTCTTCGACCGTCGGCTGGATATTGGCGGCCGTGCGCGCTACAGCGCCGGCTTTGCGCAGCAACACGAGACCAACAAGGGGATCAGCAGCGTGTACCCCGCCGACTGGAAACCGTACACCGTCTATGACCTGTACGGCAGCTATCGGGCTACCGATGACCTGACCCTGCGCCTGGCCATGGAAAACGTCGGGAACCGCGCCTATCTGGTGCCGCTGGGGGATGTGCTGTCCTTTACCCTCGGCCGTGGCCGGACTTTGCAGGGCACGGTGGAATATCGGTTTTGACGCCGGGCTATCGTCCCAACCTTGCAGGCGCGGGCAGGCGCCTGCAAAGGCGGGGGTTAGCGGCGGGTCAGCAACACCCCGGATTCCATATGGTGGGTCCACGGGAACTGGTCAAACAGGGCGCAGCGTTCGATGCGGTGGGTATCGTGCAGTTGCGCGATATTCGCCGCCAGTGTCTCGGGGTTGCAGGAGATGTACAGGATGTTGTCGAAGCGCCGGGTCAGCTCGCAGGTGTCCGGATCCATACCGGCGCGCGGCGGGTCGACAAAGACGCTGCCAAACTCATAGCTCTTGAGGTCGACGCCGTGTAGGCGACGGAACGGGCGAACCTCGTTCAGGGCCTCGGTCAATTCTTCGGCGGACAGGCGCACCAGCGTCACGTTGTCGATGGCGTTTTCCGCCAGATTGCTTAGCGCGGCATTGACCGAGGTCTTGCTGATCTCGGTGGCCAGAACCTTGCGTACCCGGGTCGCCAGCGGCAGCGTGAAGTTGCCGTTGCCGCAATACAGCTCGAGCAGATCGTGCGGACGCTCACCCAGGGCCTCATAGGCCCAGTTAAGCATTTTCTGGTTCACGGTGCCGTTGGGCTGGGTAAAGGCGCCTTCGGGCTGGCGATAGCTGAAGGTGCGCCCGCCAACCTCGAGTTTCTCCACCACATAATCCTGGCCGATCACATGGCGCTTGCCCTTGGAGCGCCCGATCACGCTGACCTGCAAGTCGCTGGCCAGTTGCTCGGCAGCCGCCTGCCAATGCGCGTCGAGAGGGCGGTGATAGCACAGGGTGATCATCGCGTCGCCGGCCAGAGTGGTCAGGAACTCGACCTGGAACAGCTTGAAGCTCAGGGCGGCGCTGGCCTGCCAGGCAGCCTTGAGCTGCGGCATCAACTGGTTGATGCGCTGGCTGGCGATGGGGAAATCTTCGATCAGGATCGGCGTGCGCTTGTCGTCCTGGGAAAACATCGCGTAGTGGCGTTGGCCCTCTTCACGCCACAGGCGGAATTCGGCGCGCAGCCGGAAGTGCTCCAGGGGCGAGTCGAAGACCTGCGGCTCTGGCGCGTCGAAGGGCGCGAGCAGATCGCGCAGGCGCGCGACCTTGTCGTCGAGTTGTGCGGTGTAGGCGGCGGAATCGAAAGTCATGCGTTGAACCAACCCAGCTTGATCACAAACAGAATCGACAGAATCACCAGCGCCGGGTTCAGCTCACGGCCACGGCCGGACAGCAGCTTGATGGCGGTCCAGGCGATAAAGCCGAACGCGATGCCATTGGCGATGGAGTAGGTAAACGGCATCGCCAGGGCGGTAATCACCACGGGGGCGGCCACGGTAATGTCGTCCCAGTCGATTTCGGCCAGTCCGGAGGTCATCAGCACCGCCACGAACAACAGGGCCGGTGCGGTGGCGAAGGCCGGGACGCTGCTGGCCAGCGGGGCGAAAAACAGCGCCAGCAGAAACAGCACGGCGACCACGATGGCGGTCAGACCGGTCCGCCCGCCAGCGCTGACGCCAGCGGCTGATTCGATGTAGCTGGTGGTGGTCGAGGTGCCCAGCAGCGAACCGGCCATGGCCGCGGTGCTGTCGGCGATCAGCGCCCGGCCCATTTTCGGCATATGACCGTCCTTGCCCATCAACCCGGCTCGCTTGGCGACGCCGATCAGGGTGCCGGAGTTGTCGAACAGGTCGACGAACAGGAAGGCGAAGATCACGCTGACCAGGCCGATATCCAGAGCGCCCTTGATATCCAGTTGCAGGAAGGTCGGGGCCAGGGAAGGTGGCATCGAGACCACACCGCCAAACGGCGTGAAGCCCAGCGCGATCGAAACGATGGTCACCGACAGGATGCCGATCAGCACCGCGCCGCGCACTTTCAGGGCTTCGAGGGCGACGATCAGGGCAAAGCCGAGGGTCGCGAGGATCGGGGCCGGCTGCTTCAGGTCGCCCAGGCCGACCATGGTCGCCGGGTTGCTGACCACGATACCGGCGTTATGCAGGGCAATCAGCGCCAGGAACAGGCCGATGCCCGCGGCAATGGCCGAGCGCAGGGGGAGGGGGATGCTGTTGATGATCCACTCGCGGATCTTGAAGATCGACAGCATGAAGAACAGTACGGCGGAGATAAAAACCGCGCCGAGGGCAACCTGCCAGGTGTGGCCCATATGCAGGACCACGGTGTAGGTAAAGAAGGCATTGAGGCCCATGCCCGGTGCCAGGGCAATCGGGTAGTTGGCGATCAGGCCCATCACGGCTGAGCCAATGGCCGCCGCCAGGCAGGTGGCGACAAATACCGCACCTTTGTCCATGCCGGTTTCGCCGAGGATGCTCGGGTTGACGAACAGGATGTAGGCCATGGCCAGGAAGGTGGTGATACCCGCGAGGATCTCGGTGCGGATATTGGTGTTGTGTGCCTTGAGTTGAAACAGCCTTTCCAGCATGCCTGCTCCCCGTGGCGCGCCTGGCGCCGTGAATGTATCGACTTCAACAGCAAAGCACAGGCCTGGAAATGGCCTGCAATATTTCTGTGTGTCGGAAAAAGCCGCGCATCATACCAGCAGCGCCTGCTGCTGGCTGCTGCTATGGGTCAGGCCCGGCAGTGTTTTGTCTATTGGGTGCCTAAGGCATACTGCCGGCTGTTTTGGGGGGTAATGATGAACAACCGTGCAAAAGCATTGATCCTGAGCCTTGGCCTGGCCGCTACCGGCCTTTACGCCACCGCGGCACTGGCCCGTTCCGCGCCGCCGCTGACCAAGGTCGAAATTCTTAAAGTGATTTCCCCAGCCTGCGGGATGGAGGACGTTGCCGATGGCCGGGCCCAGACCCTGTGCAACCATGGTGGCGGCTCGGTGAAGGTCTATGTGCTGGAAATCGGCCTGGGTCGCGAACCCTTTGCCGCGCTGGACGGTTTTGCGGTCGAAGGGACGCGGGCACCGGTGTGCCAGAACGGCACCGCGCTATTGGTGTGCGAGGGCAGCGGGATTACCGTTGGCCATGTCTACACCTTCGACCTGGCCGGCAAGGACGAAGGCACCTTTGTCTTTCGCAACACCTCGATCAATGCCCCGGGCAATACCCTGCAGACTCAAATCTATATCAAGTAATCCAGCCGCCGAGCGGCTTCAGGGCGGCGGCGGTTCGTGCATGCGGTCGCGATTGGCCAGGCTTGGGAACAGCTTGATCCACACGCCCGTCACCACCAGCGTGCCGATCCCGCCCAGCACCACGGCCGGCACCGTGCCAAGCCAGTGGGCGGTGACCCCGGATTCGAATTCGCCCAACTGGTTCGAGGCGCCGATAAACAATCCGTTTACGGCACTGACCCGGCCGCGCATTTCGTCCGGGGTTTCCAGTTGTACAAACGAGGCGCGGATCACCATGCTGATCATGTCTGCCGCGCCGAGTACCACCAACACGGCCAGGGAAAACCAGAACGAGGTCGACAGGCCGAAGGCGATGGTTGCCACGCCAAACACCCCGACGGCCGTGAACATGACCCGCCCGACCTTGCGTTCCACGGCAAAACGCGCCAACCACAGCGACATCAGCAGGGCGCCGACGGCCGGTGCCGAACGCAGCAGGCCCAGGCCCCAGGGGCCGGTCAGCAGGATATCCCTGGCAAACACCGGCAAGAGCGCGGTGGCGCCCCCCAGCAGCACCGCAAACAGGTCCAGGGAAATCGCCCCGAGAATGTCCGGCCGGCTGCGAATAAAACGAATCCCGGCCAGGAGCGAGTCCAGTGTCGCCTTACCCTTGTTCAGCGGCGTCTGGCGAGCGGGTAGGTTGAGCATCAACAGGCTGGCGACCCCATACAGCACGACCGCCGGCCCGTAGACCCAGACACTGCCAAAGGCATAGAGCAGCCCGCCCAGGGCCGGGGCGACGATGGTCGCTGACTGCTGGGCCGACTGTGCCGCAGCCACGGCTCGGGGGAATAGCGCGGCCGGTACGATGCTCGGCAGCAGCGCCTGGGTGGTCGGCATCTCGAACGAACGTGAGGCGCCGAGCAGGAACGCGAGGATAAAGATCAGCTCGCGGCTGACGTTGTTGGTGCTGCTGCCGATCACCAGGGCCAGGGCGATCAGCGCCTGTAGCGACTGGCAGAGTGCGGCCACTTTGCGTCGATCATAACGATCGGCGACATGCCCGGTGTGCAGCATGAACAGCACGCGCGGGGCGAACTCCACCAGGCCGACCAGGCCCAGATCCAGCACGTTGCCGGTCAACTGATAGAGGTTCCAGCCAATGGCCACGGTGAGCATCTGAAAGGCGCTGGCAGTAAAGATGCGGGCCAGCCAGAACGCCAGGAAAGGGCGGTGATGGCGCAACAGCAACGGGGCTTGGGTCGACATTGGCGGGGCAGTTTCGGCGGTAAAAACCGAGATTATCATTCATGAGTAACAAGATGTTGCTTGGCTGCCTAATTAACTTATCCGAGCTTTTCAGGAGGCAATGTGTTGGTAATTTTTTCGCCCTCGGGTCATTGACGTGCTGGCGAGCAAGTGCGCTTCTGCCCAGGGGCAATGAGGGGGAACGCGTGAGACAACCTGTCACGCGACAAAAGACCACACAATCGAGCGGCGAGAATGGGACTACTCTTTGATCGTTGATTGATCCAGATCAATACCGCGTAGTGTGAGCATTTAAAAAGAACGAATCCGAATTCGCCGTACTCCATATCCGTGGGCACTGTGGATGCTGGCCTGGCGCCGGTAGCCGGTACTACCTGACAGAGGAAGACTTATGTTCGGTTTGGAGGCGCTTGATCTCGCCCGAATCCAGTTCGCGTTCACCATCTCGTTCCATATTCTGTTCCCGGCCATCACCATCGGCCTGGCCAGTTACCTGGCGGTGCTCGAAGGGCTGTGGCTCAAGACCCGCGACGACACCTATCGCGATCTCTACCACTTCTGGTCGAAGGTCTTTGCCGTCAACTTCGGCATGGGCGTGGTCTCGGGGCTGGTCATGGCGTACCAGTTCGGCACCAACTGGAGCCGTTTCTCTGACTTCGCCGGCGCGGTCACCGGGCCGCTGCTGACCTACGAAGTGCTCACCGCCTTCTTCCTCGAAGCCGGTTTCCTGGGCGTGATGCTGTTTGGCTGGAACAAGGTCGGCCGTGGACTGCACTTCTTCTCGACGGTGATGGTGGCCGTCGGCACGTTGATCTCGACCTTCTGGATCCTGGCCTCCAACAGCTGGATGCAGACGCCCCAAGGCTTTGAAATCATCGATGGTCGGGTGATTCCGGTGGACTGGCTGGCGGTCATCTTCAACCCCTCCTTCCCCTATCGCCTGGCACACATGGCCACTGCGGCCTTTGTCGCGACGGCCTTCTTTGTGGGTGCATCGGCGGCCTGGCACCTGCTGCGCGGGCGCGATAACCCGGCGATCCGCCGGATGTTGTCGATGGCCATGTGGATGGCGCTGATCGTGGCGCCGATCCAGGCGGTGATCGGCGACTTCCACGGGCTCAACACCCTCAAGCACCAGCCGGCGAAAATCGCCGCCATCGAAGGCCACTGGGAAAACCACGGCAATGAACCGACGCCGCTGATTCTGTTCGGGTGGCCGGACATGCAGGCCGAGAAGACCCGCTTTGCCGTGGAAATCCCCTACCTGGGCAGCCTGATCCTGACCCACTCCCTGGATAAACAGGTGCCGGCGCTCAAGGAGTTCCCGCCCGAGGACCGGCCGAATTCGACCATTGTCTTCTGGTCGTTCCGGATCATGGTCGGCCTGGGCATGCTGATGATCTTCACGGGGCTCTGGAGCCTGTGGCTGCGCAAACGCGACCGGCTCTACCAGTCCCGCCCGTTCCTGTACCTGACGTTGTGGATGGGCCCTTCGGGACTGATCGCGATTCTCGCCGGCTGGTTTACCACCGAGGTCGGGCGCCAGCCGTGGGTGGTCTATGGGCTGATGCGTACGGCGGATGCTTCATCGGGCCATAGCGTTATGCAGATGAGCATTACCCTCGCGCTGTTTGTCGTGGTGTATTTCTCGCTGTTCGGTGTGGGCCTGGGCTACATGATGCGCCTGGTGCGCAAGGGGCCGGTCACCAACGAAGGGGCCGAACCGAGCCATGGCGGTCCGGGCCAGCAACGGACACCGGCACGGCCATTGTCGGCGGCTGACGACAGCAGCGATGCCGATCACGGCGATCACCTGAACAAGGGGAAATGAGACATGGGTATCGATCTTCCGCTGATCTGGGCCGTGATCATCATCTTCGGCATCATGATGTACGTGGTCATGGACGGCTTCGACCTGGGCATCGGCATTCTCTTTCCCTTCGTCAAGGGGGAGCGCGACCGCGATGTGATGATGAACACCGTGGCCCCGGTCTGGGACGGCAACGAGACCTGGCTGGTGCTGGGCGGCGCGGCGCTGTTCGGGGCCTTCCCGCTGGCCTATTCGGTGGTGCTCTCGGCCCTTTACCTGCCGCTGATCCTGATGCTGATCGGGCTGATCTTCCGGGGCGTGGCCTTCGAGTTCCGCTTCAAGGCCAAGGATGACAAGCGGCATATCTGGGACAAGGCCTTTATTGGCGGTTCGTTGACCGCCACCTTCTTCCAGGGGGTGGCGCTGGGGGCGTTTATCGACGGTATTCCGGTGGTCGAGCGCCAGTTCGCCGGCGGCTCCCTGGACTGGCTGACACCCTTTACGTTGTTCTGTGGCCTGGCGCTGGTGGTGGCTTATGCGTTGCTGGGCTGTACCTGGTTGATCATGAAGACCGAAGGCCGGCTGCAACAGCAGATGCATGATCTGGCCCGGCCCCTGGCTTTGGTGGTATTGGGTGTGATCGGCGTGGTCAGTATCTGGACCCCGCTGGCCCATGCCGAGATTGCCGCCCGCTGGTTTACCCTGCCGAACCTGTTCTGGTTCCTGCCGGTGCCGATCCTGGTGCTGGTGACCCTCTACGGGCTGCTTCGCGCGGTGGCGCGCAACGCCCATTACACGCCGTTTTTGCTGACGCTGGTGCTGATTTTCCTGGGGTATAGCGGCCTGGGTATCAGCCTCTGGCCGAATATCGTGCCGCCGTCCATCTCGATCTGGGACGCTGCCGCACCGCCACAGAGCCAGGGCTTTATGCTGGTCGGTACCTTGTTCATCATCCCGTTTATCCTGGGGTACACCTTCTGGAGCTACTACGTGTTCCGTGGCAAGGTGACCCACGACGACGGCTACCACTAACCCGCTGCGCACCATGTCCGTAGAAGCGAGCGCACACGTGAGCTTGTTAAACAGGAGAGCCCGGATGTCTGGTAAAAACCACCTGCACGACCTGGAGCAGGCCGAAAAGAAACCGCTCTGGCAGCGCCTGGGTTGGCTGGCGCTGATCTGGACGGGCAGTGTGCTGGCGCTGTTTATCGTGGCCAGTCTGATGCGTGTGTTTATGAATGCCGCCGGGCTCAGTACCCACTGAACTGGCGCCCACGACTTCCCATCCCGTTGCCTTGCGGCACGGTTTCAAACCCTCTTCGGAGGGTTTTTTTTGCGCTATTTGCGGGCTTTGAGAATCACGAACTTGGGCGTCGCCGCCACTTGCTCGACACCCCGGAACAGGCGGGCGAGCTTGCTGTGGTAACCCAGGTGACGATTGCCGACGATGTACAGCGCCCCGCCGATCACCAACGCTTCACGAGCCTGCTGGAACATGCGCCAGGCCAGGAAGTCGCCGACCACCTGCTGTTGGTGGAAGGGTGGATTGCACAGCACCACGTCCAGGGATTGGGGCTCCTGGCCCGCCAGGCCATCACCGGCGCGCACCACTACCTCGCGCTCACCCAGGGCTGCCTGCCAGTTCTCGCGAGCGGACTGTACGGCCATAAAAGACTCGTCCACCAAGGTGTAGTGGGCCTCGGGGTTGTGCAGGGCACTGGCAATGGCCAACACCCCATTGCCGCATCCCAGGTCCGCGACCCGGGCGCTGCCCAGATTGCCCGGCAAGTGCGGTAGAAACGCCCGCGTGCCGATATCCAAACCTTCGCGACAGAACACATTGGCGTGGTTCAGCAACTCGATAGGTGGCTGATCGAGGCGGTAGCGGGTCGGATAAGGCGAAATCGCCGGCGGCTTGGCTTCGGGGGTAGCGATCAGCAGCCGGGCCTTTTTCAGCGCCAGCGATGCCTGGACCGGACCGATGTAGCGATCGAGCAAATCCCCGGCGGCCCGTGGCAGATGCTTGATCATCGCCCCGGCAATGACTTGGGCGCCCGGCGCCAGTTGACCTTGCAGGCGAATCAGTTGCTCTTCGAGCAGGGCCAGGGTCTTTGGAGCGCGGATCAGTACCCGATCAAAGGGCCCGGCCGGCACGCTGCTGGCGGGCACCCAGGGCACCGCGTCGAAGGTCCGGCCATTGCGCACCAGGTTTTTCTCCAGCCCCTGGATCGCCAGGAACGAGTCGCTGCTGCTGGTCACCTGGACCCGCCCGGCCAGGCTTGCGGCCAGTGCACCAAAGCTGTCGTTGAGCACCAGCACCCGGCAATCGGCCGGCAGATCCTGTTGCGCCAGATGGCTGAGCAGATACTCATCGGCGGCGTCGAAAGCCTGCAGGGGCTCGTTGGCCTGTTCGGGCTGGCGGATCAGGTCGAGCTGGGCAAAGGGGCTGTCGAGCAGGGGCATGGTGCGGAAACTCTGGGTGCAGGCGGGGCGGGGATTTTACGGCTTTTTGCCGCAGATTACTTGCCCGTGCGTGCGTGGCGGGCAATACCACTACATTGTGGCGGTATTTCTTGGCCCGGCTTTGCGGGACACTAGGCGTATTCCTCCACTGGAGCGCCCCATGACTGCCAGCGCCGAAAAATTTACCCGTCAGACCCTGCTCGATGTCCGCCCCCTGACGTCCAGCCTGTTTACCTTGCGCACCACCCGCGATGCCGGTTTCCGTTTCCGTGCCGGACAGTTCGCACGACTGGGCGTGACCAAGGCCGATGGCAGCACCGTGTGGCGGGCGTATTCGATGGTCTCTTCGCCGTTTGACGAGTTTCTTGAATTCTTCTCTATCGTTGTGCCGGGCGGCGAGTTCACCAGCGAGCTGAGTCGCCTGCAAGTGGGCGATACCTTGCTCGTCGAGCGCCAGGCGTTTGGTTACCTGACCCTGGATCGCTTTGTCGACGGGCGTGATCTCTGGCTGTTATCCACAGGCACCGGCCTGGCGCCGTTTCTGTCGATCCTGCAGGACTTCGAGGTCTGGGAAAAATTCGAGCGGATCATTCTGGTCTACAGCGTGCGCGAGGCCCGGGAGCTGGCGTATCAGGAACTGATTGCGGGCCTGGGGCAACGTGACTACCTGGCCGAGTATGCGCACAAGCTGCAATTTATCCCCACGGTGACCCGCGAGCAGCATCCTGGCGCCTTGAATGGGCGAATCACCCAATTGATCGAGAATGGCGAGTTGGAGCGCGCAGCGGGCCTGGCGCTGACGCCGGAGCATTCACGGGTGATGTTGTGCGGCAATCCGCAGATGGTCGATGACACGCGTCAGATCCTCAAGCAGCGCGGGATGAACCTGAGCCTGAGTCGTCGGCCGGGACAGGTGGCGGTGGAGACCTACTGGTAGACCGGTAGATACCGGCTCGCGTCGATGTCGGATAACCCAAAGCATTTGGAACAGCGCCCGTTGACGGGCGCTGTTTGCATCAGGGCTTGTTGTTCTGGGCCTTGAGCAGGTCGCGGATTTCGCTCAGCAGCTCTTCTTCCTTGGTCGGTACCGGTGGCAGGGACGGGGCCACGGCCTCTTCACGCTTCAGGCGGTTGATTGCCTTGACGCCCATAAAGATCGCAAACGCCACGATCACGAAGTCGATAATGCTCTGGATAAACTTGCCGTACGCCAGCACCACCGCCGGCGCGTCAGTCGTGGCGGCCTTGAGCGTGACCGCAAGATCACCAAAGTCCACCCCGCCAATCAGCAGGCCGATAGGCGGCATGATTACGTCGCCCACAAACGAAGAGACGATCTTGCCGAACGCCGCACCAATAATGATACCCACGGCCATGTCGACCACATTGCCTTTGACCGCGAAGGCCTTGAATTCACTAAGCACGCCCATAGGTTATTCCTTGTTACAGATGAGGTTGGTGTCCGCAGTGTAATAGAGGCACGCCGATCCTGCATGGAGGCGTCTGCGCTGCGTCTGCTGGAATCGACCCGCGGGTTGGCGATTAGTTTTAACGGTGGCAAAAAAAGCCGTGACCCCAGTTCGACGTGGCGGGCTGAGCTATCATCGCGGTTTTTCCGTGGGAGTTCCCGATGGCCAAGGCCAAGCGCATGTATGGCTGCACCGAGTGCGGCTCGACCTTTCCCAAGTGGGCCGGCCAGTGCGGCGAATGCGGTGCCTGGAACACCCTGACCGAAACCCTGGTGGAAAGCGGCGGTGCCGCACCTCCCAGCGGCCGGACCGGCTGGGCCGGACAGCAGGCACAGACCCGGACCCTGGCCGAAGTCAGCGTCGAGGAAATTCCGCGCTTTTCCACGGCCTCCGGCGAGCTTGACCGGGTACTGGGCGGTGGCCTGGTGGACGGTTCGGTGGTGCTGATCGGCGGTGATCCGGGGATCGGCAAGTCGACCATCCTGTTGCAAACCCTGTGCAATATCGCCACGCGCATGCCGGCGCTGTACGTCACCGGCGAGGAATCCCAGCAACAGGTGGCCATGCGTGCCCGTCGCCTGGGCCTGCCCCAGGACCAACTGCGGGTGATGACCGAAACCTGCATCGAAACCATCATCGCCACGGCCCGCCAGGAAAAGCCCAAGGTGATGGTGATCGATTCGATCCAGACCATCTTCACCGAGCAACTGCAATCGGCCCCGGGCGGGGTTTCCCAGGTGCGCGAGAGCGCGGCGTTGCTGGTGCGCTACGCCAAGCAAAGTGGCACGGCGATCTTCCTGGTCGGCCACGTGACCAAGGAAGGCGCCCTGGCCGGTCCGCGAGTGCTGGAGCATATGGTCGATACCGTGCTGTATTTCGAAGGCGAGTCCGATGGCCGCCTGCGTTTGCTGCGGGCGGTGAAGAACCGCTTTGGCGCGGTCAATGAACTGGGCGTATTCGGTATGACCGACAAGGGCCTGAAGGAAGTCTCCAACCCGTCGGCGATCTTTCTGACCCGTGCGCAGGAAGAAGTGCCGGGCAGTGTGGTGATGGCCACCTGGGAAGGCACGCGGCCCATGCTGGTGGAGGTCCAGGCCCTGGTCGACGACAGCCACCTGGCCAACCCGCGTCGGGTGACCCTGGGCCTGGATCAGAACCGCCTGGCCATGTTGCTGGCGGTCCTGCATCGCCATGGTGGCATTCCTACCCACGATCAGGATGTGTTTCTTAACGTGGTGGGCGGGGTCAAGGTGCTCGAGACGGCTTCCGACCTGGCGCTGATGGCCGCGGTGATGTCGAGCCTGCGCAATCGGCCTTTGCCCCATGACCTGCTGGTGTTTGGCGAAGTCGGCCTGTCCGGTGAGGTGCGTCCGGTGCCCAGCGGTCAGGAGCGGCTCAAGGAAGCCGCCAAGCACGGCTTCAAACGCGCCATCGTGCCCAAGGGCAATGCCCCCAAGGAAGCGCCGCCAGGGCTGAAGATCATTGCGGTGACGCGCCTGGAACAGGCGCTGGATGCATTGTTCGAATAAACGCTCAGAGTTCGATCAGGGCGCCGAGCTCGCGTTCGAGTTCGGCCTGGTCACCCAGGTTGAGTTCGACCAGGCGCCGCAAATGGCTGATGGATTCCAGGCTGATATGCACGCACTGGAAACCCAGTTGCCCATTGTGGTCGTGGGCCAGTTGCACGGTCATCAGCACATTGACCTGGGGCGCCAGCTTGACCGTCACTTCGAAAGGCTGGTCGGCTTCGCCCAGCCAGGGATCGGGGCGCTCGATCAGCAGCCCCTTGAGCGATAGATCGATTAGTTTGACGGGCCAGTGATACGGGCCCTGGCTGAGTTCGGTCTGGGCATCGAAGGCGATGCGTTTGAAGCGGCGACGCTCGGACGGGGTATCACTCATGGTAAAGCCCTCTGTTTATGGGCTGAACTATAGACCGCTGCCGCACTAAACCGCTAACCCCTCCCCCTGGATACTGGCCAGGAGCCTGTATTTACCCAGGGATGTCGAAAAGACCGCTCTAGACCAAGGTCGGGGGGTGGCCTTTAGTCGTACAGGCGCTAAACTCGACCTGGCTGTCCTTTCGTGTCCACCTGGCTGGAATAAAAAAATGAAAAATAATAATAGCCTGCTACGCCACATACCCTGGCTGCTGCTGGCGATCGTAGGAGCTTGCGCCCTGGGCGTAGTGGCATTGCGCCGCGGAGAGGCGATCAACGCCTTGTGGATCGTGGTTGCCGCAGTGGCGATCTATCTGGTTGCTTATCGCTACTACAGTCTGTTCATCGCGAACCACGTGATGCAACTGGACCCACGTCGGGCTACCCCGGCGGTCCTCAACAATGATGGTCTGGACTATGTGCCGACCAACAAACACATCCTGTTCGGTCACCACTTCGCGGCCATCGCTGGCGCGGGGCCATTGGTCGGTCCGGTGCTGGCGGCGCAGATGGGGTATCTGCCTGGCACACTCTGGCTGATTGCTGGCGTTGTACTGGCCGGTGCGGTGCAGGACTTTATGGTCCTGTTCCTGTCCACGCGTCGCAACGGCCGCTCCCTGGGGGATATGGTCCGCGAGGAAATGGGCCGCATCCCGGGCACCATCGCCCTGTTTGGCTGCTTCCTGATCATGATCATCATCCTGGCGGTGCTGGCGCTGATCGTGGTCAAGGCCCTGGCCGAAAGCCCGTGGGGCATCTTCACCGTGATGGCGACCATCCCGATCGCGATGTTCATGGGCATTTACATGCGCTACATCCGCCCGGGCCGCATCGGCGAGATCTCCCTGATCGGTGTGGCATTGCTGCTGGGTTCGATCTGGCTGGGCGGGCTGATTGCCGCTGACCCTGTGTGGGCCAAGGCCTTCACCTTCACCGGGATCCAGATTACCTGGATGCTGATCGGCTACGGCTTTGTCGCCGCAGTACTGCCGGTCTGGCTGATTCTGGCGCCGCGTGACTACCTGTCGACCTTCCTGAAAATCGGCACCATCATCGCCCTGGCAATCGGCATCCTGGTCACCATGCCCGACCTGAAAATGCCGGCACTGACCCAGTTTATCGACGGCACTGGCCCGGTGTGGAAGGGCGGCCTGTTCCCGTTCCTGTTCATCACCATCGCGTGTGGTGCGGTCTCGGGTTTCCATGCGCTGATCTCTTCGGGCACTACGCCCAAGTTGCTGGCCAACGAGGGGCACGCCCGTTACATCGGCTACGGCGGCATGCTGATGGAGTCGTTCGTGGCTATTATGGCGATGGTTGCCGCTTCGGTGATCGAGCCGGGCGTGTACTTCGCCATGAACAGCCCCGCGGCGATTGTCGGCGGTGACGTGGTCACCGTGGCGCAAACCGTCAGCAGCTGGGGCTTTGCAATTACCCCGGAAGCGCTGCAGGCCGTGGCCCATGACATTGGCGAAACCACGATCCTCGCCCGTGCGGGCGGTGCCCCGACCCTGGCGGTCGGTATCGCGCAGATCCTGCACAGTGTCCTGCCGGGTGAAAACACCATGGCGTTCTGGTACCACTTTGCAATTCTGTTCGAAGCGTTGTTTATCCTGACGGCGGTTGACGCCGGGACCCGCGCGGGACGTTTCATGCTGCAGGACCTGCTGGGTTCCTTTGTGCCAGCGTTGAAGCGTACCGAGTCCTGGGGCGCCAACCTGATTGCGACCGCAGGCTGCGTGGCCATGTGGGGTTACCTGCTGTATCAGGGCGTGATCGATCCGCTGGGTGGCATCAACACCTTGTGGCCACTTTTCGGCATCTCCAACCAGATGCTCGCCGGTATCGCCTTGATGCTCGCGACCGTTGTGCTGATCAAAATGAAACGCCAGCGCTACATCTGGGTGACCATGCTGCCAGCGGTCTGGCTGCTGATCTGCACCACTACCGCAGGGTTCATCAAGCTGTTCGACGCCAACCCGGCGATCGGCTTCCTGTCGCTGGCGAAGAAATACAGCGATGCTCTGGCCAATGGCCAGATCCTGGCCCCGGCCAAGAGCATCGACCAGATGCAGCATGTGATCTGGAACGCCTATACCAACGCAACGCTGACTGCGCTGTTCCTGTTCGTGGTCTTCAGCATCCTGTTCTATGCGCTCAAGGTCGGTGTCGCGGCCTGGGGCAACAAGGAGCGCACGGATAAAGAATCACCGTATCAGGCCGTACCGGACGCTTAAAAGAGGAATGCAGCGATGTTCAATGACCTGAGTCGCCTCGGTAAATACCTCGGTCAGGCCGCGCGCCTGATGGTCGGCATGCCCGACTACGACACTTACGTCGAGCATATGCAGACCAAGCACCCGGACAAGCCGATGATGAGCTACGAGGCGTTCTTTCGTGAACGCCAGGAAGCCCGTTACGGCGGCAAGGGTGGTCCGAAGTGCTGCTGATCGGCTGATCGGCGGCACGTGTTGAGCCAACGCGTCACGCGAGTCGTGGCGCGTTTTTATTTCTGCGTGATGCGTTTTATTGCCTGGGAGTCCCATGACTGAAGTGAAGCCAATCCCCGTCACCGTGTTGAGTGGTTTTCTCGGCGCGGGCAAGACCACGCTGCTGCGCCACCTGCTCAAAGCCGAGCACGGCCTGAAGATCGCCGTGATCGAGAACGAATTCAGTGATGCCGGTATCGACAGCCAGTTGCTCGGCGCGGAGCCGGTGCAGGTCATGACCCTGGCCAACGGTTGTGTCTGCTGCACGATTCACACCGACCTGACCAAGGCCCTGTTCTTGTTGCTGGAGCGCCTGGACAGCGGCGAAATCGCCTTCGACCGCCTGGTGATCGAATGCACCGGCCTGGCCGACCCGGCGCCGGTGGCCCAGACCTTTTTTATTGATGAAGAACTGCGCGAACGCTATCTGCTCGACGGCATCATTACCCTGGTGGATGCCGCCCACGCGGAGCACCACCTGACCCAGACCATTGCCCAGGCCCAGATCGGCTTTGCCGATCGGCTGCTGGTCAGCAAGCGCGACCTGGTGGACGACGCGAGCTTCGCGGCCTTGAGCGAGCGCCTGACGCGAATCAACCGGCGTGCGCCGATCCGCGTGGTCGAGCACGGCAGGATCGACCTGGCGCAATTGCTCGACGTGCGTGGGTTCAACCTCAATGCCGACCTGGGCGGTGGCCTGAGCTTGCGCCCGGTGAACCCGGCAGCGTCCATCGACCGGATTTCCAGCCTGGTGCTGCGCACCGACAAGGCGCTGGATCTCGACCGACTCAGTGAGTTCATGAATGAATTGCTGGAGGACCACGGCAAGCAACTGCTGCGTTACAAAGGCGTGCTCAATATTGTCAACGAGCCGCGGCGGATGGTGTTCCAGGGGGTATTGAAACTTTATGGCTTCGATTGGGACAGCGAATGGGGTGAAGGCGAGCCGCGTGAAAGCGTGATCGTATTTATTGCCGACGAATTACCGGAAGAGAAAATCCGTGCCGGCTTCGCTCGGGTGATCGCCGACTGATGCTCCGGCGCCTCTGCAATGGGGTCGGTGTAATGGCCATAAAAAAACCCGGCGGATAGCCGGGTTTTTTTATTCAGGCAACTGCAATCAAGCGCCGTAAACCGGCAGCTTGGCGCAAATGGCCTTGACCTTCTCGCGAACACCGTCGATCACGGCTTCGTTGTTCAGGTCGGCCAGGATGTCGCAGATCCAGCCCGCCAGTTCGCGGCACTCGGCTTCCTTGAAGCCGCGAGTGGTCACGGCCGGGGTGCCGATACGCAGGCCCGAGGTGACGAACGGCGAGCGTGGGTCGTTAGGTACGGAGTTCTTGTTCACGGTGATAAAGGCGCGACCCAGGGCAGCGTCGGCGTCTTTACCGGTGATGTCCTGCTTGATCAGCGAGAGCAGGAACAGGTGGTTCTCGGTACCGCCGGAAACCACGTCGAAACCGCGCTCGATAAACACGCTGGCCATGGCCTGGGCGTTCTTGATCACTTGTTGCTGGTAGGTCTTGAACTCAGGCTGCAGGGCTTCCTTGAAGCACACGGCCTTGGCGGCGATCACGTGCTCCAGCGGGCCGCCCTGGGCACCTGGGAATACGGCGGAGTTCAGTTTCTTCTCGATGTCGGCGTTGGCGCGAGCCAGGATCAGGCCGCCACGTGGACCGCGCAGGGTCTTGTGGGTCGTGGTGGTCACCACGTCGGCAAATGGCACCGGGTTCGGGTACACGCCCGCAGCCACCAGGCCGGCGACGTGGGCCATGTCGACGAACAGGTAGGCGCCCACCTTGTCGGCGATTTCACGGAAGCGCGGGAAGTCCAGCACTTGCGAGTAGGCGGAGAAGCCGGCAACGATCATTTTTGGCTTGTGTTCAAGCGCCAGGCGTTCGACTTCGGCGTAGTCGATCAGGCCGTTGGCATCGATACCGTATTGAACGGCGTTGTACAGCTTGCCGGAGGAGCTGACGCTGGCGCCGTGGGTCAGGTGACCGCCGTGGGCCAGGCTCATGCCCAGGATGGTGTCGCCCGCTTGCAGCAGGGCCAGGTAGACGGCGCTGTTGGCTTGGGAACCGGCGTGCGGCTGGACGTTGGCGTAATCGGCGCCGAACAGTTCCTTGGCGCGGTCGATGGCCAGTTGCTCGACCACGTCGACGTACTCGCAGCCGCCGTAGTAGCGCTTGCCTGGGTAGCCTTCCGCGTATTTGTTGGTCAGGACCGAGCCCTGGGCTTCCATCACCGCTGGGCTGGTGTAGTTTTCCGAAGCGATCAGCTCAATGTGCTCTTCCTGGCGCTGAGCTTCTTGCTCCATGGCGGCAAAGAGATCGGCGTCGTACTTGGCGAGTGTCAAATCACGGCTGAACATGGCGGTCCTCAAGGATCGGGGGGCAGAAAAGGAGGGCATTCTAACCCAATGGGTTTTATCTGGCATATGAAAGGGGATCATGTGGCAGACGAAAGGGATTCAGCTGCGGCACTGCTGCGCACCACAGCAGTCAGCTTCAAGCGGCAAGCTGAAAGTGCCGGTGCCTTTAGCTTGCCGCGGGTCGCTGTGGTTCTCACTCAAACATGAAGAGTGCGTCGTTGCTGAATTGTGCTTCGAACCGGCCGGCGGCCATCGGACGACCGAACAGGTAGCCCTGCACTTCGTCGCAGCCATGCTCGCGCAGGAAGTCCAGCTGTTCGTGGGTCTCGACGCCCTCGGCAATGACCGCCAGGTTGAGGCTGTGGGCCATGGCGATGATCGCTCGGGCAATCTGCGCATCCTGTTCGCCCGACGGCAGGCCGTCGACGAAGGACCGGTCGATCTTGAGCACGTCGATGGGGAATTGCTTGAGGTAGTTGAGCGACGAATAGCCGGTCCCAAAGTCATCGACCGCAATGCTCAGGCCCAGGTTTTTCAGCCCCGCAAGAATCTGCATGGCTTCGCTGACTTCGCGCATCAGGATGCTTTCAGTCAGTTCCAACTCCAGGCAGGCCGGTGGCAAGCCGGTTTCCTTGAGGATCGTGGCGATGCGCGTCCCCAGTTGGCCGTCGGAGAACTGCCGGGCCGAGATGTTCACGGACACTTTCGGTACCCGGACCTTGGACTGGTGCCAGGTCTTGAGCTGACGGCAGGCTTCGGCAATCACCCAGTCGCCCACATCCACCACCAGGCCGAGCTCTTCGAGCACCGGGATAAAGTCGCCTGGCGGCACCAGCCCGCGTCGTGGATGGCGCCAGCGCAGCAGGGCTTCGGCCCCGGTCAGGCGCTTGCCGTCACCGCTGAACTGCGGTTGGTAATACAGTACGAACTCCTGCTGCTCCAGGGCGTGACGCAGGTCGCTTTCCAGCTCCAGACGTTCCAGCGCCGTGGCGTTCATATCGGCCTGGTAGAACTGGAAGTTGTTCTTGCCGCGTTCCTTGGCGTGGTACATGGCCGTGTCAGCGTTCTTCATCAACTGGCTCAGTTCGTTGCCGTCCTGAGGGCTGAGGGCGATGCCGATACTGGCGGTGACGAAGAACTCGCGGCCTTCGAGCACAAACGGCCGGACCAGGCTGGCGAGAATTTGTTCGGCGACATTGATCGCCCGGTTCAGAGCCATCTCGCGGGTCGCGCGGGGCTGCAGCAACAGGGTGAATTCGTCGCCGCCCATGCGCGCCACGGTATCGTCGTCATAGACGCAGCCGAGCAGGCGCGTGGCCATCTCCTTGAGCATGCGATCACCCGCGGCATGGCCGAGGGAGTCATTGATCGGCTTGAAGCGATCCAGGTCGAGGAACATCAGTACGACCCAGGATTTCTGCCGTTCGGCCTGTTGCAGCGCCGTGTGCAGGCGGTCCTGGAACAGGGTGCGGTTGGGCAGGTGGGTCAGGGCGTCATAGTAGGCCAGGCGGTGAATCCGCTGTTCGCTGGCCTTGCGCTCGCTGATGTCGGTAAAGAAGCACACGTAGCTGGCCAGGTCGCCTTCGTCGTCGAGCACGGCGGTGATGCCGACCCAGGCCGGGTAATGCTCGCCGCTGCGGCGCTTGAGCCAGACTTCGCCTTCCCAGGTGTTGTGCTGTTGCAACTGCTTGAGCACATAGCGCAGGTGGGCTTCCTGCTGCTCGTCGACGGTCAGCATGCCGGGCAACTGGTCGAGGACCTGGGCGACGGCATAGCCGCTGACCCGGCTGAAGGCCTCGTTGGCCTGGACGATATAGCCGGCCGGGTCGGTGATCAGGATCGCCGAGGTCGAGTGCTCGAACACCGTCGCGGCCATGCGCAGGTCTTTCTCGGCACGACGTTGCTGGCTGATATCGCGGCCGACCCCCAAGACGCCCTCGAAACTGTCGTGTTCATCCCAAACCATGACCAGCCGCAGTTCGATCGGGATCTTGCGGCCATCGGCCCGCAGGCAGTCGAACAGGAACAGTTGGGTCTGTACCTGGTTGCGCAGCAGGGCCAGCTCTTCGGGACGGTCGAGGGCCTTGCTGACCCGCTCGACAAAGCCGTAGACGCCGGTCAGTTGCTGGGGGTTGGCAATAGTCGATTGCCAGCCGTTCTCGAAAACCCACGCGGTGTCATAGCCCAGCACGGCATGGACCGAGGGGCTGACATAGTTGAGCTTCAGGCGGCTGTCGGTGGAGAAGATCACGTCGCTGATGCTCTCGGCGAGCATGCGGTAGCGCTGCTCACTGTCACGCAGCGACTCGCTGGCGGCGATCTGGTCGGTGATGTCCTTGGCGACGCCGATAATGCGCGTGACCTGGTCGTACTTGTCTCGCGCCAGGGCCTGTTCGCGGATCTCGAAGCAGCGCCATTGGCCGTCGCGGTGGCGAAAGCGCAACTGGCACTGCAACAGGTGCGCATAGCTGCCGTGGCGCTGCTGGTGGCGCAGGCGGTGGTAGTGCTCGGCATCTTCGGGGTTGAGCAGAATTTCCCAGAAGTACTCGCCCATCTGGTGCAGTTCGGTCTTGTTGTAGCCCAGGGTCTGGCCCAGGTGGTGGTTGCTGAAGATCATCCGCTGGCTGATGACATCCTGTACATACAGGTGGTCGGGCACGGTACGCACCACGTCGGACCAAAAGCCTTCGCGTTCGAGCAACGACAACTCGATCAGCTTGCGGCTGGTGACATCGCTGATGCTCAGGATGACCGCCTGGTAGTCATGCTGCTCATCCGGCAGGCGGATGACCAGCCACAGATGTTGTTCATGGCCGTGGGCATCTTCCAGGCGGATTTCCAGTTCGAGCTGGCTCTGCCGGTTGAGGACCGCTTCGACCAATTGATAGCCGATGGCAGTATCGCTCAGTGGGCAGCCTTCGATCAGGCGCTGCCAGGCTTGCTCGCAGGATTGCACCCCGAGCAGTTGCAGGGCCATCTGGTTGACTTCGGTGATGCGCAACTCGCGCAGCAGCACCTTGCGTTGTTCCGGGTGTTCGGCCAGCCATTGCTTGAGGTCGTCGCCATCGTGCAGGCCGGCCTTGTCGAGAGCGTTCAACAGGCCGGACAGGTCAAGCACGCAAAGGGCCACGCCGGTGCCTTCGAAAATATCCTGGTAGCGTCGACGCCCTTCGTGCAACTGACGCTGGCGCCGACGCATGCCGAGCAAGGCGGCTACTGGCAGCAGGGAGACGAGCAAGCCCAGCAGGCATTTTCCGATCAGGGCCGGAAGCAGGCTCTCGACGGCCTTGCTCCGGTCGAACAGGCCGCGCAACTGCCAGTCGCTGTTGGCCAGCGGGACGCTGAGTACGGTGTGGGCGCTATCGTCGGGGGCTACGGCCGAGGCCGGTGTCGGCTCACCGCCGCGGCTGATGACCCCCTGATTCAGGCGATTTTCGAGCAGCCATTCGCTGCGCCGTCCCTGATCGCTTTGCCCGGCGAGCTGGCGCAGCAAGTCGGGTGCCAGGCGCAACAACCAGAAATGGCTGGTCGCGGCGTCGGGGTGGCGCAGCAACAGGTAGATCTGCGAGCCGTCCACGCTATTGGCAAAGTAGTAGGCCTTTTCACGGGCGCGGCTGAGCAACTCGCCGAGGGCTTCGTCTTTCTGGCTGGGCGCGGCGCTGTCGTCGAGGATCTGGCCCGCGGCATCGAGCAGGGCAACGCTGTGCAGGGCGGGGAGGGCGCGTTGCAGTTTTTCAAGCAGCTGTTGCGGTTGTCCGCCAGCGCCGCGAAGCTCGCCAGCGGGCAACAGATTCAGGGCGATCTGCGCGTTCAGGGCCATGTTCAGGCTGATGCGCTCGCTCAGGTCGGCGCTGGAGTCGATAATCTGCTGGCGCTGGACTTTCTGGGTCAGCTGGAACTGCTCGATCAACTGCCAGAACAGCAGCCCGAGCAGCAATAGGACCAGCGTCGCCAACGCACCTTTCAGAGTGCCGCGCAAAGGTGAGCCGGACGCATGGCTGGATGCGCGCACGGAAGACGGCGAACTGACGTTGGTCAAACTATGATCCTGCGGTTGGGCTGGATTGGCGCGACATGCACTATAAGCCGGACGCCCGAAGGGCGGCTAGCATGCCCTGACTTGTGGCAAAGTGCCAGCCCTCCCGGGCCGGTCGGTTTGCCCTGTTCACGGCATTCAGGTAGCTTTGCCGGTTACGCGACGGTTTTGTGCTCCTACAATAATGCCTGGCCAGCGTGCGGTGATTGTCTTCGATCAATCCTGCTGGCGGCGCATGGTTTTAGTCCGAGCGCGCCTCGCGCCTTATTCATCCGTCACTGACGCTAGGTTCACCATGGCTCAATACGTCTTCACCATGCATCGGCTGAGCAAAGTTGTTCCGCCGAAGCGGGAAATCCTGAAAAACATCTCCCTGTCGTTTTTCCCGGGCGCCAAGATCGGCGTACTCGGCCTGAACGGTTCGGGTAAATCCACCCTGTTGAAAATCATGGCTGGCGTCGATACCGAATTCGACGGCGAAGCCCGCCCGATGCCGGACCTGAATATCGGCTACCTGCCGCAGGAACCACAGCTGGATCCGTCGAAAACGGTCCGTGAAGTGGTCGAGGAAGCGGTCAGCGTGATCAAAAACGCCCAGACCCGCCTGGACGAGGTCTACGCTGCCTACGCCGAACCGGATGCCGACTTTGACAAGCTGGCGGCCGAACAGGCCAAGCTCGAAGCCATCCTGCAGGCCAGCGACGGCCACAACCTGGAGCGCCAGCTGGAAGTCGCCGCCGACGCGCTGCGCCTGCCGGCCTGGGACGCGAAGGTCGAACACCTCTCCGGTGGTGAGAAGCGTCGTGTAGCGCTGTGCCGCCTGCTGCTGTCGGCCCCTGACATGCTGCTGCTCGACGAACCAACCAACCACCTTGACGCCGATTCTGTCGCCTGGCTGGAGCACTTCCTGCACGACTTCCCGGGCACCGTGGTTGCGATTACGCACGACCGTTACTTCCTGGACAACGTTGCCGGCTGGATTCTGGAGCTCGACCGCGGCGCTGGTATTCCTTACGAGGGCAACTATTCGGGTTGGCTGGAAGCCAAGTCCGATCGTCTGGCCCAGGAATCCAAGCAGCAGTCGGCCCATGAAAAGGCCATGAAGGAAGAGCTGGAATGGGTGCGCAAAGGCGCCAAGGCCCGCCAGTCGAAATCCAAGGCCCGTCTGCAACGCTTCGAGGAAATGCAGTCGCAGGAATTCCAGAAGCGCAGTGAAACCAACGAGATCTACATCCCGGCCGGTCCGCGCCTGGGCGACAAGGTCATCGAATTCAAGAATGTCAGCAAGGGCTATGGCGATCGCGTCCTGATCGACAACCTGTCGTTCAGCATGCCCAAGGGCGCCATTGTCGGTGTGATCGGTGGTAACGGTGCCGGTAAATCGACTCTGTTCCGTATGTTGATGGGCAAGGAAACACCGGATTCGGGCAGCATCGAGATCGGTGACACCGTGAAACTGGCCTGTGTCGACCAGAGCCGCGATGACCTGGATGGCAACAAGACGGTCTTCGAGATGATTTCCGATGGTTCGGACCAGATCCGCATCGGCAACTACGAAATCCCTTCGCGTACCTATGTCGGGCGATTCAACTTCAAGGGCGGCGACCAGCAGAAGTTCGTCAAGGACCTGTCCGGTGGTGAACGTGGCCGTCTGCACCTGGCCTTGACCCTGAAAGAGGGCGCCAACGTCCTGTTGCTCGACGAACCGTCCAACGACCTCGACGTCGAAACCCTGCGTTCCCTGGAAGAAGCCTTGCTCGACTTCCCGGGCGCCGCGATCGTGATCTCTCACGATCGGTGGTTCCTGGACCGTGTGGCCACCCATATCCTGGCCTACGAAGACGACTCGCAAGCGGTGTTCTTCGAGGGTAACTACACCGAATACGAAGCTGATCGTAAAAAACGCCTCGGCGAAGCGGCTGCCCAGCCCCATCGTGTACGGCACAAGAAACTGGCTCAGTAAGCGCCGGTCGAAAAACAGACGGAGCCTTGGGGCTCCGTTTTTTTTGCGTGAAATCGACAGCAATGCGGGGGCGCGCCATGGTGCGCGAGTATTTTTTTGGGTCCCTACTTTGGTGCTGAAAACCCTGAAAATCCGGGGGTATTTATATAAATGCACCATATAAATTCATAACTGCGACATTTTGCGCTGTCGCGGTGCGACATGAATTGATAAAGTCGGCGTCAAAGCTCCCCTTAACGACAATAAATTTGCCGAGACTTTTCATGATCGAATCCGTCGAAGACTTCCTTGCCCGCCTCAAAAAACGCGATCCAGACCAGCCGGAATTCCATCAGGCGGTGGAAGAAGTACTGCGTAGCTTGTGGCCTTTTCTCGAAGCCAATCCGCATTACCTGACTTCCGGGATTCTTGAGCGTATCTGCGAACCTGAACGCGCTATCGTATTCCGCGTCTCGTGGGTCGACGATCAGGGCAAAGTCCGCGTCAATCGCGGTTTCCGGATTCAGATGAACAGTGCCATCGGCCCATACAAGGGCGGCCTGCGTTTCCACCCGTCGGTCAACCTGGGCGTGTTGAAGTTCCTGGCCTTCGAACAGACCTTCAAGAACTCCCTGACTTCCCTGCCCATGGGCGGCGGCAAGGGTGGTTCGGACTTCAACCCTAAGGGCAAGAGCGATGCGGAAGTCATGCGCTTCTGCCAGGCCTTCATGAGCGAGCTGTACCGGCATATCGGTGCGGACCTGGACGTGCCGGCCGGCGATATCGGCGTGGGCGCGCGGGAAATCGGTTTTATGTTTGGCCAGTACAAGCGTCTGAGCAACCAGTTCACTTCCGTGTTGACCGGCAAGGGCATGAGCTACGGCGGCAGCCTGATCCGTCCTGAAGCCACCGGTTTCGGCTGCGTGTACTTCGCTGAAGAAATGCTCAAACGCAGTGGCCAGCGGGTCGAAGGTAAACGCGTGGCGATTTCCGGCTCCGGCAACGTGGCGCAGTATGCGGCGCGCAAGGTCATGGACCTGGGCGGCAAAGTGATCTCGCTGTCCGACTCCGAAGGCACGCTGTACTGCGAAAGCGGCCTGACCGAGGAGCAATGGCAAGCGCTGCTGGAGCTCAAGAACGTCAAGCGTGGGCGCATCAGCGAACTGGCTGCGGCGTTTGGCCTGGAGTTCCGTGCAGGCCAACTGCCATGGAGCCTGGCGTGCGATATCGCCCTGCCGTGCGCGACCCAGAACGAACTGGATGCCGAGTCGGCCCAGACCCTGCTGCGCAACGGCTGCATCTGCGTGGCTGAAGGCGCCAACATGCCGACCACGCTGGAGGCTGTGGATATCTTTATCGATGCCGGCATTCTCTTCGCCCCGGGCAAGGCCTCGAACGCCGGCGGTGTGGCTGTCAGCGGCCTGGAAATGTCGCAGAACGCCATGCGCCTGCTGTGGACCGCCGGTGAAGTCGACAGCAAGCTGCACAACATCATGCAGTCGATCCATCACGCCTGCGTTCACTACGGTGAAGAAAACGGCCGGATCAACTACGTGAAGGGCGCCAATATCGCCGGTTTCGTCAAAGTGGCCGATGCGATGCTGGCCCAGGGCGTGGTTTAAGCCGCTTCAATACCGAGCACCTCGATCGACTGATCGCCGGCCGGCCGTTTCCAGAGCACTTCATCGCCGGGGTGGGCGCCCAACAGCGCCCGCCCCAGTGGCGAGCCCCAATTGATCAAACCTTTGGTGGCATCCGCCTGGTCTTCGCCGACCAGCTGGATACGCTGTTCGTTGCCGTGTTCATCGGCAAACCTGACCCAACTGCCAATCTGTACTGTCTCGGTGGACGTTGCCGCGGCCACGACCTGCGCGCTGTTCAGGCGCTGATTGAAGTAACGCAGGTCGCGTTCGATATCGGCCTGGCGCTGACGGTCGGCGTCATCGCCACGGGAGGTTTGCCGATCGTATTCGGCCTGCAGTTCGCTGACGTGCGTCTGCAACTGGCGCAGGCCGGCGGGGGTGACATAGTTGGGTTGTTCGCTGATACGCCGCTCGACCGGCTGGTCGGCCTGGGCGGCGGCGCTGTCTTCGTTGACAAAGGCTCGGCTCATGGCGGTTCTCCCGTGATGGGCTCATGGTGCCAGGCTCGGGGGCGGCGCAGTGATCCAGAAGCGACTCAGGGCGAGCGAAATACGCGGGCGCTGTCACGCTCCTTTTCCTGCTGCCAGGCGCGCTCACGTTCGTCCCAGTGACGGTCGCGATACTCCTGGCGATCCTGGCTTTCGACCTGGGCCTGGCACTGGCGAAAGCCATCGCTCCAGCCCTCGGCGTAGTTCGGGTCTTGCAGATAGCGTGGGACATTCTTGCGAAACTCGCCGCTGATGATGCCGGCGGCTTGTCGTCCGCTGCTGCAACCATCGTCGAACCCATCGGCAAAAGCTGCCGGATAACCCTGGGCCAGCAGTTGTTCATGGGTTGATTGACAACCCGCGAGCAGGACCACCGCTCCGATAACCCAAGCGCGCCACATACTGGCCTCCCATACCGCATTCGGACAAATAGAAACAGTCTAGAAATGCGGCAGTGAGGGGCGTGTGAAACCGCTGTGATTAATTCGTTGGCGTACCGAGGCGGGCGTGTTCGGCCAGTTCCTGCTGGATAAAGGCAGCGATCATGGCGCGGTAGACCTGTTCGGTCACGTCCGGGCTGGCGCCGAGCTCGGTGGCCAGATGGCGGACCTTGGCGATGACCTGCTCGACGCGCTGTGGCGCCTTGACCGCCTCGCGGTCTTTCTTGAAGCCCGCGGCCTGGGCCACATAGCCGCCGCGGGCGGCGAGCAATGCGACGATCTGCTGGTCCAGCTGGTCAATATTGTGGCGAACTTCTTCGATACTGTTGCAGACATTAGTCATTTCAACGTGCTTCCCTGCTTTCTGATCGGCTAGGAGCCCGATCATTGAGCGATTTTCCCGTGGATTCAATAGTGGTACCACTTGAGCTCCAGCATCACCTCGTTCTGTGGTGCGCTGAGCTGGCTGAACTCGCGCTGTGCACTGAGTCGCAGCCCCAGGTTGCGTGACAGTTCCCACTGCTGATTGAGACTCAGGCTGCGGCGTACTTCGCCATTGGTGAAATAGTCGCCTTTGGCTTCTAGGCTCAGGTTGCCCAGCGGGTTACGCCAGAGCAGTCCGGTATTGAAGCCTGCGGCAGGGGCAATAAAGGCGGCGAAGTCCTGGTTGTGCTCGACCCTGACGGTGCCAAGGGCAAAGCCCAGCAATTCGTCGTCCAGTTGCCAGGTGCCACCCGCGCCGCCATTGACGTGGCTGACCAATGTTTCATCGCCGTGTTTGCCCAGTACGCGCTCCAGGCCGCCGGTGACCTGCCATGACCAGGGTTGCACCAGGGCATTGCGCGGGGTCAGTGAGCGGATGGTCGCCAGGTCCAACTGCTGCAATTGCCAGTGATTGCCTTCGTACTGGCGCAGTTTCATCTGCAGGATTTCGATCTGGGCGCCTAGGGGGAAGCTTTCGGCATTGTCGTTCAGGTCGTGGTAGGCCATGCGCAGGCCATACTCGGCGAAGGCTTCATCGCCGCGGGTGCCGATACCGGCCTGCCAGGTGCGTGACTCGTGGCCGTCTTCCGGCAGGCCGGGCGCGGCAATGGCCAGCTCCGGTGCCGGGTTGCGGTTGATTTCACGCAGCAGTTCGAAGCTGCGCTGGGCTCGCGCAGGGTCGCGTTCCTGGCCATTGGCCCGATAGCGTTCGAGGCGATAGGCCGCATCGACGATCAGTGCCTGGCGATCACGGGGCAGGGCCTTGAATTCCGGGTCCTGCAGGTGTTGCTGGTCGGCGCTTACGCGCAGTACCCAATCCTGCTCGGGGCCACTTAAGGGCTCGGCCCGGCTCAGCAGCTCGCGCTCGCGGGACGGGCGGTAGTCGATCTTTTCCACCAGGCCGGCGTCCTTGACCGCCTTCACGGTGTCGGTAGGAATCGCCGTCAGGGAAAACTGCTCGGTCAGGTGCAGGCCGGGGCGAGCCACCTGTAGCAGCTCGAGTAGCCGGTAGGAGCAGTTTTCATCGAAGAAGAAGTAGTCGAACTGGATCTGTTTGAGTTCCCAGACATGTTCGACCATGCGCTCGGTTTCCTGCTGGGTCAGGTTCAGGCGGTATTCCCACAGATCGCGGTTTTCCAGGCTGCGGTACTCGGAGAGTTTCTCCTGGTAGGGCACCAGGGCGAACAGCCCCGGGTAGCCGCCCATCAGGCCTTTCCAGGCGTATAGGAGGCTGTTGTCGGAACCTTCGATATAGGCCCCGAAGTTGATCGCATAGCTGAGCAGCGCCGTGTTGTTGCTCTGTACATCGGCCTGGTCGATACGCAGCAGGGTATGGCCGAACATCGACGACGGGCTGTTGAGATAGGCTGCCGGGAAGATCATCACCGCGCTATGGGGGGCGATATCCTTGAACCACTGGGTGAACTGCGCGCACTCGACGCGGGGCAGATCGTTCAGGTTCAACTGAGCCTTGAGCCAGCGGGTACGTGCCGGGTACACGCACTGGGCATGCTGTTCGCCAAGGCTGGCGGGCGCGTACAGGGCCTGAACGGTGGCCCGCAGCTCGGCCTCGGGGTGCTCCGCGCCGTTGCTGGCCAGGAAGAATTTGGGTTCGCTGACATGACTGCGCCACCCACCGAGCTTGGCGCTTTCGTAATGGCCCAGGGAAAGCCAGAACGGATCGTTGGCCAGTTGCTGCAAACGTGGGTTGTCCTGCGGCGGTGCGGCATACAGCGGGGCGCAAGCACAGAGCGCCAGATAGGCAAGGCGTTTGAGCATGTTCGGCAACTGTTGTCAGACGAAGAAAAGGGGGGACGAGAGTGCCCGCTCCGGGAGGAACGGGCGGGTCGAGCTTAAGCCGGGGTCGCGTACTTGGCCAGGCGAGCGTCGCCTTTGAGGATGGCCAGGGTATTGGTATGGACATCTTCGGCAGTCACGTCAGCCTTGCTGAAGATCTGCTGGAAATGCTCGTGGGTCACGGCGGCGAAGTGGGCGCGATCTTCCGGAGCCACACCCAGGACCACGGCGTAGGTGGTCAGGGCTTCGCCCTGGCCTTTGGCCATGTCTTCGGACAGCTCGTTCATCATGCCATTCATGGCAATCCAGGACTTGCCGCCATAGGTCAGTGCGGAGTTGGTCGAGCAGCCGTTGGTGCCGGAGGTCATACCGAAGGTGGCGTTGCCCGAGGTGCCGTTAGTGGTGGATGCCAGGAAGTGCGCCGGAGTGCCTCGCTGGCCTTCGAACAGCATGTTGCCCCAACCGCAATCCGGCCCGCCTGGCGCTTGGGCCATGGCGTTGAGGGAGGCGACGGTGAAGAGAGTACCGAGAAGAATCCGTTTCATAGCTGTGTTCTCTTTTTAAGTGCATACCAATGGACAGGGTTTCTGGCTTGTTGACGTGCCAGTGGGCCAGTTATTAGTCCAGCCGCGCACGTTGGAGTTTAGGCAGGTTCTTGAGGTTCCGTGGTTTTTTACAAAACATTGCGCTGTACCGGAGCGCTCTCCGTCGATGATTCAGGTGCGCTCAGGCGTTTGGCCATATTCGTCGGTGTGGTGCCTTGCCAGTCAGGTGCGGCCGGCGCCAGAATGCCGGCATCTGCCCCGCCTGATGTAAGGATGCCCGATGCCCGATTCCGTTGCTGCCCGCTTGCGCCTGGCGCCCGAGGCGCTGACCCGCCCCTTTTCCGCTGAGCAGTTCAGCTTTTCGACGACCAATGATCTGGAACCCTTTCGCGGTGTACTCGGCCAGGAGCGTGCAGTCGAGGCCTTGCAGTTCGGTGTGGCCATGCCGCGCCCCGGTTACAACGTCTTTGTGATGGGCGAGCCCGGTACGGGCCGTTTTTCCTTCGTCAAACGCTACCTCAAGGCCGAAGCCAAGCGGCTGCAGACCCCATCCGACTGGGTGTACGTCAATAATTTCGACGACCCGCGCGAACCCCGCGCGCTGGAGTTGCCGGCCGCAGAGGCTGGGGCCTTTATCAGCGATATCAACGGCCTGATCGACAATCTGTTGTCGACCTTTCCTGCGGTGTTCGAGCATCCGTCGTACCAGCAGAAGAAAAGCGCCATTGATCGCGCGTTCAACCAGCGCTATGACCGGGCCCTGGATGTGATCGAGCGCCTAGCGCTGGAGAAGGACGTCGCGCTGTATCGCGACAGCACCAATATCGCCTTTACCCCGATGAGCGAGGGCAAGGCTCTGGACGAAGCGGAGTTCGCCCAGTTGCCGGAAGCCGAGCGCGAACGTTTTCACGTCGATATCGCCGACCTCGAAGAGCGTCTCAACGAAGAACTGGCCAGCCTGCCGCAATGGAAGCGCGAGTCGAGTAACCAGTTGCGTCAGTTGAACGAGGAAACCATCACCCTGGCCCTGCAACCCTTGCTGGCACCGTTGTCGCAGAAGTATGCGGAAAACGCGGCGGTGTGCGGTTACCTACAGGCCATGCAGGTTTACCTGCTCAAAACCGTGGTCGAGCAGTTGGTGGATGACAGCAAGACCGACGCGGTGGCGCGCAAGCTGCTCGAAGAGCAGTACGGCCCGAGCCTGGTGGTGGGCCATCCCGCCAGCGGTGGCGCGCCGGTGGTCTTCGAGCCGCACCCGACCTACGACAATCTGTTTGGACGGATCGAGTACAGCACTGACCAGGGCGCGCTCTACACCACCTACCGGCAGTTGCGCCCGGGTGCGTTGCATCGGGCCAATGGTGGTTTCCTGATTCTTGAGGCCGAAAAAATGCTCGGCGAGCCTTTTGTCTGGGATGCGCTCAAGCGCGCCCTGCAGTCGCGTAAGCTGAAAATGGAATCGCCCCTGGGCGAACTGGGTCGCCTGGCCACGGTGACCCTGAGCCCGCAAATGATCCCGTTGCAGGTCAAGGTCATCATTATCGGTGCGCGTCAGCTGTACTACACGCTGCAGGACCTGGACCCGGACTTCCAGGAGATGTTCCGGGTACTGGTGGACTTCGACGAAGACATCCCGATGGTCGATGAAAGCCTGGAGCAGTTCGCCCAGTTGCTCAAAACCCGTACCTCGGAAGAGGGCATGGCGCCGCTGACCGCGGATGCCGTCGCGCGCCTGGCGACCTACAGCGCTCGGCTGGCGGAGCACCAGGGGCGGTTGTCGGCGCGGATCGGCGACTTGTTCCAACTGGTCAGCGAGGCGGACTTTATCCGTCATCTGGCTGGCGATGAAATGACCGACGCCGGCCATATCGAACGGGCACTCAAGGCTAAAGCCACGCGGACCGGGCGAGTGTCGGCACGGATTCTCGACGATATGCTGGCCGGGATCATCCTGATCGATACCGATGGCGCCGCCGTGGGTAAATGCAATGGGCTGACCGTGCTTGAAGTCGGTGATTCGGCCTTCGGTGTGCCGGCACGTATTTCGGCGACGGTTTACCCGGGCGGCAGCGGGATCGTCGATATCGAGCGCGAGGTCAATCTGGGCCAGCCGATCCACTCCAAGGGGGTGATGATCCTGACCGGCTACTTGGGCAGTCGCTATGCCCAGGAGTTTCCCCTGGCGATTTCGGCGAGCATCGCCCTGGAGCAGTCCTATGGCTATGTCGATGGCGACAGCGCGTCCCTGGGCGAGGCCTGTACGCTGATCTCGGCATTGTCGAAAACCCCGCTCAAGCAGTGTTTCGCCATTACCGGTTCGATCAACCAGTTCGGTGAAGTCCAGGCAGTGGGTGGGGTCAATGAAAAAATCGAAGGCTTCTTCCGGCTCTGTGAAGCGCGGGGGCTGACCGGTGAGCAAGGGGCGATCATTCCCCAGGCCAACGTCGCGACCTTGATGCTCGACGAGCGCGTGTTGCAGGCGGTACGTGCCGGGCTGTTCCATGTGTATGCGGTGCGCCAGGCCGACGAGGCGCTGAGCCTGTTGGTCGGTGAGCCGGCGGGTGAGCCGGATGCCGATGGCCAGTTCCCTGAAGGCAGCGTCAATGCGCGGGTGGTGGAGCGTCTGCGAGTCATTGCGGAAATGATCAGCGACGAAGACCTCAAGGAGGCAGAGAAGGAGTTGGCTGAAGCGGCCCTGGCACAGGCCAGGCCCAGCTGAGGCGGCTGTTTCGCGCAGGCGTGCCGCCCGGCACGCCTGCGTGGCTTGGTGCCGGATGACCATTGGGCGCCTGGGCGGCTTGCTTCCTGTGGATTTCTTCTATTCTCAGGGCAAGGACACCCCACTGTAGTCACAGGAACGATGCAACCTCCCGTCGGAGGCTGAACACAGGATCTACCGAGGGTCGCCGCCATGCCGCGCAGCCTTTGTCTTACCCGTCAATGCCTGGGTCTGGTCACCCGTATCGAGTGCAGTATCCGCCCGTTAGCTGGCGATACCGGTATGTGGACCTTGCTCTTCGCCGCCGGAATGGCCGGCGAGCAACCTTCCGCCATCAAGTCCCAGGGTCCGTTTCCTGGGCCTTTCGCTGCCGAGTCGATCCTCGAGTCAATCGTCCAGAGCCTGACGTTGCACGGCTATGAGCTGGCTGATGACCCGCAGATCTGGTGCTTGCATTTGCAGGCACAGCTGCGCCAGATCAACGGCGGCCGTGGCCAGCACGCCGGGCACTGAAGGAACGGTCACTGGGCAGCCGCATGGGACTCGGGTTTGTCGAGCTTGATCTCGAAGCCGTACTCGACGGTTTGTAGTTCCGTGCGTTGATAGCTTTCCAGGTTGTCGGGCTGGCCGTAGAAGTAATGCACGTTGAAAACCGCTGGGCCGTCCTGGCTGGCCAGGTGGCTGACGGCAAGAATCTCCTTGAGGTAGTGCCCGCTCCCATCCTTGGCGTAAAAACGCCAGGAATCGGCGGGAAACAGGCGCTGGTCGACGATCAGCGCATTGCCTTTGAGCGCCAGTCCCTTGGGCAGCGCGTTGCCCGCGATGGCGGCTTTTTCGATCACGGCTAGGAACATGGGCATGCTGCCGACAGCGTAGGCGGGTGTGTCCGGGAAGAGGTTGAGGTCGTAGGTGATCCGTCCGTGCAGCGGCTCGATATCGAAAGCCTGGGAGGGCAGTTCGATGGGGGCGCCGCGCTGGCCCTGGGCATTGGCGGTGAAGAAGGTCAGCGGCGCATCGCCGGGCTCGATGCTGCTGCCGATCAGTTCATCGTTGAAGGTTCTGAGGTGTTCGAATTCGATCCGCGCGGCACTGGCATCCTGTACGGACTGGATGATCCGTACATTTTTGCGCAATTGCTCGGGCTCCAGGTCCGCGTCACGTAGGTATTGGCCGGCTTGCTCGTCGTATACGGTTACGGGCAGGTCCAGTGGCTGGATGTCCTTGTCGGTGGTCGTCGGGTCGAACTGGCGCACGGGTAGATCGAGGTCTTTGCGCACCACGCTGACCGTCGAGAAATCCAGGACGCTGACTTCCAGCTGGTCGATCTGCCCGTTGAAATAGACCTGGGTGTAGTAGTGCGGCGGTTGGTCGAAGGCGCGCTGCTCGTCATTCAGACGCTTTTCCAGGTCCAGGCTCCAGCTTTTCTGTTCAAGCATTTCGCCTAATTGCTGCCTGTAGAACGCCAGTTGCTCGGGGCTTTCATTAATTGAGCCGGCCCGCGACAACCATTGCCCGCTCGTGTCGCGTGCTTGCACCAGCATGGGCGTCAGGCGGCTATCGGCCAGTTCGGGAGCCGGCTTGGGGGTATCAATCAACTCCAGGCGGGCCTGGTTCTGCTCCAGGCCCAGCAGCCTGACCTGGATATTGCCCTGGCTCCGGATCTGGCCGATATCGCTGTGCGAGAGGGTGAAGGTCACCACCCTGGCAGGCACAATCACTTCGATCTTGCCGTGCAGGATCTTGGGTTGAGGCTGCTGGCGGTTCTCGACCTCGATTCCTTCGATAAAGGGGTAGGTGATGGTCAGGTCGTTTGGGTTGGTCAGATTTGAACTGGTCGGGCTGAGTTGAATGCCGGGATCGGTTTCTGACCATTCCGGCGCGAAGCTCACCGTTTGTTTATTACTGAGTGTTACTGATAGCCAATCGAGCTTTTGCGGCAGCGCGAGTTCGTCAGGCTGGTCCAGAGCAAAGGGAAACACCGGTTGCAGATCGGTCAGGTAGTCGGAGCTGGAACGCTTGCGCAGCACGAACAGGCCATCGATATAGGCGTGTGCCATGGCCTGCGGATCGGGGTAGTGCCTGAGCAGGGCGAGGGCGTCTTCGCCGTAGCGAGTGTGGAGTGGCATGCCCTGGAGCTTGGTGTGCGCACGTTCCAGCAGTAGCAGGGAGCCGCCGAGGTCAGCTACCGCGTCCTTGAGCGTGGGATCCTGGATGGACTCCAGGGTCTTTTCGAACTGGCTGGTTCTTTCCTGCAGGCTGGCCTGCTTCGGTGGCTCGTCCGGTGAGCAGCCGCCCAGCAAAAGCAGGGGCAGGAGTGAGAGAAAGCCGAAGGCGCGTTGCACGTCCATGGAGGTTTTTCCGTCCCGAAATCAATTGGCCTCCTGCGACACTAGCACTGGTATCGGGTTTTTTCCCTTGGGTTTACCACTGGTATACTCGCCGCCATTTTCCGCCCTTCTGTGAGATGCAATGGAACGTTTTATCGAAAATGCGATGTACGCCTCGCGCTGGTTGCTGGCGCCTATCTACTTTGGCCTGTCATTGGGGCTTCTGGCCCTGGCGCTGAAGTTTTTCCAGGAAGTGCTCCACGTTATCCCCAACGTCTTTGCCATGGCCGAGTCGGATCTGATCCTGGTACTGCTGTCGCTGATCGACATGGCACTGGTCGGCGGGTTGCTGGTGATGGTGATGATTTCCGGCTACGAAAACTTCGTCTCTCAGCTCGATATTGATGAAGACAAGGAAAAGCTCAGCTGGCTGGGCAAGATGGACTCCTCGTCGCTGAAAATGAAAGTAGCCGCTTCCATCGTTGCGATCTCCTCGATCCATCTGCTGCGGGTCTTCATGGATGCGAAGAACATCGAGCCGCAATACCTGATGTGGTACGTGATCATCCATATGACGTTCGTGGTTTCGGCCTTTGCCATGGGTTACCTGGACAAGCTGACCAAGCACTGACGCCTAACGCCCCGGTGCGCCCGCCGTGCCAGGCGGGCTGCGCGCTTGCGATTCTGTCTGACAAAGCTTCTATGCTAGTCTGCTCGCCCTTTTTGGTTCTGGGCGGCTAGAAGGCTGTCGTTTACGCACGATAGTTTGTCGCCCCACAGCGGAGCAGCACGATGTCCGAAGTAAACCTGTCCACCGACGAAACCCGCGTCAGCTACGGCATTGGCCGTCAGCTGGGTGACCAGCTGCGTGACAACCCGCCACCGGGCGTCAACCTGGACGCGATCCTGGCAGGCCTGACTGATGCCTTCAATGGCAAGGAAAGCCGCGTCGGCCAGGAAGAAATGTCCGCGAGCTTCAAGGTTATCCGTGAAATCATGCAAGCCGAAGCCGCTGCCAAGGCTGAAGCTGCGGCAGGCGCTGGCCTGGCTTTCCTGGCTGACAACGCCAAGCGTGAAGGCATCACCACTCTGGCTTCCGGCCTGCAGTTCGAAGTGCTGACCGCTGGCGAAGGCGCCAAGCCATCGCGTGAAGACAGTGTGCGCACTCACTACCACGGCACGCTGATCGACGGCACTGTGTTCGACAGCTCGTACGAGCGTGGCCAGCCGGCTGAATTCCCGGTAGGCGGCGTGATTGCTGGCTGGACTGAAGCCCTGCAACTGATGAACGCCGGTAGCAAATGGCGTCTGTATGTGCCGAGCGAACTGGCTTACGGTGCTCAGGGTGTTGGTAGCATTCCGCCGCACAGCGTACTGGTATTCGACGTCGAGCTGCTCGACGTTCTGTAATGCTTGAGGCCTTGTAGGAGCGAGACGCGCCAGGCTCGCAAGAGCAGCGCTGTCGGTCGTCTTGACCGGCGTGTCGGCGCGCTCGCTTCTACAGGGTGTTGTGGCTCCCTCATACCTGAAGTTTTGAATTCAGCTCCCCCACCGGACGCAATGCCCGGGCATAGCAGAAAAGAAACAGGTTACGCACCAACTCCTTGAGGACCAGGGGTTCGCTGGAGCTCAGGCTGCTGACATCCAGATCGCCTTGATCCTGTAGCTCGTTGAGTGCTTCTTCTTCCAATACCGCACAGACTTCCCCGGTTTCGCGATGCAGGATGCGCAAGTACGGGTGTGGCCGGTCCAGCCAGGCATCGATCAAATACGTCATGGGTTTGCTCTCCTTGATGGGGTTTCAATGAGAATAATTCTTATTCAAAGAATAGCAAGTGCCTATTGGCGGATTTGGCATTTTTCTGTGTGGGATTTGCTTGCGGTCAACCTGACTGGCGTTTTGCTACTGCGCTGTTGACTGGGTGCATCCCGCGCAGAGCGCGCGGGATGGCGGGGGAATCAGACTTTGCGGACGAACTCGGATTTGAGTTTCATCGGGCCGATACCGTCGATCTTGCAATCGATATCGTGGTCGCCATCGCACAGGCGGATGTTCTTGACCTTGGTGCCGACCTTGACCACCAGGGACGTGCCCTTGACCTTCAGGTCCTTGATCACGGTGATGGTATCGCCGTCCTGCAGCACATTACCGACAGAGTCTTTCTTCACGGTGTCGTCGCTGACGGCTTCTGCTTCGCCAGTGGCAGACCACTCGTGGGCGCACTCCGGGCAGATCAGCTGAGCGCCGTCTTCGTAGGTGTATTCGGAATTGCATTTCGGGCAGGGTGGCAACGTGCTCACTAAAGCTCCTCGGTTTTGGGAAGGCTAAAAGCGCACATTATATAGGGTTTTAAGCCCGCTGGGCGCGGGCTTGAATGACAAGCTACTGGGGCTTGAGGTGTGCAACCTGAAGCGTGCTGCTGCCTTAATGCGTTCTGGCGACTGCGAACTCGCTCAGTTCCACCAGCGCATCGCGATATTCGCTCGGCGGCAGGGCTTCCAGGCAGGCAATGGCGCGGGCAACGTAGTCGCGGGCCAGTTGAGCGGTGTAGTCCAGGGAGCCGGACGCTTCAACGGCGGCGCGAATGCTTTCCAGGTCTTCGATCCCGCCTTTCTGGATCGCCTGGCGAACCAGTGCCGCTTGTTCGGCAGTGCCTTCACGCATGGTGTAGATCAGCGGCAGGGTCGGCTTGCCTTCGGCCAGGTCATCGCCGACGTTCTTGCCCAGGGTCTCGGCGTCGCCGCGGTAGTCAAGCAGGTCGTCAACCAGCTGGAAGGCGACCCCCAGGTGATCGCCAAAGGTGCGCAGGGCCTCGGCCTGTTCCGGCGTGGCGCCGCACAGGGCCGCGGCGCTGTGGGTCGAGGCCTCGAAGAGCATCGCGGTCTTGCCGCGGATGACTTCCATATAGGTCTCTTCGGTGGTGCTCGCGTCGCGGACCTTGGACAATTGCAGGACTTCGCCTTCGGCGATGATGCGCGTGGCCTGGGAAAGGATCTTCATCACGGGCATGGAGCCCAGTTCGACCATCATTTCAAAGGAGCGCGAGTACAGGAAGTCGCCAACCAGAACGCTGGGCGCATTGCCCCACATGGCATTGGCTGTGGAGCGGCCGCGGCGCATACCGGACATGTCGACAACGTCGTCATGCAGCAGCGTGGCGGTGTGCAGGAACTCGATGGTCGCGGCCAGCAGGCGCAGATCATCGCCTTCGCGGCCCAGGGCCTTGCCACACAGCAGGACAAGAAGCGGGCGCAGGCGTTTGCCACCGGCCGAGGTAATGTAGTCGCCGATTTTCGAGACTAGCGGCACGCGCGACGTCAGTTGTTTCTTGATGATGTCGTCGACGGCGCTAAAATCGTCCGCCACCGCGCGGTAGAAAGCTTGGGGTTGCATCAGCGACAGGTGCTCCAGAAGGATTGCGCGGCATGCTAGGTGCCAGGTATGTGCCTGTCAAGGTAAGTGGCCGCCGGCCGGGCGAGGCTACCGGGCGGCACTTGCATCGCCCGTAGGCCTTGCGTACAATCGCGCACCCTGAACTTCCTGGGCAGCACCTGCCTTACGCAATTGCACTTGGGCCGTTCCAGCCCCATGCAGCCATGCCAGCCAATACCTTTACCTATAAAGCGCTGGGTGAGCAGGATTATCGGAGAAATACCATGTCTTATGCAGTAATCGTTACTGGTGGCAAGCAATACAAGGTCGCCCCGGGTGAATACCTGAAGATCGAAAAACTGGAAGTCGCTACCGGCGAATCCGTTACCTTTGATCGCGTTCTGTTGGTTGCCAATGGCGACGACGTGAATATCGGCGCTCCAGTTGTTGCTGGTGCTACCGTTGTGGCTGAAGTGATCTCCCAAGGTCGTCACGATAAAGTCCGCATCATCAAGTTCCGTCGCCGTAAGCACCACATGAAGCGTATGGGCCACCGCCAGTGGTACACCGAGATCAAAATCACCGGTATTCAGGCGTAATTTCAGCCTAATTCCTCACTAGGAGAATTGACTCATGGCACACAAAAAAGCTGGTGGTAGTACCCGTAACGGTCGCGACTCAGAAGCCAAACGCCTTGGCGTGAAGATGTATGGCGGCCAGGCTATCAAAGCGGGCAACATCATCGTGCGTCAGCGCGGCACCCAATTCCACGCCGGTTATGGCGTTGGCATGGGTAAAGATCACACTCTCTTCGCTAAAGTCGAAGGCGTGATCAAGTTTGAAGTAAAAGGCGCCTTCGGTCGTCGTTACGTGAGCGTTATCGCGGCTTAATCGCGAGAGTGCTGGAGAAGCCCTGTCTTGCGACGGGGCTTTTTCGTTTGTGGGGTGAGTCTCTTGCAAAGCTGTTTGTATGGGCTGCTGGCGCTGGAATTTTCGGTCGTTGATTGAGGTCGCTGCGCTCATCTTTGCAAGAGTCTTATGTCTTGGTTTCTTTCGGCTCGTCCCGGTGACGAGAGGCGTATGTTATGAAGTTTGTTGATGAAGTATCGATCCGCGTAAAAGCAGGCGACGGCGGTAATGGTTGCATGAGTTTCCGTCGGGAAAAATTTATCGAGAACGGTGGTCCGAACGGTGGTGATGGTGGTGACGGCGGTTCGATCTACATGATCGCCGACGAAAACCTGAACACCCTGGTGGACTACCGCTACACCCGCCACTTCGATGCCGAGCGCGGTTCCAACGGTGGCAGCACCGATTGCACCGGCAAGAAAGGTGAGGAGTTGGTGTTGCGTGTACCGGTTGGTACTACGGTTATCGATGCCAGCACTCAGGAAGTCATTGGTGACCTGACCAAGGCCGGCCAGCGTTTGCTGGTGGCCAGTGGTGGTTGGCACGGTCTGGGTAATACCCGATTCAAGTCCAGCACCAACCGCGCGCCGCGCCAGACCACGCCGGGTAAGCCGGGCGAGCAGCGTGATCTCAAGCTGGAGCTGAAGGTGCTGGCGGACGTGGGCCTGTTGGGCTTGCCGAACGCGGGTAAAAGTACCTTTATCCGTTCGGTGTCTGCCGCCAAGCCGAAGGTTGCGGATTATCCGTTCACCACGTTGGTGCCGAACCTGGGTGTGGTCAGTGTTGATCGCTGGAAAAGCTTCGTGATCGCTGATATTCCGGGGCTGATCGAGGGTGCTTCGGATGGTGCGGGCCTGGGGATTCGCTTTCTCAAGCACTTGGCGCGGACCCGCCTGCTGTTGCATCTCGTCGATATGGCGCCCCTGGATGAAACCAGCGCGGCAGATGCGGCTGAAGTCATTGTCAGTGAGTTGACCAAGTTCAGTCCGTCCCTGGCTGAGCGTGATCGCTGGCTGGTGCTGAACAAGTGCGACCAGATTCTTGAAGAAGAGCATGAGGAGCGGGTCAAGGAGATTGTCGATCGCCTGGAGTGGACCGGTCCGGTCTATGTGATTTCGGCCATCGCGAAGGAAGGGACCGAAAGGCTCTGCCGCGACATCATGAACTACCTTGAAGAGCGTGCAGATCGTCTGGCCAATGACCCGGCCTACGCCGATGAGTTGCGTGATCTCGATCAGCGTATCGAAGACGAGGCGCGCGCCCAGCTGCAGGCCCTGGATGACCAGCGTGCCCTGCGCCGCAGTGGCGTCAAGAGCGTCCATGACATCGGCGACGATGACTGGGATGAAGAAGATGTCGATGATGAGGATGGTCCGGAAATCATTTACGTCCGCGACTGATTCATTGGGTAAACTACAACGCCGCTCATCGAAGCGGCGTTTTAGTATCTGGTAATCAAGAATAATCGCACGGGTGGCGCTCGGTCGCGCTGCTCGCAGATATAGGTTGGATGATGATGCGAAGCAAGGTGACGGGTGCGCAGCGTTGGGTCGTGAAGATCGGCAGCGCACTGCTGACGGCGGACGGCAAGGGTCTGGACCGGGCGGCAATGGGTGTCTGGGTCGAGCAGATGGTGGCCCTGCATGAGGCGGGTGTCGAGCTGGTGCTGGTGTCCTCCGGGGCGGTAGCGGCAGGCATGAGTCGCCTGGGCTGGACGGCACGACCGAGTGCCATGCATGAGTTGCAGGCGGCCGCGGCCATTGGCCAGATGGGGTTGGTGCAGGCCTGGGAGTCGAGCTTTGCCGAGCATGGCCGGCATACCGCGCAGATCTTGCTGACCCATGATGATCTGTCTGATCGCAAGCGTTACCTGAATGCGCGCAGCACCTTGCGCGCGCTGGTTGATCTCAAGGTGATTCCGGTCATCAACGAGAATGACACCGTGGTCACCGACGAAATTCGCTTTGGTGACAACGATACGCTGGCGGCACTGGTGGCCAATCTGGTCGAGGCTGATCTGCTGGTGATCCTGACCGACCGTGACGGTATGTTCGATGCTGATCCGCGCAATAACCCCGATGCTCAACTGATCTATGAGGCCCGTGCCGATGATCCTGCCCTGGATGCGGTGGCGGGTGGCACTGGCGGTGCGCTGGGGCGTGGCGGCATGCAGACCAAGTTGCGTGCGGCGCGCCTGGCGGCGCGTTCCGGGGCGCACACTATTATCGTGGGTGGGCGTCTGGAGCGTGTGCTGGATCGGCTCAAGGCTGGCGAGCGCCTGGGGACGCTGTTGTCACCGGAGCGCGGCATGCTGGCCGCTCGCAAGCAGTGGCTGGCTGGGCATTTGCAAACGCGTGGCACCCTGGTGCTGGATGCGGGGGCGGTGACGGCGTTGTCCCAGGGTAATAAAAGCCTGCTGCCGGTGGGGGTGAAGGTCGTCCAGGGCAGTTTCCGTCGGGGTGAGATGGTGGTGTGCGTCGCTCCGGACGGTCGCGAGATTGCGCGTGGGCTGGCTAACTACAGCGCCCTTGAGGCGCAGAAAATCATCGGGCAGTCGTCGGATGCGATTGTCGGGTTGCTGGGTTATATGGCGGAGCCCGAGTTGGTTCATCGCGATAACCTGATTCTGGTTTGATTGTTGAGGAATATGGAAATGGGTTTGGCAAAGGGAATGATCGGCTTGTTGTTGCTGATGCCGCTGGTGGCGGCGGCTGAGGAAATCGGTCGAGTGTCCACGGTGTTCAAGTTCGTCGGGCCGAATGATCGAATTGTTGTCGAGGCATTCGATGATCCCAAGGTCGAGGGTGTGACCTGCTATCTGTCGCGTGCCAAGACGGGTGGGGTGAAGGGTGGTCTGGGCTTGGCTGAAGATCGTGCCGAGGCGTCCATTGCTTGCCGTCAGGTCGGGCCGATTCGCTTCAGTGGGGAATTGAAGGATGGCGATGAGGTGTTCAAGGAGCGCACTTCGCTGGTGTTTAAGACCATGCAGGTCGTGCGTTTTCTCGACAAGAAGCGCAATACCCTGGTTTATCTGGTGTATAGCGATCGCCTGATCGAGGGTAGTCCGCAGAATGCGGTGACCGCGATCCCGATTCTGCCCTGGCCGCAGAATCAGTGATGGCCTGAGTTCGTTCCTGGCCCCTGCAGGTTTTGCACGGCTTGCGGGGGAGGGGTTGAATCGCAGGCAATAAAAAGCCGACCCTTGGGTCGGCTTTTTAACAAGCTTATCGCTTAGGCTGCAGCAGCAAGGTTCAGAGCCTTGATGTGGCCATTCAAGCGACCTTTATGGCGAGCAGCTTTGTTCTTGTGGATGATGCCTTTATCGGCCATACGGTCGAGAACAGGCACTGCCAGAACATAAGCAGCTTGCGCTTTTTCAGCGTCTTTTGCGTCGATAGCCTTAACTACGTTCTTGATGTAGGTACGGACCATGGAACGCAGGCTGGCGTTGTGGCTGCGACGCTTCTCAGCCTGTTTTGCACGTTTTTTGGCGGAAGGTGTGTTGGCCACCGTCGAGCTCCTCGAAAGACTTTTTGGGAAATAGCAAACAAAATAGGCCGCGAATCATGCCGATGAGTTGAAGTCTTGTCAAGGGCGGGTGATGCGTTCCGCTGAGTGGTAGATGTGGAACGCCAGGAGATTTCTTTCCGGCGTGCGACCTGTAAACTCGCGAGGTTTGGCTCTGTGCTGTTGCGGCGCGGAGTATCGCATATGTGGGCGCTTTGTTCGCCTGCTCTTTATCTACAGGCAAAACTCTTTTCATGAACCTGCTCAAGTCATTGGCTGCCGTCAGCTCTATCACCATGGTTTCCCGGGTTCTGGGGTTTGTTCGCGATACCATCATCGCCCGCACCTTTGGTGCCGGCATGGCGACCGACGCCTTCTTCATTGCCTTTAAATTGCCCAACCTGCTGCGGCGGATCTTCGCCGAAGGTGCGTTCTCCCAGGCCTTCGTGCCGATCCTTGCGGAATACAAGAGCCAACAGGGCGAGGAGGCGACGCGGACTTTTGTTGCCTATGTCAGTGGCTTGCTGACGCTGGTGCTGGCGGTGGTCACCCTCCTGGGCATGCTCGCGGCACCGTGGGTGATCTGGCTGACGGCCCCCGGCTTTACCGATACCCCCGAGAAGTTCACCCTGACCGCCGATCTGCTGCGGGTGACCTTCCCTTATATATTGCTGATTTCGCTGTCCTCCCTGGCAGGGGCGATCCTCAATACCTGGAACCGCTTCTCGGTCCCGGCCTTTGTGCCGACCCTGCTCAATGTGAGCATGATCATCTTTGCTCTGTTTCTGACGCCCTATTTCGATCCTCCCGTAATGGCCCTGGGCTGGGCAGTGCTGGCTGGCGGTCTGGCGCAACTGCTGTACCAACTGCCGCACCTGAAGAAAATCGGCATGTTGGTACTGCCCCGCCTGAACCTGCGCGACAGTGGTGTCTGGCGGGTGATGAAGCAGATGCTGCCAGCGATTCTCGGGGTGTCGGTCAGTCAGATTTCGTTGATCATCAACACCATCTTTGCCTCGTTCCTGGTGGCCGGCTCGGTTTCCTGGATGTACTACGCCGATCGGCTGATGGAGTTGCCATCCGGGGTGCTGGGTGTGGCGCTCGGGACAATCCTGCTGCCGATCCTGTCCAAGACCTACTCCAACAAGGATCGCCACGAGTATTCGCGGATCCTCGACTGGGGGTTGCGGTTGTGCTTTTTGCTGGCGCTGCCTTGCGCCCTGGCGTTGGCCATTCTCTCTGAGCCGTTGACGGTCTCGTTGTTCCAGTACGGCCAGTTCAGTGCCTTTGATGCCAGCATGACCCAGCGCGCCTTGATCGCTTATTCGCTGGGCCTGCTCGCGATCATTCTGATCAAGGTGCTGGCACCGGGTTTCTATGCTCAGCAAAACATCCGCACGCCAGTCAAGATTGCGGTTTTCACGCTGATCGTCACGCAACTGTTCAACCTGGCCTTTATCGGGCCCTTGCAGCATGCCGGCCTGGCCCTGGCTATCAGTGCGGGGGCTTGTATCAATGCCGGCCTGCTGTTCTGGCAACTGCGCCGACAGAAGCTGTTCCAGGCCCAGCCCGGCTGGGCGATGTACCTGTTGAAGTTGTTGCTCGCGGTAGCGGTGATGTCCGCGGTATTGCTGGGGTTGATGCAACTGATGCCGGCCTGGGATCAGGGGCATATGCTCGAACGTTTCCTGCGATTGGGGGCTCTGGTGGCGGCCGGTGTCGTGGCTTATTTCGGTATGCTGCTGGCAATGGGCTTTCGTTTGCGGCATTTCCACCGCAAGTCGCTGCTTTGAGTTGAACTCGGGTCAGGCGTCGGTTTTATCGCGCCGCGCGTTTTGCGTTGCGCTGTTGCCTGTCGTACAGGCCCGGGTGTGGTTATAATCGCCCACTTTATGAGCAAGAAGCGCGTTATGCAGCTGGTTCGAGGCCTCCACAATCTGCGCCCCCAGCATCGGGGCTGTGTCGCCACTATTGGCAACTTTGACGGTGTTCACCGTGGCCACCAGGCAATCCTGGCGCGGCTGCGCGAGCGAGCGCTGGAGTTGGGTGTGCCCAGCTGTGTGGTGATTTTCGAGCCCCAGCCTCGCGAGTTCTTCAGCCCCGAGACCGCCCCGGCACGTATTGCGCGTCTGCGCGACAAGCTCGAGCTGCTGGCGGGCGAGGGCGTCGACCGGGTGTTGTGCCTGGCTTTCAACCAGCGGCTGAGAAAACTCAGTGCCAGCGAGTTCGTCGACACGATCCTGGTCGACGGCTTGGGTGTTCAACATCTGGAGGTCGGTGACGATTTTCGGTTTGGCTGTGACCGCCTGGGCGACTTCGACTTCCTGCAACAAGCGGGTGTCAGCCAGGGGTTTACCGTCGAGGCTGCGCAAACCGTGGAACTTGATAGCTTGCGTGTCAGTAGCACACAGATCCGCAACGCTCTGGCTGCCGGCGACTTTTCCCTGGCCGAGCGTTTGCTCGGGCGTCCGTTCCGGATCACCGGGCGGGTACTGCATGGGCAGAAGCTGGCGCGACAACTGGGTACGCCAACGGCCAATATCCAGCTCAAGCGCCGCCGCGTGCCATTGACCGGGGTTTACCTGGTCAGTGTCGAGATCGATGGCCAGGCATGGGCGGGCGTTGCCAATATCGGTGTGCGGCCCACAGTCGCCGGCGATGGCCGTGCCCACCTGGAAGTGCACCTGCTGGATTTTACCGGTGATTTGTATGACCGGCGTTTGACGGTGGTTTTCCACCAAAAGCTGCGCGAAGAGCAGCGATTCGCCTCCCTGGAGGCGCTCAAGACGGCGATCAATGCGGACGTCGCCGCCGCCCGTGCCCATTGGCAGGGTTCACCGCTTAAAAAGAGCCTGAAATGACCGACTACAAAGCCACGCTTAACCTCCCGGACACCGCCTTCCCAATGAAGGCCGGCCTGCCACAGCGCGAACCGCAGATTCTGCAGCGCTGGGACAGCATTGGCCTGTACGGGAAGTTGCGCGAGATTGGCAAGGATCGTCCGAAGTTCGTTCTTCACGATGGTCCGCCCTATGCCAACGGCACGATTCATATCGGTCATGCGCTGAACAAGATCCTCAAGGACATGATCGTGCGCTCCAAGACCCTCGCCGGCTTCGATGCGCCTTACGTGCCGGGCTGGGACTGTCATGGGTTGCCGATCGAGCACAAGGTTGAAGTGACCCACGGCAAGAACCTGGGCGCAGACAAGACCCGTGAGCTGTGCCGCGCCTACGCGACCGAGCAGATCGAAGGCCAGAAGTCCGAGTTCATCCGTCTGGGTGTACTGGGCGACTTTGCCAACCCGTACAAGACCATGGACTTTAAAAACGAAGCCGGTGAAATTCGTGCTTTGGCTGAAATCGTCAAAGGCGGTTTCGTGTTTAAAGGCCTCAAGCCTGTGAACTGGTGTTTCGACTGCGGCTCGGCCCTGGCTGAAGCGGAAGTGGAGTATCAGGACAAGAAATCGGCGGCCATCGACGTAGCTTTCCCGATTGCCGACGAGGCCAAGCTGGCCGCGGCCTTTGGCCTGAGCGCATTGAGCAAGCCGGCCTCGATCGTGATCTGGACCACCACCCCGTGGACCATCCCGGCCAACCAGGCGCTCAACGTGCACCCCGAATTCACCTACGCGCTGGTTGATGTAGGCGACAAGCTGTTGGTGCTGGCTGAGGAACTGGTCGAGTCGAGCCTGGCGCGCTACAACCTGCAGGGTTCGGTGATTGCCACCGCGGCCGGTGCGGCGCTTGAGCTGATCAACTTCCGCCATCCGTTCTACGAGCGTCTGTCGCCGGTTTATCTGGCCGAGTACGTTGAGCTGGGCGCCGGCACGGGTGTGGTTCACTCCGCCCCGGCTTATGGCGTCGACGACTTCGTGACCTGCAAAGCCTATGGCATGGTCAACGATGACATTATCAATCCGGTGCAGAGCAACGGCGTGTACGTGCCGTCGCTGGAGTTCTTCGGTGGCCAGTTCATCTGGAAGGCCAACCAGAACATCATCGACAAGCTGACCGAAGTCGGCTCGCTGATGTTCACCGAAACCATCAGCCACAGCTACATGCACTGCTGGCGCCACAAGACCCCGCTGATCTACCGCGCCACTGCGCAGTGGTTTATCGGTATGGACAAGGAGCCGACGGCCGGCGATACCCTGCGCACCCGTGCGATCAAGGCCATCGAAGACACCCAGTTCGTTCCAGCCTGGGGGCAGGCCCGTTTGCACGCGATGATCGCCAATCGTCCGGACTGGTGCATCTCGCGTCAGCGTAACTGGGGCGTGCCGATCCCGTTCTTCCTGAACAAGGAAAGCGGCGAGTTGCACCCGCGCACCGTCGAAATGATGGAGGAAGTGGCCAAGCGGGTTGAAGTGGAAGGCATCGAGGCCTGGTTCAAGCTGGACGCCGCCGAGCTGCTGGGCGACGAAGCGCCGCTCTACGACAAAATCACCGATACGCTGGACGTCTGGTTCGACTCGGGGACTACGCATTGGCATGTCCTGCGCGGCTCCCACCCGATGGGGCACGAGACCGGCCCGCGTGCCGACCTGTACCTGGAAGGTTCGGACCAGCACCGTGGCTGGTTCCATTCTTCGTTGCTGACCGGTTGCGCCATCGACAATCACGCGCCGTACCGCGAACTGCTGACCCACGGTTTCACCGTTGATGAAGCCGGGCGCAAAATGTCCAAGTCCCTGGGCAATGTGATTGCACCGCAGAAGGTTAACGACACCCTGGGCGCCGATATCATGCGTCTGTGGGTCGCTTCGACAGACTATTCGGGCGAGATCGCGGTTTCTGACCAGATCCTGCAACGCAGTGCGGACGCCTACCGGCGTATCCGTAACACCGCACGCTTCCTGCTCTCGAACCTGACAGGCTTCAATCCGGCCACCGATATCCTGCCGGCTGAAGAAATGCTGGCGCTGGACCGTTGGGCCGTTGACCGTGCCTTGCTGCTGCAGCGTGAGCTGGAGCTGCACTATGGCGAATACCGTTTCTGGAACGTGTACTCCAAGGTGCACAACTTCTGCGTGCAGGAGCTGGGCGGCTTCTACCTCGACATCATCAAGGACCGTCAGTACACCACGGGCGCCAACAGCAAGGCGCGTCGCTCGTGCCAGACCGCGCTGTTCCATATCTCCGAAGCCCTGGTGCGCTGGATCGCGCCGATCCTGGCGTTCACAGCCGACGAATTGTGGCAGTACCTGCCGGGCGAGCGTAACGAGTCGGTCATGCTCAATACCTGGTATGAAGGCCTGAGCGAGATGCCGCAAGGCACCGAGATGGATCGCGCCTACTGGGAGCGGATCATGGCGGTCAAGGTGGCGGTGAACAAGGAAATGGAAAACCTGCGCGCGGCCAAGGCCATTGGTGGCAACCTGCAGGCGCAAGTCACCCTGTTCGCCGAAGATGCCCTGGCTGAGGACCTGTCCAAGCTGAGCAATGAATTGCGTTTCGTGCTGATCACCTCTACCGCAAGCGTGGCAGCCTTCTCGCTGGCACCTGTGGATGCGGTGGTCACCGAGGTGGCGGGCCTCAAGCTCAAGGTCGTCAAATCGTCCCATGCCAAGTGCGCCCGTTGCTGGCACTGCCGTGAAGACGTCGGCGTGAATCCGCAGCATCCGGAAATCTGTGGCCGTTGCGTCGACAATATCAGCGGTGAAGGTGAGGTGCGTCACTATGCCTAACGCCAGTGCGGCTGGCCGTTTTGGCCGTTTGAGCTGGCTCTGGCTGAGCGTGCTGGTCCTGGTCATCGACCAGGCCAGCAAGTTCTATTTCGAGAGCTCGCTGACGATGTACCAGCAAATCGTGGTGATCCCCGATTACTTCAGTTGGACGCTGGCCTACAACACCGGCGCGGCCTTCAGCTTCCTGGCTGAAGGGGGAGGCTGGCAGCGCTGGCTGTTCGCCCTGATCGCGGTGGTGGTCAGTGCCGTGCTGGTGGTCTGGCTCAAGCGCCTGGGCCGCAACGAAACCTGGTTGGCCATCGCCCTGGCGCTGGTACTCGGTGGCGCCCTGGGCAATCTTTACGACCGCATCGCCCTGGGCCATGTGATCGACTTTATTCTGGTGCATTGGCAGAACCGCTGGTATTTCCCGGCCTTCAACGTGGCCGACAGCGCCATCTGCGTGGGCGCGGTGATGCTGGCACTGGATATGTTCAAAAGTAAAACGTCCGGAGAGTCCGTTCATGACTGAACAGTTATTGGCTGAGCAACGCATCGGCCAGAACACGGAAGTCACCCTGCATTTCGCCTTGCGCCTGGAAAACGGCGACACCGTTGATAGCACCTTCGACAAGGCTCCGGCCACTTTCAAGGTGGGCGATGGCAATCTGCTACCGGGCTTCGAGGCGGCGTTGTTCGGCTTCAAGGCCGGCGACAAGCGCAATCTGACGGTCCTGCCGGAAAACGCTTTTGGCCAGCCCAATCCGCAAAATGTGCAGATCATCCCGCGTTCGCAGTTCCAGGATATGGAACTGTCCGAAGGGCTGCTGGTGATCTTCAACGATGCGGCAAATACCGAGCTGCCAGGCGTGGTCAAGGCGTTCGATGACAGCCAGGTCACCATCGACTTCAATCACCCGCTGGCGGGCAAGACGTTGACCTTCGATGTGGAAATCATCGCGGTCAAGGCACTTTAAGCCCATCGCAAGCCGACCCGCTCCTACACTTCAGGCAGGAGCGGGCATCGGCGCCAACGTTCCACGTCCCTGCGCGCAAGACACGAGGCACCCCATGCAAATTAAACTCGCCAACCCCCGTGGCTTCTGCGCCGGAGTGGACCGTGCGATCGAAATCGTCAATCGTGCCCTCGAAGTCTTCGGCCCGCCGATCTATGTACGCCACGAAGTGGTACACAACAAGTTTGTGGTCGAAGACTTGCGCTCGCGCGGTGCGATCTTTGTCGAAGAACTGGATCAGGTTCCCGATGACGTCATCGTGATCTTCAGTGCCCACGGTGTTTCCCAGGCTGTACGTACGGAAGCAGCGGGCCGTGGCCTGAAAGTGTTCGATGCAACCTGTCCGTTGGTGACCAAGGTGCACATCGAGGTGGCGCGCTACAGCCGTGACGGCCGTGAGTGCATCCTGATTGGCCACGCTGGGCATCCCGAAGTGGAAGGCACCATGGGCCAATACGATGACAGCAACGGTGGGGCGATTTATCTGGTCGAGGACGAAAAGGATGTCGCCGAGTTGCAGGTGCGCCATCCCGACAAACTTGCCTTCGTGACCCAGACCACCTTGTCGATGGACGATACCAGCCGCGTTATCGATGCCTTGCGTACACGTTTTCCAGCCATTGGCGGGCCGCGCAAGGACGATATCTGCTATGCCACACAGAATCGTCAGGACGCGGTCAAGCAGTTGGCTGACGAGTGCGACGTGGTGCTGGTGGTCGGCAGCCCCAACAGCTCCAACTCCAACCGCCTACGTGAGCTGGCCGAGCGCATGGCTACCCCAGCCTATCTGATCGACGGCGCCGAAGACCTGCAGCGCAGTTGGTTCGAAGGCGTTGAGCGGATTGGCATCACCGCCGGGGCTTCGGCGCCGGAAGTGCTGGTGCAGGGCGTGATCCTGCAATTGCAGGCCTGGGGCGCGACCGGCGCCGACGAACTGCTTGGGCGTGAAGAAAATGTCACCTTCTCGATGCCCAAGGAGTTGCGCGTCCGCTCGCTGCTCTGAAGCCTTCCCTGGGCACAGCGCCTGCTCGCCTATGTCGCGGCGCAGGCTGGCGCGCCCGGTTCTGGACAGTACGATCTGTAGATGGCTGATGCTCTGCCTGGCATCGCAGATGTGCAATGTGCCTGCCTGAAAGGCCCCGCTTTCCAGCAGTGGGGCGCCGATGCCATTGAAGCGGACCGAGTGTCGCACGGGGCGGTTGCCGACAATCGGCACCTGGCTGTCGATTCGTCGTTCGATCAGTACCGGGTTATCCGGGTCTTCAAGGCCCTGGCCACTTAGGTCGAGGATGATTCGCCAGCCCTGACTCCATTCGCCATTCAGCCCATGGATGAGCACATCGCGATTTTGCATGATGGCCTCGGTGCGCGCGCTGCGCAGGCCGGCGATCAGTTGCTCGGCGTGGACCTGCCGACGCTGGGCCTCAATCAGCGGCTGCCAGGCCGCCGAGCTGAGCTTCAGCAGCAAGGCGATCAAGGCCATTGCCAGTAACAATTCAATCAGGCTCAAACCCTTCTGGTACATGCTTTTCCCTCCTTGGAAACTGCCTGTTCCGACGCGATCCATGCGTCATTTTCGGCGAAACTACCCGGCGAGCGGGCATTAAGTGTTCTAACGTGATGGGTAGGTATAGTCGATGGCACATGAGGGAGCATGGCATGCGATACCCGGTCAAAGGGTTCACGCTGATCGAATTGATGGTGGTTATTGCGTTATTCGGAATTCTGGCTTCCTTGGCCATACCGTCGTTCACCAGTTCCATTCAGAAATCCAAGGCCGATACCGAGGTCAGCGACTTGATGCGCGGGCTCAACTTCGCGCGCCTGGAGGCGATTGACCGAGGGGTAACCACGCGCATACGGCCGAAGGATGCGAGCAATGTCTGGACAACGGACCTGGCGGTTTATGACGGCACAGGCAATGGGGCCACTGTGCTGCGAGATGTTGCCGGCATGAGCAGTGGTGCCGCGGTGGGGCTGAATCCGGTTACCAGCGCCATTGATTTCAATAACCTGGGTGGGCTCGCTGCACCGGGCACTGCGGTGGTCGTGACCTATGTTCTGGGGGCCGAAAACCGCATGGTTACGGTTTGCCTGAATGGGCGAATCGTACTGGGAGGGAGCTGCTGATGGCGCGTTCCAGCAAGTCCGCGCAAAGGGGGATCAGCCTGATCGAAGTGCTGGTCGCCATCCTGGTACTGAGTGTAGGCCTGCTCGGCGCGGCAGCGACCCAGCTCAATGCGCTGAAATACACCGACAGCGCGCGAATGAGTAGCCAGGCCAGCTTTATCGCCTACGACATGATGGACCGCATACGGGTCAACTCGGACGCGGTCGCCAGCTATGCGTTGGGTGCATTGAGCGCTGCGCCCGCCAGCGCCGATGGCAGTGATGTCCGGATCCAGGATCTGTTCGACTTCGCCACCAATGTCCGCAATTTCGCCGGCCCTCTGGCCGCTGGCAGTATTGCGGTGAACAACCGGACCGTGACCATTGTAGTGACCTGGGACGATTCCCGGGCTGAGGCCCAGGCCAATACAGCCCGTAGCTTTACGCTGGTCAGCCGGGTTGCAGTGGACCCCGTGGTGGCGACGCCATGAAAAAATCCGGCAGAGGCTTTGGCCTGATCGAGTTGATGATCGCACTGCTCCTGGGGCTGCTGGTGGTCGCCGGGGTGATCCAGATCTTCTTGGCGGCTCGTAGCACCTATAGCAGCCAGAATGCTTCCGCTCGCTTGCAGGAGGATGCCCGTTTTGTCCTCAGCAAGATGATTCAGGAAGTTCGTATGGTGGGCATGTTCGGTTGCCTGCGGACCATTACCAACGCTGGGAACAGCCTTGATGTCCCGATTAGCTGGGATGCGAACGCTGCCACCCTGACGTTGCTGACGGCGGATGTCGGTGGCAATGGCGGTGTGCCGACCTGGACGGTCGTGTCCGACTGCGTCGGTTCTTCGCGTCTTTACCCGGGCGCGCAGACACCCGGTGCCGGGCAGGTCAGCTTTCCGATACGGCGGGTGATCTACACCTATCAAAATGGCCAGGTGTTGCTGGGGCCATCCGACAATCGCGCGGTGTTGGTGGATAACGTCAGCGTGTTCAACGTCAGTTTCGGGATGGCAACCAGTGCGACCGATACCCAGGCCACCAGCTACGCGAGTGCGCCGAGCAATCCTGCGCTGATTCGCAGTGTCAGGCTGAGCATGACGTTGCGCGACCCCGCCGGCCAGGTCCGCGACCAGACTTACAGCGTGGTTGCGGCCCTGCGCAACCGGCTTCAATAGGGAGGTGCCATGTCCATAGCTCCCGCCGAACGCGGCATGACCTTGCTGGTCAGCCTGGTTTTTCTGCTCCTGCTGACGTTGCTCGGTATTTCATCGATGAACAACGCAACGCTGCAGGAAAAGATGTCGACCAGCGTGCGTCTGCGCAATCAATCCTTCCAAGTCGCCGAGGCCGCTTTACGGGCGGGTGAAACCGCCGTGCAAGCGACCGGCTATACGCTGGCGGTCTGCGCGTCGCCCTGTGCGCCGCCGGCCCTTTCGGGGCAGGTGGCTGCGGCAGGCGCCGATGCCACGGGCGTTGTCTGGGTCGCGGCCAATAATGGTTTTTACACCGTGCAGAACCTGGGGACGACCACTGACGCGGTCAATGTCACCCCGGCGGGCACGTCCGCAACCCTGTACCGGGTCACTGCCGCTGGCATTGTCGGTACATCGCGCTCGGTGGTGGAGAGTATCTATGCGAAGTACTGAAGGGATGCGTCGAGCCGTGCAAGGGCTGGCGGGCGCCTTGCTCGGGTTTTATCTGGCGGCGCCGGTCTATGCCTTCACCCCCTCGGACTCGCCCTTGCTCAGTGCCGCGGCGGTGGCCCCGAACCTGATGTTGGTGGTGGATGACTCGGGAAGCATGAACAACATCATCTGGGCGTCGGGTTTTGACCCTAATCTCAGCCGGCCCCAGGTGAGTACCTGCAGCTCGGACTTTGTTTGCCTGGGCGGGCAGAATCTGGATATGACCGACACCAACGTGCTGCTGTCGAGCCTGGGGCGCGGTGGTTGTGCCAATGGCTGGTATGGCTTCTACCGGGGCTTTTTGCTGAGCGCCATCTGTCTGAAGCTGCCTGATCCGGTGGGCAACCAGGCAACTCGCTATACGGCCAACTATCTGTCGTACCTGGTGACCCTGGCCAACAACTCCAATGTCGACTACACCAGCGGGAGCAGGGCGATCCCCAATGACTATCGAATAAATGTGGCGCGTACGGTCTCCAAGTCGCTGGTCGATGGCAACCGGGCGCTGCGCATTGGCCTGAGTACCTTCAACCCACCCGTCACGCGGGGCGATCAGGGCCCTGGCGGCTATATCGTTCGGGCGATCAGTGATCTATCGGTGGTCCCCAATTCGGTGACCCAGGCCCAAGCCAATACCAACTACAACAATCTGGTGAGTTCCATCAATGGTCTGAGTGCCGTGGCCAACACGCCGCTGGCGGAAACCTACTACGAAGTGACCCGCTACTTCCGAGGCCTGACGCCTTATTACAACTCCTCGCCCAGCACCTATACCAGCCCGATCCAGTACCGTTGCCAGAAGAGCTATGGCGTGGTGATCACCGATGGTCTGCCGACCTATGACCGCAGCTTTCCCAGTAACGACCCCGACGGGTCGGGCAAGCTGCCCAACTGGGACGGGATCAATAATGATGGGGCCAACCTGAGCGGTGATAACGAGGGTGACACCCTGTATCTGGACGATATCGCCAAGTTTGCCTATGACATCGACATGCGCAAGACCGGCACCGATGCCGCAGGAAAAAGCTGGAACGCAACGGGCTTCGTGACACAAAACCTCAGTACTTACACCGTAGGCTTTACTGCCGCCAACCAGATGCTGATCGATGCCGCCAACTATGGTCATGGCCAGTACTATCAGGCCAACGACAGTGATGGGTTGAGTTCGGCCCTGAGTTCGGCCCTGGGGGATATCAACTCCAAGGCTGGCTCTGGCGGCGCAGGGGCTTCGAGCGCGGCGACGCTGTCCACCGGCAGTCGCTTTTTTCTGACGCTTTATGATCCCAAGGACTGGCGCGGGACCATCAAGGCTTTCCCGTATGACAGCTACGGCAATGTCAATCAGAGCACAGCAATCTGGAATACCGACACCACCATCGTCCCGGGTAACAGCAGCACCACTTATCAGTCCTTCCGGACCGATACCAATCTCCCTGTCAGCCTGGCCCTGGGCAATTTTTCCGCCGCCCAGCAGTTGGTGCTGGGTAAGAACCTGCCCACGGGGATAACCGCGACCCATTTGCTCGACTGGACCAAGGGCACCAACAAGACCGGCCTCAAACAACGCAGTGTATTGCTGGGGGATATCATCAACTCATCGCTGGTGCTGGCGTCCCCGCTGGACAAGACGGCAGCGGATTTGATCGGCGACACCAGCTACACCACCTACCTGGGTAAAAAGGCCGGGATGAACACCAATCTGGTGGTCGGCACCAATGACGGCTTCGTCAATGTCATCGATGCCAGCAGCGGTTCGCGACGTTATGCCTACATGCCGTCAACCGTGCTGCCCTACCTGTATCTGGTCTCGGATACCGACTACAAGGATGGGCAATCGCACAAATTCACGGTCGACGGGCAGATCGCGGTATTCGATGCCCAGTTCGACAGCACCTGGAAAACCCTGGCGCTGGGCGGCGTCGGTGCGGGTGGCAAGGGCTACTACGCGTTGCAGTTGTTCGACGAGACGCCGAGCAACACCATCAAGGCATTGTGGGAGGTGCGTGCTCCCGATATCGCCGATACCAACAATGTGTTCAACGACCTGGGGTACGCCTATTCAAAACCGGTGGTGGCGCGTCAGGCCAATAATAGTTGGGTGGCCATCGTCGGCAATGGTTATGGCAGCGCCTCCGGGGTGGCGGCGCTGTATGTGCTGGATATCAAGACCGGGGCTGTGCTCAAGAAAATCGTGATCGATGCCACTGAAACGGATAACGGGCTGTCGTCGGTCAAGCTGCAGGTCAACTCGCAGAACGTCGTCCAGGCCGCCTATGCCGGTGACTTGAAAGGGCGGATGTGGAAGTTCGACCTGAGCGCTGCCTCGCCCAGCAATTGGACGGTCGCTTTCGGTGGCAAGCCGCTGTTTACCGCTCCAGGTGGCATCAACCAGCCGATCACGGTCCAGCCGCTGCTGGCTGATCATCCGAACAAGGGCAAACTGGTCTATTTCGGCACGGGCAAGTTCAGCGAAACGGCCGACAAGGTTTCGACCGCCCGTCAGGCGTTCTATGCCATCTGGGACCCGCTGGGCGGGACAGGCAACTATACCGAGAGCACCCTTCAGGCCCAGGCCATTACCGGCGCCTTTACCGCCACCGGGGGCGAATACCTCACGACGAGTGAGAACGAGGTCGACTGGACCACCAAGAAGGGTTGGTTCCTGCCACTGGTCTATGGCGGCGTGCTCAAGGGCGAACGGGTGATCTATCCGGCGCAGATGTCGGGCGGTCGCATTCTGTTCACCACCGCCGCGGTAGACACGTCCGACCCCTGCGAGAGCTCGGGTACCGGGCGCCTGGTAGTGCTCGATGGTGAGAAAGGCAAGATGCTCAGCTATGCGGTACTCGATACCAATGGCGACAACCTATTCACTTCGGCTGACCAGCGCTCCAGCGGGATCAACTTCGGCAATGGCGTCCCCAACCTGGGTGTGCTGGTCGGTAGCGCGGACGGCAGTACCCAGGTGGGGGTCGTGGTCACGTCCGATGGCGGTACCAGGAGCGTTCTCATCAAAAGTGCCACCACCGGTGCCCGCCGCATCATGTGGCGGCAAATTCAATAGGAGTGCCCATGGGCAAGTCTTCGCAGGGATTCACCTTGATCGAACTCATGATCGTGGTCGCGATTGTCGGTATTCTGGCGGGCATTGCTTACCCTAGCTATGTCGAATACGTACGCCGTACCCATCGTGCCGAAATTGCCACATTGCTTTCCGAGCAGGCGCAAGTGCTTGAACGCTTCTATTCGGCCCAGGGGGTTTACACTGGCGCCACTGTCAGCACAGGCAACGATTACTACACCGTAGGTGCGACGCTCAATGCTCAGGATTTCACCTTGTCCGCAACCGGCAAGGGCATGATGAGCAGCGACAAGTGCGGGGTCTTTAAGATCACCAATACCGGCGCTCGCAGCAACGACAGCACCACCGGCGGTCTGACCAGCAAGGATTGTTGGGGGCGGTGAGGGCGTGAGCCAGGGCTCCTTTTTCATTTCATTGTTGGATTCAAAGATGGCGAGGCAACAACAGGTGGTAATTGTCGGCGGCGGCGTGATTGGCCTGCTGACGGCACTCAACCTGGCCAAACACGTTGGCCAGGTAACGTTGATCGAACGCAGCGATGTGGGGCAGGAGTCATCCTGGGCCGGGGGCGGTATCGTGTCCCCGTTGTATCCGTGGCGCTACAGTGCAGCGGTGACGGCCCTGGCCCATTGGTCGCAGGACTACTACCCGCAACTGGCCGAGCAGTTGTTGAAGAGCACCGGGGTCGACCCCCAGGTTCATACCACTGGACTCTACTGGCTGGACCTGGATGACGAGGAGCAGGCGCTGGCCTGGGCCGAGCGCGAAGATCGGCCGTTGAGCCGGGTCGATGTTTCGGCCGTGCGTGATGCAGTGCCTGTGCTGGGAAGCGGCTATGAACGGGCCATCTACATGGCCAATGTGGCCAATGTGCGTAACCCGCGCCTGGTGAAATCGTTGAAAAGCGCATTGCAGGCCCTGGCGAACGTGACCCTCCACGAGCAGTGCCCAGTCGAAGGCTTTTTACGCGATGGCCAGAAGGTCGTAGGCGTACGTACGGCCCTGGGTGATATTCGTGGTGATCATGTGGTGCTGTCGGCGGGCGCCTGGAGCGGCGAGTTACTGGGCAAACTCGGTCTGGCGCTGCCGGTGGAGCCGGTCAAGGGCCAGATGATTCTGTACAAGTGTGCGGCGGACTTTCTGCCGGCCATGGTGCTTGCCAAGGGCCGCTATGCAATTCCTCGCCGTGATGGCTATGTTTTGGTGGGAAGCACCCTGGAATACGAGGGGTTTGACAAGACACCGACAGACCAGGCGCTTGCCAGCCTCAAGGCCTCGGCTGTCGAGCTACTGCCGGACCTGGCCGACGCCGAAGTGGTTGGGCATTGGGCGGGATTGCGGCCAGGCTCCCCCGAAGGTATTCCCTATATCGGCGCAGTGCCCGATATGCCGGGGCTGTGGCTGAACTGCGGGCACTTTCGCAATGGCCTGGTATTGGCGCCGGCCTCCTGTCAGCTGTTTGCCGACTTACTGTTGGGGCGCGCGCCGATCATTGATCCGCAACCCTATGCCTTGGCTGGCCGGCTCCAAGCTGTCTGAGCCTGGCGCGGTATCCGAGCAGAAACGGCTCGCAAGCCGTTTCTGCCGGGCAAACCGCTCAAGGCCGCCGGCTCGCAATGGTCGGCCTGTGCCTATCACCAGGCAGTGCGCGCCTATATTCGGGGCGCGTTAATCCAGCCCAAGTTTCTTCAGGCGATAGCGCATCGAACGAAAGGACAGGTTCAACCGCTGGGCCGCCGCTGTGCGATTCCAGCGGGTTTCCTCCAGGGCCTGGAGGATCAGCTTGCGCTCGACGCTTTCCAGGTAGTCCTCCAGATTGTCGATCTGCGCCAGGCTCGGCTCGCCGGCTTCGGCCTGGCAGGTGCCTTCGGTCAGTCGCAGGTCCTGGGCTTCGATCTGTTCGTTGTCGCAAAGGGTGTAGGCGCGTTCGAGCATGTTTTCCAGCTCGCGCACGTTGCCGGGAAAGCGATAGCTCTTGAGGATTTCCAGGGCGTGGGGTTGCAACCTGGCCGCCGGCAGGCCGCTGCCCTGGGCCAGTCGCTTGAGCATTGCATTGGCCAGCATTTCTATATCGTCGCGCCGTTCGCGTAGGGCGGGAACCCGCAGCTCGATGACATTCAGGCGGTAATAGAGGTCCTGGCGAAAGCGCCCGGCACTGACTTCGGCGTTCAAGTCCTTGTGCGTCGCACAGAGAATCCGTACGTCGACCACCGCTTCCTGCTGGCTGCCGAGGCTGCGCACGGCTTTTTCCTGGATCGCCCGCAGCAGTTTTACCTGCATGGGGAGCGGCAGGTCGGCGACTTCATCGAGAAACAGGGTGCCGCCGTTGGCCGCCTGGAACAGGCCGGGCTTGTCCTCGACGGCGCCGCTGAAGCTGCCTTTGCGGTGCCCGAAAAACTCGCTTTCCATCAACTCGCTCGGGATCGCCCCGCAGTTGACCGGCACAAAGGGTTGGTCGGCGCGAGGGCCTTGCTCGTGGATAAGCCGTGCCACCAATTCCTTGCCACTGCCGGACTCGCCGCTGATATAGACCGGTGCCTGGCTGCGGGCCAGCTTGTCGATCTGTTTGCGCAAGGTCTGCATGGGGGCCGAATCGCCGAGCAGGCGGCTGTCGATGGACGCGGCCGGACTGTTGGCGCTGGGTAGGCGCAGGGCGCTGATGACCAGTTCACGTAGGCGGCTGAGGTCGACCGGCTTGGTGAGAAAGTCGAAAGCGCCGGATTTCAGCGCATTGATGGCTGTATCCAGGCTGCCGTAGGCGGTGATCATGGCCACGGGAACCTGAGCGTGGCGTTGCTGGATATGCTGTACCAGCTCCAGCCCGGTACCGTCGGGCAGGCGCATATCGGTCAGGCACAGCGCAAAGTTGTCCTGAGACAGGCAGGCGCGGGCTTCGGTGACATTGCGCGCACTGCGGGTATCGAGCTTCATCCGGCTCAGGGTGATTTCCAAGAGTTCGCGGATATCCGGTTCATCATCGACGATCAGGATTTTTGGCCGTGGGCTCATGTTCAACTCTGTTTGCGTGCGTGGGCGAAGGTGATGCGCATGCAGCCACCGTCTGTGCGTGGAAGGTAGTCTAGGCGGGCCTGGTTGCTTTCGCACAGTTCGCGGGCCAGATACAGGCCCAGCCCGGTGCCTTTTGGGTCGGTCGTAAAGAACGGCTCGAACAGATGCAGCACCTGTTGCGCCGCTACGCCAGGGCCATTGTCGAGTATTTGCAGGGTCGGCAAATCGAGGTTGGGGTCGGTGCTCAAGGTCAGCCAGACCTCGGCATTTTCATGGGATTTGGCACTGTAGCGCAGGGCGTTGCTGACCAGATTGTCGAGCACCTGAGTCAATTGCAGGGCATCCATACGGGTTTCGAACGCACCTTCGGCCATCTCCAGATGCAGTTGCTGCTGGGCGGTGGCTCGCTGGCGGAATTCGTATACATAGGTTTGCAGCCAGGCTTTGAGGTCAAGCACCTGCGGTTCGGCCTGCTGGCGTCGAGACAATTGCAGGACGTTCTCGATCACCTGGTTCATGCGCTTGGACTGATCCTGAATGATCTGAGCGAGGCGGCGGTCGGCGCCGGGCAGCTCTTCGGACTCCTGCAGCAATTGTGCGGCGTGGCTGATCGCTCCCAGCGGGTTGCGAATCTCGTGGGCGATGCCCGCAGTCAGCCGCCCCAGGGCGGCCAGCTTGAGTTGCTGGGCCTGCTGGGCGATCTGCGAAAGGTCTTCGAGAAATACCAGGGTCTGTTGCTGTTCACCCTGGCGCAAAGCAATAAAGCTGGGCAGCAAGAGGGTGCCATTGCTCGGCAGCTTCAGGCTCTGGGGTCGGAGTGTCGGGTTGCTTTGCCACAATTGCAGGCCATCGACCAATGCCCCACAACACTGATCAATGGATTGGCCGACCAATTGCTCCTGCCCAAACAGGGTCAAAGCGCTCTGATTGGCCAGTTGAACCCGGCGTTGGGCGTCGAGTACCAGGATGCCGGTGCGCATGCGTTGCAGGATCAGGGCATTGAGCTCTTCGAGCTTGGTGACATCGCTGGCCCGCTGCTCGGCCAGGCTTTCGCTATCGTTCAGCCGGCGGGTCAGGGCCTGCATCAACAGGGCCACCGCGAAACACAGGGCCCCCAGTGAGCCGGCCTGCAAGTAGTAGCTGGCGGCCGAAGGGCGACTGATGCTCAGGTAAAACGTCAGGTAGATAATGCCGATGGCGGCGACAGCCGCGATCAGCAGGCCAATGCGTCCACGCACCAGGATATTGCTGATAGCTACGGAGGCAATCAGCAGGTTGCCGATGCCACTCGCCGGGCCGCCGGCTGCGTAGAACAGCCCGCAGAGCAGGATTGTATCGGTCAGGGCCAGGCTGAATACCTGACCGGCGCGCTTGGGGTTTTCCAGGAGCACGACGACCAGGATATTGAAAATCAGGTACAGCCAGCTGCCGGTGCGGAAAATTTCGCCATCGGCGATTTCCAGCAACTTGTCATCCATATTGCTGGAGATCAGCAGCACCAGGGTGATGCCGATGGACAAACGGTACAGATGGTAGAGCCTCAGCAGTCGCCGAGCTTGTGAATTCGCGAGACTGAGGGTCTTAGCGTCCACCGGTACCCGGGCCTTGCTCGAGGTGGGCCTGGCTGCAATACCACTGTTGCTGGAGGTTCAGGGCGCGGTCGCGGGGCAGGTGAACGCCGCAGTGGGCGCAACGCACCATGGGCGCGGCGATGTCCGGGCCTGGTTCGCGGGGCGTGGCCGCAGGGCTCTTGAACTTGCGCCAGAACCATACCGCAGCAGCGATCAGAGCAATCCAGAACAGTAAACGAAGCATGGCAACCAGCTAGTCGGGAAATGAGTCGGCAGTTTAGCCAAGGGCTCGCCGGGCGCACAGTGCATTCGGTGCAGGGGCTGGAAAAAGGGCAAAAAAAGAGCCCCGCAG
>NZ_JANHLC010000010.1 GCF_028682395.1 Pseudomonas putida | reverse complement strand
GACGCCCAACCGCCCGCCGGGGGCCAGGCCGCCCAGGTGACGCTGCCGGCGCCGCCGCCCACCGCAGCACCCACGCCCAAACCTGCAAGCACGGTCGACCGCGAACAGTTGGCCGTCGATGCCAAGGTGAAGCAGCAGGTTGCCGAGCAGGAGAAACAACGCAAGGCCTACTGCGACAGCGCCCGGACCAACCTGGCGCAACTGCGCAATAACCCACGGGTCATGGAGAGTGTGGCCGGTGAACTACGGCGCATGAGCGAAGAGCAGCGGCAAGCGCGGATCAACGAAATGCAGAAAGCCATCGATCAGAACTGCCGCTGATGCGAGCGTGACAGGCCTCAGACCGCCTGTGCGATCAGCCGATCGAAGTGCGCCAGCAACACTTGCAGTTGCCGGCCTTCTCCCGGGCGCGCCGCATAGACCATTTCGGCCATGGCCAGGATGCCGGAGGCATTGGGCAGCGGTAGGTCCTGCTCGAGAATGACCTTCATCCGCGGCAGAAAAATCCACTGCAACCACTGCTCGAAACCCAGCGTATCGACACTGAACGGCTCTTGACTGGCCAGGGCCTCGGCGCTTGGCGGCACCTCGTCCCACCAGCCCTGCTGGCGCAGTTCACGCTCGATCAGGAGCAACTGTTCGGCTACCTGGGAGAAACGCGCATCCATCAGAGACTCACCTTGGCTTTCTGTCGAGCCAGTGCGGCACCGGCGGCATCGCCCTGACGCTCACGCGCTTGCGCAATCAGCTCCCACAGGCTCGCCTGCAACGCCGGACGACCACTGGCAAAGCCCAGTCCGCGTCGTGCCAACTGCTCGGCCTGAGGCGCATCGCCCTGAGCCATGCGCACTTGCGCCAGGCGGTAGAGCACCTGCGGTTCGCGCGGCGCAACACGCTGGGCACGCTCAAGGCTCGAGGACGCACCGTTCAGATCGCCCCCGGCTTGCTGCTGCTGGGCAGTGGTCAGCAAGGCCAATACCGGACCATCGAGCTGTTCATCCGCGGACAAACCACCACTGCTGGCCGATGGAATACCGCTCGGCGCGCTCGGAATGCTGTAGCTGTCCTGGGTAATCGGCGCCGTCTGGATCGGCGCGTTGTTATAGGGGCCAGGCGTAATCGGCCCCGGAGTAAAAGGCTCGCTGCTGATCGGAGCGGAAGTGGCGGCGCCACCGCCTGGCACCATGACCACAACACCTGAGTCCTGAGGGATTGTCTGGGCCTGGCTAGCGGCCGGACGCGTGACCGTCGTCTGGCGAAATCCGCCATTGGCCGACACCCGCTCGCTATTGGAAACCGCTGTGCCCGAGTCGACCACCGGGATCGAGCCGCGCGGCACACTGGCGCAACCGTTGAGCAAAGCCAGAGACGTTAACGCTGGAATCAACCACTTGTTCACTGCACACCTCATTGCTTAATTCAGCCAGCCCTTGACCCAATCCATGACTTCTTCGCCAGGCGTGGGGGTCGCACCACCACAGGCAGCGCCCGGGGCCGGTTCGCTGCCGCGAATATACGGCATCTGCACGGCACCCGGGCAATTGGCATCGGAACCCTGCCCGGTATGGGGATCGATCCAGGCCTGCACCACGTTATCCGGCATTGGCATGTCCAACGGCAGCGGATCGGCCTTGCTCATAAACTGGGTCCACACCTGCAACGCACCGGTGGCACCGGTAAACGGCGTCTTGCCGTTATCGTCGCGGCCGAGCCAGACCACCGCCAGCAAATCCTGGCTGAAGCCGGCAAACCAACTGTCGCGTGAATCGTTACTGGTCCCGGTCTTGCCCGCCAGCACCAGACTGCGCGGCAACACGTTGTAGACCGAACTGCCGGTCCCCTCGCGCATGACCCGCTGCATGGCCGTCTGGATCAGGTAGATGGAGCCCGGATCAAAACGCTGCTGGATCTGGAACGGATAGCGCTTGAGCGGCTCGCCCTCGGCGGTCAACACGCTGCGAATACCGCGCATCGGCGTATTGAACCCACCATTGGCCAGGGTCTGATACATGGTCGCCACTTCAATCGGGCTCATGCCCCCGGCCCCCAGCAGCATCGACGGGAAGGCTGGGAACTCTCGATTGACCCCGAGGCGCCCGAGGGTCTTGAGCACATTCGGCACACCGACCTCCAACCCCAGGCGCGCGGTGGACAAATTGTAGGAGCGCGCCAGCCCCTGATACAGGAAGACCGTGCCATGGGAGCGGCGGTCGTAATTCTGCGGTTTCCAGACCTGGCCATCGGCACCCTTGACCGAAAGCGGCTCATCCGACAGCCAACTGGTCAATGTGTACTGGCTCGGTCTCTCCAGCGCCGTCAGGTAGACCGCCGGCTTGATCAGCGACCCGATGGGCCGCACGGCGTCGAGCGCCCGGTTGAAACCGGCAAAGCCGGCCTGCCGGCTACCGATCATGGCCTGGACTTCTCCGGTCTCCGGATTGGTCACGACCATCGCCGCCTCGACCTCGTCCGCCCCCTTGCGCCCGGAGAGGCGCTTGAACGTCTCATTGACCGCCGCTTCGGATTTCATCTGCAGGATCGGGTCGAAACTGGTGAAGATCCGCAGCCCTTCTTCGGTCAAGTCTTCGTCGCGGTAGTCTTCACGCAGTTGGCGCTTGACCAGGTCGAGGAAGCCGGGGAACGAGCTGTCGGCCAGACTGCCGCGCTTGGTCACGCCCAGCGGCATCTTCTTCGCGGCGGCAACCTGCTCGGCGCTGGCTACGCCTTGCTGCTCCAGCAGGTCGAGGACCAGATTACGCCGCACCAGGGCCCGCTCCGGATAACGACGCGGATTGTAGGCCGACGGCCCCTTGACCATACCGACCAGCAACGCGATCTGATGCAACTTGAGCTCGGACAACGGCTGGCTAAAGAAGAACTGACTGGCCAGGCCGAAACCGTGTACCGCACGTTGGCCGTCCTGCCCGACAAACACCTCGTTGAGGTAAGCCTCGAGAATCTCGCGCTTGTCGTAATGCAGCTCCAGCAGCAACGCCATCATCGCTTCGGTCAGCTTGCGGCTGAGACTGCGCTCGTTGGTCAGGTAGAAGTTCTTCACCAACTGCTGGGTCAGGGTACTGCCGCCCTGGCGCATCTGGCCGGAGGAAGTATTGACCCAGATGGCACGCGCAATGGATTTGGGTGACACACCGTGGTGCTCATAGAAATCCCGATCCTCGACCGTCACCAGCGTTTCGAGCAGGTAAGGCGGCACCTGATCAATCTTGATCAGGATACGATCTTCAAGGTTCTTCGGATAAAGCCCACCGATCAGCAATGGCTCCAAGCGTACCACCGCCAACTTGGCACCGTTGAGAGCACTCAACTGCGCGACATAGTCGCCGGAGAAACGCACGCGCACCGGCTGCGCCTTTTCCATGCCCTCATAAAACTGGAAGCCACGCGTATTCAGATCAACGGTATTACCGTTAACCGAGGCCGCGCCCGGGCCATTGGCCACGCTTTCGCGGCGATAGCCAAGGGCATCCAGTTCAGTGAGGAAATCCTGCCTCGAGAGTTTTTGTCCGACGAACAGCTCCAGCGGACGGGCATAGACCTTGGCCGGGATGGTCCAGCGCTTGCCGGAGAACTTCTCCTGAACGATGGCATCGAGGTACACCGCGAAGCCGGCGAGCAGCACAAAGCCCACCAGGCTGAGCTTGAGAATCCAGCCTAGCCAGGGGCGCACGCGGCTAGCAGGGCGTTTGGAACGGGAACGGGGGGATCGGGTACGAGTCATGGCGGCGGATTATACGCACTTTGCTCATGATCAACATGTGCCCCCGGCGGTTTGCACTGGGGGCAACAGTCGCCATAATGGCCGCCATGAAATTCCCCGACTCCGAAGGATCGTCCGTGAGCCAGTCCCTGATCGCCGCCCTGCAAAACCCCGCCCTCTACCCGCACCCGGTCGATGGATTCCAACTGATCGAGACCCATATTTCCTGGGTCCTGCTGACCGGTCCTTATGCTTACAAGATCAAGAAGCCGGTCAATTTCGGCTTCCTCGACTTTACCGAGCTTTCCGGTCGCGAGCATTTCTGTGGCGAAGAGCTGCGCCTGAACCAGCGGCTGACCGATGATCTGTATCTGGAAGTCCTGCCGATTACCGGCAGCGCAGACGCGCCCCAACTCGGCGGCGAAGGCCCGGCAATCGAATACGTGCTGAAAATGCGCCAGTTCCCGCAAAGCCAGTTGCTCAGCACACTGCAAGCCAATGGCGAACTGACTGCCGAGCATATCGACGCGATGGCCGAGCAGATCGCCCGTTTCCACCTCAACGCCCCCAAAGTCGCACAAGAACACCATCAAGGTACGCCGCAGGCGGTGATGGAGCCGGTACTGCAGAACTTCGAGCAGATTCGCCCGTTTCTCAGCGACAAGGCCGACCTGCTGCAACTCGACGCCCTACAGGCGTGGGCGCAAAGCAGCTTCGATCGCCTCGAACCACTTTTCGCTCGCCGCAAGGCCGAAGGCTTCATTCGTGAGTGCCATGGCGATATCCACCTGGGCAATGCCACGATCATCAATGGCAAGGTGGTGATTTTTGACTGCATCGAGTTCAACGAGCCGTTCCGCTTCACCGACGTCTATGCCGATACCGCGTTCCTGGCCATGGACCTGGAAGACCGCGGCCTCAAAAGCCTGGCCCGGCGCTTCCTCAGCCAGTACCTGGAGCTGACCGGCGACTACCAGGGCCTGGAACTGCTGAACTTCTACAAAGCCTACCGCGCCCTGGTGCGTGCCAAGGTCGCCCTGTTCAGCATGCCGGCCGAAGCCAGCCCGGTGCAGCGTGCCACTACCCTGCGCCAATACCGCAACTACGCCAACCTGGCCGAAAGCTACAGCACCATTCCTTCGCGCTTCATGGCGATTACCCACGGCGTCTCGGCGGTGGGTAAAAGCCGCGTGGCCTTGCGCATGGTCGAGGCGCTGGGCGCGATTCGCCTGCGCTCCGATGTCGAGCGCAAGCGTCTGTTCGGCGAGCAACAAGGCAGCAACAACCTGGGCGACGGCATCTACAGTGCCGAAGCGAGCGTGGCCACCTACGAGCGCTTGCATGAGATCGCCACGACGATCCTGCGCGCCGGTTTCCCGGTCGTGATCGACGCCACCTACCTCAAGCGCGAACAACGCGACGCCGCCGCCAAGACCGCAGAAGCCACTGGCGTGCCGTGCCTGATCCTCGACTGCAACGCGCCACAAGCCGTCATTGCCAGCTGGCTGGCACAGCGCCAGGCCGATGCGACCGATCCGTCCGACGCCACCCTGGCCGTTATCGAAGCCCAGCAAGCCAATCGTGACCCATTGAGTGCCGAGGAAGTACTGCGCAGCAAGCGCGTGCAGACCAACGAAAGCGGTAGCGTGGATACCCTGATCGAGCAAATCCGGCGCCGCCTGCCAGGCCTGTGAGAAGTATTTCGGCCGTGAAGCATTAAGCACTTCACGGCCGAAAAACAGTGGCACTATACTGGCGTCATAAAACCAGCAGGAGACGCGACATGAGCCAGCCGAAACTTCTCGATAGTCCGCTATATGCACTCCTGCGCAAGGACGACATTGCCGGTTTCAACCAGCAACGCCCCAAGGACGGCATCATCGACATGCGCGGTGGCGACTTCCGCGGGCTGGACTTGCGTGAACTCAACGCCGAGGGCATCGACTTTACCGACGCCTACTTCCGCTCCGCGGATCTGCGCGGTGTCGATTTGCGCCACAGCACGCTGGAAGGCGCCAGCGTCGCCCATGCCCAGATCTCCGGGGCTTATTTCCCTGCCGAGCTGGGGGCTGCCGAGATCCTGATGTCCATGCAGTTCGGAACACGCCTGCGCTACAACGTCCGCTGAATCCCGCTGTCTCTCCGCCAGGTCAGGTCCTGCACGACTCCTGGCGGCTTCCCCACGCCCTCTTCAAGCTTTGTCTTAGAAGCATTTGGTTCTGTTCGTAGCAAAGAACTACGTTTTTCCTACTGAGCGCTACACTCCTTCCAACGCTGCCATATTCAAGGTTTTCGCACCGTTCGGCCGTCGCAAGGAGGCTCAATGAACGATGAACTGCAACACCTGAGAAACCTGGGGAAGACTTCCGCCCAATGGCTGCATGCCGCCGGGATCCACAGCGCGTCGGATTTGCGCCGGCTAGGCGCTGTAGATGCCTATCGGGCCGTGCGCACCCGCGGCTTTCGGGCATCCAAGGTGTTGCTGTACGCCATTGAGGGGGCGTTGCTGGACATGCACTGGAACGACATTCCGTCGGAGCGCAAAGAGGCTTTGAATAAGCAATTGGAAGCGATATCGTCACGGCACAAAAACTGATTTGCAGGCTTGCATATGTATCTACTTGGGGAGCAACCGGCCTACGCCGACGAACTGATCAACCGTTTGCAGAGTATCCCCGCGCAGTTGCTCGATGGATTAAACCCCAGCGGCGAGCCTGTGGAACTGGAGGAAAGCCAGGACCTGGCGGCGCAACTACTCGGCAGCCACTTGTATCTGCTGGAAAACGGGTTGATCCACGGCCGTATTGACGACCGCGAGCTGTTCTTTCTCCATGAAGGCGACCTGGTGGGCCTGCGCCAAGGCATCGACCTGCCCCGTTGCCTACTCAGCTGTGACGCGCCCTTGCGCCTGATCCCCTACCGACGCAGTGAAGTCTTCCAGCATATTTATGCCAGCGAATCGCGCGCCGAGTTATTCCTGCAATACCTGGTGGGCCAAACCGCGCTGCTTTCGGATGCAGTCACGCGCCTCAAGCAGCCGGAATTTCGCAGCACCAATGGCTTCCAGCAAGTCGCGGCCGGCGATGTGCTGATTCGCCAGGGCGACGATGCCGACCATGTCTTCATCATTGTCGAGGGCCATGCCGAAGCTTTCGTCGACGGCCATAAGGTCGGCGATGTGCCCAAGGATGAGATCTTTGGCGCCATGGCCGTGTTTACCGGCGAGAAGCGCAGCGCCAGCGTGATTGCCAATGTCCCCAGCACCGTGGTGCTGATTCCCAAGGACCAGTTCCTCAGCCTGACCCAGAGCAACCCGCGCATCGCCCACAGCCTGATCGAAAGCATGGCCCGGCGCATTGAACTGCTGAACAAGGAAGTCACGCGGTTGAGCGCCCAGCACAACCCGACATAGCCCAGCGAAGCGTTTGCCACCCGGTCTCGATTTTTTTTTGTGAAACGCCTGTTGACTTAGAAATGAGAATCGTTATGATTATCACAACTGGTCGCGAGATCAGCCGATATCTGAAAGGCCCTTGGTTCGGACTCTCAGATTATCTCCTCATCAGGCTAATCACGGTTATTTGACCCGGCTAATCGCCGGGTCTTTTTTTGCCTGTAGAAAAGCCCTAGCGGGCAATGATCAAGGGATGCCCGCGCTCCGGGTGCGCCTGCACCAGCACATCAAGACCGAACAGCGCCTTGAGTGGCTCAGGGCGCAGGACGGCGGCCGGGCTATCCAGGGCCTGGGGGCGTCCGTTGTGCAACAACAGCAGGCGGTCGCAATAGCGCGCAGCAAGATTCAGGTCATGCAGGATCACCAGGACCGCCGCCCCCCGATCGGCAAATTCGCGCACCGCCTGCAAGGTGGTGTGTTGATGCAACGGGTCGAGCATTGAAGTCGGCTCATCGAGCAGTAACGTTTGCCCGCCCTGCCCCGGCCAGAGCTGCGCCAGGACGCGCGCCAGATGCACACGCTGACGCTCGCCGCCCGAGAGGGACAGATAGCCGCGCCCCTGTAGATGCCCGACATCTGCCGCCGCCAATGCCGCTGCAATGATTTCCTCATCGCGCACCCGGCCGCTTTGGTAGGGCAAACGGCCCATGCCCACCACTTCTTCGACCAGGAAAGCAAAGTCGAGGGTTGAAACCTGCGGCAATACTGCCAACCGCTGGGCACGCTCGACACCGCTCCAGTCGGCCAACGCGCGCTGCTCCAGCCACACCTGCCCGCTACTGGGCTGTAAGTCCCCGCACAACGCCCCCAACAGGGTGCTCTTGCCCGCGCCATTGGGGCCCAACACGCCGAGCACTTCACCAGGGCGCACATCAAGATTGATCTCGGCCAGCACGACTTTCTGCCCGCGACGAATCTGCAGGTTTTCCACACGCAGCATCAGGTACGCCCTCGGACCAGCAAATAGAGAAAGAACGGGGCGCCGATAAATGCCGTGACGATACCGATCGGCAATTCGGCGGGCGCCAGGACCAGACGAGCAATCAAGTCGGCAAATAGCAGCAGGGCGGCACCGGCCAGCAGGGAAGCCGGCAGCAGTACGCGGTGATCCGGCCCGACCAACAGGCGTACCAGATGCGGTACGACCAATCCGACAAAACCGATCAATCCCGCCGCAGCCACCGCCGCCCCCACGCCAAGGGCGGTGCAGAACACCAGTTCGCGCTTGAGCCCTTCGACATTGATGCCCAGGTGACCCGCCTCCGACTCGCCCAGCAACAGCGCATTCAACGCCCTCGCCCGACGCGGCAGCCATAGCGCGACGGCCAGGCTGACCAGCAGCAACGGCCAAAGCCGCGCGTAGCTGGCGCCATTGAGGCTCCCCAGGTTCCAGAAGGTCAGGCTGCGCAACGTGGCGTCATCCGCCAGATAGGTAAACAGGCCGACCGCCGAACTGGCCAGGGCAGTGAGCGCGATCCCCGCCAGCAACATCGTCGCCACGCTGGTCTGACCATTACGGCGGCCCAGGCGATACACCAGCGCGGTCACCCCCAGCCCACCGAGAAACGCACACAGCGACAACAGGTAGGGTTGGATAAAATCCGGCACGCCGCCCCAGGCGGAGCCGCCGACAATCGCCACTGCCGCCCCCAGCGCAGCGCCGCTGGACACACCGACCAGCCCCGGGTCTGCCAGCGGGTTGCGAAACAGCCCCTGCATCGCGACCCCGGACAACGCAAGCACGGCCCCGACCGTCAGCCCCAGCAGCGTACGCGGCAAACGAATCTGCCCAAGAATCAGCTCGGCCTGCTCCAGGCCTTCGCCCGAAATGGGCAGGCCCAGCAGCCGCAAGCCGGCCCGCAGGGTATCGAACAGCGGCAGGCTGACCGGTCCCAGGGCCAGCGACAGCCAGATAGACAACACACACAGCAGGCCCAGTCCGATAAACAGCGAACGCGGTTTCAGCAACTTCATGGAGTCGGCGCCACCGGCGGTGCGACCTCAGGATAGAACTCGGCCGACAACTGACGCAGCCGTTGCGGCAGGCGCGGCCCCAGGCCACCGACCAACAGCGTCGGGTCCAGCTCAAAAACCTTGCCGGCCTTGGCCGCTCGCGTCGCGGCGAGCACCGGGTTTTCCTTCATCAACGCCTGGCGCGCGGCCTCCCCACTCAGGCTGCGATCAGCGAAAACCAGCACATCCGGATCAAGCCCCGCCAGCGACTCCAGCGAAAACGGCTTGTAGCCTGAATGAGTGGCCAGGTTGCGGCCGCCCGCCTGAACCAGCATCCAATCGGCCGCGGTGTCCTTACCGGCAATCAACGGCTTGCCACCGGCATGCCCCAGCAACAGCAACACGCCCGGTGCCGGGTGGTCCTTCGCGGTCTGCTCAAGCCAGGCTCGCTGCTGCTCAAGCTGCTGTTGATAGCCCTGGAACACCTGCGTGGCCACGGCATCACGCCCCAACAACTGCCCCAGGCGCTGCAAGGTGTTTTGCAGGTTCGCCAAGTCGGCACGGGCATCAAACAGTTCCACCTGCACGCCCGCGCTGCGGATCTGTGCCAATACCGGTGGCGGGCCCATTTCTTCGGTCCCAACCAGAATCTGCGGGCGCAGGCTGAGAATGCCTTCGGCCGAGAGCTGGCGCTGATAGCCGATACTGGGCAGCGCCTTGAGCGACTCGGGGTGCTGGCTGGTGGTGTCCACCCCAACCAGCTTCGCTTCGCCGCCCAGGGCACTGACCCACTCGGACAACGCCCCGCCCGCGCTGACCCAACGCTCTGGCAATGCCTGCGCCAAAGCCACATGATTGATCAACAGTCCGGCACACAGCGCGACAAGACGCACACTCAGGCGCATGGCAAGCTTCCTTCAGGTAAGTGAGTCGACCTTTGGGAAGGCCGATGTGACAAGCCCGAGGTCACTGACATCGAAACAACACCAACCACCCAAGGCGCCAGCATTTGATAATTGTTTGCATTTAAACGTCAAGCCGCCATGACCACTGCGATACCGTCGGTATCCCTGAACCCGGCAGAAGTCGCCGCCGAGAGCCTCCATGAAATTTCTTTGCTCCTCCCAGACACTTGCCGAAGCCGACAGTCGCGGCTTCAGTATCGAGGGCTGCCCGGTCTTTGCCGTGCGGCGCGAGGGCGAGGTCTTCGTCTACCTCAATCGCTGCCCCCATCGAGGTGTCGCCTTGGAGTGGCAACCCGACCAGTTTCTCGACCCCAGCGCCAGCCTGATCCAGTGCGCCACCCATGGCGCACTGTTTCTGATCGAGAGCGGTGAATGCGTGGCCGGGCCGTGCGCCGGGCAATCTCTGCGGGCCATTCCCAGCCGCGAGGATGCCCAGGGCATCTGGGTCCAGCTCTAGAACTGGACGTCGAGACGGCGCTCGACCCAGATTTCCTCGGGCGTCAGCCGCACACCGTAGGCCAGCACCTCGACCCCGGCCGCCACCGCTTCACGCAATGCCGCCGCGTAACCCGGGTCAATCTCCACCGCCGCACGCACGGCATCGATATCGGACAGGTTGACGCAGTACAACTGCACCGCGCGCACCCCATCACGGGCCAATGCCGCCAATTCGCGCAGATGCTTGGCCCCACGCAGGGTCACGGCATCGGGAAAGGCCGCGACCCGGCTGCCATCAAAGCCCAGGGTGACGCTTTTGACCTCAACGAACGCTGGGCCCTGGGGATAGTCCAGGCGAAAATCCACCCGGCTGTTTTCCACCCCGTAAGGCACCTCGCGCTTCAATGCACTAAAGCCATTCAACTCAGTGATCACTGCGCCAAGCAAGGCCTCCTCGACCAGGGCATTGGCCCGCGCCGTGTTCACGCAGGCCAATCGCCCTTGCGGGGTTTCACTGATTTCCCAGGTGCCTGGCAACTTGCGCTTGGGGTCGTTGGAGCGGCTGAACCAGACTTGCCCCCCTTCAACCATGCAGTTGAACATCGAACCGGTATTGGGGCAGTGAATGGTCAGCAACTCGCCGCTATCAGTCTCGATATCCGCGAGAAAGCGCTTGTAACGCCGTATCAGTCGTCCGGTTTCGAGAGGAGGAGAAAAGCGCATCAGCCTTGCCAACTCTTGAGGCCACGGGCAATGCGTTCAACCGCCTCCTGCAGACGCGGCAGGCTCTGGGTGTAGGCAAAACGCACATGGTGGGAAGCCTGGTGGCGACCAAAATCCAGGCCGGGGGTGAACGCCACGTGTTCGGTCTCCAGAAAATGCCGACAGAAGGCAAACGCATCGCCGCCCAGGGCACTGATATCGGCATACAGGTAGAACGCGCCTTGGGGTTCGACGGCAATGCCGAAACCCAGCTCGCGCAATGCCGGCAGCAGGAAGTCACGGCGTCGAGCAAATTCGGCACGGCGCTCTTCGAGAATCGCCAGGGTCTGTGGTTCGAAGCAGGCCAGCGCCGCGTGCTGGGCCATGGTCGGGGCGCTGATATAGAGGTTCTGTGCCAGCTTCTCCAGATCGGCCACCGCCTGGGGCGGCGCAACCAGCCAACCGAGGCGCCAGCCGGTCATTCCGAAATATTTAGAAAAACTGTTTAGGACAAACGCACTGTCATCGACTTCCAGCACGCTGGTCGCATCGCAACCGTAGGTCAAGCCGTGATAGATCTCGTCGACCACCAGGTGGCCGTTGCGCGCCTTGATCGCCGCCGACAAGGCGGCCAGTTCGTCACGACTGAGCAGGGTGCCGGTCGGGTTCGCCGGCGAGGCGACCAGCGCCCCGACACTGTCCTGATCCCAGTAGCGTTCGACCAGATCCGCCGTCAGTTGATAGCGCACATCCGGTCCGACCGGCACCAGTTGCGCGGCGCCTTCGACCAAGCGCAGAAAGTGCCGGTTACACGGATAACCCGGGTCGGCCAACAGCCAGTGCTTGCCCGGATCCACCAGCAAGCTGCTGGCCAGCAGCAGCGCGCCAGAGCCACCCGGCGTAATCAGAATCCGCTGCGGATCGATGTCCAGCTGGTAGCGCTGCTGATAGAACGCACTGATCGCCTCACGCAACTGCGGCAGGCCACGGGCAGCGGTGTAACGCGTTTCCCCGGCGGCCAGGGCAGCCTGCCCGGCCGCGACAATCGGCGCGGCCGTGGTGAAATCCGGCTCGCCGATCTCCAGGTGGATCACGTCGTGCCCCGCCGCTTGCAGCTCGTTGGCCCGGGCCAGCAGGGCCATGACATGAAAGGGTTCGATCGCACGACTGCGAGCACTGTAGGACTGGGTCATCAGCCTTCCTTCAGGGAGAACAAAGGCATGATTCTACCCAACCGCGCGACAAATAAGCGGCCCGGGCATCACACCGCCCAGGATTGACTAAAATCACCTATCAGACAGGCCAGTGGGCTCTGCGCTCTAGCCTTTACACGCTGCGCGCAGGCCCCACCGGTGCAGGCTCGACAACCGGGAGTGGCGTACCCCGATTCGATCTGGTAAGTTCGCCCGCTTGCAGCCGCAGGGCCGGCAGGTGTCGGTGATGGAGCAATCCTGCGCAATGGATTAGAAGAGTGAGAGGCGGTCCATTCATGCCCACCAAAGCAAAGCAACAGAGCAGCCAGTTGATCAGCGGCTTCGAACCCTACGTGGAAACCAAGGGCGAGGAGTACATGGGCGAGCCCATGCGCAAGCACTTCACCAAGATCCTGAACAAGTGGAAACAGGATCTGATGCAGGAAGTCGACCGCACCGTTGACCATATGAAGGATGAAGCGGCCAACTTCCCCGATCCAGCCGATCGCGCCAGCCAGGAAGAGGAATTCAGCCTCGAACTGCGCGCCCGCGACCGCGAGCGCAAGCTGATCAAGAAGATCGACAAGACCCTGCAACTCATCGAAGACGAAGAGTACGGCTGGTGCGAATCCTGCGGCGTCGAAATCGGCATTCGCCGTCTGGAAGCCCGCCCAACCGCCGATATGTGCGTTGACTGCAAGACGCTGGCGGAAATCAAGGAAAAACAGGTCGGCAAGTAATCACTTGGCCCACCCAACGAACGGGGCGTGAAAACGCCCCGTTTTCGTATCCGGCATTTGGCGCGCGCCATGAAGCCAGCCGTTTCCAGTAGTATCCGTACCATGAAAGCGTCCCCTCCTACCCCCTATATCGGGCGTTTCGCGCCCACGCCCAGCGGCCATCTGCATTTCGGCTCCCTGGTCGCCGCCCTCGCCTCCTATCTCGACGCCCGCGCCGTAGGCGGCCGTTGGCTGCTGCGCATGGAAGACCTCGATCCGCCACGCGAAGCGCCTGGCGCCCAGGCAGCGATCCTTCAAGCGCTGGAAAGCTACGGCTTTGAGTGGGATGGCGAATTGGTCCGCCAGAGCGAGCGGCATGAAGCTTATGCCCAAGAGCTCAATCGCCTGTTCAGCCTTGGCCTGGCCTATGCCTGCACCTGTTCACGCAAACAGCTGGAGCCCTACCACGGCATCTATCCCGGACTGTGCCGCAATGCCGGGCACGGGATGCACGACGCGGCGATTCGCCTACGCGTACCGGAGCTGGAATACCACTTTACCGACCGCGTGCAGGGCGAGTTCCGTCAGCACCTGGGCCGTGAGGTCGGCGACTTTGTGATTCGGCGCCGTGACGGCCTCTACGCCTATCAACTGGCGGTGGTGCTCGATGATGCCTGGCAAGGCGTGACCGATATCGTGCGCGGCGCCGACCTGCTCGACTCCACGCCGCGCCAGCTGTACCTGCAGGAATTGCTCGGGTTGCCGCAGCCGCGCTACCTGCATGTCCCATTGATTACCCAACCGGACGGCCACAAGCTCGGCAAATCCTATCGTTCCCCGCCGCTGGTCGCCGACCAGGCCACTGCGCTGCTGCTACGCGCCCTGCGTGCACTGGGCCAGCCGACCGACACCGACCTTGACGACGCCAGCCCGCGACAAGTGCTGGACTGGGGTATCCGCCACTGGGACGCCACCCTGATCCCACGTACCCCGACCCTGCCGGAAGCGGCACTGGTCTGACCCAGCAGGCAAGTGCAAGTGCCACTATCCGCAGCTGGCACTTGCAGGTTCGTATCCATCCGTTACCATCGCCGCACGTTTTCGGGCATGCGCACAATAAAAGAGAGGCCGGGATGTACATCTATCGTTTGGTCCTGCTCCTGGTAGTCGGGATCTATCTGTTCTCCCCGGCGATCATGGACTGGTGGATCGACGCGACAGGCGCCTGGTACCGACCTTATCTGCTCTGGCTGATTCTGATCGTGGTGACCTTTATCCTGCAGAGCCAAAAAGATGCCGATGAGCTTTAGCCTGACCCAGATGCTGCTGATCAGCGCCGCGTACCTGCTGGCCCTGTTCGGCGTGGCCTGGATCAGTGAACGCGGGCTGATCCCGCGCTCAATCATTCGCCACCCCCTGACCTACACCCTGTCGCTGGGCGTCTATGCCAGTGCGTGGGCCTTCTACGGCACCGTCGGCCTGGCCTATCAATACGGCTACGGCTTTCTGTCCAGCTACCTGGGGGTATCGGGCGCCTTTCTGCTGGCGCCGGTGCTGCTGTATCCGATCCTGAAAATCACCCGCACCTACCAGCTTTCGTCCCTGGCCGACCTCTTTGCGTTTCGGTTCCGCAGCACCTGGGCCGGGGCGCTGGCGACCATTGTCATGCTGGTGGGCGTGCTGCCGCTGCTGGCCTTGCAGATCCAGGCCGTTGCCGACTCAATCGCGATCCTGACCCGCGAACCCATGGAACACCGGGTGGCCCTGAGTTTCTGCGCGCTGATCACCCTGTTCACGATCTTCTTCGGCTCGCGGCATATCGCGACCCGGGAAAAGCACGAGGGCTTGGTCTTCGCCATTGCCTTCGAGTCGGTGATCAAACTGATCGCCATCGGCGGTGTCGGTCTTTATGCACTCTATGGTGTGTTTGACGGCCCGCAACAACTGGAACTCTGGCTGCTGCAAAACCAGACCGCACTTGCCGCGCTGCACACGCCCTTGCAGGAAGGTCCCTGGCGCACCCTGCTGCTGGTGTTCTTCGCCTCAGCGATCGTAATGCCACACATGTATCACATGACCTTTACCGAAAACCTCAATCCGCGCGCGCTGGTCAGCGCCAGCTGGGGCCTGCCGCTGTTCCTGCTGCTGATGAGCCTGGCCGTACCGCTGATTCTCTGGGCCGGCTTGAAGCTCGGCGCAACCACCAACCCGGAGTACTTCACCCTCGGTATCGGTATCGCCGCCAACAGCAAGGCCCTGGCCCTGCTGGCGTATGTCGGCGGGCTATCGGCGGCCAGCGGGCTGATTATCGTCACCACCCTGGCGCTTTCCGGCATGGCCCTTAACCATCTGGTGCTGCCGCTCTACCAGCCGCCCGCCGAAGGTAATATCTACCGCTGGCTTAAATGGACGCGCCGGGCGCTGATCGTCGCGATCATCATGGCCGGCTATGCCTTCTACCTGTTGCTCGGCGCCGAACAGGACCTGGCCAATCTCGGCATCGTCGCCTTCGTCGCCACACTGCAGTTCCTGCCTGGCGTGCTTTCGGTCCTGTATTGGCCGACGGCCAATCGCCGCGGCTTTATCGCGGGCCTGCTGGCCGGGGTGCTCGTCTGGTTGGTCACCATGCTGCTGCCGCTGATCGGCAATCTGCAGGGCTTCTATATTCCCCTGCTGAATATGATCTATGTACTCGATGACACCAGCTGGCATATGGCGGCGATTGCCTCGTTGGCGGCGAACGTACTGCTGTTTACTCTGGTTTCGCTCTTCACCAATGCCAGCCCGGAGGAAACCAGCGCCGCCGAAGCCTGCGCCGTGGACAACGTCCGCCGTCCGCAGCGACGCGAACTGCATGCCGCCTCCCCCCAGGAGTTCGCCACTCAACTGGCCAAGCCACTGGGCGCCAAGACCGCACAGAAGGAAGTAGAGCAGGCCCTGCGCGACCTCTATCTACCCTTCGATGAACGTCGCCCCTATGCCCTGCGCCGCCTGCGCGACCGCATCGAGGCCAACCTCTCGGGCCTGATGGGCCCCAGCGTGGCCCAGGACATGGTGGAAACCTTCCTGCCCTACAAGGCGGGCGGTGAGAGCTACGTCACCGAAGACATCCACTTTATCGAGAGCCGGTTGGAGGACTACCACTCGCGCCTAACCGGCCTTGCGGCGGAACTCGATGCCCTGCGTCGCTACCACCGCCAAACCCTGCAGGAGCTGCCGATGGGGGTCTGCTCCCTGGCCAAGGATCAGGAGATCCTGATGTGGAACAAGGCCATGGAAGAGCTCACCGGCATCGCCGCCCAACGGGTGGTCGGTTCGCGCCTGAGCACTCTGGTCGACCCATGGCGCAGCATGCTCCAGGGCTTTATCGACTGCCCCGATGAACACCTGCACAAACAACTGCTGAACATCGACGGCCAGACCCGCTGGCTCAATCTGCACAAGGCCGCGATCGACGAGCCGCTGGCACCGGGCAACTCCGGGCTGGTGCTGCTGGTCGAGGACCTGACCGAAACCCAAGCGCTCGAGGACAAGCTGGTGCACTCCGAACGCCTGGCGAGCATTGGGCGCCTGGCTGCCGGGGTAGCCCACGAGATTGGCAACCCGATCACCGGCATCGCCTGCCTGGCGCAAAACCTGCGTGAAGAACGCGAGGACGATGGCGAGCTGACCGAGATCAGCAGCCAGATCCTCGAACAGACCAAGCGCGTCTCGCGTATCGTCCAGTCGTTGATGAGCTTTGCCCACGCCGGCAGCCACCAGCACAATGACGAACCGGTCTGCCTGGCCGAAGTCGCCCAGGACGCCATTGGCCTGCTGGCCTTGAACCGGCGCAATTTCGAAGTCCAGTTCTATAACCTCTGCGACCCGGAACACTGGGTCGACGGCGATCCACAGCGCCTGGCGCAAGTACTGATCAACCTGCTGTCCAACGCCCGCGATGCGTCACCGGCCGGCAGTGCCGTACGGGTCAAGAGCGAAGCGGGCGAGCACACCGTCGACCTGATCGTCGAGGACGAAGGCAGCGGCATTCCCAAGAACATCATGGATCGATTGTTCGAACCCTTCTTCACCACCAAGGACCCGGGCGAAGGTACCGGTCTGGGCCTTGCGCTGGTCTATTCCATCGTTGAAGAGCATTATGGACAAATCACCATCGACAGCCCGGCCGATCCACAAAGCCAACGCGGCACCCGTATCCGGGTGACCTTACCGCGTCATGTCGAAGCGACGTCCGCTGTGAACTGAGACCGTCGAGAGAACCGAATCAATGCCGCATATTTTGATCGTCGAAGACGAAACCATTATCCGCTCCGCCTTGCGTCGTCTGCTGGAACGTAATCAGTACCAGGTCAGCGAAGCCGGCTCGGTGCAGGAAGCCCAGGAACGCTTCAGCATTCCCTCCTTCGACCTGATCGTCAGCGATCTACGCCTGCCAGGCGCTCCCGGCACCGAACTGATCAAGCTTGGCCAGGGCACCCCTGTGCTGATCATGACCAGCTACGCCAGCCTGCGCTCGGCGGTGGACTCGATGAAGATGGGCGCGGTGGATTACATCGCCAAACCTTTCGATCACGATGAAATGCTCCAGGCCGTGGCGCGGATCCTGCGTGATCGCCAGAACCCGCAAAACCAGGCGAACGAACGCAGCACCGGCAAGAACGGCGCGGCGGAGAAAGCCGGTATCGACAACAGCAACGGCGAGATCGGCATTATCGGTTCCTGCCCGCCGATGCAGGATCTGTACGGCAAGATCCGCAAGGTCGCCCCCACCGATTCCAATGTACTGATCCAGGGTGAGTCCGGCACCGGCAAGGAGCTGGTCGCCCGCGCCCTGCACAACCTGTCGCGCCGGGCCAAGGCCCCGATGATTTCGGTGAACTGCGCAGCGATTCCCGAGAGCCTGATCGAGTCCGAGCTGTTCGGTCACGAGAAAGGCGCCTTTACCGGCGCCAGCGCCGGCCGCGCGGGTCTGGTGGAAGCCGCCGACGGTGGCACCTTGTTCCTCGACGAAATCGGCGAATTGCCACTGGAAGCCCAGGCACGGCTGCTGCGCGTGCTGCAGGAGGGCGAGATTCGCCGCGTGGGCTCGGTTCAGTCGCAGAAAGTCGATGTCCGCCTGATCGCGGCCACTCACCGGGACCTGAAAGGTCTGGCCAAAGTCGGCCAGTTCCGCGAAGACCTTTATTACCGCTTGCACGTGATTGCCCTGAAATTGCCGGCATTGCGCGAACGTGGGGCAGACGTCAACGAAATCGCCAACGCCTTCCTGGCTCGCCAGAGCGCACGGATCGGGCGCGACGACCTGCGGTTCGCTGCCGATGCAGAGCAAGCGATTCGCCACTATTCATGGCCAGGCAACGTGCGCGAGCTGGAAAATGCCGTCGAGCGCGCGGTGATCTTGAGCGAGAGCCCGGAAATATCCGCCGAGCTCTTGGGTATCGATATCGAACTCAGCGACCTGGAAGACGATGAATTCATCGGCCTGGCACCGCAACAAGGTGGCGCCAACAGCACCAGCCACGAGCCTACCGAAGACCTGTCGCTGGAAGACTATTTCCAGCATTTCGTCCTCGAACACCAGGACCACATGACCGAGACCGAACTGGCTCGCAAGCTGGGCGTCAGCCGCAAGTGCCTCTGGGAACGCCGCCAGCGCCTGGGCATACCGCGGCGCAAGACCGGCGTTGCCAGCGAAAGCTGAGCAAGCACAGTCCGGTTAAGCTGCCTTCGCCCGCCGCTTAGCCGCCCAGGTAACACCAGTAGATGTGAAAAAACTGTTACCTCTACCATTTCACGTAACAAAAGCCGGGTCTTAAGGTAACGACAACCCGGCTTTTTTGTGCCTGAAATTTGCCCTAAAACCGCTCTACCTCCTGGTTTTACTGGGTCACGCAAAAGTTGGCACGGCTTCTGCTATATGTTCGGTACAAGAACAATAACAAGTACCGCACACCATAATAAAAACAAGACGAATCGACTCACGCACAATAAAAACAACACGGCGGAGGCGCAGCTAACTGATTCTTTTGGAGAGGCGTTGTATTTGGGGCTTGCCCCACGACCAGGCCGAGAACAACAAAAACTGCCCTAAGGCAGAGCCTGAACTGGTTGGACCCTAGGGTCACTGCAACACAGCGATCAAAGCAATCCGTTTGCTCTTATCTCCCGATTGGGAGGGTTCACGAAGGGAAACCTTGGTGACTAGGGCGATCAATAAAAACAAAAAGCCCGAACCCATAATAAAAATAGAGCACGCAACTACTTCTGGGGGAGCTTCGGCTCCCCTTGTAGTTTCCGCCGTTCCGGCCCCCTGCCCCGCTTGAACCCGCCACGTACAAATCGTACCGCGCAGCTTCCTACACCATCCCCCGACTAAATGCTAGAATCCCCGCCCATCATGCGGTCATTCTTCGTTATGGCCGAACATTCCTTCAAACAGTGCATCCCATGCTGAAGAAGCTGTTCCAGTCCTTCCGTTCTCCCTTGCGTCGTACGCAACACTTGCGCAGCACGCCTGAAGTGCTCAACAGCGGTCAGCATTCGCTGCAGCGAGCGCAGTTCAGCCGCTACGCGGTGAACATTGTTGAGCGCCTGCAGAACGCCGGCTACCAGGCCTATCTGGTCGGTGGCTGCGTGCGCGACATGCTGCTCAATATCACGCCCAAGGATTTCGACGTCGCCACCAGCGCTACCCCCGAGCAGGTCCGCGCCGAGTTTCGCAATGCGCGGATCATCGGCCGACGCTTCAAGCTGGTCCATATCCACTTTGGTCGCGAAATCATCGAGGTCGCGACCTTCCGCGCCAATCATCCGCAAGACGACGAAGAGGAAGACAGCAACCAGTCCTCGCGTAACGAGAGCGGACGCATTCTGCGCGACAACGTCTACGGCACCCTCGAAGACGACGCCCAGCGCCGCGACTTCACGATCAATGCCTTGTATTACGATCCGGTCAGCGAGCGCATCCTCGACTACGCCAATGGCGTTCACGATATTCGCAATCGCCTGATCCGCCTGATCGGCGATCCGACTCAGCGCTACCAGGAAGACCCCGTGCGGATGCTGCGGGCCGTACGCTTCGCCGCCAAGCTGAACTTCGGCATCGAAAAACACACCGCCCTACCGATCCGTGGCCTGGCGCCCATGCTGCGGGAAATCCCCTCGGCCCGGTTGTTCGAAGAGGTACTCAAGCTGTTCCTTTCCGGGTACGCCGCGGACACCTTCGAGATGCTCGTTGACCTGGAACTGTTCGACCCGCTGTTCCCAGCCAGTGCCGAGGCCCTCGAACACAACCCAACGTATACCCACACGCTGATCAGCGAGGCCCTGATCAATACCGACCTGCGTATCAAACAGAACAAACCGGTAACCCCGGCCTTCCTGTTTGCCGCCCTGCTCTGGCCCGCCCTGCCGGCTCGCGTACTGCGCCTGCAGGCACAAGGCATGCCGCCGATCCCGGCCATGCAGGAAGCCGCCCACGAACTGATCAGCGAACAGTGCCAGCGCATTGCTATTCCCAAGCGCTTCACCCTGCCGATCCGTGAAATCTGGGATATGCAGGAGCGCCTGCCGCGCCGCAGCGGCAAGCGTGCTGACGCGCTGCTGGACAATCCACGCTTTCGGGCCGGTTATGACTTCCTGCTATTGCGCGAAAGCGCCGGCGAGCAGACCGATGGCCTGGGCGAATGGTGGACGGACTACCAGGACGCCAATGACAGCGAGCGCCGCGAGATGATTCGCGACCTTGGCAGCAAGGACGACGGCGGCTCTGGTGCACCGCGCAAACGTCGACGCAGCAGCGGTGCCAAGCGCAAGCGTGGCGCGGACGGCGCAGGCGAGTAAACCGATGGAACGCATCTATATCGGCATGGGCAGCAACCTCGCGGAGCCGGCAGCGCAACTGCGCCACGCTCTCGCGGCCCTGGAGCAACTGCCTGAAACCCGGCTGGCGGGTGTTTCATCCTTCTACCAGAGCGACTCCCTGCTGCCCGGCCAGCCGCGTTACACCAACGCGGTCGCCGCCCTGGACAGCAGCCTTGAGCCACTGGCGTTGCTCGATGCCTTGCAAGCCATCGAAAACGACCAGGGCCGCGAGCGACTCGAGCGCTGGGGCCCGCGCACGCTGGACCTGGATATCCTGCTGTTTGGCGAGCGCCTGATCGATGAATCACGGCTCAAGGTGCCGCACTATCAACTGCACGCTCGCGCCTTTGTCCTCTACCCGCTGGCCGAACTGGCCGGCACCGATGTGTGCCTGGCCGACGGCCGGTGCCTGAGCGACCTACTCGCCGCCTGCCCCTTTGTTGGCCTGGAACGCATCGACGCTGCAGCGACCTGAGTGCCGACGCGTGCTGAATCGCATCCGTAACGCCGGTAACACTGCCAGCGTAACAAAGCGGTAACACACTCAATTGACTTCCAGAGTTCTCCTCACGACTATAGGCGTCCCGTTACCGCCCGAGCGGTACACCCGGGCGCAAATCAGGCCATAAAAGCATCGCCGAAGAGGGTGCGCCTGTATTTACCGATGAATCACGCGCGTTGCCCGCAGCAGTTTTCACAGCGCCTGACCGAGGATCATTTTCATGCCGGATATCACTCTGACCACCTTGCAGAGCCTCAAGCAGAAAGGCGAGAAGATCGCCATGCTGACCTGCTATGACGCCACCTTCGCCCACACCTGCTGCGAGGCCGGTGTCGACGTACTGTTGATCGGCGACTCACTGGGCATGGTTCTGCAAGGGCATGACAGCACGTTGCCAGCCACCACCGCTGACCTGGCCTACCACACGGCCAGCGTCAAACGCGGCAACCAGGGCGCACTGATCGTCGCCGATCTCCCATTCATGGCCTACGCCACCGTCGAACAGACGCTGAACAACAGCGCCCAGTTGATGCGGGCCGGCGCCCACATGGTCAAACTCGAAGGCGCCGCCTGGCTGGCCGACTCGATCCGCCTGTTGGCCGAGCGCGGTATCCCGGTCTGCGCCCATATGGGCTTGACCCCGCAGTCGGTGAACATCCTCGGCGGCTACAAGGTCCAGGGCCGCAATGAAGCCCAGGCCCGGCAGATGCGTGCCGACGCCATTGCCCTGGAGCAGGCCGGCGCAGCCATGCTGCTGCTCGAGTGCGTACCGCGCGAGCTGGCCCAGGAGATTACCCAGGCCGTGAAGATCCCGGTCATCGGTATCGGCGCCGGCAACTCGACCGACGGCCAGGTGCTGGTACTCCACGATATGCTGGGCCTGTCCCTGAGCGGCCGCGTGCCGAAATTCGTCAAGAACTTCATGACCGGCCAGAGCAGTATCCAGGCGGCCATCAGCGCTTATGTCGCGCAAGTCAAAGCGGGCACCTTCCCAGCCACCGAGCACGAGTTCAGCGCATGAATACCGTCAAGACCGTCCGTGAACTGCGCGCTGCCGTTGCGCGTGCGCGCAGCGAGGGCAAGCGCATCGCGTTCGTGCCAACCATGGGCAACCTGCACAGCGGCCACACCGCCCTGATCACCAAGGCCGCCCAGCGCGCGGACTTTGTCGTGGCGAGCATTTTCGTCAACCCGCTGCAGTTCGGCGCCAACGAAGACCTCAACACATACCCGCGCACCTTGGCCGCCGACCAGGAAAAACTGCTCCAGGCCGGCTGTAACCTCCTGTTCGCGCCCACCGTTGAGGAAATGTACCCCGACGGCATGAGCGGGCAGACCCGGGTCAGCGTGCCGCAATTGACCGATGGTCTGTGTGGTGCCAGCCGCCCGGGGCATTTTGAAGGCGTGGCGACCGTGGTCAGCAAGCTCTTCAATATGGTCCAGCCCGATCTCGCGGTGTTCGGCCAGAAGGACTACCAGCAACTGGCGGTGATCCGTGCGCTGGTCCAGGACCTGAACATGCCGGTCCAGATCATCGGCGAACCCACGGTCCGAGCCGAAGACGGCCTGGCATTGTCCTCGCGCAATGGTTTTCTCAGCCCCGAGCAGCGCGCGCTCGCCCCGCAGTTGTACCGCCATCTGAGCCAGATCGCCGAGGCCATTCGCCAGGGCGAGCGTGACTACCCCGCCCTGCTCGCCAGGCATAACCAGGCCATCGCCGACGGCGGCTTTCGCCCGGATTACCTGGAAATCCGCCACGCGATCAACCTCAACACCGCCGCTCCGGCAGACCGCGATCTGGTGATCCTGGTCGCGGCCTTCCTCGGCACGACACGCTTGATCGACAACCTGCATCTGAACCTCGACGAGCCGGCTTAACAGCCCGATTGCCCGGGCCTCTGGCTTCGGGCAAACTGCCGCCGCCCTGGAGGGCTGGCAGTGTGCCTGCGGCCTTCCGTTCGAGGATTCGACCGAGGAAGCACCCCATGCACGCCATCATGCTTAAAGCCAAATTGCACCGGGCGCAAGTGACCCACGCGGTGCTCGACTACGAGGGCTCCTGCGCCATTGATGGCGAGTGGCTGGACCTGGCCGGGATTCACGAGTACGAACAGATCCAGATCTACAACGTCGACAATGGCGAGCGTTTCACCACCTACGCCATTCGTGGCGAAGAAGGCTCGCGCATGATCTCGGTCAACGGCGCCGCCGCACACAAGGCCACCGTGGGCGACCGGGTGATCATCTGCGCCTACGCTCATTACAGCGAAGCCGAGTTGCTGAATTTCAAGCCACGCATGCTCTATATGGCACCGGGCAACGAACTGAGCCATACCAGCCATTCGATCCCGGTCCAGGTGGCCTGAGCCAGACGTACCGGCGGCAATGAAACCGAAGATTGGCGGTCAGACAAAGCGCAGACACAAACGTGCGCTAGGTTTACTGTAGTCGCGCCCACACAGCCCTGATAAGCCCCGTGGACGTTCCGGTTAGAGCCGAGCTTCAGCGCAGGACGTTTCGCAAGATCTCGTGTCCAAAAGGCAGTTCAAGTTAAAGGAAACCCGCAGCGATGGCGTACTACCGCACTCCTCATGACGTTACCGCTCTGCCCGCCTGGCAAGCGCTGAATCAACACCGCGAAAACATGCAGCACTTCAGCATGCGCGAGGCCTTCAATGCCGATCCGCAACGCTTCAATCAGTTCACCCTGAGCAGCTGCGGGTTGTTTCTCGATTACTCGAAAAACCTGATCACCAGCGAAACCCGCAACCTGCTGGTCGGGCTGGCCAACGAAGTCGACCTACAGGCCGCCATCAAGGCGCTGTTCGCCGGCGAACTGGTCAACGCTTCCGAAGGCCGCCCGGCCTTGCATACGGCCTTGCGCCGCCCGGTGGGCGACAAGCTGTCGGTCAATGGCGTCAACGTCATGCCGGATGTCCACAAGGTGCTCAACCAGATCACCGAGCTGGTGGGACGTATCCACGACGGTCTATGGCGCGGCTACACCGAGAAGCCGATCACCGATGTGGTGAACATCGGCATCGGCGGCTCCTTCCTCGGCCCGGAACTGGTGTCCGAAGCCCTGCTGTCCTACGCCCAGAAAGGGGTGCGTTGCCACTACCTGGCCAATATCGACGGCAGTGAATTCCACGAACTGTCGGCGAAAATTCGCGCCGAGACCACCCTGTTTATCGTCTCGTCGAAGTCCTTCAACACCCTGGAAACCCTGAAGAACGCCCAGGCAGCCCGCGCCTGGTACCTGGCCCAGGGTGGCTCGGAAGCCGAGCTGTACCGCCACTTTATCGCGGTCTCGAGCAACAACGCGGCAGCGGTGGCCTTCGGTATCCGCGAAGAAAACATCTTCCCGATGTGGGACTGGGTCGGCGGGCGCTACTCGCTGTGGTCGGCCATCGGCTTGCCTATCGCGCTCGCCATCGGCATGTCGAACTTCAAGGAGCTGCTGTCCGGTGCCTACACCATGGACCAGCATTTCCAAAACGCGCCGTTCGAACAGAACATGCCTGTGCTCCTGGCCCTGCTGGGCGTCTGGTACGGCAATTTCTGGGGCGCGCAAAGCCACGCGATCCTGCCGTACGACCACTACCTGCGCAACATCACCAAGCACCTGCAGCAGTTGGACATGGAATCCAACGGCAAGAGCGTGCGCCAGGACGGTTCGCCCGTGTCTACCGACACCGGTCCGGTGATCTGGGGCGGCGTCGGCTGCAACGGCCAGCACGCCTACCACCAGTTGCTGCACCAGGGCACCCAGCTGATTCCGGCCGACTTTATCGTGCCTATCGTCAGCTTCAACCCCGTGGCCGACCATCATCAGTGGCTGTATGCCAACTGTCTGTCGCAGAGCCAGGCCCTGATGCTCGGCAAGACCCGCGCCGAAGCCGAGAGCGAACTGCGCGAAAAAGGCCTGGCCGAAGCCGAGGTGCAAAAGCTCGCCCCGCACAAGGTGATCCCGGGCAACCGTCCGAGCAATACCCTGGTGGTCGAACGCATCAGCCCGCGTCGCCTGGGTGCGCTGGTCGCGCTGTATGAACACAAGGTGTTTGTCCAGAGCGTGATCTGGGGCATCAACGCCTTCGACCAATGGGGCGTGGAACTGGGCAAAGAGCTGGGCAAAGGCGTCTACAACCGCCTGACCGGCAGTATCGAAGAGCCGGCCGACGACCCGTCGACCCAGGGCCTGATCAACTATTTCCGCGGCCGTCACCGCGGTTGACCCTCCTCTCGCGAGCGGAACAGGCCGTCTGTATCTGCTCGCGTTAACGCCCCCCTCTTGAACCCTCACGCTGCTGGGCGCACCCTTAGGACTTGTCGCAGAACAAGAACAAGGAACCGCCATGTTCGATATCCGCACATTTCCCCACGCCGACGCCGTACGCCAGGCCGCTCAACTGAGCCACGACGACTACCTGCGTCTCTATCGCCAATCCATTGAACAACCCGATACCTTCTGGGCCGAGCAGGCCACGCGCTTTCTCGACTGGTCCAGACCCTGGGACCGCGTCCAGCAATGGGACCTGAAGACCGGCGAAGCCCGCTGGTTCGAAGGCGCGCAATTGAATGTCAGCTACAACTGCATCGACCGTCATCTCGCCGAGCGCGGCGACCAGATCGCCCTGATCTGGGAAGGTGACAACCCGAGCGAATCGGCGCAAATCACCTACCGAAAACTCCATCACAACGTGTGCCGACTGGCCAATGTGCTGAAAAGCCGGGGCGTAAAGAAAGGCGATCGGGTCTGCATTTACATGCCGATGATTCCCGAAGCCGCCTACGCCATGCTCGCCTGCACACGGATCGGCGCCGTGCATTCGGTGGTCTTCGGCGGTTTTTCCCCCGACTCCCTGCGTGACCGGATCCTCGATGCCGACTGCCACACCGTGATTACCGCCGATGAGGGCGTGCGCGGCGGCAAATACGTCGCCCTCAAGCACAATGTCGACAAGGCGCTGCACAGCTGCCCAAAGGTCACGACGGTGCTGGTGGTCGAACGGACCCAGGCCGATGTGAGCTGGGTGGAAGGCCGCGATATCTGGTATCACCAGGCCATGCAGTCGAGCAGCGGCGACTGTCCGCCCGAGCCCATGGCCGCCGAGGATCCGCTGTTTATCCTCTACACCTCCGGCAGCACCGGCAAACCCAAGGGCGTGCTGCACACCACCGGCGGCTACCTGCTGCAAGTGACGATGACCTTCCAGTACGTGTTCGACTACCGCCCTGGCGAAGTCTTCTGGTGCACCGCCGATGTCGGCTGGGTTACAGGCCACAGCTACATCGTCTATGGGCCGCTGGCCAATGGCGCCACCAGCCTGATCTATGAAGGTGTGCCCAACTACCCGAGTCCCGCGCGTTTCTGGGAAGTGATCGACAAACACCAGGTCAATATCTTCTACACCGCGCCCACCGCCCTGCGCGCCCTGATGCGCGAAGGACCCCAGCCGCTCCAAGGCACTTCGCGTGAAAGCTTGCGCCTGCTGGGAAGCGTCGGCGAACCCATCAACCCGGAAGCCTGGGAATGGTATTTCCATCAGGTCGGCAAACAGCGCTGCCCCATTGTCGATACATGGTGGCAGACCGAAACCGGCGGCATCATGATGACGCCCCTGATCGGCGCCAGCCGGGTCAAGCCCGGGTGCGCCACCCAGCCGATGTTTGGCGTACAGCCGGTGCTGCTGGACGAGCAGGGCCAGCTCATCGAAGGCGCCGGCAGTGGCGTACTGGCCATCAAGGCCAGTTGGCCTGGACAGATACGCAGCGTGTATGGCGATCCACAGCGGATGGTCGAGACCTACTTCAAGCCTTACCCCGGCTATTACTTCACCGGCGACGGGGCGCGCCGCGACGAGGATGGCGACTACTGGATCACCGGGCGGATCGACGATGTGATCAACGTCTCCGGCCATCGCATCGGCACCGCCGAGGTGGAAAGCGCCCTGGTGCTGCACGACAACATCGCCGAAGCCGCCGTGGTCGGTTATCCCCACGACCTCAAGGGCCAGGGAATCTATGCCTTCGTCACCCCCATCAAAGGCATCGAACCCAGCGAAACGCTTAGAAAAGAACTGTTGGCCCATGTCAGCCAGGAAATCGGTAGCTTCGCCAAGCCGGAACTGATCCAGTGGGCATCCGCCTTGCCCAAGACCCGTTCAGGCAAGATCATGCGTCGTATCCTGCGCAAGATTGCCTGCAATGAACTGGACAGCCTGGGCGACATCTCGACGCTGGCCGATCCCAGCGTCGTCGAAGGACTGATCGACAAGCGCCTCAACCGTTGACCCCTGGCGGCGAAGTCTCGGCTTCGCCGCCTTACTGCCCGAGTTCTCATGGAATTTATCCGCCACCGCATTGAAACCCAGATCATGAGCCTGACGGGCCTGTCCCTCGGCCAACTCGACCTGGAAAACCCCAAGGGCGACCCCGGACTGTTCGGGCCGGACTCGATCAGTTGGCAGGTGCACGGCGATTTCAGCAGCATGCTGATCGGCGGCATCAGCGCCCTGATGTTGCAGGCCCTGCATCCACTGGCGCTGGCCGGCGTATGGGACCACTCGAATTTTCGCGAAGACATGCTCGGCCGCCTGCGTCGCACCGGGCAGTTTATTTCCGGCACCACCTTCGGCTCGACCCGCGATGCCGACTGGCTGATCGACAAGGTGCGCACCATTCACCTGCAAGTGACCGGCACCGCCGCGGATGGCCGTCCCTATGCCGCCAGCGACCCGCAGTTGCTGACCTGGGTGCATGTGGCCGAGGTCAGCAACTTCCTCGCCGCCCACCTGCGCTATCGCAACCCTGGCCTGTCGCCTGCCGACCAGGACCGTTACTACGAGGAAATCGCCGTGGTCGCCGAGCGCCTCGGCGCCCGGGATGTCCCGCGCTCGCGCCAAGCCGTGGCCGACTACCTGCAAGCCATCCGCCCGCAACTGCAGTGTGATGAACGCAGCCGTGAAGTCCTGCGCCTGCTCCTGGCCGCCCCGGCCCCCAGCCGCCTGGCCAAGCCCTTCGGCGCCCTGATGATGCAGGCCGGCATCGACCTGCTGCCCGACTGGGCCAGCGCTCAACTCGGCCTGTCGCAAAGCCCGCTGCAACGGCAGATGATCCGCGCCAGCGTCAAACGCAGTGCGCCGCTGTTGCGCTGGGCCGTGCGCAATGGCTCGGTGCATCGCGCACGGCGACGTATGGGCCTGCTGAGCTAAGCCGCAGAGCAGACTCGTCGAACACATTGCGACCGCTCGGTTCACGATTGGAGCCCGCGGCGAATTGTATGCAAACATGCGCCCATTCGCGGTCGGTGCTCGCGCTGACCGTCGCCCCCTGACCTTGAGGACCCGCCATGCAAGATGTCGTAATTGTCGCCGCTACCCGTACTGCGGTCGGTAGCTTCCAGGGTTCGCTGGCCACTGTGCCGGCGGTCGAGCTCGGCGCCGCCGTGATCCGCCAACTGCTGGCCCAGACCGGCCTCGAGGGGGCCCAGGTCGACGAAGTGATCATGGGCCAGGTGCTGACCGCCGGCGCCGGGCAAAACCCCGCACGCCAGGCCGCGATCAAGGCCGGCCTGCCGTTTGCCGTACCGGCCCTGACCCTGAACAAGGTCTGCGGCTCGGGGCTCAAGGCCCTGCACCTGGGCGCCCAGGCCATTCGATGCGGCGACGCCGAGATCATCATCGCCGGCGGTCAGGAAAACATGAGCCTGGCCAACTACATCATGCCCGGCGTGCGCACCGGCCTGCGCATGGGCCATGCCCAGGTCATCGACAGCATGATCAGCGATGGCCTGTGGGATGCCTTCAACGACTATCACATGGGCATTACCGCCGAGAACCTGGTGGCCAAGTACGACATCAGCCGCGAAGCCCAGGACGCTTTTGCGGCCGCTTCCCAGCAAAAAGCCGTGGCCGCCATCGAAGCCGGGCGCTTTGTCGATGAAATCACCCCGGTCCTGATTCCCCAGCGCAAAGGCGACCCGCTGGCCTTCGCCACCGACGAGCAGCCGCGCGCCGGGACCAGCGCCGAATCCCTGAGCAAACTCAAGCCGGCCTTCAAGAAGGACGGCAGCGTCACGGCCGGCAATGCCTCGTCCCTGAACGACGGCGCGGCGGCGGTCCTGCTGATGAGCGCCGCCAAAGCCAAGGCCCTGGGCCTGCCGGTACTGGCAACAATCGCCGCCTATGCCAATGCCGGCGTTGATCCGGCCATCATGGGCATCGGCCCGGTCAGCGCCACACGCCGTTGCCTGGACAAGGCCGGCTGGAACCTGGGCGACCTGGACCTGATCGAAGCCAACGAAGCCTTCGCCGCCCAGGCCCTGGCGGTTGGCCAGGAGCTGCAGTGGGATGCCAGCAAGGTCAACGTCAACGGTGGTGCCATTGCCATCGGCCACCCCATCGGCGCCTCAGGCTGCCGCGTGCTGGTGACCCTGCTGCATGAAATGCTCAAGCGCGACGCCAAAAAAGGCCTGGCAACCCTGTGCATCGGCGGTGGCCAGGGCGTGGCCCTGGCTCTGCAGCGGGACTGATCGGCGCCTCTGCCTGACAGCAGTGAACCGGCTCGCGATCGAGGCCCTGCATACGGTCCTCGATCAAGAGCAGGTCCGCGCGCCCTGGTCTGATAAACTCTCGCGCCCGATCCCACCCAAGGCGCCGTGCATGTCCTCCTTGAATCAGGCGCTGCGCGCCGCCCTCGACCAACGCCAGGCGCTGCTTGCCGAACTGCATCAGCAGGACACCGACTGCTATCGGCTGTTCCATGGTAGCCAGGAAGGTTGTGGCGGCCTGACCATCGACCGCTATGGCCCGCAACTGCTGGTGCAGAGCTTTCACCAGACACTGGAGCGCGAAGCCCTACTGGCGTTGCACGGCCAGGTCAATGCCCATCTGGGCCTGGATCTGCTGCTGGTCTACAACGACCGCTCGCGTGGCAACTCGCGCATCGACCGCGATGATCCGGTCTACCGCGCCGAAGACGCCGCACTGGTCGATCTGGTCGGCCGGGAATGGGGCTTGAACTACCGCGTCCGCGGCCGCCACCCTGGCCAGGACCCCCTGCTGTTCCTCGACCTGCGTGCCGCTCGCGGCTGGGTCAAGCAACACAGCGCCGGGAAAAGCGTGCTCAACCTGTTTGCCTATACCTGCGGCGTCGGCCTGAGCGCGGCCGCTGGCGGTGCGAGCGAGGTGTGCAACGTCGACTTCGCCGAAGGCAACCTGGCCGTGGGTCGCGAGAACGGGAGGCTGAATCCCGCGCTGCCGACCATGGACTTTATCCAGTCGGACTACTTCCCCGCCATCCGCCAACTTGCCGGCTTGCCGATTACCCAGCGCCGTGGCCAGAAGCTGCCCAGCTACCCACGACTGGACCCGCGCCAATACGATCTGGTTCTGCTCGACCCGCCCGCCTGGGCCAAAAGCGCCTTCGGCACGGTCGACCTGCTGCGCGACTATCAGAGCCTGCTCAAACCAGCCCTGCTCGCCACCGCGGACAACGGCGTGCTGATTTGCTGCAACAACCTGGCAAAAGTCGCCATGGACGATTGGCGTGAGCAGGTCCTGCGCTGCGCCGAGAAAGCCGGACGTCCCGTACGGGACTGGCAGGTACTCGTGCCTGCCGCCGACTTTCCGTCGCAGGATGGCCAACCACCGCTGAAGACCTTGATTCTTCAGCTATAAACCTACCTGGATAGGCACGTCAGGCGAATAGCGCCAGGGTGTTTCGCAACCGCCAAGGCGTGCCATACTCCAGAGCATCTGTGACCGAGAGAGACGACGCCTCACATGCCCAAAGGATTGATACGCGCCCTCGGCGCCTTGCTGACCGTCCTCGCGCTATATAGCTTGCTGGGATTTCTTGTTTTGCCGGGCATCGCCCTGCGCATCGCCAACCAGCAACTGGCGAACTACGCCACGGTGCCCGCCCGCATCGAGCGCCTGGAGCTCAACCCCTTCAGCCTGGAGCTGACCCTCTGGGGGCTGAATATCGGCGAACCGGGCAAGGAGCAGATCGCCTTCGAACGGCTCTACGCCAACCTGCAAATCGATAGCCTGTGGACCCGAGCCCTGCACCTGGCCGATGTCCAGCTGGACAAGCCGCGCACCGAACTCCTGTTCGGCAAGGACGGCAAACTCAACCTCGCGCAGCTGTTCAAACTGCCGGCCAGCGAACCCACGCCGGCCAACCCGGACAGCCAACCGTTTCCCCTGCGCATCGACCACATCAAGCTGGCCGGCGGCTACCTGCATTTTGAAGACCTGCGCCCTAGCGAGCCCATCGAATTTCTCTACGACGCCCTGGACCTGGAGCTGAAAAACCTCAGCACCCTGCCCGAGGACAACGCCGACATGACCCTGGTCGCGGCCGGGCCCGAGGGTGGGCGCATCGACTGGACCGGCAATCTCAGCCTGGTCCCCATCGCCTCCGAAGGCACACTGAAGGTCACCGACGGCAAAATGAAAGCCTGGTGGCCCTATGTACGCGATGCGGTGCCGCTGGTCCTCGAAGAGGGCGTCCTGAGCTTCAGCACCGACTACAAGCTCAACCTGGCCAAAGAAACCGAGATGCTGCTCAGCAACACCTCGGCCAGTATCGCGCCCTTTGCCATCAATGCCCCGGATGGTCGCCCGCTGGCGCGGCTGGAACGTCTGGACGTCAGCGAGACCACGATCGACCTGGCCAAACAGCACGTTATCGTCGGCAAAATCCGCAGCCAGAAGCTGGAAACCTGGGCCGGCCTTGAGGCCGATGGCCAACTCGACTGGCAGAAGCTGTTCGCCAGCCAGCCAGCCAAGCCTGCTGCGAAGGACGCCGCCAAGGAAGAGCCACCGGCCACTGCCGACACACCGCCCGCCGAGCCCGCGGCTCCGGCCAAGCCCTGGCAGGTGCTGCTCAAGGATGTACAACTGCGCGACTATCGCGTTCACTTGGCCGACCGCTCGGCCAAGCCTGCCGTCGCCCTGGATGTCGGCCCGCTGAACCTGGATCTGCAGAACTTCGACAGCCTCAATCAGTCACCCTTTACCCTCAAGCTCGACAGCGGCGTGGGTAAACAGGGCAAGGTCAGCGCCACGGGCGAGGTCAATCTCGCCCCGGTCAGTGCCCAGCTCAAAGTCACCACCCGGGACATCGACCTGCGTGTCGCCCAGTCCTATATCAGCCCCTTTATCCGCCTGGAACTGCGCAGCGGCATGCTCGGCAGCGATCTGGACGTCAACCTGAAAAGCACCGAACCCCTGGCACTGAGCGTGACCGGCCGGGCCCAGGTCGATCAGTTGCACACGCTGGACACCCTCAAGACCCGCGACTTCGTCAAATGGCAGAAGCTGGTGGTCGAAGGCTTGAGCTATCAACATGGCAACAGCCTGTCGATTGACCGCGTCAACCTGTACCAGCCCTATGCACGCTTTATGATCAACGACGACCGCACCACCAACGTCGATGACCTGTTGATCCCGCAACCGGCCGGCAACAGCAAGGGCTCGGCCAAAAGCGCACCGGCCAATGACAAGCCGCTGGCCATTCATATTGGCGGCATTGCCATCAATGACGGCTCGGCCAACTTTGCCGACTTCAGCCTGACCCCCAACTTCGCCACCGCCATCCAGCAACTCAACGGCCAGATCGGCACCATCGACAGCCGCCAGGCCAAGCCGGCCAGCGTCGATATCAAGGGTAAAGTCGACCGCTATGCGCCGGTGACCATCAAGGGTGCGCTCAACCCCTTCGACCCCATGGCAAGCCTGGATATCGCCACCAGCTTCAAGCGTGTCGAGCTGACGACCCTGACGCCCTACTCTGGCAAGTTCGCCGGTTATCGCATCCGCAAGGGCCGCCTGAACCTCGACCTGCACTACCTGATCACCCAGGGCCAGCTCAAGGCCGAGAACAAGGTGGTGGTCGAGCAACTGCAACTGGGTGAGAAGGTCGACAGCCCGGATGCGGTGGACCTGCCGATCAAACTGGCAATCGCCCTGCTCAAGGACAGCGATGGCAAGATTTCCATCGAGCTGCCGATTTCCGGCGACCTTAACAACCCGCAATTCAGCGTGATGCCTATTGTCTGGCAGACCCTGCGCAACCTGGTGGTACGCGCGGCCACGGCGCCCTTCAAGTTTATCGGCGGCCTGGTCAGCGGCGGCGATGCCCAGGACCTGGGCACGGTGTCCTTCGCCCCCGGCTCCAGCGAGCTGAGCAAGGACGCCCAAGCAGCGCTGACGACGCTGGCCGCTGCTTTGAAGGAACGTCCCAACCTGCGCCTGGAAATCGAAGGCACCAGCGCCCAGGCCGTCGACGGCCCGCTGATTGCCCAGCAGCGCCTGGAGCGTGAGTACCAAAGCACCTACTACAAGATGCTCCAGCGCCGTGGCGACAAGGTCCCGGCCCAGGCGTCCTTGCTGCAGGTCCCGGAAGACGAGAAGGCGCCGATGCTCGAGGGCATCTATCGCGCGCGCCTCAAACAGCAACCACCGGCCGAGTGGACGCAGCTCAGTCGTGACGAGCGCACAGCCAAGCTGCGTGAAGGCGTGCTCAAGTCGTGGAGCGAAAGCACGCCGCTGTTGCGCCAACTCGGGCAGGATCGGGCCAGCAGTATCAAGGACTTCCTGGTCGACCAGGGCCAACTGGATGACGACCGCGTCTACTTTATCGACGCGACCCTTGGCGAGGCCGAAAGCGACGGCCGGGTGATCACCCCCCTGCACCTGGACAGCGAATGAGCCTACTACCGCGCCTTATCCTGAGCCTTGGCCTGGGGCTGACAGCGCTGGCGACGCAGGCCGCCGATACCTTGCGTTGCGGCAGCCAACTGGTCAGCTTTGGCGACCGCGCCTCGGAGGTCCTGCGCAAATGTGGCGAGCCGCGGTTCAGGGATACCATCGGCTACAAGCGCAGCGCCAACTGGCGCGAGGAAGTCCAGGTCGAGGAGTGGGTCTATGGACCCACCAATGGCATGTACCAATACCTGCGCTTTGAAGGTAACCGCCTGGTCAATATCGATAGCAAGCGCGGTAACTGAACCAGCCGCCCCTTTTCCCCTTCCCAATAGAACAGGCCCCGACGCAAAGCATCGGGGCCTGTAATGGCTACATCCTTGTGGCCTTTCGCATGAACCTTCAGGGCCGCTGAGCAGACAACTCTGTTATCTGCCCGGCAACCGACTCCCGGTTCCGGCGAGTGAGATCCTGGTTATTCGGATTTCAGCCCATCAGCCGATACGGCTTTCACACCTTTGACTTTCTTGGTGATGGCCACTGCCATCTCTTTCTGGGCATCGGTGATCGCGACGGTGGAGGACAGGGAAACCACGCCTTTGTTGGTTTCTACTTTGATATCAGTGCCTGGAATGCCTTTCTCGGTAACCAGGTCAGCTTTGACCTTGGTGGTGATCCAGGTGTCAGAGGTCGCTTCCTTGGCCTTGGTGACTTCACCCGTGGCAACCATCAGCGGTGCCTGAGAAGCCGGCTGGGCAGCAAACGCTGCGTTAGCCATGGTCAGGGTCAGAGCAGTAGCAGTTGCGGCAGCGATAGCGAACTTCTTCATACGAGTAACTCCTGTTCTTCTGGAAAGCCTGCGCCGTGTCCTGGCCGCAGGGTTAACCGTACTATTGCAGGCGCCGTGCCAATCTTTTTATAAAATTAAATACTTTAAAATCAATAACTTACAAACACACCCAAAATTGCTGATCGTGCACTTTGCATGACCCCTCGGCAATCGGCATGCAAGTTGCAGTATTTGCGACGGTCATTTCCCCGCACGCCCAACAGTGATTCGCCACGCAATGACGGCTGATTGGCACGCCCATAAAAAAAGGACCCCGAAGGGTCCTCTCTCTAGCGCGGCTAAGGGGTCGTTAAACGCCCGAAGCCTTGGCTGCTGCAACGTCTTTGATCGACAGCTTGATACGGCCGCGGTTGTCCACGTCCAGTACCAGTACTTCGACTTCCTGGCCTTCTTTCAGGATGTCGGTCACTTTCTCAACGCGAGCATCGCTCAGCATGGAGATGTGAACCAGACCGTCCTTGCCCGGCAGGATGTTGACGAAGGCACCGAAGTCAACGATACGCTCGACCTTGCCGATGTAGATCTTGCCGATCTCGGCCTCAGCGGTGATACCCAGTACGCGCTGGCGAGCTGCCTCTGCCGCTTCCTTGGTTTCGCCGAAGATCTTGATCGAACCGTCGTCTTCGATATCGATCGAAGCCTTGGTTTCTTCACAGATCGCGCGGATGGTGGCACCGCCTTTACCGATGACATCACGGATCTTGTCGGTGTCGATCTTCATCGCGATCATGGTCGGAGCGTTTTCCGACAGTTCGGTACGCGACTGGGCAATGATCTGGTTCATCTGGCCGAGGATATTCAGGCGCGCTTCCAGGGCTTGGCCCAGAGCGATCTCCATGATTTCTTCGGTGATGCCTTTGATCTTGATGTCCATCTGCAGTGCAGTAACGCCCTGGGCGGTACCCGCAACCTTGAAGTCCATGTCGCCCAGGTGGTCTTCGTCACCCAGGATGTCGGTCAGGACAGCGAACTTCTCGCCTTCCTTGACCAGGCCCATGGCGATACCGGCAACCGGCGCTTTCATCGGTACACCAGCGTCCATCAGTGCCAGGGAGGCACCGCAAACCGATGCCATCGAGCTCGAACCGTTGGATTCGGTGATTTCCGAGACCACGCGGATGGTGTACGGGAACACGTCGGCGGCTGGCAGCATGGCCTGAACCGAACGACGGGCCAGACGGCCGTGACCGATCTCGCGACGACCCGCGCCGCCCATACGGCCACACTCACCCACCGAGAACGGCGGGAAGTTGTAGTGCAGCATAAACGGGTCTTTTTTCTCGCCTTCCAGGGTGTCCAGCAGCTGTGCATCACGGGCAGTACCCAGAGTTGCAACGACCAGAGCCTGAGTCTCGCCACGGGTGAACAGCGCCGAACCGTGAGTCTTGGGCAGCACGCCGACTTCGATATTCAGCGGACGCACGGTGCGGGTGTCACGGCCATCGATACGCGGCTTGCCGTTAACGATGTTTTCGCGAACGGTGCGGTATTCGATCTCGCCGAATGCGGCTTTGACGTCGGCAGCCGAAGGCTGGCCTTCTTCACCGGACAGTTTGGCAACGACCTGGTCTTTCAGCTCGCCCAGACGCGCGTAACGGTCGGCTTTGACAGTAATGGTGTAAGCCTGGGAGATCGCTTCACCGAACTCGGCACGGATCGCGCCCAGCAGTGCGGTGGCTTCCGGGGCAGCAGCCCAGGTCCAGGTTGGCTTGGCCGCTTCGGCCGCCAGTTCTTTAACGGCGTTGATCACGACCTGGAATTCGTCGTGAGCAAAGAGTACCGCGCCCAGCATCTGGTCTTCGGTCAGCTCTTTGGCTTCCGATTCAACCATCAGTACGGCTTCCGAAGTACCGGCTACGACCATGTCCAGGCTCGAAGCTTTCTGTTGTTCGTAAGTCGGGTTCAGCAGGTAGCCGGTGCTTTCATGGAAAGCCACGCGAGCGGCGCCGATTGGGCCGTCGAAAGGAATGCCGGAGATCGCCAGGGCAGCCGAAGTACCGATCATCGCAGCGATGTCCGGATCGGTTTTCTTGCTGGTGGAAACCACGGTGCAGACAACCTGCACTTCGTTCATGAAACCTTCTGGGAACAGCGGGCGGATCGGACGATCGATCAGGCGCGAAGTCAGGGTTTCTTTTTCGGAAGGACGGCCTTCACGCTTGAAGAAGCCGCCAGGGATCTTACCGGCAGCGTAGGTTTTTTCCTGGTAGTGCACGGACAGAGGGAAGAAGCCCTTGCCCGGATCAGCTTGCTTGGCGCCAACTACAGTCACCAATACGCTGACGTCGTCGTCAACAGTGACCAATACTGCGCCGGAGGCCTGACGGGCGATACGGCCAGTCTCGAGGGTGACGGTCGACTGACCGAACTGGAATTTTTTGATTACCGGGTTCACGGTGTCCTACCTTCTTTGTGGCTCTTGGGGGAACTGGTTTCTTGCGAATTCTTGGGCAGTGCCGGGATTCGGCCCGACTTCGACTGTCCAGATAAAACTTGAGGCTGGGAGCCTGCCATGCGCCGGCGGGAAACCCGCCAACGCACAGCAAACAACCAACCTCTAGCGCAATCGCTGATTAGCGACGCAGACCCAGACGACCGATCAGGGCGCTGTAACGACTTACGTCCTTACCTTTCAGGTAATCCAGCAGCTTACGACGCTGGTTTACCATACGGATCAGGCCACGACGCGAGTGGTGGTCTTTACCGTTGGCCTTGAAGTGACCCTGCAGCTTGTTGATGTTGGCGGTCAGCAGTGCAACTTGCACTTCTGGCGAACCAGTGTCACCTACAGCTTGCTGGTAGTCGGTTACGATTTGAGCTTTTTCTTCAACGCTGAGTGCCATGTGGGCAATCCTTTTATCAGGAAACCGCTCCGAAGAACGATTTCAATAGGCCGAGGGCAAACCCTCGTATTTAAAAATGAGAAGTGACCGTGCCTATTAACAGCCACCCTCGTTCGGTCATTCTGACCGAATCAGTCGACGTGGCGCGATGCGCCCGTCCTCGCTCACTTCACCGATACCGATAAAGCGACCGTTGTGATCCTGTACGCGGACCATGCCGAACTTCGGTGCATCCGGGGCACGTACGGGCTGGCCATTGAGCCAGTAGAACGCACTGTGTTCCGAGAAGTGCAGCAGCGGCCAATCCAGCAGGCCGCTGTCCGATGGCATCAGGAAGCGGTCGACCGCCTCGTTGCCGCCTTCGGCATGTACCTGTTCCAACTCTTCGAGCGTGACCGTCTGGGCCAGGCTGAAGGGACCGGCCTGGGTCCGTCGCAATTGTGCAACGTACGCACCGCAGCCCAGGGCTTCGCCTATATCTTCGACCAGAGTCCGAATATAGGTGCCTTTGCTGCAATCCACCGCCAGGCGGGCGGTCTCGCCTTCACAGGCGAGCAATTCCAAGCGCGCAATAGTAACAGAACGCGGTTCGCGCTCCACTACTTCCCCGGCCCGGGCCAGCTTGTAAAGAGGTTGGCCATCACGCTTGAGCGCCGAGTACATCGGCGGTATCTGATTGATTTGACCGCGAAATCTTGGCAAAACCGCTTCAATATCGGCACGACCGACGGTCACCTCACGGGTTTGCAAAACCTCGCCTTCAGCATCTGCCGTGGTGGTGGTCTTGCCCATCTGCATCAGGGTTTCATAACCCTTGTCAGAATCGAGCAGGTACTGGGAGAACTTGGTGGCCTCACCGAAACACAGCGGCAACACACCAGTGGCCAGTGGGTCGAGGCTGCCGGTATGGCCAGCCTTCTCGGCATTGAGCAGCCAGCGGACCTTCTGCAGGGCCGCATTGGACGTAAAGCCCAGGGGCTTGTCGAGCAGGATGATACCGCTGACGTTTCGACGGATACGCTTGACCTGAGCCACTCGTTACTCCTTCGAGTCTTCTGCGTGCTGGCTGTCTTCAGCCACCGCTCGCTCGATCAGCGCCGACAGATGAGCACCGCGCACTACGCTTTCGTCGTAATGGAAATGCAGCTGTGGAACGCTGCGCAGCTTCATTTCACGGGCCAACTGCATGCGTAGGAAGCCTGCGGCGGCATTGAGCACCTTGATGCTTTGCGCGATATCTTCGGCGCTGTCCTGCCCCATCACGGTGATGAAGATCTTGGCGTGACCCACGTCACGGCTGACTTCAACAGCGGTGATGGTCACCAGGCCAACGCGTGGATCTTTGACTTCACGACGGATCAGTTGGGCCAGCTCACGCTGCATCTGATCGCCGATACGCTGGGTACGGCTGTATTCTTTTGCCATGTCTTGTTACCTGTTACTGCCCCATGGGAAACCCATGCGGTCTGAAAGCGGCAAACGCCCGGCCTGGCAGAAGCCGGACCGGGCGTTGCGTTTAGAGTCCAGAAGCAGCGCGATGCATGGAAATGCGTCGACCCTTCATGGCTCTTGAAGCTCGCGACTTAGAGGCTGCGAGCCACTTGGACCTTCTCGAAGACTTCGATCTTGTCACCGACCTTGACGTCGTTGTAGCTCTTGACGCCGATACCGCATTCCATGCCGGCACGTACTTCGGAAGCGTCGTCCTTGAAGCGGCGCAGGGATTCCAGCTCGCCTTCGAAGATAACGATGTCTTCGCGCAGTACACGGATCGGACGGTTACGGTGCACAACACCTTCGAGCACCATGCAGCCGGCGATCGCGCCAAACTTCGGCGAGCGGAACACATCGCGAACTTCGGCGATACCCAGGATGTTCTCCCGGACGTCGCTACCAAGCATACCGGTGAGGGCTTTCTTGACGTCTTCGATGATGTCGTAGATGACGTTGTAGTAACGCATATCCAGACCTTCCTGCTCGACGATCTTACGTGCGCCAGCATCGGCACGCACGTTGAAGCCGAACAGTACAGCGTTGGAAGCCAGGGCCAGGTTGGCGTCGCTTTCGGTGATACCACCGACGCCGCCGCCGACTACGCGCACTTGCACTTCGTCGTTACCCAGGCCGTTGAGCGCGCCCTGCAGAGCTTCCAGGGAACCACGGACGTCGGATTTGAGGACGATGTTAAGCGTCTTCTTCTCTTCCTGGCCCATGTTCTCGAAGATATTTTCCAGCTTGCCGGCGTGAGCACGGGCCAACTTGACTTCGCGGAACTTGCCTTGACGGAACAGAGCCACTTCACGGGCTTTCTTCTCGTCGGCAACCACGCTCATCTCGTCGCCAGCGTCCGGGGTACCGTCCAGGCCGAGAATCTCGACCGGAATGGAAGGACCGGCTTCCTTGATTGGCTTGCCGTTCTCGTCGAGCATGGCACGCACGCGGCCATAGTTCGAACCGACCAGGACCATGTCACCCTGACGCAGCGTACCGTCCTGAACCAGAACGGTCGCAACCGGGCCACGGCCCTTGTCGAGACGCGACTCAACCACAACACCACGGCCTGGAGCCGAAGGGGTTGCCTTGAGTTCCAGAACTTCGGCCTGCAGCAGGACCGCTTCGAGCAGCTCGTCAACACCGGTACCGACTTTCGCCGACACTGGAACGAACGGCGTATCACCGCCCCACTCTTCGGAAGTCACGCCGTGAACCGACAGTTCGCTACGGATGCGATCAAGATCAGCGCCCGGCTTGTCGATTTTGTTGACTGCCACGACCAGAGGAACGCCGGCAGCCTTGGCATGCTGGACTGCTTCAATGGTTTGCGGCATCACGCCGTCGTCTGCCGCCACAACCAGAATCACGATATCGGTCGCCTGGGCACCACGGGCACGCATGGCGGTAAACGCGGCGTGACCTGGGGTGTCGAGGAAGGTGACCATGCCGCGTTCGGTTTCAACGTGGTAGGCACCGATGTGCTGGGTAATACCACCGGCTTCGCCAGCCGCTACCTTGGCACGACGGATATAGTCGAGCAGCGAGGTCTTACCGTGGTCAACGTGGCCCATTACGGTCACAACCGGTGCACGGGAGAACGTCTCGCCTTCAAACTTCAGCGACTCGGCCAGGGAATCTTCCAGGGCGGTATCGCTGACCAGGGTCACTTTGTGGCCCAGTTCTTCAGCAACCAGTTGGGCAGTTTCCTGATCCAGCACCTGGTTGATGGTCACCGGAGTGCCCAGCTTGAACATGAACTTGATGATTTCGGCAGCCTTCACCGACATCTGCTGCGCCAGATCGCCGACCGTGATGGTCTCGCCGATCTTCACATCACGCACCACAGGGCCGGTAGGGCTCTGGAAACCGTGTGCATTGCGCTTCTTCAGCTTGGCCTTGCCGCGACCACCGCGACGGAAGCCATCGCTTTCTTCGTCGGTAGTACGTGGAGCAACGCGTGGCGCTGGCGCCTTTTCCTTGACCGAAGCACGATGCGGAGCGTTCTTGCGATCGCCCTCACCGCCGCCGCGACGATTGTTATCGTCAGCGCGTGGCTTGTCGGGACGACGCTGTTCGTCACGCTTGCGCGCATCGGCAGCTGGCGCTGCGGCGGCAACCGGGGCAGCTTCGCGCACAGGCTCGGCGACCGGAGCCGGAGCAGCAACCGCTGCACCAGCAACAGGTTCTGCTGCAGGCTGGCGGCGCGCATCTTCTTCAGCGCGACGCTTGGCTTCTTCTTCAGCCTTCTGACGAGCAGCGTTTTCTACCGCACGGCGCTCATCCAGCTCACGCTGACGCTCGGCTTCGATTTCTTCCGGGCTACGCTGTACGAAAACTTTCTTCTTACGAACTTCAACGCTGATGCTCTTGCTGCCAGCAACGCGCAGGGTACTGGTGGTTTTACGCTGCAAAGTGATCTTGCGCGGTTCTTCCACTTTAGCCTTGTGGCTGCTTTTCAAGTGAGTCAGCAGAGCTTGCTTCTCACTGTCGGTCACATTCTGCTCGGCGGCGTTGTGCGGCAGACCTGCCTCACGCATCTGCTGCAACAGGCGCTCTACCGGTGTTTTGACCTCATCGGCCAGTTGTTTCACCGTGACTTGCGTCATGCACTTCTCTCCTCAGGCCGCGCCTAATTACTCGAACCAATGGGCTCGGGCGGCCATGATCAACTTGCCGGCACGATCATCGTCAATGCCGTCGATGTCGAGCAGGTCGTCAATAGACTGCTCGGCCAGGTCTTCGCGGGTAATTACGCCGCGCACCGCCAGTTCCATCGCCAAATCCTTGTCCATACCCTCAAGCGAGAGCAGGTCTTCGGCCGGATGGGCGTCTGCCAGCTTTTCCTCAGTAGCGATGGCTTTAGTCAACAAACGATCCTTGGCCCGAGCGCGAAGCTCGTTGACGATTTCCTCGTCAAAGCCGTCGATGTTGAGCATTTCTTCCAACGGTACGTAGGCAATCTCTTCCAGGCTAGTGAAGCCTTCATCGACCAGTACCTGCGCCAATTCTTCGTCGACTTCCAACTCTTCGATGAAGTTGCGCAGGATGTCGCCGGTTTCAGCTTGCTGCTTGGCCTGGATGTCCGATTCGGTCATCACGTTCAGGGTCCAGCCGGTGAGCTGGCTGGCCAGACGTACGTTCTGACCACCGCGACCGATGGCCTGAGCCAGATTGTCTGCGCCAACGGCGATGTCCATGGCATGGGCATCTTCGTCAACGATAATTGCCGCGACTTCCGCCGGCGACATGGCATTGATCACGAACTGGGCAGGGTTATCGTCCCACAGGACAATATCTACACGCTCACCACCCAGCTCGCCCGATACCGCCTGGACGCGCGAACCGCGCATGCCGATGCAGGCACCTTGCGGATCGATGCGCTTGTCCTTGGAACGGACGGCAATTTTAGCTCGCGATCCAGGATCACGAGAAGCGGCCATCACTTCGATCAGACCTTCGGCAATTTCCGGCACTTCGATGCGGAACAACTCGATCAGCATCTCAGGCGCGGTGCGCGAAAGGATCAATTGAGGGCCACGGTTTTCCGTGCGAATTTCCTTGAGCAGTGCACGCAGACGCACACCCACGCGGAAAGTCTCACGAGAAATGATGTCTTCACGCGCCAACAGCGCCTCGGCATTGTTGCCCAGGTCGACAATGACGTTGTCGCGAGTGACTTTCTTCACGGTGCCGGAGATGATTTCTCCCAGGCGCTCGCGATAGGCATCCACGACCTGAGCCCGCTCGGCTTCGCGCACTTTCTGCACGATGACCTGCTTGGCGGTCTGAGCAGCGATGCGGCCGAATTCGATGGAGTCGATTTTGACTTCAACGATATCGCCGGCCTTCGCGCCTGGCTGTTTTTCCTGGGCCTGGTCGACGGCCAATTCGATGGCCGGATCATCAAGATCCTCGTCCTCGACCACAGTCCAGCGACGGAAAGTTTCATAGTTACCGGTGTGGCGATTGATTTCCACACGCAGATCGACTTCGTCTTCAAAACGCTTTTTAGTAGCGGTGGCCAGAGCCAGCTCCAGCGCTTCAAAAATAACGTTTGCCGGTACGCCCTTTTCATTGGATACCGACTCAACAACCAGCAGTACTTCTTTGCTCATCGTACGCCTCGCCTTTCGCAAGCCATTGGATCCGCGGGATCCGCGTCTCAGTCAAAACTGGGAATAATGTTGGCCTTGTCGATCAAATCGATCGGCAACAGGAACTCGTGGTCTTCTACCTGCACCACGACATCCTGCTCTTCCACTCCGCGCAGAAGGCCCTGAAAGTTGCGTCGACCTTCAAAAGGCGAGCGCAGCTTTATTTTCACTTGTTCCCCGGCATGCGAGGCAAACTGTTCAAGGGTGAACAGCGGGCGTTCCATGCCTGGAGAAGAAACCTCAAGGGTGTATTCAGAGGTGATTGGATCTTCGACATCCAGCACGCCACTGACCTGGCGACTGACAATCGCGCAGTCGTCCACCAGGACACCCTCTTCTTTATCGATATAAATACGCAGCAGTGAATGTCGACCCTGGGAGACGAACTCGATCCCCCAACATTGATAGCCAAGAGCCTCGACCACCGGGGCCAACAAGGCCTGCAACTGTTCTAGCTTGCTCGACACATGAACCCCCTCGTGCATGCTTTTGCAAATAAAAAATGGGCGAAGCGCCCATCCCTGATACGCCGTCGAACAACGGCGTCATAAAGTGTCCAGCTAACAAAAAGCCCCTGAAAAGGGGCTCCGCTAAAACTGGTTGCGGGGGCCGGATTTGAACCGACGACCTTCGGGTTATGAGCCCGACGAGCTACCAGACTGCTCCACCCCGCGACAAAGCTGGGGCGGAAGTATACGACTGATCCCCTACAGGGTCAATCCAACCTTCCACCTGCAAGAAAGCCCGCAATCGCGGGCTCTCCTGACTAATTGGTACCGAGAAGGGGACTCGAACCCCTACACCCTATGGGCACAACCACCTCAAGGTTGCGTGTCTACCAATTCCACCACCTCGGCAATACAACATTTACAGCCTTGGACCTTCTTACTTCTGCTCAGGAGCTTGAGGTACGTCAGTCACATCAGTAGCCGACTTTTGCTCTTGAAGCACCGGAACATCATCAGAAGCCGGTTGTTGCTTTGGAACTTCCAGAACTGCTGGATTTGGCAAACCTACTTGAGTCAGCTCTTGAGCTTTCTCTTTAGCAAAGTAACCTAACCCCAAGCTGGTTATGAAAAAACCTGCGGCAAGTATAGCAGTAAACTTACTAAGAAAGGTAGAGGAACCTTGGCTTCCGAACACAGTATTTGATGCACCTGCTCCGAAAGACGCGCCAGCGTCCGCACCTTTGCCCTGTTGCAGCAATACCAAGGCGACAACGCCCAGAGCACCCAACAGATGAAAAACGACTACGACTGTTTCCAGCATTTTCTCAGTTTCCCGCGGCGCGACAAATCGCACCGAACTCATCTGCATTCAGGGAAGCTCCACCAATGAGCCCCCCATCGATATCCGGCATGCCGAACAGTTCGACCGCATTGGCCGCCTTCACGCTGCCGCCGTATAGAAGCCGCACACCTCGTGCCACTTCAGAATTCTCTGTCGCCAACTGCGCGCGGATGGCGGCGTGCACATCCTGCGCTTGTTGCGGTGTTGCTGTCAGTCCAGTGCCAATGGCCCAGACCGGCTCGTAAGCGATAACCGCCTTGGCAAAAGCACCTACACCCAACTCTTCGATGATGCTGCCCAACTGACGCCCTACAACCTCGAGCGTCTTGCCGGCTTCGCGCTGCTCCAGCGTCTCGCCAATGCAGAGCACCGGGGTCAGGCCACAAGCCTGCGCAGCGGCAAACTTGCGATTGAGCATTCCATCACGTTCGCCCATCAGTTGGCGGCGCTCCGAATGCCCAATCAGAACCAGCGAGCAACCGGCATCAACCAACTGACTCGGCGCAATCTCACCGGTCAGTGCGCCCTGCATCGGCTCTACAGCCGAGTTTTGCGCACCGACCGCAATCGACTTGCCTTTAAGGCCGTCAATCACTTGAGTGATGTACAGACATGGCGGGAAAACCGCGACATCGACACCGCTCGGCAAAGCCAGACCACGAAGCCCCTTGATCAGCTCAGCGACGCTGGCGCGGGTACCGTGCATCTTCCAGTTACCAGCAACCATAGGGCGACGCATGCTGTACCTCGTCGGTCAAAGTGGGCGCAGATGTTACCCAACCGCATCATCACTGGCAAGCCGAAATCAAGCGCAAACTTCAGCAACCAGTTTTGCCAGCTCTTGTGCATGAGCACGAACCACCGCCTCATCGTCACCTTCAACCATCACACGCACCAGCGGTTCCGTGCCCGACTTGCGCAACAACACCCGGCCACGCCCAGCCATTGCCTGGGTAACACGCTCACAACCTTCCTTCACGGCCGGATGATTGATCGGGTCGACACCCCCGGCAAAGCGCACATTGACCAACACCTGCGGGCATTTGCGCAACGCCTGCCGAGACTGGGCCAAGCCTTCGCCGCGACGACGCAGCGCCATAAGCACCTGCAGCGCAGCCACAATCGCATCGCCCGTGGTGGTGTTGTGCAAACACAGGATATGCCCGGAGTTTTCACCGCCGACCATCCAGTTGCGCTCCATCAGCTCGGCGATCACATAACGGTCACCGACATTGGCCCGGACAAAGGGAATATTCAGCTCAGCCAGCGCCAGTTCCAGGCCCAGGTTACTCATCAGCGTCCCGACCACACCACCGTGCAGCTTGCCGCGTTCAGCCAGGTCGCGCGCAATGATGAACAGCAACTCGTCGCCATCAACGACCGCACCGGTATGATCGACCATCAGCACGCGGTCACCATCGCCATCGAAGGCGATACCCAGGTCCGCCTGCTCAGCCAACACAGCCGCCTGCAACGACGCCATATGGGTAGAGCCGCAGTTGTCGTTGATGTTCAGGCCGTCAGGAGAGGCGGACAGAACAACGACCTGGGCACCCAATTCACGAAATACGCTAGGTGCCACCTTGTAGGTCGCGCCGTGTGCGCAATCGAGCACGATTTTCAGCCCGGCCAGATCAGTTCCGGTCGGCACGCTGCTTTTGCAGAATTCGATATAGCGACCTGCCGCGTCATTGATTCGCGACACCTTGCCCAGCTGGCTGGACTCGACGACGGTCATCGGCGCCTCAAGCAGCTCCTCGATCATCAACTCGACCTCATCCGGCAGCTTGGTACCCTGGCCAGAGAAGAACTTGATGCCGTTGTCATCATGAGGGTTGTGCGAGGCGCTGATGACAATACCCGCCTCAGCATGGAAGGTGCGCGTCAGATAAGCGATTGCCGGGGTCGGCATAGGCCCGAGCAACATCACGTCGGCACCTGCGGCGGAAAGACCTGCCTCCAGCGCGGACTCAAACATGTAACCGGAAATTCGCGTGTCCTTGCCCACCAGGACACGGCAAGTGCCCAGCTTGCGGAATGCCATACCGGCAGCCCAGCCAAGCTTGAGCATAAAGTCGGGGGTAATGGGATAAACACCAACCCGACCGCGAATGCCGTCGGTTCCAAAGTACTTCTTAGTCATAAGAGCTCCATCTTTCTTATTCAGCAGCCTCGACGGCCTCGATCATCCGCACGACATCGACCGTCTCGGCCACGTCATGCACCCTGAGAATTCGCGCCCCCTTGCTCACGGCCAACGCTGCAAGCGCCAAGCCGCCGTACAGGCGCTCCCCCACCGGGCGATTCAATGCCAGACCGATCATGCTCTTGCGCGAGACACCCACCAAAAGCGGGCACCCCAGATCCAGCAAGGCATCCATTTGCCTGAACAGACTTAAATTGTGTTGCAGGGTTTTGGCAAAGCCAAAACCAGGATCAAGGATAATGCGTTCTTTAGGAATGCCCGCCAGGTCACACTGACGCATGCGCTCCCTCAGAAAGCCGGAGACCTCACCCAACAGGTCGTCGTAATGCGGACTGTCCTGCATATCTCCAGGCTCGCCCAGCATATGCATCAGGCATACCGGCAGCCCGGTAGCCGCCGCGGCGTCCAACGCACCGTCACGCTGCAGGGAACGCACATCGTTGATCAGCCCCGCCCCCAGCCGCGCTGTTTCGCGCATGACCGCTGGCGTGGACGTATCCACCGAAATAATCACATCCAGCTCGCGAGCGATAAGCTCGACGACCGGCGCCACACGCTCCAGCTCTTCAAGGGGCGAGACCGCACGAGCACCTGGACGGGTCGACTCACCGCCGACATCGATCAACGTAGCACCGGCAAGTACCATCGCTTCAGCGTGGCGCAAAGCTGCGTCCCGCTGGCTGAAACGGCCGCCATCGGAGAAGGAATCAGGGGTGACATTAAGAATGCCCATAACATGCGTATGGGCCAAATCAAGAACCCGGTTGCCGCAAGGCAACCGGGTCAGGGACTGTACAGAAGTCATCTCAAGCCTTAGTGATCAGCTGCTGGGCCACCGATCGGTGTTTCCGGCCGCTCATTCTGAACAACCGGTGGCGGCGTTCCCGAACCACCCTCCCAGTCACGCGGCTCGCGCGGCGTACGACCGGCCATGATGTCGTCGATCTGCTCGGCATCGATGGTTTCGTACTTCATCAAGGCATCAGCCATGGCATCGAGCTTGTCGCGGTTTTCCGTCAGGATCTGCTTGGCGGTGCCGTAGCACTGGTCAATGATGCTGCGCACCTCGGAGTCGATCAGCTTCGCCGTCTCGGCCGAGAGGCTTGCATGCTGGCTACCAGCACTGCGCCCCAGGAACACCTCACCTTCTTCCTCAGCGTACATCAACGGCCCGAGCTTCTCGGACAGCCCCCACTTGGTCACCATGTTCCGCGCAATCTGGCTGGCGCGCATGATGTCATTGGAGGCCCCGGTGGTCACACCGTCGAAGCCCAGGGTCATTTCTTCAGCAATACGGCCACCGTACAGCGAGCAGATCTGACTGATCAGCGCACGCTTGGACAGGCTATAGCGGTCTTCTTCCGGCAGGAACATCGTCACACCCAGCGCACGTCCGCGCGGGATAATCGACACTTTGTAAACCGGATCATGCTCAGGCACGACGCGCCCAACAATGGCGTGGCCTGCTTCATGGTAAGCCGTGTTGCGTTTTTCCTTGTCGGACATGACCATCGATTTGCGCTCGGCGCCCATCATGATCTTGTCCTTGGCCAGCTCGAATTCCTTCATCTCGACTATGCGCTTGCCGGAACGGGCAGCGAACAGCGAAGCCTCGTTGACCAGGTTAGCCAGGTCGGCACCGGAGAAACCCGGAGTACCGCGTGCGATAACCGCCGGAGCGACATCGTCACCCACTGGCACTTTGCGCATATGGACCTTGAGAATCTGTTCCCGACCGCGGATATCCGGCAAACCCACGACAACCTGACGGTCGAAGCGGCCCGGACGCAGCAGCGCAGGGTCAAGTACGTCCGGACGGTTGGTGGCGGCAATGACGATGATGCCATCGTTCATTTCAAAACCATCCATCTCTACCAGCAACTGGTTGAGGGTCTGCTCGCGCTCGTCGTGACCACCGCCCATGCCCGCACCACGATGGCGACCGACCGCGTCGATCTCATCGATAAAGATGATGCACGGCGCATGCTTCTTGGCCTGCTCGAACATATCGCGAACACGGCTGGCACCCACGCCGACGAACATCTCGACGAAGTCCGAACCGGAAATGGTGAAAAATGGCACTTTGGCTTCGCCCGCAATGGCTTTGGCCAACAGGGTTTTACCGGTACCTGGCGGGCCAACCATCAACACGCCACGAGGGATACGACCACCCAGGCGCTGGAACTTGCCTGGATCGCGGAGGAACTCGACCAACTCGCCCACTTCTTCCTTGGCCTCGTCGCAACCTGCGACGTCAGCCAAAGTGGTCTTGACCTGGTCCTCCGACAGCAGGCGCGCCTTGCTCTTGCCGAAACTCATCGGCCCGCCCTTGCCGCCCGCACCGCCTTGCATCTGGCGCATGAAGAACATGAACACGGCAATGATCACCAGAATCGGGAAGCTGGCGACCAGCAACTGCGTCCAGATACTTTGCTGCTCAGGCTGCTTGCCTTCAACCACGACATGGTTTTCGACCAGATCGCCGATCAACCCATTGTCCTGGATTGCCGGACGAATGGTCTTGAAGCTGTCGCCATCGTTGCGCTTGCCAGTGATGACATAGCCATCGACCGCGACGCGCTCGACCTTGCCATCCTTGACCTGCTGAATGAAGTCGGAATAAGCGAGGGTCTGCGGCTCGTTTGGACTGGAGAAGTTGTTCATCACCGTCACCAGGACAGCCGCGATGATCAACCACAGGATCAAATTCTTTGCCATATCGTTCAATTAGCTACCCTCTGAAGCCAGCTCCGCTACTGGAGCGTGCTTCGCATGATATTCACCGACCTAACTTACTACATTACGTACAGCTCTGGCAGGCGCTGTCTGTAACCCTTTGTGAAATTAGACTACACAATTTTCTTCATAATCTGACGAACGGCCCTATTTAAAAAACCTATCGCAATGATCAGGAGCCAGCGAAGCCTTCACTCCGCGCCGCGAAAGCCCCGTGCCAACAAATACTGCTCACGGGAACGGTCACGCGATGACAGAGGCTTGCGCATCTGCACCTTCTCGAACATCTGCCGAACGGTCTTGTGATAGACATCGAACCCTTCGCCCTGGAAAACCTTGATCAGGAAGTCGCCCCCCGGACGCAACACTCGCCCGGCCAAATCAAGGGCCAGCTCGCAGAGGAACATTGCACGCGGCATATCCACTGCAGCCAATCCACTCATATTGGGGGCCATATCGGAAATCACAAGGTCTACTTGTGTATTACCGACAGCGTCGAGGATCTGTGCAAGCACGGCATCTTCAGTGAAGTCCCCCTGAATAAAGGTGACATCAGGGATGCTGTCCATTTCCAGGATGTCGGACGCAATGAGACGCCCCTGCCCACCAATCAGACGACTGGTCACCTGGGACCAACCACCTGGCGCGGCACCCAGGTCGATAACGCTCATGCCAGGGCGGATCAGTCGATCCTTCTCCTGGATCTCCAGCAGCTTGTAGCTGGCACGTGAACGATAGCCATCCTTTTGCGCCATTTTGACGTAAGGATCATTGAAGTGTTCTTTCAGCCAGTTATGACTTGTCTTGGAACGGGCCACGGGCCACCTCGAAAAAATTGTCGAATCGCGATTAACTGGGCGGTCCCGGACTCGCTCGGGTAAACTGGCCGCCGCTTTTTACAAGATCAGACGCAGGGGTCAGATTATGCCGCTCACTCAAGAGCAGAAGAAACAGTACAAATCCATTGGCCACCATCTGAAACCAGTTTTGACTGTGGCTGATAACGGTTTGACTGAAGGTGTGTTAGCCGAACTCGAACGCGCATTGAGCGATCACGAACTGATCAAGATCAAGCTCAACATCCTCGATCGCGAGTCCCGCCTGGAAGCCATTGCACAGCTGTGCAAGGCCGGCAAAGCGGATCTGGTTCAGGTCATCGGCAAGATGGCACTGATCTACCGCAAAAATTTCAGCGCCAACAAGCAACTGTCGAACATTCACCGCTTCAAGTGATGTCGACGAGACTCAAGGGCACGCCTGGCGCGCCCTTGAACTCTTTTGCGGCGCCGGCTGCAAAACCAGCACCAACCCGGAAAAAGCCAGGATCAGGTAACTGAACAGCTGCCAGCGCAATGCTTGCGGCACGCCATAGCGCACCAGGAAGTACATCCCGCACGCATACAACGCCATTAACAATAGCTGCCCGCGCATATCGCGCCACAGGCTCGCGAGCCCTTGCGCCCGCACCAACAGGCCGATCTGCAGCAGCACTCCGACGCCAGCGAGTGCGACCAGCACCCCACCCATCAGGCTAGCCACCTCCTCTACGAGCAAAGGCGCCAACCCGATCTGTTTCAGCACTGGAAGCAGAACGATGTGCAACAACCACAGGCTGCCAACCCAGAACACCTGGGTCAGCTGCCAAGCCATCGCACCGAACCGCAACGGCGGCCGGTTTTCAGATGTGGCGGACTTCGACAATCTCGTACTCGATAACACCACTGGGCGTCTTGACCGTCACCACATCACCCTCTTCCTTGGCAATCAAGGCGCGAGCGATGGGCGATCCAACCGAAATCTTGCCCGACTTGATGTCCGCTTCATCCTCACCCACGATCTGGTAAGTGACGCTTTCATCCGTTTCGACGTTGGCAATTTCAACGGTGGTACCGAAAATCACCTTTCCGGTATGAGGAATCGTGGTGACATCGATCACGACCGCATTCTGCATGCGCCCTTCGATATCACGGATCCGCGCCTCAACCATCCCCTGCTGCTCACGGGCGGCGTGGTACTCGGCGTTTTCCTTGAGGTCGCCCAGTTCACGCGCCGTACCAATGTCCTGGCTCAGCTTGGGCCGCACGACTTTGGTCAGGTGGGTCAATTCTTCCTCCAGGGCGCGAGCGCCCTGGACTGTCATCGGGTATTTGATCATGCCTTCAATCCTGCATGTAGATCCTGCAAGCGGCGTACGGTCTTTTCCGGACCGAACTTGAGTGCTTCGCAGATCGCTTCGCCAGCAGCAATGGTCGTGGTGCAGTAGATCTTGTGCTGCAGGGCGTTACGACGGATGGAGTAGGAATCAGCGATCGACTGACGCCCTTCGGTGGTGTTGATGATCAGCGTGACTTCGTCATTCTTGATCATGTCGACCACGTGCGGACGGCCCTCGGTCACCTTGTTCACGCGGCGTACTTTCAGGCCTGCCGCTTCGATCAGCTTGGCAGTACCGGCGGTCGCGACCACTTCGAAGCCCAAGTTGATCAGATCACGGGCGACACCCGCAACCAGTGGCTTGTCATCGTCACGCACGCTAATAAACGCAGTACCGCCGGTTGGCAGCACTTCGCTGGCACCCATCTGGGCTTTGGCGAAGGCCTCGCCAAAGGTATCGCCAACGCCCATCACTTCACCGGTGGACTTCATCTCTGGGCCCAGGATCGGGTCAACACCAGGGAATTTGGCGAAGGGGAATACCGCCTCTTTCACGCTGTAGAAGTTCGGAATGATTTCCTTGGTGAAACCCAATTCCTTCAAGGTTTTACCCGCCATGACGCGTGCCGCGATCATTGCCAGGGAAACACCGATGCACTTGGACACAAACGGTACGGTACGCGAAGCACGCGGGTTGACTTCGATCACGTAGATCGTTTCACCCTGCAGCGCGAGTTGCACGTTCATCAAGCCGACAACACCCAGCTCCAGCGCCATCTTCTTGACCTGCTCGCGCATTTCGTCCTGGATATGCGCTGGCAGCGAGTAAGGCGGCAGCGAGCAAGCGGAGTCACCGGAGTGAACGCCTGCCTGCTCGATGTGCTGCATGATCGCGCCGATCACCACGTCGGTACCGTCGCAGACCGCATCCACGTCCATTTCAATGGCGCAGTTCAGGAAGTGGTCAAGCAGCACCGGGCTGTCGTTGGACACCTGGACCGCTTCGCGCAGGTAGCGCTTGAGCTCTTCTTCCTCGTAAACGATTTCCATCGCCCGACCGCCCAGTACGTAGGACGGGCGCACGACCAGCGGATAACCGATCTTGCTTGCCGCACGAATCGCTTCGTCTTCGCTACGCACGGTGGCGTTAGGCGGCTGACGCAGATTCAGACGCTCGACCATTTGCTGGAAGCGCTCACGGTCTTCGGCACGGTCGATGGCATCCGGGCTGGTGCCGATGATCGGCACACCGGCAGCTTCCAGAGCACGCGCCAGTTTCAGTGGGGTCTGGCCACCGTACTGGACGATAACGCCCTTGGGCTTCTCGACCCGCACGATCTCCAGCACGTCTTCCAGGGTCACGGGTTCGAAGTACAGGCGATCGGAGGTGTCGTAGTCGGTGGATACGGTTTCCGGGTTGCAGTTGACCATGATGGTCTCGTACCCGTCTTCACGCAGCGCCAGCGCCGCGTGAACGCAGCAGTAGTCGAACTCGATACCCTGGCCGATACGGTTAGGACCGCCACCCAGGATCATGATCTTGTTGCGATCCGAAGGCGCCGCTTCGCACTCTTCCTCGTAGGTGGAGTACAGGTAGGCAGTATCGGTCGCGAACTCGGCCGCGCAGGTGTCGACGCGCTTGTAGACCGGGAACACTTCAAGCTTGTGACGGTGGGTACGCAGGTTCTTCTCGGTCACACCCAGCAGCTTGGCCAGACGCTGGTCGGAGAAACCCTTGCGCTTGAGGCGGAACATCAAGTCCTTGTCGATCGCCGACAGGCCCAGGGTCTTGACCTTCTCTTCTTCCTTGATCAGATCTTCGATCTGTACCAGGAACCAAGGGTCGATCATGTTCATGCCAAAAATATCTTCGACCGTCATACCGGCACGGAACGCGTCGGCCACGTACCAGATACGCTCGGCGCCCGGCACGGTCAGCTCGCGCTTGAGCACGCTCATGCTTTCCGGGTTGCTCAGGTCAAGCTTCGGATCCAGGCCGCAAACCCCCACTTCCAGGCCGCGCAGGGCTTTCTGCAGGGACTCCTGGAAGGTCCGGCCGATGGCCATGACTTCACCTACCGACTTCATCTGAGTGGTCAGGCGCGCGTCAGCCTTGGGGAATTTCTCGAAGGCGAAACGTGGCAGCTTGGTGACGACATAGTCGATGGCCGGTTCAAACGAAGCCGGGGTCTTGCCACCGGTGATGTCGTTCGACAGCTCGTCGAGGGTGTAGCCGACCGCCAGCTTGGCCGCGACCTTGGCAATCGGGAAACCGGTGGCTTTCGAAGCCAGTGCCGAGGAGCGCGATACCCGCGGGTTCATCTCGATCACGACCATGCGGCCAGTGTTCGGGCAAATACCGAATTGAACGTTGGAGCCGCCGGTTTCAACACCGATCTCGCGCAGGACCGCCAGGGAGGCGTTACGCAGGATCTGGTATTCCTTGTCGGTCAGGGTCTGGGCTGGCGCGACAGTGATCGAGTCGCCAGTGTGCACGCCCATCGGGTCGAAGTTCTCGATGGAGCAGACGATGATGCAGTTGTCCTTTTTGTCGCGGACCACCTCCATCTCGTACTCTTTCCAACCAATCAGCGATTCATCGATCAGCAGTTCCTTGGTCGGCGACAGGTCGAGGCCACGGGCGCAGATCTCTTCGAACTCTTCACGGTTGTAGGCGATACCACCACCGGTGCCGCCCATGGTGAAGGACGGACGAATGATGCACGGGAAGCCAAGACGCTCGAGGACCGCATTGGCCTCTTCCATGCTGTGGGCAATCCCCGAACGCGGGCAGTCCAGGCCGATGGATTTCATCGCCTTGTCAAAGCGCGAACGGTCTTCAGCCTTGTCGATGGTGTCGGCGTTGGCGCCGATCATTTCCACGCCGAACTTTTCCAGAACGCCTTCGCGCTCCAGGTCCAGGGCGCAGTTCAATGCCGTCTGGCCACCCATGGTCGGCAGCAGTGCATCGGGACGCTCTTTCTCGATGATCTTGGCAACCGTCTGCCACTTGATCGGCTCGATGTAGGTGGCGTCCGCCATGGCCGGGTCGGTCATGATGGTGGCTGGGTTGGAGTTCACCAGGATGACGCGGTAACCCTCTTCGCGCAGAGCCTTGCAGGCCTGGGCGCCGGAGTAGTCGAATTCGCAGGCCTGGCCGATAACGATCGGGCCAGCACCAAGAATCAGGATGCTTTTAATATCTGTACGTTTTGGCATGGGTGGTCACTCAAATCCTGGGTCAGTCGGCAAGCCGTCTTGAACAATCTTTGCTGCGCCTGAGGGGCTCCGCCGGACTTGCCGGGGCCACCCTCGGGCGCTTTCTTTTCAAAACAACCGATCAGCGGCGCTTGGCCATGGCGTCGATAAAGCGATCGAACAACGGGGCGACGTCGTTCGGGCCCGGGCTGGCCTCAGGGTGACCCTGGAAGCTGAACGCGTTCTTGTCGGTCAGCTCGATACCCTGCAGGGTGCCATCGAACAGCGACTTGTGAATCGCCCGGACGTTGCCCGGCAAGCTGGCTTCGTCGACAGCAAAGCCGTGGTTCTGGCTGGTGATCATGACGACGCCGGTGTCCAGATCCTGGACCGGGTGGTTTGCACCATGATGGCCATGGCCCATTTTCAAGGTCTGAGCGCCGGCAGCCAGTGCCAACAACTGATGGCCCAGGCAGATACCGAAGACCGGGATTTCGGTCTGCAGGACGTCCTTGATGGCCTGGATCGCATAGTCGCAAGGGGCCGGATCGCCCGGGCCGTTGGACAGGAACACGCCGTCTGGCTGCATCGCCAGGACGTCGCTGGCCGGGGTCTGCGCCGGCACCACGGTCACGCGGCAACCGCGCTCTACCAGCATGCGCAGGATATTGAGCTTCACACCGTAGTCGTAGGCCACGACGTGATAGGGCAGCTCGCTGGCGTCGATGGTTGCATGGCTGTCGGTCTTCAAGTCCCAGACCGTCGAACGCCACTCGTAGCTTTCCTTGGTGCTGACGACTTTCGCCAGATCCATGCCTTTAAGGCCCGGGAAACCACGCGCGGCGGCAATCGCCGCTTCTTCAGAGATATTGTCGCCCGCCAGGATGCAGCCGTTCTGCGCGCCTTTTTCGCGCAGGATGCGCGTCAGGCGGCGGGTGTCGATACCGGCGATTGCCACGACATTGTTGGCTTTCAGGTAGTCCGACAGGGACAAGGTATTGCGCCAGTTGCTCGCCACCAGCGGGAGGTCACGAATGACCAGGCCTGCGGACCAGACGCGATCGGATTCGGCATCCTGCGGCGTGGTACCCGTATTGCCGATATGCGGATAGGTCAGGGTAACGATTTGTTGGGCGTAGGAAGGATCGGTAAGGATTTCCTGATAGCCGGTCATGGCCGTGTTGAACACCACCTCACCAACGGTTTGACCGTCGGCTCCAATGGCTTCGCCGCGAAAAATGCTGCCATCAGCAAGGGCGAGTATGGCTGGCTTAGTCAAGAAGACCTCCCGTAAATAAAGCCTGAAAGGGCGTTCGCAGGTTGTAAAAAAGCGGAGTGACGTATGGACACGTCACCCCGCTTCTTCATCGAATTATCTGCGCGCTTTTAGTGGACACACTAAAGCTGTAGCTTACAGAAAAAGGCTTTTTGGGTCCACCGCTAATGAGCCTAAAAGGCAGGGGAATGCGACAGGACATCGCTAAGCGGCTAAAAACAGGGTCGGCACTGGGTGTGCCGACCCTATTCTAGAGGTTTTTCAGCGCAGGTCGAGGACGTCTTGCATATCGTACAAGCCCGCCTCTCGCCCTTCGAGCCACAGCGCAGCACGCACCGCACCCTTGGCGAAGGTCATACGACTGGAAGCCTTGTGCGTGATTTCGACGCGCTCGCCATCGGCGGCGAAGAGCACCGTATGATCACCCACCACGTCGCCCGCGCGAACGGTGGCAAAACCGATGGTCTGCCGATCACGCGCGCCCGTCTGACCCTCACGCCCGTACACCGCGACTTTCTGCAGATCGCGATCCAGCGCCGCCGCAACCACTTCACCCATGCGCAACGCCGTGCCTGAAGGCGCATCGACCTTGTGCCGATGGTGCGCCTCGATGATCTCGATATCGACATCATCACCCATGACCCGGGCGGCAGTGTCCAGCAGCTTCAGGCAAAGGTTCACACCCACACTGAAGTTGGCAGCGAAAACGATCGGAATGTCCTTGCTCGCCTCAGCCAGCAGCGCTTTTTCTTCAACGCTGAAGCCCGTGGTGCCAATCACCATGGCCTTGCCGGCTTTACGGCAAAAGGCCAGGTTCTTCAGGGTGACGCTTGGGTGGGTGAAGTCGATCAACACATCAAACTCATCCGCCACTTTCGCCAGATCACCGGACAAGGGCACACCAATGCGCCCCAGTGCCGCCAGCTCACCCGCATCGGCACCGACCAGCGTGCTCTCTGCGCGATCAATGGCTGCCGTCAGCCCGGCGACTGGCGCCTGCTGGTGAACCGCCTCGATCAGCGTCTTGCCCATGCGCCCTGCAGCGCCCATCACAGCTATACGTCGCATGCCTAACTCCTTACAGGTCGCCGAAGAAACGCTTAACGCCTTCGAACCAACCGCTCGCTCGCGGCGAATGAGAATTGTCGCCCTCAAGCGTGGTGCGGAACTCTTCGAGCAGCTCACGCTGACGACGGCTAAGGTTCACGGGGGTTTCGACCGCCACACGACACATAAGGTCGCCAGCACCGCCGCCACGCACCGGTGCAACGCCCTTGCCGCGCAAACGGAATTGCTTGCCGGTCTGCGTACCTTCCGGGATCTTCAGCTTGACCCGGCCATCGAGGGTCGGCACTTCCAACTCGCCGCCCAGCGCTGCATCGGCATAGCTGATCGGCACTTCGCAGAACAGGTGCTTGCCGTCACGCTGGAAGATCGCGTGCTCGCGCACGTTGATCACCACATACAGATCACCTGTAGGACCACCCTGTGCGCCCGCCTCGCCTTCACCGGACAGGCGAATGCGATCACCGGTATCCACACCCGCCGGCACTTTCACCGACAGGGTCTTGTACTCTTCGACGCGACCTTCGCCGTGGCACGAATCGCAAGGATCGGAAATGATCTTGCCCTGGCCATGGCAACGCGGGCAGGTTTGCTGCACCGAGAAAAAGCCCTGCTGCATCCGTACCTGACCAATACCACCGCAGGTTGGGCAGGTGATCGGCGAAGAGCCTTTTTTCGCGCCCGAACCGTCACACGGCTTGCAGTTGACCAGCGTCGGTACACGGATATTCACGGACGTGCCGCGCACCGCTTCTTCCAGGTCCAGCTCCAGGGTGTAACGCAGGTCGCTGCCACGCTGGGCGCCGCCGCGAGCACCGCCACGGCCACCACCAAAGAAGTCGCTGAACACATCGCCGAAAATATCGGAGAAGTTCTGCCCACCGAAACCCGCACCGCCGCCACCCATGCTGGGGTCGACGCCGGCATGGCCGTACTGATCGTAGGCCGCACGCTTGCTGGAGTCGGAGAGGACTTCGTAGGCCTCGTTGGCCTCTTTGAACAATTCTTCCGAAGCCTTGTCATCCGGATTGCGGTCCGGGTGATGCTTCATCGCGAGACGACGATAAGCCTTTTTCAGCTCCGCTTCGCTGGAGCTACGCTCAACGCCTAGAATTTCGTAATAGTCACGCTTTGCCATAAGTCTTTGCACTCTTTAGGAACGTTCGACAACGCCCGTCCAGGCCTTGCCAAACTTGTTGAGCCTCGCATTGGCCCGGCTCAACTCACGTTATTTCAACGATCTGGTTTCTGAATAACGACCACAAGAGAGGTCGACAGGAGCGGCCATGATCGACAAGAGAGCCTTGGCCCACCTGCCTTGCCGCCAGCATTCGAGCACTGTCGGATGCCGCAAGAATTCGCGTATCCCAGACACGCCAACGCGGGGGCAAGCCCCCGCGCGGCGACATCCTACCAGTCACCACTCGAAAGCAGTCAACCGGCCGACAACAAGAGTCTTACTTGTTGTCTTTTACTTCTTCGAACTCGGCATCGACAACGTCGTCAGCCTTCTCGGCCGAATCCGCTGGCTGTGCCGCTGCGTCTGCAGGGTTGGCCTGCTCGGCATACATCTTCTGAGCAACAGGTGCCGAGACCTTGGACAGCTCTTCGATCTTGGCTTCGATGGTGGCCTTGTCGTCGCCTTTTACAGCAGCTTCCAGTGCAACCACGGCAGCTTCGATCGCGGTTTTCTCGTCCGCGGTCACCTTGTCACCTGCGTCCGCGACCATTTTACGGGTCGAGTGAACCAGCGCGTCACCCTGGTTACGGGCCGCCGCCAGCTCTTCGAACTTGCGGTCTTCTTCGGCGTTGACTTCAGCGTCGCGAACCATCTGTTGAATTTCTTCTTCAGACAGACCGGAGTTGGCCTTGATCACGATCGACTGAGTCTTGCCAGTCGCCTTGTCTTTCGCGCTCACGTGCAGGATGCCGTTGGCGTCGATGTCGAAGGTCACTTCGATTTGTGGCACACCGCGTGGAGCAGGCGGAATGTCAGCCAGATCGAACTTGCCCAGCGACTTGTTCTGCGCAGCTTGCTTACGCTCGCCTTGCAGCACGTGAATGGTCACGGCGCCCTGGTTGTCATCGGCGGTCGAGAACACCTGGGATTTCTTGGTAGGAATCGTGGTGTTTTTCTCGATCAGCGCAGTCATCACGCCACCCATGGTTTCGATACCCAGGGTCAGCGGGCTGACGTCCAGCAGCAGCACGTCTTTCACGTCACCAGCCAATACCGCACCCTGGATAGCAGCACCCATGGCTACAGCTTCGTCAGGGTTGACGTCTTTACGCGCTTCTTTACCGAAGAAGTCCGTTACCAGTTTTTGCACCAGCGGCATACGAGTCTGGCCACCGACCAGGATCACGTCGTTGATCGCGCCCACATCGATACCGGCATCTTTCAGCGCGATACGGCAAGGTTCGATCGTGCGCTGAACCAGGTCTTCAACCAGCGATTCCAACTTGGCACGCGAGATTTTCACGTTCAAGTGCTTAGGACCGGTCGCATCTGCAGTGATGTACGGCAGGTTGACGTCGGTCTGCTGGCTCGACGACAGCTCGATCTTGGCTTTCTCGGCCGCTTCTTTCAGACGCTGCATGGCCAGGGGGTCGCCCTTGAGGTTCATGCCGCTTTCTTTCTTGAATTCGTCGACCAGGTAATCGATCAGACGAATGTCAAAGTCTTCACCACCCAGGAAGGTGTCACCGTTGGTCGCCAGTACTTCGAACTGGTGCTCGCCATCGACTTCAGCGATTTCGATCACGGAAACGTCGAAGGTACCGCCACCCAGGTCATAAACGATCACGGTGTGGTCGCCTTTGGCCTTGTCCATGCCGTAAGCCAGGGCCGCTGCGGTCGGTTCGTTGATGATCCGCTTAACGTCCAGACCGGCAATACGACCGGCGTCCTTGGTCGCCTGACGCTGGCTGTCGTTGAAGTAGGCCGGAACGGTGATCACCGCCTCGGTCACAGGCTCGCCGAGATAGTCTTCGGCGGTCTTCTTCATTTTCTTCAGAATTTCAGCCGAGATTTGTGGCGGAGCCATTTTCTGGCCGTTCACTTCTACCCAGGCGTCGTTGTTGTCAGCTTTGACGATCTTGTAAGGGACCATCTGAATGTCTTTCTGTACAACTTCCTCGTCAAAACGACGACCAATCAGACGCTTCACCGCGTACAGGGTGTTATGCGGATTGGTCACAGCCTGACGCTTGGCCGATTGGCCAACCAGGATTTCGCCATCGTTGGCATATGCAACGATCGACGGCGTAGTACGCGCGCCTTCGGCGTTCTCGATAACTTTTACTTTGCCGTTTTCCAGAATGGAGACGCAGGAGTTGGTGGTCCCCAGGTCAATACCGATAATTTTGCCCATGTTATCTCTCCCGAAACTTGAATTTGGTGACCGCAGCCTTGTTTGAGAACTGCGGCAGTACTTAAACGCTTGACTTATAGATGGGGGCCTTGCGGCCGATTTCAAGCCTGCTCGTCAATCGATGGCGAAACCGGTGCAGGCGCCTTGCTAACCACGACCATCGCCGGACGCAGCAAGCGACCATTGAGCTGATAGCCCTTTTGAAACACCTTGAGCACGCTATTGGGCTCAACGTCGGCGCTTTCCTGCATGGCCATTGCCTGATGCAACTCGGCGTTGAACGGCTCGCCGTGCGGATCAATGGCTTCCAGGTTGTAACGCTTGAGCGTGTCGCCAAACATTTTCAGGGTCAGTTCGATCCCTTCGCGCATCGGCCGGATGCTTTCGTCATCCGCGCTCGACAGCTCCAGGCCTCGCTCCAGGCTGTCGATCACGGGCAACAGATCGCCGGCAAATTTTTCCAGGGCGAACTTGTGCGCTTTCTCGACATCCTGCTCGGCACGGCGACGGACGTTCTGCAGATCGGCAGCAACCCGCAATGCCTGATCCTGAGCCCCGGCCAGTTGCTCTTCGAGCACTTGTACGCGAGCCACCAGGTCATCACTCGAAGCCTCGGCGGCCTGATTAGCATCCAGATTTTGCGAATCCAGAGTCTGTTCGTCAGCCATAAAATTCTCCTTTCTATATCGTCCGCGAGCTGGACTCGCGCTTCTGCCCCCGTATATGGGGTCGCAATTTCAGGGTTCAAGGGCAGCCACACAGCAAGTGGGGGCAATCTTTCCCAAAAGACCCCAGGCGACGATTCCCGGGAGCACTAAAAAATAGGTAAAACCAAGCAAATCGAGCTAAGAGGGAGCATTGTCAGCCCTGGATAAAACACTGTATAAATAACCAGACCTAAAGCCTGGGAGCGGCCTTTATGCTGGTGCACCTGTCCGTACACAACTACGCCATCGTTGAACACCTCGATCTGGAACTGGATCGCGGCATGAGCGTTATCACCGGTGAAACCGGCGCCGGCAAGTCGATCATGCTCGACGCGCTCGGGCTGACGCTTGGCGATCGCGCCGACAGCGGCGTGGTACGACCAGGCGCAGACAAGGCCGACATCCTGGCGACCTTCGACCTCGAAGACATCCCTGAAGCCCGCTCCTGGCTGGCGGAGCGCGACCTGGACCTGGACGGCCCGTGCATCCTGCGCCGCGTCATTACCGCCGAAGGGCGCTCGCGCGGCTATATCAATGGCTCGCCCTGCCCACTGGGCGACCTGAAAGCCCTTGGCGAATTGCTGATCGATATCCACAGCCAGCACGAACACCAATCCCTGCTTAAAACCGACACCCATCGCCGCCTGCTCGATGAATACGCCGGCGCGACCGATCTTGCCCGCCAGGTCCAACTGGCCGCCCAGCGCTGGCGCCAGACTCGCCAGGAGTTCGAACGCCTCTCTAACTCCGGCGACGAACAACGCGCCCGCCATCAATTACTCAGCTACCAAATGGAAGAGCTGGAAAACCTTGGCCTGGGCGAGAACGAACTGGAACAGCTCGAACAGGAACACAAGAACCTGACCAATGCCGAGACCCTGCTGAGCATCTGCCGCCAGGTTGTCGAGCAATGCAGCGAAAACGACTCGGGCAATGTCCTCAACGCCCTGACCGCCAGCCTCAATCGACTGTCGAGCATCAACAGTGGCAGCGGCTCACTGGACGAAGCCACCAACCTGCTGGCCAGTGCCCAGATCCAGGTCGAGGAAGCCGTAGGCGAACTCAACCGTTTCCTCGATCACTTCGACGCCGACCCGGCGCGCCTCCAACAACTGGAGGAGCGCCTCGACACCATCTACACCCTGGCGCGCAAGCACCGGATCCAGCCGACCGAAGTCGCCGGCCTGCAGCAAAAACTGCTCGATGAAATCGAGACCCTCAACGCCAACGACGAAACCATCGAACGCCTGGGCGCAGAAGTCGCCGCCTACGCACGTCATTATCAGGAGCGGGCCCGGGAGCTCAGCGAGCTTCGTCAGCTGGCGGCCACAGGCCTGGCCAGCGCGGTCGAAGGGGAAATCCAGCGCCTGGGCATGCCCGGCGGCCGCTTTGCCATCGAACTGCCGGCCAACCCCAGCCCCGAGCCACACCCCAATGGCCTGGAACAAGTCGAACTGCTGGTCAGCGCCAACCCTGGGCAACCGCTCAAGGCACTGGCCAAGGTGGCGTCCGGTGGCGAGCTGTCACGGATCAGCCTGGCGATCCAGGTCATCACCGCGCAGACATCACGGGTGCCGACGTTGGTCTTCGACGAAGTCGATGTGGGCATCGGCGGCCCTACGGCGGAAATCGTCGGCCAGCTACTGCGCCGGCTTGGCGAACGCGGGCAAGTATTGACCGTCACGCACTTGCCGCAAGTCGCTGCGCAAGGCCATCACCATTTGTTCGTGCACAAGGTACGCGGCGCCGATGCCACCCATACGGCAGTGTCTAAGCTCAGCAAAAACGAGCGCATCGAGGAAGTGGCAAGGATGCTGGGCGGTATCGACCTGACCAAGGAATCCCTGGCCCACGCGAAGAAAATGGTGGTGACGGCCAAGGCCTGATCACGCGTTTTCAGGTAGTGCAGAAAGCACGAAGGCGACCCTAGGGTCGCCTTCGATCGTTTCGCGGGCCGTAGCTCGCGCGACATGCTTACTTTTTCTTGCGTACGTACAGCACCAAGTTGTGATCCACCAACTCGAAGCCATGCTTCTCGACGATTGCCTTCTGAAGCTTCTCGATTTCTTCGTCGAAGAATTCGATGACTTCACCGGAATCCACCATGACCATATGGTCGTGGTGCTTGCCGTTGTCCAGTTCGAATACCGCGTGGCCACCGTCGAAATTGTGGCGAACCACTAATCCGGCAGCTTCGAACTGGGTCAGTACACGGTAGACCGTGGCCAGACCGACATCCTCGCCAGCTTCCATCAACGCCTTGTAAACATCCTCGGCGCTCATGTGACGCTGCTCGGCGGAATCGAGCATCTGAAGAATCTTGACCCGTGGCAGGGTCACTTTAAGTCCGGCTTTACGTAGTTCGCTATTTTCAACCATGGTCAGCTTTCTCGCGGATGCTGCTTCGCAGCTTCTCTTAATGCGGGTATGATCGGGGTTTACGTTGTCCCAGCCAAGATAGTGGAAGTCGCCCACCGATGCAAAACACCAAGCTCTTGCTAACCAGCCTCACCTTTGTGGGACTGCTCGCACTCGCCGGTTGTTCATTCCCCGGGGTTTACAAAATCGACATCCAGCAGGGCAATGTCGTCACGCAGGACATGATAGACCAGTTACGGCCGGGAATGACCCGCCGACAAGTACGGTTTATCATGGGCAACCCCCTGCTGACCGACACGTTCCACGCCAATCGCTGGGATTACCTGTATAGCCTGCAGCCTGGAGGCGGTGAACGCCAACAGGAACGGATCAGCGTTGTATTCAATGCCGATGACCAACTTGTGAGCCTTTCCGGCGACTTCATGCCCGGTGTCAGCCGCGATCAGGCCATTCTTGGCCAGGAAAGCAGCAACAGCGTGAACGCCCCAACCCAGGCCGTCGAAGCGCCGAAACCTGAGAAGCCAGCCAAACCCGGCTCGCTGCTCGACCAGATCCAGAAAGATGTGGATGGTGTAAAAACCGTGCCAGTCCCAACGCCACAACCGCTGGACACTGATCCGCAGTAACCTGGCCGCACAAAAAAACCCGGAGATCCCGGGTTTTTTTGGCCTGGGCATTGGCCCAATCGCTACGGCTGAGCGGCTCTGGCCAGGGCCGCCTTCGCGGCGCGCAGCCGACGAATCTCCTTGGGGTCCGCCAGCAGGGGTCGATAAATTTCAACCCGCTCCCCGGCACTCAGTACTCGCCCAGCCGGATCGGCGACCACCTTGCCGAAGATTCCCAGCGGACATTGCTGCAGATCCAGCTCGGGAAACACCTCGCCAATCCCGCTGGCCAACACCGCCGCCCGCATATGGGTACCTACCGGCACGCTCACCTTGAGCAAACGCTGGCGATCGACAGCGGCATACACCACTTCGACCTCGATCATCGCCTCAGCCATACAGCTGCTTGGCGCGCTGGCAGAAAGCATCCACCAGGGTATTGGCCGCCTGATTGAACAGCGGCCCCAGGGTCGCTCGAACAATCGGCCCGGCATAGTCGAAGGCCAGGTCCAAACTGATCTTGCAGGCCTTTTCACCCAGCGGCTTGAACACCCAGACACCGTGCAACTGGGTGAAAGGCCCTTCTTCGAGGTTCATCTCAATGGACTGCCCGGGCACCAGCGTATTGCGCGTAACGAAATGCTGGCTGAATCCGCCCTTGGCCACTTCAAGACTGGCGCGCATCGCCACCTCCGAGCTTTCCAGCACCTGGCTGGACGAGCACCACGGCAGAAACTGCGGGTAGCTGGCGACATCATTGACCAGGTCATAGAGGGCCTGTGCCGGATAAGGCAGCAAGGCCGAGCGTTGAATATGCGTAGTCATATAGACGTCATTTCCACAGCTGAGCAGCAAACACGATAAGAATGCCGATCGGCGCCACATAGCGCATCAAGAATAAAGTCAGGGCAAACAGCACCGGACGGCGAATCGACAGCTCATCGCGAACCGCCTCACGCCCCATGACCCAACCCGCGAACACCACGAAGCACAGACCGCCGAGGGGCAGCATGATACGCGAGGTGAAGAAATCGATGACGCCAAAGAAATCCAGGCCCTTCTGCGCGCCCCATTGATAAAGATGGAAAACGCCGCCGTCGTTCACGAAGAACTTGGCCTCTTGCCAGATATTGAACGAGAACACCGTCCCCAGCCCGACAAACCAGCAACTGAAGGCCAGCCAGAACGTCACCCACCCACGGCGAACCCGCGTGCGCTCCACAAGATAGGCAACCATGGGCTCAAGCAAGGAAATCGCCGAACTCCACGCCGCAATCGCCACCAGTACAAAGAACACCACCCCCATGACCTGGCCAAAGGCAACGTTGCCAAAGGCATACGGCAGGCTGACAAACATCAGGCCCGGGCCTTCGCTCGGGTTCAGCCCCGCAGCAAAGACAATGGGGAACAGCGCCAGGCCCGCCAGCAGCGAAACAAAGGTATCCAGCAGCGCCACACCGACCACGGTGCCCGACAGCGAGGTGTTTTTGGGCATGTAGGCGCCGTAGATCATGATTGACCCCACTCCGACGCTCAGCGAGAAAAACGCATGCCCCATGGCCGCCAGCAAGCCATCGAGCACCTTGTCCGGGTTGAAGTCGAACATAAAATGCACGCCTTCCATAAAGTGCCCGGTGGTCATGCTGTAACCCAGCATCACCAGCAGCATCACGAACAGCAGGGGCATCATGATCCGCAGACTGCGCTCCAGGCCGCCGACCACGCCCTTGGCGATCACCAGCGCCGACAGCGCCATAAATGCCGTATGCCAGAACACCAACCGCCACGGATCAGCTATCACCCCGCCGAAATAGGCGCCGACCTGATCGGGCGACACGCCCTGGAAGTCGCCACGGCCCATATTAATGATGTAGTCCAGCGACCAGCCGCCCACCACACTATAAAACGACAGGATCAGCAGCGCCGTGATCATCCCGGCGAATGCGCCCCAAGACCAACGCCCCGAATGCCCGGCCTCCAGCGCCAGAACCTTGAGGGCATTGGCCGGGCTTTGGCGGGCACGGCGACCGATCAGGGTCTCGGCCATCATCACCGGCACGCCGATCAGCGCGATGCAGGCCAGGAACACCAGGACAAAGGCTCCACCGCCATAGACGCCGACCATGTAGGGAAACTTCCAGATACTGCCCAAACCCACGGCCGAACCAGTGGCCGCGAGAATGAATATCCAGCGGCTAGCCCAACTACCGTGGACAGAAACCTTGTCTGTCGACATCTCTTGCACGCCCAACCGATCAAAAAAGAGGCCGCATTGTCCGGGATTCACTCAACCTGCTCAAGCACGCAGCTTCACCGTAGCCGACTCGCGCGCAACTCCCTATAATGCCGCCCCTATGGCTAAACAGAAGAAACACCCCGAAGGGACCATCGCGCAGAATAAAAAGGCGCGTCACGATTACTTCATCGAACATCGGTTCGAGGCTGGTCTGGTCCTGGCCGGCTGGGAAGTAAAAAGTCTGCGTGCTGGCAAGGCGCAGCTGGTCGACAGCTACGTGCTGCTCAAGGATGGCGAAGCCTGGTTATTCGGCAGCCATATCTCGCCACTGACCACCGCCAGCACCCATGTCATTGCCGATCCAACGCGTACGCGCAAGCTGTTGCTCAACCAGCGCGAACTCGAAAAGATCTACGCCGCGGTGCAGCAGAAAGGCTATGCCTGCGTCTGCCTGTCGCTGTACTGGAGCAAGCACTTGATCAAGTGCGAGATCGCTCTGGGCAAGGGCAAGAAGGAATACGACAAGCGTCATACCGAACGCGAACGCGATTCCGACCGCGAATTGCAGCGCGCGGTGCGCACCAAGGGCAAGGAGGACTGATCAGTCCTTCGACCTGTCGCCACGGGCAAGCCAGGCTACCACCTGACTGCCCGCGGTCGCGCTAGAAAGCGTTGCGCCGCTCGGCCCGAGCCGTACGCTGAACTTCCTGACGCACTTCTTCCAGCACTTCCTGCACATACAGGATATGCCGGCTGGACACCTCACGAGCATCCTCCGCTCGACCTTCGATAATCGCCAGGTACAGCTCCCGGTGCTGACTGATCAGCATGTCGCGGGTTTCCGTGCGCTGTTTGTACATGCCGCCGATATTGGTCACGACGTTGCGCTTGAGCAGATCGAACAAGCCACGGATGGTATGCAGCAACACGGCGTTATGACTGGCCTCGGCAATGGCCAGGTGAAAGCTGGCATCGGCCTCGCCCTCTTCCGCACGACTGACTTCATCGACCCGTGAATAGCAGCTCTGAAGCAACTCAAACGCCGTGCGCAGTCGCTCCCGGTCGACCTCGGTCGCGCGCAGCGCCGCGTAGTAGGCACAGGAAGCTTCCAGGGTATGCCGAAATTCCAGCAGGTCGCGCTGGGCTTCCGGGTTGCTCTCCAGCAGGTGCAACAACGGATCGCTAAAGGTCGAACCCAGCGACTCCACGACAAAATTACCGCCGCCCTGGCGGCTGACCAGCAACCCTTTGGCGGCGAGCTTCTGGATCGCCTCGCGCAACGAAGGGCGGGAAACCCCGAACTGCTCGGCCAGAACCCGCTCGGCAGGCAAGCGCTCACCGGACTTGAGCGTGCCCTCGAGAATCATCCCCTCAAGCTGCTCGACAATATCGTCAGACAAACGGCGCTGACGAACCAGATCAAACCCCATCACTTACTCCTTACCACCCGAACGCCTGCCGGGGCGCCTATTCTGGCCTATTGGCAGCCTGAGAACACCAGGCAGACGCGCACAAAATCACCCGCTCAGTCGACGCTTGGCCCGCGCACAAGACAAAAGTTTTAAAGCGGCAAATTGACACATGACCCGCAAGGCTTTTAACCTAGCGTCCAGCGATTGTAAATTGGTATTACCAATTATCCAAGACCGCTTATCAGCGCCTGACCAACAACAATTAGGGGCCACCCCATATGCAAACCTGGCAACAGCTCTACAGTCCGCTCGGCAGCCTCGGCCTGTCCGCACTCGCGGCCGTGATTCCCATCGTATTTTTCTTCCTGGCCTTGGCCGTGTTCCGTCTCAAAGGGCACGTCGCCGGGAGCATCACGCTGGCCCTGTCCATCCTGGTGGCGATCTTCGCCTTCCAGATGCCGGTCGACATGGCGTTCGCCGCCGCCGGCTACGGTTTTGCCTATGGCCTTTGGCCCATCGCCTGGATCATCGTCGCGGCGGTGTTCCTCTACAAACTGACGGTCAAGAGCGGCCAGTTCGAAGTCATCCGCAGCTCCGTGCTGTCGATTACCGATGACCAGCGCCTGCAAGTGCTGCTGATCGGTTTCTGCTTCGGCGCCTTCCTCGAAGGGGCCGCCGGTTTCGGTGCGCCGGTGGCAATCACCGCAGCCTTGCTGGTCGGCCTGGGCTTCAACCCCCTGTACGCCGCCGGCCTGTGCCTGATCGCCAACACCGCGCCGGTGGCATTCGGCGCCCTGGGCATCCCGATCATCGTGGCAGGCCAGGTGACGGGCATCGACGCGTTCAAGATCGGCGCCATGACCGGTCGCCAGTTGCCATTGCTGTCGCTGTTCGTGCCGTTCTGGCTGGTGTTCATGATGGACGGCCTGCGCGGCGTCAAGGAAACCTGGCCGGCCGCTCTGGTCGCGGGCCTGAGCTTCGCCATCACCCAGTACTTCACCTCCAACTTTATCGGCCCGGAACTGCCGGACATCACCTCGGCCCTCGCCAGCCTGATCTCCCTGACCCTGTTCCTGAAAATCTGGCAACCCAAGCGTGCCGCAGGTACCCAGATTGCCGGCGTCACCGGCGGCGCAGCCGTCGCGGCCAGTGCCGGCGGCTTCGGTCTGCCGCGCAGCACCACGGCGTCGCCCTACTCCCTGGGTGAGATTTTCAAAGCCTGGTCGCCGTTCCTGATCCTGACCGTGCTGGTCACCATCTGGACCCTCAAGCCCTTCAAGGCCATGTTCGCCGCCGGCGGCTCGATGTACAGCTGGGTGTTCAACTTCGCCATCCCGCACCTGGACCAGATGGTCATCAAGGTCGCGCCGATCGTTGCCGCACCGACCCCGATTGCGGCCGTGTTCAAGCTTGATCCGATCTCGGCCACCGGTACCGCGATTTTCTTCTCGGCCCTGCTGTCCATGCTGGTGTTGAAGATCAACGTCAAAACTGGTCTGACCACCTTGAAGGAAACCTTCTACGAACTGCGCTGGCCGATTCTGTCCATCGGTATGGTGCTGGCCTTCGCCTTTGTCACCAACTACTCGGGCATGTCGTCGACCATGGCCCTGGTCCTGGCCGGCACGGGCGCTGCCTTCCCGTTCTTCTCGCCGTTCCTGGGTTGGCTGGGCGTATTCCTGACCGGTTCGGACACCTCGTCCAACGCCCTGTTCAGCTCGCTGCAGGCCACCACGGCGCACCAGATCGGCGTCAGCGACACCCTGCTGGTCGCGGCCAACACCAGCGGCGGCGTCACCGGCAAAATGATCTCGCCACAATCGATCGCCGTGGCCTGCGCCGCGACCGGGCTGGTAGGCAAGGAATCGGACCTGTTCCGCTTCACCCTCAAGCACAGCCTGTTCTTCGCCACTATCGTCGGCCTGATCACCCTGGCCCAGGCCTACTGGTTCACCGGCATGCTGGTGCACTAATCAGCACACGCACTACCGTATAAACCGACCCCGGCCACGACCGGGGTCGGTTAGGCAATACGAGGCAACAGCCGTTGGCCGCGACCGAATCCGGTCGCGGCCAACGGCTGTTTCCACGCCAGTTTGTGCCGTTAACTGACCGATGCCCCTGAGGCATCTGTTACTCACAACCCGGTCTGCAAGGTTGCTGAAAGCTTCAGGTTCTATCTTTCAGCAGCTGGCCAGACGGATAACCGGGACCACCCGGAGACACGCCTGATGAGCGAGCTTTTCTACAACGCCGTGCCTAATGCGACACGCGTCGCCCCGCCCCTGCCGCAACCCCGTCAGTACCCCAGCGAGAAACCGCGCCGGGTCTACCTGTTCGGCACCTGCGTGGTCGACCTGTTCTATCCCGAAGCCGGGATGGATGCCATTCACCTGCTCGAGCGCGAAGGGATTCGGGTCGACTATCCGCAGGGCCAGAGCTGTTGCGGACAACCGGCCTACACCTCGGGCTACACCGATCAGGCGCGGGATGTCGCGCGCGCGCAACTGGCGCTGTTTGCCGAGGACTACCCGGTGGTCGTGCCTTCGGGCTCCTGCGCCGGCATGCTGCGCGAGCACTACGCCGACCTGTTCAAGGACGAGCCGGACACCCTCGAACAGGTGCGCGCCCTGGCCGCACGCACCTACGAGCTGGCCGAGTTTCTGCTGTTTGTCTGCAAGGTGCAGTTCAATGACAGTGGTGCACCGGTCAAGGTCGCCCTGCACACGTCCTGTTCGGCGCGGCGGGAGATGAACACGCACCTGCACGGCCGTGAGTTGCTGGCGCAATTGCGCAATGTAGAGCGGGTCGATCACAGCCACGAGAGCGAATGTTGTGGCTTTGGCGGGACATTCAGCGTCCGAATGCCAGACATCTCCGGGGCTATGGTCGCGGACAAGACCCGGGCCTTGAAGGCATCCGGCGCCCATCAGGTACTCAGTGCCGACTGTGGCTGCCTGATGAATATCAACGGAGCGCTGGAGAAACAGCAGGAGGCGTTGCGCGGCCAACACTTGGCCAGCTTCCTCTGGCAGCGTACCGGAGGTGCCCAATGAGCACGCCGACGCTGATTCCTACAGTAGAAGTACAGGAAGATTTTCGCGCCCGGGCTCACGAGGCACTGGGCGACAGCCAACTGCGAAACAACTTTCGCAGCGCCATGGATTCACTGATGACCAAACGTGCGGCATCGTTCAGCGATGCCCACGAACGGGAACATCTACGCGCACTGGGCAATGCCATCCGTGCGCGCGCGTTATCCAAGCTGCCCGAGTTGCTCGAGCGCCTGGAACAGAACCTGACCCGCAACGGTGTGACAGTGCACTGGGCGGAAACGGTGGACGAGGCCAATGACCTCGTCTTCTCGATCATCCGCGCTCACGAGGCGCGGCAAGTGATCAAGGGCAAATCGATGGTCAGCGAAGAGATGGAGATGAACCATGTCCTCGCGGCTCAAGGCATTGAATGCCTGGAGTCGGACATGGGCGAATTTATCGTCCAACTCGACCACGAGAAGCCTTCACACATCATTATGCCGGCGATCCACAAGAATGCCGCACAGGTCGCGTCCTTGTTCCACGACAAACTTGGCGTGGAATACACCAAGGACGTGGACCAACTTATTCAGATCGGGCGCAAGGTCCTGCGCCAGAAGTTCTTTGAAGCGGATATCGGCGTGTCCGGTGTCAACTTCGCGGTAGCCGAAACCGGCACCCTGCTGCTGGTTGAAAACGAAGGCAACGGGCGCATGTCGACCACCGTGCCGCCGGTGCATATCGCCGTGACCGGGATCGAGAAAGTCGTCGAGAACCTGCGCGATGTCGTGCCGTTGGTGTCCCTGCTGACCCGCTCGGCCCTCGGCCAGCCGATCACCACCTACGTCAACATGATCTCCGGCCCGCGCAAGGCCGACGAACTCGACGGTCCCCAGGAAGTGCACTTGGTGCTGCTGGACAACGGCCGCAGCCAGGCCTTTGCCGACAGCGAACTGCGCCAGACCCTCAACTGCATCCGCTGCGGCGCCTGCATGAACCACTGCCCGGTCTATACCCGCATTGGCGGCCATGCCTATGGCGAGGTCTACCCAGGCCCGATCGGTAAAATCATCACCCCGCACATGGTCGGCCTGGCCAAGGTCCCGGACCATCCGAGCGCCTCGTCGCTCTGCGGCGCCTGCGGTGAAGTCTGCCCGGTCAAGATCCCGATCCCGGCCCTGTTGCGCCGGCTGCGCGAAGAAAACGTCAAGGCACCCGACAGCCCGCATCAGGTCATGCGTGGCCAGGGCAGCAAATATTCGCGCAAAGAGCGCTTTATCTGGAATGCCTGGGCCAGGCTCAACAGCTCGCCGACCCTGTATCGCGCCTTCGGTTTCGCCGCGACGCGCCTGCGCGCCCTGATCCCGAGTAAGGTCGGCCCCTGGACGCAGAACCACAGCGCACCGAAACCCGCCGCCCGCTCGCTGCACGACCTGGCCCGCGAGCATCTGTCGAAACAGTCGGGAGACCAATGATGAGCGCCAAGCAGAGCATTCTCGCCAAGCTGCGCAAAAGCCTGGAAGGCACCACGCCGGTCGCCGACAACTTCGACGAGGCGCTGGTCACCGAACCCTGGACCTACGCCCCCGAGCAGCGTATCGCCCAACTGCGCAAGCAGATGGAAGCGGTGCACACCGAAATCCATCTGAGCACGGAACAGGCCTGGCCCGAACTGCTGGCCCAGCTGGTGCGCGACCGCCAGTTGCCCAGCCTGCTGATCGCCCCGGGCACGCCCCACGGCCAGCGCGTGGTCGAACATTGGGCCGGGCACCCCGAACTGCCCGCGCTCAAGGCCTATGACCGGCCCGTGGAAGAATGGAAAGCCGAGCTGTTCAACGAGACCCCGGCCAGCCTGACCACCACCCTGGGCGCCATCGCCGCCACCGGCAGCCTGATTGTCTGGCCAACCCGTGAAGAGCCGCGACTGATGAGCCTGGTGCCGCCCGTGCATTTCGCCCTGCTCAAGGCCAGCGAGATTCACGACAATTTCTATCAAGTCCAGCAGCGCCAGAACTGGGCCGCCGGCATGCCAACCAATGCCCTGCTGGTGTCCGGGCCGTCGAAGACCGCCGATATCGAGCAAGTCCTGGCATACGGCGCCCACGGGCCGAAAGACCTGGTCGTCTTGATCCTGGAGGACCAATGAGCCTGCCCGCCGCTTTCCTACGCGATGCCGAGCGCCTGATTCCCCAGGACCGGCGTTTCGATGATCCACTCTCGACCCTGGCATTCGGCACCGACGCGAGCTTCTACCGACTGATTCCCAAGCTGGTGATCCGCGTCGAATCCGAAGACGAAGTCGTCGCGCTGCTGACCCTGGCCCAGCGCCATCTCGTGCCGGTGACCTTCCGCGCCGCCGGCACCAGCCTGTCCGGCCAGGCCATCAGTGACTCGGTGCTGATTGTCCTGGGCGACAACTGGAACGGCCGCGAGATTCGCGGCCAGGGCACGCAGATCCGCCTGCAACCCGGGGTGATCGGTTCCCAGGCCAATGCCTGGCTGGCACCGTTCGGGCGCAAGATCGGCCCGGACCCGGCCTCGATCAATGCCTGCAAGATCGGCGGGATTGTCGCCAACAACTCCAGCGGCATGTGCTGTGGCACCGCACAGAACACCTACCACACCCTGGCCGGTATCCGCCTGGTGCTGGCCGACGGCAGCCGTATCGACACCGAGGACCCAGCCAGTGTCGCGGCCTTCCGCCAGAGTCACAGTGCACTACTGGAACAACTGGCCCGCCTGGGGCGCGAAACCCGCGCCAATAGCGAACTCGCCGCCAAGATCCGGCACAAGTACCGTCTGAAAAACACCACCGGCCTGTCCCTCAATGCCCTGGTGGACTTCGACGAGCCATTGGAGATTCTCAGCCACTTGCTGGTCGGCTCCGAAGGCACTTTGGGCTTTATCAGCGCAGTGACCTACGACACCGTGCTCGACCACCCACACAAGGCGTCGGCGCTGATCGTCTTCCCGGACGTGGAAACCTGCTGCACCGCCGTGACCGTGCTCAAAAGCCAGCCAGTCTCGGCCGTGGAACTGCTCGACCGGCGCAGCATGCGTTCGGTCCAGGACAAGCCGGGGATGCCAAGCTTTGTCCGGGAACTCTCCGACACCGCCTGCGCGCTGCTGATCGAGTCGCGCGCGGCCTCGTCCAGCCTGCTGCATGAACAGCTGCAACAGATCATGGCGTCGCTTGCGCCGTTCCCGGTGGAAAAGCAGGTCGACTTTACCGAAGACCCAGTGGAAAACGCCCGCCTCTGGGCGATCCGCAAGGACACCTTCCCCGCCGTCGGCGCGGTGCGCAAAACCGGCACCACGGTGATCATCGAAGACGTCACCTTCCCCGTCGAGCAATTGGCCATCGGCGTCAATCGCCTGATCGCGCTGTTCGACAAGCACCAGTACGACGAAGCAATCCTGTTTGGCCACGCCCTGGAAGGCAACCTGCATTTTGTCTTCACCCAGGGGTTCAACAGCGCTGCGGAAGTCGCCCGCTACCAGGCCTTTATGGACGATGTGGCCCAACTGGTTGCCGTGGAATTTGGCGGTTCGCTTAAAGCCGAGCACGGCACCGGCCGCAATATGGCGCCCTTCGTCGAGCTGGAATGGGGCCACGATGCCTATCAACTGATGTGGCAACTCAAGCGCCTGCTCGACCCCAACGGCATTCTCAACCCGGACGTGGTGCTGAGCGAAGATCCACAGATCCACCTCAAGCACCTCAAGCCACTGCCGGCTGCCGACGAGATCGTCGACAAGTGCATCGAATGCGGCTTCTGCGAGCCGGTCTGCCCCTCCAAAGGGCTGACCCTCAGCCCGCGCCAGCGCATCGTAATCTGGCGCGATATCCAGGACCGCAAACGCGCCGGCGTCGACACCCGCGAACTGGAAGCGGCCTATCAGTACTACGGCCTCGACACCTGTGCGGCCACCGGTCTCTGTGCCCAGCGCTGCCCGGTCGGGATCAATACTGGCGAACTGGTGAAAAAACTTCGCGGGCAGAACGCCCATCACGCCAAGACCGCCGACTGGCTGGGCAATCACTTCCAAACCGCCTTGCAAGGCGCCCGCCTGACCCTGCACGTGGCCAATGGCGCGCGCATGCTGCTGGGTGCGCCACGCCTGGCGAAAATCTCGGCGACGCTCAGCAAGCTGTCCAAGGGCCGTGTACCCCAGTGGACGCCGGCCATGCCCCAGCCCGAACGGCCGATCCGCTTTAGCCCGGCAGTGCAGGACGAACGGCCACGGGTGGTCTACCTGGCCGCGTGCGTCTCGCGGGTCATGGGCCCGGCGGCGAGCGACAAGGAACAGATGTCGCTGCTCGACAAAACCCGCGGGCTGCTGGAGAAAGCCGGCTTCCAGGTGGTCTTCCCGGACAATCAGGACAACCTGTGCTGCGGCCAGCCCTTCGCGTCCAAAGGCTATGCCGAGCAGGCCGAACACAAGCGCCAGGAGCTGATTGGCGAACTCCTGCACGCCAGCCGTGGCGGCCTCGACCCGATCTACTGCGACACCAGCCCCTGCACCCTGCGCCTGGTCCAGGACCTGGGTGAAAGCCGGCTGGACTTCTACGACCCGGTCCGGTTTATCCGCACGCACCTGGTCGACCGCCTGGACTTCACCCCCCAGGACGCGCCCATCGCCGTGCATGTCACGTGCAGCACCCAGCACCTGGGCGAAAGCCAGGCGCTGATCGACCTGGCGCGGCGTTGCAGCAAGACCGTGGTCATCCCCGAAGGCATCCACTGCTGCGGCTTTGCCGGCGACAAGGGCTTCACCACCCCCGAGCTCAATGCCCACTCGCTGCGCAGCCTTAAGGATGCGGTGCAGTACTGCGAAGAAGGCATCTCCACCAGCCGCACCTGTGAAATCGGCCTGAGCCAACATGGCGGGATCGACTATCACGGCTTAGTCTATCTGGTGGACCGCGTCACCCAGGCCAAGGCGCTCTAAACCAGCAGTCATGAATAAAGGGCTTATGGCCCTTTTTTCATCTTTGTCGCCACTAAACCGAACGCCTGGGCGCGCCCGCAGTCCATCTGAATAAGCCACGAACACCCGTGGCCTAAACCTACTCGGCGGGCCATTCCCACTGACCGGTATTCCGAGTCTCGATAGGCAAGGAGATCCCTATGAAGCGTTCCGTACTGGCTGGACTGTTGATCACTGGCGCCCTGCTCGCCTCGCCCGCCTTCGCGGCCGAGGACCTGTGCGATGTAAACCTGCAGAAGGTCAAGGACGGCATCACCTCGGCCGGCACCATCGGCGAACCGGCCCAAGGCGAACTGCTGGCAGCCCAACGGGCAGCGCAGATGGCCAAGGACAATGGCGACGACAAGGCCTGCATTACCGAAAGCCAACGGGCCATCCAGATCCTCGCTGACGCGCAAAAAGGCAAGGGCTGATCCCCGCAACGCCATAAGGCCGCGCTTCGGATTGGCCTTATGGCGTACATTGCCGTACACTGCACGAACCTGCTGGTTTGTCGCCAGCATGCTTCGGGGCCGTTTAGGATTCGACGCCGGTTGCGAAACTTTAGGTGCATGCCGAGTTGGTAACAGAACTCGTAAATCCACTGTTGCAACTTCTATAGTTGCCAATGACGAAAACTACGGGGCTTCTCTCGCTGCGTAAGCAGCCTTAGATCGCTCTTCTGGTACCTTCGGGTCCAGCAATCATCAGGGGATGTCTGTAAACCCAAAATGATTGTCATATAGAACAGAATCGCCGTGCAGTATGTTGTGGACGAATCGGCTAAAACTTACACAACTCGCCCAAAGCACCCTGCCCGTCGGGCGGCCGCGGGTTAACTCAGTAGACACGGCTAAGCATGTAGTACCGACAGCGGAGTACTGGCGGACGGGGGTTCAAATCCCCCCGGCTCCACCAACTTTACATCTAAAGACGTCCAAGGACGTCTTTTTTGTGCCTGCAATCCAGCAAAATCAAGGCTTTAGCGTCTATTAGCGTCTATGGGCGTCCGACACAATCCACGTAACCCGGTATTCCAGATGGTATTCCAAGCCCTTCAGTGGTAATTTTTGGAATACCAATCGATGTCATGGAACACCTCATGTGCGCCCAAGCCACCCGCCTCTCTGACCGCCAGCTCAAAGCGGTAAAGCCGAAAGACAAGGACTACGTCCTCAGCGATGGAGACGGCTTACAGCTGCGCGTGAGGATCAATGGCTCTACGCTATGGAACTTCAACTATCGGCAGCCGGTTACCAAGAACCGTATCAACATGGGCCTCGGCACCTACCCAGAACTTTCGCTCGCGCAAGCCAGGAAGAAAACGGTCGAAGCCAGAGAGCTTCTCGCGCAAGGCATCGACCCGAAGGAACATCGTAGTGCGCTGGAGCAGACAAAAAGGCAGGCAACTGAGCACACACTCGAGAACGTGGCGTCCGCTTGGTTTGAACTGAAAAAAGATTCCGTCACCCAGGCTTATGCCGAAGACATCTGGCGTTCACTCATACTGCATGTTTTTCCAACGCTAGGAACAAAACCTATCTCGCAGATCAATGCCCCGACGGTCATCGCACTGCTGCGCCCCCTCGAAACCAAAGGCAGCCTGGAGACAGTGAAGCGACTGACCCAACGGCTCAACGAGATCATGACCTACGGTGTGAACTCGGGAATGATCTTTGCCAACCCGCTCAGCGGCATCCGAGCTGTTTTCAAAAAGCCGAAAAAGCAGAACATGGCCGCCCTCCGTCCCGAAGAGCTGCCAGAGCTAATGGTTGCCATCGCTAATGCGAGCATAAAAAGAACAACACGCTGCCTAATCGAATGGCAACTCCACACCATGACCCGTCCTGCGGAAGCCGCCACGACCTCCTGGGCTGACATCGATCTCGACAAGAAAACTTGGACGATCCCAGCAGAGCGGATGAAGAAGCGGCGTGCTCACGTCATACCACTGACCGAACACGCACTTGCTCTGCTTGAGACAATAAAACCCTACAGCGGTCATAGGGAGTTCGTGTTCCCAGCAGATAGAGACCCACGAACTCACTGCAACAGCCAGACCGCAAACATGGCCTTGAAACGTATGGGCTTTGAAGGGCGTTTGGTGAGCCACGGCATGCGCTCCATGGCCAGTACTATCCTGAACGAACAGGGATGGGACCCGGAGCTAATCGAGGTCGCACTTGCGCATGTGGACAAAGACGAGGTGCGTAGCGCCTACAATCGTGCGGATTATATTGAGAGAAGACGCCCAATGATGACCTGGTGGAGCGACCACATCCAACAAGCCGCCACAGGAAGCTTGTCAGTTTCAGCCATCCAGAGGGTTTCTCAACTAGGTAGAAACCCTCTGTGAGGCTTGGCTCTAACAAGCTAAACCTACGCGGTTAACGCACAATGCGGATATGCGAATTGCCGACCCGTTCCGCATACCCCTCAAGCAAAATTGGCCCCACATAAGAAGCGATCGACACCGGGGTGATATTCGCCTGAATCCAAGCACCAATACTGTCAGCATCGGCGCTTGTCCGAGATGCCCCAATAGGCACCGCACGGTTAAGGAAGGTATTTCTCAGTGCCGCATACTGCTCGGCACTGACATGGATCTTTCTATTTTTGCCATAGGTGATAGTAGTACCGGTCAGTACCGTGCCCTGGTAGTCGAAATTGCTACGCATTCCCCAAGTCTTCATAGAGCCCCCCATATCTAGCGTTCCAAGCACTTTAATTGTGCTACTCGACGTTGCCTGCAGGTTGAGTCGTCAGCCTGCAACGACCCTTTTTTTGTACACCGCATGACGGGAAGCCGTGGTGCGGATGAATTCCAATCCGAAATCCGCTGCTTCACGTTTTACCTGCTTACCAAAAGTCACCCGGCTGGAGCGATCAAGGGTCTGCCAGACCTCTTGGCCGATGATCTGAGGTATCTCGAACTCCATGCCCTCGGGCAATTTCAGGACGTTTTCTTTTAGGACGGCGGCGGCGCGATCTGCAGGGGTATCCGTACTTTTCACGTGCGCTTGCAACAAAGCTAGAATCGTTGCCGATACGTCGGGCTGTTTTTGTGCCCAGGCAGCGAGCTCAGGGGTAAGCATGAGGGAGATAACCATGGAAGCTCCTAGTGCGCGCATTGCAAAATGCAATTAACAACCGCAAATACAATTGCATTTAAAAATGCAAAATACAACTCGGATATGCAATTTATTTGGGTGACGTAATTCCCTATTCGCCCGCCCACGCAGCTGGCGAGTGACAATCGGGGAGCTGCTCCCGCATCGTTGACAACCGATTTAGCTATGCAAGACCGGGATACCCGATCGCTTACCCCCGTTCGTTCTGATTACGACTTTGACATTGTCAGATTTTTAGTACTAATATCTGACAATGTCAAAACCGGTATTCACTGGGGGGCTGGACGAAATGAGCGATGGGCCACATAGAAGCTTGAAGCTGCGAAAGCCATGGAAAGAACTGGCAAAACGTGCGGACCAAGACACCTACGACGCCTCCCAGATCGCAGAGGCAACGACGCACGCAGTTGCCAGCGACTTCAAAATGGAGGTCTCGTGGCATCTGATGGAAGCCTTGAAAGCAGTCTTTACCGGCTGTGATAACTCTCTGGAAATGCCGGAACTTGCGCTGGATCAACTTGAAAATGCGAAAGCCCTAGCAGCAGCCTCCGTTTTTGGAACGAATCTTGTGGAATGGAGCATCACTCTTATCCATGAAGGCAAATTTGGAATTGAAGCATTCCATGAGGCGGTAGGCCTCGCCGCTAAAGACCGCTGCCACGCAAACATACGGTCGATCGAAGAACACTACCTTCGCGACTCGAATGAGCAAAGAGCAGAGTACGTGAGTAAGAGACTCCAGAATGCCATTTCTACTCTATCGAGCACCCAACTCGGTCTGGATCTTGTGGGTCCAGAGCCCGCTCGAATCCTCCCACCTAGGAAGATGGAAGGTCTTGATGACGGGGTATCGTTGTGATGAACACCTTGCCGCCTAAGGAAATAGCTGTAGATATACTTGAACCTGGCGCCCGCAAAAGAAACGGTGTGGTCCCGTGTTACATCGAGAAGAACATCGAGTTCGACCTTGAGGCTCTCGCATCCTTCTCATCCCATGACAAATGGGAGCCCGTAACTCATGACGCACTACTCATAGCCGCTGCAGTCGAGTTCTGTGATCGCATCCTTGTCCGCAGCACCATGAGTTGGGGCAGGCGGTTCATCGTGCATGTTCCAGTACACGACGTTGAACGGTGGTCGAGTAACAAGGTAGATCGAGCGCTCGTCAACGCGCTGAACCTCCTGACCGGCGACGACTGGCATTTCAACTTTCGATCTCGAAAACAAGCCGCACAGAGACCGCCACAAGGCCAAATAGCTTTTCCTTCCGATGCAGAGGCGGTCATTGCTTTCAGTGACGGAATGGACTCCCGTGCGGTCTCTGAGCTTGAGAGCAAACGCCTAGGTAAACGCCTGATTCGTCTTCGAATAGGGAGCAAACAACACGACATTTCAAAGAAGGAACGCCAAAGGATTCCATTCACGGCCATCCCATATTCAGTCAAGCTCGATGATGCAAGAAGCGCCGAGAGAAGTGCGCGCAGCCGCGGATTCAAGTTCAGCATCATATCTGCAATTGCGGCGTATTTAATTGATGCTCCAATGGCCATCATCCCCGAAAGCGGACAAGGTGCACTTGCACCTGTGCTCCTTCCTGTTGCACATGGGTATGAGGACTATCGAAATCACCCCGTCTTCACCAAGCTGATGGAGTGCTTTATCGAAGCACTTCTAGGCTATCGATTCCAGTACACCTTTCCCAGGCTTTGGATGACGAAAGGCGAGACCCTACGCGAGTTTGTGGAAACCTGTGGCCCTAGCGCGAATTGGATAACGACCAGGTCGTGCTGGCAGCAATCCCGACAGGTAGCCGTTTCAGGCGCAAGAAGGCAGTGCGGCATATGTGCCGCGTGTATGCTTCGCCGCCTTAGCGTTCACGCTGCAGGATTAGAGGAGCCACCAACGAACTATGTATGGGAATCCCTAGACAGCCCGACCTGGGAAACAGGCGCAGCAAAAGAATTCACCAGTTTTACTAAAGCCTTGCGACAATACGCTATCGCAGGGGTGCTTCATTTCGAACACCTTTCTTCGATTCGGGAATCTTCGCAGTACGAACTGATCAAACGCCGCAGAACGAGCGAACTGGCTCGAGCTCTGGCCGAGTCGCCACATGCCGTGGCGCAGAACCTTGACAGGCTCCTGCAACAACATGCCAAGGAATGGTCAGCGTTCACGAGCGATATGAGATCAGAGTCGTTCGTGAGAAAGTGGATAGATGGCGCATCATGACCAAACCAGACTTTGAACTGAACCCAGCTGAACTGGGTGAACGACTTAAGGTCGCGCGCGAAACCGCGGCCATGACCCAAGACGCAGCGGCCAAAGCAGTTGGCTTTGCTCGAACCACTCTCGTGGCCATTGAAAAAGGGCAGCGCTCTGCAAGGCTTGACGAGATCCAGATGCTTAGTCGCTGTTATGGAGTATCTGCTAACTCTTTGCTACGCCGAGAAGCGGTCCATGTGGATCTTGTTCCTCGTTTCCGCTCACTCCCAGACACTGGTGATGCAGGCATCGACCAAGCTGCTCGGATGCTGAATGATCTCGTCAGGGCGGAAGTAGAACTTGAGAACATTTTAGGTGTTCGGAAAACCTCGAATTATCCGACCGAAAAAAGCATCTTACCTGGCGATGTACGCAAACAAGCGGAGCACGATGCACATAGCCTCCGAAGCTGGCTAGGGCTCGGCGAGAGCCCGATTCAAGATCTGTTTTCGCTCATAGAGATGCAACTTGGAATTCGTGTCTATAGCCGGAGACTTGAATCGAAAGTGTCTGGGCTGTTTGCCTATGACGACGCCGTTGGCGCCTGTATGCTAATAAATGCAGTACATCGGAAGGATCGTCAAACTCAGACTGGCGCCCACGAGCTCGGGCACTTTATAGCGACGCGGCGTCAGCCCGAGATCTATCAAGCCGAAAAGTATGAGAACTCGCGTGAAGAGCGTTACGCGAACGCTTTCGGAAGCGCGTTTCTAACGCCAGCCCGTACTGTCATGGAAAAGTTCAAGGAAGTGACCATTGGATCAACCCACCTCACTCGTCGGCACATCATCCTGCTCGCTAGTTTCTTTGGTGTTTCACGCCAGGCGATGGTGATGAGGCTTGAAGAATTGGACCTGACGAAAAAGGGTACTTGGGATTGGTTCATGGATAATGGCGGTATAACCGACGACCAAGCCCAACAGGTACTAGGCCCGATAGCTCACGATTCCACGCCTGTGGAAGGCGCGCAATCAACGAGGCTTTTTTTGTTAGCTATCGATGCGTGGAAGAAAGATCTAATCAGCGAAGGGCAAATGTCGGATTTGCTTAAGCTCGATAGGGCGAAAGTACGCGAGTTGCTTGATGAGGCAGAAGAGGATGAGGTTGATGACCTTTTCAAGCTGTCTCACTGATCGAAATAGCATTCTCGTTCTCGACGCCAGTGTCATCATAAACTTGCTGGCGACCGGTTATGCAAGCGCAATCCTGCAAGCAGTTCCGACTCCAATTGTCGTCACCGACAATGTAATACGGGAGATTGAGCTAGGAGCAGTAAACGGCCGGCCTGAGCCCAAACAGCTTTCGGAGCTAATCCATAATCAAATTTTAAAGAGAGAAGAGCTTTCTGGCATTGCACTAGAGCACTTCTTTGACTTGGTATCCGGATCCACAGCGGCCTCGCTCGGAGACGGAGAAGCCGCGACACTCGCGCTTGCACATAGCAACGGGTTCACGGCTGTCATTGATGAAAAAAAAGCAACTCAAATTTCCTCCCAACGCTTTGAAACACTCAAACTTATTACTACAGTCGATATTCTTGCTTACGAACCCGTGCGTATTTCAATCGGAGATAAAGCTTTAGCCGATGCAACGCTTCAAGCGCTGAAATACGCCAGAATGCAAGTCCGAGACAGCCAATTCGACTGGATTGAAAAGGTGATCGGATGCGAAAACGTAGGTTTATGCCCAAGCCTTAGGAGGCTTGCAAAGCTTAAGCTGACAGAGCGCCGCAGTGTTAACCAGTAATGCTGGACCAACTTATACAGCTAAAAATTAGCTGTATAAGTCTGAGAATTCAGTCACCAGAGGGCCGCACTAGGAGAAACAAATTTCTCTTTGCTCGAGTAGCAGCAACGTGCAGCAGGCATCTTTCAGAAACTTCAGTATCTTCGGTTACCCCTGCATCCTCATCACGGCTTAATTGGTCGGCGTAGGAAGCGGCTCCTCTGTAGGCGGCAACAATCACTACGCTAAACTCAAGCCCTTTGATGCGGTGCATGGTGGCAAGGCGAACGCCCGGCTGTGCCGAATCGTCAGAGGTAGAGTTGTCCAGTTTCAAGTGAACAATACCTGCCTGCTGCAGAGCCCGAGCGACATTATCCAGATCGTCATTGGTACGCGCAGTGATGCAAACCTGTCGAGGCTCCATCCCATCGTCCTGCAACTGTTTAAGGATCGCCTTTATATGCGGCATATCTTCGTGCGCGGAAGACGACTCGATGATATCTGGCACATCACCATGTGTCAGAGACCGATAACCGCGCAGAGAGTCCACGTTGCCATCCAAGTCATCGACAGCACATCCTTCGAGTTGAGCGCAGGCCCATTGACGGATTTCGTCGGTGGTTCGGTAATTCACCTTCAGGTTATGGCTGCGGCCGCGAACCTCGATACCCACCCGGCTAAGCACAACTTTGTGCCGGTAGATACGTTGGTGGGCATCGCCAACAATAAACAGGTCGTTTTCGGCTTCCTCTACTGCCGTACGAATTAGCTCAAAGCCCGCGTTGCTAATGTCCTGAGCTTCGTCCACCACCATGCAACGAACACCGAGTACGGGCTTCTCCTTTCTTAACAACTGACAAGCTTCACGAAAGGCCTCTTCAGGCTCGCGCAAATTGGCGGCTTGCAGTTGGGCACGGTATTCGGCAAACACCGGCCAAATAGACTTACGCATTGCACGGCCAAGCTGACCGCCGCGGCCCACTCGACTGGCACGCATATAGTCGTCAGCAGTTTCGCAGGCTTGAGGAAGCACAACCCGCTCATATTCGGCACGCATGAACGGCAAACTGAGATCAACCGATGCCGGCATCGCCGACAGGGCTGCTTGCCAGAAACGGCGACGGTCGCCTTCGTTGTACAACAGGTTATGTGAGTAACCAAAACGACGCAGGAGGCTGGAAGCCCACTGATCCAGGTTCACCACCTGAATTTTCTCCAGCTCCTGCGGTGTGCACAGCAGAGCCAAATGCTGGCGGATGTCCTCAGCCAGAGTTTTGGTGAAAGTGGTAAACAGCACAGGACGACCAGGCAAGTCCGCGTATTGTCGTGCAAGTCTTGCAGCGCGATGCATGGCTACAACGGTTTTACCAGTACCTGCGCCACCGGTCACCTTCACAGGACCATTCCAGTCGCGCTCCACCAACTTACGCTGGCTTGGGTGCAGAAAGACCCTCCAGTGTTCAAGAGGTGCGGCCAGTAAAGCTTCCAGATCGCTGTCGTCAGTAAGCACCACAAAATGACGACGTGAGCTATCACGCTCCAGCGCAGCACCGAAGTCTGTAGGGTCGACCGCCGCTGGCGCGGATTGATCACTGATGATTTTGTCAAAAGGCTCGCCGGCAGCAAACAGATACAACGCTTCGTATGCCTCATCGGGCAATTGTGCCTCCAACACCTCAAGCTCGCGTTCATTAGTAACGGCACGCACAGCTTCCAGCCGGTCGTCAGGTACGCCCAGGCGGCGAATTTCACGGTCTTTGAGTGCATCGAACAAACCTGCTGCTCGCACTTCAGCCGGTATGTCAGATACCGTCGCATAAGCCGTCTCCTGCACTGCATAAACCTGAATACTACCAACATCCGGGTGGATCGCGACTCGATGGCGACGCGCCCAGTGATAGGCATCGTCATGCTGATCGACCCACAGTAGGCAATACACGTTACCCACATCAGGCTTGAGCACGATGCCGCGCATATTGTCGTTGATCCGTACCGAGCGCATGTTCGGATCGGCAGCATCACGAATGCGTTCGTAATTGATGCCGCTTGCCATCGGGTTCTGACGAAACTTGGCGACGAAGGTCAGCACCGCCTGCTGGTGAGAGCGAGGAACTGCTGAAAACGACTTTAAGAAGTCATCGGACATTGCAATCTTGAGTGCCAGCGTCATGCCAGTGTCTCCATCAAAAGGGTTCTCAGCTCATCAGGCAACTCACTGCCGTCAGCGGTAAAAGAATGCCAACCTTGGCCAGCAAAAAGCGCAGCCTCTGCTCCAGAATCTGGCAGTAGTACGGCGGTACGAACATCTGGCCAAGCCAATTCAGCTTCGGCTATTACTCGACCTTTTTCGTCCATCAACTCATAGCCCACTTCCGGGGCGGTCACGTCCAAACCAGCCAGAGCCAAGCCCCAAGTCTGTACTTCATGAGCAGCCAGACTCAGCGCTTCCTGCCAGGCTACAGACAGCCCGCCTGATTTCGCTTTGAGCGCAGAACAATCCCGCAGCGCAGGTAACCCTGGCATTTCAGCGTTGCCAACCCAAATCTGACTCAGCGGCAACAATAAGTTAAGTGCCTGCCAAAGTTGCTGCCAGCGTAACTGGAGCTCGCTTTCGGGCAGGCCATCTTCTTTCCACTCGCCAACCAGAACAGGCTCAGAGTCCGCAGAACCATTGCCGGTCATCACTTGCTTCATATGCTCCGGGTGCATGGCAATGCCCAGCATCCAGGCCGTACCGAGCTGACGCACGCTCAACCTATGAAATTGCAGGTCTGCTAGCAGGCCCAGCTCATCCAAGCGGTTCCAGAAGGCCCCTTCGCGCAAAACTTGAAGCGCGGTGGCATCCCCCGAAGGCATCAACATTCCCGCAGCCAAGGAGACAGCCAATTTTCCGAGTGCTTGGTGTTGCCCATGGGCCAAACGCTGATGCAGCTGGGTAAAGGACGGCAACGATTTGAAATTGGAGAGTGTTGCGATGCCCTGTGCCGCGCACAGCTTCTGCACTACCTGCTGCGGATCATCATTAAGCAAAGTTGCCCAAGGCGATGGCGTAGGTAATACCAGGTTTTGCAAAGCGCATTCGACATCATCCCAGGTCAGCGTCCAGACTGAGAACTTCCCGCTCTTGGCCACCGCCATACGTTTGGCCATATCTGTAGTAATTATGTCTTTGTGGTACTGCCAACCATCAACAAAGACCGCCACGGGCAGGTCGGCGGCGGCATCGTCTGGCCAGAACACGAAGTCAGGCTTGCACGGAATCAACACACCTTCGCTGGCTCCCAGATTGACCTGCAACTCCATCCGCCAGCGACGCGAGCCAGCCTGTATCTGATAGCCCGCCTTGCCCTTGAACAACAGCTCACTCAGCTTGAACTTCTCACCTTCATGCTCACGGCGCAGCGCTTCGACAAACCGCTTCTCCAGCATGCTATCCAGTAACTGGTTAGCTGGCTGGGCGTCGGCCAGATGGGTAACTGGCTTCAGTGCTCCCTTGTACTGCATCACCTCACCCAACAACTTCTGAGCTGTACGTCGCGAGATAGACTTACGATCATGGCTGTTGTGATAGCGGTACACGCAGCGATAACAGCCATCGGTGTCCGCATTCTGGTTGCAAGTACAGGTATTGAGGGCTTGCAGTGCAATGTCGAATACTTCCAACAGCGGTTCGGGCACGCGCATCAATTCCTTGAGATAGCCGGTGCCACCTGGCACGCTGTCGTAGATCACCAGATAACAACGCGGCGTATCTGAGCCCGCAGCCATACGCATATCTAGAGCAATACGCAGATGGTCCACGGCTCCCCTAAACCGCCGCGCCAACCCCAACTCCAGAGCCGACACAAAGCTCAGCAGGGCCTCGTTGGTATCAGCAAAACCCACCTCAGGCAAAAACAGACGTATGCCCTCACTAGTGAACTCGCGGTAGAGGAACACGCATTGCTGCGTGCTCGCCTCGGGGTTCTTGCGCTTCCCACACCAGGACGAATGGTTGCGATACAGCTCCTCGGCCTTGCGCTTGCGCTGCAAGGTGCCGCACTCGGGGCAGATGCTAAAACCAGGGCGACTGAGTTCCTTCCCGCCGATCTCCATCGGCATGCCTTCCGCTGACTGCTCGCCAAAGTTCACCTCGCGAAAAGTCACCCGATCGAGAAACTCGAAGCCGAAAGGAAATGTCTGCTCGTCAATCACAAAGGCCTGACGCACCGCATCAGGCGGGCTATCCACCAAAGCTTGGCGCACATAAAAGCCGCGCTGACGCTCGTCTGAGTCGTCAGCAATACGGCTATCGCGATCCAGCGTGCGGGCAAATACCGTGGTCAAGCGCAGCATTTCGTGTACGCGTCCACTGTCCCGCCACAGCGTATCACCACACCGTGGGCAGTTAGGGTGTTGATCACCTGACGACAGCGGCTCGGTATAGGAGCACTGCCTACAGAAACGCCAGTGCTCCGGCTTGATCTTCGATACGTCGATCTGGTTGATCACCACCCGCCTGCCTTCGGCATAAAAGGTGTTGTTCGGTGCCAACTCAGTGATGGCCGTTGATCCAGGACGCTCATATTCGAAGGTCAGAGGATCAGGAGCGGATGTTCCAGGCTTTGAATCGCGCACAATGATCGAGCGCAACAGTACACCTTGCTCCGGGAACGCATAGTTGGGTAGCAAGCCCTCATCAGTCAGCACATTGAGCGTAGCCTTACCCTCAATACTGCCAATCAAACGCGAAAGCGCAGTTCGATCTTGAAGCAGTCGTGCCAGCTCCAGATCCTGATCCTCACCACGCACCGTCAATGCCTGCAGCTTATCGATCTCCTTCACTGCGGCCTCACGCTTGCGCTTGATGCTTTCAACATCACTTGCAATGCCCTGCAAACGGTTGACGATCTTGTACGCCAACGGGCTGCTATCACCGTTGCTGCCCTGAATGAAATTAGCCAACCATTGGCACGTACCGTCGCTCAAAGGGCACATATCCCCCTGATTGAACAAGCGCAAGAACCGTTCAAGAAGCGACGCCTGGTGCTGTTCCACATAACTCAACCAAGGGTAAGGAAACTTGCTGTTGGTCTGATTATTGATCGCAGTGAACACCCCACGAATTTCCTGAGGGATCTGCGCCGCCCGCCCGTTCTCATGCACCCAGCAATCCAAAGTGAACGCTGTAAGTTGACGTTCAAGTACCGCAGAGGCGTTAAGGAAAACCCCAGGTGCCTGCACGGAACCTGCAATCATAGTTTTCGGGTCATCCCAGAAATACAGGTCATGCGGCTTGCTGGTCGCCATGCTCATCAGCAACGCATTACCCGTGCTACGCCCTGCCCGTCCTGCTCGCTGAATGTAGTTTGCCTGCTGTGGAGGAACCGAACATTGCAGCACACTGGATAAATCGCCGATGTCGATGCCCATTTCCAGCGTGGGTGTTGCGGAGAGCACATTGATGCCGCCAGGGCGATCACTGTTGGATTTGAAGTTACGTTCTACCGCCTCGCGTGTCTCGCGCGGCAGCAAGCCGGTATGCTCATGCGCTACCACCCGCTGAATGTCCGCATTCAGGTAAAGCTTGCGATAAAAATCACCGGATAACTCAAGTGCCTGCAACTCACCCCTGCAATCAACGCGGCGACACGCTTGCTCAGAAAAGTCATCCTCTGGGCCAGAGTGTGTGGTGCTATGGCAGCTGGCACACCGCCACACCTTGCCCCCCAAGATAACGTGGAAAGCAGAGGGCTCCAGCCCCCATACACGGATATCCGGCTTCTCGGTGGCCTCCTCAAAACCTGCTAAGCCAACGCTTTCCAATGCCTCAAGAGCAAGCCGATAAAGCGGTGCAATCAAGGCATTCGTGCCCAGCGCCAGATCATGCAAAGCAGGCAATGCCTTAAACGCCCAGTCGCTAAACAAACGGGCATGGCTCTTAGTGATACTGACGCAGCGACCAAACTCTCCCAGTGTCAAAAACCTCGGAGGCCGCGGGCTGGTTAGAAGCTTGAACTGGCTTGGATTCTTCTTATATCCCCAAGGGCTGCTACCCATTCGCGCATAAAACCCTAGCTCCTGATCACGCCAAGCCCCGATGCGCTGCATGTTTTCCAGTAGCCCGCGCAGTAAAACAACAACTTCGGCCAGCTGCGCGGCGGCTAACGGTTCAAGCGTGTCACGTAGACGTGGCATCAGCCATTGAGCGGCTTCGTCTAACTTGCCTGCAAGAGGCACTACGCAAGCAGTTCCCGTCGCCACCAGAGTGCGACCAATATGAGCATCCTGGCCAAATTCTGCATTGAGCACCCAAGGCAACACCCTCGCCAACTCGCCAGGTAGGTTGCTGCTTTCAGGCAGCGCCCCCTCTTCCATCAGGGTCTCGTAATCACGTAGCCACTGCATTTGCGGCGGCAGGAAGTTAGCAATGTAATGACCATCGCCTAGCGCAGTGCGCCAACGTTGCGCGAATGCTGTTGGCAAATTTTCCAATGTCATAGGTCGCCCAGCTGCATAGGCATCAGCAATTACCTGCGCCAACGCCGGGCGTAAGTTCATTCGCCAGGTTCGCGCGGCAAGGAACCCTGCACGATGCGCGGCATCCTGTACCGAGTCAGAGAAAGCAATCAGCTTCTTGTCCGGGTTGAAGCGCGTTGCAAACAGCTGTCCCACCATTACCGCCGCCAGACTGGCCGCTTGCGAACCAACAATCGTCAGCGTTTTATAACCGGCACAGAAAGGACAATCATGGTGCGACTTGGTGTACTTCGCGCCATTGCGCGTACCTTCACGCAGGTTGCTGGCAATATCCACGGCCAGCAAAGGCTGATCCTCACAGTGTGAGCATTCGGTTTGCGATGCCTGATGCAAGGTGCCGCACGCAGGACATGCCTGCTTGCGCTGGAACACTGCGGGGTTCGCCCCCACGCTGGAAGGAAAAATAAAACGGGTGGTCACATCCTCGGCGAAGAACGCGCTGTAAAACGCCTGGAGGTCATGGGTCAGTTGATTGGGACTGATCTTTTGTTGCGTAGAACCCCAGCCGGTGGCGTGGCACTCGCGGCAATGGATCACCGGCAGATGCAGCCGCTCCATATCGGCTTTACGTAAGTCATCGTGATGCCGAAGCTGCGGCTCAGCATCCAGCACAGCCACCATGCGGCGCAACTCACGTAGCCAGATTTCCACCTTCACCTGCAAGAAAAAGTTCTGATGTGCATCCTGGCGTGCATGCGCTACCAACGACAGCAGGCTAGACAACCAAAGTAGCGCAAAGCGCTCATCATCGCAGCTCGGCAAACGGCGTTTGAGCAGCACTAACAGGTCATCCAGCAACACGGACTTTGGCCCAAGACGCTCCAAATCCCGCAAAAGATTCTGGAAGGCAAAGTGGCTCTTCAGGTCCTTACCTAAGCCACAGCGCCAAGCAAAATTCTCTGCCTGCGTGACCGAGCAAGGCTCACCGAACCACAAGGGTGCTTGGGCCGCCAGATAGGTATGCAGGTCGTCATAGTTCTCGGGGGCCAAGGTATGCAGATCACTGGGCTGCGGGCTTTGGGTGAACTCAACCAGGGCTTCAGCGAGATAATCCCCAACCGACTCGCGGTCCTCGGAGATAACCGCACTGTCATCCAGCACTTCACCAAACACATCACCGGCAAAGTCCAGCAAATCGCTAACGCCGTCATCGCCCAACGTTGCCGAAGTACCGACGCACACCAACTGGCCCGGCGGCGCATTCAGCCGCCCCTTGAGACGGCGAATCAGACAAGCCAGATCAGTACCCTGCGCGCCATCAAACGTATGCAGCTCATCCACCACCAAATAACGCAGCGTGTCTGGCAACTGATGCGCCCACAAAGGGGCATCAGCTGCACGTAGCAGCAAAAAATCCAGCATTTTGTAGTTGGTCAGCAGAATATCCGGCGGATTTTCACGCAGGGCATTGCGGTCGGTAATCACCGAATAACTGCCGTCGCTCAATTGGGCGACCGTTTGCGACTCGACAGCCGGCGCATCGCCCACATACAAGCCTGCACGAATCCCACTAAGGCCAGCAGCCTTAACGATTTCCTTGGCCACGCGCCCGGATTGGTCGCTGGCCAAGGCATTCATGGGATAAAGGATGATCGCCTTGATGCCACGCCGCCCCTCGGCACGCGCCACACGACAATGCTCAAGGATCGGATATAGAAAGCACTCGGTCTTACCCGACCCCGTACCCGTTGCCACCAACGTGGATTGAGCCTCGGAAACCGCCAGTCGCGCAAAAGCCTTGGCCTGATGTGCATGGGGCACAAAGCTGGCAGGTAACCAAGGGAAAGCCGATAGACCGCCATTCAGCTGCTTGCGAAATGGCAGTGGCAACGTCAGATACGGCCCTTTGAAGATATTGCTGCGCTCAGCCAAAAAGCGCTCCAGCAAGCCCTCAAAACCTGAAGTAGTGGACGGGAATGCGGTACACAGAAAGTCTGCGACGCCTTGAGTGACCTGCTGGGAAACGATCAATGGCTGCATGATCAGATTGCCTCATCCACGGATGTTACTACCGTCAGCCCGTAGAGGCTTTCCAATGCTGCCAACATCTGCTGCCTTCTCCAAGCAAAAAATGCTAGTGGATCACTCCAAAGCAAATTTTTGGGAACGGGAATGAAATCGTAGGAGCTCCAATACTTACTGCCGTCCGAACTTTGAAAGAACTCACTCGGGTGACGTGCTCGCTTGTAGTTATTGACCTCAGCTGGCATAGGCTGGAAGTTCCACAGCACGTCGACAGTTTCTTGATAAGCCTCATCCGCCCCAACTAATTTTAGCGGAAATATATGATCAACCTGAGGCTTACTGTCATGAAAAACGTAGCTCCGACTGGGCATAAGCACCTTGGTAGCCAACCAAGTCTGGCTCAACAGCTGGTATTCGTTGAGCTCTCCAGTTCGGTTTTTCTCGACCGCGATCTTGCGAATGGCTTCAAGCGGGAATGACTCATTTTGCCTTCCTGCTTCCATAGCTTCGCGCGCGAAACCATTGACCATAGTCTGGGTATTCCAGTCACACATCTGAGAAAGTAAAAAGTACTGGTGAATGAGCTGTACCTCTGACTCATCCCAGGTGCGGATACGCCATTCATGACCGTGGCGCTTGAGCTCCGTCAGGTAAGCTGCAATCGGTAAGACGGCCAACCAGCGAGGCACGATGGAGGCATGATTGATATTCAGCAACCCCTTTAAATACCCCCTAAATAGCTCTAACAATGGCTCACGATCACTTTCCAAAGCGCTCTGGAACGCTTGGATGTCGTTACCATTCAGCCGTCCCTCATCAATGCGGATGGTGCTCTTAACCAGCAAATGAAAGAACTGTAGGATCGATGTAGACGAAAAATCGATACCGCCACTCTGCTTTGCAATCTCATCAGACAAGGCCCAGAGTTTCTCCTCATAGTCCGACTGGACCGCCTTGATCTTCCCGAGCACCAGCTCCAACTGAGTCAACGCCACCCCGCCGGTGTTGAGCCGTCGAAAAACCTCATTTACTTCGTTAGGGCTATCGGCTTTGACCGAAAAATAGGCTATCGACTTATGATTGGTGTCGACAAATATGTCCCACAACGCGCTCAGATTTCTACGCACGCGAAGCTTGGCGCTTTTATCATCACCGACGGCCGTGAGGGCGCGATCCTCAAGATCAACCTTCTCGTCCTCACTGCATCGCAAACAGGACAACTCCGTCATGCGCAAATAACGTGGCTCGGCTGCCGCACTAGCATCACGAAACAGAAAGCCCGTTTCATCCGACTCCGCAGTGGTTGGATCGAACAGCAAATCAAAGTGCAAAGCCCTTCCATTGAAACGATGACGAAGCACTGAATAAAGCGTCTGCAAGCGTTGCTGACCGTCATATACCAGCGCCTTGGAGGCGCCCCACAACCCCTCATCCACCTGCCGCGCGTGATGACCCGGGGCATAGTCCCCAACAAAGCAGCGATAAGGAACTTTCTGTTCAGTTTCCCACAGCACCACACCACCGATTGGGTAGCGTTTAAGCAGTGAGTCGAGCAACAAGCACACGTAATCTTCCGACTCATGCCGTGCGCCCCACACGTACTGGCGCTGTACCTGCGGCAAATACCAGCCGTTATTGGGAGCATTCAGCTTCTCCAGCGCTTCACGAACGGAAATTCCTGCATACGACATAATTTTTCTTCCCTGAGGGGTCGTAACGTTAACGTGCTTTCAGCACCGTGTAGGGAAAAGCCATACAAGCCTCACACCAATTGAATAACCAGGACTGCCCGGTACTCAGGGATCAGCTTTTTAAACTCTTCTTCGGCGCTGTACGACATGCCGTCTCTCCCTCGCCATTCCTCATCGAACATTCCTCAGTCATTCAACTGCTCCGATTCAAACTTCGCCCAAGCCACACGGTAGTCGGCTTCGCGGTCGGCTAAGGTAAAGGGGGCGGTGTATTGGATGGTGCGTGGTATCGGGCCGCCGGGTTGGGTGTCGTCGAGGATAGGACGCTCGATGATGGTGCCGTCTGGGACTTGGGGATGACCGTCCTTGGGTTGTATATCTTCCCATCCCAGACGAGAGGTTCTGGTGCTGCCATCAGGCAGGCGAACGGTGCAATCGGCATCGCGCTTACCGGCCTTGCGCGGTAGGCCAACGCCGACCAGGCCCTTGCTGGCGGTGAAGGCGATGCGCCCCTTGGCGTCGTACCAAGTGTCACGCTCGTAATGGCGCATCACCGGGAACTGTACGCGGTAAATAGTAAGAAGCTCTTCGAGGGTCAGGCCCAGTGCCTGCGATGTGAGCACGTCGATTTCCACCAGCGCATGACGGCGGGCGAACTCGCTGCGCAAGGCGCAGTGGCGCTGCCATTCGGGAGTAAGGTTGGCGAAGCAATCCCTCGGCAGGCGCGGGTCTGTGCTAGCCCAACAGTCTTGGCGGAACTCGGGTTGCCAACAATCGCGCCAGAGGTCGGCGTAGTGGGTAGTGAGGCAATTAAGCTGTAATGCGCGTAATAACAAAGGTTTGAAAGCAGCAGAATCCGAGCCAAGCAGCGAGAAATCGTCAAGCATGGAGTGCAGATTTGTCCTCCCGCTACTCCGAATTCTGTAGTCGGTGACAATGGAAAAAGATAGCGCACCAAAAACTATCAGTTCATTCAAATGATCGGGGGAAACCGCATACGTGCGGCACCCATTTGTGTGCGTCAGGCCCGGGGGAATAATAGCGCCAAACAATGTCCTCTCGTTTGAGGGGGGCAGCATTCCGCGGTAGGCCACCCTGTAATAATCTGTCACCGCCCTCGCCTCACGCCTACCCATTTCAACCCAGCTAACCTGAGGCACGCGGCGGGAGTATTCGACGGCGTCACATGCGGGCAAGTAGTTGCTACGCGGCAGGTAGTCATCGGGCAGGGTTTCGAGGTCGATCACATCATAGTGGCTGTTTTGGGTGCAGGCCGTGCGCGGGGTTTTGTTGATCGGGTTGCCGACAAAGAAATGCGGGCCGGAAAGTACGAATTCATTTGGGGCAGCGACAAAACCCTGCTCGCTAGCGCTACGACGGCGAATAGTGCCGTCCTTCTGCGCACCGGTTTCGTGCCACATTTCCAGGGTGAAGTAATCGCCCTGCAAATCACCCAGACGGCGCGGCACGCTAGTGAACTTTTTCAACACCGAAACCAGTTCGCGGCTGTGCACTGCTGGCAGTCGCGCCTGAAGGGCCGGGGTTCCAGGTGCGTCGTACAGTTGCGCGAAGGTGGCCAGCAAGGCCTCATCCACTTCAATCACACGACTGGCGTGGCCGGCAATATTCCAGCCTCCTTCGTCGCGTTTAATACCCGGTGTGACTCCGCCACCGGGGTGGTCGAGGCTAGCTCGGATGGTCTCCGGCCAAAATAGATTCGACATAGATTTGAAAAAAATCTGACCCTGTGCAGAACCATAGATGTGTAAGCCAAAGCGCATCCGGCCGTGATCGTTTGTTCCCTCGAATAGCGCAAATTCGTTCTGGAATTGGTAGTGCTGACGAAGCCGTGGATAAATCGCTTGCCGTAGTTCGCCGCCCTTGGGGTCGTCATACACTCCTTCAGGATGAACTAACGCCTGTACACCACTGCCAATATTCCATACCAGCGGCAGGAAGCACTTGTATAGGTTACTCTGCTGGCCCTTCAGCAATGGGTAGTTCTGAATGGCATTGAGGAACTGGCCCATACCCTCGGTGGCCACGCATTCGGCCAGGTAATCCGCTTGCGCCTGCGGCAGCACAGCAAACACTGCCTCGCGCTGATCCGCCGTCTGCTTGGCGCTGAGCTTGCGAATGACAAAGCGCGGGTCAAAGTCCGACAGCAGCGACTGCTCATTCCACTCCACCTTGATCCACGGCGGATTACCGAGGACCACATCGAAGCCACCACGGGCTTTGAATACATCAGCAAACTCCAGCGCCCAATGCATAAAGTGCTGCTGCCCGGCCACCTGGTGAGCCACCTGCAATTGCGGCAGGGCTTCGACCAGTGCGGCGATGTCCACATGGCCATAACGGTCTCGCTCGGGAGCAAAATCCAGCCCCTGCTGCGGCTGGGTTTCCGGGAACAGGTCATCCGCCAATGCGCTGCTCAGGCTGGCATTGCCGAGCAGCACGGTTTCCAGCACAAACCACCAGTGTTCACGGCTGGGCAACTCGCTGGCTTTGTCCAGCGGCCAAAACCACAGGGCGCACCACGCATCCATCACTAGTTTGAGGCGGCGGTATGGGCTGGCATTTTTCTGCGCTTCGCTAAGCATTTCCCGCTGGTATGCGGCGTCTTTCTGCGCGGTGCTAGTCGGAGCGCGGTTGGCGGCCGGGTCGGGCCACACATGCAGTTCATCGCAGGTGGCGGCACGCACACGGGCCAGCTCCTGGGCGTGTTGCTGCCAGAGCTGCTCGGTGGCGGCACTCAGCGCCTGCACTCGCTTGATTTCATCGCGACTCAGCGGCGCAGTAAAGGCTTTGCGCCATTGTTTAAACTGCTCGAAGGCGGCTGGCTCCAGCTCCTTGACCACCTTGTCGCTAACCATGCCCATGCCTTCAGCAGGCAGCAAAAAGTGGAACACATCGGTAGCCGTCAGTGTTTGCGTCAGCGGCAAGGCACGCGGTGCGGCGGCGCGCCAGTCTCTTTCAGGCAGGCCGTTTTCGCCTTTGCCCGGGCTGAGCTGGGCGGTGCTAAACAGCTCACGCCGCGCACCCACCAGAGAATTACCGTTATACAGCTGCAAGCCAAACCACGGCACATGGCTGCCTTTGAAAATGGCGTTAAGCCACAAGGAGACTTCGGCCAGCTCCACCGCGATGGGGTTAAGGTCCACACCGAAGACATTGCTGTCGGCGATGTACATTTTCACCCGCTGCTTTTCTTCGGTGTACTGCTCGTGCGGGATGGTGCGACCTAGCTCTTTCTGTTTGGCCTGCAAATAGGCTTCGGCCAATTGACTGACAGCCTCGTTCAAGAACGCCGCACTGCCCATGGCCGGCTCGCACACAGTGAGCTTCAGAATTTCGTCCGCCGTTTTACCGGGCAGGATTTCCTTGAGCGCATGCTCGACCAGGCATTTGGTCAGCACTTCAGGGGTGTAGTAACTGGCCGACTTCTCGCGGGCACGACCGGCCAGGCGATAGATAAAGCTGCCCTTGGAATGAATCTTGGTATTGCCGCCAAACAGGCGTTCGGCGTCGGTGTACTGGCTAATGCTACTGGCAGGTACAAAGTACGCAGCATCCAGCGGGTTGACCTCGGCGTCTTTTTTCTTCTCGGCCGCGCTGGGGGTATCGAGGCTTTCCTCGCTGTCCGTATTGCTCTCGCTTGAGTCGCCTTCTTCACTCTCGTCGCCATCATTATCAGCAGAGGAGGCCTCCCCACCCTTGGGGTCAGGGCGCACCTCGTACAAATCTTCTTCAGCAAAAAAGCCGCGGAAGGACAACAGCGATTCGTACACTGCACCTAGCTGGTTGATACCGAGGGTGCCATAGCTGATACGCCCACGGCGACTCTTGCCACCACCACGGGACAGTGACATTCGCTCGATGACCTTCTGAAGCACCGAGTTACGCAACTTGACGCTACCCAGCAGCGGTGTGCGCGCCGGGTCAAACAGGTGGCCTTGCAGCGGCGCAATGGTGAAGCCGTTATCGAGCAAGCCGTCATGGCTGCCACTCAGGTCGAGCTGACTCGCTGTGGCATCCCGGCGCGGATAGCCTTGCCAGATCAGGCCAAAGAGTTGCTTGAGGCTATCGTGAAAATAGAAACCTTCCTGGGCTTCGCTGGTGGTCAGCGGGGTTTGTTCCAACTCGCGCAGGTGCTCGATGCTGTAGCCCTTGAGGTAGGCCTCGGCATCGATGGGCGCATAGCCCAGCTCGGGCCGCGCTTCGATATAAAACATAAACAGCAGGCGGTACATATAGCGCAGGCTTTCACGGCTGAGCTGGTCAGCCAGGTCGGTGTCGTTACGCTCGAACACCTTCTCCTTGGCAACCGTGCGCTTGTACCAGATGGCCTCGTTGGCAATCAGCTCGATGCATTCACGCAGGGCGTACTTGAGATCAGTTGATACCTCAAAGGCATGCTTGTGCGAGCTGTCATCCAGGCTATCGAGCAGCGCCACGCCACCTTCCACCGGCAGCACCGATTGGCTGCCCAGCAGAGCCGCCATGGCGCGGAATTGCTTGTCGTCACGCGGGCCGAATAGCTCCGGCAGGTTGAAGCGCAGCAGTGCCTTGCGCCCCCATTTGCTGCGCTCGATCAGCAGCCACTCTTCATGGTGCAGCAGCAACACCCAGCGTGGCGGGTGGTCGTCGGCAAACAGACGCTTGCTGAGGGTTTCTTCCCAGGCGCTGTGGGCATATTTACCTTTGCCTTGCTCACTGGCCGCTGGCGCAAGCAATTGCAGCGGGCTGCTGTCGTCGTCATCCGCATTAGCAATAGCTGCCGCAATGACCAAAAGCGGCTGGTGTTTGGCATCGCGATACACCGCGAGCACCGGCAATTCGCCTTCGGCCAACGTCAGGTTCTGCGGCGCTAGCTCGTAACCCAGGGCGGCGAGCAGAGGCTGCACCAAGTCAATAAACAGGCTGGAGCGCTCGCTGGTTTTACGCTCATTCAGAAAGCGCTCGCGGGCACGGAAGTAACCATTTGCCCCCGCCGCAGTGCGCAGACGAGCGACAGGGCTTTGCGCGCCCTGCTCTTTCCATTGGTCAAACAGCGGTTTGAGGTCTTTTTCGAGGATCTCGTCCAGGTAGTGCTGGCTGTAGAACTCGTTGGCATTGGTGAGGCCGGTGATGGCAAAACTCATGCTGTATTCCTTCCTTAAGCCATCAGTGCAGCGACAACGGTGAACTGAGCGCGGTCATCCAGTTGCAGGGTGTCGCGAATCCATTGTTGGTAGTTGCTGAACAGGTCTGCGGTGGCGCTTTCTTTCTGCTTACGTTTGGCCGCGATGACCTTTTCGATACCTTTGGCGAAATCGATTTCCAGCTGTTCGTTGTGTTTGAGCTGCAGGGTTTGCAGCTTGGCCAACTCGCGTTCCAGACGCTCGCGGCAGCTGGCATCGAAGGCCTGCTTGATCGGTTTGATGTGTTTCTCAGCAGCCTGAATAACCGCGGGTAGTGCACTTTGCAGGGCATGGCTGTTGGGCGCCTGGCCATTGTTGGCTTGGGCTTTTCCGGTGCTGTTCAGCCCTGTGCGATGCAGTGTTTCCGCCAGGCTGAGTACGCCCTGTACTTGCCCAGCAGCATTGAGCTGTACACCGAGCCACTCGGCTAGCACAGCTTGACCACGGCGGTTGGGCACCTGAGCCAGCACCAGTACGATGGCTTCGCCTGAGGCCAGCCCCTGTGCGACGCGTAGCAGCGGCGCACGCTGACGACGGAACAGAGCCATAAGTTTGTAGTCGAGCCACTGGGCAATGGGGTTGAGCGCCCAGAGGTAATGCAGCTGCGGCCAGGCATTGGTGTCGCGTGCCTGTTTAATCGCCTCTTCAACCACGGTTTTGTCGGCGCTCAAGGCAAAGGTGTTATCGGTCGGCCACATTTCGCTGGCCAGATCACGCTTCAGCACCTGGGCAAGGTCGCGACTGGGCTGGAAGCTTAGCGTGCGGCTGGCATCATCCGTTTTGATTTCAGCATGTTCGCGCGATGACTGTTTCGCCAGCCAGCGCAAGGCATCGCGAAGGTAAATGTAGCTGTCGCTAAACAGACTGGTGAGTTCAGCAGTGGACGCCATGAACGCTGCTGTGCTGGCGGGCACAACGTTATCGTTGCTGGGTACGTTCGCGCCCCATAAGGCCTCGAACGGGTCGATATCATCCCCAACCAGTAGCGCGGCGAACTCATCGGCAGTGCGGTTGCCTTCAATGGCCTTGGCCACTTCGATGGTTTCCAATTCCTCGTCATACAGTCCCATAAAGGCTGATGGGTCGCCGATATTCTTTGCCGCCTGCTCGTCCTTATCGATCAGAATTTCCAGGTAGCGCAAGTCACCGCGAATTCTTTCGTGGCGCGGTTCGGTCAGCAGGTAGCCGATTTTCGGGGCATGCAGTTGACCATAGCGATCCACACGACCATTGCGCTGCTGGAACACCATCAGCGACCAGGAAATATCGAAGTGGATCAGCCGATGAGCTTGGTAGTGCAGGTTAAGACCTTCGGAGGCTACATCCGAAGCAATCAGCAGGCGCAGGGGCGAATGGGTTTTGCCGAAATCTTCGACCGTTTGCTGGATGTCCTGATCAGGCAATTGGCCGTGCAGAATGGCTACGGCGATATCTTTTAAACCCAGGGCCTTGGGCAGCTCAAGCTGGAGGAATTTCAGTGTTTCCACTCGCTCGGTGAAGATCACCAGGCGGTCACTTGGATCTTTGCCATCCCAACGCCAGTGCTGACCTTGTTTGAGCTGGTTAATGAGGTGCTGCAATTTGCTGAATTTTTCGGCACTGATGCCCTGCACCAGAGCGTGAAGATCACGCAGCCCCTCAAGATCAGGATGGCGTGCGTCTTTTACCTCAAGCTTTCGGATGCGCTCTTTTAGCGTTTGTAGGCAGGCTGCCGGGGAAGAGAACAGCGCCTTTTCCAACACAGTGCGAAACAACATGGCACCGTCGCGCGCACCGGTCCCGTCGCTATTAAGTTTGAGCTCGGCTAGCGCATCGAAGGCGAGGTTTTCCGCCGGGCTTGCGGCGCAGGCCAAACGAAACACTTCTCGCTCTGGGAACTCTTGCTTCATCTGCTCGCGCACGTCTTTCTTGAAACGTCGAACAAAAAGGTGATCGACATCCTCGCGGGTGTAATCGGCCCCTGCTGGCAGCACCGTGGGGTCGAGCATGCGCACGAGGCTGGCGAAGCTGTCCTTTTTGCCGTTGTGTGGCGTGGCGGTGAGCAAGATCAGTGCATCGGAGCGTTGCGAGAGTAACTCGGCCAAGCGATTGCTCTGGGTGCGATTGCCTTTGTAGGAAACGTTGTGGGCTTCGTCGATGATAATTAGATCCCACCAGGCGCTTTCCAGGTAGTGCCGGTACTCGCTGTCGCGCTTCAAGGTATCGACCGAGATGATGGTGCGGTCGTAGTAGTTAAAGGGATTGTGATTGGCTGGGATATCGCGACGAATGCGCTGAATACCGGCTGAGTCCAGGCGGGTGAGCGGGATGGTAAAGCGGTTCCAGAACTCCTGCTGAAACTGGCGCATCATACTTTTGGTAGTGACCACCAAAATGCGACGGGCTTTACCCCTGCGCATCAACTCGGCGGTAAGGATGCCGGCCTCAAGGGTTTTACCCAAACCTACTGTGTCCGCAATGAGCAAGCGCGGGCGCAGCTGCTGCAAGACCTGATGAGCAGGCTGCAACTGAAACGGCAGCGCATCCATCACCCCATGCTGACCAATCACTACCGATTCGCTTTGCAGCGCCGACTGACGCAGACGCGCCTCGATAAACAGCCGCGAAGCAATAAATGTGGGCGAGTCGTCGTACACCAGCTCAGTTTTTGCTGGATCAATCAGGGTAACGTCTTCGAGCTGAGTGAGGAAAAGAGCATGACGATTGCGCACGGTTTCCGACACGCCAATACACGAAAGCTGCCACCCGCCAAGATTACATTGGTCTGCATTCTGGATAATCCACTCTTCATCGCGGATTAGTGCACGGGCACCGGGGGCTGGGGCTTGGGTCAGTTGCATGGTGCAATCCTTGTCAAGGCTTTAGGTGCGCAGCGAGCACTGGAAAACGGAAGGCAATCACCACATGGGCCTACCCGGATCGGCACTGCCATCGATATTGAATTAATCGTCTGTCGTGTGGGTAGTTATGTCACCCAAGGGGGGCATCACGAGGTATAGGACACAACGCATATTGCCCCAAGCAATCGGCTTTAAGATTTTCACCACAGCGATGCGGCGGGTGGCACTTTACCAGCTTTTTAACCCAGAATTGGGCGAATGAGTTATGACGGACGTACTCATCCCAACACGCAGAGCCATGCAATACAGTACATACGGCTGGACTCGAAGCTACCGTTACGCCAACAGATGCAGACCATTTCCCGTAGCAGATCTGACATTTTTACGCGCGAGTAATAGATGGAGTGGCTACCCGCCAAATGCTGGAGTAGCCGTCCTACATACCTTGCGTGGTCAAACGGGTGCCATCTGTGCGACAGCGACTGGTAACGCCTAAAAAATATCGATTTGCCGCCTTCTTTTACATGTTGAGATCGATTTAAGAAAATCTCAGACCTATATCACCTCTATGAACGCCCGCCTGTATCGACTGCAGTTGGGATTTTGGCGTGCCTGCACTTCGCTTAGCACGCTCATCAATTGAGAGGATCTGCGCATGTATAGCCCTTGCCCAAGTTGTAACTCTGGACGCATCGTCACGAAAAATATCGGTAAGCAAACAGGTGGATTATTAGGCGCCGCTGGCGGTGCAGCCAGTGGAGCCGTCGGCGCCCTATCAGGTGCTGAAACCGGAGCGGTGCTCGGTGTGGCCGGTGGGCCCGTGGGGATCGCTATTGGCAGTATTGCTGGGGCTCTTCTCGGGGGACTGTTTGGCGGAGTGGCAGGAGGGATCGCGGGCGCAACCATTGGCGAACAAATGGATGAAAAAGTCCTTAACAACTATCAATGCCTGCAGTGTGGTTGCAGCTTCAGCGTCAACCGTTAAGCCGTTGTGTATTGGCGTCGCCTCATTCAAACGCCCCCCCTTTCCACTCAACCCTCAGGAGTTCTACCGCGGCTCATCTCGTTGAAAAAATTGCTTACGCTCGTTCAGGACAACCCATATGAAATATCACAAGCTGATTGCCGGTGAAACAACCGGTACCTATGTCATGGAATCTCCGGTCACCGAAGCTGACATCCTGCAAATGGCGCAACAACTAGCAATGAGCCGCCTATCCAAAGGCCGGGCATTGACTGAGCCAAAGCAGGTTTTTAGCCACCTGCAAACACTGCTGCAGTACCACGAGTACGAAGTCTTTGCGCTACTACTGCTGGACAGCAAACATCGAGTGATCGCCTTCAGGGAGCTATTCAGAGGCACGCTGGATTGTGCCAGCGTGTACCCGCGAGAAGTGGTCAAGATTGCGTTGGAGCTTAATGCTGCAGCGGTAATTCTGGTACATAACCATCCATCCGGCGATCCGGAACCCAGTCAAGCCGATCGCACGATAACCCTGGCGCTCAAGAACGCCCTCAGCATGATTGGCACCCAGACGTTGGATCACATCGTTGTTGGTCATGAAGGCTGCGTATCGCTGGCTGAACGAGGTTACCTTTAATTCCTATATGCATACTGCCCGATGGACTGCCCTGGTGTTGCCAGGGTGTCCATCGTCACGGCTCCCTTTTCATTTTTTTGTCGTGATTCAGCGTTGTGCTCAGCTTCTACTGCATCCGAAACCGTGGGAACCTCCACCAAAAACCTTCGTGCTCGACTTACACAGATAGCTCGCACGATAGAAGAAGGCTGCCTGTCCAGCTAGCTCATTACGATGCAGGTGGTAGTAGGGATTATCTGGAATCTCGACCAACCCCTTGACAGCTTCTACTGGCAACCCTAAAGCACTTGCCCACGCGCCTTCCAAGCGATTAAACATATTGTCCCTGCCTGATTCGATCCTACCCAACGCATTGAAGGCATCATAATTGAGCAAAATCGCGAAGTGATGATGCGGTCGCCCTTGCTGTCCTTGCTCCTTAGCCCAGACGTAACGCACCTTCGTGTCATGTGCGTGCTTATTCACTAGTTTCGCCATCTGGCGATTGTGTTTGATCTTGGCCTTAAAGGATTCGATGAAACGGTCAACGACCTCGTTCGTGAAAGCATAATCGGGTAACTTAATATCAGCGGGCAGCCGTAGATCAAATCTGAATGCAAACACACGAGGGTATTGGTTAAGCGATCGAGCGACCGTCTGGTGAAGACGACATAGGTACTCCTGAATAAAGGGTGCCTTATCCGCCTGCACGGCCAAGCCTTCATAAACACCTTCATAGTGAAGGGTGAGATTGGTGTTCTTAGGGTGTCTAATCATTTTAGAGCTCCGGCGCTTAGTTTCATATACTCAGCACCTCAAGTAAAATTTTATTTATCACCTTCGCACATCAACACTACCCCCATACAAATAGACCCCTTACAACCCCCCTACATACCAACCAAAACCAATAAGACATAGCATGCACATCAACACCACCCATTACTAAGGCATATTACCAATACCGACAATACTCAGAGTCATTCACTCAACTAACAAGCAACAGAATCAGCATAAGCTCAACATATTCCACATCAACTTCACTCTGGAAAAACACCATGAATGAAAAACACGCCATCATGGTGCCTCCTCAAAATCTGCTTAACATTTATGGCATCACACTGAAGACGAATTTACATCACGCCCCCGTGCTCAGATCACGCTCTTTGACTTTACCCAAGATCCAATCTTGAACCTCACTCTCCAGCCATCCGACACAGCGATCACCTAGCGAAATAGGTTTTGGAAACACTCCAACGGATACAAATTTGTAAATGGTCGACCGAGCCAGACCTGTAGACCCTATAACTTCTTTTAGACGAATTATCCTCACGAACGGAACTCCTCTTGTACGTTCAGAGGATGGGGGTGCCAGGTAAAAATTAATCGTCCCAAGTGAACATAAAGCGGCCGAGAGCCTTTTCTTTCGCGTTAGATTCTCTATGCCTTCTTCTAATCACTCTTAACCTTTGATTGCTCTATAGGGGGGGGGCCAATGACCATCGAAAGCGACTGCCTCGTTCGGTACTCATTGTGCCCACCACCAAGCTGGCCTTCCTCAAGCTCTATTCAGAATCGTGTCAACCTTCCGCATCCATGCCGAGTAGAACCGGCAAGAATAGATAAAATCATCTACTAGAGACAATCTAGAGTGAAGATAAAATAACCGTAGATCCCTTCTAAAAAAATAATAAAAATGCTATAGATACCTTCTGGACATCGGAGGACCCTATGACGGTAATCACTGATCAGCTATCACAAATACTTAATGAAACCAATAACAACTTCAGACATGACATTTGGCTTTGGCTCCACCTAAACCAAAACAACGCAGGCCTACAGTTCGGGGAACCAAACAGTGTGAGCATGCGCCCCAAAATGGCGAATTTTCTATCTACCAGGCTTCAATTTGTCGAAACCATAAAAACAATAAGGCGAGATCAATTACTTCCTGAAAAATCCTTTGAGTGGATAAATGAAGGCAAGCGGCAAATCGAATGGTTAATTATAAAAGTCGGAAAGCACGGAGTTTTCCCAAACTTCTTACCATTACCGGGCCTACACGGAAAATATGCATTAATAGCCGCCATTGATCAGTGGAATGTTGACGCCACTGAAAAACAGCTATCTCTAAACGAATTAGAAAACGACTGGATCAACCATAAAAAAGGAGACAAGCCTTTCCTATGGTTCGCGGATGACAACCAGAAATGCGTGCTTGCATGGGAGTGGCTAAATAAAAACCTCACCAACTTAATACCTCACCCTCCGTTTGACGACTACCAAGACCTGATGATTTTTTTTGATCAAGCCAATTTAATCCCAGATCAAAAAAAGTTTTATATTGAAAAAATAAAAAGAAAATGGAGCCAGCAAAAATATCGCGAAGGACTGACCGGGAAATCCCAATACAACTTTATTTTGTCTGACACAGCTATAAAACACCTAGACCAACTCGCCAACACATACGAGCTTAGTCGAGCTAAAATTCTGGAAGTGCTGCTACAGATGGAGTCTGAGAAAAATCTCTACATACCCGAAAAGGTCAATCTATTTAGATTGACCAACTAATAAAATACAACTCCCCCTTGCGGAAAAAAGGTCATCCGCCCGAGGGGTATTAAAGAAGGATCGGCGATCGCTCACAACATCAAGGCTTCGCTTGATGGGTCGAGAAGTGCTCGCTTTGAAATCCCGCCGGGTGGGCAAGGCATACTCTATTTATGAGAAGGGCGGCGTTGAAGCGCCAACAACATCAAAGTCACCGAGCATGGCCGAACTGTTCACTCAGCGTGACAGGAGGTAGCATCCCTAACTTTGCCGTAGGCCTTTACTCCATTTCGGGCGGCTTTTGTACATGATCCAGATAACCCTCTGTCACAACGCTTTCCTCAACGACACCACCCTGAAAATTGATAGCCAGCCAATAGCGGAAAAAACCCGCCTGGCAGAACGTCTGAACGCGCCGATGCGTCGCTGGGTGGACGACCTTTTTATCCTACTGGGAGAGCAACTGAATTGGCCTGCAGCTCTAGAACTGCACTTCACCGGACTCAAAGCCGACTTTGACGACATTGTCCAGGCTGCCAGGGTCTGCGAGCGAAGCCATAACTTGGGGATCCGACTGAAGCATCAACCTGTTCGCGCCGCCGTCGATCGTCTGGAAGCACTGCAACAGCTATTTATCGACGCCGTCGATGGTCCCCTGTCAGCCTTGCGTAGCGATGACTTCAAGAAGCGCTTCGAGGCCGAAATCGAACCAAACTTCGAAGTTAACGTGATTGCCACGATGTCCTCTGGCAAATCAACGCTGATCAACAGTCTGCTTGGCCAACAGCTGTTACCAACTAAGAACAACGCCTGCACGGCAACCATCGTGCGGATTTACGATCGCAAGGGTGGTCAGGGCTTCGAAGGACAACCGCTGAGTATCGAGGGACGCGAGCTGGCGCCACGTGGGCCAGTCGACTCTGCACAGTTAAAACGCTGGAACAGTGACCCGCAAGTACACCAGATAGATCTCAGCGGCGCGATCGCTAATGTGACCGCCAACCCGCACGCCAATTTGGTATTAGTCGACACCCCCGGTCCGAACAGTAGCCTTAACAGAGAACATGGCGCTGCCACGCGCCGGGCGATCAAAGACAGAGCTCTGCCATTGGTGCTGTATGTGCTTAATGCCGACCAGTTGGGTACCACCGACGACCAAAGTCTCCTCGCACTGGTGCGCGAAGAAATGCGTAAAGGCGGCAAACAGGCACATGACCGTTTTGTATTTGTGCTGAACCGGATCGACTCCATCGACCCTGAGGAGCAAAGTATTGAAGAGTCTTTGCAAGAGGCCCGCGCGCATTTACGCGACAATGAGATTATCGATGCGGTGCTGTTGCCGGTTTCCGCGCGGCTGGCAAAACTCGTGCGCCAGCAGCGCGGCGGTTACCCGCTGACCGATACAGAACGCGACGATTACCTTCCCTCATTGAGCCGGCGCTTCAGCCAAAGCACCGAGCTACACATGCTGCAGTACATGAACGTATCAGCCAGCGTTCGCGATCAGGCTGAAGCGCTACTCGCCAAGGCGGAAAGAAGCCATCACGAGCATGCCTTGGTGGAGCAGCATAGCGGCGTACCGGTGCTGGAGCTGGTGATCGAGGAATATCTCGATAAGTACGCACTTCCCGATCGGGTTTACCGCACCCAGCGACTGCTTGATGTTGCGCTGCAACAGGCCGAGGAAGAAGCGCGCGCCATCGAAGATTTGAAGCACAAAAGCCAGGCCGAGTTGCAGGCGCTACAAGCTGAACTCCAGCGCATCGAGGCATCGATCCGGCAGGGTGACGACCTGAAGGCCTTGAAAGAGACGCTGCGCACCGAACACCTCGGAATGCCGGCGACAGCGCGCGGATTACTGCATGAGGGCCAGCACCTTTTCGACACGCGCCGTCAGGCACTGATCCAGACGTTGATAAAAGGCAGCGACGATAAACACCTGGCGGCCCAACAAGCCCGCATGGCGACCGCTCAGGCAACCGAGCTGCTGCTTACGTTGATCGCCACTATCGAAAAAGCTCTCGAACAAGCGGTACAGGACGATCACGAGCGCTTGGGTAAAGCGTTTCAAAGCTATATCGACCGACTGTTCAACAACGAGTCTGGCTTGGTCCGATTGCCTTCGATGAAGAGCTTCAAAGGCGTAGCATTAACGCTGCCGAGCATCGACCGATTGTTGGAAAAACACACCCAAAACGAGCTGGTGGGGCACCGGCTTGTCAGTACTAGAGTTTTGTATAAACCCTGGACCTGGTTCGATGACGATATAAAGGTGCCGATATATCAAACCAAAACCAACCTCGCGACATTGGCCCGTGACTTCGATGCTGAACTGAGGAACCGCTGCGAGCGGTTGCTCGAGGAGGCCAGCAAAGCCATCGCCGATCAATCTAAAGAAACCATCGCCGATTACATTGAAGCGATAGAGGTGCGTATCAGCCAGGAATTGCCTCATCTGCTGCACAAGGCTGCCGAAGCCGCCGGCGATACCGAAATTCGCCAGTTGCGCATCGCCGAAGCCGAGCGCAGCCTCGCCTGGATTGCCAACTTCAAAGACAAACTCGCCAGTATTCTTGATTGACGCCGCGACAGGACAAATACATGGACGACCAAACTGACTCCCCACTCCAGCACCCTATCCAGGCACAAGATCCGGCTTTCGTACTGGAAGCCGCCGCACAACTGATTCACCGCAGCTATTTGGGCAGCCTCGCCGAGTACCCGGTGGCGGCGTTGGAGAACGATGCACCACTGGATACAGCGCAAGGTGTGCGGTTGTTTCGCATCGAACGGCTCGTCAGTGAAAACCGTCTTGCAATCCTCGAAAGCCTCACGGCGATATACACCGCCTTGGGCGCCGCCGGGCATAATATTTTTTTGTTGATAGAGGCCGATGGCCGACACACCGATCTGTATATCGGCTGCCGGGCCAACACTACAGGCGATGGCATGGCCGCCGGCAACCTACTGAAAGAAGGCTTCGATGGCCATTTCCCGGGTAACCGTCTGGTTGCGCTGAACGACGCCGATACCCGCGAACGGCTACAACTGGACGGCGCGCTGGAGGATTCCGAGCGCTGCGCTATTACCGCCGTGACTGGCGTACCCACCCTGAACGTCACCCTCCGCGAACACTTCAACCAAGGGCTGGAGCGCTTTCTCGATGCGGCGAGCCAGCGCGCCTATACCGCCTTGATTCTGGCCGAACCGTTATCGCTGCAACACCTGCAGCAAATACGTAGAGGCTTTGAAGGCGTGGCCACGCAACTTGCGCCCTTGCAACATACACAACTGAGTTATGGCGTGCAGGCCTCACAGGCCGTAGGCCTAAGTGTGACTCGCGGTATCAGCACCGCGCTGGGCCACAGCTTAAGCCTGACTGAAACCATGGGTAATAGCAGCACGCAAGGCACTTCAACCGGCACCAGCGCTACTACTAGCAAAGATCCATCGATGCTACTTGGCGCGCTCGCCAGTGCCGCCGTAGTAGGAGCGGCGCTGGCCGCGCCGGTGGCGATACCCGCGGCGCTGATCGGCGGCGCAGCAATGACCGGCGGGGGCCTAGCCAGCGGCCTGAGCAGCACTACCCTCGGCAGCACCAGCAAAGGGACGAGCACCACGCAAAGCGAAAGTCTGACGCACTCAACCAGCAGTAGCCGGGCGAGCAGCGACAGTGTAACGCTGACCGACAACCACTCGGACGCACACTCCAATACCCACACCGTTGGACAAAGCGAGCAATTGAGTGTCGACTTCTGCGATAAGGGCATCGAACAGCTTCTGAAAAAAATAGACCTGCACCTGGCACGTCTTGATGAAGCACGCGCCTACGGAGCCTGGCACAGCGCCGCGTATTTCATCAGTGCCTCGACCGAAACCGCACAGTCGCTAGGCAGCCTGTATCTGGGCCTTATGCGCGGTGAAAACTCCGGCGCTGAGGACTTCGCCGTGGCTACCTGGAATCAACGCCAGGCGGGCGCTCGCGACGCTATCTTGGGTGCGCTGCGTACCCTTCGCCACCCAAGCTTCAAACCGGAATTCGCCAGCACCTTGGGAGTGCCGCAGGTAGCGCTGGCATCGCTGCTATCGGGCCGTGAACTGGCTTTGCAGCTCGGAATGCCGCAACGTTCGGTCGCGGCCGTTACCGTGATGGAGGTGCCTGCCTTTGGCCGTAACGTACGCCTGCTGGACCTAGATGCGCCCCATCCGCTACAGCCGCCCTCGGCCCAGAAGCTCACACTCGGCGTATTGCGCCATCTCTGGCGGGACAGCGAAACGCGGTTGCAGCTGGACGTACACCAGTTAACGCGCCATACACTGGTCACCGGCACTACAGGAGTTGGCAAGACGACGGCGATCATGACGCTGCTGGCACAGGTTCACAAAATGGGCATACCGTTTCTTGCTCTGGAGCCGGCCAAAGGCGAGTACCGCCGTCTGCTCGGCTTGGCTCGTCCGAACCGTCCGGTCACCTGGCTGGTTGCGGGTCGCACAGGTCCCGATGCACTACGCATCAACCCCTTGGTGTTTCCAGAAGGCATCGAGTTGAGCGATCACATCGACCGACTGGGTAATGTGTTCAATGCTGCCTTTTCGCTTTATGCCGCCATGCCGCAGATTCTTGAAGAGGCAATGTTCGAAGCCTATGAAGAGCTCGGCTGGGACCCACTGACCTCGCGCTGTATAGGTGGCGCGCGGCGTTTTCCGACCCTGCGTCGGGTCGCGGATCTAATCCCGCATGTAGTGGAACGACTGGGCTACTCCAAAGATTCCACGAGCGATTACGTGGGCGCACTGAGCGCTCGACTACGTTCGTTATGTCGCGGTTCATTGGGACTGACTCTGCTGTGCAGCACCGAGGAAGAGACCCCGGTACAAACATTGCTGGGTAGCTCCGCCGTAGTCGACATGTCGGCGATGGGCGCTACCGAACGCCGCGCGCTGATCATGGGCGTGTTGTTCATGCGCCTATACGAAACCCGTACCGTCCAGGGCCTCAACGAGCAAGACACGCTACGCCACCTGATGGTCCTGGAAGAAGCCCACGTATTGCTACGTCGTACCGATACCCTGCAAACCCAAGAACAAAGCAACCCGCGCGGGCTCGCCGTGGAAGCCTTCGCCAACGCGCTGGCAGAGATGCGCGCTTACGGGCAGGGCTTCGTAGTAGCAGACCAATCGGCATCAGCACTGGATGACTGCGTGTTGCGTAATACCAGTACCAAAATCGTAATGCGCGCGCCTTTTGCGCAAGACAGGGAAGTGCTCGGCGGTGCCCTGGCGCTGGACGACCGGCAAACCCGGCAGCTCGCGCGGCTGGAAAACCATACGGCGCTGGTACACCAGAGCCATTGGCTGGAGCCTGTGTTGTGCCACATTGAAAAATTTGACATTCCCACCCTGCAATCGCCCCCGCAGAGAGATGACCGGGGCGAGCGCCGAGAGGCACGCACTGCCTTGTTGCTTACATTATGGGGGGACCGCCACCCGTATGGGGCGCAAGGGGTTCCAACCGCCGCAGTGCTGACTGAGCGGGCGCGGCTCGCCGCGCTACCCTCCGCAGATGCTGACTGGGTGCTTGGGGCTTGCAGCCGCAGCAGCTCGCCGCAGCTCATCGACCTTGCCAACGCCTTGCCACGCTTGTTACCGCGTCTGCGGGACAGTGCCTTCGGTGCCATGGCATTGTCATTGCGGGCGCGCTGGAACAGCCTGAACGCCGTGCTGGAAGATGAGTTAGCCATCAGCGACCGGACGGTGTTCCGTGCCATGCTGATCGATGCCTTCAAAGCCCTGCACCCGCACTTGGACAAACAGACGCTGCGACAGGAAATTGCGACCTTTGAGGAGTGCATGCAATGGCTATAGCCGCTCTGGGCAATATCGAGCTGCCTCGCCAGACCCCACTGCCCGAACGGCGCCGCGATGCTGGGCTAAACGGCCCGGTGCCGGGCCCTTGGGAAGTACGCGTGAGTGAGCTGCAACAACAATTTCCTGTCCCGCGCGAGCATCAGGAAGGGCTTGAGCCCGCCCGCAGCAGCCCAGATAGCGCAATGATTCAACGAGAAGGGCAAACTCAGGAGTTGCTGCCGGTCGCCGGCAGCGAAAACGCTATCCGGCAATACTTCGCACCTGCCGGCGAAGCCGAGCGCATCGCACGCCTGGAAGCGGGCAGCACTCAGCGGGTGTTCGCCGTGAGCGACCGTTTTTATGCCCTGCCCGAGCACGAAATCGTGCGCGCCGAGCGACTTGCCGCCAGCGCCGGGATTGCCATCGAGCGCCTGCTCCCGGAGCCACCACGGCGCACGATTATCTGCCGCAACGAAAGCCTGGAGGGTGACTGCCATCCCGTGACCGGGGTGCCTTTTGAACGCAAAGTGATCCTCGTCAACGGTGAGGAAGTCGAAGGTGTGTTCGCCCAATTTGACAGCGCCTGCGATGTCCATCTGCCCGAGCACTTGCAAGACGCCACTAACGCGGAACAATTCGAATATGCCAACGAACAATTGCGCCAGGCCGTTGAAGCCGACCCGGAACTGCGAGCAAAGTTTACGGACGAACAACTGGAGCAAATCCGCAACGGCGACCGCCCGGATGGTTATGTCTGGCACCATTCGGAAAACCCCGGCGAGTTACAACTGGTCGATAAAGAAACCCACGATAAAACCGGACACACTGGTGGCCAGGTGGTCTGGGGCGGCGGATCGGCCAATCGATAAGCAGGAGCGCACGCATGACTGAGTGGCGGTATGTCAAACACAATATCAGCCTGGCCGATATCGAAGCCTTCGAAGAACTGGCAGCGATTAGCCTGCCACCTGCCCTGCGCTCGTTCATCATTGCGCACAACAATGGGCGCCCAAGACCGAACCGGTTCGACACCGCCTTTGTACAGGGGAGGCTGTTCGACAAGCTGCTGTCGTTCAACCGCAACGATCTGGAAAACGTATTCAACACCCGTATAACTCTGGCCGCGCAATTGCCCACGCAACTCGTTGCACTAGGCATGGACCCATTCGGCAATTACATCTGCCTGGATAAGCACAGCCTGAATGTGGTGCTCTGGTTACACGAAACCGGTGCTCCTGAAGCGACCGGCAAACCTTGGGGGCAGTGGTTAGACTCGCTTTACTGACGCCAGCAAGAAATCCCGCCGCGCTGCGGCACAAACCATAATTAAGTGATGATGCCTTTGGAATCACCCGTAGCCTATCTCACCATGCAGCTGAATATCGACGGAGCCGTATCCATTCCGGTTACTGTGTCCGAACGTGAGCTGGAGCACTGCATGGCAAGTTTTGTGAGCGCGTCAGAAAGACGAATTTAAGCGCCCTAGCAATCGGTATTCCAAAAGGTATTCCATCAGTTTTTTAAACCAAATATTTTTGATAAAAATCATATAGATACGACATTGATTCAAATTACCCCGGCTCTGAGGACATCACTTTCGTGCCTGACCTCCAGTAAGCACAGGGACTTCTAGCGCTTCTTGGGGCTAGTGAGGATTTCTGCGCTCCAAGCGCTTCGCAAATCCGGATCTAGGTCGCGGACTTCGCTTTCGATTTCGTACAGCCACTGGACGCAGCGCGAAGCTTGCTTGGCGGGCGGGCTGTTGTTGATCGCGTGCAATTCGAAGAGCTTGCACCGGGTATGGTGCCCAGCGCGCTTGCCACATGTGCAACTCAAACAAGCCCGTTAGCTATATTGCGCAGGTAGAGCGGGAGTTGAACATAAACTTACATCAGTCTTTGCGGATTGGCTGGGCAAGGCTTTTTCTAATGTGGCAAGGCCTACACTAAAAACGCTAAATCAAAAATTTATATATACGCATTGATTTTCCCAGGGGAGAAGGGGCGATCATATTGGCCTGAAAAGCATATCGCCAACAAAGCCTGATCACCCACTCCCAGTGCCCCGTTTAACAAGCATTGGCCATGCATCCGAGCCGGGACTCAATGGCTTGGGCGGTATCCATGGCCGTTCACGCTGGTCTTGATTATTTTTTTCGCTCTATATGGGGCAGTTCATTATTGATTATCCCTCGAGATTCGGCATCAGCGCAGGTAAGGAAGGAGGCGGCGACGACTTGGTCTTTTTTATTGAATGCAACGTAAAATGGCGAGGTCTTTTCACCATTAGTCAGTTGAAAGTCGTAGCATGTGCCCTGAATCATTTTCGTCGGTTGAGTCTTAGTCGGTTGCTTGCCTACAGCCATGACCGACGTCTTTGTCGCATAGGGATTTTCGGTAGCGGCGACAACCAGTGGGTCGGTGCCAAAAGACCTTAGCGAGCCGATTGCGCCGAAGATTGAACAACCACCTAACAGAAGAGTGGTGAGCGCCGAAACTGCAAGTATCGTTGTCGATTTCATAGTGTGCTTTCCTATCTAACAGAACCCGTGTCGCCTTTACGACCTTATCGTTTCACGCTCTTACCCCAAGGGCTGCCAAGGGGGGAGCGAGCGTTAGACTGTAATACTGAAGTTTGTGAGATTGCAAAATTTCTTGGGAAATGAGCGCTTACTGCTTTGGCGAGATCGGACCGCATAGGATAGCAATATAGTATCTTTAGCGTTTCTATGCAGGCGCGGGAAACCATCTCTAGCTACAGATGCCAGACCATTCATCGAACCTCTAACTAATTGAGATGATTCTTCACGCATAACCATATCAAATTTCATACAAAACGCTTCAAGCCTCACGCAACATTTCGATAAACTTATTTGCGGACACAGGCTGATGCTCAGCGGCGGAAAGTACCTCTCCGCATAGGATCACAAGGCATTACAGTTGGCATAGCAACGCTTCCAGCCTAACCTGCTGGTCTTTCGCGATCACGGCCTTCGCGGTTAAACTAAGGCAGTGACTGGTTGAGGTTTCGGGCGGCTTTTGGCTTTGGACATGATACTTGATGATTTGTGCGTCATGCTTCAATTGATCTATATAAGTTGCTTGACCTGTTGCCGCACCAACCCGCCTCAATATTAAGTAAGTGGATAACCCTTATGCGATTTATTCTAGCTATATCTAGTTGTTTTTTTGTTCTGTTGCCAAGCTCTGCGCTAGCCATCAATGATTTTTGGGGCGAAACAATATTATCCGGAACAACTTTTTCTACGACCTACCTGACCTCTAGAGATAAAAAGTTAGTATTAGCCACCGAAGACGATGCCAATTGTTTCGTAGCAAGTGACGGTGCGATTAGAGGCCCTTATATCGAGGCCGCGATAAGGGGCTTTCGTGATTCCCATCCAGAAGTCGTGATAGATGACATTGATTTAGCCAAGTCGATACTGGTTCGCACGCAGTTGCCCTAGTGCTTATCAATAAAGCCGTGATACCGGGCAGCGCAGTTACTGATTGGCAAGGCGCTACGAACGCCCTGGCACCCCATAGGCGTTGATCTAGGATCGATCCCAGAGCGGAAGATGGGACGACCGCGCAGTGATGATCGCCCCTACAGTGGCGCGTACAACCCGAGCCTCAAAGCGCCTCCACACCACCCGCGCCCCCTAAAAATAACGCACCACCTCCCCCCAAACCCGCGGCGTGCGGTCGACATCGCTTTGCGGGGCGATATTGCCGAGTTTCCAGGCGCTGATCAGGCTGAAATGCCAGTTCTGCGGTGCCCAGCGGGCGACAACGCCGGCGGCCGAGCGCTTCTGGTCGGTTTGTTCCTGTAGCCAGTTGGGCTCGCTGAGGCGTGATTCGCCATGGTCGATAAAGGTCGCTATCTGCCAAGCCTGGGTCAGGGCATAACGCAGTTCCAGATTGGCCAGCCAACCGCTATCGCCCGGGGCTTCGTTGGCCGGGTAGGCCCGTACGCCATAGGCGCCGCCCAGGTAGAGCTTCTCCGAGTCGTCGACGCTGGCGTGGCTCCACTGGCCTTGCGCCCGCGCAAACAGGTCGATCCGTTCGCTCAGGTGTTGCAGGCGCATCAGGCTGGTACGCGCGATGCGGAACCGGCCGCTACCGGTGTAGCCATTGAGCGTGAGGGGCACTCCGTCGTTTTCGCTACGGCCTTCGCTCCAGCTCAGGCTAAAACCGTTGCCACCGCCGCCCAGCAGGCCATCACGGCTGTCGCCGGAGAGGCTGTAGGTCAGTACCCGGGAGCGCTGCTGACTGCGTAGCGCGATCAGGTCGATATCGTCATTCATGCGCTTTTTATCGTATTGCACGCGGGCCAGCAGGTTGAACTCGCTGGAGCGGATCAATGGCTGGACCATAAAGGCGCTGGATGTGCGGATCGTGCCATGGGTATCCAGTACCTCAAGCTCCTTGCCGACGCTGTAGCTCATATCGGCCAGCAGGATGCCCACCCGTGTCTCCCTGGGGCCTAGGCCCAGGTGATACGCGAAGCGGTGATAGTGGCCGTCTTCATTGGAACCCAGGCTGCGTAGGTTCAACTGATCGCCCGCGCCAAGCAGGCCGCCATAGTTGAGGGTCAGGCCGGGGCGATACTCGCCGGTGTAGCGGTTGCCATAGCTATCGAGCTCGTAGCTGCCGCTAAGGCCCGGGGCCGGATCAAGCGTCGGGGTGTAGTTTTGCGTATCACCCAGGGTCAGGGTCGAACGCACATCCACGTCGGGGGCTTCCTGGAGAAGCGCCAGCGGCGTCTTGTCCTCAGCACTGGAAAGCGCTTCGCAGAAGGCCAGGTTCGGCATCGCGAATAGGGCGGACAACAAGCCAAGGGCCACACGCATGGTCTGAGTTCCACATCCAGGCAGAAGGGAGGCGCGTTGCGGGCGGAAGGCGGCAATGGATAATATCAAAAAGCCATATTTGCCAAGCAAAGCCGACGAAAGGTAGGGAGTTATTCAGGAAAAATCAACGGCCATTTGAGATACAAACGGACATAACGTGAATACAACTATCCACTGGCTCGCCCCGCTCTTCGCGATGGCTTGACGGGTACAAGGGGTTTGCTTCGGCGTCGGGCCAAATACAAAAAGCCCGCTACGCCTCAACGGAGAAACAGGCTTTGCCTATCAACCGCAAGTGCAGTGGTTAGAACGCCGAACGCAGCGGCCCGCAAGCAAACTGCCGAGTAGATTCGCTTACAGGGCGCTCTCATTGAACAGCCGATGCCAGATGCTATGGCCGCTGTCGGTGTAGCCCAGGTGAGTCAGGCCGGCCCGCTGGCTGAGCCGGATGCCGGCCGGGCTTTCCAGCTTCGGATTGTCGGCGATGAGCATCATGCCCACGGGGGCCTGGGGTTCATCGGCATAGGCCAGTGCCAACTGCTCATGGGTGCAGGCAAACATCCGTGGTGCCAGGCCGATAGTGCGGCAGTCCGGACGGATAAAGGTCCGGTAGTACCAGTACGAAGCACCGTTGCCCCCAAAACCGGCGCTGTGCACCGAGCTGACGCCGGCAATCCGTCCGCCTTCGTCAATGGCCACGCAGGCCACCTCGAATGTTCGCCGCCACGCCTCCAGGGGGTCCGCAAGTGCGCCGTTCTCAAGCCAGAAGGCAATAAGATGGCTGCGCAGCGCCGTGCTGGTGTGCTCCCGAACCCAGTGAATCCGATGATTTTTAAAGGTGCTGATAGCGGGCACGACAACGTTCCCCTTGCTGGGTCTGGATGGTGTGGATCAAGGATTCGCGGCAAGCGCAGTCGGCCGTCGTGCATCAACCGCTCGCACCTCAGGCTCGAGAGGCCGATCAAGTGTTGTTGGCTTGCGCCCGGTACGTCGCCAGGCATGCCTGCCCCTACCGCAGCCATTGCGCGGCGATCACCGTAGCAGGGCGCCCCCCCCTGCCGAGAGGCAGCGCTGCACTGGCATTTGACGCCAAGGCCGCGGTCAATGGATATCACTGAAAACAGGTAATTTGCCGACTGTTCTGGCGGATGACAGCGCTCTTTAGCCGGGCCCGCGCGCCCTGTTTAATCGAGGAATTACCTGTTTCTGGTGATGGCGGGGCGCCATGTATCCGTGACAGACTTTGACCCCGGCTTCCTGAGTATTGCCTGCCCCATGTCCAGCCCCAATCCCGTCTTTGAAGATAACGCCCTTCCAGCCCCGGTGCTGGTGGTCGAGGACGACCCGCTGATGAGACAGCGCCTGGCCAGCGTGTTGGCCAGCCTTGGCTATGCCCCCGAAGCCATCACGTTTTCCACCTGCCTGGGCGAAGCCCGTGCCTTTATCGACAGTGCACCGGTGGCCATGGCGCTGGTGGACCTCGGCCTGCCGGACGGCAATGGCATCGAGCTAATCGAAGAGCTCCGCGAGCAGGATCCGTCACTATTGATTCTGGTGATTTCGGCCTGGAGCACCGAAGCGGCTATTCTTGGCGCATTGCGCGCCGGCGCTACCGGCTATGTGCTCAAGGAGCGGGACGATCTGGAAGTGTCGCTATCGATTCGCAGTGTGCTGCGTGGCGGCGCGCCGATCGATCCGTTCGTTGCCCGGCGCATTTTGCAGCTGCTACCCCCGGCCAGCGTTCCCCAGCCCGAGGAACTGGCCAAACCGGTCGAAGCCGGCGGGCTGAGTGCCCGTGAACACGAGATCCTAGAACTGGTTTCCCAAGGCATGACTAACCGGGAAATCGCCGAGCAGCTGTTTATCTCTCGATACACCGTCGAATGCCATATCAAGCGTATCTATCGCAAGTTAGCCGTTTCTTCACGTACCCGCGCCGTCAACGAGGCGCGCCAGCGTGGCTTGCTGTCCTGACCCTGCTGTTTTTCGTCCTCGCCAGTTCGCCCGCCCGGTCCCAGGATTGCCAACCGCGGATCGACGGTGTGTGGCGCTCGCAGGCACCGAGTGAAGCCCAGTCTCCGCCCACCGATGGCTGGGAGCGCGTCACCCTGCCCGACCTCTGGCACAGCCACGGGACCGGGTTCACCGGCCCACTCTGGTATCGGGTCAACTGGCGCAACGACTGCCGCGACGGCCCTATAGCCCTCAACATCGATCGGATGGTGATGGCCGGGCAGCTCTTCCTGAATGGCAGCCTGTTCTGGCAGGACGAATCGCTGTCCGCCCCCCTGTCGCGCAGCTGGAACACCCCGCGTTATTGGCTGCTACCCGACTCAATGCTGAGTAGCGAGAACACCCTGCTGATACGCCTGGTATCCGCCGAGCATCCGGGCCCGGGACTCGGCACGCTAAAGCTGGGCAGTCCCGAACAACTGCTGCCGGAGTACCAAAAACAGTGGTGGCAACAGCGCGAGCTGTTTTCCATCAACATGACCATTTCCCTGATCATGAGCGGGCTGTTTTTCGTACTCTGGTTGCTGCGCCGCAAAGAGCAGGCGTTTGGCTGGTTTGCCCTGGCTTCACTGCTGTGGTCACTGATCATCAGCAATGTTCTGGTGGAATCGTCCTGGCCGTTCGAGCGGGGAGCGACCTGGGATCGCCTGAGCCTTTCCGCTGGCGTTCTATATGCCTGCGCGTTTTGCATGTTTACCTGGAGCTTTGGCGGCATGCACTTCCCGCGGCTGCAGCGTGTTCTCTGGGGCGGCTCGGCGCTGGTCTGCGTGATTGCCTGGTGGATGCCCGAGCAATCGCTGTTCGCGCTGCAGATCGTCTCTGCCTTTATTTACTGGTTTATCTTCAGCGGCTGCTGCGTGCAATTTCTGTTCAATGCCTGGCGCACCCGCCTGCCAGATCATCTGGTGCTCGCGTTCTGCCTGCTGGCCTTTCTGTTTATCAGCGGCTACGACATGCTGACCTACCTGGGACTGACCAGCAGCGATCACGACTTCCGGCCGCTGTCCGCACCACTGATGTCGATCTGCATGTTTTTGATCGTCGCCTGGCGTTTTGCTGGCAGCCTGCGGCGTATCGAGGCCTTCAATGGTGAGTTGCTCGAAGCCGTGCGCAATGCCCGCGGCGAACTGGAGCAGACGCTCAAGCGCGAGCACCTGTTGGAGATCGACAACGTCCGCCTCAACGAGCGCCTGCTCCTGACCCATGACCTGCACGACAGCCTGGGCAGCTCGCTGATGAGCTCGATTATTCTGACCGAGCACTCCAATAACCTCAGGCAACCGCAGTTTCTCTCGATGCTCAGGTCCTTACGCGACGACCTGCGCCATGTCATTGACGGCACCTCATCGGCCGGGCCTTTGGACGAAGACCCACCGACCGAGTGGATCGCCCCCTTGCGGCGCCGCTTTGTGGTGCTGTTCGACCGGCTGGGCCTGGCCTCGAGCTGGAACATGCCGGCACATTGGCCCCTGCCCCTGAACACCTCTCAACGCCTGGCGCTGCTGCGCTTCGTCGAGGAAGCACTGACTAACGCGATCAAGCACAGCGGGGCCAACCAGCTCAGTATCGAGATGCAGGCCCTGGCCGATGGCGGGATGAGCCTGTGCATCATCGACAATGGCCGGGGGTTCGATGTGGCCGGCGCCATGACCGACCATTCCGGGATTGGTATGCGTAGCATGCACGCACGCATCAGCCGTATCGGCGGGCAGTTGCAGATCGAGTCCCGCTCGGGGGCGACCGTCCTGACGGTGAATTTGGCGGCCGGGGCCTAGGTTCCGGAGTCAAAGGTCCAGCCTCCAGCCGCCACTCTCTTAAGAGTGCTGTACCGGCGGCCTACAAGTGCTGGAATAATCCCTTTCTAAAGCCAGAGAAAATTCAACGCCAGCCGCGCCAAGCCATTGCAAATTACTCATGCAACATCCGCACGCATACGCTAGTCTCATGCGGTTTTGGCGGCTGGTCGATTGACGGCGATGTCATTATGACACTAAGGTCGCCAGCTATAAGCAGGAGCACTGACAGACGTGTTTGTCGGTCATTTTGCGCAATGGATCATATGGAGTTGGAATGCGCGGGGCACTTTTACGCAGCGGTACGAGCGGGTCATTCACAGCCCTGGGCGAGACAGGTCAACCGGTCTACCGGGCAGCCTTGCAATTGCGCGAAGCCATTCGCCGCAAGAACCCCGAGATGGTCGACCATCTGGCCATCCCTCAGAGCGATGAGCTGGGCAACCAGATCGACTGGTACAGCGGCCTCGACGGCGATGTGATCCCGTGGAGCAGCGCGACCGAAGAAGAGCGCGCGCCCGCCCGGCGCCAACTGGAAGCGCTCAAGACCGCGCTCGACGACCTGAGCCAGCGTTTCCTGGGCAATGATCCCAGCGAACAGCAGCAAGGCGACAAGGCCGTGTTCGGCAAGTTGCTCAAGCGCGTGATCCATTTCCCCGACGAAAACTTCGTCTACTTGGTGCAAGGCAAGCCGGTCCTGACCTTCTGGGGCTTCGAGCACGCCGGTGCCGACCGCAATCGCGACCCGCTGCGCTGCCTCTACCAGGTGCCCCCCGTACTGACACCCCCTCCCGTGGTCGAGACTGCCCCCGTGGCGGCGACGCCCGTCGTGCCAGTGGCGGCGCCTCGTCCGTGGTGGCGGCGCTGGTGGTGGCTGTTGCTGCTGCCGTTCCTGTTGCTGCTGTTGTGGCTGCTGCTCGGCCTGCGCGGTTGCGTCCCGATCCCGCCATTGACCGTCGACCTGCTGCCCAACGGCATCCTGCCGGTGCATAACGCCCAGGATGAACCACGACTGAGCGGCACTGGCACAAGCCTGAACGGCCTTGACGTGACAGGCAGCGCTAGCGGCCTGAGCACGGGTAACGGCAGCGCTCCCGGGCTCGACAATCCGCCGGACGGCGCCCAGGGCGTCGAAGCGCCGCCCCTGGATGAGAACAAAGCTGATGCCGCGCCGGCCGATCCGGCCAAGGATCCAGCGGCCGATTTGCCGGTGCCGCCGCCCGAAAACAAGGCCGCACCGCCGGATGTCACGACGCCCGACGCCGAAAAAGCCGCCGCAGCCAAACCCGGCCCGGCCCTGAGCATCCCGCCGGATGCCGCTGACGGCGCCGCCAAGTTCCTCGACGGCCAGTACCGCGCCGGTGCCGGCATCCAGGATCGCCGGACCGGCAAGCCATTGCGCCTGGAATACCAGTTCAAGGACGGTAAAGGCGAAGTCACCGTGCACCAGGCCGACGGCTCCAAATGCAGCGGCCCGGTGAGCGCCGCCATGAAGGGCGGCAGCCTGGCCATCGACAGCCAGGGCCAGGCCGTGTGCGGCGATGGCAGCACCTACGACATGCCCAAGGTCAACTGCCGCAACGGGGCGACGACGGTCGCGGACTGCACCGGCGGTTACGGAAAAGATCAATTCCCCATGTCCATGCGCCAGATGGGCGAATAAACACGGAATAACCCGACATGTTGCCTGAAGTCACCCAATTCGAAGATACCGTCACGCTCGTCAGCGACACCGGTATCCAGTTCATGGATTTCGCTCTGCGCCTGGATCCTCGCAAGGAACCGGCGGGCGAGTTCGCCCCGATGGCCGGCGGGCAGATCTGCCGCCTGGTCTACAACGAAGAGAAAGATTTCTACTTCTACGAGCCCGAGCCGGAAAAGGTCGAGAAAGCCAAGCCGGTGCTGAGCATCGACATGAAAAGCAGCCTCGAACTGTTCGACGGTATCTGGCTGCCGACCCCGTTTTTCCGCTTTATGCCGCCCTACCGCTTCGATGAAGGCCCGACCAACTGGTCGCGCATGCGCCTGGTCAAGTTGCCGGCCCCTGATATCGACGGCAACACCCACCGCCTGACCATGGCGTTCGACAGCCGTGTGATGCCCAAGCGTGATGGCACCACCTACCTGGCGCCGAACGAGGAAGACATCAGTTCCGGCGTGTCCTTCAAGCTCGCGACCAAGGCCCGCGAAACCCGCTGGTTCCTGGCCCAGCCGTGGGTCAACGAGTGGCTGCTGGAAGTGTTCAACGAAGGCTATGCCCATCGCTCACGCGAAGAGCTGGACATTGATATTCGCGCCGACCATCACCAGGCCCACTACCTCAACCTGCTGAGCCTGTTGAGCAAACCGTCAACGGCGCAGCAGTCGACGGCCCGGGCGAAGGTCGACATCCCCGAACTCAAAGTGGTCGCCAACGACAGCAATGGCCTGGTCAAGCCGATTCCTGTGGACCTGGTGCTGGACGTCGGCAACTCACGCACCTGCGGCATCCTGATCGAAAACCATGGCCAGGCCGGCTCCGGCTTGAAGCAGAACTATGTGCTCGAACTGCGCGACCTGATCACCCCCGAACACACCTACAACCAACCATTCGAAAGCCGTGTGGAGTTTGCCCAGGCCTACTTCGGTAAGGACCACTGCTCGGTCAAGAGCGGCCGGCACGATGCCTTCCAGTGGGCGACGATCGCCCGCGTCGGCAATGAAGCCGGCCGCCTGGCCAGTCGCCGCCGCGGCACGGAGGGCTCCACCGGGCTGTCCAGTCCGAAGCGTTATCTGTGGGATGAAAATGCCTACGGCCACGGCTGGCGCTTCAACTGCTCGTACATCAAGACCGACAACGAGCCGTATGCCACCGCCGCGCCATTTTCGCACCTGATCAACGAAACCGGCGAGGCCCTGTACAGCCTCGATGAAGACGAACGCCTGCCGGTGTTTATGCCGCGCTACTCGCGCAGCTCGCTGATGACCTTCATGCTCGCCGAAGTCCTGGCCCAGGCGCTGTCGCAAATCAACAGCCCGGCCCAACGCTCGCGCCAGGGCCACACCCGCGTGCCGCGCCAACTCAACAGCATCACCCTGACCGTGCCACCAGGTATGCCCCAGGCCGAGCGCAGCATCCTCAACGAACGCATGCTGCAAGCCATCGGCCTGGTGTGGAAAAGCCTCGGTTGGCACGCCGGCGAGGAAGACCCGCACAAGGAACAGCAGGTCAGCCCACGCACGCCGATCCCGAGCATTCGGGTGGAATGGGACGAAGCATCCTGCGGCCAGTTGGTCTACCTGTACACCGAGGTCAATGAGAACTTCGCCGGTCACCCGGAAGAGTTTTTCGACACTCTGGCCCGGCCGGACAAGACCGACCGTGAGCGCGTCACCCTGGCGACCATCGACATCGGCGGCGGCACCACCGACCTGGTGATTACCGACTACCGCCTGGATCGCGCCGGCAATACCGGCAGCGGCAGCAACGTGCACATCGTGCCCGAACAGCGCTTTCGCGATGGGTTCAAGGTGGCCGGCGACGATATCCTGCTGGACGTGATCCAGGCCTTTATCCTGCCAAGCTTTGAACAGGCCCTGCAGAACGCCGGGGTGAAAGCCCCGGATTCGCTGATGTCGCGACTGTGCGGCGATGAGTCGATCAGTGCCCAGGACATGATCCTGCGCCAGCAACTGAACCTGCAGGTGTTTTCCCCGCTGGGCCTGGCGTTGCTCAAGGCATACGAGCACTACGACCCACAGGTTCCCCAGGAGGTCACGCCGCAAAGCTACCGCGACCTGCTCGGGCCCACCGCGATCAGCCAGACCGTACAGGACTACGTCAATGCCGCCGTGCGCCGCGATGTCGGTGGCCAAAGCGATTTCAGCCTGTACGACGCGTCGATCAGTTTCGACCTGCAAAAGCTCCACGCGGCGTTCCTCAACGACAAAATCAACATCACCAAGATTCTCGGGGCGCTCTGTGAAGTGGTTGCGCACTACCCCTGCGACGTCCTGCTCCTGACCGGCCGCCCTTCGCGCCTGCCCGGCATCCAGGCGTTTATCCGCAAGGTGCTGCCGCTGCCGCCGGGACGCATCCTGGCGTTGCAGAACTACCGCACCGGCGGCTGGTACCCGTTCCACAAAAATGGCCGGATCGACGACCCCAAGAGCACCGCCTCGGTGGGCGCGATGCTTTGTCTGCTGTGCGCCAACCACAGCGTGCCGAACTTCTACTTCCGTTCTTCGGCGCTCAAGCCGTACTCGACGGTCAAGCACATCGGCATCATCGACCTGAACAACGTCATCAAAGACTCCGATGTGCTGTACCGCGACATCCAGTCCGAAGACAACAAAATCAAGCTGCCAGAAATCGGCGTCGGCGATGAGGCCGACACGCCACAACTGGAAATGCGCGGCGACCTGCGCCTGGGCTTTCGCCAGTTGGCGGCACAACGCTGGGCGGCCTCGCCGCTCTACACCCTGCGGTTCACCCAGGGCGGGCGAGACAAGTTTTCCCGCGCCACCACCGCAGACGGCAGTGTGCCTTTGCTCAAGGTGCGATTCGAAGTCAAGTCGGCGGACCAGTACACCAGCAAGCAGGCCCTGGTCAGCGACCGTCTCTTGGTGCGTAACATCGAATCCAACAGCAACAACGTCAGCTTTAACCCGCGCAGCGACCTCGAACTGGAACTCAACACCATGCTCGATGCCGGCCTGAGCGAGACCAAGTACTGGCTCGACAGTGGAAGTGTGAAACTCAAATGAATGACCTGACCCCCGAACAACGTCAGCTTTCAGCCAGTTGGACTGCGGTGTATCAAGGTGCCGGGCAGGCGCTCGACTGGATTGGCCAGACGCGCGTCAATGCCCCGCGCCTGGACAGCGAAGCCGACAACCTGAACATTCGCCTGCACCGTGCCCGCAACCTGGCGCACACCCTGGGTCGCGTGGCCTGCACGCCGATGACCATCGGCTTTTTCGGCCTGTCCCAGGCCGGCAAGTCCTACCTGATCTCAGCCCTCGCCGCCGGTGAAAACGGCAAGCTGGAAACCAGCTTCGGTGGCCAGCGCCTGGACTTTATCAAGCACATCAACCCGGTGGGTGGCGGCAAGGAAGCCACCGGCCTGGTGACGCGCTTCAGTCGACGTGCCACGCCGAGCCAGGACGACAATTTTCCGGTCGAGCTCAGCCTGTTCAAGGAAATCGAGCTGGCGAAGATTCTCGCCAACTCCTGGTTCAAGGACTTCGACCTTGAACGTATTTCCTACGAGATCGATGAAGAACGCATCCAGCGGGTGCTCAAGCCATTCGAAGGCCGTGAAAACGGCCCGGTTCAGGTCGGCGTCAACGCCGACGACCTGGTCTCGCTGTGGGACTACCTGCGCGACAACTTCCGCAACTCGGTGAAAAAGCTTGAACACCTGTACTGGCCCAAGGCGTTGCAACTGGCGCCACGGCTGAACTACCAGGAACGGGCCGAGCTGTTCTCGATCCTCTGGGGCGAACAGGGCGAGCTGACGCGCGTCTACCAGCAACTGGCTCGCGCTCTGCACACCCTGGGCCTGCCCGAAACCGTGTTTGCACCGCTCAAAGCCCTGGTGACGTTCGAGAACGACACCTACAGCCAGCGCGACAGCATCATGAACGTCGACATTCTCGAGCGTTTTGGCAGCCCGCGGGACTTGCCGATCGAGGTGCGACCGCTGGTCGACGGGCGCCTGCAAAACAGCCAGTCGATTACCGTGGCGCAGTTGGCGGCCCTGACCGCCGAAATGACCTTTCGCCTGATCGAAGCGCCCGTCGACGACATCGTCAACCAGGTCGACCTGCTCGACTTCCCCGGTTATCGCGGACGTAAGAAACTGCACGAGATCGCCGACTCCAACGATCCGCAGTCGAGCACCAAGGACAACTCCGTTTCGCAGCTGATCCTGCGTGGCAAGGTCGCCTATCTGTTCGAGCGTTACACCGACAACCAGGAAATGAACGCCCTGGTGGTGTGCACCGGCTCGACCAAACAGAGCGACGTCAACGACGTGGGCCCGGTCCTGACCCGTTGGATCGAAAAGACCCAGGGCGCCGACTCGGCGGCGCGCAGCAAGCGGGAAATCGGCCTGATCTGGGCCCTGACCATGCTCGACCTGCGCATCACCAACTCCCTGAGCCTGACCCCTGACCAGTACGACGAGAGCTGGAACGGCATGGTCAAGCTGACCATGCTGGAGCGCTTCGGCAGCCTGAGCTGGATGAACGACTGGGCCGGCACGCCGTTCCAGAACACCTTCCTGGTACGCAAGCCGCGCATGGACGCGGCGTTTATCGCCCAGGACGCCAGCGGTGCCGAGACCGGCATCAATCCCAACTACCAGGAACGGATCAACGGCCTGGGCAGCACCTTCGCCAGCAACGCCCTGGTGTGCAAGCACATCAAGAACCCGGCCGATGCCTGGGCCCACATGCTGCGCAACGACGACGGCGGCATCAGCCACTTCAGCGGCAGTTTCCAGGGCGTGGCCAATATCGAGTTCAAGCTGCAGCGTATTCGCGAGCAATTGGGCGAATGCCTCGAAGGCCTGACCACCCATGGCCTGAGCACCTGGTACCACGCCGACGGTGAGGGTGCCGCAGCGGCCAAGAAAGCCCAGGCGCAGATGATCCTGACCGGCCTGGGGCGACGTCCCGCGGTACTTGGCGAACTGATCGATCAACTCGACATGCCCAGCGAAGAGGTGCGCGACCTGTACCTCAGCGGCGCTTACGAAACCGATGATGACGAGTCCGGCGACAGCGCCGAACTGGAGGCCTCGACCCCGAGCCAAAGCCTGTACGGCAACGATGCCGGCTTCGACTTCGACTTTGGCGACGACGTCGGCCAGGACAGCGCACCGGCCAGCAGCCCGACCAGCGCAGCGGCACCGGAGCTGCAAAGCAACGAACACCGCTTCGCCAAGGCCGCCTTCAAGGCCTGGATCGCCCACCTGCGCGAGCTGACCAACCGCCAAAGCCTGCTCAACCTGCTGGGGCTGGAAAAGGCCTTGCTCGAAGCGGTGGTCGACGAACTGATTACCGCCGGCTATCGCCAGGACCTGCCCGGACAACTGAGCCGCGCGGTCCTCAAGCGTGCGCAAAGCGGCGCCCGTCGCGACCAACTGGTCGAGCGCCAAGTCCTGGAAGTGCAGCGGGTGCTGCGCGACTTCGTGTCCTGGTTCGGCTATATCCAGAAGCCGGTGAGCGAGCGCCCGAACGGCCGTACAGGGGCCAAGGCGCCACTGTTCTCGTTCTACACCGATATCGGCCCCGGCCAGGTGCCCGAGCTGCCCGCGCAGCCGGCGAACCAGGCGCAGCTGTTTCTCGGTGACTGGCTCTCGGGCCTGGCCTACATCACCCTGGACAATGCCGGCCATGGCGCCGGTCGTGAAATCACCCCTGAACAGAACGAACGGCTGGGCCATGTGCTCACCGCCTTCGCAGCGAGATAAGCAATGCCAATTCGTGTCGACCTACTCGCGTTAGAGCCCAATGTACCGGGCCAGGCCCGCCTTACCGTAAAGAAATGGCAGGGTGGCGAGGAGCACCTGGAGTTTTCCATCCAGCGTAACCAGGACAATTTTTACCTTCAGGACCAGCAGGCCTGGAGCAGCAACCCCTTCTGGTTCAAGGTCTCGCGCTTCGACGTGACCGCCAGCGGTGACGGCCTGCAAGCCCAGGTCGGGCCGGAAGTGGTCGACCCGCTGCTCGAAGGCAGTGCCAACTCGCAGTTCCAGATCGAACTGCGCGAGCAAAGCCTGGGCTATGCCGACAAGGGTGTAGTGCGTCCGGGAGTCGGCCTGCTGCCATCCACCGCCGGTGGCCAGACACGCTCTAGCTACGACGGCGCCGAACTGGCGACGCCAAGCGCGCCGGTCGTTGAAATCCCGGCCGTGCCGGAGTTGCCGGAACTGAGCTTCTCCATGGCCGAGACGGAAGTCGAGCCGGAATCGATGCACGCCGAACCGGCCTACACCCCGCCTCCTGCGCCGGTGAAGAAAAGCCACAAAGGCCTGATCGGCCTGCTGATCGTCGTGCTGCTCCTGCTCGCAGCGGGTCTCGGCTTCTGGTTCTTCACCCGCACCCCGGCAGCGAGCCCGGCACCTACGCCAGCGCCCGCCGCAGCCAGTGCCGATACCCAAGCCTGCACCCTGGAAAGCATGAACAGCCTGCCCGAACTGGCCTTCGTCCAGGCCTGCATCAAGGCCTCGCCCGACAGCGCCCAGTTGCTGGAAATCATCAACCAGGCCAAGGCCGGCAAGCACTGCGGCGTTGCCCAGCGCCTGTACGCCAACCGCGCCCAGGCCGGAGACGTGCTGATCGCCAAGGCCTATGCTCGCGAGTACGACCCCAAGTTCCTCCAGGCCAGCGAGTGCTTCCCGGTCGCGGACAACGCCACGGCGGCTTACTGGTATGAAACCATCCTGGCCCAGGACCCGGGCAACACCGAAGCCCAAGAGCGTCTAGAGGAGTTGCAGAAGTGATGCGTTTGTCCCTGAACCGCTCCCTGCTGAGTGCCGCCGCGTTGCTGGCGCTGTGCGCCAGCCCACTGGCCCTGGCCGCTGACAAGCCGCTGATCCAGGAGGGCAAGAAGACCCTGTTCCAGCGCGTACTGACCACCCCGGGCTGCGCCCTGAGCCCGACGGCGGGCGGCGCACCAGGCGAGGCCCAGCCGGTCTTCAGCCGCTTTTACGTCTACGAGCGCGCGCAGGCCGCTAACGCCGAGTGGCTCAAAGTCGGTCCCGACAGCTATGGCAAGACCATTGGCTGGCTGCCGGCCAACTGCACCACCGACTGGAAGATGCAACTGACCCTGGCCTTTACCAACCCGGCCAACCGCGACCGCCTGTTGTTCTTCAAGGACCGCGCCACCGTCGAGGGCATCCTCGATGCATCGGACCCGGTCAGCAAGGTCGCGCCCCTGCGCGCCACGCTGAAAAAGGGCCAGCAGGCTCCAGGCGTACTGGCCGAAGAGCCCAAGTATTTCGTCGACCTGCACAAGCAGTTCTACCTGCTACCGGTGCTCAGCGGCGAAGAAGTCATGACCGAAAGCGGTTTCCGCACGCGCCTGCTCAACGTCGCGTCGGTCAGCAAAGCCGATGACAAAACCGCCCAGGGCGGCGCCTCCAGCGGCGCCGCTGCCGGCAGCAAGGACGCCGAAGACAAAGCCAGCAGCCAGTTGAAGGAATTCAGCGCGGCGGTGGTGTTCGTCATCGACTCGACGATCTCCATGGACCCTTATATCGACCGCACCCGCGAGGCGATCCGCAAGGTCTACCAGCAGATCGAAGCGCAGCACCTGGGCAAGCAGGTCAAGTTCGGCCTGGTCGCCTTCCGCTCCAACACCCAGGCGGTGCCGGGGCTCGAATACACCACCAAGATGTATGCCGACCCGACCCAGGTAAAAGACAGCGCCGACTTTTTCGCCAAGATCGCCGACCTCAAGCAGGCGACCGTGTCGAGCAGCAGCTTCAACGAAGACGCGTTTGCCGGGGTCATGGACAGTATCGACAAGGTCGACTGGAGCCGTTTCGGCGCCCGCTACGTGGTGCTGATCACCGACGCCGGGGCCATCGACGGCGACGACAAACTCTCCAAGACCGGCCTGAGCGCCGCGCAAGTGCGCCTCGAAGCCGCCAACCCGGGCGTGGCCATCTATACCCTGCACCTGAAGACACCGGCCGGGATCAAGAACCACGCCAAGGCCGAGGCCCAGTACCAGAACCTGTCGACCTACCCCGGGACCAACACATCGCTGTACTACCCGGTCAATGCCGGTGATGTGAACGAATTCGGGCGCAAGGTCGATGCTCTGGCAATCGCCATCACCTCTCAGGTCAAGGCCGCCTATATGGGCGAAGACGCCATCGGCAGCGCGGCCAACGCCAAGCAGGACCCGGCCGAGAAGAAAATGCTCGCTGACGCGGCGCTGATCGGCCACGCCATGCAACTGGCCTATCTCGGCGAGAAGACCAACAGCAAGGCGCCGCCGGTCTTCAAGGCCTGGATCACCGACCGCGACCTGATCAAGCAGAACATCCCGACCACCGATGTGCGGGTGCTGCTGACCAAGTCCCAGCTCAGCGACCTGAGCGATGTGATGAAGCAGATCCTCGATGCTGCCAACGAAGGCCTGATTTCGCCGACGGAAATGTTCGAACGCCTGCGTTCGGTCGCCGCCACCATGGGCGCCGACCCTAATCAGCTCAAGCAGAAAGGCAACGCCAAGCTGGCCGATATGGGCGTGCTGGGTGAGTACCTCGAAGACCTGCCCTATCAGAGCGAAGTGCTGAACCTGGATGAAGAGACCTGGAAGAGCTGGGATGGCCTGGCGCAGGAGAAATTCATCCGCACCCTGAACACCAAGCTGCGCCATTACCAGCGCTACAACGCCGATGTCGACCGTTGGGTCGCACTGGCCAAGAATAGTGATGCGCGCGACAACGTGTATCCCGTGCCCCTGGAAATGATGCCTTAACGTGCTCGACATCAAGAACCTGCTGGTGCGCCGTGGCGAGGGCGCACTGGCCCATCACGTACGTCTGGGGCAGTTGCAACTGGGCGCCGGTGAAATCATCGCGATTACCGGCGAAAGCGGCAGCGGCAAAAGCACCCTGCTCGAAGCCATCGGCCTGTTGTTGGCGCCGGTGGAACTCGAACGCTTCAGCCTCGGCGCGGCACCGGCGCAGGATATTGCCCGGTTGCTGAGCACTGACGACCAGCCGGCCCTCGCCGCCGTGCGTTCGCGGCACCTGGGTTTTATTCTGCAAAGTGGCGGCCTGCTGCCATTTTTGACGGTACGGGACAACATCAGCCTGCCCCGGCGCTTGCTCGGCATGTCGGCCTGGAGCGCGCACATCGACCACGCCGTCGAGGTCTTGCGCCTGCAGGGCTTGCTGGATAAACAGCCCCAGGCGCTGTCCATCGGCGAACGCCAGCGCGTCGCCTGTGTGCGGGCAATTGCCCACGAACCCTTGTTGCTACTGGCCGACGAACCGACCGCCGCACTCGACCCACACAATGCCCGTCGTTTGTTCGAGTTGCTGCTGAGCCTGGTCGCGAGCATGGGCTTGAGTGCCCTGGTGGTTTCCCATGACTGGGCGCTGCTGAAGGATTTCGGCTTGCCAAGGCTCGGTGCCATCAGCCGTCAGGGAGAGACCTTGTTTGAATCGATGGACTGATCAATTGCGCCTGCTCGGCTCACTGGCGCTGCAGGACCTCTGGCACGACCGCAAGGTCTCGCTGTGCATCGCCGCGTCCCTGGTGGCGGTGATTGCGCCGTTGCTGCTGCTGTTCGGCCTCAAGCACGGGGTGGTCAGCCAGTTGCAGGACGAATTGCTGCGCGACCCGCGCAACCTTGAAGTCAAGATGCTCAGCAATGGCAACTACGACACGGCCTGGATCGAGCAATTACGCCAGCGCCCCGAAACCGGCTTTGCCCTCGGTCAGACCCGCTCGCTCAATACCCAGGCCGACCTGCTGATCGGCATGCAGCGGTTTGTCGAAGGGGCGGAAATCATCGCCACGGCGCCGGGCGATCCGCAATTGGGCCTGGGCCCCCTCACGCCAGTGGGCAATCAGGTGATCCTCAGCGCCCGCGCCGCTCAACGCTTGCAGGCCCAGGTCGGCGACAGCGTGCAACTGCGGGCCTTGCGCCGCCTGGAAGGGGTCAATGAGCGCGGCGAAATGACACTGACGGTCCTGGCGGTGCTCGACGGTGCGCGCTTCGGGCGCCCGGCCGGGTTTGTCGCGCCGGCGTTGCTGCTGGACCTTGAGCGCTTTCGCGATGGCTATCAGGTGCCTGCATTTGCCATCGCCACCGGCAAACCCCAGGGCGACCTGCAGCCGCTGTACGCCCGCGCCCGCGTGTATGCACGCGATATCGACCAGGTCGCACCGCTGGAGCGCTGGCTCAACGAACAACATATCGAGACCTCCAGCCGCCTGGCCGATATCGATAACGTCAAGGCGATCAACCATGTGCTGGGGCTGATCTTCGGCGTGATTGCCGCTGCCGCATTGATCGGCTGCGTCGCGTCGATGGTCGGCGCGTTCCTGGCCAATATCGACCGCAAGCGCAAAAGCCTCGCGGTATTGCGCCTGCTCGGTTTCAAACGCGGCGCGGTCGGCGGTTTCGTGGTGCTGCAGGCACTGCTGCTGAGCCTGGCCGGTTACCTCGGCGGGCTGCTGTTCTATGGCATCGGCAGCCAGGTATTCGACGCCCTGCTCGGTAGCAGCCAGGCCACCGGCACCTTCGTGTGCCACATCACTTTCTGGCACGGCCTTGGCGCCTTGCTCCTGACCTTTGTGGTCGCTGCACTGGTGGCCGTGATCGGCGCCCTGCGAGCCATCAATATCCAACCTGCGGAGAGTCTTCGTGAGCTATAAACGTTTTGGCTTGCTATTGCCCCTGAGCCTTGGCTACCTGCTGGACGCTTCGGCGGCAGGCTGGGAAGAAAAGTACTACAACCCAAGCCCGGACTCCGCCGACGTGGTGCTGCCGATGCCCTGCGAAGGCTCGATGGTGTTTCGCAAGGTCTTTATCCCCGTGGCCGGGCCGCTCGACGACTACCCGATCAACATCGGTCAGGACGGCGCCGAGTACGGCTACGTCGAACAGACACGCCCAGCGTTTATCGCCGGCAGCTTTACCGCCGCCAAGAACGACAAGTCGCGCTACTACCTGATGGCCAAGTACGAGATGAGTCAGCTGCAATATGCCGCGCTGACCGACGCGAACTGCCCGACCGCCGCCACCAAGATGCGCCTGCCGCAAGTGGCCGTGAGCTGGGTGCAGGCCGTCGAGGCCGCCGACAAGTACAACCTGTGGCTGCGCAAGAACGCTGCCGGCAAGTTGCCCAAGGAAGATGGTGCGCAAGGCTTCCTGCGCCTGCCGACTGAAGTCGAGTGGGAGTTCGCCGCGCGCGGTGGCCTGGAAGTCGGTGCCGCCGAATTTCGCGACACGCACTACCCCATGCCGGAGGGGATCAATGCCTACGAATGGTTTGCCGGGGCGCAATCCTCCAACGGCAAACTGCAGCTGACCGGTCTGCAAAAGCCCAACCCCCTGGGCCTGCACGACATGCTCGGTAACGTCGACGAAATGATGTTCGAGCCGTTTCGCCTGAACAAGCTCGATCGCCAGCATGGCCAGGCCGGCGGCTTCGTGGTTCGCGGCGGCAACTACCTGACCACCCAGGCGGACTTGCGCACGGCGCTGCGCAAGGAAGACCCGTACTACAACGCCGACGGCCAGGTGAAGAACAAGACCACCGGCCTGCGCCTGGTCATGGTCTCCCCCACACTCACCTCGCGCGAGCGGGTCGCCAGCATTGAGAGCAGCTGGAAGAAGCTCGGCACCGGCAGCAAGGAAGTCGACTCGGCCGACAAGGGTGCCGTGCAGTCGCTGAACAACCTGGCCTCGGGCGTCGAGGACAAGGCGCTCAAGGAGAAACTCCAGGCCCTGGAAAACCAACTGCGCGCCAGCAACCAGCAGCAGGAAGAAACCCGCGACCAGGCGATTCGCGCCAGCCTCAACCTGGGCGCGTTCCTGTGCACCAAGATGCTCGACGACGGCCAGTACGTGGACTTCCTGCAAAAGAACTACGCGCTCAACTGCGAAAGCGCGGAAAAGGATGCCAGTTGCGACATGCGCAAGGGCAAGCTCGACGAGCAGAAGGATCGACTGCACAAGCTCAGCCGTTACTACGCCAGCAGCCTGGTGGAGTCGGCGACCCTGTACGGCCAGCCGCTGCTTGAAACCCAGGTTCCGGTGATGGAGGAAATCATCACCCGCAACAAGCAGCTGCAAGACCTCAAACCCTATCTGCGCACCCACTGGGCCAATCAGAAAGCGTTCCTGCAAAAGCAGAAGATCGACACTGATGCCTGGCTGGGCCGTTGCAAGGCCGTTACGCAATAGCTATTCAATAGCCACTTGATAACAACAGTCAGAACCGCTATCCCCAAGGAGTTTCACCATGTCGCGCAGCCTCTGGACCCACTTCAAGCTACAGATCGCATTCGTTGCCACCGCCGGCATGCTGCTGAGCGGTTGCGCCACCACGGGCAGCTCCATGCTCGACAACAGTGCCAGCCCCGACCCGCGCCTGACCCAAAGCAATGACGCCGAATTTTTCAGCAAGTCCGGCTACCAGGCCTGCGCCGTTGGTGCTGGCATCGGCATTCTCGGCTGTGCGCTGTCCAACAGCAGCAACAAGGCCGTCTGCGCCGTTGCGGCCGGGATCACCGCCTGCGGCGTGGCCATGGGCGCGAACTACTACCTGGACCAGCGTCGCAGCGAGTACGCCGACACCACCACCCGCCTGGCGAAGATGAACAGCGACGTCGAGCAGGACACCCAGAACGTCATCACCCGCACGGCCACCGCCAAGCAGGTGATCCAGGATGACCAGGCGCGCATCGCCCAGATCAAGCGCGACATCGCCAACAAAAAAGTCGACAAGACCAAGGCCCAGGCTCAGATCGCCGAGATCGATTCGAACATCGCCCGCCTGCGCAAAGACCTGGGCAACATGCGCACCAAGGTCACCGAGTACACCAAGGTGGCAGATGCCGAGCGCGCGCAGGGCAACAGCCCCGAGATCAAGCAGGTGGACATGAGCATCCTGAAAATGAACGAGAAAGTCGCCGCCCTGCAAAAGGAAGTCGACGGTCTGTACAGCCAACGTTCCGCAATCACCCTGGGCTAAGCACATGACGCTACGACAGCTGGCGGTCATCACCGCCGTCCTGGCCCTGAGCGGTTGCGCGACGAAGCCGGGCGAATGCGATGCAACCAATCGCGACAGCAGCATGCTGCTCAAGATGAACTGCGACTACTCCGGTGGTTACAGCGATCAGGTCAAGCAGAAGGAAGAAGCCCTGAATGCCTCACGCCAGCAGAACGCCCTGTTCCGCCAGGTCTACGAGAACATTCAGGCCCAGCAACTGAGCACCCGCACCGACCTGGCCAGCCAGCAGAAATCCCAGGCGGCGCTGAACCAGTCGCTGGGGCAACTGTTGACCTCGCTCAAATCCCGGCGCGGCAATGAAGGCCAGGTCCAGAAGCAGATCGCCAGCCTTGAGCAGCAGCTCAAGGCTTCGCAAGCAGCACCGGTGAGCAAGCCCACCGCGGCCACACTGGCGGCCAAGCAGGAAGAGCTCAAGACCTTGCAGAAAAAGGTCAACCAGTTGCAATTCAGCCTCGGCTACGAAGAGTAGTTTTTCACCCCGCAGGCATCCCGAGGGATGCCTGCACTATTTCCAGGAATCATCGTCATGCAGCGGGTCATCAGGGATACACAGGCCTCACCGCAGGGGATGAGCGCGCTGCAAGACAAAGTCGCCCTTATCCAGAAACATTTTCCAGCCACCGTCGCCAACCTGTTTGCCATCCCACGGATGGGCAGCGGCGAAGTCCTGGAGTGGTGGACCGAACTGGGTGGCCAGCCCACGCCCTATGCCGAGCTCAACGAGGACGCGCAGCGGCGTTTGCTGCAGACCTACGAAGTACGCCAGACCTCCCTCGGACAACTGGCGGACGAGCTGCAGAAACGCGGCCAGACAACGGACGCCGACGCCCTGCGCAGCCTGATCGGCACCCCCGAACTGGACACGCTCTACAGCCTCAACGGTGAACCGCTGGTGGTGCGCTGGAACCAGCTCAAACCCAAGCCTGTACCGGTACCGCCGCCCGTGGTGCCAGTCCCGCCCGTCGTGCCCGTCGTCCCCCCATCGCGCCGGGGCTGGTGGCTGGCCGCAGCCTTGCTCGCGCTGCTGTTGCTGCTCCTGGCGCTCTGGCTCTACTGGTTCCTGCACCGTGACCCGGTGGTCGTAGTGCCACCGGTCCCGCCAGCTCCAGCACCCGTCGAACAACCGCTTGAACCGGCCCCCGAGCCGGTGCTGGAGCCGACGCCCGAGCCCGAGCCGGTGCCTGTCCCACCGGAGCCAGAACCCGTGCCGGAGCCCGTACCAGAACCCAAGCCAGTGCCGCCGCCCAAACCGGTCGTGGCCGCCCCGCCACCAGCGCCAACGCTGGACAACTTTGCCTGCCGCAAAAAATCGCCGAATGCGGAGATCCCGCAGTTCGTGGTGGTGCTCGATACCTCGGGCTCGATGGACTTGAACATCAAGTCATTGAAATCCGACGAGGACTGGCTGTTCGCCAATGAGTTCAACAAGTTCCTGGACATGGATCGCACCCTGCGGATCACCGCCAAACCAACCCGCATGGACGTCGCCAAGGACTCGCTGGCCGGCATGATCAACGGGCTGGACCCGAAGATCGACACGCGCCTGATCACCTTCGCAGGCTGCCAACGCACGCCGGACCAGGGTGTGTTCAAGTTTGGCGACCGCCCACGGCTGATCAACGGCATCCGTGGCCTGGTGTCCAACGACGGCACCCCCCTGGCCGACAGCCTGGCCTACGCGGCCAGCACGGTGGACGGGCGCAACAACGATGCGGTGATCGTGATGTTTATCGACGGTGAAGACGGCTGCCAGAAAGACGTCTGTGCAGTTTCCCGGCAGATCGCCAGGGACCAGCCACGCCTGCGGGTCAACGTCGTGAGCATCGGTGCTGGCGGCCCGTCGCGTTGCATCGCGCAAAACACCGGCGGGCGGGTCTACAGCAGCTCCGATGCAGCCGAACTGGGCAAGCAGTTGAAACTGGCGAGCAAGGAAGTGTCGAGCAACGCCAAGTGCGACTAAGCGGCTAGTGCCCTGCCCCCATGACCGGACGGCGCCCTCTAGCGGGCGCCGTTTTTTTATCAAGCGCAAACACCCTCCTGGCGCGGGGATCACCCGCGCGCCCTGCCCCTCGAACGTGACCCGCCCTTTGGGGGATGGAAGCACAACGCCATCAAAAAGCTCATGTTCTACAAAATATGTCCGATACAGTCATTTCTGCCGCCTCTTCAGAGGCCAAACAAACACTCAATGCACGGCGGCCCCAGGCCCATAGCCGGAGGTTTTCTGCATGTTTGCCACGATCAAGATCGGCCATCGCATCGCGATCAGTTTCGCGCTGCTGTTGCTGGTGACCGTTGCCACCTTGGTGCCGGTATTCCTCTCGCGTTTCGAGGCGCTGATCGCCGAGGCCGAGCAGCGCGAGCTGAGCAGCCTATTCGAGAACATCACCACCGCCATCGGTTCCGAAGCGCAAATGGCCGAGCGCCTGTCGGCGCTGGTCGCTGGTCTGCCGCCGGTGCAGCAGGCCATGGCCCAGGGCGACCGAGAGACGCTGATGGCCCTGCTCGGCCCCGGATTCCCACGGCTCCAACAGGACCATGGCGTGCGCCAGTTCCAGTTTCATACGGCCCCCGCCACCTCGTTCCTGCGCGTGCATGAGCCTGAAAAGTTTGGCGATGACCTCTCGGCATTTCGCCAGACCGTACTGGCCGCCAACAACGGCAAGCGCAGCATTCGCGGCATCGAGTCCGGACTCGCCGGGCTGGGCATTCGCGGTATTGCGCCCATTGCCTATGAAGGCCGGCATGTGGGTACGGTGGAGTTCGGGCTGTCGTTCGGCCAGGCGTTCTTCGACGCGTTCAAGGCCCGCTACAAGGTGGATGTCGGCCTGAGCCTGGCCGCCCCTGACGGGCGCTTCAAACCGTTCGCCAGGACGATGGCTGACACCGGGTTGCTGACCGATGCCCAGCGCCTCCAAGCCTTGAACGGCACGCCAGTGCACCTGCAGGTCGATGACCAGGGCCGGGCGCTGGCGATTTATGCCGCGCCGGTCAAGGACTACTCGGGCAAGCCGATCGGCATCCTGGAATTTGCCATGGACCGCTCGCACTATGCCGACGCCTTGAGCAGCTCGCGCAACATGGCGCTGCTGGTGGCCGTCGTGGCTCTGGTGTTGGGGCTGCTACTCGCCCTGCTGATTGCCCGCGGGATCGTTCGGCCCATTCGCACGGCGGTCGAGGCCATGCGCGATATTGCCGCCGGCGACGGCGACCTGACTCGCCGGCTGCACGCGCAAGGCAACAATGAAGTCGCGGAACTGGCTACGGCGTTCAACCGCTTTGCCGAGAAGGTCCGCACGCTGGTCAACGACGTGGCACTGTCCACCACCCAGGTCGCGGCATCGGCCGAGGAAATGTCGAGCATCACCGAACAATCCAATCGCGATGTCGGCCGTCAGCGCCGGGAGATCGAGCAGGTCGCCACGGCCATGCACGAGATGTCATCCACCGTGCAGGAAGTCGCGCGCAATGCGGCCCAGGCAGCGCTTTCGGCACAAGCGGCGGACACCGAGGCGCATCAGGGCCAGGCCGTCGTACAGGGGGCGATCCAGGCCATCGAAGGGCTGGCCGCAGAGGTGGAAAACGCCGCCGTGGTGATCCAGCGACTGGAGGAAGACAGTCAGCAGATCAGCAGCGTGTTGAATGTGATACGCAGCATCGCCGACCAGACCAACCTACTGGCACTCAATGCGGCCATCGAGGCAGCACGTGCCGGTGAACAGGGACGCGGCTTCGCGGTGGTGGCGGATGAGGTGCGCACCCTGGCCTCGCGCACACAGCAATCCACCGGCGAGATCCAGCAGATGATCGAGCGTTTGCAAGCGGGATCCGCCGAGGCGGCAACCGTGATGCAACAGAGCCAGGCCAGGGCCCGCGCAAGCGTGACCCAGGCCCAGCAGGCCGGTGCCACCCTGACCAGTATCACTTTGGCCGTGGAAGCAATCAGCGACATGAACGCACAGATCGCCAGCGCCGCTGAAGAACAGAGCAGCGTCGCCGAGGAGATCAGCCACAACGTGGTGAACATCAACGGCGTGGCCGATCGCGTGGCCGAGTCGGCCGGCCAGACCGCCACCGCCAGTGATGAACTGGCACGCCTGGCCAGCCAGCAACAGGTGCTGGTCAACCAGTTCCGCTGCTGAACCGCCACTGCGCCAGCGCCCATGCCCGCCCGGGGCCTGGGCTCACATACCCGACAGGCACCCTCCCGTTGCACGGTGCTGGCGCCCTATCGAACCGCCCTGGCCTTGCGCTTACGCAATGCCGGGGCCCGCAATGACTTCAGTGCCCAGGCCAGCCATACGCACGACCACGAACTGCGGGGCAATCAAGATTGCACCTGGAAGCTCTGGCGAGTCTCGGACGGCCCGCGTGCCGGCTCGATCGGTCCGGCATAACCTGTAGGAATCGTGGGCATGAGCAACCGTGTTTTTACAGCCTACCCACGGCTGATTAGCATCGAATGACTGCTCCCCCGCCGATGCAAGGAAGACCTACATGCCCTACAGCATTCCCATTGCCGCGCTTCTCGCCGTACTGCTGATAACGCTGTCCCTCAATGTCTCGCGCCTGCGCCTGCGGTATCGCGTGAGTTTCGGCGATGCCGGCCACCCGGCGCTGACCGCCGCCATACGTGCCCATGGCAACAGCCTCGAACAATCACTGCTGTTTATCCTGCTGCTGTACTTCGTCGATACCGCGACCTCGCTGGGCGCAACCTGGGTCATCGGCCTGGGCGGCGTGTTCATCGTGCTACGCGTGGCGTACTGCACGGCACTGTTCCGCAGGCGTCTGCGCGTGCGCCAGATCAGCCATGGCCTGAGCATGCTGGTGCTGCTGGTCACCACCCTGACGCTGCTGGCAGAGGGCCTGAAGGCATGAACAAGGAAGCGAAAAAAATCGCGCTCTATCGCCGGGTCAATGGTTTTACTGGCCCGCTGGCCCGCACGCGCTGGCACTGGCGTACACGCTCGATCGCGCGCCTGCTTGCCCAGTGGGTGTGGTGGCGAAACGCCGGCCAGCCCAGACAGGGCGCGGCAGCCATTGCCCAGGAATGGCAGCGCTTGTTCGGCCTGCCACAGTTCTGGCCGATCAAGCGGCTCAGCGCGCACACCGCTTACTGCGAGATTCTCTTTCCGTGCGCGCTGGAAGGCACGGGTGATCTCGCTGCGTGCCACCGACTGATGGAATACGACCGCGCCCTTCTGAAAAAAATCGGCGGCGAATTGATCGTCCTGCAGTCACGCGCCGATCCTCGGGTCACCGGCAGTTGCAAGGTCGCCATTCGTAGCCTGAACACCGCTCACCCCGAGCTGATTCACACCCACCTCCTGGATTGACCACCCGCCAGCCTTGCCGACGGGCACTGCCAAGGTGAAGATGCCTGCTGATGATCGGACAAGGAACGCTGAGCGTGCGCCTGGAAATAAAGCATCTGCACCTGGTACGCAGCATTTGCCAGACCCACAACCTGACGCGCGCCGCAGAGCAGCTGTTTCTCTCCCAGCCGGCATTGAGCAAGCAACTGGCCGAACTGGAGGATCGTCTCGGCTTTGCGCTGTTTCACCGCACGCGCAAGGCCATGCTACCCACCGAGGCGGGCCTGGCCTTCAACCGGCATGCGCAACGAATACTCGACGACGTCGCGGCGCTGGAAGACCACCTGTCCAGTTATGGCCGCCATGACCGCGGACGCCTGCGGGTCAGTCTCGACCCCCTGCACCACGCCGACTGGCTGCCCGCCTGGCTGCACGCGCTGCGCCAACGCCTGCCCAATGTCGACGTACAGATCCGACAGGTGCCGGACTTGCTGCACAGCCTGCGCCAGCGCGAAAGCGACCTGATCGTCATTGGCGAAACCAGCCCGGCAGCCGATACCTTTTTCCATCCACTCAACCCCGATGAACTGGTGGTTATCCTCCCTCCCGATCATGCCTTGGGAACAAAGCCCTGGCTCGAGGCCGCGAACCTGAGCGGGCAGACTCTGCTCTATCACTTCGAGCTGGAACAGTCCTACCTCTACCGGCGTTATCTGCATCCCCAACAGATTCGGCTCGGTTCGGCGCAGCATATCCAGGATATTCCCACCATCATTGCCCTGGTTCGCCTGGGCAGCGGCATCAGTGTGCTACCGCGACGGCTGCTGCAAGGCAATGAACACGGCCTGCTGGTGCGCCCGATTGGCGAGCAGGGCTTTCACTTCAATTGGTACGGCGCGACAACCAGGGACGGCGCGCCCCCAACGGTGCCCATCGCCTTGGCGCTGCTGGAAGACATACTGTCCGCGGCGAGTTGAAAGCGTCTGCGGCCAATCCCGGACCGGTCGTCGCGCAGGCCCTGCACCATCTGAGCGTCGGCAGGTCCGTCGGCGCCAAGCGCTTCGCCCCCTCCAGGACGTGTTTTTTTGTGCGATGGGTCGGTATTTTCGGCAAACCGATGCCCATTTTGCCCCTATGCCTCTACGCTCTTCGCTGAGGTCCCGGTGTTCACCCGACACCCATGCTCGCCGCGAGGCTAATCGCCCGGCGTCAGCCAGCCCCAGCCCAGGAGTGTTCCATGCATATCCACAACGCACGCCTGCGCGGTCGCGATGGTCTGTTTCGCATCGAGCTACATGACCAGCGTATCGCCGCCATCGATGCACAGACCGGCTCCGCCAGGCCTTTGGCTCCGGGCGACCTGGACGCCGAGGGGCATCTGGTCACCGCGCCCTTTGTCGAGCCACATATTCACCTGGACGCGGCGCTGACCGCCGGTGAGCCGCGCTGGAACATGAGCGGCACGCTGTTCGAAGGCATCGAACTGTGGAGCGAACGCAAGGCCCGGGTTACCCATCAAGACACCCTGGACCGGGCCCGCCGCGCCATCGAGATGCTGGTCGACCACGGCATCCAGCATGTGCGCACCCATGTCGACGTTACCGACCCGTCCCTGGCCGCCCTCAAGGCCATGCTCGAAGTACGTGAGCAGACTCGCCATCTGATCGATCTGCAGATCGTCGCCTTTCCCCAGGAAGGGATCGAGTCGTTCAAGGGTGGCCGCGAGTTGATGAGCGAAGCGGTGGCCCTCGGCGCCGATGTGGTGGGCGGTATTCCGCACTTTGAAAACACCCGCGAGCAAGGCGTCAGCTCCATCGGCTTTTTGATGGACCTGGCCGAGCGCACCGGCTGCCTGGTGGATGTGCATTGCGACGAGACCGACGATCCGCAGTCACGCTTTCTTGAGGTGTTGGCCGAGCAGGCACTGAGCCGTGGGATGGGCGAACGGGTCACGGCCAGCCATACCTGCGCCATGGGCAGCTACGACAACGCCTACTGCTACAAACTGTTTCGCCTGCTCAAGCGCTCGCAGATCAACTTTGTCTCCTGCCCTACCGAAAGCATTCACCTGCAAGGGCGCCTGGACGGCTACCCGAAACGCCGCGGCCTGACCCGCGTTGCCGAGATCGACCGCGCCGGGATGAATATCTGCTTTGGCCAGGATTCGATCGTCGACCCGTGGTACCCCCTGGGCAACGGCAATATCCTGCGCGTGCTCGAAGCCGGGCTGCATATCTGCCATATGCTCGGCTACGAAGACCTGCAACGCAGCCTGGACCTGATCACCGACAACAGCGCCAGGGCCCTGCAGCTGGGCGAAGGCTATGGCGTGGTCGTGGGGCGCCCGGCCAACCTGCTGATCCTCAGCGCCGCCAACGACTACGAAATGCTGCGCACCCAGGGCCTGGCGCGGGTTTCGATCCGCCACGGCCAGGTCCTGATGCGCCGCACCCTCGCCCAGGTGGAGCGCCCCGGAGGTTGAGGGGCCAGCAACCCTTAGCGCCCCGCCGAGGGCAGGAAATAGGCTTGCAACGCGGGAGAAAAATGCGTGCTGTTGATCCGCGCATACCCTCGGTAGTCGCGCGTGACGGCAAACGCCGAGCCGGGCATCAAGAGAATCCGCCGCTCTTCGAGTCGATCCATGAAGGGTTGCAAGTCAGGCATATCCGGGTGGTGGGCCCAGATAAACATGCCGCCCTCGGGCACAATCTCGAACTGCCAGCCACCACGGCGCAAGGCCCTCTGGGTGCGGTCCTGCTGCGTGAGCAGTTTTTGCTGGAGAACCTTCATATGCCCGGCGTAGGTGCCGTCGGCCAGGATGGTATTGACGAAGCGCTCGCAGAACGCCGGGACAGCCACGCAGGTCAGCAGCTTGAGACGCGTCAGCGGTTCTATCCACTGCGCCGAGCAGGCGATATAGCCCACACGCAAGGAGGCCGAGAGGCACTTGGAGAAACTGCCGATGTAGATTACCCGATCCAGGTTATCCAGCCCGGCAAAAGTCTGGCGTGCGCTCGGGCTGAAATCGCCATAGACGTCGTCCTCGACCACCAGAAAATCATGGGCCATTGCCAGGCGCAGGACCTGCAAAGCGCTATGGGGGCTGAGTGTACCGCCGGTGGGATTATGGAAGGTGCTGTTGCAAAAAAAGGCCCTGACCGGATGCCGGGCCAGATGCTCTTCCATCTCCGCGATATCGGGCCCCTGCGCGGTGCGCCGGATACCAATGACATGGCCGCCCGCCAACTGGATCAGCTTGATCAGATTGCCGTTGCCCGGCTCGTCGACAAACACATGGTCGCCGGGCTTGATCAGCAATCGGACAACCAGATCCAGGGCCTGGGTCGCCCCCAGCGTGGTCAGTAACTGGCTGGGACGAACCTCGAGCCGGATCTGGCGCTTGAGATGCACGCACAGCTGCTTGCGCAGCGGCAGGTAACCGGAAATATCACCGTACTCGGCCAGTGAACTCTGCTCCAGCCGCGCCGTGCGCCGAATGGCCTTGGCCAAGAGCTCGGTATCGCGCCACAGCGGCGGCAACCAGCCGCAGCCGAGCTTGGTGTAGTGCGCGCCGCCCTGCAGCAGCTTGAACAACGGATCGCCGACCAGACGCGGATCGTCCTGCTCCTCGGCGCAGCCTTGGACCCCACCGCTGACAAAGTAGCCACGCCCCGGCTGAACCTCCAACAGGCCCTCGCTGACCAGTCGGCCATAGGTGGCGACGACCGTGTGATAACTCGCCGCGCCGCTGGCAACCACCGCCCGGATCGAAGGCAGGCATTGCCCCACTGACCACTCGCCGGCGGCCAGGCGTTGTTTTATCGCGCAATGGAAGGCGTTGGCGCCCATGACAAGCTCCGCAAAACCGATAGAAAAAACAGCCTAACAGTTAGTCGAAAAGCTTGTCGACTGTGCGACCGGCCGTCCGCCAGGCGTGCAAACATTAGCCGTGCCCCAGCCCTTTACCCTGACGAGTACTGCCGATGACCCGCTCGCTGCCCCGCCGTACGTACCTGTACTTCGCCGCGCAATCGATCAACCTGACCACTGCCGTGATGTCCGTGACCATGGCGGCCATCGTCGGTACGGCACTGGCGCCATCCGAGCCCTGGGCGACGGTGCCCTACGGCTGCCAGTTTCTGTTGGTGATGCTGGCGACCTACCCGGTCTCCAGGCTGATGGCACGGATCGGGCGCAAGCGCTCGTTCATGCTCGGCGCGCTGCCGTTGGCCGTGGCGGGAATTTGCGGCTACTGGGCGGTCGAGCACCGACAGTTTGCACTGCTGGTGGTCAGCCACGCCGCGCTGGGGGTCTATATTGCCTTTGCGAACTTCAACCGTTTTGCCGCCACCGACCGTCTCGAACCCGCGCTCAAGCCCAAGGCCATCTCCTTGGTCGTGGCCGGTGGCGTGCTCGCCGCCGTGATCGGCCCGGCGCTTACCGAGTGGTTGCGCGAGGTCGCGGGCTTTGCGCTGTTTTCACTGTGCTATGCCGCGTTTATCGGCCTGGCGCTGCTGTCCGGGCTTATCGCGACCTGCCTGAGCGCCGATCCCCTGACGCCGCAGGCGGCGAAGCAGAAGACCGCTTTGCCAGCCGCCCCGGCGCTGCGCCCGACCCAGCGGCAGGCGTTGGTACTGGCCATGGCCGTCGCCGCCCTCGGCTACGCGATCATGAACCTGCTGATGATTCAGGCCTCGATGCATATGGGTCATCAGCACGAGGACTTTTCCAATGTGCGGCTCGCCATTCAATGGCATGTCATCGCCATGTTCGCGCCCTCATTCTTTACCGGCGCGCTCATCCAGCGGTTCGGCACCCGGGCCACGCTCTGTGCAGGCCTGGCCCTGCTGATTGCCTGCACGGCGCTCAACCTGGCCGCGAACAGCTACGCGATGCTGACCTTTTCGCTGATTGTGCTGGGGCTGGGCTGGAACCTGACCTATGTCGGCGGCGGCGCCCTGTTGGCCGAGACCCTGGAGCAGCATTCCCAGGCGTTCCAGATGCAGGGCCGGAACGACCTGGCCATTGCTGTCTGTGCAACGCTTGGCGCCTTTTCCCCGGCACTGGCCCTCAACACCCTGGGCTGGAGCGGGAGCAATCTGCTATGCATGGGGTTGGGTCTCGCCCTGTTGCTGGCGACGGCCGTCGGGCTGAAACAAGCGCCGGCAGCGCCCCAGGTGCGGCCGTCAACGTAGCTGAGGTTCTTAACGTAACTTCAGGGGGTCAACCATCCCGGCGGCGATCGCCATGCCGACCAGGTCGGGCAGGTTTTCCGCCTGCATGCGCTTCATCACCCGTGAGCGATACAGGTCGATGGTCTTGACGCTGACGCCCAGTTGCTCGGCAATTTCCTTGGTGCTGTAGCCCTGGGCCAGGGGCAGGAACACATCGCGCTCGCGCGGCGTCAGGCTCGCCAGGCGGGCCTTGAGTTCTTCGTGGTTCTGGCTGCCGGGACGGTTGGTATCGAAGGTGCTCAGCGCCTGCTGCACACTGTCGAGCAGCAACTGTTCGTTGTAGGGCTTTTCGATAAAGTCGTGGGCACCGGCTTTGAAGGCACGCACCACGATGGGCACATCGGCGTGTCCGCTGACAAAGATGATCGGCAGTTTCATCTCCCGGCTGTGCATCTCTTCCTGGACGTTCAACCCGCCCATGCCGGGCATGCGCACATCCAGCAGCACGCAGGCATTGAGGCGCACGTCGCAGGCATCGAGAAAGTCCCGGCCACTGGTGAACGGCAAGGCCTTGAGCCCGACGGACTCCAGCAGCCAGACCGTCGAGTCGAGCATTCCCTGGTCATCGTCGACCACGTAGACCACCTGCTCAGCCACAGCAGCCATTGCATTACTCCTATTGTTGTTTTGTGGTTCCAGCCAGCGGCAAGCGGCACTTCATCGACAGGCCGATGGGTTGGCGCTCAGCCTGCAGTTCGCCACCGAAGCCTTCGATAATGCTCCGGCTCATCGACAGCCCCAGCCCCAGGCCATCGGCCTTGCTGGTGTAGAACGGAGTGAACATCTGCGCCAGTTGCGGCTCGCTGACGCCCGGTCCCTGGTCTTCCACGCAGATATCCACAGCACTGCCGGCACGCTCGAACGCAGCGATCACTATCCGCGACGGCTGCCCCGGATGCTGCTCGCGGTTGGCATCGATGGCGTTGCGCAGCAGGTTGAGCAGCACCTGTTCGAGCAGGACCCGGTCGGCATAGATCGGCGGCAGATTATCGGGCAGGCGCTCCTCGATTACCACTTGGCAATTGCTCGCCTCCCAAGCACACAGGCGCACCGCCTCGCGGGCGATTTCGGCCACATCCAGGGCCTGCATGCGCCGCTGGCCCTTGCGCAGAAACGCGCGCAGGCGGCGAATCACTTCCGAGGCATGGGTGGCATGCAAGGTAATGCGTTCCAGGCCCTGGGCCACCCGTTCGACCGCCTGGGGGTTGTGCCCCACGGTTTGCAAATAGCGCTGGCTGGCGTTGGCATAGTTGACCACCGCCGCCAGGGGCTGGTTGATCTCGTGGGCAATCCCCGAAGCCAGCTCGCCCAGGGTCACCAGCCGCGCAGTGTGGGCCAGTTCATCCTGGTGATGGCGTTGCTGGACTTCACGCAACTCGCGCTCGGTCATGTCCCGCGCCACCAGCGAGTAGTAGCGCTCGCCACCGGCCGCGCGATGGGCCAGCAACACCAGGGACACCGGCACCGACGGCCCGCCGCCGGGCGGTTGCAGCCGCGCGTCGCTGCTCCAGACGCCATGGCCTTCGGCGCTGTTCCAACCTTCGCGTTGCAGGCGCGCCAGATCATCACTGGCAAACAATTCGGCCAGCACCGGCATGGGTTGCTGCTCGCCCAGGCGCAGGGTGCGCCGGGCGGCGGGATTCAGGTAGGTCACCTGGCCGGCCGGGTCGATAAACAACACCGGGTCAGTGTTGGCCTCGACCACTTCGGCCAGGCGACGCTTGTTTTCTTCGGCCTGGACCCGCGCGGTGATATCACGCGAAACGGCGACCACCTCCACCACCGCGCCCGTGTAGGTCTCGCGAATCGCCCGGCAGGCCGTTTCAAACCACAGGTAGTGCCCGGCCTGATGGCGAATCCGATAGGTCATGGTGTGGTAACCATCCTGCTCCAGCGCATCGCGGGCACGACGCATCAGGCTGGCCAGGTTCTGCCCGTGGATCAGGTTCTGGGCCATGCTCGCGCGCAGTTCTTCGGGCCAGTAGCCCAGCAGGGTCCAGGACGCCGGCGACGCGTCGAGGAAACGCCCGTCGGGGGTATGGCGCGAGATCAGGTCGGTGGTGTTGTCGATAATCAGCCGATACAGGCGGCGAGCGCGGGCGGCCTCGCGCTCGGCCAGCACCTGGCCGGTGGCGTCGCGGCAACGCGCGAGCACGCGATGCGCCAGGGGGTCGGGGACAAAGGTCCAGATCAGGATCTGCGCCTCGAACTGCGCCTCGACCGCGTCGATGGCCCGCTCCTGCTCCAGGCAGGCGCTCACCAGTTCCCGGTGATTGACCGGAAGAAACCCGAGTACATCGCTCAGCGGTTTCTCCGCCAGCAAGGCCAACAGTGCGGCATTGAATTCCAGGGGCCGGCCCTGCTTATCGAGCAACAGGCTCGGTTGCGGATCATGGCCCAGCAACGGCGAGCCGCGCAGCAAGCCGTCGACACTGCCCAGCAGGCCATTGAGCAATTCCTGCAGCCAGCTCACCCAGCTCAGGCTCACATCCTCGTGTATTTCCACCAGCAGCAGCCCCGGCGCATCGGGCTGCAAGGCAAAGCTGAACACCTGGCCATGGCTGACGGCGGCCCGGCGCAGGCGGCCAGCCAACCAGCAATCGAGCTGGCGCACCTGGCTCAAGTCCATCTGCCCTGTTTCGCTCAAATGTTCGAACAGCAGCGCATCACTGGCCCGCAGCGGGTCGCCCAGGCCGGGCGGAAAATGCTGGGCGGCGCCCTCATGGCCATAAATATGCGCCTGGGGTTGCCAGCTCAGGTACACCGCACGGCGTACCTCGGGGCAATCGAGCAGGGCCCGGCACAGCGCATCGGCCCGGGCCGCCAGTGAAACGCCCTCGCGCTGCAGGCGCAGCCAGCTGTGCAATCGAACGGGAGTGAGGCTCATCGAACGTCCACTTTGTCAGGAAATCCAAGCATATACCGGGCCTGGTGAGATAACCCTAGTCATTTAGCATCCTCGAAATTGAATATAGTATAAATACTATAACCATAAGGTCATGCTTCCATATCCAATAGCAGATGTTATATAAAGCACGCCGGACATAAAGTTGACCCTGGCGACCGACACTGCCGGATCAACCACAGAGCTAACAATCAGCCACCGAGTAACCATTCATGTCGATCTTCGAGCAAGGGCTCAGCCCTTCGGCTGTCAATCATATCGCCTTGTCGCCGCTGAGCTTTCTGGAACGCACCGCCAGTGTGTACCCCGACTACCCCGCCGTGATCCACGGTTCGATCCGCCGTACCTGGGGCCAGACCTACGCCCGCTGCCGTCGCCTGGCCTCGGCTCTGAGCGGACGTGGAATCGGCAAAAACGATACCGTCGCCGTGATGCTGCCCAATATCCCCGAGATGCTGGAAGTGCACTTCGGCGTCCCCATGATCGGCGCGGTGCTCAACCCGCTGAACGTGCGCCTGGATGCCGAAGCCATCGCCTTCATGCTCCAGCACGGCGAAGCGAAAGTGCTGGTGACCGACCGCGAATTCCACGACGTGATCCGCGCGGCCATCGGCATGCTCGACCACCCGCCGCTGGTCATCGATGTCAACGATCCGGAATACGGCGAAGGCCAGGCGGTCAGTGACCTGGACTACGAAGCGCTGCTGGCCGAGGGTGATCCGCAGTTTGCCTGGCAATGGCCGGATGACGAGTGGCAAGCGATCTCGCTGAACTACACCTCCGGCACCACCGGCAACCCGAAAGGCGTGGTCTACCACCACCGCGGCGCGTACCTCAACTCCCTGGGCAACCAGATGACCTGGGCCATCGGCAACCATCCGGTGTACCTCTGGACCCTGCCGATGTTCCACTGCAACGGCTGGTGCTACCCCTGGACCATCACGGCCCTGGCCGGTGTGCATGTGTTCCTGCGCCGGGTCGACCCGCAGAAAATCCTCAACCTGATTCGCGAGCACCAGATCTCCCATCTGTGCGGCGCGCCCATCGTGCTCAATGCCCTGGTGAACATGCCGGAGTCGGCCAAGGCGGCCATCGACCACCCGGTCAACGCCATGGTCGCCGGCGCGGCGCCACCGGCCAAAGTGATCGGCGCGGTAGAGGAAATGGGCATCAAGGTCACACACGTCTACGGCCTGACCGAGTCCTACGGGCCGGTCACCCTCTGCGCCTGGCATGCCGAATGGGATGAGCTGCCACTGGAAGAACGGGCCCAGATCAAGTCCCGCCAGGGCGTGCGCTATCCGACCCTGGAAGGGGTGATGGTCGCCGATCCGAAAACCCTGGAGCCGACCCCGCGAGATGGCCAGACCATCGGCGAGATCTTCATGCGCGGCAATACCGTGATGAAGGGCTACCTGAAAAACCCGACGGCCACCGCCGAAGCGTTCGAAGGCGGCTGGTTCCATACCGGCGACCTCGCGGTCTGCCACCCCGACGGTTACGTCGAGATCAAGGACCGGCTCAAGGACATCATCATCTCCGGTGGCGAGAACATCTCCACCATCGAACTCGAAGGCGTGCTCTATCGCCATCCGGCGGTGCTGGAGGCCGCTGTGGTCGCCCGTCCGGACGAAAAATGGGGCGAAACGCCCTGCGCCTTTATCACCCTCAAGGCCGACCATCCAGACACCCGCGAAGCCGAAATCATCAGTTTCTGCCGCGAGCACCTGGCCGGGTTCAAGCTGCCGCGCACCGTGGTCTTCACCCAACTGCCGAAGACCTCGACCGGCAAGATCCAGAAATTCGTCCTGCGCGAAATGGCCAGGAACCTCTAACCCAAGCACCGCGTTTTGCCCCGGCGGCAGGCCTTGATGGCCGCCGCTTTGGGCGCGTGCGGCCGGCATTTGACGCAGCAGCGCCCTTCACCCCACAGATCGACAACAAAAACAAAAGTGGAGCCAACCATGAGCGACATCCATGCAACCGATACCCAGCGCTGCGCACGCATTCGCAGCAACCCGAAATTCCTGCAACTGGTCAAGGCGCGCTCGCGCCTGGCCTGGTCGCTGAGTGCCGCCGTGCTGGGCACCTATTACGCATTCATGGGTGTGGTGGCCTTTGCCCCGCAGTGGCTGCACGCACCGCTCGCCAGCCCGAAACTGATGACCGTGGGCATGCCGATTGGCACCGCGATCATCGTCTTCTCCTGGCTCCTCACCGGTTGGTACGTGTACCGCGCCAACACCCGTTTCGACGCCATGGGCAGCGCCCTGTTGGAGGAGAGCAAGTGATGAACGCACTTCGTACCCTGCTCCTCGCCGGCGCTGGCCTGCTGCCCGCGTCCCTGGTCCTGGCGGCACCCGGCGTGGGTGAAGTCCAGAAACAACCCTTGAACCTGCATGCCATCGGCATGTTTTTCGTGTTCGTGCTGGGCACCCTATTGATTACCTGGTGGGCCGCCCGACAGACCCGTTCCACCTCTGACTTTTATACCGCCGGCGGTGGTATCACCGGGTTCCAGAACGGCCTGGCCATTGCCGGCGACTACATGTCCGCCGCCACGCTGCTGGGGCTTTCCAGCCTGGTGTTCGCCAAGGGCTATGACGGTTTTATCTACACCATCGGCTTCTTTGTCGGCTGGCCGATCATCACGTTCCTGATGGCCGAGCGCCTGCGCAACCTGGGTCGCTACACCTTTGCCGATATCGTTTCCTACCGCCTGGACCAGAACAAGGTGCGGATCTTCGCCGCCTTCGGCTCGCTGACCGTGGTCTGCTGCTACCTGATCGTGCAAATGGTCGGGGCCGGCCAGTTGATCAAGCTGTTGTTCGGCCTCGACTACCCGGTAGCCGTGATGATCGTCGGCGCCCTGATGCTGGTGTACGTGATCTTCGGCGGCATGATCGCCACCACCTGGGTCCAGATCATCAAGGCCGTACTGCTGCTCGCCGGCGGCACGACCCTGGCCGTGATGGCCATGTCCGAGTTCGGTTTCAGCTACGAGGCGCTCGCCGCCAAGGCCATCGACGCCCATGCCAGCGGCTGGGACATCATGGGCCCGGGCTCGATGCTCGCCGACCCGATCAACGCCGCGTCGATGTCCCTCGGCCTGGTGTTCGGCATCGCCGGCCTGCCCCATATCCTGATGCGTTTCTTCACCGTGCCCAATGCCAAGGAAGCCCGTAAATCGGTGTTCTACGCCACCGGCTTCATTGGTTTCTTCTTCCTGGTGGTCTGCACGCTGGGCTTCGCGGCGATGGTCATCATCGGCACCGACCCGCAGTACTACGTCAACGGCGAAGTGGGCGGCACCCTGGTCGGCGGCGGCAACATGGTCGCTATGCACCTGGCCAAGGCCGTCGGCGGCAACCTGTTCTTCGGCTTCCTCTCGGCCGTGGCCTTCGCCACGATTCTCGCGGTGGTTTCCGGCCTGGCACTGGCCGGCGCTTCGGCAATTTCCCACGATCTCTACGCCACCGTTCTGAAAAAGGGCAAGGCCACCGAGAAGCAGGAAATGCGCGTCACCCGTATCGCCACCGTAGGCCTGGGCATCATCGCCATCCTGCTGGGCATCCTGTTCGAGAAGATGAACGTCGCGTTCCTGGTCGGCCTGACCTTCGGTATCGCCGCCTCGACCAACTTCCCGGTCCTGATCATGGCCATGTACTGGAAGGGCCTGACCACCAAGGGCGCCCTGATCGGCGGTTTCGCCGGCCTGCTGTGCGCCCTGGTGATGGTGATTCTGTCGCCAGCGGTCTGGGTCACCGTGCTGGGCAATGCCCAGGCCATCTTCCCGTATGACCATCCGGCGCTGTTCTCGATGCCACTGGCCTTCCTGGTGATCGTGGTCGTCTCCAAGCTCGACCGCAGCGCACGGGCCGCAAACGAACGCGCGGCCTATGACGACCAGTTTGTCCGGGCCCAGACCGGCCTGGGTGCCGCCAGCGCTTCGAGCCACTGATTCGCCGGGCACGGGCCGCAACAGCGGCGCCGTGCCCCTTTCACCATTGTTACAACGAGGTTCACGTTATGCCCGAATTCAACGCCCCACTGCGCGACATGCGCTTTGTCCTGCATGAGGTGTTCGACGCACCGGCCCTGTGGGCGCGTCTGCCGGCGCTGGCCGAGAGCGTCGATGCGGCCACCGCCGATGCCATCCTCGAAGAAGCGGCGAAAGTCACCGCGCAACTGATCTCGCCCCTCAACCGCAGCGGCGACGAAGAAGGTGCCCAGTGGCACGCCGGCCAGGTCACGACACCGGCCGGTTTCAAGCAGGCCTACGCGACCTATATCGAAGGTGGCTGGGTCGGCCTGGCCGGTAACCCGCAGTTCGGCGGCATGGGCATGCCGAAGATGCTGGCCGTGCAGTTCGAGGAAATGCTCTACGGCGCCAACTCCAGCTTCGCCCTGTATTCCGCGCTGAGCTCCGGGGCCTGCCTGGCCCTGGATGCCCACGCCAGCGACAGCCTGAAAAACCTGTACCTGCCACCGATGTACGAAGGGCGCTGGGCCGGCTCCATGTGCCTGACCGAAGCCCACGCGGGCACCGACCTGGGGCTGATTCGCACCCGTGCCGAACCCCAGGCCGATGGCAGCTTCACCATCAGCGGCAGCAAGATCTTCATCACCGGCGGCGACCAAGACCTGACCGAGAACGTGATCCACCTGGTGCTGGCCAAACTGCCGGACGCACCGGCCGGCCCGCGCGGCATTTCGCTGTTTGTCGTGCCCAAGGTGCTGGTCAATGCCGACGGTTCCCTGGGCGCTGCCAACGCCGTCAGTTGCGGTTCGATCGAACACAAGATGGGCATCAAGGCCTCGGCCACCTGCGTGATGAACTTCGATGGCGCCAGCGGCTGGCTCGTCGGCGAGGCCAATAAAGGCCTGGCGGCGATGTTCACCATGATGAACTACGAACGCCTGTCCATCGGCATCCAGGGCATCGGCTGCGCCGAGGCGTCCTATCAGAGCGCCGTAAGCTACGCCCGCGAACGCCTGCAAAGCCGTGCACCAACTGGGACAGTGGCGCCAGACAGGATGGCCGACCCGATCATCGTCCACCCCGATGTGCGGCGCATGCTGCTCAGCATGAAGGCCATGACCGAGGGCGGTCGTGCATTCGCCAGCTATGTCGGTCAGCAACTGGACCTGGCCAAATTCTCCGACGACCCGCAGGAGCGCGACAGCGCCCAGACCCTGGTCGCCCTGCTGACCCCCGTGGCCAAGGCGTTCTTTACCGATGCCGGGCTGGAAAGCTGCATCCACGGCCAGCAGGTATTCGGTGGCCACGGCTATATCCGCGAATGGGGCCAGGAGCAACTGGTACGCGACGTGCGCATCGCCCAGATCTACGAAGGCACCAACGGCATCCAGGCCCTGGACCTGCTCGGGCGCAAGGTCCTGGCCGACAACGGCGCGGCCCTGCGCCAGTTCACCGGCGAGATCCGCACCTTCGCCGCCCAGCCCGGCGCGCCTTATGCCAAGCCTCTGCTCGAGGCCGTCCAGCGCCTGGAAGACCTTAGCGACTGGCTACAGGACCAGGCCGCGAGCAACCGCAACGAGATCGGTGCGGCGTCGGTGGAGTACCTGCATCTATTCGGCTATGTGGCCTACGCATGGCTCTGGGCCCGCATGGCCCAGGTCGCCGAAAGCCAACGTGGCGAAGACGAGGCGTTCTATGGCGCGAAACTGGCCACGGCCGACTTCTACTTCAGCCGTTTGCTCCCGCGCATCCTCACGCTGGAGCACTGCATCCGGGCGGGAAGCGCACCGTTGTTCGGTCTGAACGCCGAACAGTTCTGACGGTTGAATCACCCGTGGCGCCAAGCCCTCTCGATTTCGGCGCCACGGTTTTTTTATCCACAAGCGCTCGCTCTGCGGCGAGCACTGCTACCGCGCCATTTTGAGCGATGGGCGCAGCACGTCCCGGAGATTTGTTGCGCCAATCGCTACTCCATAATAAAAACAAAGGAGCTTCACCATGGACCGCACTACCGGTAACAACCTGACCCGCCTGCTTCTGACCGGCGCTATTGTCGGCCTGTCGAGCCCGGCCAGCGCCGACTTTATCAAGGACAGCAAGGCCAGCCTCGAGCTGCGCAATTTCTACTTCAACCGTGATTACCGCCAGGACAACGCCCCCCAGTCCAAACAGGACGAATGGGCCCAGGGTTTCCTGCTGCGTTATGAATCGGGCTTTACCGAAGGCACCATTGGCGTGGGTGTCGACGCCCTCGGCCAACTCGGCCTCAAACTCGACTCCAGCCCGGACCGTACGGGTTCCGGCCTGCTCAAACGCCATAGCAATAGCGCCAAGGGCGCGCAGGACGAGTACGGCGAACTGGGCCTGACCGCCAAAGTGCGGGCCTCCAAAAGCGTACTGAAACTGGGCACCCTGCTGCCCAAGCTGCCCGTATTGCTGGCCAATGACTCGCGGCTGCTGCCGCAGACGTTCAAGGGCGGTCAGTTGACGTCCCTGGAAGTCGACGGCCTGACCCTGGATGCCGGCCGGCTGACCCAGGTCAACCAGCGCGACTCCTCGGACTATCAGGACATGGGGATCACCGCGACCGGGGCCAAGAACATCCGCGTGCGCCACAGCGAGAGCGACCGCTTCGACTTCGCCAGCCTCAACTACAAATGGAGCAATGAGCTCAGCACGGCCTACAGCTACGGCCACCTGGAAAACCTCTACAGCCAGCACCTGCTCAACCTGACCCATGTACTACCGCTGGGCCAGGGTCAGTCGCTCAAGAGTGACCTGCGCTTCGCCCGTTCCCTCGACCAGGGTGGCAGCAACGTGGATAACCGCGCCCTGGGCGCGATGTTCACCTACAGCCTGGGTGGCCATGCGGTTGGCCTGGGCTATCAACGCATGAGCGGCGACACCGGCTTTGCCTACGTCAACGGCACCGATGCGTTCCTGGTGAACTTCGTACAGATCGGCGACTTCGCCAACCGCGACGAAAAGTCCTGGCAGGCACGCTACGACTACAACTTCGCCGCCCTGGGCCTGCCGGGCCTGACCTTTATGACCCGTTACATCAGCGGTTCGGATATCAACCTGGGCGCCAATCGCCCAGAGGGCAAGGAGTGGGAACGCGATACCGATATCGGCTACGTGTTCCAGGAAGGCCCGTTGAAGAACCTGGGGGTAAAACTGCGCAATGCCACTGTGCGCTCCAGCCATTTTGGTAGCGACCTGGATGAAAACCGCCTGATCGTCAGCTACGTCCTGCCAATCTGGTAAGCCCACCGTAAAAACTTTCTGTAGGCGCGAGCGATCTCGCGCCTACAGAAGAACGCTGCAGGCCAAATGGGGACACACCTGCGCGAAAAATCCATCCCACTTCGGGCAATCATCCAATTGCCCAGTCCCTTGCGGCCACCGAAGATCTGTCGTGCTCCACAGCGTTGTATCCGGGGATTGATCCTTCATCTCGTGAAGGCCTGTAGCCAGGGAGGCGCCATGACACCTAACAGGAAAACAGATGGTCGGTTATTGCAGGTTGTGATGCATCGCATCACACTTCGCCCATGATTGTCAGCTGGCAACACAAGGGGCTCAAGGCCTTCTTTGAAACCGGCACAACCTACGGTGTCCGCACCGATCATGCGAGACGCCTGGCCCGGGTGCTGGCGGTCCTGGATCAGGCGCAGACACCGGTCGAAGTCGACCTTCCAGGCTGGCGGTTGCACCCGCTCAAGGGCGCTATCGCAGGGTTCTGGTGCATCACGATCAACGCCAATTGGCGCGTGGTGTTCCGTTTTATCGAGACGGATGTCGAACTGGTCAACTACCTGGATTACCACTGAAATGGAGGCCCTTCATGGCCATGTTCAATCCCCCCCACCCGGGTGAGATCCTGCGTGAAGAGGTGATTCCCGGCCTGGGAACTACCGTCACCGAGTTCGCCCGCCACCTGGGTTTTGCCCGGGAAACCCTTTCGCGGATTCTCCACGGCCATGCCCCCGTCAGCCCCGACCTGGCCGTGCGCCTGGAGCGTGCCGGTATCAGCAGCGCCCGTGTCTGGCTGGGTATCCAGGTCGACTACGACCTGTGGCAGGCCGAGCAGCGCGAACAGCCGCCCATCGAGCGCTATGTGCAGCGTGACAACTGAGCCACGGCGCGGCAGTACGCCCAATAAAAAGCCTCGCACGATCACCGTGCGAGGCTTGTTATCTTGAGCGCCTGGCGCTGGACAGCTACGCGCCTTAGACGGCCGCGACCACCATAATCTCGACCAGGATATCGGCCGACGCCAGGTTCGCCTCGGTGGTGGCCCGGGCCGGGCCGCAGCCGGTGGGCAGCCACGCGCTCCAGACCTCATTCATTGCCGCGAAGTCGCGCTCGATATCACGCAGCCAGATCTGCGCACTCAGCATTCTTTCCCGGCTGCTGCCACTCTGCTCCAGCAGGCTATCGATCTTGGCCAACACTTCCCGGGTCTGACCCGCGCAGTCGAGCGTCCGGTCGTTCGGCACCTGGCCCGACAGGAACACCAGCGGCCCATGAACCACGGCACCGCTCATGCGTTCGTTGACGGCGATTCTCTTGATACTCATTGTGCATTTCCTCAGGGTTCAATTCATGCCTGACAATGTCAGGCCCTGCAGATCAATCGGCGACGGCCGGCCGGCCACCAAATCAGCGAGTATCTGGCCACAGGCGCTGGCCAGGGTAAATCCCAGGCTGCCATGTCCGGTATTCAACCAGAAGTTCCTGAAAGGGCTCGCGCCCAGAATCGGTGGCCCTTCCGGCGTTGCTGGCCGCAGACCGGCCCAGGCCCGGGCCCCGGCGTAATCACCGGCCAGGGGGAAGGTCGCTTCGCACAGCCCCCGCAAGGCGCTGATCCGCGCCGGGTCAATGTGGGCGTCCCGTGCGCCGATATCGACCATCGCCGCCACCCGGAACTGCTCGCCAAGGCGGGCATAGACCACTTTGTTGTCGAAATCGGTCACGCTGGTTTCCGGCACCCCGGCCCCACCGCTAAATGGCAGGGTCAGGCTGTAGCCCTTGAGCGGATAGAGCGGCAGGTGGATCCCCAACTGCGCAGCCAGGCCACTGCTCGCATTACCCGTCGCCAGTACATAGTCATCGGCGCTGAATGCCTGCCCGTCGGCCAGCTTCAAGGCGCTAATCCGCGTCCCCGTTGGCACAAAGCCCTCGACCCGCTGTTGCAGGCGCTCGTAGCGCCCGCTGGCAAGCAGGCGCTGTTCGAGCATCAGGCAGAACAGGTAACAGTCCGCGGCTTCATCGGTGTCGCTGAAGATCCCGCCGGCCAGCTTGTCCACGACCGCTGCCAGGGCCGGTTCAAGCGCCAGGCAGCCGGCAGGATCAAGGGCCTGCGGACCCTCGCCGTGCAACTTGTCGGTGGCGGCCTTGAAGCCTTGCTCATCCCGGTAGATCACCAGCTTGCCGTTGCGCCGCCAGGCAAAACCGTCCAGGCCGTCGTCCTCACGCCAGCGACCCAGGACGGTCTGGCTAAACAGCGAAAGACGCAGCAAGTGCTCGCCATTGCGCCGATTGACACTGCTGCGACAGGCGCGCAGAAACGCCAGGCACCAGCGCCATTGGGCGGGATCGAGCCGCGGGCGAAAGCGTAATGGCGCGCTTGCCCCCTGGAGCATCCAGGCCAGCGCCTTGAGCGGCACCCCGGCATCGGCCAGTGGCGACACATAGCGATAACTCAACTGGCCACCATTGGCGTAGCTGGTCTCCTCGCCAATGCTCGCGCCCCCTTCGATCAGCGTCACCCGCTGGCCACTGCTGACCAGCGCCCAGGCTGTCGCGAGGCCAATCACCCCTCCCCCGATTACCGCGACATGCTTGCTCATTTCACCCATACCTTGGCTTTGATGCCGGCGACAGTAAGGGAGCGACGAGGCTTGGAGCCAATGAGCAATCAGCGCTAAGGTATTGCCAAACGTTATGGGCTGGAGAGCATCAATGCGACTGCGACATATCGAAATCTTCCAGGCAATCCTGCAAACCGGCTCGGTCACCGGCGCGGCCGGCCTGCTGTGCATTTCCCAGCCCGCCGCCTCCAAGGCCCTGCAGCACGCCGAGGCCCAGCTGGGTTTCAGCCTGTTTACCCGGGTGCGCGGCAAGCTCGAACCGACCTCCGAAGCACGCATCCTGGAGGGCGCGACCATCCGGGTCTTCGAAGACCTGCAGGCGGTCCGCCGGCTGGCCCTGAACCTGCGCACCCAGGAAGACCAGCCGCTGCGCATCATGACCACGCCCACCCTGGCCCACACCCTGCTGCCGAAGATCATCCCGGACTGGCGCAGGAAATACCCCTCCAGCCCCTGCGAGCTGTCCACCCACCACACCGACCAATTGGTGGAAAGCCTGCTGCTGCACGAAGTGGATATCGGCTTCTCGCTGCAACCGCCCAAACACCCCGGCTTGCGCGTCCAGGCCCTGGCCCAGGGGCGCATGCTGGTGATTGCCCGCAACGGCTACTGGAGCCAACAGGCGCTGCAGCAACCCATGTCGCTGGACGAACTCAGCGACCTGCCCCTGATCGGCCTGGACAGTCGTGACGCCTTGGGGGGCCTGCTCACCCACCACCTTTCCGAGGCCAGCGCCGCGCCGCGCATCGAGGTCCGGGTGCAGACCTATCACCTGGCCCGCTCCCTGGTGGAGGCCGGCATGGGCCTGGCGATTGTCGATCCGTTCACCGCCTATTCCGGCGTCGACGGCGCCTTGCAGGTACGCGAGTTGCATCCACAAGTGGGCGTCACGCTCTATGCCTTGTCACGGCTCGATGACAGCCTTTCGGCTGCTGCCCAGTGGCTGCTGCGCCAGGCCGCCGAGTGCGCCGAAGGTTTTGTGCAAATGCACCGTAAACGACTCAGTTGAACCAAGGAGAAATCCCACAAACAAGCCATAACCCTAGATTATCGAGCCTGTCGGTATATCTATTTGATGCCGCTCGCCCGAGGCCTCAAAAATACAGCCTCAGCCAGGCCCCCGTTGCCGGGCTGAATATTCTAATAAGAAGCCGTCAGGCGCCGTGGGTTTTTACTCCGGCTGATTGGCCACAAGACCCAACTGTTAGAGCACCGTCTGCCGCTTGGATCATCTGGAGAGCCGTTATGACATCCCACAATCGCTGCCACTCAGGCATGTCGAAGCTGTTTCGCGTCACCTTGCTGGCAAGCACCTTTGCCGCCCTGTTTTCCACCAGCCTGACCCAGGCTGCCACCTTGCGCCTGGGCATCGCCGAAGACGCCCTGACCCTGGACCCCATCGCCTCGAGCGATAACCCCTCGATCTGGACCGAGCTGCTGATTTTCGACCAGTTGGTACGCCCGAGCACCGACGGCCTGAAGCTGGAGCCGGGGTTGGCCGAAAAATGGGATATCGCCGAAGACGGCAAGTCCTACACCTTCCACCTGCGCAGCAATGCCCGCTTTTCCAACGGCGACCCCGTGACCGCCGACGACGTGGTGTTCTCGCTCAAGCGCGCGGCCGGCGACAAGTCCGAGTGGGCACGCTTCTTCCGGCCCATTACCGGCTACGAGGTGATCGACAGCCAGACCGTGCGCCTTACCCTGGACAAGCCCTTTACCCCACTGCTGAACAACCTGGCCCTGTTCAGTGCCTCGATTCTTCCGCAAAAAGCCCTGACCGCCAGCGGCGAAGCCTTCTTCAACAAGCCCGTCGGCAGCGGTCCCTTCGTGATCGAGCGCTGGGCCCGTGGCGAGAAGATGCAACTGAGCAAGAACCCGCACTACTGGCAAGCCGGTAAACCCATGGTCGATACCGCCGAGATCCAGATCATCGGCGAAGACAACTCCCGCGTCCTGAAACTCAAGGCTGGTGAACTCGATGCCGTGATCGGCCTGCCGTTCAACCAGATTGCCGGGCTCAAGGCCGATGCACGCTTCCAGGTCGGCGTGGCCGAAGTGTTCCGCAGCGAGCTGGTACAACTCAACACCCGCGTCAAGCCACTGGACGATGTCCGCGTGCGCCAGGCCCTGAACTATGCGGTCGACAAAGACGGCATCGTCAAGAGCATCCTGCGCGGCAATGGCAAGGTCGCGGCGTCATCGTTGCCGATCATGGCCTATCACGACACGAGCCTCACGCCCTACCCCATGGACCTGGACAAGGCCAAGGCGCTGCTCGCCGACGCCGGCGTGACGCCAGGCCTGAAGCTCAAGCTGCTGGTGCCTTCGGGCGATATGACCCATCGCCAGGTGGCCAGCGTGATGCAGAACAACCTCGCCCGCGTCGGCGTCCAGGTCGAACTGCAAACCATCGAAGGCAGCTCGCAGTTCAGCACCACCAAGGCCGGCAACTACGATATGGCGTTGACCTTCACCACCAGCGACACCATCGACCCCGATCAGTTGGTCGGCTTTACGGCGGTCAACCCCGAGCGCGCCAATGCCCTGCACACCGAGTGGCAGGACCTGCGAGTCAATGAACTCTACGAACTGGAGCGCCAGACCCTCGACGGTCCCGAGCGCGGCAAGCAGTTCCAGGAAATCGAGAACCGCATCCACGACGGCGCGCCTTTTATCTTCCTCTACCACCAGGGCGCCACCTACGCCTCCGGTAAACATGTCGAAGGCTTCCGCGTGCTGCCAACCTCCAACTACCGCCTCGAAGACGTCAGCCTCAAGTAGCGGCCAGCCGGTCGGACTGACGAAGGGGCAAAGGTACGGGCACGGCCAGATTGCGCGCCCGTCACTTTTGCCCCGCGTAATGACAGTACGGACGCCGTACGGTTTTTTTCGGAGTGTGTATGCAGATTCTGCGCTTTTGTTTACTTCGCCTGATTCAGCTGATTCCCGTTCTACTGGGCATCACCCTGATCGCCTTCCTGCTGTTGCGGGTCATGCCCGGGGACCCGGCGACCCTGATCCTGGGCAATCGCGGCAGTGCCGAAGACATTGCCCGCCTGACCCAGCAACTGGGCCTGGACCGTTCGCTCGCCGAGCAATACCTGACCTTTCTCGCTGACAGCCTGCGGGGCAGCTTTGGCCATTCCATCGCCTACAAAACCGATGTCGGCCCGCTGATCTGGGACCGGATGTGGGCGACCCTGTCGCTGGTCGGCTACAGCACCGTGCTGGCCGTGGTCCTGACCGTGCCCCTGGCCATGCTCTCGGCCCTGCGCCGCGGCCGGGTGACAGACCAGGCGATCAAGCTGTTCTTCGTGATCGCCATGTCCATGCCGGCCTTCTGGCTGGGCGTGTTGCTGGTACTGCTGCTGAGTATCTGGTGGCCGATTTTTCCCGTCTCCGGCTACGGCTCCGGCGTGCTCGGACGCCTGCACCACCTGTTCCTGCCCGCGCTAGTGATCGCCCTGGGCACCGCGGCGGTCACGATTCGCTCGATGCGCAGTTCGGTGATTTCGGTGCTGAGCTCCGAATACGTCGATACGGCCCTGGCCAAGGGCTTGCGGCCCTTTGCGGTGCTACGTCGACATGTCTTGCGCAACTCGCTGCTCTCGACCATTTCGGTGTTGGGCGTGCACACCAGTTGGGTGATCGGCAGCACCGTGGTGATCGAGTCGGTGTTCGCCATTCCCGGCCTGGGCAACCTGCTGGTGTCTTCCATCAGCGCCCGCGACTATCCGGTTGTCCAGGGGCTCACAGTGACCTTCGCGGTCCTCGTGGTCCTGATCAACCTGCTGACCGACCTGGCCTACCAGCTTGCCGACCCTCGGATGAAATCCTGATGAATGCCTTTCTGACCCAGGAAACCAGGCAACGCCTGGCCCGTAACCGTGCCCTGCAATGCGGTCTGTTTCTGCTCGCCGCACTCTTGCTGATGGCCTACGCCGGCCCTTACCTGATCAGCCACGACCCACTGGCCGTGGACTTCGATCAAGCGCTGCTGGCGCCCAGCCTGACGCACCCATTTGGCACCGACGACCTTGGCCGGGACGTGCTGTCCCGGGTGATCCACGCCGCCGCCACCGACCTGCAGATTGCGCTGGTGTGCGTCTTGCTGCCCTTTGCCATCGGCACCACCATCGGCCTGATCTCAGGCTATATCGGTGGTTGGGTCGATGCGGTGCTGATGCGCCTGGTCGATATCCTCTGGGCGTTTCCCTTCTATGTCCTGGTGATCGCCATCGTTGGCTCCATGGGGCCGAGCATCGGCAACATGTACCTGGCCTTTACCGTGGTGATCTGGATCTCCTTTGCCCGCATCGTGCGCGGCGAGGTGTTGCTGGTGAAAAACGCGGAATATATCCAGGCCGCCAAAGTCCTGGGCTACAGCCAGTTGCGCATTGTCCTGCGCCATGTCCTGCCGAATGTCATCACCCCCGCCATTGTCTTCATGATGGCCGACGTGGTGCTGACCATCCTGGCCGTGACCTCCCTCGGTTTCCTGGGCCTGGGTATCCAGCCGCCCACCCCGGAATGGGGCGTGATGATCTCCGAAGGGCGCAACTTTATTCTCGATGGCTGGTGGATCTCGCTGTTCCCCGGCCTGGCCATTGTGTATGTAGGCATCACCTTTGCACTGCTGGGTGATGGGCTCGATGACTTCCTGAGGCCCAAGGCATGAGTACTCCCACTTCCCAGGCCTTGCTCAAGGTCGAGAATTTGCGCACACAGTTCCATAACCGGCACCAGGTCCTGACGGCCGTCGATGGGGTCAGTTTCGAGATCCGCCAGGGCGAAGTCTTCGGCCTGGTCGGCGAGTCGGGGTGCGGCAAGAGTGCGACCTGTCGCTCCCTGCTGCGCCTATTTGGCGGAGCCGATGCCCGGGTGTCGGCGACCGGTATCCGCTTCGACCAACTGGACCTGGCCACACTCGATGAGGCCCAGTTGAGCGAAGTGCGCGGCCGGCAGATTTCCATGGTGTTCCAGGACCCCATGACCGCCCTCAACCCAACCATGCGCATTGGCGAACAGATTGCCGAAGGCCTGCGCCGCCATGACGGTTTGTCCGGCCCGGCGCTGCGGGAAGCCACCATCGCCCTGCTCAAGGCGGTCGGCGTGACTTCGCCCGAACAGCGCCTGCGCGCCTGGCCCCACGAATTCAGCGGCGGTATGCGCCAGCGGGTCCTGATCGCCATCGCGCTGGCCTGCAAGCCACGCCTGTTGATCGCCGACGAACCGACCACCGCCCTGGACGTGACCATTCAGGATCAGATCCTCAAGCTGCTGCTGCGCCTGCGCCGCGACACCGGACTGAGCGTGCTGATGGTGACCCACGACCTGGGCGTGGTCGCCCAGACCTGCGACCGGGTGGCGGTCATGTACGCGGGGCGCATCGTCGAAAGCGGCGATACCCGGCAACTGTTCCATCGCCCCGCCCATCCGTATACCCGCGCCCTGCTCGACGCGCTCCCGACGCTGACCGGGCCGCGCCACAAGCTGCGCCCCATCGGCGGCGAACCGCCGAACCTGGCTGCGCTGCCCAGTGGCTGTCGGTTCCATACCCGCTGCCCGAGCGCCGTCGAGCGTTGCCGCCACGAGGACCCGCAACTGCGTGAGCTCGAACCCGGGCATCTAGCCGCCTGCATCCGTCTGGAGGAATTGGCATGTTGAGCGAAACGCCGCTGTTGGAAGTCCGCAACCTGTCGATGAACTTCGCCGCGCCCCGTGGCCTGCTGGAGTGGGCCAGCGGCGCGCCACGGCGCGAGTTGAAAGCCGTGCGCAATGTCTCGTTCAGCCTGGCGGCCGGGGAAACCCTGGGCGTGGTCGGCGAGTCCGGTTGCGGTAAAAGTACCCTGGGCCGCTGCCTGGTCGGGCTGTACGAGCCGGCCGGCGGCGAGATCCTCTGGCGCGGCAAGCCATTGCACGAGCTGGGGGATCGCCAGGCCATCAGTCGCAAGATCCAGATGATCTTCCAGGACCCCTACTCTTCGCTCAACCCGCGCATGAGCCTGGAACAGACCCTGGCCGAGACCCTGCTGGTGCATGGGATCGGCGCCACCCGTGGCGAACGCGCGGACCGCATCGACGAACTGCTGCTGACCGTCGGCCTGGCGCCCCGGCTCAAGGACCGCTTGCCCCATGCCTTCAGCGGCGGCCAGCGCCAGCGCATTTCCATTGCCCGCGCCCTCGCGGTCGGCCCTGAATTGATCGTCGCCGATGAACCGGTTTCCGCCCTGGATGCCTCGGTACAGGCGCAGATCATCAACCTGTTCGAGGAGATTCGCGAAACCCTCGGCGTGGCCTTTCTGTTTATCGCCCACGACCTGAGCGTGGTGCGCCATATCAGCCAGCGCATCGCCGTGATGTACCTGGGCCAGAGCATGGAAGTGGCGGCAGCGGACGCTTTGTTCGAAACGCCTCGCCATCCCTATACGCGTGCCCTGCTGGCGGCGATTCCACGGCCCGACCCGGATGACCGGCACGACTGGGTCAGCCTGGAGGGCGAACTGCCCAACCCGTTCGATCCGCCCAAGGGCTGTGCCTTTTCCACGCGCTGCCCCCATGTGGTCGATGCGTGCCGGGCCACGATTCCCGAGCAGCGCAAGCTGGGCAGCGGGCACTACGCACGCTGCCTGCCCGACATTCTCGCCTCACAAGGACGCTGATCCATGTTCTATCAATCCAGCGAACAGACTCGCCACCTGGGCACCCAATTGCTCGACGCCATCCAGCGGCAACTGGCCCTGGCCGGCGTGGCGCCCGACGATATCGCCATGACCTTGCTGCTGCACCCCACGCCCTTGACCGGCGAGGCCGAGGCCAGCCCGCCACAGGGGTTTGCCCACAACGGCAGCAAGGCGTTCTACCCCGCGAGTATCGTCAAGAGTTTCTATCTGGCCGCCATGGAAGCGGCTTTCGACGAAGGCCGGATCCAGTCCCACGAAGAGCTCGAACGGGCCACGCGCGACATGATCCTGTGGTCGAGCAACAACGCGACCAACTACATCATCGACCTGATCAGCGAGACCACCGGCGACACCCTGCTCGCAGGTGCCGAGTGGAGTGAATGGCAACATCGGCGCCAGGTCGCCAATCGCTATTTCGCCAGCCTTGGCTGGCCGGAGCTGGCGGGCATCAATGTCTGCCAGAAGCTGATGGACGACGATCGCTACGGCCGCGAGCGGCTTTTCGCCACGCTGGGCGGCAACAACCACAACCGCTTGACCAGCGATGCCACGGCCCGGCTGTTCTACGAAATCTTCAATGGCACCCTGGGCAATGCCGAGCGCAGCGCGCGTATGCGCCCGCGTTTTCTACGCTCTCTGGACCGTGATTTTGCCAGCCTCGACGCCGCCCAGGTGCGTGGTTACTTCGGCGCCGGGCTGCCCGCCGGCGCCGCGCTCTACTCCAAGGCAGGCTGGAATGGCTGGACCGGTGACCCGCTCTCCAGCTACAACCGCCACGACGCCGCCTACATCGAGCTGGAACGGGACTCAACCAGTGCGTTCAAGGCCTTTACCCTGGTGCTGTTCAGCCATGGCCGCGACGTCTCGACCCATGAGCAGGCGTTCCCGCGAATCGGCCGGACGGCCTACGACCTGATCGATTCGACCCGGCCCTGATCACCTCCCTTTGCATCACCCAACGTGGCCGGCACCCCGGCCCCATCATGTTGGGTTTGTGCACCTAATACTTAGGGACGAGCCTTCCCTGCCCCAATGTAGGATTTTTTCCCGAGCCCTCGAGGGCTCTAATGGCCTGCGTCAATAAGTCCAATAAAATCGACCCGGAGCCAGAGATGCGGAAGTCGATCACGCTCGCCCTATTTGCCCTTTTTCTGCTGGCCGGCCTCGGTTTTGTCGAGTCGCGCCTGGTCTCGGTCCAGACCCATCCGCAGGCCCAGGACCCGACAGTACCGACACTTTCGCAGCCGTGGGCGGATGATCGCTTCGCCCCCTCGCTGCCGCCCCATGAGCCGGTGCCACTGGAGTTCTGGCGCCTCAACAAGGGCGACGCCCTGCCGGAGCCGCGTTCGGCGCTCGACGTCGCCAGTGCCCTGCCCCTGATCGACCTGCCGTTCCTGAGCCTGACGCTCCCCCCCACACTTTCGCGTGCCGCCCTGCGGCAATCACGCAGCCTCGGCTCCGCCCAAGCCTGGCCGCGCAACGGTATCGACGCCCGCCAACAAGCCGGCTGACCGTCTGCGCCCTCAGCGCCTCAATCCTCTTGTTTCCCGGCACCGCCGAGTCGCCGCAGCGGCTCTCGGCCGCTTGCGCCCGCGCCAGGTAGCGTGCGGCCCAACGTTGCCCTCGATTGCTGACCCTCAGGAACGTTTCACATGCCTATTCCCAATCGTTTCAGACTGAGCGCCCTCGCCCTGGTGATGGCCAATGCCTGCGGTGTATCGCTTGCCGCCCAGGCCGCAGACAGCGCCGCGCCGCTGACCCTCGAACCCATCGATGTGGTCAGCAGCCTGCCCCTGCCATCCCCTGGCGTGCCCCGCGACAGCATCGCCGCGCCGGTCCAGACCTTTACCGGCGAGGACCTGCAGATAAGCCAGTCCCTCGGCCTGGCCGACTACCTCAACCGGCATGTGGCCGGGGTCTACATCAACGAAATCCAGAACAATCCGCTGCAACCGGATATCAACTACCGCGGCTTCACGGCTTCGCCCTTGCTGGGCACGCCCCAGGGCCTGTCGCTGTATGTCGATGGCGTGCGGATGAACCAGCCCTTCGGCGATGTGGTCAGTTGGGACCTGATCCCCAGCAACGCGATTGCCAGCACCCAGCTAATGCCCGGCACCAACCCGCTGTTCGGCCTCAACACCCTGGGCGGCGCGCTCTCGGTACAGACCAAGAACGGGCGTGATAACCCCGGCGGTGCCCTGCAAACCACCCTCGGTTCCTATGGCCGCAAGATCGGCGAAGGCGAATACGGCGGCACCCTGGGCCAGTGGGACTATTTTGTCGCCGGCACCTACTTTGAAGAAGACGGCTGGCGCGACCACTCCGACTCCGATGCACAAAACCTGTTCGGCAAACTCGGCTGGCATGGCGAGTCGACCAATCTGGCGTTGACCTACAGCTTTGCCGATACCGATCTGAATGGTAACGGCATGGTGCCCAAGAGCTTTCTGCGCCGTGACTACGACAGCGTCTACACCCACCCGGACAACACGCAGAACACCTCGAATTTTCTCAATCTGCAGTGGGACCATGCCTATAGCGACGACCTGACACTATCGGGCAATGCCTACTACCGCCATATCAAGACCAGCACCTTCAACGGCGATATCAACGATGAGGCGCTGCCCGAAGGGATCGGCCAACCGGGCCAGAATATTCTTCTGACACCCGGCGCCTATACCACGGCGGCCAACCTGGCGGCCTGCATGGCACAACTGGTGCCGGGCGGCGAGCCGGGCGAGAAATGCACCGGGGTCATCAACCGGACCGATACCGTGCAAAGCAACATGGGCCTGTTCAGCCAGTTGTCGTTCAACAACCGGCTGTTCGGCAGGGCCAACACCCTGGCGGTGGGCGCAGGCTTCGACTACAGCCAGGTGCGTTTCAGGCAATCGGCCGAGTACGGCGCACTGACCGCCGACCGTGGCATCATCGGCACCGGCGTCTACGCCGAAGCCGGCAACGCCTTTAACCTCGACGGCGAGCTGGATGACCGTGGCGTCGACCTCAAGGGCAATACCCGCACCTGGAGCCTCTACGGCACCGACACCCTGACCCTGAGCGAAGGCTTGAACCTGACCGCGTCCGCCCGCTACAACCATGTCAGCGTGCGTAACAGCGACCAGCAAACCCACTACGAGCTGGCCGGCAATGCCCTGAGCAATATCATCGACGACGATGCCTCGCTCAGTGGCAAGCACAGCTTCAGCCGCCTCAACCCGGCCCTGGGCCTGACCTATGCACTGACGCCCAGCCTGACCACCTACATCGGCTACAGCGAAGGCAGCCGCGCGCCGACCACCATTGAGCTGGGCTGCGCCAACCCTGACGCGCCGTGCCGCCTGCCCAATTCCATGGCTGGCGACCCGCCGCTCGAGCAAGTGGTCACCAAGACCTGGGAAGCCGGCCTGCGTGGTTTTATCGGCAGCCATGTGCAGTGGAATGCCGGCGTCTTCAGCTCGCGCAACTTCAACGACATCATGTTCGTCTCCTCCAGCACCAGCGGCAGCGGCTACTTCGACAACTTTGGCGAAACCCGTCGCCGTGGTATCGAAACCGGGATCGCCGGGGTCTGGGGCGACTGGGCACTGGGCGCCAACTACACCTTCCTGGATGCCACGTATCGCTCCAGCGAAGCGTTTCTGGGTGAAGCCAACAGCAGCGCCGACGATGGCGTTCTGCGGGTGAAATCCGGCGACCGTATCCCACTGATCCCGCGCAATATCCTCAAGTTGTCGGCCAACTATTCGGTGACCGAGCGCTTCAATATCGGCGGTGATGCCATCAGCCTCTCCAGCACCTACGCACGCGGCAATGAAAACAACGATCATCAGAGCGGCGGCCTGTACTACGGCAGTGGCAAGGTGGGCGGCTACACCGTGTTCAACCTGAACACCGACTACCAGATCACCAAACAATGGCGTGCGTTTGCCCGGGTCAACAACCTCTTCGACCGCGAGTACGCCACCGCCGGCATGCTCGGGGCCAACCCCTTCAATGCCAGCGGCGTACTGCGCACCGACGGCCAGGCGGCCAACGGCACGGTCAATGGCCGGCGCACCAATACCGTGGGCGAGACCTTTGTCGCACCCGGCGCGCCACGTACCGCTTGGGTCGGGGTGCGCTGGGAATTTGAATAACGCTCGGGCACTCAGCAGAGCCTGAGCAGCAACAGGGAAATCACAGGCTCTACGATTCAAGAAAAAGGCCCCGTCTCTTTCGACACGGGGCCGTTCTTATTGTGGAGGATCAGGACCTCGCCAGCGTCCAGCGCGTGCAATGACTCGCCAGGGGCCACAAGCGCCTCACAGGGTCATTCTGTTGGTGCAAAAGCGACTTCGCCTACAGCAAGCCCTCCCCTCAGGACTCAACGCTCGCGCTTAAAACGGCACCGTCAACTTGACCCAGTAGGCATCCCCCTGGGCCCGGTTGCGCACCTGGGTTTCCTGCTCCCATTTGGCCGTCAGAAACCAACCCTCGCGACTGGTGTACTTCACCGACGGGCCAATGGAAAACACCCGCCCCTTGTTATCCTCGATACGCTCGCCGTACTGCCGGTCGTCCGTGGTCTGGCGATAGGCATACCCGCCCACGCCCACCACCCAGCCATTGTTCAACCCCCAACCCAACGCATAGTCCATATGCAGTTCCTGGCCGGAGCGGTAGTCGGTATCGGGGTTGCGCAGATTGAAGTCATACATGATCTTCGCATCGATATTCAGCCCCGCCGGGTCGATATAGGAGAGCGCCAGTACCGGTTCGATGCCCCAGTAGTTGCGTCCGATATTGGTCTGGTCATGCCGGTCGTACTCCCCCGTCGGGGCCAGCAGATCGAGCGCCACAATGGCGTGCATCTTTTCGCTCAAGTGATAACCCAGCGCCGGGCCGAAAATAATATCGCCCAGCCCGCGCTTGCGCTGGGAATGCCCATTGATCTCGACCTTGAGATCGACCAGCGGCACGATGGCGTGGAACGCCAGGTTGCCACCCAGCACCTGCTGCTCGGTCACCCAGACAAAACGCGGCGCGATGGAGTTGGCCCGCACGCGAAAGTCCACGGGCAGTTTGCGGCCATCGTTGCCGCGCAGGGAATCGGCCTCGTAATGGCCGATATAGAACTGGGCATACCTGCCCGGCGGAGGCATGGCGCCGGACAGGTAGTTCTCCGCCCCCATCGGGTAGGTCGAACCACCGCCCTCGGTGGCCTGCGCCAGGCCAGCCAGGAGGCCAAGGCCTGCGCCCAGCAGGATGGGGTAGGAGGTGCCGCGCAAGTCTCGCTTCATCGTTCATGTCCTTTCTTGTTGTTATCAGTGGGCAAGGCGTTGCCACCCTCCGGGGCGGCGGATCAGGTGTCCTAGATTCGTTTGAACAGGGCCGAACGCGCCCCCGCGCTCGCGCCATCGGCGGCGCTGTAGAAGCGCTCCATAAAGATGTCGCGTTCAAACAGCCGCCCCTGCATCAGACAACTAATTGCCGCGTCGATCATCGGCGGCGGGCCGCACAGGTAAGCCTTGTTGGCGCTGAAACGACCATCGAAATGCGCCTTGGCCGCCTCGTGCACATAGCCCCTGAAACCCGACCACTGGCCATCGTCTTCGGCCTGGCTCAGGGCCGGCACATAGCAAAAGTTGGGGTGCTTGGCCGCCAGGTCCTCGAACAGCTCGCGGTTATACAGTTCGTCCCGGTTGCGCGCGCCCTGGAACAGCACGATCCGGCGCGAGTCACCAGCTTGCAGCAGGTCGATGATCATCGACTGCGGGCTCGACAACCCCGAGCCACCGGCGATGAAAATCAGATCGCCAGGCTGGGAGCGCCGGACAAAAAACTGTCCATAAGGGCCCGACACTTCGACGCTATCGCCCACCTGCAGGCCCTGGTGGATATGGGCCGTCGCCAGCCCGCCGTCGACCAGGCGGATATGCAGTTCGACTTCGTCTGCGCGGCTGGGTGGATTGGCCAGGGAAAACGCCCGCGTGCCGTCGATGCCCGGCAACTGCAGGTTGATGTACTGGCCCGCCTGGAAGGCCATCGGTCGATCCAGCTTGAGGTGCAGGCCCTTGATCGTCGGCGACAGGTCGACCAAGGCAGTCACCACCGCCCGATAGTCTTCGACCGGATGACCGGCGAAGTCCACGTCGACGTCGATATCGGCCTCGATCACCATATCGCTCTGAGGCATGGCGCAACAGGCGAGGATCTTGCCTTCATCGCGCTCCATGTCCATCAACGCAAAAGAGGACGCCGCCCCCAGGTCGGCCTCGCCTTCCAGGACCTGGACCTTGCAGGTCGCGCAGGTGCCGTGGCCGCAGGCAAAGGGTAGCCAGACGCCCTGGCGCAGGGCCGCTTCCAGAATGGTCTGGCCTTCCTCGACCTCGATCTGTTCGCCGGTGGGCTCGATGGTGACTTGATAACTCATGGGCGACTCCTCAGTTGCACGTGCCGGCAAGGCCGTTCAAGCCTGGCGTGGCCATATGCAGCAGGCTCTTGTGGCCAATGCCGTTGGCTTGCAGGCTGGCGCCCGGGTCCGGGGTCCACGGCTGCTCGTCGAGGCGCCATTGCACCTGGGCGAAATCCACCCACTGGGCATCCGGGTGCTGGGCAATGGCCGGCTTGGCCACCTGCTCGATAAAGTCGGCAAAAAGCATGTGCGGCGGCAGCGGCAAGGTGAAGGGGGCACAGAACATCAGGTGCTTTTCCCAGCACAGATAGACCAGTTGCAGGCCATGGAAACGGTCCTGGCTATCCAGGGCTTGGGCCGCGTAGGGGCCGATGGCAGTCACAGGCATGATGGTTTTCCTTTCTTGTTATGGCACGGGCGCGCGCGCAGCGCTGCACGCCCGGCTGGGTGGTCGGTGGTAAGGCTTCAGGCGGTTTGACGCCGGTCCGGATCGGCTGGCGAGGCCGGCGTACTGCCCTTGTCGTTCGGATGCCAGTCCTGCCAGCGCCGGTGCTCGGTGGAACCCAGGTACTCGAAGTTGTCCTCGCCGGGCGTGATGTTGTAGTAGTCACGCACCACCGACTCGACATCCGCCCCACCGCAGTTGCCCTGCAGGATCTGGTGCACCGGCAGCCAGGCCTGGATGTACTTCTCGGGCTCGTACTGGAAGATGTCGCAGCAACCATCGGAGCAGAAGTGATAGCGCTCGCCAGCGTGCTCGGCGCTGCGGTGGCTCAGGGTCGTCGGATCATCCGGCTCACTGAACGCCAGGGGGATCTGGCAGATCTGGCACAGCATCGGCAGCGTCGGGTTATAGAAACGCTCGCCCTTCTCCTGCAACGCGCGCCAATGCTCGAAGCGCGGCCGATAGAGGCTGTCGAAGGTGTCCGGGTATTTTTCGGACAGCCAATCCAGCTCTTCGTCGGTCGGCATCCAGGTGTGGAAGTTGGTCGCCTGGCTGTACTGGTAGAAGATCGACCAGGCCTGGTGGGTGATGTGTTCCTTGCCGATATTGGCCTCTTCGACGTACTTGGGCGGCCGGATGCCATAGCGCTCCAGGTCCTTGAACAACGCCCCGCCGGCCTCTTCGAAATACACGCCCCAGGCCTCGGACCAGGACATGACTTTGTTCGGTAGCATGTAGTCCATCATCATCCCGACCAGCGTCAGCAGGCGGTAGCCACGCCAGAACCACTTGTCGATCCAGCGCTGAATGATCGGCACGTTGTCCTCGTGCTGTTCCAGCAGGAACTTGATCACCTCCAGGCCCAGGGTCATATGCCGCGCTTCGTCGGACTGGGCAGAGAAGCCGAAGGTCACGGTGGCCATGTCGCCATTGAAGGCCGCGCCCGACATAAAGGGCACGAACAGCAGGTTGGTCAGCACGTACTCGAAGGAGAACGAAATCGCCGTCAGGAACTCGAACGGGCCGGCCGTGCGTGCATCCTCGAAGAACGACTTGGGCACCGACAGGAACCACACGCGGTCATGCATATGGGCAAAGTCATGCAGGCCGTTGAAGTGCTTGTTGTAGTGGCTCATGGCGTGGATCTGGGTCTGCACATGGCGCAGTTCGTCGATCGCCTGCATCTGGCAGGCCACCCGCGCCCCGGCGCCGCTGAACTGCCGACCGACCCGGGCAAAGCCCTGGTAGGCCTGGTACTCCAGGGGCGTCACGCCGGACAGGAACAGCTTCAGCGCGTTGACGTAGCGAGCGTCGGAGAGCGTGGTGTGGCCGTTGTTCTGCGAGAACGCATCGAAGATCGCGTAGAGCTTCTTTTCTTTCTCGGCCTGGTATTTCCAGTAGGTGTCCATGGTCAGGCGGAAGGGGTCTTCCCACTTGTCCCAATCCGTGATCTTGATCCCCTCGAAGCGCTCATGGGGGTAGATGTCTTCATGGCGCTGGTAGCTTGGCTCCCAGTCCAGGTCGCGGGTCATGCAGCGGTATTTTTCTTTGGCATTCAGGCGTTTTTTCACGGCCATGATGGCTCTCCCGGAATTCTTGTTGGAGTGATCGACCCAGGGCGCGGCGCGCGCTTAGTTGTTCCAGTGCAGGGAAAAGCGGTCGTCTTCTTCCTCGACGTTGCCGCCCAGGGTGATGACGTACATCAACATTTCCTGGATATCCCACGGGCTGGCGGTGATGCCTTCGACGGTCTCGCGGCGGATCTCCAGGCGGCCCTCGGCCTCGATACGGATCATCGACGGCTGGTGCTGGACCTCGGCGCCGGGGTTGTCCTGAACGATGGCCTCGACAATGGCGCGGGCGTAATCGTTGTCCTGCAGGTTGATGTACACACGCGACTTCATGCCGACACTCCCGTCAGGCCGATCTTCTTCAGGCGTACGGCAAATTCGCCGCACACCGAATCCAGGGCCGCGGCACCGGGGCCCATGGCCGCCAACGGACGCAAGGCCGCCTCGGCGCGTTGGCTCCAGCGATCGACCCAACCTTCGACCAGCGCCTTGTTCTCGGCGCTCTGGTTGATCACGGTCTTGCACAGCGCATCGACCCAGCGCTGGCTCTCGGCAAACCACAGGCGCATGAACTCGGTGAGCATGCCGACCTGCCCGGCGCCATTGGCGCTCAGTTGTTCGTCGAATTTGTGGAACAGCAACGGATACACCAGGCCATCACTGACCAGGTTCTGCGCCAGGGTCAGCTCGAACCAGTCGCGCACCACCAGGGTGTCTTCGACATAGCGGCGCAAGCCTTGCCAGGCCGGGTCGACCAGCCATTGCTGCTTGGCCTTGGCGAGCAGCAGGACATCGCCGTCATCGAGCATCAGGCCGATGCGCGAGAGGTACTGAGCGATGCCCAGACGGTCCATGGCATGGAACATATGCATCTGGGTCAGGCTGGTGCCCAGGCCATCAGCGGCAATATTGCTGTTGTTCATATTCGCGCCCAGCTCGGCATGGCGCAGGGGCAGCAACAGCGCGCCGATTTGCTCGCGACTGCGCTCGTCGAGGCTGGCGAGCATGTCGCGCTTCTCGCAGAAGGCATAATCGTGCTCGGCGTTTTCCTGCATCTTGGCGCGGGCCTGGACATAGGCGCCGTAGTAGTACTGGCGCGGATCGCTGACCACGCCCCAGTCAGGCATCACCACGGCCGTGCGCGTGGGGTCGTTGAGCAGTTTGTCCGGCTGCCACAGCGGCCGGTAGTGGAAGTTGGTCGCCGCCTCGATATCGAAGCTCGCTTCCTGGTAGCGCGTCGCCGGCTTGTCGCCGAAGCGCCGCCGGGTATGGCTGAAGGTGTTGCGCAGGGTCTCGACCGTAGTGGTCTTGATTTCTACACTCATGGCTTGTGGGTCCTGTCGTTATTGTTGTCATGGGCCGGCACGCGGGGTGGATCAGGCGGGTGGATCGTTGGCCGAATCGCCGTAGCGCCACTTGCGCATATCCGCATCGATGGCCTGGCACATCCGCTCATCCATATGCCGGACCCGGTGGGTCAGGCAGAACTGCTGGAACGCCGGGCGCGGCATCACCAGCTCGACATACAGATCCGGCGTGCCAATGGCGAAGTCGAATTCGACAAAGCGACTGTGCTCGTCACTGCGCACACGCACATAGCGCGGCAGGTCCTCGAAGGGGGTGGATGGGGACGTCATGTTCAGCTCCTCGGATGGGCTGAACAGGGCAGAGCAAGGCCTGTGCCAGGCGCCTGAAATCGCAAAAAACAGATCTCAAGCCATTGTTTTTAAACAACTATTTATTATTTATCCGCTTACTGTCGCCGCCTTCGCAAACACGAGGCGACCGCAGGAATGGATCATTTGATCAATCGCGAAGAGGCCGATTGAGCAAATGGTCAAAGCGCAGGCCCATTTGACTTTCACGCCGATTTCAGGCCGTTTATTAAATAAACCAAGACCCTCGCTTCCTGCCTGAGAGGCGAGTGGGAACGCCTCGCGCGACACCGTATCGCGCGTTCCCGGATCCACTACTCCCTACTAAAAAAACAACAGGGGTTTGCGTGCATGAGCATGAAATACAACGCGTCGGAACACGCGCCATTACTCAAGGACCTGGCCGACCGCATTCGCTTTCTGGGCCACGAAGGCAAGATCTGGCTCGACGAACAACGCATGCTGCTGATGACCGTGTCAGCCATGGCGTCCTGCCGGCGCGAGTTGATCGAGATGATCGGCGAGGAACGCGCCAAGGGTTTCTTCCTGCGCCTGGGCTATCAGTCGGGTCTCAAGGACGCCGAACTTGCCCGCAAACTTCGTCCCAATAGCAGCGATATCGAGATGTTTCTCACCGGCCCGCAATTGCATGCACTCAAGGGCATGGTCAATGTGCGGCCGCTGAAAATGGATATCGACCTGGAGACCGGGCACTTCTACGCCGACATCGAATGGCTGGACTCCTTCGAGGTCGAGAACCACCAGAGCGAACGCCTGGAGTCGGCGCAACCGGTGTGCTGGATGCTGCTGGGCTATGCCATCAGCTACACCTCGTTCTTTGTCGGTCGGCAGATCATCTTCAAGGAAGTCAGTTGCCGCGGCTGCGGCGACGCGCTGTGCCGGATCATCGGCAAGCCGGCCCAGGAGTGGGACGATGCCGAAGACTTTATGCGCTATTTCCAGAGCGACCCGATCATCGAGGAACTGCGCTCCCTGAAGATCCAGCTGGAAAGCCTGAACCAGCGCCTGGCGCTCAAGGCCGGACAGTTCTATGGCATCGGCCAGTCGGCGGTGTATCGCAAGACCTGCGCGCTGATCGACAAGGCCGCGCCCGGCAAGGCCTCGGTGTTGCTGCTCGGCGAGACAGGGGTCGGCAAGGAAGTGATCGCCCGCAGCGTGCATCTGCGTAGCGAGCGCGCCAGCGGCCCGTTTATCGCCCTCAACTGTGCCGTCATCAGCCCGGACCTGATCGAGTCCGAGCTGTTCGGCGTCGAGAAAGGCGCCTATACCGGCGCCCATCAGTCACGTATGGGCCGCTTCGAACGGGCCCATGGCGGCACGCTGTTTCTCGATGAGGTCGCCGAGCTCACGCCCCGGGCCCAGGCCAGCTTGCTGCGGGTGCTGCAAGAAGGTGAACTGGAGCGCGTCGGCGATAGCCAGGTGCGCCGTGTTGATGTGCGGGTCATCGCCGCCACCCACGAAGATCTGGCTGAAGCGGTACGGGCCGGGCGCCTGCGTGCCGACCTGTACTACCGGCTCAATGTCTACCCGGTGAAAATTCCGGCCCTGCGCGAACGCCGCGAAGATATCCCGTTGTTGATCGAGCACTTTCTCGAAAAACTCCACGCCACCTACCCGAAGAAAAACCTCGGGCTCTCCGACCGCGCCCTCGAGGCCTGCATGCGCCACGACTGGCCGGGGAACATTCGCGAGCTGGAAAACCTGATCGAACGCGGCGTGATCATTACCGACAACAACCAGAGTATTTCCGTCGAGGCGCTGTTCCCGCACCTGACCGACGACCATCCGTGCATCGGCCTGAACGGCGACGGTAATCTGGCCAGTCAGGCGCCCGATAGCGCCCGACAGTGGGCCAGGCAGTTGCTCGATCAAGGCTTGAGCCTGGAGACGGTTGAACAGGCGCTGCTCCAGGAAGCGCTGCAACGCAGCGAACAGAATGTGTCCCAGGCCGCACGCCTGCTGGGCATGACCCGCCCGGCGCTGGCCTATCGCCTGAAAACCAGCGCCAAGTCACTGTAGGGACGCGTTAAAGTTTTTCTGTATTTTTCGCCCAAGCACAAAACCTGGGCTGCAGCCTGTAGGAAGTTTCGGGGTGGGTTGTTCCTGCCTCGGACCTGCCCCTATAGTGCCGGCCACTACCCTGCTGGAACCTCCGACGATGTACTCGCCTGTCTTACGACGCCCTCGCACGCTGTTCTCCGCGCTGGCGCTCGCCCTTACGCTCGGCGCCTGCGGCGCCTATCCACCGTCCTCCAGCCAGGTTCTGCCCAGTGCCCCGGAGGCCGCTTCGGGCTATCGCGACGACCTCCAGACCCGCCACACCTCGCGCCATATGGCAGCGGCCGCCAACCCGCTGGCCGCCGAAGCCGGACGTACGATGCTGCGCCAGGGCGGTTCGGCCATCGATGCCGCCGTCGCCATGCAGGCCGTGCTCACGCTGGTCGAGCCCCAATCCAGCGGGATCGGCGGCGGCGCCTTTATCATGCTCTGGGACGGCCAACGCGTTCGTGCCTACGACGGTCGCGAAACCGCCCCTGCGGGCGCGACGGAGACGCTGTTTCTACAGGCAAATGGCCAGCCAATGCCCTTTGCCCAGGCCCAGATCGGCGGTCGTTCAGTGGGGGTTCCCGGGGCCATGCGCGCCCTGGAACTGGCCCATCGCGAACATGGGCGACTGCCCTGGGCGCAACTGTTCGAACCGGCGATCCAACTGGCCGAGCAAGGCTTTGCGATCTCGCCACGGCTGCACCAGTTGCTGGTCGCGGATCGCTTTATCGCCGAATCCCCGGCCATGGCCGCCTACTTCCTCACCGCCGACGGTACGCCAAAAGCCGTCGGCACCCGCTTGAAAAACCCGGAGCTGGCCGCCGTGTTCAGGCGTATGGCCCGTGAAGGCAGCCACGTCCTGCATCAGGGGCCAATCGCCGAGCGGATCGTCGCCGCCGTGCAGGGCAGCCGCAACCCTGGCAGCCTGTCACTGAGCGATCTGCGCCAATACCACGCTAAGGAACGCACACCGCTGTGCAGTGACTACAAGCGCTGGCAGGTCTGCGGCATGCCACCGCCCTCCGCCGGCGGCATTGCCGTCGCCCAGATCTTCGGCATCCTGCAGGCCCTTGAGCAGCGCGATCCACGCTGGGCACTGGCGCCCCTCAAACCGGTACACAGCGCCAGCCCAGCGGGCATCGAGCCCATGCCGCAAGCGGTCCATCTGCTCGCCGAAGCCAACCGGCTGGCGTATGCCGACCGCGGCCTGTACGTGGCCGATCCGGATTTCGTATCCGTGCCCACGGCCGGGCTGGTCGACCCTGCCTACCTGGCACGCCGTGCAACGCTGATCGGCGAACGCGCCATGGGCCAGGCCGAACCCGGGCAGCCTGCGGGAGTACAACTGGCAGTGGCCCCCGATCGCTCGCCGGGACGGATCTCGACGTCGCAGGTCGTTGCCGTGGATGACATGGGTGGCGCGGTCTCGATGACCACCACCGTGGAAAGTGCTTTCGGCTCGCACCTGATGGTTGACGGTTTTCTGCTCAACAATCAGTTGACCGATTTCTCCTTTGTGCCCCACGAAGCCGGCAAGCCGGTGGCCAATCGGGTCGAGCCGGGCAAGCGGCCACGCTCGTCCATGGCGCCGACCCTGGTCTTCAACCGCGAGCGTGGCGAGTTCCTCGCCGCTGTCGGTTCACCGGGGGGATCGCAGATTGTCGAGTACGTCAGCAAGACCCTGGTCGGCCTGCTCGACTGGGAGCTTGACCCCCAGCGCGCCATCAACCTGCCCAACTTCGGTAGCCGCAATGGCCCCACCGAACTGGAGCTCGGCCTGTTCAGCCCGGCGCTGATCAAGACTCTGGAAGACCAGGGCCATAGCGTCAGCCAACTGGAAATGACCAGCGGCACCCAGGCACTGGTACGGGTGCGCGACGCCAAGGGTCAGTCCGGCTGGGCCGGTGGTGCCGACCCTCGTCGTGAAGGCGAAGCCTTGGGCGATTAGCGCAAGCGAGACGCGGGCAACGGCGGCGCCTCCAGCCGCCCTCGCCCGTAAAACACCAGTGCTGTCAGCAGACACGTCAGCCAGACGAAAATCCCCGCCCAAAACGTATGCGACATGTAGTGCCAACCCTGCAGGACCCGCGTCGTGCCGTAGACCGTCCCCAATAGCAGCGCCCCCTGGAGCACCACCTTGGCATAGCGCCAGCGATACCGGCGCGCCACGAAATACAGCGCCAGCATCGTGAAGCCACCCGAGGCGTGCCCGCCCGGCCAGCAACGTCCTTCCCCCGCGTCCTGCAAGAGGGTGAAGTTGGAGTACCACTCCTGGTGTTCGATCTGGCCGCCGTACTGCGTGGTTTCCACCGGGCAGTACACGCTGGTGTGGCTCTTGAGGTAGTGGATCACTCCGGTACACAGCGAAAAGGCCAGCACCACATAGAGGAAATCACGCCGATGACGCGCGGTAAACCGCAACAGCGCTGCCAGCCGCAAGCGCTCCAGCCAGGCAATGGCTTTGCGGTGTTTTTCTGCCTTGAAGCGCGGCCAGAGGAACGACAGCAACGCGCCAATAATCGCCACCTCGCCGGTCCAGTTGGGGATGATGCGGGCCCACTTGTGGGTGATGCGTTCAAACAGATGGCTTTCACCCACCGGGAACACCCCGGCGACCTTGTCGTAGAACAGGTCACTGATGGCGATATCCAGCCGGGTCAGGTCAAAGCACAGAAAAACCAGGGCGGCACACAGCAGCGGCACACCGAGATTGATCAGGTAAAAACGACTACGTGCGGATAACGGCATGGGATGCCCCTGGATTAAGTGGCTCATCGGTCATTGGCCAGTCAGCGATGGCCAATCCGCAGCTTCGATAAAGCCCATCACCGCCGGCTTGCTTGCCGGGGGCGCCGAGACAAACAACGAAGCGCCATACCCCAGGCTGGGGTTGGGAACCTTGAGGCTGTGTTCGAGGGAAGCCATGCATTCGCTATGGGTCACCAGGACCAGATTGCGCCCCGCGACCTTATGCAACAGCGCATCGCGCAACAGACTGCTGCGGCAGTTGGACAGCCAGTCCTGGCCGTAGCTGGCGTGACCGAACATCAAGATCGAGGTCTGGACGGCCCGGGTCAGCGGGCTACTGTAGATATCCGTATGGTCCAGGCCCAAGCCCTTGAAACGCTCGCCCAGGCCCAGGGCGAGCGGCTGGGCACGCTCGGTAATCCCATCCGGGCGGTCCAGGCATGGCGCCTTAGCATGGTCACAACGCTCGGCATGGCGCACCAACACAATCATATCGCCCCGGGCCCAGGCGGCGGACACCGCGGCAAATCCGCGGGCATTGCCATGGGCCAGATCGGGAATCGCCGCTGGGCGCAGCAGCGCCAGCGTGACACCCAAAACCAATAGCGCCGACAGCATGATGACCAGCGCGTTTCGATAACGGCCCAATCCATGCCAAAGGCCGCGCAGGTCGAGCCCGCGCCGGATCCCGGTAAAGCCCAGTCTTAATTCCACATCGCCCCCAGGACAATCGATTGACCACCCGAGCCGCCCGAGCGACCGCGCAACAGGAATGACCACTGTTGCGCCGACAGCCGTGGCGGCGACGGGGAGCAAGTCTAGGGAGACCCAGGTCAGTGCCGGGTCAAAGCCATGTGAAAAAAGCCTTGGAGAGCGAGCCCTCAGCGCTCCACGGTAAAGGACAGCGTCGCCACATGAACCACGCTGTCGTACTGCTTGCCATCGACCTTGACCGCGCCATTGACCTGGGCAGCCACCTCAAGCACATACCGACCCGCAAAGGGCGTATCGAGGGTCACGCTGCCGTCGGCGGCAGGCTTGATGGTCCGATTCCACTCCTGGGAGGTATGCACGTTGACCTGGGACGCCGACACCACGCTGCCTTTCCAGTGCAACTTGAAGGTGTTGCCGTTGGGGCTGGTCGGCACCAGCTCCAGGTCGTTGCCCGCCTTGGTTTCGGTGCGCCCGGCCTTGGCTTCGTAGATGGTCAGCTTGCCGCCTTCGGGCAGCTTGGCACTGACCCGCAGGTCTCCCGCCGCGACCGGCACGGTGTAAGCGTCACCGTTGGCGCTCAGCGCTTGTTTCTTGCCATCAGCCCCCACCCACTGCGGCTCGACCAGCTTGGCCAGGCTCAGGTGCTCGCCGGGTTGAAACTCGCTTAGATACGCCTTGGCCGGCTGGCCACTGGTGGACTCCAGCCAAAGGTAATCGGCAAGCGTGGCAGGTGCCGACACGCCCAGGGCAATGACACAGGTCCCAAGTAACAACGGACGGCGCAGGGAAAACGACATGGCAATTCCTTGTTCTGAATAAAAGGCTCTTGTGTAAAAGACGGATGAGCGCGGCAAAACCCGCAGAAAAACTCACCAAGAGGTGTTTTTTTTTCGGAGCGATCCCAGCCAAAACCCATAGAAAGAAAAACGTTTCAGCTCTGACGCATGTGGCCGATACAACCTCCACAAATGACCTTGCTGGCGTCCAAAAACAACAATCTTCCGGCCAAAAATGATCAAGAAGCGCAACCCTTCTGGAGGAATGAATGAATAGTTGGTTTGGCAACATCAGCGTCAACCTGAAGCTCGCCCTAGGCTTCGGCCTGGTGCTGGCACTGACCGCCGTCCTGGCGGTGATTGGCTGGAGCAGCCTCGGCGCCCTGATTAACCGCAGCAACTGGATGGGCGATATCACCCAGTTGAACGCCTCGCTCACCAACCTGCGCATCAGCCGCCTGCAATACATGCTGGCCAATGGCGATGACCAGGTGGCCGCGACCGTCCAAAGCCATCTCGATGCCTTTGTCACCCGCCAGCAGGACCTGCTGCACAGTTTCAAGAGCCCGGAGAACCTCAAGCTGCTCAAGGAACAGAACGGGATTATCGGCCAGTACGAGCAGTCGCTCGACAAGATGCGTAATGCCTACAAATCCAGCCAGGCCGCACGCCAGACCATGGGCGAACATGCCAGTACGGTCCAGGGCCTGATCAGTCAGATCATGGAGCAGACCCTGCAGTTGCCGGCAGACGATGCCAACCGCTTCGACCAGTTCCGCGCCATTACTCAGGTCAAGGAAGCCTTCCAACTGACCCGCTATGAAGTGCGGGGCTATACCGCCACCCCCAATCCACAGACAGAACAGAAAGCGCTGCGCCAACTCGACACTGCCATCGACAGCCTCAAGCTGTTGGATACGCACTTTGGCGCCAGCCAGCAGGCCTCGCTGACGCAGCTCAAGCAGGCGCTGGACCAGTATCGCGTGGCCGTACAACGCTACAAGGATGCCGACAACACCATTATCCAGGCCCGCCAGGAAATGACGAAGCAGGGCTACGATATCGTCGACCTGAGCGATCGCCTGTACGACATCCAACTGACCCGCCGCGACGCCGAGAGCGCCCAGGCCCGTTCCATGCAAATCGGCAGCAGCCTCCTGGCCCTGCTGATCGGCATCCTCGCCGCCGTGATCATCACCCGCCAGATCACCCGCCCGCTGCGCGAAACCCTCGGCGTGGTGGAGCGCATTGCCGCTGGCGACCTGACCCACAACCTGCGCATCACCCGTCGTGACGAACTCGGCGCCCTGCAACAAGGCATCCAACGCATGGCCGTGACCCTGCGCGAGCTGATTGGCGGGATCCGCGACAGCGTGACCCAGATCGCCAGTGCCGCCGAGGAGCTGTCGGCCGTCACCGAACAGACCAGCGCCGGCGTCAACAGCCAGAAAGTCGAGACCGATCAGGTCGCCACCGCCATGCATGAAATGGCCGTGACCGTGCAGGAAGTGGCGCGCAATGCCGAGCAGGCCTCCGAGGCTGCAGCGCTGGCCGACGGTGAAGCGCGAGCAGGAGACAAGGTGGTGGCCGAGGCCATTGGCCAGATCGAACGCCTGGCCATGGAGGTGGTGCGCTCGACCGAAGCCATGAGCGTGCTGCAACAGGAAAGCGACAAAATCGGCAGTGTCATGGACGTGATCAAGGCCGTGGCCGAGCAGACCAATCTACTGGCCCTCAATGCGGCGATCGAAGCCGCCCGGGCCGGTGAAGCCGGGCGCGGCTTTGCCGTGGTCGCCGACGAGGTGCGCGGCCTGGCCCAGCGCACACAAAAGTCCACCGAGGAAATCGAAGGGCTGGTCGCCGGCCTGCAAAACGGCACCCAGCACGTGGCCCAGGTGATGAACAACAGCCGCACGCTCACCGACAGCAGTGTGGTCCTGACCCGCAAGGCCGGCGAGTCGCTGGAGAACATCACCCGTACGGTGTCGAATATCCAGTCCATGAACCTGCAGATCGCCGCAGCCGCCGAGCAGCAGAGCGCCGTGGCCGAGGAGATCAGCCGCAGCATCATAAATGTACGCGATGTTTCCGAGCAGACGGCTGCCGCCAGCGAAGAAACCGCCGCCAGCAGCGTTGAACTGGCGCGCCTGGGCAACCAGTTGCAAACCCTGGTCAGCCGCTTCCGCGTTTAATTCCCGCCCCCGCAGCAGCGAGCACTCCTCTGCCAGGACGCCAGGTTCCTTGCAGGGGGGCGCAGCCTTGCACGCGCAAAAACCGTTGCCACTACACCGCCCTCGAAACCTCCCCTTACAAGCCTCCTTTCAGCATTTATCCCGGCAGGCCGATAGATCGAACCTGAAGGATTGCTGACGGGATCATCTCCAGCAAATCCACCCTTTTCTGTTCCTAAGTTTTTGGAGAGATTCGATGTATAGCTGGCTTGACAATGTCAGTGTCAACCTGAAGTTGGCCCTAGGATTCGGCATCGTGCTGACCCTCACCCTGATCCTGGCATTGACCGGCTGGACCAGCGTCACGGGGTTGATCAATCGTACTGACCGAATGACCGATATCACCGAGTTGAACGCTGCCTTGACGCGCCTGCGCATCAGCCGTCAGCAGTTCATGCTCAGCAAGGGCGATGACAAGGCGGCCCAAACGGTGCAGGACATGCTCCAACAATTCGCCCAGAAGCAACACTCACTGCCCAGTCACTTCAAATCCCCGCAAAGCCTGAGCCTGCTCAAGGAACAGGCCACGTTGATCGACTCCTACCGGAAAAACCTGGAGACGATGCGCAAAGCCTACAAGGATGGCCATGCCGCCAACGACATCATGGTCAAGAACGCCGTGGCCTCCGAGGCGCTGCTCGACACTCTCAAGGCCGCCGTTCTGCAACTCAACGCCTACGACGACAGCCGTTTCCGGCAACTGCTGCTCATCACCAACAGCGATGCCGACTTCCAACAAACCCGCTTCGACATGAATAGGTTTATCGAAACCTCTAATGCACAAGCCGAAGATAAAGCCGTTCGCCAACTCGACAAGGCCATCGCCGGCATGGAGCAACTGAGCCAGGCCCTGCCTGCCAGCCAACAGAATAATGTGCGCCAACTGGCCGCGACCCTGGAAAACTATCGCAGTGCCATGGAGCTCTATAAGGATGCCGATCGTCGGGTTGAGGAGTCGGAGAAGCAACTGACCCACTACGCCGATGGCATCCTGAGCCTCAGCGAAGCCATGTACAAGAACCAGATAGAGTTGCGCGACGAGGAAACCAGCAAAACCCGCCAGGCGCAAAGTATCAGTACATTACTGGCGCTGCTGCTAGGCATGTTGGCCTCCGTGGTCATTACCCGGCAGATCACCCGCCCCCTCAGCGAAACCCTGGAAACGGTCAAGCGCATCGCTAGCGGCGACCTGACCCAGAGCATTCAAATCACCCGGCGAGACGAACTGGGCGCGCTCCAGCAAAACATTCAGGACATGGGCAGCACCCTGCGTGAACTGATCGGTGGCATCCGCGATGGCGTCACCCAGATCGCCAGCGCCGCCGAAGAGCTCTCGGCCGTCACCGAGCAAACCAGCGCTGGGGTCAACAGCCAGAAGGTCGAGACCGATCAGGTCGCCACCGCCATGCACGAGATGACCGCCACGGTGCAGGAAGTCGCGCGCAATGCCGAGCAGGCTTCCGAGGCCGCGGCCCAGGCCGACGGCGAAGCCCGCGCCGGCGATACCGTGGTGGCCGAGGCCATCGAGCAGATCGAGCGCCTGGCTACAGAAGTGATCCGTTCGACCGAAGCCATGACGATGCTGCAACAGGAAAGCGACAAGATCGGTAGCGTCATGGACGTGATCAAGGCCGTGGCCGAGCAGACCAACCTGCTGGCTCTCAATGCGGCCATTGAAGCGGCACGCGCCGGTGAAGCCGGACGCGGCTTTGCGGTCGTGGCCGACGAGGTTCGCGGCCTGGCACAGCGCACGCAGAAATCCACCGAAGAAATCGAAGGGCTGGTTGCCGGCCTGCAAAATGGTACCCAGCAAGTGGCGCAGGTGATGAACAGCAGCCGCGCCCTGACCAACAGCAGCGTGGCCCTGACCCGTCAGGCTGGCGAGTCGCTGGGCAACATCACCCGCACCGTGTCGAACATCCAGTCGATGAACCAGCAGATCGCTGCCGCCGCCGAGCAACAGAGCAGCGTGGCCGAAGAGATCAACCGCAGTATCGTCAATGTGCGCGATGTCTCCGAGCAAACCGCCGCTGCCAGCGAAGAAACGGCCGCCAGCAGCGTCGAACTGGCACGCCTGGGCAACCAATTGCAAATGTTGGTCAGCCGCTTCCACATTTGATCCACGTTCACCGCTACGCACGTCCCAGCCGCAGGCTGTGCTGGGACGTGCCGGTGATCGACCTCGCTCCATCCCCTCGCCTCACGTAAACTCCCGCGCCCAATACGTTACAAACCATTTCGGCGCCAGGCGCCGACACTTGCGCCCGGATCCCCAATGTTCTCGACCCTCAAACGCCACTGGTTCTCCAATCTTCGCGGCGATGTGCTCGCCGGTCTGGTCGTCGCCCTGGCGCTGATTCCCGAAGCCATCGCCTTTTCGCTGATCGCCGGCGTCGACCCCAAGATCGGCCTCTATGCCTCCTTCAGCATGGCGGTGGTGATTGCCTTCGCGGGCGGGCGCCCCGGCATGATCTCTGCCGCCACCGGCGCCATGGCCCTGCTGATGGTCACGCTGGTCAAGGACCATGGCCTGCAATACCTGCTGGCCGCCACCCTGCTGTGCGGCGTGCTGCAAATCGGCGCCGGCTACCTGCGGCTCGGCTCGCTGATGCGGTTTGTCTCGCGCTCGGTGGTGACCGGCTTCGTCAACGCCCTGGCGATCCTGATCTTCATGGCGCAACTGCCGGAACTGACCCATGTGAGCTGGCATGTGTACGCCATGACGGCCACGGGGCTTGGGATCATTTATCTGTTTCCACGGCTGCCCGTGATCGGTCGGCTGCTGCCTTCGCCGCTGGTCTGCATCCTGGTCCTTACCGCCATCAGCCTCTGGCTTGGCCTGGATATCCGCACCGTTGGCGATATGGGCGAGTTGCCCGACACCCTGCCGATCTTTCTCTGGCCCGAAGTGCCGCTGAACCTGGAAACCCTGAAAATCATCTTCCCGTACTCGGCGGCCATGGCCGTGGTCGGGCTGCTGGAGTCGATGATGACCGCCACCATCGTCGACGAGATGACCGACACCACCAGCGACAAGAACCGTGAATGCAAGGGCCAGGGCCTGGCCAATATCGCCACCGGCCTGCTCGGCGGCATGGGCGGTTGCGCAATGATCGGGCAGTCGGTGATCAATGTTAAATCCGGTGGGCGCACACGTCTGTCGACTCTGATCGCTGGCGTCGCGTTGCTGTTGATGGTGGTATTTCTCAGCGACTGGGTCAGCCGTATCCCCATGGCGGCCCTGGTCGCAGTGATGATCATGGTGTCTATCGGCACCTTCAGTTGGGACTCGTTGCGCAATCTGCGGCGCTACCCGCTGTCGACCAATATTGTCATGCTGGTGACCGTGGCCGTGGTGCTTGGCACCCATAACCTGGCCTACGGGGTATTGGCCGGGGTGCTGCTGGCGGCGCTGTTCTTCGCCAACAAGATGGGGCACTACCTGCGGGTGGAGTCGTCACTGGAGGCCGACGGCACGCGGGTCTATCGGGTGATCGGCCAGGTGTTCTTCAGTTCCGCCGACAAGTTCAGCGCCGCCTTCGACCTCAACGAACGCCCACCTGCCGTGCTGATCGACCTGAGCCACGCGCACTTCTGGGATATCACCGCCATCGCCGCCCTGGACAAGGTGGTGCTCAAGCTGCGCGGCAATGGCGCTCAGGTCCAGGTGCTGGGGCTCAACGCAGCCAGTGCAACCCTGGTCGACCGCTTTGGCACCCACGACAAACCCCAGGGAATCGAGACCCTGCTGGAGCATTGAACCGCAGAACGGGCTAGCCCAGGGTCGGTGCGTAGCCGGACAGCTTGCCCTGGATAAAGTCGAGAAAACATTGGATGCGCAGGGCCAACTGCGAGTTGCGGTAGTAAACCGCATGGATCGGCTGCCGATAGCCGCTATTGGCCTCGGCCAGCAGCACCTGCAGGCGGCCACTGCGAATATCTTCGTGGGTCATGAAATGCGACAGGCAGGCAATGCCCTGCCCCGCCAGCGCCAGTTGACGCAAGGTCTCGCCACTGGACGCGGCGATGCCCGGCAGGATCTGCCAGCGGTCGCCCTGGGCATGGCGCAGGGGCCAATGGTTGAGGCTTTCGGTCTGGGTAAACCCCAGCAGCGTATGCCCGGCCAACTCATCCACACTCGCAGGCATGCCGTGCTGCTCCAGATACGTCGGGCTGGCCAGAATATTCAGCGGGCTGCTGCCTAGGGCGCGCGCATGCAGGCTGGAGTCGGCCAACACGCCAATGCGGATGGCGATATCGGTACTCTGCTCCAGCAGGTCGATAATCAGGTCGTTGCTGTTGAGTTCCAGCTGGATATCCGGATAGAGCCGGCGAAACTCGTCGATATAGGGCACCACCGAGTGGAGCATGAAGGGTGAGGCGGCATTGATCCGCAAGCGCCCGGACGGTGTCTGTTGCCGCAGGGCCAGGCGCTCTTCCAGTTCGTCCATCTGCTCGAGGATGCGCTTGGCCCGCTCGAAGAAAAACTTGCCCTCTTCGGTCAGGTCCATGCGCCGCGTGGTGCGGTTGATCAGCGTAGTCGCGAGCTTGCTCTCGAGCCGGGACAATGTGCGGCTGACCGCCGAGGGCGTCTGCCCGGCCTGCTCGGCGGCGGCGGAAATCGATCCACACTCGATCACCGCGACAAAGATCTGCAACTCGTCCGATCTGGCTTTCACAGGCACCTCTCATCGAAAACAGCCCTGATAGTAGCCGCCTGCGAGGCAAAAGGAACCTCAGGCCGGCAAGCCAAGTACCTTCGCCAGGTGTTCGCGGTAGCGCTGGATATCGGCTTCGATGGCCGGACGCTTCATCACGTCGACGCACAGGAAGGTCGGCAATGCCGTCATGCCCAGAAATTCGTTGGCCTTGTGGAACGGGAAGTAGACAGCGTCCACGCCCTTGCCCTCGAAGAAGTCGCTGGGGTCGTCAAACGCCTGCTGCGGTGCGTTCCAGGTCAGCGACAGCAGGTACTGCTTGCCCTGGATCAGGCCGCCGCTGCCGTATTTCTGCGAGGCATCGGAGCGAGTCCGGCCATCGTTGGCATACAGGCTGCCATGACCCGCGGTGAACACTTCATCCATATAGCGTTTGACGATCCACGGGGCGCCCATCCACCAGCCGGGCATCTGGTAAATGATCACATCGGCCCAGAGGTATTTGGCCACTTCCTCGGCAATGTCGTAGCCAGCGTCGATCTGGGTCTCGCGAACGTCGCAACCGGCCTGGTCGAGAAAGGCCAGGGCCGTCTCGTGCAGGGTCGCGTTATAGCGGCCATCAGAGTGGGCGAAGGCTTTGGCGCCATTGAGCAGCAGAATCTTTTTCATGGTTAACCTCGTCAAGAGTCGACCACTGGGCCCGAAGCCGTCAGTGAATCGTCTGGATTGGAATTTGATGAGGGCAAGATAGCGCCTGCCGCCGCGCTGAAAAACCGCTGAATGGGCAAATTATATTTGACTCAAACGCACGAATCGATGAGTAACTGTTGCCGTAGAATCTTTGGACCATTCCTTTCTGGAGGCTGTCCATGAGCCCGCTCTACGGTTTTATCCTGCATGCCAAAACGCGCCCGGAACGGGCCGAGGCCTTCGAGGCACTGTTTCGCGCCTATGTCGAACCGAGCCGCGCCGAACCAGGCTGCATCGAATACCACATGCTGCGCGACCTGGAAGACCCGAGCCTGTTCATCTTCTACGAGGTCTGGCAATCCAGGGCTCATCTGGATGTGCACTCGGCGCTGCCCCATATGGCGCAGTTCTTCGAACAGCGCATGGAGTACCTGGAAAGGGATTTCGAGATCCGCCGGATCGACATGCTCAGCCCGCCGTCGGCTAGCCGCTGATCAGCAGATGGCCGCCCAACACGGCGAGCCCAGAGAAAAATACCCGCTTGAACAACATGGCACTGATCCGCTGGCGCAGCCACTGGCCAAGCAACATGCCGAGCATCGCCGGCACCAGCGCCAGCAAGGACGCCCCCAACGCACCTTCGCCCAAAGCGCCATGCCAGAACAGGCCGGCGGCCAGGGCCAGGGTCGAGACTGTGAACGACAGCCCTAGGGCCTGTACCAGTTGATCCCGGCTCAAGCCCAGGGCTTGTAGATAGGGCACCGCCGGGATCACAAAGACGCCGGTGGCCGCGGTAATCACCCCGGTCACCAGCCCACACAGGGGGCCCAACCAGCGCTCGGTGCGTGGACCGACCCGCAGCGTTGGCAGAAACAACCCGCTCAGGGCATACAGCAACAGGGCCGCCCCCAGCGCCCGGACCATCCAGCTCCCACCCTCGATCCCCAGCCAGAACGACCCCAACGCCGTGCCCAGGAAAATCGCCAGCAGCATCGGCCACAGGCGCTTGAGCAGTTCCGGCAAATGCCCCCCTGCCGCTAATTGCCAGAGATTGGTCAGGGTCGCGGGGACAATCAGCAAGGCCGCAGCCTGAACCGGAGACATAGCCAGGCCCAGCAGGCCCATGGCGATGGTCGGCAGCCCCAGGCCAATCACCCCCTTGACCACCCCCGCTAGTAGAAAGGTGCCCAAGACCAGTAATGAAAGGGCCCAGCCCAGGTTTTGGTAAAACGCGACAAGTGTTTTCATGGCCCCATCCTGGGCCGGCGCGCCAAAAAGGGAAATCTGCCATATATTGAGTCTGCCTCTTTAAAAGCAAGAGGCAGGATGAAAACACCCTGGACAAAGAGGTGGCTGCCCCATGCATTTCGATCTGGTCGACCTGCGCCTGTACCTACATATTCTCGAGGCCGGCAATATCACCGCCGGCGCCACGCGCAGCCATCTGTCCCTGGCCGCCGCCAGCGCACGGATCCGGGCACTGGAAGCGTCCCTGGGCACCGTGTTCTTCGAGCGCGGGCGCCGTGGCGTAACGCCGACGCCGGCCGGCCTGGCCCTGGCCGAACACGCACGGATCCTCCTGCAACAGGCTGAGCGCATGCAGCATGAGCTGGCCGAATACGCCCAGGGCTTCAAGGGCCGGGTGCGCTTGCCGTGCAATACCACGGCCCTGACCGAATACCTGCCGGAACTGCTGGCGGATTTTCTGCGCGAGCACCCGCATATCTCCATCGATCTGCAGGAGATGACCAGCCTGCACATTGCCCAGGCAATCCGCCAGGGCGCGGCGGACCTGGGTATCGTCGCCGACTCCGTGGACACCCGCGACCTCTGCACCCGGGCCTTTCGCGACGACCCGCTGGTGCTGCTGATGCCGCCCGGGCATGCCCTGGCCGGGCGCGAAAACCTGACCTTTCGCGACACCCTGGGCCATGACTATGTCGGCCTGGGCGCCAATAGCGCACTGGCCATTCACCTGGAAGAACAGGCGTTGCGCAGCGGCTTGCGCCTACAGGTGCGGGTACGGGCCGAGGGGTTTGACGGGGTGCTGCGCATGGTTGCCCATGGGGCCGGGCTGGGCATCGTGCCCCTGGCCACGTTGCAGCGCTGGCCGAATCGCGAAGCCTTTATCTGCCGCCCGCTGACGGAGCCCTGGGCGCAACGCAAGCTGTTGCTGTGCGCGCGCGATTTCACTGATCTGCCGGTCTATGTCCGCGCCCTGCTCCAGGCCCTGAGCCTGCCCGAGGCTTGACTCTGCCCCCAGGGGGAGACTTTATCCTCGCGACCTTTAACCCCCCATGAGGTCACGATGAGCAAGAAGATAATGGTGCTACTGGGGCATCCAGGCCAACAGAGCTTCTGTGCGGCCTTGGCCGAACGTTATGTCACGGCCGCGCAGCAGGCCGGCCATGAAGTGCGCCTGTGCCGACTGGCTGACCTGCAGTTCGATCCGATCCTGCACGAGGGCTACCAACAGATCCAGGCGCTGGAGCCCGACCTGCAACAGGCCCAGGCCGATATCCGCTGGGCCGAACACCTGGTCTGGGTATTTCCGATCTGGTGGGGCGGTGTTCCCGCGTTGCTCAAGGGCTTTCTCGACCGGGTCCTGCTGCCCGGCTTTGCCTTCAAATACCGGCCGGGCAAAGCCTTCCCGGAAAAATTGCTGCACGGACGCACCGCCGATCTGCTGGTCACCCTGGACACGCCGTCCTGGTACTACCGCTGGGTCTATCGCATGCCCGGGCTGAACCAGATTCGCCGTACCACCCTGGCGTTCTGCGGGATCAAGCCGCTGAAAACCCTGACCTTCGGCCCGCTGATCGACGCCACGCCTGCCCGGCGCCAGCGCTGGCTGGAACAAGCCAGCCGCCTCGGCGCCCGCTAGAATGGCGCCTCTTCAGGACAAGGACTGCCCCATGTATATCGGCGCCGCCGCCCGCCTTTCAGGCACCCCGATCAAGACCATTCGTCATTACGAAGCGATTGGCCTGCTGCCTGCGCCGCCACGCCAGGGCGCTTACCGCCTCTATGACCAGCAGAGCCTTGAGCAACTGCGCTTTATCCGCTGTGCGCGGCAACTGGGCTTTCGGCTCAAGGACATGCACGGTCTGTTCGACGGGCCCGCCGACAGCCGTTTGCCCTGGGCCCGCGTGCAGGAGGCCATGGCGGCCAGAGACCGTGAAATCAGCGCACAGATCGTCGCGCTGCAACGCCAGCAGGCCGATCTGCAAGCCTTTGCCGAGCAACTGGACGCAGCCCGGGAACATTGCCCCCTATAATCGGCGCGCGCAGATTTGCTCGGTTTTACCGCACGCCCTTGCCGCTACCCTGATCTGTCCCGTTTCGAGGCTCGCCCGCCATGCCATCACCGCAGGTCCTTCCCGGTATTCACTGGCCACTGTTCGAACTCGGCCCCGATCTGCCCCTGAAAAACCTGATGGCCCAGTTGGAGCGCCTCGAACGCGCCAGCCCCGCGACCCTTCGCGCCGGGCAGGAACAGCAGTTGCGCGAGCTAGGCCGCCACTTTGCCGAGCATTGCCCGTTCCACTGCGCCCGCCTGCGCGACGCCGGTCTCGATCCCGCCCAACCGCTGGATCTGCCCACCCTGCAACGCCTACCGCTGTTGCGCCGCCGGCACCTGCAGGACGCCGGCGATCAATTGTTCAGCCGCCGGGTGCCCCCCAGCCATCTGCCCCTCACCGAAATGCGCACCTCCGGTTCCACCGGCGAAGCAGTCATGGTCCTGACCACCCAGGTCGGCAAGCTGTTCTGGCTGGCCCTGACCCTGCGCGAGCACCAGTGGTGGCAGCGCGACTATCAGCGCACCCTGGTCGCCTTGCGGGGCAATCTGTCCCAGGCTCGCGTCAGCCAGGACAATTGGGGCCCACCCGTCAGCCTGGTCAGCCCTAGCGGGCCGGCCCACGCAATTTCCATGGCGCGGGGCAGTGCCAAGCTACTCGATGACTTGCAGGAAATAGCCCCGCACTACCTGCTGCTGCACCCCACCGCCCTACAGGACTTACTGCGTGCCCTGCCGGCAGACGGCAGCGCGCTCGACAGTGTCCGCCAAATCCGCTGCATCGGCGAAACCCTCAGTGACACGCTGCGCGTACAGACCCGCGAGCGCCTGGGCATTGAGATCGTCGATTGCTACAGCTCCCAGGAAGTCGGCGTGATCGCCCTCCAGTGCCCGGTCGGCGGCGGGTATCACCTGATGGCCGAGCACCTGATCGTCGAAGTACTCGACGAGCACGGCCGCCCCTGCCGGGAGGGCGAGATCGGCGAAGTGGTGATCAGCGACCTGCACAACTTCGCCACGCCGTTGCTACGCTACGCCCTGGGCGACCATGCCGAGGTCGGCGGTCCCTGCCCGTGCGGGCGCAACCTGCCCACCCTGCGCCGGATACTCGGGCGCACCCGCAATATGCTGCGCTACCCGGACGGCAAGCGGCGCTGGCCCTTCGGCTTCGACCCCCTGCGCCAGGTGGCCCCGATGATTCGCCAATTCCAACTGGTGCAGCATTCGGTCGAGCGCCTGGAACTGCGTCTGGTCGTGGTCGAGCCATTGCAACCCAGCCACTGCGAGGCATTGCGCGCGGTGATTCACCAGGCCCTGGAACATCCCTTTGCCTTGGACTTCAGCTATTACGAGGGGCGTATCCCTAGTGGCAGCCAAGGTAAGTTCGAAGAGTTCCTCTGCCTGATCGCCGATTGAACGCAGCAACAACAGGGCAAATCGGACAAAGTTCCCTTTTGCTCAGATTTGCTCAGATTTGCTCAGTTTCGCCATCAGGGTTCCGGGTTAGGGTCGCGCATTCGTGCCTATTCGCCTCTGGAGCCGCCCTGTGAACACGTCCTACCGCCTTATCTGGTCCCCGACCCGCCAGGCGTTCGTCGTCGCCGATGAACGCGCCAAGACTCGCGGTAAGTCGGGCCTGCGTGGCGCCCTGCTGCTGGCCCTGGCCAGCCCGCTGCTGGGCGGTTTGCCCAACGCCTACGCAGTGGGGCCAACCCAGCTGTGCACCAGTCAAGCGCCGGTATCCGTCAATACGGCGGGTAGCAATCGCGCCTGCATCATCGATGAGAATGGTGAAAGCCTGACCGTGGGCGCCAACGGCAGCCTAGCGCTGGATATGGAGGGCGTGCCCACGGTGACAGTCGCCTCCTCGCTCGGGCCTCTGGGTGAGGTATTTCTCGATAACGCCGGGCTGATCGAGTCCACGCAGGACATCGCCGTCTCCGCGGCCGCCGGCTCAGGCAACCGCCTGGAGATCGACCAGATCCGTAACCGTGCAGGCGCGACTATCCGCGGCCAAGCCCATGCCATTTACGTCAACAGCCGCTACGGCGAGGTGCAGATCGGCAGCATAGACAACAGTGGCCTGATCGAGTCCGCAGGCGTTGCCATCCGCCTCGAAGGCGGGGACAGTTCACTCACGATCGACAGCATCGTCAACCGCCAGGGGGCGACCATCCACGGCGATCAAGGCGCCATCTGGATTACCGGCAATCAAAACAACGGGCGCATTCCGGTGGTCGTCGGCCACATCGAGAACTCCGGCACCCTCTCGGCCAGCGGCGGCGACAATTACGCCCTGAATCTCTACGAGACCGACCTCACCGGCACACTCATCAACAACAAGGGCGCATTGATCGATGGCGCCGAAGGCGGTATCGGCATTAGCTACAGCAACACCGGCAGCATCCTCAACGCCGGGACCATCCGCAGTTCCGCTGAAAACCGCGAAGGCGTGTCTATTACCCAGTCGACCATCACCGGCGACTTTCACAACAGCGGTTTAATCGAATCCGGGGAAGTCGGCGTGTACTTCAACAACAGTACCGTCACGGGCATCATCGCCAACAGCGGGACGATTACGTCGGCGGACAACACGGCACTGGAACTCGTACAGAGCTCGGTCACCCGCGTGGACAACTCGGGCACCCTGGCCGGCGGCGTCGGGCTGAGGGTCCAAGGAGGCTCGCTCGCAGCGATCAACAACAGCGGCCGCATCGACGGCACGCTGATGGGCATCTACATCGAGGATGACGCCCCGATCTACCGGACGCTGCCCACCGCCACGGCCGCCATCAACATTATCGGTACCCAGGCCGCCATCACCGGTGACGTCAAGGCCGTCAACAGCCACTTCAACCTCAAGAGCGGCGCGGTGTTCAATAGCGTCAATGCCATCGAGGTCAATGCCTTCACCATCGAGCAGGGTGCCACGCTGAACATGGGCACCGGCACCAGCCTGAGCAAAGACAGCGGCCTTGGGTTTGCGCTCGCCAATGACGGCATCACCGTCGGCCAGGGTGGCTTTACCAACCATGGCACCCTGGCGCTGGCCGCCACCACTGAGGCCAGTGTCCACGGCGATTACGTGCAAGCCAGCGACGGGCAACTGAAGATCGGCGTCGACTCCGACGACACGTTCGGCAAGCTGGTGGTCAATGGCACCGCCGACCTGGGCAGCAACGCGAAGATCAGCGTGGATGTCGGCAATCTCAACTACCGCTTCAGCGGCAACCCGTTGGAAAACGTACTGAGCGCCACCCACCTGATCAGCGACGGTACATTTGCCGTCAGCGACAACTCGCGACTGTTCGACTTCGGCGCGCTCAAAAACGGCAATAACGTCGACCTGACGCTCAAGGCTGCCAGCAGCACCGAACAGGTCGTGCGCGCCTTGGGCAACTCCCCGGCCGGCCCTGCGGCCGCGGCACTCGACCAGAGTTTTGCGCGCAATTCCGGCAGCGAGCTGGCCAGCCATTTTGTCGGTCTGACCAGCGACCAGCAGGTCTCCGATGCGGTGACTCAGACGATGCCGCTGCTGACCGGCGGCTCCATGGGCGCCACCAGCAACACCATGAGCGGCATCAACCGGGTGGTGCAGGCACGCCAGGACAGCAACAGCGGTCTGTCTTCCGGCGATTCGCCGCTGCGTGAAGAACACCTGTGGATCAAACCGTTTGGTTCCTGGGCTGACCAGAATGAACGCAACGGCGTGGCCGGTTTCGATGCCAACACCTATGGCCTGGCCATCGGCGCCGACGCAGCGGTGTCCGAGGCGGCGCGGATGGGCGTCGCCTTTGCCTATGCCCATACCGATGTCGACAGTAACTCGCGGATCGCCCCCCAAAGCCTGAAGGTCGAAACCTTCCAGTTGATCGGCTATGCCAGCTATAACCTGCAACCCGATACCGAAATCAATGCGCAGCTCGATATCGGCCAGCACAATAACGAAGGCAAGCGCCAGATGCCGTTCGCCAATGCAACGGCCCGCTCCGACTACAGCAGCTACAGTGCCCACGCCGGCCTCGGCCTGGGCCACACGCTACGCTTTGGCGAGGCGCTGACCTTTGTCCCGTCGGTACGGGCCGACTACACCTGGCTCGGGGATCCGTCCTACAACGAAAAAGGTGCCGGGGCGCTGGATCTCAAGGTCGACAGCCGCGATGCCGAAGAACTGGTGTTGTCGCTGGACGGCAAGCTCAACTACCGTATCGCCGCCCACACGGTGCTCAGTGCCAACCTCGGTGGCGGCTATGACGTCATCAATGAGCGCTCGGCAATCACCTCGCTCTATGCCGGCGATCTCAGCGCCGCCTTCACCACCCGCGGTGTGGACCCGAGCCCCTGGCGGACCCGTGCGGGCCTGGGCCTGACCCACGAACTGGCCAACGGCACCGAAGTCAGCCTGCGCTACGACGCCGAGTCACGCAGCGACTTCCTCAACCAGGGCGCTTCGGTCAAGGCCCGCTGGGCCTTCTAGACCGCCCTTCGACCCGGCGGCTTCCCCCTGGGGAGCCGCTGCGGTTCTGGACAGGTGAGTGTCGAGTTCAGACAACCGGGCGCCCGGCAGGCGCTATAGGGTGCTCGCTCAGTCAGCCTTTCTGCCGGAGCCGTCATGCCCAATCTGCCGCTTACCGTCCTGCGCGACACCCATCCCCTGCCTGTCCTCGATGCCTGCAAATGGCAGAAACTGGCGGGCGAGCCGCACACCGTCAACCTCAATGCCTACACCAGCGATGATGGCAGCAAGATCATGGGGACCTGGATCTGCACGCCCGGCAAGTGGCGGGTCGAGTATGTGAAGTGGGAGTACTGCGATTTTCGCGAGGGCTATTGCATCATCACCCCCGATGGCCTGGAGCCCATTCACCTGCGCGCCGGCGATATCTTTATTGTCGAGCCAGGCATGACCGGCACCTGGGAAGTGGTGGAAACGGTGCGCAAGTACTTTGTCTTTGCCTGACCCTCTCACGCTAGAGGGCGTGCCCGCCCTTTAGCGCCCCCGGCACCCGCACCACCGGCGACACGCCGGACCGTCACGCCCAACGACTGGAACAACCTCTTCACACTGCCCGCCTCGCCCACTGCCGCCATAAACCGGCGTAGACGCTGCTCTCAGGTCTCAGCCGCGCGCTGTCAATTTTTCAAGACAATTCTCGCCACCTCCAGCTCTTTAAGCCTCCCGGGAGATCGGGCAGGATATCGCCCTCCCAAAATGACACCCGTGAGAGCGGGGGAGGAATCTAGATTTCAAGGCGTTATCAACAAACAAACAGCGCTGATCGACAGACAACCACGGTACGGGGCGTAGGATCCCAAACCCTGCGTCTTAGCGTTTTTTTATACCCTGCCGGGGCACTTGCCAGGATCAACAACCCTATCACGCGCTGCGCGCGAGAAGGACGATCGCAGCGCTCCCACAAGTGGTTCGCCACTTGAATGCAACGGGCCCGGCCCCTATCTCCGGGCGTATGTGCGGCAGGTTTCACAAGGTCTGACAACCCTGTGATGGTCACCTAGACCTCCCATCCACCTGGGTTGAGCACTCTCAGCCTTATCCAGTGCAGTGATCAGGCAAACGCACCTGCCCTGGGAAGAACAGAGGACTATCCCTATGCTTCAACTCGATTTCTACGGGACCCTTGTGGCGGCGTCCCTCGTGCTGCTCCTGGGCCGAGGCCTGGTCGCACGCGTCAATGTGTTGCGTACCTACAATATTCCCGAACCCGTGGCAGGCGGCCTGTTGGTTGCCTTGCTGCTGCTGGCGCTGCGCGGGATGGGCGGGTACGAAGTGCGCTTCGACACCTCGTTGCAGACCCCGTTGATGCTGGCGTTCTTCGCCACCATCGGCTTGAGCGCAGACTTCGCCAGCCTGAAAAAAGGCGGACGAGTGCTCGGTATCTTCCTGCTGGTCGTTGGCGGCTTGCTGGTCGTGCAGAACGCCGTGGGCGTCGCACTCGCCAAGGCACTGGGCCTCGACCCGCTGATGGGACTGCTGGCCGGGTCCATCACCCTGTCCGGCGGCCATGGCACCGGCGCCGCTTGGGGGGCAGTGTTTACTGAACAGTACGGGCTGGCTTCCGCCTCGGAACTGGCCATCGCCTCGGCGACCTTTGGCCTGGTACTCGGTGGCTTGATCGGCGGGCCGGTCGCCCGGATCCTGATCAAGCGCGTGCAGACACCCGGCACCACGGGAGAAAACCCGCGCATGCCCAAGGGCTTCGAACAGCCCAACAGCGAGCGCCTGATCACGCCCTTTTCCTTTATTGAAACCCTGGCGCTGATCTCCATCAGCCTGCTGGGCGGTCACTTCCTCAGTGGCCTGATCCAGGGCACGGCCTTTGAGCTGCCGACGTTTGTCTGTGTGCTGTTTATTGGCGTGATGCTGCGCAACGGCTTGTCGGTCCTGGGCTGGCACCAGGTGTTCGAACGGGAAGTCTCGGTGCTGGGCAATGTCAGCCTGTCGCTGTTCCTGGCGATCGCCTTGATGTCGCTCAAACTGTGGGACCTGGCCGCACTGGCCTTGCCGATCTTTATCCTGCTGAGCGCGCAGGCCGTATTGATGGCGCTGTTTGCGATCTTCGTGACCTTCCGCGTGATGGGCCGCAACTATGACGCCGTGGTACTGGCGGCCGGGCACTGCGGTTTCGGACTGGGCGCCACACCTACCGCCATCGCTAACATGCAGGCCGTGACCCAACGCTATGGCCCCTCGCACATTGCCTTTCTGGTGGTGCCCATGGTCGGCGCGTTCTTTATCGATATCGCCAACGCCATTGTGATCAAGCTGTACCTGGCCTTGCCGTTTATCGGAACCGCGGCCGGTTAAAACCCACTGTGGCCGACGCCATGTCGGCCACAGTCCTGCCGGGTTTCAGGCGCGCTTGAGCAGGTCGAGCGCGACATCGACAATCATGTCCTCCTGCCCCCCCACCATCCGCCGCTTGCCCAGCTCGACCAGGATGTCGACGGTCTTGAGGCCGTACTTTGCGGCAGCCATTTCCGAATGGCGCAAGAAGCTCGAATAGACCCCGGCATAGCCCAGCGCCAGCGACTCGCGATCAACCCGCACCGGCCGATCCTGCAAGGGCCGCACGATATCGTCGGCCGCATCCATCAGCGTGTAGAGATCGGTGCCATGGTTCCAGCCCAGGCGCTCGGCGGCGGCGATAAACACTTCCAGCGGGGCATTGCCGGCACCGGCGCCCATGCCGGCCAGGCTCGCATCGATACGGTCGCAACCCTCTTCCACCGCGGTGATCGAGTTGGCCACGCCCAGGCTGAGGTTGTGGTGCGCGTGCATACCGGTTTCGGTCTGCGGATCCAGCACGGCCTTGAACGCGCGGAAACGGTCGCGCACATCCTGCATGCTCATCGCGCCACCGGAGTCGGCCATGTACACGCAGGTGGCGCCGTAGCTTTCCATCAACTTCGCCTGGGCCGCCAACTGCTCGGCCGGGATCATATGGCTCATCATCAGAAAGCCGACGGTGTCCATGCCCAGGTTGCGCGCGTATTCGATATGTTGCTTCGACACATCGGCCTCGGTGCAATGGGTTGCCACGCGTACCACCCGGGCACCGGCCTCGTAAGCGGCCTTGAGGTCATGCACGGTGCCGATGCCCGGCAGCAACAGGGTGGCGATTTTCGCGTGCTTGATCACATCGGCGGCGGCTTCGATCCATTCCAGGTCGGTGTGCGCCGCAAAGCCGTAGTTGAAGCTCGAACCTTGCAGGCCATCGCCATGGGCAATCTCGATGGAGTCCACTCGGGCCTGGTCCAAAGCGCGGGCGATATCCTGCACGTTCTGGAGCGAATACTGATGGCGCACGGCATGGCTACCATCGCGCAGGGTCACGTCGGAGATGTAGAGTTTCTTGCCGGGATTGAAGGTCATCGATTGGCTCCTCAGGCGTTCAGCATCGACTGCGCCATGCGCTCGGCCGTGGCCAGCGCTGCGGAGGTCATGATGTCGAGATTGCCGGCGTAGGCCGGCAGGTAGTGGGCGGCGCCTTCGACTTCGAGGAAAATCGACGTCTTGAGCCCGGAAAACTTGCCCAGCCCCGGAATGTTCAGCGGCGCATCGGCGGCAATCACATCGAACTGCACCTGCTGCTTGAGCCGGTAGCCCGGCACATAAGCCTGGACCGCCGCGGCCATCTCGACAATCGACGCTTCCACGAGCGCCTGGTCGGCCGCCTCGGACAGCACGAATACGGTATCGCGCATCATCGGCGGCGGCTCGGCCGGGTTCATCACGATAATCGCCTTGCCCTTGGCAGCGCCGCCGATCACTTCAATGGCCTTGGACGTGGTTTCAGTGAACTCGTCGATATTGGCCCGAGTGCCGGGGCCCGCCGATTTACTGGCAATCGAGGCGACGATTTCGGCGTAATGGACCTTGGCCACCCGCGACACCGCTGCGACCATCGGGATGGTTGCCTGGCCACCGCAAGTGACCATATTGACGTTGAGCTGGTCCAGGTTCTGTTCCAGGTTGACCACCGGTACACAGTAAGGACCGATGGCCGCCGGGGTCAGGTCGATCAGGCGGATCCCCGGTTTGACCGAACGCAAAAAGGCGTCGTTCTTGACATGGGCACCGGCTGAAGTGGCGTCGAAAACAAAGTCGATTTCGTCAAACACCGGCAGGCGGGCCAGCCCCTCGATCCCCTCGTGGGTCACCGCCACGCCCATGCGAGCCGCGCGGGCCAGGCCATCGGACGCCGGGTCGATACCGACCATGGCGCCCATCTCCAGGTACTTGGCGTTGCGCAGTACCTTGATCATCAGATCGGTGCCGATATTGCCGGGACCGACAATGGCGACCTTCAACTTTTTAGTCATGCAAATACTCCAGGGCGGCAGGCGTCCATGCCCGCCTTGGGGATCAGGACGTCTGCCCGAGGGCCGTACCGGTGGCCGCCGTGGCTTTCTTTTCCAGCTGGGTGTAGACGATATAAGTGAGGACGACACCACTGAGCATGACCGCCGAAAGGAAGTACAAGCCCGATGACAGCGTGCCGGTGTATTCCTTGAGCGCGCCGATCCCGAACGGGCCGATGTAACCGCCCAGGTTGCCGAACGAGTTGATCAGGGCAATGCCTGCCGCAGCAGTGGCGCCGGACAGGAAACGCCCCGGCAGCACCCAGAAGATCGCCGTAACCGAGAACAGGCTGAAGGCCGTCAGGCACAACGCCGCCAACTGCAGGCCGGGGACACTCAGCCAGGCACTGAGGAACAGGCCGAGCGCACCCAGGACATAGAGCACCGTCAGGTGGCCATAACGGTCATTGAGACGGTCGGAGCTGCGCGGGATCAACAACAGGCCGATGACACCGAATACGTAGGGAATGGCCGAGATAAATCCGGTGGTCAGGTCACTACCGCCAAACTGATGCACTAGGGTCGGCAACCACAGGCTCAGCCCGTAGGTGCTCAGGGTGCTCGGCAGATAGAGCAGCGCCAGGATCAGCACGCGTTTGTCGGTCAAGGCCCGCAACGGGTTGGTGTGTTCGGTCTGGCCGTATTCCTTGCGGTCTTTGTCCAGCTCACTGAGCAGCCAATGACGATCGGCAGCACTCAGCCAACGGGCGTCTTGGGGGGTGTCCGGGAGGATTTTCAGGGTCGGCCAGGCCAGGACGATGGCCGGGATCCCGATGGTGATAAACAGCCACTGCCAGCCCGCCAGGCCCCAGATACCGTTCATGCCCAGCAGCCAGCCGGCCAGTGGCCCGGTGACCATCAGCGCAATGGGTTGGGACAGGATAAAGAAGCCCAGCACCTTGCCGCGGTTACGGACCGGGAACCAGCGCGTGATGTAGTACAGCACGCCCGGGAAGAACCCGGCTTCGGCCGCGCCCAGCAGGAAACGCATCACGTAGAAGCTGTAGGAGCCTTGCACAAAGGCCATGCCGACGGTGATCGCGCCCCAGGTAATCAGGATCCGGGCAAACCAGCGACGGGCACCGAAGCGCTCCAGCAACAGGTTGCTGGGGACTTCGAAAATGAAGTAGCCAATAAAGAACAAGCCCGCACCGAACCCGTACGCCATATCGCTGAGGCCGATATCGGCGTTCATGTGCAATTTGGCGAAACCCACCGCGGAACGGTCGATGAAAGCGACGAGGTACAGCAGGATCAGGAAGGGAATCAACCTGAGCGTCAGCATGCGAATGATCCGAGCTTCCGGATTCATAGTCTTCTCCACATTGTTTTTGTTATGGATTCGTCTGTCCTGGTCAGTCGTTCCATCACCTGGCACACGGCAAGGGCAGTTCGATCTCGGCCAATTGAGCGAGACAATATAGTAATACTATTTAGCGAGCAACGGTTTCAAAAAGGCTTTTTGTGGGGTAGATTCAGCAAAACAGCCTGAAACTAGTCATACAATAAGAGTCGACCGCGCCATGACTGATAAAAAAACCCCGCTCCGCTCCGCCCAATGGTTCGGTACCGCCGACAAAAACGGTTTTATGTACCGCAGCTGGATGAAGAACCAGGGTATTCCCGATCACGAATTCCAGGGCAAGCCTATCATCGGCATCTGCAACACCTGGTCTGAACTGACGCCGTGCAACGCACACTTTCGCAAAATCGCCGAACACGTGAAGAAAGGCGTGCTCGAAGCCGGTGGCTTCCCGGTCGAGTTCCCAGTGTTCTCCAGTGGCGAGTCAAACCTGCGCCCCACCGCCATGCTGACCCGCAACCTGGCCAGCATGGACGTGGAAGAAGCCATCCGCGGTAACCCGGTGGACGCCGTGGTGCTGCTCACCGGCTGCGACAAGACCACCCCGGCCCTGCTGATGGGCGCGGCCAGTTGCGACGTGCCCGCCATTGTCGTGACCGGCGGTCCGATGCTCAACGGCAAGCACAAGGGCAAGGACATCGGCTCCGGCACCGTGGTCTGGCAGATGCACGAAGCCTATAAAGGCGGGCAGATCAGCCTTGATGAATTCCTCTCCGCCGAAGCCGGCATGTCGCGCTCGGCCGGGACCTGCAACACCATGGGCACCGCTTCGACCATGGCCTGCATGGCCGAGGCCCTGGGCACCTCGCTGCCGCACAACGCGGCCATCCCGGCGGTGGACTCGCGCCGCTATGTCCTGGCACACCTGTCCGGCATGCGCATCGTCGACATGGTTCGCGAAGACCTGCGCCTGTCGAAGATTCTGACCAAAGCGGCGTTCGAGAACGCCATCAAGGTCAATGCCGCCATTGGCGGCTCGACCAATGCGGTGATCCATCTCAAGGCCATTGCCGGGCGCATTGGCGTGGAGCTCGATCTGGAAGACTGGACCCGTGTCGGCCGCGGCACGCCGACCATTGTCGACATGCAGCCGTCCGGACGCTTCCTGATGGAGGAGTTCTACTACGCTGGCGGGCTGCCAGCGGTGATCCGCCGCCTCGGTGAAGCCGGCCTGCTGCCCAACCCTGACGCCCTGACCGCCAATGGCCAGAGCATCTGGAACAACTGCCAGGCCTCGCCGCAGTACAACGATGAAGTGATCCGCCCGATCGACAACCCGCTGGTGGCCGACGGCGGCCTGTGCATCCTGCGCGGCAACCTGTCGCCACGCGGCGCGGTGGTCAAGCCATCGGCCGCCACGCCTGCGTTGATGCAGCATCGCGGCCGTGCCGTGGTGTTCGAGAACTTCGATGACTACAAGGCGCGCATCGCCGATCCGGACCTGGATGTCGACGAAACCTGCGTGCTGGTCCTCAAGAACGCCGGCCCCAAGGGTTATCCGGGCATGGCCGAGGTTGGCAACATGGGCCTGCCGCCCAAGGTGTTGGCCAAGGGCGTGACCGATATGGTGCGTATTTCCGATGCCCGCATGAGCGGCACCGCCTACGGCACCGTGGTCCTGCATGTGGCCCCTGAAGCGGCCGCCGGCGGGCCGCTGGCCGCAGTACGCAACGGTGACTTCATTGAACTCGACTGCGCCGGTGGCCGCCTGCACCTGGATATCAGCGACGAAGAGCTCGCCGCGCGCCTGAGCGATCTGCAACCCGACACCAGCGCGAAGATTTTCTCCAGCGGCTACAGCCGCCTGTATGTCGACCACGTGCTGCAGGCCGACGAAGGCTGCGACTTCGACTTCCTGGTCGGCTGCCGGGGCTCCGAAGTGCCGCGTCACTCACATTGATCCACCGCGGCGCCGGTATTCGCCGGCGCCGCCTTCTGACGTTCTTATCGCGAGCTGGCTCGCTTCCGGCAGGGAGCGGGGGCGAGCCTGCTCGCGATAAACCACGACAGCGCATCATCCACCCTCGGGAGTACAACAATAATGACCCGTCTCACCGGCCTTTTCCGGCCACACCTGCTGGCTGCCGGCATGCTTGCCCCATTGACGTGCGCGGTGTCCGCCGCCACTGCCGGGGAACACGGCTTTATCGAAGATGCCACGGCCACTCTTGCCGCACGCAACTTCTACTTCAACCGCGACTTTCGCCAGGACAAGGCCGCCCAATCCAAGCAGGAGGAATGGGCCCAGGGCTTTCTCTTCCAGGCGCAATCGGGCTACACCCAGGGCACCGTCGGTTTCGGCATGGACCTGGTGGGCATGCTCGGGGTCAAGCTCGACAGCGGCCGCGCCCGTTCCAACACTGGCCTGCTGCCAACCCATGACGACGGGCACTCCGCCGATGAGTTCTCGCGCCTGGGCGCCGTCGGCAAGGTACGGGTCTCCAAGACCGAACTGAAGGTCGGCGAACTGTTCCCCGAACTGCCGATCCTAATGCGCAACGATGCTCGCCTGCTGCCCCAGAGCTATCAGGGCGGCATGCTGACCTCCAGGGAAATTGACAACCTGACCCTCTACACCGGGCAGTTCCGCTCCGCCAGCCAGCGCAACTCCTCGGACCACGCCGATCTCGCGGCCGACGGTATCGGCGGGGTGACCTCGGATCGCTTCAACTATGTGGGCGGCGAATATCGCTTCAACGCCGATCGGACCCTGGTCGGCCTGTGGCAATCGCAGTTGGAAGACATCTACCAACAGCGCTACTACAACCTGGTCCACAAACAGAAGCTGGGTGACTGGAGCCTGTCGGCCAACATCGGCCTGTTTACCGGCAAGGACGATGGTAGCGCCAAGGCCGGGCGGCTCGACAACAAGTCTTTTACCAGCCTGTTCAGTGCCGGTTACGGCGGCCACAGCGTCTCGGCCGGTTACCAGCGCATGTATGGCGATAACGGCGCCCTGCTGCTGTCCGGCGCCAGTACGCCGCTGGTCAACGATATCCAGGTCCGCAACTTTATCCTCGCCGGCGAACGCTCCTGGCAGGCGCGCTATGACTACAACTTTGCCGACGTTGGCGTGCCGGGCCTGAGCGCCTTCGCCCGCTATGTGCGCGGCGACCATGTGGAGCTGGCCAAGGGCGGCGACGGGCATGAATGGGAGCGCGACCTGGACGTGACCTACACCGTGCAGAGCGGCCCGCTGAAAAACCTCGCCCTGCGCTGGCGTAACGCCATGGTGCGCTCCAGTTTCGGTGCGAACATGGATGAGAACCGGCTGATTCTGGCCTACACCATCGCCCTGAAATAAGCCTTGGCAAGGGTTGCCGGAAAGCGGCCGGAAGCGGTGCTATGATGCAGCGCATTTCGCCAGAGCAGCTCAGTCTTTATGGATTATCAGACGCCCAAGCCACGCAAGAGCATGCACGCCCAGATCGTTCAGGAACTGGGCATGCATATCGTTTCCGGCCGCTTCAAGCCGGAAGAGAAGCTGCCATTGGAGGCCACGCTGTGCGAGGAATACCAGGTCAGCCGGCCTGTGCTGCGCGAAGCCACTCGAGTGCTCAGCGCCAAGGGCTTGGTGTCGTCCAAGCCCCGGGTCGGCACCGTGGTGCGCCCCCGCGTGGAATGGCACCTGCTCGACCCGGATGTGCTGTTCTGGTTGATGCAGACCACCCCCCACAGCCAGTTTTTCAACACGCTGGCCGGGGTGCGACGGATTCTGGAGCCGGAAATCGCGGCCATGGCCGCGACCACCGCCACCGAAGCCGATATCGCGGTGATCGAGGAGGCCTACCAACGCATGGAAGCCGCCCAGACTCGCAAGGACCTGCTGCAGCCGGACCTGGACTTTCACCGCGCCATTGCCGATGCCACCCACAACGATCTGCTCGCCTATATGTGCAACATGCTGTCGCTGCCGCTGCGCGAGTCGATCAATGTCACCAACCTACGCCCCAACACCCAGCAGCTCAGCCTGCCGCGGCACAAGGCGATCCTCACCGCGATCAAGAACCGCGACGCCCTCGGCGCCCGGCATGCCTCGCTGGTGCAACTCGACGACACCCGTGTCGCCCTCGATACCGTGATGGATGTCCTGACACCGCTGTAGCCGGCAGGGTCGGGGCGCGATCGCGGCGGGCGATCCCCCCTCTCCGACGGAGCCTGTTATGACCCTGACGCAAGCTTTTACCGATGCCCTGAGCGCCCTGCTGGGCGAGCGCTTCAGCCTGGCCCGCGCCGTGCGCGAACACCATGGTCGCGACGAATCGCTGTATGACCCGGTACTGCCCGATGCCGTGGCGTTCGCCCATACAGTCGAAGAAATCAGCGCCATCCTCCAACTGTGCCACGCCCACCGCGTCCCGGTGATCCCCTACGGCAGCGGCTCCTCCCTGGAAGGCCATCTGTTGGCGGTTCACGGCGGCCTCAGCCTGGATGTCTCGGCCATGGACCAGGTCCTGGCGTTCCAGCCCGAAGACCTGAGCATCACCGTGCAGCCGGGCATTACCCGCAAGGCCCTGAATGACTACCTGCGCGCCAGCGGCCTGTTCTTCCCCATCGATCCCGGCGCCGACGCCAGCATTGGCGGCATGTGCGCGACTCGCGCCTCGGGGACCAATGCCGTGCGCTACGGCACCATGCGCGAGAATGTCCTGGGCCTCAATGCCGTGCTGGCTGACGGCCGTGTGCTGCGCAGCGGCTCACGGGCCAAGAAGTCCTCGGCCGGCTATGACCTGGCGCGGCTGTTTATCGGCAGCGAAGGCACCCTGGGTGTGATCAGCGAAATCACCTTGAAACTGCACCCGCAACCCGAGGCCATCAGCGCCGCGGTCTGCGGCTTCGATTCGGTGGAGGGCGCCGTGCAGACCGTGATCGAAACCATCCAGATGGGCGTACCGGTGGCCCGCGCCGAGCTGGTCGACCGCCTGGCGATCCAGGCCCTGAACCGGCATTTCAAGCTGACTTTGCGCGAAGCGCCCACCCTGTTTCTGGAGTTCCACGGCAATGCCGCCAGCGTTGCCGAACAGGCCGAGATGGTCCAGGAGCTGGCCGCCGGCAATGGCGGCAGCGACTTCCAATGGGCGACCCAACAGGAGGAACGCAATCGCTTGTGGAGCGCCCGTCACGATGCACTGTTCGCCTTTTTGCAGCTCAAGCCGGGCTGCCGGGCGCTGTCCACCGATGTCTGCGTACCGCTGTCGAGACTTGCCGAATGCGTGGTCGGGGCAGAGCAGGACCTGCAGGGCTCTTACCTGCCGGCGCCAATCTTCGGCCATGTCGGTGATGGCAATTTCCATGTCTGCCTCCTCCTCGACCCGAACAAACCCGAAGAACTGGTGGAAGCCGAACGGCTCAACCATGCCATTGTCCATCGCGCCCTTGCGGCGGGCGGCACCTGTACCGGCGAGCACGGCGTGGGTCTGCACAAGATCGACTTCCTGGTCGAAGAACATGGCCAGGTCGCCATCGATACCATGCGTGCAATCAAGCAGGCACTCGACCCGCTGGACCTGATGAACCCCGGCAAGATCTTTCACCGCGCGTAACTCGCACGCAATAAAAAAGGCCGAGCGGGGAAAACCCCACTCGGCCTTGGTCACGCGGCAAGCATCAACTCAAGGCGGCCGTACTGCTCACGCTGTCCACCAAACGCTGAATACCCAGGGGGTTGGCGTCTTTCAGGGCATCGGGCAACAGTGCATCCGGGTAGTTCTGATAGCACACCGGCCGCAGGAAACGGTCGATGGCCAGGCTACCGACCGAGGTGCCACGCGGATCCGAAGTCGCCGGGTACGGTCCGCCATGGACCATGGCTTCGCAGACCTCGACGCCGGTCGGGTAACCATTGAGCAGCAGGCGTCCGGCCTTCTGCTCAAGCAGCACCAACAGATCGCCATAGGCCTGCAGATCATCCGGCTCGGCGATCAGCGTCGCGGTCAGCTGTCCGCGCAGGCCATGCAGCGCCTGGACCAGTTCAGCCTTGTCGGCCACTTCGACGACGATGGTGGTTGGGCCGAAGACTTCTTCCTGCAACAGCTCGTCGCCCGTCAGCAGCAAGCTGGCGTCGGCCTTGAACAACTGGGCATGGGCTTGTTTACCCGTCTGGGCGGAACCGGCCAGGTGCGTGATCCCGGCATGGGCCTGCAATTGCTCCAGGCCATGGCAATAGCTTTTCAAGCCGCCGGCATTAAGCAGGGTCTGGGCGGGCTGATCATTCATCAAGGCGGCGAAGCGTTCCAGGAACGCACTGAACTCGGGCGAGCGAATGCCGATCACCAGGCCCGGATTAGTGCAGAACTGCCCGGCGCCGAGTACCACCGAAGCGGCCAGTTCACTGGCGATCTTGTCCCCACGGGCCTTGAGCGCCTCGGGCAACAGCAGCATCGGGTTGATGCTCGACATCTCGGCAAATACCGGGATCGGCTGCGGCCGCGCCGCGGCCATGTCACACAGGGCCCGACCGCCGCCCAGGGAGCCGGTAAAGCCGACCGCCTGGATGGCCGGATGCTGGACCAGCCAGGCCCCGACACCGGCGCCGTAGATCATATTGAACACGCCGGACGGCATCGCGGTTTTCTCGGCGGCGCGGATAATGGCGTCAGCCACCCACTCGGCCGTCGCCATATGCCCACCATGGGCCTTGAATACCACCGGGCAACCGGCTGCCAGGGCGGCGGCGGTATCGCCACCGGCGGTGGAAAAGGCCAGCGGGAAGTTACTGGCACCAAACACTGCGACCGGCCCGAGGCCGATCCGGTACTGGCGTAGATCGGGGCGTGGTAGGGGCTGGCGATCCGGCAAGGCACGGTCGATGCGCGCGCCATAGAAGTCGCCGCGACGCAGCACCTTGGCAAACAAGCGCATCTGTCCACTGGTACGCCCACGCTCGCCCTGGATACGTCCGGCCGGCAGCGCGGTTTCCTGACAGACCTGGGTCACGAAATCGTCACCCAGCCCGTCGATTTCATCGGCGATGGCCTCCAGGAACTCGGCCCGGCGCACCGCCGACAGGTTGCGAAACGCCGGGTAGGCTGCCGCAGCCGCCCGGGCAGCCGCATCCACTTCGGCTTCGGTGGCCTGGTGGAAGGCGAATGGCAGGGCTTCGCCTGTGCTGGCGTCGAAGCTTTGCAGGGTCGTCTGGCCTTCGGCGCTGCGTGCGCCGGCAATGTAGTTCCAACCAGTGATAACGGTCATGGGGGACTCCTTGAATGATCGGAAGGGCTTCAGAGGGTATTGATCGCGCCCGGCGCCAGGGGCGCGGCCTCAGGGGCGATGCCATTGCGCAGCGGCGCGCCGAACTCGCTCATCTCGATCTCGAAGGTATCGCCGGGCTGGGCCTGGATACCGTCGGCAAACGAAAGGGTCGCGGTGCCAAAATAATGCGCGTGCACATCGCCGGGACGCAGGAACTGCGTGTATTTGAAGTGGTGGTATTCGAGGTTTTCCAGGCTGTGGCACATGTTTTCCTCGCCACTGAGAAACTCTTTTTCCCACAATACCGCGCCATCACGGTGGATCCGGCTAAAGCCCGACAGATGGGTAGGCAAGGCACCGACCCGCAGTTCAGGGCCATAAGCACAGGCGCGCAGCTTGGAGTGGGCCAGGTACAGGTAGCTACGACGCTCCAGCACATGGTCGGAAAACTCATTGCCCAGGGCATAGCCCAGGCGATACGGCTGGCCATCATGGCCGATCACATAGAGGCCGACCAGTTCCGGCTCTTCGCCGGCGTCTTCGGCAAACGCCGGCATTGGCAGCTCGGCGCCGGGGCGCACGACAATCGAGCCATCGCCCTTGTAGAACCACTCCGGCTGCGCCCCCACCGCCCCCGCGCCCGGCTTGCCGCCTTCGACCCCCCACTTGAACATACGCAGGGTGTCGGTCATGGTCGTTTCATCCTGAGCCTTTTGCTGGTGCATCTTGTCCCGCGTCGCGGCACTGCCCAGGTGAGTCAGGCCGGTGCCGCTGATCAGGCAATGGGCCGGGTCTTCATGGTCCAACGGCGGCAGTACCCGGCCACTGTCGAGCAGTTCGGCATACAGCGGGCCAGGCTCGCTGCCCCGGGCCTGCACTTCTTCAAGCAGACCACGCCCGGCGGCAATCGCCGCCAGCGCCAGCTCGCGGGTGGTATGGCAACCGAGTACGGTCTGGATACGCTCACCTTCGACGATGCCGACATGGCGAACTGCGCTGGTGGTCTCGAACTGGATCAATCGCATGGCTGAGGCCCTTGGCTCTGACGGGAAAGAAATGACTGACCCGCACTTTACGAATCCTCCCAGAGCCTGCCTAATGAGAGCCTCTGATCAAGCGATAACTTTTACTTATCCCCTATGATTGCTTCCCTGCCCTCCCTGGTTTCACGTCTGCGCCTCAAACAGCTGCGCCTGTTGATCGCACTGGACGAACACGGCTCGCTGCACAAGGCTGCCGAACAGGTTTCGATTACCCAACCGGGCGCGACCAAGGCCCTCAATGAAATCGAATCGGCCTTTGGCACTCGCTTGTTCACCCGCACCAGTCAAGGCCTGGAGGCCAATGACCTGGGCCGCTGCGCCATCCGCTATGCCCGGTTGATTCACAGCGACCTGGCGCATTTGCGCGAGGAGATGCTTGGCATCCTCCAGGGCCAGGGCGGGCGGATTGCGGTCGGGACCATCATGGGCGCGGTGCCGATGCTGGTCGCCAGCCTCGCACGCCTGCGCCAGACCCAGCCGGAACTGTCGGTGGAGATTGTCGAGGACACCAGCGCCCGATTGCTCGCGCTGATCGACCAAGGCCGCCTGGACCTGGCGATCTGCCGGACCAGCGTCAGCCAGCGCCCCGCCGCCTATGACTGTCAGCCCCTGCACCGCGAACAGTTACGTGTGGTCGCCCATGCCCGCCACCCGCTGGCCGGGGCGACGCAGCTGGAACTGGCGCAGCTGGAAAGTTATCGCTGGATCATCTACCCGGCCAACATGCCGATGCGCCTGGTGCTCGAGCGTGAGTTCAGCGAAGCCGGCCTGGAGTTCCCGCGCTTTCCCCTGGAAACCGCCTCGACCTTCACCACCCTGATGCTGTTGCAGCAGGACCCGCAGTTGATCGCCCTGATGCCCGCCGAAGTCGCCGAAGCCGCCATGGCCATGGGCGTGCTGGTAGCGCTGCCCCTGGCGCTGCGCTCACGCAGCGAGCCCTATGCGATCGTCACCCGCCACGGTTCGCCGCTGTCGGCACCGGTGAAGTTGCTGTTCGATGAACTGCAGGCGGGCACCGGCAGTGACGCCCCCTAGCCGCAGCCTGACGACTGCGGCCGGCCCCAAGACCCGGGGGGGTCACTCGGGCTTGCGGTAAGCACCGATAATCGCGGAGAAATCCTTACCCCCCTCCCCGCGCAGGCTCATGGCCTGGAACAGTTGCTCGACGACCGCGCCGAGCACCACCGGCTGGTGGGCCTGGCGCGCCGCTTCGGTGGCCAAGCCCAGGTCCTTGAGCATCAACTGCGCGCCAAAACCACCGGTGTAACCCCGCGAAGCCGGCGCCGTATCGACGATGCCCGGCCAGGGGTTGTAGACCTCCGAACTCCAGCAGCGCCCGGTGGAGCTGTTGATTACCCCGGCCAGCACCTGGGTATCGATCCCCAGCGCCGCGCCCAGGGCCATGGCTTCGCTGACGCCGACCATGGAAATGCCCAACAGCAGGTTATTGCAGATCTTGGCGATCTGCCCGGTGCCGACTTCGCCGCAATGGACGATATTGCGCCCCATCTGCGTCAGGACCGGTTGCAGGGTATCGAACAGTTCGCGCGACGAGCCAACCATAAACGTCAGCGTCCCGGCCTGGGCACCACCGGTGCCCCCGGACACCGGCGCATCGGCCATGGCTACGCCCTGCCTGGCCGCCGCCGCCGCAACATCCCTGGCGGTCTGCGGGTCGATGGTGCTGCAATCCACGGCCGGTACGCCCTTGGCGATCCCCGCCAGCACTCCGTCCTCACCCAGCCAGACGCTGCGCACATGCGCCGCTGCCGGCAACATGCTGATCACCAGTTCACTGCCCGCAGCCGCCGTGCGCGGCGAAGTGGCGATATGGCCACCCAGGTCGGCCAGTTCCTGCAGCACCTGCTGATTCAGGTCGAACAGGTTCAGCTGATGCCCGGCCTTGATCAGGTTGCGGGCCATTGGCGCGCCCATATTGCCCAAACCGATAAATGCGATTCTCATCTCTGCCTCCTCGTTCAGCGCAGGTTGATGGTGGTGTTGACCCCATCGTTCACGCTGTCATCGTCGAACCAGCGGCTGGTCACGGTTTTGGTCTGTGTATAGAACTGCACCACCTGCTTGCCGTAGGGGCCCAAGTCACCGAGCTTCGAACCGCGCGACCCGGTGAAACTGAACAGCGGCACCGGCACCGGAATCGGGATATTGATCCCGACCTGGCCCACATCGATTTCGCTCTGGAACTTGCGCGCCGCCGCGCCGCTCTGGGTAAACAGGCCCGTGCCATTGCCGAACGGGTTGGCATTGACCAGGGCGATGGCCTCGTCGAGGGTATCGACTGTCATCACCGCCAACACCGGGCCAAAAATTTCCTGGGTGTAGATCTGCATCTCGGTGGTCACCCCGCTGAACAGGGTCGGGCCGATAAAGTTGCCCTGCTCGTACCCTGGCACCACCACGTCGCGGCCATCGAGTTCCAGGGTCGCGCCTTCGGCGATCCCGCTTTCGATCAGCCCCAGTACGCGCGCCTTGGCGCGCTTGGAAATCACCGGGCCAACATCGGTACCCGGCTCGCAGCCGGCGTTGACCTTGAGTTTTTGCGCCAGGGCCTTGAGGTCCGGCAGCCATTGCCTGGCCGCGCCCACCAGCACCACCACCGAAGTGGCCATGCAACGCTGCCCGGCCGCGCCGAAACCGGCGCCAACCAGGGCATTGAGGGTCTGTTCACGGTTGGCGTCGGGCAGCACCACCGCATGGTTCTTCGCGCCCATCATCGACTGCACGCGCTTGCCATGGCGCCCGGCCAGGTCATAGACATGGGTGCCCACCGCGGTCGAACCGACGAAAGACACGGCCTTGATATCTCCATGGGTACACAGCGCATCGACCACGTCCTTGCCGCCGTGGACCACATTGAGTACCCCTGGCGGCACGCCGGCTTCGAGCGCCAGCTCCACCAGCAGCAGGGTCGATAGTGGGTCCTGCTCGGACGGTTTGAGCACAAAGGTATTGCCGCAGGCGATGGCCATCGGAAACATCCACAACGGGATCATCGCTGGGAAGTTGAAGGGCGTGATGCCGGCACAGACGCCGATGGGCTGGCGCAAGGTGTAGGTATCGACGCCACCCGCGACATTTTCAGCGAACTCGCCCATCTGCAGGGTCCCAATGGAGCAGGCGTGCTCGACCACTTCCAGGCCCCGGAAAATATCGCCCTCGGCATCGGCAAGGGTCTTGCCCTGCTCGGCGCTGAGCACCGCGGCAATGCGCTTGGAATGTTCGCGGATCAGGGCCTGCAACTTGAGCATGACGCGCATGCGGGCGCCGATGGGGGTCAGCTTCCAGGTCTGGAAGGCCCGCTGGGCGGCGGCAATGGCGGCGTCGACTTCCCCCGGCGTGGCAAAGGGCACTTGTGCCAGCACCTGCTGGGTAGCCGGGTTGATGATGTCGTGCCACTCATGGGTTTGCGACTCGATCCATTCGCCGTCGATCAACAGCTTGGCCCGCTGCACTGCGGTTGCGTTGGGCGTAAGAGAAACGTTCATGGCAGTCTCCTGAGTTGTTGTTATGGCCAGTACGACGGCTTGGCGAAAACGATAGTCGCGGATTGGTTGTCGGACAGTTTTTCGAGTATAGATGTGCAAACTTCTAATAAGAACGCACATAAAAACCGGATCGACATGCAAAAAAACATCACCTCTTTAAGCTCGCTGAACTGGGATGACCTCAAGTTTTTCCTGGAAGTCGCCCGAACCCGCAAGGCCAGCAGCGCGGCCAAACGCCTGGCGGTGGACTACACCACGGTGTCACGGCGCATCAGCTCCCTGGAGACCTCGCTGGGCACGCTGCTGTTCGAGAAGTCCCGCACCAACGGGTTTATCCTGACCGCCGAAGGGCAGAACCTGCTGGGCTACGCCGAGGCGATCGAAAGCACCCTGCATATGGCCTGCGAGCAGGTCTCGGGGTCAGGGGTGGCGTTGTCCGGGCATGTGCGCATGGGCTGTACGGAGGGGTTCGGCAGCTTCTTCGTGACGCCGCAACTCAGCCATTTCGTCGAGGCCTATCCGGCGATCTCCGTCGATATCCTGCCGCTGCCGCACTTCATCAGCCTGTCCAAGCGCGAAGCGGATATCGTCATCGCCCTGGAACGGCCCGAGCATGGCCCTTATGTCTGCTGCAAGTTGTGCGACTACCGCCTGCAGCTCTATGCGACCCAGGAATACCTGGACCAGCACCCGCCGATCCGCCGCCCGGCCGACCTGGCCAGGCATCCGTTTATCAGTTACGTCGACGACCTGGCCTTCAGCTCGGAACTGCTGTACCTGGCCAATGTGCTGCCTGGCGCCAACGCCAACCTGCGCAGCACCAGCGTGATCGCCCAGTACGTGGCGGCGCAGCAGGGCCGGGCGCTGGCGATCCTGCCGTGTTTTCTAGCCGCCCAGGATCCACGCCTGCAGCCGGTACTGGCCGATGAGCTGACCATTACCCGGCAATTCTGGATGTACTGCCGCGAGGACCTGCGCAAGCTCAAGCGCATTACCTTGCTGTGGGACTACATCCGCGACGTGACGGAAAAGAACCACACCCTGTTGATGGGGCAGGGGCGGGAGATGGTGTTTCAAAACGACTGAAGGAAACCCCGGCACTGTAGCCGCTGTCGCCTGGCGGCGACGGCGACGGCGACGGCGACGGCGACTAACAGGGGAGCGTCAATCGGCGGCGACGACAATAGCGACCCGGCGGTTTTCGGTGCGCCCGGTCGCGGTGTCGTTGGAGGCCACCGGCTCACTGCTGCCCAGGCCGCGCAGCTGGATATTCTCTTCCTTCATGCCAACCTGCATCAGCACTTTGGCCACGCTTTTCGCCCGACGCAGGGACAACTGCTCGTTGTAGCTGTCCTTGCCCGAAGCATCGGTATGGCCATCGACTCGCACGCGCTGGATACCCACGCTCAGCAGCGCCTTGCCGATGCGCTCGACAATCGCCTCGCTGGCCGGATTCAACCCATCGGCATCGCTGCCAAACAGCACTTTGCCCGACAGGCCAAAGGCCCAGCCTTCATCGGTCAATTCAAAGCCCTGTTGCTTGAGGACCGCGATCTGCTCGGGGGTCAGGCCCTTGGGTGGCGCGGTCTGACAACCGGCCAGGCCAAACAGGGCGAACACAAGGCTGAAGGTGAAAAAACGCAGGTAACGCTGGGTCAATAAGTACACGAGGTTAACTCCTGGTATGTGCCTGAACCGCAGAGGGCTCCGCCCCCACGGCGTCTCGCTCGCCTCGGGCAAGGCGCTTGGTCTGGTACATCGCGGCATCCGCCGCATCGAGCAACGCGCTGGGCGTGGTGCCATCGTCCGGGTAGACCGCAATACCGATACTCAACGAACTGAGTATCGAGTGGCTCCCAGGTAGTTGAATCGCAACATCCATACTGGCATTGATCTTTTCCGCGATACGCCGGGCATCCTCGACCTCGTGCAACGGCGCCAGCAGGACGGCGAACTCATCCCCGCCCAGGCGCGCGACCAGGTCATCCTCGCGCAGTTGCGCGCGCACCCGGTTGGCGACGGTCACCAGCACCGCATCACCGGCCGCATGGCCAAAGTTGTCATTGATGCTTTTGAAACGGTCGCTGTCGAGAAACAACACCGCAGCCCGTTCACCCTGCTTGGCCGCGTTGCGCAGGGCGCGGATCAGACGGCCCTCGAAATAAGCGCGATTGGGCAGGCCGGTCAGGCTGTCATGGCTGGCCTGGTGAGCCAGGGTTTCGTTTTCACTGCGCAAATGGGTCTGCCAGGACTCCAGCTCGTCGAGCAGGGCATTGAAGTCATTGCCCAGGTTGTCCAGTTCGACAATCTGCGCCGGTGGTACACGGCGGTCGAAGGCTCGCAGGCTGCGGGCGGCGTGGGCGACTTCCGCCAGGCTGCGCAGTGGCCCGGTGATGCCCGAGAGCATGCGCCGCGCCAGGTACAGGGCACTCAAGGCACTGGCCACGAAGCACAACAACACCCCGGCCAAGCCACTGAGCAGGAAGCGCAGCAGGCTGCCGCCATGGGCACTGAGCACGATACTGCCGACCGGCCGGCCCTGATGCAGGATCGGCAAGCTGAGGGGCTGATCGAGCAGCGCGTTCGCCAGGCCCATTTCCACTCCTGAGAGCAGACCGGTCTCGGGACGCTGCCAGTGGGCCAAAAGTTGGCCATCGGCGGTGAATACCTGCGCATCGGCCACTTCTTCGGTCGTGGCGATCAGGTCCAGGGCTTCGCTGGCAGCGCTGCGGTCCCGAAAGACCACGGCGGCTTCGACCGTGTAGTTGATCGAACGGGCGATCAGATGCAGGTTGTGGTCGGCGTACACACGTAGCGCCAATACGCCAAGCAGGGTGAGGGACACACTCGCCAGGCTGATCGCCACCAGCGCAACGCTCAGATGGCCTCGGCCCAGCACCGAGCTTAGGCGCAGACGCGCTTGGGCTTTCATGGCTCCGGCGCCCGGCGTTTGGAGAGTTGCAACACACTCGGATGGATCCTGACGCCACTGCGTGCCACCGAATCGAGGTTGACCTCGAACGATACCTGCTCATCACTGACCCGCAGGCAGAACAGGCTGCCCACCGTGCACTGGTCACCGCCCTCGCTGATACTCAGCACCGGCCGGCCGGAGACCAGGGCGAACAGATGGTTACGCTCATCGGTAGTGAGTTTGCCGACATAGACGGCATCGCAGTCAGTGGCAATCGCCGGCGCATCGGCCAGCAGGCGGCGCACCAGCACCGGCCGGCCCGTGGCTTGGGTGGTGCCCTTGAGCAGATCGTCGGTGTACTGGGTCGGGCCAACGACGCACAGGCGCAATTGCGCCGGCTCCACCGGCCAACGGGCGTAGCTGAGAATGCCCAGGACGACCTGGGTCACGGCCCTGGCCCGCTGCTCGGCCGGGCTGCCGGGAAGCGGCGGCTGGGCCATCGCCCAGGGCATCAGCAGGCCGAGAAAAAGCGCCAGCGCGACCTGCTTGCCACTCAGAACTCGCTTGATAAACACGACAGCCACATCCATGCGCAGGCTCGCTTCGGTCGCGTGAAATAATGCCGCAACGATAGCACAGCATTGGATCCACGGAGAGAGGCGCCCCGGGCCAGAGCGCTCATTTGCCGCAACACATCATCCTAATTCCAGCATCAGGCCGCTCAAGCGCTTGACCTTGCGCCGTACCGCCTCCTCGAACACCCCACTGCGCGGCTCCACCAGGCTGAACCAGTGCTTGGCCCGGGTAATGCCGGTGTAGATCAATTCCTTGGTCAATACCGGGTTCATGGCCTCCGGCAGCACCAGAGCGGTGTGGGCGAACTCCGAGCCCTGGGATTTATGCACCGTCATGGCGTACACGGTTTCGACATCATTGAGCCGGCTCGGCAGGACAAAACGCACCCCGCCCTGCCCGTCGTTACGGGCAAACGCGACGCGTAGCACCTGCTTGCCGGCCTCGGGCCCTTCGCGCTCGGGCAATTTGAGGGCAATGCCGATATCACCGTTCATCAGCCCCAGCCCGTAATCGTTGCGGGTCATCAGCACCGGGCGACCTTCGTACCAGAGGTGCTCGCCCTCGATCAGCCGTTGCGCGGACAAGGCCGCGGTAATCCGCTGGTTCAGCCCTTCCACGCCCCAAGGCCCCTTGCGCACGGCGCAGAGCAGCTGAAAACCGTCAAAGGCATCCAGCACCGCCCGCGCCCAGGCGCCCCACTGCGGCCCATCCAGCGCACTGTCCGGCGCCGGGCGCTGCTCGCGCAGGACGCTCAGATAATGCCGGTACCCTTCACTGCCCTTGCCACGCCCGTCCAGTACCAGCCGCTCGAAGCGTCCATCATGGCCGCCCTTGAGCGGCTGGCTGAACAGATCGGCATGTTCGCCCAAATCCAGCAGAGCCCGAGCCTCCTCGGCCTGCTGCCGGTTGACCAGCCGCGCCAGTTGGCCAATCCCGCTGCCTTCGCCAAAGCGCCGGGAATGACGCAGCATCACCACCTGCTGGGCCAGCGGGTGGCGGCCCTGATGGTCTTCCTGCAGGCCGCTATCGCTGAGGCTTTCGCCACTGACGGCCTCCAGCCATTCACGGGTCTGCGGGCTGTACCAGCCCTGCTCGGCGTCACGACACAGATCGCCCAGTACCGCACCGGCCTCGACCGAGGCCAGTTGGTCCTTGTCGCCCAGCAGAATCAAGCGGGCATTGGCCGGCAAAGCATCCAGCAAATTGGCCATCATCTCCAGGTCAATCATTGAGGCTTCATCGACCACCAACACATCCAGCGGCAGACGGTTACCCGCGTGATGGCGGAAATGCCGGGTACCCGGGCGACTGCCCAGCAGCCGGTGGACCGTGGTGACCTCGGTTGGAATGCGCTCGCGCACCGCGGCCTCGACTTGCAGCGAACGCACCTGCTGGCTGATGGATTCGGTCAGCCGCGCCGCGGCCTTGCCCGTTGGCGCCGCGAGACGAATGCGCAGCGCACGACCGGCTTCGGTGGCCGGGGCCTGGAGCAACGCCAGCAGACGCACCACAGTGGTGGTCTTGCCGGTGCCAGGACCGCCAGTGACGATACTGAACGCCGCGCGGGTGGCCAGGGCGCAAGCCAGCTTTTGCCAGTCGACCAGCGCGCCCGGCTCGGCCGCGCCAAACAGCGCCTGCAAGCGTTCGCGCAGGTCGGCCGGCACCGCTTCACGCGCCGCCAGCCGTTGGCGCAGGGCCGAGTCAATGCGGCGCTCGTAGTTCCAGTAGCGGCGCAGGTACAGGCGCCGCTCGCACAGCACCAATGGCCGTTGCGCCGCTTCCTCGCAAGTGTCGTGGGCCTCGGCCACCAGCGAGCTGGTTTGCAAGGCACGGCACCAGGCATCGCCATCAAGCGCTTCGAGCAATTGGGAAGGCAGCAACATGGCCGTGCTCTGCACCTCGCCTTCGGGCGGTAGCGACAGGGCGAAGTCCGGCTCCTTCAGTGTCTCGAACAGGTCCAGGCAGACATGCCCATGCCCCAGTTGATGGCTGGTCAATGCCGCCGCCAGCAAGACCAGCGGGTCGCCTTCGGGCGCCAGTTCATGGAGAAACCCCACGAACGCCCGGTCCAGCGCCCGCAACCAGCCACGTTCGGTCCAGCGCTCCAGCAACAGCAGCAGGTCAGTGGCACGCTGCAAGGGTTGCAGGGTGGTCAGGCTGTCGGCCGTCAGGGGCGTGGGCAGCAGATCGGCGAAGGTACGTTTCATAGCAGGACTCCCTGTTCCCAGGCGCTGGCCTCGGGTTGCGCCTGGCCCTGGAACAGCAGGTCCAGGCGTTCGATCAATTCCCGGGGCGGGCGGCAAAAATACGCGCCACGGCTGGCCGCCCGGCTGCCGCGCAGGAACAGGTACAGCGCACCGCCCATATGCTGGTCGTAGTTATAGTCAGGCAGGCGGGCCTTGAGCTGGCGATGCAGGGCCAGCAGGTAGAGCACGTATTGCAAGTCGTAACGGTGTTCGAGCATCGCCGTCTCCATGGCCTGCTCGGTGTAGGCAGCATCATCGGCGCCCAGCCAGTTGGATTTGTAGTCGGCCACGTAGTAGCGACCGTCATGGGCGAACGTCAGGTCGATAAAGCCCTTGAACAAACCGTTGAGCAGCACCGGCTCTGCCGCCGGGCGTGGCACGCCATGGTGGGTATGGCGGCGCACCAGGGCATCGAGTTGCAACACATCGACCTGATGGCTGGCAAACCAGAACTCCATCTCGATGCGGTATTGCGTCAGTTCGGCCAAGGCCACCGGCGCGCGCTTTTCACCCAGCGGCAGCGGCATTTGCAGCAAATGGCCCAGCCAGTCGCCCAGTGGTTCAATCCAGCCTTGCCAGCCGCGCCGATTGCAGCGCCGGGCTAGCGCATCTCGAAGGGTCTGGGGATCAATGGCAAATCCTTCATTGCCGGCCCACTCGAGCAGGCCATGAAGGAAGGTCCCGGGATTCGGCCCCCGGGGGAAACGGTGGATATCCCCGCCAGCGGGCATCACTTCACGCGGCGCCGCGGGGTCCAGGCGCTCATCGTCGAACAGTTTTTGCGCCAGGGCACTCTCCGGCGCCTCCTCGGTGGCCGCACCCAGTTGATCGCCAATGCGCAAGGCGCTGTAGGAGGCGATCCACCAGTTCTCTGCAGCCCGCCGTTGCGGCAGCCGCGCCGGGCGCAATGCCGCCGCGTTGCGTGGCGGGGTAAAGCGCAGATCACTGGCCTCGGGCCGCTCGCACCAGGCCAGCGCCGGGCAGTCCTGCACCAATGCCTGTAGCCATCGGCCCAGCTCGGCCGGTTCCTGTAGACGCGCGCCCCCTCCCAGCAAATAGCCCAGTGCCGACAGATGCAGCACCGAACTGTTGCTGTTACCCCGCTTGAGGTCGGCAACGCCCAGCCAGCAGGCGTGTTGCGCCCGGGTCAGAGCGACATAGAGCAGGCGCAGATCTTCGGCCAGGCGCTCGTCGTCGGCCAGGGCAATCAACGGCGCGGTCGGGTTGAGGGTCACCTGAGCCTGGCCGTTGGCATCGTGGTAATGCAAGGGCAGGCGGCTGCCATCGACCGGCTTGGTCGAACAGATAAACGGCAGGAACACCAGCGGGTACTCCAGGCCCTTGGACTTGTGGATGGTCACCACCTTGACCAATTGCTCATCGCTTTCCAGGCGCAGGATCTGTTCCTCACCCGCCTGCCCGGACAGGGCCAGGTGTTCGGCCAGATGGCGGATCAGCGCCTGTTCGCCATCCAGTTCGGCGGCAGCCTGTTGCAGCAGTTCCGAGAGGTGCAGCAGGTTGGTCAGCACCCGCTCGCCATCGTCACGGACAATCAGCGCCTGGGGCAATGCGAAGTCATGGAGCAGACGCCGTAGCATCGGCAACACACCCTGGCTGCGCCAGATCTGGCGATAACCGCGGAACTGCATGACCCGCGTTTCCCAGGCGAGTTCGTCCTGATTCAGCCGCTCGAGCTCGGCCAGGGACAGGTTCAGGGTCGTGCATGCCAGGGCCGCACGCAGCGGCCGCTCGACATCCGGCTCGGCGCAGGCCTTGAGCCAGGCCAGCACATCATGGGCCTCCTGGGCAGCAAACACCGAGTCCTTGTCCGACAGATAAACGCTGCGCACGCCCCGCGCCGACAGCTCACTGCGCACCGCCTGGGCCTCGCGACCATCACGGACCAGGATGGCGATATCGGCCGGCAATATCCCCTGCAGCGGCTGGCCCTCGCGAGCAAAACCGCTGAGTCCCGACTGCCCGCCATTGAGCAGCTCGACAATGGCCGTGGCGCAACTACCGGCCAGTTGCTGACGATAGAGCGCACCGGAGACCGGCTGCTCGGACGGTAACTGCCAGAGATTCAGCGCCGCAATCGGTTGGCCATCGATCAGCAGGCTTTCCTTGCGCCCCTGGGCGGCAACGCCCTGGAAAGGCACCGGGTTCTTTTCGCCATCACGAAACAGAAAAGCCCCACGCCCCTGCTCGCGGACTTCGGCCCGGGTAAACACATGATTGACTGCACCGACCATGGCCTGGCTGGAGCGGAAGTTGGTGCCCAGGGTATGCAGGCGGCCAGCGGTCGCCTCACGAGCCCGCAGGTAGGTGTAGATATCGGCACCACGGAAGGCGTAGATCGCCTGCTTCGGGTCACCGATCAGAAACAGGCCGCTGGCCGGATCGTTGGCTTCAATGCGATAGATGCTTTGGAAAATCCGGTACTGCACCGGGTCAGTGTCCTGGAACTCATCGATCAGGGCCACCGGGAACTGTTCGCGAATCACCGTGCCCAGGCGCTCACCGCCTTCGCCCCGTAATGCGGCCTCGAGGCGCAGCAACATATCGTCGAAACCCATCTCCGCGCGTCGCCGCTTCTCGGCCTCGAAGCGTTCGCTGACCCAATGGGCCGCATGCTCCAGTACTGCCGCATCGGGGCTGGGCAAACTGTCCAGGCTGGCCTTGAGCGCGGGCATGGCTTGCAGTGCCGGGTGGCTCGGCGCACTCCCTTTCCAGGCTTCTGCCAGGCCATCGGCGGTCAGCCGGGTAAAACCGGTGCCCAGGTCCAACTGCTCCTGCGCGGCATCGCCAGCCCAGGCATCGAGCTTGTCGAACCAGGGTTCGAAGTAACGAGGTTGCAGCTTGCGGCCATCGACCGTCTTCTGCGCCACACCGTCATGGCAGATCGCCCGCAGCTCGGCGGACCACTGCACCCAGGGTGCCTTGAGCTCGATCAGCGCCGCCCGGCGTTGTTCCAGGCACGCCACAATCAGTTCGGCCGGCGACTGTGTCGGCGCTTGATCGCGTGCATTACCGAACAGTGCACGAACCTTGGGCAACAGCGCCGCCGGACCGCTCCAATGTTGGCGAACCCACGCCAGCGCATCACCGTTCATGGGGTAGCAGAACAGCCGCCAGTAATCGCGCAGGACCTCGCCCAGCAGGTCGCTGTGGTCGGTTTCCAGGGTCTGGGTAAACAGGCTGCCACTGTCGAAGGCGTGCTCGCGCAGCATGCGCTGGCACCAACTGTGAATGGTCGACACCGCGGCCTCGTCCATCCATTGCGCCGCAATATCCAGCCGGTTGGCGCATGCAGCCCGATCCTGTGGGGCGAATTGCTCGCGCAACTCGGCGATCAGGCTGTCACTGGCGGGCGTCTCGTCGCGAAAAAATCGGGCGGCTTCGGCCAGGCGCGTGCGGATCCGCTCACGCAACTCCTTGGTCGCGGCGTCGGTAAAGGTCACCACCAGGATCTGTGGCGGCAGCAACTCCCGTCCGAAGCCGCTGGCCTCGCCGCCATGCCCCAACACCAGGCGCAGGTACAGGGCCGAAATGGTAAAGGTCTTGCCGGTACCGGCACTGGCTTCGATCAACTGGCTGCCGCGCAGGGGGAATGCCAGGGCCAGGGGTGTTTTCTGCGCGCTCATGGGCGGGCCTCCTCGGTCACCAGGGAACGCCAGGATGCTTCAAATATCGGACGGTACAAGCTCTCGCACCAGCCTTCGAACTCTTCGCTGGCCACCAGCGCGGCGTAGTCGGCGAACTGCCGAGACAACGCCGGGCTTTCCCGCCGCTCGCCATCGAACGTCAGGCCATCGCCTTCATAGGCTTTGCTGGCGGCAGCGGCGGCCTTGTCGGGATCACGCTGGCCCAGCCAGGCGAACGCGGTCTTGACCGCCACCGGAAGTGGCCGACTCATGCCGGTGCGCCAGGCCAGCAGCAGGTTGCCCAACAGCTCCCGGGCGAAAGCCGGTGGCAAGGGTTCCAGCAGTAGGGTGTCGTCACTGGCCACCAAGGCGCTGGTCAGTTGCAAATCGCTGGCGCTGGCCACCAGGTGTTCTACCCAGGCTCGGGTCAGCCGATGCCATTTGCGTGATTTGATCGAGCCGATCTTGTTGGCAATGGTGGTCACGGCCAGTAGGCCGCCATCGGAGCGCTGGTGCAGGTCATTCAACCAACCTTCCAGGCGCACGCCCTGAAGATCGAGGCTCACGGCCACAGCGTTGTCCAGCGGCATTGGCCACAGTGCGAGCAACTGCTGATAACGCTGAAGCAGGTCCGGCAGCGGCTCGATAAGCTCCTGCTGCAGGCACTCGCCGAACCCGGCCATGGGTAGCAGCCCGCTGGCTTGAAGCCGTTGGGCGCGGGCCTGCAAGGCCGCAGCCGGTTGTTGCGGATCCACGAGGGCCGCCTGCAACAGGCTGTCGCTGAGGGTGTAGCGTTGCAGCGCGTCGAGGACAAAGGGCTCTTCATCGGCCAACGGCGCTTCAGCGGCCTCGAAAAACACCTTGAGGCGCTGACTGAAGAAGTGCCGGACCGGATGACGCACAAAATCCTGCAATTGCGCCAGGCCCAGGGCGCTCTCGGGGCTGAACGGGGCCAGGGCCTCAACCGGTGTGTCGAGGGGCTGCTCTTCGTGCAGGCGCTGCCATTCGCGGGCATAGCTGAACAGGGCCGGATTGCCTTCGTGGAAGTACCGGGCACTGAACGGTTGCAGCGGGTGCTCCTGGGTCAGGGCATGCAGCAGATCCTCTTGACCGGCCAGCGACCAGCCGCTCGCCAGGTGGTCGCGCAACTGACCGATCAGTACCGAAGCCGGACGTTCGCTATTGTCGCGAATACTGCGGCCGACCCAACTGATGTACAACTGATCGCGGGCGGAAAGCAGCGCTTCGAGCAACAGATAGCGGTCATCCTCCCGGCGCGAGCGATCTCCGGGCCGGTAATCGCTGCCCATCAGATCGAAGTCCAGGGGCGGCTGGGCCCGCGGGTAATCGCCATCATTCATCCCCAACAGGCACACCAGCTTGAAAGGGATGGCCCGCATCGGCATCAAGGTGCAGAAATTCACAGCCCCGGCCAGGAAGCGCTGGGACAAACGCCCCTGGTCCAGCCCGGCCAGCCAGGCCTCACGCACCACGGTCAACGGCAGTTCATCCTCCAGGCCAACGGCCTCGCAGGTCTGCAACCAGGTTTCGCGCAACTCCTCGAGCTGGGCCAGCAAGTAATCGTCATGCTCACTGCTGGCGGCAAAGAACAGTTGCACCAGCGCTTGCAGGCGCTCGCCCCACTGCTGCGGGACTGCGGGCAACGACAGTTGCTCATGGGCGATCTGCAAAGCGTCGAGCAAAGCCACCAGCGGGCCGATCAGCGCCGCATCCAGACCGCCGATTTCATCATAGGGCTCAATTCCCGCGCAGGCCTCGCCGCTGCCGACGGCATAGCCCAGCAGCATCCGTCGTAGCCCAAATCGCCAGCTGTTCTGCTCCAACTGTCCGGGCAAACCGAGCCCCGCACGCTGCTCGGCGTGCAAGCCCCAGCGAATGCCGGCACCTTCAATCCAGCGGTGCAGGGTTGGCAGGTCACGCTCTTCAATCGCAAACCGCTGGCGCAACGCCGGGACATCGAGCAGATCCAGAATCTCGCTGACCGGGAAACGGCTATCGGGCAACTTGAGCAGGTGTTCCAGGGCAATCAGCAGCGGGTCGCGGCCGCGCTGGCCCTGGTCCGCCAGGGTAAAGGGAATAAAGCGCCGGTCCGTCCGTTCGAGCTGGCCGAATACCGCGCGAATGTGGGGGGCATAACTGTCGATATCCGGGACCATGACAATGACATCGCGGGGGCGCAATTCAGAGTCGAGGGCAAAACGTTCGAGCAACTGGTCATGCAGGATTTCGACTTCACGCTGGGCGCTATGGGCGATATGAAAACGGATCGAGCGGTCCTGCTGCGGATCGACGACAGGCCAGCGCGTACGCGTTTCTTCAAGAGGACGCAGTTCGAAAATATCGTCCTGCAATTGATTGAGCAGATTCTCCGGATGGCCATCACTGAACAGGTCAATACGCCCATCACCGAATGCCGAGCGGTAGCTGCCAGGGTCGTCATAGCTGTCGAGCAGGTTGATGTAGTCACGGCCCTGCTTGCCCCAGGCAGCGAGTAACGGATGGGCGTGCTGGTGCAGTGTCTCGGCGTCGAGCACTGCCGGCATGCCAGGCTTGCGCGCCTGGCGCCGATACTGATGACGCAGGAGATCCTTGTCCGCAACGATATCGGCCCAGTGATGGCGGCATGGGTTGTGTACGCACAACAGCACCTGGCTGAAGCGGGCCAGGCCAGCCAATGCCTCCAGGGCCTGGGCCGGTAGCGAGGAAATGCCAAACACGATCACCCGTGCCGGTAGACCTGGTGGCGCTTCGCTCAAGCCATGGATGCGTTCGATAAAGCGCTGGTGCACACCGGCACGGCTCTGGGCCATGTCCTCGGCCCCGACATCCAGTAGCAGTGCGCGCCACAGCTCGGCCTGCCAGCAGTTTTCCGCTTTCAGCGGTGTACTGGCCCCACGTCCATTGCTTAATTGATGCCGACCGGCCGCCCAGTCTTCCAGCCAGTCAGCTCGATAGACCTGATACTGGTCGAACAGATCGGCCAGGCGTTCTGCCAATTGGTAGCGTTTGCGCAGGTCACTGTCGTGAGTGAGAAAGCGTTGCAGCGGCTCGAAGTGCGGGCGATCGATCAACTCGGGCAACAGGCGCATCAGGCGCCAGGTCAGCGGCGCTTTATCGAGCAGCGAAGTCTGCGGGATCTCATCGTGGCCCAGGACCATTCGATACAGCTGCCACATAAAACTGCCGGGCAATTGCACATCAATCGCTGCCGCAATACCGCAGCCGCCGAGCCCATCCTCTTGCGGGTCTTCGGCGAGGGCCAGCTTCAGCCACTGGGCAATGCCGTTGCTCTGCACCAGAGCGATTTCATTCTCCAGCGGGGCCAATGGATAGCGGCGCATCCAGCCAACCACTAGGCTGCGCAGCTCGTCCAGGCGATTGCCATGGACCACCATGAAACCTGCACTCAGAGAAGTCGCAACCGGCATAAAGGCATCCTTGGGAACATACAAAATCCAGGGCGAACCTTACCATCGCGAGCGACCGAGCATGTCGCGCCCTGCTCATTGATTTGCGCTCTTTTTCGCGCGC
>NZ_JANHLC010000001.1 GCF_028682395.1 Pseudomonas putida | reverse complement strand
GCAGGGCTCTCTCTTGCAGCGGCACGTCGACTCAGTCGAATACGCCGAAGGTCATGAAGCTGAACCACGAACGATCTTCGTTGTTGCCCAGGGCTCCGCTGTTTTCTTCGCGGATCACATCGCCATTTTCGTCCCGTGGCAGCAGCTCCGGGTCGATGGCTTCCTTGGCGTCCTGGTACTGCTTGATCACATCCTGGTTGGCGCGGGTTTCTCCCGGCGGCAGCGGCGGACGCGACTCGATCATGCCCAGGGTGGCCTTGCTCAACCAGGAGCGGTTGTCCGCTTCGGCGACCTGAGGCACGAACTGGCCATCGACCAGGCTCGGGTGGTTCGGGTAGTTGAGCTTGAGCGTTTCCAGGCTGGTTGCGGCCAACTCATCGAGATGCATGCGCTGGTAGGACTCGACCATGACCGCCAGGCCGTCACCGACCGCCGGGGTTTCCTGGAAGTTTTCCACCACATAGCGACCACGGTTGGCGGCAGCCACATAGGCCTGACGGGTCAGGTAGTAGTGCGCCACGTGGATATCGTAGGCGGCCAGCAGGTTGCGCAGATAAATCATGCGCTGCTTGGCATCCGGCGAGTAACGGCTGTTGGGGAAGCGGCTGGTGAGCTGGGCGAACTCGTTGTAGGAGTCGCGGGCAGCCCCCGGGTCACGCTTGGTCATGTCCAGCGGCAGGAAGCGCGCCAGCAGGCCGACGTCCTGGTCAAAGGAGGTCAGGCCCTTGAGGTAATAGGCGTAATCCACATTGGGGTGTTGTGGATGCAGGCGGATAAAACGCTCGGCGGCGGACTTGGCAGCTTCCGGCTCGGCGTTCTTGTAGTAGGCGTAGATCAGTTCGAGCTGGGCCTGGTCGGCGTAGCGGCCGAACGGATAACGCGATTCCAGGGCCTTGAGCTTGGCGGTGGCGCTGGTAAAGCTGTGGTTGTCCAGGTCGGCCTGCGCCTGCTGGTACAGCTCGACTTCGCTCAGGTTTTCGTCGACGACTTCCTTCGATGAGCAAGCAGCGGTCAGTGCGAGGATGGCGATCAGCAGCAGGTGTTTCACTTGCATGGCGGCTTGCGTCCCTATGACGGCCGCTGTCTTGGGCGAGGCCGTCCTGTTATGATGAGCGCCCCGTTGAAAGCCTCGGGGCAAAAGACGCCGTATTTAACCACAAGCGCGCAGCCGAAACCAAAGGCTGTGCCGACGCCCAGTCCGAGCATGTCCGATAAAATTGAACTTCGCGCAGAGGTGCCGTCCGAACTGGGTGGCCAACGCCTCGATCAAGTCGCCGCACAATTATTCGCTGAGCACTCGCGCTCGCGCCTTTCCGCCTGGATCAAGGACGGCCTCCTGACCGTGGACGGGGCGGTTATCCGCCCGCGTGACATCGTCCACGGCGGTGCCATCCTCCAACTGACTGCCGAGCAGGAAGCTCAGGGTGAATGGATCGCTCAGGACATCGAGCTGGATATCGTCTATGAAGATGACGACATCCTGGTGATCAACAAACCGGCGGGCCTGGTGGTCCATCCGGCGGCCGGGCATGCCGATGGCACGCTGCTCAACGCCTTGTTGCACCATGTCCCGGACATTATCAATGTACCGCGCGCCGGGATCGTCCACCGTCTCGACAAGGACACCACCGGTCTTATGGTGGTGGCCAAGACGATTCAGGCCCAGACCCAGTTGGTGACCCAACTGCAGAGTCGCAGTGTCAGCCGGATCTACGAGTGCATCGTGATCGGTGTGGTCACCGCCGGTGGCAAGATCAATGCCCCGATCGGTCGTCACGGCCAGCAACGCCAGCGTATGGCGGTGATGGAAGGCGGCAAGCAGGCCGTCAGTCATTACCGGGTGCTCGAGCGTTTCCGCTCCCACACCCATGTGCGGGTCAAGCTGGAAACCGGTCGGACTCACCAAATTCGTGTGCATATGGCCCACATCAACTATCCGTTGGTCGGCGATCCGGCTTACGGCGGGCGTTTCCGCATTCCGCCGGCGGCCAGCCAGACCATGGTCGAGTCGCTCAAGACCTTTCCGCGCCAGGCCCTGCATGCACGCTTCCTGGAGCTCGATCACCCGACTACCGGTGTGCGCATGAGCTGGGAATCGCCACTGCCGGATGATTTTGTCTGGTTGTTGTCGCTGCTCAAGCAGGACCGCGAGGCGTTTATCGGATGAGTGACTTCCTGATTCCTGACTGGCCAGCGCCGGCGGGGGTCAGGGCCTGTGTCACTACCCGCGCGGGCGGCGTCAGCCTGGCGCCGTTCGACAGCCTGAACCTGGGCGACCATGTCGAAGACTGCCCGCAGGCCGTGGCGCAAAATCGCGGACGCCTCACCGATACCTTCTCTATAAAACCGGCCTGGTTGCGCCAGGTCCATGGTGTGACGGTTGCCCATGCCGCGCCGGGAGAAGTTGTCGAGGCCGATGCCAGCTGGACATCGACCCCGGGAATCGCCTGCACGGTAATGACCGCCGACTGCTTGCCTGCCCTGTTCTGCGACCGTGCCGGTCGTCGTGTGGCGGCGGCCCATGCAGGCTGGCGCGGGCTGGCGGCGGGAGTGCTGGAAGCGACGCTCGATAGCCTGGCCACTGCTCCCGATGAAGTGCTGGTCTGGTTGGGGCCGGCCATTGGTCCGACAGCCTTTGAAGTCGGGCCCGAGGTTCGCGACGCTTTTGTCGCACAGCATCCGCAGGCCGTTGAAGCCTTTGTGCCCAGTCGCAATGACGGTCGCCTGATGGCCGATATCTACGCCCTGGCGCGCCTGCGCCTGGCCGCGTGCGGCGTGACAGCCGTCTATGGTGGTGGGTTGTGCACGGTGAGCGATCCGCGCTTCTATTCTTACCGACGCCAGCCGCGCACCGGTCGATTCGCCTCCCTGGTCTGGCTCCAAGACTAGACTCTGCTGACCTGCGTCAACTGCCTGGAACTTGAAACTCCCAGAATCGACCGCATCTATGGGGTATCTGGCAGGTTTCTTTATCTAGGACGTTCATCGCTCCGGCCTGCTCAAAAGGAAGGTGACCAATGCGTATAGACCGTTTAACTAGCAAATTACAGTTGGCTTTATCCGATTCCCAATCCATCGCGGTCGGCCTTGATCATCCGGCGATTGAGCCTGTGCATTTGATGCAGGCCTTGCTGGAGCAGCAAGGCGGCTCGATCAAGCCCCTGCTGATGCAGGTCGGCTTCGACGTTAACAGCCTGCGCAAGGCTTTGAGCAAAGAGCTCGACCAATTGCCGAAAATCCAGAATCCCACCGGGGACGTCAATATGTCCCAGGATCTGGCGCGGCTGTTGAACCAGGCTGACCGTCTGGCGCAGCAAAAGGGCGACCAGTTCATTTCCAGCGAGTTGGTTTTGCTGGCGGCCATGGACGAGAACAGCAAGCTCGGCAAGCTGTTGCTTGGCCAGGGCGTGAGCAAGAAAGCCCTGGAAAACGCCATCAGCAACCTGCGCGGCGGCGAAGCGGTCAATGACCCGAACGTCGAGGAGTCGCGGCAGGCTCTGGACAAGTACACCGTCGACCTGACCAAGCGCGCCGAAGACGGCAAGCTTGACCCGGTGATCGGGCGTGACGACGAGATCCGTCGGACGATCCAGGTGCTCCAGCGTCGAACCAAGAACAACCCGGTGCTGATCGGTGAGCCTGGCGTGGGTAAAACCGCGATTGCCGAAGGCCTGGCCCAACGGATCATCAATGGCGAAGTGCCTGATGGCCTCAAGGGCAAACGTCTGCTGTCCCTGGATATGGGGGCGCTGATTGCCGGTGCAAAATTCCGTGGCGAGTTCGAAGAGCGGCTCAAATCCCTGCTCAACGAGCTGTCCAAGCAGGAAGGGCAGATCATTCTGTTTATCGATGAGCTGCACACCATGGTAGGCGCCGGTAAGGGCGAAGGCTCCATGGATGCTGGCAATATGCTCAAGCCTGCGCTGGCACGTGGTGAGCTGCATTGCGTAGGTGCAACGACGCTCAACGAGTATCGCCAGTATATAGAGAAGGATGCGGCGCTCGAGCGACGCTTCCAGAAAGTGCTGGTGGACGAGCCGAGCGAAGAGGACACCATTGCGATTCTGCGTGGCCTCAAAGAGCGTTATGAGGTGCACCACAAGGTCGCGATTACCGACGGTGCGATCATTGCGGCGGCCAAACTCAGCCATCGCTACATCACCGACCGGCAGTTGCCGGACAAGGCGATCGACCTGATCGACGAAGCGGCCAGCCGGATTCGCATGGAGATCGACTCCAAGCCTGAAGTGCTTGACCGTCTGGAGCGTCGCCTGATTCAGCTCAAGGTCGAATCCCAGGCCTTGAAGAAAGAGGATGACGAGGCGGCGATCAAACGCCTGGAAAAACTCCAGGAAGAAATCGTTCGGCTGGAGCGCGAGTACTCCGATCTGGAGGAAATCTGGACTTCGGAGAAAGCCGAGGTGCAGGGTTCGGCGCAGATCCAGCAACAAATCGAACAGTCGCGCCAGGAGCTTGAATCGGCACGGCGCAAGGGCGATCTCAATCGCATGGCGGAGTTGCAGTACGGGGTGATCCCGGATCTGGAGCGCAGCCTGCAGATGGTCGACCAGCACGGTCACAGCGAGAATCAGCTGCTGCGCAGCAAGGTGACCGAGGAAGAAATTGCCGAAGTGGTTTCCAAATGGACCGGTATTCCTGTGTCGAAGATGCTCGAAGGTGAGCGCGACAAGCTGCTGAAAATGGAAAGCCTGCTGCATCAGCGCGTGATCGGCCAGGATGAGGCGGTCGTGGCGGTATCCAATGCGGTACGCCGTTCGCGGGCCGGTTTGTCCGACCCGAACCGGCCAAGCGGTTCGTTTATGTTCCTCGGCCCAACCGGTGTGGGTAAAACCGAGCTGTGCAAGGCCTTGGCCGAGTTCCTCTTCGACACTGAAGAGGCGATGGTCCGCATCGATATGTCGGAGTTTATGGAGAAACACTCCGTGGCTCGTCTGATCGGTGCGCCACCAGGCTATGTCGGTTACGAGGAGGGTGGCTACCTGACCGAGGCCGTGCGGCGTAAACCGTATTCGGTGATCCTGCTGGACGAGGTCGAGAAAGCGCACCCTGATGTGTTCAACGTGTTGCTGCAGGTGCTGGAGGATGGTCGTCTGACTGACAGCCATGGCCGTACGGTGGACTTCCGCAATACGGTGATTGTCATGACCTCCAACCTGGGGTCGGCCCAGATCCAGGAGCTGATTGGTGATCGCGAGGCGCAGCGTGCGGCGGTAATGGATGCCTTGACCAGTCACTTCCGCCCGGAATTTATCAACCGGGTCGACGAAGTGGTGATCTTCGAGCCTTTGGCACGGGATCAGATCGCCGGTATCACCGAGATCCAGTTGGGGCGCCTGCGTAGCCGTCTGGCTGAGCGTGAGCTGAGCCTGGAGCTGAGTCAGGAGGCGTTGGACAAGCTGATCGCAGTGGGTTACGACCCGATCTACGGTGCACGTCCGCTGAAACGGGCGATCCAGCGCTGGATCGAGAACCCTCTGGCGCAATTGATCCTTTCGGGTCACTTCGTGCCAGGTACCCAGGTCACGGCGACGGTGAAGGACGACGAAATCGTCTTTGCCTGAATGACCTGAGTGGTCGCGATGAAAAAGGCCTCGCTTTGCGAGGCCTTTTTTTTGATAGGGCGTTGAACTCAAAGGGAAAGACTTGTAAAGTGCGCCCCGCAGTATGTCAGCCCACGGATTTCTCTCCCCAAGGGAAGTCAGCAAGAAAGTCGCAAATCATTGTCTTAAAAGCATTTTAAAGGGTTGACAGGGGTTTTTAAGATTGTAGAATAGCGCGCCTCAGACACACGAACGCAGCGATGCGAGCGGGTCGAAGAGGAGGTTTCTAGCGATAGAAGCCAGCAGTAAAAGTTGTAAATTGAAATATGCAGTTCCGTGATAGCTCAGTCGGTAGAGCAAATGACTGTTAATCATTGGGTCCCAGGTTCGAGTCCTGGTCACGGAGCCAATTTCAAGCCGGGGTATAGCGCAGTCCGGTAGCGCGCCTGCTTTGGGAGCAGGATGTCAGGAGTTCGAATCCCCTTACCCCGACCATTTTTGGGTCGTTAGCTCAGTTGGTAGAGCAGTTGGCTTTTAACCAATTGGTCGTAGGTTCGAATCCCACACGACCCACCATTTTTGAGACCAGCTTGCTGGAATCGAATCTTAAGATCAGAGGCCAAAAGCGCTGATTGCAGAAGGCGCCTTTTATAAGGTGCCTTTTTTTTACCGGGGTATAGCGCAGTCCGGTAGCGCGCCTGCTTTGGGAGCAGGATGTCAGGAGTTCGAATCCCCTTACCCCGACCATATACAAAAAAAGGCGTCCTTTATGGACGCCTTTTTTTGTGTTTGGATTTAAGATTCTGCGATGGGTCAAGGACTGTTCAATGTATTGTTGTCATGCTAAAAGTCCTCGGTTATTCCAACCCTAATTCGTACAGTTTCGGGCAGCAGTCGATATCGCACCCGTCAGAACGGCTGAGCGGTTTCATTGACATTCGTAGGTAAGGTTTCCATGAAGGCGGTAATTCTGGCTGGTGGTCTCGGCACACGTATTTCTGAAGAGTCGCACCTGCGGCCCAAGCCAATGATCGAGATCGGCGGTAAGCCAATTCTCTGGCATATCATGAAAATCTACTCCCATTACGGAATCAATGACTTTGTCATTTGCTGTGGCTACAAGGGCTATGTGATCAAGGAGTACTTTGCCAACTACTTCCTACATATGTCTGACGTCACTTTTGATATGTCCAATAACACGATGGAAGTGCATCAGCGCTACGTCGAGCCTTGGCGGGTCACGTTAGTCGACACCGGCGAGGAAACAATGACGGGGGGCCGCCTCAAGCGAGTTCGCGAGCATCTTGGAAACGAGCCATTCTGCTTTACTTACGGTGATGGTGTGGCGGATGTGAATATTCGTGAGTTGATCGAGTTTCACCGCTCTCATGGTAAACCCGCCTCCGTGACAGCCATTCAGCCGCCAGGGCGATACGGCGCGCTTAACATGGATGGCAGCCAGGTCAGCAGCTTTCAGGAGAAGCCTGCAGGTGATGGTGCATGGATCAATGGTGGTTATTTCGTCCTCGACCCTTCGGTGATTGATTACATCGACGATGATCAAACCAGTTGGGAAGCCGAGCCGCTGATGCGGTTGGCGCGCGAGGGGGATCTGATGTCTTACCAGCATCGCGGCTTCTGGCAGGCAATGGATACCTTGCGGGACAAAAATCTGCTTGAGGATCTCTGGGGCAAGGGAACCCCACCCTGGAAGTGCTGGGAATGAAGCCATTTGGTGGTACCTACCAGGGCCGTAGAGTTCTCCTGACTGGCCACACCGGATTCAAAGGCAGCTGGCTGGCGACCTGGCTGGCCGAAATGGGTGCACAAGTGACCGGGCTTGGCCTGGCGCCTAATAGCTCGCCTGCTCACTGGGATTTGCTTGATACCCCAGCAACCGATATTCGGGCTGATATCCGGGAAGCGGCCCTGGTCAGGGAGGTTTTTGAGCAGTCTCAGCCCGAGATTGTTTTTCACCTTGCCGCACAAGCACTGGTTCGTCGTTCTTATCGTGACCCGCTGGAAAGCTGGTCGACTAATGTCATGGGAACAGCCAATGTGCTTGAAGCTTGTCGCCTGACGCCAAGTGTCCGCGCAGTAGTTGTTATCACTACAGATAAGGTCTACGCCAATAACGAATGGCCCTGGGGCTATCGTGAGAATGACCGCCTTGGCGGTCACGACCCCTACAGCGCGTCGAAAGCGGCCAGTGAGTTGGTTGTCGACAGTTATCGTAAGGCATTTTGGGCGGTAGACGGTTCGCCTCTAATGGCCACGGCCCGAGCCGGAAATGTTATCGGTGGTGGTGATTGGTCTGAAGATCGCTTGATCCCCGATCTAGTGCGTGCAGTGCAGGCGGGAGAGCCACTCGAGATACGCTCTCCCCAGTCCACAAGGCCCTGGCAGCATGTGTTGGAATGCTTGTCGGGCTATCTGCTGCTCGGCCAACGTTTGCTTGAAGCCGACGAATCAAAGGCGACTGCCTGGAACTTTGGCCCCGCTCCCGAAGATAACCGCACGGTAGAACAGGTACTCACGGGGCTTAAAACGCATTGGCCCCAACTGTCCTGGCACACGACATCCGCTGAACGCCCTCATGAAGCTAATCTCCTGTACTTGGATTGTGCGCAGGCTAAAACTTCGTTGGGGTGGCGACCGGTCTGGACATTGGAGCAAAGTCTGGAAATGACTGCCGATTGGTATCGTGAGCAGCATGCGACAGGCAATGTGCTGACTCGCAAACAACTGGCACTCTACGTCGATGCCGCTACTCGGGCTGGTTGCGTCTGGATGTCTTTATGAATATTCGTCAAACCCCGATCGCCGGAGTTGTAGTGGTTGAGAATCAACCATTTCAGGATAACCGGGGGGCGTTCGCTCGCTTGTTTTGTGAGCAGTCTCTGGCACAGGTCTTGGGCCAACAGCATATTGTGCAAGTAAACCATTCGCGAACGGCATCTCTTGGTGCTGTTCGTGGCATGCATTTTCAGTACGCACCCCATGCAGAAATGAAAATGGTCCGCTGCCTGAAAGGGCGGGTTTGGGACGTGGTGGTCGATCTGCGGGCTGGCTCTGAAACGTTCCTGCATTGGCATGCAGAAGAGCTGACTCCTGAGTCTGGACGCATGTTTGTCATTCCCCAAGGCTGCGCCCATGGTTTTCAGGTTCTGGAAGCTCAGAGTGAGCTACTTTATCTGCATACCGCGTTCTATGAGCCAAAGGCCGAAGGTGCGTTACGCTACGACGATCCGCGGCTTGATATAGCCTGGCCACTGCCTGTTACAGACCTCTCCGAGCGCGATAAGCAGCACGCTTTGCTCTCCACCGACTTCGCCGGACTTTATGTATGAATTGTCGTCATTGCCTCACACCACTTGAGCACACATTTCTTGATTTAGGTTTCGCTCCGCCTTCTAACGCTTATCTCAGTGAAGCTGAACTGAGTGCGCCTGAAACCTATTTTCCGCTCAAGCTCAAGGTCTGTGACAAGTGTTGGCTGGTGCAGACCGAAGACTATGCGCAGGCAGATCTGTTCTTTTCCAAGGACTACGCCTACTTCTCATCGACCTCCACCAGTTGGTTGGAACATGCTGCTGCATATTCCAGGAAGATGACTGAGCGGCTTGGATTGGGAGCAGATAGTTTTGTGATCGAAGTCGCCTCCAACGATGGCTATCTTCTGAAGAACTTCGTGGCTGCGAATATCCCGTGTCTCGGCATCGAGCCGACAGCGAGCACTGCGGCGGCGGCTGAAGCTCTGGGCGTTCCCGTTTTGCGCGAGTTCTTTGGTGAGTCCCTAGGCCGGCAGCTGGCAGAACAGGGGCGTCAGGCTGACCTTATCGCGGGCAATAACGTCTTTGCCCACGTACCGGATATCAATGATTTCACGCGGGGTCTGAAAGCTGCGTTGAAACCGGGGGGTACCATCACTCTCGAGTTTCCGCATCTGATGCGTCTTATCGAACACACTCAGTTTGATACGGTTTACCACGAGCACTTTTCATATCTGTCTCTTCATACCGTCAAACGGATCTTTGCCTTGGCGGGTCTGCGCGTCGCAGATGTCGAAGAGCTTTCGACCCACGGCGGCAGTCTGCGAGTGTATGGTTGCCATCAAGAAGACCTGCGTAGTGAAAGCCCTAGTGTTGCCAATGTTTTGAACGCTGAGGCGCAGTTTGGACTTCAAAGCTTGGATATTTATAAGGGCTTTCAAGCGCGAGCGGATGAAGTTAAAAATGGGTTGCTTAGTTTTCTTCTCGAGCAAAAACGTACGGGGAAAAAGGTTGTGGCGTATGGCGCTGCCGCGAAAGGCAATACGTTATTAAATTACGCCGGTGTCAAAAGTGATTTGGTAGCTTATGTATGCGATGCCGCTCCTTCTAAGCAGGGTAAGCTTCTTCCAGGTAGTCATATTTCTGTTATGTCGCCAAAGGTACTTGAAGAAACTCAGCCTGATATTGTTGTTATCCTACCTTGGAATATTTCAAAGGAAGTAGCAGCTCAATACGGTGAACTTATCGTCTCGTGGGGAGGGCGGTTTGTTGTGGCTGTTCCTGAAGTGCGATACATAGCATGAAAGTATTAGTGACCGGTGCGACTGGCTTTATCGGGCGGCATGTTGTTTTGAGGTTGCTCGAGAGAGGGCACTCTGTAATAGCCGTTGCGCGGAGGGCCGAAGTCGCCAATTCTTTAGATTGGCCTGATACGGTTACATTCGTGCAGTGTGATCTACATGACCCGGATTTGAATATTGATTTGTTCGAAGGTGCTGATGCGATCGTACACCTGGCGTGGCCAGGGTTGCCCAACTATGATGCCCCTTATCATTTTGAGAAAACACTTCCTGCGGATTATCGATTTCTAAAAAAACTAATAGATGCGAACCACAAACACCTACTCATCTCGGGCACATGCTTTGAATATGGAATGCGAGACGGTTGTTTAACGGAAGCTATGTACCCTCGTCCGGAAAATGCTTATGCATTGGCGAAAGATAGTTTGCATAAATATCTTGATGAATTAAAGAAAACTTCACCGTTTGTGCTGCAATGGGCGCGTCTGTTTTATACCTATGGCGCGGGCCAGAACTCCAAAAGTCTACTAGCCCAGCTTGACGGTGCAATAAGATCGGGCGAAGAGATTTTTAATATGTCTCCGGGCGAGCAATTGCGAGACTACCTGCCTGTAGAAAAGGTGGCAGAACTACTTGTCATGCTCTTAGAGAACCCCGAGTGTGATGGCGCCGTCAATGTATGCAGCGGCGCACCGATATCGATTCGGAGTCTAGTTGAAGATTATATTTTTAATAAAAAGGCCAATATTAGACCTTGTTTTGGTTATTATCCTTATTCAAAATATGAGCCGATGGCGTTCTGGGGCGATAATCAGAAGTTAAAGATGCTGGCAGAAGAATATGAATAAACTTTTGATTGCGCACAACTTAGACAGAGTGTCGCTTGTAAGTTATGTGGTAACTCAGATTTCAAATTTATGCCCGGATGGCAGGGCAACAAGTACCTATGCGCTAATTGACCGATATTTGGATAGTGCTTTAGCGCGGCTTGCGGTATGCATAAATGCAGTAAAGACCTGGACTCCAGGGGTTTTTGATTATCTGCATTCGTCGCAGTACTGTACTTTTCTATATTTCTTGTCTAATACAATATGGCAAGAGTCGAAAGATATTGAAACAGCAACTAAGCTTTTCTTGCTAAATAAGCATTTAAATGGGATTGATTTGTTTTTTGAGATAGCTATGCCGGATATTTTTTTTATTGGGCATTCTACGGGGATCGTTCTTTCTAAAGCAAAGTATTCTAACTATTTCGTGATTTATCAAAATTCTACTGTTGGAAAAAATCATGGAGTAGCGCCTAGTTTGGGTGAAGGGGTCATCATGTACCCCAATTCGGCTATTATTGGCCGATGCGAAGTAGGAAAGGAGGTCGTAATTTCTCAAGGCGTAAGCGTCGTGAATAAATGTGTTCCGGAAAGCAATATCGTATTTTCTGGAGTTGGTAACTCGCTTTGTTTTAAACCTATGAAAAGAAAAATAATTACCGATTTTTTCAGATTTTGATAAGAGATTATTTTAATGAGGGGCGTTAAGCTAAATGTGTTAGCCAATTTGTCAGGCAGTGCTTGGTCTGCGCTGATGGCTATTGCTTTTATTCCCGCTTACATAAAGTTGATGGGCGTCGAAGCGTACGCGCTTGTCGGTGTGTTTATCTCTCTTCAAGCAACATTTGCCATCTTAGATCTGGGGTTGTCTCAAACGCTAAGTCGAGAACTGGCTCGGCTCGGAGGCTCTGTTGAAAGCCGGCAGCGTATGATAGATACTGCTAAAACGTTGGAGTGCTTATATTGGGTAGGCAGTATCGCGATTATTGTGGTCGTGCTTTCATTGTCCTATTACATTTCGCACCACTGGCTCAGTCCTAAATCAATCGATCAGGGAACTATTACACGCGCTCTTATGCTCATGGCGGTTGTAATAGGTCTTCGTTGGCCAGTGACATTATATACAGGTGGGCTTAATGGCCTGCAGCGACAGGTTCTCCTCAATAGTATTGTGATTTTTTTTGCTGCGTTTCAAAATGTTGGTGCATTAATTGCTTTATTATTTATAAAGCCTACTATTGAAGTTTATTTTTATTGGCAGTTGGTTGTAGCGATAACTCAAGTTTTTATTATGAAGCTTGCATTATGGTATTGCCTGCCAAGAGGGAAAGGTAGATTTTCAAACGATGTGCTAAGCGACGTTTGGCGATTTGCTCTCGGTATGACGGGCATTGCAGCGCTATCAACAATACTGACTCAACTGGATAAAATAATTTTAAGCCGAATTCTTGACCTTCAAGAGTTTGGCTACTATGTGTTTGCCTCTACTATCGCAGCTGCAATATTCAAGCTGGTAGGTCCTTTCTTCAACGCATATCTTCCACGTTTCTCACAAGTTATAAGCGCGGGCAAAAGTGAAGAGTTAAGCCGCACCTACAACCAGGGTTGTCAGCTTATTGCTCTTTTTATAATTCCTATCGCATTGATCCTCAGCGTATTTTCAACGCCTATACTTTTATTATGGACAGGCGACTCTAGTCTTGTTGAGAAGTCTGCGCTTGTCTTTAGTCTTTTAGTGATTGGTAATACGGTAAATGGCTTGATGACTATACCGTATGTTTTTCAGATAGCTCACGGCTGGACTAAATTTGCGCTCTACCAAAACCTAGGTGCAGTGCTATTTTTTGTACCTTTTCTTTGGTTTGTTACTAACAAATGGGGTGGCTTAGGGGCCGCGAGTTCGTGGGTTTTCCTAAATGTTATGCTTTTTTTGGTCAATATTCATATGATGTATAAGTGGCTATTGAAGGAGAGTAAAATCCATTGGTACCGTGACGCGGTGATTTTTCCAGTTATGGGCGGTCTTTTCGGTGTCAGTATCGCTTATGGTGTTATGACTTTTTCTGGAGCGTTATTTTTCGATCTTGCCAGGTTATTTGTTTCTTTGTTGATATGCATTTTTTTTGTTGCTTTTGCTCTGCCGTCAATCCGAAGATGGTCGCTTGATAAAATTTCAGAAAAAATCGAGGGGAAGTAGTTGGAGAAATTCACAGTAATTATTCCTACTAGGGATCGAGCTGAAACTCTTGATTTTGCAATTAAATCATGTGTTGAACAGTCATATAAAAATTTCAGAATTATCGTAAGCGACAACTGTAGCAGTGATAACACAGAGGAAGTTGTTGCTAAGTACCTTCATTATGGTGTCGAGTATATAAAACCCGATAAGCGGGTCAGCATGGCCGAAAATTTCGAGTTCTCGCTTTCACATGTTGATGCGGGATTTGTTATGTTTATTGGTGATGACGATGCTCTTATCCCTGGGTGTATCGAATATGTTGCTGAGATTCAAAGAAGATATAAAGTATTGGCAATCTCAGGGCAGAATGCAGAATATTGTTGGCCAAACTTTCCTGATCCAGCAAGGCAAAATTTCTTGAAGTGGGGCTCTTCCTATAAGCATGTGGAACTCAGGAGCTCAGCTCGCTGGATAGAGAGATGCTTGAACTTTAAAGATGTTTATACATTTGATATGCCAAAGCTCTATCATGGATTTGTACATAAGTCTGTTATCGATAAGGCCCGCTCTCACGGAACTTATTTCAACTCTATTACGCCCGATGCGTATTCTGCCTTTGCTACTGCTTTCTGTATTGATTATTACGCTTTTTCCTTGAGACCTTTCACCATCGGCGGTGCTTCTGGAAAGAGTAATGGGGTCTCGGGAATTGATCCTACTGGCAAGTCGGATGAGTCCGATAAGTTTCTTTTAGAAAACACGATTGAATTTCATCGGGATTATATTTGCTGTGGCTCTCTCGAGATTTACATGGCAGAAGCATTCTCTCAGTTTGCAGAGCGATTTCCTGACAAGGTAGTTGATTACTCCGTGAATTTTGAAAATATGCTGCGCTCAGCTCTTTCGAGTGCCAACTCACGTACGATGGAGGGCGTTTGCAAAGCAGTAAATGAGATGTCTAATATTCATGGGCTTAGCGTAGAAAAAAAATCATTCAAGTTCGAGGTTTTCAAGTTTTTTCGGTTAATTGAGCGTGTTCTCAATAGAGCTAAACTATATTTATATGGTGGGATAGTTCGTGATGCCAAAGTTTATGGTGTTCATGATGTATACGCAGCATCTCTGTTTATTAAGAGTCGTTTGAAATGATTAATATAATTCTGGATGAAGCCGTTGTGCGCCAGTTAACTTGATTGGTGTTAGTGCATATGTCATGCGTTATGATATTTAATGTAAGACTATTGAGTGCTACGCAGAGAGCCTGAGTATGAAACATTTACCAATCGTATGCGTAGCCGGTGCGCGAGGGTTTATTGGAAGTAATTTGATTCCTGCACTTTTTGGTCGGTGTAAGAGTGTTCGGGCTCTTAGTAGGAGCCAAGATTTTAATTGTGGTCTTGATATTGAGTTATATGAAGGTGATTTGTTTAATAGGATATCGCTTGATCCGTTTTTGAAAGATGCTGATATTCTTATAAATCTTGTGCATGTTAATGAAGCTGCATCTGACGGAGACTTCACTCTTGCGGTTCACAACCTAGCGCTAGCCGCTCGCGACGCAGGAGTTAAGAGGGTGCTGCATATAAGTACTGCTATGGTTGTAGGTATCACCCGGAGTAAGGTTGTTGACGAGCAATCCGCGCTACACCCTGCGACGCTCTATGAGCATAGAAAGTGCCAGGCAGAACGGATTTTTCAAGAAGTATTCGCGGGTGAGGTAGACTATGGTGTCATCCGCCCAACAGCTGTATTTGGTCATGGAAGTGAAAATTTACGCAAGCTTTGTAGCGTAATCCTTGATAAGCCAGGCTGGTATCGAACTGTACTCAGATTTTTGCATGGCAAACGGAACATGCACTTAGTCAGCATACATAAGGTCGTATCTGCGATCTGCTTTTTAGCGTTTTTAGATAGGAAGTTGGATTCTAACGTCTTCTTTGTTTCGGAGGATGAAGAACCGAGTAATAACTACCAGTCAGTTGAATTTATTCTCGGCAAGGCTATGGGTGTTAACATTCCTAAGGCTAATTTTCAACTGCCGAGCAGGATTTTATCTATTCTATTGTATTTAATTGGCCGGTCTCAGTCTAATCCTGAATTAATATTTGATGAAGCAAAACTTAATGAATGGGGATTCTTTTTTTCAGGAAATTTTGAGGGCGAACTGGAAAAATTTGGTGCAAATTATGTTGCCCGAAGGATAAAAAATTGAAAGTCCTACACGTATCTGACTGTATTGATCCCTCTGTCGGCGGCGGCACTGCAGAAAGAACTTTTCAGCTAGCTATGGCATTACAGCGAGCTGGCGAGGAATGTACAATTTTATGCACGGATTATGGACTTGGTGAGCGTCGTAGAGCCGAGCTGAAGAACATTAATCTGATTGCAGTTCCAACCCTGTTTAAGCGGTTTTTACTCCCGAAACTTTGTCTTAGAGAAATACAATCTTTGGTGAGGGATACGGATTTAGTTCATGTTACGGGCCATTGGAGTGTGTTAGGGGCCGTTGTATGTTTCTTTGCTTTGCGCTTGGGCAAGCCGTATGTCTATTGCTCTGCTGGATCGTTGATTATATTTGGTCGGTCAGCTCTCCTAAAAAAGCTATATAATTTTATTATTGGTGTCCGAATTGTAAAGGGTGCATCACGTTGCATTGCAGTGACGGAGCTTGAGTGTAAGCAATTTGTAGATTATGGCATTGATCGATCCAAAATAGTCCTACTGCCAAATGGAATTCACCCAGATCATAGTCTGGTACCAATGCCGGACAATTTTCGAGCGCGGTATGGATTGGAGTCAAATTGCATTCTGCTATTTTTGGGGCGATTGAGTCCAATTAAAGGGCCTGATTTACTTTTAAGTGCTTTTGCTAAAATTTCTATAATGTTCCCTACTTGCCAGCTTGTTTTCGCAGGCCCAGATTCAGAGCTTGGACCGTCATTGCGCTCAAACACAAAGGCGAACGGTTTGTCGCATCGAGTAATATTTACAGGGTATTTGTCAGGGCAGGATAAAGAGGACGCGTTAGCAGCCGCTGACTTGTTAGTAGTGCCTTCGCGTCAGGAGGCAATGTCTCTTGTTGCTCTTGAGGCAGGCCTACGAGGTACCCCTGTGCTGCTGACCGACCAATGTGGATTTGATGAAGTAGAGCGTGTTGGTGGAGGGCTAGTTGTTAGCGTTAATGATGATGCATTGGCTAGCGGGCTTCAGGCGTTACTTAGCGATCCAGAGTTGCTAGCTCGCAAGGGAAGTAACTTGCGCGAAGTGGTATTGAAAAGTTATACGTGGGATGGGCTTACGCAAAATATATTGCAGTTGTATAAAGAGCTGCAGAGTGATAATAGATCCTTAGATAATAGAATGTGACTCCTTTGAAAATACTTGTACTTTCTCAGTATTTTTTTCCTGAAAGCTTCATCATTAATGACTTAGTGAAGAACCTTGTCGCGCAAGGCCATGAAGTAGTCGTGGCTACAGGTAAGCCAAACTATCCAGATGGTAAGATTTTTCCTGGTTATCGAGTTGGAGGACTTCAGCGCGAGCGTTATCTAGATTGTGTCGACGTCGTGAGGGTCCCTCTATGGCCGCGTGGAAATGGAGGCGCCAAAAACCTTATCCTTAACTACATATCATTTGTCTTGGCTGGGTTGGTTTTTTTTCCGTGGCTTCTGAGAAAGCGAAAGATAGATGCAATACTCGTATTTGCTGTGTCGCCTATAACTCAAGCAATTCCGGCTATTTTGCTAAAATTGTTAAAGCGTGCTTATTTGGCTGTATGGATTCAGGACCTGTGGCCGCAAAGTTTGTTGGCAACAGGGTTTGTGAAGAACCGTTATGCTCTAAAGCTAGTGGGTGGCATGGTTCGAAGTATTTATGCTTGTTCCGATCGTTTACTCGTTCAGTCTAAAGCCTTTATTGATCCTGTTTCGAATTATGCATCGCTAGATAAGATCGTCTATTATCCAAATTCAGTGGACAGTAAGTCATTTCAAGTAAATGAGCCTATACCTGAGGAGCTTTCATCAGTCTTGCAGAGCGGTTTTTGCGTTGTGTTCGCAGGTAATCTTGGAACTGCGCAAGCATTGGATACGATTGTCCAGGCGGCTCTTCATCTTCGAAGTATGAGCGAGATCCGTCTTGTACTGATCGGCAGTGGTAGTCGCTTAAGCTGGTTGCAGGAGCAAAAAAATGCTTTTGGTCTTGAAAACCTTATCTTGCCTGGACGTTTTCCCGTAAATCAGATGGCTGAAATTTTTGCTCGTTCATCTGCGCTCTTGGTCTCACTCAATGATGACCCTATTTTTTCCCAAACCATACCAAGCAAAATTCAGGCATACCTGGCTGCAGGAAGACCTATTATTGCAAGCTTGAATGGTGAGGGCGCGCGTATTGTTCAGGAGTCCGGGGCTGGTCTAACCTGTGATGCAGAGCAGGTATTGCCGTTAGTCAGCGCGATTCTGCAGATGCACAGCCTTGATCAGGAGCAACGAGATGTGATGGGTCAATCTGCTCGGCGCTACTTTGATGAGCATTTTGAAATGAGTACTCAGGCTTACCGCTTGGTTGAATTGCTGAAAGGCTAATCCGCTGTGAGGTGTCTCCAAGAATGTTGGCGTTTTACAGCTAAGGATATTGTGAAGAGCATATTAATTTTCCCAACCGCGTTCATGGCGAATTCGTTTTCATTAACGTTGGTCATGATTGGTTTGAGCCTTTTTGGTAAGCCTGAGCTCGCAGCTGATTTTGGCGTCGTCCATGGTGCTACGGTTGCTCTTTTTTATGCGTTTTCTGGAAACGCTAGGAGCCTCATCCTTAGCGGAAGATCTGAAGGCGATATATTACATTTACTAAGACTCCGTTGTTTTTTGTTAATGCCCCTGTATCTGTTGTCTGTAGGATTAAGTGTTGGCTTGGTTACCTCCAGCATCTGGTTAGTTTTATTGCTAGTAGCTCGCCGTGCAGTAGAGTGGGTTGCAGAAATTTTTTTGAGTGAACAGGAATATAGCCACAGGCCTAGGCCCGCCATTTACTTTTTCCTAAGTCAGGCGGCTAGCAGCTTGCTGCTCTTGCTCTGCTTATGTGTTGAGGGCGAACTTCGTTATAGCTATACAGCGCTTATTATATGGGCCGTATCTCCATTTTTTTGGTGTGTCCGATACGAGAGTTTTTTGGAGGCTTTTAGACTTCCATCTTCGGGAGGGCTGTCCTTGAAATTACTGTTGCCGCATTTCGGCTCTACTGCCGTGATAGGCATTTCAGTCTATGTATCGCGAGTCTTTATTATCCTGCTGGCAGGACGAACTGTAGCAGGAGATTTTTTTTCCGCTTTCGCATTGGGCGGTGTACTGGGGTCAGTATTTGCTCAAGCGTTGGGCCCAACCTTCGTGCACAACGAGAGTAAGGGCGCTCGTGCTGGTAACATTCTTCGCGTGATTCATTGCATGGTACTAGGGGCGCTGTGTATTGGGGCCATAGTTGTCAGTTTCTCTCTATTTTGGCCCGATGTTTTTCTATGGACCGAAAAAAGTACTCTTTTTTGGTTGGCAGTTGGCTGTTCTCTTATTGGGAGTGCAGTTATGGTCGGAGCGCAAAATATCCGGTTGCGGTTGTTACAGAATATCCGGGGGCAGGACGCTTTTGGCTCTGATATGTTGGCTAACATAATTTTAGTCGGTTGTATTCCTTTTATTTATTACGGGCTCGGTGCGGAGGCGCTGTCGGGATTATACTTGTTGGGCTCACTTTTATCGTATGTATTTTACTCGACGGAAAATAATGGATTGATTTCAAAAATATCTGATACTCGTTATGAGTGTTGGGTTTTGTGGTTACTTGTAATTTTAATTTTTTTACCGATTTTTTTTCAGCTGCCCAGCGGTATATATCGCAGCGCCGAAGGCTCTTATTCTGCTGAAGGGCATTTGGCTCTTTTACCAATGCCACTATCAGTATTGGTGTGCTATCTAGGTATTGTTGTTTTGGGTCGTTTCTCTTGTGCTCGTTTATCTTTAACAATCATATTTTTTACATTCGTAATCATGTTGTTTACAAGCTTGGTTATGGCCGGTGATTATGGTTTTGACGCCCGCTCTAAGATGATGTTGATTCTGCAGTATATTCTTCCGATGTTTGCTTTTGTTCTCGGGCAGCAATTTGGTGTTAGGAACGATGCTACGTCGGTTTTAACTGGATCTTTATTTTGGGTTCTCATTACTGTGGTTTGTCTTCAGTTGACATCCACTATAATTAATGGGGCTGGTTTTCAATCCTCATGTTTGTATTTTTTTAGTATTTATCATAGTGGTAGCTATGTACCTGTTGTTTTTGTAGGCGCGTTTCTTATCGTCCTTTTTTCGTCTTCTGAGCTTCCGGCCTATAGGTGGTGGGTGCTATTTTTATCTTTCGCCATGGGGGGATACGCTGCACTATCTTCTTCTTCTATCGCGCTAATACTCTATGGAGTGGGGCTCCTCTGTTTCTTATTTAGAAGCATGGTTCTTCGATATAGGCATATTTTTGCACTAGGTGTTCTTTTGTCGGGGTGTGTTGGCCTCGTACTGGCCTACATGTTTTTGGTGGGCGGTGATTTTTCGAGTATTAATAGAGTTATATTGTCTTATAGTTGGTTTAAAGAACAGTTGCCAATTTTTTTTGAAAGTGACCTAGATTCGCGTTTGGGGTATTGGACGTTTTATTTATCTTCGATGATAGAGAGTGCAAGTTCTTTTTTTGGGGGGCATTCTCACGTACTTGAGCGCCGAGACTTTCCGAGCGCGTATAACTATTATCTCGACTTTTCATATGATTTTGGAGTGTTGGCTATGTTGCCTTTATTGCTGGGCATCGTATACACATTTTATGTCGCCCTTCGTAATTGGTCTAAGCTCTTTAAGTCTGGGGGGCTTTTCGGATTATTTGGAGTTGTAGTTTTTCTCCTGTTGGTGGAAAATTTTTTGCAGGTTGGTATGCGGCAGCCATATTCGGGCATTGTCGTATTTTTTCTTTGGGGGTTTCTGCTTTCTAAACTGATAGGTTTCAACGTAAAAAAACAGAATAAATTAATATCTCTGTAAGAGTGCTTTTGAGTGTTTCATATTTTTGATGGGTGGACATATGCGGTGGAGTGATTTCCCTGGTTGGTTAAAAGTTATAATCCTGTTGGGTGTTTTTTCTTTGTTTGCTTCTGCTCTCTTTAAGTATCCTGGCACTGGCTTGTACTATGTTTGGCTCAGCGTTGTCGCTAATGGGCTCCTGTACTTTGGTTTCAGAGATCAGGCCATTTTTTTTGATACATTCATAGGTGTATTTTTTTGGCTAGGTTTTTGGATGAAATTTTCCTATCGCTTGGTTTTCATGGATGGTGATTTTATCGATAGCGGTCATTTTGATTTTTCTCCTGCTGCATTCGACCAGGCGGTACTTGTCGCGGTATGTGGTTTATCCGGTCTACTTCTTGCCAGCTATTTGAGAGGGAAGTATATTTTTAATTACCCCAAAGAATGCATTGTAGATACGTTGCCAGGGTTGTTCAATTTTTATGTGTCTCATAGAAAGTTTATTCTTTTTATTTTTTTGGCGTTCGTTCTTGTAGTGGGTGTTGCAAATATTTATTTGGGAGTTTATCAGCGAGGTGAGATCACTCGCACGGTATTGCCCTTTGGCTTGAATCGTATAGTTGCATGGCTTCTTTTGTTTGGCTTGGCCTCTTTTGTTGCGGTTTTTTTGAATTTTGAATTTAGATTGAAGCGCAATAGTTATTTTCTGGTTGTTTTATATTCGTTCTTGGAGGGAGCTATATCGAGTATCTCTCTGTTGAGTCGAGGAATGGTGCTTAATACCGGGTCGATGTTATACGGTGTTATTTATCAGTTACGCATCGGGGGAATGAAGGTTCGAGCGGCGGTTGCCGTTTTTGTTCTGGTGGTATTTGCCGCGCTATTTTTCGGGTCCGCTGTAGGGGTAACATATGCGCGGACCTACTCCTATACGGTTAATTTGGAAAAAGTTGATGCTGTTGCTCAGCCGCGGGCTGAAAAGATAGTTAGCTCCCCCGGCGAGGGGCCGAAAGATGTGAAGGTTGAGCATACAACTCCTACCATGGCTCAACATGTGGTGGCGCTGTTTCTGGATCGTTGGGTGGGCATGGACGGGGTTATGGCCGTTTCAAGTTATCCTGGTCTTGGTTGGGAGTTGTGGACGAAAGCCTGGGCAGAAGCTTATAATGAAAATGTACTGAGCTTTTACGATTCTAATATAATAAACTCCGCATATAATAATGAACAATCAGCAAATTTTCATTTCGTTTCGTTGTCCGGAATAGTGGCTTTTTTCTTTTATCCTGGCTCTTATTGTTTCTTGTTTTTTGCCATGTTTTCTCTCGGCGTGGGAGCTGCGTTGGTAGAGATATTTGTTTATAAATTTGGTGGCCGTAACGTGGTGTTGTGTTCGTTATTCGGGCAGATCGTAGCTTATCGATTTATGAGTTTTGGCTATGTGCCGGCGCAAAGCTATTTGCTCTTCGGTTCCATTATGCTTAACGTGCTTCTGATATATTATGTTGACATGATTCTCAGTTTTGGTCGCGCTCGACTAGCTTCCTGAGTCGATGCATATCAAATTTTTTTGAAGTATTGAGAGGTACTATGCGGATTCTAGTCTTAGGTGTAACGGGGATGCTGGGTGGTGCTGTCTTCAGGGCTTTTAATGGTGATCCTACGTATAGTGTATGGGGTACTTTACGAAGCTCGGCAGGCCTCAAGTATTTCTCCGATGTAGAGCTAAGCTCGCTGTTACCAGGGGTAGATGTACTTGATCAGGACGCACTTGTTGCTGTTCTATCCAGCGTACGGCCTGATGTAGTAATCAACTGTGTCGGCTTGATCAAACAGTTGTCCGATGCCAAGGATCCCCTTTCGGCACTCCCGATCAATGCCATGCTGCCGCATCGTCTAGCACGATTATGTGATCTGGCTGGAGCACGCCTGATTCATGTCAGTACCGATTGTGTGTTTTCGGGACTCAAAGGCGGTTATGTGGAGGGCGATCAGTCTGACGCCGAAGATCTGTACGGCAAATCCAAGTACATTGGAGAGCTGCACGACTATCCCAACGCGATTACCCTGCGGACTTCGATTATTGGCCATGAGCTGAGTTCCAGCTATGCCTTGGTCGACTGGTTCCTGGCACAGGAAGGGGCTGTACGTGGCTTTTCAAAAGCAATTTTCTCCGGTTTGCCGACGGTTGAGCTGGCTCGCGTCATGAAAGATTTCGTCTTGCCGCACCCAGAGCTCAATGGTCTGTATCATGTTGCCGCAGAACCGATTGCCAAGCTCGATCTGCTAGAGCTGATTGCCAGTCAGTATGAAAAGACAATCGAAATTCGCCCGGACGCTTCACTGGTCATTGATCGATCGCTCAATAGCGAACGATTTACCCTGGCCACGGGTTACAAGGCACCATCCTGGCCACAGCTTATCGAGCTGATGCACGCCACCCGCTAACAAATCGGAAGGTTTACATGTTCGACGACAAGGTATTGATGATCACCGGTGGTACCGGATCTTTCGGCCATACGGTCCTCAAGCGTTTTCTCAATACCGCCGTGCGCGAGATTCGTATCTTCAGCCGCGACGAGAAGAAGCAGGAAGATATGCGTATCGCCCTGGCCAATGACAAGGTCAAGTTCTACATCGGCGATGTTCGCGACTACGACAGCCTGACCCAGGCGATGGTCGGCGTTGACTACATCTTCCATGCCGCCGCCCTCAAACAGGTGCCTTCCTGCGAGTTCTATCCAATGGAAGCGGTGCGCACCAACGTACTGGGCACCGAGAACGTGCTCAATGCCGCCATTGCCTCCGGTGTGCAGCGCGTCGTGGTGTTGAGCACCGACAAGGCGGTCTATCCGATCAATGCCATGGGCATCTCCAAGGCCATGGCGGAGAAGCTGATGGTCGCCAAGTCGCGGATGATTCCGGCCAAGGGCCCGGTGATTTGCGCGACCCGCTATGGCAACGTTATGGCCTCGCGTGGCTCGGTTATCCCGCTATTTGTCGAGCAATTGCGCACCGGTGAGCCGTTGACAGTCACCGATCCCGAGATGACCCGCTTCCTGATGTCCCTGGAAGACTCGGTCGATCTGGTTCTGCATGCATTCGAGCACGGTCAGCAGGGTGATCTGTTTATCCAGAAGGCCCCGGCCTCCACAGTGGGGGACTTGGCTGAGGCGCTCAAGCAATTGTTCGCCAAGACCAATGACGTCAAGGTGATTGGTACTCGCCACGGCGAGAAGCTTTACGAGTCCCTGGTTTCCCGCGAGGAAATGGCCAAGGCCGAGGATATGGGGCGCTACTACCGTATTCCGGCGGATAACCGCGACCTGAACTACAAGAAGTATTTTGTTGAAGGTGAGCAACGGATTTCCGAGCTGGACGACTACACTTCGCACAATACTGCCCGCCTGGATGTTGCCGGGATCAAGGAGCTGCTGCTCAAACTCGATTACATCAAGGAGCAGCTCAATGCTTAAGGTGATGACCCTGGTGGGCACTCGCCCTGAATTGATCAAGATGAGCCGGGTTATCGCCGAGCTTGATCGTCAGGTTGAGCATGTACTGGTGCACTCTGGGCAGAACTACGATTACGAGTTGAACCAGGTGTTCTTCGATGATCTGGAAATTCGCAAGCCTGATCATTTTCTGGGGGCTGCAGGTGATACCGCTGCTCAGACCATCGCTGAGGTCATTGCCAAGTCCGATGAGATTTTCGAGCTGGAAAAGCCCGATGCTTTGCTGCTCTACGGCGATACCAACACCTGTCTGGCGGTCATTGCGGCCAAGCGTCGCAAAATCCCGGTGTTCCATATGGAAGCGGGCAATCGCTGCTTCGATCAGCGGGTGCCGGAAGAGCTGAACCGTAAAGTGCTGGACCACCTCAGCGATATCAATATGGTGCTGACCGAGCATGCTCGCCGTTACCTGATTGCCGAGGGCATTCGTCCCGAGACCATCATCAAGACCGGCTCGCATATGCAGGAAGTCCTCGACTACTACATGCCGAAGATTGAAGCCTCCGATGTATTGGCGCGCAGTGGTCTGGAGCAGGACAAGTTCTTTATTGTCAGTGCCCACCGTGAAGAGAACGTCGACACCCCGGACAATCTGCGTGATTTGCTCGATACTCTGCGAGCGCTGGCGGACCAGTACGGGTTCCCGCTGATCGTCTCGACGCACCCGCGCACGCGCAAGCGCCTGGAGGCCCTGGGCGAGTCGCTGGATCATCCCCTGATTCGCTTCGTCAAACCGTTCGGTCTGCTGGACTATATCAAGCTGCAGATGTCGGCCTTTTGCGTACTGTCCGATAGCGGAACCATCACCGAAGAAGCTTCGCTGCTCAATCTTCCTGCCGTGACACTGCGCAATGCTCACGAGCGGCCGGAAGGTATGGATGAAGGCACCTTGATAATGAGTGGCCTGAAGCGTGGCTCGGTGATGGATGCGGTACGGGTGGTAACTAGCCAGCATTCGCGTGATGAGCGTCGGGTGCCGTTGGTGCCTGATTATCAGGGCGGCCCGGTATCGTTGCAGGTCGTGCGTGTGGTGTTGAGCTACACGGACTACATCAACCGAACGGTGTGGCATAAAGCCTGAGCGCGCTCATGATGCGAATTCTATTGACCGGGGCCAGCGGTTTCGTGGGCTCCGCCGTTCAGGCACGGCTGTTGGATACACCTGGCGTGGCCCTGCGCTCGGCTTATCGGCAAGTGCCCGCACAACCGCCGGTGAATGTGCAGGTATGCCAGGTCGCAACCCTGGCCCCCGACACGGACTGGCAGGCTGCGCTTGCCGAGATCCAGGTGGTGATTCACTGCGCGGCACGGGTCCATGTGATGGATGAAACAGACGCCGATCCATTGGCCGCCTTTCGGCGCGCCAATGTCCAGGGCACTTTGCAGTTGGCCAGGCAGGCCGCGGCGGCCGGCGTCAGGCGCTTCATTTATCTGAGTTCGATCAAGGTCAATGGCGAGGGTACGCAACCTGGCCAAGCCTACGCAGCAGACGATCAACCCGCGCCGCTGGATCCCTACGGTATTTCCAAGCAAGAAGCCGAACAGGGTTTGCTAGCCCTGGCCGAGCAGACGGGTATGGAGGTCGTGATTATTCGCCCGGTCCTGGTGTATGGCCCGGGCGTGCGTGCCAACTTTCTCAGCATGATGAACTGGCTGAGCAAGCGCGTGCCCTTGCCGCTGGGTTCGATCACGAACAAGCGCAGCCTGGTCGGGCTGGATAACCTGGTGGATCTGATCGTCACTTGCATCGATCACCCTGGGGCGGTCAATCAGGTGTTTTTGGTCAGTGATGACGAGGATCTTTCCAGCAGCGAGCTTTTGCGGCGGATGGGGCGCGCATTGAACCGGCCGGCGCGATTGCTGCCCATGCCCATGTGGCTGTTGGGTGTTGCCGCGACGCTACTTGGGCGCCAGTCTATCCACCAGCGCTTGTGTGGATCGTTGCAGGTGGATATCGAAAAAACCAAGAGGCTGCTCGATTGGACGCCGGTAACGGATGTCGATACGCAGTTGAGAAAGACTGCCGAATATTTTCTGGAGCAGCGCAAGCGATGAGTCTGTGGTGGATCTTGCCCGTGGTCGGGCTGTTGTCATTGGCGCTGACCGGGTTGCTGCGCCGTTATGCACTGTCGCGTAGCCTGATGGATATTCCCAATGCCCGTAGCTCCCACAGTGTGCCCACGCCTCGCGGAGGCGGCGTGGCTATTGTGCTGAGTTTTCTGTTGGCTCTGCCGCTGGCGGCCGCGCTGGGCGCAATTGAGTGGTCCAGTGCGTGGGCGCTTCTGGGCGCAGGGGCGTGGGTCGCGCTGATCGGCTTTCTCGATGATCATGGTCATATCGCTGCGCGTTGGCGCTTGCTTGCCCATTTTATCGGCGCGACTTGGGCGTTGGCATGGCTGGGCGGCTTGGCGCCATTGAGCGTTTTCGCAATGACGTTCGACCTTGGTTGGTTTGGTCATGTGTTGGCCGCTTTCTATCTGGTCTGGCTGCTCAATCTCTATAACTTTATGGATGGTATTGACGGTATCGCCAGTGTCGAAGCGATTTCGGTGTGTGTGGGGGCCGCTTTGCTTTACGCAATGCTGGGCAATATCCAGGCAGCGTTGGTGCCACTGATGCTGGGTGTGGCCTGTTGTGGCTTCCTGTACTGGAACTTTCCACCTGCGAAGATCTTTATGGGCGATGCCGGTAGTGGCTTTCTCGGTATCGCGCTGGGTGTCATGTCGCTGCAGGCCGCCTGGACGGCGCCGCATTTGCTCTGGTGCTGGTTGATTCTGCTTGGGGTATTTATTGTCGACGCCACTTGGACCTTGATCCGTCGCCTGTTGCGCGGGGATAAAGTCTATGAGGCCCATCGCAGCCACGGATACCAGTTTGCCTCGCGACAGGCGGGACGGCATTTGCCGGTCACCCTGGCGGTGGCGCTGATCAACCTGGCTTGGCTGCTGCCGATTGCATTGTGGGTTGCGGCGGGCGGCATCGATGGTGTTACCGGGCTGTTGCTCGCTTACCTACCGCTGGTGGGACTGGCGATTAAGTTCAATGCTGGTCAACTGGAAACACCGGCTTGATCGCGTCAGCAACTCAGAACCGGGATAAAGGAGGCGTTGTGAATCGGATGTTGGGTGAAGGGAAACGCTATGTTTCGTGAGCGTTTACTTAAGTTGCGCCGACGCTATAAACGCATTCTACAAGTGCTGGCGGATATTGTGCTGGTCTGGGTGGCGCTTTGGCTGGCTTTTGTCGTGCGCCTGGGAGTTGACCAGCCGATTGATCCGTTCGGTGACTATGCCTGGCTCTTCGCTATTGCTCCGGTGATCGCGATCCCGATCTTTATCAATCTGGGCATGTACCGCGCGGTGATGCGCTACTTCGGTAATGAAGCGTTGGTGAGCATCTTCAAGGCGGTGTCATTGTCCGCCCTTGGGCTGACGGTCTATGTCTATTTGTATCGTCCCGATGTGTTGGTGCCGCGCTCGTTGATCTTCAACTACTGGTGGCTGAGCCTGTTGATGATCGGTGGTCTGCGTCTGTTTATGCGCCAGTATTTTCTCGGCGACTGGTTTATGGCGGGCCAGCATGTACCTTTTTTACGCCAGGACGATAACCTGCCCAAGGTCGCAGTTTATGGCGGCGGAGCTGCCGGCAATCAGTTGGTTGCGGCGCTGCGCATGGGCAAGGTGATGCGCCCGGTGGCTTTTATCGACGACGACGATGGCATTGCCAACCGGGTGATTGCTGGGCTCAAGGTCTACAAGTCCAAGGATATCGACAAGCTGATCGAGGATACGGGGGCGACAGAGGTACTGCTGGCCATTCCGTCGGCTTCAAGGGCTCGGCGTCGCGAGATATTGAATGCACTGGAAGCCTATCCGGTTCATGTCCGCACCATTCCCGGGTTTATGGACTTGGCCAGTGGTCGCGTCAGCGTCAGCGATTTGCAGGAGGTCGACATTATCGACCTGCTGGGGCGCGATCCGGTCCCGGCCCAGCAAGCGCTGTTCGAGCGCTGCATCCGTGGCCAGGTCGTGATGGTCACAGGCGCAGGCGGCTCCATTGGTTCGGAGTTGTGCCGGCAGATCCTGACCAGTCAGCCGGCGGCGCTGGTGTTGTTCGAACACAGTGAGTTCAACCTCTACAGCATCCAGGGCGAACTGGAAAAGCAAATCCAGAAAGATGGGCGTGTGGTGACACTCATTCCTATCCTCGGCTCGGTTCGCAATAGTGAGCGCCTGCTCGATGTGATGCGCACCTGGAGCGTGCAGACGGTCTATCACGCGGCCGCCTACAAGCACGTACCGATTGTCGAACATAACGTCGCCGAGGGTGTACTCAACAATGTGCTCGGTACTTTGCAGACCGCCCAGGCGGCGGTGCAGGCGGGGGTTGAGCATTTTGTACTGATCTCGACCGACAAGGCCGTGCGCCCGACCAATGTGATGGGGTGCACCAAGCGGCTGGCGGAAATGACGCTGCAGGCATTGAGCCGCGAGTCGATGCCGCTGCTGTTTGGGTCGGACTCCCAGGTTGCGCAAGCCAACCGCACGCGTTTTACCATGGTGCGTTTCGGGAATGTGTTGGGCTCTTCGGGGTCGGTGATTCCGCTGTTTCGTGAGCAGATCAAGCGCGGAGGGCCGATTACCGTGACTCACCCGAACATGACCCGTTATTTCATGACCATCCCGGAGGCCGCTCAGTTGGTGATCCAGGCCGGCTCCATGGGGCAGGGCGGGGATGTCTTTGTGCTGGATATGGGCCAGCCGGTGAAAATCGCCGATATGGCGGAGAAGATGATTCAACTGTCCGGTCTTAGCCTGCGCTCGCCAGCCAATCCCAATGGGGATGTGGCGATCGTGTTTACCGGCCTTCGCCCTGGCGAGAAGCTCTATGAAGAGTTGCTTATCGGAGACAATGTCAGCCCTACCGAGCACCCGATGATCATGCGGGCGGACGAAGAGCACCTGCCATGGGAGTCGTTCAAAGGGGTGATTGGCTCGCTGCTGGACGCGGTGGCGCGCGATGACTATGTGCAGGTACGCGAGTTGTTGCGCGAGACGGTCAATGGCTATGTGCCGGAGTGCGAGATCGTCGACCTGATTCACCAGCAGCGCCTGACCCACCCGGGCCGCTGACGTCAAAAGGCCTGCCTGGCCAAGGGGCCAGGCAGGCCTTTTTCTATCTAGCTCAATGCAGCTTCAAGCGTGGCTCGGTGCCCCGGCCGATCCGGCTGCCCAGCATCAGCATCAAGGTGCGGAAGGTGCCGTACAGCGCCATCTGGTGCATGCGGTACAGGGAGATATAGAACATCCGCGCCAGCCAGCCTTCCAGCATCACACTACCCGTCAGATTGCCCATCAGGTTGCCAACGGCTGAGAAGCTCGACAGCGAGATTAGCGAGCCATAGTCCTTGTACTGATAGTCCGGCAGGTTTTTGCCTTCGATCCGCAATTTCAGCGATTTGGCCAGCAACGACGCCTGTTGGTGAGCGGCTTGGGCCCGTGGTGGCACATTGCGGTCGGTGCCGGGCTGCGGGCAGGCCGCGCAATCGCCAAAGGCGAAGATGTTGCCATCCCGGGTGGTTTGCAGGGTCGGGCGTACGACCAGTTGGTTGATCCGGTTGCTTTCCAGGCCGGCCAGATCCTTCAGGAAACCGGGGGCGCGGATACCTGCGGCCCAGACCTTCAGGCTGGCCGGGATCACCTGGCCGTCGGCGGTGATCAGGCTGTCGGCGGTGACCTCGCTGACGGCTGCGTTGGTCAGCACGGTGACGCCGAGTTTCTCCAGGGTCTTGTGCACGGGGCCACCGATACGCTCCGGCAGCGCGGGCAGCACGCGCGGGCCGGCCTCGATCAGCGTGATATGCATGTTTTCCGGTTTGATCCGGTCCAGGCCGTAGGCCGCCAGTTCGTGGGCGGCATTGTGCAGTTCGGCCGCCAGTTCGACGCCAGTGGCGCCCGCGCCGACAATGGCCACGCTGATCTGTTCGGTCACATCGCTTTGCCCGGCATGGGCACGCAGGTAGTGGTTGAGCAGTTGCTGGTGAAAGCGCTCGGCCTGCTTGCGGGTATCGAGGAACAGGCAGTGCTCGGCGGCGCCCGGCGTGCCGAAGTCGTTGGTGGTGCTGCCGACGGCGATCACCAGGCTGTCGTAGCCGAGCTCGCGGGCCGGCACCAGTTCCCGACCCTGTTCGTCGAGTGTCGCGGCCAGGGCGATTTTCTTCTGCTCGCGGTCAAGCCCGTTCATACGGCCCAGCTGGAACTCGAAATGGTTCCATTTGGCCTGGGCAACATAGTTGAGCTCATCTTCCGAAGAGTTCAGCGAGCCGGCGGCGACTTCATGCAGCAGGGGTTTCCAGATATGCGTGAGGTTGGCATCGACCAGCGTGACACTGGCTGTGCCGCGCTTACCCAGGGTCTTGCCCAGGCGGGTCGCCAACTCCAGGCCGCCGGCACCGCCGCCAACGATCAAAATACGATGGGTCATAGGGATATCTCGCAAGGCTTAAGGAATTCTGTGCCTGGGGTAGCCGGGCGAGCGCAAGGCAGCTCATAGCACCAGGTAACTCAGGAGGCGGCTCAGCAGGCCCATGCCAATGACGACCACCAGCACCACTGCCAGGAGCAGCCACGGCCGGAAAGGGCGGCGCTCGACTCGGTTCTGCGCCAGTTGCAGATAGTCTTCGACATGACGCTGGTCATCGGGGTTCAGGCGGCTGCTCATAAAGGCCTCGTCCGGTAGACGTAACGATAAGAGGGAAGGTTACAGGCGGCGTGTGGCTAACGCTATTGTCCGCAAGGATAGTCGGTGGCGGGCAGTGCTGCCGGGTGTCAGAGGCCGATCCCGACATCGAAGACGATGCTGCGGCCCAGATTGCTGCGCAGAAAGTCCGGCGCGTCCGAGTGGGCGAACAGCACGCGCGCAAAGGTCGGCCCCACCAGTGACAGCGAGCGCCAGCCCTGGCGCAGGTACTCGGTGGGTGGCGGGAAGTGGCTGTTCAGATCGAGCACTTCGCGCTTGAGGCTGGCGAAGGCGATGAGATCCAGCTCGCCAAGATCCAGGCCGCGCTCCGTGTAGTTGTGGGCTTTTTTACGCAGGGTCGGGGCCAGGCGCTTGAGCAGTTCGCTTGCCGGAATCCGCTTGGGGCGCGCTTCGCGACGGACCAGTTGGCTCAGGGAAAAGGCACTGCGCCGTCGTTGCAATTCTTCGCGCCATTCATCGTTGAGGCGCCGGCCTTCGTCGAGCACGAAGAACACTTCGAAACTGGCATCGCGAAACAGCACGTCCGGCGGCTCCTGGCCGGCGGGGTGGAAGTCTTCCGTGCGGTGGGCAATGTTCAGGCCTTGCAGCAGGCGCTGGCAGACCCAACGCTCGCGCTCCCATTTGCGCGCATTGGAGAGGAAGGTGTTGGCTTGTTCGGCCTGAATGGTGAGCAGGCGCAAATAATCGGAGTCATCCATGTCCCAAGCTTAGCGCCCTGTCAGGTGCTTCTGACAGGAAAACTTCTTATGTTATATGGTTATAAAAAAACGGTATTTTATCTTGAATTGTATTGTTACGTAGGCTTAATAGCACAAGGCCTGCAGCTGATGGGCCGGCCGGTTTTCCCTTTTCTCTGCCTACGAGATTCGCCCATGAAGATTCGCCTGCTTAGCGCGGCCGTTGCGGCTGCCATTACCCTGGTCAGTTTTGGCGCGGTCGCCGCCGATTTGGCGGCCATCAAACAAAAGGGTGAGATTGTGATCGGCACATTGGGGACCGATGAGCCCAACAGCTTTATCGATCCCAAGACCCGGCAGATCGTCGGTTATGAAATCGATCTGGGCAATGAAATCGCCAAGGACCTGGGCGTCAAGCCGGTCTTCAAGCAGATCTCCGTGGCCGCGCGGATTCCCGAATTGCAGCAGGGGCGTGTGGATATCCTCGCGGCTTCGCTGACCCACAACAAGGAGCGTGAAGCCCTTGTCGATTTCTCCTATTCGATCCTGATCACCGGGCAAAAAGCCCTGGTCAAGAAAAGCAGCGGGATCACCGCGCTCGATCAGTTGGCCGACAAGAAAGTGCTGACCGTCAAGGGCGGCACCCAGGAGCCGAATATCCGCAAGGCCATCCCGAGCGCTCAGGTGGTGACGTTTGAAACGTCCCAGCAAGCGCTGCTGGCCTTGCAGCAAGGCAAGGGCCAGGCGTTTGTCGACGACGAGTCGGCGCTGGTCAATGACTTCGCCAAGATCGGCTCGGCCGCGGCCGGCTACAGCATCCTTCCGGAAAACCTCAGCAACGAAGCCCTGGCCATTGCTCTGCCCAAGGATAGCGGTGAGCTGAAGGTTGCGGTCGACAAGACGCTGACCCGCCTGGAGAGCTCCGGCGAAGCCGAGAAGCTGTACCTCAAGTGGTACGGCCCGGGCACCAAATCGAACCTGCCGGCGCGTCACTTCAAGATCGATTCCGACCAGGTCGAGTAAGGCGCCGCGCTGTGCCCGGCCTGCCGGCCCCTACCGTTTGAAGGGCGATAAACCCCTGACCGAGCGGTGTGGGCTGGCAGTCTTTCCACCCTTGAGCGTCACTGCGCAATGTTCGAGTTTGATTATTCCCTGCTGCTGAGCGGTCAATACCACGACATGCTGCTCAGCGGTCTGCAGCTCTCCCTCAAACTGGCGAGCGTGACCCTGGTGTTTGCCCTGCCCCTGGCCTTGCTGGTGGCGTTGCTGCGTCTTTCGCCATTGCGCCCGTTGCAGTGGCTGGGGTTCGCCTTTGTCGAATCGATCCGCAATGTGCCCCTGCTGGCCCATATGTTGTTCTGGTACTTTGCCGCGCCGGAGCTCTTGCCCCAAGGCCTGCGTGACTGGCTCTATGCCGGCAATATCGAGGCGACCAGCGCGATTGTCGCCCTGACCCTGTACACCGCCGTCTACATGAGCGAAGACATTCGCAGCGGCATTCGCGCCATCCCTACCGTGCAACTGGAAGCGGCCCGCGCCCTGGGCTTCGGCTACCTGGCGAGCATGCGCCTGATTATCCTGCCCCAGGCCTTGCGAGTGACGATTGCGCCGCTGATTTCCCAGACCCTCAATCTGTGGAAAAACACCAGTATCGCCACCGTGATCGGCGTCGCCGAGCTGATGTACCAGGCTGGCCAGGTCGAGAGCGCGACCTTTCGCAGCGCCGAATCCTTTGCCTTTGCCACGGCGGCTTACCTGAGCGTCTCGCTGCTGATTACCGGCGCCGCAGCCTGGTACCAGCATCGTTATCCACAGGTGCGCACGCGATGACGACATGGGAATTGATCGACACCTATTGGCTGTACTTCCTGGTGGGCCAGTACCCCAACGGGCCCCTGGGCGGGCTGGCGCTGACCCTGGTGCTGGCGTCTCTTGGGCTGATCCTGGCCATGCCCCTGGGCGTGCTGCTGGGGCTGGCGCGCGTGAGCCCCTGGCGCTGGTTGCGCTGGCCGGTGACTGGGCTCGTCTTTGGTATTCGCGGTATTCCGTTGTTGATGGTGGTGTTCTGGGCCTATTTCTTTCTGCCCAGCGTCACCGGGCACAAGACCGACCAGTTCACCACCATGCTGATGGCCCTGGTGCTGTTCGATGCGGTGTACCTGGCGGAGATTGTCCGAGCCGGGATCCAAGGGGTCGACCGAGGCCAGGTCGAGGCCTCCCGCTCCCTCGGGTTCAGCTACCTGCGAACTATGCGCTGGGTGATCCTGCCCCAGGCGCTGCGAACCATGTTGCCGTCGCTGGTCAACCAGTTCGTCTCGACGGTCAAGGAAACGTCCCTGGGCTACATCATCGGCCTGGCGGAAATCTCCTTTATCGCTTCGCAGATCAACAGCCAGGTATTCACCATGCCGACTCAGGTCTATCTGATCCTCGGCCTGACCTACTTCCTGCTGTGCTTCGGCCTGTCGCGCTTCGCCTTCTGGCTGGAGCGCCGCCAGGCACGGCGGGTGTCCATTACCGATAACAGCCGGGTTGCCCCATGATTCGCCTTGAGAACGTCAACAAGTGGTATGGCACCTACCACGCCCTGGTCGATGTCAATGAACAGATCGCCAAGGGTGAAGTGGTGGTGGTCTGCGGGCCTTCCGGGTCCGGCAAGTCGACGCTGATCCGCACGCTGAACCGTCTGGAGCCGATCCAGTCGGGCACGATCACCATCGAGGGCCAGGACATCCATGCCAAGGACCTAGACCTCAACCACTTCCGCTCGAAGATCGGTTTTGTCTTCCAGCAATTCAATCTGTTTCCCCATCTCAACGTCCTGGATAACTGCACGTTGGCGCCGATCCGCCTGCGGGGCCTGAGCCCGGCCAAGGCGAAGGAACAGGCCATGGCGTTGCTGGAGCGCGTGGGCCTGGCGCACAAGGCCACGGCGTTTGCGCAGAACCTGTCCGGTGGCCAGCAGCAGCGCGTGGCGATTGCCCGGGCGCTGGCGATGGAGCCCCCCTTGATGCTGTTCGATGAGCCGACCAGTGCCCTGGACCCGGAGATGGTCGGCGAAGTGCTGCTGGTAATGCGTGATCTGGCGCGCGACGGCATGACCATGCTGGTGGTGACTCACGAGATGGGTTTTGCCCGTGATGTGGCCGACCGCGTGTTGTTCATGGACCAGGGCCAGGTGCTGGAGCGGGCCACGCCCGAAGCGTTCTTCGGCAACCCGCAGCATCCGCGTACGCAAAAATTCCTCGCCGATATCCGAACCCCGTTTTCACCGCCTGTTTAAGAGGCCACGTGCTATGACTGCAGCGAATGCTGGATTGCCGATTATTGATGTCTCCGCCCTGGCCAGCTCTGGTCCTGACCTTGGGCACGGGCGCGCCGAGGTGGCGGCGCAGATCAATCGTGCCTGCCGGGAGCAGGGCTTTTTCTATGTGGTCGGGCATGGCGTCGAGCCGGCACTGGTGCAACGGCTGGAGCAACTCAGCCAGCAATTCTTTGCCCTCGATGAAGCCACCAAGCTGCAATGGCGCATGGAGCTGGGTGGGCGGGCCTGGCGTGGCTATTTCCCCCTCGGTGGCGAGCTAACATCGAGCCGTCCGGACTGGAAGGAAGGCCTCTACCTGGGCACTGAACTGGCGGATGATGCGCCGGCAGTGCTGGCGCGCACGCCGATCCACGGGCGCAATCTGTTCCCTGCGGTCGCGGGGCTGCGTGAGGCGATCCTGGACTATATGGCCGCGGTGACCGCGCTGGGCCATCGCCTGATGGCCGGTATCGCCCTGAGCCTGGGCCTGGACGAGCAGTACTTCGCCGAACGCTACACCGCCGATCCGCTGATCCTGTTCCGGATCTTCAACTACCCCTCGCAACCGGTGCCCGAGGGGCTGGATGTGCAGTGGGGCGTGGGTGAGCACACCGATTATGGCTTGTTGACCCTGTTGCATCAGGATCACATCGGCGGCCTGCAGGTCCGTACGCCCCAGGGCTGGATCGAGGCGCCGCCGGTGGCCGGGGCCTTTGTCTGCAACATCGGCGATATGCTCGACCGGATGACAGGCGGGCTGTATCGCTCTACGCCGCACCGGGTGGTGCGCAACACCTCGGGGCAGGATCGACTGTCCTTCCCACTGTTTTTCGACCCGAACTTCCAGGCCCGCGTCCGGCCGATCGAGGGTTTGCCGGTGGTCGAGCAGCAGGATGACAGTGCCGCGCGCTGGGACCAGGCCAACGTACACGCGTTCCATGGTGAATACGGCGACTACCTGTTGAACAAGGTGTCCAAGGTCTTTCCACACTTACGCCGCGAGGTGCTCTAAGCCGGCGAGCGAGCGGTGTAGACTGGTGGGCCTGTGAACAATCCGGTCAATCGAGGAGCATCGCGTGAAGTTCTGGTCGCTGGTCATACTGAGTTTGATGCCCTTGTGGGCCCAGGCGCTGGAAACGGGTGAGCGCCTGGCGCCCTGGACCCTGCTCGATCAATACGACCAGGCCCTGAGCCTCGACGATCAGGTCGAGATCCTGCTGGTAGCGCGTGGCATGGACGCCGCCAAGCTGCTCGACAGGGCGCTGCTGGAGCGCCCCGAGGGGTATCTGCAGGCACGTCATGCAGTGTTTGTCGCCGATATCCAGCGCATGCCCCGGGTAATCGCCAGCCTGTTTGCGGTACCGGCGATGCGCGCCTACAGCTATCGCGTCATGCTCGATCGTGACGGACGCGTTGCCAGTCGTTATCCGGGCGCCGAAGACAAGGTGCTCTGGCTGCAACTGCGCGCGGGGCGACTGGTCGAGCAGCGTGAGTATGCCAGTGCCAAGGCGCTACGCGAGGCGCTGGAGCAGGCGCAGCCATGATCGGCGCCGAGTTGCTGTCGGACACCAGCCTGGTGCTGGGCTGGCTGCTGTATCTGCCCGTACTGCTCTGGGCGGCCTGGCGCGCGCCTTGGGTCGAGCTGTTTGCCGATAGCCATCGCCAGCATGTGCTGTGCGGTACGGTCTTGGTGCTGTTTCTGCTCTGGCTGGTGCGCCGCGATTTCGATACCGGTGTGTCCTATCACTTTATCGGCATGACAGCGGTCACTCTGTTGCTCGATTGGCCGCTGGCGATTGTCGGCGGGCTCGTCGCCCAATTGGGGCTGGTCCTGCTCGGCCGCCAGGACCTGGCCGCGATGGGGGTCAATGGCAGCCTGTTGATCCTGCTGCCGGTGCTGGTGACCGAGGTGTGTGCCCATTGGGTGGAGCGTGCGCAGCCGCGCAATCCGTTTGTCTATATCTTCTGCTCGGGTTTTTTTGCCGCGGCGCTGGCGGCCTTGCTGTGCCTACTGGCGACCCTGGGCCTGCTGTGGCTGGATGAGCGTTTTGCGATGCCGGAATGGCTGGAGGATTTTGCCGGCTATCTGTGGCTGATCATTTTCCCCGAGGCGTTTATCAACGGGATGCTGGTCAGCGCCTTGGTGGTGTTTTGCCCGCATTGGCTGGAAACCTTCAACCGTACGCGTTACCTGTCGGCGCCGTGGAAGGACGACGAGCCGCGTTGATCCATATCAAATGCTCGTTGCTGGCACGCAGCCATGCTCTGGAAAAAACGGGAGCAGGGTTATGAGTGTCTACGAATGGGCGCGGCAGGAAGTGCGTGCGAGTGTCGATGCGGCGCAGGCGGCGGGCTTCGAGCCGGGCCTGGGGTTACGTGCGCTGCTCAGTGCGGTGGTCCAGCAGAGCAAGGGGTTGCGCAGTGTCGAGGACCTGGCGGACGAGTTGCAGTTTCTCGCCGAGAACCTCGACGATGAACAGGATTACGGCTTTATGCGGCCCTGATCAATACCCGTAGACGCGCGCTCGCGCCTACGGGTTCAAGGCCAATCCTTCGAATCAGTGCGCGCGCGGCGGCAACTCTTCGGAGAACAGGTCGTCTTCGGCATCCGGGCTGACCGGGATCTTGTGTTCTTCCGCGGCCCAGGCACCCAGGTCGATCAGTTTGCAGCGGTCCGAGCAGAACGGGCGGGTGCTGTTCTCGCTCTTCCATTCAACGGGGGCGCCACAGGTCGGGCATTCAACGGTCAGGGTCTGGCTCATGATTGGCCTCCACGCAAAGTAAGATAAAAGTGATGCAGGCGTTCGACTTCGCTGTGTAGCCAGCTCAGGTCACGGTCGTTGACCACCACGTCCTGGGCATGGCGCAGGCGTTCTTCGCGGCTGGCCTGGGCCTTGAGAATGGCCTGGACCTGCGCCTCGCTCGTCTGGTCGCGTAGCAGTGTGCGCTGGACCTGCAATGGTTCGGGCGCGTCGATCACCAGGATCCGTTGGGTCAGGCGCGATTGCCCGGACTCAACCAATAAAGGCGATACCAAAATGGCGTAGGGCGAACGGGCCTGGGCCAGGTTGTTGACGATCTCTTCGCCAATCAGCGGGTGCAGCAGGGCTTCCAGCCAGCGACGTTGCTCGGGGTGCTCGAAAATCAGGGCGCGCAAGGCACTGCGGTCAAGTTGGCCATCGGCCTGGATCACGCCAGGCCCGAAGTGCTCGGCAATTTTGGCCAATGCCGGACGGCCAGGCTCGACCACCCAGCGGGCAGCGTGGTCGGCGTCCACCAGGTGCACGCCCAGGTCGATAAAGTGCTGCGCCGCAGCGCTCTTGCCACTGCCGATCCCGCCCGTCAGGCCAAGGATCCAGGGTTTGAAATCAGGGGTATTCATCGAAAACCGGCAAACTGCAAATAGGAGTCGGTTATTTGACCACCCCAGAGCAAGGCAATCCAGCCGGCCAGCGCCAGATAGGGGCCGAAAGGGATGGGGGTCGAGGTGCTGGCGTCGCGCAGGCGCAACAGAATCAGCCCCAGCACGGCGCCGACCAAGGATGACAGCAAGATCGTCAGTGGCAGAATCTGCCAGCCGCCCCAGGCACCGAGCAGGGCCAGCAACTTGAAGTCGCCATGGCCCATGCCGTCCTTGCCGGTGACCAGTTTGAACAGCCAGAACACCGACCACAGGCTCAAATAGCCGGCCACAGCGCCCCACAGCGCGTCGCTCAGGGAGGTGAACAGCCCGAAGCTGTTGACGATCAGGCCTAGCCAGAGCAACGGTAGCACCAGCACGTCGGGTAGCAGTTGGTGTTCCGCGTCGATCAGGCTCATGGCCAGGAGGCCCCAGCTCAGCAGCAGCATGGCTGCCAGCGGCCAGCCAAGACCGAAGTGCCAAGCCAGGAAGCCCGACAACGCGGCGCAGAGCACTTCGGTGACCGGGTAGCGCGCACTGATGGGGGCCTTGCAACTGGAACATTTGCCCCGCAATAGCAGATAGCTGAGCAGCGGCAGGTTTTCCCAGGGGCGGATTTCATGGGCGCAATGGGGGCACTGGGAGTTGGGCAGCAGCAGGTTGTAGGTGGGCGAAGCCGTCAGCGAGGCCGGTTCGGCGGCAAGCCCGAGGACTTCGCGAGCCTGTTCGCGCCAGTCGCGCTCGAGCATCTTGGGCAGACGCCAGACCACGACATTGAGAAAACTACCGACAATCAGGCCGAGCAGCGCAACGGATAAAACAAAGGCCAGCGCATGGCTGGCCAGAAAGTCGATCAGGGTCATGTCTAAACCACTTGGCCAAGCTTGAAGATGGGGAGGTACATGGCGATCACCAGGCCGCCGACGATGACGCCGAGTACGGCCATGATCAAGGGCTCCATCAGGGTCGTCAGGGTGCTGACCAGGTTGTCGACCTCTTCCTCGTAGTAGGTCGCGACCTTGTCGAGCATATCGTCCAGGGCGCCGGATTCTTCACCGATGGCCGTCATTTGGATTGCCATGGTCGGGAAGACACCGGTGGTGCGCATGGAGAAGTTCAGCTGCATGCCGGTGGAAACATCCTGCTTGACGCGGTTCACGGCATTTCTGAAGACCACGTTGCCCGTGGCACCGGCCACCGAGTCGAGTGCTTCCACCAGCGGTACGCCTGCGGCAAAAGTGGTCGATAGTGTGCGGGCATAGCGCGCCACGGCGGACTTGTACAGCAGGCTGCCAATGATTGGTAGCTTCAGTAAGGTGCGATCGAGCCAGTCACGAAAACGGGCGGATTTCCTGTGCGCCTGCTTGAGGGCGTAGCCCGCGCCCACCATGGCGGCGAGCACGACCCACCACCACTCCTGCAGGATCTGAGACACAGCAATGACCAACAGGGTAAAGCCCGGAAGTTCGGCGCCGAAGTTGGCGAAAATCGCTTCGAACTGCGGGACCACCTTGATCAGAAGGATGGCCGTTACAATGATCGCCACGATGACTACCGCGATGGGATAGGTCATGGCTTTCTTGATCTTGGCCTTGAGCGCTTCGGTTTTTTCCTTGTAGGTCGCGACCCGGGCCAGCAGGCTCTCCAGGGCGCCGGCCTGCTCACCGGCATCCACCAGGTTGCAATACAGTTCGTCGAAATATTGCGGTTTGTTGCGTAAGGCCGAAGCGAAGCTGTTGCCGGCCGCGACCTCCTGTTTTACCTCGTCGACCAGCTTGCGCATATTGGGGTTGTCGAAGCCCTCGGCAATGATGTCAAAGGACTGCAACAGCGGTACGCCGGCCTTCATCATGGTCGCCATCTGCCGGGTGAACAGGGCGATATCCAACGGTTTGATACGTTTGCCGGAGTTGAACAGCGAGAGGCCTTTCTTGCGGACCTTGCCGGGGTTGATCCCCTGCTTGCGCAACTGGGCCTTGACCAGCGCCGGATTGTGGCCGCTCAGTTCGCCGGAAATCTTGGTGCCCTTGCGGTCGGTGCCTTCCCACGTATATGTGCTGATCTTTACCGGTTTGCTCGCCATATTCAGTCCTTGGTTACCCGGTTGACTTCCTCGAGGCTGGTCACACCCTGCATGACCTTGCTTAGCCCGGAGGTGCGCAAGTCATCGAAGCCGTCCTTGCGCATCTGCGTGGCGATGTCGATGGAGTTACCCTCGGCCATGATCAGGCGCTGTAGCTCAGGCGTGTTCTTGACCACCTCGTAAATCCCGATCCGGCCTTTGTAACCGTGGTTGCACAGCTCGCAACCCTGTGGTTCGTAGACGGTGAAAGTGCCGATACGCTGGGCCGGGAAGCCTTCCTTGAGGAGCGCCTCTTCGGGAATGGCGATTGCCTTCTTGCAGTGGTTGCACAGTTTGCGGGCCAGGCGCTGGGCGATGATCAGGTTGATCGAGGTGGCGATATTGAAGCCGGCCACGCCCATGTTGTGCAGGCGCACCAAGGTTTCCGCGGCGCTGTTGGTGTGCAGGGTGGAGAGCACCATATGGCCGGTTTGCGCGGCCTTGATCGCGATCTCGGCGGTTTCCAGGTCACGAATTTCGCCGACCATGATCACATCCGGATCCTGACGCAGGAACGAGCGCAATGCCTGGGCGAAATCCAGCCCCTGCTTTGGGTTGACGTTGACCTGGTTGATGCCTTCCATATTGATTTCCACCGGATCTTCCGCGGTGGAAATATTGATATCGACGGTATTGAGGATATTGATCCCGGTGTAGAGCGAGACGGTTTTCCCCGAGCCGGTCGGACCCGTCACCAGGATCATGCCCTGGGGTTGTTTGAGGGCCGCCAGGTACAGGGCTTTCTGTTCAGGCTCGTAACCCAGTGCATCGATGCCCATCTGTGCGCTGGACGGATCGAGGATCCGCATCACGATCTTCTCGCCCCACAGGGTGGGCAGGGTGTTGACCCGAAAGTCGATGGACTTGGTTTTCGAGATCCGCATCTTGATCCGCCCATCCTGGGGCTTGCGCCGCTCGGAGATATCCAGGCTGGCCATGACCTTGAGGCGAGCGGCAATACGGGGGCCCAGATGGGGCGGCGGCTTGGCGACTTCGCGCAGGATGCCGTCGGTGCGCAGACGGACCCGATAGACTTTTTCGTAGGGCTCGAAGTGCAAGTCGGACGAGCCGCCCTTGATTGCATCGAGCAGCATCTTGTTGACGAAACGCACCACGGGGGCATCGTCGGCATCCTGGCCGGCGATAGGGTCGTTGCGGCGGTCTTCACCGGACTCGATTTCCACGCCATCGAGGTCGACATCGCCCATGTCTTCCAGGCCAGTGGTCGTACTGTCGAAAAACTTGTCGATGGCGTCGCTGAGTTTATCGTCCTCGACCAGGATTGCTTCGGTGGTCAGGCCGGTGCTGAACTGGATGTCCTTGATGGCCTGGTGATTGGATGGATCGCTGATCCCGACAAACAGCTTGTTGCCCCGGCGCCAGAGCGGCAGCACTTGATGCTGGCGCATCAGTTTTTCGCTGATTAGGCCCTTGGGTTGGCTCTCCCTGTCGAGGTTGCTCAGATCGAGAAACGCCACACCAAAGTGTTCGGAAGCGATCTCTGCGACCTGGCGGCTTTTGACCAGTTTGTTCTGAACCAGATAGCTAACCAGGGAGACTCGGTTGCGTTGGGCTTGTTGATACGCCTGCTGAGCGCTTTTTTCAGTGAGCAGTTCGGCGAGCACCAATTGCTTGGCGAGGCCGGAGAGGGCGATATCATTCATTTGAGCACCAGACACAATCAGTTCGAGTCTTATAGCCTAGTCGGGCAGTGGTGCCAAATCGGCAAAAAGCGAGTGACAAAAAATGTCATGTTTTGTTGTTCTAGAGCAGTTGACTGTTGCATCGGCGTTGCTTTCAGGCTTGTGGCATTGAAGGATGAGGGTTGGCACGACCTGTGCTGAGACGGTATCAGGTCATAGGGCCTTCCCCCGTTTGGAGACAATATATGAAAGTTCAAAAAGGTTTTACCTTGATTGAGCTGATGATCGTGGTTGCGATCGTCGGTATTCTGGCTGCAGTGGCATTGCCGGCTTATCAGGACTACACAATCCGTGCGCAGGTTTCTGAAATGATGGCGCTGACGGATGGTGCCAAGGTTGCCGTTACTGAGTACTATCAAACCAAGGGCGCCTTCCCAACCAGTAACACCGATGCGGGCTATGCCGGGGCTGCTGGCAAATACACTGCCAGTGTCGCTATCGGTGGCAGTGGTGTTATTACTGCGACGGCAGGCAACAGTGCCAACACGGCATTGGGCAGCACGACCATCACGCTGACTCCGGCAGCAGATGCAACGACGAAAGTACTAGTGTGGACGTGCGGTGGTACGGTAGATGCCAAGTATCGTCCGAGCAGCTGCCGCGGTAGCTAGTTAGAAGCAGATAGTTGAATACAGCCCCCGCTTTTAGCGGGGGTTTTTCTTTGACTCTTCAACTGGCCAAGGCCACTTATGAAAATACCCGCCATCGCTGAAAGTCGGAGCTATTTCATTGTAAGTTTTTGCCTGCTGATTTTGTCTGTTGTCTCGACGTTTAGTGGGCATGATGCGCAGCGTATCGTTCAGGTTGTTATCGGCGTAATGGCCGTTTTTTATCTGTTGAAACACAGCTTTTCAGGCGCGGCTGCAGCGTATTTTGATACCGGGACGCGCGTTGTTTTTTCTTTGGTTTTTGTGCTTGGACTGTTCTCTTGTCTAGCGGCCAGACAACCAGTGTGGGCAATGGTTGAGCTAGCTCTGGCCGTGACGAGCTGCGCCATTGGGTTGTTTTTTTTCCAGAGTCGAATCCGGGGCGGTGATTCGATGGATAGATTGTTGGTTGTTTTTGTTTGTCTGCTTTGCAGCATTAAAAGTGTGCAGTTTCTGGCCAGCGTTTTGAGTGCCTTTTCAAGCGGTGAGGCGATCGCCGATACGGACCTGTTGCTTGAAGGGTTTTCCAATAAGCGTTTTTATGGCCAGTTTCAGACGCTTACTCTCCCGTTATTAGTCTTTCCGTTACTTATTTTTCCTATAAGGAAGGCCATCAAGATCGGTGCTTTCACCCTGCTTGCTAGTTGGTGGTTTCTTGTCGTCTCTGGTGGTACCCGCGGCAGTTGGCTGGGAATGATGGTCGCGGCGAGCGTACTGTTTTTTCTGGGCGCTTCTGGACGGCGCTGGGTGCGTTGGCAACTGATGACGGCTTTGGTTGGAGTCTTGTCGTTCTGGCTGTTGTTCGGTGTCGTCGCGGATTATCTGGGGTTACGGATTCTGAACTTTGCCGGCGACCGTCTGAACAGTTCCCTATCGTTGCGCGAAATCATCTGGCAGCAGGCCTGGGACATGATCCGCGAGCGCCCCTGGCTGGGCTTCGGGCCGATGCATTTCGCCGATATCGCCAACCCTATTGCCGCCCACCCGCACCAGGCGGTACTGCAATGGGCCAGTGAGTGGGGGGGGCCGTCGGCGCTGTGCGTGGCCTGGCTGGTGCTGCGGGGGCTGTTCGCGACGATACGTCTGATCCGCGAAAAGGCCGACTCCCAAGAGCCGGCCGATTTGCTGCGCCTGTGTCTGTTTGCCAGTCTGGTCGGCGCCCTGACCCAATCCATGGTCGATGGCGTGATCGTGATGCCGTACTCGCAGCTATGGCTGGCGCTGGTGGTGGGCTGGCTGCTGGGGTTGCATCGTTGGAGCTCCGAGCCGGCGGCGGTGGGTTCGGCGTTGCGCTGGAGTGGCCGCTTTGTCAGCGTGGCGGCGGTGGCGCTACTGGTGTGGGTGGTACTCCGCGATGTGCCCCATCTGCAGGAGCGCAATGAACAATACGCCCGGGATTTTGGCGGGCACTTCCAGCCACGCTTCTGGGCCCAGGGCGTTATTGCCCAGAAACACCCCTGACTTGTGACCTCTGGGCACCGATGCTAGCGTTAACGTCGACGCCGGTGTAGCTCAGTCGGTAGAGCAGCGCACTCGTAACGCGAAGGTCGTAGGTTCGATTCCTATCTCCGGCACCAGTCGATCGATTTATGCAGTGCCAAGGTGTGTCATGGGGCCCGAAGAAACCCGCCGGGCACTGTTGTTTGATGCGTTGCCTCCCCGATCGCGGGCAACAAATGTGGCTTGGGGATACGAGCGAGCCGCGGCCTTTGTCGGGGCAAGCCAGAATGGCCTGACTCGAAGCCGCGCTGGCCAGTGTTAGTCTGATCCGGCAATCGTTGAGTCCCCATGCATCGGGAACATCACCCCATCGAGTTAACAGCCAGCGCCGCACAAAGGGCTTCGTCTGAAAGCCGTGGTTGATCGCAATCTCTCGTGGGATGAGTGCCAGAAGCTGTATCAAGCGATCACGGCAGAGTAATGCCATCGTTCTGATCACTCGCAAGCGAAGCGCTTAGGCTGGCCGCCCGGCGTTTCTCGACTTCGAGGGGGGGCGGCACAACTTAGGCCCCCGCTTTCGGGTGTTTAGCGGGCATATTGATGTCCGAAAATGGCGAGTAGTGGTGCCTTGGCCGATGCTAGTCTTGGCCCATGAACAGCCCTGAACCGATTCATTTTCCGGCCATCGATATTTGCGAGAAAGCGCGGCTCAGTCGTGATGCGCGCTTTGACGGGATCTTCTTTACTGCCGTGCTGAGCACCGGTATTTACTGCCGGCCGGTCTGTCCGGCCCGCCCGCCGAAAGCCGCGAATGTCGTGTACTACCCCAGTGCGGCGGCTGCCGAAGGCGCGGGGTTTCGCCCCTGCCTGCGTTGCCGTCCGGAGCTGGCACCGGGCAATCGCATCGGGTGTTCGGGGGGGGAGCAACGGGTCGCGCGCGGCTTGCGGCTGATTGACGAAGGTTTTCTGGCCGAGCATTCATTGCAGGACCTGGCGACACGCCTGGATATCGGTGCCCGGCAGTTGCGTCGTTTGTTTGTCGAGCACTTGGGTGCGCCGCCGATGGCCGTGCATGCCACGCGCCGGTTGCTGTTCGCCAAGCAACTGCTGACCGAGACGGCATTGCCGATTACCGAGGTGGCATTGGCGGCGGGTTTTCAAAGTCTGCGGCGGTTCAATGCGGCGTTTGCCCAGGCCAACCATGCCCCGCCCCGTGAACTTCGTCGTCGACCCCTGAACCATGGCGGCACCGCTTTGGTGCTGCGCCTGGGGTATCGACCGCCCTACGACTTCGAAGGCCTCCTAGGTTTTTTACGTGATCGGGCCTTGCCGGGGGTCGAGTTCGTGGAAAGCCATAGCTATCAGCGGGTCTTCAACCTGGAGGGGACACCGGGCTGGCTGCGGGTCAGCCGTTGGCCGGGCGCGACGGACAGCCTGCGGCTGGAGTTGCAGGGGGTGGCCGCGCAACATCTGTTGGGCCTGGTCGCGCGGGTTCGGCGGATGTTTGACCTCGATGCCCAGCCCCAGGCAATCGCTATTGCCTTGGGAGCTTCGCCGGTGCTTGCACCGCTGGTCGAGCGCTACCCGGGCCTGCGACTGCCGGGCGGCTGGGACGGGTTCGAAATCGCCGTGCGTGCGGTGCTGGGTCAGCAGGTCAGTGTGGCGGCAGCGCGAACCCTGGCCTCGCGGCTGGTGCAGCGCTACGGCCAGGCGCTGCCGGTGCCGTATGGCGACGGCTTGGCGCGACTGTTTCCCAGCCCCGAACACCTGCTGGAGGCCGATCTGATAGCCGTGGGCATCACCCGCGCGCGGGCCGCGACGATTCAGGGCATTGCCCGTGCCTTGCTCGATGGACGCCTCGAACTGGGGGGCGAGCAACGGCTGGAGGCGTTTGTCGAAAGCTGGGTGGCCTTGCCGGGGATCGGTGCCTGGACGGCGCATTACATGGCCATGCGAGTCTTGAACCACCCGGATGCCTTTCCCGCCGCCGATCTGGTGTTGCGGCGTGTGGCCGCGGGTGCGCACGAGCCCCTGACGCCCCGGGCCCTGGAACATTTGGCGGAGCATTGGCGACCCTGGCGCGCTTATGCGGTGATGTACCTTTGGCGCGCCGCCAGCGCGATGGTTACTCAACGGAAAACTCGCACATGAATACTGAGCCGATTTACTACGCACAAATGTCTTCGCCGGTCGGGTTGCTGGTGCTGACCGGTGACCACAATGGCCTGCGCGAGGTGCGCTTCGAGCAGGAACACCGCTCGCGGATGCTGCTGGAGCTGTGCTGTCACGGGCCGCAGCATCTGATTGAGCCCATGCGCCAGTTGGAGGAGTACTTCGCCGGCACGCGGCAGTCTTTTGACCTCAAGCTCAACCTGATCGGGACCGCCTTCCAGCTGGACGTTTGGCATGCCCTCGCCGAAATTCCCTACGGCGTTACCACCAGCTATGCGCGGGTGTCCCAGCGGATCGAGCGCCCACGGGCCAACCGGGCAGTCGGGGCGGCCAACGGGCTCAACCCCATCCCGATCATCCTGCCGTGTCATCGGGTGATTGGTAGCAATGGCAGTTTGACCGGTTTTGGTGGCGGCCTGCCCGCCAAGCAATGGTTGCTGGCCCACGAGGCGCGCCACCAGCGGGGCGGGGCGCGTACCGGGTCTGCGGCTGCGGGCTGGGTTTAGAGGCTCAGGCGCATGGACAGATCGACGGCCTTGACGTCCTTGGTCATGGCGCCGATGGAGATGTAGTCGACGCCGGTTTCGGCAATCGGCAGCAGGGTGTCGGCATTGATCCCGCCGCTGGCTTCGAGCTTGGCGCGTCCGGCGGTGAGGCGCACGGCCTCGCGCATGTCAGCGAGGCTCAGTTCGTCGAGCATGATGATATCGGCGCCGGCCTCCAGGGCTTGGGTCAGTTCGCCGAGGCTTTCCACTTCGACTTCCACCGGCTTGCCTGGGGCAATGCGATGGGCTGCCGCGACTGCCTGGGCGATACCGCCGCAGGCCGCGATATGGTTTTCCTTGATCAGGAAGGCGTCATAAAGGCCGATGCGGTGGTTATGACAGCCGCCGCAGGTGACCGCGTACTTCTGTGCCAGGCGCAGGCCGGGCAGGGTCTTTCGGGTGTCGAGCAGTTTGACCTGGGTGCTGGCCACGTGATCGGCGAAGGACTGGGCCCGGGTCGCGACGCCGGACAGCAATTGCAGGAAGTTCAAGGCGCTGCGTTCGCCGCTGAGCAGGGAGCGGGCTGGGCCTTCGAGATGAAAAAGGGGCTGGTTGGGGCTGACCCGCTCGCCATCGCGGACCTGCCAGTGCACCGCGACACGCGGATCGAGTTGGCGGAACACCGTATCGACCCAGGCGGTGCCGCAGACCACGGCTTGATCCCGGGTAATGATGGTGGCTTTGGCCAGGCGTTCGGCGGGGATCAATTGCGCGGTGATATCGCCATTGCCGAGGTCTTCGTGCAAGGCGCGACGCACATTGGCTTCGATTTCGGCGGTGAGGTCGGCGAGGCGTAGATTCGGCATAACGGGCTCCACAAACAAAGTGGCCTGATTATAGGGGGTGGCGGGGGGCGAACGCCAAACCGTCGGCAGCTCGGCGCCCGGGCTTTTCGACAGTTTTTTTCACGGAAATGCATTGTCTGCTGGCGCAGAGCCAGTACTTTGCCAGATAATCCGCCTAGTATTTGACGTCATGACTTTGACGTAGCCCTGCCTTTCCCCTGCGAACCGCCCATTCCAGAGCCTTCAAGGCCGGGAAAGGGTCGCGCGCGGTGGCTGATGCGCGGCGCTGACATGGACTGGAAACAACAGCCACGGCGGAGGCCTGGATGCAAAACGACGGGAAAGTGGTGCCCTTGCACGAAGGGATCGCCGAGCAGGCGATTCCTTCGCCGCTCGCCCGTTTTCCCGTGGTGCTGCTGCAGGTCCGCGACAAGGCCGCCTTGCAGCTCAAGCAGGCTCTGCAGGCGTTGTTCGACAATGCCGACGACACCCTGTTCGAGATGGCCGACCGGGCCCTGAACAATGTCGACCAGCACACCTTTTTCGAAGCCATGCGCGACCTGCGCCTTAAGCGCAAAAGCATCGAGCGCGGCTTTCTCGAAACCTTCTACGAAGCCTTTGCCAACCTGGGCCAGTCTCCGCGCGTTGAACCTGCCCTGGGCGGCGGTTTCAGCTTCGAGAAACTGGCCTTGGTGTCCAACGATGAGTTGGAGCGCACCGTGGCACTGGACGCCATGGTTGCCAAGGTGCTGAGCCGCGATGGCCTGGCGCTGAGCCAGTTGACGGCCCGTCTCGACGCGCTGGTCAGCCGCCACCTTGACGACGAGCACAATCCGCTGGGGCCGGCGATGCTCTGCGACTACTTTATGCAGGCCGGGCGCAACCTGGGGGTGGAGATCAAGGTCAAACTGATCATCCTCAAGCTGTTCGAGAAATATGTGCTCAGTGATGCCGACCAATTGTATGCCGAGGCCAATCAGCTACTGATCGCCACCGGCGTTCTGCCCGAACTCAAGGCGGCGCCAGCGGGGCCTGCCCGCTACCGCACCAGTCGCAGCGCGGATGCGGGCACAGCGCAAAGTCCGCCGAGCGCCGAGGCGCCCGCTGACGAGAACGTGCAGCAAGTGTTCGCGGCACTGCAAAGCCTGCTGCTGCATGTGCGCGGCAGCCTGGCGCCACGCCTGGAAGCGCGCGCTGAAACCCAGCCGATCTCGACCCGCGACCTGTTGCGCCTGCTCTCGCATTTGCAGCAGTACGTGCCCGAGCCGACGACCCAGGATGATTTCGATCTGCGCGGGCAGCTCGAACAACTGCTGACCCGGGTCAGCGTCAAAAGCGGCAAATCCCGGGTTGTCGGCGTGGCCGATGAGGATGTGATCAACCTGATTGCGATGCTGTTCGAGTTCATGCTCGACGACCGCAACCTGCCCGACTCGCTCAAGCTGCTGATTGGGCGCTTGCAGATTCCCATGCTCAAGGTCGCGGTGCTGGACAAGAGCTTCTTCAGCCGCGGCAACCACCCGGCGCGGCGTCTGCTCAATGAAATCGCCTCGGCGGCGCTCGGTTGGGGTTCGCGTGATGATAATCAGCGCGACAGCCTGTACATCCGTATCGAGCAGGTGGTGCAGCGCCTGCTCAATGATTTTGACGACGACCCGGCGATTTTTGGCGAGTTGCTGGCGGACTTCCTGGCGTTTACCACCAGTGAGCGTCGACGCAGCGAACTGCTGGAACAGCGCATTCGTGATGCCGAGGACGGCCGGGCCCGGACCGAGCTGGCGCGCCAGGCGGTGCAACGCCAATTGAACTTGCGCCTGCTGGGTAAAACCCTGCCCCAGGTGGTGGTGCGCCTGCTCGAGGAAGCGTGGAGCAAGGTCCTGTTGTTGATTTGCCTGAAGCATGGCGAGGACTCGCCGCAATGGCTGGCTGGCCTGCGGACCATGGATGAACTGATCTGGAGCGTCGAGCCGCACCTTGAGCAACAGGCTCGTGAGCGTTTGCTGGCATTGCTGCCCGAGTTGCTCAAGGCGTTGCGCGAGGGGTTACTCAGTTCGGCATTTGATCCCTTTGCCACCAGCGAGTTTTTCAGTCAGTTGGAGAGCCTGCATCTGCAGGTTTTCCAGCGTTTCAGTGCGTTGCCTGCCGCAGAGTCGCCGGTGATGGTCCAGCTGCACGAGGCCATTGTCCTGGCGGCGCCAGAGCCGCCGCCGGTCGTGCCGGCGCCGCTCGCCAAAGATGATGCCGGCTGGGTCCTGGCCAACCAGTTGCGCCTGGGGCAGTGGATCGAGATTGATGAGGACCCGGACAATCGGTTGCGCTGCAAACTGGCGGCAATTATCGAGCCGCAGGACCGCTGTGTATTCGTCAATCGCCGCGGCATGAAGGTGCTGGACCGCTCCAGGGCCGAGCTGGCGCTGGAGTTGGGCAGGGGAACGGCGCGGCTGATCGACGACACGCTGCTGTTTGATCGCGCCCTGGCCTCGGTGATCGGCAACCTGCGCCGCCTCGACGACGGCCAGTGATAGGCGCGAGTGGCTAGGGGCGGGATTTCTTTGCCGTGCGGATCGCTTCCTGGCGCTCTATCACGGCATACTGGCGGCTAATGTCACGCGCTGGAGGAGCCTTTATGCAGTTGGATCGTCTCACGGGCTGGTGCCAGGGGATTCGTCATTGTCCCTCGCCCAACTGCAATGAGCGTCCCGCGGGTGAGATTTCGCTGCTGGTGATCCACAACATCAGCCTGCCTCCGGCCCAGTTCGCGACCGGCAAGGTGCAAGAGTTCTTCCAGAATCGCCTGGATGTCACGCAACACCCCTACTTTGAAACCATCGCAGACTTACGAGTATCCGCGCATTTTCTGATCGAGCGCGACGGTGTCCTGACCCAGTTTGTCTCCTGCCTGGCGCGGGCCTGGCATGCCGGAGTCTCGTGCTTCGAGGGGCGCGAGGGTTGCAATGATTTTTCACTGGGGATCGAGCTGGAGGGCACTGACGAACTGCCGTTCACCGATGCCCAATACGCCACGCTGATTGCGTTGACTCACCAACTACAGGCCGCTTATCCGGCCATTACGGCACAGCGGATTTGCGGACACAGTGATATTGCCCCGGGGCGCAAGACCGATCCCGGGCCGTGCTTTGACTGGCCGCGTTACCGCGCAGCACTTGAGGGTAGGGAGGTAGGGCAATGAGTTTTCTGGTGTTGTTACTAGCCGTCTGGATCGAAAAATTCTCGGCCCTGCGCCAGCGCCTGCAACGCGACGGCGCCTGGTTGGGCGAACTCGCGCGATTGGAGTCCAGCTCGCGGCTGGCCTCTCGTCCCTGGTTGCTGCTGAGCATGTTGGTGGTACTGCCGGTGGCCGTGCTGGGCTTGCTGCTCTGGGCGATCGAGCCTCTGGCTTATGGCTTGTTGGCTTTTCCCCTCCATCTGCTGGTGCTGATCTACAGCCTTGGCCGAGGTGACCTGCTGGCGGCCCTCGGGCCATTTCGCGATGCCTGGCGGCGGGATGACCAGCAGGCAGCAGTGCATGTGGCCGAACGCGACCTGGGGCTCAGCGCCGATGAGCCCGGGCAGTTGCTGGAGCGGGTCCAGGGTTATCTACTGTGGCAGGCCTACCAAAGCTTCTTTGCGGTGATTTTCTGGTATTTCCTGCTGGGGCCGGTGGCGGCCCTGGCGTATCGCCTGCTGGCACTGTGCGTCGAGCATGGGCGCAATCCGGCCCTGGTGGAGCGCGCAGCGCAGATGCGGCATGCCTTCGACTGGTTGCCGGTGCGTTTGCTGGCAGCCAGCTTTGCCCTGGTCGGTAACTTTGTTGCGGTCAGTCGGGTGATGCTGCACGAGTTGCTCAGTTGGGACATCAGTGCCGCGCAACTGGTGGAAAAGGTCGGCCGGGTCGCCGGCGAACTGCCTGCTCCGGCGCCGGGCGCCGAAGGGGTTGCCAGCCTGGACAGCCTCTGGGAACTGCTGCTGCGCGCCGCGTTGCTGTGGTACGCCGGCTTCGCCCTGTGGACCCTGCTGCTCTGACCGATCGGTCGGAATTCCACCCGGAGGGTCGCCCTGGCCCTCCGCCTTTCGTCACCGTATTTACGGTTAACCTTTAGTTACAAACCATCCTGCCGATTTGAGTTATACACATAGCAGCACGCAATAATGGCTTTGTGCCTTGTTCGCGATCGCCCATAAAAATAATAGGAAAGGGAGTGTTCTTGTGAAGAGCTTGCTCTATCCCGCCGTCGCGCTAATGAATCGTCTGAGCTTCGGGATGAAGTTCAGTCTGATCAGTTTTCTGTTCTTCGTGCCCATGCTGGTGACCAATTTCTACCTGGTACGCGATGCCTATCGCGAGTTCCAGGGGACCCAGGTCGAGCTGCAGAGCCTTGAGCTGCTTGGCGCCAGCCTGAAGCTGCGGCGGGACCTGGAAACCCTGAACAACCAGGTGCAGATCAACGCCACGCTTGGCCAGTCAGGCAAGGCCGGGGATATCGAAAGCCGGATCAGGACTCTGGAAGACAGCGTGCTTGAGCGCTTGCAGGCGCTGCAGGCGATGACCAGCGATCCCGAGCAGGTGGCGGTGTTCGAGGCCAAGCGCGATGAAATGATTGCCGCGTTCAAGGCCCAGCAAGCCGAGAAGTCCCTGCAAAGCAAAAGCGGGCAGATCGAAAAGCTGCTGAACAATGCGCAGATTTTCAGCAAGATCATTGCCAGTCAGTCGGGCCTGAGCCGCGACAGCCAGAGCGACCTGCGCCAACTGAGCGAGCTGATCACCAGCGTCACGCCGCAAGTCACCCAGACCCTGGGCGAAGGTCGGGCGATGGGTGCCTATTCACTGGGCATGGGGTTTCTCAACTCGTCGGCGAGCACGCGCTTCGATGAGTTGTTGCAGCAGATCGAGCGGCTCCAGGCCGAGTACGGACTGAAGTTGCAGGATGCCCTGAGCGCCAGCAAGGCCGCCCGGGCCACGCTCGATGGCAGCGCCGCCGCCAGCCTGGCCAGCCTCAAGCAGGCCAGCGAGCTGTTCGAAGAACAGGTGGTGATGGCCGATACGCTGGAAGCGCCCTGGTTGACGTTTTATGACCAGGTCAGCGCGCTGATGGCCAAGACCTACGAACTCAATGACGCGACCCTGAGTTTTTTCGATCAGGAATTGCAGCAGCGCCTCAAGCAAAACCGCCTGCACATGGTGTTGCTGGTGGTGGCGCTGGCCGTGGTGTTCCTGTCCATCGTCTATCTCTATGGCGGTTTCTACGCTTCGACCCGCACCACCCTCAAGCGCCTGGGCGCGATGATGGACAAGGTGGCGGCGGGGGACATGACCGTCACCTTCAAGGCCCACAGCCGTGATGAGCTGGGTGAACTGGGTGATGTATTCAACGGCACCGTGGCGAAGATCCATGATCTGATCGAGCTGGTCGGCAAGACCGTGATCGAAGTCGAGCGCCAGGCCAGCCAGGTCGAGTCGGTTTCAGCCAGCAGCAACCTTGCGGTGGCCGGCCAGCGCAATCAGATCGAGCTGGTGGCCACGGCCATGAACCAGATGTCGGCGACCGCCCAGGAAGTGGCACGCAGCGCAGCGGCGGCGGTTAGCAGCGCCCATAGCGTCAATGATGAAACGGTCAGTGGCCGCAGCCTGGTGGAGTCCCAGCAAGGCAGCATCGCGCGCCTGGCCAGTGAGATCGACCAGTCGGTGGTGGTGATCAATCAACTGGCCATTGATAGCCAGTCTATCAGCCGGGTGCTGGAGGTGATCAAGAGCATCGCCGAGCAGACCAATCTACTGGCGCTCAACGCCGCGATCGAAGCGGCACGTGCTGGTGAGCAAGGGCGCGGGTTTGCAGTGGTGGCCGACGAGGTCCGTACCCTGGCCAAGCGCACCCAGCAGTCGACCGAAGAAATCGAGCAAATGATCAGCAAGTTGCATGGCGGTGTGGGTGCGGCGGTCAAGGCCATGGGCAGCAGTCATGAAATGGCGAGTGGCACGGTGGGGCAGTCGGAAAAGGTCCAGCAAGCGCTGGAAAATATCCTCGGCGCAGTGGGCATGATTGTCGATCAGAACCAGCAGATTGCGGCGGCGGTCGAGCAGCAGACCGCGGTGGCCCACGACATCGACCAGAACATCGTCGAGATCAATCGTGCCGGTGAACGCACCGCCGAAGGTGCGCACCAGACCGAAGATGCCAGCCGGCAATTGTCGCTGCAGGTGGTGCAGCTCAAGCAGTTGATCAGTGCATTTCGCGTCTAGGCGTTGGTCACTGCGAGCGCGCTGGTACGGCACGCTCGCAATGGTCTGCGTTAAAATAATATGAATTACTTTACCTCTGGGCTTCCTCCCTGGTTTCCTGTTCCCTTTTGTGTCAGATTTTTCTTCCGCTCTTGAAGAAGTCTTGAGCCCGTCGGCCGTCCTCGACACCGCGTTAAGAGAAAACCAGGTTATGAACGCTTCTCCCCCGGGCATTCGCAGTGAGTGTCCGAACTGCCGTGTCCCTCTGCAATTACAGCCCTGGCAGCTCAATGCCCTGGTCATCGACGAGCCCTTTGCCTGCCAGCAGTGCCAGGCCGCGCTACGCCTTGAGGGCCTGGGGCAACTCAGGCGTCTGCGCCGTCTGGGGACTTTAAGCCTGATACACGCGGCGGCACTGGTATTGGCGGTCGCGACGCTGCTGATTGGGGGGGTCGTGGAGAAAATGGGACTGATCAGCCAGGGCGGGCAATGGGCGATATCCCTGGGGGCACTGCTGGGGTATGGCGGGGTATGGATGTATGCCTGGCGTGAACGACGTCAGGTCGTGAGGTTGCAGGCGGTCAGGCGCTAGCCAGGGGCCAGTTGAATAGCGCGCAGGCATTGGCCGTGCTTGCCTGGGCCAAGGCTTCGGGGCTGATTGCCAGCAGCTCGGCCAGGGCTGCGCAGATGGCCGGTAGATGCTCGGGGCTATTGCGTTGTTGGGCGAACATGGCGGGCGCCATGTCTGGTGAGTCGGTTTCCAGGACGATGCTGTCCAGTGGCAGGCGGGCGATGACCTGGCGCAGGCGCAAGGCCTGGGGCCAGGTACCGGCACCGCCAAGACCGAGCTTGAAGCCCAGCTTGAGGTATTCACGCGCCTCCTCCCAACTGCCCGCGAATGCATGGACGATACCGCCACGGGGCAGGCGGTGGCGTTTCAGGCTGGCGATCACGGCGGCATGGCTGCGGCGCACATGGAGCAGGGCGGGCAGCTGGAAGTCCTTGGCCAGTTGCAACTGGGCCTCGAACAGATCCTGCTGGCGCTGGCGATCGAGGCCGGGCAAAAAGTAATCCAGGCCGATCTCGCCCACCGCACATAACTGGCGGTGGCCGGCCAGGCGACTGAGCCAGTCGCCCAGTTCCGTCAGATCGCCAGCAGAGTGCTGATCCAGATACACCGGATGCAGGCCAAAGGCGGCGTACAGCTGTGGATCGCTCTGGACCAGCGCCCACAAACGCTGCCAATGGCGCTGATAGACCCCCAATACCACCATTCGCCCGACGCCCTGTTGTCGACTGCGCGCGAGTACTTGCGCGCGGTCGGCCTCGAAGTCGGGAAAATCCAGGTGGGTATGGCTGTCGATCAGTTCCACGCTCATGCCTCGCGAATGCGCTGCTTGAACGTGCGCGCAACCGCATGCACGCCCGGGCTGTAGAGCTGCTGCTCGACGGCGGCGAGAGCCAGTTGCAGGGCCTGTTCGGCGATCAACCCATGTTGCTGGGCCATGGCATTGACGGGCAGCGGCAGGAAGTCCAGCAGTTGGGTGTCGCCGAAGGTGCCCAGGCGCAGCGCCGGTTGCCGGTCCGGCTGCTCGATCAACGCATCGAACACCCCTTGCAGCAGTACGTAGGACGTTGTGACCAGGGCATCGGGCAGATGGCCCAGGCGTGCCAGCAGGCGCTCCATGGACTGACGCCCGCCATCACGGCTGAAGGCCTCGCTGGTTTCGATCAGGACCTGGCCGTCGAAGCCTTCGAGTGCCTGCTGGAAACCGGCGGCGCGTTCCTGGCTGATGCTCAGTTCCGCCCGGGCGCCAATCAGGGCGATATGCCGGGGTTTGAGGTGGAGCACGCTGCGGGTCAGTTGCAGGCTGGCCTCGCGGTCGTCGCTGACCACCGAGCAGAACTGCTCGCTGTCCATGACCCGGTCGATAGCAATGATCGGCACGCCGAGCTCCTGCAACTGCCGGTAGCTGTCATCCGAGCCGGGTAAGCAACTGGCGACGAACAGGGCGTCGCAGCGCCGCGCGCGGAACAATTGCAGCAGTTGCCGCTCGCTGTCCGGCGCATCGTCGGAACTGGCGACCAGCAATTGATAGCCGCGGGCACGGGCGCCTTGTTCCAGCAGTTTGGCGATGCGGGCGTAGCTGGGGTTTTCCAGGTCCGGGAGAATAAACCCCAGGGTCCGTGTGCGCCGGCTGCGCAGTCCGGCGGCCTGAGGGTTGGGCGTAAAGCCATATTCCTCGACCACGCTGCGCACGCGTTCCACCGTCGCGCGGCTGATGCGCTGTTGTTCGGCCTTGCCATTGATGACGTAGCTGGCGGTGGTGACGGACACTCCAGCCAATTGGGCGATATCACTGAGTTTCAAGCCGGGAATTCCTTCTTTATTGTCGCTATTGTCGGCATTGTGACCAATCGTACCCGATATCGGCAGGCGACCATCGTCTGTCTGGAGGACAGGCGCCTGGTACTTTCGGCGACAGCGAGTGCTTCAACCACGAGCAATTATCGAGTAACGTGCTGCGCACTCAAGATTAAACGTTTCAGCTTGCTTGTTTTAGGGGAATATCCGCTGATCGAAGCAGGCCTGGAAGTGGCGTGCAACGATCCGGCCTAAGCTGATTCATTCAAAACAATACCTGGCGCCCCGGCGGGGCCGAAAAGGAGAAAGGCATGCTCGAGCTCACCGTAGAGCAGATATCCATGGGCCAGGTGGCTGTGGATAAGTCTGCGGCCCTGCAACTGCTGGCCGACCGGCTGGTGGCTGACGGCCTGGTAGCTGAAGGCTATCTGGCCGGCCTGCAAGCTCGCGAGGCCCAGGGCTCGACCTTTCTTGGCCAGGGCATCGCCATTCCCCATGGCACGCCGCAGACCCGCGACCAGGTGTTCACGACCGGCGTCCATCTGCTGCAGTTTCCCGAGGGGGTCGACTGGGGCGATGGCCAGATTGTCTACCTGGCCATCGGCATCGCCGCCAAGTCCGATGAACATCTGCATCTGCTGCAACTGCTGACCCGGGCCCTGGGGGAAACCGACCTGGGCCAGGCGCTGCGTCGCGCCGGTTCGCCCGAAGCCTTGCTGAAACTGTTGCAGGGCGCGCCCCAGGAACTGGCACTGGATGCACAGATGATCGGCTTGGGCGTGCCCGCCGAGGATTTCGAGGAACTGGTCTGGCGCGGCGCGCGCCTGTTGCGCCAGGCCGATTGCGTCAGCAATGGTTTTGCCGCGGTGTTGCAACAGGTTGAGGCGCTGCCTCTGGGGGATGGGCTCTGGTGGCTGCACAGCGAGCAGACGGTCAAGCGCCCGGGCCTGGCTTTTGTCACCCCGGACCGGCCGATTCGCTACCTCGGCCAGCCGCTTAGTGGGCTGTTTTGCCTAGCCAGCCTGGGCGAGGCGCACCAGGCGCTGTTGGAGCGGCTGTGCGCACTGTTGATCGAGGGCCGTGGCCATGAACTGGGGCGCGCCACCAGTAGCCGCGCGGTGCTTGAAGTGCTGGGGGGCGACGTTCCGGCCGACTGGCCCAGCGCCCGTATCACCCTGGCCAATGCCCATGGCCTGCATGCACGCCCGGCCAAGATACTGGCCCAACTGGCCAAGGGTTTTGACGGCGATATCCGTGTGCGTTTGCTCGATTCGCCCACCAGCGCCGTCTCGGCCAAGAGCTTGAGCAAGCTGCTGAGCCTGGGCGTACGGCGTGGCCAGGTGCTGGAGTTCCTGGCCGAGCCGAGCATTGCGGACCAGGCCTTGCCGGCACTGGTCACGGCCGTGGAACAGGGCCTGGGCGAAGAGGTCGAGCCGGTGCCCGAAGCGTCGGTAGCCGTGGCCGATACCGAAAGCGATGAAGCCCCCCTGAGTGCGCCGGCGGCGGGCAGCCAGTTGCAGGCGATTGCCGCTGCGCCGGGGATCGCCATCGGCCCTGCACATCTGCAGGTACTCCAGGTTTTCGACTATCCGCTGCGCGGGGTGTCGGCGGCTATCGAACGCCAGCGCCTGCACCAGGCGCTGGCCGAGGTCCGCGCGGCGCTCGAAGGGTTGGTCCAGCGCAGCCAGGCCAAGGCGATTCGCGAGATTTTCATCACCCATCAGGAAATGCTCGACGACCCCGAGCTGAGCGACGAGGTGGAGACGCGCCTCAAGCAGGGCGAAAGCGCCGAGGCCGCGTGGACCAGCGTGATCGACCATGCCGCCCGGCAGCAGGAGTCGCTGCACGATGCGCTGTTGGCCGAGCGGGCTGCTGACCTACGCGATATCGGGCGGCGGGTGCTGGCCCATCTGTGTGGTCACCAGACCCCGGACGAGCCGGACGAACCCTATGTGCTGGTGATGGACGAAGTCGGCCCCTCCGATGTGGCGCGGCTCGATCCGGCACGGGTCGCCGGGATCCTGACCGCCCGGGGTGGCGCGACCGCTCACAGCGCGATTATCGCCCGGGCCCTGGGGATTCCGGCGCTGGTCGGGGCCGGGGCTTCGGTATTGTTGCTGGCCCCGGGTACGCCATTGCTGCTCGACAGCCAGCGAGGTCGGCTGCATGTGCACCCCGATGCCCAGACCCTCGAACGGGCACGGGCCGAGCGTGACAGCCGGGCGCAGCGCCTGAGTGAGGCGGCCGCCCGCCGCCATGAGCCGGCGGTGACTCGCGACGGCCATGGTGTCGAGGTTTTTGCCAACCTGGGCGAAAGCGCCGGGGTCGGCGCCGCCGTCGAACAGGGCGCCGAAGGTATCGGTCTGCTGCGCACCGAACTGATTTTCATGGCCCATCCGCAGGTCCCCGACGAAGCCACTCAGGAAGCTGAGTACCGCCGTGTGCTCACCGGCCTGGCCGGGCGGCCGCTGGTGGTACGTACCCTGGATGTGGGCGGTGATAAACCTCTGCCTTATTGGCCGATTGCCAAAGAGGAAAACCCCTTTCTCGGCGTGCGCGGTATCCGCCTGACTCTGCAGCGACCGAAGGTGATGGAGAGCCAGTTGCGTGCGCTATTGCGGGCCGCTGACAACCGACCGCTGCGGATCATGTTCCCCATGGTCGGCAGCGTTGCCGAGTGGCGCCAGGCCCGGGCAATGACCGAACGCTTGCGCGAGGAAATCCCGGTGGCCGATCTGCAATTGGGGATCATGGTCGAGGTGCCTTCGGCGGCGCTGCTGGCGCCGGTGTTGGCCAAGGAAGTCGATTTTTTCAGTGTCGGCACCAATGATCTGACGCAGTACACCCTGGCCATCGACCGTGGCCATCCGACGTTGTCGGCGCAGGCGGATGGCCTGCATCCGGCGGTGCTGCAACTGATTGATATCACCGTGCGTGCCGCCCATGCCGAGGGTAAATGGGTGGGCGTATGCGGCGAGTTGGCGGCTGACCCGCTGGCGGTGCCGGTACTGGTGGGCCTGGGGGTCGATGAATTGAGTGTGGCGGCGCGCAGCATCGGTGAGGTCAAGGCGCGGGTCCGCGAATTAACGCTTGAGCAGGCCCGAGACGTGGCGCAGCAAGCCCTGGCGGTGGGCAGCGCCGATGAAGTGCGGGCATTGGTGGAGGCTCTTTAAATGGCGCGGATTCTAACGATCACCCTTAACCCGGCCCTGGACCTGACGGTGCAGATGGCGCGCCTGGAACCGGGCCAGGTCAATCGCAGCGAAGGGCTGCTCAGTCATGCCGCAGGCAAGGGCCTGAATGTGGCACAAGTGCTGGCGGACCTGGGGCATCAGTTGGTTGTCGCGGGCTTTCTCGGCCAGGACAACCCCCAGCCCTTCGAGGCGTTGATCCGCCAGCGCGGTTTTGTCGACGGCTTTATCCGGGTCCCGGGTGAAACCCGCAGCAACATCAAACTGGCTGAAGCCGATGGGCGGATCACCGATATCAACGGCCCGGGCCCCTGGGTTGACGACGCGGCCCAGCAGGCCTTGCTGGACAGTCTTGAACAACTGGCCGGTGGTTGCGCGGTGGCGGTGGTGGCAGGGAGCCTGCCGCAGGGTATTCGCCCCGAGTGGTTGCAAACCTTGCTGCTAAGGCTCAAGGGCCTGGGCCTCAAGGTTGCCCTCGATACCAGTGGTGCGGCGTTGCGTGCCGGGCTGGTGGCAGGACCCTGGCTGGTCAAGCCCAACGATGAGGAGCTGGCAGATGTCTATGGCCAGCCGGTCGAATCTCTGGCGGCGCGGCGAGCAGCGGCCAACTGGCTGCAGGGCCAGGGGGTCGAGCATGTGGTGATTTCCCGGGGGGCGGCCGGGGTCAACTGGTTCGGCCCGAACGCGGCCTGGCAGGCGGTGCCGCCCAAGGTGGCGGTGCTCAGTACGGTGGGGGCGGGCGACTCGCTGCTGGCCGGCATGCTCCATGGGCTGCTGAGCGGGCACACGCCGGAACTGACCCTGGGCCGTGCGACGGCCATTGCGGCCATGGCGGTGACCCAGATTGGCTTCGGCGTGGCCGATCCGCTGCAGTTGGCTGAGCTTGCGCGCGGTGTTCAGGTCCGCGCCCTGACCGAAGAACAAGAGGGATAAACATGAATGTAGCCATTGTTACCGCCTGTCCGAATGGCAAGGTCACCAGCGTGCTCTGTGCCCGGCTGCTGGAGGCGGCGGCCCAGCGCCAGGGCTGGAGCACCAGCGTTGAAGTCCAGGATGTGCAGCACCCCGAACGCCAGCTGTCCGCGGCGACCCTGGCCGCTGCCGAATGGGTGCTGCTGGTCAGCAGCGTGCCGGTGGACATGGCGCGCTTTGTCGGCAAACGGGTCTTTCGCAGTACCCCGGCCGAGGCATTGCAGGATGTCGAGGCGATATTGCAGCGCGGTGCGCTGGAGGCCGAGTTGTACTGCGCCGTGGATGTCCCCGAGGCGCCCGCAGCACCGGCCGCCGAGGCCCGGGCTCCGCGCCTGGTGGCCGTAACGGCGTGTCCGACCGGCGTGGCCCATACCTTTATGGCCGCCGAGGCGTTGCAACAGGCGGCCAAGCGCCTGGGCTACGGGTTGCAGGTGGAAACCCAGGGCTCGGTGGGCGCGCGCAATCCACTCAGTGCGCAGGCCATTGCCGAAGCCGATGTGGTGCTGTTGGCGGCGGATATCGAGGTGCCCAGCGAGCGGTTTGCCGGCAAGAAAATCTACCGTTGTGGCACTGGTATCGCCCTCAAGCAGGCCGAAGCGACCCTGAACAAGGCACTGGCCGAAGCTCAACTGGAAACCCCGGCCAGTGGTTCGACGGTGGCGCCGAAGACGGAAAAGACCGGGGTCTACAAACATCTGCTGACCGGCGTGTCGTTTATGTTGCCGATGGTGGTGGCGGGCGGTCTGATGATCGCGCTGTCGTTTGTCTTCGGCATTACTGCTTATGAAGAGAAGGGCACGTTGGCGGCGGCGCTGATGCAGATCGGCGGCGACACGGCATTCAAACTGATGGTGCCCTTGCTTGCCGGCTATATCGCCTACTCCATCGCCGACCGGCCGGGCCTGGCGCCGGGGATGATTGGTGGGCTGCTGGCAAGCACGCTGGGCGCGGGCTTTATCGGTGGGATTATCGCCGGTTTTATTGCGGGCTACAGTGCCCGCTTGATCAGCCGCTATGCGCGGCTGCCAAGCAGCCTGGAAGCACTCAAGCCGATCCTGATCATCCCGTTGGTCGCCAGTCTGTTTACCGGGTTGTTGATGATTTATGTGGTCGGCCCACCGGTGGCGACGCTGCTGATCGGCCTGTCGCAGTTCCTCGACAGCATGGGCACCACCAACGCGATTTTGCTGGGCATTTTGTTGGGTGCGATGATGTGCGTCGACCTCGGTGGACCGATCAACAAGGCGGCCTATGCGTTTTCGGTGGGGATGGTCGCGACCCACAGCCTGGGCCCGATGGCCGCGACCATGGCGGCGGGGATGGTGCCGCCCATCGGTTTGGCTATCGCAACCTTTATTGCCCGGCGCAAATTTGCCCAGAGCGAGCGTGAGGCGGGAAAGGCGGCTTTTGTGCTGGGGTTGTGTTTTATCTCCGAAGGGGCGATTCCCTTTGCTGCCAAGGATCCGTTGCGGGTCATCCCGGCCTGTGTGGCCGGTGGTGCACTGACGGGAGCGCTGTCGATGTACTTCGGCTGCAAACTGATGGCGCCCCATGGCGGGTTGTTTGTGCTGCTGATCCCCAACGCAATGAACCACGCGCTGCTGTATCTGCTGGCGATTGTGGCGGGGAGCCTGGTGACGGCGGTGACCTATGCGCTGCTCAAACGCCCGGAGGCGGCGGAGCTGCTCTTGGAGCCGGCCAAGGCTTGAAGACAAGGGCTTGAGCTTGCGCGCTGAGCCTTGCAGGCTTGCGCGCAAGCTCGCCCTACAGGCGATCATTCAATCCGTAGGTGCGAGCCGACTCGCGATCTGTACCTCAACCGCTCAATACACATCCCGTCGGTAACGGCCCTGCTCGATCAGGGCTTCAACCGCCTTGGCGCCCAGCAGCTCGTGCAGGACTTGATCAACCCCGCTGGCCATGCCTTGCAGGCTGCCGCAGATATAGATCGCGGCGCCATTGTCGAGCCATTGGCGCAGCTCGTCCGCTGCTTCGCGCAGGCGGTCCTGCACATAGATCTTCTCGCTCTGGTCGCGGGAGAACGCCAGGTCCAGGCGCGCCAGTTCACCCTGGGCGAGCCAGCCTTGCAGTTCGTCCTGGCACAGGAAGTCATGGGCGGCATTGCGCTCGCCAAAGAACAACCAGTTACGCTGTTCGCCATCGGCGATCCGCGCCCTGAGCAGGCTGCGCAGCCCGGCCAGGCCGGTGCCATTGCCCAGCAGGATCATCGGGCAGGGCTCACTGGGCAGATGGAAGCCGCTGTTACGGCGGATCCGCAGGCTGATGGCCGCGCCCACAGGCGCGTACTCGGTCAGCCAGCCGGAACCCAGGCCCAGGCTACCATCGGCATGGCGTTCCTGACGCACGATCAGTTCCAGCACGCCGTCGCTGGCAATCGAAGCAATCGAATACTCACGAATGGCCAGGGGGATCAAGGCATCGACCAGGGCCTGGGCCTGTAGCCCAACCAAATGGCCGCGATTGTCCGGCAATTGCCGGGTTGCCAAAGCCTGGGCCAGGGTTTCGGTCAGGCCGTCCAGTTGCACCAGGTCATCGGCATCCAGGCCCATGCCTTCGAGAAAGTGCGCAACCTTGGCGTCGCTGTGGCGCGGCATGACCTCGACCAGATCGCCAGCCTGCCAGGTCAGCGCTGCCGGCGCGCTCAGGCCCAGCAGATACACGCCGTTGCCACTGCTGCCCGGATTGAGTAACTGGCGAGAAGCCAGGGTCCAGTTGTCGAAGGTCGCGCCTTTCCAGGGAGTGGTCGGAGCGCTGCCAGTGAGGGCGCCGAGCTGCTGCTGCCATTGGCTCAGTGCCTCGGGGTCGCCGCTGTCGACTTCGACCGGGGCAAACAGCGTCCGTGCACCACGTTCGCCCAGCCAGCCCTGCAGGCGGCGGGCAAAGCCGCAGAAGTGCGGGTACTGCCGATCCCCCAGCGCCAGCACCGAGTAGCTCAACCCTTCGAGGGCCCAGGGCTGGCCGAGGACCTTGCGTTCGAAACCGCGGGCGCTGTCCGGCGCTTCGCCGTCGCCAAAGGTGCTGACGACAAACAAGGCCTTGTCCGTCTCCCGCAGTGCCTGTTCATCCAGTTCGGCCAGGGGTTGCACGCGCACGGACAGACCGCCAGCCTGCAATTGGCTTGCAGTCTGCCAGGCCAGCTGTTCGGCGAAACCGCTCTGGCTGGCAAACCCTACCAGCCAGGACGGGCCTTTGCCGGTCGGCGCAGCGAGGCCCTGGCGTGCGCTGCGTACCTGGCGCTTCTTGCGTCGACGGTCCAGGTACAGCAGCCAGCCGGTGATGAAGAACAGCGGCATCAGCAGGCTGGAGACCATCAGCACGATCCGCCCGACCACGCCGAAGTAGCTGCCGACATGCAGGGCGTAGATGCTGGTGAGCAACTGCGCCTTGAAGCTTTTCTCGTCATAGCGGTCGTGGCGGCGGATCACGCCGGTGGCCGGGTCGAGGGTGATCTGGTTCAGCGCCCGTTCGTGGGGCGAATCCTTGAGCAGATAGAACACAGTGGCTGGTTGCCCGGCCACTGGCGGCATACGCACGTTGTAGGTGGCCAGTTCGGGGCCAGCGGCACTCTGGATGCTGTTCCAGATGGCCGTGTAGTCGGCGACCGGGGCCGGGCCCTTAGGCGCCGGGCCGCGTCCGCCCTTCATGCGTTGCTGGGCCGGGGAGTCGGCCAGCAAGGCGTTGAGGCCCTTGTTGTACCACTCATAGGACCAGGACAACCCGGTCAGTGCCGACAACAGATAAAGCACCAGGCACCAGGTGCCGGCAACCGAGTGCAGGTCCCAGTTGAAGGCGCGGCCTTTCTTGGCCCAGTCCAGCGTCAGCCAGGCCCGCCAGTTCAGGGCCTGGCGCGGCCAGCGCAGGTACAGCCCCGAGAGGCAGAAAAACACCAGCAGCAAGGTACAGGCGCCGGTGATCTGCCGGCCGGTATCGCCCATGGCCAGGAAGCGGTGCAGTTGCAGCATCAGGTTGAAGAAGCCCTGGCCGGACGCCTCGCCCTGGTACTCGCTGGTGTAAGGGTCGAAGTAGCGCATCTGGCCACGACGCTCGCCCGGTGGCGGGGTGAAGAACACACGGGCGGCCAGGTCGTCCTGGACATCGACCCAGAGCATCGACACGGCCTTGCCTTCACGGGCCTCCAGTTGGCTGACCAACTCGGCGGGCGGCAGCACACCGGTTTCGCGCTTTTCGACGTGCAGCACCGAGGGGTTGAGCGCGCGCAGGATCTCGTCCTGGAACGATACCGCCGCGCCGGTAACACCCATCAGGGCCAGGACCAGACCTGCGGTGATTCCGAAGAACCAGTGCAGCTGGAACAGGGTTTTCTTGAGCACGTCGACCGCCTTGTTCGTCCAGAGGTATGAATCGCGGCGGGTATTATGCCGCGAGTTGTCGAGAAACATTCTTTTTTACACGCAAAAGCCCCAAGCACTGGAGTGCATGGGGCCTTGGCGTCGCCACTTGGGTTAGAAGTGGAAGTTGGTGCTCAACAGCGCGGTCCGGCCGGCGGCCTGGTTGGCGAAGTGAGCTGAGTAGGCCTTGTCGTAGTAGGTCTTGTCGGTCAGGTTTTGTACGTTGAGTTGCAGTTCGACGTTCTTGCTCAGCTTATAGCTGGCCATGGCGTCGTAGCGGGTATAGGACGGCACATAAACCGTGTTGTTGTTATCACCCCAGACATCGTCGACATAGAACGCACCGCCACCAATGGTCAGTTTCTGGGTCACGTTGTAGGTGGTCCACAGGGTGAAGGTGTTGTTCGGGGTGTTGGGCAACTGATTACCCTTGGCTGGATTGTTGAGGTTGGTCACCTTGCCGTTGCGGTCACCCGCCGCGCCCGGATCGACCAACTCGCTGTCCATGTAGCTGTAGCCGGCAAAGACCTGCCATTTATCGGTGAGTTTACCGCTGGCCGACAGTTCCAGGCCGTCGATCCGGGTCGTACCGGCGTTCTCATAGGTGTAGTTGCTGCCCAGAACCCGCGTGTTTTCCTTCTCGGTACGGAAGATGGCACCGGTCAGGGAGAGGCGGTCATTAAGCAGGTTCCACTTGGTACCGATCTCGTAGTTGGTGGTTTCCTCGGGCTCCATGTCGCTGATGATGCTGGTCGCGAGGCCCACGGAACCTGGCAGCGGGTTGGTTTCCACGCCGTTGTCCAGTGAGGTGCCAACCGGTGTCGCCGATGTTGCGTAGGAAATGTAGATGCTGCCGTTTTCCTGCGGCTTCCACACCAGGCCGAGTTGGCCGGTCACGAATTCGCTGGTATCCCGGGCCTTGAAGGTGGTGGCACGGTTCGCATCCTTGGTTTTGGCTTCGACTTCATAGTGGTCATAGCGCAAGCCCATATTGACCAGCCACTGGGGCGTCAGCTCCAGGGTATCGGTGAAATAGAGGGCCCGTGTCTTGCCTTCGGTGTTCGTCCCCGCATAGTTACGCGAGATGGCGCCGCCCCATGGATCGTTCGGGTTCGGGTTGCCCAGCGAGGTGCAGTTGTTGCCGGTCGCTGCCCCTGGCGGGCAGACCGTGGTGTTGCCGTTCTTGAAGCCGGTATCGGTATTGACGGTGTAGCCGCTCTTGCGCGAGTTTTCGTCGGACAACTCGATGCCGGTGGAGAAGTTGTTCTTGAACCCCGCCAGTTGGAACTCGCCGTACAGGTCGGTCTGGTTGGTGGTGGTGTCGGTGTTCGAGACGCGGGTGTTGGCCCGGCGCCAGACGGTGCCATTGATGACGTTGCCCTGGCTGTCGTCAGGCTGGGTCAGGATGTAGTCCTGCAGGCTGGAACCGTGACGCAGGGTGTTTTTCAGGGTCAGCGAGTCGCTTAGGTCGTGTTCGATGGCGAAGGTGGCGATATCCACGCGCGACTTGCGGAAATCACGGTCTTTCAGACCATAGAAGTTGTTGCTGTCGCCGCCGTCGGTTGGCTTGTCCGGGCTGGCGGAGGTGTGGGATTTGACGCCCAGCGAGTAGCCATACGGAATGCCGGAGTCCGGCAGGTCATCGCTTTCCAGGTGGTAGTAATCGAGAAACACCCGTGTTCCGGTGCCCAGGCCGAAGGCCAGGGACGGTGCGATACCCCAGCGGTCGTAGTTGACGGCATCGCGCCCGGCGACATTGCTTTCATGGCTCATCAGATTGAGCCGGCCGGCGGCGGTATCGGTGAATTGATAGTTGCCGTCGAAGGTGTAGCGCTGGGTCTGGTCCGAGCCCCAGGTAAAGCCGCCGTCCAGCGAGTTGCCCAGGTGGGCTTTCTTGCTGACCAGGTTGATCGAACCGCCGGCGGCGCCACGCCCGCCAATGGACGAGTTCGGGCCCTTGGCGACTTCGATCGATTCCAGGGCGAAGATTTCCCGGCTCTGAGCACCCGTGTCGCGCACGCCGTCCAGGTAGGTATCGCCCTGGGCATCGAAGCCGCGGATAAACGGCCGGTCACCCTGGGGGTTGCCGCCTTCGCCCGCGCCGAAGGTAATGCCCGGTACGGTGCGCAGGGCGTCCTGCATGGTCAGGGCGCCGGTGTCCTTGATGACCTGTTGCGGGATCACGGTGACCGAGCGCGGGATATCGACCAGCGGAGCGGTGTACTTCTGGGAAGAGGCCTTCTCGACCTGGTAGGAGGTCGCGTCCTGGGCTTCACCGGTGACGCTGGTGGCATCGAGCGCGATGGTCTTTGGCTGCGCCTTGCTTTCGGTGTTCTCGGCCGCATGGGCCATTTGTACGGCCGATGTGGCCGTCAAAGCCATGCCGATGGCGGATGCGAGCAAGCGTGGCGAACTAACCGGTAATTGTTGGTGCGACATGTGAAGTCCCCTCCCCAAGGTTTCGAGGGGGCGGAATATAGGGGAAGCAATAACTTGTATCAATTGCGATAAATTACTATTCGCACTGAATTTACATTCTTTACAGTTTGTCCTTACGGTTTTTGCCGGTTCATTCGTCCTGCCGGTTGTACAGGGACAATAAGAATCAATACCATTGCGCCCACTTAAGGTTTTCGAGGTGGCGCACCATGTTGCTGCATATACCTGGCCTGTTCTCCCGTGAGGAAGTGCAGCGTATTCGCGAAGCCCTGGAACAGGCGGATTGGGCTGATGGCAAGATCACGGCGGGCTATCAGTCGGCCAAGGCCAAGCACAATCTGCAATTGCCGGAAGGGCATCCGCTGGCGCTGGAAATCGGCGCCGCGATGATCGAGCGGCTATGGCGCAACCCGCTGTTCATGTCGGCGGCCCTGCCGCATAAGGTCTTCCCGCCGTTGTTCAACTGCTACACCGAGGGCGGCAATTTCGATTTTCATATCGACAATGCGGTGCGCCAGCCCAAGGGCAATCCCGAGCGGATTCGTACCGACCTGTCGTCGACGCTGTTTTTCAGTGATCCGGATGACTACGACGGGGGTGAGCTGGTGATCCAGGACACCTATGGCAGCCGTGAGGTCAAACTGCCAGCGGGGGATCTGGTCCTGTACCCGGGGACCAGCCTGCACAAGGTTAATCCAGTGACCCGTGGCGCCCGGCTGGCTTCGTTTTTCTGGACCCAGAGCCTGGTACGCGAAGACAGCCAGCGCACCCTGCTGTTTGAAATGGACGGCGCCATCCAGAGCCTGACCCGCGATGTGCCGGACCACCCGGCACTGATCCAACTGACCGGTAATTATCACAACCTGCTGCGTCGCTGGGTCGAGGTCTGACGATGGACTTTCGTTTACGCCGCGAGGAGATCCTCGATGGCGAGCGGCTCAAGGCCATGCTCCAGGCCGACCCGGCCCAGGCTGCCCGGGCCATTCTTGCCGGCGCACGCGCCGGCGTGATCGATGCCCAGGCCCTGCTTGGGCAGATTCTGCTCGATGGCCAGGGTATTGCGCGCGACCCGGCGCTGGCGCTGCGTTGGTTCGAGATTGCCGCCCAGGGCGGGCATGTGATGGCGCGCAATATGCTCGGGCGCTGCCTTGAGCACGGCTGGGGCTGCGAGGCCAATGCCGTGGCTGCCGCGCGGCAGTACCGACAGGCTGCCGAGGCCGGCCTGGATTGGGCGCTCTATAACTACGCCAATCTACTGGCGACCGGCCGTGGCGTGGTTCAGGACCATGCGCAGGCGCTGGCGTGCTATCAGCGCGCAGCCGAACTGGGCCATGCCAAGTCGATGAACCTGCTGGGGCGTTATCTGGAGGAGGGGCGTTGCTGTACGGTGGATCGTGACGCTGCCGCCCTGTGGTATCGGCGCTCGGCCGAAGGTGGCGATTTTCGCGGGCAGTTCAGCCATGCGGCGCTGTTGGCCGAGCAGGGCCAGATCGATGCGGCGCTGGTCTGGCTGGAACGGGCACTGGCGGGTGGCAACCTGAATTTCCTGCGGGTCAGCCGCCAGGCGCTGCTGCAGGCGCGCGAACCGCGCATTCGGGCGCTGGCCCTGGCCTATCACCAGCGTGCCGCCGAGCTGGGTGAGGAGAGCGACCGTCAGGCGCTGCACGACCTGGTGGCCTAGGCCTGGCGGACATAAAAAAGCCCATGACCGGTCATGGGCTTTTGCGTTACGGCGCGACGGGTTTACAGGTAGAAGGACTTCAGGGGCGGGAAGCCGTTGAATTCCACAGCGCTGTAGCTGGTGGTGTAGGCGCCGGTCGACAGCCAGTACAGGCGGTCACCGATGGCCAGGTTCAGCGGCAGGCCGTATTTGTAGTTTTCGTACATGATGTCGGCGCTGTCGCAGGTCGGACCGGCGATCACGACTTCTTCCATCTCGCCTTTCTTCTCGGTCCAGATCGGGAACTTGATGGCTTCGTCCATGGTTTCGATCAGGCCGGAGAACTTACCCACATCGGTGTAGACCCAGCGCTCGACGGCGGTACGCGACTTACGCGCGACCAGCACCACTTCGCTCACCAGGATGCCGGCGTTGGCGATCAACGAACGGCCCGGTTCCAGGATGATTTCCGGCAGGTCGTCACCGAAGTCTTCCTTGAGGAAACGGATGATTTCCTCGGCGTAGGTCTCCAGGCTGTTGGTCCGGGTGATGTAGTTGGCCGGGAAGCCGCCACCCATGTTGATCAGCTTGAGCACGATGCCGTCTTCTTCCTTCAGGCGCTCGAAGATCACCTTGACCTTGGCGATGGCTGCGTCCCAGACGCTGATATCGCGCTGTTGCGAGCCAACGTGGAAGGACACGCCATAAGGCACCAGGCCCAGGTCGCGGGCGAGGATCAGCAGGTCCATGGCCATGTCGGTCTGGCAGCCGAACTTGCGCGACAGGGGCCAGTCGGCCGTGGTCGAGCCTTCGGTGAGGATCCGCACGTAGACCTTTGAGCCCGGCGCAGCCTTGGCGATGTTGCGCAGGTCGGCTTCGGAGTCGGTGGAGTACAGGCGCACGCCCTTCTCGTAGAAGTAGCGGATGTCCTTGGATTTCTTGATGGTGTTGCCGTAGCTGATGCGATCCGCGCTCACGCCCTGGGCCAGGACCTTGTCCAGCTCGTAGATGGAGGCGATATCGAAGTTTGAACCCTTGTCGCGCAGCAGGTCGATGATCTCGACCGCCGGGTTGGCCTTGACGGCGTAGTAGACCTTGGCGAACTCAAAACCGGCACGCAGGTCATCGTAGGCCTGGGAGATCATCGCGGTGTCGATCACCACGAACGGGGTTTCTTGCTTGTCGGCGAAGGCCTTCATTTTCTGAAAGGTTTCGCGCGCGAAATAGTCTTCGACCTGAATCGACATGCTGAGGAAGCTCCTACTGGCAAACGGAAAAAAATAAATGGGTGAGAGGATGGGCCATGGATGGCACCTCCTGCTGAACGTCCTCCGTATCCCCACTTTGGTTCGCCTACTTCCCAAGGCATGTCGCCGAAAGCAAAAAGGCCACTGGAATCGAGATTTCCCTTGGCCTTGCTGTCTCGTCGTCAGTACTTGAGCCGGATGGATCGTTTCCAGCATGGACGTTCGGCGCGAACTTTAGGACTTGAAGGGCTTGAGATCAACAAAAAATGTCGCGTTTTTGCACGCGTCCGTCGCGTGCCCTCGATCAGCCATTTATGTAACTGATCCGGATGACAGAATGAGGTTCCCCTGGATGGGTGAATCCGCTGAATGGTCCTGTAGGCACGAACCGGCCCGCGTACGGTTGCGCAGGCCGCAGGAACGCCCCTACAGGACGGTTGAAGACCCGGTCAGGCGGCGGTTTCGGCCGGTGAGACGATGCTGGTCTTGGCCCCGCGCGAACGCCCGGAGCTCAGGTAGGCAGCAATCGACTCCTGGGTCACTTCCCCGAGGAAGACCCGGTCGGCGTCCAGTACCGGCAGCCAGGCGCGATTGAACTCGTACATGCGCGACAGCAGGATGCGCAGGTGCTCGTCATAGGCCGCCGTGGCATTGAACTCGCGCAGGTACTGGGCGCAGGTGCCGGTCTGGCGATGCAGGTCGCGGCGGCGCACATAACCCAGGGCCTGGTTGTCGGCGCAGGTTACGACCACATAGCGGCGATCGTGCTCGTCCATCAGTTCCAGGGCTTCGGCCACCGGGGTGTCGGGGCTGACCGAGGGCGCGTTGTCCGCCGCATCCTCGGCCTTGACCAGCAACAGGCGCTTGAGGGTGCTGTCCTGGCCGACGAAATTGCTGACGAAGTCGTCGGCCGGATGCGCCAGCAGGGTGTCCGGATGGTCGACCTGGATCAGCTGCCCGCCACGGAAAATCGCGATCTTGTCGCCCAGCTTGATGGCTTCGTCGATATCGTGGCTGACCATGATCACGGTCTTCTTCAGCGCGCGCTGCATCTCGAAGAACTCGTTCTGGATCATCTCGCGGTTGATCGGGTCGACCGCGCCAAAGGGTTCGTCCATCAACAGCAGCGGCGCATCGGCGGCCAGGGCACGGATCACCCCGATACGTTGCTGCTGGCCACCGGACAGTTCGCGCGGGTAGCGGCTCAGGTATTGCTTGGGTTCGAGCTTGATCATGCTCATCAACTCGCGGGCCCGTTCATGGCATTTTTGCGGGTCCCAGCCGAGCAGTCGCGGCACCACGGTGATGTTTTCCTCGATGGTCATGTTCGGGAACAGGCCGATCTGCTGGATCACGTAGCCGATACCGCGGCGCAGGGTCACCGCATCGAGATTGCTGGTGTCTTCGCCGTTGATCAGGATCTTGCCGCTGGTGGGCATGATCAAGCGGTTGATCATTTTCAGCGTGGTGCTTTTGCCGCAGCCCGAGGGCCCGAGAAAGACGCAGATTTCCCCTTCATTGACGGTCAGGCTCACCGAATCGACGGCGCGCACTTCCTTGCCGTTGCTCTGTTTGAATACTTTGGTCAGGTCTTGAAGTTCGATCATTTCAGCAGTCCTTTTGGAGTCAGGGTGCGTTGCAGCCATTGCAAGAGCAGGTCGGCGAAGATGGCCAGGAGGCTGACCAGCAAGGCGCCGACAATCAGCATCGACATATCGCTGCGGCTGATTGAGGCGAGGATCAGGACCCCGAGGCCACCGGCCCCGATGGTCGCGGCAATGGTCATCACGCCGATGTTCATTACGACGGCGGTGCGGACCCCGGCGAGGATCACGGGGACCGCAATGGGCAGTTCGACCATGCGCAGGCGCTGGCCAAAGGTCATGCCGATGCCCCGGGCCGCCTCGCGGATGCCCGGCTCGACACCGGTCAGGGCCAGGTAGGTGTTACGCATGATGGGCAGCAGGGAATAGAGAAACACCGCCGTGATTGCCGGCAGCGGGCCGAGGCCCTGGCCGAAGGTCGAGTAGAACGGCAGCAGCAGGCCGAACAGCGCGATGGACGGGATGGTCAGCAGCACCGTGGCGCTGGCCTGTAGCGGGCCGGCCAGGCTCGGGAAGCGGGTCATCAGGATGCCCAGGGGCACGCCGATGGCAATGGCCAGGGTGACGGCAATGCCCACCAGGGTGATGTGCTGCCCGGTCAGTTGCAGGACCTGTGCCCAGTCGAGGTGGGAAAACGTGTCGAGAAATACCATGTTTTTCCCTCTTTCAGTTCAGTGGGTGCTGGCGCAGGAAGTCCGCGGCCACCGCCGCCGGGCTTTCATGGTCAACGTCGACCCGGGCATTGAGCTGGCGCATGGTTTCATCGTCGAACAGGGCGGCCAGCGGCTTGAGCTCGGCGGCCAGTTGCGGGTGGGCGTCGAGATAGGCCTGACGCACCACCGGCGCGGCGGTGTAGTCCGGGAAGTAGTGGCGGTCGTCTTCAAGCAGCTTCAGATTGAAGGCACTCAGGCGCCCGTCCGTGGTGTACACCAGGCCGGCGAAGACCTGGCCATTGCGCAGGGCCGTGTAGACCAGCCCGGCGTCCATCTGCCGGAGCGTGCGGCGGGTCAGGTTCATGCCGTACAACTCGACCATGCCTTGCAGGCCGTCGGAGCGGTTGGCGAACTCGGTATCCAGGGCCACCAGATGATCCTCGGCGGATTCGGCCTTGAGCACGCGGTCCAGTTCGCTGATGCTGTTGATCTGCGGGTAGGCCTCGGCCACTTTCTGCGGTAGCGCCAGGGCATAGGTATTGCTGAATTTCGAGGGGGCGAGCCAGATCAGGCCCTTCTTGGCGTCCAGTTCCTTGACCCGGGCATAGGATTGTTCGCTGTCGAGCTTTTCATCGACATGGTTGTAGGCCACCAGCGAGACCCCGGTGTATTCCCAGATCAGGTCCAGTTGCCCGGATTCCTGGGCGCTGCGGGCCAGGTTGCTGCCCAGGCCACCGGTGACGCGCGGGTTGTAGCCTTTGGTGCGCAGGTATTGCGCGGTGATTTCCGCGAGCAGGGTCTGCTCGGTAAAGACCCGCGCGCCGATGCGGATCAGTGGTTTTTCGGCGGCCTGGGCGATTCCCGCGAACAGCAGGACGCAGCCCAGAAACAAGCTTGTCGTTTTCATCAGAATTCCTTTACTCGGTCGACCTCAGGCAGGTCGCAGGCCGCGTTCCAGCCACAAGCGGCTGGCCAATGTCACCAGGCCGTCCAGGAGCAGTGCGAGCAGGGCGGTGCTCGCAGCCCCCAGGAGCAGTTGCGGCTGATTGTTCAGGGCAATGCCGGGGAAAATCAGGCTGCCCAGACTGTTGGCGCCGATCAGGAAGGCCAGTGGCGCGGTCCCGACATTGATGGCCAGGGCCACGCGCACGCCGCCGACCATGATCGGCACCGCATTGGGCAGCTCGACCCGCCACAGCACCTGGCGTGGGGTCATGCCGATGCCGATGGCAGCTTCCTTGAGCGAGCCTTGTACGTTTTTCAGGCCTTCGTAGGTGTTGCGCACGATGGGCAGGAGGGAGGCGAGGAAGAGGGCGAAGATGGCCGGACCGCTGCCGATGCCGAGGATGCCCAGGGCGATGGCCAGGACGGCCAGGGGCGGGACGGTGTTGCCGATATTGAAGACCTGCATGAAGCGTTCGGCGCGTCCGACCCACTGCGGACGGCTGAGGAGGATGCCCGCCGGGATCCCGACCAGCAGGGCCGCGAACATTGAAACCAGTACCAGATACAGATGGGCTTGCAGATAAAACCCTAGATCGTCGCGATAGCGTTCGATCGTGCTGATGCCGATCCAGTGGATCAGCAGGGCCAGGAGCGCGAGCACGGTCGCGCCTCCTATCAGCCCTTTGCCATAGCGAATAGCCACAGGCGGACTCCTTTATTTCAGTCGGCGAGCCTGCTTTCGTGTGGCACGGCCATTCCTGGCTGCCGAAAACAGGGACGCGAGAAGCAGCGGGTCAAGCCGGCCAGCAGCTCGGTAAACCCGCCATAAGCGCAGTCCAGACGGGTCGGAAGCTGAATTTCGGCCCCGGACAAAAAGGCGTAACAGGGGAGTGGACGCCCCGTGGTTGCAAAAAGTTCAATGAAATACGGCAATTAGCCATCGTCCAAAGCTCTTACCGGTAAGGGGCGGTTTGTTACGAACGGCGGCATCTCAGTCCATTGCGGCGGTGGCCGGTCAATCGCGGTTTGGGCTATACTCGCCGCCCTTTTTTGAATCACCGCCAGGCGATTTCCCATGACCAAACAGGCCGCCGAAGTCGCGAAACGCCGCACCTTCGCCATTATTTCCCACCCGGATGCGGGTAAAACCACCATCACCGAGAAACTCTTGCTGATGGGCAAGGCGATTGCGGTAGCCGGTACGGTGAAATCACGTAAGTCCGACCGCCATGCCACCTCCGACTGGATGGAGATGGAGAAGCAGCGCGGTATCTCCATTACCACCTCGGTCATGCAGTTCCCTTACCGGGATCACATGATCAACTTGCTCGATACCCCGGGCCACGAAGACTTCTCCGAAGATACCTACCGGACCCTGACCGCCGTCGACTCGGCGTTGATGGTGCTCGATGGCGGTAAGGGTGTTGAGCCACGGACCATTGCGCTGATGGATGTCTGCCGGCTGCGCGATACGCCGATTGTCAGCTTCATTAACAAACTGGACCGCGATATCCGTGATCCGATCGAGTTGCTCGACGAGATCGAGGCCGTCCTGAAGATCAAGGCGGCGCCCATCACCTGGCCGATTGGTTGCTACCGCGACTTCAAGGGCGTTTACCACCTGGCCGATGACTACATCATTGTCTACACCGCCGGTCATGGTCATGAACGCACTGACGTGAAGATCATCGAGAAGCTTGATTCCGATGAAGCCCGGGCCCACCTGGGCGACGAGTACGATCGCTTTGTCGACCAACTGGAACTGGTGCAGGGCGCCTGCCACACGTTCAACCAACAGGAATTCCTCGACGGTCAGCTGACGCCGGTCTTCTTTGGTACGGCCCTGGGCAACTTCGGGGTCGACCATGTGCTCGACGCGGTCGTCAATTGGGCGCCACAGCCTCTGGCCCGGGTTGCCAACGAGCGTACCGTGGAGCCGGTGGAGGAGAAGTTCAGCGGCTTCGTGTTCAAGATCCAGGCGAACATGGACCCCAAGCACCGCGACCGTATCGCCTTTATGCGCATTTGCTCGGGCAAGTACGAAAAGGGCATGAAAATGCGCCACGTGCGCACCGGCAAGGATGTGCGGATCGGCGACGCCCTGACCTTTTTCTCCTCCGAGCGTGAGCAACTGGAGGAGGCGTTTGCGGGCGATATCATCGGCTTGCATAACCACGGCACGATCCAGATCGGCGATACCTTTACCGAGGGCGAAGTCCTCGGTTTTACCGGGATCCCGCACTTCGCCCCGGAGCTGTTCCGTCGTGTGCGCCTGCGCGACCCGCTCAAGTCCAAGCAATTGCGCCAGGGCCTGCAGCAGTTGGCGGAAGAGGGGGCAACCCAGGTGTTCTTCCCGGAGCGCAGCAACGACATTATTCTGGGCGCCGTCGGTGTGCTGCAGTTCGATGTGGTCGCCAGCCGTCTGAAAGAGGAATACAAGGTCGAGTGTTCCTACGAGCCGATCACCGTGTGGTCGGCCCGCTGGATCGATTGTGCCGATAAGAAGAAACTTGAGGAGTTCCGGGTCAAGGCTGTGGAAAACCTGGCGGTCGATGGCGGTGGTCACCTGACTTACCTGGCGCCGACCCGGGTCAACCTGGCGCTGATGGAAGAGCGCTGGCCGGATGTGAAATTCCGCGGGACGCGCGAGCACCATTGATATCACGCTGTTGAAAAAAACCGCTGCCGGGTGCAGCGGTTTTTTTTTGCCTGATCAGCCGGGCCCCTAGAGCCTAGAGAGTGCCTGCGTAATGGCAGGCGACCTGGCGTGAGTCGAGCAGGCGCAGGGCCGGTTCTTCCTGGCGACAGCGCTCGTTGGCGTAGGGGCAGCGCTGGTGAAAGGCACAGCCGCTGGGAGGGTCCAGCGGGTTGGGCAACTCGCCGACAATCTTGATCTTGGGTTTGAGCGGGTCTGGATGCAGGGTCGGTGTAGCCGACAGCAGGGCCCGGGTATAGGGATGCAGCGGGCGTTCGTAGAGTGCCGCCTTCGGGCCCATTTCCACCGGTTTGCCCAGGTACATGACCAGAACCTGGTCGGCGACATGGCGGACCACCGCCAGGTTGTGGGAGATAAACACGTACGCGGTGTTGAACTCCTGCTGCAGGTCCATGAACAGGTTGAGGACCTGGGCCTGGATCGACACGTCCAGCGCCGACGTTGGTTCGTCCGCCACAAGCACCTTGGGTTGCAGCATCATGGCGCGGGCCAGGGCGATACGTTGGCGCTGGCCGCCGGAAAACATATGGGGATAGCGCTGGTAGTGTTCGGGACGCAGGCCGACCTGTTGCATCATCGCCTGGACCTTCTCCCGGCGTTCGCTGGCGCTCAGTTGTGTGTTGATCAGCAAGGGTTCGGCCAACTGGTCGCCGATCTTCTGCCGTGGATTCAGCGAGGCATAGGGGCTCTGGAACACCATCTGCACATCTTTGCGCAGCTGTTTGCGCTGGGCCTTGTCGGCGCCGGCGACCTCCTGGCCGGCGATCTGCAGCGAGCCCGATGTGGGCGCCTCGATCAGGGTCAACGCCCGGGCCAGCGTGGACTTGCCGCAACCAGATTCGCCGACCACCGCGAGGGTCTTGCCGGCCTCCAACTCGAAGGACACCCCATTGAGCGCGCGCACCAGGGCGTTGCCCTTGAACAGGCCGCGGGAGACTTCATAGTGACGGGTCAGGTTGCGTGCGCTGAGGACAACAGTCATGACGCGATCTCCTGATTCAGCGGATGGAAGCAGCGGACCAGGCTTCGGGCTCTGGCCTCCAGGGCCGGTAGTTGTCGACGACAGTCCTCCTGTACGTAAGGGCAGCGCGGTGATAGCAGACAGCCTTGCGGCCGGTCATAGCGCCCCGGGACGATCCCGGGCAGGGTGGTCAGCCGCGCAGCGCCGAGGCTGTGCTCCGGAATCGCCGCCAGCAACGCTTCGCTGTACGGATGGGCAGGCGCATCGAACAGCCCCGGCACCTGGCCGACCTCGACCGCTTGCCCGGCATACATCACGCAGACCCGCTGGGCGGTTTCGGCCACCACGGCCAGGTCGTGGGTAATCAGCACCAGGCCCATGTCCTGCTCTTTCTGCAGGTTGAGCAGCAGATCCATGATTTGTGCCTGGATGGTGACATCCAGGGCTGTGGTCGGTTCGTCGGCGATCAGCAGCTTGGGTTCGCCGGCAATGGCCATAGCGATTGCCACGCGCTGGCTCATCCCGCCCGAGAGTTGATGGGGGTAGGCATGGATGCGGCTGGCGGCGCCGGGAATTTCGACCTTTTCCAGCAGTTCGATGGCCCGCTGGCGCGCTGCCCGGGATGACATCTTCAGGTGCAGGCGCAGGACCTCCTCAATCTGGAAACCCACGGTGTAGCTGGGGTTGAGTGCGGTCATCGGGTCCTGGAAGACCATGGCCAGGTCCTTGCCGACAATCTTGCGGCGCTGGCGGCCGCTGAGCTTGAGCATGTCCTGGCCATCGAAGCGCAGGGCGTCGGCACTAACCTTGCCGGGTGGATCAATCAAGCCCATCAGCGCCATCATGGTCACCGACTTGCCGGAACCCGATTCGCCGACAATCGCCAGGACTTCACCGCGCTCGACGCTCAGGCTCAGGCCGTCGACCACGGGAACGGCGCTGGCGTCGCCAAACCGGACGCTGAGGTTGTTGATTTCAAGCAAAGGCATGGGGCACTCCCTCAGGCGGCGTTCTTGAGTTTGGGGTCCAGCGCATCGCGCAGCCCGTCGCCCATCAGGTTGATTGCCAGCACGCTGAGCAGGATGGTCAGGCCCGGCAGGCTCACGACCCACCAGGCCCGCTCGATGTAGTCGCGGGCCGAGGCCAGCATGGTGCCCCATTCCGGTGTCGGCGGTTGTACGCCCAGGCCGAGGAAGCCCAGGGCGGCAGCGTCGAGAATGGCCGAGGAAAAGCTCAGGGTCGCCTGCACGATCAGCGGTGCCATACAGTTGGGCAGTACGGTAATGAACATCAGCCGCGGCAGGCTGGCCCCGGCCAGGCGGGCGGCGGTGACATAGTCGCGATGCAGTTCGCCCATGACCGCGGCCCGGGTGAGGCGTACATAGGCGGGCAGCGAGACGATCGCAATGGCGATCACCGTATTGATCAGGCCCGGGCCGAGGATGGCGACAATCGCCACGGCCAGCAGCAGGGAAGGCAGCGCGAGCATGATATCCATCAGGCGCATCACGGCGGGCCCCAGCAGGCGGGGAAAGAAGCCGGCGAGCAGGCCGAGCAGGATGCCCGGCAGCATTGACATCACCACCGAGGCCAGGCCGATCAACATTGACAGGCGTGAGCCCTGGATCAGCCGCGATAGCAGGTCGCGGCCCAGTTCATCGGTGCCCAGCACAAAGCGCCACTGGCCACCTTCGAGCCAGGCGGGCGGGGTCAGCAGGAAGTCGCGATACTGTTCGCTCGGGTCATGGGGAGCGATCCAGGGGGCAAACAGCGCGCAGAACACAATCAGGCTCATGAACAGCAGGCCCGCGACGGCCCCCTTGTTGCGGGCAAAGGCCTGCCAGAACTCCTTGTAGGGCGAGGGATACAGCAGGCTTTGATCGACCACGGTCGGGGAGGTTGGCGTACTCATGGGCAGGCTCTCAACGCTGGTGGCGGATACGTGGGTTGGCGAGCCCGTAGAGGATATCCACCATGAAATTGACCAGTATCACCAGGCAGGCGATCAGCAGGATACCGTTCTGCACCACGGGGTAATCGCGCGCGCCAATGGCTTCGATCAGCCACTTGCCAATGCCCGGCCAGGAAAAGATGGTCTCGGTCAGTACCGCGCCGCCAAGCAGTGTGCCGACCTGCAGGCCGACCACGGTCAGGACCGGAATCAGGGCATTGCGCAGGCCGTGGACAAACACCACCCGCGCCGGCGATAAACCTTTGGCCCGGGCGGTGCGCACATAGTCCTCGCGCAGCACTTCGAGCATGGAGGAGCGGGTCATTCGTGCGATCACTGCCAGCGGTATGGTGCCCAGCACAATCGCCGGCAGGATCAGGTGATGCAGGTAGTCGAGCAGGGCGCCGGGCTCGTCGCTGAGCCAGGTGTCGATCAGCATGAAGCCGGTCGTGCGCTCGACATCGTAGAGCAGGTCGTTTTGCCCCGAGACCGGGGTCCAGCCCAGCGTCACCGAGAAGAACATGATCAGGATCAGGCCCCACCAGAAGATCGGCATCGAGTAGCCCGCCAGGGAGATCCCCATCACCCCGTGGTCGAACAGCGAGCCGCGCTTGAGGGCGGCGATGACCCCGGCGAGGATGCCCAGCGTCGCGGCGAGGAACAAGGCCGCCAGGGCCAGTTCCAAGGTTGCGGGGAACAACGTGGTGAATTCGTGCCAGACACTTTCTCGGGTCCGCAGCGATTCTCCCAAATCGCCATGGGCCAGCTGGCCGATGTAGACGAAATACTGGGCGTAGAGCGGCTTGTTCAGCCCCAGGCGCTCCATGGCCTGGGCATGCATTTCGGGGTCGAGCCGGCGCTCGCCCATCATGACTTCGACCGGATCGCCGGGAATCATGCGGATCAGGGCGAACGTCAGCAAGGTGATGCCGAAAAAGGTCGGGATCAGCAGCCCCAGTCGGCGGGCAATGAAACTCAGCATGTACGGGGGTTCCTCATCGGCCGGCTAGGCGTCCCGTCCTGGCAACTGGCCAGGGCGGGCGTTTCTGTTCGACTTCACTCGTGTCGTGGTGAAGTTGGGTGTGGCTGGGGGCTGATTCGCGAGCCCTCCATGGTGTTGCGTATCGCGGTGAACAGCTTGGTAAGGGGCCAGGCTGTCCAGGGCTGCTTCCGGTGGACAAGCACCTGGGCCTGTTTTAGAGCCCGGTCCGTTCCTGCGGTTCAGTCGCTTCGCGGCCGGTAATGCGCTTGGCCTGTTTGATCAGGCGGTCGTCGTCGTGGCCGCCCAATGGCGTCATGGTTGCTGCCAATGGCAGCGCCACTGTAGAGCGTGCCTGGCCGGTTGCCTGGGGTGCCATTGTCGCCGGTTCAGCCAAAGAGTTCTGCAGGAATACACAAGGCGTCGTTGCGAGATCCGCCGAAAATGGGCGGCACCCAGGGGCGCCGCCCACCGGGATCACTGACTGACGCCCACGCCGTAGAACGCGTTCAGGGCAAAGGGACTGATCTTGAAGTCCTGCACGCTGTTGCGCATGGGTTGGTAGACCGTGGAGTGAGCAATCGGCGTGACGACCACCTGGTCTTTGACGATATGTTGGGCCTGCTTGTACAGCTCGGTGCGCTTGGCCTGATCGGTGGTGGCCTTGGCGGCCGTGATCAGCTTGTCGAAAGCCGGGTCGCACCACTTGGAGTAGTTGTTGCCGTTGACCGCTTCGCAGCTGAACAGGGTGCCCAGCCAGTTGTCCGGGTCGCCATTGTCACCATTCCAGCCAATGATCATGGCCTGGTTCTCACCGGCCTTGGCGCGCTTCATGTACTCGCCCCATTCGTAGCTGACGATATTGGCCTTGATGCCGATCCTGGCCCAGTCCGCCTGGAGCATTTCGGCCATCAATCGAGCGTTGGGGTTGTAGGGGCGCTGTACCGGCATGGCCCACAGGGCGATTTCGGTACCGGGCTTGAGGCCGGCGTCCTGCAGCAGTGCCTTGGCTTTGTCCGGGTCGTAGGCGGGGTCCTTGATGGTGGTGTCATAGGACCATTGGGTCGGTGGCATGACGTTGACGGCCAGTTGTCCGGCCCCCTGGTAGACCGAGTCGATGATCTGCTGTTTGTTGATCGACATATCCAGGGCCTGGCGCACCTTGAGCGCCACCAGCGGGTTGGGCTGGTCGCTGCCCTTGATCTTGTCCATCACGTTATAGGCGATGTAACCCAGGTTGAACCCGGCCTGGCTCGGGATTTTCAGGTTGGGGTCCTCGCTCAGCGCCTTGAGGTCGGCGGGGCGCGGAAACACGGTGATCTGGCACTCGTTTCGCTTGAGTTTCTGGATCCGTACCGAGGGATCGGTGGTGATGGCGAAGATCAGGTTGTCGATCCTGACATCCTCGGGTTTCCAGTACTGTTTGTTGCCGGTGTAGCGGATATTCGAGTCTTTCTGGTAGCTCTTGAAGATGAACGGGCCAGTGCCGATCGGCTTCCGGTTGAGGTCTGCGGGCTTGCCGGCCTTGAGCAACTGGTCGGCGTATTCGGCGGACTGGATCGAGGCGAAGCTCATGGCCATGTTCTGGATAAAGGCGGCATCGATGTTGTTGAGCACGAACCTGACGGTGTGCTCGTCGAGTTTCTCGACCTTGGCGATATTGGTGTCCATGCCCATGTCGGTGAAATACGGGAACTCAGTGGGCGCGGCTTTGCGAAATGGCATCTCGCGGTCGAGCATGCGATTGAAGGTGAACAGCACGTCATCGGCGTTGAAATCACGGGTGGGCTTGAAGTACGCCGTGGTGTGGAACTTCACGCCCTCGCGCAGGTGAAAGGTGTAGCTCAGGCCATCCGCGGACGTTTCCCATTGGGTTGCCAGGCCCGGGACAACCGCCGTGCCGCCCCGTTCGAACTGGCTAAGGCGGTTGAAAACGGTTTCCGCCGAGGCATCGAAATCGGTTCCGGTGGTGTATTGGCTGGGGTCGAAGCCGGCCGGACTCCCTTCGGAGCAGAACACCAGGTTGGTCGCCGCGTGAGCGAGTGGTGCGCTGCTCAGCAGGCTGGCGCCAACGAGAAGCGGAATGACGGCGTGTTTAAACATGATGGCCTCATGATCTTTATGTCATTTGGAAGGTGTGCACGACTGTGCAAGCCCGCTCGCCAATCCCGGGGACGGGATATCGGTACTGGCATTGTGCCGAGGTAAGATTAGCGTATGCCATCTGCCCCGAGATAATCATTGTTTGTTGCAAGGGGCGGCAAAGGGGTTGAGAGGCGAGGCGGCATGCAGGTCTGGGGCTGGCCCGGCACAGGATGCCGCTTGCGACACGGGGGTTACGGCATCAGGACTTCAATCACCCCGTCGGCACTCAGGCTGACTTCGCTGGTGCCGGCTTCGACCTCAGGCGCAGGCGCTGAATCCATGGCGGCGGCCTTCATCATCATGGCGCCACGGGCGTAGGGCTGTGGATAACCATTGCTGTTGAGGTTCAGGTTGACGATCTTGTAGCCCTTGCCGCCAAGGGCTTCGGTGGCCAGTTGCGCGCGGGCCTTGAAGGCGGCGACGGCATCCTTGAGCAGGGCATCTTCACTGGCCTTGCGGGTGGGCGTGGCGATCGCGAAATCCATGCCGGCCATCTTCAGGTCAGTCATCAACTCGCCGGTCAGCTTGGACAGCACGGCGAAGTCGGCGCTTTCCAGGCGCAGTTCGGCGCGCTCGCGCCAGCCGGTGATCTTCTGGTTCTTGTCATCATAGATCGGGTAGCTGTTGCGGCTCCCCTGGCGCAGGGTCACGGCCTTGACCTGGCGTGCCTGGCCCAGGGCCTTGTTCATGGTGGTGGTGATTTCGGCCGCGAGCTTGCCCGGGTCGGTGTTCTGGGATTCGGTGTAGAGGGTGACGATCATCAGGTCGCGGGCGACTTCCTGGCTGGCTTCGGCCCGCAGGGAGATCTGGTTGTAATGGAGGTCCTCGGCCAGGGCCGGCAGGCTGGCCAGGGTCGAACTGCCCAGGACGAGAAGGGCGGCGCTGCGGGTAAACATGTGCATGTAAGCTCCTTGAAGACGATACGCAGGCAACCCTGCGTGAACCCATCAGACTTTAGCGCCTGTTGTCGGGTTCACCCAATTACAACTTCAATACATCTGTGTGCCGTGGTCGCCCCGCCTGGCGGACAGCCCTCGAGATGGGCAATCGCGCAAGTGGGCGAATGCGGAAAATACCTGTGGCTGTTTGCCGCAGTTTTGCCTGTGCCGGGCATCGCTTGGTTATACTCCCGGCGATCCGCCTGCAGCGCTCATCAGGAGAGCTCATGCTCGCCCCCGTTCAACTGCTTTCCGCCACGCGTCAGAACCTCTGGCGCCTGACTTTTATCCGCACCCTGGTGCTGGCTGCCCAGGCCGGTTCGGTGGGGATCGCCTACCTGTTCGACCTGTTGCCGCTGCCCTGGCTGCAACTGGCCGTGACCCTGGGGTTCTCCGGCCTGCTTTGTGCGTTCACTGCGGTACGCCTGCGGACTTCCTGGCCGGTCACCGAGCTTGAGTACGCCGTCCAGCTGGCGTGCGACCTGTTTATCCACAGCGCGCTGCTGTATTTCTCCGGTGGTTCGACCAACCCCTTCGTGTCCTATTACCTGGTGCCGCTGACCATTGCGGCGGTCACGCTGCCGTGGCGTTATTCGGTGATTCTGTCCGGGATCGCCCTGACCCTCTATACCTTGCTGCTGGCGCAGTTCTACCCGCTGGATACCTATCCCATCGCTCGGGAGAAGATGCAGATCTACGGGATGTGGCTGAGCTTTGCCCTGGCGGCGGCGGTGATCACTTTTTTTGCCGCGCGCATGGCCGAGGAGCTAAGGCGCCAGGAAGAGTTGCGGGCGATTCGGCGCGAGGAAGGCCTGCGCGATGAACAACTGCTGGCCGTGGCGACCCAGGCCGCCGGCGCCGCCCATGAGTTGGGCACGCCGCTGGCGACCATGAGCGTGCTGCTCAAGGAAATGCGCCAGGACCACCCTGACCCTGCGTTGCAGGACGACCTGAGCGTGCTGCAGGACCAGGTCAAGCTGTGCAAGGAGTCCTTGCAGCAACTGGTGCGCGCCGCCGAGGCCAACCGTCGGTTGGCGGTGGAGATGCAGGATGTCACTGCCTGGCTCGACGAGGCGCTGAACCGCTGGCACCTGATGCGCCCGGAGGTCAGTTATCGCTTTCAGCGCCTGGGCCAGGGCCCGGTGCCGCGGCTGGCGCCACCACCGGACCTGACCCAGGCCTTGCTCAATCTGCTCAACAATGCCGCCGATGCCTGTCCTCTGGGGCTGGAAGTGCGGCTGGACTGGGATGAGGAATACCTCACCATCAGCATTCGCGACCACGGCCCCGGTGTACCGTTGGCGATTGCCGAGCAGATCGGCAAACCGTTTTTTACCACCAAGGGCAAAGGCTTCGGCCTGGGCCTGTTTTTGAGCAAGGCCAGCGTGACCCGCGCCGGCGGCTCAGTGAAACTCTATAGTCATGAGGAAGGTGGCACGCTGACCGAGCTGCGCCTGCCCCGTGTCGCCCGAGGAAACGAAGATGAGTGACGAGATCCAAGTCGAAGGCGAAGAGCTGCCGCATTTACTGCTGGTGGACGATGACGCGACCTTTACCCGGGTCATGGCCCGGGCCATGAGCCGCCGCGGTTTTCGCGTCAGCACGGCCAGCTCCGCCGAAGAGGGCCTGACCCTGGCCCAGCAGGACTTGCCCGACTACGCCGCGCTGGACCTGAAAATGGACGGCGACTCGGGTTTGGTGCTGCTGCCCAAGCTGCTCGAACTCGATCCGGAAATGCGCGTGGTGATCCTCACCGGGTATTCGAGCATCGCCACGGCGGTCGAGGCGATCAAGCGCGGCGCCTGCAATTACCTGTGCAAGCCGGCGGATGCCGACGATGTGCTGGCGGCGCTGCTTTCCGAACATGCCGACCTGGACACCCTGGTGCCTGAAAACCCGATGTCGGTCGACCGTTTGCAGTGGGAACATATCCAGCGCGTCCTGACCGAGCACGAAGGCAATATCTCCGCCACGGCCCGGGCCCTGGGCATGCATCGGCGGACCCTGCAGCGCAAATTGCAGAAGCGTCCGGTGCGCCGCTGAACCGAGCCTGAACAAGCGGGCGGCAGGGGCTGGCCGGCCTGGGACGATCGACTATGATCGACTCAGTACTGTCCTCCCCCTTGCCGAGCCCGAACCATGCCGACGAATGCCGAATACTCCGCGGTCAACGACACGGTGCCCGGGCACTTCTGGACGCGCGTCCGGCAACTGGTCATGCCCTATTGGCGCAGCGAAGAGAAGACCAGGGCCTGGGTCCTGCTGATCGCCGTGATCGCGCTATCGCTGTTCAATGTCGGCATCTCGGTCTGGTTCAACAGTTGGTACCGAGACTTCTATAACGCCCTGCAAAACAAGGATCTGGGCGCCTTCACCCACTTGATGCTGTATTTCTGCCTGATTGCGGCAGTGGGGATCCTGGCGGCGGTCTACCGTCTCTATCTGACCCAGATGCTGACCATCGGCTGGCGGCGCTGGCTGACCGAAGTGCACTTTGCCCGCTGGCTGGGGCACAAGAATTACTACCAGTTGGAGCAGGGCGGCTATACCGACAACCCGGACCAGCGCCTGAGTGAAGACCTGAACAGCTTCACCAGCGATACCTTGTCCCTGGGACTGGGCCTGATCAGTACACTGGTCAGCCTGGTGTCGTTCTCGATCATTCTGTGGAGCGTGTCCGGCAGCCTGGAGCTATGGGGTATTACCCTCCCCGGGTATATGTTCTGGTGTGCCCTGGTGTATGCCGGGATCGGTAGCGGGCTGACCCACTTGATCGGTCGCCGGTTGATCGGCTTGAGCAACCAGCAGCAACGCTTCGAGGCCGATCTGCGGTTCGCCATGATCCGCGTGCGCGAGAATGCCGAGAGCATTGCCCTGTACAACGGCGAGCCCAATGAGCAGCAGCGCCTGAGTGCGCGTTTCGCCAAGGTCTGGAGCAATTTCTGGCAGATCATGCAGGTGCAGAAGCGCCTGAAATTCTTCACCACGGGCTATGCCCAGATCGCGATTATCTTTCCCTTTGTCGTGGCCGCGCCGCGCTATTTTTCCGGGCAGATCCAACTGGGCGAGCTGATGCAGATCAATTCGGCCTTCGGCAATGTGCAGGAGAACTTCAGCTGGTTTATCGATGCGTATGTCACGCTCGCCGGCTGGCGCGCCACCTGTGACCGGCTGTTGAGTTTCCGCCAGGCCATGAGCGACAACGAGGCGCGGCCGGCTGCCATTGCGGTCCAGGCCCAGGGCACAGACCTGCAGGTGCAGGATTTGGGCCTGGACCTGGCCGATGGTCGCCACCTGCTCAATGCGGCCTCCTTGCAGGTGGGCGCGGGTGAACGGGTGATGCTCAGCGGTCGCTCCGGCAGCGGCAAGAGTACCTTGCTGCGGGCCATGGGCGGTCTCTGGCCAAGGGGGCATGGCACCATTCGCCTGCCAAGCGAGCGGGCGCTGTTCCTGCCGCAGAAACCCTATCTGCCGATAGGCAGCCTGCGCGAGGCGTTGAGTTATCCCCAGGCCGGCGACACTTACCCGCCGGAACGTTATGCACAGGTGCTGCAAACCTGCCGCCTGGGGCATCTGGTGGCGCGCCTGGACGAAAGCGATCACTGGCAGCGCCTCTTGTCGCCGGGCGAGCAGCAACGCCTGGCCTTTGCCCGCGCGCTGCTTTACGCGCCGCTCTGGATCTATCTGGACGAAGCGACCTCGGCCATGGACGAAGAGGACGAGGCGACGCTCTATCAGGCGCTGATCGACCAGTTGCCGGGGGTGAGCGTGCTCAGTGTCGGGCACCGCAGCAGCCTGCGGCGTTTCCATCCACGGCAGGTGCGGATAGAGGACGGGCGGCTGGTCGAACAGATGACTTATTAGTCAACAGTGATCGTACAACCAGCTTGAGCTATGATGTGCGCTCAACCGTTTGTCGAGATCGATCTTCAGTATGGAAACGCCCATCGCCGCCCCCCGCGCTCCGCGCAAGCGCCGCAGTCTTGCCGAGGAACTGGTTACGGTTCTGACCGAACAGATTCGCGATGGCCAGCTCAAGCGGGGCGATAAACTGCCCACCGAGTCGGCCATCATGCAGGCCCATGGCGTCAGCCGTACGGTGGTGCGCGAAGCCATTTCGCGCTTGCAGGCGGCCGGGCAGGTCGAGACCCGCCATGGCATTGGCACCTTTGTGCTGGATACGCCAAGCCCCAGCGGCTTTCGGATCGATCCTGCGACCGTCGTCACCCTGCGCGATGTGCTGGCGGTGCTGGAGCTGCGCATCAGCCTGGAAGTCGAATCCGCCGGCCTGGCTGCCCAGCGGCGCAGTGCCGAGCAGTTGGCGGCGATGCGCGCGGCCCTCGATGCGCTCAATGACAGCGTGGCCCATGACAGCGATGCGGTCGCGTCCGATTTCCAGTTCCACCTGCAGATCGCCATGTCCACCGGCAATCGCTACTTCACCGATATCATGACGCACCTGGGCACCAGCATTATTCCGCGGACCCGGCTCAACTCCGCGCGGTTGGCTCGCGATGACCAGGCGCACTACATGAATCGCCTGGGGCGCGAGCATGAGGAAATCTATGAAGCCATTGCCCGCCAGGATTCCGATGCGGCCCGGGCGGCCATGCGCCTGCACCTGACCAATAGCCGTGAGCGCCTGCGCCAGGCCCACGAAGAAGCACAGCGCACCTGATCCCCGCCCTAAGCGTGGTCATCTGATGACTGCGCTGCGTTCCTTCCCTCCGCCCATTGTGCAGCCTCTCAGCCAGGCTGCGCCTGCGTGCCGCTGTTCCCCGTAGCGGCTGAGCTAGACACCCGTATATCGTAGTCTTTTGAACCCCGTCGGCCGTTTTCGATGGAATTGCTGTTGACCTTTATTTTTTTGGTTGTACGATGACGTACGACATCAGCCAAGGCTGGCGTGCTGATCCATCCTTTCCCCATCAAAAAACGTGTCTGCAGGGTGTTCGAATAATGAATCCACAAGAACTGAAGTCCATCCTCTCTTCCGGGATGTTGTCGTTTCCGGTCACTGATTTCGACGCACAGGGCAACTTCAACCGTGCCGGCTATATCAAGCGCCTGGAGTGGCTGGGCCCTTACGGTGCCTCGGCACTGTTCGCCGCCGGTGGTACCGGTGAATTCTTTTCCCTGGCTGCCAGCGAATACGCCGACGTGGTGAAAACCGCGGTCGATACCTGCGAGGGTGGCGTGCCGATCCTGGCCGGTGTGGGCGGTTCGACCCGCCAGGCCATCGAGTACGCCCAGGAAGCCGAGCGCCTGGGCGCCAAGGGCCTGCTGCTGTTGCCGCATTACCTGACCGAAGCCAGCCAGGATGGCGTGGCTGCCCATGTCGAGGCCGTCTGCAAATCGGTCAAGATCGGCGTCGTGGTCTACAACCGCAACGTCTGCCGCCTGACCGCCCCCTTGCTGGAGCAACTGGCCGAGCGCTGCCCGAACCTGATCGGCTACAAGGATGGCCTGGGCGATATCGAGTTGATGGTGTCGATCCGTCGTCGCCTCGGTGACCGTTTCAGCTACCTCGGCGGCCTGCCGACTGCAGAAGTCTATGCAGCGGCCTACAAGGCTTTGGGTGTGCCGGTGTATTCGTCGGCGGTGTTCAACTTCATCCCGAAAACCGCGATGGAGTTCTACGCGGCGATTTCCCGCGAAGATCATGTCCACGTGGCCAAGGTTATCGACGAGTTCTTCCTGCCGTACCTGGACATCCGCAATCGCAAACCGGGCTACGCTGTCAGCATCGTCAAGGCCGGCGCGAAGATCGTCGGCTATGACGCCGGTCCTGTGCGCACACCGCTGACCGACCTGCTGCCGGAGGAATATGAAGCACTGGCAGCCCTGATCGCCAAGCAGGGCGCCCAGTAACCCGGGTTCAGACCAGAGCCGCTGAGTGATCAGCGGCTTTTTGCGCAAAGGAGAGAGCAAGTGGCAGACGTAAAACGCTTCGATAACTACATCGACGGGCAATGGGTGGCCGGTGCCGAGTACTCGGTGAATATCAACCCATCCGATTTGTCGGACGTTGTAGGGGAGTACGCCAAGGCTGATCTCGCCCAGGTCCAGGCCGCTATCGAGGCCGCCCGTGGCGCGTTCCCGGCCTGGTCCAACTCGGGTATCCAGGCCCGCAGCGACGCGCTGGACAAGGTCGGCACGGAAATCCTCGCCCGCCGTGAAGAACTCGGCCAATTGTTGGCGCGCGAAGAGGGCAAGACCCTGCCCGAGGCGATTGGCGAAGTGTCCCGCGCCGGCAATATCTTCAAGTTTTTCGCCGGTGAGTGCCTGCGCTTGTCGGGTGACTATCTGCCCTCGGTACGCCCGGGCGTCAACGTTGAAGTCACCCGCGAAGCCCTGGGGGTGGTGGGGTTGATCACCCCGTGGAATTTCCCGATTGCGATTCCGGCCTGGAAAATCGCCCCCGCCCTGGCCTACGGCAATTGCGTGGTGCTCAAGCCGGCCGACCTGGTTCCAGGTTGCGCCTGGGCCCTGGCCGAGATCATTTCCCGCGCTGGTTTCCCGGCTGGGGTGTTCAACCTGGTGATGGGTAGTGGCCGTGTGGTCGGTGAGGCCCTGGTCAACAGTCCCAAGGTCGACGGTATCAGTTTTACCGGCTCGGTCGGTGTGGGACGGCAGATCGCGGTCAGCTGCGTATCGCGCCAGGCCAAGGTGCAGTTGGAGATGGGCGGCAAGAACCCGCAGATCATTCTGGACGATGCCGACCTCAAGTCCGCGGTCGAGCTGGCTGTACAGAGCGCGTTCTATTCCACCGGCCAGCGCTGCACGGCGTCCAGTCGCCTGATCGTGACTGCCGCAATCCATGATCGCTTCGTCGAGGCCATGGCTGAACGCATGCGCTCGATCCGGGTCGGGCACGCCTTGCACGCGGGCACCGATATCGGTCCGGTTGTGTCCCAGGCGCAGTTGGAGCAGGACCTGAGCTATATCGGGATCGGCCAGAACGAAGGCGCGCGCCTGGTTTCGGGTGGCGGCCTGGTGACCTGCGATACCGAAGGCTATTTCCTGGCGCCGACCTTGTTTGCCGACAGCACCGGCGATATGCGCATCAGCCGTGAAGAGATCTTCGGGCCGGTGGCCAATATCGTGCGGGTGGCGGACTACGAGGCAGCCCTGGCGATGGCCAATGACACTGAGTTCGGTCTGTCGGCGGGTATCGCGACCACTTCGCTGAAGTATGCCAACCACTTCAAGCGTCACTCCCAGGCCGGCATGGTCATGGTCAACCTGCCGACTGCCGGGGTTGATTACCATGTGCCGTTTGGTGGTCGCAAAGGCTCTTCCTACGGCTCCCGTGAGCAGGGGCGTTATGCCCAGGAGTTCTACACTGTGGTCAAGACGGCGTATATCGGTTCATAAACCAGCGTTCGTGCGAGGCTGCGTGCAGCCTCGCACGTTGCCCGGGTCACGGCGCTCGATGGCGCATGCTGGCGTGCTAGAGTGGTCGGCCCGTAGTTCGGAGCCCGTCATGAACGTCTCGATTGGTCGTTTCGCCCGCCGCCTGCTGTTTGTCTGTCTGCCCCTGGTCGCTGTGCCAGCCCTGGCGGCGCCCATGTACGGGCAGTTCCTGCCGCCGGACGAGTTGTCCCTGCGCCGCGAACAGCCCGAGCAACAGCAGTTGCTGCAGATCACCGAGTATTCGGTGGTGGTGGGCAACCAGCGCCAATCCAATCAGCAACCGATCCCGGTGACCTCGCCGCTGCTGGTGCGCCTCAAGGGCAAGCCACTGAGCAAGGGGGCGACGGTGCGCCAGGTGCTGATCAGCTTCGACGGTGAAAGCAAAAGCCTGAAAAAGCCGGTCTTCGACAGCGCGAGCAAGACCCTCAGCCTGTATTACCCGCTGGCCCAGTACCGGGTCATCATGGACCTGCTGCGCAATGACACGGTGTATTGCCAGTTCCTCACCTACGCCAATGGCCATATCTGGGCCGACTTGCACACCGGGGCGGTTCGCGCGCGTTGAGGCTTGAGGTAAACTGCCGGCCCCGTGAAATATCTGCAGGCTGGAGTCGGCAATGCGTAAAGACAAGAAGCAGTTGATTGGTGACGAGATCGGCGATGAGCAGATCAAGTTGTTCCTCGATTTCGAACCGCTAGACGCCACTTCGCCGTCCCTGCACAAACTGATCAAGGCTTACCGTGGCCTGCGTATCGACGACTTCGAGCGTTTCCTGGTGTTCTTCAAGGAAGCCGGCTATGACCTCGATGGCCAGGATGAGCACGGGCAGAATTTTGTCGCGTTGATCGCCGACCAGCGTAATGGTGCCGAGTACATCGAACTGATCGAAAAAGCCCGCGGTTAATCCCCGATCGGTAGGCGCGAGTTTGCTCGCGATCTGCTGGGCATAAAAAAACGCCCCGTTGCTTAGCGCAGCGGGGCGTTTTTCAGGGTGCCTCAGCGATCAGGCGAAGCTGGGCGTCTCGCTGCTCGGCTCGACCAGTTCCAGATGCTCGTCGTTCTGGCGGCTGATCTGGCGATACAGGTCGGCGTCGGTCTCAAGGACCTTTTCCCGGGCCGGGAAGATCTCATGCAGCTTGTTCGCCCACTCGCCGTTGGCCTTCTCGGGGAAGCAGCGCTCGATCAGTTCCAGCATGATCGAAACGGTGACCGAGGCACCTGGCGAAGCGCCGAGCAGGGCGGCAAGGCTGCCGTCCTTGGCCGCGACCAGTTCGGTGCCGAACTGCAGCACGCCGCCTTTCTTCGCGTCCTTCTTGATGATCTGGACCCGTTGGCCTGCCACTTCCAGGCGCCAGTCTTCGGCCTTGGCCTCTGGGTAGAAGCGACGCAGGGACTCCAGACGCTGCTCCATGGACTGCATCACTTCGCTGACCAGGTACTTGGTCAGGTCCATGTTGTCGCGCGCCACGGCGAGCATCGGCCCGATATTGCTGGCACGGACCGACAATGGCAGGTCGAGGAACGAACCGTGCTTGAGGAACTTGGTGGTGAAGCCGGCATACGGCCCGAACAGCAGAGACTTCTTGCCTTCGACCACACGGGTGTCCAAGTGCGGCACGGACATCGGTGGTGAGCCCACGGCGGCCTGGCTGTAGACCTTGGCCTGGTGCTGCTTGACCACTTCGGGGTTGTCGCAGCGCAGCCATTGGCCGCTGACCGGGAAGCCACCGAAACCCTTGCCTTCTTCGATGCCCGACGCTTGCAGCAGCGGCAGGGCCGCGCCACCGGCGCCGAGGAAGACGAACTTGGCGTCGACATCACGGCTGTTGCCGCTGTTGACGTCCTTGATGGTCACGGTCCAGCCGGCGCCATTGCGCTTGAGGCCGGTCACGCGCTTGCAGTACTTGACCTGGGCATCCGGTGCGCTGGTCAGGTGCTTGAGCAACTGGTTGGTCAGCGCGCCAAAGTTGACATCGGTGCCGTTCATGACGCGGGTCGCAGCGACCTGTTCGTCGGCCGGACGGCCGGGCATCATCAAGGGCATCCATTCGGCCATCTTGGCCTTGTCTTCGGTGTATTCCATGTCCGCGAAGGCGTGGTGCTGGTGCAGCACCTCGAAGCGCTTCTTGAGGAAGGCGATGCCTTTCTCGCCCTGGACAAAGCTCAGGTGCGGCACGGGGCTGATAAAGGATTTGCACGAACCGAACGTGCCTTTCTGGGCCAGGTAGGCCCAAAACTGCCTCGACACCTCGAACTGGGTGTTGATGTGCACGGCTTTTTTGATATCGATGGAGCCATCGGCGGCCTGCGGCGTGTAGTTCAGCTCGCAAAGCCCGGCGTGGCCGGTACCGGCGTTGTTCCACGGGTTGGAACTCTCCGCGGCTCCCGAATCCATCAACTCGACGACTTCCAGCTTGATTGCGGGGTCGAGCTCTTTGAGCAGGACGGCCAGGGTGGCACTCATGATGCCGGCCCCTACCAGTACTACGTCGACTGCTTCGTTATGCGCCATTAACGCGTCTCCAAAATCTGCAGCACCAAATTGATGGCATGGCTGTCAGGCGTGGCGGGCATGCATCAGGTTGTGCCTCACGCCACGTGTGACCAGGATTGCCATGTCCGATTCTTCGCAATTTTTTGCAACTTCAGCGGACGCCACCAACCGGGCCTTAAGGTGCGTATGAACGCATTTCAGGAAGCGGTGGGCAATTCGACTTATGGTCAAGAACGTCCGTTGGTGCAACCAAATCCGTAGTGGACAGGCATCAAGCTTCTGTTAAGGAGCGCTCGTTCCTGTGTAGTTGGGCCGCAAGGGACGCTAATGGTGCCTGTTCAGACGCAAAACTATTCATTTGCTCGCCACACTCTTGTGAAGTAGTGAAAACCCGTTTTTTTCACGCTCTTTTGAAGACGTGAACCTCAAAAAAGGGCTGCCAGCCAGGCACCGGGTCCGCGCCTCGGAACAGGCAAGACGGACAAAAAACTCAGTGGCCGAGCGCATGGCAGCTCTGGCAGGTCGTCGGGAGATGGGGCGAAGCCCTTCACGCGACCTGTGTGGGCGGCTCTCTGTGGGCAATGCGGGGGCCAATGCGAGGGCATTGGCGGTAATGCGAGGCCCGATCAGGAGACGTCCTTATAATCGGGGGGAGATTGTAGCGAAGAAATGCGCAGAAATGATCCTGTTAAATGACTTTTATTACCCGTGCGCTCCAGCAGCATGGCCGCGGGCTGTGACAAACCGATGAAAAGCCGGTGCGCCAGCTATGGGGGGAACCTCTGGCACAGTGCCATGGTCGATAGAACGCCGCGTGGCATGGCTGGTGAGCGGCGCCCGCGGCCCGTTATACTGCCGGCCTGTCTGTGCCTAGCCCTGGAGATATGAGCATGTTGCAACGCCTGTTGTTCGGTTTGATCACTGTGACCAGTTTGACCCTGGTCGGCTGCGCCCACAGCCCGCAACAACTCAGCCCGCAACCCAAACTCACCACCCAGCTCGCACCTGTGGGCCATGGTCAGCCGGTGGTGGTCAAGGTGGTGGATGGCCGTCCGTCGCCGACCCTGGGCACTCGCGGTGGCCTGTACCCGGAGACCAGCTCGATCACCGTGTCCGGTGCCGACCTGCTGCCCAAGCTGCAAGCCCAGGCCGAAGCGGCCGTGCGCCTGCTGGGCTTTACCCCGACGGCCAACGCCTATAATGCGCCGCAATTGACCGTGACTCTGGCGGAACTCAAGTACCAGTCGCCCAAGGAAGGCTTGTATGTGACCGAGGCGACCATCGCCGCGACCTTCCGCTCCGATGTGTCGAACGCCAACCGTCGCTACAGCGGCCGTTATGGCGCTTCCCTGGACCAGCGTTTCGGCATGGCGCCGAACCAGGAAACCAACACCAAGCTGGTCAGCGATGTACTGAGCGACGCCCTGACCCGCCTGTTCAAGGATCCCACTATCGGCCAGGTGCTGAGCCAGTAAGCGATACGCCTACCGCTCAATACTGCACCCAGGAAAAAGCCCGGCGCCCATCGAGAGGCCGGGCTTTTTTATCTCAGGCCGCTTCCTGGTAGAAGTCGAGCACGCTCACGCCGGTGAGCAGGTCCGTTTCGGGCAGGTCGGCATGTTGATGGCCGCCCAGGGCGCAGTAGACCAGCCAGTGGTGGTCCTGCACGTTGAAGGATGAGGCGTCGACCAGCGCCTGTTGTTCATCGCTGGGGGCGATCAGGTACAGGCGGTCCTGGTTCTGTGCGTGCAGCATGACAAGCTCCGTGTCGTGGTCGAGGGGCAACAGAGTGACTGGTTAAGGTGACGTTCAGGTGACAGGCCAATTTAATCGCTAGATTGCCCACAATCGGTCGGAAACCGCTGCCCGGCGTTCTTGGGTTTGAGTAGAATCCGCGCCGTTAATGGCGTTCTGCCATTTTCCTGTCTTGCCCCCTGTACCTCCCGAGGCTCGCAATGTCGCTGCAACTGCTGTGGTCCGCTTTTGTTCACTATCCGGCCAACCTGATCAATGGGCTGGCGTTGCTGTTCGCCTGTCCGGGGGCTTGGTTGCTGCATGCCACACGTCGCCGCGAACAGCGGGCGCAAGCCAATCTGGCGATGCAAAGCGAAAGTCGCTCGATCGACCAGCCGTTGCTGGCGCTCGACAGTGCGACCCAGCGCATCAACCGGTTTTTCTATCGATTTGGCTTTGCCTGCCTGGGGCTGGCCTTGCTGATTTCGTGGCTCAGTACGCGGCTGTAGTAAAGGCCGGGAGCTAATCCTGGGGCGCCCGGACGCAACGCTAAGAACTCGTATGTCGCCTGGCGGCAACGGCTATGAGGTGATCCGCATAGCCGTTGCGGGGCGGTTAGAGGGCCAGGCCGGCTTTGACGCGGTACTGGTTGCGTACCGGGGTGGCGTATTGCAGCACGAGGTAGGGGCGGTGCTCGGCCGGGCACGCGTCGAGGCGGCTTTGCCATTCCTGTTCGGCCTTGGCCAGTTCTGCCGCACCGAAGACTTCGCTGGCCGCTGGCACCTGCAGTTGCGGGTCGGCGTCATTCCACTGGGCGTACGCCAGGTAATGCACCGGGAAGAGGCGGTAGCCGCCGAGAATCTGCCGGTCCATCTCGGCCGCCAGCAGCTTGGTGTCCTCGAATAGACCGTCGACCGGCGCGGCAAAGTTCACGTGGACCCGACCCTTGTAGCCGGTAATGCCCTTGGCGATGCTGATGTCGTCCTCGCCCGGGGCCTTGGTGTAGCTGCCGGTGGTGGCGCGGATATACAACTCGCGGGCCTTGGCCTGGTCGCAGGGGTCGTATTCGTAGCTGATCGACACCGGGGTCAGGTTCAGCGAGCGAATCACTTCGCCAAACGGCTCGTCCTTGCGGCTCATATGGAACATTTTCAGGATTGCCGACTCGGTACGGTCATCGCCGTCCTTGGCCCGGCCTTCGGCCTGGGCAATCCAGATCGATTCGCAGTCGTTGCGGATCGAGTGGTTGATATAGGCCGAAAGCAGTTGGTAAGCGGCCATTTTTTCCCGGCGACCACTGATGGAGCGGTGCACGATAAAGCTCTTGTTCAGGCGCATCAGGTCGCTGACAAAGGGCTTTTGCAGCAGGTTGTCGCCAATGGCGATGCGTGGCGTCGGCAGGCCGGCGTGGTAGACGGCGTAGTTGACGAAGGCCGGGTCCATCACGATATCGCGGTGGTTGGCCAGAAACAGATAGGCGGTGCCGGAGCGCAGTTGCTCGACCCCGGTATAGGTCACGCCATCGGTCGCGCGCTCGATGGTGTGGTCGACATAGAATTCGACCTTGTCCTGCAGCGTCGCTACCGAGGTCACGCCGGCGAATTCACGGCGCAGGCGCTGGGCGATCAGCGGCTTGAGCAGCCAGCCGAAGGCACCGGCCAGACGCGGAAAGCGAAAGTGTGTGAGGATATCTAGAAATGCCTTGTCGCCGAGCAGCCGGGCCAGCACGGCTGGGACTTCGGCGTCGTTGTAAGGTCGGATGGCATCGAATTCGCCCATCATGCTCTCTTGTTGGAAACGGCTAGGGTAAATAGCAGGTCCTTTCGCGTTCGTCTGTCAATAATCGACGCAATGACGCGGATGAACCCTGCTCTCGGGTGATGCATAACAAAGCCTGGCCCGGAAAATAGCCCGAACAAAAAATAGCCCTGCAAATAGACCGGCGATTATACGCACAAGTCACTCTGGAGGCCGCGATGCTGGAAACCGAGTACTACGATTGTCCTTATTGTGGCGAACCGGCCGAAGCGGTGCTCGATCTGTCCGGCGGCGACCAGCAGTACATCGAGGACTGTCCGGTCTGTTGTCGTCCGATTGTCTTCACGCTACAGACCGACGGTCAGCACTGGCAGCTTGATGTACGCAGCGAGAATGACTAAGGGGAGGGCGCGATGCAGCGAATCTACGAACCGCAGGACCTGATGGAGGGCGAACTGCTGTTGGGCATGCTCGCCAGCGAGGGGATTGCCGCCCATCTGGTCGGAAGAGACCTGCTGGGGGCGGCCGGTGAGCTGCCAGCGTTCGGCTTGCTGGCACTGGCGGTGGAGAATGACCAGGCACAATACGCACGGGAGCTGATCGCTGCGTACAATGGCGCCTCGCCGTTGTCGGGGGACGAGCCGCAGAGCTTTCCCGGCGTCCTGCTCTGTTGATCCGCTAGAAGAGTCGTATTGCCCTATGTGTGGACGTTATGCCCTGTTTCGTTGGAACCCTGCCTTTGCGGCGTTGCCCGGATTCCCGAGCGACCAGCAGGCGCAGTGGAATATATCGCCCAACGATTCGGTGCTGATCCAGCGCAGGGTCGCCGACCGGCTTGAGTTGGCTCGGGCCCGCTGGGGGCTGACCCCGGCCTGGTTGACCGACCTGTCGCGCACCCCGGCCCACGCGCGGGCCGAAACCCTGGCCGAGCAGCCGATGTTTCGCCAGGCGTTTCGTGAGCGCCGTTGCCTGCTGCCCGCCAATGGTTTCTACGAATGGCGCGGCACCCAGCGCAAGCGACCCTTTTGGCTGACCCCGGCCGAGGGTTCGAACCTGTTTTTTGCCGGGATCTGGGAGGCCTATCCGGTGGCTGGGCAGGTCTGGCTTAGCACGGCCGTGGTCACCCAGGCCGCGGCCAGCCAGCGCCGGCCGCTGATTCTCGATGCCGCCGGCCAGCAAGCCTGGCTCGCCGCGGACACCCCGCTGTCCGATCTGCAAGCCTTGCTGGCCAGCCCGCCTGTCGCCCTGCGCGAGCGGCCGCTGGCCAATCTGGTCAACGATCCAAAGCTCAATGCGCCGGAGTGCCTGACACCGGCCTGAGTCGCCTCAGACCTTGAACTGGTTGATCAGCCGCCGCTGCTGCTCGGCCAGCTTGGTCAGTTGCGCACTGGCCGCACTGGATTCATCGGCTCCGCCTGCCACTTCGTTGGCGACCTGCCCAATACTGATCACATTGCGGTTGATGTCCTCGGCCACTGCGCTTTGCTCCTCGGCGGCGCTGGCGATCTGGGTGTTCATGTCGTTGATCACCGACACCGCCTGGGTAATGCTCTGCAGCGCTGCGGCGGCCTGGGTCGCGTGCTCCACGCTGGCGTCGGTCTTGTGCTGGCTGTCTTCCATGACCCTGACCACGTCGCGGGTGCCTTGCTGCAGTTGCTGGATCATGGTCTGGATTTCTTCGGTGGCTTGCTGGGTCTTCTGCGCCAGGTTGCGCACCTCGTCGGCGACCACGGCAAAGCCGCGGCCCTGTTCGCCCGCACGGGCCGCTTCGATGGCGGCGTTCAGGGCCAGTAGGTTGGTCTGCTCGGCAATGCCACGGATGGTGGTGAGGATCGCGTGAATGTTTTCACTGTCCTTGGCCAGGGTCTGCACCACGGCGACGGCGCGGCCGATTTCCTCGGCCAGGGCGCCAATCGATCCGGACGTTTCGTGGACGATGCGCATGCCCTGGCTGGCGGCTTCATCGGCATGGCTGGCGGCCTGCGCCGCCTGGGTGGCGTTGCGCGCGACATCCTGGGCGGTAGCGGTCATCTCATGCACGGCCGTGGCGACCTGGTCGATCTCGACCATCTGGCGGTGCACGCCCTGGTGGGTGCGGATCGCGATATCGGCCGTGTGCTCGGAGGAGTCGCTGACACTCTGCACCGACGTCACCACCTGGCCGATCATGGCCTGCAGTTTGCTCAGGAAAGTGTTGAAGCCTTTGGCAATCGACCCCAGTTCGTCGGCGCGGTCGCTGTGCAGGCGACGGGTCAGATCGCCTTCACCCTGGGCGATATCGTCGAGCATGACGACCATCTGTTTCAGCGGCCGGGCGATACCCCTTGCCACCAGCCAGATCACCAGCAAGCCCAGGCCGGCAATCAGCAAGCCGATCAGGGTCATGCCCGTGATATCCGTGGTGCGCTGGTGTTCGAGATCAGCCTGGAGCTGGTGCAGGTCGGCCATGACCGCGTCCAGCGGCAGTTGCAGCATCAGCGTCCAGCGGGCTGCCGTTTCGCCGATGGTGAAGGGCAGGAACAGCTCGATATGCCCATGTTCCTGGTCGATGTCGTAGCGCACCGAACCCACGCTGAGCCCGGCCAGATTGGCGGCTTCATTGGCGTCGAGAATCTCGTTGGCTTTTTCGCCCAGTTTGCTCGGATCCCGGGTGTAGGCGACCAGCCGGCCGTTGCTGGAGATCAACGCCATTTCGCCGGCCCCGTCATACAACTGGCGGTCGGCGGCGTTGAGCATGTCCTGGATAAAGTTCACCGACAGATCGGCGCCGACGATGCCCTGGAAGGTGCCGTCGATTGTGATCGGTTCGATAAAGGAGGCGAGCATGGTCATTTTGTCGCCGACCCGATAGGGCGCCGGGTCGATCACGCAGGGTTTGCCGCTGTCCTTGGAGCACAGGTAGTACTCACTGGCGCGAACGCCGGTGGCGAGCATCTTCTGGTCGCCGACATCCGCCAGTTTTTCCAGGCCCAGGCTGGCGTCGCTATTGCGAAACCACCAGGGCAGGAAACGGCCATCGGTTTCCATCCCGAGCACCGTGCCGTTGGTGTAGGCCGCGTCGTTATGGTCAATGGCATTGGGTTCCCAGGCGATATAGGCGCCAAGGATCTTCGGGTTGCGGCTGACATTCTCGCGCAGCAGGTTGATCAGTTGCTCGCGGGCAATCTGTAGCTGTGGCGCGCCTTTGGCATCGTGGCTGCCCAGCAGTGCGTTGGTGGTGGCCAGGCTCTTGGCCATTTGCAGAGGCGCTTCCAGTTCACGCTGGATCAGGCTGACCTGGGTGCGGGCCAGGGCATCGAGGCGTTGCTCGATCACCTGCTCGAATTGGGCCTGGGTCCGCTGCTGGACCATCTCCTGGGTCCTGGCGCCGGCAAACAGGGCGTACAGCACCAGGGCCGCAACCACGCTTAGGACAATCGCCCCGGCCAAGGCCGCGACAGAAAACTGAATCGACTTGAATTTCATGGGTGGGCTCCGAGCGCCGGAATGGCAGTGGCATCGCTATATCGGCCAGAGGAGAGGCGGGCATAAGGGTTGGTTAGAAAATGTTTCTTGGACCTGGGTCTCGTTGCCGAAGCCCCGGTGAGCTGATTCGAAGGGGCTGGGTGAAAGTGCTGCCTTTGCTGGGCGCGTATCCGAAACCGTGGTGTTCGGCAGGCATTGTGTCTGGTGTCGATACGATTAGCCGCCTAGGATAGCCGACAGGTTTTGCGGAGTGACGGATATGGGTAAATATTGGATCGCGGGTGTGTTGGGTACAAGTCTGTTGGTAGGAGGGTGCCAGGTGGTCAATACCACCAGCGGCGGGGCCGTGGGTGTCGAGCGTTCGCAGTACATGTTTTCGTTGCTGTCCAGTGATGACCTCAACAAGTCCTATGCCCAGAGTTATCAACAAGCAGTGGCCGAAGCCAGTGGCAAGCAGGTGCTGGACAAGACCAGCAACAATGCCAAGCGCCTGCAGTTGATCGCCGATCGGCTGATATACCAGGCGCCAGTGTTTCGCCCGGATGCGGCGCAGTGGAACTGGGAAGTCAATCTGATCAAGAGCGATGAACTCAACGCCAACTGCGGCCCGGGCGGTAAAATCATTTTCTACTCGGGGCTGATCGACAAGCTGAAGCTGACCGACGATGAAATCGCTGCGGTCATGGGCCATGAAATCGCCCATGCCTTGCGTGAGCATAGTCGCGAGGCAATGTCCAAGGCCTATGCGGTGGACGTTGCCAAGCAGATCGCCCTGGCCGTCGGCGCACCACAGGAAGCGGTTGCCATGGGCAGCAAGGGCGTGGACCTGGCAATGACCCTGCCCAACAGCCGTGGCAGCGAAAACGAAGCGGATCTGATCGGCCTGGAGCTGGCGGCCCGCGCCGGTTATGACCCGAACGCGGCGATCAGCCTGTGGCAGAAAATGAGTGCGGCGGGAGGCAGCGCACCGCCGGAGTTTCTCAGCACTCACCCCAACTCTTCCAGCCGGATCAGTGCCCTGCAGGCGGCCATCCCCAAGGTCATGCCGCTGTATCAGCAGGCCCGTAAATCCTGACCCCGGGTCATGGCAGCGCCCCCGGCCGATAGCCAGGGGCGCGGTGCGGGCTAGACCCAACCGCTGCTTTGCATGGCCTTGTAGACCGCGACGATTGCCAGGATAAAGAACGCCGAGGCGGCAAGGCGGCGAATCAGCGTCAGCGGCAGTTTCTCCGCGGCAAAATTCCCCGCCAGTACCACCGGCACGTTGGCAATCAGCATGCCCAGGGTCGTACCAATAATGACCAGCCACAGTTCCGGGTATTGCGCCGCCAACATGACGGTGGCGATCTGCGTCTTGTCGCCGATTTCGGCGAGGAAGAAGGCAATCAGGGTGGTCAGGAACGGGCCGAACTTGCGCGAAGTGCTGGCTTCGTCATCGTCCATCTTGTCCGGCACCAGGGTCCACAGCGCGGTGGCGGCAAAACTCGCGGCGAGGATCCAGTGCAGCACGGCGTCGGAGAAGAAGCTGCCAAACCAGGCCCCGACGGCGCCCGCGGCGGCGTGGTTGGCCAGTGTGGCGGCGACGATACCGGCGATGATCGGCCAGGGTTTGCGAAAGCGAGCGGCCAGGATCAGGGCCAGCAATTGGGTCTTGTCGCCGATTTCGGCCAAGGCCACGATGGCGGTGGGAACGAGCAGGGAGTCCAGCATCAGGGTTTTCCTAAGGGGCGGGTCGACACGGCTATGACACGTACAGCCTTCCCGCCCCGGGTAAGGTGTGCGTGTCATAGGTCTTGTCAAACCCTGGGTCCGTCTGTGCGGACTCCGGGTCGCATACGCCATGGTCTGAGGACCAAGTATGTTGACGCATGCCGGACGAGCGTGGCGCTCGTGGGAGACTACTCCCCTAGGACGGAGCGGATTCTGCCTAGCCAAATGCCATAGGGCAAGTGTTCTTTTTCAGGCGCCGATCAACTGCGCTTGGCCCGGTAAATACGAAAACCCTGGCCTTCTGCCTTGATCGAACACGTGCCCAGATGCTCCTCGATCAGCGGTTGATAACGCAGGAAGCTATTGGCAACCAGCCGAAGTTCGCCACCGTTTTTCAGATGTTTAGCCGCTTTTCTCAGCAGGTTTTCCGTGGCCTGGTAGTCGGTGTGCACACCGACATGGAACGGTGGATTGCTCAAAATGGCATTCAAACCCATGGGCGCCGCATCGATGCCATCACCGGTAATGACCTCGGCTTCCAGGCCATTGGCGGCCAGGGTCAGGCGGCTGCTGGCGGTGGCGAAGGCATCGACATCGAGCATGATCACCTGGTTGTGCGGGTAGCGCCGCTTGACCGTGGCGCCGAGCACGCCAGCGCCGCAGCCAAAGTCCAGCAGGTTGCCGCTGGGCAGTTTGTCCAGGTGTTCCAGCAGCAGGGCGCTGCCGCGATCGAGTCGACCGTGGCTGAACACGCCGGGCAGGCTGACCACCTTGAGCGGGCCTTCCGCCAGGTCCAGTTCGTAGTGCCGGGCCAGGCTTTCCAGGGGGACGGCAGTCGGCGCAGTGGTCACGGTCACCTGCCAGAGTTGACAGTGGCGCGCGCTGTCGAGCTTGCGCGGCTTGCCCAGCGGGTTCAGTTGCTTGGCCGCACCTTCGATGCCGCTGCGTTTCTCGCCGACCAGAAACAACTCACGCCCGGCCAGGCGCGAGCCCAGGGCGTTGAGCAGATAGTCGGTCAGTTCCTTGGACTTGGGCAGAAACACCACCGCCGCTTCGAACGGCTGCTGCGGTGCCTCTACGCCAAAATGGCTACGCCCGGCGAAGCGGGCGTCCAGCGCGGCCTGGTCGCCGGCGTGCCAGCACCAGCCCAGGGCATTGGGCAACCGGCCGAGCAGGTCGTCGGCGGGCAAGCCGGCCAGCAACAGCGAGCCTTGAAAAAGTTCGGCCTGACGAAGCAGTACTTCACTGCGCGGATCCATGGTCTGCTCCCTGAAAAAATGGCGCGCAGTCTATCAATTGACGACCCGCAGCGCTGCACCGCTGAAGAATCCCCGGGCGTTTTGCGCCACTTGCTCGACGATCCGCTGGCGGGCTTCGCGGCTGCCCCAGGCGTTGTGCGGGGTGATGATCAGGCGTGGGATATCGCTGGCCAGCAGGGGATTGCCGGCGGTCGGCGGTTCAACGCTCAAGACATCGCTGGCGGCGCCGCCCAGATGACCACTGCGCAGGGCGTCAGCCAGGGCCTGTTCGTCGATCAGGCCGCCGCGGGCCGTGTTGACCACCAACGCGCCGGGTTTGAGCAAGGCCAGCTCGCGAGCGCCGATAAAGTGTCGAGTCTGCTCGTTCAACGGGCAATGCAACGTCAGCGCGTCGACCTGGGGCAGCAGTTCGTCCAGCGCCAGGCGGTCGGCACGGGGCGGCCGACCGGGGATCTGGCCGAGGAGGACGCGCATGCCAAAGGCCTCGGCCAGGCGCCCGACCGCGCTGCCCAGTTCACCGTGGCCGAGCAGGCCGAGGGTCTTGCCTTCCAGCTCCATGATCGGGAAGTCCAGCAGACAGAATTGCTTGGCCTGTTGCCAGCGGCCCTCGGCTACAGCTTTCTGGTAGTCGCTCAAGCGCGTGGCCAGGGCGAGCAGCAGCATCAGTGTGTGCTGCGCCACCGATGGCGTGCCGTAGCCCTGGCAATTGCAGACCGTAATCCCCTGGGCGCGAGCCGCCGCCAGATCGACATTGTTGGTGCCGGTGGCCGTAATCAGGATCAGCTTCAACTCGGGGCAGGCGGCCAGGGTTCTGGCGTCGATCAGGATCTTGTTGCTGATGGCCACTTGTGCGCCCTGCAAGCGCTCGATGACTTGCTCGGGCGTGGTCTGGGCATACAGTTGCAAATCGCTGAAACACTCGCGCAAGGGCCCTAGGTCAAGGTCGCCAAGGTCCAGGGAAGGATGGTCGAGAAAGACGGCGCGTTGCGGGTTGGTCATCAACTGTACCTTTTGTGTCAGAGATCGAAGGCGTAATCTGCCGAGCCTAACAGATGAAATAATTAGTTACTTACCTGCTGACAGGAGCGCCGATGTACTGGACCGAATTCTTGACCGTAGCTTTGATCCATCTGCTGGCGGTGGCCAGCCCGGGACCGGATTTCGCTGTCGTGGTGCGTGAAAGCGTGACCCACGGCCGCCGCGCCGGCACCTGGACAGCCCTGGGCGTGGGCTGTGCGATTTTCCTGCACGTGGGCTATTCGCTGCTGGGCATCGGTCTGATCGTGTCCCAGTCCATCGTGTTGTTCAATGCTCTGAAGTGGGCCGCGGCGGCGTATCTGTTGTACATCGGCTTCAAGGCTCTGCAAGCCAAGCCGGCGGTGCCCAGCACGGATGAACTGACGGTTCAGGTCGGCGAGCGCACCGCCCGCGGGGCCTTTACCGCAGGCTTCGTGACCAATGGCCTGAACCCCAAGGCCACGCTGTTTTTCCTTTCGCTGTTTACCGTGGTGATCAATCCGCATACGCCGCTGCCGGTCCAGGCCGGCTATGGCCTGTACTTGGCGTTCGCCACGGCCGTGTGGTTCTGCCTGGTGGCCAGGTTGTTCAGTCATCAGCGCGTCCGGGCCGGTTTCGCCCGCATGGGGCACTGGTTCGATCGGACCATGGGCGCCGTGCTGATTGCCATCGGTGTGAAGCTGGCCTTTACCGAGATGCATTGATCGCGCTGAACTGGTTCAGGGCATTCAGATATTCGCGCGGATTCTCGCCCAGCAGGCGGCGAAACATCGCACTGAATGCCCGGCCACTGCCGTAGCCCAGCGCCTCGGCCACACTCTGCACGCTGGCCCCGGCCAGCAGCCGTGGCAACGCTTCCATCAGTCGCAACTGCTGGCGCCAGGCGTTGAAACTCATCTGCAATTCCAACTGAAACAGCCGGGCCAGGGTCCGCGAGCTGGCGCCGACCTGCTGCGCCCAGTCCTCCAGGGTGTAGGGGTGGTCCGGGGTTTGCAGCAGGGCCAGGCAGATGCTTTGCAGGCGTCGGTCGACGGGCATGGGAATATGCAGGGGCAGGTTTTCCAGCGCGCTGATTTCCTCGAGCATCAGTTGCTGGATCAGCGGGTTCCTGGCCTGCCGCGGGCCCTGTACCGCGCGCAGGATCAGCTCGCGCAACAACGGGGTGACCGCCAGCACGCAGCAGCCGCCGAGGCTGGCGGGTGAGTACTCGGAGGCGATAAACAACGAGCGCATGCGCACTTCGCCACTCATATAGATTTCATGTTCGACCAGTGGCGGGATCCACACGGCCCGCGAGGGCGGAATGATCCAGGCGCCCTGGGCCGTGACCACGCGCATCAGGCCACTGACCGCGCAGAGAAACTGTGCTTCGCGATGGCGATGGAGGGCCTGGTGTTCGCCATCGCTATAGTCGCGGGGATGGGCGCTGACAGGGCCGTGGTCAAAGTGGCTGATTAACATGTCTGGTTCGATGCGTTATTTGTCAGAAATGCGTTTTAGCGCCAACCTAGCATAGGCACGCCTATCAATAATTAGAAGCGTGTCGCCATGAACCAATCCCGCAACGTGATTCGTTACGTCAACGCAGCGCATGTGATCGATCACATGTTCATGTTGATCTATCCCGCCGCCGTGCTCGGTATGACCCATTACTTCCAGCTGGATTTCGCCGCGCTGATCGGCCTGTCCCTGGGCGGTTTCATTGCCTTTGGTGCTTGTTCGCTACCGGCCGGCTGGCTGGGCGACCGCTGGAGCCGACGCAGCATGATGCTGCTGTTCTTCTTCGGGATCGGCGCGGCGGCGATCTTTACCGGGTTGAGTACCTCGGCGCCCATGCTCGCCCTAGGGTTGACGCTGATCGGGGTCTTTGCCGCCATCTACCACCCCGTGGGGACGGCGATGCTGGTGACGTATGCCCAGAACCGCGGGCGTGAAATCGGGATCAACGGCATGTGGGGCAACCTGGGCGTAGCGTTTTCGGCGCTGGTGACGGGCCTGTTGGTGGCGCAATTCGGCTGGCGTTCGGCATTTCTACTGCCGGGCGCCGTGGCCATGGTGCTGGGCGTGCTGTTTGCCTGGCAGGTGCGTGAAGAGCCGATTCCCCATCGCCCCCACGTGAAGCTGAAGGGCGCATCCGGGCAGCGGATTTCGATGTTTATGGTGTTTTCAGTGCTGGCCGTCGCCACGGCCACCAGTGGCGTGGTGTTCAATGCCACGACCATGACCTACCCGAAACTGTTCCAGGAGCGCCTGCATGAACTGCTCATGTCGCCCCAGTCCCTCGGGGTGATTGTCAGCCTGGCCTATGCCTTCGGGGCGCTGGCGCAGTTGAGCATTGGCCGGGTTCTGCATCGCTTCAGCCTGAAATGGCCTTTTGTCCTGTTGACCCTGTGCCAGGCGCCGCTGTTGTTCGGTCTGGCCTATGCCGATGGCTGGCCGCTGATACTGCTGGGAGCGGGCTTTATGTTCGTGGTGTTTGGCCAGGTCACGGTCAACGATGCGATGGTCGCCAACTTTGTCGCGCCGCAATGGCAGTCCCGGGTGTTCGCCCTGCGTTACTGCCTGTCGTTCGGCGCCAGCGCCACGGCGATTCCGTTGATTGCCTATGTCGAACCGCGCCAGGGCTTTATCGGCCTGTACCTGATCCTGGCCGCTTTTGCTGCCTTGAGCTTTGTCGCCGCGCTGGTGTTCCCACGCACACCGTCGGAAGTGGCGTTGGCACAAACGGCCTGATCGCCCGTCGATACTGGCTCTGAGCCAGTATCGAGCTTTGTCTGCAAATCATTCCTTTGGCTGATTTGGCGGCTTGTCGAGGGTTTTAGAGTGCACCTCTTCCAGCCAAGACCGTGCAGTCAGAAAAGGGACTCTTATGTTGCAGACTCGCGTTATCCCGCCAGCCGACGGCGCCTATCGATACCCGCTCCTGATCAAGCGGCTGTTGATGTCCGGCACCCGTTACGAGAAAACCCGCGAGATCGTTTACCGTGACCAGTTGCGCTACACCTACCCGACCTTGCTCGAACGTGTAGCGCGCCTGGCCAATGTGCTGTCCGAGGCCGGCGTCAAGGCGGGTGATACCGTGGCGGTGATGGACTGGGACAGCCATCGCTACCTGGAGTGCATGTTCGCCATTCCCATGATTGGCGCCGTGATCCACACCATCAATGTCCGGCTTTCGCCGGAGCAGATTCTCTACACGATGAACCACGCCGAGGACCGCTTTGTCTTGGTCAACAGTGAGTTTGTCGGGCTCTACCAGGCGATTGCCGGGCAATTGACCACGGTCGAGAAGACCCTGTTGTTGACCGATGGCGCCGAGAAAACCGCCGAGCTGCCCAATCTGGTGGGTGAATACGAACAGCTGCTGGGCGCCGCGAGCCCGCAGTACGAGTTCGAAGACTTTGACGAACACTCGATTGCCACCACGTTCTACACCACGGGTACCACCGGTAACCCCAAGGGGGTGTATTTCACCCATCGCCAGCTGGTGCTACACACCATGGGCGTGGCGACGATCATGGGCAGTATCGACAGCGTGCGCCTGCTCGGTACCGACGATGTCTATATGCCCATCACGCCGATGTTCCACGTGCATGCCTGGGGCCTGCCGTATGTGGCCACCATGCTCGGGCTCAAGCAGGTCTACCCCGGGCGTTACGACCCGGAATACCTGGTCGAGCTATGGCGCAAGGAGCGGGTCACCTTCTCCCATTGCGTGCCGACCATCCTGCAGATGGTGCTCAATGCCAAGGGCGCCCAGAACGTGGATTTTGCCGGTTGGAAGATCGTGATCGGTGGCAGTGCGCTGAACCGTGCGCTATACGAGGCCGCCAAGGCCCGGGGCATCCAGCTGACAGCCGCCTATGGCATGTCCGAAACCGGCCCGCTGGTGTCCTGTGCGCACTTGAATGCCGAGTTGCTGGCCGGCAGCGAAGACGAGCGCACGACTTATCGGATCAAGGCCGGTGTGCCGGGCCCGCTGGTAGAGGCGGCCATTGTCGATGGCGAAGGCAACTTCCTGCCGGCCGATGGAGAATCCCAGGGCGAGTTGGTGCTGCGCGCCCCCTGGCTGAGCGAGGGCTATTTCAAGGAACCGCAGAAGGGCGCCGAGCTCTGGGCCGGCGGCTGGCTGCACACTGGCGATGTGGCGACCCTGGATGGCATGGGGGTGATCGATATCCGCGACCGGATCAAGGATGTGATCAAGACGGGGGGGGAGTGGATCTCGTCCCTGGACCTGGAAGACCTGGTCAGCCGGCATCCGGCCGTGCGCGAAGTGGCCGTGGTGGGTATTGCCGACCCGCAGTGGGGCGAGCGCCCGTTTGCCCTGCTGGTGGTACGCGAAGGCCATGTGATCGGGGCTCGGGAGCTTAAGGAGCACCTCAAGCCGTTTGTCGAACTGGGCCACCTGAGCAAATGGGCGATCCCCAGCCAGATCGCCCTTGTTACGGAAATTCCCAAGACCAGCGTTGGCAAGCTCGACAAGAAACGTATCCGCCTCGACATCACCCAATGGCAGGCCAATAACAGCACCTTCCTCTCCACCCTCTGATGCTGTTTACCGCGCCCGAGAGGGCGCGGCACCTACCCCAAGCAAGCGCTTGGCTTGTGAAATCCGAATAATCAGCCATTCTTTGCCGCGCCAGCCATCGCTGGCAGGCAGTGGATTGTCGCAGGCTGTAAATCACACTTTAGAGGGATCAAGCAGTACTTCCTGCTGGATATAGTCCACTTAAGGATTTTCAGAAGCGTGACAGATCGGGGGAAGCCACAGGCTGACACGGCAAAAAAAGTACGGGTGCGTACCCAGTAACTTTTTCGAAATATTTCTGAAAATACTCACCGCCATAACAATAAGCACATGGAGTAGCGTCGATGACCTCAGTAAACCAGTTCTGGCGCCGGGCAAAATTGCCTTTGGCCGTCAGTCTCGCCTCTACGCTCGCCGGACCCGCATTCGGCGTCAGTTTCAATATCGGTGAAATCGAAGGTCAGTTCGACTCGTCCCTGTCGGTGGGTGCCAGTTGGTCGACTGCCGATGCGAACAAGGACCTGATCGGCGTCAACAACGGTGGTCGCGGCCTGTCGCAAACCTCCGATGACGGCCATCTGAACTTCAAGAAGAACGAGACCTTCTCGAAGATCTTCAAGGGTATTCACGACCTGGAGCTGAAATACGGCGATACCGGCGTATTTGTCCGTGGCAAGTACTGGTATGACTTCGAGCTGAAAGACGAAAGCCGTCCGTTCAAGGACATCAGCGACCACAACCGCAAGGAAGGCGCCAAGTCCTCCGGCGGGCAGATCCTCGATGCGTTCGTTTATCACAACTACTCCATTGCCGATCAGCCTGGTTCCGTGCGTTTTGGTAAGCAGGTGGTCAGCTGGGGCGAGAGCACCTTTATCGGTGGCGGTATCAACTCGGTCAACCCGATCGACGTGTCCGCGTTCCGCCGTCCAGGCGCCGAGATCAAGGAAGGCCTGATCCCGGTCAACATGTTCTATGTGTCCCAGAGCCTGACCGAGAATCTCTCGGCCGAGGCGTTCTATCAGTTGGAATGGGACCAGACCGTGGTGGATAACTGCGGCACATTCTTCTCCTCTGCCGACGTGATCGCTGACGGTTGCAACGACAATCTGCGGTTATTGAGCAAGCGCTCCTATGTAGGGGGGTTGAGCCCGTTTGCACTTCCCACTCTGGCTAATTTTGGCGTCGATATCAATGAAGAAGGCACCCGTGTTCCACGTGGCGCGGACCGTGACGCGCGTGACAGCGGGCAGTTCGGTGTGGCGATGCACTATGTATTCGAGCCGCTCGACACTGAGTTTGGCGCTTACTTCATGAACTACCACAGCCGTGCACCGATTTTCAGTGGGCAGGCTGCACCAGGGTCGCTGTATCAGTTTATCGGAGGCGGTGGTCTGGGCGGGCTTTCTGGCTTGGCACCTATCGTCATTGCAGCTAACTCTAAGTACTTTATCGAGTACCCAGAGGATATTCGCCTGTATGGCTTGAGTTTCTCTACCACCTTGCCTACGGGTACGGCGTGGAGCGGTGAAGTTAGTTACCGGCCAAATGCACCGGTACAGCTCAATACCACCGATATTCTGTATTCCGCCGTAAGGCCGCTGGGCGGGGCACTCAGCAACGCATCTTTGCTGACCGGAGTCCCCGGTCAAGACCTTAACGGCTATCGCCGCAAGGAAATCACCCAGTTCCAAACGACCTTGACCCACTTTTTCGACCAGATTATGGGAGCAAGCCGTTTGACTTTGGTGGGTGAGGTGGGTGTTACCCATGTGGGTGGCCTTGAAAGCACATCTGATGTTCGATACGGCCGTGACCCAGTGTTCGGGCCTGGCGCCTTGCCAAATGGCACTTGCGCAGGTCTAAACGCTACAACAATTACCGGTGCCGGCGCCGGCGCATCAACCAAGAACCGTTCACGCAACTGCAATAACGACGGCTTCACCACCGCCACTTCCTGGGGCTACCGTGGCCGGGCTATCTGGGAGTACCCGGATGTCTTCGCCGGTGTAAACCTCAAGCCGAGTGTGGCTTGGTCCCATGACGTTGATGGCTACTCGCCTGGTCCTGGCGGAAACTTCGAGGAAGGTCGCAAGGCGGTCAGCCTGGGTCTGGATGCCGAGTACCAGAACACCTACACCGCGAGCCTGTCGTACACCAACTTCTTCGGTGGCCGTTACAGCACCGTGGATGACCGTGACTTCCTCGCTTTCAGCGTTGGCGCGAACTTCTAAGCACACTGACTTTTCAGGAAGAACCAGAATATGAAAATAACCAAGAGTCTGCTGCAAGTCGGAGTGCTTGGCCTGTCCCTGCTGGCGACCAGCGTAATGGCCGCCGTTTCGGCCGACGAAGCCGCCAAGCTGGGTACGACCCTGACGCCGATGGGCGCGGAAAAGGCCGGTAACGCCGATGGCTCGATCCCGGCCTGGACGCCGCTGCCGAAAAACGCCGGTACCGTCGACGCCAAGGGGTTCCTGTCCAATCCATACGCCAGTGAAAAACCGCTGTTCACCATCACGGCGCAGAACGTCGAGCAGTACAAGGACAAGCTGGCACCGGGGCAGTACGCGATGTTCAAGCGCTACCCGGAAACCTTCAAAATGCCGGTCTACACTTCCCATCGCGGTTCAACCGTGCCGGATGAGGTGTTCGCCGCCATCAAGGAAAACGCCACCAAGACCACCCTGGTCAGCGGCGGCAACGGCCTGGAAAACTTCAAGACCGCTATTCCGTTCCCGATTCCGAAAACCGGCGTGGAAGTGATCTGGAACCACATCACCCGTTATCGCGGTGGTAGCGTGACCCGCCTGGTGACCCAGGCAACGCCACAGGCGAACGGCTCCTACAGCCTCGTCTACTTCCAGGATCAGTTCGTCTTCCGCGACAAGATGAAGGACTACGATCCGGCGAACCCGGGCAATATCCTGTTCTACTTCAAGCAGAAAGTGACCGCGCCGGCGCGTCTGGCTGGTGGCGTGCTGCTGGTCCACGAGACCCTCGATCAGGTCAAGGAGCCGCGTTCGGCGTGGGTCTACAACGCCGGTCAGCGTCGTGTACGTCGTGCCCCACAAGTGTCCTATGACGGTCCAGGTACTGCAGCCGATGGCCTGCGGACCTCCGACAACCTGGATATGTTCAACGGTGCACCGGATCGTTACGACTGGAAACTTGAAGGCAAGAAGGAGCTGTACATCGCTTCCGACAGCTACAAGCTCGATTCGCCGACGCTTAAGTACTCCGACATTATCAAGGCCGGTCATATCAACCAGGACCTGGCTCGCTACGAGCTGCGTCGTGTCTGGCATGTGGTCGCGACCCTGAAGGAAGGCCAGCGCCATATCTATGCCAAGCGTGACTTCTTTATCGACGAAGACACTTGGCAAGCAGCGGTCATCGACCACTACGACGGTCGCGGCCAACTGTGGCGCGTCGCCGAAGCCCATGCGCAGGATTACTACGACAAGCAAGTGCCGTGGTACACCCTCGAAGCCCTCTACGACCTGCAGTCCGGCCGCTACCTGGCCCTGGGCATGAAGAACGAAGAGAAGCAGGCGTATGACTTTGGCTTCACCGCCAGCACCAGCGACTTCACGCCGGCTGCGCTGCGCCAGGAAGGGGTGCGTTAAGACCCTGCTGTAACCAGAGGCCGCATCCTCTGAAAAACGCCCCGACTGGTTCGGGGCGTTTTTTTTGCGCGGTGCATAGGCCCAATGAATACTGGCTATGTGGCCATTATCGGAAAAATTGTCGCAATTACCTTCAAACCGGGGGCTTTTAACGCTAGTCTGCGGACATCTGCAATGCCGACAATAGCCTTTAACAAGAGCCGGCTATGACTGATCTGTCCCGTATTCCAGGGCTGCAAGGCCCTGTTATTCCTACGTTGGATGGTCGTTTTTTCCGACCGCCACTGCCTGATGGCCATGTATTGCGACCGCGCCTGTGCGAGCGGTTGAGTGCGGGCCTGAGTGGGCGTCTTTTGCTGGTCTGCGCGCCCGCCGGCTTTGGCAAGAGTTCGCTGGCGGTGGAGTTCTGCCAGAGCCTGCCGCCGGCCTGGCAAAGCCTGTGGCTGGGGCTCAGTGCGCGGGACAGTGATCCGGGGCGGTTTCTCGAACGCCTGCTCGATGGCTTGCAGCAATATTTCCCCCAATTGGGTGGGCAGGCCATGGGCCTGTTGAAGATGCGTCAGCGTCATCAACCCTTTGCTTTCGAAGAGTGGCTGGACGAGTTGCTCGACGAGCTGGGCGCCTGCCTGTCGCACAGCTCGCCGTTGCTGCTGGTGCTCGACGACTATCACCTGGCCCAGGGCGCGGTGCTCGACCGTTGCCTGCAATTCTTCCTGAATCACCTGCCGGGCGGCCTGCTGGTGCTGGTGACCAGCCGCCAACGGCCGGACTGGCATCTGGCGCGCCTGCGCCTGTCCCAACAGCTGGTGGAACTCCACGAACAGGACCTGCGCCTGACGCCTGGCGAATCCATGGCCCTGTTGGATCGCCACAGCAGTTCGTTGCAGGGTGAAGCGCTGGAGCGCTTGATCGAGCGCAGCGAAGGCTGGGTGGCCGGGTTGCGCTTCTGGTTGCTGGCGGCTTCCGAGGCCGGTGGGCAGGATGCCTTCCCCCTGGCGCTGAATGGCGGCGAAGGGTTGATCCGCGACTACTTGCTCGAAGAGGTCATCGACTGCCTGCCCGCCGAGGTCCAGGCCTTTCTGTTCGACACCGCGCCCCAGGATCGTTTTTGCAGCGAGTTGTGCGATGCGCTGCGCGAGTCCCATGACAGCGCGCAGATTCTGAGTTACCTGCAGTCCCACCAGGTCTTTCTGGTGCCCCTGGATGAAAGCGGCAACTGGTTTCGCTATCACCATCTGTTTTCCGATTTGCTGCGCAGCCGGCCGGCGGTCAGTGCCGTGGTGCCGCTGTCGAGCCTGCACCTGCGGGCCTGCCGCTGGTTCAGCAGCCAGGGCCTGCTGGACGAGGCCGTGGAGCAGGCGCTGCGCGCCGGCCATCTGGATGTGGCGGCCAACCTGGTGCAAAACCTTTCCGAAGAGCAACTGCTGGCCGAACAGAACGTCGGCATGTTGCTGCGCTGGAAGATGGACTTGCCCGACAGCCTGTTGATCAGCACACCGCGGCTGATCGTGCTCTACAGCTGGGCGTTGGGCATGGCCTGCCAGCTCGATGCCGCCGAGGAGTTGGCCAGCCATTTGAGCCGGTTTTTACCGGCGCCGTCGGCCACTGCGCAGAAATCCATGCTGGCCCAGTGGCTGGCGCTTAGCGGCGTAGTCGCCCGCGGGCGCGGGGACAGCGCGCGGACCCAGGCGTACTGTGGCGAAGCCCTCGACAGCCTGCCGCACAAACGTTACGGGCAGCGTCTGGTCTGCCTGTCGACCTTGTCCAACCTGGCGATTGTCGACGGTGACCTGTGGCGCGCCCGGGGCCTCAATCGCGAGTCCCTGGAGTTGGCCCAGCGTGTCGGCAACCCGTTGTTTGAAGCCTTGGCCCATTACGACCGGGCCCGGGTGCTGCAAGCGCGTGGTGAGATTCTGCGGGCCCAGGAAGAAGTGCAAGTGGGTCTGCAACGCTTGCAGGGGTTGTCCGGGCAGCGGCTGTATGCCGCGCGTGCGCGCCTGAGCCTGTATGAAGGGTTTTTGCTGAGCTTGCGCCTGCAACCGGAAGCCGCGCGTGCTCGTATGCTCGTCGGGTTGGCCGAGGCCCGGGCCTGTCGGGATATCAGTGTGCTGATCGGGCATTGCGTGATTGCCACCCTGGACGGTCGCTTGGGCGATTTCCCCCGGGCCTTTGCCGAACTGGCCGAGGCTGAGCGGCTGATGCATATCTGGGACGTGCCACCGATCTACTACCTGGCGATGATTACCCTGATCAAGTGCGAACTCTGGCTGGCCCAGGGCCGGGTTGATCTGGCCGAGGCCTGGCTGACCCGTCTGGGCCAGACCTACAGCGGCGAACAGCCCGCCGCCGCGCCGGAATTCCACCCACGACTGCCGCAGCATATCGAACTGCAAAAAGCCCAGCTTGAAGCGATTCAGGGGCAGACCGCCGCTGCCGAACAGCGTCTGCGCGCCCTGTTGGAGTACAGCCGTGCCAGTGGCGTACAACTGCTGGCAGCGATGGCCTTGACCCACCTGGCGCGTCTGTTGCTGGCGCAAAACCGTGAGAGCGAAGCGCGCCAGTGCCTGGCCCAGGCCCTGAATGCCTCGATTGGCGGAGGGCTGTTGCCGTTCTGGGAATTGCTGCGTGACCACCCGCAGTGGTTGCGCGAACAGCTCAACAGCAGCCCCGATGGGCACTTGCGCCGCAGCCTGCAAGCGCTGTTGCCGGCGGCTGCCCCCGTGCGCGAGGCCGTCGAGCCGTTGGCGCCCATTGAAAACCTGAGCAGCCGTGAATTGGCGGTGTTGCAGTTGATCGCCCAGGGCTGTTCCAACCAGGAAATCAGCGAGCAATTGTTTATTTCCCTGCACACCGTAAAAACCCACGCCAGTCATATCAACAGCAAGCTGGGCGTCGAGCGGCGTACCCAGGCGGTGGCCCGTGCCAAGGAGCTGGGCGTGCTGGCCTGAGCCGCGGCGCGCTGGCTACGGCCAGCTTGCCGGGTTGATCACGTCTGGCTGAGCAGTGCACGCAGGCGCTCCACCTCTTCACGCAAGTCGCGTTCGGTGGCGCTTTCTTCCATCACCAGGCCGCTGTCGAGATTGATCCAGCGGGCGTCGCCAATCTGCACGTTCGCGACCCTGCGCTCGCCCGGCCGCTGGGCGTGCGCCCGTTGTTCGATGGCTTCACGCAAGGCCTGCTTGCCCTGGACGTTGCCATGGTTGAGCAGGACCGTGGTCGGTCGACCCGTGCCGTAGCCATCCGTGCGAAAGAGAAAATCGAGCAGCATGCCCTGGTCGGCATGCGCCGAGTAGAACGCCGACATATCCACCACCTCCGCCAGCCCGGCTGTGCGCGTGGCGTCATCCGCACACTGCGGCGTGGCCCGGGCCATCAGTTCCGCACCCCTTGAACCAGGCGACTGGTAGCCCGTAAGGATCACGGTATTGCGCGGGTCGTTGCCCCAGCGCTCCAGGTAGCCGGTCACCGGGCCGTGATCGCACATGCCGGCGCTGGCGATGACCACGTCGCTCTTGTAGTTGGCTGGCATTGCGGGCTTGAGCAGGGTCACTTTTCCCCGGGTACCGACGTCATGGTCCTGGCCTTCGACCAGCTTTTTCAGCAGGGCTTCGATGGCCTCGCCCTCCATGCCCAGCGCCGTGCACAGGCGCTGGTTGAGGTACTTGAATTTACCATTGGGTGAGCGGCTGCACAGGTTCTGGGCGTAGACCCGGGTCACGGCCCAACCTAGCGGCGCATGCACACGGGCCGTGACGGGGCGGTTGGGCAGGTGGGAGCCCGGCGCGCCAGTCTGCATCCACTGCAGCACATCCATCAGCAGTTCCTGGGTGCGGTGCAGGGAAAAAGCCGGCAACAGGACCTTGCCGCCCTTGTGCAGCAGCGTGTGGGCGATCACCTCGCCCAGCCGCTGCAGACGGGTCGCGGCGCATTGATGTTCCGGCGCGCGAGCCCGGGCGCCATACGTGGACTCGACCACGATGTAGTCGAGATCGGCGTAGGGATGCTGGCCTTCTTTCATCAACGGCAGGTAAGGGTTGTCCTCGGACTGGCAGCCGATATCGCCACTGAAGCAGATGCCTTTGTCACGCTCGCCATCGGGACCTGGCACGCGCCAGGACAGGCTGATCAGGCAAGCCCCAAGAATATGGCTGCTGCGCAGATAAGCCATACGCAACCCCTGTGCCAGGCGAATGCCCCGGCCCCATTTGAAGCCGAGGTCGTCATCCAGCACGCTCCAGCGGATGGCAAGGACTTGCTGTTCGGTAAAACCGCCCGAGACTCTGGCCGCGTCCAGCAGCATGACTTCGCTCAGTTCTCGGGTGGCACGCGTGGCATAGACCAGCCCGCGGAAACCTTCGCGGACCAGGCGTGGTAGCAAGCCGCAATGGTCGATATGGGCGTGGGTCAGTAGCACGTACTTGAGCTTTGCGGGCTTGAACGGGAACGCCTGAGTGTTGTGCCAGAGCTCGCGCTCGTCACCCTGGTGCAGGCCGCAGTCGACCAGCAGCTGCGTGTCCGAATCGGTGTGGTGCAGCCAGGTACACGAGCCGCTTATGCCTTCGATGGCGCCGACGAATTTCATTTTCAACATGGGATGTTCCTTGAGGGTTGGGTGTGCTGGGCAGACGCTCGCGTTCAGCAGGATGTGTCGGGCGGGTCGGGGAGGGCAGCGAAATGCCGGGCATAGAGTTGCCGGTAACGCTGCTGGGCGGCGACTCGCTCGCGCAGGTCTGCGGCGCTGGCGACACCCAGCCAGGGGAAGTGATCGAGAAAGCGCCCGAACAGCGTTTCGCAGTCGGCACGGTAGGCGCGGGTATCGAGGATATGGGCCTGCCAGAGGCGCCAGGCGGCGCCGGTCGGCATCAGCAGGTCGTGGGCGTGCCACTGGCAGAGGCTGAGAAAACGCTGATATTCGAGCAAGGCCTCGGGTTCGACCCAAGGCAGGGCGAGGGATCTGCGCCAACGCAGGGGCAGATCAAGTTGCCTTACGGCGGGGGCGAGTGTTGAGAGTGGTTGGGTTGGCATGCTGGGCTCCTGTGTGAACAAGGAGCCAGTCTGCGGATGTGGAATTCACAGAAAAGCGTTATTGGCGCCAATCGTCGAGCAGTTGCGCGACGGCTCTGGCCTCTTCGTATTCACCCACGATCAGTGCCTTCCACTGTTTCAGGATTGGGCTGTCACTGGTCATTTCAAGCGCGGCGACGTGGGCTTTCTCCAGATCACCGTCCAGGTAGTGGGCCATCATACTATCGCCCTGGGACAATATGGCGGTCTGGCTGGCCAGCAGGCGCAGCAGGCTGGTGCTGTTGCTCGGCCCCAGGCCCATCTGCGGCAGGGTAGTGGCAAACGGATTGGGCAGTCGTACCGCTTTAAGGTCGATATCGGCCGCCAACAGGTCGAGAAATTGCAGCAAGGTGGAGGGAATAAAACCCTGGCCGGCGATGCTCTGGCGGTCGATCAGCAGGGTTCTGGCCCACTCGGCATGGCGGCTGCGCTCGGCCGGATCCTGGAACAGCTTGATCACCACTTTGGGCTCGGCGAACACGCCCTGGATCAGCACGGCATTGATCAGGCAGGTCCGATCGTTTGGGCGGACCAGGCGCCTCTTCTTGTCGCTGGCGCTGCCATAGGGAGGATTGACCCAGGTGATCAGCCCGGCACTGTCAAAGGCGTTGCTCAGGGTATTGACGGCATTGCGCAGCGCCGGATGCCGAGTCAGGGTGACCCCCAGCGCATCGCCGACGGCTTGTTGGAGCGTCAGTAGGTCAGGCGCCACAGGATTGATCCAACAACTCACCGACCGTATGGGTCTGTGAAAAAACCTGGGCAAAAATTGAAATCGCTTGCGCCTGTTCGAACCAGTCCTGGGTTTTGCACGCCGCAACGTTGCCAGGCGCCTCGGCGCGGGCGCGTCGGTACTCAATCACCACGCCTCGGCAGTAGCCGGCCTGGAGGGCTTCGGAGACGGAGGTGCGCCAGCCGGCCAGGGTCTTCTGCTCGTCGTGTTTTTCATAGATCGTCACCAGTTCCTGGCAGGCCTCGACCAACTGCATGCCTGAACCCGACGCGGGTTTAGCCAGGGCCAGGGGGCTGACCAGCAGCAACGCGAACATCAACGATTTCATGGCTGGGCTTCCGTGTGGGTAGCAGGGGATGGTGGCTCGGTTGGTTCGGTGGGGGTGGTTGGCGCAGAGCCGAGCAGGGCCGCCGGAGTGGCCAGATAGAGGGTTACCAGGAAGGTGCCCAGCCAGAGCATCTGTTGCAACCAGGCCGGAATCAGCGCGGGATAGCTGCGCACCAGCAATACGCCGACAAGAACCAGCACGGTGGCAACGCCCAGGACCGCAAACAATCGCCAGATTTTTTTCCAAGCGCCATAGCCGAACAGCTCGCAGTAAAAACTGTGGCGACGTTCGAGCAGCATAAACAGGACGATGGCAAGGATCTCGACCTTGGACAGTTCCATCAGGCCCATGCCGTATTCAAAGAGGCTCTTGTAGGTCGCATACAGGCCTACCGCACCCAGGATGGGCAGTAGCAGTGCCAGCAGACCGAGCAAGGCGCGTTGCAGCAAATAGGTGAAACTGCAGTCGAGTACGACCCGCAGGCGGTGCGCGGTTTTTTTCATTCGGTGTCCTTACCGTCGGAGCGCGGAGGCGGTGCGAGGGGGCAATAGTGTGGCGATTTTGCGCTCGAAACGACAGTGGGATAAATGGCTATGGGCCATAGAACCGCGGCTGACTCTCGATCGGCGCACTGGGTTTTGCCGATGGGGCAGGTATTATCGCCGGCGCCATTGACCCGCAATCACGAAGGATCCTGATAAGTGACCGCCTGGAAGCTGCCTGTTAAAACCATCCTTGGGCTTAGCCTGGCCCTCGCGCTGCTCGGCAGCAGTGCTTGCACGACCCTGGTGTCGGGAGGGCGGCAGATCCCTGTGGAGCCGGGCGACTCGGTGAGTATCGAGGAGGCCCACGAAAAGGTCTTCGCCCCCAATATGCTGTTTCAGGACGACCCCCAGCGGGTGCCGGTCCTGCTCAGCTTTGCCTTCGATGGCACCCTTAATGATGAACGCCGGGTACCGGCGGGTGAACGCCCGACCGTGGTTTCCTATATCGCCGGGCGCGTGGCGGGCACGCAATACTACCCGGGTGTGGGGATGCAAAAAGCCCGGGTCGATCCGCTGGATGCGGCGTTGGGTTACACCATGGTCGCCACGGCGCAAACCGCCAGCGAGCGTTTTTTCAGCCAGGCTGAAGTCATTGTGGGCGAACACCCGCAGGCGCAACTGCGGGTGTTTGTAACCGGTTTTAGTCGTGGCGCCGCGAGCGCCCGGCACTTCATGAATATTGTCGACGAGCAATGGCGTCGGCGATTCGCTGCGGCGCAGCCAGGGGACGGGCCGACGCTGCGTTTTTATGCCCTGCTCTATGACAGCGTCTCCACCGGCTATGGCACCGGCATTCAGCTGGCTTTGCCACGCACCCTCAACTATTCACTGCACCTGGTGGCCAGGGATGAGCCGCGCGGCTTGTTCCCCGTGGACATCGATACGCCAACCCGCGCTGACAGCCTCGTCGAGACCTTTTACCCCCGCATCAACACCCTGATTCTGCCCGGTGCCCATTCCGATGTCGGCATGTCGTACTCCCAGGGGCTGGGCGATGAGTACCGGGCCCTGACGGACAGGGTTCTGGCGCAATTGGGGCTGATCCCCGAGACCTGCTTCGAGGTGCTCAATGAGCCGGCGCTCGACGGCAAGCACGATTCGCGCGGCGATGTTGATCGATGGTTGCGAAGACCCGTGGCGGGCGGTGCGACTCCTATTGTCAGGACGATCAGGCAGGTGCCGCCGATAGCGCTGACCCCAGCGGATTCGCGGGATATTCAGCAGAGCCTCGAACGCTTGTCCGCGCCCAATCTGGGCCGGGTGTTCGAGCTGAATCGGGTTGATACGCCGACCTTCAGTTTCACGGCCTTGCGCCAGGGATCGAACCTTGAGTTATTGAGCGTCTCGAAGTCGCTGGCGCCTTCGACCGTCAGCCTGCAGAGCAATGGCGCGGGCGGCGCGGACTTCAAGTTTGCCTTTGGCGTAATGCCCTCGGCCACAAGCCACCTGGTCGTGCCCGCCGGGGTTATTCGCCAACTCAAGCCGCAGGGCTCGGTGGTGGACGTGGTCTACCTGAGAATTGCCCAAGGCAAGCGTTTCTACTTCTACGTTGATGGTGTGGTGACGGACTATGTGGACCACCCCATTATCCAGACCACGTCCGTCAACGAGCGCCTGCGTTGTCGCGACTGGCGCTAGCCTGGCGGAGCGGCCCGGCCTAGCGCCCGAACCATTGTGCCAGTGCGCTGGGGGTCAGCCCGGTCCAGCGTTTGAACGAGCGGCGAAAGTTGGTGGTGTCGCTAAAGCCCAGGTAACTGCAGACCTCGTCGTTGGTGTAGCCCTTGACCTGATACAGATACAGGGCGACATGCCGCCGGACCAGGTCGAGCTGCTGCTGGAAGTGCGTGCCGTGGCGATGCAGCTTGCGCTTGAGCGACGCCGGGCTCATGGCGAACGCCGCCGCCACGCGTTCCAGGTTGAGGGGCTGGCGGATATGCTCGTGCAGATGGTCGTAGAGACGGTCGAGAAAGCTCGACTGCCAGCCCAACTGGCGTAACTGTTCGCTGCAGGCTTCGCGGGCCACGTGGCCGGCGGTGGTCGCGGCGGTCGGCCAGGGGCGGTGGGCATATTCGCGCGGCAGCGAGAGCAGGGTGACCTGGGCCTCGAAGCGAATGTCATCGCCCAGGTGGACCCAGTACTGTTCGATATGGCGCGGTTGTGGATAGGCGCACTGAATCTTCCAGGGCAGGCGTTCACCGCCCATTTTTCGGGCCATGGCAACCACGGCCGTCAGGCAGGTTTCACTGAGAAATGGCAGGGCGCTGCCGGCGCCGCAGCTGTCCAGCCAGTACAGGTGAATCTGCTGGGCGTCGACCAGCAGGCGCGGGGCCAGGAGCGGGCTCAGCAAGGCCTGGAATTCGCATAGCTGCTCCAGGGCCTGGAACAGGTCGCGGGCATGCAGCAGGGTCTGGCTGGCATCGCCAAAGTGGCCCGGTAACAGGCTCTGGCCAAATAGAAAGCTGCTGTCGTCGGCGTCGAGCAGGCGCTGGGTATTGTCGATCAGGCGTAGAAACTGTTCGGGGCTCAGCCGGGCCGAGCCGCGGCGGATGTCCTCGTAGAACACCTCGCACCCGCGCAGCAGCCGATGGCTGTCCAGCCCGCGGGAGAGGGCGAGGTCGATCAGGGTGGCGGGCTGATAGTGCCCAACGATAAAGCGCTGGTCCCGTTCGTAGCCGGTCATGGCGCGCATCTCAGGCGCACCGTGCCGGGCGCGGCTTGGCTTTGGCGATAGCCAGGTTGACCCGTTTGAGCAGTTGTTCGGCGTCCTCGTCGTAGGCCATGGCCACCGCGACGGTGGCGCTCAGGTACAGGCGCTCGCCGTGGCGCTGGGTGCGATGGGCGAGGGCGGCGACAGCCTGTTGCAGGTCCCGGGCAATCAGGCCCGCCTGGGCTTCGCCGGTATTGGGCAGGACCACCACGAAACGGTCGCCGGCCAATCGGCAGAGCAAGTCCTGCTGGCGCAGATTGAACAGCAGCAGTTGGGCGAGCACTTGTAGGACCTGGTCGCCCTCGGCTTCGCCGTGGCGCAGGTTGATGCTGCTGAAGTCATCGATATCCAGGGCCACCAATGACAGCGGTTGCTGCTCGTCGGCAGCCTTGGCCAGCGCCAGTTCGACGTGTTGGCGCAGGTACTCGGCGCCGCCCAGTGGGGTCAGTTTGTCGAGCAGTCGATGGTCGCGAAACAGCCCTTCGCGCTTGCTCATCTGGCGGTTGATGGCTTGCTGTTCCTGGTGCAGGTAGTAGATACCGACCGTGATCAGGAGCAGCCCCACGGGCATCGGCGCGGTTTCCAGCCAGTTGTCCCAGATCGCGTTGTCGGACATGCGAATAAACTCATCGAGCACATCCATCCACCAGGAAAAACACACGCATGCCATGCCGATCGCCAGGATCCGTGTGACTCGGCCGCTGGGGCGGCTGCGCAGCAGCATTACCAGCCACAGCAGCCAGATCAGCCCCGAGCCGCCTTCGCCGAACACGTCCATCCAATTGATCTCGTCCCAGTGCTTGGGGACACCGAAGGCGAGAAAGATTTGCAGACCGAAATTGGCGGCCATCGCCAGGCCGATCAAGGTCAGGGTGTGAAGCTTGAGTAGGGATTTCATCGCGGGGCTCCGAGCCAGGCACACCCCAGCATGCCTGGCCTAGATCACAGAATGTTGACAGGGCTTACTTGGCGCGGGCCGTGCAGGGCAACTGATCCGGGCCCAGGTCCGCGGTGCAGTAGCGCTCCTTGGGCAGGACCTTGACCGGTTCCACCAGGTGCTTGCGGCCCTGGGCATCGCGGCGCAGGTCGAAGGCGTCATACAAGGTGCCGCTGGCGGTGTAGCTGCGCACGGCCAGGCTTGAGGCCTGTACGTCGACGGTCTGGTATAGCTGGGTCGCTTCGGCGCCGCGATCGGGCTGCTTGCCTGCGCGATCGTTGACCGCGTACATCTTCGAACCCGCCACCGAGACCATATACACCGGGCCCTGGACCTTGGCCCGGGCCCGCTTGGCCGCGTCGCGCCCGGCGGCATTGCTCAGGCGGCTGTAGCAGTGGTCGTGGCCTTGCAGGACCAGGTCCACGCGGTATTTTTCGAACAAGGGGACCCAACTCGACTTCAGGGGTTCGGTGTCTTGCGGGCGGGCGCAGGTGTACATGGGCTGGTGGGTGACCACGACTTTCCAGCGTGCCTTGCTGGCCTTGAGTTGCTGCTCCAGCCATTGCGTCTGGCTGTCCTGAGTGCCGAGGTCGAGTGCCGAGGTGCCGTCGAGCACGATAAAGCGCACGTCCTGATAGTCGACCGCATAGGTGGTGCGTTCGGCCCCTGGTGCGCCGTTTTGCGGCAGGGCGAACTGGCGCTGCCAGTGTGGGCCCAGCGTGCGGGACTCGCTGCCGTCCGGGTTGAGAGCGTCGAGGTATTCGTGGTTGCCGCTGGCCGGCAGTTGGGGCACGCCGGCGTAGTGAAAACCGCCGGCCTGGTTCCACTCGCCCCATTGGTCGTCATGGACCAGGTCGTCGCGCTGGGACACCAGGTCGCCGGCATGCACCACCAGCGCCGGGTTGGCGGTGCTCTGCAAGGCCTGGCGGATAGTGCGCGAAGCCAGGGCCAGGATGTCGTTCTGGGTGTCGCCCAGGTAAACAAAGGTAAAGGGCTTGAAGCCCTGGGCGGCGGTGCGGAACTGCAGCCACTCGCTCCACCCCTCGGCGCCTTTGACGCGGTAGGCATAGACGCTGTCCGGTTGCAGATCGTGCAGGCGCACCTGGTGAAACAGGGCAGGGCCGTTTTCCGTGTCCAGGGCCTGGCTATTGCCTTGCAGGGTGATTGCCCGCGGCTCCAACTGCGGGCCGTCGAGGGCCAGGACCAGTTGCAGCTCGCTGGCGCTCTGGCGTGGATCGGTGCGAAAGGTCACGGCCATTTCCCGCGCAGGATTGGCGCCGGGGGTCAGCACGATACGGTCGGCCAGGCCGCTGGCGGCATAGGGCGCGCCGGGCGAATGGGGCAGCGGGGAGGGCTCGGCAAGCGCGTGGCCGATGCAGGATGCCAGCGCGAGTGCCAGCAGGCTGAAACGAGTCATAAAGATTCCTTGAACGCCGCCGCAAGTGGCTGGCTGGGGGCCAAGGAAACAAACGTCCATGACACTTTGGTTACCGGGAGGGGGGTCTATTCAGCCCAACGCAAATGCATTTTTGAAGGGACTTTTTTGCCGACGGCACGTCAGCGACAGGGAAAGGCTTCGCGAAGGCCCTGGCTGCTACAGGCTGTACCCGGCGGCGTAGCCGTCGTGGTTCCCGAGGTATACGGGGGCTGCGGTTTTGCGTGCGCTGCGCCCCCGGATGTCGCCGCTGGCAAGGCCTGTGTGCAGCGGGTAGCGGTAGGCGTTCCGCAAAGGGGGGGTCGTTTAAGCTCAAAACAGTGGGCAACAGCGTCGAAAACAGCGGTTTCAGCGGCTTGGGTAAAAACCTGTCACAGAACTGCCATACGTCACCACTAGCTTGCGCTGCAGTTTCCGCCCCGGTTTGGCGGTTCGACTTCAGAGGGAGCTTTCATCGTGAGCACTGCCAATTGCGCCAGCGCCAAGCGGCGTTTCAAGATCAGTCTGTTGACCCTGGCCATCAGCGCGAGCCCGGCGCTTTGGGCCCAGGAAGAGGGGGTCGAGCATGTCGATGTAGTGGGGCAGGCTGCGGCCATCGATCAGGCCCTCAAGGAGCAGAAGAACGCCGACACCGTGCGCAGCGTGGTGCATGCCGATGGCGTCGGCCAGTTGCCGGACGACAACGCCGCCGAAGCCTTGCAGCGCATTCCCGGGGTGTCGGTGGAGCGTGACCAGGGCGAGGGGCGATTTGTCAGCGTACGTGGCATCAGCCCTGACCTGAACAGCGTCACCATCAACGGCACCCTGCTGCCTTCGCCCGAAGGCGAGCGCCGTGCCGTGGCCCTCGATGTCTTGCCGGCCGAATTGGTGCAGTCGTTGTCGGTGGTCAAGACGCTGACCCCGGACATGGACGCCAACTCCCTGGGCGGCACCATCGAGGTCGAGAGCCTGTCGGCCTTCGATCATCCGGGGCTGTTCTACACCTTCAGCGGCGAGGGTAGCCACGACCAGAACACCGGTCGGGACAGTCCGAAATTCTCCGGTGCGTTGAGCAATCGCTTCAGCCTGGGCGATGGCATCGACAACTTTGGCGTGGCGGCGGCGTTCAGTTGGCAGAAGCGCAAGTTCGGCTCCGACAACGTGGAAACCGGCGGCGCCTGGGACTTTGATGCCGACGCTGCGCGCCTGAACGAAGCCGAGTTGCGCGATTATGAAATCACCCGTGAGCGCACCGGCTTTGGCCTGAATTTCGATTACCGTCCGGATGATTTCTCCAGCTATTACTTGCGCACCCTGTACAGCCGCTTCAAGGACACCGAGACCCGCAACGCCGCGGGCATTGAGTTCGACGATCCGCAGGTATCCGGCCAGCGCGGCGATGGCGAAGGCTGGCGCTCGCTGAAATCGCGGGAGGACACCCAGGAAATCCAGTCCTATGTGCTGGGCGGCGAGCGGATCATGGGCGACTGGACCCTGAGCAGTCAGGTCGGCTACAGCCAGTCCACCGAGAAGGATCCGGGAGGGATTGCCGCAGCCAAGTTTGTCGGCGATTTCACCGATGTCGGCTTCGACGGTACGCGCAAACCAACGCTCTCGGCCGGCGCGGATTTCTACGATCCGGCGTCCTTCACGCTCGATAAAGTCGAGTGGGAAAAGGCCAACTCCCGGGATCAGGAACGCAATATCCGCCTCGACCTGGCGCGCGACTATGACCTCAGCGGCCATGCTTCCCAGGTCAAGTTCGGCGGCAAGGTCAGCCGCCGGGAAAAGCGCAGCGACACCGATGTCTGGGTCTACGACGGCTTCAACAACCTCAGCCTCGAAGACTTCCAGAGCGGCAAGGTCGACTACGGGCTTGGCCCGTTTGGCAACGGCATCAGTGCCGGCGCCATCAAGGACCTGATCGGCAGCATGGACCCCAATGCCTTCTACGATGAGACGGAGTCGCGCATCAATGACTTCAGCATGAACGAGGACATCAACGCCGCGTACTTGATGAACACCCTGGATGTTGGCGACTGGCGCTTTATCAGCGGTTTGCGCTACGAGGGCACGGAACTGAGCTCCAAGGGCACCGGCCTGCGCGACGGCGTCTATGTGCCGACCGACAACAAGAACCGCTATGACCACTGGCTCCCCGGCGTGCATGCCCGCTACAAGCTGAGTGCCCAGACCCAGGTGCGTGCAGCCTGGACCCACAGCGTCGTGCGACCGACCTTCGGTCAGTTGGCGCCCGGCTTTATGATCGATCAGGCCGAAGGCGAGGCGAGTTTCGGCAACCCGGATCTCAAGCCCCTGGAGTCGATGAACCTGGACCTGGGGATCGAGCACTACATGGGCCGCGCAGGCGTGGTCTCGGCGTATGTGTTCTACAAGGACATCGAGAACTTCGTCTACAACACCGATCTGGCCGGCAGCGGTGACTGGGTGGGCTACAAGGAGGCGCTGACGTTTGCCAACGGCAAGAAGGCCCGCCTCTATGGCCTGGAACTCGCCTACTCGCAGAAATTCGACTGGTTGCCGGCGCCGTGGAACGGCCTGCTGATCGGGAGCAACCTGACCCTGAGCCAGTCCCGTGCCGATATCGAAGGCCAGGGCGCCAGTCGGCGCATCGACCTGCCGAACCAGTCCGGCACCGTGGGCAACCTGTCCCTGGGCTGGGAAAACGACAAGCTGAATTTCCGTCTAGCGGGCAACTACAAGTCGAGCTATCTGGTCGAGGTTGCCGGGATCAATGACAAGGCCCATGACCTGTATGCCGATGACCAGTTGTTCGTCGACTTCAAGGCCGGCTACTTCATCACGCCCGACCTGCAACTGACTTTCGAGGCGCAGAACATCACCGACGAGTCGTACTACGTGTACACCGGCCGGCGCTCGTTCAACGCCCAGTACGAAGAATACGGCCCGACCTACAAGCTCGGCCTGACCCTCTCTCACTTCTGATTTTTCACCTGGCCCGCGGCGCGCTGTTGCCGTGGGCGGGTGCCTGACGAGATCTGGCAATGTTCAAAGCAATCCCGTACCCGTTTCTGCTGAGCGCCAGCCTGTTGCTGGCGACTCCCCAGGCATTGGCTGCCCCCACCCTGAGCCTGGGCGAACGCCCGGCGGGCGCGGTGCAGAATGCCCAACTGTTGGCCAGCGAGAGCGCCTGGCCCGGCGCCGAGCGCTTGCTGGCCACCGGCAAGGGCCTGCAATTGGTCAAGGCCGATGGCCGTGTCGTTAGCCAGTTCGAGGGGCGTTTCAAGCAGCTCGATCACCGCGTGCTCGACAAGGCAGTGCTGGTTGCCAGCCTGGATGTTCGGCGCCAGCAGGCGCTGCTGTTGAGCGTCAGCCAGAGTCAGGGCTGGGGTGTGCCGCTGTACCTGCCTAAGCGTGATTTTGCGATTGAAGGGTTGTGCCTGTACCGCGATGCGGCCCGCAACAGCTTTGTGTTTCTGCTCGGTGCCGAGGGCGTGGGCGAGCAATGGTTGGTGGCCGCCGATGATACGCCACTGCCCGCTGCGCAACGGGTCCGTGGCCTGAGCCTGCCGCCGCAAAGCGAGTACTGCCAGGTCGATGACGCCAGCGACGGGCTGTATGTCAATGAAGAGGAGGTGGGCCTCTGGCGCTACGGTGCGGGAGCCGAAGCCCCGCTGGAGCGCCAGCCGGTCGATCTGCGCGCGCCCTTTGGCAACCTGGGCCAGCAGGTCGGCGGCATGGCCGTGGTGCCGGGCGGGTTGCTGGCCCTGGACCCGAAGGCTGCGGCGCTGCATGTCTATCGGCAAGCGGCCGAGGGCTGGAGCCATAGCGTCACGTTGCCGCTCGCCGGTCTCGACGAGCCGCAACAGCTTAGCGCCCGTGTCGCTGGCGATGGCTTCGACCTGTTGCTGCTCGACGAGATGGGGCAGCAACGGGCCCGCCTGAACGGGCTGCTGCCCGCCGTTGCGCCGCGTGCGCCGGTGCCCTATCTGCCGGCCCAGGCCCAGACCGACCCGGTGCCGAGCCTGGGCGATGCCGCCGATGATCCGGCTATCTGGGTCAATCGCAGCGAGCCCGCTCGCAGCCGTGTATTGGGCACGGACAAGAAGGGTGGCCTGCTGGTCTACGACCTGGCCGGCAAACAATTACAGGACTTGCGGGTTGGGCGTTTGAACAACGTCGATGTGCGCAGTGGTTTCACCCTGGGCTCGCGCACCGTGGACCTGGCCGTGGCGAGCAATCGCGATCACAACAGCCTGCATCTGTTCGCCATCGATCCGGCGAGCGGTGAAGTGTCGGCCCTGGGCGAGGTCAAGACACCGCTCAAGGAAATCTACGGGCTATGCCTGTTCAAGGACCCCGAGGGCGCCATCCATGCCATCGCCAATGATAAGGACGGTAGTGTCCTGCAGTACCGCCTGGGTAGCCGCGACGCTCAGGTAGAGGGGCAGTTGGTGCGGCGTTTCCAACTGGCCTCGCAACCCGAAGGCTGTGTGGTCGACGACCACCGGCAGCGCCTGTTTATCGGCGAAGAGGATCAGGCCGTCTGGGCGCTGGACCTGCGCGACAGTGCCAGCACACCTGAGAAGGTGATCGGCGTCGGCGGGCCGTTGCAGGCGGATATCGAAGGCCTGGCGCTGTATCAAGGCACCCAGCGCGACTACCTGGTGATCTCCAGCCAGGGCAACGACCGCTATGTGGTGGTCGAGGCGCAGCCGCCGTACACGCTGCGCGGCTCGTTTGCCGTCAGCCTGAATGCGGCGCTGGGGATCGACGGGGCCTCCCAAACCGATGGCCTGGATGTCACCTCGGCCAACCTCGGCGGGCCCTGGAGCCAGGGGATGCTGGTGGTGCAGGACGGCCGCAAGCGTATGCCCGAAGGGCGCCAGAACTACAAATACCTGCCCTGGAGCCGGGTGGCGCAAGCCCTGGGCCTGGAGTAGGCCGCTGTCATCGTAACGCAACACCGATGTCATCCACTGATGGACACGCCCCGCCTGCTGCGGGGTCAAGGAGCACGATATGCCACACGCACAAGAATCCATGAGCATCTGGGGCCTGATCACCGAGGCCAGCCCCGTGGTCCAGGCCGTGATGCTCTGCCTGCTGCTGGCATCGCTGGCAAGCTGGTACCTGATTGTGCAGCGCAGTTGGACGCTGCGGCGCAAGGAGCGCCTGCAGGGCGCTTTCCTCACGCGCTTTCGGGCCAGCGGCGACCTGGCGGCGTTGTACCGCGAGAGTCAGGAGCAGGCTGGAGAACCGGACGCCGCCCTGCAGCGAATTTTCACCGATGGCTACCAGGCCTATGCCGAGTTGCAGCGCCAGCCGCGCATCAGCCCGGACGCGGTGCTCGACGGGGTCGAGCGCAACCTGTATGTCGCGATTGCCGACCAGGACGAGCGACTGGAAAAGGGCCTGGCGTTTCTCGCCACCGTCGGCTCGGTCAGCCCTTACATCGGCCTGTTTGGCACGGTGTGGGGCATCATGAATGCCTTTCTTGGCTTGTCCCAGGCGGCCCAGGCCACCCTCAACACGGTGGCCCCGGGCATTGCCGAGGCGTTGATCGCCACCGCCATCGGCTTGTTTGCGGCGATCCCGGCCGTGATGGCCTACAACCGTTTGAGCGCCCGGGGGCAAACCCTGAGTGCGCGTTACTACAGCTTTGCCAATGAACTGCAGGCCCGCCTGCACAAACGCCTGCACAGCGGTCCCGCTGTCGCGGCCGTGGCCTGAAGGAGCAACCGACATGCTGGTCAAACCACAGCGTAAACATGGTCCCAAGGCGGAAATGAATGTGGTGCCCTACATCGATGTGATGTTGGTCCTGCTGGTGATCTTTATGGTCACCGCGCCGATGCTGGTGCAGGGCGTCAAGCTGGAGTTGCCCCAGGTCGCGGCGACGGCGTTGCAGGTCGACAGCGATCAGCAGATCCTGACCCTGTCGGTGCAGGCCGACGGTGGCTTCTACTGGAACCTGGGGCCGGACCTCAATATCGAGGAGCAGACCGATAGCGCCGTCAATCTGGAGCAGATGCGTGAAAAGGTCGCCGCGGTAATCGCCCAACGTGGCGATACCCAGGTCTATGTGCGTGCCGACAAGGATGCCGACTACGGCCGCGTGGCTGCCGGGATTGCCGAGCTGCAGCGTGGCGGGGTCAGAAACCTCGGCCTGATTACCGAGGCGCCCTGAACCATGGTCGCCCTGACGCTATCCCCGACCGAACTGCGGCTGACATGGCCCGCCTGGCGCAGCCATGCCCTGGCGGTGAGCCTGGCCGTTGGTGTGCATGCCGGCGTGCTGGTACTGCTGTTGGCCTATCAACAGGAACCGCTGGCGATCCCTGTGGCGGTGCCGGTGATGACCACCCAATTGATCAGCCTGCCGGTGCCGGTTGCCGCGCCGGTCAGCGCGCCAGCGGCTGTGATTGCGCCGCCGCCAGCCCCGGCGCCTTTGCCGGCAGTCGCCAAGCCGATACCACCGCCGGTTCCGGATGCCGCGCTGGCGCTCAAGCGCCAGCAGCGCGATGAACAGCAACGCCTGCATGAGGTCGAGCGCCAGCAGCAACGTAAGCGGGAGCAGGACCGGGAGCGACTAGAGCAGGAGTCGCTGGCGCGCCAGGCCGATGAAAACCGCCAGCGTGAAGCGGCCCAACTCGCCCGGCAACAGGCCGAGCGCGCGGCCAGTGCCGAACGTGAGCGCGCTGCCCTGGCCAGTCGTCAATATCAACCGATCAGCAAGGCGGCCCCGGAGTACCCTCAACGGGCGCTGGATAAAAACCTGCAGGGACAATGCACCGTCAGCTACAACGTCGACACCCAGGGCCGGGTCCAGGACCCCCAGGTACTCGGTGATTGCCACCCGCTGTTTGCCCGCCCGTCACTTCAGGCGGCCAAGGGCTTTCGTTATGAACCGCGGATTATCGAGGGGCGTGCGGTCATGGTGTCGGGGGTCAAGAACACCTTTCATTATCGGATCGAATAGGGCGTGTGGCGGCAGGTCGCGGATGATCAGGGGGGGGATTGGCGGGTTGGCTGCGAGGCAGTCGCCAGTGTTGGCTCACCATCAACAAGCCGCTATTTTGACAGACGCGCCCGCAAGACCGCCGAGCCGAAGCTCGGCGGCGGTTGGGTCAGGAGAGAGGGGTCAGCGCCGCTTTTTTTGCCTTGGCGCTGGCGTTGCCGCGTACATAGTTGAAGCCGATGGCGAGGATAAGTGCGAAGCCAACGTAGCCCAGCAGCGGATAGACCGTGCCCACCAGCTTGCTGAATCCGCCCATGCTCAAGCCCAGGCCGATGCAGACGGTCACAGCGCTGATGGTTTTGAATCGGCCCGACTCGGGTTTGGCAAAGCGCGCGCTGAATGCGAAGAACATTCCCACCGCGGTGCTGTACACCATGCAAACCAGTGCCACAGACATCACCACGGCGAGGACGGGCGAGATGCGTCCCGACAGTGCCAGAGACGGCATTTCAATGCCCTGCAACTGGTTGATATTGGCGAACAGGCCGATGTTCAGCAGCAGGATCAGGGCGCCGAGACCGAGTCCGCCGAGGATGCCGCCGATTGCCGCGGCCTTGGGCTGTTTGGTCATGCCACCGATCACCGCCAGCATCGGGAAGCCGACCGCGATGTTGAAGGAGGCGTACAGCAGGGCACCGACAAACCAGTTGCCGGTCACTGTCTCGTTGTTCTCGCGGGCTACCGTATCGAGGGTCTCGATGGAGGCGTTGTAGCTGAAGATCGAGTAGGTGGTGATGATCAGCACCATGGCCAGCAGGAAAGGCATGACCACGCTGATCAGATTGATGATGCGCTTGACGTTCAGGCAGAGGGTGGCAACCACCAGCACTGTCATCAGTACGCCGCCGAAAAGCGGGGGCAGGTCGTATTGCTGAGCAAAGATTGAGCCGCTGCCGGCCAGCATCACCACACCGACGCCGTACAGGAAAAATGACAAGACCACGTCGACCACCAGGCCAATGCGAGTGCCGAACAGCCTGTAGAGTACTTCCTTGTGGGAGTTCGCTTGCATTTGTGAACTCAATCGAGCGATCTGCATGCCGAGGAAGGCAAATAGCAGGCCGCTCACCAGAGTGCCGACGATGCCGATCAGCCCATAGCCGGTGAAAAACTGCAACACCTCCTGTCCGGAAGCAAAGCCGCCACCGATCACTACAGACATATAGGCAAGCGCAATCTGGATAGATTGTTTATTCATTACGCGATTTCTCATTCTTAGATTTATTAGGTGCATGGAAATAGAAAGGAAACGCCAGCCCACTGTTTCCGTAAAACGACTATCTCCATGGCAGAGCAATAAGCGTCTTCCGCTTATTGGAACGTTCGGGGTACGAACGCCGAGAGCAGTATAGGAAGAGCTATCCAGTTGTTTTCACTATAAAAAATGCAATATCTGGTTAGAGGGTTGGGTAAAAATCGACTTCACTTGGTGTATTTCTCGTGACTGCCGGAATGGGCCGAAATTTTTTTCGGGCCTTATCGATGAAACTGCAAATGATCACTCGTGCATAGAAGGATGAGCGAACCGTCAATCGGTACTAAATAGATGGAGAGGGGGCTAACCGTCACGACGGTTTTGCGTAAGCTAGCGCTTATGTCTCATTCACTTTTTCAGGAACACCCATGGACGTCGCCAAGCCCGCGCTAATCCGCGAAACCTTCCCCGTCGGCCCGTTGCAGTGTAACTGCACGATCATTGGCGACCCATTGACCGGCAAAGCCATTGTCGTCGACCCGGGCGGCAACCACGAATTGATCCTGGCCCGACTGGAGGCGCTGGGGCTCAAGGTCGTCAGCATCATCCACACCCACGCTCATCTGGATCACTTCCTGGCGTCCGGCCAGTTGAAGGAGAAGACCGGCGCGACCCTGCACCTGCACAAGGAAGACCAGTTTCTCTGGGACAACCTGGAGATGCAGTGCAGCATGTTCGGTGTGCCGTATACGCCGGTTCCGGCCCCGGATCGCTGGCTGGCCGACGATGAGGAGCTGGCCTGTGGCTGCGGCGTGGCGCTGCACACGCCGGGACATACACCGGGTTCCATGAGCTTTTGGTTTTCCGAGGCTAAGCTGTTGGTTGCCGGTGACACGCTGTTTCGGCGCGGGGTAGGGCGAACGGACCTATGGGGCGGCGATCAGGCCACCATTGTGCGTTCAATCAAGCAACGCCTGTATACCCTGGACGAAGACGCGACCGTGGTCACCGGGCATGGTCCCGATACCCGTCTGGGCGATGAAATGCGCGAAAATCCTTTTGTCCGTGCCTGAGGCCGGCCTGGGGAATTTTTATCCGCGGCGTCGCTCTAATTTCGGCAAAGGTCCGTCCGTTGCACCACAGAATGTAAAAGTAGGAGCTTCACCCATGTTCACTACGCCTCGCTTGATAATTGTCGCTACCGCTGTTGCCCTGTTGGCCGGCTGCGCCTCGCCTAATCCCTATGACAATCAGGGCCAGGCGGATCAGTCCTCGGGGATGAGCAAAACCGCCAAGTACGGCGGCCTTGGCGCCCTGGCCGGCGCATTGGCGGGCGCTGCCATCGATCACAACAACCGTGGCAAGGGCGCGCTGATCGGCGCCGCCGTTGTGGGCGCATCCGCCGCCGGTTACGGCTACTACGCCGACAAGCAGGAAGCCAAGCTGCGCGCGAGCATGGCCAATACCGGGGTCGAAGTGCAGCGCCAGGGCGATCAGATCAAGCTGATCATGCCGGGCAATATCACCTTCGCCACGGACTCGGCAGCGATTGCCAGCAGCTTCTACCAGCCGCTGAACAACCTGGCTAACTCGTTGCGCGAGTTCAACCAGAACGCCATCGAGATTGTCGGCTATACCGACAGCACCGGCAGCCGTCAGCACAATATGGACCTGTCCTATCAGCGCGCGCAGAGCGTGGCGACCTACCTGACATCCCAGGGTGTCAGCCCGGCCAACCTGAGTGCACGCGGTGCCGGCCCGGATAATCCGATTGCCAGCAACGCCGACGTCAATGGTCGTGCGCAGAACCGTCGGGTAGAGGTCAATCTCAAGCCGATCCCTGGCCAGCAGTATCAGCAGTACCAGCAATAAGCCCTGAACGCTGGGCGTGAAAAAGCCCGCTCGATCCAGGATCGAGCGGGCTTTTTAGTGAGCGCCGACTGGGCTCTCAGGACTTCTTCAAGCCATAATGCTCATCGAGCATGCCGGGGGCGTTGGGCGCCTTGGGCGCGTAGTCACGTGGCGGCTCCTGGTCGCCCCGTGGCGGGGTCAGGCGCTCGCGTGGCGCTTGGGCGGCGTCGGCGTGCAGGGCAGCCAGCAGGCGTTGGCGAGTCTGCTCGTCGAGCGCCAGGCGGTTGGCGCCTTCGGCCAGGTGCTCCTGGACCTCCTGATAGCTCTGGGTGAGTTTCTGCACCAGGTTGGCGGTGCTGTTGAAGTGGGTAACCACCTCGTTCTGATAACTGTCAAAACGTTCCTGGATATCGTCCAGTTGCCGCTGCGTGCTGCTGGGGGCGGCGTTGGGCAGCAGACGAGCGACCAGGAATCCAATAGCGACACCAGCAACCAGGGCAAGAGTCGGCAACAACCAAACTAAGAGCGAGTGTTCCACGAGTCCTTCCTCTATAAACGGCTTTGCTTTACGTTAACGGCTCGGACCTGCGCTGTATACCGCGATCTAAGCTCGCAATCATGATCAGGCACAGATTTTTAGCTAGACGAGTCGACCCCTTGAGAGGTCACGGAGTTCCTTCCTTGCTTATGCGTGAAACCCCTGTTGTCATCGATGGCCCTGTCGGCCAACTGGAAGCCTTGTACCTGGATAACGCCGAACCGCGGGGCCTGGCGCTGATCTGCCATCCCAACCCGGTGCAGGGCGGCACCATGCTCAATAAAGTCGTCTCGACCCTGCAACGCACCGCGCGTGATGCCGGGCTGGTGACCTTGCGCTTCAACTATCGCGGTGTGGGCGCCAGTGCCGGCACGCACGATATGGGCACGGGCGAAGTCGACGATGCGCAGGCGGCCGCGGCCTGGCTACGTGCGCGCTACCCGGACCTGCCGATGACACTGCTGGGATTCTCCTTTGGTGGTTTTGTCGCCGCCAGCCTGGGTGGGCGTCTGGAAGCCCAGGGTGACAAACTGGCGCGCTTGTTTATGGTCGCCCCTGCCGTCATGCGCTTGCGTGACCAGGACGCCCTGCCTGCCCAGTGTCCATTGACGGTGATCCAGCCGGAAACCGACGAAGTCGTCGAGCCCCAGGCCGTCTATGACTGGTCCGCCGCGCTCACCCGTCCACATGAGCTGCTGAAAGTGGCAGAATGCGGGCACTTTTTTCATGGCAAGCTGACCGATCTCAAGGATCTGGTCCTGCCGCGCCTCTCGAATTGACTGCAGTCAGACAAGCGATTACCCATGACCACTCGTACCCGTATCCTCACAGGCATCACGACCACTGGCACGCCGCACCTGGGCAACTACGCCGGCGCCATTCGTCCGGCAATTCGCGCCAGCCGCGACAGCAATGCCGACTCCTTTTACTTCCTGGCCGACTACCACGCCCTGATCAAGTGCGATGACCCGCAGCGCATCCAGCGCTCGCGCCTGGAAATCGCCGCGACCTGGTTGGCCGGTGGCCTGGATGTGGATCGGGTGACCTTTTATCGCCAGTCGGATATCCCCGAGATCCCCGAGCTGACCTGGTTGCTGACCTGTGTCGCGGCCAAGGGGTTGCTCAATCGCGCCCACGCCTACAAGGCTTCGGTGGACAAGAATGTCGAGACCGGTGAAGACCCGGACGCCGGGATCACCATGGGCCTGTACAGCTATCCGGTGCTGATGGCTGCGGATATCCTGATGTTCAACGCGAACAAGGTCCCGGTGGGTCGTGACCAGATCCAGCACGTTGAAATGGCCCGTGATATCGGCCAGCGTTTCAACCACCTGTTCGGGCATGGCAAGGAATTCTTCGTGATGCCTGAAGCGCTGATCGAAGAGAGCGTGGCCACGCTGCCAGGCCTTGATGGGCGCAAGATGTCCAAAAGCTACGACAACACCATTCCGTTGTTCAGCAGCGCCAAGGACTTGAAAGAGGCGATTTCGCGGATCGTCACTGACTCGCGTGCCCCTGGCGAAGCCAAGGACCCGGATAACGCCCACCTGTTCACTCTGTACCAGGCATTTGCCACGGCTGAGCAGGCTGCCGAATTCCGTGCCGACCTGCTCCAGGGGATCGGTTGGGGCGAAGCCAAGCAGCGCTTGTTCCAACTGCTCGACAGTGATCTGAGCGAGGCCCGCGAGCGCTACCATCAACTGCTGGAGCGGCCGGCGGACCTGGAGGACATCCTCCTGGCCGGTGCGCAGAAAGCGCGTAACGTCGCCACCCCGTTCCTCAACGAGCTGCGCGAAGCCGTGGGTCTGCGTTCTTTCGTCAACCAGAGCCAGGGCGTTGCGGCGACCAAGAAGAAAGTCGCCAAGGCTGCGCGCTTTGTCAGCTTTCGCGAAGACGACGGCAGCTTCCGTTTCCGCCTGCTGGCAGCCGATGGCGAGCAACTGCTGCTCTCGCGCAACTTTGCCGATGGCAAGGCGGCTGGCGCGGTGACCAAGCAGTTGCAGGCGGGCGAACCGCTGGATGTGCGCAGCGCCGAGCTGAGCTTTAGCGTCTGGTTGCAGGACCAGTGTGTGGCCGACAGCCCGGCATTCGCCGATGTGGCTGCACGCGATGCCGCGATCACGGCATTGCGCGTCGCACTGGCGCCACAGGACGACTAATCATCGTTCTGCGACCAAGGTTAATTGCCATTCTGCGGGGCCGTCGCTACAGTGACGGCCCGTTTTTGTTGCCTTGCTAACGAATTATGACGCCCCTAGAACGATATCAAGCTGATCTGAAGCGCCCCGACTTCTTCCATGATGCTGCGCAGGAAACTGCCGTGCGTCATTTGCAGCGCCTGTACGACGATCTGGTCATGGCCTCGCAGAACAAGCCGGGGATGTTCGGCAAACTGTTTGGCAAGAAGGACCAGGCGCCGGTCAAGGGCCTGTATTTCTGGGGCGGGGTGGGTCGCGGCAAGACCTACCTGGTCGATACCTTCTTCGAAGCGCTGCCGTTCAAGCAGAAGGTGCGTACGCACTTCCACCGCTTTATGAAGCGCGTGCACGAAGAAATGAAGACCCTGCCCGGCGAGAAAAACCCGCTGACGATTATCGCCAAGCGGTTTTCCGACGAGGCACGGGTGATCTGCTTCGATGAGTTCTTCGTTTCCGATATCACCGACGCCATGATCCTCGGCACGCTGATGGAAGAGCTGTTCAAGAATGGCGTGACCCTGGTCGCGACCTCGAACATCGTTCCCGACGGTCTGTACAAGGATGGCCTGCAACGTGCGCGTTTCCTGCCCGCCATTGCGCTGATCAAGCAGAACACCGATATCGTCAATGTCGACAGCGGCGTCGACTACCGTCTGCGCCATCTGGAGCAGGCGGAACTGTTCCATTACCCGCTGGATGAAGCGGCTCACGAAAGCCTGCGAAAAAGCTTCCGTGCACTGACACCGGAATGCACCCAGGCGGTGGAAAATGATGTGTTGATCATCGAAAACCGCGAAATTCGTGCATTGCGTACCTGCGACGACGTGGCCTGGTTCGATTTCCGTGAACTGTGCGACGGTCCGCGTAGCCAGAACGACTACATCGAGTTGGGCAAGATCTTTCACGCTGTCCTGCTCAGTGGTGTCGAGCAGATGGGCGTGACCACCGACGATATCGCCCGGCGCTTTATCAACATGGTCGATGAATTCTACGATCGCAACGTCAAGCTGATCATTTCCGCCGAGGTCGAGCTGAAGGACCTCTATACCGGTGGTCGGCTGAATTTCGAGTTCCAGCGGACCCTCAGCCGCCTGTTGGAAATGCAGTCCCACGAATTCCTGTCGCGGGCCCACAAGCCTTAGTCCTTCCATCGCGAGCGACCTGTCGGCCGCTCGCGATTGCCCTTCTCACGCCGCCTGCTGGAACTGCTGCCGATACTGGTTCGGCGACAGCTCGGTGTGCTGCCTGAACAGCCGCGCAAAGAAACTCGCATCGTCATAGCCCACCTCGTAACTGATGGTCTTGATGCTCTTGCGGCTGCCTGACAACAGGCCCTTGGCTGTTTCGATCCGCAGGCGCTGCAGGTAGTGCAGCGGTTTGTCGCCGGTCGCGGTCTGGAAGCGCCGCATGAAATTGCGAATGCTCATGCCATGCTCGCGGGCAACGTCCTCGAAGCGGAATTTATCGGCGAAATGGTCCTCGAGCCATTGCTGGATCTGCAGGATGATCATGTCCTGGTGCAGCTTCTGGCCGCCAAAGCCGATGCGTCCGGGCGCATAGTTGCGCTGCACTTCGTAAAGGATGTCCCGGGCCACAGCCTGGGCCACATTGGCGCCGCAGAAACGCTCGATCAGGTAGATATAAAGGTCGCAGGCCGAGGTGGTGCCGCCGGCGCAGTAGAGGTTGTCGGCGTCGGTCAGGTGCTTGTCCTGGTTGAGCTGCACCTTGGGGAAGCGTTCGCTGAAGGCGCTGAAGAAACGCCAGTAGGTGGTCGCCTCCTTGCCGTCGAGCAGGCCGGCTTCGGCCAGCCAGAACACGCCAGTGGCTTCGCCGCACAGCACCGCGCCGCGGGCATGCTGGGCTTGTAGCCAGGGCATGACCTGGGGGTAGCGTTGGCACAGCGATTGGAAGTCGTCCCAGAAGGCGGGAAGAATGATCACGTCGGTGTCTTCGAGCCCGCCGTCAACCGGGAGGATCACCTTGCTGAAACTGGCGACGGGCTGGCCGTCCGGACTGACGAGGCGTGTTTCGAACGCCGGGGTCAGGCCCTGGCCGAGTTGCTTGCCGTAGCGCAGGCTGGCCAGGTAGAAAAAGTCCTTGGCCTGCATCAGGGTCGAGGCGAATACCTGATCGATGGCCAGGATGCTGACGCGCCGCAAAGGCGTGGTGCGATGGTTCGGCATGGTTTACTTATTCTTATAGGGGAAAGTGGTCATCAAGCGGCTGGATCGTCTTATTTTTTGGCGGATGTGTCCAGTGGTCCGCTGCAGGTCGCTGACATAGGCTCTTGAGGCCAATTCCGGCCTCAGTGTCTTTTACAGGTGAGCGCATGATTCCCAGAACCTTGTTCAGCTCCGAGCACGAACTCTTTCGCGACAGTGTTCGCCGGTTTCTTGAACAGGAGGCGGTGCCTTTCCATGGGCAATGGGAAAAACAGGGCTATATCGACCGCCAGTTGTGGAACAAGGCGGGGGAGGCGGGGATGCTTTGCTCCCATTTGCCCGAGGCCTATGGTGGGATGGCGGCGGATTTTCTCTACAGCACGGTGGTGATCGAGGAGATTGGGCGCCTGGGATTGACCGGTATCGGCTTCTCCCTGCACTCGGACATCGTTGCTCCCTACATCCTGCATTACGGCAGCGAGGCGTTGAAACTCAAGTACCTGCCGCGCCTGGTCAGCGGCGAGATGGTCACGGCAATTGCCATGACCGAGCCGGGCGCCGGCTCCGACCTGCAGGGCGTCAAGACCACGGCGGTGCTGGAGGGTGACGAGTACGTGCTCAATGGCTCGAAGACCTTTATCACCAACGGCTTTCTGGCCGACCTGGTGATCGTTGTGGCCAAGACCGACCCCAAGGCCGGCGCCAAGGGCACCAGCCTGTTTCTGGTGGAAGCCAATACCCCGGGCTTCGCCAAGGGCAAGCGCCTGGAGAAGGTTGGGATGAAGGCCCAGGACACCTCCGAGTTGTTCTTCCAAGATGTGCGCGTGCCCAAGGAAAACCTGTTGGGACAGGCCGGTATGGGCTTCGCCTATCTGATGCAGGAACTGCCCCAGGAGCGTCTGACGGTGGCGATTGGTGGTCTGGCCTCGGCCGAGGCGGCTTTGCAATGGACGCTGGACTACACCCGTGATCGCAAGGCGTTTGGCAAATCGATCGCCGAGTTCCAGAACACCCGTTTCAAACTGGCGGAAATGGCCACCGAGATCCAGATCGGTCGGGTGTTTGTCGACCGCTGCCTGGAACTGCACCTGCAAGGCCAGCTCGATGTGCCGACCGCGGCCATGGCCAAGTATTGGGGCACCGACCTGCAGTGCAAGGTGCTCGACGAGTGCGTGCAACTGCATGGCGGCTACGGGTTCATGTGGGAGTATCCGGTCGCCCGGGCGTGGGCCGATGCGCGGGTGCAGCGCATCTATGCCGGGACGAACGAAATCATGAAGGAAATCATCGCCCGCTCGCTCTAGTGCGAGATCGGCCCGTTACGCGGGTGCTTTGCGGGCCGAGTATTGACGGGGCGCGTTACGGCGCGGGGTTTGGGTGGTCTTTGTGGATGGCTTCGATGCCGGCTAGCAGATCATCCGACAGTTTCAGCTCGAAGCTGGCCAGATTGCTGTCCAGTTGTTCGAGGCTGGTGGCGCCGATGATATTGCTGGTCACGAAAGGCTGCTGGGTCACGAAGGCTAGCGCCATTTGTGCCGGGTCCAGGCCGTGCGCGCGAGCGAGGGCGACGTAGCGGCTGCACGCGGCTTCCGACTGCGGGTTGAAGTAGCGTGTAAAGCGGCTGTAGAGGCTCAAACGGCCCTTGGCCGGACGCGCGCCTCCTTCGTATTTGCCCGAAAGCATGCCGAATGCCAGGGGCGAATAGGCGAGGAGGCCACATTGCTCGCGCAGGGCGATTTCTGCCAGGCCGACTTCAAAGCTGCGATTGAGCAGGTTGTAGGGGTTCTGGATTGAGACGGCCCGCGGCCAGCCGCGGCTTTCGGCCAGGGCCAGGAATTTCATGGTGCCCCAAGGCGTTTCGTTGGACAGGCCGATATGGCGGATCTTGCCGGCCTTGACCTGTTCGTCGAGGGCTTCGAGGGTTTCTTCCAGCGGGGTGAAGTCTTCGTCGGCCTGGTGCTTGTAGCCCAGTTGGCCGAAGAAGTTGGTGCTGCGCTCGGGCCAGTGCAGTTGGTAAAGGTCGATCCAGTCGGTTTGCAGGCGCTTGAGGCTGGCATCCAGGGCTTGGACGATATGCTGGCGGTTATGCTTGAGCTGTTGGTCGCGAATGTAGTCGATGGTGTTGCCGGGGCCGGCGATCTTGCTGGCCAGGATCCAGTCGCTGCGGTCGCCACGGGCCTTGAACCAGTTGCCGATGTAGCGCTCTGTAGTGCCATAGGTCTGGGCTTTGGGCGGCACCGGGTACATCTCGGCGGTGTCGATGAAATTGATGCCAGCGTGCTTGGCCCGTTCGATCTGGGCGAAGGCTTCATCCTGGGTGTTTTGCTCGCCCCAGGTCATGGTGCCCAGGCAGATCGCACTCACATTCAGGTCGGTTCGGCCCAGCTTGCGATAGTCCATCGGGTACTCCTTCGGCAAAACATTGATAAAAGCAGGTTGAAATTTTTTTCGCAATCTGCATAATTCCGCAGCTCTTTCTGCAGTGGAAGTGATGCGCCGCCTGCCGAAGAATCTTGCCGTATACCGGACGCGCCGACCCGAGCCCCCGATAGCGTCTGTATCCGGCTGCCTTTGACCTTGTCAAAGTACGCACTATTCAGTAAGATCCGCCGTCTTATTTATCAGGGCGGCCCCTGAGGCTATAAAGAATGAAAACTTTTACTGCTAAACCAGAAACAGTAAAGCGCGATTGGTTCGTCGTCGACGCTGCTGGTCAGACCCTGGGTCGTCTGGCCACCGAAATCGCGAGCCGTCTGCGTGGCAAGCACAAGCCGGAATACACTCCGCACGTTGACACCGGTGACTACATCGTTGTTATCAACGCTGAGCAAATCCGTGTTACCGGTGCTAAGACCACTGACAAAATGTACTACTCCCACTCCGGTTTCCCGGGCGGCATCAAGTCGATCAGCTTCGATAAGCTGATTGCTAAAGCCCCTGAGCGCGTGATCGAGACCGCGGTTAAAGGCATGCTGCCTAAGAACCCGCTGGGTCGCGACATGTACCGTAAGCTGAAAGTCTATGCGGGCGCTGCTCACCCTCATACTGCTCAGCAGCCCCAAGAACTGAAGATTTAACGGAATAGTTCATTATGTCGGCGACTCAAAATTACGGCACTGGCCGTCGCAAGACTGCAACCGCACGCGTTTTCCTGCGTCCGGGCACTGGCAAGATCTCCATCAACAACCGCACCCTGGAGACGTTCTTCGGTCGCGAAACTGCCCGCATGGTAGTTCGTCAGCCGCTGGAACTGACTGAGAATGTCGAGAAGTTCGACATCTACGTCACCGTCATCGGCGGCGGTGTAAGTGGTCAAGCTGGCGCAATCCGCCACGGCATCACTCGCGCTCTGATGGACTACGACGAATCGCTGCGCGGCGCTCTGCGCAAAGCCGGCTTCGTGACTCGCGATGCTCGTGAAGTTGAACGTAAGAAAGTCGGTCTGCGTAAAGCGCGTAAGCGTCCGCAGTACTCGAAGCGTTAATTCGTTTCTTCGTTCAAAAAAACGCCCAGCTTCCTTACGGAGTTGGGCGTTTTTTATGGGGGGTTATTTTTGGTGTGACAACTTGCCACATCTCCAGACCCCCTATACTGCAAGGCTTGGCGCTGAGCAGGGGTGGTAATTACCTTGTCAGAATAGGGGCTTTTCATTACCATTCTGCAAAATTTTTATAAGTTCAGATTTTTACTTAGTAGATGCCTGATTTAACAGGCCACAAAGCTGATGGGAGAGGACTGAATGAGCAATGACGGCGTGAATGCAGGCCGGCGTCGCTTCCTCGTAGCAGCCACGTCCGTGGTGGGTGCTGCAGGAGCGGTGGGGGCGGCGGTCCCGTTCGTGGGGTCATGGTTCCCCAGTGCCAAGGCGAAGGCCGCAGGTGCACCGGTGAAGGTCAATATCAGCAAGGTCGAGCCGGGTCAGCAATTGATTGCTGAGTGGCGTGGTCAGCCGGTATTCATTGTCCGCCGGACTGAAGAGATTCTGGGGAATCTTAAAAAGATCGAGGGGCAACTGTCCGATCCTACGTCCAAGAACTCCGTACAACCGACTTATGTCGACCCTGAAGTGCGCTCGATCAAGCCAGAGATTCTGATCCTGGTTGGTCTGTGCACGCACCTGGGCTGCTCGCCGACCTTCCGTCCGGAAGTGGCGCCTGTGGATCTGGGCAAGGATTGGGTAGGTGGTTATTTCTGCCCTTGCCATGGTTCCCACTACGATCTGGCGGGCCGGGTTTACAAGTCGCAGCCTGCGCCTTTGAACCTGCCGGTCCCTCCGCATTCCTATGAGTCGGACGAGATCATTGTCGTCGGCGTCGATCAGGAGAAAGCGTGATGAGTAAGTTCATGGATTGGGTTGATGCGCGCTTTCCCGCGACCAAAATGTGGGAAGACCATCTCAGCAAGTACTACGCCCCGAAGAACTTCAACTTCTTCTACTTCTTTGGCTCCCTGGCGCTGCTCGTTCTGGTTAACCAGATCCTGACCGGTGTCTGGCTGACCATGAGCTACAACCCTTCGGCTGAAGAGGCATTCGCTTCGGTCGAATACATCATGCGCGACGTCGAGTATGGCTCGATCCTGCGTCTGCTGCACTCCACGGGCGCCTCGGCGTTCTTTATCGTGGTCTATCTGCACATGTTCCGTGGCTTGCTCTACGGTTCGTACCAGAAGCCGCGTGAGCTGGTGTGGATCTTCGGCATGATGATCTACCTGGCGCTGATGGCCGAGGCCTTCATGGGCTATCTGCTGCCTTGGGGCCAGATGTCCTACTGGGGTGCGCAGGTGATCATCTCGCTGTTCGGTGCGATCCCGGTTATCGGTGACGACCTGACTCAGTGGATTCGTGGTGACTACCTGATCTCCGGCATTACCCTGAACCGCTTCTTCGCCCTGCACGTGGTCGCTCTGCCGATCGTGATTCTGGGTCTGGTGGTGCTGCACATCCTGGCGCTGCACGAAGTGGGTTCGAACAACCCGGATGGCGTGGATATCAAGAAGCACAAGGACGAGAACGGCGTACCGCTGGACGGTATCGCGTTCCACCCTTACTACACCGTGAAAGATATCGTCGGCGTGGTGGTGTTCCTGTTTATCTTCTGCTCGATCGTGTTCTTCTTCCCTGAGATGGGTGGCTACTTCCTCGAGAAGCCAAACTTCGAAGTGGCGAACGCGTTCAAGACGCCTGAGCACATTGCCCCGGTCTGGTACTTCACCCCGTTCTACGCCATTTTGCGGGCTGTCCCTGACAAGCTCCTGGGTGTAATCGCCATGGGTGCTGCGATTGCCGTGCTGTTCGTCCTGCCTTGGCTCGACCGTAGCCCGGTCAAGTCCATGCGCTACAAGGGCTGGATGAGCAAGGTCTGGCTCTGGGTGTTCTGCATTTCCTTCGTGATCCTTGGTGTACTCGGTGTTCTGGCGCCAACGCCAGCGCGTACGCTGCTGTCGCAGGTATGTACCTTCCTGTATTTCGCCTACTTCATTCTGATGCCTTTCTACACCAGGCTCGAGAAGACCAAACCGGTTCCGGAAAGGGTGACTGGCTGATGAAAAAGCTATTTGCAGTATTGATGCTCGCTGTATTGCCTTCGTTGTCCTTCGCTGCCGAACACGGTGTGGAGCTCGATCACGTCGATATTGATGTGTCCGATAAAGCTGCAATGCAGGACGGTGCGCGTACCTTTGCCAACTATTGCATGGGTTGCCACAGTGCCAAGTTCCAGCGCTATGAGCGCGTAGCCGACGATCTGGGTATTCCCCATGACCTGATGCTCAAGAACCTGGTGTTCACCGGTGCCAAGATTGGCGACCACATGAATATCGGCATGCAGCCGGCAGACGCCAAAGCCTGGTTCGGTGCTGCGCCACCGGACCTGACGCTGGTCGCTCGTGTTCGTGGTACCGACTGGCTGTACTCGTACCTGCGTGCGTTCTACGAAGATCCGAGCCGTCCTTGGGGTGTGAACAACAAGGTCTTCCCTAACGTTGGTATGCCAAACGTGCTGTCGGGCCTGCAAGGTCGTCAGGTCGTGGGTTGCAAACAGGTACCGATCGTCGAGAACGGCAAGAAGCAGTATGATCCGCTGACGGGCACGCCTCTGACTCATGAAGCCTGCGACCAGCTGACCATCGTGCCGAAAAGCGGCGCGTTGACCGAGGAACAGTTCGACGAGAAGATCAAGAATCTCGTGACCTTCCTGGCTTACTCGGCCAACCCGGTCAAGCTGGAGCATCAGCGTATTGGCACCTATGTATTGCTGTACCTGGCCTTCTTCTTCGTCTTCGCGTATCTGCTTAAGCGCGAGTACTGGAAAGATATCCATTGATACTGCTGTAATAATTGCTGTCTAACGCACGCGCCCTAGGGTGTCTCTGAAGGTGTAACGTTCCTGGCAGAGGGTCGGATGAGTTCTATCCGATGCCTGTCCAGGCGTTACGTGAGGCGCCCTTTGGGCGCGTTCGTTTTTCTGCTTCCGATAATTTCAACAAGCGAGGAGGATCGCCATGGGCGCGACCAATCGGTTGGCCTGCTACTCCGACCCCGCCAACCACTATTCCCACCGAGTGCGGATCGTACTGGCGGAGAAGGGCGTTAGCGCTGAAATCATCAGCGTGGAGGCGGGGCGTCAACCGCCGAAGCTGATCGAGGTAAACCCTTACGGCAGCCTGCCAACGCTGGTCGATCGTGACCTGGCGTTGTGGGAGTCAACGGTGGTGATGGAGTACCTGGATGAGCGTTACCCCCATCCGCCGCTGCTGCCGGTCTATCCGGTGGCGCGTGCCAATAGCCGTCTGCTGATCCATCGGATCCAGCGTGATTGGTGCGGGCTGGTGGACCTGATTCTCGACGCTCGTACCAAAGAGCCTGCTCGGGTCCAGGCGCGCAAGGAACTGCGCGAGAGTCTGACCGGGGTTTCTCCGCTGTTTGCCGATAAGCCGTTCTTCCTGAGTGAAGAGCAGAGCCTGGTCGATTGCTGTCTCTTGCCAATTCTGTGGCGATTGCCGATTCTGGGCATCGAACTGCCGCGGCCGGCCAAGCCGCTGCTTGATTATATGGAGCGCCAGTTTGCGCGTGAGGCTTTCCAGGCGAGTCTGTCTGGTGTCGAACGTGACATGCGCTAAGGCTTAAGGAGCCGCTTATGAACTCCAGTCGACCTTATCTGGTCCGTGCGCTCTATGAGTGGATTGTGGATAACGATTGCACCCCGCACTTGCTGGTGAATGCTGAATTCCCGGCGGTGCAGGTACCGCAAGGGTTTGCCAACGACGGGCAGATTGTCCTTAACGTGTCGCCCAGCGCGGTCCGTCATCTGCACATGGATAACGATGCCGTCAGTTTTGAAGGGCGTTTCGGCGGCGTGCCACATTCACTGTATGTGCCTGTAGGCGCGATCCTGGGGATTTACGCCCGGGAGAATGGGCAGGGTATGGTATTTGATCTGGAGCCTTCCCTGGAGGCTGAGGATGACGACGAGCCGGATGACGATGGCGCGCCGCAACCCGAGCCGCCACGTCCAAGCGGGCGACCCAGCCTGAAAGTGGTGAAGTAATAAAAAAGGCGACCCGAGGGTCGCCTTTTTTGTGTCTGCCTGTTCGCTCAGTCGATGTATTCGAACAGTTTGACGATTTTCTGCACGCCCGCTACGCCCTGGACCAGGTTGGTCGCGCGTGTCGCTTCTTGCTGCGTCAGCAGGCCGAGCATATAGACGATGCCATTTTCGGTGACGATCTTGATCCGTGAGCCGGGGATGCTGTTGTCGGCCAGCATCTGGGTCTTGATCTTGGTGGTCAGCCAGGCATCGTTCTGTCGTGCCAGCAGTGAGGAGGGGGGGAGGATCTGCAGCTCGTTGTGGACCTTCTTGACTCGCTGAACCGCGGCTGCGGCTTGTTCGGCCTGGGCTTTGAGGTCGGGGCGCGGAGTCTGGCCGGCGAGCAGGACAATGCCGTTGTAGCTGGTCACGACAATATGCGAACCGCTGTCGAGGTCGGGGTTGGCCTTGGCGACGTTGACCTCGACCTTGGTCTGGATCAGCGAATCGTCGATCTTGCTGCCCAGGGTGCGCGTGCCGCGATCATCCTCGATCGGATTTTCACGGGTGGCGGTCAGTACGGAGCTGCAGCCGCTGATGCCTAGGCACAGCGTCAGGGCCAGCAGGCTGAGGCGATTACGGATCATTCTTCACTCCCGAACAATTGGCTGTCGATCAGGTCGCAGAGGCAGTGGATCGCCAGCAGGTGGACTTCCTGGATACGTGCGGTGACATTGGCCGGGACGCGAATCTCGACGTCCTCGGGCAGCAGCAGCGACGCCATGCCGCCGCCATCGCGGCCGGTCAATGCTACGACAATCATTTCGCGATCATGTGCGGCCTGGATGGCCTGAATAATATTTGCCGAATTACCGCTGGTAGAGATCGCCAGCAGTACGTCGCCGGGCTGGCCCAGGGCGCGGATCTGCTTGGAAAAAATCTCGTTGTAGCTGTAGTCGTTGGCGATCGAGGTGATCGTCGAGGTGTCGGTGGTCAGGGCGATGGCCGGCAGGCTTGGCCGCTCGCGCTCGAAGCGGTTGAGCAGCTCTGAGGAGAAGTGCTGGGCGTCCCCGGCCGAGCCGCCATTGCCGCACGAGAGCATTTTCCCTTCATTGAGCAAGGTGTTGACCATGATCTGGCTGGCCTGCTCGATATGCGGTGCAAGTACGTCCATCGCCTGCTGCTTGGTGTCGATACTGGCCTGGAAAAGCTGGCGAATTCGGGATTGCATGTCCATCTATGTGACCTTCAGTAGGGCGGCTGGTCGGGCGCAAGCCGGGCAATCCCGGCGGCTGCCCGGCACATGTAATGTGCAGCCCGCAAAAGCAAAAAGCGAAATTCGTTGATAAAGGGGGTGATTCATTGAAGTGGAGTCAGCTGTCGAATGCGTTCCGTATCCAATTCAATCGAGGCGGCTCGTCAAGGCGGCCTTCTATCGCGACGACATCGAAGCGGCAGGGGTAATTGGCCCAGCGTGGCTCGCATTGCAGGAAATACTGCGCGGCCATAATCAGCTTGGCCCGCTTGCGTGCATCGACACTGTCGACTGCGCCGCCCCATTGCCGGTGTTGCCTGAAGCGGACTTCGACGAATACTACTGTATCTGCGTCGAGCATGACCAGATCGAGCTCGCCGCGTTTACATAGCCAGTTCTGCGCCAGCAGGTGCAGGCTGTGCTGTTGTAGATGCAGGAGGGCTTGGCCCTCCGCATCCTTGCCGCGTTGCCGGGTGGGTCGCTCCGGCATCAGTAGGCGGTGTCGGGCAGGCGCTGTACCTGGCCGTTGACGAACTCGGCCCACGGCAGTTGGCGTTGTACCCGTTGGCTCGGCGTGATGCTCAGGACGCCCGAGAGCCCGTCCACGCGGCTGTCCGGCAAGGCCTTGAGCTGGCCCAGGCGGGAGGACAGGCGGTAGGCGTCTATGCCCATGGCGTAGAGGCGACCCAGGCTGCTATTGGCTTGTGGCCACTGGGCGGCAACTTGCTGGCGCAAAGGGTCGTTGGCATTGAGCAGCCATGGGGTTTCGCAGAAGCGAATGCCGTTCATATCGTTGTATTGCGCTTGATCGCCACTGGCACTGAACAGGTGGGAGGTCGCATACACCGGCACGTCGCCAGCGTACTGGAAGTTCAGGGTGGGCTTGATCTGCTGGGCTTGTTGCGGCGTGGCGGCCAGGAAGATGAACTCGATGTCCTGGCGGCGCGACGGTTGGGCGGCGACCTGGCCGCCCACGGTGCTTTGCAGGCTCTTGGCGCGACCTTCGCTCTGGCGCAGTTGGAACAGATCGGCGATCTGTTGGGCCAGGGCGACCGGCTGGTCGATGCGTTCGACACCGACGACAGTGCCGCCATTGGCTTCCCAGTCCTGGCGGAAGGCTTTGAGTACGCGGTCGCCCCATTCGCCTTTCGGCACCATGGCTGCGGCGCGATGCAGGCCGTCGGCACGCGCGCGGCGCGAGACTTCCCGGGCTTCGTCTTCGGCAGCCAGACCGAACTGATACAGCTGTGGCGGATTCTGCTCGGTTTCGCTGTAGTTCAAGGCCAGCGTGGTGATTGGCAAATGGGCGCGGGCGCTGAGCTGCTTGACCAGTGGTTTCTCTAGCGGGCCGACGACCAGTTGCACGCCGGCGGCCTGGGCCTTGCGATAGAAGTCGTCCAGGGAGGTCAGGCGCGAGCTGTCATAGAACTCGATGCTTGGCGGTTTCTGGCCGGCTTGCTGGGCTTGGTAGTGAGCGGCGATAAAACCTTCGCGCAAGGCCCGGCCGACGGAGGCCAGCTGACCGTCCTGCGGCAGCAGCACCGCGATCTTGTTAAGGGGCTGGCTGGTCAGTTGCTTGAGCTTGATCAGTGGCTGGGGCAGTTGCAGTGCCGCCGGGTGCTTGGGGTTTGCGGCGCGCCAGGTGTCGATGGCGGCCTGCTGCTGTTCCAGGGTTGCGGCGCTTTTCACGGCCTGGGCCAGGCTGATCCAGCCACCCAGGTCGTCATTGCCGGTACCCTGGAGCTGTTCGGCGGGCAGGGTGGCGATCAGTGCCCAGATGGCTTCGTGATTGCTGCTGGCGGCAGCGCCGCTGAGCAACGGGGCGATGAAGATACGCTCGCGCGCTGCGGCCAGGACCTGGCCGTCGGCTTCAAGGGCGCGGGCGCGTACGGTCTGGGTACGCACCTGTTGGTCCACCGGCAGTTCGGCGAGGCGCTCCAGGCTCGGGTGGTTCAGAGCGCTGAGGGCGGCTTTGGGTTGGTTGCGCACCATGGCCAGTTCGGCCGCGAGGGTGCTGGCAAATACCTGTTGAGCGGGTTTGAGTTGTTCCAGCGGCACTTGCGCGAGGATCTGCGCAGCGCGACCGGCGTCCTGTTGGCGATAGGCCTGGTCGGCAGCGCTCAGGCGCAACAGGGCCGCCTTGTCCGGGCTTTTGGCGGCTGCCGCCTGGTCGAGGAGGTGCTCGATGCTGGCATCCGGGGTCCGTGGAAGTTCGCCAAGGCTTGACGAGGGCGAGCTGGCGCAAGCGGCCAATAAGGCAGCCAGGCAGAGGGCAGAGAACAGCCGCAGGCAAGCGATCATTTAAGTGTTCCTGATACTCAAGCAAATAAGCGGGGAATTGTACCCAAGCACTGGCCGGGGCGCGATGTTCGTGGTGCTAAACAATCAATTTAGGTGGGCTTGGCCGTTTGTGAGGGCGGCGGAAATGTTTTGCAGTCATTGATCGCGAGTGGCAGGTGAGTGCGTTGGAAGGTTTTCAACGCGCTACAATAGGCGCTTTGTCGATCATTGAGGTGTGCGCTTTGACTGCTCCAGGTGCTTTGAATTCCGCTGTGGGCTCGCTTTTTGTGGTGGCGACGCCCATCGGCAACCTGGATGACATCAGTGCGCGGGCATTGCGGGTGCTGCGCGAGGTGGCGCTGATTGCCGCCGAGGACACTCGTCACTCGCAGCGACTCATGCAGTATTTCGGGATAACGACGCCATTGGCAGCCTGTCATGAGCACAATGAGCGCGATGAAGGCAGTCGGTTCATTCAGCGCTTGTTGGCTGGCGATAACATTGCGCTGATCTCGGATGCGGGCACGCCGCTGATTTCGGATCCGGGTTACCACCTGGTGCGCCAGGCTCGGGCCGCAGGAATTGCGGTGGTGCCGGTGCCAGGCGCCTGTGCGTTGATCGCCGCATTGTCGGCCGCCGGGCTGCCCTCCGATCGCTTTATTTTTGAGGGGTTTCTGCCAGCCAAGACGGCGGGGCGTCGCGGTCGCCTGGAATTGCTCAAGGAAGAGCCGCGTACCTTGATCTTCTATGAGGCGCCTCATCGGATTCTGGAGTGCCTGCAGGATATGGAGCTGGTTTTCGGGCCTGAGCGCCCGGCCTTACTGGCCCGCGAACTGACCAAGACCTTCGAGACGCTCAAGGGCTTGCCAATGGCGCAACTGCGCGCGTTTGTCGAAGGCGACAGCAATCAGCAGCGCGGAGAGTGTGTGGTGGTGGTCGCGGGCTGGACGGCGCCGCAAAGCGAGGAGGCCATCAGTGCCGAAGCGCAGCGCGTGTTGGACCTGCTGCTCAAGGAGATGCCACTCAAGCGTGCTGCCGCCCTGGCGGCGGAAATTACCGGCGAGCGCAAAAATGTGCTCTATCAGGTAGCGCTGGCGCGACAGAAAAACGACTGACGGTTGGCTGGCAAACAACGGCGCGGCTTGGCCCTGGCTCGCTGGTGATCAGGTCGGCGCGCCCTGCGCGCCGGGCATTCTCGCGGTTTTAAAGCTTGTCCTCATGGCGCTGTGCCGTTAATCTTCGCGGCGGAGAGTCGATTGGACAGTCGCTGCCCTCTATTTGTTCGCAAATTAGGGGGGGGAGGAAAGTCCGGGCTCCATAGGGCGGAGTGCCAGGTAACGCCTGGGAGGCGCGAGCCTACGGAAAGTGCCACAGAAAATAACCGCCTAAGCACTTCGGTGCCGGTAAGGGTGAAAAGGTGCGGTAAGAGCGCACCGCACGTCTGGCAACAGTTCGTGGCTAGGTAAACCCCACTCGGAGCAAGACCAAATAGGGTTCCAAGGCGTGGCCCGCGCTGGAACCGGGTAGGTTGCTAAAGGTGTCCAGTGATGGCCATCGTAGACGAATGACTGTTCTCGACAGAACCCGGCTTACAGATCGACTCTCCACCTTTTCCCTCCCTGCTGGAATCACTGGCAGAAGCGCTTTTGTAATACCGAAAAAATCTTACTCTTAATAAATTACTTTAACTTCAGCTTGTAGCTATTCGTGCTCGTTGAAGTTTGTCTGTCAGATCCCTCGCTAAATCCCTCCGTTACCTCTCTTAACGCTCCTAAATCTCCGTTCTGTAAGGGTTTTCCTTAGGAACTCGCCTTGACGGTGTGGTAGGCGCATTCCTATAGTGTGCGCAAGTGGCAGAAAGTGGCACAAAGTGGGTTTTTAGAGCGTAAAACGATAATATTTGGAGAAACGCCGCCGTGTTTCGCGGAGCCAACGCTATCAGTCTCGATGCAAAAGGCCGTCTCGCCATGCCGAGCCGGTATCGTGACGAGCTCGTTTCGCGAAGTGCCGGGCAGTTGATCGTGACGATCGATGCTGTTGACCCCTGCTTGTGTGTGTACCCGCTCGATGAATGGGAATTGATTGAAGCCAAATTGCGTACGTTGCCGTCCCTGCGTGAAGAGAACCGCCGGCTGCAACGTTTGCTGATTGGTAATGCCGTTGACCTCGAGCTGGATGGCAGCGGTCGTTTTCTGGTGCCGCCGCGGCTGCGCGAATATGCCAAGTTGGATAAGCGCGCCATGTTGGTGGGCCAACTGAACAAGTTTCAACTGTGGGACGAGGACGCCTGGAATGCTGTTGCTGCAGCTGACCTGGCGGCCATTCAACAACCGGGCGCCATGCCTGACGAACTGCGTGATCTGATCCTGTGACTATTGATAGCGGCTTTAACCACATCACCGTACTGCTGGACGAAGCCGTCGAGGCTCTCGCCGTACGTCCTGATGGCTGCTATATCGATGGCACCTTCGGTCGGGGTGGGCATAGCCGACTGATTCTCAAACACCTTGGGCCCGATGGGCGTCTGCTTGGGTTCGATAAAGACCCACAGGCGATTGCCACCGGGCAAGCGCTAGCGGCCGAAGACGGCCGCTTTGTCGTTGTGCAGCGCAGCTTTGCCGAGATGGGTTCGGAAGTCGCCGAGCGCGGCCTGGCCGGCAAGGTCAATGGCGTATTGCTCGATCTGGGCGTGTCCTCGCCGCAGCTCGATGACCCTGAGCGTGGCTTCAGTTTTCTCAATGACGGCCCGTTGGATATGCGCATGGACCCAAGCCGTGGCATCAGTGCCGCCGAGTTCATTGCCAGCGCTCCCGTCGAAGAAATTGCCCGGGTTTTCAAGGAATACGGTGAAGAGCGTTTCTCTGGCCGCATGGCCCGGGCGGTCGTCGAACGGCGGGTGATCCAGCCTTTCGAGCGCACGGCAGATCTGGCCGAAGTCCTCAAGGTCGCCAATCCGGCCTGGGAAAAAGGCAAGAACCCAGCCACTCGCGCGTTCCAGGGGTTGCGTATTCACGTCAATAACGAGCTGGGCGATCTTGAGGCCGGTCTTGACGCCGCACTTGAAGCGCTCGAAGTCGGTGGTCGCCTGGTGGTGATCAGCTTCCATTCCCTGGAAGACCGTATCGTCAAACTCTTTATGCGGCGCCTGGTCAAGGGCGAGGGCGACAACCTGCCGCGCAACCTGCCGGTCCGCTACCAGGCTTTTGAGCCGCGTATCAAGGTACACGGCAAGGCACAGTTCGCTAGCGAGGCCGAACTCAAGGCCAACCCGCGCGCGCGTAGCGCTGTTATGCGTGTCGCGGAGAAGCTGCGGTGAGCAGGCTTTACGCCAAGCCCCTACCGGGCGGAAGCTTCTTTATGCTTTTGCTGTTCGTTGGCGTGCTGGTTTCTTCCATTGCGGTCTCCTATAGCGCGCATTGGAATCGCCAGTTGCTCAATTCCCTATACGGCGAACTCAGCGTGCGCGACAAGGCGCAGGCCGAGTGGGGGCGGCTGATTCTCGAACAAAGCACCTGGACCGCCCACAGCCGAATCGAGGCTCTGGCGAGCGAACAATTGAAAATGCGCATCCCCGGTGCGGCTGAAGTTCGCATGGTGGCGCCATGATGAAGCTGGAAGGCGCGCTCTATCCGTGGCGGTTTCGCGTGGTGCTGGCTGCACTGGCGCTGATGGTCGCGTATATCGGCTGGACCATCGTTGATCTGCAGGTGATCGATCGCGACTTCCTTCAGGGTCAGGGCGATGCTCGCAGCGTCCGGCATATTCCCATTCCCGCGCACCGTGGCCTGATCACTGACCGTAATGGCGAGCCGTTGGCCGTCAGTACACCCGTCACCACGCTGTGGGCCAATGCCAAGGAAATGCAGCAGGCCAAGGATCGCTGGCCGGCCCTGGCCGTTGCCCTCGGTCAGGACCCCAAGACCCTGAGCGAGCGCCTTGAGCAGCAAGCCAACAAAGAATTCATCTACCTGGTCCGCGGCCTGACCCCGGAGCAGGGCCAGTCCGTGCTCGACCTGAAAGTCCCGGGTGTTTACGGCATCGAGGAGTTTCGGCGCTTTTACCCTGCCGGTGAGGTGGCGGCCCATATGGTCGGCTTCACCGATATCGACGACCGCGGTCGTGAAGGGGTGGAGTTAGCTTATGACGAATGGCTGGCCGGGGTGCCCGGCAAGAGGCAAGTGATCAAGGACCGACGCGGTCGCTTGATCAAAGATGTCCAGGTCACCAAAAACGCCAAGGCAGGGAAGCCCTTGGCGTTGTCGATTGACTTGCGCCTGCAATACCTGGCTAACCGTGAGTTGCGCAATGCCTTGGTTGAAAACGGCGCGAAGGCCGGCAGCCTGGTGATCATGGACGTCAAGAGCGGCGAGATCCTGGCCATGGTCAACCAGCCGACCTACAACCCCAACAACCGGCGCAACCTGCAACCGGCCATGATGCGCAACCGCGCCATGATCGACGTATTCGAACCCGGTTCGACCGTGAAGCCGATCTCCATGAGCGCCGCACTCGAGACCGGCCGTTGGAAGCCCAGCGATCGGGTCGAGGTGTATCCCGGCACTTTGCAGTTGGGCAAGTACACCATCCGCGACGTTTCCAAGACCCAGGGCCCGGTGCTTGACCTGACCGGTATCTTGATCAACTCCAGTAACGTCGGCATGAGCAAGGTGGCCTTCGACATTGGTGGCGAGACGATCTTCCGGATGATGCACAAGCTTGGCCTGGGCCAGGACACCGGCCTGGGCTTCCCGGGCGAGCGGGTCGGCAACCTGCCGAACTACCGTGAATGGCGCAAGGCCGAGACGGCCACCCTGTCCTATGGCTACGGCCTGTCAGTGACTGCGATCCAATTGGTTCACGCCTTTTCGGCCCTGGCCAACAATGGCCGGCTGGCGCCGCTGACACTGGTCAAGACCGATAAACTGCCGCAGAGCACCCAGGTCATTCCGGAGAATGTCGCGAAAACCATGCAGGGCATGCTCCAACAGGTTATCGAAGCACCTCGCGGGGTATTTCGTGCGCAGGTCCCGGCTTATCACGTGGGGGGCAAGAGCGGTACGGCCCGTAAGACGTCGGTGGGCACCAAGGGGTATGCCGTGAACTCCTATCGCTCGCTGTTCGCCGGTTTTGGCCCCATGAGCGATCCGCGCTACGCGATCGTCGTGGTGATCGACGAACCGAGCAAAGCCGGTTACTTCGGCGGCTTGGTCTCGGCGCCGGTATTTAGCAAAGTGATGTCCGGCACCCTGCGCTTGATGAACGTTTCTCCGGACAATCTGCCGCCCGCGACCGAGCAGCAGACCAGTGTCGTGCCATTGAAAGGAGGGCGCGGCTAATGTCCCTGAGCCTGAACAAGATTTTTGCCCATGCCGGTCGCGATCTATTGATTCGCGAATTGGCCCTGGACAGCCGCAATGTGCGGGCTGGCGATCTGTTTCTCGCCGTCCCCGGCGGCAAGGTCGATGGCCGTAGCCATATCGCCGATGCGTTGCAGCGCGGCGCGGCGGCCGTGGCTTATGAAGTTGAAGGCGCGACCGTTCTACCGATCACCGACGTGCCGCTGATTCCGGTCAAGGGTCTGGCGGCGCAGCTTTCCGATATCGCCGGGCGCTTTTATGGTGACCCAAGTCGCCAGCTGAACCTGGTGGGCGTCACCGGCACCAACGGCAAGACCAGCGTGACCCAACTGATCGCCCAGGCGCTTGACCTGCTGGGTCAACGCTGCGGCCTGATTGGCACCCTGGGTTGCGGCTTTCATGAAGCGCTGCACAGTGGCCGGCATACGACGCCGGACCCGATTGCGGTCCAGGCGACCCTGGCCGATCTGAAGAATGCCGGTGCCAAGGCCGTGGCCATGGAAGTGTCCTCCCATGGCCTGGATCAGGGCCGTGTCAGTGCGCTGGCCTTCGACGTGGCCGTGTTGACCAACCTTTCGCGTGACCATCTGGATTACCACGGCAGCATGCAGGCCTATGGGGCGGCCAAGGCGCGGCTGTTCGCCTGGGACGACCTGCGGTGCCGGGTCATCAATATCGACGACGCCTTCGGTCGCGAACTGGCAAGCGAGCAGCGCGAGTCACGCCTGATCAGCTACAGCCTGGAAGATTCCAGCGCCTACCTCTATTGCCGCGAAGCGCAGTTCGACGACGAAGGCGTGCGCGCGACATTGGTGACCCCGCAAGGTGAACACCTGTTGCGCAGTACCCTGTTGGGTCGTTTCAACCTGAGCAACGTGCTGGCAGCGGTCGGTGCCTTGCTGGGGCTGGACTACCCGCTGGATGAAATCCTGCGTGTTCTGCCTCGGCTCGAAGGCCCGGCCGGACGCATGCAGCGCCTTGGCGGCGGCCACCAGCCGCTGGTGGTGGTCGACTACGCCCATACCCCGGATGCGCTGGAAAAAGTTCTGAGCGCCTTGCGCCCTCACGCCCGCGGTCGACTGCTGTGCCTGTTTGGTTGTGGCGGTGATCGCGACCGGGGCAAGCGCCCGCTGATGGCCGAAGTGGTCGAGCGCCTGGCCGATGGCGTGCTGGTGACCGATGACAATCCGCGTACCGAAGATCCGCTGGTGATCTTCGACGATATCCGTGCCGGCTTCGCCGCACCGGACTCGATCCGTTTTGTGGCCGGTCGTGGCGCAGCCATTGCGCAGTTGATCGCCGAAGCCTCGGCAGACGATGTCATCGTCTTGGCTGGCAAGGGCCACGAGGACTATCAGGAAATCAACGGTGAGCGCCAAGCGTTCTCCGATCTGCTGGAGGCTGAAAAGGCCTTGCTGGCATGGGAGGTGGCTCATGCTTGAAGCGCTGAAACTCAGCCAGGTGGCCACTGCACTGTCTGCGCGCGTGGTGGGCGCCGATAGCACTTTCACGGGCGTGAGCATCGACAGCCGGGCGATTGAGCCTGGCCAGTTGTTTGTCGCCTTGACCGGTCCACGTTTCGACGGTCATGACTATCTGGATGACGTCGCTGCCAAAGGCGCGGTGGCAGCCCTGGTCGAGCGTGAAATCAGTGACAGCGCCTTGCCCCAGTTGGTGGTCGCCGATGCGCGCCGTGCCCTTGGGCAACTGGGCGCACTCAACCGCGCTGCTTTTACCCAGCCGGTGGCGGCCATTACCGGCTCCAGCGGCAAGACCACAGTCAAGGAAATGCTCGCCAGTATTCTGCGCACGCGTGGCCTGGTGTTGGCGACCCGCGGCAACCTGAACAATGAACTGGGGGTCCCGCTGACCCTGCTTGAACTGGCGCCGGAGCACAGTGCCGCGGTGATCGAGTTGGGCGCATCACGCCTCGGCGAAATTGCCTACACCGTGGCCATGACCCAACCCCATGTTGCCGTGCTCAACAATGCCGGAACCGCCCACGTGGGTGAGTTCGGTGGCCCCGAGAAAATCGTCGAGGCCAAGGGCGAGATTCTTGAAGGTCTCAAGGCTGACGGGATCGCCGTGTTGAACCTGGACGACAAGGCGTTCCCGATCTGGCGGACCCGTGCTGCCGGTCGCAAGATTTTCAGTTTTGCCTTGCTCGATACCCGTGCCGACTTCCATGCCGAGCAGCTGCTGCGCGATCCGCGTGGCTGCCCGCGCTTTACCCTGCACGGCCCGCAAGGCTCGGCGTCGGTGCAGTTGAATTTGCTGGGCACGCATAACGTCGCCAATGCCCTGGCGGCCGCTGCTGCTGCCCATGCCCTGGGCGTGTCACTGCCGGGCATCGTCGCCGGCCTGCAGGCGGTGCAACCGGTCAAGGGCCGTACTGTGGCGCAGCTTGCGACGAACGGTATGCGGGTCATCGACGACACCTACAACGCGAACCCCACCTCAATGTGCGCCGCCGTTGATATACTCGCCGGCTTTTCCGGCCGCACCGTCCTGGTGCTCGGAGATATCGGCGAGTTGGGCGAATGGGCGCAGCAGGGACATCGTGAAGTAGGGGCATACGCCGCCGGTAAGGTTTCAGCGCTCTATGCGGTCGGACCGTTGATGGCTCATGCCGTCGATGCATTTGGCCCGCAGGCTCGCCATTTCGCCACTCAGGCCGACCTGATCGCGGCACTCGCCGTCGAGCAGGACCCCAACACCACCATTTTGATCAAGGGCTCGCGCAGCGCAGCGATGGAAAACATCGTGGCCGCCCTGTGTGCTTCCCCACTGACGGAACATAACGGAGAGAAGCATTAATGCTGCTACTGCTCGCGGAGTATCTGCAACAGTTCTACAAAGGCTTCGCGGTCTTTCAATACCTGACCCTGCGCGGGATTCTGGGTGTGTTGACCGCGCTGACTTTGTCGCTGTGCCTGGGGCCGTGGATGATCCGTACCCTGCAGCGTCGCCAGATCGGCCAGGCGGTGCGCAATGACGGCCCGCAGTCCCATCTGTCGAAGTCCGGTACCCCGACCATGGGCGGTGCCTTGATCCTCTCCGCCATCGGTATCAGTACGCTGCTCTGGGCCGACCTGAGCAACCGCTATGTCTGGGTCGTGCTGCTGGTGACCCTGCTGTTCGGTGCCATTGGCTGGGTCGACGATTACCGTAAAGTGATCGAGAAGAACTCGCGGGGCCTGCCAAGTCGCTGGAAGTATTTCTGGCAATCGGTGTTCGGCCTGGGCGCGGCGATCTTCCTGTATGTCACGGCGCCGAGCGCGGTGGAAACCACCTTGATCCTGCCGCTGCTCAAGGATGTCAGCATCCCTCTGGGCGTCGGCTTCGTGGTGCTGACCTATTTCGTGATCGTTGGCTCCAGCAACGCGGTCAACCTGACCGATGGCCTCGATGGCCTGGCGATCATGCCGACGGTGATGGTCGGCGGTGCGCTGGGGATTTTTTGCTACCTGTCGGGCAACATCAAGTTTGCCGAATACCTGTTTATTCCCTATGTGCCGGGCGCGGGCGAGCTGATCGTGTTCTGCGGCGCGCTGATCGGTGCCGGCCTGGGTTTCCTGTGGTTCAACACTTACCCGGCCCAGGTCTTTATGGGCGACGTCGGTGCGCTGGCCCTGGGCGCGGCCCTGGGGACCATCGCCGTGATCGTGCGCCAGGAAATCGTGTTGTTCATCATGGGCGGCGTGTTCGTGATGGAAACCCTGTCGGTGGTAATCCAGGTCGCTTCGTTCAAGTTGACCGGCCGGCGGGTGTTTCGCATGGCCCCGATCCATCACCATTTTGAACTCAAGGGCTGGCCCGAGCCCCGGGTGATCGTGCGCTTCTGGATCATCACGGTGATCCTAGTGCTGGTCGGCCTTGCCACCCTGAAACTGAGGTAGAACGAGTGTCTCTGATCGCTTCTGACCACTTCCGCATCGTTGTCGGCCTCGGCAAGAGCGGCATGTCCGTGGTGCGCTTCCTGGCGCAGCGCGGCGTGGCGTTTGCCGTGGCCGATACGCGGGACAATCCACCCGAGCTCGTCACGCTGCGCCGTGATTACCCTCAGGTGGAAGTGCGTTGTGGCGAGCTGGACGTGGACTTCCTTTGCCGCGCCGACGAGCTTTACGTCAGCCCGGGCCTGGCCCTGGCCACGCCGGCATTGCAGGCTGCAGCGGCCCGCGGGGTAAAGCTGTCCGGCGATATCGAGTTGTTCGCGCGTAACGCGAAGGCGCCGATCATTGCGATCAGCGGTTCCAACGCCAAGAGCACCGTGACCACCCTGGTCGGTGAAATGGCCGCAGCCGCCGGCAAGCGCGTTGCCGTGGGCGGTAATCTCGGTACGCCGGCCCTGGACCTGCTCGACGATTCGATCGAACTGTATGTGATGGAACTGTCGAGCTTCCAGCTTGAAACCACCGATAACTTGGGCGCCGAAGTGGCGACCGTGCTCAATGTCAGCGAAGACCATATGGATCGCTACAGCGGGCTGCCGGCGTACCACCTGGCCAAGCACCGGATTTTCCGCGGCGCCAGGCAGGTCGTGGTCAATCGCCAGGATGCGCTGTCCCGTCCGCTGATGAGCGAAGGCCTGCCGTGCTGGACCTTTGGCCTGAGCCAACCGGACTTCAAGGCTTTTGGCCTGCGCGAAGATAACGGCGAGAAGTACCTGGCCTTTGAGTTCGAGAACCTGATGCCGGTGCGTGAGCTGCGTATCCGGGGTGCGCATAACCAGTCCAACGCCCTGGCGGCGCTGGCGCTGGGTCACGCCGTCGGTCTGCCGTTCGACGCCATGCTGTCGACCCTGCGCACCTTTGCCGGTTTGGAGCATCGCTGCCAGTGGGTACGCGAGCACCAAGGTGTGAACTACTACAACGATTCCAAGGCAACCAATGTCGGTGCGGCCCTGGCGGCCATCGAAGGGCTGGGCGCAGACATCACCGGCAAGCTGGTGCTGATTGCCGGCGGTGATGGCAAGGGCGCGGACTTCTCCGGCCTGCGCGCTCCAGTTGCCGCCCATTGCCGGGCTGTGGTCCTGCTCGGACGTGACGCCGAGCAATTGGCCGCTGCCTTGGGCGATGCTACCGCGCTGGTTCGCGTGCAAACCCTGGAAGAAGCGGTGCAGCGTTGCGCCGAACTGGCCCAGCCAGGGGATGCGGTATTGCTGTCGCCGGCCTGCGCGAGCCTGGACATGTTCAAGAACTACGAAGAGCGTGGGCAGTTGTTCGCCCAGGCGGTGGAGGGCTTGGCATGATCTTCAATATCCTCAAGCCGTACCCGTCGCCGCTGATTACCGGCCGTGGCATTGACCTCGACTTCCCGATGCTGGCCGGTTGCCTTGCCTTGTTGGGGCTGGGGTTGGTGATGATTACCTCGGCGTCCTCGGAAGTGGCAGCACTGCAGTCGGGCAATGCGCTCTACCACATGATTCGCCACCTCGTGTACCTGGCCATTGGCCTGGGCGCAGCGGTCCTGACCATGATGGTGCCGATCGCGACCTGGCAGCGCATGGGTTTCATGATGCTGATCGGCGCCTTTGGCCTGCTGGTCATGGTGCTGGTGCCGGGGATCGGCCGTGAAGTGAACGGTTCGATGCGCTGGATCGGCTTCAGTTTCTTCAACGTACAGCCTTCGGAAATCGCCAAGGTCTTTGTAGTGATCTACCTCGCCGGTTATCTGGTGCGGCGTCAGAAGGAAGTGCGCGAAAGCTGGATGGGCTTCTTCAAGCCTTTTATCGTTTTGCTGCCCATGGCTGGCCTGTTGCTGATGGAGCCGGACTTCGGTGCCACCGTGGTCATGATGGGCGCTGCGGCAGCCATGCTGTTCCTGGGTGGCGTAGGCCTGTTGCGTTTCGGTTTGATGGTGGCGCTGGCAGTCGTGGCGGTGGTGGTGCTGATTCAGGCCCAGCCTTACCGGATGGCGCGTCTGACCACCTTTACCGACCCCTGGGCCGACCAGTTCGGTTCCGGCTATCAATTGACCCAGGCCCTGATCGCGTTCGGTCGCGGCGAGTGGCTTGGTGTTGGCCTGGGCAACAGTGTGCAGAAGCAGTTCTACCTGCCCGAAGCCCATACCGACTTCGTGTTCTCGGTGCTGGCTGAAGAGCTGGGCGCCGTCGGCTCGTTGCTGACCCTGGCGCTGTTCGTCTTCGTCAGCGTGCGGGCGATGTATATCGGCCTGTGGGCGGAGAAGGCCAAACAATTCTTTGCGGCTTACATGGCTTATGGCTTGGCGTTCCTGTGGATTGGCCAGTTCCTGATCAATATCGGCGTGAACGTCGGCTTGCTGCCCACCAAGGGGCTGACCTTGCCGTTCCTCAGTTATGGCGGGAGCTCGCTGGTGATCTGTTGCGTGTGCCTGGGGTTGCTCCTGCGGATCGAGTGGGAGAGCCGAACCCATCTGGGCAGCGAGGAGATGGAATTCAGTGAGAGCGACTTCGCCGAGGAGCCGACCCATGGGCGCTAACGTGCTGATCATGGCGGGCGGTACCGGTGGCCACGTGTTCCCGGCACTGGCCTGCGCCCGTGAGTTCCAGGCTCGCGGCTACACCGTGCACTGGCTCGGAACCCCGCGCGGGATCGAGAACGAACTGGTTCCGGCGGCCGGTCTGCCGTTGCACCTGATCAATGTCAGCGGCCTGCGCGGCAAGAGCAAGTTGTCCCTGCTCAAGGCGCCCTTTGTCCTGCTGCGGGCGGTGCTCCAGGCGCGCAAGATCGTGCGCCAATTGCAGCCGGCCTGTGTGATCGGTTTCGGCGGGTATGTCACCGGTCCTGGCGGTGTGGCCGCACGTTTGGCGGGTGTGCCGTTGATCGTGCACGAACAGAACGCCGTGGCCGGTACCGCCAATCGGCTACTGGTGCCATTGGCCAGCCGGGTTTGCGAAGCTTTCCCGCAGACATTTGCCGCCATGGATAAACGCCGGACCACCGGCAATCCGGTGCGCAGCGAACTGTTTCTGGAAACCCCACGCCAGGCCCTGGCCGGGCGTAAGGCGCGCCTGTTGGTCCTGGGCGGCAGCCTGGGTGCCGAGCCGCTGAATAAATTACTGCCCGAAGCCCTGGCGCTGGTGCCCGAGGCCCTGCGCCCGGAAGTCTTCCACCAGGCTGGCAAGCATCACCATGAAGTGACGGCCGAACGCTACAAGAGCGTTGGCGTCGAGGCGCAAGTGGCGCCGTTTATCAAGGACATGGCCCAGGCCTATGGCTGGGCCGACCTGGTGGTCTGTCGCGCAGGCGCGTTGACCATCAGTGAACTGGCGGCGGCTGGCCTGCCTTCGTTGTTGGTGCCTTTGCCCCACGCGATCGATGACCACCAGAGCCGCAATGCCGACTATTTGGCCCGTGAAGGCGCTGCCTTCCTGCTGCCGCAAGCGACAACTGGCGCCGCCGACATGGCCGCACGCCTGAATGAGGTTTTGATGCAACCGGAACGACTGAACAGCATGGCGACCATCGCGCGTCGCCTGGCCAAACCCGATGCGACCCGTACAGTGGTGGATACCTGCCTGGAGGTGGCCCATGGTTGAGCAACGCAAAGCCATGCCTCAACCGGAAATGCGCCGCATCCGGCGGATCCACTTCGTCGGTATCGGCGGCGTGGGCATGTGCGGGATCGCCGAAGTGCTGCTGAACCTGGGCTATGAAGTCTCGGGCTCCGACCTCAAGACTTCGCCGGTGACCGACCGCCTGGAGTCTTTTGGCGCGAAAATCTTTATCGGCCACCGTGCCGAGAATGCTGCCAGCGCCGATGTACTGGTGGTGTCCAGTGCCGTGAACAAATCCAACCCGGAAGTGGCCACCGCCCTGGAGCGGCGCATCCCGGTGGTGCCGCGTGCCGAGATGCTGGCCGAGCTGATGCGCTATCGCCATGGTATTGCCGTGGCCGGTACTCACGGCAAGACCACCACTACCAGCCTGATCGCCTCGGTGTTTGCCGCCGGCGGCCTGGACCCGACTTTCGTGATCGGTGGCCGGCTGAATGCAGCAGGTACCAATGCACAACTGGGCACCAGCCGTTACCTGATTGCCGAAGCCGACGAAAGCGATGCCAGTTTCCTGCATCTGCAACCCTTGGTGGCCGTGGTCACCAATATCGACGCCGACCATATGGACACCTACGAGGGGGACTTCAACAAGCTGAAGAAAACCTTCGTCGAGTTCCTCCACAACCTGCCGTTCTATGGCCTGGCCGTGGTGTGCCTGGACGATCCGGTGGTGCGCGAGATCCTGCCGCAGATCGCCCGTCCGACCGTGACCTATGGCGTCAGCGAAGAAGCCGACGTGCGCGCGATCAATATCCGCCAGGAAGGCATGCAAACCCATTTCACCGTGCTGCGTCGTGACCGCGAGCCGTTGAATGTCTCGGTGAACATGCCGGGCAATCACAACGTGCTCAATTCGCTGGCGACCATTGCCATTGCCACTGATGAAGGCATCGACGACGCTGCGATCGTCCAGGGCCTGTCGCGCTTCCAGGGCGTGGGTCGGCGCTTCCAGGTCTACGGCGAACTGCCGGTGGACGGTGGTCACGTGATGCTGGTCGACGACTATGGCCATCACCCGACCGAAGTGGCCGCCGTCATCAAGGCCGTACGCGGTGGCTGGCCGGAGCGCCGCCTGGTGATGGTCTACCAGCCGCACCGCTATAGCCGTACCCGCGACCTCTACGACGACTTCGTGCAAGTGTTGGCCGATGCCAATGTGCTGCTGTTGATGGAAGTCTACCCGGCCGGAGAAGAACCGATCCCCGGGGCGGACAGCCGCCAGCTGTGCCGCAGCATCCGCCAGCGTGGCCAGCTCGACCCGATCTACATCGAGCGTGGCGTGGAGTTGGCGCCGCTGGTCAAGCCATTGTTGCTGCCGGGCGACATCCTGCTGTGCCAGGGCGCCGGCGATATCGGCGGTCTCGCGCCGCAATTACTCAAGAGTCCGTTGTTCGCCGGTGCCGTGGTTGCGTCCGGTGAGGGGAAAGTGAAATGACTGCTGCCTACGCCAATCTGTTCTCCACCCTCGAGCCGAGTGCATTCGGTCGTGTCGCCGTGCTGTTCGGGGGCAAGAGCGCCGAGCGCGAAGTGTCGCTCAAGTCCGGCAATGCCGTGCTGGGTGCGCTGCGCGATGCTGGCGTGGACGCGTTCGGCATCGACGTGGGCGACGATCTGCTGCAGCGCCTGCTCAATGAAAAGATCGACCGTGCCTTTATCATCCTTCACGGGCGTGGCGGTGAAGACGGCAGCATGCAGGGCCTGCTGGAATGCCTGGGCATTCCCTACACCGGCAGCGGCATCCTCGCTTCGGCACTGGCCATGGACAAGCTGCGCACCAAGCAGGTCTGGCACAGCCTGGGGATTCCTACCCCGCGTCACGCCGTGCTGGGCAGCGAGGCGGACTGTATTCGCGCGGGCACGGAACTGGGCTTCCCTTTGATCGTCAAACCGGCCCATGAAGGCTCCAGTATCGGTATGGCCAAGGTGAATGGCGTCGACGAACTGATCGCCGCCTGGAAAGCCGCCAGTACCTACGATTCGCAAGTGTTGGTTGAACAGTGGATCTCGGGCCCCGAGTTCACCATCGCCACCCTGCGCGACCAGGTCTTGCCACCGATCGCACTGGGCACCCCGCACACCTTCTACGACTACGACGCCAAATACGTGGCCAACGATACCCAGTATCGGATCCCGTGCGGCCTCGACAGCACCAAGGAGCAGGAATTGATGGACCTCACGGCGAAAGCCTGTGAGGCGCTCGGTATCGCCGGGTGGGGCAGGGCCGACGTGATGCAGGACGCCGATGGGCAGTTCTGGTTCCTGGAGGTCAACACCGCCCCCGGCATGACCGATCACAGCCTGGTGCCAATGGCGGCACGGGCAGCCGGTCTGGATTTCCAGCAATTGGTGCTGGCGATCCTGGCGGCAAGTGTTGCCGGCCACGAAGAGCCGCGAGGTTAAGAACATGCAAGGCGCATCGCTTCGTCATCAGCCCCCCGCACCCGGCCGCAAGCCGGTGCCACGGGGTGCCAGCCGTATGGTGGCCAAAGAGCCGATGTCGGTGCGCCTGCCCAAAGCCAATTTCGGCTTCCTGAAAAGCCTGCTCTGGCCCATCGTGCTCGTGGCCCTGGGCTTTGGCACGTATGAAGGCGCCCAGCGCCTGTTGCCCTATGCCGATCGACCGATCAGCAAGATCAACGTCCAGGGCGACCTCAGTTACATCAGCCAGCAGGCGGTGCAGCAGCGGATCGCACCCTTTGTCGCGGCGAGCTTCTTCACCATCGACCTGGCGGGCATGCGTGCCGAGTTGGAAACCATGCCGTGGATCGCCCATGCCGAAGTCCGGCGTGTCTGGCCGGACCAGGTGATGATCCGCCTGGAAGAGCAACTGCCGGTGGCCCGTTGGGGTGAAGAGGCCCTGCTCAACAACCAGGGGCAGGCGTTCGCGCCGCGCGAGCTGGCCAACTATGAACACCTGCCGCAGCTGTTCGGGCCGCAACGGGCGCAGCAGCAGGTGATGCAGCAGTACCAGGTATTGAGCCAGATGCTGCGGCCGATGGGGTTTTCCATTGCGCGGCTGGAGTTGCGTGAGCGGGGCAGCTGGTTCCTGACCACGGGCGCGGGCAGTGCTGGCCCGGGGATCGAATTGTTGCTGGGACGCGACCATCTGGTCGAGAAGATGCGCCGTTTCCTCGCCATCTATGACAAGACGCTCAAAGAACAGATTACGAACATTGCGCGCATCGACCTGCGTTATGCCAACGGCCTGGCCGTCGGCTGGCGGGAACCTGTAGCGCCCACGACGGCCCAACCCGCCGTCGCGAAGAATTGAGAAGAGGCAGGACCATGGCAAACGTGCAAAGCGGCAAAATGATCGTCGGTCTGGATATCGGTACCTCCAAGGTAGTGGCGCTGGTAGGCGAGGTCGCGGCCGATGGCCAACTGGAAATCGTCGGTATCGGCACCCATCCATCCCGTGGCCTGAAGAAGGGCGTGGTGGTAAATATCGAGTCCACTGTGCAGTCGATCCAGCGCGCGGTGGAAGAGGCCCAACTGATGGCCGGCTGCCGTATCCACTCGGCATTCGTCGGCGTGGCGGGCAATCATATTCGTAGCCTGAACTCCCACGGCATCGTCGCCATTCGCGACCGTGAAGTGAGCTCGGCGGACCTGGAGCGCGTGCTCGACGCCGCCCAGGCCGTGGCGATCCCGGCGGACCAGCGAGTCCTGCACACACTGCCCCAGGATTACGTGATCGATAACCAGGAAGGCGTGCGCGAGCCTCTGGGCATGTCCGGCGTACGTCTGGAAGCCAAGGTGCACGTGGTGACCTGTGCCGTGAATGCTGCCCAGAACATCGAGAAGTGCGTACGGCGTTGCGGCCTGGAAATCGACGACATCATCCTCGAACAACTTGCTTCGGCGTACGCGGTGCTGACCGACGACGAGAAGGAGCTGGGCGTGTGCCTGGTGGATATCGGCGGCGGGACCACCGATATCGCGATCTTCACCGAAGGCGCGATCCGCCATACGGCCGTGATCCCGATTGCGGGCGACCAGGTCACCAACGACATCGCCATGGCGCTGCGGACACCGACCCAGTACGCCGAAGAAATCAAGATCCGCTACGCCTGTGCCCTGGCCAAGCTGGCCGGTGCCGGCGAAACCATCAAGGTGCCTAGCGTGGGCGACCGTCCACCGCGCGAACTGTCGCGCCAGGCGTTGGCCGAAGTGGTCGAGCCGCGTTACGACGAGCTGTTCACCCTGATCCAGGCCGAGCTGCGCCGCAGCGGCTACGAGGATCTGATCCCGGCGGGCATCGTGCTCACCGGCGGCACCTCGAAGATGGAAGGTGCGGTCGAACTGGCCGAGGAAATCTTCCACATGCCAGTGCGCCTCGGCGTACCGCACACCGTCAAGGGCCTGTCCGACGTGGTGCGCAACCCTATTTACTCCACCGGCGTGGGCTTGCTGATGTACGGGCTGCAAAAACAGTCCGACGGCATTTCCCTTTCGGGTATCAGCGGTCGGGACCTCTATAGCAGCGACGAGCCGAAAGCTCCGCTGTTCGAGCGCCTGAAAAGCTGGGTACAGGGCAATTTCTAAAGCTTCACAGCGGCACCGTTGCAAAGCAGTAGGCGAAAAAACTAGAGAATGAAAGGAGAGGGAACATGTTCGAACTCGTAGACAACATCCCACAAAGCCCGGTAATCAAGGTTATCGGTGTTGGTGGTGGCGGCGGCAACGCCGTCAATCATATGGTCAAGAGCAACATCGAAGGCGTCGAGTTCATCTGCGCCAACACCGATGCTCAAGCGCTGAAAAACATCGGCGCGCGGACCATCCTGCAACTGGGCACCGGCGTGACCAAGGGCCTGGGCGCTGGCGCCAATCCTGAAGTCGGCCGTCAAGCCGCGCTGGAAGACCGCGAGCGTATTGCCGAAGTGCTGCAGGGCACCAACATGGTGTTCATCACCACCGGCATGGGCGGCGGTACCGGTACCGGTGCTGCGCCAATCATTGCCGAAGTGGCCAAGGAAATGGGCATCCTCACCGTTGCGGTGGTGACGCGTCCGTTCCCGTTCGAAGGCCGCAAGCGTATGCAGATCGCCGATGAAGGCATCCGCGCGCTGAGCGAAAGCGTCGACTCGTTGATCACCATCCCCAACGAGAAGCTGCTGACCATCCTGGGCAAGGACGCGAGCCTGCTGTCGGCTTTCGCCAAGGCCGACGACGTGCTGGCCGGTGCCGTTCGCGGTATCTCCGACATCATCAAGCGTCCGGGCATGATCAACGTCGACTTCGCCGACGTGCGTACCGTGATGAGCGAAATGGGCATGGCGATGATGGGCACTGGCTGCGCCAGCGGTCCGAACCGTGCGCGCGAAGCGACCGAAGCGGCCATCCGCAACCCGTTGCTCGAAGACGTGAACCTGCAAGGTGCACGCGGCATCCTGGTGAACATCACCGCCGGTCCTGACCTGTCCCTGGGTGAGTACTCCGACGTGGGTAGCATCATCGAAGCCTTCGCTTCCGAGCACGCGATGGTCAAGGTGGGCACCGTGATCGATCCGGACATGCGCGATGAGCTGCATGTGACCGTGGTTGCGACCGGCCTGGGGGCGAAAATCGAGAAACCGATGAAGGTGATCGACAACACCCTGCAAACCACCCAGTCGGTGGCGACGCCTGCTCCTGCTCGTCAGGAACTGCCGTCGGTCAACTACCGCGACCTGGATCGTCCGACCGTTATGCGCAACCAGGCTCAGGCCGGTGCGGCGACTGCGGCCAAGCTCAACCCACAGGACGACCTGGACTACCTGGATATCCCGGCCTTCCTGCGTCGTCAGGCCGATTGATGAAATGTATCAGGGGTATTAGGGTGATTGGTGTTCAGCAAAGGTCTGGTCTGCTATTATCGCCAGCCTTTGTTGATACCTGTTCGCAATTTGCGCTGAAGCGGCCCATGCCATGATTAAACAACGCACCCTGAAAAATACTATTCGTGCCACAGGTGTCGGCCTGCACTCCGGTGAGAAGGTCTACCTGACCCTCAAGCCTGCGCCTGTGGATACCGGCATCGTGTTTTGTCGTGCCGACCTCGATCCTGTGGTGCAGATTCCTGCCCGCGCGGAAAACGTCGGTGAGACCACCATGTCGACCACATTGGTCAACGGTGACGTCAAAGTGGACACGGTAGAGCACTTGCTCTCTGCCATGGCTGGCTTGGGCATCGATAACGCCTACGTCGAGCTCTCCGCGTCCGAAGTCCCGATCATGGACGGTAGCGCTGGACCCTTTGTATTCCTGATTCAATCGGCTGGCCTGGAAGAACAGGACGCAGCCAAGAAATTCATTCGTATCCTGCGTGAAGTGACAGTGGAAGATGGCGACAAGCGCGCTACTTTCGTCCCTTTCGAAGGCTTCAAAGTGAGTTTCGAGATCGATTTCGATCACCCGGTGTTTCGCGACCGCACACAAAGCGCCAGCGTGGATTTTTCCAGCACTTCGTTTGTAAAAGAAGTCAGCCGCGCCCGGACCTTTGGCTTCATGAGTGATATCGAGTACCTGCGCAAGCACAACCTCGCACTCGGTGGCAGCGTCGAGAATGCCATTGTGGTCGATTCGGATGGTGTACTGAACGAAGACGGCCTGCGTTACGAGGACGAATTCGTGAAGCACAAGATCCTCGATGCCATTGGTGATCTGTACCTGTTGGGCAATAGCCTGATTGGCGAATTCAAGGGCTTCAAGTCGGGGCATGCCCTGAACAACCAGCTACTGCGCAAGTTGATTGAGCAGAAAGATGCCTGGGAAGTCGTGACATTCGAAGATGCCAGCACGGCACCGATCTCTTATATGCGGCCGGTTGCGGCCGTGTAAGCACCACTCTCTTTCTTTAGTTTTTAAAGGCTGCCTTCGGGTGGCCTTTTTTTATGGGCGCTTTGGTGAGTGCGCTCTGAGGGAGCGGGCTCAAAGGGTTTCATTGACGTGGACCACCCGGTTGCGGCCGCTGCGCTTGGCCAGGTAGAGCGCGCGATCGGCCGCCTTGACCAGGGTCTCGCTGGCGCTGCTGCCGGAGGCGCTCAGGGTGCTGACACCGATGCTCGCACTGATCCCCTGTTCATCGTCGGCATAGGGTGAAAGGCCGGCGATACTGCTACGAATGGTCTCCGCCAGGCGTAGGGCACCCTGGGTGTCGGTGTCCGGCAGCACCACGCAGAATTCCTCGCCACCATAGCGCGTCGCCAGGTCAGCAGGACGGCGGATACAGTCCTTGATGACCTGCGCGACCTGGCGCAAGGCCTGGTCGCCGAGTGGGTGGCCGTGACGATCATTGAAGGCCTTGAAGTGATCGACATCGATCATCAGCAGCGACAGTTCGCTTCCCGTGCGTTGCGCACGGGCACATTCAGTGCGCAGGGTCTGGTCCAGCGTCCGGCGGTTGGCCAGCCCGGTCAGGGCGTCGGTAGAGGCCAGTCGCTCCAGGCGCTGTTCGGCCCGCTGGCGCAACAGCAGCTCACGGCACAACATCGAGGTCAGCCACAACAGGCCGATGCACAGGATCGCGGTGGCACTGCCGACCAGCAGTGCGCTGCGTTTCCAGCCGGCATAGAGCTCCTCGGTAGAGAGGGCCACGACAACGACCAGCGGCAGTTGGCCAACCTGGGAAAAGGTATAGAGCCGCTCGCGGCCATCCACTGCGGAAATACCGCTAAAGCTGCCGTCGCCTTCACGCAGGATGCGGATAAAGTTGGGGCGCTGACTAAAGTCCTTGCCGACGCTATCTCCTTGGCGGGCCGGTTGCTGGGCCAACAGGAAACCTTCGCTGCTCAGCAGGTTGATCGAACTGTCGGGGCCGATGTTGAGGTTGCGAAACAGTTCGTTGAAGTAGCTCAGGTGCATGCTGGCTTCGGCCACGCCAAGGAACTCGCCATTGCTTGAAGACAGGCGGCGGCTGAATGCGATACGCCAGTCATGGGGCGGCAGGCGTGAAACAAACGGGGGGCTGATAAACAGCGCGGACGTGCGATTTTGCACATGAAACTGGAAGTACTCGCGGTCGGCATAGTTGCCGCTGCGCGGTTCCAGCGAGGCCGAGTCGGCCAGGACATTGCCGTGGGCGTCGAGCAGAAGAATATCGCCCTTGTGAGACGCGCCTGCCGCGCGGTCGAACAACACCAGATGGCGAATCTGCGGCGAGACCTGGGTAAGGTCATCGCGCTGGGCAGCGGCGATCAGCCCCTGCAGGCTCAAGTCGTAGAGTTCGACGTTGCGTAACACATCGGCATCGATCAACTGAACAATATTGCTCGCCGCGCGTGCGGCGGCCTGTTCTGCGGCGCCCCGTTCGCGGATCAGCAGGTAAGTGACAATAGCGATAATTGCCAGCACGGTCAGGCAACTACCTATTAGCAACAGGAATCGAGGCTTGGCGGAGTTGTGCGCAGAGTGGTCGATGGGGTGGCTCACAAGCAGGTGGCTGTAAGCGCATGTATAAATCTGGGCAGACAAAAAGGCCAGACGAATCTACTGGCCTTTTGCTTTTATCGTTGCAGCTCCTCCGGGACGGCCTGGGCTCATGCAGGCCTGGTGGTCGTCCTGAGGGGGCCGGGCTAGAGCCTTTTTCGCGGCTAGGCAAATTGGATAGTTGCAGTGTCTGCAATGAATAGGCCGTTGCCTCGACTGGAGTGGTGTGGCTGGCAGAACCCTCTGCGGCGTGAGTGGCGGGGCGTTGCTGTGCGAAGTGTACGCTGCGGATTTCGAGCTCCAGCCATGGTGTTTTTCAGGCAAAAAAAAGCCGCTGTATCAGCGGCTTGTTAACACACGATCGCCGGTAGAGCGTGGGATCGTTGTCGAGGGAAATCGGGTCAGGCAGTGACTCAGCTGTCTTTGGTGACAGCGTCTTGAACCTGTTCGGTCTTGGCTTGGCGGGCTTTTTCAGCGTCTTTGGCTGCTGCGATCCGGTGGGCCTGGTTTTTTTCGAAAGCGGCGTCATGTGCGGCCTTTTGCGCAATGAACCCCTGGGACTCTTCGGCCATGGCCATGGGAGACAACATCAGGGAGGACAAAACGAAAACGCTGGCAATACCCATACTGGTGGACATTTCTCGAACCTTCTTGCTGAGCAAGTGCTGTGTGGTGCGACAAAAATATAGCCAGAGGCACTCGGGAAAAAGCCGGGTTCGAGATAATGACTGTTGCGCGATGGGCAATAATTCGGCCGGGCTGTGTGACGCCAGCTCGCTAGCAGCGCTCGTGGACGCTGCTCTTATAGAGGCAGATAAACACCAAAGGTGTTTTGGCCGTCGCCACTGTGTACAAACACATCGCCGCCATGCATCAAGGCAATGGCCTTGACGATTGCCAGGCCCAGCCCATGGTTGGCGCCGCTGTTGCTGCGCGAGGCGTCGACCCGATAGAAACGCTCGAACAGCCGGGCCAGGTGTTCATCGGCAATCCGTGGTCCGGGATTGCTGATGGCAATGGCCACCCGCGCCTGCTCGACCTGAATGCTGACGTGGATGACTGCGCCAGCCGGAGTATGGCGCACGGCATTGTTCAGCAGGTTGATCAGCGCACGGCGCAAGTGCGCCTTTTCCACACGGACCTGGGCATCGCCGCTGACCTGGACCCGAACCTGGGCGTCTTCGAGGATAAAGTCCAGGTAGTCGAGGGTCGTTGCGACTTCCGCCGCCAGCGAGCTGCTGGTCAGCGCCGTGGCCTTGCTGCCCTGGTCAGCACTGGCGAGAAACAGCATGTCATTGATGATCGAGCGCAATCGCTCCAGCTCTTCGAGGTTCGATTGCAGCACCTCGAAGTAATGCTCGGCCGAGCGCCCCCGTGTCAGGGCGACCTGGGTCTGGCCAATCAGGTTGGTCAGCGGCGAGCGCAGTTCATGGGCCACATCGGCATTGAAGGACTCCAGCCGTGAATAGGCTTGTTCGACCCGTTCCAGAGTCGAGTTGAAGGCATTGACGAACTGGTCGAGTTCCGGCGGCAATGGCGAGAGGCGCAAGCGCCCGGACAGTCTGGGTGGCGCGAGCTTTTGCGCTTCTTCGGACAGGCGGATCAACGGCTTGAGACCGATGCGTGCCACCCAGTAGCCGAGGGCCGAGGCCAGTAATACGCCCACCACGGCCAGGCTGATCAGCGCGATCAGTAGCTGATGCTGGGTCTGCCAGAAGGTTTCGGTATCGATGCCGATCAGAAAACGCAGCGCCGGGCGCTGGTCCTTGGCCGGTAGCTCGCTGACCAGTACCTTGAGCGGGAAGCGATACTCGCTCAGGCGCAGGTCACGCATGCCCAGGGGGCCGGCGGCGAATTGGCGAATCTGGGCGTCGGGCTGGCCGTACTCATAACCCGGGTCACCGCTGACCACCCAGAAGCGAATGCGCTTGTCTTCTTCGCTCAGCAGCTTGAGCTTGCTGTTGATCTTGGCCCAGTGTTCGGGCGTGCCGAAGCGGGCCAGGGTCGACTCAAGCACGCTGTAACGTGCATCGAGCTCGGCTTCGGGGAGCAGGTCCAGGCCTTTGTCGACCTGCTGGTAGAGCGCGCCACCGATCAACAGGAAGATCACCAAGGCGACCAGGCTGAACAGTCCGCTGAGCCGCAGGGCGATGGAGTTAGTCGACATGCCGGTTTTCCAGGACATAGCCCATGCCGCGAATGGTGTGCAGCAGTTTCTGTTCGAAAGGCCCGTCGAGTTTGGCCCGCAGGCGTTTGATCGCGACTTCGACGACATTCGCGTCGCAGTCGAAATTGATATCCCAGACCATTTCGGCAATGGCGGTCTTGGAGAGGATTTCACCCTGGCGCCGGGCCAGGACGCTGAGCAGCGAGAACTCCTTGGCCGTCAGCTCCAGGCGTTGCCCCGCGCGGCTGGCCTTGCGGCTGAGCAGGTCGACCCAGAGGTCGGCGATGCTGATCTGTACCGGCTCCAGCGTGCTGCTGCGGCGGGTCAGGGCTTGCAGCCGGGCAACCAGTTCGAGGAAGGAAAACGGCTTGCCCAGGTAATCATCGGCCCCCTCGCGCAGGCCGCGAATGCGATCTTCCACCCGCTCGCGGGCCGTGAGCATGATTACCGGGGTCTGCTTGCGCGCGCGCAAGGCGCGTAGCACGCCGAAACCGTCGAGCCCAGGCAGCATGACATCGAGGACGATCACCGCGTAGTCACCTTCCAGGGCCAGGTGCAGGCCTTCGATCCCGTCGCGTGCCAGGTCGACGGCGTAGCCTTGTTCGGTAAGGCCGCGATACAGGTAGTCGGCGGTCTTTTCTTCATCTTCGATAATCAGCAGGCGCATCATCGAGCCTCGACAGTCTGGCCGGCCGGTGCGGGCCGATGGAACAGCCGTTCCAGCCACAGGTAGATGACCGGCGTGGTGAACAGCGTCAGCGCCTGGCTGACGAGCAGCCCGCCGACCACGGCGATCCCCAGTGGCTGGCGCAGTTCGGCGCCGGTGCCGAAGCCGAGCATCAGCGGCAGGGCGCCGAGCAGGGCGGCGAGGGTAGTCATGATAATGGGGCGAAAGCGCGTCAGGCAGGCTTGGTAGATCGCCTCTTCGGGCGTCAGTCCGCCGGTGCGCTGGGCCTCAAGGGCGAAGTCGATCATCAGGATGCCGTTTTTCTTGACGATACCAATCAGCAAGACCAGGCCGATCAGGGCCATGATCGAGAAGTCCTGACCACACAGCCAAAGCATCAGCAGAGCACCGAGCCCGGCCGAGGGCAGGGTGGAGATAATGGTCAGGGGGTGGACAAAACTCTCGTAGAGCACCCCGAGGATGATGTAGACCGCCACCAGCGCGGCGAGGATCAGCCATGGCTGGCTGGCCAGCGAACTCTGGAACGCCTGGGCGGCGCCCTGGAAGTTGCCGCTGATGGAGGCCGGCATGCCGATTTCGTTTTTCGCCTGGTCGAGCATCTGCACCGCATCGCCCAGGGCCACGCCGGGTGCCAGGTTGAACGACAGGTTGGCCGCAGGGAACATGCCGTCATGACTGATGGACAGCGGGCCGATGGTCGGCGGGGCGACCTTGGCCAGGGCTGACAGCGGCACCATTTCACCGCTCAAGGGCGAACGCAGGTAGAAGAAGTTCAGGCTTTCGGCCTTGCCCCGTTGCTGGCTGTCCAGTTCGAGAATCACTTTGTACTGGTTGATCTCGGTCTGGAATTCGCTGATCTGGCGCTGGCCGAAGGCGTCGTAGAGCGCCTGGTCGACATCCGTGGTGGTCAGGCCGAAACGGGCGGCGGCCGTGCGGTCGATGGTGATGGCCGTGATACTGCCGCCCAATTGCAGGTCATTGGACAGATCACGGAATGCCGGATTGCTGCGCAGTTTTTCGGTCAGGCGCTGGGTCCAGGTGTTGAGGGTCGGCCCGTCGTTGCTCTTGAGCACGTACTGGTACTGGCTGCGGCTGGGGCCCGAGCTGAGGTTGATATCCTGGCCGGCGCGCAGGTAGAGAACGATGCCAGGTACTTTGGCCAGTTGCGGGCGAATGCGGTCGATAAACTCGCTGGCCGAGACATCCCGGTCACCGCGATCCTTGAGGGCGATCCAGAAGCGGCCGTTGGCAATGGTCTGGTTGCTGCCCGTGACTCCGACCGCATGGGAGAAGGCCTGCACGGCCGGATCGGCACCGACAATGGCGGCCAAGGCCTGGTGTTTGCGCAGCATGTCCGGGTAGGAGACATCGGCAGCGGCTTCACTGGTGCCCAGGACAAAGCCGGTGTCCTGTACCGGGAAGAATCCCTTGGGAATGAACACATAACCAACGATGGCCATGGCCAGCGTCAGGCCAAACACGCCGAGCATCAACCGTTGATGGGCCAGGGCCCGGCGCAGGCCGTGCTCGTACAGGGCCAGCAGGCGTTCGCCGAACCCCGGCCGGGCGTGGGCGTCATGGGCGGGGGCGCGCATAAAGAGGGCGGCGAGGGTCGGGGCCAGGGTCAGGGAGACCACCACGGAAATCAGAATGGTCGAGGTCGCGGTCAGGGCAAATTCCTTGAACAGCCGGCCGACCACGCCGCCCATAAACAGCAGCGGGATAAAGGCGGCCACCAGCGAGAGGCTGATGGAGACCACGGTAAAGCCGATCTCGCCGGCGCCCTTGATCGCGGCTTCGCGCTGACTTTCGCCGGCTTCAAGATGGCGATGGATGTTCTCCACGACCACAATCGCGTCGTCGACCACAAACCCCACCGCCACCACGATGGCCACCAGGGTCAGGTTATTGAGGCTAAAGCCCATGACATACATCAGGGCAAAACTGGCGATCAGCGACACGCCCAGCACGCTGGAAACGATCAGGGTGGCCGACCACTGGCGCAGGAACAACGCCATGACCGCGACCACCAGTAGCACGGCGATCAGCAGCGTCAGTTCCACTTCATGCAGCGAGGCGCGGATGGTCTTGGTCCGATCACTGAGGGTCGTCACCTTGACCGAGGCCGGCAGCATGGCTTGCAGGGCGGGCAGGGCCGCCTGGATGCGCTCGACGGTCTCGACGATATTGGCGCCGGGCTGGCGCGAGATCACCAGGTTGAGCCCCGGCTCGTCACCGGACCAGGCCTGGACATAGGCGTTTTCCGAGCCTTCGACGACCTTGGCGACATCCTTGAGTCGCACCGGGGCGCCGTCGCGGTAGGCGACGATGACTTCGGCGTACTCCTCGGGCTGGAACAACTGGTCGTTGGTCGACAGGGTGGAAATACTCGACGCCCCGTACAGCGCGCCCTTCGCCAGGTTGAGGCTGGTCTGCTGGATCGCCAGGCGTACATCGGCCAGGGTCAGGCCGATGGCCGCCAGCTTGTCCGGCGCCGCCTGGACGCGGATCGCGGGCCGCTGCTGGCCGGTGATATTGATCAGGCCGACGCCGTCGATCTGGCTGATCTGCCGTGCCAGCAGGGTCTCGACGTAGTCGCTGAGCTCGGTGCCGGGCATCTGCGTCGAGCTGATGCTCAAGATCAGGACCGGGCTGTCGCCCGGGTTGACCTTGCGCCAGGTCGGCAGGGTCGGCATGTCCTTGGGCAGCTTGCCGGCGGCGGTATTGATCGCGGCCTGGACTTCCTGGGCGGCGGTGTCGATGCTTTTGTCCAGGGTGAATTGCAGGGTCAGGCTGGTGGAGCCTAGGGCGCTGCTGGACGTCATCTGGGTCATGCCGGGGATGGCACTGAATTGCACCTCCAGGGGCGTAGCCACCGAGGAGGCCATGGTGTCCGGGCTGGCGCCGGGTAGCTGGGCGGTGACCTGGATGGTCGGGAACTCGGCTTCGGGCAGCGGGGCGACGGGCAGGCGTGGAAAGGCAATCAGCCCGACCAGGACCAAGGCGAATGTCAGCAGGATCGTGGCGACGGGGTGGTCGACACACCAGGCGGAAATCGAGCCGCGGCCCTTCACGGTTGCACCGCAGGATTGGCCGGCGCTTGAATGATCTCGACCTTGGCGCCCGGCTTCAGGCGTGACTGGCCGTCACTGACCAGTACGTCGCCGAGATTGACCCCGGTAATTATGGCCAGTTCGCTGTCCTGATAGCGTAGCTCGACCGGCACGCTCTCCACGCTGTCGCCCTTGACCCGATAGACGAAGTGCTGGTCCAGGCCACGCTGGACCACGATCGGCGGCACAACCAGGGCATTGCGCTCCAGGCCGGTCTGGATGCGGATATTGACCAGTTGCCCGGGCCACAGTTTCTGGCCGGCATTGGCGAACTCGGCTTTGGCCCGCAGGGTTCCGGTCGTGGCGCTGATCTGGTTGTCGATCAAGCGCAGATGCCCCTCGCCGAGCACGATCGCTGTGGCGTCGTCGGGGCCCAGAAACGCTTGGACCTTGGCCGCAGTGGGCGCCTGAAGCAGGTTCTGTAGGGTTTGCAGTTGATCCTGAGGCAGGGAGAACTCCACCCCGATGGGGTCGATCCGGGTCACGGAAAAAAGCCCCTGGGCATCGCTGGCTCGGATGAAATTGCCCTCATCCACGACCCGGATCCCAACCCGGCCCTCCAGGGGGGAACGAATCTGCGTAAACGACAGTTGGACCTGGGCCGCGGCAACGGCAGCCTGATGGCCCAGGATGGTCGCCTTGAGCTGATTGACCAGGGCTTGCTGCTGGTCGAGGGTCTGGCGCGAGATACCGTTGTCTTCACTGAGCAAGCGATAGCGCTTGAGGTCCACTTCGGCCACTTGCAGTTGGGCCTGGCTCTGGGCGAGTTGGGCACGAGCCTGTTCGAGGCTGGCGCGGATTGCCCGATCATCGATGCTGGCCAGCAGGTCGCCGATCTTGACCTGTTGCCCTTCCTTGACCGCCAGGCGGTTGAGAATCCCATCGACCTGGGGGCGGATCACCACGCTATGCAACGAGAGCACTGAGCCGATGGCGGTGAGATGCCGTGGCACATCGCGCTGCACGACGCGGCTGACTTGGATGGGAGTCGCTGCAGGCAAGGCGGACTTGGTCTGGCCCGAACGGGTCAGGCTCCACGTGGCAACGCCTGCGAGGACAATCAGAACGCTAACGGCCAGGGCCGTTCGAAGGGGAATACGCATGCGAGATGGACGCCGGTGAGCAAGAGGGTGGGCAGCTGGCCATTAGTGTCGGCGCTTTCGTTATAGCTGGGCAAACCCGTCAGCAGCGTGACCGATAACTGACAGCGCTGACAGCTAAGTGATGACATCCAAGGTAATGGATTCGTCGCTAAAGAATCCGGCGGCTCTTCGTGATAGTAAAGAAGAAGGGCGTGTTCGCGAATATTTCCTTCTCCATATATTGCGAAGTCCTACCTAATTCTCGGATTCGACTTTAATTAAAGTTGACTCTCAAGTTCACAGGAGTGCTTGAAATGAAAGTGTTGATTGCAACCTTGAGTCTGGCAACGCTGATGGGCCTGAGCGCGGTGGCCGGTGCCGCCGACCTGCAGGGGATGCTGTATTTCACCGGCAATATCATCCAGGGTGGCTGTTCGGCAGGCCGTCCTGGTGAAGAGGGCTCCGGGCAGCCTCACCGAGTGTTTGAGGTGGCGTCCGGGGTGAGCGTGCAGATCCGTCGGGTGGAGAATGCCTGTGCCGGGCACTGGCCTGTCAGTACCCGATACGTTGCACTGACGCCGCAGCGCAATCAGCCGCCCGGCGGTGTGGTGATCGTCAGCTACCGGTGAGAACCCCGGGCCGGGCAGGTATACTGCGCGCCCTTTGCGGTTTTCCTTATGTGCCCATGCGCCGGAGCTACCATGACGTCCCCTGAATCCAATTCTCTCGACCAGGCCCCGGTCGACGTACCTGCCGAGCCCGGCGCCGCACCGGCGATCGCACCGTTTCGTTTCCCCAAGGCGGCGGATTTCGCCCCGGTCAAGCAAACCACCGATCGCTGGTACCAGAAGTCCGGAAAACCGGGGGCCAAGCAGACGCCAGGCCCTGCGCCGAGCGGCACCCGTCGCTCGATGGGTAAGCGCTGATTTCTGTCGTCAAAATCCCGTCTTTTACGCAAGATTGATGGGATTATCTGCAAAGATGCTGTGTTTCGAAATATTTGCGGAGGACGTGAGCTAGATCAGTGTTCTGGATATTGGTGCGCTTAGAGTCGACGCCCTGCCGACTCTTCCCAACAATTCGAGCGCGCTTTCATGAAGATCAATCTGCCGATTACTGGTCGGAATGTGGATTTTGCCCACGACTGCAACATTCTTTCGACCACGGATCTGAACAGCGCGATCACCTATGCCAACCCTGACTTCATTAATGTCAGTGGCTATACCCGCGAAGAACTGCTTGGCTCCCCGCATAATCTGCTGCGCCATCCGGATATGCCTGCGGCGGCCTTTGCCCATATGTGGCGAACGCTCAAGGCGGGGCGTTCGTGGATGGGGCTGGTGAAGAACCGTTGCAAGAACGGTGACCACTATTGGGTCAGTGCCTATGTCACACCGGTGACCCAGCAAGGCCGGACTGTCGAGTACCAATCGGTCAGAACCAAGCCCACGGCTGCCCAGGTCGAGGCGGCAGAGCGTGCGTACAGCCATTTGCGCCAGGAGCGCCGGACGTTGTGCCAGCGCCTGCCGAAGGTTGGCCTGGGGTTCAAGGTCTGGGCCGCCGCCAGCCTCTTGTTCGGCGCTGCGCTGTTGAGCAGCCATGCACTGGCCGGACCCGCGACCTGGAACTGGACCAGCCTGCTGGTTTGGGTGGCTGGGAGCGCATTGTCGGCACTGGCCATTCGGCAATTGATGGTGCCATTGAACCGGCTGGTCAATCAGGCACGCGAGTTTGCCGATAACTCCCTGAGCCAGGCTATTTATACGGGCCGCCGGGATGAGGTCGGGCAGATCGAATTCGCCATGAAGATGCTCGAGGCCCAGGTCGGGGCGGTGGTCGGGCGAATCGGCGATGCGTCCCAGCGCCTGGCCGGACATGCGACTGAACTGGTCCGACATATCGAGAGCAGCCACGCCAGCACCCTTGAGCAACAGGCCGAGACCGATCAGGTCGCGGCCGCCATTCACGAGATGGCCGCCAGCGTCGCCGAGGTTGCGGTCAACGCCCAGTACGCCAGCGTGGCGGCCGATCAGGCCGGCAGCGAAACCCGTGAAGGCCATCAATTGGTCGGCGAAAGTCGCAGCGCGGTGATGCGCCTGGCCAGTGAGCTGGAGCGCGCAACGTCGGTCATCCACCATCTGGAGAGCCATAGCAATGAGATCTCCAGCGTTCTTGAGGTGATTCGCAGTATTGCCGAACAGACCAATTTGCTGGCGCTCAATGCGGCCATCGAGGCGGCACGTGCCGGCGAGCAGGGGCGCGGGTTCGCGGTGGTGGCCGATGAAGTGCGCGGGCTGGCCCAGCGCACCCAGCAATCGACCAATGAAATCCAGCGGATGATCACGACGCTGCAAGAGGGCGCGCGCGATGCCGTGCAGGTCATGCAGCAGAGCAGCCAGCATGCCGAAGACAGCGTGGCCCATGTGCAGCGCGCGGCCACGGCCCTGGCCGGGATCAGCGAGCGGGTCAACCGGATTACCGAGATGAGCCTGCAGATCGCTTCGGCGGTGGAGCAGCAAAGTAATGTCAGTGAAGATATCAACCGCAACATCATCGGTATCCGCAGCGCCTGCGAAGTCACGGTGGTCGCGGGGCAGCAAAGCCATATCAACTCCGGCGATGTGGCGGAGCTGGCCGATGACTTGCGCTCGTTGGCCGAAGAGTTCTGGCAGAAGCGTCACTGAGGCGCGGGCCGGTCTGACGCCGCACGGCTTCTGCGTCTAGCGCCAGGCGAGCGGCGGGCGTTCCTCGACCGGCTTTAGGCCCAGGCTTTCGTACAGTCGGCAAGCGGGCAGGTTATCGGTCATGACCCGCAGGTCGACCCAGCCTTCACCCCGTTCGCGGTAGACCTCGAAAGCCCGCAACAGCAAGGCGCGAGCCAGACCCCGACGCTGCGCCCGAGGGTGCACGACCACATCCTTGATAAACCCGCTGGTCCAGCCCTGAAGCACGGCGACCACGCCTTCGGCGTCCAGGGCGACAAAGCACAGCTGCGGCGTGTACTCGGCATCGTTGGTCAGGCCATCCAGCCAGGCCTGAAAGCCGGGCACGCTGCCTTGTCCGTCCCGATACCCCAGTTCCAGCAGCGCGTGAATGGCCGGTGCCAAGCCAGGCTCGAAGGGACTCAGTCGCACCCCGTCGGGCACCCCCTTGGGCCAGTCGCCCGGAGGGTGCCGGGCGTCGAGGCGATAGCGCAGCAGCCGGCTGCTGGGCGTTGCCGGCACTCGGCTCAGGCCTCCTGGACCGTCACGGTCCGGGCGGCCTGGATCAGGCATTTGGTCAGTTCCGGCGAGGAAAATTTGGTCAGGACCGCATTGGCCCCGGCCAGTCGTGCCTTCTCGCTGTTCATGGCGCTGTCGAGCGAGGTGTGCAGCAGGATGTAGAGATCCTTGAAGTCCGGGGTCTCGCGAATCGTGCGGGTAAAGGCGTAGCCGTCCATTTCGGGCATCTCGATATCCGAGACCACCACGTTGATTTCCTGGGCGGTACCTTGCAATTCGAGCAGGCAGGCCATGGCTTCCTTGGCACTGCGCGCGGTATGGCACTGCAGGCCAAGGTGGCGCAGGCTGATGATCGATTGCTGCAAGGCAACCTGGCTGTCGTCGATCACCAGGATGCGCGTGTGGCCGAGGACCTCGGCCTCTTCCATGGTCAGTTCATCGATGGCCACTGACATCTGCGTCGGCGCGATCCCGTGAATGACTTTTTCAATGTCGATCACCTGGACCAGTGTGCCGTCGACCTGGGTGACGCCGGTGATAAACGCTTTCGACCCCCCGGAGCCGTAGGGCGGTGGACGGATATCGGTCGTCAGGCAATGGACGATCTTGCTCACGGCCTGCACATGCAGGCCCTGCTTGGAGCGGCTGACATCCGTGACGATCAGGCAGCCGCCGTCGGGGTCCTTGAGCGGCATCTCGCCAATGGCGCGGCTCAGGTCGATCACCGACAGCGAGGCGCCGCGCAGGGTGGCGATGCCTTTGACGTTGGGGTGAGACTCCGGCAGCTTGGTCAGCGGCGGGCAGGGAATGATTTCACTGACTTTAAGCAGGTTGATTGCCATCAGCTTGCCGCTGCGCAAGGTAAACAGCAGAAGCGAAAGTGAGTCTGCGCGGGCTTTGTCGGTGGACATAAAAACCTTCTGTGTAAAAGGTGGCGGACGCGCAATGGTTGCGCCCGGCTATCGATACCGGGTTATCGACCCGATGACGGTTGGCTTTAACCCCTGTATAGCGCTGATGACTATTTAAGTCCAAGGCGCTTGGCCACGCGTCCCAGGTTGGCCCGGTCGACCCCCAGTTCACGGGCAGCGCCGGCCCAGTTCAAGTGGTGGCGCTCCAGGCAGGCGCTGATCAGTTGCCGTTGGAATTGATCGGTGGCCTGGCGCAGGTCGCCGCAGGGCTCGTCGGCGCGTGGCTCTACCTGGGGTTCGGCTGCGGGAGGCGGCGTAACGCCGGGCAGGTCCAGGTCAGCGGCACTCAGGCTCAAGACCCGCGGCCGCTCGGGGCGATTGCCCAGGGCCTTGAGCGCGCTGCGTCCGATCAGGTGTTCCAGCTCACGTACATTGCCCGGCCATGGATAGTTCAGCAGGGCAGCCTGGGCATCGCTGGTCAGGCGCAGGCTGTTGAGGCCCATGCGCGAGCGGTTCTGCTCCAGAAAGTAGCCGCTGAGCATCAGGACGTCACGACCGCGCTCGCGCAGGGGCGGGACCAGCAGGGGGTAGACGCTGAGGCGGTGGTAGAAGTCGGCCCGGTAGTGGCCCTGGCGAACTTCCTCGGCGAGGTCGCGATTGGTCGCGGCGATCAGTCGGACATCGACATGGTGCTCCTTGTCCGAGCCCAGGCGCTGTAGTTGACCGCTTTGCAGGACCCGCAGCAGTTTCGCCTGGACGGTCAGCGAGAGTTCGCCCACTTCGTCGAGAAACAGTGTGCCGCCATGGGCCTGTTCAAATTTTCCGCGGCGATCATTCACTGCGCCGGTAAACGCGCCGCGCACATGGCCGAACAGTTCGCTTTCTACCAGGGTGTCGGGCAGGGCGGCACAGTTAAGGCTGACCATCGGTTTCTCTGCCCGGGGTGAAGCGGCGTGGATGGCTTGTGCCACCAGCTCCTTGCCGACACCGGTCTCGCCGGTGATCAGTACGGTCAGGTCGCTGCCGCCGACCAGGTTGATTTCTTCGACCAGGCGCTTGTGGACGCGACTCTGGCCAATCATTTCACGCTGTTGCTGGCCGCTCGCCTGGCGATACAGTTCGGCGCGTTGGTGTTCGTTTTCCGCCCGTAGCGCCAGGCGCTCGATGCGTTCGGCGGCATTCACGGTGGCCGAGGCCAGGCTGGCGAACGCTTGCAGGGCATCGAGCTCGATCCGTTCAAAACGCTCGGGGTGCAAGGCGTCGAGGGTCAGCAATCCCCAAGGGAGTTCATCGACAAAGAGCGGGCAGCCGAGGCAGTCGTGAACCTGCAGGAACTCGTCCAGGCCATCGACCAGGCCGTCGTAGGGGTCGGGCAGTTCGCAACCGGTATCGAACCGGGTCGGGCCGCTGCTGGCGAGCAGCGCCTGGAAGCGCGGGTGCTCGCTGATCCGAAACCGTCGGCCAAGGGTGTCGGGGCTCAGGCCGTCGACGGCCAGTGGCACCAGCCATTCACCGTCCAGGCGCAGCAGCGCGGCGGCATCGCAAGGCAGCAAGGCACGCATGGCCTCCAGCAGGCGGCGATAACGCTCTCCTTCCGGCAGTTCGCGGGACAGATCGGCGACCAGGGGCAGTAGCGCAGTGAGCAGTGATTTTGCAGTCATAGTGACTCCTGTAGGTCCTAATGACTATAAATGCTAGAGGGTCTTAATGACTATTTGTTATTTAAGTTGTTGAATTATATGTGTTTTATAGTTGGCATGAAAACTGACAGGTACAAGGAGGTTAGAAAATTCATAAAGTGGGAGTGATACTCATGTTAAGCGTGCAAGATCGAGCCATCGTCAAATCGACCGTTCCATTGCTAGAAAGCGGCGGCGAAGCCCTGATCAACCATTTCTACCGGATGATGCTGTCCGAGTACCCGCAAGTCCGGCCGCTGTTCAACCAGGCCCACCAGGTCAGTGGCGACCAGCCGCGTGCCCTGGCCAATGGCGTACTGATGTATGCCCGGCATATCGACCAACTGGATCAGGTGGGTGACTTGGTTGCGAAGATCATCAATAAGCACGTTGCGCTGCAGATTCTTCCTGAACATTACCCCATTGTCGGCAGTTGCCTGTTACGAGCCATTTCTGAAGTCCTCGGCGACGAGATTGCCACCCCTGAAGTCATGGGCGCCTGGGGCGCGGCCTACAACCAACTGGCCGAGATCCTGATCGGGGCCGAGGCCGCCATCTATGACGAAAAAGCCCTGGCGCCGGGTGGCTGGAGAGGTGGGCGGGTCTTTGTGCTGGCGGCCAAGGTGCAGGAAAGCGCTGAAATTGCGTCTTTCTACTTCAAACCCCAGGACGGCGGGCCAATCATGGCCTTTGAGCCGGGTCAGTACATCGGCATGAAGTTGATCGTCAACGGCGAGGAATTGCGCCGCAACTATTCACTGTCGGCCCTGGCGGGCATCGGCAGCTACCGTATCAGCGTCAAGCGCGAGCCGGGTGGTGTGGTTTCCAATTACCTGCATGACCAGTTGCAGGAAGGTGCAACCCTGGAATTGTTCCCGCCTTCGGGAGAGTTCACCCTGACGGCCAGCGACAAGCCGCTGGTGCTGATCAGCGGTGGCGTAGGCATCACGCCAACCCTGGCGATGCTGGAGGCGGCACTGCTCACCCCGCGTCCGGTGCATTTTATCCACTGTGCGCGTAACGGCTCGGTCCATGCGTTCCGGGATTGGGTGGATTGCCTGGCCGAGCGCCATCCGCAACTCAGGCAGTTCTATTGCTATGCCGAAGACGACGGCGTCAGCCCGGCGGCGCACAAGATTGGTTATCTGTGTGAGCAGCAACTGGGAGAATGGCTACCGGCCGACCGCAACCTGGATGCTTACTTCCTCGGCCCCAAAGGTTTTATGGGCGCGGTGAAACGCCATCTGAAGGCTTTGGGGGTGCCTGAAAAGCAGGCGCGCTACGAGTTCTTCGGCCCGGCCGCGGCACTGGAGTAAAGGCCGCTCTACTGCCCCGGTATTGGCCGGCGAGGCTCACTCGCCGGTCACTGCGCGCTATCCGGCGCTCTGATGCCGGGGTTAATCGCGCTTTAATCTTTCTACGTTAATTCCTCGACACGATCGCCGCCTGCGCATTGCGCTCCATAGGCGCGTGCAGCGTGTAGACTTGCCCGCAGCCGATAGCAGCGGGCGCTGACTTATCGAAGACAACCGAGGCGAAGGGAAACAGGATGAGTGAGGAAATGGTGCGGTTGGGGCGCGAGAAGCGTTTCCTGGTGTTGTTGGGTGTGATCTGCCTGGCGCTGATCGGTGGTGCGCTGTATATGCAGATCGTGCTTGGCGAGGCGCCCTGCCCGCTGTGCATCCTGCAGCGCTATGCGTTGCTGTTGATTGCGGTATTCGCCTTTGCGGGAGCGGCGGTGCGCGGTCGCACCAGCCTGACGATCTGTGAGGCGCTGGTCGTGCTCAGTGCCATTGGCGGCATTGTCGCAGCAGGGCGTCATGTCTATATCCTGGCCCATCCGGCGGTCAGCTGCGGTCTTGATGTGCTGCAACCGATTGTCGATGGCTTGCCACTGGCCTCGGTCTGGCCGCTGGTGTTCCAGGTCGACGGCTTCTGCTCCACGCCATACCCGCCGGTGCTGGGCCTGTCCCTGGCGCAGTGGGCGCTGGTAGCGTTTGTCCTGACCGCGCTGCTGGTGCCACTGGGCATCTACCGCAACCGCAAGGCCAAAAGCTGAACTTCCAGCGGTCATCAAGACGCCCCGAATCCTCTGTATGAGGTCGGGGCGTTTTTTTGCGTAGGTGTTTTAGGTGAAGGCGATGTGATCCTCGGCAAGAAATGCTGTGATGGGTGTGCGACATATTGTCACGCGCACGTTTGTTACAACTGATTTCCGATGGCCGTGGGCGAGGGGATTTCAGGTGGTTTTTTGCCCTCTTATGGGTGTGATCGGCCTGGGTTTAAAACCGGCAGAAATGTCCGTTCGCCAAGCTCCGACGAGCGGTTTGAAGCCCCTATTTTTGTGGGCTGTAGCGATCCCGCGGAGGCTGGGGATGAACTCGGAAAGGGGGGCTGTTCGTGGCGGCTGATCGGCACGAATGAAACGCGATATCATCTGGATTGAGCGTAATAATTGTTAATCATTGTTACGGTAATCGATAAAAATTATTTCGAGATGAGACATGGTGTCTGTGGCGACAGCTATCTACAATCGCCCGCACTGAATGTCCGGCGCTGCTCACCCTGAGCACACGAGGGCGGTCGAGGGGTTGCCAAGCGGCTCCATGCGACGCCAGGTGCCGGCAACCTTCCCGATATCCGCACCAAATGGAATTGGTCTTTAGCAAGGCCATTGACCCCGAATTCGAATAAGAACTCACCGTTAATCCCGGATTTGCCGATCAGCGCCTAGCGTCGGGCAGGCCCTTATTCAATCGAAGAAAAATGCCAACCCTTGGCAGGGTGAAGTGTTGGCGATCGAAACCCAACTGCATTGCGCAAGCTGCTTTAGAGGTCGTGAGATGAGTAAAAAAAGGTACCCCGGATTCTTAGGCTTTTTGCCTCTGCTCGGCACGTTGTTGCTGTCGGGTTGCAACATGACCTTGCTCGATCCCAAGGGGCAGGTGGGCCTGGACGAACGTAACCTGATCATCACCGCGACACTGCTGATGCTGCTGGTCGTCGTGCCGGTCATTGTCATGACCTTCGCTTTCGCCTGGAAATACCGCGCCTCGAACACCAATGCGACCTACGCGCCGAAATGGTCGCACTCGACCAAGATCGAGATCGCCGTTTGGGCCGTACCGGTGCTGATCATCATTGCCCTGGGTTATGTCACCTACAAGTCGACCCACGCGCTCGACCCCTATCGCCCGCTGGAGTCGGACGTCAAGCCGATCACCATCGAAGTGGTCGCCATGGACTGGAAGTGGCTGTTCATCTATCCCGAACAAGGGATCGCCACGGTCAACAAGATCGTGTTCCCGGCCAACACCCCGATCAACTTTCGCGTGACCTCCGACACCGTGATGAACTCGTTCTTCATCCCGGGCCTGGGCGGCCAGATCTACGCGATGGCTGGCATGCAGACCAAGCTGCACCTGATTGCCAACCAGAATGCCGAGTTCGACGGTATCTCCGCCAACTACAGCGGCGCGGGTTTCACCGGCATGAAATTCAAAGCGATCGCCACCAGCCAGGAAGATTTCGATGCCTGGGTCAGTGACGTCAAGAAAGCACCTAAACAGCTTGAAAAAGCTGAATACGAAGCCCTTTCCAAGCCAAGCCAGAACAACCCTGTCGAGCTCTACGCCTCGTACGCGCCCAACCTGTTCCAGACCATCATCGACAAGTATGAAGGCATGAAACCGGGCAAGCCGATGCACCACGAGAAGCAAGACAAAGCAGTGGCCGGCATGGAAGGGATGGACATGAGTTCGCATTCAGCTGCCGGGGCAGAGGAGTAAACGATGTTTGGTAAATTAAGTCTGGACGCGATCCCGTTCCACGAGCCGATTGTCATGGTGACCATTGCCATGATCGCGCTCGGTGGTCTGGCGATTTTCGCGGCAATCACCTACTTCAAGAAGTGGACCTACCTGTGGACCGAGTGGCTGACGTCGGTCGACCACAAGAAAATCGGCGTGATGTACATCATCGTCGCCATGATCATGCTGCTGCGCGGCTTCGCCGATGCAATCATGATGCGTACCCAACTGGCCATGGCCACCGAGGGTTCGCCCGGCTACCTGCCGCCTGAACACTATGACCAGATCTTCACCGCCCACGGTGTGATCATGATTATCTTCATGGCGATGCCTTTCTTCACCGGCCTGATGAACATCGTCGTGCCGCTGCAGATCGGTGCCCGTGACGTGGCGTACCCTTTCCTCAACTCCCTGAGCTTCTGGCTGCTGGTGTCCGGCGTCGTGCTGGTCAACCTGTCCCTGGGCGTCGGCGAATTCGCCCGTACCGGTTGGGTCGCGTATCCGCCACTGTCCGAACTGGGCTACAGCCCGGGCGTGGGGGTGGACTACTACATCTGGGCGCTACAGCTATCAGGACTCGGGACGACGTTAACCGGGGTCAACTTCCTGGCGACCGTGCTGAAAATGCGTACCCCTGGCATGAAGTTGATGGAAATGCCGATCTTTACCTGGACCTGCACCTGGGCCAACGTACTGATCGTCGCTTCGTTCCCGATCCTGACCGCTACCCTGGCACTGCTGACGCTTGACCGTTACATGGATTTCCACATTTTCACCAATGAACTGGGTGGAAATCCGATGATGTACGTCAACCTGTTCTGGGCCTGGGGTCACCCCGAGGTGTACATCCTGATTCTGCCGGCGTTCGGGGTCTTCTCCGAAGTCATCTCGACCTTCTCCGGCAAGCGTCTGTTCGGCCATCACTCGATGATCTACGCCAGCGGCGCGATCTCGATCCTGGGCTTCATGGTCTGGCTGCACCACTTCTTCACCATGGGATCGGGCGCCAACGTCAACGCCTTCTTCGGCCTGGCGACGATGCTGATCTCGATCCCCACGGGGGTGAAGCTGTTCAACTGGCTATTCACCATCTACCACGGTCGTTTGCGCATCACCAGCCAGGTGCTGTGGACCCTGGGCTTTATGGTGACCTTCGCCATCGGCGGCATGACCGGCGTCCTGCTGGCCATTCCGGGTGCGGACTTTGTCCTGCACAACAGCTTGTTCGTGATCGCGCACTTCCATAACGTGATTATCGGCGGCGCGGTGTTCGGCTATATCGCCGGCTTCAGCTTCTGGTTCCCGAAAGCGTTCGGCTTCAAGCTGCACGAAGGTTGGGGCAAGGCGGCATTCGCCTTCTGGATCAGCGGTTTCTTCGTGGCGTTCATGCCGCTCTACGTGCTGGGCTTCATGGGCATGACCCGTCGCCTGAACAGCAGTACCAACCCCGAGTGGGTGCCGTACCTGCACATCGCGCTGTTCGGCGCGGTGCTGATCGCCATCGGTATTGCCTGCCAACTGATCCAGATCTACGTCAGCGTGCGTGACCGCAAGCAAAACCTCGACGTGTCGGGCGACCCGTGGAATGGCCACACCCTGGAATGGTCGACCTCTTCGCCACCGCCGTTCTACAACTTCGCCGAACTGCCGAAAGCCGACACCCTCGACGCGTTCACCGAAGCCAAGGAAAACGGTACCGCCTACCAGGCGCCGAAACGCTATGCACCGATCCACATGCCGAACAACACCGCGACCGGTGTGGTGATGGGCGCGCTGCTGACGGTCTTCGGCTTCGCCATGATCTGGCATATCTGGTGGCTGGCCATCGCTGGCCTGGCCGGTACGGTGATCTATTTCGTGATCCACGCGGCCCGTGATGACCAGGGCTACATGGTGCCGGCTGCCGAAGTCGAGCGGATCGAGAATGAACAGCGTCAGCGCTTGGTCGCTGCCAACGTGATCCCTGCCACCCGTGTCGAAACCTCGCTGGAACAGGCTTAAACCATGTCGAACTTAGTGACCAATGCTGGACACGCCCATGGTCATGACCATGGGCACGATGACCATCACCACGACTCGGGCGAGATGACCGTTTTCGGTTTCTGGCTCTACCTGATGACCGACTGCATCCTGTTTGCGTCGATCTTCGCGGTCTACGCGGTGCTGGTGAACAACGTAGCGGGTGGCCCGTCGGGCCACGATATCTTCGAGCTGCCGTATGTGCTCGGTGAAACGGCCTGCCTGCTGCTGAGCTCGATCACCTATGGCTTCGCCATGCTGGCGTTGTTCAAGGGCAAGAAAACCCAGGTACTGGGCTGGCTGGCCGTGACCTTCCTCTTTGGCCTGGGCTTTATCGCCATGGAGATCAACGAGTTCCACCTGTTGATCAGCGAAGGCTTCGGTCCGAGCCGCAGCGGCTTCCTGTCCGGTTTCTTCACCCTGGTCGGGACCCACGGTCTGCACGTGACCAGCGGCCTGATCTGGATGGCGGTGATGATGTACCAGGTCTGGAAAAACGGCCTGACTTCGACCAACACCACGCGCCTGAGCTGCCTGAGCCTGTTCTGGCACTTCCTGGATGTGGTGTGGATCTGCGTATTCACCGTGGTTTATCTGATGGGGACGATGTAAATGGCTAACGCTCATTCCAGTGATTCCAACCACGGCAGCGTCAAGTCCTACGTGATCGGCTTCGTACTGTCGGTGATCCTCACCGTCATTCCGTTTGGCCTGGTCATGTATCCCACGCTGCCCAAGGACGTGACCCTGTGGATCGTGCTGGCGTTCGCGGTGATCCAGGTCATCGTGCACCTGATCTACTTCCTGCACTTGGACCGCTCGGCAGCGCAGCGCAACAACGTGATTGCCTTTGTGTTCGCCGCGTTGGTGATCGTGCTGCTGGTCGGCCTGTCGTTGTGGATCATGTTCAGCATCCATCACGTCATGATGGCGCACTGAGGAAAATCCGGATGTCCTTAAAGCACTTTATCCAAATCACCAAGCCGGGGATCATTTTCGGTAACGTGCTTTCTGTGGCGGGCGGATTCTTCCTGGCCTCCCAGGGGCATGTCGATCTCGCCGTGTTCCTGGCGGCGATGATCGGGACTTCGCTGGTGGTGGCATCCGGTTGCGTGTTCAACAACTGCATCGACCGCGATATCGACGTGAAGATGGAGCGCACCAAGAACCGGGCGCTGGTCCAGGGGCTGATTTCCCTGAAGCTGGCGCTGGCCTACGCCACGGTGCTGGGCATCGCCGGCGTGGTCCTGCTCTGGCAGGTGGCCAATCCGCTGGCGGCACTGTTCGCGGTGATCGGCTTTGTCATCTACGTCGGTTTCTACAGCCTGTACCTCAAGCGCAAGTCCGTGCACGGCACGCTGGTGGGCAGTCTGTCGGGGGCGATGCCGCCGGTGATCGGGTATGTTGCGGTCAGCAACAGCTTCGACATGGCGGCGCTGACCCTGCTGGTGATGTTCAGCCTGTGGCAGATGCCGCATTCCTATGCCATTGCGATCTTCCGTTTCAATGACTACCTGGCGGCCTCGATTCCGGTGTTGCCGGTCAAGCGCGGGATCCGCGTGGCCAAGAAACACATCCTGCTCTACATCCTGGCCTTCCTCGTGGCGACCTTGATGCTGACCTTCAGCGGTTATGCGGGCATGAGTTACCTGGCGGTCGCGGCGGCCATGGGCATGTACTGGCTGTACATGGCCTGGACCGGCTACAAGGCAGTGGATGACAGCGTCTGGGCGCGCAAGCTGTTTGTCTTCTCGATTTTCACCATCACCGCGCTGAGCGTGATGATGTCCCTGGATTTCAAGGCACCCACCGCGTTGCTGTTGACCTACGCACACTGAGTCCGAAACGCCCCGAACAGCCCCGCCTTCTTAGGAAGTGCGGGGCTTTTTATTGCGCGCTTATTCGCCCGTTGCGGCTTTGGCGAACTCCCCAGGCGATAGGGCGAACTTGCTACGAAAAGCGGCGATAAAGGCGGAAAGCGATTCATAACCGCTGGCCAGGGCGATGTCGGTGACGCGTTCGCCGCGCTCCAGGGCCGGCAGGGCATTCAACAGGCGCATACGCTGGCGCCAGGCGCGAAAGTTCAGGCCGGTTTCCCGCAGGAAAATTCGGCTCAGGGTTTTCTGCGACACGCCCAGGGTTTCGCTCCACTGCGCCAGGGTGGTCGTATCGTCCGGATGGGTCTGCAGGCGGCGGCAAAGGGTGTGCAGGCGAGGATCCTGGGGCAGTGGCAGGCTCAGGGCTTGCTCGGGGGCAATGCTCAACTGGTCCAGCAACACCTCGACCAGGCGTGCGTGGGCACCGTCCAGGGCGTACTCGACGGGCAACTGGCTAAAGCTCTTGATCAACTCGCGCACCAGTGGCGCGATGGCCATGACTCGGCAGCGGTCCGGCGCCCACTCGGCAAAAGTGTGCTCGATATAGAGGCTGCGAATACAGGTATTGGCCGGGCAGGTGACGCGATGGCGTATGCCTGGCGGTATCCACACCGCGCGTTGCGGCGGCGCGACAAAACGCGCGCCGCGGGTATGGATTTCCAGCACCCCGCTGACGGCATAGGACAGTTGCCCCCAAGGGTGGCGATGGGCATAGGCCAGGGCGATATTCGGCAGCGCCTGGGCATGGCCGTACACCTTGCGCGGCAGGCTCTTGAGCTGGGCGAGAGGGTCCATCGCCGGATTCCTTGTTGTCTGTTTGTCGACACTCTAGAGCTTTCTGGCGTTAGTCGGAACCGTGCGAGCTGGTTATCGTGGCGGCCTTCTTGATCTTGTACTGGACTTGCCATGAAAGCCCTGCGGTTGCTCTTCGACAATTTCACCCTGGCCCTGCTGGCCGTGATCCTTGTCGCCACGCTGTTGCCCTGTGAAGGCAATGGGGCGGTGTTCTTCGAGTGGCTGACGCGCCTGGCCATTGCGCTGCTGTTCTTTATGCACGGGGCCAAGCTGTCCCGCGAGGCGATCATCGCCGGTGCCGGGCACTGGCGTTTGCACCTGGTGGTGTTTGGCTGCACGTTCGTGCTGTTTCCGGCCCTGGGCCTGGCGCTCAAGCCGCTGCTGGTGCCGCTGGTGGGCAATGATCTGTACTTGGGCATGCTGTTTCTCTGCGCCTTGCCGGCCACCGTGCAATCGGCCATTGCCTTTACCTCCCTGGCGCGGGGCAACGTGCCGGCGGCGATCTGCAGCGCTGCGGCGTCCAGCCTGCTGGGGATTTTCCTGACGCCGGTGCTGGTGCTGTTGTTGATGGAGGCTGACGGCAGCACCGGCAGCAGCCTGGACTCGGTGCTGCAGATCGTTCTGCAATTGCTGGTGCCTTTTATTGCCGGGCAGTTGGCACGACGCTGGATTGGCGCCTGGGTGATGCGTAACGGTGGCTGGCTGAAAAGCGTCGACCAGGGGTCGATTCTGTTGGTGGTCTACACCGCCTTCAGTGATGCGGTGGTCAGCGGGCTCTGGCAGTTGGTATCGGCGCAGCGCTTGTTGGGGTTGGTGGTCGCCTGTTGCCTGCTGCTGGCGCTGATTCTGTTCTGCACCCATCTGCTGGGCCGCTGGCTGGGCTTTAGCGTGGAGGACCGCATCACGCTGTTGTTCGCCGGCTCGAAGAAAAGCATGGCCACCGGGGTCCCCATGGCCCAGGTGCTGTTCGCGGGAAGCGGCATGGGCACGTTGATCCTGCCATTGATGATTTTCCACCAGATCCAGTTGATGGTCTGCGCCATGTTGGCCCAGCACTACGCGCGACGCGATGAAACCCCGTCTGCCGGTGAGCGGGCAGGCGGTTGAGGGCGAATGGGCGCACGCGGATCGGCACAGGGGCTGTTCCGCATGCGCTGGGCAGACTCCGGCGCGGAGACCCGGCGCGCTGTCGGCAATGGCCTTTTGAGATGACTTGTATCAAGACGTTGCCTGGTTGATTGGGCTACAAGCACTCTGACCGAACTCTGGGTCGAGCCTTTAGGACCCCGGGTTCGAGCCTGTTGAATCAAAAATAACGATTAAAGTGTCGCGCTGAGGGGACCACCCCAGGCCGATACTCAAGGAATGAGTGCAATGGTTTTTTCCCTGCCCCAACTGGGCCTGTTGGGGGCGATGGCGTTCGTCACCCTGACCGGTCACGCCAGCGAGCCGATACCGGCAACGGCAACCGACAACGCGCTGATCGAGCGCGGTCAATACGTCGCCCAACTGGGCGACTGCATTGCCTGTCACACCGCCAAGGAAGGGCCGGTGATGGCCGGCGGGCTCGAACTGAAGACGCCGATGGGCACCATTTATTCGAGCAATATCACCCCCGACCGCGACACCGGTATCGGCAACTTCACCTTCGCCCAATTCGACCGGGCCATGCGCGAAGGCATCAGCCCGAACGGCAGCAATCTGTACCCGGCGATGCCTTATCCGTCCTACGCGAAGATGAGCGAAGAGGATATGCGGGCCCTGTACGCCTATCTGCTGCAAGGGGTCGAGCCGGTGCGCCTGCCGAATCGCGAAGCGGATATGAGCTGGCCGTTCAACCAGCGCTGGGGCCTGTCGCTGTGGAATTTCGCCTTCCTCGATACCGCGCCTTTTGTCGCCGACCCGACGAAGGACGAGGTGCTCAATCGGGGCGCTTATCTGGTCCAGGGCCTGGGTCATTGCGGCTCCTGCCATACACCGCGGGGCATTGCCTTCCAGGAGAAGGCCATGAGCGAGGCCGGGCGCCATGGCAAGCACTATCTGGCCGGTGAAACCGTCGAAGAGTGGCGCGCCCTGAGCCTGCGCAATCTGTGGACGGTGGATGACACCGTGCAGTTGCTCAAGACCGGGCAGAATCGCTTTGCCACTGTCTCGGGCAACATGGCGGATGTGATCCATCACAGCACCCAGCACTTCAGCGATGGCGATCTGATTGCGATTGCGACTTACCTCAAGTCCCTGCCGGCCGGCAAGGATGACCTGCCCATGCCGACCGAGGCCAAGGGCCCGTCGGCACCGGCGGCCAATCTGTTCAGTTCCCGGGGCGGGCTGGGGTATGCCCAGTTCTGCAGCGACTGCCACCGCCAGGACGGCCGGGGCGTTCAGGGCATGTTCCCGCGCCTGGCCGGGAACCCGAGCGTGGTGGCGACCACCCCGACCACCTTGTTGCACATCACCCTGACGGGCTGGAAAACCGCTCAGACCGCCGCTCACCCACGGGTCTACACCATGCCCGGTTTTGCCCGCCTTGCCGACACGGAAATCGCCGAGATTCTCAGCTTTATCCGCACCAGTTGGGGCAATGATGGCACGCCGATCAAGGCCAGCGAGGTCAAGGCCATGCGGGCCCAGCTCAACCCGGCGACCACCGATGAGTCAGGCTTTGAAACGCCACGCCTGGCCGACATGCTCGCCGCGCCCAATGCCGATCAGGTGGTGCGTGGCATGCGCTTGCACCTGGAAACCAAGGCGCTGCTACCGCAGAACGTCGGCAACTCGCTGAACTGCACCAGTTGCCATCTCAATGCCGGGACCGTGGCCGATGGCTCGCCGTTTGTCGGTGTCTCGGCGTTCTTCCCCAGCTACGCACCGCGTGCGGGCAAGGTCGTGACCCTGGAGGAGCGTATCAATGGCTGCTTCCGCCGTTCGATGAATGGCGCCCCGCTGCCGCCGCAATCGTCGGATATGCAGGCGATGGTCGCGTACTTCGACTGGATGAAACGCAACACCCAGGCCGGCGACAAGGTGGCCGGGCGTGGCGTGGGCAAGGTCGATCCGGCCATCAAGCCGGATGTGCACAATGGCGAGAAGATCTACGTGCAGCAGTGTGCGGTGTGCCACGGCCAGGATGGCGAGGGCCTCACGCGTGAAGATGGCCAGTTGATCTTCCCGCCGCTGTGGGGCGACCAGTCGTTCAATATCGGTGCCGGCATGGCCCGAACCTACACCGCGGCGGCTTTCGTCAAACGCAATATGCCGATCGGCTTCCACGAAAAATTCCCGCTGGGCCAGGGTGGCCTGTCCGATCAGGAAGCGGTGGATGTGGCCGAATACTTCTCCCACAAACCACGTCCGGACTTCCCCGATAAGGTCAAGGATTGGCCCAAGGACAAGCGTCCGGTGGACGCCCGCTACTAAGTGGCGTCTGCGACCTCGCGTCGGCTCCCCGCCGGCGTGAGGTCGATCGGCAGATGCGCCTGTACATAAGCCAGCAGTTTTTCCAGGCTCGCGTCGAGCGGCTCATGGGCCGTATCGAGGCGTAGCTGCGGAGCCAGTGGCGCTTCGTAAGGCGCGCTGACCCCGGTGAACTCGGCGAGCTTGCCGGCCCGGGCCTGACGGTACAGGCCCTTGGGGTCACGGGCTTCGCAGGTCGACAGATCAGCGGCGACATGAATCTCGTGAAAGCCCTGGGCGCAGCACTGGCGGGCCCGTTCGCGGTCCTCGCGATACGGCGAGATAAACGCGCTGATGCACACCAGCCCGGCATCGGCAAACAGCGCCGCCACTTCACCGACCCGGCGGATATTCTCGCGGCGGTCTTCGGGGCTGAAGCCCAGGTTGGCATTGAGCCCGGTGCGCAAATTATCCCCATCCAGTACATAGCAGGCATAGCCACGGGTACTGAGTGCCTGTTCCAGCGCCATTGCCAGGGAAGACTTGCCGGAGGCCGACAGGCCGGTCAGCCAGAGCACCGCACCGGCGTGGCCGTAGCGGGTGCGACGTTGGCTGGCGCTCAAGGCATGGCTAACGGGAGTCAGATGTGCAGTCATGATGGTTGGCTCGGGGAGCAGGTGGGAAGGTCGGCCAGCAGCGTGGGCCACAGCCGCGCCCAATCGTCTTCATGGCCCATGTCGGGGATCAGGCGCACCTGCGTGCAGTGGCCCGCGGTCGCCCGGGCGAAACGTCGGGCGATGTCGGGCGGGACGATTCGGTCGTCGCTACCCGTGAAGTGAATCTGGGGGATTGTGCTGACCTGGCGGGCGGCATCGATGGCGTTAAGCGAGGCCGGCATCGCCGAGACCTTGTGCCGGCGGTTGACTTCGGCCATATCGAGATTACCCGCGACGCTGCGCAGTGTGGCGATATCGTTGCGTCGAGCGGCGAGCAGCACCGCGAGCGCGCCGCCGCCCGAGTAGCCGATCAACTGGAGCGGGTGGCCCGGCACCTGTGCCGCGTAGTGGCTGAGGGCCTGGTCCATGGCCGTGACCACTTCCACGGCATAGCGTCGGTCAGTCCAGTAGGTTGCGGTACAGCGTGGGTTGCGGGCCATCGGGGTGAATTGGCAGGGGCGGGCGAGATAGACCACGTTGGCCGCCGGGTCGGCTGCGGCCAGCGCCAGCCCGAGCGCCTTGCGGGGCGTCGGGTCGAGGGACGGCTGGCTGCGGCTGCGCCAGGCAAAACCGTCGCCTTCGATATACACGTTCAAGGGCTGATCCAGGCGCGTGATCCGCGAGAAACTGGTCAGCACAAAACCGTCGGTCGTCACCTCGGCGCGCTGTAGACCTGCAGGGTCGGCAAGGGCCTGGGCGTGCCGGGCTTGCTCGACGCCGGGCGGTAGTTGAGCGCAACCGCCGAGCAGTGCCAGGCCGATCAGCCAGGCCATCAGAGGCCGAGTCATGGCACGCGGTTCTTGAGTTGGCGCAGTTGCTGCGCCATTTCGGCGAGCATCGGTGCCCATTGCTCCGGTCCGGGTTGGCGAAACAGCCGCACGCTTGGGTACCAGGGCGAATCGTTGCGGTCCAGCAGCCAGCGCCAGCAGGGGACGAACGCCAGCATGGCCCAGGCGGGCCGGCCCAGGGCGCCGGCCAGATGGATCGGCGCCGAGTCGACCGAGAGGGTCAGGTCGATCAGCGTCATGATCGCGGCCGTGTCCTCGAAATCGTCGATCTCATCGCTCAGGGCCACCAGGTCCATGCCCGGCGGCGGTGTGGCGGCCTGGGCGCTGGCCGGGCCTTTTTGCAGGGTGACAAAGGTGATGCCGGGCTGGGCCAGCGGCGCCAGGTCGTTGAGGGTCATGGACCGGCGGCAGTCATTGCTGTGGGTCGGTCGACCGGCCCAGACCAGGCCGACCAGGGGCCGGGGCAGGTCCGCCAGGCGCTGGCGCCATTTTTCTACCCGTACCGGGTCTGCACTCAGGTAGGCAACGCTGCCGGGCAGGTCACTCGGTTGCAGGTTCATGGCCAGCGGCAGGCTCATCAGCTCGCAATGGAAATCGAAGGGCGGTGGCAGCTCGCCGTAGGCGATGACATCGCGTTCACCCAGATAGCGGCGGGCTAACCCGAGTGTCTGCGGGTTGACCTCGAACACCACCCGGGCGCCACACCGCTCGCGGGCCCAGGCCACCATCCGCATAAATTGGAAGGTGTCGCCAAAACCCTGTTCGTCATGGATCAACAGCGTCTTGCCGGGTATCGGCTGGCCCTGCCAGCGCGGGCGCTGGACGGGCCGAGCCATGCCCTGGGTATGCGGTTGCTCGTAGCGAAAACGGTATTGCTGCCAGCCCCGGCTGAAGTCGCCGAGCAGCAGCAGGGTCTCGGCCAGGTCGAAACGGGCAGGCATATTGGCCGGCAACGTTTGCACGATCATTTCCTGGATCGCCAGGGCCTCGCCGATTCGCCCCTGCAGGCGCACGGCTCTGGACAGCAAGTGCCAGAGGCTCAGTGGGCCGGTGCCCGAGGCCAGTACCGGGCGCATCAGGGCTTCCAGGTCCCGGGGGCGGTTGGCTTCGAGCAGGGCGACGCCCTGTTGTTCCAGTTCGGCCAGGTTCATGGCTGCGCGACTCCCAGTGCGGCCAGCAGCGGCCCGAGCTGTTCGGCATGGGCACGCCAGCGGCCCTTGGAGGTGCGGTAGATCGGCTGGCGTACCTGAGTGGTGCTGGCGGTACGCACCATCCGTTCGGTGGTATGGAAATCCAGGCAGGCCGGGTCCCAGGGCAGGTCGATAAACGCGATCAGGCGTCGGGCCTGGCCTTCGAGGTCGTCGACCATGGCCTCGTAGTCGACTTCGATAAAGCACTCGGTAGGCAGGACGCTGCGCAGATGGGCCATCAATGTCTGATAATCACGGTGGAACTGGCCGAGTTCGGTCTGGTTATAGCTGAACCGCTGTTCGCCACCGAAATGCTTGCTGTAGCACGACAGGCAGGTATCCACCGGGTCGCGGCGGCTGTGGATGATTCGCGCGCCGGGCAGTATGAGTGGGATGAGGGCTGCGTAGAAAAAGTTGGCCGGCATCTTGTCCACCAGCCGTGGTGTGCCTTGGGCCAGGGGTTCGACGGTCGCCAGGTAGCTTGCGCCAATGGCCAGCAGCTCTGGCGAGGAGCTTTGCGCCAGGCTGTGGGGAAATGCGCCCCGGGCTTCGATGGCCAGGCGCAGATCCGCCAGTTCGCCGGCACCCCGGACCTGGGGGTGGGAGGCCAGGACCTGTTCGATCAGGCTGGTGCCCGAGCGTGGCATGCCGAGTACGAAGACTGGCAGCGCCGAGCCGCTCTGTGCGCCGGCCATGGCCTGGTAGCGCTCGGCCGGGAAGGCCGCGATGATTTCCCGTATCCAGCGGCTGGTGGTATGGGCGTCGTAGTCGAACGTGGCCCGTTTCAGCGCGTTGGCCGTGTTCAGATGGGCAAACGCGCGGGGCGAGTCGGTGAGGTCGAGGTAGGCCTTGCCGAGGGCGAAGTGCGCCGCCAGGCGGTCGTTCAATGCCAGGCCCTCGGGGTGGGCGAGCAGGGCTTCCAGGGCGTCGATATCGCGATCGCCGGCGCGGTATTTCTTGCTGTCGCTACGTGCGACCAGGGCCAGGGGCGAGTGGGGGAACGCCTTCAAGGCTTTGTCGAAATACTCATTGGCCCGCTCCGCCTGCCCGAGTTCCAGAAACAGCGAGGCGCTGGCCAGCAAGGCCCGTTCGGCCAGTGTTCCGGGCAGTTCGGCGGCCTGCTCGTAGTGGCTCAGCGCTTGTTCGTGGTGTTCGAGGGCCTGGAGGACATGTCCCAGGTTGAAGTGGGCGTTAGCGTTCTCCGGGGCCAGGTCGACGGCTTGCCTGGCACAGACCAGTGACTCTTCCAGGCGTCCGAGTTTTTTCAGGATCACGGCGCGGGCGGTCAGCCCGGCGACGTACTGGGGCGCGAAGCTGTGCAGGGCGTTTAGCCAGTGCAAGGCTTGTGCGTGGTTCAGCCGCGCGCTTTCGGCTTCGGCGAGGTTGAGGTAGGCATCGGCGAAGTGCGGATTGAGGTCGATGGCCCGCCGGGCACTGTGTGCGGCCAGTTCGAACTGGCCTTGGGACGTCTGCAGAAAGGCCAGGTTGCTATGGGCTTCGGCGTAGCCGGGGTCCAGGGCCAGGGCCTGGCGATAATGGTCCGCGGCCAGTTCCAGCTGATCGAGACGGCGGTAGGTATTGGCCAGGTTGTTGTGGGTCAGGGCCGAGTCGGGTTGCATCGCTAATGCCCGTTGCAGGCAGTCGCGGCTGTACTCCAGTTGCCCGCACTCTTGGAGGATGATGCCCAGGTTGCTCCAGCCGGCCAACAGTTGCGGATCGCGGGCCACGGCTCGCTCGCCGGTTTGCCGGGCCTCGTCGAGCCAGCCTTTTTGTCGGCACATCTCGGCCAGGTTACTCAGGTGGTTGGCCGACGCCTGCTCGCCCTGGCACGCCTGGCGCAGCAAGTCGATGGCCAGGTCCGGCTTACGATAGGCATGGGCGATGACCGCCAGCAGATTAAGGGCGTCGGGCTGGGCCGGGATGGCTGCAAGCACCCTGCGGCACCAATGTTCGGCCTGTTGCGCCTGGCCGGCATTCCAGTGGGACTGGGCCAGGTTCAGCGCCTGGTCGAGGGTTAGGTCCGTTGTCGGGGAATCGGGTGCTTCGCTCATACCGGCTCTTTGCAAAATTAGGGGCTGCCGCGCAGCCGACTGTACGTAAAAAAATCCGGGCTGGCATCTGTGAAAACGCCCATTGGCGCGAGGGCGCCAATGGGCGTTGACCAGCCTATTGCCAGGACGCCTTAGAAGTCCCAGCGCGCCTGGATATTGCCGGTATTGGCGGTATAGCCGCTGCCCGCTTCCAGGGTGTACTTGGCCGACAGGCTCAAGCGGTTGCTGCGTACCAGGGTCACGCCCAGGTTCAACACGCCGGTGTCGTTGATCGCCGACGGGCCGTTGCTGGCGAAGCTGGTTTCCCCGGCGACATCCGCCGAGTAGTTGGCCACCGAGCGCAGGCCTTTGTCACGGAACTCATGACGCCAGGTCAGCTGAGCCGCCGGGATCAACTCGCCATAAGAGGTGGCGAACGAACGCTCCAGCTTGGTACCCAGGTCGCTTTTCAGCGAGTTGATATCGTCGGAGTTGACGTGCAGTGCCGCGCCATTACCGCCTTTCTCGGTATAGCTGTCCTGCTTCAAGGTGCTGTAGGTCAGCCCCGCAATCGGCGTCAGGGTGGTTTTCGACCCCAGGTCGATCGGGTAGCCGGCCTGGACGGCGGCCAGGTACTGCATGCCGTCGTAATTGCCTTTGGCGGTGCCGTCGAAGCCGGTGATGCTGATCTGGCGCTTGGTGTCGTACTGATGCTGCACGGCACCGGCCGACAGGTTCAGGTACCACGGGTTGGCGGTGTAAGTGGCGTAGGCGATCAGGCCGTAGGAGTCGATGTCGGCCGAGTTGTGCTTGTTCGCGCCATCGTTGTTCACCGAGGTGCTGGCGTAGCTGAACAGACCGCCGGCACGCCAGCTGTCATTCAACTCGGCATCGGCGCCGATCAGCATGCCGTGGTAGTTGGCGTGGTAGCCGGCGATGTCTTCGCGCTCATCCTGGCGCGAGGAACCACCAAAGGCCTGGCCCCACAAGCCGCCGCCGTTGGCGCCTTCACCGGTGGCGATACCGCTGGAACCGTTGCCGGCCTGGGCGGTGCGCAGGCTGTCCATATGGCTGCTGGCGACTTCAAACACTTGCTGGGTCGAACCGGTGGACGCCGTGGCCGCAGCCGATGCGGTCGACGTCGGGCTCAACTGGGCGCCGCCGCTGTTGCCGGACGAACCGAGGGCCGCGCCGGCGCGAGCCAGGTTCATCAGTTGTTCGTCGGTGCCCTGGTACTGGAACAGGCCGCCCAGGGAGGAGCGCGCATCGCGGGTAGTCGCGCCATTGATGGCATTGCTTGAACTGCCGACGACGGTCAGCACCAGGCCATTGGCACCGGGGTTGCCACTGAGGGCAATGTTTTCGCCGGTTAAGCGCAGGCCGTCGGCAGCCAGGGTGTAGTTGAGCGTGTTTTCGTTGAACTGGGAGTTGGCGCCATCAGTGGCACCGATAACCAGATAGCGCTGGCCCTGGGCAAAGGCGTAGGTGCTGCCGGTCTTGGTCAGTCCGACACTGGTGCCGGAGGTGAGCGTTACCGCCCCATTGACATACAGACGTCCATACCCGCCATCGAAGGCAGGGTTACCCGTGGCTTGCGCGTTATCGGCGACCCCGAACACCAGGCCGGCACCGGCAGCCTGGGTGTAGTTGCCCCAGAGGGTGATGTCATTGTTGATCTGCAGCGTGGCACCGTTGTTCATCACGGAATAAAGAGTGCCAAGGCTGCCGGCGTTGGTGTCGACGACCTCAATATTGTCGTTGAGCAACAGCTTGCCAGTGTTGAACAGTACATTGCCGTAGCGGTTTTGGATAAGACCAACATCCTGTCCGGAAATCGAGCCCAGAGACCCGGTCAGTACACCGGCGATCGAGCCGCTGGCGCCGTTGATGATCAGATTATCGCTTGTCTCGTTGATGATCTTCCCGGCAATGGTCCCCGAGTTGTTGATGGGGCCCAGCACGCCGCCATTCCAGATAGCCACCTCATCGCTGCGGATCAGCCCGCTGTTGTTGAGTGTGCCAATGGTGCCATAGGCTTCATTGTAAATAGCGGTACTGGCGCCGCTGATGGTGCCGCCGGCATTGTTGATCAGGGTGGAGATATGGCCGCCATAGGTGTTACTGATACCAACGGAGCCTCCATCGATTAGACCGCTGTTGATGAGCGCACCGATGGTGCTCCCGGCGTTTTGGATGGCGGCTTCGTCGCCCTGGATGGACGCCCCTGCGTCGTTCAGCAGCAGGCCGATGATGCCGTATGCCGAGCCTTGGTTGTAGAGGCCGAATTGCTCACCAACGATCAGATTGGTGTTGTGCAGGCTCCCTATCGATCCCGAGTTATGGATCCCCTTGCTCTGGGAACCTTGGGCACTGATGGTGCCATCGTTGGTCAGGTTGTAGAGGGTGCCGGCGAATTCGTTGCGAATGCCTACGGCGCCAACACTGGAACCGCCGGTTTGCGTACTGCGGATGGTGCCATTGTTGTCCAAGGTCATGATTAGACCGTTGTTCGAAACACCTGCACCGCCCAAGGCTATGGCAGAGCCTGAGGTGCTTGTGCTGCTCTGGATCAGGCCGTCATTGATCAGAGCACTGAGGGTTGCGTTATTGGCGTTTAACAGGCCATGACCCACGTTGTGGATGCCGGCTGGAATAGTCAGATTGCTGCCGATGGTGCCAGTGCTGGTGTTGTGTAGTGTGTTGATGACGCCCGCGTTGAGGATGCCAGTGCCGCCTGGTACGGAGCCGTTACTGCTTGAGGTGATGGTGCCCGAGTTGGTCAGGACAGTGATGGAGGTGTTGTTGTCAAGGCCGCTCGCGTTGCCATTGATGCGGCCGCTGTTGTCGATCGAACCCACCGAACTGATAAGGGCGTTGAGGATAATGGCACTGCTGTAGTAGTTGTTGGCCTCAATGACGCCGGTGCTGGTATTGATGATTTTGTCGATGCGGGTGACCGCATTCTGCTGGTTGGCGATGGCGTGAGAATCAGCACTGATGGTGCCGCTATTGCTCAGGGTTCCGAGTTGCGGGCCAATGACGGTGACACCTAGTGTGCTGCTGGAACTCGTGATTGAGCCACCGGGGAGCACCGTCAGGTTGCCATCTGTCCAGTTTACTCCCCCAGTTGGGGCACTGATGATTTGGTCGCCCGGGGTTGCGGCGGCAAAGCTATTGGCCAACGTCGCGGCGACGGCGACGGCCAGAATGGTTTTGCGCCCGGGTGACAGACGTTTCGTTGTGCTGTGGTTCATGCAAGTGATCCCCGATGGAAGCCCAGAATGTTGTGTGGCAGCGTTTTTTATTGGTGGGTAGGAATGTGGCGCCATTTTTATGGCGCTTCTACGCATTCTCTTGCAGCAAGACTGTTTCTATTAATTTTTTGACACGTTATAGCGAAAGTCGCAATTTGTGAAAAATAATTGCTAAAGGCCACTATGGTTGTCTAGTCCTCTGCTTGGAAAAAGCGCCGGCGTCTCGACGAGAAAGCGGTGCAGGGGGCTGGCGGTCGTTTCTGGCAGCCTTTGCGCGTGACGGACGCGGTGGTGCCGGGCGGGGTCGAACGGATGGGCCCCCATACGTGGGGTGCAACCGCTGATATGAGCGATCTAGAAAGCATTCAGGGGGCGCCGACGCCGAACAGCAGGGCTGCCTGAATGGCACTGCCTTGGCGCTCAGCGCCGATGGTCAGCACTTCGCTGCATCCTTGCGCTTGGCTGCGCTGCTGGGTGTGCCCCGCCGGGATCGAGCGGTGCGGCCCGGCGTGGCAATTCGGTGGAGGACTTTCTTGTATTCAGTGCCGCCTATGAGGCGGCCTTGGCGGCCCCGTCGGCTTGTACCGTTTTGGCAGGCGCCTTCAGCGAGCCGATATACACCGCCAATACCGTCAGCACGGCGCCACCGATCTGCATCGCCGAGGTCGGTTTATGCAGGAATACCACGTCGATAAAGTAGGTAATCACCGGCTCCAACAACAGGATCAGCCCCGCCAGCCCCAGGCTGATAAAGCCGATGGAGCGATTGACCAGCAGCCAGCCGACAAACTGCACCAGCACGCCGTAGATCATCAGCATGATCAGCGTCTGCAGATCGACGATGGCCAGGCTTTCACCGGTGATCCAGGCGTAGCCGAGCATGATGCCGGCCGCCCACAGGCTCAGGTTGAGCATCTGTGCCAGCTTGTCGCCACCGCCCTGGGGCAGGCGGGAATTGATCTTCAGGAAGTACACGCAGATGGCGTAGGCCAACCCGGAAAGCACCCCAAAGACCACGCCCTGGATGCCGATCGCCGAATCCATTTCCGGCAGCAGCAAGAGGTACAGGCCGATAAAGGCCAGGCTGATTGAAATCACGAAGTAGAGCGACGGACGCTCCTTGAGCAGCGCCAGGCCCAGCAGGGTCATGAAGAACACCTGGCAGTTGGTCAGGATCGAACCGATGCCCGGGCCGACGATATAGATGCTCAAGTGCCAGAGAATCAGGTCAATGGCCAGGAACAGCCCGGCCAGCGCGGTATACAGCCGGGCCTTGGGGTGTGGCAGGCGCACCGGTACGCGGCGCACCTTGAGGCAGGCGTAGAACAGCACGCTGGCAAACAGCATGCGGTAGAAACCCGCGCCACCGGCACCGATATTGGCGAATGCCACCGCCAGTGCCGAAAGGCTGAGCATCAGGCCGCCGACCGTCAGCTCCAGGACCGCCCTAGGATTGGACATGGCTGCCCCCGTGTTCAGTGCTGGCCAGTGCCAGCCAGCGACCTATGGGGGCGTAGTCCAGAATCTGCGTGCTGTAGTCCTGGAGATCGGCAGGGATCGGGATACCAAAGCGGCGCAGGCGAAACACCACCGGTGCATACATCGCATCGACAATGCCAAACGCCCCGCAGAGAAACGCCGTGCTGCCGCTGCTGGCACGCAGTTGGCGCCAGAGGGTGAAGATCCGCTGGATCTCGACCTCGGTAGCGACCGTCAATGCCGGTGCGCTGTCGCCCGTTGACAGGCCAAAGGACAACTGGGTGCGCAGATGCTCAAAGCCACTGTGCATTTGCGCAACCGCTGCCCAGGCCAAGGCCTTGACGCGCGGATCGGCGGGCCATAGCGGCACTTCGGGATGACGACTGGCGATGTATTCACAGATCGCCAGGCTGTCATTGATGACCAGCCCGTCGTCGAGCAGCACCGGGACTTTGCCCGACGGTGAGTAGCGCAGGATCTGCTCACGGCTATGGGGCTGCTCCAGGGCGACCTGGATGACTTCGAAGGGCACGCCTGCGGTGACCAGAACCAGCCAGGCGCGCAAGGACCATGAGGATTTGTTGTAGTCGCCGATAACCAGTTGGGCGGTCATGATGATTCCTGGATTGCTGTCGAGGGTGGGTGCTAAATTTAGCGACCGCGCGCGCCCGGCGTATTGCACAAAACTGGACATCTGGATGGACGACAATCGGCGTTCCACGGCTCAAGCCAAGGCCAGTGCGGACTTTTCGCAGTTCTGGCGCATCCCTGAAGGCAACAGTGAGTTGCTGTCCGCGCGCTATAGCCAACAGTCCTTTGGCCGCCATTGCCATGAGCGCTATGCCATTGGCGTGATCAGCCACGGTGCCGAGAGGCTCTATTACCGGGGTGCCCACCACCTGGGCGGGGCCGCCAGTGTGGTGACGCTGACCCCCGGCGAGATCCATGATGGCCTGCCGGGCAGCGCTGAGGGCTGGGCCTATCGCATGCTGTATATCGACCCGACCTGGCTCAATGAGGTGGTGCTGCGCGGGCGTTTCGGTCGCGAGCATGTCCATCTGTTTCGTGACGCGCTGACGGTCGATCCGCTGTTTGCCCGGACTTTTTTGCAGCGCCACCAATTGATCGAACACTCACCGCCAAGCCTGGAGCGTGAAACGTTATTGCTGGATCTGCTCGATCAACTCTTTCAGCGCACTGCCACGGGCCGCCAGGACAGCGACGCGCGCGAGCGTGAGGCGGTCAAGCGGATCAAGCACAGGCTCGACCAGCAGTTCGATCAGACACTGTCGCTCGACGAACTGGCCCGGCATGCGGGCCTGGACCCGCTGTACATGATCCGGGTGTTCAAGCAGAGCGTGGGGATTTCGCCCCACAGCTACCAGATTCAGAAACGTATCGCCCGGGTCCAGGCCTTGTTGCGCGGCGGCAGTGGGCTTGCAGAGGCGGCGTTTGCCTGTGGCTTCTTTGATCAGAGCCATATGGCCCGGGCGTTCAAAAAAGTGGTCGGCGTAACGCCCGGGCGATTTCGCCTCGGGCAGTAGCGAGGGCGCCTGACTAGAAACTGTACTTGGCCGAGAGCATGGCATTACGTGGGTCGCCATAGACATTGAAGGCGTTCCAGGTATTGCTGTTGATGCTCTGGTAGTACTTTTTATCAAACACGTTGTTCACGTTCAGCCGCAGGTCGAGCTGTTCCGAGGCCTTGTAGCCCAGCATCAGGTCCACCAGGGTGTAGCCCTCCTGTTCGATCCGGTAGCCGCTGCCTTGGTTGAAGGTGGTGTTCTGGCTGCTCAGGCCGCCACCGACGCGCCAGCGCTGGAGTTCGCCTGGCAGGGTGTAGGTGGTGTTCAGCTTGAACTGATGACGCGGCAGGTCACTGTTGAAGAGTCGGCCTTCATTGCTGGCCACGGCATCCTTGCGGTACTTGGCCGAGTTGTAGGTATAGCCGGCAGCCAACTGCCAGTTGGGTGTCAGTGCGCCGTTGACCTCCAGCTCCAGCCCTTCACTGCGGACTTTGCCCGAGGCGATGTAGCAGGAGGTGCCCGCCGGCGCCATGCAGCCGATGTTGGTGACCGAGGCGCGATTTTCCTGGTCGATGCGATACACCGCGGCACTGGCATTGAGCGCGCCCTCGAAGAACTCACCCTTGATGCCCGCTTCGTAGTTTTTACCGGTAATGGGCTCGATCGGTGAGTTACTGGTGTCGACCACGCCTTGCGGGCTGAAAATGTCGGTGTAGCTGACATACACCGAGTAGGTCTCGTTGAGGTCGTAGATCAGCCCGGCGTAGCGGGTGAGATTGCGCGTGACCTTGTCATACCGGGTGGTCAAACCGGTGGTGTCGATCTTGTAGTCGTACCAGTCCAGGCGACCGCCGAGGATTAGGTGCAGGGGCTCGGCCAGGCTGAAGCGGCCGGTCAGATAGGTGCCGCTTTGCTCGGATTCGGTCTGCATCCCCCAGGCGTTCATGTTAACCGTGGGTTTGGGGACTACATGGGGGTTCCAGTTGTAGATGTCGATATTGGTCGCGGTTAGTACGGTCGTGCCATGCCCCTCGAAGGACTCGCGACGATGGCTGGCGCCCACCACCAGCTCGTGCTCGCGGTCGAACAGTTGGAAGGGGCCGGTGGCAAACAGGTCGTAGCTGCTCTGGTCGTTTTCATAGCGAAACTTCCCGGTCATCTGGTTGAACGTGTTGTTCCCGCCGTCGGTGGCGTAGGAGGCCAACAGGTCAAGCTTGGCCCAGCGCTTGGTCGCCGCCAGGCGCAGCTTCCAGTCGTTGTCAAAGCGTTGCTCCAACTCGGCGAAGACGCTGTTGTTGTCCTGATCCCAGCGACCCCAGTCGTTGCCCAGGTAGGTTGAACGCGACAGCTTCAGGTCACGGCCGTCGCTGGCGGTTGGGACGCCACCCCAGGCGGTGCGGTTGTTGAGGTTCTGGTTCGAGGCACCGAAGGTCAGCAGGGTCGAATCCGTCAGGTCGATTTCCCCGATGCCGTAGAACAGGCTGTGCTCTTTGTGGACGACATCCTGGAAGCTGTTGCGGGTCTGGTAGCTGGTCACGGCCCGGCCACGGACCGTGCCGTTGGCATTGAGGGCGCTGGAGGCATCGAGTTCACCGCGGTAGTTGTCCCAGGTGCCGGCACTGGCGCTGAGGCTGACGCGCGGGTCCTTGGTCGGGCGTTTGCGCACCAGGTTGATGGCCGCCGAGGGGTTGCCCGAGCCGGTCATCAAACCGGTGGCGCCACGGACGATTTCAACCCGGTCGAGCATGGCGGTGTCGGCAGCGGCAATGGTGTCGCGGGCGGTGTAGTGGGAGACGGTGGTGGGCAGTCCGTCGTAGAGAATGTTGTCGACGCTGAAGCCGCGAGCGTAATACGTCGGGCGTTCGGGGCCGTCGTTGGACAGGGTCAGGCCGGGGGTGTCCCTGACCACGTCGTGCAGGGTCTGCATGCCTCGGTCGTCCATGCGCTGGCGGGTGACCACGGACACCGACTGGGGTGTCTGTCGCGCCGTCAGGGCCAGCTTGGTTGCCGTCTGCATGGGGCCGCTGGTGTAGGAACCGGAGTCTTCGGTGGTTGCGCCCAGTGCTTGGCCGTTGATGGTGGTGGCGCCGAGCTCCAGTGCATCGCCTGTTTCGACGGCGGGCACCAGGCTGTAGCGTCCATCGCTTTCACGTATGGCTTGCAAGCCGCTGCCGCGAAGCAATTGGCGCAGCCCGTCGTCGACACTGTAGCGGCCTTCAAGGCCCGGGCTGTGGCGGCCCCGGGTGAGGCTGGCATCGAACGACAGGACCACACCGGCTTCGGCGGCAAAGCGGGTCAAGACCTGGCCCAGATCGGCCTGAACTAGATGGTAGAGCTGCTCTTGCGCCACGGCAGGAAGTGCCAGGGGCAGCATAAAGGCGCTGCAGAGCAGGGCCCGGCGCAGCGGTGGCAGGTAGCGGGTGTAGGGAGCCGAAGGTCGGCGTGGTGCGGTCATGGATGATCGTTCTCGTCGGGTTGCCAGGCCTTATCGTTAGGCCGTTTCCCATAAGTCGAACGAGAACGGGAATAAATATCATTGGCCGAAAGACTTTTTTCTCCGGGCCCAGCTTCAGGCCGGCAGTAGCGTGACCCAGTAGCGCGTGCGTTGCACCACACGAATCGGGAGGGAGCCGGCGAGGGCCCGCAGGATCTGTTCGCTGTCATCGATCTCGAAGGTCCCGCTGATCCGCAGCCCTGCCACGGCCGGGTCGCAACGCAGCCAGCCCCGGCGATAGCGCGCCAGTTCAGCGATAAAGGTATCCAGGCGCTGGTCATTGGCAATCAACAGGCCCCGGCTCCAGGCCTCGCTGGCACTGTCGAGCACGGTGGGTGCCTGGATACCGTAAGCGTTGAAGCGACAGCCCTGGCCGGCTGACAGAAGGGCGGTATCGCCCTGGGTCGTGGTGATGTGTACCTGGTGTTCAAAGACTGAAACCAGTGTGTCGGGCCCCTGTTCGCGGACCGAAAAACGTGTGCCCAGGGCGCGGACCAGGCCCTGGGGGGTCTGTACGCTGAAAGGGCGGTGCAGTGAGTCAGTGCTCGTCGTGATGAGGACTTCTCCCTGCTTGAGACGTACCAGGCGTTGCTGCGCGTCAAACCGGATATCCACCGCGCTGTCGCTATTGAGTAGCAATCGGCTGCCGTCTGCCAGCAAGACCGGTCGCCGTTCGCCCAGGCGGCTGTGATAGTCGGCCAGCCAGGGGCCATCACGGACCTGGCGATAACCGCCCCAGCCCAGGCTACTGCCGCCGACCAGGATGACGAGCCCCTTGAGCACGCCCCGGCGATTGGCCCGGCGCTCGCGGGTGGCCAGATCCAGGGTCCGCTCGGCAAGCGGGCCGGGGACCCGTTGCAGCCGTTGTTGCAAACGCTCGGCCTGCTGCCAGGCCCAGCCATGCTGTGGCGCGGCATTGAGCCAGGTGTGCCAGGCCAGTTGATCGTCTTGGGTCGCGGTCTCGGCATTGAGCCGGGTGTACCAATGGGCGGCCTGTTCCAGGGCGGCCATTTGTTCTGCGCTGATCGCCGGCATTTTCAAAGCTCGTTCTTGAGGCTGTAGAGCAGGCAATGCTGGACGGCCTTGGCGATATAGCGGTTGACCGTTATCAGCGAGACATCGAGCGTTTCGGCGATGGCCTTGTAGGTCATGCCCTCCAACTGCGAGAGCAGGAACGCCTGGCGTACGTTGTCGCCCAGTGCCGCAAGCATGGCGTCGAGTTCGCACAGGGTATCCAGAAGAATCAGCCGACTTTCCGGGGAAATATCCAGCGCCTCGGGTTGTTCAGCCAGGGCTTGCAGCCAGGCCCGTTCCAGGCGCAGACGGCGAAAGTGATCGATCATCATGCGCCGGGCAATGGTCGCCAGGTAGCCACGGGGCTCGCGTACGGCCTTCAGTTTGCTGGACGCATCGCGCGTGCCGAGAATACGCACGAACACGTCCTGCACCAGATCGGCTGCCAGGTGATGGCAATCCACCCGGGGGCGCAGCCAGCCCTGTAGCCACCGATGCTGCTCCTGGTAGATCTGGCTGACCTGCTCGCGCAGGACGGGATCGTGACTCGGCATGACGAATTCACTGTTTCAAATGGGAAGTATTATCATTCTAGAGGGCTTGCTCCATGCCGGGCAAGGGGCCACTACCCGGTGCTGGTTTCGCCGTGGCCTGGCAGGGGCACCGTTTCGGCGGGGGCTTGTCGCGAGGAGAGCAGGCAGGGATGACAGCGCGTACACGCCACAGGCTCAGGGCGCCGAGCCTTGAGCCTGCCACGCGTGCGGTGGTGAGGGGCCTCGCTTGTCAGTCGGTCGGCCTGCGGTTAGTGGGTCAGGGCCGGTTCGGTGGGGCAGGCTGGCGCCAGCCCCATAAATTTGCGTACCCGCTCGCCACTCGGATCGTGGCGGATAGTGTGCGGGGCGGCATCGAGCCGGACCTTGCCATCTTCCATAAAGATCACCCGGTCGGAGATCGACAGGGCAAAGTCCATTTCATGGGTCACGATCACCATGGTCATGCCCTCGCTGGCCAGGGCGCGGATCACATTCAGCACTTCGCCCACCAACTCGGGGTCCAGGGCCGAGGTCGGTTCGTCGAAGAGCATGATGTGCGGTTGCATGGCCAACGCCCGGGCAATCGCCACCCGTTGTTGCTGGCCGCCGGACAATTGATGCGGGTATTTGTGCGCGTGGGCCAGCAGGCCAACCTTGTCCAGCAGCCCGTAGGCGCAGCGGTTGCTCAGGCGTTTGGCTTCGCCGTGAAAGCGCGGTGCCAGGCCGATGTTGTCCAGCACAGTGCGGTGGGGGAACAGGTTGAAATTCTGGAAAACCATGCCAATGCTGCGCACGCCACGGCGGATACGGGCGGTGTTGGGCTTGTCCCGCGGGCCGATAAAGTCGGCGCCAAACAGCTGGATCGTGCCTTGGTCGATGCTTTCCAGGCCATTGATGGTGCGGATTAATGAGGTTTTGCCTGAACCCGAAGGGCCGATAATCGAGATCACCTGGCCGGGCTCGACCTGCAGGTCGATGCCCTTGAGGACCTGATGCTCGCCATAGCTTTTGTGGATATTGCGCAGTTGCAGTGCCGCGCCACCGGTTGGCACGCCAGTCTTGGCGCGGTTCGCCGCCGTTGCGGCCTGGGCCCGCAGTGCGGCGGTGCCTGCGTTGTCGAGGGTGCCGGCGTTGCGCCGGTTCGGGTCGAGGTAGTGCTCAAGCCACTGCAGCAATTGGCCGAACACGGTGACGATCAGCACGTAGTACACGGCCACGGCCAGCAGGGTTTCCATCACCAGGAAGTTCTGCGCATAGAGGCGCTGGCCCACGGTCAGGATTTCGGTCAGGGAGATCACCGAGATCAGTGAGGTCAGCTTGACCACCGTGATGTACTCGTTGATCAGCGTCGGCAGGGAAATGCGGAAGGCCTGGGGGATCACGATCAATCGTTCGATGCCCAGGGCGCCGATGCCCAGGGCCCGGCCGGCTTCGCGCTGGCCCTTGAGTACGGCGATCAGGCCGCCGCGATGGATCTCGGCCATATAGGCCGCTTCGGTGACCACCAGCGCGATCAGCCCGGAGTAGAAGGGGTTTTGCAGCACACCGCCAGCAGACGGAAACAGCTGCGGAGCGTTGTACACGAACACCACCAGCACCAGCAGCGGCACGCTGCGGAAAAACCAGATATAGGCCGAGGCCGGTACGTTCAAGAAGCGATTTTTCGACAGTTTGGCCGAGGCCAGGACAAAGCCGAGTACCAGGGCGATGGCCCAGCTCAACGCGCTGAGCTCGATCACCACCAGGCAGGCGTGCCAGAACGCCGGCATGGAAAACAGCGAGAAGAAGTACGTCCAGTCAAATTGCATGGAAACCTCGCACGGGCGGCCTTTTGCAAGGACGCCCTCCAGGGCGTGAAGCGATTATTGGGGGATGTCGTCGAGGCTGTACTGCTTGAGGATCGCCGCGTGTTCGCCATTGGCCCGGCTGTTTGCCAGGGCCTTGAGCAGGGCCTGGTAGGTCGCCTCGTTGCCTTTTTTCACATAGATGCCGAGGGTCTGCGGGTAGACGTTTTTCTCCGAGATCACCACCACGCGTCCGCCGGTACGTTCGACGATCATTCGCGCGGCGCCGCTGATTTCCACCTGGGCCTCGATATTGCGCGACATCAGTGCCTGGGTGACTTCCGGCGAGTTGGGGTATTCGTTCACGGTGATCGCGCCCTTGTTGTTGGGCACGCAGTAGTCGCTGGAGAGCTGGCGGAACTTGCCGACCCAGAGGCTCGATTGCAGCAGGCCGATCTTGTGTCCGCAGAGGTCTTCCGGGGTTGAGGCTTTGAGCGTGCTGCCCTTGGGCGCGAGGATCGAGGCGCCCGATTGGGCGTAGGGAATCGCCTGGGCCTGGGCCTCACGTTCGGGGGTGATGTACATGCCGGAAATGATCGCGTCGTAGTGACCGGCATTCAGGCCCATGATCAGGTTGGGGAACTTGGTATCGATCATTTGTGGCTTGAGTTCGAGAAAGCGCGCCAGGGAGTCGATCAGGTCCGGGTCGGAGCCGATGATCTTGTCGCCGTCATAGGATTCGAACGGTGGGTAGGTGATTTCCATGCCGATCTTCAGCACGCCTGGGGTGCCGGTGACGGCGGCCAGGGTCTGGGTGCTGCACAGCAGGGCGGCGGTGAGCAGGGCAATGCGGGTAAAGCCGATGGTCGGGGCAGGCATGATGAGGGCTCCAAAAATATCGGGCGTGGCCGTCCCGGTAGTGGCGCAGCGGGGCGCTGCCGGGGCAGTGATTACCAGGGGGTTGAGCGCCAGCGAGCTGGCGCTTGCACGGGGGCGGTCGGGGCGGGTTACTCGTCGTCCCGCGCCGGGATCCACCACTCTTCGCCGCGCACGGTGCTGATGTATTCCGGCCAGCGGAAACGGTGCGGCACCTGGAAGTCGGCCGGTAGCAGCGGGGCTTGCCAGTGTTCGCCACCGATACCACCGCCGGTACGCTCGTTGAACTCGCGCTGCGCCGTGCCCAGCAGGTCGGGGTCGGCGAACAGTTCGACCAGGGTGCTGGCAATGGTCTTGGCCGCCACGTCGATCATCGGATCAATGGTTTCAGGGATGCCGCCCAGGGCATTGGAGACCCAGTCCGGGTAGGTGTAGCCGGCCGGCGCGCTGAGCATCGGCCGTGCGACATAGAGGCGTACGGTCGGGCAATGCCAGGTGTATTCCGGGTAGTCGTCGGAGGTCAGGTATTTCTGCCAGGCCGGCATTTGCAGGCGCATCTGCCGCTCGCATTCCTGGGGCGTGATCAGGGCTTCGGTCGCCGGCAGGAAGGGCTCGGCCATGGGCTCGAGTGCCAGGTTGCTCTGGATCTCCTGGGCAATGGCGATGGCGTCGGCGCCCCAACGGGGTGCGCCGATCCGGGCCAGGTTGTCGTAGGTCGCCTGGGCCAGCGCATGGTTGGCCAGGCCACCACGGGACTTGCAGATCCAGGTCTTTTTCCACTGGCAACCGGTGGCCAGGGCGGTGGCCGTGGCGTTGTTGTCCATCACCTGGGAAATGGTTTCGGCTTGCTCGATGGAGTCGCAACGCAGCAGGTACTGGATCTGCGACACATGGGGCGGCAAGTTGTCGGCGGTGGCCTGGCCGGCGGTCAGGATCGCTTCGTTGAAACTCCACAACCCGGTAAAGGGCAGCGTCGAGCGGCGCAGGCTCTCGTTGAGCGTGTAGAAGTGCACCAGTGCGTCGTTGGCCCCCGGCGCCCGGGCCGCCAGGTGGTTCTGCGGGATAGGGCTGTATTTATCGGCGGCGATCCAGTTCTGCGGGTCTTCGCAGGTGAAGGTATAGATATAGGCGTAGGCGATGCCGCAGTGGGTGTCCCAGGTGGTGGTGTTGTTCAGCGGCAGCATATAGGTGGGGTGGAAGCTGATGGCCGCGTCGAGATCGTTGTAGTAACCCTTGGCCGCATGGACCGGCTTGGACGCCCGGAGCTTTTCCGCCGGCTCGCCGAAGAACTTGAGGGTGCCTTTGAGGCCGAATTCGAGCATCGCGGCCTTCGCGGCCAAGGCGCCGCCCAGGGCGCTGATGCCCAGGGCCGAATGCGGGTCGGTGTGCCCGGGGGCGAATTTGGACAGGCCATCGCGTGGCATCTTACGGGTCGTGGCGGCCTGGCAGTTGCCGGGCACCGCGTCGTACTCGGCGTAGGTGGCCAGGACTGGGCCGTCGCCATTGCGAAAGGTCGCGCAGAAGGCGGTGGGCATTTCGCCGCTGCCTTCCTCGACGTCGAAGCCTTCGCGACGCAGCAGGTCGACGTACCAGGCGCAGGATTTGTATTCGCGAAAGGCCGGCTCGGCGAAGTGCCAGATGGTCTGGTGCCATTGGGACAGTTGGGCGCGATGCCGGGTGATCCAATCCACGGCGAATTGTTGTTGGGGCTGCATGGAGATGTCCTCGAATACTTTTTGTTTTTGTCGTTCAGGACCCGCTGGAGCCAGTGCGCCTCTGGTCTGCCGGGTGGGTCCAGTATTGAGGAAGGGGGGTGAATAACAATCGAAAAAAGTTGGCGGGCACAGGCCAAATAGTTTCACTATTCGGCCTTGCCTCAAGCCTGTAGAAGGCGCCCATTACAAGAAGAAAAGGAGCCCCGGCATGCGCTTTCCGTCCATGACCGCCTTGCGTGCCCTCGATGCAGTGGCCCGTCTTGGCAGTGTTTCAGCGGCCGCGACCGAGTTGAGCCTGACCCGTAGCGCCATCAGTCATCGCTTGCACAATCTGGAGGAAAAACTCGGCGTCCCGCTGATCGAGCGCGATGGCCGTGGCATCAAGCTCACCTACGAAGGCGAGCGATATGCCCATGAGGTGCACATGATTCTGTGCCGTGTACAGGAGGCCGAGCGGCGGTTTGCCGGGCACAAGGTCAGCGGGCGCCTGTGCGTCAGTTGCAACCCGGGTTTCGCCAACTATTGGCTGTGCCAGCATATCGGCGACTTCCTCCAGCAATACCCCCATGTGCAATTGCAGGTGGTGTCGCCGCGCACCACGGATGACACCAGTGATCCGGCAGTCGACCTGTTTATCGCCTATGGCGCGGGTGACTGGCCCCATCAACTGGTGCAGCAGATCGTTGCCCTGCATTACTTCCCCGTGGCCAGCCCGCGGCTGATCAACGCCAAGAAAGGCCTCAAGCATGCCGCGGACTTGGCGGCCCACACCCTGCTGCATATGAATGACTACGCAGACTGGAAAACCTGGCTCGCCACCGTGGGTGCCAGCGGGATCGATGCCACGGCCGGGGTGTTGTTCACCGATGCCAACTGCGCGATTTCCGCCTGCATCGCCGCCCAGGGCGTGTCCATTGGCGATAATCTGCTGTGCGGTGATGCGCTGACCCGCGGCCTGCTGGTGCGCCCGTTCGAGATGTCCATCGAGTCGAGCCGTGGTTACTACCTGGTGTGCGACAGCCTCAAGGGCGAGCGGCCGGTGGTCCAGGCCTTTAGCCGCTGGCTCAAGGAGCGGGTGCCGGCCACCACACCGAACATGAGTGCGGCAGCGGACGGACGCTGAACCGGGCTACTGCGGTTCGAGCATGCGCGTCGGTGGCGCGCCATTGGCGTTGTGTTGGTAGATGGTCGAGGGTTGGCCCTGGGCATTGAAAAACACCTGGCCGACCCCGGCCGAATTCCACAGCCGTTCGCCCGCTTCGGCGTGTTCGGGAATATGCGGGATCACGCGCATGGTGCGCCGCCGGGTGAAGCCGTTGAGGGGTGAGCGCGGCGAATAGAGCCAGCGATTGAGGCGGTCGAACCACGCCAGCAGGCGATGGGGAAACTCATTCTTGATGCCGCTGCTGGTGATCTGCCAGATCTTCGGGCCAGCGCTGCGATGGCGGATCAGCACGTCGTAGACAAAGGAGTAATGCACGTCGCCGGACAGAATCACGTAGTTACCCGGCGTGCGCGAGTGGCGGAAAATATTCAGGATCACCTGGGCGGCGCCACGATGGGCCATCCAGTTTTCCGCATCCACCAGCAGGGGATAACCGCACCAACTGAAGACCTTCTGCACCGCCTCGATCAGCTTGACGCCGAACACCGGGGTCGGTGACACGATGATGGCGCACGGGTGGTCGAGCAGTTCCTGCTGCAACTCGCACAGCGCCTCCCAGTCGAGCAGCCCCGAAGGTTGGCTCAGGTTGAATTCGCTGCGCCAGCGGCGCGTGCGGATGTCCAGCACCACCAGGGCCGGAGTGGTGGGCAGCACGTAGTGCCAGTGCTGGAAAGCCAGCAGTTGCTCGATCAGGCCATCCTGGTGCTTGGCGTCCAGTGCGCCCTGATTGGCCAACGCGGCCTCGCCCAGGGCTTGGCACTGGCCTGTCAGTTCGCCGAAGACCTCGGGGTTGTTGCCCCAACCCTGGCACAGCAGGTAGGCGAGCAGGGCGTTGCCGATAATCCGGCGGGAAAACGGATGGCCGTAGGCGGTCTGCTCCCATTGCGCGCTGAGGTTCCAGTCATCGGTTATATCGTGGTCATCGAAAATCATCAGGCTGGGCAGATGGGCCAGGACCCGAGCCGCACCGCCGAGGCCTTCGACAAAGGCGTCGATACGCTGCTGTTCGAGCTGATAGCGGGCCTGCCTGGCGGGTGTCAGGGTTGGCGGCTGCGGGTCGATCAGGGTCCAGGGCACGGGGGACCAGACCAGGAGGTACATGGCCAGAACCTCGGCAAAGGTCACCAGGTGATTGTCGGCGGTGCTGCTGGTAAAGATCGGTTTGCTGACCCCACCAAAAAACCGTTCGCGCAGGCTTTCGTTGCTTTTCAGGGCTGGCAGCAACTCGGCGCGGTGGTAGTAGCTGGCGGGGTGCTGGTAGAGCGCCGCGCTCTGCTGGACCACGGCGCCGTCGAGGGTCTCGTCGAACAACTCCAGGCGCGCGATCAGCGCATGGATGGCCCGTAGCATGGGCCCGGCCACATCGTCGGCGTAGATCTGGTCGCCGCTCATCATCAACAGGGCTGGCCGTTGCGTGGGCGGTGGCGTATCTGCCAGCAGGCGGTCGATGCACAGCAGTCCGTCGGCGGACGGATGGTGTGGCTTGCGACAGGAACCATGGAGCAGATTGCCGATGCGGCTGGCCAGGACAAAGTCTGGCGAGCGGGCGTCGCCATAGAGCAGGTGGGGCGCCCAGTCGGCGATGCCCGACAGCTCGCCGTTATCGCCGACCACCAGCAGGTCATAGGCGATGGGTGTGTCCTGGGGCAGTGCCGGGTCGGGGATCGGCACCTCGAGCAGGTGGACAAAGGCGTGCCGTCCGACGGGCAGCACCTGGCAGTGTTCGCTGCCCAGCGGGAACTCGAGCCGGGTGGGCGTGGCGTCGCCTTCGCGGAAACTCAACTGCAAGCGCAACGCCAACGGGCGTGAACCCACCAGCCAGAACACCAGGCACGTGGGCGTCAGGCGCCGCAACAGCGGGCCAGCAAGAACGGGAGGCAGAGTGGGCAGCGGTTGCGGCATGGGTGGCGCGAAGCTCCAGGGCAAAGTTGACCGGGTAGGGTAACGCAACAGATGTCAGTGTTTTGTGAGCCGGTGAGGGTTGATGGCGCCGTTTCCCGGGTCGTATTGACTGGCTAGCGCCGAATTTGCCCAAGGGGCTTGATGCGGGCGCGATGATGTTAATGAGCCATTATTGCCGTTAAGCTGGTGGGCGCATTCCGGCAGGTCTACCCGCTGGTCGTGCCCATCCCCTTTGTCCAGGAGCTTCGTCTTGTCGCAAGAATCGCGTAAATCCTCCCCTGAAAACCGTCTCGACGCCATGGTTGAAGCCTTGATCGAGGCCAACAAGAAAGCCCGCCAGCATAGCCATTGCCCGCTGAACCGGATGCCCGAGTTCTTCCTGGCGACGAATGTCGCGGAGTACTTTGCGACGCACTTTATAAATTTCGGTTATCGCCTGGAAGCTTCGGTCAAGGGCACCCTGGCGGATGGGGGAGTGCCAGCCCGGGCCATCGAGCGCTTGCTGGAGGACAAGGAGCTGCGCGGCAATGGCCGCTTCGACCTGGTGTTGCGCACCGGCCGTCGTGATGTGCCGGCCCACGTCGTGGAGTTCAAGCGCGGCTCGCGTCATGGGGATTTGCTGGAGGACCTGGTGCGTCTGGCGTATGTCTGCGAAACCGTGCGCGCGGGCGCGCGGCTGGAGACCAACTACCTGGTCTTCACGACCCGGCGCAGCGAAGAAGAACTGGCGCAAATGCTCGCCAGGCAGGAGCGTGATCGCAAGAGCGTCAAGCACCTGCGCCATGGCGTCAGTTATCGCCTGGGGCGCTACCAGGTGATCGACCGCTGGATGAACACGGCATTTGAAATGACCGACAAACCCCTGGCCGTGGCGATTTTCGAAGTGCGCTTCAAGGGCTGACAGCCCGCGTCGCATTGGCGGCCGGGACTGGACGCGATGCCTGGCGCAAGCGTAGCTTCGTCTTGTCTCCCAGAGCTGCGGACCAGCCCAGGCAGGTCCGCGGCCATTTCCCAAGGAAGAATCATGGCCAGCAAGGCGCTTTCCACCAGTCAGCAGAAACACCTGGCGGTACTGATCGATGCGGACAACGCCCAGGCCGCCATCGTCGAAGGCCTGTTCGAGGAAATTGCCCGGTACGGCATCGCCAGCGTCAAGCGCATGTACGGCGACTGGACCTCTCCCCAATTGGGCAGTTGGAAGAAACTGATGCTGGAACACTCGATCCAGCCGATCCAGCAATTCGCCTATACCAAAGGCAAGAATGCCACCGACAGCTCGTTGATCATCGATGCGATGGACCTGCTGTACACCCGACGTTTCGATGGCTTCTGCCTGGTCTCCAGCGACAGTGATTTCACCCGGCTGGCGGCGCGGCTGCGCGAGGAAGGCATGACGGTGTACGGCTTTGGTGAAGAGAAGACGCCCAAGCCGTTCGTATCGGCCTGCGACAAGTTTATCTACACCGAAATCCTGCGGGCCGAGGTGGTGCACGAAGCGCCAGTGGCCAGCGATAAGGTGGCCAGCCCGGCGAGCCCTCAGGCCGGGACGGAAAAGCCCACCGCCAGCGTGACGCCCAGGCAGCCGAAAGTGCCGGTGGAATTTATCGCCAAGATTCTCGACGACATTGCCGATGAAGACGGCTGGGCCCAGCTCGGTGCACTGGGGACTAACATCAGCAAGCTGCGTTCGGATTTCGACTCGCGGCTTTATGGCCACACCAAGCTCAGTGGCCTGATCCGCAGCCAGGGCAAATGGTTTGAACTGGAAACCCGAGGCGCCACGTCCACCGGCAGTGGCGTGTTGTATGTGCGCAATAAGCATCGGCCCCATGAGTCCCAGGGGCGCTAGAGCGGATCATGGGGCGGCCATAACGACAGCGGCCCATGCTTGGGCATAGGCCGCTGTCGAGAGGCTCAAGGCATTTGCGGCAGTTCCTGTGGGCGCAGGTCGAAGATCAACACTTCAGCGTCTTCACCTGCGCTCAGGTGCAGTTCGCGCTCATCGCGCACCCGCACGCCATCGCCGGCCTGCAAGCGCAGCCCATTGACCGTCAGGTTGCCGCGCGCCAGGTGGATATAGGCGTAGCGTCCGGCATCCAGAGTGAGCGTGGCGCTTTCGCTTGCATCGAACAGACCGGCATAGACCCGCGCATCCTGGCGCACCTTCAGCGACCCCTCGGCGCCCTCCGGCGAGATGATCAACTGCAAGCGCCCGCGTTTCTGCGCCGGGCTGAAGTGTTCCTGCTGATAGCGCGGTTGGGCGCCGCCGACTTCAGGGACAATCCAGATCTGCAGGAAATGCACCGGCTCCTGGTGGCTGTGATTGAACTCGCTGTGGGCCACGCCACTGCCGGCGCTCATCAACTGAACGTCACCGGGGCGGATCACCGAACCGGTGCCCAGGGTGTCCTTGTGTTCCAGGGCACCTTCGAGCACGTAGGAGAAAATCTCCATATCGCGGTGTGGGTGCTGGCCGAATCCCTTGCCTTCGGCGACCCGGTCGTCGTTGATCACCAGCAGGTCGGAAAAGCCCTGCTGGGCCGGGTCCCAGTAGTTGGCGAACGAGAACGTATGGAACGACTTGAGCCAGCCATGATTGGCCGCGCCACGTTCCGAAGCTTTGCGAAGGGTGAGCATGGGGTCTTCTCCAATCGGGGGGAGCGTCGCCGCAATCGGCCGTGCTCCGGGGGTGAAAGAAGATTAATGGTTATCGTGGTGAACAATAAGTAGATGAATCCGGATTGTTTGTCCTTAGTGAGTTGACAATGTGCCTGGCCGGTTGCCCTGTAAGAGCGCGCGTGTTCGCGCCTACAGGGCGGTCTTCGGCATCAAGGGCTAGAAGGCAAAACAGGAGCAGCCGAACGCGCCCCAGAAGCCCTGGAAGTCACTGACCGGCACCGACGACAAACGTGCCCGCTCATGGCTATGGGCATGCACAGCACAGGCGCCGCTGCATTGATGGACCTGGGCCTGGAACGCGGATCCAGGTCGCCAGTGCCCGGGCACCTTGACCACCGGCGACCAGTCCGGCAGCACCGGCACGCTGGGCGGGGCCAGCGGTTCGAACTCGTCGGCGCCATACACTACCTTGCCACCGACGACGGTCAGCACCGCTTCGATCTGTTTGATCGCTTCTTCCTCGACACTGAAAAAGTCCGCCGACAAGGCGGCCAGGTCTGCCAGTTGCCCGACCTTGATCTGGCCTTTCTTGCCCTGCTCGCTGGAGAACCAGGCGCTGCCGTGGGTGAACAGTTCCAGGGCGGTCAGCCGGGGCAGGCCTTCGGCGTGCAACTCGAGGCCGCCGACGGTGCGGCCGCTGACCATCCAGTACAGCGCTGTCCAGGGGTTGTAGCTCGACACCCGGGTCGCATCGGTGCCGGCGCCGACCGGCACGCCTTCGGCGAGCATGCGCTGGATCGGTGGCGTTGCCTCGGCGGCCTTGGCGCCGTAGCGCTCGACAAAGTATTCGCCCTGGAAGGCCATCCGGTCCTGGATCGCGATCCCGCCGCCCAGTGCCCGGACGCGTTCGATATTGCTCGGGCTGATGGTTTCGGCATGGTCGAAAAACCAGGGCAGGCCATTGAAGGGGATGTCGCGGTTGACCTTCTCGAACACGTCGAGCATGCGCGAAATCGATTCGTCGTAGGTCGCGTGCAGGCGAAAGGGCCAGCGCTGCTCCACCAGATGGCGAACCACCGGCTCCAGCTCCTGTTCCATGGTTTGCGGCAGGTCGGGGCGCGGTTTGAGAAAGTCCTCGAAGTCGGCGGCCGAAAACACCAGCATTTCTCCGGCGCCGTTATGGCGCAGATAGTCGTCGCCCTGGTGCAGGGTGACGCTACTAGTCCAGTGCTTGAAGTCGGTCAGTTCTTCCTTGGGTTTCTGGGTGAACAGGTTGTAGGCGATGCGCACGGTCAATTGCTGATCGCGGGCCAGTTGTTCGATGACCGCGTAGTCGTCGGGATAGTTCTGGAAACCGCCCCCGGCATCGATGGCGCTGGTCAGCGCCAGGCGGTTGAGCTCGCGCATGAACTGGCGTGTGGAGTTGACCTGGTATTCCAGCGGCAGCTTCGGCCCCTTGGCCAGGGTCGCGTAGAGGATCATTGCATTGGGCCGTGCCACCAGCATGCCGGTGGGTTCGCCGTAGCGGTCGCGGACAATCTCGCCACCCGGCGGGTTGGGCGTATCGCGGGTATAACCGGCGGCTCGCAGGGCGGCCCGGTTGAGCAGCGCGCGGTCATACAGGTGCAGGACGAACACCGGGGTGTCCGGCGCCGCCTGGTTCAGTTCGGCCAGGGTCGGCATGCGCTTTTCGGCAAACTGGAATTCGTTCCAGCCGCCCACCACCCGTACCCATTGCGGGGTGGGCGTACGCTCGGCCTGCTCCTTGAGCATACGCAGGGCATCGGCCAGGGAGGGCACGCCTTCCCAGCGCAGTTCCAGGTTGTAGTTCAGGCCGCCGCGAATCAGGTGCAGGTGGGAGTCGTTGAGGCCGGGAATCACCGTGCGGCCCTTGAGGTCGATCATTTCGGTGGCGCTGCCGCGCCAGGCCATGGCCTCGGCCTCGGTGCCCACCGCGACAAACCGGCCCTGGCTGATGGCCACGGCACTGGCCTGGGGCTTTTCGCGGTCGACGGTATGGATACGGCCATTGAACAGAATCAGATCGGCGTTCATCGCAGGTTCTCCAGGGGGAGGAAGGCTCAGCCTTGGCGGCTGTCGTCGGGTTCCAGGTGGGTATGGCTACGTGAGGCCTGCAGCCAGGGCGCGAACAGGCGCGTGGCCGCCGGCATCAGCAGGTAGACCACCAACAGCACGATGGTCAGCGTGATGACAAAGGTGCTGACCAGGTAATTCGACAGCCAGGGGTGCAGTTGCAGGATCGGCTTCCAGAACAGCGGCACCAGCAGGGTCAGCGGCAGGATCACCAGCAGGGTGACCGTGGCCTGTTTCCAGCGGGCAGGCGGTGTGGCGGCGTCGGCCAACGGCGCGAACCAGAACTCGTTGAGCGGTGCGACTTCAGTCTGGTCGCCATCGGCCAGCATCGGCGCGGCTTCGTTGATCAATTCCAGGCGTTGGGACGAATCCAGCCAGCGCTGCATGGCCTGGGTTGAACTGAAGCGCAGCACGCAGGTGAATAGCGTCAGGCCGGCGTGTTTGCCGCGCACCACATCGACACCGAGATGGCCCTGCCATTGGCCAGCGATCCGCACGATTCGGCGCAGCCAGGCCTCGTAGGCGGTTTCCTGGCCGGCCTTGATCCGATGCCTGACCACGAGGGTGACGACCTCGTCCGGGGTGGTTTTCAGCGTACGGGTGGGTTCCGACATGTTGGGGTACTCCATAAAAGGCCCTGGGCGAGCTTGGGTCGTTTCGGGTCATGCAAGGGTTGAGGGCTCTCGGGTGTTCGCGAGCGAAGCCGTGCCTAAGGATGGTGGGTAAGCGGTTTCAGCTTTTTTGCAGCCAACTGAGAAAGCCGCCTTTGCGCGGCGTCGCCGGGCGGTTCAGCAAGGCATGGCTGCTTTGCTGGCGTACGGCCTGGAGCTTGTTCAGGGCCTTGCCGACGTCTGTCCGCTGGGCCATGCAGTCGCGGGTCAGGGCCTTGTCCAGCCGGTAGACGATGCATGAGGTCAGTGCGGTGAAGCGGGCCTGGGACGGGGTGTCGGCCAGGATGCTCTGTTCGCCCATCACCTCGGCGGGGCCCATGCGTCCGGCTTCGATCATGCGGTTGCCATCGGGCACGCTCACACTGACCACGCCGGTGCCGATCACCAGCAGCGTATCGGGCACTTCATTGAGATCGAGGATCACTTCGCCGGCGCTGTACTGACGCGGGCTCATGGCCTGGGCGACCTGCTCGCGCTCGGCCTTGTCGAGGGCGCGAAAAATCTTCACTTCGTCCAGCAGGCTGCGCGCCCTGGCGATGGGTTCGTTCAGCGCATCGGTGTGCCGGGAAATACCCGCGGCCTCCAGATGCCGGTGCGCCAGGTCAAAGAGCTGATTGCGCACCTGGCCCTTGCGGCCCAGTTCGGCAATAAACCCGGTGGCCACATATTCGGAAAATGCTTCGCCGGCTTCCTTGAGCAGCACCTTGGGCGCCGGTTCGAGCAGCAGGCTGTTGCTGCCCTGCAGGGCGCGCTCCAGGGCATCGAGCACGCGCTGCGGGCGAATCAGGTTGGGCACCTGGATGCTGATGGAGACGCCGTGGCGGTCATTGGGGCGGCTCAGGTTGAGCAGCTTGGCCTTGGCCGCCACCGAGTTGGGAATCACCGCAGTGCTTGCGCTGCTGGTCAGTAGATGCGTGGCACGCCAGTCGATATCCAGCACCTTGCCTTCCACGCCATCGATCACGATCCAGTCATCGACCTGGTAGGGCTTGGTGGTGTTGAGCACGATGCCGCTGAACACATCGCTCAAGGTGCTTTGCAGCGCCAGGCCGACAATGATCGCCATGGCCCCGGAAGTGGCCAGCAAGCCTTTGACCGGCAGCTCCAGCACATAGCCGGCCGCAGCGACTACAGCGATCAGGAAGACCAGGGCGCCAATCACATCTTGCAGCAGGCGCCCGCTATGGCCGATGCGCCGCATCAGGATCAGGCCGAGCAATTCGGTCAGCACCCGGGCGGCGTAGATCCACCAGATAATCGCCAGCGCGGTGGCGGCCAGTTGCAGCACGTTATTGTCCGGCCAGGACTGAGCCTGCAACGGGCTGATCCCGACATTGAAGATCAGCGCGCTGTAGACCATGAACAGCACCAGCCGCAGGCTGACCCGGGGCAGGCGTTGAGTGAAGGGCGCGAGATGCCAGAGCAGCACGTCCACCAGCAGCAGGCAGGCGCTCCAGAACAGCAACGGATGGGTCAACAGGCTCATGGCGGCTCCACAGGGGCGATGGGTTCTGGCGCGTGGTCGGCGTGATGGCCAACGGAGTACAGACTAATCAGGTGCCTGATGGGGAAAAAGCCGCTATAAAGCGTTTGACTGTCAACCGGGAAGTGACAATGAACCCCTTTGAAGATATGCGTATTTTTTGCCAGGTCATGGAATCCGGCAGCTTCACTGCGGCGGCCGACCAGATGGGCCTGTCCAAGCAATTTATCAGCCGCCGCCTGATGCAACTCGAAGAGCGCCTGGGCGTGCGTTTGCTCAACCGCTCGACCCGGCGCCTGGATGTCACGCCGCTGGGGCAGAGCTACTACGAGTCGGCGTTGCGCCTGCTCAGTGAAGTCGAGCAGGTGGAGCAGGGCATCGCCGGGCAGAACAGCGAGCCGCGCGGGACCCTGCGCCTGAGTGCGCCCCTGTCCTTTGCCCTGGCCCATCTGGGATGCCTGCTGCCGCAGTTTTTGCAGCGCTACCCCGAGGTGTCGGTGGAGGTTGACCTGAGCGACCGGCCGGTGGATCTGATCAGCGAAGGGTATGACCTGGTGCTGCGCATTGGCGTACTCGAAGACTCCAGCCTGATCGCTCGGCGTATCGCTACGATCGAGCGGGTTTACTGCGCGAGCCCCGACTATCTCGCCGGCCAGGGTGTTCCGGAAAAACCCGAAGACTTGAAAAATCACGCCTGCCTGCCCTATGGACACGGACGCCAGGTGCAGTGGCGTTTTCAGGTCAAGGGCAAGCCGCTGAATGTGCACGTAGCGGGGCGTATGCGGGCCAACAATGGCGAACTGCTCAAAGAGGTGGCGATGGCCGGGTTGGGGGTGACCTACCTGCCCACCTTTATTGTCGGTGATGCGCTGCGCGACGGGCGCTTGGTCAAGGTACTGGAAGACTTCCAGCCCGAGCCCCTGACCCTGTCGGCGGTTTATCCACAGCATCGCCAGGCATCGCGGCCGGTGCAGGCGTTGATCGAGTTTCTGCGTGAGCGGTTGGCGGACTGAAGATCAGTCGCTTTGTCGCTGTAGGAGCCGGTCCGGTCCTACAGAAACACCGTGACTGGTTTTCTCGCCAGATTCAGTGGTTTAAATGATAAGCTTGCTACCGAGTTTAAAATTAACTACCTGGTCCGTTCTTGATGTATTGGTTGAAAGATCTGCATTCGTTTCCTCCGGCAACACCCTCCTGCCAACGCGCTCCCCGTGCCCTTTCCCGGTTGATCTTCGCCACCACCCTGGCCGCGTTCCCGCTGGTGGGTGCCTATGCCGAAGACGGGTTATCACGTTCGACCCTGACCGGCGATTGGGCGGGCGCCCGCAGCCAGTTGTTGGAAGAGGGCATTAAAATCACCGGCGACTACAGCGGTGAAACCGTCTACAACGCTGACGGTGGCAAGCAGCGGGGGGCGCGTTACTCGCAGAACATTAAGCTGGGCGCGCAGTTCGACCTGGACAAACTGCTGGCGCAGCCCCACGCCGGTAAGGTCCAACTGACCATCAACGACCGCCGTGGCAATAGCGGTTCGGAGGATCTGGTCGGCAACCGCCTGCCGATCCAGGAAAACTACGGCGGCCTCTACACGCGCCTGACGGAGTTGAGCTACGCCAACACCCTGTTTACCCAGGACCTTGAGGTCAAGCTCGGCTATATGGCCATGGGCAATGATGTGGGTGTCTTGAGCAGCGGGGTCCTGTGCAACTTTATGAACGCCGGTTTTTGCGGGCATCCCTTGTCCATGTCCGGCGGCAGCGGTTGGAGCAACTATCCCAATGCTCATCTGGGGGCGCTGGCCAAGTACCGTTTCAACCCGAACCTGGCGCTACAGGTCGCAGCCTTCAAGGTCGATGCGGCCAGTAATGGCAACTCCAGCCGTGCGTGGCACATCACGCCCAAGGACACCACCGGCAATGTCCTGCCGCTGGAGCTGATTTACAACCGCTTGGGCGAACATCCGGGCGAGTACCGCGTGGGTTATTACTACGACACCTCCAATGCGCCGCGTATCGGCAGCCGTAAAGAGGTCGCGGGGCGTGAGGGTTCCTATGTGCTGATGGATCAAACGGTGTGGAAATCCACCGCTGACCCGAGCCGCACGCTGCATCTGTTCGGCCAGTTTGCCAACGCCAGTGCGGCCGCGTCGCCGTTTCGGCGCTGGTACTCGGGCGGGCTGGTCCTGAAAAAGCCGTTCGCCAGCCGTGAACACGACACGGTTGCCATCGGCTACGGCCGTGCCGTGTTCAACGCCCGCAGCCGTGCGGTGCAGGAGCAGGCCGCCCTCGACCGTGGCCGGGACTTCCCGGACCTGAGCAGTGGCGAAGGTCTCGTGGAAATGACCTACGGCGCCCAGGTGACGCCGTGGCTGGTGCTGCGGCCTTCGGTGCAATACATCCTCGAGCCGGGCGCGTTCTACGGGACCGACTTGGACAATGCACTGGTTTTCGGCCTGCAAGCGAAGATCGTGCTGTAAAACTCGCGTGTGCAAGCGCAATCGACCGACATTTTTCAAACTAACGCCTAGCCTCTAGGTGTCAGTCATGTGGAGGGGCACAAGCCCATGAGTAACGCACTGTTGAAAAGGCCCTGGATCACCTCGGTGATCGGGATATTGATCGCACTGGTCGGATTGGTGCTGGCGGGCGGCGGGGCCTACCTGGTGTCGCTGGGCGGGAGCTGGTACTACCTGGTTGCCGGGATCGCCATCGTGGTTTCCGGCCTGCTGATCTTCAAGGGCGAGCCCAAGGGCGCCTGGCTGTTTGGCCTGGTGTTTCTCGCCTCCTTCGGCTGGGCCGTGGTCGATGCCGGCCTGGAGTTCTGGCCGCTGGTTTCGCGGCTGTTCGTCCTGGCGGTCATTGCCATTGTGGTGGCACTGATCTATCCGCTGCTGCAGCGCTACAAAGGCCAGCCGAGTGGGCGTGGCGCCTACGGGGTGGCACTGGTGCTGATCATCGGTTCGGCCGTCACCTTCGCCAATATGTTCGTCAACACCCCGGTGATCAAAGCCACGGGCAAGCCGACGGTGACGCCATTGGCGGACGCTGGCCAGCCGGCCGACTGGAGCCACTGGAGTGGCAGTTCGACCAAGGGTGAGCGCTTCGCGGCGCTGGAGCAGATCAACAAGGACAACGTCAACGACCTGCAGGTGGCGTGGACCTTCCGCCATGGCGATATGCCGGTTAGCACCGGCGCCGGTGCCGAAGACCAGATCACCCCGTTGCAGGTCGGCGATACGCTGTACACCTGCAGCGCCTACGGCAAGGTCTTCGCCCTGGATGTCGACAGCGGCAAGCAGCGCTGGAGCTACGACCCCAAGGCCAGCGCACCCAGCTGGCAGCGCTGCCGGGGCCTGGCCTACTACGGCGATGCAGCCGTGCCGACCACGACCGCTGCCGCAGGCGCGGTCAACAGCCCGACGCCGCAGGGCGTGACGGTTACGGCCGTGGCCAGCCCTGAGCCGCTGCACACCGGTTCGAGCTGCAAGGGCCGGATCTTCCTGCCGACTATCGACGCGCGCCTGGTGGCACTGGACGCTGAAACCGGTACGCCGTGTGCCGATTTTGGCAATCAGGGCGTGGTCGATCTGACCGTCGATATGGGTGAAGTCAAGCCGGGCTACTACGGCCAGACCTCTACGCCGCTGGTGGCGGGCAATCTGGTGGTGGTCGGTGGCCGTGTGGCCGATGGCTGGTCCACCGGTGAGCCGCCGGGTGTGGTGCGTGCTTTCGATGTCCACACCGGCGCGCTGGTCTGGGCCTGGGACCCGGGTAACCCCGACATCACCCAACGTCCGCCAGCAGGGCAGACCTACACGCGCGGCACGCCGAATGTCTGGTCGGCCATGAGCTACGACGAGAAGCTGGGCCTGATCTACCTGCCGACCGGCAATGCCACCCCGGACTTCTGGGCGGGCTACCGCACCGAGCTGGATGATAAATACGGCTCTTCGATTGTCGCGGTCGAGGTCAAGACCGGTCGCCCGCGCTGGGTCTTCCAGACCACGCACCATGACCTGTGGGACTTCGACCTGCCGGCCCAACCACTGCTGTATGACGTTCCCGATGAAAACGGTGGGACCCAACCGGCGCTGATCCAGGTCACCAAGCAGGGCATGATCTTCATGATCAACCGGGAAACCGGCAAGGCCATTGCCGAGGTCAAGGAACTGCCGGTGCCCCAGGGTAATGTCGAGGGCGAGCGTTATTCGCCGACCCAGCCGTTCTCGGTGGGCATGCCGCAGATCGGCAATCAGCAGTTGAAAGAGTCGGATATGTGGGGCGCGACGGTCTTTGACCAGTTGCTCTGCCGCATCGAATTCGCCGGCATGCGCCATCAGGGTGTCTACACGCCACCGGGGCTGGATCGCTCGCTGCAGATGCCGGGCTCTCTGGGCGGGATGAACTGGGGCAGTGTCTCGGTCGACCCGACCACCGGCTATATGTTCGTCAACGATATGCGCCTGGGGCTGGCCAACTACCAGATCCCGCGGGACAAGATGCCCAAGAACGCCAGCGGTATCGAAATGGGCGCCGTCCCTCAGGAAGGCACGCCATTCGGGGCCATGCGCGAGCGTTTCATGTCGCCGCTGGGCGTGCCCTGCCAGAAGCCGCCCTTCGGCACCATGACCGCCATCGACCTGAAGACCCGCCAGATTGCCTGGCAGGTGCCGGTCGGTACGGTCCAGGACACCGGCCCGCTGGGGATCAAGATGCGCCTGCCGATCCCGATCGGCATGCCGACCCTGGGCCCGACCCTCGCCACCCAGTCCGGCCTGGTGTTCTTCGCCGGCGCTCAGGGTGACTACTACCTGCGCGCCTTTGATCGCGACACCGGCAAGGAGGTCTGGAAAGGCCGCCTGCCCGTGGGTAGCCAGGGCGGGCCGATGACCTTTGTCTCGCCGAAAACCGGCCGGCAGTTCATCGTGATCACGGCCGGTGGCGCACGCCAGTCGCCGGATCGTGGCGACTATGTGATCGCCTATGCCTTGCCTGAGAAGAAGTAGCGCGCGCGGTCGATAGCGGCCGGCTTTACGCAGAACGCCCGGTGCAGTGCATCGGGCGTTTTTTTATGCGGCGCAATCTCGGCCAAGGCTGGTCACCACGCGGGCTGTGGATAAGTGCCGGCCGCGCTTTGCGTCTTTCCACCGGGCAGCATTGCGTTCACTGGCTATGCTTCACGCAATGCGCCTGTCCCGTGCGCGCCGTGCTGCATAGCCAGCCCTCATATGGAAATCAGACTGATGAATGCGACCCGTGCCTTGGCCCATGCTGTTGCCCTTGTATCCATGCTATCCACGGCGAGTTTTGCGGTGCAGGCCGCCGAGATACCGATCGCGGGCAGTGCATTGGAGGGCCAGTTTGTCACGCAAGTGCTGTCCGTTGATCCGGGCAACTTTCAAGTGACCGTGGAAGGCGTCGACAAGAGCCCGGTCGTGATCCAGCTCACGGATAAGGCCAAGGCCCTGCACAACTTGAAAGTCGGCGATAAGGTCGAGATCCATGCCATTCGTTCCATCGCCTACGTCCTCGACACCGAAGTCGGTGGTGCACCCGGTATCAGTGAGGAATCCATGACGGTACGCGCCACCAAGGACAATCCCAACCCGGGTGGGGAGGGCATTCGGCGCGTCAAAGTCACCTCGAAGATCACCCATATTGATTTGAAAAAACATGAGGTGACCCTGATGCCGCCAGAAGGCCAGGTACGGGTGGTCAAAGTGGAGGACCCGGAACTTCAGGCCCGTATGCAGAAGCTCAAGGTCGGCCAGACCGTCGACGCGATTTTCACCGAGGTGCTCGAAGTCAAAACGTCGCGCTAGGGGTTTGCCAGGCACAAAAAAACCGGCTCAAGTGGCCGGTTTCTTTGGGGCTGAGTGAATCGCCCCGGATTTTCTAGACCCCTTGCAAGCCAAGGGAAAAGCGTATTGAAAAGCAGCGACACGATGAGTTGGCGCGGGTAAGGCCTGATTTTTGACCAAGCCAGCGGTTTTAATCCCTACACAAAGGCATCAAGATTCACTGAACTACTTCAGACCAACCCTAAACCAAACAACGCTCACTTCAAAAGAGGACTAGTAAAAAACTAACCTCACGTTCTTCATGGCAGAAACAAGGCCAAACCATTCACTCGCCATCTATTTATAAGGCTCACAAATATTTTCGTAAACAGCTCGCCGCCGGCCTTGTGGAACCCATTCTGGATAATAAATTTCCGTGCAAAAGCTACGATAATATTCCTCATGGGCACTTAACTTTTTCTTGTAAGGGAATGCATGCCCTAAATATTTCCAGTTATCATTATCTGTTTGGTTTGTCGGGAAATAGCCATATGGGCCCTCTCGTCGCGCTTCGAAATAGTCGCGTGTTTTGGTGTAAGGGTTATTGTACACATAAATATCCCCTTTTTTTGAAGTCGCGGCATCGCCTGATGAATCCTGAGACTTCCAAAGCATCGCGTTTTTATCAATGACCGCCTGAATAAGTGCTGGCCCTGGGAAGTCTGCCCACACCACACCTTTAAAAGAGAATTCATTGTTATCTAAATACCATGCTACTAATTCATTTAACCCGGAAAAGTAGATGCTGCACAATGTTCCCAAACAAGAGCCTCTCGGGAAATCGGGATAGCTAGATGACCAGCCCGGTGTCGTCAAGCCGGTTAGCAGATGTGGTCCTTCAGGAGAGGTACGGCCGCTTGCGACAAAATACGGAAACGAGCCGCCCGATCCCACTATGCTTATCGCAGAGGGATGTACAGATGACGCGAGTTCTTCCATGACTTTTTTGATTTCCTCCCAGTGTTCGTATAAGTCCCAATTGCTATTGAATTCGTAGTGATCGAGTATTGCGTACTGATGTTTATAGACCAATGCAATTGCTCGCCGCTCGTCAAAACGCTGCGAAAAAACAATTTTTCCTCTCACATCTCCTAATGCTGGATTATCATCACTCCGGCGAGCACGCCTCCAAATCCGGCTTTGATCCAGCTGATCAATCATCGCATAAAACGCATTGCCGTATTCGAGATTTGGATAATCCGACTCTTCTTGTTTAACGTGAACAAAGACAACCTCAGAGGGGTGCTGCTCAAGGAAAGAAATGACATTTTCAAGTTCAGCCTTGCAAGTACTTCCGAGGCCGACTATCCCATGAAACAGCTTAAGCTTGCCTCCCGTTAAATTACATCTAAAGTCCAAGTATCTTATGCCTGCTTGAAGCTGATCGGATATAGGTAAACGCTGAGTTGCCGCAATCCAGTTATGGTTTGTATTACTAAGCGTGGAGGCAGAGTCGTGAGTTCCCGGCAAGGCAAGACTTAAAATCGGCACATGATCAGGAATCACTCGCATCCAATCAGGTCTTTCTTCGAATGAAGTAGAGTAAGAATAGGCTTTTTGATAATCCCATGAATCGGCCTTCACCGCTGAAGAGTAGGTTGCGATTAATAACGCTACTCCACTGAGTGCATTCAATAATATTTTTTTCATAAGTGTTTTCAACTTCTAACTTATAGGCAGCGCTACAACGTTACTCTGCTCCGATTTGGGAGCACAGATATACAAAGTCTTTTTTTTAGCAAAATTTGCCTTAAGCTAGGCAATGGATCGATATAAGGCTAACGAACCGTACGCACTCGGCGACCGATAGGGCATCAGCGCCTCCAAATCCAGTCGTCCTGATGCAAAGGCAGCACTGTTAACCGGCATTACTGCAACTTCAGACGCTTCACATTTGCCCGGCCGGCCTTTGTGTGGGTCTGAACGTAGACGCTAGATCTCGAGAAGCCGATCTGAATGCTGGCGAATTAAATCCGGATGACCAGGGCTCTAAGGAAGGTCTGAATGTAGTCAGCGATTGTTGATGCCCTCGTTGGTAGAGGTTCAAAAAGCGCTGGCGGCTCAAAAATCTGACCTTTCCTGTTCTTAACTCATCGTTTCCCCTTGAGCCACGCCTGTTCAAGGTGCTTTTCCCGCATGACAGGCGCACCTCTCCCGCGACCGGCAGTCGTTTTCGCATCATCCATAGGTTCGACAGGGTAAATAGCCTGGCCTGTTGTGCGGTGTTTTTCATCAGGCCGCGAAAGCGCACTTTCGCGTAGCCAAACTGACGCTTGATCACTCGGAATGAATGCTCAACCTTCGCCTGCACATGTGCTTTCGCATATTCGATTTTTCGCTGCAAACATGCTTCACAATCGCCACCGGAATAAAACACCAGACGGAAGCCGTGGGTCAGCCGTTCAGTCTTCGATTGTAGGGCTCGTGTGGGCGGCGCTTGATCCTTGTATCCCAACGTTCGGCATTTTTCTCAGGATACCGGCAGGGATACACGGATAGGGGGATACAGAGGTAGAAAGCCAGACACAAAAAACCGGCTCAAGTGGCCGGTTTCTTTGGGTCTGAGAGTCTGGTAGAGACTTTCAGATACTGCTATATGGTACCCCGAGGGAGACTCGAACTCCCTCAAAAACATCCTAAGACCCAGCAATGCCGCGAGTTTAAAGGCTTTCAATGGCTTTGGGTAGAAATGACTAGCCAAGGGCTGCTGCTATGACCGATTTTTTAGTCTTGAAATCTGGCACCTACCACGTCCGACTAGACGTTCCAGAGGCTGCACGGGAAGCCTTCGCCGGGCGTAAGGTGCTGACTATAAAGTCTCAAAACCGGCAACCGCTCGGAAGCTCACGTTCTCCAACTGAGGTGGTTGCACCAATGGAAAGCCGAAATTGAAAAAGCCCGAAACGGTGAAATCGGTAATTTCCGTGATGATGTTCTTCAAATAGTTGAAAAGCACCAACGGGCAATAAACCTCGATAAAATTCAGGGGAGACCCGCAATCAGTGAAGCAGAAATGGGTTTTGAAGTAATCCAGTATGCACATGATAAAAAATTGAGCATCGACCTTGTTAATGAAGCAGTTGATATAGCAGCAGGTCGCTCGGACTACTCTCCCAAAACTCCATTTTTCAAAAGTCGCCTTGATGCTTTCTATAACTATGAGTTAAATCAACGAAAAGTTGATTTGAATACGGTGGATAGACACATTAAGAGAATTAAAGCACTTGATTCATTTTTAAAAACCGAAAACCTGATTTTAGACTATGAAGCCGTTGCTTCATTCTTGATTTTAAAAAATCTCGAACCAAAGACCAAGAAACAGTATTTGTTTTCGTTTAATGCCTTCTATAATTTCTTTATTAAAAAAGAACCGCCATTCAAAGAGCGTTATCCAATCAATCCTTTCAAAAGCCATGAATTGAGCCAAGTTAGACGTGGAACACTCAAGGAAGATGAAAGGCGTGCTTTTACGGCGGACGAGGTTGATACCTTGCATAGTAAAGCAGTTGAAAAAGGAAAGTGTCAATTGAAAACAGTCAAGCGGCTTATTAATTCATCCGATGATGGCTATTTATTGAAGACAAGCAAAGGCGGAAAGTATGAAACGAAATCATAGGGCTTGGGTAATCAATTCTCGATTTTCAAAACAGAGTTAGCTTTTGATAAGCGATGTGTTTTCCATAGCATTCGGAAAACTGTAATTACTACATTAGAACGTGCCGACGTAAAGAACCTTGTCATCATTTCTTTGGTAGGACATAAGGCCGATGGTTTGCTACGAATGACTTTTGGTAGATATTCCGAAGGGCCTACCCCAGTAGCAAAGTTGAAAGCACTTGAAGAACTCGCATATAAGTTCCAGTCTTAAATACCTTATTGGAATGATGGCGTTTAACTATCACAAATCTTGTGATAGCATTTGGCCTCGGTAGCAAGATTTAGCTCCCGCGATTTGACTGGATGGATAAGGAAAAAATGGATAAAATTAAAAGCTTTGTGCTTGCATCGTTGATTGCCTCTTTTTCGTTCGCAGCATCAGCGGAAACCTTTGAACATGTCGAGCTTGATAAAGACAGAAGAAGCGTTGAGTATTCTGGTCCTATCAATAAGACAATCCATGCAATTAAAGAGCGTAAGTGGTTAGGCCAAACCAAGGACATGAATGGTGGGGTTGTATTCACCCCTTATGTGAACCCCCAGTTTGGTAAGAACAATACTGAATCCGGTGGTGCCATTATGGTGACTGCTACATTCTATCTTTATGACAAGCCAGTCAAAGAAGCGTTGATGGTTGCACGTCAAAGTGAAATTCCCGGTTTTGTTGAGTTTTATGGCTACGATTCAAGAGAGCTTCAAATGCATATAAGATTGATTGACGATGACACATTCCAATCTTTCGCAAGTGATACGCAATATCGCTCTCCTGAAAAGCTTAACACTTACAAGAAAGTTGAAAGCTTTAAAAAAAGCAATTATAAAAGTGAATTAAAGAGTGCAAGAGATAGCGGTATGGTTTTCTAGATTCAGTAGTAGTTAATAAAGGCTGCTGATATGGCTTTTATAAAAAAATAATTCGTAAATGGAGAAAAAATGGAAAAAATTAAAAGCTTTGTTCTTGCATCGTTGATTGCCTCTTTTTCGTTCGCAGCATCAGCGGAAACCTTTGAACATGTCGAGCTTGATAAAGACAGAAGAAGCGTTGAGTATTCTGGTCCTATCAATAAGACAATCCATGCAATTAAAGAGCGTAAGTGGTTAGGCCAAACCAAGGACATGAATGGTGGGGTTGTATTCACCCCTTATGTGAATCCCCAGTTTGGTAAGAATAATACTGAATCCGGTGGTGCCATCATGGTGACCGCTACATTCTATCTCTATGACAAGCCAGTCAAAGAAGCGTTGATGGTTGCACGTCAAAGTGAAATTCCCGGTTTTGTTGAGTTTTATGGCTACGATTCAAGAGAGCTTCAAATGCATATAAGAATGATTGATGGTGATACATTCCAATCTTTCGCAAGTGATACGCAATATCGCTCTCCTGAAAAGCTGAATACTTACAAAAAAGTCGAAAAATTTAATAAGAGTAATTATAAGAGCGAATTGAAGTCTGCGTTAGATGACGGCACTGTTTTTTGAAAGGTGTAAACGACAATAAAAGCACATCGGTGTTTTTTGATTTGAGGTCGATAAGAGACGATAGGCCAAGTTCGTATAATGGTTGATAACTATCAGGCTGCCTTTCAAGGTGGCCTTTTTAATGCCTGCTATACATTGCTATACGTTGCTAGATATTTTTGCCGTTGGCTTGCTATGCAGTTTCAAAACTTGATGAGTGCTATACAAGCTTGAAAGCATTTTAATATGTGGTAGCTTGATATTAGTAGTTTGAATTCTTTATATGCGAGCAATGTAAATGTATAGCAAATTCACTTCGTTCTTTGCTTACATTTACGCTCGATTTTTCGCACTACGTTTGAAAAATTAAAATCAAAAAAAATCAACAACCATGAGGAATATATGAATGGCAATAAAAACCAAGACAACTAAATGTAAGAATATCCGAAAGTGATTACATCAAAATTGAACATCAACGAGATTTGATAGGTAAGAGCCAGTCCGGGTTTATTTTCCTCATCGTTAACAATGGCATCAGTGAAATTATTGAAGTCACCCATCCTGAGCTTAGATAGGATATTGATAAGATTGAAAAGTTGCTAAGCGGATATGGAAACAACCTCAATCAAATCGCCAAAAGTCTAAACGCAAAAGAAGAACCATCCCTTGATATTTGCATCAAATAAGTGCTCTCGATAGAAACATAACCATACTTACTAAAAAGTTGGACAAGCTAAAAAAGGAGAAGTTAATCATCGTAGGTAAGTCATGATACGTGAAAAGCTAAGCTCTCAAAAATCCAAATCAGCGATTTACAAAACAGCCAAATATTTTAACAAAGAAGAAGGCTGCGTTTTATTCGAGTCAAATATTTACACGCCTTTGAATGCGTCAAAAAAAGACATTGCGAAGGCAATATCACAATCAATTGAATGAATCGCCCCGGGTTTCGTAGGCACCTCTTTGCCTTAAACTGGACTGTCCCCTGATCACCATCTCGCTCGCCAGTGCATCAAGGTGATCTGCATACCACTGCATCATCTTCACCCTGTGCTCAAGGTATTGAGCCTTGTTGTATACCCCGGATATTCCCTCTTCTTTGTGAGCAAGCTGCGCTTCGACATGCTCTTTTGGCCAGCCGTGTTCCCTGAGTAGAGTGCTGGCGGTGTGACGAGTCCCATGATCAACCAGGCGGCCTTTATAACCAACCGTCGCGAAGATTTTGTTGATGGTGTTTTCACTTATCGTCGGATTCTTAGCGCCGACTCCGGGGAAAAGCCAGCGACTACGACCGGTGAGACAATGGAGTTCTTTGAGTGCGATAAGAGCTTGCTTAGGGAGTGGGCACACAAAGTCCCTGCGCATCTTCATCTTTGCGGCAGGCGTCGTCCATGTTGCTCCATCAAGGTCGAACTCTTTCCATTTAGCTAACCGAACCATGCCCGGTCTAGATGCGGTCCAGATACAGAGCCATGCAGCAGTTCGGGCCGTCAGCCTGCTGGGAGTGTTTTTGAGTGCTTGGAGGAATTCTGCCAACTCAGGCTCAAGCAAATGAGGATGCTGCTGAGTCTTCGGGGCTTGAGCGGCAATATCTCGTAGTCGACTGCCCGGATCGTTTTCCGTGAGGCCCAAACCGATGGCTCGCCCGAATATCTGATTGATCCAAGTGCGACATTTTTCCGCCACGTTGTGTGCATTCCGGGCTTCGATGGATGCTTGGAGTTCCGCGCAGTCGGTACGGGTGATTTCGTCTAGAGGCTTATCGCCCAGTGCCGGGAGTATGTCTTTGTCGAGGTAGGTGCGGATTTTGTTGAGAGTGGAGGGTGCGAGACCCTTTTCCTCTTTTGCCTTCAGCCAGGCATCAGCGGCAGCTCGAAAGGTTCGGGTCTTGGCCGCATCGATAGCAGCTTTCGCGGATCGCTTTTGTTCTAGGGGGATTGGCACCGCTACTCACTACCTTGCGTAGACCGGCAGCTTTGTCCCTTGCCAGCGCACCACTTACTTCCGGGTAACCCCCGAGCCCCATCCAAGCCCAATTGCCCGCCGGACGTTTGTAGCGGAGTTGCCAGGATTTACCACCATCAGGTTTAGCCCTGAAGTAGAGGCCGTTTCCGTCCAGCTCCCTGTATTCCTTTGATTCCGGCTCCAATCCCGCAAGTGTCGTGTCAGCGAGAGGGCGGCGCTTGATGTCTGCGCGCTTCATCCTTGTATCCCAGAGTTCGGCATTTTTCTCAGGATACAAGCAGGGATACAGCGGATAAGGGGAGGCAGAGGGTAAATAGCCAGGCACAAAAAAACCGGCTCAAGTGGCCGGTTTCTCTGGTGCTGAGAGTCTGGTAGAGACTTTCAGATACTGCTATGTGGTGCCCCGAGGGAGACTCGAACTCCCACTCCTCTCGAAAACGGATTTTGAATCCGCCGCGTCTACCAATTCCGCCATCAGGGCTCAATGGCGGCGAAGTATAGAGAGGTGATTACCGTTGGTCAATCGGGTTTCATGGTCAATTTTCAGCAAATCCGCTAAACTTTCCGGCCCTGCTTAACGACCTCCCATCATGCGTGTCTCTGACTTTACTTTCGAACTGCCGGATTCCCTGATCGCTCGCCATCCTTTGGCCGAGCGGCGCAGCAGCCGTCTGTTGACCCTCGACGGGCCCAGCGGTGCGCTGGCCCACCGTCAATTCACCGATTTGCTCGAGCATCTGCGCCCGGGCGACTTGATGGTGTTCAACAATACCCGGGTTATCCCGGCGCGGTTGTTCGGCCAGAAGGCGTCGGGTGGCAAGCTGGAAATCCTGGTGGAGCGGGTGCTGGATAGTCACCGCGTGCTGGCCCATGTCCGTTCCAGCAAATCGCCCAAGCCCGGTTCGACGATCCTGATCGAGGGCGGTGGCGAGGCGCAGATGCTGGCCCGCCATGACGCGCTGTTCGAGCTGGGATTTGCCGAGGAGGTCTTGCCGCTGCTGGAGCGCGTCGGCCATATGCCGCTGCCTCCTTATATAGACCGTCCTGATGAAGACGCCGATCGCGAGCGCTATCAGACGGTCTATTCCGAGCGCCTGGGCGCCGTGGCGGCGCCGACCGCGGGGCTGCATTTCGATCAGCCGCTGCTGGACGCTATTGCTGCCAAGGGCGTGGAAACCGCCTTCGTCACGCTGCATGTTGGCGCCGGGACCTTCCAGCCGGTGCGCGTCGAGCGGCTGGAAGACCACCATATGCACAGCGAATGGTTGGAGGTCGGCCAGGATGTGGTCGATGCCGTGGCGGCCTGTCGGGCACGGGGCGGTCGAGTGATCGCCGTGGGCACCACCAGTGTCCGCTCCCTGGAGAGTGCGGCGCGCGATGGCGTGCTCAAGCCATTTAGTGGCGACACCGATATCTTTATTTACCCAGGCCGGCCGTTCCATGTGGTCGATGCCCTGGTCACCAATTTTCATTTGCCCGAATCCACATTGCTGATGCTGGTTTCGGCCTTTGCCGGTTACCCGCAAACCATGGCGGCCTACGCGGCGGCGGTGGAGCAGGGTTATCGCTTCTTTAGTTACGGTGATGCAATGTTCATCACCCGCAACCCGGCGCCAACCGCCCCCCAGGAATCGGCCCCCGAGGATCAAGCATGAGTCGCACCTGTCGTATGTCTTTCGAGCTGCTCGCCACTGATGGCAAGGCGCGTCGCGGTCGCCTGACCTTCCCCCGTGGCACCGTCGAGACCCCGGCCTTTATGCCAGTGGGCACCTACGGCACGGTCAAGGGCATGCTGCCGCGGGATGTCGTCGCCACCGGCGCCGAAATTATCCTGGGCAACACCTTTCACCTGTGGCTGCGCCCGGGGACCGAGGTCATCAAGGCGCACGGCGACCTGCATGACTTTATGCAATGGAAAGGCCCGATCCTGACCGACTCCGGTGGCTTCCAGGTGTTCAGCCTGGGCGCGATGCGCAAGATCAAGGAGGAGGGCGTGACCTTCGCCTCGCCGGTTGACGGCGCCAAGGTGTTCATGGGCCCCGAAGAGTCGATGCAGGTCCAGCGCGACCTGGGTTCGGACATCGTGATGATCTTCGACGAATGTACGCCGTACCCCGCTGATGAGGATGTGGCGCGGGTCTCCATGGAGCTGTCGTTGCGTTGGGCCCAGCGTTCGAAAAATGCCCATGGCGAGAACACCGCGGCCTTGTTCGGTATCGTCCAGGGCGGCATGCACCAGGACCTGCGCATGCGCTCGCTCGAAGGCCTGGACAAGATCGGTTTCGATGGCCTGGCCATCGGCGGTCTGTCGGTGGGCGAGCCCAAGCATGAAATGATCAAGGTGCTGGACTATCTGCCGGGCCAGATGCCCGCTGACAAACCTCGTTACCTTATGGGCGTTGGCAAGCCGGAAGATCTCGTAGAGGGTGTTCGCCGCGGTGTGGACATGTTCGATTGCGTGATGCCAACCCGTAACGCCCGCAATGGGCACCTGTTTATCGATACTGGTGTGCTGAAGATCCGCAACGCGTTCCATCGCCATGATGATTCGCCGCTGGATCCGACCTGCGATTGCTATACCTGCCAGAACTTCTCCCGCGCTTATCTGCACCATCTGGATAAATGCGGCGAAATGCTGGGGAGCATGCTCAATACCATCCACAATTTGCGCCATTACCAGGTGCTTATGGCTGGTTTGCGCGAGGCTATTCAACAGGGTACATTGGCCGCCTTTGTCGATGCCTTCTATGCCAAACGCGGGTTGCCCGTACCGCCTTTGGACTGAGTTTCCTGGACCTTAAGATCCAATTTCTGCAACTGGAGTGCTAAATGAGCTTTTTGATCCCTGCCGCGTTCGCGGACGCCGCTGCACCTGCTGCCGGTCCTGCTGGTACTGGCTTTGAGTGGATTTTCCTGGTTGGCTTTCTGGTCATCTTCTACCTGATGATCTGGCGCCCACAGGCCAAGCGTGCCAAAGAGCAGAAAAACCTGCTGGGCAGCCTGGCCAAGGGTGACGAAGTCGTGACCACTGGTGGTATCGCCGGCAAGATCACCAAGGTTGCCGACGATTTCGTCGTACTGGAAGTCTCTGACTCGGTGGAGCTGAAGTTCCAGAAAGGCGCCATCGCCGCCACGCTGCCAAAAGGCACGCTGAAAGCGATCTGATCCAACATTCAACAATCGACGGGGCGCGCAAGGCGCCCCGCGTCATAAGCGGGCGGCGTGATGCTGAACAAATACCCTCTGTGGAAATACGTACTGATCCTGGCGGTGCTGGCGATCGGTCTGATTTATTCCGCTCCCAATCTTTATCCAGACGATCCGGCGATTCAGATCAGCGGTGCCAGCACGGCGCTGCAGGTCAACCAGGCCGATCTGGACCGCGTGAGCAAGGCGCTCACCGACGCCGGCATTGCCGTCAAGGGCGCAACCCTGGCGGCGAACGGCAAGGGCGGGCTGCTGCGTCTGACCAAGCAGGAAGACCAGCTCCCAGCCAAGGACGTAGTGCGCAAGGCCCTGGGTGACGACTATGTCGTTGCGCTCAACCTGGCCCAGACGACCCCGCAATGGCTGCGCAACCTCGGGGCGCACCCGATGAAGCTGGGTCTGGACTTGTCCGGTGGTGTGCACTTCCTGTTGGAAGTGGACATGGACAAAGCGCTCGATGCCCGCCTTAAAGTCTACGAAGGCGACGTCAAGAGCCTGTTGCGCAAGGAGCGTCTGCGCTATCGCAGCCTGCCGCAACTCAATGGCGCCATCCAACTTGGCTTTAGTGACGCGGACGCCCGCGAACAGGCCCGCGCGCTGATTCGCAAGAACTTCAATGATTTCGAGATCACGCCTGCCGACTTGAACGGTCAGCCTGTGCTGCGTCTGGCGATGACCCCGGCCAAGCTGGCGGAAATCCGCGAATACTCGATCAAGCAGAACTTGACCACGGTACGTAACCGCGTCAATGAGCTGGGCGTTGCCGAGCCACTGGTTCAGCGTCAGGGTGCCAACCGTATCGTGGTTGAGCTGCCGGGCGTGCAGGACACCGCTGAAGCCAAGCGGATCCTGGGTAAGACTGCCAACCTGGAATTCCGTCTGGCGGCTGAGCCGGGGGCTTCCAAGGCCACTTCCGAGACCTTCGAGTTCCGTGAGGGCAATCGCCCTTCCGCGCAGATCGAGCGTGGCTTGATCATCACCGGTGACCAGGTGACCGATGCCCAGGCGGGCTTCGACGAGCACGGTCGTCCGCAGGTGAACATCAAGCTCGACGGCCACGGCGGCGAGCTGATGAGCCGTTCGACCCGCAGCAACGTCGGGCGCAGCATGGCGGTGATTTTCATCGAGCAGAAGCCGACGACCCGCTACGAGAAGAAGATGGTTAACGGCGTCGAGAAGGACGTGCCGGTACAGACCTTCAAGGAAGAGAAGAAAATCATCAGCCTGGCGACCATCCAGTCGCCACTGGGCAGTCAGTTCCGGATTACCGGTCTGAATGGCCAGGGCGAGTCGTCCGAGCTGGCGCTGCTGTTGCGTGCCGGTGGTCTGGCTGCACCGATGTACTTTGCTGAAGAGCGCACCATTGGCCCGAGCCTGGGTGCCGACAACATCACCAAGGGTATCGATGCCTCGCTGTGGGGCATGCTGTTCGTTTCGCTGTTCATCATCGCCATCTACCGCTTCTTTGGCGTGATCGCTACGGTCGCACTGGCGGTGAACATGGTGTTGCTGCTGGCTCTGATGTCTCTGCTCGGCGCAACGCTGACCCTGCCGGGTATCGCCGGTATCGTGTTGACCATGGGCATGGCGGTCGACGCCAACGTACTGATCTTCTCGCGGATTCGTGAAGAGATCGCAGCGGGCATGACAGTCCAGCGGGCAATCAATGAAGGCTTCAGTCGCGCATTCACGGCGATTGTCGACTCCAACCTGACTACCTTGCTGGTTGGCGGGATTCTCTTCGCCATGGGCACCGGCCCGGTCAAGGGGTTTGCGGTGACCATGTCCCTCGGGATCTTTACCTCGATGTTCACGGCCATCATGGTGACCCGCGCGATGGTCAACCTGATCTTCGGCGGTCGTGACTTCAAGAAGTTGTGGATTTAAGGGGCTGCCATGTTACGTACTATCAACTTCATGGGCGTTCGCAACGTTGCGTTCGGCATCACATTGCTCCTTACCGTACTGGCGCTGTTCAGCTGGTTCCATAAAGGGCTCAACTACGGCCTGGATTTCACCGGCGGTACGCTGATCGAGCTGACCTACGAGCGTCCGGCGGACGTGATGAAGGTTCGCGCGCAACTGGCCGAAGCCGGTTATCACGATGCGGTCGTGCAGAGCTTTGGTGCGACTACCGACTTGCTGGTGCGGATGCCGGGTGAGGATCCGCAGTTGGGTCATCAGGTGGCCGAAGCGCTGCAGAAGGTCGGTGGCGACAACCCGGCGCAGGTCAAGCGGGTCGAGTTCGTCGGTCCGCAGGTCGGTGAAGAGCTGCGCGACCAGGGCGGCCTCGGCATGCTGATGGCGCTGGGTGGTATCTTGATCTACCTGGCGTTCCGCTTTCAGTGGAAGTTTGCGGTCGGCGCCATTGTGTCGCTGGTCCACGACGTGGTCGTGACCGTGGGGATCCTCTCGTTCTTCCAGATCACCTTCGACCTGACGGTGCTGGCCGCGGTGCTGGCGATCATCGGTTACTCGCTGAATGACACCATCGTGGTATTTGACCGGGTTCGTGAGAACTTTCGGGTACTGCGCAAAGCGAGCCTGATCGAAAACATCAATATTTCGACCACGCAGACGCTGCTGCGGACCATGGCCACCTCGATCTCGACCTTGCTGGCGATCGTGGCGTTGCTGGTGTTCGGCGGTGACAACCTGTTTGGTTTCTCCATTGCGTTGTTCGTCGGCGTTTTGGCGGGCACCTATTCGTCGATCTACATCGCCAACGTGGTGTTGATCTGGCTGAATCTGAACTCCGAAGATCTGATTGCTCCAGTGGCTACCGACAAGGAAGTCGACGACCGCCCATAACCGGCGAGCGTTCTTCCCGCTGCACCCAAAAGGCGCGAGTTTGAACTCGCGCCTTTTTTTATGCTCCAAGGCTGGGTGTTGTGTGGGAAAAGTCCCACGTGAGAAGGACTGGAGGTTCAAGTGAACAAATCATTGTTGGTGGGTGCGGTATTGGGTGCTGTCGCTGTGACTGCTGGGGGCGCTGTCGCTACCTACAGCCTGGTCAAGGGGCCTGAGGCTGCGCAGGTGCTGGCGGTGCAGCCGGTCAAGCAGCAGATCAAGACTCCGCGCGAAGTCTGCAAGGATGTGGCGGTGACACGGCAGAAGCCGGTCAAGGATCAGCATCAGATCGTAGGTAGTGTGATCGGTGCGGTGGCGGGTGGTTTGCTGGGTAACCAGGTCGGCGGCGGCAACGGCAAGAAGATTGCGACCGTGGCGGGCGCCGTAGGTGGTGGCTATGCCGGTAACAAGGTGCAGGAGAACATGCAGGAAAACGATACTTACACCACGACCCAGACGCGCTGCAATACGGTTAACGATATCAGCGAGAAGGTGGTTGGGTATGACGTGAAGTACCAGCTGGATGGCAAGGTCAGCCAGGTGCGTATGGAGCGTGATCCGGGGAATCAGATCCCGGTCGACAAGGATGGCCGCCTGATCTTGCAGTAAGGCGCGGGCCAGCTCGCTTCTGCAAAATTGAGGTATAAAAAAAGCACCCCGAAGGGTGCTTTTTTGTGGCCGGGCGCTTAGCGTTTCAGCGAAGCCGGCAGGTGCGGCTGGATAGCGGTCAGGACCGCTTTGAAGCACTTGGTGTTACCGGCAACGATATGGCCTTTTTCAAGGAAGTCGTGGCCGCCGGTGAAGTCACTGACCAGGCCGCCTGCTTCCTGGATCAGCAGGGCGCCTGCGGCCATGTCCCACTCGGACAGGCCCGATTCCCAGAACGCATCGAAACGACCGGCGGCCACGTAGGCCAGGTCCAGGCTGGCGGCGCCGGCGCGGCGGATGCCGGCGGTCTGGCCGACCAGGCTGCGGAACATGCCCAGGTAGTTTTCCAGGTTGTCCATTTGGTCGTCGCGGAACGGGAAGCCGGTACCCAGCAGGGCGCCTTCAAGGCTGGTGCGGCCGCTGACGCGCAGGCGACGACCGTTGAGTTGGGCGCCGCGACCGCGGCTGGCGGTGAATTCTTCCTGGCGAACCGGATCCAGTACGACGGCGTGCTCAAGGCGACCGCGGTATTTGCAGGCGATGCTGACCGCGAAGTGGGGAACGCCACGCAGGAAGTTGGTGGTGCCATCCAGTGGGTCGATGATCCAGAGGTACTCTTCGCCTTCACCGCTGCCGGGATGCATGCCGGTTTCTTCGCCGAGGATGGCGTGGGTCGGATAGGCCTTGCGCAGGGCGTTGATGATGCTGGTTTCGGCAGCACGATCAACTTCGGATACGTAATCCTTGGCGTCTTTTTCGTCGACCTTGATGGTATCCAGGCGCTCGATGGAGCGGAAAATCAATTCACTGGCGCTGCGGGCGGCGCGCAGCGCGATATTCAGCATTGGCTGCATGGACGTTTCACCTAGAGTGTTAAAGAAAGCCGAACATTCTAACAGAAAAGTTCTGCAGTTGAAGGACGGTGTTTGCGTTCATAGCGTAACGCACAGTGTTTCTGTAGGATTTACGCCCCCTATGCCTTGTCCGAGAGCGCCTGCCTTGCTGCAAAATATTCGTATCGTGCTGGTCAATACCAGCCATCCGGGCAATATCGGTGGCGCGGCGCGCGCCATGAAAAACATGGGGCTGTCGCGGCTGGTGCTGGTCGATCCCCAGGGTTTCCCGTCCCATGAGGCCGATGCGCGCGCTTCGGGCGCCAACGACATCCTTGAAAATGCACAAATCGTCTCCACTCTTGAGGAGGCGCTGGTCGGCTGCAATCTGGTCTTCGGTACCAGTGCGCGCGAGCGGCGCATTCCCTGGCCGTTGCTGGACCCGCGTGAATCCGGGGCAATGGCGGCGGAGCAGGCCAATCAGGGGGCCGAGGTCGCATTGGTGTTTGGCCGTGAGTACGCCGGCCTGACCAATGAGGAATTGCAGCGATGTCACTATCACGTGCATATCCCGTCCGATCCGGACTTCAGTTCGTTGAACCTGGCAGCTGCGGTGCAGGTGCTCACGTATGAAGTGCGGATGTCCTGGCTGGCGTCCCAGGGGCAGCCCAGCAAGGTCGAGAAGATTGAAGTGGCATCGGCACGTAGCGAAGAGCTGGCGACCATGGACGAGATGGAGCGCTTTTATGGCCATCTCGAGCAGACCCTGGTGGCTATCGATTTCCTCGATCCGGAAAAACCGCGTCATTTGATGGCGCGCCTGCGTCGTCTGTATGGGCGCAGTTCGGTCAGTCGTGCCGAGATGAATATTTTGCGTGGCATCCTCACGGAGACCGAAAAAGCGGCCCGTGGCGAGCCCCATAAGCGTAAGGATCAATGATGTTCGAGCGTCTGCGGGAAGATATCCAGAGTGTGTTTCATCGTGATCCTGCGGCGCGCAACGCCTTTGAAGTGCTGACCTGCTATCCGGGGCTGCATGCCATCTGGTTGCATCGGCTGGGTCATGCCCTGTGGGGTATGGGCTGGAAGTGGCTGGCTCGGGTGGTGTCGAATTTCGGGCGTTGGCTGACCGGTATCGAGATTCATCCGGGAGCGAAGGTTGGGCGGCGGTTCTTTATCGACCACGGCATGGGCATTGTGATCGGTGAAACCGCGGAAATTGGCGACGATGTGACGCTCTATCAGGGCGTGACCCTGGGCGGCACCAGTTGGAACAAGGGCAAGCGCCATCCCACCCTGGAAGATGGTGTGGTGGTCGGTGCCGGGGCCAAGGTGCTGGGGCCGTTTACCGTGGGAGCTGGGGCCAAGGTCGGCTCCAATGCGGTGGTGACCAAGGCGGTCCCGGCCGGTGCGACCGTGGTCGGCATTCCGGGGCGGATCATTGCCAAGCCTGATGACGAGCAGGAAGCCCGGCGCAAGGCGATGGCGGAAAAGCTTGGGTTTGATGCCTACGGCGTCAGCGAGGACATGCCAGACCCGGTGGCTCGAGCCATTGGCCAGCTGCTTGATCATCTGCAGGCCGTGGATGGCAAGCTGGATGGGATGTGTGGCGCCTTGAAAGACCTGGGGAGCACGTATTGCGCCAAGGATCTGCCTGAGTTGCGCAATGAAGACTTCGCCGAAGTAAAGGGTGACACGCAAGACAAGGCGCATTGAGGGCGAAGCGAGCCGGTTTTCTCCTGGAAAAGGCCTCGCAAGGGGATGCCGGAGGGCCGGCTCGCGTTGCTCGTTTCAAGATGTGCCATTACGTCGCAGGGTTTGTTATAGTGCGCGCGCTCTTTTGCGGGTAAACCCGACTAACGTACTAGGTCTAATAGTTGACTTAAATACTCGGGAATAGCATACTCGCCTCCATTCCGAAACTCCGTGGTACTTGTCCATGCGACTGACTACAAAAGGCCGATACGCTGTGACTGCCATGCTTGACTTGGCGTTGCATGCGCAACACGGGCCGGTGTCCCTGGCCGATATCTCCGAGCGCCAAGGCATCTCCCTGTCCTACCTTGAACAATTGTTCGCCAAGCTGCGTCGCAGCAATCTGGTGTCCAGTGTTCGCGGCCCTGGCGGCGGCTATCAGCTGTCGCGCGACATGCAGGGAATCCAGGTTGCCCAGGTGATCGACGCAGTGAACGAATCGGTCGACGCGACCCGTTGCCAGGGGCTTGGCGATTGCCACGCCGGCGACACGTGCCTGACCCATCACTTGTGGTGCGACCTCAGCCTGCAAATCCACGAATTTCTCAGCGGTATCAGCTTGGCTGATCTTGTGACTCGCCGTGAGGTGCAAGAAGTAGCCCTGCGTCAGGACCAGCGCCGCTGTAATGGCAAGGCGTCACGCCTGGATAAGATCGAAGCGTCCGCCGTCGAGTGACAGCCGTAGAGCAAGCGGTGCGCCAGCCAGCCTGATTTAGGAGATAGTCCATGAAATTGCCGATTTACCTTGATTACTCAGCGACCACGCCGGTCGACCCGCGCGTTGCGCAGAAAATGAGTGAATGCCTGCTGGTCGACGGAAACTTCGGTAACCCGGCTTCGCGTTCCCACGTGTTTGGCTGGAAAGCCGAAGAGTCCGTGGAAAATGCTCGCCGTCAGGTCGCCGACCTGGTGAATGCCGACCCGCGTGAAATCGTCTGGACCTCCGGTGCCACCGAGTCCGACAACCTGGCGATTAAGGGTGTTGCGCATTTCTATGCGACCAAGGGCAAGCACCTGATCACCAGCAAGATCGAACACAAGGCAGTTCTCGACACCACGCGCCAACTGGAGCGTGAAGGTTTCGAAGTGACCTACATCGAGCCGGGCGAAGACGGTTTGATCACGCCGGCCATGGTCGAAGCGGCATTGCGCGAGGACACCATCCTCGTGTCGATCATGCATGTGAACAACGAAATCGGCACCATCAACGACATCGCTGCCATCGGTGAACTGACCCGTTCGCGCGGCGTGTTGTTCCATGTCGACGGCGCCCAGTCCACCGGCAAGGTCGAAATCGACCTGTCGACGCTGAAAGTTGACTTGATGTCGTTCTCTGCCCACAAGACCTACGGTCCGAAAGGCATCGGCGCGCTGTATGTAAGCCGCAAGCCGCGCGTGCGTCTGGAAGCGACCATGCACGGTGGCGGTCATGAGCGCGGTATGCGTTCTGGCACCCTGGCGACTCACCAGATCGTTGGCATGGGCGAGGCCTTTGCCATCGCCAAGCAGGAGATGGCTGCGGAAAACCTGCGGATCAAAGCCCTGAGTGATCGCTTCTTCAAACAGGTCGAAGGCCTGGAAGAGCTTTACGTCAATGGCAGCCTGACCGCTCGCGTACCGCACAACCTGAATCTGAGCTTCAACTACGTTGAAGGCGAGTCGCTGATCATGGCGCTCAAGGATCTGGCGGTGTCGTCTGGCTCGGCCTGTACTTCGGCTTCCCTGGAGCCTTCCTACGTGCTGCGTGCCCTGGGCCGCAACGACGAACTGGCACACAGTTCGATCCGTTTCACGTTCGGTCGGTTTACCACTGAAGAAGAAATCGATTACGCCGCGCAGAAAGTCTGCGAGGCCGTGACCAAGCTGCGCGCTCTGTCGCCGCTGTGGGACATGTACAAAGATGGTGTCGACATCTCGAAGATCGAGTGGGCGGCGCACTGATAAGTCGCCGCAAGAGCGACTTTCTGATGAGTGAGGATTAAGCATCATGGCTTACAGTGAAAAGGTCATCGACCACTACGAGAACCCGCGCAACGTCGGCAAGATGAATGCCGAAGACCCGGATGTCGGCACCGGCATGGTCGGCGCGCCGGCCTGCGGCGACGTTATGCGTCTGCAGATCAAGGTCAACGAACAGGGCATCATCGAAGATGCCAAGTTCAAGACCTACGGCTGCGGTTCGGCGATCGCCTCCAGTTCGTTGGCGACCGAGTGGATGAAAGGCAAGACTCTGGACGAAGCAGAGACCATCAAGAACACTCAGCTGGCTGAAGAGCTGGCCCTGCCGCCCGTGAAAATTCACTGCTCGGTACTCGCGGAAGATGCCATCAAGGCAGCGGTTCGCGACTACAAGCAGAAGAAAGGCTTGATCTAACGCGCAGTAAGGAGTCCCGATGGCTATCAGCATGACAGAAGCGGCTGCTCAGCACGTACGACGCTCCCTTGATGGGCGCGGCAAAGGTGATGGGATTCGTCTGGGTGTTCGCACCACAGGTTGTTCCGGCCTTGCCTACGTGCTGGAGTTTGTCGACGAGGCCGGCAGTGAAGACCAGGTGTTCGAGAGTCACGGTGTAAAAGTGATCATCGACCCCAAGAGCCTGGTCTACCTCGACGGCACCGAACTGGATTTCGTCAAGGAAGGGTTGAACGAAGGCTTCAAGTTCAACAACCCCAACGTACGCGGTGAGTGTGGCTGCGGCGAAAGCTTCAATATCTGAGGCGCCTCGTGGGTACTCCTTGTCATTTCGCTTTATTCGAGCTGCAGCCGAGCTTCAATCTGGATCTCGACCAGTTGGCCGTGCGCTATCGTGAGTTGGCGCGCAGCGTTCACCCGGACCGTTTTGCCGATGCCTCGGAACGCGAGCAGCGTCTGGCGCTGGAGCGGTCCGCGAACCTGAACGAGGCCTATCAGACCCTCAAGAGCCCGCCCAAGCGCGCGCGTTACCTGCTGGCCATGGGGGGGCGCGAGTTGCCGCTGGAAGTCACGGTGCACGACCCCGAGTTCCTGCTGCAGCAGATGCAGTGGCGCGAGGAGCTCGAGGACCTGCAGGACAGTGCCGACCTGGCCGGGATCGCGGCGTTCAAGCGTCGCCTCAAGGTGGCTCAGGACGAACTGAACCAAAGCTTCGCGGCTTGTTGGGATGATGCTGCTCAGCGCGAGCAGGCCGAGCGCCTGATGCGACGCATGCAGTTTCTCGACAAGCTCACCTACGAAGTGCGCCAGTTAGAAGAGCGCCTCGACGATTAACCAAGTGCCGCCTCGGTCGCACGCCTGATATACAGATAAGTCCAGATAACGATGGCCCTACTGCAGATCGCCGAACCCGGCCAAAGTCCTCAACCGCACCAGCGTCGTCTGGCGGTCGGGATCGACTTGGGCACTACCAATTCGCTGGTCGCTGCCTTGCGCAGCGGCCTTTCCGAGCCGCTGGCCGATGCGCAGGGGCAGGTCATTCTGCCGTCTGCCGTGCGCTATCACCCCGACCGTGTCGAAGTGGGTGAATCGGCCCGCCTGGCGGCGTCCGCTGATCCGCTCAATACCGTGCTGTCGGTCAAGCGCTTGATGGGTCGTGGGTTGTCCGATGTCAAGCAGTTGGGCGAGCAGTTGCCGTATCGCTTTGTCGGCGGCGAATCCCATATGCCGTTTATCGATACCGTCCAGGGCCCCAAGAGCCCGGTGGAAGTGTCCGCCGAGATCCTCAAGGTCCTGCGCCAGCGCGCCGAGGCGACGCTGGGGGGGGGATTGGTGGGGGCGGTTATCACTGTTCCGGCCTATTTCGACGATGCCCAGCGTCAGGCGACCAAGGATGCGGCCAAGCTGGCCGGTCTCAATGTGTTGCGCCTGCTCAACGAGCCGACGGCCGCTGCCGTGGCCTATGGCCTGGATCAGCACGCCGAAGGCGTTGTGGCGATCTATGACCTGGGTGGCGGTACCTTTGATATTTCGATTCTGCGTCTGACCGGCGGCGTCTTCGAAGTGCTGGCCACGGGTGGCGACAGCGCCCTGGGTGGCGACGACTTCGATCACGCCATTGCCAGCTGGATCATCGAGAGCGCCGGTCTGTCCGCCGATCTCGATCCGGGTGCGCAGCGCAACCTGTTGCAGACCGCCTGCGCCGCCAAAGAGGCGCTGACCCACGCCGCCTCGGTAGATGTGACTTATGGCGACTGGTCGGCCGCTCTAACGCGCGAAGCCTTCGAGGCGTTGATCGAACCGATGGTTGCGCGCAGCCTCAAGGCCTGCCGCCGTGCCGTGCGCGACTCGAATATCGAGCTCGACGAAGTGCAGGCGGTGGTCATGGTCGGTGGTTCGACGCGCGTGCCTCGGGTGCGTGAGGCGGTTGCCGAGATGTTTGGTCGCCAGCCGTTGACCGAGATCGACCCTGATCAAGTGGTCGCCATTGGCGCCGCGATCCAGGCCGATACGTTGGCGGGCAACAAGCGCGACGGTGGCGAATTGCTGTTGTTGGACGTGATTCCGCTGTCCCTGGGGCTGGAAACCATGGGCGGGCTGATGGAGAAGGTGATTCCCCGCAACACCACCATTCCCGTCGCCCGGGCCCAGGATTTCACCACTTATAAAGACGGCCAGACGGCCATGATGATTCACGTGCTGCAGGGTGAGCGCGAGTTGATCAGCGATTGCCGCTCCCTGGCGCGTTTCGAGTTGCGCGGTATCCCGGCCATGGTTGCCGGTGCGGCGAAGATTCGGGTGACCTTCCAGGTCGACGCCGATGGCCTGCTCAGTGTGGCGGCGCGCGAACTGGGTTCGGGCGTCGAGGCGAGCATTCAGGTCAAGCCGTCCTACGGGCTGACCGACGGCGAGATCGCCCGGATGCTCACCGACTCGTTCCAGCACGCCAACGACGACAAGGTCGCCCGTGTGCTGCGTGAACAACAGGTCGACGCCCAGCGCTTGATCGAAGCGGTCCAGGCTGCGCTGGAGGCCGATGGCGAGCGCCTGCTCGACGCCGAAGAGCGGATGGTCATCGAAGCCCAGGTACAGGAACTGACCGAACTGATGAGCGGTACCGATGGCTACGCCATCGAGCAACAGACCAAGCGTCTGTCGCAAGTGACCGATGCTTTTGCTGCCCGACGCCTGGATTCGACGGTGAAAGCCGCGCTGGCGGGGCGCAACCTGAATGAGATCGAGGAATAACTGATGCCGCAGATCATTTTTCTGCCACACGCTGTGCTGTGCCCGGAAGGTCTGGTTGTAGAAGTTGAGCCCGGTACTTCTATTCTGGAAATTGCCCACGAGCACCATATCGAGATCGAAAGCGCCTGTGGTGGCGTCTGTGCATGCACCACCTGTCACTGCATCATTCGCGAAGGTTTTGACTCGCTGAACGAAGCGGACGAGCTGGAAGAAGACATGCTGGACAAGGCTTGGGGGCTGGAGGCGCAATCGCGGCTGTCGTGCCAGGCAATCGTCGGCGACGAAGACCTGACCGTCGAGATCCCTAAATACTCGCTTAACCATGCGGCCGAAGCGCCACATTGATTCAAGGAATCGTCATGAGCCTGATGTGGGTTGATGTGCTGGAAATCGCGATCCAACTGGCCGACAGCAAGCCGGACGTGGATCCGCGTTATGTGAACTTCGTCGATCTGCACAAATGGGTCCTGGCCTTGCCGGAATTCGGTGACGATCCGGCCCGTGGCGGCGAGAAAGTCCTTGAGGCGATCCAGGCGGCCTGGATCGACGAAGCGGACTGATTCGCCGCTGTACGCAGTTAGGCAATCCCCCCAAACCCGCGTATAATTCGCGGGTTTAATTTTTCGTAAAAATCATTCGTTTCTGGAGTTACACCATGGCTGTTCAACGTACTTTCTCCATCATCAAGCCTGACGCCGTTGCAAAGAACGTCATCGGCAAGATCGTTAGCCGTTTCGAAGATAACGGCCTGCGCGTTGTAGCTTCGAAAATGAAGCAACTGTCCAAAGCCGAAGCCGAAGGCTTCTACGCTGAGCACAGCGAGCGCGGCTTCTTCGGCGAACTGGTTGCCTTCATGACTTCCGGTCCGGTTGTTGTTCAGGTTCTGGAAGGCGAAAACGCCATCGCTCGCAACCGTGAACTGATGGGCGCTACCAACCCTAAAGAAGCTGCTGCCGGCACCATCCGTGCTGACTTCGCTGAATCCATCGATGCCAACGCTGTACACGGTTCGGATTCCGAAGCTGCTGCTGCACGTGAAATCGCGTACTTCTTCGCCGCTACCGAAGTAACCACTCGCTAAGATTGCGCCAGTGAGTGAGGGTGAGACCATGACTGCATCGATCGGCAAGACCAACCTGTTGGGTTTGACTCAACCGGAAATGGAGAAATTCTTCGACTCAATCGGGGAGAAGCGTTTCCGTGCCGGTCAGGTAATGAAGTGGATTCACCACTTTGGCGTCGATGATTTCGATGCCATGACGAACGTCAGCAAGGCCCTGCGCGAGAAGCTCAAGGCCTGTGCTGAGGTTCGCGGTCCGGAAGTGGTCAGCGAGGACATCTCCAGCGACGGCACCCGTAAATGGGTGGTGCGCGTGGCGTCCGGCAGCTGCGTCGAGACCGTGTACATTCCCCAGGGCAAACGCGGCACCTTGTGCGTTTCGTCCCAGGCAGGCTGTGCCCTGGACTGCAGTTTCTGCTCCACCGGCAAGCAAGGCTTCAATAGCAACCTCACCGCTGCCGAAGTGATCGGCCAGGTGTGGATTGCCAACAAATCCTTTGGCAGCGTCCCGGCAACCGTCGACCGTGCCATCACCAACGTGGTGATGATGGGCATGGGTGAGCCGCTGCTGAACTTCGACAACGTCATCGCCGCCATGCACCTGATGATGGACGACCTGGGCTACGGCATCTCTAAGCGCCGCGTGACCCTGTCGACCTCCGGCGTGGTGCCGATGATCGATGAGCTGGCCAAGCACATCGACGTCTCCCTGGCGCTGTCCCTGCACGCGCCAAACGATGCGCTGCGTAACCAGTTGGTGCCGATCAACAAGAAGTACCCGCTCAAGATGCTGCTCGAATCCTGCCGCCGCTACATGGCGACCCTGGGCGAGAAGCGTGTCCTGACCGTCGAGTACACCTTGCTCAAGGACATCAACGACCAGGTCGAGCACGCGGTCGAGATGATCGAGCTGCTCAAGGACACGCCGTGCAAGATCAACCTGATCCCGTTCAACCCGTTCCCCCATTCGGGCTACGAGCGTCCGAGCAACAATGCCATTCGGCGTTTCCAGGATCAGTTGCATCAAGCCGGCTATAACGTCACTGTGCGTACCACCCGCGGCGAAGATATCGACGCGGCCTGTGGTCAGTTGGTCGGGCAGGTGATGGACCGCACCCGTCGTAGTGAGCGTTATATCGCCGTGCGTGAGTTGAGTGCGGACGCCGATGCACCGCAAAGCGCTGCGAATCGAACTTAAGAGAGGATCTCCATGCCGTTGCGCGCTGCGCTATGCCTTGTGTTCGTCAGTTTGCTGGCCGGTTGCGTTTCGTCGGGTAATGTCAACCCGATGAAGACTGGCAAGGGGCGTGACGAGGCGCGCCAAGCGTATGTGCAACTGGGCATCGGCTATTTGCAGCAAGGCATGGCCGAACGTGCGAAAGAGCCGTTGCGCAAGGCGCTGGAACTGGACAGTTCGGACGCCGACGCGAATGCCGCGCTGGCTCTGGTGTTCCAGGCCGAGCTGGAAAACGAGCTGGCCGACCAGCATTTTCGCAAGGCCCTGTCATCGCGCCCCGGTGATGCACGGATCCTGAACAACTACGGCAGCTTCCTGTTTGAGCAAAAGCGCTACAAGGAAGCTTACGAGCGCTTCGAACAAGCGGCCGCAGACAGCCTTTATAGCGAGCGCTCGCGGGTGTTCGAGAACCTTGGGCTGACGGCACTGCGCCTGGACAAGCGTGAACTGGCCCAGCAGCAGCTGGAAAAAGCCCTGCGCCTGGACCGCCGACAGCCTCGGGCTTTGCTGGAAATGGCTGAGTTGTCCTTCGAAGACAGGCATTATGTTCCCGCCCGCGATTATTACGACCGTTTTAGCCAGCTCAGCGGGCAAAATGCACGTAGTCTGTTGCTGGGCGTGCGGTTGGCGAAGATTTTCGACGATCGTGACATGGCCGCCAGTTACGGCCTGCAATTAAAACGACTCTATCCCGGTACGCCGGAATATCAGCAATACCTGTCGGAGCAATGATGAAAGCGGCGCATCCCGAAGTTGTAGCAGCGACTCGCGTGAACCCTGGTGAGATCCTGCGTAAGGCCCGTGAGGGGCATGGCTGGTCGGTGGCCGAAGTGGCCGTGAAGCTGAACCTGACCGTGACCTCCCTGGGCCATCTGGAAAACGGTGCGTTCGACAAGCTGCCAGGGCATACCTTTGCCCGCGGCTATATCCGCGCCTATGCCAAGTTGCTCGAAAAAGACCAGGCCCCTCTGGTCCAGATGTTCGACCAGTACACCGGCACCGACTCCCAGGGCAGCAGTGTCCATAGTCTGGGGCGCATCGAGGAGCCGGTCCGGGTTTCCCACACGATTCTGCGGATTGTCAGCCTGCTGTTGCTGGTAGCAGTGATCGGTGGCGGCTTTATCTGGTGGCAGGACCAGACCAGTCTGCGCAGCAAAGACCAGGCAGGCCTGAGCATGGAGCATGTGGAGGTCGAAAGTGCCGACGGCACCACGCAGATCCATCCGATCGACGAGCCGGAAGACCAGGCGGTTTCCGCTGCGCAGAATGGCGAAGAAACCACACTTGAATTGAACACCCCGGCCCCGGCCGCGGCCGAAGTGCCGGTTGATCAGGCTGGCGCTGTAGCCACCGCACCTGCTGCTCCGGCAGTGGTGCCGGTGCCCAATGCGGCCCAGGCCCTGGTTGTCGCCCCGACACCCGCGCCGACGCCAGCCTCACCGGTCGCGCCGACCACTGCGCCAGCCGTTCCTGCTTCGGCAGTGACGCCCGCGGCGGGCGCAGGTGTGGTGGGGCTGCAGTTTAATGCCGATTGCTGGACCCAGGTTACCGATGCCACCGGCAAGGTGCTGGTCAGCGGCCTGAAGCGCAAGGGGGAGAACCTGCAGGTTTCCGGCAAGCCGCCATTGGCAGTTCGCCTGGGCTTTGCCCGTGGCGCCTCGGTGACCTATAACGGCGAGCCGGTCGATATCGCACCTTTCACTTCGGGTGAAACCGCCCGTCTGAAATTGGGGCAGTAAGCATGCACGGCGAATCTCCAATCAAGCGTCGTGTATCCCGCAAAATCTGGGTGGGCTCGGTCCCGGTAGGCGGCGATGCGCCGATTGCTGTCCAGAGCATGACCAACAGCGATACTAACGATGTGGCCGCTACCGTGGCGCAGATCAACCGCCTGGAAGCCGCCGGTGTCGACATTGTCCGGGTTTCCGTACCGGATATGGATGCCGCGGAAGCCTTTGGCCGGATCAAGCAATTGGTCAAGGTGCCCTTGGTTGCCGATATCCACTTCGATTACAAGATTGCCCTGCGCGTGGCGGAACTGGGTGTGGATTGCCTGCGGATCAACCCGGGCAATATCGGTCGTGAAGACCGCGTGCGCGCGGTGGTCGATGCCGCCCGCGATCGCGGGATTCCGATCCGGATCGGTGTCAACGCCGGCTCGCTGGAAAAGGACCTGCAGAAAAAGTACGGCGAGCCCACGCCGGCAGCACTCGTGGAGTCGGCGTTGCGCCATGTCGAGCACTTGCAGCGCCTCAACTTCGAGGACTTCAAGGTCAGCGTAAAGGCTTCCGACGTGTTTATGGCCGTCGAGGCCTACCGCCTGCTGGCCAAGGAGATTGTCCAGCCTCTGCACCTGGGGATCACCGAAGCCGGTGGCCTGCGTTCAGGCACGGTGAAATCCGCCGTCGGCCTAGGTATGCTGCTGGCCGAAGGAATAGGCGATACCATTCGCATCTCCCTGGCGGCCGATCCGGTCGAGGAAGTGAAGGTCGGGTACGACATTCTCAAGTCCCTGCACCTGCGTTCCCGTGGCATCAACTTCATCGCCTGCCCGAGCTGCTCGAGGCAGAACTTCGATGTGGTCAAGACCATGAACGAGCTGGAAGGGCGCCTCGAAGATCTGCTGGTGCCGCTGGATGTCGCGGTGATCGGTTGTGTGGTCAACGGTCCTGGCGAAGCCAAGGAAGCTCATATAGGGCTGACGGGCGGTACGCCGAACCTGATCTATATCGACGGCAAGCCGGCGCAGAAACTGACGAATGACAATCTGGTGGATGAGCTGGAACGGCTGATCCGCCAGAAAGCGGCCGAAAAGGTCGAAGCTGACGCGGCGGTTATTGCCCGTGGCTGATCGAACGAATTCGAATTAAGGATTATTTGTGAGCAAGTCTCTGCAAGCCATTCGTGGCATGAATGACATCCTGCCCGAGCAGACGCCCCTGTGGCGCTATTTCGAAGGCACCGTGGCGCGCCTGCTGGATAACTACGGTTACAAGCAGATCCGCATGCCAATCGTCGAGTTCACCGAGCTGTTCAAGCGCTCCATCGGTGAAGTGACCGATATCGTCGAAAAAGAGATGTACACCTTCGAGGACCGCAACGGCGATTCCCTGACCCTGCGCCCTGAAGGGACTGCCGCGTGCGTGCGTGCGGTGCTCGAACACGGCCTGACCGGTGGCGGCCAGCCGCAGAAACTGTGGTACATCGGCCCAATGTTCCGCCACGAGCGCCCGCAGAAAGGCCGTTATCGGCAGTTCCACCAGATCGGCCTCGAAGTGTTCAACATCGATGGCCCGGATATCGACGCCGAACTGATCGTGCTGACCTGGCGCCTCTGGGGCCTGCTCGGCATTCGCCCGGCGGTCAAGCTCGAGCTCAATAGCCTGGGCACCAGCGAAGCCCGTGGACGTTATCGCGAAGCACTGGTCGAGTACCTGACGGCCCGTCTTGAACAGTTGGACGAAGACAGCCAGCGTCGCCTGAAGAGCAATCCTCTGCGCGTGCTCGACACCAAGAACCCCGACACCCAGGCCGTACTGGTGGATGCGCCGAAACTGGCCGACTACCTGGACGAAGAATCGCGGGTGCATTTCGAAGGCCTCAAGGCCCGTCTCGAAGCCGCCGGCATTCCCTATGTGATCAATCCCAAGCTGGTACGCGGGCTGGATTACTACAGCAAGACCGTCTTCGAGTGGGTCACCGACCAATTGGGCGCCCAGGGCACGGTCTGTGCCGGTGGTCGTTACGATGGCCTGGTGGAGCAGATGGGCGGCAAGCCGACCCCAGGCGTCGGTTTCGCCATGGGCATCGAGCGTCTTATCCTGTTGCTCGAAACCCTGGGGCAAGTGCCTGAAGAAATCAGCCGTCAGGTCGATGTCTATCTGTGCGCCTTCGGCGAAGCGGCTGAACTGGCTGCGTTGGCCTTGAGCGAGAAAGTCCGCGACGAGTTGCCCAATCTGCGCCTGCAGATCAATGCCGGTGGCGGAAGCTTCAAAAGTCAGTTCAAGAAAGCCGACAAAAGCGGTGCGCTGTATGCCCTGATCCTCGGTGACGACGAATTGGCCCAGCAAGTGGTAGGTTTCAAACCCCTGCGTGGCCAGGGCGAACAACAAAGCATTGCCTGGGATGCGCTTGCTGCACACCTGGCCACCTGCGTCGTGCAGGGTTGAAGCTGTAAGAAAACAGCCGAATTAGCGAATAAGGAGTATTGGGGTGTCGAGTACCGAAGATGAACAACTGGCGGACCTGAAGGACTGGTGGCAGCGCAACGGTAAACCCCTGGTCACCGGCGGTCTGCTGGCACTGGTTATCGTGTTCGGCTGGCAGGCCTGGACCAAGTATCAGAGCAATCAGTCGCAAGGCGCCTCAATGCTCTACCAGCAACTGCTGGAAACCACGCTGACGCCTGACGGCAAGCCTGACGCTGCACGCGTGGCGGAACTGGCCGGCAAGCTCGGCAGCGAATTCCCCGGCACGGCCTATGCCCAATATGGCAGCCTGTTCGTGGCCAAGGTTGCGGTCGATACCGGCAAGCTGGACGACGCCGCGAGCGAGCTCAAGGCCGTGGCCGACAAACCGGCCAATGCCGCTCTGGGTGAAATCGCCCGTCAGCGCCTGGCGCAGGTCCTGGCAGCACAGAACAAGGCCGACGAAGCACTGAAACTGCTTGAAGGCGATACGGACAAGGCATTCCTGGCCAGTCGTGAAGAACTCAAGGGGGACCTGCTGGTTCAACTGGGTCGTACCGATGACGCCCATGCTGCGTACCAAAAGGCCAAGGCCGCGCTGTCTGATGAAGCAGCGGTAGGTGGCTTACAAATCAAGCTGGACGACTTGGCCAAAGGGGATGCGTGACGTGATCCGTTGGAAACATGCAGCATTGCTGGCTCTGGCCGTTCTGGCCGCGGGTTGCAGCAGCAATAGCAAGAAAGAACTGCCGCCGGCCGAGCTGGTCGACTTCAAAGAAGAAGTCGTTCTGCACAAGCAGTGGAGTCGTTCCATTGGCGATGGCCAGGGCGATACCTACAACATGCTGGTGCCGGCCGTTGACGGTGACACCCTCTACGCCGCGGATGTGACCGGTGTCGTGGTGTCGATGGACCGCATGAACGGCGACGTGAAGTGGAAAACAGACCTCGAGCTGCCGGTTTCCGGTGCGGTCGGGGTAGGTTACGGCCTGGTGATGATCGGCACGCTCAAGGGCGAAGTCGTCGCGATGGACGCCAGCAGCGGTGAAGAGAAATGGCGCGCTCGCGTGACCAGTGAAGTCCTCGCACCACCGGCCACCAACGGTGACGTGGTGGTTGTGCAGACTCAGGACGACCGTGTGATCGGCCTGGATGCCGCCACCGGCAACCAGCGCTGGGTCTATGACAGCACGCCGGCCGTCTTGACGCTGCGTGGCACTGGCGCCCCGATCGTGACCAATCGCCTGGCCGTTGCCGGCCTGTCCACGGGCAAGGTGGTCGCTCTGGATACCCAGAACGGTGTACCTGTCTGGGAGCAGCGTGTCGCGATTCCCCAGGGGCGTTCGGAACTCGATCGCGTGGTCGATATCGACGGTGGCCTGCTGTTGTCCGGCGGCACCCTGTATGTCGCCAGCTATCAGGGCCGTGTCGCGGCCCTGGATCTGGAAAGCGGTCGCCAGCTGTGGCAGCGCGATGCTTCCAGCTATGCCGGTGTCGCCCAGGGTTTTGGTAGCGTCTATGTGAGCCTGGCTTCGGGCACCGTGGAAGGTATCGATGAGCGCTCCACGACCGCACTGTGGACCAACGACTCGCTGGCTCGCCGCCAGTTGTCGGCGCCGGAAGTGTTCTCCAGCTATGTAGCGGTAGGTGACCTGGAAGGTTATCTGCACCTGTTGAGTCAGGTCGACGGTCGTTTCGTCGGTCGCGAGCGCATCGACAGCGACGGCCTGCGGGCTCGTCCGCTGGTGGTGGGTGACATGATTTACGTGTTTGGCAACAGCGGCAAACTGGAAGCCCTGACCATCAAGTAAGGCTTTGACTATGCTTGGGGGACACCCCAAGCGGCCTCGTATTCCGAGGTTGCGGCGCTATCAAGGCGCTGCCCCGAGCACCAGCCGCTGCCTCGCAGCGGCTTTTGTATTTTCTGAAATAACGCAGTGGAGAGCCGCATGGTTCCCGTAATCGCCCTGGTGGGCCGACCCAACGTCGGTAAATCCACCCTGTTCAACCGCCTGACCAGGACTCGCGACGCTATCGTCGGCGATTTGTCCGGTCTGACCCGTGATCGCCAGTACGGTGAGGCAAAGTGGCAGGGGCGCTCCTATATCCTGATCGACACCGGCGGTATCTCCGGCGACGAACATGGCATGGACGAAAAAATGGCCGAGCAGTCACTGCTGGCCATTGAAGAAGCCGATGTCGTGTTGTTCCTGGTGGATGCCCGCGCCGGCTACACCGCCGCCGACCAAATGATTGGCGAGCATTTGCGCAAGCGCAACAAACGCTCCTATGTGGTCGCCAACAAGGTCGACAATATCGACCCGGAAATGGCCCGCGCCGAATTCAGCCCGATGGGCCTGGGCGATGCCATCCCGATTGCCGGCGCCCACGGTCGCGGTATCACGCAGATGCTGGAAATCGCCCTGAGCGAGTTCCCGCGTGACGATGCTGAAGCCGTAGAAGGTGAAGCCGAGGAAATCGTCGCCGAAGGCGAGGAAGCCAAGCGCATTCCTGGTCCGAGCGAAAAAGACGGTATCAAGATCGCCATTATTGGCCGGCCGAACGTCGGCAAGTCGACCCTGGTCAACCGTATGCTCGGTGAAGACCGGGTTATCGTCTATGACCAGCCCGGCACCACCCGCGACAGTATCTACATTCCCTTCGAGCGCAATGAAGAGAAGTACACGCTGATCGACACCGCCGGCGTGCGCAAGCGCGGCAAGATCCACGAGGAAGTTGAAAAGTTCTCGGTGGTCAAGACCCTGCAGGCGATCAAGGATGCCAACGTGGTCATCTTCGTCATGGATGCCCGCGAAGGCGTGGTCGACCATGACCTCAACCTGCTGGGCTTTGCCCTGGAGGCCGGTCGGGCTCTGGTTATCGCGCTGAACAAGTGGGATGGCATGACGCCAGGTGAACGGGACTACGTGAAGACCGAGCTGGAACGCCGGCTGTTCTTCGTCGACTTCGCCGATATCCACTTTATCTCGGCGCTGCACGGTACGGGCGTGGGTAACCTCTACCAGTCGGTACAGAACTCGTTCAAGTCGGCGGTTACCCGCTGGCCGACCAGCCGCCTGACCCAGATCCTCGAAGACGCCGTGGGCGAGCATGCGCCGCCGATGGTCAACAACCGTCGGATCAAGCTGCGTTACGCTCACCTGGGTGGCGCGAACCCGCCGCTGATCGTGATCCACGGCAATCAGGTCGAGAAGGTTCCCAAGTCCTACATCCGCTACCTGGAAAATACCTATCGCCGTGTACTCAAGCTGGTCGGTACGCCGATCCGTATCGAGTTCAAGGGTGGCGAGAACCCGTATGAAGGCAACAAGAACACGCTGACCGACCGTCAGGTCAACAAGAAGCGTCGCTTGATGTCGCACCACAAGAAAGCCGACAAGAAGCGCCGCGACAAGCGCTGATTCCGGTCTTGAAACAGGGCGCCCATGGCGCCCTTTTTCATGCCTGCCGGATGGGCTATTCTCGAGAGCCCCGTGCCGCCGTAGAGCCGGGTGATGAGCAGGGAATCTCCAATGATCACCAGTAAGTTGCCGAATGTCGGCACCACCATCTTCACGCGTATGTCGCAGCTTGCCGTGGAAACCGGCGCGCTGAACCTGTCCCAGGGTTTTCCCGATTTCGATGGCCCCCAGGCCTTGCGCGACGCTGTTGGCAAACATATCGCCAGTGGCCATAACCAGTATTCGCCCATGACCGGGCTACCTGCCCTGCGCCAGCAGGTGGCGGCCAAGATTGCCCGCAGCTACGGCTGCCAGGTCGACGCCGACAGCGAGGTGACCATCACCCCGGGCGCCACCCAGGCGATTTTTTGCGCCATCCAGGCGGTTATCCACAGTGGCGACGAAGTGATCGTCTTCGATCCCTGCTATGACAGCTATGAGCCGGCGGTGGAACTGGCCGGCGGGCGTTGCGTCCACGTGCAACTGGGCCTCGAGGATTTTGCCATCGACTGGCAGAAGCTCGAAGCGGCGTTGAGCCCACGTACGCGCATGATCATCCTCAACAGCCCGCACAACCCGAGCGGTGCGCTGATCAGTCGGGCAGAGCTGGACCAATTGGCGCGCCTGATCGCGGAGCGCGATATCTACCTGATCAGCGACGAGGTCTATGAACACCTGGTCTTTGACGGTGTGCCCCATGTCAGCGTGCTGGCCCATGAGGCGTTGTACCGGCGTGCCTTTGTCGTGAGCTCGTTCGGCAAGACCTACCATGTCACTGGCTGGAAGACCGGCTACGTGGTTGCGCCGCCGGCCCTGACTGCCGAGTTGCGCAAGGTGCACCAGTACGTCAGTTTCTGCGGTGTGACCCCGCTGCAATACGCCCTGGCCGACTTTATGGCGGCGCACCCTGAGCATGTTGAAGAGCTGCCGGCGTTCTACCAGCAAAAGCGCGACCTGTTTTGCGACTTGCTGCAGCCTTCGCGCTTCAGCTTTACCCGCGTGGCGGGCACCTATTTCCAACTGGTCGACTACTCACGTATTCGTCCGGACCTGAACGATGTCGATATGTCGATCTGGCTGACCCGTGAACACGGTGTGGCGACGATCCCGGTGTCGGTGTTCTACCAGAGCCCACCCGAAGGACAGCGACTGGTTCGCCTGTGCTTCGCCAAACGCGAGGAGACGCTGCGTCAGGCAGCGGAAAAACTATGCGCGATCTGAGTGCCTTGCCCGATCTGCAGATTGCCCTGGTCCAGACCGAGCTGGCCTGGCACGACCGTCAGGCCAACCTGGAGCATTTCGAGCAGTTGCTTGAACAGGTGAACCAGGCGGATCTGATTATCCTGCCGGAGATGTTCACCACCGGTTTTTCCATGGAGTCCCAGACCCTGGCCGAGCCGGAGAACGGGCCGACTACCCAATGGCTCAAGGGCCAGGCTCGCAAGCACAATGCGGTGGTGACCGGCAGTGTGATTATCCAGGCCGCCGATGGCAGCCATCGCAATCGCCTGCTGTGGGCACGTCCGGATGGTGAAGTGTTGCACTACGACAAGCGTCACCTGTTTCGCATGGCCGGAGAGCACAAACATTACACCCCGGGCGAGCGCCAGGTGCAGTTCGAGATCAAGGGCTGGCGAATTCGGCCGTTGATTTGCTACGACCTGCGCTTCCCGGTGTGGAGTCGCGACGCCCAGGATACCGATTTGCTGCTGTACACCGCGAATTGGCCGGGTGCCCGACGTTTGCACTGGAACCGGCTGCTGCCGGCGCGGGCGATTGAAAACCTGTGCTATGTGGTGGCGGTGAATCGGATCGGGACTGATGGCAAGGGCTTCGCCTATACCGGGGACAGCCAGGTGCTGGATTTCCAGGGCGAGTCACTGCTGGGGGCCGGGGAGGCCAATGGCGTGTTCGAGGTCAGCCTCAGCGCGGCTGAACTAGCGGCTTATCGGACGCGTTTTCCGGCCAACCTGGATGCCGATACCTTCGACCTGCATTAAGACGGTCGACCGCGCTGGACGCTCGCCTCTACAGGGTGGGTAATGGCGAAGAAAGCAAAAGGCCCCGAGGCGAAACCTCGGGGCCTTTTCTATGGCCGGGCAGTGCTTGTTAGGCTGCCTTGTTGGCTTCCAGCTGGCTCAGGGAGCGGTTCAGGGCGCTGAACAGTGCCTTGAAGCTGGCTGTGGTGATGTTCTCATCGATGCCCACGCCATGGACCGCACGCTCGCCGTTTACCCGAAGCTCGATATAGGCGGCGGCCTTGGCATGGGTGCCCGAGCCAATCGCGTGCTCGTTGTAGTCCATGATCTCCACGGCCACCGGCAGGCCGGCAACCAGTGCTTCCAAGGCGCCGTTACCCTTGCCGTGCCAGCGCAGGTTGGTTTCGCCCTGGCCCTTGGTCGAGACCTCGACTTCCACCGCGCTGTTGCCGTTCTCTTCCTGCAGGCGATGACTGACCAGTGCGTACGGGCTATTGGCCTGCAAGTATTCACTGTGCAACAGGCTGTGAATCTGCTGGGCAGTCATTTCCAGGCCCAGACGGTCGGTTTCACGCTGGACCACCTGGCTGAATTCGATCTGCATGCGGCGTGGCAGGCTGATGCCGTATTCCTGCTCGAGCAGGTAAGTGATGCCGCCCTTGCCCGACTGGCTGTTGACCCGAATCACCGCCTCGTAGCTGCGGCCGATATCCGCGGGATCGATTGGCAAGTAGGGGACTTCCCACAGGCCGTCCGCTTTCTGCTGGCTGAAGCCCTTGCGGATCGCGTCCTGGTGCGAGCCGGAGAAGGCGGTGTGGACCAGGTCGCCGACATAGGGGTGACGTGGGTGCACCGGAATCTGGTTGCACTCTTCGACGACCTTGCGCACGCCGTCGATATCGGAGAAGTCCAGCTCGGGATCGACACCCTGGGTGTAGAGGTTCAAGGCGACGGTCACCAGGTCGACGTTACCGGTGCGCTCGCCGTTGCCGAACAGGCAGCCTTCGACGCGATCGGCACCGGCCATCAGGCCCAGTTCGGTGGCCGCGACGCCAGTCCCACGGTCATTGTGGGTGTGCAGGCTGATGATCACGCTGTCACGGCGGTTGATATGGCGACCGAACCATTCGATCTGGTCGGCGTAGATATTGGGCGTGGCCACTTCGACGGTCGCCGGCAGGTTGAGGATCACCTTGTGTTCCGGCGTCGGGTTCCAGACGTCGATGACCGCGTCGCAGACTTCCTTGGCAAACTCCAGCTCAGTGGCGCTGAAGGTTTCCGGCGAGTACTCGAAGGTCCACTGGGTTTCCGGCTGCTGGGCGGCATATTTGACGAACAGTTTGGCGGCATTCACGGCGATGGCCTTGACGCCTTCCTTGTCCTGGTTGAACACGATGCGCCGGAACGACGGGCTGGTCGCGTTGTACAGGTGAACGATGGCCTTCTTGGCCCCGCGCAAGGATTCAAAGGTGCGCTCGATCAGGTCCTCGCGCCCCTGGGTCAACACCTGGATGGTGGTGTCGTCAGGGATATGGCCGTCTTCGATCAGGGTGCGGACAAAGTCGAAATCGGTTTGCGAAGCGGCTGGGAAGGACGCTTCGATTTCCTTGACGCCCACTGCGACCAGGGTCTTCCAGAAGCGCAGTTTCTTCACCGCGTCCATGGGCTCGATCAGCGACTGATTGCCATCGCGCAGGTCGGAACTGCACCAGATCGGCGCCGTGGTGATGGTTTTCGACGGCCAGGTGCGATCAGGCAGATTGATGGTCGGGAACGCGCGGTACTTGGAAGACGGGTCTTTGAGCATGGTCATCGAGGGAGTCCTTGTGGTCCGGGCCGAAAAGAGGCGGCCTGCCGGTGAATCGAATAGGGGGTGGCGCTGGGGACGAGGTACCGCGATTCAGCCCGGCAGTCGTGCGCTGACGAGACAGAGGCTGCGGTGTTGCCGGCGCTGGATGAGGGTGTGGGCGGTTTTCATGGACTCAACCCTAACCACTGCCGGGGAGGTTGGCAAGCGGGTCAAAAAAATTGAGATAAATAGTCGAAAAGAGCGTTTATTCGAGATTTTATTCTCATGAATTACGAAATGTGCTTCGTCAATTGCGCGCAGGCTTTTCCCGGCGCAATTTATATGTTGAGTGGGTTCAGGGCTGGAAGGCGCCGATAAAGATCGCCGGGTCAACGCGCGCGTCGTTCAAGCTGATGTTCCAGTGCATATGCGGGCCTGTCGCCCGTCCGGTAGCGCCGACTTTGCCGACCACTGCACCGCGGGCCAGGCTTTGGCCGACGCTGACGTCGATTTTCGACATATGGCAGAACATGCTGATAAAGCCCTGGCCGTGGTCGACGAACACCGTGTTGCCATTGAAAAAGTAATTACCGGTCAGGATCACTTTACCCGCCGCAGGTGTCTTGATCGGGGTGCCGGCGGGCACGGCGAAATCAAGGCCGGAATGGGGGTTGCGCTCCTCGCCGTTGAAGAACCGACGTACGCCGAACTTGCTCGACAGTGGGCCGTTGACCGGCTTGTCCAGCAGCAGGTTGCTCGGCGTAGTGGGGCTGAAGCTGCGATAGGCACGCAGTTGCTCGGCCAGTTCGCGCTCGATGCGCTTGAGATCGGCCGGGTCCGGATTGACCTGGCGCTTGTTGGCCAGCTTGATATGTTGTTCCGGGTAGCGCTTGCTGCCGACGTTGAAGCTCAGGTTGCGTCCCGCGCTGGCGAGCTGCTGCGGGCCCGGTTTGACACTGAGGGGGATGCCGACGATCGCCCGCCAGGTGTCCTGCTCCCTGACGACCAGGACCGGTTTGCCCTGGTAGCTGGCTTTGGGGGGCTGGGCAGCGGGGCCGAGGTCGATCACTGCCACGCCGCCGGGCACCGGCTTGTTCAATTGCCGGGTGATGTAGCTCTCGGCATGGGCATTGAGGGACAGGCACAGCAACAGCAAGGGGGCGAGAAAACGCGGCATGGATCAGTCCAGTAGGGAAAGGGTGACGGGCGTCAGGTGATTGTCCTCGACACGCACTTGCAACTCGCCCTCGCCAAGCCGGGCCTTGAGGCGTTGGCCGGTATGGGTCTGCGTGGCGCTGCGAATGGCCTGGCCGCGTTCGTCGAGTAAAATGCTGTAGCCCCGGCCCAGGGTGGCCAACGGGCTGACGATATGCAGGCTCTGCATCTGGCCTTGCAGCAGCAGGCGTCGGGCTTTGAGGGTGTCGCGCATCGCCCGTGGCAGGCGTTCGGCCAGGCCGTCCAGGCGCTGGCGCAGCAGGGCCAACTGGCGCCCCGGGTGCTGGCCGGCCAGGCGGGTTTGCAGGCGAATCAGCCGCTCGCGGCGGACCGCAAGATGGCGCTCGAAAGCGCGGCTCAGGCGCATATCCAGGTCATCCAGGCGTTGTGCCTGCTGGCGCAGTCGTTCGCCGGGATGGCGCAAGCGACGGCTCAGGCCATCCAGGCGCAGGCGCTCGCGCATCAAGCGGTCACGGATGCGCATGACCAGTCGGCGCTGCAGGCTGTCGACGCGGTGTTGCAGATCGCTGGCATCCGGAGCCAGCAGTTCGGCCGCTGCCGAAGGCGTGGGCGCCCGGACGTCGGCGACAAAGTCGCTGATCGAGACATCGGTTTCATGGCCGATGGCGCTGACGATGGGGGTGACGCAGGCATCGACGGCGCGGGCTACGGCCTCTTCGTTAAAGCACCAGAGGTCTTCCAGGGAGCCGCCGCCACGGGCCAGGATCAGTGCATCGAAACCGCGGCTGTCGGCCAGCTTCAGTGCGCGGACAATCTGCGCTGTCGCTTCGCGGCCCTGGACCGCCGTGGGAATCAGGGTCAGTTCGACCTGGGGGGCGCGGCGTTTGAAGACGCTGATAATGTCGCGAATCACTGCGCCGGTGGGCGAGCTGATAATCCCGATGCGCCGTGGATGGCTGGGCAGCGCGACCTTGCGCTCGGCGCTGAACAGGCCTTCGGCGCTGAGCTTTTCCTTCAAGGCATCGAAGGCCAGGCGCAGGGCGCCGTCGCCCGCGGGTTCGACCGTGTCGAGAATCAGTTGGTAGTCACCACGGCCCTCGAACAGCGAGACCTTGCCGCGCACCTTGACCGCCAGGCCATCCCTCAGGGCCTGGCGGACCCGTGCTGCATTCTGGCGAAACAGTGCACAACGGACCTGGGCACCGCTGTCCTTGAGGGTGAAGTAGATATGCCCGGATGCCGGTCGGGCCAGGTTGGAGATTTCACCCTCGACCCAGATATTGCTGAACACATCCTCGAGCAGCACGCGGGCACGGCCATTGAGTTGGCTGACGGTAAGGACTTCGCGGTCGAGGCCCAGGCGGGCAAAGGGATCTTTAATCATGGGCGGCATGATAGAGGCATTCGCAGGTCATCGCGAGCCAGTGCGCATGCAGGGGCAAACAGCGATCCCGGTTCAGGGTTGTATAACGGCTTGGCAGAACTGTTCGACAAACTGCGCGACCAGTGGCGTCGGTTCCTGTCGATAGGCCAGGGCGACGGTGCTAAGGCAATCGGGCTCGGCCAGCGCTAGAAACTGGACCGTCGAGGGCGCTATCTCGCGCATGGATTCCGGGAGCAGGGCAATGCCGAACCCCGCCTGGATCAACTGCAACTGGGTGGTTTTGCGCGACACCACGCGTGCGGCCCTGGGAAAGAAGCCGCGACGCATGCACAGTTCGGCGGACAGATAGCTCAAGCCGCCGCGCTGCGGATGAGGGATGGAGATAAACGCTTCGTCCTTGAGTGTGGCCAGGTCAATGCCTCGGGTGGGCGGGGCAACGGCCAGAGGGTGGGTGGGCGGCACCGCCAGCAGCAGGGGCTCGCTGTACAGTTCGACGATCCGCACACCTTCGCGCTGGCGCAACACCGGCAGGCGCAGGAGGCCGATATCCACCCGCCCTTCGGCCAGTTCCTCCAACTGCGCCTCGGAAGACAGCTTGACGATATCCATCGAGGCGCCGGGGTTGTCCTCCAGGTAGCGGCTGATACCGCGCAGCAAGCGCCCGCTCATGGGCACGGTGCTGGAGTGGCTGAGCCGTAGGGTGCCGAGCAGGCCATGGCCAACCTGCGTCGCCAGTTCGCCGGCCTTGTGCAGTTCATGGAGCAGGCTTTTTGCCCGGGGATAGAAGGCTTCGCCGGCAGCGGTCAGCCGTGGCTGGCGGGCCGTGCGTTCCAGCAACGGTGTTTGCAGCTGGTTTTCGAGCGCTTTGATCTGCCGACTCAAGGCCGACTGGGCAATAAACAGCCGCTCGGCAGCGCTGCTGAAGCTGCCGGATTCGACGATTTCGACGAAATAGCGCAGTTGGCGGGTCGAGAGCACAAGCTATGCCTTTTTGAGATGGGTGATGGGCCACATTGATATTAGTCGCAAGGCTCGCTGCTGGCTAAAGTCATCGGCAATGGATTCAGGAAGCGTGCCCATGAGTGTTGTCGAGTTGTTGCATCAGTTGCCCTTTAGCGCCAGTGACTGGTTGGTGATCGAGTTGGGGGTGGTCCTGGCCTACATCGTGTTTGGCATTGCCGGGTTCGGCACGGCGTTGGTGGCCGGGCCACTGCTGATTCTATTTATGCCGTTGTCGAAGATCATTCCCTTGCTGGTGCTGCTGGATTTTGTGGCGGCGTTTGGCAATCTGCTGCCGTCGCGGCGTGACGTGGCCAGGCGCGAGCTGACTCGCCTGCTGCCTTTTATGGCGCTGGGTTGCACCCTGGGGGTGGTTTTCCTGCTCAATCTCCACTCCGATGTGCTGCTGTTGCTGATGGGGCTGTTTGTCAGTGCCTATGCCCTCTATAGCCTGGCAATCAAGGTGCGGCCGGCACGTTTGGCGGCGGGCTGGTCGGTCCCCATGGGGACGGTCGGCGGCTTGTTCGGCGCACTGTTTGGCAGTGGTGGCTTTCTGTATGCGATTTATCTGAACAGCCGCCTGTCCAAAGACGCAGCACGGGCGACCCAGAGCGCGTTGATCAGTTGCAGCACACTGGTGCGCCTGACGCTGTTTGTGATCGCCGGGGTCTATGCCGAGTTGCCCTTGCTGGTGCTGGCCGCCTGCTTGTTGCCGGCCATGGCGTTGGGGTTGTGGGTGGGCCGCCGGCTGGCGCTGAAGATGTCGCGCGAGGCGTTTGTGCGCCTGGTGACCTGGTTGGTGTTGGCCAGTGGCATTGCCTTGATCGCGCGCTATCTCAGCACTTGACCTGAGGGTGTGAGGGCTTAAGCTGCCGGGTTTTCGATCATTTGCCAGCAAACGCGTCTGTATGGGGTTCAACTCGACTCTGCAGGCGCGCACTTGCGCGAGCAAGGCAACTGGGCCGTCACCATGAATTCCCAAAGCATCATTGTCCCGAAAATTTCCACACTCCCGGTTCACGAACCGCGCGCTCGGGCTATCGTGCGCTGGTTGGTGCGCAAGAACATCGTCGCCGAAGAGTTGACCACCTGCGGGCGCACCGGCAATCGCATGGGCCATGCCATCGGGGCAGGCGCCCGGGATGTGGTGCTGCGCCCCGAGGCCCTGCCGTTTGGTGAGGCGGTCAATGGCCTGGAAATTATCACCAAGCGCTGCATCTATACGCCGGCCAAGGGCTTTCTCGAGGAGGCCGGTTGCGCCGAATGCCGCAAGGAAGTCGGTGAAGTGCTGTTCGACAGCCTTGAAGACTGGATGCCGGGGCGCACCGATAACTTTATCTGTCCGCTCTGCGGCCATGAAGACGATATCAATGGCTTCCTGTTCCTGCAGCCCTGCGCGTTTTCCAACCTGGGCTTTATCTTCAATAACTGGGCCGAAGCGGGCTTCAAGCAGAGCTTTCTCGACGAGTTCGCCGACTGGCTCGATCAGCCGGTGGCCTGGGTCAGGGTCGAGCTTTAGAGCCAGCCGTCCGGGCCGCGGGTTAGCGCGTTTTGGCGCAAATGGTCGCGGCCGATAATTGGCCAAGGTTTACATTGAGCCGGGCAGGGCATCTGAGTATAATGACGCGCTTCCATTTTCCCGCCCGGGAGCCCCCGCATGCTGCGTATCAGCCAAGAAGCCCTGACCTTCGACGACATTCTTTTAGTCCCCGGTTATTCCGAGGTTCTGCCTAACGAAGTCAGTCTCAAGACCCGTTTGACCCGTGGCATCGAGCTGAATATTCCGCTGGTTTCCGCCGCCATGGACACCGTTACCGAAGCCCGTCTGGCCATCGCCATGGCCCAGGAAGGCGGTATCGGCATCATCCACAAGAACATGACCATCGAGCAGCAGGCCTCTGAAGTGCGCAAGGTCAAGCGCTTCGAAGCCGGCGTGGTCAAGGATCCGATCACTATCGAGGCCGATGCCACGGTTCGTGATCTGTTCGACCTGACCCGCATGCACAACATTTCCGGTGTCCCGGTGCTGCACAATGGCGACCTGGTCGGCATCGTCACGTCCCGCGACGTGCGGTTTGAAAGCCGTCTGGAAGCGACCGTTCGTGAAGTGATGACGCCCAAAGAGCGGCTGGTCACGGTCAACGAAGGCGCCGACAAGAAAGATGTTCGCGAGCTGCTGCACAAACACCGCATTGAGCGTGTGCTGATCGTCGATGCTGCCTTTAATCTCAAAGGCATGATGACGGTCAACGACATCGAAAAAGCCAAGGCCTACCCGCTGGCCAGCAAGGACGACCAAGGTCGCCTGCGGGTCGGCGCTGCCGTCGGTACTGGCAAGGACACCGGCGATCGCGTTGCGGCCCTGGTCGCTGCCGGTGTTGACGTGGTGGTGGTCGACACCGCCCACGGTCACTCCAAGGGCGTGATCGACCGCGTACGCTGGGTCAAAGAGAACTTCCCCGAAGTGCAGGTGATCGGCGGCAACATTGCCACTGGCGCCGCTGCCAAGGCACTGGCTGAGGCTGGCGCGGATGCGGTCAAGGTCGGTATCGGCCCTGGCTCGATCTGCACCACGCGCATTGTTGCCGGTGTCGGCGTTCCACAGATCAGTGCGATCGCCAATGTCGCCGCCGCGCTGGAAGGCACAGGCGTGCCGCTGATCGCCGACGGTGGTATCCGTTTCTCCGGTGACCTGTCCAAGGCCATCGTTGCGGGTGCTTCCTGCGTGATGATGGGCTCGATGTTCGCCGGTACCGAAGAAGCACCGGGTGAAATCGAGTTGTTCCAGGGTCGTTCCTACAAGGCTTATCGCGGCATGGGTTCGCTGGGTGCAATGTCCCAGGCCCAGGGTTCCTCCGACCGTTACTTCCAGGACTCCTCCGCGGGTGCCGAGAAGCTGGTGCCGGAAGGGATCGAAGGCCGTGTGCCTTACAAGGGCACCCTGAGCGCGATCATCCACCAGTTGATGGGTGGCCTGCGTTCCTCGATGGGTTACACCGGCAGTGCCGACATCGAGGAAATGCGTACCAAGCCGGAGTTCGTTCGTATCACCGGTGCCGGTATGGCGGAATCCCACGTCCACGACGTGCAGATCACCAAAGAAGCTCCAAACTATCGCGTAGGTTGATAGTGATCGCCTCCAGGCGTTGGCCTGGCGGCGATTGACGAATTTGAACCGGGGCTGTTGAAGACAGCCCCGAGTTGTTTCTGATTTCACTGACGAGAATGACTCATGGCCCTCGACATTCACGCCCACCGCATCCTGATCCTCGACTTCGGTTCCCAGTACACCCAACTGATCGCCCGCCGCGTGCGTGAGATCGGTGTGTACTGCGAACTGCATCCGTTCGACATGGACGACGAAGCGATTCGCGAATTCGCCCCTAAAGGCGTCATCCTCGCGGGCGGCCCCGAGTCTGTGCACGAAGCCGGCAGCCCGCGTTGCCCGCAAGCGGTCTTCGACCTGGGCGTGCCGGTCTTCGGTATCTGCTACGGCATGCAGACCATGGCTGAACAGCTGGGTGGCAAGGTCGAAGGTTCCGAGCTGCGTGAGTTCGGCTACGCCCGTGTCGATGTGGTCGGCAAGAGCCGCCTGCTCGATGGCATCGAAGACCACATCGACGCCGACGGCCTGTTCGGCCTCGACGTCTGGATGAGCCACGGTGACAAAGTCACCCGCATGCCGGCCGACTTCCACATCCTGGCCAGCACCCCGAGCTGCCCGATCGCCGGTATGTTCAACGACGAGCGCGGCTACTACGGCGTGCAGTTCCACCCGGAAGTGACCCACACCAAGCAGGGCGGTCGGATCCTCTCGCGCTTTATCCTCGACATCTGCGGCTGCGAAGCCCTGTGGACCCCGTCGAAGATCGCCGAAGACGCCATTGCCAACGTGCGTGCCCAGGTCGGTACCGACAACGTGCTGCTCGGCCTGTCCGGTGGTGTCGATTCCTCGGTGGTTGCCGCGCTGTTGCACAAGGCCATTGGCGATCAGCTGACCTGCGTCTTCGTCGACAACGGCTTGCTGCGTCTGCATGAAGGCGAGCAAGTGATGGCCATGTTCGCCGAGAACATGGGCGTTAAGGTGATTCGCGCCAACGCCGAGGATCAGTTCCTCAACAATCTGGCTGGCGAAGCCGACCCGGAGAAAAAGCGCAAGATCATCGGTCGTACCTTTATCGACGTGTTCGATGCCGAATCCTGCAAGCTGGACAACATCAAGTACCTGGCCCAGGGCACCATCTACCCGGACGTGATCGAGTCGGCGGGCGCCAAGAGCGGCAAGGCTCACGTGATCAAGTCGCACCACAACGTGGGTGGCTTGCCGGAAGAAATGAACCTCAAGCTGGTCGAGCCCCTGCGCGAGCTGTTCAAGGACGAAGTCCGCCGTCTGGGTCTGGAACTCGGCCTGCCGTACGACATGGTCTACCGTCACCCGTTCCCGGGCCCAGGCCTGGGTGTGCGGATCCTCGGTGAGGTGAAGAAGGAGTACGCCGACCTGCTGCGTCGCGCTGACCATATCTTTATCGAAGAGCTGCACAAGGCCGATTGGTATCACAAGGTCAGCCAGGCATTCGTGGTGTTCCAGCCAGTGAAATCGGTAGGCGTCGTGGGCGACGGTCGTCGTTACGCCTGGGTTGTGGCCCTGCGAGCTGTGGAAACCATCGACTTCATGACCGCGCGTTGGGCCCACCTGCCTTACGAACTGCTGGAAACCGTCAGCGGTCGGATCATCAACGAAATCGAAGGTATTTCCCGCGTCACTTACGACGTATCGAGCAAGCCGCCGGCAACGATTGAGTGGGAATGATTGGACGTCCGGCACTGACTGGCACCCACTAGCAAGAAACACCCTGAAGCCCGCTTAATTGCGGGCTTTTGGCTTTTTTGGGGCCGGCACATTCTGGCGGCTTTGTGCATCGCCAAGCATCAGGTGTCTGTCGCATGGTACGGGTTATAGACTAAACAAAATGCCATGCTCGGCGTTCTTTACCCTGTCATCTCTGTTGAAGAGAGCATGGTCTCAAGTCCCATTGATCGCTGGGTTTATTGGGTTTGCCTGTGATTTTGGCGGCGTTTCTGAGCTGGGTTATTTTGAGCGGAATCCGCGAGCGCCATGCTGACCGATTCCAAGCGGCGTCATCTCAAACCGAAAGAAACACGCTACAAAGAGCTCAGGTCTAAGCCGTTGTACAGGTCGCCAAGATCGAGCCATTGTTGGTCAATGCACATAAAAAAACCGCTGCCTGGGGCTGGCATCGGCTTTTCTAGAAAGCCCCGCTTGGGCTCAAATGCTTAAGTGAACGCTGTTATGCGTAATTGCCGGATTTTTGATGGGAGTGTTGGACAACGTCCGGCTCTTTTGCGCACTGCCCGTTCGTGCCTTCACGGGTCGCTCGGTGAACTCAGGCGAAAATATGAGCCGATATCAGTTTGGAGATTTCGACAATGGCCGTTTTGCCGGTGAACTCGAACTTCACTTTTCCAAGGGAAGAAAAGTAGATTTCCAACTCGGAATCCAGATCGAACGTACCTGAGGTTTCAACGGAGTAGGCCACAATATTTTTGTAGGGCAGGGAGGTGAAATCCTTTTTGCTGCCGGTGATGCCCTGTACGTTCACGGCGATGATCCGTTTGTTGGTAAACACCACGCCGTCGCGCATGGATTTGTAGGCGTCGATCACGTGCTCGCCATCCAGCAGCAGGCTGGTTACCCGCTCAGCGTATTCGTCGTTTTGTTTGAGCTTGAAAAAGCCTTTGTTGTTGAAGTCGATCATGCGTGGATGTCCCTATGAGATGAAAAACTGTCCGGATACTGGCGTGATTGAAGCCGGCGGAGGATTCTGCGCAACCCGGCTACGGATCTCAAGGCGAATATGTTCCGGTGCGGTTGAGCCTGGACGGGTGACGGCGGATACAGATTCAACGCGGTGTTTGCGGCTTCAAACCAGCCACCTGTCGGTTCGATAGAGGATCGGGTCACTGACACGGCAGATTGGCCACCAGGCCTTTGGACGCTTTTGGTAGCCCAACAATCGCGGCCGCTTCCCGTCAGCGCTCGGCTTTTGCGTTTCCTTGGGCACGACATTTCGCTTTATTGCCAGTTGCAACATGCGGAAAGAACCTTGGGCCTTTTGCTGGGTGCCCACGCTGTACCTTCTCGCGGGTGTTTTATCGACGCGTCCCGCTTTGACGGAATTGCTTTGTCGAAAATAACGCTTGGGTTGTCATTTGACATCCTGGTTATTCACTATGAGACTTGAGGCTATGGATGGCTCGTGCATCTCATCCCAAGAAGGAAATCGAACGTGTTTTGCGCCATGCCGAGAAACGTGGCTGGCGCGTGGAAGTGGGAGGCAGCCATGCCTGGGGAAAGATCTTTTGCCCGTTCAGGACCGACCTCTGTCGTTGCGGTGAGTTTTGCATCACCAGTATCTGGAGTACGCCGCGTAATGCCGTCAGCCACGCCAAAGCCCTGCAAAGGGTCGTTGATGGATGTGCCAACCTGATCGGCAGCAAGCGCCCTCGCGTGTCCTGCAAGGAGTAGAGCTATGGATTATCTGTTCACCCTCAAGTACCAATTGCCCGAGCAGGAGCGTGACCTGGATGCGCTGGTCGAACGACTGGGCGCAGCCGGTTGTGATGACGCGCTGGTCGGCATCGGTCTGCCAGGGCGCCTGGCGCTGGCGTTCAATCGCGAAGCGCAGAGTGGTGAAGCTGCAATGTTGAGCGCGCTCCAGGATGTAAAGCGTGTGCTCCCGACCGCACGACTGGTAGAGGCGGCGCCTGACCTGGTGGGGCTGAGCGATATTGCCGAGTTTGTCGGCGTCTCACGGCAAAATATGCGCAAGCTGATGTTGGCCCACCCCGACAGCTTCCCGCTGGCAATGCACGAAGGCAGTACGTCGCTCTGGCATCTGGTTGCGGTGCTTGAATGGCTGCAGAACCGTGGCGGGTATGCGATTGCCCCTGCACTGCTGGAAGTCGCCCGGGCCACTCGGCAGGTCAACCAGGCCCGGGCGGCAAGCAGCCATGCAGCGCTAAAGCCGGAACTGATGGCGCTGTTCGATTAGTTCGCGGGCAGCGGCCCGCGTGTTGGGCCGCAGGTGCAGGGATCGGGTCGCAGGCTGCGGCCAGTCGCCGCGCCGCCCTTACTGTTTCACAATTGCGGGTGTATCGTATTCGCTTTTTTGCGGGCCTCGGTCCGCAGCCGATCTATGAGGTAGTGAAGCCCATGTCCTTTACCCGTCGACAAATCCTCGGTGGCCTGGCAGGCCTGGTTGTGGTGGGCGTAGGCGCCGGCGGTGCGTCGCGTTACTGGCTGGGGAAAATGGCGGATGCCGAGGCTGGGCATGATTACGAGCTGATCGCCGCCCCCCTGGATGTCGAACTGGTTGCCGGGCACAAGACTCAGGCCTGGGCCTTCGGCCCGTCGGCACCGGGCACCGAGTTGCGGGTACGCCAGGGTGAATGGCTACGCGTGCGGTTTATCAACCACTTGCCGGTCGCCACGACTATCCACTGGCATGGTATCCGCCTGCCATTGGAAATGGACGGTGTGCCTTACGTGTCACAGTTGCCGGTCCTGCCCGGCGAGTATTTCGACTACAAGTTCCGCGTGCCCGATGCGGGCAGCTTCTGGTATCACCCCCATGTGAGCAGCAGCGAGGAATTGGGCCGTGGCCTGGTCGGCCCGCTGATTGTCGAGGAGCGCGAGCCTACGGGATTCCAGCATGAACGCACGCTGAGCCTGAAGAGCTGGCACGTCGATGAAGAGGGGGCCTTCCTGCCGTTCAGCATTCCCCGCGAAGCTGCAAGGGGCGGGACGGCCGGGCGGTTGGCGACGATCAACGGCCAGCCGCAGGCGGTCATCGATCTTCCGGCCGGGCAGATCGTTCGGGTGCGCCTGCTCAATCTCGATAACACCCTGACCTATCGCATCAATATCCCCGGCGTCGAAGCGCAGATCTATGCTCTGGACGGCAATCCGATCGAGCCGCGCCCGTTGGGCAAGGAGTACTGGCTCGGCCCGGGGATGCGGATCTGCCTGGCCATCAAGGCGCCTGCGGCCGGTGAAGAGCTTTCTCTGCGCAATGGTCCTGTACGCCTGGGCACGTTCCGCTCGGTCGCCAGCAGTGAGGCCCCCGGCGAGTGGCCGCCGGCACTCCCGGCGAACCCGATTGCCGAGCCGGACATGGCCAATGCCGAGAAACTGAACTTCAATTTCGAGTGGGTAGGGTCGGTCTCGGTGAATGTCGAGAACGGCAAGCCGCCAAGCCTCTGGCAGATCAATGGTCAGGCCTGGGATATCACCGACAAGACCTGTGCCGACCGCCCCATCGCGAAGCTGGAAAAGGGCAAGAGCTACATCTTCGAGCTGAAGAACATGACCCAGTACCAGCACCCCATCCATTTGCATGGCATGAGTTTCAAGGTGATCGGCTCCAACCGGCGCAAGATCATTCCCTATTTCACCGACACCTTCCTGCTCGGCAAGAACGAGCGCGCACGGGTCGCACTGGTGGCGGATAACCCCGGGGTCTGGATGTTCCATTGTCATGTGATCGACCATATGGAAACCGGCCTGATGGCCGCGATCGAGGTGGCCTGATGCGCCAGATACGGCCCGCGGCGATTATCGACCGTAGCCGCGACCAGGACTTCATGCGCGAGGCATTGCTCCTCGCCGCTCAGGGCGCGGCGTTGGGCGAAGTCCCAGTGGGCGCGGTGTTGGTACAGGACGGTGAAATCATAGGGCGGGGTTTCAATTGCCCGATCAGTGGCAGTGATCCGAGCGCCCATGCCGAAATGGTCGCGATCCGTGCTGCCGCCCAGGCCGTGCACAACTACCGTTTACCTGGCAGCACCCTGTACGTCACGCTGGAGCCGTGCAGCATGTGCGCCGGCCTGATTGTTCATTCGCGCATTGCCCGGGTGGTCTATGGCGCGCTGGAGCCCAAGGCCGGGATCGTGCAGAGCCAGGGCCAGTTCTTCAGCCAGGGGTTTCTCAACCATCGGGTGTTGTTCGAAGGTGGTGTGCTGGCCGAGGAGTGTGGGGCAGTGCTAAGCGATTTCTTCAAGGCCCGTCGGGCGCGTTGAGTGAGTGGCCGCGAGCAAGTGCGCGCGGCGTTCGATGGTTACTTGCGTGCGACGATCACCGCACGCATGGGCGCGGGTAGCCCTTCGATGGTCTTGTTATGGTCGTTCGGGTCAAGGAAGTCGCTGAGGGACTGGTACTTCATCCACTCGGTACCGCGCTGCTCCTCGACACTGGTCACGCTGACATCCACGCAACGCACGTCGCTGAAGCCGGCCCGGCGCAGCCACAGCTCCAGCGCCGGCACCGAAGGCAGGAACCAGACATTGCGCATCTGTGCATAGCGGTCCTCGGGCACCAGCACTTGCTGCTGGTCACCTTCGATCACCAGGGTTTCCAGCACCAACTCGCCGCCCTTGACCAGGCAGTCCTTGAGCGCCAGCAGGTGCTCGATGGGCGAGCGCCGATGGTAGAACACGCCCATGGAAAACACGGTATCGAAACCTTCCAACCCGGGCGGCAGATCCTCCAGGGTAAATGGCAGGTGCCAGGCCGGCTGTTCGGGCAGAAAACGCTGCACGGCCTGGAACTGGCAGAAGAACAGCCAGTTGGGGTCGACCCCGATCACGCTGTCGGCACCGGCACCGAGCATGCGCCACATGTAGTAGCCATTGCCGCAGCCGACATCGAGGATGCGCTTGCCCTTGAGGTCCAGGTGGGGGGCGACCCGCGACCATTTCCAGTCCGAGCGCCATTCGGTATCGACATGCACGCCAAACAGATCGAACGGGCCCTTGCGCCATGGGCACAGGCCCATCAACGCGCTGCGCATCTGCGTGCGGGTGGCGTCATCGCAGTCGGTGTCCAGGGTCAACCCGTCGAGCAGGTCGATCCGGCTGGGCAGAATCGCGGGCAGAGCATTCAAGGCGCTCTGCCAGCGTTCGAGGTCGCCGTGCCCCTTTTCCATCTTGCTATCGAGCTGGGCCTGCAGGCCGTTGGCCCAGGCGGCCAGGGGGGTATGCGCCAGGCGGCGGGCGAGGGGAGACAAATCAATCATGGCAGGGCAATCAACGAGGCAAAGTTAAGACACTGGAACCATGGCACGACCTTCGAGAAGCCGGCTGCCAATAGGCGCTCGCGGTGTTCTTCGAGGCTGTCGGGCTTCATGACATGTTCGATGGCGCTACGTTTCTGAGCGATTTCCAGTTCGCTGTAACCGTTGGCACGCTTGAACGCGACATGCAGGTCGGTTAGCAGTGCGTGCTCTTGGGCATCGTCGAAACGCAGTTTCTCCGAAAGAATCAACGCGCCGCCCGGCAACAGCGCCTGGCGGATGCGCCCAAGCAGCGCCAGGCGTTGTTCGGGGGCGATAAACTGCAGGGTGAAGTTCAGCGCGACCACTGACGTCGGCTGGAACTCCAGGGCGAGGATATCGCCGTCGATCACCTCCACCGGCAGCAGTTCCTGGAACATCGAGTCCTGGCCATTGAGGTACTCGCGGCATCGCTCGACCATGGCCGCGGAGTTATCCACCGCGATCACTCGGCAACCATCGCTGCGTACATGGCGGCGCAGGGCTTGGGTGACCGCGCCCAGGGAGCTGCCCAGGTCGTAGAGCACGCTGTGGGGCTGGGCAAATTGCGCGGCCAGCACGCCGAGGTTTTCGACGATGGTCGGGTAACCGGGCACCGACCGCTTGATCATGTCTGGAAAAACCCGCACGACATCTTCGTTGAAGGCGAAATCCGGCACCTGGGCCAGGGGCTGGGCGAATATGCGGTCGGGTTCTTGGCTCACGGTGGATCCAGCGGCGATGGGGAAAAGGGCCGGCATTTTAGCCAAGTTGGCGCCGGGATGCGCGGTCTGTCTGATAAACCGCGCCGCCGGGTTATGCGTGCTGTTCTGTCTGCGTGGTCCGTTGGTCAAAGACCGAGGCGGTGATGCCCCATTGGCCGATCCAGTAGGCGAGGTTGATCAGGTAGGGCGCGGCGGCAAACTTGACGACAAAGCGATCGATGCCGATCAGGCTGTCCGAGAATACGAACACCAGGGCTCCTCCCGCGGCCAGCCACGCCGAGCGGGGCGCAACGCCACTGCCCAGGCGGGCCAGCGCCCGCCAGAGCATCGCGCTGATCGCCAGTGCATAAACCACCACGGGCACCAGCAAGTCGCCCAGGCCCTTGGATATCAGTACGGCGAGCAACACCGCCCCCGTGGCCAGGGCCAACAGCAAAGGCAGCAGGGCCAGGCGACGGCAATCGCTCAGGTAGGCCTTGAGGTAGGCGAGGTGCGCGACCAGGAAGGCGCCCAGACCAAAGACAAACAGATCCCCCGGCCATGCCAGGAGGATATCGCCGAGCAGGGAAAACAACAGGCCCAGGACGATCCAGCGCCGATAGGCACTGGGTGGGGCGCCATGCAGCCAGCCAAGCATTGCCAGTACGGGGAATGGTTTGGCCAGCAGGCACAGCATGGAGGAGTCGATGCTCACCCCGTAGACAAACGCGCCGGCGCCGATCAGGGCGAGAACGATCCATGGCATATCAGTTGACCTTGAGAGAGCAGTCGAAGGTTTGGGCTGGGGCGGCTTCCGGTTCCCAGGGTTGCTGGTAGGTCAGGCGCAGGCGTCCGGTGCCGGCGGCGAATGCCTGGAAGCGCCAGGTCGAATGCCCGCCGGCGCCGACGACACCGCTGTTTTGCGGGCTGTTGTAGACCTCGGGTCCGAGGCTGCGTAGCACGCCACCGGCGGAGTCCTGGATGGTCCAGCGAAAGCCGGTGGTGGGATTGCTGGGGAGGGTCAGGATCAGGTTCTGTCCGGTGCTCAGTTGCACGGGGCATTCGCTCTGGTTTTCCACCGTCAGGTTTTGCCGGGAGGCATGGGCGCAGGCGGTCAGGAGGGCGAGGCTGGACAGGACGGCAAGCAGGCGAATAGGGGGCATGAAGACTCCGGTCGGATAAGGACAGGACGTCAGCATAACCTCCCTTTGGCCGCAATCGCGAGCAGGCCCGTTGCACCCTGGCAACGGGCCTGCGCGCAGTGCTCTAGAACAGCACTTTGGCCACGTCAGTGAAGCGTTTGGCAAAGTGCACGGTCATCCCTTCCTTGAGGTAGTCCGGCAGTTCTTCGAAGTTACCGCGATTGGACTCCGGCAGAATCAGCTCGTTGATCTTCTGCCGGCGCGCGGCGATGACTTTTTCCCGCACGCCGCCAATCGGCAGCACATGGCCAGTCAGCGTCAGTTCGCCGGTCATGGCGACGCCTTTTTTCGGCGGCTGGTTACGGGCCAGGGACAGCAGGGCGCTGGCCATGGTCACCCCGGCACTTGGGCCATCCTTGGGCGTGGCACCTTCGGGCACATGCAGGTGGACAAAGGCTTCGTCGAAGAACCGCGGGTCGCCACCAAATTGCTTGAGGTGCGAGCTGACATAGCTATAAGCGATTTCCGCGGACTCTTTCATGACATCCCCCAACTGCCCGGTGAGCTTGAAGCCCCGGTTGAGAGAGTGGATACGCGTGGCTTCGATCGGCAGCGTGGCGCCGCCCATGCTGGTCCAGGCGAGGCCGGTAATGACCCCGGTGCCGGACAGCACCTGTTCGTTGCGGAACACGGGCATGCCGAGCGCTGCTTCAAGGTCTTTGGTGCCGATCTTGATCACCGACTTGGGTTGGTCGAGCAGCTTGACCACGGCCTTGCGCACCAATTTGCCCAGCTGTTTTTCCAGCTGGCGAACGCCGGCTTCGCGGGCATAACCGTCGATCACGGCGCGCAGTGCGCTGTCGCTGATCGACAGGCTGCCCTTGGATACGCCGGCCTTTTCCAGTTGTTTGGGCCACAGATGGCGTTTGGCAATGGTCAGCTTTTCTTCTGTGATATAGCCGGACAGGCGAATCACTTCCATCCGGTCGAGCAATGGCCCGGGGATCGAGTCCAGGGTATTGGCGGTGCAGACAAACAGCACTTTGGACAGGTCCAGGCGCAGGTCCAGGTAGTGGTCGAGAAAGTCGACGTTCTGTTCTGGGTCGAGGGTCTCGAGCAGGGCCGAGGCCGGGTCGCCTTGGTAGCTCTGGCCCATTTTGTCGATCTCGTCGAGCATGATCACCGGGTTCATCACCTCGACTTCCTTGAGCGCCTGTACCAGCTTGCCCGGCTGGGCGCCGATATAGGTGCGTCGATGGCCCTTGATCTCGGCCTCATCGCGCATGCCGCCGAGGCTGAAACGATAGAACGGCCGCCCAAGGGATTCGGCGATGGATTTGCCGACGCTGGTCTTGCCCACGCCCGGCGGGCCGACGAGCAGCACAATGGAGCCACTGATCTCGCCCTTGTAGGCCCCGACCGCGAGGAATTCGAGGATGCGCTCCTTGATATCGCCGAGCCCGGCATGGTGCTGGTCCAGCACCTTGCGCGCGTGCTTGAGGTCGAGTTTGTCGGCACCGTAAACGCCCCAGGGGACCGAGGTCGCCCACTCCAGGTAGTTGCGGGTTACCGCATACTCCGGCGAACCGGTTTCGAGGATCGACAGTTTGTTCATTTCCTCGCTGATACGCTTCTGCGCCTGGGGCGGCAGTACCTTGCCCTGTAAGCGCTGCTCGAACTGTTCCAGGTCGGCGCTGCGGTCGTCCTTGGTCAGCCCCAGTTCCTGCTGAATGACCTTGAGCTGCTCCTTGAGGAAAAACTCGCGCTGGTGCTCGCCGATCTTGCGATTCACTTCGGCCGAGATTTCCTTTTGCAGGCGGGCGACTTCGACTTCCTTGCGCAACATCGGCAGGACCTTCTCCATGCGCTTGAGCATGGGCACGCAGTCGAGCACTTCCTGCAGTTCGGTGCCGGCGGCCGAGGTCAGCGCCGCGGCAAAGTCGGTCAGGGGCGAAGGGTCGTTGGGGCTGAAGCGATTGAGGTAGTTTTTCAGCTCTTCGCTGTACAGCGGATTGAGCGGCAACAGTTCCTTGATCGCATTGATCAACGCCATGCCGTAGGCCTTGACCTCGTCGGTCGGCTCGCTGGGCTGGTGCGGATATTCGACCTCTACCAGATAAGGCGGGCGATGGTGTTTGAGCCAGGTGCGGATGCGCACACGGGTCAGGCCCTGGGCAACGAACTGCAGCTTGCCGTTTTCCCGGCTGGCGTGATGGACCTTCACCAGCGTGCCGTACAGCGGCAGCCGGGAGGTATCGAAATGCCGTGGGTCTTCAGGCGGATTTTCCATGAAGAACAGGGCCAGGGAATGATGGTCGGACTTGCTGACCAGATCCAAGGTTTCAGCCCAAGGCTCTTCGTTGACAATTACCGGCAGCACCTGCGCTGGGAAGAACGGGCGATTGTGAATGGGGATGATGTAGACCTTGTCTGGCAAATTTTGTCCCGGCAGTGTCAGGCCTGTGCTGGACGACGCGTGTGATTCGGCGTGTTCCGGGTCAGCATATTCTTCGAGGTGTTCGGGAAATTCTTGCTGGTCGCTCATAGGGCACCTGCGCAATGGGGTATGGCTCTTAGATGGGGCATAGGTCAGGTGGTTTCAATGGCATTGGACTTCCCGTGCCTGGGATAAAGCCGACAGAGTCTTTCTTTAAGGCAGAGCAGCCGGCGCGGGCTAAGGCGCCGCGCTTTACGTCGTCGTTGCGGGGCGAGGCGACGTCCGAGTGCGTAGCGCTCGCAACGGTCATTTGGGGGCCGATCCACTGTAGGTGCGGCTGCCGGGCGGCGATCGATCAATAGGCCAATGCGACGTAAGGTTAGGTCGCCTGTTGTCTTCTGGTCGTCAAAATAATGGCTAGAAAGTGTCCGTTCTTATTGCGTGCTTTTCGCGAACCCGGCAGCTAATCTGAGTTTCTAAAAATAGTTTCAAGATAAGACGGCTATTTGACGCTCTGACCGGTTGCCGAGGGATGCGTATGGGTAAGGGACTTTTCAGCTGGCCTGCTCCGGGGCGTTCGGCCCGGGTTTTGCTCATCGATCGACAGGTGCTGCCTGGCCCGGAGCGGCCATGAACGTGCGTACAAGCTTCCAGGCGCGAATTGCCTTGGTATTGGGGTTGTCGCTGCTGTTGGTGGTTGGGGTCCTGTACTTCGCGGTGAAGATTGCCACCACCCGTACCGTGCAAAAACAGGCCGAAGAACAGCTGCAAGCCGGTGCGCGAGTGTTCGAGCGACTGCTGGATCTGCGGGGAGAGCGCTTGCAGTACGGTGCAGACTGGCTTGCTGGCGATTCGCAGATGCTCGAGTTGGTGCCCCGGGGAGATGCGCAGGCGATTCGCAGGCTGATGGAGCGGCACGGTGCGGGGGTGGGCGCCAGTGAAATGCTGCTGCTCGACAGGGATGGCAAGGTGATCGTCAGCACCTTGCCCCAGGTCGCCGAGGGCCAGCCGTTTCGTGATATCGAGTTGCTACGCGAGGCTTCACGCGACGGGCGCACGATGCTGATCGTGGTATTCGAGGGGCGCGCCTTTCTCTTGGTGCAACGCCTGATGCTGGCTCCGTCGTCGGTGGCCCGGGTGCTGGTGATGCTGCCGATGGACGCAGCCTTTGCCACAGAGTTGCAGCGCATGACCAACCTGCAGGTGTCGTTTCTGGTACGCCAGGGCGAGCAGGTTGGTCCGTTGTTCAGCACCCTGGCGCCGGACCTGCATGGTGTGGCCCGTCGCGACCTGCAAGCTTACGATCCTGGCGGCGCGCCACAACTGGATGAGTACGGCGGCCAGCGTTTCCTTAGTCAGGCGTTGCAACTGACCAATGGCCCCGACGGGCAGGTGCTGGCCCTGTTGCAAAGCCCACTGGATCAGGCCCTGCAAGCCTTTGCCGCGCTTGATCGGCAGATTCTCTGGATTGCCCTGGCGGCGCTGGTGCTGTCCGGTTTTGGCGCGTATCTGATTGCTCGGCGGGTTTCCCGCCCGGTGAGTGTGCTGGCGGCCGCCGCGCAGCGCATAGGCGAGGGCGATTACAGGAGTGAGGTTGTGCTGCGCCGGCGCGATGAACTGGGTTTGCTGGGCGCGGCGATCAATGCCATGCAACTGGGGCTGGCACGCCGCGAGCTGCAACTGGCGCACAACGCCCTGCATGATTCGTTGACCGGGCTGCCCAACCGGGCGCTGGCCATGGAACGACTGGGCAGCGCCATCAGCGCCCGGCGCAGCGTGGCGTTGATCTACCTGGGGATTGAGAACTACCGGGCGATCAACCAAACCTGCGGCCCCGAGGGGGGCGAGCAGATGATGCGCGACGCCAGCCGGATCCTGCGCGAGACATTGCCGGTGAGCGATACGGCGGCGCGCGTTACCGGTAATGAATTCCTGTTGTTGCTAGAAAGCACCGAGGTCGATATGGCGGTTTGCGTGGCTGATCGTCTGCATGGCCTGCTGACCCAGCCTCAGCGTATTGGTCGGCATGACATCACCCGGGAAATCTCTATGGGACTGGCGTTTTACCCCGAGGATGGCCTGGTGGCCGAAGACCTGATCGCTCGTGCCTCGCTGGCCCATCAGGATGCCGCGCAGTCTGCCAGCTATCTGCAGCTGTACCGCGAGGGTCGCGACCTGGCGCACCAGCGCCAGATTCGCCTGATCCACGACCTGCGCGAAGTCGCGGGGAGCGGCCAGTTGTTGCTGCATTACCAGCCCAAGCTCGATATCCGCGATGGCCGTGTACGCCAGGCCGAAGCGTTGCTGCGCTGGCAGCACCCGGAGTTCGGCGCGGTTTCGCCCGCAGAATTCATCCCCCTGGCCGAGCGTACCGGGAGTATCTACGGACTGACCTGCTGGGTGATCGAGGAAGGGATCCGCCAGGTTGCCGAATGGAATACGCGAGGGATACGGGTGCAGTTGTCGTTGAATATCAGCGCGGATGATTTGCAGGCGCCGGGGCTGGTGCCACTGGTTGAGCGACTTTTGGCGCGGCATAGCCTGGGCGCCGAACAGCTGGTTTTCGAAATCACCGAAAGTGCGGTGATGCGCGATCCGCAGCGGGCCCTGGAGGTGCTGGAGCGCTTGCGCGGTTGTGGTATCAGCTTATCGGTGGATGACTTTGGTACGGGCTACTCGTCTCTGGCCCATCTCAAGCGTTTGCCGGTGCAGGAACTGAAGATCGATCAATCCTTTGTGCGTGACCTCGATGCGGCCAGTGAAGATGCGGTGATCGTGCGTTCGACCATCGAAATGAGCCATAACCTGGGGCTCAAGGTGGTGGCTGAAGGTGTGGAGTACCAGCACAGCCTGGATCTGTTGGAGCGTTGGCATTGCGACACGGCGCAGGGCTACCTGATCAGCCGGCCGCTGGATGCCAGGGCCTTCGAAGCCTGGGTAGCGAATCTGGCGGTCACGGCAGCGGACCCCGCTGCGAGCAGTACGCTGTAGTCGCTGTCGTCAGGCGACGTGCGAGCGCGTAGCACGCAAAACCTTGGTCCGAGATCCGTCTGGTGCACTGCAAACACCCAATGACGACGGCTGTGCTGGCGGACGCAGTCTATCGGCAGCGCTAAAAAAAAAGGCGGCTACCCGTGGGTAGCCGCCTTGGTGATGCATGGCGAACTGACTTAATCCGGCAGTTTGAACGCCAGCACGTAGTCACCCTGCTTGGTGCCCAGGGAGCCGTGACCGCCGGCCATGACCAGCACATATTGCTTGCCGTCCTTGCCGGTATAGGTCATTGGCGTGGTCTGGCCGCCGGCTGGCAGGCGGCCTTCCCACAGTTGCTTGCCATTGCGCACGTCATAGGCACGCAGGTACTGGTCCAGGGTGCCGCTCAGAAAGGCAACGCCACTGGCCGTGGTGAAGGTCCCGCCCAGGCTTGGAACACCCATGGTCAATGGAATCGGAACCGGCGAGCTGTCGCGCACGGTGCCGTTCTTGTGTTTCCACAGGGTCTTGTGGTTGGTCAGGTCGACCGCTGCCACATAGCCCCACGCTGGAGCCTGGCATGGCAGGCCGATGGGCGACAGCATGGCTTCGAGGATCACGCCATAGGGTGCACCCTTGTTCGGTTGGACGCCTTCGGTCTCGCTTTTGCGACCCGGACCGCTCGCCACTTCGGCGGCGGGCACCAGCTTGGATTTGAAGGCCATGTAGCTCGGGTTGAGGAAGGCGATCTGACGCACTGGATCGACCGAGATACCACCCCAGTCGAACACCCCGAAGTTACCCGGGTAGACGATCGAGCCTTGCAGCGATGGCGGGGTGTAGATGCCATCGTAGCGCAGGGACTTGAAGTCGATCCGGCACAGCAGTTGATCGAACGGGGTCACGCCCCACATATCCCGCTCATGCAGGGTCGGCGGCATCATGTGCAGCTCGGACATCGGCTGGGTCGGTGAGGTATGGTCGCCTTCGACTGCGCCTTGGGGCACCGGGGTTTCGTGGATCGGTACAATCGCCTCGCCATTGCGGCGGTCCAGGACATAGATGCTGCCTTGCTTGGTCGACGCCAGCAGCGCCGGCTTCACGCCGTCAGCGGTTTTCAGGTCCATCAGGCTGGGCTGACCACCGACGTCCATGTCCCACAGGTCGTGGTGGGTGAACTGGAAGGTCCAGCGTACATGGCCGGTATCGATGTCCAGGGCGGTGACGCCCGCGCTGTATTTTTCCGATGCCGGGGTGCGATTACCGCCCCACTGGTCGGGCATCTGATTGCCCATGGGCAGGTAGAGCATGCCGAGTTTTTCGTCGACGCTGAACATCGACCACATGTTGGGCGAGTTGCGGGTGTAGATCTGGCCTTCGGCAATCGGCGTGGTGTCATCCGGATTGCCGCTGTCCCAGTTCCATACCAGGCGCCCGCTGTGGACGTCGAAGGCACGGATCACGCCACTCGGTTCGTCGGTGGACAGGTTATCGGTGACATGGCCGCCGATCACGACCAGGTTTTTCGTGACCGCCGGTGGCGACGTCGAGTAGTAACCGCCTGGGGTAAAGCCGCCTATATTGGCGCTCAGGTCGATCTGGCCCTTGTCGCCGAAGTCTTCGCACATCTTGCCGGTATCGGCGTTCAGAGCGATCAGGCGGGTGTCGGCGGTCGGCAGGAAGATCCGGCGCGGGCAGGCATTGGTGCTGGTCGCGGCGCTCGGTTCGGTTGGGCTCTGCGCGGTGGCGGCGTAGGCGGCGTCATCGTGGTACGACACGCCACGGCAGGTCATATGTGCCCAGCCTTTGAAGTTGGCCGCTTTCTGTGTGCTCAGCTTGGGATCGAAGCGCCAGATTTCCTTGCCGGTATCCGGGTCGAGGGCGATCACCTGGCTATGGGGTGTGCACACGTAGAGCATGCCGTTGACTTTCAACGGGGTGTTTTCCGCGGTGGTTTCGCCCGGGTCGTTCGGACCGGGGAGATCGCCGGTGCGATAGGTCCAGGCCGGCACCAGCTTGCTCACGTTGTCCGGCGTGATCTGCGCCAGGGGCGAGTAGCGGTCGCCAAAGGCCGTGCGGCCATAGGACTGCCAGTCGCCATCGGGCATGGCCGGAGCGGTGTTGGCCATGCCGGGAACGCTGTCGCGGTCGAGTTGGCCCTTGATTTCACCGGGGTTGGTGAACTGGCTGGCCAGGGCGGCAGCGCCGGCAATCACCACGGCTGCGCCGAGTGCGCCGGTGCCCTTGGCCGCAGGTTGACCGCGCAGCAGTGGGCGACGGAACCAGGGCAGCAACAGGACGATGCCCAGGGCAAACAGCAGGGCCAGGCGCGGCACCAGTTGCCACCAGTCCAGGCCGACTTCCCACAGGGCCCAGACGGTGCTGGCGAACAGTACCAGTGCATAGAGGCCCAGGGCTGCGCGACGCGCGGCCAGCAGCAGGACGCCTGTGACCGCCAGGCCGATACCGGCCAGCAGGTAGTACAGCGAACCGCCGAGCAGGCTCAGCTTGATCCCGCCGGCCAGCAAGGCCAGGCCCATGATTAGCAGCGCGATACCGAGCAGGCTCGGCAGCACGCGGCTGCGGCTGAAAGCACCATCAGTGCTCATAGTGTGGTTCTCCGTGACGTTTAAGTAGTCTCGTGCCTGTTCACTGTAGATGAGGATCAGGCTCGGGCTGGGTTCATCCGCTCGCTGAATTCAGCGAGCCGTTCAGAAAGAGGTCTGTAGCTTGAGGCCGCCGATCAGTGCGTCGTCGACTTGCTGCACGCCACCGGGATGACGGATGTACTGCAGGTTCGGGCGGATGGTCAGCCAGTCGGTGACATGCACGCCGTAATACAACTCGGCGCTGTACTCGGTGTCCTGGGGGGGCAGGAAGCGTGGGTCGTCGAAGTCGTAGACCGCCCGGGCCTGGTTGCTGGCCTCGGCATTCTTGCGATAGGCCGGGTTGACGTGGACGCGGGCCAGGGCAAACCCGATATCGTCCTGGGCCCGTGCGTCGAAGAGGCCTTTGTAGACAATCCCCGCCTGGACATAGTTGTCGATGGCATTGGTCTTCTTGTCATGCATCGTCGCGTTGGCGAATACGCTCAGGCCACGTGAATGATCACTGGCGCGGCTCGTGACCTGCTGTTGCACGCCCAGCCACAGGCCGTGCTTGCTGGAGGCGCTGCGGTAGGCCTCGCCACTGAGTGCCGCCGGCTGGCCGTTGCTGTCCTTGTAGACGTCGCTGGCCTTGGCACTGCTGTAGTAGTAACCGGCGCGGTATTCGCCGGGCAGGCCATTGAATGTGGGGGTCCAGACCAGTTCCACCGGCAGGACGGTGCCTTGGGTGCCACTGCCGCTCAGCTTGAAGCCATTGCCACGGTCGAGGTTGGAAGGGTTCTGTTCGTAGGCGCCAATCTGGGCATACAGCTCGGGGCTGAGGTGGTACTTGACCCGCAGGGCCCATTGGCTGACCGGCCAGTTGTACCAGATGCTGCCGGCCCAGTTACCAACCTGGGAGCCGCAGAACGCCAGGTTCTGGAAGTCGCAGGGGAAGGTGTTGAAGTCTTCGCCCTGGCCGAAGCGGCCGGCCTTGATATCGAGCTTCTGGTCGAGGAATTTTTGCTGGTACCACATCTGGGTCAGCCGCGTGGTCTGGCCACGGCCCCAGACTTCCTGGGCCGAAGTGAAGCCACCGACGCGCGGGTCGTTGATCCGGTCGTTGCTGATGTTGTTGCCGCTGCGCTCGGTGAGGGTCAGCTGGAATTCGGCGTCTTGCCAGCCGAGGATTTTTTCCAGGTCCAGGTGGCTGCCAAAGGCGAACTGGTCGCTATAGCGCGCAGTGCGGTCATGGTCGTAGCCGCCGTGCAGGTTGCTGCCCATCTCACCGGTGTAGTCGATCTTGAAGTCATAGCCCTGGGCCGAGAGCGCGCTGCGCTGGCCATTCCAGTCGCCGAGCATCCACGGTGAATCACTGGCAAAGGCTTCTGCGGCCGGGGCGTTGGCGCTCAGGCCGAGCGCGCACAGGGTGGCGAGCAGGCACAGGGGGGAGCGATGGGCGAACAGGTGCGACAGAGCCGGCGCACGCGGTTTTTCAAGAGAAGGCATAAAAAAGTCTTTAAGTTCTCGGTCACGAACAAGCGTAGACGATTGTTCTGCAGGAGGCAGAGGCGTCGAAAGCGTGGGATTGGTGAGCGATCAAGAGGGGAAGAAACGTTTCAGCAATTTGTGGCGGAAGATTAAAGCGTTCCTGCACGAAGAAAAAGCCTTTTTACAGACAGGCAGCGTTTCGGATTTGGTAACAGTGGGCGGTGCCGGGGTGCACGAAGGTGGGGCGCAGGGGCAGGACGGCGGTGCCTGCAAGGTTCAGGGCACCGCCAGAAACGCGGGTTAGAAGGTGGTGCGCAGGCCGACCTCGACACTGCGGCCCGGGGCCGGGGCGATATCGCGCAGGATCGAACTGGCATAGCGCACGGTCTGGTTGGTCAGGTTTTCGCCATTGACGAAGGCCAGCCATTGGCTGCCGCCGATATGGAACCGGTAGCCGGCGCTGGCGCCCAGTGTGGTGTAGCCGTCGGTACGGGTTTCATTGTCGGGAACCCGGCGCTGGGCGCTGGCGTGTTCGACATCGATCCGTGCCTGCCAGCGGTCGAGTTCCCAGAGCAAGCCGCTGTTGAGGCGCAACGGGGCGATCCGCGGCAGGGCCTGGCCGCTGTCGAGATTCTTGGCCCGGGTGTAGTCGCCGGACAGCTCCAGGGCGAATTTACCGTAGGCGCTTTCCCCGAGTTTCCAGTGATCCTTGGCTTCGATACCGCTGAAACGTGCCCGCACGCCGGAGTAGCGGTATTCGGGAATACCGTCCGGATCTTCTACGCCCTCGTCGTCGAGGGTACGGCCGGTGCCCAGCAGGCCGATGTAGTTGGAGAAGTGACTGTAGAAGAGCCCCACGCTGCCACTGTGAATGCCATTGTCGAAGCGCAGGGCCAGGTCGCTGGAGACGGCCTTTTCCTTCGACAGCCCGGCGTCGCCCACTTCATAGGTGCCCGTGGCGACGTGGGCGCCATTGGCGTACAGCTCGTAGAAGGTGGGTGCGCGTTCGGTGTAGCCCAGCGTGGCCGCGAGGGACCAGATGGGGGTCAGGCGATAGACCGCGCCGCTCGACAGGCTGCCAGCGGTGAAGTTGCTGGAGCGTTCGGCCTGGCTGAAGCGCTCATTGCCCTGGCCGTCCGGGTCGACGCGGGTGTGTTCGAGGCGGGCGCCAAAGCTGAGATTGAGGCGTTCGCTGGCTTGCAGCTCTTCGAGAATAAACAGCGCACTGCTGTCGGTATCGGTCTGCGGAACGAAGGCTTCTTCGCCCAATGCGGAAAATTCACTGCGGGTGATCTGGGCGCCTACGACCCCTTCGAGCGGGCCAAGGGGCTGGTGCCGGGCTTCGATACGCGCCTCGTAACCTTTGTTCTTGAAGGTGGTGCCGGTTTCGCCGCCTTCAATTTCCCGGTGCTCGTAATCGGTGTAGCCAGCGTCGAGTTTCACCGAGCTGAAAGGGCCAGCGAGATTGCGCAGTTCAGAGGCAAAGGCGTAGTGGTCCTGCTTCATGCGGATGCGGACATCGTCTTCGGCAGGAGAACCGTAGTTGGCGTCGTGGTTGCTGTAGGACAGGCCGGCGTAGCCGTCTTCCCAGGTGTAGGAGCCGCCCACCGCGCCACCGTCCTGGCGGCCGTTGCTGTTGCCGAGTCGACCCTTTTTGCCGTCGCTGTCTTCATCGACCGGTGCGCGGCGGCTGCGGGCGTCGCCGGGGATGCGCAGGTCGTTGAACTCGCGGGCATTGGCATCCAAATGCAAGGCAAAGCTGCCATTGCCGGCTTCCAGCTTGCCGGCGCTGCTGCGGGTGGTATCGGCACCGCCGTAGCGCAGTTCGCCGGCACCCTGGATGCCGTCGATGGGCTGGCTCGGGATGCGGTTGTCGAGCGTATTGACCACGCCACCAATGGCACTGCCGCCATAGAGCAGGGCAGCGGGGCCGCGGACGATTTCGATGCGTTCGACATTGACCGGGTCCAGCGGTACCGCGTGGTCGTAGGACAGCGACGAGGCGTCCAGTGCGCCGACGCCATTGCGCAGGATGCGAATGCGGTCGCCATCCAGGCCCCGAATGATCGGTCGGCTGGCGCCGGGACCAAAGTAGGACGAAGAGACGCCCGGCTGTTTATTCAGGGTTTCGCCCAGGCTGCCCTTTTGTTGCAAGGTCAGGTCGTCACCTTCGAGCACGCTGCTGGGGGCGGCCAGTTGCGCGTTACCTAGCGGGTTGGCCGTGATGACCTGTTCGGCGAGCTCGAGGGCTTGGGCCTGGGATGTGATCAGCAGCGCGGCGGCCAGCGGGCTGAGGTGCCAACGACGCTGGCGCGGGGAGCGGAGGGGGATGATGGACATCGGTCGTTCCTTGGATGGCGGTGGCGCTTCAGCGCGCCGTGGGGCAAGAAGAGCGGCTGAGCACGGCAAGTACTGTTGTTTGTGTTGTTACAATATAACATCTCTTTTCTTGCCGGAAAGCAGGAACTTTCTGATGTGCCGTGTTGTGAGCGGCGTGGCTTTGTATTTCTCCTACAGTTAATGCTGCAGATGGCTGCGCTCTTCCACCCAATCGCCCCCTCGGCTAAGGTGCGCGGCTTGTTTCTTTATCGCGTGAAGGCCTGGCATGACTGAACCGAACAACAATCCGCTGCACGGTGTGACGCTGGAGCAGATTCTCAATGCCCTGGTGGCTCACTACGAGTGGCAGGGGTTGGCCGAACGTATTGATATCCGCTGCTTCAAGAGTGATCCGAGCATCAAGTCGAGCCTGACGTTCCTGCGCAAGACGCCCTGGGCCCGGGACAAGGTCGAGGCGCTGTATATCAAGCTTGCGCGCACCAAGCGCTAAGTGGCCAACCGGCGATGAATCGGCGGCGCTTGGCGCTTGGCCTGGTGACACTGATGGCCTGGTCGGGGTTGAGCATCCAGCTGTACCTGGTGCTGATTGCCCGCTGGCAGGCTGACCTCAGCCTGTTGGCCGGGCTGGTGCACTTTTTCAGCTTCTTTACGGTACTCACCAATACGCTGGCGGCGGCGGTGTTGACCTGCGCCTTGACCACGCGGCCCTCGCGGGGGCGCACCTGGCTGCTGCAAGCCTGGGTCAGTGCCGGTATTGGGGTCAGTATCGTGGTGGTGGGACTGGCCTATAACCTGTTGCTGCGCCATCTCTGGCATCCCGAGGGCTGGCAGCGGCTGGCCGATGAGTTGCTGCACGACGTGATGCCGCTGCTGTACCTGGCGTATTGGTGGTTGTGTGTCGAGAAAGGTCAGTTGCGCGTGTGGCACTGCCTGGTGTGGGCGATCTACCCGCTGCTGTACTTCGTCTATGTGATGCTGCGCGGGCATCTGCTGGGCACTTACCCGTACCCGTTTATCGATGTGGGTACGCTGGGGTATGGGCAGGTGCTGCTCAATGCCCTGGGAATTCTGCTGGGGTTTGTGCTGGTGTCGCTAGGACTGATCGCACTGGATCGCTGGCGGGCCGCTCGCGAGCAGCGCTGAGGCTGCTCGCGATGGGAGGTCTCACTCCTCCAGACTGTCGTCCAGGCGCCAGTAGCCGACGGCCTTGAGAAACTCCTCATTCAGGCCATGGGTTTGCAAGAGCACTTTGCGGATTCGGCGCGAGAGTGCTGCTTCGGTCGCGACCCAGGCGTACAGCGTGCCTTCGGGAATGCGCAGTTGCTCGAGGGTGTGCAGCAGGTTCGCGTCGCCGTCCTCGCGGTTTACCCAGGTCACTTCGACCTGCGCCGGGCTGTGCAGCGACTGTTGCTCGGCGGCATTTTCCACTTGCACCACCACCCGTGCGCGGTGATTGGCGGCTAGGCCTTCGAGGCGTCGACCGATGGCCGGCAAGGCTGTCTCGTCGCCAATCAGCAGGTAGTTGTCGAAGATATCCGGCACGATCATCGAGCCGCGCGGCCCGCCGATATTCAAATGCTGGCCGGGGGCGGCCTGAGCGGCCCAGGTCGCGGCAGGGCCGTCGCCATGCAGGACAAAATCGATCTCCAGCTCACCACGCTCAAGGTCATAGCGCCTTGGGGTGTAGTCGCGCATGGCGGGCATCGGGCCGTTGTCCTTGGCCCCGAGCACCAGGGTTTCCAGGGCGCGCTGCTCCTCGGCGGTCTGGGGGAAGAACAGCTTTACATGATCGTCGCTGCCCAGGCTGATAAATCCGGCCAGCTCAGGCCCGCCCAGGGTGATGCGGCGCATGCGCGGGGTCAGGTCGACCACGCGCAGGACCTCCAGGCGCCGGCGTTTGATTTCATGCATGACCCGGTGAATGGTCTGTGGCTGGACAGCACTCATTGCGATTTCTCCTGGACTGGGCCGTCGACGATGGCTTTGGCGGTGTTGTTGAGCAGGTCGCGGACCCGCAGGATTTCTTCTGGGCTCCAGCGGCCATGGTGCATTTGCAGGGCGTGGCGCAGGTTGTGCACCGCTTCGTGGATTTCGGCGGGGCGATCGTGGCCGCGCAGGGAGCGCTTGCTGACATCGATGCGCATGCGTACGCCATCGAGGGCGACGGCTTGCTCGGCCAGGGACTGGCGGCCGAGTTCAGTGACCTGGTAGCGCTTTTTGCCACCCTCGGCGTCGCCCTGGATCATTTCGCTTTCTTCGAGAAAGGTCAGGGTCGGGTAGATGACGCCCGGGCTTGGACTGTAGGCGCCGTCGAACATGCCTTCGATCTGGCGGATCAAGTCGTAGCCGTGGCAGGGCTGTTCGGCGATCAGGGCCAGCAGCAACAGCTTCAGGTCGCCCGGGGCGAATACGCGTGGGCCACGGCCTCCGCGTTCGCGGCCGGTACGTTGTTCGAAGCCGTCGCGGCCGTCACCGTGCGGGCGGTGGTGGGGATGATGTTCTCTCATCGTGCTTTTCCTCTAAGTAAGTTAGACATAACTTAAGATATATCTTTGTCGGAATGCAAGCGCAGAAGATGAACGGTAATGATTATCAGGCGCGAGGTAGGGAAAGGGCGTGAGCGAGCGCCTACAAGAGCAGGTGCGTTATGGCTGGGCGATGGCTCGGCACCGTGAGCTGGCGTCTGGTTGCAGGTAGGGGGTAAGGATCGGTGCCATGCCCTTGAGTACTTGCACCGGCAACGCGGAGGTGAATTTGAAGCCCTGGGCCGAGCTACCGGGAACAAAGGCGGTCAGGGTGCCGAAATGGTGCTCGCCGATGTAGAAGACAAAGGTGGCGGTGCGGTTGATCGATTTTGAACTGAGCACGCGACCGCCGGCGCCGATGCTTTCAATGCGGTTATCACCGGTGCCGGTCTTGCCGCCCATGGCCAGTGGGGTGCCGTCGGCCAGTTTGAAGCTGCCGGAGACACGGCGTGCGGTCCCGGCATCGACCACTTGGGAGAGCGCTTCGCGCAAGGCGCTGGCCACCGCGGAAGGCAGTACGCGCTTGCCTTTGTCCGGGGCGTGGATCAGTCGGGTCTCATAGGGCGTATTGGCAGCGAAATGCAGGCTGTCGATGCGCAGGGTGGGGAGGCGCACACCGTCGTTCTGGATGATGCCGATCAGTTCGGCCAGTGCTGCCGGGCGATCGCCCGAGCTGCCAATGGCGGTCGCCAGCGATGGCACCAGATGGTCGAACGGGTAGCCGACCCGCTGCCAGCGTTGGTGAATATCGAGAAAGGCTTCGATTTCCAGCATGGTGCGGATACGGCTGTCGCGGGCCGTCTTGTGGCGGCTTTTAAATAGCCAGCCGTAGACTTCCTGGCGTTCATGCTCGCTGGCAGCCACGGCCTGGCTGAACTTGGCCGTGGGGTTGTTCAACAGGTAGCCCAGTAACCACAGGTCCAGCGGGTGGACCTTGGCGATATACCCCTGGTCCGGCAGATCGTAAGCGCCGGGCCCGTAGCTTTGGTAAAGCTTGGCCAGGCGTTCATCGCTGACTTTTTCGGTTTTCAGGTGGGCGCGGACAAAGGTGTTGAAGCTGGTCTGGTTCGCGTCCGGCAACAGGTAGCGGTGGACCGCCGCCAGGCGGATCGGCGTCGGATGCAGGCTGTCGAGAAAGGTTTCCAGGCGTGCCTGGCTGTCCTTGTTCTGGTAGCGCTTCCAGAACCTCAACAGAAAGGCCGAGCCTTCGCGGTCGGCGAAACGGGCCAGGTATTCCTGGCGTCTGGGGTCCTGGTCGTCCTTGAGCAGTGCGGCACTGTTATTCGGTGCCTGGTAGGCGCTGTAGCGCACCAGGTCGCGCATCAGACGGATAAACGGCAGGTTGATGGACTCGCGCAGGGCCTCGCGTAGCGTCGGGTTGCGGCCATTGTCTTCATTGCGAAAGTTGTGGAAGCGATGCAGGCCGCCGCCAGTGAAGAACGCCTCGCCAGGGCTTGCCGAATACTGGCGGTTGAGGGCCGCGTCGAGCATTTTGGCCAGGTCATGGTCGGTATTCTGCGCGAGGTAGTCGACCGCCCAGCGACTCAGCCGGTCCTGTTCCTCGACCGGGGCTTTGCGCAGTTCGGCGGGTGTTTGCGCGCCATAGCGCGTGTGCAGCTCGGCAATGATTTCCAGGTAGGTGGTCAGTACCCGCAGCTTGGCCGTGGAGCCCAGTTCGAGCTTGCTGCCTTCGTTGACGTCGAAGGGCTGGTCGGTGTTGTCGGTCTGCACCCGAACCTGGGAGCTGTCCGGTGTGCGTTCAAACAAGGTGAAGCTGTAGCGCACTTGCGCGGTGCTGCTGGGGGTCAGCAGACGTTCGCCGAACAGGCCGATCTGGCTGGCGAAGGCCGGGTCGGCCAGTTTTTTCAGGTAGGCGCTGACCTGGCTTTGCAACTCGCCCTGTAGGGTGCTGGTGGCCGAGAGATCGAGGCGGTCGAGGTCATACAGCGGCCGGTTGAGCATCGTCGACAGTCGGCTGCGGGCGACGCTGATGCCTTTGTTGGTCTCGATGGGTTGAATCGTCGGCTGTAGCTGCCAGTCGCGATAGATTACCCGGCTGGCCAGGGCGGCGCGGCTTAATGCGCTGTCGATCACGGCGCTTTGGGCCAGCAGGCGGATATGGCTGTCGGTCAATTCGGCCAGCTCGTCACGGCCACGCGCCAGATAATGCGAGGGGCGGCGCTGGGCAATCATCAGCGACAACACCTGGCGCAGGGCCAGGCCGCGTTGGGCCAGGCTCTGTGCATCGGTTGCGGTGCTGGCCAGTTGCTGGTTGACCTGGTTGAAATCGGCGCCATACCAGACGCGTAACCCTTCGGCCATGCCATGCACTTCGCCATGTCCGGGCACGGCCGACAGTGGCACGCTGTTGAGATAGTCGCGCACCACACCCTGGCGAGCCGGCAGGGTGTGCGGGCCATCGCGATAGGCCCGCACGCTGGCGGAAAACATCTGCCGCAGTTTCTCGCTGCTCGACAGCGTCAGGCCATCAGGCGAGTGACGGTACTTTTCCAGCTGGGTCGCGAGGGTGCTGCCACCAGCGGACTGGCCGGGCAGGTGCAGGACCTTCGCGACCTGGGACAGGGCTGCCTTGGCGAAGCGCGGCCAGTCCACGGCTGGGTTGGCCAGTGGTTGCCTGGGGTCGAGCAGGTCGCGGTTTTCTATAAATAAAAGGCTGTGGACCACCAGCGGCGGAATAGCCTCGAAAGTGGCGTAGAGCTGCTGCGGGTAGTTGAACTGATAGAGGTTGCTGCCTTGGCAGTCGGTGATCGATAGGCCGGCCTGGATCTTCTCGGCATAGGGGATAAAGAAGCCTTTCTCGCTGTAGTCCAGCAGCGCCGGGGAAAAGCGCACCTGCTTCTGAATCAGATAGTCGCGCTTTAGCAGCCGGGGCAGGAACTCGCCCTGTGCGCTGTAGCCCAGGCGTTTGTCGAAGGGGCCCTCGCCGGGATAGCGCATTGCATCGCTGGGCCCGGTTTGCAGGCTGTAGGTGAGTGTCGCTGCGTATTGGCTGAACTCGCGGGCCTGCAGCTTCGAGGTGCGTATCTCGCGCTGAGTGGCGAGCCCCAGGGCGATCAGGGCCATCAGCAAGACCAGCCAGAACAGGCGCCAAGCATAGCGGCGGCGAGGTTTTTTCGGTGCTGACGGGGCTGCATCCATGGCGTTGGCTGGCACTGGGGTCTTGCTGGAGTCGGAGTGCCACAGAACGCCCATAGTCGACTGATCCATATACGCAGATTGATCGCACTTGTCTGAAGCGTAGACGGCGTCCGATGGGGGAGCGGAATTTATCCATGTCCGTGACTTCGTCGCCAAGGCCTCTGCGGGGTGAATTGCCGTTCGTCTGTAAGTATCGGAATAGAGCCTTATAAGGCCGTAAATACGTCCTATGTAGGGGCATGACGGCGCACCAAGCCTGTGCAATACTCGCCGCCGATCTCAGTAGGGCTTTTCCCTGCTGGCCGGTCGACCCACAAGGTCATGACTGTTCAGCAAGTGGCTCGGCTCACCCGCCTGGCTTTCGAGCGCTCCATTGATGCCACATCCAATAACAAGACGAGGTTGTATCTCTATGCCAGTCGGCAACCCTTCCCCCGAAGACGCAATCGTCCAGGGCGGTCCTCTCAAACGCGAATTGGGCGAACGCCACATCCGATTAATGGCCCTCGGTGCCTGCATCGGTGTCGGCCTGTTCCTCGGTTCGGCCAAGGCCATTGAAATGGCCGGTCCGGCCATCATGCTGTCGTACATCATTGGCGGTCTGGCGATCCTGGTGATCATGCGCGCACTGGGTGAAATGGCCGTGCACAACCCGGTCGCGGGCTCCTTCAGCCGTTACGCCCAGGACTACCTCGGCCCGGTGGCCGGCTTCCTGACCGGCTGGAACTACTGGTTCCTGTGGCTGGTTACCTGCGTTGCGGAAATCACCGCGGTCGCGGTGTACATGGGCATCTGGTTCCCCGATGTGCCGCGCTGGATCTGGGCCCTGGCGGCCCTGGCGAGCATGGGCGCGATCAACCTGATCGCGGTCAAGGCCTTCGGTGAGTTCGAGTTCTGGTTCGCCCTGATCAAGATCGTCACCATCATCGCCATGGTGATCGGTGGTATTGGCGTCATCGCGTTTGGTTTCGGCAACGATGGCGTCGCGCTGGGCATCTCCAACCTTTGGGCCCACGGCGGCTTTATGCCCCACGGTGTACAGGGCGTGCTGATGTCCCTGCAGATGGTGATGTTTGCCTACCTGGGCGTGGAAATGATCGGTTTGACCGCCGGCGAAGCACGCAACCCGCAAAAGACCATTCCCAACGCCATTGGCTCGGTGTTCTGGCGCATCCTGCTGTTCTACGTGGGGGCGTTGTTCGTGATCCTGTCGATCTATCCGTGGAATGAAATCGGCACCCAGGGCAGTCCGTTCGTGATGACCTTCGAGCGTCTGGGCATCAAGACCGCGGCCGGCATCATCAACTTCGTGGTGATTACCGCGGCGTTGTCGTCCTGCAACGGCGGCATCTTCAGTACCGGGCGCATGCTCTATAGCCTGGCGCAAAACGGCCAGGCACCGGCGACCTTTGCCAAGACCTCGGACTGCGGTGTTCCGCGTCGCGCCCTGTTGCTGTCGATTGTTGTGCTGTTGCTCGGTGTCTTGCTCAACTACCTGGTGCCGGAGCAGGTCTTTGTCTGGGTAACGGCCATCGCGACCTTTGGTGCGATCTGGACCTGGGCAATGATTCTGCTGGCCCAGTTGCGCTTCCGGCGTGGCCTGAGTGAAGCCGAGCGGGCACAACTGAAGTTCCGCATGTGGCTGTGGCCGCTCAGCTCCTATCTGGCCCTGGCATTCCTGGCGCTGGTCGTCGGGCTGATGGCCTACTTCGAGGAAACCCGGATCGCGCTGATCGTCGGACCTTCGTTCCTGGTTGTGCTGACGGTGCTGTATTACGTCCTCAAGTTGCAGCCGAAGAACCAGGCACCTGTGGCCTTGAGCCCAGCTAACTAAGCCGGTTCTGCACGCCAAAAGCCCCGCATGTTGCGGGGCTTTTTTATGGTGTGTCAAACGAACAGAAATGCGTGACGGGAGGGCTCGCCCCTACACCGGCTGGGGTGGCGCCGGGACAGGGCGGTTGAGGCGTTTGTTGAGGTCCAGCCAGGCGGCCAGAAGGATCATCAGGCCGACGCCGAGCAGCGCACTGAAGATCTGCATGGGCCAGGCATCGTCGGCCAGGGCGTTGAGCATATCGGCCAGCGGCGCCAGCAGTACCCCAAAGCAGAACACTTCCAGCGAATAACGGCCCATACGGCAGCTTTGGCGGGCCCACCAACGCTGCAGCCAGGCACTGTCCGGGACCACTTTGGCCGTGGCATAAGCCAGGGCCAGGAAGTGCAGAAGCCGCACCGGCGACAGGTTGGTCTTGCTGATGGGGTAGAGCCATTCGCCCAGTTGGCGTGGTATCAGGGCGTCGTGCACCTGGGGCCAGCGCCATGACAGGGCGATCAGCCCGGTCACCAGCAGATAGAGCGCCGCGCCGATAAACAGCGGTTGTTGGCGCAGTGGACGCAGGTCCGGGGCGCGGGGGCGCTGACCCTGGATCGCCGCCGCGCCGCCGAGGATAAACAGCAACTGCCAGGCCATTGGGTTGAAGAACCACACGCCACCTTCCTGGGCGGCCAGGTTCCATTGAAACCAGGGCGCCAGCAGGTACAGTGCCACCGACAGGCCGACCACGTATTCGGCCTTGCGCAGCAGCATCGGCAGGACCAGCGGCAGGCCGAGCAGTAGCAGGATATAGAGCGGCAAAGGGTCCATCAGGTTGGGTTTGAAGCGCAGCAACAGTTCATCGAGCAAGGCTTGCTGTGGGTTGCTGAGGAAATACTGCAGGCCCATTTCCTGGACCAGGTCACGGGTTTCCACATGGCTGTTGGCGAAGAAGACGATGCCCATCAGCACCGCCAGCAGAAAAATATGCACCACATAGAGCACCCAGGCCCGCCGCAGGATGCGCACGCTGGCGATCAGGAAACCTTCGCGCCGGGCAATTCGGCCGTAGGCAAGTACGGCCGCGTAACCGGCCAGGAACACAAAAATTTCCGCCGCATCGCTGAAACCGAAATTGCGTACGGTAAGGTTGGCCAGAGGGTTGTGCGGCACGTGATCCCAGAAAATGAAGACCAGTGCCAGGCCTCGGAAAAAGTCGATGCGAAGATCGCGTCCGTTAGACATGCCTGATGACTCTTGAGCGATTTGAAGTAAAGACCGATTTTGTGCCTGAAAATTGCCTAGGACAGTTCGGCGGCGGGGAGGGTGGCGTTATTCGCGATGAATTGCAAAGGCTGGCTATTGCACAATATCACCGACCCGCTGGTCGGAATCAGACCTGGGTCGCCCGAGCCTCGACCGCTTGCCCGCAGATGACTGATCCATATCAGTGCCCGGGCCTGGCGAAGATCGCAGATTTGGAAAGAGTTGCGCTGACCGGTCGGCAGCCTTCAAGATGGAAAGTCGTCTCGGGACACCCGGACTGCAAAAAACGGGAGAGGAATCATGGGTTTATGGATTCAGCTCGGGCACCAACATGATCGTGCGGTAGTTGGCAATTGACTAACGTCAGTGGGGCAAGGCAAATGGACAAGGTGGACGAAGTCATACTGGCGATCTTGAAAAATGATTCAAGAATCAGTGTTTCGCAGCTGTCACGCCAGGTCCATAAATCCAGAACGGCCGTCGAGTCGAGAATCCAGAAGCTGGTCGACAAGGGCGTGATTCGCGGTTTCACCATCGATATCTGCGACGATCGTTGCGAGAACTATCAGTCAGCGTTTTTGATGCTGCAACTCAAGGGCAACAAGTGCCATCTGGTTTATCCACAGATCAAGGGCTTCGACGAAGTCATCCATGTCTATTCCCTATTCGGCGAACTCGACATGCTGCTCGAAGTCCAGTGCAAGGACTTCGAAGCAATCATGGCGCTCAAGGAACGGCTGCTCAAGATCGAGCAGATCAGCGAGGTCAAGGTCAATCCGATTCTCAAGGCCTGGCGATAGGGTGCGCGCCTGGGTTGGCGCGCCCCTGAGTCGTTCTAGCCGGTTTTCTCCGAGGCCGCGGGGAAGCGCCGTTCCATAAACTCGTAATGCAGCTCGGGCATCGCTTGCACCAGCGACCCGATCAACTCGTCGATCACGCCCTTATTGAAGTCATAGCTCGTATCTTCATGCCCCAGCACCACCACCACCAGGTTGTGGGTGTTGTCGGTCAAGCGGAAGTCATGGGCGTCGGCATCGATCTTGCCGATGGTTGCCAGGGTATGGTCGCCGGCCGAGTAGACCAGGTCCCCCGGCGGAATCGCCACGTCCTTCTTGGAGAACAGCGGACGGATACGTATCGGCGACTGGGCGCGGTAGACGTGGATATCCTGCTGTTTGTCGAAGGTATGTACGCCGACGCTGACCGAGTGCTTGATCGCTACCGCATTGTAGGCATCGACCACGTTGTTGATCGAGCGCACGCCGTTGGAGACGAAGTGCTTGAGGATCTTTTCGCAGGCGCTGGTGGTTTCCGGGTAGCCGAGCCGTTCCAGTTGCCGGGCAAAGCCGTTGTAGATCGGGTTCGAGCACAGGTCGGCCAGGCGCGAGGCAATCTCGTTGAGATTGCGCGTCAGGGCCGGGACAAAGGTCTTGTCGGCGTTGACCGAGATGCCGCTGATAATCGCCGCACAGGCATTGCCCACGCCCAGGTTGGCCGCGGACTCGTGAATGATCAAACGAGCTGTCATGGGATTCCTCACTCGCGCCAGAGCAACTGGCGTAGGGTTTCTGCACTGTGGGACAACTGTGCGGGCTCCGGGTGGTAGACCCAGAACAGGCCCGGGCAGGTGGCGAAATCCACCGTGACCTTGGTCACATCGCCAGGGGCCAGGAAGTAGCGATGCCCGCCATAGGCGATATTGTTCGTGGCGTCGGCCAGATCAGCTTCCGACGGGCCGTTGAAGCGGGTCGCGGTGTCGGCATAGAAGAACCCGATCCGACCGTGGTTGATCTGCTTGACCGCGGTCATGTTGTGCGGCGCCGGTGTCCCCAGGTAGCAATCGACGGCCAGTGACAGCAGGTCGGGCTTGTAGACATTCGTGAACAGCAGCGGGGCAATGCCGCCGTGCAGACGGGCACCGGCTTCGATCATCAAGGGGCCCTGGTCGGACCAGATGATTTCCATATGGATCGGACCGACCCGGATACCCAGCGCGGCAGCCGCCTGGCGGGCATAGTCGAGCAGCGGCTTGAGGGTAATATCGGCTGGATCGAGGGTGTCGAGGCCTTCATAGACGAACTTGCTGCCGTTGCGCTCGACCTTCGAATAGCGGCAGACCGAGGCGATAACCATCGTGCCGTCGTAGGCCACCATATCGACCACATACTCCGGCCCTTCGATAAACGGCTGGACGATGAACCCCAGGTTCTCCTCGCCCAGGTCGTTCTTTTGATGCCACGCAGCATTGATCAGCGCGGCGTGAACCTGCGCGGTGCCTTTGGCGAAGACCACGCCGTCGGTGGACGCCGAGTTGATCGGCTTGATCACGTAGTCGCGCTCCGGGTCGACGGTTTCCATAAAGCTTGGAATCTGCGAGCGGGAACTGAGGATCTTCGACGTAATGCCGGGCAAGCCCTTGCTCTTGAGCGCGTTCTGCATGGAAAACTTGTTGCGCCGAAAATCGCTGGTGTTGCGGCTGTTACCTTTCAGGCCCAGGGTTTCGGTGAGGTAGTCGGTCAGGTAAATCGCGGTTTCACAGCCTGCCACCACTCCCAGCGCCGAGAGCTCGTCGAGGGTCGACAGCAGGGCCTCTTCCCAGTGATAGATCGCCGAGAAGTCTTCGGGAATCAGTGTGTTCAGAAAGCGCGGGGACATGTTGGGGTCGGAAATCACCGCCACACAGTTGATGCCCAGCTTCTTGAAGTACGGCGCGTAGAACCGGCCCGAGGACAGTGGGTCGACGATGATGATGGTTTTCATACTGACTACCTTATTTCGCAGTAGGAAGAGGCAATGCCTGCCGACTGGCCATCCAGCCCAGTACGGCAAGCCCGAGAAGGAGGGCGGCGACGATCATCAGGCCACGCGCGCCGGCGATTCCGAGAAAGGCGCTGGTGGTGAAGAACGTCAGGATCATGGGCGCGCTGGCGCTGACCAGCAGGTAATACAGCGCGCTTTTCGAGGCAATGGTGTCGGCCATCCGGGCATCGCTGGTGGCGTCGATCAGTGCCCGGCGGACCTGGATACGCAGGCTGTTGATACTGAAACCGAGTGCAAAGGCGGCCAGCATCATCAGGTAGAGGTTGTGCATGTACACCAGCAGGATGTCGGCCAGCAGGATCAGGGCAATGGCCATGTAGTTTTTCAACTGGATCCGGGGCAGTACCGCTGCGCTGAACGCGCCCAGGCCGGCCAGGCCGCTGGCGATGCCGAAGCGGGTGGCGTTCCACTCGTTGAGCTTCTGGAAGACGATGGGAATCAGGCTGTTGAAGGCCCCGATATGGAAGCCGATCAGGCTCAACACCACGATCAGGATGATCAGGTGGCGCGGCAGTTCGTTGGCGAACTGGGAGCGACTGCTGGCGGTATTCCCCTTGGCCACCGTAGGGGCTTCAGGGGTCGCGCCGACCAGCACAATGGCCAGCAGCGCTACCAGTGCGGTGGCGCTGATGATCTGCAGGGCCTGGTCGAGGGCGAACCGGTCGACGATCAGCCCGCCCAGCAGGGCGCCGGAAAATGCGCCGATCTGGATGGCGGTCTGCATGAAGCGCGAGGAGGTGTCGCTGTTGGTATAACCGGCCAGCACCAGCTTGGTGTTCTTCGCCTCCAGCGTGCTGTTGGTGAAGTAGCTGCTGACCCCGACCGCGAAGGCGATCAGCAGAAAACCGGCGGGTGCCACGGTCGCGTCGGTAAACGACAGGCCAAGGATCGCGCAGAACGCCACCAGGCGAATGTAGAACAGGCGCGCCAGGTTGAGCTCGACCCGTCGATAGCGAGTCAGCAACTGCTGGCACAGATACGGGACCACGGTGGCGACACACAGGGTTACGCCGATCAGGAAGGTCGAGCCGGTGGTTTTCAGGCCGAACCAGACCATGCAGATCACAATCGCCATATCCAGCCCGGTAAACAGGCTGACGATGGAGTAGAACGCGGGCAACGTCGATTTCTGGGTCATGGTGGCTTATCCGTGCCGGGAGATTTTGTGCAGCGGTTCGGCCCGTTCGGCATCGCGGATCACGGTGCTGATCAGGTCACCTACGCGCACGCTGGGCAGGGCGCGTTTTTCCAGGTTGCAGGTCTTGTAGTGGTTCTCGTGCCACGGGCAGATCAAGGCCTGGCCGTCGCAACTGGTGTCACCCATGTGCAGCGGGCCGCCTCGGTGGGGGCAGGCGGTGGGCAGCAATTGGGTCTGCTTGGCACGTTGGTTGAGGAAGTAGGTCTTGGCGCCCACGGCAATAAAGTTGAACTCGTTCATGCGCAGCGTGATGGACTTCATGGCTGAGGTACTCATACGGCGGTCACGCTGTATTCGCAGCGTTCGCTAGTGACAAGGGTGCCGTGAATCATGCCGCGCGGGATCACCACGCCTTCACCGGCCTTGAGTTGGAAGCTCTGGAACGGACTGACGCGAAACTCCAGCTCGCCGGACTCGACCATGAACAGCTCGTCGAGCGAGTGACTGTGGATAACCGACAACTCGCCGCGGTTCTCGACAAAGTACGCATCCGGGGTTTTCTGCCCGCGCAGTTCGGCGGCTTTGGCGCGGTATTCGTCCATGGCATCGTGCCAGTGGATATGGGCAAACATTTCTTCGTCGGCCAGGTCCTGCAGCAGGCGGAATTCTTCGAAACCGCGAATCAGGTCCGGGATAATTTTCGGCCCGTATTGTTTGATCAACGGCAGAATCAAACGGTTTAACGCCATTTGCCCGTGATAAACATCGATATGATGATGTTCGTCAAAGTACAGCGCGGAAACATCTTTACCAAAAATATCCTTGATCGCCCGTGATTGATGTTTGGTGGTCATGGCCAAACTGGCTTCGGTGTAATACATGGCGCCGATATAACGGAAGAATGCGCCGTGATTAGCCGAGACATAATGGAAATAGTTAGTGAGCGATAGCGACGAGGCGGTATAAAACTGCCAATAGTGATGCACGTGATGAGACAGGCCGGCTTGTTTGAGCATGTGCTCAAAGATGGTGCTGTGTTTTTTGTCATTGACCCCGTAACCGTATTCATCGATCAAGATCTTAAACAATTCGCTGGTGTGCTCACCGCAATTACCCAATACGTTGCGCGCCATGGCCGAGGCTTCACTCAGGAAGTCGCCGGCGCACTGGACCAGGAAAAACTTTGCTGCGCGCTGCGGATCACGACTGCCGGTCAACTCCCGGTGCAGCGACGATTCGGCACCGGCGATACCGTCCAGAACCGCCTGGGTGTGGGCCACGAAGGAGTTCAGGCACCAGGGGCCGTTGACGTGGATTTCCTTCTCCAGCCAGTCATACAGGTAATGCTCCAGGGCCGGGCGGACCTGCTTGCCACAGGCCATCAGCTCGGGGTCGTAGAAACTTTTGAATTCCTGCAGGTCGAGGGTCTGGGGCGCGGTAGGGAGGAACACCATGTCCTGTTCGTAGATATTCAATAACAGACGCTGGGCGAGCAAATGGTTATTGCTCCACAGTTCGCTGCGTTCCAGAGAACTATTGATTAACGTCTCGGAAACATCCTGTGCCCGCGACGGTCGTTGATAAGGAGTCGAAGTAAAGAAACTTTTGGGCTGAGCAAAGTGCGATGCATTGGCAAAAGCGCTCAGTGCATGATGCATATGTGCAGGCTCTACTTTAACTGAGCGGTCTGAAACTATAACTGTCCCTAACATTTCGCGCGCCTTAGTTGGTTTATATAAGTGGCCAGATGCTAAGGCTTTGAATAACGCTTAAAAAGATCAAAAATGCGGAGTCCAATAGTGAAATTCACTAAACGACTAGAGAAATTGGCAGGGGGGCGGTAATGGGCAAATGGGTTGCAGCAGAAGACTGGCGTGAAGCGGCGCGGGGGGCTCTTGGCAATGGACTGTTATCGGGGCAAAAGGTGCAATGTCCTGCAGGACGTACCACGCCGTCGGGGAACGGCGTGGCAATCGCTACTCAGGCGGCTTGGTGGTGGGCTTCGAAACTGTCCGCCCGGGCCATCTGCCACATGCGCGAATAAAACTCGCCACTGACCTCGCCGGTCAGCAATTCACCGGGCTTGAGGAAGACATGCAATTGGGAGAACAGCTTGATCTCGGTGGCGGACATGCGTCGCACCAGATGCCGGGCGCTGAGTTGCGCCGGATGTTCGAGACCGGCCGAGGCGAGCATCTCGGCGAGAGCCTTGAGGGTATTGCGATGGAAGTTGAAGACCCGCTCGGCTTTGTCCGGCACAACCAGGGCCCGTTGGCGTAGGTTGTCCTGGGTAGCGACTCCGGTAGGGCACTTGTTGGTGTGGCAGCTTTGCGACTGGATGCAGCCGATGGCAAACATAAACCCGCGCGCGGAGTTGGCCCAGTCTGCGCCGATGGCCAGGACACTGGCGATATCGAAGGCGCTGACAATCTTGCCACTGGCCCCGAGCTTGATCTTGTCGCGCAGGTTGAGGCCGACCAGGGTGTTGTGCACGAACAGCAGGCCTTCGCGCAGCGGGACGCCAATATGGTCGGTGAACTCGACCGGCGCTGCGCCGGTGCCGCCTTCCTTGCCGTCGACCACGATAAAGTCCGGCAGGATGCCGGTTTCCAGCATCGCCTTGGCGATACCCATGAATTCCCAGGGATGACCCAGACAGAACTTGAAGCCCACCGGCTTGCCACCCGACAGCTCACGTAGTTGCTGGATGAACTGCATCAATTCAATCGGTGTGGAAAACGCGCTGTGGCGCGATGGCGAGATGCAGTCCTCGCCCATGGGCACGCCGCGGGTCTCGGCGATTTCACGGGTGACCTTGTGCTTGGGCAGGATACCGCCATGGCCGGGCTTGGCCCCCTGGCTCATCTTGATTTCGATCATGCGCACCTGCGGATCGCGGGCCTGGGCGGCAAAGCGCTCCGGGTCGAAACGGCCGTCGCTCGTCCGGCAACCGAAATAGCCGCTGCCCAGCTCCCAGGTCAGGTCGCCGCCATGTTCGCGGTGGTAGGCACTGATGCTGCCTTCGCCGGTGTCGTGGGCGAAGTTGCCGAGCTTGGCGCCCTGGTTGAGTGCACGAATCGCGTTGGCACTCAGGGAGCCGAAGCTCATGGCCGAGATGTTGAACACCGAGGCCGAGTAGGGCTGGGTGCATTGCGGGCCGCCGACGATAACCCGAAAACCGCTCGGGTCGCTTAGCGGGGCAGGGCGCATGGAATGGCCGATAAATTCGAAACCGGTCTGGTAGACATCGATCAGGGTGCCGAACGGTTTGTCGGCACTCTCGTTTTTGGCGCGCGAGTAGACCAGCGAGCGCTGGGCGCGAGAAAACGGTAGGGCATCGCTGTCGGATTCGAGCAGGTATTGGCGGATTTCCGGGCGGATGCCTTCGACCAGGTAGCGAATGTTGCCCAGGATCGGGTAGTTGCGACGAACCGCGTGAGGGCTCTGCAACAGATCGAACAGGCCCAGCAGGCTGAGAAGCCCGGTGACCAGGGTAAAGACCCACAACCAGTCGTTATTGGCCAGGAAGGGCAGGCTGGCCAGGGTAAACAGTACGCAACCGGCAAAGAAGGCGTAGCGGCTTAGAAGTGACAGGCTCATGCGGTTTCCTTTGGTTCGGGTTCATCAGGTCGGTCAGGCATTCTCGGCCTGGGGGAACAGCTCGGGTTGGGGCTGATGCCCAGCTTACTGGTGAGCTGTTTCTTATGGGATTTCACGGTTTCGATGGAAATTTCCAGCTTGTGAACGGTCAATTGTGCGGCCTTGAGCGGTTGTAGCGTGGCTTGCGGCTGAATGTGCCAGTTACCTTGAAGCGTGGCCGTCAGGCCCGCAAATTCGCTCGCTCTAGGAGGCTGATCAGTTGCCCGACACTGTGGTGCCTGGCGATATCATCCAGCGAAAGCGTTACATCGTGTCTCGGGTTACCTCGGCCATGTGACCTCTCACTGCCCTTAACTGGTGCGCATACTGACCCCAGAAGCGCTGGCCGGGCAAACATTCTGCCAGCTCGGCGGCTGTCATTGAGCCCCAATATCAAGGAAAGCCCATGCAGGTCGAGCTGGGCCAACTCGCGGGATGCAACAATCCTGGCGGTTTTCGCCAGCAGTTCCGAGCACCGTATAGACGATAACGGTTCGGGCTTATTGCAAGTCGTTATCGTTTAGCTGGATCAATATGTTATTGTATAACGTATTGATCCCTGTCATTGCCCGGAGGCAAGCATGAAACCCGGTATCCATCCCGCTTATCGCACGGTGCTGTTCCACGACACGGCCGCCGATGTGTATTTCCTGATCGGTTCCACCGTTGACACCGACCGCACACAGCGCCACAGCGATGGGCAGACCTATCCCTACGTGGCCCTGGATATTTCCAGCGCCTCCCATCCGATTTATACCGGGCAGCAGCGCAAAACCCAGTCCGAGGGCCGCATCGCCGGGTTCAACAAGCGGTTTGCCGGGTTTGGCTCGGCCACGCCCAAGGCGGACTAGCGATAGGGCGGCAGTTGCAGGCGCCCGCTGCTCAGCAGCGAGGCGAACGCTTCGGCCGCGAGGGCCTTGCTGAAGAAGTAGCCCTGAACTTCCTCGCACTCCTGGACCCTGAGAAAGTCCAGTTGCTCGCGGGTCTCGACGCCTTCGGCGATGATGTTGAGGTTCAGGCTCTTGCCCAGGCTGATGATGGCGCTGACCAGTGCGGCGTCGTTGCTGTCGGTGCTCAGGTTGCGCACGAAGGACTGATCGATCTTGAGCACGTCGATGGGGAATTTCTGCAGGTAGCTCAGGCTCGAATAGCCGGTGCCGAAGTCGTCGATCGCCAGGCGCACGCCCATCTTCTTGATGCACTGCAGAATCGCGATGGTCGATTCGACGCTGTGCATCAGCACGCTCTCGGTGATCTCCAGTTCCAGCAGATTGGGCGCCAGCCGGGTTTCTTCGAGGACCTGATGGATATCATCAAGGAAACTGCGCTGGCGGAACTCGATGGCGGAAATGTTCACCGACATGCACATCTCTCCTAGCCCCTCCTGCTGCCAGGCCACGGCTTGCAGGCAGGCCTCGCGCATCACCCACTTGCTCAGCGGCACAATCAGCCCGCTGTCTTCGGCGATGGGAATGAATTCCGACGGAAACACCCAGCCGCGCTGGGGGTGGCGCCAGCGCACCAGGGCCTCGGCGCCGACCACCCGGCCGGTGCGCACATCCAGCTTGGGTTGGTAGTGCAGGACGAACTCCTTGCGCTCCAGGCCCAGGCGAATGCCCGATTCGATGGACTGTTGCTCGCGAGCGCGCTGGTTCATGTCCTCGATAAAGAAGCTGAAGTCGTTGGGGCCGTATTCCTTGACGTTGCGCATCGCCGTTTCGGCTTTCTTGATCAGCGCCAGGGCCTCCTCGCCATCGTTGGGGTAGATGCTGATGCCCATGCTGGCGGTGACGCTCAGGTCGTGGCCAGCAATGTTGTGGGGCTTGCTCAGGGCGACCAGGATCTTCTCGGCGATGCTCTTGGTCTGCTGCGGATGATGGATATCGGCCAGGACCAGCACGAATTCATCGGAGCCGTAGCGAAACACCGAATCGGATTTGCGCAGGGCCGTGGCCAGCGAGCGCGAGACATGCTTGAGCATTTCGTCGCCGACGGGATGGCCCAAGGCATTGTTGATGCGCTTGAAGCGGTCCAGGCCGATAAACATCACCGCCAGTTGTTTGTGGTGCCGGCGCGAGAGGGCAATCGACTGAGTCAGCCGGTCGCCCAGCAAGGTGCTGTTGGGCAGTTCGGTCAGGACATCGAATTGCAGCAGGTGGGAGACTTTCAACAGCTCGTGGACACGTTCCTCGATGGTCCGCTCCAGGCTGAGCATTTTGGCTGCGGCATCCTGGGCCATCTGCCATTTCCAGGTCAGGGCACTGGCCATCTGGCGGACTTCCAGGGTGTCGAACGGACGCTTGAGGATCAGTAGCTGGTCGTCGAATGCCAGGCGCTCGGACAGCTCTTCCCAGGACAGGTCGGGTGCATGGGTGCACAAGGCAATTTGCAACTGGGGGTCGACCTTCCAGAGCCGGGTAATCGTCTCCAGGCCATCCCAGCCCGGCGCCAGGTGCGTGTCGATAAACGCCAGGGCATAGGGCCGGGCGCTGGCCAGGGCTCGGCCGACCTGTTCGAGGGCGTCATGGCCGCTTTCGACGCAGTCGAGTTCGAAGCCTTGCAGCAGATTGTCGTAGGGCGCGCCATCGGTCGGCGGTGCAAGGGGTGGGATGCGCGGCTGCGGGCAGAGGATCGCGCGAAAGTCCCGATGGGCCGACGCATTGGCGTCGACGATCAGGATCCGCCGGTTAGCCCCAAGGCGCCGACTGTTCACGGGGTTGTACCAGGGCGCGAGGCGGGCACTTGCGCGGATAACGAGGGCATACGTGTATCCCTTCCATGAGACCAGGCCGCTGTTGAGTGGCATTGGGAGCAGGCTCAGATCAGCATAGATGGGGTCTGCGCCTTTCGCCGTAAAGATGCCGATTCCCCAGGGACAGATGGCTCGGTGTGGCGATTGGATGGACCTGCCCAACTGGCATCGCGGTCCCTGTGGCTTTTTCGCAGGCCTTTTGCGGATGCTGGCCTCCCATCTAGCCCGGCAGATATGTAATCCTTGGCCGTCCTTTTCCATAGAAGCGTTGTGTGCCATGACTGTCGTACCGTCCGTCGCCCAATCCGCCTCGCGGGTTATTCGTATCGCTGCTGCCCTGCTGCTGGACCCGGCTGGGCGCACCCTGCTGGTGCGCAAACGCGGGACCCAAGCCTTTATGCAGGCCGGCGGCAAGATTGAACCCGGCGAGCAGCCGCTGGCCGCGCTGGCCCGCGAACTCGACGAAGAACTGGGCCTGCGTTTCGAGGCGGCAGCGGCCACCTACCTGGGGCACTTCAGCGCCCCCGCAGCCAATGAGCCGGGCTATGAAGTGCAGGCCGAGGTGTTCAGCCTGCGGATCGCCGAGGCGGTTACAGCGGCGGCCGAGATCGAGGAAATCCTGTGGGTCGATCCGCTGCTGGAGCATGACCTGCCCATGGCGGCGCTGACCCGTGAGCGGATCCTGCCGTTCTATCGGCAGAGCCTGCTGCGCCAGGGCGCAGACCCCGCATGATTCCCGCCCAGGATGTGCTGTTGTTCGCCGCCGCGTGCCTGTTGATGGTGCTGACGCCTGGTCCGAACATGATCTATCTGATCTCCCGTTCGATCTGCCAGGGGCCCAAGGCCGGGGTGGTGTCGTTGCTGGGCGTGGTGGCCGGCTTTTTTGTCCACCTGTTTGCAGCGGCTGTGGGCCTGACGGCGGTGTTTCTGGCCGTACCCATGGCCTATGAAGTCCTCAAGTGGGCCGGTGCGCTGTACCTGCTGTGGCTGGCCTGGCAGGCGGTCAGGCCAGGGGCTCGCTCGCCGTTCCAGGCTCAGCAATTGCCAGCGGATTCACCGGCGCGGCTGGTGTTGATGGGCTTTCTCACCAGTGCGTTGAACCCCAAGATCGCGGTGTTCTATCTGTCGGTCTTTCCGCAGTTTATTCATCCGGGGCAGGGCTCGGTCTTTACCCAGAGCTTGATTCTGGGCCTGACCCAGATTGGCGTGAGCTTTACGGTCAATCTGCTGATCGCGCTGTTTGCCGGGGGGCTGGCCCTGTGGTTTGTGCGCAACCCGCTATGGCTGGCGGTGCAACGCTACGTGATGGGCGGTGTGCTGGCCGGGCTGGCGGTGCGCCTGATGCTGGACCAGCGCCGGCTGGGCTGAGGGACCGCGAGCCGGCTCACGCCAAGCGGCGTGGGCTTGCTCGCGAGCAACCCGGCCTCAGCGCACCGCGCTGACGCCATCCAGGGTCGAGAACGAGGTGTCCTTGGCTGTCAGCAGGAAATCGCGCATATAGGGCGCATCCAGCATATCCGCGCGAATGCCCGCATACAGGGTCGCGAACAGCCCTTTCTCGCCCAGGCGCTTGGCCTTTACATAGCCGCGCGAACTGTACTCGTGCAAGGCCCAGTGCGGCATACCGCAGACGCCGCGACCGCTGGCGACCAACTGCATCATCATCACCGTCAGTTCCGAGGTCCGCACCTGGGCCGGCTCGATATCGGCTGGCTCGAGGAAGCGCGTGAAGATATCCAGGCGATCACGATCCACCGGGTAGGTGATCAGGGTTTCCTTGAGCAGGTCCTCGGGGACGATATAGGGCTTGTGTGCCAGTGGATGCTGGTTGGCGACCGCGAGCATGGCTTCGTAGGTAAACAACGGTACGTAGGTGATCCCGGCCAGCTCCAGCGGGTCGGAGGTCACCACCAGGTCCAGGTCGCCACGGGCCAGGGCCGGTAGCGGGGCGAAGGAGAAACCTGACGCCAGGTCCAACTCGACTTCTGGCCAGGCATCACGGAACTGGTCGATGGTTGGCATCAGCCACTGAAAACAGCTGTGGCACTCGATGGCCATGTGCAGGCGCCCCGCGGTCCCGCCGGCCAGGCGCGCAATATCTCGCTCGGCTGCGCGCAACAGCGGCAGGCTGGCGTCGGCCAGTTGCAGCAGGCGCAGGCCGGCACTGGTAAACCGTACCGGTTTGGTCTTGCGCACGAACAACTGCAAACCCAAGCGCTCTTCAAGTTCCTTGAACTGGTGGGACAGGGCCGATTGAGTCAGGTGCAGGCGCTCGGCGGCCTCTACCAGGCTGTCGGCTTCACGCAAGGCATGCAGGGTTTTCAAGTGACGGATTTCCAGCACCAGGGGCTCTCCATGAAAAAAATTCGTGATCGATTTGAAAAAAATTGAGTTTGCCTCACGTTACAAGTTGTGTCGACAAATCCGCTCGTCTTTACCCTTCACGGTGCGACTCCGTGCCAATACTGAGAGCCTGACGATCACAGACAGCGATCATACCGCTCGGCAGTGTTCATCAAACTGTCACGGGAGTGTGGCAGCGCGCTCGCACGAACTTCATCACAATCGCGCTCTACTGGGGTTCTGCGTTTCGGTGTTTTTCATGCGGGTACTGTTTTTTCTGGCTGCGCTGCTGTGCGGCCTGCCGTCTTTTGCGGCTTCGCGCTGTGATGTCAATGTTGCGACCGAGCGGGTCGAGCTGGCTCAAGTAAGCCTGGCCTACCAGAGTATCGGTCGTGTCTCCGATCCGGCGCTGCTGCTGGTGATGGGGCTGGGCGGGCAACTGATCCATTGGCCTGATGAAGTGGTCATGGCGCTCTGTCAGCAGGGCTTTCGGGTGATCCGCTACGACAATCGTGATGTCGGCCTGTCTACCTGGCGCCAGGCGCCGGCCAGTGCCAACCTGACCTTCGAGGTGTTGCGTTACAAGCTCGGCCTGCCCGTTGCGGCGCCCTACACCTTGAGCGATATGGCCGAGGACGGCCTGGGCCTGATGGACGCGTTGCAGATCCAGCAGTTTCACGTGCTGGGCGCGAGCATGGGCGGGATGATCGCCCAGCACCTCGCGGCCATGGCCCCGCAACGGGTGGAAAGCCTGACGCTGATCATGACCAGTTCCAGTGCTGCTGGCCTGCCGGCGCCCAGTGCGGCGCTGGTGCAGCTGTTGGCGCGACGCAGCGCGCCAAATCGGCAGGTGGCCATCGAGCAGCAGGCGGACCTGTTGGCGGCCCTGGGCAGTCCGCAGGTGGTGGATGATCGTCAGGCCCTGCTACAGCAGGCGGCGGTGTCCTACGACCGGGCCTTCAACCCCGAAGGGGTGAAACGCCAGATCATGGCCATCCTGGCCGAGCCGAGCCGGGTGCCGCTGCTCAACCAGCTACGTGTACCGGCCCTGGTGGTCCACGGTACGGCCGATCCGCTGTTGCCGGTGATGCATGGCGTGCACCTGGCGGCTCATATCCAGGGCAGTCAGTTGAAACTGATTCCAGGGCTGGCCCATCGTTTTCAGGAGGCCTTCAAGGCGCCCCTGCTGGCTGCGGTATTGCCCTACCTCAAGGCCCATCAGCAGGATGTCAGCCACTGGGCGCAGTTGTAGCCGGCCGCTGGTTAGCGAGCGATTCTGTCGACCTGGATCCCGAGCTGTTACAGGCGATACCCAAAGCTGCGTTCGCAGATGCCGACCCGTTGCGCGGGGGCGGCCTGGACCCCCTTGAAGAGCGCATGCTGTACCTCGTATCGGGCCCGATGGGTGGGCGTTTCAGGGCAAACGCAAGGGCCTGGCCAGGTGCCCGGCAGGGGCCACTCAGGCGTGCAGGCGTACCCAGACGCTGACCAGTACTGTCGCCGCCATCAGCCAGGCCACGGCCGCCACGGCGAGGGAGGCTTCCAGGCGCAGGCGGTCGACCATCACATAGAGGGTCGCCAGGTAGACGAAATACGGAATGATCGACCACATGCCAAACACAATGGTGGTCTTCAGGTCGTCCACCGAGCGGCCCTTGCCGACGATGTAGTGGGCAATCAGGGCGAAGGTCGGAAACAGCGGCACCAGGCCGGCGATGTAGTAGTTGCGTGTCTTGGCCAGCACGGCGAGCAGTATCACCACCGCTGCGCCGAGGGCTGCCTTGAGTAGTAAGTCCACGGGAATCCTCGTTGTCAGTGGTTCAGGCCGTACTTCTTGACCTTGTCGAACAAGGTGGTCTTGGCCATGCCCAACTCCTGGCTGGCCTGGGTCAGGTTGCCGCTGCTGCGGTGCAGGGCATCGTTGAGCAGATTGCGCTCGAAGGCTTCCACCGCTTCGGCAAAGCCCAGGCCCTGGCCGGTACTGCCGGCGGATTTCTTGAAGGCCGGCAGGCCCAGGGCAAAGCGTTCGGCGACATTGCGCAGTTCGCGCACATTGCCCGGCCAGTCATGGCTCATCAGGGTGGACAGGGTCTGGTTGTCCAGGGCCGGCGCAAGGCGGTCGAAACGCAGGGAGGACTGCTGCAGGAAGTGCTCGAACAGTTGCAGGATATCTTCGCGGCGCTCACGCAACGGGGGCAGTTCGAGGGTCACCACGTTGAGGCGATAGTAGAGGTCGCTGCGAAACTCGCCGCGCTTGCCCAGTTGGTCCAGGTCGGATTTGGTCGCGGCAATGACCCGGCAGTCCACGGCAATGCTCTGGTTTGAACCGAGACGTTCCAGGGTGCGCTCCTGCAGGACCCGCAGCAGCTTGATCTGCAGGGGCAGGGGCATGCTTTCGACTTCGTCGAGGAACAGTGTGCCGTCGTGGGCGTGTTCGATCTTGCCGATCCGGCGCTTGCCGGCGCCGGTGAAGGCATTGGCTTCGTGGCCGAAGATTTCGCTTTCAAAGAGATTCTCTGGCAGGCCACCGCAGTTGAGCGCGACAAACTGCGCCGAGCGCCGTCGGCTGAAGTCATGTAGACAGCGGGCAACGAGTTCCTTGCCGGTGCCGGTCTCGCCTTCGATCAGTACGTTGGCTGAGGTGTCGGCGACATTGGCGATCAGTTCGCGCAGGTTCTGCATGGCCGGCGAGCGACCGATGATCCGTCCCTCCAGCGAGTCGCGTTCGGCCAATTGCCGGCGCAGCGCCGACACTTCCCGGGCCAGACCTCGCTGTTCCAGAGCCCGGCGCACCACTTCGACCAGACGCTCGGGGGAGAAGGGTTTCTCCATAAAGTCATAGGCGCCATCGCGCATGGCGCCCACAGCCATGGAAATATCGCCGTGGCCGGTAATCAGCACCACCGGCAGGCTGCGGTCGAGCGCCTTGAGGCGCGTCAGCAGTTGCAGCCCATCGATGCCCGGCAGACGGATATCGCTGATAACGATACCGGCGAAGTTGGCATCGACCCGCGCCAGGGCCTCTTCGGCACTGGCGACGCCTTCGCTGGGAATGTCTTCCAGGGCCAGGGCTTGCTGGCAGCCCAATAGCACATGGGGATCGTCTTCGACGATCAGGACGGTCAGGTCGGTATTCATTGCGGCTTGGCCTTAGCGGGAGTGACCAGCGGTAGGGTGAGGACAAAGGCGGTGCCGCCACTGTCGGGATGTTCGACGCTCAGGCTGCCGCCCGTGGCGGCCGCGAGGCTGGCCGAGAGGGTCAGGCCCAACCCCAGGCCCTGTTCGCCGGGCTTGGTGGTGAAGAACGGCTCGAACAAGTGCTTGCGGGCGAGGGGATCGATGCCGTGGCCGTTGTCGCGAACGCGCAGGCGGTATTTGTGATCGTTCGCTTCGCCTTCCAGCCATAGCTCGGGCAGGGGCTGGGCGTGCATGGCATCCAGGGCGTTGCCGATCAGGTTGACCAGGATCTGTTCGAGGCGGGTCTGGTCGATGCCCAGTTGCACGTCCGCGAAGTCGCGGTGCAGTTGCAGCTCGAAGTTCTCCAGGCGGCTACCGAGTAGTTGCAGGGCCGCGTCGACCGCCTTGCCCAGGCTGGCCTCGCCCTTGTCGTCGCCACGCCGGGCGAAGGCTCGCAGGCTGGCGGTAATGCGGCCCATGCGGTCGATCAGTTCATTGATGGTCTTGAGGTTGGTGCTGGCCGTGTCCAGGGCGCCGCGTTCGAGAAACCGTACGGTATTGCCCGAGAGGGTACGCAGGGCGGCCAGGGGCTGGTTCAGTTCGTGGGCGATGCTGGTGGACATTTGGCCGATGGCGGCGAGCTTGCCGGCCTGGATCAGTTCGTCCTGGGCGCGGCGCAGGGTTTCCTCGGCCTGGCGTCGTTCGCGAATCTGACTTTTCAACCGTTCATTGCTGGCCCGCAGGTCGGTGGTGCGCTCGGCGATCTTGCGTTCCAGCTGGCTATTGGCTTCTTCCAGCGCCTCGCGTGCGGCAAGGCGGGTGGCGAGGACCTTGCGCCGCTCGTTCCAGGCGATCAGCAAAAAAGCCACCAGGGCAAACGCCACCGCGACCAGGATGCCCTGGTTGGCGGCTTCGCGGCGCAGGTCCTGGAGCGGGGTCAGGAGAGTGAAGTTCCAGGGAGTATCGCTGAGTGGCCGGGTCTGGGCCAGGTAGCTGATTTCCTGCTGTTCGGGGTCCAGTTCGACGTTGCCGGGGAAGGTCAGTTTTTCCACGCCGACGGCCAGGGTCTCACGGGCCAGGGGTTGCAGTTCGTTCAGCGGAAACCAGTAGTACTGCAGGCTACGGGCCAGACGCTCCTTGGTCTCTTCGCTCAGTGGAATCACCGATTTCAGGCGTCGGGCCGGGTCGCTGGACAGGATGATGATGCCGTTCTCATCGCTGACAAAGGCTTCCAGGCGAGCCCGCTGCCAGCGTTCCTCCAGGGCTTCGAGGCGGACCTTGACCACGGCCACGCCGATGATCTTGCCGCGCTCTTCCAGGCCATGGGCCAAGTAATAGCCCGGCTCGCCATTGGTGCTGCCGATGCCATAGAACCGCCCGGGCTGGCCACGGATGGCGTTCTGAAAATAGGCGCGAAAGGCCAGGTCTTCACCCAGGTAGCTGTCGAAGTCGCGCCAGTTGCTGGTGGCCAGCACCCGGCCGGTGGTGTCCATCACATAGATCGCCCGGCTGCGGGCGCGGCGATTGAGGCCTTCGAGGTAATCGTTGACCGTGCTTCGGTGTTCCGGCGTCGGGTCGGCGAGCAGGCTGGAGACGCTCGTTTCCAGCTCCAGCAGGCTCGGTAGGTAGGTGTACTTGCTGATCTCGCTCTCGACGGCGCGGGCGTGCAGTTCGAGCTGGCGCTCGCCGTTTTCGCTAAGGGTGCGGATGCCGTAGTGCTCGCTGATGCGATAGCCGGCATAGCCCAGGCCGATCATTAGCAGGATGATCAGGGGCGGTAGAAACAGATGGCGGATCAGACGGGGTTTCACGGCGAGTGATGGCGGTGCGGCGCGAAAGAGAGTGGGGTCGCATTTCATCACAGTTGCCTTGGCTCAACCAGAAACCGTTGCCAGCGCTGCCACAAGGCAGGCAGCGCTGGCAGGTCGGTACTTAGTGCTGCAGGATTTTTTCGAGGAAGTGTTGCGCGCGCTCGGAACGGGCGCTGATATCGCCGAAGAACTCTTCCTTGTTGCAGTCTTCGATGATCTTGCCCTGGTCCATGAAGATCACACGGTTGGCGACCTTGCGCGCAAAGCCCATTTCATGGGTCACGCACATCATGGTCATGCCTTCCTGGGCCAACTGCACCATGACGTCGAGCACTTCGTTGACCATCTCCGGGTCCAGGGCCGAGGTCGGTTCGTCGAATAGCATTACCACCGGGTCCATGGCCAGCGCACGGGCAATGGCCACGCGCTGTTGCTGGCCGCCGGAGAGTTGTCCCGGATGCTTGTGGGCGTGTGCCGAAAGGCCTACGCGGTCGAGCAGTTGCAGGCCTTTCTTGGTGGCTTCTTCCTTGCTGCGGCCGAGTACCTTGATCTGTGCGATGGTCAGGTTTTCGGTGATGGTCAGGTGCGGGAACAGCTCGAAATGCTGGAACACCATGCCGACGCGCGAGCGCAGTTTCGGCAGGTTGGTCTTTGGATCGGCGATGGACGTGCCGTCGACCACGATATCGCCTTTCTGGAACGGCTCCAGGGCGTTGACGCACTTGATCAGGGTCGACTTGCCCGAACCCGACGGACCACAGACCACCACCACTTCACCCTTGCTGACCTCGGTGCTGCAATCGGTCAGTACCTGGAAGTCCCCGTACCACTTGTTGATGTTCTTGATCGAGATCATACGGCAAACCTTTTTTGCAGACGCTTGACCAGCAGCGAGGCGGCAAAGCTGATGATGAAATACACGACACCGGCGACGATCAGGAACTCATTGGCGCGGCCGACGATATCGCCACTGGAGCGCGAGGCGTTGAGGAAATCCACCAGGCCCACGGTATAGACCAGCGAGGTGTCCTGAAACAGGATGATGCTCTGTTGCAGCAGCAGCGGGGTCATCTTGCGAAACGCCTGGGGCAGGATGATCAGGCGCATGGTCTGGCCGTAGCTCATGCCCAGTGCCTGGGCGGCGCCCATCTGGCCCTTGGGAATCGACTGCACACCGGCCCGGACGATTTCGCAGAAGTATGCCGCTTCGAACATCATGAAGGCCACGATGCACGAGGTGAAGGCGCCAATCGGGGTGTCTTCGCCGGTGATCCAGCGCAGCACGAATGGCACCGCCAGGTAGAACCAGGTAATGACCAGCAGCAGCGGGATGGAGCGGAAGTAGTTGACGTAGGCACCGGCCAGGTTGGCCAGCAACCGGTTGGACGACAGGCGCATCAGGGCCAGGATCGTCCCGATGATGATCCCGCCGACGACGCCCAGCGCCATCAGTTGCAGGGTCATCAGCATGCCGTTCCACAGCCCGGGAATGGCCGGGATGATGTCGCTGAAATCTAATTCCATTATTTACCCCCCACGGAGATCAGGCCGGGTACCGCGACTTTCTTCTCGACCAGGCGCATCAACAGCATGAGGCTCATGTTCAGGGTGAAGTAGATCAGGGTCGCCAGGGTGAAGGCTTCGAACAGGTTGGCGGAGAACTCGGCGGTCTGTTTGGTCTGGGCGAGCAGTTCCATCAGGCCGATCAGCGAGGCCACGGAGGAGTTCTTGAAGACGTTGAGAAATTCGGACGTCAGGGGCGGAATGATGATCCGATAAGCCTGGGGCAGCAGCACGTTCCAGTAGATCTGCGGCAGGCTGAAACCCATGGCACGGGCAGCGGCTTCCTGGCCACGTGGCAGCGCCTGGATACCGGTGCGCACTTGCTCGCAGACCCGGGCGGCGGTGAACAGGCCCAGGCACACGACGACGCTCAGAAAGGCCGAGGTGGTCGGGTTCAGGTCCTGCTTGTACCACTCTTGCAGGTTGGCGGGCAGCAGATCGGGGACCAGGAAGTACCAGATAAACAGTTGCACCAGCAGCGGCACGTTACGAAACAGTTCCACATAGGCGGTGGCGATGCCTGACACCAAGCGGTTCGGTACGGTACGCATGACCCCGAGCACCGAGCCGAGGGCCAGGGCAATGATCCAGGCAATGACGGCGATGGCGATGGTCCAGCCCAGGCCGGAGATGTACCAGTCGAGATACGTCTCGCTGCCAACTCCGGTGGACTTGAAGAACACGCTCCAGTCCCAGTTGTAATTCATTCAGGGTCTCCCCTCAGATCGATCGATGTTCAAGCACCCGCCAGGGGAGGTTCCGTTCCCGCCCGACGCGACGGTCGGGCACACACGCACGGCTCGACAGCCACCGGTGCGAGTGTTTCCAGAAAAAGCCAGCAGGTAGTGACAGCCTCCTGAAAGGGCGCGGGGCCCTTCAGGAGATAAGGTTAGTCAGGAATCAGGACTTTTGATCGTCAGCCGCTTTGTCGGTTGGCGTGGCGATCAGGGCCTTGAGCTCGTCGCTCATGGGGAACATCAGGTTCAGGCCTTTAGGCGGGATCGGCGATTGGAACCACTTGTCGTAGATCTTGTTGATCTCGCCCGACTTGTAGGTCGCCACGATGGCGTCGTCGACAGCTTTCTTGAACGGCGCGTCGCCTTTTCGGACCATGCAGCCGTAAATTTCATAGGACTGTGGTGTGCCTGTGACGGCCCAGTCGGCAGGCTTCTTGGCCTTAGCCATTTCACCGGCGAGCAGGGCGTCGTCCATCATGAAGGCAACGGCCCGGCCGGACTCCAGCATGTTGAAGGATTCGCCGTGGTCCTTGGCGGAAATCACATTCATGCCCATCTGCTTGTCGGCGTTCATCGACTTGAGGATGCGCTCGGACGTGGTGCCTGCGGTGGTCACGACGTTCTTGCCCTTCAGGTCCGGGAAGTCCTTGTAGGCCGAATCTTTCTTGGACAGCAGACGGGTGCCGATCTCGAAGATGCCGACCGAGAAGTCGACTTGCTGCTGACGCTCGACGTTGTTGGTAGTGGAGCCACACTCGACGTCCACGGTGCCGTTCTGCACCAGCGGGATACGGGTTTGCGAGGTCACCAGGTTGTACTTGACCTTGAGATCTGGCATGTCGAGGTCTTTTTTCAGCGCTTCGACGATTTTCAGCTGGATATCGTGGGAATAGCCCACTGGAACGCCGGAAGCGTCGGCGATATAGGAAAACGGAATGGAGGCGTCGCGGTGTCCGAGGGTGATGGTGCCGGACTCTTTGATTTTCTTCAGTGTGCCGGTCAATTCGGCTGCGAAAACTGGAGTGCTAATCAGAGCGGCAGCAATGGCTGCGCCCAAAAGATGGGGAACGATGCGCATCAAATGTTTCCTCGACTTTGTTTTTTTTATCGGGCCAGTACTTCGGCCCCTGTTGTGTTGCAAACGGCTCAACAGCGCTTGATGGCTGTTTGAACATTCGTCGAAGAGTGTAGAGCATGAGTCGTGCCAGGGTCGGCGAATACGGTTATTTGCTTGATATATATGGAGATTTATATTTTTTAAGGGGGTTTTTAGTACGCCGCTGTCCGGTTTGCCGAATGTGCGTAAGGGCTGTATTCGGAAAACCGAACGTCTCTGGCGTAAGATCGGACTGGTCGGCGGGGCCGCTGGTTAAACGGGCTGTTGTAAGAGCGAAGGTGTCCGCTCTTACAGGCTTGGGGTGGGGCTATAGGGCAGGTGCGACGGCTTCGATTTTGCTGCAATGGCTGGCCAGCCGGTCCAGATAGGCCTGAAGCCCTTCCTGCTCCGCTGCAGTGGTGAACAGGCCGAGCTTGCTGCGCCGCCAGAGGATATCCGCGGCAGTGCGCGCCCATTCGTCGCTGCACAAGTAATCGACTTCGCGGGTGTAGAGACCACCCCCCAGGTGTTGGCCCAGGTCTTCCAGGCTCTGCACTCCTTCGAGCAGACGCCAGGTCCGGCTGCCATAGGTGCTGGCCCAGCGTCGGGCGATGTCGATGGGGATCCAGTCGAAACGCTGGCGTAGCTCCAGGCTCAGGGCCTGGCGCGTGCTCATCCCTTCGCCACCGGGCAGTGGCGCCTGGGCAGTCCAGCTCGGCTTGAGGTCCTTGAAGAACGGGGCCAACTGAGCCATGGCCGATTCGGCCAGCTTGCGATAGGTCGTCAGCTTGCCGCCGAACACCGACAGCAACGGCGCCTCTTCGGCATTGCCGGACAGCGCCAGGGTGTAGTCGCGGGTGACGGCCGACGGATTGTCGGACTCGTCATTGCACAGCGGACGTACACCGGAGTAACTGTGCACGATCGAATTGCGGCTCACTTGCTGCTTGAAGTGGGCGTTGACCACCTGCAGCAGGTAGTCGGTCTCCGTCTCGGTGATCGTGACCTTGGCCGGATCGCCGGTGTACTCGCGGTCGGTGGTGCCGATCAGGGTGAAGCGGTCGAGATAAGGGATGGTGAAAACGATGCGCTGGTCTTCGTTCTGCAGGATATGCGCGTGGTCGCCTTCATAGAGCTTGGGCACGATCAAGTGGCTGCCCTGGATCAGGCGGATGCCGTAGGGCGATTCGAGCTTGAGGTCGTCCTTGATGAACTGCGCGACCCAGGGGCCAGCCGCATTGACCAAGGCCTTGGCACGGATCGAGAACCGGCTGCCATCGGCGCGCTCCAGTTGCAGGTGCCACAAGCCCTTGCTGCGCCGGGCGCTGGTGCAACGGGTGCGGGTGTGGACATGGGCACCGTTCTCCCGGGCCGACATGGCATTGAGCACAACCAGGCGAGCATCGTCGACCCAGCAGTCGGAGTACTCGAAGCCCTTGGTGATGGCGCTGTTGAGCGGGCTGTCGCTGCCGAACCTGAGGCTTTTGGAACCGGCGAGTTTTTCCCGCTTGCCCAAGTGATCGTAGAGAAACAGGCCGGCGCGGATCATCCAGGCCGGCCGCAAGTGAGGGCGGTGCGGCAGGACGAAACGCATTGGCTTGACGATATGCGGGGCCTTGGCCAGCAGGACTTCGCGCTCGGCCAGGGCTTCGCGTACCAGGCGGAACTCGTAGTGCTCCAGATAGCGCAGGCCGCCGTGGATCAGCTTGCTGCTGGCGGATGAGGTGTGGCTGGCGAGATCATCTTTTTCGCAAAGGAACACGCCAAGGCCGCGGCCCGCAGCATCCGCCGCAATCCCTACACCATTGATGCCGCCGCCGATAACGGCAAGGTCATAGACTTCGGCAAGGGGCGCAGCAGGCAAGGTGGACAGGGACATGAGGCCTCACAGGTGTTCGAAATATTTGAAATCGAACATTAATGTTCATTTTCGAAAATGGTAGCTGATATCGACGGGCACGACCAGTCGACTTCGATTGAAAAAATCCATCGAAGGAGAGTCTAGGAAAGGAATGCGAAGATTTTTCGCTGGGAAGTAGCAGGTAAGACGGTAGGAATACGCTTGCTCGCAGCCTGATGGCGGGCCGGCGCAATCCCTGTCTTACGCTGCAAGCGAAGGCGCTTAGACGACTTCCAGGCGAATCTTGTGCTGGCTCAGCAACTGCGCCAGGGCCGGGGTCGGCTCCCGATCGGTGACCAGGCAGTCGATAAGGCTGATTGAACCCAGGCGTACCATGGCGTTGCGCCCGAACTTGCTCGAGTCGGCGGCCAGCAATACTTGGCGGGCATTGGCGATGATCGCCTGGGAGACGCGGACTTCCTGGTAGTCGAAGTCCAGTAGGCTGCCATCTTCGTCGATGCCGCTGATTCCGACCAGCGCGAAGTCCACCTTGAACTGATTGATGAAATCGACACTCGCCTGGCCGACCACGCCGCCGTCACGGCGGACATTACCGCCGGCCAACAGGACTTCGAAATCGTCCTTGGCGCTGAGAATCGAGGCCACGTGCAGGTTGTTGGTGATGACTTTCAGGTGGTTGTGGTTGAGCAGGGCGCGGGCAATGGATTCGGTGGTGGTACCGATATTGATGAATAGCGAGGCGTGATCGGGAATCTGCGCTGCAATGGCTTCGGCGATCCGCTGCTTTTCGTCGCGCATCTGATCGGCGCGCATAGCGTAGGCGGTGTTCTCGATGCTGGAGTCATAGGCCGCGCCACCGTGGTAGCGGCGTAGCAGGTTGTCTTCGGCCAGTTGGTTGATATCGCGACGGATGGTCTGCGGTGTCACGACGAACAGCTGGGCCATTTCCTCGATGCTGACGTAGCCGCGTTCGCGCACCAGTTCGAGGATTTGCTGCTGACGGGGAGGCAGGTTCATGGGCATTCCTTGGGGCTGCCGGGCAAATTGCCCCATGATGCCGCAGGAACGCACCAGCGGCCAGCCCGGGAGGCTCGGGCTGGCGGGGTAGGAAGGCGGAGCGCCTACACGTTTGGGGTGATCAGTTGCTGTCGTGGGGTTCCCAGTCGCGGGTACGGTCCACGGCTTTTTTCCAGCCGGCGTAGAGTTTTTCCTTTTCTGCTTCGGCCAACTGCGGTTCGAATTCGCGCTCGATCACCGCCTTGCCGCGCAGTTCTTCCAGGCTGCCCCAGAAACCGCAGGCCAGGCCGGCCAGATAGGCGGCGCCAAGGGCTGTGGTTTCGCGCATTTGCGGGCGTTCGACCTGGGTGCCGAGAATGTCGGCCTGGAACTGCATCAGGAAGTTGTTGGCGACGGCACCGCCATCCACGCGCAGCGCCTTGAGGCGTTCACCGGAGTCCTGCTGCATGGCGTCCAATACGTCGCGGGTCTGGTAGGCAATCGACTCCAGGGCGGCGCGAATAATGTGATCCACGCGTACGCCGCGAGTCAGGCCGAACAATGCGCCACGGGCATAGGGGTCCCAGTAGGGCGCGCCCAGGCCGGTAAAGGCCGGCACCAGGTACACGCCGTTGCTGTCCTTGACCTTGCTGGCGAAGTATTCGGTGTCGTGGGCGTCATTGATGATTTTCAGCTCGTCCCGCAGCCACTGCACGGTGGAGCCACCGTTGAACACTGCGCCTTCCAGGGCGTAGGCCACTTCGCCACGCGGACCGCAGGCAATCGTGGTGAGCATGCCATGGGTGGATTTCACGGCATTGGCACCGGTGTTCATCAGCAGGAAACAGCCCGTGCCGTAGGTATTCTTTGCCTGGCCGGGCTCGACGCACATCTGCCCGAACAAGGCGGCCTGCTGGTCGCCGGCGATACCGCCAATGGCAATGCCGCTTTTGGTCCGGCCATAGATTTCGGAGGAGGACTTCACCTCGGGCAACATCTCCCGGGGAATATCCAGCAGTTCGAGCATCTTCGCGTCCCACTCCAGGGTGTGGATGTTGAAGAGCATGGTGCGCGAGGCATTGGTGTAGTCGGTGACATGGGTCTTGCCGCCGGTGAACTTCCAGATCAGCCAGCTATCAACGGTGCCGAACAGCAGTTCGCCTTTGCGCGCCCGTTCGCGGCTGCCTTCAACCTGGTCGAGGATCCATTTCAGCTTGGTACCGGAGAAGTACGGATCGGTGACCAGGCCGGTGGTCTCGCGGATGTAGTCTTCGTGACCGCCGCGCTTGAGCTGTTCGCAGATCTCGGTGCTGCGCCGGCACTGCCAGACGATTGCGTTGTAGATGGGGCGGCCGCTTTCCTTGTCCCAGACCACGGTGGTTTCACGCTGGTTGGTGATGCCAATGGCGGCGACCTGATCGTGGTGCAGGCCGGCCTGGGCCAGGGCTTCGACCATGACGGCGCTCTGGGTGGCAAAGATTTCCATGGGGTCATGTTCGACCCAGCCCGCTTGCGGGTAGTGCTGCTGGAATTCACGTTGGGCGGTGCAGACCACGTTGGCATCGCGGTCGAAAATAATGGCCCGGGAACTGGTCGTGCCCTGGTCCAGGGCAATGATGTAGTTCTTGTTTTGTGTTTCGGTCATGTCGATTGCCTTGAAATAGAGTGATTGAGCACCGCGCGTGCTACAGGGGCAGAGCATACGCGCAGGCTTTGCAAAATGCGGTTCAGGACGCCTGGATCTTGCTGGCCAGCCCTGTCTTGGCAGGCTCGTCTGTCACTGCCGGGGCCGGCAGATGACGGGCGATCAGGCCGCGATAGAGTGCCGCGCCAAGACAGGCTCCGACGATCGGAGCAAAGATCGGAATCAGGAAATACGGGATCTCTCGCCCGCCAGTAAAGGCTATTTCACCCCAGCCGGCGAAGAAGGTCATGAGTTTCGGGCCGAAGTCCCGGGCCGGGTTCATCGCAAAGCCGGTCAGCGGGCCCATCGCACTGCCGATCACTGCGATCAGCAAGCCGATCAGCAGGGGGGCCAGGGGGCCGCGGGGCAGGCCGTTGTTGTCGTCGGTCAGGGACATGATGACGCCCATCAAAATGGCCGTGATGATGACTTCGACCAGGAAAGCCTGGCCGGTGGAGAGCAGCGGGTGGGGGTAGGTGGAAAATACCGAGGCCAGTTCGAGGCTGGCCTGGGTACCACGCATCAGGTGATGGCTTTGTTCGAAATCGAAGAAAAGGTTGCTGTAGAGCGTATAGACCAGGGCGGCCGCACAAAAGGCGCCGGCGACCTGGGCGAAAATATAGAAGGGCAATTTGCGCTTCTCGAAATCGGTAAACAGGCACAAGGCGATACTGACGGCCGGGTTCAGGTGGGCCCCTGACACGCCAGCGGTAAAGTAGATGGCCATGCTCACACCCACGCCCCAGATGATGCTGATTTCCCAGAGCCCGAAGCTGGCGCCCGCGACCTTGAGCGCGGCGACGCAACCGGTGCCGAAGAAAATCAGCAGCGCGGTACCGAGGAATTCGGCGATGCATTGGCCGTAAATCGACGGTTGGCGTAACGCAGCACTCATGAGGAACCTCGTTTTTTGTTGTTGTGTGACGCCCTTTTGGGCGCTGACAGGCAATGGGGAAGCGGGTTCGGCGCACAGTGGCGAAACCTGCTGGAACGATTCGGCAATATTCAAAATCGAAAATATATAGACAAGAAACGCTGCTGTCAAAGGTCGAAAGTGAACGGTGGTTCAGATTCTGACCGCTGGTCGCCGTGGCGGTCTCATGTGTCTGCGCCGAATGCGTGTGCGCAAAGCGCCGCCGGAGGCCCTGTGGCTTGGCGCAATGTCACGGGAATAGAGCCTTTTGAGCGTTGATGGCCTAGTATTCTGCGGTTGTTTTTCCTGCACTTGTCGAGCCTGGAGTTGCCATGACCCCCGCATTGGATTTGCTGAAAAAAGCGCGTGCCGAACATCGCGTTCACAGCTATGAACATGACCCCAAGGTGGCCTCGTATGGCCTCGAAGCGGCAGAGAAGCTCGGCCTGGAGCCGGCCCAGGTGTTCAAGACGCTGTTGGCCAGCAGTGAAAAGGGTGAGTTGTTGGTGGCGGTGGTCCCCGTGATCGGCTCGCTGGATCTGAAGGCGCTGGCTCAGGCGGCTGGCGTGAAGAAAACCGAGATGGCTGATCCGGCAGCGGCGCAACGGGCAACGGGTTACCTACTGGGAGGCATCAGCCCGTTGGGGCAGAAGAAACGTCTGCGGACCTTTATCGATAATTCCGCGCGCTCTTTTGCGACCATCCACGTCAGTGCCGGGCGACGGGGCCTGGAAGTCGAATTGTCCGCCGATGTGCTGGCCGAACATACCCAGGCCAAGTTCGCCGACGTCGGGCGGCCTTGAGACGGCTGTATGGTGCAAATGAGTGGCGTCTGTCACTGGCGAACCTGACAACGCTGACGGCATTCTCCCTGGCCTAAATGCACAGGAGACGATGCGATGCAGCTTGAATTCCACCAGGTCGATGCGTTCAGTAACCGGCCCTTTGGCGGCAACCCGGCCATGGTCTATCGGTTGGACAGTTGGCTGGCCGATGAGCTGATGCAGAAGATTGCGGCCGAGCATAATCTGGCCGAAACCGCTTTTCTGGTCCGCGAAGGGGCTGCCTGGCATATCCGCTGGTTTACGCCGACCGTCGAGGTGCCGCTGTGTGGCCACGCCACGTTGGCCAGTGCCTTTGTGCTGTTCGAGGTCTACCAGGAGACGGCCGAGCGGATTGATTTTGTCAGCCGCAGCGGGCCCTTGAGTGTCAGCCGGGCAGACGGGCGCTTGTGGCTGGATTTCCCGCGGATCGTGCCGGGGCCGCTGGATGTGACCCCGCAGGTTGAGCAGGCCCTGGGCTGCAAGGTGGTGGAGGTGCTGGGTTCCCATGAACTGTTCGTGGTGCTGGAGTCCGAGCAGGCCGTGCGCGATTGCCAGCCGGATAAGGTGGCACTGGCGAGGCTGCCATGGCCGGGAGCGATTGTGACGGCGCCGGGGCAGCAGCACGATTTCGTTTCGCGCTACTTTGCGCCAGCCATCGGCATCGATGAGGACCCGGTCACCGGCTCGACCCATTGCAGCCTGATTCCGTATTGGGCGCAGCGCCTGGACAAGGCGAGCCTCACCGCCTACCAGTGCTCGGCGCGTGGGGGCGAGTTGTTCTGTCGGCTGGAAGGGGAGCGGGTGAAGATTGGCGGGGATGCAACGCTGGTCAGTAGCGGGCGGCTGTTTCTGGCTTGATACCTGGCGTGAGCTCGCTCACGCCTACCGATCAGGTGCGAGCGAGCTGGCGAACAGCGCTATTGGCCGTGGCTAAAACGCCGGACACCCGCTTCGACCAGTGGGATCTGCGCCGCTTGACTACCACTGGCCTGGAACAGTACCAGGTGCTCGGCGGCGACACGGATGCCGACTTCGCTTCCCGGCAGGTGATCGGCGTGGCTGGGGAACACCGATTCCAGCTGGCTGCCGGTCGGCAGTTGCAGGCGATACAAGGTCGAAGCACCGAGGAAGGTCTTGCCGACGATACGGGCCTTCAGCTCGCTGTCGGGGGCATAGACGATATCGTCCGGGCGCAGCAGCACATCCACCGCACCACCCACCGGCCAGTTATAGGCCCGGTTGCCGCGCAGCACGCCGAGTTCGGTCTGGACCGATTCCGGGCTGTGCAACTGGCCACGAATAAAATAGCCCTGGCCAATAAAGCTGGCGACGAAGGGGGTCAAGGGTTCGTGGTAGAGGTTGTAGGGCGTATCCCACTGTTCCAGACGACCTTCCTTGAAGACCCCGACATGGTCGCTGACCGCGAAGGCTTCTTCTTGGTCGTGAGTCACCAGAATCGCGCTGGTACCGCGTAGCTTGAGGATATCGCGCACTTCATGGCTGAGTTTGCGGCGCAGCTCACCATCGAGGTTGGAGAACGGCTCGTCGAGCAGCAGCAGTTGTGGTTCGGGTGCCAGGGCGCGGGCGAGGGCCACTCGTTGTTGCTGGCCGCCGGACAGTTCGTGGGGATAGCGCTTGCCGAGGCCTTTGAGATTGACCAGTTCGAGCAACTCGTCGGTTACTCGATCTTTCTGCGGGTGCTGGCGAATGCCAAAGGCGATGTTTTGCGCCACGCTCAGATGGGGAAACAGCGCGTAGTCCTGGAACACCATGCCGATGCGACGCTTCTCTGGTGCCAGGGTGAAACCGGCGCTGGAGATCACTTCGCCGGCCAGTTGGATTTCACCCTCGTGCACCGGTTCGAACCCGGCAATGGCCCGCAGGGTGGTGGTCTTTCCGCACCCCGACGAGCCGAGCAGGCAGCCGATATCGCCGGCATTGAGGTGCAGGTTGAGGTTCTGCACCACACGTTGGTCCTGGTAGCCGCAGGCAAGGTTACGCAGGTTGAGGAGTAATGGCTGGCTCATGCGTGGTGGTACGCCGGTTCAACGAGAAATTCGAGCAGGGCCTTCTGGGCATGCAGGCGGTTCTCGGCTTGGTCCCACGCCACCGAGCGCGGGTCGTCAAGCAGGTCGAGGCTGATTTCCTCGCCCCGGTGGGCGGGTAGGCAATGCATGAACAGCACCTCTGGTGCGGCCAGGTCGAGCAGGGCGCGGTTGACCTGGAAGGGCGCGAAAAGGGCCAGGCGCTTGGCGGTTTCTTCTTCCTGGCCCATGGAGGTCCAGACGTCGGTGCTGACCAGGTGGGCGCCACGTACGGCCTCGCGCGGGTCGCGCAGGATCTGTACGCGGTCACCGGCCTGGGCGACGAAGGTTGGATTGGGCTCGTAACCTTCGGGGCAGGCGATACGCAGGTTGAAGTCGAACTGGATGGCCGCTTCTATATAGCTGTTGCACATATTATTGCCGTCGCCGATCCAGGCCACGGTTTTGCCCTGGATGGCGCCGCGGTGTTCGAGGAAGGTCTGCATGTCGGCGAGCAGTTGGCACGGGTGCAGGTCGTCCGATAGCCCGTTGATCACCGGAACGCGGGAGTTGGCCGCGAACTCGGTCAGGGTGCTGTGGGCAAAGGTCCGGATCATCACCGCATCGAGCATGCGCGACATGACAATGGCGCAGTCGCCGATCGGCTCGCCGCGACCCAGTTGGGTGTCGCGTGGCGAGAGGAAAATGGCCTGGCCGCCGAGCTGGATCATGCCGGCCTCGAACGACAGACGGGTACGCGTCGAGGATTTCTCGAAAATCATCCCCAGGACCCGGTTCTTCAACGGCTCGAAGAGTACGCCGCGGTTACGCAGGTCTTTGAGCTCGATCCCTCGACGGATCACGCTGAGCAGCTCTTCGGGCGTGTAATCCATCAGGGAGAGAAAGTGCCTTGCGCTCATTATTGACTACCTTTTGCAACAGACCGCAGATACTCAAAGCCGGGTTTTTCGGAAAAACGGGCTAGACCTGCGGCGAAAGCCGCACGGGGCGACGAAATAGGGGAAGGCGCGATCGTATAAGAAAATGTCGCGTCTTACCAACAGGGTTAAGTTTCCAGGGGAATCCAGCGCTGGCCATGGGCGGCTCTTTAAGCCTGTTCGTTCTATGGCCAGGGGCCATTTGTACACTGTCGCCGCGCGGCTTGGCAATTCGCGAAGGTGCTCAAGTCACCCACCGGCGGGTTTTCCTGACTGATCGGTCGATGGGGCGAGACAACTTTGGCTTTTGCAACATTTGCTAAAGGCGGGCGCTGGGTTATAAATGTGTCTCGTGCGACACATACGAGTCTCGGGAATGGAATCGAAAGAACAGCAATTGGTAGAACTTCTCGGGCTGACAGCGCGCACGCTGACTCATATGACGGCGTCGATGACGTCCATGTCATTTGAGCTGCTGCGCAGCGAGGATGAGACAACTCGCGGTGCCGCGCGCCGGATGATCGACCGGATGGCGACCATCAGTTCGGGCCTTGATGAGCACTGGCGGCTGATCAGCGAGCTGACCGGCGTGCCGGTCACCCACGAGCAGATCGAAGCGGTGCAGGAAATCCAGTTGCAGCCGCCGCCACGACTGCCGCGAGTCTAATCCGTATCGGCGTGGTTGATGCCTGCCGATTCATGGAGTTGACTGGCCTGGCAGTGTGGTCGCTCAGGCGCCATAGTTTTGTTCGTGTATGCCAGCCGGCAGCCGCCAACAAAACAGAGACTGGCCATGACCAAGACTCTTCATCACCGTGCCTGCCATCTATGTGAAGCCATCTGTGGCTTGACCATTGAAACCACCCGCACCGACGACCAGCAGGTGCAGATCACTTCGATCAAGGGCGATGCCCTGGATCCCTTCAGCCGTGGGCATATCTGTCCCAAGGCGGTGGCCCTGCAGGATATCCAGAATGATCCGGACCGCCTGCGCCGGCCCATGCAGCGGGTGGGGGACGAATGGCGGCCTATCGAGTGGGAGGCGGCCTTTGCACTGGTCGCCGAGCGGCTGGGGGATATTCAGGCGCGCCATGGGCAGAACGCGGTGGCGGTCTACCAGGGCAATCCCAGCGTGCACAACTATGGGTTGATGACCCATAGCAACTACTTCCTCGGGCTGCTCAAGACCCGTAATCGCTTTTCCGCGACCTCGGTCGACCAACTGCCCCACCACCTGACCAGCCACCTGATGTACGGCCACGGGTTGCTGTTGCCGATCCCGGATGTTGACCACACCGACTTCATGCTGATCCTGGGGGCCAATCCGCTGGCCTCCAATGGCAGCATCATGACGGTGCCGGATGTCGAGAAACGCTTGAAGGCTATCCAGGCCAGAGGCGGGCGGATCGTGGTGGTCGATCCTCGGCGCAGTGAAACCGCGGCGCTGGCCGATCAGCATCTGTTTGTGCGCCCAGGTGGGGATGCGGCGCTATTGTTCGGGTTGCTCCATACCCTGTTCAGTGAAGGCTTGACCCGCACCAGCCATTTGCCTGTGCAGGGGCTGGAGTCGGTTCGCGCGGCGATTCAAGCGTTTGATGCCGAGGCCATGAGCCCCCTGTGCGCAGTGCCTGCCGAGCAGATCAGGCAACTGGCACGCGACTTTGCCGGTGCGGACAAAGCCGTCTGTTACGGACGCATGGGCGTCTCGGTGCAGGCTTTTGGCACGCTCTGTCACTGGCTGGTTCAGTTGATCAATCTGGTGACCGGTAATCTGGATCGGGTTGGTGGGGCTGTGTGCACTGAGCCGGCAGTGGACCTGGTCGCTTCCACAGGCGGCGGACATTTCAATCGCTGGCAAAGCCGGGTCAGCGGATTGCCGGAGTATGGGGGCGAACTGCCGGTCTCGGCGCTGGCCGAGGAGATGCTCTGTGACGGCGTAGGCCAGGTGCGGGCGTTGGTGACGGTGGCAGGCAATCCCGTGCTGTCCACGCCCAATGGGCGTCAACTGGAGCGGGCGCTGGGTGGTTTGGAGTTTATGGTCAGTATCGACCTGTATATCAACGAAACCACGCGTTATGCCGACCTGATCCTGCCCTCGACTTCGGCGCTGGAAAATGATCATTACGACACCACGTTCAATATGTTCGCAGTACGCAATGTCACGCGCTTCAATCAGGCCATTCTCGCCAAGCCGACGGGCGCACTGCATGACTGGGAAATCTTTGTTGGCCTGGCGCAGGCCTTTGCCGCACGAAGCGGACACGCGCTCAAGCCCACTGTCGCGCCCGCCCAGATGATTGACGCTGGCCTGCGTAGTGGCCGGTACGGCGATGCATCGGCGCACAAGTTGTCGGTGGCCGGCCTGGCGGCCTACCCCCATGGCCTTGACCTGGGGGCGCTCAAGCCCAATCTCGCAGGGCGGCTGAAAAGTGCGGATGGGCAGATCCAGGCGGCTCCGGCCGAGCTTATGGCGGATCTCGCGCGTTTTGCCGCTCAGCAGGCGCCAGCGGTGGGGGAGTTGCTGATGATTGGCCGGCGGCATGTGCGCAGCAACAACTCCTGGATGCACAACTATCACCGGCTGGTGAAGGGCAAACCGCGCCATCAACTGCTGATGCATCCCGATGATCTGGCGTGTCGTGGGCTGTGCGATGGACAGCGGGTTCGCGTTCGCTCGCGGGTTGGCGAGGTGGAGGTGCAGGTATTGGCCTCGCTGGAGATGATGCCAGGCGTTGTGAGCCTGCCTCACGGGTGGGGACATGCTCGGCCGGGAGTGCAGATGGCGATTGCCTGCGCCCAGTCGGGGGCGAGCGCCAATGACCTGACTGACGAACGGCAGCTGGATGCGTTGTCGGGGAATGCGGTGCTCAATGGTGTTCCCGTGCAGGTCGGTGCGGCCTAAGCCCCGGGCGACGATAGTCGGGCAGGGGAGACCGAGCGTAGCGCTCGGCTTTCCGTTACAATGCGCAACCGTGCCGACTACTGAGTCGGAAAGTTTGAGTCGGACAGTTAGCCGAGGTGCTTCATGGATATCATCGAAACTATTAAAGAGCAGATTGCCAACAACACCATTCTGCTTTACATGAAAGGCTCGCCGAATGCCCCGCAGTGTGGCTTTTCCGCGAAAGCCGCGCAGGCCGTCATGGGCTGTGGCGAGAAGTTCGCCTACGTGGATATCCTGCAGAACCCGGAAATCCGTGCCAACCTGCCGAAATACGCCAACTGGCCGACCTTCCCGCAGTTGTGGGTTGCCGGTGAGCTGGTCGGCGGTAGCGATATCATGACCGAGATGGCTGCCAATGGTGAGCTGCAGGCCCTGATCAAGGCTGCTGCCGAGAAGGCTGCAAGCAAGACCGAAGCCTGATCTCAGCGCGTGGCGCATTAGCTTGCGCCACGTCTTGCAGGCAATAAAAAGCCCCGCCTCTGAACAAGAGCGCGGGGCTTTTTATTGGGGGCGATTACTCGCCCATTTGTGATTGCAGGTAATTCTCGATACCGACTTTATCGATCAGGCCCAGTTGGGTTTCCAGCCAATCGATATGTTCTTCTTCGGATTCGAGAATATCCTCCAGAAGTTCACGGCTACCAAAGTCGCCGGTGACTTCGCAGTGGGCAATGGCGGCCTTGAGGTCGGCGTGGCCGGTCTTCTCGATGCGCAGGTCGCACTCGAGCATTTCCTTGGTGTGTTCGCCGATATGCAGCTTGCCCAGGTCTTGGACGTTCGGCAGGCCTTCGAGGAAAAGGATGCGCTTGATGAGCTTGTCCGCGTGTTTCATCTCGTCGATGGACTCGTGGTACTCGTGCTTGCCCAGCTTGTTCAGGCCCCAATCTTCATACATGCGTGCATGCAGAAAATACTGATTGATCGCGACCAGCTCATTGGCAAGGATCTTGTTGAGATGCTGGATGACTGTTACGTCGCCTTTCATGATGGGGTCCTGCCCTGTATTAGCCGTATATAAGCCCGAGTTTGAGCCGGGTAATTACAAGTGTCAAACCTAAGTTATTGAATAATAAATGAAAATTAATCGGAATAAGAATGTTTGTGTTCCGCGTTATGGTGCTAAGCGATTGAATTCTGGGCATAAAAAAACCGGACGTTAAGTCCGGTTCTTTAAATAAGGCTGAATCAGGCGGCGGAAAATTCTACGGCGTAGGGAATCGCGGCCTGGCAACTTTGCAATTCTGTCAGGGTTTCACGCACCACTTGCTTGGCGAGGCAGGCGCATTTTCCGCACTGGCTGGCGACACCGGTGGCCTGGCGCACGTCACGGTAGCTGCAGCAGCCGTCATAGATGGCTTCGCGGATTTGCCCGTCGGTAACGCCTTGGCAGAGGCAGACATACATAGGTGAGAACCGTCGCTGTGGGTTGTGGCTCAATGAGACGGATCTTAATGTTAACGAGAATGATTGTCAAAGTAACTTCGCAAAGCATCTGTCTAGAGCGGCTGCGGCCTGACGAGTGGCTATTCGGACAAGAAAAAACCGGCGCTTGGCCGGTTTTTTCTTGCTCAAAGCGGGGGAATCAGTCGTTGAAATCTTCCCAGCCACCCATCTGTTTCCACCGATTGACGATGCCGCAGAACAGCTCGGCGGTCTTCTCGGTGTCGTAGCGGGCCGAATGCGCTTCACGACCATCGAAGTCGATGTCGGCGGTCTGGCAGGCCTTGGCCAGCACGGTCTGGCCGTAAGCCAGGCCGGCGAGCGTCGCGGTGTCGAAGCTGGAGAAGGGGTGAAACGGATTGCGCTTCATATCCAGGCGCGCGACGGCGGCATTGAGAAAGCCCAGGTCGAAGCTGCTGTTGTGGCCGACCAGGATGGCCCGCTTGCAGCCGTTGGCCTTGAGCGCCTTGCGCACGCCACGGAAGATATCGGTCAGGGCGGTTTCTTCGCTGACGGCCATACGCAGCGGGTGATCGAGCTTGATCCCGGTGAATTCCAGGGCCGCCGGTTCGATGTTCGCCCCTTCGAAGGGCTCGACCCGGAAGAAGTAGGTGTGTTCCGGGAACACGAAGCCTTTTTCGTCCATGCCGATGGTTACGGCGGCGATTTCCAGCAGGGCGTCTGTCGCAGCATTGAAACCACCGGTTTCTACATCGATGACGACGGGCAGGTAACCGCGAAAGCGGGAAGCCATCGGATGGCGTGAGCCTCCGGAGTTGCCATGGCTTTCCAGCTCGTCATCGAAATGGTCGTCACTCACAGGTGTTCCTCCAGCAGGCGCCAGCGCAGTTTTTCACCGGCGCGCAGCGGGATTACGGTCAGCTCGCCAAACGGCAGGCTGGCAGGGGCGGTCCACTCCTCGCGGACCAGTGTAATGCGCTCGCTGTTCGGTGCCAGCCCATAGAAGCGGGGGCCGTGCAGGCTGGCGAAACCTTCGAGTTTGTCCAGCGCATTGCGCTGCTCGAAGGCTTCGGCGTACAGCTCGATTGCGGCATAGGCGGTGTAGCAGCCCGCGCAACCGCAGGCGGCTTCCTTGGCATGCTGGGCATGGGGCGCCGAGTCGGTGCCCAGGAAGAACTTCTCGCTGCCGCTCGTCGCTGCGTCCAGCAAGGCTTCCTGGTGTACGTTGCGCTTGAGGATCGGCAGGCAATAGAAGTGCGGGCGGATACCGCCAACCAGCATATGATTACGGTTATAGAGCAGGTGATGAGCGGTGATGGTCGCTGCCACGTTGGCCGGAGCCTGGCGGACAAACTCCACGGCGTCACGGGTGGTGATGTGCTCGAACACGACTTTCAGGTTTGGGAAACGCTCTACGACGCCGCGCATGTGCTCGTCGATAAAAATCTTTTCGCGGTCGAAGATATCGACATCGGCGCGGGTCACTTCACCGTGAATCAACAACGGCAGGCCCACTTCGGCCATGGCCTCGATTGCGGGCAGGATATTGTCGATGCTGGTGACACCCGAGTCCGAATTGGTCGTGGCGCCGGCCGGGTATAGCTTGGCGGCATACACGAAGCCGCTGGCCTTGGCCTCGCGGATTTCCTCGGGCTGCGTACGATCGGTGAGGTAAAGCACCATCAGCGGTTCGAAACGGCTGCCGGCAGGACGAGCGGCAAGAATGCGCTGGCGATAGGCGTCGGCTTGGGCCGCGTTGCGGACGGGTGGCACCAGGTTGGGCATGATGATGGCGCGGCCAAAGGTGCGCGCAACATCCGCGACAGTGTGGGGCAACGCAGCGCCATCGCGAAGATGGATATGCCAGTCGTCGGGACGCAGCAGGGTCAGGCGGTCGGACATTGGGGGGTTCCAGGCGGGTCGAACTAGGGGGGGATGCTACCGGAAAAGACAGTATCAGGCACTCGCTATCAAGTTTTACGCGGCTTAACCGATACCTCGAGGGTACGCCGTATTTTTTGTTGCAAAATCCAATGGAGCCTCCCGTGCGCCAGCGTTATCTAGCCTTGCTCAGTATGTTCGCCAGTCTGCCCGCCATGGCCCTGACGTTCCAGACCCGTCTGGAGAATATCGAGTGGACGGTCGAGGGCGATAAATTCGAGTGCCGTCTGGCTCAGCCCATCACCGATTTTGGTTCGGGTGAGTTCGTTCGACGGGCCGGGGAGCAGGCAATCTTTCGCCTCAAGGCTTACAACCATCCGCTGGGTGGGGGTTCGGCTACCTTATTGGCCGCCGCGGCGCCTTGGCAGCCGGGGCGCGGCGATATCAACCTGGGTGCGGTACGGATCGGCAGCGGCGACGTCCTGTTCAACAGCTCGCAGGCCCAGGCCGGGCGTCTGTTTACCGGCTTGCTGGACGGGCGCAGTCCGGTGGTGCGCCATTATTCACGTGATGGCGGGACATCGGAAATCCGTTTGCTGCCGGTCAAGTTCAGCAAGGCCTACAGTGACTACCAAGTCTGTACCGCCAAATTACTACCGATGAATTTCGAGCAAGTGAAGAAGACCGAGGTCGGCTTCCCTGGCGGTGGCATCGAGCTCGATGGGCCGGCCAAGGCTCGTCTGCAGGTGGTGCTTGAGTTCCTCAAGGCCGATCCGAGCGTCAACCATATCGAGCTCAACGGCCATTCGGACAACAGCGGCAATCGCCTGACCAACCGGGATCTGTCGCGGCGCAGAGCCCTGGCGGTCATGGAGTTCTTCAAGGCCAATGGCTTTGCCGAGGAGCAGATCACGGTACGTTTCCATGGTGAACGTTATCCGCTGGCTCCCAACACCAACAAGGCCAATCGGGCCAAGAATCGGCGGGTCAGTATCGTGCTCGATCGCGTGCCTCCCGTGGAGGCCCCCGCGCCCAAGGCTGAGCTCAAGGTAGAGCCCAAGGCTGGCGTTGCTCCGAGTGCCGCAGCGACCTCCTGAAACGGCTGTGCTCGTCGCCCGGTCGACATAATCTGTCGCTTTGTCGTCCTAAGCTGTCGCGCCCCTGTAAATTCACCGGTTTGAGCGGTAGAATCCGCGCTTTTCCGTACAACCCGGTGGAGTGATGGCATGGCGGACGTAAACAAGGTCGTTCTGGCGTATTCCGGCGGCCTGGACACTTCGGTGATCCTCAAGTGGCTGCAGGATACTTATAACTGTGAAGTGGTGACCTTCACTGCGGACCTCGGTCAGGGCGAAGAGGTCGAGCCAGCACGTGCCAAGGCGCAAGCCATGGGCGTGAAAGAGATCTATATCGACGATCTGCGTGAAGAGTTCGTACGCGATTTCGTTTTCCCGATGTTCCGCGCCAACACCGTCTACGAAGGCGAGTACCTGCTGGGTACTTCCATCGCACGTCCGCTGATTGCCAAGCGTCTGATTGAAATCGCCAACGAAACCGGCGCCGACGCCATTTCCCATGGCGCGACTGGCAAGGGTAACGACCAGGTTCGCTTCGAACTGGGCGCCTACGCACTCAAGCCCGGCGTCAAGGTCATCGCACCATGGCGTGAGTGGGACCTGCTGTCGCGTGAGAAACTGATGGATTATGCCGAGAAGCATGCCATCCCGATCGAGCGTCATGGCAAGAAGAAATCCCCGTACTCGATGGATGCCAACCTGCTGCACATCTCCTATGAAGGTGGCGTGCTGGAAGATACCTGGACCGAGCACGAAGAAGACATGTGGCGTTGGACCAAGTCCCCGGAAGACGCGCCGAACACGCCGACTTACCTGGAACTGACCTATCGCAATGGCGATATCGTGGCTCTGGATGGCGTCGAAATGACTCCGGCTACCGTACTGGCCACTTTGAACCGCATTGGCGGGGAAAATGGTATTGGCCGCCTGGACATCGTCGAGAACCGTTATGTCGGCATGAAGTCCCGTGGCTGCTACGAGACGCCAGGCGGCACCATCATGCTGCGCGCTCACCGGGCGATCGAATCGATCACCTTGGACCGTGAAGTCGCTCACCTCAAAGATGAGTTGATGCCCAAGTACGCCAGCCTGATCTACACCGGGTACTGGTGGAGCCCTGAGCGTCTGATGCTGCAACAAATGATCGACGCGTCCCAGGCCCACGTTAATGGTGTTGTGCGCCTCAAGCTGTACAAGGGCAACGTTATTGTCACCGGCCGTAAGTCCGATGACTCGTTGTTCGATGCCAATATCGCGACCTTCGAAGAAGATGGTGGCGCTTACAACCAGGCCGACGCGGCAGGCTTTATCAAGCTCAATGCACTGCGTATGCGTATTGCCGCGAACAAGAACCGCAAGATGTTCTAAGTTTGTTGCAATATAGAAAAGCCCCGGTCATTTGATCGGGGTTTTTTTATGGCTGATCGTTGGGTAATGCGAAGGATCTAACATGATTGGTGTGAGTTTAAAATTAAAAAACTAGTTCTAGTTGTGTTCTTGAATAGTTGTTCAACGCCCTTGTTTCGGCGCCGAGTCGCTATTGATGAGGTTGGATAGCGCCGGGTTACTGTTATTTCGACACGATTAAATTTTCGCGCCAGGGCAGTTGGGCGCAATGATGAGGTGCAGTCGCGATTTAAACGTTCTGCGGGAGGTGGCAAGCGTCGGGCGAATCGTGCGTCGTCTGTGTGCCGAAGCGCGTGTCGAGCGTCCGGTAGTGTTGTTACTTGAGGATGTATTTTGTAGGTTTTTTCTCTTTATGCTGTGCTCATTGTCTTTATATATTGTCCTGCATAGGGAGATGCTATGCCCAGTAGGAAGGGACTAGGCTATTGTGCGAGCTCGAAAATTCGAATAGCGAAAATTGGACTTGCCCATGAATAAAGTGCTGATCGTGGATGATCATCCCGCCATTCGCCTGGCTGTGCGTATGCTGATGGAACGGCATGGTTATGAAGTGACCGGGGAAACGGGGAATGGCGTGGATGCTTTGCAACTTGCTAGGGAGCAGATGCCGGATATCGTCATTCTCGATATTGGTATTCCTAAATTGGACGGCCTGGAAGTTATTGCTCGACTGATTGCAAGTTCCCAGCCTCTTAAGGTGCTGGTCTTTACTTCCCAGGCGCCAGGGCATTTCTCAATGCGTTGCATGCAGGCCGGTGCGGCGGGTTATGTCTGCAAACAGCAGGATTTGACAGAGCTACTCAGCGCCATCAAGGCGGTGCTTTCCGGCTACAGCTACTTCCCTAACCAGGCGCTGCATTCGGTACGTTCCAATCTGGGGAATGTCAGTGAGGCGGAGATGGTCGAGCGCCTGTCGGGCCGCGAAATGATGGTGTTGCAGCAACTGGCCCGCGGCAAGACCAACAAGGAAATCGCTGATGGGATGTTCCTGAGCAACAAAACCGTCAGCACCTACAAAACCCGCTTGCTGCTAAAACTCAATGCTCGCTCTCTGGTTGACCTGATTGAACTCGCTCAGCGTAACGGCCTGGTCTGATCGTTTGCCGGGAGTACGCTATGTACTCCCGGAACATAAGCGTGTGCTTCTGCCCGGTGGGAATGGCAGGCATGGGCAGCTTGTAGCCGGATACTCGCAAGGCACTCGATCAGAGGTGAAATACGTCAGAGATCGAAGTCGTAATCAGCCAGTTGTTTCTTCAGGCGTCGTTCTTCCAGCATGTTGTCGATAGTGCGGCGCTTGCTTAGGTTGGTTTTGGCAACTTCCACCTGCGGCTCTTCCGGTTCGACAGCCTCGGGCGAGGCGAAGTCGTCGTCCACATCCAGTTGTTCTTTGCCAGTGCTCATAAGGTCAACTCCAGGCTAAGACGGCCATTGGCGCTCCTTATAGCGATAATCGCGGTGCGGGTAAAAAAGATTTTTTCAATCGACTAATCAATATTTCTAATAAAGCCTCAATCGTCCGAGGTTTTCTGTTTGTACTCACATAGATCTTCGATCCTGCAGCTGCCGCAGCGCGGCTTGCGGGCCTGGCATACATAACGGCCGTGGAGGATCAGCCAGTGGTGGGAGTCGAGCAAATAGTCCTTCGGTACATACTTCATCAGCTTCTTTTCGACTTCGACGACATTCTTTCCCGGCGCCAGCCCCGTGCGGTTGCTGACGCGGAAGATATGGGTATCGACGGCCATGGTCAGTTGTCGGAAGGCCGTGTTGAGCACCACATTCGCCGTTTTTCGCCCCACGCCCGGCAAGGCTTCCAGCTCTTCGCGAGTTTGTGGTACTTCACCGCCGTGGCGCTCGACGAGCAGGCGGCAGGTCTCGATCACGTTCTTGGCCTTGCTGTTGTAGAGGCCGATGGTCTTGATGTACTGGGAGAGCCCTTCCACCCCCAGTGCATGCATGGCCTGCGGAGTATTGGCGACCGGAAACAGTTTGGCAGTGGCCTTGTTGACGCCGACATCCGTGGACTGGGCCGAAAGGATGACTGCAATCAGCAACTCGAAGGGCGATGAATAGTCCAGTTCGGTCTTGGGGTGCGGATTGTCTTCATGCCATCTGCGAAAGATTTCCAGGCGTTTAGCGGCATTCATGGATCGGGGGATTCCTCGGCGTCATTCAGTCGTTTCTGGTGGTTGGCCACCAGGCTTGTCGGGCAGCGAGTAGCAAGCCCAGCAGGATAAACCCTCCCGGCACCAGGGTAAGCAGGCGAATACCTTCGCCCGGGGTAAACAGGACCCATCCTCGGCTGGATTGGGCAGCGCCTGTCAGCCATTGCCAGTGAGCCAGCAGCGTACCGTTGCCCAGGGCTTCACGCAGCAGCGATAGTGTCAGCAGCAGGGCGCAGAAGCCGGCCAGGGTGCCAAGGCATTGTCGGGCCGAGCGCGCAAAAAAATAGCTGTACTCCATTAATACTATTTGCAGGCTGACCAGCGGCAGGTACACCGTCAGCGCCTGATGCAACTCCAATGACCAGGCCTGCAGGAGCAACTCGCTGCAACTGACCAGGCTGGCACCGAGCAGGATGCTCGCCAGTAGCCGCTGGGACGGGTGGATCCATCGGCGCAGTGGCCACATCAACAGGGCGTAGCCCGCTATCAGCAGGCAGAAGATCAAGGCGAAGCCGATGGCGGTGACCAGCCAGCCGCTCGTGCCGATCAGCGGTACCAGTAACAGGCTACCGATCACTGCTGTTTCCTTATTCATCACCGGACTCCCTCAACAGTTCCCGGCGCTGCTCGTCGAAATAGCGCAAGGCATCGTGCGTGGCCTGCAGCACGGCACGTGACGTTACCGTGGCCCCGGCCAACTGATCGAATTCTCCCCGATCCTTTTTCAGGGCCCAGCCCGGATCTGTTGGCTCGTTGCGCGATTTGCCCCTGAAGGCCCTCATCCAGGGATGATCTTCCTCGGCGATCGGGCTGCCCAATCCGGGTGTTTCACGCTGGGCCAGGGTTTTGACACCCAGCAGGCGAGCATCGCTGCCAATCGCAATCAGCAAGTCGATGGGGCCTTCGTAACCCTGTGTCCGGCTTTGGAAAAGCACCGCGCTTGGTCGGCCACCAAGGGTGGCCAGCCAGCCTTTACTCAGGCGGCTATTGGCCAGTTGGATATCGTGCAGGGGCAGGGGATGCTCCAGTGGGTGATTGTCGTAGCTGCCGAGGGGCAGCACGGACAAGCGGGCGCGGCTGTCCAGTGCCTGGCGTTGGGTGGCGCTGTAGGGAGCTGTCGCTTGCTGCACGTGCAAGGTGCCTGCAATGCCGAGGCCGGCGAGCATCGCCACGCCGGTCAGGGAAATAATGCGTTTCATGGGCAGGTTGCTCCCTTGCGGGTACTCAGGCGTTCCAGGCTGGGGACGGCGAGGTTCATCAGCAATACGGCGAACGCGAGGCCGTCCGGGTAGCTGCCCCAGGTCCTGATCAGATAAGTCAGCAGGCCGACACCAATGCCAAACAGTAAGCGCGCCAGGGGTGTTTTCGCCCCTGAGAAAGGCTCGGTCACGATAAAAAACGCGCCGAGCAGGCTGGCCCCGTTCAGTAGATGAAACAGTGGCGAGCCGTGGGAGTCCGATCCCGTGCCGTTCCAGCACAGTAGGCTGATCACAAACAGGCTTGCGAGCATGCCGACCGGCGCGTGCCAACTGAACAGGCGTTGCTGCAACAGCAGCAGGCCGCCGGCCAGGAAGGCCAGGTTGGCCCAGACAATACCGCGGCCAAACGCAGGATGGCTGGCGAACAGTTCATCGATGGTCAGGCTCCGGTTGACTCTCAACGCATCCAGCGCAGTGGCCTGGGCCCAAGCATCCGGGCGCAAGGGAGAAAAGTCGAAACCGGCGACCTGCTGCAGGGCGTCGAGAAAACCCAGGCTGTGGCCTGGCCACTGGCTCATGGGTTGCGCAAAGCACACCAGCATCAGGGCATAGCCCAGCATGGCCGGGTTGAAGGGATTTCGACCGACCCCGCCGTACAGATGCTTGCCGAAGAGGAGCGCGGCTGCGCTGGCGCTCAGGGGCAGCCACCAGGGGCAGTAGGGCGGCAGTGCCAGGGCCAGTAAGGTGGCCGTGACCAGTGCACTGCCATCGAGCAGGGTCGTGCGCACGGGCTGTTTGCGCAGGGCCAGAATGCCGGCCTCTACCGCCAGTGCGGCGCTCGCACTCAGCAGCCAATTAAAGACCAGTCCCCAACCATGCAGCCAGAGCAGCACCAGTGCGCCGGGCAGCAATGCCAGCAGCACGAGGCGCATGGCATGGTTGAGGCGTTCATCAGCGGCTGGACTAGGAGGCAGCATGGGCGGTCACCTGTTGTTCCAGTTCCAGCAGACGGTGTTGCGCCTGTTCCAACTGTTGTGGAGAAGTGTGTGTGCTGCGTTGCAGCTTGCTCAAGTCCGCCCGGGCATAGGCCAGTTCGGTCTTCAGTTGGCGCAGTCGGGGATCAATCGGGCGTTTTTCGATGCGGATCAACTCGGGCGCTGGCTTGGCGCTGGCCTGTTCGGCGGCATGCAGGTCCTGCTCGGCCTGGGCGAGGGCGAGGCTCAAGCGGGTCAGTTGTTCCTCGGGCGCACCATGGCTGCGGGCTTTGCTCAGTTCTGCCCGGTGCAGGGCCAGTTGAATCTTGGCACGCTTGAGTCCGCTGTCCTTGGGGGCAGGGGCGGGAGCGCTCTGTTCCAGCTTGGCCAGGGCCCGTTCTGCCGCCTCGAATTGCTGCTGCATGTGCGCCAGTTGTGCGGCCTGTTCGGCAATGGGCGGGTGACCAAAGGCTTTGAGGGATTTGTGCAATTGGGCGCGGCTCATGGCCAGGTCGACCTTGGCTTTCTTCAGGGCCGCATCGGCGGTGGCCTTCTGAGTGTGAATCGGCTCAATCGCGCCCTGGACCGCAGTGCCCGTCGCTTCTCGTGGCTGGGAGGCACGATGGGCGCGGGCCTGGCGCTCGGCAAGCTTGTGCTCTTCTTCGCGGCGCAGGCGTGCCGTGCGCTGCTCATAACGCAGGCGCGCCTGGTTGCGCTTGACGCTGCGTGCACGCAGTTGGGCGGCATCGGCGGCCTGCCCGCCGACGATCGCCACCACCTTGGCGCTTGCCAGCGGATGCATTTCAATACAGTCGACCGGGCACGGCGCGATGCAGAGGTCGCAGCCAGTGCATTCGTCGATCAGTACCGTATGCATCAGTTTCGCTGCACCGACGATTGCATCGACCGGGCAGGCCTGGATGCATTTGGTACAGCCGATGCACTCGGCTTCGCGGATATAGGCGATCTGTGCCGGTGCCGTACCGCGTTCGGTGTCCAGTTCCAGTTCGGGAAGGTGCAGTAGCTCGGCCAACTGGGCGATGGTTTCGCGCCCGCCGGGTGGGCATTTGTTGATGGCTTCGCCCTGGGCGATACCCTCGGCGTAGGGGCGACAGCCCGGGTGGCCGCATTTGCCGCACTGGGTTTGCGGCAGCAGGGCATCGATACGTTGAATCAGGCTCATGGGGCGATCAATCCGTTGAGACCGAGAAACGCCACGCCCAGCAGGCCAATGCTGATCAGTTCTATCGGCAGGCCGCGAAAAGGCAGGGGAACGTCTTCTTGGTTGATACGTTGGCGCAGGTCCTGGTACACGCTTGCCAGCAGCCAGAACCCAAGCCCGGCCCCCAGGCCCAGCGCGCCCGCCCGGGCCAGGCTTGTCTCGGCCTGGGTGTCGAGCAGGGCGAGCCCGAGAATTCCTGCGTTGCTCGCCAGCAGCGGCCAAAGCCCGCTGAAGTCCAGCCTGGGAAACAGGCGCGACAGCAGGGCTTTGCTTGGCTTGATCAAGAGTACGCTGCACGGCAGGAAGACGAACAAGCGCAACGTCGTCAGCTCCAGCGGTAGCAACAGGTAATGGTAGAGCGCGTGATTGAGCACGGTGATCGTCAGCATCAGCCAGGTGGTGGCAAGGCCCAGGGCATGCAGCCGTGCGCGTGAGCCGGTCGCGGCGTGGAGCACCGGGGCTATGCCTAGGGGGAGTTGTACGATCAGATGGTTGATCAGTACGGCGCTGATAAGTGTCAGGAACAGGTCGGTCATGGCGTTGCCGATTGGGACGAGCGGGCGGTTGACTTGGGATGGGGGACATTATCCGGCAAGGATGCGGGGTGTGCCAGGCAGTAAAAAAAACGGCCACCGAACAGGGTGGCCGCTGGGACGCTGGGCAGTGGTCTACTTGATCCGCTGGCCTGGCTTGGCGCCGCTGTCCGGGCTGAGCAGGTAGATTTCTTCACCGCCAGGACCGGCTGCCATCACCATGCCTTCGGACATACCGAAGCGCATTTTACGTGGCTTGAGGTTGGCAATCATCATGGTCAGACGGCCTTCGAGCGCTGCCGGATCCGGGTAGGCGCTCTTGATGCCGGAGAACACATTACGTTGCTCATCACCGATATCCAGGGTCAGACGCAGGAGCTTGTCAGCGCCTTCAACAGCTTCGGCCTTGACGATCAGGGCTACGCGCAGGTCGACGGCGGCAAAAGCGTCAAAGTCGATTTGCGCTGCCAGCGGCTCCTTGGTCAGCTCACCGTTGCCTTTTGGGCCACCGGTATCGGTCTGGCTGGCGACTAGGTCCTCTTTCGAGGCGTCGGTCATGGCCTGGACAGCGGCCGGGTCGATGCGGGTCAGCAGCGGCTTGAACGCGTTCAGCGAGTGATTGCTCAGCAGGCTGGCGTGGTCGTCCCAGGTCAGCGGTGCGACGTTGAGGAACGCCTCGGCATCGGCGGCCAGTTGCGGCAATACCGGCTTGAGGAAGATCACCAGTTGGCGGAACAGGTTGATCCCCAGGGCGCAGACGGCCTGGACTTCATCCTGCTTGCCTTCCTGCTTGGCCAGGGACCAGGGTGCCTTGTCGGCAATCCAGGCGTTGGCACGGTCGGCCAGGCCCATGATTTCGCGCATTGCACGGGCAAAGTCGCGGCCTTCGTAGGCTTCGGCGATGCTTGGTGCGGCGGCGAGGAAGGCGTCGGTCAGTTCCGGTGCGGCATTGCCGGCCACCAGCACGCCGGCGTTGCCTTTGTGGATAAAGCCGGCACAGCGGCTGGCGATATTGACCACTTTGCCGACCAGGTCGGAGTTGACCTTCTGCACGAAGTCTTCGAGGTTCAGGTCGAGGTCGTCGACGCCACGGCCAAGCTTGGACGCGTAGTAGTAGCGCAGGTACTGCGGCGCCAGATGTTGCAGGTAGGTGCGGGCCTTGATAAAGGTGCCGCGCGACTTCGACATCTTTTGACCATTGACGGTCAGATAACCGTGGACATTGATCCCGCTCGGCTTGCGATAGCCGGCCCCCTCCAGCATCGCCGGCCAGAACAGGGCGTGGAAGTTGACGATGTCCTTGCCGATGAAGTGGTACAGCTCGGCCGTGGAGTCCTTGCCCCAGAACGCGTCGAAGTCCAGTTCCGGACGGCGGGCGCAGAGGTTCTTGAAGCTGGCCATGTAGCCGATGGGGGCGTCTAGCCAGACATAGAAGTACTTGCCGGGCTCGCCGGGGATTTCAAAGCCGAAATAGGGCGCGTCGCGGGAGATATCCCACTCTTGCAGGCCTGAATCCAGCCATTCGGCGAGCTTGTTCGCTACGGCGTCCTGCAGGGTGCCGCTGCGCGTCCAGGTTTGCAGCATCTGCTGGAAATCCGGCAACTTGAAGAAGAAGTGCTGGGAGTCGCGGAGCACGGGCGTGGCCCCGGAAATGGCCGACTTAGGATCCTTCAGGTCGGTGGGTGCGTAGGTGGCGCCGCATTTTTCGCAGTTGTCGCCGTACTGGTCCTCGGTCCCGCATTTCGGGCAGGTGCCCTTGATGAAGCGGTCGGCGAGGAACATCTGCTTTTGCGGGTCGAAATACTGGGTGATCGAGCGTGTGGCGATATGCCCGGCATCGCGCAGACGCAGGTAGATCTGGTTCGACAGCTCGCGGTTTTCTTCGGCGTGGGTCGAGTGGAAATTGTCGAAGTCGACCAGGAAGTCGGCAAAGTCGGCGCTGTGTTCGGCCTGGACGTTGGCGATCAGTTGTTCCGGGGTGATGCCTTCCTTTTCCGCGCGCAGCATGATGGCCGAGCCGTGGGCGTCGTCAGCACAGACATAGATGCACTGGTTGCCGCGGTGCTTCTGGAAGCGCACCCACATGTCGGTCTGGATGTACTCGAGCATGTGGCCAAGGTGAATGGAACCATTGGCATAGGGCAGGGCGCTGGTGACGAGGATCTTGCGTGGCTCGGACATGGGGCTCGGCTACTTGAAGTGAAACGGAGGTCGGCCACTATAAAGCGCTGGGAAATATATTTCACCCCGTGAGAGCCAAACCCGGGAAGTCACTTCCAGGGCGTGGTTTTGCAAAACCCTGCTCTGCCAGGGGCAGAAGGGTTAGGATAGTCGGCTGTTTTACTCAGTCTTTTCGGGAGTTGCCCATGAGCGCAGTCAATCGCGCAGCGGTGGAGGCCGTCCTTCGCCAATACACCGACCCTTATTTGAACCAGGACCCGGTCAGCGCCGGGTGCGTGCGTGCCATCGATATCCAGGGCACGCAGGTGAGCGTTCAACTCCAGTTGGGTTATGCCGCCGGTCTGTTCAAGAGCGGCTGGGCGCAGATGCTGCAAATGGCCATTGAAGGCCTGGACGGTGTGAGCGCGGCCAAGGTCGATATTCAGTGTGTGATCACGCCGCACAAGGCCCAGGCCCAGATTCCAGGTTTGGCCAATGTTAAAAATGTCATTGCGGTAGCGTCCGGCAAGGGCGGTGTGGGCAAGTCCACGACGGCCGCGAACCTGGCCCTGGCCCTGGCACGCGAAGGTGCGCGCGTGGGCATTCTCGATGCGGATATCTACGGCCCGAGCCAGGGGGTGATGTTCGGTATTGCCGAAGGTACGCGGCCCAAGATCAAGGACCAGAAATGGTTCGTGCCGATCGAGTCCCATGGCGTCGAAGTCATGTCGATGGCGTTTCTGACCGACGACAACACGCCGATGGTCTGGCGCGGGCCGATGGTGTCCGGCGCGCTGCTGCAACTGGTGACGCAGACCGATTGGGGCAACCTCGATTACCTGGTGATCGATATGCCGCCTGGCACGGGCGATATCCAGTTGACCCTGGCGCAGAAGGTGCCGGTGGCCGGTTCGGTCATTGTCACCACCCCGCAGGACCTGGCGCTGCTGGATGCCAAGAAGGGTGTCGAGATGTTCCGCAAGGTCAATATCCCGGTGCTGGGCGTGGTCGAGAATATGGCCGTGCATATCTGTTCCAACTGCGGACACGCCGAGCATCTGTTCGGTGAAGGGGGAGGCGAGAAATTGGCGACGCAGTATGGTGTCGAGTTGCTGGCGTCGCTGCCGCTGTCGATGGTGATCCGCGAGCAGGCCGATAGCGGCAAGCCAACGGTCATTGCCGAGCCCGATAGCCAGATCGCCATGGTTTATCAGGAGCTGGCGCGCCAGGTGGGCGCCCGTATTGTCCTGCAGGAAGCGGCGGCCCAAGCAATGCCGAGCATTACCATCAGCGACGATTAAGCTGAGCGGGGCAGGCGAGGCATGGCTTCGCTTGTCCGGCCTGGTGGCTGGAGCTAAAAGCCAGGCATAAAAAAAGCCCCGCTTGTTGAGAGCGGGGCTTTCTTACTAAATCAGGACAAGTTAGATAACTTGAACTTCTTCAGCTTGCATGCCTTTCTGACCGCGGGTAGCGATGAAAGAAACCTGTTGGCCTTCTTTCAGGCTTTTGAAGCCGTCGGATTGGATAGCTTTGAAGTGTACGAACAGGTCGTCACCGGATTGTGGAGTGATGAAGCCGAAGCCTTTTTCATCGTTGAACCACTTAACGGTACCGGTTTGGCGATTAGACATGGTGTATCTCCTTGGACAAAGTTAACTGCGACTCAGGAAAAGCCCTGGCCGAGACTGAGTGCAAAGAGCAGGAAAAATTCTTGGAGATGGTTGGATCGAAATTCAACATCGTGTAGAGATTCTCAGTGACACAAGCAGCACAGTGGCGCCACCTTACCCCTTTTTCCGGGACGTGCCAATGGTATCGTTCAGGTTTCTCGGTTTTCATGACTGACGGTTTACTCTGGGGGCCAGCCCCTGTCCCCCGGCGGTCGCAGGGATGGGGCGTTGATGCAGATAAACCGCGCGAGCCTTTGAACCCGGCCGCCGGCCCCGGTAAGATGCCGGACAGAATTTTTCCACCTCGTTATTCAGGACACCCGCCATGAGCATCAAATCGGACAAGTGGATTCGCCGCATGGCGCAAGAGCACGGCATGATCGAACCCTTTGTCGAGCGGCAGATGCGTGGCGAAGGCGCCGAACGGCTGATTTCCTTCGGTGTGTCGAGCTACGGCTACGACGTGCGTTGCGCCGACGAATTCAAGGTGTTCACCAATATCAACTCGGCGACCGTCGATCCGAAGAACTTCGACGAGAAGAGCTTTGTCGACGTCAAAAGTGATGTCTGCATCATCCCGCCGAACTCCTTTGCGCTGGCGCGTACCGTCGAGTACTTCCGTATTCCGCGCAACGTACTGACCATCTGCCTGGGCAAGAGCACCTATGCCCGCTGCGGGATCATCGTCAACGTCACGCCGCTGGAACCTGAGTGGGAAGGCCATGTGACCCTGGAGTTCTCCAACACCACGACCTTGCCGGCGAAGATCTACGCCAACGAAGGCGTGGCGCAAATGCTGTTCCTCGAGTCCGATGAAGAGTGTGAAGTGTCCTATAAGGACCGTGGCGGCAAGTACCAGGGCCAGCGCGGCGTCACCTTGCCACGCACCTGACGAAACGACGGAATTCCTGAGCCGCCAGACACTCTATCGGGTGTATTGGGCGGCCCGCGCAACGTGGCCCCCGCCAACGCTCAGGAGTTCACCATGAAGCTCGATCCCTCCATCAGTGCCTTGCTGGCGCGACTCGAACCCAACCAGGTCGGGCATCTGGCCTGGTCACTGCTGGCGCATCCGCACTCGCACCGCATGACCGGTGGTATTCCCGGCCAACCCGATCCCGACACCCCCAACGAACAGCCCCTGGAGCCCGGCGAGCCGACCTTGCCCGATGAGCCGCCTCCCGTGCCGGTGGCCTGATGCCCGGCGCGTGTAGCTGTCGAGTTACTTCAGGTTGCCGCTGAGGAACTGGCGCAGCCGCTCGCTCTGTGGGTTGCCCAGGACCTCTTCAGGCGGCCCCTGTTCTTCGATCAGCCCCTGGTGAAGAAACAGCACCTGGCTCGACACCTTGCGCGCAAAGCTCATTTCATGGGTGACCATGATCATGGTCCGTCCCTCTTCGGCCAGCCCTTGGATGACCTTGAGCACTTCGCCCACCAGTTCCGGGTCGAGTGCCGAGGTGGGCTCGTCGAACAGCAGCACCTCTGGCTCCATGGCCAGGGCGCGAGCGATGGCCACCCGCTGTTGCTGGCCGCCGGACAGAAAAGCCGGGTATTGCTCGGCGACCCTCGAGGCGAGTCCGACCTTGTCCAGATACCGGCGGGCCCGCTCCTCGGCCGCCTTTTTGCTCAACCCCAGTACCCGGCGCGGAGCCATGGTGACGTTTTCCAGTACGGTCATGTGGCTCCACAGGTTGAAGTGCTGGAAGACCATGGCCAGGCGCGTGCGAATCCGTTGCAGCTCAGCAGCGTCGGCGACTCGCATGCCGTCGCGGTCATTGACCATCCGGATACTCTGTCCGTCCAGGCTCATGGCGCCTTCGTTGGGGGTTTCCAGAAAGTTGATGCAGCGCAGAAAGGTGCTTTTACCCGAGCCGCTGGCACCGATCAGGCTGATCACGTCCCCGGTATTGGCCTTGAGCGATACGCCCTTGAGGACTTCGTGGTCGCCATAGCATTTGTGCAGGCCGTCGATGCTCAATTTGTACATGGATACCTCAAGGTGAAAGTAGATAACCGCGGCGATAGGCCTCGCGCCCCGCGACGTGGGCGACGATCATCCCGGCCGTGGCCATGCGCCGTAGCGACCGGGCGTACAGCAGGCCCGGCTGGCTGCAATGGATCTCGGTGACACGGTCCTCGATCGGGTCGATGACCTGGGCGATCAGTTGACCCGCTTCGAGGTACTCGCCAGGCAGCGCGCAGAACACCAGCAGGCCGCCGACCGGGGTGGCCACCGGTTCGACCCCGGCCAGGGGCGTGGCGGGATAGGCCAGGGGCGGTAGCGCGAGCGGCTCGCCGGCGATGGCGCCAAAGCGGATCAGGTAGTCGACGATAGCCTGGCAGTCGATGCTCGCCAGCCCGTGGTTGACGTCACCCTGGCCTCGCAACTCGACAGTGACCGAAAAGCAGCCCTGGGGAATCGGGAAGCGGTCACCGAAACGCTGTTGCAGGTCCCACCACAGCAGCGTGAAACATTCATCGAACGATTGACCGCCCGAATCGGTGGCCAGCAGGCAGGCCTCGGCCCCGATATAGCGGGCTAGCGGTTCGACCTGAGGCCAGGCCTGGGGCGTGGTGTAAAGGTGGGCGACGGCTTCGAAGTCGCAGTGCAGGTCCAGCACCATATCGGCATCGCAGGCCAGGCGTTGCAGGGTCAGGCGCTGGGATTGCAGTTGGGTATGGCTGGTTTCCGCCGCCAGGGCCTGGCGCAGCGCGGCGCGAATCAGCTGTCGATTGTGCGCCGGGTCGTCAGTGAGGTGGTGTTCGAGTCGATTACCGATCTCGTCGCTCAGGTCGACAAACCAGCGGTTGAAGTTCTGCCCGCTTTCCAAGTCATAGCGCCCCAGCGGAATGTCCAACAGCACTTGTTCCAGGCCGATGGGGTTGGCCACGGGGACCAGGACGATTTCGCTGCGCAGGCGCCCGGCGCTTTCCAGTTCGCCCAGGCGCTGCTTGAGGTGCCAGGCCACGAGCATGCCGGGTAATTCGTCGGCGTGCAGTGATGACTGGATATAGATTTTTCCTTCGCCTTGTTCTGGGCCGAAGTGGAAGCTGTGGATCTGGCGGGCGGTGCCGGGCAGAGGGGCAAGCAGATCGTGTCGCTGATGGCGCATGGAAGAGTCCTAGTGAGCCGGGCCGAGAAACGCCAGCCAGCGGCGCTCGGCCAGGCGGAACAGGCCCACCAGTGCAAAGGTCACGCACAGGTAGATCAGCGCCGCGATGCCGAACGACTGGAAGGTCAGGAAGGTCGCCGAGTTGGCGTCCCGGGCGACTTTGAGGATATCCGGGACGGTCGCCGTAAATGCCACCGTGGTGGAGTGCAGCATAAGAATCACTTCGTTGCTGTAATACGGCAACGATCGGCGTAGGGCCGAGGGCATGATTACGTAGGCGTACAGCTTCCAGCCTGTCAGGCCATAGGCCTTGGCCGCCTCGACTTCACCGTGATTCATGCTGCGGATGGCTCCGGCGAAAATCTCGGTGGTGTAGGCGCAGGTGTTGAGGGCGAATGCGAGCAGGGTGCAGTTCATGGCATCGCGAAAGAACGCATTGAGCACCGGTTGTTCACGGATGGCGGCAATGCTGTAGATCCCGGTGTAGCAAATCAGCAGTTGGATATACAGCGGGGTGCCGCGAAACAGGTAGGTGTAGAACTGCACGGGCCAGCGAATCCGCCGCTTAGGGGAAACCCGGGCGATGGACAGCGGAATCGAGACGATAAAGCCGATGCAGATCGAGGCGCTCAGCAGCCACAAGGTCATGGCCAGCCCGGTGATATGGGTGCCGTCGCTATAGAGGAAGGGGCGCCAGTATTCTTCGAGAAGTTCGATCATCGTACGGCCTCCCGGGCACCGGCGGCATAGCGGCGCTCCAGCCAACGCAGCACCAAGTTCGAGGCGCTGGTGATCAGCAGGTAGATCAAGGCGGCCAGCACCAGGAAGTAGAACAGTTGATAGGTGCTTTTGCCGGCGTCCTGCGCGGCCTTGACCAGGTCCGCCAGGCCGATGATCGAGACCAGTGCGGTGGCCTTGAGCATGACCATCCAGTTATTGCCGATGCCAGGCAGAGCGAAGCGCATCATCTGCGGGAAGACCACCAGGCGAAAGCGCTGGCCGCGCTTGAGGCCGTAGGCGGTGGCGGCTTCCACCTGGCCGCGCGGCACGGCGAGAATCGCGCCACGAAAGGTTTCGGTGAAGTACGCACCGTAGATAAAGCCCAGGGTGATGACGCCGGCGCTGAAAGGATCGATCTCGATATAGTCCCAGCCCAGGGCATCGGTCAGGCTGCTGAGCCAGGTTTGCAGGCTGTAGAAGATCAGCAGCATCAGCACCAGGTCCGGTACGCCGCGAATCAGCGTGGTGTAGATCTGCGCCGGGATGCGCAGGAGGGCGAGGCGCGAGAGTTTGGCACTGGCGCCCAGCAGGCCGAGTAAAACACTGAGCGCGAGCGACAGGACGGAAAGCTTGATGGTCATCCAGGTGCCTTCCAGCAGGATCGGGCCAAAGCCCTGCAAACTGAAGGCGGAGAGCCCGAGGGCATGCAGAAGGTTTTCAAACATGGCTGCGCCTTGGCAATGGAAAAGGCGCCTGCCCAGGGGCAGGCGCCGTGGGCTTACTGACCGCTGTAGAGGTTCAGGTCGCCAAAGTGTTTTTTCTGGATCGCGGCGTAGGTGCCGTCGTCATGCAGTGCCTTGATGCCCTTATCCAGCAACGTCTTCAGGTCCTTGTTGCCCTTGGCGATGCCGATGGCGATTTTGGCCGGCAGCATGTCGCTGTCTACCTGCTTGCTGACCTCGAAATCCGCGCCCTGGGGCGACTTGAGAAAGCCCAGCTCGGCCTGCAGCATGTCCTGGATCGAGGCATCGAGTCGGCCAGACACCAGGTCGGCATAAACCTGATCCTGATTCTGGTAGGCCTGGGTCTTGACGCCGGCCTTGTCCAGCACCGCCTTGGCATAGGCTTCCTGGATGGTGCCCTGTTCATAACCGACGGTCTTGCCCTTGAGCGATTCGGTGGCCTCGCTCAGGCCGGAGCCTTTCTTGAAGACAAATGACGTCGGGCCGGAGAACAGCTCGTTGGAGAAATCGATGACTTTCTCCCGTGCCGGGGTCACGGTCATGGACGAAATCACCCCGTCGAACTTGTTGGCCTTCAGGCCCGGGATCATGCCGTCGAAATCGCTTTCGACCCACTTGCACTTGACCTTGAGTTCGGCGCAGATCGCATTGCCCAGGTCGATATCGAACCCGATCAGGCTGCCATCGGGGGCTTTGGATTCAAAGGGGGCATAGGACGGATCGACGCCGAAACGCAGCTCCTTGTATTCCTTGGCCAAGGCCGAGCCGGCAGCCATGCACAACGCGAGTGCGGAAAGGGTCAGCAATGCTTTTTTCATTCTTTAATCCCTAAGGCCAATGTAAGCGCTGAGGCGCGTAGATACGCGTAGGAAAACGCGTATGACTTTAGGAGGTTAGCAATTTGCGAACCACAGTCCCGAACAGGCGTTTTAATGGGCTGTGCGGGACGAATGAGCGGCATGGCAGTGCAGGGCGGCAGGTTGGGCGCACCAGGTCGGGGCAGGCACTTTGCTCGTCTTGGTGCCATTACGCGTAGGCGCTCAGGCCTGTGTGGGTGCGGGCTTCACATCCCGGCGTAGCGTTATGTAGCAGTGGGCGCGAGGGCCGGCGGGGAAAGCGCAAGGCCTCGGTGCTGCGCTCATGTCGTGCGCAGCCTGGTGGCAGCGGCTACAGGATGGGCCTGTAGCCGCTGTGTTCACTTGCCGGGGACCAGGGTCAGACGGGCCTTGCCATAGACGCGCTCGAAGTTCTGCGGCTGCATCGGGAAGCTGATGTACTGCGCCTTCAGCCAGGCGTCGAGGCCATTGGCGTAGTACGGGCTCGCCGGGTTGCCGGACTGGCCGGCGGCACCCAGCCCCATCAAGGGTTCGCTCTGGCCAAAGTCGACGATCAGGCGCATGACCGGCAGCTGGGTCGTGGCAAAGTCCTGGCCCCAGGCATAGGCGGCGGTATTGAGGGTGTTGTGATCGCCACCGCTGGCCAGGGCTGTGCGCAGGTTTTGGCCGGTATTTCCACGCCACTGGGTACTGTGCAATTTGCCCCATTGCCAAGCCTTGCGGTCGGCGCCCAGTTGGCTGTCGCCTGCGCTGATCGCGGCGGCCAGGCTGCGGGCCAGGACGGCTGGCTTGTCTTCCTTGGCGGCTGTGCGCGGGTTATCCCAGAATGGGCTGTCGTCACGGCCGAGCAGATGGTCGGCCTGGGCCGAGTAGGACACCCCGGCATTGGCCACCAGCGCTTGCCAGGCCGGGCTGGTGGCCGGACCGAGCGTGTCGAGGAAGATCTGCTTGGCACTTTCCTGTAGGAACAGTTCATACAGTGCCGCATCGGCAGACACCGGGCTTAGGCGACCGTCGAACGCCATCAACCGGGTAAAGGCTTCACGAGCCTTGGCGCGCTCGATGTCCGGCAGGGCATCGATGGCGGCCTTGAGTGGCTGGGCCATGCCCGGGGCTTCGAACATGGCCTTGAGCTTGGCGGCGAACAGCGTGGTCTGGTCGTACTGCATCGCGATCAGGCTGCGACTGTCGTGCTTGCCGGCACCCGCCAACTGGGCCAGACGCTCGCCGCGCTCGGGGGCGGACCAGGAATTGGACAGTTGCATGCCGTAACCGGGGGGCACGATGCGCTGGTTGGCAGTGCCCAGCCAGCCCTGGGCCGGGTCCTGGTCGTAGGGGTGGAGCATGGGGTCGGCATAGCCGTCCCAGTCATAGCGACTGTCCCAGCCCGGTGATGGCAGCAGGCCCTGGCCTTCACGGCGGTTGGGGAAGCGGCCGGTGACCTGCCAGCCGATATTGCTGGTGTCGGCAAAGACCATGTTCAGGGCAATGGCGCGGATTTCCCGGGTTGCGTCCGAGGCCTTCTCGATATTCTGCGCGCGACTCAGGTCGAAGAAAGCATCGAGGCTGCGGTCGTCCTTGAAGTCCGGCGTCTGCAGGGCCAGGCCGAATGTGTTGCCCAGGGCCTGCGTCGGGTTGACCGCGGCGCTGTTGAGCAGCGGTCCGTGGCGGGTTTCATAGAGGGCTTCACGAATCGGCCGCTGGCCCTTGATGAAGTAGGTCTCGTTACGCACGGCGGCCGGCTGCCATCGGCCATCGGCCTGGACCATCAGGCGGCTGCCTTCGCGCTTGAGTTTTTCCAGGAACAGGTCCTGGTTATCGCCCATGACTGCTGCGAGGCTCCAGGCAACCTTGCCATTGAAGCCGGACAGCACCATGGGCAGGCCGGCGACGGAAACACCTGCGGCCTGGTATTTCGGCGCGTGGATCTGCACGTAGTTCCAGGCCGAGGGCTGCAGAGGCGCTTGTTGCAGATCGTTGGCCAGGAGGCTCTTGCCGCTTCGGCTACGGGCCGGGGCAATGGCCCAGTTGGTCGAGGCTGGAGCGGCCAGCAGGTTCAGTCGGTTGATCTGGCCGATCACTTGGTCCAGGGCTTCGATGGAGGCGGCTTGCGGCCCCAGACTGAGGCCTTTGAGCTTGTCCGTTTCGGCAAAGGGCAGGGGGTCGTTCGGGTAGCCCGGCAGCAGCCAGGCCAGCTTGTCGGTCCCGACTTTCTGCGCTAGCACCAATCCGGCCAGTTCCTGTTGCAGGTTGGCCGACTGGCTGAAGCTGAGCAGGCAGAAGATCAACGCCGAGTCTTCGGGTTTCCAGTACTCGGGTTTGTAGCCAGTACGGGCCAGGTCGGCCGGCAGTTTGTCGCGGTAGCGGAACAGGTAGGCGTTAACCCCGCGCGCATACACTTCGAAGAAGCGCTTGAGCCTTGGTGACGACGCGTTATACAGCTCGCCGGCGCTCTTTTTCAGGTTGACCGCGCGCATGAAACGGTCGGTATCCAGCGCCTCGGCACCGTTCATTTCTGCCAGGCGGCCCTGGGCCAGCAGGCGCATACCGACCATTTGCCCGATCCGGTCGCTGGCATGCACGTAGCCCAGGGTGAACAGGGCGTCGTGGAAGCTGTTGCTTTCAATCAGCGGCATGCCGAGTGCGTTACGTCGCACGGACACATTCTGGGCCAGGCCCTTGAGTGGCTGCACGCCGGTGGTGGGCACCAGGGTGCTTTGTGCATTCCAGGACTGGCAACCGGCCAGGCCCAGAAAGCCGACCACTGCCGCGGCAACGCCGAACCGGGGGATGTAATGAAAGAGGGCTGGCGAGGCCATGGCAAAGCTCCTGCGGGGGGGTAGCGTCAGTAAAGGCGCTACGTTAGTCAGGGCGCTGCCGACACGCAAGCGGGCGACGTGTTATTTCGCGCGGTGGCCCGCGTGTCGCCGGCTTGCCATGTAAAGGCGTCAGGATTTGGGCGGGTTGATCTTCGCGACCCAGGCGTAGGCGCGCTCGGTGGCCGGGCGCTGCTTGATGCTGTTGAACCAGCGCTCTACGTGGGGGAAGTCCGCCAGGTTCTGGCTTTGCCATTGATGTGAAACGATCCAGGGATAGATCGCCATATCGGCAATGCTGTACTCGCTGCCGGCGACAAAATTGCGGTCGGCCAGGCGCCGGTCGAGCACACCATAGAGCCGTGCGGTTTCGTCGACATAGCGTTTGATCGCGTAGGGAATCTTCTCGGGGGCGAATTGGCTGAAATGATGGTTCTGCCCGGCCATCGGCCCGAGCCCGCCCATCTGCCAGAACAGCCATTGCAGGGCTTCCTGGCGACCGCGCAGGTCCTTGGGCAGGAACTGCCCGGTTTTCTCGGCGAGGTACAGCAAGATTGCGCCGGATTCGAACAGCGACAGCGGTGCGCCACCATCGGCGGGCTGTTGGTCGACAATGGCCGGGATGCGGTTGTTCGGGGCGATTTTCAGAAAGTCAGGCTTGAACTGCTCGCCCTGGCCGATATTCACCGGGTGCATCGTGTAAGGCAGGCCGGCTTCTTCGAGAAACAGGGAGATCTTGTGGCCGTTGGGGGTGGTCCAGTAATACAGATCGATCATGGAGCGCTCCAGGTAGGGGGGCTTTGAGCGGCTGGCTAGGGCTTGTCCCAGCTCATCGGGCTTCGCCAGTTTTACCCCTAATTGCCGCCTGGGTGGAAGCCTGAAAGCAAAACGGCCTGCACAAGGCAGGCCGTTTTCCTACGAGCGTTGCATCACGCGCCGTGGCATTTCTTGAATTTCTTGCTGCTGCCGCACGGGCAGGGGTCGTTGCGGCCGACGTCTTTCAAGGCGTTGCGCACCGGCTCCTGGTGAGCGTGACCGCAATGGGGACCGTGGACATGGCCATGGTCGTGATCATGCGCGTGGTGGTCATGATCGTGGTTGCAGTCGGGGCCATGGACATGGGGTTGCTGGGTCATGCTGGAATCACTCCGGAATAAGATCGCCGGGAATTATCTCGCCATTACGCATCACGTGCACGTCATAGCCGATGAATAATCCGGTTTCGAGCGTGCCTTCGAGCCGGTAGTGCATCGGTTGGTCGAATTTTTCCAGGCGTTTGACGACGCTGCTCGCGTGTCGCCACAGGTTGGTGCGCACCGGCACGGTGAAATAGCCCTGGCTATGGGCGGGTACGGTCAGCCATTGAGTCGAGCGGTCCTCGCTCAGGAGCATGTCTTCGAGCAGAAGGCGAAAGCGCAGGCCGCGCACGGTCAGGTCCGTGTCGTTGGGGTTGTCGATCCGAAAGCTCAGGTTGAAGCGTTGCTCAAGCAGTCTGGCCTTGACCACCTCGACCTTGACCAGGTGCACGCCAGGATCCTGCGGGCCGGCCGTGAGCCAGGCACTGCAGCCTGACAGCAGGAGCGCCGAGAGCAGGCCCAGGGTGGGCAATATCCGTATCCGTGGGTGCATGGTGTTCCTCCGGCCAAGCCGCGAGTCTAGCAAGCAGGCGTAAGGGCTGTGAGGGAAAGTCAGGCTGGGCCATACTCTTCGGGTCGCTGCGCCAGCCAGGAGCCGGTCTATGGAACTGTACGAAATTGTCTTTAACGGAGAGGTCCTGCCCGGGGCGCAGGTCGAGCTGGTCCGGGACAACCTGGCGCGCCTGTTCCAGGCCGACGAGCAGCGCCTGGCCCTGTTGTTCTCCGGCCGGCGCTGGGTATTGAAGAGTAATCTTGAGCGTGCCGAGGCGCATAAGTATCGCGCCACGCTTGAGCGGGCGGGTGCTCAGGTCAGCGTGGTGCCCATGGTGCTGGACGTCGAAGAAATCGAAATGACCGCCCTGCCGGGCGATGGCGGCACGGAGCAAAGCCGGCTTGAGGTGGAGCCCCGGGACGTTTACATGGCGGCGTTCAGTGCCGTGGATGCGCCCAATTATGACCTTGCCGAGCCGGGCAGCGATTTGCAGGACCCGCCTGAGCCGCCGCAGGCACCCGCACTGGATCTATCCGCGCTCAGCCTGGCGCCGCCGGGCAGCGACCTGGGGCAGCAGGTTGCGCCCCCCGCGCCACCGGCTCCCGATACCGCACACATCAAGCTGGTCTGAGCGCCACCTAGATCGCCATGACCATCTCGTGCCAGGCCATGCTGCCGTGGTCGGATGAGGACGGCTGGACATAGCGATAGCCCATCCGGCGGTACAACTCGACGTGCTGCTCCTTGCACATCAAGTGGATCGTCTGCTTGCCCGATGCCGTCATGAGCGCGACAAAGGCTTCCATCAGGCGTGTCGAGTAGCCTCGGCCCTGGTAGGCCGGGTCGATCACCACGGACATGATCACCACATTCGGTGCATCCGCCGTATGCCCCACCAGTTCTTTGAAGGCCTCATCCGCCATCTGCACCTGATGGGCGCAGCCGCTGTTGATAAAGCCCGCAGTCTTGCCATCGACCTCCAGGATCAGGAAACCCTGCGGGTACTGGGCAATGCGCGTGGCGATTTTTTCCTGGGTGGCCGCTTCATCGCCCTCATAGGCGCCAATTTCTATCTGATAGCAGGGGCTGGCGTCGGAGGGGGTGGGGTGGCGAAAGCTGAGCGTGGGCATTTCGGTTTCTGATCTCTGGAGGAGCGCTAGTGCGGAGGCAGATGAAGCGTGTGGTAGTGCATCGCCGAATGCGTGAGCACGTACTGGCGGGGTAAACGGAGCCCCGTTACCGGCTGGAGCAACGTCCGGGCGCTGGCCGACTAGGCTGTCGCCGTGCTGCTCTCGGCCTGGAAATAGCCGGAGCAGCATTTTTTGAATTTCTGTCCGCTGGCGCAGGGGCAGGCATCGTTGCGCCCGACCTTGAGGGGCACGGTCGGGTCGATAAAGTACCAGCGCCCGGCGTTCTGCACGAAGGACGAGCGCTCGCGATGGCTGTGCTCGCCCTGGCTGTCGTGCCAGCGTGCGGTAAAGGTCACAAAGGCGTGCTCGGGTTGGCCGCCGAGCACCTGTGAACTCTCCACCTCAAGCCCGAGCCAGGTGCTGCGCGCACTCCAGTCGGCGATGGACTGGCGATCGAGCCCGGCCTGCTGGGCCGGCAGGGTGGTGGCCACGAGATAGTCGATCAGGCCCAGCACATAGGCGCTGTAGCGCGAGCGCATCAAGGCTTGGGCACAGGGGGCGGGATGGCCGGTGTGATAGCGGCCGCAGCAGGCGTCGAGCAGGTTGCCGCTGCCGCAGGGGCAGATGGATGCACTCATGGGGGTCACCACCAGTATTTGCCAAAGTTCTGCGGGTTGGCCCAGAACTTGGCGTTGAGCCAGTCCGGCACCTGCTTGTACTCGCGCAGATCGTAGGTAAAGAGGGTCAGCACCTGCGCGTCTCGCTGGAAGCGTTCGTTGCTTTGCAGGGCCAGCGAGAAGAAATCGGTGTCCTGCCAGCCGCAGGCCGAGAGATCGGCCAGCACGGCGATCCGGCTGGCATTTAGGTTACGAATGCCGCCCAGCAGTTGCAGGCCATCGCGCTTGGGCAGGTGTTCGAGGCAATCGACCACCAGGGCGAGGTCGAAGCGTCGTGCCGCCAGGTCGGCGGGCAGGGGGCCTGGCAAGGCCTTGGCAATCTGGGTGCCGGGGTGCGCCGCCGCAAAGGCGTCCAGGGCCGGAAAGCTGTCGGCGCCGACCAGCAGCAGCGTCTGCGGGGCGTAGCGATCGAGCAGCGCCGCGAGGGCTTGCTGGGGGGTACGCGAAGAAAGGCCAGGGGTCATCGATAGTCCTCAATCAGAACCACCAAGACTAGCGCGCCCACGCGCCTTGGCCTAGAGCATCGCGCGGGAAAATGCCGGGATCGCTGGCGATCTTTCTTCCAGCGCATAGATGGCCTATTGCTGGCGGAGATTAGCAGGCGGGTCTTTACTCCCAGGGCGTCGGGTGCATACCGATACCCTTCAGGAGAAAACCACGATGAGCATAGTTCGCACGGCATTACCCTTGGTGCTGCTGACCAGTGTGTTGACTGGTTGCGCAGGTTTGCAGAAAACCGACTGGCCGACCTGTGCCGCTGTCGGGGGTGTGGGTGGCGCGGCACTGGGCGCTATCGAAAGCTCGGCCTGGGCGGGCGGTGGCGCCTTGATCGGCGCCGGCTTCGCGGCGGCCTATTGCTGGGTGCACGGTGATGGCGATGAAGACGGCGATGGCGTGCCGGACAGCCGTGACAAGTGCCCGGGCACGCCGAAGGGCACCCCGGTTGATGCCAATGGTTGCCCGCCACCGGTGCCGGTCGCTGTGATCGAAGAAGTGGTGGTGGTCAAGGAAGAAACCATTGTGGTGCGCGATGTGCACTTCGAATTCGACTCGGCCAAGCTGACAGCCGCCGACAAAACCAAGCTGGATATGATCGCCACGCGCCTGAAGCAGGAAAATGCCAGCGCGCAACTGCGGGTGACCGGCCATACCGATAGCGTCGGCAGTGATGCCTACAACCTCAAACTCTCGGAAAAACGCGCCCATTCGGTGGTCGAGTACCTGATCCAGAGCGGTGTACCGCGCAGTAGCTTTGTTTCGGTCAGCGGTGCCGGCGAGAGCCATCCGGTCGCAGACAACAAAACCGCCGACGGACGTGCGCTCAACCGCCGTACCGAAATCAATATAAAACGCTGAAGCCCTTGCGGGCCGCGACTTGTGCAGTCGCGGCCGGGGGTCTTTACTCCTGTGTGACCGGTATGGTCCGGTTTCACAGGAGCCTCCTCTTATGCGTGTTCTCTCGCGGGCCGCCGTGCCGGTCCTGTTACTTGCCAGCCTGTTGGGCGGTTGCGCCACAACCAGTGATGGCACTGCCCCTCTCAATCAACGTACGTGGCCTGTCTGCAGCCTGCTGGGTGGCCTGGTAGGGGGTGGGCTGGGCGCTATCGAAAGCGGTAGTTGGGCGGCAGGCGGTGCGGCGCTGGGGATCCTTGCCGGTGGCCTGATCTGCTATGCCCAGGATGGCGATGAAGACGGCGACGGGGTGTTCGACCGCCGCGATCGTTGCCCCGATACCCCGGCCAATACGCCAGTCAGCCATACGGGTTGCCCGTTGCCGCAGTACCCGGCCACGGTCAAGGCCGAGCCGGTAGAGCCCAGCACGGAAGTCATTACCCTGAGTGACCAGGGCAAAGTGTTGTTTGCCTTCGATTCGGCCGAACTCACCGCTCAGGCGCGCAGCGAGCTGTCTGCCCTGATGGGCAAGCTGAGCAGCGCCGACGTGCTGAGCGTCAAGGTGATTGGCTACACCGACAGCGAGGGTTCGGATGCCTATAACCAGAAACTGTCGGAACGCCGTGCCAGTAGCGTGGCCGCCTATCTATTGAGCCAGGGCTTGGCCCCGGAAAAACTCACCAGCCAGGGCCTGGGGGAAAGCCAGCCCGTCGCCGACAACGCTACTGAAGAAGGGCGGGCGCAGAACCGTCGAGTGGAACTGCATATCGGTCGTTGACGTCACCGTGGGATCGATGGATGTCGTCGATCCCACGGCGTACCGACGCCCAGGGTGAGGAATTTTCAGTGGGCTATGGCAAATCGCTTGCCCGAGACGTTACTGTGCGCCCAAAGAAAAAATACATTGGGGGGCGTATGAAGGTGTTCTGGGGGCTGGGTAAGGTCCTGACGCTGTTGTTCTGGTCGGTGGTGCTGGTCAATCTGGTCCAGCCGTTGATCAATCCATTCCATTTGCTGGTCAATTTGGCGGGTAGCCTGTTGCTGCTGACCCACCTGCTCGAACTGCTGCTGTTCAATGGCAGCCTCAAGGATCGCCCCCATCCCTGGCGTGACCGCCTGCACATTCTGCTGTTGGGCATGTTCCACCTTTATTCCCTGCCTGTTGCCGTGTCCGAGGAGGCTCGCCATGCGTAGTTTGTGTTTGCTGGCAGCCTTGTGCAGCCCGATGGCCTTTGCCGAAGTGGTGAGTGTCCAAGCCAACTCCCTGATGCGCCTGCCGGGTAACACCAGCGTGCTGCAACTCGAGCGCCTGGAGATTGCCGACTACGGCACCTTGCTGATTCCGGCCGGGGTCAGTCAGGTCAGTATCGGCGAACTGTCGCTGGGGCATGAGGCGCGCATCACCATTGTGCCCAGTGAGCAGGCGCTGCAATTGAAGGTCCGCCATGCTGAACTGGGCAGCGGCAGCCAGATCAATACGCGCGGTGCACCGGGCAATTACCTGAAGCCGGCCTTGCCGGGCCGTAACCTGGAGTTACGCATTGAGTCCCTGCAAGCCGCCCAGTTGTCGGTGGACGGTCGGGGTGGCGCCGGTGCGCCGGGCTACAGCGGGCTCGATGGCGCCGATGGCCAGGCGCCGGGCTGTACCTGGGGTCAGGCCGGGCGCGGTGCCGACGGTGACAACGGGGGGAATGGCCATCCGGGTGCGGCGGGTGCGCAAGTGCGCGTAGAGGTGCCCTACGACTATCCGGTCGAACAGATCAAGGTGCTGGCCGATGGCGGTGTGGGCGGCGTGGCCGGGGTGGCAGGACGTCCGGGCGAGGGCGGCAAATCCAAAGGTTGCCTGGTCTATCGTGCCGATGGCGGTAAGGCCGGGCGTGCCGGGTTGGCGGGCCAGCCGGGTGAGCAAGGTCCGGCCGGTTCGGTGACGGTGCAACGCTTGTAAAACCGTGTCGGCCTGCGAGGAGAATGGATGCTCGCGGGCCGACCGGCTGCAAAATTGTCTCAGAACATCGGGCGCGCCGACGCAACGGCCACCAGCACCAGGCCCACCAGCAGATTGATGCCGACCAGGCGGCGAATCCCGGCCAGTGTCGCTGCACCATTGGCCCAGTCCTGGGCCTCCACCGTTTTGCGCAACTCCGGCAGTTTCAAGGCCTGGATGCGGATAAACAGGGCCGTCATCACGATGTACAGCCCCATCATGACCTGCACATAGCGCGGCGCGGTCTCGAAGCCGCTGAAGCGCAATTGCATCAGGCCAATGCCGCTGACCGGCAGGACCACCACCGCGACCCAGACCCAGACAAAGAACCGCTGGAACACCGCGACCCACAGTTGCAGCCGGGCCGGGCCTTCCAGGGCGGCCATCGCGGCCGGGCGCAGGATCATCCAGGCGAAAAACATGCCGCCGACCCAGACCAGGGCAGCAAGCACATGGAAGGTGTAGGCGAGGGCAAAAGCGGTCATTCGGGTACTCCGTGCGGCGCAGGATGAATTGGCGGGTTATGATAGCCGCCCATTCGAACCACTGAAAATTTATCCAGCGTTTCTTGCGCCCGAAGACTCATGATCAGCACCGAACTCAAAACCACGATCCAGGGCGCCTACTCGCGTTTTCTCGAAGCCAAGAGCCTCAAGCCACGCTATGGCCAGCGGTTGATGATTGCCGAAGTGGCCAAGGTCCTGGGCGATATCGATACCGACGACGAAGGTCGGCGCAGTGGCGATCCTGCGGTGGTGGCGGTCGAGGCGGGCACCGGTACGGGCAAGACCGTGGCCTACAGCCTGGCGGCGATCCCGACAGCCAAGGCCGCCGGCAAGCGCCTGGTGATCGCGACTGCGACCGTGGCGCTGCAGGAACAGATCGTCTACAAGGACCTGCCGGACCTGATGCGCAACAGCGGGCTGAACTTCAGCTTCGCCCTGGCCAAGGGCCGGGGGCGCTACATGTGCCTGTCCAAGCTCGACATGCTGTTGCAGGAAGGCCACGCGCAAACCGCCACCGCCCAGCTGTTCGAGGAGGAAGGCTTCAAGATCGAGGTCGATGAAGCCAGTCAGAAGCTGTTTACCAGCATGATCGAAAAGCTCGCCGGCAATAAATGGGACGGCGACCGCGACAGCTGGCCCCAGGCCCTGGAGGACCAGGACTGGGCCCGCCTGACCACCGACCATAGCCAGTGCACCAACCGCCATTGCCCGAACTTCGGCCAATGCGCCTTCTACAAGGCCCGTGAAGGCATGGGCAAGGTCGACGTGATCGTCACCAACCACGATATGGTACTGGCCGACCTGGCCCTGGGCGGCGGTGCGGTATTGCCCGACCCGCGCGATACTCTCTATGTGTTCGACGAAGGCCATCACCTGCCAGACAAGGCCATCGGCCATTTCGCCCATTACACCCGCCTGCGTTCCACCGCCGACTGGTTGGAACAGACCGCCAAGAACCTGACCAAGTTGCTGGCCCAGCACCCGTTGCCGGGCGACCTGGGGAAATTGATCGAGCAGGTGCCCGAGCTGGCGCGCGAGATCAAGACACAGCAGCAGTTCATGTTTACCGCGTGCGAGCAATTGGCCGACTTCAAGACCGGTGAAGACACCGAAGGCCGCGAGCGGCCGCGCCATCGTTTTGTGGGTGGCGTGGTCCCTGAGCATATGCGCGAAATGGGCATCGAGCTGAAAAAGGGTTTTTCGCGCCTGACCGATGTCTTTACCCGCCTGACTGAACTGCTCAAGGAAGGCATGGATGGCGAGGTCAATATCGGCATCGCCAGCAACCAGGCCGAGGAATGGTATCCGCTGTTCGGCAGCCTGCTGTCCCGGGCCCAGGGCAACTGGGAGCTGTGGACCGCGTTCACCGTCGAGGACCCTGAGGACAATCCCCCCATGGCACGCTGGCTGAGCCTGGCGGAAAGCGGGGCGTTGTTCGATATCGAGGTCAATGCCAGCCCGATCCTCGCGGCCGAGATGCTGCGGCGCAATCTGTGGAATGTCGCCTATGGTGCCCTGGTGACCTCGGCGACCCTGACGGCCCTGGGGACGTTCGACCGCTTCCGCATGCGCGCCGGTCTGCCGAGAAAGGCCATTACCGCCGTGGTCCCGAGCCCCTTCCACCATGCCGATGCCGGCGTGTTGCGGGTGCCGGACCTCAAGGCCGACCCGCGTGACGCCGCGGCGCATACGGCGGCAATTATTCGCGAGCTGCCGGAGCTGGTCGAAGGCTCGAAGGGTACGCTCGTGCTGTTTTCCTCGCGCAAGCAGATGCAGGACGTGTTCGACGGTCTGGACCGCGACTGGCGCCGCCAGGTGTTTATCCAGGGCAACCTGTCGAAACAGGAAACCCTGAACAAGCACAAGGCCCGGGTCGACGGCGGTGACTCCAGCGTGCTGTTTGGGCTGGCCAGTTTTGCTGAAGGCGTCGATTTGCCCGGGGCTTATTGCGAGCACGTAGTGATCGCCAAGATCCCCTTCTCGGTGCCCGACGATCCGGTCGAGGCGGCGCTGGCCGAGTGGATCGAGGCGCGCGGTGGCAATCCCTTTATGGAAATCTCCGTACCGGATGCCTCGCTCAAGCTGGTCCAGGCCTGTGGCCGGCTGCTGCGTACCGAAGCCGACCGCGGCACCATCACGTTGCTGGACCGTCGACTGGTCACCCAGCGCTACGGAAAAGCTATCCTCAATGCCTTGCCGCCCTTCCGGCGGGAAATTTCTTGATTTGATGCAGGCGGATTCGCCTGATTCGTTGTCTATGCGTGGGCGCCGTTGGCGCCGCACAGGCCATTTACTGGTCGTTAGGGAGAACCTGGTCCATATGATTCGCCGTACATTGCCCGCCACCCTTGCCCTGTTGTTTTGTGCGCCTTTGCTGGCAGCGCCTGCAGCACCGCAGACGCTGTTCAACTTCGTGCGGCCCGCCGACGTGGTCCAGGTGGCAACCGAAGATGCCAGCCTGCCGCAATACAATGCGGAGCAGACGGCCGAGGGTGAAGTGCTGCGTCGGATCGTCTTCAACCCGGCCGTCCGGCCAACGTTGCGCCTGACGCCGCAAACCGGTGCCTGGGACTGGTCCCAGAACGGCGCCATGAGCCTGCGGATCCAGAGTGCGATGAACTGGGCCTTGACGCTCAACGTCACGATCCAGAGTAACGATGGCAAGACCCTGACCAGCCGGGTCGATCTGCCGGCGGGTCCGGCCCAGACATTACTGGTACCGCTGCTGGCCAGCTCGCCATTGAGCCAGGGCATGCGTGCCGGGCCGCCCATGCCCATGCAGTTCGAGGGCCAACGCGTGCTGCTGGCCAGCAGCACCGGCGAAATCGACCGTAGCCAGGTGGTGTCGGTCACGCTGTCGATGGACAGCCCCAAGGCCGCCCAAAGCATCCTGCTCGAGCGCTTTGGCGTGCAGGATGTCGAGGCCGTGACCCAGGCGGCCTACGCCGGCCTGGTCGATGGTTATGGCCAGTCGACCCGGGCCCGCTGGCCGGAGAAAGTGGCCAGTGACGACCAGCTCAAGGCCGCTGATGTTCGCGAGCAGCAACAGCTCAAGGGCTGGCTGGGCGAGTACCGCAAGGCGCCGCGCGACCCCTATGGTGGCTGGACCCAGGGCCCGGCATTCGAGGCCACGGGGTTTTTCCATACGCAAAAACGCGATGGCCGTTGGTACCTGGTCACGCCCGCCGGCCACCCGTTTTACTCCTTGGGTGTGAATACCGTCGCGGCCGACAACAGCCAGACCTACGTCCAGGGGCGTGAGTGGATGTTCACCGACCTGCCCGCTGACAACGGCCCGCTGGCCGGCTACTACGGCAAGGGCGACCACCACAGCGGCAATGCCGCGACCCAGGGCCGTGACTACGATAGCGGCCGCTGGTTCGATTTCTATGGCGCCAACCTGCAACGTACCTACGCCCAACCGTGTGCCGAGGCCAAGGCCGGTGACCCTGTTGCGTCGTGCCTCAGTGGTTTTGATGCCAAGCGCTGGCAGGGCCACACCCTCGACCGCCTGCAGGCCTGGGGCTTCAATACCCTGGGTAACTGGAGCGATCAGGCCCTGGGCCAGGCCGACCGTATGCCCTACACCTTGCCGCTGTCGATTGTCGGTGACTACGCGAGCATCAGCACCGGAGCCGACTGGTGGGGCGGCATGCCCGATCCGTTCGACCCACGCTTTGCCATGGCCACCGAGCGTGCCGTGGCCATCGCGGCCCGGGATCACCGTGACGATCCCTGGCTGATTGGCTACTTCGCCGATAACGAGCTGGCCTGGGCCGGTCCCGGTGATGACCCGAAAGCCCGCTATGCCCTGGCCTACGGCACGCTGCGCCTGACCACCGATGTACCGGCCAAGCGGGCGTTCCTCAAGCAGTTGCGCGACAAGTACCGCAACCAGCAGGGCCTGTCGAAGGCCTGGGGTGTCGAGATCCCGACCTGGGAACAGATGGAAGACCCGGGTTTCGAGCCGCCATTGCCCAATGCCGAGCACCCGGAGATCGAGGCCGACTTTAAGTATTTCCAGAAGGTCTATGCCGATACCTACTTCAAGACCATTTCCGACTCGCTGAAATGGCATGCGCCCCACCATCTGTTGCTGGGCGGTCGCTTTGCCGTCAGCTCGCCGCAGGCCGTGGCGTCCTGCGCGCAGTTCTGTGATGTGCTGAGTTTCAACTTCTATACCCTGCGCCCGCAGGACGGTTATGACTTTGCCCAGTTGCAGGCACTGGACAAGCCGGTGCTGATTACCGAGTTCAACTTCGGCACTCGTGACCGTGGGCCATTCTGGGGTGGCGTTACCGAGCTGGCGCGGGAAGAGGACCGTGGTCCGGCCTATGCCAACTTCCTCAAGGCGGCATTGGCCGAGCCGTCGATTGTCGGCGTGCACTGGTTCCAGTACCTCGATCAGCCGGTCAGCGGGCGTTTGCTCGATGGCGAGAACGGTCATTTCGGCCTGGTGGGTATCACTGATCTGCCGTTCCAGGGCTTTGTCGAAAGCGTACGCAAAAGCAATCTGCAAGCCCTGGAGCAATTGAGCGTGGCCGCCGAGAAAGCCCGCGCGGCCGGGGAGAAGGCGGTTGCACCGAAGACTCCCGAAGGCGCTGGCGGGCAAAAAGCCGCTGGTGGCCATGCCGGTGGCCACTCCGGCAACGGCCACTGAGTTTCGTTGAGCGATAACGGCGCACGGTTGCGCCGTGGTGTTCTGTGCAGAGTGGCGAAGGGTTTCGGACCTGCGTATGTTTCCAAAAGCCTCTGTGACTGGAACAATGCCCGGCACAGTAGGTAAAGCGAGTGCGGGGAGTGTCGCGGGTGCAGATTCAGGGTCATTACGAACTTCAATTCGAGGCAGTGCGCGAAGCCTTCGCCGCACTCTTCGATAACCCCCAGGAGCGCGGCGCCGCGCTGTGTATCCAGATTGGCGGCAATACCGTTGTCGACCTCTGGGCTGGCACGGCCGACAAGGACGGCAACGAGGCCTGGCACAGCGACACGATCGCCAACCTGTTTTCTTGCACCAAGACCTTTACCGCCGTGACGGCCCTGCAACTGGTGGCTGAAGGCAAGTTGCAGCTCGATGTTCCAGTGGCGCGGTACTGGCCCGAGTTCGCGGCGGCCGGCAAGGAAGGCGTCACCCTGCGCCAGTTGCTGTGCCATCAGGCGGGCCTGCCCGCGCTGCGCGAACTACTGCCGCCCGAGGCGCTTTACCAGTGGCAGACCATGGTCGATGCGCTGGCGGCCGAGGCGCCCTGGTGGACACCGGGGCAGGGCCATGGCTATGCCGCGATCACCTATGGCTGGCTGGTTGGCGAGTTGATACGGCGGGCTGATGGCCGTGGCCCTGGCGAATCCATTGTGGCCCGGGTCGCCCGGCCCCTGGGGCTGGATTTCCATGTCGGGCTGGCGGACGAGGAGTTCTATCGCGTGGCGCACATCGCCCGGGGCAAGGGTAATACTGGCGATGCAGCGGCCCAGCGCCTGCTGCAGGTGACGTTGCGCGAACCCACAGCGATGAGCACCCGAGCGTTCACCAATCCGCCTTCGATCATGACCAGCACCAACAAGCCCGAGTGGCGGCGGATGCAGCAGCCCGCCGCGAATGGGCATGGCAATGCCCGTAGCCTGGCCGGTTTTTATAGCGGCCTGCTGGATGGCAGCCTGCTGGAAGCCGAGATGCTGGCCGAGCTGACCCGTGAGCACAGCCTCGGGCCGGACAAGACCCTGCTGACCGACACCCGTTTTGGCCTGGGTTGCATGCTCGATCAACCGACGCTCGCCAATGCGACCTTTGGTCTGGGGCCCAAGGCGTTCGGTCATCCGGGCGCGGGCGGTTCCATCGGTTTCGCTGATCCAGAACAGGATGTCGCCTTTGGTTTCGTGACAAATACCCTGGGGCCTTATGTATTGATGGATCCACGGGCACAGCAACTGGCGCGGGTACTGGCCGGCTGTCTGTAAACACTGTTTGTCGGATCACAGACTTGAACCCTGTGACCCTTGTGCTTTCAAAGCGACTGTTTATGCCGGCGGATTGTTTTTTATAGGCGCGAGCTCGCTCGTGATCTTTTGAGGGCAAACGGATCGCGACGATGCTCGCGCCTACCGCCATTTTCACTTCAATTTTGTGGATGTCCCATGTCATCGAATAAGTCCCTGGTTTTGGCTCTCTGTCTGGCCGTTGGCGGTTGCGCCCAGACTCCACACAATAATGAAGCCCAGGCCTCCCACTGGTGGTGGCCGTTTAGTTCGCAGCCATCGGCAGAGCCGGCGCCGATCGCGGCCAAGCCGCCCGCGGTGGCCAAGGCCGGTACCGTGACCCATTGGTGGTGGCCGTTTGGCGGTGGCCAGGCCGGCGATGTCAACGTCGTGCCGATGCCCGACCCGAAAATCACCCAGGCCTGGCTCGATGACTACGAGCCGCGCCTTCGCGTAGCGATCCAGGACAGCCGTCTGCAATTGGAGCGTCGCGATAATCTGCTGGCGATTACCGCGCCGGTGGATGGTTCGTTCAACCCGGACCGTCCGGCCATGTTGCTGCCGGTCACCCTGGGGCCCTTCAGCCGGATCGCCAAGCTGGTCGAGAGCGACCCGAAGACGGCGGTGCTGGTGCTCGGCCACGCCGACAGCAGCGGCACCCAACCGGCCAACCAGAAACTCAGCCAGGACCGGGCCCAGTCGGTGGCCGCGATTTTCCGTTTGAGCGGTCTGCAACGTGACCGCCTGATGCTGCGCGGCATGGGTTCGGTGATGCCACGGGCGGCCAATGACAGTGTCGAAGGTCGTGCGTTGAACCGTCGGGTAGAGATCCTGCTGACCCCGCAGAGCACCATGGTTGCGCTGCTAAGCCAGTACAGCATTCCGGCCCCGGCGCCCGTCACCCTGGTGGCGGTACAGGATGCCAAGCCGGTCGCCAAGCCGGTCGCCCCTGCGGCTAATGGCAAGAAAGCGCCAGTGGTGAAAAAGCCGGCAGCGACCAAGAAGGCCCCTGCCGCCAAGACTCCGGTGAAAAAGCCGCCGGTCAAGGCCGCGCCCGCCAAGAAGGCGGCACCGGCGAAGGTGGCGGCCCCGGTGAAAAAACCGGTGGCGAGCGCTCAAGCCAAGAATTGATCTTTGAGAGAAGGAAATCGCCATGACCCAAGCGCTGGCTGATATGCGTCGTGACTACATTCGTGATGGCCTCACCGAAGCCCAGGCCCCGGCAGAGCCCTTTGCGTTGTTCCATCAATGGTTCGCCGATGCGGTGAAGACCGAGCAGCCACCGGTCGAAGCCAACGCCATGACCCTGGCCACCGTCGACGGCCAAGGCCGGCCGCACTGCCGGATCCTGCTGCTCAAGGGCCTGGATGCCCAGGGGTTCACCTTCTTTACCAACTACCAAAGTGCCAAGGGCGAACAATTGGCGGCGCAGCCCTTTGCCGCCATGACGTTTTTCTGGCCGACCCTGGAGCGCCAGGTGCGTATCGAAGGGCGGGTGGTCAAGGTGACGGCGCAGGAGTCGGATGCTTATTACCAGGTCCGACCGCTGGGCAGCCGTCTGGGGGCTTGGGCCTCGCCGCAAAGCCGGGTGATTGCTGACCGGGCCGAGCTGGAGCAACTGCTCAAGGCGACCGAGCAGCGTTTCAGCGACAGCCAGCCCGATTGCCCCGAGCACTGGGGTGGCTACCGCCTGCTACCGGAACGGATCGAGTTCTGGCAGGGCCGCACCAGCCGTCTGCACGATCGACTCAACTATCGGTTGCAGGGCGGTGACTGGTCTCGGGAGCGCCTGGCGCCTTGACGGTGTACTGCGCAGCGGCTGCCTCAAGCCATTGAGGCAGGTCGCGGCGCTTGATCTTCTGTGCCTGGGCAGTGGCCAGGCACTGGAGCATGAACGTTTTCTTTTCGCTATCGTTTCCTGCGAAGGACAAGGCCAGATCCCGATCCGTCCAGCGTTTGATCCGTGCGTACAGCCACCAGTGGAAGTACAGGCCGGCGGCCGTCGTGATGAAAATGATGAAGTAATCCATGGAGCGATCCTGTTGCGAGGCGGCAGGCGGGTAAAATACCCGCTACTTTGTGAAGAGCCGTGAGACGAACCTGGGCTGTACCCAGGCTGAATGAAACCACTTTATCCGGACGGCGCCGTGACAGGGGTCAAGGCGCAGAGTCTAATGAATATCTGTCTTTTTGGAGTGCTTCCCATGCGTAAATCTGTTTTGTTGGCTGCAACCTTCACCACGATGGCGATGCTACTCGGCGGCTGTGCCTCGAACCTGACCGGCGACTCCTACTCGCGTGATGAAGCCCGTCGCGTGCAGACCGTGCGTATGGGCACCATCGAAGCCCTGCGCCCAGTGAAGATCGAAGGGACCAAGACCCCTATCGGCGGTGCTGCCGGCGCGGTGATCGGCGGCGTGGGCGGCAGTGCCATCGGTGGTGGTCGCGGCAGTATCGTGACCGCGGTAATCGGTGCAGTCGCGGGCGGCCTGCTGGGTTCGGCTACCGAGGAAGGCCTGACCCGGACCCAGGGCGTGGAAATCACCGTGCGTGAAGACGATGGCAGCATGCGTGCCTATGTCCAGCAGGTGCAGGAGAACGAAGTTTTCCGCGTCGGCGACCGTGTCCGGATCATGACCGTCGACGGTACCAGCCGCGTCACTCGCTGATTCAATTCGCGTTAAAACAACAAACCCCGGTCAGTTGCCTGACCGGGGTTTTGTTTTTGTAGCGCCAGTTACTGCTTGCCGGTTTAAGGCTACGAGAGCGTGGCAGGCTTGCGGCTGGCCATGGCTGTTATCGCGTAGCCGAGGACGGCGGCGAGGATCGAGCCGGTCAGGATGCCCATGCGGTCCATGCCGGCGTATTCGCTGCTACCCGGGACAAAGGCCAGGGAGCCGACGAACAAACTCATGGTGAAACCGATCCCGCACAGAATCGCCACGCCAAAGACCTGGCCCCAGTTGGCGCCGCTGGGCAGTGCCGCGATGCCGAGCTTGACCGCCAGCCAGGTCAGGCCGAACACCCCAACGGTCTTGCCCAGCAACAGGCCGGCAGCAATCCCCATCGGGACGTGGTGGGTGAAGCTCTCCAGGTTGACGCCTGCCAGGGACACGCCAGCATTGGCGAAGGCGAACAACGGCAGGATGCCATAGGCCACCCACGGATGCAGCGCGTGCTCCAGGCCCCTGGCCGGAGACGGCTCGGCATTGCGTGTGCGCAAGGGAATGCAGAAGGCCAGGGTCACACCGGCCAGCGTCGCATGGACACCGCTCTTGAGCACGCAAACCCAGAGGATCAGGCCGATGATCATGTACGGCCCGAGCTTGACCACGCCGAGTCGGTTCATCGCGATCAAGGCCACTAGGCAGGCCCCCGCCAGCATCAGCGAGAGGGTCGACAATTCATGGGAATAGAACAGCGCGATCACGATGATCGCCCCCAGGTCGTCGATGATGGCCAGGGTCATCAGAAACAGCTTCAGGGACACCGGTACGCGTTTGCCGAGCAGGGCCAGGACACCCAGGGCAAAGGCAATATCGGTGGCCATGGGAATGGCCCAGCCGCTCAGGGCCAGTGGATTGTCTTTATTGAGAAACCAGTAGATCAGGGCCGGGACCACCATGCCGCCGACGGCGGCGGCCCCCGGCAGCACGATCTGCGAAGGCTTGGCCAGGTGCCCTTCAAGCACCTCGCGCTTGACCTCCAGGCCGATCAGCAGGAAGAACAGCGCCATCAAGCCATCGTTGATCCACAGCAGCAGCGGCTTGGCGATCTTCAGTGCGCCGATCTGGGCCACCACGGGCACGTCCAGCAGGCCGTTATAGAGGTAGGACAAAGGGGAGTTGTTGATGATCAGCGCCAGGGCGGCAGCGGCGATCAAGAGCAGGCCGCTGGCAGCCTCCAACTGAAAGAAACGGGTAAATGTGCTACGCAGAGGCAAGTTCGCTCTCCTAGTGGGGCAAAAGATGGCACACCCTAACCCGTGTGGTTAGTTGTTAAAACAAAAATTATATTCTTTTTTGTTATAAGAAAGCGCAAAAAACCGACTAGGCAAAAGCCTAGCAGTTATGTATCTGGATGCGTCTTTATCGGCGTGGAAGCGGGTGGGCACGTCGGGTTTGCAGGAGCGAGTTGCCTTGCGATCGTATTTCAGATCGCGAGGCAACTCGCGCCTGCATCACCGGCGGGATCAGGCCTCGAGGCCGAGGATATCGCGGGCCACGGCTTCGGCGATGCGGATACCGTCGACGCCTGCCGACAGGATGCCACCGGCGTAGCCTGCGCCTTCACCGGCCGGGAACAGGCCTTTGACGTTCAGGCTCTGCATGGACTCATTACGGGTGATACGCAGCGGCGAGGACGTGCGGGTCTCGATCCCCGTCAGGACCGCGTCGTGCAGTGAGTAACCCTTGATCTGGCGCTCGAAGGCCGGCAGCGCTTCACGAATCGCCTCGATGGCAAAGTCCGGCAGGGCCAGGGCCAGGTCGCCCAGGGCGACACCGGGTTTGTACGACGGCTCGACGCTGCCCAGGGCGGTCGAAGGCCGTCCGGCGATAAAGTCGCCGACCAGTTGCGCCGGGGCTTCATAGTTGCCACCGCCGAGCACGAACGCGTGGGACTCCAGGCGCTCCTGCAATTCGATACCGGCTAGCGGGCCGCCCGGATAGTCGACTTCCGGGGTGATGCCGACGACGATCCCGGAGTTGGCGTTGCGCTCGTTGCGCGAATACTGGCTCATGCCATTGGTCACGACCCGGTTCGGTTCCGAGGTGGCCGCGACCACCGTGCCGCCCGGGCACATGCAGAAACTGTAGACCGAGCGGCCATTCTTGGCGTGGTGCACCAGCTTGTAGTCGGCGGCGCCCAGTTTCGGGTGGCCGGCGTATTTGCCCAGGCGTGCGCTGTCGATCAGCGATTGCGGGTGCTCGATCCGGAAACCCACCGAAAACGGCTTGGCTTCCATAAACACGCCACGGCTGTGGAGCATGCGGAAGGTGTCGCGGGCGCTGTGGCCCAGTGCCAGGACCACGTGGCGTGAGTGCAGTTGTTCGCCGCTGGCCAACTCGACGCCGGTCAACTGGCCGTCTTCGATCAGCACATCGGTCACGCGCTGCTCGAAACGCACTTCGCCGCCCAGGGCCTGGATCTGCTGGCGCATATTTTCGACCACGCCGGTCAGGCGGAAGGTGCCGATATGGGGTTTGCTGACATAGAGGATTTCGTCCGGCGCACCGGCCTTGACGAACTCATGCAGGACTTTGCGGCCCTGGTGCTTGGGGTCCTTGATCTGGCTGTACAGCTTGCCGTCGGAGAAGGTCCCGGCCCCGCCTTCGCCGAACTGCACGTTGGACTCGGGGTTGAGCACGCTTTTGCGCCACAGGCCCCAGGTGTCCTTGGTGCGCTGGCGTACTTCGCGGCCGCGCTCGAGGATGATCGGCTTGAAGCCCATCTGGGCCAGCAGCAGGCCGGCAAAGATGCCGCACGGGCCGAAGCCGACGACGATCGGGCGCTCGGCCAGGTCCTTGGGCGCCTGGCCGACCACCTTGTAGCTGACATCCGGCGCCTGGTTGACGTTGCGATCGTCGGCGAACTTCTTCAGCAGCGCCGCTTCGTCTTTCGCACTCAGGTCGATGGTGTAGATAAAGCACAGCTCGGAGGATTTCTTGCGCGCGTCGTAGCTGCGCTTGAACAGCGTGAAGTCGAGCAGGTCATCGCTGGCGATGCCCAGGCGCTGGACGATGGCCGGGCGCAGGTCTTCTTCGGGGTGGTCGATCGGCAGCTTGAGTTCGGTGATTCGTAACATGACAGGGTCCAGTATGCGGGCCACAAGAGCGCGCCGGCGTTGCACAAACCGGCGATTATAAGCCCCAATGACCCTTTCCCGTCAGGCTAAAACAGCAGCTCGTCGAATCAGTCGTTGCGCGAGCCGCCGAAATACGCGCAACCGCGCTGGACCTGGCCATTGATTCGCAATTCGGCGCTCAGGTGGTTGATGCTGCCATCGCTCCCATCCTGGCAGTGTTGCGGGGCGACCCAGAGTTCGATGTGCTGGTTGTTGGCTTCGCTGGAGAGGTTGAAGCGGCCTTCACCCATCTGCTCTTCCAGGTACGGCAGGGCCAGCGGTGCCTGGCCAATGCGTTCCAGGACCATGCCGTGGGTGCTGACGTTGACGTTCCATTCCGGCTCATGGCCTCTGGCGCGCAGCACCAGGCGCTTGAAGTTCGGGTCCTGGCAGCCGGGGCCTTCGTGTTGCAGGCGGTAGAGGCGTTGCAGATTGACCTGGCCATCGGCGCCCGCCGTCGGATTGGCGGCAAATCGGCCGCCCAGGTCGACAAACAGCTTGCCCGGTTTACTGGCCAGGGCCGCGGCTTCCTGCAGGACGCTGGTATTGCCACTGTCGTGAATGATGAAACGGCGTGATTCCTGGCAGGGCTGAAACAGCAGTTGTCCGCCAGCAGCGGTCAACTCGCCCTGCATCCGGGTCAAGCCGGCATTGGGGTTTTCCGGGGGCTGGGTGAATACCTGGCATCCGGCGAAAATGGGCAGCAGGGCAACGATCAGCAACGAACGGGCGGCACGCATCTTGGGGTCTCCTGGAAAGTGCCGCCACGTTACGCAGGCTGTCTGCTCACCACAAGCCCGGCCCGTCGATCTGCTGGGCAAAAAACTACGCCCTGTGTGCTGCTTAGCCGACGTGGAAGGTCTGGCCGGTCTGCAGGCCTTCAACGCTCTTCGCGTAGGCCAATGCCACATCGGCTGCCGGTACGGGTTTGAAACCACGGAAGTACGGGGCATAGCTGTCCATGGCTTCGACCAGCACATTCGGGCTGATGCTGTTCACGCGCAGGCCACGCGGCAACTCGATGGCGGCGGCTTTGACAAAACTGTCGAGGGCGCCGTTGACCAGGCTGGCCGAGGTACCACTGCGAATCGGATCATGGCTCAGGACACCCGTGGTGAACGTGAAGGAGCCACCGTCATTGGCGTACTCGCGGCCGATCAACAGCAGATTGACCTGGCCCATCAGCTTGTCTTGCAGGCCCAGGGCAAAGTCGTGTTCGGTGATTTCGGCCAGGGGTACGAAGTTCACATTGCCGGCCGCGCAGACCAACGCATCGAACTTGCCGGTTTTTTCAAACAGGGCGCGGATCGAAGCGCTGTCGCTGATATCCACCTGCAGGTCGCCGCTGGAGCGGCCAGCGCGAATGATCTCGTGGCGGGGCGACAGCTCACGGTCGACGGCCGAGCCAATGGTGCCGTGAGCACCGATCAGGATGATTTTCATCAGAGTGTTCCAGGTTGGGGGTAGGAAGCTTGAGTCTAGAGTGGTTTTTTCCATGGATAAGCGTGCTAATAGGCAACCTTTGGTTTTCTATTGGAAACAATCCATGAGCGAGCTGGATGATCTGGCAGCGTTTGCGGTACTGATCGAGGCGGGCAGTTTTACCCTGGCGGCGCAGCAACTGGGGTGTAGCAAGGGGCAGTTGTCCAAGCGCATCAGCCTGCTCGAAGCGCGCTTTGCCGTGACTCTGCTGCACCGCACGACGCGGCGCCTGAGCCTGACAGCCGCCGGCTCGGCGTTGCTGCCCCAGGCCCAGGCCTTGCTGGTGCAGGTGGAGCGCGCCCGCCAGGCCCTGGCGCGGCTGAAGGACGACATGGCAGGACCGGTACGGATGACGGTGCCGGTTTCCCTGGGCGAAACGTTCTTCGATGGCCTGCTGCTGGAATTTTCCCGGGACTATCCCCAGGTGCAGATTGAACTGGAACTGAGCAACAGTTTCCGTGACCTGGCCCGTGAGGGCTTCGACCTGGCCATCCGAACCGAGGTCGCCAGCGACCAGCGCCTGGTGGCCAAGCCGTTGCTGCTGATGCAGGAGCTGACCTGCGCCAGCCCGGCGTACCTGGAGCGGTATGGCGAACCACAGACCCCGGCCGAACTGGCGGCTCATCGTTGCCTGCTCAACAGCCATTACCGCGGGCGCGAAGAGTGGCTGTACCACCGTCAGCATGAGCTATTGCGGGTGCGCGTCGCCGGCCCCTTCGCCAGCAATCACTACAGCCTGTTGAAAAAGGCCGCGCTGATGGGCGCGGGCATTGCCCGGCTGCCGTCCTACGCATTGCCCCAGGAGCTGGCCGACGGCCGCTTGCGCTGGTTGCTGCGTGATTACCAGACGCGCCAGACCCAGGTGTATCTGGTCCATCCCTACCAAGGCGGTCTGCCGCGTAGAACCCAGGTACTGGCCGACTATCTGGTGGACTGGTTCGCACGCAGCAGCGAGGCACTGGCCCAATTGCGGGCCTGAGTCTCAGCGAAAGCGGCGGGCCAGCAGATGGTCGATGGATAGCGCACCGGGTCCCCGGGCCATCAGGTACAGCAGGATGGCCGCCCAGGTCCCGTGGGTCGGGTAGGCGTCCGGGTAGACGAAGGTCTGGATGATCAGGGTCATGCCCAGCAACGCCAGGGCCGAGAAGCGCGTGGCCAGGCCGAGCAGAATCAGGAGCGCAAAGCCGTGCTCGGCGAAGGCGGCCAGATGCGCGGCCACTTCGGGGGACAGCAACGGCACTTTGTACTCCGTGGCGAACAGCGGGATTGTCGAGTCCGCCAGGCGAGGAATGCCCAGTTCGAAGGTGCCCGACAGCAGGTCGATGGCCAAGCCTTCCACCTTGGTCTGGCCGGATTTCCAGAACACGGCGGCGATTGAGAAACGGGCGATAAAGGCAATCAGGCTGTGGGGGATCAGCCCAAGCCATTGCACCAGTCGCTCGACCAGGCGAACCGGCAGGGAGGAATGTGTGCTTGGCGTATTCATGTTCAGGTTCGCTCTGGGTGGGTGAGGTGGGTGATGGCGCCGTAGCGGATCAACAAGCCCAGGCAGGCACTGAGATCGAACCCTGGGAAATCCTCGCAGGTCTGCGCAGCGGCCGTTCCAAAGTCCAGGTCCTGGCGCAGGGCCTGGATAAAGCGATGGCTGGCGCGGTCGATGGGCACCAGCAGCACGCGCAGCGAGCGGCGCAGTATCAGTAGGGTCTCGCTGCGCATGGGATCGACCCGTTCCGGCTGACCACCGTCCTGATGAGCCAACCACAGCGAGCCCACGGCAAAGGCCGAGTCGAGGGTGGCGAGGCTGGCGTCGAGACCGATATGCAAGTGGCCGAGGGCATCGGGGGCGCTCAGGGTGAGGGCGATGGTGTCTGCGCTGAGCGCCGTCTGGTCGGCGGCATGGCAGGCGGCTACTCGCAGGCGTTCCAGGCGGGCCATATCGGCGAGATAGGGCACGCTCGCGGCCGGTGCGAAGCCCTGAATAAAATCGGCGAAGTCCTGTCCATAGTCGATCATCAACGGGCTGCAGGGTGGATAATCGCGGGCGAAGATCGCGGCCATGGCCCGAAAGAATTCGGTGCCGACCAATTGCTCGACCACGGGATAGCCATCGGCCAGGGCGTTGACCAGGCCGCTGCGCAGGTTGTTGCGATAGACCGCGAAACGGCTGTCGGGCGCGCGCCCGTCGCTGCGGCCCAGGCCAGCAGGGCAAGCGCGCTCGGGGTCGAGCAGGCTATGGGCGAAATCGGCATGGGGGTTCATGGCGCCACCGCGCAATCGCGCAGATAGTGCTGCGCACGCAGGGCTTCGGCGAGGAGCACCGCGAACGCAGGCACCTGATTATCGCGTTCGATCAATGTCGCCACCGCTCCGGTGCGGTTCAGTACCTGGCGATACAAGGCCCAGACCGCTTCATCGATGGCGGCGCCGTGATCGTCGATCAACAGGCGTGCGGCGAACTCATCCGTTTGTTCGGCGAATCCGCCCAGATGGATTTCGCCCACGGCGTCCAGTGGTAGGGCGGCGAGGTAAGCGAGCGGATCGCGTTGATGATTGATGCAGGTGACATACAGGTTGTTCACATCCAGCAACAGCCCACAACCGGTGCGCTGGATGACCTCGGCGATGAATTCGGCCTCGTCGAGGCTGGAGTGCTGCCACTGCAGATAAGTCGCCGGGTTCTCCAGCAGCATGGGCCGTTGCAGGGTGTTCTGGACCTGGTCGATATGGGCGCAGACCCGTTGCAGGGTCGGTACGTCATAGGCCAGGGGCAGCAGGTCATTGAAAAACAGCGGGCCGTGGCTGGACCAGGCCAGGTGTTCGGAAAACAGCGCCGGTTGATAGCGTTCTATCAGCCGATGCAGGCGTTGCAGGTGTTCATGGTCCAGCGGGGCCAGGCCACCGATGGACAGACCGACGCCATGCAGTGACAGCGCATAGTGTTCGCGGATCTGTTCCAGGTGATGGTGCAGCGGACCGCCGGCGACCATGTAGTTTTCCGCGTGAACCTCGAAGAACCCCAGGTCCGGCACCGTGCCCAGGATCTGGGCAAAGTGCTCGGGCTTGAGGCCCAGGCCCGCGTGCCTTGCCAATGCCGGAGTGTGAGGGCGCTGCAGGTGGCGGGTCATGGGCGGCTCGGGCGGTGGGTTGGGCAGTGTGGTCGGGTTGACAGTGTTCGGTTACTTGGCCTTGTAGGCGGCCAGTTGGCCAAAGCCGGTGGGCGAAGTGGTGCTGGCGGTTTTCTCGCAGGTGCCTTTGGGCACCAGCTTCCAGGCGTTGGTTTGATGGTCGAGCTTGGAGGTGCCTGCACAGGTGGTACCGGCCCCGGCGGCGCAATCGTTCTTGCCTTTGAGGGCGACGCCAAAGCATTTCTCCATATCGTCGGCGGCATGGGCGTTCATCGGCAGGGCGGCGATACTCAGGGCCGAGCCCAGGGCCAGGGCGAGCGTGGCGGCGGACAGGGTGCGGGTGGTGAGTGTGTTCATGGTCGTGCTCCGTTCAGGTTGGGCAGGCATTAATGGCCTTGCTGCCTTACTTGAGAGCCGAGGGGCGGGATTGTTACAGCGCGGGATAAAGAAATCCCCGAGAGAACCTCTGCAGCCGGGTGGCAGCAGCTGCGCTAAGGGCGAGAGGACAGCAGGTATAAAAAAGCCCCGAACCAGTCGGGGCTTTTGGACAGCGGCGTTAGCGATCAACCACCGAGGTAGGCTTCTCGCACTTTTGGATCGGTCAGCAACGCTTCGCCAGTGCCTTGCATCACCACCCGGCCGTTTTCCAGGACATAGGCACGGTCGGCGATCTTCAGCGCCTGGTTGGCGTTCTGCTCCACCAGGAACACCGTGACACCGTCCCGGCGCAGTTGCTCGATGATGTCGAAGATCTGCTGGATGATGATCGGTGCCAGGCCCAGCGACGGTTCATCGAGCAGCAGCAGCTTGGGCTGGCTCATCAGCGCCCGGCCGATGGCGAGCATTTGCTGTTCGCCGCCGGACATGGTGCCGCCGCGCTGGTTGAAGCGCTCCTTCAGGCGCGGAAAGAGGTGCAGGACCTTGTCCATCTGCTCCTGATAGTCGGCCTTGTCGGTAAAGAAGCCGCCCATGGCGAGGTTCTCTTCCACGGTCAGGCGGGCAAACACCCGACGGCCTTCCGGGACCACGGCAATACTCTTGCGCATGATCCGCGCCGACTCCTGGCCGACCAGTTCTTCGCCCATATAGCGGATGCTACCGCTATGGGCCTGGGGAGCACCGCACAGGGTCATCAACAGGGTCGATTTGCCAGCGCCGTTGGCGCCGATCAGCGTGACGATCTCACCCTGGCGGACTTCCACGTTGACGCTGTGCAGGGCCTGGATCTTGCCGTAGAAGGTGGAAACGTTTTCGAACTGCAGCATTTTACGCTTCCCCCAAATAGGCTTTGATCACGTCAGCATTGTCGCGGATCTCCTCCGGCGTGCCGTCGGCCAGGGGCGTGCCCTGGTTGATCACGACGATATGGTCGGAAATGCTCATGACCAGTTTCATATCGTGTTCGATCAGCAACACCGTCACATTGTGCTCCTCGCGCAGCACGCTGATCAGCGCCTTGAGGTCTTCGGTTTCCTTGGGGTTCAGGCCGGCCGCCGGTTCGTCGAGCATGAGGATCCGCGGACGGGTCATCATGCAGCGGGCGATTTCCAGGCGTCGTTGCTGGCCGTAGGCCAGAGTCCCGGCGGTACGGTTGGCGAACTCACGCAGGTTGACCTTGTCCAGCCAGTACGCGGCGAATTCCTTCGCATCATGCTCGCTCTTGCGAAAGGCCGGGGTCTTGAACAGGCCCGCCAGGAAGTTGGTGTTGAGGTGGCGGTGCTGGGCGATCAGCAGGTTTTCCAGGGCGGTCATGTCCTTGAACAGGCGCACGTTCTGGAACGTGCGGACCACGCCCTTGCGGGCAATCTCATGGCCAGCCAGGCCCTGGATCGGTTGACCATCGAGCAGGATGCTGCCAGCGCTCGGCTTGTAGAAGCCGGTCAGGCAGTTGAACACCGTGGTCTTGCCCGCGCCGTTCGGCCCGATCAATGCCACCACCTGTTTTTCCTTCACGGTCAGGGCGACGCCATTGACCGCGAGCAAGCCGCCGAAGCGCATGCTCAAACCTTCTACTTTCAGAATCTCGCGGCTCATTTGCGCAGCTCCATATGAGGGCGTTGCATGGGCAGCAGACCTTGTGGACGCCAGATCATCATCAGCACCATCAAGGCGCCGAACATCAACATGCGGTACTCGCTGAAGTCACGCATCAGCTCGGGCAACAGGATCATCACCACGGCAGCGAGGATGACCCCCAGCTGCGAGCCCATGCCTCCCAGTACGACGATGGCGAGAATGATCGCCGACTCGATAAAGGTGAACGACTCCGGTGTCACCAGCCCCTGACGCGCGGCGAAGAAGCTGCCGGCAAAACCAGCGAAGCAGGCGCCGAGGGTGAAGGCCGAAAGCTTGATGACGGTCGGGTTCAGGCCCAGGGCCCGGCAGGCGATTTCATCTTCGCGCAGGGCTTCCCACGCGCGCCCGATTGGCATGCGCAGCAACCGGTTGATCACGAACAACGCCAGCAGCGCCAGCATCAACGCCACCAGGTAGAGGAAAATCACCTTGTTGATCGAGTTGTACGGCAGACCGAAGAACTCGTGGAAGGTCTGCATGCCTTCGGCGGCCTTGCGCTCGAAGCTCAGGCCGAAGAAGGTCGGTTTCTCGATATTACTGATGCCATTCGGGCCGCCCGTCAGGTCGGTCATGTTGCGCAGCAGCAGACGGATGATCTCACCGAAGCCCAGGGTCACGATGGCCAGGTAGTCACCGCGCAGGCGCAGCACCGGGAATCCCAGCAGGAAGCCGAACGTGGCCGCCATCATCCCGGCAATCGGCAGGCAGATCCAGAAGCTCAGCCCGAAGTAGTGCGACAGCAGCGCATAGCTGTAGGCGCCGACGGCATAGAAGCCGACATACCCCAGGTCCAGCAGCCCTGCCAGCCCGACCACAATGTTCAGGCCCAGGCCGAGCATCACGTAGATCAGGATCAGCGTGGCGATATCCACCGCACCGCGCGAGCCGAAAAACGGCCAGACCAGTGCCCCGGCAATCAAGGCCAGGATGATGTAGCGCTGGGTCTTGGGCAGGGTCAGGAAGTTACTGGCCTTGGCCGGGATCAGCGGCATGCTGGGCGAGGCTTTCCAGGCCGCGCTCAATTGCTGGTTGAACAGCACGCGCAGGAACATCAGCACCGAGCACAGGGCGATGACGATCAGGGTGCTGTTGCTGGTGCCGTGGACTTCGAGGTTGATCCCGACAATGGTCAGTTTCAGGCCGAGGACCGGGTAGGCGACTGCCCAGACGAGCAGGGCGCTGAACAGCGCCGATTTAAGATTCCTAGTCATACTTTCTCAACCTCCGGACGGCCCAGAATGCCGGTCGGACGGAACAACAGCACCAGGACCAGCAGGCCGAAGGCCACCACATCCTTGTACTGATCGCCGAAGATATCCGCGCCGAAGGCTTCGGCGACGCCCAGCACCAACCCGCCGAGCATGGCGCCGGGGATGCTGCCAATACCGCCCAGTACGGCTGCGGTGAAGGCTTTAAGGCCAACCAGGAAGCCGGCGTTGGGGTTGATCACGCCGTACTGCATGCTGAGCAGCACGGCAGCGATGGCGGCCAGCGCGGCACCGATGACGAAGGTCAGGGCAATGATGTTGTTGGTGTTGATACCCAGCAGGTTGGCCATCTTGATGTCTTCGGCGCAGGCGCGGCAGGCGCGACCCAGGCGTGAACGGGAGATGAACAAGGTGAGGCCAAGCATGGCGACAAGGGTGACTACGAAGACCACGATCTGCATGTAGGAGATCAGGACTTCCTGGGCGCCGCCTGGCCCAAAGGAGAAATTCCCCGGGATCAGGTTGGGGATCGATTTGTCCTTGGAGTCCTGCGCCAGAAGCACAGTGTTCTGCAGGAAGATCGACATGCCGATGGCGGAAATCAGCGGGATCAGGCGGTTGCTGCCGCGCAGCGGGCGGTAGGCGACCCGTTCGATGCTGTAGCCGTAGGCACTGGTCACGACGATGCTCGCGATAAACGCAGCGGTCATCAGTAGGGGAACGCTGTCGAGTCCCATCATGGTCAGCCCGGCGATGGCGATGAACGCCACGTAGGAGCCGATCATGTACACCTCGCCGTGGGCGAAGTTGATCATTCCAATGATGCCGTAAACCATCGTATAGCCGATGGCGATCAGGGCATACGTGCTGCCAACGGTCAGGCCGTTAACCAGCTGTTGGAAGAAGTGATAGAGGTCAGGCATTACAAAGCTCCTAAAAACCTGAAACGCATTTCACTGGTGGAGTCATTCCCGGCCCGGGCCCCACGGGTTTTCACCCATTTCGGATTCGGGTCACATGCCAGCGAACCGCTGGTGACGGTTTTGAAGATTTTCAGGTGGGTCGGCTGCCGGATCACGGTAGCGCGGCCCATATTCCGTAAAACAAAGCCCACGGTTTGCGCCGTGGGCTTCGTTATCAGCGATGCAACCGCCCCTTACTGAGGGGAGGCTTCGGTTTTAGGCTTGCCGAAGTGCCATTCGTAGACCACGAACTTGAAGTTCTTCAGGTCGCCCTTCTCGTCGAAGCTCAGCTCGCCGGTTGGGGTCTTGAAGGTACCGGCGTGGATGGCTTCAGCCACCTTGGCCGGGTCTTCGCTCTTGGCTTGCTTGATGCCTTCGGCGATCACTTCAACGGCCGAGAAGGACGGGAACACGAACGGGCCGCTCGGGTCTTCCTTCTTGGCGGCAAAGGCTTCTACCAGGGCTTTGTTGGCCGGGTCCTGGTCGAAGGATTTAGGCAGGGTGACCAGCAGGCCTTCGGAGGCATCCTTGGCGATCTGCGAGATGGAGTCGTTACCCACGCCTTCCGGACCCATGAACTTGGCTTTCAGGCCCTTTTCCTGGGCTTGGCGCAGGATCAGGCCCAGCTCCGGGTGGTAGCCGCCGTAGTAGACGAAGTCGACGTTGGCTTGCTTGAGCTTGGCGATCATCGAGGAGAAGTCCTTGTCGCCGGCGTTGATGCCTTCGAACACGGCAACCTTGGTGCCTTTGGACTCCAGGGTTTTCTTCACGGCGGTGGCGATGCCTTCACCGTATTGCTGCTTGTCGTGCAGCACGGCCACGACTTTAGGCTTCACGTGGTCGGCGATGTAGTTGCCGGCTGCCGGGCCCTGGGCGCTGTCCAGGCCGATGGTGCGGAAGACCATCTTGTAGCCCCGCGCGGTGATGTCCGGGCTGGTGGCGGCTGGGGTGATCATGATCACGCCTTCGTCTTCGTAGATGTCCGAAGCCGGTTGAGTGGAGCTGGAACAGAGGTGGCCGACCACGAACTTGACGCCATCGTTGACCACTTTGTTGGCCACGGCTACGGCTTGCTTGGGATCGCAAGCGTCATCGTATTCAACAGCGACCAGTTGCTTGCCGTCGACGCCGCCCTTGGCGTTGATTTGCTCGATGGCCATTCTTGCGCCACTGAACTGCATGTCGCCGTACTGAGCGACCGGGCCGGTTTTTGGACCCGCGATACCAATCTTGATGGTGTCAGCAGCGAAAGAATGGCTGGCAACCCCGGCCAGAACCATAGCGGCGAACAGTTTGGAAATCTGCTTAGTCATTAGTGCTCCACTCTTGCTGTTGTAATTTTTAGAGTCCTGGCGGCCAAGGCAGCAGGACCGGGTCTGATAGATGCTGTGCGGCCTTGCCGCAACGCGCCAACCCCGGTCATCCCCCCGGCAACTGTACCGGTACAGTGTAGAGCGCCCATTTATCGCTTGAAAAGCGGGCGGCTGGGGACAACACCGAAGCATGTCGCGTAATTGACACAAAGAGACAGAAAAGCGCCGGTTTGATGGCTGAGATACATCCAGATAGTGCGATTTTCAGCGCCAATCCCTGTTTTTTCTGATCACTTGGATCAATTCCTCAATTGCATCTGGGTTTTTCTACCGAAGGAGCGACGCTATCATTGCCGTGTTTACTTCTTCGGTGGAAACCCATGACTCAAGAACCTAGCACCCTCTATGCCAAGCTGCTTGGTGAAACCGCATCGATTCGCTGGGAGGAGTTGCAGCCCTTCTTTGCCCGGGGTGCCCTATTGTGGGTCGAGCCCTCCCTGGATCTGATCACGGCGGCGCAGGCCATGGCCGAAAATCAGGCGGACAAGGTCAGTGCCTGGCTGGCGAGCGGCGAATTGGCCAAGGTGTCTGAAACGCGGGCGCATGATCTTTTCGAGCGTGATCCGAGCCTGTGGGCCGTGGTGGTCTCGCCCTGGGTGATGATCCAGGAAAGGGCGCCAAGCTGAGTTCGTGCATCATTATTGTGCGCAAGGCTTATGCGTTTTTGCGCCAGGGGTGGGTAGGTCCGTAACTGCGCCATTGCAATAGTGGCCCATTGCCGTGGTGAAACACCCCAGCCGTCAAACGCCGTTGCGCGCGGTTGTTGTGGGGGATTGTCTGGGGGCGTGGTTGAGCGTTGCTGATTGTGCCGCGCCTGGCGGGCGTCGGCTACGCCGCCCTGTAGCCGTTGCCCAAGGCGACGTGCGGACGTGCGGCGTGCATCAAACACCCGGCACGATCTTCCAGGCATATTTCAGCGTCGGGTTTTGCGCGTAACCCTGCGCTCGCACGCCGCGCCACGGCAGCGACGACAAAGGGCCAGGCCCCTTGCAACCGCTGCCAGCAAGTCGCTTTAGAACACCCGCTCTGGAACCACGGCAGTCTTGCCGGTGTGGTTGTTGAGCGAAATGACCTTGGTCTTGCCAATGCGGTGACGATAGATCTCGCGCAGGTACTTGATGGCCTTCTTCACGCAATCACGGGACAGGCGAATATCGTTGATCGAAACGAATTTATCTTTGTCGGTGATCAGCTCGCGGTACTTTTTCTCGTACATCGGTTTGATCGCATACCAGTTGGTATCGAGGATCTTCGCCGGGTTCTCGAACTCGTTGAGCAACTCGTCCAGATGGTTTTCGTCGAACTCGTCACGGGTGATGTATTCGAGCATCGCGTTGTCGAGGGTGTCGTCGAAGCGATATGGATTGCGTGCAAAGCAGCGCTTGATAAAGGCCACGATCAGCGTCAGGAAATCATCGCTCAGGCACGGGCTCTTGGCGATCAGGGTGGTCAGCGAGAGGTTGGCCGACGCGCCGATTACCAGGGCATAACGCTTGAGGGTGGTGTTGGGGAACAGGCTGTTGAGGTGGGTCTTGAGCCGGTTCAGGTCCATATAGGACAGCTTGTAGTCTTTTGGCAGCGAGACGATGGACACCACCGACGAGCAGTTCTTGAAAAAGTGCAGGTCATGCAGGGCCGCCGCGTCGTAGCCCGAGGCTTTGTACTGCTCCAGCGCCGAGCGATAGCGCTTGGACTCGATCGGCAGCAGGCTGATGCCTTCGATCGACTGGGTCACCTTGTTGAAGTGCGGCAGGTCGATGGAGCGGAAGAACAGGTCGTCGATATTCAGGCGCTGCGGCTCTTTCTCGAAGACCTTGAACTTGTCGCCCGATGGCACCGGCTGTTCCGGGACCACGGATTCTGCGTAGGCAATGGCCACGGGGCCGGCCAGGCTCATAAATAGATCGTTGGCGTCCAGGCGGATGGTTTCGCCGATATCGATGCCGGCACGACGGAAGTAGTTCTGGTCGTAGTCGGTGGTCACGGCCTGGGCCGTCAGAATGTTGAAGATCTGCTGCGAGATGTACTGGTTAGCATGTTTCTCCATGGCATTGACATCAATGTTCTGGATATTGCCGTCATCGTTTTCTTCGGCGTAACGCATGATGTCGTTGGAGATCAGCATCATGGCGTTCCATGGGCGGATACGGCCCATGACGCTGGCTTCGCTGCTGTCTTCATTGTCGAAGTTGTACGAGAAGTCCCACTCTTCGGACAGGTACTTGCAAAGCAGGCGACCGGCGTTGATATGCAGCGCTTCCGACATTTCACTACGGTGATCGGAAATGTTCGGCAGGACACAGATGCCGCTGGTGAAGATCGGCTCGAACACAAAGGAATGGCCGCTTTTGCTGTCGTGCTCGTCGGCCGGCTTGGTGTCGAACGTCTTGTTCATGTACGAATACTGCTGGGCCAGGCCGAATTCCGAGGCCATGCCCGAACCCGTACCGCCACCGGCGCTGAAGATCGAGAAGTACAGGCGCGATTGGTTGGCCTTGATCCCGCAGGAATCGATCAGGTAGGAGTGGATCATTTTCCAGTCGGGGCTGGAGAAGCGCTGGGTGTCCTTGTTCAGGATGATCTTGGCCAGGTACTGACCCAGGATCGGCGCGTTACCGGCGCCACCGGCATGGACTTCCGACAGGTCCATGATCTTCATCTTGCTGTAGTCGCGGATAAAGCCGCTTTTTTCGCCCTTGCGCGAGAAGCGGATACGTCCGGCGATATCCTTGTCCAGGTCGCCGAGCATCACCAGCGGTTCCACCAGGAACACCGGCTTGGTGGCCTTGTTCTGTACCAGGCGCAGGTTGTTGCGGATCCATTGGCCGGGGCTGTAGCCCTGGTCGACCGGGGAGCGATCGTCGTTGTTGAATTCGTTGAGGTAGAACTTGCGGGCGTTGTAGACCAGTTCCGCGACATCCAGCGCGATATTCGAGCCGCAACGGCCCAGGCCGATCAGGCAGACCGAGGGAAACTGCTGCTCGCGGCGATTCTCGCTGTCATCCTCAAGGTGCGGTGCGCGAGGAAATACCATGTCGCGCAGGCCGTCGAGATTGTCGAGAATACGATCCGTGTTGGTCTCGGTGAAGTACAGGTACTGCTGGGCTGCCAGGGAGCGTGAATTGGACAGCGTCCGTTTCGGGCTGGAAGGCTTCTCCGCAGGCGTTGCCACAGGCAGTTCGGATACGGTAGTGGCCGGGATGTTTTTAGTGGTCATTGTGCGCCATGTGCCTGGACTGGTGGGCCCGTCAGTAGATGTCATCGAGCCATCACGGAGTAGGAAGTCACGACTTTACCGTGGGATATTGGCGTGAGCGATAGGGTTTAACCTTAGGATCTCTAGGGGGAATCCTTGTAGGGCTTCTGTTGGATCGGCCAAAGCGCGGCGTTCTTTAATCGAACAAGGAATATTGATGAATACTTTATTACCGACCCTGGGTTTTGCGGGTATTGGTTTGATGGGTTTGCCGATGTGCCGGCGCCTGCTGGCGGCAGGCTATCCGCTGGTGGTCTGGAACCGCGGGGCGGATAAATGTGCGCCCTTGGTGGCCGCCGGGGCGCGACAAGCGGTCACACCGGCCGAGCTCTGCGAGCAGGTCGATATCGTCCTGCTGTGCCTGGCCGACACGGCTGCGGTGCGCGAGGTGGTGTTTGGCGCCGACGGAGTGGCGCAGACGGGGCGACCCGAGCAGGTGCTGGTGGACTTCTCCAGTCTGGAGCCAACGGCAACCCGGGAAATGGCCGCCGAGCTGCGTGCGGGCTGCGGAGTGGCCTGGCTGGATGCACCGGTGTCCGGTGGGACGCCGGGCGCCGAGGCCGGGAGCCTGGCGATCATGGTCGGCGGTGAGGCTGTGGATCTGGCACGGGTACGCCCGGTTCTCGAGCATCTTGGCCAGCGGGTCACGCATATGGGCGCCGTCGGCGCCGGGCAGGTGACCAAGGCGTGCAACCAGATGATCGTCGCCTGCAATGCGCTGGTGATCGCCGAAGTTATTGCCCTGGCCGAGAAGGCGGGCGTCGAGGCCGGCTTGATCGCCGAGGCGTTGGCCGGCGGCTTTGCCGATTCCAGGCCGTTGCAGATTCTGGCCCCGCAAATGGCCGAAAGTCGCTTCGAACCGGTGAAATGGCATGTGCGTACGTTATTGAAGGACCTGGATAGTGCCGTGAAATTCTCCCGCGAGCAGGGCTCGGCAACGCCCCTTAGCGGCCTGGCCGCCCAACTGATGCGCCTGCATGCAAGTCAGGGCTACCTGCAAAAGGATCCGTCGACCCTGGTGCAGATGTATCGCGAGCCCGAATCTGCGACGTGAGCGTCTGAGGACGATTGAGTGGGTCGAGGATTGGCTGTATTTCGTGCAGAGGTACCGGGCGGCTTAGCAGGTAACCCTGTACGAAGTCGCAGCCGTAGCGTTGCAGAAACTCATACTGCTCGACGGTTTCCACGCCTTCGGTCACCACTTGCAGGTGCAGGGTGTGGGCCATGATCAAGATGGCCTGGACGATTTCCTGGTCCTGGGTGGCGCCGGGAATGTCCTGGATAAACGAGCGATCGATCTTCAGGGTGTTGAGCGGCAGGCGCCGCAGATAGGCGAGGGATGAATAGCCGGTGCCGAAGTCATCGATCGACAGCGAAACGCCGAGACGGCGGATCTGCTGAAGCAACAGCAGGGTTTCATCGATATTGCCCAGCAGGGCGTTCTCCGTGACTTCCAGCTCCAGGCGCTGCGGTTCCAGGCCGGCAGCGCCGAGGGCCGCCTGGATTTCATCGACCAGTTCCTCGCGCATCAGGTTCAGGGCCGAGCAGTTGACCGCGACCTTCAGGTCCGCGCCGCCATGGCGCGATAACAGGCTCAGGTCCTGGCAGGCTCGGCGCAGGACCCAGTTGTCCAGTTCGGCGATCAGCCCGTTGGCTTCGGCGATGGCGATAAAGCGGTCGGGGCTGAGCAGACCGTGTAAGGGATGCTGCCAGCGGACCAAGGCTTCGAGCTTGGTCACCCGGCCACTGGCGAGCTCGAAGATCGGTTGGTAGTACAGCAACAATTCGGTCTCGGTGCGCAGGGCGTGGCGCAGTTCCTCTTCCAGTTGCAGTTCCAGGGTGGCCTTGGCCTTGAGGTTGCTGCTGAAAAAATGCAGGCAGTTGCGGCCGTTGCCCTTGGATTGATAGAGCGCCAGGTCAGCATTTTTCAGCAGTTCCTCACAGGTACGGCCATCGTCCGGGAAAATGCTGATGCCGATACTGGTGGTCATGACCATGCGGCGTCCGCCCAGCTCAATCGGCTCCTTCATCTTTTGCATCATGCGTTGGGCCATGCCCCGGGCCTCTTCGCGATTGCGCAGGCTGATCAGGATGCAGAATTCGTCGCCACCAAAGCGTGCGACCACGTCATCGTGGCTGCGGATGGCGTTCTTGATCTGCTGGGCGATGACTTTGAGCAGCTCGTCGCCGGCATCGTGGCCGAGGCTGTCATTGATGCGCTTGAAATGGTCGATATCGAGGAACATCACCGCCAGCATGCCGCCGTTTGCCTCTCGCTCACTGAGTTTTTCGGCGAAGATCTGGTTGAAGCCGCGGCGATTGATCAGGTTGGTCAGGGCGTCGTAGTGCGCCACCTGCTGCAGTGAAACCCGTGCCTGGTCCAACTGGCTGAGTAGGGTGTTAACCCGGCGCAGGTCGTGTTCCGTGTGTTGCAGTTTCTTGTCGGCCACCGCGGCGCTGATGCTGCTGCCGATAATCAACAGGGCAATCAGGGCGATGGTCAGGCTCAGTTGCACATGGTTGTTGCCGGCGGCCAGTTGCAGGTCGCTGCCCGGTGGTACCACCAGGCTCAGTGACCACATGCCGGTGAAGTGCATACTGACGATCCCGCCGCCCATCACCAGGGTGGCGAAGAACTTGAGGAGTTGGTGCATGACCCCGCTGCCATTGCTGAAGTAACGCGCCAGGAGCAGCGCGGCCAGGCTGGCACCGACGGCGATCAGCACCGACAGGACAAATAGCCGGGGGTCGTAGTACTGCACGGCGGTCGAGCGCATGGCTGCCATACCGATGTAGTGCATGGCGGCGATGCCCAGGCCCATCCAGAGGGCGGCCAGCAGGTAATGGCGCGTGCGCGGTTGGGGATGGCCCAGGGTGCGCAAGGCCAGCAACGAGGCAAGCAGGGCGACGAGCAGGGAAACGAGGGTGGTGGTCAGGTCGTAGCTGATCTCGATGGGGGTCTGGAAGGCCAGCATGCTGATGAAGTGCATGGTCCAGATCCCGCCGGCCAGGCAGCCGCCACCGACCCAGATCCACAGGCGCCGGGCGCCGGTGCTTTCGGCGTGGCCGACCCGCTCGCTCATGTCCAGCATGGCGAAGCTGGCCGCGCAGGCGACGAGATACGCCAACAGCACCAGAAAGGGGTTGTGGCTGCAATTGAGCAGCAATTGACCATTCCCTGGAAGCTCGGAGAGGAAATTCAGACCAAGTCCTTCCATAACTCGCCCCTGTTCATTTGGGCTGCGTTGCCATGACGCGCGCGCACGAATGATCGCAGTATAGAAGCTGGCCGTGAGCCGCAAGCCTTAATGGCAAAGTGCTTGCGATGATTTGGTTATGAGGGCTATCGCGGGTGGATCTAGACGTCCGGCAAACGAGAGTGATTGCCATCGGACCCTATCAGCTTCGCGAATGGTGGCAGACAGCTGGCTAAGGCCTGACTAGATTGAGGATTACTCGCTCGCTAGCGACGGGCCCGATAACAATAAATAAAAAGAGACGAACCATGCAGAACTCGACCCAAGCGGCGAATGCCTGGCGCATTCTGTTCCTGTTGTTTCTGGCTAATCTGTTCAATTTCTTCGACCGCACCATTCCCGCCATCATTATCGAGCCGATTCGCCTGGAGTGGCACCTCAGCGACTTTCAGATTGGCCTGATCGGCACCGCCTTTACCATTGTCTATGCCATTGCCGGTCTGCCGCTTGGGCGCATGGCCGACACCGGTTCGCGCAGCAAGCTGATGGGCTGGGGGCTGGCCGCCTGGAGCGGGCTGACTGCGGTCAATGGCCTGGTCGGCAGCTTCTGGGCTTTTCTATTGGTACGCATGGGTGTGGGGATTGGCGAGGCCAGTTATGCACCGGCGGCCAATTCGCTGATTGGCGATCTGTTCCCGGCCCATCGTCGGGCCAGGGCCATGGGGATTTTCATGCTGGGCCTGCCCTTGGGGCTGCTGCTGGCATTCTTCACCATCGGGGCGATGGTCCAGGCATTTGACAGCTGGCGCGCGCCGTTCTTTATTGCCGCTGTGCCGGGGTTGCTGCTGGCCGTCTTTATGTTCTTTATCAAGGAGCCGCAGCGCGGGGCCGCCGAAGCCGTGCGGGTCTCCCAGGCACCGGTCAGCCGGCCGCTGCGCCGGGTGCTGGCAATTCCGACCTTTCGCTGGCTGGTGCTGGCGGGGCTGGCCTTCAACTTTGCCACCTATGCCTGTAACTCGTTTATGGTGCCGATGCTGCAGCGCTATTTTCAGATGTCGCTGCAGGAGGCGGCAGTCGCCACCGGGGTGATCGTAGGGTTGACCGGGCTGCTCGGGCTGACCCTGGGTGGCTGGGTCGCCGATAAGATCCATCAGCGAGTGGCCAATGGGCGGCTGTTGTTCGCGGGGTTTAGCCTGACGATCTCGACGCTGGCCACCGCTTGGGCCCTGCACGCTGGACGTATCGAGATTGGCGTGTTCGTCGCGGTGTTCAGTGTCGGCTGGCTGTTTGCCTATAACTTCTATACCTGTGTCTACACCGCGATTCAGGACGTGGTCGAGCCGCGTCTGCGGGCCTCGGCCATGGCGTTGTTCTTTGCCGGGTTGTATTTGCTGGGAGGTGGCCTGGGGCCGATGGTGGTGGGCTTGTTGTCCGATCACTTTGCCCATGGCGCAATGCAGGCGGCGGGCGCGCAGCACATGACTGAGGCATTCAAGGCCGTGGGCTTGCACGATGCGATGTACCTGATTCCGGTTGCGCTGTTTTTTACCCTGCTGTTTCTGTTCCAGGCGGCGCGCAGCTTCAGTCAGGATGCCGAACGCATGCGCACGGGCATGAGTCTGGAGGAGCCGGCAGCAGTCGCGGCGGCTGTCTGACACGGCCCGATAAAACCGACCCATAAAAAAGGCCCGCATTGCGCGGGCCTTTTTATGGGTGCTGCGGTGCTGAATCAGCCAGCCACCAGGACGCGGATCGCTTCCAGGCGCAGGGCCGCTTTATCGAGCATGGCCAGGCCCTGTTCACGCTGCTTGCGCAGGGCGTCCAGTTCGCTGTCGCGCACGGTCGGGTTGACGGCCTGCAGGGCGGTCAATCGCGCCAGCTCTTCATCGGTGTCGGCAGCCAGGCGGCGCTTGGCTTCGGCCACGCGCTCGAGATGGCGCGGGGCGATCTTGGCTTCGCCGTCGTTGATCCGTGGCGTCAGGCTGTCGCGCTGGGCCTGGATAAACTTGTTGGCGCTGGCCCGGGGCACGCTTTCGAGTTGGTCGTTTAGGGTTTCGAACGCGACCCGTGGCGACAGGTCGTTGCCGTTGCTGTCCAGCAAGCAGCGCAGGGCGGCCGGTGGCAGGTAGCGTCCCAGTTGCAGCGAGCGTGGGGCAACCACTTCGCTGACATAGAGCAACTCCAGCAGCACGGTGCCTGGCTTGAGGGCCTTGTTCTTGATCAGCGCGACGGCGGTGTTGCCCATGGAGCCGGACAGCACCAGGTCCATGCCGCCCTGCACCATCGGGTGTTCCCAGGTGATGAACTGCATGTCTTCGCGTGACAGCGCCTGGTTGCGGTCGTAGGTGATGGTGACCCCTTCGTCGTCGCCCAGGGGGAAGCTGGCGTCGAGCATCTTTTCGCTGGGCTTGAGGATCAGGGCGTTTTCCGAATGGTCTTCACTGTCGATGCCGAAGGCATCGAACAGGGTTTCCATATAGATCGGCAGGGCGAACTGGTCGTCCTGCTCGTGGATCGCCTCGACCAGTGCCTCGCCTTCGCCGGCGCCGCCGGAGTTGAGTTCCAGCAGACGGTCGCGACCGGTGTGCAACTCGGTTTCCAGACGCTCGCGCTCGGTACGGGCTTCATTGATCAGCGCCTGCCATTCGCTGTCGTCATCGCCGGGTTCCAGCAGCGGCAGCAGGCGTGGGCCGTACTGGTGCTGCAGGGCGTTGCCGGTTGGGCAGGTGTTGAGGAACGCGTTCAGCGCCTCGTGGTACCACTGGAACAGGCGCTCCTGAGGGCTGGCCTCCAGGTACGGCACGTGCAGCTCGATGGTGTGCTTCTGGCCGATCCGGTCGAGACGGCCGATCCGCTGTTCCAGCAGGTCGGGGTGGGCCGGCAGATCGAACAGCACCAGGTGGTGGGCAAACTGGAAGTTGCGGCCTTCACTGCCGATTTCCGAGCAGATCAGGACCTGGGCGCCAAACTCCTCATCGGCAAAATAGGCCGCGGCGCGGTCGCGCTCGAGGATATTCATGCCTTCGTGGAACACTGTCGCCGGGATGCCGGAGCGCACGCGCAGGGCGTCTTCCAGGTCCATGGCGGTTTCGGCGTGGGCGCAGATGACCAGGACCTTGGTGCGCTTGAGCATTTTCAGGGTGTCGATCAGCCATTCGACGCGCGGGTCGAAGCGCCACCAGCGTTCTTCGTCGCTGCTGTCCGGCTGGGACTGGAAGCTGACTTCCGGGTACAGCTCGGCATGTTCGCCCAGCGGCAGTTCGAGGTATTCGTCCGGGCAGGGCAGCGGGTAGGCGTGCAGCTTGCGCTCCGGAAAGCCCTGGACCGCGGCGCGGGTGTTGCGAAACAGCACACGGCCGGTGCCGTGGCGGTCCAGCAATTCGCGGACCAGGCGAGCGCTGGCCTCGGTGTCGCCATCGTTGACGGCGGCGAGCAGGGCTTCGCCTTCGTTGCCGAGGAAACCCTGGATGGTCTGGTGCGCGGCTGGAGACAGGCGGCCCTTGTCCAGCAACTCCTGCACGGCTTCGGCCACCGGGCGATAGTTCTCGCTCTCGGCGCGAAAGGCCACCAGGTCGTGGAAGCGGTTCGGGTCGAGCAGGCGCAGACGGGCGAAATGGCTGTCCTGGCCCAGTTGCTCGGGGGTGGCGGTCAGCAGCAGAACGCCGGGAATGGTTTCGGCCAGTTGCTCGACCAGCGCGTATTCAGGGCTGACCTGATCTTCGTGCCAGACCAGGTGGTGAGCTTCGTCGACCACCAGCAGGTCCCAGCCGGCCGCGAACAGCGCGTCCTGGGCCTTCTCGTCGTCGACCAGCCATTCCAGGGCAACCAGTGCCAGTTGGGTGTCTTCGAAGGGGTTGCTGGCATCGCTCTCGATAAAGCGTTCGGCATCGAACAGGGCCACCTGCAGGTTGAAGCGGCGGCGCATTTCCACCAGCCACTGGTGTTGCAGGTTCTCTGGCACGAGGATCAGCACACGGCTGGCCCGGCCCGAGAGCAGTTGGCGATGGATGACCAGGCCGGCTTCGATAGTCTTGCCCAGGCCGACTTCGTCGGCCAGCAGGACGCGTGGCGCAATGCGGTCGGCGACTTCACGGGCGATGTGCAACTGGTGAGCGATGGGTTGGGCGCGTACGCCACCCAGGCCCCACAACGGCGATTGCAGTTGGCGGCTGGTGTGCTCGAGGGTGTGGTAACGCAGGGAGAACCAGCTCAGCGGGTCGATCTGCCCGGCGAACAGACGGTCGCTGGCCAGGCGGAACTGAATAAAGTTCGACAGCTGGGTTTCCGGCAGGGTGACGACTTCGTTCTGCGCATTGAGGCCGTGGTAGACCAGCAGCCCGTCGACATCGTCGACCTCGCGCACGGTCATTTTCCAGCCTTCGAAATGGGTGATGGTGTCGCCCGGCGAGAAGCGCACCCGCGTGAGCGGGGCATTTCGTAGCGCGTACTGGCGGGTGTCGCCAGTGGCCGGGTAGAGCACGGTCAGCAAGCGACCGTCCTGTGCCAGAACGGTGCCTAGACCTAGCTCGGCTTCGCTGTCACTGATCCAGCGTTGCCCCGGTTGATACTGCTGCGCCATGCTGCCTGACTCCCGCCTTGAAAAAGCCGGCTATGTTAACGGAATCGATGCCCCGCGACCAAAAGACTCGTAGAAAAAACTTGGATTGAGCATAGGTGCCAGACGCGGCTTGCGCCCGGTTGACGGGCTATTTGTCGGAAGCAGGGCACGGATGTGTGTTAACTAGGTCACAAGTTTTCGACCAATGGCTCAAGTGCTTGTGCCCGCAGCCGACATCCTGCTGACAGGAGAACTAAAACAATGCTGCCACCGATACTTCCGCTCAGCGTCGTGCCGATCACCTCACAGCAGGATCCGATCAAGCCGCGCCCGGATATTCCCCCCGTGGTGTCGGTTCAGCCTGGCTCCAATGAAAGTACGATCGACCTGAAGAATCGCGACAGCGAGCAGGCCTCCCTGTTGTTGCGGGAAGAACAGCAACGCCAGCAGCGCAAGCGGCGACGCGAGCAGGAGGCCAACGAGGACCCCGAAGAGCACCTGGCGGTGCCGGGTGATGAACTCAATGCCGACAACACCGTGCCGGTGGTGCCGTTGATCGACGATGCACCGCGCCAGGGCCTGTGGGTGGATGTCGAGGTCTAGGTGGGCCAAGGCTGGTCAGCAGCCAGCGCGCGCTCCATTATGGGCACCTACTCGAGCCTGACAGCGACCTTGCGACGATCATGAGCCAAGACGACAAACTGATAGACCTCAATGCCGAGCGCGCCAAGCGCGTGCATGACCTCAATGACAAGCGCCTGAATGAAGTGCGCCAGGCATTCGAGCAGGCCATGCCCCTGGGCAAACCCAAGAAAAAGCCGAAGAACAAACCCAAAAAGCGCTGAATGGCCGGCGATTCCTTGACGCAAGTCAGTGATTGCCGCACCCGCCCGCCCTGCCAGGGGCGGCATTGACCCCGGTCAATTTCCTCTCCCGCCTCTTTCGTTAACTTAGCCCCATCGCAACAGGGCAAACGCAGGAGGCCGTCATGTTTTTAGATAATGTGGTTATCGCCGGGGTAGTTACCGTTGGCCTCATGGTTCTGTTCTTCGTTGGATTTGGAATTTTCATCTGGAAAGACGCCAACAAACGCAAATAGTCGTAAGGCTTTCCGGATTCACGAGCACGCAAGGCATTTTGGGCAACTTCGGTTGCCCTTTTTTTTGCCTGGAAAAAAGTGCGGGCGTGCGCATCCGCCGTTGGGCGGTGGTGCAGGGAGTAGGGGGGTAGGGAGAGGCAAACAAGGTACGGCCGGGCGGCCGTACCTTGCAGATCAGCGGCTGATCAGTTGCCCAGGGCCGTAGAGGCTGCCCAGAACAGTGCCGCAGACAGGCCGACGGTAGCCGGCAGGGTCAGTACCCAGGCCATCAGGATGGTCTTCACGGTGCCACCTTGCAGGCCGCTCTTGTTGGCGACCATGGTCCCGGCCACACCCGAGGACAGTACGTGGGTGGTCGAGACGGGCAGGCTGAAGATGTTCGCCATGCCAATCGCGCAGGCGGCGGTGATTTGGGCCGACATGCCCTGGGCATACGTCATGCCCTGCTTGCCGATCTTCTCACCGATGGTCAGGACCACACGCTTCCAGCCGATCATGGTCCCCAGGCCCAAGGCCAGGGCTACCGCGAGGATCACCCAGAACGGTGCGTACTCGGTGGTGGCGGTCAGGTCCTTGCGCAGTTTTTCCAGGTCGGCCTTTTCACGGGCGGGGAGGTTCGGCAGCTTGCCTACTTTCTTCGCGGTATCGTCCAGGCAAAGCAGGTAGCGACGTACTTCGATCCGGCTGTCAGCCGGCAGCGAATGGTAGTCGGAGACGCCTTTGAGCGTGTCGAGCAGGGAGTTGATGGTCGGCTCGGTCTGCTGCGGGTTGCAGCGGAACTTGCCGGGCAGGTCGTCCTTCACGCTTTTACCCAGGGCGAGAAACTCGCTGAGGGTATCGCTGTTGCGCTGGTAGAACTGGTTCAAGTGCAGCGTCGCGTCACGGGTCCGCTCGATCTGGTAGGTGGTGCTGTTCAGGTCGAGAACGAACTGGGCCGGCACGATACCGATCAGCACCAGCATGATCAGGCCGATACCTTTCTGGCCATCGTTGGAGCCATGGACAAAGCTCACGGCCATGGCGGAGATCACCAGGACCAGGCGGTTCCAGAAGGGCGGATGCTTCTTGTCGTCGACCTTGCGGCGTTGGTCCGGCGTCTTGTGCATCTTGGACAGCGGGCGCCACCATTTAAGGCCGATCAGCACCAGCGCCGCCACGAGGAACCCGGCCATCGGCGAGAGCACCAGCGAGGCGCCGATATCAACTGCTTTCTGCCAGTTGACGCCATCGCCCAGGGGGATGTCGTTGATCAGGGCATTGGCCAGGCCGACGCCGAGGATCGAGCCGATCAGGGTGTGCGAGCTGGATGCCGGGATACCGAAGTACCAGGTGCCCAGGTTCCAGGTGATCGCGGCAGCGAGCAACGAGAACACCATGGCCAGGCCATGTCCGGTATTAACATTGATCAACAACTCCACCGGCAGCAGATGGACGATGGCATACGCCACGCCCACGCCGCCCAGCAGTACACCCAGGAAATTGAACACGCCGGAGAAGAACACCGCGAGGTGGGGTGGCATGGCCTTGGTGTAGATAACAGTGGCTACCGCGTTAGCGGTGTCATGAAAGCCGTTGATGAACTCGAAGGTGAGGACAAAGGCCAGGGCGAGCAAGAGGCTCACAAGAACCCAAGCATCCAGTCCGCTGAATAAATCGATCATGAAGGTTTTCTGACCCGGTCATAAGGGGGCGCGATTATGCCAGAAAACCCTGGTAATCGATGCACTAGGTGCTGGTCGGTAACATTCTTCAACGAAATAAAAGCCTTGAAAAACGTTAGAGAATGTTTTTGGCGCTGTGGGTCAAGTTCTTGATTTTGCGAGCGCTATCATCAGCTCTGGATGCCCAGAGGGGCGGCAGGGGATTGAAACGAGCGTATGAAATTTCCCCGCAGGCGCGTCTTACCTGGGCGGGAGCGCAGGGCAATACATAGACTGCCCGCCTGCTGAGGCAGGCGGGGGATGGCAATGGCTAAACCTTAACGTCAGGCGCTCAGGGCTCCTGCGTTTTGAGGTCTTTTTCCATTTTTTGCAGTTCGAGTACAAATGCCTGGTCCAGAAGGCTGGCTTTTTTGCGCCAGGGTTTGCGTTCCGGGTCGGGCTGGGCGGCGTAGGTGGTGATTTCCCCGCCGTAAACGTCCTTGTAACGTTGCTCCTGGCGCTCAAGTTCCGCGCGCAGTTCGTCTTTCGTCACAGTGTTACCTATATAAGAGTTGAAATGAGTTCTGGTGAAATCATGGAGACGCCTTTTTCAATCAAGTCCTTGTTCATTCACAGTGACAAGAACTCTGCGCTCGGCTACGTCACCAGAGAAACTCGCTGTCGTAGCAACAGCGTTTGCATTGAGCGGTGTTGCTGTTGATCAGTATAGAACCCTGTTGGGCCGTCTGATCGGTTGTCGCAGCGTGTTGTTCTGTCGGGACTGACTGGATCCCAAGGGCTCGGCAGCCACGGCTTATTACCCGCGCATTATAGCGGCTGGTTCGTGCAAGACTATCGTTAAGTCGATGCATTAAACACAACTTTGTGTAGCCGTTTCGTTACTTGAAAGTCGCGGCCCTATTCAAGTTAGCCTGTGAGTGTGACACCCGCTGTTTGGGTGGCAGTCTTTTAATCAGTGCTAGTTATAGGGACTTTATTGCAAGCTTCAAGCTTGAGGAGGGGCGTGAGGGCCGGCTCGATATGAAAACGGCCTCGCTTCGTGGGCGAGGCCGTGCCGGGCATCTTTGGTGGGTACCTGACCAGTCTCTCCAAGACGCCACTAAGGCGTGGCAAAAGTATAGGCAATCGGTAGGTGGGGTCAATTGCGGTTATCGGCCAGTCGTTCGATAATCGCCCGGATTGAGGGCTTGGTGCTTGTCCCGGTGGGGGCGGCAAGCTTGTAATACACCACGACACTGTCATTTATAGGGCCCGTCATGAACGATCAACTGCGCAACTCATTTGCTTCCGCGGCACCACCGATCGTGGCTTCGCCGGCCAAGCGAATCCAGGCGTTCACCGGTGATCCGGACTTCATGACATCCCTGGCCCGCGGCCTGGCGGTGGTGCAGGCCTTTCAGGAGCGCAAGCGCCACCTGACCATTGCCCAGATCAGCCACCGCACCGAGATTCCCCGCGCGGCTGTACGACGTTGCCTGCATACCCTGATCAAGCTCGGCTACGCCACGACGGACGGACGAACCTATTCGCTGTTGCCCAAGGTGCTGACGCTCGGCCATGCCTATCTCTCCTCCACGCCCCTGGCCGTTTCTGCCCAGCCCTATCTGGACCGCATGAGCGAGCAGCTTCACGAAGCGTGCAACATGGCCACGCTGGAAGGTGACGACATTCTGTATATCGCCCGCTCGGCAACCACCCAGCGGCTGATCTCGGTAGACCTGTCCGTGGGGGGACGCTTGCCCGCCTATTGCACCTCCATGGGCCGCATTCTCCTGGCGGCACTGGACGATGCGTCGCTGCGCGAGTACCTCGATCACGCCGACTTGCAGGCCAAGACCAGCCGGACCTTGCACACGCCAGAAGCCTTGCTCGAATGCCTGCAGCAAGTGCGCCAGCAAGGCTGGTGTATCGTCGATCAGGAACTTGAGCAAGGCTTACGCTCCATTGCCGTGCCGGTCTATGACGCGTCGGGCCAGGTACTGGCTGCGCTCAATGTCAGTACCCATGCCGGCCGCGTGAGCCGCAGTGAACTGGAACAACGTTTTCTACCGAGCATGCTGGGCGCCAGCCGCGAGTTGAGTGCCCAACTGTTCGCTTAAGTTGTTCGGTCAGTGCACATCCTTTAAAGGGCGTCATTGCGTTGCTTTCCCGGGCTTACTATTGCCAGGCAGTGTCATGCGCCGGTCATGACCTCTCCGATACTACAGAGGCTTTTTCCATGGGCACTCTTCCCGATACGCCTTTCCTGTTCCGGCCCTAGGCCTTCTCGTTTCCCCGTCCATTAAGTATTGAAGCGGCTGGTCAATGGTCGGTGCCTTTCGCTCGCATGTTGTCGCCTGGCATAAAAATGGCTCACCCGCCGCCAGCGGCGGGTGAGTCATACCGATGCCACTTGAGGTCTTGAGATAGCAAGCTAACAATTGTTCGATTATCGAACGCTTAGTCGATTATCGGATTGTTTGGCTGTTGGCTGCGGCTTAATCTGCATCCACTTCGACGCTGCCTCTCGCGTCCTTTTTATACCTCAAGTCGGCTTACAACCTGGGAGTCCACTGACCATGGCTGCAATCCTTTCGCTGCACGATGCCGTGAAGCAATTCGTCAACGATGGCGACACCATCGCCCTCGAAGGTTTCACTCACCTGATTCCGACGGCTGCGGGCCATGAAATCATCCGCCAGGGCAAGAAAGACCTGACCCTGGTGCGCATGACCCCCGACCTGATCTACGATCAGTTGATCGGCTCCGGTTGTGCACGCAAATTGATTTTCTCCTGGGGCGGTAACCCAGGTGTGGGCTCCCTGCACCGGCTGCGCGATGCCGTCGAGAAGCAATGGCCCCATACGCTGGAAATCGAAGAACACAGCCATGCCGACCTGGCCAATGCCTACGTTGCGGGTGCCTCTGGCCTGCCTTTCGCGGTACTGCGTGCCTACGCTGGTTCCGACCTGCCCAAGGTCAACCCACTGATCAAAACCGTGACCTGCCCGTTTACCGGTGAAGTGCTGGCCGCCGTGCCGTCGGTACGTCCGGACGTGACCGTGATTCATGCGCAAAAGGCCGACCGCAAGGGCAACGTCCTGCTCTGGGGCATCCTGGGGGTGCAGAAGGAAGCCGCTCTGGCTGCCAAGCGTTGCATCGTCACCGTAGAAGAAATTGTCGACGACCTGCAGGCGCCGATGAATGCCTGCGTTCTGCCTACCTGGGCCCTGAGTGCTGTGTGCCTTGTGCCTGGCGGCGCGCATCCGTCCTACGCCCACGGTTACACCGAGCGTGACAACCGTTTCTACCAGGCATGGGACCCGATTGCTCGCGATCGCGAAACCTTCAGCGCCTGGATCGCTGAATACATTCTCGGTACCGCTGATTTCAGTGAGTTCCAGGCCAAGCTGGCCCGCGCTTCGGAGGCTAAATAATGACGTACACCACCAATGAAATGATGACCGTCGCTGCCGCGCGTCGCCTGAAAAACGGCTCGGTCTGCTTTGTCGGCATCGGCCTGCCTTCCAAGGCGGCCAACCTGGCGCGCCTGACTTCCTCGCCAGACGTGGTATTGATCTACGAATCGGGCCCGATTGGCGCCAAGCCAACGGTCTTGCCACTGTCCATCGGTGATGGCGAACTGGCGGAAACCGCCGATACCGTGGTCCCGACCGGTGAAATCTTCCGTTACTGGCTACAGGGCGGGCGTATTGACGTCGGTTTCCTTGGCGCTGCCCAGGTCGACCGCTTCGGCAATATCAATACCACCGTGGTGGGCGACTACTTCTCGCCGAAAGTCCGCCTGCCGGGTGCCGGTGGCGCGCCAGAAATCGCCGGCTCGGCGAAGAGCGTACTGATTATCCTCAAGCAGTCGGCACGCTCGTTTGTCGACAAGCTCGACTTCATCACCTCGGTGGGCCATGGCGAAGGCGGCGACTCGCGCAAGCGTCTAGGCCTGCCAGGCGCCGGGCCGGTGGGGATCATCACCGACCTGTGCATCATGGAGCCGGAAGCCGGGACCCATGAGTTTGTCGTCACTGCGCTGCACCCGGGCGTCACCCGTGAGCAAGTCGTGGCTGCCACCGGTTGGGCCGTGCGCTTTGCCGACCAGGTTGAAACCACTGCCGTGCCGAGCGATGTCGAGCTGACCGCGCTGCGTGACCTCGAAGCCCGCACCGCCGCCGCCCACGGCCAAGCGCCAGGAGAAGCCTGATGCGTGATGTTTACATCTGTGATGCGATCCGTACCCCGATCGGTCGCTTTGGCGGCGGTCTGTCTGCCGTGCGTGCCGACGATCTGGCCGCGGTACCGATCAAGGCGCTGATGGAGCGCAATCCGTCGGTGGACTGGAGCCAGGTCGACGAAGTGTTCCTGGGCTGCGCCAACCAGGCCGGCGAAGACAACCGCAACGTGGCTCGTATGGCGTTGCTGCTGGCCGGTCTGCCGGAGAGCGTGCCGGGCGTGACGCTCAACCGCCTGTGCGCCTCGGGTATGGATGCCATTGGCACGGCGTTTCGCGCCATTGCCAGTGGCGAGATGGAGCTGGCCATCGCCGGCGGCGTCGAGTCGATGTCCCGCGCACCGTTCGTGATGGGCAAGGCCGATGCCGCGTTCTCGCGCAACATGAAGCTGGAAGACACCACCATTGGCTGGCGCTTTATCAACCCGTTGATGAAGGCCCAGTATGGCGTCGATGCCATGCCGCAGACGGCGGATAACGTGGCTGACGATCACCGGGTGTCGCGCGCTGATCAGGACGCCTTTGCCCTGCGCAGCCAGCAGCGCACCGCTGCGGCCCAAGCGGCCGGTTTCTTCGCTGAAGAAATCGTGCCGGTACGGATTGCCCATAAAAAGGGCGAGACGGTGGTCGAGCAGGACGAACATCCGCGCGCCGATACCTCGTTGGAAACCCTGGCCAAGCTCAAGCCGGTCAATGGCCCGGACAAGACGGTCACCGCCGGCAATGCGTCCGGCGTCAACGACGGTGCGGCTGCGCTGATCCTGGCCTCCGCCGAAGCGGTGAAGAAACACGGCCTGACCGCCCGCGCCCGGGTTCTGGGTATGGCCAGCGCCGGCGTTGCGCCACGGGTCATGGGCATTGGCCCGGTCCCGGCGGTACAAAAGCTGACCGAGCGCCTGGGCGTAGCGGTCGCCGATTTTGATGTGATCGAACTCAATGAAGCCTTTGCCAGCCAGGGTTTGGCGGTGCTGCGCGGACTCGGCCTGGCCGACGATGCGCCGCAGGTCAACCCGAACGGCGGGGCCATCGCCCTGGGTCACCCACTGGGCATGAGCGGTGCGCGTCTGGTTCTGACCGCGCTGCACCAGTTGGAAAAAACCGGCGGCAAGAAAGGTCTGGCGACCATGTGCGTCGGGGTCGGCCAGGGCCTGGCACTGGCGATCGAGCGCGTTTGATCTTCGCGAAGTAACACGCCAATCGCCGGGGCGACTTCCACGCAAAGTGGTCCCGGTGGTTGTTTTCGTGGAACGGGGATGTTGCAAAGTGTGTCTAGACTCCAACTGTCCCCCAGGAGTGAACCATCATGACCACACCCACCCAAGCGATCCATTACACCGGAGAAGAGCGCAGCAAACGGATCTTTGCGATTGTCGGGGCTTCATCCGGCAACCTGGTCGAGTGGTTCGACTTCTACGTCTACGCCTTCTGCGCGATTTATTTTGCGCCTGCTTTTTTCCCTTCCGACGATCCCACGGTGCAGTTGCTCAATACCGCCGGGGTGTTCGCCGCCGGCTTTTTGATGCGCCCCATTGGTGGCTGGTTGTTCGGCCGGGTGGCCGACAAACATGGCCGCAAGAATTCGATGATGATCTCGGTGCTGATGATGTGCGCCGGCTCGCTGGTGATCGCCTGCCTGCCGACCTACGCCAGCATCGGTGCCTGGGCCCCGGCCTTATTGCTGGTGGCGCGGCTGTTCCAGGGGTTGTCGGTGGGGGGCGAGTACGGCACCACGGCGACCTATATGAGCGAAGTGGCGTTGCGTGGCCAGCGTGGCTTCTTTGCATCCTTCCAGTACGTCACGCTGATCGGCGGCCAGTTACTGGCGGTGCTGGTGGTGGTGATCCTGCAGCAGTTCCTCTCCGAGGATGAACTGCGTGCCTACGGCTGGAGGATTCCGTTTGTGATCGGCGCCATTGCGGCGGTGATTTCCTTGCTGCTGCGCCGTTCCCTGGAGGAAACCACCAGCAAGGAAACCCGTGAAGACAAGGATGCTGGCAGCATCAGGGCGCTGTTTCGCGACCACAAGGTGGCCTTTATCACCGTGCTCGGTTACACCGCCGGTGGTTCGCTGATCTTCTACACCTTCACTACCTATATGCAGAAGTATCTGGTGAACACTGCCGGGATGCACGCCAAGACCGCCAGTTACATCATGACCGGCGCGCTGTTCCTGTATATGTGCATGCAGCCGCTGTTCGGCATGCTCTCGGACAAGATTGGCCGACGCAATTCCATGCTCTGGTTCGGTGCCTTGGGTACGCTGTGCACGGTACCCATCCTGCTGACCCTGAAAACCGTGACCAGCCCGTTTCTGGCCTTTGTGCTGATTACCCTGGCGCTGGCCATCGTCAGTTTCTACACCTCCATCAGCGGGCTGGTGAAGGCCGAGATGTTCCCGGCCCAGGTCCGTGCGCTGGGCGTGGGCCTGGCTTATGCGGTGGCTAACGCGGTATTTGGTGGTTCGGCAGAGTACGTGGCACTGAGCCTGAAGTCCGTGGGCATGGAAAACTCGTTCTACTGGTATGTGACCGTCATGATGGCGCTTGCCTTTTTGTTCAGCCTGCGTCTGCCGCGACAGGCAGCGTACCTGCACCACGATCATTGATAAGTGAGCGCGCCCCTGGGGGCGCGCGATTCTAAGGGTTAGCGATGCAACGACCGAGCAAGCAACTGTTCGATGCCTATTTCACCTCCGAGGAGATGGATGGGGTGTTCTGTGATCATGGCCGGGTCCAGGCCATGCTCGATTTCGAAGCCGCCCTGGCCCGCGCGCAGGCCCGTGTCGGGGTGATCCCCGAGGCGGCGGTTGCGCCGATCGAGGCGGCGTGCCAGGCGTCGTTGTATGACTTTTTCGAGCTGGGCGAGGCCATTGCCACGGCGGGCAACTCGGCCATTCCCTTGGTCAAGGCGCTGGGCAAGCAGATCGCGAGCCGCGATGCCGGGGCCGAGCGCTACGTGCATCTGGGCGCGACCAGCCAGGATGTGATGGATACCGGCCTGGTGTTGCAACTGCGCCAGGCCCTGGGCTTGATCGATACCGATCTGCAACGCCTCGGCCGAGTGCTGGCCGAGCAGGCCGAGCGGTATGCCGATACGCCGCTGGCCGGGCGGACCTGGTTACAGCACGCCACGCCGGTCACGCTGGGGATGAAAATCGCCGGTTGGCTGGGCGCTGTCACGCGCAGTCGACAACGCCTGCAAGAACTCGCGCCGCGTTTGCTGGTGCTGCAGTTTGGCGGCGCGTCCGGCACCCTTGCGGCGCTTGGCGAACACGCCATGCCGGTGGCCCAGGCCCTGGCCGAAGAGCTGCAGTTGAGCCTGCCCGAGCAACCCTGGCACACCCAGCGTGATCGCCTGGTGGAATTTGGCTCGGTACTGGGCTTGATCGCCGGTGGCCTGGGCAAGCTGGGGCGTGATCTCAGTCTGTTGATGCAGACCGAGGCCGGCGAAGCCTTCGAGCCTTCGGCGCCGGGCAAGGGCGGTTCCTCGACCATGCCGCATAAGCGCAATCCGGTCGGGTGCGCGGTGCTGATCGGCGCGGCGACCCGGGTGCCGGGGTTGCTGGCGACCCTGTTCAGTGCCATGCCCCAGGAGCATGAGCGCAGCCTGGGGCTGTGGCATGCGGAGTGGGAAACCCTGCCGCAGATAGGCTGCCTGGTCTCGGGTGCGCTCAAGCAGGCGCTGATTGTCAGCGAAGGCCTGGAGGTCGATGCGGTGCGCATGCGGCGCAATCTCGACCTGACCCAGGGCCTGGTGCTGGCCGAAGCGGTCAGTATTGTCCTGGCCCAGCGCCTGGGGCGCGAGACCGCGCACCATCTATTGGAACAATGCTGCAAGCGCGCGGTGGCCGAACAACGGCATCTGCGCGCGGTACTGGGCGATGAGCCGCAAGTAACGGCCCAACTGTCCGCCGCCGAGCTGGATCGTTTGCTGGATCCGGCGCATTACCTGGGCCAGGCCCGAACCTGGGTCACGCGTGCCGTGGCCGAACATAACGCTTTGACTGTCTGAAGGAGATGACTGTGGGATTCGTACAACTGGCCGAAGGTGAACTGCACTACCAACTCGACGGCCCGCAAGAGGCGCCGGTACTCGTGCTGTCCAACTCCCTGGGAACCGACCTGGGCATGTGGGACACGCAGATTCCGGCCTTTGCCGAGCACTTTCGCGTGCTGCGCTATGACACCCGCGGCCACGGGCGCTCGCTGGTCAGCGAGGGGCCGTACAGCATCGAACAACTGGGCGGTGACGTCCTGGCTTTGCTGGATGCGTTGAATATCGAGCGGGCGCATTTCTGCGGCCTGTCCATGGGCGGGCTGATCGGCCAGTGGCTGGGCATCAATGCCGGCGAGCGTCTGCACAAGCTGGTGGTGTGCAACACTTCGGCAAAGATCGGCGAGCCGGCCATTTGGGATCCGCGCATTGAAATGGTGCTGCGCGACGGTTCGGCGGCTATGGTCGCCTTGCGTGATGCGTCGATTGCGCGCTGGTTCACGCCGGACTATGCCGAGGCCCATCCGGACCAGGCCAAGCGCATTACCGATATGCTTGCCGCCACATCGCCCCAGGGGTATGCAGCCAACTGTGCCGCCGTGCGCGATGCCGATTTCCGTGATCAGTTGGGCGCTATCGAGGTGCCATTGCTGGTGATCAGCGGCACCGAAGATGCGGTGACACCGCCGTCCGGTGGGCTGTTTATCCAGGAGCGAGTCAAGGGGGCCGAGTACGCGGAGTTCCGTGCGGCCCATTTGTCCAACGTGCAGGCCGGTGCGCTGTTCAGCGACCGCGTACTGAGCTTCCTGCAGGCCAAGTAACGCATTCGAGGAACACTGTTCGTGGACGAAAAACAACGTTATGCCGAAGGCATGCAAGTGCGCCGCGCGGTACTGGGCGATGCCCATGTCGACCGTAGCCTCAATGCGCTGACCGAGTTCAACTCGCAGTTTCAGGAAATGATCACCCGCCATGCCTGGGGTGATATCTGGACGCGCCCGGGATTGCCTCGTCATACCCGTAGCCTGATCACCATCGCCATGTTGATCGGCATGAATCGCAATGAAGAGCTCAAGCTGCACCTGCGGGCCGCCGCCAACAATGGCGTGACACGGGCCGAGATCAAGGAGGTGCTGATGCAGAGCGCAATCTATTGCGGTATTCCGGCGGCCAACGCGACCTTCCACCTGGCTGAATCGGTGTGGGACGAATTGGGCGTGGAATCGCGCGAAGGGTAGTCGGTGCTTGATCGCCGGCCAGCTCGCCCTTGTAGGTTCTGGTTTTATCCTGCAAGAACGAACTGGCTGGCGAGCCTTCGGCGAGCCTCTACAGCAGATTCAACGGGTAGCTGACGATCACGCGGTTCTCATCGAACTCGTTGTTGTTGTAGCTGCGCCGCATGCTCGAGTTACGCCATTTCAGATTGAGGTTCTTCAGCGCACCGCTCTGCACGGTGTACGCCAGCTCGGTTTCGCGACCCCACTCCTTGCCGTCGCTGACGGTTGAGGTGTGTACGTTGTCACCGCTGATATAGCGGTTCATCAGCGTCAGGCCCGGTACACCCAGGCCTGCGAAGTTGTAGTCGTGGCGCAGTTGCCAGGACTTTTCCTTGGCATTGTCGTAGCTGGAGTTGTAGCTGTCGTTGGCCAGGGTCCCGCCGCTGGTGCCATTGACCCGCATCCAGGCGGTGTCGCCCGTCAGTTTCTGCAGGCCCAGGTAGAGGGTGTGGCTGCCGTATTTGGCGGAGAACAGCCCGGACCAGGTCTTGTTGTCCATATTGCCCGCCCGTGCACTGCCGTCCTCCTTGCCATAGAAGAAGCCCAGGTTGGCCCCCAGGGTCCAGTCACCCAGCGGCTGGCTGTGGGTCAGATTGAGAAACTGCTGACTGTAGATGTCCTTGAGCTGGGCGTTCCACAGGCCGACCTGGGTGCGCTTGTCATTGAAGGCGTACTCGCCACCCTGGAAATTGAAGCGGTCGGAGGTGAAGGCGGCTTTTCCGTTCATCGACATGTCGTTCATGCTCGAATCGTCACGCGGGCTGTTGGCGCGGAACTGGCCGCCGTACAAGGTCAGGCCGGTGATTTCCTTCGAGGTGATTTGCCCGCCACGAAAGGTCTGCGGCAGCGAGCGGCCGTCGTCCGAGCGCAGGATGGGCAGCACTGGCATCCATTCGCCGACCTTCAGCTCGGTCTGCGATAGCCGGGCTTTGAATGCCACCCCCAGGCGCCCGAAGTTATCGGCCGGACGCCCGTCGGCGGATACTGGGAGCAACTGGGTGCCGGACGTACCACGGCCGCCGTCGAGCTTCACCGAGTACATCCCGAGTACGTCCAGACCCACGCCGATCGTGCCCTGGGTAAAGCCGGACTTGGCGTCGAGGATAAAACTCTGGGTCCATTCCTCGGCCTTGCCCTGGGCCTTGGTCGGGTTGGTGAAGTTGCGGTTGAAGTAGAAGTTGCGCAGGTTGAGGTTGACCTGGGCATCTTCGACAAAACCCTGTTCCTCGGCCATGGCTGGCAAGGCCGCGCCGGCAATACTGACGGCCAGCAAGCTCGGCAGCAGGGCGCGGGAAGGAACGAAGTGGCGGTTAAATGGCTTCATGGACAAGGTCTCTCTAATTGTTAGGGACGAAACAGGACGCTCCCGCAAACGTGCGTTGCAGGCGGTCGGTTAAACACAGTGAGGTGAACGGCGAGGCTAGCCGGAGAGGGTAGGGCGCTGAATCATGGAGGGAGCCTGTTGTTATTGATCTGGGTGCATGGGGGAATGGTGCGGGGCATCGTCAAGGGCCTTCAATCGCGAAAAACGGGTTTTGGGCGATTAACGAACGAAACAGGGAGGAATCTCGGGGTGGGGTTTCCAGGGGCGCCAGGCATAAAAAAACCCACCGTCAGGTGGGTTTTTTCAACGCTTGGCTCAGAACAGCTTGAGCTTCGGCGGCTCTTCGGAGATCGGCGTGTTTTGCGCGCTCTGCTCGTACCAACCGCCACCCAGGGCCTTGTACAGGTTGACCTCGCTGGTCAGCTGCGACAGACGATCGCTGATTAGCGATTGCTGGGCACTGAACAGCGAACGCTGGGCGTCGAGGAACGTCAGGTTGCTGTCGACACCGATCCGGTAGCGACGCTCGGCCAGGCGGTAGTAATCCTGGTTCGCGGCGACCAGGTCACGCTGTGCCTGCAACTGCTGGTTGAAGGTTTGGCGTGCCGCCAGGCCGTCGGAGACTTCCTGGAAGGCGGTCTGAATCGCTTTCTCGTAGTTGGCGACGCTGATGTCCTTCTGGATTTTCGAGTAGTCCAGGCTGGACCGCAGTGCGCCCGCGTTGAAGATCGGCAGATTGATTTTCGGTGCAAACAACCAGGTGCCCGAGCCGCCGTCGAACAGACCGGATAAGTCTGGGCTAAGCGAACCGGCGTTGGCGGTCAGGCTGATGCTCGGGAAGAACGCAGCCCGGGCCGCGCCGATATTGGCATTGGCTGCCTTGAGTTGATGCTCGGCGCCGAGAATGTCCGGGCGGCGTTGCAACAGGTCGGACGGCAGCCCGGTGCCGAGCAGCACGGTCAGGTTGTTCTGATCCTGGGCAACCAGGCGCTGGTACTGCGCCAGCTTGACCCGCGCGCCTTCGACCGCCGTGCGCGACTGGCTGAGGTCGAGGGCCGAGGCCACGCCGACTTCGCTGCTGCGCAAGGTGAGCTTGTAGCTCTCCTCGTAGGTTTTCAGGGTTTCCTGGGTCAGCTTCAGCAGTTCCTTGTCGGCCTGCCAGGTCAGATAGGCGTTGGCAACACTGGCCACCAGGCTGATCTGGGTCGTGCGGCGGGCTTCCTCGCTGGCGAAGTAGGTCTGCAGCGCCTGCTCGCTAAGGCTGCGCACACGGCCGAACAGGTCCAGCTCATACGAGCTGACCCCGAGTGTTGCCGAGTACTGGCTGGTGATGCTCGACTCGCCGGTCTGCGAGGCGCGCGCCGGAACCCGTTGACGGCTGCCGCTGCCATCGGCGGAGACCGCCGGGAACAGATCTGCACGCTGGATGCGGTACTGCGCACTGTACGCGTCGATGTTCAGCGCCGCGACCCGCAGGTCGCGGTTGTTTTCCAGGGCGATCTGGATCAGTTGCTGCAGGGCCGGGTCCTTGAAGAACTGGCGCCAGCCCTGCTCGGCAGCTGCGACATTCGCCGAGTCGGCCGGCGAGTACGCCGGGCCTTGCGGGTACTGCGCCGCGACCGGAGCGTCGGGACGCTGGTAATCCGGTATCAGCGAGCAACCACTTAGCGCGAAGGCGGCGATTGCGAGGGACAAAAGGGACTTGCTCATTGGCCAGCCTCGTTGCTTGGAGTTTCGGTGGAGTCTGATTTTTTCTTGCTATTGCCCGCGCCAATCGAAGAAACGGTCACGAAGAACAACGGTACCCAGAAAATCGCCAGTACGGTGGCGGTGATCATCCCGCCGATAACGCCTGTACCGATTGCATGCTGGCTACCCGAGCCGGCGCCGGTGGAGATCGCCAGCGGCACAACACCGAGGACGAAGGCCAGCGACGTCATGATAATCGGTCGCAGACGCATACGGCAGGCTTCGATTGCCGCATCGACCAGGCTGCGACCCTGCTCGTGGAGTTCCTTGGCGAACTCCACGATCAAGATGGCGTTCTTCGCCGCCAGGCCGATGGTCGTCAATAGGCCGACCTGGAAGTACACGTCGTTGGACAGGCCGCGCAGGCTGGTCGCCAGCAGGGCACCAATGATCCCCAACGGTACCACCAGCATGACCGCGATCGGAATCGACCAGCTTTCGTACAGTGCTGCCAGGCAGAGGAACACCATCAGCAGCGACAAGGCGTACAACGCAGGTGCCTGGGAACCGGAGAGGCGTTCCTCGTAGGACAGACCGGTCCAGGAAATACCGACACCGGCCGGCAGTTTCGCGGCCAGGGCCTCGACTTCCGCCATGGCTTCACCGGTACTGTAGCCGGGCGCCGGTGCACCGAGCACTTCCATGGCTTCCACGCCGTTGTAACGCGCCAGTTTCGGCGAACCGTAGATCCATTCGCCCTTGGCGAAGGAGGAGAACGGCACCATGGTCCCGGCGCTGTTGCGTACGTTCCATTTCTTCAGGTCTTCGGGGCTCATGCGTGAGCCGGCTTGACCCTGGATATAGACCTTCTTCACACGACCGCGGTCGATAAAGTCGTTGACGTAGCTACTGCCCAGGGCAATCGACAGCGTGCTGTTGATGTCCGAGATCGTGACGCCCAGGGCACTGGCGCGCTCGTCGTCGATGGTCAACTGATACTGCGGTTCGTCGTTCAACCCGTTCGGACGGACCTGGGTCAGCACCTTGCTCTGTGCGGCCATGCCGAGGAACTGGTTACGAGCGGCCATCAGCTTTTCGTGGCCGATACCGGCGCGGTCCTGCAGGAACACGTCGAAACCGGTGGCGTTACCCAACTCCAGTACTGCCGGTGGCGCGAAGGCAAACACCATGGCGTCGCGGAAACTGAAGAAGTGCATTTGGGCGCGCTGGGCAAGCTTGAACACGCTGTTATCGGCGTTTCGTTCACCCCATGGCTTGAGCATGATGAAGGCCATGCCCGAACTCTGGCCACGGCCGGCGAAGTTGAAGCCGGTCACGGTGAACACCGAGGCCACGGCATCGCCTTCGCCACCCTCGGCGCTCGGCTTGAGCAGGAACTCGCGCATTTCATCGACGACGACCTGTGTACGCTCGGCACTGGACCCGGCGGGTGTCTGCACCTGGGCAAACAGTACGCCCTGGTCTTCTTCCGGCAGGAACGCCGTTGGAATCCGGGTGAACAGCCAGATCATGCCGACGATGATAATCAGGTAGGCCAGCAGGTACGGCGCCTTGTGGGCCAGCATGTTGCCGACACCCCGCTCGTAGCTTTTGACGCCACGGTCGAAGCTGCGGTTGAACCAGCCGAAGAAGCCGCGTTTCGGCGTGCCGTGCTCACCCTTGGGAATGGCTTTGAGCATGGTTGCGCACAGGGCCGGGGTGAAAATCAGGGCGACCAGAACCGACAGGGCCATGGCCGAGACGATGGTGATCGAGAACTGCTTGTAGATCACCCCGGTAGAGCCGCTGAAGAAGGCCATCGGCAGCAAGACCGCCGACAGTACCAGGGCAATACCGACCAAGGCGCCCTGGATTTGCTCCATGGATTTCTTGGTGGCTTCCTTGGGCGAGAGACCTTCCTCGCTCATGACCCGTTCGACGTTTTCCACCACGACAATGGCGTCGTCCACCAGCAAGCCGATGGCCAGCACCATACCGAACATGGTCAGGGTGTTGATGCTGAAGCCGAAGGCCGCGAGGATCCCGAACGTCCCGAGCAATACGACCGGCACGGTCATGGTGGTAATCACCGTAGCGCGGAAGTTCTGCAGGAACAGGAACATCACGAGGAACACCAGCACGATCGCTTCGATCAGGGTGTGGACTACCCCGGAGATCGACTCGGTCACCACTGGGGTGGTGTCGTACGGGAACACCACTTTCATCCCTTGGGGGAAGAAGGGTTCCAGGTCGGCAATGGTCTTGCGCAGGGCTTTGGCAGTGTCCAGGGCGTTGGCGCCGTTGGCCAGTTTCACCGCGAGACCGGAGGCCGGCTTGCCGTTGAACTGGGCGCTGACGCTGTAGTTTTCACCGCCCAGGGCGACGTCGGCGACATCACCGACGCGTACCTGGGAGCCATCTTTGTTCACTTTCAGCAGGATCGCCTTGAACTGCTCGGCAGTTTGCAGGCGGGTCTTGCCGATAATGGTGGCGTTCAACTGCTGGCCGGCGACGGCTGGCAGGCCACCCAGTTGGCCGGAGGACACCTGAACGTTCTGCGCCGCGATGGCGGCTTTCACGTCTACGGGGGTCAGGGCGTAGTTGTTCAGCTTGGCCGGATCGAGCCAGATACGCATGGCGTACTGGGCACCGAACACCTGGAAGTCACCTACACCGGCGGTCCGCGAGACCGGGTCCTGCATGTTGGACACGATGTAGTTGGACAGGTCGTCCTTGGACATGCTGCCGTCTTCGGACACCACACCGATCACCAGCAGGAAGTTCTTCACGGCCTTGGTGACACGGATACCTTGTTGCTGCACTTCCTGCGGCAATAGCGGCGTGGCCAGGTTCAGCTTGTTCTGGACCTGAACCTGGGCGGTGTCGGAGTTGGTGCCCTGCTCGAAGGTAGCGGTAATGGTCATGCTGCCGTCGGAGTTACTTTCCGAGGAGACATAACGCAGGTTGTCGATACCGTTGAGTTGCTGCTCGATCACCTGAACCACGGTGTCCTGCACGGTTTGTGCAGAAGCACCCGGATAGGTCACGGAGATCGCGATGGCGGGTGGCGCGATGCTCGGGTATTGGTTGATGGGGAGCTTGAGGATCGATAGAGCCCCGACCAGCATGATCACCAGGGCGATAACCCAGGCGAAGATCGGACGGTCGATAAAAAATTTCGACATGGTTTACTCCCCTTTGCTACCCGCGGCTTTATCTGTTGCCGGAGCAGTGGCCGGGTTGGCTGGCTTGACGTTGGTGGCCTCGGTGGCCTTGACTTCAACGCCTGGCTTGACGAATTGCAGACCTTCGGTAATTACGCGGTCGCCGGCGTTAAGGCCTTTCTCCACCAGCCATTGGCTGCCGACGGTGCGGCTGGCTTGCAGTTGGCGCAGTTCCACCTTGTTATCCTGGTTGACGACCAGCGCGGTTGGCTGGCCTTTGAGGTCGCGGGTCACCCCCTGTTGCGGGGCCAGAATCGCCGCGTTGTTCACACCGGCCTGCAATTGGGCGTGGACGAACATGCCAGGCAGCAGCAGGTGTTCAGGGTTGGGGAAGATCGCGCGCAGCGTCACCGAACCGGTGGTCTCGTCGACGCTGACTTCAGAGAACTCCAGCTTGCCGTCCAGGCCATATTGGCTACCATCGGCCAGGGTCAGCTTGACCGAGGCGGCATTGTCGCCCGCGCGTTGCAGGCGGCCGCTCTGCAGTTCGCGGCGCAGCTCCAGCAGCTCTACCGAGGACTGCGTGACATCGACGTAGATCGGGTCGAGCTGTTGGATGACCGCCATGGCGTTGGCTTGGCCGTTGCTGACCAGCGCGCCTTCGGTCACATTGGAGCGACCGATGCGTCCGGACAGCGGCGCCAGCACCTTGGTGTAGCGCAGATTGATCTGTGCGGTTTGCAGGGCGGATTCCGATTGCAGGCGGTTGGCCATGGCCGTGTCGTATTCCTGACGGCTTACGGCTTGCTCGCTGACCAGTTGCTTGTAGCGATCAGCGATCGACTTGGTCGACTGTAGGTTGGCTTCGGCGCTTTTCAGTGTCGCTTCATAGATCGACGGATCGATCTGATACAACTGTTGGCCGGCCTTGACGTCGCCGCCTTCCTTGAACAAGCGCTTGAGAATAATGCCATTGACCTGTGGTCGAACTTCCGCGATGCGGTACGCAGTGGTCCGGCCAGGGAGTTCGGAAGTCAGGGTGAAGGCTTGTGGGTGCAGGGTGACCACACCGACCTGAGGGATTTGTGCGGGAGGGGCCGCCTCTTCCTTCTTGCATCCGCTGAGCAGCGATGCCAGGGCGAGGGCAGTAACCAGGGCGGTAACAGCTGGCTTGAGTTGCATGGAGATCCTCGGGTCAGGCGTCCGAATAGCACACCGGAAAAGTGGAAGGATAAAAGGGTGCAGCTGGATAAGTAGCTTGCTAAGGAATATACTTACGTTCATGGTTGTTTGTAAATAGCCGGGCACTGTATCGATTCAGGCACGCTACAGGTACAAACAACGAAGTGTAGGCCCGGAGCAAGGCATTACAAACGCCGCCCGGATAACGGTTCAGGTCATTGACAGTCATGGCCTGGGCTCCCTGATTGAGGTTGTATTGCCATGGTCCGTCGTACTAAAGAGGAAGCGCAGGAAACGCGCCACCAGATCCTTGAAGCCGCCGAGAAAGCGTTCTATGAGCGCGGCGTGGCTCGTACGACCCTGGCGGATATCGCGGCCATGGCGGGCGTGACTCGCGGGGCGATCTATTGGCACTTCAGTAATAAGGCTGATCTGGTCCAGGCCATGCTGGATACGCTGCACGAACCGCTCGACGAACTGGCGAAAGCCGGCGAGAGCGAGGAGGAGATGGACCCGCTGGGCTGTATGCGCAAGCTGCTGATTCGGTTGTTTCATCAAGTTGCCCTGGACCCAAAGACCCGGCGAATTAATGAGATTTTGTTTCATAAGTGCGAGTTCACCGATGAAATGTGTGACTTGCGGCGTCAGCGTCAAACCGCCAGCCTGGACTGTAATGTCCGCATCGGCTTGACCTTGCGCAATGCCGTGAATCGCGGACAGTTGCCTGACGATCTCGATGTTGTCCGGGCGGCGATCAGTGTGCATGCGTACATCAACGGCATCCTTGGTCAATGGTTGCTGGTACCGGACAGCTTTCAGCTACACAAGGACGCGGAACGCTGGGTCGACATGGGGCTGGATATGCTGCGTTTCAGCCCTAGCCTACGCAATTGATTCAAAATGCGTAACCGTGTCGGCTGATGTCAATACAAAAGTAGGTCTGCAGTAGAACTATAGGTTGAATGGCGGGGCGTCTTTATATACCGCGCCCTGCACAGACGGTAGTTGTCAGGCCGAGTATTTTGTAGGGGAATTGTTGTGAGCCTGTAAATAAGTGCAATTTCCAAGTGAAGCGCGCAGGTATTCGGACTTGACCCTACGACAGAGCAGCACTTATTGAGCCGGCGCTGGCAGGCTGCGATAACTCTCCTTGTAAACCAAAGCCCCGGCGTTATCGGCCGGGGCTTTTGTGTCTCTGCGCCAGTGCTTTTACAGCGTTGGATAGTCGATGTATCCCACCGGTCCTTTGCCATAGAAGGTTTCTGGATGCGGTGCGTTGAGCGGTGCATCAGCCTTCAGGCGAGCGACCAGGTCCGGGTTGGCGATAAAGGGCACACCAAAGGCCACTGCATCAGCCTTGCCGCTGGCGATCCAGGCGTTGGCGCTGTCTTTGGTGAAGCGCTCATTGGCGATGTACGGGCCGCCAAAGGCTTCCTTCAATTGCGGGCCGATGCTGTCGGGACCTTCTTTCTCACGCGAGCAGATAAAGGCGATACCGCGCTTGCCCAGCTCACGCGCGACATAGCTGAAGGTTTCCAGTGGGTTGTCGTCGCCCATGCTGTGGGAGTCACCCCGTGGCGCCAGGTGCACGCCAACCCGGCCGGCGCCCCAGACTTCGATGGCCGCGTCGGTGACTTCCAGCAGCAGGCGTGCGCGGTTTTCCAGGGAGCCGCCGTATTGGTCGGTGCGCTGGTTGGTGCTGCTTTGCAGGAACTGGTCGAGCAGATAGCCGTTGGCGCCGTGGATTTCCACGCCATCGAAGCCCGCCGCTTTGGCATTTTCTGCTCCGGTGCGGTATGCGTCGACGATATCGGCGATTTCAGCGGTTTCCAGGGCGCGCGGTGTCGGGTAGTCGACCATCGGGCGCACCAGGCTGACATGGCCCTGGGCGGCGATGGCGCTAGGCGCTACTGGCGCCTCACCGTTTAGGTAAGTGGAGTGGGAAATCCGTCCTACGTGCCACAGCTGTAGGAAGATTCGACCGCCCGCGCCGTGAATCGCCTTGGTCACATTGCTCCAACCGCGCACCTGGTCGTTGGACCAGATCCCCGGGGTGTCGGGGTAGCCAACGCCCATCGGCGTGACGGCGGTGGCCTCACTCAGGATCAGGCCGGCCGACGCGCGTTGCACGTAATACTCGGCCATCAGGGCATTGGGGACGCGGCCTTCATCGGCGCGGCAGCGGGTCAGCGGCGCCATGATGATGCGGTTCGGCAATTCGAGGTCGCCCAGTTTGATCGGATCGAAAATAGTCGTCATGTGTACAACCCTCTAGATGATCAGTTGGTAGCAGGGGCCAGTTCGGCATTGCCGCCCTGGCGAAAGGTAATCAGGGTGACGAGGAGCGCCAGGACCGCCAGGGCTGCTGCGGCCAGGGGCACGCTGGTCAGGCCGAAGCCATGGGCGATCACGCTGCCGCCGACCCAGGCGCCCAGGGCGTTGCCGAGGTTGAAGGCGCCGATGTTCAAGGTCGAGACCAGGTTCGGTGCGGCCTTGCCAAAGGTCACCACGTTGACCTGCAAGGCCGGTACGGCAGCGAACGAAGCCATGGCCCAGAGGAACAGGGTGATTTCGGTCGGGATCAGTGCGACGCTGGTCCAGCTCAGTACCGTGGAAATCACCGCCATGGCGATAAAGACGCCGATCAGCGTGGCGGCCAGGCGCTTGTCCGCCAGCTTGCCGCCAATAATGTTGCCGAGGGTCAGGCCCAGGCCGATTAGCAGCAGGGTCCAGGTCACGCCACGCGGGGAGACGCCGGTCACATCGCCCAGCAGCGGGGCAACGTAGGTGAACAGGGCGAACATCGAGGCTGAGAACAGCACGGTCATGCTCAGCGACAACCAGATCCCGGCGCCCTTGAGGGCAGCCAGTTCGGCACGCATATCGAGTTTTTCCTCGTCACGCTTGTTGGGCAGGAAGCGGATCAGGCCGATCAGCGCGACGATACCGATCACGGTCACCGCCCAGAAGGTCGAGCGCCAGCCATGCACCTGGCCCAGGGCGGTACCCAGGGGGACGCCGAGCACATTGGCCAGGGTCAGGCCGGTGAACATCAGGGCCACGGCCGAGGCCCGCTTGTTGGCCGGGACCAGATTGGCCGCCACCACCGAGCCAATGCCGAAGAAGGCGCCATGGCAAAGGGCTGTTACTACGCGAGCGAACATCAGCACGTCGTAGTCACTGGCCAGGGCGCAGAGCAGATTGCCGATGATAAAAATGCCCATCAAGGCCACCAGTGCGGCCTTGCGGGGAAGTTTGGCGGTAGCCAGCGCCATGAACGGCGCGCCGATGGCGACCCCGAGGGCGTAGCCGGTCACCAGCCAGCCAGCGCCGGGGATCGACACGCCCAGGTCCGTTGCCACGTCGGGCAACAGGCCCATGATGACGAACTCGGTGGTGCCGATGGCGAAGGCGCTCAAGGCCAGTATGAGGAGCGAGAGGGGCATGGGGATCCTATTGAGCGTTCGAGCCTGGGCTCAGAGCTCTTGACTGATAGTGCGGAGGAAGGCCTGGATGGTTTCCTCGTTACGTTTGAAGAAATGCCATTGGCCGATCTTCTGGCTGCTGATCAGTCCAGCCCGTTGCAGCGTCGCCAGGTGAGCCGAAACGGTCGACTGCGACAGGCCGCAGCGTTGATCGATCTGCCCGGCGCACACACCGTTGTCGGTGTTGTGCTCCTGGTCGGGAAACTGCACGGCCGGGTCTTTCAGCCAGTTGAGGATGTCTCGCCGTACTGGGTGTGCCAGGGCTTTTATTATTTCGTCGAGGTCAAGGGGCATGGCGGTTGCTCGGGTTGGATAAAACGTTATATCGCGATGGGGCGAAATATAAATCGGTATTTCGCGATATACCAATATGTATTTGATCTGAGCTCAGCGTAAATCGCTATATCGGGTTATAACGATATAGTGAGGGCTAAGCAGTGCGGTGCTAAGCTGCCTCAATGAACTACCTCGCACATCTCCACCTGGGCGGTCAGTGCCCGGAACAACTGCTCGGCAGCCTTTACGGCGATTTCGTCAAGGGGCGCCTGCAGGGGCAATTCAGCCCGCCGCTTGAGGCGGCTATCCAGTTGCATCGCCGTATCGACCGCTTTACGGACAGCCATGCGCTGGTCGATCAGGCGCTGTCGCGGTTTGTCAGTACGCGGCGGCGTTATGCCGGCATCGTTCTGGATGTGTTTTTCGATCATTGCCTGGCCCGTGACTGGGCGCAGTATGCCGATCGTTCGCTGGACAGCTTTACCGGCGACGTCTATCGCCTACTGGTCGAGGAGCCGTGCCTGCCCGGGCGCCTGGCGGCCATTGCGCCGCAGATGGTGGCCCATGACTGGCTGGGCTCCTACCGCGAGTTTGCAGTGCTGGAGCCGGTGCTCAAGGGCATTGCCCGACGCCTGTCGCGACCGGAGGAGTTGGCCGGGGCGATGAGCGAGCTGCGCCAGCTCTACGAGCCCTTGAGCGAGGATTTCCGGCAGTTCTATCCGCAGTTGCAAGTCTTCTCGCAGATTGAGCTGGGCACTGCTGGCGCCCAGCCTGGCGTTTAGTGCTGCGCCCTGGTACCTGAGTGCTGGTTATGCCGCGCGACGCTGGACAGCGTCCGGCTGCTCGCCAAACAAGGCGGTTGCGATGGCCCGCTGGGCTTCGAAGGCTAGCGCTGCGCGTTCGCGGCCCTGGCAGGGAATGGGTTGGAGCAGGTGGATGTGCACATCGCCCTGATCATTGGCGAACAGGCGCATCAGGTGTGAAAGCAGATCATCGTCACCGATAAACGGGGCCAGCGTATCGGGTTGACCGTTGCGCAGGTAGCGAATCGCTACCGGTTGCAAGGCGACGCCCGCATCGATGGCACTGGCCAGTAACCGGCCATGGAAGGTGCGCAGGGATTGGCCATCGGTGGTGGTGCCTTCCGGAAACATCAGCAGCGCATGCTGTTGTTGCAGGTGCCGGGTCATCTGCTTGCGAATCAATTGGCTGTCACCCGCGCCGCGGCGGATAAACAGGCTGCCGGCCTTGGCGGCGAGCCAGCCGGCCACGGGCCAGGTGCGGACCTCGGCCTTGGATAAAAAGGACAGCGGCGCCAGCCTGCCGAGCAGGGGGATATCGGTCCAGGACACATGGTTGCTGACCCAGAGCATCGCGTCCCCTGGCATCTGGCCATGAACCGTGACACGAAAGGGCAGGGCGGCGCTCAATCGTGCCATGAAAAATCGCGACCAGCGCTGGCGCCGGACCATGGAGTTCACGGCTCCCAGGCGTTCGAGCAGACCGAACAGACTGGCCATGCCCAGACCCAGGCCCACCACCGCCAGCACTCGCGCTACCCGTGCATAGACGCGCAGGCGACTCATCAGACCGCCGCCTTGAAGTGCCGGGCATAGCGTGGGCACAGTTCATCGCGCTTGAGCAGGATAAAGACGTCGGCGACCTGGAAGTCTTCGTCCCAGCAGGGCTCGCCACAGATCTTCGCTCCCAGGCGCATATAGGCCTTGAGCAGGGGGGGCATTTCGGCGATGACGTTGGCGGGGATATCGAGTGCTGGCAGGGGCTTTTTCGGCTCGGCCCGCAGGTGCTCGGTGCACAGGTAGCGCTCGCGCAGCCGCTGCATGATGGCGTGCGCCTGAATGCCGCCATCCTGCATCGGGATACTGGCGCAGCCCATCAGGTAGCGATAGTGGCCCTGGTTCAGGACTTCCGCCAGTTCGCCCCAGAGCACTGCAATGGTGCCGCCGTTGCGATAGGCCGGGTCGACACAGGTCCGGCCGATTTCCAGAATCGGCCCCTGCAGGGCAGGCAGGCCGTGCAGGCTGAATTCTTCTTCACTGTAAAAGCGCCCCAGGCTGCTGGCGGCCTGGTGGTCGAGCAGGCGCGTGGTCGCCACCAAGCGGCCGCTATTAAGGTCGCGCACGCCGATATGGCTGCAGTGCACATCGTAGTCGTCCATATCCAGGCCCAGCTCGGCGCCTTTGAGCTTGGCGTTGAACTCGCCGCTAAAGACACTGAAGCGCAAGGCCTGAGCTTGCTGGAGGGCCTCGGCACCGACCAGGCGTTCGGCTTGCAGGCGGCGTTCACTGCCGGTGTCGCTGATGCGGGCGATCTGGGTCATGTTGACTCTCCGTGCGGGCCGCGCTGCCAGTCTTGGGTTGCGGCCTATCGACTTTGTTGTGCAAAGTCAGGCTATGTAGCCCCGGTGTCACCGCCATGAAGCTTTGGTGATGCTTAGATGACAGCCCGCGAGGAACCGCCCCATGCCATGGCAAGCCCTGCTCGATAGCCGTACCCGCCAACCTGTCCATGCCGACCTGGGTGAAGGCTATGCCGAACTCCTGCGGGACCTGGGCCCAGTGACGCCCTTTGAACTGGCGGTGCGCGGCGCGCGCCTGATGGCGACGCCGGGCCTGGCGTTTCTGATCGGTTACCAGGCGGCTCTGCGCGCGCTATGGCCCAGCGCACCCGCCAGCCTGGGCGCCTTGTGCGCGACCGAGCGTGGCGGCCTGCGGGTCGCGGATATGCAGACCCGGGTCGACGAACTGCGCTTGAACGGGCGCAAGGACTTCGTGACCGCCGGTTACGCGGCCGACTGGCTGTTGGTCGCCGCCCGAAGCGAGGCACCGGGGGACGCGCCCGCCCTGAGTCTGGTGATCGTCTATCCCGGTGAGCCGGGCGTCAGCTTGCAGGCGCTGCCCGCCATCGCCTTGATGCCGGATATCGGTCATGCCCGCGTGTCCTTCGACAATGCCCTGTGCGAGCGCCTGGCCGGGGACGGCTGGGATGCCTATGTCAAACCATTCCGCACGCTTGAAGACACGTATGTGTTGAGCGCCATGCTGGCCTGGCTGTATGGCGTGGGCCAGGACTGCAACTGGCCGCAGTCCCTGCAGTTACGCCTGCTCGGGGTACTGGCCGGTTGTGCCGAGGTCAGTCGGCACAGCCCGGTGGCGCGCACCGGGCATGTGCTGCTGGGCGCGCTGTTTGCGCAGTTCGAGGCGCTGGCGCCGGACCTGGATGAAGCGCTCGCGCATGGGCCGGCACCGTGGGCCATGCTGTGGGCGCGGGACAAGGGCGTGCTGGATATTGGTGCGAGCGCACGGGCCAAGCGCCTGGCCATGGCGTTGGCCGAGCCGTAGTTTCAAAACTGTCATTTAGCCTGGTTAGGCTGACGGATCGTTTGTCGTCGAGCCTGCGCCATGCCCAAGCGTCTGCTGCTGTTGCTGTGTTGTTTGTTGTCGAGCCGGGCACTGGCTGCCGAAGTCTGGCCGGGCGCAGATTGGCTGCCCGGCCGCGTGGCCAGCGGCTCGGCGCTTGAGGCACTGGAGGCCTACGCCTTCTCTGCACGGGACGATGCAACGCGCCAGGGCGTGCGCACCGATGCTTTGCTGGTGATCAAGGATGGTCGCCTGGTTTATGAGCGTTATGCTGCGCCTACACGAGCCGACACGCCTCACCTGACCTGGTCGATCAGCAAGAGCCTGATGGCAACGGTCCTGGGGGTTGCCTATGGCGAAGGCCGTTTTCAATTGCAGGATCGCGCCGCGCGCTTCTATGCGCCGATGGCCGCCCACCCGCAGGTGAGCATGGCCGACCTGCTGCACTGGGCCTCGGGCTTGGACTGGCAGGAAGATTATGAGTACGCGCCGCTCAACTCCTCGGTGGTGGCGATGCTCTATACCCTGGGGGCCACGGATATGGCTGGATACGCCGCCGCAAAGCCGCGTGCCAGTACGCCGGGCCGGGTATTTCGTTACTCCAGCGGCGACAGCAACCTGCTTGCCGCCACCCTGCGGGGTATGGTCGGTGCCCCCGCCTATGGCCGTTACCCATGGACGGCACTGTTCGAGCCGCTGGGCATCGACAGTGCGGTCTGGGAAACCGATGGCCAAGGCATCTTCGTGGCGTCTTCCTATGCTTACATGACGGCCCGCGACCTGGCTCGTATCGGCCTGCTGATGCAGCGGGACGGGCGCTGGCGCGAACAGCAAGTGTTGCCGGCGGCCTGGGTTCGCTTCAATCGCCAGCCATTCGAAGGCTATCGGGCGGGTCAGGACGAGGCGGTCGCGGGTGGCCATTGGTGGCTTAACCAGGCCCTTGAAGGCCGTGCCCGGCCCTGGCCGGCAGCGCCCGCCGATACGTTCGCCGCACTCGGCCACTGGGGGCAGGCGCTGTATGTGTTACCGAGCGATGGGCTGGTGGTGGTGCGTTATGGCGATGACCGCGATGGCAGCTATCGTCATAACGAACTGCTCGCTCGTGTGCTGGCGGCCTTCGCAACGCCGGTGCAGCCATGAGGGCCCTGCGCTGTGGCGGGCTGCTGATGCTACTGCTACTGGCGCTGGGTTGGCTCTGGCAGGAGCGGCAAGCCCTGTTGGCCTTCCCGCGGATCATCAGTGCCTACAGCGCCAAAGAGTATTGTTCGTGTCGCTATGTGATGGGGCATGACGGGCAATACTGCCGTGCTTACGTCAAACAGTACATTCCCCTCAGTGCGTTACATGAGGATCTGCCGCTACGGCAGATAACGGCGACCGGCCTGGGGCAACGCAGTACCGCTGCCTGGCTTGGACCGCAACAGGGCTGCCGCCTGCTCGCCCGGGACTTATCGCCAGGCACCTGAAGCCTGGCGGCAATACGGTTTGGCCCGTGTACAGAGGGGCTTTGGGCGTATGCGGCGCGGTGGCCGTTACTGATCCGTGCGCTGGCGTTGCCGATTCGACTCGACGGCGCTGCAGTGGGCAGCGTGGCCTTGCATTGGCCCAGGGACCTGACCTCGGCGGCGGGGGGGGCACACCTGCATCTGAGCCGTGTTGGCGCGACGATCGGCCAGATCCTGCAGGATCTGGATTGATCGTTGTTTGCCAGCCAAACCCGCTCCGGTTAAGGTGGCGCCAACGTTCAATCAGGAGCTTGCATGCACATTTCCCGTTGCCTTTTTCTACTGTTGCTTGGGGTGTTGGCATGGCCGGCCCAGGCCAGTTGGTACCTGGATAACGAGTCATCGAGACTGTCGTTTGTCACCACCAAAAATGCCGATATCGCCGAGGTGCAGCGCTTCCTGGTCCTGCATGGCAAGGTCGATCGCAAGGGCGTGGCCAAGCTGCAGGTCGAACTGGAGTCGGTCAGCACCGGCATCCCGTTGCGTGACGAGCGCTTGCGTAATGATCTGTTCGAGATCAAGCAATTTCCCGAAGCTTTGATTCATGCACAAATCGACCTGGGGCCCATCAATGACCTGGCGCCGGGGGCGCAATTGGAGTTGCGTCTGCCGCTGGTGGTGGCCCTGCATGGCAAGGAGCACAGTTATAACGCCCAATTGCTGGCAACACGTCTGGATGACCGGCGTTTTCAGGTTGTGACCCTTGAGCCGCTGGTTCTGCAGGCCGCCGACTTTGACCTGGTGCCGGGCCTGCAGGCCTTGCGCAAAATGGCCGGGCTTTCGTCCATTGGTCTGTCGGTGCCGGTCGGTGCGGTGCTGATTTTCACGGCGCGCTGAACATGAGCGGCGCGGTGTTTCCCTGGCGCAGCGCCAATCGCTTTGAACTGCTGATCGATGGTCCCGAATTCTTCCCGCGCATGCTGGTGGCCATTGCCCGCGCCGAGCGCCAGGTCGAGCTGGAACTGTACCTGGTAGAAGCCGGTGCCTGCGCCGAGGCGATGGTCCAGGCATTGGTTGGCGCCAGTGAGCGTGGGGTCCAGGTGCGCTGCCTGTTCGATGATTATGGCAGCCTGGCCTTTACGCTGGGCTTGCGGCGACGGCTGACCAAGTCCGGTGTCCAATTGCGCTTCTACAATCGCCTGCGTTGGCGGCGTGGGCTGCGCAATCTCTACCGTGATCACCGCAAGTTGCTGTTGGTCGACCAAGGCCTGGCGGTGGTGGGTGGAACCGGTGTGACCGATGAATTCTGGTCGCCGCCGACCAATACCTGCGATTGGCATGAGGTCATGGTCGAAATCAGTGGGCCGCTGGTACTCGATTGGCAGTTGCTGTTCGACCGTCAGTGGTTGGCCAACGAACACCCCACTGCTTGGAAGCCTGTCGCGCATTTCGGCTTGCCGCGCCTGCCCAGGGTGCCACCGGCCGGCGTCGGGCTGGGGCGCGTGGCCTACGCCGATGCGCGTCAGCACCGCGATATCCTGCAATCGCTGGTGCGCGCCTTGAACAGCGGCAAGCAACGTATCTGGCTGGCTACCCCGTACTTCCTGCCCACCTGGAAAGTCCGGCGTTCGTTGCGCCGGGCCGCCAGTCGTGGTGTCGATGTGCGGCTGCTGTTGACCGGGCCGCGAACCGATCATCCCTCGGTCCGGTATGCCGGCCATCGCTATTACCCACGTCTGCTGCGGGCCGGGGTGCAGATCTACGAGTACCAGCCCTGTTTCCTGCATCTGAAGATGGTCCTGATCGATGATTGGGTCAGTATCGGTTCCTGTAACTTTGACCACTGGAACCTGCGCTTCAACCTTGAGGCGAATCTGGAGGCGATCGATCCAACACTGATTGCCGCCGTCGAGACCAGCTTTATCAGTGATTTCAGCCAGAGCCAATCGGTCAGCCTGGCGGCCTGGCAATCACGACCGCTCTGGCGGCGGGTCAAACAACGCGTCTGGGGCTGGGTCGACCGTGTGGTGGTCAACCTGCTCAACCGCCGCAGTTAAATCACCGAGCCTGTAGTAGCAGGTTATTACCCGCCGCTGGCCCGCCGGTTTACCTTGGCTACTCTTACCTGCCCGATGGCTGTTCTTTCAGAGGAGTACGCACCATGGCCGCGAAAAAGATCCTGATGCTGGTTGGCGATTACGTCGAAGACTACGAGGTGATGGTGCCGTTCCAGGCGCTGTCGATGGTCGGTCATGTGGTGCATGCGGTCTGTCCCGGCAAGACGGCCGGGCAGAGCGTACGCACGGCAATCCATGATTTCGAGGGCGACCAGACCTACAGCGAAAAACCGGGGCACAACTTTGCCTTGAACTTTGACTTCGCCCAGGTCGAGGCCCATGACTACGATGCGCTGCTGGTGCCTGGCGGTCGTGCGCCGGAGTACTTGCGCCTGAACGACAAGGTGCTGGCCCTGGTGAAGGCGTTCGACCAGGCGGGCAAGCCCATCGCCGCAGTCTGCCATGGCGCCCAGTTGCTGGCGGCGGCGGGTATCCTCGAAGGCCGCGAGTGCAGTGCCTACCCGGCCTGCGCTCCGGAAGTGCGCCTGGCGGGCGGGACCTTTATCGACCTGCCCGTGACAGAGGCTCACGTGCAGGGCAACCTGGCGACCGCGCCGGCATGGCCTGCGCATCCCGCCTGGTTGGCCGGTTTTCTCGGGCTGCTGGGTACCCGGATCACGTTGTAAGAGGGCGGTCCCATGTGCGAACTCTATGTCAAAGCCGATCCGATCCTGTACGAATCGCGTTCACGCTCGTTGCGTATCTGTGGGGTGGTCACGACGTTGCGACTGGAGAACCAGTTCTGGGACATCCTCAGTGAGATCGCGGCGGTCGATGGCATGACCACCAACCAGTTGATCGCCAAGCTGTATGAGGAAGTGATGGATTATCGGGGAGAGGTGGTCAACTTTGCCTCGTTCCTGCGGGTGTCCTGTACGCGCTATCTCAGCCAGCGACGTTCCAGCGGTGCGCCGTTGAGCTTGGTGCACGCCGTGCTGAAGTAGCACCGCTGAAAGTCGGCGTGGGCGATTGCGCTGCACGCCGGCTGGGATAGACTGCGCAGCCAGATCCCGGTGTTTTTCAGGAACCTGCGATGACTCCCGCGCTGCTCATGGCCGTTCTGGCTTCCGGTTTTATCTATGGTATTACCCCGGGACCGGGTGTTTTGGCGGTTTTCGGGATCGGTGCTGCCCGCGGGCGCCGTGCGGGGGCCGGCTTTCTGTGCGGTCACCTGCTGGGCGATGTGATCTGGTGCAGCACCGCGCTGATCGCGATTGTCGGGGCCCGCGAAATCGGCAGTACCGCCTTCAACGTGCTGGGGGTACTCAGCGGCCTTTACCTGTTCTGGCTCGGGCTGCGGGCGATTCGTGTCAAGCGCGGCTCCGGCGCCGCAGCTCCCGGGCCGGCACGCCAGCCTTTCTGGCACGGTATCCTGTTTGGCCTGACCAACCCCAAAGCTTATCCGGTGGCTGTCGCGACCTTTACGGCGTTGCTGTCCAGCCGTGCCGAGTTGCTGACCTGGTCGATGCTGCCCTGGTTGATCATGCTGAGTTTCCTTGGCGGCCTGGTGGCTTACGCTATTCTCATCGGCATTGTCGGCGCGCGTCAGGTGCGTGCGGTCTATCAGCGCCATGAGGTGTTGATTACCCGCTTGTGCGGGGTAATGTTCATCGGCTTTGCGGTCAACGCCCTGCTGCATGCGTTGCCCGGATTGATGCCAGGCAGGACAGGTCGCTGAGCGCAGGACGAAGCGCAGGGTTGAGCATTCCAGGGATAGAGATCCGCAGTTCCACTGACGAGTGATGTCTCCTCCAGATGCCAACGACAAATCACGTAGTGCCGGCCGGTTTTATCGACCTTCTCCTCGACGCCGTTTGTGTGGTCGATGTGCAGGGGCGGTTTGTTTTTGTCAGCGCCGCCTGCGAACGGATCTTCGGGTACAGCCCTCAGGAGCTGATTGGCCGACCGATGATCGAACTGGTTCTGCCGGCGGATCGCGAACGTACGCTCAAGGCGGCCAATGAAATCATGGCGGGCGAGCCCAAGCCGAATTTCGAGAACCGCTATGTGCGCAAGGATGGCCAGGTGGTGCATATCATGTGGTCGGCGCGCTGGTCCGAGGCCGATCAACTGCGGATTGCCGTGGCCCGCGATATCACCGAGCACAAGCGGGCGGCGTCCAAGCAGTCGGCGCTTTACGCCATCTCCGAAGCGGCCCATACCAGCGAGGATTTGCTGACGTTGTTCCAGCGAGTCCAGCAGATCATCGGGGAGTGGCTGCCGGCGCTGAATTTTGCCGTGGCGTTGTATGACCAGGCGGCTGACACCCTGAGTTTCCCCTACCACGTCGATGATCGGTCGGCGGCGCGCAGCCTGTCCCTCGGTGATTTCTGTGTCCGGATCATCCAGGGGGGCCAGCCATTGCTGCTGACCGGGATTGAGGGTGTTTGCTGCCTTGGCGCGCCGCTGACCTCGCAAAAGGGCACGATTGGCGCGCTGGCCCTGAAAAGTTCGACTGGCGAGCGCTACACCGAGCAGGACAAGGAACTGCTGCAGTATGTGTGCGTCCAGGTGGCGGCGGCCATCGAGCGCAAGCAGTTGCTGGAGCGCCTGCAATTCATGGCGCAGTACGACCCGTTGACCGGCTTGCCCAATCGCGAATTTCTACGGGATCGGGTCAAGACGGCATTGGCGCGGGTGCGGCGCGAACAAGGGCGCCTATCGGTGCTGTATGTCGACCTGGACCGGTTCAAACATATCAACGACACCTGCGGTCACGCGGTGGGCGACCTGCTTCTGCAGGAGGTCGCACGGCGGCTGGTGCAGTGCGTACGTGAAACCGATACGGTCGCGCGCATTGGTGGCGATGAATTTGTGGTGCTGCTCGAAAGCGTGCAGCTGTGCGAACAGGCCGAAGGGGTTGCCGAAAAGATTTATCGGTCGCTGGGCCAGCCAATGCAGCTTGAAGGCCATGGCCTGCATATCGTGCCCAGTATTGGCATCGCCTTGTATCCGGAGCACGGTGAGGATGAGCAGCACCTGTTCAGGCATGCCGATGCGGCGATGTACCAGGTCAAGCGCGCAGGTCAGATCGCCCGGGCCGCCCAGCGGGCGACGGTGATCGATAGCTAAGGTAACCCGGACTCAGATCGGTCTTACCCAGACCAGGCTGGCCGTTGCGCCGGTCGTGGTGGTTTCCCCGCCCGTGCTTGGTTTTCCGTCGGTAACGGCTTGATCGTTGGTGACTCCCGACACATCGATCACGATTCCGCCGGCGCTGATGCTGGTGTTGCTGCTGTTGTTACCACCCATGGATACACCGCCCCTGATCGTACTGGTGGCGCCGCTCGTGCCGATGGTCCCGCCAAGAATCACATTGCCATTAATCTCCCAGCCGCTGGTACTCAGGCTGGAGTTGGCCTCGATGGCGATATTGCCGATAGGCAGCCCGCTGCGCACGGTGCCGGCGTTATCGGTCCAATCGACCAGCTTGGGTGGGCTAACCGTCTTGTTGCACAGGTTGGTGGGATAGAACGCACCGCCGCACAGATTGGCCGCCCCCGAAAAATTGGGTGCATAGAGTGGAACATGGCCGCTGCTGGTCAGATTAACCGAGCCCATCGACAGGATCGTGTTGGTCAGACGGGTTATGGATTGCACCCCGTCGAAGGCTACATTGCCATCGAACCAGAGCACTCCCGGCGGCATGGCGGTGACGCCATTGAGGTTCCAGCCGGTAGAAGGTGTCAAGCCTTTGCCGCAGGTGTTGTTGCCATAGCTGCAGGTGAGAAAGGTCGAGCCGAGCAGGGTGCGCATATCTTGGGTCTGCAGGTTGTAGGGGCCGGCCGGGACCAGGGTGCCATCGGCTTTCTTGACGTTCTGGATTGTCAGCATTGGCACGTTGTTTACAAACGAGAAAACGTAATTGGCCTGATCTTTCAGGGTACTGACATCCACGGTTTTGAGAGTGATGGCGCAGTAGGGAACCCCCGGCAGGCCGGGCGCGGCGGTGGTGACGCCGGTACTGAGATTGTTTATCGCGCTGCCCAGCGCCGAACCGTCGGACTTGAACACCGCGCCGGCTAGTTGGCTGGCGCTCTGGAAAGTTGGCAGGTTGTATTGCTGCACAGTCAGCTTTCCGCCGCCCTGGAACTGGCCAATGGTGGCGGTCATCAGTGAGACGTCGCTATTGGCCTTCATATTGGTATAGGTGCCGCTCCAGCCGCTAAGCGCGAGGGTCTGCCCCCAGAGGGTGCCAACGGTGGCGGTTTTGAACTGCACATCGCCTCCGTAGATGGCGTTGTAGGTCAGCGCAATATTGGCGGGGAGGGTGCCCGTGCCGGAGACCCGGGTCGCGGTGCTGGTATTGATCGTGTTGCCACTGCGCGTCGCTTTACTGAGGTCCAGGATAAACACGGAGTTATCGTTCAACGTCACTTTGAGGGTGCCGTCGGTCAGTGGAGTGATGCTGTTGTCTGCATTACGTTTGCCGCCGACCAAGGCACTGCCAACTACGTTGGCGCCGGAAAGCACATTGGCCTTGTATGCGCCCGCCTTGATGGTCAGATAGGAGCCGCCGTCCTGGGAGATGACGATGCTTTTTGCGCCCACGGTCAGGTTGTTTGGCGGGCTGCTGGAACTGAGAGTGAAGGTGCCCTCGGTCAACAGGGTCGCGTTGTCGGCGACGCCACCGCCACTGAGGTTGATACCGTCCTTGGCGCAGCCGGAGATCAAGGCCTTGGCGCCATTGGAGATGGTCAGCGTGCCGTTGATCGAAACATTGGCCAGGGCGGTGCCATTGGTCACGGCAAGCGAGCCGCCCGAGTAGTTGAAGTTGCCGTTGTACTGCAGGGCCGGGTCAGTGTTGCCGGTACTGCCGTCCCCCGTCGTAGTCTTGGCCGGAGTGCGCAGGTACACCGCTTGCAATGTGGTTTTGGCCAGGTTGCCGGTGGCAGTGATATTGACTGTCACCTGCTTGTCGAGCACGCCAACGATAGTTGCTTCAAGGCCGCTAATCCCGCTGAAGCTCAGGGTGGTCGACGCTACGGGAGTGGTCGTGCTGCCTTCCAGATACAGGCGCACCAGTTCCACGCCGCTCCAGGCCAGGGATTCGGCGGGGACGCTGGCATGGCTGGCCATCTGTTGTTCCTGGGCGCCGCGAATGCCGTACATCATGCCCATGGAGGTGACGGTAATTGCCAGCCCGGCGAGGACGATGATCAGGATGGTCGCCATGCCGCGCTGTGCTGCACGGGTCGCCAGGGAGAACGGTGTGGAAGTGGCCGGCATAGGACATTTACCCAGTGGGAGGGTTACTTGGAAAAGTTGGGCAGGCAGACGGTGGTGTTGGTGATCAGTGGTTCACCGCTGCTGTCGATAGTGCTGGCGCGGGTCCTGACGCTGATTTGCGGGTAATCGGCCGTGTTGCTGTCGCTGCGTTTGCCAAAAGGCCAGCACGTGGTAAGGCGCGCCGCGAAGGGCCAGAGCTTCGCTTCGCCCACGTTAGGCACGGTCTGGCCTTCGGCGATCAGCATGGTTTTACTCCAGGTAATACTGGTGAAACTGAGTTTTTCCGTGCAGTTGCCCGTGCTTTGCAGTCGGTAGAGGCGAAAGGGGTCCCCAGGGCTATCTTGCTGGACCAGCAGTCCCGCACACTTCAGCACTCCACCCGTTGTCTCATAATAGGACCAGATCAGAGCATTGCCTTCGCGGTCGCCAGTAAGGGTGGTCATCGGGATTACTTGGACAGTTTCCAGCGATCCGCCTAGGGTGTTGCCGTTACCCAGAGATGCACCGGAGAGCAACAGAATACTTCGGTCAGCGGTATCATCGCCGCTGGCCTTGGCGTCGACCACTCCAAACCCGGCTGTCTGTAACTCCTTGAGTATGGTTAGCTGCGCACTGGCAATCTGTCCATCTTGTTTGGCGTTGCCTAATGCTGCCACCGATGTCTGGACCATGTCCTTGTAGAGAAACATCAGGGCCAGGATGCCAACCATGGAGATAACGGTGCCGACCATCAGGCTGATCAGTGTAAAACCGCGTTGACGGTCGGTCATGTCTGGTCCCCGACCTTGATGATGCCGCCGAATAGGGTGCGATTGGTTTCCTGGGTACTCAGTACAACGTTCTTGAGGGCGAGTGTCTTGGTCGGGTCGACCGTCACGCCCTGGACGACGACGGTCGGGGCAGCCGAACACGTGACGTCCAGGTTGAGGGGGGAATCGGCAAGCGCCGTGGGCAGGTTCAGGACAGCCTTGGCGCTGTTCGCCTGGCCGCTGCACAGTGAGGTGCCGTACTGCTGCAACAAGTTGCGCATCTGTGTCACGGTCAGGTTCTGCACATTCATATCGCGCTGGCTGACCAGCACACGGGATGTGGTGTAGGTCACCCCCAGGCCGATAACGGACATCAGTACCACACCGATCAACGATTCCATCAGGATATCGCCACGCTGGCGACGTGGGCCTGCACTATATGAGCGGGACATCGAATGCACTCTCATCACCTGCCAGTACTTGCAGGGTTGTGGTCGAGCAGGCCGTGCCTTCGGCAACCAGCCCGCGATTGTCAAAGGCGACGCAGGTAAAATTGTTGCCCTGTGCCTTGATCGCGGCGGCACTCGGTACAACGGCGGACCACAGGATGTTGCTTGTGACGCTACAGTCGATGCTTTGGCCTTTGTCCAGCTTGAGCAGCTTGAGGTTTTGCTGGGATAAGCACAAAACCGCGGCCGGTGCAGCATTCTGCACGCCGCCTTCATTACGCAGTGCCGTGGCTTTCGCCCGGCTGATCCCTTGCTGGAGCAATCCTGCCGCTTCACGCTGGTAGGCACTGTCGCTCCAGGCTCGGGTCAGCGGTACGCCAACCGCGAGCAGGATACCGAGCACTGCAAGGGTGATCATCAGTTCGATCAGGCTGAAGCCACGGCTGCGTTTCACTGCCAGCCGCCATTGAATCCCGGGCAGTTGGAGATGCTGCGGGTGTTGTCCGAGGTCAGGACAATCGTGCAGCCATTGACCTTGCCCGTAGTGCCCGCAGCCTGGAGTTGGTAGCTCTTGGCCTGGGCGTTGGTGATGCTGTAGTTGAAGTCTGCCGACTGGCTGGGTTTCCAACTGCTGGTGCTGCAGGACTTGGTACCGTTGTAGGCGACGCACTGGGTGTCGGCCGTGTTACTGGTCGTCACGCTCGGGTAGCTCAATTGCTTTTGATAGAGGTTTTCCAGGCTCAGGCTCAAGCCCACCAGATCGGCTTGGGCCGCCTTGAGCTTGCTCTTGGTGATGTAGCTGTCGTAGGCCGGCATCGCAATGGCAGCGAGAATGCCAATAATGGCCACGCTGATCATCAGCTCCAACAAGGTGAAGCCCCGCTGTTTGCGTTCGCACTGTAGGTGTGTCACGAAGAACCTATAACGAAAGAATTAATCAGAAATGATTGATCTTATTATGCCAGCAATTATCGGTTTTTAGAGACAGATCTCACCTGCGGTTGAAGTGGTTCTGTAGGTGCTTGATTTGGATCATAAATTGACCCTGGATCAATGTTGGTCGGCCGTTTTGGCGCCGGTTTGGCAATTTCAGGCGGGGTATTTTAGCGCTATTCGGCCTGTTTCCAGACCGAATAGGCTGCTGATCAGACGATCGGCTTAGGGTCAGTGCTGAAGGATCTTGGACAGGAAGCTGCGGGCGCGGTCCGAGCGTGGGGCGTTGAAGAATTCTTCGGATGTCACGTCCTCGATAATCTCTCCGCCGTCCATAAAGACGATGCGATCCGACACTTTGCGAGCAAAGCCCATTTCATGGGTAACGCACATCATGGTCATGCCCTCGCTGGCCAGCTGCACCATGACATCGAGCACCTCGTTGACCATCTCCGGGTCGAGGGCCGAGGTCGGTTCGTCGAACAGCATGGCAATCGGGTCCATGGCCAGTGCGCGGGCAATGGCGACCCGCTGTTGTTGACCACCGGACAACTGGATCGGGAACTTGTGCGCATGGGCCTTCATGCCGACACGGTCGAGCAGGGCGAGGGCCTTGGTCGTCGCGGTATCACGGTCGCGGCCCAGTACCTTGATCTGCGCCAGGGTCAGGTTGTCGGTGATGGTCAGGTGCGGGAACAGTTCGAAGTGCTGAAACACCATGCCGACCCTGGCCCGTAGTTTCGGCAGGTCGACGCCCTTGCCGGTGACCGGTTGGCCGTCGATGGTGATCCGGCCTTCCTGCACCGGCTCCAGGCCGTTGACGCATTTGATCAGGGTACTTTTGCCGGAGCCGGAAGGGCCGCACACCACCATGACTTCGCCCCGGTTGAGCTCAGTGGTGCAGTTCTTCAGGACCTGGAACTCACCGTACCATTTGCTCAGGTTGTTCATCTGGATCATGCGGTTTTCCCCGTGGTTCTTTTCAAGCGTTTGGCCAGTTGCGAGAGCAAGTAGCAGATCACCAGGTAGACGACGGCGACGAACAGATAGAGTTCGACCAGGCGGCCGTCACGTTGGGCAAATTTGCTGGCTGCCCCGGTGAAGTCGGAAATGGCCAGGACGTATACCAGCGAGGTGTCCTGGAAGAGGATGATGGTCTGGGTCAGCAGCAGCGGGACCATGCGCCGCAGCGCCTGGGGCAGGACCACGTACCACATGGCCTGGGCCGGGCGCAGACCAAGGGCCTCGGCGGCCTGGCGCTGACCGCCACCGATGCTCTGGATGCCACCGCGAATGATCTCGCTGTAGTACGCCGCTTCGAACATGCAGAACGTGACGAATGCGGTGATCACGGGACCGATCTGCACGGGACGTTCTGTTGCGAACGCCATCTGCAGGAGCAGGGGCATCAGGAAGTAGAACCAGAAAATGACCAGCACCAGAGGGATGCTGCGCATCACCGTGACATAGGTCAGGGCGATGCTCCTGAGCAGCTTGCTTGACGACAGGCGCATCAGGGCCAGCCCGGTGCCTGCGACGATGCCCACCGACATGGCGACCAAGGTCAGCAGCAGGGTGAACTTGAGGCCCGCCCAGAGCGCCGGAAAGGCGCGGACGATGACACTTGGATCTAAATCGAACATGACTTACCTCGTTGCGCCGCGAATGACCAGGGAGCGCTCGATGCGGCCCATGACAAAGGTCACCAACAGGGAAATGACCACGTAAATCAGCGTGGCGGCGGTAAAGGCCTCGAAGGTATTGAAGGAGTACTCGCTGACGTTGCGTGCCTGGGCCGTCAGTTCCATCAGGCCGATGGTCAGGGCCACGGAGGAGTTCTTCAGGGTGTTCAGCGCTTCGGAGGTCAATGGCGGGAAGACCACGCGAATCGCCTGGGGCAGCAGGACATGGAAGTAGGTCTGGGCCGGGCGCATGCCCAGGGCCTGGGCTGCGCCTTTCTGGCCGCCGGCGACCGACTCGATGCCAGCCTTGAACAGTTCGGACAACTTGGCTGAGGTGAACAGAGTCAGGGCTACCACGGCGCTGAAGAACGACGGGTAAGGCAGGTCCTGTTTCAGGTAGTCGCCCAGGGCCACGGGCAGTAATTCCGGTATGACGAAGAAGCAGATAAACATTTGCACCAGCAGCGGGATATTGCGAAACACCTCGGTATAGAGGTTGCACAGCCACACCAGGGGCTTGATATCGGTGGTACGCAGGGTGCCGACCAGACCGCCAATCAGGAAGGCCAGCAGGAAGGCGACCAGGGTCGTCGCCAGGGTCCAGCTGGTGCCGCTGATCAGCCAGTAGAGGTATGAGGAGGATTCCCCTGGAGCGGACTCCCAGAACACTCCCCAATTCCAGTTGTAATCCATCAAAACACCCACTTTTTTAAGGCTACAGAGCGGGCCGGGCCCGCTCCGGGATGGTTCGGGAGGCGATCAGACGCCGGTGTCGTTCGGGTGGGCGATGGCTTCTTTGAGCGCTTCGCTCATCGGCAGGTTGATCACGGTATTTTTCGGCGGGATCGGTTGCTCGAACCATTGTTGGTACTGGGGTGTGATTTCGCCGCTGCTGTACAGCGTGCGCAGTACGTCGTCGGCAAAGGTCTTGAACTGCGGGTCGTTCTTGCGCACGCCGATGGCGTAGGGCTCGGCCGACATCGGTTCGGACAGCAGGGTGTAGTCATCCGGGCGCCGGCTCTGGGCGATGGTCGCCATCAGTTGCACGTCATCGTTGATATAGGCCACGGCGCGCCCGGTTTCGAGCATCAGAAAGGCTTCGCCACCGTCCTTGGCATTGAGGATCTTCAGGCCAAGGTTCTTGTCGCGATTGAGGTTCTTGGTGATCCACTCACCGCTGCCGCCGGTGATCACGACCACGGCCTTGCCCTTGAGGTCGTCGGTGCTGGCGATGCCTGCGGTCTTTTTCACCGCGTACTTGGCGCTGGCCACATAGCTGGTGAGCAGGAAGTTAATCTGCTTTTGCCGTTCGACGGTGTTGGTGGTGACGCCGCACTCCAGGTCGATGGTGCCGTTGATCAGCAGCGGCGTACGGGTTGCGGCGACGACCGAGACGAACTCGGTCTTGAGTGTGGGCTCGTCGAGTTTGACTTTGATGCGCTCGACGATCTTCTTGCACAGGTCGATGCTGTAGCCGATGGGCTGCTGGGCATCGCTCAGGTAGGAAAAGGGCAGGGACGCATCGCGATAGCCGATGGCGACGGTGCCGGTTTCCTTGATTTTTTTCAGGGTGCCGGTGAGTTCTTCAGCGTGTACGGCGCCAGTGCTCAGGCAGCCGGCGACGAGGAGGGCAAGCAGCTTTTTTGTGTGATCGAGCATCATTATCTCCGATATTTTTTATGGCAGCTTTTGCACAACTTAAGAAAGGCGGCGCGGTGATCAGCGCAATGCGCTGATCGCCTCGCCAATACGAGCCACGGCTTTTGTTATTTGGGCTCGGGACGTCGCGAACGACAGCCGGAAATATCCCGGCAAGCCGAATGCCACGCCGGGTACCACGGCAACGCCTGCGTTATTGAGCAGATAGGCGGACAGTTGCACATCATCGGCCAGGACCTGGCCATCGGGTGTGCGGCGTCCCAGTAGTTCGGCACAGTGGGGGAAGGCATAGAACGCCCCGGCCGGTGCGGCCAGGCGCAGCCCGGGCACTTGGCTCAGGCCATCGACGAGCAGCCGTCCGCGTTCGCTGTATTCGGCGGCGCAATGGCTGACGAAATCCTGTGGGCCATCCAGTGCTTCGCATGAAGCGGCCTGGGAAATGGCGCTGGCACCGGAGGTGTTCTGCGACTGGATCTTGCTGATTGCGGCAATCAATTGCTTGGGGCCTGCGGCGTAGCCGATCCGCCAGCCGGTCATGGCATAGGCCTTGGCGACACCATTGATCAGCAGGGTGCGCTCACGCAGGTGCGGGCAGGCCGTGGCGAAGGAGACGAACGGCTGATCTGCGAGCAAGACGTGCTCATAGATCTCGTCGGACATCACCAGGATGTTCGGATGTTTATCCAGTACCTGACCCAGGGCCTGCAGCTCGCTGGCGCTGTAGATGGCCCCGCTGGGATTGGAGGGCGAGTTGAGCACCAGCCAGCGGGTCTTGTCGGTGATGGCCGCTTCGAACGCTTCGGCGCTCAGTTTGAAACCGGCTTCCAGGCCACAGGGAATGACCCGCGCGGTGCCGCCGTTGAGCGTGACAATATCCGAGTAGGAGACCCAGTACGGGGCGGGAATGATGACTTCATCGCCTTCTTCCAGGGTGGCCATGAAGGTATTGAAGATGACTTGCTTGGCCCCGTTGCCGACGGTGATTTCATCGACGCTGTAATGCAGGTCATTCTCGCGCTGGAATTTGCGCACGATGGCCTGGCGCAGGGCCAGAGTGCCCTGTGGCGGTGTATAACGGGTGTGACCTTCGCGCATGGCTTTGTAGGCGGCTTCGATGATGTGCGCGGGGGTATCGAAATCCGGCTCGCCCAGGCTCATGTCGACGATATCGCGGCCCTGGCTGGCCAGGTCCTTGGCCAGCATGGAGATGACCATGCTCGGAGAGGAAGAGATTCGTTGTACGCGTTTGCTCTCAAAACTCATGGAAAAGGCCCGTCTTCTGTGGACTGTCCCGCGGCAAGGGCGAGATGTCTATGTTGTTGTACGATGTACTATGACATGAGAAAAAGCGCTTCTGCAATCTGTAGATTAGGCATCGGGTAAAAAAATCTTCATAGGTATCTTGATTGATTTCACTGGTTGGTGGCGGTTTTAAAGGGGGGTAGGTCGAAGTGGGTGATTTTTTTAGTTGTCTGATGTCTTCCTGATTGGTCGCTGGTTGTTCGGGTGATTTTTGGTCGACAACGGCTCGTGGTAACCTCTGCGCTGTTTTTTACTTGTGTAGGTCAGTCAACGGTTCGCTTTGATGTCGCGAAACCTGCGTCCAGCACCCTTTATGCTGGGTCCGGCCTTATGGATGAGCTCTTGTGACTACTTCTATTCCACCTCTTGTCGTCGACCTTGATGGCACTCTGTTGCGATCCGATTTGCTGCTGGAAACGGGAGTTGCTTTTGTGCGCAGCCATCCCCTGCGTTTGTTCAAGACGCTCGCGTGGCTAAAAAATGGCAAAGCCGCTTTAAAGGAAGGGCTGGCCCATGAGACAAATATCGATGTCAGTGTCCTGCCCTACGACTCAGATGTTATTGAGTTGATCGAGGCCCAGCGGCTTACCGGGCGTACGGTGGTATTGGCAACTGCGAGCCATCACTTACTGGCGCAACGTGTCGCCGAACACCTCAGGCTCTTTGATCTGGTGCTGGCCACCGAAGGGCAGAACAACCTTTCAGCCCAACGTAAAAGGGATCTGCTGGTCGAGCGTTATGGCGAGGGAGGCTATGACTATGCTGGCAACTCAAAGGACGACATCTGCGTCTGGCAGTCGTCGCGCAAGGCCTATGTCGTCAATCCCGAAGCCGGCGTCGAGCGACGTGCCAGAGCCCAGGGCAATGTCGAGCAGGTGATGGACTCCAATCGACCTGGTCTCAAGGATTGGTTGAAAGCCCTGCGCCTGCATCAGTGGATGAAAAACCTGTTGATTTTCGTGCCACTGCTCGCGGCTCATCAACTGACTAACTTCGGGCTGCTTTGGCAGGGTATTTTGGCTTTTCTGCTGTTCGGGCTTTGTGCTTCCAGTGTCTACCTGCTGAATGATCTACTGGACTTGGACGATGACCGACATCATGCGAGCAAGCGTTTTCGTCCTTTCGCTTCGGGGCGGCTCTCGATCAGGTCGGGCTTGATCGCCTTTCCGTTGCTCTTGATGGTTGCGTTTGTCGGAGCGGCAACACTGTTGCCCTGGCAGTTTGCTGTAGTACTGGTGGGCTACTATCTGTTGACGCTGGCTTATTCGCTATCGTTGAAAAGACAAATGGCGGTCGACGTTATCGCATTGTCGATGCTGTATACCGTGAGGATCATCGCTGGGGCGGCGGCATTCGGTCTGGAACTGACCTTCTGGATGCTGGCTTTCTCCATGTTCATCTTTCTCAGTCTTGCACTGGTCAAACGTTATGCCGAGCTCAATGAGGCCAGGAACAAAGGCAAGGAAGAGAAAACCCGGGGGCGCGGTTACTACCCATCCGATCTTGAAATGATTTCGTCGCTAGGGGCGTCGTCCGGCTATCTGGCGGTCATGGTCCTGGCCCTGTATATCCACGACCAGGGCACTACGAGTCTGTACGCACACCCGCAACTGATTTGGTTGGCTTGCCCTTTGTTACTCTTCTGGATTACGCGTGTCTGGATGCTGACCCATCGTGGTCAGATGCACGATGACCCTGTGGTGTTTGCCATCCGGGATCGGGTGAGCCAAGTGGTTGGTATTCTGTTTGGCTTGGTTTTCTGGGCGGCGCTATGAGTTCGCCCCTCTATTCGTGGGGACGTTATCCCAATACGCCGCAAACCGGGCATTCCTGTCACTGGCGTAGCGAAGTGCCCAAGCTTATGGACTCCATAGTGGGAGGCCACGGCAGTACCCTGCCTTTCGGCAACGGGCGCAGCTACGGTGATAGTTGCATGGCGCAAAGTGACCACGTGCTGGATATGCACACACTGGATCGATTTATCCGTGTCGACTGGCAGCAGGGGGTATTGGTGGCCGAGGCGGGTGTCACGCTGGCCGAAATATTGGCGATATCCATACCGCAAGGCTGGTTTCTGGCGGTCACTCCAGGGACTCAGTTCGCGACTTTGGGCGGCGCGATTGCCAATGATGTCCATGGCAAGAATCATCATCGGCGGGGGACCTTCGGTAACCATGTTCGCCAATTTGGTTTGCAACGTGCCGGTCAGCAAGCGCTGATTTGCTCGCCTGTCGAGAACTCCGAACTCTATGCCGCGACTATCGGTGGCTTGGGGCTTACAGGCGTCATTTGCTGGGCCGAGATTCAGTTGATTCCGATCAGCACCAGCCAAATCGATGGCACCAGTGTGCGATTTGATTGCCTGAGCGAGTTCTTCGAACTGTCGGCGCAATTGGATCAACTCCACGAATACAGTGTGGCCTGGATTGATTGTCTGGCCAAAGGCAGTCAGACGGGGCGTGGGGTATTTTTTGTAGGGGATCACGCGCGCTACGGATCCTTGGCGCAGGAGCCGCGTATGAAGCTCCGTGTGCCGTTGACCCCGCCCATTTCATTGATCAACAACTTATCGCTACGCGTTTTCAATGAAGTGTATTGGCGAAAGCAGCCTGTTCAGCCCCGGGTCAACCGTATAAGTTACGAGCCCTTCTTTTATCCCTTGGATCGCATTCTTCATTGGAATCGTATCTATGGGCGCAAGGGGTTCCAGCAGTATCAATGCGTTATTCCTGAAGGTGTGGCGCAGGAGGCGATAGATGAGCTGCTTCGCACTATTGCCACGTCCGGGCAAGGCTCTTTTCTGGCTGTGCTCAAGCGCTGTGGGGATATTGCCTCTCCAGGCCTACTGTCGTTCCCGCTGGCAGGTACTTCTTTAGCGCTGGATTTCCCTCAGGCGTCCGATTTGGCATCCCTGTTTCTTAAGTTGAATGAAATTGTGCGAGCAGCAGGCGGCCGACTTTACCCTGCCAAGGATGCTCATATGAGCGCTAGCGATTTTCGTCAGGGCTACCCTGCATGGGAGCGATTAGAAGCTTTGCGCGACCCGACCCTAATGTCCCGCTTTTGGAAACGAGTTACAGCATGAAAAAAGTCTTGATTATCGGTGCAACCTCTTCGATTGCAACGGAGTGTGCTCGTCTTTGGGCGGCTGAGGGCGCGGAGTATTTTCTTGTCGCGCGAAGTCATGAAAAGCTGGAACTGTCCGCCGCCGATCTGCGTGCACGGGGTGCAAAAAACGTGACGTTGTACGCAATGGATGCGACGCAGTTTGTTGCTCATCCATTGATGCTCACTGCTTGCCTGGAAGCATTGGGGCAAATTGATGTTGCCCTTGTGGCTCATGGCACTTTGCCGGATCAGAAAGCCTGCGAGCAAGATGTCAGCAATATGTTGGAAGAGTTCACCACCAATGGGCTTAGCGTCATTGCGCTGCTGACCCTATTGGCTAATCAGTTTGAAACCCAGCGTTGCGGCAAGTTGGCGGTCATTTCGTCGGTAGCTGGAGATCGTGGTCGGCCCTCAAACTATGTGTACGGTGCGGCAAAAGCTACCGTCTCGACTTTTTGCGAGGGCCTGCGAGCTCGATTGTTCAAGGTGGGTGTTCAGGTGCTGACGATCAAGCCGGGCTTCGTCGATACGCCTATGACTCAAGGCCTTTCACTGCCTGCGGCACTGTTAGCACAGCCTGAAGATGTTGCGAAGAAAATTGTTCGAGCGGTTGAGCGTAATGTCGATACTTTGTACGTGCCGGGTTTTTGGAAGTTGATAATGATGGTGATAAAAAGCATTCCAAGTGCTGTGTTTAAAAGGCTAAACCTGTAACGAGTCGTTTTTGCTTCTGTATAGACCATTTTCTATTTTTATTGGTGAGTTTGATTTATGTATTCTTCTTTGGGACAGGGTGTGCAGTCTCTAGGATGTCTGCGGCGTGATAAGTATGTGATCATTCTGGTTTCATTGGTGTTTGTTGTGGTTCAGGCCGCCCTGGCATTGTCTCCACCGGTCAACCTGGAGTTTGCATTTGTCGGTGCGGCCGAATATTTTGGGCGCCCTAATGAATTGTTGATTGATCAGTATTTTTCCTATCAGGCCAATACGCTCGGAATGTCCTACTTGGCGCATTGTGTATCGATATTGCTTCCAAGCGTCGACATGTTGTTTTTGATGCGGATGATCAGTGTTTTAGGTATTCCGCTTTTGCTTGTTGGGGTGTATAGGGTCAACCGCTATATAGGCATACATTCTTTCTTGGCTATTGTTGCATTGATTGTGTTAAATCCTCTGGTTTGGGCCTTTTCTGGGCGAGCCACAGCAGATTTTATGCCCGCAGCACTAGGGTTTTTTGCTATTTCCATGGCGCTGGGAAAGGAGCGAGTAATTTCAAGGTCTCTACTGGCTGGTGCGTTCCTCGGTCTTGCTGCTGTTCTTAAGTATCACGTTTTATGTTTGTTGCCTTTGCTGGCGGGGTTGTTGGTTTATAAGGAAAGTTTTAGTCTCGCTTTTAAGAAGTTATTGATTGCTACGCTTGTGTCGTTGCTGATTTTATCGTTCTATTTGTTCAAGGTTCATGAGGTATTTGGGTTTTGGTTGGCTCCAGAAAAATATAAAGCAGTTCACAATATAAAATTATCCAATGTGCTTAATAATTTTGTCTTGTATTTTGGGTTTTTGGTGATGTTGGCGGCACCGGCATTACTGCTTTCTCGTGCTTTATGGCGTGAAATGATGGGGCAATGGAAACTGCTAGTGGTGCTGCTATCGGGAATGGCGGTTTTGGGTTGGCTGTTTTTTCATGAGACCGGTGAGTTGAATCTGGGGCCTCTGGATACTTATGTGAGTGAAAAATTCAGAGTGGTAGGGTTCTCCCTATTGTTCGTGCTTGGCTGGGTGCTTGTTTTCTTTAAAGGTCGTGAGAGTGAGCGGGTCGCCCGGGTGCGTGTGATTGTCGGTTTGAGCATGCTGTTTGTTATTTTAGCGCTTTCCATCTCTCGTCCTGCACAACGCTATTTGCTCTTTGTCCTGCCTTTCTTCGTGATGATCCTGCCTCGCGATATCTTGAAAGAGAGATGGGTGCTGAGTTCGACGTTGATCTTGTTCGTCTTGGCCAATGCATTTATTGAAATTAATAAATGGTCGGCTGGTACGGCGTCAGTGGAGATGCTTGAAGTGATCGAAGCGAAAGGGCTTGTCCAGGAAACCAATCCGGGGGCTATTGGGCCCAGTGTCGGTAATGCATTCTTCGAGTATTCGTCACACGATAAGTCCTACTTGGTCGTTCCAGGGGCTGCCGTTAATGCTATTGCAGTTACCCATGCTGGGCCGCGCTTTTTGGGTAGAACGTTCTCGCTCATCAAAATTAAAAATTAATAGAAGTGGTTAGGTATGAAAATTATTTTGGCGGGTGGCGCAGGATTAGTAGGGCAGAATCTTGTAGTCCGCCTGAGAGAAAAAGGCTTTACTGACCTGATCGTTCTAGACAAGCATCGCGAAAATATTGAAGTGCTCAAGCGCACGCAGCCAACGATCTGCGTTGAGTATGCCGACCTGGCGGAGCCCGGTGATTGGCAACAGCGCTTTGTGGGCGCAGATGCCGTCGTCATGCTTCAGGCTCAGATTGGCGGAAATGATTACCAGGAATTTGTCCGTAATAACCTCGATTCAACACGCCATATTCTGGACTCGATAAAGGCGAATAACATACCGCGCCTCGTCCATATCAGTTCCTCTGTCGTAGAATCGGTTGCCGAAGATTTTTATACGACGACGAAAAAAGATCAGGAAAAAATGGTATTGGAAAGCGGCATCGCCTGCCCGATTTTGCGACCAACCCTGATGTTCGGCTGGTTCGACAGAAAACACCTCGGTTGGCTGTCACGGTTTATGAAAAAAGTTCCGGTTTTTCCCATTCCAGGTGATGGGCGATATATGCGGCAGCCGTTGTATGTCGGGGATTTCTGCAATGTCATCATTCGCTGTATCGAAGGGCGAGTCGATACAGGGATTTTTAATATCTCGGGCCATGAAAAAGTAGATTACATCGATATTATTCGTGATATCAAACGTGTGACGGGTGCCCGTGCACTGGTGTTGTGCATACCCTATAAGCTGTTTTACGGGCTGATCTGGCTCTGGGCTTTGTTCGACAAGAATCCACCTTTTACGACTCAGCAGCTTGCGGCCTTGAGTGCCAAGGATGAATTTGAAGTCATTGATTGGCCCGGGATTTTTGATGTGCCTTACACCCCTTTTTCGCAGGCGATTGAAGAAACTTTCACTCACCCGACGTACAGCAAAGTCATTCTGGAGTTTTGAACATGGGGCAGCGGATTGCAGTGCTGGGAGCCGGTCCCATGGGCTTGGCGGTGGCCTATCAATTGACACGCGACGGGCACTTTCCGGTGCTCTTCGAAGCCGATGATCGTGTGGGTGGCATGACGGCATCGTTCGATTTTTCCGGGCTGAGTATCGAGCGTTACTATCATTTTCACTGTATTTCCGATCATGCGTTTCTTGGTGTCCTGGGCGAGCTGGGGTTAGCCGATCAGATGCGTTGGGTAGAAACCAAGATGGGTTACTGGTACCAGGGGCAATTGCAGCCCTGGGGCAATCCTGTGGCGCTTTTGAAGTTTCGGGGCCTTAGCCTGCTTAGCAAGATCCGTTATGGCCTGCATGCTTTTCTGTGCACCAAGCGAAATGACTGGAAGCCCCTGGATAATGTTGATGCGGCTACCTGGATCCGTCGTTGGGTAGGGCCGCAGGCGTGGGAAGTGCTTTGGCGACGCTTGTTCGACTATAAGTTTTATGAATACAGCAATAACCTGTCCGCGGCCTGGATCTGGAGCCGAATCCGGCGGATTGGTCGTTCTCGCTACAGTCTCTTCAAAGAGAAACTCGGCTACCTGGAAGGGGGCTCTGACACGCTGCTGAAGGCGATGAAGGCCGATATCGAGGCCCATGGTGGCGAGGTTCGCCTGGGTACCCCGGTCAGCCGCGTCGTTATCGCTGGTGGGCAGGTCAAGGGGATAGAGGTCGCGGGGCAGCTTGAAACCTTCGACAAGGTGATCAGCACCATTCCGCTGCCCTATGTCCCGCGTTTGATGCCGGATCTTCCAGCACCCGTACTGGCTCGTTTCGAATCCGTCAAAAATATTGCCGTCGTTTGCGTCATCGCCAAGCTGCGCAAGCGGGTGACCGAGAATTTCTGGCTCAATACCAATGATCCCGAGATGGATATCCCGGGATTGGTTGAATACAGCAATCTACGCCCGCTGGATCAGCACATTGTCTACGTGCCGTTTTATGTTCCTGGTGAACACCCGCTGTTTGCAGAGCCTGATCAGGCGTTTCTGGACAAGGTCAGAACTTATCTGAAGAAGATCAACCCTGACCTGGGCGATGAGGATTTCATCGAGCTGCGTGCCAGTCGCTATCGCTATGCTCAGCCAATTTGCGAGCCCGGATACCTGGATCGCCTTCCGCCTGTAGCGTTGCCTGTTCAAGGTCTTTGGGTTGCGGACACGTCCTACTATTACCCCGAAGATCGAGGCATTTCCGAGAGTATAGGTTTTGGTCGGGAAATGGCTAAGGCGGCAGTCCGTTGATCAAGCAATTCATGTCCAGACAATTTCTGGTGTTCTTGTTGACGGGCGGAACGGCAGCAGCGGTTAACTTTGGTTCGAGGATTATCTATAGCAACTGGATGGATTTTTCCACGGCCGTCATCCTGGCTTACCTGACGGGTATGTTCACCGCATTTGTCCTGGCGCGAATCTTCGTATTTAAAGACAGCCAGCAATCGCTTCATCATTCGATGATGTTCTTTGTTCTGGTCAATGCCGTGGCGGTCTTGCAAACCTGGGCTATCAGCATGGGCTTGCTCTACTACGTTTTGCCCATGTTGGGTGTGACCTTGTTTGCGCCGGAAATCGCCCATGCCGTGGGCGTGGCCGTGCCGGTTTTTACCAGCTATATCGGGCACAAGCGTTGGTCGTTTCGCTGACGCCGAGTGGATCAAGGAAGATCCCTTCAGTCGTGGCGCGAAATCATGCGTATCTGCTTCTAGGCTATTGAGATTGGGTCGCTGCGTAGTGTTCCACGAGCGCAGTCATCCGAGGCGAAAATAGCCTGATAGCGAATGCTTGGAAGGGATTCAAAGTTTTTGGGAAGAGTCGCGAAGTGGAGCGGGTGGCGGGAATCGAACCCGCGTAATCAGCTTGGGAAGCTGGAGTAATACCATTATACGACACCCGCTCAGAGCGGTTGACTTTGTACCAGAAGCGCCGCCGAATTTGAAGTTTTTCTTTGTTTTATCTGCGTTTTTTCACTCTTTCTCAAACGTCTTCGTCGCCATTCTCATCCGCACTGGGGTGTTGAGCCTCTGCGTGAACGCGGCTGGCGACGAAGAATCGATTTACAGGGCCATTGCATGATGGTCCTGGAGGTGGCGGTAGTAGCGGGTCCGGCCCTCGTTCTGAGCAGCCTGCAGAAAGCCCAGGAGGCTGTTGCGGCTGTCGCGGCAGGCGGACTTGTGCTCCATGTCGAGGAAGTGCCCGGTGCTTTGCAGCGTGCTGAACTGGCTGTTTTTCACGTGCTCGGCAAAACGCCGGGCATCGTTGGCCGAGGTGTACTCGTCCCACTCGCCATTCAGGAAGAGCACGGGCACGGCGACTTCCTTCGCGGCTTTGAGATAGCACAGGCGGTCGCTATTGAGGACCTGGCTGATATGAAAGTGCATCTGCGCATACTCATGGACTTCCAGGGTGCTGACGTGACGGTAGTTGAAGCGCTTGAACAGGGAGGGCAGATGTTTGCCGATGGTGTTGTTGACCAAATGCCCGACCCGGTCCCGGTCACAGTTGCCCAGGTAGTCGACACCTCGTTCCAGATAGTCACGCATCGGTTCATTGATGACTGGCGAAAACGAGCTGATCACCGCTTTTTCGATCCGCCGCGGGCGCTGAGCCAGGGCCAGTAGCGTGGCGGCACCGCCCCAGGAAAACGACAGCACGTGCTCGGCGGCAAAGTGCTCGATCAACTCGAGCAGGATCTGCCCTTCGGTTTCCTTGGTCAGCATCCGGCGATGTTGATTGTGGGGCTTGGACTTGCCCGCATAGGGCTGGTCGTAGCACACCACGTTGAAGGTCGGGTGCAGGTTCTTGACGGTCTGGGCAAACGACGCGGTGGTGGCCATTGAGCCGTTGACCAGAATGATGGTCTTTTCTGCGGCGTCTGCGCGATAGAACTCCGTGTAAACCCGATACTGACCTTGTATATCCAGCACAGCGATTTCTGGCCTCATAGTCGTAGGACTCCTGGCAAGCGGGTATGCGCGCAACTGAGTGTGCACGGGCTTTGTGACAGGTAGGCATACGCCTGGAAGTAGAGGGGCCCATGTCGATCCAATGGCAACCGGTCGACGGGTGTTGTTATAGGCGGGCAGTCTGTCGGTGGGGTGGCTTCTGGGAAGCTCTGCCGACAAAAAGTTGCTTGGAGTGCTGTTGTGACTTGCCAGTCATATTTCGGCTGGCGATTTGATTCAAGCAGGCCGATTACGAATCCGCAAGCATCGATTTGTCATAAGCCGCTCACTTTTCCGTGTCGGTCGCGTACCTAGATACAGGCGATTTCCTGCGCGCTGAGTGGCCGGTACTCGCCAGGGGCAAGGTTGCTGTCCAGTTGCAGTGGGCCGATGCTTTCGCGGTGCAAGTGCAGGACCTTGTTGTTGAAGTGCCCGAACATGCGTTTTACCTGGTGATAGCGGCCTTCGACGATGCTCAGTCGCGCACTGTGGGAACCGAGCAGTTGCAGTTCGGCTGGACGCGTGGTCAGGTCTTCGAAAGCAAAGTACAGGCCAGCAGCGAACGTGAGGGCGTACTCGGGGCCGATGGGCTGCTCGGTTTCGACATAGTAGACCTTGGGCAGCTTGGTCTCGGGTTGTGTAAGGCGCCTGGACCACTGACCGTCGTTGGTCAGGAGCATAAGGCCGGTGGTGTTGAAATCCAGCCGCCCGGCGATGTGCAACGCCTCGGGCTGAGGCTCGTCGAGCAGGTCCAGGACGGTTGGATGCTGGGGATCGCGGGTGGCACTGACGCAACCCTGGGGCTTGTGCAGCATAAAGTAGCGTGCCGCCTTGCCGGCCTGGAGCAGTTGGCCGTCGGCCTCGACTCGGCTGAATTCGCGAATGGCATGGTGCGGGTCGCGGATCGGTAGGTCGTCTACCCGGACACGGCCTTCGGCCAGTAGTCGGCGGACTTGCTGGCGATTGAAGCAGGCCAGGTTGCTCAGGAAACGGTCAAGGCGCATAGGGACGGATCAAAGGACCTGGGTCGGCGTACTGGGTTTCTGGGCAGCGGCGAGCTGGTCGAGCACCTGGGCGCAGCGCGGGCACAGGCAAGACCGATCGCGCTCATGTACAGGCAGTGCCTGGAGCACGGCGGGGTCAATACTGACGTCGTAGCACCAGCACGGCTGCGTGGCCCGGCGCGGATCGGCCAGGCTGCAATCGTTGGACGCGCCACAGGCCGGGCAAAGTTTGGCGTCACTCATAATCGGATTTTGGCATTTCGCTACAGACGCGGTTGCGTCCGCTTTGTTTGGCGCGGTACAGCGCATGGTCGGCACGGGCCAGCAGGCTGTGCAGGGTGTCGTCAGCCAGCAGGGCGGTCAGACCGATGCTGACGGTGACCTGCAGGGGCTTGCCATTGTACGCGTAACGCTGCGCCTCGACGTGCAGGCGGGTCTTTTCCGCGATCATCTGCGCCCGCGCACTATCCGTGTCCTTGAGCAGCACGATGAATTCCTCTCCGCCCCAGCGGCAGATAATGTCGGCCTGGCGCAGGCTGGCCTGCAGATCCCGGGCGAAACCGGCCAGCACCACGTCACCGGCCAGATGGCCGTGTTCGTCATTGAGCTGCTTGAAGTGGTCCAGGTCCAGCAACAGCGCCGCCAGGGGCTTGGTCTCACGCTGGGCCTCGTTCAGCGCCTGGGCGGCCAGCAGGTCGAAACCGCGACGGTTGGGCAAGCCGGTCAGGCTGTCGAGGGTCGCGAGGGTTTCGATCCGGCTGCGGAAACGGCGCACCACACCGTTGAGCAGGACCAGCACGATTGCGGTCACGACCAGGCAGATCAGCAGGTTGAGGTACAGCGAGCGGCGGATTTCATTCAATGCACCGTCTTCGCGCTTGTCGACGAACAGGTACCAGTTCAATTCAGGGATAAATCGCACGTTGAGAAAGTGGCCCTGACCCTCCTGGCCGTAGTACTCGTAGCTACCGCTATGGGGTTTTGGCAGCTTGGCCAGCAGGTCTTTCATACTGCTCAGTTCGCTGAGCGACTGGCCGGGGCGGGCGCCTTGCGGTCCACCTTCAGCGCCCGTCAGGACAATACGACCGAAGGTGTCGACGAAGTACACACTGCGCTGGTAGCGCTGCTGGTACCGGTCGATCAGTTTGATCACGGCATCCACGGTCAGGCCAACACCCGCCGCGCCGATAAAGTTGTCCTGGTAGTCGAAGACCTTGTAGTTGATGAAAAAGGTCAGGCTGTCCTGGTTGGCCATGTCCAGGTCGACATTGATCTCGTAGGTATCCTTCATATCGCGTACACGGAAGTACCAGGTATCACGCGGCTCGTCGACCTTGATTTTCTTGAGCACGCCCTTGGCTTGGTAATAGGTCAGGCTGCTGTTGGAGACAAAAAATGCGGTATAGGCGCCGTAATGGGTCATGACCTCGTTGAGGTAGCGGGTCATTTGCACGGGGTCGCGCTCCCCGGCAACCACCCAGTCGCGCATAAAGGTGTCACGGGCCATCATCGAGGAAATCAGGATGGGCCTGACCAGGTCTTTCTGGATTTCCGAGTAGACCGTATCCGAGGTCAGCGGCAATTCGGTGTTGACGATATTGTCGCGAATCGACGCTCTGGAGGCGTAGTAACTGAGAAGGGATGTGGCGAGAAAGCCGCCGCCGAGCAATAAAACCAACGTCACGATCAGCGAACGTTGCGAGGAAAGCTTAGAGCTAAGCGGCATGGCGGTTCCGTCGACGGGATTTTGATGCAAGCATTCTAGTGGCCCGGCCGGAAAATAACCGCTCATTTGCAATGGCTACTGAAGAAATAGCCACGCGTTGCAAGCTGTCGGAAAGCTGAACGAGCCGGGCACTTGTAGGACATTTCCTGGTCGTATCTGTGTCAGTCGGCATCAGTCGATTGCCGCCGACCAGCGTCGCTGGTTGTGCTCTCTCGCGGTCGAGGAGGCCGCCATGTATCGTCGAATCCTGCTTGCTGCTCTGCTTGGCCTGACGCTTAACGGTTGCGTGCCTTACTCGGGAGGCTCCGGATACTACGGCTCTGAGGTGTATTCGACGCCGACACCGATCTACTACGGAGAGGGCTATGGGCCTTCGCCGCGGTATCGGCCGAACTACTACGTAGCGCCGCCGCCTCGTTACTACTCGCCACCGCGCTACTACCAGGCGCCGCGTTACTCGGCACCCCCACCGCATTCGGCCTATCGGCCTTATCCGGATCGTGGCCATCAGCAAGGGCGTCCGGGATACTCCGGCCAGGGTTACCGGCCTGGGCAGGGGAGCGCTCCCGGGCCGCGACCTGATCGCGGTTGGGGCCATGGCAATAGCAATAGCAGCGCCAACAACGGCCAGGGGCACCGACCGGGCCAGGGGGCCGGCCCAGAACGTGGATGGAATCGCGGCAATGGTGGCGGCAACAATCAGGGCCAAGGCCGTGATCCGCGAGGGGGATGGAACCGATAAGAGCCAGGAAAGTCGCTGCCCATGGCAGCGGCTTTTTTGTCGGCCGGCCGGCTCCCTACTGCGGATAGTCACTCAGGTCAGCCAGAGGATGGCGTCCCTCCCAGGCCTTGTGAAAGTGCGCCTCGATCACGGCCTGGGGAATGCTGGCGATATCCTGCCAATGCCAGTGCGGATGCTGGTCCTTGTCGATCAACCGGGCTCGAACGCCTTCACTGAACTCTGGGTGACGGCAGCAATTGAGGCTTATGGTGTATTCCATCTGGAGCACCTGGGCCAGGGATAGGTGTCGCGCCCGTACGATCTGTTCCCAGACCAGCCGTGCCGTCAGCGGGCAACCCTCGCGCAGGTTCTTTGCCGCACGTTCCAGCAGCGGGTCATCTGGTGCCTGCAACTGACTGATGGCCCGCCAGGCAGAGGTCGCATCGCTGACATCCAGCAGGCGGTCGATGTATTCGCGGCGTGGCAGCCACTGGGCTTCGGGCAACGAGTCGGCCGCTTCCTGCTGCAGGGCACTGAGCAGGCTGTTGAGTTGCAGGGCGGTCTGTTCCTGCCAATTGAGTTGCAGCAGGCCATCGATCAATGCCGGCTGTTGATCGTCGCGCAGAAACCGGTCGGCCAGATCCAGGTCCAGCGCATCGCGGCCGTTGAGCTGAGCGCCGGTCAGGCCGAGAAACAGGCCCAGCTTGCCGGGCAGGCGGGAAAGAAACCAACTGGCACCGACATCCGGGTAGAGCCCGATACTGATTTCCGGCATGGCCAGGCGGCTGCTCGGCGTCACGACGCGAATCCCGGCGCCCTGCAGCAGCCCCATGCCGCCGCCCAATACATAACCATGGCCCCAGGCGATCAGCGGCTTTGGGTAGGTATGCAGACGGTAGTCGAGACGGTACTCGGCCGCGAAGAACCGGGCCGCCAGAGGTGGTACCACGCCCGGTTGCGCCAGGCAGGCCTGTGCCAGGCTGCGGACTTCGCCACCGGCGCAGAAGGCTTTGGGCCCCTTGCCGCACAACAGGACGCACACCACCTGCGGGTTCTGTGCCCAGGCCTCGAGGCGTTCGGCCAGTGCCTCGATCATGGGCAGGGACAGGGCGTTGAGCGATGGCTCGGCCGTCAGGCTGGCGATACCGATAAGAGCGCCATCAACGCCACTGAGCTCTTCGAAATGCACGTTCATCCTGACCTCGGTTCGGGAGTTTAGAAGGTGAGTATGATCGCCCTGTGGGAAAATGCCGGATATGCGGCGGATCAATTGACAAGTTCGGCAGGCTTTCCTAGTGTCCGCCCCATTGTGAATTTCGGACTGGATCATGACTGCCGACGACCGTATCAAACTTGAAGAAAGTTGGAAGCTCGCCCTGCGCGAAGAGTTCGAACAACCCTATATGGCCGAGCTGCGCGAGTTCCTGCGCCAGGAATACGCGGCCGGCAAGGAGATCTATCCGCCGGGGCCGCTGATCTTCAATGCCTTGAACTCGACTCCGCTGGACAAGGTCAAGGTGGTGATCCTCGGCCAGGACCCTTATCACGGTCCAGGCCAGGCCCACGGCCTGTGCTTCTCGGTGCAGCCGGGCGTACCGGCGCCGCCGTCACTGGTCAATATCTATAAAGAGCTCAAGCGTGATCTCAACATCGATATCCCCAATCATGGCTATCTGCAAAGCTGGGCCGACCAGGGGGTCCTGCTGCTTAACACCACCATGACCGTAGAACGTGCCAATGCCGCTTCCCACGCGGGCAAGGGCTGGCAGTTCTTTACCGATCGGATTATCGAAATCGTCAGTGAGCAGCAGTCGAACCTGGTGTTCCTGCTGTGGGGCGCCCATGCCCAGAGCAAGCAGAAACTGATCGATGCCACCAAGCACCTGGTGCTGACCTCGGTGCATCCATCGCCTTTGTCGGCCTATCGGGGCTTTCTCGGTTGCGGACACTTCAGCCGGGCCAATAAGTTTCTCGAGCAAAATGGCCAGGCGCCAATCCAGTGGGCGCTGCCACCGCTTGCCTGATGATCCGGTTGCCCGCGGCTTTTCAGGTCGCGAGCAACCGGGGGCGGGGGCTACTTTGCCCAGTGACGGAACAACGGCTCGGCCAGAAACAGCACGAACAACAAGCGCATCACCTGCATGGCGGTGACCAGTGGCACCGAAAGTTGCAGGGTTTCAGCGGTCAGGCTCATTTCCGCGATACCGCCTGGCATCATGCCCAGGGTCAGCGAGCGCAGGTCCAGGCCCGTGGCGGCACTCAACGCCACCGCGCAAAGCCCGGCAATCAGCATCGTCAGCCCGCTACCGAGCAGCGTGCGCCCCATGAATGAAGGCGCGCGACGGAAGAACTCGCGATTGAAGTGACACCCCAGGCCGCTGCCGATCAGCCATTGACCGATCTGGCTGCCGCCGTCCGGCAGGCCGATATGCAGGTCCCCGACGATACTGATCGTGGCACTGATCAGGAGCGGGCCGAATAGCCAGGGATTGGGCTGGCGCAAGCGCTGCCAGAGCCAGGCCAGCAGGGCCCCGGCGGGAAATAGCAAGGCCAGCCAGCGCCAATCGACAGCCGTCGGATGCAGGGGCGCAACCCCTTCGCCGAGCAGGTATTTGAAGGCCGCCGGTACACACAGCACAACGACCAATACCCGCAGGCTTTGCCCCGCCGCGACCCGGCTGAGCACCGCGCCATTGCGCGCGCCAAGATTGACCATCTCCCCCGAGCCGCCCGGCATGCTGGAGAAAAAGGCCGTGGCGCGATCCTCGCCAGTGCGCCGCAGGAGCCAGACGCCCATCACGCTCGACACGCTGGTAATCAACGCGCCGAAAAAAATCAGGCCGAAGTGGGTCATCACCTGTTCCATCACCACCGGGCTGAAATGCAGCCCGATACCGATACCAATGACCCACTGTCCGCACTTGCGCCCACCGGGGATTTCCATCAGTTGCCAGGGCGTCAGGCAGCGCACCAGGATGATCGCCAACAACGAGCCGACCATCCAGGGCAACGGCCAGCCGACCTGGCTGGCGAGGTAGCCGCCGGCCAGGCCGACCAATGGCGTGGCCCACCACTGTTTCAGAGCGGGCTCATGCATTGGCCGGAATACGGCGCTGGGCACTGCGTTTGCGCCAGATGCGCAGCAACGGCACCAGCAGCATGATTGCCGTCAGCACCCAGACGCCAAACGTGATCGGGCTGGACCAGAGAATCTCCAGAGCGCCATTGGAGATCGACAGCGCGCGGCGCAGGTTCTGCTCCATCAGGCCGCCGAGGATAAAACCCAGCAGCACCGGTGACAGTGGGAAGTCGAGTTTGCGCAGGATATAGCCGAAGATGCCGATGCCGACCATCAGGAACAGGTCGAAGGTGGTCGCGTGCACGGCATAGACGCCGATGGCGGTGATGATGGCAATCACCGGCACCAGTGCCCAGTTCGGCACGGCCAGGATGCGCGTGAAGAGGCGGATCATCGGGATATTGAGGATCACCAGCATGATGTTGGCGATAAACAGCGAGGCGATCAGGCCCCAGACAATATCCGGCTGTTGCTGGAATAGCAGGGGACCGGGGGTGATGTTGTACAGCGACAATGCGCCGATCATGACCGCCGTGGTGCCCGAGCCGGGCACGCCCAGGGTCAGCATCGGCACCAAGGCGCCACAGGCCGAGGCGCCGATTGCGGTTTCCGGTGCAGCCAGGCCGCGCTTGTCGCCCTGGCCGAAAGTGCCGCTGGTGCCAGCCAGGCGTTTCTCGGTCATGTACGCCACGGCACTCGCCAGTGTCGCGCCGGCGCCTGGCAGTACCCCCATGATGAATCCGAGCAGGCCGCAGCGGATATTGACCACAAAGACCGACGCCGCTTCCTTGAAGTTGAACATCATCCGTCCGGTGGCCTTTACCGCCTCCTGGCCACGGTGGGTTTTCTCCAGCAGTAGCAGGATTTCGCTGATGGAGAACAGCCCGAGTACCAGGACGACAAACTGAATGCCGTCGGTCAGGTGGATATTGTCCCCGGTAAAACGGTACACGCCGCTGTTGGCATCGATCCCGACACAGGACAGAAACAGCCCGATCAGGGCGGCGATAAAGGTCTTCAGCGGCCGCTCGCCAGCCATGCCGCCGAGGCAGACAATGGCAAAGACCATCAGCACGAAGTATTCCGCCGGGCCGAAGGCAATCGCCCATTTGGCCAGCAGCGGGGCGAACAGCACCATGCCGCACGTGGCAATAAAGGCGCCGATAAACGAGCTCCAGGCGGACAGCGACAGGGCCACGCCCGCCATGCCCTGGCGGGCCATAGGGTAGCCGTCGAGCGTGGTCATCACCGTCGAGGCTTCGCCGGGGATATTGAGCAGGATCGAGCTGATCCGTCCGCCGTACTCGCAGCCCAGGTAGACCGCCGCGAGCAGAATCAACGCTGATTCCGGCGGCAGGCCGAGGGCAAAGGCGATGGGAATCAGCAGGGCCACGCCATTGATCGGGCCCAGGCCCGGCAGCAGGCCCACGACGGTGCCGATCAGGGTGCCGCACAGCGCGGTCACCAGGTTGTACGGGCTCAGCGCAACGCCGAAGCCCTGGCCCAAATAGCCAAGCGTATCCATATCAGTTCTCCAGGATGTCGAGCAGACCGAGGGGCAGGGGGACGTCCATCAATTTGTCGAACAGCAGGTACAGGCTGATGCTCATCAGCGTGATGATCAGCGCGCCGGGTAGCCAGCGACCGCCATACAGACGCGCCATTGGAATGCCGACCAGCATGCTGGCGAGAATGAAGCCCAGGGATTCAAAGGTGCCGGCGAAGACCAGCAGCAGCGCCACGCAAAGGCCGATCTTGATCAGCGTCGCACGATCCAGGGGGGGCTCTTCGTCGCTGTGCTGGATGGGCGTCGGGCGCAGTATCAGGTACATCAGCCCCAGGCCCATCAGCCCCAGCATCAGCAGTGGATAAGCCCGTGGCCCGACCGGTTCGTAGGAAAAAGCCGCTTGATAAGGCCAGGCCATCAGCGCCAGGCTCAGGCTGACGAGCAGCAGCGCCGCCGCGAAAATGCGTTGTAAAAGCATGCAGAACTCCCGGGCCGAGCGCGCCTTGTGCAGGCGCGCGACCCTTAGTCATCGAGCGGGACTGTTACTGGATCAGGCCGAATTCCTTGGCCAGGGTCTTGTAGTTGGCGACCTGCTTCTTCACGTAGGTGTCCAGCTCGGGGCCGGTCAGGGCGAAGGGAAACAGCTCGCGTTGGTCGCGCAGGGTGGCGAACTCGGACGAGACCAGCAGCTTGTCGAAGGCGTCTTTCCACCAGGCGTAGTCTGCTTCGCTGACCTTTGGCCCCAGGTAGAAGCCACGCACCACGGGCCAGACAATGTCGTAGCCCTGTTCCTTGGCGGTGGGGATGTCTTTCATTTCCGGCTCGTCCAGGCGCTGTTCGGAAAACACCGCCAGCAGGCGCATGTCGCCACTCTGGATATGGGGCATGGAGTCGGAGATATCGGTACTGCCGATCTGGATATGGCCGCCGAGCAGCGCGGTGGCGATTTCGCCACCGCCTTCGAGGGCGACGTAGCGCAGGTCGCGCGGGTTGATCCCGGCAGCCTTGGCGATGAGGGCGGTCTGCATCCAGTCCTGGCTGCCGACGGTGCCGCCGGAACCGATCACCACTTTGCTCGGGTCTTTCTTCAGGGCCTGCACCAGGTCATCCAGGGTCTTGTAGGGCGAGTCGCTTTTCACTGCGATGGCCCCGTAGCTGGTGCCGACCGCAGCCAGCCAGCGCACGGCATTTTCATCGAATCGGCCAAACTTGCCCTGGGCCAGATTGAGCAGCGAGCCACTGGACCAGGCCACCAGTGTGCCGGCGTCTGCCGGACGTTGGGCGACCACGGCGTTGTAGGCTACCGCGCCAACGCCGCCGGGCATGTACGTGACGCGCATCGGCTTGCTGAGCAGCTTTTCATTGACCAGTGCGCTTTGCACCAGCTTGCAGGTCAGGTCGAAACCGCCGCCGGGTGAGGCCGGGGCAATGCACTCCGGGCGCTTGGGCTCGGCGGCCAGGGTGTGTCCGGCCAGCAACAGACAGCCGGCGGCCAGGGCGAAGCGACGCAGATTCAGATTCATAGTGGTCTCCACAGATGTTGTTGTTATTGAGTGGTCGGTTACCAGAGCGCCACGCTGTAGCTCACCAGCAAGCGCATTTCATCGGCATCGCGTGCCGAGTAATTGGAGCGGTAGGTGGCGTTGCGCAGGCGTACGGCCACGTCCTTGAAGGTGCCACTCTGAACCACGTACTTGATCTCGCTGTTGCGTTCCCATTCCTTGCCGCTGTCGCCGTTTTTCAGGCGGATATGATCGCCGCTGATATAGCGACTCATAAAGCTCAGGCCGGGAATCCCCAGTTTGCCGAAGTCATAGTCATAGCGTGCTTGCCAGGACCGCTCCTGAGCTTCGGCAAAGTCGTTGATCTGAACAAAGTTGACCAGGTACGGATCGCTACCCTCTACGTAGGGAAAGGCGTTGTCGCCAGTCATCTGTTGGTAGCCGGCGCTGAGTTTATGGCCACTAAGGGCATAGCTGAACAGGCCATTGAGGGCGGTGTTGTCAATCTTGCCGGCGTGTGCCGCACCCTGTTCATCGCTGATGGACAGGCGCAGGTCGCTGACCAGCGTGCCGGGGCCAAGCGGGCGGGTGGCGAGCAGGCCGATAAAGTGTTGCTTGTAGACATTGTCCAGTTGGGCATAGTGATAGCTGGCGCTGATCTTGTCGCTGAACTGGTAGTCCAGCCCGGCGAAGTCGAAGTGCTTGCCGGTGGCCTTGTCGACAAACCGTTTGTTCTTGTTGTTGAGGGCGATGTCTTCGTAGTTGCTATCGTCGCGGTCCTTGGCCTTGTTCAGCCGCCCGCCGGTAAAGGTCAGGTTCTGGATTTCCCGCGAGGTCAACAGGCCGCCTTCGAACGTTTGCGGCAGGATTCGTCCATCATTGGGCTTGAGGATTGGCAGTTCGGGCATCAGGCTGCCGATCTTGAGTTCGGTGGCGGAGAGCTTCACCTTGCCGGTCAGGCCAAGCTTGGCGTATTCATCGGCCGCGCGGCCATTGTCGTGGGTGGGTAGCAGGCCGGTTCCGGTGCGGTCGGGGCTGGAGTCAAGCTTGACCCCGAGCATTCCCAGGGCGTCGATGCCAAAGCCGACGGTCCCGTCGGTGTAGCCCGATTCCAGGTTGAGCATAAAGCCCTGGGCCCATTCGTCGCGCTTGGATTGCTGGTCGCTGGTGCCTGAACGAAAGTCGCGGTTGAAGTACATGTTGCGGGTTTCAACGGTCGCGCTGCTGTCCTCGACAAACGCGGCCTGGCTCAGTGGCGAGAGGCCGGCAAGCGCAGTGGCACTGATGATCAGGGACGGGGAAAGGCGGGTGGCGCGGGCAGGCGGGCAGGCCTGGGGCTGCATGGACAGCATCGTGGAGTCACTCCGTTATTGTTCTTATTGGCGAAAACGCTTCGAGGCGTTTTTCGGGGTAATCGGCGGCAGTCGAAACTGTCCGTGGCGGGACTTTAAAGGGCCAACCTTTCGCTAACCTTTCAGCGCGCCTTGCGTCTTTTTTCACGTGTTTCAGGCTTCACAAGCGCAATGGCAGCGGTACACTCCGCGGCCAAACCGGGTGCCGGTCACCCCCGAGCGAGGTACAAAACCATGCGCGTACTGCTGGTCGAAGATCACCTGCAGCTGGCTGAAAGCGTTGCCCTGGCGCTCAAGAGCGCCGGGCTGACGGTGGACGTTCTGCACGACGGCGTCGCGGCCGACCTGGCCTTGAGCAGCGAGGAATATGCAGTGGCCATCCTGGATGTTGGCCTGCCCCGCCTGGACGGCTTCGAGGTGCTGGCCCGCCTGCGCGGACGTGGCAAGAATGTGCCGGTCTTGATGCTAACGGCGCGCAGTGATGTCCGGGATCGGGTCCACGGGCTCAATCTGGGCGCCGATGACTACCTGGCCAAACCCTTCGAGCTGAGCGAACTCGAGGCGCGGGTCAAGGCGCTGCTGCGGCGCAGCGTGCTGGGCGGTGAGCGCCAGCAGCGCTGCGGCGTGCTCAGCTACGACCTGGATACCCGCCGTTTTACCCTGGGCGATGAGCTGCTGGCCCTGACCTCTCGCGAGCAGGCCGTGCTCGAAGCATTGATCGCCCGGCCAGGGCGAGTGATGAGCAAAGAGCAATTGGCAGCACAGGTTTTTGGCCTGGATGAAGAGGCCAGCCCGGATGCGATCGAGATCTACATCCATCGGCTGCGCAAGAAACTCGACGGCCATTTAGTGGCCATTGTCACCTTTCGCGGCCTTGGCTATCTGCTGGAAAGCCGCGATGCATAAGCCCAGCAGCCTGCGCTGGCGGTTGCTGTGGAACCTGGCGTTGCTGCTGGTGGTGCTGATGCTGGCCAGCGGTTTGAGCGCTTACTGGAACGGTCGCGAAGCCGCCGACACCGCCTATGACCGTACCCTGCTGGCCTCGGCACGAACCATTGCCGCCGGGCTCTCGCAGCGCGATGGAGGGTTGAGTGCCGATGTGCCCTACGTGGCACTCGATACCTTCGCCTATGACAGCGCCGGGCGGATCTACTACCAGGTCAACGATATCCACCAGCGTTTGATCTCTGGCTATGAAAACCTCCCCGGCCCGCCCCCTGGTACGCCGCGCACCGACGATTACCCGGCCCTGGCGCGGTTCTACAACGCCCAGTACCTGGGGCAGAACGTGCGCGTGGTCAGCCTGCTCAAGGCGGTCAGTGAGCCGAATATGAACGGCATGGCGGAGATCCGCGTGGCCGAGACCGACGAAGCGCGGGTCAGCATGGCCCGCAGCCTGATGGCCGATACGTTGTTGCGTCTGGGGATGCTGGCGATTGGCGCGTTGTTGCTGGTGTGGTTTGCGGTCAGTGCCGCCTTGCGGCCGCTCGAGCGCTTGCGTACGGCGGTGGAGGAGCGTCAGCCCGATGACCTGCGGCCTTTGCCCCTGGTGGAGGTGCAGCACGAGCTGGGGCCGCTGGTCCGGGCGCTGAATCACTTTACCGAGCGGTTGCGCGTGCAGTTCGAGCGCCAGGCGCAATTTATTGCCGATGCCGCCCACGAGCTGCGTACCCCGTTGGCGGCCCTCAAGGCGCGGCTTGAACTGGGGCTGCGCGCCTCGGACGCACAGGTCTGGCACGACACCCTGAACAGCGCGACCCAGGAAACGGATCGCCTGACCCATCTGGCCAACCAACTGCTATCGCTGGCGCGGGTCGAGAACGGGGCGCGAGCGATTGCCGAAGGCGGTGCGCAGCGTCTCGATCTGAGCCAACTGGCCCGCGAGTTGGGGATGGCGATGGCGCCATTGGCCCATGCCCGCGGCGTCGCGCTGGCGCTGGAAGCCGAGCAGCCGGTGTGGCTGCGTGGCGAGCCGACCCTGCTCAACGAACTGCTGAGCAATCTGGTGGATAACGCCCTTGCTCATACGCCCGCAGGCGGTAATGTGATTTTGCGAGTCAGTGCGCCGGCGGTCCTGGAGGTCGAGGATGATGGCCCGGGAATTCCGCCCGAAGAGCGCGAGCGGGTGTTCGAGCGCTTCTATCGGCGCCATCAGCAAGGCGCAGGTTCAGGGCTGGGGTTGGCAATTGTCGGGGAGATCTGTCGTGCTCATCTGGCGCACATCAGCCTGCACGACGGCGAAAAGAGGGGGTTGAAGGTGCGGGTGAGTTTTATCGCCGGCTGAGGCGCCGACTCAGATAAACATCCCGCGAGCCTCTTCCATTTCGATCAGCCATCGCTCGTTGAGCGGGTCGATGCCCAGGCGCCTGACCGCCGACAAACTGCTCAGGGGGATTTGCCCAAGCGGGTGATCGGTGCCCTGATAGCAATGCAGGGTGGCAATCTGTACCAGGTCGACATAGTCGACCTTTTCGGACTGGCGGCTGAAGTCCAGGTACTGGCCAGGCAGTTTTGCCAACTGTTCGGGGAACTCCCAGACCGCGAGCAGCTTTTCGCCGATCAGCGGGTGGATGCTCTCGATCACATGGTCGAGGCACAGTGGATCGGACAGCAGCTCGTAGTGATCCTCGGCATAGGTGAGAATCGGCAGGACGCCAATTTGATGCACCAACCCACCCAGTGCGGCCTGGTCGGCTTTCAGGTAGTGGTGATGGCGGCACAGGGCGTAGCAGATTCCGGCTATTTCCTGGCTTTTACGCCAGACTTCGCGCATTTTTCGCTCGACCACCTCGGAGCGTGCGTGAAAAATCTGCTCCATCACCAGGCCGATTGCCAGGTTGCTGCTGTAGTTGATCCCCAGGCGCGTGATGGCCGTGTGCAGCTCGTTGACTTCCTGGGCGGCACGCAGCAACGGACTGTTGACCACTTTGATCAGGCGTGCCGAGAGCGCGGTGTCGCCACCGATCACTTTGCTTAGGGTGCCGACGCTTATCTCCGGGTTTTCAGCGGCCTGGCGAATCTTCAGGGCAACCTCGGGGAGCGTTGGCAGGACCAGGTCATCGTGCTCGATGGCCTTCAGCAAATCCTGTTGGACCTTTTCCGCCAGCTTGTTCATGTCATTTCTCTAGGGTGTTGCACTTAACGCTGGATTTCGCGATCACGGTCCAGTGGGTACGGCAGGTCCAGCAGCGTCAGCGCCGGGCCCGATAGCTCCCCAAGGTGGAGACGGCCATCTTCGGCGGCCTCGGCCTGGAGTACCGCCAGCAGCTCGACGCCTTGTTCGGCGTGCGCGGCGAGCACGACTTCACCGATGGCACTGGCATGCGTGGGGGAGAACAGCGGGGTGCCCGGTTCCGGCAACGTGAGGGTGTCCAGGGCCAGGCGATAGAGGCGGCGCTTGAGCTTGCCCAGGTACTGCATGCGCGCGACGATTTCCTGGCCGGTATAGCAGCCCTTCTTGAAGCTCACGCCACCTACGGCCTGGAGGTTGAGCATTTGCGGAATGAACAGCTCGCGGGTCTGGGCCATGACCTGGCCGATCCCGGCGCGGACCTGGCCGAGCAGCCACGCATTGAGATCACTCTCCCGGGCCAGGCTCGCCAGTTGGCTGCGCAGGCGCTCGGTTTCACTGGCCGGGGCCCAGAGTTCGGCCCGCTGGGCCGAGACGCGAATGGCGATTAGCGAGTCGGCACGGACCACACTGTCGACCGCTTCGGGCAGCTCGAGGCCAAGGCTGGTCAGTGCGGCGTCGGCATGGCCAAGGCCGAAGCGGACCCAGGCGGCGCTTTCGTCGGTGAGCTTGGATTTGGAGAACACGGCATATTTTTTCAGGTCGGCCAACTGCGGTTCCAGCAGTTCGCGGGCCATGGCCAAGAGGCAGCCGTCGCCTTCAAGCAGGATCCGGAAGCTCGACTGCATCCGGCCTTTTTGCGTGCAGCGGGCACCGAGGCTGGCCTGGGTGTCACTGAGGTAATTGAGGTTGCAGGTCAATTGGCCCTGAAGGAACTTGCTCGCGTCAGAGCCACGTACGGCCAGAATGCCCTCGTGGGACAAGATGCAAAAGAAAGCGGAATCGGCCATGGGTCATCGCAGGTAATAAGGACTGGGGCACATCATAGTGGGGCGCCCCGCAAATGGGTAGTTCGCCGAGGATCGGGAGGGCCCGACCAAAGCCGACTGTTCTGTGCCGAAACGGGCTGTATACTTGCACTCTATTTGAGGAGCGCTCCATGGTCGAAGATGTTGAACTGAACCGCCTCTACTGGCACAGCCGCCGTGGCATGCTTGAGCTAGACGTGTTGCTGGTGCCATTTGTCAAAGAGGTCTATCCGCATTTGAATGCCCAGGACCGTGAAGGCTACCGCAAGCTGCTCGAGTGCGAAGATCAGGACATGTTTGGCTGGTTTATGGAGCGCAGCGAGTCGCCGGATCCCGAGCTGCAACGCATGGTTCGCATGATCTTGGACCGTGTCCAGCCCAAGTAAGGTTTTCGAATGCCGCTGGCACGCCTCGCGGCTATTGCTGGCGGCTTACCTTGGTGCCCAGTCATGCGCGCTGATTGCCCTCTGCTTTATCGATGTATCCCCTTGGTTCAGCCTGGCGGGCATGTTGCTGTGCCTGGGGCATGGCGCCTGGGTATTGCCGCGCCAGATTTGCCTCAGCCATCCTACGGCCATCACCGGTCTGCGCCGCAATGACGAGGGCTGGCAATTGTGGAGCGCGGCCCGTGGCTGGCAGGTCGCGCAGTTGTATCGCGACAGCCTGGCCTTGCCACTGATCGTGGTCCTGCGGTTTCGCTTGAGCGGTGAGCGCCGCATACGGGGTATCTGCGTACCCCGTGATGCGATGGAGCAAGACCAGCACCGCTGCTTGCGCGTGCGCCTGAAATTCAGTCGGCGTAGGTGGGCGGTACCAGGATAGTGTCGCGGGCCTCGGGCAACTGCTCGGGGTAGTCGAGGGTGTAGTGCAGCCCGCGGCTTTCCTTGCGTTGCATGGCCGAGAGAATCATCAGTTCGGCGACCTGGGCCAGGTTGCGCAGCTCCAGCAGATCGCGGCTGACCTTGTAATTACTGTAGAACTCATCGATCTCGTCGAGCAGCAGGCGCACGCGGTGCTGGGCCCGTTGCAGGCGTTTGTTGGTGCGCACAATGCCGACGTAGTCCCACATGAAGCGCCGCAGTTCGTCCCAGTTGTGCGCGATGATCACATCTTCATCCGAGTCGGTGACCTGGCTGGCGTCCCAGCTTGGCAGGGCATCGGGAATGGCGATCTGGGGCAGTTGCTCAAGAATGTCGCTGGCCGCTGAGCGGGCGTAGACAAAACACTCCAGCAGCGAGTTGCTGGCCATGCGATTGGCGCCGTGCAGGCCGGTGAAGCTGGTCTCGCCAATGGCATACAGCCCCGGGACATCGGTGCGCCCATGTTGGTCGACCATCACGCCGCCGCAAGTGTAATGCGCGGCGGGCACCACCGGGATCGGCTGGCGGGTGATATCGATCGAAAACTCCAGGCAACGTTCGTAGACCGTTGGGAAATGGCTTTTGATAAACGCTTCGGGCTTGTGGCTGATATCCAGGTAGACGCAGTCAATCCCCAGGCGCTTCATCTCGTGGTCGATGGCGCGGGCCACGATATCGCGTGGCGCCAGCTCGCCCCGTGGATCGAAGCGCTGCATGAAGCGCTCGCCGTTGGGCAGCTTGAGATGGGCACCTTCACCGCGCAGGGCTTCGGTCACCAGGAAGCTCTTGGCTTGCGGGTGGTACAGGCAGGTGGGATGGAACTGGTTGAACTCCAGGTTCGCCACCCGACAGCCCGAGCGCCAGGCCATGGCGATACCGTCACCGCAAGCGCCGTCGGGATTGCTGGTATAGAGGTAGACCTTGGCTGCACCGCCCGAGGCGAGGATTGTGAAGCGGGCACCGAAGGTGTCGACTTCGCCACTGCCGCGATTGAGGACGTAGGCGCCCAGGCAGCGGTCGCCGTCCAGCCCGAGGCGGCGTTCGGTTATCAGGTCGACGGCAACGCGCTGTTCCAGCAACTCGATGTTGGGTCGCAGCTTGGCCTGGGCCAGCAGGGTCTTGAAGATCGCAGCCCCGGTAGCGTCGGCCGCGTGGATGATGCGCCGGTGGCTGTGGCCGCCTTCACGCGTCAGGTGGAACTCGAAACCGTTGTCTTCAGTGCCCGTGTGATCGTCGCGGGTGAAGGGGACGCCCTGGTCGATCAGCCACTGGATGGCTTCGCGGCTGTGCTCGACGGTGAAGCGCACGGCGTCTTCGTGGCACAGGCCGCCGCCGGCGTTGAGGGTGTCTTCGACATGGGACTGGACGGTGTCGGTGTCGTCGAGGACCGCGGCGACGCCGCCCTGGGCCCAGAATGTCGAGCCATTGGCGAGGTCGCCCTTGCTCAGGACTGCGATGCGCAGATGGCTGGGCAGGGTCAACGCAAGGCTCAAGCCTGCGGCACCACTGCCAATCACTAGCACATCGTGTTGAAAATGTTGGCTCATCTCAGAAGTCCGCATAAAAGCGCCCTCTAGTATATAGAGGGGGGGATCGGCACAATAGCCGGGCCTTCGTGGCATTGTGAAACTACAGCGGCCTGGGAGTTTGCCCCAGTCTTGAGTGGTGTGCATGTCGATTTTCAGCCGCAAGTGCTGATTTTTTCGATTGTATTGACGTCCTGGCTATCTTCTCTGGTGCAGGATGCGCAATGTCAGGCGCTCGAAGCTGGAGCTTGGGAACTTTTCATCAAGCCTCAGGTTCCATAGTGGGCTGCCTCTACGAAGGGGAACAGCGTTGGCTCTACAGGGGCTTTTTGCTTTGGCCCCGGTGGTGGACTCAACGACAAGATTATTCACGCAGCCGACGATGTTCGAGCTGCGTTTTTCGTGCGTGCTGGATCAGAGGCCGCAGGAAACTTGCTTGGAGGGGGAGAACTTTTGCACAAGGCCCGAGTCTATGTTTGCAAGCCTGATCGAGCAGTACCGCAAACCTCCTCCAGGTTCAACGAGGAGTGTTCATGCTAACCCAGGAAGAGGATCAGCAGCTGGTCGAGCGCGTACAGCGCGGTGACAAGCGAGCGTTTGATCTGCTGGTGCTGAAGTATCAGCACAAAATTCTCGGGTTGATCGTGCGTTTCGTGCACGACACCCATGAAGCCCAGGATGTTGCACAAGAGGCTTTTATCAAGGCCTACCGTGCACTTGGCAATTTTCGCGGCGACAGTGCGTTTTATACGTGGCTGTACCGTATCGCCATTAATACGGCGAAAAACTATCTGGTGTCTCGCGGACGGCGGCCACCGGATAGCGATGTAAGTTCTGAAGATGCTGAGTTCTACGATGGCGATCATGGCCTCAAGGATCTTGAGTCGCCGGAGCGTGCATTGCTCCGGGATGAGATCGAAGGCACTGTCCATCGAACTATCCAGCAATTGCCTGAAGATTTGCGTACCGCTTTAACTTTACGTGAGTTCGATGGTCTGAGTTACGAAGACATTGCGAGCGTCATGCAATGTCCGGTAGGCACCGTGCGCTCCCGGATTTTCCGCGCTCGGGAGGCCATTGATAAAGCCCTGCAACCGTTGTTGCAGGACACTTGAGACAGCGGCGACAGCCAAGAGAGGAACGCCATGAGTCGTGAAGCCCTGCAGGAATCGCTGTCCGCGGTGATGGATAACGAAGCGGACGAACTTGAATTGCGTCGAGTGCTCAATGCATTCGACGATGTTGAAACCCGAGACACCTGGGCGCGCTACCAGATCGCTCGTGCGGCCATGCACAAGGATTTGCTGCTCCCGCGTCTGGATATTGCTTCTGCGGTATCCGCAGCGCTGGCCGAAGAAGCCGTTCCGGCCAAGGTCAGCCGTGGTCCTTGGCGCAGCCTCGGCCGTCTGGCAGTGGCCGCTTCGGTGACCGTGGCCGTGCTGGCGGGTGTGCGTCTGTACAACCAGGATGAAATTGCGGGTGTCGAGTTGGCACAGCAAACGCCTCAGCCTGCCCTTGCAGCGCCACTGGCCAAAGGCCCAGCGGTGTTGGCCGGTTACAACGAGAGTTCCGATGCCGCAGCGCCCATGAGCAATGGCGTGCTGCAGGGTCAAGCCGGTTGGTCTGATCAGCGTCTGCCAGGCTACCTGCGCCAGCATGCGCAACAAGCTGCACTTAAAGGAGGCGAAAGCGCTCTGCCTTACGCTCGTGCGGCCAGCCTGGAAATCGCTAAGTAAGGAGGATCATGCGCGCTCTACCTCTTCTGTCGTTGCTGCTCGGTGGCTGGATCATGCTTCCAGCCCATGCCGACGAGGCTCAAGACTGGCTTGATCGTCTAGCCCAGGCAGAGCAGCAGCAAAGCTATCAAGGCACCTTCGTTTACGAGCGCAGTGGCAGCTTCTCTACTCACCGTATCTGGCATCGGGTTGATGGTCAGCGTGTGAGTGAGCGGCTGCTTCAACTTGATGGCTCCGCGCAGGAAGTGGTGCGTGTTGATGGGCAGACCCAGTGCGTCAGTGGCAAATTGGCTTCCGGGGTAGGCAGCGGGCAAGGGGCCAATGCGCGTCTTCTGGACGCCAAAAAACTCGGGGCCCTCTATGAGATCTCCGTCGTGGGCCAATCCCGGGTGGCGGACCGTCCGGCGGTGGTCCTGGCGCTGAGCCCGCGAGATCAATATCGCTACGGCTTTGAAATGCACCTCGACAAAGACACCGGGCTCCCGCTCAAGTCGCTTCTGCTCAATGAAAAAGGGCAATTGCTCGAGCGTTTTCAGTTCACTCAAATCGATACCCGTGATGTGCCGACGGACGCGCAGTTGCAGCCCAGTGCCCAATGCAATGCCGTTGCGCAGCAAGTCGTGCCCGACCAGCAGGCAACCCAGAATTGGCGTTCCGAGTGGTTGCCGCCCGGATTCGAGTTGATCAGCAGTACGGTTCATGAAGACGCTGAATCCAACACCCAGGTCCGCAGCTTGATGTATGGCGATGGCCTGGCGCGTTTCTCGGTTTTTCTTGAGCCGCTCAAGGCTCCTGCGGCTGCAGATACTCGCATCCAATTGGGGCCAACCGTGGCCGTCTCCAGGCGTTTGAGTACACCGGAAGGCGAAGTCATGGTCACGGTGGTCGGTGAAATCCCGATGGGGACGGCCGAGCGGATTGCCCTGTCTTTTCGGGCTAATACGACTCAGGCCAAGCAGTGACTCAAGCGGGCTATGCTGGCGGGGCTGGGCGATGTGCGCCGAGCATAATGGCTCTTATGCCTGGCCCAGAGATGCTGCAATGACGCCTGTGCATTTCACCCTGGATCACCCCCTTGTTTCTTCCTTAGGCTACAGTCGACCGACTGTGGCTTTATTTGTTGTTCCCGGACCAAAGATACTGGCCTGTAATCACACATGCCTGTTGGCCCTCATCGATTAACTTTGCTTGTTGTGACGGGAGTCGTAATCGTATGTCGATACCACGTTTAAAGTCTTATCTGTCCATTGTTGCCGCGGTGGTGATGCTGGGCCAGGTCGCGGCCCTTCAGGCTGCGGAACTGCCTGACTTCACTGGCCTGGTCGAGCAAGCCTCGCCTGCGGTGGTGAATATCAGTACGACCCAGAAACTACCGGATCGCAAAGTTTCCAGCCTTGGGCAAATGCCCGACCTGGACGGCTTGCCGCCAGGCCTGCGTGAATTCTTCGAGCGCAGCATTCCGCAGCCGACCCCGCGTGGTGGTCGCCAGCGCGAGGCCCAGTCCCTGGGGTCGGGCTTTATCATTTCGGCGGACGGCTATGTGCTGACCAACAACCATGTGATCGCCGATGCCGATGAGATCATGGTCCGTCTGGCCGACCGCAGTGAAATGAAAGCCACGCTGGTCGGTACCGATCCGCGTTCCGACGTGGCGTTGCTGAAAATCGATGGCAAGAACCTGCCGACCCTCAAGCTTGGCAAGTCCCAGGACCTGAAAGCCGGCCAATGGGTGGTCGCCATCGGTTCTCCCTTCGGTTTCGACCATACCGTGACCCAGGGTATTGTCAGCGCCATTGGCCGCAGCTTGCCTAACGAGAACTATGTGCCTTTTATCCAGACCGACGTGCCGATTAATCCGGGTAACTCCGGTGGCCCGCTGTTCAACCTGGCCGGTGAAGTGGTCGGGATCAACTCACAGATCTACACCCGTTCCGGCGGCTTTATGGGGGTGTCCTTCGCGATTCCGATCGACGTGGCCATGGACGTTTCCAACCAGTTGAAAGCCGGTGGCAAGGTTAGCCGTGGCTGGTTGGGCGTGGTTATCCAAGAGGTCAACAAGGACCTGGCCGAGTCTTTCGGTCTGGACAAACCGGCCGGCGCACTGGTCGCACAGGTTCTGGAAAACGGTCCAGCGGCCAAGGGTGGTTTGCAGGTCGGTGATGTAATCCTGAGCATGAACGGCCAACCGATCGTGATGTCGGCTGACTTGCCGCATTTGGTCGGGGCTCTTAAGGCTGGGGCCAAGGCTGAGCTGGAAGTGGTTCGTGAAGGCAAGCGCAAAACCCTGCAACTGACCGTTGGCGCCATTCCTGAAGAGGGTAAGGAACTTGAGATCGCCAATGGTGCAGGCGCCGAGCGCAGCAGCAACCGTTTGGGCGTTGCCGTAGCCGAGCTGACCGCTGAGCAGAAGAAGAGCCTGGAGCTCGACGGTGGCGTGGTTATCAAGGAAGTCCAGGACGGCCCTGCTGCCCTGATCGGCCTGCAACCTGGTGATGTGATTACGCATCTGAACAACCAGGCAATCACGACGGCCAAGAACTTTACCGAGATCGCCAAGGCACTGCCAAAAAATCGCTCGGTTTCGATGCGTGTTCTGCGCCAGGGGCGCGCCAGCTTCATCACCTTCAAGCTGGCTGAGTAACATTTCGGCGAGTACAGGTGAAAAAAATGCCCGTATTGAAAAATACGGGCTTTTTTTTGGGGCCGATTTACTTGCTCTTTTTCGGGATTCGGACCAATTGCGTGTTGGAGTAAAGGTCGTGCCAGCCGCGCTTTTGCTTATCAATCAGGCACCAGATAAAACCGAGTCCTAGGCAGAGCCAGGATGCGATGGACACCACAAAGCGCAATAGCGCCTGCCACAGGCTGATCGCGCTTCCGTCGGCATTCTGTACGCGCACTCCCCACACCTGCATGCCCAGGGTCTGGCCCGAGTAGGTCCAGAATTTGGCGAAGAAACCGAACAACACAAACAGCATCAGGGTCGAGAACAGTGGGTCGCCGTCCAGAGCGCCGGCATCGGTAAGGGTGCGCATTCGGGCTTCGCCGAGTATCCACAATTGCACCATTTTGTAGATCCCGCCCGTGACGATAAGCAGGGCTGTGCAGAGCAGGAAGTCATAAAACATCGCTGCGAGGCGACGGCCCAGGCCGGCGGGAGGAAACTCGCCTTGGGGGCTCAACAGGTGTTTTGACATGGGAGACTGGCTCTCGGATTAAAAAGAAAGCCATTTTACGGAATTGCGCGCACAAAAAAGCCCCTGATATCAGTATCAGGGGCTTTTTCGTTGCTGGAAGGCTTAGCCTTCAGCTTGTACTTCGTCAGCCTGCATGCCTTTTTGGCCCTGCACGGCGATGAAGGTCACTTTCTGGCCTTCTTTCAGGCTCTTGAAGCCATTGCCCTGAATCGCGCGGAAGTGCACGAACAGATCCGGACCGCTTTCTGGAGTGATAAAACCAAAACCTTTCTCGTCGTTAAACCACTTGACGGTACCGCTCTGACGATCAGCCATTTTCTTATTTCCTTGACGCTAAAAATTAATGACAGTTTCTTTCACATGAAAGAGTACTGGGCTGGGCTGCAGGAAAGTAAGAGACGTCGAACGGGTTGTAGCTAAACTTATGGCTACTGCCCAGGTCACGATTCCAGCGACCCATGCAAACACAGTGACCAAACTCTACGCCAACTACGAGAGAAAAAACAAGCCCCGCGAAACACCGATCTCCCCGGGCAAATGGCCGCAGCCCCGGAAAATGCTGCGCGCCTTATAACACGGGGCTGTTTCGTTGTTTTCGACTGTTATAAGCAAAGTTCGTTTGCGAAAAAATGCACTGTTTTATGGCGGTTGCGTTACAAATAAGTGCACGCTAACGCAACCGCGTTACTTATAGAAACATCCAATCAACCACGATAGTAGCGTTGTGGAACAAAAGGCATTTTGCTTACAAGCATATGCACCTTTTTCCCGCGCACTATTGCCCAGACAGAAGTACCCAATGCTATGTAAGCGTTATCCAGATAGCCCATCGCCAGAGGCCCACCGAGGGACGGTCCAAAGCCACCGCTGCAAACAGTACCGATGACCTGGCCTTGCTCATCGACAATTTCGGCGCCCTCGCGCACGGGGGTTCGTTCTTGCGGCAGCAGCCCCACGCGTTTGCGGCTGACCCCATCGCGTTGCTGGGTAAATATCCTGTCGGCGCCGGGGAAGCCACCTGCACGCGCGCCTTCGAGCCGGCGAGGTTTGGAGATGGCCCAGAGCAATCCGGCTTCGATGGGGGTGGTCTGCTCGTTCATGTCATGGCCATAAAGGCACAGGCCGGCCTCAAGGCGCAGCGAGTCCCTGGCACCCAGGCCAATGGCCTGGACCGAAGGATGGGCCAGCAGCCGACGGGCCAGGGCCTCGGCTTCGTGAGCGGGCACGGAAATTTCAAAGCCATCTTCGCCGGTGTAGCCCGAGCGGCTGACATAGCAGTCGACCCCCAACAGCGGCACGCGGGCGAATTGCATGAAGGTCATGTCCGCCACCTGTGGTGCCAGTTCGCTTAGCACCGTGACCGCCGCCGGCCCCTGCAGAGCGAGCAAGGCGCGCTCAGCGAACAGCGGCTGCACCTCGCACCGGCCGTCCAGGTGTTGGCGCAGGTGTGCCAGGTCCTGTTCCTTGCAAGCGGCGTTGACCACCAGAAACAACTCGTCACCGCCCAGGTTGGCGACCATCAGGTCATCCAGGATGCCGCCTTGTTCGTTGGTGAACATCGCATAGCGTTGCATGCCTGCGGGCAGGTCGATGATGTCCACTGGCACCAAGGCTTCCAGGGCTTGGGCGGCGTCTTTGCCGCGCAGGACAATCTGGCCCATGTGCGAGACATCGAAGAGCCCGGCGTGCTCGCGGGTGTGCAGGTGTTCCTTCAGCACGCCCAGCGGGTACTGCACCGGCATGTCATAGCCGGCAAAGGGCACCATGCGAGCACCCAGTTCCAGGTGCAGGGCGTGCAGCGGGGTGTGCAGCAAGTGTTCGGTGGACATGTTCAGCTCCTGAAAAATAACGTCTGGCGAGCACTGCAGGGTCTCAGCACTCGATAATGTTGACGGCCAAACCGCCCCGGGCGGTTTCCTTGTATTTGCTTTTCATGTCGGCGCCGGTCTGGCGCATGGTGCGGATCACCTTGTCGAGCGAGACAAAGTGCTGGCCGTCGCCGCGCAGGGCCATGCGCACGGCATTGATGGCCTTGACCGAGCCCATGGCGTTGCGTTCGATGCACGGCACCTGAACCAGCCCGCCAATGGGGTCGCAGGTCAGGCCGAGGTTGTGTTCCATACCGATTTCGGCGGCGTTCTCCACCTGCTGGACGGTGCCGCCCAGCACTTCGCACAAGGCGCCGGCGGCCATGGAGCAGGCCACGCCGACCTCACCCTGGCAACCGACCTCGGCACCGGAAATCGAGGCGTTTTCCTTGTAGAGGATGCCAATGGCGGCAGCGGTCAGCAGAAAACGCACCACGCCGTCCTCGCTGGCACCGGGGATAAAGCGCATGTAGTAATGCAGCACCGCCGGGATAATCCCCGCCGCGCCATTGGTGGGGGCCGTGACGACGCGCCCGCCATTGGCGTTTTCTTCGTTGACGGCCAGGGCATACAGATTGACCCAGTCGAGTACCGATAAGGCATCGCGCAGCGCGGCTTCCGGGTGCTGGCACAGCTGGCGGTGCAGGGCGGCCGCGCGGCGTTTGACCTTGAGTCCGCCCGGCAGGATGCCTTCATTGCGGCAGCCCGCCGCCACGCAGTCCTGCATCACCTGCCAGATCTTCAGCAAGCCGCTGCGGGTTTCGGCTTCCGGGCGCCAGGCGCTCTCGTTAGTCAACATGACCTGGCTGATCGACAGGCCATAGGTGCTGCAATGCCCCAGCAGGGCCTTGGCGGTGGTGAAGGGGAAGGTCAGCGCGGTGCTGTCCTCGACAATCCGGTCGGCGCCGGCGGCATCCTGGTCGACGACAAACCCACCGCCCACCGAGTAGTACTCGCGGCTGCGAACCTGCAGGCCGGCGGCGTCGAATGCACGAAAGATCATGCCGTTGGGATGATAGGCCAGCGGTTTACGGATCATTGCCAGGTGCAGTTTTTCATCGAAGGCAATGGGATGCTCGCCCAGCAGGTTCAACTGGCCGCTGCTGCGGATCTGTTGGAGACGGGCACCGACGGTTTCGGTGTCGACGCTGTCCGGTTGTTCGCCCTCGAGACCGAGCAGCACCGCCTTGTCGCTGCCGTGGCCTTTACCGGTGGCGCCCAGTGAACCGTACAGCTCGACCTTGACGCAGCTCGTCGCCGCCAGCAGCTGCTCGCGACGCAGGCCTTCGACAAAGCGTGCCGCGGCGCGCATGGGCCCGACGGTATGTGAACTGGAGGGGCCGATACCGATCTTGAACAGGTCGAACACGCTGAGTGCCATGCTGGTTCTCCGGTTTCTTGTTCTATTGAGTGGCACACGCTTGGGGCGCAGTGCCGTTCGCCCGCTCCATTTGGCGGCGAGCGAACGGCCGGAGCTCGTCAGGCGTCCTGATAACTCTCTATCGACGGGCAGGCACACACCAGGTTGCGGTCGCCGAAGACATTGTCGACCCGACCGACAGGCGGCCAGTACTTGCCCTCGATCAGTGACGCGACCGGGTAGACCGCCTGTTCGCGGCTATAGGGGTGGGTCCATTCGCCCACCAGTTCCGCAGCGGTGTGCGGGGCGTTTTTCAGTGGGTTGTCCTCCTTGTCCAGGCCGCCGTTCTCCACTGCACGGATTTCCTCGCGGATACGGATCATGGCGTCGCAGAAGCGGTCGAGTTCCTGCTTGGACTCGCTTTCGGTCGGCTCGATCATTAGGGTGCCGGCCACCGGGAAGGACATGGTCGGGGCGTGGAAGCCGAAGTCGATCAGGCGCTTGGCGACGTCATCGACGCTGATACCACTGCTGTCCTTGAGCGGGCGCAGGTCGAGAATGCATTCATGCGCCACCAGGCCATTGCTGCCGCTGTACAGCACCGGGTAGTGATTTTCGAGACGGCGGGCGATGTAGTTGGCATTGAGAATGGCCAGCTGCGAGGCACGCTTGAGGCCTTCGCCACCCATCATGCGAATGTACATCCAGGTAATGGGCAGGATGCTCGCGCTGCCGAACGGCGCTGCGCAGACCGCGCCTTCCTTGCGCTCCATGGCCGCGTGGCCGGGCAGGAACGGCGCCAGGTGGGCTTTGACGCCAATCGGGCCAACCCCCGGGCCACCGCCGCCGTGGGGAATGCAGAAGGTCTTGTGCAGGTTGAGGTGCGAAACGTCGCCGCCGAATTTGCCCGGCGCACAAAGGCCGACCATGGCATTCATGTTGGCGCCGTCGATATACACCTGGCCGCCGTGGTCGTGGATGATCGCGCAGATTTCGCGAATGCCTTCCTCGAACACGCCGTGGGTGGAGGGGTAGGTGATCATCAGTGCGGCAAGATGTTCGCGATGTTCGATGGCTTTCGCCCGCAAGTCTTCGATATCGACGTTGCCACGGGCGTCGCAGGCCGTTACCACGACGCGCATGCCGGCCATGTTGGCGGTGGCCGGGTTGGTGCCGTGGGCCGACGAGGGGATGAGGCAGATATCGCGGCGATCTTCGCCACGGCTCTGGTGATAGGCGCGAATGGCCAGCAGGCCGGCGTATTCGCCCTGGGAGCCGGCGTTGGGTTGCAGGGACACCGCGTCGTAACCGGTGGCCGCGCAGAGCATGGCCTCCAGCTCATGGGTCAATTGCTGGTAGCCGGCGCTTTGTTCGGCGGGGGCGAAAGGGTGCAGTGCGCCGAATTCGGCCCAGGTCACCGGAATCATTTCGCTGGCGGCATTGAGCTTCATGGTGCACGAGCCCAGCGGAATCATGGTGCGATCCAGTGCCAGGTCCTTGTCGGCCAGGCGGCGCAGATAGCGCATCAGCTCGGTTTCCGAGTGGTAGCGATTGAACACCGGGTGGGCCAGGATCGCCGACTGGCGTTGCAGCGCTACGGGGATCCGGCTCTCGACCTGGTTGGTCAGGGCGGCGAAATCCGGTTGCGCCTGACCGTTGCCGAGCAGTTGCCAGAGGGTTTCGATATCCGCCTGGCCGGTGGTTTCGTCCAGGGACAGGCCCAGGCGTTCGCCGTCGATCACCCGCAGATTGATATGACGAGCGCGCGCCTGTTCATGGCGAGCGGCGGTTTGACTGCCGGTGTTGATGGTCAGGGTGTCGAAGAAGCTGGTTTGCTCGATTTGCACTCCCAGCTCGCCGAGGCCGGCTGCCAGGATGGCGGTCAGCTGATGGATACGCTGGGCAATCTGGGCCAGGCCTTTGGGGCCGTGGTACACGGCATACATGCTGGCGATGTTGGCCAGCAGGACCTGGGCGGTGCAGATATTGCTCGTGGCTTTTTCGCGGCGGATATGTTGCTCGCGGGTTTGCATGGCCAGACGCAGCGCGGGCTTGCCGTGGCGATCCACGGAGACGCCGACCAGGCGTCCGGGCATATCGCGCTTGAAGGCGTCGCGCGTCGAAAAGTAGGCCGCATGCGGGCCGCCAAAACCCAGCGGGACGCCGAAGCGCTGGGCGCTGCCGATGGCCACGTCGGCGCCGAACTCGCCCGGCGGGGTCAGCAGGGTCAGTGCCAGCAGGTCGGCGGCTACCGCCACCAGGGCATTGGCGGCATGGAAACGCTCGACCAGTGCGCGATAGTCGAACACGTCGCCATTGCTGGCCGGGTATTGCAGCAGCGCGCCGAAGAAGGGGCTGACATCGCCCAGCTCCTGCTCGTCCCCGACCACGACTTCGATGCCCAGTGGTTCGGCACGGGTGCGCAGCACGTCGAGGGTCTGCGGATGGCAGTGACGGGAAGCAAAGAAGGCCTGGCTGGACTTGTTCTTGCTCAGGCGTTTGCAGAACGTCATGGCTTCGGCAGCGGCGGTGGCTTCGTCCAGCAGCGAGGCGTTGGCGATCGGCAAGCCGCTGAGGTCGCTGATCAGGGTCTGGAAGTTGAGCAGCGCTTCGAGGCGGCCCTGGGAAATCTCGGGTTGATACGGGGTGTAGGCGGTGTACCAGGCCGGGTTCTCCAGCAGGTTGCGCAGGATCGGTGCCGGCGTGTGGCAGGGGTAATAGCCCTGGCCGATATAGGTCTTGAAGAGCTGGTTCTTGGCCGCGATGGCCTTGATCGAGGCCAGGGCATCGGCCTCGCTTTGTCCGGCGGGCAGCTCGAGGACGCTGGTGCCCTTGATGCTGTCGGGGATCACGCTGGCGCTCAGGGCCTGCAGGGAGTCGAGGCCAAGGCTGGCGAGCATGGCGCGCTCATCTTCCTGGCGCGGGCCGATATGGCGAGCGATAAACTCGTTGGCAGTGCTCAGATGACGGGTCATGGCGCCTCCTCAGGCTTGGGCGTTGGCTTTGATCAGGCGGTCGTAGGCGTCCTGATCGAGCAACGAGTCGAGCGCGCTGGCGTCGGCGGGCATAAAACGGAAGAACCAGCCTTCGGTCAGTGGTGCCTCGTTGACCTGTTCGGGGTGCTCTTCGAGTGCGGTGTTGGTCTCGAGCACTTCCCCGTCCAGGGGCATATAGACGCCGCTGGCCGCCTTGACCGACTCCACGGTCGCCGCTTCGCTACCCTTGGCGTAGTGCTGCAGTTCCGGCAGTTGCACATAAACCACATCGCCCAGGGCATTCTGGGCGAACGCGGTGATGCCGACGGTGACGCTGCCATCGGCTTCGGCACGCAGCCATTCGTGGTCTTCGGTAAAACGCAACTCGCTCATGGAAACTCCTGGGGCCAGACTCGTCTGGTGGACGCGATGAAATGCTCATGCAAGGCAGAGCGTGATGGAGGAAGTCCTTAGCAAATACACGGCCAATATTGTTAAGTCGTTTAAAATCATGGAGTTATATGATTTCTGTGAAAGGCGGAGTGCTGGGGCTGTAGCGAAATCGATACAGCTGTGCGCCAGGAACAAAAGCCTTGATGTTTCAACGCGTTGCGCAGGGCGGTCTGGCGCCGACTGTAGCGATATCGTTCCGCTGTAGCGGTTTCAGTACAGCTGGATGTCGTATTCAGACCTATCAGTGTAGGAGCTGTGATGTGCTTGTCGAAAACGCGCGGCACGCTGGGCGCGCTCGGTGCTGTTTCCTGCCCAACGGGCGAGCAAGCTCACGGCTACCAGGGCTGGTTACTTGGCGGGGATGCCGTACTTGCGCAGGCGATGGGCAATGGCGGTATGGGAGGTCTGCAGGCGGCTGGCCAGTTGGCGAGTCGAGGGATAATTGCCGTAGAGTTTTTCCAGCAGGCCTTTCTCGAAGCTTTCCACGGCCTGTTCCAGGCTATTGATTTCGCTGTCGCTCTGGCGGGCCACGGAGGTGCCGGCGATATCCAGGTCACCGATATCCACCAGGCTGCTCTCGCAGATTGCGGCGGCGCGAAAGATCACGTTCTGCAGTTGGCGGACATTGCCCGGCCAGCCATTACCCAGCAGTGCCGGGTAGGTCCCAGGGGCCAGCCGGCAGACCGGGCGCTGGATCTGCGCGCAGGCCTGCTGCATAAAATGGCGGGCGAGCAGCAGGATGTCCTGGCCACGCTCGCGCAGTGGCGGTACTTCGACGTTGAGGACATTGAGGCGGTAGAACAGGTCTTCGCGAAAACTGCCTTCGCCGACCATCTTTTCCAGATCGCGATGGGTCGCGCTGAGGATGCGCACATTGACCTTGATTTCGCGATCACCGCCGACTCGGCGAAAACTGCCGTCATTGAGAAAACGCAGCAGTTTGGCTTGCAGGTAGGGCGACATTTCGCCGATTTCATCGAGAAACACTGTGCCCTGGTTCGCCAGCTCCATCAGCCCTGGCTTGCCGCCGCGTTGGGCGCCGGTAAAGGCGCCGGGTGCGTAGCCGAACAGTTCGCTTTCGGCGAGGTTCTCCGGCAGGGCGGCACAGTTCAGGGCCAGGAACGGTGCGCCATGGCGTGTACTGATCGCGTGGCAGGCGCGGGCCACCAACTCTTTACCCGTACCGGTCTCGCCCTGGATCAGCAGCGGCGCATCGAGGGCCGCGACGCGCAGGGCGCGGGCCTTGAGCGTGCGGATTGCCGGGGAGTCACCCAGCAGCGCATCGAAGCCTTCGGCGTGATCGTGGTGCAGGGCCGACAGGCGTTCGCCGATGCGGTTGGCAGGGTAGAGCGTCAGCAAGGCGCCGGCATCGGTGATGGGCGTGGCATCGAGCATCAGGGGTTGGCCGTTGAGCATGATCTCGCGCAAGGGCAGGCGAAAACCGTGCTCCAGCAAGGCCTCGAGCAATCCGGAATCGGCGAACAACTGGGCAATGCTTTCACCCGTGGGATCACGGCCGGACAGCGCGACCAGCGCTGGGTTGGCCAGCAGGACATTGCCCGCGCTGTCGAGGGCCAGGACCGGGTCGGTCATCGCGGCAAGCAGGGCGTCCAACTGCAGGTGGCGACGCTGGCCGGGCAGGATGTCGACCACGGTGACGGCCTGCACGCCGCGTACGCTGAACAGCGCTTCGCGCAGTTCTTCAAGCACCTGCGGGCTCAGGGTCGGCGCGTCGATATAGACATTGGGCGGCACCATTTCCACCGCATCCAGGTTGAGATTGCGTCCGCCGAGCAGTGCCAGGACTTCCTGGGTGATTCCAACGCGGTCGATAAAGCTGACATGGATACGCATGGGGCGGCTTGGGCGTTCGGGCTGCGGGGTGGCCAGTATGCCTTGGCGCGGGGGATTTGGTGAAATCCGTCGCGGCCCGCAGGCAGGCCGCGCGCGTCATGATTCCTGCGGGGGGGGGGATTAATCCAGGTGTTCGGGTTTGACGGGATCGCCGGGCTTGGCATTCAGCTGGGTGCGGATATCTTCGAACATACGATCGTAGAGGCCGTGGAGCGAGCGAATATCGGCGTTTTTCGGCAGGCCGTGCTTTTGTAGGGCATGGAAGGCGCTACTGGCAAAGTTAAAGGCGGTGTCCTTGGGCAGGCTGAACTCCTCCTTGAATGCCTTGGCGTTGATTTCGCCAAACAGGGTGAACAGCATGGATGTGCCATCCCTGGGGTCCTGAACGACCTTGTATTCGATTGTGATTTCGTAACCAAAGTCGCCGGGTTGCAGCGGGGCCCGCCGGATCTGCAGGTGACCGGGTTCGAATATGGCCATTGACGTTTCTCCTTACACAAGGCTCAGGTAGGGCAGGCCATGGGCCTGCCCCGGGGGTCTTATTGGTAGTCGATGCCAGGTCGCTCCGTGCTGACTCGGGTGCCGGCCTTGCCCTGAACAATCGCTTCGATATCGGAGAGTGAACCGATCACCGCGACTTTTCCAGTATTGCGCGCGAACTCGCACGCGGCCTGTACCTTGGGCCCCATGGAACCGGCGGCGAAGCCGAGTTCTTCCAAGGCGTCCGGATGGGCCCGGGCAATGCCTTTCTGCGTCGGTTTACCCCAGTCGATAAAGGCGGCGCTGACATCGGTGGCAATGACCAATAGGTCACTGCTCAGTTGTTCGGCCAGCAGTGCCGAGCAGAGATCCTTGTCGATCACCGCTTCGATGCCCTGCAATTTGCCGTCGCTACCGTACATGGTTGGAATGCCGCCACCACCGGCACAGATCACGATACTGCCTTTTTCCAGCAGCCATTTGATCGGGCGGATTTCGAAGATGCGCTTGGGTTTCGGGCTGGCAACCACGCGGCGGAACTTGTCGCCGTCGGGGGCGATGCTCCAGCCTTTTTCCGCCGCCAGGCTCTCGGCCTCGGCCTTGGAGTACACCGGGCCAATGGGTTTGGTCGGATTTTGGAACGCTGGGTCCTTGGGGTCGACCTCGACCTGGGTCAGCAGCGTCGCGAACGGAACATCGGCATGCAGCAGGTTGCCCAGTTCCTGTTCGATCATGTAGCCGATCATGCCCTCGGTCTCGGCCCCCAGCACATCCAGCGGGTAAGGGCTTACGGAGGTGTAGGCGGCGGCTTGCAGGGAGAGCAGGCCGACCTGGGGGCCATTGCCGTGGGCGACCACCAGTTCGTTACCGCTGGTGATCTTGGCAATCTGCTCGGCGGCGATACGGATATTGGCGCGTTGGTTTTCCGCGGTCATGGGTTCGCCACGACGCAGGAGGGCGTTACCGCCCAGTGCAACGACGATACGCATAATGCATTCCTTCTAACGGCGGTTGGCGCGGCCGGGCAGGGCCCGGCGCGCGCCAACGGAGGGTGGGAGCGATCAGAGATCAGCGAGCGTGGAGACCAGGATCGCCTTGATGGTGTGCATGCGGTTCTCCGCTTGCTCAAAGGCGATGCAGGCTGGCGATTCGAACACGTCGTCCGTCACTTCGATGCCGTTGCTCAGGAACGGATACTGCTCGGCGATCTGTTTGCCGACCTTGGTGTCGCAGTTGTGGAACGCCGGCAGGCAGTGCATGAACTTGGTCCGTGGGTTGCCGGTGGCTTTCATCAACTCGGCATTGACCTGGTACGGCAGCAGTTGCTGGATACGCTCGGCCCAGGCTTCGACAGGCTCGCCCATGGAGACCCAGACGTCGGTGTGGATAAAGTCCACGCCCTTGACCGCCGCTTTCGGGTCTTCGGTCAGGGTGATGCGCGCGCCGCTTTCCTCGGCATATTTACGGCAGCGTGCGACCAGGTCTTCATGGGGCCACAGTGCCTTGGGCGCGGCGATACGCACGTCCATGCCCAGCTTGGAGCCGACCAGCAGCAGCGAGTTGCCCATATTGTTGCGAGCATCGCCCAGATAGGCGTAGCTGATATCGTGGATCGGCTTGTCGGCGTGCTCGCGCATGGTCAGCACGTCGGCGATCATTTGCGTAGGGTGATATTCATCGGTCAGGCCGTTGAACACGGGTACCCCGGCGAACTTGGCCAGTTCCTCGACCACTTCCTGTTTGAAACCGCGATACTCGATGGCGTCATACATGCGCCCCAGCACGCGGGCGGTGTCTTTCATGCTTTCCTTGTGACCGATCTGCGAGGAGTTCGGGTCGATGTAGGTCACGTTCGCGCCCTGGTCGTAGGCGGCGACTTCAAAGGCGCAGCGGGTGCGCGTCGAGGTTTTCTCGAAGATCAGCGCAATGTTGTTGCCTTTGAGGTGCTGCTGCTCGGTACCGGTGTACTTGGCGCGCTTGAGGTCGCGGGACAGGTCCAGCAGGTAGCGCAGCTCGCGTGGCGTGTGGTGTTCCAGGCTCAGCAGGCTGCGGTTGTGAATATTGAACGCCATGATGGATCTCCTTGGATGTCGGTGGTCCACTTGCCGAGGCCCTTTGTGGGGGCAACGGCAAGCTGGTTGTGAACGTTAGTAGTCGATGGGGTCGCGGATAATCGGGCAGGTCATGCAGTGACCGCCGCCACGGCCGCGGCCCAGTTCGCCGGCGCTGATGGTGATGACTTCGATACCGGCCTTGCGCAGCAGCGTGTTGGTGTAGGTGTTGCGGTCGTAGCCGATGACCACGCCAGGCTCCAGGGCCACCACGTTGTTGCCGTCGTCCCACTGCTCGCGTTCGGCGGCGAACGCGTTGCCGCCGGTTTCCACGACTCGCAGCGCCTTGAGGCCCAGGGCCTTGGCGACGGTATCGATAAAGCTGGTTTCCTCACGGCGTACATCGATGCCACCGGGTTTGCTTTCATCCGGACGCAGGCTGAAGGCAACGATCTGGTTCACCACTTCGGGGAAGATCGTGACCAGGTCGCGGTCGCAGAAGCTGAACACGGTGTCCAGGTGCATTGCGGCCCGGGACTTGGGCAGGCCGGCGACGATCACACGCTCTGCGGCCTTGTTCTTGAACAGGTTCAGGGCCAGTTGGCCGATGGCCTGGCGCGAGGTGCGCTCGCCCATGCCGATCAGGACCACGCCTTTGCCGATTGGCATGACGTCGCCGCCTTCAAGGGTGGCGTTGCCATGGTTGAGGTCTGGATCGCCGTACCAGATCTGGAAATCGGCGTTGGTGAATTCCGGGTGGAATTTATAGATGGCAGTGGTCAGCAGGGTTTCCTGGCGACGGGCTGGCCAGTACATCGGGTTCAGCGTGACACCGCCGTAGATCCAGCAGGTGGTGTCCCGGGTGAACTGGGTGTTGGGCAGCGGTGGCAGGATAAAGCTCGAGTGGCCGAGGAAATCGCGGAACATCTCGATGGTCTTGCCGCCGAAGCTGCTGGGCAGGTCGTCAGCAGAGACGCCGCCAATCAGGAATTCGGCAATCTTGCGTGGCTCCAGGCTGCGCAGCCAGGCATTGACCTCATTGACCAGGCCGAGGCCAACCTGGTTGGCGGTAACCTTGCGCTCCAGGATCCAGTCCAGCGCTTCGGGCTGGGCTACGATATCGGTCAGCAGGTTGTGCATTTCCAGTACGTCGATGCCACGCTCGCGCATCTTGGTCACGAAATCAAAGTGATCGCGCTTGGCCTGGTTGACCCACAGCACGTCATCGAAAAGCAGTTCGTCGCAGTTGTTCGGGGTCAGCCGCTGGTGGGCCAGGCCGGGGGAACAAACCATGACTTTGCGCAGTTTGCCGGCTTCGGAATGTACGCCGTACTTAACTTTTTCCGTGGTCATTACAGTGATCCTCCAGATAAACAGAACAAACAGGTGTTACAGAGTCAGGAAGCCGTCGTAGAGGCCGTAGGCTGCCACCAGGGCTCCCACGACGACCGCAGCGAAAATCAGCTTCTCGACGTTGGTGAAAATCGGTTTGCCCAGTTCACGCTTGGCCTTGGCGAACAGGATCGCGCCAGGGGCGTAGAGCAGAGCGGAAAGCAGCAGGTACTTGATGCCGCCGGCGTACAGCAGCCAGATCGCGTAGATCAGTGCGATGCCGCCGATGATCAGGTCTTTCTTGCGTTCGGCCAGGGCTTGCTCGTAGGTCTCGCCACGTACCGCCAGCAGGACGGCATAGGCAGCCGACCACAGGTAAGGCACCAGGATCATCGAGGTGGCCAGGTAGATCAGCGACAGATAAGTACTGGCCGAGAACAGGGTGATGACCAGGAACAACTGGACCATGGCGTTGGTCAGCCATAGGGCGTTGACCGGTACATGGTTGGCGTTTTCCTTGCGCAGGAACTCCGGCATGGTGTGGTCTTTGGCGGCGGCGAACATGATCTCCGCACACAGCAGTACCCACGACAGCAGGGCGCCGAGCAGGGAGATGATCAAGCCGACGCTGATCAGCACCGCCCCCCAGTGGCCGACCACATGCTCAAGCACCGCGGCCATGGATGGGTTCTGCAGCTTGGCCAGTTCGGGCTGCGTCATGATGCCCAGCGACAGGACGTTCACCAGCACGAGGAACAGCAGCACGGTGATAAAGCCGATCACGGTGGCTTTACCCACGTCCGAGCGTTTCTCTGCGCGGGCAGAGAAGATGCTTGCGCCTTCGATACCGATGAACACCCAGACGGTAACCAGCATCATGTTGCGCACCTGGTTCATCACACTGCCCAGATCAGGGTTTTTCACGCCCCAGATATCGGCGGTGAAGATGTCCAGTTTGAAAGCGAACAAGGCGATCAGCACGAACAGCAGCAGGGGTACGACCTTGGCGACGGTGGTCACCAGGTTGATAAAGGCGGCTTCCTTGATGCCGCGCAGGACCAGGAAATGCACGGCCCAGAGCAGGACCGAAGCGCCGATCACGGCGGCCGGGGTATTGCCTTCACCGAAGATCGGGAAGAAATAGCCCAGGGTACTGAACAGCAGGACGAAGTAGCCGACGTTGCCCAGCCAGGCACTGATCCAGTAGCCCCAGGCTGACGAAAAGCCCATGTAGTCGCCGAATCCGGCCTTGGCGTAGGCGTACACGCCGCCGTCAATATCGGGCTTGCGATTGGCCAGGGTCTGGAAGACGAATGCCAGGGTCAGCATGCCCACGGCGGTGATCGCCCAACCAATAAGCACTGCGCCAACATCTGCACTAGCGGCCATGTTTTGCGGCAGGGAAAAGATTCCTCCGCCAATCATCGAACCGACTACCAGAGCGACCAGCGCACCTAAGCGTAGTTTTCCGGGAGATTCAGACATCGCATGACTCCAGTCAGGTGAATGTAGAACTAAAGATTAGGACTGCACGGGTTTCAAACAACTGACTTAGATCATGTCATTGATACATTCCATTGTTAATTAATGACTTGGGAGTGTTGCTGGAACATGACGCTACCTTCACGAAAAGCCTTTTCTAGAGGTGTGCGAAGGGATTTCAGCAACTTTTTTTAGTGCCGTGGGGATTGAAGCTAGTTGGTTTTGCAGAATCCGCAAATTTTCTTTTAGTGAACGCCGATATTGCCGTTGTTGCGAGAATGCGACATAAATAATCAACTAGTCGTCGCTTCTTAGGGCAGATTGTTATGAGTAAGACATTTTTATTTCCGATATGAACTAAACGTTCCTAAGCTGTTGAAATTTAGTTGGGTTGTCTGAACTAATAGTAGATGGCGTATCGCCATCTTTTTTGAGGGGACGAGATGTCGCAACCGGCGCAGAAACTTCGACTCGGTGCTCTGATTGCCCTAGTGGTGGGGTCGATGATTGGTGGCGGGATCTTTTCCCTGCCGCAAAACATGGCGGCGCGTGCGGATGCTGGCGCGGTGCTAATTGGTTGGGCGATCACCGCCGTGGGCATGCTGACCCTGGCATTCGTCTTCCAGACCCTGGCCAACCGCAAACCGCACCTGGACTCGGGGGTCTATGCCTATGCCAAGGCTGGATTTGGCGACTACATGGGCTTTTCGGCGGCCTGGGGCTACTGGATCAGTGCCTGGCTGGGCAACGTCGGCTACTTCGTCTTGCTGTTCAGCACGCTCGGCTACTTTTTTCCGGTGTTCGGCCAGGGGAATACCCCGGTAGCCATTGGCTGCGCCTCGGTCCTGCTGTGGTGCGTGCATTTCCTGGTCCTGCGCGGCATCAAGGAAGCGGCCTTTATCAACCTGATCACCACCGTTGCCAAGATCGTGCCTCTGGTGATGTTTATCGTAATCGCGGCCCTGGCCTTCGAGGCCGATATTTTCACCCGGGATATCTGGGGCCGCAGCGACCCGAATTTCGGCGGCGTGATGGACCAGGTACGCAACATGATGCTGGTGACGGTGTTCGTATTTATCGGTATCGAGGGCGCCAGCGTCTATTCGGGGCGGGCCGAGAAGCGTTCGGATGTGGGCAAGGCCACCGTGATTGGCTTTCTCGGGGTGCTGGCGCTGCTGGTGCTGGTCAATGTGTTGTCGCTGGGGATCATGACTCGCCCGGAGCTTGCCGAGCTGCAGAACCCCTCGCTGGCGGCCGTGCTGGAGCATATCGTCGGGCCCTGGGGCGCGCTGCTGATCAGCGTCGGCCTGGCGATTTCCCTGCTCGGTGCCTTGCTGTCCTGGGCCTTGCTCTGTGCCGAAATTCTTTACGCCACGGCCCGGGACAAGACCATGCCGGCGTTCCTGAAAAAGGAAAATGCCAACCATGTGCCGGTCAACGCCCTGTGGCTGACCAACGCGATGATCCAGCTGTTCCTGCTGATTACCCTGTTCTCCGCCGGAACCTACACCAGCCTGATCTACCTGGCGTCGTCGATGATTCTGGTGCCGTACCTGTGGTCGGCCGCTTATGCCGTGCTGCTGAGCGGGCGCGGCGAGACCTACGAAAGCGCACCCCGTGAGCGTCGCAAGGATTTGCTGATCGGCGGTATCGCACTGATTTATGCGGTCTGGCTGCTGTATGCCGGCGGCTTGAAGTACCTGCTGCTGTCAGCGCTGCTGTATGCGCCAGGGGTCATCCTGTTCGCCCAGGCCAAGCGAGAGTTGGGCCATCCGCTCTTTACGTCCATGGAGAAGGGTATTTTTGCCTGTGTGTTGGCCGGGGCCGGTCTGGCAGCCTATGGCCTGTACAGCGGCCTGCTGACGCTGTGAGGGGGCCGTCGCTGTTACCAGCGCGGCGGGCTGGAGCCCAGTTCTCCTGCCGGATACGGCCACTGCAGGGGCGCGCCGGCAATCTGCAAGGGGGCCTGCAGGCGCCGAGCCGGTCCCCAGGCGGTCATCTCCAGTGTGCTTGCTTCATCGGCGGGCGTTGGCGGTGCAAGTGGCAACGACGGATCGCTGGTGCCCTCCATCAGCCATTTTGCCGTGCGCGCCAGTGACAGGCGCGCCGAACCACCGATACCGTGCTGCAGGCGCGTACTGAGGGCCCGCACCGCCGCCGCGGCGATCAGGTAGCCGGTGGCATGGTCGAGTGCCTGGACCGGTAGGGGGGTCGGGACGCTGGTGCCTTTCCAGTGCATGCCGGCCTCGGCGATCCCGCTGCTCATCTGCACCAGGCTGTCGAAGCCCCGGCGGTTGCGCCATGGGCCACTCCAGCCATAGGCATTGAGGCCGACATCGATCAGCCCGGGAGCCAGGCGCTGGCGGTTGGCCGGGTCATAGCCGAGGCGTTCCAGGGCATCGGCGCGGTAGCCGTGGAGCAGGATATCGGCCTCGCCGAGCAGACGCTCGAAGGTTTCGCGGTCGGCTTTCACATGCAGGTCCAGATGGGCGCAGCGCTTGCCCAGGGTGACCTCCGGGACGACGCCGGGCTCGCTCCAAGTCGGCGGATCGATACGCAGCACCTGGGCCCCTAGCCCGGCCAGCAGTCGGCTGGCGACCGGTCCGGCGAGCACACGGGTCAGGTCCAGCACCTTGACCCCGGCCAGCGGCCGCTGCGCTGTGCCCAGCCAGTGGAGCGGGGTGGGGCTGTCGTTGTCGCTGCGCATAATCAACGGCTCGGCATTGACCGCCTGCCCCTGGGGATGGACCTGCCAGGCCGCCTGCGAACGCATCTGCGCGGCGCAGCCGCCCGCTGCGACCACGGCCTGTTCGAGGTCGCCCTTGCGCCATTGCGTGACCCGCGTCGCCAGAGTCGCACGGTCGGTGCAGTGGCCCAGGACCCGTTCGACACTGGCGCGGTGCTGCGGTGCGTTGGTGTGCAGGCGGATCCAGCCATCGCGGCAGGCATAGTCGCCGGCGATCGGGTCCCACAGCGGCGCTATGGTCCAGCCGATAGGCCGTAACGACGTGGCGAACCAGAACGAGGCCAGGCGCCGGTCGACGCTGACCTCGGGCCGCTGGCCGGTCTGCTCCAGCAACAACTGGGCAACCGCCTGTCCGGCGGCTGCGACGCTGGCGCAGGCCATTGCGGTCACGGCAAAGGCCGAGGGCAGGGCGCCGCGACCCTGTTCGTGGACCGGCTCTGCCGGCAGACCAAGGGCGAGCTGTGCGCTAGCGAGAAAATCAGTCATCGGGCCTCCGGAAAAAACGCATGGCCGCTCGAACCGTGAAGGCGTTCGAGGCCGCTGCGACGCAGCCTAGACTCAGACCCGGAACTGATCCATCAATTGCATTTGCTGGGTGGCCAGCGCATTCAACTGGCTGCTGATCTGCGCCGACTCGCTGGCCTGTTCGGTCAGCGTTTCGGTGACGCTGCGGATCGCCGAGACATTGCGGTTGACCTCTTCGGCCACCGCGCTCTGTTGTTCGGCGGCACTGGCGATCTGCAGGTTCATGTCGCTGATCACCGTGACCGCATCGCTGATTTTGCTCAGGGCCTCCACGGCATGGTGGATCTGCCCGGCATTGTTCTGCGCCTGCTGCTGGCTGATGTGCATGGTGGCCACGACATCGCGGGTGCCGGTTTGCAGGCGCTCGATCACCAGGCGAATTTCCTCCACCGAGTCCTGGGTGCGTCGGGCCAGGTTGCGCACTTCATCGGCGACCACCGCAAAGCCACGCCCGCTTTCACCGGCGCGCGCTGCTTCAATCGCCGCGTTGAGCGCCAGCAGGTTGGTCTGTTCGGCAATGCTGCGGATCACTTCGAGCACCGAACCGATCTGTTCGCTGTTGACGGCCAGGGCCTCGACTTCGACCACCGCCTGGCTGACGGCCCCGGACAACTGCTGGATATCGTGGGTGCTGCGTTCGATGATCGCCATTCCTTCGCGGGCCGACTGATCGGCCCCCTTGGCGGCGTTGGCCGCATTGGCCGCGCTATTGGCGACATCGTGGGCTGTGGCGCTCATTTCGTTGGACGCAGTGGCGACCTGGTCGATTTCACGGAACTGGGTCTGCATGCCCTCGCTCGTCTGGCGCGCGATGGCCGAGGACTGGTCGGCGGTGTTACGCGCGTCGCTGATGCTGTGTTTGATCTGTGCGATGGTGGGTTGCAGCTTGTCGAGGAAACGGTTGAACCAACCGACCAGTTCACCTAGCTCATCCTTGCGCTGATAATCCAGGCGTTGGGTCAGGTCGCCGTCGCCGCTGGCGATGGCCTTGAGCATCTGCGCCACCCGATTGAGCGGGCGGGTCACGCCGGACGCGGTCAGCCAGATCAGCAACAGGCCGGCCAGGCCGGCGACTATCGCCACCAGCAGGGTGGTCAGGGTGCCACGCGACTGGGCTTCATCGAGCAGTGTCTGCAGCTTGGCCGCGTCGGCGAGCAGAACGTCCCGCGGCAGGTCGATGACCACGGCCCAGGGCTTGGCATCGGCGATTGGCGCGACCGGGTAGATGGCGCGGATCACCTCACCTTGTTCGATAATCGTCGGCTTGCCGCCCAGGCGTTGCAAGACGTCCTTGCCCACGCTGCTGCCCAGCGCGGTATCGATGCTTTTGCCGACTTTGCCAGCGTCTTCGCTATAAGCGGCGAGGGCGCCGCTGGTGGACACGATCAGCAGGTGACCGGCACCGCCGAATAGGTTGCGCTGGGCCTCTACGGCCGCCGCTTGCAGGACGTCGAGGGCGATATCCACGCCGACCACGCCGAGCACCTTGCCGTCGACGATCAGCGGCATGGAAATGCTGGTCATCAGCAAGACTTTTTCGCCAACGGTGTCCGCATAGGGTTCCAGCAGGCAAGTATGGCGAGTGTCACGCGGGCAGGTGTACCAACTGTTATAGGGGATGCCGGTGAGGTTGAGGTCAGTCTTGGTCAGGTCTTGCTCGACCATCACGCTGTTCTCTTCCTGGCCCTCGGCGCGGCTCCAGTAACTGGCGAAGCGCCCGGCTTCGTTGGCACTGCGCTGTGGATCGTTGATGAATTCCCGGTCCTTGCCGTCCAGCCCGTCGGGCTCGAAGGCCAGCCAGACGCCGAGCAGTTGGGCGTTGCGCCTGAAGGTGGTCTTCAGGCTCTGGTTGAGGTCTTCGCGCAGCGCGCCGGCCGGCAGTTCGTGCCGGGCCGCCTGGACGCGCATGTCGAGGATCTGGTCGGTCAGGGCGGTAATGATCCGATGAGTCTCGCCAAAGGTCTTTTGCACCCTGGCGGCTTGTTCCGCAGCCTGGGCCTGGAGCAGGCTTTCGACGTTGGTGGTGAGCATCTGCGTGCTTGAAGCGCTGACCAGCGCGTTGTTCTCCCGAGTCTGGTAGAGATTCAGGCCGACGATCAGGACGACCACCGCCAGTAGGCACAAACCGGACAACAGGACGATTTTCAGGCGGATGGATAGGCTGTTCAGCATGGGGCGCACTCGCGAAGGGAACGATGGGCAGCAATCTGGGCCGGAATCGGCTGGGGCGCCTGAACGCTGGGGCGCTGTGCTAGAAACATCGGCTTACACTGAGGGAGCATAAGGTAAAGCCGACGAACGGTCATCGGCTTGGCGCTGCGGGTTTTTGTCGCGCGGATTCAGGAGGGTTGGAGCACGCGCTCCGGACGGGACCAGATCCACAGGTTGCCCAGGCTCATACCGGCAATGGCCAGGTAGATCGGCCAGCCGTGGTCGAGCAGGGTCAGCATCAGGCCGGCGCAGAACAGCATGCTGATCGTGGCGCTGACCTTGGCGCGGCGGGCAATGATCCGGCCATTGCGCCAGTTGTTCAGGATGGGCCCGAACAGGCGGTGGTTTTCCAGCCAGGCACTCAGGCGTGGCGAGCTCTTGGTCGCGGCCCAGGCGGCCAGCAGGATGAATTCGGTGGTCGGCAGGCCGGGCACGACGATGGCGACAAGACCAATGCCCAGGCTGACGTAGGCCAGCAGTCCGAACAGGACACGGGCGATTTTCGAGCGGGATGGGAGAGGTTCGGTCATGGCCTGGAGTATGTGAGATGAATGCCGACCGCGCGAGGCGGTCGGACAGTTTCGGGCAGGTTGGGTCAGACTCAGGCCGGTTGGGCGGCTTCGGCACGCTGGCCGACGGTGCGCAGCAGCACTTCGAGGCGAGCGAAGGCATCTCGCGAGGCCTGGTCGACTTCGGCTTCTTCCTGGGCGCTCATCGGCAAGCCGTCGAAGATGACGTTGAAGGCTTTCCAGCCGCGTGCGCGACCGCCTTCAGGCTCGGCAAGGTGGCGGGCACCGTGGGTTTCGCTCAGGCCCAGGGCCAGAGCCTGTTTGAGCAGAATGGCGGCGCCGAGTTTCGAGCCTTCGGAAACCCGGACCCAGGCGATCGCTTGCGCACGGGTAGGGTTTTGCACGGCGCCGGGCACCGGTTCCGGCCGGGCGACGCCCAGGTCGGCCAGGTCCTGTTCGGCGGCCTTGACGCGGCAGCGCTCGGGCAGATCGGGGAACAGGGCCAGCAGTTCCGGGTCGCGGTAGAACGCCTGGATTTCCGACTGGAACAGGTACTGCATCTGGGCAAAACGCAGGAAGCCCGGCAGGGTATCGGTCGGCGCCCACTGGCCGACGGTGTCTTCCAGGCTCTTGTGCAGGTCATGAGTCAGTTCGCGAACCCGTTGGGAGCGCGGGATCTGGGTGGTTTCTGGCTGGGCAACGGGAGCGTTCATAAGAGTTTTTCCTGGTGACAACGAAATGTTCAAAAGGGAATGAGTATTAACAAGACGAACTAGAAGACGCGGCACAGTAAAAAATCCTCAGTGAACGGCTGAAAAAACCGTTCACCGAGGACCACGGGTCAGATATCCCAGATCAGGTTGATGGAGAAATTGCGGCCCGGCTGGGTCAGGCGATCCAGATTGGCCGGTGCGGTCTGTCCGGCTTCGCCGACGCTGTCGTAGCCGCGTACGTCATCCCAGTTCCAGTATTTCTTGTCGGTCAGGTTGTAGAGGCCGGCATTCACAGTCAGGTCGTCGGTGACCTTGTAGAAGCCGCTCAGGTCGAGGATGCCGAAGCCCGGCGTGCGGAACTGGCTGCTGCTGGTCATGCCGTCAGGGGCCTTGAACTGCGTATCGTCGACCCGATCCTTGCGTTTGGTCAGGGTCCAGCTCAGCAGCGCGCCGTAGTTGTCCTGATCGTAACCAAGGCCAAAGACGCCTTTGAGTGGGTTGACGCTGTTGAGCGGTTGGCCGGTGTCGTCGTTGCGCCCGCGGGCATAGGCGATCTGGCCCAGGCTGTAGAGACCCTGAGGAGCTCCGTAGGCGTCGAGGTTCAGGCGCCCCTTGAGCTCGATACCCTTGATGGTGGCGTGGCCAATGTTGTTGGCCTGGAAGTCGAGGCTTTTCGCGCCGGGTTTGAGGCCATCTTCGTTGATGAAGTCGCGGTACTTGTTATAGAACACGGCGACGTCGAAGGAGCCGCTGTCGAAGTTGCCGCGCAGGCCCGTCTCGTAGCTCTTGCTGGTTTCCGGCTTGAGATCGGGGTTGGGTTCGATCACATAGCCCTGGCTGATGTTTTCGAAACGCCCGAAGAGTGCCTTGGCCGAAGGCGTACGGAAGCCCTCGGAGTACTGGCCGTAGGCGGTGTACTGTTCGTTGAAGGCATAGGTCAGGCCAAACTTGGGCGAAACGCGGTGCCAGGTTTTGTCCGGGCTGTTGGTATCGAACGGGACGCCTGGGTTGGTCTGCTTGAGGCTGTTGAGGAAGGCTTCGGTCATACGCGGCTTGAGCTCTATGTAGTCATAGCGCAGGCCAGGCATGAAGGTCCACTGGTTCCAGCTGATCTGATCCTGGGCGAACAGGCTGTAGCTGTTGATGGTCGGGTCGGGGAAGTCGCTGGACTTGGCCAGCGAGTCCGCAGCGATCGGGCTGGGTGCGCCAATGGCCAGGCAGCCGGCGCCTACGGCCAGGCAGGTGCCGGTCCCGATCCGCGACCCAGTGACCTTCTGTTGCTTGAGCGTGGTGCCGTAGGTCAGTTGATGCTCGGTCTCGCCGAGGGCGAAGGCCTTGTCCAGTTGGGCATCGAAGACCCATTGCTTTTCCTGGTACAGGGTGTCGCGGGTACGCAACACACGGCGCCCGTTCTGGAAGATTTCCTGGGTGCTCTGGTCGGTCTTGGCGGTCTGGTAGTTCAGGCTCCACTTCAGGTTGTCGGCCAGCAGGCGGTCGATGGCAAAGCGGTTTTCCAGGCCGAAGCGCTCGCGGGTGATGGTGTCGTTCCCGGCCCGCGCCTTATACCAGTTGAACGGTTGGCCATTGAGGAACATGCCGCCAATCACGCTTTTCTGATTGGTGTCGCGGTCATCCTTGTACTTTTCATAGGTCAGGCCCAGGCGGGCATTCTCGGCGTAGTCCCAGCCCAGTTTCGCCAGCACGTTGGTGGTGCGGATATCTTCCGGGTTGGCGGCAGTGCGCTCCAGGCCGATGCCATTGTTTGTGCCATAGGACTCGGTTTCATGGCCGTTACGCTGGCTCAGGTGCAGCATGGCGTCGAAGTCGTCCAGGCGTCCGGCGAGGGTGCCGGAGGTCAGCCAGCTTTCGTCGGCCGAGCTGTAGCCGGTCTTGAGACGGGCACCGACATCCCGGCCGGGCTTGATGATGTCGCTGGCGTCGAGGGTGTAGTAGCTGACGGCGCCGCCGATGGCACTGCTGCCGTACAGGACCGACGCCGGGCCGCGCAAGATTTCCACGCGCTTGACGATCTCCGGATCGACATAGTTGCGGTGGGTATTGGCGAAGGGGCCGTAGAAATAGTTGTCCGGTACTTCAACGCCGTCGACCTGGGTCAGGATGCGGTCGCCGTCGATGCCACGGATGTTGTAGCCGGTAATCCCCGAACGCTGGCCGGCGCCACCCACCGAGACGCCGGGCTCGTAGCGCACCAGGTCCTTGATGGTATTGACGTTCTGGCGGTCGAGTTCTTCACGGGTGTGCACGCTGACGGTGTTGGGAACCTGGGAGATATCCTGCTCCAGGCGAGTGGCGCTGATGGTCACCTGTTGCAGGTTCAGGGTGCCGCTGGTGCCGCCGCGTTTTTCCAGCACAATCGAGTTGCCGCTCAGCTTGCGGTAGCCCAGGTTGGTCCCGGCCAGCAGTCGCTCCAGTGCTTTCTCTGGTGGGAGCGAGCCCTGCACGCCTGGCGAGGAAATGCCTTCAGCCAGTTCGGCGGGCAAGCCGACCTGCCAGCCGGTGACGGTGGTGAAGGCATTGAGCGCCGACACCAGGGGTTGCTGGCCGATAGTGAAGTGGTAGTCGCCCATCTTGTGGGTCGGCTGCGCGTTGGCGCTGGCAGCCAGTACCGGCATGGTCGGGACAGCGCCGAGCAGAATGGCCGCGGTCAGCAGGGACAGGGTAGGGCGGGACTTGGCGGTGAAGCGAGTGGACATCGAGAGCGCTCCCAGGAGTACGAATTCTTATCGTTGCGAAACTGACTAAAAATGCGAATCAGTTGCATTGGCTAAGACTAGACGTACCGCCCTGGGCAATCGCGTAAAAATAGTTTCGATTAGTTGAGAATCACCAGGGCCGGGTACTCCATGACCTTGGCCGAAGTGATCTGCGCCAGTGCGCGTACCACGTCCAGCGGTTGGTCGAGGCGGTAGTTGCCGGTGACGGCGATATCGCCCAGGTGCCGGTTGGTGTTGACGATCCAGCCCGGGTAGTAGCGCCGCAGTTCATCGAGCACCTGGCTCATCGGGCAGTTTTCAAAGACCAGGCGTCCCTGGACCCAGGCCAGGTCCTTCAGGGGGTCGAGTTTTTCCGGCCGGGCGAAGCCGTTCGGGCCGATGCGTACGCTGTCGCCGGCGGACAGGCGCAGGCGGACATCGTTGTCCCGCGCCCGCAGGTCGACGTCGCCACGCTGGACTCTGACCAGGGTCTCGCCGTCCAGGTAACGCACGGCGAACGCGGTGTCACGCACGCTGGCGCGCAGGAGCCCCGCTTCGATCTCCAGGTTGGGGCCGCGACTGGCCGGTACTTCGAAAAACGCTTCGCCCTGATAGAGGCGAGCGACCTTGTGGGTGTCGCTGATCTGGCTGGAGAACGCCGAGTTGGTGTTGAGCAGCACCCGGGAGCCGTCCTCCAGCTGCAGGCGCTGGCGCTCGCCGACCACGGTCATGTGGTCGGCCTGCAGCCGTACCGGCAGGTTGCTGAAGCTGCCCAGGCCCAGCAGCAGTACCGCCGCGGTGGCCAGGGGTTTCCAGTGCGGGCGCAGGCGTTGCAGCAGGCCGCGTGCCGGCGGTGGCGCTTGCAGGGCCTGGGCGGCGGCCTGCACCGGGGCACCGTTCCACAGGGCTTCGGCCCGGGCAAAGGCCTGGGCGTGAGCCGGGTCGGCCGCAAGCCAGGCGGCAAACGCATGGCGTTGCTCCGGGCTTGGGCTGTCCAGGACGATAAGCCAGTCCAGGGCCTGGTCCATGGCGCTGTTTTGCAGCGCCTCATGGGCGTGTTGTTCGGGGTCCATCACGGTGATTCCTCGGCAGCCTGGGTCTGCGCTGCTCGCGTTTGCGAAGATACGCTGAAAGAGTGGTGAGCCCGTTCAGGGAGTCGAAGCTTAAGGGCGATCGAGACGATCGGCCACCCCGATACAGATCGCCATGATCAATTTCAGCTCCTTTTGCACGGTACTCAGGGACACCGCAAGCTGTTCGGCAATTTCCTGGTAGCTGCAACCGTGCAGGCGGCTAAGGATAAAGATCTGCTGCTGGCGTGCGCTTAACTGGCCGAGGCTGCTGCTCAGGTGCTCAAGCAGTTGGCTGGCATGGATGGCCTCTTCGGGCGTACCGAGCGGGGCGGCGATATTGTGCAGCAGGGCTTCGGGTACATCTTCGAGCAGAGTACGGGCCTGGACCCGGCGCGCGCGCAGGTGATCAAGCGCCAGGTTGCGGGCGGTCTGGAAGACAAAAGGTTCGAGATGATCGATGGGGCGGTCGCGCAGGGCCCGGGTGACGCGCAGGTAGGTTTCCTGCAGCAGGTCTTCGGCGGTGCTGGGGTTATTGACCATGCGTTGCAGCGTGCGCAGTAGGGTCACGCGCTGGGCGAGAAAGACATGGTCGAACTGTGACTGACTCACGAAGGCATCCGGACAGCGATAAACGAATGATAATGCTTATCATCTGCTCTGTTGGTCAAGTGCTATCGACATGGAAGTAAAAAAGGGACTCATCGAAGATGAATCCCTTTTTGTCGGCCGCTTTGGAAGGCGCCGGGTGTTACAGCAGTGTGCAGTCTTTGGACATTGGGGTTTTGGCGATATCGCCTTTGCCTACGCAGATCAGTGTGACTTTGGCGCCTTTCTTGACAGTGGCCAGCTGTGCACTGGCGTTTTTGTCAAAGGCGAATTGCGGTTCCATAAACTGGTTTACGCCACCGCGCAGGGTCAGGTAGGGCTCGCCCATGAAGTTGGTGTTGATATCGGTCACGGTGCCGGTGACCTTGAACTTCTTGCCTTTGAACTGCTGGTCGGCGGCAATGGTGTTCTCGTTGTAGGCCTTGGCAATGTCAGCAGCAGTGATGACTGGCATGGCCGCAGCTTCCTGCTGTACTTGGGCTTGTTGTTGTGCAGCCTGTTGAGCATTTTTTTGCTCGCGTGCAGCGGCAGCGGCCGCTTTTTCTTCCGGCGATGTCAGTGCATCGGCAATGAGACCAATCACGATCAGGCCGCCGATGATGATCGCGACCCACTTCAACAATTTCTTCACACCTTTACTCCCTACCGGTCGATGAGTTCCTTGATAGCTGGCAGCCATAGGCCGCAGCCGCAGGGATTCTCGCGAATCGTCCGGAGTGAAGCAAGGCAAAGTGCTACTAGTTAGTGTCATGCAGAGGGAGAAAGGTTTCAGCGTCGCCCCAGCAGATAAGCCTGATAATCCGGAACCCGATAATCGTGCGTCTGCGCCATCAATGGGCTGCTGAGCAGGTAGTCGGCGCTGGATTCATTGCACGCTACCGGTATGTTCCACACCGCTGCAACGCGTAGCAGGGCCTTGATATCCGGGTCGTGAGGTTGGGGTTCGAACGGGTCCCAGAAAAATACAAGCATATCGATGGTCTGCTCGGCGATGCGTGCACCGAGCTGTTGGTCGCCGCCCAGCGGGCCACTGATCATGCTTTCTACCGGTACCGCCAGGCGTCGTTCCAGCAGCAGCCCGGTAGTGCCGGTGGCCAGCAGATGGTGCTGGGCCAGCCGGTCTTTCTGGCGTTCGGCCCAGTCGAGCAGAAATGCTTTGCAGTGGTCATGGGCCACTAGGGCGATGCGCTTGCGTGCCGGGAGAGTGGCCTGGGTAAAGCTGATTCCGATCACGCTCAAGCGCTCCGCAACGGGCATGGGTTATTGGGCATTGCACAGCGCCAGGCAGTTATCCAGCATGCGGTTGGAGAAGCCCCATTCATTGTCGTACCAGGCCAGGACCTTGAGCAGCTTGCCGCTGGACTTGGTGTGGTTGGCATCGAAGATCGACGACAGTGGGTTGTGGTTGAAGTCGCTGGAGACCAGCGGCAGGCTGTTGTAGCCCAGTACCCTGGAGCCCTGGCTCGCCGCTTTGAACAGCGCGTTGACCGCTTCGGCGCTGGCTTCGCGCTTGAGGTGTACGGTCAGGTCAACCAGCGATACGTTGATCACCGGCACGCGCACGGCCATGCCGGTCAGCTTGCCTGCCAGTTCCGGTAGCACCAGGCCGACGGCTTCGGCTGCGCCGGTCTTGCTCGGGATCATATTCTGGGTCGCGGAGCGGGCGCGGTAGGGGTCGCTGTGGTAAACGTCGGTCAGGTTCTGGTCATTGGTGTAGGCGTGGATGGTGGTCATCAGGCCGCTTTCGATGCCCAACTCGCGGTGCAGCACCTGGGCGACCGGTGCCAGGCAGTTGGTGGTGCACGAAGCGCTGGAAATAATGTGATGGTTTTGACGCAGGATCTCGTGGTTGACCCCGTAGACGATGGTCGCGTCGGCGCCCTTGGCCGGGGCCGAAATAATCACTTTGCGGGCGCCGGCGCTCAGGTGGGCGGCGGCCTTGGCGCGATCGGTGAATAGGCCGGTGCATTCGAAGACCACGTCGATGCTTTCGGCCGCCCAGGGCAGGTCGGCAGGGTTGCGAATGGCACTGACCGCGATGCGGTCGCCGTTGACGGTCAGGCTTTCCTCATCGTGTTCGACGCTGGCCTCGAAAGGGCCGTGGACGGTGTCGTACTTGAGCAGATGGGCATTGATGGCACTGTCGCCGAGGTCATTGATGGCGACGATCTGCAGGTCCTGGCGGTAACCTTGGGTATAGAGTGCGCGTAGGACGTTGCGTCCGATGCGGCCAAATCCGTTGATTGCGATTCGTAAAGTCATAAGTGAAAACGCCGTCGTGGTTTTGTTGTTGGAATTACAAGATTATTCCCGTTGAAATAGAAAACAAGCCTTTTTAATGGCAATATTTTGTCTTATCTACTACGAGCGACCTGGATCAACAGCTCGAAGCGTTCAAGAGAAGTTGTGATCCGGCCCCCGTGCAAGCGTAACCTTGCCCGGGGGCGAGACCGTCCTGGTTAGCATAGACAATCAGGTCGCCTTACCCGTTAGCCTGGAGTTCGACACATGCATCCCCGTGTTCTTGAGGTCACTGAGCGGCTTATTGCCCGCAGCCGCGCTACGCGTGAGTCCTATCTGGCGCTGATCCGCGGCGCGGCCAGCGACGGGCCGGTGCGCGGCAAGCTGCAGTGCGCCAACTTCGCCCATGCCGTGGCCGGCTGCGGCACTGCGGACAAGCAGAGCCTGCGGATGATGAATGCCGCCAACGTGGCGATTGTTTCGTCATATAACGACATGCTCTCGGCGCATCAGCCCTACGAGCATTACCCGGACCAGATCAAGCAGGCCTTGCGTGAGATCGGCTCGGTCGGCCAATTCGCCGGCGGGGTGCCGGCCATGTGCGATGGCGTGACCCAGGGTGAGCCGGGTATGGAGCTGGGGCTGGCGAGCCGTGAGGTGATCGCCCTGTCCACGGCGGTGGCCCTGTCCCACAACATGTTCGATGCTGCGCTGTTGCTGGGGATTTGCGACAAGATCGTGCCCGGCCTGTTGATGGGGGCGCTGCGCTTTGGCCATCTGCCGACCCTGTTCGTGCCGGGCGGGCCCATGCCTTCGGGGATTTCCAACAAGGAAAAGGCCGACGTCCGTCAGCGCTATGCCGAAGGCAAGGCCAGCCGCGAGGAGCTGCTGGAGTCGGAGATGAAGTCCTACCACAGCCCTGGCACCTGCACCTTCTATGGCACGGCCAATACCAACCAACTGCTGATGGAAGTGATGGGCCTGCATTTGCCCGGCGCGTCCTTCGTCAATCCGAATACGCCTCTGCGCGATGCGCTGACCCGCGAGGCGGCGCAACAGGTCACGCGCCTGACCGCCCAGAGTGGCCAGTTCATGCCTTTGGGCGAGATCGTCGATGAGCGCTCGCTGGTCAACTCCATCGTCGCGCTGCATGCCACGGGCGGGTCGACCAACCACACCCTGCATATGCCGGCCATCGCCCAGGCCGCGGGCATTCAACTGACCTGGCAGGACATGGCCGACCTGTCTGAAGTGGTGCCGACCCTGTGCCACGTCTATCCAAACGGCAAGGCCGATATCAACCATTTCCAGGCCGCGGGAGGGATGTCCTTCCTGATTCGCGAGTTGCTGGAAGCCGGGCTGCTTCACGAGAACGTCAACACCGTGGCGGGTTTCGGCTTGAGCCGCTATACCCACGAACCGTTCCTGGTCGATGGCGAGCTGGTCTGGCGCGATGGCCCGATCGAAAGCCTCGACGAGAGCATCCTGCGGCCGGTGGCCCGGGCCTTCTCGCCTGAAGGCGGCTTGCGCGTGATGGAGGGCAACCTGGGGCGCGGGGTGATGAAAGTCTCGGCTGTGGCCCGCGAACATCAGATCGTCGAAGCGCCGGCCATGGTCTTCGAGGACCAGCAGGACCTGGCTGATGCCTTCAAGGCTGGCCTGCTGGAAAAGGATTTTGTCGCCGTGATGCGCTTCCAGGGGCCGCGCTCCAATGGCATGCCCGAGTTGCACAAGATGACGCCGTTTCTGGGCGTGTTGCAGGACCGTGGTTTCAAGGTCGCCCTGGTGACCGATGGGCGCATGTCCGGCGCCTCGGGGAAAATCCCGGCGGCAATCCATGTCAGTCCTGAAGCCCACGTCGGTGGGCCCTTGGCGCGGGTGCGCGAGGGTGATCTGCTTCGTGTCGACGGGGTCAAGGGCACCTTGCAGATGCTGGGCGATGCCGCCGAGTTTGCGGCGCGTGAGCCGGCCGTGGGGCAACTGAGCAATGCCGTGGGCTGTGGTCGCGAGTTGTTCGGTTTCATGCGCATGGCCCTAAGCTCCGCCGAGCAGGGCGCCAGCGCCTTTACCGCGACCCTGGAAACGCTCAAGTGAAACGCGCCCTGGTTGGCGATATCGGTGGCACCAATGCCCGCTTTGCCTTGTGGCAGGACAACGGCCTGCAAGCGGTGCGGGTATTGGCTACGGCGGATTACCCAACACCGCAGGCGGCGGTTGGCGCCTACCTCGCGCAGTTGGGGCTGACATCTGCCGAGATCGGTGAGGTCTGCCTGGCGGTGGCTGGGCCGGTGGAGGGTGAGGTTTTTCGTTTTACCAACAATCAATGGCAGTTAAGTCGCCAGGCGTTTTGCCAGGCCCTGCAGATTGACGGGTTGCTGCTGATCAACGATTTTTCGGCGATGGCGCTGGGCATGACGCGCCTGGCCCCCGAGGACTGCCTGACGGTCTGCCCCGGCACCCGGCAACCCTTGCGCCCGGCCGTGGTGATCGGCCCTGGCACCGGGTTGGGGGTCGGTACCCTGCTGGATCTGGGGGGCGGGCGATGGGGCGCCGTACCGGGCGAGGGCGGGCATGTCGACCTGCCGTTGGGCAATGCGCGCGAGGCTCGGCTCTGGCGGCATATCCAGATCGACGTCGGCCATGTCAGTGCCGAAACCGTTTTGAGCGGCGGCGGCTTGCTGCGCTTGTATCGGGCGATCTGCGTCGAAGACCAGCAGGTCCCCGACCTGGCGACGCCCGAGGCGATTACGGCCGCGGCCCTGGTAGGCGATCCGATGGCGGAGCAGGTGCTGGAGCAGTTCTGCTGCTGGTTGGGGCGGGTCGCGGGCAACAACGTGTTGACCCTGGGCGCGCGCGGCGGGGTGTACATCGTCGGCGGGATCGTGCCGCGCTTCGCCGATTTCCTGCTCAAGAGCGGCTTTGCCCGCAGCTTTGCCGATAAGGGCTGTATGAGCACTTACTTCAACGCGATCCCTGTCTGGTTGGTGACGGCGCCGTATCCGGGTCTGGTCGGCGCAGGCGTGGCCTTGCAGCAGGCCGGACGTATCGCCTAGTTGAACTCGTCGCCGACCGGGTAGCGGCTGGCATTGAGGCTTTCCTTGATCTTGCGCAGGTGCGGCTGGAAGTCCACGCCGCGGCGCAGGGTCATACCGGTGGCCAGGACATCGAGGACGGTCAACTGGATGATCCGCGATGTCATCGGCATGTAGATATCGGTGTCTTCGGGCAGCGGGATATTCAGGCTCAGGGTGCTGGCCTTGGCCAATGGCGAGTCGGCGGCGGTCAGGCCCAGCACCGAGGCGCCGTTGGCCCGGGCGATACGTGCCACTTCCACCAGTTCGCGGGTGCGCCCGGTGTAGGAAATGATCACAAACAGCTCGCCGGTATGGGCCACCGAGGCGATCATTCGCTGCATCAGCACATCGGCATGGGCGGTCACGGCCAGGTTGAAGCGAAAGAACTTGTGTTGTGCATCCAATGCCACCGGGGCCGAGGCGCCGAGGCCGAAGAAATGGATCTGGCGGGCCTGGATCAGCAGATCGACGGCGCGGCTGATCAGATTCGGGTCCAGCGCCTGGCAGGCGCTGTCCAGGGAGGCGATGGCGCTGCCGAAAATCTTCTGCGTATAGGCCTCGGGATTGTCGTCGGCTTCTACCGCGCGGCTGACATAGGCCGCGCCGCTGGCCAGGCTCTGGGCCAGTTGCAGCTTGAGTTCCGGGTAGCCACTGACGCCGAACGAGCGGCAGAAACGGTTGACCGTCGGCTCGCTGACCGAGGCGGCCTGGGCGAGGGCGGCGATGCTGAAGCGGGTGGCCTGCTGTGGGTTGAGCAGGATGACTTCGGCCACTTTACGCTCGGCCTTGTTCAGGTCTTCGAGGCGGTTCTGGATCTGTTCCAGGAGATTGCGCACGCGGTCCATTCTGGTATTCCTTAGGTCGGCCAGGCGAAGCAGCACGCGGGGCGCCGGCACTTGGCGGTGGCCTATCGTACTGATGGTGTTTGTCGTCGACTACCGGGATTATAGTTTTCGAAATAATGTTGTGGTTATTACTACATTCGTCCTTGAGTCATGCCTTGAAAAAAGGTATTTCTAGTTTAACTTGATAAAAGAACCAACATCATGCCTTCGATTACGGTTGAACCTTGCACCTTCGCCTTGTTTGGCGCCCTGGGCGACCTGGCATTGCGCAAGTTGTTTCCGGCCCTGTACCAGCTCGATGGCGCCGGCCTGTTGCACGCCGACACCCGGGTCCTGGCATTGGCTCGCGAGGCTGGCGATTCGGGGACGCACCTGGCCTATATCGAAAAGGAATTGCGGGCCTTTGTCGGCGAGCAGGGTATCGACGAAGCGGTGCTCGCGCGCTTTCTGAGCCGCCTTACGTACCTGCATGTGGATTTTCTCAAGGTCGAGGACTACCGCGTGCTGGCCGAGCATGTCAGTCGCAGCCAGCGCCTGATCGCCTATTTTGCGACGCCGGCTTCGGTCTACGGGGCGATCTGCGAGCACCTTTGCGCGGTCGAACTGATCGAGCACACCCGCGTGGTGCTGGAGAAGCCCATCGGCTCGGACCTCGATTCGTCACGCAAGGTCAATGACGCCGTGGCGCGTTTCTTCCCGGAAAACCGTATTTATCGCATCGACCACTACCTGGGCAAGGAGACGGTGCAGAACCTCATTGCCCTGCGCTTTGCCAACAGCCTGTTCGAAACCCAGTGGAACCAGAACACCATCTCCCATGTGGAAATCACCGTGGCGGAGAAGGTCGGTATCGAAGGCCGCTGGGGCTATTTCGACAAGGCCGGGCAACTGCGCGACATGATCCAGAACCACCTGTTGCAGCTGCTTTGCCTGATCGCCATGGACCCGCCGGCGGACCTCTCGGCCGACAGTATTCGTGACGAGAAGGTCAAGGTGCTCAAGGCCCTGGCCCCCATCACCGCCGAGGGCCTGAGTACCCAGGTGGTTCGGGGCCAGTACATTGCCGGGCACAGTGAGGGCCAGTCGGTGCCCGGTTACCTGGAGGAAGAAAACTCCAATACCCAGAGCGATACCGAGACCTTTGTGGCCCTGCGGGCCGATATTCGCAACTGGCGTTGGGCCGGGGTGCCGTTCTATCTGCGCACCGGCAAGCGCATGCCGCAGAAACTCTCGCAGATCGTTATCCACTTCAAAGAGCCCTCGCACTACATCTTCGCCCCGGAGCAGCGCCTGCAGATCAGCAACAAGCTGATCATCCGCCTGCAACCCGACGAGGGTATTTCCCTGCGTGTGATGACCAAGGAGCAGGGCCTGGACAAGGGCATGCAACTGCGCAGCGGTCCGCTACAACTGAATTTTTCCGACACCTACTGCAGTGAGCGCATTCCTGATGCCTACGAGCGGTTGTTGCTGGAAGTGATGCGTGGCAACCAGAACCTGTTTGTGCGCAAGGATGAAATCGAAGCCGCGTGGAAGTGGTGCGACCAGTTGATTGCCGGTTGGAAGAAGTCCGGCGAAGCGCCCAAGCCCTATGCGGCTGGGTCCTGGGGCCCCATGAGTTCCATTGCACTGATTACGCGAGACGGGAGGTCGTGGTATGGCGATATCTGATGTGAAATTGCCCGAGGGCGTTCACGCCTTGGCATTCGATAACCCGATCCGCCTGGCCGAGGCCCAGGCGCTGGCCGTGGCCGAGCGTTTGCGTGCGGCTATCGAGCAACGGGGCGTCGCGGTCCTGGTGGTGTCCGGTGGCCGCAGCCCGGTGGCGTTCTTCCAGCAACTGGGCAAACAGGCGCTGGACTGGTCGCGCGTGGTCATCAGCCTGGCCGACGAGCGCTGGGTTCCGGTCGAACACGCCGACAGCAATGCTGGCCTGCTGCATCGCCATCTGCTCCAGGGACCGGTGGCCAAGGCCCGCTTTATCGGGCTCTACAGCCCGGCGGCCAATATCGAGGAAGCCGCGCGCCTGGCCGACACGGCCCTGGCCGAGCTGCCGCCGATCGATGTGCTGGTCCTGGGGATGGGGGATGACGGGCATACCGCCTCGTTGTTTCCGCACAGCCCGCATCTGGCCGACGCCTTGCAGGTGGATGGCCGTCGCCGGGTCTGGCCCATGCTGGCACCGACCGTGCCCCATCAGCGCCTGAGCATGAGCCGGGCCTTGTTGGCCTCGGCCCGCAGTTGGCTGCTGGCGATTGCCGGTCCGGAGAAACTGAACACGCTGAACAGCGCATTGGCGGGTGACGATGTCGCTGCTTTGCCCATCAGAGCCTTTCTGCAACCTCCACTCGAGATTTACTGGTGCCCATGAGCCAAGGATCAGCCGCTATGACCAACCTCGCCTCGAGCGTCTCCATGGCGCAAAAAAATGCGCAGATCGAAGCCCTGTGCATCCGCGCGCGGATCCTGCCGGTGATCACCATCGCCCGCGAACAGGACATCCTGCCGCTGGCCGATGCCCTGGCGGCTGGTGGTCTGACGACCCTGGAAGTGACGTTGCGTTCGGAGCACGGCCTCAAGGCCATTGAGCGGTTGCGTGAGCAACGCCCGGAGTTGGTGACCGGCGCCGGTACCGTACTCGACCCGCAGATGCTCGCCGCGGCCGAGGCGGCCGGTGCGCAATTTATCGTGACCCCCGGGGTGACCCGCGAACTGCTGCAGGCCAGCGTGCCCAGTGCCATACCGCTGTTGCCGGGGATCAGTAATGCTTCCGGGATCATGGAAGGCTACGCCCTGGGTTATCGCCGTTTCAAATTGTTCCCGGCAGAAGTCAGTGGAGGCGTCGCCGCCATCAAGGCCCTGGGCGGTCCTTTTGCCGAAGTACGCTTTTGCCCTACCGGCGGAGTCACGCCGGCCAATCTCAAAAGCTACATGGCGTTGAAGAATGTGATGTGCGTCGGCGGTAGCTGGATGCTCGACAGTGAGTGGATCCGCAACGGTGACTGGGCGCGTATCCAGGAATGCACCGCCGAGGCGCTGGCCTTGCTGGACTGACCAGGTGCAATGATTCGTTGTGTTGTTCTACGGTTTTACGGTGCGCTTGGTCGGCGCACCGTTTTTTTTGCCTGGTTTTTAGCGTTCAGGCGGCCTTGTCTTCGCGTCCGCGCAGCAGGCGGTTGGGCATCGCCAATGCGGCGGCCAGCCCCAGCAGAGCAATGGCGGCACTGATCAGCAGCAAGTGGCGAAAGGTGCCAAACAGCTCGGCGCGCAAGGCGTTCTGCGCTGCTCCCTGCGTGGAATTCAAGGCATCGAGCAGCACATTGCCCGAGTGCCCTTCACCCAGATGGACCGAGCCGGCCAGATGGCTGAAGGCCGAGTCCTGCAGCAGGGCCAGGAGCAACGCCGACATCAGAGCCACGCCGACGGCACCGCCCAGGGCGCGAAACAGGTTGGTGGTACTGGTCGCGACGCCGATATCGTGCTGCTGGACCGCGTTCTGCGTGCCCACCAACGAAGTCGGAAACTGCATCCCCGAGGCGATCCCGGCCAGCAACATACACAGGCTGCTGAGGAGCAGTGCCTGGGGCGGGCTGTAGGCCATGCCGACAATGGCCAGGGGCATCAGCACGGCGCCCGCGAGGATCAAGGGCTGATAGCGTCCGGTCACGGACGTCATGCGCCCGGCGAAGTACGCCCCCAACGGCATGCCCATGGCCAGCGGCAACAGATGCAGCGCCGCGCTGTCTGCACCATGGCCGGTCACGCTTTGAAAGCGCAGTGGCATCAGCACCACCAGGGAGATGGCTTGGAAGCTGGTGAAGAATATCGTGCACCAGCACAGCAGCGCGTCGCGGTTGGCGAACAGGTGCATGGGCAGGAGTGGCTCGCGGGTCCGATGTTCGTGCCAGATAAACACCAGCAGGGTCAGCAAGGCCGCGCCCAGCAGGCTAAGTACCGAGGGATCATGCCAGGCAAGGCCCTGGCCGATTTGCGTGATGCTGAGCAGCAGGGCGCTCAGCCCGATGATCAGCAGGACCGTGCCCAGGTAGTCGATGATCGGCTTGCCCTGGGGCGTTGGCAGGCCAACCAGGCTGCGCCGGGCAATCCACCAGGAGATCAGGCCCAGGGGCAGGTTGATCAAAAACACCCAGCGCCAGGACAGGTATTCGGTCATCAACCCGCCAAGTACCGGCCCGGCGACGCTTGCCAGGGCGTACATCCCGCTGAAATAGCCCTGGTAGCGGCCACGTTCGCGCGGCGGCACCACATCGCCAATGATCGCCTGGCTGACCGAAATCATGCCGCCGGCACCGATGCCCTGGATGATCCGTGCCAGTACCAGTTGTTCCATGCTCTGGGCCAGGCCGCAGAACAGCGAGGCCAGGGTAAACAGCCCCATGCCGAACAGCATCAGCGGGCGCCGACCGTAGAGGTCGCCCAGCTTGCCGTAGATCGGTACGGCTACGGTCATGGCCACCATGTAGCCGGAGATCACCCACGCTAGCAGGCTGACATCCTTGAACTGGGCGGAAATCGCCGGCATGGACACGGCAACGATGGTCTGGTCCAGGGCACCGAGGAAGATCGCCAGCATCAGGGCGATCAGGATGGTGCGGATGGCGGGCGTTGTCTGGCTGAGCGGTTCGGAGCGGGACACGGAAGAAAACCTACAGGCAGTGGCGGGAACGCCGCCGCTCCAGGAATGCCAGCGCCTGGCTTCCCTGGAGGGGAGGCGTAGGCACCTGGAGAGCGGGGTGAATGCCTGTCAGTGTACTGGATAGGTGCCTATTCGATAGCTTCGTAAGGAAGTCCGACGTAGTTTTCCGCAATCGTTTTTCGCCCGGCTTCGGAATCGACGAAATACTCCAGCTCGCTGTGGCTGATCCGCTGGCTGAAACCGTCGCTGTCGGGGAACTGGTGCAGCAGCGAAGTCAGCCACCAGGAGAACCGCTCGGCTTTCCAGACCCGTCGCAGGCAGATCGCCGAGTACTTTTGGAGCAAGTCGGTGCGCCCCTCGCGATAGACCTTGAGCAGGATATTGAACAGTGTGCTGACGTCGCTGGCCGCCAGGTTCAGGCCCTTGGCGCCGGTTGGCGGGACAATATGGGCGGCATCGCCGACCAGGAACATCCGGCCATATTGCATGGGTTCGACCACAAAACTGCGCAGCGGCGCGATGCTTTTCTCGATGGACGGGCCGGTGACCAAGCGTTCGGCCAGTTCGGCGGGCAAGCGGTTTTTCAGTTCGTTCCAGAAGCGCTCGTCGGACCAGTCCTCGACCTTTTCCCCGGCGGCCACTTGCACGTAGTAACGGGTGCGGGTCGGCGAGCGCATGCTGCACAGGGCGAAGCCGTCGGGGTGGCGGGCATAGACCAGCTCTTCGTTGACCGGTGGCGTATCGGCCAGCACGCCGAGCCAGCCAAAGGGATAAACCCGTTCGAAGGTCTTCAGCGAATCTTCGGGAATCGACTGGCGCGCGACGCCATGGAAACCGTCGCAGCCGGCGATGTAGTCGCAGTCCAGGCGGTGGGTCTGGCCGTCTTTCTCGTAGGTCAGGTAGGGCGAATCGGTTTTCATGTCATGGGGCTGGACATTGTTCGCCCCGTAGATGATTGGCGCGCCGGCCTCGGTTCGGGCCTGCATCAGGTCACGGGTGACCTCGGTCTGGCCGTAGATCATGACGCTTTTGCCATCGGTCAGTTGCTGGAGGTCGATCTTGACCTGGCGACCGTCGAAGGCCAGTTCGAAGCCGTGGTGTACCAGGCCCTCGGCATCCATGCGCGCGCCGACGCCGGCCTGGCGCATCAGGTCGACCATGCCTTGTTCGAGTACGCCGGCGCGGATGCGGCCGAGGATATAGTCCGGGGTCTGGCGCTCGATGATGACGTTGTCGATGCCGGCCTTGTGCAGCAATTGACCGAGCAGCAGGCCGGATGGGCCGGCCCCGATAATGGCGATCTGGGTTTTCATTATTATGGTCTCTGCAGGCTTCAGTGCTGATGGGGTACTGAGCGGGTTTGTCGTTGTGCCTGCATTTTTCGCTTGTACGATGGCTATTTGAAGGTGATAAAGGCGGCTTATCAGGTACTTTTCGCCAATTTGTGCGATTACCGCCCAGCAGGGAAGTTATCGATGAGCAAGTCTGTGGCCTCTCCGGTTCCGGTGTTCAAGCTCTATGGCGAAAGCCTGGAGTGGCCGACGCCGGACCTGTTGCACTGTGAGACGATCCCCAAACGCAGCCGCCTGCACCACTGGGAAATCCAGCCGCACCGCCATGCCGATCTGTGCCAGTTGCTGTACCTGCACAAGGGTGAGGCCGAGGTGGAAATTGAAGGTCAGCGGCATTGCTTGCGTGAGTCGGCGATCCAGGTTGTACCGCCGCTGTGTGTGCATGGCTTTCGCTTTTCCGAAAATGTCGAAGGTTATGTCACGACCCTGGCAGCCCCCCTGGTGGCGCATTTGCAGAGGCAACTGGGTGGTTCGCTCAATGCCCTGGAGACGGTTGCCAGCTATCCGGCAGGCAAGGATCGGGCTTATCTCAATAGCCTGTTTTCGGCGGTGCAGAGTGAATATGCAGCCAGCCGCCCGGCCCGCGACATGCTGCTGAGTTCGTTGGCCAGCGTGCTGCTGGTGTGGGTTGGGCGCCAGGTACTGCAACGCCGGGCGGCCAGCCAGGTGCCGGAGCGTGGGCGCGAATACCTGGGGCGGTTCAATGCGCTGGTAGAGGCACATTTTCGCGAGCATCCCAGCGTCGAGCGCCTGGCTCACCGTGTCGGGATCTCGGTGGCGCATTTGAACAGCATCTGCCGCGAGTTGGCGGGGCAGTCGGCCTTGCAGATGATCCATCAGCGGCTGATGCTCGAAGCCAAGCGCAATCTGATCTACACGCAAATGAGCGTGACCCAGTTGGCCGACAGCCTGGGGTTTGCGGACCCGGCGTATTTCTCGCGGTTTTTTCGGCGCTTGGAAGGGATATCGCCCAAGGCATTCCGGGGCGCGCATAACGGCGAGCGTCAGTAGCTACGCCCGCCAATTGCGCAGAGCGCCGGCGTAAACCGGGGCGCCCGAGGTGTTTCCGGGTAACCGCGTAGGTCGGTTCTACCGCCGCTGCGCACGCGTTGCACGGCATTCAAGCGTTAGCGCAGGGCGCTCAGGCTGGCGGTGTGGGGGATGCAGTGATCGACGCGGCAGGCATCGGCGAAGCGTGGCTCCAGCCGGGCCTGTTCGGCACGCCAGGCGGCGGTCGCGTAGAGGGCGACAGCGGCGAAGATGATCAGGATGGCGGAGCATTTTCTGGTTCGGGCGGTCATGGCGCTTACCTCGGGTCGATCTGCATCAGTCCGGTCAAGGGCACTGATTTGAGAATAGACCACCCACCACAACCTGCCGGGCCGGATCTGCCGTTACGCGTGCGTGGGATTGAGCCCCTGGTCCCACTGCGGTTCCTCGGGAAAGCGCTCCACCAGAAAGTCCAGCAGGCTGCGCAGCGCCGACGGCATATGTTTGCGCGAGGCGTACACGGCATACATATTCAAGGTGCGCGGCTCGGCTGTGGGCAGCAGGCGGACCAACTCACCGCTACGGATAGAGCGGCCCGCCTGGTAGGTCGGCAGCATGGCGATACCGGCCCCGGCGATGGCCGCCTGCATCAGAGTACTGGCTTCGTTGGCGCTGATATTGCCCTGCACGGGCACCGAAAGCTGTTCGCCGTTCTGTTCGAAATGCCAGAGGCTTTTGCCGAAGTAGGAATGGGTCAGGCAATTGTGCCGGGCCAGTTCTTCCACTTGCTGCGGGGCCGGATAGCGACGCAGGTAGGCCGGGGAGGCGCAAATCACCGAGCGACAGACGGTCAGCCGGCGGGCGATCAGATTCGGGTCCAGGTCGTTGCTGGTACGGATCGCCAGGTCAATCCGCTCGTCCACCAGGTTCACCGTGCGGTCGAGCATTTGCAGGTCGACGCTGACACCCGGATAGCGCGCGACGTACTCGGTGATAGCGCTCGCCAGTTGCGCCTGGCCGAACGAGGTGCTGACGCTGATGCGCAACAGCCCGCGCGGAGCATCTTCGGGCACGGTGCCGGCGGCCTGCAGATCATCGGACAGCTCGAGCATCTGCCGGCAGCGCGGCAGGGTTTCGCTCCCGGCGGTGGTCAGGCTGAGCTTGCGCGTGGTGCGGTGGAGCAGGCGGGCGCCCACCCAGTCCTCGAGTTCGGCCAGATAGCGCGAGACCACCGGGCGCGAAAGGTCCAGGTGGTCGGCCGCCGCCGATTGGCTGCCCAGGTCGACGACCGTGACGAAGACGCGTATTGCCGTGAGACGGTCCATGATTTGCTCGCTTTATGAAACAAACTATGTCCGAGCATCGCATTTTTTGCTGCGTCCCAGACAACTAAGCTCTGCCTATTGCTGAGTCGGGCCAATCTTTGGGGCTGTATAAAGTCGTCTTTTCTTCCTTGCGCCGCGTGTTGCTCGCCGCGGTGGTCGGTGTTGTCGCCGGCCAGGCTGCTGCCACGCCTGCGCCTCTTGTGCCAGAGGTCTACAGCCCGAACGCTGCGGTGATTTTTCCACTCATCTCGGTGCTGGTCACAGGCGCCAATGGCCAGCAGATGGTGGCTATCTGTATCAGCCATGGTGATCCGGACGACTACTTTGGCCTGGACACGTCGACCACGGCCCTTCCCGCGGCCAAGGTCCTGGCGCCGGCGCCGACTGTGGTCCATATTAAAGCGCTCGGCGGCGGTGTGGGGGTTGCGCATTACATCTCGGTCTGTGATACCGAAGCGCTCAAGGCGGGTTCCGTCGCCGAGCTGATCGGCGCCATGCACAAGCGTTACCCGGACCTGGGCGAAGTGTCCTCCCTGGAGTTCTGCGCTAAATTCGCTACGGGCGAAATGAAAGGGTGAGTCTGTACAACGTTCAAATCACTGTCCCACTGTCTGGAGAATGTCATGAGCAAGATCGCAATTATTGGTGCCACCGGTCGTGTCGGTAGCCAACTGCTGGAAGAAGCTCTGCGTCGTGGTCACAGCGTCACCGCCATTGCCCGCCATGCGTCCAAGCTTGGCCAGCGCGCTGGCGTGCGGCCCCTGGATGTGGACGTCAATAACGCTGCGGCGCTGGAGCAGGCCCTGGCCGGCCATGATGTGGTACTCAGCGCGGTGCAGTTCGCATCGATCGACGCCGAGGCGGTGCTTGGGCCGGTCAAGCGGGCGGGCGTCAAGCGTCTGCTGGTGGTGGGCGGTGCGGGGAGCCTGTTGTTGCCGGATGGCAGCCGGGTGATCGACAGTCCCGGTTTCCCGGCCGAGTACAAGGCTGAAGCGAGCGCCGGGGCGACCTGGTTGGAGACGTTGCGCCAGGAAAAAGCGCTGGACTGGAGTTTCCTGTCGCCCTCGGCGGAGTTCGTCGAAGGTCCGCGTACCGGGACGTTCCGCCTGGGCAAGGATGAACTGCTGGTCAGTGCACAGGGCCGGAGCTGGATCAGCTTTGCCGACTTCGCCATTGCCATGCTCGATGAAGTGGAAAAACCCGCGCATTCGCGCCAGCGCTTTACCGTCGGCTACTGATCCCGAAGGCTTGGCGTCGACCCCGCCGCTGGCGCTTTTTTAGGCATTGGAGCGCAAGCGCGCCAGATCACGCAGTGGCGGGGCACCGAACAGCCGGCTGTACTCGCGGCTGAACTGGGACGGGCTTTCATAGCCGACCCGGTAGCCCGCTGCACAGGCGTCGAGCCCTTCGGCCAGCATCAGCCGTCGGGCTTCCTGCAGGCGCAATTGTTTCTGGTACTGCAACGGGCTCATGGCGGTCATGGCCTTGAAGCGATGGTGCAGGGTCGACACGCTCAGATTAACCTCGCGCGCCAGTTCATCAATGCGCAAGGGCTGTTCGAAATGGCGGTTGAGCCATTTGATCGCCTGGTTGACCCGATGCGGCTGGCTGTTGGCTACGGCAATTTCATAGAGCCGATGGCCCTGGGGGCTGCGCAACAGGCGGTAGAGAATCTCCCGGCGGATCAGCGGCGCGAGCATGGCGATGTCGCGCGGTGTGTCGAGTAGGCGCACCAGGCGCAGCACCGCGTCGAGCAGCACATGGTCGATGCGCTCCACATACAGGCCACGGCCGCTGGTTCGATTGGGCACGCTCATGGGCCCGGCTTCAGCGATCAGTGCGGCAATCTCGTTGGGGTCGATATCCAGGCGTACGGCCAGGTTGGGCTGCTGCGCAGAGGCTTCCATGATGCAGCCGCTCAGGGGCATCGAGACCGACACCACCAGATAGGTCAGTGGGTCGTAGGCAAAGAACTGGTCGGCCAGGCGTACCTGCTTGCTGCCCTGGGCCAGGATGCACAGGGCGGGGTTGGCTAGCACCGGGGCGAAGTCGCGTTGGCTTTCATGACGACTAAGAAACAGCGGCGCGATGGCTGTGGCAAAGGAGCCATCGCCACTGGTGTGGCGGGCGATCAGGTCGGCCAGTTCGACGCGCTGGGGTTCCAGGGCGCAGTCAGGGGGATCTTGCAGGCTATCGAGCGACGGCATGGGCGGTCCCTTTGCTGGCGGCCGTGAGAGTGGGCATAGCTTAGGTTTGGGCAAGCCGGCGCGCCAGCTCAATCCTGCGTAAAGCTTGCCTGATCCTGCCGCCATGGGCTGAAAAGGCCGCATCAGCGGCACTTGGCAGGCCAGTTGAGATCACCGGGCCACAGGCACGGAGGCGGAGCAGGGCCGCTGCCTGGCAGGATCGGGCAAGAAGCCCGGAGAAATCGACTAACCGCTGCTGGGCGCAATGCCTAATCTGTGTTGCTGTCGCAGTCAGTCCTGTTACTGCCTGGACCCGTCGTCTATCTCTACGGGAGTGCCGAACATGTCCGTACCCGTTCCTTTCAGCCATATGGCTTTTATTCGTGCCCGCGCAGGCTGCTCCGAGGCATTGGGCGTGCGGCTGAGCGAGCTGCTTGAACCCTCGCGCCAGGCTCCGGGTTGCCTGCAGTTTTCCCTGCAGCATTCCCAGGGCGATCCCGCGCTGTGGCTGGTCTGTGGTTTCTGGAGCGACCAGGCGGCAATGACCGCTTACTTCAACACGCCGGCCATGTCGGTATTTGCCGAGTTGGTGCAGCAGTTGCTCGTCGATAGCCTGGACTTCCACACTTTTCGCGAAGTTGCCCAGTCGGGCACTAGGGCGCAATGCCCGGTGGCGATGCAGCGACGGGCGAGCTGACGGGGTAGAATGCCCGCCGATTATTTGGCCGGGAGCCGTGGAAAATGGCACGTAAAGAGTTTGCACACTACGAAGCAGTTTCAGCCGTGATACCGGGCACCGGGGGCTACAGCGCCGCCATTGCCGTCAAGGCCCTGGGCGCCGGGGGCGCGCCACGCTTCGAGCGGGTACTCGATGACCAGACCTTCAAGACTGCCGATGACGCCGATCAGGCTGCGGCACAAAAGCTCGAGCAACTGATCGACGTGGATGCAGAAGGCCAATTGCACTGGCAGGTTATTTAGCCACCTGTGGACGGTGCATCTTGAACAGCGCTTCGGGGCCCAGTTGGAAATAATCCGCTGGCCCGCCGCCGCGCAGGATGGGTTCGGCAGCGGCGGTATCGTAGATCCCGTCCTTGAGCAGCCACTGGGCGATATGCACCGCTACCACCTCACCGAGTATGAGCCAGCTCGGCACCAGTGTTTGGTCGGCGCGCTGCAACTGGATGATCTGCGTGACCTTGCATTCGAAGGACACCGGGCTCTCGGCCACACGTGGCACCTGGATGAGCCGCGAAGCGGCGGGCGTCAGGCCGGCCAGCTGGAACTCATCGACTTCTGGCGCCACGGCGGCACAGCTCTGGTTCATGGCTTCGGCCAGGGGCCGGGTGGCCAGGTTCCAGGCGAATTCGCCGGTCTGTTCGATGTTGTTCAGGCTGTCTTTGCGGCCGACGCTGGAGAAGCCGATGATCGGCGGAATGTAGTTGAACGCGTTGAAGAAGCTGTAGGGCGCCAGGTTCAGGCGGCCTTGCGCATCCTGGGACGAAATCCAGCCAATCGGCCGGGGGCCGACGATGGCATTGAACGGGTCATGGGGCAGGCCGTGGCCTTTGCTGGGTTCGTAGAAATGGATAGCGTCGGACATGAACAATTCCACAGAAAAAATCAAAAATGACGGCGGCTATTCTGCGTGTCCGTTCGTTCAATTGCGACCCCACCTCGATCGCTCACCGTAGGCGCACGCTGGCTGGCGAAGGCTGACCTGCGCGCCAGGCAAAAATAAACCCGGCCGAAGCCGGGTTGCGCGTGTGGCGAGGGTGTTAGCCAAGGTGGCTGGCCCCCGTGCGATCGGAACCGTCTGCGGCAAAGGTTGCAGACTGGGTGCGATCAGAACCGTCTTCAGCGAAGGTCGCGGAGTGGGTGCGGTCGGAGCCGTCTTCAGCGAAGGTCGCGGAGTGGGTGCGGTCGGAGCCGTCTTCAGCGAAGGTTGCGGACTGGGTACGGCTGGCGCCGTCTTCGGCGAAGGCGGCGGAACCGGTGCGGTCCGAACCGTTCTCGGCAAAGCTTGCGGAACGGGTGCGTTCGAAGCCATCGGCGGCAAAGGTATTGGCAGCCAGTACGGAAAGGGTCAGGGCAAGAATCAGACGGGTTTTCATGGTGAGGCTCCTGGTGCGTAGTGGGTTGTGCAGTGGGTATGGAGTGAACTCTACGCCGATAAATTTGATAAAAAAGCGCAAATAAATGCTTATGAATATCAAATATATCGATGTATTAGGCGTGCAAAGTGCTTATTTCTGAAGTCGGGCTGGTTGTTGTAGGCGCCGAACGCTGCACGGTTGCAGGTAGAGTCGGCCATTGCCCAAACCGCTCTTGCCTACCTTGTTGTATTAAAGGGCGCCGGGGTTAAGCAGCCATTAATACCGCTAATGGTTTGGCGATAAGAGTGATACGCATTTTTCATATGTGCCTCACCGATTTTTCACCCATCGGCCCGCAATCTCCCGGCGGCCAGGCGTATGACCTGGCAATCAGCCAATGCCAAGCCTGGAGTCTTGCACGCGATGAACAAACTTCCCTCGATCACCCTGGCGTTCTGGATCATGAAGATCTGCGCCACCACCCTGGGTGAAACCGCCGGCGATCTGCTGTCGATGACCCTGAATGTCGGCTACGCCATCAGCTCGCTGATCCTGCTCGCCGTGTTTGTCTTTACCCTGGTATTGCAGCTGTTTTCCAAGGGCTATAACCCAGTGCTCTACTGGATCGTGATCCTGTCGACCAGCACTGCGGGCACCACCCTGTCGGACTTTATGGACCGTACCCTGGGCCTGGGCTATGCCACCGGTTCGTTGGTGCTGATTGCGATTCTGCTGGCGATCTTTGCCGCCTGGCGCTGGAGTGGCGAGACATTGAACGTCACCCGGATCCGCGGTTTTCGTGGGGAGATGTTCTATTGGATGGCGATCCTGATTTCCAACACTCTGGGTACGGCACTGGGCGACTACCTGGCCGATGATTCCGGGCTGGGTTTTGCCGGCGGTGCATTGCTGATCGGTTCGACCATCGCGGTCGTGGCCCTGGCGCGTTACTTCACGCGCATTCCGGGAGTGCTGCTGTTCTGGCTGGCCTTTGTGCTGACGCGGCCGTTCGGCGCAACCCTGGGTGACTTCCTGACCAAGCCCCTGGAAAAGGGTGGGCTGGATTTCGGCACCATTGGCTCGTCGGCGGTATTGGCGGGGGTTTTGCTGGCAATGATCGCCGGGGCGGCGTATTACAAGGGCCGCAATGCGCGGCAGATGGCTGGACAGCTTTCCTAAGGCGACATGGACAGGCGGCGCCTGTCCATGATCCTGCATGCAGAGTACGCACCGTGACGTTGCCGTCCGGTGCGTTTTTGTATCGCTTAGTCGGTCTCGATACGCGAGTGCTTGCGGGTGTCCTTCATGGTCACGTAGACCAGTAGCGAACAGGCAATACACGCCGTGACATACCAGTAGTAGCCGGTTTCCAGGCCCACGCTCTTGAACCACAGCGCGACGTATTCGGCCGTGCCGCCAAAGATCGAGACGGTCAGGGCATACGGCAGGCCGACGCCCAGCGCACGGATCTCGGTGGGGAACAGCTCGGCTTTCACCACGGCGTTGATCGAGGTGTAGCCACTGACGATGATCAGCGCCGCCATGATCAGGAAGAACGCGCCCCACCAGGTTTCGATGGTGTGCAGGGTGGTGAGGATCGGCACGGTGAACAGGGTACCGAGCACGCCGAAGGCGATCAGGATCGGTCGCCGGCCAATCTTGTCCGAAAGGGCGCCGACCAGTGGCTGAATGCACATGAACAGGAACAACGTGGCTGCCGAGATGGTGGTCGAGTCGGAAATGCTCATGCCGACCGTGTTCACCAGGTATTTCTGCATGTAGGTGGTGTAGGTGTAGAAAGCCAGGGTGCCGCCCATGGTCAGGCCGACCACGGTCATCAACTCCTTGGGATGGCGCATCAGGGTGCGCATCAGGCTTTCCTTGGGCTTGTCCTTCTTCTGGGTGAACGACTCGGTTTCTTCCATGCCGCGTCGTAGGTACAAGGCGACGACCGCGCACAGTGCACCGATGGCAAACGGGATCCGCCAGCCCCAGCTGTGCAACTGCTCAGTGGTCAAGGTCTGTTGCAGGATAATCAGCACCGCCAGCGCGATGAGCTGGCCGGAAATCAGGGTCACGTACTGGAAGCTGGAGAAGAAGCCGCGACGTTCCTTGGTCGCCATCTCGCTCAGGTAGGTGGCCGAGGTGCCGTACTCGCCGCCGACCGACAGGCCCTGCAGCAGGCGCGCCACGACCAGCAGGATGGGGGCTCCGACGCCGATGGTTTCATAGCCAGGAGTCAGGGCAATGATCAACGAGCCGAAGCACATCAACAGCACCGATACCATCAAGGCGGCCTTGCGGCCCTTGCGGTCGGCGTAGAGCCCCATCAGCCAGCCACCGATCGGGCGCATCAGGAAGCCCACGGCGAAGATCGCGGCGGTGTTCAACAGTTGAGCCGTGGTATCGCCCTGGGGGAAGAAGACTTTGGCGAAGTACAGCGAGAATGCGGCGTAGACGTACCAGTCGTACCACTCGACCATATTGCCGACGGAACCACTGAAGATCGATTTGAGGCGGCTGGCGGTGGTTTTTTGCGCAGCAGGCGCAACCGCCGACCCAGCAGGCAGGGTTTGGGAGTTATCCATGACGGATCCTTCGATTATTTGTTGTTGTGGAGCGCGCCGAAACGCAACCTGGCGGGGTAATAGCAGGAGCCGTGCCAGGCGCTGAAGGCCCGGTCTAGAAGGGTTTTGTCAGTGGGTTAAGCAAAAAACCGCTGATTATAAAAAATCCATAGGCAAGAATCCGCCGATCATCGGTGACGAGCTTGTTGGCGATTTTGACGAAGCGCCTGGCCGTCAACGCGCTCCTACGGGAGGGCGGGAGTGGCGGGTATCACTCACTGTTCCTGGAGAAACATTTCCCGCGTCAGCCCATGGCGTTGCATTTTTTCGTTGAAGGTACGCCGCGGCAGTTGCAGTTCGGCCAGCACGGCCTTGATGTCGCCCTGATGCCGAGTCATGGCCGCGCGCAGGCATTGCACCTCGAAGGCCTCCTGCTGGGCCGCCAGGGACTGTCCCGATTCAAGGTGTTCTGGCAGCGGTTCTTCCAGGCCCAGCACTCGGCGCTCGGCGGTATTGGCCAGTTCGCGGACATTGCCCGGCCAGTCATGGCTCAGGAGCTGCGCCAGTTGGGCGCCGCTGAGGGGCTGGTAACGACGCCCCAGGCGCTCGGCGGCGGCCTGGGCAAAGTGCTCGTACAACAGCGGGATATCTTCGCGCCGTTCGCGCAAGGCCGGCAGGCGCAGTTCGGCGACATTCAGGCGATAGGCCAGGTCTTCGCGAAAACGCCCGGCCCGGGCTTCTTCGAGCAGGTCGGGCTTGGTCGCGGCAATGATGCGCAGATCCACGGCGATACTCTGGTTCGAGCCCAGGCGTTCTATCTTCTGCTCTTGCAGCACCCGCAGCAGCTTGGCTTGCTGGGCCAGTGGCAGGCTTTCGATTTCATCGAGAAACAGCGTGCCGCCATGGGCGTATTCCAGCTTGCCGATCCGCTTGCCTTGGGCGCCGGTAAAGGCGCCGCTTTCATGGCCAAAGAGTTCGGCTTCGAACAATTGCTCGGGGATGGCCGCGCAGTTCAGGGCGACAAACGGCCGGGCGCTGCGTGGGCCGAAATCGTGCAGGCAGCGGGCGACCAGTTCCTTGCCGCTGCCGGTTTCGCCGCGCAGCAAGACATTGACCGGCACGCTGGCCAGGTCGAGGACTTGCCGGCGCAGGGTCTGCAAGCCGCGGGAAACGCCGAGCAGGCTGGCCTCGATCCGCGTCCGCGAGTCGGCCAGGCGATGCAGGCGGCGGTTTTCCAGGACCAGCCGGCGTTTGTCCAGGGCCCGGCGCAGGCTGACCAGCAGGGCATCGGGGCTGAAGGGTTTTTCGAGAAAATCATAAGCACCGTCACGCATGGCTTCCACCGCCATGGGCACGTCGCCGTGGCCGGTCAGCAGGATCACCGGCAGGTCGGCGTCGAAGGCTTGCAGGCGTCCCAGCAGCTCCAGCCCACTGATTCCCGGCATACGCACATCGCTGAGAATCACCCCGGGAAAATGTTCCGGCAATGCGCCCAGACAGTCCTCGGCGCGGCTGAACAGCTGGACGTCGAAGCCGGACAGGCTCAGCCATTGCTGCACTGCGCTGCGGATACCAGCTTCGTCATCGACGACCATCACGTGGTTGAGCATGTGACCTCCACGGCAATGGGCAGGGTCAGGGTGAAGATTGCGCCCTCCGGACCGTTGCTGGCCACCAGGCGTCCGCTCAGTTCATGGACGATGGCATAGGACACGGCCAGGCCCAGACCGAGTCCTTCGCCTACCGGCTTGGTGGTGAAAAAGGGATCGAAGACATGGGGCAGATGTTCGTCGGCGATTCCGCTGCCATTGTCGGTAACGCTGAGATGCCAGAGTTGCTGATCGGCCTCGATACGGATCGTCAGCCGCTTGTTCGGCGTATTGGCCATGGCGTCGAGGGCGTTGCGCAGCAGGTTGATCAGCACCTGTTCGAGGCGAATCGCATCGCCATGGACCCAGGCCGGGCGAGTCAGGTGCAGGGACACGCTGACATGCTCGTCGCGTAGCCGTGGCCCCAGGAGGTCCAGTGACTGGTCGACCACGTTTGCCAGGTCGATGCGTTCGCGCAAGCCGCTGGGGCTTTTGCGGGCATAGGTTTTCAGGTGCCCGGTCAGGGCGGCCATGCGTGCCAGCATTTGCTCCAGTGGCCCCAGTGCTTCGTAGGCGGCGTCGATCCGTCCGTGGTCGAGCAGCAGGCGCAGGGTGGCCAGTTGCATGCGTTGGGCGGTCAGTGGCTGGCTGATTTCATGGGCCAGGGCCGCGGACATCTGCCCCAGAGCCGCCAGTTTTGCCGATTGCACCAGGCCTTCCTGGGCGGTGCGCAGCTCGCGGGTGCGCGCTTCGACCAGGCGTTCCAGTTCTTCGCGGCTATGCTGGCGCAGACGGGCCAGGCGCCAGCGCTGGTTGAGAAACAACCCGAGAAACACCAGGGCCAGCCATAGGCCCACCGCCGCGAGCGCGGCATTGCGGCTGTCTTGCGCGGCGTTCTGTGGGCGGCGCAGCAAGTGCAGGGTCCAGCCTTCGGCGGCCAGCGGCAGGGATTCCCAGAGGTAGTTCGCGGCGCCGTCCGGGCCTTCGACGTGCATCAGTCGGCTGCTGTCGTCGAAACGGCGCAGTTCACGGTGTGCAAGCGGGCTCAGAGGCTGGCGATCGTACTGACGGGTCCGGTCCAGCTCGGCGAGATCGCTTGGGGACAGTGGCTGCAATTCCCGATAGCGCCAGCCGGGCTGGTTGGCGATAAATACGATGCCGCGTGCGTCGCTGACCAGCAGGATATCGCTGCCCTGGCGCCATTCACGCTCCAGTTCGGGGAACTCGAGCTTGACCACCATGGCACCGAGAAACTCGCCATGCTCGTCGGTCACCGCGCTGGACAGGAAGTAGCCGGGGATGCCAGTGGTGACGCCCACCGCGAAGAAACGCCCGTTGCCTTCGGTACGGGTCTGGCTGAAGTAGGGGCGAAAACCGTAGTTATTGCCGACATAGCTGCTGGGCAGACGCCAGTTACTGGCCGCCACGGCCAGGCCATCACGGTCGAGCAACTCCAGGGTGGAGGACTGGGCGGCGCCGTTGATGCGTTCCAGTTTCAGGTTCAGGTTCTTTTGCAGGTCAGGACTGATCGACCCGCGCAGGGCTTCGATAAACTGCGGGTCGAGGGCGAGTACCGAGGGCAGGGCGCGATAACGCTCGATCAGGGTGTGCAGCGAGTTCGCATAGAGTGCTAGTTGCTCGGTGCTGCGCGCGGCCTCGTCTTCCAGGCTGTGCCGCTCGGCCTGGCGCATGGCCCAGCCACCGGCCAGCAGTGCACCGGCCAGGATCAGCAGGGAAAAGAGGGTGAGACGCAGGGTGCGGGGCGTAGGCTGCATGCAAGGAACAACAGATTGGGCAGGGGCGGGCAAGATAGCATGGCCGCCCGCTGACCTGTATCGAGCGCGTCAGCAGGGCCGCTGGCGCGCTCGCAGGGCTTTGGCCTAGAGCAGTTCGAAGCTCTGCTGCTGGACATCCGCCGAGTCGAGGCCGATCTGCACATTGAAGGTGCCCGGCTCGGCCGCGAACTTGAGCTGGGTGTTGTAGAACTTCAGGTCGTTCTCCTCGATGGTGAAGTGAACGGCTTTCGCTTCACCGGCCTTGAGCATGACTTTCTGGAAGTTCTTCAGCTCTTTGATCGGACGAATCATCGAGCCGGTCACGTCCTGGATATACAGCTGCACCACCGTTTCGCCAGCGCGCTTACCGGTGTTTTTCACGATCACACTGGCGTCGAGCTTGCCGGTCTTGCTCAGGGTGGTCGCCGACAGGGCCATGTCCGAGAGACTGAACTGGGTATAGCTCAGGCCGTAGCCGAATGGGTAAAGGGGCCCGGTGGTGTCGTCGAAATACTGCGAGGTGTAGTTGCCCGGCTTGCCCGGGGTAAACGGCCGGCCGATGCTCAGGTGGTTGTAGTAGGTCGGTATTTGTCCAACCGAGCGAGGGAAGCTGATTGGCAGCTTGCCGGATGGGTTGTAGTCGCCGAACAGCACGTCGGCGATGGCGTTGCCGCCCTCGGTGCCGCTGAACCAGGTTTCCAGGATCGCGTCGGCCTGTTCGTGCTCTTCGAGAATCGACAGCGGCCGGCCATTCATCAGCACCAGCACCAGCGGCTTGCCGGTGGCTTTCAGGGCACGGATCAACTCGCGCTGGTTGCCCGGGATATTCAGGTCGGTGCGGCTGGACGACTCGTGGGACATGCCGCGTGATTCGCCAACGGCGGCCACGATCACGTCGGCTTGCTGGGCGGCCTTGACGGCCTCGTCGATCAGCACCTGGGCCGAGCGCGGATCGTCGACCACTTCCGGGGCATCGAAGTTGAGGAAGTTGAGGTAGCCGAGGATTTTCGGGTCGTCCGTGATGTTTGCGCCCCGGGCATAGATCAACGGGTTTTTATCGCCCAGGGCCCGGCTCATACCGTCGAACAGGGTGACCGACTGGGCCGGTACGCCAGCGGCGGCCCAACTGCCCATCATGTCGATAGGCGCCTTGGCCAGGGGGCCGACCAGGGCGATTTTCGCGGCCTTGCGCAGCGGCAGGGTGTCGTTCTGGTTTTTCAACAACACCAGGCTGCGCTTGGCCACATCGCGGGCCTCGGCCCGGTGCAGGCGGCTTTCTGCATTGGTGTCGGCCGGATCGTCCTCGGCCTTGCCGATACGGCGGTACGGGTCCGCGAACAGGCCCATGTCGTACTTGGCGGCGAGTACTTCACGCACGGCATTGTCGATATCGGCCTGCTGGATCTCGCCGGACTTGAGCAACCCCGGCAGTTCCTTGTTGTAGAGCGTGTCGTTCATGCTCATGTCGATGCCGGCCTTGATCGCCAGCTTGGCGGCTTCGCGCCCGTCCTTGGCGACCCCGTGCTTGATCAGCTCGAAGATGGCCCCGTGGTCGCTGACCACCAGGCCCTTGAAGCCCCACTCCTTGCGCAGCAGGTCGTTCATCAGCCAGGTGTTGGCGGTGGCCGGCACGCCGTTGATCGAGTTCAGCGCGACCATGACTCCGCCGGCACCGGCGTCGATGGCGGCGCGGTAGGGCGGCAGGTAGTCCTGGTACATTTTCACCGGGCTCATGTCCACGGTGTTGTAGTCGCGGCCGCCTTCGACCGCACCATACAGGGCGAAGTGCTTGACACTGGCCATGATGCTGTCGGCATTGCTGGGCGCGTCGCCCTGGTAGGCCTTGACCATCACCTTGGCGATGCGCGAGACCAGGTAGGTGTCTTCGCCAAAGCCCTCGGAAGTACGGCCCCAGCGCGGGTCGCGGGAGATATCGACCATGGGCGCGAAGGTGATGTCGAGGCTGTCGGCGCTGGCCTCGCGGGCGGCGATACGGCCACTGCGGCCGATGGCGTCCATGTCCCAGCTCGAGGCCAGGGCCAGGCTGATGGGGAAAATGGTCCGATGGCCGTGGATCACGTCATAGGCGAAGAACATCGGGATCTTCAGGCGGCTGCGCATGGCCGCATCCTGCATCGGCCGGTTCTCGGGACGGGTGATGGAGTTGAAGGTGCCGCCGATATTGCCCGCGGCGATTTCCTTGCGAATCATTTCCCGGGGCATTTCCGGGCCGATACTGATCAGGCGCAACTGGCCGATCTTTTCTTCAAGGGTCATCTGCTTCAGCAGGTTGCTGACAAAGGCGTCCTTGTCGGCGAGAGGGACCTGGGTGGTCGCGGCCAGGATCGGATGACTGGCCAGGCTGACAAGAAGGCCCAGCAAACACAGCTTCTTCATGAATGGTTATCTCGCGGGTCGGCGCAGTCGCTCACGGCAAGCACTGGACGGCCAAAGTTGAGGGAGCGGCTATTGTTGTTCGGGTAAATGCAGCAAACTTCGGAACGGTTTTTCGCGCTGGGAGTCTTTTAGCCGATTGGCCTTATACATTCCAGCGAACGGCGCCGATTATGCCCGAAGTCCTCGGGCTAAAGGATCGCCTTCGCGGTTCAACATGTGCTTTCAGGGAGCATCGCTACTATGCAGGTACACCATGTCTATCGGTCTGGCTGGAAAGTCGCGGCGCTGATGCTGCTGACCTCGCTGCTGGCGGGCTGCGGCATCAACACCATTCCGACCTACGATGAGCAGGTCAAGGCAGCCTGGGCCCAGGTGCAGAACCAGTATCAGCGGCGTGCCGACCTGATCCCCAATCTGGTGGAAACGGTCAAGGGCTATGCCAAGCACGAGCAGGACACCCTGACAGCGGTGATCGAGGCGCGGGCCAAGGCCACGTCGATCCAGGTCGATGCCAAGACCTTGGACAACCCGGAAAAACTCAAGCAGTTCCAGGACGCACAAAACCAGTTGACCGGTGCCCTGAGCCGCCTGATGGTGGTTTCCGAGCGCTATCCGGACCTCAAGGCCAACCAGAACTTCCTGGCCTTGCAGTCGCAACTGGAAGGGACCGAGAACCGCATCAGTGTCGCGCGCCGTGACTATATCCTTGCGGTCGAGCGCTATAACACCGAGATCCGTACCTTTCCTGGCCGCCTGTGGCACAGCCTGATGTACAGCGATCTGCCGGTGCGCCAGACCTTCGAGGCCACCAGCCCTGACGCCGATAAAGCGCCACAAGTGAAATTCTGATTGCCCCGGGCAAGGATGAACGGCTGATGGCTGCATTCAAACGTTGGATTGGCCTGTCGCTGGCAGGCCTGCTGTGGTTGCTGGCGACGACGGTGCCCGCGCAGGCCGAGCTGGTGTTTCCGGCGCTGACCGGACGGGTGGTGGATAACGCCGGGATGCTCTCACCGGTCCAGCGCGAGCAGTTGACGCAGCGCCTCGCGGCCCTGGAGCAGGCCACCAGCGATCAAGTGGTGGTGGTCACCCTGGCGGATCTGCAAGGTACGACCATCGAGGAGTTCGGCTACCAGTTGGGGCGGTACTGGGGCATTGGTCAGCGCGGCAAGAACAACGGCGCGCTGCTGATCGTGGCCAAGGCCGAGCGCAAGCTGCGGATCGAAGTCGGCTACGGGCTGGAGGATCGGCTGACCGATGCCCAGACCTCAGTGATCATCAACCAGGTCATCAGCCCGGCGTTCAGGGCCGGCGATTTTGCCCAGGGCATTATCGATGGCGTGGCGGCGATCCTCCAGGTATTGCAAGGTGAACCCTTGCCCGAGCCGCAGCCGATGGTGGCGGGGGCGGGGCAAAGCCAGGGGGATTTTCTTGCCGAGCATCCGGGCGTATTCCTGACCCTGGTGATTCTCTTTGTGCTGCTGGTCATGGCCTGCAATCTGCTGGGTATCTGTCATGGCGGCGCAGGCGGTGGCGGCGGGTATCGCTCCGGCGGCTTTGGCGGTTCCGGTGGCGGCGGTTTCAGCGGTGGCGGCGGTAGTTTTGGTGGCGGCGGATCGTCCGGCGGCTGGTAAGCGAACACTTAACGAGCATGGAACCCCATGGCATTACTCAGTGAATACGAACAACGCCAGGTCGCCGAAGCGATTGCGCGGGTCGAGCAGCAGACCGACGCCGAACTGGTGACGGTACTGGCGGCGCGTGCCGACGACTATGCCTATATCCCGCTGTTGTGGGCAGCCTTGATGGCGCTGGTGGTCCCGGGGGCGGTGCACTACTTCACTGGCTGGCTGAGCACCCACGGCCTGCTGGTGGTGCAGTGGGGCGGGTTTATCTTGCTGAGCTTGATCCTGCGGATCCCGGCGATCACCACTCACCTGGTCCCGCGCTCGGTCCGGCATTGGCGCGCCTCGAACCTGGCCCGGCGCCAGTTTCTCGAACAGAACCTGCACCACACCGTGGGCGGGACCGGCGTGCTGATCTTTGTCAGCGAAGCGGAGCGCTATGTCGAGATCCTGGTGGACCAGGGCATTTCCAGCCGCCTGGACAACAGCGTCTGGGAGCCCATTATCAAGACGTTCACCGAGCAGGTACGCCAGGGGCGCACGCTGGAAGGGTTTATCGGCTGTATCCAGGCCAGTGGCGAATTGCTCAAAAGCCATGTGCCGTTGACTCATGTGCGCAATGAATTACCCAACCGGCTGGTGCTGTTGGGTTGATGAACCTGCCCGCACGCGATGGGGGCTACTGGATGAGCTTGTGAGCCAACTGAGGGGAGCCAGTCATCTTGGACGGCTCCCAAGGTTTGTGTTGCCCGTCACAGAACTTGAGGTCGGCAGCCAGATTGCTGATGCAAGGTCAAGAAGTGCAAAAATAACACCTAGAAACGAAAGCCGACACAAAAATAGGACGTGTACCGTCATGACTAATAAGGTTGCAGTGTTTGAAGGAGAGCACAGTCATGGCGTCAATAGTGTTTGAGGGAAGTTGGTACGATAGAAGCATTAGCGATGCTGAGTTTGCAGCCATCAAAGATGCCAAGGACATCCGCGATGTGACGAGTGTCTGGGGGCGTATTCAGGACTGGTTCTGCGGCACGCGCAAAGAAGAAGCCAAACAGGCCTTGTTCATTTTCTTGAACGAAGAGCGTGAAGGTAGTGAGCGATTGGCCGCTTTTAATATGCTGTACAAACAGGTTGCGGGTCCCTATAAAGATAATTTTGACTGTAAGATTCTTGAGGGGAGTCAGCTTGCGGTTTCGATAACCTGCGGGAGTGAAGCGTTTACGTTGGAGCAGCCTTTTCAGGGTGAACTGTTCATTGAGCGTAATGCTATTGTGAAGAAGATAGATGAGGGGCTTACCAATGATCTTGCTAAAGGTGAAACCCCTGATGAACAATTCAAGAAAGATGTCCCCCGGCAGACTTGCTCCTTTTGTGGTGATGGCTATGATCTTAGCTATAAAGTGAATGATGGAAAAGTTAATAAGCTTGAGGAGGTAGGGCGTTTTTTAAATGGCTGTAAAAGTGCGTACCAAAAAAATATCTTGCAAATACTAGTCAGTCAGTCTGGAATCGCTGAATTGCTAGATTATAAGGTAAAGAAGGATAAGGAGGATAATAAAGCTAAGAACGTTCCCCCCGACGGGTCTGGTCGACTTTATAATATGGATGTCCGTAAACTACCCTCTGGTGATATGCGGGTTGATATTGTATTTGAGAATTCGTTAACTTCTGAGCTCCTACGCATAGACCAGGAGGCGAAGGCACAGGGGGAAGAGTTTCTGAGGGGGGAATATTACAAATCCGTCCAAGTCGAAGCATCTTTCGTCATCGGCTCCGAGCATACCGTTTGTCTTAATGCCGAATACTCATTTATGGACATGGAGTAGGCACTTGCCATCTAGAGCGAAGGTTTTCGCTGGGCTGAGCGGGAGATCGGGCAATGCTCGCAAAACTCACGATCATGAAGCCACTCAGGTTACCGAGCCGCATGGCGGGGAGCGCGCAAAGTCGGGCATTGCAAGTACGGGCCAAAGTTGGGCATGCGGTCGGGGGGGGGGCTTCACGCCCCGGCCGGGTTATGTGAAGGCGTGCTCACTTAACGGTGTGCTAGGCAGGCAAAACGGTTTGGGGGCAAAATAACTCCGTGCCCCCACGGCCCATCCCCCCTAAAATACCGATCACTCCCCCGATTCGACTTCCGCACGCCGAGGCTTTTTGTTCATGTCCGTTTCTGCTCCCAGCGCCCAGCCCGTGCCGGATCATCACGCGCAATTTCTCGACCTGCTGGACACCAGCCTGGCCCAGGATGCCTTTATCAAGCTGGTTCTGGCCAAGCCGGTCGGCAATGACGGCGACCTGCAACGTCTGATTATCAAGCCGGTTACGGTCAAGGACCTGGCGCACTTGTCGTTCGTGTACCGCTACAAGACTCGCGATATCACTAAGAACCTGCCGCTGCCCGAGGCCCAGGCGCTGATCGCCGAGCTTTTGCCGACGTCCTTCAAGAACGCCCACCTGCTGACGCTGACCGACGAAGTCCAGCTCGAGTACAGCAAGAAGGGCAAGAGCAGTCTGTTCAAGGGCAAAGCCCAGCAAACCCGTGAGGCGCCGTCGGCGGAACACAACCGCGAGAAAAATCGCTTCCTGGAACTGAGCCGTCCGTTTCTCGCCGACCTGGGCGTAACCAATCGTCAGCACGAGCTGATCCCGGCGATGTCGCGCAAATGGAAGCAGATCAATAAATTTATCGAGGTGTTCTCCCACGCCCTCGGCACTTCCTCGCTCAAGCTCGACCAGCCGATTCGCGTAGCGGACTTCGGTTCCGGCAAGGGCTATCTGACCTTCGCCATCCACGACTACCTGTGCCATACCCTCCAGGTCGAAGGCCGGGTGACCGGGGTGGAGCTGCGTGAGGACATGGTCACCCTGTGCAACGCTGCCGTCGCGCGCCTGGAGCATCCGGGGCTGGTGTTCCAGCAGGGTGACGTGCGCAGCGTGGCGCCGAGCGAGCTGGATGTGATGATCGCGCTGCACGCCTGCGATATCGCCACCGACTATGCGATCCATATGGGCATCCGCTCGGGCGCCGCGATCATCATGTGCTCGCCATGCTGCCACAAGCAGATTCGCCAGCAGATCCAGAGCCCGGCACTGCTCAAGCCGATGCTGCAATACGGCTTGCACCTGGGCCAGCAGGCGGAAATGGTCACCGACAGCCTGCGCGCGTTGTTCCTCGAGGCCTGCGGTTATGAAACCAAGGTCTTTGAATTTATCTCCCTGGAACACACCAACAAGAACAAGATGATTCTCGCGGTGAAACGCCCGGGAGCAGTAGACCCGGCGCCGCTGCTGGCGCGGATCGCCGAGCTGAAGGCGTTCTACGCCATCGAGGAACACTGCCTGGAAACCCTGCTGCGTGCCGACGGTTACCTGGGCTGAGCCTCTGGCCGTACATCGACACGGCCAGATTCGCGGCCATAAAAAAACCGGAGCCCGCTCCGGTTTTTTTACGCCTGACGCAACGAGGGCCTAGAAGTAGCGGGTGATGCTGACCTTGGCATTGCGACCCTGGCTGTAGGCGTTGTCGCCGCTCAGTGCCGGGCGATAGTCGCGGTTGAACATGTTATCCAGCGTGAAATTGACCTCGGTGCCCTTGAGGTACTGTTGGTGCGGCTTCCAGCTGGCGAACAGGCCCTGGACGTTGTAGCGGTCGTTGGCGTACTGGCTGTAGGAGGTGTCGCCGAGCACACTGCCGTAGCCTTTTGGATAGGAACTGGCCGGGGTGCGGTCGGTCTTGCGTGCCCATTGGCCCTGCCAGCCGATCTTCAGGTCCAGGCTCGGAATCTTCACGCCCAGTACCGAGTTCCAGGTGGCGGGCTGGATATCCCGCGCCCAGACATTCGGGCCCCAGGGGTTGGAGTAGGCGCCTTCATGCTTGCCGGTCATCCACGAATACGACAGCGAACCGAACAGGTAGGTCGAGTCGTAGAAGCTTTCGACTTCGAAACCCTTGATCGTCAGGTCACCGATATTGCGGTACATGGAAATCGGCGAGTTGGGCGCCAGTGCGGTACAGGTGGCGAACTTGCCGTCGCCCTGCAATTGCTCCAGGCAGCCAATGCCGACGTTCTTGAAGATCTCGTCCTTGATCTTGTTCTGGTACACGGTGGTGCGGATCAGCGCACTGTCGGTGTCGGTAAAGATATTCGAGAAGTTGTTGATGGTGCCGCCGCGCAGCGCGGTGATGCGTTCCGGGTCGAGGTTGCGACTGGTGCCCGAACGCGAGGAACCGGGGCCCTGGACTTCATACTGCTCGTCGATCACCGGGGCGCGCCAGGTCTGGCTGTAGTCGGCGAACAGGGCCATGGACGGGGTGAGTTTCCAGAAGGCTGCCAGGCGCGGCGACCAGCCCGAATAGGCCTTGTCACTGTAGTCGTGACCGTCCTTGGGGTCGGGACTGTTGTAGTTGGGCGCATCGTTTTTTTCGCCGCGGTTAAGCACGTGGTCGTAGCGCAGCGACGGCGTCAGGGTGAAGTCGCCCAGCGTCACCGCATCCTGGATATAGAAGCTGTTGGTGTCGGTTTTGCCATGGGGCATAAACCCGGGTTGGAAGACGCCATTGTTGAAGGCCGGCGTTTGGTAGCGCGCTTCCGGCAGCCACATTTCCACTTCGCGGGCATGTTTGCGCAATTGCACGCCGCTGGTCACCACATGCTCCAGCGGGCCGCTGTCGAAGCGGCTGATATTGCGTACTTCCAGAATCCGGTCCTTGTAGCCGGTGGTGTTTTCCTTGCCGCCGCTGGCCAGTTGGAAGAAGTAGTCGCGGGTGTCGGTCTGGACGGTATTGGATTCCGAGTAGGTGACCTTCAGGTCAACCAGGGGGTTGTCGATGGGCTGGTACTGATACTTGACCGACCAGGTGCTATCGATCGTTTCGCGTTGCGCCAGCAGGCGGCGTGAAGCCATCCAGTACCCATATTGGTTGATCGCCGAGGCCAGCGGCGGCGTTGGGTAGCTCACCGCCGAAAACGGCGCCCAGAGATTGTTTTGCGAACGCGAGTACGAGCCGCCGATGCGGTGCTCGTCGTTGACCTGCCAGTTCACTTTGAACAGCTGGGCATCCATGTCCTGGGCAGTATTGGGCCGGCGCTTGGTATTGATCGGGTAGCGGCGGTTCGGGTCGGGAATAGAGCTGGCCAACTTCATATCGTCGCCATCGCGCTTGGTGTAGTAGACCAGCGCATCGGCCCGGCCGTCGTCGCTGCGTCCGTACACCGCACCGGTGTAGGACTGCTGGTGATCGTTGCTGCTGTAGCCGTACTTGAGCATGGCGCCGCTGTTACGTCCGTCTTCGAGCAGGTCCGGGGCGTCCTTGGTTTCCATGTGCACGATACCGCCGAAGCCGCCGTTACCATTGAACGGCGAGTGCGGGCCTTTCTCGACCTCAATGCTTTTGATCAGCTCCGGCTCGATGAAAATCGTGCCTTGCTGGTAGCGCTCGAAGCCGCTTTTGGTCGCCCCATCGACGGTCATCGGCACGTCTTCGGCTTCGCCCAGGCCCCAGATATTGATCTTCTGGCCGCCGGGTTTCAGTGACCCGCCAAGGGCGACGCCAGGCAGCGTGGCGATCAGGCTAGGGATGTTGTTGGCCTGGTGCCGATTGATTTCGGCCTGGTTGAGGGTCGAACGACCGACGTTGCTGGAGTCAACTTCCTGGCCGTCACCGACCACGCTCAGGGCCCCTAGCTGGAGTGCGCCACTGGAGGTGGTATGGGTTTCGGCGGGGCGCACGATGTAGGTGTTGTCGACCTTGACCAGGCTGAACTCGCTGGTGCCCAGAGCTTGGCGAATGGCCTCTTCCGGACTGAACTCGCCATTGAGCGCGGGGGCGCGCAAGTTGCCTAGCAAGGCTTCGTCGAACAACAACTGGATCTTGGCTTGCTGGGCAATCTGGCTCAGCGAGGTGGCGAGCGGTTGCGCCGGCAGGTGCAGGTTGAACGACTGAGCCTGGGCCTGCAGGCTGAGTGCCAGGCAGGCAGCAATCAGCGTTGGGCGGGAACAGGCAGGCAGGAAGCGGCAAGACGCATGGAACATTGAATCCCCCAGTACGGCCAAAAGGGCCAAAAGACTGCGTGCAGAGCACGAACGGGGAAGAAGACGCCTAGCCTGGAAAAATCCTCATATGCGAATGAAAAATATTCTCAAAAAATCAGTTACGGTTTTCGATCCGTACGCTGCCATCGGCCTGGGCCACGGTTTTGACCGGCAACAGGGCGGGCAGGGCCTTGATCAGCGCATCGGGATCGTTGATATCCAGGCTGCCGGAGACTTTGTAGCGGGTCAGTGGACCGTCGCCCAACAGGACCGAACCGGGGCGGTACAGCTCCAGCTCGTCGATCAGGCTGGCCAGCTCGCGGTTACGAAACGAGAGATGGCCGCTACGCCAGTCGGCGACCTCCTCGGGGTTCACTGTCTGCTGGCGCAGAGTGCCCCGGGCGTAGTCCCAGGTGGCGCGCTGGCTGGCGCCGAGCATCTGCGCGCTGTCCTTGCGCCGATCCGTCGCGAAGGCTACCTGGCCATGGGCGACGCTGACCACCAGTTGCCGCGCGCCTCGGCGTACGTCGAAGGCAGTACCGACGACACGCACGGTCGCTTCGCCGGCCTGCACCAGGAGCGGGCGTTCCTTGTCTGGCGCAACCTCCAGATAGAGCTGGCCCTGGTCCAGGTAAACGGTACGCTGCTGGCGGTCAAAATCAATGCGCAGGCGCGTATTGGCATTGACGAACAAGCGGCTGCCGTCGGGCAGGTCGAATTGTCGGCTGCCTTTGGTCTGGGCCTGGATGTGTTGCTGGTAGAGCTCGCCGGGTGGCCCCAGGTTGAAGGCCAGCACGGCGCAGACCAGCGCCGCCGCCACCGCCAGGGCGGGGCGCAGCCATTGGCTCGGGCGCTGGCGCGCGGGCAGGGCGGTCGGGTGGTTCAATTGCTTGAGGGCATTGAGGTCAGCCCATAGTTCTTCGAATTCAGCATAGGCGCGGGCGTGGGCCGGCTCGGCCAGCCAGGTGGCAAAGGCCTTGCGCGTGGCGCTGTTCTGATGGTTGCGATTGCGGGCGAACCAGTGGGCTGCCTGGGCCTCGATGCCATCGGGATCGAGGTCGGAAAAACGGGTCATTCTGGCTGCTCCTTGCCGTTCAAACGCTGTAGTCGCTGCTTGCAATGCAGTAGGGCAAAGGCAATGTGCTTTTCCACCATGCTGACGGAAACCCCCATCCGTTCGGCAATCTGCGCCTGACTCAGGCCTTCGAAGCGATGCAGCATAAGGGCTTCGCGCCGCTTGGGCGAGAGTTCGGCAAGCACTGCCTTGAGTTGTTGCAGATGCTGCAGGCGTTGAGCGGCTTCCAGGGGCTCGTTTTTTTCGTCGCTGTGCTCGACGTCGACGTTTTCATGCTGCTCGACGTTGACCGTCTGGCGGACCTTTTGCCGACGCCAGTGATCGCGCAGCAGGTTGCGGGCCATCTGGAACAGATAGGCCCGCGGTTGCTCGATCAGGCTGTGATCGCGGTGGTCGAGCCACTGGGTGAAGACATCCTGGGCCATATCCGCCGCATCGCTGGGGTTGTCCGTGCGTTTGCGCAGGAAATGCAGGATTTCCCCGTAGAACCCGCGATAGGTTTCGGTCGCCAGCGGGTCGGGCTTGGAGCGGGACATGGTGATCCTTCATCGAGCGGCGGGTGGCAGAAAGGTTGCGAATGATATCGAGAACTATTGCTATTTGTCTTGAGAAGTTTTTTGCGTGACACACATTCTTGAGAATGGGTTCACTGTGCCGCTGGAGAATTGCCGCTCAGCAGCTTTACTTGCAGGTTCGTATGGAACCTTCGAGGGAGCGCGATCATGTCGGGATGGTATCAACTGAGTCAGGGCAGCACGGGTAAGTGGCGTTTCGTGCTCAAGGCGGCCAATGGTGAACCGATTCTGGCGAGCGAGCATTACAACTCGCGCGCGGCGGCGGAAAAGGGGATCGCCTCGGTCCAGGTCAATAGCCCGAAAGACGAGCGCTACGAGAAAAAAGTCGCCAAGGACGGCAAGCCTTATTTCAATCTCAAGGCGGCCAATCACGAAATCATCGGCACCAGCGAGCAGTACTCCTCCGAAGCCGCCCGTGACAAGGGTATCGCCAGCGTCAAAGCCAATGGGCCGAGTACCGTTATCAAGGAGTAACCCCGGCCCCATGCAGCCATGAAAAAGCCCGAACGGTGGGCGCCGTTCGGGCTTTTTCATGGCGGGTCGCCGATCAGTGCAGTCGCTCCAGCAGGCCCTGCAACTGGGCACGGCTCGCCTCGGCCAGGGGGAAGACCGGCAGGCGCGGGTCGCCCGCTTCCAGGCCGTTCATGCGCAAACCGGCCTTGATGGTGGCCGGCAGGCCGCCCTTAAGGATGAACTCCAGCAGCGGCAACTGGCGGTAGAACAGCGCCCGTGCACTCTGCAGATCATTGGCCAGGACCGCGTGGTACAACTCGATATTGAGCTGGGCGATCAGGTTCGGGGCTGCGGTGCACCAGCCTTTGGCACCGGCCGCGAAGGCTTCCAGGGCCAGTGGGTTGCAGCCGTTGTAGAAGGGCACCCGGCCTTCGCCGAGCTGGTGCAGGCGGTGCATGCGCTGGATATCGCCGGTGCTTTCCTTGACCAGGCTGACGTTGTCGACCTCGTTGAAGATCCGCAGGATCAGTTCCACCGACATATCCGTGCCGCTGGTGGCCGGGTTGTTGTAGAGCATGATCGGCAGGTCGATGCTCAAGCCAATGGCGCGGTAGTGGGCGAGGATTTCGGCCTCGCTGAGTTTCCAGTAGGACGTGGGCAGCACCATCACCACGTCTGCACCGTGGGCCTGGGCAAAGCGCGCGCGGCGAATGGCCTTGGCGGTGGTCAGGTCGGACACGCTGACGATGGTCGGCACCCGCTGGGCGACGTGGGCGATGCTGAATTCGGCGACCTGGTTCCATTCCTCGTCACTGAGGTAGGCCCCTTCGCCAGTGCTGCCCAGGGGCGCGATGGCGTGGACGCCGCCATCGATCATGTGGTCGATGGACCATCCCAGCGCGTCAAGGTCCAGGCCTTCGCCGTGTGTGCCGAAGGGGGTAATGGTGTAGCCGATGATGCCGTGGATGTTCGGGGTGCTCATGGTGAGGCTCCAGTCGGGCGGGCGAAGGGTCAGTTCAGGCAATCGGCGTGTTGGCGCAGATTCTGGCGAACGTAATAGTTGAACGCCGCGACATGGCGCTTGGGCTTGCTGATCCAGTCATGGGCTTCACGGCCCAGCTCCGGGCGGATCGGCTGGATGTTACCCGCCGACATGGCCAGCAATTGCAGCTTGGCGGCCCGTTCGATCAGTTGGGCAATCACGCACGCCTCCTCGATGCTGGCGCCAGTGGAGAGCTGGCCGTGGTGCGACAGCAGGATCGCGCGCTGGTCGCCCAGGGCCTCGGCGATGATCTCGCCTTCTTCGTTGCCGACCGGAACCCCTGGCCAGGGCTTGAGAAAGCCACAGTCCTCGTAAAGCGGGCAGAGGTCCATATGGGAAATCTGCAACGGCACTTCCAGCATCGACAAAGCGGCCACGTGGGTGGGATGGGTGTGAATGATGCAGTTCACATCCGGCCGTGCGCGATAGACCCAAGTGTGAAAGCGGTTGGCCGGGTTGGGCATGCCGTGCCCTTCGAGGACCTCCAGGTCTTCGTTGACCAGCAGCAGGTTACTGGCGCTGATTTCGTCAAAGCCCAGGCCCAGTTGCTGGGTGTAATAGGTGCCGGGTTGGGGCCCGCGGGCGGTGATCTGGCCGGCGAGGCCCGAGTCATGGCCGTTTTCGAACAGAATGCGGCAGGTCAGGGCCAGCTTTTGTCGGTCGGTCCACGTATTATCCGCCAGCGCCGTTTGCATACTGGCAAGTGCTTGCTGGATCAGTTGGTCCTTGGGGAGTGCTAATGTCTTGGCCATATCGGGAGTCCTGTGCAGTCATCGATGGGACGTCGGATTTGCCACCCCCGCCGCTCGCAAGGTCGTTGGGTGGATCAGCAAATGACACTAAAGATGCTATATGACACAAAGTGTCATTGGCAAGGAATAACCGCTGGCTCCTTGATGGATTAATCGCTACGCATGTCTATCCGTTTGAAAATACTCAGGAAAAAACTTGGCGTGACGCTGGAGGCCCTGGCCGAAAAGTCGGGCATGACCAAGAGCTATCTGTCCAAGGTTGAGCGGGGCTTGAATACGCCGTCGATTGCGGCGGCGCTGAAGTTGGCCAAGGCCTTGAACGTCAAGGTCGAGGAACTGTTCAGCGACGATACGCCCAGCCTCGACAGCTACAGCCTGGTGCGCCATGACCAGCGCCAGTCCCTGTCAGCCAACGATCAGGCGCCGGGCTATGCGGTGCTGGCCCACCAGGTCAGCGAACGCAGCCTGTTGCCTTTTATCATCTACCCGCCGCGCGAGTTCACCGACAAGAGCTTCAAGGAACACCTGGGCGAGGAGTTCCTGTTTGTGCATGAGGGCCAGGTGGAAGTCGACTTCATGAATGAGCGGATCATTCTCGAGCGGGGCGACGCCTTGCACTTCAATGCCCAGAAACCCCATCGCCTGCGCTCGGTCGGCGAGGTGCAGGCGCAGTTGCTGGTGGTGGTGCACAGCCCCGAAGGGGCCTGATCTAGTCTTCGGCTGTGACCGCCAGGTCCGGGCTGCCCAGCGGGTGACTGGTGGCATCGAAGAAGTGCAGGGTGATATCACGGCCGACAAACAGCCCGGCGTAATGGCGTTTCTGATGCTGGATAAAGGCCTGGCTGCGCGGGTAGATCGAGATGGCCAGGGTCTTGACCTGCGCGTCGAGCAGGGCCTGGACGATATGCTTGTCCTGGCTGCCCAGGCCGTGGCCGAAGATGCACAGGGCACCGTGGTGCTCGGCCAGTTGGCTGTAGCAGAACGACAGGTAGTCCGAGTTGCGAATGGCCTTGAGCTTGTCCTCGGCGCTGCCCTCGCTGATAAACAATGGCACGTCGCCCAGCGTGTTGATGGCGAAGCTGCCCAGCAGTGTGCTTTCCGATGACGTCAGTTTGCGGGTGCTGCCATCGAGGTTCTTCACCAGGTGCAGGCCGCCGTGCAGATAGAGAATGCGCGTGCCTTTGGTTTCGGTATTGCCCAGGTCGAAGGTCGAGTCTGCGTTCCAGAACAGGTCCTTGAATTTCTGCGGCGCCTGCATGATGGCCCAGTAGTTGAGCAGGTCGTAGTTGGTGGTGTAGACGCTGCGGTATTCGCCCAGGGCCTGGTTGATCCGCAGCAGGCTCTCGGCCTGCACCTGTTTCCAGGGGATGTGCACCGAACGCACGGCGTGGATCAGGGCTTCCTTGATGGCGAAGTAGCGATTGCGCGGTGACGAGGAGCTGATGGTCAGGGCCGCGTTCACCTTGATCGTGGTCTTGAGGGCGCTGAGCACCTGCTCGAAATTGCAGGTGTCCATGGCCTTGAACACGCTGAGTTCGCTCAGGCCCAGGGGGCGATTGCGGGTGGTCTGGGCCTTCTCGAACAGCGAGTCGTAGGAGAACGCCGGCCACAGCGCCATGCTTGCGCCATTGCCGACCAGCAGGCCACTGAAGGGCGTGGTTGCGCGCAGTGCGTTCCAGTCCTGCAGATGGGCGTCGAATTCCTGGAATTGCATCATGCGGTTCGTCGTCTCGAAGCGTGTGGGAGGGCAGGGCGCGACTTTATCACGACCGGGTGTTGAGCCAGGTCAAGATGCCCCAGGGACTGTAGGACGATCCTAAATCCAACCGCTGGATTTCCCCCGAATCAGCGCAAAGGTTTGGTTTTCGCAAAGAGGATTCGTCATGAGCAGCACGTTTTTTATCCCCGCCGTTAACATCATGGGCATCGGCTGTCTGGATGAGGCCATGACGGCCATTCGCAATTATGGATTTCGCAAGGCTCTGATTGTGACCGATACCGGCCTGGCCAAGGCGGGAATGGCGACCCGGATCGCCGAGATGCTGGCGATGCAGGATATCGATTCGGTGGTGTTTGACGGTGCCAAGCCCAACCCCAGCGTGGCGAATGTCGAGCAAGGGCTGGAGGTGCTGCGCCAGGGCCGGTGCGATTTCGTGATCTCCCTGGGCGGCGGCTCGCCCCATGATTGCGCCAAGGGCATTGCCCTGTGTGCCACCAACGGCGGCAGCATTCGCGATTATGAGGGCGTCGACCGTTCGGCCAAGCCGCAGTTGCCGCTGATCGCGATCAACACCACGGCCGGTACGGCCAGTGAAATGACCCGTTTCTGCATCATCACCGACGAAGTACGCCATGTGAAAATGGCCATTGTCGACCGCAATGTGACACCGCTGTTGTCGGTCAACGACCCGGCCCTGATGGTCGCCATGCCCAAGGGGCTGACCGCGGCCACCGGCATGGATGCCCTGACCCATGCGGTCGAGGCCTATGTGTCCACGGCGGCGAACCCGATTACCGATGCCTGTGCGATCAAGGCCATCGAACTGATCAGCGCCAACCTGCGCACGGCGGTCAGCGACGGCCACGATTTGCAGGCCCGGGAGAATATGGCCTATGCGCAATTCCTGGCGGGTATGGCGTTCAACAATGCCTCGCTGGGCTATGTGCATGCCATGGCGCACCAGTTGGGCGGCCTCTATGACTTGCCGCACGGGGTCTGCAATGCCGTGTTGTTGCCCCACGTGCAGAGTTTCAATGCGCTGGTCTGCCCGCAACGGCTGAAGGATGTGGCCAAGGCCCTGGGGGTCGAGGTGAGCGGCATGAGCGCCGAAGAAGGCGCCCAGGCGGCCATTGGTGCGATTCGGGTATTGGCCAAGGATGTTGAAATCCCGGCAGGTTTGCGTGAGTTGGGTGCCAAATTGGCTGATATTCCGTTACTGGCCAGCAATGCCCTCAAGGATGCCTGCGGCCTGACCAACCCGCGCCCGGCGGACCAGCGGCAGATTGAAGAGATCTTCCGCAACGCGTTTTGACGCTCGCCGGCTTTGCCTGTAAACGCCATCGCCCCTTCAGGTGGAATGCTTGAAGGGGCGATGGCTTTTTTTAGGTGGCGTTTGCGTGGGAGTAGTCGTGCTTCGGCGACTCATCGAGCAGTGCGTCGACGATGGCTCGGGCCATTTCCACGCCATGTACCAGTGCGCCGATCAAGCCACGCTCGACGCCGCTCCCCAACTCTGTCACTTCGTCGCAGATCTCTTGCGCGCCTTTGAGCAATAGTGACGCCTGGAGCAGGGCTTCTTCAGCGCTGATACCGGGACGAACGGCAAAGAATGCACTGGCGGGCCGTGCGGTGGTGGAGCCCAGGCTGTCGAGCAGGGTTGGGCTGTCGGGGTGGTTGGCAAGCCTTTCGCGGACGCGCTCAAGTTCGATATCGAGGCAATGATCGATCTGGATAAGGGGAGGATCGGGAACGATTTTTTTCATGGCGTAGCTCCTGACTTGAGTAAGGAACCATCACCGTCCGTGACCAAACGAAGGGTGGTGGTCTGTACGCGGGTTGGTCAACCGGAAAGTCAGGCACCCGGCGCACCCGAAGGTGCCCCACGCACAGCCCACCATAAAGCTACAAACGAAAGTAAACGTTATGGGTAGAGATCGCGCTTGTTTGCCTGAGTCGGGTGACCAAACCCGGTCACTGATTGTGCAATGACGGACGAAGACTAGCCATGACCCTAGCCAGGCACAAGCGCCGAGGATTCTCTAGGAAAATTCCCGCGAACGAAAGGAAAACGGCTCACTTCAGAATGACAGCAGGTGTCGATGTGTCGGCAGTCGTGACCGGGGCGCTGTCATGCTGGGGAATCGCTGTGGGCTGTTGCACCGGGCTGCGAGGACCGCCAAACTGGATCAACAGCAACGCGCCGATCAGCAGTGCAACTCCCAGTAACTGCTGCAAACTGATCGGCCGTTGAGTCAGGCCAAACAGGCCGAAATGGTCCAGGGCGAGGGAGGCGATCAGCTGCCCGCTCAGTGCCAGGGCAATAAACCCCGCCGCTCCCAGGCGTGGCAGCAGGATCAGCGCCAGGGAGATAAAGCACACGCCAAACGCGCCACCGGCCCACCACCACAGTGGCGCCTTGGCCGCAAAGCCCAGGCTCGGTAACGGCAGGCGCAATGCCAGGATCACCGGTAGCAAGACGGCAATGCTGACCAGCAACGAAGCGAGCGTTGCCCACAGCGGATGCCCCAGGCCTCGGCCCAGATTGGCATTCAGTGCACTCTGGAACGGCACGACGGCCCCGGCAATCACCGCCAATATCAACAATCCAGCCCAGTGCAAGGTACTCATCGCGCGTCTCCAGCAGGTTTTTCTGGACTCTAGGTCATTCGCCGCGCAAATTTAAATTCCCTATTCATATCCAGAACATGCATCAAATGAATGATCTGCGCCGTATCGACCTCAACCTGCTGGTGATCCTCGATGCACTGCTTGGCGAGCAGCACGTCACCCGTGCTGCCGAGCGCCTGCACTTGAGCCAGCCGGCGGTCAGCCATGCCCTGGCGCGCTTGCGCGACCTGTTGGGCGATCCACTGTTGGTCCGGGTCGGTGCTAGCCTGGTACCCACCGCCCGGGCGCTGGAGCTGGCCGGCCCGCTGCGTGAAACCCTGGTCCAGGTGCAGGCGCTGCTGGCGCCCAACGCCTTCGACCCCGCTTCGGCCCGGCGGCGTTTTCACCTGGCAATGTCGGACTACGGTGCGGCCTTGCTGTTGCCGGGTCTGGTGCGCCTGTTGCGCCAGGAGGCGCCGGGCATCGATCTGCAGATCACCCAGGCCAGCCGCGAAGGCATGGTCGAGCTGCTGCTCAATGGCGATATCGACCTGGCGGCCGGGGTCTTTCCCGATATTCCCAATGAGCTGCGCTGCACCCAGCTATTCGAGGAGCACTACGCCTGTCTGGTGGATCGACGCACGCTGGAGGTCGACCAGACGTTGAACATGGCGCTGTACCTGAAACGGCCCCATGTGCTGTTGGAAATGCGGGGCAGCGGCACGGCGGAAATCGAGCGGGCGCTGACGGCCATTCATCAGCGTCGCCATGTGGCAATCAGCTTGCCCCACTGGAGCGTGGCCCCGCAGTTGATTGCCGGCACGGACCTGATCCTGACGGTGGCCTCGCGCACCCTGCGCAGTATCGACGACCCCGAACTGGTGGTTGTGCCGCCACCGTTCCGGCTGCCGTCGTTTGCCTTTGTCTTGGCCTGGCATAAGCGCCGTGATGGCGATCAGGCCTTGAACTGGCTAAGCCAGCAAATGGCCAGGGTCCTGGCGGCCAGTGAGAAACCGGCGGGATAAAAAAAGGCGAGCGGGATAACCCGCTCGCCTTCTGTCCTTTCGGGAACGTGCTTACTGCACTTCCACCGCCAGGCTTTCACTGATTTTCTTCTGCCAGATGGCCGGGCCGGTGATGTGTACCGACTCGCCGTTGCTGTCGACGGCAACGGTCACGGGCATGTCCTTGACGTCGAACTCGTAGATCGCTTCCATGCCCAGCTCGGCAAAGGCCACGACACGGGATTTCTTGATCGCCTGGGCCACCAGATAGGCTGCACCGCCAACGGCCATCAGGTACACGGCTTTGTGTTCCTTGATGGCGTCGATAGCGGTCGGGCCGCGCTCGGACTTGCCGATCATGCCCAGCAGGCCGGTCTGGTCGAGGATCTGGCGGGTGAATTTGTCCATCCGCGTAGCCGTAGTCGGACCGGCAGGGCCCACCACTTCGTCACCGACCGGATCGACCGGGCCAACGTAGTAGATAAAGCGCCCCTTGAGGTCCACCGGCAGGGTTTCACCCTTGTTCAGCATCTCGACCATGCGCTTGTGCGCCGCGTCGCGACCGGTGAGCATCTTGCCGTTGAGCAGTACGGTTTCGCCCGGCTTCCAGCTCTGCACATCTTCCGGGGTCAGGGTGTCGAGGTTGACGCGACGGGCCGACGGGCCGGCTTCCCAGACGATTTCCGGGTAGGCGTCGAGTGGTGGCGCTTCCAGCGAGGCCGGGCCGGAGCCGTCAAGCACGAAGTGCGCGTGACGGGTGGCGGCGCAGTTGGGGATCATGCAGACCGGCAGCGAGGCGGCATGGGTCGGGTAGTCCATGATCTTCACGTCGAGCACGGTGGTCAGGCCACCCAGGCCCTGGGCGCCGATGCCCAGTTGGTTGACCTTCTCGAACAGCTCCAGGCGCATTTCTTCGATGCGGTTGGACGGGCCGCGAGCCTTGAGCTCGTGGATGTCGATGGATTCCATCAACACTTCCTTGGCCATGACCGCGGCTTTCTCGGCGGTGCCGCCGATGCCGATGCCGAGCATGCCCGGTGGGCACCAGCCAGCGCCCATGGTCGGAACGGTCTTGAGCACCCAGTCGACGATCGAGTCGGACGGGTTGAGCATGGCCATCTTCGACTTGTTCTCGGAACCGCCGCCCTTGGCCGCCACGTCCACTTCCACGGTGTTGCCCGGGACGATGGAGTAGTGGATCACGGCCGGGGTGTTGTCCTTGGTGTTCTTGCGCGCACCGGCCGGGTCGGCCAGGATGGAAGCACGCAAGACGTTTTCCGGCAGGTTGTAGGCGCGACGCACGCCTTCGTTGATCATGTCGTCCAGGCCCATGGTCGCGCCATCCCAGCGCACATCCATGCCCACGCGCACGAACACGGTGACAATACCGGTGTCCTGGCAGATCGGCCGGTGGCCGGTGGCGCACATGCGCGAGTTGATCAGGATCTGAGCCATGGAGTCGCGGGCTGCTGGCGACTCTTCGCGCAGGTAGGCCTCGTGCATGGCCTGGATAAAGTCCACGGGATGGTAGTAGGAGATGAATTGCAGGGCGTCGGCAACGCTCTGAATCAGGTCGTCTTGCTTGATCACGGTCATGGGTCGCGCTCCTCTATAAGACGGGAACATTAAATAAGGTGTTTGCGACCTGGGTATGTCTGGTCTGTCGAAAACATCTTTCAAGGCTGGGCTGGCACGAGGCCGGCACAAAAAGGCGCGGTAGTATAACCCGCCACGCTGTAGGACACATCCGCGAGCGTCTCAAACGAAGGTCGCGCAGCCGGGCGGCACTGTTTTTGCGTGGCTGACGTGCCAACTTGTACACGCGACCAAATTTGAATAGTTATTTTTTGGATACCTCTCTAAAGTGGCAAGTGGCTTCTACGGGTAGGAAACCCTTTCTCAGCATGGTGAGCCAACGAGTGACTCATAACGCGATACAGCAGTTGCTGTTGAAGCGCTTCGCCTTGGCGGCGGGGACTTATGTGCTGGTCCTGACCCTGGTTTGGGTGGCGATTTTGACGGATCACTATCGCGCTCCCACGCATACCGCCCTGTTCAGTAGCGGTCTGGTACTGCTTTGCCAATTGGTCCTGGGCGTGGTGTTCTACAGCGGCTGGAACCTGCGTTTCGCCGACCCGAGCCTGACCCAGGTGCAGATCGTCCTGGGGATCTTCTGGCAGACCTACCTGCTGAGCCATTTGCAGGAGGCGCGGGGGATCTTTCTGGCACTTTACCCGCTGATTCTCTTGTTCGGTCTGTTCCATCTCACGCGGCGCGCCTTTATCGGGTGTGCGGCGCTGGCTTTTTTCTGCTTTGCGTCACTCAATCTTTGGGAGGGTTATCACTTCCAGTTGGCAGCGCCGAGCCTGGCGCTGTTGCAGGTGTGCGTGCTGCTGGTGGTGCTGATCTGGCTTTGCCTCTATGCCATCTATGTCCAGGCTTCGCGGCAGCGCATGCGCCAACGCCGCTTTGCCCTGCAGGCGCATCAGGACACGCTGCGCGGGATGATGCGCCAGCTGGAAGACCTGGTGGCCACCGATGAACTGACCGGCCTGTTCAATCGCCGGCATTTCCTGCGCCTGGCTTCCCGGGCGCTGGAGAGTATGGAGAACCGGCAGGCCCATGGCCTGGCGCTGATCGACCTCGACCATTTCAAACGTATCAACGATGTGCACGGCCATGCGGCCGGCGACCAGGTTTTGCAGGCGTTCGCGGGCGTGGCCAGTGCCTGCCTGCGCCAGGGCGACATCCTGGCGCGCTACGGTGGTGAGGAATTTGTGCTGTTGTTGCCCGATGCCACGCCCGAGCGCCTGACGGCATGTTGCGAGCGCTTGCGGCTGGCCTTTGCCGAGGTGGTGTTGGTGGGCTTCACGATCAATGACTTGAGCCTCTCGGTGGGCATGACCCTGCTGCAGGTCGGGGATGACCTCGACAATGCCTTACACCGTGCCGACCAGGCGCTGTATCGGGCCAAGCGCGATGGGCGCAATCGCTGTGCCGCGGCCTGGGAACACAGTGATGCCTGAGTTGGTGGTCGGTGAGCGACGCTGGTCGGTGGCTTCGGGCAGCAACCTGCTCGATGCCTTGAACCAGGCTGGGGTGGCGGTGCCCTATAGCTGCCGGGCTGGCAGTTGCCATGCCTGCCTGGTGCATTGCCTGGAGGGTGAGCCCCGGGACAATCGCCCTGAGGCCCTGGCCGCCGGACAGCGTCGGCTGGGCTGGCGCCTGGCCTGTCAGTGCGAGGTCGACACGGACCTGCGGGTGGCGGTGTTCGATCCACTGCGCGATGGCTTGCCTGCGACGGTGCTCGCGCTCGACTGGCTGAGCCCGAGCGTGTTGCGCCTACGCCTTGCGCCTCAGCGCCCGCTGCGCTACCAGGCCGGTCAGCACCTGGTGCTCTGGGCCGGTGCAGTGGCGCGCCCGTATTCGCTGGCCAGCTTGCCGCAGGAAGACGGTTTCCTGGAGTTTCATCTGGATTGCCGTCTCCCGGGCGCCTTTAGCGATGCGGCGCGGGCCTTGGTGGTGGGTGATCGCCTGAGCCTGGGCGAACTGCGCGGTGGCGCACTGCACTATGACCCCGACTGGCAGAATCGGGCGCTATGGCTGCTGGCGGCCGGTACGGGGCTGGGCCCGTTGCTGGGGGTACTGCGCGAAGCCTTGCGCCAGGATCACCAGGGTGAAATCCGTCTGATTCACCTGGCCCGCGATGCCAGTGAGCACTATGCCCGCGAGCCCTTGGCGGCCTTGGTCGCCCGCCATGGCAACCTCCAAGTGGACTACTGGACGGCGGCCGAGCTACCGGCTGCTTTGGCGCAATTGCGCCTTGTTTCCCGGCAAACCCTGGCTTTACTCTGCGGGGCGCCAGACAGTCTCGAGGCTTTTTCCCGACGGCTGTTCATGGCGGGATTGCCCCGTAGCCAACTACTGGCCGATGCGTTTCTGAACGCGGGCTGAGACGGCTGCTCAAGACTCAATAACAATAAGCGAGCCACTGGATGAGCGACGCCGTAATCCTCGAGCGCGAAAGTGGGCTGCTGTCCTTGCGCCTCAATCGCCCTGATAAAAAGAATGCCCTGACGCGCGAAATGTACAGCCAGCTGGCCATTGCCCTGCAACAGGCCGACGCGGACCCGACCGTCAGGGTCGTGTTGATCAGTGGCAGCAGTGAGTGTTTTACCGCCGGTAACGATATTGCCGACTTTCTCGAAGATCCTCCCAGCGGACCGCAGAGCCCGGTATTTGTGTTTATGCGCAGCGTGCTGGCGTGTCGCAAGCCTTTGGTCGCGGCGGTGGCAGGCTCAGCCGTGGGCATCGGCACCACGCTGTTGCTGCACTGCGACCTGGTCTATATCAGTGCCGATGCCCGGTTGCGCATGCCGTTCGTCAATCTTGGCTTGTGCCCCGAGTTTGGTTCCAGCCTGATTTTGCCGAGGTTGCTGGGCCAGGCCCGGGCGGCGCAACTGTTGCTGCTGGGCGAGGGGTTCAGTGGCGAACAGGCAGGCGCCTGGGGCTTGGCCAGTGAAGTTCTGGCCAATGGACCGGCGGCTCTGGCGCGGGCGCGGGAGATGGCCGGGCGGTTGGCCGAACTGACGCCGACGGCGGTGCAGATCAGCAAAGCGCTGATGAAGGCGCCTGATCGCGAGCAATTGCTGCAGGTGATTGCGCAGGAAGGCGAGTTGTTTGTGCAGCGCTTGCATTCACCCGAGGCACTGGCGGCCTTGTCAGGCTTTTTGAGCAAGCGCTAGCCGCTTGTCGCCGCAGTCACGACAAAGGCATGGCTCAGCAGTTGCCCTGATAGCAAAAAGCCCCGCGGTGTGCGCCGCGGGGCTTTTTAATGGGCAAGGACCTGGGCCTTAGACCATCGGGTCGCCGACATGCAGGATCTTCATGCCATTGGTGCCACCGGTGGTGTGGTAGCTGTCGCCCTTGGTCAGGATGACCCAGTCGCCTTTCTCGACCACGCCCAGCTTGAGCAACTCGTCGATGGCCGCCTGGCTGACCTGCTCTGGCGGCAACGAGGCCGGGTCAAATGGCACGGTGTACACGCCACGGAACATGGCCGCGCGCGCCTGGGTTTCACGGTGGGGGGAGAATGCGTAGATCGGCACCGAGGAGCGAATCCGCGACATGATCAGTGGCGTATAGCCGCTTTCGGTCAGGGCAATGATCGCCTTGACGCCAGGGAAGTGGTTGGCGGTGTACATGGCCGCCAGCGCAATGCTCTGGTCGCAGCTTTCAAATGTGGTGCCCATGCGGTGGCTGGAGGTCTTGCTGGTCGGGTGCTTTTCGGCACCGACGCAGATCCGCGCCATGGCCTGTACCGCTTCGAGCGGGTAGGCACCGGCGGCACTTTCCGCCGACAGCATCACGGCGTCGGTGTAGTCGAGCACGGCGTTGGCCACATCGGACACTTCGGCGCGGGTCGGCATCGGGTTCTGGATCATCGACTCCATCATCTGGGTCGCGACGATCACGGCCTTGTTATGACGGCGGGCGTGCAGAATGATTTTTTTCTGGATGCCCACCAGCTCGGCATCGCCGATTTCCACACCCAGGTCACCCCGGGCAACCATCACCGCATCGCTGGCCTTGATCAGGCCGTCGAGGGTTTCATCATTGGCCACGGCTTCGGCGCGTTCGATCTTGGCGACCAGCCAGGCGGTACCGCCGGCCTCGTCGCGCAGGCGGCGGGCGTATTCCATGTCGCTGGCGTCACGTGGGAAGGAGACGGCCAGGTAGTCCAGGTCCATCTCGGCAGCCAGCTTGATGTCGGCCTTGTCTTTCTCGGTCAGGGCTGGCGCCGTCAGGCCGCCGCCGCGACGGTTGATGCCTTTGTGATCGGACAGCGGGCCGCCGATCAGCACGGTGCAGTGCAGGGCGTCAGCGGTCGCGGTGTCGACACGCATGACCACGCGGCCGTCGTCGAGCAGCAGCTCGTCGCCGACACCGCAATCCTTGACCAGGTCCGGGTAGTCGATACCGACGATATCCTGGGTGCCGTCTGTCAGCGGATGGCTGGTGGAGAAGGTAAAGCGATCACCGACCTTGAGTTCGATGCGCTTGTTGGCAAATTTGGCGATACGGATTTTCGGGCCTTGCAGGTCACCCAGCAGTGCGACGAAGCGCCCGTGCTTGGCGGCGAGGTCGCGTACTAGCTGGGCGCGAGCCTTGTGCTCATCGGGCGTGCCGTGGGAGAAGTTCAGACGGGCAACGTCCAGGCCTGCAAGGATCAACTGCTCCAGCACTTGCGGCGAGTTGCTCGCAGGGCCAAGGGTGGCGACGATTTTGGTACGACGAACAGACATGCAAAGACTCCTGAGTTCAAGCGCAGCGAAAGGCTACTATGGTCCGTTGCTGTAGTCATTGTTCCTACGCACTACTTTTTGCTGATCCGATTGTTTGCTTGATACGGCCTTGAAGATTTCCGCCCAGGGGTCGATACACTGCTGTGAACAGGAGATACCCCATGCGAATTTTGCTCGTTTTAATGATGGCGGCCAGTGTCGTCGGTTGCACCCGTTGGGCGATGAACCAACACCTGAACAATGCCTATTACGCCTATGACAAGGGCGATTGCGACCGCGTGATGATCGAATTGTCCAAGGTCGACCGTGATAGCCGGGCGCGCCGCTATATCCAGCCGGAAGTCTCGATGCTGCGCGGCCAGTGCCTGGAGCGCCAGAAACTGTTCCTCGATGCTGCCCAGACCTATCAGTACATTCTGGCCCAGCACCCCAGCAGCGAGTATGCCTACCGTGCTCGTGCGCGCCTGGAGACCTTGCAGCAGCTTGGCCATCTGCGTGCGATGCCAGCGCAACCCAAGCCCGCACCGCTGTAAGCGCGGCGTTCGATGACGGGTGAAATTTAATCGGGTCGAGTCGCCGGGCTGGACTAAGATCTGATCTGCACAGGGCTGTGCGCCCCAAGCGTGTCTCGGCGCTATCGTCGGGGCGCGCGCCATGCACTAGCGCGGTCATGCTGAATGGCCTTTGAGCAAGTGATGACCGCCATGTTGACTCATCGCCGGATCGAACGCCGGCAATTGCCCGGTTTTCTGCGCGTTTTCAACCGTTTCACGGACAGCACCGTGGGCTATCTCGGCAATGTCTCCGAGCAGGGCCTGATGCTGATCAGCCAGTTGCCACTGCTGGTCGGTGGCCACTTCCAGCTGCGCCTGAAGGTGCCCGGCCTGGATGGCAGTCTTCTGTTTATCGATCTGGAGGCCGATTGCCTGTGGTGCCGCGAAGATGCCACGCCCGGCTACTTCGATTCGGGCTTTGTGTTGCGTGAGGCACCGGGTGACTACGTGCAACTGATCCGCGCCTTGTCCTGCTATTTCAGCTTTCGCCCACTGCCAGCCTCGGCCTGACTCACAGCGTGCCGGCTTTTTTCCAGCTTAGATAACGGCTCACCAATTCGGCGCCAAACTCGCTCGGCAAGGCATCGAGCACGGCGATGCCGTGGGCGGCAAGGCGCTCGTGCTGGATGGCGCGGGCGTTCAGATAGTCGATGGAGCCGCAGTAGGCGAGCGCCTCGGGCAGGGTTTGCACGGGCGCCTGGCGCAGTTGGTCGAGGACTTCTTCACGCAGGCTGGCGACCAGTACCCGGTGCTGGCGGCCGATGCGCTTGGCCGCGCCGAGCAGTTCTTCTTCATCTTCATCGCCCAGGTTGGTCACTAGCACCACCAGCGCCCGGCGTTTCTGGCGGGCGAGCAACTGGCTGGCGGCGGCCTGGAAGTCCGCCGGGCGCTGGCTGCTGTCCAGGTCGTAGACCGTATTGAGCAACACGTTGAGTTGGCCGCTGCCCTTGACCGGCGCCAGGTAGCGCGGCTGCTCGCTGGCAAAGGTCCCCAGGCCCACGGCATCGCCCTGGCGCAAGGCCACATAGCTGAGCAGCAGGCAGGCGTTGAGGGCGTGATCGAAGTGCGTCAGTTCGCCGTCCTGGCTGCGCATACGGCGTCCGCAGTCGAGGAGAAAGACGATCTGCTGGTCGCGTTCATCCTGGTATTCACGGGCGATGGGGGTGCGCTGGCGGGCGGTGGCTTTCCAGTCGATCTGGCGCAGGCTGTCGCCTTCGCGGTACTCACGCAACTGGTTGAACTCCAGTCCCTGGCCGCGGCGCTGGCGTTGGCGCACGCCGAGCTGGCTCAGCCAGTTGTCCACGGCCAGCAGCCGGGCGCCGTATAACCGGGCGAAGTCGGGATAGACCCGGGTGGCGTCCGCCACAGCCAGGTAACGGCGTTGGCGCCACAGCCCAAATGGGCTGGGCAGGCTGATTTCGCACTGGGTGAAGTTGAAATGCCCGCGCTTGAGCGGGCGCAGTCGGTAGCCTAGTTGGCTGTCTTCGCCGGGGTTGAGTGGCACGGTCTGCGGCAGATGTTCGAAAGTCAGGCCTTCGGGTGGGTGATCGAAGAGGTCGATGGCCAGGGGCTGGCGGTAGTCGTGCTGCACCTCGAGACGCACTTCGCTCCAGCGGCCCAGGGCCAGGCTGCCAGGCATCTGCCGGCGCAGGCGCGGTGACGGCAGGCGGCGCAGGCGCAGGGCATCGAGGGCGGCGAGCAGCAACAGCGCCAGGAGCAGGCCCCAGCCAATCGGCTTGAGGCGCTGTGCGAAGGCGATATCGAGCAGCTCCAGCGTGCCCTGCAGCAACCCGAAGGCGGCCAGTACGGCGAGCCAGATCAGCAACAGACGGGACGGCTTCATCGACGAAGGCTACTCATAGTCGCGGTGCCGGGACCTGGTCGAGCAACTGCCTGAGCACTTGCTCGGCCGAGAGGCCTTCGATATCCAGCTCCGGCGCAACGCGCACGCGGTGGCGCAACACTGCCAGCGCACAGCCCTTGATGTCGTCGGGCAGGACAAAGTCGCCGCCGCGCAGTAGGGCTCGGGCACGACCGCCGCGTACCAGAGCGATGGAGGCGCGCGGCCCGGCGCCCAGGGTCAGGCCCGGCCAGTCGCGGGTGGCGCGCGCCAGGCGCACGGCGTAGTCGAGCACGTGCTCATCCAGCGGCAGGTCACTGGCAATGCGTTGCAGGGCCAGGACGTCCTTGGCCTGGAGCACGGTGCGCAGGGGTTGCACATCGAGCATATCGGCGCGGGTCGAGTGGGTGACCTGGCGGACCATCTCCAGCTCCTCGTCGGCGGCAGGGTAGTCCATCCGCAGCTTGAGCATAAACCGGTCGAGTTCGGCTTCGGGCAGCGGGTAGGTACCTTCTTGCTCGATTGGGTTTTGCGTCGCGAGCACCATAAAAGGCTGGGCGATGGGCAAGGCCCGGCCTTCAAGGGTGACCTGGCGTTCCTGCATGGCTTCGAGCAGGGCGGCCTGGGTCTTGGCCGGTGCCCGGTTGATTTCGTCGGCCAGCAACAGGTTGGTGAACAGCGGCCCCTTGCGCAGCTTGAACTGCTCGCTTTGCAGGTCGTAGACCGCATGGCCGGTGACATCGCTGGGCATCAGGTCGGGGGTGAACTGGATCCGGGCGAATTCACCGCCAAAACATCGGGCCAGGGCGCGGACCAGCAGGGTCTTGCCCAGCCCCGGTACACCCTCAAGCAGCACATGACCACCGGCGATCAGCGCGGTCAGCACATCGTCGATCACGGCCTGTTGGCCGATCACTGCCTTGTTCAGTTCCACCCGCAGGGCCTGGGCCAGGTGGCTGGCCCGCTGGCGCTGCTGGGCGGCATGTTCCTGCGGGTCGAGGGCAGGCGGGGTGTGCGGCAATTCTTCGCTCATAAGGCATTCCTGAGGGTTTGCAGGTGCGCGACCTGGCGGCAGAAGTCGGCGCTGGACAGGCGCTCCTTCGGTCGTGGGCGCAGGGCCTGGCTGATGGCGCTGGTCGGTTGGCGGGTCAGGCGCGACAGCACCTGCCATTGTTCGGCCACGGGCAGGCGTTCAAAGCCGGGATAACGCAGCCGGGCACGGCGCTGGATATCTTGCTGCAGGTTATGCAGCAAGGTTGTCTGGCCGCTGCGGCGCAGGAGAAAGTCGGCACTGGCGCGCAAATGCTCCAGCAACTGGCGTCGGGCCAGGGGCGTGGGGGCCTGCAACGGGCCCTGGCGCAGGCCGATATGCCAGAGCCACAGGCCGACCAGGGCCAGCAAGGCCAGTAGGGCCTGGGGGAAATAGCGCCACAACTGGCTGAGCAGATTGTCGTGGGCAGTGTTTAAGACCAGGGTCACGTTACTGTCCTGGGTCAGGTACCAGAGCAGCCAGGCATTGTCGTACTGGGCGATGGTCGGGTTTTTCCAGAGGTTGGCGTCACTGACCACGGTGATGGTTCCCAGGCCATGGTCCAGTTGCATCAAATGGGTCGCGCCTGCGCTGTTGGCCCAGGCCCGGGCCTGGTTATCCGGGTCCTCGAGGTGCAACTCGGGGATAAAGCCGAAGTAGGCGGGGGTAGGTTCGTGTTCCAGATAGAGCTTGGTCAGGCTCGGGAATGGCTCGTCAGGCACCTGGGCGGGGTCGTCCTTGAGATCCTTGCTGAGCCAGAGTTGCACGCCCAGGCGGTCGAGGAGCGGGTCGCCGCTTTGGCCGCTGTCCGGGTCCCAGTTTTTCTCGGCGGCCACAAGAAGGCGCCCGCCGGTCGTGACCCACTGGAGCAGGTCATCGACCTGGCGGGCCGACAGATTACCGCGCGGGCCCAGCAGCAACAGGCTCTCCTGGCGGGTTTCGAGTCGAGAGAGCACACCCAGGCTGCTGGCGTGGGTGACATTGAGCCCGCGCCCGCGCAGGAAATGTTCGGCGGCCAGGTAGGGGTTGCTCCTGGCTTCGGGCGCCGGACCGTGGTCGATGACTTGTTGATAAGGCTCGATGTGCTTGTACAGGAACAGCCCCAGGCAGGCGGCCAGCACCAGGAGCAACAGGCCGAGTAGCGTCGCCGTACGCCGGGTCATGGGCGTGGCTCCCGGTCGAACAGTTGCCGCCAGCCGGCGCAGAGTTGTTGCTGCACGTGCGCCGAGGGCAGGCGATGGCCATAGGCAAGGTTTTGCCAGTGCTGGGTCAGGGCCTGGCTGTACTCCTTCAGTGCCGGTTGCTGGAGCAAGGCGACCCGCTGCAGCACCTGGCCTTCGGTGTCGGCGTCCTTGAGGGGCAGGTGCCAGTCATGCAACAGATGGCTCAACAGCCCGCGGTACAACAGCCCCAGCGCCTCGCGCGGTTGGCTGGCCCACAGGCGCTCGGCGGTGCTGGCGATATCGTCCGGTAGGGTTTCGGCGCCGACGGCCAGCCCGAACAGTTGGGGTGGTGTCTCGCGCCGGGTGTTCAGTCGTGGTTTCGGGCGGCGGCTGACAAAGGCCTGTAGCCACTCACGGTAGCGATAGACCACTAGGGCAAGGGCGGCGATCAGGCTCCCCCAAAGCAGCACTTCAATGGCTTTGGCCAGAGTGGCCAGCCACTGGCCGTCGAAGCCTTCGAGCCAGCGTTTCAGCCATTCGGGTGGCGGGCTGTCCTGGGGCTTTTCGGCCGGCTTGGCGGTTTCGATCAGGCGCCAGCGGGTGACGGTCTGCGGGTTCTTGAAGGGCGGGGCGGCGAGGATGTTCTCGATGGCCTGGCGCGCAGCCTGGCTGTTCAGCGGTTGTTGTAGCAGGCGCGGGCTGTCCGGTCCTTCGGGTTCAGCGGCCCAGGCGGCAGGCGGTGGTGTGAGCAGGCACAGGCTCGTGGCGATCAGCAAGGCAGCGGCCACGCCACTGAGGCGCTGGCGCAGGCGGCGAAAGACCAGTTCGATATCCCAGGCTTCGAGGGCGGTGCGTCGGTTGAGGTACAGGCTGAAGCCGCAGGCCACGTAGATCGGCTCCCAAATCACCAGGACCAGGGCGTAGAGACTGTTGCTCAGGTGTTCGAGCCAGCGCCATTGCTGGTCGCTGCCGGCCAGCAGTTTTTGCCAGCTCCAGTCCTGCTCGACCTGTGACGGCAGGAACAGGTAGAGCAGGCCAATCAGGCCAATCCAGAACACGCCCTCCAGGTGCAGGCCGATCAGCGTCAGCCAGCGTGGCGCCTGGATATTGCCCCGGCGCAGCACCGCCAGACGCTGCTGGCGGGCATTGCCAGACAGGCCTTCGAGTTGCTGGACCGGCAGGGTGAAGCTGCGGCTCAGGCTGAACCGACGCCAGGTCAGGCTGGCCAGCCATTGCGGTTTGAGCAGGCGCGGGAATTCGCGCAGGGCCTGGCCCAGAGTCGGCGTTTCGCCGAACAGGCTGGTGGAGAGAATATAAAGAGGCAGTCGCTCGAAGGCCGGCTTGAGCCACCAGAACAGCAACATGGCCGTCGACGGCGATTCCCAGAACACCAGGCTGAGCAGGAGAAACACCGGCAGGCTGACCAGCGCCCAACTGGCCATCAGCAAGCGCCGCTGCTGCTGTGCCATCAGGACGCCCAGGTCCATGGCTTCCCAGGTACTGCGCGGGCGAATCGCCACGCTGGCGTCAGACAGGCGCATGGCGTTGGCGTCCGGCGCCGATCAGATAGGCCGCGACCAGCAGCCAGAGGGCGGCGCCGACCAGGTACTTGAGGCCCGGTGAGGGCGCGGTCATGGAGGACCAGTAGGCTTCTATAAAGGCCGCGATCAGGAGAAACAGGGTGACCCCGCCGATCATCCGCACCCCCTGCCTGGCGGCCAGGCGCAGGGCTTCGCTGCGGGGCAGGCGGCCGGGCGCCAGCAGTGCCCAGCCCATCTGCAGGCCGGCGGCACCGGCCAGGGCGATGGCGGTCAGTTCGAAGGCGCCGTGGCCGATCACGAAGGACCAGAACGTCTGGCCATAACCGATCTGTGTCAGATGGCCGGCAATCGCCCCGATCGCCAACCCATTGAACAGCAGGAAGAAGCCGCTGCCCAGGCCGAACAGCAGGCCGCCGGCGAAGGTCTGAAAGGCGATGCCGATGTTGTGCATGATGTAGTAGCCGAACATCATCCAGTCTTCGCTGGCCGCCCGCTCGGCCGAGCGCCCCAGGCGGCTGGAAGCGGGGTCGTACATGTTTTGCATCTGCTCGACCTGCGCGGTGTCCACCACGCTATAGACCAGGTCGGGATAGAACTGGATCAGCAGGGCAATGCTTAGCAGGCTGCCGAAAAACAGCAGGCTGGAGGCCAGTACAAAGCGCCACTGCTGGCGGACCAACTGCGGAAAACCGGCGAGTACAAAACCGAGCAACTGCGCGCCGGCCTGGCTGCGATGGCGATAGAACTGCTGGTGGCCACGCAGGGCCAGTTGCTCCAGCGGGTCGACCAGGTAACTGCTGTAGCCGCGTTCGCGGGCCAGGGCCAGGTGTTGGCAAAGGCGCCGGTAGTCCTGGGGAAACTGGCGGCATTCATCGGCCCGGGCCTTGCCTCGCTCCAGCCGGCCCAGCAGTTGCTCGAAGCGCTGCCACTGGGGCTGGTGTCGGGTTTCGAACTGGCTTTGCTTCACGTCGGCCCCAGGAGGCCGCGGGCCAGGCTGTTGATTTCGTTGGGCGCTTGTTCTGCAGGCACTGCCAGTGGTTCGGCGAGGATGGCCGCCAGCTCGCGGGCCCGGGCCGCAGATAGCTGGCTCTGGCGCTCGGCAAAACCGAGAATGGCCCGTTGCTCCTCGAGCTTGAGCACGAAGGGGGCTTGGCGTGGCGGTGCTTGGGGCAGTTGTGGGCGCGGCTTGGGCCGCTCGCGGTAGATCACCAGCGTGCCGGCGGCGAGGTCGCCGAGGCGCTTGAAGTTGGGGTGTTGCAGGCAGGTGATGGCACCCAGGCAATAGCCGAACGGCAGCATATCAACCACGCGTAGCAGATTGCGGATCAGCGAGGCGGGCCAATCGATAGGCGTGCCATCGTCGTGTACGACCCGCAGGCCCATGATCTGCTTGCCGGGCGAACTTCCCTGGTTGAGTACTTCGAACAGCACCATGTACCACCAACTGAGTATAAACAGCAGGATCGAGCCCAGGCCAAGCCCCAGATTACCCAGCCAGGCTAGCGCAAAGAGCAGTCCGGCAAAAATCCCTGCGCGCAGGCCTAAATCAATGGCGAAGGCCATCGCCCGGGACATCAGTCCGGCGGGGTGCAGGCGTAGATCGATGCCTTCGGGCGTTTCGACCTGATAGCGGGTATCGAGGGGAGCTGGCAGCGTGGCTTTCCTTGGCGGGACCTGAGTGCGGGTCGGTGCGACGGGGCTGAGCAGGCAGGCCGATGCTAGCCAGCAGCGGCGCGTGAAGCAACTTAACTTGCATCGTATCGATATAGCAGTACGCCATGGATTGAGCTGGTCATCCCCAGCCCCTAGACTTCCCCGCACTTTCAAATGCAGGACAGGCCCGTGACTTCGATCTTCTGGTACGACTATGAAACCACCGGCATCACGCCGCGTTGCGACCGTGCGTTGCAGGTCGCGGGCATTCGCACGGATGCCGAGCTCAATGAAATTGAAGCGCCCGTGAATCTGTACTGCCGGCCCAGCGACGATATTCTGCCGCACCCGATGGCCAGCATGATTACCGGCATCACGCCCGATTGCCTGGCCGAGCGGGGCCTGGTCGAGGCGGACTTCATCACCCGCGTCCATGCCGAGCTGGCCCGCCCCGGCACCTGTGGCGCCGGTTACAACACGTTGCGGTTTGACGATGAGGTCACGCGCTACAGCCTGTATCGCAACTTCTTCGATCCCTATGCGCGCGAGTGGCAGGGCGGTAATAGCCGTTGGGACCTGATCGACGTGGTGCGCACTGCCTATGCGCTGCGTCCCGAAGGCATTACCTGGCCCGAAGAGGAGGGGCGGGTCACCCTGCGGTTGGAGCGTTTGACTGCGGCCAATGGCATTGACCATGGCCAGGCCCACGATGCGCTGTCCGACGTGCGCGCGACCATCGCCCTGGCGCGGCTGATTCGTGAGCGGCAGCCGCGCCTGTATGACTGGCTGTTTCAACTGCGCAGCAAGCAGCGGGTCATGGATCAGATCCGGCTGCTGCAGCCCATGGTGCATATTTCCGGGCGTTTTTCTGCCGCGCGGCATTTTCTGGGAGTGGTCCTGCCGCTGGCCTGGCACCCGCGCAACCGTAATGCACTGATTGTCTGTGACCTGGGGCTCGATCCGCAGCCCTTGCTGGAACTGGATGCCGAGAGCCTGCGCCAGCGCTTGTATCAGCGGCATGACGACCTGGCGCCGGGGCAATTACCGGTCCCGCTCAAACTGATTCATATCAACCGTTGCCCGGTCGTGGCGCCGCTCACTGTGTTGCGTGCGCAGGATCAGCAGCGCCTGCAGCTTGATATGGCGGTGCAGCAGCGTCGGGCTGAGCAATTGATTGAGCAGCAACAAGTTTGGCAAGAGAAACTAGCGGCGCTTTATGCGCAGGAAGACTTTACCCCCAGTGAAGATCCCGAGCAGCAGTTGTACGACGGATTTCTGGGGGACCGAGACCGGCGTTTATGCGAGCAAGTGCGTGTGGCCGACCCGCAGCAATTGGCCCAGAGTGCTTGGCCATTTGATGATGAACGTTTGCCCGAGTTGTTATTTCGTTATCGGGCGCGCAACTTTCCCGAGACCCTCGATATTCAGGAGCAACAGCGCTGGCTGGAATTTTGCCGGCAGCGTTTGACGAAGCCCGAATACGGTGCACCGAATACCTTGGATAGTTTTAGCGAGGCCATGGCTCAATTACGCGCTAGTGCGACTGCCGAGCAGGGTCAGGTACTTGATCAGTGGCAGGCCTATGCACGCTCATTGCGCGAAAGATTGGGGCTTTGAACGGATAAGGCCCGCCGAGCGAGAAAAGGCGGGAATAAAAAAACGCCAGTGAACTGGCGTTTTTTTTGAAGAGCTGCGCGTCGCGAGTCGGCGTCGCACGCCTCTGGCATTTAGCCCAGCAGGGTTGCCCAACCTTCAACGACGTCGCTGCCCCACTTGGCTTTCCACTCTTTCAGCGTCTTGTGGTTGCCGCCTTTGGTTTCAATGACTTCGCCATTGTGTGGGTTCTTGTACTGCTTGACCTTACGGGCACGCTTGGTGCCGGTAGTTTTGGCGGCGGCGCGTGGTGCTTTGCTGGTTTTTGCATCCGGATCCAGCAAGGCAATGATGTCACGCAGCGACTTACCGTTTTCCGCCATCAGTTTGCGCAGCTTTTCTTCGAACTCCAGCTCAGCTTGAAGTTTGCCGTCTTGGGACAGGCTTTCCAGGCGGGCCTTCAGCTCTTTGATAGCTTCTTCTGTGGCGCGATATTCGTTGATCAGGGACATGGGGCTACCTTATGTTGGAGGCGGGTTATAGGGGGATGTGGCGTAATAATAGTCAGACAGTTTCAGCAAGTAAACAAAATAACGGCCTCTATATTAAATGTTTGAAAAAACCTTACACTCCTAACTGATATGCCAAATTAATTAGAAGGCCTATTGTGCTGGTTAATCGGTGCGGGCATTTCAGTGCGGCGACTAACAGCTTGGTCGTCCGGCACGGGGGCTAAGAGTAACTAGCGCCGACCGCTCAGGCGGGCGGGGCGATTAATGCTCATTGAGTACTGCAATTTTGCTGGCGTAATCGCTAGAATGGCCGCCTTTGCGAAGTTCTGGAGTTTCCCCCTCATGCGCACTTTTCGGCTGGTGATTGCTTGCCCAGACGGTGTCGGTATCGTTGCCAAAGTCAGTAACTTTCTGGCGTCCCACAACGGCTGGATCACTGAAGCGAGCCATCACTCGGACACCCACAGCGGTTGGTTCTTTATGCGTCACGAGATTCGTGCCGACTCTCTGCCGTTCGGCCTGGAGGCCTTTCGTGAGGCGTTTGCGCCGATCGCCGAAGAGTTTTCCATGGTCTGGCGCATCACCGACACCGCACAGAAAAAGCGTGTGGTGTTGATGGCCAGCCGCGAATCGCACTGCCTGGCCGATTTGCTGCACCGCTGGCACAGCGACGAACTCGATTGCGATATCGCCTGTGTGATCTCCAACCACAATGACCTGCGCAGCATGGTCGAGTGGCATGGCATTCCTTACTACCATGTACCGGTCGAGCCGCAGAACAAGGAGCCGGCCTTTGCCGAGGTCTCCCGCCTGGTCAAGCACCATGACGCCGAAGTGGTCGTACTGGCGCGTTACATGCAGATCCTGCCGCCGGCGCTGTGCACCGAGTACGCACACAAGGTCATCAATATCCACCACAGCTTCCTGCCTTCGTTCGTAGGTGCCAAGCCTTATCACCAGGCGTCCCTGCGTGGCGTCAAGTTGATCGGCGCAACGTGCCACTATGTGACCGAAGAGTTGGATGCCGGTCCGATCATCGAACAGGACGTGGTGCGTGTCAGCCACAGCGACAGCATCGAGGATATGGTGCGGTTTGGTCGTGACGTCGAAAAAATGGTGCTGGCGCGCGGCTTGCGCTATCACCTGGAAGACCGCGTGCTGGTGCATGGCAACAAGACCGTGGTGTTCTGATAGCCCCCAGCGGGCTTGCAGGGAGGGGTTTCCATGAGTGATCCACTCGACAAGGCCACTGCCCAGGCCCCGCCCACCCTGGGCGAGGGCTGCCTGAGCCGCTTCGATCCCGAGGCGCTCGATCAGGACGACGGCACCGAGTTTCCCGGTGCCGCCGAACTCTGGAAGCAACTGCAGGACACGCCGCCGGAGCCTTGACTCGCGCCGGCGCCTCCTACGCCACTTAGATGCGGAACGTCCCGACCAGATGCTTCAGGCGTGCAGCCTGCTGCTCCAGGTCGGTACAGGCGCGCAGCGTCGCTTGCAGGTTCTCCACGCCCTCCTGGTTGAGGGTGTTGATCTCGTTGATGTCCATGTTGAGCGACTCGACCACGCAATGCTGCTCTTCCGTGGCGGTGGCGACCGACTGGTTCATGCCATCGATTTCACCGATGCGCTGGGTCACGCTGCTCAGGCGCTCGCCGACCAGATTGGCGATTTCCATGCTTTCCTGGCTATGACGCTGGCTGTCGCCCATGGTGCTGACCGACTCGCGGGCCCCGATTTGCAACTCCTCGATCATGTTCTGCACCTGTTGCGCCGACTCCTGGGTGCGATGGGCCAGGTTGCGTACTTCATCGGCCACCACAGCGAAGCCACGGCCGGCTTCGCCTGCGCGAGCGGCCTCGATGGCGGCGTTGAGGGCCAGCAGGTTGGTTTGTTGGGAGATGCTGGTGATGACCTCCAGAATCTGGCCGATGTTCACGGTCTTGCTATTGAGCGATTCGATATTGGTACTTGAAGCACTGAGCATCTGCGACAGTTGATTCATCGCGCCGATGTTGCGCTCGACCACTTGTTGGCCCTGTTCGGCCAGGCCGCGTACATCGCTGGCCTGATGCGAAGCCTGGGCGGCGTTGCGGGCGATCTCCTGGGCGGCAGCCCCCAGCTCGTTGATGGCGGCGGCAACGCTATTGGTGCGGCTGGCCTGCTCATCGGAGTTGTGCATCGAGGAGTTGGACGCACTGACCACGCGCAGGGCGACTTCATTGACATGCTCGGTGGCCGAGGCGACTTCACGGATCGAGCCATGGATACGCTCGACAAAGTGGTTGAACGCCTTGGCCAGGGTGCCGAACTCGTCGTGATTGTGGATCGTCAGGCGACGGGTCAGGTCACCCTCGCCGTCGGCGATATCGCGCATCGCCCGGGTCATGGTGTGCAGCGGGCGGATCAGCAGGCTGATCAGCATACCGAGCAGGGTAATGCAGGCCGCGACGGCGACCACGGTGGCAATCAAGGCGGAGGTGCGGAACGTCGACAGGCCGGCAAAGGCTTTGTCCTTGTCGACGGACAGGCCGACGTACCAACTGACCGAGGAAAGCCCCTTGATAGGCGTAAAGGCAATGATGCGTGGCTTACCGTTGAGCTGTACTTCGCTAATGGTATCGCCGATGCGCGGCGTGTCTTGGGGAAAGAGCTCCTTGAGCTGCTTGGTGGTCATGTTTTTGTCCGGGTGGACCAGGATCTTGCCGTCGGCACTGATCAAAAACGCATAACCCATGCCATTGAAGTCGAGCGCATTGATGGTGTCGGTGATGGCTTGCAGGCTGACATCGCCTCCGACCACCCCCAGGCTTTTACCGGCCTGGCGCACGCTGTCGACAATAGCGATCACCATTTGCCCGGAAGAAAGGTCCAAATAGGGTTCGGTGATGGCCGAGCCGCTGCTGCTCTCGGCGATCTTGTACCAGGCGCGGACGCGGGGGTCATAGCCTTCGGGCATCTTGCTGTCGGGGCGAGTGGTGAACTGGCCTTGCGTGGTGCCCAGGTAGGCGCCGATGAAGGTCTGCTTGATCGCCTCCTGTTCCAGCAACTGATTGACATGGCCGAGTTCGGGGTTGAGGGCGATCGACTGTGCCAGGTTCTCGATCAGCAAGCTGCGCCCGGCCAGCCAGGTCTGGATGGTGTGGGCAGTGGTGTCACCCATATCGTGCAGGTAGTTGTGCAGATTGCTGCGAATGGCGTTGCGTTGCAGGTAGTCGTTGTACAGCGTGAACAGCGCAAAGGTGGCGATCACGATCAGGGACGCAGCAAGCAGGATCTTGTGTCTGAAGCTGAGATTTGTGTTCATGGCTTGTGGGGTCCGCTAAGGTCTTTATATGTTCGGGGTTGCAGTCAGCGTGAGCTGGCGATGTCGTGAAAGTCAGGGGCTAGTGCTTCCCTGCTTGGAGACTTATCCGACATGATTCTTAATGTTTCTGGTTCGCCGCCTGAACTATCGACCGCGCGAGGGAAAGCTTAACCATGGGTGATGAAATGGCTGATACATCGCAACTTATGCTGGGTGCCAATCTGTCCGGGCAGCCGATTGCCCAGGCCATGCGCCTGGCTAACCGGCATGGCCTGATCGCGGGCGCCACCGGCACCGGCAAGACCGTGACCCTGCAACGTTTGGCCGAGGCCTTCAGTGATGCGGGCGTCGCGGTATTCGCCGCCGATATCAAGGGTGACCTCTGTGGTCTGGGCGCCGCGGGCCAGCCACAGGGTAAAATCGCTGAACGTATCGCGGGCATGCCCTGGCTTAATCATCGACCCCAGGGGTATCCGGTGACGCTGTGGGATGTTCACGGACAATCCGGTCATCCATTACGGACCACCCTGAGTGAAATGGGGCCTTTATTACTGGGCAGCCTGCTCGAGTTGACCGATAGCCAGCAGGCCGCACTCTATGCGGCATTCAAGGTCGCCGACCGTGAAGGGTTGTTGTTACTGGATTTGAAGGATCTCAAGGCACTGCTCAATCACCTCAAGGAACACCCGCAATTGCTTGGCGAGGACAGTGCGTTGATGACCACCGGTTCCAGCCAGGCCCTGATGCGCCGGCTGGCGACGTTGGAGCAGCAGGGCGCCGAAGCCTTGTTCGGTGAGCCGGCCCTGCAACTGGAGGATCTGCTCCAGCCGGCCAGCGATGGGCGCGGGCGCATTCATCTGCTTGACGCCAGCCTCCTGGTGCATGAAGCACCGAAGGTCTATGCGACTTTTCTGCTCTGGTTGCTGGCCGAGCTGTTCGAACAACTGCCCGAACGAGGCGATGCGGACAAACCGTTGCTGGCGCTGTTTTTCGATGAGGCGCACTTGTTGTTCGCCGATACCCCGAAAGCCCTGCAGGATCGCCTGGAACAGGTGGTTCGCCTGATTCGCTCGAAAGGGGTCGGCGTCTATTTTGTGACTCAGTCGCCCAGCGATTTACCAGACGCCATTCTGGCCCAGCTCGGCCTGCGGATTCAGCACGGTCTGCGGGCGTTTACCGCCAAGGAGCAGAAATCCCTGCGGGCAGTCGCCGACGGGTTTCGGCCCAACCCGGCGTTTGACAGCCTCGCGGTACTGACCGAGTTGGGAATCGGTGAGGCACTGGTCGGGACCCTGCAGGACAAAGGCACGCCCGCCATGGTCGAGCGCGTGCTGATCGCGCCGCCGCAGTCGCGCATCGGTCCTTTGAGCGAGGCCGAGCGTGCGGCCTTGATTCGCACCTCGCCGCTTGCGGGGCGCTACGACAAACCGATTGATCGCGAATCAGCCTATGAAGTCCTGATGGCGCGCAAGGCTTTGGCCCCGACCGAACAGGCGGCGCCAGGCAAGCCGCAACCCGAGGAAGAAAGCCTGGCCGACAAGGCCGGCGAGTTTTTGGGCAGTACGGCGGGGATGGCGCTCAAGTCGGTGGTGCGCCAGGCGGCCAACCAGTTGGGGCGCCAGTTGGTGCGCGGGCTGATGGGGTCGTTGCTGGGTGGCAATAAACGCCGTTAGCGGCTGGGATCCTTGGGCCGGGCATGGCTGGCCAGGCGTTCGAGGGCGGCGCGCAGGTTGGGGTCGCTGATGCCCTCGGCCGTTGCCTGGAGGGTTTCGGCGGCCTGGTTCGACAGGTCCATGGTATGGCCGGCAGCGCCTTGCTGGACCGTTGGCGGCTGTACCTTGAACAGGATCCGCGTGAGGTTGGCGAACTCTTCAAACGCCTGCAATTGACGTTGCAGGCGTTTTTGCTGATAGCGCAGGCGCGTGGCCCAATGCCCGTCGGTGACGATCAGCAGCAAGGTGCCTTCGCGCCAGGAGGCGACGTGACAATGTTCGCGGGCCGCCGGTTGCAGCTGGCTGTCGAGCAGGCGCTGCCAATGGGACAGACGCTGGGCCTGGACAAAAATGGCCTTGAGCGGCTTGGCTTCACGCAACAGAACGGCGGGCGCCCGGGCCGGAAGAGGGCGGAATGCCATAATTAGACACCTCGGGTAACAAGGCGCCATGGTAGCAGAAACCCCCTGCGACACTGGGTTGCATCGATCGCGTGCGGGGTTTGTCAGACAATGAGCCAGCAACTTCTCGCGTTTATGGCTTGAAGTTCGGCCAAAAGGCCTTATTTTAACCAGGCCCCAGTAACAGCGCTGTGCCAGCATCGTGGAATAACGCCACTTTCCTCACCATCGTTTCCGGGTAGAATGCTCGTTCGCATGCGGCCATAAGGGCTGCTCGGGCGACTCACGGGGCCGCCCTCCATCCCTATGTGTGGAAGAACCTGCCGATATGTTTGCGCCTTTGTTAAAGAAACTTTTTGGAAGCAAGAACGAGCGCGAAGTCAAACGCATGCTCAAGACGGTACAGATCGTCAATGCGTTGGAAGAGCAGATGGTGGCTCTTTCAGACGAGCAATTGCGCGCCAAGACCCAAGAGTTCAAAGACCGCATAGCTAAAGGCGAGACCCTCGATCAATTGCTGCCCGAAGCCTTCGCGGTTGCCCGTGAAGCCGGCAAGCGCGTCATGGGCATGCGCCACTTCGACGTCCAGTTGATCGGCGGCATGACCCTGCATGAAGGCAAGATCGCCGAAATGCGTACCGGTGAAGGCAAGACCCTGGTGGCGACCCTCGGCGTGTATCTCAACGCCCTGTCCGGCAAGGGCGTGCACGTGGTCACGGTCAACGATTACCTGGCCCGCCGCGACGCCAACTGGATGCGCCCACTCTATGAGTTCCTCGGCCTGACGGTCGGTGTCGTGACACCGTTCCAGCCACCGGAAGAGAAGCGTGCGGCCTACGCTGCCGACATCACCTACGGCACCAACAACGAATTCGGCTTCGACTACCTGCGCGACAACATGGCTTTCAGCATGGAAGACAAGTTCCAGCGCGAGCTCAACTTTGCCGTGATCGACGAAGTCGACTCGATCCTGATCGACGAAGCCCGTACACCGCTGATTATCTCCGGCCAGGCCGAAGACAGCTCCAAGCTGTATATCGAGATCAACAAGCTGATCCCGCAGCTCAAGCAGCATGTGGAGGAGGTCGAGGGTGAGGTGACCCAGGAAGGGCATTTTACCGTTGACGAGAAGACCCGTCAGGTCGAGCTCAACGAAGCCGGTCACCAGTTCATCGAAGAGATGCTGACCCGTGTCGGTCTGCTGGCCGAAGGCGAGAGCCTCTACTCGGCACATAACCTGGGCCTGCTGACCCACGTGTATGCCGGCCTGCGTGCCCACAAGCTGTTCAATCGCAACGTCGAATACATTGTCCAGGATGGTCAGGTCGTACTGGTCGACGAACACACCGGCCGTACCATGCCGGGTCGTCGTTTGTCCGAGGGCCTGCATCAGGCTATCGAAGCCAAGGAAAACCTCAATATCCAGGCGGAAAGCCAGACCCTGGCTTCGACCACGTTCCAGAACTACTTCCGTCTGTACAACAAGTTGTCCGGCATGACCGGTACGGCCGACACCGAAGCGTTCGAGTTCCACCAGATCTACGGTCTGGAAGTGATGGTCATCCCGCCGAACAAGCCGTTGGCGCGTAAGGACTACAACGACCTGGTTTTCCTCACCGCCGAAGAGAAGTACGCGGCGATCATCGCCGATATCAAGGAATGCATGGCCCAGGGCCGTCCCGTCCTGGTCGGTACCGCCACGATTGAAACCTCGGAGCACATGTCCGCCCTGCTGCAAAAGGAAGGCATCGAGCACAAGGTTCTGAACGCCAAGTTCCACGAAAAAGAAGCGGAAATCATTGCCCAGGCGGGTCGTCCCGGCGCGCTGACTATCGCCACCAACATGGCTGGTCGTGGTACTGACATCCTGCTGGGCGGCAACTGGGAAGTCGAAGTGGCCTCCCTGGAAAACCCGACCCCTGAGCAGATCGCGCAGATCAAGGCCGACTGGCAGAAACGCCACCAGCAAGTGCTGGAGTCGGGTGGCCTGCAGGTGATCGCCTCCGAGCGTCACGAATCGCGTCGTATCGACAACCAGTTGCGTGGTCGTGCGGGGCGTCAAGGTGACGCTGGTTCCAGCCGCTTCTACCTGTCGCTGGAAGACAGCCTGATGCGTATTTTCGCTTCGGATCGGGTGAAGAACTTCATGAAAGCCCTGGGTATGCAGCCAGGCGAGGCGATTGAGCACCGTATGGTGACCAACGCAATCGAAAAGGCACAGCGCAAGGTTGAAGGGCGCAACTTCGACATCCGTAAGCAATTGCTCGAGTTCGACGACGTCAACAACGAACAGCGCAAAGTGATCTATCACATGCGTAACAGCCTGCTGGCCGCCGACAACATCGGCGAGACCATCGCAGACTTCCGTAAAGATGTGCTCGATGCCACCGTCAGCGCCCATATTCCTCCACAATCGCTGCCCGAGCAGTGGGACGTGGCGGGCCTGGAAGCCGCGCTGCAGAGCGATTTCGGGGTGAAACTGCCGATCCAGCAATGGCTCGACGAAGACGATCACCTGTACGAAGAAACCCTGCGCGAAAAACTGCTGGCCGAACTGGTTGCCGCCTACAACGAGAAGGAAGAGCAGGCCAGTGCCGAAGCCCTGCGCACCTTCGAGAAGCAGATCGTCCTGCGCGTACTGGACGACCTGTGGAAAGACCACCTGTCGACCATGGACCACCTGCGCCACGGTATCCACCTGCGTGGCTACGCCCAGAAGAACCCGAAGCAGGAGTACAAGCGCGAGTCGTTTACGCTGTTCTCCGAGCTGCTCGATTCGATCAAGCGCGACTCGATTCGCGTGCTGTCCCACGTACAGGTGCGCCGCGAAGATCCGGCCGAAGAAGAGGCCCGCCTGCGTCAGGAAGCCGAAGCCCTGGCCCAGCGCATGCAGTTCCAGCACGACGAGGCCCCGGGTCTCGAGCAGCCGGAGTTGCTGGGTGAAGAAGTCGACGTCGCCCTGGCCAGCGCCCCGGTTCGCAATGAGCAGAAACTGGGTCGCAACGAACTGTGCCACTGCGGTTCGGGCAAGAAATTCAAGCATTGCCACGGGCAGATCAACTAAGGTCATCCCACCGATGTTGTAATACCCGCGCCGCGACCGGCTTTAGCCGTCGCGGCGTTTTACCATTATTGAGCAGGCCACCCGCCAGCGGGCGGGGCCTATATTTTGTTGAGGAGCGCATTCATGGCTGTTGGTCTTGGTCCTTTGCCCACGTTGCACCCGGTTGCCGGTTTTGAACTCGGTATTGCTTCGGCCGGCATCAAACGCCCGGGGCGCAAGGATGTGGTAGTGATGCGCTGTGTCGAGGGCTCGACCGTGGCCGGCGTGTTCACCCTCAATGCGTTCTGCGCCGCGCCGGTGATCCTGGCCAAGCAGCGTGTCCAGGGCACGGTGCGTTACCTGCTGACCAATACCGGCAATGCCAACGCCGGTACCGGCGAGCCAGGCCTGGCGGCGGCTGCGCGGACCTGCGAGAAGCTTGCGGCGCTGACCGGCGTCGATGCCAGTGCCGTGCTGCCGTATTCCACGGGGGTGATCGGCGAGCCATTGCCGGTGGAAAAAATCGAAGGTGCGCTGCAGGCTGCCCTGGATGATCTGTCCGTGGATAACTGGGCGGCCGCGGCCACCGGGATCATGACCACCGATACCCTGCCCAAGGGGGCCAGCCGCCAGTTCCAGCACGATGGCGTCACCGTCACCGTCACAGGGATCAGCAAGGGCGCGGGCATGATTCGGCCCAATATGGCCACGATGCTCGGCTATATCGCCACCGATGCCAGCGTTTCGCGTGAAGTGCTCCAGGACCTGCTGCTCGATGGGGCCAACAAGTCGTTCAACCGCATCACGATCGACGGTGATACCTCGACCAACGACTGCTGCATGCTGATCGCTACCGGCCAGGCCAAGCTGCCAACCATCACCGAAGCCAGCGGCCCGCTGTTTGCGGCACTGAAGCAGGCGGTGCTGGAAGTCTGCATGGAAGTGGCCCAGGCCATTGTTCGTGACGGTGAAGGGGCGACCAAGTTCGTCACCGTTGAAGTCAATGGTGGCGCCAATCACCAGGAATGCCTGGATGTGGGCTATACCGTGGCGCATTCGCCGCTGATCAAGACGGCGCTGTTCGCTTCCGACCCGAACTGGGGCCGCATCCTGGCGGCAGTCGGCCGTGCCGGTGTGCCGGACCTGGATGTCAGCAAGATTGACGTGTTCCTCGGTCCGGTCTGTATTGCCAGCCAGGGCGCTCGCGCGGCCAGCTACACCGAAGCCCAGGGCGCAGCGGTCATGCAGCAGGAAGAGATCACCATCCGTATCGAACTGGGCCGTGGTGCGTGCAGCGAGACCATCTGGACCACCGACCTGTCCCACGAATACGTGAAGATCAACGCCGAATACCGCACGTGATGGGCTGCTGAACGCTTTCGCGGGCCAGCTCGCTCCTACAGATACAGCCCCACCCCCTGTAGGCGCGAGCAGGCTTGCGATGGCCCCCTTTAACTAACAAAGGATCCGGCCATGAGCCTTCATCTGATTATTGGCGACAAACTGTATTCCTCCTGGTCCCTGCGTGCCGCCCTGGCACTGGAGCTGACCGGCGAGCGCTACACCGAACAACTGATTCGCCTGAATCAGCCGGATAGCCGCCAGCAAATGCTGGAGCATTCGAGCACCGGCAAAGTCCCCGTGCTCAAGAGCGAGCATGGTGTGGTCGCCGACTCGCTGGCGATTATCGAATACCTCAATGACCGTTTCCCTGACGCCTGCCTGTGGCCCGCCGATATCGCGGTTCGAGCGTTTGCACGTTCGGCGTGTGCGCAGATGCACAGTGGCTTTTTCGGCCTGCGGGGCAACTTGCCCTTTGATTTGAGCCGCGACCAGGCGTTGGTGCCAATGCCGGATGAGGCCCAGGCCGATATCGAGCGTATGGTCGCGCTGTGGGCCGAGTGTCGGGCGGTAGCCACCGAGAGCGGTCCTTATCTGTTCGGGCGCCTGACCCTGGCCGATGCCTTTTTCGCACCGGTCGCGGTGCGCTTGCGCACCTATCGGGTAGCGTTGCCAGCCGATGCGCTGGCCTATATCGAGGCCATCTACCAATGGCCAGCATTTCAAGCCTGGCAACGGGCTGCTTTGGAGGAAATCGGCAAGTGAAGCGTGTGCATGTGGCAGCCGCCGTTATCCGCGGGCTCGACGGGCGGATTCTGATCGCCCGGCGTGCCGACACTCAGCACCAGGGTGGCCTCTGGGAGTTTCCGGGGGGTAAGGTCGAGGCGGGCGAGAGCGTTGAGGTGGCGTTGGCTCGGGAGTTGAGCGAAGAGCTGGGCATCGGCGTGACGACGGCCCGTCCGCTGATCGCTGTGCGCCATGATTATCCGGATAAGCAGGTTCTGCTGGATGTCTGGGAGGTTTCGGCCTTTACCGGCGAGCCCCATGGCGCCGAGGGGCAGCCGCTGGCCTGGGTAACCGCTCGGGAGCTGAGCGACTACGCGTTTCCCGCGGCCAACCAGCCGATTGTGGCCGCTGCGCGTTTGCCGGCCGAATACCTGATTACGCCTGACGGTCTGGAAACGCCGCAGTTGTTGCGGGGTATGCAGAAGGCCATTGCCGGTGGCATCAAGCTGATCCAATTGCGGGCGCCCAATGGCTACGACCCGAAGTACCGCGACCTGGCGGTAGATGCGGTCGGACTGTGTGCGGGCAAGGCGCAGTTGATGCTCAAGGGGCCGCTGGAGTGGCTGGGCGATTTCCCGGCAGCGGGTTGGCATTTGACCGCCAAGCAGTTGAGCAAACTGGCCAGTGCTGGCCGGCCGTTTCCAAAAAATCGCTGGCTGGCGGCTTCCTGCCACAACGCGCAAGAGCTGTCGCTGGCCCAGCAGATGGATGTGGATTTCGTCACGCTGTCGCCAGTTCAGCCCACCCAGACCCATCCGGATGTCGAGCCTTTGGGTTGGGAGCGGGCGACGCAATTGATCGAGACGTTCAATAAGCCTGTGTATCTGCTCGGCGGTGTGGGGCCGCAAGAGCGCCAGCAGGCCTGGACCAGCGGCGCACAAGGGGTTGCCGGCATCCGGGCGTTCTGGCCTGGGGAATAAGCTCGTCGCTCTTTCCTACAAAGTGAAGCGTTGATTTTGTAGGCAAGAGCTGGCTCGGGCGCTTCAGGCGGGCTTGGTCGCTGCCTGCCAAAGGATTTCCTCGACGCCCTCGCGCCGGGCAATCAGGCGCGCCGTCACAAACAACAGATCCGATAGCCGATTGATATAGGCCAGCCCCACGCCTGTCATCGGCTCCAGCGCATTCAACTGCTGGCAGCGCCGCTCTGCGCTGCGGGCCAGGCTGCGGCAGATATGGGCATGGGCAACCAGGGTCGAGCCGCCCGGCAGGATAAAATTTTCCAGCGGGCCCAATTCTTCGTTCCAGTCATCGATCACGCGTTCCAGGCGTTCAATTTCAGCTTGATCGAGGGCCTGGTAGGTCGGCATCGCCAGCTCGCCACCCAGGTCGAACAGTCGATGTTGGCAGGGACTGAGCACCTCGATGATTTCATCCAGGCGCTGATGAATCACGCTCTGTTCTTCCAGCGCCGCCAGCAGCAGGCCCAACTGGCTGTTGAGGCTATCGACTTCGCCAATGGCCTCGATGCGTGGGTGGTCCTTGGGCACGCGGCGACCGTCGCCCAGGCCGGTTTCGCCGGCATCGCCGGTGCGGGTGTAGATCTTCGAGAGGCGAAAGCCCATGGTCACGACTCCGTGTTGTGTAGTTCGGGAAGGGGAATCTGGCTACCACTCAAGGGCAGGCGCAAGGTGAAGCAGGTGCCCTGACCGAGGGTCGATTGCACCTCCATCTGGCCTTTGTGGTTGTTGGTGATGATGAAATACGAGACGGACAGTCCCAGCCCTGTGCCCTGGCCAATCTCCTTGGTGGTGAAGAACGGCTCGAAGGTGCGCTTGCGAATATGTTCCGGCATGCCGACACCGTTGTCTTCGACCTGGATTTCCGCCCAGGGCGGATTCAGCCGAGTGCGCAGGGTAATGCGCCCGGGCTCGTGTTCATCGTCGCGCTGGTGAATGGCCTGGGCGGCGTTCTTCAACAGATTGAGCAGCACCTGCTCCAACTCGTTGGCGGTGCCCATGACTGGCCCCAGTTGCGGGTCGAACTGGCGGACGATGGCCTGGCCCTTGAAGTCGAAGCCAATCGCCAGGTCGAAATCGTTGCCCGCGATCTCTACCGCCTGGTCAATCAGGGCGGGCAGGTCGCAAGGCGCCATCTGGCGGTTGCTGCGGCGGCTGAAGCTGAGCATATGGGTCACGATCTTTGCTGCCCGGGCGCCGGCTTGCTGGATATCGTCGAGCAGTTTCGGGACTTCGCGGCCTTCCAGGTAGCGGTTGACGGTGTCCAGGTCGATATTATTTTGGGTCGCCAGCTCCAGGTTCTTGGGTAATTCGGGCGACAGCCGCCGGCGAATGTTCTGCACATTGTGCAGGATGGCGCCCAGGGGGTTGTTGATCTCATGGGCCATGCCGGCCGCCAGGCCGCCGACCGAGAGCATTTTTTCCGACTGCACCATCATTTCTTCCAGGGACAGGCGTTGGGAAATGTCGTCGATACGGATCACCACGCCTCGCCCGGCACCGCCCATCAGCGGGTAGAACGTCAGCGCATAGTGGCGCGCCTCGTCGTCCTTGATCCACGTGACGCGCTCGATCTTCGCCACACTGTGGCGTTCAACGGTGTCCTTGAGCTCCGGCAGAAACGGTTTGAGTGGCTCGAAAGCCAGGAAAATTGGCTGGTTCAGGGCTTCATCTAGCGGCGTGCCGGAAAGCAAGCTGGCTTCCTGGTTCCACTGGGTCACATACAGCTGTTCATCGAGGGCGATCAGTGCCGAGGGCATCGAGTCGATAATGCTGTTGAGGTAGTTCTGAAAGCCCGTCAGTTTTTTCTCGATCTTGCTGCGAACCTGGACTTCCAGCTCCAGCTTGCGGTTGGTATGCCGGGTTTCCTCGGCGAGGGCCTGGGCCTGGTCGTACGCCGCCTGGGAGTCATCGCTGGCCCGTTTGAGCTGCTGTTCGCGGGCTTCGATGCGCGACAGCATGGTATTGAAGGCCTCGGCCAGGCTGCCGATCTCATCGTTATTGCCCGGCTGGGCGCGCAGGGCGTAGTTCTCTTCACGGGTGACCTGGCGCGAAAGGACTTCGAGCTGGTGGATCGGCTGCGTGATCAGGCGCTTGATCTGGCGGGCGATGACCAGCCAGAGCAGCACACTGAAAATCAGGATGCCCAGGCTGGCAGTCAGGGTGCCGGTGTAGAAGGCCATTGGCAGTTCGCTGCTGGCGACCAACAGCAAATGCCCTGGCGGATGACCGGGGCGTGGCAGGCTGACCAGTTGGCTGGTGCGAAACTCGGTCAGGCGCCAGCTTTCGATATGACGGTAGCGCTCCGGCAGTTTCAGGTGTTCGCCGTGCTGCAATTGGGCCAGGCGATTGCCGTTGGCGTCGTACAGGGCGGCGGCCCGCAGTGGGGTATAGCTGTTCAATTCGTCGAGCAGGGCTTCGGCGGCCTCGGGCGAATCGAGCGCGTGGGCGGAAATCTCCGGGTTGGACACCAGTCGACCAATGGTCTGCAAGGCCTGGGGCGCCATGCTTTCCTGGGAGATCCAGTAGGCGGCGCTGATAAAGGTCAGGTTGGCGACCAGCAGGACGGTCGTCAGCAGGACCAACAGGGCGGCCAGCAGTTTCTGGCCGACCGGCAGGTTTTCAAGGCGCTGGCGCAGAGGCATAGGACGGGGTCGCACAAAGGAACGAGTGGGCAGGGTAGCGCGCTGTTCAGTCGCTGGGCAATCCACGTTGGCGCAGTTGGCTGATCAGGCGCTGCAGCAGTTGCTCCAGATGGGGCAAGACCCGTTGGTGGCGCGTAGCCGCAGCACAGGCATAGCCCAACAGATAGCTGATTTCGGTGCGTCGGCCGCTGTCGACATCCTGGAACATGGACGAATAGTTGGCCGCCGTGGCCTGGATCACCCGTTCCACCTCGGCCTGCAGTTGCTCGGCCGCCGCGGGCTGGCCGCAATGTTCGAGCAGCTCGCTCAATTCGAGGCACAGTGTTGCCACCTCGCAGTGATGCTCCAGCAAACCGCCATTGCGGCATTGGTACAACACGGTCAGCGGGTTGATTGCGCAGTTGAGTGCCAGCTTGCGCCACAGCCGGGTCAGGATATCGGCGCTCCATTCGTGGCGGATGCCGGCCTGCTCCAGTTCGCCCAGCCAGCTCGGAGCCTGGGGCTGGCGAACATCGCCCAGCCAGTTGTAGCCGTGGCCGGCGAACACCACGCGCCAGTCGTCTTCGCGGAATGCGCCTTCGGTGCTGGAGGCAAAGATGCACCGTGCCTGCGGGACTCGGTTAGCCACCCTGTCCTGGCTGCCGAGGCCATTCTGCAGCAGGATCAACTCCGCCTGTGGGCTCAGGCGCGGTGCCAGCGCATCGATGGCCGCTTCGGCGTCGTAGGCCTTGCAGGCGAGCAGCAGGCGATCAATGGGTTCATGGCAGGTCAGGGTCTGGGCGGGGATGGCGTACAGCTGCGCTTCACCCTGTTCGACCAGGGTTAGTCCGCCTGCGGCCTGATAGCTTTTCAGCCGTTGTGCGTCGCGCAGGATCAGTGTCACCGGCAAGCCGGCGCGGGCCAGGCGGCAGGCCCAGAGGGTGCCCAGGCTGCCGACGCCGAGGACGTGCCAGGTGGTGCTCATCAGCGTTGTACCCGGCAAGTGCGAAGATTGAGAACCGACATGGGGAGCTGCCCGTGAATGAGTGGGAAGAATCGCTATAATGAGCCCGCATTTTAACCCCGGCCGCGCTCCATCTGTATCGAGCCGTGCCTTATGACAGGAGAAATTACATGCCGTCGTTCGACGTGGTATCCGAACTGGACAAGCACGAAGTCACCAATGCGGTCGAAAACGCCGTCAAGGACCTGGACCGTCGCTACGACCTGAAGGGCAAGGGGACGTTCGAGTTCAAGGAAAAGGAACTGACGGTCAGCCTGACCGCCGAGGCCGAGTTCCAGCTTGAAGCGATGATCGAAATCCTCAAGCTGGCCCTGGTCAAGCGCAAGATCGATGTCAAAAGCCTGGAAGTCAAGGAAGCCTACGCCTCCGGAAAGCTGATGAAGCAGGACGCGGTTCTCAAGGAAGGTATCGACAAGGAGCTGGCGAAAAAGATCGTGGCGCATGTCAAGGACGCCAAGCTCAAGGTCCAGGCGGCGATTCAGGGCGAGCAGGTACGCATCACTGGCAAGAAACGCGATGACCTGCAGGAAGCCATTGCGGCCTTGCGTGCGCGGGATTTCGAGATGCCGCTGCAGTTCAACAATTTCCGGGACTGACCGAACGCCTTGGGAACCTCTGCCGGTATACGGCGTCCCAGGCCCGAGGCGCGTTGAATGCGATGTGTTCCACGGCATTGAGCTACGCGTGAGATGAGTAAGTGAGCCGGGCTCCCGGTGATCAGGAGAGATAGATGGATTTAAATGCTGAAGTGGATCAACTGATCAAGGCGTCCCAGGCCTGGATTCCGATGATCATGGAATACGGTAGCCGTGTGCTGCTGGCCATCATTACGCTGGGTATCGGTTGGTGGCTGATCAATCGCCTGACCGTGCGCCTGGGCCGTCTGTTGGCCCTACGCAGCGCTGACCTGGCACTGCAGGGCTTTATCAGCAGCCTGGCGAACATCGCCCTCAAGGTGATGCTGATCGTCAGTGTGGCCTCGATGATCGGTGTGGAGACCACTTCGTTCGTTGCCGCCATTGGTGCCGCCGGCCTGGCCATTGGCCTGGCCTTGCAGGGTAGCCTGGCGAACTTCGCCGGTGGGGTGTTGATCCTGTTGTTCCGCCCGTTTCGTATTGGCGACTTTATCGAGGCCCAGGGTATCAGCGGTACGGTCGATACCATCCAGATTTTCCACACCGTGCTGCGCACCGGTGATAACAAGACGGTCATTGTGCCTAACGGCAATCTATCGAACGGCATCATCACCAACTACAACCGCCAGCCGACCCGCAAGGTCGTGTTCGATGTGGGGGTGGATTACGAAGCGGACCTGCAGAAGGCCCGGGAAATTCTCTTGAACCTGGCCCAAGACCCGCGCGTTTTGGCCGATCCTGCGCCGGTTGCGGTGGTTTCGACCCTGGGTGACAGCTCGATCACTCTGTCGCTGCGAGTGTGGGTGAAAACCGCCGACTACTGGGATGTGCTGTTTATGTTCAATGAAAAGGCGCGTGACAGTCTGAAGGCGGCGGGTATTGATATTCCCTTTCCGCAGCGGGTGATACGTGTGGTTCAGGAAGCAGCAGCGAGCTAAATAGAAGTTCGATACCTGGCCGAGTGGTCAGGTATCGAACTTGTCAGTTGCAGGATTAATGGTAATGACGTTATTCCCTGGCCGACTGGCACTGTCTTTCATTCCAGTCTTGTTGCGTATCTTTCGTCATTGACACTTAACTCTTAGCTTGCGAATAAGTTGTTAGCTAGCTATTAAAAGCGTCCGTTGCAAGTTGGCATAAAAAAACCGCTTACCTGATACCAGGCAAGCGGTTTTTTGTTAGCGCGAACGCTAGATCGACAGCGGTATTACAAGATGCTCAGCGGGTACTCGACGATCAGACGCAGGTCGTTCAGGTCGTCGTAGTTGCTTTCGCTGTAGGCGCTGGTGGAGCGGTAATGAGCGTAACGAACGCGCATCGACAGATCCTTGGCCGGGCCTTCCTGGATTACGTACTTGGCTTCGGTATCCCACTCGTTTTCCTTGCCCTTGCGAGCGTCGGCCACGCCAGTGTCCACGTCATAGCCGCTGATGTAACGGGTCATGAAGCTCAGGCCCGGAACGCCGTAGGATGCCATGTTGATGTCGTAGCGAGCGCCCCAGGACTTCTCGTCCTTGCCCACGAAGTCGGAGATCTGTACCGAGTTGTTCAGGAACACGGTGCCACCGCCATCAACGCCATAGGCGTAGCCGGTATCGCCGCTCGAGCGCTGGTGGCTGAGGGTGAATTTGTGGGCGCCAATGCTATAGGCAGCTGCCAGGCTCCAGACCTTGTTGTCTACGTCGCCACCCAGCTTCTTGCCGTCGTCATTGGTGCGGTAGGCGTTCAGGTCGAAGTTCAGCGCCTGATCGTCAGTGATTGGCAGGGTGTAGTTGGCGTTGATGTACTGCTTCTTCCAGTAGTCTTGGACATCGGAAGCGTGCAAGCCCAGGCTCAGGTTCTCAACACCGGTGTAGGTGCCGCCAATGATGTTGGCGGAAGTCAGGCCCGGATTCTGGCGCAGGGAGCCATCGCGGGAGCGACCGTTGATGCTGTCGCGGCCCATGCCGGTTTGGCCGCTCATGGCGGTGAAACGGCCGCCAATCAGGTTCAGACCAGGGATTTCGTCAACGGTGATCAGGGTGCCGGTGGCCACTTCAGGCAGCAGGCGGCCGTCATCGGTCGAGAAGACCGGGCTGGCGACAACCTGGTTACCGTACTTGAGCACGGTGTTGGACAAACGCAGTTTGACTGCGGCGCCCGCCTTGGATTGGGTGTCGGCTGGCTCGCCGTCCTTGTTGTTGGCGAACAGGCCGTTACCGGCACGGCCCGAGCCGCCGTCGATACGGGCGGCGCCCATGGCCATGGCATCGATACCGAAGCCGACGGTGCCTTGGGTGAAGCCGGACTCGTAGTTGAGGAGGGTGCTGATGCCGCTGTCTTCACGGTAGCCGTTGATCGGGTTGTTATCGCCCGAGCCATTGGTGCCGTTGGCGCGGCGCGTGTTGCCTGCACCGTTCTTGAAGTCACGGTTCATGTACATGGCGCGGGTTTTCAGGTCCAGCTTGCTGTCTTCGAGAAAGCCCTTGGATTCGTCCTGGGCGGACGCCATAGCGTACTGCGAGGTGCCTGCTGCTACAGCCAGGGCGATCATGCTCCACTTCATCACGCGCATCGTGATTTGCTCCTTTGGTTTTAGGAAGAGTACTGCCGTCCCACCTGTTTTATTATCTGGGCGGCTCTTTCTTTTTGTGTCGGCGCAAACTTATATCACGCTGACAATGTTGGCGATACTTACCAATCTTTCCTTTCAGCTTCTTTACGAGCATGTCGCAAAATGCGTGGCCCATGTCGCAATTCACAACCCTGATGTATAGGGTTGATCAACTTCGGCACTCTTTATTCATGTGCGTTGGATAGAGTAAGGCGCTCTTCTGTCCAGCCCTTGAATATTCCCTTCGGTGCCTCAGCCCGCTTTTATTTTTTTTGCCTTAGCGGACCTTCATCCAGATAGGTCTGTTATGACGTGCTGTGTAGGAATGCAACAAGCGTGCACAAATTCACTACTCGCAACTTTTTTTTTCAAAGTCGCCGTCTGGTCAGCACCAAACCTCATGAACGCTTGGTTTTAAGAGCGTTTTGTTTGGCCTTGACGTGGCGTTTTTTCTGGCGGGCTTTGCTGTTTCTACGCTGATCGAGGCCCAAACGTTACCGGTTAACACCGTTTGTGGAGCGGTAGCGGGTAGTTTGTGCACCTGCTTTAGTCCTAATGGACTAATTTGGTGCGCAGGGCGGCGCAATGGGGAGCGGCTTTCTTTGTCTGGTTTTTCCGTAGCTTGTGCTGTTTGGAATGACTCATTCCTGGCGCTAGAGCGCTTGGGTCGGTTCTTCGATGATCGAAAATGGTGCGTCTGGTCATTTTTTTGACTGCGCGGCTATTGAGGGTCTAGCGCGGTGCGCATCCTCCTTTGGTGGGATATTTTGGGGCGCGAGGCGGATTGAACGGTTCACGATGAATCCGCTGGCTTTCGCGAGTATCCTTGCGCCATGGGGTTCATTGCGGCGCTTTTGAGCGGTCCGGGAACCGAAGGCTGAATCGTGGTGCAGGAGAAATCGCGGTGTTCGTTTTAGATGCGCGTTTGCAACAAGATACTTTGCAGATCGGAGATTTCCCCCTCTCCCGATTGTTGTTATCCAATGACGCCAATTACCCTTGGTTTATCCTGGTGCCCCGGCGCGCTGATATCAGTGAGTTGTTCGAACTCGATGCTCGTGACCAGGATCAGTTATGGCGCGAGACGACATTTCTGGCCCAGGCGCTCAAGTCGGTATTTGCCGCCGACAAGATGAATGTCGCGACGTTGGGCAATGTGGTGAGTCAGCTGCATATGCATGTCATCGTCCGCCAGGCAGACGATATCGCCTGGCCTGCTCCGGTCTGGGGGCGCCATCCGGCCCAGCCTTATACCGCTGAGCAGTGGGTGGCTGTGATTGAGCGCCTGCGGGGCAAGCTGGGCGATGATTTCGTTTTTGCGGAGGCTAAGGCATGACGCTCGAAGCGCGTGTGACCGAGCTGGAGACTCGCCTGGCCTTTCAGGATGACACCATTCAGGCGCTCAATGATGTGCTGGTCGAGCAGCAGCGAGTGGTCGAGCGCCTGCAACTGCAAATGGCGGCGCTGATCAAGCGGCATGAGGAGATGGTCGGTCAGTTCGGCTCGTTCGAAGAAGATGCGCCGCCGCCGCACTACTGAGCGCCAAGGGGCAGGCAAGAAAAAACCGCGATGCAGCCAGGCTGCAGCGCGGTTTTTTTAGCGCTGCGAATCAGCGGCGAGGCAGGGCGGCAATTACATCTTCAGCCTGCAATCCCTTGTCCCGGTTCATCACCGAGAACTCAACGCGCTGGCCTTCGACCAGAACGCGATGACCTTCGCCACGGATAGCGCGGAAGTGGACGAAAATATCGTCACCGGAGTCGCGGGAAATAAAGCCGAACCCCTTGGAGGTGTTGAACCACTTCACGGTGCCGGTATCGCGGTTGGTCATGTCATAGCTTTGGTTGATGGCCGGGGATGACTTGTAGAAGCTGACGGCCAGGTGTAGCAAAACCGCGATGACTGCTGCGCCGAGGCTCAGGAGGATCGCCGGTTGGCCGCCGATCAATGGCAGCGGAGCCAGCAGGACCAGGGTTTGCAGGACGACTGACAGCACCAGTAGCGCGCTGACAAGGTTTTGCAGTTGATGTCGCGTGCCTTTGTTCCAGTAAGGGATGACAGGCGCGAGGACCAGGTTGAGCAGTCCAAAGAACGCCAGGTACAGCGCGTCGGGTTGTTGCAGGTAAGGAACGGCTTCTGAATGCAGGCTCGGGATAAAGGACAGCAGCAGGGCGGCTACGCCCGTTAGCAGATGGACGATTTTCAACATTTCAATTGACTCGCATTTAAGATGGATCGCAAGAGAAGAGCTGATTGCGCACGGTTCGCTTCTGAACAGTTGGAGGCGGTAGGCACGTGCTCGGGATCAGCCTATGCGCGGTCTTCAAGGTTTTGATGACGACGACACGTTGTCTATTTAACAGCAAAGCCTGGGCCTACTCAAATCAGCCTTACGTGCGTCGCGCGTGGGGTGGCGCGGTGCTAACGGTAAAAATCGAGCAAAGCCCCGGGGCAGAGCGCTACAACCCGTATTGGCCGACTTTTTTCGAGTGTATTGGCGTATTCGGGCAATTTGCCGCGGAGCTTGGGCTGCAGGGGCACCCCACTCTTGCTAGAGTGACGTTGGCCCGCATGGGGTGTAGTCCAATCGACGCAAGGAGATGACCATGGCAATTGATATCGGTATCAGTGAAGAAGATCGCAAGTCGATCGTGGACGGGCTCTCCCGGCTCCTTTCCGATACGTATGTGCTTTACCTCAAGACCCATAACTTTCATTGGAATGTCAGCGGCCCGATGTTCCGCACCTTGCACCTGATGTTCGAGGAGCAATACAACGAGCTGGCCCTGGCGGTCGATCTGATCGCCGAGCGTATCCGTGCTCTCGGATTCCCTGCGCCGGGGACCTATTCGACCTACGCCCGTTTGTCTTCGATCAAGGAAGAGGAGGGCGTGCCGGCGGCCGAGGACATGATCCGGCAACTGGTCCAGGGCCAGGAAGCCGTGGTGCGCACGGCACGGGGCATCTTCCCGCTACTGGACAAGGTCAGTGACGAACCGACCGCCGATCTGTTGACCCAGCGTATGCAGGTCCATGAAAAGACCGCCTGGATGCTGCGTTCCATGCTCGAACAGCATTAAGACATGGGCGTGAAGAAGGCCGTTGGTCTTCTTCACGCCGTGGCGACCCGTGCAGGCGCTCGACGGCACCGGCTGCACAGGGGCGATTTACCAGATATAATCGCGCTCTTTGCTGCGTAGCCCTGCCGGGTTCGCGCTGTATCGATGTAGTTATCTGGTTGCCGAGACAATCCCAATGCCGATGTACGACTATCAATGCGCTTCCTGTGGTCATCAATTGGAAGCCATTCAAAAGATCAGCGCTCCCGCGTTGGTTGACTGCCCTGCCTGCCAGGCGCCAGAGCTGAAGAAAATGTTGTCGATGCCGGGCTTTCGCCTCAGTGGCAATGGCTGGTACGAGACTGACTTCAAGACCGGTACAAAGAAGAATCTGGCCGGTGGCGACAAAGCCGACTGAATGAGTGACACACGCGTAGGCTCTTGCTACGACCCCGACACCCTGGGTGCGCAAGGCCTCTACCGAATTCCGAATTACGAGAAGTGAAAACACGACCATGATGCGCAGCCATTATTGCGGCCAACTGAACGAGAGCCTGGACGGCCAGGAAATTACCCTTTGCGGCTGGGTTCACCGTCGCCGTGACCACGGTGGGGTTATCTTCCTCGATATCCGTGACCGTGAAGGCCTGGCGCAGGTAGTGTTCGACCCGGATCGCGCCGATACCTTCGCCGCTGCCGACCGGGTGCGCAGTGAATATGTGGTCAAGATCACCGGCAAGGTGCGGTTGCGTCCTGCTGGCGCGGTCAATGCCAACATGGCTTCCGGTGGCATCGAAGTCCTGGGTTATGAGCTGGAAGTCCTGAACGAAGCGGAAACCCCGCCGTTCCCGCTCAATGAATACTCCGACGTTGGCGAAGAAACCCGCCTGCGCTATCGCTTTATCGACCTGCGTCGTCCGGAAATGGCGGAAAAGCTGCGTCTGCGTTCGCGCATGACCACCAGCATCCGTCGTTTCCTGGACGAGAATGGTTTCCTCGATGTCGAAACGCCAATCCTGACCCGGGCCACCCCGGAAGGTGCGCGTGACTACCTGGTGCCGAGCCGTACCCACGCCGGTAGCTTCTTTGCCCTGCCGCAGTCGCCGCAACTGTTCAAGCAACTGCTGATGGTTGCCGGCTTTGATCGCTACTACCAGATCGCCAAGTGCTTCCGCGATGAAGACCTGCGCGCTGACCGCCAGCCGGAATTCACCCAGATCGACATCGAGACCAGCTTCCTCGATGAAAAAGACATCATGGGCCTGACCGAAGGCATGATCCGCAACCTGTTCAAGGAAGTGTTGGATCTGGAGTTCGGCGAATTCCCGCACATGACCTGGGAAGAGGCCATGCGCCGCTACGGTTCGGACAAGCCGGACCTGCGCAACCCGCTGGAACTGGTGGACGTTGCCGACCAGCTTAAGGACGTGGAATTCAAAGTGTTCAGCGGCCCGGCCAATGATCCGAACAGCCGCGTTGCCGCCTTGCGCGTACCGGGTGGGGCGAGCATGCCGCGCAGTCGCATCGACGACTACACCAAGTTCGTTGGCATCTACGGTGCCAAGGGCCTGGCCTACATCAAGGTCAACGAGCGCGCCAAGGGCGTGGAAGGCCTGCAGTCGCCTATCGTCAAGAACATCCCGGAAGCGGCGCTGAACGTGATCCTCGATCGCGTGGGTGCAGTCGACGGCGATATCGTGTTCTTCGGCGCCGACAAGGCGAAGATTGTCAGCGAAGCCCTGGGCGCGCTGCGGATCAAGGTTGGCAACGATCTCGAGCTGCTGACCTGCCAGTGGGCACCGCTGTGGGTCGTCGACTTCCCGATGTTCGAGCAGAACGACGATGGTAGCTTCACCGCACTGCACCACCCGTTCACCGCGCCTAAGTGCTCGCCGCAAGAGCTGGAGGCCAACCCGGCCACCGCGCTGTCGCGTGCCTATGACATGGTGCTCAACGGTACCGAGCTGGGTGGCGGTTCGATCCGTATCCACCGCAAGGACATGCAGCAAGCCGTCTTCCGCCTGTTGGGCATCACTGAGGCAGAACAGGAAGAGAAATTCGGCTTCCTGCTCGACGCCCTGAAATATGGTGCTCCGCCCCACGGTGGTCTGGCCTTTGGTCTGGATCGTCTGGTGATGTTGATGACCGGTGCCCAGTCGATCCGTGAAGTGATTGCCTTCCCGAAAACCCAGAGCGCGGCCTGCGTCATGACCCAGGCGCCGGGGTTGGTGGACAACAAGGCACTGCGCGAACTGCATATCCGTTTGCGCGAACAGCCCAAGGCTGAGTAAGTGACCGAGGCGCATCCCAGGATGCGCCTTTGTATTTGGTCGAGATTTTTCCTTGTTCGCAGCGCTGCTTCAGGGGTGCGGGCAATGTTTCAAGAGAAGGGTTGGAGCGAGTTATGGCGGGTCATTCCAAGTGGGCGAACATCAAGCACCGCAAAGAGCGTCAGGATGCCAAGAAAGGCAAGATTTTCACCAAGTGGATTCGTGAGCTGACGGTCGCTGCTCGCCAGGGCGGCGGCGATCCGGCGTCCAACCCACGCTTGCGCTTGGCTCAGGACAAGGCGCTGAGCGCGAACATGAGCCGCGATATCATCGACCGGGCAATCGCCCGGGGCGCCGGCGCTGCCGATGGCGACGATGTCGAGGAGCTGGGCTACGAGGGCTACGGCCCAGGTGGCGTGGCGATCATGGTCGAAACCATGACCGACAACCGTAACCGTACTGCGGCAGCCGTGCGTCATGCTTTCAGCAAGTGTGGCGGCAACCTGGGGACTGACGGTTCGGTGGCCTACCTGTTCGAGCGCAAGGGGCAGATTTCCTTCGCCGCGGGCGTCGACGAGGACGCGCTGATCGAGGCGGCAATGGAGGCCGATGCCGACGATGTGGTGACCAACGAGGATGGCTCCATCGATGTGTTCACCTCGTTCGCCGGCTTCTATGCCGTGCGCAATGCCTTGGAGGCGGCGGGGTTCAAGGCTGACGACGCAGAGATCGTGATGTTGCCCACGACCACCGCGGAGCTGGATCTGGAGGGTGCGGAAAAGGTCTTGAAGCTGATCGACATGCTTGAAGACCTGGACGATGTGCAAAACGTCTATTCCAACGCCGAAATTCCTGAAGCGGTCCTGGAACAACTCGGCTGACTGCACGCGAGTCGTTGCGCGGTACTATCCTGAAGCCGCAAGCCCCCTGCGCTGATCGAGCGCGTTGGGGGCTTGCGGCTTCTGTCTTCAAACCGGTGCGCGGTATGTGCGCAAGGTATTCATTTTCAAGCTGCAGGCGCTATGACTCTTATTCTAGGTATCGACCCCGGTTCGCGGATTACCGGTTATGGCGTGGTACGCGACACCGGTCGGGGCTGTATTTATGTGGCGTCGGGCTGTATCCGCACCGGTAGCGGCGAGTTGCACGATCGCTTGCAGGCGGTGTACCGGGGCGTGCGCGAGGTTATCCAGACCTACGAGCCGATCACCATGGGGATCGAGAAGGTCTTTATGGCCAAGAACGCTGATTCGGCCCTGAAGTTGGGTCAGGCGCGTGGCGCTGCCATCGTCGCGGGCGCGGAGGAAAACCTGGAGATTGCCGAGTACACCGCGACCCAGGTCAAGCAGGCGGTCGCCGGAACTGGCGGGGCGAACAAGGACCAGGTCATGCTGATGGTGATGCATTTGCTCAAGCTCACCAGCAAGCCCCAGGTCGATGCCTCGGATGCCCTGGCCATCGCCCTGTGCCATGCTCATACCCGCTCCAGCTTGCTACCCCATGGCCTGGGCATGGCACGCAGTCGTGGCGGCCGTCTGCGTCTCTGATAGCATCGACGCCCGTACCGCTGCTCAATAGTCCAGGTCCGCTCTGGCGCCTGATGCCGGGGAGCTGACCGAAATTTAAGGATTTGAACGTGATTGGACGCTTGCGCGGCACCTTGGCTGAGAAACAGCCGCCGCACCTGATTCTGGATGTGAATGGCCTCGGCTACGAGCTGGAAGTGCCCATGACCACCCTCTACCGTTTACCGTCGGTCGGTGAGCCGCTGACGCTGCACACGCACCTGGTCGTGCGTGAAGACGCCCAGCTACTCTACGGCTTTGTCGGCAAGCGTGAGCGCGACTTTTTTCGCGAGCTGATCCGCCTCAATGGCGTAGGTCCCAAACTGGCGCTGGCCTTGATGTCGAGTCTTGAGGTCGATGAGTTGGTACGTTGTGTCCAGGCCCAGGATACGTCGGCGCTGGTCAAGGTGCCGGGCGTTGGCAAAAAGACCGCTGAACGGTTGTTGGTCGAACTCAAGGACCGTTTCAAGGCCTGGGAAACGGTGCCGAGCATGTTCGCCCTGGTGCCGAACCAGCCTGATGGAGCTGCGCCGGCTGCCCAGCCGAGCGCCGAGACCGATGCGGTCAGCGCGCTGATCTCCCTGGGCTACAAGCCCCAGGAAGCGAGCAAGGCGGTTTCGGCCATCAAGGACAAGAACCTGAGCAGTGAAGACATGATCCGCCGTGCCCTGAAGGGAATGATTTAAGTGATTGAAGCTGACCGTCTGATAACCGCCTCCAGTGGGCGCGACCGCGAAGAGATTCAGGATCGCGCGATCCGGCCCCTGAGCCTGGCCGAGTACATTGGCCAGCCCAAGGTGAAGGAGCAGATGGAGCTGTTTATCCAGGCCGCTCGCGGGCGTAATGAGTCCCTGGATCACACGCTGATCTTTGGTCCGCCCGGGCTGGGCAAGACAACCCTGGCCAATATCATTGCCCAGGAAATGGGGGTGTCGATCAAAAGCACTTCGGGCCCGGTGCTTGAGCGCCCCGGCGACCTGGCGGCGCTACTGACCAATCTTGAGCCGCACGATGTGCTGTTTATCGATGAAATCCATCGTCTTTCGCCGATTGTCGAGGAAGTGCTGTACCCCGCGATGGAGGATTTCCAGCTCGATATCATGATCGGCGAAGGGCCGGCGGCGCGTTCGATCAAGCTCGACCTGCCGCCCTTCACCCTGGTCGGTGCCACGACCCGCGCCGGCATGCTGACCAATCCGCTGCGCGACCGTTTCGGCATCGTGCAGCGCCTGGAGTTCTACAGCACGGACGACCTGGCAACGATTGTCAGCCGTTCGGGCGGGATTCTCGGGCTGCCCATCGAGGCGGCAGGTGCCTACGAGGTGGCTCGCCGGGCCCGTGGTACGCCACGGATCGCCAATCGGCTGCTGCGCCGCGTGCGTGACTTTGCCGAGGTTCGGGCGAAGGGGCAGATCACCAAGGCGGTGGCAGACCTGGCATTGAACCTGCTGGATGTGGACGAACATGGTTTCGACCATCAGGACCGACGGCTACTGCTGACCATGATCGAGAAGTTCGACGGCGGCCCGGTGGGGGTCGACAGCCTGGCAGCGGCGATCAGCGAAGAGCGCCACACCATTGAAGATGTGCTGGAGCCGTACCTGATCCAGCAGGGCTATATCATGCGTACACCGCGCGGGCGGGTAGTGACGCGACATGCTTATTTACATTTCGGGTTGAATATTCCTTCGCGGTTGGGGGAAATGCCTGTAGTAGACGAATTTCTGGACGCGTTGGACGAGTCATGATCTCTGGGGGGCGTCAATTTTTTTGTCTTTGTGCTGTCCTATAGGCTGGCGTGATCGTTCCTGCTGAATAAAGTCGTCGAACAATGAAAAACAGTTGTCTGGCCGGATTGGCAACCTGAGGAGTAAGCACTAGAGTATGCGCGCGCAAAACGGGCTCCAGTCGTTCGCACATCGTTGTCGCGTTTATTACGAGGACACCGATGCTGGCGGCATCGTGTATTACGTCAATTACTTAAAGTTTATGGAACGGGCTCGAACCGAGCGGTTGCGGGATCTGGGGTTTGCCCAGTCCGAGCTGGTGGGGGAGAACCTGTTGTTTGTCGTGCATTCCAGCGAGGCCCGTTATCACGTGCCGGCGCGGCTGGACGACGAGCTGCTGGTAAGTGCCGAAGTGATCGAATTGAACCGTGCCAGCCTGCGCTTCAAGCAGCAGGTCAGGCGGGCAACGGATAACGTGCTGCTCTGTGAAGGGCAGTTTCTGGTGGCCTGTGTGCGCGCCGATAGTTTGAAACCCCGGGCCATTCCCGAAGCTTTGCGTGCGGCCTTTGCCGCCGCGAGCGGCGCGGGTACACACTCAGAGCAGGAGATAAAGCGTGGAAGCTAACGTCGTCGACCATTCCTCCATGTGGAGCTTGGTCAGCAATGCCAGTGTCGTTGTGCAGTTGGTAATGCTGATCCTGGTGGCCGCATCGGTGACCTCATGGGTCATGATTTTTCAGCGCAGCAACCTGCTGCGCGCTGGCCGCCGTGCCCTGGAGAGCTTCGAGGAGCGTTTCTGGTCGGGTATCGACCTGTCGAAACTCTATCGCCAGGCGGGTAGCAATCCTGATCCGGACTCCGGTGTCGAGCAGATCTTTCGTGCCGGCTTCAAGGAATTCTCCCGCCTGCGTCAGCAGCCGGGCGTTGAGCCTGAAGCGGTAATGGAAGGTGTTGCTCGCGCCATGCGCGTTGCGATTTCCCGCGAAGAAGAGAAGCTTGAACAGAGCTTGCCATTTCTTGCGACTGTCGGCTCCGTCAGCCCGTATATCGGCCTGTTCGGTACCGTCTGGGGGATCATGAACTCCTTCCGCGGTCTGGCGACTGCCCAGCAAGCGACCCTGGCCACTGTGGCCCCGGGTATTGCCGAAGCGCTGATCGCCACGGCGATCGGTCTGTTCGCGGCCATCCCGGCGGTGATCGCCTACAACCGTTTTGCCGCACGCGGTGAAACGCTGATCAGCCGTTACTACACCTTCGCCGACGAGTTCCAGGCGATCCTGCACCGTAAAGTGCACACCAGCGAAGAGTGAGCAGGTAATTCCCATGGCCCGAGTTCGCCACAAACGCAAGCCGGTCGCCGAGATGAACGTGGTGCCCTACATCGACGTGATGTTGGTACTGCTGGTTATCTTCATGGTTACCGCGCCCATGCTCAATCAGGGTGTGAAGGTCGATCTGCCCAAGGTTTCCAGTGAAGCCCTGCCGCAGGACAACAACACCCAGGTCCTGACCATTTCGATCAAGGCCGACAAGACCTATTACTGGAACCTTGGCAGCGAAGTCGATACCGACAAGCAGCAAGACAGGGCCATGACCCTGCCTCAGATGACGGATGCGGTGACCAAGATCATCCGTGCCGGCAACGAAGGCGGCAAACACACCCAGGTCTTTATCCGGGGCGACAAGAGTGTCGACTACGGATCGGTCATGGGTGCCATGGGGGGCCTGCAGCAAGCCGGGGTCGGTAACGTTGGCCTGATTACCGAGGCGCCCTGATGCAGCAACAGCGAGAGCCGTCCGCCTCGGAAAGCTACTTCTGGCCCAGTGTCTGGGCCATTGCTCTGCATGTCCTGGTATTTGGCCTGCTGTTCGTCAGCTTTGCCATGACGCCTGAGCTGCCGCCTGCCAAGCCGTTTGTGCAGGCGACCTTGTACCAGTTGAAGTCCAAGAGCCCGGCGACGACCCAGACCAACAAGAAAATTGCTGGAGAGGCGAAGAAGACTGCCGCGCGCCAGACTGAAGAAGAGCAGCTGGAGCAGAAGAAGGTCGAGCAGGAAGCCATAAAGGCTGCGGAACAAAAGAAAGAAGACGCGGCTCAAAAAGCCGAGGAATCCAAGAAGGCCGACGAAGCCAAAAAAGCGGATGAGGCCAAAAAGGCTGATGAAGCCAAGAAAGCCGATGATGCCAAGAAGGCAGCCGAAGCGAAAAAGGCCGAAGAGAAAAAGCTAGCCGATATCGCCAAGAAAAAGTCTGAGGAAGAGGCCAAGAAGGCTGCTGAAGAAGAGGCCAAGAAAAAGGCCGCTGAAGAAGCGAAGAAAAAGATCGTCGAGGACGCGAAGAAGAAAGCGGCCGAAGACGCCAAGAAAAAGACTGCAGCCGAAGAAGCGAAGAAAAAGGCCGCTGCCGATGCCGCCAAGAAAAAGGCTCAGGACGCGGCGCGTAAAGCGACCGAGGACAAAAAGGCCCAGGCCCTGGCGGACTTGCTGTCCGACAAGCCCGAGCGCGAAGCGGCGATGGCGGACGAGGTGGGTGAGCAGGTTTCAGGGAATTTCGATGACCTGATTCGCTTGCGCACTGCCGAAGGCTGGAATCGTCCGCCGTCGGCTCGCAAAGGCATGAAAGTTGAGTTGCAGGTCGGCATGCTGCCGGACGGCACGATAACCACGGTGAGCGTGTCTCACTCAAGCGGTGATGGCCCGTTCGATGCTTCGGCGGTAGCGGCAGTCAAGAATATTGGGCGTTTGACGGAAATGCAGGGGTTGAGTGCGAAGGAATTCGCTCCCTATCGTTCGTTCAAAGTTACATTCACACCTGAGGATCTAGCCTTGTGAGAAACCTTCTTCGAGGAATGCTTGTCGTTATTTGCTGTATGGCAGGGATAGCGGCTGCGGATGAAAAGAACATCCTGGTTACCAGTGGTAGCGACCGGGCAACGCCGATCGCGGTGGTGCCTTTTGGCTGGCAGGGTGGCAGCGTGCTGCCGGACGACATGGCCGAGATCATTGGCAATGACCTGCGCAACTCGGGTTATTACGGGCCGATTCCACGCCAGAACATGATCAGCCTGCCGACTCAGGCCAGCGAAATCATCTACCGTGATTGGAAGGCCCTGGGCGCTCAGTACATCATGGTCGGCAATATTGTTCCGGCGGGCGGTCGCCTGCAGGTGCAGTACGCGCTGTTCAACGTCGCGACCGAGCAGCAGGTGCTGACCGGCAGCGTGTCGGGCAGTGTCGATCAGTTGCGCGATATGGCGCACTACATCGCCGATCAGTCGTTCGAAAAACTCACCGGTATTAAAGGCGCGTTTTCGACACGCATCCTGTATGTGACGGCTGAGCGTTTCTCGACCAATAGCACGCGTTACACCTTGCAGCGCTCGGACTATGACGGTGCTCGCGCCGTGACCCTGCTGCAATCGCGCGAGCCGATCCTGTCGCCACGCTTCGCGCCGGATGGCAAGCGTATTGCCTATGTGTCGTTCGAGCAGAAGCGTCCGCGCATTTTCGTGCAGCACATCGACACCGGTCGTCGTGAGCAGATCACCAACTTCGAAGGCCTCAACGGTGCACCCGCCTGGTCTCCGGATGGTTCGCGCCTGGCGTTCGTGCTGTCCAAGGACGGCAACCCGGACATCTACATCATGACGCTGGCGACTCGGCAGATCTCGCGCGTTACCAGCGGCCCGGGCATCAATACCGAGCCGTTCTTCGGCAAGGACGGCTCGACGCTTTATTTCACGTCCGACCGTGGCGGCAAACCGCAGATCTACAAATCATCGGTAGGCGGTGGTGGTGCCGAGCGTGTGACGTTCGTGGGTAACTACAATGCGAATCCGAAGCTTTCGGCGGATGAAAAAACCCTGGTGATGATCCATCGTCAGGACGGTTTCACCAACTTCAAGGTCGCGGCTCAGGATTTGCAGCGTGGCAGCGTAAAAATTCTTACAGATAGCACTCTTGACGAGTCGCCTACTGTTGCGCCCAACGGCACCATGGTAATCTACGCCACCCGCCAGCAGGGCCGGGGAGTCTTGATGCTCGTGTCCATAAATGGACGCGTAAGGCTCCCGCTTCCTACCGCTCAAGGCGAAGTCAGAGAACCGTCCTGGTCCCCTTTCCTGAACTGACGCGGCGCTACACGTTTTACTTAACACACTGGGGTTCATTAGGAGTTTCACGATGGAAATGCTGAAGTTTGGTAAATTCGCTGCGCTGGCCCTGGCCATGGCTGTAGCTGTAGGTTGCTCGTCCAAAGGCGGCGACAACGCCGGTGAAGGCGCTGTTGATCCAAACGCTGGTTACGGCGCTAACACTGGTGCTGTTGACGGCTCCCTGAGCGAAGAAGCTGCTCTGCGCGCAATCACCACCTTCTACTTCGAATACGACAGCTCGGACCTGAAGCCAGAAGCCATGCGCGCTCTGGACGTTCACGCCAAAGACCTGAAAGCCGCTGGCAACCGCGTCGTTCTGGAAGGCAACACCGACGAACGTGGTACTCGCGAGTACAACATGGCACTGGGCGAGCGTCGTGCTAAAGCCGTTCAACGCTACCTGGTTCTGCAGGGCGTTTCCCCTGCACAGCTGGAATTGGTTTCCTACGGTGAAGAGCGTCCAGTTGCTACCGGCAACGACGAGCAATCCTGGGCTCAAAACCGTCGCGTCGAACTGCGTAAGTAATTCGTCATGCGAACGTGCCGTCGTGCTGTAACTGTTCTGGCTCTCAGCCTCGCCCCGCTTGCGGTGTGGGCTGCGGTTCCTGTGGTCGATGACAACTCTGGCTATAACAATGGCGGGGGCAGTTATCCTCCAGCGGGTTACGGTACGAACGGCGCCTATGCCGGGGGAGGGGCTACGGCCCCGACTTCGGCACAGGGCGAGCTGTTTATGCAACTGCAGCAAATGCAGGAACAGATCGCACGCCAACAAGGTGTGATCGAAGTTCTGCAAAATGATGTTCAGCGCATGAAGCAAGAAAACCTGGAGCGTTATCAGGATCTTGATCGGCGCCTGGCGGCCGGCACTGCTCCCGCAGCTGCAGCCCCTGACAATTCATCTTCTGCTGGTGGTGATACTGCCGGCAATAGCGCAGCCCCTGCACCTCAGGCGGCTGCCAGTAGCGAACCGGGTGATCCGGCGAAGGAAAAGCTCTATTACGATGCTGCCTTCGACCTGATCAAAGCCAAGGATTTTGACAAGGCTGCCCTGGCTTTCGCGGCGTTTCTGCGTAAGTACCCCAATAGTCAGTACGCGGGCAATGCCCAGTACTGGCTGGGTGAAGTAAACCTGGCCAAAGGCGACCTGCAAGGTGCTGGCCAGGCCTTCGCCAAGGTGAGCCAGCTTTATCCAAAGCATGCCAAGGTGCCGGATTCGTTGTACAAGCTGGCCGATGTCGAGCGTCGCTTGGGTCATACCGACAAGGTGAAGGGTATTTTGCAGCAGGTGATTGCCCAGTATCCGGGTACTTCGGCTGCTCAGCTTGCCCAGCGTGACCTGCAGCGCATGTGATGTGCCGTTGGCTGATTGGAAGAAACCCGCGCTTGTCGCGGGTTTTTTCGTTAGAATTACTGCCCTTTTTATGCAACACGCTGCTTTGGACTGCGCGATAGCGGGTTCATTGTGGTGCCTGACGGAGGCGGACAGCCTGTTTAGCTGTTACGCCCGTGGCGGATATGCAAGACACATTGAGAATTACCGAAGTTTTTTACTCGTTGCAGGGTGAAACGCGTACTGCTGGCTTGCCCACAGTATTTGTTCGTCTGACGGGTTGCCCGCTGCGCTGCCAGTATTGCGACAGCGCCTACGCCTTCAGTGGCGGCTCGATCATGTCTCTGGAGAGTATTCTGGAGCAGGTCGCGGCCTATCGCCCGCGCTATGTCTGCGTGACCGGCGGCGAGCCGCTGGCCCAGCCCAATGCCATTCCTCTGCTCAAGCAGCTCTGTGATGCCGGTTACGAGGTGTCCCTGGAGACCAGTGGCTCTCTGGACATCTCGCCGGTTGACCTGCGCGTCAGCCGGGTGCTCGACCTGAAGACCCCGGGGTCCAAGGAAGCGCACCGCAATCGCTATGAAAATATTCCGTTGCTGACCGCCAACGACCAGGTCAAGTTCGTGATCTGCTCGCGCGAAGACTACGATTGGTCGGTTTCCAAGCTGATTGAGTACGGTCTGGAGCGTCGGGCGGGCGAGGTGCTGTTTTCACCGAGCCATCACGACCTGCAGGCGCGAGACCTGGCTGACTGGATCGTGGCCGATAATCTGCCGGTACGCCTGCAGATGCAGTTGCACAAATATCTTTGGAACGACGAGCCGGGGCGCTGATATGACCGAACAACACACTGCGGTAAAGAAAGCCGTCATCCTGCTGTCCGGTGGCCTGGACTCGGCCACTGTCGTGGCACTCGCGAAAGCAGATGGTTTTACCTGCTACACCATGAGTTTCGACTATGGCCAGCGTCATCGTTCCGAGCTGGAGGCCGCTGCGCGCGTGGCGCGCGATCTGGGGGCGGTTGAGCACAAGGTGATCGGCCTGAATCTGGACGGTATCGGTGGCTCGGCGCTGACTGACAGTAGCATCGATGTGCCGGAGACGCCAGGCGAGGGGATTCCAGTGACCTACGTGCCGGCACGCAATACGGTGTTTCTGTCGCTGGCGCTGGGTTGGGCTGAGGTGCTTGAAGCGCGGGATATTTTTATCGGTGTGAATGCGGTGGACTACTCCGGTTATCCGGATTGCCGCCCGGAGTTCGTCGAGTCCTTCGAGCGTATGGCCAACCTGGCCACCAAGGCCGGTGTCGAGGGGCGAGGGTTTCGTATCCAGGCGCCGCTGCAGAACTTGAGCAAGGCCGATATCGTCAAGGCCGGGACACGGCTTGGGGTTGATTACAGCCTGACGGTTTCCTGCTATCAGGCCGATGGTGAGGGGCGTGCATGTGGCAAGTGCGATAGCTGCCGCCTGCGCGCAGAAGGGTTCAAGGCGGCCGGAATTGCCGATCCAACGCGTTATTTTTGATTTTTTTGCTTTGGGGTATTGAATTCCCGTTAGAAATCAGTATTATACGCGCCACACAACGGGTCGTTAGCTCAGTTGGTAGAGCAGTTGGCTTTTAACCAATTGGTCGTAGGTTCGAATCCCACACGACCCACCATACGTTGTTGAAAAACCTGGAAGGCCCACGCAAGTGAGGTGTTCCAGGTTTTTTTTCGTCTGGGGAAAAGTTCGATCTCGGGGTGAGTGCCAGGACGTGCCCCGCCATGAAGCCCGCGTCGGACTCACCAGCGGATCCCTCGGCGCCGATGGGGCTCAATGGCCTGGATGGGGGGGGCTGGTTCGGTTTGCAGGAAGCTGAGGCGCGAATAGGTGTATTTCTGCGCGCCGAAGCAAAAAGCGTTATGCGGGGACTCAAGTCGCTCGTTCTATTCGCTCAGCCGATCGACCGCATGCCTCTCTAGATTTCGGCAGGTTTATGGCGTGAAACTATCGATGGGCTAGCGGCCTGAAAACAGCGCGTTGCTTTGTCAATATAAGTGGGTTGTTTTAATAGAGTTGGCGCGGGGGCAGCGCTAGGTTTCAAAGGCGTTGGATTTAATCTTCAACTCAACGTCCCTGCATTTAAGTGCAGGGAACATGCTGAGTAGTTGTTTTGCCCGAGTATTTGGGTTTTTGCTGAGTAAGAAAGTTTGTAGTTATAGCCGAAAACGTGCAATGACTTGACCCAGTGTCAGGGTGACGTGATTAAGTTGGCTACTGGCAGACTCTATCTGTACGGCACTTTGTGCCGAAGTATTCGAGAGGTCGCGAATTTGCAGGAGATTGCGATCAATCTCCCGCGCAACACCGGTCTGCTCTTCGGCGGCCCTGGCAATGACTCGGTTGCGCTCTGAGATGGCCAGTACCGCCGAGTTGATGTCATCCAGGGTGACACCGGCCGAGTTGGCGATTTCCAGGCTGATGCTGCCCTGGCGCGAGCATTGCTCGACTGACAGTACGGCTTCGTCGACTTGATGCTGGACATTGCCGATCATCTGTTCGATTTCCAGTGTCGATTGCTGGGTTCGGTGAGCCAGGGCGCGAACTTCGTCGGCGACAACCGCAAAGCCCCGACCGGCATCGCCGGCACGCGCCGCCTCGATGGCCGCATTGAGCGCCAGTAGGTTGGTTTGTTCCGCAATCATCCGGATCACATCCAGGACCTTGCCAATGGCCTGACTCTCCTCGGCCAGGGTACGGATAAGCTGCGAAGTCTGCTGCAGCTGATGCTCCATGTTTTGGATGGCCGCGACGGTGTCGCGCACCCGCTCCTGGCCATGTTGCGAGGTCTGACTGGCCTGGTCCGACGATTCTGCGGTCAGGGAGGCGTTGTCGGAGACCGACGAAATGGCCCCGGTCAGTTGCGTGATGGCCGAGGCGGCCTGGTCCAGTTGGGTGTTTTGGCAGCTCAGGTCGTCGGCCGAGTCGCGGGTGATCTGGGTCATCTGCTCGGTGGAGTTGGTCAGTGTGTGGGAGACGCTGGAGATTTCCTGGACGGTCTGGCGCAGGCGCTCTTGCATCAGTAGCAGGGCCTGTAGCAGGCGTCCGAACTCGTCGTTGCCGGTATTGCCGCTGAGCCCGCTAGGGGCCACCAGTTCGCCGCTGGCCACCGCCTCCGCCAGCCCCAGGGCCTGACGCAGTGGGACCAGGGTGCTGCGGCTCAGCAGCCAGGTGGCGAAGACGCCCACTGCGATCGCGAGCAGCGTCATCAGCAACAACTGCAGGGCGAAGTTGTCCGCGACGGCCCTGGCGTCTGCCGTAGCGGCATGGCTCATGCGTTCTTGCATATCGATCAGGGCATTGATACTTGCCAGCCAATCGATAAACGCCGGTCTGGCCTGCTCCAGTAGCAGCTTGACGGCCTGGTCGTGTGCGCCATTGCTGCGCAGTTCGATGACTTTCTCCGCGAGGGGCAGGGTGCGGGCTTCCACCGCTTTGATGCGCGCCAGTGCGTCACGTTCTTGCGCACTGACCTCGGGGTGCTCAGCGAACAAGGCATCGAGTTTTTGTGCCGATTGCGCATAGGCCTTGGCGAGTGTGGCGATGTTTTCCAGTTCGGGTGGCAGCGCTCTGTCGTCTTCGATCAGCAGCAGGTCGCGCAGGATAATCGCCCGATCATGCACGCTGCCGCGAAAGTTGACGGCATAGCGGGCCTTAACATTATTGAAGTCGTTGATAACCGCCAGCGTCGTCTTGATGTGGTCGACTCGGCTGATCGACAGCAGGCTCAGCATCATCATGGTAATTAGAATGACCGCAACGCTTGTTATTAATTTGGTGCTGAATTTCCATGTCATGGGGGAGTCCTTAATGCTTTGAATGTCGGGAGAAATAGCGTGAGGTCGAAGTTTCTGGGGCTTAGGTGTTTAACGTGATCGGCAAGCGTTACGCGAACTTTAATGTGCTGGTATCAGTGCTGTAGTTGTATTGGTAGTTGGTGTTTAGGTCTCGATTTGATGCTGGATGTAAGCGAGTGTTGCAATAAGTGACAGTTCGATTGGTTGTTGTTTTTTAATCTATTAGTTGCGATTTGTTGCGTTGTTGCTGGGTTTAATTCGCCTGTGGATCAGGGTGGGTTGAGGTTTACCTGTGACCGTTTGACTTTTTCCGCCAGGCCAGTGCGCACGGGGTTTCACCTGGGAAGAGTCGTCGGTGATATGAGGGAGGGGGAGCGCCAAGAATAAACTTTTGAAATCGTGGGTTATTCGGTAGCCTTGCGACCCTTAAACGCTATCTACGCCTGATGGCTTCACTTTCCCGGCCTGCACCGCTGTATCGAATATCCGGCTTCGGAAAGGAGCCGGGGCCGGGGGTATACTCGACTTTCGCGCTCAAGCGCCTGCAGGTCTTGCGAACATGACCCACATTTCCGAACGCCTTCTGGTTCAAGCCCATCTCGATGCCAAGCAGCCCAAGCCCTTGAGCGCTGACGAAGAAGCGCGCTATCGCGCCGACATCGCGGCCGAGCTCAAGGCTCAGGACGCCGTACTGGTGGCTCACTACTATTGCGATCCGGTGATCCAGGCGCTGGCCGAGGAAACCGGTGGCTGTGTTTCCGACTCGCTGGAAATGGCGCGTTTTGGCAATGCTCATCCGGCCAAGACGGTGCTGGTCGCCGGTGTCCGTTTCATGGGTGAAACGGCCAAAATCCTCAACCCGGAAAAGCGTGTGCTGATGCCGACGCTGGAAGCGACGTGCTCGCTGGATCTGGGCTGCCCGGTGGAGGAGTTTTCGGCGTTTTGTGATCAGCATCCCGAGCGCACCGTGGTGGTCTATGCCAACACCTCGGCAGCGGTCAAGGCGCGCGCAGACTGGGTGGTGACATCGAGCTGCGCCCTGGAAATCGTTGAAAGCCTGATGGACAACGGCGAGAAGATTATCTGGGCACCGGACAAGCACCTGGGGCGTTATATCCAGAAGCAGACCGGTGCCGACATGCTGCTTTGGGACGGTGCGTGCATCGTCCATGAGGAGTTCAAGTCCAAACAGCTGGAAGATATGAAGGCGCTGTATCCGGATGCTGCGATCCTGGTGCACCCGGAGTCGCCGGAGTCGGTGATCGACCTGGCCGATGCGGTTGGGTCCACCAGCCAGCTGATTGCCGCAGCGCAGCGGATGCCGAACAAGACGTTTATCGTCGCCACTGATCGCGGCATTTTCTACAAGATGCAGCAGCTGTGCCCGGACAAGATCTTCGTCGAGGCGCCTACCGCCGGTAACGGCGCGGCCTGCCGTAGCTGCGCCCATTGCCCATGGATGGCGATGAATACCCTGGAGCGCACGCTGCAGTGCCTGCGTGAGGGCAGTAACGAGATCTTCGTTGATCCGGCGCTGGTGCCTCACGCCGTTCGACCGCTCAAGCGCATGCTGGATTTCACCCAGGCGGCCCGTCTGAAGCTGGCGGGTAATGCCTGATCGATGACGGAATGCGAGCACGCTCGCTCCTACCTTGAATCTTCCAGTTCTGTAGGAGCGAGCGTGCTCGCGACATTCCGGTTTAGCGCATCATGTCCTTGACCATGCGCTCCTGATCCATCAATTCCCGTTGCCGCGCATCGAGTCGTGAGGCCAGCTGGAAGTTGTTCGCCTTGCGCTTGGCGAAGTCCAGTTGCTGGATCGCCTGGCTGAAATCGCCGACCAGGGCGAAGTATTCGGCGCGAGCCTGATGCAGGCCGATGATATTGCCGGACAGGCCGCGGGTCTCGGCCACCATGTACCAGACATCCGGATCGTCGGGGCGGCTCTTGAGTAGCGCTTCCAGGGCCTTCTCGGCCTCGGCTGCGCGATTCTGCTTGAGCAGCAGGTCGACCCGCACCTGGTTCAGCGGGTAGTTGCCGGGGTACTGGGTCAGCATCCGGTCGACGCGCTGTTGGGCATCGGCCAGGCGGTTGTTGGTGATGTCCAGGTCAATCAGCGCTAGGTTGTAGGTAATGTCATTGGGTGACTTGGCCAGCAGCGGCTTGAGGTTTTCCCGTGCTTCGTTCAGTTGGCCACCCTTGATCTGGGCGATAGCCAGGCCGTAGCGCGCGACATCGTTATTGGGGTTTTCCTCGAGCTGTGCGCGAAAGCGTTTGGCGGCCAGCCCCGGGGTTCCTTCATAAGTCAGCTGGACCCGTGCGCGTACGAGTTGGTAGCGCAAGCCATCTTCAACGCCGCCCGGCTTGGCTTGTTCAGCACGGTTGCGGGTGTCGGCGATCCGCGATTCGGTCACTGGGTGAGTCAACAGGAATTCCGGTGGCTTGGCATCGAAGCGGTACTGACGCATCAGGCGTTCGAACATGGTGGGCATCGAGCGTGGGTCGTAGCCGGCTTTTTCCAGGTTGAGGATGCCGATACGGTCGGCTTCCTGCTCGTTCTGGCGGGAGAAGCGCCGTTGCTCCTGGATGGCGGCGGCTTGGGTGCCGGCAATGGCGGCGATCCCCGCGTCACCCGCGCCCGAGGCCGCGATCACGATCCCGGCGAGCAGCGCGGCCATCATCGGGATTTGCATGCGTTGCTGGGCTTCGACTCCCCGGGCAAAGTGCCGCTGCGACAAGTGGGCCAGTTCGTGGGCGAGTACCGAGGCGTATTCGCCTTCGGTCTGGGCATTGAGAAAGAGCCCGCCGTTGACCCCGATAATCCCGCCCGGTGCGGCGAAGGCGTTGAGTTGCGGGCTGTTGATCAGGATGAACTCCAGGCGCCGATCCTGCACCTGGCTGGTTTCCACCAGGCGATAGACGCTGGTTTCAACGTAGTCCTTGAGCTGCGGGTCATTGAGCTGCGAGACCTGGCCGCGTAGCAGGCTCAGCCAGGCGCGGCCCAGTTGGTATTCCTGCTGTGGCGAAACAATCGAAGAACTGGCGTCGCCGAGTGACGGCAGATCGTCGGCGAAGCCCGGCGAAGCGAGCAGGCAAGCGAGCGTCAGCAGGGTAGGGCGCAGAAATGTCATGCACAGGGCTCTAGTCGGCAAAGCAGCTACTGTAGCCGCACACTCGGCGCACGGCCAGAGGGGCGCGTGCTTGGGGTATTCTTGGCCGCTGACGCAAACGCTTAACCAATGATCAGGAGTGAAGTCATGACCGACGCTGTAGAGTACGACGCCGAGTTGGATGCCAGCGGACTAAACTGCCCGCTACCCTTGCTCAAGGCCAAGCTGGAGCTCAATCGCCTGGCCAGTGGCGCGGTACTCAAGGTGTTGGCGACGGATGCGGGGTCCCAGCGCGACTTTCGCACGTTTGCCCGGCTAGCCGGGCATACCTTGTTGCATGAAGACGTCGAAGCGGGTGTCTACCGCTATTGGTTGCGCAAGGCCTGAATATTTCTACCCGATTGTTAAGGATGTCTGATGTTCAAAGTGTTGCGCGACTGGGTTCAACGCTACTTCTCCGATGAGGAGGCGGTGGTGCTGGCCGTTTTGCTGGCGTTGGCATTCGCCGGTGTCCTGACCCTGGGGGGGATGCTCGCGCCCGTGCTGGCCGGTATGGTCCTGGCCTATCTGATGCAGGGGCTGGTCGGGGCGCTGGAGCGCTTGCGCCTACCGGGCTCGGTGGCCGTGGGGCTGGTCTTCGCCTTGTTCATGGGGCTGTTGCTGGTGTTTATCGTGGTCGTGGTGCCGTTGCTCTGGCATCAACTGATCACGTTGTTCAACGAGTTGCCGGGGATGTTGGCCAAGTGGCAGTCGCTTTTGCTGCTGTTGCCCGAGCGCTATCCCCATCTGGTTTCCGATGAGCAGGTGCTGCAGGCGATCGAGGTTGCGCGTGGTGAAATTGGCAAGTTTGGCCAGTGGGCACTGACGTTCTCGCTGTCCAGCCTGCCGCTGCTGGTCAATATCATGATCTACCTGGTGCTGGTGCCGATCCTGGTGTTTTTCTTCCTCAAGGACCGCGTAATGATCGGTCGCTGGGTGCGTGGCTATCTGCCGCGAGAGCGGGCGCTGATCACGCGCGTGGCCGAGGAAATGAACCGCCAGATCGCCAACTACATTCGCGGCAAGGTCATCGAGATCTTTATCTGCGGCGGGGTGACGTATGTCGCGTTCGTGGCGCTGGACCTCAACTACGCAGCGCTGCTGGCTTTATTGGTCGGGGTGTCGGTGGTCGTGCCCTATGTCGGCGCGGTGGTGGTCACGGTGCCGGTGGCGCTGATTGCGCTGTTCCAGTGGGGCTGGAGCGATCAGTTCATCTACCTGATGGCGGTCTACGGGATTATCCAGACCCTGGATGGCAACGTGCTGGTGCCGCTGCTGTTCTCCGAGGCGGTCAACCTGCACCCGGTCGCGATCATTTGCGCGGTGCTGCTCTTTGGCGGGTTGTGGGGGTTCTGGGGGGTGTTCTTTGCGATCCCACTGGCCACGCTGTTCAAGGCCGTGCTGGATGCCTGGCCGCGCAAGGAGCCGGTGGTAGCGCCGCTGCTGTAGATCGGCTTGCAGGAGCGAGTGGGCTCGCTCCTGCGCAAGGGGCGATCAGGCCTGGTTCAGGGCCTGGGCGGCCGCCAGGACTGCGTCGACATGGCCTGGGACCTTCACGCCGCGCCATTCCTGGCGCAATACGCCGTCCTTGTCGATCAGGAAGGTGCTGCGGTCGACACCCAGGTATTCCTTGCCATAGAGCTTTTTCAGCTTGATCACGTCAAACAGCTGGCAGATGGCTTCGTCCTTGTCGCTGATCAGCTCGAACGGGAATTCTTGCTTGCACTTGAAGTTCTCGTGGGATTTCAGGCTGTCGCGCGAGACACCGAAAATTTCGGTGTTGGCTGCCTTGAAGGCCGCGTACTGGTCGCGAAAGCCTTGCCCTTCAGTGGTGCAGCCCGGGGTGCTGTCCTTCGGGTAGAAGTAGATCACCACCTGCCGGCCTTTCAGGTCGGCGAGGTTGACGGTCTGCCCGCTGGTGGCAGGCGCTTCGAACAATGCAACGGGTTGATCGATGGCTACGGCCATGGAGTGTTCCTTACATAGGGTTCTGTGGGCGCCACGGCTCGATCAGCGCATCCAGGTTCAGTGCGTCGGCAAAGTCCAGGAACTGGTCGCGCAGCCAACTGATCTGCACGCCGGCCGGCAGGGTCACGGTAAAGGTAGCGTTGAGCATGGTGCCGCCGGTCTGTGGGGCCTGGTAGGTGTCGCAGGTCAGGTTTTCCAGCTCGACGTTGTGGTCGATAAAGAACTGGCACAGCTCGTTGATGATGTCCGAGCGATAGGCCGAGCTGACATAGGCCACGTACGGCAGGGCTTGCGGGCGGTTTTCCAGGGAGCCGCTGCGCACGACGTTGAGGATGAGGTCATGCTTTTTAGCCAGGCCCGGCAGGCTGGCTTCCAGGCGCGCCAGGGCATCCCAGTTGCCGGAAACCTGAAGGACCAGCGCACTGTAGTCGCCATGGCGGGTCAGGCGGGAAGTGACCACCGCGCAGCGACTTTCATGGCTGGCGCGGCACAGGACGTTGGTCAGCTCCATGGGGTTGGCGCCGAGCGCACTGATGACAAGGAATTGTTCGCGAACTGTGGGGGTGGACATGCAGCATTCCTAAAGCGATGAGCGGTCGAGTTGGCACGGGGCTGACGGGCCGGATCCAGGCGTTGCGGGGCGCTTGCAAATCCCCCGGGCAAGGCGGCCGGCGCGGGCTCCGGCAAGGCAGGAGGGGCGCGCGACAGCGCGTGATCAGGGGTTCGAACGCCGACAAAGGCACGCGCGAATCCGCCTGACAGGCCAGGCGGTATCGATCAAAGTCTGAAGGGTAGCGAAAAGCAACGCTCAGGGGAATGATCAGAGCACGGTACTTCGCTTGTGCAAGCATGATGGCGCCAGTACCATTACCGCTCTCTTTTTCCGGCAGGAGCGGTTGCATGATTGCGGGCAGTATGGTGGCACTGGTCACACCCATGGATGCACAGGGTCGTCTCGACTGGGACAGCCTGAGCAAACTGGTGGACTTCCACCTGCAAGAGGGCACCAACGCCATTGTGGCGGTCGGCACCACAGGTGAGTCGGCCACGCTGGATGTGAACGAACATATCGAAGTGATTCGTCGCGTGGTAGCCCAGGTTGCAGGGCGCATTCCGGTGATTGCCGGCACGGGCGCCAACTCGACGCGTGAAGCGATCGAACTGACCACCAATGCGAAGAATGCCGGCGCCGATGCGTGCCTGCTGGTCACGCCGTATTACAACAAGCCGACCCAGGAAGGCTTGTATCAGCACTTCCGGACTATCGCCGAAGCCGTCGATATCCCGCAGATTCTCTACAACGTGCCGGGGCGTACTGCCTGCGACATGCTGGCCGAGACCGTAATTCGCCTGTCCGCTGTGCCGAATATCATTGGCGTCAAGGAAGCCACTGGCGACCTGCAGCGCGCCAAGGACATCCTGGCCGGCGTGAGCAGCGACTTCCTGGTTTATTCCGGCGATGACGCCACGGCGGTCGAGCTGATCCTGCTCGGCGGCAAGGGCAATATCTCGGTGACCGCCAACGTCGCCCCGCGCGACATGAGCGAACTGTGTGCTGCCGCCATGGCCGGTGATGCCGCCAAGGCCCGGGCGATTCACGAAAAACTGATGCCGCTGAACAAGACCCTGTTCATCGAATCCAATCCTATCCCCGTGAAATGGGCGTTGCATGAGATGGGCCTGATGCCGGACGGTATCCGTCTGCCGCTCACCTGGCTCAGCGCTGCCTGTCACGAACCGCTGCGGCAGGCCATGCGCCAGTCCGGCGTCTTGGTTTAATTGAGGAAGTATTACGCATGAAGCGAATTGCCGGACTTTCCGCGCTTGCCTTGATTATCTCCAGCACCAGCGGCTGCGGTTGGCTCTGGGGCCCGGAAGGCTATTTCCGCGACCGCGGCAGCGACTATCTCGAAGCGCAGCAGACTCCGGTCATGCAGTTGCCGCCGGATGTCACTCACGCCAAGCGCCTTGATCCGCTGCTGCCGATTCCGCGCAACGTCGCCGACGACAACGTCAAGGGCGAATTCGAAGTGCCGCGTCCGTTGCCGTTGCAGGCCACCGCCGATGCCAGTGATTTCACCCTGCAGCGCAGCGGCGATTCGCGTTGGGTCCTGGCACAGCGCGCACCGGCCGAAGTCTGGCCGCTGGCCCTGCAGTTCTTCCAGGACAACGGTTTCCGCATCGACGAGCAGCGTCCACAGACGGGTGAGTTCACGACCACCTGGCAGCGCAGCGACGAATTGTCCGCGTCCATGGCCAAGCGCCTGGGCAGCACAGGCACGGCTGATAGCGAGACCCGCGTGCGGGTTCGTATCGAGCCGGGCGTGCAGCGCAACACCAGCGAAATCTACGTGGTCAGCGCCGAGCGTTCCGCCGGCAGCACCGCCAATGTCGATTTCAGCAACCGTTCGGTCAACACCGGCCTGGACTCGATGCTGACCGACGAACTGCTCGCCAGCATGACCCGCAGCGCCGAGAAGGGCGGTTCGGTTTCCCTGCTGGCCGCGCGTGATTTCGATACGCCAAGCCGCGTCAGCCTGAGCGAAGACGGCAGCGGCAACCCGGTACTCAACCTGGGCGCCGATCTTGATCGCGCCTGGTCGAGCGTGGGCCGTGCCCTGGAGCAGGGTGAGTGGCGCGTGGAAGACATCAACCGCAGTCTGGGCCTGTACTACATCAACCTTGCCGAGAAAGCCGAGCGCAAGGACCAGGAGCCTGGCTTCTTCGGCAAGCTGTTCGGCAGCAAGCCGGCCAAGGAAGAAATCGAAGCCCGTGCCGAGCGCTATCAGGTTCGCCTGAGCAAGGTCGGGGAGAGCGTGCAGGTTACCGTCGAGAAGAACATCAACACCGTTGCGCCAGCCGATGTGGCGCGCAAAGTGTTGAGCGTGATTCAAGACAACCTGGGCTGACCGGGTGCGTTTTGCCGTTCTCGGCAGTGGTAGCCAAGGGAATGGCACGCTGATAGCCAGCGACGACACCTACATCCTGGTCGATTGTGGTTTCTCCCTGCGTGAAACCGAGCGGCGCCTGCTGCGCCTGGGTATCAGCCCGGCGCAGTTGAGCGCGATTCTAGTGACCCACGAACATGCCGATCACGTGCATGGCGTGGGTTTGCTGTCTCGGCGCTACAATTTGCCGGTGTATCTGAGCCGCGGCACCCTGCGCGGGATGCGCAAGCCCGTGGAACCGAGCGGCTTTGTGAGGGGGGGCGAGACGCTGCAGATTGGCGGCCTGAGCATCAAGGTGGTCGCGGTTGCCCACGATGCCCAGGAACCGACTCAGTACGTCTTCAGCGACGGTCAGCGGCGCTTCGGCCTGTTGACCGACCTGGGCTCCTACTGCGCCACGGTGCTGGACAGCTATAGCGGGCTGGATGCCTTGATGGTCGAGGCCAATCACTGCCGCGACCTGCTGGCGCGCGGACATTACCCGTACTTTCTCAAGCAGCGGGTCGGTGGCGAACTGGGACATTTGAACAACCATCAGGCCGCAAGCCTGGTGAGCGAGCTGGGCTGGCAGGATTTGCAACACCTGGTGCTGGCCCACCTCAGCGGCAAGAACAATCTGCCGCAGCTGGCCCGGCAATGTTTTGTCGACACCCTTGGGTGCGACCCGGACTGGCTGCAACTGGCCGATCAAGATTCAGGGCTCGACTGGCGACATATCGCCTAGCCCATCTACTTAGCAAGCGGAGCCCATCATGGAAAAACGTGAAGAACTCTACCGCGGCAAAGCCAAGTCGGTTTACAAGACCGACGACGCTGACCGCCTGATCCTGCTGTTTCGCAACGACACTTCGGCGTTCGACGGCAAGCGCATCGAGCAACTGGATCGCAAGGGCATGGTGAACAACAAGTTCAACGCGTTCATCATGCAAAAGCTCGAAGCGGCAGGCGTGCCGACCCAGTTCGACAAACTGCTGGGCGACAACGAGTGCCTGGTGAAGAAGCTCGACATGATCCCCGTCGAGTGCGTCGTGCGTAACTACGCCGCCGGTAGCCTGGTCAAGCGCCTGGGTGTGGAAGAGGGCCTGAAGCTCGAACCCTACACCTTCGAACTCTTCCTGAAGGACGACGCCAAGGGTGACCCGTTCATCAACGAATCCCACGTTGTGGCATTCGGCTGGGGCACCGCTGAGCAACTGGCGCGCATGAAGGAGTTGTCCCTCAAGGTCAACGACGTGCTGAGCAAGCTGTTCGACGACGCCGGCCTGCTGCTGGTGGACTTCAAGCTGGAATTCGGCGTGTTCCGCGACGGTTCCATCGTCCTGGGTGACGAGTTCAGTCCGGACGGTTGCCGCCTGTGGGACAAGGACACCAAGAAGAAGATGGACAAAGACCGCTTCCGCCAAGGCCTCGGTGATGTGATCGAAGCCTACGAAGAAGTCGCCAATCGCCTCGGCGTACCGCTGTAATCGACGCAAGCATCTGATAGCACGGAAAAATTTTGCTCAGGGGGCTTCGCTTCGGGCAAAGGTGCTGTTATGATGCGCGCCGTTGGAGAGATGCCAGAGTGGCCGAATGGGACGGATTCGAAATCCGTTGTACTGGCGACAGTACCTAGGGTTCGAATCCCTATCTCTCCGCCATTATTGAACAAGACGAAGCCCCGTAATCCTTGCCGATTACGGGGCTTTTTCGTTTCTGCCGTTAATTTTCTGGCTGACATCGCCCTTCTGCGTTTCAGTCCGGGGTCTGTAGCCGTGGCCCCGGCAGCGCCTGTTCGCCGATCCTCTCCAGGCCTGCCTTTGCGGTCTTTTACCCCTGCAGTTAGCGTGGCGCCGGGCGCTCGCTTCACAGCGGCGCGATCCACGGCACCATCACCACGCTGACCAGCATCACCAGCACCGTAAACGGCACGCCAACACGCACGAAATCCGCGAAGCGGTACTGCCCCGGGCCCAGCACCAGGGTGTTCACCGGCGAGGAAATCGGCGTCATAAAGGCGGCCGATGCCGCGAGGGCGACGATCATTGCAAACGGGTAGGGCGAGGCATCGAGCGCTTGGGCGGTAGCAATGGCCACCGGAGCCATCAGCACGGCTGTGGCGGTGTTGGAAATAAACAGGCCGATCACGGCCGTCACGGCGAACAGCGCGGCCAGGATAAGCCGCGGGTGGGCGCCATCGAGCACGCTGACCAGGCCTTTGACCGCGAGGTCGATCCCGCCGGTCTGTTGCAGCGCATGGGCGAAGGGCAGCATGCCGACAATCAGGATCAGGGTCGGCCAGTGGATCGCGCGGTAGGCGCTGTCCATATCGATGCAGCGAAACGCGCCCATCAGCAGGCAGCCAATCAGCGCGGCCATGACATTGGGCACCAGGCCGCTGACCATCAGCGCCACCATCACCGCCAGGCTGAACAGGGCATAAGGCGCCTTGCGTGCGGCGGGAGCGACTTCGTCGACTTCCGCCGGCAGGCTGAGCACCAGAAAGTCGCGGCTCTGGCTTTGCAGGTGGTGAATGTTTTTCCAGTTGCCAGCGACCAGCAGGGTGTCCGAGGGTTTGAGTTTTTCATCGACCAGAACCCCTTGCAGGGCCTGGCCGTTGCGGCGCAGGCCGACCACATTGAGCTTGTGCCGGCTGCGAAAGGCCAGTTCCTGGATGGTCTTGCCCGGCAGTTGCGACTCCGGTGGCAGCGCAACCTCGGCCAGCCCCAGTTCATGGGCGTACACGCTGAAGTAGGAGTTTGGCAGCGGCATGGGCTCCAGGCCCAGGGCCAGATAGGTATCGAGCAGGCCGATGGCCGGGCTGGCAAGGTCGACCAGCAGCACATCGCCGGGTTCCAGCTGGGTGTTACCGGTGGCCGTCAGCAGCAGGGTGCGGAACTTGCGTTGGCGTTCCACGGCAATCACGTTGATGCCGTATTGCTGGCGCAGTTCCAGCTCATTCAGGGCTTGGTTGGCGAGTATCGAATCGGCCCGGACCTTCAGGCGTCGCTCCCGTTCATCGAGGCGATAGGCCTGGGCCAGGTCGGCGAGGGTCAGGCGGGGAGCGCCGGTGTTGTCCTGCGGGGCGCGGCGTGCGAGCCCGTTGCGGGTCAGCAGCATGTAGACGATGCCCAGCAACAGCACGGTCAGGCCGATGGGGGTCAGGCTGAAGAAGCTGAAGCCCTCCAGGCCGGCGCGGCGCAGTTCTGCATGAACGACCATGTTCGGCGGCGTGGCGACCAGCGTCAGCATGCCGCTGATCAGCCCGGCGAAGGCCAGTGGCATCATCAGCCGGCCCGGGGGAATGCGCATGCGCGCGGATACGCCCAGCACCACGGGAATAAAAATCGCCACCACCCCGGTAGAACTCATCAGCGAGCCCAGGCCCGCGACGGCCAGCATCAGCAGGATCAGCAGGCGGGTCTCGCTGTTGCCGGCCCTGGCGGTCAGCCAATCGCCGAGGCGGTAGACAATACCGGTGCGGACCAGGCCGTCGCCGATCACGAACAGCGCGGCAATCAAAACCACGCTGGCGTCGCTGAAGCCGGCCAGCGTCTGCTGGATATCCAGAACGCCGGTCAACGGCAGGGCGAGGATCATCAACAGGGCGACCACATCCACGCGCGGCTTGTTGATGACAAAAAGCGTAATGGCGCCTGCCAGCAGGCCGAGCACCCAAAGTAGATCGGGATTCATCGCAACTTCCAAGACGGTGAGACGGCGATTGTCTCAGGGTTCGGCGGTGAGGGTCTTGATCTATTGCAAATGGACTTTGCCCCGGTGGCTGGAGGCGCCTATGAGTAAGCTGAATTCGGCTTTACTGTAGATGCGAGCGTGTTCGCGATCTTCTCCCCACCCCACTGGAGAGCCCCCAATGCCGCACTCAGTTTCCCTGCTCCGCAGCCGCGGCAGTCACGACAGTGGCAAGGTCGGCATGATCGAGTTGTTTTTCGATCTGGTGTTTGTCTTTGCCGTGACGCAGTTGTCCCACTCGCTGCTCGCTCATCTGAGCCTGGCGGGCGCGTTGCAGGCGACCTTGCTGCTGGTGGCAGTCTGGTGGGTGTGGATCTTCACCTCCTGGGTCACCAACTGGCTCGACCCGGAACGGACCCCGGTGCGGCTCGGCCTGTTTGTGCTGATGCTGGCGGGGCTGCTGCTGTCGGTGTCGATTCCCAAGGCGTTTACCGAGCGTGGCCTGTTGTTTGCCGGGGCCTATGTCTTTATGCAGGTGGGGCGCACGTTGTTCGCGCTGTGGGCGGTGCGCACGGAGTCGCGGAGTCTGTCGCGCAACTTCCTGCGGATCCTGGTCTGGATGCTGTTTTCGGGGCTGTTCTGGATCGGCGGCGCCTTGCTCGAAGGGCCGCAGCGCCTCGCTTGCTGGACCCTGGCGCTGGTGATTGAACTGGTCTCGCCTTCGCTGTTTTTCTGGGTGCCGGGGTTGGGGCGTTCGACGCTTGCCGACTGGAATGTCGAGGGCAACCATATGGCCGAGCGCTGCGGGCTGTTTGTGATTATTGCCCTGGGCGAGTCGCTGCTGGTCACCGGGGCGACCTTTGCCGAACTGCCGTTCAGCGCCGAAGGGCTGGCGGCATTCCTGGTCGCGGTGTTGGGGAGCATCGCGTTGTGGTGGATTTATTTCGACACGGGCGCGGAGCGTGCCCACCATCGCATCGCCCAGGCCAGCGATCCCGGGCGTCAGGCGCGGCTGGCGTACACCTATCTGCATGTGCTGATTATCGCCGGGGTGATTGTCAGCGCCGTGGCCGATGAGCTGGTGCTGGTTCATCCCGGGCACGCGAGTACGGCGGGTATCGCGGCGATCATTGGCGGCCCGCTGCTCTATCTGCTGGGTAATGCCTTGTTCAAATGGGTGACCAGCGAGCGGATCCTGCCGCCGCTGTCCCACCTGATCGGGCTGGCGTTGCTGTTGGGGTTATGGCCGCTGGCGCAGAGCCAGGTGTTTTCGGCGCTGGCGCTGGGGACGCTGACCACCGCTGTCCTGTTGCTGGTGGCGGCCTGGGAGACCCGCGCCCTGCACGTGCGTTGACGCTGCGAGAGGGCAGAGTGCTGTGGTATATCTGTAACACTTTTCGTCGGTCGACCCTGGAGCTTGCTTGTGCCTCATCTACTCGTGGAATACACCCCCAACCTGCCGGAACTGGATGCCGATAAAGCGCTGTTGCGCCTTAACCATGCGTTGGTAGCGTCCGGGCAGTTTGCGGCGGAGTTCGATATCAAGAGCCGGGCGCTTCGGATGGATGCATTTCGGGTGGGCACCGGGTTGGGTGAGCGGGCTTTTGTGCATGTGAAGCTGGCCTTGCTGAGCGGTCGCTCGCCCGAGATCAAGCGCCAATTGTCCGAGAGCCTGCTGGCGGTACTCAAGGACCTGTGCGCCTGGCCTGCCGGGGTGCAGGTGCAGTTGTCCGTCGAGGTGGTCGACCTGGACCGCGACGCCTATGCCAAGGTTGCGATTGGGGTCTGACCCTGATCGAGTGGCCCGGACGACGAGCACTGCGCGCGCTGATGCCGCCGGGCAGCGGCTGCAGGCGGTTTGCATGGGCGCTGATTGTTTAGTCAGTTCATAACCAAACTCCGTAAATGCGCGATTGAATGACCTGTCGCTGGCGTGTGACGCTTTCAGCTTCTCGTCTGCTGCGACCCTTCCATGGATTGTCGACCCCGTCATAACCCCGTCCAAGCGCCTGCCGGCGCCTGGCTGCGTGGTGTGTTGCCTGGTGTCGCCCCCAGCTTCTGTGCACTCCCTTCGGAACTGGCCTTCTGGGCCCTCTGGCATTGCCGCCATGCCCGCCCGCCAGATATCGCGATTGCTCCTTAAGTGATGCAACGGTCGAGTTGCACACCGGCAGCGGTGTCGGCTCGAAATCGCAGGCCCGTGCCTGTGCGATCTGCCCTGAAGAGAATTGCCCATGAGTGCTGCATCCCCGTCCTTCGCTACCCGCCAGGAAGCCCTGGCGTTTCTTGAGCTCAACCCGGATATCGAGATGTTCGAGTTGTTTATCCTCGATAACAACGGCGTGCCCCGAGGCAAGCTGCTGCACCGCGATGAACTGCTGGCGGTCTATGACAGCGGCCGGCCACTGCCCAGTACGATCCTGGGGCTGACGGTCAATGGCGATGACGTGGAGAACTCCGGGCTGGTCTGGGACGTGGGCGATATCGACTGTCGCGCCTACCCCCTGAGCGGCAGCCTGCAGCGCATGCCCTGGCGGCTGATCCCTACCGCGGCGGTGCAGGTCAGCATGCACCCTACGCAAGGGTTGCCGGCGACGATCGCCGATCCCCGGCATCTGCTGGTCCAGGTGGTCGAGGGGCTCAAGGCCGACGGCTATTACCCGGTGATGGCGGCGGAACTGGAGTTCTATTTGCTTGATCAGCAGCGCGACAGCCAGGGGCGCCCGCAGCCGGCCCGGGATCTCGATGGCGGGCGCCCGCGCACGACCCAGGTCTACGGTCTGCGTGAACTGGAGCAGATCGAACCGTTCCTGGCCGACCTCTACAGCGCCTGCAAGCTGCAAGGCATTCCGGCCCGCACAGCCATTTCCGAATACGCGCCAGGGCAGGTGGAAATCACCCTGGAGCACCGCGCCTGCGCCTTGCAGGCCATGGACGAGGCGGTGCGCTACAAACGCTTGGTCAAGGGCGTGGCCCACAAGCACGGGATGCTCGCCTGCTTTATGGCCAAGCCCTTCGATGACCTGGCCGGCACCGGCATGCATATGCATGTGAGCCTGGCCGATGCCGAGGGCAATAATCTGTTTGCCAGTGAGGCCGCGGACGGTACGCCGCTGCTGCGCCACGCCGTGGGCGGGATGCTCGACAGCCTGCTCGATTCGCTGCTGCTGTTCTGCCCCAACGCCAACTCCTACCGCCGCTTTCAAACCAACAGCTATGCGCCCCTGGCTGCGACCTGGGGGGTCGACAACCGCACGGTGAGCCTGCGGGTGCCGGGTGGGCCGGCGTTCTCGCGGCATATCGAGCATCGTATCTGTGGTGCGGACGCCAACCCCTATCTGGCGGCCGCGGCGATCCTGGCCGGGATTCATCGCGGGATTCGCCAGCAGCGTGATCCCGGTGCGCCGGTCGAAGGCAATGGCTATGCCCAGGCCGGCGCATTGCTGCCGACCGACTGGCTGACCACCCTGAACGCCCTGGAGCGTTCCGAATGGGCGCGCGAGGCGTTTGGCGAGCCGTTCCTGGGAGTCTACCTGGCGGTAAAACGGGCCGAGTATCGCCAGTTCATGGGCGAAGTCGGCGAGCAGGACTGGCGCTGGTACCTGCACCAGGCATAGAGGCTTGCGCAACGTTTTGGCAAAAAGCCATATACGACTTTTCGTTGGCTTATTTTTCACGAAACGTTGATGGCTGCCTGACTAACGTTCGGGCTGTCGCGCGGTCGCTCCAGATCCGCACAGTCCTTACCTTGGTTCAAGCAGATCACTATGTTGAAGATAAAACCCGTGCGCCCCGAATGGCTGACGCTGATTGCCAGCGGATTTCTCTTGTTCGGATTCAACTCGGTGCTCTGGGAACACCTGTTCAGTATTACCGCCGCCGACGGTAAAGGCTTAATGCTGCGGGTGGCGTTCGCCGTGATGGTGTTCTGTGCCTTCAATCTGGTGCTGACGTTAGTGGCGTTTCGACGGGTGTTTAAACCGGTGCTGATCAGCCTGTTCTTTATCAGCGCCGGGGTTGCCTATTTCATGAGCCAGTACGGCGCCCTGATCGACGTGGGCATGTTTCGCAACTTCGCCGAAACCAATGCCACGGAAGTGCGTGATCTGCTCTCCTTCAAGTTATTCGCCTACCTTCTGCTGTTGGGCGCCTTGCCGTCCTGGCTGTTGTATAAAGTGCCGGTCAACTATCGGCGCTGGCCTCGTGAAGTGCTGAGCAAGTGCCTGGTGACCGGCCTTTGCAGCCTGGCCATTGGTGCGGTGGCAATCACGAACTACCAGGGCCTGGCTTCGCTGTTTCGCAATCACCACGAACTGCGCATGATGGTGGTCCCCAGCAACTACATCGGTGCCTCGATCAGCTATGTGCGCGAGCAGGTGGTTTCGTCGCAGAAACCCTTCGTGGCCATTGGCGAAGACGCCCGGCGCAACCCCAGCTGGCAGGGGCATGCCCGCAAATCCCTGACGGTGTTGGTGGTGGGGGAAAGTGCGCGGGCGGAAAACTTCGGCATCCTGGGCTATGACCGCGATACCACGCCCAAGCTGAGCCAGGAAAGCGGCCTGATTGCCTACACCAATGTGCACTCCTGCGGCACCGAAACGGCCGTGTCGGTGCCGTGCATGTTCTCCAATATGGGGCGCAAGAACTACGACGCCACCCAGGCCAAGAATCAGGAAGGCTTGCTCGATATCCTCAAGCGTGCCGGGCTGGATGTGATCTGGCGGGACAACCAGTCGGGCTGCAAGGGCACCTGTGACCGGGTGACCCTGCAGGATGTCAGCAACCTCAAGGACCCGCAGTTGTGCGCCAACAGTGAGTGTCGCGATGAGATCCTGCTGCAGGGCCTGCAGGCGCTGATCGACAATCTGGACCACGACACCGTGCTGGTCCTGCACCAGATGGGCAGCCACGGCCCCGAGTACTTCAAGCGCTACCCCAAGGAGTACGAGCATTTCACCCCGGTCTGCCAAAGCAATGCGCTGAACAATTGCAGCCGCGAAAGCATCGTCAATGGCTACGACAACACCCTGGTCTATACCGACCATGTGCTCTCCAGCCTGATCGATGTGCTGCGTGCCAATCAGGACAAGGCCGATACCGCGATGCTCTATCTGTCGGACCACGGTGAATCGCTGGGTGAGTACAACCTCTTTCTCCACGGCACGCCTTACATGCTCGCGCCTGAGCAGCAAAAGCACGTGGCGATGCTGGCCTGGTTCTCCGATCGCTACCAGCAGGCGTTCTCGGTGGATGCCCACTGCCTGCAACAGAGCCGCGACAAGCCCCTGAGCCAGGACAACCTGTTCCATTCCATGCTCGGTCTGCTGGACATTGACAGCAAGGTCTACAACCCGGCGCTGGATATGTTCGCCGGCTGTCGCGCGAGTGTGGTCGATGGGGTGTTGGCCAAGCACTAGGCCTAAGACGTTACATACAGCAAAAGTGAGATGAATCTTAAATTCACTACTATTTTGCTCAAGCTCTTGAAGGGCGAATGCTCAGCAAGCGTCCTCGGCGATATATACTGCGCGCCATTCTTCAAGGGAGAGCCGTGTGGCCATCGATATTCACTGGATTCGCGACAACGATAGCCTCGCTCAGCACTGTGCTCAGTGGCAGCATCTGCCCTTTGTGGTCCTCGACACCGAATTTATGCGGGTCGACACCTTTTACCCCATTGCCGGCCTGATCCAGATCGGTGATGGGGCGCGTGCCTATTTGATCGACCCCCTGACCGTCGATGCCTGGAAGCCCCTGGCCGAACTGCTGGAAAACCCGGCAGTGATCAAGGTCGTGCATGCCTGCAGCGAAGACCTCGAGGTGCTGCTGCGCCTGACCGGCAGCCTGCCGGTGCCCTTGTTCGATACCCAATTGGCGGCCGCCTACCTGAACCTGGGGTTCTCCATGGGCTACTCGCGGCTGGTGCAGGAGGTCCTGGGTATTGAATTGCCCAAGGGCGAAACCCGCTCCGACTGGCTACAACGCCCCCTGTCGCAAACCCAGATCAGCTACGCCGCCGAAGATGTCGTGCACCTGGCCGAGGTCTATACGCGCCTGCGCGAACGGCTGTCAGACGAAAAATTTGCCTGGGTCTTGGAAGACGGCGCCGAGCTGGTTGCCAACCTGCGCCGCGAGATCGACCCCTACGAGGTCTATCGCGATGCCAAGCTGGCCTGGAAACTCTCCCGTGCCCAGTTGGCGGTCTTGCGCGAGCTGTGCGCCTGGCGGGAACGCGAGGCCCGTGCCCGCGACCTGCCGCGCAACCGGATCCTGCGCGAACATTCGCTCTGGCCGCTGGCCAAGTCGCAGCCGGACAACCTGGTCGCCCTGGCGCGTATCGAAGACATGCACCCGCGTACCGTACGTCAGGACGGCGAGTTTTTGCTTGATCTGATCAAGCGTGCTGGCAGTGTATCTGCCGATCAGTGGCCGCCGGCGGTGCCCGAGCCGTTGCCGATCGAAGCCGCAGCGCTGGTCAAGCGCCTGCGGGCCTTGGGCCAGGCCGAAGCCGAGCGCCTGGGGATCGCGCCGGAACTGATGCTGCGCAAGAAAACCCTCGAAGCCTTGCTCAAGAGCGGCTTTCCCGAGGGCCCTTATCAATTGCCCGAGTCGCTGCGTGGCTGGCGCCGCGAGCGGATGGGGCAGGCCTTGCTCGATAGCCTGGCCGCTGCTGGAGAACAGCCATGAAACGTATCTGCTCGATTTACCGCAGCCTGCGCAAGAACGAAATGTACCTCTATGTACTCAAGAGCGATGCGCTGGAGCGCGTGCCGGAAAACCTGCTGACGGCATTCGGCAAACCGCACCATGCCTTCGACCTGGTGCTTAGCCCGGAGCGCAAGCTGTCGCGCGAAGACATCGAGGTGGTTCTGGACAACCTCGACAAGCAGGGCTACCACCTGCAAATGCCACCGGCCGAAGACGAGTACATCGAGCATTTGCCCGAAGAGTTGCTGCGTCGCAACGACCCGGTCTAGTTCCCGGTTGCCCGGTTCCGGGCGCTTGTCTCAATGAAATGTTGGTCGCGGTGCCAGCCGATCGCGGGGTTATCCACCCTGCGGTGGTGGCCGCCGTGTTTGCGAAAGGTTGATCCATGCGCGTTCTGATTGCTGAACACGACTACTCCCGCTACACCCGTCTGCTGCAAGACGCAGCCCCCGAGCTTGAGGTGCTGACCAGCGGCGACTCGGCCGAACTTTCGGCGATGGCGGCCGACTGCCCGATCTGGCTCGGCCAGCCGGATCTGCTCGCCACCCTCTTGCGCCAGGGCCACCGCCCCGAGTGGGTGCAGTCGACCTGGGCGGGGATTACGCCGCTGCTTGCCGATGGCCTGAGCCGCGATTACCGCCTGACCCGTGCGGTGGGGATTTTTGGCCAGGTCATGGCCGAGTACGTGCTGACCTATATCCTCGGCCATGAGCGCGAGGTGCTGGCCCGGCTGGTCAGCCAGGTCGAGCGCAAGTGGGACAATCGCCTGGGCCAGAGCCTGGAAGGGCGCAAGGTGTTGATCGTCGGCACGGGCGATATCGGTCAGAGCGTGGCGCAGTTCTTGCGACCGTTCGGTGTCGAGTTGTATGGCATTGCCAGCAGCGCCCGCGAACTGGCGCCGTTTATCGAAGTGGCGGCCATGGACGCACTGCCGCGCCTGGTGGGCGAGGTGGACTATGTGGTCAACCTGCTGCCCGATACCGCCGATACCCATGACGTGTACGATGCCGCGCTGTTTCGTGCCTTCAAGCCCAGCGGCCTGTTTATCAATGCCGGGCGTGGCGTGGCGGTGGTCGATGCCGATCTGGTGGCGGCCTTGAAGGAAGGGCATCTGGCCGGCGCGGTCATCGACGTCTGCCGCCAGGAGCCGTTGCCGCAACGCCATCCATTCTGGACCGCCTGGGGCCTGCTGCTGACCGGGCACAGCTCGGCGCCGACCTCACCAGCGAAGATGGTCGGGTTGTTTGTCGAGAACTTGCGGGCCTATCAGGCGGGTGAGGTACTACGCGGGGACGTGGACTTCGAGCGCGGCTACTGAGCGCTGAGCGGTTGCAGGCGCGAGCCTGCTCGCGCCTGCAGATTGAAGCCTGTCCTTACAGCGCGAAATCGCCTTCGGCAACCAGTGCGCTCAGCGGCTCACGCGGGCTCGGTACTTCCCGGGCCTGCAGGTAGTCCGCCAGGGTGGCCTTGTCGCCCAGCTTGCCGACCGCCACCGCCGCGTGCAGTGCGTAGCCTTCGGGGATCTGCAGCTCCTTGCGGGTCAGTTCCTGGTCGAAGCCGGCCATGCCGTGGGTGTACCAGCCGCTGATGCTCGCCTGCAACGCCAGGTGGCCCCAGGCCGAACCGGTGTCGAAGGTATGCCACAGGGCCGGGGTTTCCTCGCTGGCGCCGGGTACGGTGAAGGTGGTCTTGGAGATCACGATCACCAGTGCCGAGGCGTGTTGTGCCCAGCTGCGGTTGAACTCGTTGAGCAGGCCCAGGTAGCGCGCCCAGTTTGGCGTGTCGCGGCGCGCATAGAGAAAACGCCAGGGTTGCGAGTTGTAGGCGGAGGGGGCCCAGCGCGCGGCTTCGAAAAAGCTCAGCAGGGTTTCTTCGGGAATGCTTTCGCCCGTAAAGGCGCGGGGCGACCAGCGATTGGTGAACTGCGGGTCAATGGCGTATTCGGCGACGCGAGGATTGGCGCTCATGGCGGATTCCTGACTAGAGTTTGACAGCGATAGATTGACGTAACACGCAGATCGGTTAGCCGGTCTGAAAAGTGATCCTGGCCCGCCAGGCGCTGCGTTCAAGCAGCAATGGCTTTTTGGCATAGGGCGCAGCAGCCGATAAAACTACTGCGCGTCACGCCGGCTGACAAGTCCCGTTCTACCGCTAGTCGCCAGCCCTGGTAGGGCAAGGCGTGCAGCCGTGGCAATAAAGCCTGGCAGCGCCTAGACTGGCGGCCTTTTCACTACCTGATATTGATGTGCGAACCATGGCCGCAAAAGTTGAACCCTTCTGGATCCGCAAGACCCTTGAACACATGGATCAGGAGGAGTGGGAGTCGCTGTGCGATGGCTGCGGCCTGTGCTGCCTGCAAAAGCTTGAGGACGAGGACGACAACGCGGTCTACTACACGCGTATCGCCTGCAAGCTGCTGGACCTCAAGACCTGTCAGTGCAGCGACTACGCCAACCGCCGGGCGTCGGTGCCCGATTGCATCCAACTGACGCCCGGCAAGGCCGATCAGTTCAAGTGGCTGCCGCCGACCTGCGGTTACCGCCTCGTCAGTGAGGGCAAGGACCTGCCGCTCTGGCATCACCTGGTCTGCGGCGACCGGGACGCGGTGCACCATGAACGTATTTCCCAGTCCGGGCGCATGCTCGCCGAAGGCAGCGTGCCGGAAGAAGACTGGGAAGATCATCTGATTTTTCGCGCCGGCTGATTCGCAGGCGAACACAAGGGAGTGTCTATGCCGGTGCGTCGTCAATGGTCGTTGGCCCTGTTGCTGGTGCTGCTGAGTCCGTCGTCCTGGGCGGCGAAGAAAGTCGATCTCGATTACCACGTACAGCTGTTGCCCCAGAGCGACCAGGCCGAAGTGCGGGTGACTCTGGCTGAAGGGAGTGCGGTGCGCAGCCTGAATTTCGATCTGGGCACCGAGTCGCGATACAGCGACTTCAGCGCCGACGGCCACTGGCAACTGACGCCGGCCAACGGCGAACAGGATGCCCGCGGCCTCTGGCAGCCGGGCAGCGGCAAGTCCAGCCTCAGCTATCGGGTGCGAATCAGCCAGGTGCGCAAGAGCGGCAGCTTCGATACCCGCATGACCCCAACCTGGGCGCTGATGCGCGGTGAGGATCTGGTGCCGCCGGCGCGTCTTGACCAGCAGGACGGTATCGAACTGGTCGCGCGCCTGGAGTTCCAGTTGCCGGCGGGCTGGAAGAGCGTGGAAACCGCCTGGCCGCGGATCGGTAAGCAACGTTTTCGGATCGACAATGTATCGCGCCTGTTCGATCGCCCAACCGGCTGGATGCTGGCCGGTAACCTGGGAAGCCGGCGCACGCGCCTGGGCGAGACCGAGGTCAGTGTCGTCGCCCCCCAGGGGCAGGCGCTGCATCGGATGGATGTGCTGACACTGCTGACGTTCGTCTGGCCCAAAGTCCAGGAAGTCTTTCCGCGCAACCCGCCCAAGCTGCTGGTGGTGGGCGCGGGCGATCCGTTGTGGCGCGGCAGCCTGGCCGCCCATGATTCGATCTACCTGCACAGCGGCCGGCCACTGGTCAACGAGAGCGGTTCCAGCCCCTTGGTACGTGAGCTGGTGCATGTCTTCGGGCGTATCAGCGGGCGCCAGCACAGCGACTGGATCGGCGAAGGGCTGGCCGAGTACTACGCCATCGAGCTGGTCCGCCGGGCGGGCGGGATGAGTGAGGAACGCTATCGCAACCTGCAGTTGCGCCTGACCCATTCAAGCCGCAAGGTCACGACCTTGCGCGGCGATCAGGTCAGCGGGGCGACGGTGGCGCGGGCGGTATTGCTGTTGCAGGAACTGGATCGCGAGATTCGCCAGCAGACCCGCGACCAGCGCTCGCTGGATGATGTCAGTCGAGCGCTGATGCGCTTGGATCGGGTGACGACCCGCGAGTTTGTCCAACTGGCCGAGAGCGTGATCGGCGGACCGTCGAAAGTGCTGGCGAGCAAGCTGTTGCAGTGATCGCCGCACTTTCCCGGCCTTTTTCGGCGCCAGCCAGCGGGCGTCTACAAGCGAGTGCTCAGGCCTTGGGCGTGTCGTTGGGGCTGCCGGCCTGGGCGCTGTTGTTCATTTGGTTCAATTGCTCTCCCGCGCGTTCGATCCGCCCGCGCACGCGGCTCATGTCCTGGCGCGCTTTCTCCAGCAGGCTCTTCGCCGAGCTATGGCCGGTAATGCCACGGGCCAGGGCAACGCCGCCAATCGCGACCTGAATCAGGCCGAACACACCGCCACGGCGCAGGCCCTTGCCGACCATCACCACGCCGCCGGCCACGGAGCCGATGCGCTCCCAGCCCTGGACATTCTGCTCGTCGCTGCCCGGTACAGGGCTCGATTGGATACGTTGGACAGGGTTGCGCTCGTTCATGGCGTTCTCCGCGAGGATGGGGGATACAGGGCTGACTGTCGGGATGGGCCAGTCGTTCCCTGCGTTTATCGGAACTTGGGCCCGGAGCGGGTGTTATTGCCTTTGGCGAGGCGGTCGTATAGCACCACGTTGACGGTGGCGGCGAGGTTCATGCAGCCGGTCGTCGGGATATACACCACGTCCTCGCACCAGTCGCGAATCTCCTGGTCCAGCGAGCCATCCTCGGGGCCGAAGATGTACAGCGCGCGGTCCGGGTGGGTGTATTCGGGCAGGGCGCGGGCGCCTTCGACCAGTTCCACGGCAACAGGGACACAGCCCAGGGGGAGGATTTTCTTCAGGTCGTCGATGCCGATCAGCGGAATGTCCTGGTGGACCTTCTTGGTGTCGGTGACGAAATCGCGGGCGCGCTCATAGCGTTTGCCGGTGTAGAACACCGAGGCGACGCCATAGCAGCCAGCTGCGCGCATCACCGAACCAACGTTTTCCGGTGATTTTGGGTTGTACAAACCAATGCAGCTGTACCGTTTGTTCGCCACGAGCCGGTGCCTTCCAGAAAAAAGAGCCGATTATACCGGCAGCTTCGGCGGGCTATTAGTCTTTCTTCATCAGCCCGGCCAGGGCGGCGAACGGGTTATGGGTTGCCTTGGCGATGGTCGGCGAACTGGTGGAGCCTTCGGCGTAGTACTGCTGGTCGGTGTAGCGCGAGTGCTCGTTATCGTGGCAGTACAAGCAGAGCAGCTCCCAATTGGAACCGTCCTGGGGGTTGTTGTCGTGGTTGTGGTCGCGGTGGTGCACGGTCAGTTCGCTCAGGCGCTTGCCGGCAAACTCGCGTGCGCAGCGGCCGCAGACGTGCGGGTACATCTTCAGGGCCTTGTCGCGGTAGCCCATTTCACGGTCGCGCTGGGCGTCGGCAAGGATACGGTCCAGTTTGGCGGTGTTGGACGGTGTGGTTGACGAACTCATGGGTTCACCTTGGTAGAAGACTGAATGACGGTTATGACGGGCAGTTTAGCTCAGCCCTTGAGCTTCTCGGCAATCCAGATGGTGTGTCGGGTGCCTTTATTGCCATGGGCAAAGACCTGGACTTCTTCGGCCTTGAAGCCAGCCTTGCGCAGTTTGTCGGAAAACTGCCGATCAGCGCTGGCCGACCAGACTGCCAGCACGCCCTTGGGCCGCAAGGCCTTGGCGCAGGCACTCAGGCCACCGGCGGAATAGAGCCAGCTATTGGCTTTCTGGGTCAGGCCTTCGGGGCCGTTGTCGACGTCGAGCATGATTGCGTCGAAGCCATTGGGTTCGGCTTGCAGGACCTTGGCCACGTCTTCCAGGCGAATGACCGTGCGCGGGTCTTGCAACGGGCGGCCGGACTTTTCACCCAGGGCGCCGCGATTCCACTCGACCACGCCGGGCACCAGTTCGGCGACGACCACCTCGGCCTGTTTGCCCAGGTGCTTGAGCGCCGAGGCCAGGGTGAAGCCCATGCCCAGCCCGCCGATCAGCACCCGCGACCCCGGCCGGCCGGCGACCTTGCGGCAGGGAATCTCGGCCAGGGCATCTTCGGAGCCGTGCATGCGGGTGTTCATCAGTTGCCCGCCGTCGCCGCCCTGGATCTTGATCACGAAGTCTTCGCCATACTCGAACAGGCACAGGGCGCCGCCATTGTCCGGAATCGGGGTGGTGTCGAGCAGAACGAAACGTTTCATGGAGATCTCATTGGAGAAGGCAAAGCCGCCAGGTTGCGAGTAGCCTTGGAAGCCGGCACCTGGAGCGGATGATGGCACGATGGACAGAGCAAGCGGGATCAAAGGCGGCATTGTAACGGCCATTGCGCTGGGCATGCTCTCGTTAAGTGCACAGGCGGCGCAGGATTTGCTGGCGGTGCCGGGGGCAGCCGTGCCTGGCTCGCCGGGAACCGCGACGCCCAACCCCTATCCGCCGGTGGTGCCCTCGGCGGTGCCGCTGCCCCGGGGTTCAAGTGGCAGTGTGCTGCCGCTGCCACCGATCAATCTGCCCAAACCGCCGACCGATCAGCCGCTGCCGGGTCTGCAACAGAGTGCCCCGAAGACGTCCGGCAACGGCAGCTAGACTTGCTGGGCCAGCAACTGGCCGTCGGCCATGCGCAAGCGCCTGGACAGGGAGATGGCGATGGCACGAATGATCTGTGCGGCGATTCGCGGCGCATTGTTGAGCATTTTCTCCAGGGAGTCCTTGCCCAGGTTGAGCAACTGGCAATCGCTGGCCGCGACGCAACTGGCCGAGCGCCGCTCGCCATCGAGCACCGCCATTTCGCCGAAGGCCCGGCCGCTGCGCAGGGTGGCGATATCGACCTGCTGGCCGTCGTCATTGCGTTTGCGCACTGCCACGCTGCCACTGTGGATGATGCACATAAATGTGCCGGCATCGCCTTCGTGAAAGATCTCTTCGCCCTGGGCAATGCTGCTGATGCTGAAGTAGCCCGCCGCGATTTTAACGTCGGCGGGTAATAGGGTGTCGAATAGCCCGCAGTCCATCAGCCGGTCACTGATTTCATTATTGAGCAGGGTGGCTTTTGTCATGGCGCCTCGCTGAGTGGCTGAGTGAGTCGATCGCGCGAATGCCTGGGGATTCGCGCGTGCGGCATGGGGTAAGACCGGGATGCTGGCAGGAGTTCCTCACGCCACCCCGAGTGTCCTGAACACAAAGGCATATTCGAGGGCTACGTCACGTAATCCCTGGTAGCGGCCGCTCATGCCGCCATGACCGGCACCCAGCTCGGTCTTGAGCAGCAGGAGGTTGTCGTCGGTCTTGGTGGCGCGCAGGCGGGCGACCCACTTCGCGGCTTCCCAATACTGCACGCGGCTGTCGTTGTAACCAGCGATTACCAGCATGGCCGGGTAGGCCTGGGCCTGTACATTCTCGTACGGTGCATAGGCCTTGATCCGTGCATGAACCTGCGGCTCCTCGGGGTTGCCCCACTCATCGTACTCGGTCACGGTCAGCGGCAGATCGGGGTCGAGCATGGTGTTGAGGACATCGACAAAGGGCACCTCGGCAATCGCCACCTTGAACAGCTCCGGGCGCTGATTGAGCACCGCACCGATCAGCAAGCCGCCGGCGCTGCCGCCGCTGATCGCCAGTTGGTCGGCCCGGGTGTGCCCCGTGGCGATCAGGTGCTCGGCACAGGCGATAAAGTCGCTGAAGGTATTGTGCTTGTGTTCCTGCTTGCCGGCGCGATACCAGGCTTCTCCCAGCTCGCCGCCGCCGCGTACATGGGCGATGGCGAAGGCCACGCCACGGTCGAGCAGGCTAAGGCGGGCATGGGAGAACCACGGGTCGAGGCTTTCGCCATAGGCGCCGTAGCCATACAGGTAGAGCGGGGTCGGCTGGCCCAGGGCGTCGCGCTTGACCACCAGGCTGATCGGCACCTGGGTGCCGTCCAGTGCTGTTGCCCAAAGGCGCTGGCTGATATAGGCATCGGGGTCGAACGGGCCGAGTACCGGGGTTTCCTTGAGCACCTGCTGGGTGCCGTCGGCCAGTGTCAACTGGCGGACCTGGGCCGGGCGATTCAAGGCCTCGTAACGCAGGCGAATCCGGTCGCTGTTGAATTCCAGCCCATCCTGTACATAGAGGCTGTAGGCCGCATCGGGCAACTGCACGCGGTAGGCGGGTTGGCCGTGGGGATGGACCTCGATGATCGGCAGGCCGCCTTCACGCAGGCTCAGGGTCATGGCCGAGGCGTTCAGGTTGAGGCCTTCGAGCATCACGCTGTCGCTATGGGGGATCAGTACCTGCCAGTCCTGGCGCTGGGGGATGCCCTGGTCGAGGGCCTGGTAGAGCGCAAAGTTGATGCCGGCCTGGTTGCTGCGGATAAACCAGCACCACTGCCCGTCCCGGCGGCCGTGGTCAATGGCGTACTCATGGCCCTCGACCCGGGGCGCCAGGCAGGTGAACGGCTGATGCGGGGTCTCGGCGTCCAGCACCCAGGCTTCGCTGGTGGTCTTGCTGTCGAGCAGCAGGACCAGGTGCCGTTCGGAGCTGGTGCGGTAGCAGTGCAGGAAGAAGCGTCCGTCGCTTTCTTCGAAGACCTGGCTGGCCTGCGACTCGCCCAGGCGATGGCGGTGCAGTCGATGGGGGCGGTGGGTATCGTCCAAGGTAGCGAAGAACAGGGTCTGGCTGTCATTGGCCCAGGTCATGCTGCCGTCGCAGTCCTCGAAGGGCAGGGCGTGTACGTCGCCGCTGGCCAGCTCCTTGACATAGAGCTGGTAGATTTCTTCGCCACTGGTGTCGAGGCTGTAGGCCAGGCGCTGGTGGTCCGGGCTGATATTGAAGGCGCCCAGAGCGAAGAAACCGCCATTGGCCAGGGCGTTGGGGTCGAGCAGCAGTTCCTCGGCCTGTTCGTCGATCTGCTGGCTGTCGTCGGCCGGGCGCGGGCAGCGGTAGTGGCGTGGGTATTCATCGCCCGCCGTGGTCCGCGTGTAATACAGGTAAGGCCCCCAAGGGGAAGGCAGCGAGAGGTCGGTTTCGCGGATGCGGCCCTTGATCTCTTCGAACAGCGTTTCGCGCAGCGGTGCCTGGTCGGCTAGTTGGGCGTCCACATAGGCATTTTCGGCCTTGAGGTAGTCGAGGACCTCGTCGCTGTCGCGTTCCTGCAGCCAGGCGTACGGATCTGGGCCGTCGGCCCGGCGGGCCAGTGGGGCACTGTGGGGGAGGGAAGTGCGAGTCATGGGCGATAGTCCGGTCGTGGGACGCTCAAGCCGGTGCAGCCTGGCTGGCGAAAAGCCGTTATGATAAGCGCCAATTTGCTTGCCTTGCCATGGACACCATGACCGAGAACGACTATCTGATCGCCTGGGGGCTGTATGCCTTCGCCGCCCTGGGTTGCCTGCTGGTGTGGTTTCGCCTGACCCGCTGGACCTGGCGCTGGTTGCGCGAGCCCTTGCGGCTGCTGGTGGCCGTGCTGCTGTTCAGCCCGACCATCATTGATCCGGTGAAGGAAAAGTTCGCCCCCGCTGTGGCCATTACCGCCCTGGACATGCTGTTCAAGGTCGGCAACAACGCCTGGCGGGCGATTTCCGATCTGTTTATGTACGCCATCATCGTCTTTGCGCTCTACCTGCTCTTTGTCCTGATTCGCTGGCCCCTGGAGCGTGCGGGCAAGGCGCGCCGCTTGCAGGCCGAACAGGCCCGCAGTGAGGCCGCCCGTCAGGCCGAGGAAGATGAACCCTTTGCCAGCGACCACCGTTACGGTCGGCCCGAACCGCTGTCGGCCAACCGTCCACGGGTCGAGCCGCGGCTGTAAGCCTTTTGCCCCTGCACTGAAGCGAGAGTCCAAGCATGTGTGAATTACTGGGCATGAGCGCCAATGTGCCGACCGACATTGTGTTCAGCTTTACCGGGCTGATGCAGCGCGGTGGCCGGACCGGCCCCCACCGCGATGGCTGGGGCATCGGTTTCTACGAGGGGCGCGGGTTGCGCCTGTTCCAGGACCCGGCGGCGAGCTGCGAGTCCCAGGTGGCGCAACTGGTCCAGCGCTACCCGATCAAGAGCGAAGTGGTGATCGGCCATATTCGCCAGGCCAATGTCGGCAAGGTCTGCCTGGCCAATACCCATCCTTTTGTACGCGAACTGTGGGGCCGCAACTGGTGCTTTGCCCATAACGGCCAGTTGGCCGGCTTTGCGCCCGCCATGAGCTTTTACCGCCCGGTTGGCGATACCGACAGCGAGGCGGCGTTCTGTGATCTGCTGAACCGGGTGCGTGAGCATTTTCCGGAGCCGGTGGAGATCGAGCAACTGCTGCCGATTCTGTTGCAGGCCTGCGCCGAGTACCGCGGCAAGGGCGTTTTCAACGGCCTGCTCAGCGATGGCGACTGGCTGTTTTGCTACTGCTCGACCAAGCTGGCACAGATTACTCGGCGGGCGCCATTTGGCCCGGCCCGCTTGAAGGACGTCGATGTGATCGTCGACTTCCAGGCCGAAACCACGCCCAATGACGTGGTGACGGTGATTGCCACCGAACCCCTGACCGAAAACGAAACCTGGACCCGCTACCAGCCGGGCCAATGGAGCCTGTGGCGACGCGGTGAATGCGTCAGCCAGGGCATGACTGAATAAGGACGCCGGCAATGTGGCTGAGTTATCTGCGATTGATCCTGTTTGCCCTGGGCCTGCTGATCGGCGTTCAGGTGCCGGGGTTTATCAGCGACTACACCAAGCGGGTCGAGGCCCATATGCTCGAGGCGCAAAATGGCCTGACGGGCTTTCAGAAGACAGCCGAGCAGTTTTTTAATGGCGACCTGCAAGCGCTGGTGGCCCATTACCGCGCCAGCGAGGATCCGGTGTTTCGCAGTGATGCCGACAGCCTTGGGCACCTGCTGACCCGCCAGCGTCTGCTCGATGACCAGTGGCAGGCGTTGCAGGGCCCCTGGTATATGCGGGCGCTGCAGGTGGCCTACGCCGCCGACCCGGCGATTCGCGAGGAAACCTACAAGGGCTATACCTACCAGGTCTTGCTGTCGCCCGAGGCGATTGGCTGGGGCATGGCGTTCGCCCTGCTGTTCTCGTTTGTGGTCGAGGGTTTTTTCCGCCTGGTGGACTGGGTGGTCCTGGGCGGCAAACGCCAGCGCGAGCGGCTGGCCCGGCGCGAGCGGGGCTGGTAAGCCTTCGTCCCCTGGCACTGTCAGAGCCGGCTTGCTCCGACAGTGGCAAGGGCAACGGTTACTTGGACAGGAAGCGCATGCCTTCTTCCAGCCCGCGCAAGGTCAGCGGGTACATCTGGTCTTCGATCAGGTCGCGCACTAGAGTGGTCGAGGCGGTGTAGTGCCAGGTGTCCTTGGGGTAAGGGTTTATCCAGATCAGTTTCTTGTATTTGGCCATAAAGCGTTGCATCCACACATAGCCCGGCTCTTCGTTCCAGTGCTCGACGCTGCCGCCGGCCTGGGTGATCTCGTAGGGCGCCATGGCCGCGTCGCCGATAAAGATCACTTTGTAGTCGGCACCGTACTTGTGCAGCAGGTCCTGGGTTGACGTGCGTTCCGAGCCCCGGCGCAGGTTGTTCTTCCACACCGACTCATAGATGAAGTTGTGGAAGTAGAAGTACTCCAGGTGCTTGAACTCGGTCTTGCAGGCCGAAAACAACTCTTCGCAGATCTTGACGTGGGCATCCATCGAACCGCCGATATCGAATAACAGCAGCAGTTTGATGGTGTTGCGCCGCTCCGGACGCATCTGGATGTTGAGCAGGCCGGCATCGCGCGCGGTATGGTCGATGGTGCCGTCGATATCCAGCTCTTCGGCGGCACCCTGGCGCGCGAACTTGCGCAGGCGCCGCAGGGCGATCTTGATATTGCGCGTGCCGAGCTCGACCTGATCGTCGAGGTTCTTGTATTCGCGTTGGTCCCAGACCTTGACCGCCTTGCCCTGGCGCTTGCCGGCATCGCCGACGCGAATCCCTTCCGGGTTGAAACCGCCGGAGCCGAAGGGGCTGGTGCCGCCGGTACCAATCCACTTGTTGCCGCCGGCATGGCGTTCCTTCTGCTCTTCGAGGCGTTTCTTGAACTCTTCGATCAGCTTGTCCAGGCCACCCAGTGACTGGATCTGCGCGCGCTCTTCGGCCGTCAGCGAGCGTTCGAACTCCTTGCGCAGCCAGTCTTCGGGAATCAACGCCTGGAGATGATCGTCGAGTTTTTCCAGGCCTTTGAAGTAGGCCGAGAACGCCCGGTCGAACTTGTCGAAATGGCGCTCGTCCTTGACCAGGATCGCCCGGGCCAGATAGTAGAACTCGTCCATGTCGGCAAAGATCACCCGCTGTTTGAGCGCGTTGATCAGGTCGAGCAGTTCGCGGACCGAGACCGGCACCTTGGCGGCGCGCATTTCATTGAACAGATTGAGCAGCATGGCAGTCGCCCTTGTCGGCACTTACTTGTCGGTACTTACTTATCAGGGCTTAGCGGGTGCCGCGCCGGCTCATGAAGGCCAGGCGTTCTAGCAGCTGTACATCCTGTTCGTTCTTGACCAGGGCACCGGCCAGTGGCGGGATGGCCTTGGTCGGATCGCGTTCGCGCAGTACCGCTTCGCCGATATTGTCGGCCATCAGCAGCTTGAGCCAGTCCACCAGTTCGGAGGTCGAGGGCTTTTTCTTCAGGCCCGGGACCTTGCGCACATCGAAGAACACGTCGAGGGCTTCGCTGACCAGGTCCTTCTTGATATCGGGGAAGTGCACGTCGACGATTTTCTGCAGCGTGACGCGGTCCGGGAAGGCGATGTAATGGAAGAAGCAGCGGCGCAGGAAGGCGTCCGGCAGTTCTTTCTCGTTGTTGGAGGTAATGATGATGATCGGGCGCTGCTTGGCCTTGATGGTTTCGTCGATCTCGTAGACATAGAACTCCATCTTGTCGAGTTCTTGCAGCAAGTCGTTGGGAAACTCGATATCGGCCTTGTCGATTTCATCGATCAGCAGAATGACCCGCTCCTCGGACTCGAAAGCCTCCCAGAGCTTGCCTTTCTTCAGGTAGTTGCGCACGTCGTGGACCTTGTCCACGCCCAGTTGGGAGTCGCGCAGGCGGCTGACCGCATCGTATTCATACAGGCCCTGGTGGGCCTTGGTGGTGGACTTGATGTGCCAGGTGATCAGGCGGGCGCCAAAGGATTCGGCCAATTGCTCGGCCAGCATGGTCTTGCCGGTCCCCGGCTCGCCCTTGACCAGCAACGGCCGCTCCAGGGTGATGGCGGCGTTGACCGCGAGCTTGAGGTCGTCGGTGGCGACATAGGCCTGGGTGCCTTCGAATTTCATCGGTAATTCCTCGAACGATAACGCCTGGATTCAGGACAGGCAGGCGGAAAAGCATGCCCGACTATAACGCGGCGCCCGGCCGACTGTGAACGCAGACGGCTTATTCAGTCTCTGAATGGACCGTCACACCGTGACCGGTCAGCAATGGCTCGCCCCTGGGCCGACTGTGGCGCGACGCCGCAGCGCCCGACTGGACGCCTGCGGGTGCGAGGCATACCCTTGAGGGCTTCTTCAACGGTGCACAAGGACCCCCGCCATGAGCCGCATTTTCTCCGACAACGCGCACTCCATCGGCAATACGCCCCTGGTTCAGATCAATCGCATTGCGCCCCGGGGCGTGACCATCCTGGCCAAGATCGAAGGGCGCAACCCCGGTTATTCGGTGAAGTGCCGGATCGGCGCGAACATGATCTGGGACGCCGAAAGCAGTGGCAAGCTCAAGCCGGGCATGACCATCGTCGAACCCACCTCGGGCAATACCGGTATTGGCCTGGCCTTTGTCGCCGCGGCCCGGGGCTACAAGTTGATGCTGACCATGCCGGCGTCCATGAGCATCGAGCGGCGCAAGGTCCTCAAGGCCCTCGGGGCCGAGCTGGTCCTGACCGAACCGGCCAAGGGCATGAAGGGCGCCATCGAAAAGGCCGCGCAAATTCTGGCCAGCGATCCGTCGCTGTACTTTATGCCGCAGCAGTTCGATAACCCGGCGAACCCGGCTATCCATGAAAAAACCACCGGTCCGGAAATCTGGAACGACACCGATGGTGCGGTGGATGTGTTGGTGGCGGGCGTCGGGACCGGTGGCACCATCAGCGGCATCTCGCGCTATATCAAGCACACCCAGGGCAAGCCGATCCTCTCGGTGGCGGTCGAGCCCGCCACGTCGCCGGTGATCACCCAGGCCCTGGCCGGTGAAGAAATCAAACCCAGCCCGCACAAGATCCAGGGCATTGGCGCCGGTTTCGTGCCCAAGAACCTCGACCTGTCGATTGTCGACCGGGTCGAACTGGTCAGCGACGACGAATCCAAGGCCATGGCACTGCGCCTGATGCAGGAGGAGGGGATTCTGTGCGGGATTTCCTGTGGTGCGGCGATGGCTGTGGCGGTACGTCTGGCTGAAACCCCGGAAATGCAGGGTAAGACTATCGTGGTCATCCTGCCGGATTCCGGCGAGCGCTACCTGTCGAGCATGTTGTTCAGCGATCTGTTCTCCGACCAGGAAAACCAGCAGTAACGCCGCTCGATCGGATGGGGGCGGGCTTTATTGCCCGATTCCCAACATTGAATATTGATCTGCACGGGTTTTTCCCGAGCTCACAAAGGTTGATAATCGCCGGCTGATCGATTCACCGAGCACGCTGCACAGGCCGTTCGCCTGCCTATTTTTCAAGGAGTTGTTGAATGACCGTTTCCTTTGCCGCCAAGGCTGCAGTGCTGTTGCTGTTCGTTGGCAGCATCCTCTACGTGCATCTGCGCGGCAAGGCGCGCCTGCCGGTGTTGCGCCAGTTCGTCAACCATTCCGCCTTATTTGCGCCGTACAACGCCTTGATGTACCTGTTTTCCGCCGTGCCGTCCAAACCCTACCTGGACCGCAGCAAGTTTCCCGAGCTCGATGTGCTCAAGGACAACTGGCAGGTGATCCGCGAAGAAGCCATGCACCTGTTCGACGAGGGCTATATCCGCGCCGCCGAAAAGAACAACGACGCGGGTTTCGGTTCGTTCTTCAAGAAGGGCTGGAAGCGTTTCTACCTCAAGTGGTATGACAAACCACTGCCATCGGCCGAGCAGCTGTGCCCCAAGACGGTGGCCCTGGTCAGCGCGATTCCCAACGTCAAGGGCGCAATGTTTGCGCTGCTACCCGGTGGCAGCCACCTCAACCCGCATCGCGACCCGTTTGCCGGTTCGTTGCGCTACCACCTGGGCCTGTCGACGCCCAACTCCGACGCCTGCCGGATCTTTGTCGATGGCCAGGAATATGCTTGGCGCGATGGCGAGGACGTGATGTTCGACGAAACCTACGTGCACTGGGTCAAGAACGAGACCGAGCAGACGCGGGTCATTCTGTTCTGCGATATCGAACGCCCGCTGAGCAATCGCTTCATGACGTCGATCAACCGGGCCGTCAGTGCCTGGCTGGGCCGCGCGACCGCGCCGCAGAACCTGGACGACGAGCGCGTCGGCGGGATCAACCAGGCTTATGCCTGGAGCAAACGCTTCAGTGATCGCACCAGTGGTGTGGTCAAGCAGTGGAAGCGCCGTCATCCCAAGGCTTACCGGGTCATGCGGCCGGTGCTGGCTGCTGTGGTCCTGGTCTTGCTGGGCTACTGGCTGTTTGGTTGAGGTGACTCCTGCGCGGTCAGGGCCTGTTCGGCCTTGACCGCCGCCAGAAAGGCCTGCATGGCCGAAGAGAGCAGGCGCTGGCGCCGGCGTATCAGCCCATAGGGTGGCAGGCGCGACTCAAAGTTGATGGGCAGCACCGCCAGCAGGTGGCGCCCGGGGTACTCCTCGACGACCGACACCGGGATCGAGCCGATCATGTCGGTCTTCTGCACCAGTGACAGCAGCGTCATCATCGAGGTGGTTTCGACGATACTGCCCGGGATATCGACCCGGGCATCGTCGAACACCTGGTTGATGATTGCCCGCATCGGGCTGGGATGCTGCTGCAGGACCCAGGTCATGCTCTGCAGGTCGGCCCACTCCAGTCGTTCGGCTTTTGCCAGTGGGTGCTGGGCGCCGGCGATCACGCACAGGGCTTCCTCGCCCAGACCGTCGAACAGTAGCTCCTCGCCCCTGGCTCCGGCAGGGATGCGGCCTAGCACGATATCCAGTTGATCCTGCAACAGGGCCTGGACCAGCACATCGCTGGTGTCCACCTGGATACTCATCGAGAGCCGTGGATGGCTGCGCTTGAGCGTCGCAATGGTGCGCGTCAGCAGGCCCGAGGCCAGCGCTGGAATCACCCCGACCGTCACCCTGCCCAGATTGCCCGACTCGAGTGACACCAACTCTTCGCGCATGCCGCTGATTTCGGCGAAGACCATGCGTGCGTAATAGATCACCGTCTCGCCGAATGGCGTCGCACGCATTCCCCGGGGCAGGCGCTCGAACAGTTCGACACCCAGCAGGTCTTCAGCCTCGTGGAGCATTTTTGTCGCCGCCGGCTGCGTCATGCCGATATGGTCGGCGGCTCGACGCAACGATCCAAGCTCGGCCAGCGCCAGCATCAGGCGCAACTGGCGCAGCCGCAGGCGACTCTGGATGACATGGGCCTCGGGGATTCGGGACATGGTGACGGCTCGTAATCGGTACGGGAATCAGAGCCTGCCAATAATCCACCTGACTGACCAGTACTTCCTATAACCCGACGTTGGGGTTTATCGCCTTCTGCGATAACCCTGGGTGATCAATGGATAGGGATAAGTGATTAGTCGCTCCCGGGTCGGCTGGCTACAGTCGGCTCAGCGATCGACGGGTAATGACCTCCAGGTTTTACCGAGGGATCGTACGCACAAATACAAAAAGCCTGTCTTGTCTATTCCGCAAGACGTTAACCGGCACTTAAGGAACATCCTTATGACTTACCCAGATTCGGCGTCGGTCCTGCACCGCGCCATTGCCAAAAGCCGCCTGCGGCTGCTGCCGTTCCTGATCCTCATGTACATCCTGGCGTTTATCGACCGGTCCAACGTCGGTTTTGCCAAGGCCGCGCTGCAGGCCGACACCGGCCTGGGTGATGCGGCCTTCGCCTTTGGCGCGAGCATCTTCTTTATCGGCTACGCGTTCTTCGAAGTCCCGAGCAACTATATGTTGCACCGCCTGGGCGCACGGGTTTGGCTGTGCCGGATCATGGTGACCTGGGGGCTGGTCTCGGCTGCGATGATGTTTGCCCATGACGCCAACACCTTCTACGTACTGCGCTTCCTGCTGGGCGTCGCCGAAGCCGGGTTTTTCCCCGGGATCATTCTCTACCTCACCTACTGGTTCCCGGCGCAGAGCCGTGGCCAGGCCCTGGGCCTGTTCTACTTCGGCCTGCCACTGGCCCTGGTGCTGGGCAGCCCGCTGTCGGGCTGGTTGCTGGAGTTCCATGGTGTGTTCGGGCTGACCAACTGGCAGTGGCTGTTCGTGGTCGAAGGCCTGATGGCGTCGGTGGTCGGCGTCGCGGCTTACTTCTACCTGGTGGACCGGCCGGCCGATGCCCGCTGGTTGAGCGCCGAGGAGAAACAGGTGCTGCAAACCACCCTGGCCGATGAAGACGCGAAGAAGCAGGCCCAGGGCCCGCACGGTTTTCTCAGCGCCTTGCGCAGCCGTCGCGTATTGCAGTTCTGCCTGGCCTATTTCACGGTACAGATGAGTGTCTATGGCGTGGTCTTCTACCTGCCGACCCGTATCGCCGGGCTGCTCGACGGGCATGTCGGTCTGAATGTCGGGCTGATCACCGCTATCCCCTGGATCTGTGCACTGGTGGTGACCCGCCTGGTGACCCGTTATGCCGATCGCAATGGCCAGCACCGCCGTGTCGCCGTCTGCATGCTGACGATGGCCGCCCTGGGCATTGCCGCCTCGGCGCTGGGTTCGAGCATGGTGCCGGTGGTCCTGGCCTTCTGTTTTGCCGCCGCCGGGTTCGTCGCCGTGCAGCCTCTGTTCTGGACCATCCCGACCAACTACCTGACCGGCGCCGCAGCGGCCGGTGGCATTGCCCTGATCAACTCCATCGGCAACCTCGGCGGCTTTGTCGCGCCGAACCTCAAGACCCTGATGGAAAGCCAGTTCGCCGACCCCCGGGCCGGCATGTTCGCCCTGGCGGTGGTCGGCTTGCTTGGCGCGGTATTGCTGTCGCGACTCGGGCGCCAGGACACCGGTACTTCCCCCTCAACCTTGAAGCCGGCACAGGTTGGTTGATCTCTATTCAATAGCTGTTGCAAGGAACCGTATTCATGAAAATCAAAGCGATCCGTACCCGCGTATTCGAGTGGAAGGGCAAGGTTGTCCCGCCCCAGGCGCACTTTTGCACCAATGCCAGTGACATTCTGTTCGAGCGCGGCGATGCCATGGGCTCGTTTCGTTTCCATGGCTGGCTGGTGGTGGAAGTCGAGACCGATACCGGTCTTGTCGGTATCGGTAACTGCGCCCTGGCGCCGCGCGTGGCCAAGGAAATCATTGACACTTACCTGGCGCCTATCGCCATCGGTGAGGATCCCTTCGACAACGAATACATCTGGCAGAAAATGTACCGCCAGAGCCACGCCTGGGGCCGCAAGGGTATTGGCATGGCGGCGATCTCGGCCATCGATATCGCCATCTGGGACATCATGGGCAAGGCGGTGAACAAGCCGGTGTTCAAGTTGCTGGGCGGGCGTACCAAGGAAAAGATCTGGACCTACGCTTCCAAGCTGTATGCCAACGACAACCTCGATCTGTTCCTGGAGGAGGCCAAGGGTTATCTCGACCAGGGCTTCACCGCCATGAAGATGCGTTTCGGCTACGGTCCCAAGGACGGCCCGTCAGGCATGCGCCGCAATATCGAACAGGTGCGCGCATTGCGTGAGCTGGTCGGCCCGGATGTCGACATCATGCTCGAATGCTATATGGGCTGGACCCTGGAATACGCCCGGCGGATGCTGCCGAAGCTGGCGGAGTTCGAACCACGCTGGCTGGAAGAGCCGGTGATTGCCGACGATATCGAAGGCTATATCGAGCTGAAGAAGATGGGCATCATGCCGATTTCCGGCGGCGAACATGAGTTCACTTCGTACGGTTTCAAGGACCTGCTCGAACGCCGCGCGGTCGACGTGATCCAGTACGACACCAACCGCGTCGGCGGCATCACGGCGGCCCGCAAGATCAACGCCATGGCCGAAGCCTGGTCGGTGCCGGTGATTCCCCATGCCGGCCAGATGCACAACTACCACCTGACCATGGCCAGCACCGCATCGCCGATGGCCGAGTTCTTCCCGGTGTTCGATGTCGAGGTCGGCAACGAATTGTTCTACTACGTGTTCAAGGGCGAGCCGCAGCCGGACAACGGCTATATCCAGCTCGACGACAATACGCCCGGCCTGGGCCTGGAAATCAGCGACGAGTACCTGAGCGACTTCAATATCATCGAATAACGTCATGCCGCGGCGTCCGGCCCCAGGACGGGCTGGGCGCTTATTGCAAAATGTATCGGGCGCTGGTTATAGTCGGCGCCTGGTCCTTTTTCCTCTCCCAGAAGATCTGTCCATGGCCGTTTCCCTTTCCAGCGTGGTAGTCGATTCAGCGGTCAACGCTGGCGTTGTGCCGTGCGGGAAACAGCAGCCTGTGCAGATCAGTCACTACCCACCCCCTGTCAGTAGCACGCCGGTCTGCGTCAGCGCAGCACCGCCAGGCGTTGGTTACTCGGGCTGATCAGCCTCACGCGCTGATCCCTGCTGCCCGCCTGAAACAAACCTACTGAACTTCAGCCTCGGCTGAGTTGGCTTTTGCCTGAATCACAGGTGGTACCCATGTTGCCTATTTCCAGACAATCCGTAGCGGCGGCCGCTTCCACGAGCCTGTTTGTCCTGCTGTGGAGCAGTGGCGCGATCTTCTCCAAGATCGGCCTGGCCCACGCTTCGCCGTTCGCGTTCCTGCTGATCCGTTTTGCTCTTGCCCTGTTCGCGCTGTGCCTGCTGATGCCGCTGCTCAAGTTTCGCCGGCCCCGGGGCGGCCAGCCGATGCTCTACGCCATGGCTACGGGCGTCGTGTTGCTGGGCGCCTACCAGATCTTCTACCTGCTGGCGCTGGACCTGAAAGTTACGCCGGGCGTGATGGCGACCATCATGGGCGTGCAGCCGATCCTGACGGCGGTCCTGATGGAGCGCCAGCGTTCCTGGTCACGCATGTTCGGCCTGGGGCTGGGCCTGGCGGGCTTGATACTGGTGGTGTACCAGGGCATCGGCCTGGCCGGGATGTCGCTGGCCGGGATGCTGTTCGGCCTGCTGGCCCTGGCCAGCATGACCTTTGGCTCGATCATGCAGAAGCGCATCACCGATAACCCCTTGGGGACGTTGCCCCTGCAGTACCTGGCCGGGCTGTTGCTGTGTGCGGTGTTCGTGCCTTTCCAGCCGTTTCACTTTGAGTACAGCGCCGGCTTTATCGGGCCGGTGTTGTGGATGGGGCTGGTGGTCTCGGTGCTGGCGACGGTGCTGTTGTATCGGCTGATTGCCCGCGGCAACCTGGTCAATGTCACCAGTCTGTTCTACCTGGTGCCGGCGGTGACGGCCGTGATGGATTACCTGATCTTTGGCAATACCCTGGCGCTGCTGAGCCTGTTCGGCATGCTGTTGATCATCGTCGGGCTGGTGTTCGTTTTCCGCAAGGGATAGGCGAACAACGGCTGGCCGCTGCGACAGGGCGGCCAGCCGGCTGGCTAGCCCTTGGCGATGGCGCCGGGGCGCAGCACCAGCCAGAGCGCCAGGCCGATCAGCAGGCCACCATAGAGATGGGCCATTGACAGCGGCTCGTCCAGCCACAGGGCGCCCCACAAGACGCCGAACACCGGAATCATGAAGGTTACGCTCATGGACTTGACCGGGCCGATGCGGGTCAGCAGATGGAAGTAGAGGATGTAGGCCAGCGCGGTGCAGATCAGCCCCAACCCCAGCAACGACCACCACACATCCGCTGCGCCCCAACTGGCAGGTGGTTGGCTAATGGCGCTGTAGGCGAACAAGGGCAGTAGCAGTAGCGTTGCCCCGAGCATGCTGCCCAGGGCCGATAGGCGAGGGTCGAGGCCGCCTTGCTGGTCGAGCCAGCGGCGGGCGAGAAAACCGGCAAAGCCATAGCAGGTGGTGGCCCCCAGGCAGGCAAGCGCTCCGACCAGCAGTGGCAGATCAAAGGCCACCGGGCCAGCACGGGTCAGGATGCCCACGCCAAATAGCCCGATGCTCACGCCCAGCAGCTTGACCGGGCTGAGTTTCTCACTGAAGAACAGGCCGCCGATCAATACGCCCATCAGCGGCGTGGTGGCGTTGAGGATTGCCGAGTAACCGGCGGGCAGCACCTGGGCAGCGACTGAATAGAGCGTGGCCGGAATGCCCGAGTTGATCACGCCCAACAGCAGGCAGACCTTGAATTTGCCCTGGAAGTCCCAGCGGGTGCGCAGCAGCGCCAGGATGACCAGCAGTCCGGCGGCGGCAATCGAAACACGAAAGAACGCCGTGGGGAGGGTGCCCAGTTGCGGCGCGATGATCCGCATAAACAGAAAGCTGGCACCCCAGATGGCCGCGAGTAGCAGCATGTTCAAACTATCGACAGGTCTCACGACACACTCCCAGGTAGAGCGCAGGAGTGTTGCCGAGTGAAGCTTTGGGTGCAATCGCGCAGTGTGATTTACAGCACGAAACGGTTGACCAGGCCGTTCAGGTTGATGGCCAGTTGTGCCAGTTCCTCACTGGCGACCGACGTCTGGTTGGCGCCGGTGGCGGTCTGGCTGGCCAGGTCGCGGATGCTCACCAGGTTACGGTCGACCTCACGGGCCACCAGGGCCTGCTCTTCGGCAGCACTGGCAATGACCAGGGTGCGCTCGTTGATCAGGGCGACCGATGTGGTGATTTTTTCCAGTGCCTGGCCGGCGCTGCTGGCCTTGAGCAGGGTCTGCTCGGCCTGCTCGGCACTGTCTTGCAGGGCCTGGACAGTCGCGCTGGTGCCTTGCTGGATGGCGCCGATCATTTGTTCGATTTCTTCGGTGGAGCCGTGGGTACGTTGGGCCAGGGAGCGCACTTCATCGGCGACCACGGCAAAACCACGCCCGGCTTCGCCTGCACGAGCGGCCTCGATGGCGGCATTGAGGGCCAGCAGGTTGGTCTGCCCGGCGATGCCACGAATCACTTCCAGTACCTTGCTGATGTCCTGGGCTTCGGTAGCCAGGCCTTTGGCTTTGTCGGAGGCATTCAAGACCTCGCCGACCAGGCTCTGGATCGCTGCGACCGTTTCGCTGACCTGAAGCTGCCCGTGCTGGCTGTCGGTGTCGCAGGCGCGGGAGGCATCGGCGCTGGCCACGGCATTGCCGGCGACTTCGTCGACCGCTGCGCTCATCTCGGTGACGGCGGTGGCGGCCATTTCAATTTCATCGTTCTGCCGTTGCAGACCGCGGGTGCTTTCTTCCATCACCGTGCTCATTTCCTCGGCGCTGGCCGCCAGTTGGCGGGCAGAGTCGCTGATCCCGCCAATGGTCGTGCGCAGGTTGTCCTGCATGGTCGCCAGGGCCTGGAGCAGTTGTGCCGGTTCGTCCTGGCCGGTGACCTGGATGGTGCTGGTCAGGTCGCCGGCGGCGATGGTGCTTGCCACGCTCAGGGCTTCGGTAATGGGCTGGGTAATACTGCGGGTCAGCACCAGTGCCAGGCCGAGTGTGGCCAGCAGTGCGCCGAACAGGCACAGGCCGACGATCACCTGGGCCTGGCTGTACACATCGGAAGCGTCTTTCGAGGCCATCTCGGCGCCTTTTTGATTGAAGACAATCAGGTTCTCGATATCCTCGTCGAGCACGGTCCCCTGGGGCGTCAGTTGCTCGGTGAGCAGGCGGACGGCGTCGGCCTGGCTTGTCTCAAGCAGGCTGCAGACCTTGTCCAGGATTTGCAGGTAGAGGGTGAAGGTCGCCTGTAGGCGATCAAACAACACACGCTCGCGATCATTGGCAATGTACGGGTCGTACTGTGCAAGGCGAGTGAGCAGGCTTTGCCGGCTCTCGGCAAGCTCGCTCAGGCTTTGCTTGCGAGCGGCCGGGGTCTGTGGGGTCATAAGTTGCACGGCCTGCATGCGGATGGCGGCGATCTCGGCATTGGCGTCGTGCATGTTCTCGATGCTTGGCATCCACGACTCTTCGATCACGCGTGCGCTTTCGCGCAGGTTGGCCATCTGGCTCAAGGCGAAGCAGCCGACCACTACCAGCAGCGCCGCCAGGGCACCAAAACTCAGAGAGGCTCTTAGACCGATACGCATGTTTCTGATTGACATGAATGTGTTCCCGGGACAGTTGAAGATGACTGGCAGTACAGGTCGGGCGGATCTGTGTTCGATTGCCAGATTCCGTAATAGCAAGGTGCTACTTGCTTGGTAACCCCGGTTTGGCAGCACCTTTTGTACGAAATATGACCGTGCAGGGGAGGGGGATAGGCTGTGCCGCACCCTGTAATCAAGGCACAGGCCTTTTGGCATAAGGGCTGGCGATGAAACGTTTAAGCGCTGATCGGGGGGGCGGTGGGCGTTTTTTGCGCGGAAGTCAGAAATGCACTGTATTGATTTCTCGAAGAGCTGCTGTAGGTCAAATCAATTCTTTAGTGTGGGAAAAATACTATTCTCTTGGCGCAAGTCACTGGCTAAGCTCTGGCATCCCAAACCCGCAGAGGTTGTTCTATGCCGCAGTCATGGCCCGCCGCCGATATCGCCCGGATGATCCTCGATGGCTTTGATGATTATCGGGAGCATTTCCGCCAAATCACCGATGGCGCCCGCGCCCGTTTCGAAGGTGCACTGTGGCAGGAAGCCCAGGCCGCTTCGGCAGCGCGGATCAATCTCTATGAGGAGAAGGTCAGCGAGGTCAATGCACGCCTGCGGGCCGGATTCGAAGAAGACGTGCTGCTGGATGCCACGCTATGGCCGCTGGTCAAAAGTGCCTATATCAGCCTGATCGACCTGCGGTTTGACGATGAGTTGGCCGAGACCTGGTACAACTCGACGTTCTGCGGGCTGTTCAGCCACGACATGATCAGCGACGGCTGCATGTTCATCCACACCACCCGGCCGTCCCTGCGCCGTGCGCGGGCCGCACAGACCCGGACCTATCGACCGGCGGGCGAGCTGTCCGACATGCTGGCGCAGATTTTTGCCGACTACCGTTTCAGCGAAGATTACGCCGACCTGCCGGGCGATATGCGCCGCCTCGAAGCGCAACTGCGTGAAAACCTGCCGGACTGGGTCTGCAAGGACCCGCAGCTGAGTGTCGAGCTGTTTTCCTCGGTGCTCTACCGCAACAAGGGCGCCTACCTGGTCGGGCGGATTTTTACCCCGGACGAGCAATGGCCGCTGGTGATCCCACTGCTGCATCGCGAAGGGCGCGGCATCCAGATTGATGCGCTGATTACCGACGAGGCGGATGTCTCGATCATCTTCTCGTTCACTCGCTCCTATTTTATGGTCGACGTGCCGGTGCCCGCCGAGTTTATCGGCTTTTTGCGGCGCTTCCTGCCGGGCAAGCACATTGCCGAGCTGTACACCTCCATTGGCTTCTATAAGCACGGCAAGTCCGAGTTCTACCGGGCGCTGATCAATCACCTGGCCAGCACCGATGATCAGTTCATCATGGCGCCGGGCGTGCGCGGGATGGTGATGAGCGTGTTCACCCTGCCGGGCTTCAATACGGTGTTCAAGATCATCAAGGACCGGTTCTCGCCGTCGAAAAACGTCGATCGCGCCACGGTGATCGAGAAGTACCGCCTGGTGAAGAGTGTCGATCGCGTTGGGCGCATGGCCGATACCCAGGAGTTCGCCGATTTCCGCTTTCCCCTGAGCAAGTTCGACCCGGCGTGCCTGGCCGAGTTGCTGGACGTTGCCGCGTCGACCGTCGAGGTCGATGGCGACACCGTGCTGATCCGCCACTGTTGGACCGAGCGGCGCATGACCCCGCTGAACCTCTACCTGGAAAACGCCAATGACGCCCAGGTCCGCGATGCGCTGGAAGACTATGGCCTGGCCATCAAGCAGCTGGCGGCGGCGAATATCTTTCCGGGCGACATGCTGTTGAAAAACTTCGGCGTGACCCGCCACGGCCGCGTGGTGTTCTACGACTACGACGAGATCTGCTTTCTGACCGAGGCCAACTTCCGGCATATCCCCGAGCCGCGTACCCCGGAGGATGAAATGGCCTCCGAACCCTGGTACTCGATCGGCCCGCTGGATGTGTTCCCCGAGGAGTTCCCGCCGTTCCTGTTTGCCGATGCAGGGCAGCGGCGCCTGTTCAACGAACTGCATGGCGAGTTGTACAACGCCGATTACTGGAAAGGGCTGCAGGAAGCGATTCGCGCGGGCAAGGTCATCGACGTGTTCCCCTATCGGCGCAAAGGCCACGAAGCGTAAAAGCCGTGGCAAGCTCAGGGCTTGCAGCGGCCCGTAGCGCGTTGCGAGCAACGCGCCACAAGCTATAAATGCAGAGCTGCGTTAACCTTGCTGCTTTTCGCTTGCCGCTTGCAGCTCCCGCGCCTATGACTACTGAATCGCCCGCTATCGACCAACTGCTGAAAAACCTCGATCAAGCCATGCTCGCCGACCGTCATCGGTTGCGGCGCCAGTTGCACGAACTGCGCAAGAAACCCGATGAGGCCAAGCTGGCCCAATGGGTCGAGCGGGTACAGGCGTCGTGCGCCCAGGTCACGGCACGGCGCGACAGCGTGCCGCTGATTCGCTATGACGACAGCCTGCCCATCGCAGCCAAACGCGATGAGATCAAGGCGGCGCTGCTCAAGCATCAGGTGCTGATCATCGCCGGCGAAACCGGCTCGGGCAAAACCACCCAGTTGCCGAAGATCTGCCTGGAAATCGGGCGTGGCCAGCATGGGCTGATCGGCCATACCCAACCACGGCGAATCGCGGCGCGCAGTGTGGCCAGCCGAGTGGCCGAGGAGTTGGCGACGCCGCTGGGTGCACTGGTGGGTTACCAGGTGCGGTTCGAGGATCAAAGCGACGCCAATACCCTGGTCAAGCTGATGACCGACGGTATCCTGCTGGCCGAAACCCAGAACGACCGCTACCTCGAGCGCTATGACACGATCATTGTCGACGAGGCGCATGAACGCAGCCTCAATATCGACTTCCTGTTGGGCTACCTCAAGACCCTGCTGCCGCGTCGCCCGGACCTGAAGGTCATCATTACGTCGGCGACCATCGATCTGGAGCGCTTCTCCAAGCACTTCAACGATGCGCCGATTGTCGAGGTCTCGGGGCGCACCTTCCCGGTCGACACCTGGTATCGGCCGCTGACGTCCCAGCAGGATGAAGAGGGCAACAGCGTCGAGGACGACCTGACGGTGGACCAGGCGATTCTTGCCACCCTCGATGAAATTGCCGACTTCGAGCGTCGCGAGCGCAAGAGCCCGGGTGACGTACTGGTGTTTCTGCCCGGCGAACGGGAAATCCGCGACGCTGCTGAGATGCTGCGCAAGGCCCAGCTACGCCATACCGAAATCCTGCCGCTGTATGCACGCCTGTCACCGGCCGAGCAGCAACGGATCTTTCAGTCCCATCCGGGGCGCCGGGTGGTGCTGGCGACCAACGTCGCCGAAACCTCGCTGACGGTGCCGGGGATCCGTTATGTCATCGACAGCGGCACCGCGCGGATCAGCCGCTACAGCTATCGGGCCAAGGTCCAGCGCCTGCCTGTCGAGGCCATTTCCCAGGCCAGCGCCAATCAACGTAAGGGCCGCTGCGGCCGGGTTGAGCCGGGCATCTGCGTGCGCCTCTACAGTGAGGACGACTTCAACGGCCGGCCGGAATTTACCGACCCCGAGATCCTGCGGACCAACCTGGCGGCGGTGATCCTGCAGATGCTTCACCTGCGCCTGGGCGAGATCACGGCGTTTCCGTTTATCGAGCCGCCGGATGGCAAGGCCATCAGCGACGGCTTCAACCTGTTGCAGGAACTCTCGGCGGTCAACCGCGAGAACCAGTTGACCCCGCTGGGTCGCCAGCTGGCGCGCTTGCCGGTGGACCCGCGAATGGGCCGCATGCTGCTCGAAGCGGCAAAGCTGGGCAGCCTGCAGGAAGTGTTGATCGTCGCCAGTGCCATGTCGGTACAGGACCCGCGCGAGCGTCCGCCGGAGCGCCAGCAGGCGGCTGATCAGGCGCACGCGCAGTGGAAGGATGTCGATTCGGATTTCGCCGGGCTGATCAATGTCTGGCGCGGGTTCGAGGAGCAGCGCCAGGCGCTGACTGCCAGCCCGCTGCGCAACTGGTGCCGCAAGAATTTCCTGAACTACCTGCGCCTGCGCGAGTGGCGCGACTCCCATCGCCAGCTCAGCCTGATCTGCCGCGACCTGCAATTGAGCATCAATAAGGAACCGGCGGATTATCCGAAGTTGCACAAGGCAGTGCTGTCCGGGTTGCTCAGCCAGATTGGCCAGAAGACCGAGGAGGGCGATTACCTGGGCGCCCGCCAGCGGCGGTTCTGGATTCATCCCTCTTCGGGCCTGGGCAAGAAGCGTCCGCAGTGGCTGATGACCGCCGAACTGGTGGAGACCACCAAGCTCTATGCGCGCATGGTCGCCAAGATCGAGCCGGACTGGATCGAGCCGCTGGCCGGACACCTGATCAAGAAAAACCACTTCGAGCCGCACTGGGAGAAGAAGCGTGGCCAAGTGGTCGCGTATGAGCAGATCACCTTGTTTGGCCTGATTGTGGTTGGGCGGCGGCCGGTGCACTTCGGCCCGATCGAGCCGGTCCTATCCCGCGAGCTGTTTATCCGCGAGGCGCTGGTGCGGGGCGAGATTCAGTCGCGGGCCAAGTGCCTGAGTGCCAATACCCGTTTGCTGGAGCAGCTCGACGAACTGGAAGCCAAGGCGCGCCGCCGCGATATCCTGGCCGACGAGGAAACCCTGTTCGCCTTCTACGATGCGCGCCTGCCGGCGGAGATCCACCAGACCGCGACCTTCGACAGCTGGTACCGGGTCCACAGCCAGAAAGACCCGCAATTGCTGATCATGCGCGAGGAAGATGTGCTGGCGCGCGAGGCCAGTGAAGTCACCGCCGCCCATTATCCGGACACCTTGCACCTGGGCGACCTGGCCCTGCCTCTGAGTTATCACTTCGAGCCCAACCATCCCCGGGATGGCGTGACCCTGCGCGTGCCGGCGCCGCTGTTGCCGGTATTGCCGCCCGAGCGGTTGGAGTGGCTGGTGCCCGGCCTGCTGGAAGCCAAGTGCATCGCGCTGGTGCGCAACCTGCCCAAGGCCTTGCGCAAGAATTTCGTGCCGGTGCCGGATTTTGTCCGTGCGGCGTTGCAGCGTATCGAATTCGCCCAGGGCTCGTTGCCCCAGGCCCTGGGGCGTGAACTGCTGCGCATGACCGGGGCGCGGGTCAGCGATGAAGCTTGGGCCGAAGCCGAACAGCAGGTCGAGAGCCATTTGCGGATGAACCTGGAAGTGGTCGACGGCGAAGGCAAGTTCCTTGGCGAAGGCCGCGACCTGGCCGAACTGACCGCGCGCTTTGTCCAGGCCAGCCAGGCCGCCCTGGCGGTGGCGCAAACAGCGAAGAGCCAGCAGCCGGTCGAGGCCAAAGTATTTGCCACGGTGGCGCAACAGACCCAGCAAAAGATCGCCGGGCTGTCGATGACGGTCTATCCGGCGCTGGTGGAAGAGGGCGGCACGGTCAAGGAGGGGCGTTTCTCAACCCCGGCCGAGGCCGAGTTCCAGCATCGTCGGGCCTTGCAGCGCCTGTTGCTGCAGCAACTGGCAGAGCCGGCGAAGTTCCTGCGCGGCAAGTTGCCGGGGCTGACCGAGCTGGGCCTGCTGTACCGCGACCTGGGCCGAGTCGAAGCACTGGTGGAAGATATCCTGCTGGCGAGCCTGGACAGCTGTGTGCTGGAAGGGGAAGCCGTACTGCCGCGTGACGGTGCCGGCCTCGCGGCCCTGGCCGAACGCAAGCGCGGTGGCTGGACCGAGCACGCCGAGCGCCTGGCACGCCTGACCCTGGAGATTCTCAAGCTCTGGCATGGCCTGCAAAAGCGCTTCAAGGGCAAGATCGACCTGGCGCAAGCCGTGGCCCTCAACGACATCAAGCAGCAGTTGAGCCATCTGGTGTATTCGGGGTTTGTGCGCGAAACGCCGGCTGTCTGGCTCAAGGAGTTGCCGCGTTACCTCAAGGCGGTCGAACTGCGCCTGGAGAAACTGCCGGGCCAGGTGCAGAAGGACCGGGTCTGGAGTGGCGAGTTGAGCGGGCTCTGGAGTCAGTACCAGAATCGCTTGAACAAACATGCCCAGGAAGGCAAGCGCGACCCGCAACTGGAACTGTATCGCTGGTGGCTGGAAGAGTACCGGGTGTCGCTGTTCGGCCAGCAGTTGGGGACCAAGGTCCCGATCTCCGACAAGCGCCTGAGCAAGCAGTGGAGCCTGGTCGAGCCCTAGCGGCCAGGCTGGCGCAGTGCAGGCACGGGCTTTTGGCGCGAGTGCAGACGTCAAAAACTCGCGCCTGCCGGTTCAAGTGTCGTCCAACGAGATGGGCGAAAGCCCGGTGGTTATGGCAAACTTCGCGGTTATAAGCCGTCGCACCGGGCACTTGCCAGGCCGGAACCGGCATACACACGATTGAGGTGTTGTTCCATTTGCCAGGGATAACATCTTTTACGTATTGGTACTGATGTGCCAATACCACCTGTCTGAACACGATAGAGGAACGACCGTGCATAACGTCGTCATCAGCGGCACCGGCCTGTATACCCCGGCCAACAGCATCTCCAACGAAGAGCTGGTGCAGTCCTTCAATACCTATGTGCATCAGTTCAATGCCGACAACGCCGAGGCGATCGAGCGCGGCGAAGTCCAGGCCCTGACCGAATCCAGCGCGGCGTTTATCGAGAAAGCCTCCGGGATCAAGAGCCGCTTCGTGATGGACAAGGACGGCATTCTTGACCCGCAACGCATGAAGCCACGCCTGCCCGAGCGCTCTAACGACGAGTGGTCGATCCTTTGCCAGATGGCCGTCGGTGCCGCTGAACAGGCCCTGGCCCGTGCGGGCAAGACCGCCGCGGATATCGACGGCGTGATCGTCGCCTGCTCCAACCTGCAACGGGCCTACCCGGCCATTGCCATCGAAGTCCAGGAAGCCCTGGGCATCCAGGGCTTTGGCTTTGACATGAACGTTGCCTGTTCCTCGGCGACCTTTGGTATCCAGGCCGCGAGCAACAGCGTACAGCTGGGCCAGGCCCGGGCGATCCTGATGGTCAACCCGGAAATCTGCACCGCGCACCTGAATTTCCGCGATCGCGACAGCCACTTTATTTTTGGTGATGCGGCGACCGCCGTGGTGATCGAGCGCGCTGACCTGGCGACCTCGGCCCATCAATTCGAGGTGGTCAGCACCAAACTGCTGACTAAATTCTCCAACAACATCCGCAATAACTTCGGCTTCCTCAACCGCACGGCAGACGAGGGCAGCGACTCGCCGGACAAACTGTTCGTGCAGGAAGGCCGCAAGGTGTTCCGCGATGTCTGCCCGATGGTGGCCGAACTGATCGGCACTCACCTGGATGAAAACCAGCTGAACGTCGCAGAAGTCAAACGCTTCTGGCTGCACCAGGCCAACCTGAGCATGAACCACCTGATCGTCAAGAAACTGCTGGGTCGCGAGGCTTCGGAAGTGGAAGCCCCGGTCATTCTCGACACCTACGCCAACACCAGTTCGGCCGGTTCGGTCATTGCCTTCCACAAATACCAGGACGATCTGCCGGCCGGCGCGCTGGCGGTGCTCAGCTCGTTCGGAGCCGGTTACTCGATCGGTAGCGTGATCCTGCGCAAGCGTTGATTGCGACGGTGCCTGCACGCCATGTTGCTAGCGTTCGCCTGGGTGTTCGGCGCATGGCTTGTCATGCGCTGCCCTTCAGGAATCGGAGGTAGGCATGGCCACTGACGACCCACTGTTGCTGCAACGGCTATTGGCTGGAGAGCAGCGGGCCTTCAAGGAGCTGGTCAGCACCTATCAGGGGGCGATGCGGGCCGTGGCCTATGCCATCGTTGGCAATCGTCACGCCGATGAAGTGGTACAGGACGCCTGGCTGGCCGTGGTACGCAATCTGGCGGGCTTCGAGGGGCGTTCCAGCCTCAAGACCTGGCTGCTGACCATCACGGCCAATGCGGCGAAGAATCGCTACAAGCAGAATCGCCGTGAAGTCCTGCTCGATGACCTGCCTTCGCCCCACGGGACGATCGGCGAGCAGCGCTTTTCCAGCGACGGGCACTGGCTGCTCGCACCCTATGCCTGGCATGAAGACACCCCCGAAGCCCTGCTCAGTGAAGAAGAACTGCGTGAGTGCCTGGAGAGCACGTTGCTCAGCCTGTCGCAATTGCAGTGCAGCGTGTTGTTGCTGCGCGAGCGTCAGGGGTTGGAGCTGGAGGAGATCTGTAATCTTCTCGGCCTGTCGCTCTCCAATGTGCGGGTGCTGTTACACCGGGGGCGGCTGAAGGTCTTTGCGACCATCGAGCATTTTGAGGAAACCGGTAAATGTTGACCTGTAAGGAGCAAGTGGCACGTTCCAGCGACTTCCTCGATGGCCAGTTGAGCTTTCGCGAGCGCTTGCTGGTGCGCCATCACTTGATGTTCTGCCCGAATTGCCGCCGCTTTATCCGCCAGATGCGCCTGGTGCAGGCGACGCTGCGCGCACTGCCTGAAGCCCCCGTACCGGAGCTCGATGAACTGGCGCAACGCCTGGCCGCCGCGCAACGTGACAGTCGCAGCGAAAAGCCTTAGTCCGAGCCTTTTGCGATAATGACTTTCCAGCGCCGCAACGGCTCTGGAGTGGGCATTTTGCCTTATTTCAATTCGAAGTAAAAAGTTCCACTGTCATAAAATCTTTATATAACAGCAACTCCTCTGAAATAACCCGCCGCCAAGATTCCCTCCCAACACAAGCGGGCCAGACCCGCGTGTTTTCAAGCTAAAGACCACCACTTTTAGGGGAACTCTTCGATGATCCGTAAGCACTTCGCCGGTTTTGCGGCCAGCGCCCTGGCCCTGGCAGTTACCGCCCAGGCTTTCGCTGGCACCGTCACCACTGACGGCGCCGATATCGTAGTCAAGACCAAGGGCGGCCTTGAGGTTGCCACCACCGACTCGGCATTCAGCTTCAAGCTGGGCGGTCGTCTGCAAGCCGACTACGGTCGTTTTGACGGGTTCTACACCAAGAATGGTGATACCGGTGATGGCGCTTACTTCCGCCGCGCCTATCTGGAACTGGGCGGCACGCTCTACAAGGATTTCAAATACCAGATCGCCTACGATTTCTCGCACAACTCCGGCTCCTCCGATGATGGCTACTTCGACGAAGCGTCGATGTCCTACGTCGGCTTCAAGCCAGTCGTGATTCGCGTGGGTCGCTTCGACCAGGACTTCGGTCTGGAAAAGGCCACCAGCTCCAAGTGGATCACCGGGATCGAGCGTAACGCCGCCTACGAGCTGGCCGACTGGGCCAACTCCCATGAAAACGGCATGGGCATCCAGCTCAGCTCGGTCGTGGCCGACATGGCTTACCTGTCCACCAGCATCGCGTCCAAGGACATGAATGACACGGACGGTGACAGCGTCAAGCAGTTCAACGCCCGTGCGGTCTTCGCCCCGCTGCATGAAGCCGGCAACGTGCTGCATATCGGTGTCGACTTCGCCCGCCGCGATTTGAGCGACGCGGCCTTCGACTCGCGTATCCGTCCACGTCTGGGGGCTCGCGGTATTGCCACCAACGGTGGTAACGATGCGGGCACCAACGGTAACCGTGCGACCTTCGGTGGCGGTATCGGCCTGAACGCCAGCAACGTGACCGCTGCCGGCGCTTACGACAACGACTCGGTCTACGGTGTCGAACTGGCTTATGCCATCGGCCCGTTCTCGGCCCAGGCCGAATACCTGAACCGCAAGATGAAAGCGGACAGCAACGCTTACCAGGATGTCAAAGCCAGCGGTTACTACGGTCAACTGGCCTACACCCTGACCGGCGAGTCCCGCGGCTACAAACTCGATGGCGCCAAGTTCGACAGCATCAAGCCTGAGAACAAGCAGTTGGGTGCGTGGGAAGTGTTCTATCGCTACGACAACATCAAGGTGGATGACGAGAACGTCGTCACCAGCACCGCCACCCGCGAAGTGGGCGATGCCAAGGCCAACCTGAACACCATCGGTGTTAACTGGTACGCCAACGAGTCGGTAAAAGTGGCCCTGAACTACATGAAGGTCAAAACCGACAAGATCACCAACGCCAACAACGACGACAGTGGCGACGCCATTGTGGCCCGCGTGCAATACGTGTTCTAAGCAAGGCTGACACCGCAATAGGGCTTTTTTCCATCCGTTAAAGCTCCTCTGGTTATTTCGACCCCGCCTCGGCGGGGTTTTTTTATGCCTGGACCCAGGCGGATGGGCGATACTCGCCAGGCGTGTTGATCATGATTGTCGGGGAATGCAATGCCGCTACAACGTCTGCAAAGCCTGTCCGAAGTGGCCGCCGAGCAATGGGATGCCCTGCTGCCTGACCGTCAGCCATTTTTGCGCCATGCCTTTCTCTCCACGCTGGAGGACAGCGCCAGCCTGGGTCCGCACTCCGGCTGGCGCCCGGAGCATCTGTTGCATATCGAGAACGGTCGTGTGCGCGCGGCTTTGCCGAGCTATCGCAAGTGGCATTCCTATGGTGAATACGTGTTTGACCATGGCTGGGCCGATGCCTGCGCGCGGGCCGGTATCGACTATTACCCCAAGCTGCTCAGCGCGGTGCCGTTCAGCCCAGTGACCGGCCCACGTCTGCTCGCGGCGAATATTGAAGACGGTCTTGAATTGCTGGCGGCTTTGCCGGGCTACCTGGAAGTCGAAGGGCTGAGCAGCGCCCATATCAACTTTACCGAGGCGCCGCTCGATAAGGCCTTGGCGGGGCAGCCCGGTTGGCTGGAGCGCCTGGGTTGCCAGTATCACTGGCGGAATCGCCAGTACCGCGACTTCCAGGATTTTCTCGACGCACTCAGTTCGCGCAAGCGCAAACAGATGCGCAAGGAGCGTGAGCAGGTCGCGGGGCAGGGGATCGAGTTCCAGTGGCTCGAAGGGGCACAGGTCAGCGAAGCGCAATGGGACTTTATCTACGCTTGCTACGCCAATACCTATGCCGTCCGCCGGCAGACACCGTACCTGACCCGGGCGTTTTTCAGCCTGCTGGCCGAGCGCATGCCCGAGGCGATTCGCGTGGTGCTGGCCATGCAGGGCGCGCGGCCGGTGGCCATGGCGTTCAGCCTGGTGGCCGGGGACAGTCTGTATGGCCGTTACTGGGGCTGCCTGGCGGAGTTTGATCGCCTGCATTTCGAGACGTGTTTCTATCAGGGGATGGACTTTGCCATCGCCCAGGGGCTGCAACGCTTCGATGCCGGCGCTCAGGGCGAACACAAGCTGATTCGCGGTTTCGAACCGGTGATCACCCATTCCTGGCACTACCTGCGCCACCCGGGCCTCAAGGCGGCGGTCAGCGCTTTTCTCGACGAGGAGCGCGTGGGCGTACTGGCCTATGCCGAGGACGCGCAGACCGCCCTGCCGTATCGGCAGGGCTGAGTCCGGCGCCCCGGCGTTGACTCAACGGCCTTCCTTGCCCAACCAGCGATAGACCACGCCGCCCATCACGGCGCCAAGCAGCGGTGCCAGCCAGAACAGCCAGAGTTGCTGCAGTGCCCAGCCGCCGACGATCAGCGCCGGGCCGGTACTGCGCGCGGGGTTGACCGAGGTGTTGGTCACGGGGATCGAGATCAGGTGGATCAAGGTCAGCGCCAGGCCGATGGCAATCGGTGCGAAGCCGGCCGGGGCACGTTTATCGGTGGCCCCGAGGATGATCAGCACGAACATGGCGGTCATCACCAGTTCGCAGACAAAGCCCGCTGCCATCGAGTAGCCGCCCGGAGAGTGCTCGCCATAGCCGTTGGACGCCAGCCCGCTGGCCAGTTCGAAGCCGGGTTTGCCACTGGCGATAAAGTACAGCAGCGCTGCCGCAATCACCCCGCCGAGCACCTGGGCAATGATATAGGCCGGCAGTTCCTTGGCAGGGAAGCGCCCGCCCACCACCAGGCCAACGGACACTGCCGGGTTGAGGTGGCAGCCGCTGATATGGCCGATGGCGAACGCCATGGTCAGGACCGTCAGGCCGAAGGCCAGGGCCACACCCAGCAGGCCGATACCGACATTGGGAAAGGCCGCTGCGAGCACGGCGCTGCCACAACCGCCGAGCACCAACCAGAAAGTACCCAGCAACTCGGTTGCCGAACGTTTGAGAAGAGTCACGAAAGCCGTCCTTGATAGAGGCATCTATCGAGAGGGTGGATCAGCAGGGTGTCCAGGGATTTACGGCAGGATCGCTCCGGATCCTTGCCTCAGTACAGCAGATTCATGGCGCAATGCCAGAGAGGAGCAAGCCCCCGGGATTCGGGGGCTTTGCCGGCGGTTCGAGGGCTTGCGAGCGCGCTCGCTACAGCCGGGCGTGGCGGGGTTAGTCGATGCCGACAAAGCCGCCGGTCTGGTGTTGCCACAGGCGTGCGTAAAGACCGCCCCGGGCCAGCAGTTGGGCATGGGTGCCGGTCTCGGCGATCCGGCCCTTCTCCAGCACCACCAGGCGATCCATGCGGGCAATGGTGGACAGGCGGTGGGCGATGGCGATCACGGTCTTGCCTTGCATCAGGGTTTCCAGGCTTTCCTGGATCGCGGCCTCGACTTCGGAGTCCAACGCGGAAGTGGCTTCGTCCATGATCAGGATCGGCGCGTCCTTGAGCAGCACCCGGGCAATGGCAATGCGCTGGCGTTGGCCGCCGGACAGCTTGACCCCGCGTTCGCCCACATGGGCATCGAAGCCGGTACGTCCCTCGGCATCCGACAGCAGTGGGATAAATTCGTCGGCGCGGGCCTTGCGCACGGCTTCCCAGAGTTGCGCATCGGTAGCGTCGGGCTTGCCGTAGAGCAGGTTGTCGCGGATCGAACGGTGCAGCAGCGAGGTGTCCTGGGTGATCATGCCGATATTGGCGCGCAGGCTTTCCTGGGCCACGTCGGCGATATTCTGGCCGTCGATCAGGATGCGCCCGCCCTGGACGTCATAGAGGCGCAGCAACAGGTTGACCAGGGTCGACTTGCCCGCGCCGGACGGGCCGATCAGGCCGATCTTTTCGCCTGGGGCAATCACCAGGTCCAGGCCGCCGATCACGCCGCTGTGCTTGCCGTAATGGAAGTCCACCTGCTCGAAGCGTACCTCGCCACGCGTTACGCGCAGGGGCTGGGCGCCTTCGCGGTCGGTGACCTGGATCGGTCGGGCAATGCTTTGCAGGCCGTCCTGGACCATGCCGATGTTCTCGAAGATGCCGTTGACCACCCACATGATCCAGCCGGACATGTTGACGATGCGGATCACCAGGCCAGTGGCCAGGGCAATCGCGCCGACCGAGATCAGCGACTGGGTCCAGAGCCACAGGGCCAGGCCGGTGGTGGTGACGATCAGTACGCCATTGAGGCTGGTGATCACCACGTCCATGCTGGTGACCACACGGCCGGCCAGTTGGGCCTTTTCGGTCTGTTCGTCGATGGCCTCGCGGGCGTACTGCTGTTCGTACTGGGTGTGGGCAAAGAGTTTCAGGGTGGTGATATTGGTGTAGCCGTCGACGATGCGTCCCATCAGCTTGGAGCGAGCATCGGAGGCCACCACCGAACGCTCCTTCACCCGGGGCACGAAGTAGCGCAGGGCGCCGATGTACAGAACGATCCAGGTCAGCAGCGGGATCATCAGGCGCCAGTCGGCTTCGGCAAACAGCACCAGGGAGCTGATCGCGTAGATCAGCACGTGCCAGAGTGCATCCACCGCCTGCACGGCTGAGTCACGCAGGGAGTTACCCGTCTGCATGATGCGTTGGGCGATGCGCCCGGCGAAGTCGTTCTGGAAGAAATTCAGGCTCTGCTTGAGCACGTAACTGTGGTTTTGCCAGCGAATCAGGCTGGTCATGCCTGGGCTGAGCGTCTGGTGCACCAGCAGGTCATGCAGGCCGAAGAAAATCGGCCGCAAGACCAGCGCCACCACCACCATCCACAACAATTCGGCGCCGTGGATGCTGAAGAAATCGGTATTGGGTGTGCCTTGGGCGAGGTCGATAATCCGGCTCAAGTAACTGAACAGCGCCACTTCGATCAGTGCGGCGATCAGCCCCACCACCAGCAGGGCGGCAAAGCAGGGCCAGACCTGGCGCAGGTAGTAGAGATAGAAGGGCAGGACCTTGTTGGGGGGAGCCTTGCTGGGCGCGTCGCGGAAGATATCGATCAGTTTTTCAAAGCGACGGTACAGCATGGGGCGAAACTCTCCTGGCGTGACCTACAGGGTGCCGGGGCTGCGCGACGGTGAGCCACCGTCGCGCAGCGGCTCGGGCTTAATCGAGGCGCTTGGCCGACTTGATCAACACCGGGTCGATGGGCACGTTCTGCATGCCCTGGCGGGTGGTGGTCTGGGAATTGACGATCTGATCGACCACGTCCATGCCGTTCACTACCTTGGCAAATACCGCGTAGCCGAAGTCACGGCCGCCGTGGTCGAGGAAGGCGTTGTCATTGACGTTGATAAAGAACTGGGTGGTCGCCGAGTTGACGTCCGACGTACGGGCCATGGACAGGGTGCCGCGCACATTCTTCAGGCCGTTGTCGGCTTCGTTCTTGATCGGGTCCTTGGTCGGTTTTTGCACCATCTGCGGGGTGAAACCGCCGCCCTGGACCATAAAGCCCGGGATGACCCGGTGGAAAATGGTGTTGGTGTAGAAGCCGCTGTCGACATAGGCCAGGAAGTTTTGGCTGCTGATCGGCGCCTTGACGGTGTCCAGTTCGATTTCGATCTTGCCGAAGCTGGTGTCCAGTACGACGTGGGGCTGCTTGGCCGGGGCCGGGGTGGCGGCCATCAGTTGGCTGGCGAACAGGATGGAGCCGGCAAAGAGGGCGATTTTTTTCAGCATGGTTCAGTGATCCTGGGAAGTGGTTTCAACTGCGTTGATGAAATCGAGCAGGGTGTCGTTGAACACCTGCGGTTGGTCCAGCGGTGTAGCGTGACGCGAGTCGGCGATAACCACCAGCCGCGCATCGGGGATTAATCCGACATAGGCCTGCTTCAGCGCGACTGGGGTGTAGTCGTGGTCGGCGCTGACGATCAGGGTTGGACAGGTGATCCGTGAAAGTCGTTCCTGCACGCCCCAGCCAACGATGGCATCGAAGCTGGCGAGATAAGCACGTTTGTCGTTCTTTGCCCAGCGCTCGGCGATCTTGCGACGCAGGTCGGCCTGTTGCGGCTGGGGGAACAGCAGGCCTCCCAGCGCCAGGCCCACACGGTGCATGCTAAACAGGCGCGCCAGGCTCCAGCGCTTGGCCCATTGCAGCACATCCGTCGGGGTGCGGACCTTGACCTGGGGCGCGCTGTTGACGATGCACAGGCTCTTGAGCAGTTGCGGGTGATCCACGCCGAGCTGAAAGGCGATCATGCCGCCCATGGACAGCCCGACCAGATGAATGCGCTCAAGCGCCAGGTGCTCGATCAGGGCCAGCAGGTCGGCGCTGAACCCGGCAATGCTGTAGCGCTCGTGCGGTTTGTCCGAGCGCCCGTGGCCGCGCACATCCATCAGGATCACCCGATAGTGGCGCGACAGCGCGGGGACCTGCATCTCCCAGTCCAGGCAACTGGAGCCCAGGCCGTGGAGCAGTACCAGGGGCGAACCCTGGCCGTATTCCTCGTAGTGCAGGGTGCAACCGTCGTGCTCGAAATAGGCCATGCGTGACCTCCTGTCAGGCTTGTTCGGGGGCCGCGAACGGTGCGTCCAGCGGCGCGGTGTCGAAGGTGCGCAGCAATTCGATCAGAATCTGCGTGGCCGGGCCAAGGGGTTTGTCCTTGTTCGAGTAGAGATAGAACTGCGGGTTGCGGCTGCCGCCCTGATCCAGGGGCAGGGGCTTGAGCAGCCCTTCGCGCAGTTCCCGCTCGATCAGGTGGCGGGGCAGCCAGGCAAAGCCCAGGCCGCTGCAGACAAAGGTCGCGGCGGTGGCCAGGGAACCGACCGTCCAGCGCTGCTCGGCGCCCAACCAGCCGACATCGCGCGGTTGCTGGCGGCCGGAGTCGCGGATCACCACCTGCAACTGGCTTTGCAGGTCTTGGAAATTCAGTTCGCGTTGCAGGCGGTGCAGGGCATGTTCCGGGTGGGCGACGGCGACAAACTCCACCGAACTCATTTCCGCACCGAGAAACCCGGGAATGCTGAAGCCGCTGATAGCCAGGTCGGCGACGCCTTCGAGCAGGACTTCCTCGACGCCGGACAGGACCTCTTCGCGCAGGCGCACCCGGCAGCCACGGCTTTGCGGCATAAAGGCGGTCAGGGCGCGAACCAGCCGGGCGCTGGGGTAGGCGGCGTCGACGACCAGCCGCACCTCGGCCTCCCAGCCCTGTTCCATATGGTGGGCCAGGTCTTCCAGCTGGCTGGCCTGCTTGACCAGTTGGCGCGAGCGCCGGAGCAGCACGCCACCGGCATCGGTCAGCACGGCCTTGCGCCCGTCGATGCGCAGCAGGGGGACGCCGAGTTGGTCCTGCATGCGCGCCACGGTGTAGCTCACCGAGGACTGGGAGCGATGCAGCGCTTCGGCGGCCTGGGCGAAACCGCCATGGTCGACCACGGCCTGCAGGGTTCGCCACTGATCGAGGGTAACGCGGGGCGCTTTCAAGTTGGGTTCCTCTTGTCCTAAGCTGGCGCCCCCACTGGAGAGCGCCGAATGAAAAAAATAACCTGTGCGTTACTGGCCCTGCTGCCGTTGACGGCCTTTGCCTACCCCATCGCTGTCGAGAAGGAGCTTAACGGGCTCTCGATCGACTACACCACCTTTGCCACCGACTACGATATCGGCGCCATTACCCTCAACAACTATGGCAATGTCGCGGCCGACTGCACCGTGGTGTTTCGCAACGGCCCGGAGTCACCGCGGACCCGGCGTATCGTGGTCGGGGCCAAGCAAAGCAGCGACCTGTCGGCCAAGTTCAACCGCAAGATCATCAAGCTGCGCATCGGCCTGACCTGCAAGGCCAAGTAACGCTGCGCTGAAGCATGGTCCATTGTGCTGTTATGAACAAGTTTACTGATGGGTTATAGCAGTTATTTGCGCTTTTTTATCGATATGGTCCTGGCTAACCTTCGCTCCATCGTTTTGCAGCATTTACCGATGGAGGCTTTAGCCCATGTCCCGCGTCCTGATTATCGAAAGCAGCGCCCGTCAGCAAGGTTCGGTCTCGCGCCAGTTGACCGAGCAGTTCATCAGCCAGTGGCAGGCGGCGCACCCGGCGGACCAGATCCAGGTACGCGACCTGGCCCGTGACCCGGTGCCCCATCTGGATGCCGACCTGCTCGGTGGCTGGATGAAACCTGTCGAGCAGCGCAGCGCCATCGAGCAGGTCGCACTGGAGCGTTCCAACCAGTTGACCGATGAGCTGCTGGCCGCCGATGTGCTGGTCATGGCGGCGCCGATGTACAACTTCGCGATTCCCAGCACGCTCAAGTCCTGGCTGGACCATGTGCTGCGTGCCGGCTTGACCTTCAAGTACACCGAAACCGGCCCCCAAGGGTTGCTGACCGGCAAGCGCGCCTATGTACTGACCGCCCGTGGCGGTATTCATACCGGTAGCCACAGCGACCACCAGGAACCCTACCTGCGCCAGGTCATGGCCTTTATCGGCATTCACGATGTGGCGTTTATCCATGCCGAAGGCCTCAACCTGGGCGGCGACTTTATGGAGAAAGGCCTGAACCAGGCCAAGGCGCGCCTGGCCCAGGTCGCCTGAGACGGATTTATCGCAACCAGGGTTCGCGCATCGAACTTCCCTTTGTACTGAGCCTATTTCAGTGCACATCCCCCGGCCCGGCGTAATCGCCCGGCCGGTTTTTTTTGCCCGTCACGTTCACGTCATCGGGGAAAACCGCTAAGGTCGCCGCCATTCGAAAGCGAGGCGAGCATGGGCTATCTACTTTTTGTCACGCTGATTCAGGCGTTTTCCTTCAACCTGATCGGTGAATACCTGGCCGGTCATGTCGACAGCTATTTCGCGGTGCTGGTCCGGGTGGTGCTGGCCGGGCTGGTGTTCATTCCGCTGACGCGCTGGCGTCGGGTCGAGCCGGGCTTTATGCGGGGCATGCTCCTGATCGGCGCGTTGCAGTTCGGTATTACCTACGTCTGCCTGTACCTGAGTTTTCGCGTGCTGAGCGTGCCGGAAGTGCTGCTGTTCACCATCCTCACGCCGCTGCACGTGACCCTGATCGAGGACGCCTTGAACCGGCGTTTCAATCCCTGGGCGCTGGTGGCTGCACTGGTGGCGGTGCTGGGGGCGGCCGTGATTCGTTACGACCGCATCAGCGCGGATTTCTTCCTGGGTTTCCTGCTGCTGCAACTGGCCAACTTCACCTACGCGGCGGGTCAGGTGTTGTATCGCCATCTGGTGCGACGCTATCCGAGCGATCTGCCGCATTATCGGCGTTTCGGCTATTTCTACCTGGGGGCGCTGGCGGTGGTGCTACCGGCATTCCTGCTGTTTGGTAAAAGCAACTTTCTGCCGGATGCACCTGTGCAGTGGGCGGTATTGCTGTTTCTGGGGTTGGTCTCGACGGCGTTGGGGCTGTACTGGTGGAACAAGGGCGCCTGCCTGGTCAGTGGCGCGACCCTGGCGGTGATGAACAACTTGCACGTACCGGTGGGGTTGTTGATGAGCCTGCTGATCTGGAACCTGAACGAGGACCTGGGGCGCCTGTGCCTGGGCGGCCTGGTGATTCTCGGGTCATTGTGGATCAGCCGGCTGGGCGACCAGCGGCCGGCGCATTTGACGCCGTAACCGCTGTCGCCGCGCAGCGACGTCTCTACAGAGAAGGCGTCGACGGTTGCGGTTGGCTCGCCAGTAAGCCGGCGCGCAGGTCACTGCCGCTGGGTTGCTGGTAAAGGCCCAGGCCGAATTCCGGCAACACCGCCAGCAGGTAGTCGAAGATATCGCCCTGGATACGCTCGTACTCGCCCCAGGCGGTGGTGCGGGTAAAACAGTAGATTTCCAGTGGTACGCCCTGGGGCGTGGCCGGCATCTGGCGGACCATGCAGGTCATGTTCGGCTGGATCTCGGCGTGGCTTTTCAGATAGGCCAGGGCATAGGCGCGAAAAGTCCCTAGGTTGGTCATGCGCCGGCGGTTGGCCGACAACTCAGCGACATTGCCCTGGGCCTCATTCCAGCTCTTGAGTTCGGCCTGTTTGCGGGTGATGTAATCGGTCAGCAGGCGTACCTGGGCCAGGCGCTGTTCTTCGTCATCATGCAGGAAGCGCACGCCGGTGGCGTCGATAAACAGACTGCGCTTGATCCGCCGACCGCCGGCCTGCTGCATGCCGCGCCAGTTCTTGAACGACTCGGACATCAGGCGCCAGGTGGGGATCGAGACAATGGTCTTGTCGAAATTCTGCACCTTGACGGTGTGCAGGGTCATGTCCACCACATCGCCGTCGGCGCCGACCTGGGGCATTTCGATCCAGTCGCCGACGCGCAGCATATCGTTGCTGGTCAACTGCACGCTGGCGACAAAGGACAGCAGGGTGTCCTTGTAGACCAACAGGATCACCGCCGACATGGCGCCCAGGCCGGACAGCAGCAACAGCGGCGAGCGGTCGATCAGGGTGGCGACAATGATGATTGCGCCAAAGATGTACAGCACCATCTTCGCCAGTTGCACGTAGCCTTTGATCGAGCGGGTCTTGGCGTGTTCGGTGCGCGCGTAGATATCCAGCAGGGCATTGAGCAGGGCGCTGATCGCCAGCAGCTGGAACATGATGGTGAACGCCAGCGCCACATTGCCGAGGAAATGCTGGCTGGCGGTACTGAGTTCCGGCACCAGGCGCAGGCCGAACTGGATGACCAGCGAGGGGGTCATTTGCGCCAGGCGATGGAACACCTTGTTGTGGCGCAGGTCGTTGACCCAGTGCAGCGCCGGCTGGCGTCCGAGCAGTTTGGCGGCATGAACGAAGGCGTAGCGAGCAATGCGCCCGACGAGCAGGGCAATGGCCAGCAGGACAATCAGGCCGATACCGGCGTAGACGCGCGGATGTTGATCGAGGTTGCCCCAGAGTTCCTGGGTCGAGAGCCAGAGCTGTTGAATATCCATGGGTAAAAAGGTTCTTGTGCGGCAAATGAACGGACAATTAGAGCATCCCTGGCCGCGCAAGGGGGCATATTGGCCAGAATCCGCCGGAAAAAACCTTCTATTGCAGCCGTTCACACAAAGACACTCGGTTTGAGCGCCCGAAACCGTTACCCTATGCAGCTGTTTCTTGGTATTTCTTCGAGGTAGCACCCGTGTTTTCCCAATTCGCCCTGCACGAACGCCTGCTCAAAGCCGTGGCCGAGCTTAAATTTGTCGAGCCCACGCCTGTGCAAGCCGCGGCCATTCCGCTCGCGCTCGAAGGGCGTGACCTGCGGGTGACGGCGCAGACCGGTAGTGGCAAGACTGCCGCTTTCGTGCTGCCCATCCTCAATCGCCTGATTGGCCCGGCGAAAATCCGTGTCAGCATCAAGGCGCTGATCCTGCTGCCGACCCGCGAGCTGGCCCAGCAGACGCTTAAGGAAGTCGAGCGCTTTTCCCAGTTCACCTTTATCAAGTCCGGGTTGATCACCGGCGGTGAAGACTTCAAGGTCCAGGCCGCGATGCTGCGCAAAGTGCCGGATATCCTGATCGGTACGCCGGGTCGTTTGCTGGAGCAACTGAACGCCGGCAACCTCGACCTCAAGGAAGTGGAAGTGCTGGTGCTCGACGAAGCCGACCGCATGCTCGACATGGGGTTCGCCGAAGATGTGCAGCGTCTGGTCGACGAGTGCCCGAACCGTCAGCAGACCATGCTGTTCTCCGCCACCACCGGGGGTTCCGGCCTGCGCGAGATGGTCGCCAAGGTCCTGAACAACCCTGAGCACCTGCAACTCAATAGCGTCAGCCAACTGAACGCCACGACGCGTCAGCAGATCATCACTGCCGACCATAACCAGCACAAAGAGCAGATCGTCAACTGGCTGCTGGCCAATGAGACGTATCAGAAAGCCATTGTGTTCACCAACACCCGGGCCATGGCCGACCGTATCTACGGCCGCCTGGTCGCCCAGGAATACAAAGCGTTCGTGCTGCACGGCGAGAAGGATCAGAAGGATCGCAAACTGGCGATCGACCGCCTCAAGCAGGGCGGCGTGAAGATCCTGGTCGCGACGGATGTGGCGGCGCGAGGCCTGGACGTCGAGGGCCTCGATCTGGTGATCAACTTCGATATGCCGCGCAGTGGCGACGAATACGTGCACCGTATCGGCCGTACCGGCCGTGCGGGTAACGATGGCCTGGCAATCTCGCTGATCTGCCACGGTGACTGGAACCTGATGTCGAGCATCGAGCGTTACCTCAAGCAGAGTTTTGAGCGACGCACCATCAAGGAAGTCAAGGGCACCTACGGCGGACCGAAGAAGGTCAAGGCTTCGGGCAAAGCCGTTGGCGTGAAGAAGAAAAAGACCGACGCCAAGGGCGACAAGAAAAAAACCGCGGCCAAGGCCCCGACCAAGCGCAAGACCGCCAACCGGCCGAAGGCCGAGGTGCCGTCGCTGGTCAGCAAGGATGGCATGGCGCCGCTTAAGCGTCGCAAGCCCGAGGCCCCGGCTGGCGAATAAGCCAACTGGCATCACGCGAAACGCCCGGACTTGTCCGGGCGTTTTGGTATTCGGGGGCTATTGCTCGGCTTTGTCTGCGGCCGTATCCAGCTCTTTCAAGCGTTTGTCGATCAGTTGGCAGTTGTCTGGCTGATCCTGGCTGGCCGTCTGCAGCTTCATCTTCTGCAACTCATCGTTGATTTCCTTGGCCTTGTGCGGGTTCTGCTCAGTGATTTTGGCGATCTCCCGAGCCAGTTGGTCACGCTTGGCCGAGGCTTCTTCCGGGGTGCAGGCCAGCGCAGGCAGGGCACCGAGCAAGCAGGCGGCGAGGGTGATATGCGTCAGTGTTCTCATGGTCGGGCCTCCGGGAGCCGTAACGGGCGCCGTGAAGTCGGCGTATGCGGTTGAGGTATTTGGCGGTGGAAAAGTTCAACCAAATCCCCTGGGTTGCGCCGGCAATACCGTCAGTCCGCTTTGACTGAACGGTGGTCACGGGCCTGTGTCATTACTGCTGAAGGTTTCTTTTCAGCACGTCACCAAGGCCGGGAGGCTGAGCACAATGACCACCTATAACTGGGAGTTGATCGAACGACTGCTCCACGAAGTGCAGAACGGCGCCGACCACAGTTTCGCGCCACGCGCCTACGCCGAAGAACACGCCACTGCCCAGGCCGCGAAGGGCGAGGCGGTCGGCAATCTGGATGAGCTCAAGGCGCTGGCGGCGGATTACGAAGCTTTGCTGCTCAAGCGTGGCTTTATCGAAAGCCGGCCGGAGGAGGAGGGCGGTAATGGCGAGAACTTTCGCCTGACGCCACGGGGCTCCAGCCTGTTGTGCCTGCTCGATAGCAGTATCCCAGGTAACAACCACCCGCTTGAGGTACTCGATGCCCAGGTCGACGCCCTTGACCCGCACGTGTTCGATGACCTCGCCTCGAAAGCGCAGATTGCCTGAGGGCCGGTCGACGGGTTCAGGGTTGGCGAGCGGCTTGCAGGCATTTGAGCTCGCTGAAGTCCTGGCGGGTCTGGGCGATTTTCTTGACCAGCCGCTGGCGCTGGCCCGCCGAGCTTTCGGCCAGCAGGTCGACCAGCAGGCTGCGGGTGGCTTGCTCGGTACGTAGGAACGCCTGGCGGTACTCCTCGGTCCACAGGCTTTCCCGGTCGACGATCAAGGTGTTCAGCCGTTGAGGAAAGTCGGGCTGCTGCCTTTGTGCCAGCGCTGCACTAAAGAGTGCCTGCCAGCGGGCACGGTTGCCGATCCATTCGCGGTTCTGTTCCCCCAGTTCGGCTGACCAGGCGCTGACCCGTTGGCGTTGGCCGGCCGTCAGCGGCCCGAGCCAGGTGCTCAGGCGTTTGTTCATGCGCTTTGCCCGTTCGTCGACTTGCTCGGCCAGGGGCGGTTGTACGTATTCGGCCTGGCGCTGGCGCAGGTCCTTGGCGAGGGCGCGGTTCAGCTGTGCGACTTGCTGGTTATCCAGCCCCTGCAGCAGTTCGGTGGCTGGCGGGGTGATCTGGCGGGCGATGTCGGCGATGGCCTGGCGGGCCTCCTGGGTGCGTTGCCAGAGATTGGCATCGTTGACCTCGCGGGTTTCGACCATCAGTTGGAGACGGTCGAGCCAGTCCAGGTAGCCAGGGAGCTGGGTGGTGCAATGCCAGTCGAGTTGGGATTGGAGGCGGTCGTTAAACCAGCCTTTCTGTTCGCGGTCCATTTGCAGGTAATCGCTGAGTGTCCAGGGGATGATCACATCGAGATTGCGATAGGCCAGGCCCATGCGGCTGCAGGCGCCCAGTAGCAGGCTCAGGCTGAGCAGCAGGCAGAGGGTTTTGAATGTGCGATACATGGGCGGGTCCTTGCACGAACGTGTCCTGTAGAACCCAGGATGCGCCCGGCAGTTCAGCCGCTCAAGAGCAGAAGAGGGGGAGCCGATGACGGGGGAGGCGGCAGTCCTGGCGCTCCGAGGGTTGGAGCGCTTAGGGACCGGGCTTGTTGCGAGGGGTGTTACTTCTTGCCGAGGGTGATCTGCTTGGACGGGCCGAATGTCTGGCCGCTGACGCCCTTGGCAATTTGCTGGATTTCACCACCGGACTTCAGGAACGCGGCGATTTGTTCATTGATCGAATCGCTGGTTTCGACGGCTGGAGCTGGCTTTGCTTTGCTGTTGGATGCTTTTACGCGCATGGCGGCCATTAACCTGTAGAAATTAACTTGGCCAGGCATATTACATGAAATGCTTGACAATTGCTTGGTAAATATCTTCCTGATTAATTTAGTCCTGGGCGATGGTGCCAGATATAGGCCAAGTTCAACGCGCCAATAGGCGGCTAACTCGCTGTTTTAACTGGGAAGAACCGAGCAGGTAGACGGCGGTGAACGCGTCGGGTGCGGTCTGCTACCCTTCCAGTGACCCGACGGGCGGCCCGACCTTGCTCTGCAAGCCTTGAAAAACAAGCCACTGGCGGTTTTTATCGGAGGCGTTTGTCCATGGCCAACGTCGTTGAGAAACTCGGGTAGAATGCGCGCCACGCAATGAGGGTTCCGGAAATGGCTTTAGTGGGTCGCTACAACAGTTTGCAAGTGGTTAAACATACAAACTTCGGTTTGTATCTGGACGGTGGGCAGGAAGGCGAAATTCTGTTGCCCAATCGTTATATTCCTAAAGATATTCCCAGCGAAGATGAAGACTGGCTGAATGTTTTTATTTATCTCGATAGCGACGATAAATTAATTGCTACCACCGAAAAACCGAAAGTTCAGGTGGGTGAATTTGCCAGTCTGAAAGTGGTTGAGGTGAACAGCATTGGCGTGTTCCTCGACTGGGGCCTGCCCAAGGACCTGCTGCTGCCGTACTCCGAAGAGAAGCGTCAACTGAGCGCTGGCGAGTACTGTGTGGTGCATGTCTATCTCGACAAGCACACTCGCCGTATCACGGCCACGGCCCGCCTGGATCGCTACCTGGACAAGACACCGGCGGACTACAAGGTCGGCCAGGAAGTTGATCTGCTGGTGGCTGAAGCGACCGACATGGGCTTCAAGGCCATTATCAACAACAAGCACTGGGGCCTGATCCACAAGAACGAAGTGTTCAAGTTCCTACGTCCGGGTAAACAGGAAAAAGGCTTTATCAAGGAGGTCCGCGCCGATGGCAAGATCGCCTTGAGCCTGCAACCGATTGGCCAGGAAGCGGCCAGCAGCCTGAACTCGAAGATCCTCGCCAAGTTGCGTGAAAACAATGGCGTACTGCCCGTGAGCGACAAGAGCGATCCGAGCGTGATCAGTGGCCTGTTCGGTGTCAGCAAGGGCAACTTCAAGAAAGCGATTGGGGCGCTCTACAAAGAAGGGCGTATCGTGATCCACGCCGATCGCATCGAACTGAGCTGATATCCCCCGACGGAGATCATCGACCATGAAGCGCAACCTGCTGGCCTACGTCGTAACGTTGCTGGTTTTTCTGCTCCTCGACGGTCTCTGGCTCGGTGTGATGATGGGCCCCACCTATGGGGCGCTGCTGGGGCCGCTGATGCGTGATCAGCCATTGTGGGGGCCGGCGGTGGCGTTTTACCTGATGTATGTGCTGGGTGTCGTGGTGCTCGTGGTGTGTCCTGCGCTGGCACACCGCAGTGGCTGGCACGCCGCCGGCTTTGGCGCATTGCTCGGGCTGGTCGCCTACGGCACTTACGATCTGAGCAACTGGGCCACGCTGCACGCCTGGCCCGGGCAATTGGCCGTGCTGGATATGGCCTGGGGCACAGTGCTGACCTGTCTGGCCGCCAGCGCCGGGTATGCCGTTGCTCGCCGGGTATCGGCTTAGACGGCTACCTCGCGGCCAGCGCCGCACGGCACACCAGCCTTGCGGGCCAAGGGTTGCCAGATCAGGATCCCCGCGACCACCAGGCCACTGGCGGCAGCGATCAAGGCCGGTTGCAGGCTGCCATCCAGAAAATGGCTGAGAGTCGCCAGCAGCGGTCCTCCCAACTGGCCTACTGCAAAGCAGGCGGTCAGCAGCCCGGCATTGCGTTGGGAGGCATGGGGCGCCAACTCTCGCGAACGCTGCATCACCAACTGCATGCAGGCCAGGAACGGCGTGCCGCAGAGCAGCACACCCAGGGCCAGCCCGAAACCGCCTGGCAACAGACAGGCGAACACGCCCGCGGCCTGCAGCCAGAGTGTCGCAATCAACCAGTGACGGGTACGCCCCGGCGTAAGCCGACGCAGGCTGGCCAGGACCACGCCGACTGCTGCCGCCAGGCCGAAGCACGGCCAGAACAGATCAGCCTGCCACTGGCCTTGAAAGCGTGCGCTAGCCATTTGCGCAAGAAAGGTCGCCGGAATGATGTAGCCGATGCCATAGAGCCCATAGACCAGCCCCAAACGGCAGATCCCTTGGCCCCTTGGCTGCTGGGCGAGCTCGGGCGCAGCCGGTTCGCCGATGCCGGGGCGAGGCAGGATCGGCAGGATTCCCAGCAGCAGCACCAGGCCGGTGACGGCATAGACCAGCCATAGGATCGCCGAACCTTGCCCAAGCAGATTCGAACCCAGCGCCAGCAGGCCGGTCAGCATGATACCCAGGCCCGGCCCGGCAAAAACCAGGGCGCCCAGCCGAGGACGGCCGGCGGCAATCGCCAGCGGCTGGCTGAGTGCGGTGATCATGACCAGCACCCAGGCGCTGGCCACGCCGGTGCCCAGGCGCAGGAGCCAGTGACTCCAGAATCCCTGGGCCCAGAACGAGGCCAGGGTCAGCAGGACGCAAAGCCACAAGCCGCCCTGCAGGCGCAGGCGCACCTGGGCCGGACGCCGGGCAAACATGGCATCGAGCGCGCCGAGCAAATAGCCCAGGTAGTTGGCCGCGGCGATCAGTCCGGCGGCGCTCAAGTCGATCTGTCCCTCGCTGATCAGGTGAGGCAATTGCGGCGTCAGGGCGAAGCGGCCAATACCCATGGCCATCATCAAGGCGATAAAGCTGGCGAGCAAACGGGTTTGGGCAGGCATGGGCGCGGTTCCAGGGGCGAACAATGACCGTTAGGCTAGGGTGAATTGACTTTCTTTAAAAATGAATAATAGTGAGTGACTTGTTCACTTAAAGAGAAAGTCATGGAGTTCAGCCAACTGCGGATCTTCCAGGCCGTGGCCGAAGAAGGCTCGCTCACCAGAGCGGCGGAGCGCTTGCATCGCGTCCCCTCGAACCTGTCGACGCGCTTGCGCCAGCTCGAAGAGCAATTGGACGTCGAGCTGTTTGTTCGCGAGCGTCAGCGCTTGCTGCTATCGCCCGCCGGGAAGGTGTTGCTGGAGTACACGCGCCGCCTGTTCGCCCTGCACGAAGAAGCACGGGTAGCGGTACAGGGTGGCCAGCCCGGCGGGGATTTTGTCCTGGGGACCATGTACAGCACGGCGGCCATCCATTTACCGGAGCTGCTGGCGCGTTATCACCGCCGTTATCCGGCGGTGAACTTGCAGGTACAGTCAGGGCCCAGTGGCGAGTTGCTCGAAGGCTTGCTGAGCGGGCGCCTGGATGCGGCCCTGGTCGATGGTCCGATGGAACTGGCGGGCCTGGATGGCGTCCCGCTGTGCGAGGAAACCCTGGTGCTGGTCAGTGAGGCCGATCATCCGCCGGTGCGCAATGCCCTGGATGTCGAGGGGCGGGCAGTGTTCACCTTTCGTCAGGGCTGTTCCTACCGGATGCGGCTGGAGGCCTGGTATGCCCACGATCGCGCGAGCATGGGGCGAGTGATGGAAATCGAGTCCTATCCCAGCATGCTGGCCTGTGTGATTGCCGGTGCCGGGGTGGCGTTGATGGCCGAATCGATGCTGGCCAGCCTGCCGGGACGTGAGAGCGTGGCGGTGCATACCCTGGCCGAACCTTTCGCGCGTGCAACCACCTGGTTGATGTGGCGCAAGGGCATGGTGGGGGCCAATCTGAATGCCTGGATCGAGATGCAGCAGGCAGCTTGAGGATCGGCGGTAGTGACCTGGGTCACGATCACCTGCGACTTGAGCGCGCATTGCGCGAAACTTAGCGCTATGATCTCTAGGAGACGGCCTACAAGCTTTGGCCGCTAGCATGATGTGCAGCTAGCACTATCGAAAGAGGGGAGCGTCATGAAAGAGAAAATCCAGAACTGGCTCCACGATCTCGGCGTCGCCCTTGGGCTGATCGAGCCCCCGCTGCAGCCGGTACCGGTTCGCACCGATGACGAGCGTCGTCGCCCGCGTCGCTGAACCAGCCCGTGCCCGGGCAGGCGCCTTGCGGCGCACTGCCCGCGATCCCGTCTAGGCGGCTTGCCCTTCGCCCGCCAGCTTGCGATTGAGCTGATGGCTCCAGCGCACGTACATCATTGCGCTGCAGAACACGGCCACGCTGGCCGCCATTTCCAGCACGCCGAACCATTGCCGGTTGGGGTCGTACGCGGCCAGCGCGCCCTTGATGAAATACAGATTGACCACGTAGCAGGTCCACGAGTGACCGCGCACGCTACCCATCAGCATGCCCGGCAGCAGGGGCAGTAACGGTACCAACTCGATCAGCAGGATCACCCAGGGCCGCGCGCCGTGCAGATCGGCGAGCCACAGGTACCAGACGCAAAGCAGCCCGATCAAGCCGAAAAAGCACGCCAGGCTCACGACCCGGCTTATGCGCACCCGTGGCTGCAACCATTGCAGGGACGGTAATACCTTGGGCTTCTTAGCCACGGGGACTCTCCAGTTGCCGCGCGGTTTTCGCCAGGCGCAGGCCCAGTGCACGGCACAGGCTGATTTCATGTTCATCCAGCGCGCGCTTGCCGTCCGCCCCGGCGTGGCGGCTGGCGCCATAGGGCGTGCCGCCACCGCGGGTGTCGAGCAAGGCAGATTCGCTGTAGGGCAGGCCGGTGACCAGCATGCCGTGGTGCAGCAGTGGCAGCAGCATGGACAGCAGGGTGGTCTCCTGGCCGCCATGCAGGCTGGCGGTGGAGGTGAACACAGCAGCTGGCTTGCCGACCAGGGCGCCCGTCAGCCAGAGGTTGCTGGTGCCGTCGATAAAGTACTTGAGCGGCGCCGCCATATTGCCGAAGCGCGTCGGGCTGCCGAGTGCCAAGGCACTGCAGTGCTTGAGGTCGTCGAGGCTGGCATAGAGCGCGCCTTCGGCGGGAATATCGGGGGCTACAGCCTCGCATTCGCTGGAAACTGCCGGCACGGTGCGCAATCGTGCTTCCAGGCCGCCCTGCTCGATGCCGCGGGCGATCTGCCGGGCCATTTCGCTGGTTGCGCCATGGCGGCTGTAGTACAGCACCAATACATAGGGGGCGCTCACGGCAGGATCTCCAGAATGTTTTCCGGTGGCCGGCCAATGACCGCACGATCACCGACTTCCAGGATTGGCCGTTCGATCAGCTTGGGGTGTGCCGCCATGGCGGCAATCAGCTGCGCTTCGCTCAGGTTCGTATCGGCCAGGCCCAGGGCCTTGTATTCGTCCTCACCGCTACGTAGCAGCTGCCTTGCACCCATGCCCAGCTTGGCGAGCAGGGCCTGCAGTTGCGTGGCGTCGAGTGGGGTGTCGAGGTAACGCACCACGGTCGGGGCCAGGCCGCGGGCTTCGAGCAATTCCAGCGCGCTGCGCGATTTGGAGCAACGCGGGTTGTGATAAAGCGTCAGGTCGGTCATGTGCTGGTCGCATCTTGCGTAAGGTGGCGGCTATTCTACCTGCGTGGCGCGTGCGGCTGAACCTTGCGAGGTGATTGGTCGCAGGCCGGTGCCAATCAATTGAAAGGGATCAGAGCATGACCAGGCGTTGGATAACGGCAGTGGCAATCATGGGCAGCCTGTTGCTCAGTGGCTGTGGCAATGATTACGGGGTCGATCAGCATGGCCAGAAAGTCGCCGCCGAGCGTCTGGACACGCAGTGGAAGGTGGTCAATTACTGGGCCGAGTGGTGTGGGCCGTGCCGGATCGAGATTCCGGAGCTCAATGCCCTGGCCGAGCAACTCAAGGGCCAGCCGGTCGAAGTGTTCGGGGTCAATTTCGATGGGATGCAAGGGGCTGAGCTCACCCAGGCGAGTGAGGCGCTGGGGATCCGTTTCACGGTGTTGGCCCAGGACCCGGCCGAGCGGTACGAGTTGCCGCGCAGTGAAGCATTGCCGGTGACCTATCTGATCGACCCGCAGGGCAAGGTCCGCGAACAGTTGCTCGGCGAACAAACGGCAGCAGGGCTGACGCTGAAACTCAAGCAATTGCAGGCCGTGAACTGAGGCCTACCCCGCGCGAACAAGCGTGCTGGCGACGCTTTGCAACGCCTGCAAAGATCGCGAGCACGCTCATTCCGGCCATCAGGCCGGGCGGCTCAGCCTTCTTCGAGCCACAGGCGCAACGGCTTGCCCTGGGCAGGCCAGAAACGCATCTGGTCGATGGGGGAGATATCCCAGCGCTGCACGGTTTCCAGCGCCTGGAGAAAGCGTCGCTCCTGCTCCATCAGGGCTGGCGCACAGAGTTTGCGCGTGCTGCCGACCTTGCCGAAGCTGAGTGTGTTGCCGTCCAGTGTGTAGGGCGCAAACCAGTGATTGCAGCCGCCATTGCCGTAGGCCCGGCCATCGCTGCCAAGGGTGACGGTCAGGTGGCTGTAATCGATCAGGGGCCGCTCGCCGATCCATTCCAACACATAGCTTTTATCCTGCTGCAGCTTGACCGGCTCGGCGGCGCAGCCGACCAGGCCGGCCGCGAGACCGCAGAGCAGTAGCGCATGGCGCATTATTTTGCCTCCTGGCACGCTGGGCACAGGTGTTTTTCGCCCTGGCTGGCCCAGCCCAGCTCGGCGATACGCGCAGTGGCAGCAGGCTTTTGGGCCTTGTTGCCGAGCTTGCTGTCGACCGCGAACTCGAAGCTCAGGGTCTTGGCGCAGCTGTCGCAATTGACTTCCCACTGGTGAATCGCCAGCTCGCCAAACACCGGGCCACTGGCCACGGCGACCCATTGGCCGCGGGGATTGATCAGGTGGCGAACGGTCTCGACGGTCAGGCGCATGGACAGGTCACGGCTGCCCTTGAGGGTCACCAGCAGTACATCGCCAATACGGATCGAGCCACCGTTGCCCGTGACCTGGTAACGACCGGGCACCAGGTTGCGGCATTCGATCAGGGTATGTTGCGGGCTCATCAGGCTGTAGCGGAAATCGTGTTCGACCATGGGTCCTCCAAATAGGCTCGGTATGCTAGCACGCAGATCCCGGGAAGATGGCAGGGCGTTGTGACCTTCGATCTGGTGCAGCCGGTCCGTGACGCGCCCCTCGGCAAGCTGGCACACTCGCACACTGATGTTATTGAGGAATGAACATGGCGTTGATTCAGTGTGCAGGATGCAAGCGGTCCATCAGTTCGGTGGCGTCGGCGTGTATTCATTGTGGTGCGGCGATGCCCGGGGCGAATGCCAAGCCGGCGGCCGCTGCAGCTGCCAAGCCGGAGCTGGGGGGCGTGATGCTGATGGATGAGTCCTTGCTCTCGATGCATGGGCTGAGCGATCCCCAAGTGCGTAATGCTTTGAATGAGGCGTTGGCTTCTGCGCAAGCCTCGACAACGCCTCCCAGTTTCGAGTCGCACACCTCTTCCACACAGACCTATGGCCCTGGAGATAATGTTCCAGCCTCTGTACAGGCGATGACGGACGCTGCACTCGAGAGCATCAGGCTGGCTGATGGCAAGTCTAGCGAGCGGACTTACGAAGTTGGAGAAGAGGTCCCGGCCCACCTGCTGACCTTGGCCTCGGCAGGGGTCGAGAGCGCCATGCAAGCCAATGGCAATCCGGATTTTGCGGTTGCAGGACTTGCCGGGAGCGGATTGACGCCGGAAATTCTATCGGCAGTCAATTTTTCTCTAGCCCAGGTAGCCGCCAATGCGGCGCAGGCGGCCGACAAGCCTGGATTCGCCGGCGCAGGTACGATACCTACCAGCACAGCGTCGAACTCGGCGCCGTCAGTCAGCTTTTCCATGGGGGATGTGATTGCGGCCGCAGCGCTGGCCGACCTTCCTAAGGTCGCCACTGTTGCACCGCTCCAGGCCAGTGCCGTACAGACGCCGTTGCCGCCCGCCCGCGTCTCCACGGATGAGGTCACTGCCGCCGCAAAGCCGGCCGATACGCCTGATACTGCTGTCGTTGCACCGCTCCAGGGCCGCGTCGTACAGATCCCTTTACCGGTGCCGGCTGTCAGTGCTCCCTCTGCGCCCGTCACTGACACCGGGGTGTCGGCGGACCCGGCTGAAGTTGCTGTCGCTGCACCGGCCCCGGCCCGCTTGGTCCAGATTCCATTACCGACACCGCCAGACCATAGCCCTCTTCCCGCAATGACGGCTCCCGCACAAACTGTCGATTCAACTGATGCCCAGGGTGCCAAGCGCTCGGTCCCCCTATGGCTGGGGCTGGCGATCTTTTTACTACCGCCGGTGTTCGTCTGGTTTCTGCTGCGCAAGGGCCATACCACGACGCAGCGTGTGTTGGGATTCTCCTGGATGGGGCTTATCGCTTTGGGGAAATACGCCAGCACGTTGGCGGGCAGTTAGACCCGATTGCGCACCTTGCCGGCGGCCCAGTCGGCAATGTTGCCCAGGGTCGTCTCGGCGATGGCCCCGAGCGCTTCATGGGTCAGAAAGGCCTGGTGAGCAGTGACGATAACGTTGGGAAATGTCAGCAGGCGCGCCAGCACATCATCCTGTAGGGGGAGATCTGAACGGTCCTCGAAAAACAGCTGCGCCTCCTCCTCGTAGACATCCAGCCCCAGATAGCCCAACTGACCTTCCTTGAGCGCGTCGATCAGGGCCGGTGTGTCGACCAGGCCGCCACGACCGGTGTTGATCAGCATGGCGCCCGGCTGCAAGTGGGCCAAGGAGTCACGGTTGATCAGGTGTTTGCTTTCAGCGGTCAACGGGCAGTGCAGGCTGATGATGCGTGACTGCTCCAGCACCTCGCGCAGGCTCAGGTAGCGTGCGCCCAGGGCCACGACTTCCGGATTGGGGAAGGGGTCGTAGGCCAGGAGTTCGCAACCGAAGCCGGCCATGATCCGCGCGAACGTCGCGCCAATCTGGCCGGTACCAATCACCCCGACGGTCTTACCTACCAGGTCGAAACCAGTGAGCCCGTGGAGGCTGAAATCGCCTTCGCGGGTGCGGTTGTAAGCGCGGTGCAGACGACGGTTGAGGGCGAGGATCAGGGCGACGGCATGCTCGGCCACGGCGTGGGGGGAATAGGCCGGGACACGCACGACCTCAAGGCCCAGGCGCTTGGCGGCCAGCAGGTCGACATGGTTGTAGCCGGCGGAGCGCAGTGCGATCAATTGCGTTCCACCGGCTGCCAGCTGTTCAAGCACTGGGGCGCTCAGGTCGTCGTTGATAAAGGGGCAGACCACCTCATGGCGCTCGGCCAGGGCAACCGTATCCAGGCTCAGGCGTGCGGGTTGGAAATGTAGTTCGAGTCCGGCGGGTTGTTGGGCAGCCAGGAAACTGTCGCGATCATAGGTCTGGCTGCTGAACAGAATGGCACGCATTAGGGCTTTCCTTTTAATGAACGCCGACAGTCTAGCGGCCGGCGCTGTGACACGGCTTGCGCCAGGTCAGGCGCTGACACGCGCCTCGCTGGTCAGCCGGGAGATGGCGATATCGAGCTCTTCGAGGGCGGCCATGGCACCGGGGTCGTCCTGCTTGAGCAGCGTCTCGCTACGCAGGCAGGCGGCGCGCAGTTGCGGCACGCCACAATAGCGGGTGGCACCGTGCAAGCGATGAACCCTTTCGATCAAGGCCAGGCGGTCATTCGCCTCGCGGGACTGGCGAATGGCCTGCCGATCGGCGTTCAGGGAGGCCAGCAGCATTGCCAGCATATCGGCAGCCAGGTCAGCCTTGCCCGCTGCCAGGCGCAGCCCTTCCTCGGGGTCAAGGACACGCAGCTCACCGCCCTGGCGTACGGGTTCGCCACCCAGGTCCGGTGCCTGGTTGCGCAAGGCCAGGCCCGTCCATTTAAGGACCACCTGGGCCAACTGGCGCTCGCTGATGGGCTTGGTCAGGTAGTCGTCCATGCCGCTCTGCAGCAGGGCGCGTTTTTCATTGGCCATGGCGTGGGCGGTCAGCGCGACGATGGGCAGCGGGTTGCCGGACCGTCCTTCTTCCCAGAGCCGGATCGCTTCGGTGCATTGGCGGCCATCCATGCCAGGCATCTGCACATCCATCAGCACCAGGTCGAAGGCTTCCTGGTGCACGGCCTGGATGGCCGCGAAGCCACTGTCGACCGCCGTGACCTGGGCGCCGATGTCTTCGAGCAGGGTCTGGACCAGCAGCAGGTTGGCCGGGTTGTCGTCGACGCACAGTATCCGTGGCGCGCGGCTGGACAACGGTTCGCTGGGGCTTGGCCGGCTGGGGCCGGGATGAACCAGGTCCGCCAGGGCGCGGCGCAGTTTGCGGGTGCAGGCCGGCTTGGCCTGGAGCTGGCTGTGGGGGTTGGGCACTGCCACCTGGAACAGCGTCTGTTCGGTGGTCGGGCACAGGACCAACGCCTTGCAGCCCAGGTGTTCGAGGTCCCAGATGCATTGGTTGAGGCGTTCAGGCGGCATCTCGTTGGCGGTCATGCCCAGGACTGCCAGGTCAATGGGCTGCGCCGTCTGGTGAGCACTGGTCACGCCATTGAGCAGGTTGTCCAGGGTGGTGAACGGGCTGACCTGCAGCCCGCAATCCTCCAACTGGTGTTGCAAGGCCTGGCGTGCCAGCTCATGGCTTTCCAGCACCGCGACGCGACGCCCAAGCAGCGGCGGTGTGGGCAGATCTTCGGCATCGCTGCGGGTTTTGGGCAGGGTCAGGCTGATCCAGAACTCCGAGCCCTGGCCGGGGCTGCTGTCGACGCCGATTTCGCCGCCCATCTGTTCGATCAGGCGTTTGGAGATCACCAGTCCCAGGCCAGTGCCACCCGGCTGCCGGGCCAGGGAATTGTCCGCCTGGCTGAAGGCCTGGAACAGCGTACGCACATCCTGGTTGGACAGGCCGATACCCGTGTCCTGGACGCTGATGCGCAATTGCACGTTGTCTTCCTGCTCGTCTTCGAGCATGGCGCGCACGACGATCGTGCCCTCGCGGGTGAACTTGATCGCGTTGCTGACCAGGTTGGTGAGGATCTGCTTGAGTCGCAAGGGGTCGCCGATCAGCGACAGTGGCGTGTCGCGGTAGACCAGGCTGACCAGTTCAAGCTGCTTGGCGTGGGCGGCAGGCGCGAGGATGGTCAGGGTATCCTGCTGCAGGTCGCGCAGATTGAACGGGATGCTGTCGAGTACCAGCTTGCCGGCCTCGATCTTGGAGAAGTCGAGGATCTCGTTGATGATGCCCAGCAGGCTGTCGGCGGACTTCTCGATGGTGCTCAGGTAGTCGAGTTGGCGAGGCGTCAGTTCACTCTTTTGTAGCAGATGGGTAAAGCCGAGGATGCCATTGAGCGGGGTGCGGATCTCATGGCTCATGTTGGCGAGGAACTCCGACTTGATCCGGCTGGCCTCCAGCGCTTCCTTGCGAGCCAGGTCTAGCTCGATGTTCTGGATCTCGATGGTTTCCAGGTTTTGGCGCACATCCTCGGTGGCCTGGTCGATGCTGTGCTGCAATTCTTCCTGGGCGTTCTGCAGGGTCTCGGCCATATGGTTGATGCCCGCTGCCAGCTCATCGAGTTCCTGGCTGCCGAGCGCATCGAGCCGGGTTTGCAGGTTGCCGTCCTTGAGTAGCGCCACGGCCTGTTTGATCTGCTCGATCGGCTGGTTGATCGTACGGCTCATGCGCAGGGCCAGCAGCGCGGTAGCGCCAAGCCCGAAGGCGATCAGCAGCAGGCTGGCAAACAGGCTGCGATAGCCGCTGAGCAGCATGCCGGTGTGGGACAGTTCCAGCTCGACCCAGCCCAGCAGGCGTTCCGATTCATCCGGCACCGGTTGGCCGGCGATATTGCGATGACGGCCAAAGACCGGCATCAGATAGCGCGTGGCGTCATTGCCGCTGCGAAGCAGCATGCGGCGGTTGTCGCCGGTGGGCGCTGGGTTGAGCATGCTCGGCCCGGCATGGGCCAGTAGTGAGCGATCGGCCGCGAGCAGTGATACGGCCCGCACATCGCGTTGCTCCAGGGCCTGGGTCGCGATCCGCTCGAGGGCCTTGGCGTCGTCGTTGGCCATGGCCGGCGCAACCAGGGGGGCCATCTGCTCGGCGATCATTTCGCCTTCATGCAGTAATTGGCTTTTCAGGTCAGCCTGTTGCAGCCACGAAAAGTAGCCGCCGAGGATCAGCGCCATCAGGCTGGTGGGCAGCAGCGCCAGCAATAGCACGCGACCTTTGATACCCAGATTCTTCAGCACGCCACTCTCCCGCAGACAGCCATTTCAAGGGGGACGAGCGTGTCCTGCGCTCGTCAGCCGCCAGTGTAGCCATTTGACCGGGGGGCACGCGCGCAAAAAAAGGGTGAATCGGTGAGGAACAGACATTGCCCACGACCAGAGTCGAGTTGCCTGCGCCCCGTCGATCTTGAATAATCACCGATTGAGAATTATTTGCAGACGCCAATGATCCCCGTATCCGCCGTGCCCGCCCGTATCCTGACCATTGAAGACGACACCGTGCTGGGCGCCTACGTCCATGAGCACCTGGGGCGTTGCGGTTTCGAGGTGACCTGGTGCCAGAACGGCGCCCAGGGCCTGGATCTGGCCCGCCGGGACGTGTTCGATGTCGTGCTGATGGATATCTTGCTGCCAGGCATGCACGGCCTGGAAATTCTCACGCATTTGCGCCAGCGTCACTCGACGCCGGTGATCCTGATGTCGGCGTTGGGGGCCGAGGCGGACCGTATCAGTGGGTTTCGCCTGGGTGCCGATGATTACTTGCCCAAGCCGTTCAGCATGGCCGAGTTGCGTGTGCGCATCGAGGCCATCCTGCGTCGGGTGGCGCTGGATCGTCGGCATCTGGGCGGGCCCTCGATGCCGCCGGTGGAACCGGTCGACACGCCGGGGCTGCTGCTCGACGACGAACGTTGCGACGCGGGCTACAACGGGCAGTGGGCGGGCCTGACCCGCAGCGAATACCGGCTGCTCGAAACCCTCAATCGCCATGCGCACGAAGTGCTGAGCAAGGCGTTTCTTTATCAGCATGTGCTGCAGCGCGGTTTTGCCGCCCATGATCGCAGCCTGGATATGCATATCAGCCAGATCCGTCGCAAGCTCAAGGCCCTGGGCTACAGCCAGCGTGAAGTGCGCACGGTCTGGGGCAAGGGCTATGTCCTGAGTGCCAGCGATGAGCGCTAGATTACCGGGCCGTCATTCGCTTTTCTGGAAACTGGCCTGCCTGCTGGTTGCCTTCTGCGTCCTGATGGTTTGGCTCAGTTGGTACTGGGGGCGCTACCTGGAGCAGCAGGACGCCTACCTGTCCGATCATGCGCGCCAGACGTTGCGCGACTATGCGGCCCAGGCCGAGGAAGCGTGGAAGCAGGGCGGTGAAAGCGGCATCGATGCTTGGCTGGAGCGCGTGCGCCAAGGCGAGGGCACCTGGATCGGCGTGGTCGGCCATGACCTGCAGTCCCTTGCCAGCTTGCCCTTAAATGAGTTGCAGACCCAGCGCTTGACCTTTTTGCGCGGCGTCGATTGGCCGGTCAGCCGGCATACCCGTGGACTGCCGTGGTTGAAAGTGCCATTTCCCAACGACTCGACGCTCGGCAGCCTGGTGATCGAGCTGCCGCAACGCTTTATGCCGGGGCGTTACCAGTTGTTCTGGCGGATGGTGACCAATGGCGTGATCCCCGGCTTTTTCACGTTGCTGCTGTGTGTCGGCCTGTATCGTTTGCTGATCATGCCGCTCAACCATCTGCGCGAGCAGGCCAACGCCTGGCGGGCCGACCAGTTGAGTACCCGGCTCTCGGCGCAAACCACCAGCCGTCAGGACGAGTTGGGAGAGCTGGGGCGGGCATTCGACCAGATGTCCGAGCGGTTGCAGAGTACCGTGGCCTTGCAGCAGCAACTGTTGCGCGACTTGTCCCATGAGCTGCGCACCCCTTTGAGCCGCCTGCGCGTGGCCAGTGAAAGCGAGCAGGACCTGCCGGCGCTGCGTGAGCGTATTGCCCGGGAAGTGGACGGCATGCAGCGCTTGGTCGAGGACACCCTGCAACTGGCGTGGCTCGATACCGAGCTGGCGCCGCTGCCCCAGGAAGCGATCCAAATTCAGGCCTTGTGGGACATGCTGGCGGAAAACGCCAGTTTTGAAACCGGCTGGACGCTCGAACAACTGCAGTGCGCGGTAGTCGCCGATTGCTGGGTTTATGGCCATTTGAACAGCCTGGCCCAGGCCCTGGAAAACAGCTTGCGCAATGCCATTCGTCATTCTCCGCCGGGTGGGGTGGTGCGCCTGGATGGTCGTCGCGAGGGTGACTACTGGCATCTATGGTTGGAGGATCAGGGTGGCGGGGTGGCCGAGGCGGATCTGGAGCGGATCTTTGCGCCCTTTACCCGGCTTGACGGCTCACGCCCTGGCGACGGTGGTTTCGGGCTGGGCCTGAGCATCGCGCGCAACGCCTTGCAGCGCCAGGGCGGGGCACTGTGGGCCGAGAACACCGGGCAGGGGCTGCGTCTGAACATGCGCCTGCCGGCGGCGGAACCCGCGGGCAGCACTTATAACGTTTAGCCATAAGCCTCGTACTTTGCGTGATATGGGCCGTCAGCGTTTGCCGGTATGATAGGCGGCCCCGCAGTCTGGATTGCGAATACGCCATGACCTTGCAGTACCCCACCATCGCCGATTGCGTCGGCAACACCCCGCTGGTTCGTTTGCAGCGCCTGCCCGGCGCCACCAGCAATACCCTGCTGCTCAAGCTCGAAGGGAACAATCCGGCCGGTTCGGTCAAGGATCGTCCGGCCCTGTCGATGATTACCCGCGCCGAGTTGCGCGGGCAGATCCAGGCCGGCGACACGCTGATCGAAGCCACTTCGGGTAATACCGGGATTGCCCTGGCCATGGCCGCGGCGATCAAGGGTTACCGGATGATCCTGATCATGCCGGACAATTCCAGCGCCGAGCGCAAGGCTGCCATGACCGCCTATGGCGCCGAACTGATCCTGGTGTCCCAGGAAGAGGGGATGGAAGGCGCTCGCGACCTGGCACAGCGCATGGAGGCCGAGGGCCGTGGCAAAGTGCTCGACCAGTTCGCCAATGGTGACAACCCGGTGGCGCACTACACCAGCACCGGCCCGGAGATCTGGCGCCAGACGGCTGGCAGCATCACCCACTTCATCAGTTCCATGGGCACCACCGGCACCATCATGGGGGTTTCGCGCTACCTCAAGGAGCAGAATCCCGACGTGCAGATCATCGGCTTGCAACCGATGGAAGGCTCGGCGATCCCGGGGATCCGTCGCTGGCCCCAGGAATACCTGCCGAAAATCTACCAGGCCGAGCGGGTCGATCGCATTGTCGATATGGCCCAGCAGGAAGCCGAGGATGTCACGCGGCGCCTGGCCCGCGAAGAAGGGATTTTCTGCGGCGTCTCTTCCGGTGGTGCGGTGGCAGCCATGCTGCGCCTGTCCCGGGAAGTCGAGAACGCGGTGATGGTCGCGATTATCTGTGACCGAGGCGACCGTTATCTGTCGACCGGCGTCTACGATGCGTCCAACTGATGGCCAAGCATGAGAGAGGCCTGCGCTTCCAGCCCGCTGGTGGCAGCCGTGCCCCGCAGGTTCCGGTTGGGAAGAAGCAGCGCCTGAGTATTGAGCGCCTGGCTGGCGACGGTCGCGGCATTGCCTTTGTCGAGGGCCGCACCTGGTTTGTCGCTGGTGCCCTGGCGGGCGAAGAGGTCGAGGCACGGGTGTTGGCCGCCCATGGCAAGATCGTTGACGCCCGCGCCGAGCGCGTCCTGCTGGCCAGCAGTGCCCGGCGCCCGGCGCCCTGTGCCCATGCCGGTCGTTGCGGCGGTTGCAATGTGCAGCACCTGCCCCATACCGACCAACTTGCCCTGAAACAGCGCATGCTCGCCGAGCAATTGTCGCGGGTCGCGGGTGTTGAGCCGCAGGAGTGGGCCGCGCCTTTGAGTGGTCCCGAATTCGGCTATCGGCGCCGGGCCCGGGTCGCGGTGCGCTGGGACGCCAAGGCCAAACACCTGGCCGTGGGGTTTCGGGCCGCGTCCAGCCAGGACATTGTCGCTATCGACGATTGCCCGGTGCTGGTACAAGCCTTGCAGCCCATCATGCGCGAGTTGCCGTCGATGTTGCGACGCCTGAGCAAACCGCAGGCACTGGGGCATGTCGAGTTGTTCAGCGGCTCGGCCATCGCCTTGCTGCTACGGCATATGGCCGCGCTGTCGGAAGGCGACCTGCAGGTGTTGCGTCAGTTCTGCGAGCAGCATCAGGCGCAGCTGTGGTTGCACGGTGAAGGTTCGCCCGAGCCTGACGATGCCAGCCAGCCCCTGGGCTATCGCCTGGAGTCGTGGAATCTGCAACTGGCTTATCGGCCGGGGGATTTTGTCCAGGTCAACGCCGGGGTCAATGAAGCCATGGTTGCGCAGGCACTGGAGTGGCTGCAGCCCCAGCCCCACGAACGGGTGCTGGATCTGTTCTGTGGCCTGGGTAATTTTGCCTTGCCGCTGGCCCAGCAGGTCAGCGAAGTGGTGGCGGTAGAAGGCGTGCAGACCATGGTCGAAAGGGCCGAGGCCAACGCGCTTAGTAATAATTTGCATAATGTTCGGTTTTTTCAGGCCGATTTATCGCAGCCGCTGGGTGCTGCCGACTGGGTCGCCGGGGGCTTTTCTGCGGTACTCTTGGACCCACCGCGAGACGGTGCCTTCGAGGTGGTGAGCCAGCTCACGACCCTGGGTGCCAAGCGACTGGTTTATGTGTCGTGCAACCCGGCTACGCTGGCACGCGACACGGTTGAATTGATCAAGCAGGGCTACCGGTTAAAACGTGCCGCAATCCTCGATATGTTTCCCCAGACAGCGCATGTCGAGGCGATGGCGTTATTCGAAGCGAGCTAGGATGCTCGTCTAGTCCGACTGACCTGCAACGGTCGGGGCGTGCAGGAACAGTTGCTCTCGCACGACCTGATGATTGCGGCTACAGCCTGGCCGGAATCTGATTGCAACGAAGGTCAGTGATTTTGACGCATTGAATCTGCGTCGTAGGGAAGGTAAGCAAGATGGTACAGGTGAGAGCACACCAGCCGATCAACACCGACGGCAGTATCAATCTCGAGGCATGGCTCGATCATGCGGTCAGTGTCGACCCGGCGCTGGACCGTGAAGCCTTGAAGGAAGCCTGCGAATTCGCCAGGCAAGCGGAACAACAAGCCAACGCGGCGAAGAACCTGTGGGCCGATGGCACCTCGAGTTTCAGCACCGGGTTGGAAATCGCCGAGATCCTCGCCGATCTCAAGCTCGACCAGGACTCGTTGGTCGCCGCGATCCTTTATCGCGGCGTGCGCGAAGGACAGATCCAGTTACCCGCCGTCAGCCAGCGCTTCGGTTCGGTGGTGGCCAAGCTGATCGACGGTGTGCTGCGCATGGCAGCGATCAGTGCCAGTCTCAGCCCGCGGCAATCGCTGGTGCTGGGCACCCAGGGGCAGGTGGAAAACCTGCGCAAGATGCTGGTGGCCATGGTCGATGACGTGCGCGTCGCGCTGATCAAGCTCGCCGAGCGCACCTGCGCAATTCGCGCGGTAAAGAATGCCGACGACGAAAAGCGCGACCGGGTGGCCCGGGAAGTCTTCGATATCTATGCACCCCTGGCTCACCGCCTGGGCATCGGGCATATCAAGTGGGAGCTGGAGGATTTGTCCTTTCGCTACCTGGAGCCTGAGCAGTACAAGCAGATCGCCAAGTTGCTGCATGAGCGCCGACTCGACCGCGAGCGGTTTATCAGCGATGTGATGAGCCAACTCGAACATGAGTTGCTGGCGACCGGGGTCAAGGCCGATATCAGTGGCCGGGCCAAGCATATCTATTCGATCTGGCGAAAAATGCAGCGCAAGGGCCTGGCCTTCAGCCAGATCTACGATGTGCGCGCGTTGCGGGTACTGGTCCCGGAAATGCGCGACTGCTACACCGCGCTGGGTATCGTCCACACCCTGTGGCGCCATATTCCCAAGGAGTTCGACGACTACATCGCCAACCCCAAGGAGAACGGCTATCGCTCGTTGCATACGGCGGTGATCGGTCCCGAGGGCAAGGTGCTGGAAGTCCAGATCCGCACGCATGCCATGCACGAGGAAGCCGAGCTGGGCGTCTGCGCGCACTGGCGCTACAAGGGCACCGACGTCAAGTCCGGGTCCAATCACTACGAAGAGAAGATCTCCTGGCTGCGCCAGGTCCTTGAATGGCACGAGGAACTGGGCGACATCGGCGGCCTGGCCGACCAGTTGCGCGTCGATATCGAACCGGATCGGGTGTATATCTTTACCCCGGATGGCCATGCCATTGACCTGCCCAAGGGCGCGACGCCGCTGGACTTCGCCTACCGTGTCCACACCGAGATCGGCCACAACTGCCGGGGCGCCAAGATCAACGGGCGTATCGTGCCGCTCAACTACAGCCTGCAGACCGGTGAGCAGGTCGAGATCATCACCAGCAAGCACGGTACGCCGAGTCGCGACTGGTTGAACCCGAACCTGGGCTATGTCACCACCTCGAGGGCTCGGGCGAAGATCGTTCATTGGTTCAAGCTGCAGGCGCGAGACCAGAACGTCGCGGCGGGCAAGACCCTGCTCGAACGCGAATTGGGCCGCCTGGACCTGCCGCAGGTCGATTTCGACAAGCTGGCCGAAAAGGCCAACATGCGCACCGCCGAGGATATGTACGCGGCCCTGGGTGCTGGTGACCTGCGCCTGGCGCAATTGGTCAACCTGGCGCAGCAATTGGTCGAGCCGGAACGCGGCAGCGAACAGCTGGAGCTGATTCCGCGCAAAGCGACGGGGTACAAGCCGGGCAAGCGCGGCGATATCCAGATCCAAGGGGTCGGCAACCTGATGACCCAGATGGCGGGCTGCTGCCAGCCGTTACCGGGCGATGCCATTGTCGGCTACATCACCCAGGGGCGTGGCGTCAGTATTCACCGCCAGGACTGTGCGTCGGTGCTGCAACTGGGCGGTCGTGAGCCCGAGCGGATCATCCAGGTCAGCTGGGGCCCGGTGCCGGTGTCGACCTACCCGGTGGATATCGTGATTCGTGCCTACGACCGTTCCGGGTTGCTGCGGGACGTCTCCCAGGTCTTGCTCAACGAGCGGATCAACGTGTTGGCGGTCAATACCCGCTCCAACAAGGAGGACAACACCGCGCTGATGTCGCTGACCATCGAGATCCCGGGGCTCGACGCCCTGGGCCGATTGCTCGGACGTATCTCGCAGTTGCCGAACATTATCGAGACGCGACGCAACCGCACGCCCTGAAATCCGTATTTGTTTAGGCGCCAGCGGGTTCGCGATTGGGGGTGAAGCGACTTCATTCCCATCGCGAACCCAAAAGGACAGCTTCCAAGAGACCAACCGATGTATAGCCTTGAAGACCTGCTGCACCTGATGGCGCGGCTGCGGGATCCGCAATATGGCTGTCCGTGGGATATCCGACAGACTTACGCCAGCCTTGTGCCCTACACCCTGGAAGAGGCCTACGAGGTCGCTGATGCCATTGAGAGCGGCGACCTGGCGCACCTGCAGGGCGAGCTGGGTGACCTGCTGTTCCAGGTGGTGTACTACAGCCAACTGGCGCGTGAGGAGGGACGTTTCGAGTTCGACGGCGTGGTCGACAGCATCACCCGTAAATTGATTCGCCGGCATCCCCATGTGTTTCCTACGGGTGACCTGTATGCGCCGCCGGACCAGCCACGTCTGAGCGAAGAGCAGGTCAAGCAGCGCTGGGACCAGATCAAGGCCGAGGAGCGTGCGGAAAAAGCCGACGCTCCGCAGCAGCTCTCGTTGCTGGAGGATGTGCCTTTGGCGTTGCCTGCATTGTCCCGAGCGGCGAAGTTACAAAAGCGTGCGGCCCAGGTCGGCTTTGACTGGCCGGCGGCACTGCCGGTGGTCGACAAGGTGCGCGAAGAGCTGGACGAGGTGTTGGAGGCCATGGCCGACAACGACCAGCCGGCGATAGAGGAAGAGATCGGTGATCTGTTGTTTGTGGTGGTCAACCTGGCCCGGCACCTCAAGGTCGACCCTGAGTCGGCCCTGCGGGGGGCGAATGCCAAGTTCGACCGTCGCTTCCGATTTATCGAACAGGCATTGCGCGACACCCATCGTCCGATTGAAGATTGCACCCTCGAAGACTTGGACGCCCTGTGGGGTGAAGCCAAGCGTCAGGAAAAGAATTTGCCCAGCTGTGGCTGAGCCGTTGCCCAAGTGAGTAAGCACCATGAGCATTTCCCTTCGCGACCAGTTGCTCAAAGCAGGCCTGGTCAACCAGAAGCAGGCCAAACAGGTCGGCAAAGACAAGCAGAAGCAGCAACGCCTGGCCCATAAAGGTCAGATCGAGCTGGACGACTCGCAACAGCGGGCCGCCCAGGAAGCCCAGGCGGAGAAGGTCAAGCGTGACCAGGAGCTCAACCGTCAGCAGCAGGAAAAGGCCGAGCAGAAGGCCAAGGCCGCCCAGATCAAGCAGTTGATCGAAGTGTCGCGCCTGCCAAAGCTGACCACCGAGGACTACTACAACTTTGTCGATGACAAGAAGGTCAAGCGCCTGTCGGTCAATGCCTTGATGCGCGACAAGCTCAGCAGCGGCTCGTTGGCGATCGTCCAACATGGCGGCGGCTACGAAGTGATTCCCCGTGAAGCGGCGCTGAAGATCCAGGAGCGCGACCCACGGCGTATCGTGCAGCTCAACACGCCGACTGAGGCGCCGGACGAGGATGATCCGTACGCGGCCTACCAGATCCCCGATGACCTGATGTGGTAATCGGCGCATAGCGAGCAGCCAGGTCATTGGCCTGGCACTTCGCTCGAGTGTTCAAGCTCGAGGGGGCACATCGAAACCCGATGCCAGAAATGCCGGCATCGGGTTTTTTATGTCCTGTCTTTCAGCCGAACTGCCTGGCTTGGGCTGTCTCGGTTGGCTGCTGTGTATTGCGAGTTGGCGGGGTATTGCTGCGTTTTGAGTAGAGTAGGGCGAGTGTTCTGCCATGAAGGGCAAGCGGCTTGAGTGTTTTCGCCGTTGAGTGAAAAGAGCTGAAAAAAATCTGCGAAAAGACTCTTGAAAAGTGTTTGTCGGTCCCTATCTAGGGAGTACGCGATGCCGAACTCGGGTCGCGGAGACAAATACTCGCTGACTATCAGGAGACTTATCATGACCAATGCATTTTCCATGGCGCCACTGTTTCGTTCTTCCGTGGGTTTCGATCGCTTTAATGACTTGTTCGAAACTGCAATGCGTAATGAGCCAGGCAGCAGCTATCCGCCCTACAACGTTGAAAAACATGCCGATGATCAATATCGCATTGTGGTTGCAGCCGCAGGTTTCCGCGAGGAAGACCTGGAGTTGCAAGTCGAGAACGGTGTATTGACCATTAGCGGTGGCAAACGTGAAGCCTCTCCCGAGAGCATCACCTATCTGCACCAGGGCATTGCCCAACGGGCATTCAAGCTGTCGTTCCGCCTGGCTGACCATATCGAGGTCAAGTCGGCCGGCCTGAGCAATGGTCTGTTGAATATCGACCTGCTGCGGGTTGTGCCTGAAGAGGCCAAGGCCAAACGTATCCCGATCAATGGGGTGCAACAGGCCGCTTTGCAGAACTGATGGTTAAGTTCTGCAGGTAATGCGCTTGGCAGGCTGTACGAAAGTGCAGCCTGCCAAAGGCTTGTTGTTTAACGTTGAATATAAGTTTTTTATTGGTTTCTTTGCGGTGTGATCTTTGTAATAAACGAAGTGTGGCTGTGTTTTGTTTGATTTTGGTTTTTATAGGGAGCTGGCGTAGGCATTAAGGTGTTTGCGAGTGGCAAGAAGGTAATAATCAAAGAAGTCTCTTTCTCTCAAAGAGCCTATATTTCTCTTGGGAAAGTCCTACTGCAAGGCAGTCATCTCTGGCGGAGGCCTGGAGGTTTCCGCGGTCTCTGGAGACTGGTTGGATCTTCCTCCGCGAATATAAAAAAGCCCGGTATCGAAAGATACCGGGCTTTTTTGCCGCTCTGGGTAGGGTTTATAAAACCCTGTCTCAGCTACCTTTGACCGACTTGCCGTCGACCGTACCGTCCAGAAGCATGATGTTGTACTCCTTGCCGTCGGTTTCGACTTGCTGCAGGCGCACCAGCAGGTAGTCCCAGTCCTTGGCGAACCAGAGGACGGTAATACGCTTGCTTTGCGTCGGGTCGCGTACACGCTCGACCTTGATCGCATCGATCTGCCCAGCCTTGGTGTCGACTTTCTCTGAACCCAGCACGCGGAAATCATAGGTGTCGACTTCGCCGCCGTCGATAACCTGATAGCTCATGCTTTTCTTGCCGGCGGCAACGTCATGCTGCAGCGCCAACTGGTAAGTGGACTTGTCGAGGATGCCGCGGTTGAGTGGGACCTTGACTGCGTCGCCGCGGTCGTTACCGGTGATCATCTTGCTGGCCCAGTCAAAGTCCAGGTCGACTTTTTTAGCCTTGCCCAGACCGCCACGTTCAAAATGGTAGGTCTGGGGCAGCAGGGTGTCCTTCTCGAAGCGTACGGTGCTTTCTTCGGTCAGGCTGGCAATCATCATCGAGGCCTTGAAGCTCAAGGTCCAGGTGCCGTTGGCATTGGGCTTGAGACTGCGCTCGGCGGTACCGCTCATGGGCAACTGCTTCCAGTCGGCCGTGTAGCTGGCGGAGAAGGGTTGAAGATCTGCGGCCTGCGCGACAGGCAGGGCGAGCAGAGCACAAGCGAAGAGCAGGGCACGACGCATAAAATCTCCTAGGTTCGAATCAAGTGGCCGCTGGCCGCGAGTAACTGGCCGTCCAATAATGCACCCTGTTCGCCGAGGGTCAATCGGCCTTCAGCGAACCAGTGTACTGCCAGTGGGTAAATCCGATGTTCCTGGCGATGAACGCGCTGTGCGAGCGTCTGCGCCGTATCGTCCAACTCTACCGGGATCACTGCCTGTACGACCAGAGGTCCGCCATCGAGTTCCTCGGTGACGAAGTGCACGCTGCAGCCATGCTCGCGATCACCGGCATCCAGCGCGCGCTGGTGCGTGTGCAGGCCTTTGTACTTGGGCAGCAGCGAGGGGTGGATATTGAGTAGCCGCCCCTGGTAGTGCCGAACGAAGTCCGCACTCAGAATTCGCATGAAGCCGGCCAGAACCACCAGTTTCGGCTGGAAGGTGTCGATCAGCGTGACCAGAGCGGCGTCGAAAGCCTCGCGGCCCTCGAACGCTGTGTGATCGAGGGTGCGGGTTTCGATACCCGCGTCCCGGGCCCGTTGCAGGCCAAAGGCATCGGCGCGGTTGGAAATCACCGCGGCGATGCGGGCGGGGCTGGGGCCCGCCCCTTCGTTGGCCTGTGGGGCCATGCTGTCGATCAGCGCCTGCAAGTTACTGCCGGTGCCGGAAAGCAGCACCACTACATCACAGGTTGCGGGCATTAGTGAGCCTTGAGGTTCTGCAGCACGACCTGGGCCGCGCCTTCGGCAGCGGTCGCGATCTGGCCAATGACCCAAGGCTGCTCGCCGGCTTCACGCAGCACGTTCAAGCAGCGCTCGACGTCCGCCTGGGCGACGCAAACGACCATGCCAACGCCGCAGTTCAGGACGCGGTGCATTTCGACTTCAGCCACGTTGCCTTGCTCTTGCAGCCAGTCGAACACTGCCGGACGCTGCCAACTGGCCACGTCGACCACGGCCTGGGCGCCTTTTGGCAGGACGCGTGGGATATTGTCGAGCAGACCGCCACCCGTGATGTGGGCCATGGCCTTGACTGCGCCGGTGTCCTTGATCAGCTTGAGCAACGGCTTGACGTAGATGCGGGTCGGGGCCATCAGCAGGTCGGTCAATGGCTTGCCGTCGAGCTGGATGCTTTCGATGTCGGCACCGGACACTTCGATGATCTTGCGGATCAGCGAGTAGCCGTTGGAGTGCGGACCAGAAGACGGCAGTGCGATCAGGGCATCGCCTGCGGCGACTTTCGAGCCGTCGATGATCTCGGCCTTTTCCACGACGCCAACACAGAAGCCGGCCAGATCGTAGTCTTCGCCTTCGTACATGCCCGGCATTTCAGCGGTTTCGCCGCCGACCAGGGAGCAGCCGGACAGTTCGCAGCCGGCGCCGATGCCGGTCACTACCTGGGCGGCGGTGTCGACGTTGAGCTTGCCGGTCGCGTAGTAGTCGAGGAAGAACAGCGGCTCGGCACCGCAGACCACCAGGTCGTTGACGCACATGGCAACCAGGTCGATGCCGATGCTGTCATGCTTGTTCAGGTTCAGCGCCAGGCGCAGCTTGGTGCCGACGCCATCAGTGCCGGAGACCAGTACCGGCTGCTTGTAGCCGGCCGGGATCTCGCAGAGGGCGCCGAAACCACCCAGGCCGCCCATGACTTCAGGACGCGCAGTGCGCTTGGCGACGCTCTTGATGCGTTCGACCAATGCTTCACCGGCGTCGATGTCTACACCGGCGTCCTTGTAGCTTAGGGAGGGTTGCTTGCTCATGATCCAGGCCTTTAGGGGGGATTCAGGGGTATCGACCGGGATCGACGGGACCGCTGGGAGAGGTTGTCGCAAGGGTTGCGAGCGTTTCTCGTGGGCCCCGGTTGTCACCGGTCTGCGAAGGCGCGCGATTTTATCAGGCTTGAGCAGCAGCGGCCATCCTCGGGCCGACGGGCAGGGTAATATCGCGAAAAAAACCCTGCGGGTGGGTGCTGGTGGCTCAGCCTGGGCCTGTATAAGGTATAGCCTTTGAACGGCTATCGTTATGACAGCGCGAAAACAGCCGCGCTGTGCCTGAATGAATAACCGGTTGTTGTGGTCACACATTGGACTTGAGTGTCTTTACGCGGTGCTGCATGCCGCTTTACTGCCTGTCGGGAATCCTTCATGCGTCTGTGTAAATTTCTTTTTGTCGGCTGTCTGTCGATCTTTTCCCTGGCTGCGCAAGCGCAAACCCTCACTGGCCTGTATCAGGTGCGTGAGCCTGTCGCCAGCCAAAGCTCGGAAGAGCGTGCCCAGGCGACCCTGCGTGCCCTCGATACGCTGCTGTTGCGCCTGACGGGCGATGCCAAGGCGTTGCAGAACCCCGGGCTGGCCGAGGTGCGCAAGGATCCGCAGCAGATCATCACCCAGTACGGCTATGACGCCGGCCCGCCGGAAAGTCTGCAGGTCGACTTCGATCCGGTCAGTACCGACCGCGTGCTGCGGCAGGCCGGACTGTCGCTGTGGGGGAGCAATCGCCCGGCGATTCTCGGTTGGTGGCTGAATGACTCGACCGAAGGTTCGAACCTGGTGGGCGACGCTCAGGCGAGTGCCGAGCCGCTGCGCCGCGCGGCCCAGCATCGTGGCTTGCCTTTGCGCCTGCCCTTGGGTGACCTGGAAGAGCAACTGGTGGCCACCGCAAAAAACCTGGAAGGCAACGATCCTTCACCATTGCAGGCGGCCTCCGAGCGTTATTCCGCTGATGCGTTGCTGGCGGTGCATGCACGTGAGGACGGTGGCCAGTGGCAAGCCAAGTGGCGCTTGTGGCTAGGCGACCAGCGCGAGGACGGCACGGCCCAGGGGGCTGATCCGGCGGCGCTGGCCGATGCCGTGATGCTTGCGGTCAGTCAGCGTCTGGCGCCACGTTTTGTGGTCAAGCCCGGTGTTGCGACCGAGCAGTTGCTGGAGGTCCAGGGGATGAACCTGGAGCGCTATGCCGCGCTCGAGCGTTTGCTTGAGCCCTTTGGCGCGCGGTTACAGGAGGTTGACGGCGAGCGGGTGCTGTATCGGGTCAATGGCAGTGCCGAGCAATTGCGTGCCCAATTGGGTTTGGCGCGGTTGCAGGAAGTCCCGCCGGGCGAAGGCTTGGCTCCGGCTCCGGCTCCGGCTCCGCAAGCGGCGACGGCTGAGCCTGTGCCCGCGGTGGCGCCAGCGGCAGAACTGCGTTTTCGCTGGTAGTCGGGTTTTTTTGATGCTCTATAAAGGCAGGAATGCTCAATGACCGATACGCGTCGATGGATAGGCTGGGGGGCGGGCGTCCTGTTGTGCGTGCTGCTGTATTTGCTGCACCCGATTCTCTCGCCATTTCTGGTGGGGATATTGCTGGCTTATCTGTTCGATCCGTTGGTTGATCGCCTGGAGAAAGTCGGGTTGTCGCGTACCTGGGGGGTGATCGCAGTTTTCGCCCTGTTTACGCTGGTGTTGATGGCGCTGTTGCTGGTGCTCGTGCCGATGTTGGCCAAGCAGATGTACCGGCTCTACGAACTGGCCCCGCAGATGCTCGACTGGCTGCAGCACACCGCGATGCCCTGGGTGCAGGCGCGGCTGGGCCTGGGTGACGGCTTCTGGAAGTTCGACAAGGTCAAGGCCGCGATCAGCGAGCATATGGGCCAGACCACCGATATCGTCAGCGCTGTGCTGGCCCAGGCAACGGCTTCCGGTTTGGCCTTGATGGGCTGGCTGGCCAATCTGGTGCTGATCCCGGTGGTGAGCTTCTATCTATTGCGTGACTGGGATTTGATGCTGGCGAAGATCCGCAGCTTTCTGCCGCGCCGCTCAGAACCGCGCATCGTCGCGCTGGCTGGCGAATGTCATGACGTACTGGGCGCATTTGTGCGCGGGCAGTTGCTGGTGATGCTGGCCCTGGGCGTGATCTACGCCTCGGGCTTGATGCTGGTCGGGCTGGAGCTGGGCCTGTTGATCGGGCTGATCGCCGGTCTGGCGGCGATTGTGCCCTATATGGGGTTTGTTATCGGGATCGGTGCGGCCCTGGTGGCCGGTTTGTTCCAGTTTGGTGGCGACCTGTATCCACTGATCGGCATCGTGGCGGTCTTTATGATTGGGCAGGCGCTGGAAGGGATGGTGTTGACGCCCTTGCTCGTGGGCGATCGTATTGGCCTGCACCCGGTGGCGGTCATCTTCGCGATTCTGGCGGGTGGCGAGCTATTCGGCTTTACCGGGGTGTTGCTGGCATTGCCGGTGGCCGCGGTGATCATGGTGCTGGTGCGCCATGTACGCGATCTCTATAAGGAGTCGGATATCTATGGCGGCCAGGAAGATCCCGATTTGTAGGATCGAGACACGGGTGGCGAAGGCTGCCCGTGCCCTCGCCGGGCGTCGGGAATTCCCTGTCGCGGTGCTATTGCCGCACGCAAACCTTTGATTTTACAGCTGCATTGTGCCGCCAGCGTCTGCGGTATAGACTTTGCAAACTTTACACAGAGGCCACTAACGGTTCGTTTGAACTGTTCAGTCAGCATGAAACCGATTCAGCTGCCCCTAGGTGTGCGTCTGCGTGATGACGCTACCTTCATCAACTACTATCCAGGCGCCAATGCCGCTGCACTCGGCTATGTCGAGCGACTCTGCGAAGCCGACGCCGGCTGGACGGAGAGCCTGATCTACCTCTGGGGCAAGGATGGTGTGGGGCGTACCCACCTGTTACAGGCCGCCTGCCTGCGCTTTGAGCAGCTAGGTGAGCCGGCGGTCTACCTGCCGTTGGCCGAGTTGCTGGATCGTGGTACCGAAATCCTCGACAACCTGGAACAGTACGAACTGGTTTGCCTCGACGATCTGCAAGTCGTTGCGGGGCGGGCGGATTGGGAAGAGGCGCTGTTCCATCTGTTCAATCGGTTGCGCGATAGCGGACGGCGGCTGCTGATCGCCGCCTCGACCTCGCCGCGCGAGCTGCCGGTGAAGCTGGCGGACTTGAAATCACGGCTGACCCTGGCGCTGATCTTCCAGATGCGCCCGCTGTCTGATGAAGACAAATTGCGTGCCTTGCAATTGCGGGCCTCCCGCCGCGGGTTGCATCTGACCGACGAAGTCGGACATTTCATCCTGACTCGCGGTACTCGCAGCATGAGTGCCTTGTTCGAGCTGCTCGAGCGTCTCGACCAGGCGTCGTTGCAGGCGCAACGCAAGCTCACCATTCCTTTCCTGAAAGAAACCCTGGGCTGGTAAAACCGCGGCCTGCAGGCCCGTTTCGTCAAAACCCGGACGCCATTATTCCTGCGCTGACAGCCGGAGGCTGGCGCTTGCGAGGCAATAGGGTATTAAGGCCTTAGATGTTTTGCCGAAACCGATAAGTCACATCGTGGCCCATAAAATTTGCAAATAAGATCGATAGTAGGCATAGTCGCGGCTTCTTATTCCAAAAGCCACGGTCGTGCCCATGCTAAATCGCTTCGCACCCCTCGTGCCTCTCGCACTCGTCACCCTGTTGTTTGGTTGCGCGGCGCATTCGCCAGTATCGCAACAACAGGTTCAGCATTCGGTTTCTGCCTCTGCCTCTGCCTCCGAGCAGGCATCGGTTCTTCAAGAAGAACTGATCACCGAAAAAGAGCTGGCTGAATTCGCCACAGGCAGCAAGCCTTATCAGATGCCGGTTCTGGCCGACAGTATTCTTGAGCGCGGTATGTCGTTGATCGGTACCCGCTACCGCTTCGGTGGTACCACCGAAAGCTCGGGCTTCGACTGCAGCGGTTTTATCGGTTATCTGTTTCGTGAAGAAGCCGGCATGAATCTGCCGCGTTCGACGCGCGAAATGATCAACGTCAAGGCACCTCTGGTCGCGCGCAGTAACCTCAAGCCGGGTGATCTGCTGTTCTTCAGCACCAATGGCCGTGGGCGTGTCAGCCATGCGGGTATCTACCTGGGCGATGACCAGTTCATTCACTCCAGCAGCCGCCGCAGCGGTGGTGTTCGCGTCGATAGCCTGGGTGATCGGTACTGGAGCAAAACCTTTATCGAAGCCAAGCGCGCCTTGGCGATGGCCCCGGCTGTAAAGAGTGTTAACAAGTAAGTTAAAGTCTTACTTGAAGTTTGGCACCTAGCCACTAGAATCCATTCGTATTGTTGATTCCTGAACCGCGCAGGCATTGTCTGCGCGGTTTTTTCATGTTGACGGCAGCCGCCGTATCCGCAACAGGGTTGTTCTGCTTATGTCGATCGCGGCCCGCATCACCCTTATTGCTCTCGTTGCGTTGCTGGGGGCGTGCTCCAGCCGAGCGCCGGCCCCGGCGCCGGTGGTGCGCCCGGTGGTTTCCAATGCACCCTCGGGCTTTTCGCCAGTGGCCGAAGATGTGCTGTTCCGGGCCCTTGGCCTGGTGGGCACGCCTTATCGCTGGGGCGGCAACACACCGGACTCGGGCTTTGATTGCAGTGGCTTGATCGCTTACGTCTACCGTGACGCAGCGGGTATCTCCCTGCCGCGCTCGACTCGCGAGATGATTGGCATGCGTGCGCCGAATGTCGGTGCCGACGCTCTGCAGACCGGTGACCTGATTTTCTTTGCCACCAATGGCGGCTCACAGGTCAGCCATGCGGGAATCTATGTGGGCGAAGGGCGCTTTGTCCACGCGCCGGCCACTGGCGGCACTGTCAAGCTCGATACCCTCTCCAAGGCCTATTGGCAGAAAGCCTATCTAAGTGCCAAGCGCGTCCTTCCTGCCAACAGCGGCTACAAACTGCAGGCGGCCAGCGGCCAGTTCTGAGTTTGTAGCGCTAAGCTCAAGGCTTGTTGCTGACTCGCCATATCTTGTTGCCCACATCGTCAGCGACCAATAGGTCGCCCTGGCGGTCGATGGCGACGCCTACCGGGCGCCCCAAGGCATTGCCCGATGCATCCAGAAAACCGCTGAGCAGGTCTATCGGCTCGCCTGCAGGCTTGCCGTGGGCGAAGGGCACGAAGATCACTTTGTAGCCGCTGTGCGGGCGGCGGTTCCAGGAGCCGTGCTGGCCGATAAAGACGCCTTCGGTAAAAGGTGCGGGCAGCGTGCTGTTGTCGGCAAAGGCCAGGCCCAGCGAGGCGTTGTGCGAGCCCACGGCGTAATCCGGGGTAATGGCCCGGGCGACCAGGGTCGGATTGGCTGGGCTGACCCGGGCATCGATATGTTGGCCAAAGTAGCTGAAGGGCCAGCCATAAAAGCCGCCGTCCTTGACCGAGGTGATGTAATCCGGCACCAGGTCGTTACCGATTTCATCGCGCTCATTGACCGCCGTCCACAATGCTCCGGTCTTGGGCTCCCAGGCCAGGCCGTTGGGGTTGCGCAGGCCGGAAGCGAAAATTCGGTGGCTGCGGGCGCGTGGATCGACCGCCCAGATCGTGGCGCGGCCGACTTCCTGTTCCAGGCCGTTCTCGCCAACATTGCTGTTGGAGCCAACCGTTACGTAGAGCGTGCGTCCGTCCGGGCTGGCCAGCACGTTCTTGGTCCAGTGATGGTTCAGCGGCCCGCCCGGGAGGTCGACGACTTTTTCCGCTGGGCCCTGAATGGTCGTGGCCCCTGTCTCGTAGTGAAAGCGCAGCAGTCGGTCGGTATCGGCGACATACAGGTCATTGCCAACCAGGGTCATGCCAAAGGGTGAGTTCAACTGCTCGATAAAAGTGCTGCGGGTTTCAGCGACGCCGTCATGATCCTGGTCGCGCAGCAGAGTGATGCGATTGGCGCTCGGCACACCGGCGCCGGCGCGGCTCATGATCTTGCCAGCGACCCAACCGCGAATGCCGCTGTTGTCATCGGGTTTGGCCGGTGCATTGGTCTCGGCCACCAGGACATCACCGTTGGGCAGTACATACAGCCAGCGTGGGTGGTCGAGGTCTTCGGCAAATGCATTGACCCGGGTGCCCGGCGCGGCCGTTGGCGTGCTCCCTTTGGGCCAGCCGATGGCTGGGGCGATATTGACGACAGGGATCAGGCTGGGAGCGGGCTCGGGTAGCACGGGATGGGGGCCGGTACCCTCGATGATGGGCAGGGTCGAGGTCTCGCCGCAGCCGGCAAGGCCAACGGCGAGCAGGAGTATCAGGCTGATCGGCGGCGTGTGCATGGGGGCTCCGACAAGGGGTGGGATCGTGTCGGGCAAGTCTAGCCGCTGCGAGTGCCGTCCGGTGAGCTCAGGCCTGCTTGAGCAGCATGGCGATCCCGGGGTGATAGTTGCCATGGGCGTCGCGCAGCTTGCGATAGGGGTAGGGGAAATACCACGCAATGGCGCAGGCGTTTTCCTTTTGCAGCTCGTCGACCATGTCCTGCATCTCTTCGGGAGAGGCGCTTTGCTGGGCTTTCCAGGGGCTGACAAACAGGCAGCCGAGCTTGAGGTCGTTGGGGTAGCTGACTTTCCTGGCGTCGCTTACGGCGTCCAGCAGCCCGGTCTGCAAGCTGAGCTGCTTGACCTGGGGCCAGCGCTGCTTGGCCTGGATAAACACCTGCTCTTCCTGGGTGGCGATGTACAGGTCATTGCGGCCGCTGCGGTCGCCTTCTTCCTGTTGTTTGCGTGTGGGGTAGTTTTCCAGGGTGACCATCTCGGCCATCCAGGCGGCGGCAGACAGCAGCCCTAGATTGGCCTGGGCATTGAACCAGAAGGGCGCCTGGCTATCGCCCAGGACCTGGTTGTAGCGGTCGATGCAGTCGGCCCAGCGCTCCAGCGCCGGGCGCAGGAATTCCAGTCTCGGGTTGCTGATCGTCAGGCCTTGCATGGGGTTCACCCTTGTTTTTGTTGGATTGAGTTATGGCTATTTGATATCACTGTTTTCAGTGTTGCACAATTTTTGACGTCAGTTTATTGATCCAGGCCGTCATTCGTCCTTGCGGCCCGGCTTTAATTGACGCTCTACCCCCAACCCTCTAACCTTCGCGGCTTGTTTCAGGTGCTCTGTGGCCACGCGTCGACAGAGTGAAACAGGGAAGCCGGTGAGGACCGCTCGATGGAGCCCGTCACGATCCCGGCGCTGCCCCCGCAACGGTAAATGAGTCAAGACCGCGCCTAGAGCCACTGTGTGCTGAACACGGGAAGGCGCGCGGTTGGGTGTCGACCCGCTCATGAGCCCGGAGACCGGCCTGATTCATCCAACAGCATCACGGTGGGCGATGCTGGGCCATTTTTGGCCGCAGTCCTTTTCCTGCCCCCCGTTTGCTTGAGTTCAGCCCCAACGGAGAGCTGCCATGAACGAATCCCCCGAACGTGACGAACGGCATTTGGCGCGCATGCAGCGCAAGAAAGCCGTGATGGACGAGCGCATTTCCAGCGCTCCCAATGAATGTGGCCTGCTGCTGGTGCTGACCGGCAATGGCAAAGGCAAAAGCAGTTCCGCGTTTGGCATGCTGGCCCGGGCCATGGGCCATGGCATGCAGTGTGGCGTGGTGCAATTTATCAAGGGGCGTAACAGCACGGGCGAAGAGCTGTTCTATCGCCGTTTCCCTGAGCAGGTGCGTTTTCACGTGATGGGCGAAGGCTTTACCTGGGAGACCCAGGATCGCCAGCGCGATATCGCGGCGGCAGAAGCTGCCTGGGCGGTGGCTCGCGAGCTGCTGGCTGACCCGGCTATCGGGTTGATCGTACTCGATGAGCTCAATATCGCCCTCAAACACGGTTACCTGGACCTGGAACAGGTGTTGAGCGACTTGCAGGCCCGTCCGCCGATGCAGCATGTGGTCGTGACTGGCCGTGGCGCCAAGCCCGAGCTGATCGACCTGGCCGACACCGTGACCGAGATGGGGGTGCTCAAGCATGCATTCCAGGCCGGTATAAAGGCGCAGAAGGGCATTGAACTGTGAGTGACCGAGCATGAGCGACTCGCGGCATTGCCCGGCGGTATTGATCGCCGCGCCGGCTTCCGGCCAGGGCAAGACCACCGTTACGGCGGCATTGGCACGCCTGCATCGCAACCAGGGCCGCAAGGTTCGCGTGTTCAAGTGCGGCCCGGATTTCCTCGATCCGATGATTCTCGAGCGCGCCAGCGGCGCGCCGGTCTATCAACTGGACCTGTGGATGGTCGGGGCGCAGGAGAGCCGGCGCCTGCTCTGGGAGGCCGCCGGTGAAGCTGACCTGATTCTGATCGAAGGCGTCATGGGACTGTTCGACGGTACGCCGTCGAGCGCCGACCTCGCCCGGCATTTTGGCGTGCCGGTGCTCGGTGTGATCGATGGCACCGCCATGGCCCAGACGTTCGGTGCGCTGGCCCTGGGTCTGGCGCGCTATCAGCCGGACCTGCCGTTTGCCGGTGTGCTGGCCAATCGGGTAGGCACCCTGCGGCATGCGCAGTTGCTCGAAGGCAGCCTGACCGAAGGTTTGCGCTGGTATGGCGCCTTGTCCCGGGACATTGCCATCGAGCTGCCGAGCCGTCACCTGGGGTTGGTCCAGGCCAGCGAGCTGACTGACCTGGATCTGCGCCTCGATGCCGCCGCTGCGGCCCTGGCGGGCAGTTGCGAAGTGGCCCTGCCGCCACCGGTGACCTTTGCCGCGCCGACCGTGGCGGCGGTGCAGCCGTTGTTGGCCGGCGTGCGTATCGCCATCGCCCGGGACGAGGCCTTTGCCTTTACCTATGGCGCCAGCCTGGACCTGCTGCGGGCGATGGGCGCGGAGCTGGTGTTTTTCTCGCCGATTCATGACCGTGAACTGCCGGAGGCGGACAGTCTCTACCTGCCCGGTGGCTACCCGGAGTTGCACCACCAGGCCCTGGCCGCGAATGCCACGATGCTGGCGGCGATTCGTGCCCACCACGCGGCGGGCAAACCACTGTTGGCCGAATGTGGCGGCATGCTCTATCTGCTCGATGCCTTGACCGATGTCGAGGGTACACGCGCCCAATTACTCGGCCTGCTAAGCGGTGAAGCCGTGATGCAAAAGCGCCTGGCGGCCTTGGCCCTGCAGGCCGTCGACTTGCCGGAAGGCGCGTTGCGCGGCCATACCTATCACCATTCGCTGACCAGCACCGAGTTGACCCCGATTGCTCGAGGCGAGAGCCCCAACGGCGGGCGTGGTGCCGAAGCGGTATACCGTGAAGGGCGCATGACCGCGTCCTACGTGCACTTCTATTTCCCCTCCAACCCAACGGCCATTGCGATTTTGCTCCATCCCCTGGGGGGTGTGGATCCTCTATGAGCGACCACGCCATGACCGAGGCGGAACGTGCCGCCGTGTACCGGGTAATTGCCGAGCGCCGGGATATGCGCCATTTCAGTGGCGGCACGGTCGAGCCGGCGCTGCTGGGCCGCCTGCTCGAAGCTGCGCACCAGGCGCCGAGTGTCGGATTGATGCAGCCCTGGCGCTTTATCCGCATTACCGATCGCGCGCTGCGCGGGCAGATTCAGGCGCTGGTGGAAGAGGAGCGGGTGCGTACTGCCCAAGCGCTGGGCGAGCGCTCGGATGAGTTCATGACGCTGAAGGTCGAAGGCATCAACGACTGCGCCGAGGTGCTGGTCGCTGCGCTGATGGACGACCGCGAGCGGTATATCTTCGGTCGTCGCACGTTGCCGGAAATGGACATGGCCTCTCTGTCCTGCGCTATCCAGAACCTGTGGCTGGCCTCGCGGGCCGAAGGCCTGGGGATGGGCTGGGTGTCACTGTTCGAACCCCGGGCCCTGGCCGATCTGCTCGGCTTGCCCGAGGGGGCCAAGCCTTTGGCGATCCTGTGCCTGGGGCCGGTCGAGGCTTTCTATCCGGCACCGATGCTGGTACTGGAAGGCTGGGCGCAGGCGCGTCCACTCGACGAGCTGGTTTATGAAAATCATTGGGGGGTGCGTCCATGAGCGTGGCGTTGCTGAGTGTCGCCGGGGTCGCACTGGATGCACTGCTGGGCGAGCCCAGGCGCTGGCACCCGCTGGTTGCCTTTGGCCGTTTTGCCGATCGGGTCGAGCAGCGCTTCAATTCGGCCGGCCGCGGCTGGCGCAGTCACGGGGTCACGGCCTGGGTGATTGCGGTGCTGCCCTTGACCCTGCTGGCCACGGCCCTGTCCTGGTTGCCGTATATCGGTTGGATCGTCGAGATTCTCGCGCTGTATTGCGCCCTTGGCCTGCGCAGCCTTGGCGAACATGTCGAACCGGTGGCCCAGGCGTTGCGCAGTGGCGATCTGGACGAGGCGCGGCGGCGGGTCGGCTATCTGGTCAGTCGCCAGACCAGTGAACTGGACGACACCGAAGTTGCCCGGGCAGCCACCGAATCGGTGCTGGAGAATGGCAGTGACGCCGTGTTCGCGGCGCTGTTCTGGTTTGTCGTGGCCGGCGCCCCGGGTGTGGTGCTCTACCGTCTGAGCAATACCCTGGATGCAATGTGGGGCTATCGCAATGAACGTTTTGAGCGCTTTGGCTGGGCCGCCGCCCGGATCGACGATCTGCTCAACTATATTCCTGCACGCTTGGTGGCACTTACCTACGCTTTGCTCGGTAAGACCCGCCTGGCGCTGAAGTGCTGGCGGACCCAGGGGCCGAGCTGGGATAGCCCCAATGCCGGACCGGTGATGGCGGCGGGCGCGGGCGCGCTGGGGGTCGAGCTGGGCGGTGCGGCGATTTATCATGGCGAACTGCATCAGCGGCCGCCCCTGGGCGAAGGTCCGCCGGCCGACGCCGATGCGATCGGACGTGGCTGGCAGTTGGTGCAACGTGGCGTATGGCTATGGCTGTTGGTGATCTGCCTGGGGGCTGAGTTCTATGCTTGAGCACGGTGGGCGGTTGCGCAAAGCCGCCTTGCAGTACGCGATTGCCGAAGCCGATTGGCTGGATCTGTCCAGTGGCATTGCGCCCTGGCCCTGGGCGATTCCGCCGATCCCCGAGCGAGCCTGGGCCCGTTTGCCGGAGACCGATGATGGTCTTGAGCAGGCGGCGTGCGCCTACTATGGCGCGCCCCGCGTGTTGCCAGTGGCGGGTTCGCAAGCGGCGATCCAGTTGCTGCCGCGCCTGCGTCGGGCCGGCAAGGTCGGCGTGCTGTCGCCCAGCTACGCCGAACACGCTCATGCCTGGCGGCGCAACGGCCATACCGTGCGCGAAGTGCAGGAGCAGGAAGTCGATTTCTTTCTCGACAGCCTCGATGTGTTGGTGGTGGTCAATCCGAATAACCCCACCGGTCTGAGCCTGAGTCCGCAATGCCTGCTCGACTGGCATGCACGCCTGGCCCGGCGTGGCGGCTGGCTGGTGGTCGATGAAGCCTTTATGGACAACACCCCGCAGCACAGCCTGGCCGCCCGGAGCGATCTGGAAGGGTTGATCGTCTTGCGCTCGTTTGGCAAGTTCTTCGGCCTGGCCGGCGTACGCCTCGGGTTTGTACTGGCTGAGCAGCCCTTGCTCAGGTTGCTCGCCGAACAAGTCGGGCCCTGGTCGGTCAGCGGGCCGACACGGGTGCTGGGGCAGGCCTGCCTGAGCGACAGTGCCGGCCATGAGCACCAACGTTTGCGCAGCGAGCAGGCCAGTCTGCGCCTTGCGGCGCTGCTCGAACGATACGGCCTGGCGCCACAAGGCGGCTGCGCGCTGTTTCAATGGCTGATCACGCCACGGGCGGCAGTGCTGTATGAGTTTATGGCCCGGCGCGGGATTCTCCTGCGTCTGTTCGCGCATAACAGCAGCCTGCGTTTCGGCCTGCCGGCCACCGAGGCTGACTGGCTGCGGTTCGAACAGGCCCTCCAAGCCTTTGACAAGGAACATCCATGAGTACGTTGATGGTGCAGGGCACCACCTCGGACGCCGGTAAAAGCACCCTGGTGACCGCGCTCTGTCGCTGGCTGGTTCGCCAGGGGGTTGCCGTGGTGCCGTTCAAGCCACAGAACATGGCGCTCAACAGTGCCGTCACCGCCGACGGTGGCGAGATCGGCCGCGCCCAGGCTGTGCAGGCCCAGGCTGCAGGCCTGCAACCCCATACCGATATGAACCCGGTGCTGCTCAAGCCCAATAGCGATACCGGCGCCCAGGTCATCATCCACGGTCGTGCGGTGACCAGCATGAATGCCGTCGCCTATCACGACTACAAGGCCATCGCCATGCAGGCGGTGCTGGCCTCCCATGCCCGCTTGAGCAGCGCCTATCCGGTGGTGATGGTCGAAGGGGCAGGCTCGCCCGCCGAGATCAATCTGCGCGCCGGCGATATCGCCAATATGGGCTTTGCCGAAGCGGTCGATTGCCCGGTGGTGCTGATTGCCGATATCAACCGTGGCGGGGTATTCGCCCATCTGGTCGGTACCCTGGAACTGCTTTCGCCCAGCGAGCAGGCGCGGGTCAAGGGATTTGTGATCAACCGTTTTCGCGGTGACATCGCCTTGCTTCAGCCGGGGTTGGATTGGCTCGAGGCGCGCACTGGCAAGCCGGTGATCGGCGTACTGCCCTATGTGCTGGATCTGCACCTGGAAGCCGAGGACGGCCTTGATCAACGCCAGACGGCCAAGGTCGAGCAGGTATTGAAGGTGATCGTGCCGGTCCTGCCACGGATCAGTAACCACACCGATTTCGATCCGCTGCGCCTGCATCCGCAGGTCGACTTGCAGTTTATCGGCCCTGGCCAGGCGATCCCCCCCGCGGACCTGATTATTCTGCCTGGCTCGAAAAGCGTACGCAGTGACCTGGCTTATCTGCGTGCCAGCGGCTGGGAGACGGCGATTGCCCGGCACCTGCGTTACGGCGGCAAGCTGCTGGGCATTTGCGGCGGGCTGCAGATGCTTGGCGAGCAGGTTCACGACCCACTGGGGCTTGAAGGCCCGGCGGGTTCCAGTGCGGGGTTCGGTCTGCTGGCGTTCGAGACGCAATTGGAGCAGGAGAAGCAACTGCGCAATGTCAGTGGGCGATTGGGGTTGGAGAACGCCCCGGTCAGTGGTTATGAGATCCACGCGGGCGTGACCAGCGGCGCGGCGCTGGAAAACGCCGCGGTCCATCTCGATGATGGGCGGCTCGATGGCGCGCAGAGCGTCGACGGGCAGATTCTCGGTACCTACCTGCATGGCCTGTTCGAATCACCGCACGCCTGTGGCGCCCTGCTGCGCTGGGCCGGGCTGGCGGATGTGCAGAGCGTCGATTACCACGCCCTGCGCGAGCGGGATATCGAGCGTTTGGCCGATATGGTCGAAAAACACCTGGATACGGCGCACCTGCGTGCGCTGTGCGGGCTCTGAACAGGGAAACCGACAGCTATGTTGCAACTGATTCTTGGGGGCGCCCGTTCGGGCAAAAGTCGCCTGGCTGAGCGGTTGGCAGCGGATACCGGCTTGCCGGTGATGTATATCGCCACCAGCCAGCCCCAGGATGCTGAGCTCAATGCGCGGGTGGCCCTGCACCGTCAGCGGCGGCCTGTGGCGTGGGGGTTGATCGAAGAGCCGCTCGCGCTGGCGCAGGTGTTGCGCGACAACGCCGCGCCCGATCGCTGTTTGTTGATCGACTGCCTGACCCTATGGCTGACCAACCTGCTGTTGCTTGACGATCCGCAACGCCTGGTCGCTGAGCGAGAAGCCTTGCTGGAGCAGGTGGCCGGATGGCCCGGTGAACTGATTTTTGTCAGCAACGAGACCGGTCTGGGTGTCGTGCCGCTGGGCGAATTGACTCGCCGCTATGTCGATGAAGCCGGTTACCTGCATCAAGCCCTGGCCGAGCGTTGCCAGCGGGTGGTGCTGACGGTGGCCGGGTTGCCCCTGACTCTTAAAGGAACCGCGTTATGAATGAAAACTGGTGGCTCAATCCCTGCCAGGCGCCCGACGAACACGCCCGCGAGCAGGCGCTGACCCGGCAGCAGCAACTGACCAAACCTGCGGGCTCCCTGGGGCAACTGGAGCAGGTCGCGGTACAGGTCGCCGCGTTGCAGGGGCGGGTCAAGCCGCGCCTGGACCAGCTCTGGATCGCTATTTTCGCCGGCGATCACGGCGTGGTGGCCGAAGGTGTGTCGGCCTATCCGCAGGCTGTCACTGGGCAGATGCTGCACAACTTCGTCAACGGCGGCGCGGCGATCAGCGTGCTGGCCCGGCAATTGGGTGCGAGCCTGGAGGTGGTCGATCTCGGTACGGTGAATCTGGCCCTGGAGCTGGCGGGGGTTCAGCACCTGCGCCTGGGTGCCGGCACCGCCAATTTCGTCGACGGCCCGGCCATGACCCAGGCACAGGGGCGTGCGGCGCTGGCCGCTGGGCGTGACAGCGTGCGGCGGGCCATTGCGGCAGGCGCGGAGCTGTTTGTTGGCGGCGAAATGGGCATTGGCAACACCACGGCGGCTTGCGCCGTGGCCAGTGCGTTGCTCGATTGTCCGGCCAGTTTGCTGGTCGGCCCCGGTACCGGTCTGGACGCCAAGGGCGTCAGCCACAAGGCGGTGGTGATCGAGCGCGCCTTGCAGCGCCATGGTGCCGAGCGAGGTGATCCCTTGCAGAGCCTGTTCAATCTAGGGGGCTTTGAAATCGCCGCCTTGGTCGGCGCTTACCTGGCCTGTGCCCAGACCGGTATCGTGGTGCTGGTGGATGGCTTGATCTGCAGTGTGGCGGCGCTGGTTGCCGTGCGCCTGAATCCCTCCTGCCGGCCTTGGCTGTTGTTCGGCCATTGCGGCGCCGAGCCGGGTCATCGGCAGGTATTGGCCGCGCTCGAGGCCCGGCCGCTGCTCGAATTGGGGCTGCGCCTGGGCGAGGGCAGCGGTGCGGCGCTGGCGGTGCCGTTGTTGCGCCTGGCCTGTGATCTGCACGGCCAGATGGCGACGTTTGCCGAAGCCGCGGTGGCGGATCGTCCGGAATGACCTTGCGCCTGGATCTGCTGCGTCACGGTGAGACCGAGTTGGGTGGCGGCCTGCGCGGTAGCTTGGATGATGCGTTGACCGAACAAGGCTGGGCGCAGATGCGTGCGGCCGTGGTCGAGGGCGGTCCTTGGGATCGAGTCGTTAGTTCGCCGTTGCAGCGCTGCGCGCGGTTCGCCGCAGAGCTGGCGCAGCGGTTGGCGCTGCCGCTGGAGCTGGAGGCCGATTTGCAGGAGTTGCATTTTGGCGCCTGGGAAGGGCAGAGCGCTGCCGCCCTGATGGAAACCGATGCGCAGGCGCTGGGCCTGTTCTGGGCCGATCCCTATGCCTTTACGCCACCTCAAGGCGAGCCCGTGGCGCTGTTCGCCGAGCGAGTACTGGCAGCCGTGGCGCGACTGCATCGGACTTACGCCGGGCAGCGGGTGTTGCTGGTCAGTCACGGCGGGGTGATGCGGCTGTTGCTGGCACAGGCGCGTGGGTTGCCTCGCGAGCAGTTGCTGCAGGTCGAAGTGGGCCATGGGGCGCTGTTTTCGCTGCAGGTTGGCGCAGGCGGACTGTTGCGTGAGGCGGCCTGAGATGCTGGCGTTCTGGATTGCCCTGCAGTTTCTCAGCAGCTTGCCGGTACGTTTGCCGGGCATGCCGCAGCCCAGTGAGCTGGGGCGCTCGCTGCTGTTTTATCCGCTGGTCGGTCTGCTTTTCGGAGGGCTGCTCTGGGGCTTTGCCGATCTGCTGGCCGGCGTACCGCTGTTTCTGCGGGCAGCCTTGATCTTGACTGCCTGGGTGCTGCTCAGTGGCGGTTTGCACCTGGATGGCCTGGCTGACAGTGCCGATGCCTGGTTGGGCGGCTTTGGCGATCGTGAGCGGACCCTGGTCATCATGAAGGATCCGCGTAGCGGGCCCATCGCGGTTATCACGTTGGTGCTGGTGCTGTTGCTGAAGTTCTGTGCTTTGCTGGCATTGCTCGAACAACAACAGGCCGTGGCCTTGCTGGTTGTGCCGCTGATCGGGCGGGCGGCTTTGCTGGGCCTGTTTCTGACCACGCCCTATGTGCGGGCGGGTGGGCTGGGGCAGGCGCTGGCCGAGCATTTGCCAAGGGATGCCGGCTGGTGGGTACTGGCGAGCAGCGCGCTATTGTGTGCGCTGCTGGCCGGCTGGAGCGGCATGTTTGCAGTGCTGCTGGCGGTGCTGGTATTCGCCGCGTTACGTCGGGTGATGGTGCGTCGCCTGGGCGGTACGACCGGTGATACGGCGGGTGCTTTGCTGGAGTTGCTGGAAGTGGCGGTGCTGGTGGGCTGGGTGTTGTTTTAAGCGATTTCGCCAACTGCAGTGACCCATAAAAAGTCACTGCTAAGCTTGTTTTCAAAATGTTGCGGGTATATACACTCATCATGTTGCCGACTCTTTGTTTATGCACCAATCTGCGTCGTGCCTCCCGGGGCGTTAGCAGGCACTATGACGGCGCCCTTGAAGGCTTCGGGATCAACGTTGCGCAGTATTCTTTGCTGTGCAATCTCAAGCGCCTCGATCAGCCGAGTATTTCTACCCTGGCCGAGGCCATGGGGCTGGATCGCAGCACGCTGGGGCGCAATCTGCGGGTGCTTGAAGGCGAAGGCCTGGTCAAGCTGGCCGAAGGCGCCGACCTGCGCAATCGTCTGGTGTATTTGACCGAGGCCGGGGAGGCGCGCCTGATGGCGGCGCTGCCGGCCTGGGAAGCGGCCCAGCAGCGTCTGGTCGAACGGTTGGGGGAAGACAAGCGGGCACTACTGGTCGGTTTGCTGAATGAGCTGGCGGGCGATCACTGATTCTTCAGGACAACCTGTGAATGTATGCGGGCATATACCCGTAGCCGGAGAACAACAATGACATCGGTATGGCGTACAAGTGGCTGGATTCTGTTGGGAAGTGCGCTGATTCTGGCGTTGTCTCTGGGGGTTCGGCATGGCTTCGGCTTGTTTCTGGCGCCCATGAGCGCCGAGTTCGGCTGGGGCCGCGAGGTGTTTGCCTTCGCCATTGCCTTGCAGAACCTGATCTGGGGCCTGGCCCAGCCCTTTACCGGGGCCCTGGCTGACCGCTTTGGCGCCGCCAAGGTCGTGATGATCGGCGGTGTGCTCTATGCCGTTGGGCTGGCATGCATGGGGCTGTCTGATTCTGCCGTCACCCTCTCCCTGAGTGCCGGCCTGCTCATTGGTATCGGTCTCTCGGGCACCTCGTTCTCGGTGATTCTCGGGGTGGTCGGCCGCGCACTGCCGCCGGAGAAACGCAGCATGGGCATGGGGATCGCCAGTGCAGCCGGTTCATTTGGCCAGTTCGCCATGTTGCCCGGCACGTTGGGCCTGATTGGCTGGCTCGGCTGGTCGTCGGCCTTGTTGGTGCTGGGGCTGTTGGTGGCGATGATTGTGCCTTTGGTCAGTATGCTCAAGGACAAGCCGCTGCCTTCCCTGGGACACGAGCAAAGCCTGTCCGAGGCGTTGCGTGAGGCGTGTTCGCACTCGGGTTTCTGGCTGTTGGCGTTTGGTTTCTTCGTCTGCGGCTTCCAGGTGGTGTTCATTGGCGTGCACCTGCCGGCCTATCTGGTCGACCAGCATCTGTCGGCCACCGTTGGCACCACGGTACTGGCCTTGATTGGCTTGTTTAATATCTTTGGTACCTACACCGCGGGCTGGCTGGGTGGGCGGATGTCCAAGCCGCGCTTGCTGACCGCCTTGTATCTGGCGCGAGCCGTGGTGATCAGCCTGTTCCTCTGGGTACCCGTGACGCAAACCAGTGCGTATTTATTTGGCATGGCCATGGGCTTCTTGTGGCTGTCGACGGTGCCGCTGACCAATGGCACGGTGGCAACCCTGTTTGGCGTGCGCAATCTGTCGATGCTCGGTGGCATTGTTTTCCTGTTCCACCAGTTGGGGTCCTTCCTGGGCGGCTGGCTGGGAGGCGTGGTGTATGACCGTACTGGCAACTATGACCTGATCTGGCAAGTGGCGATTCTTTTGAGCGTCCTGGCGGCGGCCCTTAACTGGCCGGTGCGCGAGCGGCCGGTGGCGCGCCTGCAGCAGGCCCAGGCGGGCACGGCATGAATACCACCTGGTTGGGTGTGGGCGCGGTGTGTGTGGCACTGGCCCTGTTGGCCTTGGTCTGGTGGGGTTGGCATCAGGGCGGCCTGGCCTTGATGCAGCTCGGCCTAGGCGCTTGCTAGCGGGCGGAGGGGCGAGTAACGTCGGCCCTTCCGGAAGAAATCAAGGACACGAATATGTTCAGGCGCTGCTTCGCGATCGCTGCGGTATCGCTGTTCTGCACGGGGGTCGCCTGGGCTGGCGACTGTCCTGACCTGCTGCAGGGGCAGTTGCCGAAACTGCGTGCCAAGGAGTCGATCGATCTCTGCCAGCGCTTTGCCGGCAAGCCGCTGGTGGTGGTCAACACCGCCAGTTTCTGTGGTTTCGCGCCCCAGTTCAAAGGACTTGAGGCGCTGCACCAGCGTTATAAGGATCAGGGACTGGAAGTGCTGGGCGTGCCGTCCAATGACTTCAAGCAGGAGGCCAAGGACGGGTCTGAAACCGCCAAGGTCTGCTACGTGAACTACGGCGTGACCTTCACCATGACCGAGCCGCAGGCGGTACGCGGCGCAGACGCGGTGCACCTGTTCAAGGTCCTGGCCGAGCAGAGCAGTGCGCCGAAGTGGAACTTCTACAAGTATGTGGTCGATCGCCAGGGCAGGGTGATTGCCAATTTTTCCAGTTTGACCAAGCCCGATAGCCCGGACCTGATTGAGGCGGTGGAGCGGGCCCTGGCCTCCCAGCCCTGATGGACCGTGACACGAAAAAGCCCCGCCTCTGAACAAGGCGGGGCTTTTGCGTTTTCAGGGAGAGGGCCGCAGCCCTCGCCATGACGGTTAGAAGCGGTAGGTTGCACCTACGCCAAAGCCGTGTGCGCTGTTTTTGTATTCAGAGCTGTAGGTTTGGCCCAGAGGAAACTCGTTGGCGTTGTTGATACTCACTTTCTCTTCCTTGAGGTAGGAGTAAGCGACGTCGACGGTCAGGTCTTCGGTAGGGCTCCAACCGGCACCAAGGCTGAAAATCGTGCGGTCACCCGTAGGGATGCGCGGCGAGCGATTGGTGTTGTTGGTTGGCGACTGGTCGAACGTCAGGCCGGTGCGCAGGACCCACTGTTTGTTCAACTGATAGGACGTACCAATGGCGTAGGCCCAGGTGTCGTGCCAGTTTTGCTCTTCCGTGATGGAGGTGAATGCCTCCGGTGCCAGGGCGCCCCCGGATACGTTCTTGTTGTTGACGGTGATTTCTTTCAGTCGGCTCCAGCGCGTCCAGGTCGTACCGGCGTACAAGGTCCAGGCGTCGTCCAGTTGCTGGGTGACCGAGAGGTCCCACGACTCAGGCGTGTCGATTTTCAGCGAGGCATCGTAACGGCCTGCTTGCAGTACGGGGGAAGGGGTGCCGGCGCCCGGGGTGACGCTGGTGTGCCCTTCGAGTTTGTATTTGACTTTGGAGTGGTAGGTCAGGCCGACGCGCGTCGTGTCGGTTGCTTGAGCCAGGACGCCGATATTGAAGCCGTAGCCGACATCGTCTCCCTTGATCTTGACCTTGCCGTCATTATTCGGCGAGAAGGCGGTCGTAAGCGCCGACTCCAGGACGCCGGAGATATGGTTGATGGTCGGGCCGAAACCGATCGAAACCTTGTCGTTGAAGGCGTAGCTGACCGTTGGCTGGAAGGTTACGACCTTGACTTCGCTCTTGCTGCCGAAATTGCGGCCCTGGAACGAGCTTTCATAGTCGGTGATCAGGCCAAACGGGGCGTAGACGCCCAGGCCGAATGCCCACTGATCATCGATAGGCTTGACGTAGAAGCCCATAGGCACGGCAGTGAAGGGCACCATATCGCCCTTGTTGGTCCCGGTACGGTTGCCGCTGGCATCGCTGATATCAGTTTTGGCAACGATCGCCGCCATGCCGCCAGTGACTTGCTGGCGCTTGATGCGGGACATGCCGGCAGGGTTACCAAATACGGTGCTGGCATCATCGGCAGAAGACGAGCGGCCGGCGAAGCCGGTACCCATACCGCTGATGCTTTGTTCGTTGAGGGCAAAACCGCTGGCGAGTGCCTGGGTAGAAGCCATGGCAATGGCAAGGCTAAAGGTGGTTTTAAGCGAGAATTTTTTCATTATTAGAACTCCGGGTGATCACCGGGGCGAAAACTACCAACATTTTCGCGCCAGCGCTATAGGCTGAAACACTGGAGATAGAGCGGTTTTGTAGGACAATCCGACCAAATTTGCCGAAGTTTCCTAAACCATATTCATCGACTGTTCAGCACGCCAATGGCTCATTGGCGCAGAGGCAATTGCGCCAGGCCCCGGTGAAGTCGCGAAGTCGGCCCTGGGGCTGAAAGGTCTGCCGCCAGACCTTGGCCATGCCCAGCAGGTCGTCGGCTTCGGGGAGTGGGGTGTGCTGTTCTTCAATCAGCAACCAGGCGATGGCGGTGGCGTAGCGCAGGTTGACGGTCAGTTCCAGGTGCGGGCTGCTGAGGAAGGCGTGCTGGCTGGCCAGGCCGCGAACCAGGCTGGCCAGCTCCGGGTCCAGGGCCAGGTAGTGGTCCCAGAGCGCCGCGTGGCGCAGTTCGCCGATACGGTAGAGGCCATGGCCGCGCCGGTCGTGCAGCGCCGACCCCAGCTCTGACTGGCTGGCCGCGACGCCTAGCAGTAGGATTTCGGCGGCCGGGCTGTGGCGGTCGAGGTAAATCAGTGTCGGCCGGATCACATAGCGACACAATTCACTGGCGGCGATGCCCATAAGTCCCTCGAGCGTGAAAAGTGGCCGGCGAGGCCAGGGTGCTTGGCAGCAGGTGGATCGGTCAGGCTCGCCGGAAGCGGATCGGGCCGCTCGAGTTGAAGTCTAGTGTCATATCATTGCTGTAAAGGGCTGTTTTTAAACTATTTACGGCTGTGAGTTATTACCTATATATCCAGAAGTACTTAGATGTTCAGCGGTTTTATATAAATCGCGGGCAATAAAAAGCCCCGCTTTTATAGCGGGGCCTTGGCGTTTTGCATCTTGTCGTACTTCAGGCAACCAGTGCCTGGCGGGTACGTTCGATCACGGCCTGCAGCGGCTCGGCGCTGGAGTACTGGTCGGGGTACAGGCGCTCGCTGTGGCGCGCGATCCCGTGTTCATTGACCAGGGTGAAACTGAAGCAGCCTTTGCGAGCGGCCATAATCAGGCAGTTCATGGGAGCAAAAGCATTGGTTAGGGTGCGAATGGCATCCTGAGTATGGATTTGAGTCGACATAGTTATTAGGTGTTCCTACAAATGACACGGTATCAGAGCCGTGCAACGTTAAAACGTTCCAGTAACGTCGACCACCATTGGTCGAACGAAGAACCCGACTGGAACAAAGCAGCCAGTTTGTGCGCATTCATTTGATCGCGCTTGGGCTGGCAGGTAGGTACTTAGGAGGGCAGGCAACACGACAAGGGCAAAGGTTCTGGGCCCGGGGTGAAGATCCTGATCAATTTGCAGGTTGGTTCGGTCAGAGCTATGGACCTTGCACGGGCGTCGGATTCGTTTGAATGCGCGGGAGTGTGCAAGTGCAGCCTGGAAACCATCGAGGTGGTCGATCCCTTTTTTGCTGGCGAAGGCTTCGTTTTCGAAGGTTTGCCGGGGGATGTGTTCGACCAGAATTGACTTTCAGCTTGGTACTAACGTTGGTGATACTAGCCCATTGGGTTGAGGAAGGGAAGCACGGCGGACGAAGTCATTGCGCGGGTAGTGCCTGGTTGGACGATTGGCAACTGGGTGTTGGGCTGTGACGGCGGTCAGCCGTCGGCTTGTCATGAGGGTGGGCGGCCGGTCGATGCGCAGAAAAGGTGCGTCGATATAGCGCTTGGTAAGGTACTTGTGCACATGGATGGCACCGAAGGTTACAGCGGCGGCGTGATGTTTCTTTTGTGCCCCTTAGCCTCCAATGAAAATTTAAGTCAATGAAAAATCTGGTATTTTTTTATTGGTGAAAAAATCGTCAGTTTGACTGCGGGGCCCAGCCCGTGGGGCTTTGCGTAGGTTGAAGGGCGGTTGTCCACTGAGTTATCCACAGCTTCTGTGGATTGTCCCAAGCGCTTGCTCTAGAACGCGGTTGCAGAGCTTTCGACTTTACCTATGCAGTAAAAGGAGTAGAGTGGCGCGCCTTCCGATCTACCCCACAGTGTTTTATGAAGTTTCGTTCAATACCCTCTCCGGTAACACCTGCGGTTTCCTCTTCTGTCAGCCCCAAGCGTTTTTCGCTGCGGGTCGCTCTGTGGCTGTTGGACAGCCCTCATTTGGGGCAAAGCCCGAATATCAAGCATTTTGCCGGGCGTCTGCTCAAGCAGCCGGCGCGCGAAGGTGTGGTTGTCGCGCAGAGTCGGCTCGGCCAATTGCTGTGCCGTGATTGCGGCAGCGCCCGTGATCGGCGCATTGGCCAGGAACTGCTACGCCAGGCTGCCCGGGCCGGTGATCGCACGGCACAGTTGGAACTGGGCCTGCGCGAAGACTGAGCTGTCGCTGCCCGGCCGGCTTCGCTAACCTTACGGCTTTAGCCCGTTGGCACCTTTGGAGTGGTTATGGCTGTGGACCTGACCGGTATTCTGCTCGGCCTGGCCGGCGCGGCATTGCCGCTATTGGCTTTTATCTGGCAGCAGCAACGCCGTCTCGGTGCCGCGCAGGCGGCAACGGCGTTGCTTGAGGAGCGCCTGGATACCGCGCAACTGGCCCAGGACGGCCTGAGCGCACAGCTCGATGCCTGTCGCGACGAGATCAGTGACCTGGGCCAGGCCAATGCGGCCAAGCAGGCGGACCTGGCAGCCCTGCGCCGCGAGGTCGAGTTGCTCCAGATCGAGCGAGACAACGCCCGCGATGCCGCCCATGCCTGGAGCATCGAGCGCGCCGGCAAAGAGGCTGAGCTGCGGCGTCTGGATGCGCAGGCGGCGGCGCTGAGCGCTGAACTGCGTGAGCAGCAGGACAGCCATCAGCAGCGCCTGAGCGACCTGCAGGGCTCCCGCGATGAGTTGCGGGCCCAGTTTGCCGAGCTGGCCGCCAAGATTTTCGATGAGCGCGAGCAGCGTTTTGCCGAGAACAGCCAGCAACGCCTGGGGCAATTGCTTGACCCGCTCAAGGAACGGATCCAGTCATTCGAAAAGCGCGTCGAGGAAAGCTATCAGCAGGAAGCGCGCGAGCGTTTCTCCTTGAGCAAGGAGCTGGAGCGCCTGCAACAGCTCAACCAGCGCCTGAGCGATGAGGCGACCAACCTGACGCGCGCCCTCAAGGGCCAGAAGACCCAGGGCAACTGGGGAGAGCTAATCCTGGAGCGGGTGCTTGAACATGCGGGCCTGGAAAAGGGCCGCGAGTATCAGACCCAGGTCAGCCTAAAAGGCCCGGACGGCGAGCGCTTCCAGCCTGACGTGCTGATCATGTTGCCCGGCGACAAGCAGGTGGTGGTCGACTCGAAAGTCAGTCTGACGGCCTACCAGCAATATGTCGCCGCCGAGGACGAGGCCATCGGCCAGGCGGCCCTCAAACAGCATGTGCTGTCGCTGCGCAATCATGTCAAAGGTCTCGCCGGCAAGGACTACAAGCGCCTCGAAGGGTTGCATAGTCTGGATTTCGTCCTGCTGTTCGTACCGATAGAGGCCGCTTTCTCCGCCGCCTTGCAGGCCGAGCCCAATCTGTTCCAGGAAGCCTTCGATCGCAATATCGTGATTGTCAGCCCGACCACGTTGCTGGCGACCCTGCGGGTGATCGACAGCCTCTGGAAGCAGGAGCGCCAGAGCCAGAACGCCCGGGAAATCGCCGAGCGCGCCGGCTGGCTCTATGACAAGTTCGTGCTGTTTATCCAGGACCTGGATGAGGTCGGTAATCGCCTGCAGCAGTTGGACAAGGCTTACGCCGCCGCGCGCAATAAGCTTACGGAGGGCCGTGGCAATCTGATCAGCCGCAGCGAGCAACTCAAGCTGCTGGGCGCGCGTGCCAGTAAAAGCCTGCCGGCCGACCTGCTGGAGCGGGCGATGACCGATGCTGATGGGCTGCTCGAACTGCCGGAGTGATCGGCAGTTCTTTACAGCCGGCCCTTAGTGGGGCAAGTGGCGGTTGAGCAGGGCGCGCAACGCGGCCGGCTTGACCGGTTTGGCCAGGTAGTCCAGGCCGGCCGCGTGGACTTGCGCGACCATCTCCGGGCGCCCGTCGGCGCTGATGACCACACCCGGCACCGGTTCGCCCAATTGTGTGCGCAGCCAGGCCATGAGTTGCGTACCGGTTTCCCCGTCGTCCAGGTGATAGTCCACCAGCACCACCTGCGGGCGTATGCCTTGTTCCAGTAGCGCCTGGCATTCTTCGCGGTTCCGGGCGGTCCAGACCTGGCAGCCCCAGCGGCTGAGCAGGCTGTTCATGCCAATCAGGATGCTGTCTTCGTTGTCGATGCACAGCACTTGGGTGCCGGTCAGCGGCAAGCCGTTCGGCTCGGCGACCTTGTTGGGAATGACATGCTGGCTGCGCGCCAGCGGCACACTGACGCTGAACACGCTGCCGCGGCCCGGCCATGAGCGCACCTGCAGGTGATGGCCGAGCACTCGGCACAGGCCGTCGGCAATTGCCAGGCCCAGGCCCAGGCCTTTCTCGGCGCGGGTCTGATGGCTGTCGAGGCGTTTGAACTCCTCGAAAATCTCCCGTTGCTTGTCTGCGGGGATCCCCGGCCCACGGTCCCAGACCTCCAGGCAGAGCTGCCCTTTGCGCCGACGTACGCCCAGCAGCACCGGCCCCTTGGCGTATCGGAAGGCGTTGGTCAGGAAGTTCTGCAGAATCCGGCGCAGCAACTTGATATCGCTGTCGATGCGCAGGCGGCTGCCCCGCACCCGGAACTGCAGGCCCTGCTCCTGGGCCAGGGCCTTGAACTCGGCGCCGAGGATGTCGAACAGCTCGTTGACTACGAATGGCTTGGGGTCTGGGTTGATCTTGCCGTTTTCCAGGCGCGAGATATCCAGTAGATCACTGATCAGGTCTTCGGCCGAGCGCAGGGAACTGTCCAGGTGCTGGACCAACTGCTGGGCGTCGTCGCTTAGACCCTCTTGCTGGTGGGAGAGTGCGGCGGAAAACAGCCGGGCGGCGTTCAGCGGCTGCATCAGGTCGTGGCTGACGGCCGCGAGGAAGCGGGTTTTTGACTGGTTCGCCGATTCGGCGGTGCCCTTGGCTTCGGTCAGTGCCTGGTTCAGTTTCGACAGTTCATGGGTGCGTTCGGCCACCCGCTGTTCCAGGCCTTCGTTGGCCTCGGTCAAGGCCTGTTCGGCCTCGCGGAACGCGGTAATGTCGGTGAAGCTCATGACAAAGCCGCCCCCGGGCATCGGGTTGCCGATCAGCTCGATGACTCGGCCGTTGGGAAACAGGCGCTCGGAGGTGTGCGCGCGGCCCTGGCGCATCCAGTGCAGGCGCCGGGCAACATGCACTTCGGCCTCGCCCGGCCCGCACAGGCCACGCTCGGCGTTGTAGCGAATGATATCGGCGATTGGCCGCCCCACACTGATCAGCCCTTCCGGGTAGTTGAACAGCTCCAGGTAGCGCCGGTTCCAGGCCACCAGCTTGAGTGACTGGTCGACCACGCTGATGCCCTGGGTGATGTTTTCGATCGCCCCCTGCAGCAGGGCGCGGTTGAATTGCAGCACCTCGGAGGCTTCGTCGGCGATCCGCACCACGTCTTCAAGTTGCATCTCCCGGCCTTCGATGGCCGCCTTGACCACGGCGCGGGTCGAGGAGGTCCCCAGCACGCCAGCCAGCAGGCGCTCGGTATGGGCGATCCAGTCGCTGTCGGCGTTCTGGTTGGGGTTGAAGCTCTTGCCCTGGCGATAAGCGAAGCGCACAAAGCTTTGTTGGGCGCGCTCTTCGCCGACAAAGCGGGCGGCCAGGCTCAGGAGGTCGTTGATCTGCACGGCGAGCATCGAGCGGGCGTTGGGGCGGGCGCTGATCTCCTGGCCGATAAAGCGTCCGGCCTGCCAGTGCTCGGAGACTCGGGTGCGCGACAGGACCGAGACCCAGGCAAATAGGGTGAAGTTACTGGCCAGCGACAGCACCACGCCCTGGGTCAGCGGGGTGATCGGCAAGTCCAGCGGATTGCCGTGCAGCCACGCCAGGCCCGGGAAACTGTCCAGCGACCAGCCCAGGCTGTGGGCGGCAATCGGCAGAATCAGGGTGTAGAACCACAGGAAGGTACCCGCCGCGAGACCGGCGAACACGCCCCGGCGGTTGGCCTGCTTCCAGTACAGCGCGCCCAGCATGGCCGGGGCCAGTTGGGTGACGGCAGCGAAGGCGATCTGGCCGATGGTCGCCAGGCTGGCGGTGGAGCCGAGCAGGCGATAACTGACATAGGCCAGCAGCAGGATAATCACGATGCTGACCCGGCGGACCGAGAGCATCCAATGGCGGAACACCTCGAACGGGCGTTCGGCGTTTTTGCGGCGCAGCAGCCACGGCAGCAGGATGTCGTTGGACAGCATGGTCGAGAGTGCGACGCTGGCGACGATCACCATGCCAGTCGCGGCCGAGGCGCCGCCGATAAAGGCCAGCATGGCAAGGGCCGGGTGGGCCTGGGCCAGCGGCAGGCTGATGACGAAGGAGTCCGGCAGGACCGAACTGGGTAGCAGCATCTGTCCGGCCAGGGCAATCGGCACGACGAACAGGGCCGCGAGAATCAGGTAGGCCGGAAACACCCACTTGGCCAGGCGCAGGTCCTGGGGGTCGATATTTTCCACCACCGTGACGTGAAACTGCCGGGGTAGGCAGATGATCGCCATCATTGCCACGCCGGTTTGCACCACCATCGAGGGCCAGTTGATGGTTTCCTTCCAGTACTGCTCCAGGCGCGGCGCCAGCATCGCCTGGTTGAACAGGTCGCCGAAGCCGTCGTACAGGCCGTAGGTGACAAAGGCGCCGACGGCGAGAAAGGCGAACAGCTTGACCAGCGACTCGAACGCGATGGCCAGCATCATGCCGCGGTGGTGCTCGGTGGCGTCCAGGTTACGAGTGCCGAAAACAATGGTGAACAGGGCCAGGACCAGTGAGACCACCAGTGCCGTGTCCTGAGCGCGGGTCCCCGTGGCATCGGCGCCAGCGCCGATCAGCAGGTTGACGCCCAGGACAATACCCTTGAGTTGCAGGGCGATGTAAGGCAGCACGCCAACCAGGCAGATGAGCGCCACGACCACGGCCAGTGATTGTGACTTGCCATAGCGGGCGGCAATAAAGTCGGCGATGGAGGTGATGTTCTCCTGCTTGCTGATCATCACCATCTTTTGCAGAACCCAGGGGGCCAGCACCAGGAGCAGTACCGGCCCTAGGTAGATCGGCAAGAAGGCCCAGAGTTGCTCGGCCGCCTGGCCGACCGCGCCAAAGAAGGTCCAGCTGGTGCAGTACACCGCCAGGGACAGGCTGTAGACCCAGGCGCGCACCCGCGGTGGCAGCGGCGCGTGGCGGCGATCACCGTAGAACGCGATGGCAAACATAATGGCCATATAGGCCAGGGCAACGGCGGCGATCAGCCCGCTGGACAACGACATGGTAACTCCACACACAAAAGACGACCGCGGGCGCTCCAGCCCCGGCCAGACAGTCTGGCACGATGTCCGGCGTTCGTCAGTGTCGACCAAGGTCGCAGCGCGGCGAAGGGTCGCACGACGTTGGTCGACATAGCCAAACGCCATGGTTCGAGCCCTGGGAGTAGGCGGTCGTTCACTGGCCCTGGAACTGCGCCCGGTAACTGGAAGGGGAAATCTGTAGCGTCGCATTGAAATGCTGGCGCAGTGACAAGGCGCTGCCAAATCCCGACTGACGAGCGACCGCTTCAATATCCAGCGGGCCGCTCTCCAGCAGGCGCTGGGCATGGCTCAGGCGTTGGCCCAATAGCCATTGGCCGGCCGTGGTGCCGGTCAACTGGCGAAAATGACGGGTAAAGGTGCGCCGGCTCATCGCCGCCCGTTTGGCCAGGGCATCCAGGCTGTGGGGTTCGGTGAAGTGTTGGGCCAGCCACTCGAGCAACTGGCCCATGCGGTCCTGTTCGCCGGCTGCGGGAAGCGGGCGCTCGATAAATTGCGCCTGGCCGCCGGCGCGGTGGGGCGCGAGCACCAGGCGGCGGGCGATGCGGTGGCTGATTTCGGCGCCGCACAGTTGTTGCAGCAGGTAGAGGCAGCAGTCCAGGCCTGCGGCGCTGCCGGCGGAGGTCAGCAGCGGGGCGGCGTCGGCGTACAGCACGTCGGCGTCGAGCAGAACCTGCGGGTACTTTTGCGCGAAGCGATCGGCCCAGTGCCAATGAGTGGTGGCTTTGCGTCCGTTGAGCAGTCCGGCTTCGGCCAGTACAAAAGCGCCCAGGCACAGGCCGACGATACGCGCGCCGCGACGCTCGCCGTCGCGCAGTGCGTCAAGCAGTTCCTGAGGCGGGCGTTCGTCGACATCGCGCCAGGATGGCATGACGATGATGTCGGCATCGCGCAATGCTTCCAGGCCATGGCGTGGGCTGATATCGAAGCCGGCCGACGTTCTCAGGGGCGGTGTTTCAAGGGCGCAGACTTTCAGGCGAAAGCGCGGCATGTCGCGGCTCTGGCGGGTTTCGTCGAACACCAGGGTCGGGACGCTAAGGTGAAAGGCACTGATGCCATTGAACGCCACCACGGCAACGGTGATCGGCGGTGCGAGGGAGGGTGTGGACATGGGCGGGCCTGCCGATGACGGAATGGCCCGATTGTATCGAATATTGTCTTTCGGGCCACTCATGCCCTGGCGGTGCTTGAGCGAACATGGCGCACAGAGCCGACAATGGGAGCTGGGTCGTGGCCAGGATCGTTCGCAGCAGGGAATTTACCGGGACTCAGGCCTGGGAGGCGCTGCCCATCGCTACGATGAACGGCATCAGTACGCGGCTGCACTGGACCGACCAACCTTATCGTTGGCATATCAATGATGGGCAGGAGGTGTTCGTCGTATTGGACGGCCAGGTGAAGATGCATTACCGCGAGGCGGGAGAGCATTGTTGTGTGCTGCTGGAGGTGGGTGACATCTTTCATGCCACCCAGGGGACCGAGCATCTGGCCCAGCCGGTAGGTGTTGCGCGGGTGTTGGTGGTGGAAACGGTGGGCAGCGCCTGAGGTCATTATCTGTAAAGTAGATAAGATATAGAGAAAATACCCGTTATATAGATATTCGATTGGGTTCTATCATGCTTCCTACCTCACCTGAGGACAGGAGTTGAAGATGAAATGCCCTAACCTATCGCGCCCCTTAAGCGGGCTGCAGCATCCTCGCGAAGCGATTCGCCAGTTCACCCCGAACTGGTTCGCCGCCACCATGGGCACCGGCGTGCTGGCGTTGGTGCTGGCGCAATTGCCGGTGCAGATTCCCGGCCTGTATGCCGTTGCCGAGGGATTGTGGCTATTTAATATTGCGCTTTTCATGCTGTTCAGCGTCTTGTACACAGCGCGCTGGATCATGTTTTTCGATGAGGCGCAGCGCATCTTTGGCCACTCTACGGTGTCGATGTTTTTCGGCACCATCCCCATGGGGCTGGCCACCATCATCAATGGTTTTCTGCTGTTTGGCGTGGCGCGCTGGGGCGAGTCGATGGTCACGGTCGCGCATTGGCTGTGGTGGTTCGACGTGGCCTTGTCGCTGGCCTGCGGCGTGCTGATTCCGTTCATGATGTTTACGCGCCAGGAGCACAGCATCGACCAGATGACCGCGGTCTGGCTGCTCCCGGTCGTCGCCGCCGAAGTGGCAGCGGCCAGTGGTGGCCTGCTGGCGCCCCATCTGCACGATGCGTCGGCGCAGTTCAGTGTGCTGGTGACCAGCTATGTGCTCTGGGCATTCTCGCTGCCGGTGGCGTTCAGCATCCTGACCGTGCTGTTGCTGCGGATGGTGCTGCACAACCTGCCCCACGCGAGTATGGCCGCGTCGAGCTGGCTGGCACTGGGGCCGATCGGTACCGGAGCCCTGGGGATGTTGTTGCTGGGGGCGGATGCGCCGGCGATCTTTGCCGCCAATGGTTTGCCGGGGATTGGCGAAGTGGCTGCCGGCCTTGGCCTGGTGGCCGGGATCACCTTGTGGGGGCTGGGGTTGTGGTGGTTGCTGATCGCCGTGTTGATTACCTTGCGCTACCTGCGTGACGAGATTCCTTTCAATCTGGGATGGTGGGGCTTTACCTTTCCGCTGGGGGTGTACTGCCTGGCTACGCTGAAGCTGGGGAGCAGCTTGGAGATGGCGTTCTTCAGTGTGTTCGGCGCGGTGCTGGCCGCGGCCCTGGCCGGGCTCTGGCTGCTGATAGGGGCGCGCACGGTGCGGGGGGCCTGGCGCGGTGAGCTGTTCGTGTCGCCGTGCATCGCCGGCCTGCAAAAATAATGTCTCGGGATCAATGATTGTTGTGGCCTGGAGCGCTTGCTCGCATTCCAATACAGTAAGCCGCTCCGGCGCCACTTAGGATCCATGGACGATGAGTCATCCTTCGCAGTTCAGTTTGCTTGGCAAGCGACGCTTCCTGCCGTTTTTCGTGACGCAGTCGCTGGGTGCCTTCAACGACAATATTTTCAAGCAGTCGCTGATCCTGGCCATTCTCTACAAGTTGAGCATCGAGGGTGATCGCTCGATCTGGGTCAATCTCTGTGCCTTGCTGTTTATCCTGCCGTTCTTCCTGTTCTCGGCCCTGGCCGGGCAATTTGGCGAGAAGTTCGCCAAGGATGCGCTGATCCGCCTGATCAAGCTGGGTGAGATCGCGATCATGGCCATTGGGGCCGTCGGCTTTATGTTCGATCACCTGGTGCTGATGTTGGTGGCGCTGTTCGCCATGGGCACGCATTCGGCGTTGTTCGGTCCGGTGAAGTATTCGATCCTGCCCCAGGCCTTGCGTGAAGAGGAACTGGTGGGCGGCAATGGCCTGGTGGAGATGGGCACGTTCCTGGCCATTCTCGCGGGCACCATTGGCGCGGGGATCATGCTGTCCTCCAGCAATTACGCGCCCATCGTCTCGGTGGCCATTGTGCTGGTGGCGACCCTGGGCTACCTGGCCAGCCGCTGGATTCCCCGCGCGGCGGCGGCCAGCCCGACACTGCAGTTGAACTGGAATATTTTCAGCCAGTCCTGGGCCACCCTGCGCCTGGGCCTGAACCAGACGCCTGCGGTGTCCCGCTCGATTGTCGGCAACTCATGGTTCTGGTTTGTCGGTGCGATCTACCTGACGCAGATTCCGGCGTATGCCAAAGAATGGCTGTACGGCGATGAAACCGTGGTCACGCTGATCTTGACGGTGTTCTCGGTGGGGATCGCCGTGGGGTCGATGCTTTGCGAGCGACTGTCCGGACGCAAGGTCGAGATCGGCCTGGTGCCCTTTGGCTCCTTTGGCCTGACACTGTTCGGCCTGTTGCTCTGGTGGCATTCGGGCCAGTTGCCGCAGAGCCTGCAGCCCAATGATTGGCTGATGGTGCTGGGCCATTCCCAGGCCTGGTGGGTGTTGCTGGATATTCTTGGGCTGGGGGTGTTTGGCGGCTTCTATATCGTGCCGCTGTACGCCCTGATCCAGTCGCGTACCGCCGAAAACGAGCGGGCGCGGGTCATTGCCGCGAACAATATTCTCAATGCCTTGTTTATGGTGGTCTCGGCCATCGTCAGCATCCTGTTGCTCAGCGTTGCCCACCTGTCGATTCCGGAGCTGTTTCTGGCCGTGTCGCTGATGAACGTCGCGGTCAACGCCTACATCTTCAAGATCGTGCCCGAGTTCAGCATGCGGTTCATGATCTGGCTGCTGGGGCATTCGATGTATCGCGTCGAACACCGCAACCTCGAGTTGATTCCCGATGAGGGCGCAGCGCTACTGGTGTGCAATCACGTGTCCTTTGTCGATGCCTTGCTGGTCGGCGGCGCGGTGCGGCGGCCAATCCGCTTTGTGATGTATTACAAGATCTACAACCTGCCGGTGCTCAACTTTATTTTCCGCACGGCCGGGACTATTCCCATCGCCGGACGGCATGAGGATGAGCAGATCTATGAAAGGGCATTCCGCAAGATCGCCGAGTACCTGAAGGCGGGCGAACTGGTGTGCATCTTTCCGGAAGGCAAGCTGACCGGCGATGGCGAGATCAGTGAGTTCAAGAGTGGCTTGACGCGGATTCTCGAGGAAACCCCGGTGCCGGTGATTCCGCTGGCGTTGCAGGGGCTGTGGGGCAGCTTTTTCAGTCGTGATCCGAACAAGGGCTGGTTTCACCGCTTGTGGTCGCGGGTGACCCTGGTGGCCGGACCGGCCGTCGAGCCACAGGACGCGGCGCCGTCGCTGTTGCGCGAGCAGGTTCTGCACTTGCGCGGGGCGGTTCGTTAGGTTGTTGCGAGCCCGTGCGCTCCCCGTTACAGGAGCGCACGGGCTCGCGATGGACTAGGTGCTGATCTTCAGCCCGATCAGGCCGGCAATGATTAGTGCAACGCTGGCCAGGCGAAACAGCGCCATGGACTCGCCAAACAGGATGATCCCGGCGATCACGGTGCCGACAGCGCCCACACCGGTCCAGATGGCATAGGCGGTGCCCAGGGGCAGCTCCTTCATCGCCAGGCCGAGCAAGCCAAGGCTGACGGCCATGGCCGCAATAGTCAGGGCGGTCGGTAATGGCCGACTGAAACCATCAGTGTATTTCAGGCCGACGGCCCAGCCCACTTCAAACAAACCGGCGAAAAACAGAATGATCCAGGACATGGATACCTCCATCGAATGACGGGGTCGTCCCCAATTGAGTCATTTGAGCAAGCCGCAGGGTCGTCCCCGCACTGCGCAGTAGAGTGCCTAAGCCTGATCGCAGGAGCAAGTTCGCTGTTGGGCTGGAGAATGCGCGCCGTTGTTGCAACGGCGCGTGGAGCGGGAGGTCAGATGCCTTGTGGCGTCTCTTCGCCGCCCAGGGCTTCGATCAGCTCGGGGAGGAATTCGCCGAAAGTCAGCATCATCAGCGTGAAGCTGGCATCGAGCTGGCCGAGGGCTTCGTCGCCACCGTCCTGTTCGGCCTGATCCTGCAGCAAGTCTTCGAACTTCAGGCGCTTGACCACCATTTTGTCATCGAGCACGAAGGACAGCTTGTCCTGCCAGGCCAGGGCCAATTGAGTGACGACTTTGCCGGTGCTCAAGTGCAACTGGATTTCGTCGCCGGTCAGGTCCTGGCGCTTGCACCGCACAATGCCGCCGTCTTCGTGGGTGTCGCGCAGCTCGCATTCGTCGAGGACGAAGAAGTTGTCGGCGGCTTTCTGGGTTTTGACCCAGTCGGTCATGATGGCGCTCGGGGCGGTTTTCACGGTCACCGGGCGAACCGGCAGGGTGCCCAGCACTTCACGCAGGGTCGACAGTAGGTCTTCGGCGCGCTTCGGGCTGGCCGAGTTGACCAGGATCAGGCCCTGTTTGGGCGCGATGGCGGCGAAAGTCGCGGAGCGGCGGATAAAGGCGCGGGGCAGGAAGGCCTGGATGATTTCATCCTTGAGCTGGTCGCGTTCCTTCTTGTAGACCTTGCGCATTTGCTCGGCCTCGATTTCCTCGACCTTTTCCTTCAGCGCATCGCGTACAACGCTACCGGGCAAAATGCGTTCTTCCTTGCGCGCAGCGACCAGCAGGAAGTCCTGGCTGACGTGCACCAGCGGCGCATCCTCACCTTTGCCGAAAGGGGCGACGAAACCGTAGGTGGTCAACTCCTGGCTTGCACAGGCACGTGCCGGCTTGGTCGCCAGTGCGGTTTCCAGCGCCTCGGCATCAAAAGGCAGATCTTGGGTCAGGCGATAGATAAGCAGGTTTTTGAACCACATGGGGTGAATCACTCCTTTATACAAAGGTGGGCATTATTGTCCTCGCGGCAGCATAGGCCAACCCTGTGTAAGTCTTTGGAAGGCCTGAAAAAATTATTTTAGAAAGTGCTTGCCAGAGTGGGGGGCGCTCCGTAGAATGCGCGCCACACCGAAAGCGAAGGGTGATTAGCTCAGCCGGGAGAGCATCTGCCTTACAAGCAGAGGGTCGGCGGTTCGATCCCGTCATCACCCACCATTTCGTTCTCAGTGTTACGCGCAGCGGTAGTTCAGTCGGTTAGAATACCGGCCTGTCACGCCGGGGGTCGCGGGTTCGAGTCCCGTCCGCTGCGCCATATTTTTGATCTGGACCACTGAACGCCAGATCATCGCGAAAAGCCCGCCTAGTGCGGGCTTTTTCGTGTCTGCGATTCCTCTTTTACGCCCTCTGCGTAAAGCGCCGTGCCTTGGCAAGACGCTACGGATGAGTCGTGCCCAGGGGGATGGGGTATGGCCCATGGGGGCTGTCCTGCCAGATAAACGTCAGGCCAAAGGCCTGTTCCAGCCAGCCGGCCTGGCGGACCGTTTGCGGGCAGCCCTGGCCCAGCAAACGGCCTTCAGCCAGCACTGCAATGCGGTCGGCGAAGCGCAGGGCCAGCCCCAGATCATGCAGCACCAGCAACTGTGCGCAGTGATCCAGGCGGCTGCGTAGATAGTTCATCAGGTGGAGTTGATGGGCAATATCCAGCGCCGCCGTCGGCTCATCGGCCAGCAGCAGCGGCGAATCCGCGGCCAGGGCCCAGCCGATTCCGGCCCGGGCCCGTTCGCCGCCGGACAATTGGGACAGCCGGCGCTGCAGCAGATGGCCGATATCCAGCGAGTCGATCAAGGCCCGGGGCAGTGCCTGGCCGAGTTGGCCGGGATTGCGTCGGGCGCCCAGTTGCAACAGTTCTTCGACCTGCAGGTCCCATTGGCTGCGAAAGTCCTGGGGCAGGTAGGCCAGATACTGTGCGCGCTCTGCTGCTGGCCAGCGGTCAAAGGCACGCTGTTGCAGGTGTATCTGTCCGCTGCTCAGGGCCTGGACACCGGCGAGGGCGCGCAATGCGGTGCTTTTGCCCGAGCCGTTGGGGCCGACCAGCACCAGCATTTCGCCTGCGTGAAGGTCCAGTGCGAAATCCTGCAGCACCGCTTTGCCGGCGTAGCGTACGCACAGTCCCTGGGCCTGAAGGGCGGGAAGGGGGCTCATGCGGTGGGCCTCGTGCGGGTCAGTAAAACAATGAAGAAGGGCGCGCCGAGGAGTGCGGTCAGCAGGCCCAGGGGGATTTCCGCCGGCGGCAGCAGGCTGCGAGCCAGGCCGTCGAGCAAGGCCAGCAAGGCACCACTGGTGAGTGCGCTGGCGACAATCAGCCGGCGATGCGTCGGGCCGATCAGCCAGCGCACGGCGTGGGGCGCGACGAGGCCGACGAAGCCGACGAGCCCGCCCCAGGACACGGCCAGCGCAGTGATGGCGGCTGCCAGCAGCAGTGCCAGATTGATAAAGCGTTGCGGACGCAGGCCCATGCTGTAGGCCACCGAGTCGCCGAGGCCCAGCAGGTCCAGGCCGTGGGCCAGGCGGCTGGCGCTGAACAGTGCCAGGCCGGTCAGCAGGGCCAGCAGGCCCAGCGCGGCAAAGTCCGGGGTATGAATGCCGCCCAGGGTCCAGCTCAGGACCACTTGCAGATTGACCGTTTCATCGGACAGCGCCAGCAGCAGCAAGCTGCGCAGGGCGCCGAGCAGGGCGGCCACGGCGATTCCGGCCAGCAGCAGGCCGCTGGTGTCATTGATCCGGGTCAGGCGGGTAATCAGCAGCACCAGCAGGGTCGCGCCCCAGGCGCCGACGAAAGCCAGTAGCGGCAGGCTCAGTGACATGGCCAGGGGGAGTGGCACCAGCAACGCGATGGCGGCGCCCACCGCGGCGCCCGGCGCGCTGCCCAGCAGGTAAGGCTCGGCCAGCGGGTTGCGGAAAACTCCCTGGAAAATCACCCCGGCCAGGCCCAGGCAGGCGCCCACGCAAAAGGCCGCCAGCACCCTGGGCAGGCGCCAGTTCAAGAGGAGTTGGGCGAAAGGTGAATCGCTGCCTTGCCACAAGGCGATCAGATCGCTCCAGCGCGCGGGTTCGGCGCCCAGCCAGAGGCCGATCAGGATCGCCGGGAGCGGCGTCAGGCATAGCAGGCGATAGCGTCGGTCGGCGGCGCTCATGGTGCGGGCTCGGCATGGGGGGAGGGGAAAAGATCGGGGTGGAGCAGGGCGGCCAATTGCTCGACGCCATCGACCACCCTGGGGCCGGGTATCAACAGCAGGGCGCTGGGTAGGCTGTCGATGCGTCCGGCAGCGACCGCCGGGATGCTCTGCCAGCCTGGCCGTCGGGCCAGGGCGGCGGCTTGTTGCGGGGTGCCGGCAACGATAATGCGTGCAGGATTGGCGTGAAAGACCGATTCGCCGCCGACCTGGCTCAGGCGGCTGTCGGCGAACAGGTTCCGGCCGCCGGCCAGGCGCAGGATATCGCTGGTGTAGTTTTTCCCGCGCAGGCTCAGGTAGCTGCCGCGCTCATTGCTGCCCGTTTCCATGTAAACCGCCACCGGAGGTCGGCCGGCCAGGCGTGCCTGGACGGCATCGAGGCGCACCTGCATACGCTTGATCAACTGTTCGGCATCCGGCTCATGGCCGGTGGCCCGACCCAGCAGGCGGATATTGGCGAGCACGGCATCGAGATCACGGTGATTGAGGACCAGTGCCGGGATGCCGATGCGTTGCAGCGGGTCGACCAGGGTCGCGGCTTGCCGCGCTGGCGTCATGACGACCAGGTCGGCCTGGAGCCGGGCGATGGCTTCGACGGAGAACCCCAGGCGCCCACCGACCTTGCTGCGCTCGGCGATATCGGCCGGGTAGCGGGTCCATTCCTCGACGCCGACGATGGCATCGCCGGCGCCGATGGCCGCCAGCATTTCCACGTTGCTGGCGAAAATGGCGACGATGCGCTGCGGCTGGCGCGCGATTTCCACCTGGCGACCCAATGCATCGACCACCGTCAGCGGAAAGCCGCCGTCAGCCCGGGTGCCCGGGCTGAGCAGCAGGCATAAAAGCACCAGCCAGCGCATCCGGGTTAGAACCGGTAACGGGCGCCGAGGTACAGCTCGCGGCCCGGATTGCTATTGCCCAGGCCACCATTGGAAGCGCGCGGATCGGCCAGCGAAGAGTCGTTGCCGGTGGCGATGAACAGGGTGCTGCGGTCGATATCGAACAGGTTGTTGACCCCGCCGAACAGGCTCAGCTGTTCGTTCAAGTGGTAGTTGCCGCGCAAATTGAAGACCCAGAATGGCGCTTTGCGATAGACGTAGTTGGCATCCGGGGTCAGCAGGCGTTCTTCGGTGCGATAGTACACGGGGCCGCGCAGTATCGCATTGACCCCCAGGTCCCAATGGCGTTCCTGGCCATAGGTCAGGGCGAGGCCGGCCTGGTGCTGGTACATGCGTTGGATTTGGTCGCGATGCGGGCCGGTCAGGGTGGCCGCGGCGCCCTTGTCGTCCATGTCGAAGTTCCAGGTGGCATTGGCATTAAGGCGCAGGATACGGTCTTCGCCGAGGGCCAGGGCGCTGGCCAGGTCGTACTGCCATTGCGCTTCGAGGCCACGAATCACGGCGTCGCCGTCGCCATTGATGTATTGGCTGACATTGTTGCCCAGCGGGCGGCTGGTGATGCGGTCCTGGATACGGTTCTGGAACAGCGCCAGGTCGAAGAACTGGTGGCGGTTGGTCAGGGTGATCCCCGTTTCGAACTGCAGGCTGGTTTCCGGCTTGAGGTCGGCATTGCCCAGGGTCTGGCTGCCGCTGGTGGTGGTGAAGTTGGCTGCCAGCTCACCGGCCAGTGGCGCGCGGAAACCGGTGGAGACCCCGGCGCGCAGCTTGACGCCGGGGAGGGCTTGGAAAGCGGCGCCCAGGCTGTAGGTCGCTTCGTCGAAGCTGCGGGTCTTTTCGTCCAGCAGCGGCATGTAGTCGGTCTTGACTGTGCTGGAGCGGCCATAGCTATAGCGCGAGCCGGCGCGCAGGGTCAGGCGGTCGTCCATCAGGCGCTGGATCAGCTCGGCATAGAGTGCGGCACTGAGGTCGTCCGAGTTGATGTCATAAGGGGCGACCTGGCTGTTGGTCGAGCCGTTCATGGCGATGCGCAAGCGATCGTTGCGCAGTTTGCTTTTTTCCAGGTCCAGGCCCACCAGGAGGTCGGTGCCGGGGCTCAGCAGAAACTGTGGGGTCAGCTTGAGTCCGTAGGCGTCAAGGCGGCGCTCGATATGATCCTTGCTGAAACCGGCCGTGCCGTTGCCCTGGCGCTCCGAGCCCCAGTGCAGGTCGTCGATATCGCGCAGTGCATAAGCCTGGGATGACCAGTTGAGCCAGTCGGTCGGCTTGGCCGTCCAGTTGGCTTCTACCGACTGGTTGTAGCGATTGTCGTAGTTGTTGTAGTCCCACTGCGAACCGCGAAAGCCGGCGTCGTAAATGCCGTCGGAGCGCAGGGTCACCTCCACGCGCTGGTCGTCGGACAGCTCATAGCCCAGCGCCAGCAGGCCGCCGCGGCGCTTCCAGGCGGTGTTTTCCTGGGTGCCGTCGGCACTGCGGTAATCGTCGCGTCGGCCACTGTCCATGCCCAGGTAGTAGTCCAGTGCGCCGGACTGGCCGCTTTGGAACAGGCTGGTCTGGGCCAGGCCCCAGGACCCGCCCTGGAGGGTCGCGCCGCCGCCTTCGGTGTTGCGGCCATTGCGCGTGATGATATTGATCACGCCACCGATGGCCTGGCTGCCGTAGATCACCGACGCGGGGCCACGGATGATTTCGATACGCGCGACGTGTGCCGGTGAGAGCTTGGAAATGTTCGCGGTGCCGGCCCGGCGTCCGTTGAGCAGAACCGTGACCTGGCTGCGGAAATCCCGGCCCTGGCCATCGGTGTTGCCGCCCCGGATATTGATCGAGGTCTGCCCCGGGGTCCATTCGCTGAAAAAGCCCACGGCGTTTTCTGCCAACAAGTCGGTGAGGCTGCGGGCTGACGAGCGTTCGATCTGTTCGCTGTCGATCACCTGCACGGTGCTGGTCACATCCTTGAGGGATTCGCCGGCGCGCGGGGCGCTGACCAGGGTCGAGTCCATCTGCAGGACTGCAGGGCTGTCGGCGGCGCGGGTGGCCAGGCTGCTGCCCAACAGGAAGGGCAGGGCGGCGGTGATGACATGGCGTAAGCGAGGCATAGGAGAAGTCCGAGGCATTATTGTAAGAGCTGGATCATGCTTGCCAGATCAGGCTGGCCGCGCGTTTCGGGGCGCTGGCCAGCCAGCCGCCGGGGGTGGCTTGCAGGTGATCCTGCAAATGCCGTTCAAGCAGCCGCAGCGCTGCGCCATCGAGGGCGCCGAGTTTCTCCCTGAAGTGCATCAGGGCGGCTTCCGGTGTGGCGAACAGGGTGCTGAAGGCCCAGTCGGTAAAGAGAATATGGTTGGGTTGGGCGCTGGGGCTGAGTTCGTCCAGGGTCAATTGGTAGCCTGGGGTCATATCGCTGCGGTGCAGTTGCGCTGGCAAAAAGCCTGAGAGGCAATAGGTCCGTGGCCCTTCCTGGGCCGGCAGGTTCCACACCAGTGTGCGCTTGGCCAGGGGGCGGATCTGCTGGAGGAAGGTTTCGGCCTGGCCGTCGGCCACCGGGATATTGGCGCACAGCAGCGTGTCGGCGGGCACCAGGTCCAGCTTGCCAAGATCCTGCCAAAGGCTGTTGTGCAGGTTCAGCTCGACGGACGGCGCTTGTGCTGCCAGGCGCTGGATGCAGCCACGCATATAGGCATTGGGTTCGACAGCGGTCCATTGGGCGCCGGGTGCTAGCAGATGGCGACCGAGAATGCCCGAGCCGGCGCCGATATCCAGCAGGTCTTGCTGTGGGCCGAGCTCTGCCAGCAGTCGACCACCTACGCGCTCGACATAATTGGAGGCGGCCAGGTGTTCGCTGTAGAACGCGGCGTCACGGTCGTTCCAGACTGTGGGAATAGAGCGGTGGTGCTGGGTTGCAACGGTCATCGAGGTGCGCCGGGTTGAGCTGAGCCGGGCAAGCAAGGGAGCTGACGCAGAAAGTCGGCGTGCAGAAGAGGATGCGCACGCCAAGGCCTGCACCCGCCCACCGCGGATTGCCATGTGTTGGATCAGGCCGGTCTCCGGGCTCACGAGGTTCATGAAATATTCGCCTTCCCATGCCTTGGCACAGTGGCAGTGTGAATAGTTCGCTCGTATACCGTTGCGGGGGCAGCGCCGGACTGGCCAAAAGGCGTACCGGCTTCCCGTTTCACCCGCAGCACGACGGCTGCGGACACCTGAAACTGGCGCGCATCTGACCATTGGCAGGCGAGGGCGTCAACCGCTGGTCAGGAATATGTCAGGGGAGACGCGGCAGGAGAGTGAGTTTTTTCGGGCTGGAATAGAGCGTTTTTTAGCGATTAATCATTTTTTTGAATAATTTATTATTTAAATCAACACGTTGTGTTTTTTTGTGGCAGAATGCGCCCCGCACCAAAAGCGAAAGGGTGATTAGCTCAGCTGGGAGAGCATCTGCCTTACAAGCAGAGGGTCGGCGGTTCGATCCCGTCATCACCCACCACTTCGTTTTCAGTGTGTCGCGCAGCGGTAGTTCAGTCGGTTAGAATACCGGCCTGTCACGCCGGGGGTCGCGGGTTCGAGTCCCGTCCGCTGCGCCATATTTTTGATCTGGACCACTGAACGCCAGATCATCGCGAGAAGCCCGCCTAGTGCGGGCTTTTTCGTTTTCGGCCGTTTGTTTTTGCGCTTTCGAGCCGCAGACGACCGCTTGAGCCTCTCTTTATTAAGCATCCACTGACAGCCACTTTATTAAGTCCTGTCGTCGGACTGCGCGGCCTTGCGCAGACATGGCGCGTTTTCAGGCTAAAATGGCCGGTCGAACCATGACCCTCTTGCCTGAAGCCAGAATAAGACCATGTCCCTACCCAAGCACCACCTCGAACTCCTCAGCCCTGCGCGTGATACTGCCATCGCCAAGGAGGCCATCCTGCATGGTGCTGATGCCATCTACATTGGCGGCCCCAGCTTCGGTGCTCGGCACAATGCGAGTAACAGCGTGGAAGATATCGCCGAGCTGGTGAGCTTTGCCCGCCTGTTCCACGCCAAAGTTTTCGTCACTATCAATACCATCCTGCATGACGACGAACTGGAGCCGGCGCGCAAGCTGATTTGGCAACTGTACGAGGCGGGTGTCGATGCGCTGATCGTGCAGGACATGGGCGTGCTGGAAATGGACATTCCGCCGATCGAGCTGCATGCCAGCACGCAGACCGACATTCGCGGCCTGGATAAAGCCAGGTTTCTTTCCCAGGCAGGTTTTTCCCAACTGGTGCTGGCGCGTGAGCTGAATCTGCAGGAGATCCGCACGATCAGCGAAGGCGTCGATTCAGCCATCGAGTTCTTTATTCACGGCGCCTTGTGCGTGGCGTTTTCCGGGCAGTGCAATATCTCCCATGCGCAGACCGGCCGCAGTGCCAACCGGGGCGACTGCTCCCAGGCCTGCCGCCTGCCGTACACCCTCAAGGATGACCAGGGCCGGGTTGTCGCCTACGACAAGCACCTGCTGTCGATGAAGGACAACAACCAGAGCGCCAACCTGCGCGCACTGGTCGATGCCGGCGTGCGCTCGTTCAAGATCGAAGGGCGTTACAAGGACATGAGCTACGTGAAGAACATCACGGCGTTCTACCGTCAGCAGCTCGACGAGATCCTGACCGAGCGCCCGGAGCTGGCACGTTCGTCCAGTGGCTTTACCGAGCACTTCTTCCTGCCCGATCCGGAAAAGACCTTTCACCGTGGCAGCACTGACTATTTTGTCAGTGACCGCAAGATCGACATCGGCGCGTTCGAGTCGCCCAAATTTGTCGGCCTTCCCGTGGGCGAAGTGTTGAGTGTCGGCAAGAGCGAACTCACCGTGGTGACCCGCGAGCGCCTCAATAACGGTGATGGCCTGAATGTCCTGTTCAAGCGCAATGTCGTGGGTTTTCGGGCCAATACCGTGGAGCCGATGGGGGAGTTCGAGCAGGACGGCGTCGAGCATCGGCAATACCGTGTGGTGCCCAATGAAATGCCTGCGGAGTTGAAGGAGCTGCGCCCGCACCATGTGCTCAATCGCAACCTGGATCACAACTGGCAGCAGGCCTTGATGAAAACCTCGGCCGAGCGTCGGGTCGCGGTCACCTGGGCGGCGCGTTTGAGCGAGCAGCAGGTCAGCCTGACCGTCACCAGCAGCGAGGGTATCAGCGCTACGGTCAACCTGGCCGGACCGTTTGGTACACCCAAGGATGCCGAACAGGCCCGCAGCCAGTTACAGGACACCCTGGGCAAGCTGGGCACGACCCTGTACTACGCCAGCGAAGTCTCTATCGATGAGCAGCAAGCGGTGTTCGTCCCCAATTCCCAGCTCAAGGCGCTGCGCCGCGAGGCGATCGAGGCATTGACCGCTGCGCGGGTGGAAGGCCATCCACGGGGTGGGCGCAAGGCCGTGAGTGTTCCGCCGCCGGTGTACCCGGAGGCGCACCTGAGCTTCCTGGCCAACGTGTACAACGAAAAGGCGCGGGCGTTCTATCACCGCTTCGGTGTGCAATTGATCGACGCGGCCTACGAGGCCCACGAAGAGCCGGGCGAAGTGCCGGTGATGATCACCAAGCACTGCCTGCGTTTCTCCTTCAACCTGTGCCCCAAGCAGGCCAAGGGCGTGACGGGCGTGCGGACCAAGGTCGCGCCCATGCAATTGATCCATCAGGACGAGGTGCTGACCCTCAAGTTCGATTGCAAGCCCTGCGAAATGCACATCATCGGCAAGATGAAAGGGCATATCTTCAACCAGCCGCATCCGGGCAGCGCCGAAAGCATGGTGGGCTACATCACCCCGGATGACCTGCTCAAGACCATCAAGCGTCCCGCGACCGGCATGCACTGATTTCAGAGCTGCCTGGCAAGCGGGTAACGTCTGGTAAACCAAGCCCATGGTTCATCCCCTGGCGGGATGAACCATGGGCTTTGGCGAAAGTGACGCTGCTTTCAGCCCGTGATACTGGCATTTTGGCTTGATCGTTTGGCCTGCTGGAAATATGCCTTGGCGAAAAAGGTTCCACGCCCTGAACTTATCGGCTATTTGTGCCTCTCATGCCGGTAGCCATTGGTCGTGGCCGCCTGATAAGCTCGCGGCTTTACTCGATTGCCCTTTTGGCGCATGAACAAGGAAATAGCATGAAACAGCATCGGTTGGCGGCGGCGGTAGCCCTGGTTAGCCTGGTACTGGCGGGTTGTGACTCGCAGACCAGCGTAGAGCTGAAAACTCCGGCGCAGAAAGCCTCCTACGGCATCGGCCTGAACATGGGCAAGAGCCTGGCTCAGGAAGGTATGGACGATCTCGACTCCAAGGCCGTGGCCCAGGGCATCGAAGACGCCGTCGGCAAGAAAGAACAGAAACTCAAGGATGAAGAGCTGGTCGAGGCATTCGCTGCCTTGCAGAAGCGTGCCGAAGAGCGTCTGGTCAAAATGAGCGAAGAGTCGGCAGCTGCCGGCAAGAAGTTCCTTGAAGAAAACGCCAAGAAAGCGGGTGTCGTCACCACCGCTTCGGGCTTGCAGTATGAAGTCGTGCAGAAGGCCGATGGCGCCCAGCCAAAAGCGACTGACGTCGTCACTGTGCACTACACCGGCAAGCTGACCAACGGCACCGTGTTCGACAGCTCCGTAGAACGTGGCAGCCCGATCGATCTGCCTGTCAGCGGCGTGATCCCAGGTTGGGTCGAAGGCCTGCAACTGATGCATGTCGGCGAGAAGTACAAGCTGTACATCCCGAGCGACCTGGCCTACGGCGCACAAAGCCCGAGCCCGGCGATTCCAGCCAACTCCGTACTGGTCTTCGACCTGGAGCTGTTGGCTATCAAGGATCCAGCCAAGCAAGAAGACGCCGCCAAGTAAGCTGCGGTTTTCTTTGCACAGCGCCCCGTTTCGACGGGGCGTTGTCGTTTCCGGCGTTGGCAGAACCTAAGCCCGGGCGAACGTTGGCGCGCTGGTGCAGTCTTACTTTCGGTAGCTTCTGATTGCGTTCAAGTCAATGAAATACTGGGCTTTTTTTAGGTGAGTAAAAAATGCCCGATCTGAGCCAGGCCCTTGTAGAGTGGGCCTTTCAGCTATGAAAAGTGGCTCTGTTCACAAGGTTATCCACAATTTGTGTGGATAACATTTTGTGTCACCTGACGTGGAGTGAAGATGAAAGCCCCGTGGAATTTCACCCGCTTCCTACCGCTCGCACAACGACTCCTGGGGCGGGGGCGGTTGCCAGCGTTACTGTTTGCGGTGGCGCGCAAGGGCAACGCCCAAGGCAATCGCCTGGGCAAGCTCAAAAGCGACCTGCGCCTGCTCCAGGCGCTATGCCTGGCCTACTGGCGTGGCGAGTACCGGGCGATCAGCCCCAAGGCCTTGATCTCGGTGGTCGCCGGGTTGATGTATTTTCTCAGCCCGATCGATGCCATCCCGGATTTTCTTCCGGTGTTTGGCATGTTCGACGATATTGCGGTCCTGGCCTGGTTGATGAAAACCCTAGACGACGAATTGAGTGCCTTTCGTGTCTGGCGTGAGCGCCAGGCACCGGAGAAACTGCGCGAGGTCGAGCGTTTGCCGGACAGTGTGAAAGCCTTGCAGCTGGAACACCCGGATAAAATCTAAGGTTTTTCCCGTTTAACCCCCGTAGCAACAACACTAACGACCGTGGCGGCTGATAAGATTAAGCTACAAGGAAATCGCCGACTCGTTATATGCAGTACTCCTACGGGGTGTAGTAAATGGATCTTCAAATCATTAAACGTGATGGTGAGCCGGAGTATGCCGTCCTGCCTTGGGCGCAATACCAGGCTCTGGTCAAGGCAGCGGGCTTGCGCACTGCCACGCCAACGGCCCCCGAGCAACCTCGGGCTGCCGTATCCCGCGAGGCCTTGCCGGGCCTCGACCAACTTCGAACGCTGCGCGAAGCCAAGGGCCTGGCCATTGAGAGCCTGGCGCGAACAGTGGGCATCAGCCCGTCCTACCTGGCAATGATCGAAAGTGGCGAGCGTCAGCCCGATGCGGCCATCAGTCGTAGCCTGGCGTGGGAATTGGGCGTATCAGGTTGGGGGGAAGCGTCGTGAGCGTACGTATCAGTCGTCAACACTGGGATGGGTTACTGACTGAACTCGATCAGGCTCGTCGCCAGCGCCATTTACTGACCTACCGTGCCTTGCTCGAACGGCTGCAACTGCCGAGCCCGGCGATGCAGACCCTGACCGCGGCACTTGAGCATCTGGCGGCGCTGGATGCCCGGGCCGAGCAACCTCTGCGCAGCTCCCTGGTCATCAGCCAGGGGGCGAGCCGCTTGCCCCGCACGGGCTTCTTTGAATGTGTCGAGCGCCTTGGGCGTTTCTCCGGACCCTCCGACGGTGTGGCCGCAGCGTCATGGCATGCCTCGGAAGTCGTGCGGGTTTTCGAATACAGCTACCCCGACACCGTGGAGGCCTGAATGCTCTGGCGTCTGCGTGCTCGATTGAGCTACTGGCTGGCTCGCCGATTGTTCCACTGGCCACGACTGATGCGCCAACCCAGGGTCTGGCGCTGGATGGAGGGCCAGTTTGCGCGCATGGCCAATCTGGGAGATGTGTCTGCACAAAGCTTCTACGGTCATATCCTGACGTTTCGTGGCCAGGGGCTCGGAGCGCGTGAGGAAGGCATCCGCCTGATGCGCCTGGCGGCTACAGCCGGTGATGGCAAGGCGGCTTATCAGATGGGCGTGATCAGCCTGGCCGGGGATACCCGCAACGCGCCTGATCCTGTCGAGGCGGCGCGCTGGTGGACGCTGGCCGTCCAAGCCGGGCATCCGTTGGCGCCGCTCAAGCTGGAGCAGCTCAAGGCCCCTCAGAGCCCCACGATCGATTGATCGAGTGCGATGAGTGTCTCGACCTGGCGTGTATCGATCACATGCACGCTGGCGCCGATCACATCCTTGGCATGGTGCTTGGCTTCGGAGGCTAGCTCGGCCAACTGGCTGGCATCGAGCAGGGCACAGCTTTGCGGATGCAGATGCACCACGCCAATCGACAAGGACAGCAGGGGGAACTCCTGGCGCTGGCCCTGGCGATTGGTCGCGGTGAAGCAGCCGGCGTCAAGATGCTCGCTGCGATAGAAGCGTCGGCATTGCTGGTGGAAGTCATCGAGCAGCAGGCTCAGGCGTTTGCGCCAGTCTTCTGAGCCGAGGACCAGCATAAAATCGTCACCGCCGATATGGCCGACAAAGTCGCGACTCGGATCCACCCGATCATTCAGGCTCTGGGCCAGGCACAACAGGACTTCATCGCCGCGCCCGTAGCCGTAGATATCGTTGAAGGGCTTGAAGCTGTCGATATCGACATAACAGATGACCGACTCGCGTGCCTGTTGCAGCAGGCGCGTCAGGCACTGCTGGATCGGCACATTGCCCGGCAGCAGGGTCAGGGGGTTGGCATACCGGGCCTGCTGGATCTTCAGTTCGGTAATCAGCTTCAGTACGTCGATCACCCGTCCCAGGCCCAAGTAGCTGCCCTGCTGGGTGATGATGAAATCTTCTTCGATACGCTGCCGGGCGCGGCTGGTGATCAGGCGGCTGACCTGTTGCAGTGACTGGCTCAGTTCCACGGCCAGGAAGTCGTCGCTCATCAGGCGGCTGATGGGCTTGCGGGCGAACAGGTCGGTGGCGAAGGGTTTGAGCAAGACATCCGAAAGCGAATGCCGATGCACGATGCCGCAGGGCTGGCCCTGTTCGTCCAGCACCGCCAGGGAGTTGAGATTGGCCTGCAGGCGAAAGGCCTCCAGCACGGTGGCGGTCGGGGTGTTCTGCGCCACGGCCGGTTGCTCGTTGAGCAGGGCGCTGAGGTCGCTGCCTTCTTCGCTCAATGACACTGCCTGGCTTTCGAGCTTGGGCAGCAGGGTCCGGGCATCGCGCGGTGGCTGGTCCTGGGGGCGACAGAGCAGGTAGCCCTGGACCAGGTCGACGCCCATTTCGGTCAGCACGGCGAGTTCTTCCGCCAGCTCTATGCCCTCGGCGATCACCAGCGCCCGGGAGGCCTTGGCGATCTGCATGATCGAGCCGACGAACTCGCGCTTGACCCCGTCCTGATGAATGCCGTCGATAAAGTGGCGGTCGATCTTGACGTAGTCCGGGCGCAGTTCCGACCACAGCCGTAGGCTCGAATAGCCCGCGCCCAGGTCATCCAGGGCAATCGAAAAGCCCATGTCGCGATAGTGGTGCAGGGCGTTCTGCAACAGTTGGAAATCATCGGTTGGCGTCTGCTCGGTCAGCTCGATCACGACCCGGCTGGGCGGGATGCGCAAGTCCTGCAGCAGCTTGAGGGTGCGCCCGGGCTGGTGGGTGGGTTCCAGCAGGGATTCGGGGGAGACGTTGAGGAACAGCTTGCCCGGCAGCTGTTGCTCGCTGAAACGTTTGCAGGCGCTGTGCCGACAAGCCATTTCCAGCTCGCTCAGGCGCCCGGCCTGACGGGCGACGGCAAACAGGCTGATGGGCGAGTGCAGGGGGCTGTTGGAGGGGCCGCGGCTCAGGGCCTCGTAACCGAAGATCCGTCGCTCCGACAGCGAAACGATCGGCTGGAACAGACTGTGTAGACCACCCTGAGCCAGGATTGAGCCCAGGGCGTTCAGCTGTTCGGTCATGGTCATGGCGATCTCTGTCGAAAAAAAAGGACTGAGTGCCTGCGGCGCTCGGTCCTTATTTCACGACAGTATGATGACTGTTTGATGACGGCCCGAAGGCCGTAGCATTAAAAAGCCACTACCGTCAGTGTTTAGCCACGGCCGTGTTGAGCTTCAGGTAGTCGAGCAGAATACGCCCGGTTTCGCTGAGGTAGGCATCGTCTTCCGGCTTGGTCTTTTCGGGCTCGACCGGCAAGGCGTCTTCGTCTTCCTTTTTAAGCTCCTTGAGCGGTTCTTCACCCTTGGCTTTGCGGCGGGCGTTCTCCAGTGCCAGTTGCTGGGCTTCGATCGCGGCGTGCTGGGCGCGACGCTCGGCTTCATTAAGACTGACGGTTTTTTCGGCCATCAATTTTTGCGCCAGTGCCAGCTTCTGGCGAATAAACACGAACTCGGCATCCTTGACCGAACGGGCTTCGTGTTCGGCCTTCAACTGCGCGATGTACGGCTTGAACGGGTCCAGCGCCGGTCTGATGGCTGGGCGAATGGTGTCCCACGGCATCGCTTCGGGCAGGGCGCTCTCGCCAATTTCCTTGGTATCGATCAGCGAGGGGTAGTCGATGTCCGGCAGGACGCCCTGGTGCTGGGTACTTTGGCCGGATACGCGGTAGAACTTGGCCATGGTCATCTTCAGCTCGCCATGGTTGAGCGGCTGGATGTTCTGCACAGTGCCCTTGCCGAAAGTCTGGCCACCCACGATCAACGCACGGTGGTAGTCCTGCATGGCGCCGGCAAAAATCTCCGAGGCCGAGGCCGAGAGGCGGTTGACCAGCAGCACCAGTGGCCCTTTGTAGAAGGCCCCCGGGTTTTCGTCTTCGAGCACGTCGACACGGCCGTCGGCATTGCGCACCAGTACGGTCGGGCCCCGGTCGATAAACAGGCTGGTCAGTTCGGTGGCCTCCTGCAACGAGCCGCCACCGTTGTTGCGCAGGTCGATGACCACGCCGTCGACTTTTTCCTTCTGCAGTTCGGTCAGCAGCTTCTTGACGTCACGCGTGGTGCTCTTGTAGTTCGGGTCGCCGGCACGGAACGCCTTGAAATCCAGGTAGAACGCCGGGATCTCGATGACGCCGAGCTTGTAGTCCTTGCCATCCTGCTTGAGCTTGAGGATCGACTTGTTTGCCGCCTGGTCTTCCAGCTTCACCGCTTCGCGGGTGATGGAAACGATCTTGCTGGTCTGGTCGTTTGGCGGATTGCTCGCCGGGATCACTTCCAGGCGCACCACCGAGCCCTTGGGACCGCGGATCAACTTGACCACTTCATCCAGGCGCCAGCCGATCACGTCGACCATTTCCTTGTCGCCCTGGGCCACGCCGACGATCTTGTCGGCTGGTGCGACCTGCTTGGTCTTGTCGGCAGGGCCCGACGGCACCAGGCGAACGATTTTCACCTGGTCGTTGTCGCTCTGCAGTACGGCGCCGATGCCTTCGAGGGACAGGCTCATGTTGATGTCGAAGTTTTCCGCGCTGTCGGGCGACAGGTAGTTGGTGTGCGGATCGTAGGACATCGCAAAGGTGTTGATATACGTCTGGAAAATATCTTCAGCGCGGGTCTGGTCCAGGCGGTTGAGCTGGTTCTTGTAGCGCTTGGTCAGCAATTCCTGGATGGCCTTGGGCTCCTTGCCAGCGATCTTCAGGCGCAGGACTTCGTCCTTGACGCGTTTGCGCCACAGGTCATCGAGTTCGGCGGTGCTGCTCAGCCACGGCGCATCCTTGCGGTCGATCTGCAGGGATTCCTTGACGGTGAAATCCATCTTGTCGACGCCCTTGTCGAGTTCCGCGAGGGCGAAGTCGAGGCGGGATTTGACCCGGTTCAGATAGCGCTTGTAGATCGTGAAGCCCGGATTCAGGTCGCCGCTCTTGAGGAAGTCGTCGAACTGGGTTTTCCACTTGTCGAATTCGGCAATGTCGCTGGCCAGGAAATAGCTGCGCGACGGGTCGAGCAGTTTCAGGTAGCTGTCATAGATGATGACGGAGCGTGCATCGTCCAGCGGTGGCTTGCTGTAGTGATGACGCTTGAGCAGTTCAACGACGTTAAGGCTGGCAATCACCTCATCACGATCAGGCTGCAGATTGTCCCAGCTATTGGCTGCGAATGTATTGGCGGACATCGGCAGGACGCCGAGGCCAATGAATAGTGCAAGTGCGGAGCTGGAAAATAAATGCTTCATGCTGATTCGACGCGGGGGCAATTGATAACGCATATTAGGCCGTCTTTGAATTCGCCGGCTCCGTTGGGGCCGGTCGCATAATGCAAAAAGCCCGAATGCTTCAGCACCGGGCTCAGTCCAGACTCACTATGGAGGCACTGTGAAAGCATTGCAAGGCGTTGACGGTCAAGTGGCCTGGCTGGAAGAGGCGAGCCCGGCGTGTGATGTCGGCCAGGTTCGGATCAAGGTGGCGGCCGCGGGCCTGAATCGCGCCGATCTGTTGCAGCGCGCCGGGCTCTATCCGCCCCCACCCGGGGCCAGCCAGGTGCTGGGCCTGGAATGCGCCGGGGTCATCACTGAAGTGGGGGCGGGCGCCAGTTGGCAAGTCGGCGACCGGGTGTGCGCCCTGTTGGCCGGCGGCGGTATGGCCGAGGAGGTGGTGGTCGACGGCCGGCATGTCTTGCCGGTGCCGGAAGGCCTGTCGCTGGTCGAGGCCGCGGCGCTGCCCGAGGTATACAGTACGGCGTGGTTGAACCTGTTCCAACTGGCGGGATTGCGGCCGGGCGAGAAGGTGCTGTTGCACGCCGGCGCCAGTGGCGTGGGCTCGGCGGGGATTCAGTTGTGCAAGGCGTTTGGTAGCCCTTGCTGGGTCAGCGTCGGTTCGGCTGATCGGCTGGCGTACTGCGAGGCGCTGGGTGCCCAGGGCGGCGTGGTGCGCGGCGATGACCTGGAGGCGCTGCGCGACTTCGGCCCGTTTGATGTGATTCTCGATCCGGTGGGTGGCAATTACGCAGCGCTGAACCTCAAGCTGCTGGCGCGCGATGGCCGCTGGGTGCTGATTGGCTTGATGGGCGGGCGCGAAGCGCAGATCGATCTGGCGCAGATGCTGGCCAAGCGTGTGCAGGTGGTGGGTTCGACCCTGCGCAACCGTGACGATCAGTTCAAGGCCGACCTGCTCAGCGACCTGGGTCAACAGGTCTGGCCACTGTTCGCCGAGCAGCGCCTGAGCCCGCAACTGGCCAAGACCTTTGCGATCAAGGATGCCGAGGCGGCCTTCGCCGAGCTGGCGGGGAATCAGGTCTCGGGCAAGCTGGTGCTGGTGATCGATGCCACCCTGGTGTGATTGCGCGTTGACCGTAATGTCTCGCGAGTACGCTCGCGCCGATTGACGACGGGTCGTCTGCCGGCGCGAGGGTTTATTTCCAGGTATGGATCGGCCAGCCGGCACGCTCGGCCTCGGCGCGCAGGACCGGGTCCGGGTTGACCGCATGGGGGTGGTTGACCTTGTGCAGCAGTGGCAGGTCGTTGCGCGAGTCGGAGTAGAAGCTTGCGCCTTCCAGGTTTTCCTCTTCGCGATCCAGCCATTCCAGCAGGCGGCTGATCTTGCCTTCGCGATAGGTCAGGGTGCCGACCGTGTTGCCGGTATAGACGCCGTTGCGCACCTCCAGGTTGATCCCCAGCACTTCATCGATGCCCACGCGTGCCGCAATCGGCGTGACCAGGTGGGTGCCTGAGGCAGAGATCACCAGGATCCGGTCGCCTGCCGCGCGATGGGCCGCGATGGCCTTGCAGGCATCGCTGTAGATCAGCGGCTCGATAATGTCTTCGACCCAGGGTTCGACCAGATGAGCGATCTCTTCGGGGGTACGCCCGGCGATCGGTTCCAGGCTGAATGCCATGAAGTCTTCCATCGCCAGCTCGCCCCTGGAGTAGGCCGCCATCAGCTCGTGGTTGCGACGCATGAAGGGTTCGGGGTCGACCCAGCCCAGCCGTCCCATCTGCTCGCTCCACAGCGTGGCGCAGTCGCCGTGGATCAGGGTGTCGTCCAGGTCAAAAATAGCCAGGGGCATCAGTGCAGTTCTCTCTTCAGGTTCGGCAAGGGCATCAGGCTACCTCACAAAGGGCGCCGGGATCGATGGACAGGGACAGGCGCTGACCATTGGCGTACAGGTCGGCAGCCGAACGGTTCAAGACATCGACAATCAGCTCCACGCCCCGCGCCTCGACCCGGTAGCGGATAACGTTGCCCAACAGGCTGTGGCTGCGTACCTGGGCTTCGAGTTCGCCCTGCAGGCTCAGTTCGATGGCTTCCGGGCGAATGGCCAGGCGGCTGCTGATCGGCCGCTGCAGCAGGCGGCTGGCGCTGTCGGCATCGAGCAGGTTGTAGTTGCCGATAAAACCGGCGGCAAAGGCATCAACCGGCGCGGTATAGAGCGACTCGGCGTCGCCGCTCTGGACAATCTTGCCCCGGTTCATCAGAAAGATACGGTCGCTCATGGTCAGGGCTTCTTCCTGGTCATGGGTCACGAAAATGGTGGTCAGTTCCAGCTCGCGCTGGATCTGGCGGATCTGTTCGCGCAGGTGCTTGCGGATTCGCGCATCGAGGGCCGACAGGGGTTCGTCGAGCAGTAGCAGGCGTGGACGGGTCACCAGGGAGCGGGCCAGGGCCACACGTTGGCACTGGCCGCCGGAGAGCTGGTGCGGGTAACGGCTGGCAAAGTCCTTGAGCTCCACCAGTTGCAGCACCTCTGCGACGCGGCGCTGGCTGTCGTCGGCATTGACCTTTTGCATGCGCAGGCCAAAGGCGACGTTCTGCTCGACCGTCATGTTCGGAAACAACGCATAGCTCTGGAACACCATGCCAATGCGCCGCTTCTGCGGGCTGAGCGGCACCAGGTCCTGGCCGTCGAGCAGAATCTGGCCGCCGTCCACGGGGGTCAGGCCGGCGATGCAGCGCAGCAGGGTGGACTTGCCGCAGCCGGAGGGGCCGAGCAGGGTGACGAATTCGCCCTTGGCGATCACAAACTCGATGTCGCTGAACACCGGCGTACCGGCATAGGCCTTTTTCAGGTTCTGGACGTTGACGAAGCTCATTGGCTTTTGTCCTTGTTCAAGTGAGTGGCCACCCAGGTGAGCACCAGTACAAAGAGGAAGTAGGAAATCACCACGGCACTGGTGAAGTGGCCGCTGCTGTTGCGCATGTTGTTCAGGTACACCTGCAGGGTTTCATAGCGGGTGCCGACCAGGATATTGGCGAACACGAACTCGCCGAACAGAAAGGAGAACGACAGCAGCAGCGCAACCATCAGCCCTTTGCGCAGATTGGGCAGGACCACCAGGAACGCCGCTTGCCAGGTGCTGGCCCCGAGCAGTTGGGCGGCGTCCATCAGGTCGCGCAGGTTGATGGCCTGCAAATTGTTGGTAATCGCCCGGTACATGAAGGGCAGGGCGACGGTGAAGTAGCAGCCGATCAGGATCCAGGGGGTGCCGACCATCGCCAGCGGCCCCGAGCCGTAAAGTTGCAGCAGGCCCACCGAGGACACCACCGGCGGCACGGCAAAGGGCAGCAGGATCAGGATATTCATCAGCGCATCGAGTTTGGGGAAGTGGTAGTGCACCACGAACAGCAAGGGCAGGATCAGCACCACTGACAATGCCAGCGCACCGACACAGACCACCAGCGACTGGATGAACGCATTGAGAAAGCGTGGATCGCTCCACAATTGCAGGTACCACTTGAAGGTGAAGCCGCTGGGTAGAATGGTCGCCGACCAACTGCTGGAGATCGAATACACCAGGGTGCCGATCAGCGGCAGCAGCAGGATCAGAAACAGCAGCCAGACCATCACCCGGTGATACAGGTGGGGCGTCGCATCAGCGCGAGACATGGTAGCTCCTCTTAAGCAGCCATTGATGAACCAGCGTCACCAGGGTCATCAGGCCCACCAGGATCACCGCCAGGGCGCTGGCCATGTTCGGGTCGAGGCTGATATCGCCCGAGACCATGGCGGCGATACGGATGGGCAGCACGTTGAAGTTGCCGGTGGTCAGTGCATACACCGTGGCATAGGCGCCCAGCGCATTGGCCAGCAGGATCACGAAGGTGCCGAGCAGGGCCGGGGTCAGCACCGGTATGCCGATATGCCGCCAGAATTGCCATGCATTGGCACCGAGCAGCGCGGCGGACTCACGCCAGTCTTCGCGCAGGGTGTCGAAGGCCGGATAGAGCAGCAGGACGCCAAGGGGAATCTGGAAATAGGTGTAGAGAATGATCAGGCCGGTTTTCGAATAGAGGTTGAAATCCTCGATAATCCCGGCCTGCTTGAGCATCAGCGTAATGGTGCCGTTGAAGCCGAGCAGGATGATAAAGGCGAAGGCCAGCGGAACGCCGGAGAAGTTGCTGGTCATGTTGGCGAACGCGTTGACGAAATTGCGCAGGCGCGAATCGACCTTGTTCAGCGAGTAACTGCCGAGTACCGCGATCACGATGCCAAACAGGCTGGACCAGAAGCTGATCTCCAGGCTGTACTGGATGGCTTGCAGGTAGAACTTGGACGCAAAGATCCGGTTGAAGTTGGCCAGGCCCCAGCCGCTTTCTTCCGATTGCAGGCTGTTGACCAGTACCCAGGCCAGCGGGGCGATCTGGAACAGGATAAAAAACAGTGCAAAGGGCGCCAGGCAGAGCAGCGCCAGGCCTTTGCCACGCGTGAGCGACTTCACTTGAGCAACTCCTGGCAGACGGGTTTGTCGTGGGGCACGCCCAGCAGCTCGCAGATCGTGCCGCACAGCTGTGTCTGCAACGGGCTGGCATCGGTATCGAGGCTGAAGGCCGAGCCCAGCACAAACAATGGCACTTCGCGCTCCTCGGCCAGCAGGCCATTGTGCGAGCGGTCGTTGTTCATGCCATGGTCGGCCGTGACCAGCACCTGGTAGCCGGCATCGAGCCAGCCCTGCAGATAGTCGGCCAGGACGATATCGGCCGAGCGTGCGCTATTGCGGTACTGCGGGCTGTCGAGGCCGTGCTTGTGGCCGGCGTCGTCGATGTTCATTGGGTGCACCAGCAGGAAGTTTGGCGCGTGGGCCAGGCGCAGGCTTTCGGCGTCGGCGAAGAGGTGGGAATCGGGGTAGTGGTCGTTCCAGTAGAAATGCCCCTGCTGGATCGGCAGGTCCGGGGTGCAACTGTGCCGGTCGCGGGCGGCGACAAAGGGTGAGCGGTTATACAACTCGCTGACCCAGTGATAGGCCGCGGCGGCGGTGCTCAGGCCCGCGTCCCTGGCGTAATGGAAAATGCTGCGTTGGCTCGACAGGCGCGAGATCTGGTTATGCACGATGCCGCTTTCGATGGGCGCAACGCCCGTCAGAATGCATTCATAGAGTGGCCGCGAGAGTGCTGGCAACTCGCATTCCAGCGCGTACAGCGCGGCGCGTCCGGCTCCGACATAGGCCTGCAGATGACCCATGGCATGCCGGGCGACCTGATGGTTCAGGCCGTCGAGTACCACCAGAATGACGTTGTGCGACATGGCCCGGTCTCTTGTGAGCGATGTGAGCGGTGCGCCCGTCCGCCCGCGCCGGATTTACCGTTGCGAACGGGCAGGCGCGGCGGCTTATTGCATATTGATGATGACTTCTTCCTGCCACTTCTGCGGCAGGGCCTTGGAGGTCTTCTCCCAGGCATCGGCATCCTTGATCGGCGTAACCTTCTTGTACTGCTCGTTGGGCAGCAGCTTGGCCTGCACATCGGCTGGCAATTGCAGGTGCTCGGCGCGGATCGGGCGGGCGTTGCCACGGGCCAGGTTGGTTTGCCCGGCGTCGCTGAAGATGTACTCGCGGGCCAGCTTGGCGGCGTTTGGATGCTTGGCGTACTTGTTGATGATGGTGGTGTAGCCCGAGATCACCGAGCCATCGGAGGGAATCAGGACGATGTAGTCGTCGGGGTTGGCCATCTTGGCGCGATAGCTCAGGCCGTTGAAGTCCCAGACCACGCCCACTTCGATTTCACCCTTCTCCATGGTTGCAATGGTCGGGTTGGCCAGGGATAGGCGCCCCTGCTTGGCGATTTCGGCGAACATCAACAGTGCGGGCTGAATGTTCTTTTCATCGCCACCATTGGCCAGCGCTGCGGCCAGTACACCGTTGGCCGCCTGGGCGGCGGTACTGACGTCGCCAATGGAGACCTTGTACTTGCCGGACTTGAGGTCGGCCCAGCGGGTCGGCGCTTCGGAGCCGTGCAACAGCTTTTTGTTGACGATAAAGGCGATGGTGCCGGTATAGGCCAGTGCCCAGTTGCCATCCTTGTCCTTGGCCCAGTCCGGGACCTGCTCCCAGGTCGTGGGCTTGTACGGCTGCACCACACCCTGTTTTACCGCGATCGGTCCGAAGGCCGCCCCGACGTCGCCGATATCGGCGCTGGCGTTGTCCTTCTCTGCGGCGAACTTGGCCACTTCTTGGGCCGAGCTCATGTCGGTATCGATATGTTTGAGGCCATAGAGCTTGCTCAGGTCTTCCCAGGTGCCGCGCCAGTTGGCCCAGTCGTCGGGCATGCCCACGCTATTGACGGCGCCTTCGGCCCGGGCGGCGGCCTCCAGGGTTTTCAAATCGGTGTTGGCGGCCATGGCGGCGCTGCACAGGGCGATGCTCGAACCTAACAGTGAGGCCAGGAAAAGCTTTTTCATCCGAAGCTCCTTGGGGCGTGCTCAACGCGCCGGTGTGGTCGCGTCGTTGGGGTGATCGAGGTCTTGGGCTGGGTTGGTCTAGGTCAGCAATACCTGAGCCAATCTAGGTGGACTGGATGACACTTTGATGTCGGTCGCCGCTGCGCCAGCCCTCGCAAGGGGCAACGCTGGTACCGGCGAGATAAGCGTAGACCATCGTCAAATCGCTGAATTTGAGCGGTTTATCGCGCCTGAAGGGGGGATTTCTAAAGGCCGCTCAGCGTTTTTGTCATCTATCAGTCATGAGTCTTGCCTAGGCTTTGAGCGATATTCGGGATGAGCGAAGCGCTCGGTTCTGCCCTGATTCGGTGCTGGTCTAGTCCAAATAGGTAACAGGGATGCGCGAAGAGATACCCAAGGCGGTGACAGCCATCAGCCTGGCGCTGCAAGAGCAGGTCGAGCACGGCTTGCTCGCACCGGGCAGCAAATTGCCGGCCGAGCGCAAGCTCAGCGAATTGTTCAGCACGACCCGAATCACGGTGCGCGAGGCATTGCTTCAGCTCGAAGCCAGAGGGTTGATCTATCGGGAGGAGCGCCGTGGCTGGTTTGTGTCGCCGCCGCGCCTGGCCTACAACCTGATGCAGCGCAGCCACTTCCACGCCATGGTCAGCGCCCAGGGCCGGGTGCCTTCGACCGAGGTCCTGTCAGCGCGGTTGCAACCGGCCTCGGCAGCGGTGTGCGCCTGGTTACAGTTGCCGGCGCTGTCCAGCGTGATCCAGATCCGTCGCGCACGGCGGATCGATAAGCGCCTGGTGCTCTATGTCGAGCATTACCTCAATCCACGCTACTTTCCCGGGATTCTCGACTTCGACCTGAACCAGTCCATGACCGAGCTCTATGCCCGGCATTTCGACCTGCATTACGGCCGTGTGCGTTTCGAGATCGTGCCTTCGTCGCTACAGGCCGAGGCGGCCGCGGCCTTGAGGGTGTCGCCGGGCAGCCCGGGATTGAACATTACCCGGGTCAATTACGATCAGCATCAACGGCTGATCGATTGTGATCTGGAGTTTTGGCGACACGACGCGATTCATGTCGGGGTCGATGTGCTCTAGCGCGCCTTACTCTTTTGTCGCGCCGCCTAGCGCTCCGCCGCCGGGCGTCACCACCTGCACGCTGAGGCGTGGGGTGGCCAGGTCCAGGCCGGCTTCGTCCATGGTGCGCTTGAGCAGCAGGTTGAAGGCTCGGGAAACTTCCCATTGCTTGATCGGTGCAGTCTTGAAGCGGGCCCGCAGGATCGCGCTGCCGGACTCGAAACTCTCGACGCCCTGGATCTCCAGGGGCGACCAGATATTGCGCCGTTGCAGGGGATCATTGCGCATCTTCTGGCCGACATCGCGCATCAGCTTGATCGCTTCATCGATCTCCATATTGAAGGGGATCGCGACTCGGAAGATCGCGTAGCCGAACTCCCGGGAGTAGTTCTTGATGCTTTTGATCTCGCTGAACGGGATGGTGTGCACGATCCCGTCGATATCGCGCAGGCGCACGGTCCGGATGGTCAGGCCTTCGACGGTGCCGAGGTGGCCGCCGACATCGACATAATCGTCGATGGCCAGGGAGTCCTCGATAATGATGAACAGGCCGGTAATCAGGTCGGCCACCAGCGACTGGGCGCCAAAGCCGATGGCCAGACCGATGACCCCCGCACCGGCCAACAGCGGCGTGACGTTCATGCCCATGTTGGCCAGGGCGACGATCAGCGCAATGATGAAAATCGCCACGAACAACACGTTGCGGATCAGCGGCATCATGGTCTGTGCACGGGTATTGGCCAGGCCCTTGCGTGAGCGGGTGAGGGCCAGGTGCACGGCGGTATCGCTGAGAATCCAGATCAGCCAGGCAAAGATCAGCGTGCCCGCGAGGCTGAGCAGCTTGACGCTGACATCATGGCCGTCGCCTTCGGTGAAACGGATCAGCGACATGCCCCAGACCCGCAGGCCCAGTTCGATGAAGATCAGCCACACCAGCAGGTGGACCAGTGTGTAGAAGAAACTCTTGAGGCGTTCGGAGTAGAGGGCGTGGCGTTTGTGCCCGCGTTGCGGCCTGAGCGCGTGGCGCCGGACCAGGCCGTTGATCACCATGCAGAGCACCACCAGCACTGTGCACAGCAAGGACTGGCGCAGGGCGGTGCTGGTGTCCCCGGCGGAAATGAAAGTGGCAAACAGCGAGATCGCCACCAGGATCAGCGCCGGGATGTACCAGAAGGTCCCGAGGATATCGATGGTGTCGCTCAGGGCGCGGCGGGTCAGGCGCCGGGACAGCGGCTGGTTACGAATCAGGTGGGCGATGGGCCGGCGGAAACGCAGGATAAACAGCCCGGTGGACAGGGCCGCGAGCACATTGGCCAGGGTCGCGGCCGTATGGGCCAGGTGCTGGCCGAGGCTGCTCACCAGGCGGGGATCGCTGAGCGCCTCGCCGAAGGCGGCGAAGCTGCCGATCAGCCATAACGGGCGGAATGCCTGGTGCCGCAGGATATACAGTGCGCGATGGCGGTGCGGGCCATCGAGCACGGAAAAGGCGATGACGCAGATGGCCGAGAAGCAGGTGCCGATGACCAGTGCATAGGCCAGGACCATGGCCAGGTCCTTGCCCAGCGAGGAAGGCAGGGCGTAGGTCATGTAGACGGTAATCAGCAGCGCGACCATCCAGGGGCCGAGCTTGCGCAGGGCAAAGCGCAGCAGGTCCATGGTCGTGGGGTGTTGCGGCAGATCCTCGGTCAGTCCGAAGCGCAGGCGCACGCGATGGCTGAGCCAGATCATGGCGTAGGCCAGCAGGCTCCAGAGCAGCAGGATCAGGGCAAAGGCGAAGATGATCGGCAGCCATTCGCTGGCCGGCAGCATCAGGGCATCCAGTTCGTCGCGGGCATGCTCGACTTCCTGGGACCAGCGGCTGAGGGGGCTGTCGTCGCCGGTAAACTGTTTTTCGAAGTTCGAGAGGGTGCTGCCGATCAGGCCGAGCACCCCTTCTTCGGTCACCGGTTGAGCTTTCTTGGTGCTGTCGCGCAGTTTCTTCAGGTCGGCGAGCAGCTTGCTGCGCTGCTGGTCGTTTTCCAGGGTCTTGATCACTTCGTCCAGCGACTGGCCCAAAGGCTCGGTGGCTTGCGGCTGGGCCTGGTTCGAGGAACCGAGCAGGCTCGGCAGGCCAACCGCCTGGGCGGGCGCCATGGGGAGCAGCGTCAGCAGGCAGATCAGCAGGCAAAAGGGCAAAGCGAAAAGACGAGCAAGCACCGGGCGGCCTACCTCATGAAAAGAAGGGTCGACCGAGTGTACGAGGCCGCTATAACCAATGCGAGTGCAATTACTCGGCGAGCTTGGCGAGGATCTTGTAAACCATGGTGCCGAGGATCAGCAGCATGCCGGCCCACATACTGAATACGCCGATATTGCGGTCGCGAAAATTGAAGCCGAGCGCCAGCAGGATCATGCCGCTAAGGATGGGGATAAGCATGGAGTGGAATGCAGACATCTCGATCATGACGCAAGCCTTGTTGAAGGGGATAAGTGAAGTCTAGGCGGCTTTGGCGCCGCCTGGATTGATATGCATCAGAAGCCGCTGGCTGCCTACGGCAGCTCACGGCTGGCGTAGAACGCGCTCAGCACTTTGACCAGGTGCGCCAGGTCATGGCTGCCGGCCAGTTCGCGGATCGAGTGCATGGCGAATGTCGGCAGGCCGATATCGACGGTGCGCACGCCCAGGTGGCTGGCGGTGATCGGGCCGATGGTCGAGCCACAGCCCATGTCGCTGCGGACCACAAAACTCTGCACAGGCACCTCTTCGGCCATGCACAGGTGGCGGAAGAACCCGGCGGTTTCGCTGTTGGTAGCGTAGCGCTGGTTGCTGTTGACCTTGATCACCGGGCCGGCATTGAGTTTCGGACCGTGGTTGGCGTCGTGCTTGTCGGCGTAGTTGGGATGCACGCCATGGGCGTTGTCGGCCGAGACCAACAGGGATTTCTGGATAGTGCGTACGAACTCATCGCCCTCGGGCAGCAGGCGGCGCAGGGTCTGCTCGAGCATCGGGCCGTCGGCGCCGCAGGCCGAGCAGGAGCCGACCTCTTCATGGTCGGTGCAGACCAGTACGCAGGTTTCTTCGGTATCGGCTGTCAGCAGCGCCTGCAACCCGGCGTAGCAGGACAGCAAGTTGTCCAGGCGCGCGCCCGCGATAAAGTCGCCATTGAGACCAATGACCGCCGCGTCCTGGGTGTCGTAGAAGCTCAACTCGTAATCCAGTACCACGTCGGCATTGAGGCCATGCTCACGGGCCAGTTGCTCGGTGAGCACGGCACGGAAGTCGACGCGTTCGTCGCCGGCGAACTGCGCCAGAATCGGTGGCAGCTCGGTCTGGGGATTGATCGCCCAGCCCTGGTTGGCTTCGCGGTTGAGGTGGATGGCGAGGTTTGGGATCACCGCAATCGGCAGCTTGAAGTCAATCAACTGGCTTTCGACCTTGCCATCGCGGCGAAAGGTCACGCGCCCGGCCAACGACAGGTCGCGGTCGAACCAGGGGGCCAGGAGTGCGCCGCCGTAGACCTCGACGCCCAGTTGCCAGAAACCCTGGCGCTGCAGTTCCGGCTGCGGCTTGACCCGTAGGCAGGGGCTGTCGGTATGGGCGCCGACCAGGCGGATACCGCCGTGCAGGGCGGAGTGGCGGCCGAGCTTGAACGCAATGATGGAGGAGTCGTTGCGGGTGACGAAATAGCGGCCACCGGCTTCGGTGGTCCAGGTTTCGCGCTCATCGAGGCGCTGGTAACCGGCCGCTTCCAGACGCTGGACCAGGCTGCAAGTGGCGTGGAAAGGGGTCGGTGAGGCCTTGAGGAAGTCGATCAGGCCTTGATTCAATGCTTCGCGCATAAGGAGCTCCAGACAGCAGTCGCGGGAGTTTACCGTGCTGAACCGTTGATCGCGAGCCGGCTCGTGCCTATCGCGAAGGTAGGCAGGAGCGGTGCGATGGAGGACTCAAAAAGGTGCCGGGCACTCGAAACGCAAGCGCTCGCCGCTTTGTGGGTGGGTAAAGCTGAGCATGCTGGCATGCAGGCAGAGCCGTGGCCAGGCCGCCAGCGCCTGGGGGTGGGCATACAGCCCATCACCCAGTAGCGGATGACCGATGGACAGCATATGGACGCGCAACTGGTGGGAGCGCCCGGTAATGGGCGTCAGTTCTACGCGGCACCAGTCCTGCTGGCGTTCCAGGACGCGCCAGAAGGTCAGCGCATGTTTGCCGAACTCATGGTCGACCACGTGGCGTGGCTTGGTGGGCGGGTCGTAGCGCAATGGCAGGTCGATGCTGCCGCTGTCCAGTTCCGGCTGGCCCCAGCAGAGCGCTGTATAGGCTTTTTCCGTTTCGCGGTCATGAAACTGGCGCGATAGCTCGCGATGAGTATCGGCATCCCGGGCGAGCAGGATGATCCCCGAGGTTTCCCAATCCAGGCGATGCACAATGCGGGCTTCCGGGTAGCCGTTTTCCTGCAGGCGGGTGATCAGGCAATCCTTGTTGTCATCGGCCCGGCCCGGCACGGAAAGCAGCAGGGTCGGTTTGTTGACCACCAGAACGCCGGCGTCCTGGTGGATGATGTGGATATTGGACAGCGGCATCAAACAGCCTCGTAACAAATGCCAACGGCGGCCAGTAGGGGCGGGTGTGTACGCGGGGAAGAGTGATTGACACTCCACCATCGCGAACACACTTGCTCCTACTGGCCGCCGTGGCGTCTACCGAATCGAATCAGCGATCGGGCAGGGTGATATTGAGTTCCAGAATCGAGCAGCTGCCCTGGTTTTCCAGTGCAACCTGAACTTGATCGGTCTCGATATTGACGTACTTGCGGATCACTTCCACCAGTTCCTTCTGCAGGGCAGGCAGGTAATCCGGTTTGCTGCGCTGGCCGCGCTCATGCGCCACGATGATCTGTAGACGCTCTTTCGCGACCGAGGCAGTCGTTTCCTTTTTGCTTGCACGAAAGAAGTCAAAAATGTTCATGGGTCAGTTGCCTCCAAACAGGCGCTCGAAGAATCCCTTCTTCTGCATATCGAGGAAGCGATGTTCCACGGTTTTGCCCAGCAGGCGGTCAACGGCGTCGCTGTACGCCTGGCCGGCGTCGCTCTGGTCGTCGAGGATGACCGGCACGCCCTGGTTGGATGCCTTGAGCACCGCCTGGGATTCGGGGATTACGCCCAGCAGGGTGACTGCCAGGATGTCCTTGACGTCTTCGACGCCGAGCATTTCGCCTCGGCTCACACGCTCCGGGTTGTAGCGGGTCAGCAGCAGGTGTTCCTTGATCGGGTCTTCACCTTTTTCGGCGCGCCGCGATTTGCTGGCCAGCAGGCCCAGCATACGGTCGGAGTCACGAACCGAGGAGACTTCCGGGTTGGTCACGACGATCGCTTCATCGGCGAAGTACATGGCCAGGTGGGCGCCGGTCTCGATGCCCGCAGGAGAGTCGCAGACGACGAACTCGAAGGTTTCCTTGAGTTCCATCAGTACTTTTTCGACGCCTTCCTTGGTCAGCGCGTCCTTGTCACGGGTCTGGCTGGCGGCCAGCACGTACAGGTTCTCGAGGCGCTTGTCCTTGATCAGGGCCTGGCCCAGGGTCGCTTCGCCGTTGACCACGTTCACGAAGTCATACACCACGCGGCGTTCGCAGCCCATGATCAGGTCGAGGTTACGCAGGCCGACGTCGAAGTCGACGATGACTGTTTTGTGGCCGCGCAGAGCGAGGCCGGTACCGATAGCGGCGCTGGTGGTGGTCTTACCCACACCACCCTTGCCGGATGTAACCACGAGAATCTTGGCCAAGGTGTTTCACCCCTAAGGAAAAAAGGACGTTAAAGCCCCTGAAGAACATTCCCTGAAAACGACTGAGCTCGGACAGCTTTCGCTGGGCCTTGGCGAGCGTCCTGTTTATGGTGAACAGTGCGACCCGACATTGCCCGACTGCGTTCAAGCTGTTTTCACGGTGTTTCAGAGATGCTTTGAAAATGCGGCAGTATCCGTTAAAGGCGGGTGATGTTCAACACATCGCCCGACAGGCTGACTTGAACAGCAGCCCCCCACAACGGGTCACGGCGTAAATCTTCGGAAACCTTGTACTGACCGGCAATCGACACCAGTTCGGCGCTCAATTGCTGGCAGAAAATCCGTGCCTTGGTATCGCCCTTGACCCCGGCCAGCGCGCGCCCGCGCATGGGGCCGTAAACATGGATGTTGCCATCGGCCAGAAGTTCCGCGCCGGGGCTGACCGAAGAGATGACCACCAGATCGCCACCCTGGGCATAGATCTGCTGGCCACCGCGTACCGGCGAGGTAATGATTTTGGTCGGCTTGATGGTCGGCTCTGGCGGTTTTTCCGGTTTTTTCTTGACCTCGCCTTCCTGCAGCGGGTCGACCGGCCGCTCGCGAGCGCCGGACGGTGGCAGCACGGGCAGGTCGATGGCGATGGCGGCGGCGATGTCTTCGATGCGATTGGCACGGATCGCCAGGGTGCGCAGGCCATGTTGGCGGCAGATACGCATCAGCGCGGGCAGATCGACCGCGCCTTCGCCGGCCGGTAGCTTGTCCAGCGCCAGCACCAGCGGGGTATTGCTGAAGAAATTGGGCGCCTGGGCGACCTTGGCGGCCAGTTGACGATCCAGGCCTTCGGGATTGTTGTGTGCCAGTTCCAGCACGGTGATGGCGAGCATGCTGCCCTTCAACTGGAACACGGGAACGGGGTCGAGCGATTCGGTCTGGCTCATGGTCGGCATAACGCAGCTTGTCACTGAAAGTGCCGAGACTTATAACGAGATCGTCCGCACGCCGCAAGCCGGGGCGAACCGTTGTAGAATGCGCGACCTTGTGTCTGTCCGGAATCTGTAATGGATCGCCCACGTTTACGTGCCGAATTTTTTCTTCCGCGTTTCTGGCCGCTTTGGCTGGGGCTTGGCCTGCTCTGGCTGATTGTTCAACTGCCTTACGGCGTGCTGCTGCGCATCGGTCGCGGCTTGGGTGCGTTGATGTATCGCGTGGCCAGCGAGCGACGACGGATCGCGGCGCGCAACCTGCAATTGTGCTTCCCGGAAAAATCCGCCGCCGAGCGCGAGCGCCTGTTGCGGGAAAATTTTGCGTCCACCGGCATTGCCTTCTTTGAAATGGCCATGAGTTGGTGGTGGTCTCGCCGTCGGTTGGCCCGGCTGGCCCATATCGAAGGGCTGGAGCATCTGAAGCAGGCCCAGCGCGAAGGCAAGGGCGTGATCCTGATGGCTCTGCACTTCACCACGCTGGAAATCGGCGCGGCCCTGCTGGGGCAGCAGCACACGATCGATGGCATGTACCGCGAGCACAAGAATCCGCTGTTTGACTACATTCAGCGCCGGGGCCGCGAGCGGCATAACCTCGATTCCCTGGCGGTGGAGCGCGAAGACGTGCGCGGCATGCTCAAGCTGCTGCGGGTCGGGCGGGCGATCTGGTACGCACCGGACCAGGACTATGGTGCCAAGCAGAGTGTTTTCGTGCCGTTGTTCGGTATTCAGGCGGCGACGGTAACAGCCACCAGCAAGTTTGCCCGCTTGGGCCGGGCCCTGGTGGTGCCGTTTACCCAGGAGCGCCTGGCCGATGGCAGTGGTTATCGCCTGGTGATTCATCCGCCGCTGGACGCGTTCCCGGGCGAGACCGAAGAGGCGGATTGCCTGCGGATCAACCAGTGGGTCGAAGCGTCGGTGCGGGCGTGCCCCGAGCAATATCTGTGGGCCCATCGGCGATTCAAGAGTCGTCCGCCGGGCGAGCCGAAGCTGTACGAAAAGCGTCGTTGAAACAGCGGCGGCTGCGGTATCCGTCTTAGGTTTTTCTGCCTCACGTTTGCAATCAATGGAGTGTTGCCATGAGTCCAGCCCAGCCGGTTACCGGTCTGATCCTTTCCGGCGGCGGTGCGCGGGCGGCCTATCAGGTGGGGGTGTTGGCCGCCATCGCCGAGCTGTTGCCGGCGGGGGCGAGCAATCCGTTTCCGGTGATCGTCGGCACGTCTGCCGGGGCGATCAATGCTGTAACGCTGGCCAGCGGGGCGTTGGACTTCAAGGCCGCCATCGAACGCCTGACGGCCTTCTGGCAAGGCTTTCGTAGCCATTTGGTCTTGCGCAGCGACTGGCCTGGGGTGATTCGCCAGGCCAGCCGTTTCGTCGGCCATAGCTTGCTGGGATTGGGCGAGCAGGCCCCGGTGGCCTTGCTCGATAGCTCGCCCTTGCGCGAGCTGCTCAGCGAGCGGCTGCACCTGGGCGGCATCGAGGACGCCATCGCCCAGCAGAAGCTGCGCGCGGTGGCGGTTACGGCATTCGGTTATGAGTCCGGCCAGGCGGTGACCTTTTATCAAGGTAAAGGCACCATCGACGCCTGGCTACGCCATCGTCGTATTGGTGTGCCGACCCGTTTGAGTATCGACCATTTGCTGGCCAGTTCGGCGATTCCCTTGCTGTTTGCGCCGGTCAAGCTGGACCAGGAGTACTTCGGTGACGGTGCTGTCCGTCAGTCGGCACCCATCAGCCCGGCGTTGCACCTGGGCGCGAACCGAGTGCTGGTGGTGGGCGTCAGTGGCAACCCGCGCGGGCTAGATGGCGAAGAGATGGCGCCGCGTATCTGCAGTGGCCAGCAACCGAGCCTGGCGCAGATTGGCGGGCATATGCTCAACAGCACCTTTATTGACAGCCTGGAAAGCGATATCGAATTGCTGCAGCGGCTCAACCAGCTTGGCCAGTTGCTCCCGGGCACGCAGCCGCGCCGCCTGGGCCTGGCACCGGTGGATGTACTGGTCATTGCGCCCAGCCAGCCTATCGACGAAATCGCCGCCCGCCACCGCCATGAATTGCCAGCGGCCCTGCGCCTGTTCCTGCGCGGCCCTGGTGCGACCAAAACCAGCGGTGCGGGCGTACTCAGCTATCTGCTGTTCGAAGCGGCCTACTGCAGCGAACTGATCGAACTTGGCCGGCGAGACGCCTTGGCCAAACGCGTCGAGCTCTGCAGGTTTCTAGAGGTTTAAAGCCGCATCAAGCGCCAAGCGGCACGTGTTGCCACTTGCCGCTTGAGGACTGCCACGGTGCGCTACTCGGCTATCTGCAGCTTGCGCGCCTCGGTATAGACATACCGCACCTTCTCGTACTCGAACGGCGAGTCCAGCTGGCCATAGCGGAAATGCGTGGTGTAGCGTTTGTCGACCGCACGTAGCACCCAGATTTCCGGGTGGTTATCGCTGACTTCGGCAACATTGAGAAAGTTGATCTGGCTCTCGGCGGTGTAATCGAAGATCAGCCCGGTGGTGTCGCGCAGATTGGAAGGGCCCAGCAGCGGCAGAACGAAGTAGGCGCCACCCGGAACACCATAGAAGCCCAGGGTCTGGCCAAAGTCTTCAGTCTGGCGTGCCAGCCCCATTTTGGTGGCTGGGTCCCACAGGCCGGCGATGCCGATTGTGGTGTTGAGCAGCAGCCGCGCGGTGGTTTCCATCGAGCGCTGGCCCTTGAACTGCAGCAGGCTGTTGAGCAGGTTCGGCACATCGCCTAGGTTGTTGAAGAAGTTGCTTACGCCGCTGCGTACAAAGTTCGGGGTGATAAAGCGGTAGCCATTGACCACCGGCAGAAAGACCCACTGATCGAACCGGTAGTTGAAGTGATACACACGGCGATTCCACGACTCCAGGGGGTCGTAGACATTCAGCGCATTCAGGGTCGAGCGCTCGAACTCGCGCTGGTCCAGACCGGGGTTGAACTTCAATTGTTTGAGCGGTTCGGTGAAGCCGTCCGGGTCGACGCTCCTGGGGGAGGCGGTGCGGGTGTCGTCGGCCAGGGCCTGGCCAGTGCAGAGCAACGCCGCGATAAGCAGAAGGTGTTTAGCCACGGAAGAACTCCAGCATGGCGTCGCTATTGACGCGGTAATTGAGGTTGCCGCAGTGGCCACCCAGCGGGTAGACGGTCAAACGATCGCCAAAGGTCTTGCGCAGAAAACCCAGGTCGCCGGGGCCGAGGATCACGTCGTCGGCGTTATGCATCACCGCGATCTTCGAACTGTTGTGCAGGTAGTCCTGCAAGGCATAGAGGCTGACCTGATCGATCAATTGCAGCAGGCTGCCGCCACCGGTGCGCGCGCGCCACATCGGGATCACCTGCTCGGTGAGGTAGCAGTCGAAGTCGCATTGCAGGGCCCGTTTGAAAAACGGCGTCAGGCTGGTGCTTTCGGTGATCGGGTATTTGGGTGGGGTAATCAGGCCGCGGCGGTTGATCAGGTCCGAGGTAAAGGCGATATCGGCCGCAGAGAAGCGGAATGAGGTGCCGATCAGCATGGCCATCTGTTCGTTGGTCAGGTGTTCCTTGGACTGCTGGAAGTCGTAGAGCAGGGCATCGTTAAGGTCGATATAACCCTTTTCCTGGAAATAGCGGGTCAGCTTGGACAGCACCAGCTCATAGAAAGTGGTGCTGTTATTGATGCCCTTGACCTCGGTCTGGACCATTTTGTCCAGGTTGGTGATCGAGGTGTAGAGGTTGACCGGCGGGTTGAGTAGCAGGACTTTCTTGAAGTTGAAGCTGCGCCGGGTCTCGTCCAGGTGGCTGACAAACGCCGCGTTCAATGCGCCCAGGCTGTAGCCGGTAAGGTAATAGTCGGTCACCGGTAGCCTCGGGTTCTGGGCCCGCACGGCCTGCATGACCCGATAGAGGTCTTCGGCATCTTCCTGGCTCACGCCGGGCGTGGCGAAGCGCGAGGCTGCGCTGATGAAGTCGTAGCTGGTCGGCGAGGACAACTGCACGACGTGATAGCCCGCCTTGTAGTAGAGCTTCTTCAGGTATTCGTTGAGGCTGCTGGAGTAGGGCGCGCCAGTGCCGGCGATCAGGAAGATCAGCGGTGCGGCATGGTCCTGGCGGGCCAGGCGGTAGGTCAGTTTCTTCACCGGCCAGAAGTTGGCCGGCAGGATGAATTCACGTTCCGGGCGCAGGGTGAGGGTGTAATCCGACTGATTGATATCGTCGTCGTTTGGCAGTTCCGGGCGCAGGTCCGGCGGGGTGCTAGCAATGGTTGCTTCGAACGGGTTGGTCAGCGGATAGCCGTAGGTGCTGGCATCGATATCCACCGCCAGCGCGGATGCACTCAGGAAAAGGCCGCCAAACAAGGCAGCGAAGCGCAGTGACAGGGGCATGACGACATTCCTTTGAGCAAGAGTGCTGAGTGATATTCGCTGGCTATGACCGTCGTGCTACTGCCGAAGTGCCATGCCTCGCGGCGAATTCCTGAAAAGGGCTGGCCGGCGCTTAGGAAATACAGGGTAGACGATACACTTTGCCTTAGTTCGATGACCAGATATCTCGCCTGGCGGGTTGCATACCCTGAATGGGCGATTATGCTGGGCGCCGTTTTTGCCTATCGGAGTGCCTTATGTCCCGCCGCTTGCCGCTCGTTTTGCTGCTTCTCGCCCTGCCGTTATGGCTGGCTGCCAGTTATGGCCTGCGCTACGGGCTGATGGAAGATGCCCGCTGGGTTGGGTTGTGTATCGAGGAGGCGTCGCGCTGGGAGTGTCAGGCACGTTCGACTTTGGGCCTGATGATCCACTTCAAGGTATTGGGCTGGCTGGCGCTGGCGACGTCGATCGCCGGCTTTTTGTTGTCGGGGCGTGCGGGCTGGGTGTTGGCCTTGCTCGGGTTGTTTTTCGGCTTCCCGGCGTTGGCGCTCTACAACACCAGCATGGCGGTCTTTGCGGTGGTGATCGCGGCCTTGCGCCTGGTGCGCTCGCCGCGTCCCTGATGCCATCTTCTGTTTCTGTTTTGTAGACGCTTGTTCGCGACCTTTAGCGCTGTCTAAACCGTTAAAGATCGCGAGCAAGCTCGTTCTTGCCTGTGAAGGGCGACCTACGCCCGAACCCTCAAACTACGCCACAGGGCAATCACCAGCAGTGCGCAGACCGCTGCCCAGCCCCAGGCCTGCAGGTTTTCCAGGCCTTCGCGGTACAGCTGCGGGGCGATCCCGGCGCCGATGATAAAGGCCAGCAGAGCGACTTCCCGACGCGGGCCACTGACCGGGCGGCACAGATACACCACGGCCGGTAGCAGCAGTGCGGCGCTCGGGAAACTGCGATAGCGGGGATCGACGACCAAAGCCAACAGCATGACGGCCCCCGCGAACCCGGCGGCCACCAGCCACCAGCCCGAACGCTGTTCCAGCCAGGCGAAACAGCGCCCACGCCAACCGGCGCGTTGACTCAAGGCCAGCGCGCCATGGGCCAGTACCAGCAGGTTCAAACCGGTCAACAAGCCAGCCCAGAGCCATTCGCCAGCAAAGCGGCTGGTCACCCAGCTCAATTCCATCCAGGCACCGATGCTGCAGGCACCCAGCGCGCCAAGCATCGGCAGGAGCAGTGCGGCGCGGGTGCCGCGAACGGCGCCGCCGAGCAGCAGGGTGGCGACGAACAGCAGGCCGCCAAAGCCCAGCCAGAGTGGCCAGTTCGGTAGGTTGGACACCGGTCCGGTGAGGATGCCCTTGTCCTGGCGATCCGCGTCGTACAACCCCCAGTAGCCGCCAACGGCGCCTTCACTGACGCGTTTCCAGGGTTGATCGAAGGCTTCGATCAGGTTGTAGCGCCAGCCTTGCTGCTCGGCCATGGCGACGAAACCGCGAATAAAGCGGGCTTCATTGACCCGGCTGGGCAGGGCGGTTTCGCGCTGGCGGCCTTCGCTGGGCCAGCCGGTTTCGCCGATGACCACTTCCTTGGGGGCGAAGCGGTTGCCAAAGACCTGGCGGATCTCACCGACATGATGCAGGGCCTGGTCGATGCCGGCTGGGTCATCTTCCCAGTAAGGCAACAGGTGGATGGTCAGGAAGTCCACGGCCGGGGCGATTTGCGGGTGCTGCAACCAGAACTCCCAGACATCGGCGTACGTTACCGGCTGCTGGATCTGGCGCTTGACCTGCTGGATCAACTCGACCAGTTGCCCTGCGGTTATTTCCTTGCGCAGCAGGACTTCGTTGCCGACGATCACCGAGGTCACGACGTCCGGGTTGGCATTGGCCGAGGCGATCAGGGCCTCGACTTCCTTGGCGTTGTCCACCGGGTTGCGGCCGATCCAGGCCCCGCTCATCAGCTTGAGGCCGTGCTTGCGGGCGAGATCAGGCAGGCCCTCGAGGCCAGTCATGGAATAGGTGCGGATGCATTCGAAGCGGGTCGCCAGCAGTGCCAGGTCGGCATCCATGCGCTCGGGGCGCAGCGCAAAAGGCTGGTCGAACGGTGACTGGTCCTTGTCGAACGGGGTGTAGGAGGCGCATTGCAGCTTGTGCGAGGTGCTCGCCACATCCGGTAGCTGGACTGGTTGGCCAAGGCCGTACCAGAAACCGCAGAGAGCGATCAGTCCGAGCAGGGAGGCGAAGAGATAAGGCAGTAGGGGAAAGCGGATTCTGGCGGACATGGGCGGGCCGTCTGGGATCGAAGCCGGGCATCTTACCCGGATTTCCCCCGGCCTTGGACGTACACAGAGGTTTGCCATGCAAAGTTCGCGCTTAGTTGCAACGGCGTGTTTCCCAGGCCGCTGATTGCTGGCGTTGTGATGTCGTTTACCGCTGCCTTGAGGTCGCTGTCAGAGCAGGTTGCGAGGCGGCGGGGGTCGATGATCGGGGTATCAGTACTGCGCTGATAATCGAACGGGTTCGACGCTGGGGCGTGAAGGAGGCGCCGCGCGCTCTAACAAAACTGCGTGATACGGCTCGACAACCGTCGGGCCCGGCACTTTTCGGGGAAGCAACGATGAAGATGCGACGACTCTTAGGCGTCGGTACCGCCCTGGTACTGGCGATCAGCTCCACAGTGGCGAGCGCCGAGACCAAGACCTTGAGTATCGGCTATGTCGATGGCTGGTCGGACAGCGTGGCGACGACCCATGTGGCGGCCGAGGTGATCAAGCAAAAGCTGGGCTACGACGTGAAACTGCAGGCCGTGGCCACCGGGATCATGTGGCAGGGCGTTGCCACCGGCAAGCTCGACGCCATGCTCTCCGCGTGGCTGCCCGTGACTCATGGGGAGTATTGGACGAAGAACAAGGACAAGGTGGTCGACTATGGCCCCAATTTCAAGGACGCGAAGATCGGCTTGATCGTGCCTGAGTACGTCAAGGCGCAATCGATTGCCGACCTCAAGACCGATACCAGCTTCAAAAACAAGATCGTGGGGATCGACGCCGGCTCCGGGGTAATGCTCAAGACCGACCAGGCGATCAAGGACTACGGGCTGGACTACAAGCTGCAAGCCAGTTCCGGCGCGGCGATGATCGCCGAGCTGACCCGGGCCGAAGACAAGCAGGAGTCCATTGCCGTGACCGGCTGGGTACCGCACTGGATGTTCGCCAAGTGGAAACTGCGCTTTCTTGACGATCCCAAGGGCGTTTACGGCGCGGCGGAAACGGTCAATAGCATCGGCAGCAAGGGGCTGGAAAAGAAAGCGCCGGAAGTCGCGGCCTTCCTGAAAAAATTTCAGTGGGCTTCCAAGGATGAAATTGGTGAAGTGATGCTGGCCATTCAGGACGGTGCCAAGCCTGATGTTGCGGCCAAAGAGTGGGTCGCCAAGCACCCGGAACGCGTGGCTGAATGGATCCAATGATCGAACTTCGAGCTCTCTAGAACAGCTATTCCAAGGCCGCCTGGTCATTTTGACAGGCGGTTTTTTCGTGCCTTCCGTCATCGAATTTCGGCTCGACCATTCGTCGCCAGGGCGCTCCCAGTGGGCATTACGGCGCTTTTGGCTCTAAGACTAAGGTCGTCTGGAATCGCGCTTGCAGCCGCCTAAAGTGGAATACGTTCCAACTCATCTGTGCTGCGAGGACAAAAACAATGAACGACAGCATTTACCTCTCGATTCAAAACAGCCCGCGTTTCAAGGAGCTGGTCAGTAAAAGGGAGCGGTTCGCCTGGATTCTCTCGGCGATCATGCTAGGGCTTTACTCGGGTTTCATCCTTTTGATTGCTTATGGGCCGCAGGTTCTGGGGGCAAAAATCAGCCCTGATTCATCGATTACCTGGGGAATTCCCATCGGTGTTGGACTGATCATTTCGGCGTTCATCCTGACCGGTATCTATGTGCGTCGCGCCAATGGCGAATTCGACGACTTGAACAACGCGATCCTCAAGGAGGCTCAGCAATGATCCAGCGTCTATTAGCAGCCCTGGGCATTGCCGCCTTCGCGCCCGCCGTCTGGGCCGCCGACGCTCTGACGGGCGAAGTACACAAACAACCTCTCAACGTTTCCGCGATCCTGATGTTCGTCGCGTTCGTGGGCGCTACCCTGTGCATCACGTACTGGGCTTCCAAACGCAACAAGTCGGCGGCTGACTACTATGCCGCTGGCGGTAAAATCACGGGCTTTCAAAATGGTCTGGCGATTGCTGGCGACTACATGTCGGCGGCGTCCTTTCTGGGGATTTCCGCGCTGGTGTTCACCTCCGGCTACGACGGCCTGATCTATTCGATCGGCTTCCTGGTGGGCTGGCCGATCATTCTGTTTCTGATCGCCGAACGCCTGCGTAACCTGGGTAAGTACACCTTCGCTGACGTGGCGTCCTATCGCCTCAAACAGAAGGAAATTCGTACGCTATCGGCCTGCGGTTCGCTGGTCGTCGTGGCGTTCTACCTGATCGCGCAAATGGTGGGTGCCGGTAAGCTGATCCAACTGCTGTTCGGTCTGGACTACCACGTCGCGGTTATCCTCGTCGGTATCCTGATGTGCCTGTATGTGTTGTTCGGCGGCATGCTGGCAACGACCTGGGTACAGATCATCAAGGCGGTACTGCTGCTGTCCGGTGCGTCCTTCATGGCCCTGATGGTCATGAAACACGTCAACTTCGACTTCAACATGCTGTTCTCCGAAGCGATCAAGGTTCACCCTAAAGGTGAGGCGATCATGAGCCCTGGCGGCTTGGTGAAGGATCCGATCTCGGCCTTCTCCCTGGGTCTGGCGCTGATGTTCGGTACTGCGGGCCTGCCGCACATCCTGATGCGCTTCTTCACGGTGAGCGACGCGAAGGAAGCACGTAAGAGCGTGCTGTATGCAACCGGCTTTATCGGCTACTTCTATATCCTGACCTTCATTATCGGCTTTGGCGCGATCCTGTTGGTTAGCACCAACCCTGACTTCAAGGATGCTGCTGGCGCTCTGTTGGGCGGTAACAACATGGCGGCGGTGCACCTGGCCAATGCGGTCGGTGGCAGTATCTTCCTGGGCTTTATCTCGGCAGTGGCGTTCGCCACCATCCTGGCGGTGGTTGCCGGTTTGACCCTGGCCGGTGCTTCGGCTGTATCCCATGACCTGTATGCCAGCGTGATCAAGAAGGGCAAGGCCAACGAGAAGGACGAGATCCGCGTTTCGAAGATCACTACGGTGGCTCTGGGCGTACTGGCAATCGGCCTGGGTATTCTCTTCGAAAGCCAGAACATCGCGTTCATGGTAGGCCTGGCGTTCTCCATCGCGGCGAGCTGCAACTTCCCGGTCCTGCTGCTTTCCATGTACTGGAAAAAGCTGACCACCCGCGGGGCGATGATTGGCGGCTGGCTGGGTCTGATCAGTGCCGTGGGCCTGATGGTGCTGGGCCCGACCATCTGGGTGTCGATCCTCGGTCACGAGAAGGCGATCTTCCCGTACGAGTACCCGGCGCTGTTCTCCATGATGATTGCCTTTATCGGTATCTGGTTCTTCTCGATCACCGACAAATCCAAGGCAGGGGCTGACGAGCGCGCGCTGTTCTACCCGCAGTTCGTTCGTTCGCAAACCGGTCTGGGTGCTAGTGGGGCGGTTTCTCACTAAATAGAAAACCCAGGAAGGCGCGTTTACGCGCACTGTTGGACAGACTGTTGAAAAAGCCCTTGTCGTGAGACGAGGGCTTTTTTATGGGCGTTATTTTTTATATTGGTTTGCCGCTAATAGTGAAAAACAGAGAGGGCGTTTATCAATTTTATGCGCTGCAGGAGTTGGCATATTGTTGTGTTTTTAGTTGTTTATTAGTTTTTATTTTATTTTTTTATTTTTCGTGATTGTTATGTTGAGTAATGGATTTTCCTTAGGGTTTTCATGGTTTTATTTTGTGGTCGTGTTTTTGTTGTTTTGTGTTTTTCCATTTGAGGTCTGTCGGCTTTTTATTTAAGAATAAAGTTGTGTTGTGGCTCGTGGAGTTATTGTCATGAATAATATAACTAATAACACTGCGGACTTAACTTTGAGTGTTTATCCTGTTGATCCCTCCGAGTGTGTACTGCGAATCCTTGGTGTCATGGGATTGGGGGGGGATGCTGCGAACGATGATGGAGAAGCCTTTCAGGCCCTGAAAAACGAGCTGGAAAAGCTCACCGGACTCTACAGCCAGCGTATCGACTGGCACTTAGTCGAAGCGCTGGCGCTTGAGGTGTTAGAGCAACAACGGGAGATCAGTGCGGCGATCTGGCTAGGTTGTGCCTGGCTCAAGTGTCGGGGATTGCCTGGTCTGTTGGATGCCTTCGATCTGTGGTGGCAACTGTTTGATCGCCACTGGGAAACGATGAGCCCGCCAGTGACGCGTCTGCGTGCCAGGCGCAATCAGCTGTTGTGGTTGTTGGACTTTCTGGACGTTGAACTCAAGGCTGAGTTTGAGGCACTTGAGCAACCCATGTGGGAGCAATTGCAAAACCGCTGGCAAGCCATTGCCGGGTTTTGGCAAGGGCATGACGATGAGCCTGTGGATTTTGCTCGCGTGCTGCGGGCATGCCAGGCGCTGCCCTGCGTTGCAATACAGGGCGCGTCCCAGCCGGTGCAGAAGGAGGTGTTGCTGGTGCCGGAGTCGCCGCCAGCGGCTGTATGCGCCACGGTGCCCGAGGCTCTCAATGCTCTGGTCAGTCAATGCATCGAGCAATCGCTGCTATCGCCACTGCTTTATCGTCTGAACCGGCTACAGGCCTGGAGTGGTATTAGGCAAATCCCCGAAGCCGGCGCCGAGGGCAGTGTTATCCCGGCGCCGAGTTGCATGCAGTTGGAGCATTTTGCGCGGGTCCTGGAAGGTGCGGATGCCGAACATATCCTGCGATTTTGCGAGTCCCATTTGTCGAGCCTGCCGTTCTGGTTTGACCTGAGCCGCGCCAGTCATAACGCCCTGGTGCAGTTGGAGGCATTTGAGGCGGCTGCGGCAGTGGTGCTTGAGGTTAACGAACTGCTGCAACGGGTGCCTGCGCTGGCCGGTCAGGCATTTGCCAACGGATTGCCATTTGCAGACCTCCAGACCCAAGCCTGGTTGGCTGCTGTGCAGCCGGTGCTGGAGCCCGTGCACATAGCGCCCGCCGAGACGGTAGTCGATGAGACGGTTCAGCGAATCAAGGCCGCCGAGCAACTGGCAGCCAGGGGGCAGATCGGTGAGGCCCTCGCTGAACTGCAGAGGGCAGTAGGTGCCAGTCATGCGGGTCGCGACCGGTTCTCTCTGCGCCTGGCCCAGTGCGAGTTGATGCAGCGCTTTGGTGCGGGGGCAGCAGCGTCAGCGCTATTCGAGTCGTTGCTGGCTGAGGTCCACCGCCAGCGTCTCGATGCTTGGGAGCCGGCTCTGGTCCAGCGCCTGATCGCACTGTCGGCCAATCACAACAATGAACTGTCCGCCCGGTGGCTCCCGCACCTGGCGACACTGGATGGATATGCGGCCTGGATGCTGACCGCCCAGAGCAAGCATTGAATACACCCGTAGCCCTTATCCATCGGTTCTTTTTTTCAGGAGTAAGACATGTCCAGCGATGGTTCTGTAGCCCCCAAAGAGCGCATCAATATCGTTTACCGCTCAAGTACCGGTGATGCGCAAGAGCAGATCGAGCTGCCGCTTAAACAGTTGGTGCTTGGGGATTTCACCTTGCGTGAGGATCCCACTCCATTGGAGGACGTCAGTGCAATCAACGTCAACAAAGACAACTTCGACGAGGTGCTCAAGGCGCAGAAGCTGAGCCTTGATTTCGCCATTCCCAATCGCTTGGACCGTAACGCTGAAGAGGGCGAGCAACTGCCGGTCAGCCTGCAGTTCAACGCGCTGCGTGACTTCGAGCCCGATGCACTGGTGGAGCAGGTTCCCCAACTGCGGCAATTGATTGCCCTGCGCGATGCGTTGAAAGCACTCAAGGGCCCCATGGGCAACCTGCCGGAATTTCGCCGTAGCCTCCAGGAGTTGATGGCGGATGAGATGACTCGTCAGCAGTTGCTGGCCGAACTGGGTATCGAAAGTGGGGAGCAGCCATGAACCAGGATAAACAGGTGCAGGAAACGACCCCACAGCCTGGCGCATTGATGGCCGGCTCCTCGCTTCTGGACCAACTGATCGCCAGTGCCCGGGTCAAGCCGGGAGACGAGGCCTATGCCGTGACTCGCCATGGGCTGGAAGCCTTTATTGGCGGTTTGCTGGAGCCGGCGCGTGCCGTCGAGAAGGTCAGTGCCGGGTTGATCGACGACATGATCGCCGAGCTTGATCGCAAGCTCTGCAAGCAAGTCGACGAGATCCTGCACCAGGAGGCGTTCCAGAAGCTTGAATCGGCTTGGCGCTCGCTCAAGTTGTTGGTTGATCGCACGGATTTTCGTGAAAACAACCGACTGGAAATTCTCAATGTCTCCAAGCAGAAGTTGCTGGAAGACTTTGAAGATGCTGCAGACATCACGCGCTCCGGGCTTTACAAGGTGATCTATAGCGCTGAATACGGTCAGTTCGGTGGCCAGCCGTATGGTGCACTGATTGGCAATTGGGCGTTTGACCCAGGCGGGCAGGATATCAAGCTGCTGCAATCGATCGCCTCGGTCTCGGCGATGTCCCACACGCCGTTTATCGCTGCGGCAGGTGCGCGTTTTTTCGGCGTGGAGAGTTTTGCCGAACTGCCAAATCTGAATGATTTGGCGGCGGTGCTCGAAGGGCCGCAGTTCATCAAATGGAATGCTTTTCGCGAAAGCGAAGACGCCCGCTTTGTCGGGCTGACGGTCCCGCATTTTCTGTTGCGCGTGCCCTATGGCGAAGACACGGTCCCGACCAAGAAGTTTGTCTACAACGAGAACGTCAGTGCCGGCAACGACGCGTTCCTGTGGGGCAATGCGGCGTTTGCGTTTTCCAGCCTGCTGTTCGAAAGCTTCGCTCAATACCGCTGGTGCGCCAACATCATCGGGCCGCAGGGCGGTGGCACGGTGCGCGATCTGCCGATCTACAACTACCAGGCCATGGGCGCGACCCAGACCAAGATCCCGACCGAAGTATTGATTTCCGAGCGTCGTGAGTTCGAGCTGGCCGAGCAGGGTTTTATTGCGCTGACCATGCGCAAGAACACCGACAACGCCGCGTTCTTTTCGGCCAACTCCTGCCAGAAGCCGAAGTATTTCGGCAACGACAAGGAAGCCAAGCAGGCCGAGCTCAACTACAAGCTCGGCACCCAGTTGCCCTACATCTTTGTGGTCAGTCGTCTGGCGCACTACATCAAAGTGATCCAGCGCGAAAACATCGGCACCTGGAAGGAGCGCGGCGATCTTGAAGCCGAGCTCAATACCTGGATTCGCCAATATGTCGCCGATATGGATAACCCCGCTTCGGGTGTGCGCAGCCGGCGTCCGTTGCGTCAGGCGCAGATCACCGTCAATGACGTCGAAGGCGACCCAGGCTGGTATCGGGTCGGCCTGAAGGTCCGCCCGCATTTCAAATACATGGGGGCCTCATTCACCTTGTCGCTGGTGGGCAAGCTGGAAAAAAGCTGAGGCCGTTCAGGGCTTTTCGGCTTTAAGGCGTGCGCCAATGTTGGCGTTGCGCCGTTATGGGCGCGGTCTGGTGACCGTGCTCGCACCGTCGGCGCATGCGGCGACGATGATCATTTGAAGGAGAGATGCCATGCCATTACCTTGCTACCTCACTATCAAAGGCGCCAAACAGGGCAAGATCGAAGGCTCCTGTGAAGTTGCTGGGCACATAGGGGAAATAGAGATCCAGGCTGTTGAGCACACGGTCGAGATCCCCAGAAACCCTCAAACCGGACAACCCACCGGCCAGCGCGTGCACGGGGTGATCAAGCTGACCAAGGTGCTTGATAAAGCGTCTCCCAAAATCCTTCAAGCCCTGGTAACGGGCGAGCCGCTTGAAGAGGTGAAACTGGCGTTCTATCGGTTCAACCAGAAGAGTGGTACGACAGAAAAGTACTACACCATCACGCTGAAGGACGCCACCGTCGCTACCGGTCATCTCTCGGTGTCCAACTGTCTGCTCGAAAGCAATAAAGCGCTGGGTCATATGGAAGACATCAGTTTTGCCTATGGAACCATTATTTGGTCCGCCGATATGGACAGTGTCGAGTCCCAGGATTCTTGGAAAGAAACCGCCGCCTGATGCCGTGGTAATGGCGTCGCCCTGACGGCCGCTTTGCCGGTCGGGGCGACCTTTACTGGGCTAAATGTCCCTACTGCTTAGCGAGAAATTCCATGCGTGAATTGCGCCTACTGGAGCGTGTCGCCGACCTGGAGCGCGACTCCGGGCGTTCGAGTCAGACCCGGGCGCAAGTGTTGGCGGTTTCGATCCTCGAACACCTGCGGCGGATACTCAATACCCGCCAAGGCAGTGCGCCGATTGATGTGCAGTTCGGCGTCCCCGACTTTACCAATCTGGCCGGCTCGCTCGTGGCGGGCGAGACCGGGCAGATCATCGACGATATCGGCGCCATGATTGCCCGCTATGAGCCGCGGCTCAAACAGCCGCGCCTGGCGTTGGTCGAGCATGGGCAGGATGTGCTGTCGCTGAGCTTTATCCTCGAGGGCCGGATTCGAGTGGACGACCGCGATGTGGCCTTGCGGGTTGCCACCCGTGTGTCTTCGGATGGCCGCGTGACCTTGATGGAGCATGGCTGATGTCCACATTCAATGGCTACTACGAGCAGGAACTGCTCAATCTGCGGCAGTTATCCAAGGAGTTTGCTCGGCGCAATCCGGCCCTGGCGCCGCTGCTGGGCACCGATACGGCCAGCGATCCGGATGTGGAGCGCTTGCTTGAAGGTGTGGCGTTTCTCACTGGTCTGGTACGTCAGCGTCTGGACGATGAATTTCCCGAACTGATTCAGGAAATCGCCCAACTGCTTTACCCCCAGTTCCTCCATCCCTTGCCGTGCATGAGCATGCTGGAGTTCAAACCGCGCGGGCCGTTGGGCGATCGCCTGGGCATCGCGGCCGGCTGCGAGGTCCAGTCGGTGCCCGTGGACGGTGAGCCCACCCGTTTTTGCACCTCGTTTGCCGTCGATATTGAACCGTTGCGCCTGGAAACGGTGCGTTGGGACGGAGGCGCGACCCAGGAGCGTTCGCTGCTGCTTGAGTTTGCATTCGACGCGATTCGTGCCAGTGACTGGCAGGGCGATCGCCTGCGGCTCTATCTGGGCGACGGCTTGGCCGAGGCCAGCAAGTTGTTGCGTTTGCTGGCGCGCAACCTGCGCGAGGTGCGCATTGGCGCCGCTGGACAGCCGTTGCTGTTGCTGGGGCGTGAGGCGTTGTCCATGGCCGGTTTTGATCCCGCCCTGGAGCTTATGCCCTATCCGGCCACGGCCCATCCGGCGTACCGGCTGTTGCAGGAGTATTTCGCCCTGCCGGAGAAGTTTCTGTTTGTCGATCTGCAAGGCTTTTCCCGCTGGCGCGCACGGGGCGAGAGCGGACGTTTCAGCGTGCGGCTGATGTTTGATGACCTGCCAGACTGGACGCCCGCCGTGAGCCCGCAGAGCCTGCGGCTTAATGTCAGCCCCGTGGTCAATCTGTTTCGCCAGGATGCCCACCCGCTGCGTATCGATCAGCGCCAGGCGGAGTACCGTATCCAGCCGGCGGACCAGAGCCGTTGCCCAGCGCTGCGCATCTATTCGGTGGATCGTGTCGAAGGCTATCTGCCTGGCGGCAAGCCCCGGCAGTATCGTCCTTATACGGCGTTGGAGCAGGGTGACGGCTATCACCTGAGAATTCGTGCGTCGTTGCTCGACAGCCAGGGCTTCGAGCATTACCTGAGCCTGCCGGTGCAAGATGGCAGGCGCTCCGGCGAGAGCACGTTATCGATAGGCCTGACCTGTACCCACGGCAACTTGCCGGAAAGCCTGCGCCTCGGTGATATCAACCAGCCGAGCGACCATTCGCCAGATCGGGTCAGCTTCAGCAACATTCGTAGTATTACACCCAGTCAGCCGCCCCTGTTCGACGATCGGCTGCTTTGGCGCGTGTTGTCCCAACTCAATGCCAACCATTTGAAACTGGCCAGCCGCGAGCACTTGTGCGAACTGTTGAGCCTGTACCTGCCTGCCCAGGGCGCAGAGTCCGATGGCGCCAAGCGGCGGCGGATCGAGTCTGTGGTGCAGGTCGAGGCCGTGGATGAGCGGCGATTTGTCCGCGGGCTGCCGATCACCGGAAGGGCGGTGCGGGTGATGTGCCGGGGTGATCATTTTCACGGACCCGGCGATCTGTTCTTGTTCGGCTGTGTGCTTGACGAGTTTTTCGCCGGTTGTGTTGCGGTCAACAGTTTCAGTGCCTTGAGCCTGCAAGACACGGTGAGTGGGGAAACGCTGGTTTGGCCGGCCAAGACGGGGCGCCTATGCCTGTTGTAAAAGCGCCTGAGCCGCTGTTCGAGGCGGCGCGCGAGTACGGCTTTTTCCAACTGCTGCGCTTGCTGCGCTTGAGTTTTGAAGACGAGCAGGCGTTTCGCCAAGCGGTGCGTGTGCGGCCCTCGCTGGGACTGGGGTTCCCCGAGTGCGATATCGAAAGCGTCGAGCGTGATGCTGACGGTCATATCTGGATCGAGGCCAATTTTTTCGGGCTTTATGGCGTGAGTTCGCCGTTGCCGACTTTTTATAGCGAAGACCTGCTCGACGAGCGCCGCAATGGCGGTCGAGTCATGCGCGATTTTCTCGACATCCTGCATGCCGAGTTGTACCCCCTGTTGTTCCAGGCCTGGGAGAAGTACCGCAGTTGGCTGGTGATCTGCGAGCGCCGCGAGCAGCGGCGTTTGCAGCAGTTTTATGCGCTGCTCGGGCTGGCCGATGTCGCACCGGCCTTTGCCGAAGACCGCCGGCTGTTGTTGCCCTATGCCGGGTTGTTCAACCAGTACCCGCGTTCGGCGCTGAGCCTGCAGGTATTAGTGCAAGGCGTCGTGGGCGTCGGCGTGGTGACGGTGCGTAGTTGCATCGAGCGGCGGATTCCGGTGACTGGCGCCGCGCGTTTTCTGCTTGGGCAGCAGGCGTGTGGCCTGGGCATGGACAGCTTGCTGGGGGGCAGCGTGATGGACCGCACCAGCACCCTGGCGATTCGTCTGGGCAGCCTTTCGGCTGTGGATTTTCATGGATTGTTGCCGGGAACGCCCTTGTATCAACGTTTGGCGCGGGTCGTCGGGCTCTACCTGCAGGGGCCGCTGGACTGTCGCCTGCAACTGGGGCTGATGGCCGACGAACAGCCGGCTGCAAGCCTGGGCACGGGCTGGCAGCAACTGGGCCTCAACACCTGGCTGGGCGAGCGCAGTGTTTACGCGGATATCGACCTGGATTTAAGGCCAGGGCCATCGACGGAGATACACCCATGATTCAAGCCGATCTCAAGGCGTTATTCGCCTGTCTTAATCCCTACTGCACCCAGGCCCTGGAAAATGCCGCAGGCGTGGCCCTGACGCGCCATCACCATGAAATTACCCTCGAGCATCTGCTGCATAGCTTGCTGGAGCATGAGCACTGTGATCTGCCGCATATGCTGAGCGCCCACGATATCGAGCCACTGCGCCTGCGCGTTGTGCTGGAGCAAGTCCTGGCCGGGCTGGAGGCTGGCAATGCCGGGCGTCCGGTGTTTGCTCAGGCGTTGATTGAGTGGATCCAGGATGCCTGGCTTGAAGCTTCGTTGACCCTGGGCGGGCGACAAGTACGCAGTGGCGCGTTGCTGCTGGCAGTGCTGGCGCGCGCCGCGCGCCTGGGCGCGGAACCCTGGGCTCTGTTGTTGCGCGGAGTCTCGCGCCAAGGGCTGATTGATCAGGCTGACGTTTGGCGGGCCGGATCTATCGAGGAGTCGACAACGGGCGAGGTCGCTGGCGTGGACTCGTCAGGCGCGATTGCGCGCTTTTGTGAGGACTTTACCGCCAAGGCCGCGGCAAACGGCATCGACCCGGTATTTGGGCGCGACGACGAGATTCGCCGGATGATCGATATCCTCGCGCGCCGCCGCAAAAACAACCCCATTGCGGTCGGTGAACCGGGGGTGGGCAAGACTGCCATCGTCGAAGGGCTGGCTTTGCGGATTGTCCAGGGCGATGTCCCGCCGTTTCTGCAGGGTACCCGTTTGCTCAGCCTTGATCTTGGTGCACTGGAAGCTGGGGCCAGCGTCAAGGGGGAGTTCGAAAAGCGTCTGTGCAGCGTCCTGGATGAAGTCAGGACCGCGCTTCAGCCGACTTTGCTTTTTATCGATGAAGCTCACCGATTGGTCGGTGCGGGTGACACGCCCGGCGGCTCCGATGCCGCCAACCTGCTCAAGCCGGCGCTGGCCCGTGGCGAGTTGCGCATGATCGCGGCGACCACCTGGAGCGAATACAAGAAGTACTTCGAGAAGGACCCGGCCCTGGCCCGACGCTTTCAACTGGTCAGCCTGGCCGAACCTGATGTGCCGACTACGGTGCAGATTCTGCGGGGGCTGAGGCCACACTACGAAGCGGCCCATGGGGTGAGCGTGCGCGACGAAGCGGTGGTCGCGGCTGCGCAGTTGGCCGGTCGTTACATCAGCGGGCGCCTGCAACCGGACAAAGCCGTGGACCTGTTGGATACCGCATGCGCGCGGGTGCGCATTGGCCTGGGGATGAAGCCGGTGGCCCTGGAGCGTCTGGAGCGGCGGGCGGCCGAGTTGGAGCGCGAAAGCCGGGCGCTCGAACGTGATCGCAGCGAAGCGGGGATGGCGGCGCAGATGGATGAGCGGCTTCAGGCCATTATCCGCGAGCAGGAGCAACTGGTGCAGCGTCAGGAGCGCTTGCGGTGTGACTGGGTCGCCGAGAAGAGTGCGGTGGAACGGGTGTTGAACCTGCGTGCGCAACTGGGTGCGGAAGGCGAATCGGCGGCCTCTATCGCTCTGGGCCACGAGTTGGCGCTGGCCTGCGCTGACTTGCATGCCCTGCAAGGGCAATCGCCCCAGGTTTTTAGCGAAGTCACGGGCGAAGTCGTCGCGCAAGTGGTCTCGCAATGGACCGGCGTACCCCTGGGACAGATTCATCGGCAGGGGCCGCAGATCGATCTGGCGACGCCCCTGCGCCAACGTATTCACGGCCAGACCGCCGCCCTGGAGACGGTTGTGCAAGTGCTGGAGTCGGCCCAGGTCGGCTTGCGCGATCCTCGCCAACCGCTGGGCGTCTTCTTGTTGGTCGGGCCTTCGGGCGTGGGCAAGAGTGAAACGGCACTGGCCGTAGCCGAGCACTTGTTTGGTGGTGAGCAGGCGCTGATCACCGTGAACATGAGCGAGTTCCAGGAGAAGCACAGCCTGAGCCGCTTGGTCGGCTCGCCGCCAGGCTATGTCGGCTATGGCGAGGGCGGTGTATTGACCGAAGCCGTACGCCGTCGGCCTTATTCGGTGGTGTTGCTCGATGAGGTGGAAAAGGCCGATCTGCAAGTGCTCAACCTGTTTCACCAGGTCTTCGACAAGGGTTGGTTGGCCGATGGCGAAGGACGTCAAGTCGATTTCAGCAACACCGTAGTGTTCCTGACCAGCAACCTGGGCAGTGAGCAGATCAGTGCGTTATGCGAAGCCGGCCCGGTGCCGATCGAGACCTTGCAGCACGCGATCCGGCCGCGCCTGGCGGCTCATTTCAAAACAGCGCTGCTGGCGCGGATGACGGTTGTGCCCTTTGCGCCTCTGGGCGACGAAGGGTTGGCGGCGGTGGTTCGGCTCAAGCTGGCGCGCTGGGGCGAACGGCTGATGAGCACCCGAGGCATCGCTCTACACGTTGACAGCGCCGTCGAGCAGGCGATTTGCGCGCGGTGTATCGACGTGCACAGCGGTGCCCGGCAGATCGAGGTGGTCTTGAACAAAAGCCTGCTGCCAATGCTTAGCGCGGTGTTGCTCCAGACACTGGCCGAACAGCCACCGCTGCTGGCGTTGCGGGTGAGTCTGGACGCTGACGGCGGCTGGCACGTAGCGCGTAGTTACGGCGCCTTGCCGCCGGATCAACTCAATGATGACGCTATGAGGAGTTGCCGATGAATCACTCCATTGATTACGCCCATTGCACGTTCAGTTGCACGGCGCTGGCCAATGAAGCCCTGCTGGTGGCCGACTGGAGTGGCGACGAAGCGGTTAGCCGGCCCTATCGGTTTGAGGTCCGGCTGGCGGTGAACAATCATCAGTTGGACTACGAGTGCATGCTCGGCAGTCCGGCCTGCCTGAGTTTTGTCGATCAGCGCAACACGCCGCAGCGTTACCACGGAGTTGTCACCCAGGTTGTGCTGCTCGAGCGTGATGAACTCTATACCTACTACCGAGTGGTGCTGGAGCCGCGGCTGGCGCTGCTGCGCCAACAGCGTCATTCGCAGACCTGGCTGGACAAGACACTGCCCGAATTGATTCGCGAAGTGTTGGGGGAGTTGGGTGAGTGGCTCGAGGGGCCGGCTCAGTGTACCGAAGCAACAGCGCCCAGCTATGACTTCGCCATCCGCCTGCCGGCCGAAGATGAGCCGCGCAGTCGCCGCAGTTTCAGCCTTCAGTTTGAGGAAAACAGCCTCGATTTCTTGTCGCGCAAGCTGGAGTATTTCGGCGTCTATTACTATTTCGAGCAACTGGCGGACCGTGAGGCGGTGGTGTTCTGCGGCGCAATGCGGCTGCAGCCCAACCAGCCCCTGGCGGTGTATTACCGCCCGCACAGCACGGTCGATGCGCCGCGCACGCTGGCAGGCCTGCAGAGTTTTCAGGGGCACTGTGCCGGGACACCGAAAAGCGTATATCTGGGGGATTTCTCGGCCAGTAAGGCCAACCTCGAACTGGCGATTGAGGCATCGGTACAGGATCGGGAAGCGCAAGGTGAGGGTGGGCGCTACCAAGGGTTTGGTGAGCAGCGTGTCTATGGCGAGCACTATGGCTCGCTGGACGAGGGGCGCTGGCTGGCTTCCCTGCGCGCCCAGGCGTTGGCGTGTCGGCGGCGCCAGTTCAGTGGCGCAGGGCGGCTGTTTGGTTTGCGCGCAGGCTATCCGATCCAGCTCAACGATCATTTCCGCCCTGAATTCAATAGCCGCTATTGGGTAGAGGAAGTCCAGCATCAGGGCTCGCAACCACTGCCGGGACAGCACGACGAGGCGCTGCAAGGGTGTCGTTTCAGCCAGCGCTTCCGGGCGCTGCCCAGTGAAGTGCAGTACCGGCCGGTCTGTAACACTCCGCGGCCGCGTGTCGGGGGACTGTTCAGCGCGATTGTCGAAGGCGATGAGCTTGACCGCCCCTTGCTCAATGAACATGGCTGCTACCGACTGATTTTCCCCTTTGCCCGTGAACGCCGGGGTGTGGGCAAGGGGTCGGCCTGGGTGCGCCCTATGTGCCTGTCCAGCGGTGAGCGGCATGGCATGCACTTTCCCTTGCTCAAGGGCAGTGAGGTGCTGGTGGCCTTTATTGGCGGCGATCCGGACCGGCCGCTGATCACGGGGACGGCGGCCAACTCCGAGCACCCTAGCCCGATCAACGATCAGAATTGTACCCAGCGCGGTTTCAGTTCACCGGGCGGGCATTATTTGGCGATGGAAGACAGTGCCGCCGGACCTTTGATGCGCATGGCGTCGCCGGTGGGTAACAGCCGCCTGACCCTGGGCAGTGGCGAACGCCCCGGGGTGCAACTCAGTACTGGCGAGCACCTTGATATTTCTAGTGCGACGCAACGCCGTGAGGTACCCGGGTTGTATTGGGAGTGTATCGGCCTGGCCGACTCTGGAGCGTTGCCCGCTGACAAGAGCGGCGCAGCGCTTGAGGGGGAAAAGAAAGAAGAGCAAAAAGAGCAAAAAGAGCAAAAAGAGCCGCAGAAGCCCAAGCCCGATGACTTCACCATCAAGTTCAATACGGCGGGCTGGGAAGGCGGAGAGTCTTGGCGCAGGGCGGGCGTCAACAGCCTGGTCAACCTTGCCCCAATACTGATGCGCGGGACCCTGGCAGCCGAGCAGTTGGGCTTTAATGCCGGTGCCGTCAAGCAGGACATCAACCTGATGGGGCAGGTCACTGAGCTCAATCTGGCGGGCCCCAAGTTTGAAGTACAACGCAGCTTGTACAACAAGCAGTTCTTTGAGGGCAAGAGCACCATTTTTACCTCGAAGAAAACAACGGCGATGAGTAACGCCGAAGCGGTGCTGACCTATGAAAAGGAGGCTCAGTTCGCCACCTACAAAAGCAAGGTGTACAGCCTGGAGGCCGAGGAGTCGATTGTGTTGTGGGTCGGTGGCAGCAAACTGACTTTTTCCAAGTTGGGCATTCTGGTTTCGGCGCCCGACGCGCAGATCACATTGGACGCCAAGGATCTCTGTCTTAAGGGCAATGTCATGATTAGCGGTGAACTCAAGGCCCAGGGCAAGCTGTCTTTGGCCAGCGATGTGTGCATCGAGGGAGACCTGAAGGCGCGTACCGGCGAGTTCGTCCAGGGTATGAAATCACCTGACCTCGCTGTCGCGTTGGCACCGACGCCACCTGTGCCGTCGACGGCCAAAGCCGAGGTAGTCGCCGAGAAGACGTTATTGGAATCGGTGTTACTGGCGCTCAAGGCGGATAGCGAAGCGGCCGAGAGCTTTCGCCTGGCGGCCAATGCTGCGGCCAATCCTGCGATGGGAGGTTGAATCCCATGCGCATCGATAAGCCCGATCAAGCCTTGTTCTGGCCGGCGGCCCATGCATGCGGTGGCCAACCCAGTCTGGTGCTGACCCTGGGCTGGCTGATCGACGCCAATGGCGTGGCGATGGATCAGACCCAGGCCTGGCCCTGGTTGCTGGAACGCTTTGCCGAAGGGCCATTCGACATTGGCTTAAAAAAAAGCCGTGGTACTTATGCGGTGGCCGGGCAGGCCTATGCGCCGGCCGGGACGATGGTCACCGAGCGGGCTATCAGTGTGCAGTGTGGGCCCCTGGCGAAAACCCTGCATATCCATGGGCCGCGCCACTGGCAGCGATCGCTTGGCTTGTGGCAGCCCGGCCCAGCGCAGCCGTTCAGCGTTATGCCGGTCAACCTGGCCCATGCCTATGGCGGCCCCGGCTGGGCGGTCAATCCAGCTGGCATGGGGTATTGCGAAGCGTCTGCCGACGCTGAAGGCCAGTGCCTACCCTGTATCGAATCGGTACAGGCACCCTGTCTGGCGCCGTCCGATCGTCCGCCGCCGGCCAGCCTGCGGCCCTTGCCCTTGAACGATGCTGCGCGTCGGGGTTGGCTGGGCAGCCTGGACGACCACTGGTGGCGCGAGCGCTTCCCGTTTCTGCCTGACGACGCCGACCCGCGCTGGTACGACGAAGTCCCCCAGGACCAGTGCCATAGCACTTACTGGCGCGGTGACGAGCACTGGTCGGCCCAGGGCATGCATCCGCAGCAGGAACGGGTCGAAGGGCACCTGCCCGGCTTGCGTCCGCGCCTGCTGCTGCGCTGGCAGGCCGAGCAGCGTCCCGATAGCGAGGCGCCACTGGACCTGGACACGCTCTGGTTGTTTCCAGATCAAGCCTGCGTATTGATGCTCTACCGCGCAGAAGTCGCCGTGGACGATTGTGATGGGGCTGATATCCAGGCCCTTGGGGTGCTCTGTGAACGGCTGAACGAGCCGGCGCAGTCTGTTGAGGCCTGTGTGCGGCAAATTTGGCCGGCGATCAAACCGCCAGTTATGCCCGCGCCGCCCCAGGCAGTTGATCCTGCGCAGGCCCGGGCTGCGCTACAGAGCCGGCTGCAAACGGGTATTGAGCACTTTCATCGCGAGTTCATGCATGAGCGTCAAGGCGTCATCGAGCAGGTGGGCGAGGCGATGCGGCGGCAAAAACTGGCGTTCGACCCGGCGATTTTTGCTGCCGTGCCGGTACTGAACCTGGCGGCGGGGCAGGAGGCGCTGGCCAAGCCGCCGGCGGTGGATTTTTGCGGGTTTGCCGAGCGTATCGAGGGCGCGCTGAGCCAGGCGCGCAGCGAGGCCGAGACGCAGGCGCGACAGGCCTTGGGGCGAATGGGCCTGGACTATGACAAGGAACTACTCAAGGCCACCGAGCAGGTGCGCCAGGCCCCGGCCGCCGATCCTGAGCGAGCACTGGACGTCATGCCATTGACCCCCAAGCACCGGGCCGAGGCTCGGGCAGGGATCCGTGCGGCACAGGCGAGCATGGCGCAGGTCGAGCAGCGTGTCGGCGCCATGCAGGAGGAGTTGAATGCTCGGCTGGCGGCGATTCGTCCGCCGAGCCAAAGCCTGCCAGCCGCTGCGCCGTGCTTGGACCGGCAACAGTTGGAGAGGCGCTATCGAGCGGGGGAGTCATTGCGTGGCGTCCGTTTAATTGGCCTGGATTTGCAGGCCATTGAACTGGCTGGCGCCGACCTGAGCGAGGCAGTGGTGGAGGATTGCTGCTGGGTGGGCGCCGACCTGCGCGGCTGCGACTTCACGGGCGCGCGTTTGAAAGGTTGTGATTTCAGCGCGGCGCAGCTTGAGCGCGGGCGTTTGACCGACGCGTATCTGGACGATTGCCGCTTTATCGCAGCCTCCATGACCGCTGCCAACCTTGAGCAGGCCTATGGTGTCGACTGTGATTTCACTCAGGCAGGCCTGTCTCAGGCCAATCTGTGCGGGGCAGCGTTTAAACGCAGTTGCTTCAAGGTAGCGCAGATGGAGGCGGTCCAGGGGCACGGCATGAGCCTGCACAGCTGTGATTTCGATCAGGCGCAGATGCGTGCCGCCCAGGCGCCCGGCAGTAGCTGGGAAGGCTGCCGGATGCACGGTGTGCAACTTGAAGAAGCCTGTCTGCGTGCGGCATCCCTGAGCCGGGTCGAGGCTCCGGACGCGGTGTTGCGTCAGGGGCAGTTGCAGGGGATGCGCTTGAGCGATGGCTGCGATTTCAGCCGGGCGTGCCTGCGTCAGGCCGATCTGCAGGGCGCGATCTTCGCCGACAGTTGCCTGAGTGCTGCGTTTTTGTCTGCGGCCAATCTGCGCGAGGCCCTGGTGCTGCGTTGCGATCTGTCGGCGACGGGGGGCGCGCATCTGTGCGCCGAGTTCGCCGATCTGAGTGGCAGTGACCTGCGCGGAGCGAGCTGGCCACAAGCCAATCTGCAGTGGGCGAGCCTGCGTAAAACCCGTCTTGATCAGTGTGATCTGAGCGCCGCCAATCTGACTGGCGCGACCACTCAGGGCGCCAGGGGCTCGGGGGTGCAATTGAATGGCGCCTGCCTGGAGCGTTGTCGCCTGAGCGAGGACCTGCATGCCTGAGTGCCTTTACCCCCACGAGCCATTATCGACCACCAGAACCGGTGGGTTTGGAGAACCCTTATGAACGATCCGCGAAGCACCGCCTCAACCCTGGCAACCACACGCTCACTGCATGCCCGGATCAATGCCCAGCAGGCACAACGCTTTGGCGTGGTTGCAGGCCACGAGCGGTTTTGGGTCGAGGCGGCGTTCAGTTGCTTGGTCCAGCCGAGGGTGGGCGACACCGTACTGGTGAGCCTGGACGGTGCTGGTGTGGGCTACATCCTGGCGGTGCTCGCACGCGCTGAGCCCTCGCTGGAATTGCAGTTGGGTGCCGATGTGCAACTGCGCGTCACGCAGGGAAGCCTGACGGTGCAGTGCCGCGACAGTTTGTCCCTGGCTGCGGGCGAAGACTTGGTGGTTCGGGCCGAGCATTGCTCCCTGAACAGTCCTGCGGCCGAGCTGCTGCTGGGCCAGTTGCGTGTCAGCGGCGAGCGGGCCAGCAGTCATTGGCAGGAGCGCGAGGAGCGCACGCTGCTGCTCGACCAGCAGGCGGTCCGGCATGAGGCCCACTACGGCGAAAGCCGCCAGTGTGTCACTGGCCATGAGCAACGCCGCAGTGGCTCGCTGCACCAGCGGGTGGACGAGGACTGCCGGTTGAATGCCCAGCGCCTGACGTTGGAAGCCGAGGGCCGGGTGGCCATCGACGGCTCGACCATTGAGCTGGGCTGAGGAGGCGATCATGACATTTATGCTCAACAATGCCGGTGCCATGGCCATGTCCAGCGCGCCGGATATCTGCAAGACGCCCAGTCCGGCCGGGCCGGTGCCCGTGCCCTATCCCAATATCGCCAATAGCCAGATGGCCGACCCGGGCAGTATTTCCAGCAAAGTGCTGGTGTGTGGCATGCCGGCGTTGCATCAGGCCAGCAAGATCCCATTGAGCAATGGCGATGAGGCCGGCTGCGCTGGCGGGGGAGTGGCGAGTGGAAAGGTCATGGGCCAGATGAGCTTTCTCAATGGCAGCCTCAAGGTCATGGTCGAGGGCAAGCCGGCGGTGCGCCTGGGGTGCCTGACCGGGCACAACGGCAACCCGCAGAACACCGTGGGCACGGTGAATATGCCTCCGCCGGGGCAGTGCAAAGTCATGGTGCTGTCATGAGGCCTGTGATGATCCTGGCAGGTGCGCTGCTACTGCAGGGCTGTTCGCTGTTCTCCGGCGATAGCGCACAGCAGGGGCGCGAGCAGGCCTTGCGCGAGATGGCGTGGTCCTTTGCCGAAGACGCCGTGGAGCTAGTGATCAGCGCCGACCCTGGTCTCAATACCTACGATGGCCAGGCGCATAGCCTGCTGTTGGTGGTCGCGCAGGTGCAGGAGCCCAATGGATTCTCCGGTTACACCAGCAACGGCCAGCGCCTGGTGCAATTGCTGCTGTCGGAGCAAGCCCCGGCCGGGATGCCGGGCTTGACCCGGATCTTTATTGAACCGGGCGAGCAGCGTCGGGTGCGCCTGCCGCGTCTGGAAAACAGCCGTTACATCGGCCTGGCCGCCGGCTACGCCCATCTCGACCCGGCCCGCAGCGCCCGCCTGTACCGGATTGGCGTGGGTATCACCGAGAAAGGCTTTTGGTCGACCCACTATCGCGCGGCCCCCGAACCGCTGGTGATCGATCTATTGCTGGGGGCCGACGGGATCTTGCGCGGGCCCGGCAGTCGACCGGCCGACCTTGTTCCGGAACAGCCCAAGGCTGGCGAAGTACGGCTTGCACCCTCGCCGTAAGGCGGGTGGCTCTCTTTTATTTGGAAGACCTTATGACGATTGATCAACCGCTCTACTGGCATCAGGGCCTGTTCCTGCAGCCGCAGCATTTCCAGCATACCGATGCGCGTACTGCCCATGGCCTGGCGCGGCTGACTGAGCTGTTGCACCCCCATGCCTGGGGGCTGATATCCATGCAGTTCAATGCCGCGGCCCTGGCGACCGGGCAATGCCAACTGGAGCAACTGTCCCTGCGCTTTCGCGATGGCACGTTGGTGGAGTATCCCGGTAACGCCTGGGTCCAGGCCCGCACGTTTGTGTCGGACGGGCAGAGTGACCGGCAGACCTTGTATGTCGGCCTGCGCCGCCTCGAGCCTGAAGCGGCCAATGTCCAGGTTTTTGAAAACCTGGACGAGGCCCAGGGGGCAGACACGCGCTATGCGGTGGCGGCCGATCACCTGATGTTGGCCGACCGTCTGGGCGATGCGCCACCCGCGGCTATCCGGCCCATGCGCTATGTGCTGCGTCTGTTCTGGGAGCATGAAGTGGCGCATTCGCCTCATTATGAAATGCTGCCGATTGCCCGGCTGGAACAGGATCAGGGGCAGTTGAGCCGGGTCGCCGACTTTATCGCGCCCAGCGTCAATCTGGGGGGAGCGCCGGTTTTGAGCGAGTTGCTGTTTGGTTTGCGCGATGAGTTGCAACAGCGCGCCCGGCAGTTAGCCAGTTGCAAACCGACCCGTGGTGGGCAAGACGCCGATGGTGAAGTCGACAGCGGTCGATTCGCCCGTGTGTTGGCGCTGGGCGTGCTCAATCGTTATGTGCCGCTGCTCGAACACTTGCTGGAGACGCCTCAGGTCCAGCCCTGGGCGCTGTTTGGGGTCTTACGGCAACTGATCGGGGAGCTCGGGATGTTCAGTGACGAGTGTGACGGGCAGGGCAGTGCCGCCGCTCAAGAGTCATTGCAACCCTATCGGCATGACAACCTCAGTCTGAGTTTCAATTCGCTGCTGCTGCGGACCCGGCAATTGCTCAACGGGATCAGTGCCGACGTGGAGATGCGGGTCCGTCTGCAGCCGAACGAAGGACGTTGGGAAGCTGAGCTGCCGCAAAGCTTCTTCGCCCCGCGCCATCGCTATTACCTGCTGTTGCGTGGCGATGGCGAGGGGCTGCCGGTTTTGCCCCAGGGCAGCAAGTTGGGGGCCAGCAGTGCGATTGAGGTCCTGATCCGGCGGGCGTTGCCGGGGGTTGAATTGATCGCGCTGCCCAATGCGCCCCAAGGCTTGCCCCAGCGTGCGGGTTGTACCTATTTACGTCTTGAGCCGCTGAGCGATGCTTTCGAGGCCTTGCAGCAGGAGTGTCGGGTGGCGCTGTTCATGCCGGGCACTGCGTTGAGTGGCCGTGCTGAGCTGATTGCGGTGAGGGGCTGATAGATGAGGTTGGTGGATTGCTGGATGCCTGTATTCAATGCCCTGGGCCCGCTGCTGAGTGCCGGGCAGGCGTTGGATGAACAACTGCGCACCTTGTGCGACCAAGCCTTGGCGCGTTCGCTGGCGCATGGATATACCGAGGATGAAGCCCGCGAGGCGCTGTTTGTGGCGGTTGCCTGGATTGACGAGCAGGCCATGACGCGGCTCTGGTCCGGACGCGATGCCTGGCCAGAGGCCACGTTGCAGGCGCATTACTTTGCGATGAGCAGCGCTGGAGTAGCGTTCTATCAGCATCTGGAAGCCTTGCCCGAAGGCGCGACGGCCTTGCGCGAGGTGTATGCGCTGGCGCTGCTGGCGGGATTCGAAGGGCGTTTGGCCGGGTGTGGCGAGGCTGAGCGAGCACGCTATCGTCGCAGCTTTCTACAACGGGTCGTGACGGAGCGGGATGCGTCGGCGCTGGAGCCGGAACAGCCGCTGTTTATCCAGCCGGTGCTGAATGGAGTGAGCGGGGGGCGAAGGGGGCGCCGACGGTTCTCCTGGCTGATCGTGCTGTTGACGCTGGGGCTGCCGCTGGTGTTGCTGGGGAGCGCGCTTGAAGTCTACGGCCAGCGCCTCGTGGAACAGGCACAGGCCTTGTTGGAGCAGCAGCCATGAGCCGATTCTGGATAGTGTTGGGTTGGGGGCTGGCGTTGCTACTGACGGCGCTCGTCAGTTGGATGACGACGCTGTACCAGGGGTGGCCCTGGTGGTGGCTGGTGCCCATGTCCGTGTTGGGGTGTCTGGCCTTGTGGGGCTTGGTACGGTTACGTCGTGCCTGGATGGCGTGGCGCTTGCGCCGTCGTCTTGGCGGGGTGGTAACTGATGCTGTGAGCCGACGCAATCCGGCGTTTGAGCAGGAGTGGCGTGCGGGCCTGGCATCGTTGCGCGGCTCGCGCCTGGGGCGTCTGAAGGCGCCACTATCGGCACAGCCCTGGTGGTTGTTGCTTGAGGTCGGCGCAGGCCAGGCATCGAGGATGCTGGCTGGTTCCGGGCTGGCCTGCGCATTGCAGCCAACTTCGACGCGGCCCGGCGAAGCATTGAACTGGTGGTTCCTGGAGCATGGCGTGGCGCTGGAACCGCGTGGCCGCCTGGCCATGGGCCCGCAGGGGCCTGGCGAATGGCGTGGGCTGTTGCAGCGATTGAGTCGGGTACGGCGGCGTGAGCCGATCAATGGGATCGTGCTGGTGCTGGATATTGCCTGGCTGTTGTCGGCCTCTGGCGAGTCGTTGCGCACACAGGGGCATGGGCTGCGGCAGGCGATGGACGAGTTGAGCAAGGCGTTTGCCCTGCGTCCGCCCATCTACCTGTTGCTCAGTGGGGCTGAGTGCCTGCCGGGTTTTTCGAGGTGGGCGCAGGGGCTGGAGCCAGAACAACGGGCCGAGGCCTTTGGCTTGTTCAGTCAGCAGGTCGAAGGCAATGCGGGACGCTTTCTCGATGAGATTTTCAGTGGTCTGAGTCAGCGTGTGCTCACGCTACAGCTGTCAATGGGCATGTCTGCCTTGCCGCAGGAGGACGCGCTGCAGATGCCCGGGCAGTTGGCCGGATTGCGCGCCCCGCTGGAAGCGTTGCTGGTACCCGCATTTGATTCGAATCCTTATCGGGAGACGCCGCTGCTTGGCGGGTTGTTTCTAACCGCCGAATTAGGCGGTGGCGAAGGGCCGAAGAGCGGGTTTACTCGGCAGTTGTTCGAACACTTACTCCCGTCCCGACGTAGTGCTGGGCTCCCGGTTCGAGGCTGGAGTCAGAGGGCTACCACTGCGCTGTTGGCGGGCTGGCTGCTGGTGTGCGGCGCGGCGCTGGGGTGGGTGGTTTATGTCGAGCGGGAAACGGCTTCAGTCATCGCCAACCTGGCGCGAGGGGCTTCGAGCAGCCTGGTGCCGATGACCGACCAGGAGGCGGATGATCAGCAATTACGCCGCTATCAGGAGCAGGTGATTGCGCTGGAGCAACACGAGCGGCGCTGGATCGGCCCGTTTTTGCCCTTGCAGGCGCCCATCAAGCAGTTGGCCACGCATTACCGTGAGCGCTTTGTCGCGGTTTTTGCTGAGCGCGTGCTGGCCAGGCACCTTGATCACCTGGTCAAGGCGCACCTGGACGAGGGCCTGGCATCGGCCGATCCGGCCGTTCTTGCGGCCTGGGTGCAGCACGTGGTGCGTCGGATCAATTTGCTCAATGCTCGGCTCGATCGCGATGACCAGCGCCTGCATTTACCTTTGCCGGGGCCGGAGTTGGCCCGCTTATCGACAGCCGAGGAGGGGCTGGATTGGCGTCTGGGCGCGCATTATCGCAACTATTTGCTCTGGCAGCCTAGACGTGAGGCCTTACAACTCGAGCGCGAACGGTTGGTCGGGCAACTGACGAGTCTGCGTTTCGACCAGTTGCCGGTGGGCTGGTTGTTGGCCTGGGCGCAAGACCAGAGCGGTCTCCAGCCCATTGGCGCCGAGGACGTGGGGATGTTCTCTGCGGGAGAAGTGCGCTTGCCACAGGCCTTTACGCTGCAGGGACGTGATGCGGTCCGCGGCTTTCTCGGCGAACTGGCGCGGGCGGGGGTGGCGGCGTCCGCGGTGCAGCGCTTGCAGCGGCTGTATCACGCCGAGGCACTGCTGGCCTGGCATGGCTTTGCCCAGGGTTTGCTGGATGCCTCCTCTGCACAGCCGCGCGATGAGCGGCAGTGGCGGATGGTACTGCTACGCCTGGGTACTCGCGAGGACCCGTTTCTGGCGGTAATGACATTGCTGGCTGAGCGCTTTCGCGAAGAGAGCCGTACACCATGGGTCGACGAGGTGATTCGCCTGCAACGAGTGTTGCTCAGCAGCCGTGAGGGCAAGCTGCCGGAGCAGGGCATCATGGCCAATGTGCGGATTGCCCAGGACCGCGGCGGAGAGTGGTTGCACAAGATGGCCGACGGCGATATGGGGTTGCGCGGTGGCGCCGCGCAGTGGCGCCAGGATGTGGGCGAGGCACGGCGCCTGGCGCGCTATCAAAGGCTATTGCGAGAAGTGATCGACGAGGCCCTGCAAAGTGATGGCCAAGCCCTGCGTATCGCGATGCAAACCTGGTCATATGCAGTATCGCCCCAGGCCGTAGCGGCGCCTTTATGGGAGGCCGGGCAGTTGCTCGACAGCTTGCGTGACGGCTCCCTGAGTGGTGATCGTGGGGATCGGCTGGGCTGGGACCTGGTCGGTGCGGGGTTGCACATGACCCTATCATTTCTGGGGCACACCAGTGCTTGTCGCCTCCAGCAGGATTGGTCGGCGCAGGTGCTGGGGGGGCTGCAAGGTGTGACCGATCCGCTGCAGCGTCATGCCTTGCTCTATGGTCCCCAGGGGCGAGTGCCGGCATTTCTGGAAGGGCCACTGGGGGCGTTCGTGACTCAGGATGCCCGGGGATATCGAAGTCGGGAAATCATGGGGCAGTCGATTGCCCTGCAGGCGCCGTTTCTATCCTTTATTAGTGGCATGCAGCAGGCTCGGGTGGCGCTGGAGCAGCGTACGGGCAGGGCTCGTGCTGCCGAGCGGGCTGGCGAACAGCGCGAGCTAGCCCTGGAACAGGAGGTGCAAGCGTTGAGCGAGCAGTTGGCCCCGCTTCAATCGCAACTGCTGGTGTTGCGCGCGGGTAGCGCAACGGTGGACTTGAGTGTAACGCCCGTGCAGCTCAACCGTGGTGCGCGCCAGTTGCCTAGGCGAACTCGCCTGACCTTGCAGTGCAACGGACGCAGGACGGAGCTGGAAAATTTCAACTTCCCCACGCAAGCCAGCTTTGTCTGGGCCGCTCAAGGGTGTGCGGATGTCGATCTGGAGATTGATTTCGAACACTTTACCTTGCACAAACGCTGGGCCGGTGAGCGTGGTTTTATCGAGTTCCTGCGCACTTTCCGTGACGGGCGCTATACCTTCGGGCTAGGGGATTTTCCTGCGCAGCGCGATCTCATGGAGGGGGCGGGCATTGGTTGGCTGCAATTGAGCTATCGCCAGCAGGGAGCGTTGGCGTTGCTGGAGCGCTATGGCGAAGTGGATCGCCTGGAGAGCCGGCTGGCCGAGATCACCGCACGCCTGGACAGCGCGCGCCAACTGCTGGGCGAGCAGCGCCGGGTGCGCAATGCTCAGTCCCAGGCCAAGCCGATAGGCGCGGCACTGGTGGTGCCGGAGCACATTGCCGATTGTGCGCGTGCCCCCCAGCGGGCTGGTGCCTGGTGATTCGATAACGGGGGGTACAAACGAATACGGCCTCGAAATCGAGGCCGTATGGGCAATGGGGCTAGCTGACGCGAGGCGTCGCAGACCTTACTTGCGGTCTTCCAGTTTGCTGATGTCGCGCGACTCGTAGCCTGTGTACAGCTGGCGTGGACGGCCAATCTTGTACGGGCTGGAGAGCATTTCCTTCCAGTGCGAGATCCAGCCGACGGTCCGCGCCAGGGCGAAGATCACGGTGAACATGCTGGTTGGGATGCCGATCGCCTTGAGGATGATCCCCGAGTAGAAGTCGACGTTCGGGTACAGCGAGCGCTCGATGAAGTACGGATCGGTCAGGGCGATCTCTTCCAGGCGCATGGCCAGTTCGAGTTGCGGATCGTTCTTGATCCCCAGTTCGCGCAGGACTTCATCGCAGGTCTGCTTCATGACGGTGGCACGTGGATCGCGGTTTTTGTAAACGCGATGGCCGAAGCCCATCAGTTTGAACGGGTCGTTCTTGTCCTTGGCCTTGGCGATGTAGGTGTCGATGTTGGAAACATCGCCAATTTCATCGAGCATGGTCAGTACGGCTTCGTTCGCACCGCCGTGGGCAGGGCCCCACAGTGCGGCGATACCGGCGGCGATACAGGCGAACGGGTTGGCGCCCGAAGAACCGGCCAGACGGACGGTAGAAGTCGAGGCATTCTGCTCATGGTCGGCGTGGAGGATAAAGATCCGGTCCATTGCCTTGGCCAGTACCGGGCTGATCGGTTTGATCTCGCACGGGGTATTGAACATCATGTGCAGGAAGTTTTCGGCGTACGACAGGTCGTTGCGCGGGTACATCATGGGTTGGCCCATGGAGTACTTGTAAACCATCGCGGCCAGGGTTGGCATCTTGGCAACCAGGCGGATCGCGGAAATTTCGCGATGCTGCGGGTTATTGATGTCCAGGGAGTCGTGGTAGAAGGCCGACAGGGCGCCGACCACACCGCACATCACCGCCATTGGGTGGGCGTCGCGGCGGAAGCCGTTGAAGAAGCTCTTGAGTTGCTCGTGCACCATGGTGTGATTTTTCACAGTGCTGACGAACTGGGCTTTCTGCTCGACTGTTGGCAGTTCGCCATTTAGCAGCAGGTAGCAGGTTTCCAGGTAGTCCGATTTCTCAGCCAGTTGCTCGATCGGGTAACCACGATGAAGCAAAATGCCATTATCACCATCAATATAGGTGATCTTCGACTCGCAGGAAGCGGTCGACATGAAGCCAGGGTCGAATGTGAACCGGCCCGTGGCCGTCAGGCCCCGCACGTCGATTACATCGGGACCAACGGTGCCGGTTAAAATGGGCAGCTCGACGGGGGCTGCGCCCTCGATGATCAACTGCGCTTTTTTGTCAGCCATGTGGCCTCCTATTTATGCTTGAAATCATCAGACAGACCCCCCACGCAGGGCCCGCACCACTATAGTGAGATAAATTCGAATGTCAATTTGCCTAAAGTCTTGTGTCAGAAGGCTTTAAGCGGTCTTTTTCCGCGAAATTCCCTGCCGTTTACGCCTTTTATTCGGGTAAAGCAATGAGCTATTAGGGGTAGGCATTCGCGTTGTCATTAGTAGCCTAACTGTCTATACTCGGCAGCCGACCGCCAGGGGCTTTTGGGCCCGTTTTCATGGGGGTCGTCACTCCCTGGGTGGTGGGTACCTGACCAGTGCACTTGCCCAACAACTTTGCCCTGATTGTTAGGGGCTCTTCAGTGTGAAAAAAGCCGTGAATAGCCAACGACCTGTAAACCTAGACCTAAGGACCATCAAACTCCCCATAACCGGCGTTACGTCGTTTCTTCACCGTGTTTCCGGAATCATCCTCTTCCTCGGCCTTGGCATCATGCTTTACGCATTGAGCAAGTCCCTGGGTTCTGAAGAGGGTTATGCCGAGGTGAAGGCATGCCTGACCAGTCCGCTGGCCAAGTTCGTGACTTGGGGCCTTCTGTCCGCATTGATGTATCACTTGGTTGCCGGTGTGCGCCATTTGATCATGGACATGGGCATCGGTGAGACGCTGGAAGGCGGCAAGCTGGGCTCGAAAATCGTTATCGCCATCTCCGTGGTGGTAATCGTTCTGGCGGGAGTTTGGATATGGTAACCAGCGTTACGAACCTATCGCGTTCGGGCCTCTATGACTGGATGGCACAGCGCGTGTCGGCGGTCGTTCTTGCGGCTTATTTCATCTTCCTGATCGGATACCTCGTCGCGAACCCAGGCCTTGGCTACGCCCAATGGCATGAACTGTTCTCGAGCAACTGGATGCGTATCTTCAGTCTGCTGGCTCTCGTTGCCCTGGGCGCTCACGCCTGGGTCGGCATGTGGACCATCGCGACCGACTACCTGACGCCAATGGCGCTGGGCAAGTCTGCGACAGCAGTACGTTTCCTCTTCCAGGCAGTATGCGGCGTTGCAATGTTCGCCTACTTCGTCTGGGGTGTGCAGATTCTTTGGGGTATCTGATTCATGGCTAACACAGTTAATACGCTCTCGTTCGACGCCATCATCATTGGCGGCGGCGGTGCCGGCATGCGCGCTGCTCTGCAGCTGGCACAAGGCGGTCACAAGACCGCTGTGATCACCAAGGTTTTCCCGACTCGCTCGCACACCGTATCCGCCCAGGGTGGTATCACCTGTGCCATCGCTTCGGCCGACCCGAACGATGACTGGCGCTGGCACATGTACGATACCGTCAAGGGTTCCGACTATATCGGTGACCAGGACGCTATCGAGTACATGTGTTCCGTAGGTCCGGAAGCGGTTTTCGAGCTCGAGCACATGGGCCTGCCGTTCTCCCGTACCGAGCAAGGTCGTATCTACCAGCGTCCATTCGGCGGCCAGTCGAAGGATTTCGGTAAAGGTGGCCAGGCTGCCCGTACCTGCGCTGCGGCCGACCGTACCGGTCACGCACTGCTGCACACCCTGTACCAGGCCAACCTCAAGGCCGGCACCGTATTCCTCAACGAATACTACGGCGTCGACCTGGTGAAGAACGAAGATGGTGCCTTTGTCGGCATGATCGTCATCTGCATCGAAACCGGTGAAACCTCCTATGTACGCGCCAACGCCACCGTATTGGCGACCGGCGGTGCGGGCCGTATCTACTCGTCCACCACCAATGCCCTGATCAATACCGGTGACGGTATCGGCATGGCGCTGCGTGCTGGCGTGCCGGTCCAGGACATCGAAATGTGGCAGTTCCACCCAACCGGCATCGCCGGCGCCGGTGTACTGGTGACCGAAGGTTGCCGTGGTGAAGGTGGTTACCTGATCAACAAGCACGGCGAGCGTTTCATGGAGCGTTATGCTCCGAACGCCAAGGACCTTGCCGGTCGTGACGTGGTTGCCCGTTCGATGGTTAAAGAAATCATCGCCGGCAACGGCTGTGGCCCGGATGGCGACCACGTGATGCTGAAACTCGATCACCTCGGTGAAGAAGTTCTGCACAGCCGTCTGCCAGGCATCATGGAACTGTCCAAGACCTTCGCGCACGTCGATCCGGCTCTTGCGCCGATCCCGGTCGTTCCGACCTGCCATTATATGATGGGCGGTGTAGCCACCAACATTCACGGTCAGGCGATCACCCAGGACGCCGATGGCGTCGACCAGATCATCCCAGGCTTGTTTGCCGTGGGTGAAGTGGCCTGCGTATCGGTTCACGGTGCCAACCGCCTGGGCGGCAACTCGCTGCTCGACCTGGTGGTGTTCGGTCGTGCTGCTGGCCTGTTCCTGGAACAGACCCTCAAGGAAGGCGTTGACTACACCCGTGCTCGCCAGTCCGACATCGACGCCGCCCTGGCGCGTCTTGACGGCCTGAACGCGCGTACTGACGGTGAAGACGTCGCCACCCTGCGTAAAGAACTGCAAAGCTGCATGCAGAACTACTTCGGTGTATTCCGTACCGGCGAATACATGCAGAAGGGTATCGCTCAGTTGGCTGACCTGCGTGGGCGTATCGCCAACGTCAAGATCAACGACAAGAGCCAGGCGTTCAACACTGCACGTATCGAAGCCCTCGAGTTGCAAAACCTGCTTGAAGTGGCCGAAGCGACTGCGATTGCCGCAGAAATCCGCAAAGAGTCCCGTGGTGCTCACGCCCGTGAAGACTTCGAAGACCGCGACGACGAAAACTGGCTGTGCCACACCCTGTACTTCCCGGGTGAGAAACGCGTTGCCAAGCGTGCCGTGAACTTCTCGCCGAAGACTGTTCCGACTTTTGAACCTAAGATTCGGACTTATTAAGGGTGGCCGATATGTTGCAAGTCAGTGTTTATCGCTACAACCCTGATCAGGACGCTGCGCCGTTCATGCAGGAATTCTCGGTCGATACCGGTGGTAAAGACCTGATGGTGCTGGATGTGCTGGCACTGATCAAAGAGCAGGACGAAGGCTTCTCCTACCGTCGTTCCTGCCGCGAGGGCGTTTGCGGCTCCGACGGCATGAACATCAACGGCAAGAACGGCCTGGCCTGCATCACGCCGCTGTCCGCCGTGGTCAAGCGCAACAAGCTGATCGTGCGTCCGCTGCCAGGTTTGCCGGTTATCCGTGACCTGGTCGTCGATATGAGCATCTTCTACAAGCAGTACGAGAAGGTGAAGCCGTTCTTGCAGAACGATACTCCGGCTCCGGCCATCGAGCGCCTGCAAAGCCCTGAAGAGCGTGAAAAGCTGGACGGTCTGTACGAGTGCATCCTGTGCGCTTGCTGCTCGACTTCCTGCCCGTCCTTCTGGTGGAACCCGGACAAGTTCCTGGGCCCGGCCGCTCTGCTTCAAGCTTATCGCTTCCTGGCCGATAGCCGTGACACCAAGACCAGCGAGCGTCTCGCTTCGCTGGATGACCCGTTCAGCGTATTCCGCTGCCGCGGGATCATGAACTGCGTCAACGTTTGTCCGAAAGGCCTGAACCCGACTAAGGCCATCGGTCACGTACGTAGCATGCTGCTGCAAAGCGGCGTTTGATGCGACTGTTGTACCCGTAGTACCGCTGTACGTTGCACCGAAGATGCTACGGCGCAGGCTTCAACCGGCGCCGTAGTTTTAACCTGAGCAACAGCTCATAAAGCTGTGGCTCTTATTTTGAAGAAATGAGACCAGCAGGGGCATCCGGGCTGGTACCCGGACTATCAGCGTGATTCTAAGTGGCTTGTTTTGGTCGCTGCACTCGGACTTCTGCAAGTTTGCTCGGTGTCTTCGCCGGTGGTGTCCCCTTACCGAGGGTGACCAAGCATGCAAGAAAGCGTGATGCAGCGCATGTGGAACAGTGCCCACCTATCCGGTGGTAACGCTGCCTATGTGGAAGAGCTCTACGAGCTCTACCTGCACGACCCGAACGCTGTGCCAGAAGAGTGGCGCACCTACTTTCAGAAGTTGCCTGCTGAAGGCAGCTCTGCTGCCGATGTTTCGCACTCGACTATCCGCGATCATTTCGTCTTGCTGGCAAAGAACCAGCGCCGCGCTCAACCGGTGTCCGCCGGCAGTGTGAGCAGCGAGCACGAGAAGAAGCAGGTTGAAGTGCTGCGATTGATCCAGGCCTATCGGATGCGCGGCCACCAGGCAGCCCAACTCGATCCGTTGGGGCTGTGGCAGCGTCCTGCACCTGCAGACCTGTCGATCAATCATTACGGCTTGACCAATGCCGATCTTGATACGACCTTCCGTGCCGGAGACCTGTTCATCGGCAAAGAGGAGGCGAGCCTACGTGAAATTCACGAAGCGTTGCAGCAGACATATTGCCGCACCATTGGCGCCGAGTTCACCCACATCGTCGATTCCGAGCAACGCCACTGGTTCCAGCAGCGTCTGGAAAGCGTGCGTGGCCGTCCTGCGTATTCCGCAGACGTGCAAAGCCATCTGCTCGAGCGCGTAACCGCCGCCGAAGGCCTGGAAAAATACCTGGGCACCAAGTACCCGGGTACCAAGCGTTTCGGTCTTGAAGGGGGCGAAAGCCTGATCCCGCTGCTGGATGAATTGATCCAGCGCTCGGGTTCCTATGGCACCAAGGAAGTCGTGATCGGCATGGCCCACCGTGGCCGCCTGAACGTGCTGGTGAATACCTTCGGCAAGAACCCGCGCGAGCTGTTCGACGAGTTTGAAGGCAAGAAAAAGGTCGAGCTCGGTTCCGGTGACGTTAAATACCACCAGGGCTTCTCGTCCAACGTCATGACCGCCGGCGGTGAAGTTCACCTGGCGATGGCGTTCAACCCTTCCCACCTGGAAATCGTTTCCCCGGTGGTCGAAGGTTCCGTACGTGCCCGCCAGGATCGTCGCAACGATCCGAACGGCGACAAGGTTCTGCCGATTTCCATCCACGGTGATGCTGCGTTCGCAGGTCAGGGCGTGGTCATGGAAACGTTCCAGATGTCGCAGACCCGTGGTTTCAAAACGGGCGGTACGATTCACCTGGTGATCAACAACCAGGTTGGCTTCACCATCAGCAACCCGCTGGACTCGCGTTCCACCGAGTACGCCACTGACGTCGCGAAAATGATTCAGGCGCCGATTCTCCATGTCAATGGAGATGATCCGGAAGCCGTATTGTTCGTGACCCAGCTGGCTATCGACTACCGCATGCAGTTCAAGCGTGACGTGGTAATCGACCTGGTCTGCTACCGTCGTCGCGGCCACAACGAGGCCGACGAGCCAAGTGGTACCCAGCCGCTGATGTACCAGCAGATCGCCAAGCAGCGCACCACTCGTGAGCTGTATGCCGAACGTCTGACCCAGTCCGGCGTGCTCGATATCGAGCGTGTTCAGGCCAAGATCGACGAGTACCGCAATGCGCTGGACAACGGCCTGCATGTCGTGAAGAGCCTCGTCAAGGAGCCGAACAAGGAATTGTTCGTCGACTGGCGTCCTTATCTGGGCCACGCCTGGACCGCGCGTCACGACACCCGCTTCGATCTCAAGACCCTGCAGGAACTGTCCGCCAAGCTGCTGGAAATCCCAGAGGGCTTCGTGGTTCAGCGCCAGGTCGCGAAGATCTACGAAGACCGTCAGAAGATGCAAGCCGGCGGCCTGCCGATCAACTGGGGTTACGCCGAAACCATGGCGTACGCGACCCTGGCGTTCGAAGGTCACCCGATCCGCATGACCGGCCAGGACATCGGCCGTGGTACGTTCTCGCACCGCCACGCGGTTCTGCACAACCAGAAAGACGCAGGCACCTACATTCCGCTGCAGCACCTGTACGACGGTCAGCCACGTTTTGACCTGTACGACTCGTTCCTGTCGGAAGAAGCGGTACTGGCGTTCGAATACGGTTATTCGACCACCACGCCTAACGCGTTGGTCATCTGGGAAGCCCAGTTTGGCGACTTCGCCAACGGTGCCCAGGTGGTAATCGACCAGTTCATCACCAGTGGCGAGCACAAGTGGGGCCGTCTCTGCGGTCTGACCATGCTGCTGCCGCACGGTTATGAAGGTCAGGGGCCAGAGCACTCCTCGGCACGTCTGGAGCGTTACCTGCAGTTGTGCGCCGAGCACAACATCCAGGTGTGCATGCCGACGACCCCGGCCCAGATCTACCACCTGCTGCGTCGCCAGGTTATCCGTCCGCTGCGCAAGCCGCTGGTGGTCCTGACGCCGAAGTCGCTGCTGCGTCACAAACTGGCAATCTCCACGCTGGAAGATCTGGCCGAAGGTTCGTTCCAGACCGTTATTCCGGAAATCGATGCCCAGGATCCGAAAAAGGTCGGGCGCATTGTTCTGTGTAGCGGCAAGGTCTACTACGACCTGCTGGAAAAACGCCGTGCCGAAGGCCGTGACGACATCGCCATTGTGCGTCTCGAGCAGCTGTACCCATTCCCTGAGGACGACCTGATCGAAGTCCTGGCTCCGTACAAAAACGTCAAACACATCGTTTGGTGTCAGGAAGAGCCGATGAACCAGGGCGCTTGGTACTGCAGCCAGCATCACATGCGTCGCATCATCAGTGGTCACGACAAGTCGCTCGTACTCGAGTACGCCGGCCGTGACGCTTCTGCTGCGCCAGCCTGTGGCTATGCATCGATGCACGCCGAGCAGCAGGAAAAACTGCTGCAAGATGCCTTTACTGTTTAACGCCTCGCGCACCTGAAACCGAATTTAAGGAACCACAGATAATGGCTATCGAGATTAAAGCCCCCACTTTCCCGGAATCGGTTGCCGATGGCACCGTTGCCACCTGGCACAAACAACCGGGCGAAGCGGTCAAGCGCGACGAACTGATCGTCGACATCGAGACCGACAAGGTTGTCCTGGAAGTACTGGCTACAGCTGACGGCGTGCTGGGTCCTATCGTCAAGAACGAAGGCGACACCGTTCTGTCCGACGAAGTCCTGGGCTCCATCGTTGAAGGCGCTGCTGCCGCTGCTCCTGCTGCTGCCCCGGCCGCCGCGCAAGCCGCTGCTCCTGCTGCTGCCGGTGGCGAAGACGATCCAGTGGCCGCGCCTGCCGCGCGCAAGCTGGCTGAAGAGAATGGCATCAACATCGCTTCCGTTGCCGGCACCGGCAAAGGCGGTCGTGTGACCAAGGAAGACGTGGTTGCAGCCGTGGCTGCCAAGAAAGCCGCTCCGGCTGCCGCGCCTGCCAAGGCTGCTGCTCCAGCCGCTGCTGCTCCGGTCTTCGCTGCTGGCGACCGTACCGAGAAGCGTGTGCCGATGACTCGCGTTCGTGCCACCGTGGCCAAGCGCCTGGTAGAAGCACAATCGAACATGGCGATGCTGACCACCTTCAACGAAGTCGACATGACCGAAGTCATGGCCCTGCGTTCGAAGTACAAGGACCTGTTCGAGAAGTCCCACAATGGCGTGCGCCTGGGCTTCATGTCGTTCTTCGTCAAGGCCGCTACCGAAGCGTTGAAGCGCTTCCCGGCAGTCAACGCGTCGATCGACGGTGCGGACATCGTTTACCACGGCTACGCCGACGTTGGTGTTGCAGTGTCCAGCGATCGTGGCCTGGTGGTACCGGTTCTGCGTAACGCCGAACTGATGAGCCTGGCTGAAATCGAAGGCGGCATCGCTACCTTCGGCAAGAAAGCCCGTGACGGCAAATTGTCCATCGACGAAATGACCGGCGGTACTTTCACCATCACCAACGGTGGTACATTCGGCTCGATGATGTCGACCCCGATCGTCAACCCACCGCAAGCGGCGATCCTGGGGATGCACAACATCATCCAGCGCCCGATGGCGATCAATGGTCAGGTCGTGATTCGTCCGATGATGTACCTGGCTCTGTCCTACGATCACCGTTTGATCGACGGCAAAGAAGCTGTGACCTTCCTGGTTACCATCAAGAACCTGCTGGAAGACCCGGCTCGTTTGCTGCTGGATATCTGATTCGAGCTACAGGGCCGGCGACGCGTTCGCCTGCCCATGGCTGAAACGACCAGCTTCGTCCCACGACGGTCCCCACAAGGGGCCGTCCGGTTTGATTCGATAAGGAATGACACATGACCCAGAAATTCGACGTGGTAGTGATTGGCGCGGGCCCTGGTGGCTATGTAGCCGCTATTAAGGCTGCGCAACTTGGCCTCAAGACTGCCTGCATCGAGAAGTACCAGGACAAGGAGGGCAAACTGGCCCTCGGCGGTACTTGCCTGAACGTTGGCTGCATTCCATCCAAGGCGCTGCTGGACAGCTCTTGGAAGTTTCACGAAGCGCAGGATGGTTTCAAGGTTCACGGTATCAATCACGCCGGCGTGACCATGGACGTCCCAGCGATGGTTGGCCGCAAGGCCGGCATCGTTAAAAACCTGACCCTGGGTGTCAGCAGCCTGTTCAAGGCTAATGGCGTTACCGTTCTGGAAGGCCACGGCAAGCTGCTGGCTGGCAAGAAGGTCGAAGTGACCGGTTCCGACGGCAAGGTTCAGATCGTTGAAGCCGAAAACGTAATCCTGGCTTCCGGCTCCCGTCCTATCGATATCCCGCCTGCTCCGGTTGACCAGGACGTGATCGTCGACTCCACCGGCGCCCTGGAATTCCAGGCTGTGCCAAAGCGTCTGGGCGTGATCGGCGCTGGCGTGATCGGTCTGGAGCTGGGTTCGGTCTGGTCCCGTCTGGGCGCTGAAGTCACCGTGCTCGAAGCATTGGACAAGTTCCTGCCGGCAGCTGATGAAGCGGTTTCCAAGGAAGCGCTGAAGACGCTGACCAAGCAGGGCCTGAAAATCCGCCTGGGCGCGCGCGTAACCGGTTCTACCGTTGACGCGAAGAAGAAAGAAGTCGAAGTCAACTACACCGACGCCGACGGCGAGCAGAAGATCGTTTTCGACAAGCTGATCGTTGCCGTGGGTCGCCGTCCGGTGACCACCGAGCTGCTGGCTGCCGATAGCGGTGTAACCATCGACGAGCGCGGCTTCATCTTCGTTGACGACCAGTGCGCTACCAGCGTACCGGGCGTTTATGCGATCGGTGACGTGGTTCGCGGCATGATGCTGGCTCACAAAGCCTCCGAAGAAGGCATCATGGTTGTCGAGCGCATCAAGGGCCACAAAGCCCAGATCAACTACGACCTGATTCCATCGGTTATCTACACCCACCCGGAAATCGCATGGGTTGGCAAGACCGAGCAGGCCCTGAAGGCCGAAGGCGTTGAAGTCAACGTCGGCACCTTCCCGTTCGCCGCCAGTGGCCGTGCCATGGCAGCCAACGATACCGGTGGTTTCGTCAAAGTCATCGCCGATGCCAAGACCGACCGCGTTCTGGGCGTCCACGTGATTGGCCCGAGCGCTGCCGAACTGGTACAGCAAGGTGCAATCGGCATGGAATTCGGCACCAGCGCCGAAGACCTGGGCATGATGGTTTTCTCCCATCCGACCCTGTCCGAAGCACTGCACGAAGCGGCCCTGGCAGTGAATGGCGGCGCCATCCACATTGCCAACCGTAAAAAACGCTAACACGTAGATAATAAGAAACCACGGCGGCGTGCCCGTCGTGAGCCTTGCCTGCAAGACTCACCGCGGAAATTCCGCCGGACTCGACCTCTGTGTGCCGGGCTTGTGACCTTCGGGTTGCGAGTCAAGGTGCGCAGAGTAGCGGTCACAGGTGGTGCGGCACTTACACAAGTGCAGCGCCGAATGCGCAGTACCTAACGAAGACGGTAATAAGCATGAATCTTCACGAGTATCAGGGTAAGCAGCTGTTCGCTGAGTACGGCCTGCCAGTATCCCAGGGTTTCGCCGTAGACACCCCGGAAGCAGCAGCAGAAGCCTGCGACAAAATCGGTGGCACCGAGTGGGTTGTCAAAGCCCAGGTCCACGCAGGTGGTCGCGGTAAAGCGGGCGGCGTTAAGCTGGTTCGCAACAAAGAAGACGCTAAGGCATTCGCACAGCAGTGGCTGGGCAAGCGTCTGGTGACCTATCAGACTGACGCCAATGGCCAGCCTGTCACCAAAATCCTGGTTGAATCGTGCACTGATATCGCTAAAGAGCTGTACCTGGGCGCTGTCGTTGACCGTTCGAGCCGTCGTATCGTTTTCATGGCTTCCACCGAAGGTGGCGTGGACATCGAGAAAATCGCTCACGACACTCCTGAGAAAATTCTTAAGGCCACTATCGATCCACTGGTTGGCGCTCAGCCATTCCAGGGTCGTGAGCTGGCGTTCCAACTGGGCCTGGAAGGCAAGCAAGTCTCCCAGTTCGCCAAGATTTTCGTAGGTCTGGCCAAGCTGTTCCAGGACCACGACCTGGCTCTGCTGGAAGTGAACCCGCTGGTGATCAAGGCCGATGGCGACCTGCACTGCCTGGACGCGAAGATCAACATCGACGCCAACGCAATGTACCGTCAGCCTAAGCTGAAAACCTTCCACGATCCGTCCCAGGACGATCCGCGCGAAGCGCACGCTGCCAAGTTCGAACTGAACTACGTAGCGCTGGAAGGCAACATCGGTTGCATGGTCAACGGTGCTGGCCTGGCCATGGGTACCATGGACATCGTCAACCTGCATGGCGGCAAACCAGCCAACTTCCTCGATGTGGGCGGCGGTGCTACCAAAGAACGCGTGACCGAAGCGTTCAAGATCATCCTGTCCGACACCAACGTGGCGGCAGTACTGGTCAACATCTTCGGCGGCATCGTTCGTTGCGACATGATTGCCGAAGGCATCATCGGTGCAGTGAAAGAAGTCGGCGTGAAAATCCCGGTGGTTGTGCGCCTTGAAGGCAACAACGCTGAACTGGGCGCTAAAGTACTGGCAGAAAGCGGTTTGAACATCATCGCTGCTACCAGCCTGACCGACGCTGCTCAACAAGTTGTCAAAGCTGCGGAGGGCAAGTAATGAGCGTCCTGATCAATAAAGACACCAAGGTTATCTGCCAGGGTATCACCGGTTCGCAGGGTAGCTTCCACACTCAGCAAGCCATCGAGTACGGCACCAAGATGGTAGGTGGCGTTACCCCGGGCAAAGGCGGCACCACTCACCTGGACCTGCCTGTCTTCAACACCGTGAAAGAAGCTGTAGCAGCCACTGGCGCCACCGCCAGCGTGATCTACGTTCCTGCTCCTTTCTGCAAGGACTCGATCCTTGAAGCGGCGTTCGGCGGCATCAAGCTGGTCGTGTGCATCACCGAAGGCATCCCGACCATCGACATGCTCGAAGCCAAGGTCAAGTGCGACGAGCTGGGCGTGATCCTGATCGGTCCTAACTGCCCAGGCGTGATCACTCCAGGCGAATGCAAGATCGGCATCATGCCAGGTCACATTCACTTGCCAGGCAAGGTCGGTATCGTTTCGCGTTCCGGCACCCTGACCTACGAAGCTGTGAAGCAGACCACCGACGCCGGTTTCGGCCAGTCGACCTGCGTCGGCATCGGCGGTGACCCGATCCCGGGTTCGAACTTCATCGACATCCTGAAGCTGTTCCAGGAAGACCCGAAGACCGAAGCGATCGTGATGATCGGCGAGATCGGCGGTTCGGCTGAAGAAGAAGCGGCAGCCTACATCAAGGCTCACGTGACCAAGCCGGTTGTTTCCTACATCGCTGGTGTGACTGCTCCTCCGGGCAAGCGCATGGGCCATGCTGGTGCAATCATCTCCGGCGGCAAAGGCACTGCAGACGAAAAATTCGCTGCACTGCAAGACGCAGGCGTGAAAACCGTGCGTTCGCTGGCAGACATCGGCAAGGCTCTGTCCGAGCTGACCGGTTGGGCGACCAAGTAAGCCTCGTGCTTGTTTGAGCGTTACCAGGCAAAGGCCACCTTCGGGTGGCCTTTGTGCTTTCTAGGGCTCTGGAATGGCCCTTGCCAGCCGTTTTTCGGTCATACGCACTGAAAACGACGTCGTTTTTGTACGTCAATGCGACATCCATGTTCGTCCAGTCGACAGACCGCCCACTGACCATGCGCCGTGCGAGCAAATTCGTTAGGCTGGCCGCCATTTTTGCGTCTGCGCCCCATAAGGGAGCTGCGCGCCAAACGGGTCGACCCTAAGCGGGGCGGCTGCATTTCCCAGACCTTACGGGAAATCCCCCTCTAAATTCCGATTCAGTAGTGTGGTATTTCCTTAATGAAAGTGTTGAAAGGCCAGGACATCCTGGCGCTTGGTTTTATGACATTTGCCCTGTTCGTCGGGGCCGGCAACATCATCTTCCCCCCTATCGTCGGTTTGCATTCCGGCCCCCATGTCTGGATGGCCGCACTGGGTTTCCTGATCACCGCCGTGGGCCTGCCGGTCATCACCGTGGTTGCCCTGGCCAAGGTCGGCGGCGCGATGGATGCCCTGAGCTCGCCCATCGGAAAAGTCGCCGGTGGCCTTTTGGCGGCGGCCGCCTACCTGTCGGTAGGGCCGCTGTTTGCCACCCCGCGTACGGCCACAGTGTCGTTCGAGGTTGGCCTGGCACCTTTGACCGGTGAAAGCCCGCTGGCGCTGTTCCTCTACAGCTCGGCGTACTTCCTGCTGGTGTTCTTTATCTCACTGTATCCAGGGCGTCTGCTCGATACCGTCGGGCGCTTTCTGGCACCGCTGAAGATCATTGCCCTGGCGATTCTGGGCATTGCCGCCTTTGTCTTGCCGGTTGGCGAGATTGGTACGGCCACGCCCGAGTATGTCGCGGCGCCGTTTTCCCAGGGCTTTATCAATGGTTACCTGACCATGGATACCCTCGGCGCACTGGTGTTCGGCATTGTGATCGTCAACGCTATCCGCTCGCGGGGCGTGGTCTCGCCGCAGTTGATCACTCGTTATGCAATTATTGCCGGGCTGATTGCCGGCGTGGGCCTGGCGCTGGTCTATATCAGCCTGTTCCGCCTGGGGTCGGGCAGCCATGAAGTAGCGGCTGGCGCGACCAACGGTGCGGCGGTGCTGCATGCCTATGTGCAGCACACCTTCGGCTCCTTGGGCAGTGGTTTCCTGGCGGTGCTGATCTCCCTGGCCTGCCTGGTTACGGCGGTGGGCCTGACCTGCGCCTGCGCCGAGTACTTCAGCCGGATCCTGCCACTGTCGTACAAGACGCTGGTAGTGATCCTGGTGCTGTTCTCGCTGATGATCTCGAACCTGGGGCTGACCAAGCTGATTCAGTTCTCGATCCCGGTACTGACGGCCATCTACCCGCCGTGCATCGTTCTGGTGGCCCTGAGCTTCTGCAAGCAGTTCTGGCGTAGCGAAGCGCGCATCATGGGCCCGGTGATGCTGGTGTCCTTTGTGTTCGGCGTGATCGATGCCCTGAAGGGTGCCGGGATGGCCCACTGGATGCCCGAGTCGATGTCCCACTTGCCATTGAGTGAGCAAGGCCTGGCCTGGCTGGTGCCGACCGTGATCATGCTCGGCGCGGCGGCGTTGCTCGATCGCCTGCTGGGCAAGCCTCGCGAAGCCCTGGCCTGATCGACCGGCCTGTCAAAAGCGGGCCTGTTTGTCCTAGAAATGCTCCGGTATCGACGAATACCGGGGCATTTTTTATGGTCGTGTCTTTTTCCAGGCGCCAGCGTCGAAGGACTGTTCGTTCTCTTCATCCATCGACAAAAACCGGGAAAATGCATGTCGTTCGTTGAAAACAACCTGATTCACCTGCTCGCCGCGGTGTGGTTCATCGTGTGCTGGGGCGGCTATACCCGCTACGCAACCTGGAAGGGGCGCGACACCGCCTGCCTGGCCAGTGTGCTGCACCTGTATCGTGAGGACTGGATGCGCCGCATGCTGTTGCGTGACAACCGGATCGCCGACGCCAGTGTGATCGGCAATCTGGAGCGCAACGCCTCGTTCTTCGCCTCCAGCACGCTGATTATCCTGGCCGGTATCCTGACCGTGTTGGGGGCATCGGAGCGGGCGGTCTCGCTGCTGGCTGACATACCCATGGTGCAACAGGCGTCCCAGGGCATGTCGGAGATCAAGCTGCTGTGCCTGGCGATGGTCTTTGTCTACGCGTTCTTTACCTTCAGCTGGTGCATGCGCCAGTACAACTTTGCGGCGATCCTGATAGGGTCGGCGCCGATGGTCGGTGAACGTCAGGTTTCCGCACAAGAGCGCAAGGCTTTTGCCCAGCGGGCGGCGCGGGTGATCTCGATGGCGGCGAACCAGTTCAACTTCGGCCTGCGTTCGTACTATTTCGGCATGACCATGCTGGCCTGGTTTGTCAGCCCCTGGCTGTTCATGTTGCTCAGCAGCGCGGTGGTGCTGGTGCTGTATCGCCGCGAGTTTCACTCCGACGTACTGGATGTGATGGTCTATACGCCGACCGAGATACCACCGCCGGAGGCGTGAAAGCTAGCGATAAAGCAAAGCCCGCACTTGGCGGGCTTTCTTTTGTAGCGCAGAACGCAGGTGCTTAGGAGCCTGTGGCTTCTTTCGCGCGTTCTTGTGCGGCTTCGGCATTGTCTTTGGCTGCTTCGGCGTTTTCTTTTGCAGCGTCGTTCACTTTATCCTGAGCTTCGTTCATTTTTTGCTGGGCTTGCTCGGCGTGCTGGTTGGCATCCTGAGCCTTGTCTTCGGATTTTTTGTCGCAGGCGGCCAGGCCCAGGGAGGCGGCCAACATCAGGGCAACGGCTAGAGGCTTACGCATGGGTGTTTCTCCTTGTTGAAGTTATCTACTGGCCTTTCGAGCATTACCCCGCGATTTAAGTTCCTTGTGGCTTATAGATATAAAAGTGCGTTGATACACGGAACTTTCCTGTGCGCTCTCAAGCCATCGAAAGGGCGACCTACAAGAGTGATATGTCCATGAGCGATACGCGCATTTTTGAGCGTGCGACCCGATTTCTGTCCGCCTTGCCGCACTGCCAGGTCCTGGGGTTGCGCGTGCATCAGGCCGATACCCAGGGCATGACCCTGATCCTGCCTTACAGCTCGCGAATTGTCGGCAACCCGCTGAACGGAGTTATCCATGGCGGTGCACTGACGTCGCTGATGGACACCACCTGCGGCATTGCGACCTTGTGCGTACTGGCGGAGTTCGAGGTGTGTCCGACCCTGGATCTGCGTATCGACTACATGCATCCCGCCGAGCCGCACCGGGATGTGTACGGTTTCGCCCAGTGCTATCGAGTGACCCCGGACATTATCTTTACCCGTGGCTTTGCCTATCAGGATGATCCCAACCAGCCGATCGCCCATGTGGTCGGCACGTTTATGCGTATGGGCAAGGGCATTACCGGCGGTAAAGGGTTGGCGGGCGCGATCAATGGAGGTGCGGTATGAGCGAGGACCTCAAGGCGCTGCTGCACGAGGCCCATGCTCAGGGCAATTACGGGCCGCTGCTTGAGCGCATCCCCTATGCCCAGTTGATCGGGATCGAATGCTCGCGGGTCGGTGATGAGTTGCTGTTTCGCTTGCCCGCCAACCGCGACAATATCGGCAACCCCTTGCTGCCGGCCATTCATGGCGGGGTTATCGCCGGTTTTATGGAGCTGGCGGCGGCCCTCCATCTGCTGGTTTTCACCGGATCGTCAGGGCTGCCGGAGATTATCGACTTTTCCCTCGATTACCTGCGTGCCGGACAGTTTCGCGATACCTATGCCACTTGCCAGGTCTGCCGCCAGGGTCGGCGAGTGGCGAATGTTGCCATCACGGCTTGGCAGAGCACGCTGCAGGAGCCGATTGCGACGGCGCGGGCGCACTTCAAGATCGAGGAAAACAACTGAACCCTTGAAATTCGCCAGCCAGCCCCCAACTTTGATGACAACCCGCCGCCGAGCCTTTTTTGGGTGCGGCCACTGCCATCTATTTGGAGTTTGATAACCATGAGTGTGGAAACTCAAAAGGAAACCCTGGGCTTCCAGACCGAGGTGAAGCAACTGCTGCACCTCATGATCCATTCGCTGTACTCCAACAAGGAAATCTTCCTTCGCGAATTGATCTCGAACGCCTCCGACGCAGTCGACAAATTACGCTTTGAAGCGCTGTCCAAGCCTGAATTGCTGGAAGGCGGCGCCGAGCTGAAAATCCGTGTGAGCTTCGACAAGGACGCGAAAACCGTCACCCTCGAAGACAACGGCATCGGCATGAGCCGCGACGATGTGATCACCCACCTGGGCACCATCGCCAAATCCGGCACTGCCGACTTTATGAAAAACCTGTCCGGTGATCAGAAGAAGGACTCCCACCTGATCGGCCAGTTCGGCGTGGGCTTCTACTCGGCCTTTATCGTCGCCGACCAGGTTGAAGTATTCAGCCGCCGTGCCGGCCTGCCGGCCAGCGAAGGCGTGCACTGGTCCTCCAAGGGCGAGGGCGAATTCGAAGTCGCGACCGTCGAGAAAGCTGACCGCGGTACCCGTATCGTCCTGCACCTGAAGTCTGGCGAAGAAGAGTTCGCTGACGGTTGGCGCCTGCGCAATATCATCAAGAAGTACTCCGACCATATCGCCCTGCCTATCGAGCTGCCAAAAGAACAGGCCGCTGCCGAAGGTGAGGAAAAGCCGGCTTTGGAGTGGGAAACCGTCAACCGTGCCAGCGCCCTGTGGACCCGTCCTCGCACTGAAGTGAAGGATGAGGAGTACCAGGAGTTCTACAAGCATATTGCCCATGACTTCGAGAACCCACTGGCCTGGAGCCATAACAAGGTCGAAGGCAAGCTGGAATACAGCTCGCTGCTGTATGTGCCGGCACGTGCGCCGTTCGATCTGTATCAGCGTGAAGCGCCCAAAGGCCTGAAACTGTACGTCCAGCGCGTATTCGTGATGGATCAGGCAGAGTCGTTCCTGCCCCTGTACCTGCGCTTTATCAAGGGCGTGGTCGACTCCAATGACCTGTCGCTGAACGTCTCGCGGGAAATCCTGCAGAAAGATCCGATCATCGACTCCATGAAGTCGGCGCTGACCAAGCGCGTACTCGACATGCTGGAAAAACTGGCGAAGAACGAGCCTGAACAATACAAGGGCTTCTGGAAGAACTTCGGCCAGGTGATGAAGGAAGGCCCTGCCGAAGATTTCGCCAACAAGGAAAAAATCGCCGGCCTGCTGCGTTTTGCCTCGACCCAGGGCGACGACGGCGAGCAGGTGGTGTCCCTGGCCGAGTACCTGGCACGTGCCAAGGAAGGGCAGGATAAGATCTACTACCTCACCGGCGAAACCTACGCACAGGTCAAGAACAGCCCGCACCTGGAGGTCTTCCGCAAGAAAGGCATCGAAGTGCTGCTGCTGACCGACCGTATCGACGAGTGGCTGATGAGCTACCTCAGCGAGTTCGACGGCAAGAGCTTTGTCGACGTGGCCCGTGGTGACCTGGACCTGGGTAACCTGGATTCGGAAGAAGACAAGAAAGCCCAGGAAGAAGCAGCCAAGACCAAAGAAGGTCTGGTTGAGCGTCTCAAGGCTGCGTTGGGTGATGCCGTCAGCGAAGTACGCGTGTCCCATCGTTTGACCGACTCGCCGGCTATCCTGGCGATTGGCGAACAGGACCTGGGCCTGCAAATGCGACAGATCCTCGAAGCCAGTGGGCAGAAGGTCCCGGATTCGAAGCCGATCTTCGAATTCAACCCAAGCCACCCGCTGATCGAGAAGCTCGACCACGAACAGAGCGAAGAGCGGTTTGGCGACCTGTCGCACATTCTCTTCGATCAGGCCGCCCTCGCGGCTGGCGACAGCTTGAAGGATCCGGCGGCGTATGTGCGTCGGCTGAACAAGTTGTTGGTTGAACTGTCGGTTTAACCACGCTGTACGAAAAACCCGCTTCGGCGGGTTTTTTTATCTCTCGCAACAGGAGTCTGCAATGAGCCAAGTCATGCTGAGTTCGGTGGTCCATCAGATCGATGGGCAGGCCTACGAAAGTCGCCTGGCCTATGACCCGAGCCATAAGGGCCCCCGTCCGGGGTTGTTGATGGCACCGAACTGGATGGGTATTGGTGCCGGGGCCGAGAAGATCGCCGAAGCCGTCGCCTCCAAGGGGTATGTGGTGCTGATTGCCGACCTCTATGGCCAGGCGGTACGCCCGGGCAATATGCAGGAAGCCGCGGCGGCGATGACGCCACTCAAGGAAGATCGCGTACTGCTGCGCAAGCGCATACTGGCGGCCTTTGAGGTCCTGCGTGGGCAGGGCCTGGCGGCGGTCGATCCGTTGCGCCTGGCCACTTTCGGTTTCTGTTTTGGCGGTTGCTGTGCCCTGGAGCTGGCCCGCAGCGGCGCACCGTTGAGGGCGGCGGTGTCCTTCCATGGCACCCTGGATACGCCGACCCCGGCCCTGGCCGGCGAGATCAAGGGCTCGGTGCTGGTGCTGCACGGTGCGGCGGATCCGTTCGTGCCCCAGGAGCAGTTGCCGGCCTTTGCCCAGGAGATGGATGGCGCGGGTGTGGACTGGCAATTGGTCAGCTATGGCGGCGCGGTGCATTCCTTTACCGATGTGCACGCCAGCGTCCCGGGCAAGATGATGTATGACGCCAGAACCGCCCGCAGGGCGTTTGTGGCGATGCACAACCTGTTCGATGAAGTGTTTGCCTGAGTGGCGGCGCCTACAGGCCTGATGGGCCTTTTGTAGGCGCGAGCTGACTCGCGATCACTGGCCGGGCAGCTCGATGCGCCCGGTTTCTCCCGGCACCGTCGGCCAGTCCCCTGCCGCCCAGCGCTGGCGAGCCTGGTCGATCAGCGCCGGGTCACTGGCGACAAAGTTCCAGTTAAGCCGGCGTGGTCCGTCCAGGGGCGCGCCGCCGATCAGGACGGCATGGCACTCGCTGTCGGCATACAGTGTTGGCGTCTCGCCGGCCGGTAGCAGTACCAGGGTGCGCGCTTCAAGCGGCTGGCCATCGAGCTGGGCGTCGCCTTCGAGTAGGTACAAGGCCCGTTCTTCGTGTTCGGCAGGAATCAACAGGGTCGTCGCGGTCTGCATATGCAACTCGGCGTACAGCGTGGGGGCCAGTACGGGCACTGGCGAGGCCAGGCAGAAGCCGTTGCCGGCAATCATGCGGATCCGTACCCCCAGGCTGTCGCTGGTGGGCAGGCTGGCGGCAGGATGATGGCTGTAGTGCCCGCAACCTTGTTCGAAGGCTTTTGGTGTTGCCAGCCATACCTGCAACCCATGCAGGCTGGACCCGCTGGCCTGGAGCGGGGCGGGCGTACGCTCGATGTGGGCTATGGCGCTGCCGGCAGTCATCCAGCTGACTTCGCCGGGACGCACCTGTTGGTCCGAGCCGAGGCTGTCCTTGTGCTGCAGTTCGCCCTCAAACAGATAGGTCAGGGTCGACAGACCGATATGCGGGTGCTGGCGGATGTTCATGCCGCGGCCCGGTGGGTAGCGCGTGGGCAGCATATGGTCGAAAAACACGAAGGGGCCAACGCTGCGGGCCTGGGCCGAGGGCAGGGGGCGCAGGATCGGCTGGCCTTCGACCTCCTCGGCGCGCGGGCGGATCACGGTCATTGCGGGCATGGCGATTCCAGGCTGGGCGGGTGATGCGCTGAGCATAACCCGCTTTTCAGACCGGGGCCGTTACTGGCTGAACGCCCCTTCACTGAGGTGGGTTTCGATGTTGACCTCGGCGGTGGTCATCAGTTTGTGGATCGGACAACGGTCCGCCACACCGTGCAGTTCGTCACGCTGGGCGTCGGTCAGCACGCCCTTGAGGGTCAGCTTGACGTGCAAGGCGTACTTGCCTTTCTGCTCCTCGCTGCTGTCATGCTTGACCTCGACGGTCACGCCGGTCAGTGGAATATTCTTCTTCTGTGCATAGAGCCTGAGAGTCAGAGCCTTGCAGGCGCCCAGTGCGGCGTCGAAGTAATCGTGGGGCGAGGGCGCGCTATCCTCGCCGCCCAGGGCCTTGGGCAGATCGGTGAACAATTCGTGATCGTCGATCTGGATGCTGTGGCGAAAGCCTTCGCTGGATAGGGTGTTGACGGTAATAGGCATGGCAAACCTCTGGAACGTGACGGAAAAGAAGTCCTGATCTTTATAGAGCATGGCTGATGACAGGCGTTCCTTTATTGCGGCTGAACCCTCGCAGCGCTCATCGGGTCTACCCAGCTCGTACCGCCTGTTCGTGCTGCCTGGAGATTGGCCCGTGCCCTGGATTCAATGCTGTTTTACCCTGGTCGTGATGCTGGGGGCCATGTGCGCCCAGGCGCGTGAATATCGTTATAGCGATGCTCACCTGCATTACGTCGATTTTTTTCAGGAGTCAGCCGGGATGGCGCCGTTGCTCGAGGCGATGGCAGCCAACCGTATCGACCATGTGCTGATTACCGGGATCCCGGTGGCGAAGAAATGGCATGAGGACGAGCCCAAGCGGCCGCGCTACTACGCCGGTGACGATGCCGATGCCTATTGGTACAGCGCCACCGATGTGCTGGTCGCGGCGGCGGTGAAAAGCCTGAGCCCAAGCCAGCGCTCGCGCTTCCACCCCTTTATCAGTGGCTTCAACCCCAACGACAAGAACTCTGCGGCTCATATCCAGCGCATGCTCGACCTCGATCCGGGGCTCTGGCAGGGGATTGGCGAAGTCTTTACCCGTCACGATGACCTGACGGCCCTGACCGCCGGTGATACGCCCCGCGCCAACAATGAGGCAATGACGCGGGTCTACCATCTGGCGGCGGAACATGATCTGCCGGTGCTTGTGCATTCCAATATCACGTCCAAACGCGAGCGCAATCCACTGTACCTGGCGGAGATCGAAGAACCGCTGCGCAACCACCCCCATACCCGGTTTATCTGGGCCCATGCCGGCACCAGCAAGGAGATTCACCGACATCAGAAGCAGCTCGACTTTCTGTTGCCGACCTTGAACCGGTTGCTCGACGCCTATCCGAATTTGTATATCGACCTGTCCTGGAGCGTACTCACGCCCTACCTGCTGGACGAGCAGGGCGTGCCCCGCAAAGCCTGGCTCGAACTGGTGGAACGCTACCCGGAGCGTTTCATGCTGGGCTCCGATGTGGTCGGGCGGTTCACCCGTCTGGGCGAAGCGATGCAGCGCTTCGATCCATTCCTCGATGCGTTGCCGGCAGCGCTGGCGCAACGGGTAGCCCGGGACAATTTTCTGGCGATCCTGCCCAAGTCACGCTGAGGCTTGGGGGCACGGCAGGGGCCAATGCGCGCGCAAGGCTGTCATCAACCTGTCATGCCGGTGTCATAGCCTCGCCTGCATCTCAATCAAGGAGCGCGATATGCACCTCACCCGTTTGAGCGCGATAAGCGCGCTGATGCTGTTTGCCGGTTTGGCCAGTGCCGAGGTTCGGGTTGAAGGCCCGGTCCAGTATGGGGTGTTCCAGGGGAGCCAGACCGAGCTGCAGCCGGGCGAGCGCGTGTTGCGGCGTAGTAATGAAAGCATCGAGCAGACCCAGATCATCCCGGCCAAGCTGGGGACCAAGTTTGGCCTGCGTTACCAGTTGGCCGGCAAGGTTGCAGGCGACACGCCGCTGACGCTGTTGTACCTCACCCCAGGGCTGCGTACGCCCGATGGCCAGCGTCATGACAAGCTGGAAGTGGTCCAGCAAGTGGTGCCCAATGCGCCTCTGGACGTCATGGCCTATGAGTTCACCGAGAGCCATGAAGTGGTACCGGGCGAATGGCGCTTTATGGTGTTCCAGGGCGATCGCCTGTTGGCCCAGCAGAGTTTTACCGTGCGCTAAGCCCAAAAAATCCGTGGATCGGACTGCTTGGGCAATTTGATATCACGAATTCTTCTTACGCAAAATTTCGCCGGCCCGATACCGTCTATGAAGATCGCATCACCGATGCGCGCTTTTGGAAGGAACCAGGGGAATGAGTCTGCGCAATCTGAACATTGCGCCCCGGGCCGGTCTGGGGTTTGGTCTGTTGGCATTGCTGGTGTTTGCGCTGGGCGGCTTCGCCCTGTTGCAGATGAATAATATGCGCCAGCAGGCGCAAGAAATTGACAGCAACTGGCTGCCCAGCGTGATGGCGGTCGGTGAAATGAGTCAGGATCTGTTGCGTGTGCGCGCCCTGACCTTGCGGCTGCTGATCAATCGCGACCCTCAGGCCCTGAGCCAGAACGTAAGCAAACTCAATGACCTCAAGCAGGGCCTGGGCGCTATCCAGCAGCGCTATGAGGCGCTGATCGTGCTGCCTAAGGAGCGTGAGTTGTTCGAACGCTTCAAGAGCCTCGAAACGCAGTATCTACAGCGCCAGACTCAGGTCATGAGTTTTTCCCGCGAGGGCCAGGTCGAGTCGGCGGTGAAAGTGGTCAATGGCGAGATGAACCAATTGGCCGATGAAATGGCAGCTACTCTGCATGAACTGATCGGGCTCAATCAAAGCAGCGCCAATGCGGCCGCCGATCTGGCGCAAGCGGTATTCAGTAGTGCGCGGATCTGGGTCATCGGCATGGTCGTGCTGGCGGGGCTGGTCACGGTGTTCCTGGCTGTACTGCTGACTCGCAGTATTGTCATACCGCTGGCGCAGTCGTTGGGGGTTGCCGAAGTGGTGGCCTCGGGCGACCTGACCGCGCAGATCGAGATCAAGGGGCGTGACGAGCCGGCACGCTTGCTCGCAGCGCTCAAGAGCATGCAGCAGCACTTGCGTGAAACGATCCGCCGTATTTCCGACTCCTCCAGCCAACTGGCCTCGGCTTCCGAGGAGTTAAGCAGCGTGACCGAGGATGCCACCCGCGGGCTGCACCAGCAGAGCCTGGAGATTGACCAGGCTGCGACGGCGGTCAACCAGATGACCGCGGCGGTAGAGGAGGTGGCCAGTAACGCGGTGGCGACTTCCGAAGCGTCGCGCGAGTCGGATCTGGTCGCCCAGCATGGCCGCGAGCAGGTCCGCCAGACCGTGGCGTCGATCGAGGCACTGGCTGACGATGTCGGCAACAACGCTGAGCAAGTCGAGTCTCTGGCGCAGAAGGTCTACGGCATCAGTAAGGTGCTGGATGTGATCCGCTCGATTGCCGAGCAGACCAATCTACTGGCGCTCAATGCCGCCATTGAAGCGGCACGGGCCGGTGATGCCGGACGTGGTTTTGCGGTGGTGGCCGACGAGGTTCGGGCGTTGGCCCATCGCACCCAGCAGTCGACCCAGGAAATCGAGCAGATGATTGGCGGGATCCAGCAGGGTACCGATCAGGCGGTTAGTGCTATGCAGCAGAGCAATCTACGGGCGCGCACAACCCTGGATTTGGCCAAGGCGGCCGGCGTGGCCCTGGAGGAAATTGCCGAAGCCATTACTCAGATCAACGAGCGTAACCTGGTGATTGCCAGCGCTTCGGAAGAGCAGGCGGCCGTGGCGCGCGAGGTCGATCGCAATCTGATGAATATCCGCGACCTGGCCTTGCAGACGTCGGCTGGCGCCAACCAGACCAGTGCTGCGAGCCAGGAGTTGTCGCGCCTGGCGGTGGATCTCAATGCCCTGGTGGCGCGGTTCTCGGTTTAACGGGCTAGTCCTTGGGCGTTGCCCGATGGTGAGGTGGCGTAAAGGCTCAACAAATATCTTTGTATTTGCTTTCATGGAACATTAGGTCTGCCGCCAGGCCGGCTGCTGGTTGGAATTGGGGGCTGTTGATCGAGGTAAAGGTTGTGCCTTTGTCGCCATTGGCCACTCTGCGTTGTCCTTTATATTGTTTGGTAATGAAGGTGCAGGACTCTTTTTTCAGCAAGGCATAGTCAGCTTCGGCCTCTCTTATGAGGTCATGAAAGCTCTCCAGCTCGGCATCTGACAAATTGAGCTTTTTGTCTATTTTCACGTTCCAGCGTGTCAGACAGGTTTCGGCGAAGTGACGCACGATCAGGCCAGGCTCGGGTAGTGCCTTTGGATTGTTGAGATGTTTGGCGTTGGCGTCGCCGACCAGAGAGGCATGACGTCCGGCCATTGGGTAGAGATGGACCTTTGTGCTGCTGTGGGTGTGCGGGACAGCTGCGGTAAATCCCCAAGAGCGTTCATCGCGGGCGAAGAAGCCAACATACTCTTTTACATTCGCACCAAGGGTGACGCGATTGGGTTGAAAGTTGGATATACCTGGCACAGGGTCAACGGCAAATATATTGATGGGGATGTCTTTGAGAATGCCGTCGTTGAGCATTATGTTCGCCATCATGTGGCAACTTACGGCGCCACGACTCCAGCCAATCAAGTTGACACAGGTTGGGATAGCCTCTTTGTTGCGGAGCACTTTTATCAGTTGTTCTTGGAGTTGCTGTGGGGTGAGCTTGCGCTCACCGTAGTTTTTCTTGCTCTTGGGCCACGAGCCTTCCCGCGTTGCATTGGCAACCGGCACGCCGGCCGCCTTGAGGGCTTTAAGCTCGCGCTTTTTCAGCTGGGAGCGCTGCCAGGTTGCCTGGCCCCTGACTAGCTGTATCGCGTGGTGGACATTTTCTTCCCAGCCCTTGCCTAGCAATCTACCGGCTTTTATGCCGTAGTTTGCTGACTTGACGAACAACTCATCCGCCTGCAAGTTATGAGTGCCTGGTCCGTTCACGATAGCCCAGTCGACGAACTCTCGGCCAAGGTTGTTGTTGGCCAAGGTTGAAATAAGCTCGCCATTCCAATAGTTTTTATTTGTGTCGTCAAATTTGGTGAAGCCAGTACCGCAAAAATAGACAGTGAGTGTCGTCATTTTTTTTAGCCTGGAAACGGGCGGGCATATTAGGCTATGTATGCCGGGCCGAATGTTAAAGGTTACAAATATTGCTGGGTATGTAGAGGTTCGGCTGGCGAGGGGGAAAAATGCTGCACCATAAAAAACGCCCCGAACCAGTCGGGGCGTTTTTTATGGTCGCGGGAGGCGAAGGCTTACTTGCCCTGCCAGCGCTGCAGTACCAAGGTGGCGTTGGTGCCGCCGAACCCGAAGCTGTTGCTCATCACGTTGTTGAGCGTAACGTTCTCGCGGGTCTGGGTAAGGATCGGCATATCGGCAACGGCCGGGTCGATCTCTTCGATGTTGGCGGAGCCGGCAATGAAGTTGCCTTCCATCATCAGCAGGCAGTAGATCGCTTCGTGAACGCCAGCGGCGCCCAGGGAGTGGCCGGACAGGCTCTTGGTCGAGCTGATGGCCGGGGCCTTGTCGCCGAACACTTCACGCACGCCTTCCATTTCCTTGGCATCGCCAACCGGAGTGGAGGTGCCGTGGGTGTTCAGGTAGTCGATCGGACCGTCAACGGTGGCCATTGCCATCTGCATGCAGCGGATCGCGCCTTCACCGCTAGGGGCAACCATGTCGTAGCCGTCGGACGTCGCGCCGTAGCCAACGATTTCCGCGTAGATCTTGGCGCCGCGAGCCAGGGCGTGTTCGAGTTCTTCGACCACGACCATGCCGCCGCCACCGGCGATCACGAAGCCATCACGGTTCTTGTCATAGGCGCGGGAGGCTTTGAGCGGGGTTTCGTTGTACTGGCTGGACAGCGCACCCATGGCGTCGAACAGGAACGATTGGCTCCAGTGTTCTTCTTCACCGCCACCGGCGAAAACGATGTCCTGCTTGCCCATCTGGATCTGCTCGACCGCGGTACCGATGCAGTGAGCACTGGTGGCGCAGGCGGAGGAGATGGAGTAGTTCAGGCCCTTGATCTTGAACGGCGTGGCCAGGCAGGCGGAAACGGTGCTGCCCATGGTGCGCGTCACGCGGTACGGACCGACACGCTTGACGCCTTTTTCGCGCAGGATATCCAGCGCTTCCATCTGGTTCAGGGTCGAGGCGCCGCCGGAGCCAGCGATCAGACCGGTGCGCGGGTTGGAAACCTGCTCGTCGGTCAGGCCGGAGTCGGCGATCGCGTCTTTCATGGCCAGGTAGGCATAGGCTGCCGCATGGCCGACGAAACGGTAAATCTTGCGATCGATCAGCGATTCAAGGTCGAGGTCAATGGAGCCGGAAACCTGGCTACGCAGACCCATTTCGGCATATTCCGGGTTGAAGCGGATGCCAGGGCGGCTTGCACGCAGGTTAGCGGAGACGGTCTCTTTGTCATTGCCCAGGCACGAAACGATGCCCAGACCAGTGATAACGACGCGGCGCATGCGGATAACCCTTAGAAGTTGTCAGTGGAGGTGAAAACGCCGACCCGGAGGGCTTCGGCAGTGTAGATCTCGCGGCCGTCAACGCTGACCGAGCCATCGGCGATGGCCATGTTCAGCTTGCCGCGCATAACGCGTTTGATCTGGATGTTGTACGTGACTTTCTTGGCGCTCGGCAGAACCTGGCCGAAGAACTTCACTTCGCCCGATCCCAGGGCGCGGCCACGGCCAGGCAGATCCTGCCAGCCGAGGAAGAAACCGACCAGTTGCCACATGGCATCAAGGCCCAGGCAGCCCGGCATGACCGGGTCGCCTTCGAAGTGACAGGCAAAGAACCACAGGTCTGGATTGATATCCAGCTCGGCGACCAATTCACCTTTGCCGTACTTGCCGCCTTCGGCGCTGATATGGGTGATGCGATCCACCATCAGCATGTTCGGGGCGGGCAGTTGCGCGTTACCTGGGCCGAACAGCTCGCCGCGACTGCAGCGCAGCAGGTCTTCCCGGGTAAAGGCGTTTTGTTTGGTCATGCGAGCTCCTCAATAATCCGATGCTGCAGGGTGGGGCGATTCATCCCGAGCGTTCGGAGCGTTCATGCCCCGAATCGACAGCCTACTCATAGACTATTGCGTTGTAGTGAAAGTCACAGCTTCAAGGGCACGAATGTACACTTGTTCACTGAAATTATTATTCGGGCCGGTTTCCCAGCCCGTTCGGGTGTCTAAGACTGCCGCACTTTCGCTTTTCATGCCAGTCGCACGTGAGTTTCAGGGCAACCAACGCTGCAGTAACTGCTGTAGATCATGGCGTTTGAATGGCTTGGACAAATAGTCGTTCATGCCGGCCTGCAGGCAGGTTTCCCGGTCTCCCTGCAGGGCATTGGCGGTCAGGGCAATGATAATCAGTCGCTCGCCGCCCTGCTGCAGACGGATCTGGCGCGTGGCTTCGTAGCCATCGACCAGCGGCAGGCGGCAATCCATCAAAATGGCCACGTAGTTCTGGCTTGCGGCGCTGTCGATGGCCTGTACGCCGTCGCCGACCACCGTCACGGCAAAACCGAGGCTGCGCAGCATGGCCTCAATGACGGTCTGGTTCACTGGGTTGTCCTCGACCAGCAGAATCCGCCGGCCCTCGCCATGTTCCGGTGCCGGGCTGGGCGCGATTACGGTCGGTGCCGAGGACGGCATGTAGCGGGCCAGGGGAATCTCCAAGGTGAACAGCGAGCCCTGGCCCTCTTCACTTTGTGCATGCAGGGTCCCGCCCATGCGCTCGGCCAGATTACGGGCAATCGGCAGGCCCAGGCCTGTGCCGCCATAGCGGCGCGAGATCGAGTTGTCGGCCTGTTGAAACGCATCGAACATTCGCTCCAACTGCTCGGTGGAAATGCCAATGCCGGTGTCGCGCACCGTGCAGGTCAGCCACAGTAGTTCGCTGTCCAGGGCTTGCCAGCGAGCCTGGATCGAGACGCTGCCCTGCTCGGTGAATTTCAGGGCATTGGCGATCAGGTTGACCAGGATCTGGTGAATACGCGTTGGATCGCCCCGTACATGCAGGCCTTCCATATCGCTGGGGATGTACAGCTTTAGCTCCAGCCCGCGTTGGCTGGCGTTGTGTTCGAATGCCTGGGCCGAGGTGCGGATCATCTCTGCCAGTTGGAACGGAATATGTTCGAGCTCCAGGGCGGCACGTTCGATTCGCGAGAAATCGAGAATATCGTTGATCACCTTGAGCAGGTGCTCGGTGGATTGCGAGGCCAGCGTGGCGTATTCGTGCTGCTCCTCGGTCATCTCGGTGGTTTCAAGCAGTTGCAGCATGCCCAGCACCCCATTCATGGGCGTGCGCAGCTCATGGCTCATCATGGCCAGGAACTCGGATTTCGCATTGTTGGCGCGTTCGGCTTCCTCGCGGGTGTGGATCAGTTCGGCCATGGCCTGCTGCTGTTCCCGGCTGGCCTCTTCAAGGCCGCTGGCAAGGTTATTGATATGCCTGGCCAGGCTGCCCAGTTCGGCATCGTCGACGATGGGCAGCGGGGTGCGATAGTCACCGCGTTGGATGGCCTTCACGGCATTCCCCATATCGCTGATGGGTTTGGCGATGCTGGCCGCCAGACGGCGGGCCAGGAAGAAGGTGAAGAGCAGGGCAAACAAGGCAAGAATTGCGGCCTTGAACAGGATTTCCTGCTGGCGCTGGCTGAAAGCATCACTGGACATACCGACAATCACCCGGCCCAGGTATTGCTGAGTGGTCCTCGCGTTGGCGTCGCTGTCAGCGAAGAATTCATTGCGCAGGTGGATGCGCTGCAGACGTACCGGTGCCTGAAATATCTCCACCTGTTTGGAACGCGTGTGGCTCTCCAGGGGCTGTTCGACATAGGCGAGGATTTGGTTGGCGTCGTCCTGGACCTCGAGAAAGCGCACATGAGGTGTGGCGAGAGTGGCTTTGAGCAGACTTTCCAGGACTTGCTTGTTGCCCGAGATCACCCCGAAATCTGCGGCGGGGGCTAACTGGTTGGCGATCAGTTGGCCGGTGTGGTTGAGCTCCTGGCGTAGGTCCTGCAGCCGGACCAGGGTAAAGAAACTGATCAGCAGCAGGGTCAAGAGCAAGGCCGGGCCCAGGCTGATCATCTGGGTACGGGTGTGGATATCCCAGCGGCGGCGCAACGTCATGGGTGTACTTCTCCTGAGGTCAGCCGGTTGGCGAGCGCCGACTCGTCGATATCCTCTATCCCCAGCGAGCGGGCTACTTGCGGGTTGCTCAGCACATTGAAGCGTTTCGCGTACTGTGCCCGGGGCCAACGGGTCGGCGGGCGGTCGAGCAGGTCATCGAGGGTGTACAGCCAGTCCTGTTCGCTGCTGTACGTGCTGGCAAGGCTACCGGCCCAGACAAAGCTGGCAGTGGGGCCGATCAGGGCCTGTCGGCGAGTGTAGCAACTCAACAACAGGCGTTTTGCGGTGCTCGGGTTATACAGCGTGGGATCGTCCAGGCCCAGCAAGACCTCGCTGTCGTTGAGCAGTGTTTGCAGTGGCTGGCTGTCGAAGGTGTCGTTCCAGCGCCGGGTGACGATCTCCAGCCCGAGCGAACGTGCGGCCCGACGTGTCTCGAGCAGCAGGAATTCGCTGTTGTGGCTATAGAGCACGCCCACCCGGCGAACCTCAGGAAGCATGGCGCGAATCAGGCGTAACTGGCGTGCCGGTGGCGGATCGCTCCAGAGCAGGCTGAGATGGGACGGGCGCAGTTCCCCCAGGCGTTCGTGGGCTTGTACGCGGCTGATGCTCATGACCAGGGTCGGCGGGCCCAGATGATCCTGCAGGCGCCAGTCGAGGCTGGCCGGGTCGAGCAGGATCAGGCGGGCGCCAGCGGGCAACTGGCGGGGGGCGGGCAGGTCGGAAATACGGCTGAAGCTCACCTGGTCGCTCGGGCGCAGTTTGGCCAGCGCCTGGGTGAAGGCGAGCATGGCATCGTTGCTCTCACTGGCGGTCAGCAATATCTGTGCGGCCCTGGCCGGGAGTGTGGCAAAGCCCAGGCACAGCAGCAGGCACCCTTGCAGCACAAGGTGGCACCAGTGCGATGTTGTCCGTGGCTGATCAGGCGGCATGTTCAGAACTCCATTTCGGCACTGACGCAGGGCTGTTGGCAATTGATGTCGCTATCGTGGACCCGGATGGCACTCGGCTGCCCAGGTACGGTTGGAACCGGTCTGCGAACGGCGAGTCTATACGTCGCGTTGGCGCCAGGGGCCGGATCTCCATAAGCGGCTTGGCGAGTATCGGGCTGCCGCATGGCAGGACCGCAGGCACCGACGTCGAGTGAGGGAGGTGTCCGGGAACACAGCACAAGCCTCGATGTCGAGTAGGCGCTGAGCATGTTAACCGAGCTGCCCGGGTTTTCCAGCGCGTCCGGCCGGCGGTGCATCGATCTAGAGGGCGCGAGAGGGACTGGTCGCGCTTCGGGCGCTCCGTATAATGTGCGCATTGCCTTGATTTGGATAACGGATTGCATATGACTGAACAGCGCCCTATCGCGGTCCTCGGAGGCGGAAGTTTCGGGACCGCCGTGGCCAATCTACTGGCTGAAAATGGTCATTCGGTTCGCCAGTGGATGCGTGATCCCGAGCAGGCCGAAGCCATTCGGACCCATCGCGAAAATCCGCGTTACCTAAAAGGTATCAAGATCCTTCCGGCAGTTGAGCCGGTCACGGACCTGCAGGCTACGCTCCAGGCTTGTGATCTGTGTTTTGTCGCCTTGCCGTCCAGTGCCTTGCGCAGCGTGCTGGCGCCCCATGCCGAACGCCTGCGCGGCAAAATGCTGGTCAGTCTGACCAAAGGCATCGAGGCGCAGACCTTCAAGCTGATGAGTGAAATTCTCGAAGAGATCGCCCCGCAGGCGCGGATTGGCGTGCTGTCGGGGCCTAACCTGGCCCGAGAGGTCGCCGAGCACGCGTTGACCGCCACCGTGGTCGCCAGTGCCGATGAGGCGCTGTGCGAGCGGGTCCAGGCGGCGTTGCACGGGCGCACCTTCCGGGTCTACGCCAGTGCCGATCGTTTCGGCGTGGAACTGGGTGGGGCGCTGAAGAACGTCTACGCGATCATCGCCGGCATGGCCGTGGCGCTGGGTATGGGCGAGAACACCAAGAGTATGCTGATTACTCGTGCCCTGGCGGAAATGACCCGTTTTGCAGTCAGCCAGGGCGCCAACCCCATGACGTTTCTCGGCCTGGCCGGGGTCGGTGACCTGATCGTCACCTGCTCCTCGCCCAAGAGCCGCAATTACCAGGTCGGCTTTGCCCTGGGCCAGGGCCTGAGCCTGGAAGAGGCGGTGACCCGCCTGGGTGAAGTGGCCGAAGGGGTCAATACACTCAAGGTGCTCAAGGCCAAGGCCCAGGAACTGCAGGTTTACATGCCACTGGTGGCGGGCCTGCATGCGATTCTGTTCGAGGGCCAGACCCTCGAGCAGGTGATCGGCCTGTTGATGCGCGGCGAGCCCAAGACCGATGTCGACTTTATTTCCACCAGCGGTTTCAACTGAGTAGGTCAGGAGAAAGACATGAGCGAACCCAAATACGAATCCATCGTCTTGCGCATTCTCTGGATGCTGGTCTTCCTGCTGGTCTGGCAGGTGGCGCAACTGCTGCTGGGTGCGGTGGTGCTGGTTCAACTGGCGTACCGGCTGTTCTACGGCGCACCGAGCGCCAACCTGATGAACTTTGGTGACAGCCTCAGCCAGTATCTGGCCCAGATCGGTCGTTTCGGCAGTTTCCACACCGAACAGAAGCCCTGGCCTTTTGCAGACTGGCCAGCACCGCGCAGCCCCGAAGGTGAAACGCCGCACCAGGTGCCACCCGCAGCCCATCCGGTCCGCGACGAGGAACCCAAGCTATGAAGCTTTGGGTGCTGCGCCACGGCGAAGCCCAGCCGCATGCGGCTCGTGACGCCGACAGGGCGCTGACGGAACACGGGCGCGAGCAGGTCCTGCACAGTGCCGCCCACCTGATCGGTCAGCCGCTCGCGGCGATTATTGTCAGCCCCTATGTGCGTGCACAGCAGACCGCCGAACTGGTGCGCGCCACGCTGGCTTTCGAGCCGCAACTGTTGACGGTGCCCTGGTTGACCCCGGACAGCAGCCCGCTGAAGGTCCTGGAGAGGTTGGAGATGGAGGGCGATGTATTGCTGGTCAGCCATCAGCCGCTGGTGGGGAGCCTGATCGGGCTGTTGCAGCACGGCCACCTGCGCTCGCCCGTGGGAATGAATACCGCCAGCCTTGCCGAACTCGAAGGTGAATGGCCGCTGGCCGGCTCGATGACCTTGCGTTCGCTGCATCATGCTCAGCCCTGAGTGCTAAGTCGCACGCATGAAGCTTGCGTCTGCCGTCTAATGTTTTTGTGAAATAGCCAGCCAAGCAAGTGCTTGGTTGGCTACGCTGTCCCCACATAAAAACAAATGAGGGGGGCGTTCGTATGTCGTGTGTCGTTCGTTTACCACTGGCGGTCTTCTACGAGCGCGAAGCTCGGCACCCCGCCAAGCGCTATCTGGTCCAGCCGCACGAGGACGGGCAGGTCGAGGAACTGAGCTGGGCCGAAGTCGGCCGCCAGGCACGCTGCGCTGCACACTGGCTGCGCCAGCGCAACCTGCCGGTGGGCAGCACGGTGGCGATTGTCTCGAAGAACTGCGCGCACTGGATCATTGCCGACCTGGCGATCTGGATGGCCGGCCATGTCTCGGTGCCCCTCTACCCCAATCTGAACAGCGAGTTGGTCGCCCAGGTGCTCGACCACAGTGAAGCCGCGCTGGTGCTGGTCGGTAAGCTGGATGACTGGCCGGCCATGGCCGCGGGTGTCAGGTCGGACCTGGCGACGGTTAGTCTGCCCCTGGCACCACCTGGGACGTTTAGCCATTCCTGGGATGAGTTGCTGGCCTGTGCGCCCATCGACGACAACCCGGCACCTGCTGCCGGGCAGCTGGCGACGATCATCTACACCTCCGGTACCACGGGAATGCCCAAGGGGGTGATGCACACTTTTGCCAGCCTGGGATTTGCCGCCAGCAATGCCGCCACGCTGTTCAGCCTGGGGGAAGAGGATCGACTGCTGTCCTATCTGCCGCTGTGCCATGTGGCAGAACGGATGTTTGTCGAACTGGCCTCGATCTATACCGGCCAGACCGTATTTTTCGCACAAAGCCTCGATACCTTCCTGATCGACCTGCAACGCGCCCGGCCCACCGCATTGTTTGGTGTGCCGCGTATCTGGACCCGATTCCAGATGGGGGTCTACGCCAGGATTCCCGCCAAGCGTTTGGACCGCTTGCTCGGGTTGCCGTTTATCGGGCGCCGGGTGGGACGCAAGGTGCTGGTGGGACTGGGCCTGGATGCCTTGCGTGTGGCCTTGTCGGGAGCCGCACCGGTGCCGCCGGCCTTGTTGCGCTGGTATCGACGCCTGGGGCTGGAGGTGCTGGAGGTCTACGGCATGACCGAAAACGGCGGCTACTCCCATATCGGTCGTCCCGATCGCCAGCAGGCCGGCTGGATCGGCCTGCCGTGCCCCGGGGTGGAAGTACGCATCGACGGCCAGGGTGAAGTTCAGGTGCGCAGTGGTTCGACCATGCTGGGCTATTTCAAGGAGCCCGGGAAAACGGCCGAGGCGCTGACCGAGGACGGTTTTCTGCGCACCGGCGACAAGGGTGAACAGAATGAGGCGGGGTATCTGCGCCTGACCGGCCGGCTCAAGGAGATCTTCAAAACCAGCCGGGGCAAGTACGTGGCCCCGGCCCCGATTGAAAATCAGTTGGCAGCCCATGGCGGGATCGAGCAAGTGTGTGTGGTCGGCGATGGCCTGGAGGCGCCGCTGGCACTGTGCGTGTTGTCTGCCGCTGCCGCGCAGGAGCCGCCGCACGTGCTGCAGGGCAGCCTGGTCAGCCTGCTGGAGCGCATCAATGCGCGTCTCGATAAGCACGAGCGCGTCCACCGGCTGGTGGTGGTCAGCGATAGCTGGGCGGTCGAAAACGGTTTCCTGACCCCGACCCTGAAGATCAAGCGTGGGGTGATCGAGCATATTTACGGTGCTTATTTTCAGGCGTGGAGCGCGCACCCGACTCCGGTTATCTGGCAACATCCGAGCGTCAGTCAATCCATAGGGAATCAATAATAATGAGCGTGTGGCGCACCCTTCCGAATATCGAGCAACTCAATGCCTTGCAGAAGAACACCATCGGCGAAGTGCTGGATATCCGCTTCGAAGCCTTCGATGACGAGTCCCTGACCGCCAGCATGGTGATCGATCACCGCACCCACCAACCCTATGGCCTGCTGCATGGTGGCGCCTCGGTCGTACTGGCCGAGACGGTCGGTTCCATGGCCAGCTACCTGTGCATTGATGCCAGCCGGTTCTACTGCGTAGGCCTGGAGATTAACGCCAACCATTTGCGCGGTCTTCGCAGCGGGCGGGTCACGGCCGTGGCGCGGGCCGTGCACATCGGCCGGACGACCCATGTCTGGGATATCCGCCTGAACAGCGACGAAGGCAAGGCCAGCTGCATCTCGCGCCTGACCATGGCCGTGGTGCCGCTGGGTGAAACCCCGCCGACGCGCTGAATCGCGCCAGTGGCATGGCCGGACTGTCATCTGTCCTGGCAGTTACGGTCATTGCCGCGCGTGCAGCGCCTGCGGACAATGACCGCTGTTTTTACGAATGGATGTACCGGTATGTCGCAACAGGTCTTTTTCGCCCATGCCAATGGCTTTCCCTCGGGCACCTACGGCAAGTTGTTCGCCGCGCTGGCGCCGGAGTTCGAGGTCGCGCATTTGCATCAGCATGCCCACGATCCGCGATTTCCGGTGGATGACAACTGGCTGAACCTGGTCGACGAGTTGATCCATCACCTCGAACAGCAGCCCGAGCCGGTCTGGGGCGTGGGGCATTCCTTTGGCGGTGTCCTGCATCTGCATGCGGCCCTGCGTTGCCCGCAGTTGTACAAGGGCGTGGTCATGCTGGACTCGCCCGTGCTGACCCGTACCGACCAGTGGGTGATCCGCGCGGCCAAGCGCTTTGGCTTTATCGACCGCCTGACTCCGGCGGGCCGCACGCTGGGCCGGCGTGAGGAGTTCAGCGATCTGGAGGCCGCTCGCCAGTATTTTGCTGGCAAGCACCTGTTTCGCGAGTTCGATCCGCAATGTTTCGATGACTATCTGCAACATGGCCTGCACCCCGTGGGCGATCGCCTGCGGCTGCGCTTCGATCCGGCCACGGAAATCAGCATTTATCGCGGCGTACCCCATATCAGTCCGGGGCGCGTCAGGCAGTTGAAAGTGCCGCTGGCCCTGGTGCGCGGGCACAGCAGCCGGGTGGTCATGCGCCATCATGTCTATGGTGTCGGGCGCCTACCCATGGGCGAGTCGCTGAGTATGCCGGGCGGGCACATGTTCCCCCTGGAGCGGCCGCAGGACACCGCCCAGATGCTCAAGGACCTGTTCAGCCGCTGGCAGCATCGCCAGGCGCGTGACTGCGCATGAGCCTGGACGTCGAGGAGGTGCGCCTGAGCCTGCCCCATATCGAGTTGGCGGCGCATGTATTCGGCCCGGCTGACGGGGTGCCGGTCATTGCCTTGCATGGCTGGCTGGACAATGCCAACAGCTTTGCCCGATTGGCGCCGCGCTTGCACGGGTTGCGGATCCTGGCAATCGACATGGCCGGCCATGGGCATTCGGCCCATCGTCCGCTGGGGGCCGGCTATGCCTTGTGGGACTACGTCTACGATGTCCTGCAGGTGGCAGAGCAACTGGGCTGGCAGCGGTTTGGCCTGCTGGGGCATTCGCTGGGCGCGATTGTCTCGGTGGTGCTGGCGGGGGCGATGCCGCACCGTGTCAGCCACCTGGCGCTGATCGACGGGGTGTTGCCGCCCACCGCCAACGATGAAGACCCTGCCGAGCGCTTGGGCATGGCCCTGCAGGCGCAGCTCGACCATGAAAACACGCGCAAATCGGTGCACAAGACTCTGGAGCGGGCAATCGAAGCCCGGATGAAGGGCGTGGTGGCGGTCAGCCGTGAGGCCGCCGAGTTGTTGGCTCAGCGCGGCTTGATGCCGGTGCCGGGTGGCTACACCTGGCGCAGTGACAGCCGCCTGACCCTGCATTCGCCGTTGCGCCTGAGCGAAGCACAGGCGCTGGCCTTTGTCCGCCGCGTGGCCTGCCCAACCCGACTGGTAGTCGCCCAGGAGGGCATGCTGGCACGGCACACGGCCCTGCTCGAAGGTCTGCCTTTTGTGGTCGAATACCTGCCCGGCGGCCATCACTTGCATCTGAACGACGAGTCGGGAGCGGTTCTTGTTGCAGATTGTTTCAATCGGTTTTTCGCCATTTCTTGACTTGCCGGGGGCAACTGTCGAGGCTGGGCGGGTTGAAACGGGAGACACCCATGTACGATCTCCATACCGCGGCGCCCCCGAACGGCCACCTGGACCCAGCTCTCGTTGCTGAAGGCGCCCCGGCCACGCTGACCCGATGAGAGACTCCATGCGTTCAATCATTCTTTTTGCGCTGTGCTGTTTCAGCGCCCCTTTACTGGCTGCAGACCTGCCTGACGGGCACGATCTACCCAGCCTGCCACGGCCCGGTGATGCACGAATCGTCGATTCGCGGCCGGCAACCGAACTCGAGCGGATCTACCCGCTGGGCGCGATCCGCAAGATCAGCGGTCGCCTGCGCTTCGAGAGCCAGGTCAGTGCCCGCGGGCAACTGAGTACGGTGACCTACGAGCTGCCGGCCGAACACTATGCCAACGAGGCCTTCACCGCCGCGCGCGAAGCCCTGCAAAAGAACAACGCCCAGTTGCTGTTCTGGTGCCAGGCCCGTGATTGCGGGGAAAACAGCCTGTGGGCCAACGAGGTGTTTGGCAACGCGGTGCTTTCCGGTGCCGACGACCAGCAGGCCTATCTGCTGTTGCGCCTGGCCGCTCCCCAGGACGACACGCTGGTCGCGCTGTATGCCATCACCCGGGGTAACCGCCGTGCCTACCTGCATGTCGAGCAATTCAGCGCCTCGGCGCCGCTCGGAGAGTTGCTGCCGACGTCCGCCACCCTGTTGCGTGAGCTCAAGAGCAGTGGCGACCTGGACCTGCCGGCGCTGGCCAGCGAGCCGCAACCGGCGTGGGTCCAACTGCTGTCCCGGGGCCTGAACCTGGATACGACCCTGCGGGTCAGCCTGTCCGGTGCCCATGCCGAGGCCTGGCGCCAGGCGCTGGTGGCGGCCGGTGTACGGGCCGCCCGGCTGGAACTGGGCAGTGCCCAATCTTCGGGCTTGCACCTGGAACTGCTGCGCTAAGCTGTGTGGACGGGTGCCCGGAGGGTACCCGCCAACGCTGTTCTCTCTGATTCTGTACGGAAAACCCCATGCTCAATAATGATCGCCTGCTGGTGCAGATCCTGCTGCTGGTCCTGTTCGGTGCCAGCTTCTGGGTGATGGCGCCGTTCTGGTCGGCGCTGTTCTGGGGGGCGGTACTGGCTTTCGCCAGTTGGCCGCTGATGCGCCTGCTGACCCGCTGGCTCAATGGTCGCGAATCCCTGGCCGCCGGGCTGCTGACATTGGGCTGGATGGTGTTGGTCGCCGCGCCGCTGGTCTGGCTGGGTTTCAACCTGGCCGACCATGTGCGCGATGTCACGATCTTTATCAAGGATGTCCAGGTCGATGGCCTGCCCGAGGCGCCTAGCTGGCTGGCGGGGGTACCCCTGGTCGGTGAGCGGCTGGCAGGTTATTGGAGCAGCCTCGACGAGCAGGGCGCGGCGCTGATGGCGGCGACCAAGCCGTACCTGGGCATGGTCGGCAACTGGCTGCTGGCGCGCAGCGCGCAGTTGGGCGCCGGGATGCTCGAACTGACCCTGAGTATTGTCTTCGTGTTCTTTTTCTATCGTGACGGCCCGCGCCTGGCGGCGTTTGTCCACGGGCTGCTGGAGCGGCTGATCGGAGAGCGCGCGGCCTACTACCAGCACCTGGTGGCAGGGACCGTGCAGCGAGTGGTCAACGGCGTGATCGGCACCGCGGCGGCCCAGGCGCTGCTGGCTTTGATCGGGTTCCTGATTGCCGATATCCCCGGTGCGCTGGTATTGGGGCTGGGTACCTTCCTGCTGAGCCTGATCCCCATGGGGCCGCCGTTGATCTGGGTACCGGTCACCGCGTGGCTGGCCTGGAAGGGCCAGTATGGCATGGCCATCTTCCTCGGGATCTGGGGCACTTTCGTGATCAGCGGCGTCGATAACGTGCTCAAGCCTTACCTGATCAGCCGTGGCGGCGATCTGCCGTTGGTGATTGTGTTGTTGGGCGTCTTTGGCGGCTTGATCGCGTTCGGCTTTATCGGCCTGTTTATCGGCCCGACCTTGCTGGCAGTGGCCTATAGCCTGTTGCTGGACTGGAGTGCCAGCCAGGCGCGGCGCGAAGAGAAAAATTAGCACGTAAATCGTCGGAGCCGGCCGCTGGGCGCCATGCCCGGCGGTCGGCTTCGGCTGTTTTCAAGCGGCGATATTGACGCTGCTGCCGACCTGGGTTGGAGTCTGCACCTGATACTGCTTGTTCAGGTTGACGATCATCCTGCTCAGGGCCTCGGCGATCTTGTCCTGGGTGGTCTGGTTCGTGGCAGTGCTGCGATCGCTGTCGAGCACCTGGAGCAGGGTCGAACTGTAGTCGCTGCTGGTGCTGTTGTTATCGCTGGCGGTTTGCAGGGCGCTGGTCAGCTCACTGGTGTTGATGCTGCCAGTGCTATCGCTGTCCAGTTGGCTGAACAGGCTGGTGTTGTCTGCCGATTGCGCCTGGGGCGGTGGCGGCGGGGCCAGGCTGGCGGCCAACTCGTCGACGCTGACGACGCCGTCCTGGTTCTTGTCCAGTGTCGAAAACACCTCGCTGCTGTCGGCCGTGCTCCCCGCACTGCTCAGCCCTGCGCTGAGCTCGTCGGCGCTGATCGCGCCATCACCGTCGCTGTCCAGCGCGCTGATCAGGGCGTCGGCCAGTTCGGTGTTCGGCGCCTGGTCCCGTGGCGGCGGCGGAGGTGGCGCCATCGCGGCCATTTCTTCGCTGCTGAGGCTGCCACTGCCATCGCTGTCCAGGTCGCTGAAGTGCTGGCTCAGGCTGACCAGAATCCCGTTATCGCTGTTCTGTGACGCAGCGCTGCTCAGTTCATCCTGTCCAATACTACCGTCGCCGTTGCTGTCGAGTTGGCTGAACAGCTCCTTTTGCAGTGGCTGGCTGCGCGTCGTGGCCGTGCTGGCCGAGCCGTAGCTGCTGTAGCTCGAATAACTGCTGACGCTACCGATCATGGTGTGCACTCCCTAAGTGTTGACGAAGCCGGTCGCGGTGCCCGGCTTGTACAGGTTCTTCGGGTGATGTGTCGTGGGTATGCGGGTTTTGTACCGATCGGCACACAGGGCCATCAGGCGCTGGGATGGCGGGGCAGGTCGAGCTGGGCCGTCAGGCCGCCACCGGGCGTCTCTGCGAGGGTCAGGTCGCCGCCCAGGCGCCGGGCGGCCTCACGCGCAATGGTCATGCCCAGGCCGACGCCGCCGGAGTTGCGGTTGCGTGAGCCTTCCAGGCGATAGAAGGCCTCGAACACTGCTTCACGCTGATCCTCGGCAATCCCCGGGCCGTGATCGATGACCAGGATCTGCAAGGCTTGCCGGCTGTCTTGCAGGCGGATGCAGGCGTGGCCGGCATAACGCAGAGCATTGTCCAGCAGGTTGTTCAGGCATGAGCGCAGGGCCATCGGCTGCACCTGCAGCGGCGCGCAGTGGCCGTCGACCTGGACATCGGCGCCCTGGTCCTGGGCGTTCTCGCACATTGACTCGACCAAGGCCTGCACATCCAGCCATTGCACGGCTTCGCTGGTGCGTTGCTCGTGCAGGTAGCTGAGGGTGGCATCGAGCATGCTGATCATGTCGTTGAGGTCCTGACGCATCTGGCCCTGGAGTTTTTCGTCGTCGATCTGTTCCAGGCGCAGCTTGAGCCGCGAGAGCGGCGTGCGCAGGTCGTGGGACACGGCGCCGAGCATGCGCGCGCGCTGCTGCACCTGCTCGCGAATACGCTTTTGCATCAGGTTGAAGGTGATCGCGGCCTGGCGGGCTTCGCGTGGACCGGACTCATCCAACGGCACGCTGTCGAGGTTTTCGCTCAAGCGCTCGGCGGCGTCGCTTAGGCGCTGGATCGGTCGCGCCAGCAGCTTGGCACCATACCAGGCGGCGACCACCAGCGAGATCAACTGGAACGACAGAGGCACCAGCGGGCCGCCATACCAGGGCCGAGGCGGCGGCCTGGGGCCGGAAGGCAATGGCGGCATCTGACCCTGCAGCCCGGGCGGAGGTGGCGGCGGTGGCGGTGGCCCGCCGTAGTGCTGGAACCAGAGAAAGGCCAACAGATGCGCCAGTACGATTGCCAGCAGCAACACGCCAAACAGGCGGCTGAACAGGGTATCGAACCGGCTGCGCATCAGCCGATGTCCCGGGCGTCGAACAGATAGCCTTCACCGCGCACGGTCTTGATCAACTGCGGCGCCTTGGGGTCGTCACCGAGCTTCTGGCGCAGGCGTGAGACGAGCAGGTCGATGCTGCGATCGAAGGCCTCGATGGAACGGCCACGTGCCGCGTCGAGCAGTTGCTCGCGGCTCAGCACCCGTCGGGGGCGCTCGATAAACACCCAGAGCAGGCGGAACTCGGCGTTGGACAGCGGCACCACCAGGCCATCGGCGGCGACCAGCTGGCGCAAGACGCTGTTCAGGCGCCAGTTGTCGAAGCGGATATTGGCCCGTTGCTCGCTGCGGTCATCGCGGACCCGCCGCAGGATGGTCTGGATACGTGCCACCAACTCGCGGGGCTCGAAGGGCTTGGCCATGTAATCGTCGGCGCCCAGCTCCAGGCCGATGATGCGATCGGTTGGCTCGCAGCGGGCGGTGAGCATCAGGATCGGAATATCCGATTCGGCGCGCAGCCAGCGGCACAGCGAGAGCCCGTCTTCGCCGGGCAGCATCAGGTCCAGCACCACCACATCGAAGGTTTCGGCCTGTAGCGTCTGGCGCATGGCTGCACCGTCGGTCACGCCTGTGGCGAAGATATTGAAGCGGGCCAGGTAGTCGATCAGCAGTTCGCGGATCGGGATGTCGTCGTCGACGATCAGCGCGCGGACATTCCAGCGCTTTTCATCGCCGGTGGTGGTTGGCGCGTGGGTGTCGCCCAAGGGCGGTGAGCTGTTGTGCATGGTTTGCCTGGAGGCGCTGGCGACCACAGTGAGAGGCCGCGAAGAAAGGGCAGGATAAGCGTCCGCCGGGAAAGCCGGAAGTACCCCTCACAAGTGTAGTCGCGCACAAGCCTAGCCTTGGCGCATGTTGGGCGGTTGTCGGTTGTGTATCGAGACTGATACATGGCCGGGGCCGTTGGTTTTCACGGCTTGGGTCCCAGTCTTTACGCTTTCTTTATGCCGATGCGCAGGCCTCGGTCTCGTTCCTTTACGCGCGCTCTGCGGACAATTGAGACACACGCGGCAATGGCCGTATCACGGAGAATTTCCATGGGCGTTCTGGATGGGGTGTCACTGCTGCTGGCAGTGGGGCTGTTCGTTTATCTGCTGGTGGCGCTGTTGCGCGCGGACCGGAATTAGGAGCAGCGATTATGCACGGTTATGACTATGGGCTGATCCTCGCCTTCTTCGCGCTGGTGTTGATCCCGGCACCTTTTCTGGGGCGTTTCTACTACAAGGTGATGGAAGGCCAGCGCACCTGGCTGTCGCCGATCCTGGGGCCGGTGGAGCGCGGTTGCTACCGCCTGGCCGGGGTCGATCCGGCTGCCGAGCAGAGCTGGCAGAAATACACCCTGGCCCTGCTGGCGTTCAACCTTGCAGGCTTCTTGCTGTTGTTCGCCATCTTGCTGTTCCAGGAGTACCTGCCGCTCAACCCGGAGCATTTGCCGGGGCAGGAGTGGACCCTGGCGTTCAATACCGCCGTGAGTTTCATGACCAACACCAATTGGCAGAACTACAGCGGTGAAGCCTCGCTCAGCTACCTGAGCCAGATGGCCGGCCTGACCGTACAGAACTTTGTCAGCGCCGCGACGGGCCTGGCCGTGCTGGTGGCGTTATGCCGCGGGATCGGTCGGCGCTCGGCGCAGACCCTGGGCAACTTCTGGGTCGATATGACCCGCGCCACCCTTTACGGTCTGCTGCCGTTGTGCCTGGTGCTGGCGCTGCTCCTGGTCTGGCAGGGCGTACCGCAAACCTTTGCCCACTATGTCCACAGTTTGACCATGCAGGGCGTGGAGCAAGTGATTCCCCTGGGCCCGGCGGCCAGCCAGATCGCGATCAAGCAACTGGGCACCAATGGCGGCGGTTTCTTCGGGGTCAACTCGTCCCACCCCTTCGAGAACCCGACGGCCTGGAGCAATCTGTTCGAGGTGGCGTCGATCATCCTGATCCCGGTGGCACTGGTGTTTACCTTCGGTCATTACGTCAAGGACCTGCGCCAGAGCCGCGCGATCATCGCCTGCATGCTGGCGTTGTTCCTGATCGGCGGTGGCACGGCCTTGTACGCCGAGTACCAGCCGAACCCGGCCCTGAGCAACGTCGCCGTCGAACAAACCGCGCCGCTGGAAGGCAAGGAGTCGCGCTTCGGCACGACCGGTTCGGTGCTCTGGTCGGTGACCACCACCGCGGCGTCGAATGGTTCGGTCAATGCCATGCATGACAGCCTGAACCCGCTGACCGGCATGGTTGCCCTGGTCAACATGATGGTCGGCGAGGTGATCTTCGGCGGCGTCGGCGCGGGTCTCTACGGCATGTTGTTGAACGTATTGATCGCGGTATTCCTCGCCGGGCTGATGATCGGACGTACCCCGGAATACCTGGGCAAGAAGCTCCAGGCCCGCGAGGTGCAGTTGCTGGTGGTGACCTTGCTGGTTATGCCCATTGGCGTGCTGGTGCTGGGTGCGCTGGCGGCCAGCCTGCCAGGGCCGGTGGCCTCGGTGAGTAACCCCGGGCCCCATGGGTTCAGCCAGTTGCTCTATGCCTACACCTCGGCCAGCGCCAATAACGGCTCGGCATTCGCCGGCTTGAGCGGCAATACCCCATACCACAACCTGATGCTCGGCCTGGGCATGCTGATCGGGCGCTTCGGCTACATCCTGCCGGTGCTGGCCCTGGCGGGTAGCCTGGCGCTGAAGAAAACCGCGCCGATTGGCCAGAACAGCTTTCCGACCCACGGTCCGCTGTTCGTCACCCTGTTGACCGTGACCATTTTGCTGGTGGGCGGCCTGACCTTTCTACCCAGCCTGGCCCTGGGGCCGATTGCCGAACACTTGAGCCTGGGCTTCTGAGGAATCGATGATGAATATGCCGCTTCCCGTCATTAAACCGGCTGCCAGCAAGGCCGCCGAACCGCCGAAAACCGCGCTGACTGCCCTGTGGCGCCCGGCGCTGGTACAGGCCTTCGTCAAGCTCGATCCGCGTCAGCTCAAGCGTGCCCCGGTGATGCTGGTGGTGGAACTGACGGCGATTCTGACCACGCTGCTGTGCCTGGTCCCGGACCCTGCCGTACCGACCCTGGTGGCCGCGCAGATCGCCCTGTGGCTGTGGTTTACCGTGCTGTTTGCCAACTTTGCCGAAGCCCTGGCCGAGGGCCGGGGCAAGGCCCGCGCCGACAGCCTGAAAGCCGGCAGCGAAGGATTGAGCGCGCGTCGCCGCAAGGGGGACGGAGCCTTCCAGATCGTTGCGGCGACCAGCCTGCGTCAGGGCGATGTGGTACGTGTCGAAGCCGGGGAGATGATCCCCGGCGACGGCGAGGTCATAGAGGGCATCGCGGCTGTCAATGAAGCGGCGATTACCGGTGAATCGGCGCCCGTGATTCGTGAGTCCGGCGGCGACCGCTCGGCCGTGACCGGCAATACCCGGCTGGTGTCCGACTGGCTGCTGGTGCGCATTACCGCCAACCCTGGCGAGTCGACGCTGGACCGGATGATTGCCCTGGTCGAGGGCGCCAAACGCCAGAAAACCCCCAACGAAATCGCCCTGGATATCCTGCTGATCGGCCTGACGCTGATCTTCCTGATCGTGGTCGTGACGCTGCAACCGTTTGCCCATTTCGCCAACGGCAGCCTGCCGCTGGTGTTTCTGGTGGCGCTGCTGGTAACGCTGATCCCGACCACCATCGGCGGCCTGCTGTCGGCCATCGGTATCGCCGGGATGGACCGCCTGGTGCGCCTCAATGTGATTGCCAAGTCCGGGCGTGCGGTGGAAGCGGCAGGCGATGTGCATGTGCTGCTACTGGACAAGACCGGCACCATCACTTTCGGCAACCGCCGTTGCAGCGCGCTCTATGCGACCCCGGGCGTGACCGCCAGTGAGTTGGCCGAGGGTGCCTTGCTGGCTTCGCTGGCGGATGACACGGCGGAGGGTAAGTCCATCGTCGAGTACCTGCGCGAGCTGCACCCGCAAACCGAGCCACCGGCGGCGGCGCTGACGGCCGTACCCTTTACCGCTGAAACGCGCCTGTCGGGCGTGGATTACCAGGGCCGGGCCTATCGCAAGGGCGCAGTCGATTCGCTGCTGAGCTTTATCGGTCTTACGCGCAGCGAGGTGCCGGCGGCGTTGTCCCGGGAGATCGACAAGATCGCCCAGAGCGGTGGTACGCCGTTGCTGGTCTGTGTCGACCGACGCTTGCTCGGGGCGATCCACCTCAAGGACGTGGTTAAACCGGGGATTCGCGAGCGTTTTGCCGAGTTGCGCAAATTGGGGATCCGCACCGTGATGGTGACGGGCGACAACCCACTGACCGCGGCGGCCATTGCGGCAGAGGCGGGGGTCGATGATGTGTTGGCCGAAGCCACGCCGGAGAAGAAGCTGGCGCGGATCCGCCAGGAACAGAACGACGGTCGCCTGGTCGCCATGTGTGGTGACGGGGCCAACGATGCCCCGGCCCTGGCCCAGGCCGACGTCGGTATGGCGATGAACGATGGCACTCAGGCCGCCCGTGAAGCGGCCAATATGGTCGATCTGGACAGCGACCCGACCAAACTGCTGGACGTGGTGCAGATCGGCAAGGAACTGCTGGTGACGCGTGGCGCGCTGACGACCTTTTCCATCGCCAACGACGTGGCCAAGTATTTCGCGATTCTGCCGGCCTTGTTCGCGGCTATTTATCCACAGTTGGGCGTACTCAACGTGATGCACCTGAGCAGCCCGCAGAGCGCGATTCTCTCGGCGATCGTGTTCAACGCCCTGATCATTGTGGTGCTGATTCCCCTGGCCCTGCGTGGCGTGCGGGTCCAGGCGGCGAGTGCGGCCCATCTGTTACGGCGCAATCTGCTGATCTACGGCGTTGGCGGGCTGTTGGTGCCGTTTGCCGGGATCAAGCTGATCGACATGTTGCTGACGGCCCTGCACCTGGTCTGAGTTGCCTCGCCTTCACGCAGGTCGGGCCTGCGTGGAGGCACCGAAACCCCATTGAGGATTGGAAAAATGTCTAGCGTGATTCGTCCGGCCTTGAGCCTGATTGTTCTGATGACCCTGATAACCGGCGTGGCCTACCCCCTGGTTGTGACGGGTGTGGCCCAGGTGGCCTTTCCCGAGCAGGCCAATGGCAGCCTGGTGCGCGACACCGACGGCCAGGTGCGCGGCTCGGCGCTGCTGGCTCAGGATTTCAGCGGTGATGGCTGGTTCCATCCACGGCCGTCCGCTGCGGCCTATGCCACGGTGGCCAGTGGCGCGAGCAACCTGGGGCCCAGTAATCCGGCTCTGGCGGCACGGGTTTTCGATGACGCGGCCAAACTGGCGGTCACCGGGCAGGGGGCGGTGCCATTGGCGTTGTTGACAACCTCGGGCAGCGGTCTTGATCCACACTTGCCTCCGGCGGCGGTTCACTATCAACTGGCGCGGGTCGCGGCCGCACGCCAGTTGCCGGTTGCGACGCTGGAGCAACTGCTTGAGGCGCGGATCGAACGCCCTCTGGTAGGCCCGCCGGTGGTCAATGTGCTGGCCCTGAACAGAGCCCTGGCTGACTTGAAATAAGCGTGTCCCGCGATTGATTGAACGAAGAGAGAACCGAGCATGAGTGATTCCGGCCGCGCCGACGCGCTGTTAGCCGAACTGCCCCGTGATGGTCGTGGCCGGCTGAAGGTCTTTCTGGGCGCCGCGCCCGGCGTGGGGAAAACCTACGCCATGCTGCAGGCGGCCCATACGCAGATGCGCCAGGGCGTCAGGGTACTGGTCGGGGTGGTGGAAACCCATGGCCGGGCGGAGACCGAAGCGCTGCTCGGTGGCTTGCCCCAGCAACCGTTGCTGCGTTCGGAGTATCGCGGGGTGATGCTCGAGGAGATGGACCTCGACGGCCTGCTCAAGGCCCGGCCCAAGCTGGTGCTGGTGGACGAACTGGCCCATAGCAATGCGCCTGGCAGCCGACATGCCAAGCGCTGGCAGGATATCCAGGAACTGCTTGCGACCGGTATCGACGTCTTTACCACGGTCAACGTCCAGCATCTGGAAAGCCTGAATGATCAGGTGCGTGGCATCACTGGGGTCCAGGTCCGCGAGACGTTGCCGGACTGGGTGTTGCAGGAGGCCTATGAACTGCTGCTGATCGACCTGCCGCCCCGTGAGTTGCTGGAGCGCTTGCGCGACGGCAAGGTCTATGTGCCCGAACAGGCACGGGCGGCCATCGATGCGTTTTTTACCCAGACCAACCTGACGGCCTTGCGTGAACTGGCCATGCAGACGGCGGCGGCCCAGGTTGACAACGACCTGGCCCAGGGCTATCGGCAACTGGGCCAGGCGGCACCGGCCCTGCGTGGGCGGCTGCTGGTGGGCGTCGATGGCGATGCTCAGGCCGAGCGGCTGGTGCGTCACGCCAGCCGGGTGGCGCAACGCCGTCATCTGCCCTGGAGCCTGGTGCATGTGGACAATGGCAGCCTGCGCAACGAACAGTCGCGCCTGCGTCTGCAAAACGCCCAGCAACTGGCCGAGCGCCTGGGCGGTGAAGTGGTATTGCTGCGCGCCGGTGAGGTTGCCAAGACCCTGATTCAGCACGCGGCGGAGCGGCGGGCCAGCCTGGTGCTGGTAGGCCAATCGCGACCGCGCTGGCGTCGACGCCTGTTCGGCGGCGGCTTGGCCGCGCGCTTGCTGCGCCATGCGCGCGGGCTGGAAATCAACGTGCTCGACAGCGATGAAGGGCCGCCCCAGCCACGTGTGCGTACGCCCCATGCGCTGCCCTGGTTCGACTACCTGCTGGCGCTGGTCGCGACAGTGCTGGCCAGCGCGCTGGCCTGGGGGGTGTCAAGCCTGTTGGCGCTGCCGAACATCTCTCTGGTGTTTCTGGCCGCGGTATTGCTGGTGGCGGTGCGCAGCAGCCTGGGCCCGGCGCTGGCCTGCGCGGCGCTGTCATTTCTGAGTTACGACTTCCTGTTTATCCCGCCGAATTTCTCCTTCAGCATTCAGCGCGAAGAAGATGTATTGACCCTGCTGTTTTTCCTGTTGATGGCGGCCCTGACCGGCAACCTGGCGGCCCGTCAGCGGCGCCAGTTGCAAGCACTGCGCGACACCCAGGAGGAAACCAGCGAACTGCTCGACCTGTCGCGCAAACTGACGGCCGCGACGGATCGGCGTGCGGTCATTAGCGCCGCGGCGCAGCATCTCAATGCCTGGGATGAGCTGCAATTGTGCCTAGTTGATCGCGATAGCGAGGCCGAGACCGGTTGGAGGATCGAGAGCGGCGGCCCACTGAATCTATCCGAAGCCGAGCGGGCTGCGGCCGACTGGGCCTGGCAACACGATCAGCCGGCAGGCATGGGCACGGGGACGTTGCCCATGGGGCGCTGGTGGTGGTGGCCATTGTCGGTGGAAGAAGGACCGCTGGCGTTGCTGGGGGTCAGCTCCAAAGACGGTCGGGCACTCAGTGGCCAGCGGCGCCGGCTGCTGACAGCGCTGAGCCAGCCCTTGGCCCAGGCGCTGGCCCGCGCCCGTCTCGCCCAGGAGCTGGAGGCGGCGCGGCTGCACGGCGAAACTGAACAACTGCGCAGCGCCTTGCTGGCGTCGGTTTCCCATGACCTGCGTACACCGCTGACGTCCATGCGCGGGAGCATCGATAGCCTGTTGACCCTGGGCGAAGCCATTGCACCGAGCGATCGCCGGGAGCTGCTGGAGGGTACGCGCGATGAGGCCGAACGCCTGGATCGCTATATCCAGAACCTGCTGGACATGACCCGTCTCGGTCACGGTTCGCTGAAGTTGGCGCGGGACTGGGTGGCGCCGGCGGATATCGTCGGCAGTGCGCTGGGCCGGCTGCGCGCGGTGTTGGCGCCCCTGCAGGTGAGCACCGAGGTACCGGCCCAGTTGCCCTTGCTGTACGTGCACGCGGCCTTGATCGAACAGGCACTGGTCAATGTGCTGGAGAATGCCGCGCGTTTCTCGCCGCCCCACGGGCGTCTGTTGCTCCAGGCGGGGGCCAGCGACAGCGAGCTGTTTTTCGCCGTCAGCGACGAAGGCCCGGGGATTCCCGAGGCCGAGCGCGGGAAGATCTTCGATATGTTCTACACCGCCGCGCGCGGCGATCGCGGCGGGCAGGGCACAGGGTTGGGGTTGGCGATCTGCCAGGGAATGGTCGGTGCCCATGGCGGGCATATCGGCGTCAGCGAGGGCATCGACGGGCGGGGGACGCGGATCACGCTGTACCTGCCGTTGCAGGCCCAGCCGGGGGGTGAGAATGAAGCCTGATATGCTCTGGCAATCCTTTTGCCATGGCCCGATATCATGAGTCAGACCGCGACCATCCTGGTGATCGACGACGAACCGCAGATTCGCAAGTTCCTGCGTATCAGCCTGGCGTCCCAGGGCTACAAGGTGCTTGAGGCCGGTAGCGGCAGCGAGGGGCTGGCCGTGGCGGCACTGAACAAGCCCGATGTGTTGGTACTCGACCTCGGCCTGCCGGATATGGATGGCCAGCAGGTGCTGCGCGAGTTTCGCCAATGGTCGAGCGCACCGGTGCTGGTGTTGTCGGTGCGGGCGGCCGAGGGGCAGAAGGTCGAAGCGCTGGATGGTGGTGCCAACGACTATGTGACCAAACCCTTTGGTATCCAGGAATTCCTGGCGCGGATCCGTGCTCTTTTACGCCAGGCCCCACTCGGCGAGGCTCAGGAGTCGGCGTTGAAGATGGGGCCGCTGACCATTGATCTGGCCTATCGGCGGGTGCTGCTCGATGGCGTCGAGGTCGCCCTGACACGCAAGGAATACGCGGTGCTCGCCCAATTGGCCCGGCACCCTGGGCGGGTGATTACCCAGCAGCAATTGCTCAAGGATGTCTGGGGCCCGACCCATATCGAGAACAGTCATTACTTGCGCATTGTCGTCGGTCATCTGCGGCAGAAGCTTGCGGATGATCCGACCTGTCCACGGTTTATCGTCACCGAAGCCGGGGTCGGTTATCGGCTGATCGAGGCCGACGGTTGACGGCGGCACTGGTCGGTTAACTCGCGACAGCCGATCACGCTTGCGCTAGCCTTTTCCCCTGTTGATGGTTTAACCGAGGGCGCTCCATGCGTATCACTGAACAGCTCAGCATTTCCCTGCCCAGGGAAATGGCGGAACAGATCAAGGCCAAGGTGGCAGCGGGTGAATATGCCACGCAGAGCGAGATGATTCGCGATGGCCTGCACACACTGCTGGAGCGGGACTTGGCTGCCGATGGCTGGCTTCTGGAACAGGTTGCCCCGGCTTATGACGCGCTCAAGGCTGAGCCAGCGCGCGGGCTGAGCGCTATCGAGGTGCGTGAAGCCCTGGCGGCCGAGTACCGCCGAGCGAGTGATAAAGGCCCATGAGGCTTGGCGTCGACTTCTCTCCAGAGGCGTTGACGCAACTGCGCAGGCTGTTTCGCTACATTGCGGAAGTGGCTACGCCCATGGTGGCGGCACAGTATACCGATTTGATCGTCAGCTATTGCGAAAGCCTGCGGACCTTCCCTGAACGCGGGGTCCGCCGTGACGATATCCGCCCGAACCTGCGCATGACCTATTACTGAAAGCGTGTGGCGATTGCCTTTGTTGTAAGGGAAGAGGGGATCGGCATCGTAGGTATTTTCTATGGTGGACAAGTCTATCAGGCTCGATTGGGTTGCCCTATCGAGCCTTGACTCACTCGCTCAATCGCGCTCGTTTTCATAACGGTCCAGGGTATCCCGGGCGATCTCCCGGCCCAGGGCGATCAGCTCCGGGGCCTTGTAGAACTCGAAGAAACGGCAGACGCGCTTTGGCACGTTGATCAGGATATCCGGTGGATAGCCGGCAATCTTGTATTGGGCCAGCGAGGTCTGCATCACCTCGAAGCTCTGGTTGATCAGGTCGAGCAGCGACGCCGGACCGACGTTATCGATGATGAACGAGCCGGTGGCCGAGCGCGGTGCCCCTTCGTTTTCAGGGGCGGCAGCGGCTTGCTGGGCTTCTGGTTCGGGCGGCTCAAGCCAGGGGTTGATATCGCTGGCCACGCTACTGAGGGCTTCGCGCTCTAAACGCAGCAATTCCTCGGCCTGCTTACGCCGGAACGGCAGGTGCGAACCCAGGGAGTTGAGCAGGTTGTCGAAGCGGCTTCTAAAGGCGGCCGGACGCTGGATAACCGGCAGTTGATAGTGTTTCTGGTTGGTCGAGTTGAGGTTGACCGCAATGATGAGGTCGCAGTGGCTGGAGACCACCGGCACGATGGGCAAGGGGTTGAGCAGGCCGCCGTCGACCAGCATGCGATTACCTTGCATGACCGGCGTGAACAGGCTGGGGATGGCCGCCGAGGCGCGCATTGCCTGGTGCAAGCAGCCTTCCTGGAACCAGATTTCCTGCTGGTTGGTCAGGTCGGTGGCTACCGCGGTGTAGGGAATGCGCAGTTGCTCGATATTGATCTCACCAACGATCTTGCGGATCTGGCCAAAGACTTTCTCTCCACGAATCGCCCCCAGGCGAAAACTCACATCCACCAGGCGCAGCACATCGAGGTAGTCCAGGCTCTCGATCCAGTTCCTGTAGTCATCGAGTTTTCCGGCGGCATAGATCCCGCCCACCACCGCGCCCATGGAGCAGCCAGCGACACAGGCGATATCGTAGCCACGGCGTTCGATCTCCTCGATCACGCCGATATGGGCGTAGCCCCGTGCTCCTCCAGAACCCAGTACCAATGCGACACGTTTTTTCATGACTCGAACCTTCGGCAAACAGGCGCCCACAATGCACCCGCAAGAGGCTGTCGACAATCGTTGGACGGCGTGGTTTTTCAGACTGGGCAATCAGGCACTTTTAGCCATACTGAACGTCATACAGCGTACGACTGTTTTCTTACCTTGAGGTGCCTTCGATGAAAGCCTGGATCTGTCTCCCCCTGATTGCCTTGACGCTCGCCGGCTGCGCCGGCAAGACCGCCTACCGCGACAGCTGTGCCACCCAGATTGATGCTGCCTGGCACGAGCTGGACCTGGCCAAGGCTGAAGGTTTTGCCGGCACTGTCAGCTATTCCAAAGCGCTGTCGCTGCTGACCGGTGCCAAGACCCAGCAGCAATTCGAGGCCTTCGAGGGCTGCACGAAAAAGGCCGAGAAAGCCCGTTTCTATATTCGTGAGTCGCGCGCCGGGCGCTGATCCCATGATCCAACCCTGAGCCAGGGTGCACGACGGGGCTAAAATAGCCCTGGCGCCCGGCCTTATTCCTCGCGTTCAGCGTCCTTCCAGGGCTAGGCTAGGCGCCTCCCGGGCTGATCGATAAGAGGAATCGCGCCTATGCGTAGCAAATTGGATGCGTGCCTGCTGGCTGTCAATCAAGTGGTATTGGGCAAGGAAGCCCAGGTCCGTCTGGCGCTGACCTGCCTGTTGGCCAACGGTCATTTGCTGATCGAGGACTTGCCGGGGATGGGCAAGACCACCCTGAGCCATACCCTGGCCAAAGTCCTGGGGCTGAGTTTTCAGCGGATCCAGTTCACCTCCGACCTGCTTCCCAGCGATATCCTCGGCACTTCGGTGTTCGATAAGGACAGTGGGTTGTTCGTGTTCCACCCCGGGCCGATTTTCGCCGAACTGGTGCTCGCGGACGAAATCAACCGTGCCACGCCCAAAAGTCAGAGCGCACTGCTTGAAGCCATGGAGGAGGGCCAGGTCACGATCGAGGGCGCGACTCGCCCGCTGCCCGAGCCCTTCTTTGTGATCGCGACCCAGAACCCCAGCAGCCAGGGCGGCACCTTTGCCTTGCCCGAGTCGCAACTGGACCGCTTTCTGATGCGTCTGTCCTTGGGTTACCCGGCCCAGGCAGCGGAAAGAGCCCTGCTGCTGGGCGAGGCCCGACGCGATCTGCTGCCGCGCTTGCAGCCGATCCTCAGTCATGTCGAGTTATCGGCACTGCAGCACCAGGCGCGGCAGGTGCGTTGTAGCGATGCGCTGATCGATTACGTGTTGCGCCTGGTCACGGCGACGCGCAACCAGGCGCAGTTTGCCTGGGGCTTGTCGCCACGGGCGAGCCTGGCACTGTTATCGGCGGCGCGGGCCTGGGCTTTGCTCACCGGGCGCGACTATGTGGTCCCCGAGGATGTGCAGGCGGTATTGCCGGCCGTGGCCGGCCACCGTCTGCGTGAGCGGGCTGATCCGACCGGGCAGGGAGGTGGTGCCCTGGTGCAGTGGCTACTGCGTGAGGTGCCGGCGCTTTGATCGGGCGCCTTAACGCACACTGGCAGCGCTGGCTGGTGCGGCGGCTGCTGCCGGCACCGCGGGTCGAACTGACCCAGCGGCGCATCTTCATCCTGCCCAACCAGGCCGGGCTGAGTTTTGCCGTGGTGTTGGTGGTGATTCTGCTGGCCGCGATCAATTACCAGAACAGTCCGGCCTATGGCCTGTGTTTCCTGTTGTTGGCACTCGGCCTGGTGGGCATCGTGCACACCTATCGCAATCTGCGCGGACTGCTGTTGAGCGCAGGCGCAGCGCCGGCGGTGTTTGTCGGTGAGCAGGCCCGCTTTGTCCTGCGCCTGGAGAGTGTTGGGCGAGCGCACCAGGCGATAGCGCTGGGCTGGTCGCCCGTGGCACTGCAAACGGTGCACGTGCCCGGCGCCGGGTTCCACGAGGTCGAGTTGAACCATCCGACCCATGTCCGAGGCTGGCTGAGGGCGCCGCGGATCCGGGTCGAAAGCTGTTTCCCCCTGGGCATCCTGCGGGCCTGGAGCGAGGTCGATCTCGGGCAGTCGGTGCTGGTTTATCCACAGCCTCTGGTCGGTGAACTGCCAGCGCTGTCCAGCACATCTGTGGATAACCAGGATCAGGGCACGCAGGCCCATGGCCAGGGGGTTGATGATTACCAGGGGCTCAAGCCGTATCAGCCAGGCGATTCCTGGCGGCGTCTGCACTGGAAGGCCTATTCCCGTGGCCAGGGCCTGCTGGTCAAGGAGTTTGCCAGCCTCGAAGGCCAAGAGCCCTGTCTGGATTTCCAGGCCTTGGGCGGTGATGTCGAGCAGCGCTTGTCGCGGCTGTGCTACTGGGTGCTGGAGCTGACTCAGCGTCAGCAGGCCTTTGCTTTACGTCTGCCTGGCCAGTGGCTGGGCATCGACAGCGGTGAGGCGCATTGTCAGGCCTGTCTGCGCGCGCTGGCGCTGTTCGGGCGCGAGCCATGACCCACCTACCGCCGATTTCCCGGGCCAGCCTGATCTGGCTGTTGGTCGCCCAGGCCCTGGTCATGGTGCCGTTCTGGCCGCACGTCCCCCTATGGCTGATGGGGTTGTGGCTGGGCTGCACGGCATGGCAGATCCAGGTGTATCGCATGCGCGTCGGTTATCCGGGCCGTGGGATCAAGCTGCTATTGCTGCTGGGCACGGCGCTGGGCGTCTGGTGGTCGCGCGGCAGCCTGGTGGGGTTGGATGCTGGCGCGGTGTTGCTGGTCGCGGCGTTCGCGCTCAAGTCGCTGGAAATGCACAGCCGTCGCGACGCCCTGGTGCTGGTTTTCCTTGGCTGGTTCTGTGTCGGCGTTGCCTATTTGTTCGATGACAGCCTGCTCTGGACGCTCTACAGCGTGCTACCGATCACGGCCCTCCTGGCCGCCTTGATCGGTTTGCAGCAGGAGGCGTTGACCCGACCCACCGCCACGCTGCGTCTGGCTGCGAGCCTGTTGCTGCAAGCCTTGCCATTGATGCTGCTGCTCTTCCTCTGCTTCCCCCGGCTGGCACCGCTCTGGTCGCTGCCGTTGCCTAGCGATAAGGCACAAAGTGGTTTGTCCGAAACCATGGCGCCAGGGGATATCGCCGAACTAAGCCGTTCCTCGGCGTTGGCTTTTCGTGTCAGTTTCGAGGGGCCGCAGCCGGCACGCCAGGCATTGTACTGGCGGGCCTTGAGCCTGGAAGTCTTCGATGGCCAGCGCTGGAGCCAGTCGCCGTCCATGCCCTACAGCATGGCCCCGACCTGGCAACCTAGCGGGACAGCGTGGCAGTACAACATTATCTTGCAGCCGACCGACAAACCCTGGTTGCCGGTACTGGATGTGGCGCGCAGTGAGCTGGACGGCACGCGCCAGCTCGCCGACTACCGCTTGCAGCGTATGCGGCCGGTGCAGCAGGCGCTGCTGTATCGAGCCAGTTCCTGGCCGCAGGTGATCCGTGACCCGCTGTTGAGCGAGCGTGCGCAACGTCAGGCCTTGCAACTGCCGGCCAGCGGCGATCCGCGCAGCCGTCGTTGGGCTGAGGAACTGAGACAGGCTTATCCACAGCCTGAGGTGCTGGTCGACGCTGTGCTGGCGCATTTCCGTCAGCAACCGTTTCACTACAGCCTCAAGCCGCCGACCTTGAGCGGCGATACCATCGACAGTTTTCTTTTCGACAGCCGCCAGGGGTTTTGTGCCCATTACGCCGGCGCCATGACCTTTGTCCTGAGGGCTGCGGGGATTCCCGCGCGGGTGGTGGCCGGTTACCAGGGCGGTGAAGCGAATCCGGCAGGTAATTTCCTCACGGTGCGCCAGTCCGATGCCCACGCATGGGTTGAATACTGGCAGGCCGGGCAGGGCTGGCGCAGTGTCGATCCGACTTATGCGGTGGCTCCGCAACGGATCGAGCAGGGCCTGGCCCAGGCCCTGGACGCCGATGAGGATTTCGCCCCGGGCGGCGTGCTCTCGCCGTTGCGTTATCCGAGCCTGACTTGGCTCAATGGCTTGAGATTGGGCTGGGATAACCTCAATTATGGTTGGCAGCGCTGGGTATTGGGCTACCAGGCTGAAGACCAGTGGCAATTGCTCGGTCAATGGTTCGGTGAGGCTCGGCGCTGGGTATTGCCGGTAGGCGTGGTGTTACTGCTGGCCGTGACCATGCTGTGCCTGCTGCGTCCATGGCAGCGGCATCGGGATGCGCAGGTTGCGCACTTTATGGCGTTCGAGCAGTTGCTGAGTCGTCGCGGCCTGCGGCGTGAGCCTGGCGAAGGGCCGCAGGCCTTTGCTGAGCGTGCGGCTCGGCAGTTGCCTGCGCAGGCCCCGGCCATACGATTGTTTATCTCGGCGTTCATGGCCCAGCGCTATGCTGGCGCTGCCAGCTCGCCGAGTGTCTTGCCACGAGCGTTGCGGTACTTGCGCCGCAGCCTGTAAACGGAGGAGTCATTCACAATGTCTGCTTTGGTTGATCGGTTGATTGCTCAGGTCTTGCGCCTGGAAGTCCGTTTGTTGGCGTGTCAGGAGCGGGTCCGTGGCCACACCGACAGCGAAGCCCTGCATGACCTGCGTACCACGGTCAGGCGTTTGCGCAGTCTGTTGCGACCACTGCGCGGGCTGCCTGGCGTCGAGCCGCTGGAGCAGGCCGCTGCCGAGGTCGGCCAACTGACCACGCCGCTGCGCGATCGCGAGGTGCTGGCGGCTTACCTGCATGAGCACGGCTATCACGCCGCAGCGCAACGGCGCACTCGGACGTTGGCCAACGATTACTTGAAAGTGGCTGAGAGCCCACAACTGGCGCAATTGCTGGTGGTGCTCGATGCCTTCCCGCGGTTTTTGCGCGCATCGCAACGCCAGGGCTTGCTGCGGGGGCTGGAAACGCGCATTGCCAAGCGTCTGGAGAAACAGTGGCAGGCGCTGGCTGAGGCGCTGGCCGATCCGGCGCACGATCGCCATTGGCTGCGCCTCTTGATCAAGCGTGTGCGCTACGCTGGTGAAGCTTATCCGCAGCTCGGCAATCTGTCTGCGTCGGCACTCGAGCATCTCAAGGCTGCCCAGAGCGCGCTGGGTGATTGGCATGATTGCTGGCAATGGCTGGCACAGGCTGAGCGTCAACCGGATCTGCTGCCTTGCGTGGCGGGCTGGCGCCTGAGCATGGCCCGGGCCGAGGGGCGCTCGGACAAAGTGCTGGACAAGCTGGCCGCACGTTGCTTTTGACGCCCAGGCGTGAGGACGCGGCTCGATTGTCCGCAGGTTTGGCAAAAATAGGCCCTGTGCTGCTCGGGCGAGCTGGTTAGTATCGATGGATATTTACCCTTGCCCGAGGTTTGCATGCGTTTTTCCCAGTTGCTCGATGCTGTTCGCCATGATCCCCAGGCCATCTCGATCCCCGCTGATTGGGCTCAGGGGCGAGCCAGTTTCGGCGGGTTGATGGGAGCGCTGTTGTACGAGGCCATGCGCGCCAAGGTGCCAGCCGAACGCCCGCCACGCTCGCTGGCGATCACCTTTGTCGGCCCGGCCGAGCCCAATGTGCCGATCAGCTTCGAGGTCGAGGTTCTACGTGAAGGCAAGGCCGTCAGCCAGATGCTGGGCCGTGCGGTGCAAAATGGCCAGGTGGTGACGCTAGTCCAGGGCAGTTTTGGCGCCTCCCGTGCGTCGGTCGTCCAGGTGGTGGCTGAGCCGGCACCGGCGATGAAACCCTCGGAAGAGTCCCAGGAGTTGCCGTTTATTCCTGGCATGACCCCCGAGTTCATGCGCCATCTGGCCTTGCGCTGGAGTGTCGGCGGTGTGCCGTTTAGCGGGAATACCTCGCGGGAAATGGGCGGCTGGGTGCGTTTGCGTGGCGAGGTCGAGGAAGAACCGTTGACCGAAGCCCATCTGCTTGCCCTGGTCGATGCCTGGCCACCGGCCGTGCTGCCGCATTTGAAGCAGCTCGCCCCAGGCAGCACCCTGACCTGGACCATTGAGTTCGTTCAGCCATTGCCGGCCCTGACCACGCTGGACTGGTGCCAATACCTGGCGGTCATCGAGCATGCCCGCGATGGTTATGGGCATGTTGCGGCCGCGCTGTGGACGCCTCAGGGCGAACTGATCGCATTGAGCCGGCAAACGGTCACGGTGTTTGGCTGAACCTCAGGTCGAGGTCAATGAAACAGTCGCCCGGTTCGCTGGGTCTCCACGCGAACCGGGCGAGCGCCTACAACAGATGCCCGCGTTGCAGGCCCAGGCCGGCGAGCAGGCCGATGATGCCGATGGCGATGCTGGGCAGGTCGGTGCTGAACACGCCCCAGGCCAGTAGCAGAAAGGCCACGACAAACAGCGGCAGGGCGATCAGGCGCAAGACGGCTTGATAGGCATCACGCTGATCCTGCGGGGAAACTCGCCATTGCCAGGCGGGGAAATCGGGATGACGTTTGCCCATGATGGCTCTCCTTGAATCGTGAATCCGATGAAAGAAGAATAGGAGCGGCCACGGCGGGTTGCGAATCGAGCTTTTCTATAAACGCTATAGAAAGCCTTAAACGGCAAGCTTCAAGCGGCTGCAGCGTGCCGCTTGAAGCGGAGCCCGGGGCGCTACAGCTTGAGTTGGCCGATGGCCTTGCTCAGTTCGCCGGCCAGGGTCGCCAGCTCGCTGCTGGTGGTGGCGGAATCGACGGTCTGCTGCACGGTGTTTTCGGTGACATCGCGGATGCTGACCACGGCCCGGTTCATCTCTTCGGCGACCTGGCTCTGCTGTTCGGCTGCAACGGCGATCTGGGTGTTGCTTTCACGCATCTGGGCCACGGCGCTGGTGATCTCTACCAAGGCGGCACCGGCTTCCTGGGCCTGCTGTACGCAGTCGTCGGCCTTGAACGAGCTTTCCTGCATGAAGTCGACGGCATCACGGGTGCCGGCCTGTAGTGCGGAGACCATGCCGGTGATTTCGTCGGTCGAGGCTTGCACCCGCTTGGCCAGGTTGCGCACTTCATCGGCCACCACGGCGAAGCCGCGTCCCATTTCTCCGGCCCGGGCTGCTTCAATGGCTGCGTTCAGGGCCAGCAGGTTGGTCTGTTCGGCAATGCTGTGGATCACGTTGACCACGCCATTGATCTTCTGGCTGTCTTCGGCCAGTTTCTGGATCATTTCCGCCGTTTGTTGCACGCCGTTGGACAGCCCGGCAATCGATTGCTGAACGCGGCTGACCACGGCCTGGCCGCTGCCGGCCAGGGTGTCGGCGGTCTGCGACAGATCACGGGTCGCGCCGGCATGCTGGGCAATATGGTAGACGGTGGCGGACATTTCGTTGATCGCCGTGGCGGCCTGGTCGGTTTCGCTCTGCTGGCCGATCATGCCATGGCGAACGTCGTTCATGCTCGAGGCCAGGCGCGCGGCGCCGACATCCAACTGAGCGGCGGTGCGCGCCACGGTGCTGACCACACGCTGATAGCCGGCCTGCATGGCATTGAAGGCGCTGGCCATCTGGCCGACTTCGTCGGTGCAGGCCAGGGGCACACGGGCCGACAGGTCGCCGGTCTTCTCCACATGCAGCATCACGTCCTTGAGGATATTGAGCTGGCTCATCAGGAAACGGATCAGCAACTGCGAGGCGCAGAGCATGGCCACCATCAGGATAAAGACGGCAATTGCGTAGTTGGTAAAACGCTCGGTAAAGACCTGGGCCAGGCTGGGGCCATAGGCAAGTACAGCGACCTGCTGGCCATCGTCGCGGGCGACGACTTCGGCGCCCATCAGCGGGTTCTCGCCGAACAGCGGCATGTAGTCATATTCGACCCAGCCGTTGGCGTTGCTCAGGCGTGGCAGCAGTTGGCCATTCAGGCTCGGGTTCTCGCCGCGCTTGAAGCTCAGTAGAAAGCTGGCCTTGGGCAGTGGCTGGCCGGTGGGCCAGGACTTGATCAGTTGGGCCTGGGCCTGGGCGGAAGCCTGGGAGGCAGCACTGCGTGACTGCTGTTCGAGCTGCACGGCGTAGAGCACCAACAGCAGGGTGGTGACGAAGGCCACTGCGTTGACTGCCCAGAATTTGTATTTCAGCGAGATGTTGCTAAGCCAGGCACCCATGGAGGTCTTCTCTGATTGGGCCTGAGCTTCGCCGCGCTCTCGCGATACAGGCTGCGGCCGGCCTGTTGGAGCGAGTCGGGTGGCGCTCCATTGGCGCGTAAACGCGAGCAGGGAAGCTACCCAGGCTGATTGTGCGGAAAGAATATTGGCAAGGTGCCATTATTGTGCAGGTACTGAATAAAACGCTTCTTGATATGGGTCAAGCAATCTCTGGCAGGCCGAAGAATTTTCGCGCACAGGCGGTGCTCTGGGCGGCCAGTTCGGTTTCGCTCTGTTGGCGGTGCAGGGCGACTTCGCGCAGCACTTCGCCCAGGAAGGCCGGTTCGTTGCGCCCGCTCTTGGGTTTGGGGCGCAGGCTGCGGGGCAGCAGGTAGGGCGCATCGCTTTCCAGCATCAGGCGATCATGGGGGATATTGCGCACCAGCGGGTGCAAATGGGTGCCGCGGCGCTCGTCGCAGATCCAGCCGGTAATACCGATATGCAGGTCCAGGTCGAGATAGCTGAACAGCGCGCGTTGCTCGCCGGTAAAGCAGTGCACCACGGCGGCCGGCAGTTGGTCGCGGTAGTCGCGCAGGATTTCCAGCAGGCGCTGGTTAGCATCGCGTTCGTGCAGGAACACCGGTAGCTGCAACTCCACAGCAAGGGCCAGATGGGCTTCCAGGACCTTTTCCTGTTGCGGGCGAGGCGAGAAGTCGCGGTTGAAGTCCAGCCCGCATTCGCCCACCGCACGGACCCGCGGCTCCTTGAGCAGGGCGCTCAAGCGGGTGGCGCTATCGGCGTTCCAGTCGCTGGCGCTGTGGGGGTGGATACCGGCAGTCGCGAACAGCCGCTGGCCGCTGTCATCGAGTTCGCCGCACAACTGCAGGGCCTGTTCACTGCCCTCGACACTGGTACCGGTCAACACCAGTTGGCAGACTCCAGCAGCATAGGCGCGATCGAGTATTTCCCGTTGCTTGCCGACGAAACTGGGGTTGGTCAGGTTGACGCCGATATCGATGAGTTGCATGGTGCTACCTCCTGCCTGCGGCCGGAAAGCATACCAGAGCCCGGAATTTATAAGAAAAGCCAAGAACTACAACGAGTTATAACTGTCTTTCAAGTCCGCGAGAGCGCAGCGGCTGGCGTGATGCCCGGGCCTGTGCGAGGCTTGCGCACTTTTTTGCGTGCAGAAGCGGTCCTGCTTCTATCGCCCGACCCCAGGTCATTAGGCCTGCTGTCGGACAGTACTGTTCCCGGAGAGCGGATGACGCGACCCTCGTTGCTGATCATGCTGTGCTTGTCGTTGCTGCTGCCGCTACCGGCGGTTGCGCGTCTGGCTGGGCCTGTGCAGGCCTTGCCGAGCGGCAAGGTCCGCGACCTGGCACAGATCCGTGAAAGCCAGGTGTTGCGTGTGCTGGTCAATCAGAGCCGGCACAGTTCGGGGGAAGTCCAGGGCCAGGCCATCGGCGTCGAGTACCACCGCCTGCGTGCCTTCGAGCAGTACCTCAACGGTCATGCCCGTGACGGTCAGGAAATCGCCCTCAAGATCATTCCCAAGTCCAAGGATCAATTGCTGGGCGCCTTGCAACGCGGCGAAGGCGATCTGGTCGCCCCCGGCGAGTTGATCGATGCCGCGCCCAGCCACCTGATCAGCCCCAGCGATGCGATTGTCAGCGACGTGCCGCTGTGGCTGGTAGGCGTCAAGGGCGAACGGCGTTATACCCGCCTGGAACAGCTGTCCGGCAAGGCGATCACCCTGACCAGCGGCAGCGCGGCGGGCGAGGCGGTGAATCAGATCAACCAGAAGCTGGCACTGCACAAGAGGCCGCCGGTCAGGGTCGAGTGGGTCGATCCCAGCCTGGCCGTGGAAGATGTGCTGGAGATGATCCAGGCCGGGATTTTTCACCTGACCATTGTCGAGCAGCCAATCGCCGAGCGCTGGGCCAAGGTGATGCCCAAGCTGCGTTTCGATCGTCAGGTGATCATCAGTGAGCCGCGCGAGCAGTACTGGTTCGTACGTCGCGACGCTTCGATGCTGCGGGCGAGCATTGATCGATTTCTCAAGTCGTATAAGGCGCCGGCCGACCAGGATGCGGCGTTCGTACGGATCTACCGGCGCCTGTACAAGGTGCATTACCCGCTAGCCAGGGCCAATCGGCAGAAACTGGAGAAGCTGCGGCCGGTATTGCAGCGGCATGCCGAGGCCTTGGGCATGGACTGGTTGAACCTGGCGGCCCTGGCCTTCAAGGAATCGACGCTCAACCCTGACGCACGAGGCGCCAGCGGTGCCATGGGGTTGCTGCAGATCACCCCGGCAGCGGCGCAGCGGGTCGGGGTGGCGAGTATCCAGACGCTCGACAGCAATGTGCAGGCCGGTGCGCGGTATCTGGCGATGATCCGCCGCAAATTCTTCGCCAGCCCCGCGCTCAATGAGCGCGAGCGCATGGCGTTTGTACTGGCGGCCTACAACATGGGCCCGGAGCGGGTCCAGGGCATGCGTGCGGAGGCGCGGCGCCGTGGCCTGAATCCCAATCAGTGGTTTTTCCAGGTCGAGCGAATCGCCATGGAGCAGGTGGGAATGGGGGCGGTCAGCTATGTTAATAGTGTGAACAAGTACTATCTGGCATTCGACCGGGAACGGGAGTCGCTAGAACCTCGGGCAGTGCAGAAGGTCGCCGTACGGAAATAATCGATATTGTTGATTGGTAAACCGCATTTTTTGCGCTTTTATCATTGTTAATACTGATTAATATGGCGGCCATCACACCCCACACCCAAAAGGATTACAGCATGAGCACACTGATCAATCGCGTCCTGAGCACCCGCGCCGGTTACGGCCTGACGGTCCTGCGCATCTTTGTCGGGATCATTTTCGCCGCCCACGGCGCGCAGAAACTCTTCGGCCTGTTTGGCGGCCATGGCCTGGCAGGCACGGCCCAGTGGATGGAAAGCATCGGCCTGGCGCCCGGTCACTTGATGGCCCTGTTGGCCGGAGGCACGGAGTTCTTCGGCGGCCTGGCGTTGATCATCGGTTTGCTGGCGCGGCCTGCCGCACTGGGACTGTCTTTTACCCTGGTGGTCGCGATTCTCTCGGTGCATATCGGCAACGGCCTGTTTATGGCCAACAACGGCTACGAGTTCGCCCTGGCGCTGCTGGGCGGGACGATTGCGGTCCTGTTCGAAGGCGCTGGCAAACTGTCGGCTGATGGCGCCATCGCTCGCTGAGCATTGCTGATGATAAAAGGCCCGCACTGAGCGGGCCTTTTTCGTTGCGCGAGATTCTTGACACTGCCCCCGCCGCTTCTCTAGGATGCCCTTATGCGCCGATTTAAACAGCTACTTGCGGGGCGCCAGGTGGTTCGAATGAACCCCCGTAGAAGCTTGAAGCAGGCTTCGAAATACCGCTAAAGCGCTGGTTCGGTGTTGCCTCTCACCTGCCCGGCAGAATTTTGAGGCGGAGACACGCACTTTGAACAGCACATGCCCTCTGGTACCACGTCCGCTGGTACGTCTTGCACCCATTACCGCCAATATTGTCCAGCGTAATCCGAAAATCCTGTTGGGCGGTTCCCACCAGCCGACGCTTCTGCGTTACCTGGACGGATGGCCGCGACGCAAGGGACGTGCCTCGGCGTTTTTGATCCAGTTTGTCGAAGCGGGCGCCAGCCTGGCGTCATTCAGTCGCGATACGTTCGACCTGGCGGTGATTCAGGCACCGAGCGCCGCGCAGGCCGAGGACGTCATTGCCCAACTGATCCGAGTAGCGCGCCGGGGCTTGATTACCCGCCGCTAGGGGTAGTCGATCGCGGTGATGCACACCCACTGCTCGCCAGTGGGTGTCTGGACGCAGACTTCGGTGTCCAAGGCTTTGCCGATCAAGGCCCGGGCCAGGGGCGAGTCGATGCTGATCAGGTTTTGTTTCAGGTCCAGCTCATCTGGGCCGACAATGCGATAGCGGGCCTCCTTGCCCTCTTCATCCTCAATCGTTACCCAGGCACCAAAGTAGACTTTGTTCGGATCGCTCGGGCGCTCGCTCACCACCTTCAGACTTTCCAGGCGTTTGGTCAGGAAGCGCACGCGGCTGTCGATTTCGCGCAGCATCTTCTTGCCATAGGTGTATTCGGCGTTCTCCGAGCGATCGCCCTGGGCTGCCGCTTCGCTGACCGATTGCGTGACTTGGGGCCGGCGCACATGCCACAGCTCATGCAACTCGGCACGCATGCGCGCTTCGCCCTCGGGGGTGATCAGGGCGGTACCGGCGCTGCGTGGTGGACGATAACGGCTCATTGCAGGTCCATTGGCAAAAGAGGGCGCAAGTCTATCAGCCCTCGCGCAGGACGGTCAGGGGGCTGGCATTCAAGGCGCGGCGCGTGCCGAAAACGCCCGCGCCACCAATCAGCAATGCGCCCATCAGGGGCAACAGCAACAGCCATGGATGAGGCTGCCAGCTCAGGTCGAAGGCATAGCGGTACAGCACGAAACTGACCAGCTCGGTGCCCAGCGCGGCGAGCAGGCCGCTGGCTGCACCGAGTACGCCGAACTCGATACGCCGGGCCTTGATCAGCAGTCGGCGTTCGGCACCCAGGGCGCGCAGCAGCGCTCCCTGGCGGATGCGCTCGTCGAGCGTGGCCTGCAAGCCTGAGAACAGCACCGCCATCCCGGCGGCCAGCACAAACAACAGTACGTACTCCACCGCCAGGGTGACCTGGGCGAGGATACTGCGCAGTTGTTCGAGCAGGGCTTCGACCTGCAGGATAGTGACCGCAGGAAAGGCTCGTGACAGCTCGATGATCTGTGAATCATGGCCAGCGGCCAGGTAGAAACTGGTGAGGTAGGTGGTCGGTAGGTCCTGCAGGGTGCCGGGCTGGAAGATCATGAAGAAGTTGGGCTTGAAGTTGTCCCAGTCGACCTCGCGCAGGCTGGTGACCCGCACCTCGCGGTTTTCACCGCCGATGGTGAACACCAGGTGATCGTCGAGCTTGATCTTCAGGTTCTCTGCCACCTTGCTTTCCACTGAAACGCCAGGGACCTCGTCACCTGTGTGGGGTGTCCACCACTGGCCGGCCGTCAGGCGATTACCAGGTGGCAGCTCGGCGGCCCAGGTCAGGCTCAGGTCGCGCTGGATCGCACGGTCGCCGCTGGATTCCTTGGTGACGATATCCTGTACCGGGGCGCCATTGATGCTGATCAGGCGTCCGGGGATGACCGGATACAAGGGCGCGGCCTGGGCCGAAAGCTGCTCCAGGCGCGCATTGAAGGCGTCTTTTTCGGCCGGCAGGATATTCAGCGCGAAATAGTTGGGCGCGTCGGGTGGCAGCTGATTTTGCCAGGTGTCCAGCAGCTCCCCGCGCAACAGGGCGATCAACGCCATGGACAGCAGGATCAGGCCAAAGGCCAGGGACTGCCCGGCCGCAGCCAATGGATGGCGCAGTAACTGGCCCAGGCCCAGGCGCCAGGGAAGCGAAGCACCCGCCAGCAGGCGGCGCAGGCTTTGCAGCGCCAGCAGGAGCAGGCCGCCGAGCAGGACGGCGGCAATGACTCCACCGCCGAGCAGGGCAAACGTCAGCAACAGGTCCAGGCTCAGGCGCCACATGATTAGGCCCAGCGCGAGCAGTGCCGCGCCATAGACCAGCCAACTGCTGGCGGGCACGGGCAGCATATCGCGGCGCAGGACCCGCAGCGGTGGGACTCGACCCAGCGCTGCGAGGGGCGGCAGGGCAAAGCCGGTGAGGGCGACCAGGCCGGTACCGATCCCGGCCAGGGCCGGCAGCAGGCCCCCAGGTGGTACAGCAGCCGGTAGCAGGTCGTGCAGCAGGTAGAACAGGCCCAATTGGGCCAGCCAGCCCAATAGGGCGCCAGCCAGGCTGGCCAGTAGCCCGAGCAGGAGCAACTGCGCGCTGAACAGCAGCATGGCTTCGCGGCGCGACAAGCCCAGGCATCGCAGCAGCGCGCTGGCGTCAAAGCGTCGGCTGGCAAAGCGATTGGCCGACAGGGCGACAGCAACGCCGGACAGCAGGACCGCGACCAGGCTGGCCATATTCAGGTAGCGCTCGGCTTTACCCAATGCACCGCCGATCTGTTGGTTGCCATCGCGGGCATCCTGCAGGCGCTGATTGGCGGCCAGCCCGGGCTTGAGCAGTTCCCGGTACGTCTGCAGGGCGCTGGGTGTGCCGCGCCACAGTTCGCGGAAGCTGACACGGCTGCCCGGTTGGACCACGCCGGTGGCCTGCAGGTCGGCAAGGTTGATCATCACGCGCGGGGTCAGGCTATAGAAGTTGCCGGCACGGTCCGGTTCATAGGTCAACACATGGGTCAGGCGCAGGGTTTTGCTGCCAACATCGATGCTGTCGCCAATCTTCAGGTCCAGGGCTGCCAGAAGCCGTGCTTCGGCCCAGGCTTCGCCGGGTTGCGGGCGCCCGCCTGCGGTTTCCGGGCCATAGAGCACGCTGGCGCTCTTCAGCTCGCCGCGCAGGGGGTAGTGGTCGTCGGCCGCCTTGACGCTGGCCAACTGGATGCCGTTGTCGGTGGCGATCACGCTGGAAAACTCAACCACCTGGGCATGATCCAGGCCCAGTTCGCGGCCGATGCGAATCTGCTCGGAGCGGGCGGGCGAGCTGCCTTCGAGCAGCAGGTCGGCGCCAAGGAACTCGGTCGCGCGCAAGAGCATGGCGCCATTGAGGCGAGCACCGAAGTAGCCGATGGCGGTACTGGCGGCCACGGCCACCAGCAGCGCGAAGAACAGAACCCGTAATTCACCGGCGCGGGCGTCGCGCAACAGTTGGCGGGTGGCGAGGCTGAACAGGCGCAATAGCGGCAGGCGTGCCATCAAGGCTCCAGGGGGGCGACCAGATGGCCGGCTTCGAGGCGGATCAGGCGCCGGCAACGGTGGGCCAGGCGTTCATCGTGGGTGACCAGTACCAGCGTGGTGCCGCGTTCGCGGTTAAGGTCGAAGAGCAGGTCGCTGATACGCTCGCCGGTATGGCTGTCGAGGTTGCCGGTGGGTTCGTCGGCAAACAGCACGGCCGGTTCGGCGGCAAACGCCCGGGCAATGGCGACCCGCTGCTGCTCGCCACCGGAGAGCTGGCGGGGCGAGTGGCTCAGGCGCTGGCCGAGACCCACGCGCTCGAGCAGTTCGCGGGCGCGCTCACGGGCGTCTTTGCGGCCATCGAGCTCCAGCGGCAGCATGACGTTTTCCAGGGCATTGAGGCTGTCGAGCAGTTGGAAGGACTGGAACACGAAACCGACATGCTCGGCGCGCACGCGTGCGCGTTGGTCTTCATCAAGTGTGCTGAAGGCCTGGCCGGCGAGCGTGACTTCGCCGCTGCTGGGCAGGTCGAGGCCGGCGAGCAGGCCGAGCAGGGTGGATTTGCCCGAGCCCGACGCGCCGACGATAGCCAGGCTGTCGCCGCTGCTCAATTGCAGGCTCAGGGGGTGCAGGATGGTCAGTTCGCCTTCCGCGCTGGGAACCACTTTGCTAAGGTTCTGCGCGGTGAGAATGCTTTCGCCCATGGAGAATCCGATGCGTGTGTGGTTTTTGAGTGTTGCCCTGGCCTTGATGTGCCTGGCCCAGAATGCAACAGCAGGTACGGTGTTGATCGTTGGCGATAGTATCAGCGCGGGTTTCGGCCTGGATACCCGCGAGGGTTGGGTCGCGTTGCTGGAGAAGCGCCTGAAGCAGGAAGGTTTTGACGACAGGGTCGTCAATGCCTCGATCAGTGGTGATACCAGTGCCGGAGGCCAGGCACGCCTGCCAGCACTGCTTGCAGCGCATAAACCGGATCTGGTGATCCTGGAGTTGGGAGGCAACGATGGCCTGCGTGGGCAGCTTCCTACGCAATTGAAACAAAATCTTGCGTCGATGATTGAGCAAGCCCGGAAGGCGGGCGCGAAGGTGCTGCTGTTGGGCATGCAGTTGCCGCCTAATTACGGGGTTCGTTATACCCAGGCGTTTGCCAGGGTCTATAGCGAACTGGCCGAGGAAAAAAACGTCGCGCTGGTGCCGTTTTTCCTCAAGGGCGTGGGCGGGCATCCCGAGTTGATGCAGGCCGATGGCTTGCACCCTGCGGTCGGTGCCCAGGGGCAATTGCTGGAGAATGTCTGGCCGACGCTAAAACCGCTGCTTTGACGCTTTTCTAGCGACGGCCTTTCGGCTAAGGTGGCGCCCCCGAAATCTGGAGCCCCCGATGCAGCGTCCTGCCTGGTCTTTGTATGCCTATCAACTGATCGAGCCCGACGAACAGCTCGATCTGTTCGCCTGCCAGGAGGTTCGGGTGCATCTGGTCGCACGCCAATTGGAATTGGGCGGTTCGGCCGACCGTACCTTGTGCGGTACATTGCTGCCCGCGCAGCCGCGTTTGCTGTGCGTCGATAAACTGATTTTTCGGGATCAGCGTCTGTGCCCGCTATGTCGGGCTATTCTCGAAGCACAGAAGCGCGGTACACCGCCGATCTGGCCGGAGCTGCGCTTCGAGCTTTGAGCCCGTGGGCTGCCTCCCGCAGCCATAGGTGGCGGTGTACAATCGCCTTCTTTAATTTCACGTCGATTATGCGAAGGATTTTCCGGATGTTGTCGCGCTTTCCTGCCGTCACCCGCTATCTGTCAGTTGCCGCGCTTTGCCTGAGCGGCCCCGTATCGGCGTTGGAATTGCCGCTGCCTGCGCCGGGCGAGGATATCGTCGGTCAGGTCCAGGTGGTGAAGGCCAAGTATGAAGATACGTTCGCCGATCTGGGCACTACCTACGACCTGGGTTATCTGGAGATGGTGGCGGCCAACCCCGGTGTCGATCCGTGGTTGCCGGGGGCCGGCACCGATGTCGTGCTGCCGACGCGCTTCATTCTGCCGCCGGGCCCGCGCGAGGGCATCGTGATCAACCTGGCAGAATACCGCCTGTACTACTTCCCCAAGGGCCGCAACGTGGTCTACACCTTCCCGTTGGGGATTGGTCGTGAAGGCTGGGGCTCGCCGATTGCCAAAACCAGCATCACCGCGAAGACGCCGAACCCGACCTGGACCCCGCCAGCCTCGATCAAGGCCGAGCACGCGGCCGATGGCGATCCGCTGCCCAACGTGGTGCCGGCTGGTCCGGACAACCCGCTGGGGCCTTTCAAGTTCACCCTGGGTGTACCGGGTTACCTGATCCATGGCTCGAACAAGAAGTTTGGCATTGGCATGCGCACCAGCCATGGCTGCTTCCGCATGTTCAACAACAACGTGCTGGAAATGGCCGGCATGGTGCCGGTGGGCACCCCGGTCAGGATCATCAACGAGGCGTACAAGTTCGGCGTCAGTGGTGGCAAGGTTTATCTGGAGGCCCACGCGCCACTGGATGACAAGGGCAACCCCTCGGTCGTCGACAAGCATACGGCTGTGATCAACGCCCTGCTCAAGCGTGAAGACCTGGCCAATAATGTGCAAATGAACTGGGATATGGTGCGCGACGTAGTTGCCGCTGAAGAGGGGCTGCCGGTCGAGATCGCAGTGCCGCGTACGCCGTCTTACACCCCACAGGCGCCGGTTGACCTGCAGCCATACTAAATCGCGGGCTGAGCCCGTCGAAGCCGAGTGCTTTCGACGGGCTTTTTATTGCCTGGGTATAACCGCAGGCAATAAAAAAGCCGACCCATAAATGGGTCGGCTTGGTAACAATCCCGAAGGACTATTACTTGCGGCTTGCTTTTTCAAGCATGCGCAGAGCGCGCTCGTTAGCTTCGTCAGCAGTCTGTTGTGCTTTTTGAGCAGCAGCCAGAGCTTCATCAGCTTTACGGTAGGCTTCGTCAGCACGAGCCTGGGAGCGAGCTGCTGCGTCTTCTGTAGCAGTCAGACGAGCTTCGGTTTCTTTGGATACGCTGCTGCAACCGGTAGCCAGAACTGCGGCCAGAGCCAGAGCAGAGAATTTCAGAACGTTGTTCATCGTGTTCCCCTTCAAGGACTTTCTATTAATAGCTATTAGCTCAGAGTGAGGTAATAGCCGGCGTACATACTACCCATTACTTGTAGTAAGTAAACTGACGTAACGCAAGAAGCAAAAAAAATTCTGTGACGCCTATCCACTTCAGCTAACTTTTCACGAATGAGTATAAAAAACACCCAGCTGTAAGGTAGACCAGCAGCGGTCCGCTTGACTCTTGGCGAGTAAAGCCGTGAGTCGCCTTTCTATAAGTTTCTGGCACTCTTTTAGTGCCTGTCGAGAGAGTGTCGTGCATCTAGTGTTGATCGCGAAGTGACTTTAAAAGTGGGCGCTCGTCTCAACCCACAACATTCGGCAATGTTCAGGCGCGTGACGAGGCTAAACCTCGCTTGCCCGCTTTCTAGATAATCCAGAGCTGCGTGAGCCCAGGCCGGGCAATGACGACGAGTGCGCCTTGAGCAATTGCGCGATTGGTGCCTACTATTTGTAACGTGCTCTTGTCAGAGAACGGCAAAGCTCTTCTCGGTGTCCATATAGGCACGGGGTGGCGTAGATGTTCCTTCGCCGGACAAACATCGGTAAGGTAGGGGTCAAAATACAGACCCGCGAGGAGTAGTGATGAGCGAGGCGTTGTCCATCCACCATGACCAGGCTGGTCATCAGTTCGAGACCAATGTGGACGGTCATCGTGCCTACCTGACTTATATGGACCTGGGTAAGCAGACCCTGGATATCTACCGGACCTTTGTGCCCAACGCACTGCGTGGCCGTGGTATCGCGGCGGCACTCACCGAGCAGGCCCTCGAGTATGCCGAGCAAATGGGCTACACGGTGATTCCGTCCTGCTCCTACGTGGAGCGCTATATGGAACGCCACCAGCGAAACGCCGCAAAGATCTAGACAGGGCACCATAGAAAACGCCGGGCTTGGCCCGGCGTTTTTGTGTCTGCTGTTTAATCCTAGCCGCGTGCGCGCTTGGGCAGAACGTCCTTGAGCTTGGCATGCATGCCGCGCAGGGTTTTTTCGGTACTGGCCCAGTCGATGCAGGCGTCGGTGATGGAAACACCGTACTGCAGTTCGTCGAGGTTCTTCGGAATGGACTGCGCGCCCCAGTTCAGGTGGCTCTCGACCATCAGGCCGATGATCGACTGGTTGCCTTCGAGGATCTGGTTGGCTACGTTCTCCATGACCAGCGGTTGCAGTGCTGGATCCTTGTTGGAGTTGGCGTGGCTGCAGTCGACCATGATGTTCGGGCGGATGCCGGCTTTGCTCAGGGCCTGTTCGCACAGGGCGACGCTCACCGAATCGTAGTTCGGCTTGCCGTTGCCGCCGCGCAAGACCACGTGGCCGTAGGCGTTGCCTTTGGTGGTGACGATCGACACGCCACCTTCCTGGTTGATCCCCAGGAAGCGGTGTGGGCTGGACACCGATTGCAGGGCATTGATCGCCACGGTCAGGCCGCCGTCGGTGCCGTTCTTGAAGCCGACGGCCGAAGACAGGCCGGAAGCCATTTCACGGTGGGTCTGGGATTCGGTGGTGCGGGCGCCGATGGCCGACCAACTGATCAGGTCCTGCAGGTATTGCGGGGAAATCGGATCGAGGGCTTCCGTCGCCGTCGGCAGGCCTTTCTCGGCCAGGTCCAGCAGCAGTTGGCGGCCGATATGCAGACCGTCCTGGATCTTGAAGGAGTCATCCAGGTACGGGTCGTTGATCAGGCCTTTCCAGCCGACCGTCGTGCGCGGCTTTTCAAAGTACACGCGCATGACCAGGTAGAGGGTGTCGGACACTTCTTCGGCCAGGACCTTGAGGCGGTCGGCGTACTCGTGAGCCGCTTTGATATCGTGGATCGAGCAGGGCCCGATAACGACGAACAGGCGATGATCCTTGCCGTCGAGAATGTTGCGAACCACTTCGCGACCCTGGGTCACGGTGCGCAGTGCGGCGGGGCTCAAGGGAATTTCATGCTTGAGCTGATCCGGAGTGATCAGGGTTTCGTTGGAGGCAACGTTAAGGTCGTCGATCGGTAAATCAGCCATCGTGTTACTCGTCAGGTCACGGGTGCCGGCCGCCAGCAATCCCCGTGCAGCGGAGCACAGCATGATTGAGCGCAACGGGGAGCGGAACCTTAGCGCGTTAACCCGCTGCTCGACAATGGGCAGCGACGGGTTTAATCCGCCCCCTGGCGCCTGAATAAACGGTTCACCTGCTCATGGGAGAACTCGGCGGCGTGTTGTTCGACCCATTCCAGGGCCAGGGCGGCAGGGTCGCAGGTGTTTGCCAGTTGCTGGCAGTGGCGTTCAATCCGGCAGATCTGTTCGACCATGCGTGCGCCAAACAGGGTCTGTTCATCGGTAAAGGCGATGCCGACCAGATAGCCCCGCTTGCGCTTTAGGCACCAGGCAACGAACCCGGAATAACAGGCCAGTGGACCCAGGCTGGGGATGCGCATCTGCAGGGCGGTGCCGCAGCGCCAGGCGCGTGGGGATTGGCAGGCCACACCGCCGAGGCTGATAGTGTGCAGCCGCCCCCGGGAAATATCGGGCTGCTCGCCCAGTGTCAGTTGGACTGGCACGTCACTGGGGTGGGGCAGGAAGCGCGCCATGGACGAGAACTCCTGTTGTGGGCTCTTCGATTTTGTTTTCGACCAGTATAGTGAAGGCCATGGAACTGACCGATTTCGATGTGGACAAGTGTCTGCTCGCCTTGCCAGGCGTATCCCTGCTGATTTTTACCAGTGCCGGTTGCGCCAGTTGTCGCTGGGCTCGTGTGCATTTACCGGGGCTGGCGCTGCCTGTCGCGCGCTTGTGCTGGATCGATGCCAGCGACAATGGTGGGGCGGTCGAGCGCTATGGGGTCTTTCATCTGCCGGCGCTGTTCGTTGTCCGCGATGGCGAGTTCTACGGGGCCCTGCACGCGCGGCTCGATGCCGCCGAGTTGAGTGCCCAGCTGGAAATGGCCCTGGGCCGGGTTCCCGAAGACCTGCCTTGAACGTGTTGCCAGATTTGCCCCAATCAATGATGAACCCGGAGAAGAACATGGCCAAAGGTTTGACTGACAAGCTGGTACTGGCGATTTCTTCGCGAGCGCTGTTCGATCTCAGCGATAGCCATAAGGTCTATCTGGCCCAGGGGGTGGAAGCCTATCGTAAGTACCAGATCGACCATGAGGAAGAGACGCTAGAGCCCGGGGATGCCTTCCCGCTGGTCAAGAAGCTGCTGAGCCTGAACGCCAGCCTGGGTCGTTCGCGGGTCGAAGTGGTCCTGGTGTCGCGCAACAGCGCTGATACCGGGTTGCGCGTGTTCAATTCGATCCAGCACTACGGGCTGGATATTTCCCGTGCGGCCTTTGTCGGTGGACGCAGCCCTTACCCTTATCTCGCGGCATTTGGCTGCCATTTGTTTTTGTCGACCCACGCCGATGATGTGCGCAGTGCCCTGGATGCCGGTTTTGCGGCGGCCACCATTCTTTCCGGAGGCGCACGGCGGGCGGCCAGCGGCGAGTTGCGGATCGCGTTCGATGGCGATGCCGTGCTGTTTTCCGACGAGTCGGAGCGTGTCTATCAGGCGGGCGGCCTGGAAGCGTTCCAGGCCAGTGAGCGACAGTCTGCCCGCGAGCCTTTACGGGGTGGCCCGTTCAAGGGGTTCCTGGCGGCGCTCAACCTCTTGCAGCGCGAGTTTCCCGAAGCCTCCTGCCCGATTCGCACGGCGTTGGTCACCGCGCGTTCGGCGCCGGCCCATGAGCGGGTGATCCGCACCTTGCGTGAGTGGGATATCCGTCTGGATGAGTCGCTGTTTCTTGGCGGCCTGGAAAAGTCGGCATTTCTCGAGGCGTTCGCTGCCGATGTGTTTTTCGATGACCAGGCCGGCCACTGCGAAAAGGCCCGGGAAGTGGTCGCCACCGGCCATGTGCCCCATGGCATCAGCAACGAGCAAGAGATTTAGGGATATTGCGTTGTTTCGCGTAAGACTTGTATTCGTCAGGGCGCTGCTAAGCTGAATCCATCTCCGTCATTTGGGCATTTGGGAGGTCGCATGATTCACTCCATGCTGTACGCCACCGACCTTGGTCTCTACGCTCCCTATGTCATGCAGCATGCACTGGCACTGGCGCGAACCTTCAAAGCCGACTTGTATGTGGTGCATGCCGTAGAACCCATGGGATTGTTTGCTGAATCGGTGTTGCAGAGTTATCTCGATGAACAGGCCCTGAATGATTTCCACAGCCAGGGGCTGAGCGCGGTAATGGCCAGTATCGAGCAGCGGGTACTGGACAGTTTTCGAGAGGAGTTGGGGGAGGGGCAGCAGGACCTGGCGACCATCCAGTCAGTGCGGGTGATTCAGGGCGACCCGGCCCAGGTGATTCTCGACCAGGCAGCCAAATTGTCGGTTGACCTGTTGATCGTCGGCAGCCATACCCAGGGAGCCGGTGGTGAGATCCCGCTGGGGCGCACGGCGGCGCGGGTTCTGCAGCTGTCCCAGGTGCCGGTTTACCTGGTGCCGCTATTGCAACGGCGCCGGCATGGCGATGTCTGAGGGGAGGCATCTGCGTCGTTTTGATAAAAAGTTCTAGATTTATTGCTTCAACCATTAATATAGTTATATACCGTCGCTGATACCTGTGGCGTCTATCTGCTTTGAGGGAATGATATGAAGCTTCAACAACTGCGCTACATCTGGGAAGTGGCGCACCACGACCTCAACGTTTCGGCAACCGCTCAAAGCCTTTACACCTCCCAACCGGGTATCAGCAAACAGATCCGCCTGCTCGAAGATGAGCTGGGCGTCGAGGTGTTTGCCCGTAGCGGCAAGCATCTGACCCGCGTGACGCCAGCCGGCGAGCGGATTATCACCACCGCTGGTGAGATCCTGCGCAAGGTCGAGAGCATCAAGCAGATCGCCCAGGAGTTCTCCAACGAGAAAAAGGGCACCCTGTCGATTGCTACCACCCACACCCAGGCGCGCTATGCATTGCCGCCGGTGATCAGCAACTTTATCAAGCAGTACCCCGACGTCGCGCTGCATATGCACCAGGGGTCGCCGATGCAGATCGCCGAAATGGCCGCCGACGGCACCGTCGACTTTGCCATTGCCACCGAGGCGCTGGAGTTGTTCGGTGACCTGGTGATGATGCCGTGCTACCGCTGGAATCGTTGCGTGGTGGTGCCCCAGGGGCACCCATTGACCAAGCTGCCGAAGTTGACCCTCGAAGCGCTGGCCGAATACCCGATCGTGACCTACGTCTTCGGTTTTACCGGCCGCTCTAAGCTTGACGAAGCCTTCAGCCACCGGGGGCTGACGCCCAAGGTGGTGTTCACCGCGGCCGACGCCGACGTGATCAAGACCTATGTGCGCCTCGGTCTGGGTGTGGGGATCGTCGCCAAGATGGCGGTCGATACCAAGCTCGACAGCGATCTGGTCGTGCTCGATGCCAGCGAGCTGTTCGAGTCCAGCGTGACCAAGATCGGTTTCCGTCGCGGCACCTTCCTGCGTGGCTTTATGTGCGACTTTATCGAGAAATTTGCCCCGCACTTGACCCGTGAAGTCATGGCCAAGGCGATCCAGTGCCATAACAAGCAAGAGTTGGAAGAGTTGTTCGAAGGCGTCGAATTGCCAGTGCACTGATACCGGCACAGATCAAAAAGCCCCGACTGGTTCGGGGCTTTTTGGTGAATGGCGCTTTGTCTTCTGTCGCGGCGGCCTCGCTTGCGAGCAGGTTTCCAGATCTCGCGCGCTTCAGGCCTTGCTGATCAGATTGCCAGCGTGCAGGCCACATTCCTTTTGCGTGGCTTCTTCCCACCACCAGCGACCTTCACGTTCGTGCTGGTTTGGCAGGACGGGGCGGGTGCAGGGTTCGCAGCCAATGCTGATAAAACCGCGCTCGTGCAGGCTGTTGTAGGGCAGCTCGAGCATGCGGATATAGCCCCAGATCTCCTCGCTGCTCATCTGGGCCAACGGGTTGAACTTGTACAGCGTGCGCTCGGGTGTGGAGAACGCACTGTCGATTTCCAGGACCGCGACCTGGCTGCGGGTGCCGGGGCTCTGGTCGCGGCGCTGGCCGGTCGCCCAGGCGGTCACGCCCGCCAGCTTGCGGCGCAGCGGTTCGATTTTGCGGATGCCGCAGCATTCGCCATGGCCGTCCTTGTAGAAACTGAACAGGCCCTTTTCCTTGACGAAGGGTTCGAGCCGGGTCTGGTCCGGCGAGACCAGCTCGATCTGGATCTGGTAGTGCTCGCGCACCTGCTCGATAAAGCGATAGGTCTCGGGGTGCAGGCGACCGGTGTCGAGGCTGAAGACCTTGACGTTCTTGTTCAGTTTCCAGGCCATATCGACCAACACCACGTCCTCGGCGCCGCTGAAGGAGATCCACAGCTCATCGCCGAACTGGGCGAAGGCCAGCTTGAGGATGTCCTGGGCAGACTTGTTGGCATATGTCGCGGCGAGTTCAGCGACGTCGAACGGTTGGCTCATCAGGCGGCTTCCTACAGTCATTGGCGCTTTGCGCTCGTATAGGCGGGCGATATTAACAAAAAACCAACGGCTACTGGCCCGTTCCTCTGCGTTGCAGAGCCCGCGACGAGTCGCTAGAGTGCCGGCTCGCTTCGTTCAACTACCTTTAAAAATCTAGGAGTGTCCTGTGGAAATTGCCTGTCTCGATCTGGAAGGGGTACTGGTTCCGGAAATTTGGATCGCCTTTGCCGAGAAAACCGGTATTGAATCGCTGAGGGCAACCACCCGGGATATCCCCGACTACGACGTGTTGATGAAGCAGCGCCTGCGGATCCTCGACGAGCATGGCCTCAAGCTGTCGGATATCCAGGAAGTGATTGCTACGCTCAAGCCCCTGGACGGTGCCATCGAGTTCGTCAACTGGTTGCGCGAGCGCTTCCAGGTGGTGATTCTCTCCGATACATTCTATGAGTTTTCCCAGCCGCTGATGCGTCAACTGGGCTTCCCGACGCTGCTGTGCCACCGCCTGATTACCGACGAGACCGATCGCGTGGTCGGCTATCAGCTGCGTCAGAAGGATCCCAAGCGTCAATCGGTACTGGCATTCAAGAGCCTGTACTACCGGATCATCGCTGCCGGTGACTCGTACAACGACACCACCATGCTGGGCGAGGCCGATGCCGGGATTCTGTTCCATGCCCCGGAGAATGTGATTCGCGAGTTTCCGCAGTTCCCGGCCGTGCACACTTTTGCCGACCTGAAGCAGGAATTCCTCAAGGCGTCCAATCGTAAGCTGAGCCTGTAAGGGCGATTTGGCCGCTGGCGGTGCATCGTGTGCCGCCAGCGGTTCCTGTTATCCCGATCCTAAAGACTCTGCAAGGTATCGAGCAGCACCTTCACCTTGGTGATCGACTCCTGATATTCGTCCTGCCACACCGAGTCGGCCACAATCCCGCCGCCGCCCCAGCAGCAGACCTGCCCCGCCTTGACCAGCAGGCTGCGGATCGCGATCGAGCTGTCCATTTCCCCCCGCACATCCAGATACAGCAGTGAGCCGCAGTAGAGGCCGCGTCGTGTCGGCTCCAGTTCGTCGATGATCTGCATGGCGCGAATCTTGGGCGCGCCGGTGATCGAGCCGCCGGGGAAGCTGTCGGCGATCAGGTCCAGGGCGTCCTTGTCGGCCGCCAGCTCGCCGGTCACGCTGCTGACCAGGTGATGGACATTGGGGTAGCTTTCCAGGCTGAACAGCTCCGGCACACGGACCGACCCTGTGCGGCAGGTGCGGCCCAGGTCGTTGCGCAGCAGGTCGACGATCATCAGGTTTTCCGAGCGATCCTTGGCGCTGGCCAGCAACTCGCTCGCATTGGCTGCATCCTCGCAGGGCTCGTGACTGCGTGGGCGGGTGCCCTTGATCGGACGTGTTTCGACCTGGCGCTGGCTGACCCGTACGAAGCGTTCGGGCGAGAGGCTCAGAATCGCATCGCCATCCGGCAGGCTCTGAAAGCCCGAGAATGGCGTTGGGCAGGCTCGGCGCAGCGCTTGATAGGCCACCCAGGGATCGCCCTGGCAGGCGGCGCGAAAACGTTGGGTAAAGTTGACCTGGTAGCAGTCGCCCGCCTGGATATAAGCCTGGATACGTTCGATGGCCTGGCGGTACTCATCGATGGCGAGGTCGGGGCGCATGGGGGCTGCCAGTCGGAAGGTGCTGCTCTGCACCACGGCTGGCTGGCCAAAACACTGGATCAATCGCTCGCGCTGGGCCGGCGCCAGGCTGGGATGAAACACCAGTTGGCTGGTGCCCAGTTGGTGATCGCTGATCAGGGCCCAGGCATATAGGCCGAAACGTGCGTCCGGCAGGTGCAGGTCATCCTGGGCCTGACCGGGCAGGTTTTCCAGGCGCCGGCCAAAGTCATAGCTCAGGTAACCGATCAGTCCGCCGGCGAATGGCAGCTCCAGGGGCGCTGGCAGGCAGGCGTCGCCCAGTGTGGCGAGGGCATTGCGCAGGCGGTGGGTAAAGGCGCGGCCGCTTTCATCCGGCAAGACCGTCAGTTCTTCTTCGGGCCAGGCACTCAGCAGATCGTAGCGCCCGCGCTCGGCCACGGGCCGGCCACTGTCGAGCAGGATCGCACCGGGGGCGTGGCGGATCACCGCGAAGTAGTCGGCGGGGTCAGGGCGATAAGGCAGGGGGTGTACGGAACAGGTCGACATGAGCGGGGTAAATCAGCCATGGAGTGCGCGGCTGGCGATTGTAGTCCCCTGTGGGACTGGCTCCTAGAGGGGATGTCGTCCAGGCATGCCGCGAGGGCGTTTGCCGAACAGGCCCGCGCCCTGGGAGGGGGCGGGCTCGATCATCGGCAGCGTCAGGCGGGCGGGACGTGCCCGAACAGCTCCTGGGCAAAACGTACGCGCTCTTCGGGGGTTTCCTGGATGCCTTTGGCTGCCAGCTCTTCCAGATGGGCTTCGACCGCGTGGGTGCGATGGGTCAGGCCGCAATCGTTGGCAATCTGGATATTCAGGCCGGGGCGGGCGTTGAGTTCCAGAATCAGCGGGCCCTTGTCCTGGTCCAGCACCATGTCCACGCCGATATAGCCCAGGCCGCACAACTCATAGCAGCCCGCGGCCAGCTTCATGAAGCCGTCCCAGTTGGGCAGTTGCACGCCGTCTACCGCATTGGTGGTGTCCGGGTGCTTGCTGATGATGTTGTTCAGCCAGGTGCCGCGCAGGGTCAGGCCGGTCGCCAGGTCGACACCCACGCCGATGGCGCCCTGGTGCAGGTTGGCCTTGCCGCCGGACTGGCGTGTGGGTAGGCGCAGCATGGCCATGACCGGGTAGCCCATGAGCACGATGATGCGGATATCCGGCACGCCTTCGTAGCTGATGCTCTTGAAGATCTGGTCGGGGGTGACCCGGTACTCGATCAGCGCCCGATCGCGGTGTCCGCCCAGGGAATAGAGGCCGGTCAGGATGCTGGAAATCTGGTGCTCGATTTCCTCATGGCTGATGATCTTGCCGGACACGGTGCGGTAGCGATCCTCGAAGCGGTCGGCGATCACCAGGATGCCGTCACCGCCGGCGCCCTGGGCCGGCTTGATCACGAAGTCGCTGCGCCCGCCGATGATTTCGTCGAGCTTGTCGATTTCCTTCTCGGTGGAAATGATCCCGTACATTTCCGGCACATGGATGCCGGCCTCGATCGCCCGCTCCTTGGTGATGATCTTGTCATCGACAATCGGGTACAGATGGCGCTTGTTGTACTTGAGGACATAGTCCGCATTGCGCCGGTTGATACCCATGATGCCCTTGGCTTCCAGGGCCTTCCAGGTTTTCCAGAAACCGAACATCAGGCTTTTTCCTTCAGGAAGGCCTTGAAGCGCACCAGCTCGGTCAGGCGGTAGCCGCGATAGCGACCCATCGCCAGCATGAAGCCGACCAGAATCAGCAGGACTGCCGGGAAGGTGAACACGAAGTAGATCAGTTCCGGCACGCTCATCAGCAGGTGGGCGATGGACGCGGCGAACAGCGTGCCGATCGCGACCTTCATGGCGTGGCCACCGCCGCGCTCTTCCCAGGTGATCGACAGGCGTTCAATGGTCATGGTCAGGATCACCATCGGGAACAGTGCGACCGACAACCCGCGTTCCAGGCCCAGTTTGTGGCTAAACAGGCTGATGGCGGCGATCAGCACGACCACAAAGGTCAGCACCACCGACAGGCGCGGCAGCATCTGCAGCTTGAGATGCTCCAGGTAGGAGCGTAGCGACAGGCCCAGGGCGGTAATGATGGTGAACAGCACAATACCGAAGCCCAGCTGGGTTTCACGGAAGGCCAGGGCGATCAGGACCGGGGTGAATGTGCCGAGGGTCTGCAGGCCGATCAGGTTGCGCAGGACCAGGATCACCAGGACGCCAATCGGGATCATCACCATGATCATGAAGGTCTGCTGGGTCTGCAGCGGCAGGCCGTACAGCGAGTATTCGAGGAAGTCGGCGTCGGTGTTCTCGTCGGTCAGCTTGGCCAGGCGGATGGCGTTCATCTCGCTGTTGTTCAGGCTGAAGCTGACGTTGGCTTTCTTGCCGCCATCGACGGTGATCAGGTTGTCATCGCCGGTCCACCAGAGCAGGCGGTCGCTGGGCAGGCCTTGTTCGCCGGTGTCCGGGTTGAAGTACAGCCAGTCCGTGCCATTGAAGCTGCGCAGCCACAATTCGGGGCTTTGCGGCTGATCGGCGACCAGGCGGATGGTATGGACTTTTTCCAGTGGCACGTGGGCAATCGACAGCAGGAGTTCGATGACCTTGGCCTTGTGCGGCGTCGACGTGTCGCCGGCCAGCAACAGCTTGACGTTGTCGTCGTTGAGATTGTTGACCCGCTTGATGGTTTCGCCAATAAAGGTCTCGACATCCGCCGAGTGCTGGCGGATCGGCGCGAGCAGGGCTTCGGCAGCGATTTTTTCCGGGCCTTCGATGGCAATGCTGTCGCGGAAGGTCGGGCCTTTGACCTTGACCTTCTCGGCGGTGTAGCGCTTGGTCAGCACCAGGCGGTAGTAGAGGGTCTGGTTGCCGTTGGCGCGGCGCGCGGACCAGGTCACCTTGCGGTTGCCGTCGACCCGATTGACGCTTACGCCATAGTTGTTGGAGATAAAGCTCTCATTGAGGCTGACGTAGTCGCGACTCAGTGGCGGCACGAACATCTGCACCTTCACCGGGTCCTTGCCCGTGGCGACGAACTCGACCTTGGCGTCGATGTTCCACAGGTCGTCGGTTTCATCCTCGGTCACCGGGATGCCGAGCACGAAGATCTGATAGGCCGTAACCGTGATCCCCAGAACGACCAGGATGGCGATCAGGACTTTCAGATGAAGGGTAAGAGAACGCATGTGAATTACTCTGCGGTTTGAGCGTCGGTGGCGCAGGCAGGCTTGCCAGCAGCGTATTTAAGGCTAGGGTCGACCAGCGCGTCGAAGTGTTTGAGCGCTTCGGAGCCAATCAGCAACGGGTATTGGAAGGCGCTGCGATCGGTCAAGTTCACTTCGATCGTGCGCAAGGCAGTGCCCATGCAGATATCCAGGTTGATCACCGGGCGGGCCGTGTAGGCCTTGCCCTCGTCCGGGTCGTAGTCGCCGGAGCGGCGCTTGATCTTGCTGACGCGGGCCAGCGGGCGTTCGATGGGGTGCGAGTGAGCGGCGTCGATGGCCAGGTAGAAACGGACCCAGCTCTCGCCATTGCGCTTGAAGCGCTTGATATCGCGGGCACTGAGGGAGGCCGTCTTGGCGCCGGTGTCGAGTTTGGCAGCGACCTCCAGGTCGAGCCCGGCCAGGCGCGCATATTCATTCAGGCCGTAGACGGTTTTCTCGCCCGCCACGCTGAGGCCTGGCAGGCAGAGTAGGCAACACAACAGGGGGAAATGCTTGAGTCTCATAAATCCAGACGCTGTCTCGTGCAATCTTGGTTCAAGGTGACCGGCAGTACAGCGCAAGCTTCCTCGTGCATCTGTCAGAAAAACATGACAGTTAAGGCGTCTCTCGACGCGGCCGGCATTCTAGCATGCTGATTGTGTGGCGCCAGCGTTGACGGGGCTCTTTATAGGGCAGGAGAAATCAGCGGTTTATTAGACGATTGTCGACAATAGCTATTTTTACTTTGACTGTATGCGGGTAAATCGCTAGTTTTGACGGTATTGATTTTTAAGGTGTCGACAATATGTTGGATCAGCTGGAATCTACGGCTTCTGCCCAGGTCGACTCGGAAACCCTCTCCGAGAACGTCTTCCGGCGTATCCAGGCGGCAATCGTCCAGGGCGATATCGCGCCGGGCAGCAAGATCTCGGAGCCGGAACTGGCGCGCACGTACGGTATCAGCCGTGGACCGCTGCGCGAGGCGATCCATCGCCTGGAAGGCCAGCGTCTCCTGGTGCGTGTGCCCCACGTCGGGGCTCGGGTGGTGTCCCTCAGCCAGGCCGAACTGATCGAACTCTATGAAATTCGCGAATCCCTCGAAGGCATGGCATGCCGCCTGGCAGCCGAACGCATGAGCGATGAGCAGATCGCCGAGTTGCGTCAGGTGCTCGACACCCATGAGCGCGATGCGGCGTTTCAGGCCGGCGTCGGCTACTACCAGCAGGAAGGTGATTTCGACTTCCACTACCGCATCATCCAGGGCAGCGGCAACCGCACCCTGACGCAGATGCTTTGTGGCGAGCTGTATCAACTGGTGCGCATGTACCGCATCCAGTTCTCCGCGACGCCCAACCGCCCACGCCAGGCGTTTGCCGAACACCACCGAATTCTCGATGCCATTGCCGATCGCGACGGCGAATTGGCCGAGTTGTTGATGCGCCGCCATATCGGCGCCTCGAAACGCAATATCGCGCGCCACTACCAGGACGGCGCCCAACAGACAGCCACTCCACGAGGTGAGTCATGACCCAGGGTTTCAACAAGAACACGCCCGGCCAACGTTTCCGCGATGCGGTCGCCAGCGAACATCCTTTGCAAGTGGTCGGCGCGATCAATGCCAACCATGCGCTGCTGGCCAAACGTGCCGGTTTCAAGGCGATCTACCTGTCGGGTGGCGGCGTCGCGGCGGGCTCCCTCGGGGTGCCGGACCTGGGCATTACCGGCCTGGATGACGTGCTCACCGACGTGCGCCGCATCACCGATGTCTGCGACCTGCCGCTGTTGGTGGATGTCGACACCGGTTTCGGTTCCTCGGCCTTCAACGTTGCCCGTACCGTCAAGTCGATGATCAAGTTCGGCGCTGCCGCGATCCATATCGAAGACCAGGTCGGGGCCAAGCGCTGCGGCCACCGTCCGAACAAGGAAATCGTGTCTCAGCAAGAGATGGTCGACCGCATCAAGGCCGCCGTCGATGCCCGCACCGATGACAGTTTCGTGATCATGGCGCGTACCGATGCGCTGGCGGTCGAAGGGCTGGAAGCGGCGTTGGACCGGGCGGCGGCGTGCATTGAGGCGGGCGCCGATATGGTCTTCCCCGAGGCCATCACCGAGCTTGAGATGTACAAGATCTTTGCCGACCGGGTCAAAGCCCCGATCCTGGCCAACATCACCGAATTCGGCGCGACCCCGCTGTACACGACCGAACAACTGAAATCGGTGGATGTTTCCCTGGTGCTGTACCCGCTGTCGGCGTTCCGCGCAATGAACAAGGCGGCCGCGAACGTCTACGGCGCGATCCGCCGCGACGGCACCCAGCAAAACGTGATCGACACCATGCAGACCCGCATGGAGCTCTACGATGCCATCGACTACCACGTCTTCGAACAGAAGCTCGATGCATTGTTTGCCCAGAAAAAAAGCTGAGCAGGATCCCGCCGGCGCCCCGAACCGTGTCGCCGCCGGCGGGAGTGGTACTCCCTAACAAATTCAAGATTGGAGCGAACAATGGCTGAAGCAAAAGTATTGAGTGGTGCCGGACTGCGTGGCCAGGTGGCCGGGCAGACAGCCCTGTCGACCGTCGGCCAGGCGGGTGCCGGCCTGACCTATCGTGGCTACGACGTGCGTGAACTGGCCGCCGAGGCGCGCTTCGAGGAAGTCGCCTACCTGCTGCTCTACGGCGACCTGCCAACCCAGGCCCAACTGGCGGCCTATATCGGCAAGCTGCGGACCTTGCGTGACCTGCCGCAAGCCTTGAAGGAAGTGCTCGAGCGCATTCCTGCCCAAGCCCACCCGATGGATGTGATGCGCACTGGCGCTTCGTTCCTTGGCAACCTGGAGCCCGAAGGCGATTTCTCCCGCCAGCACGATGCCACCGACCGGCTGCTGGCCGCGTTCCCGGCGATCATGTGCTACTGGTATCGCTTCAGCCATGAAGGCCTGCGCATCGATTGCGTGACCGACGAAGAATCCCTGGGCGGGCATTTCCTGCACCTGTTGCACGGCAAGACCCCGAGCGAGCTGCACCGCAAGGTGATGGACGTGTCGCTGATCCTTTACGCCGAGCACGAATTCAACGCCTCGACCTTTACCGCTCGGGTCTGTGCCTCGACGCTGTCCGACCTGTTCTCCTGCGTGACCGCAGCCATTGGTTCGTTGCGCGGCCCACTGCATGGCGGTGCCAACGAAGCCGCGATGGAGATGATCGAGCGCTTCCAGACCCCGGCAGAGGCCATCCAGGGCACCCTGGGCATGCTTGAGCGCAAGGACAAGATCATGGGCTTCGGCCACGCGATCTACAAAGACAGCGACCCGCGCAACGAGGTCATCAAGGGCTGGTCGAAACAGCTCGCCGATGAAGTCGGTGACACCGTGCTGTTCCCGGTGTCCGAAGCCATCGACAAGACCATGTGGGAGCAGAAGAAGCTCTTCCCCAACGCCGACTTCTACCATGCCTCGGCGTACCACTTCATGGGGATCCCGACCAAGCTGTTCACGCCGATCTTCGTGTGCTCGCGCCTGACGGGCTGGGCTGCCCACGTGTTCGAACAGCGCGCCAACAACCGCATTATCCGTCCGAGCGCCGAGTACATCGGCGTTGAACAGCGCAAGTTCGTGCCAATCGAACGCCGCTGACCGGCGCCGGCCACCACCCCGCGTCTACGGACGACGGGGTGGGGACTGGCCGGTTCCCCGACCTTACCGTGATCGAGTCCCCACACCATGAACACTGAACACCGCAAATCCTTGCCCGGCACCGCGCTGGACTATTTCGATGCTCGCGCGGCCGTCGAGGCGATCAAGCCCGGCGCCTACGACACGCTGCCCTACACCTCTCGCGTACTGGCCGAGAACCTGGTGCGTCGCTGCGATCCGGCGACGCTCAAGGCGTCCCTGGGGCAGTTGATCGAACGCAAGCGTGACCTGGACTTTCCGTGGTTTCCGGCGCGCGTGGTGTGCCATGACATTCTTGGCCAGACCGCACTGGTCGACCTGGCCGGCCTGCGGGATGCCATCGCTTCCCAGGGCGGTGATCCCGCGTTGGTCAACCCGGTGGTGCCGACCCAGTTGATCGTCGACCACTCCCTGGCCGTGGAATGCGGCGGCTACGACCCGGAGGCGTTCACCAAGAACCGTGCTATCGAAGATCGGCGTAATGAAGACCGTTTCCACTTTATCAACTGGACCAAGAAGGCCTTCAAGAACGTCGACGTGATTCCGCCAGGCAACGGCATCATGCACCAGATAAACCTGGAGAAAATGTCGCCGGTGATCCAGGCCCGTGAAGGCGTGGCATTCCCTGATACTTGCGTAGGCACCGACAGCCATACGCCCCATGTCGATGCGCTGGGTGTGATCGCCATCGGCGTGGGCGGCCTGGAAGCTGAAAGCGTGATGCTGGGGCGCGCCTCGTGGATGCGTTTGCCAGAGATCGTCGGCGTCGAACTGACCGGTCGCCTGCAACCGGGCATTACTGCCACCGATATGGTACTGGCGCTGACCGAATTCCTGCGCAAGCAGAAAGTGGTGGGGGCGTACCTGGAGTTCTTCGGCGAAGGCGCCGCGGCACTGACCCTGGGCGACCGGGCGACCATTTCCAACATGGCCCCGGAATACGGCGCCACGGCGGCAATGTTCTATATCGACCAGCAGACCATCGACTACCTCAAGCTTACCGGCCGCGAAGACGAGCAGGTGCGCCTGGTCGAGACCTACGCCAAGCAGACCGGGCTGTGGGCCGAGAGCCTCAAGCGCGCCGAATACGAGCGTGGCCTGCAATTCGACCTGTCCTCGGTCGTGCGCAATATGGCGGGCCCCAGCAACCCCCACGCCCGTGTCGCCACCAGCGACCTGGCAGCCAAGGGGATCAGCGGGCAATGGGACGAGGTGCCTGGGCAAATGCCGGATGGCGCGGTGATCATTGCGGCCATCACCAGTTGCACCAACACCAGCAACCCGCGCAACGTGATTGCCGCCGGCCTGCTGGCGCGCAATGCGAACAAGCTCGGGCTGACCCGCAAGCCGTGGGTCAAATCGTCCCTGGCGCCTGGTTCGCGAACTGTGGAAATGTATCTGGAGGAGGCCGGGCTGGGCAGCGATCTGGAGCAACTTGGCTTTGGTATCGTGGCGTTTGCCTGCACCACCTGCAACGGCATGTCCGGTGCGCTGGACCCGGTAATCCAGCAGGAAATCATCGACCGCGACCTGTATGCCACGGCCGTGTTGTCGGGTAACCGCAACTTCGACGGGCGTATCCATCCTTACGCCAAACAGGCGTTCCTCGCGTCACCGCCGCTGGTGGTCGCCTACGCCATTGCCGGGACCATCCGTTTCGATATCGAGAAGGATGTACTGGGCCTGGACACCGAGGGCCGGGAAATCCGCCTGAAGGATATCTGGCCCAGCGACGAAGAAATCGATGCGGTGGTCAAGGCGTCGGTCAAGCCGGAGCAGTTCCGCAAGGTTTATATCCCGATGTTCGCCGTTCAGGAAGACACCGGGCCGAAGGTCAGCCCGCTCTACGACTGGCGCCCGATGAGCACCTATATTCGCCGTCCGCCGTACTGGGAAGGGGCGTTGGCCGGTGCGCGGCCGCTCAAGGGCATGCGCCCGCTGGCGGTGCTGCCGGACAACATCACCACGGATCACCTGTCGCCGTCGAACGCGATCATGCTCGACAGTGCCGCTGGCGAGTACCTGGCCAAGATGGGCCTGCCCGAAGAGGACTTCAACTCCTACGCGACTCACCGTGGCGACCACCTGACGGCTCAGCGCGCAACCTTTGCCAACCCGAAACTGTTCAATGAAATGGTCACGGAAAACGGCAAGGTCAAGCAGGGTTCCCTGGCCCGTGTCGAACCTGAAGGCCAGGTGATGCGCATGTGGGAAGCCATTGAAACGTACATGGAACGCAAGCAGCCGCTGATCATCATTGCCGGTGCGGACTACGGTCAGGGGTCGTCCCGTGACTGGGCGGCGAAGGGCGTGCGCCTGGCCGGTGTCGAGGCGATTGCCGCCGAGGGCTTCGAGCGTATCCACCGCACCAACCTGGTCGGCATGGGGGTCCTGCCGCTGGAGTTTGCCCCGGGCACCACGCGTCTGACCCTGGGTATCGACGGCACGGAAACCTACGACGTGGTCGGTGAGCGCACGCCGCGTGCAACCCTGACTTTGGTCATCCATCGCCGTAATGGCGAGCGTCTGGACGTGCCCGTGACCTGCCGCCTCGATACCGCCGAAGAAGTCTCGATCTATGAAGCGGGCGGCGTGCTGCAACGCTTTGCCCAGGACTTCCTCGAATCGAGTTCGGCCGCCTAAGTGAATTGCCGGGGCCTGGTGCCCCGGTCTTAACAGGAATGACTTCCATGGCTCATGTTGCGCAAATCAAGATTCCCGCCACCTATATGCGTGGTGGCACCAGCAAGGGCGTGTTCTTCAGCCTCGAGGACCTGCCGGTCAGCGCCCAGATTCCTGGCGCGGCCCGTGATGCCTTGTTGATGCGGGTGATCGGCAGCCCCGATCCCTACGGCAAGCAGATCGACGGCATGGGCGCGGCGACTTCAAGCACCAGCAAGACGGTGATTGTCGCGCGCAGCGCGCGCCTGGAGCACGATGTCGATTATCTGTTTGGCCAGGTCTCCATCGATACCGCCTTTGTCGACTGGAGTGGCAACTGCGGCAATCTGTCGGCGGCGGTGGGGGCGTTTGCTATTGCCAGCGGCCTGGTGGATGGCAGCCAGATTCCGCGCAATGGCGTGGCCATCGTGCGGATCTGGCAGGCGAATATCGGCAAGACGATTATTGCCCATGTGCCGATCACCGATGGCATGGTCCAGGAGACCGGTGATTTTGAACTCGACGGCGTGACCTTTCCGGCCGCCGAAGTCCAGCTGGAATTCCTCGACCCTGCGGCGGATGAAGAGGGGGGCGGTGGTTCGATGTTTCCCACCGGCAACTTGGTCGATGAGCTGCAGGTGCCGGGTGTCGGTACCTTGAGCGTGACGATGATCAACGCCGGCATTCCGACGATTTTCGTCAATGCCCGGGATGTCGGCTATCAGGGTACGGAGTTGCAGGACGCAATCAACGGCGACGCCAAGGCCCTGGCCATGTTCGAGAGCATTCGTGCCCACGGTGCGGTGCGGATGGGACTGATTGCGCATATCGACGAAGCGGCCAAGCGTCAGCACACGCCCAAGGTGGCTTTTGTCGCCGGCCCGGCCGACTACGTGTCGTCCAGCGGCAAGGCGGTGGCGGCGGCGGATATCGATCTGTTGGTGCGAGCGTTGTCCATGGGCAAGTTGCATCACGCCATGATGGGCACCGCGGCGGTGGCCATTGGTACGGCGGCGGCGATACCGGGGACCCTGGTCAGCTTGGCGGCCGGTGGCGAAGCCCGCAGTGCCGTACGTTTTGGCCATCCATCGGGCACGTTGCGCGTCGGTGCCCAGGCCCGTCAGGTCGACGGCAACTGGGAAGTGACCAAGGCCATCATGAGCCGTAGTGCGCGGATTTTGATGGAAGGTTGGGTCCGCGTGCCTGGCGATAGCTTCTAACCTTTCACGCCATCACCTCTCCCTGCACCCGCTCGCGCCTGCCGGGAGAGGTGAATACCCAGAAAATAACAGTGAACAGCCTGATCGAGGAATGCCGAACATCCCACTGATTTGAATGGAGTGCATCACTCATGAGCGCCAATGTTGACCTCAACGATCGCCCCGACTACGACACCGTCCTGCAGACTATTGCCGACTACGTACTGAACTATCGCGTCGAGTCTCGCGAGGCCCTGGATACGGCCCGCAACTGTCTGATGGATACCCTCGGTTGTGGCCTGCTGGCCTTGCGTTTTCCCGAATGCACCAAGCATCTGGGGCCGTTGGTGGAGGGCACGATCGTGCCATTGGGCGCGCGAGTGCCTGGAACCTCGTTTCGCCTGGATCCGGTCAAGGCCGCCTGGGATATCGGCTGTATCGTGCGCTGGCTCGATTACAACGACACCTGGCTGGCCGCCGAGTGGGGCCATCCCTCCGATAATCTCGGCGCCATCCTGGCGGTCGCCGATCACCTTTCGCAGAAGCGCGTGGCCCAGGGCGAAGCACCACTGAGCATGCGGGCGGTGCTGGAAGCGCTGGTCATGGCTCACGAGATCCAGGGTGTGTTGGCCTTGGAGAATTCCTTCAATCGGGTCGGTCTCGACCATGTGCTGCTGGTCAAGGTCGCATCCACGGCGCTCACCGCCAAATTGCTGGGCGCCAATCGCGAGCAACTGCTCTCGGCACTCTCCCATGCCTTTGTCGATGGACAGGCCCTGCGCACCTATCGTCATGCACCGAATGCCGGTTCGCGCAAATCCTGGGCGGCGGGCGATGCCAGCAGTCGTGGTGTGCGCCTGGCGGATCTCGCAATGCGCGGCGAGATGGGCATTCCAGGGGTCTTGAGCGCGGCGCAATGGGGCTTCTACGATGTGCTGTTTTGCCACACCAATAAGGACCTGGCGCTAAAACCGGCGGATCAGCGGGTCTTTCGGCTGTCCCAACCCTATGGCAGCTATGTGATGGAAAACGTGCTGTTCAAAATCCGTTTCCCGGCCGAGTTCCACGCGCAAACGGCCTGTGAGGCTGCGGTGACGCTGCACCCGCAGGTCAAGGGCCGTCTGGCGCAGATCGAGCGGATTGTGATTACCACCCATGAATCGGCTATCCGCATTATTTCCAAGGTCGGCAAGTTGGCCAATGCCGCCGACCGTGACCATTGTCTGCAATACATGACGGCCGTGCCGCTGATTTTCGGCGACCTGGTGGCCGAACAGTACGAGGATGACTTTCACGCAGCCCATCCGCTGATCGATGAGTTGCGCGAGGAAATGGTGATTGTCGAAGAACCGCGCTACAGCCGCGAGTACCTGGAAGCCGACAAACGTTCCATCGCCAATGCCGTCCAGGTGTTTTTCAGCGATGGGACGAGCACGGAGCAGGTGGCGGTCGAGTATCCCATTGGCCATCGTTGGCGGCGTGCCGAGGGGATTCCACTGCTTGAAGAGAAGTTTCGCGCCAATCTGCTGACCCGCTTCACGGTCCGGCGCAGCGCCGAAATCCTGGCTTTGTGCAAGGACCAGGCAGCGTTGGAGGCGACGCCGGTCCGTCGGTTTGTCGACCGTTTCGTGAGCTGATCGAAGGCTGGCACGCAAAGGGCTCCCGGGCTTTTTGCGGGGCTTCCAGGCCCAGTTCAGGCCCTGCGGGTGGGTACCTTGCTGATGGCAAAGCCGGCCAGCAGCGTTATGCAATAGAGGATCAACTCCAGGGAAAGCACTTGGCCTTCGTACCAGGCGCCGATGATCACCGCGAACACCGGAAAAATAATAAACACAAACGACAGCACAACCGGACTCAGGCGCTTGAGCAGCACGAAGTAAGCGATAAAGCCGCCGACCGAGGCAACCAGGCCCAGGTACAGAAGGGCGGTCCAGGAACGCTGGCTGATCGCGCTGAGATCCGGCGCCTCCAGCCACAGGCCCGTGGTAAACAGCATCAGCCCGGCAATACCGATGGGTAGGGTGTTGTAGGTGATGACGCTGATGGCGCTGCCGCGGCGCTTGGTCAGCACGTAGCACAAGGCATGCATGATCGCGGCCGCAAGAATGGCCAGTACCCCCAGTCCGCTGGCGCTATCGAGGTGCAGACCCTGGCTGCGAATAATCATGAACAGGCTGGCGAAGCCCACGGCGATGCCGAGCATTTGCCGGCCCTGGATTTTTTCACGTAGCAGGATCGCGGAAAAAATCAGGATAAACACCGGCATGCAACTGAACAGTAGGGCGGTCAGGCCCGAAGAAACCTGCATTTCGCCATAGTTGAGCAGGTAGTACGGCAGGCTGAAGTAGCACAGCGTGACAAACGCCAGGAACCCGAACTGGCCTCGGGGAAACCGCAGCGGTTCGCCGCGCCAGTAGGCAAAGCCGAGAAACAACGGAAATGCGATCAAAAAACGCAGGCCGGCAGCGGTCAGCGGCGGCACGCTTTCGACGGCGATCTTGATGCCGAGCCAGGTCGTCCCCCAACTGAGGCAGACAACCAGAAACAGCGTGCAGGTGAGCAGGGACGCCAGTGTGGCAGTCTTGGGGGCGGGTAATGTATCGGTCGGACTTAATGACATGGTGTTATTCGCTCGCTGACAGGACGATGACCGCGATATTTGCGCTAATCTGCGCGGTATAACCGGTTAATCGACCCTATTGAGGCCAGCAATGACAGTCAAAGCCTATAACGACATGGTGGCAATAATGCGGGCCGGGCTGGTCTCGGGCGGCGGGCTCAAGTACCGACGCCTCTGTGAGGCCGTGGTGGCCGGTATCGACTCCGGGCGCATCGCCCCGGGCGGCAAGCTGCCGCCGCATCGCTGGTTGTCGTATCAGTTGGGGGTGACGCCGGGAACCATCAGCCGAGCCTATGGCGAACTGGAGCGGCTGGGGCTGGTGGTCGCGCGGGTCGGTGATGGCACCTTTGTTCGCCAGAGCGGCGTGGAGCGTCAGCGCGACGAAGGCTTTCGCAATGCCGATGATGAGGCGGCGACCTGCCTGGACATGAGTCGCAATATGCATATCCCCGTGGGCGAGCCCGATCTACTGGGGCGCAGCCTGCAAGCCCTGGCCGGTGATCCCCAGGCGTTGGGCGTGCTGGGAGGCTATGCCCCGGAGCAGGGCTATCTGCGGCATCGCCAGGCCGGAGCCGACTGGATGAGTCATGCCGGGTTTGTCGCCGATCCGGCGCGAGTCATCTGCGTCAACGGCGGCCAGCATGGATTGCTTTGCGCCTTGATGGGGTTGTTTCGCGCCGGCGATACCCTGGTGACCGAATGCCTGACCTATCCGGGGCTGATCAGCGCAGCGCGGATGCTTGGCCTGCGCCTGGTCGGGCTGGAAATGGACGAGCAGGGGGTGTTGCCTGCCGCGCTCGATGAGGCCTGCCGAGCCCATCGGGTGGCCGCACTGTATTGCACGCCAACCCTGCAAAACCCAACGGCAGCGGTGCTGGATGGGCGGCGGCGCCAGGCTCTGGTGGAGATTTGCCGTCAGCACAATCTGCTGATTCTGGAGGACGAAGCCGATGGGGTGCTGCTCCGGGAACGGCCGTTGCCGCTGAGTGACTTCGCCCCGGAGCGCACGGTGATGCTCGCGAGTCTGAGCAAGGCCCTGTCATCGGGGTTGCGGGTCGGCTATCTGCATGCGCCGCAACCCTTGGTCAGCCGTCTGGCGGCGGCGGTGCGGGCGACCTGCTGGATGGCGACGCCGCTGATGCAGGAGTTGGCGGCGCGCTGGATCGAGGACGGTACGGCGGCGCGCCTGCTGGCGCGACAGATCGACGAGGTGGCTCGGCGCAAGGCGCTGGTGGTGGACCGGTTGGCGGGGCTGGCTTATCGCACCCATGCCCGCAGCCCGCATTTCTGGATCGAGGTGCCGGCCCCTTGGCGGGCATCGCAGATCGAGCGTGAGTTGCGCGCCTGTGGCTATCGCATTGCCACGGCAGAAGCGTTTGCGGCAGGTCAGGGGGCTGTGCCGCAGTTTGTTCGGGCGAGCGTGTGCAACCAGGTCGCAGACGATGGGCGATTGATCGCCGGGTTCACGGCGCTGGCGGCAGCGCTAAAGCAGGATGAGGTGCATGGGCTGGGCTGAAGGCGCCGACTCGCACCCTGTGGCAGTGCGAGTCGGCGTGGCGCTTATTTGAAGCGGCGTTCGACGCCTTTTTCCACAAGGATCTTCGCGGAAATTTCTTCCACGGAGAAATGGGTGGAATTGATGTGGGGGATGTTCTCGCGGCGGAACAGGTTTTCCACTTCGCGTACTTCGAATTCACATTGGGCGTAACTGGAATACCGGCTGTTGGGCTTGCGCTCGTGGCGGATGGCCGTGAGGCGATCCGGGTCGATGGTCAGGCCGAAGAGTTTGTGCTGGTGGGCGCGCAGGGCCGTGGGCAACTGCAGGCGTTCCATGTCTTCTTCGGTCAACGGGTAGTTGGCGGCGCGGATGCCAAACTGCATGGCCATGTACAGGCAGGTCGGGGTCTTGCCGCAACGCGATACGCCGACCAGGATCAGGTCGGCCTTGTCGTAGTAGTGGGTGCGGGCGCCATCGTCGTTGTCGAGGGCGAAGTTCACCGCCTCGATGCGCTCCATGTAATTGGAGTTGTGACCAATGGAGTGGGACTTTCCTACGCTGTAGGAAGAATGCTCAGTCAGTTCCTGTTCAAGAGGGGCCAGGAACGTCGAGAAAATGTCGATCATGAAACCATTGGAAGTCGCGAGAATCTCACGAATATCCTGATTGACGATGGTGTCGAAAATAATTGGGCGGAAACCGTCTTTTTCGGCGGCGTTATTGATTTGTTGTACCATTGCGCGGGCTTTTTCCACGCTGTCGATGTACGGGCGCGTGAATTTGGCGAAAGTGATGCTTTCAAACTGCGCCAACAGGCTTTGGCCGAGCGTTTCGGCGGTAATACCCGTGCCGTCGGAGATAAAGAAGGCAGATCGTTTCATTTGCGCTTTGGGCCTTAAGCTGATGACGAATCTTGGATATGATAGGCAGGATTTGCCGGCCATGAATGGCGGGCATTCTCACTTATTTTCCAGGTCCAGGCCACCGTCGCTGAGCCGAGCTCCTACACCGTGAGCCGCCAGCACTTTGAGCTTTTCCAACACAGTTAGTGGAGAGATCACCTTGGTAGAGTACGTAGTTTCCCTCGATAAGCTCGGCGTCCATGATGTGGAGCATGTGGGGGGCAAGAACGCATCCCTGGGCGAGATGATCAGTAACCTCGCGGGCGCCGGTGTTTCCGTGCCCGGCGGCTTTGCGACTACGGCCCAGGCTTACCGTGATTTCCTTGAGTTGAGCGGTCTGAACGAACAGATCCACGCGGCGCTCGATGCCCTGGACGTCGACGACGTCAACGCCCTGGCCAAGACCGGCGCGCAGATCCGTCAATGGATCATGGAAGCCGAGTTCCCTGAGCGTCTGAACAGCGAGATCCGTACCGCGTTCGCCGCACTGTCGGCCGGCAACCCGGACATGGCCGTTGCCGTGCGCTCCTCGGCCACCGCCGAAGACCTGCCGGACGCCTCCTTCGCCGGCCAGCAAGAAACCTTCCTGAATATTCGCGGCGTGGAAAACGTGATCCGCGCAGCCAAGGAAGTGTTTGCCTCGCTTTTCAACGACCGTGCCATTTCCTATCGCGTGCACCAGGGCTTCGACCACAAACTGGTCGCCCTGTCGGCTGGCGTGCAGCGCATGGTCCGTTCCGAAACCGGCACCGCCGGTGTGATGTTCACCCTCGACACCGAGTCGGGTTTCCGTGATGTGGTCTTTATCACCGGTGCCTATGGCCTGGGCGAGACGGTGGTCCAGGGCGCGGTCAACCCGGACGAGTTCTATGTGCACAAGGGCACGCTGGAAGCCGGTCGTCCGGCAATCCTGCGTCGCAACCTGGGCAGCAAAGCGATCAAGATGATCTACGGCGACGAAGCCAAGGCTGGTAAATCGGTCAAGACCATCGATGTCGACAAGGCCGACCGTGCGCGTTTCTGCTTGAGCGACGCCGAAGTCAGCGAACTGGCCAAGCAGGCGATGATCATCGAGAAGCACTACAAGTGCCCGATGGACATCGAATGGGCCAAGGACGGTGACGACGGCAAGCTGTACATCGTCCAGGCACGTCCCGAGACCGTGAAGAGCCGCACTTCGGCCAATGTCATGGAGCGTTACCTGCTCAAGGAAACCGGCACCGTGCTGGTGGAAGGCCGGGCGATCGGTCAGCGTATCGGCGCCGGCAAGGTCCGCATCATTCGTGACGTGTCCGAAATGGACAAGGTACAGCCAGGCGACGTACTGGTCTCGGACATGACCGACCCGGATTGGGAGCCGGTCATGAAGCGCGCCAGCGCCATCGTGACCAACCGCGGCGGGCGTACGTGCCATGCGGCGATCATCGCCCGTGAGCTGGGGATCCCGGCTGTCGTGGGCTGCGGCAATGCGACGCAGCTACTCAAGGATGGCCAGGGCGTGACCGTTTCCTGCGCCGAAGGCGATACCGGTTTCATCTTTGAAGGTGAGCTGGGCTTTGATGTGAAGAAAAACTCCGTCGATGCCATGCCTGATCTGCCGTTCAAGATCATGATGAACGTCGGTAACCCTGATCGGGCCTTCGATTTTGCCCAACTGCCCAACGCGGGTGTGGGTCTGGCCCGCCTGGAATTCATCATCAACCGCATGATCGGCGTGCACCCCAAGGCACTGCTCAACTACGCCGGCTTGCCGCCAGAGATCAAGGACAGCGTCGACAAGCGCATTGCCGGTTACAACGATCCGGTGGGCTTCTATGTCGAGAAGCTGGTTGAAGGCATCAGCACACTGGCTGCCGCGTTCTGGCCGAAAAAGGTCATCGTGCGTCTCTCGGACTTCAAGTCCAACGAATACGCGAACCTGATCGGCGGCAAGTTGTACGAGCCGGAAGAAGAAAACCCGATGCTGGGCTTCCGCGGTGCGTCGCGCTACATCAGCGAAACCTTCCGTGACTGCTTCGAGCTCGAGTGCCGTGCACTCAAGCGCGTACGCAACGAGATGGGCCTGACCAACGTCGAGATCATGGTGCCGTTTGTGCGCACCCTCGGCGAAGCCAGCCAGGTGATCGATCTGTTGGCGGAAAATGGCCTGGCGCGCGGTGATAACGGCTTGCGCGTGATCATGATGTGCGAGCTGCCGTCCAACGCCATTCTGGCCGAGGAATTCCTCGAGTTCTTCGACGGTTTCTCCATCGGTTCCAACGACCTGACCCAGCTGACCCTGGGCCTGGACCGCGACTCCGGGATCATTGCGCACCTGTTCGACGAGCGTAATCCGGCGGTCAAGAAGCTGTTGGCCAACGCCATTCAGGCGTGCAACAAGGCGGGCAAGTACATCGGTATTTGCGGCCAGGGCCCGTCCGATCACCCGGATCTGGCCAAATGGCTGATGGAGCAGGGGATCGAAAGCGTTTCGTTGAACCCGGACTCCGTACTGGAAACCTGGTTCTTCCTGGCCGAAGGTCAGGGCGCGCTCTGATCCACGAGTGAAGTGCCGGCCAGCCCTAGTGGCTGGCCGGTATTTCTAAAGTTTGTAGGGCGGGTTCCATCACGAGCACCGCCCTTTTTTGTGCAAGAGCATTATGCAAAGCAGCAGTCATCTTTTTCCTGTCGCCTTGATCAGCGCCGAGCGTCGCGGCGATCTGAGCGAGGACGTCTATCGCCTGAAGCCGGGCAACAGCCCGGACAGCAGCGTCCAGTTGGCAGTGACCCGCCTGGGCATGGCCGACGAGCCCGCTGCGCGTGGCATTCCTGTGGTGTTGCTGCACGGCAGCTTCTCCAATCGCCGGTTCTGGTTTTCGCCCAAGGGCATCGGGTTGGGGGCTTATCTGGCCCGGGCGGGCTTCGATGTCTGGATTCCGGAGATGCGCGGGCATGGTCTGTCGCAGCGCAACCGCCTGTATAGCAAGAACCGAGTGGCCGATTATGCGCGCTACGACCTGCCCGCCATCGCTGCGTTTGTCCGCGAGCAAAGCGGCCAAGTGCCGCACTGGTTGGGGCATTCGCTGGGGGGCATTACCCTGGCCGCCGCCCTGGGTGGGCATTATCTCGGTGCGCCGGGAGTGGCTTCGGTGGCGTTTTTTGGTAGCCAGATCAGTCGTACCTACTGGCCGTTGAAAATCCCGCCGGTGGAGTGGGGCGGGCGTTTCCTGCTCAAGCGTTTTGCTCAGTTGTCGGGTTCGCGCCTCAAGCGTGGGCCGGAAGATGAGCCCATCGGGCTGGCGCTGGAAAGCATGCGCTGGCATGGTCTGTTCGGTCGCTTTGGTGATGCCGAGCGTGACTGGTGGGCGGGCCTGGCCGAAGTCAATCTGCCTGTGCTTGCGGTGAGCGCGGCCGCGGACGTGCAGGACCCGACCTGGGCCTGCCGCAAATTGTTCGAGCAGTTTGCCTCCGAGCAGCGCCAGTTTGTCTGCCTGGGCCGCAAGCAGGGCTTTACCTCGGATTTCGGGCATGTCGAGATGCTGGTCAGCAAAGCGGCGCAGGCTGAAGTCTGGCCGCTGGTCGCGCGCTGGCTGAACGATCAGACGAGCCCCGTGCTGACTGAAGCGCCCGCTCTGGAGCAGGTAACCTAGACGTTTTGGTCATTCCGCTTGGCACAGCTAACCGCTAAGATGTGACGCATTATGTCGTTCCGGTCATTTTCGGTTTCTGGTTCGACCTTGTGTTCGTTGTAGGCGGGTTCCGGCTTAAACATCATGGCCCGCAACTCGTTTCAGCCTACACAGACGATTTCTCGATGTTTCCCGTATTCCTTTTTTGATAGGAGTTTCTCGATGAATCATTACCTCACGCCTGATCTGTGCGACGCCTACCCCGAACTGGTGCAGGTGCTGGAACCCATGTTCAGCAATTTCGGCGGCCGGGACTCCTTTGGTGGTCAGATCGTGACCGTCAAATGCTTCGAGGATAACTCGCTGGTCAAGGAGCAGGTGGATGTCGATGGGACGGGCAAGGTGCTGGTCGTCGATGGCGGCGGTTCTCTGCGTCGCGCCCTGCTGGGTGACATGCTTGCCGAAAAAGCCGCCAAGAATGGCTGGGAAGGCCTGGTTATCTATGGCTGCATCCGTGATGTCGATGTGATCGCCCAGACCGACCTCGGCGTCCAGGCGCTGGCCAGCCATCCGATGAAGACCGATAAGCGCGGCATTGGCGACTTGAACGTGGCAGTGACGTTCGCGGGCGTGACGTTCCGTCCGGGCGAGTACATTTATGCTGACAACAATGGCGTGATCGTTTCGCCAAGTCCGCTGAAGATGCCGGAGTAACCAGGCGTTCGGGCCTGAGGGGTGAGGATGTTCGAAGAGGAAAACGCGCAGTGGGGGCTGGTTCATGCCCTGGTCCTGGACGGTAAGGGCGGTGCGCGTTCGATCGCTCGGACGCAGTTGGACGATCTGCAGTTGCAGCCTGAGGAAAGCCTCTGGCTGCATTGGGATCGTAGTCACCCGCAGACCCAGACCTGGCTGCGCAAGGAAAGCGGACTCAGTGAGTTCAGCTGTGACCTGCTACTCGAGGAGAACACCCGGCCGCGGTTGTTGCCGTTGCCCGAGCACGAATTACTGCTGTTCTTGCGTGGGATCAATCTCAATCCCGGTGCGGAACCGGAGGATATGGTCTCGGTACGAATCTTCGCCTCGGCCCGACGCGTGATCTCCCTGCGGCTGCGCCCGCTGCGGGCCACCGATGAACTGCTGGTGCAGCTCGCCGATGGCAAGGGCCCCAAGAACAGCTCCGAACTGATCCTCTACATGGCCCAGTACCTGACACACAAGGTTCAGGACCTGGTGGGCGAGCTGTCGGAAGTGGTCGACGCCGAAGAAGAAAAGCTTGATGCCGATGAACGGTATACACCGGAGCATGGCGAAATTTTGCAGATCCGGCGACGGGCCGCCGCCTTGCGTCGATTTCTGGCCCCGCAGCGGGATATTTTCGGCCAACTTACCCGAAGCAAGCTACCTTGGTTCGCGGACGATGATGGCGACTACTGGAATGAATTGAATAACAGCCTGACCCGCTACCTGGAAGAGCTGGAATTGACTCGCGAGCGGGTCGGGTTGGTGCTGGAGGCGGAAGACCGGCGGTTGAGCGTGCGTATGAATCGCACCATGTACCGTTTCGGTGTGGTTACCGGGATCTTTCTGCCGATGAGTTTTCTGACCGGTTTGCTGGGTATCAACGTCGGTGGCATCCCGGGTTCCGAGAGTCCATACGGTTTTCTGATTGCCTGCGTCATGATGATTGGCGTGGCGTCGGGGCAATGGTTGTTATTCCGACGATTGCGCTGGGTTTAATTCCCTGGGCCATGTGACCCGGTGATTTTTGATCGCGTCTTTCACAGACATCCCGAGAGGTGCGATATGCACGATCCGTTCGAACAGTCCCTGCGGGACATGCTTAAAGCGTCGCCGTCCTGCCGTGATGATGATGCGTGCCTCGGGCGAGTCCTGAAAACGGCCAATCGCCAGGTCGGGGCCGGTGATCTATTTGGTTTGCTGGGGCGCTGGCTGCAGGCAATGATGATTGCCCTGAACAATGGTTCGGCCCATGTGGCGCCGGTTTCGCGTCGTAAAACTACTGCTCGCACTGCTGATAAGGCTGATTGAATATGGGAATTGATCTCTGGACTCAGAGTCTCGTGGCAGCGATGACTGCCCTGTGGACCAAAGTGGCTAATTTTATCCCCAATCTGTTCGGGGCTCTGGTCGTTGTCTTGCTCGGCTTTGTGGTCGCCAAGCTACTCGACACGCTGCTGTCCAAGTTGCTGGCCAAACTGGGTCTTGATCGCCTGATGGGCGGGACCGGCCTGACGAAGCTGTTGGGGCGTGCCGGGATCCAGGTGCCGATCTCGACCTTGATCGGCAAGATCGTCTATTGGTTCATCCTGTTGATTTTCCTGGTCTCGGCAGCTGAGTCCCTGGGGCTTGAGCGCGTTTCCGCGACCCTGGACATGCTGGCGCTCTACCTGCCGAAAGTATTCGGCGCGGCGCTGGTCCTGCTGGTGGGGGTTTTGCTGGCCCAGTTGGTCAATGGCCTGGTGCGTGGCGCAGCAGAAGGCGTAGGGCTGGACTACGCTAGTGGGCTGGGGCGGATTGCTCAGGGGCTGGTCATTATCATCAGTATCTCGGTCGCGATCAGTCAGCTGGAAGTCAAAACCGATCTGCTGAACCATGTCATCGTCATTGTTTTGATTACCGTTGGTCTGGCCGTTGCCTTGGCAATGGGGCTGGGTAGTCGGGAAATTGCCGGGCAGATCCTGGCGGGAATCTATGTGCGCGAGTTGTACCAGGTTGGACAAGAAGTGCGGGTTGGCGAGGTCGAAGGCCAGATAGAAGAGATTGGCACGGTTAAAACCACGTTGTTGACCGAGGAGGGTGAGCTGATTTCCCTCTCCAATCGGATCCTGCTGGAGCAGCATGTGAGTAGCCGCTAATCCGGCAAACCCTGCTAATGTACGCCGCCGCAAAAAAGCCTGAGTTTCTCGGCTGCGGCGGACATTGACCTGACTGTCGGCCTGACTCGTTTTGAATAAGACCCAATCGCTGTCCATGCGTTACGACCCGCGCGAGCTCTCCGATGAGGAGTTGGTGGCGCGCTCGCATGTGGAGCTGTTTCACGTGACGCGCGCGTATGAAGAGTTGATGCGCCGCTATCAACGAACCTTGTTTAACGTTTGTTCTCGTTATTTAGGGAACGAACGCGATGCCGATGATGTCTGTCAGGAAGTGATGCTCAAGGTGCTCTACGGCCTGAAGAACTTCGAGGGTAAGTCGAAGTTCAAAACATGGCTATATAGCATCACTTATAACGAGTGCATTACACAGTACCGAAAAGAGCGGCGAAAGCGCCGCCTGATGGATGCGTTGAGTCTCGATCCACTTGAGGAAGCGTCTGAAGAGAAGGCGCCAAAGCCCGAGGAGAAGAGCGGACTTGACCGCTGGTTGGTTTATGTTAATCCGATTGATCGTGAAATTTTGGTGCTACGCTTTGTTGCGGAACTGGAATTTCAGGAGATTGCGGACATAATGCACATGGGTTTGAGTGCGACGAAGATGCGATACAAGCGTGCTCTTGATAAATTGCGTGAGAAATTTGCAGGCATTGCTGAAACTTAGTTCGGCGCAAATATCTCTTACGTGCAGGCAGGTTCTGTTAGACTTGCCGCCGAGTTGTCCCCCGGTATGCGGGACTGCTTCACAATCACCAGATGGGGATTTAACGGATGAAATTGAAAAACACCTTGGGCTTGGCCATTTCTACTCTTGTAGCCGCAGCTTCGTTCGGCGCTCTGGCACAAGGCCAAGGCGCGGTCGAAATCGAAGGCTTCGCCAAGAAAGAAATGTTCGACAGCGCCCGCGACTTCAAAAACAACGGCAACCTGTTCGGCGGCTCTCTGGGCTACTTCCTGACCGACGACGTAGAGCTGCGTCTGGCCTACGACGAAGTTCACAACGTTCGTAGCAATGACGGCCGCAACATCAAGGGCGCGAACACCGCTCTGGACGCTCTGTACCACTTCAACAACCCGGGCGACATGCTGCGTCCATACGTCTCGGCTGGTTTCTCCGATCAGAGCATCGGTCAGAACGGCAACGGCGGTCGTGACCGCTCCACCTTCGCCAACCTGGGCGGTGGTGCCAAGCTGTACTTCACCGACAACTTCTACGCTCGTGCCGGTGTTGAAGCGCAATACAACATCGACAAAGGCGACACCGAGTGGGCGCCAAGCGTCGGTATCGGCGTTAACTTCGGTGGCGGCTCCAAGCCAGCTGCAGCACCTGTTCCAGCTCCGGCTGAAGTGTGCTCCGACAGCGACAACGATGGCGTGTGCGACAACGTCGACAAGTGCCCGGACACCCCAGCCAACGTGACCGTTGATGCTGATGGCTGCCCAGCAGTTGCTGAAGTGGTTCGTGTTGAGCTGGACGTTAAGTTCGACTTCGACAAGTCGGTTGTTAAGCCTAACAGCTACGGCGACATCAAGAACCTCGCTGACTTCATGAAGCAGTACCCACAAACCAGCACCACCGTTGAAGGTCACACTGACAACGTCGGTCCTGATGCCTACAACCAGAAGCTGTCCGAGCGTCGTGCAAACGCCGTTAAACAAGTTCTGGTCAACCAGTACGGCGTTGGCGCTGGCCGCGTTAACTCGGTTGGTTACGGCGAATCCCGCCCAGTTGCTGACAACGCAACTGAAGCTGGCCGTGCCATCAACCGTCGCGTAGAAGCGTCGGTTGAAGCTCAAGCTAAGTAATTAGCTAAGCGCTCGGAAAAGCCCGGCTTATGTCGGGCTTTTCTTTGCCTGCGATTTTTGCGGTGTGCCTCGCTTGCGTGGCATTGCCCCGGCTATAATCGCCACCTATTTTGCCGCCACCCGAGGCCAATTCGCCCATGTATAACCTGGCCCGCCAGCTGTTGTTCAAACTCTCCCCGGAAACCTCCCACGATCTGTCGCTTGACCTGATCGGTGCTGGCGGCCGTTTGGGGCTCAACGGTCTGTTGTGCAAGGCGCCGGCGCAATTGCCAGTCAATGTCATGGGCCTGGATTTTCCCAATCCGGTCGGCTTGGCTGCCGGTTTGGACAAGAACGGTGCGGCCATCGATGGTTTTTCCCAGCTGGGTTTCGGCTTTATCGAAATCGGTACGGTAACGCCACGGCCTCAGCCGGGTAATCCCAAGCCACGGATCTTCCGCTTGCCTGAAGCCGAGGCGATCATCAATCGCATGGGCTTCAATAACCTGGGTGTGGACAATCTGCTGGCACGCGTCAAGGCGTCGAGCTACAAGGGCGTTCTAGGCATCAATATCGGCAAGAACTTCGATACCCCGGTAGAACGTGCGGTCGATGACTACCTGATCTGTCTGGACAAGGTGTATGCCCACGCCAGCTATGTAACGGTCAACGTCAGCTCGCCGAACACGCCCGGGCTGCGCAGCCTGCAATTTGGTGACTCACTCAAGCAACTGCTCGAGGCCCTGCGCCAGCGCCAGGAAGACCTTGCGCAGCAGCACGGCAAGCGCGTGCCACTGGCAATCAAGATTGCCCCGGACATGAGCGATGAGGAGACTGTGGAGGTCGCGCGCGCGCTGGTCGAGTCGGGTATGGATGCCGTGATCGCGACCAATACGACCCTGAGTCGTGTCGGCGTGGAGGGGTTGGAGCATGGCGACGAGGCGGGTGGTCTCTCCGGTGCGCCAGTGCGCGACAAAAGCACGCATACCGTGAAAGTACTCGCGGCTGAGCTGGCGGGGCGCTTGCCGATCATCGCCGCTGGCGGCATCACCGAGGGGCGCTACGCGGCGGAGAAAATGGCCGCAGGTGCGAGCCTGGTCCAATTGTATTCCGGCTTTATCTATAAAGGCCCGGCGTTGATTCGCGAGTCGGTGGATGCGATCGCGGCTTTGCCGCGCTCCTGATTGATTGGCCCCCATTAAAAAGGGCTCCTCGAAGGAGCCCTTGGGCCGCAGCCCGCCGCCTGGATGAGGCGTGCGTGGTGAAGGTTTACTGATTCAAATTGTAGTGTCGGTATGTGCCCTGATCAGCCGACCGCGTGAAGTTCGTTGAGTCTGTGGATGCCCGCAGTGCCGGTCATACCGTCCCAGTTGTCGCCGCGTCCTTCTCGCCAGCCGTTAATCCAGGCTTGGCGCACTGACGGTAGAGTAAAGGGGCAAAGCTCACGGGATTTGCCATGAACGCCGTATTGATATCCGCGTAAAAATGCTCTTTCCAACGGATCACGCTTAAGTCTTCTCATAGGGTGTTGCCCTCACTGGTTGACTGTAGTTATGTCCTGTCGGCCTCTGGAAAGGCCGGGCAGAATGTATCTGCCGTTGGTGCTCGCTGCCGGCGTCGCGAGCTTGCTGTTGCGGCCATTGCGGCTGCAACCTGTGTTGAGTTCTAACCAATGCGCCGTGGAGAGGGAATGATCGTTTTGTCATAAGGACGTAACGATAATGGTGCTAAGGCCATAAGGTGATTGGCTCCCATGGCCGGGTGTTAGCGGCAAAGCCAGCTATGATCAGGTTTTGGCGGGAAAATGAGGTTAATTCTCGCTCGCGAATACCGACCTGTTGCGCTCGGGTATTATTCGACGAAGGGTCTGCGTGAGACATTTTGTAGCAACTCTTTTTAACTGCCTTGCGTCTAATTTCATTCGACCTATGGGTCGGAGGGTATTTCGCGAGGTGGAAGGGCACAGATTCGTGCCGCACGGGCGCTCTTCAAGAAAAGCGCTCGATCGAAACCGAACGGGCAATGCGTTGCCCCTTCACTGATGGCTTCAAAGCCTTGGAATTCCCATGTCGGATCGTTACGAACTCTTCCTCACCTGCCCCAAGGGTCTCGAAGGCCTACTCATCGAGGAAGCCGTTGGGCTTGGCCTTGAAGACGCGCGCGAGCACACCTCGGCTATTCGCGGCACGGCCGATATGGAGACCGCCTATCGCCTGTGCTTGTGGTCGCGCCTGGCCAACCGCGTGCTGTTGGTCCTCAAGCGCTTCCCGATGAAAGACGCTGAAGACCTGTACCACGGTGTCCTCGATGTCGACTGGCAGGAGCATATGGTCCCGGATGGCACGCTGGCGGTGGAGTTCAGCGGGCACGGTTCGGGGATCGACAACACCCACTTCGGCGCCTTGAAGGTCAAGGACGCGATTGTTGACAAGCTGCGTACTCCAGCCGGTGAGCGGCCATCCATCGACAAGATCAGCCCGGACCTGCGCATTCACCTGCGCCTGGATCGCGGCGAAGCGATCCTGTCCCTCGATCTCTCCGGGCACAGCCTGCACCAGCGCGGATACCGTCTGCAGCAAGGTGCGGCGCCGCTGAAGGAAAACCTGGCGGCAGCGATCCTGATTCGTGCCGGCTGGCCGCGAATCGCCGCCGAAGGCGGCGCATTGACCGACCCGATGTGCGGTGTGGGTACTTTCCTGGTCGAAGGCGCGATGATCGCAGCCGACAGGGCGCCCAACCTCAACCGCGAGCATTGGGGCTTCGATGCCTGGCTGGGCCATGTCCCGGCGCTGTGGAAAAAATTGCATGACGAGGCGACGCAGCGCGCCGAGATCGGCATGGCGCAGCCGCCGCTGTGGATTCGCGGCTACGAAGCCGATCCGCGGCTGATCCAGCCGGCGCGTAACAATATCGAGCGCGCTGGGCTGAGCCACTGGGTCAAGATCTACCAGGGAGAAGTCGGGACTTTCGAGCCGCGCCCGGACCAGAACCAGAAAGGCCTGGTGATCTGCAACCCACCCTACGGCGAGCGACTGGGTGATGAGGCGAGCCTGCTGTATCTCTATCAGAATCTTGGCGAACGTCTGCGCCAGGCTTGTCTGAACTGGGAGGCGGCGGTATTCACTGGCGCCCCGGACCTGGGCAAGCGCATGGGGATTCGCAGCCATAAGCAGTATTCCTTCTGGAACGGCGCCTTGCCCTGCAAACTGCTCCTGATCAAGGTGCAGCCGGATCAGTTTGTCACTGGCGAGCGACGCACGCCCGAACAGCGTCAGGTCGAGCGCGAACAGGCCGAGGCCGTTGCCCCGGCCGATCTGGTCGCCCCTGGCAAGTACGAGAAGTACAACAAGAACGGCAATCCGATCAAGCCGGCACCCGCGCCCGTGGTCGAACAGGCTCGCTTGAGCGAAGGCGGACAGATGTTTGCCAATCGCCTGCAGAAAAACCTCAAGCTACTGGGCAAGTGGGCCAAGCGCGAAGGGATCGATTGCTATCGCGTCTACGATGCCGATATGCCGGAGTACTCCCTGGCCATCGACCTGTATCACGATTGGGTGCACGTCCAGGAGTACGCTGCGCCCAAGTCCATTGACCCGGAGAAGGCCCAGGCGCGTCTGTTCGATGCCCTGGCGGCGATTCCCCAGGCTCTGAATGTCGACAAGAGTCGTGTCATCATCAAGCGCCGTGAGCGCCAGAGTGGCACCAAGCAGTACGAGCGCCAGAGCGCCCAGGGCAAGTTAACCGAAGTCAGCGAAGGCGGCGTGAAGTTGCTGGTTAACCTGACAGATTACCTGGACACGGGCCTGTTCCTCGACCATCGGCCAATGCGCATGCGCATCCAGAAAGAGGCCGAGGGCAAGCGTTTCCTCAATCTGTTCTGTTATACCGCGACAGCCAGCGTGCACGCGGCCAAGGGTGGCGCGCGCAGCACCACCAGCGTCGACCTGTCGAAAACCTACCTCGACTGGGCGCGGCGCAACTTCTCGCTCAATGGTTTCTCCGACAGGAACCGGTTGGAGCAGGGCGATGTCATGGCGTGGCTGGACACCTGCCGCGATGAGTTCGATCTGATCTTTATCGATCCGCCGACGTTCTCCAACTCCAAGCGCATGGAAGGCGTGTTCGATGTGCAGCGCGACCATGTGCAGTTGCTGGATCTGGCCATGGCGCGTCTCGCTCCTGGCGGCGTGGTGTATTTCTCCAACAACTTCCGCAAGTTCCAGCTCGACGAGCATCTGGGCGAGCGTTATGCGGTGGAGGAAATCACAGCCAAGACCATCGATCCTGACTTCGCTCGCAACAGCAAGATCCACCGTGCCTGGAAAATAATGGCTCGTTGATAACCGCCAAGGCACCGGGACCGGTTTTTCCGGTTTCGGTGTCGTTTTACGGCTAGTCAAACAAGCGGCGAGTGGCTATAAATCTGTCAAAGCCTAGGTGACGCTCAGGTGCGCCGGCGTTGTGAGTTGCGCGTATGCCGTTGCCTGCCATCAAACAGAAGCAGTTGAACTTGATCAGCGAGCGGGCGTGGGCCTGGATCGTTGCGGTCTCGGCGTTGCTCATGGGCGGGCTGTTGAGCGCCTTGCTGGCGCTGGCGCTGGATCATCTCTATCAGCGTCAGTTGCAGCAGCGTTTCGATCTGCTGGTGGGCGAACGACTCAGTCGTATTGAAGAGCGCTTCGATGATCAGGTGCAACGCCTGGATAGCCTGCGCCGCTTCTTCGTGAGCTCCGATTCAATCTCCCGCCAGGAATTCGATGGCTTTGCCGGACCGTTGCTATTGCGCACTCAGGCGTATGCCTGGGCCCCGCGCGTTGCGGGTAACGAACGTGCGGCCTTCGAGCAGCAGGTGCGCGAACAGGGCCTAGTCAATTTTTCGATTCGTGAACTGGATGCCGATGGTGTGCTGCAGTTGGCCGGGCCGCGCGCGGAGTATGTGCCGCTACTGTACAGCCAGACCCTGAGCGTGCTCGATTCACCCCTGGGCTTCGATCTGCTGGCCCAGCCCTTGCGTCGCTTGACCCTGGAGCACGCCCGCAGCAATGGCAACATGGCTGTTTCGCAGCCGATGAGCCTGGTTGGGGTCGAGCCGGCGTATGCCCGGGGTGTTCTGTTGGTGGCGCCGGTTTCGCGGCTCCCGTCGGCGCAGGTTCCCTCGCCTCAACCCTATGGCTATGTCACGGCGGCGATCAGCATGCGCCAACTGCTGGCCGATGGTTTGCCGGCGCCGGGGGAAGACAATCTGGCGGTGCGGATTCTCGATCTTTCCACCGAGGGCGCGCGCGAAGTGCTGTTCGACTCAGTCAGTCCCGCCGCGCCGAGCTCGCTGAGGGCTACCAGGCGGTTGCGCCTGGCGGACCATGAGTACGAAGTGGATGTGCGTCCCAGCGAGGCGTTCTTTCTTGCCAATCACTCGTTTGCCAATGTGGTCGGGTTGCTGGGCGGCTTGTTGAGCGTGCTGCTCAGCATTCTGCTGTATGTGCTGGTCAGTCAGCGACGCCGGGCGTTGAGCCTGGTCGAGCAGCGCACCGCGCAGTTGCGCCAGCGCGAGCGAGAGTGGCGCGGCGTACTCGACGCGGCGACACAGGTGGCGATTATCGCTACCGATCTGCGTGGGGTCATCACCACATTCAATGCCGGTGCCGAACAGATGCTGGGGTATGTCGGCCCGCAAGTACTGGGACGATTGCGGCTCGAGGATCTGCTGCTGGCGGAAGAACTGCAGCGGCGGGCCCAGGTGCTGGGGCGTCAGCAGGGGACCCCGATACCGTTGTCCCAGGCGATGCTGGTCGAGATCAAGGAGGGCGATGGGCACGAAGGTCGGGAGTGGACGTTGGTGCGGCGCGACGGCAGTTGCCTGTCAGTGAGCATGCTGGTGACGCCCATGCTGGATGAGGATGGGGTATGCGCCGGGCATCTGGCGGTGTGCATCGATATCACTGAGCGCAAGCGCGTGCACGAAGCCCTGGCGGCTCGTGATCGCCTGTTGGAAAAACTCAGCGCCCATGTGCCGGGTGGGATTTATCAGTTCCGCCTTAGCCTCGATGGGCGTTCCTGCTTTAGCTACACCAGCGAAGGCCTGCGCGATATCTATGAAATCGAACCGCAAATATTGCGGCACGATGCCCAGCCGGTGTTCGAGCGTATTCACCCGCAAGACCTGTCTCGGGTGCTCGCATCGATCCGTCACTCTGCCGAGGGGCTTGGCCCCTGGCGCGAGGAATATCGCGTGTGCCTGCCCGCGCGCGGCGTGCGCTGGGTGCGTGGCGAAGCGACGCCGGAGCGGCTTCCGGGCGGAGATGTGCAGTGGCACGGCTATCTTTCCGATATCACCGATTTGAAGCGGGTCGAGGAGGAGTTGCGCACGCTATCGGTAACCGACGCCCTGACCGGTGTGCACAATCGTCGCTTTTTTCAGGAGCGTCTCCAGGCCGAGTTGACGCGGGTGGCGGAAGGAATGGGGGAACTGGCGGTGATCATGCTCGATATCGATCACTTCAAGCGGATCAATGATGTGCATGGTCATGCTGTCGGTGATCAAGTCTTGAAGGAGGTCTGCCTGCGCATTGGGCGGCGCTTGCGTAGCAGCGATGTGTTCTGTCGGTTGGGCGGCGAGGAGTTTTTGGTCTTGTGCCCGGCAACCAATGCCGCGCAGGCGCAGATGCTGGCTCGGCAGCTGTGGGAAAGCTTGCGCCAGGTGCCATTCGAAGCCGTGGGCAGTGTGACGGCAAGTTTTGGTGTGGCCTGCTGGCGTATGGGGGAGGGCGGCGATGCGTTGTTGCTGCGTGCAGACTCGGGCGTCTACGCGGCGAAGCAGGCGGGACGTGACCGGGTTCAGGCTGAGTTGGCTTAAAAAAAACAGCGACTAGGCAGCAAGCAGCAGCTTGCTGCTTAGTCGTTTGCGGTTGCTGTTAAGGCTGCTGGGCGACCAGCTTCGGTTGGCGATACAGGTCGAGCAGGACCTGGTCCAGCACCGACGAGGCGCCCCACGGTTTTGGATCGTTGAGGATCGCGACCACGGCCCAGGTATTGCCATTGCTGTCGCGGCTGAAGCCGGCAATGGCGCGGACGGTGTTCAGGGTGCCGGTCTTGATATGGGCTTCGCCGGACATGGCGGTGCGTTTCAGGCGTTTGCGCATGGTGCCGTCCATTCCCGCGATAGGCATGGAGCTGATGAACTCCGCGGCATAGGGGCTTTTCCAGGCGGCTTGCAGCATCGCCGCCATTTCTCGGGCGCTGACGCGTTCGGCGCGGGAGAGGCCTGAGCCGTTTTCCATGACCAGGTGCGGCGCGGTGATGCCTTTTTGTGCCAGCCACTGACGGATAACCCGCTGCGCGGCCTTGGCGTCGTCGCCATCGGCATCATTGCGAAACTTGGCGCCAAGGCTCAGGAACAACTGTTGGGCCATGGTGTTGTTACTGTATTTATTGATATCGCGGATGATTTCCGCCAGGTCCGGCGAGAAGGCGCGGGCCACGACGCGAGCGCTCTTGGGCACGGCGTCGAGGCGGTCCTTGCCATGGATGGTGCCGCCCAGTTCCTGCCAGATCGCGCGCACGGCGCCAGCCGCATAGGTGGCGTGGTCGAGCAGTGACAGGTAGGTCTGCGAGCTGCAGCCATCGGCCAGTTGCCCGCTGACGGTGACCAGCGTGGTGCCATCGGCCTGTGCTACCGGGTTGTAGCGAACATCGCCAGTGCATTGCTTGGTATTGGCAATCTTGACCTGGTTGTCGATGCGGATCCGGGCAATCGGTGGTTCGACCGAAATTAGTACCTTGCCGGCCTCGTTGCGCGCGACGAAACGCAGGGCCTTGAGGTTGACCAGCAGCGAGTCGGGCTTGACCAGGAAGGGCTTGTTTTCGTCATTGCCGTCGTCGTTGAAAACCGGCAGTTGCGGTTGCAGGAAGTGGCTGCGGTCGAGCACCAGGTCACCGGTGACCTGTTGTACGCCATTGGCGCGAAGGTCGCGCATCAGCAGCCAGAGTTTTTCCATGTTCAGCTTGGGGTCGCCACCGCCCTTGAGGTACAGGTTGCCGTTGAGCACCCCATTGGCCAGTGTGCCGTCAGTGTAGAACTCGGTTTTCCACTGATAGGTCGGACCAAGCATTTCCAGCGCAGCGTAGGTGGTGACCAGCTTCATGGTCGAGGCCGGGTTGACCGAGACATCGGCATTGAACACGGTCGGTGTGCCTGGGCCATTGAGTGGCAGCATGACCAGCGACAGCGCATCGTTCTGCAGCTTGTTGTTTTTCAGCGCCTGCTGAACCTTGGGCGAGAGCGTGGTGTTGACCGGTCCGGCATTGGCATTGATGGCCAAAGGCAGTAGCAGGCCGGCGAGAAGCAGTGGACGGAGCGATTTGAGCATATGAAATAAAACCCTGCTGCAAAGGGGAAACGAGGGCGTGTAAAAAAGCCCTCAGTGGTCATGAAAGTGTCGGCATTATGCCTTATGGCCGGTGTAGTTGCGCCGCTGCATGGCGGTCTGGGCAGCGTTTTTTTGCAGCGGGCGACCGAGGGTTCCGAGAGAGGCGGGCAATCGTCGGCCGAAGCTGCTAAAGTGCCGCGGTTATTACTCAAGAGGATTGTTTCATGGCCACTAACCGTTCCCAGCGTCTGCGCAAAAAACTCTGCGTTGATGAATTTCAAGAGCTGGGTTTCGAGCTGAACCTGGATTTCAAGGAAGATCTGGCTGAAGAGGCTATCGACGCATTCCTCGACGCATTCCTCAAAGAAGCCATGGAAGCCAATGGCCTTGGCTATGTTGGCGGCGATGACTACGGTCTGGTTTGCCTAGGCAAGCGTGGCTCGGTCAGCGAAGAGCAACGCGCGACTGTCGAAGCCTGGCTCAAAGGCCGCAGCGAACTGACCAATGTTGAAGTCAGCCCGCTGATTGACGTCTGGTACCCGGAAAAGCCGATCAATCCGGTAGCCTGATGTCATACAAAAAAGCAGCCGTTATCGGCTGCTTTTTTGTTTTCGCTCGCTGAACCCCTCGCTCCTCGCCTCGCCCTCGCGCCTTACCTCCCTCACTTCGTATTCCCTGACTGACCTTGCCGGGCATCTGCCGGGATAGCGTGTGGGCGACAGATACGAAAACGGACAGGTCAGGCCTGTCCGTTCTGGTCGTGCGCGCAGGGTTTAGTCGTAGATAACCTTCTTCTTCCAGTCATCGGCTGCATCGGTCTTCAGGCCTTCGGTCAGCTCGTTGGCATCGTCGGGTGCAGCTTCGTTCTTGCTCAGCACCATGGAGTTGGCGCGGGCCAGCAGCTTCTCCATGTACTGCAATTGCTCGGCATAGAGGGCCGGTTCCGTCTGCTTGCGCAGGTACTGTACGCCGCGCTCGAAGGCCAGGCGGGCCTGGCCCGGCTGGTTCTGCTGGAGGGCGTGCTGGCCGAGGTTGTTGAAAAACTCGATATGCAGCAAGACCAGGATATGGCGGATCTCCTTGACCCAGCGCTTGGCTTCATTGGCAGGCAAAACGCCGTCCTGGGCCGCGCGGACCACTTGGCCATGCAGTGCCTCCAATAGGAAGCGGACATCCTTGGCCTTGACTTCGGTCTGGATCGGGTTGGGCGGGTTGTTGATCGGGATGGACTCGCCTTGGCCGATCAGGGTTTCGAGCTCGCTCACTCGGGCTCTGAGGTTGGCATTGGATTTCTCCAGTTGGAGCAGGCGTTGAGTGGCATTGAGCTCCAGGCGAGTCAGCAGCAGCTTGAGTGCTGGCGACATCAATTGTCCGGGGAAGGTCTCGGAGATTTCACTGCAACGGCGCAGACGGTCGTTGAGTTCGATCTTGTGCCGGGCTTTCTCCAGTTTATTGTTCTCCACTACATGGTTCATGTAGCCAATGGTGATCAGTAAAAAGATCCCGGCTATGACTAGCAGGGTGATCATGAGTGGGGTCACCGTTAAAACCTCTTCGGGGTGGTGTATGCGAGTGTAGTGACTAGTCTTGCAGACGGATAGATTGGATGGTAGCGCAGGACCTGACGAGGACCAGGAGGGTCTTCTCTATAAAGAGGTGCACATTGCCATCAAATTTCGTGGGCGACTATAACGTCTAGTCGCTCGTCATAAAATAGACGTCAAAGGTCAGGCGTCGAGAATCTCTCTGTCAGCCCCAAAGTACCGGGAAGTCATTGATTTAAATAAATTTATATCTGGGGGTTGACGACTTCCCAATCCATCCATAGAATGCGCGCCACTTGCAGCGTAAAGCACACAGCGAAGCGCCAAAGAGTAGTGAATGTTGTACGTGTGTCCCCTTCGTCTAGTGGCCTAGGACACCGCCCTTTCACGGCGGTAACAGGGGTTCGAGTCCCCTAGGGGACGCCATATGCGGGAATAGCTCAGTTGGTAGAGCACGACCTTGCCAAGGTCGGGGTCGCGAGTTCGAGTCTCGTTTCCCGCTCCAATTTTAAACAGCTTTGCCTTCGGGTGAAGTTGAGTGAAACCAGAACCAAGTCTTCGGATGCGGATCTGGGCACTGGGACACACACCATGTGTTCCGGGCAGCGTGTCCCCTTCGTCTAGTGGCCTAGGACACCGCCCTTTCACGGCGGTAACAGGGGTTCGAGTCCCCTAGGGGACGCCATTTGCGGGAATAGCTCAGTTGGTAGAGCACGACCTTGCCAAGGTCGGGGTCGCGAGTTCGAGTCTCGTTTCCCGCTCCAATTTATACAAAAACGCCGCTCAATAGAGCGGCGTTTTTGTTTGTCTGCGATTTGCATTGTCCATTGCCGCAGCGCCCAGGCAGGCCGCTTAGATACCGGCTGCGCGGGGTTTCGCGGCAAGGATCAGAGTGTCAGCAGCAGTCGGGCGGCGAAGGCGATCAGAATCACCCCCATGGTTCGTTCGAACCAGTGGCCCAGGCGCAGAAATGCCTGGCGCACGCCAGGGCTAGAGAACAGCAGGCTGACCAGCACAAACCACAACGCATTGACGCCGCACATCCACACACCATAAAGGGCCTGAATGGGCAGGGGCGTTGAGGCACTGACGAGCGTGGTGAAGATGGCCAGGAAAAACAGCGTGGCCTTGGGGTTGGTGGCGTTAGTCAGGAAGCCGATCATAAAGGCCTTGCTCCAGCCTTGGCTGGCGGCCTCGTGCGTCGGCGCCTCGGTGTCGCCGTTCGTCGCACGTGGTTTGCTGCGTAGCAGGCTGATGCCCAGGTAAAGGATATAGGCGCCACCGACCAGTTTGGCGATATTCAATAGCCACGGCGCACTGTGCATCACGGCGCCAATGCCCAGTAGGGTGTACAGCACATGGACCGAAATCCCAGCGCCAATACCCAGGGCCGTCATCAGGCCGATCAGCCGTCCATAGCGCACGCTTTGGCGCACTGTCACGGCGAAATCGGGGCCTGGGGCGACGACGGCCAGGAAGTGGATACCCGCGAGGGCAAGAAATTCGGGAAGGTAATGAGAAAGCATGGCGGTTCCAGGGGGCGCGAGAGGTGCAGAGGGGGCAGCACGGGTTTATGTGCCGCTGTTTTTATTATAGGAACGGCCTTGTTCTGTGATAATCCATTCAGAAATCAATGGACCTGTGCGCTATGAGCATCAATCCCTCTCTGTCCCTGTTGCAGGAAATGGCCGTTTTCGTACGGGTGGTCGAGACCGGCAGTTTTTCCGAAGCGGCACGTCAACTCGATTTATCACCTTCGGCGGTCAGTCGGGCGATCTCCCGGCTGGAAAAGGCCCTGGCGACTCGGTTGATGCAGCGCACCACGCGCAAACTGCGCCTTAGCGAAGCCGGGGAAGAAGTCTTCAAACGCTGTCGAGAGATGGTGGATGCAGCGCGCTCGGTCATGGAGATCAGCGGGCAGCACACCCAGGAGCCCGAGGGCCTGATTCGAGTTAGTGTGCCCAAGGCGGTCGGGCGTTTTGTCATCCACCCCCATATCGCGGATTTTCTGCGGCTCTACCCGCGAGTCGATGTGCAGATGATTCTCGAGGATCGCTATGTGGATCTGATCGACGACAATGTCGACCTGACCATTCGCATCACCGATCGGCCGCCGCCAGGCCTGGTTGGGCGCCAGTTGCTACCCATCGAGCATTTGCTCTGTGCGACGCCGCGCTATCTGGCCGAGCATGGTACGCCGCAGCATCCCCATGACCTGCTGGAGCACAGTTGCATCTACCTGGGCGAAACGCCGAGCGACGCCCGCTGGAAGTTCAAGCAGGGCAGCAAGACCGTGACGGTCGGGGTGCGCGGTCGTTATGCGGCCAACCATGCCGGCGTTCGCCTGGATGCGGTGTTACAGCATGTCGGTATTGGCAGCTTGCCGTACTTCACGGCTCGCCATGCTTTGGAACAGGGAACGATTGTTCAGGTGCTGGCGGCGTGGAGTTTTCTGGCGTCCTACCATGGCGGTGCCTGGCTGTTGCATGCGCCAACCCGCTATTTGCCGCCCAAGTTGCGGGTCTTTATCGATTTCCTGGTCGAGCGTATGGCGCTTGAGCCGACCCTGGGCAAGCCGGAACGACAAGCATGAAAAAGGCCCGCCGGATGAGCCGTGCGGGCCTTGGTCTGCCCTGTTCAGTGGCTCAGTGCTTACTGTCCTGGGCGGAGAGCGCCAGCAGCTGTTTTTCCTGATTCCAGTCGAAGGGCTCGTCGTTTTGTTCGGCTTCAAAGCGCCGCTCTTCGAGGGCCTGATACAGCTCCAGCTCTTCGTCGGGCATAAAGTGCAGGCAGTCGCCGCCAAAGAACCACAGCAGGTCGCGCGGCACCAGGTGGGCAATCTGCGGGTAGCGCTGGATGACCTGGCACAGAATGTCCTGGCCCAGGTACTGGCTTTCGATCGGGTCTACCGGCAGAAGCAGCATCAGCTCATCGAAGCGCTCCATAAATAGCGTGTGGCTTTCTTCGGGTACCTGTTCGGCTTCACCCAGGGCGACCAGGATGCTGCGCAGGTGCGATAGCAGAACGAGATTGTGGTCGAGATCGGTGTTGGCCATGACAAGGCTCCTCAAGGGAAAAACGGGCGCGCGAGTATAAAGCCCTCGGCGCCCGCTGTCCTGTCGACTAGCGGATCTTTCCTGCGCTGGGCAGCAGTTCCTGCTTGCTGAACGCATCGACATCGATCACCTTGCGTCGCGCGGCTTCGGCGTCGCGCAGGCTTTGCGCCTCAGCGGGTTGCAGAACCCCGGCCTCGAGCGCTGCATCGATGCTCGATTCGCCTGGTGCCGGTTTGACTTGCCCGCTCTTGAGGGCCTGGTGGAGCTTTTTGTGCAGCGGTTGATTGGCGTTCAGCAGGTCGCAGGCGTGCTGCAGGGCACCCACCGGGTCATCTGCCGAGTGTGGGCGATAGCATCCGGCAAGCAGTTCTTCGAGTGCCGGGTCGCCCTTGGCGCGGCCGATGATGGCTGCGACCTCGGCGTCTAGTGTGTCCGACGGACCGGTATGCCGGCGGCCAAATGGAAACACCAGGACGCGCAGGAGGCAGCCCAGGGTCCGGCTCGGGAAGTTTTGTAGCAGCGCGTCCAGGGCATGTTCCGACTGACCGAGGCTTTCCTCCATGGCCCAGTGCAGCAGGGGCTGGAGATACTCCGGGGAGCCCTGGTCGTGGTAGCGCTTGAGCGCAGCCGAGGCCAGATAAAGGTGGCTGAGCACATCGCCAAGGCGTGCCGACAGGCGCTCGCGACGTTTGAGTTCGCCGCCGAGCAGCATCATGCTCAGGTCGGCGAGCAGGGCGAACGCGGCGGCCTGGCGGTTGAGCGCGCGGAAATACCCCTGGCTGATCCGATCACCCGGCGCGGGTTCGAAATGCCCCAGGCCCAGGTTCAAAACCAGGGTGCTCGCGGCATTGCTGACGGCGAAACCGATATGCCTGAGCAACAGGTCATCGAACTCGACCAGGGCCTGGTCGCGGTCTTCCCGCCCGGCCAGGGCCATTTCCTTGAGTACGAAGGGATGACAGCGAATCGCCCCCTGTCCGAAGATCATCAGGTTGCGCGAAAGGATATTGGCGCCTTCCACGGTGATGAAGATCGGCGCTCCCTGCCAGCTGCGGCCCAGATAGTTGTTGGGGCCCATGATGATGCCCTTGCCACCGTGTACGTCCATGGCATGGCCAATGCACTCACGGCCGCGCTCGGTCAGGTGATACTTGAGGATCGCCGACAATACCGAGGGCTTTTCCCCCAAGTCGACGGCATTGGCTGTCAGCATGCGGGCGCTGTCCATCAACCAGGCATTGCCACCAATGCGCGCCAGTGCTTCCTGGATGCCTTCGAAGGCGTTCAGCGGCACATTGAACTGCTCGCGGACCTGGGCATATTGACCCGTTACCAGGCTGGTGAACTTGGCCGCGCCGGTACCGACCGCCGGCAGGGAAATCGAACGCCCGACGGACAGGCAGTTCATCAGCATCATCCAGCCCTTGCCGAGCATCTTCTGGCCACCGATCAGGAAGTCCAGGGGGATGAACACATCCTTGCCCGAATTGGGGCCGTTCATAAAGGCGGCGCCCAGGGGCAGGTGGCGCTGGCCGATCTCTACGCCAGGCGTATCCGTGGGGATCAGTGCCAGGCTGATACCCAGGTCTGCTTCCTCGCCCAGCAGATGGTCGGGGTCGTGGGCCTTGAAAGCCAAGCCCAGTAGGGTGGCGACGGGGCCAAGGGTGATGTAGCGCTTTTCCCAGTTCAGGCGTAGGCCGATCACTTCTTCGCCTTGCCATTGGCCTTTGCAGATAATGCCGGTGTCCGGCATGGCGCCGGCGTCGGAGCCGGCGAGCGGGCCGGTCAGGGCGAAGCAGGGGATGTCATCACCGCGCGCCAGGCGTGGCAGGTAGTGGTTGCGTTGCTCGTCGGTGCCGTAATGCAGGAGTAATTCCGCTGGGCCGAGGGAGTTGGGCACCATCACGGTGGATGCCAAATCGCCACTGCGGGTCGCCAGTTTCATTGCGACCTGGGAGTGGGCATAGGCGGAAAACCCTTTGCCGCCGAACTCCTTGGGAATGATCAGGGCGAAGAAGCCATGTTCTTTGATATGGGCCCAGGCAGCGGGCGGCAGGTCCATGTGCTGGCCGATCTGCCAATCACTGACCATGGCGCAGAGTTCTTCGGTAGGACCGTCGATAAAGGCCTGTTCTTCTTCGGTGAGCGCGGCTTTGGGATAAGCCAGCAGTTGGTTCCAGTCGGGCCGGCCACTAAACAGTTCGCCATCCCACCAGACGGTGCCGGCATCGATGGCATCGCGTTCGGTTTCGGACATGGGGGGCAGCACATTCTGGAACCAGCGAAAGAGCGGGGCGCTGAAATAGCGGCGGCGTAAGTCCGGCAAGAGCAAGGGCGCTGCCACGGCGGCCAGCAGTAACCAGAAGATCACCAGCAGCCAGCCAGGGGCATGGCTGAACAGGCCCATGGCCAGTAGATAGGCCGCGACAACCCCCAGTGCCGGCAGGGGCGAAATCCGGCGATGGGCCAGGTAGGCGATTCCGATGACCAGAACCACTATCCACAACAGCAGCATATTTATTCCTCCGTGAAGACTAGGCAAAACATAGGTGAGTCTAGTCGGCATCTGACAAAGCAGGGGTTAGAACAAACCGCCACAGGTAGGCGCGAGCTTGCTCGCGATGGCGCCAAGTGCGTTGTGGCTGGCCAGGCGGCCCGGGGTTTTATCGCGGGCCAGCTGGTTTTCACAGCGCAATGGGCGCCCGGAACTTGGCGCAAACGTCGTTATCGGTGGCTCAGGCATCTGGCTAGACTCAAGTCTTCTCCGGGAGGGCATGTGAATGCACCAGTACCTGTGTCCAAGTCGCTTCATCGATAGTGACCACCCGTCAGTGGTGGAGTTCGCTGAACGTCATCGTGGTGTCAGTCGCGATCCGCGTGAGCAGGCCGTCAGCCTCTACTACGCGGTGCGCGATAGCGTGCGCTACAACATCTACGCATTCAGTCGCGACCCGCAGACCCTGCGTGCCAGCCATGCGCTGGCCGTTGGCCAGAGCTATTGCGTACCCAAGGCGACCTTACTGGCGGCCTGCGCTCGGCATTGCGGGATCGCGGCGCGTATTGGCCTGGCCGATGTGCGTAATCACCTCTCGACGCCCCGGGTACTGGCCTTGCTCAAGAGTGAGGTGTTCGCCATGCACGGGTATACGGAGTTGTATTTGCAGGGGCGCTGGGTCAAGGCCACGCCGGCCTTTGACCTGGGCCTGTGCGAGGCATTTAACGTAGCCCCGTTGGCGTTCGATGGCGAGACGGACAGCGTGTTTCAGGCCTACACCCAACACGGGCAGCGTCATATGGAGTATCTGCTGGACCATGGGCAGTTTCCTGACGTTCCCGAGGATCTTTTCTTTGGACATTTGGCGGTTTGCTATCCGCATTTGTTCACTGATCAGGCCGTCCCCATCAAAGGTGATTTGCGCGCAGATTTGAGCCGTGATTGATCGCGCGTAGACTGCTCCCGCCGTTCTTTTCCTATTTGGGTGTATCTGGGAGTAGGTAATGCTGAAGATCTGGGGTCGAAAAAACTCATCCAATGTCAGAAAGGTTCTGTGGTGTGCTGAGGAGTTGGGGCTGCCCTACGAATCACTGGCGGCTGGCGGTGCGTTTGGCGTAGTCGATACGCCGGAGTATCGAGCAATGAATCCCAATGGTCGGATTCCGCTGATCGAGGACGCCGGTTTTGTGCTGTGGGAATCAAACACCATCGTGCGTTACCTGGCCGATAAACATGCGCCAGGTACCGCCTGGTCGCCCCGGGACCCGCAGGCCCGTGCCAGCGCCGAAAAATGGATGGACTGGACGACCTCTTCCTTTGCCGGGCCGTTTCGCGACGTGTTCTGGGGCATCCTGCGTACCCCGGCCGAGCAACGGGATTGGCTGCAGATCAATGCTGCGCAAAAACGCTGTGCCGAGCTGCTGTCGATGGCAGATCAGGCACTGGCGACCCAGCCTTACCTTTGCGGCAGTGAAATAGGCGTTGGCGATATCCCCCTGGGCAGCTTTATCTATGCCTGGTTCGAGATGCCTATCGAACGCCCCCCAATGCGCCATTTAGAGGCGTGGTACACGCGCCTGAAAGAGCGTCCGGCGTATCAGCAGGCGGTGATGACCGCGTTGACCTGATAGTCATTATCGATTTTCGTGACTGTACTTGTGCGGCGCTGACAAGCACCATGCCGTCACGTGTCGCCATTGTATTTTCGTGACCCGCTCTTATTTGTATTTTTTTCCTCACTTCTTGGTGCGTAGATCCGTTATGAGTTCCGCTCTGTCAATCCGGCAGCTAACCAAAACCTACGGCAACGGTTTCCAGGCCCTGAGTGGTATCGATCTGGATGTAGCCGAAGGTGATTTCTTCGCTTTGCTCGGCCCCAACGGGGCCGGTAAATCCACAACCATCGGAATTCTCTCGACCCTGGTGAACAAGACCAGTGGCACGGTGAATGTCTTTGGCCATGACCTGGATCGCGAGCCCGCGGCGCTCAAGCGCTGCATTGGCGTGGTGCCCCAGGAGTTCAACTTCAATCAGTTCGAGAAGACCTTCGATATCGTGGTGACCCAGGCGGGTTATTACGGCATCCCCGCGAAGATTGCCAAGGAGCGCGCCGAGCAGTACCTGACGCAGCTCGGTCTGTGGGACAAGCGCGATACGCCTTCGCGGTCGCTGTCCGGCGGCATGAAGCGACGCCTGATGATTGCCCGGGCGCTGGTGCATGAGCCGCGCTTGCTGATTCTCGACGAGCCGACGGCGGGTGTGGATATCGAGCTGCGTCGTTCGATGTGGACCTTTCTGACCGAGCTGAACCAGAAAGGCATCACCATTATCCTGACTACCCACTATCTGGAAGAGGCCGAGCAGCTGTGTCGTAACATAGGCATCATCGACCACGGCACCATTGTTGAAAACACCAGCATGCGCCAGCTTCTGGGCCAGTTGCATGTCGAGACGTTCCTGCTTGACCTCAAGCACAGCCTGAAAGTCGCCCCGCAACTGGTCGGCTATCCGACGCGGCTGATCGACGAGCATACGCTCGAGGTGCAGGTGGACAAGGCCGTTGGCATGACTGCGCTATTCGGCCAGTTGGCCTTGCAGAACATCGAAGTCACCAGCCTGCGCAACAAAACCAATCGTCTTGAGGAGCTGTTTGTGTCCCTGGTGGAAAAAAACCTGGCGAAGGTGGCGATATGAGCGCCGAGCTGAAGCCCAACCTGGTCGCCCTCAATACCATCGTCTATCGCGAAATCCGCCGTTTTACCCGGATCTGGCCGCAAACGCTGCTGCCGCCGGCCATTACGATGGTCCTGTACTTCGTGATCTTCGGTAATCTGATCGGTCGGCAAATCGGTGATATGGGTGGCTTCACCTATATGGAGTACATCGTGCCGGGGCTGATCATGATGTCGGTGATCACCAATGCTTATGGCAACGTGGTTTCCAGTTTCTTTGGCGCCAAGTTCCAGCGCTCCATCGAAGAGCTGATGGTGTCGCCGGTATCACCCCATACCATCCTGATCGGCTTTACCCTGGGCGGCGTGCTGCGCGGATTGATGGTGGGCGTGATCGTCACGCTGCTGTCGTTGTTCTTCACCCAGTTGCAGGTTCATCATCTGGGCGTGACAGTTCTGGTGGTGGTACTGACCGCGACGATCTTCTCCCTGCTGGGGTTTATCAACGCGGTCTTTGCGCGCAATTTCGATGATATCTCGATTATCCCGACCTTCGTGCTGACACCGTTGACCTACCTGGGTGGCGTGTTCTACTCGATTACGCTGCTGCCGCCGTTCTGGCAGACCGTGTCGCTGGCCAATCCGGTCCTGCATATGGTCAATGCCTTTCGCTACGGCATTCTCGGGGTGTCTGATATTCGTATCAGCATTGCTATTGCCTTTATGGTGGTGGCCACCATCGTGCTGTATATCGGTTGCGCTAGATTGCTGGTCAGCGGGCGTGGCATGCGTCAGTAAAACGAGCTACTGAAACGCCAACGGCCTCCCTAGGGAGGCCGTTGGCGTTTTTTAAGGGCGGTTTTTGCGGCGTTTCCACTGCCTGGCCACCCACCAGCGCCAGTAAAGCATGGTCAGGCAATAGGCAAGGGCGCCAAGCACCAGGCCAGAGACCACCGAACCGAGCAGAAAGGGTTGCCAAAGGGTCGACAGCTGGCTGCTGATCCATTCCCAGGTCAACTCGTCCGGCAGGGTTCTGGCCGGCGTATTCATCAGCCAGGCCCCGAGCTGGTAGGTGCAGAAAAAGACCGGCGGCATGGTGATCGGGTTGGTCAGCCAGACCAGGCTCACGGAGATCGGCATATTGGCGCGCACCGAGATCGCCAGGGTGGCTGCCAGCAGCATCTGCATGGGAATGGGGATAAAGGCCGCGAACAGACCAACCGCCATGGCCCTGGCTACCGAGTGGCGATTGAGGTGCCAGAGGTTCGGATCATGCAGCAGGGTGCCGAGAAAGCGTAAGGATTTATGTTCCCTGATGCTCGTGGGCTCTGGCATGTAGCGTTTGAATAATCGACGCGGCATAAGGGTTCTCGCTCGGTCCAGCGCACAAGTATGCCCGGATTCTATGGGTGGAAAATTCAGACTTTGTGACAAAAAATAATGCAGCGCCGCCCCTGCTGCGCTAAGCCGGGAGAAGGACCCGCTCAAAGGCTGCTTGATATGCGCACAGGGATGTTTGCGTTGGGGTTGGGCCTGTTGGCCCTGCGCTTTACCCCGGTTCTGCCGCCGGGCTGGGTACTGCTGCTCTGGGCAATATTGGGGCTGATGCTGCTGCCTTTTCGCAGCTATCCGGTGGCATTGTTTCTATGGGGCTTCAGCTGGGCCTGTTTCAGTGCGCAACAAGCGTTGGATCAACGTTTGGATGGCGCACTGGAGGGGCGCACGTTGTGGGTTGAGGGGCGAGTCGTCGGATTGCCCGAGCGCGGGGAGGCAACGGTGCGCTTTGAGCTGCTGGACGCCCAATCCAGGCGCGCGCGCTTGCCTCAGCGCATACGACTGTCCTGGCCGGCAGGGCCGCCGGTGCTCAGTGGCGAACGCTGGCGGCTGGCCGTGACCTTCAAGCGTCCGGTCGGGCTGCTCAACCCCCATCTCTTCGATTACGAAGCCTGGCTGTTGGCCAAGCGCATCGGGGCCATTGGCTCGGTCAAGGCCGGGCATCGGCTCACGTGCGCCCAAGGTAGCTGGCGCGATCCGCTCAGGCAGCGTTTGGCCCGGGTCGACACCCAGGGGCAGGGCGCCGGGCTGGCGGCATTGGTGCTGGGCGACGGTTCCGGATTGCAGCGTGAAGACTGGCAGGTGTTGCAGGAGACCGGCACCGTGCATCTGCTGGTGATCTCCGGCCAGCATATTGGTCTGTTGGGAGGGCTGGTTTATGCGCTGGTTGCCGCCCTGGCGCGCTATGGATTATGGCCCAAGGGCTGGCCGTGGCTGCCTTGGGCCTGCGGCTTGGCGTTTGTCGCGGCGCTGGGATACGCCGCGCTGGCGGGCTTTGGCGTGCCGGTCCAGCGCGCCTGCCTGATGTTCGCCATGGTGTTGTTGTGGCGTTTGCGCTTTCGCCATCTGGGTGTCTGGTGGCCTTGGCTGGTGGCCTTCGACGTCGTGCTACTGCTGGAACCCCTGGCCAGCCTGCAGCCGGGCTTCTGGCTGTCATTTGGGGCTGTGGCCATTTTGCTGTTCGGCTTTAGCGCGCGTCTGGGGGGCTGGAGCCTGTGGCAGACGGTGTGGCGTCCGCAATGGCTGATTGCTTTGGGCCTGTTGCCGCTGTTGTGGGGGCTGGATTTGCCGATCAGCTTCAGTGCACCCCTGGCCAATCTGCTTGCGGTGCCCTGGCTGGGGTTCCTGGTGCTGCCCTTGGCCTTGCTCGGTACCTCGCTGTTGCCGGTGCCCTATGTGGGAGAAGGTCTGCTTTGGCTGGCGGGAGGCCTGCTCAAGCTGCTGTTTCAGGTGCTGGCAGTCTTGGCCGGCTGGCTGCCGGCCTGGACGCCGCCCGCCATTGGCCTGTGGTTCTGGCTGGCGACAGTGCTCGGGGTCTGGCTGCTGCTATTGCCCAAGGGGGTGCCCCTACGAGTGCTGGGGTGGCCGCTTTTGCTGTTGGCGATCCTCGCACCGGTGGAGAAACTGGCTTATGGGCGGGCCGAGGTCTGGCAACTGGATGTCGGCCAGGGATTGGCAATTCTGGTGCGCACGCGCAATCACGCGATGTTGTACGACGCGGGGCCGCGTGTCGGTGATTTCGATCTGGGCGAGCGCGTGGTGTTGCCGTTTTTGCACAAGCAGGGGGTGGCTGGGTTAGACGTGATGCTCATTAGTCATGCCGATAGCGATCATGCCGGGGGGGCATTGGCGGTGCAGCGTGGTATCCCGGTCAAGCGGGTTCTGAGTGGTGACGCACCGGCCTTGCCCGAGGCTTTGGCGGCGCTTCCTTGTGCGGGGGCGGCCGACTGGCACTGGGATCAGGTCAGTTTTTCGCTGTGGCAATGGCCCGAGGCGGTCGATAGCAACCAGCGCTCATGCGTGCTGCAGATCGAAGCCAATGGCGAGAAGCTGCTGCTGACCGGAGATATCGACATCCATGCCGAACGGGCCTTGTTGGCGAGCCCCTTGGGTGTGCCAAGCCATTGGTTGCAGGCGCCGCACCATGGCAGCCGCAGTTCATCGTCGATGGGCTTCCTCAAGGGCGTGGCACCCAGGGCGGTACTGATCTCTCGCGGTCGTAGCAATTCGTTCGGGCATCCCCATCCCTGGGTGATGGCCCGTTATCGGGCGTTGGGTATGCAGGTCCATGACAGTGCGCAGGCGGGGGCCGTGCGCTTGCGCCTGGGCGAGTTCGGGCCCGCCGAACCTGAGCGTGAGCGGCGGCGCTTCTGGCGTGGCGCCGGATCGGGCGGTGAATAGCCCGAGTATTTATGCGACATCTCGACCTTCGGTGCCAGGTCGCCCCTATGTTAGAGTGACGCACTTTTTCGAAGGGGCTTTCACTGTGTGGGAATTGGTTAAATCCGGTGGCTGGATGATGTTGCCGATCATTCTGAGCTCGATCGCTGCGCTGGGCATCATTGCCGAACGCCTGTGGACCTTGCGGGCCAGTCGCGTGACCCCGGAGCATTTGCTCGGGCAGGTCTGGCGCTGGATCAAGGACAAGCAGCTGGACAAGGAAAAACTCAAGTTGCTGCGCGCCGATTCGCCATTGGGCGAGATCCTCGCCGCCGGTCTGGCCAATTCCAAGCACGGCCGTGAAATCATGAAGGAGTGCATCGAGGAGGCCGCGGCTCGGGTGATCCATGAGCTGGAGCGCTACCTCAATGCCCTGGGCACCATTGCCGCGATGGCGCCGCTGCTCGGCCTGCTCGGTACCGTGCTGGGCATGATCGATATTTTCAGCTCGTTCATGGGCTCGGGCATGACCACCAATGCGGCGGTGCTCGCGGGGGGGATTTCCAAGGCCCTGATCACTACGGCGGCGGGTCTGATGGTCGGGATTCCTTCGGTCTTCTTCCATCGATTCCTGCAGCGCCGTGTCGATGAGCTGGTGGTCGGCATGGAGCAGGAAGCGATCAAACTGGTTGAAGTCGTCCAGGGGGATCGCGATGTGGACTTGGCTGGGAGCAACGCGTGAAATTCCGCCGCAAGCCCCGGGAGACCGTTGATATCAACCTCGCGTCGTTGATCGATGTGGTGTTTATCCTGTTGCTGTTTTTTGTTGTGACCACCACGTTCACCCGTGAAACCCAATTGCGTGTCGAGCTGCCTGAAGCCGTGACGGGCGCCTCGGCCGATGACCAGAATGCCAAGCAGTTGGACATTGCCATCAGTGCCGACGGCGTGTTCTCGGTAAACAACCAGGTGCTGCCGAGCAATGACCTGGCCAGCCTGGTGGAGGCCTTGCAGAAGGAATCCGCGGGTGACACCAGCCTGCCACTGTCCATCAGTGCCGACGGCAAGACCCAGCACCAGGCGGTGATTACCGCAATGGATGCGGCCGGTAAGCTGGGCTTCAGTCATTTGCGCATGACCACTGTTGAGGCAGCATCGGCACCCTGATGGCCATGACCGACCGATTGCTCGACGCCTGGTATCGAGGGCATCCGGCCCTGACACTGTTGCGCCCGTTGGAAGCGCTCTATCGCCGCGTCGTGCTGCGCAAGCGTGAACGTTTCGTGGCGGGCGAGGGCACGATCTATCGACCTGCCGTGCCGTTGATCGTGGTGGGTAACATCACGGTGGGCGGGACCGGCAAGACGCCGCTGATTCTCTGGTTGATCGAGCACTGCCAGCGCCAGGGCCTGCGGGTCGGGGTGGTCAGTCGTGGCTATGGCGCCAAGCCGGCGCAACTGCCGTGGCGGGTTCGCGCCGAGCAGAGCGCGCAAGAGGCCGGGGACGAGCCTTTGCTGATCGTTCAGCGCAGTGGTGTGCCGCTGATGATAGATCCGGACCGTGGGCGGGCCGTCGACGCGCTGCTGGCTGCCGAGTCGCTGGACCTGATTCTGTCCGACGACGGTCTGCAGCACTATCGCCTGGCGCGTGACCTTGAGCTGGTCCTGATCGACGCGGCGCGAGGCCTGGGCAATGGGCGCTGCTTGCCGGCCGGACCTTTGCGCGAGCCAGCCGAGCGTTTGGCGACAGTCGATGCGGTGCTATTCAATGGCGCTGGCGAGGACCGCGAGCAGGGCTTCGCGTTTCATCTGCAGCCTAGTGCATTGGTCAATTTATGCACCGGCGAGCGCCAGCCCCTGCAGTACTGGCCTGCGGGCCAGGCGCTGCATGCGGTGGCCGGAATAGGTAATCCGCAACGTTTCTTCAGTACCCTTGAAACGCTACACTGGCGGCCGGTCAGGCATGCATTTGCCGATCACGCCCAATACAGTGCGGCGCTGTTGAATTTCACCCCGTCATTGCCGCTGGTGATGACCGAGAAGGACGCGGTGAAGTGCCGTGCCTTCGCCGAACCGCACTGGTGGTATCTGGCGGTCGATGCCGTGCCCTCGCCGGCATTTATCGCCTGGTTCGACACGCAGCTGCTGCGTTTGCTACCGGGGCGTCTCTCGCCTTAACCCCGCTTTTAATCAGGGAAACTCCATGGACACCAAACTGCTCGACATCCTGGCTTGCCCGATTTGCAAGGGCCCGCTCAAGCTCAGCGCCGACAAGACCGAGCTGATCAGCAAGGGCGCCGGCCTGGCATACCCGATTCGCGATGGCATCCCGGTGATGCTCGAAAGCGAAGCCCGTACCCTGAGTAACGACGAGCGTCTGGATAAATGAAGCCGGATTTCACCGTCGTCATTCCATCGCGCTTCGCCTCCACGCGTCTGCCTGGCAAGCCCCTGCAAATGATTGCGGGCAAGCCGATGGTTCAGCACGTCTGGGAGCAGTCCTGCAAGAGCAGCGCCCAGCGTGTGGTGATCGCCACTGACGATGCGCGCATTGTCGACGCCTGCCGGGCCTTTGGTGCCGAAGTGGTGCTGACTCGCGAGGATCATGAATCCGGCACTGATCGTTTGGCCGAAGTCGCGAGCCAGCTGGGTCTGGCGCCGGACGCGATCGTGGTCAATGTGCAGGGCGACGAACCGCTGATTCCGCCAGCGGTCATCGACCAGGTGGCGGCCAATCTGGCGGCTCATGGCGAGGCACAGATGGCCACTCTGGCCGAGCCGATCGATAGCCTGGAAGCGTTGTTCAATCCGAATGTGGTCAAGGTGTTGAGTGATATCAACGGTCTGGCCCTGACCTTCAGCCGTGCGACGCTGCCCTGGGCGCGGGACGACTTTGCCGTGAGCCGCGAGCAAATACCGCAGGGCGTGCCGTATCGTCGGCATATCGGCATCTACGCTTACCGTGCTGGTTTCCTCCACGACTTCGTGGCATGGGGGCCGTGCTGGCTGGAAAATACCGAGCGGCTGGAGCAGCTTCGCGCGCTTTGGCATGGCGTGCGGATCCACGTCGCTGACGCGCTGCAAGCGCCACCGGCGGGGGTGGATACGCCTGAAGATCTTGAGCGCGTTCGGCGCCTGCTGGAGGCCTGATGCGGGTTCTGTTTGTCTGCCTGGGAAATATCTGCCGTTCGCCTACTGCTGAAGGTGTGTTGCGGCATAAATTGCGCGCGGCCGGTTTGGCTGAACGGGTCAATGTGGCCTCCGCGGGTACGGGTGACTGGCATGTTGGCAAGGCGCCGGACCGGCGCAGCCAGGCGGCGGCGTTGCGCCGTGGCTACGACCTGTCTGCCCAGCGGGCACAGCAGGTGAGTGGCGCAGACTTCCAGCGCTATGACCTGATCCTGGCGATGGATCAGAGCAACCTGCGTAATCTCGAGGCATTGCGCCCGGTCCACGGCACGGCCGATCTGGACCTGTTTCTACGTCGCTACGAAGGGGTGGTGGATGAAGTGCCCGATCCCTATTACGACGGTGACCAAGGTTTTGAACAGGTCCTGGATCTGATCGAGCGCGCCTGTGATCGGCTGGTGGTCGAATTGAAGGGGCGTCTATGACCCTGCACCTGCAAACGGCGGTGTCTCTCAAGCCTTACAACAGTTTTGGGGTCGACGTACGCGCGCAACTGTTTGCCGAGGCCCATAGCGATGCCGACGTGCGTGAAGCCCTGGCATGCGCCCAATCCCGTGAGCTGCCATTACTGGTTATCGGTGGCGGCAGCAACCTGCTGCTGACGGCCGATATTCCGGCGCTGGTGCTGCGCATGGCAACGCGTGGGTTGCGGGTGCTGAGCGATGACGGTGTGCGGGTTATCGTCGAGGCGGAAGCGGGGGAGGCCTGGCATCCCTTTGTCCTGTGGACGCTGCAGCAGGGCTTGTCCGGGTTGGAGAATCTCAGCCTGATTCCTGGGACCGTCGGCGCTGCGCCCATGCAGAATATCGGCGCCTATGGGGTGGAGATCAAGGATGTGTTCGCCGGCCTGACCGCGCTGGATCGCCAGAGCGGTGCCTTGCGCGAGTTCACGCTGGAGGAGTGCAATTTTGCGTATCGCGACAGCCTCTTCAAGCACGAAGTCGGCCGTTGGCTGATTTTGCGCGTGCGCTTCGAGCTCAAGCGCACGACGCAGTTGCATCTGGACTATGGTCCAGTGCGTCAGCGTCTGAGTGAGCAAGGTATCGAGCAGCCGACGGCCAGTGATGTCAGCCAGGCCATCTGCAGTATTCGCAGCGAGAAACTGCCGGACCCGGCTGTGCTGGGCAATGCCGGTAGCTTCTTCAAGAACCCGATCGTGTCCGCGGTGTTGGCGGCACAGATCAAACTCAGTTACCCGGGCCTGGTCGGTTATCCACAGGCTGATGGCCAGGTGAAGCTTGCGGCGGGCTGGTTGATCGAGCAAGCCGGCTGGAAGGGCTTTCGTGAGGACGATGCCGGTGTGCATCGCTTGCAGTCGCTGGTGTTGGTCAACTACGGCACGGCCACGGGCCTGCAACTGTTGCACCTGGCGCGGCGGATTCAGCAGGACGTCTGCGAGCGCTTCAATGTGAGCTTGGAGATGGAACCTAATCTGTACTGAGTGGCAGAGGTAAACCAAAGGCCCCGCACGGAGAACCGTACGGGGCCTTTTTTGTGAGCTTTACGCTGACGACTTCTGCGCGTTCCTGGACTCGCTGGGCTGCGGGCAGGCATAAAAAAGCCCCGCCTGGCTAACCAGGCGGGGCTTTTAGTGGCGCAGGGAATCAGGCGAGGGGTTTAGGCTCGTGCTCTTCTTCCTGGGCCTTGGCGTTGTGCTCTACCACTTCCTCTGCCGATTGCAGGTTCTCGTCGATCACCGGGGCAGTTTCCTGCGCGGCTTCGGCAATGACGGCAACGGGTTCGGCGACGGCTTCGACCGCCGGTGCTGCAGCAGCGGCCAATTCGGCCTCTTTCTGCAGGCGCTCGGCTTCACGCTTACGACGACGCACTTCGCGTGGGTCGTTCGGCGCTCGGCCATTGCTGGTCAGCGCGTTGGCGGGGGCTGCTTCGGCAACGGCTTCGGCAGGCGCTTCGACCACGGCAACCGGCTCGACCACTGGCGCTTGCGGCGCTTCCTGGACGGCGATCACTTCGGTGACGGCTTCAGCAGTCACTGCAACAGGCTGCGGCTCGATAGTGGCTTCGATCTGCGCGGCTTCACTGGCTTGAGCTTCGACAACAGGCTCGGCAGCAACCGCCACGGCGGGTTCGAAAGCCGCTTGTTCGCGGACAGGCTCTTGGGCGACGGCTTCAACCGCTACAGGCTCGACGACTGGAGTGGCTTCAACGACAGCCTGGGCTTCGGTAGCTGGAGCTTCGACAACCTGAGCCTCGATAACCTGAGCTTCGTGCGATGCCTGGGCAGGGACCTGTTCGGCCTGCGGTGCGCTTTCGGCCTGCGGTGAAGGTGTGTGAGCGACCTCGGCTGTTTCTACTTCGCCGCTTACTGGCGTTTCAATGACAGCGGCCGTGGCGCGCTCGGCTTGCTCGTGCGCCTGGGCTTCAGCCGGAGCGCTGATGACCGAGCTGGCGACTGCGGCGGTAACGGCCAGGCCGGCAGCCAGTTCGGCGCTGGTGGCTTCGCTGCCTTCTTCGCCGGACTCTTCCGAGCCTTCGATGACATTGCCGTCGGCATCGCGTTGACGCTCGCGACGGTTACTGCGACGACGCTGGCCACGGGAGCGGCGGCGTGGACGATCGCCTTCGGCGTTGTCCTGGCTTTCGTCCTGCAGTTGCTCTTCGCCTGGCAGCACTTCTTCTTCGCTCGACGCGGCGACCACTTGTTCAGGGCGCGGCTGGCGCTCTTCACGTGGGGTGCGTGGCTGACGCTCTTCGCGTGGCGGACGGGCTGGACGCTCTTCGCCGGCAGCTGCTGGAGCTGCTGGAGCTGCGTCGAGTGGCTCGCGCAGTTCGCGGACGCGCTCCTCACGGCCTTCGCCGCGTGGCTTGCGGTCTTCACGTGGCGCGCGTGGTTGACGCTCTTCACGCGGAGCGCGAGGTGCGCGTTCTTCGCGGGCGACTGCTGGAGTCTCTTCGCGGGTCTCGCGTGGGGCACGCTCTTCACGTGGTGCGCGCTCTTCACGTGGGGCACGTTCTTCGCGTGGCTTGCGCTCGTCATCGCGACGGTTGTTGCGATTGCGGCTCTGCTGGCGGCCGTTGCGACGCTCTTCATTACGTGGCTGGCGTTCGGTGGTCGGCTTCTCGACCACGGCGGGAGCGGCAGGCTCTTCCTTGGTAGCGAACAGGCTGACCAGCGATTTCACCAGGCCCTTGAACAGGCTTGGCTCGGCAGGGGCGGCAACCGGTGCGACAGGGGCGGCGGCTTCGCTTGGAACCGGTGCGTTGGCACGGGCCGGCGCGGTCTTCACGGCGGCTTCCTGGCGGACCAGGGTGCGGGTCGCGGCGGCCGGCTGGACTTCCTCGACTTCGGCGGCTGCCGCTGCGATTTCGTAGCTGGACTGGTTGGTGTGAGCTTCCGGGCTGTCGTCACGCAAGCGCTGCACTTCGAAGTGCGGCGTCTCGAGGTGATCGTTCGGCAGGATCACGATACGGGCGCGGGTGCGCAGTTCGATCTTGGTGATCGAGTTGCGTTTTTCGTTGAGCAGGAACGCAGCGACCGGGATCGGCACCTGGGCGCGAACTTCGGCAGTGCGGTCTTTCAGGGCTTCTTCTTCGATCAGGCGCAGGATCGCCAGGGACAGCGATTCAACGTCACGGATGATGCCGGTGCCGTTGCAACGCGGGCAGACGATGCCGCTGCTTTCACCCAGGGAAGGGCGCAGACGCTGACGGGACATTTCCAGCAGGCCGAAACGCGAGATACGGCCGATCTGGACGCGTGCACGGTCAGCTTCCAGGCATTCGCGGACTTTCTCTTCCACGGCCCGCTGATTCTTGGCAGGGGTCATGTCGATGAAGTCGATGACGATCAGGCCGCCGATGTCGCGCAGGCGCAACTGACGGGCGATTTCTTCGGCGGCTTCAAGGTTGGTCTGCAGTGCGGTCTCTTCGATGTCGCTGCCTTTGGTGGCACGCGCCGAGTTGATGTCGATGGACACCAGGGCTTCGGTCGGGTCGATCACGATGGAGCCGCCGGAAGGCAGTTCGACGACGCGCTGGAAGGCGGTTTCGATCTGGCTTTCGATTTGGAAGCGGTTGAACAGCGGAACGCTGTCTTCGTACAGTTTGATCTTGCTGGCGTACTGCGGCATCACCTGGCGAATGAAGGTCAGGGCTTCGTCCTGGGCTTCGACGCTGTCGATCAACACTTCGCCGATGTCCTGGCGCAGGTAATCGCGGATGGCGCGGATGATCACGTTGCTTTCCTGGTAGATCAGGAATGGCGCGGAGCGATCCAGCGAGGCTTCTTTGATGGCGGTCCAGAGTTGCAGCAGGTAATCGAGGTCCCACTGCATTTCTTCGCTGCTGCGGCCCAGGCCGGCAGTGCGCACGATCAGGCCCATGTCGGCTGGAGCGACCAGGCCGTTCAGCGCTTCGCGCAGTTCATTGCGCTCTTCGCCTTCGATGCGGCGCGAGATGCCGCCGGCGCGTGGGTTGTTCGGCATCAGGACCAGGTAACGGCCGGCGAGGCTGATAAAGGTGGTCAGGGCTGCGCCCTTGTTGCCACGTTCTTCTTTCTCGACCTGAACGATCACTTCCTGGCCTTCGGTCAGGACGTCTTTGATGTTGACGCGGCCTTCGGGGGCTTTCTTGAAGTATTCGCGGGAGATTTCTTTGAGGGGCAGGAAGCCGTGGCGCTCGGAGCCGAAATCGACAAAGGCAGCCTCAAGGCTTGGTTCGATACGAGTAATCCGGCCTTTATAGATATTGGCCTTCTTCTGCTCGCGGGCACCGGATTCGATATCCAGATCATAGAGGCGCTGGCCATCTACCAGTGCAACACGCAACTCTTCGGGTTGAGTTGCGTTAATCAACATTCTTTTCATGTAGTACCGTCGGTTTCCGGGCTGCCGGAAACGGCGTTCGGCACACACGACTTCTCACGGTCGGTGTCAGGTGCGTCAGGAGTGGTTGGCCACTCCAGTGTCTAGCGAGGTTCGACCAAAGGGGGCGAAGTCGCGACTGACACGTCCTGCTTGCTGTGGTGACCAAAGGCACCTGTTAGCAAAAGCTTGATCAGGAGGAGGAATCAACCGCGGCTGTGGACGATATGAAGCGTCTTGATAAAGCCTAGTGCTACACAGTCCGACGGTTGTGCATCTCCACCCTACACGTATCCCTGATAATTCGGGTGCTGCCGCGCGCAGAATCCGCAACGGGTTGGCATTTACCGTGTTCTTCACAAAGGAAGTTCACGCATCATGGCTAATTTAGGCGTTGTTTCCGAAGCATTCGTCGAGGTGTGGTTCGGGACTGACTGCACTTTGTGAACTGGCCGTAAATATCGGCGCGGTAGGCGAGTAGTTACTCTGCTTTCCGGCTCGCTTCAGGCCTCATGTCACCTGCGCTTGTTACAGTCCAGAACTTCCCTTTAATAATGAAAGCCCCGTAGGACGGCCTCGCGTCCTGATGAATTGCGTTGGTCAGGGCCGGCTGTTTGCCGTTTGTCCTCTGTCCAGGCCGCTTTTGGCGGCGTTCGCGACTATAGCAGCAATGATTAAGTGCTTCAATTCCATAAAAAATTGTTATGATTCGCACCATGACGACTACTGCCCCCTCGACCCCAGGCGTCCAACTGCTTGAGGTCTCGCCGGAATATGCCGGCCAAAGAATTGATAATTTCCTACTTGCCCGACTCAAGGGCGTTCCCAAGACCTTGATTTATCGCATTTTGCGTAAAGGCGAAGTGCGCGTGAACAAGGGGCGGATCAAGCCCGAATACAAGTTGCAGGCCGGCGATATCGTGCGTGTTCCGCCGGTACGGGTACCCGAGCGCGATGAGCCGGTGCCTTTGGCTCAGGGGTTGCTGCAGCGCCTGGAGGCTTCGATTGTTTTTGAAGACAAGGCGCTGATCGTGATCAACAAGCCGGCCGGTATTGCGGTGCACGGTGGCAGCGGACTGAACTTCGGGGTGATCGAGGCGTTTCGCCAGTTGCGCCCGGATGCCAAGGAGCTCGAACTGGTTCATCGCCTGGATCGGGATACGTCGGGTCTGCTGATGATCGCCAAAAAGCGCAGCATGTTGCGCCATTTGCACGCGGCACTGCGCGGCGATGGTGTCGACAAGCGTTACATGGCGCTGGTCCGCGGTCACTGGGCAACTTCGATCAAGCAGGTGCGCGCGCCGCTGCTCAAGAGCAATCTGCGCTCTGGCGAGCGGATGGTTGAGGTCAACGAGGAAGGCAAGGAAGCGTTGACCGTGTTCAAGGTGCTGCGTCGCTTCGGCGAGTTCGCCACGATGGTCGAGGCCAAACCGGTGACGGGACGGACCCATCAGATTCGTGTGCACACCTTGCATGCCGGGCACTGCATTGCCGGCGACAGCAAGTATGGCGACGAGGATTTCTCCCGCGAGATTCGCGAGTTGGGGGGCAAGCGGTTGTTTTTGCATGCCTACATGCTGACGGTGCCGCTGCCCGAGGGTGGCGAGCTGAAATTGCAGGCGCCAGTGGATGACATGTGGGCCAAGACGGTGGAGCGCCTGAGTGCATCCTGATTACCAGCTGCTGATTTTCGATTGGGATGGCACCCTGGCCGACTCCATTGGTCGGATTGTCCAGGCGATGATCGAGGCGTCCGTCACTTTCGGTTATGCACCGCGGGATGAGTTGGCCATCAAAGGCATTATTGGCCTGGGTTTGCCTGAGGCGATACGCAGTCTCTATCCGCATATCAGCGATGATGAGCTGGTCGCGTTTCGTCAGTGCTATGCCCAAAGCTATATGGCGCTGGATGTTGAGCCCTCGCCACTGTTTCCCGGTGTGGTCGAGTCGCTAGAGGCGTTTCGTCGCCAGGGCTACAAACTGGCGGTGGCTACCGGCAAGGCGCGGCGTGGGCTGGATCGGGTGCTCGGCGCCCATGGGTGGCAGGGTTATTTCGATATCACGCGCGCGGCGGATGAGTCGGCCAGCAAGCCGCATCCGTTGATGTTAGAGCAGATTCTTGACCATTGCGGTGTTGCGGCGCGCCAGGCCTTGATGGTGGGTGATTCCTCGTTCGACTTGCAAATGGCCAACAATGCCGGCATGGATTCGGTGGCGGTAGGCTATGGGGCGCTGGATCTGGGGGCGTTGCAGGCCTATCGGCCGCGGCTGGCGATAGAGCGTTTTTCCGAGCTGCAGACCTGGCTGGGCCGGGGTGTTGCTTAAATACGGTATTGGGGTGAGTGGACATGGCTGACGAATGGAAGGCTCCGGCCCCGGCAAACACCGAGGGCGGCGAAGATAAAAGCTGGAAGTTGCTGGAAAAAACCCTCTTGGTGGGTGTTCAGGAGCAGCGTCGTTCGCGGCGTTGGGGGATCTTCTTCAAGCTGCTGACCTTTGTGTATCTGTTTGTCGCGTTGGCGCTGTTCACGCCACTGATGGATATGGAAAAAAATGCCGCGAGCGGTGCCAGTTATACGGCCTTGATCGAGCTGCGCGGGATGATTGCGGACAAGGAGTCGGCCAGTGCCGATAACCTGGTCGGTAGCCTGCGGGCGGCCTTCGAGGATCCCAGGGTCAAGGGGATTGTGCTGCGCATCAATAGCCCGGGCGGCAGCCCGGTGCAGTCGGGTTATGTCTATGACGAGATCCGGCGCCTGCGTGGCTTGCATCCGGATACCAAGGTGTATGCGGTCATCAGCGACCTGGGCGCCTCCGGCGCTTACTACATTGCCAGTGCGGCGGACCAGATCTATGCCGACAAGGCCAGCCTGGTGGGCTCCATTGGCGTAACAGCGGCAGGCTACGGCTTTGTTGGCGCGATGGAGAAGTTGGGGGTTGAGCGGCGTGTCTACACCTCGGGTGAGCACAAGTCGTTTCTCGATCCGTTCCAGCCGCAAAAGCCCGATGAAACGCAGTTCTGGCAGGGCGTGCTCGACACCACTCATCGTCAGTTCATTGCCAGCGTCAAGCAGGGGCGTGGTGAGCGCTTGAAGGACAAGGAGCATCCCGAGCTGTTCTCGGGGCTGGTCTGGTCCGGCGAGCAGGCTTTGCAGCTGGGGTTGATCGATGGGTTGGGCAGTGCCAGTTCGGTGGCGCGTGATGTGGTCGGTGAAAAGGACCTGGTGGACTTTACCGTGCAGGAGTCGCCTTTTGATCGTTTCTCCAAAAGACTGGGAGCCAGCGTTGCCGAGCATCTGGCAATGTGGATGGGCTTTCAGGGGCCAAGCTTGCGGTGAACCTGATGCGAGTATGAAAAAAACCGGTCTTTTGACCGGTTTTTTCAATTCGGGTGTGGGGCTTTAGGGGAGGTCGACGCCTTCTGTGAGCAGCATGTCTACCAGGCGGATGAGTGGCAGGCCGATCAGGCTGGTGGCGTCGGGTCCTTCGGTGCTTTGAAACAGGCTGACGCCCAGGCCTTCAGCTTTGAAGCTGCCGGCGCAGTCATAAGGCTGTTCTGCCAGCAGATAGCGCGTGATCCGCTCGGGGCTGAGTTCGCGCATATGAACGGTGAAGGGAATGCAGTCTACCTGGCAGTGCCCGGTCTGGCTGTTGAGTAGCGCCAGGCCAGTCTGGAAGGTTACGCGGGTGCCGCTGGCGGCGCTAAGCTGCTCAAAGGCCTTGGCGAAGGTGTGAGGCTTGCCGAGTATGCGGCCATCGAGCACGGCAACCTGGTCCGAGCCGATGATCAAGTGGCTTGCATGGCTACCGGCAAGGGCTTGGGCCTTCTCGCGTGCCAGGCGTTGAACCAGGTCGCTGGCCGTTTCGCCAGGGCGAGGGGATTCGTCGATATCCGGCGAGCTGCAAGTAAAGGGCAGGCGCAGGCGGGCGAGCAATTCGCGGCGATATATCGAGCTTGAAGCGAGCAGCAGCGGCAGCATGAGTCTCTCCTGAAGATGGACGCTGATTCTAGCCAGCTGGTCAGCGGGCGGACAGGGCTGAATTTCCTTTGACATGGCTGGGGGCATCCCTATAATGCTGCGCCTATGTTGAATGACCCGATTCCACCTCACGTTGACCCGCGCAAATTGGCTGACCGTGGCACCACCCTTCAAGGTGAACTGCTGCTGGCCGATTTGGAGAGACTCTGCGACCCGCTTTCCGACACTGTCGGTACGGTGCAGGCGAAATTCATTTTTGAGCGCGACGAACGTAAATCTGTGGTTATCCACAGTGCTATCGACGTCGAAGTCAAAATGGTTTGCCAGCGTTGTCTTGAGCTGGTCACCCTGCCGATCCACAGCGAATGCAGTTACGCTGTGGTGAAAGAGGGTGCGAATACCCAGTCGTTACCGAAAGGTTATGACGTGCTGGAACTGGGCGAGGATCCTTTGGATCTGCAGGCTTTGATCGAGGAAGAGCTTTTGCTTGCCTTGCCCATTGTGCCTGCTCATCATCCGGAAGAATGCCAGCAGCCGGACGGGCTCGAAGAGCCTGAGCCGAGCGAGGACGAGGTAACGCGGTCCAACCCGTTCAGTGTATTGGCGCAGTTAAAGCGTGACCCAAACGTTTAGGAGTTAATCAATTATGGCTGTTCAGCAGAACAAAAAATCCCGCTCCGCCCGTGACATGCGTCGTTCGCACGATGCTCTCGAGGCAAGCACTCTGTCCGTAGAAAAGACCACCGGTGAAGTTCACCTGCGTCACCACGTATCGCCAGAAGGCGTATACCGTGGCCGTAAAGTGATCGACAAGGGCGCTGACGAGTAAATCTTGTCCGCTCAGATCATCGCGATCGACGCAATGGGCGGGGACTTCGGTCCCCGCAGCATTGTCCAGGCCAGCCTCGCCTGCCTGTCTGCTACGCCCTCGTTACACCTGGTCCTTGTCGGCCAACCCTCCCTCATTGAAGAACTGATCGCCAGCCAATCGGCTGTGGATCGCTCGCGCCTGACGATTGTGCCGGCCATGCAGGTTATCGGCATGGATGAGCGGCCGGCGCAGGCCTTGCGCGGCAAGCCGGACTCCTCGATGCGCGTGGCGCTGGAGTTATTGCGTGATGGCAAGGTCCAGGCCTGTGTCAGCGCGGGCAATACCGGGGCGTTGATGGCCTTGTCGCGCTACATCCTCAAAACCCTGCCGGGCATCGATCGGCCGGCGATGGTCGCAGCGATTCCGACCGAGGCCGGCTATTGCCAGTTGCTTGACCTGGGGGCGAACGTTGATTGCAGTGCCGAGCACTTGCTGCATTTTGCCGTGATGGGCTCGGTGGCGGCCGAGGCGCTCGGGGTCGTGCGTCCGCGTGTTGCCTTGCTGAATATCGGGACCGAAGAAATCAAGGGGAATCAGCAGGTCAAGCTGGCGGCGAGCCTGCTGCAACAGGCGCGTGGCTTGAATTACATCGGTTTTGTCGAGGGCGATGGCTTGTATCGCGGCGAAGCGGATGTGGTGGTGTGCGACGGGTTTGTCGGCAATATCCTGCTCAAGTCCAGCGAAGGTCTGGCCACGATGATTGCGGCGCGGATCGAACGTCTGTTCAAGCGTAACCTGGCGTCGCGCATGGTGGGGGCTTTGGCATTGCCGTTGATGAGGCGCCTGCAGGCCGATCTGGCGCCGGCCCGACACAATGGTGCGAGCTTTCTGGGCTTGCAAGGCATTGTCGTAAAGAGCCATGGCTCGGCCGGCGTGCAGGGGTTTCAAAGTGCGATTCAGCGGGCGTTGATCGAGATTCAGGAAAACCTGCCGGAGCGCTTGCATGGCCGCCTGGAAGATCTGCTGTCTTAGGCGATTTTTTGGGTAAGTGCTTAAATGTGACCGCTGGGAACCTTTAGCCATCCAACTGTCAGTTTCTCGCGTCCGCGTTGGCGGAACGTCAATTCTTCGACGACCAGATTATTAGGGGCTTGTTACATGTCTACATCCCTCGCATTCGTCTTTCCGGGACAGGGATCGCAGTCCCTCGGCATGCTGGCCGAGTTGGGCGCGCAGTACCCGGTGATTATCGACACTTTTAAAGAGGCCTCCGCGGCTTTGGGTTACGACCTGTGGGCATTGACCCAGGAAGGCCCGGTTGAACTGCTTAACCAAACCGATAAAACCCAGCCCGCCATTCTGGCCGCCTCCATTGCGCTGTGGCGCCTGTGGTTGGCCGAAGGTGGTGCGCGTCCGGCTTATGTGGCCGGTCACAGCCTTGGCGAGTACAGCGCACTGGTTGCCGCCGGCAGCCTGAGCCTGGGTGATGCGGTCAAGCTGGTCGAGCGTCGTGGGCAATTGATGCAGGAGGCCGTGCCGGCCGGGCAGGGCGCCATGGCGGCGATCCTGGGGCTGGACGATGCCGATGTGATTGCTGCTTGCGCCGAATCGGCCCAGGGTGACGTGGTCAGTGCGGTGAATTTCAATTCCCCTGGCCAAGTGGTTATTGCGGGTAGCAAGGCGGCGGTCGAGCGGGCAATGGACGCGTGCAAGGCGCGAGGCGCCAAGCGTGCCTTGCCGTTGCCGGTCAGCGTGCCTTCGCACTGTGAGCTGATGCGTCCGGCTGCCGAGCGCTTTGCCGAGTCGATCGCGGCGATCGACTGGCAGGCCCCGCAGATCCCTTTGGTGCAGAATGTCAGCGCAGCCGTGGCTGCCGACCTCGAGACACTCAAGCGTGACCTGCTCGAACAGCTCTATAAGCCGGTACGCTGGGTCGAATCGGTCCAGTGCCTGGCGGCCAACGGCGCGACAGAACTGGTCGAGTGCGGTCCGGGTAAAGTCCTGGCGGGCCTGAACAAGCGTTGCGCCGATGGCGTGAACACTTCCAACCTGAATACCCCGGATGCCTTCGAAGCCGCTCGCGCGGCACTGGTCTGAATTAGGAGAAGCCTGCATGAGTCTGCAAGGTAAAGTTGCACTGGTTACTGGCGCCAGCCGTGGTATTGGCCAAGCCATCGCTTTGGAATTGGGGCGTCTGGGCGCTGTGGTGGTGGGTACCGCCACTTCCGCTTCCGGTGCCGAGCGTATCGCGGCGACCCTCAAGGAACATGGTATCCAGGGCACGGGCCTGGAACTCAACGTCACCAGCGATGAGTCGGTAGCGGCGGTGTTGGCGAGCATCCAGGAGCAATTCGGTGCGCCGGCGATCCTGGTCAATAATGCCGGTATCACCCGCGATAACCTGATGATGCGCATGAAAGACGACGAGTGGCACGATGTCGTCGACACCAACCTGAACAGTCTGTTCCGCCTCTCCAAGGGTGTTTTGCGTGGCATGACCAAGGCGCGTTGGGGGCGAATTATCAGTATTGGTTCGGTTGTGGGTGCCATGGGCAACGCAGGCCAAGTAAACTATGCCGCCGCCAAGGCCGGTCTGGAAGGTTTCAGCCGCGCGCTGGCGCGTGAAGTCGGTTCGCGGTCGATTACGGTCAATGCGGTAGCGCCTGGGTTTATCGATACCGATATGACGCGTGAACTGCCGGAAGCACAGCGTGAAGCGCTACTGACACAGATTCCGCTGGGCCGTCTGGGGCAGGCACAGGAGATCGCGCAAGTGGTCGCTTTTCTGGCGTCGGACGGTGCGGCATACGTTACCGGGGCTACAATCCCGGTGAACGGCGGGATGTACATGAGTTAAATGTGACGGATTGCATCAAAAAAATGTCATACGAGCTGTCTAAAATCCGTTATAAAGCTGCAATTAATTTATAGGCAGGTGGTGGGTGCGGTTCGAGGAGGAAGCTTTCAGTTGAAAAGCTGAAAAGCCTTTCTATACACTTACCCACTGGCCAGCTGCCTGAATTTGTCCATTAGGAGTGAAAACAAGGTATGAGCACCATCGAAGAGCGCGTCAAGAAAATCGTTGCCGAGCAATTGGGCGTTAAAGAAGAAGAAGTGACCAACAGCGCTTCCTTCGTTGAAGACCTGGGTGCCGACTCGCTTGACACCGTTGAGCTGGTGATGGCTCTGGAAGAGGAATTCGAGACCGAAATCCCTGACGAAGAAGCCGAAAAAATCACTACTGTACAAGCTGCAATCGATTACGTTACTAGCCACCAGGCTTAATAGCTTGTAATCGTCGCTTGCTGTCATGGAAAAACCGCACTGCCATCATGGCGTGCGGTTTTTTCTTTAGGCGTGATGCAAAGTGTCGTCAATAGAATAAAGGAGAGTGCTGTGTCGCGTAGACGCGTCGTAGTCACCGGTATGGGGATGTTGTCGCCACTGGGTACGGATGTTCCGAGTTCCTGGGAAGGCATTCTGGCTGGTCGCAGTGGCATTGGTCTGATCGAACACACGGACCTTTCTGCCTATACCACCCGTTTTGGCGGCTCGGTAAAAGGCTTCAACGTCGAGGAATACTTGTCGGTCAAAGAGGCCCGCAAGCTCGACCTGTTTATCCAGTACGGATTGGCGGCAGGTTTTCAGGCTGTGCGTAATTCCGGCCTGGAAGTGACCGATGCCAACCGTGAGCGCATCGGCGTGGCCATGGGGTCGGGTATTGGCGGTCTGACCAATATCGAAGAAACCAGCCGCACGCTGCACGATCAGGGCCCACGACGGATTTCGCCGTTTTTTGTGCCAGGCTCGATCATCAATATGATTTCCGGCTTCCTGTCCATCCATCTGGGTGTCCAGGGGCCTAACTACGCCATCGCCACCGCCTGTACCACCGGTACGCACTGCATTGGCATGGCGGCGCGCAACATTGCCTACGGCGAAGCCGATGTGATGATTGCCGGCGGTGCCGAAATGGCGGCTTGTGGCCTGGGTATGGGCGGCTTCGGCGCTTCGCGCGCACTGTCCACTCGCAATGACGAGCCGGCCCGTGCCAGCCGTCCATGGGACAAGGGCCGTGATGGCTTTGTATTGTCCGATGGTGCCGGTGCGCTGGTACTCGAAGAGCTGGAGCATGCCAAGGCGCGTGGTGCGACCATCTATGCCGAGCTGATCGGCTTTGGCATGAGTGGTGATGCTTACCATATGACATCGCCACCGGCTGATGGTGCAGGCGCGGCGCGTTGCATCGCCAATGCCCTGCGCGATGCCCGCCTGAACGCTGACCAGGTGCAGTACGTCAATGCCCACGGCACTTCGACGCCGGCTGGCGATCTGGCTGAAGCTGAAGCGATCAAGACTGTCTTCGGCGAGCACGCCTACAAACTGGCGGTCAGTTCGACCAAGTCCATGACTGGCCACTTGCTGGGCGCCGCAGGCGCCATCGAGGCGATCTTCAGTGTGCTGGCGATCAATAGCCAGGTGGCTCCGCCGACCATCAACCTCGATGAGCCCGATGAAGGCTGTGATCTGGACTTCGTCCCGCACGAGGCACGCAATATGCCGATCGATGTGGTGCTGTCCAACTCCTTCGGCTTTGGGGGAACCAATGGTTCCCTGGTGTTCCGCCGGTTCGCCGAGTAATGCAAAGCTGGGTCGACGGCCTTCCGGTCGATGATCTGCCGCTCAAGGATCGCGGCCTGGCTTACGGTGATGGTCTGTTCGAGACCATCGCCGTCACGGCCGGGCAGCCAATCTTGCTGGAGCGGCATCTGCAACGTCTGGGCGATGGCGGTACCCGCCTGGGCATTGCCCTTGACCTGAGGCTGATTCGCGCTGAAATCCTCGCGTATGCCGGCGGTCTGGATAATGGTGTCCTCAAGCTGATCATCACCCGCGGTGATAGCCTGCGTGGTTATGCAGCGGTGGTGGGCGCGCAGCCGCGACGGATTCTGCAAGGCAGCCCGCCTGCGGCCTATCCGGCGAGCCACGGTAAAGACGGTATTCGCTTGTTTCCCTGCACGACACGTCTGGCCGAGCAACCGTTGCTCGCCGGCCTCAAACATCTGAATCGGCTGGAGCAAGTCTTGGCGCGTGCCGAATGGCACGATAGCGAACATGCCGAAGGTTTGATGCTGGATGTTTCTGGGCGGGTGATCGAAGGGGTATTCAGCAATCTTTTCCTGGTGTGCGGTGGCGTGCTGCTCACTGCTGACTTGCGTCGCTGCGGTGTGGCGGGGGTCATGCGTGCCGAGCTGCTGGCCCAGGCCGAGCAGTTGGGGCTTGAGGTCAGCGTGACCGATATCAGCCTGGAGCAGTTGCGCCAGGCCGATGAAATCTTCCTGTGCAATAGCGTCTACGGTGTCTGGCCGGTGCGTGCTTTTGCCGACCTGAGCTGGCCGGTTGGGCCGCTCACCCGTAAACTGCAACGCATTGCCCGTGTGCTACTGGATGCCTGATTCGTGAGACGTAAACTCTTGGTGCTGCTGGAAATCGCGTTGGTGCTGGCAGGCTTGCTGCTGGCTGGCGCGGCGTGGAAGGTGCACTCGGTGCTGGAGCAAAAACTGGACGTGAGCCAGGAGCAATTGTTGGATGTCCCCAATGGCTCGACGCCTGGCGGTACCTTCAATCGTTTGCAGGCCAGCGGGATTGTCCAGGACGCGTTTTGGCTGCGCCTGTATTGGCGGTTCAACCTGGACGGCCAGCCACTGCACAGTGGTGAGTATCGCCTGGCCCCTGGTATGAGTGTCCGCGACCTGCTGGGCCTCTGGCAGCGAGGCGAGGTGGTTCAGTACAGCCTGACGCTGGTCGAGGGTTGGAACTTTCGCCAGGTTCGCACAGCGCTCGCCAAGCATGAAAAGCTGGAACAGACTCTGGCCGGCTTGAGTGACAGCGAGGTCATGGAAAAGCTGGGTCACCCCGGTGTTTTCCCCGAAGGCCGCTTCTTCCCGGATACCTATCGTTTTGTACGGGGCATGACCGACGCCGAATTGCTGAAAAAGGCATACGAGCGCCTGGAAGATGTTTTGGCTCAAGAGTGGGATAAGCGCGCGCCTGATTTGCCTTACACCGAACCCTATCAGGCGCTGATCATGGCCTCCCTGGTGGAAAAGGAAACAGGGGTGCCCCATGAGCGTGGGCAGATTGCCGGTGTCTTTGTGCGACGTATGCGTATTGGCATGCCGTTGCAGACTGATCCAACCGTGATCTACGGCCTGGGCGAACGCTACAACGGCAAGCTGAACCGTGCCCATCTGCGCGAACCAACGCCCTACAACACTTATGTTATTGCCGGTCTTCCGCCGACGCCCATTGCCATGGTCGGTCGCGAGGCCATTCATGCGGCCTTGCATCCGGTCGCGGGCAGTAGCCTGTATTTTGTCGCCCGTGGCGATGGTAGCCATGTGTTCTCCGATGATCTGGATGCCCACAATTCGGCCGTGCGCGAGTACCAGCTCAAGCGCCGCGCAGACTATCGCTCCAGCCCGGCGCCCGCCGCACCGAGTGCAACGCCGCCCGCGAGCGTACCCGCCGACCCCGAGCCGCAAGGCCGGCCATGACTTTTATTAAGGACCGCCCGTGACTGGCTTGTTTATTACCCTGGAAGGCCCCGAAGGGGCTGGCAAGAGCACCAATCGCGAGTACCTGGCCGAGCGCCTGCGCGCCGCCGGCATCGACGTGGTGCTGACGCGTGAACCCGGTGGTACGCCGCTGGCGGAGCGTATTCGCGAGCTTCTTCTGGCGCCTAGTGACGAGGCCATGTGTGCCGATACCGAGCTGTTGCTGGTGTTTGCTGCGCGGGCCCAGCATCTGGCCGAAGTGATTCGCCCCGCGCTGGCCCGTGGCGCCGTGGTGCTTTGTGATCGTTTCACCGATGCCACTTACGCTTACCAGGGCGGTGGACGCGGCTTGTCGCCTGAGCGTATCGCGGTGCTCGAACAGTTTGTCCAGAACGGTCTGCAGCCGGACCTGACGCTGGTCTTCGATCTGCCGGTGGAAGTCGGCCTGGCCCGGGCCAGTGCCCGCGGTCGGCTGGATCGTTTCGAGCAGGAAGGCCGGGTGTTTTTCGATGCGGTGCGCAGTACCTACCTCAAGCGTGCGGCCGCTGATCCGGTGCGTTACCGGTTGGTTGATGCGGCGCAATCGCTGGAGCAGGTTCAGCAGGCGCTCGATGTGCTGATGCCGCACCTGCTGGAGCGCTACCGTGGCTGAGGCCTACCCCTGGCAGGAGAGTCTCTGGCAGCAATTGGCCGGACGTACCCAGCACGCCCATGCCTATCTGCTGCACGGTCCGATCGGTATCGGCAAGCGTGCCCTGGCCGAACGGCTGATGCACCGCCTGCTCTGTCAGCGTCCCGTTGGCCTGAATGCCTGCGGTGAGTGCAAGTCCTGCCTGCTGCTGGCGGCCGGCAGCCATCCGGATAACTACATTCTCGAGCCGGAAGAGGCGGACAAGGCGATTAAGGTCGACCAGGTGCGTGATCTGGTCAGTTTCGTCGTGCAGACCGCCCAGTTGGGCGGGCGCAAGGTCGTGCTGATCGAGCCGGTCGAGTCGATGAACATCAATGCCGCCAACGCCTTGCTCAAGAGTCTCGAAGAGCCGTCGGGCAATACCGTGCTGCTGTTGGTTAGCCATCAGTCCAGCCGGCTGCTGCCGACCATTCGCAGTCGTTGTGTGCAACAAGCTTGCCCGCTGCCCAGTGAAAGCATCAGTCTGGAGTGGCTAGCCAAGGCCCTGCCGGACTGTTCCGCCGAAGAACGCGTGGAACTGCTGACGCTGGCCGCAGGTTCGCCTCTGGCGGCGGTCAGGCTGCAAGCGCAGGGCATACGCGAACAGCGGGCCCAGGTTGTGGAAGGGGTCAAGAAACTCCTCAAGCAGCAGCAATCGGCGACCCAGTTGGCCGAAGGCTGGAATGCGATTCCCTTGTTGCTGCTATTCGATTGGTTCTGTGACTGGTCGAACCTGATGTTGCGTTATCAGCTGACTGAAGATGAAGAAGGCCTGGGGTTGCACGATATGCGCAAAGTCGTGCAGTACCTGGCGCAAAAGAGCGCGCGAACCAAGGTGCTGAATATTCAGGACTGGATTCTCGCCCAGCGCCAGAAGGTCTTGGGCAAAGCTAATCTCAATCGCGTGTTGCTGCTTGAAGCGCTGCTGGTGCAATGGGCCGCTTTGCCTACCCAAAACTGACCGCCAGCGCCTAGAATCAACCGTCTAGCCTTACAAGGGAGTTTGCATGAACGAGCCCATCAGCCCAGGTCCACGCAATGGCATCCTGTCCCTGACGATCAAGGACAAATCCGTGCTCTATGCCGCCTATATGCCCTTTATCAAGAATGGCGGTCTGTTTATCCCCACCCATAAGCATTACCGGCTGGGTGATGAGGTGTTCATGCTGCTCAACCTGATGGACGAGCCGGAAAAACTCCCGGTGACCGGCAAGGTCACATGGATCACACCCAACGGAGCGCAGGGTAATCGTGCCGCCGGTATCGGGGTGCAGTTCAATGAAGACGACAACGCCGCGCGCAGTAAAATCGAAACTCACCTGGCGGGCGCCCTGAAGTCCGACCGTCCCACCCACACCATGTAGTTGCCGCTTCCCATGTTGGTAGATTCTCACTGTCACCTCGATCGCCTTGACCTGAGCGCCCACGACGGCTCCCTGGATGCTGCACTGGACGCCGCCCGCCAGCGAGGTGTCGGGCATTTCCTGTGCATTGGCGTGAGCGTCGACAATGCCGCTGAGGTCAAATGCCTGGCCGAGCGTTATGCCGATGTCGATTGTTCGGTGGGGGTGCACCCACTGGATGTACAGGCCGACGCCGTGCCGGCCCTCGACTGGTTGTTGGCTGAGCTGGAGCACCCGCGGGTGGTGGCCATCGGCGAGACGGGCCTGGATTATCACTACGAGCCCGAGGCGGCCGAACTGCAGCAAGCGTCTTTCCGTCTGCATCTGCAAGCAGCGGCGCAGACCGCCAAGCCGGTTATTGTCCATACCCGGGGTGCCCGCGCCGATACCCTGGCCCTGCTGCGCGAAGCACAGCTGCCCCATGCCGGCGTCCTGCACTGTTTTACCGAAGACTGGGAGATGGCCAAGGCAGCGCTGGACCTGGGGTTCTATATCTCGTTGTCCGGCATTGTCACCTTCCGCAATGCGGATGCGCTGCGCGATGTGGCGAGGCAAGTACCGGCCGATCGCCTGCTGGTGGAAACCGACTCGCCGTACCTGGCGCCGATTCCCTATCGAGGCAAACCCAACCTGCCGCAGTATGTGCGTGAAGTGGCCGAGTACCTGGCGATGTTGCGCGGTGTGCCTTTCGAGCGCTTCGCCGAGCAGACCACGGAGAATTTCTGTCGTTTGTTTCCCCTGGCCCACGTCGCGGGGCGGGGCTAGGCGCTGAATCGCAGGCAAAAAAAACCCGGGTTCTGGGGGGTGAATCCGGGTTAAGACCATTAGGAGTAAAACAAAGGCACGCTGTCCGTTGGCGCCTTTATCGGCGAGGCACTTGGGGGAGATGCCGCGCCGACATCTCAAGTATTGGCCAGGATTGCGTTGCGTCCAGTCGCGACTGTCTATTTTTTAAACAGATTTGGAATACAGGCGCTTCGGAAGTGTTCTCATCGACGCGGCTTGTTTGCCCGACACTGGGGCGACGCGATTGCGAGGTGGCGAGGTATTTCTGACTGCTGTGGCCCTATTCGTTGGCGCTGAAAACAAAACGGGCTCGGATGTTCCGTGCAATTTGGCCCAAGTTAGGCATAATACCCGGCTCCGATTTTAGCCCCTACAGACCTTTTCTCATGCAAAAAGAACCTCGTAAGGTCCGTGAGTTTCGTCGCCGCGAGCAAGAAATTCTCGATACCGCGCTCAAGCTGTTCCTTGAACAAGGCGAAGATAGCGTCACCGTCGAGATGATCGCGGATGCCGTCGGCATCGGCAAAGGGACTATCTACAAACACTTCAAGTCCAAGGCCGAGATTTATCTGCGGCTGATGCTCGACTACGAGCGCGACCTCAACGAGTTGTTGCACTCGGCCGATGTCGACAAGGACAAGGAAGCGCTGTCGCGCGCCTACTTCGAGTTCCGCATGCGTGACCCGCAGCGCTATCGGCTGTTTGATCGTCTTGAAGAAAAGGTGGTCAAGGGCAATCAGGTGCCGGAAATGGTCGAGGAGCTGCACAAGATTCGAGCTTCGAATTTCGAGCGCCTGACCCTGTTGATCAAAGGCCGGATCAGTGAAGGCAAGCTAGAAGACGTGCCCCCCTACTTTCATTACTGCGCGTCCTGGGCGCTGGTCCACGGTGCGGTGGCGCTCTATCACTCGCCGTTCTGGAGTAATGTGCTGGAAGATCAGGAAGGCTTCTTCCAGTTCCTGATGGACATCGGCGTGCGTATGGGCAACAAGCGCAAGCGCGACGGCGATACTCCCCCGGCCGTCGAATGATTCACCCATGAGTGCGCCATGTTTGTGGTCCCTGGCGCCTGACTCCGGGAATATACTGAGGGGTGGGGCTTGCTAAAAACTGATTTTGAAGTCAGCTTTTAATCGGGCTCGATAATCCACTCCGGAGTGCTTCATGATCGTTGATCGTCAAGGCAGGCGTTTTCGCAATCTGCGCATCAGCCTGACCGCCGCCTGCAACTACGCCTGTACTTACTGCGTGCCCAACGGCAAGCGGCTGGTGGCTGCACAGGATGAGCTGTCGGCCGAGGCGATGGCGCGTGGGGTGGCGTACCTGATCGAGGCGGCCGGGATTGAACGCCTGCGGATTACCGGCGGCGAGCCGTTGGTCAGCCCCAAGCTGGAAGCCTTTATGGCGGCGGTTGGCGGTATGGGGCTGGACGATATCAGCCTGACCACCAATGGCCAGCTCCTGGCGCGCAAGTTGCCGCTATTGCTGGGCGCGGGCATCCGCCGTTTGAATGTCTCCCTGGATACACTCGACCCGCAGGTCTTTCGCGATATTGCCCGGGGTGGCGATCTGGCCACCGTGCTGGACGGTATGCGCCAGGCAAAAGCGGCGGGGATGAAAATCAAGGTCAATATGGTGCCGTTGCGCGGGCAGAACCTCGATCAGGTCATGCCGTTGCTGGAGTATTGCCTTGAGCATGGCTATGAACTGCGGTTTATCGAGTTGATGCGCATGGGCCACCTAGCCCGGGAGCCCAATGCTTTTCTCCAACAGTTCGTTAGCCTGCAGCAATTGCTCGATCTGATTGGTGCGCGCTACGAATACCTGCAGGCCTCGGCGCCGATCGACGCCACGGCGATACGCTACGAGATCCCCGGGCAGGGTTACTTTGGCGCGATTGCCAATGAAAGCGTGCCGTTTTGCCGAACCTGTTCGCGTCTGCGTCTGTCTTCCACGGGCTGGTTGCACGGCTGCCTGTCCTCAAGCAATCGCCACTACATCGGTGACTTGCTCGACAAGCCACGCCACGAGGCGTTACCGGCCTTGCAGGGACTGTTGGTCAAGGCGCTGGGTGACAAACAGGACGTGGCTTTCTCCGGCGGTGCCACGGTCATGAAGATTATTGGCGGTTGATAAGCGCAGGTGCTTCCCGGCGTCGATTGACTGATCTGGCGCGGAAGCTGCATCCCTGGCGCATTCGCCGGTTTTCCGTCACCGGCCACTGGAGGTTAGGATGCGTAGCCTGGTTTTGCTGCTGACGTTTATGGTGTTGGGTGGCTGCATGAAAGTCAGCGATCTGGGTGAGGGCGCCCGCTATCATTTGAGCGATGCCGGGATTCTGGATCATAGCGATACCCGTCGGACCAGCTCGTTTCGTTTGCAGCCCGATTCCTTTATCTATATTGCCCAGGGCGCCTTTGTACCGCCAGGCGGCGCCTACCCGCGACCGAACGTAGTGGCTGAAGAAGCCTTCGACGGTTTTGTCGAGTATTTCCCCATGGTCCGCCGTGCCCGTGCGCCCGTCGGTTTGAACCAGGCGATGGGCGAGGCGCGTGATGCCGGTGCCCATTATCTGCTGTACACCCGTTTTGCCAAGGCCGATGACCGCATTGGCAACAGTGATGAGTGGCTCGACCAGGAAGCCGTCGATCGCTTGGGGATCGACACTGGCGTGATTCAGATCATGTTGATCGAGACCAGTACCCAATATCTGATCGACACCGCACGCATTCGCAGCCGCGGCGGTTTACTGACGTTCCACGACAACAAGCCGCAGGACCAGATCGGTGCGCCACTGGCACAGTACGCCCGTAGCCTTCTGGGCCTGAGCGACTGAAGCCATACAGGGAGAACACTATGAGTGGCGCAGGCAAGGCCAACGATTTGTTGGCGCAGATTCCCAGCTCGGGCAAAGGCTTGCCGCCAGTGCATTTGTGGAACCCGGATTTCTGTGGCGACATCGATATGCGTATCGCCCGTGATGGCACCTGGTACTACCTGGGCACGCCCATCGGGCGTAAGCCTATGGTCAAGCTGTTCTCCACGATCATCCGCCGCGATGGCGACGATTACTTTCTGGTGACCCCGGTGGAAAAAGTCGGCATCAAGGTTGACGATGCGCCTTTTGTGGCCGTGACCCTGGATGTCGAAGGCGCGGGCGAGCAGCAGGTGTTGTACTTCAATACCAACGTCGAGGAGCGGGTCGAGGCCGGCCCTGAGCACCCGTTGCGGGTGATGCTCGATCCGCTGACCGGCGAGCCTGCGCCCTATATCCATGTGCGCAGCAATCTCGAGGCGTTGATCCATCGCAATGTCTTTTATCAACTGGTCGAGTTGGCCGTCCCGCGGCAGATCGCAGGGCAGTCGTGGCTGGGTGTCTGGAGCGCCGGCGAGTTCTTTGCGATCGGCGTGGAGCCTTGAGGCCAGGTGCGTCTTGCGCGATGGCCCTTCTGCGGCGTTCCATCGGCCCTGTTTCTCCTGATCCGGTGCTAGGCGTATCGGTCCGCGCGCCTTAGCATGGCGCCTTCTGATCCAAAGCGGAGTGGCGTTGATGCCTTTTGAAATACGTGAAGCCCGGCCCAGCGATGCGCCACAGATCCTGGCGTTCATCACCGAACTGGCCGAGTACGAGCGCGCCCGTCATGAAGTGATCGCCAGCGTGGTGGATATCGAGCGCAGCCTGTTCAGCGAAGGGGCCACGGCTCATGGGCTGATTTGCCTGCGTGAAGGTCAGCCGGTGGGTTTTGCGGTGTTCTTCTTCAGCTATTCGACCTGGTTGGGGCGCAACGGCCTGTACCTGGAAGATCTGTACGTCACGCCCGAGCAGCGAGGTACGGGGGCCGGCAAGAAGTTGTTGCGCCACTTGGCCCGCATCGCCTGTGCCAATGACTGCGGTCGGTTGGAGTGGAGTGTTCTGGACTGGAACGAGCCGGCGATCAACTTCTATAAATCCATCGGTGCGCAGCCCCAGGATGAGTGGGTGCGCTACCGCATGGACGGTGACGTCCTCAGGCACTTCGCCGAGTCGAGCGAGTAAGTCTGCGCTCAATGCGCTGGCATGGGGGGCAGGGTTCCCAGCAGGGACACGGCCGCCACGGCCGCGAGGCCGAACAGCCATTCGAAGGTCACGCTGGTGCGCAGCACTGGCAGGCGCCCGGCACGACTGCTCAGCAGATTGAACAGCGCCAGCAGCAACATGACCGCCACCAAGGCGGCCTTGATCAGCAGGATCAAGGCAAAGCCCTCGAATAGCGGACTGGGCCAGTAGGTGCCAGTCATCATGCGAATATTGACCAGGCCGCTGAGCAGGATACCGGCGACCAGTGCATAACCCAGAGTGCTGAAGCGCCGCAGGAGCGCGGCAAGGTCCTTTCCGGCGCGCTGCGACAGTACGTAGAGCAGTAGCAGCAGGCCGCCAAGCCAAGCCCCGACACAGGTCAGGTGGATCACTTGATTGAGGATCAGCAACTGGCCGCTCACGCCTTCGAGCATTGCTCCGTGGCCAATCGGGGCGAGCGTGGCCAGTAGCGCGAAACTGAGGGGCAGGTTGAGCGCCAGCTTGGTCGTGCCTAGCAGGCAGCCTAGAAGCAGCAGGCTCAGCCCCAGGTGCCAGCTCCAGACCTGGCCGAACAAGGTGCTGCCCAGCACCAGGCCCAGCGTTGCCGGATCCAGCGCATCCGATGGGTTGCCGGTCATCGATACCGTGACCAGTAGCAACCAGGCCACGGCGCTGAGCAGGCCCAGCCACGCCAGTACTTGCAGGCCTCTACGCAGTGCACGGTCCAGCCCAGGCAAAGGGGCGCTTCCCAGTAACAGGGGCCTGAACAGGCAGGCCCCGAACAGCAACAGCACTGCGGAAAAATGGACGAAGCGACAAGCAATCATTGCGTCGTGCATGGGCTCAGGGCATGACCTTGAACGAGTAGTTGCCGCTGCTCTTGTGGGTGTCGACGGACACGGCCTGCCACTCGACCACGTAGTCGCCGGCGGTCAATGGCTGCTCGGGTGTGACAATCAAGGTTTTCTTGTCGCCGGGGGCTGTGGCGATGCTCTTGAGGACGAGCAGGGCATTGTCGCGGCGCAACACGACGTTGGTGAATTTCTCTTCGACGCCTTCGCTGAACACCAGTCGCAGTTCCTGGGTCGGGCCAGCGTGGCTGCCGGAAGCGGGCGTGGCGCTTTGCAAATGGGCGTGGGCGAGGGCGCCTGTTGCAGTGCCCAGGCAGAGGAGCAGGGTGCTGGTACGGAGCAGGCGATGGAAGAGTGAAGCAGGCATGGTCGATAACCTCGGCAGAAGAAAACGAGGCCGATTGTAGGCGCGTGCGCTGCCCAGGTCGCTACAGGATGTTATTTCTGTGTGTTTGTTTCGTGCGTCATGGGCTTCAGGTGATTTAAAATCACGCCCTGTATTTTGCCCACTGCGCTTTTGGCGCCAGAGAACATTTTTTCATGCCGACCCGCCTGAGCCTTGTTTGTCATGCCCGTACCGAGGCTCAGCGCCTGGGGCAGTTTCCGCTGGATGAGTCGGTCGAGCCCAAGGGGCTGGCCAAGGCCGCCGAGCTTGCCAGTAGCCTGAAGAAACCGGTGCGCATCCTCAGCGCGCCGGAAGCGCGTGCCTGGCAAACGGCCGAAGCCCTGGGCAGCAGTATCGAGATCGTTCCCGAATTGGGGGATTACGACTTCGGCGAGTGGCAGGGCCAGCGCCTGATCGACCTGCAGGAAAGTGCCGAACACAGCCTTGCCGCCTGGCTCGACGACCCACAGGCGGCGCCCCATGGCGGAGAATCGCTGCAACAATTGTGCAGCCGGGTTGGCGCCTGGCTCGATGGCTTTCGCGAAGACGGCCACTTTATTATCGTCAGCCACCCGTTTGTGATTCGTGCAGCGATTCTGCATGCCTTGGAGGCAGGTCCAGCCTCGTTCAACTTTATTGATGTAGCGCCGCTGGCGGTGGTCGATCTGCGTTTTCAGGGGCGCTGGCGATTGCGTCTCTGATCCATCGCTCAAAGGCCCCGGTAGGGAACTGAAACATGACACAGAATATCTACGACACGCCGGCTTTCTTCGAGGGCTACAGTCAGCTGGAGCGTTCGCGTCATGGCCTCAGTGGCGCGCCGGAATGGCCGGCGCTGCGCGCGTTGTTGCCGGATTTGCAGGGCGCGCGGGTGATTGATCTGGGGTGCGGCTACGGTTGGTTCTGTCGCTGGGCGGCAGAGCAGGGCGCGTCTTCGGTGCTGGGGCTGGATGTCTCGCAAAAGATGTTGGCGCGGGCACAGTCAAGCAATGACGCGGCCTCGATTCGCTATGTCAGAGCGGACCTGGAGCATCTGGAACTGCCTGGCGCCAGTGCCGAATTGGTGTACAGCTCGCTGACGCTGCATTACATCGAGCATTTGGCGCACCTGTTCCGCCAGGCTTATCAGGCTCTGGTGCCGGGCGGATGGCTGGTGTTTTCCATCGAGCACCCGATCTTCATGGCGCCCGTCGAGCCGGGTTGGTTGATCGCTGCTGATGGGCGCAAGGTCTGGCCGCTGGACAGCTATCAGGTGGAGGGCCCCAGGGTGACTGACTGGTTGGCGAAGGGAGTGATCAAGCAGCATCGCACTGTGGGAACCCTGCTCAATCTGTTGATCGGTGCCGGATTCATGCTCAAACACGTCGAGGAGTGGGGGCCGACGGACGCCATGATCGCCGCGCAGCCGGCGCTGGCAGAGGAGCGCGAGCGGCCGATGCTGCTGTTGGTGGCGGCGCAGCGTCCTCGGTAGTGGTAAAGCCCGTGTCTGCCAGGCAGGCACGGGCTTTGTCGTCAGGCCTTGAGGCTGGCCATATCGATCACGAAGCGATACCGCACGTCGCCCTGGATGACCCGGGTAAAGGCTTCGTTGATCTGGCGGATATCGAGCATTTCGATGTCACAGGTGATGCCGTGTTCGGCACAGAAATCCAGTACCTCCTGAGTCTGCGCCATACCGCCGATCATCGAGCCGGCCAGCACCCGACGCTGGGTTACCAGGTTGGCCGCATGCAAGGGCGGTTCAACAGGCTCGATCAGGCCGACCAGGATATGCACGCCGTCGAAGCTCAGGGTTTCCAGGTAGGGGTTCAGGTCGTGCTGCACCGGGATGGTGTCCAGCAGGTAGTCGAAGTGGTTGGCTGCGGCCTTCATCTGTTCGGGGTCGGTGGAGACGATCACGTGATCGGCGCCCTGGCGGCGGCCTTCCTCTGCCTTGGCTGGCGAGCGAGTGAACAGTGTGACTTCGGCGCCCATGGCCTTGGCGAACTTGATGCCCATATGGCCGAGGCCGCCCATGCCGAGAATCCCGACCTTGTCGCCGGCCTTGATCCCGTAGTGCTTGAGCGGTGCATAGGTGGTGATGCCGGCGCAGAGAATCGGCGCGGCACTGGCCAGGTCGAGGGCATCGGGAATGCGCACGACGAAATGCTCGCTGACCACGATGCTGTTGGAGTAACCGCCCATGGTGTTGCTGCCGTCGACTCGATCGGGCGAGGCGTAGGTCAGCGTCGGACCTTGCAGGCAATACTGTTCAAGGTCGGCCTTGCAGGCTTTGCACTCGCGGCACGAGTCGACCATGCAGCCGACGCCGACCCGGTCGCCGACCTTGTAGCGCGTGACGCTGCTGCCGACGGCGGTGACCTTGCCGACGATTTCATGCCCGGGCATCAGTGGATAAACAGCAATGCCCCATTCATTGCGGGCCTGGTGAATGTCGGAGTGGCAGACGCCGCAGTAGAGAATGTCGATGGCGACATCGTCGGCGCGGGGCGTGCGTCGTTCGAAGGTCATGGGGGCGAGGGGGGCGGTGGCCGATTGAGCGGCATAGCCGATGGCGGTGTACATAGTGATAAGCCTCGCAAAGATGACGACAGGTGAGGCGAGTCATTTTCCCCGGCATCGGGCGTAGCGACCATGACGAATCCTCCGTGTGTTTTGCCTATTCCTCCGGCATCACCGGGTTGGCGCTCGAAATGCGCGGCTAACCTGCGATGATGCCGTCATTCCTTTTTTGTGAAGTTGTTGCCATGCAGTTGACCCGTCATCTCGATGCCAATGCCGCGCTGGTCGCGTTGCTCGAACCCCTTGCGACCCGCGATGGATTTGCCCCCACGGGGCTGCGCGGCGTGCAGGTGCTGCGGGCCAGCTGCGATGTCGCCCGGGGGCCGCAGATCTACGAACCGAGCCTGATGATCATTGTTCAGGGCAGCAAACTGGCCTATCTGGGGCCGCGTACCCTGGAATATGGCGCGGGGCACTATCTGGTGCAGGCGATGCCTGTGCCGTTCGAATGCGAAACCTTTGCGGCGCCCACCGGGCCGTTGCTGGGAATTGCCGTGGGGATTGACCGGGCGGTACTGGGTGAGCTGGTTCTGGCCATGGGCCTGATGCCCGGGCGACCGGCATCGGTCCAGACGCCGGAGTCGATGAGCTCGGCGGTACTCGATGATGGGATGCGCGGGTGTGTCGAGCGGCTGCTGCATTGTCTGCACGATCCGCTGGAGTGCCAGATCATGGGCGCGGCGCGCATACGCGAGCTGCTCTTTGCCGCTTTGCGCGGGCCCCAGGCCGATGTGTTGCGCGCGCTGGTCGAACAGCAAGGGCAATTTGCTCGGATTGCGCTCTCGTTAAACCACCTGCATGCCCATTACACCGAGCCGCTGAATGTCGACACCCTCGCGGGGTGCGCGAATATGAGCGCCTCGACCTTCCACGAGCATTTCAAGCGCAGCACGTTGCTGTCGCCGGTGCAGTATCTCAAGCGCCTGCGCCTGCTGCGCGCACGCCAACTGCTCCTGGGTGAGGGCATGGGCGTGGCGCAGGCGGCGCATCGGGTCGGCTATCAGAGCACGTCGCAGTTCAGTCGCGAATACAAACGCTACTTCCAGCGTAACCCGGGCGAAGAAGGTGGTTTGCCTGTGGCTTCGGCCTGGTCCTGATCCGGCCTGAGCCCAGCCCATGAAAAAAGGCTCCCGAGGGGAGCCTTTCTATCTGACTTACATATTCGGGTAAGTCGGTCCGCCAGCGCCTTCGGGAGTGACCCAGGTGATGTTCTGGGACGGGTCCTTGATGTCGCAGGTCTTGCAGTGCACGCAGTTCTGCGCGTTGATCTGGAAGCGCTTCTCGCCGTCTTCCTGGGTGACGACTTCGTACACGCCGGCCGGGCAGTAGCGCTGCGCAGGCTCGTCATAGAGCGGCAGGTTCTTGCTCAGCGGAATGCTTGGGTCAGTCAGCTTCAGGTGGCAAGGCTGTTCTTCTTCATGGTTGGTGCCGGAGATAAACACCGAGCTCAACTTGTCGAAGCTCAATTTGCCATCGGGTTTGGGGTAGTCGATCTTCTTGCAATCGGCCGCCAGCTTCAGGCAGGCATAGTCCGGCTTGGTGTCGTGCAGGGTAAACGGCAGCTTGCCGCCGAAGATATTCTGGTCCACGAAGGTGAAAGCTGCGCCCAGCAGGGTGCCGTACTTGTGCATCGCCGGGCCGAAGTTACGGCTGGTGAACAGTTCTTCATGGAGCCAGCTGGATTTGAATGCATCGACGTAGCCAGTGAGCTCATCGCCACCTTCGGAACCGCCAAACAGCGCCGTCGCCACCGCTTCGGCGGCGAGCATGCCGGACTTCATGGCCGTGTGGCTGCCTTTGATCTTGGCGCCGTTAAGGGTGCCCAGGTCGCAGCCGATCAGGGCGCCGCCCTTGAAGACCATTTTTGGCAGCGAGTTCAGGCCGCCCTTGGCCAGGGCGCGGGCGCCGTAGCTGATGCGCTTGCCGCCTTCCAGGTATTGCTTGAGGACCGGGTGATGCTTGAGGCGCTGGAACTCGTCGAACGGCGACAGGTAGGTGTTGCCATAGGACAGGTCGACGATGAGGCCGACCACCACCTGGTTGTTTTCCAGGTGATAGAGGAACGAGCCGCCGGTGTTCTCGTTGCCCACGATATCCAGCGGCCAGCCGGCGGTGTGGACCACCAGGCCTGGTTGGTGCTTGGCCGGGTCGATTTCCCAGATTTCCTTGAGGCCAATGCCGTAGTGCTGGGCATCCGCGTCGCTGTCGAGGTCAAAGCGTTTGATCAGTTGCTTGCCGATATGGCCACGGCAGCCCTCGGCGAACAGCGTGTATTTGCCGCGCAGTTCCATGCCGGGGGTATAGAGGCCTTCCTTGGGATGGCCTTCACGGTCGACGCCCAGATCACCGGTAACGATGCCTCGGACCACGCCGTTCTCATCGAACAGGGCTTCCTGGGCGGCGAAGCCCGGGTAGATTTCCACGCCCAGGTTCTCGGCCTGCTGGGCCAGCCAGCGGCACAGATTGCCCAGGGAAATGATGTAGTTGCCATGGTTGTGCATGGTCTTGGGGACAAACAGGTCGGGTACCTTGATTGCGCTTTCGCCGTTGCGCAGTACGTAGATATCGTCGCGTTTGACTTCGGTGTGCAGTGGCGCGCCGAGTTCTTTCCAGTCCGGGAACAGTTCGTTCAGAGCGCGAGGCTCGAATACGGCGCCGGACAGGATGTGGGCGCCGACTTCGGAGCCTTTTTCGACAACGCAAACGCTGATTTCCTGGCCAGCCTCGGCGGCTTTCTGCTTCAGGCGGCAAGCGGCGGACAGACCTGCGGGGCCGGCACCGACGATAACCACGTCGAATTCCATATATTCGCGTTCCACAGACTCTCTCCTACTCAAGGCTCAACAGGTTTTTCTAATTTTGGAGTTTTGGTGATCGGCTTCGCTATCGCTACGTCCAGATGGACGGGATCGTGAAACAGCCATCGTTCTCTCTTGGCGGCGCATTATATCTACACCACTATCAGCGTCCAATACAAACGTTTGTTTGAATTTCCCGCAAGCCAGGTAAATCAAAGAAGCGCGGCTTAAAACTGGCCGTTTTGCCGTATTGACCAGAAAAGGCGATCCGGTCAAGATACGGTCGGTTTTGCGCTCGCCGTAGGCTGACTGTGGGTTCCAAGAGCACCTCGAAAGACCGGGCAAGGGCAGTACAAGCAAGGCGATAGGCCGCTTGGGCGCGAAGTTTACACGTCGAAGGGATGAATGACCCGCGGGTCACGCCTGACCGACGGTCGTTACCGGCGAATCGTTTGCGCACTGTGGCAGTGCCGGCGTTTTTGGAGGTGCCCTTGAGCGCCGATGAGCATCAACCGCCAGGTTCGCCTAGGCGACTTTCTTTTCACCGGAGAGTAACGAGGAATCCATGAAGGTTCTTGTAGCTGTCAAACGAGTGGTCGACTATAACGTCAAGGTTCGCGTCAAGGCGGACAACTCCGGCGTCGACCTCGCCAACGTCAAGATGTCGATGAACCCTTTCTGCGAAATCGCAGTGGAAGAAGCCGTCCGCCTGAAAGAGAAAGGCGTAGCGACTGAGATCGTCGTCGTCTCCATCGGTCCGACCACGGCTCAAGAGCAACTGCGCACCGCGCTGGCTCTGGGTGCCGATCGCGCCATCCTCGTCGAATCCGCTGACGAACTGAACTCCCTAGCCGTGGCCAAGCTGCTCAAGGCCGTGGTCGACAAGGAACAGCCTCAACTGGTGATCCTGGGCAAACAGGCCATCGACAGTGACAACAACCAGACCGGCCAGATGCTGGCTGCGCTGAGCGGTTACGGTCAGGGCACTTTCGCCTCGAAAGTCGAAGTCAGCGGCGACAAAGTGGCCGTGACCCGCGAAATCGACGGCGGCGCGCAAACAGTCTCCCTGAGCCTGCCTGCCATCGTCACCACCGACCTGCGTTTGAACGAGCCGCGTTATGCGTCCCTGCCAAACATCATGAAAGCCAAGAAGAAGCCTCTTGAAGTGCTGACTCCAGACGCTTTGGGCGTTTCCACCGCCTCCACCAACAAGACCCTGAAAGTCGAAGCGCCGGCGGCACGCAGCGCTGGCATCAAGGTCAAGTCGGTGGCTGAACTGGTCGAGAAACTGAAAAACGAAGCGAAGGTAATCTGATCATGACTATCTTGGTAATCGCCGAACACGATAACAAGGCCGTTGCGCCGGCCACGCTGAACACCGTGGCGGCTGCCGCGAAAATCGGTGGCGACATTCACGTGCTGGTTGCCGGCCAAGGCGTAGGCGCCGTGGCTGAAGCCGCCGCGAAAATCGCTGGCGTGGCTAAAGTGCTGGTGGCCGACAACGGCGCCTACGCACACCAACTGCCGGAAAACGTCGCTCCGCTGGTCGCCGAGTTGGGCAAGGGCTACAGCCATATCTTGGCTGCCGCGACTTCCAACGGCAAAAACATCCTGCCACGCGTTGCCGCGCAGCTGGACGTTGACCAGATTTCCGAGATCATCTCGGTTGAAAGCGCTGACACCTTCAAGCGTCCGATCTATGCCGGTAACGCCATCGCTACCGTGCAGTCGTCGGCGGCCGTGAAAGTGATCACCGTGCGTGCCACCGGTTTCGACCCGGTTGCAGCTGAAGGTGGTTCCGCGGCTGTTGAAGCCGTTGGTGCTGCGCACGATGCAGGCAAATCGTCCTTCGTTGGCGAAGAGCTTGCCAAGTCCGATCGCCCTGAGCTGACCGCTGCCAAGATCGTCGTTTCCGGCGGCCGTGGCATGCAGAACGGTGACAACTTCAAGCACCTGTACGCACTGGCCGACAAGCTGGGCGCGGCAGTCGGCGCTTCCCGCGCTGCAGTCGACGCCGGTTTCGTGCCGAACGACATGCAGGTCGGTCAAACCGGCAAGATCGTCGCACCACAGCTGTACATCGCCGTCGGTATCTCCGGCGCGATCCAGCACCTGGCCGGCATGAAGGACTCCAAGGTGATCGTTGCGATCAACAAGGACGAAGAAGCGCCGATCTTCCAGGTGGCCGATTACGGCCTGGTCGCAGACTTGTTCGAAGCCATCCCTGAGTTGGAGAAGCTGGTTTAATCCAGACGCTTCACTTATAAAGAGCCCGGTCATTCCGGGCCGTGGAACGCGATGGGCACTACGGTGTGTCAGCGCGATCGCCGCGGCTCGGGATGGCCGGGTTTTTTATTGTCTTTGGTTTTAAGTGAAGAGGTGTGCCATGGAACTGCGTCGCTTGAGAGGCCTGTTTTTGCTGCTGGGCCTGTCGGTCTTGCCTGCGCTGGGGCTGGCCGCTGGCAAGTGCGAGCGTCTGGTGGTCACCGGCAGCCCGGATGCCCCGCCTTATCTCTGGCAGGACCCCCAGGACCCCAAGCACCTGATCGGTGCCAGCGCCGACCTGCTGCAGCAGGTGGCGCAGGAACTGGGGCTCAAGGTCGAGTTGCTCTATGCCGGCAAGCGCTCCCAGGCGCTCGACGAGGTGCGTGCCGGACGCATGGATATGTTGGTCGATGCGCCCCTGACGCTCAGTGAACTGGAGTCGCTGGACTACATTCACCCGCCGTTGGTGCGCAATGACTACTTGGTCTGGACCCGCAAGGATTCGAGCCTGGTCTACAACGGTGTGGCGGACCTGCATGGGCATGTCGGCGGGGTGTCGGCCAAGGCACGCCTGACCCAGCCTTTCCAGGCCTATGCCAAGGCGCAACTGACGCTGCATCCGGCGCCGACTCTGACCGAGGCCTTCCAGAAGCTACTGCTGGGCGAGGTCGAGTACATTTTGGCGGGGCGCTATTCCGGCATGGCCATGGCCCAGACCCTGGGCATGGCCGACGACTTGCTGGTGCACAGCCAACCGGTCGACGAGCCGGGGCTGTTTCTCGCGCTCTCCCACAACTCCGCCTGCAATGATCCCTGGTTGCGCGGACAGTTGGCCAAAAAGATGACAGAATTGCCCGCGTCCGGCCTGTCCGAAGCCGTTCTGCAACGCAATCTGGAGCGCTGGAAGGCACAGCTTCAGCAAGCCCCAAGTGCCCCAAAACAGTAGGGATATTTAGTGAGTATTCGACCTCTATTCGTGGCCGTGAGCCTGGTCGCCCTGGCAGGTTGTGCGGCCGATCCAGTACCGACCGAACAATTGCGCCTGACCGAGCAAGCCGTGGAGCAGGCCCGGGCTGTGGGGGCGAGCGCCGATCAGGTGCCTGAATTGAAACTGGCCGAAGACAAGCTCGCCAAGGCCCAGCGCAAAATGAACAGCCGATCCTATCGCGATGCGCGCCGCCAGGCCGAACAAGCCGAGCTGGATGCCCGATTGGCAGCGGCGCGTGTGCTGACCGAGAAGAGCCAGGAAGAATTGAATGTGCTGAACACCCGGATCACGCGTTTGCGCAAGCAGTTGGGAGATGTTCAATGAACGCCTCCAGCCGATTGGCCAGCCTTGCGTTGCTACTCGCTTGCAGCAGCCTCTACGGGTGCGCCAGCCAGCAGAGCAGCGAAGCGGCACTGCAACAGGCAGCCAATGATTTTCAGACCGTCAGGGAAGATGCCAATGTGCTGCGTATCGCGCCCAAGGACGTGATACGGGCCGGCGAATCCCTGGCCCGCGCTGATCGCCTGTCCAGCTATTGGGGCAGTGGTGATGATGTGGTGCATTACGCCTACTTGAGCCAGCGCTACAGCGAAATCGCCCGGGAAAACACCGAGATGGCGATGAACCAGGAGCGTGCGGCCAAGCTCGAACTGGAGCGTCAGCGTCTGCAACTGGCGTTGCGCGAGTCCAAGTTGCTCAGCGTTCAGCAGCAAGGCAAATGGCTTGAGGAGCAGATCATCAGCCTGGCGACCACGCAAAGTGATCGCGGTCTGGTGATGACCCTGGGCGATGTGTTGTTCGATACGGGCGAGGCGGACCTGAAGCCTTCGGCCAACCGTACCGTGCTCAAGCTGGTGCAGTTTCTGCAGCTCAACCCCAAGCGGGTGATCCGGATCGAGGGTTACACCGACAGCACCGGCGGTCATGAGGACAATCTGAAGCTGTCTCGCGATCGCGCCCAGGCCGTGGCCGATGTACTGGTTGATCTGGGGATCAACGAGAAACGCATCGAAGTCCAGGGCTATGGCGACGAGTATCCGGTGGAGGCCAATGCGTCCGAGCGCGGGCGCGCGCAGAATCGTCGGGTGGAGATCGTGTTCTCCGATGAGAGCGGCCAATTGGGTGCGGCACGCTAGTCTCCCCAACCGCTCAATCGACCCGGCCTCGTCAGACGCCGGGTTTTTTGTGTCCGGCCGACGTGAGGCCGGTTCTCGATGGTCGGGATTATCCTGGCGCAGCCGTACAGTTTTTCGTCGCGTGCCACTGTAATGTCGACTATTGTGCAAACTGTGCCAGTACACTTCCAAACTGTTCCGGTATCTTTTGCGCCAAGAATAAAATGCCCGTGAAATCGAGTGCTGCGTCATGACCAATCTTTTGCTCTATCAACGTATTGCTCAGCAACTGGCCGAGGATATTCGCCGTGGCGTCTATCAGCCGGGAGAGCGGGTGCCTTCGGTGCGCAAGATGAGCTCGCAGCTCAATGTCAGCCATGCCACGGTGCTCCAGGCGTATGCCAACCTGGAGGATCAGGGGCTGATTCGCGCCCGGCCGCAATCCGGCTACTACGTACACCAGACGCCGGCCCTGACCGCACCGACTCCGGACATCGCCCGTGTCGAGCGTCCTGGCCTTGTCACGCGCAGCAGTATCATCCAGCAGGTCTTGGTCGAGTCCCGGCGCGAAGGGGTATTTCCCTTTGGGGCGGCGGTGCCTTCGGTCGATTATTTGCCGGTACGGGCGCTGCACCAGCAGTTGGCCAAGGTCACGCGCTTCCATAGTCCGCGGGCCTTCAGCTATATGTTCAGCCCGGGCTTCGAGCCCCTGCGACGCCAGGTGGCGATCCGCATGCGCGACGCCGGGGTGGTGGTCGACCCTTCGGAAGTGGTCATTACCCATGGTTGCGTCGATGCCCTGCAGATGTCCCTGCGGGTGCTGACCCGTCCGGGCGATCTGATTGCCGCCGAATCGCCGACCTATTACGGCCTGCTGCAACTGGCCGATCTGCTGGGGCTCAAGGTTATCGAGATTCCCAGCGACCCCTCCACGGGCATGAGCCTGGAAGCCCTGCAACTGGCGGCCAACCAGTGGTCGATCAAGGCCCTGGTGTTGACCACGCGCCTGAGCAACCCCCTGGGCGGCACCATGCCGGAAGAGCGGCAAAAGCAGCTGCTGCGCCTGGCATCGGATTTCGATATCCAGATTGTCGAGGACGATATCTATGGCGAGCTGATGTTCGAAGTCGGCCGAACCAAGGCGCTCAAAGCCTACGACCGTCTGGACCGGGTGATCTACTGTTCAAGCTTCTCCAAGACACTCTCACCCGGTGTGCGGATCGGCTGGATGATCGCCGGCAAGTTCCAACAGGAAATTCAGCGGCTGCAGACGTTCAGTACGCACTCGGCTTGCAGCGTGACACAGATGGGGGTCGCGGCTTACCTGGAAAACGGTGGTTACGACCGGCATCTGCGCTTTATCCGTCAGGAGTACCGCAAGAACCTCAGTGCGTTCCAGCTGGCGGTGCAGCAGTACTTCCCCGAAGGCACGCAAATGACCCGTCCGACGGGCGGTTTTATCCTTTGGGTCAGCCTGCCGGGACGGGTCAATACTCAGGAGCTGCATGTGCGTGCACTGCAGCAGGGGATCAGCATCGCGCCGGGGTTGATCTTCAGTAATACCGAGCAGTTCAACCATTGCATCCGCCTCAACTGCGGTATTCCCTGGAACCGCGAGGCCGAGCGGGCGCTGATGACCTTGGGGATGCTGGCCAACCAGCTGTGCCAGGAAACCGCCAGCGGGATGCTCTAGTAGGCCGCTTATCGAGACTTGTCATGGGGCGCACAACAAGCGAGCATATTGTTCCTTTGTTGTTAGCGCCCGTGTGTTCATGAAATTGATTCGCCCCCTGGTTCTGTTGTTGACCTGCCTGCTGGGTACCCTGAGTGCCAGCCACGTCGCGGCAGCGCCCCAGGAAAAGCCTAAGGCGAGCGTGCCAGCCAAGGCGCCCACCGCAGCGAAGAAGCCGGCGGCCAAGAAAGCCAGCGTGTCGAGCAAGCCTGTGGCGAAAAAAGCCGCGCCGGCCAAGAAGCGCCCGCCCATTGCGAGCAAGTCCAAGTCGGCCCGGGAAGTTGCCAAAACGAAGCTCAAGTCGGCCAAGCTGGACCTCAGCCTGCCACCGGAACTGGTCAAGGAACTGTCCCCCAAGGGCGCGGTACCCTTGCCCAAGCATGAGCCGCTGCTTCCGCCGATGTTCGGCGAAAAACCTGCGCCTGAAAGCCCGTTCCAGCTCAACGGACGGCTGCTGAGCAATGAAATGAACCTGCAATTGCGCAACGAGAGCCGCCAGGACATCGAAGGCGCGGCCATCGATTTCGAATTCAAACAGTAAGTAGCGACCGTCTGTCGGTATCTGCCCGTTGACCGGGCAGTCATCTGTTGTGGGTCGGCAAAACCATTGAATGATTCTTTTAAAACAGCTGTTTTAGCGAGTAGTATGCCGTGTCGTCAAAATATTTGGTTACATTCCGGGGGCTGTGTCCATGAACTGCCGTGAAGGTTGTGGTGCCTGCTGTATTGCGCCATCCATCAGTTCCGCAATTCCCGGGATGCCCAATGGCAAGGCTGCGGGTGAGCGTTGCGTGCACCTCTCGCCGGAGTCGCTTTGTGCGCTGTTCGGCCAGCCCGAACGGCCCGCCGTTTGCGGCGCTTTCCAGGCGGACCCGCAGGTGTGCGGCGAGAGTCGGGAGGAGGCGATCCGCTTGCTTGGCTGGTGGGAAGAAATGACGGCAGCCTAGGGTTTGATGACCTTAAATGAACGGAACTTCGACAATAAGGAATAAGACAATGGTTTCGCTGCATAAAATGGCTGTGATCTGCGGTTTGACGGCCTTGCTGGCCAGTGTGGCCCAGGCTGAAGACTGGCAAGTCGCCAAGGATCAGGACGGCATCAAGGTTTCCCTGAGCGAAGTGGCCGGCTCCAAGTACAAGGCTTACCGGGGTGTCACCACCATCAAGGCCAGCATGGCCAAGGTGCGCGGTTTGCAGGAAGACGTTGCGGGAGCTTGCGCGTGGATCCACGAGTGCAAGTCGCAGAAGGTGCTCAAGCACGAAGGCGACCAGAGCTGGACCTATACGCAGTTCAATACGCCGTGGCCGGTGACGGCGCGCGACTCGGTGCTGCATATCACCACCAGCGAAGCGGCAGATGGCAGCGTGACCCGCAAGCTTGAAGGTGTGCCGAGCTATATTCCGGAAGAGAAGGGCTTTGTCCGGGTCGCTCAGGTCGAAGGGTTCTGGAAGCTGGTGCCCAAGGGTGACCTGATCGAAGTGACTTACCAGGTCCACACCGAGCCGGGCGGTAGCGTGCCTTCCTGGCTGGCGAACAAGTTCGTCGTCGATGCGCCGTTCAACACCCTGCAAGCGCTCAAGCAGCGCGCTGAAAAACCTTAACGTCACGCTCTGGAAAACGGCAGGCGCGGGCGGCCTCGCGATGGGTCCTAGTACCCCGCGGGGCTGTTTGCCCCGGGCCAGGGCCGGCTGCTCGCTCTTGCAGATTGTTGACGTAAAACGGCGCCTTTATCCCTTACACCTGAACGATTCATCCTTGCTCCGGGTCGACATGCTGTGGGCCCATTTTGCGGCCTGCCCTGGAGGCTTAGATGCAACAGTGGCAAGTCACCTTTGTCGATGACCATGGTGTAAAAACGGTCGAGTGCTTTGATTGCGAGTGGGAACCGAGCCTGGAAGAGGCGGCGCGGCTGGTACGTGCAAAGCTGCTGCCGGTAACGGCGAAACTGGACCTCAATGACCTGGAAGGGCGGGCGTCGGACCCGACCGTGAAAAGCCTCAAGGAACAGAACAGCATCCAGATCCTCGGTATCACCCGGCGGCCATGAGCCGTGCCTTGCCTATCGTGCTCGCCGCTCTGGCGCACGCACGGCCCCCGCGCTACTCTGCAAGCAAGATCAGCGAATGATTCGCTAAGGTCTGGTCTTGTCAGCTACATGCTTGTTTCCCGTCGGCCCGTTTCACGGGTTATCGCTCGCCACGTTCTGTGACGGGCGCGGGAATGCGGAAAAGTCTATCCATCGGTTTTGAGGAGGACGTTTCATGAGCACAGCCTATCAAGAAGACATCAGCAGCCACGTACTGCGCCGCATGAAAGAAGGCGGTTTCGATTTTGCCCGTATCCACCCCATTGAGTTCTACGCGATCTTTCCCGACGAGGAGCGGGCCCGCAGGGCGGCTGGACAGTTTCGCGGTGAGTCCCTGAATGCCCAGGTTGGCCTGAGAGATGACGGTGCCTGGTGCCTGGAACTGAGCAAATTGATGTTCGCCACTTATGGGGGAATTGGCGATTTTGAGCAGAACTTCGAAGCGGTCGTCGCGCCTCTGGGCGGGATTGCCGAAGGCTGGGGCGTCAAGCACGAGATTCGCCCGATGCATGCCTGACCTTCCACGCACGTTTGAATAACGGCTGACCTTCGGGTCGGCCGTTTTTATTTGCCCAAAAAAAGGCCACCCAAGCAGGTGGCCAAAAGGGAAGTTCGTGGACGGCGCGCATCCTGTCTGCCGGCGCAACCCACCTTGGGACTGCGCTCGCTTGCCGCGTGCTGGCCATTCTCTGCCATCCGTCTGCTGCGATGAAATCAACTCTGTCTATGCTGGTCATAGTGACCAGTCTGCTTCGCAATGAGGCGCGGGTGATTGCGTTGGGGCATTTACCGCACAGCAATGGTGCGGTGTTTGTCAGGAGATTATCCAACCGATTGATATTAAAGCGTTTATGCCAATGGCACGGGCCTTGCGAAGGCCCTATGACCGGGTGACAAGGAGTACGGCATGATCCGCACCTATTTTGACGAGATGTACGATGCCGGCGGCCAGGTCCGCCCGCATTACCGGGAGTTCGCCCGCTGGCTGGCAGAGACGCCACAGGAGTTGCTGGCGCAGCGGCGACGCGAGGCCGACCTGCTGTTCCATCGCGCCGGGATCACGTTCACCCTGTATGGGGATGAGCAGGGCACGGAGCGGCTGATTCCGTTCGATACCATTCCGCGCAGTATCCCGGCCAGTGAATGGCGGACGGTCGAGCGCGGCTGCATCCAGCGGGTCAAGGCCTTGAACATGTTTCTGGCCGACCTGTATCACGGGCAACGCATTATCAAGGCCGGAATCATCCCAGCCGAGCAGGTGCTTGCCAACGAGCAGTATCAGTTGGCCATGCAGGGGCTGGACCTGCATCGCGATATCTACTCGCATATTTCCGGCGTCGATCTGGTGCGTGATGGCGACGGTACCTACTACGTCCTCGAAGATAATTTGCGTACCCCCAGCGGTGTCAGCTACATGCTCGAAGACCGCAAGATGATGATGCGCCTGTTCCCTGAGCTGTTTGCCGCCCAGCGCATTGCGCCCATCGATCATTATCCGAACCTGCTGCTCGATACCCTCAAGAGTTCCAGCCCGCTGGATGACCCCAGCGTGGTCGTGCTGACGCCCGGGCGCTTTAACAGCGCGTTCTTCGAACATGCGTTTCTGGCGCGGGAGATGGGCGTCGAACTGGTCGAGGGCGCGGACCTGTTTGTGCGCGATGACAAGGTGTTTATGCGCACCACCGACGGGCCCAAGGCGGTCGATGTGATCTACCGTCGGCTCGACGACGCCTTCCTCGATCCGCTGGCCTTCAATCCTGACTCGATGCTGGGGGTGCCCGGGCTGCTGTCGTCCTATCGCTCCGGCAATGTCGTCCTGGCCAACGCCATCGGCACCGGGGTGGCGGACGACAAGTCGGTCTACCCGTTCGTGGTCGACATGATCCGCTTCTATCTCGACGAGGAGCCGATCCTGAAAAATGTACCGACCTGGCAATGCCGCAAGCCGGATGAACTGTCCCACGTGTTGGCCAATCTGCCCGATCTGGTGGTCAAGGAAACCCAGGGCTCCGGTGGTTACGGGATGCTGGTCGGGCCAGCCTCGACCCGCGCGGAAATCGAAGCGTTCCGGGCGCGGATCAAGGCCAAGCCCCACGCGTATATCGCCCAGCCGACGCTGTCATTGTCGACGTGCCCGACGTTTGTCGAAAACGGTATCGCCCCACGCCATATCGATCTGCGCCCGTTTGTGCTGTCGGGCCGCGAAACCCGTGTCGTGCCCGGCGGGCTTACCCGTGTGGCGTTGCGCGAAGGCTCCCTGGTGGTCAACTCGTCCCAAGGGGGCGGTACCAAGGACACCTGGGTGGTCGAGGATTAAGGAAGCCTGCCATGTTAAGTAGAACTGCCTCGGATTTGTATTGGATGTCGCGTTACCTGGAGCGTGCGGAGAATCTCGCCCGCATGCTGGATGTCGGCTATTCGCTGTCGCTGATGCCCCAGGATGGTCGCGGGGATGGCCTGCACGAAGTGGCGATGCCGCTGCTGATTACCGGCACCCTCGACGATTACCTGGAGCGCCACGGCGAGTTGCATGCCGAACGGCTCCTACATTTTTTTGCTCTGGACGCGGCCAACCCGGCCAGCATCTACAGCTGCCTCGGCGCAGCGCGCGCCAGTGCCCATGCGGTACGCGGGCGGATTACCGCGGACATGTGGGAAAACATCAATTCGACCTGGCTGGAGATCCGCGGGATCGCCGAGCAGGGCCTGGGTCGCTATGGTATGAGCCGTTTCTGCGAGTGGATCAAGGAGCGTTCACACCTGTTCCGCGGGGCTTCCTACGGCACCATCATGCGCAATGATGCCTTTCGCTTTATTCGCCTCGGGACCTTTATCGAGCGGGCCGACAACACTCTGCGTCTGCTTGATGCCCGCTATGAAATGGCCGGCGACCAAGGCGAAGCGGTCAGCGATGGCACCGCTCATGCCTACTACCAGTGGAGCGCGCTGCTGCGGGCGCTGTCCTCGTTCGAGGCCTATACCGAAATCTATCGGGATGCGCCCGGTGCCCGGCATGTCGCCGAGCTCCTGCTGTTGCGTGCGGATGTGCCGCGCTCACTGCGCGCCTGTACCGAGGAGATCGACCAGATACTCGCCAGCCTGCCTGGCACCAACGGTCGTACGGCCCAGCGCCTGGCGGCGGAAATGGACGCCCGGCTGCGTTACACCGGCATCAACGAAATCCTCGACGAAGGCCTGCATGCCTGGCTGACCGAGTTTATCCCGCTGGTACGCCAGCTGGGCAACGCTATTCACAGCTCCTACCTGGAGGCCGCATGAGACTTTCCATCAGCCACGAGACCACCTATCACTACGAAAATCAGGTGCGGGCAAGCATTCAGTATCTGCGCCTGACGCCCCATGACAGCGAACGTCAGCATGTGCTCAGTTGGCAGCTCGAACTGCCCCGGCCGGTACGCGCCCAACTCGATCCCTTTGGCAATATTCTCCATGTGCTGACCCTGGACGAACCCCATGAAGCCATCATCATCGGTGCCCGTGGCCAGGTGGATATCGACGAGCTGCGCGAGGCCGAGCACGAGAGCCAGTCCGCGCTGCCGTTCCTGCGTATGACCCGGCTGACCGAACCCGATGAGGCCTTGCGAGCGTTTGCCGAGCAGCAATGTCGCCAACGCCGCGATCGCACGGCGCTCATCGACCTGATGCAGGGTCTCAACCAGCAGATGGCCTATACCCCGGGAGCCACCGAGGTCGACACCAGTGCCGCCGAGGCGTTTGCGCGCCGGGCCGGGGTCTGCCAGGACCATACCCATGCGTTCCTGGCCTGCGCCCGCAGCCTGGGCATTCCTGCACGCTATGTGTCGGGCTATCTGTACAGCGAGAGCAGTGAGCACCTGGCCAGCCATGCCTGGGCCGAAGCCTGGCTCGAGGGTGCCTGGTACAGCTTCGATGTGACCAACCAATTGTCCCGGCCCGAGCGCCATCTCAAGCTGGCGGTGGGCCTGGATTACCTGGATGCCTGCCCGGTCCGTGGCATGCGCCGAGGCGGTGGCTGCGAGCAGATGCACGCCAAGGTGCTGGTGGCGCCGATGCCCGTGCTCAGCGTCCAGCAGCAGTAAGTAGTGGCGTCATGGGCCGGGAGCCACCGGCAGGGGCACTTTGCGCCCGGCCATGTGGCGTATGTAGCTGATCAGTGCCGTCAGGTCGTCGTCCGATAAGACCTCGGCGGAGAACCCCGGCATCTTCGCCTCGGGCCATTGGCGCAAACTCTGCGGGTTGCGGATATAGCGCTCGAGTGTGCCCGCGACAAAATACTCGGTGGGGTTGAACGGCAGGTTCAGGTCCGGGCCCATCCGTGCATCGCCTGCGCCGTTGAGGCGATGACAGGCCAGGCAGTTCTGCTGGAAAAGCGCGTAGCCGCGAGTGATCGGGTCATCGTCCGCCAACCCTGGTGCCGGACGCAAGGCCGGGAAACGGCTGTCCAGAGGCGGCAGACGGCGGATGCTGGCCAGTTGAAAGGGCCACTGCTCGGGGCTGATCGGCCCGGCCTGAGGATCGGTCCAGATCAAGTAGAACGGCCCGGCACTGGGTTTACCGCGGGCAATGGGCGGCCAGGGTGTGGCGGGATCTTCAATGGCCAGCCAGGCCCTGGCCCCCTGGGTGGCGAGCAGGGGCTTGGCGGCCATTTCCGCGGCAAAGCCGTCGCTGGCGCGGGCCTGCAGGTGATCTTCGGGTTGGACACCTTCGAGCAGCGCCTTCAGCGGCACCGCACGATAGCGCATCGTGCGTTTGTAGGTGACGTCGTTATCGACCTGCACCGTCTGCGCCAGGGGGTGTTCCAGCAGTTCGCGGGTCTGCCAGGTCTGGGACGAATCGCCCAGGTCCACGGTCAGTTCGCCAGCGTGCAGGGCGGTGGTGTTTAGCAGGGCGCTGATCAAGGTCAGCAAGACGAACTGGCGCATGGTGCGAGTGGTGCATCCTTAAGGGGCAAGCCTGGTTGATAGCCTTTTGAATGGCGATGGGCAAGGGGCTTGTTGATGATGTGGCGGGTGGGGCAACAACGCGCGAGCACGTTGGCTTCTGCAGCAAATGCGCAGGGCGCCCAGCCCGGCTGTTAGCCGGGGGCACTAGGGGAGGGACGGAGTCGCCATTGGTTTACCCGAGGACCTTGCTCAGGTTCGGCAAAATCAATAGCAGCGTGGTCGCGAAAACAATAAGACTCGCCTGGCGGAGCTTCGATGGTTTAAACATGGCTGACTGCCTTTTGTTGTTATTCCTGAGTGCTGCGCGCTCGTTCTGTCATTCACTGCCCACATTGCCCCTGGATAACATCCGCCTCGCAAACCGGTAATCGAGGCAGTGAAAGTGCGCAGATTTAACCTTAGGGCCCGCGCCGCCCATGGCTTAGACCCATTCAATTGCGATTTTTTGGTTTTTTCGACTAAAAAGAAATAAGGCTCCGTGCCATCCATCAAGCAAGCCTTCTGCTAGACACTTTCGACCTGTCGAAGGGCTGTTTACGCGCGACCTACCGTTCGTCTGAGCAGCACCGTCAAGGGGGCTGAGCGTATCGGTCATTGCATCCGCCGCTGCCGAGCCTATGGTGAAGGCGCTGTATTCCCTAGCCGTGCACTGGTTCGAGGATGTCATGACCCAAGCCTTTATTTTCGATGCGATACGCACGCCCCGTGGCAAGGGCAAGGCCGACGGCGCGCTGTACAGCGTCAAGCCGGTCAACCTGTTGGCCGGATTGCTCAAGGCGCTGCAACAGCGCAATTGCCTGGATACCCGCGAGGTGGACGATATTGTCCTGGGCTGCGTGACGCCGGTCGGCGACCAGGGGGCTGATATCGCCAAGACGGCGGCCTTGGTGGCCGATTGGGATGTCAGTGTGGCGGGGGTGCAGATCAACCGATTCTGTGCTTCAGGGCTGGAGGCGGTGAACCTCGGGGCGATGAAGGTGCGTTCCGGCTTCGAGGACCTGGTGGTGGTCGGCGGTGTCGAATCGATGTCCCGGGTGCCGATGGGCAGCGATGGTGGGGCCTGGGTCCTCGATCCGCAGACCAATCTGCACAGCCATTTCACGCCCCAGGGGATTGGCGCCGACCTGATCGCCACCCTGGAAGGCTTCAGTCGCGAAACGGTCGACGGTTTTGCCCTGCGTTCCCAGCAACAGGCTGCGCGCGCTCGGGCCGAGGGCGCCTTCGCCCGCTCCCTGGTGCCGGTTATCGATCAGAACGGCATTGTTCTGCTCGACCACGATGAGTTTATTCGTGCCGACTCGACCCTCGAAGGCCTGGGCAAACTCAAGCCGAGCTTCGAGGCGGTTGGCCAGATGGGCTTCGATGCCACGGCATTGCGGGTCTACAGCCATGTCGAGCGAATCAATCATGTCCACACCCCTGGCAACAGCTCGGGCATTGTCGATGGGGCGGCTTTGATGCTGATCGGCTCCGAGGCCAAGGGCCAGGCGCTGGGCCTGCGCCCACGGGCGCGTATTATCGCCACGGCGGTAACCAGCACCGACCCGACCATTATGCTGACCGGTCCGGCGCCTGCCACACGCAAGGCCCTGGCCAAGGCCGGCCTGCGGATCGAGGATATCGACCTGTTCGAGGTCAACGAGGCATTCGCCTCGGTGGTCCTGAAATTTATCAAGGACCTGCGCGTCGACCCGGCGAGGGTCAATGTCAACGGCGGTGCCATTGCCCTCGGGCACCCTCTGGGGGCCACCGGCTGCGCGATTCTCGGCACCCTGCTCGACGAGCTGGAGGCACGGCAATTGCGCTATGGCCTGGCCACGCTGTGCGTCGGCGGCGGCATGGGTATCGCCACCATTATTGAACGTCTTTGACTCCGACCGGGAAGCTCACCATGACCGAAGCCATCCGTTACGCCGTGGACCAGGACCGGATTGTCGTACTGACCCTCGATATGCCCGGCCAGACGGCCAACACCATGAACGCGCAATACCGTGAAGCCATGCAGCGCTGCGTGGCGCGTTTGCAGGCTGAGCGGGAGAACATTGCCGGGGTGATCATCACCTCGGCCAAAAGCAGCTTTTTCGCCGGTGGCGACCTCAATGAACTGATCAAGATCACACCGAACGATGCCCAGGCTTTCTACTCGATGGTGCTGCAACTCAAGGCGCAACTGCGGGCGCTGGAAACCCTGGGCAAGCCCGTGGTCGCCGCGATCAATGGCACGGCCCTGGGCGGTGGCTGGGAGATCTGCCTGGCGTGCCATCAGCGCATCGTGCTGGATCATAAGGCTGTGCGTCTGGGCTTGCCGGAAGTGACCCTGGGCCTGCTGCCGGGCGGTGGGGGTGTGGTGCGGATGGTGCGTTTGCTGGGTCTGGAAAAAGCCTTGCCGTATTTGCTCGAAGGCAAACAACTGACGCCGACCCAGGCCTTGCAGGCCGGGCTGGTGGATCAACTGGCCAGCGATCCGGCCGATTTGCTGGCAAAGGCACGGGCCTGGATTCTGGCTAATCCCGCGGCTCAGCAGCCCTGGGATGCTCGGGGCTATCAGATCCCCGGCGGTACGCCGGCCAGCCCCAAGGTGGCGCAGATGCTGGCCATCGCCCCTTCGATTTTGCGCAGCAAAACCCAGGGCTGCCTGCCGGCGCCGGAGAAAATCCTCTGTGCGGCGGTGGAGGGCGCCCAGGTCGATTTCGCGACGGCGCAATTGATCGAAACCCGCTACTTCACCGAGCTGACCACGGGCCAGGTGGCCAAGAACATGATCGGCACCTTCTGGTTCCAGCTCAATGAAATCAAGGCGGGTGGCTCGCGCCCCGAGGGTTTCGCGCCTTATGTGACACGCCGGGTCGGCGTGCTCGGTGCGGGCATGATGGGCTCGGGGATTGCTTATGTCAGTGCTCTGGCGGGCGTTGCCGTGGTCCTCAAGGACTTGACCCTGGCTGCGGCGCAAAAAGGCAAGGACCACTCGGCGGCGCTGCTCGACAAACAGCTCGCGCGCGGGCAGATCAGTCAGGAGCGCCGTGACGCGCTGCTCGCGCTGATTCAACCCAGTGACGACGAGGCTGACCTGGCGGGCTGTGATCTGGTGATCGAAGCGGTGTTCGAGGACCGTGCGCTCAAGGCCCAGGTCTCGGCTGCCGCCCAGCGCGTGGTGGGCAATGATGCGGTCATTGCCTCCAACACCTCGACCTTGCCCATCAGTGGACTGGCCAAGGCAGTGGCACGCCAGGAGCGCTTTATCGGCCTGCACTTCTTCAGCCCGGTGGACAAGATGCCGCTGGTGGAAATCATTCGGGGTGCCCGCACCAGCGATGAAACGCTGGCGCGGGCTTTCGACTTTGTGTTGCAGATCCGCAAGACGCCCATTGTGGTCAACGACAGTCGTGGTTTCTTTACCTCGCGGGTCTTCGCCACCTATACCAACGAAGGCATTGCCATGCTGGGTGAGGGAATTGGCGCGCCGATGATCGAGACCGAGGCGCGCAAGGCCGGTATGCCGGTTGGGCCTCTGGCGGTGTCCGACGAGGTGTCGCTGAGCCTGATGAGCCATATTCGCCGGCAGACCGCCAGCGATCTGCAGGCTGAAGGGCTGCCAGTTGTCGAGCATCCGGCCACGGCGGTGATCGACCTATTGGTGGAAGAGTTCAAGCGCCCGGGCAAGGCGGCTGGCGGCGGTTTTTATGATTATCCGGCCGGCGCGCCAAAGCACTTGTGGCCGGGGCTCAAGGCCCGCTTCGAGCAAGCCGATCGGCAGATCAGTCCGCAGGATGTGCGCGACCGTCTGTTGTTTATCCAGGCGTTGGAGACGGTACGTTGCCTGGAAGAGGGGGTGCTGCAATCGACGGCCGATGCCAATATCGGCTCGATCTTCGGCATCGGCTTTGCCAGTTGGACGGGCGGCGCGCTGCAGTTTATCAATCAGTATGGCCTGAAGGATTTTATTGCCCGCGCCCAGTACCTGGAGGCGCAGTACGGCACACGTTTCGCGCCGCCGGCACTGCTATTGAACAAGGCCGCCGTAGGCGAACACTTCTGATCCTGCCCTTGTAGAGACGAGCGTACTGGCGATCTTTTAGCGCTTGCTGACAGGCTAGAAAATCGCCAGCGCGTCGGCTCCTGTAACCCTTCGCCCGGTTGTTTCCTGACCTGAACGGCATTAGGCTCACCACTCCCTTATTGGCCTAATCGTGTCGGGTACTTTTTATGTCGTTACGCATCTGTATTCTGGAAACCGATGTCCTGCGTCCGGAACTGGTCGATCAATATCAGGGCTACGGGCAGATGTTCGAGCGGCTGTTCTCGCGCCAGCCGATTGCCGCCGAGTTCACGGTCTATAACGTGTTGCAGGGCAACTATCCCAGCGATGACCAGGTGTTCGACGCGTATCTGGTCACCGGCAGCAAGGCCGACTCCTTCGGCACCGACCCCTGGATCCAGACCCTCAAGAGCTACCTGCTGACGCGTTTCGAGCGCGGTGACAAATTGCTGGGCGTATGCTTCGGCCATCAGTTGCTGGCGCTGCTGCTAGGGGGCAAAAGCGAGCGAGCCAGCCAGGGTTGGGGTGTCGGCACGCATAACTATCAAATGGCCGCCAAGGCGCCGTGGATGAGCCCGGTCGTCGAAGAACTGACCCTGCTGATCAGCCACCAGGACCAGGTCACCGCATTGCCGGACAATGCCACGGTCATTGCCTCCAGCGAGTTCTGCCCGTTCGCGGCTTACCATATCGACGATCAGGTGCTGTGCTTCCAGGGGCACCCGGAATTTATCCACGACTACTCCCGTGCCCTGCTCGATCTGCGCCAGCAGGCCCTGGGCGAGCAGATCTACCAGACGGGCGTGGCCAGCCTTGAGCGCGACCATCACGGCACCACGGTCGCGGAGTGGATGATGCGTTTTGTCGCGCACAAGGCCTCTTGAAGCCCAGTGCGCCGGCTCACTCGAACTGACACCGAGCGGCTGGCGCCAACTCAGAGCCAGCCGGACCGCTTGAAGCTGGCCCACAAGGCCGTGCAGCCGCAGGTGATGAACCCCAGCACGCCGAAATAGCCGTAGTGCCATTGCAGCTCCGGCATATTCTGGAAGTTCATCCCATAGATCCCGGCCACCGCTGTCGGGAACGCCAAGATCGCCGCCCAGGCCGCGAACTTGCGTTGCACGATACTCTGGCGCGATGCCTCCAGCAGCACACCGATCTCGATGGTCTGGCTGGCAATGTCGCGCAGGGTGGTCAGGTCTTCCATCTGCCGCGTGACATGAATCTGCACATCGCGGAAGTAGGGGCGCATATTCTTGTCGATAAACGGAAAGGTCAGGCGTTGCAGTTCTTCACTGATCTCGACCATCGGCGCCACATAGCGCCTTAGACGCAATACATCGCGGCGCAGACCGTGCAGGCGTTGCAGATCGCCTTCGCTGAGGGAACTGTTGAGGATGTTCCGTTCCAGTTCGTCGATTTCGGCATGGATCGCTTCACTGACCGGCTGATAGCACTCGGTCACGAAGTCGAGCAGGGCGTAGAGCACGAAGTCCTCGCCATGTTCGAGTAGCAGCGGTCGCGCTTCGCAGCGCTGGCGCACAAAGGCATAGGACGCCGAGTGGCCATTGCGGGCGGTAATGATGTAGCCGTTGCCGGCAAAGATGTGGGTCTCGATAAACTCCAGCTTGCCCGCCGTGCGCACGGGCGAGTAGGTCACGATAAACAGGGCGTCGCCAAAGGTCTCCAGCTTGGGTCGGCTGTGCTTCTCCAGGGCATCTTCGATGGCCAGTTCATGCAGGTTGAACTGGCGCTGCAGATTGCTCAGTTCCTGGGCGTTGGGCTCTTCCAGGCCGATCCAGACAAAGTGGTCGGGCTTGGCGGCCCAGGCGCTGCCCTCGTCGAGGGTAATTGAAGTGACTTTCTTGCCGGCGCTGTATACCGCCGCTGCAACGACTCTACCCATAGTGCTGATCGCTTCTTCTTGTCAGGTCCTTGTGACCGGCAAGCTTAGCCCTCAACCCCCTCCGGGAGCGAGCGGCCCGGCGAAATGCTCAGTGGGCGAGGAGTTGGCGGTCCATGGCTTCGATGCATTCGCGCATCTGCTCGCGGCACTGTTCGATCAACTGCGGCAGATCATCCAGGCTCAGCCCGGCGGTGGGAATGGCCGGCAGGGAGCGGATCAGGATCTCGCCACTGTGCCAGCGATTCAGGTGCATATGCTTGATATAGCTGCTGACACAGACCGGGACAATGGGCACGCCGGCGGCGATAGCCATCTGGAAGGCGCCTTTTTTGAAGGGCAGCAAGGCTTCGCCAAAATTGCGTGTGCCTTCCGGGAACACCCAGATCGAGGTGTCCTTGTGTTGCAGGGTCTCGGTGGTGGTCAGCATCGACTCGCGCGCCTTGCGGCCATTGCTGCGGTCGATCAGCACATTGCCGGCCAGCCAGAACAACTGGCCGAACAGCGGTACCCACTTCAAGCTCTTCTTGCCGATGCAGACAGTGCGGCGCGGCACCACATTGCCGAAGACGAAGAGGTCGTAGTTGGATTGGTGATTGGCCACGATCACGCAGCTATTGGGCTTGTCCATCAGGGGGCCGACTTCGGCCCTGACCTTCAGCCCGAGGATGCGCATGGCGGGCCAGGCATAGAGGCGGGCACACAGACGACTATTGTCCGGGTTGAAAGGGCGGCAGAGCCCCAGCAACACGCCGAGTATCCCGGCAACGACGAAATGCAGCCCCATCAACAACATACGCACGAGAAAAAGCATCAATGGGGCTCACTGGGACAAAAGGTCGCGCAGTGTACGGATGTGCTCTGTTTTCGGCAATTGCCTACAAATGTGTAAGAGATCAGCTGTTTATAAGTAGATGTTTCAGCTTTGTCGGCAGGAACGAGCGTGCTGGCGATGGAATCCCGGACTAGAGCCTCATCGCCAGCCTGACGTCGGTCAATCAGCCCAGATGGCCCTGGTCGAGAATGATCGCGTCATCCAGGGCTTCAAGCAGTGCCTTGCGCACCTTGAGCTTGGTGTTCTTGTGCGCCGTCATATTGATCTTCTTCAACTGGCGTGCGGCGGCCAGCGCTGCGGCCTGCAATTCACCGACCGGCACCACCTTGTCGAGGAAGCCGGCATCCACGGCGTTTTGCGGGTCGAACATCTCGCCGTTGATCACTGAGCGATGGAAGGCCGACTTGCGCAGGCGGTCGCGGGCCAGCTCGATGCCGGCATGGTGCATGGTCATGCCGATCTGCACTTCATTCAGGCCGATGCTGAAAGCCCCCTCGACCCCGATCCGGTAGTCGGCGGACAACAGTAGGAACGCACCCTTGGCCACCGCGTGGCCGGGGCAGGCGACGATTACCGGGAAGGGGTGGGACAGCAGGCGCCGAGACAATGTCGAGCCTGCCGTGACAAGGCTGACCGCCTCCTTGGGGCCGGCCGTCATGACCTTGAGGTCATAGCCGCCGGACAGAATGCCAGGCTGCCCGGTGATGATCACAATGGCCCGGTCGGTCACGGCCTGATCCAGCGCCTGGTTAAAGGCGGCGATGACGTCCGGAGAAATGGCATTGACCTTGCCGTTGCTCAAGGTCAGGGTCGCGATACCGTCTTCCAGATGGTAAGAGATCAACTCACTCATGACGCAATTCCTTGTAATAGAAGTGAGGCAGACGTTACCCAGCCCGCGCACGCAGGTAAAGCACCAAGGCTGACTGGTGAGTCAGGGCTTGCGCCCGGACCGCCGTGATCCGGCGGCGAGGCCTAAGCGCTAAAGCGCTTGGCCCGAAGAATGGCGGTTTTGCCCTGAGCGGCGGGCGTCAGGATTGGGCGGATGCGTTAAGCGCATGAAAATTCTGAAAAAAACCTTTGCCATCGAAAGACCTTTCGACTACATTAGCGCGCCTCGACAGACTGAACTGGTTTGACGAGATACGGTGAAGTGTCCGAGTGGCTTAAGGAGCACGCCTGGAAAGTGTGTATACAGGAAACTGTATCGAGAGTTCGAATCTCTCCTTCACCGCCACATTCTGAAAACGCAAACCCCTGATTTTCCTAGAGAAAGTCGGGGGTTTGTGGTTTTTGGTATCTGAAAAATGGCCATATGGGACTGATATGGGACTGAACGGCAAATTCTGACCTTGGATTGTGGTGCCTTGGCGACGTCTCACGACCATCAACGGCCTCTCTTTGGAAACAACACCGAGAGCAATTCAGAGTCATGAAAGCTTTCTTCAAAGATAAGAAACGAGTGGTAGCTCTCTTGCGACACTCTTGAAGTCGCCGTAACCTAAAGCGTGTATCAAAAAAATATCGGTAAAATGCCTAAGGAAACTCAGTGCTCTTTCTCCATTCTGCTGAGCTTGTTACAAATATAAAAGGCTCCAAGGTGTAAGCTGATAGGCACCTTGTTAACATTAGTCCATAAGGAATAAGGCAATGTCTGTAACTGCTAAGGATCAAGCTGATGTTGAACCACAGTTTGTCAATGAGGAGCCTCTTGAAGCTAGTAAATCTTCGCAGCAAAGAAGGTCGTTCTCGAAGCTTCGTAGAGAGTTAAGTGATGATGAGCTATTGTCCCCAGCAGTTCAGCGGCTATTGATAGATGAGATTGAGAGGTTGGAGAAGGTTGCAGTTGAGCTTTCTTGTTTTAAAGAAGAGTTTCACAAGGCGGACAAAAGGACTGGAGTTCTTGAAGAACGCTTTAAGGTTAAAATTAGTGTAGAGCTAATACATTTTGCTTCGCTTTCAGCCGGCGCCGCGCTTCTAGGTTTCGCCCCATCAATATGGGAGAACCAACCCACAGCGACTGTTTTGTTTGTTGTTGGTGCGATTTTGGTGTTGGTGGGAATAATTGCAAAGGTAGTAAAGCCATGAAATTTAAAGTTTTGAGAGTTGCGGAGCCAGGGTCTCTTGAGAAAGAACGAGTAGTCCTAAAGGCCGTTACTGAAGTAGACATTGGTGACTACCTTCTAGCTCAGACAGGGAAGGGTAAAGACACAGGTGTTACTAACAAAATTCACAATGCCTACTGGTTTCCAGATAGAGAGATTGAAGCTGGGGATTTAGTTGTTCTATATACCAAGGCGGGAAAGCGTTCAGTAAAAGAGAATGAGCAGAATAAATCGTACTTTTATTACTGGGGTAAAACGGCTCCGGTGTGGGATGCCTCCGACAGATCTGTTGTTCTTATGGAAATTAGCTCCTGGGAAAGCTTAAAGGAAAGCACATAGTGATCGCGCAATATTGCAAGTGATTATTTGTCGGTAATAGGTGGTAGTCGGCCAGAAGCGGGGTTTAATTTCTCCAGACTAATGCATTGCATAAGCGTTGGAATGTTCAGGATGCCGCTTAAATTAAAAATCCCCCCGTGCTTTGTCTAAGTTTGGGGGGGCTTTCATTAATCCACGGATACCACACTCCATGAACTGGTATTTCCCAGCCGGTTGGATTGCTATAGCTTTAGCGCTAGCTGCAGCATCCCCACGACATCCGGCCCGTCCTCATTGATCCACGTCCCATAGTGCTGTCGGATCATATTCCCGTTGGTGTGTCCCATCTGTTCGGCGATCCAGTCGATTGACGCTATCCCCGTGGTCAGCAGCTGACTGGCGTACGTATGCCGGCACTGGCCTGGCCCACGATAGCGGACCCCGGCCGCGAGCAAGTGAGCCTTGAAAAACCTGTCGCGCACCACGAAGTCGCTGACATGCGGTAGGCCGCTTTTCGTATTCAAGAAGACAAAGTGCAGGTTGTGCTGCCTTACCGTCTTGTTGTCCCGCTCAACAATATCAACGGTTTTCGCCTTCTTTTTTCGATTCAATGTATCGATCTTCTGCAGCGCATCCCAGGCCGGGGCCAGCAGGCGAACCTTGCGCGTCGATCGCCGGGTTTTCGTCACGCGGTAAGCCCCGCGCACCTTGGACCGGCGGAACGTCACCGTACCTTGTTCCACGTCGACATCCTCCCAGGCCAGGGCGATGGTCTCGGATACCCGGGGTCCGGCCCATATCATGAACTGAACCATCAACAGTTCTTGCGTGCGGTTGGTGGGGATTTCCAGGATCTGTTTGATTTCCGCCCTAGTGAACGGGTCCGGCGCTTCGGGATCTGGCAGACGCACCATCAAACCCTCGGTCGGGTCGTGGGCAACTTTCATCCTGGTGCGATACAGCTTGAACACCTGGCGCACGTTGCTGATGATGTCGCGGATGGTCTTGTTCTTGAGCGTTTTAGATAGGGGCCCCTGGATCCACTCCTGCAGGTCCAGATGGTCGATCCTGTTGATCTGTACCGTCCCCCAGCGCGGCCGCACGTGAACTTCTGCCTTGTTGGCGTAGCCCCGATAGCTCGACGCCGCCACGCTGTTGGCCTTGATCTTTAACCACAGGTCTAGATAGTGCCCGAAGGTGTTTTCCATCGGCTTGGTCAAATTGGGGAAGTGCCGTGCCTCCCCGCTCTTATCTGGTGCTAAGTAGGGTGGCAGCTAGGTGTTCCTAGACTGTTTGGCTGAGAGCTTCTTCGGCGTTCGATTACCTCTGCAACTGCCCGTCGAACTGTTCGAGGGCTACCAGGGCAATCAGAGCGCCATGATCGCGGTCCTTCCAGGACTGCGCCCGGGCGCCACCATCAACCAGGGCGAGCGGATCACCAGCGTGACCCTTGCCGGCAATCAAATGGCGATCAAATGGACGACGCAATCCGTCGCAGCGTAGAGCGGCAATTCCCTGAACTGAGCGGCGGCTACCATCTGCCGCGCTTCGGCCGCGTGGTCGCGGTCCTGGATGCGCCGGCGGCGCCCGGGCTGTGCGACGACTTTCGCCCGCGCTTCGGCGTCGACGTGGAAGTGCTGACCGCCGATGGCGAGCCAGATCCGGACCTGCCGATCCTGACTGGCGTGCCACTGCCGGCACCCATGGGCGGGCAAGAAGCCGGTATGTATGGCTTTCCGGAGGAAGGCACCATCGTTGTGGTCAGCTTTGCCTATGGCCTGCCGAACAAACCCTTCATCACCCAAATCCTGCCCCACGGCCTGAGCCTGCCCCGGGTGCTGAAGGGCGACATGGTGTGGCAGCACAGCGAGGCCTGCCAGCAACGTGTCGACGCCGACGGCAACTGGTTGCGCCAGACTGACGGCAAGATCCAGGACCAGGCGATCGAGCGGGAAGTGGAAGCGCTGGAGAGCAGTGAGCGCTTCCAGAATCACACCAGAACGGTGGACGACCATTCGACCGAGTCAGTGGGTGGGATCAAGAAGATCGAGGCGCTGGGAGCACTCAAGCTGTTCTCGGGTGGGTCTGCGAGCCTGGCGGCTGTAGACGACCTGCACCAAGCGACTGGTCGGGATCTGAACGTGGTGGTCGCGCAGAAGCACAACGCCACCGTGGGCGGGGACATGCAGCAGCGGATTCAGGGCTTGCGTGAGAGTGTGGCGAGTGGCAGCCAGAGACTGCAGGCGCCGAAAAACTGGGTGGGGTCTAGCAGCGTTAACATCTTCAGGGCGGTTGGTGACCTCCTCGATTTGGTGCAGGAAATGAATAGCCAGCTCGCCATACACACTCACGGGCCGACACCAGTACCGTCAAACACAGCAGCATTTGTACAAGGCGCCGCAAAGGCGGCGGTGATGTCTGCGAAATTGGGAGCTATCACTCTGTAACTCCACGTGGATGCCTTATTTTCGAAAATAATAGTATGCTCATTGCCATAGGGTATTAATACTGAGCGATTGTGAAGGGAGCAGCTCTGCATGGAAGAAGATTTACTCTTGCCTGAAACTGCTCGGCAAGTAGTTTTCGCTTGGTGGAATACAAGCTTAGCGCCTTCTGGGGTGAGTAGGTCCACTGCCGAGCAAAGAGTTATTGCGTGCTCAGTTGTGATGTATTTGATTAAGGTATGCGAGGCGGATTTTATTGCGCTTGGTGAAATGTCGGAAGAAGATTTGAAGTATCTGGAGAATACTTGTGACCTTTCGGGTTATTCGTTTTCGTCGGAAATAACTTCAGCAGGTAAATCTGTTTTTGATATTTGTTATATTTATAATCGGCAAAAAATATTTGTTAGCGATAGTAAGGATGTGTTGTCTGTTAAAGGCACTTCCACTTTGAAGATAGCAAAAAAACTTGAGCTGGTTGTGAATGGCTCTGAATCGCTTTTTTATATTTTTGTTTCACACTGGCCTAGCCGACTTTGGTGCGCGCAAAATGATGCGGATAGGCACGTGTTTGGTATTCGTCTTCGCGACTCAATCGACCAGATTGCGGCAGATACAGGCTCAAGCCAATTTATTGTTCTACTCGGAGATTATAACGACGACCCCTTTGACTCATCTCTGAGTCAGCAGGTTATGGCGAGTAGGGATATAGATTTGGTGGAGCGCAGACCTCATCTATTTTATAATCCATTTTGGAAATATTTGTCGAAGCAAACCAGCGAACATCAGGTTTCGGGAAGTTACTACTATAAGTCCGGAAAGATAACAAGGTGGCATACTTTCGATCAGATTATTTTTTCTCACGCATTTGTTAGTTCGAATGAGTGGTCTTTATCTAAGAACTGCGATCATGTTGTTGAAATCCCGGAATTTACGAATTTAGTGAAAAGCGCTCATTCAAAATTTGATCATCTCCCAGTCTTTGGGATTATTGAGAAGGTTGCTCATAATGGTTGACTTTATTGGTTCGTTCAACAAGGGGCAGGAAGCAGCAAAAAAGGCTGAGGATAATAAAGATGAAATTGATTCGGTTTTTGAAATCATGAATCAGCAGCTCGGGGATGCAAGCGAGGGGAAGCTGAAGGTTGAGATAATTTTTAAGTCAAATCCATTTCTTGATTTTCTTACAGTCGCTGCAAAATCTGCATCTAGTGGTAGTTATTGGGCAATAGCGGCCCTGAACCCGCTGGCCGAGAGTTACGCGCCTAAGGAAATCGCAAAATGGAAATCTGATCCAAATGGTTACCCTTGTTTGGTAATCACTGATGCGGAAGAGATGTATTGCGAGGATAAAGCAGCCTTAGAGAAAGCGCTTAGCTACCTGCTCGCTCGCCCAGAGGTCGGTAAAATATTCCGGTCTGTAATGAATCAAAAGCGAAAGGTAGAATCCGATAGTCAGCCTGACCGATAAAATATCATGAGTTTGTATCCGCGTTGCGGAGCCCTGACTCTAAAATCTTGGAGGCAGGGCTCGCCCAAAACCAGAACAACGGTCTAGGTAGTGATTACTGTGAGTCGTCGTCCTCAAATCTCTTCTTGATGAAATCTTTCGCAACAGGACCGAGCGCGTCGGTGATGACCTTGATTTCGGCCTTCGCCTTCGCATTTTTTCCGGATAACGTACCTGTCTCCGCCACTGCGAATTTCACGTACAGCGGAGTGATTTGACGGGAGTATTTACCTGGTTCGTCATGTTTGTCAGCCTTACTGTCGAAGGGGTAGGTGACTGGCTTGGTCGCGTTCGATCCGCCGTATCCTAGTGACTTGACCATCAGGGGTGGATTGCTCCCTGTCTCGCCTACCGTAACTCCCGAGACGCTGATTGCATCTGGCATTGATTCTTTAAGCTCGCCGTCAACGTAATAAGATATTGCACCCGCAGCGGAGAGGCCTATCTTGCCCAGGCCTTTCCCCTCGTCTTTGGTCAGTGCCGCGCTAGTTCTTGAGGCAGCGAGCATTGGCACAAACTGAACGGCTGCCAGCTTGTCTTTCTTCGGGTCGAACTCAGTAAGTTTGAGTAGCAATATCATCTGGGGGACAGTTACGCTTTCCGGTTGCGTACCTTTGGCCTCTGTCGTGGTGTATCTGTATCTGACTAGGGCAAGGCATGGCAGCCTCTTCAACTCATCTGAAGTCGTAGTCCATGTTGCATTCCAAGTACTGCTTGACCGTTCTTGAATCTTCTCGACTTTGTCATTTACCGCCATGACCCCCAAATCCCATGCGGCACTGCCGATAGCGGTAAGCACTGCCGCCCCGGCCGGGGCAACGAGGCCCGCTTTGACACAATTGCTCCTGTAGTTTTCAGCAGTCGGATCTTTGCCGAACAGCGTGTCCCAGCTCCCATCCCTATCCACGGGCACTACAGCGCTGTATTCCGCATCTGTAGCGGAAGGCTCTATTTTTGATGAGGTAATTATTGACCACGATTCACAACCAGTTAACGCCAAAGAAAATACTGCTACTACTACAGTTTTGAGGCGCTTCATATGTGACGCTCCATGTGTCAGATATAGCTTATGTGGCAATGTGCTATCGCCAGTTTAGGTATAGCCAACTGTAGAAGTACCTGCAACAAATTGGCGTTGGGCTTTGTTTGGTGAACAGAAAACTCGCGCGCTTCGTGCAAACACCTTCTACTGGCCAACTTCTGCCGCGTAAACCGGCTGGAGCGGGTCGACTTCTGCTTCTGTTGGCAAGAAGAGTGCTGGTCAAATCGAATGCAAATCGGTCGTCAGATACGGTGCAATTTCCCACTACCGCATAGATTCGCCCGAGAAGTATGAAAAATGGCTCACGACAAAAAAACTTTTTGAAAAACCACTTATCCCCCTCCCGCCGATGGGCCTTGCGTCCCTTTTTTGTGCAAACGGGTAGTGTGGTGAAAACGGTGCCTCCGCCCAGGCCCGCTGCGGGCTCCGGGGGATATTTTGTAATTGCACAGAGTGCAAGGCTTTGCAAAAAAGTGTAGTGGCCTTGCACATGCGTCACGGGGCGGCAGAGGCGTGGCCAAACAGGCGAGGTGCCCGGTTTACGGGGACTATGGTTTTGAAAACCTACTGCAGGCGGTGTTTTAGTTTTTGGAACCGTTCGGATCAGGGGCCTACCAGCCGCTATAGATGCCTACGCAAAAACGACTGCGAGGCCCAGCCTGTCTAGGTTTTAAGCATTCTGAGGCATTGCACAGCATCACCATCAATTTCAGGCTGACACTACTAATCAACGGCGCATGGAAAAAAGCACCGGAACGATGGGGTGCATGGCTATTTTTCTGGCGAGGGGCGGGAAAAGGGTAATTTTAGTAATCGGTGGGTCAGAACGGGCTGGAGCCCTTATAGGTCGTGGCTTTCAGTCATTACCTTGGGGGGTAATATTAGGTAATGGACGAGGTAATATTTTGCTCAGGCCCCCATTTTGCTGGGGTTGGCGGCTCACTGGCATTACTCGCTGTGAAAGTAATTTCCTAACCACTTAATTACCTTTTTATTACCTCTATAAAACCCTATCAACTATCTGATTTTATTGGGCTTTATCCGAGTTTTGACAGCTCATTACCAAAATTACCTTTTTCCCATGCCTCAACATAAATCGTTCAAAACGCCTGTTGTGACCGTTTTCTGCAACCTGGTGCATTTAAGCCATGGGACTGGCATGGGACTGATCCGGCGCACACCATCGGGCTGCAGCCCTTATAAACCGGGGGGGCTTGGTTTCGAAAACCGCGAACGGGTAGTTTCGAATCTCTCCTTAACCGCCACATTTAGAGAAGCCCCGGTAGTTAACAGCTCCGGGGCTTTTTGCTGTCTGGCTTTCACAAAGCTGGCCTGAAAAGCCTGTTGCGCGCGGCGTAAGTTGCCCCCGTGATGCGTAGGGGCAGGCTCGTATCGAAGGTGCGGTCTGCTTTGCTGCTCAGATCGAGCGCTGATTGACTCGTTGCGATAGCGCTTCAGCGGACTCCTTGCGTTCTGAATAGCGATCGACCAGGTCGGGGCGCTCGCGTAGCAGCAGGGTGAACTTCACCAATTCTTCCATGACGTCGACCACCCGGTCGTACAGCGCTGACGGTTTCATCCGGTTTTGATCGTCAAACTCCAGGAAGGCCTTGGGCACCGACGATTGGTTTGGGATGGTGAACATCCGCATCCATCGTCCCAGGACCCGGAGTTGGTTGACCACGTTGAAGGATTGCGAGCCGCCGCTCACCTGCATGACCGCCAGGGTCTTGCCCTGGGTAGGGCGCACGGCCCCCATGGCCAGGGGAACCCAGTCGATCTGGGCCTTGAATACCGCGGAGAGGGCGCCGTGTCGCTCGGGCGAGCACCAGACCTGGCCTTGCGACCACTGCATCAGCGCCAGCAGTTCCTGCACTTTTGGGTGCTCGACGGGGGCGTCATCAGGCAGTGGGAGTCCGCAGGGGTTGAAGATGCGTGTCTCAGCGCCGAAGTGCTCCAGCAAGCGGGCGGCTTCCTCAACCAGAAGTCGACTGAAAGAGCGGGGGCGGGTCGACCCATATAGCAACAGGATGCGGGGCTTGTGGTCTTGGCTCTGTGTGTCTTGAACCAGGGCGTCATTCAGGTTGGGAAGGTGTTGCGGCATGGACGTCTCCGGGCTACAGGGTGCCGATATGTTTAAGTGCCAGGTGCAGGTCGTTTCTGCTTAGTTGGTCAAGGGGCAGCGCCAGGAATGCCCGGCAGCGCACCTCGATGTGGGCAAGGGTGGTATGAAAGGCGGCTGAGATCGCGTCTTCGCTGCCTATGACCTCGGATGGATCTTCTAGGCCCCAATGCGCTTTCAAGGCGGGACCGAAGTACACCGGGCAGGCTTCACCTGCGGCCTGGTCGCAGACGGTGATGACAATGTCCGGCGGGGCGCTCTCAAAATATTCGACCCCTTTGCTGCTTAAGCCATCGGTGGCAATGCCCGCTTCCTCAAGGGTTTTCAGGCTGCGGGGCAGTACTCGCCCCTTGGGAACGCTGCCAGCGCTGACCGCGTGATACCCCGCCGGCGCAAGGTGGTTGAACAGGGCTTCAGACAAAATGCTGCGACAGCTATTGGCGGTACACATGAAAAGAACGTTCACCGTTCTTCCTCCATGGCGTGGCGATATCGGGTTCCGCTCGGATCGCCGAGGCGGATCGGTTTATTCACAACCGCCAGTGTGACGAGTGTGGTCCAAATGTCGGATCAGCAGCAGGCCGCCGTTCGAACAGGGCGGTCGCCCATAAGGTGCAGTCGCGCACTGTCCTGGTGGAGCCACTCGGCATTGGCATGCAGCGTCGTCTGCAGGACAGCGCGAACCCAGTCCGCAAGATCGGGATTGAGTCTGTAGTACACCCATTGGCCTTGCCGGCGGTCGGTCAGCAACCCGCAAGCGCGCAGTTGGGCGAGGTGGCGGGAGACCTTTGGCTGGCTGTCGTTGAGCGCGCAGACCAGTTCGCATACACAGAGCTCGCCTTCGCGGGCAATAAGCAGCGTGGCACGGGCTCGGGTTTCATCGGCCAGGCACTTGAACACGGCCGGTGGGGTCAGGGTTGGTGTCATCGCAAGGGATCGCTATTAAATATGGAGGTATGAATATTCGTATTTCCATATATTAAAACAAATCCTGCTCTATCGTGCACAAAGGCTGCGCTCGCTGAAGGGGGCAGGGCGGTGATGGACGATTGGAATTCGCTGGGGTGCTACTTGTCACGGCTTTGATTGAAGAGCCCCGAAGCGCTGACGGGCAGGAATTGCCGTTCGTCGGTCATCTCGATTTCGTTTAAACCTTTGCGGCATTGGGTCTTCAGAACTTATGCGGGAAATAAACTCGCCACTGTTCTGGAGATTGTTTTATGCCACGCAATGCCGTGAAGTCCGTTCTCGTTTCCTGCGTGTTTAGCCTGTGGGCATGTGCCACGGGGAGTGCGCTTGCCGCAAGCCCCGTCGAGTTTATCGAGCAGGCCAGGACCGCGGGTATTGCCGAGATTGAAAGCAGCCGGCTGGCTATTCAGAGAACTTCGGCGACGGACATCAATAGTTTTGCCGTTGAGATGATCAAGGATTACACCAATACCAATCGTCACTTATCGGAGTTGGCCGATCGCCTCGGGTTGAGCCTGGCGCCTGTCGAGCAGTTGGAGCAGCAGGCCAGGGCGGCCATGTTCGAGGCTCCGCAAGGGGATGGATTCGATGCGGCTTATGTCGTCCATCAGATCGAAGCGCATGAGGCGATGATCAAGCTGTTTCAGCAGCAAGCCGAGGATCCCGAGGTTCCGGCTTTGCAGGAACTGGTCAGACAGACCTTGCCCACGCTGGAAATGCATTTAGCCATGGCGAAAAAGCTGCAGATGACTCATCGCCAGGACGAGTAAGGGACGGCTAACCAGGGCTAGCCTGGGCGGCTTGAGGCCGCCCAGGTCGCGATTGACCAACAGCCTCAGCTCAGGCAGTCAGGGCCAATGTGGGCGTATCGGCTTGCGCGGTGCTCTCGACGACAGGAGGTTCATCCTCTTCGCGTACTCGCGAGGCACGACCCACGAGCAGCGGGTCGGGGGCGTAGGCGATACTGAGGTCCTTGTCCGGATAGTCCAGCTCATGCAGGAAGTGGCGGATGCAGTTGATCCGTGCACGTTTCTTGTCGTCGGACTTGATCACCGTCCACGGTGCATCGGCGGTATCGGTGTGGAAGAACATCGCCTGTTTGGCGGCGGTGTACTCGTCCCACTTGTCCAGGGACTTGATGTCGATGGGCGAAAGCTTCCAGTGCTTGAGCGGGTCGTCGCGGCGCGAGATAAAGCGGCGCAGTTGCTCTTCGCGATTGACCGAGAACCAGAACTTGAACATCAGCACGCCGCTGTTGCAGAGCATGCGCTCCAGTTCCGGGGTCTGGCGCATGAATTCCAGGTACTGCAGAGGGGTGCAGAACTCCATGACCCGCTCGACCCCGGCGCGGTTGTACCAGGAGCGATCAAAGAAGACCATTTCCCCGGCGGTGGGCAGGTGCTGGATATAGCGCTGGAAGTACCACTGGCCTTTTTCCTGCTCCGAAGGTTTTTCCAGGGCCACGATTCGCGCGCCGCGCGGATTGAGATGCTCCATAAAGCGCTTGATGGTGCCGCCTTTGCCGGCAGCGTCACGCCCTTCGAACAGGACCACGATGCGCTGCCCGGTTTCCTTCACCCAGTTCTGCACCTTGAGCAGTTCGATCTGCAGTTCGTTCTTGGCCTTTTCGTACTCGGCACGGCGCATGCGGCTTTGATAGGGGTAGCTGTCCGGCAGTTGGGCCGAGACGCTGTCCTCGATGGCGGCTTGAGGTGCTTTGCTGATTTGCAGGGCCTTGGACTCTACGCCAGCGGCGTCGGTCTTCACCTCGGCAACGGCAACGGCAACGGTTACCGGGGCGGGCTTGGCCGTGCGTGGGCGACGGGGGCGTGGTGCGGTGGCTTTGCGCGGTGCAGTCTTGCTGGCGGTGGTGCTGGCGACCGATGCCTGCTTCGTGCTGGCAGTGGGCAGGGGTAGGGCGGTGGAATCTTCACTCATGGGAGGGCCTGTTTCTCGTTCAATGTCCTCCGGTCATTCTTAGGGCTACGAAGCAAAGGGCCGTTGATCCTGGTCAAGTTTCTTACAAGGAAAAGGCGGTAATGGGGTGGGATTTTTCCCTGCGCTCTACGACCCTTTCCCCTGGCGACGTATTACTCGTCAATTTCGTTGAAAGAACAGTATTCCTGCCAGTCCATTCCCAGGGCTTCGGCCACTTCGCGATGGACCTCCAGGCGCATGGCGTGGAGCTCTTCCGGGGTCTGGGCGACCAGTTGCAGGGTCAGTTCCCAGGGCTCGATGCCTTGCGCTTGCGCTTCGTCTTCAAACGCCCATTGAAATTGCTGGGCCTGTTCGGTCGGGCTCAGGGCCTGGGTTTCTTCGCGCAGATGGGGGTTGGCATCAAGGAACCGGGCGAGGGCGAGCTCGTTTCTGGATTCTTTGGCGATCATGGGGCGCTCACAGGGCAGGGATTCGGGGCGGCTACGCTAACGATTTCGCCCAGGGAAGAAAAGCCCCGGCGGCGCGAAGGTTGCCAGCGGCTTCAGGCTGCGCGCGTCTTGCGCTCGCACAGCCTGAATGGGGTTTGTGGGGCGCGGCCTTGGTTAGTTGCGCCGGCCCAGCAGCAGGCCGACGACCAGCCCGAAGCCTGCCGAGATCGCTACGGTCTGCCAGGGGTGGCCACCGATGTAGGTTTGCGTGGCCTCGACCATCGGCTTGGCGCTTTCACGCACGTTGCTGACCGAGTCCAGGGCCTGTTTGAGTTTCAGGCTGACCTGCGCACGCAGGGTTTCGCCTTCCTCGCCGACGAGGTTCGCACTGCTCCTCAGGAGTTTTTCCGATTCCTCGATCAGCGCTTGCAGGTCGCTGAACGCCTGGTCCTTGATTTGCTCACCGTTGGCTTGTGCGGCGGTTTTCCGAGCCATTGCAGTACTCCTTGCGGGTCAATGATGGGTCGGACAGTGGAGTCGATTGCGGGCGGAAAAGTTGCAAACTTTCTAATTCGCCCATCAGTCGGCTTACAATCCCGACCTGGAAATATCGCTATACAGTGTAAGATATTGCTTATTTTGCGCTGTAGGAATTCTTATGAGCTTCAATCTGGCCAACAAATCCCTTCCCGAACGTGCGGCCCTGGAAGACGAGAAGGCGCGCCTGTTCGATCTTTGGCAGAACAACCTCGGCAAGGCCAAAGGCGAGGCGGCCCGTCTGTTTGGCGAGCGCTCCAAGCGCAAGGGCAAGTGGGCCGAATGGGTGCGGGCGGAGTTGGATGGTATGTCGCCGCCGGAGTTTTCCAATATGGTCCGCAGTGAAGTCAATCGTCTGATGGCGGCCAAGTAAGGCGCTTGGCGCCTACTGGACCGCGATAATGCTGAAGCCCTGACGGCTGCCGGCGACCACTATTTCCACTTCATCCTCTTCCCGTTTGCCCAGCAGGCTTTGGCCCAGCGGCGCGCGCGGCGTGATCACCGTGACCTGCTGGCCTTCGACGTCGAGCTTGAGCCCCGCACCCGCGGGGGCTAAAAACAGCTTCTGCTGCTGGCCGTTGCTATTTTCCAGGGTGAGCAGAGCGCCAAGGTGAATGCCCTGTGCATCGTCGTAGGGTTGGGCGTCCAGTTCCTGGCAGGCTTTGAGTGCGGCTTTTATCTCTTCGACGCGTCTGGCTTGGCCGGTTGCCAAGTAGGAAGCTTCCAGCCCTAGGGTGTCGTACTTGTTCTCCGCAATGTTTTCTTCGTGGGTCGCTGCTTCATAGGCGGTTTGTGCGGCGCGCTGGGCGACTTGCAGATCGGCGCTCAGCTTGGCGAGCAGGGCCTGGTGCAGGGTGAGCTTGTTCATGGGGGCGGGCTACTCAATCGCACAATTGCAGGACATTGGCCCGGCTCTTGTCGCTGGGGGCCGTCTGGTCCTGTTGCAGCCAGAACTGGCATTGGGGGTTGGACAGGTTGCGCGGATTGCTGCGGGCCTGTTCGAGGTTCTGTTGCTGCTGCTGTTTGTGCAGGTTTTGCTGGTATTGCTCGAACATCGGGTTGCTCGGTTCGGCCGTTTTTGGCGTGGCGACAGGTGCTGGCTCCAGGTGTCTGGCCATTACGGCCAGGGGTTGAGGCCACACCAGGGTTGCCAGTAGCCAGGCGCTGATTAACAGGGCCAGGCCTCCCAGCCAGATCCCCAACGCGATGCTGGCGATCAATTGCCACGGGTTGAGGTTGATGGTGTGTGGGCGCCGAGGTGCTGGGCGATGGGGCATGATGGCCTCCTGGCAGGCTCATTAGGTTGGGCTGACGGCGATTGTCGCACGGGGTGCCGACAGAAAAACCCACTTAGCCCTTCTGTACGCGATGATTTATGCGGACAATCGCCGCCTTTTAGTTGGAGAGCCCGGAATGCGAGTGACCTGGGATATTTTTTGTACCGTGGTGGATAACTTCGGCGATATCGGGGTGACCTGGCGCCTGGCCCGACAATTGGTCGCGGAGCATCAATGTGCCGTGCGCTTGTGGGTTGATGATCTGCGTGCCTTTGAGCGTCTGTGCCCGGCCATCCAGGTCGATGCCGCCAGGCAATGGCAGCAGGGTGTCGAAGTCTGTCGCTGGCAGGGCGAATGGCAACCCACGGCTAGCGCCGATGTGGTGATCGCTGCGTTCGCCTGCCAGTTGCCCGACGCCTACCTGGAGGCCATGGCGGCGCGGGAGCAAGCGCCGCTGTGGCTCAATCTCGACTATCTGAGTGCCGAAGACTGGGTGGTGGGGTGTCATGGTTTGCCCTCGCTGAAGCATAAAAACGTACAGAAATACTTTTTCTTTCCCGGGTTTCAGGCGGGTACGGGCGGTTTGCTGCGCGAAGGCGGCTTGCTGCTCCAGCGTGAGGCTTTTCAGGCGGATGCCGCGGCGCGCAGCGTTTTTCTCGCCAGCCTGGGCGTGGTGCCGGCGCCCGACGCGCGGTTGGTTTCTTTGTTTGCCTACGAAAACACCGGGCTGGCCAGTTGGCTTGACGCCATGGCGACAGGGGGAACACCTACCCATCTATTGGTGCCTGAGGGGCGGGTACTTGCGGATGTACTGCGCTGGCTGGACCTGGAGCAGATGACGCCGGGAATGGTACAGGTGCGTGGCGCGCTGACCCTGCAGGTGCTGCCTTTTGTCCCGCAGGATGACTACGATCGCCTGCTCTGGAGCTGTGACTTCAACGCGGTGCGCGGCGAGGATTCCTTTGTCCGGGCCCAATGGGCGGCCCGGCCGATGCTGTGGCATATCTACCGTCAGGAAGACGATATTCATCTGGATAAACTCGAGGCGTTTCTGCACCTCTATACGGCGGGCCTGTCGCCGGACGCTCGGTTGGCGCTGCAAGGGTTGTGGCGGGCCTGGAATGTGGGCGGGGAGATGGCTGGGCACTGGCGCGAAGCCGAGCGGCACTGGCAGGAATGGTTCGAGCACGCTGAACGCTGGTGTCTGGAGCAGGCCTCGCGACCTGATCTTGCAGCGGCGCTGGTACAGTTTTATCGAAATTGGCTATGATACGCGGCCTAGCGATTTGTAAACTCCATCCAAATTCGGATATTCGTAATGAAAACTGGTAAAGAACTGAAACCCGGTACCGTGATCCGTATCGACAACGACCCTTGGCTGGTTCAGAAAGCTGAGTTCACCAAGTCCGGTCGTAACAGCGCAATCATGAAGACCAAGCTGAAGAACCTGTTGACTGGTTACAAGACCGAAACCGTTTACAGCGCCGACGACAAGCTGGATGACGTAATCCTCGACCGTAAAGAAGCGACCCTGTCCTTCATCAGCGGCGACACCTACACGTTCATGGATACCACTGACTACACCATGTACGAGCTGAACGCCGAAGACATCGAAAGCGTTCTGCCATTTGTTGAAGAAGGCATGACCGACGTTTGCGAAGCCGTGTTCTTCGAAGATCGTCTGGTTTCCGTAGAGCTGCCGACCACTATCGTGCGTCAGGTTGACTACACCGAAGGTTCCGCCCGTGGCGACACCTCCGGCAAGGTCATGAAGCCTGCCAAATTGAAAAACGGTACCGAGCTGTCGGTTGCTGATTTCATCGAAATCGGTGACATGATCGAGATCGATACTCGTGAAGGCGGTTCCTACAAAGGCCGTGCTAAATAAGCGCTGCTTTTACCGCTTCCACAAAAAAGCCCGACCTTTGAGTCGGGCTTTTTTGTGGGCGCTATTGGGTGGGCGTTCCAGCGATGGCGCGTATCAGACGGTCACATGCAGGCGCACATCGACATTGCCGCGGGTGGCGTTGGAGTAAGGGCATACCTGGTGCGCGGCTTCGACCAGGGCTTGGGCGGCTGCCAGCTCCAGGCCGGGCAGGTTGATATGCAGGTCGATGTCCAGGCCGAACCCGCCCGGAATCTGCCCAATGCCTACATGGGCAGTGATCGAGGCGTCGTTGGGGATAGGTTGTTTGCCTTGGTTGGCGACGAATTTCAGGGCACCGATAAAGCAGGCAGCGTAGCCGGCGGCGAACAGTTGTTCCGGGTTGGTGGCCTGGTCACCGGCACCGCCCAGCTCTTTGGGGGTGCTGAGTTTGACGTCGAGGATGGTGTCGCTGGAGATCGCGCGGCCATCACGGCCTCCGGTGGCGGTGGCGACGGCGGTATAGAGCGTTTGCATGATGGCTTTCCTTATTTGTCCGCAAATAGTTTGCGCGCTAATCAATTGAGTGGTTAATTTATAGCGCAAATATATTGTGCGCAAGATAAATTTTCGTCGGCAGCGTTTCGCCGTGCGCGCGTGATGGGGGGCAAGTCTAGGGTCTGCAGGCCTCGACGCCGCGGTACCGCGACGTCGCTCGGTCTGTCAAAGGCTGTTTTGCAGGTTGTTGCGTAGCGCCAACAGTTCGTTCTGCAGCGTGCGCAGTTGCTCCACGGAACGGCCGCTGCTGCTGTGGATGCATTGCGGAATGTCCGTGGCCTGGTCGCGTAGCACACGGCCTTTGTCCGTCAGGGTGACGATGACCACGCGCTCATCTTCGGTGCTGCGGGTCCGGCTCAGCAGGCCTTCGGCTTCCAGGCGCTTGAGCAGTGGCGTCAGAGAGCCGGGATCGGTCAGCAAGCGGTTGCTGATCTCGCCTACCGTCAGCCCATCTTTTTCCCAGAGCACCAGCATGGCCAGGTACTGCGGATAGGTCAGGCCGAGGGCTTGTAGCAGGGGTTTATAGATTTTGGTCATCAACAGCGAGGTGGAATGCAGGGCAAAGCACACTTGGTTGTCGAGGAGCAGGGCGTCGCAGGTGTCCGGGGAAGCACTTTTCATGGTGAAACCTATGTCGTGGCTGCGATGAATTTAGCGGGCGAGCCTTTAATGCGCCAGATAAAGCTGTGGCTCAGTGCCAGTTCAGATCACTGAGCAGGGCGAGATCCCAGGGTGGAATGGGGCAGAATCGGCTTTTCAGGAACTCCAGCAGCAAGTGGCTGCGCGAGTCGGTGTTGTGCTCCAGGCGCAAGGCATAGATGCCGCTAGCTTCAGCCTCCGGCAGCCCGCTTTCACAAAACAGTGGCTGCAATTCACCGCGCAGCAGGTACTCACTGGCCAGCCAGGTTGGCAGGTGGGCAATGCCCAGGCCGGCCAGCGCCCCGCACAGCAGGGTTTCGGCGTTGTTAGCGCTCATGCGCATGCGGCGCGGACGGTGCAGTTGCATCTGGCCATCAATCTTGAAGCGCCAGGCGAAGGGCGGCGCCAGGGTGTCCCAGTCGAGGCCGTCGTGCTCGCTCAACTGGGTCGGGTGCTCGGGTACGCCGTGTTGCTGCAGGTACTGCGGGCTGGCGCAGGCGATCCGCACCATATGGGCCAGGGGGGTGGCGACCAGGCGCGTGTCGGCCAGGGGGCCGGCGCGCAGGACCAGGTCGACCTTGCCCAGGCTGCTGCCGTGCATGTCGACGAAGCTGTCGATCAGATGCAGTTGCACATCCAGCCCCGGGTAGACGACCAGGAAGTCGGCGATTGCCGGTGCCAGATGGCGACGCCCGAACGGGGCGGGCGCATCGACGCGAATCAGGCCTTCCGGCGCATTACTCAGCGAGACGGCTTCGGCCCTGGCCAGGCGCAGTTCGGCGACGATGCGGCGGGCGCGCTCGGCAAAGGCCAGGCCCGCCGCAGTGGCTCGCACCGCATGGGTGCTGCGGATCACCAGGCGGCTGCCGACGGCACTTTCCAGGCTGTCTATGCGCCGTGCCACGGCCGAAGGGGTCAGTGGGTGGCGTCGGGATGCCGCCGAAAAGCTGCCGGTTTCCAGTACGTCGAGAAACAGGCCCAACTGTTCGGTGAGGGTATTGGGGTTCATGGAAATGACCGGCTATGCGAGTTTGGCACAGCCATTGTGCGCGGCTGTGCGTTTCCGCGCTAGCCTGGACTCGATAGCATGTAGCGCTCTGCTGGGGGAATGACTGTGATCGATTTGGTGATGTATGGGCTGCTTGGGGCGGCGCTGGGGACGCTGGGCGGGCTGTTTGGCATCGGTGGCGGGCTGATTGCCATTCCGGTGCTGGGGCTCTTGTTCGGCCTGGACCAGCAACTGGCCCAAGGGACGGCACTGGTTATGGTGGTCCCCAATGTGCTGCTGGCGCTGTGGCGTTATCACCAGCGGACGCGGATCGAGTTGCGCCACGCGCTGCCGTTGGCGTCCATGGGCTTTTGCTTTGCCTGGCTGGGCTCGATCTGGGCGGTCGGGGTGGATGCACAAAGCATGCGGCTGGGGTTTGTCGTCTTTCTGCTCGCACTGGGTGGCTACAATCTGCTGCGGATGTTTATGGCCAGCCCCAAGGCCAGTGGCGAGATGCGCTACGCCTGGCCTTGGCTGGGCGTTTTGGGGGCGGCGTCGGGGACCATGGGCGGCGTGTTTGGCGTCGGTGGGGCGGTGGTCGCCACGCCGCTACTGACCAGCGTATTCGGCACCAGTCAGGTAGTGGCCCAGGGCTTGTCCCTGGCCCTGGCGGCGCCCAGCACCACGGTAACGCTGGTGACCTACGGCGTGCATGGCCAGGTGGACTGGCGGATGGGGGCGGCCCTGGCAGTCGGTGGTTTGCTGAGTATCAGTTGGGGAGTGAAGTTGGCCTACGCAATGCCGGAGAAACTTCTGCGTGGGTTGTTCTGTGGCTTTCTGGCGCTGTGCGCGGTGATGCTGGCCTTCAAGGTCTGACCCGGGCCCTGAGCCTGCATAGGAGCGAGCAGCCTCGCTCCTGTGGGAAGCGGCGCTAGCGTTTGACCTGCTTCAAGGTCTCGGCAATCAGGAAGGCCAGCTCCAGGGACTGGTCGGCATTCATGCGCGGATCGCAGTGGGTGTGGTAGCGGTCCGACAGCCCATCCTCGGTAATCGGTCGTGCGCCGCCAATGCATTCGGTCACGTTCTGGCCGGTCATTTCGATATGGATGCCGCCGGCATAACTGCCTTCGGCCTGGTGGACCTGGAAGAACTGTTTGACCTCGGTCAGGATCTGGGCGAAATCCCGGGTCTTGTAGCCGCTGCTGGCCTTGATGGTGTTGCCGTGCATCGGATCGCTGCTCCAGAGCACCTGCTTGCCTTCGCTTTCCACCGCGCGGATCAGCCCCGGCAGATGGTCGCCGACCTTGTTCGCGCCCATGCGCACGATCAGGTTGAGGCGGCCCGGATCGTTGTCCGGGTTGAGCGTGTCGATCAGGCGAATCAGCTCCTCGGTCTTCATGCTCGGGCCGACCTTGACCCCGATCGGATTGTGCACCCCGCGCAGGAATTCGACGTGCGCGCCGTCGAGTTGGCGGGTACGGTCGCCGATCCAGAGCATGTGCGCGGAGCAGTCATAGTAATCGTTGGTCAGGCTATCGCGCCGTACGAAGGCTTCCTCGTAGTTGAGCAGCAGGGCTTCGTGGGCGGTGAAGAAACTGGTTTCGCGCAGTTGTGGCGAGCTGTCCATGCCGCAGGCGCGCATGAACGCCAGGGTTTCGTCGATGCGGTCGGCCAGTTGGCTGTATTTTTCGGCCAGGGCGGAGTTGGCGATAAAGTCCAGGTTCCATTTGTGCACCTGGTGCAGGTCGGCAAAGCCGCCCTGGGCGAAGGCGCGCAGCAGGTTCAGCGTGGCAGTGGCCTGGTGGTAGGACTGGAGCAGGCGCTCCGGGTCTGGCACGCGGCTCTTTTCATCGAAGCCAATGCCATTGACGATATCGCCGCGATAGGCCGGCAGGGTGATGCCGTCGATGGTTTCGTCATTGGCCGAGCGCGGCTTGGCGAACTGGCCAGCCATGCGCCCCACTTTTACCACCGGGCAGCCGGCGGCAAACGTCATGACAATGGCCATCTGCAGCAGCACCTTGAAGGTGTCGCGGATTTTCGCGGCCGAGAACTCGGCGAAGCTTTCCGCGCAATCGCCGCCCTGGAGCAGGAAGGCGCGACCCTGGGTGACTTCGGCAAACTGGCGGCGCAGTTCCCGGGCTTCGCCGGCGAATACCAGCGGCGGATAGCTGGCCAGGCTTTGCTCGACGCGCAGCAAATGGGCGGCATCGGGGTAGTGCGGTTGCTGCTGGATCGGCAGGGCGCGCCAGCTGTCGGGGCTCCAGGGTTGGCTCATCACGGACTCTAGTGTTTTACGGGCGGAGCGCTATGTTAGCAGTAATTAGTGCGTGACCTGCTCCGCCAGCCTGGCTGACAATTAGCCCTTTTGTGCCCCCTGGCGGGCGACTGCGGCAAGGAGATGAAATGACCGAGGAGCGCGTCGAGCGGCTGCTCGCCGAAGTGCATGACGACTTCGGCATGATCCGGGTGTTGGAAGTGGACGACTATCGCTTCCTGGAGTTCGGTGATGCCATCGAGCAGAGCTGCGTCTTCACGGCCGACCCCAGTTGGCTGGAGTACGACTACACCCGAGCAATGCTGATCGGTGCGTTGTGCCATGAGGCGCCGGAGACGGCGCTGTTTCTCGGGCTGGGCGCGGGAACCCTGACCCAGGCCTGCCTGAAGTTCCTGCCACTCGAAGATGTCGAAGCCATCGAGCTGCGTCCGGACGTACCGCGCTTGGCGATTGAATACCTGGGACTGGACGATGATCCCCGGCTCTATATCCGGGTTGGCGATGCCCTGGAACTGCTCGATAGCGCCGAGCCTGCGGACCTGATCTTTGTCGATCTCTATACCGACCTTGGCCCGGGAGCGGGTCACCTGGCCTGGACCTTTCTGGAAAACTGTCAGAAACGTCTGAATCCCGGCGGCTGGCTGGTGATCAACCAGTGGGCCACGGATGATGGCAAGCCGTTGGGCGCCGCCCTGTTGCGCGGTTTGTATCACCGTCACTACTGGGAGCTGCCGGTGAAAGAGGGCAATGTGATCCTGATTGTGCCGGCGGACCTGGAGCAGACGCTGGATCATCAGGCGCTGGCGGAAAGGGCGCAGGCCCTGGCGCCACGGCTGGGCTATTCGCTGCAGTCGTTGATCAGCGATATTCGCCCGGCCACGTGAGTGACGGGGGCGCTTTTACGGCTTTTCGCGATGATTGCCGGAGATTGTGCTCGGCGTGAAATGACCGGCTGTCTTGTAGGTTGCGCTCGTGAACAGTGAAACGTTTAAGCGCCAGCCCTCGTGGCGCCGGTACTTTGCCCCCTCCGAGGTGCGCTGAGACGGTGCAAAGCCCGCAACAATGAGGGGCGTAGCGATTTATTCTGTTAAATAAATCTCCCTTTTTTGGCTATTTCCGGTATAGTGCGCGCCGGCCTTTCACCGGGCCACGTTTAGGTAGATGCAATTCCCCGAAGTCAGCTTCGGCTGCTTGCCCGTTTCGCGGGCTATCCTTGACGATCCATTCATTTAATCGTTTTCGCAAATCCCCGCCGACAAAGCTGCCAGGGCGACTCTTGAGTCTTACACGGCATGCGCAGCTTTGGAGCATGGGTCTTTGCGGATGCACTTAGAGGCAGACCCATGACCCAGGAAATCGGCGGCTTCGCCGCTCTTGAACTTCATCCCAATATTGTCGCTGCAGTAGTCGCTACCGGCTATGAAGAGCCTTCGGCCATTCAGCAGCAGTCAATCCCGATCATCCTTGCCGGTCATGACATGATTGGTCAGGCGCAAACCGGTACGGGTAAAACCGCTGCGTTCGCCCTGCCGATTCTGCACCGCATCGATCCGTCCAAGCGCGAGCCGCAAGCTCTGATCCTGACCCCAACTCGCGAGTTGGCGTTACAAGTTGCAACCGCTTTCGAAACCTATGCCAAGCAAATGCCGGGCGTAACTGTTGTGGCTGTCTACGGCGGCGCGCCGATGGGCCCACAATTGAAAGCTATCCGTAATGGCGCACAGATCGTTGTCGCCACTCCGGGTCGTCTGTGCGACCACCTGCGTCGCGACGAAAAAGTCCTGGCGACCGTGAACCACCTGGTTCTCGACGAAGCGGACGAAATGCTCAAGCTGGGCTTCATGGATGACCTTGAAGTGATCTTCAAGGCCATGCCGGAAACCCGCCAGACCGTACTGTTCTCGGCGACCCTGCCGCAGTCGATCCGGGCGATCGCCGAGCGTCACCTGAAAGACCCGAAACACGTCAAGATCCAGAGCAAGACCCAGACCGTGACCGCGATTGAGCAGGCTCACCTGCTGGTGCATGCGGACCAGAAGACCTCGGCGGTGCTGAGCCTGCTGGAAGTCGAAGACTTCGACGCGCTGATCATGTTCGTCCGTACCAAGCAAGCGACCCTGGACCTGGCCAGCGCCCTTGAAGCCAAAGGCTACAAAGCGGCTGCGCTGAACGGTGACATCGCCCAGAACCAGCGCGAGCGCGTGATCGACTCCCTCAAGGATGGCCGCCTGGACATCGTGGTCGCGACCGACGTTGCTGCCCGTGGTCTGGACGTACCGCGCATCACTCACGTATTCAACGTGGACATGCCGTACGACCCGGAATCCTACGTTCACCGTATCGGCCGTACTGGTCGTGCAGGTCGCGAAGGTCGTGCACTGCTGCTGGTAACGCCGCGTGAGCGTCGTATGCTGCAGGTGATCGAGCGTGTGACTGGTCAGAAAGTGGCTGAAGTCCGCCTGCCGGATGCCCAGGCCGTTCTCGATGCGCGCATCAAGAAACTGACCAACAGCTTGGCGCCACTGGTTGCCGATGCCGAATCGAGCCATGGCGAGCTGCTGGACCGTCTGACTGCCGATATCGGTTGCACGCCACGCGCCCTGGCCGCCGCTCTGCTGCGCAAAGCCACCAATGGTCAGGCCCTGACCCTGGCGGCCATCGAGCGCGAGCGTCCATTGGTGCCGAACAGCGCGCCACGTGGTGATCGTCCTGAGCGTTCGGGTGACCGTCCGGATCGTGGCGACCGCGAGCGTCGTGCGCCGATCCCGCTGGCCGAAGGCCGTGCACGTTGCCGTACCGCGCTGGGTGCGCGTGATGGTATCGCTGCCAAGAACCTGCTGGGCGCAATCCTCAACGAGGGTGGCCTGGCACGTGAAGCGATCGGTCGCATCCAGGTACGCGACAGCTTCAGCCTGGTAGAACTGCCGGAAGAAGGCTTGGAGCGTTTGCTGGCCAAGCTCAAGGACACGCGTGTTGCCGGTAAGCAGCTGAAGCTGCGTCGCTATCGCGAGGACTGATCCGCGTTGAGCTGATCGTCTGAAGAAAAAATCCCCGACTGGTTCGGGGATTTTTTTTGTCTTGGGCAAAGGCACGCATCAGTCGAAGCGGTAGATGTCCATGCCTAGCGCCCCCAGAGTGAAGCCTTGGTGGGCGACGGCAAAGTGCTCGCCGGCGCCGCGGGCAAAGTACAGCGGCAGCAGGTGTTCGTCGCTGGGGTGGCTGCGCACGGCGTAGGGGGCCTGGCGACGGTAGTCATGCAGGGCGGCTTCGTCCTGGCTGGCGAGTTTGTCGACCATCCAGTCGCGAAAGGTCTTGGCCCAGGGTTCGACGCTTTCCGGGCCAGCATTCCAGTGCAGCTCGCCCAGGTTGTGGGTGATGCTGCCGGAGCCGATCAGCAGCACATCCTGCTCGCGCAGGACGCTGAGCACATGTCCGATGCGGGTCTGTAGCGCTGGCCCGGCACGGCTTGGCAGCGAGACCTGGACCACCGGGATATCGGCCTTGGGGTACATCAGCGACAAGGGCACCCAGGCGCCGTGGTCAAAGGGGCGTTGTTCGTCGATACGGGTGGGCAGGCCATCGGCTTGCAAAAGCTGGCAGACCTGCCTGGCCAGTTCGGGGTCGCCGGGGGCGGGGTACTGTACGGCGAAGAGCTCGGCCGGGAAGCCGCCGAAGTCGTGCCAGGTCTCTGGGTGCGCATGGCCGCTGACCAGCAGCTCATGGCTTTCCCAATGTGCAGAGACCACTACAATGGCCTTGGGCTTTGGCAGTTCTGCGGCGAGGCGCGCAAGGGCCGGGCCGCTGGCACCGGGGTGCAGGGCAAGCATGGGCGAGCCGTGAGAAATAAACAGGCTGGGAAGCATGAACTGACTCCTGAGCGTTAAGATGGCGCCATCTTCAGGCAGTTCATTGATCTAAATCCAATATAAGTTTTAGCGGTTTCCTATCGAATTTAAGGATCAGTCATGCAGGCAGAATTTTGGCAACAACGCTGGGAGAGCAATCAGATTGGTTTCCATCAGGAGGCGGTCAATCCCTGTCTGAAGCGCCATTGGCCTGACCTGGGGCTGGCGGCCGATAGCCGAGTGCTCGTGCCGTTGTGCGGCAAGAGCCTGGACCTGAGCTGGCTGGCTGCCCAAGGCATGCGGGTGCTGGGCGTGGAGCTGACGCAGAAGGCTGTCGAAGACTTTTTCACGGAGCACCGCCTTGAGCCGCAGATCCGCCAACACGGGGCGTTCCAGGTGTATGAGGCGGGGCCGGTGGAGCTCTGGTGCGGAGATGTTTTTGCCTTGAGCGCGGCCGATGTTGCCGACTGTCGCGGGCTGTACGACCGAGCAGCGTTGATTGCCTTGCCGCCGCCGATGCGCGAGCGCTATGCCGCCCATTTGAATCGGATCATGGTGCAGGGCGCTCGGGGGCTGCTGATTACCCTGGACTACGATCAGGCGCAACTGGATGGGCCGCCGTTTTCAGTGCCGGACCAGGACGTTCAAGCGCTGTTTGCGCAGAGTTGGCAGTTGCAGGGGCTTGAAGTTCGCGATGTGCTTGGCGAGAACCCGAAATTCGTCAAGGCCGGCGCGAGCCGGCTGGAAGAGCGGGTCTACCGGCTGAGTAAACGCTGAGCGACACGCACAAAAAAGGGCGACCAGAGTCGCCCTTTTTCGTTGTTGCGAGGAGATGATCAGCCGCGACGGCGCAATGCGTCGATACGCTCTTCCAGTGGTGGGTGGCTCATGAACATCTTGGCCAGACCCTGTTTCAAACCACCGTTGATGCCGAAGGCGTTCAGGGTGTCGGGCATATGCACCGGCAGACCCTGCTCGGAGCGCAGGCGTTGCAGCGCACTGATCATGGCGCTGGTACCGGCCAATTGGGCACCGGCTTCGTCAGCGCGGAATTCGCGTTTGCGCGAGAACCACATGACGATCGCGCTGGCCAGGAAGCCCAGTACCAATTCAGCAAAGATGGTCGCGATGTAGTACGCGATACCCTGGCCTTCCTCGTTCTTGAAAATAACCTTGTCGACGAAGTTGCCGATGATCCGGGCAAAGAACATCACAAAGGTGTTCACCACGCCCTGGACCAGCGCCAGGGTCACCATGTCGCCATTGGCAACGTGGCCGATTTCGTGAGCTAGCACGGCTTTCACTTCATCCGGCGAAAAGCGCTCCAGTAAACCCTGGCTGACCGCGACCAGGGCGTCATTCTTGTTCCAGCCCGTGGCGAACGCGTTCGCCTCATAGGCCGGGAAGATACCCACTTCGGGCATCTTGATCCCGGCTTCGCGGGAGAGTTGCTCGACCGTTTGCAGCAGCCATTGTTCGTGGCGGGTGCGGGGTTGGGTGATGATCTGGGTGCTGGTGCTCATCTTCGCCATCCACTTGGAGATGAAGAGCGAGAACAGCGAGCCGGCAAAACCAAAGACGGCACAGAAGATCAGCAGCTGATTGAGGTTGAGATCAACCCCATTGGCCGCCATGAACCCATTGAAACCAAAAAGGCTCAGGGTAATGCTGGCAATCAGCACGACCGCCAGGTTTGTGGCCAAGAACAGCAGAATGCGCATCATGGTTAAAAGATTCTCCTCATCTAAAGATGTCGCGTGATGGGGGGTATATAAGGTGCGACTACGGGCTATTCAACCAGGGGACTATTTCAAACTGTGTCCTACGGCAAAATGACTCTTGGTTGCAGGTTATTTCCCAGCGAAATAGCGTGTGGCAATACTGCACGCTAGCCCAAGAATGGCCTCTGAGTCGCGTGCTATCAAGGTTTGGCGTGGATTTCGGCGATCTGCCCAGTGTAGAGCCTTTGGCGGAAAAGCCCTCTGGGGCGCGTCTGCCGCCCGATACATCAAGAATCTGGCGGCAGGTAATGTCCTTATTGGCGGTAGGACTTCAAGAAGTTACCTATGCGACCGATCGCTTGTTCAAGGTCGTCCACGCGCGGCAGGGTCACCACGCGGAAATGGTCTGGCCATGGCCAGTTGAATGCGGTGCCTTGCACGACCAGCAGCTTTTCCGAGAGCAGCAGATCAAGGACGAACTTCTCGTCGTTGAAGATCGGGCAGACTTTTGGGTCGATCCGCGGGAAGGCGTAAAGAGCCCCCATGGGTTTGACGCAACTGACGCCGGGAATGTCGTTGAGCAATTCCCAGGTGCGGTTGCGCTGTTCCAGCAGGCGACCGGGCGGCAGGACCAGGTCATTGATGCTCTGGTAGCCGCCGAGTGCCGTCTGGATGGCGTGCTGGCTCGGCACATTGGCGCACAGGCGCATGTTGGCCAGTATGTCGATGCCTTCGATATAGCTCTGGGCATGATGCTTGGGTCCGGAGATCGCCACCCAGCCGGAGCGGAAGCCCGCGACACGGTAGGACTTGGACAGCCCGTTGAAGGTCAGGCACAACAGGTCCGGGGCCAGGGACGCGGTGCAGATATGTACGGCATCGTCGTACAGGATCTTGTCGTAGATCTCATCGGAGAACACCACTAGATTGTGCTGGCGGGCCAGCTCGAGCATGCCCAGCAGCACTTCGCGCGAATACACGGCGCCGGTCGGGTTGTTCGGGTTGATGATGACCATGGCCTTGGTGTTCGGCGTGATCTTGGCCTTGATGTCGGCCAGATCAGGCCACCAGTTGGCTTGCTCGTCGCACAGGTAGTGCACCGGATTGCCGCCGGACAACGCGACGGCGGCGGTCCACAGCGGGTAGTCCGGGGCCGGGACCAAGACTTCGTCGCCGTTGTTGAGCAAGGCCTGCATCGACATCACGATGAGCTCGGAGACGCCGTTACCCAAGTAGATATCTTCAATGCCGACGCCTTCCACCTGCTTTTGCTGGTAGTACTGCATCACGGCCTTGCGGGCGCTGAACAGGCCCTTGGAGTCGCTGTAGCCCTGGGCGGTTGGCAGATTGCGGATAACGTCCTGGAGAATTTCATCCGGGGCTTCGAAACCAAAGGGGGCCGGGTTGCCGATATTCAGCTTGAGGATGCGATGGCCTTCCTCCTCCAGACGTTTGGCGTGCTTGAGCACCGGGCCGCGAATGTCGTAGCAGACGTTGGCGAGCTTGTTCGATTTGCTGACCTGCATGGCGATGTGATCCCGAAAAAGTACGATCCAGACGGCGAGGAGGGCTAACCGCTGTGGGAGGCTGGGTCTGGGCGTGGCGGCTGCGAACCTGGAAAATCCGTTTGAATGCAGGTAGCGCGGCTGCCAGACTGGCGTTTAACGAGGCGCAATCATACGTGCCACCCGATTCCGCGAAAAGATACAGATCCGGCTTTTTGCGCAGTAGAGGCCCAACCATGGACAAGTTGCACAAGACCCTAGATGAATGGCGCGCCATGCTCGATCCCGAGCAGTACAACGTCTGCCGCTTGAAGGGCACTGAACGCCCGTTTTCGGGCAAGTACAACGCCACCAAGACCCCGGGTGTCTATCACTGCGTCTGCTGCCAGACACCGTTGTTCGATTCCGCCGCCAAGTTTGACTCCGGCTGCGGCTGGCCCAGCTTCTATGAGCCGATTGGCGAGGGCGCCATGGTCGAGGTACGGGATATCAGCCACGGCATGATCCGTACCGAAGTGGTGTGCGCGGGCTGCGATGCGCACTTGGGCCATGTATTCCCGGATGGCCCGCCGCCGACGGGGTTACGCTACTGCATCAACTCGGTGTGCTTGGACCTGGTGCCGCGCGACGCGTGACGGCGCTGCCCTCGACGGGGCGGCCATGGTGACTGCGCCTGCGCGCGATGGACGAGGCGGGCGCAGGCCGGTATTGGCGTGGGAAGTGCCGATTATTAAATTGTATGCAATTTAATTGATTGCTATCTTTCGTCGACTTTCACTGGAGGTTTGGCCATGAGCGACAACCTGTTCTCGATTCCCTGCACCACCATCAAGGGTGAGCAAACGACCCTCGGCGACTTCGCCGGCAAGGCGGTCCTGGTGGTGAATACCGCGAGTAAATGCGGCTTTACCCCGCAGTATCAGGGGCTTGAACAGCTCTGGCAGACCTATAGGGATCAGGGGCTGGTGGTACTCGGGTTTCCCTGCAATCAGTTCGGCAAGCAGGAACCGGGCAATGAAGGGGCGATTGAGCAGTTCTGCGAGCTGAATTTCGGCGTCAGTTTCCCACTGTTCAAGAAGATCGATGTGAACGGCCAGGCGGCCCATCCGCTATTTGTGCAGTTGAAGAAACGCGCCCCCGGGCTGCTCGGCTCCCAGGGCATCAAGTGGAACTTCACCAAGTTTCTGATCGGCCAGGACGGCCAGGTGGTCAAGCGTTTTGCCCCGACGACCAAGCCTCAGGATCTGGTGGGCGAGATTGAAGCCCTGTTGAAATGATGGACTCGAGTCATGACGGCCTGGAGCTCGACAGCCAGCTGTGCTTCAAGTTGTACGCGGCTTCGCGCGCGGTCATCCGGGGCTACAAGCCGATGCTGGATCAGTTGGGACTTACGTATGCGCAGTACCTGGTCATGCTGGTGTTGTGGGAGTGGCACGTGCGGCCAGCAGACGCGCCCACGGTCAAGGCGCTGGGTGAGCGCCTGATCCTCGACTCCGGGACGCTGACGCCACTGCTCAAGCGTCTTGAGGCCCTTGGACTGGTCGAGCGGCGACGGTCGATTGCGGATGAGCGCGAAGTGCATCTGAGCCTGACCGAGAAAGGCGTGGTCCTGCGTGAGCAGGTCGGGCCGCTCAAGGCTCGGCTCTTGTGTGAACACGGGGTCGATCTGCGCTCCCTCGATACCCTGCGCCAGGGCCTTGACCGACTGCTGTTGCAGCTCAGGATGCCGGCGTAGCCGGTAGCCACTGATCGAGCAGGGCAATCAGTTCTTCGCGGCGAAAAGGCTTGGCCAGATAGCCGTTCATCCCGGCGGCGCGACAGCGCTCGCGTTCCTCGGGCATGGCGTTGGCGGTCAGGGCGATGATCGGTAAATCCGGCCAGCGCCCGCTGCGACGGATCTGTCGGCTGGCTTCATAGCCATCCATCACGGGCATATTGCAGTCCATCAATACCAGGTCGAAATGGCTGTGCTCGAGATGTTCGAGTGCTTCGCCGCCGTGGGCGGCAATGCTGACTTCGCAGCCGAGCTTGCTCAGCATGCCTTTGGCCACCAGTTGATTGACCGGGTTGTCCTCCACCAGCAGGATCCGCGCCTGGCGCTGCGGCAGGGTGTCGGTCTGCTGGGCCTGGGCGTGCGCCGGGTCGTCGGGCAGCAATGTCCGCCAGAGGACCTGGTACAGGGTGTGGCGCGCCAGTGGCCGGGCCTGTTGTTGCAAGGGGGCGAGGGCGGCGGCCTGTTCGCTGGGCATGAAGTTGCCATAGGCGGTGACCAGCAGCACTGGGGTGCTGATCTGCGGCCGCAAGCCAAACAGGCATTGCGGGCAATCGGTGATCAGCAGGTCGGGGGCCAGGCCGTCGAGGCTGTCGTCGATGTTGCACCGAATCAACTCCAGGCCCCAACCCGGCAACAGGCTCTCCAGCAGTTCGCTCAAGCCGCTGCCGGCGGGGCTGATGGCGATGACCCGGCCGCTCAGAGGCGTCAATGGCTGGGCCTGCGTATGCGTAGGCAGGGGCAGCTCGACCGCGAACTGGCTGCCGAAACCGGCTTCCGATTGAATGCTCAGGCGGCCGTGCATGGCTGCGCAGAGTTTGTGGGTCAGTGCCAGGCCCAATCCGGTCCCGCCAAACTGGCGGGTAATCCCTGCGCCTGCCTGGGTAAAGGGTTGGAAAATCCGCGCCTGGGCTTCCTGGGCGATACCGATGCCGGTGTCGCTGATCTCCAGCCGAATCCCGTCACCGTGGCTTTTCAGGCGCACGTCGACGCGGCCGAACCGAGTGAATTTCAAGGCGTTGGACAGCAGGTTGCTGACAATCTGCCGGACCCGGGTCGGGTCGCCGAGTACCAGGGCGGGGAAGTTCGGCTCGATCAGGCAGGTCAACTCGACCCCTGGCGCGGCGTTCTGCGACAACAGGTTGGCGGTGTCCTCGATCTGCGCGCCGAGGTCAAAGGGAATGCGTTCGAGCTCCAGCTGGCCCGCGTCGAACTTGGACAGGTCGAGAATATCGTTGAGCAGCTCCACCAGAACCTTGCCGGAGTCGTGGGCGATCGATAGCTGCTGGCGCTGCTCGTTGTTCAGTGGGCTGTCGAGCGACAGTGCGATCATGCCGAGCAAACCGTTGAGCGGCGTGCGGATCTCGTGGCTCATATTGGCGAGGAACGCAGAGCGCGCCTGCGCCATATCGAGCGCGGTCTGGCGGGCAATTTCCAGCTCTGCGTTGGACTGGCTCAGGCGCGCATTGCTGGCCTTGAGTTCGGTGGTGCGCTCGGAAACGATATGTTCGAGCTGGGCAAGGTATTCGGTCAGGCGATTCTCGGCATGACGTCGCTGCTCGATCTCGATGGCCATGTTTTCGAACTGCTGGTTGGCGACCTTGACCAGGACGCCGATCTCATCATTCTTGTGCCCTGGCGGGAATTCCAGGGGGGCCTGGTTGGGGCTGCGCGGATTGCGGCTGCTGATTTCCTCGATCAGGCGCACCAGAGGTTTGGTCAGCATCACGTAGAACAGGGCAAGCAGGATGCCCGACAGGAGCAGGCTGCGGGCGAAGCCATTGAGCAGGGTGACTTCGGCACGGCGCAGAAACCGCGTGCCGAAGGCGAAGGTGTCCACGTCCAGGCGCAGGGTGCCGAGGGTTTCGCCGGGCATATGGTCCAGGTACAGCCGGTCTTCAAAATGCCGGTTGGCGCCAAACAGGAAGTCACTCAGGACCCGATAGGAGCTGGTCTGCGGCTCACGCTCTAGGCTGGCGAGCACCATGCCGCTGTTGTCGATCAACTGGGCGCGAACAATGGCAGGCGAACGCAATAGGCCGTGGGCCAGTTCCAGTGCCAGTTCGGCATCGATGTTGTAGGCAATCCGTGAGGCCGGGTTATGGCTGATTTCCAGCAGGGAGGCGATTTCCCGGTTGATGGACTCGTCTTCACTGGCATAATCGATGCCGATTTGCACCAGGCTGAGCAGGGTCCCCAGAATGAAGCCGGCCAGCACTGTCGACCTGGCTTGTTTATAGGACAGGCGGTGGGTGAATTTGATATCCATGGGTGGCCGTGTCGTTTCCGTGTCCCTACGCCGGGCAAGCATAGCTGATGATGAAGGCTGTATCGGCGGTGTTTTGCGGCGATGCAGTGTTGTACCTGAAAATGATGCCTAACGGGCCTGAGGAGATATCGTGGATTCCCGATTGAATGCTTTTCTTGAACGTGCCGATGCCGTTCTCGCGCGTCTCGAACCGTTACTGCCCGCGCCTCGTCAGGCTGTTGATTGGGACCGTTGCCTGGCTGCTCGTTGGCAGCGTGAAGGGCGCAGTGGCTACCTGTTGCCGCTGGAGGTCAGCCTGGACATGCGTCTGTCCGACCTGATCGGCGTCGACAAGCAGCGCGAGCAACTGGCGCGCAATACCCAACAGTTTATCCAGGGCCTGCCGGCCAACCATGCATTGTTGTGGGGATCGCGCGGGACCGGCAAGTCTTCGCTGGTGCGCGCCCTGCTGGCCGAGCATGCATCTGCCGGTTTGCGCCTGATCGAAATCGAGCGTGATCACCTGGCGGACCTGCCGCGTGTGGTCGAACAACTGACCAAACTGCCCCAGCGCTTTGTGTTGTTCTGTGATGACCTGTCGTTCGAGGCCGGCGAGGGCGATTACCGAGTGCTCAAAAGCGTGCTCGACGGTTCGCTGGAGCAGGCACCGGACAATGTGCTGCTTTACGCCACCTCCAACCGTCGTCACCTGGTGCCGGAAAATCAGAGCGACAACGACAACTGGAAGCGTGTAGACGGCGAGTTGCATCCCAGTGAGGCGGTTGAGGACAAGATTGCCCTGTCCGACCGGTTCGGCTTGTGGCTGTCGTTCTACCCGTTTACTCAGGAACACTTCCTCGATGTGGTCGAGCACTGGATCGGCGAGCTGGCGGCCAAGGCCGGCCTGAGTTGGCAGCGCGACGAGGCGTTGGAAATCCTAGCGGTTCGCTGGGCGACCGGGCGGGGCAATCGCAATGGTCGTTGCGCCTATCAGTTCGCGCGGTACTGGGTCGGTCTGCAACTGCTGGAGCAGGAATCTTGATCAAACTGGACACAGTCGGTGGTGGCCTGGAGGGCTACCGTATGCTTTGCGCGCAATTGGAGGCCCTGCTGGCCGACGAGCGTGATTTCATCGCCAATGCCGCGCAGTTTTCGGCGTTCCTGTTCAGCCAAATGGACGACCTGAACTGGGCCGGTTTCTATCTCAATCGTCACCAGGAACTGGTGCTCGGGCCTTTCCAGGGGCAGGTCGCCTGTGTGCGAATTCCCTTTGGGCGGGGTGTTTGCGGTGCGGCGGCTGCGTCGTTGCAAACGCAGCGGGTCGAGGATGTTCATGCCTTCGCCGGGCATATCGCCTGTGACAGCGCCTCCAACAGCGAGTTGGTGGTGCCGTTGGTCAAGGACGGGCATTTGCTCGGTGTATTGGACCTCGATAGCCCGCGTCTGGCGCGTTTCAGTCCTGCCGATCAGGCGGGCGTCGAGCAGTTGGTGGCGATCTTCCTGCGCCTGACCGATTGCCGCTCGCTGATGCCGCCAGCGGCCTAAGTGCCGCGTCTCTAGTTTGATCGGGCCGGGTTGAGACCGGCCTTGTCGAGCAAGGCGGCGATATCGACCGTATCGATCTGCTCGTCGCTCAGGTGAACTTCACCGTAGCGCTGGTAGATGCGCTGGTGGATAAACAGCTCGAACAACGGCGCATCGATATGAGCGTCGCGGCACATGCCAGCCATGATGCCCAGCGCTTCGCTCAGGGTCTTGGCTTTCTTGTAGGGCCGGTCGGCGGCCGTGAGCGCCTCGAAGATATCGGCGATCGCCATCATCCGCGCGGGCAGGCTCAATTGCTCTCGGCACAGGCGCTTCGGATAGCCGCTGCCATCCATCTTTTCATGATGCCCGCCGGCGATTTCGGCCACGTTGCTCAGGTGTTCGGGAAACGGCAGGCCGCTGAGCATGCGGATGGTTTGCACCATATGGTGATTGATGATGTAGCGTTCTTCGGCGGTTAGCGTGCCCCTGGCAATACTCAGGTTATACAGCTCGCCGCGGTTGAATTTGTAGGCCGGCACATCGAGTTTGAAACCCCAGGGGTTGTCATCCGGGATCAGTTCGGCCGCAGGACGTTCGATCAGGTACTCAGGCTTGTCAGCCAGCAGATACTCGGTCGCCGGCAGTGGGCGGGCGGGTTCGCGTGCCTGGCGCCGGTTTTCTTCCCAGGAGACGCCGAGGCGGTCGTCCAGGGTCCGGCTCCATGTGCGTTGGGCAATGGTTTGCAGGCGTTGCAGGTCCGCCTGCGCCATGGCTTCGCCGCCGAGGTTGCAGTGCGCGATAAACCTGAAGTCGTCGTCCAGGGCCAGCAGGCTGGCGTCGCGGGTGTTACGGGCCGACGCTTCGTCCTGTCCCTGGGCGACGGATTGCCAGTAGGTGATTAAGGCATCGCGTTTCAGGACTTCGACCCGGGTGCGGATTTCGTGGATGCGGTCGTTCAGGGTTTCCAGTTTGGTCGCCTTGTCGACGACGTATTCGGGGGTGACGATCTTGCCGCAATCATGCAGCCAGGCGGCGACATGCAAGGCTTCCCATTCTTCATCGTCGGGCTGGTAGGCTTTGAAGGCTGGCTCTTCACTGTCCGCCGCGGCCTGGGCAAGCATCAGCATCAGCGCAGGAACTCGCTGGCAGTGGCCGCCGGTGTAAGGGCTCTTGGCGTCGATCGCGCCGGCCAGCAGTTGGATGAAAGAGTCCAGTAGCTGTTTCTGCCGGGCTTGCAGGTGTTGGCTTTCGATACACAGCGCCGCGGCGCCGGACACCGCCTGGATAAAGGCGATGCGGTCTGGTTGCAACGTGTCCATATCGGTTTCATCACCGCTGTCGGACAACACCAGGAGCAGGATGCCAATGGTTTCATTGCGCCGGTTATGCAGGCGAATGGCAATTTGATGGACGCTAGGGCACTCCATGGCCTGCAGTATTCCCTTCAGCTCGGGGGCCTGCTCGAATCCGCGGGTATCGACCCGGCTATTAATGTCGTGCGTCAACCCGAGCAGCCAGCCAGGTCGCTGTGGATCGTTGATATCGAGGTTGGCGACCGCGTAATCACTGGGCACGCGCGAAGTGCCATCAATCACCAGGCCGTGCGGCTCGAGCTGCCCGCTGGGGGCATCCAGCAGGTAGATCAGGCCGCTTCTGGCCTGGGCGATTTTTACGGTTTCGAACAACACCCGTTGCAGCAACTGCTCGAACCGGGTCTCCGCCGAAAGGCTGGCGGTGATTTCAAAGAAGCTGGCCAGGGTGTCCTTTACTCGCACCATGGAGAGCGCCAGTTGGTCGATTTCCAGAACCGGAGATCGGCGGCTCGTCGGGTAGTTGAAGTCGAAGCTGCGAATGGCATCGGCTTCACGCACCAGAGCACGCAGCGGCTTGACCATCACACGGGAAATCAGCCAGCCCAGCGGTAAGCAGACCAGCAGAATCGCCAAGGTAATCATGCCGCCCTGCCAGCGCAGGCGATAAGCATCGACCAGCAGCTCATCCTCCGGCACCAGCAGGGCGAGGTGCAGGCCCTGGGGCCCGCCCTCGGCCAGGTCACTGCGCGATACGACCCAGCGGCGCTGGTCTACGTGCAGGCGATTGCCGTGGCCGGCCCCAGGCTTGAGCAGGGCGGCCAGCGGTGCCGACAGATCGCTGGCCTTGGCAAGCAGCGCGGTGTCCGCCTCGACAATCAGACGAGCGTAGTCCGGGTAGGCCACGGCTCTGCCCCTGGCGTCGTATAGAACAATCTCGGTGCTGGGGGTGACTTTGTTCTTGAGCAGGGTGGCGGACAGCTCGGCGAGGGTCAGGTCGGCGCCGATGACTGTCTGGTTGCCACTGGTGCGGGCCAGTGTGGTGCCGACATCGCGGCTCGAGAAAAAGACGTAGGGTGCGGTGGTGATCTGGTCGGCGTCGCTGCCGGGGCTGCCGTGGGTGCCTGCGCGGGCATCGATGTACCAGCTTCGGCTACGCGGATCATAGGTCTCGTTCGGTTTCTCCCGATGCTCCAGCAGCTTGAGTGTCTTGTCGAAAAACAGATACTCGGCTCGTACACTGCCGGGCTCCTGGCGTTGGATAGTCCAGACTTGATAGGTGGCAGATTCCGGTGCCTTGAAGCGCTCTCTCAGTTGTGCCGTACGCAGGGGGCGGACCATGAAGAAGCTGCCAGCGGTGTCACCCACGTACAGCGAGGCCAATTGAGGGTGATCCTCGAGTGCCTTGGTGAAGGGCGCGAGGAGTTTCAGTCGTTCGCTTTGCTGGGGAACGTCGATACTGAGCAGGTTTAACAGTTGGCGGATGGGCTGATAGGTGTGCTGCAGGTCCAACTGCACATCCTGGGCGATTCGCTCGAAGAGGTTTTCGCTGCTGGCGAGAATAATCCGCGTGGTCTGCTGATAGTTGAAGAGCCCCAGCACCACGCCCGCCAGGAGCAATAGGCAACTGAACATGACGGCGATATGAACGTGCAGCGGCAAGCGACGCCTTTGCGACCCCTTGGGGTTGGGCATATCGAACTCTCCATGATGTTGCTTTGATGGCTCTTGCGTGCAGAAGCATAGTAAACGGCGGCGCCCGGGCGTGCCGTTTTTTCGGTGACTTTCTTCGGCGTGTCGCCTGGACGCTTTAGGCGTATGAGAGGGTCAGGGTTGGGCGGATAAATCGCCGGGAGGTGTCGCTGACGCCAACTGATGCAGCAGCGCCTTGTCGAGCGTGATCAAGGCCTGCTCGACCGCCAGTCGCGCAGGAAGGATGATGTCGGCTGAGGCCCTCTCCTGGCAGAGCTGTTCGAGGTGTTCGCAGTGTTCGATCAATGGCATCGCCTTGATGATCCTGGCGGCGCCTTTTATGCGGTGCGCGATCTCGATGAGCGCCGACAGGTCCTGCCCTTGCGCGGCTTTCTGCAGTTCCAACCGATCAAGGCGATTACTTTTCAGCAACTCGTTCAACAAGCGGCTGACCAGGCTGGGATCACCACCGGTCATGGCGTCCAGCCCCCGGAGGTCGAATGGGTCGTTGGTGCGCTGCGATTGCAGGTTGGCCAGGCGCTCGTGCAGGGCGGCGAGGCTGATGGGCTTGAAGAGGCAATCATCCATGCCCGCCGCCAGGCAGCGCGTGCGTTCTTCCTGCTGGGCATTGGCGGTGAAACCGAACACCTGGCAATGGGGGAGTTGGTTGAGGCGTTCGTGTTCGCGGATGGCCCTGGTCAGGTCGTAGCCATTCATCACGGGCATATTGCAGTCGGCGATTACCAGGTCAAAGGTTCCGGCCATCCATTTATCCAGGCCGGCCCGGCCGTTTTCAGCGATCTCGCACAAGTGGCCGATAAAGCCCAGTTGCTGGCACATCAGCAGGCGGTTGGCGGGATGATCGTCGACTACCAGCACGCTCAGAGTTTGTTGGGTGGTCAGGGTGGGCGGGGCGATAGCGGGTGTGGGGGGCGGGCTTGTCAGGCGTTCCAGGGCTAACGCGACGGTGACCTGGGTGCCGACGCCGAGCGTGCTGTGCAGCGCCAGGGTACCGCCCATCATTTCGCACAGGCTACGGCAGATCACCAGGCCCAGACCGGCCCCGCTTCTGGCCAACTGGCCGCTGTTGTCGGCCTGGGCAAAAGGCTGGAACAGGTGCTGCTGGTCTTCCTGGCTGATCCCGATACCGCCGTCCTGGACCTTGAGCTCCAGCTGGACATTCTCGGACGTGGTGCACTCTGTCAGGCTGATTTTCACGGTGATCTGCCCGCGCTCGGTGAACTTGATGGCATTGCTGATCAGATTGGACAGGATCTGCTTGAAGCGCAGCGGATCCAGCAGGACATCTTCCGTGCCGTGGGCCGGATTGAACTCCAACTGCAGCGTCAGGCTTTTCTGGCGTGCCAGGCCATCGAAGACCCTGACCACCGAACTGACCAGTTCGCGTAGGTTGACCCGCTCCGGTGACAGGCTCAGGCGCCCCGACTCTATCCGGGCGATATCCAGGATATCGCCTATCAGCTCCAGCAAATCGGTGGCCGAGTTGTAGGCAATCTCGATCGAGGGGCGATCGAAATGCCCTTGATCGGCGCGTTTTAATGTCAGCTCCAGCATGCCGATCACTGCATTCATGGGGGTGCGTATTTCATGGCTCATGGTTGCCAGGAAGGTACTTTTGGCTCGGCTGGCTTCATCGGCCAAAGTCTTGGCCACGCGCATCTTTTCGATCAGTTGGCGGCGTTCGCTGATATCGACCCAGCCGCCGATAATGCCCTGGATCTCACCCAGGGAGTCGCGATAAGGCAGGATCCAGTGGTAGATCGTCAGTGTGCGCGTGCCCACCCGCAGGGGACGATCGGTTATCTGCGGGGTACCGTCCTTGAGTACACGCTGATAGTCAGCCTGGTACTGCAGTGCTTCGAGTTCACCATGCAGGGCGCTGTCGATGACGTCCTTGCCGATAACGTCTTCCCGGGCGACGGAAAAAGTCTTCAGGTAGCTGTCGTTGCAGGTGGTCAGCCGTCCAGCGCAATCGCGGACGTAAATGGGGTGGGGCGTCAGGTTGATCAGGACGTGCATGAACTCGATCTGGTCGTTGAGCGCGCGTTCGGCAATCTGCCTTTGTCGGATCTGCTGGCGCATGTAGGCATTCCAGATCAATGAAAGGCTGAGCAGGAGAGTCGCCGTCCCAATGACCTGGTAGATCAGGCGTGAGTGCTTGCGCCAGTAGTCGTTGGCATCAGGCTTGTAGTTGCTCCAGCGGCTATTGATAAGCTCCATCTCCACGGGGGTAATGCTCAGCAGGGCCTTGTCCAGAAGGGAGCCGAGTTCGTTGGCGGTATCGGCGGTTGCCAGGGTGAACTCTTCCTGATGGGTGCCGACCGTGGCGCTGATGCGCAATGATTCGAATGCGCTGAGCGCGCGGTAGTAATTGGCGAGGAGCAGCGGCGCTACGCTCCCTTCAACCTGATTGTCGGCCAGTAGTTTCGTGGCGCTCAGTATGTCGGGGGTCTCGATCAGGCTGATGTCAGGGTGATGTTCGCGGAGAAAGGTGACCAGAGGGTTGGCCTGGTTGATGGCTATACGCTTTCCGGCCATCTGCTCCAGTGTTGCGGGCGCATCGGCTGTTTTCCTGGTTAGCAGGACAGACGGGCTTTTCAAGTAGGGGCGGGAAAAATCAAGGCGCGTCTGGGGCGCGAGGGCCGGGGTTATGGCCGCAATGATGTCGGCCTGGCGCTGGTCGATCCCCTCTACCATCTGTTGGTCGTTGGAGGCTTGCTGGACCTCGAAGCGCAAACCCGTGCGCATCCTGATCAGTTCCAGCAAGTCGGCACTGATACCGCGAAAGGTGCCTTCGGCGTCAAAGAAGCTCACCGGTGCCAGGTTCTCCGGGGCGAGGACACGCACCACCGGGTGGGCACTCAACCAGTGCTGCTCACGTTTGCTCAAATGCAGTTTCTGGTCCTTGAGCAAGATATCGCTGCCGGGGCTCCAGCGTTTGAGGATACTTTCCTGCTGGCTTGCTGGGGTGGCGGCAAGTGCCTGATTGATCAGTTCCAGCAGTTGCAGATTGTCGTGGCGCACGGCAAAGCTGAAGCCGTTGGCTTCATGCTTGCCGAAGCGGGTCATCTGGATATTGCTGAGTTGGCCCTTGCTGATCACGTAGTGGGCGGAGAGGGTGTCACCAAGAAACACATCGGCCTGTTCGAATGCCACGGCATTCATGGCACTGTGCAATGACGGATAAAGCTGGACGGTCACTGACGGGTAGAGCGCCTTGACCATGTCCATGGGCAGATAGTGATGGAGCATGCTCATGCGCATCTTATGAGGGGGGTCGATCCGCGAGCGAGTTTCATCCTTGCGGGTAACCAGTACCGGCTGGTCCACGGCGTAAGGTGTCGAGAGCCTTATATTCTGGTGGGTTGCCTCGAAGCCATTGGCACTGCCCAGCATATCGATCTCGCCGTCCTCAAGCGCCTGCATTGCCGCAGCCCGTGAGTTGAACCGCAGAACTTCAAGTGGCAGATCAAGGGTCTGGGCGACAATGCCGGCGTAGTCGGCGGTCAAGCCCTCGTAGATACGACCTCTGTTGGTAATGTCGAAAGGAGGGTAGTCAGGTGCCGAGGTACCCAGCACCAACCGACCTCTGTTTTTTAGCCAATGCTGCTGGAGCTCGGTGGGCTCTATGTTCAAGCAGTTGCCATGCTCTCGGCTTAACGCAATGTAGCCACTGGGTGTTGCCGTATCTGCGATTACCAGTGTGCTTAAACATAGGCCCGCCATAAGTAGTAAATAGTCCTTTAACTGCGTGGGCATCCTGTTTCTCACACTAGGGCATTACGTTTGGCTAGTTCTATTAGTTCTACAAGAGTGTCGGCATTTAGTTTTTGCATGAGGCGTTGCTTATAAGTGCTAACGGTTTTGTTGCTGAGAAACATCCCGGTGGCAATTTCCTTGTTTGTCCTGCCTTGGGCGAAGAGCTGCAGGACCATGAGTTCCCGGTCATTGACTGATTTGAGTAACTCTATGTCAGGCGCGGAAAACGCCTCGGTGTTTAATGTGTTTAAGGCCTGGCTGGGAAAATAATTGTAACCAGCTAGCACCGCCTTGATCGCACTGAGCAGTTCGGTGAAGTCTTCCTGTTTGCCGACATAACCCGATGCTCCTGACTGCATGCACCGAATGGCGAAAAGTGCGGGGGATTGTGCGGTGAGTACCAGCGTTTTCAGAGGTGTGCCCATGGCATTGAAGCGGGCGAGGACCTCCAGGCCGTCGAGTTTTGGAATGCCGATATCTAGGATGATCAGGTCTGGAAGACACTCGCGGACCATCTGCATGGCGTCCACGCCGTTATCGGTTTCGCCGACGACTTCATAACCTTCATGCTCAAGTAACATGCGTACTGCAAGACGAATGACTGGGTGGTCGTCGATAATAAAAACCGAGCTCATAAAGAAATCCCATACAGCTGTAATAAGGTGCAAACCTTAGCTCAGATAGATGCAAGGGCATATGAAGGCTTTTCGCAAAAAAATCAATATCGGATGTTTCTTACGTTAAACAAAGCTGTTTCTAGCATTGTTGTCATGATTAACGCCTGAAAAGTGCGATATACGAAGTTCCTTGTTACATGTTTATAGGGGGGAGTGTTTTGAGTCGCTGTTTGGGTGGAAAATTTCTGGCTCCTGCAATGAGTTATTCTTCGGTGCAGCAGGGTATTTGCCGTAAGTGTGTCTGAACGTTCGCGTGCTGAATTTCCCACGGTCGTGCAGGAATATGAACGGTTGCTTGGGTAGAGGGCGGGACGAGCTTTCACGGGCGTGCCGATAAACGCATTCGTTGAGCTGTTTCTGCGACAACTGCATCGGTCGCGGGAGCCGGTCCCAGGAGCCGTTTTCAGGCGGCGACCCCGGGCGTTGATGTCAGACTCCTGATTACTGAGGGCTGGAACGGCCGGTCATTTCTCTGGCCATTTCAGTGGCATAGCTGTCGGTCATCCCGGCAATGAAGTCAATCATGCGCAAGAATGAACTATGCAGTGATGCGCTCGGGCTGGGCGCATTATTGCCCAGCAGGTCGAGAATGCGCCGGTTCTTGAACGACGGCGTACGCCCGCCATGCTGCTCCAGAGCTGCACCGCAAAAGGCATTCAGAAGAATTTCCAGGGTGGTGTAGGCGCCAATCTCGTGCAGGGTCTTGCGCTTGTCCTGAAAGATCTTCTGGCGAGCGATATCCTTGGCATCCAGCACGCAGCGTTTGGCCGGACCGTGCATGTGCTCGACCAGATCACCGGGCAGGGTTCCCGCCAGCAAGGCATCCTGTTGCTCGACGAACGCGCGAGCGGCAGCGTTGGTCAGGTGTTCGATGGCCTTGCCCCGCAAGATAGCCAACTTGCGCCGTCGCGAATCGCCCGGCCCCAGTTGCCGGTAGGTCTCGGGCAGGTCGTCGCCGACCAGGCCGAGGAGCAGTGACTCCACTTCGCTATAGTCGAGCAGGTCCATTTCCAGGCCGTCTTCAAGGTCGATCAGCGCGTAGCAGATGTCGTCGGCGGCTTCCATCAGGTAGACCAGCGGGTGACGTGCCCACCGCTGCTCCTCAAGCTGCGGGAGGCCGAGCTTGTGGGCGATCTGCTCGAGAATCGGCAGCTCACTCTGGTAGCAACCGAACTTGTGCTTTTTGTAGCCCAGGGAGTCGGCATGGCGGGCCGTCCATGGGTACTTCAGGTAAGTACCGAGGGTGGCGTAGGTCAGGCGGGTGCCGCCGTCGAACTGATGATATTCAAGCTGGGTCAGCACCCGAAAACCCTGGGCATTGCCCTCGAAGTTGAGGAAGTCATTGCGTTCGGCTTCACTCATGGCGTCCAGCCAGCCCCGGCCCGCGGCTTGTTGGAACCAGTGGCGGATCGCATCTTCGCCGGAGTGGCCAAAAGGTGGGTTGCCAATATCGTGGGCCAGGCAGGCCGACTGTACGACCATCCCCAGATCGCTTGGATCACACCAATCCGGCAGTGCACTGCGCAGGGTTTCACCGACGCGCATGCCGAGGGAGCGGCCGACGCAACTGACTTCCAGGGAGTGGGTCAGGCGGGTATGGATATGGTCGTTGCTGGTCACCGGGTGGACCTGAGTCTTGCGGCCCAGGCGGCGAAAGGCGCCGGAGAAGATGATCCGGTCGTGGTCCTTGTGGAAGGGGCTGCGGCCCAGCTCTTCGGAGCTGTGCAGGGGTTTGCCGAGACGTTCGCGGGTAAGCAGGGTAGGCCAATCCAAGGCGGGGATTCTCCGTAGGGTGACTGGATAGCCCCAGCTTCGTGTTTCACGCTCATTGTCGCAAGGGCTTATAGCCCGGCAGCGTCGATATCGATCAGCAACAGGCGCTGGCCATTGTCGAAAAACTGCCCGGCCGTCAGGCAATACTGGTTGCTGGTGGCGTCGCGATAGGTGTTGGACAGGGTCAGTCGCCGTTCCTCCCAGCCTTCGGCAAGCAGGTGGTAGAAGTACGGCCGCCATGACCAGTTGTGGCCGACATAGCTGTCATCGGCATGCCAGGCATTGTCGCGCCATTCCAGGTTCGGCGTCAGTTGGGTGCCGTGCCGGTCGCATTGGTAGAAACGCAGCAGCCAGGGGAATGCATCCGGCTGGGGAAGTTGCTCGAGTGGTGCTTGGGTACTGGCCCATTGCTGCAGAAGTTGCATCAGCTCGCCGAGTTGCTGGCGCAGCACCATCATCTGAGCACGCTCGCCGAGTTTTTTTTGCACATAACGCTGACGCAACAGAGCAAAGCGCTCGACGAAAGCGTCGGGGGCGAAGAAGGCCTGTTCGGCCCTGGCGAATAGAAAGCCCTGTACATAGCGTGAGCCACATTCCAGGGCGAAATCCAGTTCGGCTTCGGTCTCCACACCTTCGGCAATGATCCAGCAGCCGGTTTTCTCCGCCATCTGTGCGAGGGCCTTGACCACTTCGCTGCTTGGACCGCCCCGGGCCGCCGCCTGGAACAGGCGCATGTCGAGCTTGAGAATATCGGGCTGCAGGGCCAGGACGCGGTCGAGCTGGGAATACCCGGCGCCAAAATCATCGATGGCGATACGCGCGCCGACTTGCCGATAGCGACTGACAACGTCGGCCAGCCGCTGGATATCGCCACCCAGCTCGGTAATTTCAAAGACTATGCGCCGTGGGTCGACGCCATGTTGGTGCAATTGCTTGAGGCTGGGCAGTGCCTGGCCTGCGCGCAGGCGGCTGATCCAGCGGGGCGAAATATTGAGACTGAGAAACCAGTCGGCTGGCGCTTCATGCAAGCGTGCCAAGGCGTCGTCGCGCAACTGCCGATCAAGGCGCCGCAGGGCGGCCGGTGGCGTTTTCGGGTCGGCGAACAGGGGGCCGACGCTACTCAGTTGGCCGTTCTCCTGGCGTAGTCGGCCCAAGGCTTCGATGCCAGCGATGCGGCCGGTGGCGGTATCGATGAACGGCTGAAAACAGGCGAGAGGTTGCCCATCGAACACGGAGACTCCTTAGTGATTCTTGTTGGTTTTGGTACTGCTGCGCAGGTCGGCAGGCAGCAGCGCAAAGTCTCTGGAGTGGGGCTCCAGGCTTTGCGCCCAAACACTTTGCAAGAACACAGCCAGAATCCGACCGTTCAGTTTTTTCGCATCGCCAGTTTGATCAGTGGCAACAAACTGGTTCCCAACTGGACTATCCGGGCCAAGCCGCCGCCTTTGGCCCCCTTGCCGGACAGGAAGCCCAACAGGGTAACGATGCCGATGCCCCAGAGCGGTGCGTGCTTGATACCCAGGCTTTGCTGCCAGTGACTGGCCAGGCCCCGTGCCCGGTTCAGCGGTTGCAGCAGCTCCCGGGATTCATGCCGAATCTCCTGGCGGTGCATCTCCATGCGCAAGCGGATCAGGGCCTTGCGCATTTCCTGGCGGCTTTGGTTTCGCGGAATTTCAGGCAGGCTCATGGCAGCAGTCGCTCGCGGTCGTTGGCCAGTTCTTCGAGGGTGGCACTGAAGGGCGATGATTCGTCGAACACTGCAGATTTCAAGCGCAGGCCGCAGAACAGTGCCGCCAGTGCATAGAAGCCGCAAAGGCCGAGAATCCCGGCCAGCCGGTAGCTATCCCAGACCAGGACCAGCACCAGCGCCGACAGGCCAATCAATAGCAGCAGGGCGAAAACCAGGGCCAGGCCGGCAAACAGCAGCAGGCTGACAGTTCGGGCTTTCTGCTCCTGCAACTCGATCCCGAACAGTTCGACATGGCTGTGCAACAGGCCCAGAAATGCAGCGCCCAGGCGCCGCGGCGAAGAGGCTCCGGTCGCGCCGGAATCGTCGATTGCCATATCAGCGCCGTGTGGCCAGCAGGCCGATCAGGAAGCCCACGCCCGCCGCGATGCCGACCGATTGCCAAGGGTTGGTCTGGACATAGTCTTCAGCGGCAATCACGGCAGCCTGGCCGCGATCGCGCAGCGATTGTTCGGTCAGTTGCAGGGTTTCGCGGGCCTTGAGCAGGCTCTCGTGGATCTGTCCACGCAGTTCGTCGGCCTGCTCACCGGCCAGGGAAGCCGTGTGCTCCAGCAGGCGTTCGGTGTCGCTGACCAGGGCCTGGAAATCCTCCATCAATATCTCTTGAGCAGTCTTTGCTGTTTTGCGGGCCATGGTGATCTCCGTGAGTGGCTTGTGAGGGGTTCGAGTGTGGTGTCCCGCCGAAGGTTCAGTGGGATCGCCTGGTACAGCTTTTGCTTTGTGCTGGTGCGCGAGCCGGGAGGCCTGCGCGGTATTCGGGCGTGGAATGGCCCGTAGCCGTGAAAACCTTACCTTAAATATTCGAAACGAGCGCAAATAAACCCAGCGACCATTTGCCCTATCGTCCCTGTTGCGCCAATTCGGTTCGTCGCCGTCTCGGGTTGCGCCAAACCAGTGCGAAGTGGTCCGGTCTGGATGCCTTTTCCCTGATCTCAGGTCTGCCCAATCCATGGAAAATCTGCAAAGTGCTGTGGACACCCTGGTTCACAGTTCCAATACCCTGTTTATCCTGATCGGTGCGGTCATGGTTCTGGCCATGCACGCCGGCTTTGCTTTTCTTGAGGTCGGTACGGTCCGGCAGAAGAATCAGGTCAACGCCTTGTCGAAAATCCTCAGCGACTTTGCCGTCTCGGCACTGGCCTATTTCTTTATAGGCTATTGGATTTCGTACGGCGTGCATTTTCTGCAGCCGGCCGCCGTGCTGAGCGCCGACCATGGTTATGGCCTGGTGAAGTTCTTCTTTCTGCTGACGTTCGCGGCGGCGATTCCGGCGATTATTTCCGGTGGGATCGCCGAGCGTGCGCGTTTTGCGCCGCAACTCTGCGCCACGGCGCTGATCGTGGCCTTTATCTATCCCTTTTTCGAAGGTGTGGTCTGGAATGGCAATTTTGGCGTCCAGGCCTGGTTGGCGGCGCACTTTGGTGCCGGCTTCCATGACTTTGCCGGCTCCGTGGTGGTCCATGCCATGGGCGGCTGGCTGGCGCTGGCGGCCGTGTTGTTGCTGGGCCCGCGACAGGGACGTTATCGAGACGGGCGGTTGGTCGCTTTTGCGCCGTCGAGTATTCCGTTTCTGGCCCTGGGTTCGTGGATTCTGATCGTCGGCTGGTTCGGCTTCAATGTGATGAGCGCCCAGACCTTGCAGGCCGTCAGCGGGCTGGTGGCGGTCAATTCATTGATGGCGATGGTCGGCGGGACGGTCGCCGCGCTGATTGTCGGGCGCAATGACCCGGGCTTCCTGCATAACGGCCCGCTGGCTGGGTTGGTGGCGATTTGTGCGGGCTCAGACCTGATGCATCCGGTGGGCGCGCTGATGACCGGGCTGATCGCGGGCGGCCTGTTTGTCTGGTGCTTTATCGCAGCCCAGGGCCAATGGAAGATCGACGACGTGCTGGGGGTCTGGCCGCTGCACGGGTTGTGTGGTGCCTGGGGGGGAATCGCCTGCGGGATTTTTGGCCAGGATGTGCTGGGTGGGTTGGGGGGCGTCAGCCTGATCAGTCAGGTGATTGGCACCGGGCTGGGGGTGCTAGTGGCGCTGTTGGGCGGCTTCGCGGTCTACGGCCTGATCAAGGGCTGCACCGGCTTGCGCTTGAGCCAGGAGCAGGAGTACTACGGCGCCGACCTGTCGATTCACAAGATCGGCGCCATCAGCCAGGACTGAGGCGTTGGTCCAGCGAGCGCGCTACTGGCCACCCAGCAGGCGCGACTCACAGGCCTCGATGGCCGCCAGCGGGCCGGACATCAGTACGGTATCCCCGGGCTGCAGGGGCGCACGGGTGTCCAGCGCCAGTTCCTGGCTGCCCCGGTGCAGGCCCTGAACCTCGACGCCCATTTTCTCCAGGGCCAGGGCATCGAGTGTCTGGCCGCAGGCATGGGCATCGCCACTCAGGTTGACCGCATGCATCAGCGTCTTGGGCTGGCCCTGGCTGTCCAGCAGGTTGCTTTGGGCGCCGTGGTAGAAGCCGTGCAGCAGGCGATAGCGCGTATGGCGCACCTCATCGACCTTGGCTTGGACCTGGCGCTCGGGCACGCCCAGCATGATCAGTGCATGGGAGGCGAGCATCAGGCTCGATTCCAGCAGTTCAGGCACCACTTCCGTAGCGCCGGCGGCCTTGAGTTCGGCGTGCTGGCTGTCATCGCGGGTGCGGACCAGGATCGGTACCTGGGCATTGAGGTGCCGTGCAGCCCTGAGCACCTCCATGGCGACATCGGTCTTGTCCACGGCCACCACCAGCAGGCGAGCGCGCTCCAGGCCGACGGCGGCGAGCAATTCGCCGCGGCGTGAATCGCCGTAGTGCACGTTGCTCTCGCCCGCAGCGGCTTCCTGCACGCGGACCGGATCATCGTCCAGCGCGATAAAACGCAGTTGCTCGCGGCGCAGGAATCGGCCGATGGATTGGCCCACGCGGCCGTAACCGCAGATCACCACGTGGCCGTTCAGCTCGGCGCTGATCGCGGCGATTTCGTCGAGCTGGGCTTCCTGGTTTGGTTTGCGGTGCAGGCGTGCCGCCACTTTTGGCGCGGCGCGCAGCAGCAGTGGCGTCAGGAGCATCGAGCAGAAGGTCGCGGCCAGCAGCAGGCCGCTGATGGAGTCCGGCATCAATTTGTTCTGTTGCATCTGGGCCATCAGGGCAAAGCAGAATTCACCGCCCTGGGCCAGGGCCAGACCGCTACGCCAGGCGGTTTCGCTGTCCTTGCCACGCAGCTTGAGCAGCAGGGCGACCACGCCGCCTTTGAGCAGGAGCAGGCCCAGCGTCAGGCCAAGTATGAGCAGGCCATGGCTGGCAAACAGTTCCAGGTCGATCAGCATGCCGATGCTGACGAAGAACAGCCCGAGCAGGATGTCGCGGAACGGGCGGATATCGGCTTCGATCTGATGACGGTAATGGCTTTCGCCCAGCAGCATGCCGGCGAGGAAGGCTCCCAGCGCCGGGGACAGGCCGAGCAAGTGGGTCAGCCAGGCCGTGAGCAGAACAATAACCAGCGCCAACAGGACGAACAGTTCGGCGGAGTGGGAGGCCGCGACTTCATGGAACAGGCGTGGCAGCAGCAAGCGACTGGCCAGCAGCAAGCCGACAAACAGCAGCACGGTCTTGCCCAGGGTGATCGGCAGTGCCCAGTACCAGGCTTGATCGCTACTGCCGGCGAACACGGGAACGAGTGTCAGCAGCAGGACCGCGACCACATCTTGGAACAACAGCACGCCAATCGCGTTTTGCCCGTGGGTGCTGAAAATTTCGCCAAGGCTGGTCAGTTCCTTGCTCACGATGGCGGTAGAAGACAGGGCGAGGCCAGCACCCAGTAGCAGGGCCGCGTTGGCGGGTACGCCAAAGGCGTAGAGCAGGCCGCCGAGCAGCGCGCTGGAGCACAGTACCTGCAGGCTGCCCAGGCCGAACACTACGCGCCGCAGGGCGAGCATTTTCGAGAGGGAGAACTCCAGCCCCAGGGAAAACAGCAAAAACACCACGCCCAGCTCTGCAAGGTCCGGCAGCGCCTCATTTTCGTTCACCCAGTGAAATGCCTTGGGGCCGACCAGCAGGCCGACGCACAGGTAGCCGAGCACCGGCGGCAGGCGCAGGCGGCGGAACAGGGCAATCACCACCAGTGATGAGGCGAGGATGATCAACAGGTTTGCAAACACAAGCGTCTCCGGACAGGATCAATCGACAAAAAAACCACCATCATCGTGCAACTCGGCAGCCCGAATCATGATCGGGATCAGGGTTTTCGCACAAGGCCATCTTTAGCCTGCAACACTGGTCGACGCTAGGCCGGGTGCGGCTTAAAATGCATGCCTGTTCGATGCTCAGGTATTTGTGTCATGTCCCCGGAATGTCAGCTGTTCGGTACTCTTGGTTGCCACCTTTGCGAGCTCGCGGAAGCGCAACTGATGCCGCTGGTCGAGCACGGCCTGCTGGTGGAGTTGGTGGATATTGCCGAAGACGGGCCGGGGCTGGTCGAGGCTTACGGCCTGCGCATTCCGGTGTTGCGGCGCATGGATACGGGCGCGGAGTTGAACTGGCCGTTCGATGCCGAACAGGTCGTCGCTTTCCTTGGTTGATCGAGATCCCCAAGTCGATTTCGCCTGTGTACGCAATGCCCCTGTCTAATTTCTTGGCGGGACATTCGTTTTTCGTTTACTGTATGCATGTACAGTTATCGAGTTGTCCTGTGTGCCTCTGACCGTTTCTGGCGCAGCAGACGCTGCTGGCGTCATTTCCCTTGTGGCCAGGCAATCGATGACCCGAATCATCATCGGTGGCAAAACTGGTGAACGAGAGAAGAGGGCCGCACGATGGTCAATGTCGAACAACTGAAAAACAGCGTCAATCGCATGTCCACCGATGTCATCAGCGAGGCAGTGCTGGAGTTGCGCCTGGATGGCCTGGTCACTGAAGGCAAGACGCCCTTTAACAAGGTGCACTTCAATACCTGTTTTGCGGAAATCGAAGCCTTGTTCCAGCGTGCCGGTTATCACCGCGCCCTCGATGTGGTGGGTTATCAGGGCCTGCTCTATGCCCTGTATGACCCGGGTCGCTGGGAGGCTGTCGAGGTGCTGCGCTGGTTGAAGGAGTTTACCGAGGCGCGCGGGATGACCAACAAGGCATCGCTGCGCGGTTGATCTGGCCGGTTGATCGCGACGTTCGTGACGGCCCGCAACCCTTGGCGGATAATGCCGACCCGCATCGATGGCCAGAGCCTTTCCATGAGCACCCGCGTTTTTTCTGCAGCACACTCCCAGGCCAGTACTCTTTACCTGCCGCCCGGTGCCTGGCCAACGGTGCTGGAGTGCCTGTGCGCGCATTTTCACGCGATCAGTCGCGAGCAGTGGCTGGATCGCTTTGCCAGGGGCCGGGTTCTGGATGCCGACGGGCAGCCGATGAGCCCTCAGCAGCCTTATCGCGAAGGGTTGCGCGTGCACTATTTTCGCGAGGTGCCGAACGAGGCGCCGATTCCGGTGACCGAAACGATCCTCTATGCCGATGAACATATTGTGGTGGCGGACAAGCCGCATTTTCTGCCTGTTACCCCAGCCGGTGAGTATGTCGAGCACACCCTGCTGCGCCGCCTGATCCGGCGTCTGGATAATCCCCATCTGGTGCCCCTGCACCGCATCGACCGGCATACCGCCGGGCTGGTGCTGTTCTCGGCCAACCCCGAGTCCCGTTCCGCCTATCAATCGCTGTTCCCCACCCGACAGATCGAAAAACGCTACGAAGCCATTGCCCGAGCGTTGCCCGAACTGGAGTTTCCGCGCGTGCACAAGAGTCGGCTAGTGGCCGGGGAACCGTTCTTTCGGATGCAGGAGGGGGCGGGGGCAAGCAATACCGAGACGGCAGTGGCCGTAAGTGAGCGTAACGGCGAGTGGTGGCGTTATGCGCTTTACCCGGTCACGGGCAAGAAGCATCAGTTGCGGGTGCATATGGCGGCGCTGGGGGCGGCGATTCAAAACGACCCGTTTTATCCTCAGGTCCTCAAGGACGCCGAGGATGATTATGCCAATCCATTGAAGCTGCTGGCTCAGGGTTTGCGTTTTACCGATCCATTGAGCGGGGTAGAGCGCCAGTTTACAAGTTCGATCACACTGCAATGGTAAAGGGCCGCGGCGATTTCGCTTCGCCGCGGCCCAGGGTTTTTACAGCTCTTTGACGGTGCGGACCTGATCCTTGTTGATCTTGGTGCGCTTGCCATCCAGTTGTTCGAATTCGTAGAAGCCGGTGTCGGAGTCAAACTTGGGGGAGTCCACCGTCTGCAGTTCACGACCGTCATTGAGGGTGATGACTGATGGCGAAGAGCAGCCGGCGAGGGTGGCAAGGCCCGCTGCGAGCAGAAGGGTGGCAAGGATCCGATGCGTCATGGTCTTTCTCCATTAATGGGCGTTTTGATAACTGTCCTTGAGACGTATACATCCTCGGCAAGTTCCTTGCCTAGTGTCAATCTGACACAGCTTGCGCCTGCTGTAACAGCTCCGGGGTATTGAGGTTGGCCAGGCGCGGATCGTAGGCCCGGCACTGCAGGGCCTGGGCACCGATCTGGCGCATGAGCCTCCCCGGGCTACGCTCGCCTGCTTGCCAGGCCGTTTCAAAGGCCTCGCAAAGTGCCGTCGGAATTACGCAGATCAGCGGCTCCCAGTGTTCGCCGTGGCGCAACATCAGCGGTTTTTCGGGCTGGCATGCAGCGCTTTCAAGCAGGGTACGAATCAAATCGGCGTCGATGCCCGGTACATCGCAGGGCAGCACCAGCAAATGCGCATGGCGCGCGGCTAGCAAACCCGCACGGATGCCCGCCAGGGGGCCGGGAAAATCATCACTGTCGTCATGCACCAGGCGGTCGGCATAGGCAGCATAGATATCGTGATTGCGGTTGCAGGAAATGATCAACTCGTCGCTAAACGGGCGCACCGTCTTGTGCAACTGGGCAATCAACGGCTGGCCATGCCAGGCCAGCAGGCCCTTGTCCTGGCCGCCCATGCGCTGGCCGCGCCCGCCGGCCAGCAGCAGGATGGAACAAGGCAGTAGTGTCGGGTGCATGGGTGTCTCCAGGCGGGCGTTGAAAAGGATCGCTGTGATATAACACCGGCCTGTTTCTCCTACAACCGGACCTCGCCTATGAAAGCCAAGGCTGATGTACCTTTCGCGCCGCTCAATATCGCGGTGCTGACAGTCAGTGACACCCGTACCCTGGACACCGATACCTCCGGGCAAGTCTTTGTCGATCGTCTGACCGCTGCCGGCCACCGTTTGGCTGAAAGGGTGCTGCTCAAGGATGACCTCTACAAGATTCGCGCGCAGGTTGCCCACTGGATCGCCGAGGATGTTGTGCAGGTGGTGTTGATCACTGGCGGCACCGGCTTTACCGGTCGCGACAGCACGCCGGAAGCCGTGAGCTGCCTGCTGGACAAGCTGGTCGATGGCTTTGGCGAGTTGTTCCGACAGATATCCGTGGCCGATATCGGTACCTCGACCGTGCAATCGCGGGCGCTCGCCGGCCTGGCCAATGGCACGCTGGTGTGCTGCCTGCCGGGTTCGACCAACGCGGTGCGCACCGGCTGGGATGGCATTCTGGCCGAGCAGTTGGACTCACGTCATCGCCCGTGCAATTTCGTTCCCCATCTGAAGCAGGCCGCACCCTGTGAATCCCGTGGATAAGCCGGGCAAGTCAGGCGCATTGCTACCGGTTGAAACGGCCCTGGCGCGCCTGCTGGAAATGGCTGAAGCAACGCCGATCCTGGAGCGTGAAGTGCTGCCCCTGGCGCTGGCCGAGGGGCGGGTGCTGGCCGCTGACCTGGTGTCCTCCCTGGATCTGCCGCCCTGGCCGAACAGCGCCATGGATGGCTATGCCCTACGCCTGTCCGATTGGACCGGCGCACCACTGCCGGTCAGCCAGCGTATTTTTGCCGGGCAGGCGCCGCTGCCGTTGGCCGCTGGGACCTGCGCCCGGATCTTTACCGGTGCTCCGGTCCCCGAAGGCGCTGACTGCGTTGAAATGCAGGAAAACGCCGAGGTCCTGGACGATCAGCGCGTGCGCTTTACCGAAGTGCTGCAGGTTGGCCAGAACATCCGTGCGCAAGGCCAGGAAACCACGGTCGGCGAAACGGTACTGGACGCAGGCACGCGCCTGGGGCCGATAGAGCTGGGGCTGGCCGCGTCCCTGGGGTGCGCGCAGTTGGAAGTGGTGCGCAAGGTGCGCGTGGCGGTGTTGTCCACTGGCGACGAGTTGATTGAGCCTGGCCAGGCACTGGGTCCCGGGCAGATTTATAACAGCAATCGGGTTTTGCTCTGTGGCTGGCTGCAGCGCCTAGGGTGTGAAGTGGTGGATGCCGGCATCCTCCCCGATGACTTGCCGACGACCCGTCAGCGCCTCGCGGAGCTGGGCGATGTCGATTTGATCCTGTCCACCGGCGGTGTGTCGGTGGGTGAAGCGGACTTCCTGGGGATCGCCTTGCGTGAAGAGGGTGAACTGGCGCTCTGGAAGCTGGCGATAAAGCCGGGCAAGCCGCTGACCTTCGGGCATTTCCGTGCGGTGCCGGTGATTGGCCTGCCGGGTAACCCGGCTTCGACCCTGGTGACTTTTGCCCTGTTGGCCCGCCCCTATCTGCTGCGTCGCCAGGGCGTGCAGGCGGTGCGGCCGCTGCAGTTTCAGGTGCCGGCCGGTTTTGTCTGGAGCAAGCCAGGCAATCGGCGCGAATACTTGCGTGGGCGCCTCGAGCAAGGCCGTGCGGTGATTTATCGCAACCAGAGCTCCGGCGTGCTGCGTAGCGCCGCCTGGGCCGAAGGACTGGTGGAAGTGCTTGAAGAGCGGACGCTGGTCGAGGGGGACTGGGTCAACTTCATTCCCCTGAGCGAAGTGCTCGGCTAGGGCGCTAGCCGGGTCATGGATCGACCCGGCCGTAGGCGTCGGTAAAGCGCTCTATATCGTCTTCGCCCAGGTAATCGCCGCTCTGCACTTCGATGATCACCAGGTTGTCGTCGCCAGGGTTGGCCAGGCGATGACGCTGACCTGGGCTGATAAAGGTCGACTCGTGAATGCCGAGGACGAACTGGCGCTCACCGTGAGTGACCTGGGCGAGGCCGCTGACCACGATCCAGTGTTCGCTGCGATGCTGGTGCCGTTGCAGGGACAGCGCGGCGTGCGGATGCACGACCAGCCGCTTGACCTTGAAGCGCGGGCCCTCTTCTAGCACGGTGTAGTTGCCCCAGGGGCAACTGACACTGCGGTGCAGGCGATAGGCCGCATGGCCTTGGTGTTTGAGCTCGCGGGCCAGGTGCCCGACTTCCTGGGTGCGCGAGGCGTCGGCGATCAGCAGCGCATCAGGGGTATCCACAATCACCAGATTGCGCAGCCCAATCGCACCGACCAGACGCTGGGGCGCGTCGATAAAGCAGTGACTCACGTCACGCAGCAGGGTTTCGCCAGTGCATTGGTTGCCCAGGGCATCGCTCGGGCTCAGTTCGCGTACCGCCTCCCAGGAGCCGATATCGCTCCAACCCAGCTCGCAGGGGATCACCGCGACTCGGGAAGAGTGCTCCAGCAGCGCATAGTCAATCGAGATATCCGCGACATCGGTGAAACGGTGACCATCGAGTTCCAGTTGCAGGGGCCCCTCGGCATGGCGTCCGTGGCTGTGGGCGAGGCAGTTTTCCACCGAGGCCAGCAACTGCGGGGCGTGGATGGCCATTTCCTGCAGCAGGGCGTCGACGCGCAGGCAGAGCATGCCGCCATTCCAGAGGTGCCGGGCGCCCTCGAGATAGCCCTGAGCGGTAGCGCGGTCCGGTTTTTCAACGAAGCGCGCGACCTTGAAGCCACCCTGGCCCAGGCTTTCACCTTGCTCGATATAGCCGAAGCCGGTTTCGGCCCGGCTCGGCACCAGGCCGAACGTCACCAGCCAGCCTTGCTCGGCCAGCGAGCGGGCATTCTCCACGGCATTGGCGAAGGCCTGAACGTCATGGATCAGATGGTCTGCGGGCAGCACCAGCAATTGCGTTTCGGGGCCATGGCGCTGGAGCGCGTGCAGGGCGGCGGCAGTGATGGCGGCGGCGGCGTTGCGGCCAAAGGGTTCGAGAATGAAATCCAGCGCCAGCGATGGTGTGTTCAGCGGGCGGTAATCGTCCAGCGTGCGAAAGTACAGATCGCGATGGGTCACGGTCAGCAACCGCTCCACGCCGCGCAGGTGCTGAAGCCGTTGAAAGGTTTTCTGCAGCAGGCTCATGCCATCGGGCAGGCGCATAAAGGGTTTGGGCAAGGCTTCGCGTGATACGGGCCAGAGCCGGGTGCCGGCGCCGCCGGCGATGATGCAGGGAATGAGGGTGCCCATTCGCAGGGTCTCGCAAGTCTGGAGCGCCGCTCGGGCGGCGGGCGCCTGGGGGGCAATGGAAAGTGCGACACGGTAACCCATGCATCCCGAGTTGCTGAGCTTTTTCCACTACGCTGGGGTCAATATCCTCCATCGCGAATCCATTCACGGAGCAAAAACCAATGAGCGAGCGCAAGGCACTTTTGATTCTGCACGGCAAACAGGCGCTCAACGAGGCCGTCCGCACGGCCGTTCAGCGCCGGCGCGATCTGGGCTGGGAACTGGCGGTGCGCTTGACCTGGGAAGCCGGCGACGCCCGGCGCCTGGTAGGCGAAGCCCTGGCGGCAGGCTATCGATACCTGATTGCGGGTGGTGGCGATGGCACCTTGCGTGATATCGCCGAAGCCATGGCGCTGGCGGACCCATCGGCGAGCCTGGTACTGCTGCCCCTGGGGACAGCCAATGACTTTGCGCGAGCGGCGGGTGTGCCATTGGAACCGGATGCCGCGCTGGCCTTGCTCGATGTGCCACCACGGGCCATTGACCTAGGGGAGGTGGGCGGTCAGTTGTTCCTCAATATGGCCACTGGAGGCTTTGGCAGCCAGGTGACGGCCAATACCTCGGAAGACTTGAAAAAGGTGCTGGGTGGCGCCGCCTACCTGTTTACCGGGTTGTCGCGTTTCAGCGAGCTGCATGCGGCCTACGGTGAGTTGCAGGGGCCGGGCTTTCACTGGCGCGGCGAGTTGCTTGCGTTGGGGATCGGCAATGGTCGCCAGGCGGGAGGTGGCCATGAACTTTGCCCACAGGCGCTGGCGGATGATGGCTTGCTGGATATCAGTATCCTGCCGGCCCCTCAGGAAGTGGTCTCGACCCTGCGCGACTTGATGGCGGGTGGTTGGGGCATCGAGAACCTGTTTGTGCGGGCTCGTCTGCCTTGGGTCGAGATTAAGGCGGCCGAGGGGTTGGATATCAATCTCGATGGCGAGCCATTGCAGGGCGAGAGCCTGCGTTTCGTCGCGCGCCCGCAGGCGTTGCGGGTGCACCTGCCAGAGGGCTCGCCGCTGCTGGCTAATCGTCGAGACTGATGATCCGCTCACGCACGGCGAACAGCACCAGGCCTGCCACATCGTAAATCTGCAGGCGTTTCATGATCTGCGAGCGGTGGCTTTCCACGGTCTTGATACTCAAGTCGAGGCCGTGGGCAATCTCCCGGGTGGATTTGCCGCGCACGACCAGCCGCAGGATTTCCAGCTGGCGGGCGGTCAGGTTATGGGTGGCGTCCACGGGCTCGGGGATTTTCTGCGCGCGGGTCAGGGCTTGGTTGATCACGGTGTGGGCAATGGCCGGGCTCAGGTAGCGCTCGTCGTTGCGCAAGGCTTCCAGGGCCTGCTGCAGTTCGGTGGCGCTGGTGTCCTTGAGCAGATAGCCATGGGCACCCATTTCCAGGGCGCGCATGATCATCTCCGGATCGGTGTGCATCGATAAAATCAGCACTTTGTTGCGTGGGAAGCGGCGCTTGAGTTCGCCCAGTGTGTCGAGCCCGCTGGTGTCGCGCATGGAGATATCGAGCAGGATGATATCGGGGTTCAGCGCCGCGACCATTTCGATCACCTGCGAGCCATCGCTGGCTTCGCCGACCACGGCGTAACCGGGAATATCCAGGACAAGGGCGCGCACGCCGGCCCGGATCAGTGAGTGGTCATCCACCAGAAGTAAATTGCAGGTCATAGAACCTTATTCGTGCTGGCTCGTTCGAGGGCCCTTGGAGCCCAGGGGAAAAGTGCGTCAATTCGAGTGCCCTGGCCGGGCTGGCTGCTGACGGTCAGGGTGCCGCCCAGTTGTTCGCAGCGCTCAAGCATGCCGGCCATGCCGCGCTGACCTTCACGGGCCGGGTCAGCAGCCGGGACGAAACCCTGGCCATCATCGACGATATGCAGTCGCAACCCCTCGGGCAGGCGTTGCACATTGACCAACAGGTTGCGTGCCTGGGCATGGCGCAGCAGGTTGGTAATGGCTTCCTGGGTGATGCGAAAGGTGGCGACGGCCATCTCTTCGGGAATACCGGTCAACCGTTGCTGGCACTCCAGGCTCCAGTGCACGTCGGTGTTTTCCAGGGCGCGCAGCAGGTGCGCGCGCAAGCTGGCTTCGAGACCCAGGCTGGTCAGTTGTCGCGGGTTGAGAATGGCCGAGACATCACGCACCTTCGCCAGGGTTTCATCCAGGGTGGCGCTGATCGTTGCGCACTGTTGATGCAGTGCCTCGGGGGCGTGGCGCAGGAGCCACTGGCTTTGCAATTTGGCGGCGGTCAGTAGTTGGCCGATATCGTCGTGCAGCTCACGGCTGAGTCGATGGCGCTCGTTTTCCTGGACCTCAAGCAGGCGCTCAGCCAGTTCCTGCGGCTGGAAATTGATGGCCTTGCGGGCATGGCGATAATGCAGCCAGGCACAGCTCAAGGCCGCCAGGTTCAGGGCCAGCAGGGACAGGGGCAGGGTGGTCGAGGTCAGGTAGATCAGCAGGTTGCCGCTCATGGATCCGATGCAGAGCAGGAAGGTCAGCCGGCGTGCGGCTTTTTGCGTACTGGGCCAGGGTTTGAAGGAGCTCAGGCGAGCGGACATAGTGCAAGGCGCCGTGTGATGTTCGCTGCGGGCTGAATGCTTGGGCCCGGGTTCGGATAATGGATGCGCTTTTATGTTCGACCTCAATTTGGCGCTGTCCGTATAGCGAGTTTAGTTATGCACTGATTCGGGGCGCAAACGTCTTGAGCCAAAACAAGTGTCAAATAATATGCGAAATAGTGCTGCATAGTAACACTTCGCCACGTGCAGGTCGCCTCCCGCCAATGTTTGCTCGAACATTCGTGTAAGTCCGTGTTTTAAAAAGGCTTAACTTTCAAGAGAACGATGGGCGAATGTCTTGATCTTTCGCCAGTAATGGCGAAAAAACGTTTTAGTGCAACGTATGTGCAGGGCAAGGAATAACAGTAAATAAAGTTAATGCAGTGATTAGTTGACTAATTAGTTCAACTAATCTGGCATCGCTCCAAAGAAGCCTGTCGAGGCTCTATGGCAGTTATTTCAGCGCAAGCACGAGCTGATTGCACCAGACTGGCAGCAGGTCGGGACAGCTTTGAGCTGGCTCGCCAGTACATCGAGCAGGGTGTTCTGTTCTTCATCGTCAAGGAGGAGTTGACCGGTGGTGCGATCGACCAGCTCCAGTTGCCAGGCCAGCAGGCTGAAGCAGTCCTTGAGGGCCATCAGGGCGTTGGTATGCAGGTCCAACTGGGCCAGGGGCTGATCGAGCAGGGCGTGCAGTTGCTGGGTAAAGCTGGCAATTGCCCGAAGGGCCAGGGATTGTGCCTGCCGGGTCAGTTGCAGCAGGGCGGCGCGCAGGCAGTCGATGGCATCCGCGTCATTGGCGATTAGCGCCAGGTGTTCGAGGCATTCCTGTGACCTGATGAACAAAAGGTCGGCCTCGTTCAGGAACTCGTTGAGTTCGCAGGGCAATTCAGCGCCATTGGGCATACTTGACTCTCCACTACTGAGGCGCTCGGAAAAGCTGGAACTGAACGAAGGGTCGGTCGCGGCGTGTTGTGACAACGGAGCAGAACTGGACGTGTTCGGGCTTTTACTCACAATGGAAAATCGAGTATCTTCGGATCTTGTCAATGGTGGCATATTGCCTTTAAGCCTTTCGTCGTTCATGTCGCTGGCGCTGGCGACAAAGCGCAGTGGCCAAGGGTAGTGGCGGGTTGCCATTGCTTCACGAGCGAACAAAAGCGGACTCCATTCATTAATTTGAGAATGGCGTCACATTAATGTCTATTAGATATTGCGCAAATCAGGTTGGGCCTGACTGGGGCTAGGGGAATCCCTTAGTTTTTCGCTTTGGGCTTAGTATTTATAAGGGCTTGGCGGAAAAGTTGCCATATGTTGCGCGAGCCAGTAAAGCATGATGTTAATGTGACATCAATGCCTTTCAGCGGTATTTTCCCCAGGGTAAAGGTCCCGCAATTGCAGCCGATAAGTCTTTCCATGCCCTTCAATCGAACCACGCCCAGGAGTTATCAATGGCCGGCATTCTCGACACGGTAGACCAACGCACCCAGCTGGTGGGTGAGAATCGCCTGGAAATCCTTATGTTTCGCCTGGCCGGGCGCCAATTGTTCGCGATCAACGTGTTCAAAGTGCAGGAAGTCCTGCAACTGCCCAAGCTGACACTGATGCCCCAGCGCCATCCGTTTGTCTGCGGTGTCGTCAATCTGCGCGGCCAGACCTTGCCGGTGATCGACCTGTCCCAGGCCATTGGCATGCGCCCACTGGTCCCAGGCCCGAACAGCACCATCATCGTGACCGAATACAACCGCTCGGTGCAGGCTTTCCTGGTCGGTGGCGTCGACCGGATCGTCAACATGAACTGGGAAGCCATTCTGCCCCCGCCGACCAGTGCCGGACGCCAGCATTACCTGACGGCCATCAGCAAGGTCGACGACCAGTTGGTGGAAATCATCGACGTGGAAAAAGTGCTTGCCGAAATTGTCCCTTACAACGCCAAGGTGTCCCGGGAGAAGCTCGACGATCCTGTACTGGAACGCGCGCGCGGTCGCGAAGTGTTGCTGGTGGACGACTCCAAGGTGGCGCTCAGCCAGTTGCGCGACACCCTGTCCCAGCTGGGCGTCAAGATGCATATCGCCAGTGATGGCCTCAAGGCCTTGAACATGCTCAAGGGCTGGGCTGACAGCGGCGAGGTCATGACCGACAAGTTGCTGATGATCTTCACCGATGCCGAGATGCCGGAAATGGACGGCTATCGCTTGACCACCGAAATTCGCCATGACGCGCGGCTGAAGGATCTGTACGTGGTGCTGCACACCTCGTTGTCCGGCAGTTTCAACGAGTCGATGGTAAAGAAGGTCGGGTGCGACAACTTCCTCTCCAAATTCCAGCCGGACAAGCTGGTCGACGTAGTGCGCGAGCGCCTGCTGCTCGACGAAGTCATGGCCTGAGCCAAACGCTCCCGGCAGGCCTATGGCCTGCCTAGGATTCGGTGGCCGGCTCGTATAAGGTGGCGGTTTTTGCCCCCTACGGAGCCAGCCCATGCTGCGTCTGAGTGCGCTTTACCGCTACCCCCTCAAATCCGCCAAGGGCGAAATGCTCCAGCGCAGTGGGCTCGATCAACTGGGCCTGGTCGGCGACCGGCGCTGGATGCTGGTGGATGAGGCCAGCGGACGTTTCCTGACCCAGCGTGCCGAAGCCCAGATGAGCCAGCTTTCAGCCACCTGGAACAGCGCGGGCGGGCTGACGCTGGCAGCGGCCGGGCACGAGCCCCTAGATATCGCACTGCCCAACCCCGACGAGCATCTGCGCGGCGTCACCATTTGGCGTGACACCTTGCGTGTGCCCGATGCCGGTGATGCGGCGGCGCGCTGGGTCAGCGCCTTTATCGGCAAGCCAACCCGCCTGGTGCATGTGCCCCGCGAGCGAGCGCGGTACACCCAGGCCGGCGTTGGCGAGGACGCCGACCGGGTGGCGTTCGCCGATGGTTTTCCGTTGTTGCTGATCGGCCAGGCCTCGCTCGAGGATATTTCTGCCAGGGTTGGTCGCCCTCAGGAGATGCTGCGTTTTCGGCCCAACCTGGTGATCGAAGGCGCCGAGGCGTTTGCCGAGGATGGCTTCAAGCGGCTGCGCATCGGTGATGTGGAGTTTCGCGTGGTCAAGTCCTGCTCGCGCTGCATCCTGACCACCATCGACCCGGCCACTGGCGAGCGCAGCCCTGACCGCGAGCCGCTGGCAACGCTCAGCACGTATCGCCAGCGTGAGGACGGCGTGATGTTTGGGCAGAACCTGGTCAATGACGGCATCGGTGAACTGGAGGTGGGTATGCCGGTCACCGTGCTTGATTGACGCGCTTCAGTCCCACTGCGGAGCCAGGCCCTCGGGGCTGGTCAGGCGATAGCCACGATCCAGTGCGTCGATCCGGGCCATCTGCTCCGGGCTCAGGTGCACTTCCACCGCCTTGAGGTTGCTCGCCAGGTTTTCCCGGCGGGTCGAGGATGGAATCACCGAGTAACCCGATTGCATGGCCCACGCCAGGGTGACCTGGGCGGGCGTCGCGCCCAGCTGTGCGGCGATCTGCTGGATGACCGGGTCTGCCAGGACCTCGCCGTAGGCCAAGGTCATATAGGAGGTGATAGGGATCCCCTGGCTGCGGGCGAATGCCACCACCTGGCGATTTTGCAGGTAGGGGTGCAGCTCGATCTGGTGGGTTGCGATGTTTTGTGCGCCGACTGCCGCGATGGCGCGCTGCATCAGATCGATGGTGAAGTTGGAGATACCAATCTGCCGGGTCAAGCCTTGCTCGCGGGCTTCAAGCAGCGTGGCCATAAAATCTTGCACCGCCACTTCGTCGTTGGGCGATGGCCAGTGGATCAGGGTCAGGTCCAGGTAATCGGTGCGCAGTTTGCGCAGGCTTTCCTTAAGGCTGCTGATCAACTGATCACCGGCGTAGTGGGCGACCCAGATCTTGCTGGTGAGAAACAGTTGCTCGCGGGCAACGCCGCTGGCGGCGATGGCCTGGCCGACCTCGGCCTCGTTGTTGTAGATCTGCGCAGTGTCGATGGCCCGGTAACCCAGTTCGAGGGCGTTGCTGACCGAATCGATGGCGACCTGGCCTTGCAGGCGGAAGGTACCGAGACCCAGTGGAGGAATGGACATTGAGAAACTCCTGAAATATGCCGTGGGGAATGCCGTGCAGTATCGGTGCGCAGCTTCCCGGGAAAAACCGCAAGGCGGGCAAAGGAGTTTTGATCCGGGGGCACGAGTCTTCGCGCCTAGGCCATATTGCTCTGGCTGAATTCCTCGGCGAGAAAGTCGATCAGCGTGCGCACCGAAGGCAGCAGGCCGCGTCGGGACGGGAAGATGGCATGGACGATGCCACACTTGGGAGCCCACTGCGGCAGTAGATTGACCAGGCGCCCCGCCTCCAGGTCTTCATGTACCAGAACATTGGGGAAATGGGCGATACCCAGCCCGGCCAGCGCGGCCTGGCGCAGTGCGATCAGGTCGTCGGTCACCAGCCTCGGCGCATAACGGATCAGAGCGCGGGCGTCCTGGGGGCCATACAGCTCCCAGTGGTATTCGCGTTGAGCCGTGCCCCAGTGCAGGCTCGGCAGATCGCCAAGGTCGGCGGGGATTGCCGGGTTCGACAAGTGTTCGATAAAGCGCGGATGGCCGATCAGGCTCTGGGTGCTATTGCCAAAGACTTTCATCACCAGGTCGCTGTTTTCCAGGGGCGGGACCCGTACCCGGAGGGCCAGGTCCAGGCCCTCGTGGATCAGGTCGACGCGCCGATTGGTGCTCTCGACATGCAACTCCACCAGTGGGTATTGGAGCATATAGCGCACCAGCATCGGTCCAACCCAGGCATTGAGCAGCGAGGTCGGGCAGCTCAATCGCACAATGCCCTGGGGTTCGGCGCGATTGCGCTCAATCACTTCGGCGGCCGCTTCGGCTTCGACGCGCATGGCCAGGCAGCGTTGGTAATACGCCTGACCGATTTCCGTCAGCGAGCAATGCCGGCTGGTGCGGTTGATCAGCCGCACGCCGAGGCGCTCTTCCAGTTGCGCAATCCGCCGGCTCAGTTTCGACTTCGGGATACCCAACGCTCGCCCGGCGGCGGCGAAACCTTTGTGTTCAACCACTTGAGTGAAGTAGTAGAGGGTGTTGAGGTCTTCCACCATCGTTCTCCAAATAGAACGCTAAGGCTGATTTTTGCAGTCTGGTGCATGAAAGCCGGGGAATCTAGTCTATGCCCATGGTTTACAGGAGGACCCACCATGAAAAAAATTATGGGTATCTACACCAGTCCGCGTCCCCATTGGGTGGGCGACGGCTTTCCGGTTCGCACACTGTTTTCGTATGACAACCTGGGCAAGCATATCAGCCCGTTCCTGCTGCTCGATCACGCCGGTCCCGCAGAGTTCTCGCCGACCGAGCAACGCCGTGGCGTCGGCCAGCATCCCCACCGCGGGTTCGAGACTGTGACTATCGTCTACAGCGGCGAAGTGGAACACCGCGATTCCACCGGTGCCGGGGGTGTTATCGGACCGGGTGACGTGCAATGGATGACCGCTGGCGCCGGGATCATCCACGAGGAGTTTCACTCCGAGGCGTTCTCCCGGCGTGGCGGCAGCCTGGAGATGGTCCAGTTGTGGGTCAACCTGCCGGCGCGAGACAAGTCGGCCCCGGCGGGTTACCAGAGCATCCTGGCCTCGGATATTCCGAACGTGGCGCTCAAAGGTCAGGCTGGCAGCCTGCGGCTGATTGCGGGGGAGTTCGCTGGACAGCACGGCCCGGCCCGGACGTTTACCCCCATGGATGTGTGGGATATCCGCCTCAATAGCGGTGCGACCACCACCCTGGATCTGCATGCAGGCCGTAATACGGCGCTGGTGGTACTGCGCGGGACAGTGCAGGTCAATGGCCAGGAGCGGGTGCAGACCGGGCAGTTGGCCTTGTTCGAGCGCGAAGGCGAGACGCTGTCGCTGCAGGCTGAGGGCGATGCGATTGTGCTGCTGCTGAGCGGTGAGCCTATCGACGAGCCGATTGTCGGGCATGGCCCCTTCGTGATGAACAGTGAGGCGGAAATTCACCAGGCGTTCGTCGACTTTCAGTCGGGCCGCTTCGGCAGGATGCAGGAGTAGGGACTAGGCTCCTTCAGCCTGAATGGACAGGCAGGTTTCGGCGCCATGGACGGCGCCCGTCTGAAAATCCTAATGACCCGTGACGCGGCGTGGAGCCGCATGTCCGCCGCCGGGGCGCAACGATGTCGAAGGGCTGGCCACGCTGTTTTCCAACCCTATCCCCGACTATCGCAATCTGGTGACCAGTTACGACGCGCTGACGGTCAGCAAGTGATCTAACCGCTGCTCCGGCTCGTTTCTGTGCCTGGTCAGGTGCAGGAACGAGCAGGCGCGCGCCGCCTTATGCGCGTTTCAAACCCGGCAGTTGCCAAGGGATTTGTTATGCTTTGCGCCTTTGCACAAGCGCCAGCATAGGCGCGCCCTGCCTACAGCCGAGTCTTTCGATGCCTGCCGATATTCAACCGCGAGCCGCGCACCTGTCGCGTTCGGACTACAAAACCCTGGGCCTGGCCGCCCTGGGCGGAGCGCTGGAGATCTACGATTTCATTATTTTCGTGTTCTTCGCCCTGACGCTCAGCCAACTCTTCTTTCCCCCGCAAATGCCGGAATGGCTGCGCTTGCTGCAAAGCTTCGGGATCTTCGTTACCGGTTATCTGGCGCGCCCGCTGGGCGGGATCCTGATGGCGCATTTCGCCGATCACTTGGGCCGCAAGCGGGTCTTCAGCCTCAGCATTTTGATGATGGCCCTGCCTTGCCTGCTGATCGGCCTGATGCCGACCTACGCCGAGATCGGTTATTTCGCGCCCTTGATCCTGCTGGCCTTGAGGATTCTCCAGGGCGCGGCGGTGGGTGGCGAAGTGCCGAGCGCCTGGGTCTTCGTGGCCGAGCACGCGCCGCGCGCCCATCGCGGCTATGCCCTGGGGTTTCTGCAGGCCGGGCTGACCTTTGGCTATTTGCTGGGCGCTTTGACGGCCACGCTGCTGGCACAGGTTTTTACCGCTGAAGAAATTCTCGACTACGCCTGGCGCTTTCCTTTTCTGTTGGGCGGTGTGTTCGGTGTACTGGGCGTCTGGCTGCGCCGCTGGCTGAGCGAGACTCCGGTGTTTTTGGCCTTGCGCGAGCAGCAGCAAGCGCGAATCGAACTGCCATTGCGCCGGGTGCTGCGCGATCACCGGGGCGCTTTGCTGCCAGCCATGCTGCTGACCTGTGTGCTGACCTCGGCCGTCGTGGTGTTGGTGGTGTTGACCCCCACGCTGATGCAGCAGCGTTTTGGCATGAGCGCCAGCTATACCTTTGCCCTGAGCAGCTTGGGCATCGTTTTTCTGAATTTCGGCTGTGTGCTGGCGGGCTGGGTGGTTGACCGGATCGGCGCCTGGCGCAGCGTGCTGCTCTACAGCCTGCTGTTGCCGCTGGGCATTGCCCAACTGTACGCCAGCCTGATCGGCGGCTGGGCCTGGCCGGGGCTGTCCTATGCCCTGGCCGGACTGGCGTGCGGCATCGTCGGGGTGGTGCCTTCGGTGATGGTTGGGCTGTTTCCTGCCTCGATTCGGGTGTCGGGGATTTCCTTTACCTACAACATTGCCTATGCACTGTGGGCCAGTACCACACCGTTGTTACTGATTGCCCTGGTGCCCTGGAGCCCCTGGGTCTGCGTCGGTTACTGCGTGCTGATGGGCGGTGTTGGGCTGTTGACCACACTGGGGTTTGGCTTTGGGCGCAAGTCAGAAACCGACTGCGCAGTGGTTTAGTGGGGCGAGGGGAGAATGCGACGGAGTGGATTGTCGGCATTAATAGGAAGCATTACTATTCACACCCCGTCCTCATAGCGCTCTCGCGATGACCCCCCAGCCGCCACGCCGCCCAGGCTTTCTTGCGCATTACGAAGAACTGATCGGCACCTGGACACGCCGCTTGAAGAATCGCCAGCAGGCCGAGGACCTGGCCCACGACACTTTTGTGCGGGTGCTGGAGTCCGAGGGGGCGACCGTCGAGCAGCCGCGGGCCTATTTGCACCAGACCGCGCGCAACATCGCGGTGGATGCCTATCGACGCCAGGACCGCCGCGACGCCTTGGAGCAGGACGCGGTCTATGACGAAGTGCCGCCGGCCGGTGATCCGGAGCAATACATGCACGCGATCCAGTTGGCCGACTCCATTGAAAAAGCCCTGAGCGAACTGCCGCTTAATTGCCGCAAGATTTTTGTCTGGCAGAAAATCGAAGGCCTGACCCAGGCCGAAATCGCTGAGCGGTTGGGGCTGTCCAAGAACATGGTGGAAAAGTATATGATCCGCACCCTGCGGCATCTGCGCGACCGCCTTGATCGGCCTTCGCCATGAACAGGACGCGGCGGGCGCCTTCTTCCAGCCCACTCCGAAACAGGACATTCCATGATGGATAGCCGTGATTGTGCGTGCGGTTCCCTGACGATTCGCGAGGCGGCGGCGCACTGGTTTGTACGCCTGCAGGATGGCGCGCTCAGCCCGCAAGAACAGGCGGATCTCGCCGCCTGGCGGGCCAAGCACCCGCAGCACCAGGATGAACTCGATCTGCTCCAGGGCCTGTGGAGCGCTGCCGATCTGTTGCCTGCCATCCGTCTGCAGGCGCTGTGTGTCGAGGCACCGGCGCGTCGCCGGCGGCCATTGTTGCGCTATGCCGTCGCGGCCGGCGTCGTCGCGGTGGCTGTCGGCCTGGGGCTGTTCAGCGGCGTGCAACGACCTGCCGACTACCGCGCCGAATTCACCACGGCCAGTGGTGAGCGTCGGCATATTGCCTTGCCGGATGGATCGGTGGTCGACCTCGATGCGCGCAGCCATCTGGTCGTGCATTACCAAGCGGGTCGCCGCGCGGTGGCGTTGAGTCAGGGCGAAGCCATGTTCAGTGTCGAGCACGACAGCAGCCGTCCTTTCGTGGTCGATGTGGGGACCGGCCAGGTCACGGTGACGGGCACCCGTTTCGATGTCCGCCGCGATGCGCATGAAACCCAGGTTGCGGTGGCCGCCGGGACGGTCAAGGTCCAGGGCCGCGACGCGCCGGCGGATCAGTTTGTCAGCCTGAGTGCCGGGCTGGGCAGCCGGATTGATGGGCGAGGGCGAGTCAGCCCGGCCCAGGCGGTCAACATCGAGGACTTCACCGCCTGGCGCAGCGGCAAGCTGGTGTTTCGCGATGCCAGCCTGTACGAAGTGGCGGCCCAGGTCTCGCGGTACAGCGCACAGCCGCTGCGGGTCAACGACCCAGCCATTGGTGCGCTGCGCTTGAGCAGCGTGTTCAAGGCCGACGATACCGCGGCCTTGCTGCGGGCCTTGCCGAACATCCTGCCGGTGGCGATAAGAACGCTGGACGATGGCAGTGTGGAAATAATTGCACGTTAGATTCAGGTTTTTTTCGAGCCACTCGTCTTCTTGTCCAACTGCAACTGGTTTGCATTAACGACTGCTTGCGCAGCGCTCTACAGGACAAGGTCTGACGTGAATAAACACCTGCCCCTCGCTCTTCCTGCCGCTATTCGCCGGGCCCTTGGCCCGCGCGCGCTGCCGTTGGCCTTGGCCCTGGCTTTCAGCGGCCCGATGGCGTTCAGTTTTACCGCCCAGGCGGGCGAAACCTTTCAGATCCAGGCCCAACCGTTGGCCGATGCCTTAAGCCAACTGGCTCGCCAGAGCGCCCTGCAAGTGTTCTTCAGCCCGCAACTGGTGGCCGGTAAACAGGCCCCTGCGGTGAGCGGCGTGCTGTCGCCGGAACAGGCACTGCGGGCGCTGCTGCAAGGCAGTGGCCTGACCTATGACTTGCAGGGTGATTCGGCGACCTTGCACCCAGCGCCGGCTGCCAGTGCCGATGGTCCGCTGGAACTGGGCCCGGTGGCAGTGCAGGTGGTGGGCGACTGGCTGGGCGATGCCGATGCGGCGGTGGTCCAGAACCATCCAGGCGCGCGGACCGTGGTGCGCCGTGAAGCGATGGTCGAGCAGGGGGCGATGAACGTGCGCGATGTGTTGCGCAACGTGCCTGGCGTGCAAGTGCAGGAGAACAATGGCACCGGCGGCAGCGATATCTCGTTGAACGTCGGTGTGCGTGGCTTGACCTCGCGGCTGTCGCCACGCTCGACGGTCCTGATCGATGGCGTGCCGGCGGCCTTCGCGCCCTACGGGCAGCCGCAGTTGTCCATGGCCCCGATTTCCGCCGGTAACCTGGACAGTATCGATGTGGTGCGTGGCGCCGGTTCCGTGCGTTATGGACCGCAAAACGTCGGCGGCGTGATCAACTTCGTGACCCGGGCAATCCCCGAGACCTTCTCCGGTGAAGTGGGCAGCACCCTGGAAACCAGCCGCTACGGTGGTTGGAAGCATTTGGACACGGCTTTTCTGGGCGGCACCGCAGACAACGGCCTCGGCGCGGCCCTGCTGTACTCCGCGGTCAAGGGCGATGGCTACCGGCGTAGCAACAATGACAACGATATCGAGGACATCCTGCTCAAGACCCACTGGGCGCTGACCGAGCAGGATGAGTTGTCATTGAACTTCCACTACTACGATGCCAAGGCTGATATGCCCGGGGGGCTGACCCAGAAACAGTACGATGCCGACCCTTACCAGTCGGTGCGTGACTGGGACAACTTCAGTGGCCGGCGCAAGGATGTCTCCCTCAAATACCGTCGCCAGATCGACGACCAGACTCAAGTCGAGGTGCTGACCTACTACACCGACAGCTTTCGCGGCAGCTCGATCGCCGATCTTCCCATGAAGTATCAGTCTTCATTCCCGCGCACCTACCACACCTTCGGTATCGAGCCCCGGGCCTCGCGGGTGTTCACGTTCGGCCCGACCACTCAGGAAGCCAGCATCGGCTATCGCTACCTGAAGGAAGGCATGCACGAACAGGCCAGCCGCCTGTTGCTGGTCAACAATGTCCCGGTGGCCGCTCCCGACGCCGACGGCCACTTTTATCAGGACCGCACGGGCGGAACGCAAGCCCATGCGTTCTATATCGACGACAAGATCGATATTGGCAACTGGACCGTTACCCCGGGGATTCGCTTCGAGCGCATCAGCACCCAGTGGCACGATCGCTCAGTGCTCGATAACACCGGTGTGCCGGTCCCGGAAAAAAATCGCAGTGTCGACAACAATGAAGCGCTGCCGGCGCTGAGTGTGATGTACCACCTGTCCGACGCCTGGAAGCTGTTCGCCAACTACGAAACCTCATTTGGCAGCCTGCAGTATTTCCAGTTGGGCCAGGGCGGGACGGGCGACCAGACGGCCGCAGGGCTACAGCCGGAAAAGGCCAAGACCTACGAGCTGGGCACACGGTATGACAACGGTGTGTGGGGCGGTGAGGTCACGCTGTTCTACATCGACTTTGCCGATGAACTGCAATACATCAGCAATGCGGTGGGCTGGACCAATCTGGGGGCGACCAAGCACCAGGGGGTGGAGACTTCTGCCCATTACGATCTGGGGGATCTGGACGCGCGTCTCGAAGGCCTGAGTGCCAATGCCGGGTTTACCTACACCCGTGCAACGTCCGAGGGCGATATCGACAACTTCAAAGGCCGCGACCTGCCGTTGTACTCGCGCCAGGTGGCCAATGTGGGGCTGCGCTACGCGGTCAATCGCTGGACCTATAACCTGGATGGCTATGCACAGTCCGGCCAGCGTGCGCCGGGTAACGGCAAGACCTATATCACCGAGCCGACGGCCGATGGCCGCTACGGCGATATTCCCGGTTATGTGACCTGGAGCCTGCGCGGCGGCTATGACTTCGGCGAGCAGATGTCGAACCTGAAGCTGGGCGCCGGGGTGAAGAACCTCTTTGACAAGCAGTACTACACCCGCTCCAGCGACAACAATGCCGGGCTCTATGTGGGGCAGCCGCGCACGTTCTACGTCCAGGCCAGCGTCGGCTTTTAAGCGCAGGTTTGCCGCCTTGCAGGAGACAGCCTGCTCCTGCAAGGCGGTAGACGCTCTTAGGTACTACGCCTCACGCGCGCAATTGACCCAGAAATTCACCGAAAGCGAGGTCGACACCGACTCGACCTGATGGAACCAGCCTTCGGGCAGAAACAGCAGGTCACCCGCTTCCAGCACTATCCGCAAAAAGGTCACGTCGCGGGCCTGGGGGAAGCGCTGGTAGTCCGGGGTATCCGGGTTGAAGTCACAGCCATCCAGCCCACCTTTGGGCGCCGTGGACCAGGTGCCCAGTGCCGGTCGATGGTGCGGCGCTGCCAGGATGAAGGACTTGCGGCCCCAAACCTGGGCAAACAGATTATCGGTGTCGTCGCGATGCAGTGGGGTCAGGGTTCCCTTGGGACCGATCCAGATACGCGGTGCGATATACAACGCCGGGTCGTAGTACGCGGGGTAGCGGATCTGTTCGAGCAATTTGGCCGGGACGATATTGTTGCCCATATAGGGCGGGGGTTCGCCTTCGGCGCGCGGAGCGGCGGGCGCATCCAGGGCGGCAATGAATTCGGCCATGGAGGTCGAGCGGAAATCGCGGTCGGTGGAGAAGGTCTTCTCGGCATAGTCGCCATGGCGGGTAATGCCCTGCAGTTCGGCGAAATGCACCAACGACTCCTCGCGGCTGAGCGTGAACAGCGGCCAGTCCTGCAAAGCATCGCTGATAATCACGGGAATCCCAGCCGCCAGGTAGTCGGCCCGAAAGGTCGCCACCGACAACGCTGCGTGCGGAATGCGGCGTACCTGGGTCAGGGGCAGTTGGCCGGCCGAGAGGGCTTCGCTGGCCCGGGGCGGGGTCGGGTAGCGGGTGTTCATTTCGACCTTGGCCGCCGGCGCGTTGATGCCGCGACGCGCGCTGTCGATGATCTGCGGCAGCAAGGTGGCCAGGCCCAGGTTGCCACCAATCTTCAATCGGCCGCTGGCAAACAGTTCCTCGATATTGGCGCCGCCGCCCATGATGCCGAGAAAGTCCGCCGCGTCGATTTCGATGGTCACATCGGGGGCGGGGTGCCGGCCGGCCTCCGTGACGGGGTTGGCGTCGATCTTCGACCAGAACGTCAGGTCGGGGGCAAAGATGAACTGGAACACGCCCTCGATACCGACGGCTCCGGCATTGGCAAAGAGTTTTGCGAGGATGCTCTGCAGGTCCATGGCGTTCCTTCAGGTTTTGATTGGTCTGAAGACGGAACGAGCTGCTGTAGGACAAAATTACCGAGAGCTGTAGGAGGAAGGTTTTCCGCGATCTTCGACGAGGACTGACACGCCAAGGATCGCGGGCACGGGGGAGGGTATGACGGGCTACTTCAGTGCTTGCAGTACCTGCTCGATGTCCGCCTGCAGCCCGCTAAACGGGTCCGCACCCTCGCTGTCGAGGACCACCAGCGTGCTGCCGCCCGCGCTGATCGCGGCCTTGACCGGCTCAGGTGGCTGGCGATGGTCCAGGACCACGGCAACCTCATTGTCCTTGAGGGTCGCCGTCAACTGCGCCAGGGCCTCGGGCGTCCATTGTTCATCGCTGTGGACGATCTGTTCGATCAGCTCCAGGTTGAGCCCGCTGAGCAGATAGCCAAAGCGCTCGGACAGGCTGACCACGCTGAGGTTGTCGACCTTGGCCAGGCGCGCCTCGCTGTCGGCGCTGAGCTTGAGCAGGCGTTGCTTGAGATCGGCCAGGTTGGCGTCGATCTTCGCCTTGGCTGCGGGTGCCAGGCGCACCAGGTCGGCGGCCGTCACATCGGCCATACGCCCCAGGTTGTTGCTCGACAGCCATGGCTGGCTGTTCAGCCCGTACTGGGACGTTGCGGGTTGTACGGCGATCCCTGGCAAGCCGCCATCCACCGGGCGGGCCGCATCGACTTCAACGATACGGATATTGCTGCGTCGTGCCATGGGGTAGAGCGGGTCATCGCTCCAGATCGAACGCAGGCCGATCACGGCGTCGGCCTGGGTTGCCAGCTTGTGCAGCGCCGGGGCGCCACGCCCGCTGAAATAGGCGCTCTGACGCGAACCGGGCAGGTTGGCGGCGGCTGCGCGTTCCAGTTGCACGCCGCTGTCTTTAAGCAGCAGTGCGCCCAGGCCATAGGTGATCGGCAGCGCGGCGAGGATGCGTACCGGTTGCGTCGTTTCGGTCGCGGCCTGGGCCGTGCCGCACAGCAGGCCGGCCAGGGTGAGGGCCAGGGTCAGTTGGCGAAAAATCTGCATTATCCGATATTCCCTTTCAGGCTGGGCACGACGCCGCGCGCGATGGCGGCCAGGGCAAAGGCGCACCCGGCCATCAGGATGATCGCCGCGCCCGATGGCACCGGCAGGTCGAAGACGATCGGCAGCAGGATGCCGCTCAGGGTGCTGATCGTGGCGATCAGCACGGAGATCCAGAAGAAGCCCTTGAGCGACTGGCTCAGCAGCCGTGCGGCGGCGGCCGGAATCACCAGTAGGGCGCCCACCAGGATCGCGCCGATCACCTTGACTGCCGCCACGGTAATCAGCGTTACCAGGATCACGAAAAGGTAGTCCAGGGACTTGACTGCCACGCCGCGCACCGCCGCCAGTTGCGGGTTGAAACTGGCCAGCATGATGCGGTTGTACAACGGCAGGCTCAGCCCCAGGACCAGGGCGCCGACCACGGCCAGGACCAGCAGGTCGTTGCCGTTGACCGTCAGCACCGAGCCGAACAGGACGTTTTCAAGGATGTGCACATTGATCTTGCCGGCCAGGGTCAGTAGCAGGCTGGCGCCCAGTGCCAGGGACACCGACAGGAACACCCCGATCAGCGTGTCCGGCGCCAGGCCGGTGCGGTTGCGCAGGTAGTTGAGCAGGATGCCGAACAGCAGGCAGTAACCGAACAGGCTGCCATAGGGGCCGGTATACGGCTCGCCCAGCAGGATGCCGATGGCCACGCCGGTCAGCGCCGCATGGCCGACGGCTTCGGAGAAGAACGCAAAGCGCTTGACCACCACCAGGGTGCCGAGGCCGCCCAGGACCGGGCCGATCAACAGGCCGGCAAGCAGGGCATTGACCACAAAGCCATAGGCCAGGGCTTCGGGCAGGTAGCCGGACGATGCCCAGCCCTGGATCATCAGGCGAAAACTCTCATAACTCATCAGGCATGGCTCCCGGTGGCCGCTGCGCTGCTGCGCGGGTGGCTGGAGAACAACGTCAGCAGCCGTTCTGGGGTCAGGGTCTGGTCGGGTGAGCCGTCGAACAGCACGCGCCGGTTGAGGCCGGTGACCCGGTCGGCGAGGCGCTTGACCGCTTCCAGATCATGCTCGATCCACAGCACGGTAATCCCGGCGCGCTGCCAGTCGCCGAGCAGGCGCTCGAAGACCTGGATCCCGGCTTCGTCGAGGGCCGACATCGGCTCGTCGAGCACCAGCAGTTGCGGCGCCGGGATCAGTCCCTGGGCCAGCAGCACGCGCTGGCGTTCGCCGCCGGACAGCGCGCCCATGCGGCGCTTGCGCTTGTCCTGCATGCCGACCCGCTCCAGGGCCTCGCCAATGGCCTTGGCATAGTGGCGCGACAGGCCGAGAAAAGCCGGTCGGCGTTGGCACATGGCGGCCATGAAATCATCCACGGTCATCGGCAGGCCGCGGTCGAACTCCAGGGCCTGGGGCACATAGCCAATGCAGCCAGGGGCGTCGGGCCATTGCAGGCTCAGGCGGCCCTGGTGGGGCATCTGCCCGAGCAAGGTCTTGATCAGCGAGCTCTTGCCGCCGCCATTGGGGCCGACCAGCGCATGCACGCTGCCGGGGCGAACTTGGAAGGTGACCTGATCGAGGATGGTGGTGCGCCCCAGCACCAGGCCGACATCGGCAAAGTCCAGGGTCGGGCCGCTGACGGGGGCGACAAGCGTTTCGGCGACGGTCATGCGCCCGCCTCCTGGATGGCCCGAACCACGGTGTTGAGGTTGCCGGTCATTTCCTTTTCATACTTGTCGGCGGTGTATTCGCCATAGGAAATATGCGACAGCGGGTAGAGCTTGACCCCGGACTCGCGCTGGATGGTCTCGACGTAGGTGGACGGGAAGTCCATTTCCGAGAAGATCACTTTCACATCCAGTTCGCGCAGTTGGTCGATGGTCTTTTTCAATTGGCTCGGGCTCGGCTCGATACCGTGGGCCGGCTCGACCACGGCGGTGACTTCCAGGCCGAACTCGCGCAGCAGGTAGTCATAGGCGGCGTGGACCGTGGCGACCCGCAGGTCGGCATTGGGCTTGTCGGTGAGCTTGGCCAGGGCGTCGGCGCGCATCTGGCGCAGGCGTTTGCCATAGGCGCGTGCGTTGGCGGTGTAGGTCTTGGCATTGGCCGGGTCGAGCTTGCCCAGTTCCCGGGCGATGTTGTTGACCTGGGCAATGGACGCGCTGATCGACAGGAAGGTGTGCGGGTTGACCACCTTGCCGGCGCCGCGTGCGGCAATTCCGGTGGCGGCCAGCAGCGGCACGTTCTGGTTGGCTTCGATCACCGTGATGTCGGGCTTCTCGCTGGCCTCGATCATGCGATCGGCAAAGTCGTCATGGCCAACGCCGTTAAGCACGATCACGTCCAGTGAGCCAATGCGCTTGATGTCGTCGGCCCGGGGTTCGTAGGCGTGGGGGTTGAACCCGGCCGGAATCAGCGGCACCACTTCGGCCTTGTCGCCGACGATATTCGCCACGTAGCTGTAGTACGGATGCAGGGTAATGCCAATGCGTAGGCGCTTGGCCTCTTCGGCGCTGGCCAGGGGGGCGAGCAGCAGGGCCAGCAGGCCGACGAGCAGCACGCGGCGTCGAGCGAATACGGAGGAAATAGACATGGGGGAACGGTCTTCTCTCAAGTGAGTCCGTGGGTTCAGTGCCGATGCTGGCGAGTCACCCCGGCATCGAATTGCGCAACGATCGGCTGCCAGCCGGCGGCCGTCAGGGTGGCGTCGTCGAGGGCGGCCGGCGCCTGGAGGCCCTCGGCACGATTGAGCCAGATGTCGATGGTGTCGCTGTCGGCGGGCGTCATGCGCAGCAGGAAGGCCCCGGCCACACTCGGTGCCTGGCTCAGGCCCAGGTAGGCTTGGCCGTCGAGCAACTGCCAGGCGTGATCGCCCCGGGCAACCGAGCTGGCATCCTGGGCAAACGGCGCGAAGCCTTCTTCACCCAGGGCCTGGGGCGCGGGCAGGGCGGCGACTTCCTGGTGCAGCAGGCGGATTTCGTCGAGGGTGACGCGCAGGTCGGCGTAGATCCCCTGTTCGCTGGCGCTCAGGTCGCGGCGGGCATCGAACTGATTGCTCGCCACATTGCTGACGGTTTGCGGCTCGCCATGCCAGGCCACTACGCCACCGGCCACCAGCAGGATCAGCAGGCAGAGCGCCAGGACGTAGAGGGTCTCGTGGCCGGCCCCGGCGGGGCGTACGACCTGGGTGGTTGGCGTACTCATGGGGCCTCGATATCGGCTTGGTCGATTTCGACGACATGGCCGGGGCCGGCATCGAACAGCACGTAGAATTCGCTGCTGGGTTTCTTGAAGGTCAGGCTGGAGTCGGCGCCCAACTTGCCGGGCACCAGGATGCTTTCGTCATAGCCAATCACATCCAGGGTCACCCCTGGCGCGCCACTACCATCGGAAAAACCGCCGGTGCAGCGGATCTGCTCGCCGTCGATTTCCTTGCATTCGCACATCGGGTTGTGGGCCAGGGCCAACGGGCTGAAGCCCGCGCATAGGGCGATCAGGGCGCTGGCGCCCAGTGTGCGCAACGGGCGTTTACCGGGTTTGCCAATCATGGTTTTTCTCCTTGGTCTTTGAGCCAGGCGATGGTCGCGGGCGACGCCTGGCTCAGGGGAATGGCGGCCTGGTGCATGGAGCCGTCCCAGCCTTCCATCGTCACCCAGATCTGTGCATCCAGCGGGGTGCGCACGGGAATCGGCAGGGTGGCGCCCATGGCGTAGGGCGTGCCGAAGAAGATCACGCCGGCGGCCCGCAGGCTGCGCGGTTTGCCGATGCGCAGGTAGGTGGCCTTGACCTGGTCGATGCAGGTGTCGCACAGGGCCGCGTTAAAACTTTTCATATAGCCGGCCGAGCCATCGAGGCGCGGGGCCTCATTGCGCAGCTCGGCAATGCGCAGGCTCCAGGGGCCGACCTGGAGTTCGCCGATTTCCCGCTCGCCCAGGCCCGTCTCGCCGCGAAACAGGGCGGCATCGGCCAGGTACTTGGGCATAAACCCCAGGGGGATCAGGAGCAGCAGGACATTGATATGAAAACGCCATTTGTGCCAGAACTGGCCCAGGGCCGACGGCGGTGTGGTGGAAGCTGCCTTGCTCATGAATTGCCCTCTGCTGTTTCCGTGCCGAGATTGCCGACGGTCTTTTGCGTCCTGGCGGCGGCCTTGGCGTCACGCTTCAGGGCGTTGGCGGTGGCCAGGGCGGTGCGTTTGGTCCAGATCAGCAGGCCGCTGAGGACCATCATGCTCAGGATCAGGCCGAAGAAGGTCCAGATCAGCTTGATCCAGATACCGCCGAAGTCGCCGGTGTGCAGTGGCCGCATGGACTCGGTGACGAACTCCAGCTTGGAGCGGTCCGAGAGCAGGCGCGAGGCTTCGACTTCCCCGTTGTAGGGGTTGATGCGGGCGGTCTGGTACATCAGTGGGTACCAGCCACGGCCACCGACCGCGAGGTGGTCGTAGGCGTTGCCGGGCATGCTGACAAAACTGGCTTCCAGCCCCGGGATCTTTTCCTGGGCGATGCTGACGGCTTCGTCGATGCCGACGGTCTTGACCGGTTCGCCGTCGCGCGACACCGGCACGTCTTCCCGGGCGATCACTGCCACCGGTGGGCGTGTGGTGTAGCTGATCTGGTTGTCGGCGAGCAGCGCCTGGATCAGGAACCAGGTGCCGGTGATCGAAATCACCGCGATAAACCAGATTGACCAGATGCCGGACAGGCGATGGAAGTCGCCCCAGAAAATCCGCGCGCCGTGGTTGAAACGCAGGGTCGGTTTGAAAAAGCCTTTCCAGAAGCGTTTGTAGACCACCAGGCCGGTGACCAGGGACGCGAGCATCGGCAGGCCGAGGATCGACACCAGGTACCAGCCCCAGCTGTAGCCATTGGTAAAGGGCACCAGCCACCAGCCGTGCAGGGCGCGGGTGAACTGCTCGAAGTTGAACGGTGGGCTGACACCCTGGATCGCCCCGGTATAGGGGTTGACGTAGAGGGTCGGCGAACGCCCGTCGGGGTAGACCACGTGGGCCAGCAGGGCGAAATGCGACTCGTCCGGACGGATCAGGGTCTCGACCTGGATCTGGGGATCGATCTTGTGGATGGCATCGATGGCCTGCTCGAACGTCAGCAGCGGCGCATCGTCCGAGGGCTTGGGCGCCCGCACATCGGGGTTGGCCAGCCACACGATTTCCTGGCTGACCACGGCCAGGGTGCCGGTGAAGCAGACGATCAGCACAAAGAACCAGATGGGCAGTGCCAGCCAGCTATGCACGAGAAACCACAGTTTTGAACGAGACTTTTTCGACATGAGGTGAGGTCTTGCTTCCAGGGCAAAGCGGCCTAACCCTGCGCATACGCTGCCCAGGAGCGGTGTATCGCGGCCGTGATTGCAGAAAAAAGCCACGTATCGATGGACGAACGTGGCTCTATGTATCCATTAAGACGAACGAGAAGCGTAAAACCCGCAATTTAGATTGAAGGCAAATGTATCTGATTGTGTCTGTTCTTTGCTAATAAGAATTGTTATTGATTGTATATCATTCCAGGGAACGGCCCAACCGCCAATAGCCCATCAAGGTCAGGGCGCGGCGGTCGAGGCCGCGTTCATTGAGCAGGTAGCGGCGGATCGCCATGACCGCTGCCGACTCTCCAGCAACCCAGGCATAGAACGCGCGGTCGGTCGGCGCGGCGCGGTCCCAGAGGATTGTGCGGTCGATATCCACCTCCTTGGCTGGTTTGTGCCCCGGGCCGGTACTGGCAGGCGGTGGCAGGTTGGCCAGGGTTCGTGCCGCCTCGATCATCGCTTGGCCATGGGCCTGGGCGCTGCGATCGCGGGGCATCCAGTGCAGGCGAGTCTCCGGGCCGCAGGGCAGCTCCAGGCAATCGTCCGCGTGCGGCACTTCGATAAAGGCTTCGACCCGGGGCGGGTCCGGCTGGGCCGCCAGTTGTTCGAGAATCCCGGCAATCGCCGGCAGCGCGGTTTCATCGCCGATCAGCAGGACCTGGCGAATGCCGAAGGGCGGTTGCCATTCATAGCCACCGGCATCGCCGGTGTGTTCGCGGTTGGGCGCGACGATCTGCAGGGGCGCGCCGAGGACGGCGTGGGTGGCCCAGGCCGAGGCGGGGCCGTTGACCCCGTGCAGGACAAAATCCACCTCCAGTAAGCCGTTCTGCGGGTGCAGCGCGCGAATGGTGTAGGTCCGCATGGCCGGGCGCTTCGACTCGGGCAGGGCGCGGCGCGCGGCTTGCCAGTTGCCGTGCAGGGGCAGCTCGCTGGGGCTGCCGTCGGGCGCCGGGAAGAACAGCTTGATGCGTTGGTCAGCGGCCCGGGTGGTCATCTGCTCGATGTCCGCGCCGGTAAACACCAGCCGTGTCAGTGATGGGCTGATGGCGATGCGCTGCTTGAGGTGGACATTGAACAGGCGGTAGGGCGCCGGCGTCTTGGGCGCGAGGCTGACCAGCTTGTTCAGGCCGGCGATCAGGGAGTGGGTCAGGGAGGCGGCGGACATGGGGCAGGGCCTTGTACCAGTGGGCTCCTGTAATGAACGAAGCACGCCGGGGGGAATTTAGGCGCGGCACCTGGCGGTCTTCAGCCGGCCTTTTGCGGTGCGCGCCGGGCTTAATTTTCACGGCCCTTTATCCGTCCCGTAGGGATAGCCGAGCCAATGCTCGATAGCCAACGTGTACGGATGAAACAAGATGAATGCTGAGCAGTCGTTGAAACTGGCCCGCCGCTTTATAGAGTTGCCGCTGGAAAAGCGTCGCCTGTTCCTGGATGGCCTGCGGGCAGAAAACATCGACTTTTCGCGGTTTGCGATTCCGGCCGGCGTCGAGGTCGAGGATCGCCTGGCCCTGTCCTATGCCCAGCAGCGCATGTGGTTTCTCTGGCAGTTGGAGCCCCAGAGCGCGGCCTATAACCTGCCCAGCGCCGTGCGCCTGGACGGCCGGCTCGATGACGCAGCGCTGGTGCGCGCCTTCGAGTGGCTACTGGAGCGCCATCAGGCCCTGCGTACGGTGTTTCGCCAGCAAGGCGACCTGCCGCGCCAGGTGATCCTGCCGGTTGACCTGGACCTGGTTCGCGAGGATTTCAGTGAGCTCGATGCCGTCGGGCAACAGGCCTGGGTAGAGGCTGCGATCCAGGCCGAGGCCCGTGCACCGTTCGATCTGCAGGATGGGCCGCTGTTGCGGGTCAAGCTGTTGCGCCTGGGTGAGCAGGCGCATGTCCTGCTGCTGACCCTGCACCATATCGTCGCCGATGGCTGGTCGATGAATGTGCTGATCGAGGAATTCGTGCACGCCTATGACGCTTTTTGCGCGGCAACCCAGCCGACGCTGGCGCCCTTGGCCATCCAGTATGCCGACTACGCCCTGTGGCAACGGCGCTGGCTCGAAGCTGGGGAGCAGGAACGCCAACTGGACTACTGGCGCGCCAAGCTGGGGGACGCGCACCCCGTGCTGCAATTGCCGGTCGATCATCCACGCCTCCCGGGCGGCAGCCGCCAGGGCCAGCGCCTGGATATCGCCATCGAGCCGGCCCTGGCCGAGCGCCTCGGCGCGCTGGCGCGCCAGCAGGGCGTGACCCTGTTTGCGGTGTTGCTGGCCGGTTTCAAATTGCTGTTGCAGCGCTACAGCGGCCAGCAGGATATCCGGGTCGGCGTGCCCATCGCCAACCGCAATCGCGAGGAGTCCGAGGGGCTGATCGGCCTGTTCGTCAATACCCAGGTGCTGCGCAGCGAACTGGACCCGACCCAGAGCGTCGAGCAACTGCTCAGCGCCCTCCGTGAAACCACCCGCGATGCCCAGGCCCACCAGGATCTGCCGTTCGAGCGCCTGGTCGAAGGCCTGCAGGTGGAGCGCAGCCTGCACCATACGCCGCTGTTCCAGGTGCTCTATAACCACCAGGCGAGCGTGGCCGAAGTCGGTGCGCTGCGCAGTCGCTCCGGGCTGGCCTTGCAGGCCCTGGGCCGGGGCGAACGAACGGTGCAGTTCGAGCTGACCCTGGACACCCTGGAGCGCGGCGGCGAGCTGAGCGCCGCCTTTACCTACGCCAGTGCGCTGTTCGAACCCGCAACCATCGAGCGCATGGCCGGCCATTGGAAAAACCTGCTCCAGGCCATGACTCGTGAACCGCGGGCGGCCATTGGCGAGTTGCCGATGCTGACGGACGCCGAGCTGCAACAGGCTCGGGCTGACAGCCAGGGCCCGCTGGCCGCGTTTGCGGCGAGCGACGTGCTGGCGCTGTTTGCCGCCCAGGTCCAGCGCGATCCTGAGGCTCCGGCGCTGGTGTTTGCCGAGCAGTCATTGAGCTACGCGCAATTGGACCAGCGGACCAATGCCCTGGCGCGACGTTTGCTCGAGCAGGGCGTCGGCCCCGACAGCGCGGTGGGCATCGCGGTCGAGCGTTCGCTGGAGATGGTGATCGGCGTGCTGGGCATTCTCAAGGCCGGGGGTGCCTATGTGCCGCTGGATCCCGATTATCCGGCGCAGCGCCTGGCCTATATGGCCGAAGACAGTGGTATTCGCTGGCTGGTGACCCAGGAGAAGCTGCTGGCGAATTTGCCGACCCTGGCCGGCGTCACGCCATTGTTGTTCGAGTCCCTCGATGCCCTGGACGTCGACGCTGATCGGCCGCTTCCTGGGGTCGAGCCGCAGCACCTGGCCTACAGCATCTACACCTCGGGCTCCACGGGCCAGGCCAAGGGCGTCGGCATCAGCCATGGGGCGCTGGCCAACTATGTGCAGGCCTTGTTGCAGCGCCTTGCACTGGACGACGTGCGCAGCATGGCGGTGGTCTCGACCATCGCCGCCGACCTGGGCCATACCACGCTGTTTGGCGCGCTCTGTTCGGGCGCCTGCCTGCATGTGATCGGCCTGGACGTCAGCCTCGATGGCGCACGCTTTGCCGAGTACATGAGTGGCCATGGCATCGAGATGCTGAAAATCGTGCCATCCCATCTGGAGGCGTTGCTGGGCGCGGAGGACGAGGGTGGGGCCTTGCCGCGGCGCTGCCTGGTCCTGGGCGGCGAAGCCTGTGCACCGGGGCTGATCGAGCGGATTCAGCGGGCCGCACCCCAGTGCCGGGTCTTTAACCACTACGGGCCGACCGAGACGACGGTGGGCGCCTTGATGCAGGCCGTCGACCAGCCTCACGCCACTGTGCCCCTGGGCACGCCGCTGGCCAATGTCTGCGCCACGGTGCTCGACGAGGCGCTACAGGTCGTGCCGGCGGGCACTGCTGGCGAGTTGTACCTGGGTGGCGCCGGCCTGGGTCGGGGCTACCACCGTCGCGCGGCGCTGACCGCCGAGCGCTTCATTCCCGATCCCCTGGGCACTGCCGGCCAGCGCCTGTATCGCACCGGCGACAGCACCCGCCGCCGCTTGGGCGGGCAGATCGAGTACCTGGGGCGCATCGACCAGCAGATCAAGATTCGCGGCTATCGCATCGAACTGGGCGAGATCACGGCCGCGCTCAAGCAGTGCCCCCAGGTACGCGAAGCAACGGTGCAGGTGGTGGGCGCGAGCCAGCAGGTGGTCGCGTATCTGGTTCTGGTCGACGCTGCCCAGGAGCAACAGGTGTCTACGCTGCTGCGCGAGCAACTGGCCGCCGTACTGCCGGACGTGATGTGTCCAACCCATTACGTGATGCTCGACCGCCTGCCGCTGACCCTCAATGGCAAGCTCGACCTGCGCGCCTTGCCCCTCCCGGGCCTTGCCGCGACCAGCCAGGCCTATCGCGCCCCGGCCACTGAGCTTGAGCAGCAACTGGGCGAGATCTGGCAACAAGTGCTCAAGGTCGAGCGTGTCGGCCTGGATGACAATTTCTTTGCCCTGGGCGGTCATTCGTTGCTGGCGACCCAGATCATTTCCCGGGTCCGGCGCGTGCTGGCGGTGGATATTGCCCTGCGTTGCTTGTTCGAAACGGCCAGCCTCGAACAGTTTGCCCGGGAGGTCCAGAGCGCTGCGACCGGCCCGGCCCCCGTGCAGATTCGCCGCCTCGACCGCGACCTGCCGCTGGCGGTCTCCCATGCGCAGCAGCGGCAATGGCTGTTCTGGCAACTGGAGCCCGAGAGCACGGCTTATCACACGCCGATTGTCGTGCGCTTGCAGGGGCAACTGGACCTCGTAGCGCTGGAGCGGACCTTTGCCGCACTGGCGGCGCGCCATGAGGCGTTGCGCACCACCTTTGTCGAACAGGCCGGGCAACTGACCCAGCGGATCGCGCCCACCCTTGACGCGGTGCTCGAACATGAACGCCTGGCCCCCGGAACGCCACGCGACGCCATCGAGGCCCGCGTGCTGGCCGAGACCCAGCGCCTCTTCGATCTGGCCCAGGGGCCGTTATGGCGCGCGCGGCTGATGGAAGTCGAGGCGCATGACCATCTGCTGGTCGTGACCCTGCACCATATTATTTCCGACGGCGGTTCCATGAGCGTACTGGCCCGTGAGTTCGTCCAGCTCTATGGCGCCTTCAAGGCCGGGCGCGAGCCGGTTCTGCCGGTGTTGCCCGTGCAGTACGCCGACTACGCCGGCTGGCATCGCGATTGGCTGGAACAGGGGGAAATGCAACGCCAGCTTGGTTACTGGCGCGAGCAATTGGGCGACGAGCACCCGCTGCTGGAACTCCCCACCGCGCACTCGCGCCAGGCGTTGCGCAGCCATCGTCTGGGCCGTGTGGGCATGCGCCTGGAGGTTGGGTTGGAACGCGATCTGCGGCAACTGGCGCGAGCCCACGAACTGACCCTGTTCCAGGTGTTTCTGGCGGCCTTTGCCTTGCTGTTGCAGCGCTATACCGATCAGTCGGATATCCGCATCGGCATCCCGGTGACCAACCGCAATCGCCTGGAACTGGAAGGTGTGCTCGGCTTTTTCGTCAACACCCTGGTGATGCGCGTGCCCCTGGCGCCCCAGCTCAAAGCCGATGCATTGCTGCGTCAGGTCAAGGCCACGGTACTTGGTGCCCAGAGCCATCAGGACCTGCCGTTCGACCGGCTGGTCGAAGCGCTGAATCCGCCACGTACGCCGGGCCAGAACCCGTTGTTCCAGGTGATGTACAACCATCTCTCGATTGCCGGCGAAAACGTGGGCGGGCGTAGCCTGCCGGGGCTTGCAGCCCGGGAGATGATCCTGGAGGGCGGTACGGCACAGTTCGACCTGACGCTGGAAACCCTGGAAACCAACGATGGCATCCAGGTTTCGCTGCTCTATGCCGCCGAGTTGTTCGACGCCCCGGCCATGGCCCGGATGGCTCGGCATTGGCAGCAGCTGTTGCGGGCGCTGGTGGCGCAGACGCAGCAGCCGATTGCCGTCTTGTCGATGCTCGACGCCGGCGAGCAGGCGCAGACCCTGGCCGATTGGCCAAGCGGCGCGCTGCCGCCCGAGGCGCATGCTCGGCCGGTGCACCAGTTGATTGCCGAGCGCGCGCAACTGACGCCACAGGCGGTGGCGGTGATCGTCGGCGAGCAGTCACTGAGCTATGCCGAGCTTGATCATCAGGCCAATCGTCTGGCCCATAGCCTGATCGCCCGTGGGGTCGGCCCGGAGGTATTGGTGGCGATTGCCCTGGAGCGTTCGGTGGAGATGCTGGTGGGGCTGCTGGCAATTCTCAAGGCCGGCGGTGCCTTTGTGCCGCTGGACCCGGAGTATCCCCAGGAGCGCCTGGCCTACATGCTGCGCGACAGCGGTGTGGCCCTGCTGCTGACGCAGACCCGTTTGCTCGGCAGCCTGCCGGTGGTGGAGGGCGTCGATACGTTATTGCTCGACCCACTGCGCGATGTACCCGGCCTCGACAGCGAGCCGGTGGTTGCGTTGCACGCCGGCAATTTGGCCTATGTGATCTACACCTCCGGCTCCACTGGTCAGCCCAAGGGCGTGAGCGTGGCCCATGGCCCGCTGGCGATGCACTGCCTGGCGACCGGGCAGAGCTATGAAATGAGCGCCGCCGATTGCGAGCTGCATTTCCTGTCCTTTGCCTTCGATGGCGCCCATGAGCGCTGGTTGACCACGCTGATTCATGGCGGTCGCTTGCTGCTGCGTGATGATGAGTTGTGGAGCCCGGAACGCACCTACGAGGAAATCCGTCGCCATGGCGTGACCATGGCCGGCTTCCCGCCGGTCTATCTGCAGCAACTGGCCGAGCATGCCCAGCGGGTGGGCAATCCACCGCCGGTGCGGCTCTACAGCTTTGGCGGCGACGCCATGCCGCGCGCCAGTTTCGAGCTGGTCCAGCAAGCGCTGCGCCCGCAGTTGATGATCAATGGCTACGGGCCGACCGAAACGGTGGTCACACCTATGGTGTGGAAGACCCGGGCGGCGGACCGCTGCACCAGTGCCTATGCACCGATTGGCGAATGCGTGGGCGAGCGTCGTGCCTGTGTGCTGGATGCCGGGCTCGGGTTGTTGCCGGCGGGACTGCCCGGCGAGTTGTACCTGGGCGGTGAAGGTCTGGCCCGAGGCTATCTGCACCGTGCGGCCATGACCGCCGAGCGCTTTGTCCCCGATCCCTTTAGCGAGCAGGGCGCGCGGCTCTACCGTACCGGCGACCAGGTATGCCAGCGTACCGATGGGGTCTTCGACTACCTGGGACGGATCGACAACCAGGTGAAGATCCGTGGTTTTCGCGTTGAACTGGGCGAGATCGAGGCGCGCTTGCGTGCCCAGGCATCGATTCGTGAAGCCGTGGTCCTGGCCAAGGACGGGCCGAGCGGCAAGCAACTGGTGGCCTATGTGGTGAGCGCGGTGCCGGTCGACGGCAATGGCGCGGCCCTGCGTGAAACCCTCAAGGCGTGCCTGGGGGAGAAGCTGCCGGACTATATGGTGCCGGTGCACTGGTTGTTCCTGGAGCAACTGCCGGTCACGGCCAATGGCAAGCTGGATCGCCAGGCCCTGCCGGCACCGGATGCCAGCCTGCTGCAACAGCACTACAGCGCCCCACAAAATGCCCTCGAGCAGCAGCTTGCGACGATCTGGCAGGACGTTTTGAAGCTGGCGCGAGTCGGTATCGACGATAACTTTTTCGAACTGGGCGGCGACTCGATCATCTCGATCCAGGTGGTCAGTCGGGCGCGCCAGGCCGGGGTGCATTTCACGCCCAAGGACCTGTTCCAGCACCAGACCGTGCGTGGCCTGGCCAGTGTGGCCAGCCAGGGCGCAGCCCGCATTCAGGCCGATCAGGGCCCGGTCAGCGGGGTACTGCCGCTGCTGGCGATCCAGCAGCTGTTTTTTGCCGAGAGCATTGCCCAGCGGCATCACTGGAACCAGTCGGTGCTGCTCCAGCCATTGCAGGCGCTGGACCCCGAGCGGCTGGAGGCGAGCCTGCGGGCTTTGGTCGAGCATCACGATGGCTTGCGCCTGAGTTTTAGCGAAGGGGCCGAGGGCTGGACGGGCGAATACCGTGGGCTGGCGCAGCAGCGCCAGGCCTGGGCGCAGGCGCCGATACTCTGGCAGGCGCAACTGCAGAGCCCGGCCGATATTGAGGCCCTGGCCAATCAGGCCCAACGCAGCCTAAGCCTGGCAGACGGGCCGTTGCTACGCGCCGTGCTGATCAGCCTGGGCGACGGCACGCAGCGTTTGCTGCTGGTGGTCCACCATCTGGTGGTGGATGGCGTGTCCTGGCGCATCCTGCTGGAAGATTTGCAAATGGCCTACAACCCGTTGGCCAGCGCTACACCCAGCTTCCCTGCCAAAAGCCATTCGGCGCAGGCCTGGGCCGAGCGTCTGCAAGACTATGCCCGCAGCGCGCCGGTGCGCCAGGAGCTGGCTTACTGGCAGGCACAATTGCAGGGCGGTGGTGACCTGCCGTGCCGTGACGCGCAGGGGCGCCGGGAGCAACGCGATGCGGTCACGGTGCACAGCCGGCTGTCGGCGAGCCTGACTCACCAACTGCTGCGCGAGGCGCCGGCCGCCTACCGAACGCGGGTCAACGACCTGCTCCTGGCGGCTCTGGCCCGGGTGGTCAGCCGTTGGAGCGGCGCGCCAGACGTGCTGGTCCAGCTCGAAGGCCACGGGCGCGAAGGGTTGTTCGAAGACCTCGACCTCAACCGTACGGTCGGCTGGTTCACCAGCGTCTTCCCGGTGCGCCTGAGCCCGGCGAGCAGCCTGTCGACCACTCTCAAGCAGATCAAGGAGCAACTGCGGGCGGTGCCGCACCATGGCATCGGTTTTGGCCTGCTGCGCTACATGGGCGCGGCATCGAGCCGCGAAACACTGGCGGCCTTGACGCCGCCGCGCATCACCTTCAACTACTTGGGCCAGTTCGACGGCAGCTTCGATCAACAGGACGCGCTGTTTGTCCCGGCCACCGAGCCCAAGGGCGCGGACCATGACGCGTGCGCGCCCCTGGGCAACTGGCTCAGCCTCAATGGCCAGGTCTACGGCGGCGAGCTGAGCATGGGTTGGACCTTCAGCCGGGCGATGTTCGACCCCGCCGTGATCGAACGCCTGGCCGACGACTACGCCCGTGAGCTGCAGGCGCTGATCGAGCATTGCTGCACCGAAGGCGTGGGCGGTGTGACGCCGACGGACTTCCCCCTGGCGCGTCTGAGCCAGCCGCAGCTCGACGCCTTGCCGATAGCCGCCGAGGCCATCGACGATCTCTACCCCTTGTCGCCCATGCAGCAGGGCATGCTGTTCCATTCCCTCTATGAGCCCGAGGGCGGTCATTACATCAACCAACTGCGCGTCGACATCGCGGGCCTGGACGTCGAGCGCTTTATCGGCGCCTGGCAGGCGGCAGTGGACAGCCATGACATCCTGCGCACCGCTTATGTGTGGCAGGGCGAATTGGAGCAGCCGGTCCAGGTGGTCCTGCGCCAGGCTCGCCTGGCGTGCCGCGTGCTGGACTGGCGCAGTGAACCGGCCCTGGATACGGCCCTGCAGGCGCTGGCCGACGCTGACCATCAGCAGGGCTTCGACCTGCTGGTCGCGCCGTTGCTGCGCCTGACCCTGGTGCGCACGGCTGCTGACAGCTATCACCTGATCTGCACCAACCACCATGTGCTGATGGATGGCTGGAGCAGTTCCCGGCTGCTGGCCGAAGTGTTGCTGCGCTATAACGGCGTGCAGCCCGAGCGGCCATTGAGTCGTTATCGTGACTATATCGCCTGGCTGCAAGCCCAGGACGCACAGCAGGCCGAGGGCTTCTGGCGCGCGCGCCTGGCCGGGGTCGAGGAGCCAACCCTGCTGGCGCGGGCCATGGCCCGGGTCAAGGCGGGCGGCGTCCTGAGCGGTCACGCCGAATGGGCCGCCGCGCTGGATGCCGGGCGCACCCGGCAACTGGTCGAATTTGCCCGCCAGCAGAAAATCACCCTCAACAGCCTGGTGCAGGCGGCCTGGTCACTGCTGTTGCAACGCTACAGTGGGCTGGAGACGGTGATGTTCGGCGCCACGGTCTCGGGGCGTCCGCCCGAGCTGCCCGGTGTCGAGCAACAGCTGGGCCTGTTTATCAACACGCTGCCGGTGATCGCCACGCCGTGCCCGCAGATCCCGGTTGCCGACTGGCTGCAACAGATGCAGGCCGACAGCCAGGCCCTGACCGAACACGGGCACACGCCGCTGTACGATATCCAGCGCTGGGCCGACCTGGGTAGCCAGCCACTGTTCGACAGCCTACTGGTGTTCGAGAACTACCCGGTGTCCCAGGTGCTGAGCGAAGGTACCGGGCCGCAGTTGCAGTTCAGCCACCTCAACAACCACGAACAGACCAATTACCCGCTGACCCTGGCGGTCAGCCTGGGCGAGGAACTGTTGCTGCACTACGGCTACGATCAGGGCCATTTCAATGAGCCGCAGGTTCGCCAGTTGCAAGCCGATCTGCTGGATCTGTTGCAGCAATTGGTCAGTGCGCCGGGCGTCAGGTCCCTGGGCGAATTGACATTGGCGAGTACCTTGGCGATTCCGGCGGCGGCCCCGACCGTCGCCGACGGCGAGTCCCTGGCACGGTTGATCGAGCGTCAGGCACTGAAGACGCCGCACGCCATTGCCTTGATCGCCGACCACCAACAGCTCACGTATGGCGAGTTGAACCGCCAGGCCAATCGCCTGGCTCATCGTTTGATCGAGTGGGGCGTTGGCCCCCAGGTGCTGGTGGGGATCGGCGTCGAACGCGGGCTGCAGATGGCCGTCGGCCTGTTGGCGATCTTCAAGGCCGGCGCCGGCTATCTGCCGCTGGACCCGGCGTACCCGACTGAGCGGTTGCTGGACATGCTCGATGACAGCGGCGTGGAGCTGTTGCTGGGCCAACCAGCGCTGCTGGATCAGTTGCCCGCTACCGGCCGGGTCCGCGCCGTCGACCTGGCGCTGGCCTGCACCCAGCTCGATGATTGCCCTGACGGCGCGCCGCCGCTTGACTGGGCGCCGCAGGACCTGGCGTACGTGATCTACACCTCGGGTTCGTCCGGCCGGCCCAAGGGCGTGGTGGTCAGCCATGGCGCGCTGGCCATGCACTGCCAGGCGGCGGCCGCCTGCTACGGCCTGCAGGCCAGCGATACGCTGCTGCAATTTGCCTCGATCAGTTTCGACGCCGCCGCCGAGCAGCTGTTTATGCCGCTGATCCGTGGTGCCCGCGTGGTGCTGGGGGAGGTGGGCCAATGGTCGATCGAACAGTTGCTGGCGCGTATTGCCGAGTGCCGGATCAGCCTGCTGGACCTGCCGCCCAGCTACCTGGCCCAGGTGGCCGAGTACCTTGAAGGCAGCGGCCAGCGCTTGAGCGTCAAGACCTGCATCCTGGGGGGCGAAGCCTGGCATCCGCGCACGTTCGAGCGCCTCGACGCGCTGCAGATCGGCCAGCTGTTCAATGCCTATGGTCCGACCGAAGCGGTGATCAGCCCGCTGATTTGGCCTGTGGAGTCCGGTGTCACGCAGGACTACGCGCCCATTGGGCGAGCGGTGGGCGCGCGAACCGCCTACTGCCTCGACCCGCAGTTCAATCCACTGCCCGCCGGTGTGGCCGGGGAGCTGTTGATGGGCGGCGAAGGGCTTGCCCGTGGTTATCTCAATCGGCCGGCGATGACCGCCGAACGCTTTGTCCCCGATCCGTTCAGCACCGGCGGGCAACGCCTGTATCGCAGCGGGGACCGGGTCAGCCAGCGCGAAGACGGGCTGTTCGACTTCCTGGGGCGGATCGACAGCCAGGTGAAAATCCGTGGGCTGCGGGTCGAGCTGGGGGAAATCGAGTCGGCCCTGCTCGGGCTGGCGGCGGTTCGCGAGGCCGTGGTACTGGCACGTGAAGGTGCCAGTGGCAAGCAGTTGGTGGCCTATGTCGTCGCCAGCGATGGGGCGCGTGATTGCGCTCCGACGGCGCTCAAGGCGGCGCTCCAGTTGCAGTTGCCCGATTACATGGTCCCAGCGCATCTGCTGTTGCTCGACAGCATGCCCCTGACCGTCAATGGCAAGCTGGACCGTCGCGCACTGCCCGAGCCCCAGGCCGGTTCGAGCACGGTGTTCGTGGCCCCGCAAACGGCCTTCGAGGTGCAGATTGCGGCGATCTGGCAGGACGTGCTCAAGCGCGAAGCGGTCAGTGTCACGGACAACTTCTTCGAACTGGGCGGCGACTCGATCATCTCGATCCAGGTGGTCAGCCGTGCGCGGCAGGTCGGGGTGTACTTCACGCCCAAAGAGCTGTTCCAGCACCAGACCGTCCAAGCCCTGGCGGCCGTCGCACGGTGCGGCGCGCAAGGCTTGCAGATCGATCAGGGTGCGGTGACGGGGACGATGCCATTGCTGCCGATCCAGCAGCAGTTTTTCGACACGGCGATCCCTCAACGTCATCACTGGAATCAGTCGGTGCTACTCAAGCCGGCGCAGGCGCTGCGGGCCGAGTGGCTGGAACAGGCGCTGGGCGCGCTGGTGAGCCATCACGATGCCTTGCGCCTGGGCTTTGGCGAAGGCGCCGCTGGCTGGAGCGCCGAACACCGTGGGCTTGGGCATGAGACGTCCCTGTGGTGCGCCCCGGCGGCGGACGCGGCTGAACTGCAACGCCTGTGTGAGCAGGCCCAACAAAGCCTGAACCTGCAGGCCGGGCCGCTATTGCGCGCGGCCTTGTTCACATTGGCGGACGGCAGCCAGCGGTTGTTGCTGGTGATCCATCACCTGGTGGTCGACGGGGTGTCCTGGCGGGTGCTGTTCGAGGACCTGCAAACGGCGTATGGCCAGTTGGCCCAGGGCGGGCCGGTGGTGCTGGCGAACAAGACCAGTGCCTACAAAAGCTGGGCTGAACAGTTGCATCAGCATGGGCGCAGTGACGCGCTGCGGGGCGAGTCGGCCTACTGGCTTGCCCGCTTGCAGGGGGTCGAGGCGGACTTGCCGGACGCCAACCTGCAGGCCAGCCAGCAAGGCCAATATGGCCGTACGGTGTTCAGTGCCCTGGACCAGACGCTGACGCGTCAACTGCTGCAGGAGGCTCCGGCGGCCTATCGGACCCAGGTCAATGACCTGTTGCTGGCGGCCCTGGTTCGGGTGATCGGCCGCTGGACCGGGCGCGATGATGTGCTGATCCAGCTCGAAGGGCACGGACGCGAAGAGCTGTTCGACCACCTCGACCTGAGTCGCACCGTCGGCTGGTTTACCAGTGTCTTCCCGGTCCGGCTCAGTGCCGGCCCCGATCAGGCTGCCACGCTCAAGCAGGTCAAGGAAACACTGCGGGCGGTGCCAAACAAGGGCATCGGTTTTGGCCTGCTGCGCTACTGCGCCGACGCGGACCTGCGTGCGCAGATGGCCGAGTTGGCGCAGCCACGGATCACCTTCAACTACCTGGGGCAGTTCGATGGCAGCTTCGATGCCGAGGATGCCCTGTTCGTGCCGGCGCTGGACCACAAGGGCGCCGAGCAGGACAGCGCGGCGCCGCTGGGTAACTGGCTGTCGCTCGATGGCCAGGTCTACGGTGGCGAACTGCGCATGGGCTGGACCTTTAGCCGGGAGATGTTCGACCCCGCCGTGATCGAACAACTGGCCGATGAATACCGCCGCGAATTGAGTGCATTGATCGCCCATTGCTGCCAGCCGGACAACCGTGGCGTGACGCCATCCGATTTCCCACTGGCCAACCTGACCCAGGCCCAGCTCGACAGCCTGCCGGTGGCCCCGGGCATGATCGAAGATGTCTACCCGCTGTCGCCGATGCAGCAGGGCATGCTGTTTCATTCGCTCTATGAGCAGCAGGGCGGCGACTACATCAACCAGATGTGCGTCGATGTGCAGGGCCTGGACGTGGAGCGTTTTCGCGAGGCCTGGCAGGCGGCGATTGATCGCCACGAGATCCTGCGCACCGGGTTTGTCTGGCAGGGGGCGCTGCAACAGCCGGTGCAGGTTGTCCTGCGCCAGGCCAGCCTGGCGCTGATGCAGTTGGATTGGCGCAGCCAGGCCGACCCGGCCGCGGCCCTGCAGGCCCTGGCACGCGAGGAACGCCAACGCGGTTTTGCGCTGGAGCAGGCGCCGCTGTTGCGGTTGTTGATCGTGCGGGTGGCCGATGATCGGCATCACTTTATCTGCACCAACCACCATATCCTGATGGATGGCTGGAGCAATGCGCAGTTCCTCGGTGAGATTCTCCAGCGCTATGCCGGCCAGCCGCTGGCGCGCCAGAGCGGCCGTTATCGCGACTATATCGCCTGGCTGCAACGCCAGGATGGCGAGGCCAGCCAGGCGTTCTGGAAAACCCAGTTGGCCGATCTGCAAATGCCCACTCGCCTGGCCGCCAGCGGCGCGGCGCCGGATGCCCAAAACCAGGGCCATGGCGATCACCTGGTCAGCCTGGACCTGGAACAGACCCGGCAACTGCGGGCCTGTGCCCAGGCCCACAAGGTTACGGTCAATACCCTGGTCCAGGCGGCGTGGCTGGTGTTGCTCGGGCGTTATACCGGGCAGCGCACCGTGGCGTTTGGCGCCACGGTGTCGGGGCGTCCGGTGGAGCTCAAGGGGATCGAGCAGCAGATCGGGCTGTTTATCAACACCCTGCCGATTATCGCCAGCCCCGAGCCGGGCCTGAGCGTGGCCGATTGGCTGGGGCTGATCCAGGGGCAGAACCTGAGCCTGCGTGAGCATGAGCACACGCCGCTCTACGATATCCAGCGCTGGGCCGGCCAGGGCGGCGAAGCGCTGTTCGACAGCCTGCTGGTGTTCGAGAACTACCCGGTGTCCCAGGCCCTGGAAACCGCGCCGTCGGGCCTGCGTTTCGGCGCCATCAGCAACCTGGAGCAAAGCAACTATCCGTTGAGCCTGGCGGTCGGCCTGGATCAGCAGTTGGGCTTGCAGTTTGGTTATGCCCGGGCCGCGTTCAGTGCCGAGCGCGTGGCTGGCATGGGCCGGCACCTGATGCAGCTGTTGGTGCAAATGGCCGCCGATCCGCAGCGGCGCCTGGGCGATCTGCAACTGCTCGATGATGCCGAGCAAGCCGCCCAACTACTGGGCTGGGATCGGATGACGGTGCCGAGCGAGCAGACGGTCCATGGCCTGATTGCCGAGCGTGCGCGGCAGACACCGGATGCCGTGGCCGTGATCGTCGGCGAGCAGCAACTGAGCTATGCCCAGCTCGATCGCCAGGCCAATCGCCTGGCCCAGACCCTGATCGCTCGCGGGGTTGGCCCGGAAGTGTTGGTGGCGATTGCCCTGGAGCGCTCGGTGGAGATGCTGGTGGGCTTGCTGGCGATTCTCAAGGCTGGCGGTGCCTTTGTGCCGCTGGACCCGGAGTATCCCCAAGAACGCCTGGGCTACATGCTGCGCGACAGCGGGGTCGCGTTGCTGCTGACTCAGACCCGTTTGCTCGGCAGCCTGCCGGTGGTGGAGGGCATCGACACGCTGTTGTTGGATCAACTGCGCGATGTGCCCGGTGACGACCGCGAACCCCGGGTCTCGCTGCATGCCGGCAACCTGGCGTATGTGATCTACACCTCCGGCTCCACCGGGCAACCCAAGGGCGTGAGCGTGGCCCATGGCCCGCTGGCGATGCACTGCCTGGCGACCGGACAGTGCTATGAAATGAGCGCCGCCGATTGCGAGCTGCACTTCCTGTCCTTTGCCTTCGACGGTGCCCATGAGCGCTGGCTGACCACGCTGATTCATGGCGGCCGGCTGCTGCTGCGCGACGATGAACTGTGGGGCCCGGAACGCACCTACGAGGAAATCCGTCGCCATGGCGTGACCATGGCCGGCTTCCCGCCGGTCTACCTGCAACAACTGGCCGAGCATGCCCAGCGGGTGGGCAATCCGCCGCCGGTACGGCTCTACAGCTTTGGCGGTGACGCCATGCCGCAGGCCAGTTTCGAGCTGGTCCAGCAAGCACTGCGCCCGCAGGTGATGATCAATGGCTACGGCCCCACCGAAACCGTCGTCACGCCCATGGTCTGGAAGACCCGGGCGGCGGAGCGTTGCACCAGCGCTTATGCGCCGATTGGCGAATGCGTGGGCGAACGCCGTGCCTGTGTGTTGGATGCCGGGCTGGGCTTGCTGCCGCCCGGATTGTCCGGTGAGTTGTACCTGGGCGGTGAAGGCGTGGCGCGCGGCTATCTGAACCGGGCGGCGATGACCGCCGAGCGGTTTGTCCCTGATCCATTCAGTGCCCATGGCGCGCGCCTGTACCGCAGTGGTGATCTGGTCTGCCAACGTCCGGACGGGGTTTTCGATTACCTGGGGCGGATCGACAATCAGGTGAAAATCCGTGGTTTCCGTGTCGAGCTGGGTGAGATCGAGGCCCGGTTGCGCGCTCTGGAAGGCGTTCGTGAAGCCGCCGTCCTGGCCAAGGAGGGGCCCAGCGGCAGGCAACTGGTGGCGTATATCGTCAGTCGCGAGGCTGTCGCAGGATCGGAGGCCAGTCTGCGTGAAACCCTCAAGGCGCGCCTGGGGGAGAACCTGCCGGACTATATGGTCCCGGTGCATTGGTTGTTCCTGGAGCAACTGCCGGTCACGGCCAATGGCAAGCTGGATCGCCAGGCGCTGCCGGCACCGGATGCCAGCCTGTTGCAGCAAGACTACAGCGCGCCGCAGAACGCCCTGGAGCAGCAACTTGTCACGATCTGGCAGGAGGTCCTGAAGCTGGAACGCGTCGGTACCCGCGATAATTTCTTCGAGCTGGGCGGCGACTCCATTGTGTCGATGCAGGTGGTCAGTCGGGCGCGCCAGAGGGGGATTCACTTCACGCCCAAGGACCTGTTCCAACACCAGACCGTGCAAGCCCTGGCCGCCGTGGCGACGTGTGGCGATAGCGTCATTCGGATCGATCAAGGGCCGGTCAGCGGCACGCTGGCACTGTTGCCGGTGCAGCAGTTGTTCTTTGCCGAGGCGATCCCCGAGCGTCATCAATGGAACCAGTCGGTTCAGTTGCAGACCCGTCTGAGCCTGGATGCTGGGTTGCTGGAGCAGGCGCTGCGCGCCTTGACCCACCATCACGACGCCTTGCGCCTGGCGTTTGTCGAAGACGCCCAGGGTTGGTCGGCAAGCTACCGCACCCCGGCGCAGGCCGATGCCCAGACGCTGCTCTGGTCGGTCCGGGCCAGTGAGGTGGCCGATTTGCCTGCTCTCTACGAGCAGGCCCAGCGCAGCCTTGACCTCAGCGCCGGGCCGTTGCTGCGAGCGGTGCTGGTGGATGGCGAGGACGGCAGCCATCGGTTGCTGCTGGTGATCCATCACCTGGTGGTCGATGGCGTGTCCTGGCGGGTGTTGCTTGAAGACCTGCAAAGCGTCTATCAACAATTGAGCCAGGGCCACGCGATTGTGTTGCCGGCCAAAACCGTCTCGGGCCAGGCCTGGGCCGAGAGCCTGTGCCGCTATGCACAGAGCGAGGCGGTGCAAGGCCAACTGGGTTATTGGCAGGCGCAACTTGAGGGCAGCATGGCACTGCCCCGTGACCGCCTGAGCGATGATCGGCGCAATCGCCAGGGTCAGACGCTGTATAGCCGCCTGGATAAAGCGGCGACCCGCCGGTTGCTGCAAGAGGCGCCGGCGGCCTATCGCACCCAGGTCAACGATCTGCTGCTGACGGCATTGGTGCGGGTGATCGGGCGCTGGGCGCGGCAGGATTCGGTCAGTGTGTTGCTGGAAGGGCACGGTCGCGAAGAATTGGGCGAAGGGCTGGACCTGACGCGCACCCTGGGCTGGTTGACCAGCCTGTTCCCGGTAAAACTCGCGGCCAGCAATGCCATCGCGGAGTCGATCAAGCAAGTCAAGGAGCAACTGCGCGGCATTCCCGACAAGGGCATGGGCTATGGCGCGTTGCGCTATCTGGCTGGCCACAATGCGCTGGCGAACCTGGCGCTGCCGAAAATTACCTTCAACTACCTGGGGCAACTGGACAGCGGTTTTGCCGACGCTGATGAGGCGCTGTTCCTGCCCGTGGGCGGTGCAGTCGGGGCCGAACAGAGCCTCGATGCGCCGCTGGGCAACTGGCTGACGCTCAATGGCCAGGTGTTTGGAGGTGAGCTGAGTATTGGCTGGACCTTTAGCCGGGCAATGTTCGACGCAGCGACGATCCAAGGGCTGGTCGATGCGTACACCCAAGAGCTGGGGCAACTGATTGAGCACTGCTGTACCGCCGGGCACCATGGCGTGACCCCGTCGGACTTCCCGCTGGCGGGCTTGAGTCAGGCGCAACTGGATGGGCTGCCACTGGCACCGGAGCAGATTGAACATCTGTATCCCTTGACGCCTATGCAGCACGGCATGTTGTTCCATGCCGTGCACGAGCCGCAGGTCGGTGACTATGTCAACCAGTTGCGGGTCGATGTCGAGGGCCTGGATGTGGGGCGTTTCCAACAGGCCTGGCAGGCGGCGGTCGATGCCCATGGGGTGCTGCGTACTGCGCTGCTGTGGCAGGGTGACCTGGCGCAGCCGTTGCAGGCGGTGCGCAAGCACATGCGTCTGCCGTTCAGCGAGTTCGACTGGCGCGAGCGGGAGGCCCAGGAGGTGGCTCTGGAGCAGTTGGCACTGAGCGAGCGGGCACAGTGCCTGGGTGTGGATCAGGCTCCGTTGATCCGACTGGTGGCCGTGCGGCTTGCCGATAACCGCCACCACCTGATGTGCACCAACCACCATATCCTGCTTGATGGCTGGAGCGGTTCACGCTTGCTCAGCGAGATTCTGCAGCGTTACCAAGGCAGCCCGCCGGCCCATCAGCCAAGCCGTTATGGCGCGTTTATCGAGTGGCAGCAACGCCAGGATCACCGGCCGGCAGAAGCGTTCTGGGACGAGCAACTGGCGCGTCTGGATCGCCCGACACGGCTGGTCGAAGGCTGTGAGGTAAACGTGGCGGCTGGCGAGCGCTCGCACCACGATCACTATGTGACGCTGGACGCGACCCGCACCGAGGGGCTCAAAGCGTTTGCACGCCATGGCAAGGTCACGGTCAACACGCTGGTGCAATCGGCCTGGCTCCTGCTGCTACAGCATTACACCGGGCAAGCCACGGTCGCGGTGGGCACCACGGTCGCCGGGCGTCCGGCCCAGTTGCCGGGGATCGAGCAGGAGCTGGGGCTGTTTATCAATACGCTGCCCCTGATTGCCACGCCCGAACCGCAGCATTCGCTCGGGCACTGGATCAGCGAGGTGCAGCAACAGAACCTGGTCGCCCGCCAGCATGAGCAGGTCCCGCTGTATCGCCTGCAACGCATGGCCGGCAAGGCCGGGCGGCAGTTGTTCGACACGGTGATGATCTTTGAGAACTACCCGGTCTCCGATGTGCTCAAGCAAAAGGGCAAGGGCGAGCTGAGTTTTGCCGAGGTCGTCTTCCATGAGCAGACCCACTACCCGCTCACGCTCTACGTCACCCTGGGGGAGGTGTTGGTGCTGAACTTCAGCTACAAGCAGATGTTTGCGTCCACCGTGATCGCCACCCTGGGCGAGCAGTTGGCGTGGCTGCTGGGGCAGATGGTCGACAGCGGAGAGGCTGTCGCGCTGGGTGATCTGCAAGCACGTCTGGCGGACCGTTGGGGGCAGGCTGCGGCGCGGCCATCCACCGAACCGTTGCCTGTTGCCACGGCCTACCGGGCGCCGGTGACACCCTTGCAGAAGACCCTGGCAACGCTCTTGCGGGAGTTGCTGGGGATCGAAGATCTGGGTTTGGATGATGACCTGTTCGAACGCGGTGTCGACTCCATCAGCGGCTTGCAACTGGTGGTCAGGGCGCGTCAGCGCTTGGGGACGGGTTTCACCCTCAGCCTGGCGGATGTATTCGAGCAGCCGACGCTCGGGCGGTTGAGCGCCTGCCTGGAGCACGCTCGGGTAAGCGGGCCGCTCGAACGGGTGTGACGGTAACGGTGACGGCTGGCGGGGAAGTACCCCGGCTGGCCGTTGGCCTAACCGGTAACCGGGCGTCTTTCCGAGACCCGTCGTGCGCTGAGCAGCAGCGACGCCGGTAGCAGCGCGTCCGGCCGTTGCGGTTCGGCAATGGCTTGCACCCTCCAGCCGGGTGCCAGGGTGTTGAACCAGCTCTCCAGGGTACGGTAGTACCAGGGCATGGCGTGCCAGCCATCGCCACCCAACGGTTCGAAGCGTTCCAATCGCCAGCCATCCCGGTACGGCGGTTCCACACTGAGCGGATGCAGGGTCTGGATAATCAGATGCGCATCCGGCGTGGCGATGTGCGCGAGGGCATTGAGCAACTCGCTGACACGCTCATCCAACAGTGAAAAATTGCAGGTGATCACATCGAATGCCGTGCCGACCTGCTGTGGCTGCTCGATCACCTGCGCATAGGGCAGACAGTGCACCTCGGCATAGCCCTCTTCACCTGCCAGGGCCGCCAGTTCGGCACAGGCATCGATCCCGGTGATCCGGGCGCCGCTGTCGACCAGGGCCCGGCCCAGCCACCCTTCACCGCAGCCGAGATCCAGCAGGGAATTGGGCTTGCAGGCCAGAACGGCCTGGACCATGGCGTTGTTGGTGACCTCCAGGCGGCTGCGAATATGCCCTTGGCGCACGGCTGTCGCCCAGGCCTGGGCATTGCGGGACCAACTGGCGAGCAGGGCAGCGGAAGGTGCGTGCATCAGGAACGTTCCTCCAGGACACGGTATGACGAGCCATGAGGATAGCGCTGAAAGGACGGGCGGGGGCAAGGAGGGGAGCGGGAGGAAGCGAGTAGGCCCGGCGGTGGGCCGGGCCTGGAGCAGAGTGGGGATCAGAAGTCGTATTTGACGGTCAGGGCCAGATTACGCGGGTCGCCGTAGAGGTTGGCGCGGTCTTCCAGCAGGTCGATGCTCTGGTAGTACTTCTTGTCGAAGACGTTGTTCAGGTTGACCCGTGCCTGCAGATTGTCCATCGGCTTGTACGCCACCATCAGGTCGACCAGGGTGTAGGCTTCCTGTTCGATGCGGTAGCTGCGGTTATCACGCCAATGGGTGCCTTCGCTGTAGATCGCGTTCTGGCGATAGAGGCTGCCGCCCACCCGCCAGCGATTGAGCTGCCCGGGCAACTGGTAGCTGGTCGCGAGCTTGAACAGATGGCGCGGGATCTTCGAGTCGAAGAGGGTGCCTTCCTTGTTGGGATCCTTGTCCTTGGTGTACTTGGCCGCCGCATAGGTGTAGCCGGCCGACAACTGCCAATCAGGAGTGATTGCGCCGTTGATTTCCAGTTCGACCCCTTCGCTGCGCACTTTGCCCGCCGCGTCATAGCAGGTGCGGGTACCTGCGGCGCACGGTACGTTGCTGACCTGGTAGGCACGATTTTCCTGATCGATCCTGAACACCGCGGCACTGGCGTTCAGCGCGCCGTCGAAGTATTCGCCCTTCAGGCCGATCTCGTAGTTCTTGCCCTTGATCGGGTCCAATACCTTGTTCGAGGGATCGAGTTCGGATTGCGGCTTGAAGATATCCGTGTAGCTGACATACACCGAGTGGTTGGCATTGAGGTCATAGATCACCCCGGCGTATTTGGTCAGTTCCTTGTTCAGCGAGTAACCGCTCTGGGTCTTGCTGGACAGGGTCTTGACGTCGTAGTCATACCAGTCGAGGCGCGAACCGAGGATCACCTTCAGCGGGTCGGCGATATTCAGGCGCGTGGTGACATACACGCTGTCGCTGCTCGAGTTGGTTTTCTGGTGAAAGCGGTACATGTCGTAGTTGGGCTTGGGGACCGTGCTGTGGCTCCAGTTGTACGGGTCGACATTGGTCGCGGTCGGGACCGCGCCGCCGCTGCCGCCATGGCCGTTGAAGTGTTCTTCGCGGCTGCTGGCCCCGACCACCAGCTCATGGGTGCGGCCCAGCAGGCTGAAGGGGCCGTCGGCAAACACATCGTAGGTGTCCTGGGTGGTCTTGTAGCGGTAGTCACCGGTGTACTGGTTCAGGCCGGTGGGCACATAGGAGTTGTAGGAGCCGAGAAAGTCCAGGTCCGCCCAGACCTTGGTCGCCGCCATGCGCAGCTTCCAGTCGTTGTCGAAACGGTGTTCGAGCTCGGCGAAGGCCGAGGTGTTTTTCTGGTTCCAGTAGGCCCACTTGTTGCCCAGGAAGGTCGAGCGCGACAGATGCAGGTCGCTGCCGTCGGCGGCGGTAGGGATACCGCCCCAGTCGTTGGTGTTGTTGTCCTTCTGGTTCGAGACGCCGAGGGTCAGGGTGGTGCTGTCGTTGAGGTCCGCCTCGCCGATGGCATAGAACAGGATCCGCTCCGCATCGACCACGTCCTGGAAGCTGTTCTTGGTCTGGTAGGCCATGACGGTGCGGCCGCGCAGGGTGCCTTGCTCGTTCAGCGAGCCGGACAGGTCCAGCTCCGAGCGGTAGTTGTCCCAACTGCCGGCCAGGCCGGTGATGCTGGCCTGGGTTTCCTTGGTCGGGCGCTTGCGGACCAGGTTGATGGCGGCCGACGGGTTACCCGCACCCTGCATCAAGCCGGTGGCGCCACGCACGATCTCCACGCGGTCGTAGATGGCCAGGTCGACCGACGAGGTGACGTCCGGGGTGTAGCGCGAAATGGTGGTGGGCAGGCCGTCGTACATCAGGTTGTCGACTTGGAAGCCCCGGGACATAAAGGTGGTGCGCTCCGGGCCCCACTTCTGCACGGTCAGGCCGGGGGTGTTTTTCACCGCATCGTTCAGGCTGCTCATGCCCTGATCGTCCATGCGCTGGCGAGTGATCACCGTGACGGACTGCGGTGTTTCCCGTTGGGTCAGCGCCATCTTGGTCGCGGTCTTCATCGGCCCGGTCGTGTAGGAACCGGAATTTTCCGTGACGCTCCCCAGCGCACGGGCATTGACGTTGGTTGCATCCAGCTCCAGGCCGGCGCCCTGACGGCGTAGCGTCAGGGAGTTGCCTTGCAAACTATAGGAAACCCCGGTGCCTTTAAGCAGCTCGGCGATGGCCTGCTCAGGCTCCAGGTGACCACGCACTGCCTGGTTGCGCACGCCCTGCACATCTTCCGGGCTGTACAGCACCTGCACATCGGCCTGTTGGCCAAATACCTGCAGGGCGCTGGACAGCGACTGCGCCGGGATATCGAAGCTCACCGCCTGGGCCTGGACCTGTGCGGCATAGGGTGCGGCCAGTGCCAGGCCCAGGAGCAGGGCCTGGCGCGTGGGGGTGAAGGAGTGGCGTAGCAGGGCGCTTGCCAGGGGCGTAAGACGTTGCAGTGCGGGCATTTTTATCGGTCTCAAGTCAGCAATGGGAACGTTTCTTTAATGATAATTTTTATCAACTGAGCATGAGACGTTTCATCCTCCGTAAACCGGAAAAACTTTTTACAGTTCTCTGGCCACGCGAAATCCCAGGTAGTCGCCACGGGCGGTTCGGTCTCGGTCATTGCGGTTGCCGGAGCGGGAAAACACCGGGGCCTCGCCCCAGTCATTGCCCCGAATATGGGCGCCTTCGCAGTTGCCGCCGTTGGCCTCCATCCAGGCACTGCCATCGGTGGGGGCACCCACATAGTCGCGATGCCAGCAGTCGGCGACCCATTCGTAGACATTACCGTGCATGTCGTACACGCCAAAGGCATTGGGCGGGTAGCTGCCGACCGGCGAGCTGTAGCTGTAGCCATCTTTGGGGCCATAGGTGTTGGCGTGCTTGCTGATCTGGTACTGGCCTTCTTCATCGAACGGGAAGGGGAATGGTCCGGTTGATCCGGCGCGGGCGGCGTATTCGCGTTCGGCCTCGCTGAGCATCCGGTAGGGGTGACCGGTTTTTTTCGTCAGCCAGGCGGCGTAGGCCTGGACGTCGTGGTAATCGATGCAGACCGCCGGTTGGCGCGGACCCTGTTTATAGCGTGGCTTGCTGGCTTGGCACAGTCGCCCGGGGCGGGTATCGCCATCCTTGATCACGACGCCGGTCTCGCGGATATAAGCATCCAGTTCGCCGGCGGTCACGTGGTAGCGGCTGATAGCGAAGGGCTTCTGGAAGGTCACGGTATGTTGCGGGCTTTCATCGGGCTCCTTGCCCACTTCGCCTTCGGGCGTGCCCATCAGGAAACTGCCGGCGGGCAGCACGACCATCTGCGGGCAGGTTTTGCAGTCGCTGAATACAGTGCCGGGCGAGGGCGGCTCGCCGGCCTGGGACGCGGTGACGGGCAGGCTGGCCAATAGGGTGGCAACTGAATAGAAAACGCTGGGTTTCATGGAAATCACTCCGGCTTTGACATCACAAAAGTGGTGAGTGGCGGTGTAGACGCGAGCGTCTGGATGCGCGCTGCGAGCTTTCGCAACGGCCGCGTAGGCGCCTGCTGGCCGCTCGCGGCTACAGGGGCGCTGTTCGCGCTTAGAGCTTTTTGGCCAGTAGCGCCAGGGTCCGGTCGATATCGGCCTCGCTGTTCAGCACGCTCGGGGCCATGCGGACCACCGGGCCGACATCCCGGGACACGGCGTCGACCAAAATGCGATTGGCCATCAGGTAGGCCGCGGTCGCATCGGTATCCAGGCCCTTGCCGCGAAAGAAGGTAAAACCGGCCGAATACTCGGGGCTGAGCGGCGTCACCAGTTCGAGCTGCGCGAACTCGCCCAGGCGCTGCTTGAGGTAGCTGTTGAGCCCATGGGTACGTGCCTGCACATTGGCCTTGCCCAGTTGCAGGTGCAGCCTGAAGGCCTCGCCCACCGCCCAGCGGTGCTCGAAGCTGTGGTAGCCGCCCGGGGTCATGGTGGTGGCGAAGTTATCGTCCTGGGAGAAGGTCGCCACGCTGGGCGTCAGGTGTTCCAACTGCGGCGAGCGCGAGCAGAAAATACCGGTGCCACGTGGCCCGAACATCCATTTGTGGGTGCCGGCGACAAAGAAGTCACAGTCCAGGTCGGCAAAGGTCACGTCCTCGATCCCCAGGCCATGTACGCCGTCGACGCAATAGAGCAGGCGTTCGCGCTCGTCACGGTTACGGTTGTGTTCACGCACCAGTTGGCCAATGGCCCCGATGGGCAGTTTGACGCCACTGCCCGAATGCACCCAGGTCATGCCCAGCACGCGGGTATGGGGGCGAATATTGCGGTCGATGGTGCCCAGCACTTCATCGGTGGAGACCCGTTGCGGCGACTCGAACAGGCGAATCTTGCGCACCTGGGTGCCGTCGCGCTGGGTTCGGTATTTCAGGGCGTTGCGCGTCGAATAGTGCTCGTGTTCGGTGGTGAGGATCTCCTGGTGCGGCAGCACATGGATGCCGCCGTAGAGCATGGCCAGGCCTTCGGTGGTGCTGCCGGTCAGGGCGATCTGGGCGGGCTCGATCTGCAGGTAGCGGGCCACCCAGTCGCGCACCTCGGCCTCGCGCTGCCAGGTGTACTGGCTGTCGTAGTCCATGGCCTGGGCCGGGTTGCGGTCGAGCAGTGCGCGATAGCGCTCGATGGCCTGGCGCACTGGCCGAGGGTGGGAGGCGATCAGGAAGTTGGACAGATGGACATAATCCGGGTCGAGGTCGAACTGCTCGCGCAGTGCGGCCCATTGATCGTGCCCGGCACTCGTGGCCGTGGCCGCCGCCAGCAGTGGATTGAAGGGCCCCGCGCCCAAGGGCAGGGTAGCGGCCAGCAGGCCGGCGTGCTTGAGGAAGGTTCGACGGTCAGTCACGGGCGATCTCGCGGTGGTGAGCGGGCTGGTTGGCAATGGGCGTGGCGGTGGGGCGGGCGCGTTGTTGCACCTGCTCCCAGACCCGCAGGTAGTTTTCGCCCCAGAGCTTGGCGATCTCGCTATCCGAGTAGCCGCGCTGGATCAGCTCGGCGGTGACATTGCGATTCTGCGAGACATCCTGCCAGCCCTCGACACCGCCGCCCTCGTTGAAGTCCGAACCGATGCCGACATGGTCGATGCCGACTTTTTTCACCACGTAGTCGATGGCGTCGCCGTACTCCTTGAGGCTGGCCTTGGGCTCGTCGTCGATAATCGCGTAGAGGCTGCTGGCGTATTCGCCAAAGCGCTTTTCCGGCCAGACGGTGATCACTGCATCGCCGGGCATCAGGGCATTTTCCAGGCCCTGGAGGGGGGGCAGGTCGAAGCGCTGGCGCAGCGCATTGAGCTTGTCCAGGGACGGCTGGCTCAGGGGCTTGAGGTAGGTGGAAAAACCGACCACCTGGATCACCCCGCCGGTGGCCTTGATGGTCTGCAGTTCCGCGTCGCTGAGATTGCGCGGGATATCGACCAGCGCCCTGGGCGCCGAATGCGAGGCGACGATCGGCGCACGGCTCAGCGCGGCAACATCGTTCAGGGCCAGGGTCGACATCTGCGACACATCGATCACTACGCCCAGATCGTTGAGACGCCCCACGGCCTGCTTGCCAATGGGCGAAAGGCCGCCGAGGACATCGCGGGTGTCATTGAAAAACGGCAAGGGCCGCGACGAGTCGGCCCAGTCGTTATTGCCCACATAGCTGAAGCCGAACAGACGCATGCCCCGTGCCGCCCATTTATCCAGCTGGTCCAGATCGTTGCCCAGCGGGTAGGCATTGAGCAGGCTGACGACAATGGCCAGCTTGCCCTCGGCGGCGATGCGGCGCAGGTCCGCCGGGGTGTAGGCAATGGCGACCTGGTTAGGGAAGTCGCGGACCATGCCCTGGATGATCCGGTAGCGGATTTCCTGTTGATGGCGCGCCTCCTCGACAAAGCCCGGGGTCGGCCGATGAGGCGCATTGGGGCCGTTCCACATCTCCGGCCAGGCCAGGATGCTCAGCGCTGCGGCGGACATCCGCCCGCGGCCGGCCTTGACCAGGTCGAACTGGCGGCGGCCATCCTTGTCGGCCTCGCTGCCTTCGGTGCCGAAGTCCAGGGGTACGGTGATATGGCTGTCGAAGGAAATGATCCGCTCCTGCAGCTCGTTGGCATGCCGGGTGATCTCGCGGGGGTAGGGCGAACGGCCTTTCCAATAGAAATGCCAGGCCGCGCCGGCGCCGATGCCGACCCCCAGCACGATCAGAATCAGCAGGGTCAGGTAGAGGGTCTTCTTGGTGGACGTTGTGCTCATGCTTATCCCAGTCACAGGCGGGCGGATGACAAGACCGGGGCGGTGGTGGAGCGGCCGGGTCCTTTGTGAACTGCTATGGGCGTTAAACGAGCCGCGGCGGGCAAAATTTACCTGGGCATTGGCCGCTCTTCGGTAAATTTCCCCGTAAATCCAACGTTCTAGCTAGATGCGTGATGCGCCACGGAGATAGGTAGAGCGATGAGTTTTTCCCGACGAGGATTCCTGACCGGGCTGGCCGTGACCGGAGCGGCGCTGCCCGTAGCCGTCTATACCCAGCATTACCTGAACAAACGCGAGATCCGCCGCCAGCGTGACCGCGAGATCACCCCCGGCGAAGCCACACTTGAGCTGGCCTCGACGGAAGGCGTACGCCTGGGCGATCAGTTGCGCGGCATCTGGGACCTGAGCTTTCTCGATGCCCCAGGGCTGGTCGGGTTGCCCCTGGCGGGCAACCAACTGCTCCTCGATATCGGCCCGAGCGGTCGCGGGGTGCGCGGTTACCTGGGACGGCCCGACACGCTGCGGAGCATGGGGCCGGCGGAGTTTTTCGTGCAGGGCGACCTGGTGCCCAACGATACTGCGCACATCCGCTGGCGCCTGTATGCCGGTGGTCACTCGGGCCAGGCGCCGAGCCATGAATGCCGGATGGTGCTCGATGAGGTCTGGGGGCTGTGGGCCAGCGCCGGCAGCGGCACCTTGAGTGGCACGCTGCGGGCCCTGGATCGCGCCCTGTTACTGCCCGAACAGGCCGTGCGGTTTGTCGCGCACAAACGTGCTTTTCCCGAGGCACGGGAGACCAATCCGTTGCAGCCGGCGCTGCTGGCCTGGCTGATTTCGCCCCAGCATCGGCTTTTCCACCAGCTCTGGCATGCCGCGCGCGACCGTTGGCATTCCCTGCCCAAGGACAAGCGCAACAGCCTGCGCGGCCTCGGCTGGCAGCCCGGGCCACTGGATGCCGAGCGCGGCGCCCGTGGGCGGCGCAAGCACCGCAATGCCTCGGGAATCGACTTCTTCTTTATGCACCGCCACATGTTGCTGCAGGCCCGGGCCCTGCAACCTGATTTGCGCTCCTGGGCGCAGCTGCCGTTGCCGCCCGCGTCCATCGAACATGACCGCCAGGGCTTTGTCCGTTACTACGAGAACCAGGATGGCAGTGCCGTACCGCCGGCCTGGGTGGCGCGCAACGATCCGCCGTTCAGCCAACTGCTGCACGAGCTCAAGAGCGACCAGGCCTTCCATGGCAATTTCCAGGTCTGGGAATCCCAGTACCGCGACCCCGAGTATCTCAGTGGCCTGACCCTGGGTGAGTTCGGCTCGGAGATTGAGCTTGGCATGCATGACTGGCTGCACATGCGCTGGGCCGGAGTCGCGCGTGATCCGTCCAATGGCATGCCGGTAGCCGGCGCGCGGCTGTCCTCGGACTTTGCCGGGCGTTGGTACGAGGCCGACAATGACTTTCTCGGCGATCCGTTCTCCTCTCACGTCAATCCGGTGTTCTGGCAGTTTCATGGCTGGATCGATGATCGGCTTGAAGACTGGTTTCGCGCGCATCAGCGTTACCACCCCGGTGAGGTGTTGCGCAGTGAGGTCAATGGCGTGCCGTGGTTTGCCGCCGGACGCTGGGTCGAAGTCGCCGACCCCTGGCTCGGGCCCTCGACCCATGGTTGCGGACCGCTGGATACGCCGGCCGGGGATGCGTCGCTGGAGATGGATGTGGAAGTGATGAAGCTGGCACTGCGCATTGCCTTGAGCCGTGATACCGAGGTGCCGCAACTGCTCAAGCGTGCGCCGCGTCGGCCTTGGTACGCGCAGCATCTACTCGAGGATTGAGGCAGGTTTAACCGCACAAAAAAAGGCGACCCGCTAATAACGGGTCGCCTTTTTACTGCCGGGGGTTCAGGCCGGTTGGCCCTGGGCCATGACCTTGCCGCTGTGCATGCGCACCAGTTGGTCGGCGCAGTCGAAGTACCGGTCGTCATGGGAGATCACGATAATGGTCTTGCCCAGGCGTTTGAGGTCCGGCAGCAACTCGGTATAGAAGATCCGCCGGAACGTCGGGTCCTGGTCGGCCGCCCATTCATCGAATACCAGGATCGGCCGCTGTTCCAGCCAGGCGTTGATCAAGGCCAGGCGCTTGCGCTGGCCGGTGGACAGATCGGTGGTGGTAAACACCCCGTCACGCACGCTGACCTTGTGCGCAATCTCCAGCCGTTCCAGGTACTGCGTGGCATCGGCCGGGATCTGTGTGTCGCCCTGGACCACATCATCGAACAGGTAGTAGTCGGCGAAGATGGTGGTGAACAGCTGGCGATAATCGTCCCGGGTCTGTGCGGTGACCGCCTCGCCGTTCAGGCGGATCTCGCCCGTCTGGGGAGGGTAGAGGCCCAGCAGCAGTTTGATCAGGGTGGTCTTGCCGCAACCGTTCTCGCCGACGATAAACACGATATCGCCCTGGTTGATGGTCAGGTTGACCGGCCCCAGGCGAAACGCCTCGCCACCGTCAACGGCAGGAAAGCTGTACTGCACATTGCGCAGTTCCAGGCTCTGGATGTGTTGCTGGGGCGCGCCCTGTTCGCTGAGCAGCAGGTGCGGCTCAGGGGAGGAGAACTGTTCGGACAGCTCGGCAATCCGGCGAAAGGCAATCTGTGCGCGGCTGATGATCGGCAGCACACTGACCAGATGGTCGAGCGGGCCCTTCATGTACAACAGCACCAGTACAAAACCGCTCATGGCTGCCTTGTCGCTGCTCGGCCAGGTGTTTTCCAGCAGCAGGGCCAGGCCTATCACGATAAAGAACAGGGTCGAGCCAAAGGTCTTGGCCAGGATAAAGGTGTTCACCGCCTTGACCTGGGTTGCGCAGATCAGGTCGCTGATCTGCTGGATCCGCTGGGTGAACATGCGGTGCCGACGTGGGCGATGGATGCGCAGTTCCTTGGCGCCCTGGGCGATGGCGTGGTAGTGCTTTTGCAATTCGTCCTCGGCCTCGCGGGCCGCTTCGAAGCCGTGGATGCCGCGGGTCCGCGCCAGTACCTGGGCGCCGATGCCAATGCCCATGGCCAGGAGCATCAGGACGAATAGCGGCCAGGAGAGCAGCGCCAGGTAGCCGAGGCAACCCAGGGTCACGGTCATGGAAATGGTCAGTGGGGCGAAGGCGAAGGAGAAGTCGCTGATGGTGTCGATATCGTGGGTCAGCACCGGGATCAACCGGTGGCTGCGATAGCGTTCGATCTGGGCGATGGGGGCTGAGAGGACTTTCTCGCCCAGCTCCTTGCGCAACTGGGCGATGATTTTCTGGCCGACGGCATTGCTGCTCATATCCGAGATGATCGCACTGACCAGCGACAACAGGCACAAGCCGGCGAAGGCGAACATCACCCCTTGGGTCAGGCCGTTTTCGCTATTGAGGGCCAGGTTGATGGTGGCCAGCAGCACGGTGACGCTAAAGCCGCCGAGGATGCCCAGGGCGATGGACAGGGCGACGATGGGCCAGAAGGGTTTGAGCAGGATAAAGAGCTCGCCGATGGCGCTGAGCGGTTTGCGGGTCATGAACGCGGCTTCTCGAATAGGTTTAAAGGGCGTGGTCGTCAAAGAAGGCTTCACGTTCCAGGCGCAGCAGGGCGGCTTTCTTGTGGGCCAATTGGATGTCCTTCAGATGGCCGAAACCCTGGGATTTGAGAAAGTCGATCTGACGGTCATGGTCGATCCGCGGTTCGCCGAGAATGCGCTGGGTGCGCGGGTCGTCGAGGAACATGTAGTGCATCAGCGAGCGAAACCAGGCACGTAGCTTGCCAATGCCCTGGTGCTTGCTTTCGCCGACCACCACATGCCAGCCACGGTCGAAGTCGGCGACATCGTAGTAGGGCGCGATCCGGTCTTCCTTGCACCAGTACACCTCGAAATAGGCGAAGGGCTCGTCGTCGAAGCAGCCGATCAGCGGGTGTACGCGCGGGTCGTCGAGCATCTCGCGCAGGTAGGCCGCATGTTCTTCAAGGCTGCCGGTCTGTTCCCAGAAAAACGCCACCTGCTCCAGGTTCATCCAGCGGTTGAATGCCTCCAGGTCCTTGTGCGGATCGATGGTGCGCAGGCTGAACGTGGTGTTCAGCCGTGGCAGCCAGCGCCGGTAGACTTCGCCGGCGGGAATCGGTGGGCGCTGGGGGTGGCGTTTTTCGCCGCTAAAGCGGTAGATCGGTGCGGTGTGCACGCTAGCCGGCGCTGTGAGCCAGGGCTGCGGCTGTTGCCAGAACGTCTGGCGCAGGCAGCGCAGTTCGAAGGCGCCGTCATCGGTTTCGCTGAGCCTGTCGAAAATCCCCTGGCGCACGGCATTGACCGCGTACTCGCGGCCTACCGGCAACACCACGTTCAGTTGCGCGCATTTGTTGCGCTGGCAAAAGCGGCTCGCCAGCAGGGCCAGCAGGGCACTGGCGGGCAGGGTTTCGGGGAACTGTTCGAAGCGGATAAAGGCCTCGGTTTCACGGTAGGGCAGCAGGAGGCCGCCGTCGATGCGCAGGTGGCCGCTGTCGGCCGTTTCATCCTGGGCGGTGGCCTGGCGCCCGTCGGCCAGGGTCAGGCTAAAGGAGGGTAGGTTCATGAGGCTTCCTATGGAGGGTCGTTCGCGACCGAGACTCAGGTGCTGTCCATAGATAAAGACGAACGACCCTCCACGATGTTTAAGCGCTCAGCGTACCTGCCATCCCCCGCCCAGTGCCTTGTACAGCGCGACGCTGGCCTTGATCCGCGAGAGGCGCAGTTGCACGTCCAGATCCTGGGCCTGGTAGAGCGTGCGCTGGGTTTCGAGCACCGTGAGCAGGTCTTCGGCACCGGCCTGGTAGCGGCTTTCGGCGATGTCGAAGGCAATCCGCGCCTGGCTCAGTTCCTCGCTTTGCCACAGGCGCTGGCGGTCGAGGCCATCAATGCTGTTCAGGGCTTTTTCGACATCGGCAAAGCCGGCGATGATGCTGCCCCGGTAGGTGGCCAGCAGCTCCTGCTGCACCGCGCTGGCCTGGTCGCGCTCGGCGCGCAGGCGACCATTGTTGAAGATCGGCGCCGTCAGGCCGGCGGTCAGGGTGTAGAAGGGGCTGCGTAGTACCTCGGGGAAGCGATCCGCGCCCGAGCCCAGGGTCGCGCCGAGGTTGAGCTTGGGCAGCAGCGCCGCGCGGGCCACGCTGACATCGGCCTGGGCGGCGGCGAGGCGCGCTTCGGCGGTGGCGATATCGGGACGCCGGCTCAGCAGTTCACTGGGCACGCCGGCGCCGATGTCGGGCCACTGCACCTGGTCGAAGCGCTGGCCGTCCAGGCGCAGGTTCTGCACCGGCTCGCCGAGCAGGGCCGCCAGGACAATCAAGGCTTCGCGGGCCTGCTGTTCGAAGAGCGGCAACTGGCGTTGCTGGGTCGCGACCAGGCTTTTCTGCTGGGCCAGTTCCAGGGCGGTGGCCGAGCCCGAGTCGTAGCGGGTTTGTACCAATTGCAGGACGTGCTCGGCATTGCGCAGGTTGAGCGCGGCAATCGCCCCTTGTTCGTGCAGGGCCAGGGCCTGCATGTAGCTGTCGGCGACATTGCCCAGCAGGGTCAATTCCACCGTGGCCCGGTCGAACTCGCTGGCCCGCAGCAGAAATTCGGCGCTGTCGCGGGCGGCCGCGTTGGCGCCCCAGAAATCGACTTCGTAGCTGGTGCTTAGCGAGGCGCTGAAGCTGTTCACGGCCTTGCGGCCGGCACCGGCATCCAACTGGCTGTAGCCATCGCCGCGCAGCAGTCGTTCGCGGTTGCCCGTGAGGCCGGCGTTGACTTGTGGCAGCAAGGGGCCGCCGGCCATGACGCGAGCGGCCCGGGCCTGTTCGATCCGGGCTGTAGCCGCTGCAATGTCATAGCTGCCCCGTTGGGCCTGCTCGATGAGTTTTTGCAGCTGCGGGCTGGCGAACCGTTGCCACCATTGGGCATTGTCCTGCCGGGCCGCGCGGGCCGTCGGCGCGTGCCAGGCAGCGGGTGGTAGCAGGCCACTGGCGGGCGGCGTCACAGGCGCGGCGCAGGCGGCCAGCAACAGGCCGGCGGGCAAGAGGTAAACCGGTAAGGGGTGTCGGCGCGACTTCATCAAGGGCAGGCTCGTCATACGCTGGTCAGGGCCGCGACGGGGTCGAGGCGGGCGGCTTTGCGGGCGGGCATAAACCCGAAGATCACCCCTGTGACCAGGGCGCAGGAGAAGGCGCCCAATGCCGCTTCCAGGGAAAAGGCCACGGCCACCTTGCCCAGGGTCAGCGCACCGCCGACCAGCAAGGCCAGGCCGATACCGACCACGCCGCCGACCACGGTAAGCATCACTGCCTCGGTCAGGAACTGGCGCAAGATGTCGCGCTGGCGGGCACCGGTAGCCATGCGAATGCCGATCTCGCGAGTGCGCTCGCGCACCGTCATCAACATGATGTTCATCACGCCGATCCCGCCGACCAGCAGGGAAATCGCGGCAATGGCGCCGAGCATCAGCGACAGGGTGTTCTGGGTCCTGGCCTCGGCCTGGATCATCGCGGCATTGTTGGTCAGCTCGTAGTCATGGACCCCGTGGTGCAGCTTGAACAGCAGGCGGTCGATCACCTGTTCGGTCTCCTTGACCCGGCGCGCATCGGCGGCGCCGATCACCACGTATTCGGGATCATGGTTGCCGAACAGGCGGATGGCCGCAGTGGAGTAGGGCACCATCACGCGCTCGTCGCTGTCCGTCTCACCCGAACTGGCGCCCTTGCCCATCAGTACGCCGATCACCTGGAAGGGCACGTTCTCGATCAGCAGGTATTGGCCGAGCGGGTCGCTGCCGGCAAAGAACTTCTCTTTGGTTTTTTGCCCGATCACCGCCACGGCCGCTGCCGCCGCTTCGTCAGCCGCGGTAAAGAAACTGCCCTCGACCACCGGCCAGTTGAAGATCCGCATGAAGTCGGTGTTGGCGCCGCCGACATAGGTGGTCTGGTCGATATTGCCGTAGCGCACGCCGGCGTAGCCACCGTTGACCGGCATGATCATCTGCACCTGGGGCAGGGTGCCGATGGCGCGGGTGTCGTCCAGACTGATGATCCCTGAAGGTGCGCGCGGCGCCGCCGGCTTGCCGTTGAGGTAGATGATGTTCGAGCCGAAGGCGCCCATTTGCGCCATGACTTGGCGCTTGCTGCCTTCGCCGACGGCCAGCATCACCACCACCGAGGCCACGCCGATAATGATCCCCAGCAGGGTGAGGGCGGTGCGGAAGCGGTTGATCCACATCACCCGCCAGGCGGCCTTGAGCGCATCGATCAACTCGCCTTTCCAGGCGCCATTGTGTTCGCTGCCATCGTTCAGGCGCTGGCGCAGGTCGACGGCTTGCAGGGCAGGCGCGGCGGGGGCCGCACGCTCAGCCTGGGCGTTGTCGCTGATAATCAGCCCGTCGCGAATCTCGATGATGCGCTTGGCCCGCGCGGCGACTTCACGGTCATGGGTGATCAGGATCACCACGTGGCCCTGGCTGGCCAGTTCGTCGAGCAGGCTCATCACTTCGGCGCCGCTCTGGCTGTCGAGCGCGCCGGTGGGTTCGTCGGCCAGAATGATATGGCCACCGTTCATCAGCGCCCGGGCAATCGAGACCCGCTGCTGCTGGCCCCCGGACAACTGGTGCGGGCGGTTGCCGGTGCGCTCGCCAAGGCCCAGGCGGGTCAGCAGGGCGTTGGCCCGGGCATGGCGCTCGATAGCGGGGGTGCCGGCGTAGATGGCCGGCATCTCGACGTTTTCCTGGGCCGAGCCAGAGGGAATCAGGTGGTAGCCCTGGAACACGAAACCAAAGGCTTCGCGGCGCAGCCAGGCCAGTTCGTCGCCTTGCAGTTCGGCGACGTTTTCCCCGGCGAACAGATAGCGCCCACTGGTGGGGCGGTCGAGGCAGCCGAGGATATTCATCAGGGTCGACTTGCCCGAACCGGACGCGCCGACGATGGCGACGAATTCACCCGGATAAATACTCAGGCTGATCCCGCGTAGCACCTGGACCTCGGGGGTCTCGCTGCCGCCATAGGCCTTGCGGATATCCTGTAGGTCGATCAGGGGTGTGGGCATTCAACCACCACTGCCGACAGGTGCACCGATCAACAGGTGGTCGCCTTCGGCCAGCCCGTCGAGCACTTCGACCCGCAGACGGTCGCTGATGCCGGTGCGCACTTGGCGGGTCTCGACCTTGCCGTTGCGGGTCACCACCTGGGCGATCTGCTGCGTGCTGCGCGACGTGCCCTGCAGGGCGGCGACCGGGGCGGTGAGCACGTCGCGGGCCTGGTTGGCGACAAAAAACACCTGGGTGGTCATTTCAGCCATCAGCGCCTGATCGTCGTTGTCCACATCCAGCAATACGGTGTAAAGCACCACCCGCGCGCTGCCGCTCTTGGCACTGCTGGCCGGGCTGCCGCCGCCCTGGCTGACTTGCTCCAGCGGTTTGGGGGGCACCGGGAGAATCTGCCGGACCCGGCTTTCCCAGCGCCGCGTGCCACCGCTGAGCGTGGTGAAGTAGGCCTGCATGCCCCGTTTGACATGGCCGATATCGGCTTCGGAGACTTCAGCCCAGACCGTCATCGGCGACAGTTTGGCGATCCGCAGGATCAGCGGGGTTTGCTGCTGGGCGTTGAGGGTCTGGCCTTCGCGGGCGTCGAGGGCGACCACCGTGCCGGACATGGGGGCATAGATGCGGGTATAGCCCAGTTCGGCTTCGTCGCTGCGCAGGCTGGCCTGGGCCTGACGGATCTGGGCCTGGTACATGTCGATGCGGGCCTGGGCCTTGCGGGTCTCGGCGGCGGCGGTCTGCACGTCTTCTTCGCGGGTCGCGCCGCCGGCGGCCAGATTGCGCTGGCGCTGGTATTTCTGCTGCGCCAGGTCCAGTTCGGCCCGTTGCTGCTGGAGCTGGGCCTTGAGGTTTTCGATGGAGAAGCGCCCGGCATCGAGGCGGGCCTTCTGGGTCGAGGGATCGATTTCCACCAGCAACTGGCCTTCCTTGACCTCGTCGCCGACCTCGACATGAATACGCTGGATTTGCCCCGACGCCTGGGCGCCGACATCTACGTAGCGGCGCGGTTGCAGCGTGCCGATGGCGGTCACGCTGCTCTCGATATCACCCCGGCTGACCTGGACGGTAGCCAGGCCATCGCGGCCGGTCGGCCACCATTGCCAGGCGCCAAAGGCGAGGACGGGCAGCAGGCAGAGTGCGACAAGCAGGGTGCGACGGGCAGGGCGAGGGCGTTTCATGCAGGGTTCCGGCCAATGAACGTTGGCCCGTCTTTGTGCGGCGGCAGGCACCGACAGGCACGGGAGCTGTCAGTTAAACGAAAGCGGCAGACGGGAAATTAAACCCCGCTCGAACATCCGTTGGCTGAATGTTGCGGCGGGCAGTCGGCGGCTCTTTGAATCTATATGATAATTACTATAAATTACGCCGCAGCAAACTGCCATCATCGTATGTCCACCCGAGCGGTGTGCCATTTGTGCTCTAGGGAACGTTGCCGTCGAGATCGCGGCCGGGAGTCATGTTGGAAAGCTACTACCGCGAACTGGTGAATTTTCTCAGCGCCAGACTGGGTAATTCGCAGCAAGCCGAAGATGTGGTGCATGACGCTTACGTTCGCGTGCTGGAACGTTCCAGCCAACAGCCTATCGAGCAGCCGCGCGCGTTTCTGTACCGCACCATGCTCAATCTGGTGATCGACGGCCATCGGCGCAATGCCCTGCGCCAGGCCGAGCCGCTGGAAGTGCTCGACACCCATGAGCACTGCTTTATCCCCTCACCGCAGACCAGCCTCGATCACAGCCGGCGCCTGGAGCAACTGCAGGAAGCCTTGGCCGAATTGCCCGAGCGTTGCCGCGAATGCTTTCTGTTGCGCAAGATCGAAGGGTTGTCCCACCCGCAGATTGCCGAGCGCCTGGGCATCTCCCGCAGCCTGGTGGAAAAGCACATTGTCAGCGCCATGAAGCATTGCCGCATCCGCATGCGCCAATGGGATGGAGACTGATCCAGGTCAGTAAATTTCCCTTCAGCGTCCTCGTTCCTCTCAACAGACGGCCTGCTGTCGCGCTTTCGGGCAGCGGGCTCCCGTGCTTTTCCCTCTCTATCTGTTGAGAGATCTCTCCCGAGGACACTGCAAATGACCCAGGCAATCGCATCGGCCGTCGTTCATGATCTGATCGGCGTTGGTTTCGGCCCCTCCAACCTGGCACTGGCCATCGCCCTGCAAGAGCAGCAGCGCAGTCGAGGCGAACTGGATGTGCTGTTCCTCGACAAACAGGCCGACTACCGTTGGCATGGCAACACCCTGGTGACCCAGAGCGAGTTGCAGATCTCCTTTCTCAAGGACCTGGTGACCCTGCGCAACCCGACCAGCCCCTATTCGTTCGTCAACTACCTGCGCCATCACGGGCGGTTGGTGGACTTTATCAACCTGGGCACCTTCTATCCGTGCCGCATGGAGTTCAACGACTACCTGCGCTGGGTGGCCGAGCACTTCCAGGCCCAGAGCCGCTATGGCGAAGAAGTGCTGGCCATCGAGCCGGTGCTGCACCAGCAGCAGGTCGAGGCGTTGCGGGTGATCTCCTGCGATGCCCTGGGCCAGCAGCATGTGCGTACCACCCGTGCGGTGGTGGTCAGTGCCGGGGGGACGCCACGGGTGCCCGAGGCGTTCAAGGCCCTGCGCGACGATGGCCGGGTGTTCCATCATTCCCAGTACCTGGAGCGCATGGCCCAGCAACCCTGTGTCAATGGCCAGCCGATGCGCATCGCGATCATCGGGGGCGGGCAGAGTGCGGCGGAGGCCTTTATCGACCTTAACGACAGTTACCCGTCGGTGCAGGTCGACTGGATCATGCGCGGGTCGGCGTTGAAGCCGGCGGATGACAGCCCGTTCGTCAATGAAGTGTTTGCGCCGGCCTTTACCGACCTGATCTACCAACAGGACCGCGCCGAGCGCGAGCGACTGATCAACGAGTACCAGAGCACCAACTACTCGGTGGTCGACATTGACCTGATCGAGCGCATCTACGGTGTGTTCTATCGGCAGAAGGTCTCGGGTGTTGCCCGTCATACCTTCCGCAACCTGACGTCGGTGGAAAAAGCGGCGAGCACCGCCCAGGGCATCGAGCTGGCACTGCGCAACACGGCCAGCGGCGAGGCGAGTGTCCAGGGGTATGACCTGGTGATCCTGGCAACCGGCTATGAGCGTCAGTTGCATCGCCAACTGCTGGCGCCGCTGGCGGACTACCTGGGTGATTTCGAGGTGGGTCGCGATTACCGGTTGGTAACGGATGAGCGCTGCAAGGCGGGTATCTATATGCAGGGCTTCTGCCAGGCGAGTCATGGCTTGAGCGATACGTTGCTGTCGGTGTTGCCGATTCGCTCCGAAGAGATCGCCCTGTCGCTCTACGCGCATGCGCAGCGCCAGGGCAGCGAGCAGACGGTGCAGGAGTTGTTGCTGGCCACCGCCTGAGTCTGACGCCACTACCCAATGGCTCGCGGCGATGCCCACTGCGCCGCGAGCCCGCTGGTCTGGGTCGCAGCCTGACACTGGCAGCTACGTTCGGTGATACGACGGGTTCAGTCGCCGCTGCCCCAAGGCCGCGATGCTGAACCCCGGCTGAAGAAATGTGCGTTGCTTCGGCGAAGTACTTTCTGACGGTTTACTCTCCCAAAACCGAGGCGTAAGCTTCGCGCGTTTTCATCAATTGCGGAGACCCTCAGTGGGTACTAGTTCGAGTGACAGTAGTCGGCCGGTGTATTTGACCGGCACAGCTTCGGCTCGATAACGCGCAGTTTCCCCTGCCGTTGTCTCGCCGAAAAGCGAGAAGCGGCTTCCTGAAGCAGTCCTGCGGACAGCTTCGCGATTCCCCCTTTCAATCGACGCTGAATACCGTGTGACAGTCCGGCCTCGCCCGACTGCTGCGCTGGTTTGGACACGCCTGTCGTTCGCGACGGACGAACCCTGCCTGCCTGATCTTCGCGGTCCAGGCACGACGGGTGGTACCCGCCAGAAGGTTTCCCTTTCCGCCGCCATAAAGGGAGCAGCGCCATGCGCACTATCGCCATCCCATTGCGTCGCCAGCGACACCGCCCGGCACTGCCGGCCAGCCCGCGATCATTCCATTGACTGGCGGGCCAACCGCCCGCCCCGAAGAGCACTGAAACCATGACCGACTGTTCAAGATCTAGGCTGCTCGCGTAGTCACCCGTTGAGGGTGAGCGCGAGCAGCGCGGGAGTAGACAATGAAACTCACCCTACTGAAAGAATTCTTCGCCGGCTTCCTGCGGACCCGGCACTTTGCCCGGCACTTCCGGCGCCTGGCCCTGCTCGAAAGCCTGGGCGACAGCAATGTCAGCCGCGACGTCCCACCCACCTTGGCGCAAACCCTGGTGGCGGCCGCCCATGACACGGCCCCGCGCGCAATGGAAAAGCTCGCCGCCCACTCCGACGGCCTGAGCGAGCAGCAAGCCGATGCCCTGCGCCAGCAGTACGGCCTCAATGAAGTCGAGCACGAACAACCGCTGCGCTGGTGGACCCACCTGTGGCACTGCTACAAAAATCCGTTCAACCTGCTGCTGAGCCTGCTGGCCGTGATCTCCTGGTTGACCGAAGACATGAAGGCCGCCGTGGTGATTTTCGCCATGGTGGTGCTTTCGACCCTGCTGCGTTTCTGGCAGGAAGCCAAGTCGAACAAGGCCGCCGATGCCCTCAAGGCCATGGTCAGCAACACCGCTACGGTGCTGCGCCGGGATCTGGACGCCGGTGCGAGCCGACGTATCGAGTTGCCGATCAAACAGTTGGTGCCAGGCGATCTCATCGTGCTGTCGGCGGGCGACATGATTCCTGCCGATTGCCGGGTCTTGAGCGCCAAGGACCTGTTTGTCAGCCAGGCTGCGATGACCGGTGAGTCGATGCCAGTGGAGAAGTTCGCGCGGCAGGGGGATGCCCAGGCGCGCAATCCCCTGGACCTGGAAAACATCCTGTTCATGGGCACCAACGTGGTCTCCGGCGCAGCCACCGCACTGGTGCTGACCACCGGTAACAGCACCTACTTCGGTGCCCTGGCCCAGCGCGTCAGCGCCACCGACCGTGGACCGACCTCGTTCCAGGCCGGGGTCAATAAAGTCAGCTGGCTGTTGATTCGCTTCATGTTCGTGATGGCGCCCCTGGTGCTGTTTATCAATGGCTTTACCAAGGGCGACTGGATGGAAGCGCTGCTGTTTGCGCTGTCGGTCGCGGTGGGGCTTACCCCGGAAATGCTGCCGATGATTGTCACCTCGACCCTGGCCAAGGGCGCGGTGTTTCTATCGCGCAAAAAAGTCATCGTCAAACGCCTGGATGCGATCCAGAACTTCGGTGCCATGGATGTGCTGTGCACCGACAAGACCGGCACCCTGACCCAGGACCGGATTTTCCTGGCCCGGCATGTGGATGTCTGGGGCGAGGAATCCGATGACGTGCTGGAAATGGCCTACCTCAACAGCTACTACCAGACCGGCCTGAAGAACCTGCTGGACGTGGCGGTGCTCGAACATGTGGAAGTGCACCGCGAACTGCAAGTCGCCACGGCGTTTCGCAAGGTCGACGAGATTCCTTTCGACTTTACGCGTCGGCGTATGTCGGTGGTGGTGGCCGAGCAGGGTCGCCCGCACGTGCTGATCTGCAAGGGCGCAGTGGAAGAAGTGCTGGCCGTTTGCACCCGGGTGCGCCATGGCGAAGCCGAAGGGGCCCTGAGCGATAGCCTGTTGGCGCGGATTCGCCAGGTCACGGCGGCGTTCAATGAAGAGGGCCTGCGCGTCGTTGCGGTGGCGGCCCGGCCCATGCCGGACGGGCGCGATACCTACAACCTGGCCGATGAGCAGGGGTTGACCCTGATTGGCTATGTGGCATTTCTCGATCCACCCAAGGAAAGCACCGCGCCTGCGCTACGGGCGCTGGCCGAGCATGGCATTGCGGTCAAGGTGTTGACCGGCGACAACGAGCGGGTGACCGCGAAGATCTGTCACGAGGTCGGCCTGGCGCAACAGGGCGTGCTGCTGGGCAATGATGTCGAACGCATGAGCGATGCCGAACTGGCCGAGGCTGTGGAGCGCACCAATGTGTTTGCCCGCCTGACTCCGGCCCACAAGGAACGCATTGTGCGGTTGCTCAAGGGCAATGGCCATGTGGTCGGCTTTATGGGCGACGGGATCAACGATGCACCGGCCCTGCGCACCGCCGATATTGGTATTTCGGTGGACAGCGCGGTGGATATCGCCAAGGAAGCGGCCGATATCATCCTGCTGGAAAAAAGCCTGATGGTGCTGGAAGAGGGTGTGCTGGAAGGGCGTCGGACCTTCGCCAATATGCTCAAGTACATCAAGATGACCGCCAGTTCGAACTTCGGCAATGTGTTCTCGGTGTTGGTGGCCAGTGCCTTTATTCCGTTCCTGCCGATGCTGCCGATGCACCTGCTGGTACAGAACCTGCTCTACGATATTTCGCAAATCGCCATTCCGTTCGACAACGTGGACGAGGAGCTCCTGAGAAAACCCCAGCGTTGGCAGCCTGCCGATGTCGGGCGCTTCATGTTGTTCTTCGGCCCGATCAGTTCGATCTTCGACATCAGCACATTCGCCTTGATGTGGTATGTCTTTGATGCCAACACCCCGGACCACCAGACATTGTTTCAGTCGGGCTGGTTCGTGGTGGGGCTGCTGACCCAGACGTTGATCGTGCACATGATCCGCACGCCAAAGATTGCGTTTGTGCAAAGCCGCGCGGCCATGCCGTTGATGGTCATGACGGGCGTCATCATGGCGGTGGGGATCTTCCTGCCGATGGGGCCGTTGGCGCACTACTTTAAATTGCAGGCGCTGCCGTCGCTGTACTTCGTCTTTCTGCCGGTGATCCTGCTGGCTTACATGGCCCTGACCCAGGCGGTGAAAGGCTTCTACGTACGCCGGTTCGGCTGGCAGTAATCAACGGATAGACGCAGCGGCAAGTGACCAGCTTCAAGTGCAGGGCGTGCCCTTGCTGGCAGCTTGAAGCTTGCCACTGCGACCTAAAGGAAACGCTATGCAAGCCATCAATAACATCAACCTGACGTCCCTGGTCGACACCCTGGTCAGCCTGAGCGCGGCCTTTATTCTTGGCGGGGTGATCGGTTTCGAGCGCCAGTACCGCCAGCGCACCGCCGGTTTGCGCACCAATGTGCTGGTGGCGGTGGGCGCGGCGATCTTTGTCGATATGGCCAACCGCCTGGGCGGCGCCGAAGGCGCGGTACGGGTGGTCGCCTATGTGGTCTCGGGGATCGGTTTTCTCGGGGCCGGTGTCATCATGCGCGAAGAGGGCAATGTGCGCGGCCTCAATACCGCCGCGACCCTCTGGGCCTCGGCAGCCGTGGGCGCCTGCGCTGGCGCGGACCTGGTGCTCGAGGCCTTTCTCGGCACGTTGTTCGTGCTGGCGGCCAATACGCTGCTGCGTCCAATCGTCAACAACATCAACCGCCAGCCACTGGACGTGGTGTCGGCGGAAGTGACCAATATCGTCTACCTGATTGCCCGCCGCTCCGAGCAAAAGGCCGTGCTGGCCTTGCTGGAAGCCGAACTGGAGCGCAGCAACTACCCGGCGAGCGATATCGACGTGCATGCCTTTGGCGCTGACGAAGTGGAGATCGAAGCGACGCTGGCCACCACTTCGGTCGATGGCGACGAACTGGATGCGCTGATTGCGCGAATTTCCCGGTCGAGCCTGGTGGTCCAGGCGTTCTGGAGTCCCAGTACCACGGAATAAGGGGCTGCAAGCGACAAGCGGGCCGTTGCTGGCCGCTTGCTGCTCAGCGCGTGTTACTGATCGTCGAAATAGCGTTCGTGCCAATCCACCAGCGGTTGCGGTGAGTTGAGTTTTTGGCCGTAGATCACCGAGTAGGACAGGACGTTCTGCACGTACTGGCGCGTTTCGTCGAACGGAATGCTTTCGACCCAGACATCGAAGCCCAGGTGGTTGGCGCCCTTGAGCCACTGACGCACGCGGCCCGGGCCGGCGTTGTAGGCGGCAGAGGCGAGGACCCGATTACCGTTGAACTGGCCGTGGACCTGGCTCAGGTAGGCCGCCCCCAGTTGGATGTTCTTATCCGGGTTGAGCACTTGCTGGGGCGAGGCCAGAGGGATGCTGAACTTGCGTGCGGTTTCCTTGGCGGTTGCCGGCATCAACTGCATCAGGCCGCTGGCTCCCACGCCGGAGCGCGCGTCGTCCATAAAGGCGCTCTCCTGGCGGGTAATGGCAAATACCCAGCTTGAATGCAGGCCGCGGACCTTGGCTTCACGTACCAGGGTGTCGCGGTGGGCCATGGGGAAGCGGATATCCAGGTCATCCCAGTACTGGGCCTGGCTGATGGTACGGATCGCCGGGAAATACCATTTCAGGTCGTAGGCCAGCTTGGCCTGGGCGACCATTTCATCGCGATTGAAGACCCGGCTGACGTGGTACCACTCGCGCCGACCGTCGACGATCTGGCCGCGGTCATGGAACTCCAGCGCGCGGCGTACGCCCGGGGTGTTGCGCACCTTGTTGATCAACTGCTGGCTCAGCACCAGTGGCTTGTTATTGAGCTGGTAGGGGGTCTGCGAGCGATCGGCGGCGAGGAAGCCGTAGAAATCCCGCTCTTTGGCCACATCCTTGAACAACGCGATGGCTTGGGGGTTTTGTGGTTCGGCGAGTTCCAGGCTGCGGGCTTGCCAGTAGCGCCAGCGGTTGGTGCTGGCCAGGTCCTGGGGCAGCTTGCGGGTCAACTGGTAGGCGTCTTCCCAGCGGGCCAGGCGCAAGAGCAGGCGCAGGCGCCACTCGGTGACGGTGTTGTCACGCAGTTCCGGGTCGTACTGGGTCATGACATCCAGGGCGCGGCTGTCGAACCGCCGGGCCAGGGTCAGGCCGATTTCACGGGCAATCGCCACTTTTTCGTCACGGGAGAAGTGCATGCTGCTGGCATAGCCATCGAGCAGCGACAGGGCTTTTTGCGGGTCCTGGCGTGCCAGGCGGCGCAGGCCCAGGCCGACCACATCGGACATGGCCTCATTGACCGGGGTGAAGCGTGCCGGGTTGCTCAGCAACTCCGGCTTTTGCGCCACTTCGATCAACAAGCGGCCCTGGGCGCCCAGGGTCGGTAAGCCGTTGACCAGGCTGGTGGCCAGGCTGTAATTGCGGGCTTCGGCGGCCAGCTTGACGCGCTGCCAGCGTTTTTGCTCGGTCAACTGGCCCTCGGCGGCCCAGCGTTCGAACAGGGCGTCGCAGGCGCTGGGCTGGGACTTGCCGCTCAGCCAGAGTTTTTCCGCGCTGGCATAGCCTTCGGCGCGCAGGCCGTGGCTGAGTTGGTACTGGCCGTTGAGGCAGTCCAGCTCGGTGAAATTCATTTTCGGGTCGTAGTATTTGACGAAGGGTTGCCAGTCACCACGGTCTGCCAGCCAGCGCAACCAACGCAGCTTCATCCAGTTGGCCTGGGGCAGGTCGCCGTGTTCGGCGAGGAATTTCTCGATTTCGGCATTGCTGGCGGTTTTCAGGCGGGCAGTGAGCTCGTCGTAGGCCAGGTAAGGCGTCAGTGGGTAAGTGCGCAAGGCTTCGGCGTAACGCCGGTAGGGCCCGGTGTCGCCCTTGGCCAGCGCGCGCTTGGCTTCGTCGTAGTACTGGCGTTGTTGCGAGAGGTCGGCGGCCTGGGCGCTCTGGACAGCGCAGGTGGAGAGAAGCAGGCAGGATAAAAAGCTGACAAGACGGCTGCGCATGAGACTTCCGAACAGAAAACGTGGCGAGTGCCGACGGTGCCGACACTGATTGAACCGTAGCTTAGCCTTTTGCCAGCGACCGGTGAAAGCTTTGCAGGCCTGCAAGGGCACAGATGCAGGCAAATCCTGTCGCGGCGTCGGCCCGGGCGAAAATGCCGGCCGCCTGGGGGCGTAACTCAGGTAGAATGCGCGCCCGGTTTTTGGAGAAGATCATGACCCTGCTCAAATTCAGCGATGTGTCCCTTGCTTTCGGCGCGATGCCGTTGTTGGACAAGGTGTCCTGGCAGATCGCCCGTGGTGAGCGGGTGTGCATCATCGGCCGCAACGGCACAGGCAAATCCAGCATGATGAAGCTGGTCAAGGGCGATCAGAAGCCCGATGACGGCTCGGTCTGGCGTGCGCCCGGCCTCAAGATCGGCGAATTGCCGCAAGAATTGCCGGTCGCCGACGGGCGGACGGTGTTCGACGTGGTTGCCGAGGGCCTGGATGGTGTGGGCGAGCTGCTTGCGCAGTATCACCACCTGAGCCAGAACATCGTCACCGACGCTGATCTGGAAAAGCTGATGCACGTTCAGCACGACCTCGAAGCCCGTGACGGCTGGCGCCTGCAGCAATTGGTCGACAGCACCCTGAGCCGCCTGCAACTGCCGGCCGACAAGACCCTCGCCGAATTGTCCGGTGGCTGGCGTCGTCGTGTGCTGCTGGCCCAGGCCCTGGTGTCCGAGCCGGATCTGCTGCTGCTCGACGAACCGACCAACCACCTGGATATCGGTGCAATCGCCTGGCTGGAAGAAGCGCTGAGTGCCTTCCAGGGCGCGGTGCTGTTTATCACGCACGACCGGTCCTTCCTGCAGAACCTGGCGACCCGCATCCTCGAACTGGACCGTGGCGGTCTGATCGACTGGAACGGCGACTACGCGAGCTTCCTGGTACACAAGGAGGCGTCGCTGGCGGCGGAAGAAACTGCCAACGCGCTGTTCGACAAGCGCCTGGCCCAGGAAGAAGTCTGGATTCGCCAGGGCATCAAGGCTCGTCGCACCCGTAACGAAGGCCGCGTGCGTGCCCTCAAGGCCCTGCGCGTCGAGCGTAGCGAACGCCGCGAGCGCACCGGCAAGGCGAATATCCAGCTCGATACCGCCGACAAGTCCGGCAAGCAGGTGATGGTTCTCGAGAACGTCAGCTTTGCCCATCCGGGCGGCCCGTTCCTGGTCAAGGACTTCTCCATGGTCCTGCAGCGCGGCGACCGTATCGGCTTGCTCGGCGCCAACGGGACCGGCAAGACCACCTTGCTCAAGTTGATGCTGGGCGGGCTGGAGCCGGTCAGCGGCAAGGTCGAGGACGGGACCAAGATCGAAGTGGCCTATTTCGACCAACTGCGCCATCAGCTCGACCTGGAAAAGACCGTCATCGACAACGTGGCCGAAGGCCGCGACTTTATCGATATCGATGGCCAGAGCCGTCATGTATTGAGCTACCTGGGCGACTTCCTGTTCAGCCCGGCGCGTGCGCGTACCCCGGTCAAGGCGCTGTCTGGCGGCGAGCGTGCGCGCCTGCTGCTGGCCAAGCTGTTCAGCAAACCGGCCAACCTGCTGGTACTCGATGAGCCAACCAACGACCTCGATGTGGAAACCCTCGAGTTGCTCGAAGAGGTCCTGCTGACCTTCCAGGGCACGGTGCTGATGGTCAGCCACGACCGGGCTTTCCTCGACAACGTGGTGACCAGCACCCTGGTCTTTGAAGGTGAAGGCAAGGTCCGCGAGTACGTGGGGGGTTACCAGGATTGGCTACGCCAGGGCGGTTCGCCGCGTTTGCTGGGCGTTACTGAGAACAAGTCGGGCAAGGCCGAGCTGAATTCGGCTGTGGTCACGGCAGCCCCTGCACCCGTGGCTGCGGCGGTGGAGGCTCCGGTGGCGAAGAAGAAACTCAGCTACAAGCTGCAGCGCGAGCTGGAAGCCTTGCCGGGTGAGATCGATGCCAAGGAACAGCAGATTGGCGCAGTAGAAGCGGAAATGGCCGATAGCGGTTTCTATCAGCGTCCAGTGGCCGAGACGGCCGCAGTGATTGCGCGCTTGGAAACCCTGCAGGCCGAGCTGGATGCACTGGTCGAGCGCTGGGCTGAACTGGACGCCTGAACGAACGCCGGGCAATAAAAAGCCCGACCCCACGGATTGTGGGTGTCGGGCTTTTTACTGGTGCAGCGTTTTAGTTCTTGGCCAGGCGTACCGCGAGTACATCGCAAGGTGCACCGTGCAGCACGTCGTTGGCGGTGGAGCCGAGCAACAAGGCCAGGCCATGGCGACCATGGCTACCGACCACGATCAGGTCGCAGCCTTGCTCCTTGGCCAGATGGTGGATTTCCTGGCGTGGCTGGCCGTAAGTCAGGTGGCTGGTGTCTTTGGACAGCTCAGGGTATTTGACGATCAGGCGCTCAAGACGCTCCTTGGCCTGGTCGAATTGCTGCTGTTGCAGTTGGGAGAGGTCCATCGGCACATCTCCACCAAAGGCCATGGCCATGGGTTCGACGATATGCACCAGCGACAGCTTGGCGCCGTTGCTGACAGACAGTTCGCGAGCGCGGTGAATCACGGGATCGCATTCTTCGGTTAGGTCGACGGCGACCAGAATATGGTGGTAGGGCATGAGGGGCACCTCCTGAGGATTGCGATGAATAGAAGTATGGCTGCTTTCAAGCGGGTAGGTTCAGACCTGGATCAACCGCTCACCAAGAATCGGGAACTACTCATATGACGGTCTGGATAGTGGTGTCAATCCTTGCGGTGGTTCTGAGTCCGTTGGTCTGGTTGCGTCCGTCACGCCGCCACACTGGGCAAATGGCCGCGCGCATGGAGGCCAGACGCATCGGCCTGGGTATGCAACTGGCGCCGCAGGAGTGGCCACATTGGCTGGCCAAAGAGCCGCCGAGCCCGTGCCCGCAGTACCATCGGCCACGGCGCGCGAGCCAACCGGCCTGCTGGAGTTACTGGCAGATCACCCCAGGCGTGTGGGTCAATCAATGGCGCGAGGCGTGTGAGGACCCGGCGGTACTCACGCATTTGCAGACGTTGCCGGCGGATGTCTACAAGGTCGACGCAGACTCGCAGATCATTGCCGCGTACTGGGGAGAGCAGGGCGATGCGGCGGCGTTGCAGGCCATTGCCGCCACGCTCAAGGCGTTGGCTTGAGCGCAGCCGTGTTGGACAGGGTCGCTGCGGTGCTCGTTAGCTCGCCCCCGAGTGTGTAGCGCTCGCACTAGGGGCGATGCGGTTTACCGCGAGGATCCATGCGACGGGGGACGAATGCGGCGCGTGCGGCGATAGCCTGTGGCAACGGCGGCCGACTATTCAGTCCACCACCTGGTCGAGCATGTCGACCACTTCCCGATCGCTCAGCAGGCCCTTGTTCACCAGGTTTTGCGCCAGCAAAGCCGCAAACTTGGCGGTGCGATGGGTTTCCAGGTGCTTGAGCTCGGTCAGCGCGCTGTAAACCTTGTCGCCAGTGCACAGGCCGGCGATACGGTGCGGGTTCTGGGTCGGCATGTCGGGCGTCCTTGTTTTTATGGTTGAACCGATTCTATCGAGGCTATTTGGCGGGTATGTGACGGCGCTCGATCCGTTTCCCTGGATTCGCGCTTGGCCATAATGCTCGATTGCTCCCCCATCATACTGTTCTGCGGGCGACCTGCGTGGATGTGTTCCAGACAAGTTCAGCGCCGAAAACCAAGCGGCCCCGCAATGGCGGGGCCCGCAGGGCTGCTGTTACCAGCGTGGCGGGCCGTAGTAGCCGCGCGGTGGACCGTAGTAACCCCGTGGCGGACCATAGTAGACCGGCGCCGGCTGGCGGTAGTAGCCCTGGTAGTAGACCGGAGGCGGTGGGGCCTGCACGTAGATCGGCTGTGGCTGGTAATACACCGGCGGTGGCGCGTAATAGGTCGGTTGCTGTTGCACGTAGACAGTCCGGCTCGGGCTGGACATCGCCGTACCGACGATCGTGGCGCCGACCACTGCGCCCAGCAAGGCGGGGCCACCCCAACCACCGCCGCCATGAGCGCTGGCCTGGCCTGCGACCGCGAGTGCACCGATAAGCAAGGCTATCTTGGGGATTGTACGAATCATGACGGTTCCTCGGGTTTCCTGCCCCCGCGCTCGTGATAGTCGGACATTCTCGCGGGGATGCTTCTAAGACAGCGGTTTCTGGAAGTTCTGCGACGGTGTTGAGTAAATCTTGTGTAAGGTTTATCCCTGCTCCTCAATCAGAAATCTGATTTACGCAGGACCGTTTTCTAAACGACGTCATATGATCGACGAGAACCGGGCGCGGCCCCAATCCCGTCCATCTGAAATTATTCTCCAGGTAGTGAATATGCAGATAACCGCTGATAAGGACACCCAACTCTGCATGTCCCTGGCGGGGCGGCCGGGCAACTTCGGTGTGCGCTTCCACAATCACCTGTACGGGCAACTGGGGCTGAATTTCTATTACAAGGCATTCAGTACCGACGATCTGCCTGGCGCTGTCGGTGGTATTCGCGCCCTGGGTATTCGCGGTTGTGGCGTGTCGATGCCGTTCAAGGAGGCCTGCATCGAGCTGGTCGATGAGCTGGATGCTTCGGCGCGGGCCATCGAATCGATCAATACCATCGTCAACACGGGCGGGCATCTCAAGGCCTACAACACCGATTACCTGGCGATTGCCCAGTTGCTCGCGCACCATCGGATACCGCCGGGCACCTCGTTCGCCTTGCGTGGCAGCGGCGGCATGGCCAAGGCGGTTGCGTCGGCCTTGCGCGATGGGGGTTACCGCAATGGCTTGATCGTGGCTCGCAACGAGGCGGCAGGTCGCGCGTTGGCCGATAGCTGCGGATTGGCCTGGCAAAGCGAGTTGGGCCGGGAGCGGCCGCAGATGCTGATCAATGTCACCCCCATTGGCATGAGCGGTGGCGCCGAGGCACAGCAGTTGGCATTCGAGGAGGCCGCCGTCGAGGCTGCACAAATCATCTTCGATGTCGTGGCTAATCCACCGCTAACGCCGTTGATCCGGCTGGGGGAGCGCCTTGGCAAACAGCTGATTACCGGCCTTGAAGTGATTGCCTTGCAGGCTCTGGAGCAATTTGTCCTGTACACCGGTGTGCGCCCCAGCGACGAGCAATTCCAGCGGGCGATGCAATTTGCCAGGGGCTGAGCCAGCGAGGTGGGCGAGCGAGGCTCGCCCTTGTGTGCGGTTAGGCTTCGAGTCGTGACAGGCGTTCTTCGAGGGCGGCAATCCGGGCTTCGAGCTCTTCGATGCGTTCCAGCGCGACGCTGTTGCCGGCGCTGCGCTCCGGAGCCTGTTGGCGTGCCGCAAGAATGCTCTCGATATCTGCCGGATCGCCCAGGGCATGCATATAGCGGTCTTCGCGCTGGCCGGCCTGGCGCGGCAGTAGCAGGGCCAAGCCTCGTGCGATCAGGCGTTCAAGCTGGTGGACGACCTGCTCGCTGTCCTCGAAGTCATGCATTCGGCCGCTGCGGGTCAGCAATTCATTGACGGTTTGCGGGCCGCGCAGCAAGAGCAGGCCTATCAGGATAACCTGGGCCGGGACCAGTTCCAGGGCCTTGTCCACCCGATGTTCCCAGCGATCGGCGCGGCTGCCCATCACCAGGCGGGTAAAGCCGCGCCCTTCAAGCGTGCGCAGGCTCTGGCCCACCTGGCCCTGGCTCAAGTTCATCACCGGTTCGCGGCTGGTCTTCTGGTTGCAGGCGATGACCAGTGCGTTGAGGGTCAGCGGGTAGGTTTCCGGGCTGGTGGCCTGCTTTTCGATCAGGGAACCGAGAATGCGGATTTCCGTGCTGTTGAGTTGCAACGCCTCGCCGCTGGTTGCTTGTTCGGTGTTCATCGCGCTTTCCCTATGCTTTTGAAGGTTCTTAGCGTAGGAGTTTTACCGGCTAAAAGACAAGCCGCTTTGCAGCGCAAGCGGGGCTATAATCCGCCCTTTCCCTCCACGCCACTGCCTTGCGAGAGTTCCATGACTATTTCCCTCTACGCCGCTTCCATTCCGGTCTTCAAACAGATGCTCACGGCGCTCAGCAATGTGCTGACCAAGGCCGAAGCCGACGCCGCTGCACGCAATATCGAACCTTCGGTGTTTCTCCAGGCCCGCCTGGCGCCGGATATGTTCCCGCTGGTACGCCAGGTACAGATCGCCGTCGACTTCGCCAAGGGCGTTTCGGCGCGTCTGGCTGAGGTCGAGTTGCCCAAGTACGACGACAATGAGGCCACGTTCGCCGAGCTGCAGGCCCTGATCGCCAAGGTGCTGGCCTTTATCGACGGCTTCAAGCCCGAGCAGATCGATGGCAAGGAAGGTATCGAGATCATCACCCGCCAGGGCACCCCGAAAGAAAAGCGCTTCACTGGCCAAGCTTACCTGCTGACCTACGGTTTGCCGCAATTCTTCTTCCATATCACCACGGCCTACGCGATTCTGCGTCACAACGGCGTGGTTATCGGCAAGCGCGACTACATGGGCGCTTTCTGATTTCCTCAGAGGCCTGAAGCAAAAGACCCCGGCCGGATCATGGATCCGCCGGGGTCTTTTTTTGCCGGGTGTCGCGTGGGCTATGCCGCGCGTCCGGCCTTTTCTTCGCCGGCCATGCAGGCGGCTGCCGTGAACAGTACGTCGGTGGAGGAGTTCAGCGCGGTTTCGGCGGAGTCTTGCAGGATGCCGATGATAAAACCGACGGCAACCACCTGCATGGCGATTTCGCTGGGGATGCCGAACAGGCTGCAGGCCAGCGGAATCAGCAGTAGCGAGCCGCCAGCGACCCCGGAGGCGCCGCAGGCGCAAACCGCCGAGACTACGCTGAGCAGGATGGCGGTCGGCACATCGACCGCAATCCCCAGGGTGTGTACCGCCGCCAGCGTCAGGACGGTGATGGTGATCGCCGCGCCGGCCATATTGATGGTCGCCCCCAGCGGGATCGATACCGAGTAGGTGTCTTCATGCAGGCCCAGGCGTTCGCTCAGGGCCATGTTCACCGGGATATTCGCCGCTGAACTGCGGGTGAAGAAGGCCATCACGCCGCTTTCGCGCAGGCAGGTAAAGACCAGCGGGTAAGGGTTGCGACGAATCTTCCAGAACACGATGAGGGGGTTGATCACCAGGGCGACGAACAGCATGCAGCCGATCAGTACCACCAGCAGGTGCAGGTAGCCCAGCAGGGCGCCGAACCCGGATTCGGCCAGTGTCGAGGCCACCAGGCCAAAGATCCCCAGCGGTGCGAAGCGGATCACCATCTTGACGATCACCGACACGCCATTGGACAAGTCGCCCAGGACCTGGCGGGTGGTTTCGCCGGCATGGCGGATCGCAATGCCCATGCCGATGGCCCAGGCCAGGATGCCGATGAAGTTGGCGTTCATCAGGGCGCTGATCGGGTTGTCGACCACACTCAGCAGCAGCCCTTGCAGCACCTCGCCGATACCGCCGGGCGCAGCGACGGTCACGTCATGGGTGGCCAGGACGAGCGAGGAGGGGAACGCCATGCTGGCCACGACCGCGACCACGGCGGCCGCGAAGGTGCCAAGCAGGTAGAGGAACAGGATCGGGCGGATATGGGTTTCCTGGCCGTGCTTGTGGTTGGCGATGGACGCCATGACCAGGACGAAGACCAGGATCGGCGCCACGGCTTTCAGGGCACTGACAAAAACTTTGCCGATAAAGGCAACGGCGCGGGCCGCATCGGGGAGCAGCAGGGCTAGCAAAATACCGGCGGCCAGACCGATGGCGATCTGTGTGACCAGGCTGGTGCCGTATAGGCGTTGCAGCAGTGAGGGAGAAGCATTCATGAGGCAACTCTGGTTTTTATGGACAGCATGAAAGAAAAGCGCGGCAAAAAGAGCAGGCCGCATGGCGTTCGCGCGCAATAAGGGGTTGCCGATAGTCAGGGCGGTTTATGCGCAGTGGCGCGACTTTAACACAGGGGCTCGGGCAGCTTGGGCCCGCCTGGCGATTGGTCCTGTAGGAGTGGTGTAGGAATGGTGCGGCGATGGGGTCGCGCTGTGTAGTCTGTTACAATTAGCCATTCTTTCAATCTCACTCTCGGCGGGCCTTTGGGCTGGCGCCGGCTTTGCCGTTTCCGGAGTTATTCATGTTGTTGCCCATCCTGCTGTTGTCAGCGGCCGGTTTTACCGTGCTGACCACGGAATTCATCATTGTCGGGCTGTTGCCCGCCATTGCCCGCGATTTGCTAGTAACGGTGCCCCAGGCCGGTCTGCTGGTGACGTTGTTCGCCTTTACGGTGGCGGCATTCGGGCCCTTTCTGACGGCCTACTTCGCTCGCTTCGAGCGCAAGCGCCTGTTTATCTCGATTCTGGTGATGTTCGCATTGGCCAATGGCCTGGCGGCGGTGGCACCCAATATCTGGATCATGGCATTGGCGCGCTTGCTGCCGGCGCTGGGGTTGCCAGTGTTCTGGGCGCTGGCCAGCGAGACGGCGGTAGACATCGTCGGCCCCGAGTTTGCCGGTCGCGCCATAGCCAAGATCGGTTTCGGCATCGTGTGCGCCACGGTTTTCGGTATTCCGGTCGGCACGCTGATTTCCGATGCGCTGGGCTGGCGCAGTGCCTTTGCGATTCTGGCGATCATCGCGCTGGCCAAGGCGCTGCTGCTCTGGGTGTATCTGCCGGCCAGCCAGGTCGCCAAGGCCGCGGTGTCATTGCGTTCGCAACTGGGCATCCTGCGCAGTCCGTTGATGCAGGGGCATGTGCTGCTGTCGATCTTGGTGTTCAGCGGCATGTTTACGGCCTACACCTATTTGGCCGATATCCTGGAGCGATTGGCCGGTTTCAACGGCACGTTGGTGGGGTGGTGCTTGATGGGGTTCGGTGCGGTCGGCCTGATTGGCAATTCGTTGGGCGGGCGGATGGTCGATCGCCATCCCCTGATTGCGTCGATGGTGTTCTGCCTGTTCATGATCGGGGGCATGGTCGCGCTGGTGCCGAGTATTCACTCGGTCTTCGGCCTGGCGGCGGCGATGGTGGTATGGGGCGTGACCCAGGCGGCGCTGTTTCTGGTCAGCCATGTGCGCTTGATCAAGGCGGCGCCCGAGGCGCCGGCGTTCGCGGCCTCGCTGAACATTGCCGGGGCGAATCTGGGCATTGGCCTGGGCGCATTGGTCGGCGGGCATGTGATCGATAACCTCGGCCTAGGTAGCCTGGGTTTTGCCGCCGCCGGGTTTATCGTGCTGGCAATTGTGCTGGCGGCGCTGCTGATGCGGATCCGCTCGCCGCAAGTCTGTCGTTAAACGGTAAATAGCTCGCGGCGGGCGCCTTCGGTGATTGCAACGATTGCGGGGTGCTTGACCTTGCGGTCCACCGAGATGGCGTAGAACGATTCGCTGACCGCATCGGTTTGTCCCAGTAACTGGACCGAGTACTGGCGCTTCACTTCCTCGGCAATCACGCTGGGGGCGATAAAGACGCCGCTGCCGGATTGGCCGAAGGCCTGCATCAGGGCGCTGTCATCGAATTCGCCGATGATCCTGGGCTGGATCTGCAGCTCGGCAAACCAGCGCAACAAGCGGCTGCGCACCACGGTTTCGGCTCCGGGAATCAGCAAGGGCGCGCCATGCAGGCTGTGGGGGAAGTCTTCGCCATAGCGCTCGGCCAACGCGGGTGTAGCAAAGAAGCTGATGCCGCATTCGCCCAGCTTCTGGCTATAGCCCTTGATATCCAGGTGCGTTGGCATGGGGCTGTCGGAAATCACCAGATCCAGGCGCTGGATCGCCAGGTCGGCGAGCAGGCGTTCGAATTTATCTTCGCGACAGGTGATGCGGATTGTCTCGGCCAGCTCCATGGTTGGGGCAATCAGGCGGTAGACAATGGACTTGGGCACGACGTCGGCGACGCCGACCCGAAACAGGATCTGTTGTTCGTCGGGGCGCGCGCGGAGCATGGCTTCCAGTTCGCCGCCCAGCTGAAACATCTGCTCGGCATAGGGCAGGGTCTGGCGGCCGGCCTCGGTCAGCTCCAGTCGGCGGCCGACACGGCGAAACAGTTCGACACCGAAGGTCTGCTCAAGCAGGCTGATCTGCCCGCTGATGGTCTGGGGCGTCAGGTTCAATTGCTCGCAGGCGCGCACGATGCTGCCGGTCTTGGCCACCACCCAGAAATAGTGCAGTTGTCGGTAATTGAGCATAGCGGTTCTGGGTTCGTGAAAACCGAAGTATAGCAGCTAAAAATACGAATTTTGCTGAAGTATCCACTTGCCTAAAATGCGCGGCTATCGACGGCCAGGGTGTTGGCTGCCTACACAAGGAAACCGAGTATGAAATTGAGCGTTCCAAGCGCCGCCATCCTGGTGGCTGGCCTATTGTTGTTGAGTGGCTGCGAGCAGGCCGAGAAGAGTGCACAACAGATGTTGAACCAGGCCGCTGAGTCGGCCAAGGCAGCGATCGACGATACCCACAAGGCCGCAGGCCAGGCTTTGAGTGAGGCCACCCAGGGCGTGATCAAGCTTGAGCCCAAGCCGAGCGAGCCTGAAGAGAAGCAAGAGAAACAGGATTCCACCCAGGAAATCTAACCCGTAGCGCGGAATCAGGACTGACCCATGGATTACCTTTTACAACTGGCTGCAAGCCCCACCGCCTGGATTGCCCTGGCGACACTGATCGTGATGGAAGTGGTGCTGGGCATCGACAACCTGATTTTTATCTCGATCCTGACCAACAAACTGCCTGAGCGCTTTCGCGCCAAGGCACGCCGTATCGGCATTGGCATGGCCTTGATCCTGCGTTTAGGCTTGCTGAGCACCATTGCCTATATCGTTCAGTTGACCGAGCCGGTCATCGAGTTGTTCGGCCAGGCGTTCTCCTGGAAAGACATGATCCTGATCGCCGGTGGCCTGTTCCTGGTCTGGAAGGCCACCACCGAGATTCACCACAGCATGGACCCGGAGCCTGTAGCCTCCGAGGACAAGACGCCGAGTGTTTCGCTGGGCTTCGCTGCGGCCATCGGCCAGATCCTGATGCTCGACCTGGTGTTCTCCATCGACAGCATCATCACGGCGGTCGGCATGACCGAGCATTTGCCGATCATGGTCATTGCGGTCGTGGTTGCGGTTCTGGTGATGTTGCTGGCGGCCGAGCCTTTGGCGCGCTTTATCAATGACAACCCGACGGTGGTCATGCTGGCGCTGGGCTTCCTGATCATGATCGGTATGACGCTGATCGCCGAGGGCTTTGGTGCCCATGTGCCGAAAGGTTATGTCTATGCCGCGATGACTTTCTCGGCGTTGATCGAAGGCTTGAATATGCTGGCTCGTCGAGTCAGGCAAAGGCGCGCTGAAGCACAAAATCAGTAAGTGATACGTCGTTAAAAAACGCCGCTCTCTATTTTCGGGAGCGGCGTTTTTTTGTCCTGGGCAATGGCTCGTTGAGCGGCAATCGGCCGGCGCGGGGCCTTGGCGGGTTTTGCCTGGGGGGCATCGATAGGGTGAGGGTGGTGATGCCGGCGGGCGATGCGCAGTACGCCCCACAGCATTGCGGCCGCGACGGCCAGCCAGCCTGCGATCAACAGGCAGAGAATAGTGATCAGGCTCATAAGTGCCTCCTTTTGCCCGAAGCCGGGCACACTCTGTTGCTAGTGACCAGTCTAGTCGCTGCTATGTTTCAGGCTATTGACCAATGGTCGAGTCTCATCAGCTCATTGGCTCTATCGCGGCCAATAATGTGCCAGTAATCGCTATACCTGCCCTCGGCACCGACCTATGATTCCGAGTCTGGTCCGGTGAAGGCCGGGCGTCTGATCAAGAGAGGGATGATGTTGTCGCTATTTCAATCCGTAGTGTCGCGCCGCTGGTGGCTGGCTGGCGCCTGTGTCCTGGGGCTGGCCGGCTGTGCCGGGCGTGTGGCGCCCGAGGTGCAGAAGTTGCCGGAGCGGGTCGAGCTCAACGGTGTCGCGGTGTTTCGTGGCGAGGCTTATCAGAGTGGGCCGGTGGCGCTGGCAAGCATGCTGTCCCAGCAGGGCGTGGCGATCACCCCTGGCCTGCTCGACAAGCCGCTGCGTCTGCCGGGCGCCGAGGCGCAGCTCGAGCAGAATATGCAGGGTCTGGCGCGCGAGTACGGTTTGATGGTGTACCCACTGGATCGTCAGTTGTCGGCGTTGTTGACCCAGGTTGCCGCGGGTTACCCGGTCATGGTGCGCTTTACCGAGGGTTCGGCGTTCTGGTCGGGGCCGCGTTATGCGGTGCTCAGTGGCTATAATCGGACGAAGCAGACAGTGTTGCTGCGCTCGGGGATGAATCGCCACCTGTTGATGGACTTTTCTTCTTTCGAGTCGTCCTGGAAGGACGCAGGCGGGTGGGCCGTGCTGGTGCTTTCGCCGCGCCAGCTGCCCGCCCGGGTTGATTCGCAGCGCTGGCTGAAAGCGGCTGGCGAACTGGCCCAGGCTGGTCAGGATCAGGCGGCCACCACGGCGACCAAAACCCTGAATAATCGCTGAGTCGGACGGCGTTGCGAGGGGGAGGCAGGCTCGCGATTATCCGCCGGGGAGGATCGCGAGCTTATGCTTCTTTAGAAGCCCAGGCGGTCGCGCAGGCTGTAGTACCAGGCGCCCAGCGCCGTAAATGGCGTACGCAGCAATTGGCCGCCGGGGAAGGGGTAATGCGGCAGGTCGGCAAAGGCATCGAAGCGCTCGGCCTGCCCGCGCAGGGCTTCGGCCAGTACCTTGCCTGCCAGGTGGGTGTAAGTCACGCCATGGCCGCTGCAGCCCTGGGAGTAGTAGATGTTGTCGCCGATGCGGCCGACCTGAGGCAGGCGCGATAATGTCAGCAGGAAGTTGCCTGTCCAGGCGTAATCGATTTTCACATCCTTGAGCTGCGGGAATGCCTTGAGCATTTTCGGGCGGATGATTGCCTCGATATTCGCCGGGTCCCGTGCGCCATATACCACGCCGCCGCCGAAGATCAGGCGCTTGTCGCTGGAGAGGCGGTAGTAGTCGAGCAGGTAATTGCAGTCCTCGACGCAGTAGTCCTGAGGGAGCAGGGTTTTAGCCAGCTCCTCGTCCAGGGGTTCGGTGGTGATCACCTGGGTGCCACAAGGCATCGACTTGGCTGCCAGCTCTGGCACCAGATTGCCCAGGTAGGCGTTGCCGGCCACGATAATGAACTTGGCCCTGACTTTGCCCTGCGGAGTATGGATAACGGGGTTGGCGCCGCGCTCGATGCGGATGGCGGGCGATTGCTCATGGATGATGCCGCCCAGGGACTCCACCGCAGCGGCTTCGCCGAGGGCCAGATTGAGCGGGTGGATATGGCCGCCGCTCATATCGAGCATGCCGCCGATATAAGCCGTACTGGCCACCACATCACGGATGCGTTGCTGGTCGAGCAACTCGAGTTGCGTGTGGCCAAAGCGTTCCCAGAGTTTCTTCTGCGCTTCGAGATGGCCCATCTGCTTGGGGGTGATGGCCGCGAAGACGCCGCCGTCTTTCAAGTCGCACTGGATCGCGTACTTGGCGACGCGCTCGCGAATGATCTGCCCGCCCTCGAATGCCATCTGCCCAAGTAACTGGGCCTGCTTGGGCGCTACGCTGCGTTCGATTACATCGATATCGCGGCTATAGCTGTTGACGATCTGGCCGCCGTTGCGACCCGAGGCGCCAAAGCCGACTTTGGCGGCTTCAAGCACGGTGACCCGAAAGCCGTTCTCCAATAAAAACAGAGCGCTGGAAAGCCCGGTATAGCCGGCGCCGATGACACAGACATCCGTTTCTACTTCACCTTGCAAAGCCGGGCGCTCTGGCGCCGCGTTAGCCGATGCCGCGTAGTAGGACTGGGGGTATGGAGTGTTCGCCATCCTGCAACCTCTGTTTTATATATTTTACGAGTGCCCGGATCCTACCTCAGTTGAAATGCCCCCGCCAGCCAGCGGAAAACGGCGGTTGACCCAGCAAAAATAAAAAATGCGCATATTCATAGGGTTAGCTTAAAAAAAGATGTTGACACCCCTCCGGAATTCCGTAGAATGCCGCCTCACAGCAGGCACGTAGCTCAGTTGGTTAGAGCACCACCTTGACATGGTGGGGGTCGTTGGTTCGAGTCCAATCGCGCCTACCAAACAAAATCCGCTCTGCTGGGCGGTCTAGAAGGGCTCACCGAAAGGTGGGCCCTTTTTTGTTGTCTGGTGTTTGGGAAAACTTTTGGAATACCTTGGGCAAGTGGCCACAGAGCTAGGTTTTGCAAATCTTTTGCAAAGCTCTCATCCCAAAAGTGTCAGCTTGGCACTCGCCTCCAGGTACTCGATCTTCTTTGCGCCGCGCCCCTCTTGATAGTGCTTCGTCATCTTCTCGTGCGCATGCTCCGTTAGCACCTGGATATATATCTTGGGGAGTTTCTGTTGCTCGTACAGCTCTGCACTGGGGGGCGGATTGTATGAAGAGTAGGGGCTCTCGCTGCTCGGTATATGGTCGGCTTTAGGGCTTGCGAAATCAGCGGCGCTTCAAAAAGGCCTGCTCTAGAATGGTCTTTTTCCTCAGGCGGGCGTGGATCGCTTGTCAGTATTCATTCGAAGGATGAGCACGATGGACCGCACCAACCCTATCTGCTTGATGGCGATCTACAACGATTGGATGAACGCAAAGGTTTATGAGGCGGCCAGAAGGTTGACAGATGAAGAGCTGTCATTGGATAGGAAGGCATTCTTTGGTTCTATTATCGGGACGTTGAACCATCTGGTGGCCGGGGACACTCTCTGGCTAAAGCGATTTGCCAGGCACCCGGCGCATCACGTGTCTCTGGAGCCGATTCGGCAGCTCCCTGCCCCTCAAAGCCTCGATCAGATACTGCTCTCAGATATCCGAGAGCTTTCGGCGCATCGTGCTTGGCTTGATCAGGTCATTATCGAGTGGTCTCGCTCCATTTCAGAGTCGGATTTGGAGTGCATTCTCAATTACACAAGCATGAAGGGCGCCCCTGCCGACAAGAGCTACTATGGCTTGATCATGCATTTCTTTAACCACCAGACTCATCACCGTGGGCAGGTCACTGCTTTGCTTTCACAGGCAGGTGTCGACGTCGGCGATACTGATCTGCTCGCTCTTATTCCTTCCGGGGTCCACGCCTGATCTAGCGCCTCAACTTAGGTCCGGTGGCCAGCGTCCTGGCGCATGTCCTGTGTGCGCGAAAATGCAGGGGCATGAAGGCTTCTACAGTGTAGCCTCGCCGGCTGGCGTGATTCGTTGAGGGCGGTGATAGGCTTTGCCGCTTATCAAGCAGGGAGAGCGTTAATGCGCAAAAGGCTGGACGATTTCCGCGAGTGGCTCACGCCGCGTCGACGGCTCTGGATAGGGATAGGCCTGTTCGCAATCTCTATCATTGTGCCGATGATGAGTCCTGGTACGAACGTGAGCTTTCTTGTGGGGCCGGCGTGTATCTTCTTTCTGGGGGCAGTAATGCCTGTGTCGAACGGAAAGCGATAAGGCTTGGGCGAGTAGCGCAGCTGAGTGTGCGAGCGCGCTAGCGCAATGCTGGGGCTTATGTGTCGCTGTTGTCATCGTTTGCTTCAGGCATCCTCTGAGTGAGGTCGGCATGAAGCGGCAGGCCGCCAGCTCCGGATGGCGGCCGTTGCCCAATTGTCAGTTCTTGAACTGCGTATCCAGCCAATGGTTCAGTTCATGCAAGCCATGGTGCGGGCGTTCTGGCGCGTGCTCGAGCTTGGCGGCAACCTTGTCTCGGTTTTCATCGGAGAGATCATATCCACGCGTACGCAGGAACTGATCGATGTAGTCCTCAGGGTCGAGTGTTGCTTGAGATGAGATAAAGATGCTCGGGTGTTTACCTTGGTACCGTTTTTTGTCGTCGCGATTCCAGCTCAATCCAATCACCACTACTTCAATTATGGAGGAGGCGCTGTCGTGCGACTCCCTAATGTAAGTATAGGTGATTGCCAAAATATTGACATGGTGGCTGGAAGATATTTTTTATTCTGGGCATCGCCAAAAAAATGGCGATTAGGGGGGGCTGCTGCAATGCTGACTCCCCTGGGCGGATTGCCTCAGGGGAGTCTTGATGTACCGGGATCGCTTAGGCATTCGGCAGGGGTTGTTCGCCTCTGTGGGCGGCACCTTGATGAAGCGTGCTGTGCGCCAGCTTGTCGCATACTCGAGCGCTGTCTATCGCCCGTTTATGGCTTCTCGTTCTTGTCGGTAGACGACAAGCCGGCCTGGATGCGCTGGTAGATTTCTTCCCGGTGCACCGCTACGTCTTTCGGTGCATTGATGCCAACCCGTACTTGCTGGCCGCTTACGCCTAGGATTGTGATCGTAATGTCGTCACCGATGTTGATGCTTTCACCGACTTTACGGGTGAGTATCAGCATGTGTTTCTCCTTGATTACTTTGTAAGGCACCTTTGCCTGTCGTGCAGGTCAGGTCCTACAGGCAGATTACTGCGAAGTGCATATGAGTGGATGCCTAATTTCAGATGCATAGTCGCAGTATTTAATTCCCGCTGCTTGAAAAACCGTAGGAAATAAGCCGAAAAAACCGGCTCCTGACTCTCTTAAGGGTAGGTTGTAACTGAATGCATGATGATAAAATTATCCTTTCAGGTGAGATCGAGGCAAGGTTGTGCGCAGATTAGTGATCGTAGTGGCTGTTCTGGCCCTGGCTGGCTGTGGTGAAAGCGCCAAGGTCGAGGCGCCCAAGGCTGTGCTCTCTGGGGCGACTATCAGTTCAGCGGCCGCTGAGCCGGTCTCGGCGCGATGGAATGTGCGGGTCGATGGGCCAGTGCAAGCCATCAGCGATTTGACCGCTCGATTAATCGAGCATGGCTTCAGTTCGCATATTGCCAAGATTGACGGCGTCGATCAGGTTCTGATCGGGCCTTTTGCGACCGAAGCCGAAGCTCAGGAGAAGAAGGCGGTGTTGTCGGCCAAGCTCGACATCGATTCACAGGTCATTGAATACCCGTGAATCGCTGCACCAGGGCTGCTGCCGGGCATGAGGCTAGCTGCAGGCCTTCAGGTTGACGGGGCCGACGAACTCATTGCCGCGGCCCATCACGCAGGCAACGGTTTGATTGCGCTGCAGTTCCCAGGCTTGAACCGGATAGGTTTTGTTCCAGGCTTCGTAGAGCTGACGGTCTTGTTTGGACAGGCGTAAGCCGTACTGTTTGCTCATGTAGAAGTAGGTGCGGGCAATCATCCCTCGGACTGAAGGGCGCGGCATGACTTTCTTGGCCTTGAAGTCGACCTGGGTCAAGCATGAGCCGTACTGACCGGTTTGCGTCGGCAGCCATCCGAAGCTGAAATTGCTCCGGTCGCCATTGACCTCGCCAATGCTGGGGACCAGGTTGTGCAGGTCGGCTTCCGCCAGCTTGAACGCCTTGTCATTGCGTGCGCAGTTCTTGCGCCCGCCTTGTTGCCAGCATTGACGCTGATGGCCGATCTGCCAGGCGGGAACAATATGTTCCCACTCGATACGCGCCGCCCGATTGGCATTTTTTCTCGGCACATAGCCGCAGGCTTCCAGGTTGACTCGATTTCCCGTGTATTTGCAGCCGCAGTAGAACTCGGTGGACTGCGGGGCGTAGAGCTTCCAGGCGACCTTCTTGGCTTCGTTGAAGGTTCTGGGGGCATCCGCCAGCGCCTGGGCAGAGGTGAGCAGGCAGATCAGTGCGAGGGGGCGAACAATCATTGACTCAGTCTTCCTTCGGCACTACCCAGAAAATGTGTATGCCGCCATCGTCGCGATGGGCGAGAGTCACGTTGTCGTTTTCCGCTATTTCCTCCAGCAACTGCTCCCAGTCAGCTTCGGACTCATGGGGTTGACGAAAAATAAGGGCGCTTCGACTTTTTTGTGCCGTGGTTGAATTAATGATTTTTTGTACACGCAGGCCCAGTTGTTCGTAGGTGCTTTGAGTATCAGTTGCCACTGAATGATTGTTTGCCACGAAAAAATCCTTAATAAGCTGTACGCACATACAGTATTTAACTGTAAGGATTTTCGCAACTGCTTATAGGGTTTTGACCGCGGTTTACGTGCGCTGAGTATGGGGGGATGAGGGGGAGGGATGAAGGTCGGCAGGTGTGAATGAAAGCCGCTCGCACCATTGCGGGCGAGCGGCCTGGATCGACTTAGTATTCCCAGAACATGCGTTGCAGTTCTTTGCTGTCCTGGGTCTTGGTCAGGGCGACCATGGCGAGGATGCGAGCTTTCTGTGGGTTCAAGTCGTGGGCCACGACCCAGTCATACTTGTCGTCCGGCTGTTCTGCGTTGCGCAGTACGAAGCCGCCAGCATTGACGTGAGAGGAGCGAATGATTTGCACGCCGTCTTTGCGCAAGGCCTGAAGAGTGGGGACTACGCGCGAGGAGACAGAGCCGTTGCCTGTGCCTGCGTGGATAATTGCCTTGGCGCCGGATTGAGCCAGGGCCTTGTAAGCGGTGTCGCTGACGTTTCCATAGGAGTAGGCAATCTCCACATCAGGCAGGCTTTTGATGGTCTTGATGTCGAACTCGGAGTTCGTGGTATGGCGCTTGGCCGGTAGGCGGAACCAATAGGATTTGCCTTCGACCACCATGCCCATTGGACCCCAGGCGCTCTTGAACGCTTCGGTCTTGATGTTGACCATCTTGCTGACGTCCCGACCCGACTGAATTTCGTCGTTCATCGTGACCAGTACCCCCTTGCCGCGAGCCTCCTTGCTGCCAGCCACCGAAACGGCGTTGTAGAGGTTGAGCATACCGTCAGCAGACATTGCAGTGCCCGGGCGCATGGAGCCTACGACTACGATGGGTTTATCGGTCTTTTCTACCAGGTTGAGGAAGTAGGCCGTCTCTTCGAGCGTGTCGGTGCCATGGGTGATGACGATGCCGTCGACATCTTTGCTGTCGGCCAGCTCTGCGACGCGGCGCCCGAGCTGTAGAAGGTTTTCATTGGTAATGCTTTCCGAGGCGATCTGCATCACCTGTTCGCCTCGGACATTGGCAACCTGGCTTAGCTCGGGTACGCCGGCAATCAGTTGTTCGATCCCGACCTTGGCTGCCTGGTAAGTGGCGCTGTTGGCGGCGCTGGCGCCTGCGCCGGCAATGGTGCCGCCGGTGGCGAGGATGACGACATTGGCCAGTTTATGCTGGGTCTCGGTCTCTTTTGCGGAGCTGAGCGTGGGGAACAGCATAAGAAGGGCGAGGGCGCCCGGAGCAAAGGTTTTCAACGCTGTGTTCATTATTATTTCTCTTATTAGATGGGGCTTACAAGGACTTGCTGTGAGCCTGGATCCAGGCTCCCTGGGATTGATAGCAGGATCTATACCATCTGATAGGATGATGGAGTTAAGTTTTCAACATGCTGTTTTTAAAGGATTTATTATTAATTTTTGATCTTTTTGCTGATTCTGGATCCGGTATTCCGAACAAATGCGCGGTCGGTGTTCGGAAGTCCGTAGCTGTGAGTCCTATGAGTTTCGTTGGGAGATAAGAGGTCGTGGCTGTGCACGCAAGAGCAGCCTTCGGTCTACGGGTAGCTACCGGACCTGCTGCTATTTTTCTGTGGGTATCCAAAGGCGCAGTTGTTTAGGTCGTGGTCTGGCTCGTGTCACACTTCGCGCAAGATTGAGAGACTAGGGTGGGGACATGCAGATTGATCTAAACAATCCAGATGGCTTGACCTTGATGGCGGTTCGCCAGTTGCTGGCCAGCGCGAGTGATGATGTGCATACCCAGTTGAGGGTCACCAAGGCGGGAAATGCCTACATCTCTTCGGGTGTCGTCGGGGGCAAGGATATCGAGGGGCTACGGTTTCGCCTCGAGACCTGGGCTGCGGGGTCGGGATGTGTCGGGGCGATTGCAGCGAGTGATGACGTTTGGGTGACGCAAGTTTTCAACGCGTTGAAGCAGAATTGGCCAGATCCGCCTTTTGACTACATTGATATTTATTGAGCGGCGCGCTCGGTTGATTTCATATTTTGTCACGCTTTTGAGTGGGGGCTTGCTGGTGGCTCGGGCAAGCTGATGCTTCGTTACTGGATCTTTCAACGAGCTTCGGCGCAACCATTGGAGTCGCTCGTTGTCGCAATCGCTCTGCTCATGTTATCGAAGGAGGCGTCATGCCCTGGAAATTTGCATCATTTGGAACATTGTTCGCTGCGCTCGTTTTGGCAGGCTGTAGCACATCGCAGGCGGATAAAGCGCCTGTCGCGGAAGGTGGGCATGGCCGCTGCGAAGCAAAGGCAGCTGAATTCGCGGTGGGTAAGCAGGCTACGCGTGAATTGCTGGAGCAGGCGCGTACGCGCTCCGGGGCGCAGACTGCGCGAGTACTTGGGCCCCATGATGTGGTCACGCTCGAGTACCGCTCTGATCGATTGAATCTTAATGCCGACGAGAATGCCGTGGTGACTCGGGTCAACTGCGGCTAAGGCCATCGCGATTGCTCGTAGGCAAAAAAAACCCCGTCACTTGGACGGGGTTTTTTTAGTTCGCGGAAAATTACTCCGGGCGAACCTGTGCAGCTTGCATACCCTTTTGGCCTTTCTCAGCCACGAAGGAAACGGTTTGGCCTTCTTTCAGGCTTTTGAAACCGTCGCTTTCGATAGCTTTGAAGTGTACGAACAGGTCGTCACCGCCACCTTGAGGAGTGATGAAGCCGAAGCCTTTTTCATCGTTGAACCATTTAACGGTGCCGGTTTGGCGATTAGACATGGTGTATCTCCAAGAAACATATATTTTCAGTAGTGCTGTGCTGCTCAGGCCAACTGGGCACACCGGGCTATCATAGTCGAAATGTTCGACTTGGGAGCCCCCCCTGGCGCCGGTTTGCTTGTCAGGCATATCCAAAACGTTCGCCGAGCAGGCTGAAAGCCCCGTAATTAAAGGGTTTTGGCAAAAAATTAGCCTGTTAAAAAAACCCATAAAAGCTGCGTAAAGATTGATTTTTATTGATCTGGAGGCGGTTTTTCCCTCGCGTGGTAACCGCACGCAAGCCTCCAGAGGCCGTTACTTGACCTTGCACGCCGAGACTTCGGTCAGTGCTCTGTCGCGCAGCGCAGGCGGTGGTGGGGTCTTGGTATTGAGCAACTGTTTGATCTCGTCTGTGGTGAATTTCTTCTCCAGGACGTTGGCGCCGCATTCGCAGTGCGATGTCGCGGTCTTGGCGTCGACGCTTTGGCTGGCGGCTGCGACGCAATCCTTCATATAGTTGGCTTTCTCGCCGGCAGGCCAGGCAGCTTGGGCGTTGATCGGCAGTAGAAGGGCAAAGGGGGCGGCTAGTGCAAGCATGTGATGAAAGCGCATTCTGATTGCTCCTTGAAAGTCTATCGAGGCTGAGAGCGGTTCTCTGGGTATTTGAGGATTGAAGTGAAGCTCAAGTTCAGAATTTCGCATAGAAGTGGCCGATTTATCTGCTCGGATGTGCCCTGGCCCCATCAGGCGCGTCTATCTGTGCTATGTTGGCGCGCTTGACTATTTTCAGGCAGCGGACATTTCAGCGTTCGTGGCTTTTAAGGTCATAATTTTCTTGATGTGAACTCCAGTCACTCTGGTTCAGTTCCCGGTTGGCCATCAGGCTCTTGCCACTGTGAGGCAGGCGTTCATAACGAACGGCCGAGAATCGACCGCGTACTGGCTCATCCCAACCGATGTGACCTTTGGTAGGGGTCACCACTAGGAGAGGAGGCGCCATGCCAACTATTACTCTGCCCGATGGCAGTCAGCGTTCGTTCGATCACCCGGTCTCCGTGGCCGAAGTCGCCGCATCCATTGGTGCCGGCCTGGCCAAGGCAACTGTTGCCGGCAAGGTTAATGGCAAGCTGGTCGATGCCTGCGATGTGATTGATAGCGATGCGACCCTGCAAATCATTACGCCAAAGGATGAAGAGGGGCTGGAAATTATTCGCCACTCTTGCGCTCACTTGGTAGGGCACGCGGTCAAGCAGTTGTACCCAACGGCGAAAATGGTCATTGGTCCGGTCATTGACGAGGGCTTTTACTACGATATCGCCTACGAACGTCCTTTCACGCCTGATGACATGGCTGCGATCGAGCAGCGCATGCAGCAGTTGATCGAGAAAGATTACGACGTCATCAAGAAAGTCACCCCGCGTGCCGAGGTTATCGAGGTCTTTACCGCGCGTGGCGAGGACTACAAGCTTCGCCTGGTCGAGGACATGCCCAATGAGCAGGCGATGGGGCTGTACTACCACGAAGAATATGTCGACATGTGCCGTGGCCCGCACGTGCCGAATACCCGGTTTCTGAAGTCGTTCAAGCTGACCAAGCTCTCCGGTGCCTACTGGCGCGGCGATGCCAAGAATGAGCAGTTGCAGCGTATCTATGGCACGGCCTGGGCCGATAAAAAGCAGCTGGCGGCGTATATCCAGCGTATCGAAGAGGCAGAGAAGCGCGACCATCGCAAGATAGGCAAGCGCCTGGGCCTGTTCCATACCCAGGAAGAAGCGCCGGGCATGGTGTTCTGGCACCCGAATGGCTGGACGCTGTACCAAGTGCTCGAGCAGTACATGCGCAAGGTTCAGCGCGATAACGGCTATCTGGAGATCAAGACGCCTCAAGTTGTTGATCGCAGCCTGTGGGAAAAGTCCGGGCACTGGGCCAACTACGCCGAGAACATGTTTACGACCGAGTCGGAAAATCGCGACTACGCGATCAAGCCGATGAACTGCCCTTGCCATGTGCAGGTGTTCAATCAAGGTCTTAAAAGCTACCGCGAGCTGCCGATGCGCTTGGCCGAGTTCGGTGCCTGTCATCGCAACGAGCCATCGGGTGCTTTGCACGGGATCATGCGGGTCCGCGGTTTTACGCAGGACGACGCGCATATCTTCTGCACCGAAGAGCAGATGCAGGCTGAGTCCGCCGCCTTTATCAAGCTGACGCTGGATGTCTACTCCGACTTCGGGTTCAAGGATATCGAACTGAAGCTCTCCACTCGTCCCGAAAAACGTGTGGGTTCCGATGATTTGTGGGACCGTGCCGAGCACGCGCTGGCTTCGGCGCTCGACAGCGCAGGCCTGCCGTATGACCTGCAGCCGGGCGAAGGTGCGTTCTACGGGCCGAAAATCGAATTTTCGCTCAAGGACTGCCTGGGTCGCGTCTGGCAGTGCGGCACTCTGCAGCTCGATTTCAACCTGCCCATCCGTTTGGGGGCGGAGTATGTCTCCGAGGACAATAGCCGTAAGCACCCGGTGATGTTGCACCGGGCGATTCTCGGTTCCTTCGAGCGTTTCGTCGGTATTTTGATCGAGCATTACGAAGGCGCGTTCCCTGCGTGGCTGGCTCCAACCCAGGCAGTGATCATGAATATCACTGATAAACAGGCAGAATTTGCCCTGGAAGTGGAAAAAACTCTCGCGGAAAGCGGATTTCGTGCCAAGTCCGACTTGAGAAATGAAAAGATCGGCTTTAAAATCCGCGAGCATACTTTGCTCAAGGTTCCCTATCTCTTGGTTATCGGAGATCGGGAGGTTGAAACGCAAACTGTCGCTGTGCGTACGCGTGAAGGTGTTGACTTGGGCTCCATGCCCGTCGCCCAGTTCGCTGATTTTCTCGCTCAAGCGGTTTCCCGGCGTGGTCGCCAAGATTCGGAGTAATTATTATTAAGCGTGAAATGAGACAAGATAAACGAGCTGCACCGAAGGCCCCGATCAACGAGAATATCTCGGCACGCGAGGTTCGGTTAATTGGCGCTGACGGCGAGCAGGTTGGCATCGTCTCGATTGATGAAGCGCTTCGTATTGCTGAAGAAGCCAAGCTAGATCTGGTAGAAATCTCTGCCGACGCAGTCCCGCCCGTTTGCCGGGTGATGGACTATGGCAAATCTATCTTCGAAAAGAAGAAGCAGATTGCAGCGGCGAAGAAAAACCAGAAGCAGATTCAGGTTAAAGAAATCAAGTTTCGTCCAGGGACGGAGGAAGGGGATTACCAGGTAAAACTGCGCAACCTGGTACGTTTCCTGAGTGATGGGGACAGGGCCAAGGTATCGTTAAGATTCCGCGGCCGTGAGATGGCCCACCAGGAGCTGGGGATGGAGTTGTTGAAGCGGGTTGAAGCTGACCTGGTTGAATACGGCTCGGTCGAACAGCATCCTAAGATGGAAGGACGCCAGCTTATTATGGTCATCGCCCCGAAAAAGAAGAAGTAACCACCAGGGCACGGCAGGCCTTGCGGTTATGTTTATCAACTGAATGCGGAGTATCCGAACATGCCAAAGATGAAGACTAAAAGTGGTGCTGCTAAGCGGTTTCTGAAAACTGCTAACGGTATCAAGCACAAGCACGCTTTCAAGAGCCACATCCTGACCAAAATGTCGACTAAGCGTAAGCGTCAACTGCGCGGTAGCAGCTTGCTGCATCCGTCCGACGTGGCAAAAGTCGAGCGCATGCTGCGCCTTCGTTAATTTTTGGTTAAGACTAGAGGAAATAGCTCATGGCTCGTGTAAAGCGTGGCGTCATTGCCCGTAAGCGTCACAAGAAAATTCTGAAACTTGCTAAAGGCTACTACGGTGCACGCTCGCGCGTATTCCGTGTTGCCAAGCAAGCGGTAATCAAGGCAGGCCAATACGCCTACCGTGACCGTCGTCAGAAAAAACGTCAGTTCCGCGCTCTGTGGATCGCTCGTATCAACGCTGGTGCTCGTATCAACGGTCTGTCCTACAGCCGTTTCATCGCCGGCCTGAAAAAAGCGTCCATCGAGATCGACCGTAAGGTTCTGGCTGATCTGGCAGTGAACGAAAAAGCGGCGTTTGCTGCGATTGTCGAGAAAGCTAAAGCCACCTTGGCTTAAGTACCCACCGACAATCATCTGGGCCCACCTTTGTGAGCCCAGGTGTTAAACGTCATAAATAGGGGAAGAGCCTTCAAGCTCTTCCCCTATTTCGTATCTGGAGTCTGTACATGGAAAACCTGGATGCGCTGGTCTCTCAAGCACTTGAGGCCGTGCAACACGCTGAAGATATCAATGCCCTGGAGCAGATCCGGGTTCACTTCCTTGGCAAGAAGGGCGAGTTGACTCAGGTGATGAAGACCCTGGGCAATCTGCCGGCCGAAGAGCGTCCGCAAGTCGGTGCGCTGATCAACGTCGCCAAGGAGCGTGTGACAGAGGTTCTCAATGCCCGTAAGGCGGCATTCGAAGAGGCTGAGCTGAGTGCCAAGCTTGCTGCCGAATGCATCGACGTGACCCTGCCGGGCCGTGGCCAGACTTCTGGCGGGCTGCACCCGATCACGCGCACCCTCGAGCGTATCGAGCAGTTCTTCACTCATATCGGCTATGGCATCGCCGAAGGTCCTGAAGTCGAGGACGATTATCACAACTTTGAAGCGCTCAACATCCCAGGCCATCACCCGGCCCGTGCGATGCATGACACGTTCTACTTCAATGCCAATATGTTGCTACGTACCCATACCTCGCCGGTACAGGTACGTACGATGGAGTCGCAGCAACCGCCGATCCGGATCGTCTGTCCAGGTCGTGTGTATCGCTCTGACTCGGATATTACTCACTCCCCGATGTTCCATCAGGTAGAAGGCCTGCTGGTCGACCGCGATATCAACTTCGCCGACCTGAAGGGAACCATTGAGGAGTTTCTGCGCGTGTTCTTTGAAAAAGAACTGGCAGTTCGCTTCCGTCCTTCATTCTTCCCGTTTACCGAGCCTTCCGCAGAAGTCGATATGGAATGCGTGATGTGCAGCGGCAAGGGCTGCCGTGTCTGCAAGCAGACCGGCTGGCTTGAAGTGATGGGCTGCGGCATGGTTCATCCCAATGTGCTGCGTATGTCCGGGATCGATCCGGAGGAGTTTTCGGGCTTTGCCTTTGGTATGGGGGTTGAACGCCTGGCCATGCTGCGTTACGGCGTGAATGACTTGCGCCTGTTCTTCGACAACGACTTGCGGTTCCTCGCGCAATTTCGCTAGGTCGCACGCCCGTAACGAATCTTTCAGGAGAGCAGGATGAAATTCAGTGAACAATGGCTGCGCGGCTGGGTAAGCCCGCAGGTAAGTCGCGATGAGCTGGTTGCTCGTCTGTCGATGGCCGGCCTTGAGGTCGATAGCGTTACCCCGGTTGCCGGCGTTTTTAGCGGTGTAGTCATTGGCGAAGTGCTGAGCACCGAACAACACCCGGATGCAGACAAGCTGCGAGTGTGCCAGGTCAGTAATGGTTCGGAGACCTTTCAGGTCGTCTGTGGCGCGCCCAATGTGCGCCCAGGGCTGAAAATTCCGTTTGCCATGATTGGTGCGCAGTTGCCCGGTGATTTCAAAATCAAGAAGGCCAAGCTGCGTGGCGTCGAGTCGAACGGGATGTTGTGTTCGGCGGCCGAGCTGCAGGTGGGTGAGGGTAATGACGGGTTGATGGAACTGGCGGCCGACGCTCCGGTTGGCGAGGATTTTCGGGTCTACCTGGATCTGGAAGATGCCAGCATCGAAGTTGACCTGACGCCTAACCGTGGCGACTGTTTGTCCCTGGCCGGTCTGGCGCGTGAAGTCGGCGCTTTGTACGCTGCCGAGGTCAAGCGTCCTGCGGTTCCTGCCGCTGCGGTATTGCATGATGAAGTGCGCTCGGTCGAGGTGCTCGCGCCTGCGGCTTGCCCACGTTATTTAGGGCGTGTTGTACGTAACGTCGACCTGTCCAAGCCGACTCCGTTGTGGATGGTTGAACGCCTGCGTCGCTCAGATGTGCGCAGCATTGACGCTGCGGTCGATATCACCAACTACGTCATGCTGGAGCTGGGCCAGCCACTGCATGCATTCGATCTGGCTGAAATCAACGGTGGAATTCGTGTGCGCATGGCCGAGGAGGGCGAGAAGATCGTTCTGCTCGACGGCCAGGAAGTCAGCTTGCGCAGCGATACCCTGGTTATTGCCGACCATACGCGTGCCTTGGCGATCGCGGGTGTGATGGGCGGCGAGCACAGCGGCGTCAACACCGCAAAAACGCGGGATGTATTCCTGGAAAGTGCGTTTTTCGATCCGATTGCCATTGCCGGCAAAGCTCGTTCTTATGGTTTGCATACCGATGCCTCACACCGTTATGAGCGCGGTGTCGACTCGAACCTGGCCCGCGAAGCCATGGAGCGCGCGACGGGCCTGTTGCTGGAGATCACCGGCGGGGAAGCGGGGCCGATCATCGAGTCCGCCAGCCCGGAGCATCTGCCCGCGATTGCGCCGATCACTCTGCGTGCGGCGCGTATCGATCAAATGCTGGGTCTGGAAATGGACGCTGGCGAAGTCGAGCGCCTGATTGCGGCCTTGGGTCTGAAGATTTCTGCTGATGGTGCAGGCCAATGGCGAGTCGAAGTGCCGAGCCATCGCTTCGATATCAGCCTGGAAGTCGATCTGATCGAAGAGTTGGCGCGGCTGTATGGCTACAACCGTTTGCCGGTTCGTTACCCGCAGGCGCGTCTGGCGCCCCAGGCCAAGGCTGAAGCGCAGAGCGATCTGCCGGCCTTGCGTCGTCTTCTGGTTGCCCGAGGCTATCAGGAGGCTGTGACTTATAGCTTTATCGATCCGAAGATGTTCGAGCTGTTCAATCCGGGCGTTGAGCCGCTGTTGCTGCTCAATCCGATATCGGTCGATATGGCGGCGATGCGTTCTTCCCTGTGGCCCGGTCTGGTCAAGGCGCTGCAGCACAACCTGAATCGCCAACAGGATCGCGTGCGTATGTTTGAAAGTGGCCTGCGTTTTGTCGGGCAACTGGAAGGCCTGAAGCAGCAACCGATGTTGGCCGGTGTCGTTTGCGGAAGCCGCCTGCCGGAAGGCTGGGCGCAAGGTCGTGATGGCGTGGACTTCTTTGACGTCAAGGCTGATGTTGAAGCGGTGCTGGGGTTTGCCGGTGCGGCGGACCAATTCAGCTTTGTCCCGGGCAAGCATCCAGCGTTGCATCCTGGTCAGACTGCACGGATCGAGCGTGATGGGCGGGAAGTCGGCTACCTGGGCGCTATTCATCCAGAACTGGCGAAAACACTGGGGCTGGATCGCCCGGTTTATGTGTTCGAGTTGGTGTTGGGCGAAGTCGCTTTGGGTCGCATGCCCAAGTTCCAGGAGTTGTCGCGCTTCCCAGAGGTTCGGCGAGACCTGGCATTGCTGGCTGATCGCGATGTTTCTGCTAGCGCAGTCTTGGATGTGATTCGCGAAAACGCCGGTGAATGGCTCACGGACCTCAGGCTGTTTGACGTCTACCAGGGCAAAGGCATTGATCCCCATAGAAAAAGCCTGGCAGTTGGCTTGACCTGGCAGCATCCATCACGCACTCTTAATGACGATGAGGTGAACTCTACAACGCAAGCTATCCTCACCTCGCTCGAACAAAGGTTGAACGCCACGTTAAGGAAGTGACGTATGGGGGCTCTGACGAAAGCTGAAATGGCGGAACGTCTTTATGAAGAGCTGGGCCTGAATAAACGGGAGGCCAAGGAATTGGTCGAACTGTTTTTTGAAGAAATCAGGCACGCTCTCGAAGACAACGAGCAGGTTAAATTGTCAGGTTTTGGCAATTTCGATTTGCGCGATAAACGCCAGCGGCCTGGCCGCAATCCAAAGACGGGAGAAGAAATCCCGATCACGGCTCGCCGTGTGGTCACCTTTCGTCCAGGGCAGAAGTTGAAGGCCCGAGTTGAGGCTTATGCTGGAACCAAGTCATAACGACGAGCTACCGGTCATTCCGGGAAAACGCTACTTCACCATTGGTGAGGTCAGCGAGCTCTGTGCGGTCAAGCCGCATGTGCTGCGTTATTGGGAGCAGGAGTTTCCTCAACTCAACCCCGTGAAGCGTCGCGGAAATCGCCGGTATTATCAGCGCCAAGACGTGCTGATGATCCGGCAGATCCGCGCGCTGCTTTATGACCAAGGGTTCACCATCGGCGGGGCGCGGCTGCGTCTCTCCGGTGATGAAGCCAAAGATGACACCACCCAGTACAAACAACTGATCCGCCAGATGATCTCCGAGTTGGAGGACGTTCTGGTGGTGCTCAAGAAATAAATTCATCTTTTAAAATACTTCCATATTTCAAAAGCTTGCGTTATATTCCTGAGCGTTCTCAGATGTTGTGAGAGCGAGTTTCACGCCTAGTCGGGGCGTAGCGCAGTCCGGTAGCGCACTAGCATGGGGTGCTAGGGGTCGAGTGTTCGAATCACTCCGTCCCGACCATATAATTCAAAGGGTTGCGAGATTTTATCTCGCGACCCTTTTTTAACTTCGATCGTTTTTACCCCTACAAAATCACCGGCTCTGGGTGGAAGGCATTTCAATTGCCGCTGAGCCATCGCCAATTGGCGATCAAACTTGGCGTACGCGCAGAAAACATCAGCCGTCCGCTGGCCGACTGGCATCGCCAAGGGGTCATTGCTGGCCAGCGCGGGCAGTGAAGTTCCTCGACCGCGACGCACTTCGCGGTTTGAGTGGGGGGCCTGACCGGGTGTGCTGGAGGACGGCAAGAATCAGACGCTTCGACCGCCCGTCGAACTGACCTCCCGATTCTTAAGGCAAGGCCAATGCGTGCCGTATTTCCAAGTCGTGCTGGTGATCGCGTGCCCATTCGCGCAGGGCTTGAATAAACGCATTACTCAAAGGGGAAGTCTGGCTGTCGGCACGGGAAGCGATGCCCAATGGGCGCAAGGGATATCGATTGTGCACTGCAAGGCGACTGAAGCGCCCGGACCGAACCAGTGAGAGCGCGACCGGACTTGGGATCAGGCTCAGAAAGTCGGTCCGCTCAAGCACCTCGCTGAGCAAACTCAGGGAGGCTGTTTCCATGGCAATGGCGCCGCGCATCACACCCAGCGAGACCATTGCTGCATCGACATCACAGCGAAGAGGGTCGGGTTCCAGGCACGCGACCCATCGATAGTGACGCAACTCGGCAGGTGTCACAGCGTCGGCGTGTGCCAGCGGATGATCGATGCGAGCGATCACCTCCAGATTGTTCTCCAAAAGAGGCTCAAAACGCAGCCCGTGCTCGGGCGGCAGCATCTGGGTACCGCCAATCACCAGATCGAGCTGACCGCTGTCGAGTTTCTCCAGCAGTTGTAAGGTCGAACCTGGTGTTACGCGGATCGAGGCTTTTGGCCGGTTTATGAGAAAGCGGCTGACCGGCTCGGCAATCAGACTGTTGGCCATCGAGAACGACGCCCCCAGACGCAGTTCACCGACATCCCCCTGGCGTAGAGACGTGCCGGCCGTGGAAGCCTGTTGGCTCAGTTCATACAGCTTGCGCCCGTAGGAGGCCAGTGCCTTGCCCTCGTCCGTGGGGTGGGCGCCGTGCTTGCCGCGCACCAGCAACTGCACGCCCAGTCGTGATTCGAGCAAGCGGATGTTGCGACTCAGTCCGGGCTGGGTCAGGCCCAGCCGCCCGGCAGCGGAATGAAAGGAACCCAGCTCGACGATGACATGAAGCTGGATAAGGTGACGGGGGTCGATGATCACAGCGCTTGCCCTGAAGGTTTGGCCGGATACTAGCAATCCGCTCAGCGCCCGTGAAGGAACGATCTGCGCCGTGCAGTCGTCGCCTCTGGTTCGATGCCAAAAGTTATCGATGTGACGTGCGCGTGCATTCTTTTGATTAGACCCTGTTTATCGACGCCCTTACCGTGATGCGACATCGTTTCCCGACGATCAATCACCACAAGAAAAAGGACAGGGTCGCCATGACGATTCGTAATATTCAGCATTTCTCCATGAGTGTTCCGGACCTGGAAATTGCCCGGGTTTTCTATGAAGACTTTGGCCTCGACACGTTCTATCGCGATGGCACCCTGGTGTGCCGCTGTTTCGGTCGCGACCAGGATCAGGTCATCCTGACCCAGGGCCCGCGCAAGCGACTGACCTATGTCAGCTTTGGTACCGATAGCGAGTCGCTGGCGGGCATCACCCAGCGTCTGGAACAGGCCGGGATCGAGCTGCTCGAACCACCGGCCAACGTCCCACCCGAAGGCATCTGGCTCCGGGATTTCGACGGCATGCTGACCAACATCAAGTGCGCCGAAGAAGCGCCTTGGGACACGGCCCCACGCGTGACCTACAACACCCTGGACAATCGAACAGCGCGTAGCGGACGCAGCGAGTTGCTCGACGAAAAACCAACCAAGCCGAGGCGAATGGGCCATGTGGTGCTGTTCTCCACCGACCCTAATCGCAAGGTTGAGTTTTACAACGAGATGTTCGGTATGCGCCTTTCGGATCGAGTTGCTTCCTTCCTGAATTTTCTTCACTCGTCCACCGGCAGCGATCACCACATCGTCGCCTTTGGCAAATCCAATACCTACGGCTTGCACCATGTCGGTTTCGATGTCGGCACCACCGATGAAGTCGGCGCGGGGGCGCGGCAGATGGTCAACAAGGGTTATATCCCTGGCTGGGGCCCTGGGCGTCACTTCGTCGGCTCCAATACCTTTGCGTACATCCGCGATCCATGGAACAGCATGCACGAGTACTTCGCCGACATGGACTACATCGGGCCGCAGGCGAACTGGGAGCCGCAGGATTGGCTGGAAGTCGGTACCCGAAGCATTTGGGGCGAATCCGAGCCGCTGGATTTCGCGAAAAACTTCGAAACGCCTGAGCTGGACCGCTAATCGGCACCCCGATCATTTTTTTAACCGGGGCTGCGGCCCCGTTTCCTCTGTACAGGAGATAGAAATGTCTGCGGTGTCTGACTTTCAGGAAAAGCTTTTCATCGATAATCAATTTGTCGATGCGGCCAAGGGGGCCACGCTGCCGGTGATCAACCCGTCCACCGAGCAGTTCATTACTGAGGTGGCTGCCGGGGGGGAGGAAGATATCGACCGCGCAGTGCGCTCGGCACATCGGGCTTTCGAGGGCGAATGGGGGGCAACAGAGGCCTGCATACGAGGGCGATTGTTACTGCGTCTCGCAGACCTGGTGGAACGCGATGCGGACCGGATTGCCCGTCTGGAAAGTATCGACAACGGTAAGGTCATCGGCATGTCACGCCTTGCCGACGTACCTAACCTCGTGCGCACGCTGCGATATTTTGCGGGCTACGCGGACAAACTGGACGGACGCAGTATCAGTGTTCCGAAGATGTTCGGTCGGCCGGTACTTGCCTATACGGTGCGTGAGCCGCTGGGCGTCATCGGGGCAATTGCAGCCTACAACGCGCCGACCATGTATGTCGGCTGGAAAGCGGCGGCGGCCTTGGCGGCGGGTAATTCGGTCGTGCTCAAACCGGCGGAAGAGGCGCCCCTGTCCACTTTGCATATTGCCAGTCTGGTTCTGGAGGCCGGCTTTCCCGCAGGGGCATTTAATATTGTGCCCGGCATTGGCTCGGTAGCGGGTAGCGCGCTGGCCAATCACCCGCTCCTGGCCAAGCTGAGTTTCACTGGTAGTGGCGCGGTGGGGCGCATCCTGGCCATGCAAGCGTCGCAGACTCTCAAGCCTTTGACCCTGGAATTGGGCGGCAAGGCCGCGCAACTGATCACTGATAGCGCCGACCTGGCCGTTGCGGCCCCGATCCTGGCGATGGGCTTCCTCGCCAACCAGGGACAAATATGCGCCGCCGGTACGCGCTTGCTTGTTCATCGCAGCCGGGTCGATGAATTGGTCGAGCGCCTGTTGGCGATCATTTCGACGCAAGTCATCGGCGATGCGCTGGACCCGAACACGACGTTGGGCCCCGTGATCAGCCAGCGAGCCTTGAACCGAATACTCGACGCCTGTCGTCACGGGGAAGAGGAGGGCGCGCAGAAAGTCTGCGGTGGTCGTCGCGTGGATCGTCCTGGCTATTTCGTCGAGCCGTGTCTGTTTATCGGAACTAACGCGATGAGCATTGCCCGAGAGGAAATTTTCGGGCCGGTGGCATGCATCATCCCCTTCGACGATGTGGATGAAGCTGTGGCAATCACCAACGACAGCCCCTATGGATTGAGCTCCGGGATTTTCACGCGAGAACTCAGTGAAGGCCATCGCCTCGCCCGGCAAATGCGCACAGGTGCCGTTTGGATCAACGGCTTTGGTTTGATCGACCCGTCCATGCCCTGGGGAGGCATCAAGCACAGTGGTTACGGCCAGGAGAACGGCACCAACGGCCTGGACGATGTCACCCACGAAAAAGTTATAGCCGCGTTGCTGTGAAGCATTCGGCGCACACCCAAAAATTTCTGACCAGGAGAAGTACATGCAAATCCCCGTATCAATCCCATCCGATGGCTTACAACTTGCTGGCGTGTTGCACGTGCCGGACGACGCCAAGGGGCCTCTGCCTGCCGTGGTCGTGATGCACGGTTTTGGCGGCAACAAGGATGGCGAAACCCACGTCGTCGAAGCGTTGCTGTACGAGAAACTCGGCTATGTAGTGCTGCGCTTCGATATGCGCGGTTGTGGTGAAAGCGGTGGACAGCCGGGGCGCATCATCTGCCAGGATCAGGTCGCCGATGCGCGCAATGTGGTCACATGGCTCGCTGCGCAACCTGAGGTGGCCAACGGACGTATTCTGCTCAGCGGCCAGAGCTTTGGCGCTGCCGTGGGCATTTTTGCCGGTGCGGTGGATATCCGCGTTGCCGGAGTGGTGGCGCTGGGCGGTTGGGGCGATGGCTTGCGCAAGTCTCAGGATCAGCATCCTTCGCCCGAAGCCTGGGAGCGATTTACGCAAACCATGGAAAAAGGCCTGCGTCACCGCGAACAGACTGGTGAGAGCCTGATGGTCAAGCGCTGGGACATCGTTCCGGTGCCAGAACACCTGCGCAATCATTTGCCGCCCGGTTCGATAATGGACTTCACCGCGGAAACCATGGCCAGCATTTGCAGTTTCCGGCCCAAGGATGTCATCGACCAGTTGGCGCCACGCCCACTGCTGCTGTTGCATTCGGCGAACGACAGTGTGACCCCGACTTCACAGGCTATCGAAGTTTTTCAGCACGCCGGAAAGGGCGCCGAGCTGATTCTGCTGACCGAAGTCGACCATTTCCCTTTTGCTGACGGTGGCACACGCCTGACTTCGATCTTGCAGGGATGGTTAGCGCGATACTTTCCAGTCAGCGAGTAGCCTCGTCTTGTGCATCGAAATGGCGCCGAAGCCAACTCGTTTCCAGCTAGTGGAAATGCTCAACGACCGGATGTGATCGAGGTTTATATTCGAGATTCTCGCCGCATCCTTAACTTGCGGCGCGATAACTCAGGTCAACACCGGAGCCTTGGCCTGCATTTGAAATAAAGTTGCAGTGTAACGATTCAATATTCCTGGTCGATGAATGGCAGCGGCCATGTCCTGCGCTCGGCCAAAGAAAAATGATGAAGAGTTTCAGGTTTTTCGATTCCTGCTTTGCCAACAAAAATAATTAATAGCGAAGGATGTATTTGATGAATAAGGTTTCTCCTTGCAAACGCGCCCACTCGAATATTTTGCTACTGGCTGTAGTGTTCGTATTTTGCAGTTCTGTCCACGCCTCTACTTACGAGCCAACCGGGATAAACCTGGGGGGCACCAGCTTCATGGATGGTTTCGGGCGAAACGATCCGGGTTTTACCCTGATCGAACTTTATCAATATAAAGACATTAACAAGATCAGCGATTACGGCGGCGATCAGAAGGTCATTTTCAATGACCCCAAAGTGGAAAGTCAGGCGCTGACGTCTCTTTTGTCATATACCTCTCCGTACCGGTTGTTGGGTGGGAATCTCGGCTTTGAAGCTCTGTTGCCTCTTGTCCACGTGAAGGCGACGGAAAAAGACGACAGCATGGTGCCTTTCGATTCGGACAGTGGAACACGGTTCGGCGATGTCACTTTCGGGCCTTACCTGCAGATGGATCCCGTGATACGCGATGGGCGTCCGGTATTCGTGCAGCGCTTCGCGCTTACGGCAATTGCACCGACGGGCTCATATAACGACAAGCGTGCCGCGACGGTAGGTTCGGGTTTCTGGTCGTTCAACCCTTATTGGGCGATGACTTATATGCCGACGCCCAAAGTCGAAATGTCGACCCGTCTTCATTATCTCTATAACGGCACCAACAACTCGCCTAATGCACCAGCACCCGGCATTGAAAGTTTCCAGGCTGGCGAAGCGGTATGGGCGAACTTCACCACGTCGTATGAGTTCTGGAAGCATGTGCGGGTCGGTGTTAACGGCTACTACTTCAAACAGATTTCGGACGACGAGGAGAATGGGCATCGCATCAGCGATAGTCGCACGACCAGTTTTGCCATTGGGCCAGGTGCGACATGGCAAGTAGACTCGAAAAACATTCTATTTGTTAATGCTTATAACCCGGTGACGGCGAAAAACACGATTTCCGGATTCAGTCTGGGCCTGCGCTGGATTCATGTGTTTTAAGCCTCCGTTTGTTTGAGTTGATGGGTGTAATGCTTTTCGCAAGTAAGCACTGGAGTAAGCATGAACAAATTATTTGAATCTGCGCTTTATAAGTTACTTGTCATCTACAGTTTGGGAGTGCTGGCTGCGATGTCGGTAGGCGGTGCCATTCCTGTTCTCGACTCGATTGCAGCGGAGTTTCATCCCGACGGCCCGGCCATGGTGGGCCTGATCGTGTCGCTGCCGTCGTTAATGGTTGTCCTCGGGGCCTTGGCGGTGGGGTATCTGGTGGACCGTTTTGGCGACAAGCTTGTGTTGATCATTGGCACCTTTGTCCTGGTCGCAGGTGATGTACTGGTGGTCAGCGCCGGCGACCTGACGATGCTCCTGGCGGGGCGCGTCATCAATGGGCTCGGCTATGTTCTGATGTCGGTGTCTGCGATTACGTTGCTGATCCGCGTGACCCCGGCAGTCCAGCGGCATATGGCGATTGCAGTCTGGGCGACGTTTGTCCCCATGAGCATGATTGTTCCGTTTCTAACGGCCAGCTGGGTCGCAGGCAATTGGCGCTATGAATTCATCGCGCACGGCGTCGTCGCCTTCATGGTCATTCTTATGTTGATGGCATCGATACCTTCTCGCGAGAAGCCTTCCGAGCAGCGCTCCAGGATCAGCGGTCTGGGACGTGTCATACGCTCGCCCTGGCCCTACATGCTGGGCATCTCCATCGGCGGTGACGCATTTCTGCATGTCGGCATTATTTCGACCCTTGGGCCGTACCTGCAAAAGGAATACGGCGCAGACCTGATGTTCGTCAACGGCTGCAATATCGTTGCCATGGTGTTGAACATGATCGGCTGCCTGACCTTCGGCAAGTTACTTCAGACCCGATTGTCGCCCGTCAAAGTCGGTGTATTTTCGATCCTCGCCACGGGCATTCCCGCCATTGCCATTTACAGCTTGCCCATTGGGGCTGCAGCTTCGATTGCCTGCTCGTGGTTTCTTATGTTCTTCAGCGGTGTGCTGACGGGCATGTGGTCTTTCGTGCCCAATGTTGCGCCTTCGGAGTCCAGTATCGGCGCCACCAGCGGTCTGGTTACCCAACTGACCTTACTGGGCGTGTTGCTCAGCGGGCCGATCTGTTTCGCGGTGATCAGCCACGAAGCGCCGATTTCCATGGCCGCGGTGATCGTGCTCGGGTTGCTTGCCTGTCTGGTGCGTTTGCCCATTCTGGCGCGCGGCACCGTGCCACTTTGGGCTCAGCGCACGACCGCGGTGAATGCCTCAGCGTAATGACGTTGATTGTTTAGAAGTGCCATCTGGGCCCACGACGGGGCCCAGATTTTTTGCCGGGGCCACGAGGTCCCGGTTTTTTTGAGCGACTGATGCATGGCACAGGCTACAAACATCGATAAAAAAGCCCGAGGTGCATAAGCAGCTCGGTTCTGGAGGAGGGCGTGATCTAGCGTGCGAGGATCCTGGTCATGACGTCAGCCAGTTCGGTGTACGGCTCATTGGGGGTGGACTGAGCCCTGAACGCGATGTGTCGATCAGGTCGTACCAGAAGGCATCCTCCCTCACCGATTTCACTGGTGTGAGCCCAGTCACCATAAATGTCGTCCGCTTCGGCTCCCAGGCCTATCGTCACACAGTCCAACGGAATCGACAGCGCGAGTGCCAGTTCACGCGCTGCGTCTTTCCAGGCATTGCCACTGATGCCGGTCAGCAAGGTAAAGCGTCCTTGTCCCACCAGGTCGAGGGTAGACACGTCCTTTTTATCGCGTGACAGCCAAACGTGAGGCAAGGAAGCGCCAGCGAGGGTTGTCGGTTGGTAATGGATCTCTGCGTCGAGGGCGTTTTGTGGCACTGCGCCCTCGGACATGATGGCCTCGGAACGGTAGAACTGGCCGAGTTCCACGCCCAGTGCATTGAAGTTGTAATCCTGGTTTTTCAACGTTTGATTGAGCTGTGCACGGCGCGCCTCGCTCTCGGCGTCAGTGGCGAAGGTTTTTTGCAGGCTTTCCCAGCCTTCCTGCTCCGTTTGACCAGGACGCAGTCCGACCGCTGCCACCAGTGCGAACAGGCTTTCCAGAGACTTGTTGGCCCGCAGGACGACCTGTTGGGCCACGGGTTGACGCTCTGCGTTATAGGACTCGAGCAGCGATGGGCCAGCCATGCCCTTGAGTATGAAATCCAGTTTCCAGCACAGGTTGAACGCGTCCTGGATACAGGTATTGGCCCCCAGTCCACCGGCGGGAGGGTGACGATGCGCAGCGTTGCCCGCGATCACGACGCGACCTTTGTGCATCTCTTTGGCGTAGATCTGATTGATGGTCCATTTGCCTGTGGCGATCAGGTGCACATCGAGTTTCGGATCGCCCACGTATTGACGAGCCAGTGCGGTGGCGGTGGCTTCACTGGTATCGGGCTCGCCCAAGGCCGTATCGTAGGGCATCGACATCACCCACTCATCCCAAGGGTTGACGTTGACGAAGATGGCCGTGGTCGACATGAAATGGCTGGCCGGTTGCAGAATCTGGTACAGCGCGCCAGGACGATAGCCCGTATAGGGCGTCAGATCCGCCTTGATCCAATAGTTGAGCATGTGGCCCAGGCCCATTTTGCCTTCCACTTCAAACCCGATGTCTTCGCACACCTTGCTGTTGTCACCGTCGGCGCCGACCGCGTATTTGGATACGACCTGAATGTCTTCGCCGGTGATTCGATCGCGACAGGTGGAATACACGTGCTCATTGTCCTGACGCATCGAGATCAGTTCGAGGCTGAAGCGCACCTGTGCCCCGAGTTCGCGGGCAGCCTCGCACATGATGGGTTCCATGACGTGCTGGTGGATGTTGCACAGGTCCGAAGGGCTCGCCCGTTCGTACTCCGATTTGCGCTCAGTGCCTGCCCCCCAGGCTTTACGGCGAGCGAGTTCCTGGCCGGCAAAACTGGTTGCCCACACGACCTTGCCCATTAGCTTGCCAGGCATCGCCGCGGCGATAATGCGATCTTCGATGCCCAGATCGCGAAACACTTCCATGGTCCGCTGGTTGATGATGTGTGCCCGGGGTGAGTTGGCGAGGCCGGAGTACCGGGTAATCGCCAAGACCTCCACCCCTTGTTTGGCCAGCAAGGCCGCGCAGGCCAAACCAGTAGGGCCGGCGCCGACGACGAACACATCCACATGTAAGGTCTTTGTCACTTTTGAACTCCCGTCTTCGCTGTTGTAGTTTTAGGGATGCCTGTTCACTGGGCATTGCGCTCAAGTTACCTTTTGGAAGAGGGGGATGAGTTTGGGTTTTCTGTCTGATGGACAGAGATAATGGAGCAATAAAAAAGACCTCTAAAAGGAGGTCTGTTTTATGAGGCCGATGGCCTGGGTTACATCTGAAACTGTTTGACGATGTGCTCAAGCTGCTTGCCGAGATCATTCAGTTCCGCACTTGAACTCGCCGTGTGATCGCTAGCGCTTGCGGTCCGCTGCGTTATATCGCGCACGTTCAATACGCTGCGATTGATGTCCTTGGCGACGAGCGCCTGTTGCTCGGCGGCCGTCGCAATTTGTTGATTCATCTGTTGAATGGTCGAGACGGTACGGGTTATCTGTTCCAAGGATGTTCCGGCTTGGCGGGTCAGATCCACACTGCTGGCGGCGAGGTCTCGGCTGGTTTCCAGCACGGATGCAACGTGCTCCGCGCCGTCTTGCAGGCTGATGATCAGTTCTTCGATTTCTTCCGTCGATTGCTGCGTTCGCTGCGCCAGGCTGCGCACTTCGTCGGCGACCACGGCAAAACCTCTTCCGGAATCACCTGCGCGCGCGGCTTCAATGGCGGCGTTGAGGGCGAGCAGGTTGGTTTGCATGGCCACGGAGCGGATGACATCGAGCACAGAGCCGATCCTGTCGCTTTGCTCTTTGAGCTTGTTCATCGCGGTGGTGGATTTTCCGACTTCGATGGCCTGTCGTTCGATCTGCTCGATGACTTGCCCCACAACCACTTCGCCTCCGCAGGCCTGTTGGTCGGCCGCCACTGCGGCCAGCTGAGCCTGTTGGGCGTTATGAGCGACCTCTTGCACGGTAGCGGCCATTTCATTCATCGCCGAGGCAACCTGTTCGGTTTCGTTCTTCTGCGTGTGAATGCCTGAACTGGTCTGCGTGGCGACCGTCGAGAGGCGCTCTGCGGCGTCGGTGATCTGCATCACGCTGTCGCTGATATTGCCGATCAGGTTACGCAGGTTCATGACCATCCGTTGCATGCTGTGCTGCAACTGCCCCAGCTCATCCCGGCGTTCAACCACGATGACTTGTGTCAGATCACCAGAGGCGATGCATTCGGCCAGCTTCAATGTCTGTTGGAGTGGTTTAACGATCTGTCGTGTGATGAATCCTGCGGCGAGCACGCCCAGGATCACGGCCAGAGCAAGGCTGGCGACGATCGTTTGCTGGGCGCTGTGCACATCACTGGCGCGTTTGCTGGCTTGATAGTCGATCAGGTTCTGATTGAGGGCTTCGAGTTGTGCGCTCGATTCGAAGAGTTGTTTGCCGACAGTCTCACTGGTAGCCACTTCATCGCAAAAACGCCGCAGGTGCTCGCGATACTGAGCCAGCGCTAGGGCTGTCTGTTGCAGGTTGGAGGGATTGCTCTTTGATTCTGCGAGGACTTTGCCGACTTCATTGATGATGCTGTTTATTTGCGCCAGGGCACTGCGACCTTTTTCCGGATCGTTCGTATAGTCAAAATCGTGCACTTGCAATATGAGTTGTTGAATGCTCTGAAAGAGCGGCCTGACCGATTGCAGGTTAATAACGCCCTGCTGCGCGTCACCCGAGCCACGGACAATGTCGTTGACCGCCTCATTCAATTGTTTGCCGGCCAGTCCGATGGTGTTTTCAAGAGTGCTGAATTCGCTGTCGCGATTGGCAAAACTCTCGCTGATACGTGCCAGATGAGCCCGGTAAACCTTGGCGATGAGTTGTTGCTGTGAAAGCAGTTTCCGTTCCTCCGGGGTGGTCAGCAAGGAGGCGAGGTGCAGGTGTTGTGCTTCGATCAGATCCAGCGTTTGAACGATGTCCGTGGCGGCCTGTTGGCTGTGGCGACTTTGGTAATGCGCGTACTGCGTACTCAGGGTCTTGATCAGGCTGTTGATGCTACTGATCTGACTGATCTTGTCGCTGCGCTCGATAATGCTGTGAGTGCTGTACCAGCCGGTCGCGGCAATGATCATGGTTAACAGCAGAATGATGCCGAATCCGATCGAAAGTTTGGCGTTGATCCTGATATTGCAAAAACAATCACTGAGCCATCTGAGCATGGAATCCCCCGAAGTGTCGTGCACCGGGGCACGACCCGTCTGGCATACGAATGAAAAGAAAGTGCCCGCGCCATTTCGGATCACGTGAGCGACCGTTACTGGGGCGAGGGCACTTCTCGTTTCGACTGGGCGTCAAAAATGCAGGGCAGGGCTGGCGGTCAAGACACTTGAACCACGCGGTTTTCGATATAGCCCAGATGTTCGATTTCGGCGCGCACGACGTCGCCGGGCTGAAGCAGCTTGCCGAGGGCAACGCCTACGCCCGACGGTGTGCCAGTGGCGAGAATGTCACCGGGCTCAAGCGTCATGACCGTGGAGAGGTATTCGATCTGTTGGTAGATGTCATAGATCATGTCGCCGGTGGTCATTTTCTGGCGCTCTTCACCATTGACCGTCAGGCGCATTTCCAGCGCCAGGGGATCTTCGATTTCATCGTCCGTGGTCAGCCAGGGGCCAATCGGGCCGTGGCTGTCGAACGATTTGCCCAGGGTGAAGGTGGGGGAGCGTTGCTGCCAGTCACGGGCACTGACATCGTTGGTCACCAGGTAACCCGCAATCACGGATCGGGCATCGCTAGCCTTGACGTTACGGCAACGCTGGCCGATGACGACCCCCATCTCGATTTCATAATCAAGCTGCTTGACCGCAGAGGGGAACAGGATCGGATCGTAAGGGCCTGTCAGGCAGGACACTTGTTTGTTGAACCAGAGTTGGCTGCTCGGGATCGGAATACCGGCGGCGCGGGCTTCTTCGGCGTGGGCTTTGTAGTTCAGGCCAATGGCCAGGTATTTCTGAGGATCGTTGACCGGATTCTCAAGCTGTACGGCCGACAGGGCAAACGCGGGCGAGCGGGCTGCTTCCAGGGCCGGGCGCAATTCGGGAAGGCGTCCGAGTAGTTGGCGCATCGAGTCGATCACTCCAGGAACACCGGAAAGATCAATCACCCGATCGCCTTCCAGTTTCCCGATACGCGTGCGGCCGCTTTCAGTAAAACGAACGATTTTCATAGAGTATCTGCCGTCTTGTTGTTTGTATTTGATTGAATGAGCTTTGAAATAACAGCCACTAGTCGCGCACGACCGTGAGCTGGAAACTGAGGAACTTCCATCCTGAAAGCGTGCGCCTGAGCACCTGGGTGACAAAGCCATGCATGTGTTCTTCTTTGCCATCGGCAGTGCGTATCTGATTGATGATCGGGCCTGTCAGGACGGCCATGTCATCGTTGCCACGAAGGGTCAGGGTGCCGCGCTGTATCGCGTAAAAACCGCGTTTGCGGGCGATGTGTTCCAAAAGCTCAGGCTTGGTATGCACCAGGCCGGTGCTATGAACGTGCAACAGATCGTCGTCGAAGAGTGCACTCAATGTGTCGATGTCGACATCGACCAACGCCCGTTGCCTGCGCTGTTCCAACGCCAGAATTGCGAGTTCAGTCTGCTGATTGAGCATGACGGGTTCCTTTCAATGAACTGGGCGGGGAGGCTGATCAGATCAGCCCTTCGTACGAACCGCCGTCCAGTTGCAGGTTCTGGCCCGAGATATAACTGGCCTGGCTGCTGCACAGGAACGCGCAGGCGTCGCCAAATTCTTCGGGCCGCCCGAGGCGTTTTGCCGAGATGGTTGAAGCAATCTGGCGTCGAGCCTCTTCATTGCTGACGCCTTGTTCTTTCATCAGGCGTTGGGCCATGAATTCCTGGCGTGGTGTATCGATGCGTTCAGGCAGCAGGTTGTTGATCGTCACATTGTCTTTCACGACTTCAACGCTGATTGCCTTGCTGATGGCGGTTAATGCAGTCCGGGCGGACGTGGACAAACCCATGATGTAGTGAGGCGATTTGACCATTGCCGACGTGATGTTGATGATCCGGCCAAAGCCCCGCGCCTGCATGCCGGGAATGTAGGCACGCATCAGTTGGACGGCCGGGATCATGTTGGCTTGCAAGGCGCCGAGCAGTGCTGTTTCGTCCCAGTCTGCAAGGCGACCTGGGGGAGGGCCGGCGTTGTTGTTGACCAGTATGTCGACCTCTGGTGTTGCTTCCAGAATATCGGCGCGACCCTGGGCGGTCGTCAGGTCCGCGACGACGGTCATGACCTGCGCACCGATCACTTCGGTGCGCAACAGATCAGCTGCATGCTGCAGCTTTTCTTGATTGCGGCCATTGAGGATGACCACGACGCCTTCGCGAGCCAGTGCGCGGGCGCAGGCATAACCGAGCCCTTGCGATGAAGCCGAAATGAAGGCTGTACGCCCTTTGATGCCTAAATCCATTGCTGTTTTTCCTCTGATGAAATCGAACGCACGTCGCCGCGATGGCACGTCGAATGGGTAGCGTTCGAGTAACGATGAGCCCGTCAGTGAGAGTGATCGTGACCATGAGGGTGGCTATGGTCATGATCCTGAGGATGGTCATGAGAGTGGTCATGTGCGCCGCCACGTTTGGCCATATGCGGCGAACCGTGCCGGTGTTCTTTCAGGTAGTGCTGGCGCAGCAGGTCTTTGCCGTAGTCATTACCGTTAGGGGTCCTGACCACCGTGTGGATATGAAATTTTTCCGGGGTCGGATTGTTCAGCCAGACACCGCTGTGGTGATCGAACTCCACCATGATCAGCGGGCTGTGCACCCGGTAATAGAAAGGGTCGTCGTCGCCATGGCCGCCAATCCAGCTGAAGTACGTACGCTCCAGCATTGACTCGACCTGCCGTAGGCGTGTCTCTCGCGGACCTTCCGGCAAATACTCGATGAAGGCATCGACGATCTTCAGCAATTGCTCCTGCTGGCCGGATGAAAACTGCGCGGCACAGACACCTTCGTAGGGAATGACCCGGTTATCGCGATAAGCCGCACCCAGTTGGCGCTCGTCGGCAAAGTGCCAGCGATCTTTAGACATTGCCGGGTCTTTCATCTGCTTGAAGGTGGTGGCTCGTTCGCGCAATGTCGGTGAGAGCGAGCGCATCAATTGCAGGCCGAAGCTTTCCTCATTCTGGAACAACGAAAACGCGCCATGCGGGCCCCGATCGATGTGGGCCGGTTCGGCACCCATGAACGTTGGCGAGATGATCATCTGGCCGCCGATCATCAGGCAGTTCAGGGCCAGATGATGACCGTAGAGATTCCAGCCCCAGGGTTCGGTCAGTGAAGGTGTGCCGAACAGCAGGAAGTGATAGCTCCACTCATTCATGATGTTGCGCAGATCGTAAAGCTCTCCGAGGAACAGATTGGCAATACGACACTGTTCGGTTTTCAGGTAACCCTCTGCGCTCAAACTCGCCCTGAGCACATTCATCACGGCATCACGCGAGGCGCTCGACAGGTAATCCAGGCGGACCCCGTTGGCGTTCATCGGGAATTCCGGGTTGTACCAGTCACGCCATTGAGGCGCATCAACCGGGTACTGCAGCGCCTTGCGTTCACCTGTGTTCAAACTGGCCAACAGTGCTTGAGCGGCCGCGACCGCATTGCGGGCGTCGAACCCTTCGTTGGCCAGTTGAAATAGTCCAGGTTCGACCTGGCCGTTAGCAGTCGTGCCCTTAAAGGGTTCCCGGTACAGGGTTTGCCATGTATCGATCAGCGACTTTGCCTTGGCCGAGGCAATAATGGGCTTGGCGTATTCGAACGGGTCCTTTCCACGGGCATCGACAATTCTCGGCGAGTCCAGGGCCAGCAGAAAGTCACGGAAGTTATTGCTGCTCATAGCGTATGCATTCCTCGCTACTTGTTATTGGTATGGGGCGATAACGTTAGCGAGGGCTCTCAAGTTGCCAGGCTTTCTTCCAGAAAACGGTGCAGCGCCGCCCATGCGCGCTTGTCGCTTTGCGCGTGGTAAGCGATTATCTGGGGTTTGTTCGCACGGTCCGAGTCCGGGCGGGTAAATCCGTGTCGGGTATGGCCATACAGATTGACCTCCCAGTCGACACCGGCGTTGTTCATGCTCTGTTGCAGTGATTCCAGCTTGGACAGTGCTGCCATCGGGTCTTCATAGCCAGTCAGCAGCAGGGCTTTGCGCAATGAGTGGGAAGGTGCCCACTCTTCAGAGACCAGATCGAGGCCTCCGTGAATGCTGACCGCCCCCCGGACATCGCCGACCGTACGCAAATACTCAAGTGCCGAGGCGCCACCGAAGCAATAGCCGATGATGACAACTTTGTCGCCGTCGACGCCCGGTTGTGCCGCCAGGGTTTTGCGGGCGGCTTGCAGGCGGCCCATCCACGTTTTACGGTCAGCGGCAAAGCGCCCGATCATCGGACCGATCTCGCTTTCGCTGGTCAATTGCTTCCCGTCGCCCCAGACGTCCGCGGCCAACGTGGCATATCCTGCGCTGGATAATCTGTCGGCAATGCCCTTGACGAAATCGCTGACGCCGAAGGCGTCATGTACTAGCAAGATGCCCGGAAGTGCGCCGCCTCCAGGCCGGCTGAAATAACCGCGCAAACAGGCGTCGTCGTAACTGTAATCAAGAGATTTGTTGAAGGTTGGTTCCACACACACGCTCCACTTTTATTTTCAAAAGAGGCGTAGCGCTGCCGTGTCTGGCAGCCTTACGTTTCCTGTCGTGGAGGGGAAGATAACTTGGGCCAGAGCCTTACCGGCGGCGCTTTCCGTTCTGCGGAAACGATTTGATCGCCGCGTGTTCATTCAAAAATGCTCGATCAATACACGGCGCGAAGCACGCATGGATTTCTCGATCAACAGCACCTGCTGCTTGAGCAATTCCACGATGATTTTTCGACGTGGTTCCTGCAGTCGAGAGTCGATGGTGCCGATGCTGATGGCGCCGATGGGGCGCCGCATGGAGTCGCGAAAGGTCATGCCCAATGCGGTGACACCCAGGGTCAGGCGATTTCGGATCAGTGAGTAATTCTGTATTTTGGTTTCCTGTATGGCTTGGCGCTGTTGATCAAGATTGAGGTGGTGAAACTGACCCAGGCGTGATGCTGTCGCTTCAAGGATGCGTTCGCATTCGTCGTCGGCACATGCCGCCAAAATGGCCAGTCCACCCGCACCTACTCCCAGGGGGCGCCGGCTGCCGATATCCAGCGAGATGGTGCGGGTGGAAAACGGGCCTTCGATGCGGTCGATACACACGGCGTCGTAGCCGCTGCGCATGATGAAGTACGCCGTGGCTTCACTTTCCTGGCAAAGCCGTTCCAAGGCCGGACGGCACAGGCTGCGAAAATCGAAAATCTCGGTGGCGGCAAGCCCGAGCTCATACGCGACCGGGCCCAGCAAATAGCGTCTGGACTCTTCGCTTTGAAAAGTAAGCCCGGTATCTCCTAGCTGCTTGAGCAGGCGATGCACCGTGCCATGGGGCAGTGCACTTCGGCTGGCGATATCCGTGAGTGCCAAGCCGCGTTTACCGGCGGTGGCCAGCAAACGCAAAATGGTGCTTGAGCGGTTGAGTGTTCCAATTTCTGTCTTGTTTATCGACATGGCTATGCCCGTATTTGTAATTGTTAGGCTAGTTGTGAGCGATCGTTGCGTTTCCAGGGTGTGTTTACAAATCAATCCTTCGTGGTAAACAGATGATGCAAAGCAGTGCCGCTGTTGTGGCGCAAACCAGCATCACCAGAATGAGCCCCACGGCACCCAGATACGCCAATGCGCCCGAGGCGACCGTGACCAATGCGCCTGCACCGAATTGCAGCGAACCCATGAGTGCCGAGGCCGTGCCTGCATGTTCGCCTTGTTGAATCAGTGCCAGTTGACTGCCGGTGGGCATGATCGAACCCAGTAGGGCGATCGTGATAAACAGGCCTGCACTGAGTACGACGAGGTCTTTGTGGCCGCAGATCAGATAGCCCGCCAGCAGTGTCAGCACCATGAAGTAGGCGGTGTTGAGCAGGCGGAAACTGCGTAGCGCACCGAAGCGGTGATGAATCCAGGGATTGATAAGAGCCGCGAATACCAGGCCTAGAGCGTTCAACCCGAAGAGCAGGCTGAACTGGACTGGGGTTAACCCGTATTCGGAGATGAGCACACTGGCCGAGCCGGCGATGTAGGCGAAGAAGCCTGCCTGGCCGGTACAGAGTGCGAGTGCAAAAGGCAAAAAACGGTTATCGACGAAAATTTTCGTATAGTTGCGCAGCACGTGTTTCAGGGCAGAAGTGGCTCGCAGTTGCACATTGCGTGTTTCTTCCAGCGCCAACGCGACTGCGGTCGCAACCATTACTCCATACCCGGCGAGCGCCCAGAATATGCCATGCCATGAAAAAGTCGTGAGCAGGGCGCTGCCGATCATTGGCGCGATAACAGGCGACAGCCCCAACACCGCCATGATGATGGAAATCATCTTGCCCATATGCGCCGCACGGAATGCGTCCCTGACGATCGCAAATGCGATCACCAGGCCGATGGAACCTCCCAGGCCCTGCAAGAAGCGCCACCACAAGTGCTGTTCAAAATGCTCGCTCGATGCGCAACCGACGCAGCCGAGGATAAAGACTGCAAGGCCTAAGTAGATAAGTGGCTTGCGTCCGTATTTATCCGAAAGCGGTCCGTAAACCAGCTGCCCGAGCATCAAGCCGAGAAAGTAGACCATCAGGCTGAGCTGCATGGCGCCTTCATCGACACCCAGATCGCGCGCCATATCCGGAAGGCCGGGAAGGTACATATCAACCCCGATAGGGCCAGTGGCACTGAGACCGGCAAGCACAAAGGCAGTAACGCGTGAAGAGATGGACCGCATGAAGAGATTTTCTTTAGGATGGGCGGGGATTTTAATTATGGAACCATGCAGTTTCCTAAGTCAACGGGTGAACAATGGCGCGTACTGGACGTCCTTTGGCGATGCCGGCCGAAGAAAGAAAAAAAGAAATCTATGAGGCCGTCGAACAGCTCCTGGGAGAGCACGCCTACGAAAAGGTGACGATGGCCGAGATCGCAGCCAAGGCGGGCATGTCGAAAAAAACCCTGTATGTGTACTTCGCCGACAAGAACGAGTTGATGGAATCACTGGTGGCATCGTCGTATGTCTGGCCGCAAAAAAAACTGGAAGATACTTCGCCGGACCCGGTTCTGGCCCTCAGAACCAGGATTCACGGTATCGCAGAACATGTGCTTTGCGAGCACCACCTGCGCCTGTGTCGCTTGGCGATTGGCGAGCGCGTTGGTCACGCAAGGGTTGCCGACATGTTCTATGAGATGGGTATTCGCGGCAGTCGCGAATCATTGATTCAGGCGGTTGAGCGAATTGATCGATCCAGGTGGAACCTGAACGTAAAAAGCCTGCTGTTGGTTGAAATGATTTTCGGCGCATCGATTGGCTACCATTTGATGGATGCACTGCTGACCGGGCAATTGCCTGACAGCAAACTGGTTGCCGATGCCATCGACGAAGTCATCTCATCGCTGTTTCGCACCGATACTGCGCCAGAGGCAGGCTGAATCGCTGCGGCGTATCGGACGTTGCAGCAAGTCATTTCCATCAGATGGAAACTCCCGCAAGGCAACGATAGCCTCGCGTTATCGTCACGGGTTCACCAACGGGGCTAAGTGCCTGGTTGGTCTGCGTTCTCGTTGCCTTTCGCCAGGAGTTTTCCATGAAAAAAACAATTGCTCTCGTTCTGTTGCTGATCGCCATGCCGGCCCTTGCCCATCCGGGGCACGACGGTAGCCCGTTGCAGGACGGCTTGTTGCACCCGCTGACCGGTCTGGACCACCTGTTGATGTTGTTGGGGACCGGCATGCTTGCTGCGTTGTCCCGGCGCAATCTCGTCTTGCCGGCCTTTACCCTGGCTTTGATGTTGTGCGGGGCGGTGATGGGGCATTTATTGGGTGATTTGATCGGGGTAGAGAGCATGATTCTCGGCTCGCTTCTGGTCATCTCTGCCGCGTTGCTGATGCCGCAACGCCAATCGCTGTTGGCCATGGCCATGCCGTTGTTTGCGCTGTTCCATGGCTGGGCTCACGGTGCTGAAGCCAGCCCTGATGCGTTCTGGTGGTTCAGCGTCGGGTTTACGCTAGTCAGTGGCTTGTTGCTGCTGTCGGGTTTTGTCGCGGGTGGGCTGTTGGCCAGGCACCCTCGGTTGCAGAAAGTAGTGGGTGGTGGGGTGCTGGCTGGATCGGCGATGATGATGCTGGGGTAATCATTGCATCCGAAAATTCTTTGAACACAGTGCCCGGCTTCTCGCCGGGCACTGTGCTTTTGGCGGGGCGTATTTCAAGGCAAGCGATAGGTGGCTGCTTGAGGCGCGAAGAACGGCGCGGGCATCAGGATCTTGCTTTCCTGATGTTGAATCAGCGGCATGATTTGCCGCACGTACTCAGTCCATCGCGGGTCAGCCTTGAGCAGGTTGCGGCAGTGATGCCGTTCGTTGAGATCGTTGTATCCCCACAGATGAATGATCTGATTGAGTGGCCCCAATTCAGTTGTGTAATAGCCCAGAGGTTGGAGTAAGTATTCGAGCTGGATGGGCAGGCCCGTGTCCATGTAGAGATCGAAATAGGCTTGTACCTTGCCTGGGTGAAGTCGATAGGTGCGGTGTTCGATGATCATGGTGTTTCCTTGTGGTTTATCGGAGGTTTTCACCTCTCGACAACTATGATCGCGGTTCCCGAAGCGCCGAAGTGCTGGATGTCTGCCTGATGGAAATGGCTTGTTCATCACGCGTGACAGGTCTGAAAAACAGCCCCGGACAGGGTCGTTTCCGGCAGATGGAAAACGCATATCTGTTATCCCGATTGTTTCGTAAGTTAGTGATCAACCGCACCCAGCAGTGTGTGACCACCGTAACTTTAGACTACCGGAATGCATGTATGAAACTGGCTTCGCTCAAAACTGAAACCCGTGATGGTGCGCTGATTGTTGTATCCCGTGACCTGTCTCGCGCTGTCAGTGCCATTGATGTTGCGCCCACGCTGCAATGGGCAGTGGAGAACTGGAATGCCGTCAAACCTCAGCTGCAACAACTCTCCGATGCATTGAACGCTGGCGACGTGGCCGGCAGTTTTGTATTCGATGAATCCGAGGTTGCTTCGCCGCTGCCAAGGGCCTTCCAATGGCTGGACGGCAGCGCTTACCTGAGCCACGTGGAGCTGGTGCGCAAGGCACGCGGTGCTGAGATGCCCGACTCGTTTTTGCAGGAGCCTCTGATGTATCAAGGCAGCTCCGACTACTTCACCGGCCCGCAGGACCCGGTGATCGTCGCCAGTGAAGATTGGGGTGTGGACCTCGAAGCCGAGGTTGCGATCATTACCGATGACGTACCCATGCTGTGCTCTCCCGAGGAAGCCAAGCAGCACATCAAACTGGTGATGCTGGTCAATGACACTTCGCTTCGCCACATCATCCCTGCGGAATTGAACAAGGGCTTTGGCTTCCTTAACGGCAAAGGGGTCACCGCCTTTTCGCCGGTGGCCGTTACGCCCGATGAGCTGGCCGGGAACTGGGATGGCGCCAAGATCGATTTGCCGCTGACCGTGCATGTCAACAACGAAAAGCTGGGATCGCCGCTGGCGGGCGTCGATAACTACTTCGACTTCTCCAGGCTGATTGCCCATGCCACCAAAACCCGCACGCTGACCGCGGGCACCATCATCGGTTCGGGCACGGTTTCCAACCACGACCGTAGCCAGGGCTTCTGCTGTCTCTCTGAAAAACGCGCACTTGAAGTAGTCAATGAAGGGAAGGCCAAAACCCCATTCTTCAAGTTCGGCGATCGCGTGCGGGTAGAGATGTTCGACGCGTTCGGTCACTCGATTTTCGGTGCCATCGATCAAGAGATCCAGGCACTCAAGCGCTAGAACATGGCGGCTGCCGGTTCGTACAGAGCCGGCAACTCACTGCAACCTTTTGATCAACGTGGAACAAAAATGACAAACTCCACTTCCTCACAACCCTTGAGTTACATGAGCGGCTTCGGCAATCAATTTGCTACCGAAGCGCTGGAAGGCGCCTTACCCAAGGGGCGCAACTCGCCGCAGAATGCCCCTCATGGGCTGTATGCCGAATTGATTTCCGGCTCTGCCTTCACGGTCGCGCGCGCGGAAAATCGGCGTACCTGGGTCTATCGATTGCTGCCTTCGGCGGTGCACGGTGCGTTTGAACCGGTGGCCCACGCAACCTGGGAATCGGCGCCGTTCAAGGCAGTAGCCACACCGGCCAATCGTTTTCGCTGGGACCCTTGGCCTGAACCGGCTGCCGGGACCGATTTTATCGGCGGTATCACCACTGTCGGCGGTAACGGTGATGTCGATGAGCAGTCGGGCATCGTCGCGCACGTTTATCGCGCCAATGCCTCCATGCACGATCGCTATTTTTTCAACGCCGATGGCGAAATGCTGATCGTGCCGCAACACGGTCAATTGTTGATTCACACCGAGATGGGTGCCCTGCAGGCAGGTCCCGGCGAAATTGCGCTGATCCCTCGCGGCATCCACTTCCGCGTGGAACTGCCGGATGGAAGGGCCGCGGGTTACATCTGTGAGAATTACGGTTCGCCTTTCCGCTTGCCCGAGTTGGGGCCTATCGGCTCGAACGGCCTGGCCAATCCTCGGGATTTTCTCGTCCCGGTTGCGGCCTATGAATCGGGTGATCGCAATGTGCGTGTCGTGCGTAAATTTCTCGGGCAGTTCTGGCAGGCCAAGCAAACCTATTCGCCGCTGAACGTCGTTGCATGGCATGGCAATCTGGCGCCCTGCAAATACGACCTGGCCAACTTCATGGTCATCGGCAGTATCTCCTTTGATCACCCGGATCCCTCGATTTACACGGTGTTGACCGCGCCTTCGGTGCATCCCGGCGTCGCCGATTGCGATTTCGTAGTGTTCCCGCCGCGCTGGCTGGTCGCCGAGGATACGTTCCGTCCACCTTGGTTCCATCGCAATGTCATGAGCGAATTGATGGGCCTGATCAAGGGCATCTACGACGCCAAGGCCGAAGGCTTCGTGCCCGGTGGTGTGAGCCTGCACAACTGCATGCTGCCCCATGGTCCTGATGTGGCCACCTTCGAGAAGGCCAGCACGGCCGAACTGGCGCCACACAAGGTGGATAACACCATGGCGTTCATGTTCGAAAGCCGCCGAGTGTTTCGACTGACTCGACAAGCGCTTGATGCCGGCCACCGCCAGGCCGATTACGACGGTGTCTGGGATGGCTTCCAGAGCCCGGAAATCCAGCTTTCACGTTAACGATTTACGTGTCTTGAACAAGAAGAAAACGACCATGCAGACATTCGACGCAATCATCTCGGGGTACGGCCCTACCGGTGCCACGCTTGCCAACCTACTCGGCACGATGGGTATGCGCGTAGCCGTCATCGAACGCGAAAAAAGCATTTTCGACAAACCTCGGGCCATCACTGCTGATCATGAGGCGACCCGCGCTTTCCAGGCGGCAGGCCTGGCAGACGAGGTCATGAAGGGCACCTGTGCTCATCCGGGAACCGATTTCGTTGGTGTGCAAGGGCAGGTCATCAAGCGCTTTTACCCGATGCCGGCACCGGGCCCACTGGGCTGGGAACCCACCTACATGTTCTATCAGCCGGCGCTTGAGGCCACGCTGCGTGAAGGTGTTGAGCGCTTCAGTGACGTCGAAGTGTTCCTTAGACACAGCTTGGTCGAGTATCGCCAATCCGAACATAGTGTCGAAGTCGATATGGTCGATGGCGAGGGCCATCAAAAGACACTGAGGGGGCGTTACTTGCTGGCCTGTGATGGGGCGCGCAGTGTCGTGCGCACTCAAATGGGCGCGAGCATCCACGATCTGGACTTTGACGAGTGGTGGGTCGTGGTCGACGCGCAACTACTCGACGATATCGAACTGCCTGAACGTTGCGTGCAGTACTGCCGACCGTCACGTCCGGGAACCTACATCGTCGGACCGGACAAACTGCGGCGCTGGGAAATCAAGGTGCTGCCTGGTGAATCGCCGGAGTCCTTCAACGATCCCGCGCACCTGGACGAGGTGCTTTCCACCTTCGTCGATACGCGCTCGGTGCACGTGCAACGTGTGGCGATCTATCGTTTCCATGCGGTGGTGGCCGAGCAATGGCGCGAAGGTCGCGTCTTTCTACTCGGCGATGCCGCGCACCAAATGCCTCCCTTCATGGGGCAAGGTCTGTGTGCTGGCGTTCGTGATGCCTATAACCTGGCCTGGAAACTTGATGTGGTGTCCAGGGGCCTGGCTGATCCGGCGCTGCTGGACACCTATACGGCGGAACGACGACCCCACGTACAGCAGGTGGTCGCAACGGCCAAGTCCTTCGGGTTGATTATCGGCGAACTGGATGTCGATGCTGCGCGCTTGCGCGATGAGCGCCTGCAAGCTGAATTGACCTCGGGCGCCGCGCAAACGGTCCGGCAGTCTTTCATTCCAGGACTGAGTGCAGGCCTTTTGAACTTAGATGATGAAGGCGGCTTGGGCGCTGGAGCGGGTCAATTGTTCCCTCAACCATGGGTCAGCGGACCGTCACAGCCGCGGGCACGTCTGGACGATGTTACCCGAGGGCAGTTCTATCTGGTGTGCCGTGACGCTCGTCTCGTAAAACAAGTCAGTTCGCTGTTTGCTGATAGCGCCTGTCTGTCTACCAGCGAGGTGGTGTGTCTCGATTGCAGGCGTGATTCCGGTGACGAGAATGAGGCTGTTTATTGTTCGGAAGAGGGCGCTTTCATCACGCATTGGCTCGAGCAATTCGATGCAGTTGCAGTCCTTGTGCGACCTGATGGTGTTGCCTTCGGTGTAGCCCGTGATTCCTCAGAGCTGGAAGGCTTGATCGTCAACGCCGATCAGCAGATGGGAAGTTTCACTTTCTTACGTGAAGCAACTTGCTAATTCGTTGAAGTTCTCATGCGTAGCGCTTTGGGCGATTTTTCTGCGCGTGTTGCCTGTGGCGTTTGAACAATAAAAAGCGATCGAAAGGACAATAAAAATGAAAGCCTTGTCGAAACATGCTGGACACCTTGCGCGCTTGATAAGCGCATTTGCATTAGCTGTTTTTACCTTCACAGTTCAAGCCTCCAGTTGCGCGTACTACGGACTTCCCCATACAGCAGGCGGTGCCTGGCGAAGGGATCGAATAAATGTGTCGCCCAGGAAGGCTCATGTGCCTGTGACCGGGAATGTCCGGACTCAATATGAATGTTCGCTGGATTCATTTGTTTGATCTTTCCAATAGTTACTGAGTTGAAATCGATGCTCGAAGTATGAGTACCGTATTAACCCTGGAGTCTTGAATGAGCATTTTTTTTGGGTCGGTTGTTTTTCGTGTCGCCATAATTTATAGCCTTGGAGTATTGGCGGCTATGACTGTGGGCGGGGCAGTACCACAGCTTGATGCGATTGCAGGTGAGTTCCGTCCCGATAGCCCATCGGTGATCGGCCTGGTGATGTCGTTGCCCTCGGTAATGGTGGTGGTCGGCGCCTTGCTGGTGGGCTATCTGGTGGATCGCTTCGGCGACAAACTGGTGCTGCTGATCGGTAGCGTCGCTTTGGTTATCGGGGATGTGGTGGTTGTGGCTGCACCCACGCTGCAAACCTTGTTGGTAGGGCGCGGTATTTCCGGCGTCGGCTATGTGCTGATGGCGGTCTCGGCGATTACGTTGTTGATTCGTGTCACTCATGAAAAGCAGCGCCACATGGCTATCGCGGTCTGGGCGACCTTCGTTCCCGTCAGCTTCATCATTCCCTTTCTGACCGCCGGTTGGGTCGTGAGCGCGGGCAGTTGGCGCTTTGCCTTTTGGGGACACGCTGTCGTTACCATCGCCATTGCCCTGATTGCGTATGTAGCGGTTCCGGCGCGTGTGAAAGTGTCGGAGCAGCCTTCGCGCACCACTGGCTTACAGTTGGTCCTGCGCTCGCCATGGCCTTACCTGTTGGGGATTTCCATCGGCGGTGATGCGTTTTTGCATGTCGGTGTGATTGCGACTCTCGCGCCTTACCTGCAAAGCCACTACGGCGCCGACCCGCTGGTAATCAACTCCTGGAATATCGGTGCGATGGTGCTCAATGCTTTGGGTTGCCTGCTATTTGGCAAGCTGCTCAATCAAGGCTTCTCCCCGATCAAGGTCGGCGTCATTGCCATCATCGCCACGGGTGTCCCGGCTTTTGCCATTTACGCCTTGCCCATCGGCGTTGCCGGTTCCATTGCCTGTTCGTGGTTGCTGATGTTCTTCAGCGGCGTGCTGACTGGCATGTGGTCGTTCGTGCCCAATGTTTCGCCATCGGCGGGGAGCATCGGTGCAACCAGCGGCTTGGTAACGCAGCTGACCTTGCTGGGGGTATTGCTCAGTGGTCCCGTCTGTTTTGCCGCAATGAGCGGTGACCTGCCGATTTCCATGCAAGGGGTGATTGTCATTGCACTCCTGGCATGCGTTGCCCGGCTCCCAATCCTGGCCCGGGGCATCGTTCCCAAATGGTCCGATGGCGCCAGTGTGGCGGTCGTCGGGCACTGAGTCAGCATCGTTGATTCACCCGGGTCTCTACGTTGCCAGGCGCATCCTGATGTACTGGCCCGAAAACAAGAAAAGTATTGAGGTTGATCTGTTCAACCTCACCATCTGCTGGAGAGAAGTGATGTTGAATATCGCGATTATTGGTGCGGGTATCGGCGGTTTGATGACCGCATTGCGCTTGCACGAGCAAGGTTTCAAACCGCGTGTCTATGAAGCAGCTCCTGAACTGCGGCCATTGGGCGTAGGTATCGTCACCCAGCCTTACGGCACACGTGAAATAACCGAGGTCGGACTGCTCGACGAGCTCAACGCGCGCTCGGTCGACGCCGTAGAGTCCTCCTACTTCAACCAGTATGGCCAGGAGATTTACACCGAGCAGTGCGGCGTGCACATGGGGTATCCCCATGGCCAGCGCTTCGTGCACCGTGGCATCTTGCAGATGATTCTGTACAAGGCAGTCATCGAACGTCTGGGGGCGGAATCGGTCGTCATGGGCGTGCGTTGTACAGGCTTTGAGCAAGACGATTCGGGCGTGACCATCAAGTTTGCATCCACCACCAATGACGCGATGAGCCTGCCCATCGAAATCCGTGCGGACATCGCCATTGCCGGTGATGGGATCAAATCCGCCATTCGCAATCAGCTGTTTCCCGAGAAGACCGAGCCCCATTACTCCGGCATCACCCTGTGGCGCGGCGTGACCTTGATGAAGCCGTTCAAGGAAGGCGGCACCATTTTGCACATTGGTGCGCCGAGCAAGGGCAGTCTGATCGTCTACCCGATTCTGGACAACGCCGATGACAGCGGTCTGACGCTGGTCAATTGGGTGGTTGAGCAAAATGGTCGTCCGGAAAGCATGGAGGACTGGAACCAGGAAGCGGACATCGCCGAAATCGCGCATATGTTCGATGAGTGCGAGCTGGACTTTATCAACGTCGGCGAGATGCTGCGTAATGCGCGTGAGGTCTACCTGTTCCCGCTGGTGGACCATGATCCATTGCCGCAGTGGTCGTTCGGTCGAGTGACGCTGATGGGCGATGCTGCCCATGCCATGTACCCGCGTGGCGGTAACGGCGCCTGCCAGGCGCTGGTCGATGCGAGGGTTATTGCCGAAGCGCTGGCCACGATTGCCGATCCGGTTGAAGCGTTGAAGCACTATGAAGCCCAGCGCCGCGAGATCGCCAATCGCATTGTGATGGCCAACCGTGGCGATGGGCCTGAGGTCGTGCGTCGCATCGTCGAGGAGCGCACTGGGGGCCAGCGTTTCGAGGACATCGAGCAGGTCCTGCCGTTTGCCGAAGCCGACGCTATCTTCAATGAATATCACCGCATGGCGGGTATGAAGCGGCCAAATGAAGACACGGAAGAAAGGAAGGATTTCGCTTCCGCTTTTTCACACAGCGCATAAGGCCGCCATAAACAGCGCCGACGCTTAGAAGTGCTGATGGGGGCTAGGATAGAGGAGGAGACTTTACGGGTCGGGCCGCAGTCTCAACCCTCCACTGTTCTGGCCATCCCTTGCAATCGGTCAGCGGCCGATGTTTGTGAGTGATGGTTAATCGTTAGACCGTGCCAACTATTTCAAGTAATGACCCAATGATCGAATTCAAAAATGTCAGTGCGTTTCAACATCAAACTCAGGTGTTGGAACGTTTTTCCTTAACGATTGAAACGGGTGAGCGGGTCGCGATATTAGGACCGAACGGGGCGGGTAAAAGTACCTTGTTGAAACTCATTGGCCGGGAAATCTATCCCGTGGAGGAGGAGGGCAGTTTTTTCAAGTTGTTTGGAAGTGAAAGAATCACGCTCTGGGAGCTGCGTGAAAGAATTGGTTTCATGTCCCAGGAGTTTCAGGAGGACTACACCCCGTTCACTCAAGCGTTGGATGTTGTGGTCTCGGGCTTCTTTGGTTCAATTGGTTGTCACGACCGTTTTATTCCGTCACCCGAGCAGTACGCTCAGGCCCTGGACATGCTGGAGGTGGTCGGGTTGTCGGATTGCCAATATCTGATGTTCCAGCGTCTCTCTGCCGGGCAGCAGCGACGCTTGATACTGGCGAGGGCGTTCATACATCACCCTGAGTTACTGATCTTCGACGAGCCGACAAATCACCTCGATGTGGGTGCTAGCAGAACAGTGCTCAACCTGATGCGTGATTTCTGTCGCGCGACTCGAGGCGTCATCGTGACCACTCATGATGTTAACGAAATAGTCCCGGAAATAGACCGGGTCATTCTGCTTCAACAGGGTCGTATTCTGGTTGATGGTCCCAAGGACGAGGTCTTGAGTCGGGAGAACCTTTCGCGGCTTTATCAAGTCGATCTGCGAGTTGAAAAGGAACGGGGTTGGTATCACCTTCGATATGCATGAGGTTTGCAGCGAGCCCTAGAACATTGAGTTAAATGTACTTCAAAACTTTACTCTGCCTTACAAACTCTTTACACCCTTAAACGATATCATCAGCGTCCTCCTGTCATCGAATAACTACCCGCGTGAACAGTCTTTTCAGCCCGTTTTATCAGGCTCGAAGAACGCGCAGCCATGGATGCTCTTCCTTTGAAAAACTTGATCAATCGTTATGCAACACCTCTCACTACAGGCTTTTTCCTGGTTTCCCTGATTTCCGGCGTGGCTTTGTTTTTTCACTGGGCACCTGGACTTTTTCACGGCATGCATGAATGGCTCAGTATGGTGTTACTTGTTCCATTCGCCTTGCACCTTTGGAAAAACTGGGGCCCGATGGTGGGGTACATCAATCGCAAGACACTCTTTGTGCCCCTGCTGCTTTCGGTACTGATAGCGATCCCTTTTGCTGTCTCAAGTACTGGAGGCAAGCAAGGCGGGAACCCTGCATTTGCAGCGGTGCAATTAGTGAGCAAGGCGCCTTTGGTCGACAGCGCGGCTTTGTTCAATAACACACCGGATGAGCTGGTAGCGAGACTGCGTCAGCGCGGGCTTGCGGTGACGTCCTTCGGCGATAACCTCAACCAGATTGCGCAGTCTGCAAAAATGCAGCCTGCGCAATTGATTGCCGAACTGATGAATGATCGCAAGTAACGATCTTGCATAC